>NZ_JAEMNV010000009.1 GCF_016482825.1 Antrihabitans stalagmiti | reverse complement strand
CGCGCTCGGTCATCTGACGCTCGACCTCACCAAGCGATACCAAGGCAAACTGCACGACGCAGCCTAAAATGTGTCTCGCATGTATCTAGACACATCTGTGCCACATGTATCTAGACAGCACAGCGGGCCCGCCCTCCGAAAAGACTCACGAGGCGCGCAGCGCCCTAGACCGGAACTTGAAGTTCCGTCACCCAGCCTGCGGGATCTTCGGTGTATTCGAGGGTGACTTCGCGTGCGGGTCCGGTCGAGCTGTGACCGTGGCCGTCGATCCAACGACCCAGCGCCTGCCAGTCGGGAAGGACCGAATCCATGCTGCCGCGGTGCACGAGCGTCGCAGCCTTCTCGACGGCGGGCAGGTCGACGACGACGAAGTCGTGCCCTTCCTTTTCGGCCAGGTCGACGGGGACCGCCGCATGGACGACGACCGACCCGTCGCCGGTTTCTTCGTAGTACGCGATCGCCGGACCCGCGAATCCGATCCCCGCCCGCTCCAACCGGGCGGACAGATCCATGAACAGCGGCTGAATCACGGGCGAGATCGATTCGGGTTCGAATCCGGCTGCGTGGCCTGTCAATTCTGCAACTCGCACGGCCGGAATCTGCTTGATGACGACGTCGTTGGTAGGCATGGACCCCTCGCTCTCGATGATTCGGAGTCGCACGTCGACCTGGATGAGCCGTGCCGCATCACTGGCGATCTGTGCTTGCAGCTCTGATTGCCGCAGCCGCAGCATGCCGCGCAGCTCCGCACCGCTGACCTGCTCGTCGAGGATCTCCTGCACCTGTTGCAAGGTGAAGCCCAGGTCCTTCAAGGCGATGACGCGGTTGAGCCGCGCCAGCTGACTCGCCTCGTAGAACCGGTAGCCACTCGATCCGTCGACCCGCGCAGGTTGCAATAGTCCGATGGCGTCGTAGTGACGCAGCATGCGGACCGACACTTGCCCGTGTCTCGCGAAATCTCCGATACTCAACATGGTGGTCTCCGGTTTACGGTCTCACACGGTGTCAGGGTCAAGCGGAGTGTCAGGGTCGAGCGTCAGAACCGCCCGCCGCCACCGATCCGACGCGAACTTCCCGCGCCGCCGAACGATCCCGGACCCCTGCCGCCGCCACCGCTGTACCGACCGCCGCGGCTGCCGGAGCTGAAGCCGCCGCGCAACATGCTTTCGATCAGGATGCCACCGAGCACCGCGCCTGCGTTGCTGCCACCGCGGGAGGACTGCTGGTTCTCCCACGACGAGACGTCGGACTGCGCCGCGCGCAGCGCCCTCGACCCGAGTTCTGCTGCGGACTGCGCGTAGACAAGTGCGTTCGACGGATCCGACGCGCGAAGTCGCTGTGCTTCGTCGAGGTGACGCTGCGCTTCCGACAGTCGGGTCCGCGCCTCGGCGTCGACGGCGCCGCGACGGGTCGAGATGAAGTCGGACGCCGCTGTGACCTGCGAACTGGCGGCCGTCATGGCCTGCTCGATCTGCTGCTGCAGCCGCTCGGCATTCTGCTTGCGGTCGAGTGCAACCGTGAGCGCTTTGTCGAGTTCGACGTCGGCTGTAGCGATTTCGTTGAAGGCGCCGAGCGGGTTGGAGTCCTTGATGCCTTCGGCTCGCCCGATGGCAGCTTCGACTGCGTTCTTGGTTTTCGCCAGTTCGGGACCGCCGTGTCCGAGGAGTTCGTTGGCCGCCGCGACGTCCTTGCGGGCATCGTCGAGGGCGGCGCCGATCGTGGCGATCGCGTGCCGAATGTTCTCTGCAGCGTGATCGACGGCGTCGAGGAGCGTACGTGCCTGTGCCACTGCGGCTTCCGCGGCGCGAATCGCCGCGACCGCCGGACCCTGTTTTCCTGCAGGAAGCGCGATTGCTTCGCGCGCTGCGGTGACGTTCGTGTCTGCGAAGGCGAGTCGGTCCTTCGTCATCGTCACGTTGTCCTTGACCGGAGCCAGGGCCGGTGCCGGGAACTCGGCGACGAGGCTGGTGAGCGTTGCGTCCGAGTTCGGTACGCGCGCCGTGAGTTCCACGATGTCGCGGGTCAAGCCGTCGAGCCGACTGCTCGCATTGATCAGCAGGTCGCGCATCTGGTCGAACTCGGTGACCTTCGCGTCGAGTTCGCGATCTGCCTTGCCGCAGTTGCTGATCAGATCGACGAGCATGTCGCGACGCTGCTCCGGAGTTTCGGGGATGTCGTCGTCGAGACGTTGTCGGATCGCAAATGCCTGTGCGAGAGCGTTGTTGGCGTTGTCGAACGCTTCGGTGAACGGTCGCGCCGCTTCGTCGCCGAACTCGTCCTTGGCTAGTTGCAGCTCTTCGGTGCTGGTGCGAACCGCATTGTCCATTTCGACGAGTACTTCTTTTGCCCGCACATCGAGTGCGTTGACGGGAAGGGCTGCAAGCGCTTTCGTATCGCTAGGGTCGATCTGGCGCGCGGCGGCCGTGCCGGCCTCGAGGCGCTGTGCCTTCTTGCGACGTGAATAGAGCACCACACCACCGGCGCCGACCGCGATGACGCCACCGCCGACCGCAAGCACCTTCACGACGTCGCCACCGCCCGTCGCCCCCATCGCATCGGAAAGTCCACCGGCAGCCGCAATCGCCGCACCGGCCCAATCCTGCTCGCGCAGTGCGGGTTCGATCGCGTTGACCCGAATGTCTTCGAGCTCGGAATCGCTGATGTCGGTCGGTAGGCCGGGGGAGGAGAGGTAGTAGGACTGATCGACGGTCGCGACGGACAACAGCACGTCCCGATCGGACAGTTGGCTCGCACGTTCGGTCGCGGCGGCCCATGCCTCGGGATCCTGCGGCTCGAAACTGGCGACGTAGACCACCCACAGCCGGACCCGATGGGTGTCGTACAGGTCGTCGATCGCGGACTGGAGTTCGCCCTTTGCTGTCGGGTCCAGCGCCGAAACGCGGTCGTTGATCTGTTCGGGAAGTCGGAACGGCCTTTCCGCCGATGCGGTTGCGGGCAGGCACAGGAAGGCGATCAACGCGGCAACGAAGAGAAAACCTACGGATCGATGAGTCGGTGCGACGCGACGCGACGCCGGCGACGATGCGATGGGCATGTGACGAATCTATCCGGTCCGCGGTTCGGGGGCAGGCGCACCCGACGCGCGACCCATGACAGTTGTCACGGACAGATCGTGACGCTCGGCAGAGGGACACGAACGAAAACGGCGCGACAGTTGTCCTATGACCAGAACAGGCAAAATTCGACCAGCCGTCGACCTTCGCAACCTGCACAAGACCTTCGCTGTCGGTGGCGGATCGGGAGTGCGAGCGGTCAACGGACTCGACCTGACCATCGAACCCGGCGAGATCGTCGCGTTCCTCGGACCGAACGGCGCAGGCAAGACCACAACCATCGACATGCTGCTCGGGCTCACGCGTCCCGACGAGGGTGAGGTATCCATCTTCGGGCGCGACCCCGCCACGGCGGTTGCGTCGGGCATGGTCTCCGCGGTGATGCAGAGCGGCGGACTGCTCAAGGACCTGACGGTCGAGGAGACGGTCCGCCTTGTCTCGGCGCTGTTCGTGAGCCCGCGTCCCGTCTCCGAGGTGCTTGCCAGAGCAGGTATCGCCGACATCGCGAGCCGGATGGTCGGTAAATGCTCGGGTGGCCAGCAGCAACGGCTTCGTTTCGCGTTGGCACTGCTGCCGAACCCCGACCTGATCGTCCTCGACGAACCGACCACAGGCATGGACGTCGAAGGTCGACGCGAATTCTGGAATGCCATGCGGGAGGACTCGAGTCGAGGCCGGACCGTGCTGTTCGCAACGCACTACCTCGAAGAGGCCGACGCCTACGCCGACCGGATCGTGCTGGTGAGCAAGGGTCGCATCGTCGCCGACGGCAGCGCTGCGGAAATCAAGAACCTCGCGTCGGGTCGCGTCGTCAGTGCGACGTTGCCCGGTGTCGACCAGATGCGTCTGCTCGGCATCGATGGCGTCGACGACGTCGAAGTACGCGGCGACCGAGTGTTGGTGCGTTCCAACAACTCCGATGCTGTCGCGCGGTATCTGCTCAACAGCACCACTGCCACCGACATCGAAATCGTCTCGCACAACCTCGAAGACGCATTCATCACCCTGACCGGCGACACCCTGACCACCGTAGGAGCCTGACATGACCTCGTCACTGCAATTGCCAACCACCGCAACGGCTTCTGGCCCACGTGAACTGCCGGCACTCGGCGGATTCAGCACGGCGTTCCTCGGATTGGAACTGCGGCGCATGCTTCGCAATCGCCGAACCTTCCTTTTCACGTTGATCATGCCGCCGCTGTTCTTCGTCATTTTCGGTCTGCAGTCGGACTACAAGACGGAGTCCTACGGCTCGGGGAACGTCACCGGCTTCATAATGGTGTCGATGGCGGTCTACGGAGCGATGCTGGCAACGACCAGCGGCGGAGCGATGGTGTCGATCGAGCGTGCGCTCGGCTGGAGTCGACAACTGCGTCTCACCCCGTTGCGGCCGGCCGCTTACATCGCGACCAAGATCGTGGTTGCCATGGTGCTCGGGCTGATCTCGGTCGCTGCGGTGTTCATCGTCGGCGGGATCCTCGGCGCGCACCTGACGACGACTGCCTGGATCGCCTGCTTCGTACTCGCCTGGATCGGCTCGTTGGTCTTCGCCGCCTTCGGCCTGTTCATGGGATATCTGCTGCCGTCGGAGAACGTCATGCAGATTCTCGGTCCCGGCCTGGCGATCCTCTCGTTCGCAGGTGGCCTGTTCATGCCACTCACGGGATGGTTCGAAGACGTGTCGAGGTTCTTCCCGACCTACGGACTCGCGACGCTGGCTCGTATGCCCTTCGGCGACGAGGCCGGGACGACCATCGCCGCCGGCGTTGTGAACCTGCTGGTCTGGGCCGTGTTCTTCACCGTCGGTGCGATGGTCCTCTTCCGTCGAGACACCGCGCGAGTCTGATGACAGCCGAAGATTCGAGATCGCTCCCGGTCGCACCGCCCCCGCGACCGGGAATGATCTGGCTGTTCTCCGGGGTGTGGTTGCTGTATCTCGTCTATCCGATCGGCACGGCCATCGCACTCGACGACGTCGTCGCGAAGGTCTTCGGTCTCGTTCTAATCGCCGCGTTCGCCATCGTGTACATGGCGTCGTTCTATCGCCTCCGAACCTCACCCGACTCGATCACGTTGTGGCCGCAGGCGCCGCAGCGTGAGGTGTGGATCGCGTTGGGGACATTGGTCGGCCTGATGGCGGCTGCGACAGTGCCGCTCGGCGGCGACGCCCTTGCCTTCTCTGTCTACATCTCGGCGCTTGCGGCCTTCACGCTTCCTACTCGGCAAGCTCTGCCCTGTGTGGCTGCGATGGCCGGTGTTGTGTTGCTGTTGCCGTTGTCGATCTCTGGCTGGGAACACCAGGAGGGATTGGCATTTCAAGTCGGTGTCTCCGGGTTCGCGGCGTGGGGCGTCAGCCAGATCATCGTTCGAAATCGGGGCCTCGCCGCTGCGCGAGAACAACTCGCGGTGCTGGCTGTCGCGGAGGAGCGGCTACGGGTAGGCAGGGACGTGCACGACATTCTCGGGCACTCGCTGACGGTGATCACCATCAAAACCGAGCTTGCGCAACGACTTATCGACGTCGACGTGGTCCGCGCAAAGGCAGAACTTGCCGACATCGAGAAGCTCGCACGCGAGGCGCTCGCCGGTGTTCGCGACACCGTCGGAGGCTTGCGCGAAGTCTCGCTCGACGGCGAGCTGGCAAACGCCAGGACTGCCCTTTCGGCTGCAGGCATCGTGCCCGAGCTGCCGAGCATCCTTCCGCCGATGGACAGATCGCGTGCCGAACTGTTCGGCTGGATCGTCCGTGAGGCTGTGACGAACGTCGTCAGACACAGTGACGCTCGACGATGCGAGATCACGGTCGCGTCCGATTCGATCGACGTCAGCGACGACGGACGTGGGGTCGGCAACGGCGGGGTCGGCAACAGCACCGAGGGAACGGGGTTGGTCGGGTTGCGAGAGCGTGTGGCTGCGGCCGGTGGTTCGTTGCGGCTGGGGTCGGACCGCGGTGGTCGCGGGTTTCATCTCGCCGTTTCGTTCCCGCCGACTATCGAAATGGGGACCGAATGACCGAGCCGATCCGGATCTTGCTCGCCGACGATCAAGCCTTGGTGCGGGGAGCATTGGCGGCTCTGCTCGACCTCGAGTCCGATCTGAACGTCGTCGCCGAAGTAGGTAGAGGGGACGAAGTTCTCGACGCGGTGGCCGCAGCGCAGCCCGATGTCGCCCTGCTGGACGTGGAAATGCCCGGCCTGGACGGTATTTCGGTCGCAGCCGAGCTGCATCGGAGTCATCCGGACATCAAGATTCTGATGGTGACCACCTTCGGCAGGCCGGGTTACCTGCGCAGGGCCATCGACGCGGGCGCGAGCGGGTTCGTGGTCAAGGACACTCCCGCCCGTCAGCTCGCCGATGCCGTGAGGCGGGTGCACATGGGTTTGCGCGTGATCGACCCCGCGTTGGCTACGGAGACGCTGACATCGGGAACTTCGCCGCTGACGGCACGCGAACGCGAGGTGCTCGCGGCTGCAGCGGGCGGCGCGAGTGCCGCAGTGATCGCGCGCACGCTGCATCTGTCGGAGGGAACGGTCCGCAATCACCTCTCGTCGGCGATCGGAAAAACCGGAACATCGAATCGAGCCGAAGCAACCAGAGAGGCCGAGCGACTCGGTTGGTTGTGAGTCCAGGACACGCGCTGTGGACGCGCTACAGCAGGCGATGGGCGTCGACTGGCAAACTTGAGGTGTGAATCCGGCATCAGTGCGTTACGACCCGCCATACGACGACGAGCCCGAGCGGCCCGGCGTCGGTCGTGCGATCGGTCGTTGGATTCGCCGGATCATCGTCGGAACCGTGTTGATCGGCATGGTCGTCGTTCTCGGCACCGCCGTCCGGGTCTGGCAGGTAGCGCGAATCAGCGACGAGACGCATGCCGACGCCATCGTCGTTCTCGGTGCGGCCCAGTACTCGGGCACGCCGTCGTCGGTGTTCGAAGCACGGCTCGAGCAGGCCTTCAAGCTGTACGAACGTGGTGTTGCGCCAACGGTCATCACAGTCGGCGGCAAGCAGGAAGGCGACCTGTTCACCGAGGCCGCGTCGGGCAAGGCGTACCTGGCCGAGCGCGGCGTACCCGAGAACAACATCGTCGCCGTCGAGGAAGGGTCGGACACACTCCGCAGCATCGAGGCCGTTGCCGACACGATGCAGGAGCGCGGGATGTCGTCGGTTGTGCTCGTCAGCGATCCCTGGCACTCGTTGCGGACGCGGACGATGGCACGTGACGACGGTCTCGATGCGACGACCGCACCGACTCGACAGGGTCCGGCGGTGTTCACGCGCGAGTCGCAGGCGCACGGCATCCTGCGGGAGACCGGCGCGTTGCTCTGGTACCAGTTGACGCACTTCTCCGCCGACTTCAAGTACACGGCCGGACAGTGACTCAGAAGTACTCCGCGCACGATCGGGAGCGGCTGGTCGCGGAAGCTCCCAAGTCGGCAGGTGTACCGGACAGCAATTCTGCGCACCGCAGCGATTTTTCGCGCGACCGCGCTCGTGTTCTGCACTCCGCGGCGTTGCGTCGGCTTGCCGACAAGACACAGGTGATGGGCCCGCGCGAGGGGGACACCCCGCGCACACGTTTGACCCATTCGCTCGAGGTCGCCCAAATCGGTCGGGGAATCGCCGACGGGCTCGGCTGCGATCCCGATCTGGCCGATCTCGCAGGTCTAGCACACGACATCGGCCATCCGCCGTACGGTCACAACGGTGAGCACGCACTCGACGAGTTCGCAGATGCCTACGGCGGCTTCGAGGGCAACGCGCAAAACTTGCGGATCCTCACTCGGCTCGAACCGAAAGTGCTTGCCGCAGATGGCGACAGCGTCGGTCTCAACCTCACCCGTGCTGCTCTGGATGCGACGACGAAGTATCCGTGGGGGAGACCCGGGTCGGGCGCGAAGTTCGGTGCCTACGACGTCGACCTGGAGCGTCTCGCGTGGGTGCGCGACGGTGCGGCGGAGCGGCGACAATGCCTCGAATCGCAGGTCATGGATTGGGCCGACGATGTCGCCTACTCGGTGCACGATGTCGAGGACGGTGTGATCGCCGGACGAATCGACCTGCGCGCCCTTGCGGATCCGAGCGAGCAGCGAGCGTTGGCCGATCTCGGTGTGCTGCAACACACCTCACTCGTCGCCGACGATTTTGTCCAAGCGGCCCAACGACTCTCGGTTATGTCGGTTGTGACGGACGTTTTCGACTACGACGGTGGGATCACCAGTTCCGTTGCGCTGAAACGGTTGACGAGTGAGTTGGTCGGGCGGTTCGCCTCCGCGGCGGTCAGCAGCACGCGTCGCGTCGCCGGCGACCGACCGTTGACCCGCTATGCGGCCGACCTCGTCGTGCCACCCGTCGTCGCTGCTGAGGTTGCCGTCCTGAAGACGGTCGCCCTGCGGTACGTCATGTCCGATCCGGGTCACCAGGTGCGACAAGCGTTGCAGCGCGAGCAGATTCATCAGGTCGCGCACGGGTTGCTCCGCTCGGCCCCGGACGGTCTCGACCCGATCCTGCTGCCGTCGTGGGAGAACGCTGCCGACGACCGCGGGAGGATTCGCGTGATCGTCGACCAGATCGCGTCCTATACCGAAAGCCGGCTCGAACGAATTGCAGCCGGTCCCGCGGCAGCGTCGACGACCAGCTTCAGTCAACCACCGGCCTACTCGGCGGACCCGACCTCTCGACGAGGATAATTCCCCGTCGAGCACAGGCACTAGACTGCTCCAATGGCCGGACGAATCCCAGATCGCGACATTGCGACGATTCGTGAGCGCAACCATATCGAGGACGTCGTCGGCGAATACGTATCGCTGAAGCGCGCTGGTGGGGACTCGATGAAGGGGTTGTGTCCCTTCCACGACGAGAAGTCGCCGTCGTTCCATGTTCGGCCGAACCACGGTCACTATCACTGCTTCGGCTGCGGCGAGGGCGGCGACGTCTACTCGTTCCTGCAGAAGATCGAACACATCAGCTTCATCGAGGCCGTCGAGCAACTCGCCGACAAGATCGGCTACACCATCTCCTACGAGGGTGGCGGCACGTCGGTCCAGCGCGATCGGGGGACCCGGTCGCGGTTGGTCGCGGCAAATCTCGCCGCCCAGGAGTTCTACGCGGCCAGGCTGGCGCAGCCCGACGCCGAAGCTGCTCGAAAGTACTTGACGGAGCGCAACTTCGACGCGGCTGTCGCGGCGCAATTCGGTTGTGGCTACGCGCCCGACGGTTGGGACACGCTCACGAAACACCTGCAGAACAAGGGCTTCGAGTTCAAAGAGCTCGAAGCGGCAGGGCTGTCGCGGCAGGGCAAGCGCGGACCGATCGATCGATTCCACCGCAGGCTGCTGTGGCCGATTCGCAACTTGAGCGGCGACATCATCGGCTTCGGCGCCCGCAAACTCTTCGACGACGACACGATGCCCGGCAAGTACATCAACACCCCGGAAACGGTGCTGTACAAGAAGTCTCAGGTGTTGTTCGGACTGGATCTGGCCAAACGCGACATCGCCAAAGGACATCAGGCGGTCGTCGTCGAGGGCTACACGGACGTGATGGCGATGCACGTTGCCGGGGTCAAAACTGCCGTCGCAGCGTGCGGTACTGCGTTCGGTGACGAGCACCTGGCCCTGCTGCGCAGATTGCTGATGGACGACAGCTACTTTCGCGGCGAGATCATCTACACCTTCGACGGCGACGCGGCTGGGCAGGCAGCGGCGCTCAAAGCGTTCGAGGGCGATCAGCAGATGGCGGGCAAGACCTATGTCGCCGTTGCGCCCGACGGTCAGGATCCGTGTGAACTACGGCAGCGGTCGGGGGATGCGGCGGTTCGCGATCTGGTCGCACGTCGGACGCCGATGTTCAAGTTCGCCATCAAGGCAGCCCTGTCCGATCACGACCTCGACACCGGTGAAGGTCGCGTCGACGCGCTGCGCCGCACGGTGCCGATGGTTGCGCAGATCAAGGACAAAGCGCTGCGCGACGACTACGCGCGGCAACTCGCCGGCTGGGTCGGCTACGACGACATCCCCGCCGTCATCAAACGGGTCCGCGAAGAAGCGATGAAGACGCAGCCGAGGGAGTCCACGCAGCCGCGCCGACGCCCTGCCGCACAAGCGACAGCACCCGATGCGACTGTCGGCGCACCGCGGCCGTCGCCCTCGGATCCGATGCTGCGTCCGCAACGCAACGTGCTGAAGGCAGCACTGCAGTACCCGGCGATCGCGGGAACGGTGTTCGATTCGCTGCCGTCCGAATCGTTCACGCATGCAGGCTATGTCGCAGTGCGAAAGGCCATCGCCGACGCCGGAGGGGCTAGCTCGGGCCTCGGCGGCGGCGACTGGGTGAGCGCGGTCGCCGACGAGACGCAGGACCTCACGATGCGGTCGCTGGTGATGGAACTCGCGGTAGAACCGCTACCCGCCGAAGAGGACACCGTGCCGCGCTACATCACGGGTGTGCTGGCACGCCTGCAAGAGGTGTGGGTCGGGCGGCAGGTCGCGGAATTGAAGTCGAAGTTGCAACGCATCTCACCGGCAGACGACCCGGAGGAATACCACGCGCTGTTCGGCGATCTTGTTGCGCTCGAACAGTATCGGCGCAGTCTGCTCGAACAGGCGATGGGTAACTCGGACGAAGATTTCGCGGCAGGCTGAGCGTCAGCGGTCGTTTGCCGCGCGCCTCAACTGCTCGTGCGTCACAAAAATCGTCGTCTCCTCGTCGAGGGGCACGAGCGGCTCCAGCTTCGGCTGTGTGTTGAGTGAATCGGACAACTTCTGCCGACCGACGGCGACTACCTTCTTGGTTGCGGGACTCGCCGCGACAGCCCGTGCTGCCTTGCTGATCTGCTCGTAGCGGCCACGACCCGCCTTCGTTCCGAGCACATACCCCGCCGCGACACCGACGACCAGTCCGATCATTCCTGGGATCCTCCCGTTGAAAGCCTCTTCCATCCTGCCTGACGCGAGCAGGACGTGTCGATCCGGCCGACGCACGGTCACCTGGGGAGCGGGCTGGCCAGCGAATTTGGGCCGACCCGAGGCGATACGCTAGAGTCACTCCTCGGCCCAGCCGGTACCGGACGGGCCGCACGAAGTAATCCCCTATAGCTCAATTGGCAGAGCAGCCGACTGTTAATCGGCAGGTTTCTGGTTCGAGTCCAGATGGGGGAGCAGTAGCCAAAACCCCTGACCAGCGCGGAAACGCGGCAGGTCAGGGGTCTTGTGCTCCATCGGGGTCAGCGGATCGATCACGATCGTGACCGCCTACCTGACTCTTAGGCGCGCGGCGCTTCGGAACGAACTCGGCCGGGACAAAATCCGTCGGGCTTTGGGTTGGTCGGGCATGCATAGCGGCCACACGTGGGTTGGCGGGCATCTTATTTTGGCATCGTCGAGAATCGTTTCCACAGCTTGCAAACGTTGCGCATCTGACGCCATTCGAAAGCCGGTGCTTCACGAGTGCGTTGTCATTTGCGATGACGTTGGTCGGCCTCTTGTTTCCCACAGATGACAGGAACACGAGCTTGCAGGGACTCCTCGCCAGCACGAGGGTTGAGCCGCCGTTCTTGTCGCCGACATTGCTTTCAGGCGCCGCAACATCGCGGCAGCCTGATCTGGCATCGCGATCGTTCTCGTCAGGGTTCTGCGGACTATCGTTCGCTAGCTCCCGAAGCAAACCTCCTGTGGTTCCCTAGATTTGAACCAGGTGAAAAGAGTGATGGACCCGCCAGCGCCGCGCCGAAGCCCAGTTGGACTCGGCTCCGCCCGCTGATCTACTCCTCCTGGACGGCATTCGACCGCGCTCCGTTGGCAATCTGAAGGTAGTCGCCAGTCGCAAATCTGGAAGTTCCCCGCGACTTGCCGGCGCGAGAACTACGGTCAAACACGTAGTGTCTCGTAGTAGTCGAGGTCATGTGTGCAGGCGTCCGGGGAAGGGTGTTGGCATTGCCGGATAACGACGACATCGAGCAGGCGGGCGTCGCGCTTTGTCAATTATTGGTCCGGCACACACTGCACTGGATCTTCCGTGAGCAGAAGACCTCGGACTATGGGGTTGATGCCCACGTTGAGACGCGGGAAAACGGCGAAGCTACTGGGAGGCTTCTGGCTCTTCAAATAAAAACTGGCGAGTCCTACTTCTCGGAACCGACTGTCGACGGATGGATATTCCGACCTAACGATCGACATATAGCCTACTGGTTGGGGCATTCCCTGCCAGTGTTTATCGTCCTAGTCGATGTGGAAAACCAGAGGATTTATTGGCAGCTACTTAGTAGCGAATCCATAAAAGTGACAGACCGTGGAGCGCGTACAGTCCACGTTCCCGCGTCGAACACTATCGACAACGCTCCTGATGTGTGGTCGCAATTTGCCAGTGTCATCGGACGCGACGCAATCGAGCGGTTCGATCAGAATATCAGGGTGCTGGCTCCGAATGTGGGCAGAATCGTTCAAAGAAGAGCCGAGATAGCGGCGCATTGTAGCGCGTTGTTGGCTGCGCATCTTGCCGTCGGGCGGTCGGTTCCGGCACTCACCGTCCAGACACCTATTAACACCCAACCCCAGTGGCTCTTAGATATGGGGGTGGAGGCGTGGACGGCGATCGCGAACTATGCCTCGAGCCACAATTTGAACGCCGAGGCTTCCGAAGCTTATCGACGCTCCGCAGAGCTCACTGAAGAGAATGCTGGGCGGATGCATTTTGCCTCTGGATATCACCTTCTCCACACTGACCCCCCGGGTGCACGAGTTGAATTCAGTTTGGCGGAATCATCCGGAGAGCCAATGCTTTCGCAAATAGGATTGGTGCTATTAAGTCGGCTTGAAACCCCCCGGAATGTATGTGGCAATATCCAGCGAGTTGGCTAGTCAGCTAAAGGAAGTTGAAGATGATAAAGTAGCGCTGTCATTTCTTGCTGGGCAGCATTCCGACGCCGGAGATTACGATAGTGCGATCCGTTTATGGGAACGAATACTTTCGTTGGAACCAGATAACTCCAATGTTATGACCGCACTTGCGTTGGACTTAGGTCGGCGCGCGCAAACAAACCTGCGGCGTGCCGACGATGAGTCACGCGCGGTTGACTTCGCGTCAGCAGCACTCGATCAGATACACAGATGGTCCGGGCCAACTGATTCGGCGTTGCAGACGCTACTGCAACTGCTAACGGCGCAAAACGACCACGTAGCGATCTTAGACAGATCACTACCGCCGCCTCGCGGCTCTGCCTTGTACAACGAGATCTATCGGCCAGAAGTGGTCATTGCCGCTATATCTGCTGCTGACGCCGTCGGAGAGGATAATCTTGCTGATGAGCTTCTTGACAAGCTAGCCCCAGGGCCCGATCGATTATTCATCGAGGCGGAGCGGGCTGAAACTGGCACGATGAACGCCGAGGAGAAGTTGGCTGTTTGGGAGCGCGTTTTTGATGAACTGACGGAGGAACGGCCGCAACAGCTCGTTGTCGCCGCGATTCGTCTGGCGCACATCGGAGTAGATCGTTCCGACGAGCTATCGACACTCGTCGATCGTCATATCATCTCATCGGCTCACCGTGATCTCGTACATGCGATGGCTGTGGCTTACCATGATTTCGGTTCCGCTCTTCCTGTCCTGCGGCGACTCTCCGATGTTGACGTCATCGCTGCACGATTCCTAGTGGAGAAGTTCCAAAAGGAGAATCGCGTCGAAGAGGCGCTGTCAGCAGCAGAGGCCGCTGCGGATCGGTTTGGAGACGCAGAGTTCGCGCTGCTTCGCGCACAGATTCTGAGTCGTTCCGGACGGTTCGACGAAGCGCTTGCTGCTGCTGGAGATTTGCTCGCCGATCCATTTCTTGCGGGCCCGCTGCGTCCGCAGGGGCATTGGCTGCTTGCGCGACTTGCCGCGACAAAGAATGAGTGGGAAAAAATCGAACGGCATTGTTTGTCCGCAATTGCCACTGCTGCCGGTGAGGCATTCAATCCCGTTGTTGTCTGGCTATTAATAGAAGCGCAGATCAAGCAGGGTGCCTACGACCGGGCGTCGGAGACGGTGCTTCGACACGAACCAGACCTGACTGATTCGGCCAAGGTGCGACTGTGGGCCGCAGCTCTCGAAACTCAAACGATGGATGTGAAGCTCGCCAGCCGTATGCTTGATCTTGCCCAAGAGTTCAAAACCGACGCGGAGCTTAGCGCAGCGCTCTTAATCTCTATCGTCCGTCGTACTCGCGGCGAAGGAGACGAAGCGGGCCCAGTCGACTCTCGGAGCCTAATTCCTGGGGATTTGCGGCGACGAGTGTTCGAAGAGATCGAAAGTAACGTTGCCTTAAACACTTCTGGTAGTCCGATGCGAATTTTGCAGGCATCATCGACCCAAGACTTTATCGATGCGATTGTGGCGGAAGTTCGCCAAGACGACCAACCGCTGCTAGAGCTAACGAAGAAGGCCTTGCGCGCGCAGGTTCCCCTGGGCTTGTTGATGACCGCGACGAGCCGAAGCTACGCATTTGGTCTGGTTGCCCGCATCCTCGGTGTGTATGTTGCAGGCGCGTTGGAAAGCGAGGACGCCGATGCAGATCTTGAGACAGCGACCGTCAGCCTACAACATGACGTTGTTGTTGATTCCTCTGCTTTGCTCGTGTCAAGTCTGCTGGCAGATTTCGGCTTGCTACGTGGCCAATTCCAACGACTACTGATGCCTAGGGTATCGCGAAACGATGTCCACAATGCCCGCACAGAGATTAACGGGCTGGCAAATAGTAGCGGGCAAATGTACTGGAGTACGACCGAAAACCGCTTGGTTTACGCCGACGCGGACGTCGACCATCAGATCGCATCCCATCGGAGGCTTGCCAAACTCGAGGAAGCGGTGGCTCGGACAACTTCAATTGTTGTGGAGTCAATGCCTACCTTTCAAAAATTTAGCTTTGAGGACGATGGCGCATGGTTAGCACCGATCGAACTAGCGAAATCGCATGATGTTGCACTGTGGAGCGATGAAGTGGCAATCCGCAAACTCGCGCGCGAGGTCGGAGTGCGGGCTTTTTCCACACTCAGCCTCCTTGAATATTTCGCAATCCGAGCCATCGAGGAAGTAAGTATCGACGATGTCGAAGCTTTTGATAAACTTGATCGAGGCAGAAGCGAGACAGTTCGTAGAGCGCTTGTCCAGGGAATTGTCGATGTGCCCGTAATCGTTGAACAGCTATTGGAACTCGGCGAACAAACTGGATTCACGTTGGACCTCGCCAGAGCAACGGTCGGACGAACTGCTTGGTGGATTTGGACGTCGTCGCCCATGGGAGACCTGCTTATAGTTTTAACATCTGTAGCCGCGCTAGACAGAACCCTTGCACGTAATTGGCGCATGATTGCGATGAACGCAGTTGGACAACTCAATTCGGAGAATCGTTCTGAAATTGCGCACTTGCTCGCGGCCGTCGCGATTTTACAACTTAACGATCTGATCGATGGTAATGCGATTGCAGACGACGTTGCGGCGGCTGAGCGAGTCGCTTCAGATCTGGGGATCGACGATGTGAGAGACCATTTGCCGGACGCCGCGAGCGCTCTTGCTAATTACGGGCTGCTTGACAAGCCAGAAGATGTCGTCGCTGCGGCGCTTGCCGCGCTGTATTCGCGCGATGTAACAACTGACTGACGCTTCAGATCCTTTGGATGAACGGAGCGCCCACCACCGGGTTCCGCCTATTGGCTCGCATCGAGCAACGAGCGGAAACGAAGAGGACGCCTACGGCGTCACTACATTATGGATCCAACACCCTTGATATGCCCTCGCACCGGGAGCATAACGAACGAGTGCACTCGTGAGCACGGGGTCATCTATACGAGGAAGCTGAGATTGCAAGCCAGGTCAGAGTTGGCGATTGCTTCATGCTGTTGAGGCCGATGCCTTCGGCCGGGCATCTACGAATACCGGGTGCATACGAATTTGCCCACTCTTGGCAATCGCGCAACAGGCGTCCCGCACCAAATCCAGTCGTTCCTGTTTGAAATCTGAATCCGAGTACCCGATGCACAGATAAACGCCGAATCGTGCTTCCTCACCCTTCAGATAGATTGGTAGTTGTACGGTCGCACCGTGGAAGAATTTGGTGTTCGAGATGTGCTTTACTTCGATAAGGCCACGCATATTCCAGCCCTGAGTGAACTTGAAGTCTACGGGTCCGCGTCCACAGTCGGCCTCGCGTGTGATATCGACATTGTGCGCCTTGCAATGCTCGAGCCAGGTCGTGCGGGCTACAACTTGTGCGATCTTCTCCTTCCGGTGCTTGGTGTTGTCGTCGTTCCAGAGCGCCAACCACAAACCGTTGTCTTCGATCGCAGTCTTAAATGTTGTCGCCAGCGCAATCAGCCACTTTTCGAAGTGGCCCTGAGACTCGGGGGGAACTGGTGCTGTCGACGCTTCGGCGATCTTGCGGCCAGCTTCTTCCCACCGTACCAAGCCTTTTGGATCGTTCGTAACGTCATAAGACGAGTCGTTTGCTGCCTCAGCGTCAACATAGGAATCCAGCATGTCGAAAGCCAGGCGCGCCAGCTCCCGGCCTCGAATAGCTTTCTCACGTTGTGAAAGAGATTCAGCCAGATCATAGTTGAGGTCAAAGCGGAGCCTCTCGCCTTCGTGTGCGGCAGCCCAATTCCAAAAGCCCTCCGCAGAGACGAGCGGAACATCCTTGAGAAAGCGCTCCGGCGTGAGCAGTATCGAGCCATTAAAAACGGGGCTAGAGGGAAGTTGTTCCCTGGTTGTCTGCC
Source organism: Antrihabitans stalagmiti (assembly GCF_016482825.1). Lineage (GTDB taxonomy): Bacteria > Actinomycetota > Actinomycetes > Mycobacteriales > Mycobacteriaceae > Antrihabitans > Antrihabitans stalagmiti. The sequence goes on along the minus strand of NZ_JAEMNV010000009.1, from coordinate 234,433 downwards.
ATCGAAGATTATTCGCCACCCACCCGCCGTTGCGAATTGAGAGGTCACTTACCGGCACACTCAACTCACCACAAATCGCTTTGGTGTATTTTATGAAACGACTCTTGAGGACGTTGCAAACAAGATCACTAATTCGATCAACCCCGAGGCCGTCGACAAGCACTGCCATGATACCGAGTATGCGATCGTCGGGTTCTCGGTGTTGTTTTCTGAAGAAGTCCAAGCCGAGGCAAATTTCGCGGGCGAAATCCGGTCCAATTCCCGCGCCCTCGGGGTGGCCCATCGAGAAGCCGAGGGCGAATTCCTTGGGCTCCGGAAACTCTAAGAAGTGCTGAGCTTTGAGCCAGTGCATCGAATCTTCGTGGCCATTCGCGAGCTTGAGCATGTCGAGCGTTGCTCCGAAGAACTCGATCACCTCGTTATGAGCGTCAGTCCAGAGGGAATCGGCATCCTCAAACAGTAGGAACGGATCGATGTATAACGGCGTGTCCATCTGCACGTTAAGGTCGAACCAATCGGCGTCGTCTGGGCGTTGAACTCCGAAATGCTCGCTGAACCGCACAGGGGTCTCCTCTTCACTCGACTGCGTCGTTGCGGGAGACCCCCAGATTCCCCTCCGTCGTAATATTTAGCAGGATTATCCGAAAAAAGCGAGGCCACGTTGTGTTTGCGCGTGATACGTCGGCGACCCTAAGGTTCGATCGAACGATCACTCGCGCTCGGACTGTGCAAAATCTCATCAACACCAGCGGTCGGCCATGTCACCGTGGACCCTTGCTGCGCAAAGTGCCAGCGGGCCGCCTCCGACGAGGCATGCCGCAACAGCGAGATGTATTCGGAGTGCCGTCATCTATTTACTTCCAAATCAGGTGAATCTCAAGGATCCAGTGGCCCGCTCGGTCGAGGCGTCGCGTTGATCGGACAGTCCCGGATCCACCGTTCAGCGGACTGTCGCGGTTCATTGATTGTGTCGTGCGGGGGGTGCGGGTGGTCCCATGCTTTGGCTATGGGGATTCGGGAGCTTCTGCGTCGGGTGGGCATCGATTCGCGTTTGCGGGTGGCGATGTTGCTGTTCGGGTTCGTTTGGCTGGCGGTGGCTGTAGTGGGGGTTGTGTTTGTTGATAGCGGTCGGTGGTTGTTGTGGTGGTACTTGGTGTTGTTGATTGCGGCGTTGGCTTTTACGCCGTTCGAGCTTCGGCGGTTGTTGCGTGACCCTCGCGGCTGGTTGCCTCGCCTTCGTCCGAACAAAGGGTTCGGGCCGGGGAGAAGTAGCCGAAACCCTGATCAGCCATGATCAGCGTGGAAACGCCGGCCTGAGGTCGAGAAGTTCCTCGTAGAACCCACCGATTCCCCTGTCGCGGTCGACGAGGTGGATCTCGAGAATCCAGTGACACTGTCGGCCGGATCGGTCGAGCCGTCGCATCGGTTGATCGCTGCCCGGCGCGATGTAAGAGCCGATCTCTTCGCCTGCGATCTTCTCGTGTGGAAACTCCCCAACGAGATGCCCGGAGTGAGATCCGCCGAACTCCCAGCCTGCCGCGGTCGCTAGTGCGGTGGTGTGGGCGTACAACTCTTCACCGGTCACGTCGGGGTGAGTTTCGAAGAAGGCACGCCCTGCATCGAAGATCGCAGGGAGGTCGTCGCGGAGGCGATGCTTGACAGGGTCGTCGCCGAGGACGTACGTGCGCCCGAAGTCGGCTTCCCAACCTTCGAACAGTGGCCCGAAATCGCAGAACGCGATGTCGTCGGCAGCGATCTCGCGATCGGGCGGATTCTGCCGGTAGGGCTGCAGTGTGTTGATGCCGCTGCGGACGATCCGTTTGTGCCAAAACCTTGCGACGCCGAACATTTCGGCCGCAAGGTCGCGGATCTCGTCGCTCACTTGCTTTTCTCGAACGCCTGCTCGGATCAGCCCCCGTTCGCCGATCGCATCGAACAGTTCGATGGCCTTGGACTGTGCGTCCAGTAGTTTCGCGACGCGGACCTGCTCGTCCTCGATGATGTCGGCCATGTCCCGAATCTAGCAACGGCCAGCGTTTGCCGCCGACCGGTCAGGCGTCGGAAACAGGCGTCAGCACCGGAATGAAGAACTCCCGCAGCGTCTCACGAAGATCTCCAACCGGTGGCAGGACGATCAACGAGATCAACATCCTGAAGATCCATTCGATGACGGCGGTCGGATCGCGTTGTGCGAGTAACCCGAGTTGCATTCCGAGTGTGATCGGAGTTGTCATCCCAGCCAGGAAATAGTCGCGCAGCGAACCTATGTTCTTGGCGAGAACGCCTGCAGTCGAAGCCATTTCGTCCGCCAGCACCTTGGCGACCACGGGGTGTTCGCGGATGTAGCCGACTGACACGGCGAGGATCTCGACAATCGTGTCCGGTCCAGGTATGCCCCAATCGCGGTCACCCATCGTGTCGAGGTAGCGATGGACCTCTCGGGCGAACAGCAGTTGCGTTATCGCGTCGACGGTGCCGACCTTCTTGTAGACGGTGGCGCGGTTGTAGCCCATTTCGTTCGCGACGTCTTGCACGCTTGTGCGTGAGTGTCCGTATCGGGCGAAGCATCGCGCGGCGGCGTCGAGGTACGGGTCGAGTTCGGCAGGGGGATTCTCGGGCATGCCGTCGACGAAGGCAGCCATCATCGGCGCGGCATACGGCGGGTGCTGCTCGGTGGTTGTCGGCATGACTTCGATCGTATGCGACAAAACGACAGAAATGTCGCGTATTGCACTTCGGCGACCTCGTCGCTACCGTCGCAAGCGGCGAGTGACAAGTCAGTCCGCTAAACGAAAGTAGGAGGTCGCCTTGCCTGAGCAGGATCTTTCGGTGCCGAGATTCCTCGGCCTATTGGGAACGAGGGGCAAACGGGCTCGGACGATCCTGGAGACTCCGCGCGAGGACGACGGGTTCTTTTCACCCGACGGCGTTGCGCGTCGGGTGATGTCGAGTCCGACGGCAATGATCGGCGCTTTGCGCTGCTCGATCGTCGAGATGCTCGACCCACCATCGGCGGTCGCACTCGGCCAACACAGCACCGCGTACCAGGATCCCGTCGGACGAGCGCTGCGTAGCCTGACGCTGATCGTGATGCTCGTATTCGGCGACAGGAAGACCGCCACCCATGCATCCGACATCTGGTTCCGGATTCATGAACGGATCAACGGCGTGTTGCCCGCCTCGGATCAGCCCTATCGCGCGCTGGACCTCGACAACCTGTTGTGGATTTTTCTGACCGGGTGGCATTCCTTCTACATCTCGTATCAGGAATTCGGCACGACACCGCTGACGGCCGACGAGACAGACCGGTACTTCGCGGAAGGTGCTGCTGCTGCAGTGATGATGGGAATACCGGCACACCTGATACCGGACACCCACGCAAAGGTTGTGAAGTACTTCGCTGAGGTTCGACCCGAATTGGTCCTTACGCCCGAAGGGCTTTCGATCGTCGATCTGCTGATGCGGCCGGGAACGAAGCCGCGACTCCTCATCGCAGGCGGGCCGTTCCTGCGGATCGCTTCTCGTGCAGCGGTTTCCAACCTGCCGCGAGATCTGCGCAGACTCGGTCAGTTCGACGCTCCAGCATGGGTTTTCGCGACGTCGCGCATTCTGGTCGGCGCAGCCATGCGAGTGATGTCGATTCGGCGGCTGTATCCGGCGGTCGGCGTCATCGCTCCCGACATGTGGGCGGTCCTCGAGCAGTCCGACCGCTGGACGGCGGCGCAGGTCGCCAACGTTGTGGCCGTGGCGGATCCACGACCCCCCGTCGACGAAGCCGTAGCGCCGACACCGCCGTACGAACAGCTCATGTGGCCACACCTTTCGAAGGGATGACGTTGAGTATCAATGCAATCGAAGTAGAGGGACGCCGGAATCCATACGTCGACGAGCCCCAACTTCGTGGACGTGACGCCGTGCTGGAATTGCTGGACCGTCTTGTGAACGACGTGAGAGCAGGAGTGAACAGCCCCGGAATAGTCCTTCAGGGCAATCGCGGTGCGGGTGTGACCTCGCTGCTGCGGGCATTTGCCGATGGGGCCGAACGGAGCGGGCTGACCGTCAGCGGCTTCGTTGTGACGCCGGGACGCGAGATCGCTCCGGATCTGATTGCCTGGTTCGAGCGGGTTTTCAGGAGTCTCGAACCGTCCGACGACGAGGTCGCGCAGGCGCGCGCGGGCCTGTCGTCGCTGTCGACCATCACGATCAACGGAGACGGACCTCGACTAACCCTGACGGTCGACGACAAAGCGGCTGCCGTCATGTCGCGATTGGCCCGCGATCTCGTAAAGCTGTTCACGGTGCTCCACGAACTGGCGGTACAACGCGGATCCGGTCTGGCTTTGGTGATCGACGAGATCCATCGCGCTGACGATGTGGGATTCCGAGCCGTGCTGACTGCCATGGAAAGACTTCAGGCGCTTGATATTTCGATTGCCATGGTCCTCGGCGGTCTGCCGACTACTCCGCGGCTGCCACCACGCGCACGTGCCCGACTCGACGAAATTGTGACCACTGTCGCGGTCACGGCACTCGACCCGTCGATCGCCGCGACCGTCCTGACCGCTCCGGCGGCTGGGCTCGGAGTCGATTACGAACCAACTGCACTCTCGGCTGCCGTCGCCTGGGCGGACGGCAACGCGTGGTGCCTGCAGTTGCTCGGTCGTCACACGTGGAACTTCCTGCAGGACGACACGGTTACCGCCGACGCCGTCGCAGCAGGCATACGCGCCGCCCAACGGTCCATCGATGCGATCGCGGCACGAGAACTGCGGGCGGCGTCCGACAAGGAGATTCACTTCCTGCGAGTGATGACCGAATTCGGCTCGGGCCCGTATACGTCGGACCACTTACGACTTGCCGAGGACAAGTACGGGCTCGCGCCCGATCTGCTCACTCCCGCATTGGCACTCGTTCGACTGCTGACGAAAGGGATCATCGTTACCGATCACGAGTACACGTCGGTCGAATTCGTGATGCCCAAGCTGGCGGACTATCTGGCGGCGACCGCGCCGTAGTGGCTTGTGGCGCGAGGGGTGCCCTGACACCGCGTGGCGGCCTCCGGGCGCCCCTCATGCCACTGATTCGCTTTGCGCGATCTTGGGTAGCTTGGACCTATGACCGAAACTGCAGTGACGACCATCGACGCCGGCAAACGCGCCGTTTCCCGGCGAGCGCTTGTCCAGGCTCCGGCTGCCGAGGTTTTCGCGCTGGTCGCCGACCCGCACCGCCACCACGAGCTCGACGGTTCCGGCACCGTGCGCGACACTCCGGTCAACGGTCCGCACAAGCTGAGCAAGGATGCGAGGTTCACCGTCGGGATGAAGCAGTACGGCGTCCCGTACAAGATCACCTCGACCGTCACCGGCTACGAGGAGAACAAGCTCATCGAGTGGAAGCACCCGTTGGGCCACTACTGGCGCTGGGAGTTCGCCGAAACGCAACCCGGCGTCACCCAGGTGACCGAGACGTTCGACTACACCCCGCACAAAGCACCGTTTATGTTGGAGCTCTTCGGCTTTCCGAAGAAGAACGGCGCAGGAATTACGTCGACGCTGCAGGAACTAGCTGCTCGTTTCGCCTAGTCTTCGCGCGCACCAGCGGGTAGCACGCCAGCCCCAACAGCGCTGCGCTGAAATGCCCGACCTCGGTGAAAGTGATGTGACCTATCAGCGGTCGGATCACGACGACGAGGACGCCAGCCAGGTATAGATAGCGCCACGGCGACGGGATCCGGTACGTCAGTACCGCAGCGATTCCCGCGAGCGCGTAGCTCACGCCGACGTCGAGCGTGTTCACCCGATCCGCAGGCGCGTGCCCGTTCTCGATCGCCCAGTAGAGCACCCCTTCGCTGATGTAGGTCGCTCCCACATGCGCGATCACGATGACACCGAACCAGCGCAATGTCCCCAGCCAGCGTTCGGCGGGGACGTGGAAGATGTTGTACAGCAGGAAGTATTCGATCCAGCTGCCGCCGTCGAGCCAGAACGCGCTCGAGATCAGCACGCGCACAGGGTCTTCGGACAGATGGTGCAGATTGGTCGACCGGTTGCCGAGCACTCTGTCGAGGACATGCGGCGAGAGTTCGGCAGCGACGTGCGCGGTGTAGAGCAGGACCGCGAGCCACATGAACGTCGCGGGGGCGCTACGCACATACGCCCAGACCGCGCGGAGGACCCGCCACCAGAGTGGGCGCGAGGCGACCTGACCGACCATCGCAAAACCTCGATTCGATTGCTCGGATTCGGCCCACGTATTGCGCGCTACCAGCATTACACTGCTAAGCGCCGCGACGCCCGATGCGAAATGCCGAGGTCCTCTGATGTCTCATCCGAATCGTTTTGCTCCAGCGCGCCTGCGTGCCTTCGTCGGCTTGGTGGCAGTCGCCTTTGCCATTGCGGCATGTGGATCCGACGGGTCCGACGATGCCGCAGCAACCAGTACGGCGGCGGCTGCGACGTCGGCGAAGCCCAAGGTGGTTTTCGATCAAGCATTCCAGGACAAGTTCGACAAGATCCTGAGCGACCAGTTCGCCGCGTCCGGGCTGCCCGGTGTGCTGGTGTCGATGACGATCGGCGATCAGAAGTGGGTCAAGTCGCTTGGCGTCGGTGACCTGGAAAAGAAGACGCCGATCCTGCCCGACGACAACTTCCGGATCGCCAGCATCAGCAAGACCTTCACCGCCACAGCGATTTTGCAACTCGTCGACGAGAAGAAGCTCTCGTTGGACGACACACTGGAGCCGTTCGTCGCGGGTATCCCGAACGGCGACAAGATCACGATCCGCAACTTGCTCGGCATGCAGTCGGGCATCTACGACTTCACTGCCGACGAGACCTTCGAGAAGGAATTCGGCGCGAATCCGACGCTGGCGTGGACCCCGCAGCAGGCCGTCGACATCATGAAGCAGCGTCCGGCCGATTTCGAACCGGGAACCAAGACGGTCTACTGCGACAGCAACTACATCTTGCTCGGATTGATTCTCGAGAAGGTCACCGGCAAGACGGCGGCCGAGGTCATCAACGAACAGGTCGTCGCCAAGTTGCCAGGCCTTGCCAACACCAATTTCCCGACCGGCGTCACAGTTCCGGACCCACATCCGACGGCATACACACCCGATCCTGCCGACCCAAGCAAGCCGCAGTTGATCGTCGACGACGTCAACCCGCAGGTCGGCTGGACGGCTGGTGCGATGACGTCGACTCTGGACGATCTCGAAGCCTGGGGACGTGAGCTGACGGACGAGACCCTGCTGTCGCCGGAATTGAAGCGGGAACGGTTGCAGAGCAACAGGATCGACGGTGCGCCGATCAACCTCGGTTACGGCCTCGGTGTGATGACGATCAACGACCTCGTCGGGCACAACGGCGCGATCCTCGGCTATTCCTCGATCGTGCTGCGCCTACCCAACGAGGACGCGACGTTCGTTGCGTTGGGCAATTCGTCGACCAACTCCAGCACCGCGACCACCGAGATCGTGCTTTCGCTCATCCAGGCGCTGTACCCGGATCAGATCAAGTAGCTGCGGGCATGCAAGGCGCCGAATGTCGGTCAGGACGCTCGCTTCTGGAATGCGACGATCTCGTCGGGGCGTCCGGTCCGGATCTTGTCGACCCAGGCTGGATCGGCCAGCAATGCGCGGCCGAGTGCGACGACATCGAATTCGCCGCGCTCGAATTGCTCGCGCAGGATTTCCAGGCGTCGCCAACTCGACTCGGCGATCGGTGAGTCCTCGGACTGGAACACCGAGTCCACCCCGACCGACCCGACCGTGATCACCGGACGGCCGGTCACCTTCTTGGTCCAGCCCGCGAGTCCCGTTGGGTCCGAAGCTGATCCGCTGTCGAAGCCGGGCACCCAGTGGCGTCGCGTCGAGGAGTGGAAGATGTCGACTCCGGCTGTGACGAGGGGAGTGAGAAGCGCCTCGAGTTCGGCTGGGTTCTCGGCGACCTGCGCGTCGTAGTTGCCTGCCTTCCACTGCGAGTAGCGGTAGACGATGGCGAAATCGGGACCTACTGCGTCACGTACGGCCGCGACGACTTCGGCCGGCAGCGTTGCGCGTTCGCCGATGGATCCGCCGAAGCGATCCGAGCGCTTGTTGGTCCGTTCCCAGAAGAATTCGTCGAGCAGATAGCCGTGCGCGCCGTGCAGCTCGACGCCGTCGAAGCCGAGTTCCTGTGCCAGTTTTGCAGATTCGGCGAATCCGGCGATGACGCGATCGATGTCGGCGATCGTCAGTTCGGCTCCGAGTTCTTTGCCGAACAGGTCGATCGCGGACGGGCTCACGGTCGGTACGTGTGCGTCGAAGTCGGGCGTCTCGCCGCGAGCAACGCCGGTGTGCCAGAGCTGCGGGATGATCGCGGTGCCTTCGGCATGGACGGCGTCGACGATCGCCGACCAGCCTGCCGCGCTCTGCTCACCGTAGAAGCGCGGCACGTCGGTGCGCGGACCTGCGGCGGGCGCGTTGATGTAGGTGCCCTCGGTGATGATCAGACCCACACCACCTGCAGCGCGTGATCGGTAGTGCTCGACGTTCTCCGCATTCGGAATGCCGCCGGGGGATTTGGCTCGTGTCATCGGTGCCATCGCGAATCGGTTCCGCACGCGCAGCGAGGACGCTGCGAACGGTGTGAAGAGTGGATCGAGACTCGGGGTGACCGATGACATGCGGCAACTCGCTTTCCTGGTCGACTGCGTTGTTTTGCGCGGTAGTTCGCGCAACCGCCCAGCGCGCCACGATGTTCCCGTTGCCTGGATGTGCTTCCGCGTTCGCGCAGGAAGACCTAATCTGATGTGAGCTGAGTCACAACAATTGGAGGCTGGCTATGCGCATATCCGACGTGTTGCGAAGCAAAGGCGCGGCGGTGGCGACGGTGGAACCAGGAACGTCGGTCAGCGACCTTCTACGTCGAATGGCCGACCGGAACGTCGGCGCGATGGTGGTCGTCGGTCCGGACGGAATGGTGGGGATCGTGTCCGAGCGTGACGTCGTCCGCAAGCTGAATCAGCACGGACCGAACCTGCTCGGCATGCCTGTGTCGGCGATCATGACGACGACGGTCGCCAGCTGCGGACCCGAGGATTCGGTGGACCACCTGTCCGCCCTGATGACGGAACGGCGGATTCGCCACGTGCCGGTGCTTGTCGACGGTGCACTTGTCGGCATCGTCAGCATCGGCGACGTGGTGAAGATCCGCATGGAGGAACTGGAACTCAATCGAGAACAGTTGCAGGCCTACATCTCTCAGGGCTGACCGGCGGCTACGCGTTGTCGTACGCGTCCTGCAGGCCCTGCACCTCGATCTTGCGCATCGTCTGCATCGCGGCTGCGACTGCGCCTGCTTTCGCCGGATTCGGGTCCGACATCAGCTGCTGCAGCGCGGTGGGAATGATCTGCCACGACAAGCCGTAGCGATCCTTGAGCCACCCGCACGGACCTTCCTCGCCGCCGTCGGTGAGGGCGGTCCACAGTCGGTCGACCTCGTCCTGGCCTTCGACGCTGACGAAGATCGACGCTGCTTCGCTGAACTTGTGCGCGGGTCCGCCGTTGAGGCCGGTGAACTGCTGGCCATCGAGCTCGAACGTGACTAGGAAGGCGTTGCCGTCGGGTCCGCGAGCGACGTCGTTGACCTTGGAATTCGGGACCAGAGTTGTGTAGAACTCGGCGGCTTCCTCTGCGCTGTTCTCGAACCAGAGGAACGTTGAAACTGTCGACATTGTGAGCTCCATTCAGTGCTGTGTGTGGTTCGTTCGGCAATGGGTCGGAGTGGGCTGTCGATTCTCGACATCGCCATCGAGTGCATTGTTGTTCATGCCGAAACGGGCGTCTCGACCTGCAAAGCTATGCGCTGGACGACGCGGCAGGGCGAGTACGGTTACCGCTGATGAGCCGATCGTGGGTGGTGTGGACGACAGGCGTCGTCGCGTACGTCGCGGCGGTCCTGCAGCGGACGACCTTCGGTGTCTCGGGCCTGGACGCTGCCGAGCGATTCGATGTGACGCCGACGGTCCTGTCCGGCTTCGTCGTGCTGCAGATCATCGTCTACGCGGGTATGCAGATCCCGGCTGGCGTGCTGCTCGACAGGGTCGGTGCCCGGACGATGATTGCCGTCGGTGCTGCGACGATGGCGGCCGGTCAGTTCTTGCTTGCGTTCACGGAGTTGCTTCCGCTTGCGTTCGTCGCCCGGGTCCTCGTCGGTGCCGGTGACGCGTTCACCTTCATCTCCGTGCTTCGACTTGTGCCGCAATGGTTCGCGCCACGTCGTGTGCCGGTGGTGTCGCAGTTGACGGGCATTCTCGGCCAGCTCGGTCAGGTGCTGTCGGCCGTCCCGTTCGTCGCGATACTCGGTGCGACGGGATGGCAGACCGCCTACGGTGTCGTCGCGACGACCGGATTGCTCGTCTGTGTGCTCGGCCTTGCGGTGATCCGGAATACGCCGCCGGGAACGACGCTGACGACGAATCCGATGGGTGTCCGCGAAGTCGGGCGCCAACTGCGCCTGGTCTGGATGCGGCCGGGCACGCGGCTCGGCTTCTTCACGCACATGGGCACCCAGTTCTCCATCACGACGTTCGCGTTGATGTGGGGTGTGCCGTATCTGGTCTCCGCGCAGGGACTTTCGAGGCAGGCAGCTGGTGCGATGTTGACCGTGTCCGTCGCATCAGCCGTCGCCGCCGGCCCGATACTCGGAGTGCTGACCGGCCGCTATCCGATGCGACGGTCCTGGCTGGTGCTCGCGATCATCCTCAGCAACGTCGTCGTCTGGACCGTCGTCCTTGCTCGGTCGGAACCGTCACCACTGTGGTTGCTGTGTCTGCTCGTGATCGTGATCTCGGTCGGCGGTCCGGGGTCGATGATCGGCTTCGACTACGCGCGGACCTCGAATCCCGGCAGCAGTTTGGGGACCGCTCAGGGGATGGTCAACATCGGCGGTTTCCTGGCTACGTTGATCGTCATCGAGGTGATGGGCGTGATTCTCGATCGCCGTGGCGGCTACAGCTTCGATTCGTTCCGCGTCGCCTGGCTGTCGTTGTATCCGGTGTGGGCACTTGCCATCGTCGGAGTGCTGATCACACGCAACAAAGCGCGGAAGAAGCTCGCCGACGAGGAAGGCGTGCACGTGAAGCCGCTCCGCGAAGTTGTGGAGCGGATTCGCCGTTAGGTTCGGGGGTCGGGCTGAACGTCGGCTCGGAAGCGCACGTCCCAGAGCCACACGTCGTCGACCTGCCGACCCGGGTCACCGAGTATCTGCGTCACGGTTGCCTTGAGCGCTTCCTGGTTCTTCTCTTCGGGCAGTACGAGAATCTCGGCATGCCAGAAGCGCAGGTCGGCGATCGCCGCAGCACGGGTCTTGTCGTCGATGATCGGCACTCGGCCGGTCTTCTGCACCTGAGAGAGCAGGCGTGCCGTCGGGCGTTCGACGGGACCGTAGATGCCGGTCTTGTCGTCGGTGCCCGGTCCGAGGAAGTAGCCGCCGGGGACGGCGAAACCGAAGTCGCTTTCGGCCTGCCAGCGCAGGGCAGCGGCATCCTGCGCTTTGGGCAGCGGGACGGTGACGATCGAGCCGTCGCCCGCGTAGTTCTGCCACGTGCCGTCGGCGAAGAATTCGGGTGTGGCCGGACGCTCTACGACGGGTAGTGGGGTCGGCGTCAGGGGGAGTAGCGCCACGGCCAAACCGACCAACCACGGCACCGACGACGCGCGAAGCCGCAGTGCGCGCTCGGTGCCGAGGGCAAGCAGAATGCCGATGAGGGGGAGTGCGGCCATCGCGAACCGCGTCTCGAGCAACGACTCGAAAAGGGGAAGCTTGCCGATCAGGTGCCACGGCATCGGGATCCCGGTGCCGACCCACCCCACAGTGATTTCCGGACCCATCGACAGGATCAGAACACCGGCCATCGTGATGGACGCGGTACGTGCGATGCGGTTTCGCCACAGCCAAATTGATGCGAAGGCCACGAAGGCGAGTAGCGGCCAGCCGAAGTAGGCGTTCTCTTCGGTCGGATTGATCGCGACGTCCTGCCCCGGTGGCCAGAGGATGCCGCCGATCGACTGCGACGGGAACTGGAAGAGGGACAGCGAGTCGTTACCGGTTTTGTCGTGGCTGAGCAGGTGGTAGCTCTGGGGTCCGAAGAACTGCCACCACAGCGGAATTGCCGTGATCGCGACTGAGATCGCGACGGCGAGGCCGAAAGCCTTGCGGGCGTTGCGTACCGCGGGCATGAACTCGTCGCGGCGCTGAAAGTAGTAGACAGCAGCAAAGATTCCGAAGGCGATCGCGAAGATGAGAAGTGGTTCCTCACCGAGCCCGATCTGCAAGGTCACCATCAGGCCGAGCACGATGCCGTCGCGAATCCACTTGCCGCTGTGAGTCAGTCGAATCATCTGCAACACGAGCAACGGAAGAATGAAGAGGCACACGAAGTTCGGGTGCGCGTTGGCGTGGGAGATCATCGAGGGCGCGAAACCGCAGAAGAGTCCGCCGATCGCTGCTGCGGCGCGTGATTCGACGAGGTGACGCGAGAACACCCAGTACCACGCGAGAGCTGTTCCGAAGAGGCCGACCGTCAATGCAAGAACGTAGGTGACGATCGGGCCGAACATCAGCGTCACGGGTGCCAGCGGGATGCTCACGCCGAACATCGCGGTGTTCGCCATCATGTTCACGCCGAGCGGGAAGTTCTGGAGATCGGTGCTCAGTGGGCTTTCGAAGTTCGACAACGAGTGCGCGGCGACGGCGAAGAACCACTCCCACATCGTCTGGTCCTGGCCACTCTTCGACAGGTAGCCGTTGCCGAGATTTCGCCACTGATGGTTGAGGACGAAGACGGCCAACCCGAGGAAGACGAGGGCAACAGTGGAATCGGTACGCGACCAGTTGTCGCGGATTCGTTCGGCCCAACGACGCTTCGGCTTGGCAGTCGCTGATCCCGATCGTCGTTCCAGAATCGGTTCGGCGGTCGTGGTCAGTGCTGGCATCAAAGGCATCCGTCTCTGTCGAGGTGTGGCGTCGGGCAAGTGGCCCAGAGTACCTACTCGAACCAACAAATGTCTGTGACCTGCGACGCAACGCATGGTCGAACGAGAGCCGACCAACTGCTGAGAGAGGGGTTCCCAGAATGTGGTTTGTCTAAACCTCGCGCTGAGATCAGTCGGTCGGCTTCAGCGCGACAACCGCGATCGGACGGCTCGTTTTCTTCTGATATTCGGCGTACTGCCCGCGGTTGATCTTGTTCATTTTCGCCCACATACGGTCGTAGCCGTCGTCGCCGGGCAGGACCGTGCGTGCAACGACGTTGTGCCTGGTCCGGCCGATTTGCGCGACGACATTGGGGTCGGCATTGAGGTTGTGCCACCACGCGGGCGGCCGCGGCGATCCGCCCTTCGATGCCACGACGAGGAACTCGTCTCCGTCCTTGCCGTAGGTGAGCGCCGAGGTCCGCGGTTCGCCCGACTTACGGCCAACCGTATGTAGCAGCAACGTCGGCATGCCGAAGAGCAACCGATGACCGAGGAACCCGCCGCTGCGCTCGTAGATCTCCTGATGAACCTTGAGCATGGTCACGAAAAGATCAGGCATGAGGCTGGAGACCTTCCATCGGCGGATCTGAGTGTGCTCAAGCCTATGACGGTTGCCTGGCTTGATCTCACCTGGTTCGTCGTCGACCACAGTGGGTCGGTACCATCGCAACGCCCCGCGCTACGCGGGTCTGGGGCGGTAGCTCAGTCGGTTAGAGCCGTGGACTCATAATCCATTGGTCGCGGGTTCGAGCCCCGCCCGCCCCACAAAGCGTTCTGACCTGCCAGAGCAGGAGAGGCGTCAGCCGAGCTGGTCAAGCACAGCTCCGACGAACCGGGCACCGCGCGGCGTCAGGTGCAGGTTGCGCCCGAATTTCCTGACTCACCGCTATGGCTCGTCCTGCTCCGCACGCGTTGCGAGCCGGCGTGTTGCGTCGTGGTCATGGGTGGGGATGATGGTGGCGAAGTGGCGCGCCAGGTGCAGGCGGTGCAGCGATTTGAAGGTGAGGTCGCGGTCGACATCGGCGAAATTGCCTGGGAAGCTGGCCTTTTGACGAATTTCGTCGATCTGCAGTGAATGCCAGGCGGCGTCGCCCGCCAACAGGATCCAGCCGCGCCGGGTGTGGGCAAGGATGCCGATGCTGCCGGGGGTGTGGCCGGCGAGGTCGACCAGGACGATGCTGCCGTCGCTGAACAGGTCGTGGCTGCGGGTGAAAGTGAGGACTGGCGGGCCATCGAGGTCGTACTCGACGAGCGGACGATCCTTGAGAGAATCGCGCACGCCGCCGACTGGAGCGACGGTGCCTCGGGAGATCCAGTTGTGCTCGGTGCTGTGCAGATGCACCGGTATGCCCGGTAGGTCGAGCAACCCGCACACATGATCCCAGTGCGCGTGTGTCGGCAGCGCGAAATCGGGTGCGGGTAGGTCGGGCTCGGCCAGCAGTGCGGCGATCGTCGGGATGGTGTCGGACGGCGGGCGCACGGCCATCCGCAACAGTCTAGGTAGCTGTGCGAGGGCGCGATGATCGGCATCGACGCAGTAGCCAGGATCGACGATGAAGGTCGCGTCGGGGTGCTGGATCACGAACGATGTCAGCGAGTTGGTGATGCGAAGCGGGGAGAACCGCCCCTCCACGACGGCCGCCGTCGGTACCGAACGCGGTGTTTGCGCCAAGGAGGTCACCGTGACGGTGCGTCGGGCGTTGGGCAGTCCCGCATCGGAGATGGCCCGCAGGAACCGCTCATCGGGGCGCCGGGGTTGCACGGCGCCGGATACTGCTCCGATTGCTGCGGCGCAGCATTCGAGCAGACTGGGGGTACGAACCGCATCGGGCATGGACGAAACGTAATACTTAAGGTCGACCTGAAGTAAAGGGGTGCATCGTGACCACGATTCCGGCGATGAAGATCGGTGACGCCGCAGCCGCCCTCGGTATCGAGGCGCATGTGCTGCGGCATTGGGAATCTGTCGGCTTGCTCGCGCCGAAGCGCAGCCAGTCCGGCCATCGCAGCTATGACGAGCACATCCTCGACTACGCCCGGTTGATCCACACCCTGCAGCGCGCTGGATTGTCTCTCGATCAGATCAGGCGACTCGGCTACAGCGCTCGCGAGCAACGTTTGTCCCTCATCGACGCTCGCAGGGCTGAGGTGCGCAAGCGAATCGCCCTGCTGCACGCCACAGATCGGTTCCTCGAACACCTCGCTGCCTGCAGCCACCCGATCATCGCGGAATGCCCCGAATGCTCGGACTTCGCAAAGCGGGGCCACCTGCGCAGCTCGGGCAAATTCCCCAAGCGACCGTAGGTCGGCCGACAAACGCTCTACGGCTTACCTGCCGAAACGACGGCTGTCGTCGCCTACGTCGCCGAGCCTGGGGTCACCCACGCTGAAGTCGCCTCTGGTCGGAGTTCGGATATCACGGCTTTCGATGCGATTCCGCGCAGAAGGTGGTCGACCTTTCCAGCACCGTCACAGGAAGCTCCACGTCGGTAATCGCTTGCAGGAGTTGATGAGCGAGTTCACGCAGCTTGATGTTGGCATCATGAGATCGCCACACCAGCACCTCGAAGGCGCGTGCGGCGTTGACTCCGGATTCAAGCATGAGCACTCCCTTGGAGCGTTCCATCGTGGCGCGGGATTCGGTGAATTCATACACCGCTGAGTCCATGACGGCGTGCACATCGGCCCGTTGGGAGTCGGTGATATCGATGTAGAAGCAGGTTGTCGCGATTATCTGTCCCGCAGCGTCGACGGCACAGTCGCCCACCACAAATACTCGGCGAGTGCGGCCGTGGTCAGTGGCCGCTAGCGCCGAGATCGGTTCTGAAGTTATGCGCCGAAGTCCGCGCGATGGTCGGTTGCCCACTGCTCGAGCGAGCGGCCGGGACGTCGCGTGACGGGGGTGACGGGGCGCGGCTGGTCGGGGGTGGCGAGTGTGTCGCTCCAGTAGTCGAGCAGCATCTTCAGCACTGGCTCCGGGATGAACTGCTCGGTCTCGGAACGAAACTCGTCGGGGGTGATTTCGATGAGCTGGATCTTTCGGTCCAGTGCGTTGCCGATAGCCGCGACCTGCTGGGTCCGAGTAACCGCCTGCGGTCCGGTCATCGCAATGACCTCGCCGAGGTAGTCGTCGCTGAGCAGGGTCTCGGCGGCGGCCTCGGCGACGTCGTACTCGTGGATCGGTGCCTGCGCGGAGGCGAGGAAGGGTGCACGGATCGGGGCGCCTGTCCGGATTTGCCAGGCCCACGAGAGCAGGTTGTTGGCGAAGGTGCCCGGACGCAAGATGGTCCACGCATCGGTCCGCTCGGTGACGGCTGCCTCGACAGCGCTGTGGTGGAGCTGGCTCGCCGAGCCGTGATCGCGTGGGAACTCCAGCGCGGCGGCCAAAGAGGACAGGACGGTGAAGCGATGCACACCGGCCGACACTGCCGCTGCAACGAACGTATCGACCCCCTGTGCGGGGAAGACGAATGCCTGGTCGACGCCGTCGAACACCTCGGGCCCGAGTGTCGAGGCATCGGCCAAGTCGCCGGCGACGACGTCGACGCCGGCGGGCAGCGCGGCATCATCGGGTTTGCGGGATACGGCGCGAACATCGGCACCGCGAGCGAGCAGGGTCGTGATGAGGTGCCGGCCGACTGAGCCTGTAGCGCCAGTGACGAGGATGGTCATCGAATTCTCCTTCGGTCTGCACCGGTCGTCCGGCGCGTCGTGAACAACTTCATCCTCTCGGGTATTGAGGACATAAAATGTCCTGAATTCTGAATTGGAAGGGAGATGCTGCAGATGCCGGAAAGCGCACCCACCGAACGTGCCCTGCAGCTTCTCGGGCTGCTCCAAACGCGCCGCTCCTGGCCCGGCAGCGAGCTCGCGCAGCGGCTTGGGACAGATGCGCGAACGTTGCGGCGAGACGTCGAGAGGCTACGACGATTGGGTTACCGGATCGAGGCGAAGCGCGGCCCCGATGGCGGTTACGGTCTCTCGACCGGTTCTGACCTGCCTCCGCTGGTGTTCACGCCCGACGAGGCGTTGACTACCGCCGCGGCACTCGCGTCGTCGGCGGCCAGCGGCGCCGCGGGCGGCGGCGAGCTGGCGCTGACTGCATTAGCCAAGATCGAACAAGTGATGCCCACGAAGGTCCGGCGGCGAGTGCGTGCGCTTCGGTCGTCGGTCTCGCTCGCCGACAGTCCCAACGCGGCATCGGGTGCCTATCCGGCGCCGCTGGATGCGGGGGTGTTGGGTGTCCTCGCGCTGGCGTGCCGAGATCACGAGCGCGTGCGGCTGCGCTATATGCACACAGCTGGACCCGAGGCCGGCCTGGATTTAGTGCGGAATGTCGAGCCGGAGGCGCTGGTGCCGCGTGGGACACGATGGTTTCTCATTGGTCGAGATGCCGACCGTGGCTGGCGCGCGTTGCGGGTGGACCGCATCACGCGAGCCGAACCCACCGGGACCCGCTTCTCGGCGCAACAGGTGCCTGGCGGTGATCCGGTGGCGTTCCTGTCTCGGCAGTTCGGTGCGCCGCCGCGCACCCACAAAGCGACGATCCTCATCCACGCCGGCCTCGAGCAGGTGCAGGCCTACATGGGTGGGTTCGCCTCCGATTTCACTGCCGTGACGTTGTCGACAGGCGAGGCCGCGACCCACTGGCGGATCGCCGACGTTCGACTCGAAGTACTCGCTGGGGGATTGTTGTGGGTGCGCTGGCCATTCGAGGTGCTCGACTCGCCGGAACTAGTTGCGCTGCTACAGGAGCGGGCCCAGGCGTTCGCATCCGCCGGGGGAGCGACGCAGCCGCTTCTCCCGTGACGCAGACTACTGTGCCGTCGGGGAACAGCGGCAATGAGTTGAAGGTTGCAGCAAATATGAATGACGCCGAAGAACAGAAGCTGTTGGAAGATATCGCGACGCGCCTTCGCGGACGCCACGAGGGCGTTCCGCCGCAGGTTGTCGAATCGATTGTCGGTTCTGCTTACGTAACCTTCGGCGATGCCCAGATCCGGGACTTCGTGCCGGTCTTGGTCGAACGACGAGCAGCTTCGCAGCTCGCAGGGCTAGCCACGTCCTAAGTCAGTGCTGCTGTGCGGCAACTGATGAGGCTGTTCACAAAACGGGCACCGTCATAGACTCGAATTTCGCGTGTTCCTAGAGCTACTCAGTCCTGGGTGGTGGTGTCGGTGCGTTCCAGAACGACGACCGGGATTTCTCGCGCGCCATGGGTCACGACTTCGGTGCGGATCAGCTTTACGAGATCCGCGCATTGCCTGACCTTTCCGCCTCGACAGCGCGACGCCAGGGGAAGGCTCAGCTGACGCATTTGACGTGCAGGAGCGTTATTGTCGAACGCGTCCACGCAGTCGTTTGGAGGCGAAATGTCCGGAAGTGAAATCAAGCTTTCCCAGCCAGTGAATGCACCCGTCGGCGACGTATGGGCCGTGCTCACCGATATCGAAGGCACCGTGGATGTCTTGTCAGGTTTGACCCGTGTGGAGCGCTTGGCGGGCAACGGGTTCGAGGTGGGGACGCGGTGGCGGGAGACCCGCAAGCTGATGGGCTCATCGGACACGATGGAGATGTGGGTTGCCGAGGTCGATCCACTCACTCGGACTGTCATCAAGTCGAGTGCGCGTGGTGTGGACTACACCACGGTCTTCGAACTCGTACCCGCCAGTGCGCGAACAGAATTGGCGATGACGTTCTCCGCGGTCGACGGCCCGTCGGGCGCGTTCGGAAAGCTCGTCGCCACTGTGACGGCACGCATCGGTGCAGCAATCACGAAGAAAATGATGATGCAGGACCTGCGCGACATCGCCGCGGCTGCGGAAGCGCGCACCTAAAGATCGCGGGCACCCACGTTCAGACTTGCGCGACGTGTCGGAACATCGAGATAGCCCTTCTATGTGTCGTGTGGTCGTAGGTGCGAACCGGAATGGATCTCGAGCTGCGCAAACCGCTCCGACAGGAACCCCGTGTGGCTAGCCGTGCGGCACGGACGCCGTCGAAATACACCATCGTGAGCTCTCGATCCTGAAAAGTGGTGTCCGAAAGGTCGACAAACCGAGTGCAAGTGGGTGTTGTGCGCGGCCCGCAAATGATGTGGGTCAGCACCAACGCCGATGTCCGCGCAAAACGCCGTGCAGTATGCACTTTCGCGACTGGGGTCCGACTAATAAGAACTTTGCATTCAACCGCGAAGCAGTGCCCTTCTCGGGCGTTGGTTTTCGATCCTTGTGTTGCCGGTCATCCTTGTGTCAGTACGTAACAGCTTCGGCTGGTTTCAGATCGACGCGGCACGGATGCGGTGTGCCGGAAGTCTTGGATTCAGTGGTGCTTTTCAGTGACCCAGTCCGCCATCACTTCGGCGAGGGCATGCGCACCGATGTTGCAATCGGCCTCCTCGGCGTACTCGTCCGGAGAGTGCGAGACACCGGTTGGGTTGCGCACGAACAACATTGCGGTTGGCACCTTGGCGGACAGGATGCCTGCATCGTGGCCTGCCGCGGTAGGGAGGACGGGAATATCACCCAGATGCGCCAGCGCGCGCTGCAGCTTCTCTCGTGGTTGAGAGGGAAACTCGACGATGGGTGTCACCGACTCAGCGAACACCTCCAGACCAACAAGATCGGCCAGTGCATGGGCCCGCGCTTCGGCCTCGATGACCGCGACCAGACTCTTCAGAGTCTCCTCGTCGGCGGCACGAGCGTCGAGCCACGCCTTGATCTCGGACGGAATCGCATTGGCGCCGTTGGGCAGTACACGAACCTTGCCGAACGTTGCGACCGCGTCGTGGGTCGTGGCCGCAGAACGGGCGCTGTGCACCGAGGACGCGAAAGCGAGCATCGGGTCTCGTCGATCGACCAGTCGCGTCGCGCCAGCGTGGTTGGCTTCGCCGGTGAACGTGAATTCCCAGCGGCCGTGCGGCCAGATGGAGGACGCTACCGCGATCGGCTTGTCCACGAGATCGAGCGCGCGACCCTGTTCGACGTGTAGTTCGACGTAGACCCCGACGCGGTCGACGAGCGTGTTGTCGGCGCCGATGTGCTCCGGCATTCGTCCCGCCTTGGTCATGGCCTCGGCCAACGTGACTCCGTTGGCATCACGCAAACTTCGAGCCCGGTCGGGGGAGAGGGCACCCGTGGTCAGTTGGCTGCCGACACAGGCGACTCCGAACCGGGCACCCTCTTCGTCCGAAAATGCCGTGATTGCTATGGGAATGGACGGTTCGACGCCGCGTTCGCGAAGAATGTCGACGGCAGCGAAGGCGGAGACGACTCCGAGAGGGCCGTCGTAGGCACCCCCGTCGGGAACGGAGTCGAGATGCGATCCGGTGACAAAGGCTCCGGTCGGGTCTCCGACCCAACCTTCTGGTAGCCACCATGCCCACAGGTTTCCGTTGCGGTCTTCCTCGACGTCCATCGACCTACGCGATGCCTCGCCGCAGAACCATTCGCGAAGAGTCAGATCTGCATCACCCCAGGCGAACCGGCGATACCCGCGGGTCGATTTATGTTGGCCGACATCGAGAATCGATGCCCAGAGGGAGTCGAAGGCTGTCATGTAGTAGTGCGTCCTCTCGGGGAGATATTGATGATCGGTGGTCGATCCGGCGACCGACCAACCACCCGATCGAAGATGTCAGTACCGTCCGGGGATCCAATTCGTGCCAGCGAGAGGTACACGCGCCATCGCCGACGCTTCGACGGTGAGCGCGACGAGATCCTCTGGTTCGAGATTGCGCAGATGCGACTTGCCGCATGCTCGCGCGAGTGTCTGGGCTTCCATCGTCAACACACGGAGGTAGTTCGCGAGTCGGCGTCCGCCCTCGACGGGGTCGAGGTTCTTGGACAGTTCGGGGTCCTGCGTGGTGATGCCTGCAGGATCACGTCCGGCCTGGAAGTCGTCGTAGAAACCGGCGGCGCTGCCCAGCGCTTCGTACTCCTTTGCGTAGCGAGGGCTGTTGTCGCCCAACGCAATCAAGGCTGCGGTGCCGATGGCGACTGCGTCGGCGCCGAGCGCCATGGCCTTGGCGACGTCTGCGCCGGAGCGGATACCACCCGAAACGATGAGCTGAACCTTGCGGTGAACTCCCATTTCCTGCAGGGCCTGCACGGCCTGCGGGATCGCGGCGAGGGTCGGAATGCCGACATGTTCGATGAACACGTCCTGTGTTGCGGCCGTGCCGCCCTGCATGCCGTCGACGACGACGACATCGGCTCCGGCCTTCACCGCGAGTTTGACGTCGTAGTACGTGCGGGTGGCGCCGACCTTGATGTAGATCGGCTTTTCCCAGTTGGTGATCTCGCGGAGTTCGATGATCTTGATGGCGAGGTCGTCCGGTCCGGTCCAGTCCGGGTGGCGGCAAGCGGATCGTTGGTCGACGCCCATCGGCAGGGTGCGCATACCGGCAACGCGTTCGGTGATCTTCTGTCCCAACAGCATGCCTCCGCCGCCGGGCTTCGCGCCTTGCCCGAGGACGATTTCGATGGCGTCTGCCTTGCGGAGATCGTCGGGATTCATTCCGTAGCGTGACGGCAAGTATTGGTAGACGAGGTTTTTGGACTGGCCCCGCTCTTCCGGCGTCATACCGCCGTCACCGGTGGTGGTGGACGTTCCTACTTCGCTGGCGCCGCGGCCGAGGGCCTCTTTGGCCTGACCGGACAGCGCGCCGAAGCTCATTCCGGCGATCGTGATCGGAATGTCCAGGTGCAGTGGAAACTTGGCGTGGGTGTCGCCGAGAATCACGTCGGTGTCACACTTTTCGCGGTATCCCTCGAGGGGGTAGCGCGACATCGAGGCGCCGAGAAACAGCAGATCGTCGAAATGGGGGAGCTTACGTTTGGCGCCCCATCCACGAATGTCGTAGATGCCGGTTTCTGCTGCGCGCTGGATCTCGGCGATGACACCGCGGTCGTAGGTGGCCGACTCACGTAGCTGGGTCGCGGGGACGTGTGCGTTCATCTGTGTCTCCTAGTACGCGCTGGCGTTGTCGACGTGAAAGTTGTAGAGCTGGCGTGCGGATCCGTAGCGGGTGAATTCGATCGGATCATGGTGCAGGCCTGCGGCATCGAGCAGTTCTTTCAGTTCGTTGATGTGCTCGTCGCGCATGTCCTTCGCGATGCAGTCGGCGCCGAGGGAGGCGACGGTGCCGCGGACGTAGATGCGGGCTTCGTAGATCGAATCGCCCAGTGCTTCCCCTGCATTGCCGCACACGACGAGCCGTCCGGCCTGGCCCATGAATGCGCTCATGTGGCCGATGTTGCCGCCGACGACGATGTCGACGCCCTTCATCGAAATTCCACATCGTGCCGCTGCATTGCCCTCGATGACGAGCAGGCCGCCGTGTGCAGTGGCACCGGCGGACTGGGACGCGTCACCCTTGATGTGGACGCGCCCGGACATCATGTTCTCGGCAACACCGACGCCGGCATTGCCCGTGACCGTGACACGTGCGTGCTGGTTCATTCCAGCGCAGTAATAGCCGACGTGGCCCTCGATGGTGACATCGATGTCGGAGTCGAGCCCGCAGGCGAGTGCATGGGCGCCCTGAGGCTCGGTGATCGTCAGGTGTGCGGGTGCGTCCGGCGAGCTAAGCAGCTCGTTGATCGCGCGGGTGCTCGACGTCTGGAGATCGATTGTGGTGCTGGTGATCTCGTGCGTCACGGTCTCCTGCGTTGCGGTCACTGACGGTGCCATACGTACACCTCTTCCGGCTCGGGCTCGAAGATTCGGGCGTTGTCGATGCCTGGCAGGTGAGCCAGTGCGCGGTACTCGGAGGCCATCGCCACCCAACGGTCGGTTTCGGCGATGATCGCCGGCTTGCACGAGATCGCGTCGCGGACGACAGCGAACGAGTCGCGATTGGAGACGAGCAGTGTGTAGAAACCGTCGAAGGTCTCGTTGAGCATCAGTAGTGCCTTTTCGAGGTCGACGCCTTCGGCGAGTTGCTTGGCGACGAATCGAGCGCCTACCTCGGTGTCGTTCTCACTGTCGAAGCTCACTCCGGCACGTTCGAGGTCGTGCTTGATGGACATGTGGTTGGAGAACGATCCGTTGTGGACCAGGCATTGGTCTGGTCCGACAGCGAAGGGGTGCGACCCTGCGGCGGTGACCGCGGATTCGGTGGCCATGCGGGTGTGTGCGACGCCTTGCCAGCCGCTGGCGCGGGGGAGGCCGAAGCGGTTCGCGAGGTCGGTGGGGTTTCCCATGCCTTTGAGGACTGTCAGGTCGTCGCCGAATCCGATGACGAGAGCAGCGGGAACACTCGCGCGCACGGCCGCGGTCAAGGCATCCGAGGTGACTGCAGCGTGCAGTACGAGGGTCGGCTCGAGGTCGTGACCGGTGACGGTGACTCCGAGGTGCTCGCTGAGAATGTGGGCGAGCTCGGCTGCGGGGATCGGTGAATTGAGAAGCGACACAGTCGCTTCCCCTTCAGGCGACCAGGTGGGGTCGCCGTAGACGGCCATTCCTGCCGAGTCGGGTCCGCGGTCGCACATCGCGTCGAGCATGTCGGTCAGTAGTGCACCGAGTTGGGGGTAGAGCGTGGCGTCACGCAGGTGAAGCCCGACGATTCCACACATGGTGGTCCTTTCCTGTGATTCGGGGGGAGATGTCAGAAGGCGGTGAGGTAGCGGTCTATCTCCCATGAGGAGACCGTGTTGTGCCAGGAGAAGAACTCTTCGCGCTTGGTTTTTGCGAAGTACTCGGCCACTCCGGGGCCGGCTATGTCGAGGGCGTCGGTGAGCACGGAATCGGCTTCCAGCGCATCCATCGCGTGCAGCAGGGTCATGGGGAGCATGTCGCTGGGGGAGTCCCCGCTGCCAGGTGTTCCCGGGTCGAGGCCCCGGCGAACCCCGTCGAGGCCGGCCGCTATGGCTCCGGCCGCCGCGAGGTACGGGTTGGCCGATCCGTCGCCGCCGCGGAGTTCGACACGATTCTTGTCGGGGATCCGCAGATACTGGGTGCGGTCGTTGCCGCCGTAGGTGGCGTAGCGGGGAGACCATGTGGCCCCGCTGGACGTCGCGGTGGCTCCGGTTCGCTTGTAGGAGTTGACCGTCGGGGCAATCAAGCCTTGCAGAGCGCAGGCATGTTCGAGGATTCCGGCGACGAAGGCGTAGGCGGTGGCGGACAAGCCGAGGCCCCTCTCGTCGTCGACGCCTGGGAACATGGCGCCGGCGTCGTTCCAGAGCGAGAGATGCAGGTGCAGTCCGGTGCCGGTGCGGGTGGTGAACGGCTTCGGCATGAATGTTGCTTGCATGCCGCGCTTCTCGGCGATGACCGAGAGCAGGTAGCGGAGTGTGATGACGCGGTCCGCGGTGGTCATCGCGTCGGCGTAATCGAAGTTCTGCTCGAATTGACCGTTGCCGTCCTCGTGATCGTTGGCGTAGTTGCCCCAGCCGAGGGCGTTCATCGCGTCGGAGACCTCGGTGAGGTGGTCGTACATTCGCGTGACGTCGCGGGCGTCGTAACACGGGTTGGCGCTGGTGTCCCCGCGGTCGGCGGTGACGAGCTCACCCTCCACCCGGTTGACGAGGAAGTACTCGATCTCGGCACCCACGTTGACGGTCATCCCCAACTCCGCGGCTTTGCGCAGCTGCTCTTTGAGGATGATGCGCGGCGCGTAGGGCCACGGCTTCCCCTCGACATGGGGATCGCAGTGCACGATCGCCAGGCCCGGCTTGATGAACGGGATCGGGGTGAACGAGGAGACGTCGGCGATCGCCACGAGATCGGAGTCCTTGGGCTCCTGACCCATGTGTCCTGCTGCGTAGCCGGCGAATCCGACGCCGTCCTCTTCCAGTTGCTTGACGGCCTGAATCGGAACCAGCTTGGCGCATGGTTTGCCGGACAGTGTCACGAACAACGCGAGGATGAAGGTGGTTCCGCTGGCGTGGGCGACCTCGGACAACGTGGGTGTGTCGGCAGTGTCGGTCACGGGTGCGGCTTCGGAAGTATCTACAGCCATGGCATGGTCCTTCGCATGTGTGGTGTCGGCTGAATTTCTGGCGTCCGTGAGGGTCATCGCATTTCTCCGGCGCCCTCGTAGGGATGAAGACTGAAGAGCAGGTCGTTCTCGGCGAATCGTGAGTACCGGAAGTCGGCGGGGTTGACGTTCGGGAGCGAGGTCTCGCCGTCGATGAGCAGGTCCGTGACGAGTGCGCCGACGGCGGGGGAGATCTTGAATCCATGTCCGGAGAAGCCGGTGGCGAGGAACAGTCCGTCGACGGGTGATGGCCCGATGATCGGGTTGTAATCCGGAGTGACGTCGTAGGCGCCGACATAGGAGCTGGTGATGCGTGGGTCGGGCATGTCCGGCAATCGATGACCGAGCTTCATGATGTTCTTTTCGATCGCGTCCGCGTCGGCGCGGTTGACATACTTGTCGGGATCGATGTACTCCGGTGCCTGATGATCCGAGTTCCCAACCAGCAGTTCACCGTTCGGTTCGCGGCAGATGTACTGCAGCCCGGCGAGATCGGACAGGACCGGTACTTCCGGCGTCGGTACACCCTGGTCGATCAGGACTAGCTGTGCACGTTGAGCTTTCACGTCGAGGTCTACACCGACACCTGCTGCCAACTCGGGAGCCCACGGTCCGGTCGCGAGCACAACGTGGTCCGCGTGTACTTCGGATCCGTCCTTCAGTGTCACGCCGTACACCGCTCCGGCCGTGTTTTGCAGAAGGGAGACAACGGGTGTGCTCTGACGGATCTTGACACCCATCCTTCGCGCGGTCGCGGCGAAGGCCATGCCGGCCATGTACGCCTCTCCGCGACCGCCGAGCGGCTCGTAGGCGAAGAGTGCGAAGTCGTCGAGGTGCAGGCCCGGCCACAGTTCGGCCATCTTGTCGTGAGCGATGAATTCGGTCGCGATGCCCAGCCCCTGCATCATTGCGATGTTTGCTTCGAGAGGTTTGACGTTGTTCTCGGCGACGCCGACTACATATCCGCACTGTCGGAACGCCATGTCGTCGTCGAAGAGTTCGGTTGCGCGAGTGAAGGTGTCGACGCCGTACCAGGACATCGCCGCCAGCGAAGGCGTGCCGTAGTGGCAGCGGACGACGCCGGAGGACTTACCGGTCATTCCGGAGCAGAGGGTGTCGCGTTCGAGAACGAGCACGTCGGTCTCGCCGCGATCGGCGAGCGAGTATGCGATGGCCAATCCTTCGAGGCCGCCGCCGATGATCAAGAACTTTGTCGTGTCACTCACGTGCCGATCCTTTGCGGTGGGCGCTTCTACCGATGTTTGCCAGTGGTCGTTGGAGTCGTCCTTGCTGGTTTCAGCAAGTGAATCATTGTTATCTAATATGAAACACCCGAATGATGACGAACGTGTTACGAAAAAGTTAGCGACTAGCGTGCGACGCTCATCCGGCCTGTTGCGATGCTGGATTCACCGGCAGATTCACAAGTCTCTGCACTGGGGGCTGAGATTTGTAAGCGCATTCGCTGTGAACTGTGGTTTCATCCTAGTATCTAGGGTCTACCCCAGCGGCGTATGTGGGTTGGGAAGTCAACCAGGCTTCCGTGGGAACCTGCCGCAGACGTCCCGGGCCGAGTGGCCATCCCCGAAGGGGTTTCGTCCTGGACGTCTTCTCCGACTCCGGGATCCTCGGCGGTGTGGACCCCACTTAGCCTGTCGTGAGTTGTATCCGGGCTATGAGTACATCGGCGTTGCCACGAAGTACGACCGAGTCGTGATCCACGACCAGGCAATCGCCAACCTGGGCCTCAGTTCCACTTGCCGCGACCGACCCGCCCGCGACGTACACGACGGTGATCGCGCATCGGTCCGTCTCGATGTGTTCCGAACCGACACTTCGCACAGACACTGTGGCCGTGCCAGCGGATTTGTCGACCATGACGTTGAGGGCGCGGGTAGGTCCGCTAGTCGTGCATTTCGGCGGGAGGGATCCATCGAAAGGGAACGGCTGGAACGGTTCCACGTCAGTCTTCATCCCGTCCCAGTCGAGAGTCGCACCGTGCGTGCCGATCACGGTGAACACCCTGTGCTGGCCCTCGAAGGCCGAAAAAGTGCTGGGCTGGCTAGACAGATCTGCGATGCTCACTCGCCACAGTGGCGTAGTGCCGTCTCCTGCCGCGATTTCCTCGGTGACGCCCTCTCCGTTCTTCCACGGCACCCTTTTCCGATCGGTGGGTCGAACGGCGGAAGTGCGGTTGGTCATCGACGACTCTCTCTGCGAAGGCGGTTGTCGGATGTGTAGCCGAAGGCACCGAGTCCAACCGAGAGGCACCACGGGGCGAACTGCAGTTGGCGTGAAAGCCTCAGCAGGTAGTCGAGCGCAAGTTTACTGGGAGTGTACGTCGGATCGCATAGGGTGACCACGCCCGTTTCGGCGTGTCATTGTTCGTCCCGATGCCCTCGTCGCAATCGTGATTCGCTCGGTCAGTCCTCGTGGTGATCGGGGTACGCGGTGATGGCGAGGAACTTTATGGGTAGGCGTACAAGATTGTGCGGGCCGTGCAAGCCTTCTCCGTCGAGTAGCAACGAATCGCCCGGTCGCAGTGTGTATTCCGATTCGCCGTGACCGTAGACCATGACGCCTTCGAGCATGTAGAGCATCTCTGTTCCGGCATGCTGGAACAGCGGGAATACCTCGCTGGCATCTGTCAGCGTTACCAATACCGGTTCGAGCCGTTTGTGCTGGCCACGCAGTGCGCCCAACAGCTCGTAGTGGTGACCGGCTCGGGTTCCGCGACCGACGATCACGGCACCGTGGCCGGCCTCGACGTACACGGCTTCACGCGCCGAATCCGCACCACGAAACAGAGACGTGACGGGCACATCCAAACCAACGGCGAGGCGAGCGAGAGTGTTCAAGCTGCACGATGTCTGAGCATTCTCGATCTTCGACAGCATTGCCTTGGAGATTCCGACTTTTTCAGCCATGTCGGCGACCGACAATCCTGTCGAACGGCGAAGCGCACGAACTTGTTTCGCGATAGCTCGTTCGAGGTCCGGTCCCGTCGAGGTGTCACCAGGCACTTCACGATCGACCGGCGCCGGATCGCCGGTGTCGCGGTGAGTAGCGACCGAGTCGGATGTCGTCATCCACAGAGGCTAACGCAGCTGTCCACTGTCAGTAGACTCAGTGGTGCGAGTCTACGAGCGGGACTATCTCAACTCCCGTAACCATCCGGGATGGGGATTGGTCACAGGGTAAACCCAGCGCCGACCTCACGTTCTCGAGTCCGCTCGACTGCCCGGACGTCGATTGTCGGTGCTTGCCGGTGGCACCCGTACACGCACCGATGTGGGGTGCGACAGTCGCGGGTTCGAGCCCCGCCCGGCCTACTTTTTTGGCTACGATCTCGCGCCTTCGGCGTAGGCAACGTTGCACGATTGGCGAGTTTCCGACAGTGTCGAGGAATGAGCGACAACACAAAGGTCATCGTCGAACGCACCATCACGGCACCCGTCGACGCGATTTTCGACGTCCTCTCCAATCCCGAGCGCCACCAAGCGCTTGATGGTTCTGGGTTTATCCGCGGCGTGGACCATGCCGATCGGATTCAGCACGTCGGCGACGTGTTCACGATGAACATGCAGGGCGATCACATGGGCGGCGAGTACAAAACCGACAACCATGTTTCCGGTTATGCGAAAGACAAGTTGCTGGCGTGGAAGACGGCGCCGGCTGGCACGGAGCCTCCCGGGTGGGAGTGGCTGTGGGAGTTGGAGTCTCAGGGACCGAACGAAACGTTGGTTCGCCACACCTACGACTGGTCGAAAGTCACCGATAAGAACCTGCTCGACAAGGTGAAGTTCCCGCTCGTCACCGAGGATCAGTTGACCGACACACTCGGTCGGCTTGCCGCCGCTACTGCATAGAAGTCACAGCTCCGGCTAACGCGATCGCCGCAACCTCTCTGGTCGAGAGTGTTGCGGCGATCGCGTGAATCGAGGCTGACGGAAAATCTGCGATCTAGCGGCCGACAATTGCGCGGACGCGTTCGTCGCGTAGGTAGAGCGCGGTCCACAGCAGGATGCCGAGGTACACCGGGAACAGCACGTGGCTGAAGATCGGGTTCTCGTTGATCAGGTGCACGGACACGACACTGCTGAGGTAGCCGGTCACGAAGATTGCGCCGATCACGGCTGTCGGCCGGAAGAGCAGCAGGGCGAGGAAGATCAGCATCGCGATGCCGGAGATCGGTCCGAGGTGGGCAGGTACGCAGAGTTCCAGGAATCCTTTACGCGAGGTTTCGCCGTTGAGCAGGTGAGCGACCGCGTCGATGGTCAGGAAGGCGACTACGAGGCCGCCGATGATCGTGCCCACGCGGCGGGCTTTGCGAGAGATGTCGTTGGTGGCGGGAGCGGCTGCGGTCTGGGTGAGTGTCATGTCCTGTCCTTTGTTGGTTCGGCTGGTTGGACATGACTATGCGGTCAGCGGTTTACGGTTTGTTGACGGTCAATTCTCGGGTTCGAGCCGGAATCCCATGCCACGCATGACGGTGGTGACGTGACTGTCGTAGAGGGCATCGGTATCGGCGACGAGCCGGTCGAGGCTTCCGAACGCTTCTGCGCCGACGAATCCGAGGATCGAGGCCCACGCATTGAGGACAATCCCGGTAACGGGGTTGTCGGGTACTGGGCTGCCGTCGGCGAGGCTGAGCAGCAGCGGTCCGGCGGCGAGCGACGGTACATCGGTGGCGGCGGGGTCGGCGGAGCCGTCGGCGACGGCGGCGAGGTAGGTCGATGCCACCGCGATCATCATGCGGCCGGCGGCGGGGCCGGTTTCCTCGGGTTGTGCGACGTAACCCGGAACGGGTGTGCCGTTGATCAGGGCGAAGGCAGCGGCGTTGTCGCGCGCCCACGCTCGGACGCCGTGGCACAGTGCGCGCCACCCCTGCTCCGGCGTCGGCGCTGCCGCCGTCGCGCCCGTGATTGCGTCGGCCAACGACGTGTAGGCATCGACACACAGCGTTGTGATCAAGGCGGACTGATTGTCGAAATACCGGAAGAAGGCTGCGGGGGACATCCGCATCTCGCGGGCGATGCCTCGCAGAGACAGTCCGCCGGTGCCGTCGGACGCGAGTTGTTGCCAGGCGTGAGACTTGATATCGGCAATGGTCTCGGCGCGCCGCTCTGTTCGTCTGCTCGGCGGGGCGGCGTCGGATGCAGTAGTCAATGCACAACTTTCGCTCGGTGCTGTCTCACCATTGTTATACGGCAACGGGTGATCATCGCTCACATGGTGAACGGCGGGCATTGTCTCGGTTTGCGATAGCGGCCAGGGTATCGAGGAATGTCCGGATCGGCGGGTTGGTCATGACAGTTCCGTCGCGGAATACGACAGTGGGAACAGTTCGGTTGCCGTTGTTGGCGCCGGCGACGAAATCTGCTGCTGCGCAATCGGTCTCGATATCGATCTCGTGCCACCTGACGTCATGGCGGCGTAGACCGTGCTTCAGGCGAAGGCAGTGCGGGCACCATCGGGTGGTGAAGACTTTGACATCGACACACTCGTCGGTGCCGAACCCGGCTACATCGTTCCCAGTGACCGACGTGCTCATGTCAGCCTCCTGGTCAGCTCTTCAACGCCGTCACCTGTGAGATCGCGTAGGGCAGTGGGGCGGCCTGCGATCGCCATGACGATCGCCTCGGCTGGACCGCGGACGGCCGCACCGTCGCCGTTCGTCCAGTTGATGTCCGTTGCTTCGAATCGCAATCCGCGCATGCGCCGGGTCGGATGGACGAACGGGTCCGGGTAGTCGAGTACTGCGCGCAGTCGGCGCTCGGGGACGGTACGCGGACGACCGAGTGGACGTCGGATGTCTTGGTGATGGACCAGCACGTCGTAGAGCGCGAGCCGCGGGGCCGTCGTGGCGCCGAAGCCGCTACCGATCGACAGTTCGAAACGTGTCAACAGTTCGGCGGTGGTGAACGACTCCGCTTTGCGCAGGTATCGGTCGTTGAGTCGCTCGGTCGAGCCGCCCGCGCGAACTATGTCGTACAGATAGATCGGCGGGGGAGTCGCGTCGTAAAGGAGATGCGCGACTACGTCACGGACCCGCCAACCGGCGCACAGCGTTTCGGTCTCCCATTCCTTGCCGCTGAGATCTCGGAGCAGGTTCGCGAGTTCCAGACGTTCCGCCGCGATCTCTTTCCTCAGGTCGTACCCGCCGACAAGAGCGGTCAATGCGTTCATCGTTCAGTCCTTTCCGGTGGTGACAGGGTGCGGGGATCAGCGCAGGTGTACGCGGAAGAAGTTGCCGTGGCCCTGGCGTTTCCAGTCGAGGGCCATCTTCGGCGTCGGCATCCAGAACGGGTCAGGGACGGGAATACCGAGTCGTGTCGGTCGGAGGAGTCCGAACCGGCGCATTTTGCTCACCAGGGTCAGGAGTGGGAAGTCGGGTTGGTAGTTGTAGTCGAGTCGGCCCTTGCCGAGGAGTTCGGTGATGCCGCGCGACATCTCCTCCGGTGACTGTGTCACGCCATTGATCTCGGGGTGTTCCTGACGCCACTGCTCGACGGCTTCCTCGGAGGCGAAGAAGCTGTTGTAGTCACACCACCCGACGACCCGTGTGGGCATGTCGCGCAGTGGGTAGCCGAGGTGAACGCGCAGAGTCTTCGGCGCATAGTCGAGCAGGATGCCGTCACGTCCGACGAGACGAATCGGTTGCCCGGTCTGTCGACAACGCGACTCCACGACAACCTCTGATCCGGGGAACTGGCCCGAAATCGCGCACGCTTCGACGGCGCACTCGGCGTACCAGCGTTGTTCGCCGTCGACGGTGATGGGGTAGTGGTTCTCGAAGTTCGCGAACGGTCGCGCGTACACGATCTCGCCGAGGGCTGGCTGTGGGGTCTGCAACGGTTCGTCCTGGAAAACCGCACTGCCAGCGTGCTCTTCGTCCTGGCGCGCAAGGCAAATCGCGGCCTCGAGATCGTGGAGGTTTGAGGACAACTCGTCGGCGGTCAGCCCGAATTCGTGCCGTAGCTCTGCGATCGTCGGTGCAGTCCCGTCGTCGCGGACCTGAGTCATGATGCGCTGGCGAATTGCTCGCGCAGTATCTGACAGTTCTGCCATGGCTACCTCCGGTGCTTTGAAAATCAATTGCTGGATCGATAGTCACTAAGTGAACAGTGATCGCACTTGCTTGTCAAGATGCCGCTCACGCTGCGCGTTTCGACTCCGGGGCGTCGCCATGATCCGCCCGCTGTGGTCCGCGCCACGATCTGTGGCTGGAGTATTGACAAACAGTGATCGTAATGTGAACAGTGGTCGCAACACGAACGACAGCTGCCGATTCCGGTGCCTCAACCACTCCACGCCGGCAGTCCCGAGCCGACTCGTGTCACCTACTGCGCAGGAGTTAAACCATGAGTCTTCTAGCTGGCATCTTGGTCGCAATCTGGATCGTCTCGCTGTTTTTGTATCGCTCTGATGGCGACTTCTACGGCGAGGAGGTCGCCGGCGCCTACCGCCGTCGAACCGCAGTCCAACGGCACCGCACCAAGTGGCGCCCGTTCAGCGCAATCTGATCACTTGGCAAGAAAGATGTTCGACCGTATGCGCCGACCATCCCTGGCGGAGGTCAATTCGGCTGAGAGTAATCGAGAATCCGGGCCATGCGCAGCTGGAAGGCGTCCAGCAGCAGCGCTGTCGACTCGACGGTGTCGATGACTCCAGCAGCTTGGGCGACCGACAGGCCGGTAGCGGTCGCAAGGATTCCGCGCACCGCCTTCTCGTACTCGACGTCCGGCGTGCCGTGGGGAAGATGGTCGTCGAACAGAGCCCGAGCGGACTCGACCAGCCGGTCGATCGCCTCAGCTGCTGCCGATTGTCGTTCGGTGTCGCGCAACATCACCAGCAGGTACTCGGCGCCGAGGATGAGCAGATTCGAATCGCTGGACAGGCGTGACCACCAGGCGATGATGACGTCGACACGTGCGTCGAGGTCGTCCGACGCTGCGGCGAGGTCGCTGATAACGCTGGACAGCTCGGCCGTACCCCGGCGCTTGATGACTTCGAAGCAGAGGTCTTCCTTGTTCGCGAAGTTGCTGTAGACCGCACCCACCGTGCGACCGGCCGACGCAACGATTGCCGCGACCGAAGTGCCGTGATATCCGACTGATACAAATAGTCGCTCGGCGGCATCGAGAAGTTCTTCACGGATCAGTTCCCGTGATTCGTTGCGATTCAACGCTTTTCGAGACGTCACGCCATTCCTTCGGTGCCTGCAGCCCGTTCCGTCGGGACGTCGATCGCGATCGATGACAACCACGACCCTAACGTGCGCACCTCTGGGGCGCAGGAACCGCCCGAACGTCAGGTGGGGGCAATTGGAAACGCGGACCGAAAATCAAGAATAGCGCTATTCAAATAATGACAGTATCTTGATAGGGTCAGCATCTAGCCGGCGGATCGACGCCGGCGGACCCAACTGTCAACGGAGACCACCATGGGAATTCTGTCCGTATTACACAAGCAGCGTCCTGCCGCGACGGAAGTCGGCGATTCGACTATCGAGAACGCCTCGCTCACCTTCACCGTTCGTCGGACATTCGACGCATCGGTCGAGGCAGTCTGGGACGCCATCGACGATGCCCACGCCTGGGAATGGCTGCCGTTTCCCGGTGTCGGTGTTCGCTACGATTCGCCCGAACGTGGGGTTGGCATGATCCGAGAAATGGGTAGTCCTCACGGCATCTATCGCGCGCTCTGGGTTGAGCGGGAACGCTTTTGGCGCTACGAGCCTTACCAGCGCATCACTTTCGGCGTGGTCAGCGGGACTTGGATTCAGTATCTGCTGGTCCGCGAATACGCGGAAAACATGGACTTCGCGACCAACGTCAACGGCGGCACCGATCTGAGCTGGGACGTCGCCGTGACGCCGCGGCTGCCGTTCCGGTTCGCCAAGTACGCGCCGGCGCTGTGGCGTCTCGCCTACCGCGAAGTCGGCTTGGGACCCGGCCTGAAGCGTCGGGTGGCCGAACTCGACGCACGCCGATCCGAATCCATCCCTTCCACCAACGGACACCGGCCGCGCCGAGTGATCAAAGCTTCAGCTGGAGAACAGAAATGACACAGACGAACATGCCCGAGACTCCGCAGCACGAGGTGGTGATCATCGGCGCAGGCATCGGCGGCATCTGCGCCGGCGTGAAGCTGCAGGAGATCGGTATAGACGACTTCCTCATCATCGACCGTGTCGGCGGGCTCGGCGGTACCTGGTACACCCACAGCTATCCCGACGCCGGCTGCGATATCCCGACCACCACCTATCAGTTCTCGTTTGCACGAAAACCAGACTGGGACAGGTTCTTCGCCAAGCGCGACCAAATCCTGGAATACCTCCAGGATGTCGCCGCCGACTACGACCTGCCACGCCGAATGCAGTTCAACACCACCATCGTTCGTGAGGAATGGGACGACGACGCTGGGCTCTGGCGGCTGCATCTGGACACCGGAGAGGTCATCACGGCTCGGTTCGTGATCAGCGCCGTCGGCGCCTACATCAACCCGAAGACCAAACCGAACATCCCCGGCCTCGACTCCTACACCGGCGTCTCCATGCACCCGGCGACCTGGGACAACGACTACGACTTCACCGGCAAGCGCGTCGGCATCATCGGCGTCGGCGCGAGCACCATGCAGATCGCCCCCAAGCTCGCCGAACAGGTCGAGCGTCTCGACATCTACCAGCGGACCCCGCAGGTCTACCTGCCGAAACCGGACTTCGTCCTTACCCCGTGGATGCAACGCTTTCTCGCTCTCCCCGGCGGTTCCGCGGTTGTCAACGGAGTCGCCCAAGCCGTGATCGACTCCTTGTTGCGCGTCGCAATATTCACCCCGGCTCCGCTGTGGAAAGGCGGTGCACGTGTCGTCGATTTCGCCGGTCGCCACGCCTACAAAGGCTGGGTACGACACAAAGTGAAGGACAAAGAGCTTCATCCACACCTGCGTCCCGACTTCGGAATCGTGTGCATCCGCGGCGGCGCGGGCGGCCAATATCTGCCCACCCTGAACCGCGACAACGTCGAGCTCGTTACCAACGGCATCGCCGAGATCACCCCGACCGGTATCCGCAGCGTCGACGGCGTGGAACGCGAAATAGACGCCCTCGTCCTGGCCACAGGCTACGAGGTGTTCTCCGATCCCGAGAGCTACAAAACCGGAACTGTCATCGGCCGCAACGGATTCGATCTCGGAGAGTTC
Organism: Antrihabitans stalagmiti; assembly: GCF_016482825.1. Taxonomy (GTDB): domain Bacteria; phylum Actinomycetota; class Actinomycetes; order Mycobacteriales; family Mycobacteriaceae; genus Antrihabitans; species Antrihabitans stalagmiti. Next base: position 199,232 of record NZ_JAEMNV010000009.1, on the reverse strand, counting down.
TACAACACCGAGGAACTCAAGGCCTATTACAGCACCGCGGTAGCCGGCATTCCCAACCGTTTCATCATGGTCGGCCCCTACTCCTGGACGGGCACGGCGTTCCACTACTTCGTCGAGAATGCCATGCGTCACATCGCCACGGTCATCGACGAAACTCGACGACGCGGCGCCACAGTCGTCGAGGTTCGCCCCGAAGCCCAAGAACGCTTCCACCAGGAAATGATCCAAAGCGGCCGGAACCTGTCGTACTACCTCGAGACTCGGTGCGAAGGATCCAATACCTACTTCGTCAACTCGCAGGGCAAATCCCCCTACATCCGCCCCTGGTCATTGCTGAAAACCTACCGTCGGGCAACACGATTCGACCGCGACGACTACGAATATCGGCAACTTCCTGTGACGAATTCGGGACAAAGCGTTGGTGTCTCATCGTCGACCAGCCGCGCTCTCGCCCAAAGCGATTCCGCCACGTGAAAGGCCACCCTCAGCCGTTCTGACCGGCGCGTACGGAGTCGAAAGGACAGCTCGCGCATGCAATTCGGTATATCTATTCCAAACTACGGATCCGCGGTGTCACCGGACCGCTTGTCCCAATGGGGTGCAGGCAGCCAACGGCTTGGCTTCGACCTTGCCATGGTCACCGACCACCTTGCTCAACCCGCCGACGTCCGCCGCGCCTACCCCGAAGACTTCTACGAGTGCTTCGCCGCACTCACCTATCTCGCAGGCGTCACTTCGACGATCAGACTCGGCACTTCGGTGACCGTGCTGCCGCTGCGCCACCCCGTTCATACCGCACGTGCCATCGCCACCATCGACCAACTGAGCCGAGGACGAGTCGTTTTCGGGATCGGCGTCGGCGGCAACGAACAGGAATACAGCGCTCTGGGCATCGAATATCGCCGCCGCGGCGCGATGACCGACGAATATCTCGAGGTGCTCAGCAAACTTTGGAACGGTGGGCACGTCAGTTTCACCGGCAAGTTCGTCGAGTTCGACGATCTTCTCGCCACACCCGCTCCATATCAGGCGGGTGGACCACCGATCTGGGTCGGCGGGAGCGCGAAAGTCGCAGTACCCCGGGCGATTGCAAACAACGGCGTCTGGCATCCGGTGTTCCCGACACTCGAAATTCTCGACGCTGGGGCTCGCCTGGCCGCGACGCTCGCTGATGCGGCGGGAGTGTCGGCACCCCGCATCGCTCCCCGAATTCGGTTGTCGATCTCTGCAACAGCTCTGCCGGAGGATGACCGACCCCTCGGAGTTGGGTCGGTCGAACAAATTGCCACCGATCTACATACCCTCGCGGACCGCCATATCGAGACGGTCGTGTTCGACCCGGTCCATCATCCGTTCTTTCCCGACGCGCCGTCCTCCCGCACCAGTACACGGAACGCGCGCGAGTGGGAGGACATCGAACTCTTGGCGGCCGAGATCATCGACACCGGCGGGCACAGAGTTCGCGGTTGAGGGCGGCCGACGAAGATCCGTACGGATAGACCATGAAGCTGAGGGGCCATTCTCACCGGTGGTCCCGCGACCGCGCTTGTTCGGTCAACTCCCCGGGCTGATCGTTCCGGACGATTTCGACGCTCCGCTACCCGACGACGAGCTGGCCGGCTGGGAGTCTGGTTCGTGACCGCTATCTTGCTCGACACCACCGCCTTCCTTTGGCTGGTATCGACACCCGACCGAATCGCTACATCAGCGCGCCAGCAACTCGAAGCTACTTCCAACGAGCTCTTCGTATCAGCCGCTTCGGCCTGGGAGATCGCGATCAAGACCCGTCTGGGTCGACTCGAAGGCAACGCACTCCTGTCCAGCTGGGGCAAGATCTTGGAGTCCATGTACGCGACCGACCTACCAATCGATTCCGCAGATGCCGTCATGGCAGGGCAGCTCAGCTGGGATCACAAGGACCCGTTCGACCGCATGATCGTTGCCCAAGCCGCACGACGAGGCCTCGCGATTGCGACAAGTGACAAGGCGCTGCAGCACGGCGCGGTAACTCCTCTGATCGCGACGCGCTGAGTGTTCGGGCAGCGCGCGGCGGTTCGAGTCGGAGAAAATTCTGGATTCCTCAAGTCGCGCTGACTTTTCCGCCATTCATACGCGTCCGTTTCGTGACGGTACACGGGAGTCGATAACGGTACTATTCCGATAGTGCAGATCGTTCGTGCTCGGACGGTAGGTGGCGAACTTTATTCGAGAAGGAGGACGTCGTGGCGGCCCGGAAGGTCTTGACTCGCGCCGAAACTCAAGCGCGTACGCGCGAGGAGTTGCTCGATGCCGCCGAGTCGCTGTTTCTCGCGAACGGGTACCACGTCACGTCGATCGGTGCGATTGCAGCGGAGGCCGGCCGCACGGTCGGTGCGGTCTACAGCAACTTCGAGAACAAAGAGGACCTGTGCGTCGAGGTGCTGAAGCGTCGGTCGTCGGGTGAACTCACAAGCCTGGTAACTGGTTTCGCGTCGTCGCCGGAAGATTTCGACAGTCGTTTGGACGTGCTCGCGACGTGGTGGCGGCGTGTGTCCGCTCAGACCGACGTGATAAATCTGATCTCCGAATACTTACTGAGCATCGTCCGTGACCTGGATCGCCGGGCGGATGCGGTCGCTACCATTTCTCGTTTCATCGAATCGGCCGGCGTGATGCTCGACGCGTATCTGCCCGATGGTGTCTCGCCGTCCGACGAAGCGACGACGGAGGCGATTCATGCTGTGCTCGCCACCGGCACCGGACTGGCCGTTGCACAGTCGGCAGGGGTCATCGACGTCGACGAGTCGGTGGCGTTGCTCACGAAGACCCTCAGGCTCTGGGTCGACGGCTTGATCGCGGCACACGCCTAGGAGCTCTCCCGCCGGGCATTGAAAGAGCGATGTTATTCGGATAACATATGTATCCGAGAAGCATCGCCTTTGCGACGTCGCCTGGTGTAGGAGGTTCCCTGATGAACGCGAACGTTCATGAAGTTGCGGTTCGCGATGTGATCGCTGAAACCTCTGATTCGGTCACGATTGTGCTTGACATCCCGGACCACATGACGCACGAGTTCGAGTACTCGTGCGGGCAGTTTCTGACCGTTCGGATTCCGAGTTCGACCACCGGGTCGGTCGCGCGGTGCTATTCGTTGTCGTCGAGTCCGAGCCGCGACTCCAGCCCAGCGATCACGGTGAAACGCACCGCGGCTGGCTACGCGTCGAACTGGTTGTGCGACAACATAATTACTGGATCGGTACTCACTGTGCTCGCGCCGTCGGGAACGTTCGTTCCGTCGACCTTGAACCAAGACGTCCTGCTCTGCGCGGCAGGTAGCGGAATCACGCCGATCATGTCGATCGCGAAAACGGTCCTTGCGGGTGGCGAAGGCGCAGTGACCGTCCTCTATGCGAACCAGAACCGTGCGTCGGTCATTTTCGACCGCCAACTGGCCGAACTCGAGCGCGAGTACCCGCAGCGCCTCGACGTAGTGCATTGGCTCGTCGAAGAAAAAGGTGTGCCGACGGCCGCAGCCCTGGCCGACGTCGTCGGCAGTTACACCTTCGATGACGTATTCGTTTGTGGTCCTGCGGGATTCATGGATGAAATCGAGAAAGCACTGTTGTCGATCGGCGTAGCCGAGCAACGGGTCAGGCGCGAGACATACCGGTCGCTCGACAGCAATCCGTTCGAATCGGTTGCTGCGCCGCAGGCTCGCCCGACCACGGGCAACGCCCCCGTCCTCGCGGTCGAGATCGACGGTCAGAATCACACGCTAGCCTGGCCGAAAGGCAGCACCCTGCTGGATGTGTTGCTGGACAACGGTATAGACGCGCCGTACGTATGTAGGGAATCCATCTGCGGCACCTGTGTGTGCTCGGTGCGTAAAGGACGTACGCGGATGTTGATGCACGATGCGCTCACCGACGACGACATCGAGATGGGCGTCACGCTTGCGTGCCAGACTCTGCCTGAATCCGACGAGATCTTTATTGCGTTCGATCAGTGACAGTCGCCCGCCATTCCGCAATTGCCCGACCGATGTCGGTGACCGGCTCGTCGCCGTAAGCCCATTCGCGGGCGATGCGGTGCCAGTTGTTGGTCGAAGTGAGTTGTCCGAGAAGGCCGAAGGTAAAGAAGTCTGCTCGACGCGAGAATACGTGCTCGGCGGGAAGCTGCTGACGACGAATTCCGGTGAACTGCGCCGCCCGCGGATCGATCGCGAGTACCAGTGCGCCGGTGGCCAATTCAGGGGTAATGGTGAGCTCTTCGTCGAGGAGATGCCAGCCGGCCGAAGATCGTACGTAGTCGAGACATTCCGCTGGCGTCACAGCCGATGTCGCATCGATGATGCCGCGGCCCACCATCAGCCCGTACAACTCTTCCGGCCGATCGTCGCACGCGGCGATCAAGAGCGAGCGCTCGAACTCGACGTTGACCGGATCCATCCGGTTGTACAGGCCGAAGTCGATGAATGCGACCATCCCGTCTGCTCCGAGTAGGACGTTGCCGGGGTGCGGATCGCCGCAGAATTCGTTGTGGCTGAACATCGACCCGATGTAGAAGCGGTAGATCAACTCGCCGATGCGGTTACGGTCGGCATCGGGCAAAGTGCGCATGTGATCGAAGCCGATACCGTCGAAGAGTTTGGTGACAAGAACGCGCGGTGACGAGTGCTCGACGACGCTGTCGGGGATCGTGATGAACGGGTGGCCCCGATACCGCTGCGCGACTGTGTGTTGCGTTCGCGATTCCTGCTCGTAGTCGAGCTCGCTCTCCAGATTCCGCGCGATCTCGTCGAAGATGGAGTTGTCTTTCAGCGCCGGCCAGAACGGCGCGGCGAGCTTTCCGAAGAACTTCAGATTGCGCATGTCGGCGCGGATGGCGTCGTCCACACCCGGGTACTGGACCTTGACGGCGACCGCCCTGCCGTCGCGCAAGGTCGCGCGATAGACCTGGCCGACCGATGCCGCCGCAATCGCTGTCTCGTCGATATCGCGGAATATCCCCGACAGCGGTCCGAGGTCGGTTTCGATCACTTTGCGCATGGCCGAGAACGGCGCCGCCGGTGCTTGGTCGCGCAATGCGGCGAGCTTGTCGCGGAAAACCTCTCGATGCGATTCCGGGATCAGGTCCAGGTCGAGAACGGACAGCATCTGTCCGATCTTCATTGCCGCGCCCTTCATGGTGCCAAGGACGGTGACGAGTTGCTCCGCGGCTTGCATCGTCGAACGTTCCGCGAGAATGGCACGCGCTCGATCGGACCTGCCGATCATCGAAATTCGAGTGCCCGCGCCACGAACGGCCTGCTCTGCGGCCAAGCGGCCCAGCTTGCCGCCGCGCGCGACACGGGATTTGGGAACTCGGCCTGCCACCAACTACCTCCACTTGCTTTCGTCCGACCCTACCGGCAGTCGGAAGGGCACGTGACGACTACGTCGAAGCAAAGCCGTCGATAGTCAGGCAGACAGTTCGAGAACGCATTTCGGGTGTGAGGGGAGCGGTCCGGTGGGGAAGCTGAAGCGGATCATGCGATGCGAAGCACCGGTGTCGAAGTGGGCCGTGAACGGTGGTAGGAAGCCGGCGACGACCTTGTCGAGGAGGCCGTTGATGTGGTTGAAACTCGGTCGGATGTTGACCTGCCAGGTGTCGAACTGTCCGGCTTCGACATCCACGGTGGTCCTCTTCTCGACCTTGGCTTCGATGGGCCACGTGATCGAAAACATCATCCAGAAGTCGAGTTTCATCTTTGCGCCGCGGGTGAAGTCCATGCCGCGCAGAAGTGTCAGTCCGCCGAGTAGAGGCATCACACCTTTCGGGTAGGGGGCAAGTTCGCCGCCGAAGGGGATGTGCTCGGTGTCGGTGAAGAAGCCTTCTTCGCGGGAGACCACGCGATCCTTGAACCGCGATTCCGCACGGTAGCTGTCGGTCGCGATGCGACCGTTGTCCCGCAGGAAGCGCTGCTCGACCTTGATGCCGAACGAGTCCTTGGAACCGGACTCGAGGTAGGCGACGTAGGCGTCGTTATCGTGTTCGATCACCGACGTCAGCTGGCTGGTCGATGGGTTTCTGCCAACTCGGACGGAGTAGATCGATTTTTCGCCGTCGGCGATGCCGGGGTCGAGAAAGGGGCTGGACATGGTGAACCTCTCGGTGGTGTGGTGGGTCAGCGGGTTGGTTTGACGGCGGACACGGTCTGCGCTAGCCCGCCTGTTTGCAGCGCAATCTCGATGAAGCCGGCGTTGCGTAGGCCGTCGGTGATTGCGTCGCGGCCGAACATGGTGATCCCGCTGACCTTTTCGAGCGGGCCGACCGGAATTCCTTTCGGCGCGAGACTGGTCAGAATCACGATGCGACCGCCTGGTTTGAGGACGCGGTAGATCTCCTCGATCGCGTCGAAAGGTTTGTTGATGAGATACAGGGCAGCGAGGCAGCTGACCGCGTCGGCGATCCCGTCTGCGAACGGGAGGTTTTCGGCGTCTCCGCGAACGTAGGCGACGGCGGGGCCGGAATTGTCGGCGACTGCTCGATGCAGCATCTGATGTGACGCGTCGACGCCGACGGCGAGACCGCCGGGAAAGGTCTGGGATCCGAACCAGCCGGTGAAATTGCCGGGACCGCAACCGATATCGAGCATGGTGTCACCCGGTTCCAGCCGGAGCAAGCCGGTGATACGCGCACGCTCGGCATCCCCGTTCGACCCGATGGCGCCGGCGAGAAGTCGGTAAACGGACGGGCGGAGCAGTTGATAGCCGGTCGAGTAGATCGTGGTGCGCATCAGTCGCTGCGCGAAGGTGAGAATCGGCGGTTCCGTTGCGCCGAGCGTGTCGAGGTAGCCGTCGCGGTGCGCTTCGACGGTCCGGCATCGAGCCGGGTCGAGCAGGTCGGCCGCGCGTGCGGTCGGTGTCGGTGAACCAGTGCGGGTCATGAGGAGTCGCTTTCGTCGAGAGTTGTTGTCAAGCGGTAGTTTTGACCGACCAGATCGACGGTCGGGAGGTCTGTTCCGCGTCGAGAGTGCGGCCGACGAAAGTGGCGATCTCGCCGATCGAGTCCCGGGCGTCGGGGATGAGGTCGGCCGCGATCTGGAAGACGTGAAAGGCGTTGTCCCAGATCTGAAGTGTCAACGGAATGCCGTATTCGGCGTAGCGGGCGGCGAGAAGTTCGGCGTCGGACAGCAGTACTTCCGTCGACGACACGTGGATCAGCGTGGGTGGCAGGCCGGCGAAGTTGCCGTTGACCGGTGACCACGCGGGATCCAATCCGGCGTCGATTGCGATGCCCCACTTCGCGGGCACTGCATAGCCGTCGGCGGAGATGAGAGCGTCGATCGGGTTGTTCGGATGGGTCTTTCGAAGGGCCGAGTCGTAGTTTGCCCACGGCGACAGGCCGACTATGGCTGCCGGCATCGGTAGTCCGCGATCACGGGCCGCCATGGCAAGGGAGAACGACAACCCGCCGCCGGCGGAGTCGCCCATGACGATGATTCGTTCCGCAGCGAACCCGTTGTCCAGCAGATACCGATAGGCCTCGACGCAATCGTCGACCGTTTCGGTGACGTGTGCTTCCGGGATCTGCCGATAGTCGACATTCAAGAGCGGGATTCCGCAGGTGCGCGCGATGCGGGCGACCATCCGCCGGTGCGAATTGAGCCCGCAGGCAAATAGACCGCCGCCGTGAAAGTAGATGATCGCGGCATGCTGTTCGACGTCCGGGTCGACGACGGAGCAATCCCATACCCATTCCGCACGGAACTTCGGGAACTCGACCATTCGCAACCGTGTACCGCGCCGGGGGCGTAGCGGTAGCAGCAGGCGATCGACGCGAGTTGTGATGGCGAGGCCCACCTTCGGGCTCAGCACCTTGCGGTCGTCGGCCCACACCGCTGCGTCGCAAGCTTTGCGGAGGGTCGCATGAAGAACGGCATGGGTGGCACGCAACCGCCGACTCGATCGACGCGGAAACTCCGCGACAACGGTCGGGTGCAGTGGCGATACGGTGGCGAGCTCGGCTGAGGCTGTCATGTCTTTCCCTTCACATCGTTGTGAATGTTGTCGGCGGGCACATCAGTTGAGGCGTTCACATTCCAGGTGGATTTTGGCGGTGGCATGAAGCCGCTCGACGAGCACGTCACCGAGAGCTGCGACTGTTGTGAGGACACCGGCAGCCGGTGGCAGGCGGTCTTCGTCGCGTACGAGGGCTAGCGCTGATTCGCCGATCATGATGGATGTCATGACGTAGCCGGGTTCACAGTCAGCCTGCAGTCGAGCAACGTATCGTGCACCGGTCGTTGTGCGAGTGTAGGTTTCGACGGCGAGTGAACCGTTGTCGGTGATCATCTCACCCGGACCTGATCCCGGTTTGGGTAACGCGAAGTCGAGCAGCCGTCGAACCGGTGGGAGCGCGAACGCACTCAACCCGATCGCGTAGCCCGCGGTGACGACGCCAGCGGCAATCGTCGACACGATCGGCAGTTGGGTCACGGCGAGGGCCTCGCTGTAGCGGAACTCCGGACCGTACGCGCCGTCGAGAAGTGCGTTCGTGCGGCGCACTACACGAGCGTTGTAGAACGACGCGATGAACGGTGCCAGCGTTCCCTTCAGAGAAGGGTCCACCGTGGCGGCGCCCACAATCCTGATGTCTCGTGGTTGGCGGGTCCGCTGCCGATGGGGTGTACCTGGACTGTCGGTGAGGGAGTCCGCGTCGAGCATCATCCGGAGGAAGCCCTTTTTGAACATCTGTTCGGCATATACGCGAACGGTGTCCACCGAACCGCCCGAGGGAGCCATGACGATCTTCCGCACGATGGTTGTCGTGTCGGTCAACGTGCCCTGATTGTCCTGTGCTGCAGCCTTGTACAGCAGATAAACGGGCAGATCCGAAGGGATGGAGTCGAATCCGGCAGAGTGAATGATTCGCGAGCCGTTCGCGACGGCTTGCTCGTGGTACTTGTCGATCGACCAGCGGACGAAGGGAACTTCGGCAGTCAGGTCGAGGTAGTGACATCCCGCATTCACCGCAGCGGCGAGGAGATTCTCCCCGTAGCGCATCCACGGGCCGACACTCGTGACAATCACTTTCGTGCGGGCTGCCATGGCATCCAGCGTCGACGGAGTGTCGACGTCGGCGACGATCAGCGGCCACTGCGCGGCGCGGCTCGGCAACGTGCTTCGAATCTTCTGCAGCTTTTGCAAGCTGCGGCCCGCGAGCGCGATGGACACGTCGCTTGGCGCATGCGTCGCGAGGTAGCGAGCGTTGGCTGCGCCGGAGTACCCGGTGGCACCGAACACGACGATGTCGAATTCTCGACCGTGTGTTGTCGTCATCGGAGTCGGTCCACCAGTTCGCCGTTCGCGCCGAACAGCTTCAGTTGCCACTCCTGGACAAGGTCTTCGGTGTCGATATCGTCCGGGTGGAAGCCGGGACGCATGAACTCCGCGAGTTCGCCGAGCAGACCCTTGAGGAGCGGGCCGCGGGCGATCTGCGCGGTTTGCCGCGCGACGACAAGCGGATGCCACGACTCGCGGTCGCGCAGGATCGACAGCAGCACCAGCGGGCCGAGGACCGGGTACAGGCCGATAACGACGACTGCCATGCTGCCGATGCGCGCGACCTCCGAGCCGCCGACGTAGCGGTACGCGTCGAACATCACCGACTTGTGCTCGAGTTCCTCCAACGCATGCCAGGTGAGGAGCTTCAGTGCCTCCGGATCGGCGCCTGGCATGTTGTAGAGCTCTTCGTTCGCCAACATCCGACGACCGAGCGTCGCGGTGATGTGCTCGAGCATCGCGGTCACGCCCATGTGCAACTTCACCCCGACGAAGTCTTCGAGCTTCACCAACGCCTCGAAGCTGCGTGTTCCTTCGCGAAGAACGGTCATGACCGAGTTCGCGATCGGATACCGCAGGTTGGCGAGATGTTCGTCGTTCAGGCGGTCGTGTTCCTTACTGTGCACCAGTTCCTGACCGACAAATCCGACGACCCGCTTCTTGAGTACGGGATCTTCGATATCTTTCATGAACTTCTTGACCGCGCGGAGCATTGTTTCCTCGCCGAGCGGGATCGCCGCGTTCCCGATCGCCAGGCCGTGGCTCAAAGGGATGTTCCCATTGATGAAGAGGTGTTCCATCGGAGCCGCTTCGCCGAAGCGGAACCGCATACGCCGGACCTTCGGCGGCGTTGTGTCCTTCGAGGTACGAAGCGGTGTCTTGTCTTTGCGGAGAATCGATGTGACGGACATGGTCAGCTCACTTTCTCAGGCGGTAGCGGAAATCGTTGTCGGCAATGCGTTCTCGGCGACCCGTTCGTAGCGGTAGTCATCGAGCGGGAACTTGCGGTTCCCATGGCTGGCCTCGAAGAATCCGGCTGGACGTAGATAAGTGGTGTCGCCCTGGGAGTTTCGGTAGTAAGTCGGCACGTGGCCGTTGAGATCGGCGAGGTAGTAGCGCAGCGATGCGCCGCGCTCGTAGGTCCTGGCGTGGTAGGCGTCCGCGGCGTCCTTGCGGATCTCGCAGACCTGCGCACCACGGCGGCGGGTTTCGGTGATAGCCCGAATCGCGTGGTCGGCGGTCATCTCGACGAAGGAGTGCCAACCCGATCCGGTCCACGAGTACGGCCCGCACAACGTCCACCGGTTGGGTAGGCCGTGGACCGACACACTTTCGTAGGCCTGCAGTCCGTCCTCGTTGTAGAACTTGGCGAGATCGAAACCGTCGCGTCCGACAATCGTTCCCGGACGATAGGTCTCGGGATCGGAAAAGACCTCGTATCCGGTTGCGAGGATCAACGCGTCGAGTTTGTGCAGCACTCCGGCACGCGTCTTGACCCCGGTCGGAGTGATCTTCTCTATCGGGTCGGTGATCAACGTGACGTTGTCTCGGTTGTAGGCCTTCAAGTAGCCACTCGACATCGTGGGACGTTTCGCGAGCAAGCCGAAATTCGGACTGAGTTTCGCGGCGGTCTGCGGATCACTCACAACTCGACGAACGAAGCGCTTGTATGCCGCGATGGTGACCGCGTCGAACTTGTTCAACGTTGGGTTGACGAAACGTGGTGGGGGCTTGACGATCGACCGGAAGAGCAGGTCCATCGCAACCAGGGCAACTCCGTGCAGTGCAGGCTGCACCCCTGGAATTGCGAAGGCACGCTGTACCGGTCGCGGGACAGTGAAGTCGGGCTTCGGCACTGACCACACCGGGGTCCGCTGGAACACCGTCAGCTGGGCAACGTCCGGTGCGATGGTCGGAATGATCTGAACCGCGCTTGCACCGGTGCCGATGATTCCGACCGTCTTGCCGGTCAGGTCGTACTCGTCGTCCCACGAACTCGGCCGCAGGACTTTGCCTTTGAACGATTTCGCACCCGCGATACCGACATCTTCCTTGGGTCGGACGAAGGCGCCGATTGCGCTGATCAAAAACCGTGCGGTGATTGTCGACCCGTCGTCGAGGTGCAGCGTCCAATACCGGCCGACGTCATGCCATTCCTCGCGTTCGACGTTACTGCCGAAGCGGATTCGTGGATACAGATCGAAACGGCGCGCAACGTCGACGTGATACTGCTTGACCTCTTCGCCTCGTGGGAAGAAGCGGCTCCAATTGGCGTTGCGGGCGAACGAGTACTGATAGGCGATCGCTGGTACGTCCACGCCGAGGCCGGGGTAGTGGTTCTCGTGCCAGCTGCCGCCGACATCGTCGGCGCGTTCGAGAATCACGAAGTCGTCGATCCCGGCCTTGCGGAGTTTCGCGCCGGCGGCGATGCCCGCCGGCCCTGCGCCGATGACAGCCACTTCGTACTGCGGCTCGGATTTCGAGAGTGTCATTACTGGTGACCTCCGTCGAATGCACTGTGGCCGTTGGTTGTTGCTGCAACCAGCGGTCGACCGTGGGACGCAGTATCGGGTTTGGCCGTGCGGTCCAGTACGTCGAGCAGTCGAGCGCCTGCCGCCTCGAGACGCTCGACAGGGAACTGCCGGAGGATGCCGCGGGTTACCGAGGGGGCGATGCGGTACATGGCGTAGGTGAGCCAGGCTTCGGTGCGAACGGGAACGACGTCGAGGTCGAAGCGGACGCCGCGCACCGCAGCCCGCGCCACAAGATCCGGGCTGAGCGGCGAGATCGGCAGGGTATCGACGAAGTCTCTGACTCGGTCGAGCATTCCCATGCCGTCCTGGAACAGGTTCGCATCGATACCCACCGTCTCGGCGTGATTGCCGAGATTTGTGTTGATCAGTCCGGGACAGATCGAGGTGGCGCTGACGCCCTTCGGTCCCAATTCGACTCGGAGACAATCGGTCAGCATCCGAACTCCGGCTTTGGAGACGTTGTAGGCGGAGGTTCCTGGAACGGGTGTGTAGGACGCCGCGGAGGCGATGTTGACGATGTGGCCTCTGCCGAGTTCTGCCATCTGCCTTCCGAATACGAGGCTGCCGTACACGACGCCCAGCAGGTTCGGGCCGAGCTGACGGTCCCACGACTGTGGAGTTGTGTCGAGGAATGCCCCCGTGATGACCAGGCCGGCGTTGTTCACCAGCACGTCGGCGACGCCGAACGTTGCCCGGACGTCAGCGGCGACGCGCTCCCACGCATCGGGGTCGGTGACATCGAGCAGCGTCGATGACGCGCGGTCTCCGTTGGCTTGGATGAGCGCGACGGTCTCGTCAGCGGTCGTGAGGTCGATATCGGAGACCACGACGTGTGCGCCGAGTTTGGCGAATCGGAGCGAGATCGCGCGGCCGATTCCGCTGCCGGCGCCGGTAACCACAACGAGCTTCGGCTGCAAACGGTTGATCTTCATGATCGGGCCTCCTCTAGTTCGATGGCTGGATGGTGGGCCGAGTCGGACAGCAGGACCGAGTAGCGGTAGTTGTCCAGCGGGAAATGCTTATTTCCCCACCACATTTCGAGATGGGTGCTCGGGCGAATCGTCGCGGCGTCGCCCTGGTAGTTGACGTAGTAGGTGTTGGAGCCTTCGCAGGCGGGGGAGAGCCACATCGTCTTTTCCCCACGGCGGCGGTACTTGTCGTAGTAGGCGTCGTGCGCTTCCTGCTTGATCTCGACTCGCGTTGCACCACGGCGTCGGGACTCCGCAATTGCGCGTGCGGCATGGCGGCTGGTGCACTCGATCATCGCGAGGTAGGAGCCCGCGGCGAAGCCGTACGGTCCGGTGATGAGGAAAGCGTTCGGGAACCGCGGAACCGAAACTCCCTGGTAGGCCTGGAAGCGGTTCTCGTCCCAGAACTGGTTCAGGTCGAGCCCGCCGACGCCGTGCATCGGATACGGGGGAGTGGTGCCCTTGCCCATGACCTTGAAACCGGTGGCGCACACGAGGACATCGAAGTCGCGAGTCGTGCCGTCGTCGGTTGCAACGCCGCTTTCGGTGATCTTCTGGATCGGTGACGTGACCAGCTCGACATGCGGCCTTGTGAACGTCTTCAGGTAGCGGTTCGACACCGATGGGCGTTTGCAGCCGGGGGCATAGTCTGGCGTAAGTTGCTGTGCAAGTTCAGGATTGCCGCGCAGCCAGGCCTTGTAGCCCTTGGCGCCGCCTCGTTCGAGTGCTTCGACGAGGTACGGGATACGTTCGTGGAACACGCCGATGCCGGTGAGACCGAAATCGATCGCAACGGTCACCCCCGCTCGAATGCTGCGACGCAGCACCGGCATGTTGAGCAGTGCGGTACTGACGGCCTTGGGAATCGGGAAGTCGGGCTTCGGTGCGACCCAGATCGGGGTGCGCTGGAAGACCGTCAACTGTTCGGCGATATCGGCAAGCTCCGGGATCAGCTGCAGCGCAGTTGCTCCCGTGCCGATGACGCCGATTCGTTTACCCGCGTAGTCGTAGTCGTGGTCCCACTTCGACGTGTGCACCACCTTCCCGGCGTACATCTCGAAGCCTGGAATATCGGGCAGTTGGGGGATCTCCAGTGCGCCGATCGCGCCGACGATGTAGCGGGCGACGATGGTTTCGCCGGTACCGAGCCCGACGCGCCACACATGAGCTTGTTCGTCCCACACTGCGCTCTCGACCTTCACGCCGAGCTTGATCCGCGAGCGAAGTTTGTAGGAATCCACGACCTGCTCGGCGTACTCCTTCACCTCAGCTCCCGGCGCGAACATTCGTGTCCACTTCTTCGGCGGTTCGTAGGAGAAGCTGTAGTAGATCGACGGAATATCAACGGCCACACCGGGATAGGTGTTCGCGTGCCAGGTGCCACCGATGCCGTCGTTCTTGTCGACGATGAGGAAGTCGTCGATTCCAGCCTTGGTCAACTGCACTCCAGTGCCGATGCCGCCGAAACCCGCGCCAACGATGAGTACCTCGTGGTCGACGCTGCCGTCCGACGCTGACTTCGGCGCGGCGGTCATCCTCCACACCGCCGGATGCGAGCTGTTGACCATGTCGGATGAATCATCGTTCGACTCCCTTGTCGTAGCGAGAACTTTCGATTCAAAGAATAGCATTATCCGAATATCAAGACAATCCTGATTGAGGACAGATTTGGAGATCGGGTCGGCCGTGGCTCTGTGGTGGAGGTGTGACGTACGCGTCAATCGGCGAATGGCGAGTTCATCGCCACTCGTTCGGAAGACTGATGGTATTCGGATACCTATCGGATCTAGGGTTGTGGGATCGCCCAGACTTCGAGCCCGGGCAGCTATCCGAGTTGGTTCCCACGGAGGAGTCCGATCACATGTTCATTCTGAATATCGAGCCGGTTGCAACGGCATTCGTCGGCTTGCTGGCGCTGTCGCTGTTGTCGCTGTTGTCGCTGCTGTTGATGCACGATGCCGATGGCCTCGACTTTCGCCGAAGGGAAGTGTCGGCTGCGCGACGCAAGGCGATGGTTGCGGCCCACTAGTCTCGTTGCCCTGGTCGGTGGTCGCCAACCCGCGAGCTTCGCACAGTGCCGGGCGCATAGAGGGCTACCGGCGCGGCTCGCCCTTTGAGGGGTACGGCGGGTCGAGCAATCAGGGCGGAGGCTTCTGCGGCTGGGAGCAATGTGCGCGTGTGTTCGCTGACGAGAATGGTGTCGCCGGTCCGGCGAGTGGCGGATTCTACGCGCGCTGCGACGTTGACGACGTCTCCGATCACGCTGAAGTCGTAGCGCCCAGCCCCGCCCAGGGTGCCCGCGACGACCGTTCCGGAGTTGAGCCCCATGCCAATTCGCGGTTCACGATCGCCAACGACTACGGCGATTTCGCAAGCGGCGTCTAATGCTCTGCTTGCGTGGTCGGTCAATGGCTGTGGGGTGCCGAACACGGCGAGCAAACCGTCGCCGATGAACTTGTCGACGTGACCGCCGTGGCGTGCGATCACGGGAACGACAAGTTCGAACAGTTGGTTCAACATCGTGACCACTTCGCGTGCTGTGTGGGTTTCGCTGTAACCGGTGAACCCGCGTACGTCGAGAAAGAGGGCGGTGATCTCGACGTCCTCGCCCTCGATGATCGCGTGGCCATGGGTGAGGATGTGCTCGGCGACTGCCGGATCGACGTAGGCTCCGAAGGTGTCTCGAATGCGGTCTCGCTCCCGCAATCCGACGACCATTGCATTGAAAGACATTGCAAGTGAACCTATTTCGTCTGCTGAAACCTCCGCGACCGTGGTGTCGAGATCTCCTTGTCCGACTTTGGTGAGAGCGGCGCGTAGCTGGGAGAGTGGTCTGGTGATCGACCGGGCGAGTGGAATCATGAGCCAGCTGGTAACCGCGATGGTCACCCCGATGGACGCGGCGATCCCGAGGAGCAACGATTGTGGGGTGCGGTCCCCGACTATTCCGGTCACGACAGTTCCTGCAACCACCGTGATGCCGGTGACAGTGATGAGCAAACGGCGGGTCAGGCTGACGTGCACGGCGCTCGACACAGGCGCGTCGTGCTCGAGCATCACAATGCCGATCTGAGCGAGCGCGGGTTGCAACAACCGTTCGGCGGCGAAGAGGCGCACCGCGATCCAGAAGAACCAGACGAGTCCCGAGCCGACGAACAACGCCGCGACGGACACCCGATCCAGATCCATTTTCCATTGCGCCGCAACGGTCCATGCGACTACCAGCGCAGTCACCAGGCCATAGGTCGCCACCGACCGCACCGGGAGCAGCGGCGCCCGAGCGACGACGTCCCAGGTCGCGCGAGCGGTCGATGGATCCCGGGTTCGGTTCCACGTTTCGAGCTGGTTCAGTGCGGGCCGCATCAACCAGATCGCCAGTACTCCTTCAGAGGCACCGGACGCGAAGGCACCGACAGCGAGAAACACTCGCTCGCCCAGCGAGGTCGGCAAGTACATCGGCAGAACAAAAAAGCTGGTGAACATGGTGACTACGAAGCCGAAACCCTGGATACCGAACAGCGAACGCTTCACGAATCGGACGCCGCCGACTTCGTACAGAGCTGCTATACGCGACATTATTCGGTCACCCGCGACGAGTTCGCTGCATACGGAAGAAGCATCGTCGGACACCCTCGTTTGGAGGAGCAGTTCTGTGTTATCCAGGGAATAACATTATCCGAATATGGAACCGTGCGGTCGGAGATGAAACTGTGTGTGCCGGAATACGACTGTGCCCGACTGGCCGATTGCGCTGCACTCACGGTGCGATAGCGACACCCAGCGACATTGCTCCCCAGGTCTTCGGCACAGGCTTTTCGTAGAAGCGCTCGATATCCCGAATCTCGAATCCCGCCGCCTCGATCAAGCCGCGAATATCGCGATTCAGATGGCAGCCCCCCGCGACGGCCTGTTGGAGAGGATTGAATCGGTGCTGCCACTTTTGCACTTTTGCATCGGGCGCCAACCCGTGCTCGACGAAATGAAGGGCGCCGCCGGGCACCAACACGCGGCGTACCTCCGCGAGGGCTGCCATCACATCCGGAATAGTGCACAGCGTCCACGTCGACAGCGCGGAATCGAACATGCTGTCTTCGAAGGGCAACGATTGTCCGTCGAGTCCTGCGCGCTCGATCGACACTGCCGAGGCGGCCACCCGGGAGGCGGCCATACCCCAACCGAGGTCGGCGGGTTCGACGGCGCTGACTGCTGTCACCGAGGCCGGATAGAAGGGCACATTTCGCCCTGAACCGAACCCGATTTCGACCACGCGTCCGGACAATCCCGCGCACGTTCGCTCGCGCACCGAGTCCAGCATCGACGAACCGCAGGCCAGATCGACGAACCGGGGGAGCATGCGATCTTCGTAGAAACCCATCACGACCGCTCCCCGTCTACCGATTGCAAGTCCTGGATATCGTCGTCGAATGCGCTCCGCACGAAGTGGCCGATCTCGGCGATCGCCGAGCGTGCGTCGGGGAGTAGATCGGCTCCGAACTGGAATACGTGGATCGCGTTGTCCCAAATCTGCAGCGTCAGAGGAACATTCGCCTCACGGTAGCGATCGGCCAGCAGTTCTGCATCAACCAGGAGCACCTCGGAGTCGCTGACCTGGATCAATGCAGGGGGCATGCAGGTGAACTCCGCACTGACCGGCGACCACTGCGGATCGAGTTCGTCGCCGCGGGCGAAACCAACTCTGGCAAGCGCGCCAAGCCCACGCGCCGACAGCATTGCATCGCGCCGGTCGTTGGGATGCGCTGCGCGCAAGGTGGAGTCCAAGTCGGCCAAGGGGGAGATGGCGGCGATCGCTGCCGGAGTGGGCAGGCCGCGATCGCGGGCGGCGAGTGCGGCGGCGAACGTCAGACCGCCACCGGCCGAATCCCCCGCGAAGACGATCCTCCGCGGAGCGAAGCCGAGCTCGAGCAGATGTTCGTAGGCGGTGACCACGTCGTCGACGCTGTCGAGAAAGTGAGCGTGTGGCAGTTGCCTGTAATCCACGTTCAAGAGCGCTACCCCGGCGGCGCGGGCGATGCGTGCTGCAAGTCTGCGATGGCTGTTGAGCCCTCCGGTCACGAACGCTCCGCCATGCAAGTACAGGATCGCGCCGTGCCCGACCGCGTCGGGGCTGGGATCCTCGCGGTGCCACAACCATTCGGCACGGAACTTCTCGAACTGGACCGCCCGGCGTTGAGTTCCGCGTGGCGGACGCAGTGGCGCGAGAAGGAGATCGACGAAGTTCGCCAACCGGAACGCCCGATCTCCGCGTAGGGGCCCGCGCTCGACTAAGACGAAGTACCCGCCCACGAGCGGTCGGAAGAATGCTCTGGACATCGCGTGCAGAATCTGCATTCGCCTACTCGGCCCCCGACTACCTGAACCCGAACGCTGGATGCCGCCGATGCCTCCTCCGCGTGGATGGGAACGATCCCGCCCCTCACTTGGTCAGACGATCCAGCAGCGGCCGAGCGGTGGTGATCAGCGAGTCGATCCGGCCGTAGGACGCAACCGACGCGACCGTGCGCAGCAGGGTCGGCGAGAGCCGGAATAACCCGTAGCCGAGCCAAGCCTCCGGATTTACCGGAACGATCGCCCAGTTGTTTCGCACGGATCGCTCGATGACTCGGGCCACCTTGTCGGGTCCGCCGAAGCCCAATGACGTTTGGACGGTGCCCATCTGGGCTTTCCATTCGGCCTGCTGTTCAGCGGTGAGTCCGTTCCGCTCACCGTTGGCCAGCAGGTTGGTACGGATGACTCCCGGGCAGATCGCGGTCACACCGATGTTGTGCTTGCGAAGTTCGACCCGCAGCGACTGCGTAGCCATCAGTACGCCGATCTTCGCCACGCCGTAGGCGGGCTCGAGCTGTGAGGGGAGAAATGCAGCGCCGGAGGAGATGTTGACGATGTGGCCGTGTACGCCGGTGTCGATCATCTGCTTGGCGAAGACCTTGGAGCCGTACACGACGCTCATCAGGTTGATGTCGATCATCCGTTGCCACTGCGGGATCGTGGTTTCGACGAAGCCGCCGAGATCCATCACGCCGGCATTGTTGATCAGGACATCCGCACCGCCATAGACCGTGCGAACCCAGCCTGCGAAGTCTTCCCACTGGTCTTCGCTGCGTACGTCCAGTCGGTAGGGCACAGCTTCACCGTCCGCGGACTTGATCGCCGCAACGGTTTCCTCGGCGCCCGCCTCGTCGATGTCAGCGACGATCACCCGGCTACCTTTGCGTGCGAACAGCTTTGCCGTCTCCCGGCCGATGCCGGCGCCACCGCCGGTTACGATCACGGTCTTCATCGAGCACCTCCGAATACTTTGCCGGACAACGAGACTCCACGATCTGCGAAATCCATCGACGCCAGGCCGCTGAGACCCCGGACTGCTGATGGTGAGAGCCGAGACAGGTAGTAGCCCGCCCACGCCTCGGTGCCGACCGGGACGGTCGACAGGTTCCAGCGGACCGCACGCTCGATCGCCGACGCCACACGGTCGGGGGAGCGGCCGATGATGCGGTGGCCGGCGGCAAGCCTCGCGGACCACGCGGAACTTTCGGATTCGTCGACACCCGCCCGAGTTCCGTTGGCCGCCAGACTGGTTCGGATGAGTCCGGGGCAGATGGCGCTGACGCCGATGCCCTTGCTACCGAACTCCTGCCGTAGCGCCTGTGTCCCCAGCCAGACTCCAGCTTTCGCGGTGACGTAGGACGGGGCCACCGAAGTCGGCAGAAACGCGCCGACGGAGGCGACGTTCACGATATGGCCGCGCCGACCGGCGTCGACCATTCGCTCGACAAATAGTCGCGAGCCGATGAGCGGACTCATCAGATTGATCGCAATCATCCGACGCCAGTCGTCCCCGGATTGCTCGAGGAATCCGCCGCCGATGAGAATGCCCGCGTTGTTGACCACGACGTCGGGCACGTCGAATTCGGCGCATACCCAGTCGGTGAAGTCTTCCCAGTCCGCCACGTCCGCAACATCGAGTCGGCGAAAGATTGCGTTGCCGCCGTTCTTCCGGATGAGGTCGGCGGTCTCGGTGCCGGTCTTCTCGTTGATGTCGGCCACAACTACCGCCGAACCTTTGCGAGCGAAGCGGCTCGCCGTCGCTCGGCCGATGCCGCTACCGGCACCCGTCACCACTGTCACGGTCATCCGTCGACTCCCTTGTCGTGTTTGGTGCTGATTTTCATTGAAAGAATACTATTATCCGAATAACAATGCAATCCCGATGGAGGCGGTATTCAACGCGATTTCGCGCTCGAGCGGCGGAACATCAGGCGGGGGCCACCAGTGTGACCCCTACCCGACGGGCGGGCGGCGCGCCGACGAACTCGTCGATGATGGCGGTGACGGCCTCCGGGTTCTCCATCATCGGGAGGTGGCCGCAGCGAGGTAGAAATTCTTCGCGATCCGGCTCCAGGGCCCGATTGAGAACGCGCCCCTTGCGAGCGGATAGACCGAGGTTGGCCGTTCCCCAGACGACAGCGAGCGGTGGGAAGTCTGCGCCCGGACGAAGTTGGTCGATGGCGCGGAACAGCGTGAGGTCGGAGAACATCTCTGCCATCGACGTCAGTCTGCCTCTGCGGCCCCAGCCCGCGCCGGCGGCGGCAGCACCGGGCAACGGAGTGATCAGGCCTCTGCGCCAACCGCGTGGGCCGTACTGGGCTGCGATGATGAACCTCGTCAAAGGTGCCGGTATCCGAATTCGCCGACTGGCAGCGAGCGATAGCTGAGGGAATCGCTTCACGAGCGGTAACGCCAAACCGATTGCGCCTCCGCGCGTCGTCTGCTCCGACAACGGATTGAGTAGTACGAGTGCCTCGAAGATCTCGGGGCGGCGGTCAGCGAGTATCAACGTCATGGCACTACCCATGCAGTTGGCCGCGACCGATATTTTGTCGGTCTGCAAGTGATCGATGAAGGCCGACAACAGGTCGACGTATTTATCGAGTGTGTATCCCGACTCCGGCATGTCCGATTCGCCGAAGCCGAGATGGTCGAGGCAGATCACCTCGTAGCGATCGCGAAGCGCGTCGACTTGCCGAGTCCAAATCTCTTTGGACGCTCCGCCGTTGTGCAAGAACAGAATCGGCTTTCCACGTCCCTCACGGGTGTAGGCGACCTTGTTGCCGTTGTAGCTGAAGAATTGCGTAGTCATCGTTGCCTCCTGAGGCTTTGGTGGAGCTAGTTGACGGTGACCTGCAGTTCGACTGCGCCAGAGGGGCTGACGGAGGCAAGGGCTGCAGATATCAAGGCGGACAGATCGATTCCCTGCGTCGCGTCGCCGGCCTTTGCAAGCAGGGGACCGATGATCGGGTAGAGGGCAACCAGGTCGGGGCCAACTTCCTCGAGATAGGCGTCGAGTTCGTGGAGGAACGGAATCAGTCCAGTGCCGGTCGTGTATGCGTCGGGCACAGGTCGGGCGTCGAGCAGCACCTCGAGTGAGTCGACGACCTCCCCGACCTTGTCACCGAATTCGGCGAACTGTGGCCCTGCGTCGGCCATGTTGGTTCCGGCGACAGCGACGTCGGGTCCAGGAACTTGCGCGTTGTCGAGCATCGCGCGGATCTGTGGCGCGCGGGACAAGAGCGTGGCGGCGAGGAGATCGGATGCGTGAGTGAGTTCGGGCAGTACCGATTCCGTACCGTCCAACGCCTGGTCGAACGTGTCGATGATGGACGCGATGGCGGCGGGATCGAGCTGCTGC
Organism: Antrihabitans stalagmiti; assembly: GCF_016482825.1. Taxonomy (GTDB): domain Bacteria; phylum Actinomycetota; class Actinomycetes; order Mycobacteriales; family Mycobacteriaceae; genus Antrihabitans; species Antrihabitans stalagmiti. Next base: position 177,718 of record NZ_JAEMNV010000009.1, on the reverse strand, counting down.
AGCAGGGTCGTGATGGTGCGAGCGACCTCGGGCATGGACCTCGGCGTCGCGACAGAAAGACTGTTCACCAGCTGCCCGTCGCCTATAAACGGCCCGCCGGCCGTGTTGGGGCGGAATTCGACGTAGGGCTCACTGAGCGCCGACAGTGCTTCGATCGCCACTCGGCTGTCGATCGGAATCTTCCTGCCCTCGTCGATGTCGAAGCGAACCTCGACCCCGTCGACTGTGTTCGTCACCGCAGTCACCTGGCCAACGCGTATGCCGGACAAAAGAATAGGCGAGCGCGGCACCAGATTTGCCGAGTCGGGTATCAACATGACCGCCGAGGTCGAGTGCTTGAACCAGTCGACCCGGGCGACACCGAAAAGCAGATAGGTGATGGCAACAACGGCGACGACGAGGATCGATCCGAGTGACACGATCGAGCTGAGACGAGGCTTTGTCATCGGACGACTCCGATCATGCGCAAGGTGGCTAGCACCTGGTCGACTTGGTCTTCGGATGAGACCGGTTGAGCCGAAGAGGCTGTCTCGGTGCGGATTCCGTGAATGTTCACTGTCGGTCGTTCGGCCCAGGGAATGAGCTTGTCTCGGATGAACGCGGTGATGCGGTTGAGATTCGACGGAGCGGAGAGGTTCAGGGGACGCCCGGTGTTGAGCAGCATGGGAAGGAAGGCCCGTGCGGCCGCGTCGCCTTCGGTGGCCAGCGGCGCGATCCATTCGAGCGCATGCACGATGCCGCCGAGGGCGCCGATGACTCCGATGACACCGATCAGCGATCGTGCGATTTCGGTGATGTCGACAACGCCTGTGGGAGTAAGTATCTGATCGAGTTGCTCGCGGTTGTCGATGATAAGCCGAGCGTTGGTGTCGATAGCGGCGATGAAGGCGTCGAGGTCCTCCTGATTCGCCGCGACGTCGACGACATCCCGTTTGAGGATGTCGGCGATACGGGCGGTCTCGGCAGGGTCGGCCGGAAGTGCGGCGTTGACGCGAGTGATGGCATCCTGCGCGGACCGGATGGCACCACCGGAGACGAAGGTGGCAAGTCCTGCCAACACGTCTTCGACTTGGAGTGCGGCTTCGGTCTTTTCCAGTGGAATTGTGCCGCCGGGTTCGATTCGGTCCCGGCGGTCTGCATCGGCGGGAATATCGAGGCTGATGTAGATGTCGCCGAGAATAGTGTCCTGCCGCAACTGGGCCGTTGTAGAACTGGGAACAATAACGCCCTGCTGAATCTCGACATCGGCAACGACCGAACCCGGACGGGCCGACGTCGGGTCGGCGACGGTCAATCCCGCGAGGTCGCCGACGTGGTCGCCGTTGGCGACCACACGTGCACGAGAAGGCAGATTGAGCGCGTTCGCGAACTCGATGTGGATGGTGTAGGTGGGACCGCCGGCCTTGCTGCCCGGCAGGCTGAGTGCAGCGGGATCGACCCCGCAGCCCGCGAGCATGCAGACGGCCAGCAAGGCAGCGAGCGTAGTCACCATCTGGGTGATGGTCTTGCGTCGGGTCATCGCACGCCTCCTGACGGGCCGAATACGAGTGCGGCGAGATCTGTTGCTGTGAACGCCGTTTCGGCACTATGGCAGGACCCCGGGGCGACCGCGTTGGTCGCTGCGCAGACTTGAACGGAAAGTTGCTCGTCCAGCGCGACCCTCGGTGGCGCGTAGGACACCATCGCGAGTCCGGTTTGCGGATCGATGACGGTTCGGAACGCCGTTTCGACGGCTGGGATCATGTCGATCAGTTGCTCGAGCGTGCCGACGTTGGCGGCCACCAGGTCGAGAAACGGCACGGTTTTGTCGAGTAACTGCAGGATCGGTCCGCCGTACTTGGTGGTGATGTCGTTGAGCCAGGGGAGAATCACGACGATCGAATCGACGACCACAACGACCTGATCCCAGACCTGGTTCACCAGCTGAAGCAAGGGGGAGAGGCCGGTGAGCATTGTGCGCAGATCTCCCCAGCCATCGGCGACGCTTTGCGATAGAGACGCAAGAGTGTCGATCAGCGATCCGATCCGACCGATCGCGGCGTCGGGTGAGCGGAGCGCGGCCGCAAGCTGGGTGATGATGTCGTTCATTTTCGGGCCCGTGCCCGATACCGACCGGTCGAATGCACTGACAGCGGCACTGATGGTGTTCCGGGCAGCGGGGTCGTTGCCTCCGTCGAGTTGGTCGGCGAGGCCCGCGAGTGAATCTAGCGTCTGGGTAATACTTTTCGGTGTCGCGGTCTGAGTGACGCACTCCGACGGATTCCAGGCGTTGCCGGCGGAATCGTTCACAGCGAGTCGCCGGTCGGCGACGATGGTATCGGAAACTGTTGTGGCGGTGACGGTATCGCGTAGGGGATGATCTGCGTCGATGCGAAAGTCAACACGAACCAGGGTCCCTTCGGACCGGATATCGCTCACGGTGCCGACCGGAACGCCCCGAAGGGTTACGTCGTTACCGACGTACAACCCGATCGAGTCGGGCATGATCGCGCAGTAGTCGATGCGTGCTTTGGTCGGCTCCAGCAGCACGAACGCACCCGCTGCGGCAACGGCGGCCACGACAACCGTTCCGAGAATCGACACGAATCCGCGCGATGCGACCAAGTTGCGCAGCATCAGCAGCTCCTTCCCTGAACAGGGATACAGATCGGTCGAACTGTGGTCTCGGAGTGATCGATCGCGATCCCCGCAGGTGTGACGAGGCTGCGGAACCTGTCGCCAGCTCGGACGAGCAAGTCGGCGACGGTACCGAGGCGCCTGCCGAGCTCGTCGAGTTGTGGTACCGCTGCGACGATTCGGTCGGCGAGTGGTTCGAGTTGCTCACGCCACGCGGGTTCGATCGCAGCGATGCGAGCGAGGAATTCGTTCGCGACCCGAAGCGCTTCGATGACCTCTGTCTTGCGGTCGAGGATCTGCGTTTCCATCAGCCCGATCTTGGAAAGCATCGACCCGATCACCGATTTTGTGTCGCCGAGGACGCGGAGATATTCCTCGGCTACGTCGAGCGCGCGCGAGACGTCCGCGTTCTGCTTGTCGAGCAGGCCGACCATGGTGGACACCGCGTCGGTGAGTGAGGAGACCGAGTTCGGGCTTGTCTGCAGTGACGACGTGAGCTGGGCGAGGCTGCGTTGCAAGCTGCCTGCGTCGATCTCCGCAATCGGTCTCTGCGCATCCTGAAGGGCTTCGACGAGGTTGTACGGCAGGCGAACTCGGTCCGCGGGGATCGGCTGATCGCCGAGCGGCTCTGTGCCGGACGGAGACACTGCGACGTAGTGGCCGCCGATCGGGGTGAGCATACGGATGTCGAGAGTTGTCAGATCTCCGAGGAAGACGTCGTCGCGAACGGTGAACTCCATACGCACCGAATCCTCGGTCAGCTCGACCGATTCCACCGCTCCGACGGAGATGCCCGCGATGCGGACATCGTCGCCTGCACGAACGCTGCCGCCGTCGGAAAGCATTGCGGCGTAGGTGGTTTTGCCGAATGGAAACACGTAGATGACGGCGCTCACGATGACGACGATCACGACGGCAAGGAGACCGAGGATGCCGAGCAGTCGTTGGGTACGGGGGTCGGTGTCTTGGCCGTACCGTAGCTCGCGCACCCACCCCAGCCCGTGCTTCAGCCGTTGCATATCGAAACCTGCTGTCCTGCAATAAGTACCGCGACGATTCCCGGTACATCCGCCGACCCGTTGGCGCAGGTCGTATTTATCGGGTTGTTGGGGTCGGGCATAAGGTTGGTCAACGATTGCAGCAAACCTGGAAGCTTGTTCAGAAGATCGATCGTGGTTTGGGGATCGGGGAACAGCAGTCGCAGGTCGTTCTGCAGATCCGGGTTGTCGGGCTGCGTGAAGCCGAGTGCAGCCAACAAGTTATTCAATGGACCGAGCACCGACGGTGCGATGTCGACGAAATCCATCAGGCCCTCGAACTGCTTCTGCAGGTTGACGAATACGTCGCTGATACCGCGAATGAGCGTCGCGGTTTCGGGAGACTTTCCGCCGAGCTGTTGGTAGACCTGCTCGAAGTTTCGCAACAGCAGCGAGATCACCTGTTGTCGGTCGGTGACGAACGCGGAAAGCTTGTCGATCGCGTCGAGGGTCGATCCGACTGCTTTTCCGTCCCCTTCGATCACGGCGATCGCGTTCTCCAGGAACTGATTCACCGCCGCGGGCGAGAATTCAGCGAGTACCGGTTCCATGCCGTTGAACAGGGCGGTGATGTCGAACGACGGAATGGTGTGGTCGGTGCCGATGACCGTGCCGGGCCCGAGCGTGCTGCCGGCCGAATCCGGTTGCTTGACGTCGACGTATCGCTGGCCGGTCAGGTTCTGGTATCGAATGGCGACGACGCTTGTATCGAACATCGGCCGATCTTCGACAACGGTGAATTGCACACGCGCTTGGTTGCCGTCCAGTTCGATCGAGGTGACCTTGCCGACCGCGACGCCGAACATCCTGACGTCGGCGTTCTCCCTGAGGCCGCTGGCGTCGGTGAACAGCGCCTCGAACGTCCGGGTGGACCCGTCGACAGGGCGCTGGATGGCGATCACGATTCCCGCGAGCAGCACGCCGATCAACGCTGTGAACACGAGCAAGCGGGCGACGAGGCCCCGTTGCGAACGCCCGTTCATCGGACACCGTCCTCTAGTTTGGCGCCGCCGGTCAGCGGCACCATGAGGCCCGGCATACCCCGGACCAGCACGTCAACGTCGACCTGTGGACCGTTCGGGGTCGTTCGGAAGGTGCGGTCCAGCCGGTCGATCAGTTCGGTGAGTTCGGTGTGCGACCGGTTCGGGTCGGGCACCGTCCGGGCAAGTTGGCCGAGCACCACGGCGAGGGTGTCGCTGTAGCCGCCAAGGGATCCGCGGGCGGTTCCGAGCACATCGCGGATCAACGGGAAGAGCTGGTCGACGACGAGTGAGACTCCGATGTCGAAGCGCTCGCGGTCGTTGCGCAACACGTCGATGTTGTAGATCCGGTCGATCAGTTCGACGAATCCACTACCGAATACCGCGACCCCGTTGAAGAAGGACGCGTACTGCTCGATGAGGAATGACGTCGGATACCGCTGCGAGTCCGCAACAGCGCGACTCACACTGACGAGGGCTTCGATGAACGGCGCGAAGGCGTCGACATCGTTGCCGACCTGGGTGAGAATCTCGGTGAGCTGGGGAGTGAGGACTGTCGTCGTCGTTTGCGACAGCGACCGCAGCATGGTGCCCATCGTGGAGTCTCGGACGCGTTCGCCCCCGGTAAGGTCGACTTCGTCGCCATCGGCGAGCGGTGTGCCACCATCGCCACGCAGTAGTACGACCTCGCTGATACCGAAGAGGTTGGCCGGTGCGTACTCGATCCGCAGATTGTCCGTGAGCCCGACGAGTGCAGCGCGGTCCAAGCCGAGTGTGAGCACCTGTGTGCCGCCCGAGTCGCTGTCGACGGCGGTGACGTGGCCGATCTGCGTGCCGTTGAGCCGGACGCCGGTGCCGTCGGCGACGCCGTCGCCCGTCACATCGGTCCGCAGCTGGACCTGGATCGCGTTCTCGTCGGGTGCGGTCGCGATCGAATGCCACACCAGACCGACGGTCAGGACCACAACCAGTGTGGCCACACCGACCAGCAGCGACGTGCGTCGAGTCGTTGGCACACCGGGCATTCCGTAGAGAGGCATCACATCACCCCGAGAACGTGATCGGTGAATTGATGCCCCACAGCAGGAGCGTCAGGACCATGTCCAGTCCGATGATCGCGATGAAGCTCGCGCGCACCGCCCGGCCGCTCGCGACACCGACGCCTTCGGGCCCGCCGGTTGCGACGAAGCCGTGATAGCAGTGGATGAGAATGACCGCGACACCGAACACCAGGATCTTCAGAGTCGCCGCACCGATGTCGTAGAGGTTCACGAATTGAAAGAAGTAGTGGCCGTACACACCCGGTGACTGACCATGGACGATCAACACGATCGCCGAGCACGAGAAGTAACTCAGTACAAGTGCGACGAGGAAGGTCGGGACGATCGTGACCGCGCCGGCGATCACGCGGGTCGTGACGACGAACGGGATCGATTTCAGGCCAAGCGATTCCAAGGCGTCGATCTCCTCGGAGATCCGCATCGACCCGATCTCGGCCGTCATTCGGCAGCCGGCTTGGGCAGCGAACCCGATCGCGGCTGCAATCGGCGCAAGTTCACGGGTATTGGCGAAGGCGGAGACGATGCCGGTGAGCGGGCCGAGGCCAACAAGATTGAGTGTCGTGTAGCCCTGGATGCCGACTCCGGCACCGATCGCAACGCCGAGGATGACCAGCACGGGTACGGTCCCGCCGCCGACGATCACGGAGCCGCGGCCCCAGGTCATGTCGGTGATGGTCCGCATGGTCTGGGCCCGATATCTGCGCAGCGTCAACGGGATCGCAGCCAACGCGTGCCAGACGAAGCTCATCGCGTAGCCGGTCGACTCGATCGGCCGTATCGCGCGGTCTGTGCCGCGTTTGAGACGGTGAGGGATTGTCATCACGCCACCTTTGTCGGAAAGAACATCGAAACAATCTGTGTGATACCGACATTGACCAATGCGATAGCGACGACCGACAAGACGACCGCCGCATTCACACCGTCTGCCACCCCGCGTGGACCGCCCTTGGCTTCCAGCCCGCGATGGCAACCGATGATGACGACAAGAAACCCGAAGAGCACGGCTTTGACGATCGATATCGCCACATCGGTCAAGGTTGCGAACGCTCCGAAGGTCGCCCAGTAGCTACCAGGCGTAACTCCCTGGGCTGCAGTCGCAACCAGATAGCCCGACAGCACGCCGACGAAGATGATCAAGATGTTCAGCAGTGGGGCGACAAACAACATCGCCACCATCCGGGGAATGACGAGCCGGTGCACTGGACTGATCCCCATCGTGCGGAGTGCATCGATCTCTTCGCGGATCGTGCGGGCACCCAGGTCGGCGGCGATCGTTGCTGTGCCTGCACCTCCGAGCAGCAGGCCGGTCGCCAGCGGCGCGCCCTGCTGGATGACACCGAGTCCACCCGCCGCACCGAGCAACGAATCTGCGCCGAGTTGCTTGATGAGGTTGCCGACCTGAATCGATACGACGACGCCGAACGGAATCGCCATCAGCACAGCAGGTATCGCGGTGACCGTGATGAGGTACCACGCTTGGTGTGTGGTCTCCCGCCACTGAAAGCGGCGGGAGACCACGTCAGCGACCGCGCCTTGTACAGACTCGATCGCCAAGGCTACGAGACGCCCGAGGGTTTCCAGAGCCGAGAGCGTCGTGCGGCTCACGTTCCGGCGAAGCGCTCCAACGACTGTGTCGGGCATCGTTGCCTCCTAGCTTGTATCGGCAGTTCGACGGTGTTCGATCGTCGAAGATGCACCGGACAGTGTTGTTGGGGTTCTCTGCTAATTCGAGGCGGCGGCCGCGAGGGGTACCGCGTGCTCGGCGGTGGGCAATGTGGCGGTGTAGCGGTAGTGGTCGAGCGGGAAATGCCTGTTGCTCCAGTACATGTCGAACTGGGTTGTCGCCCGCAGCGCTGGAGCATGGCCCTGGTAGTTGATGTAGTACGTGCGCGAATCCGCGCAGCCGAGGTCGAACAGGTAGGTGTTGTCGTTGCGAGCGAGCATCCGCTGGAAGTACTCGTCGTGCGGGTCCTGGCGGATCTCGGCGCGAGTGGCGCCGCGACGGCGTGACTCGGCGATGACGCGTGCGGCGTGCGCCGACGTCGCTTCGATCAGTGGAATGACCGAGCCCGGGGCGTAGCCGTACGGACCGAAGATGTGGAACATGTTGGGATACTTGGGAACCGAGACGCCCTCGTAGGATTGGTAGAGGTTCTCGTCCCAGAACTGGCCCAACTCGACGCCGTTGGAGCCGTAGACCGGGTACGGCGGTGTTGCACCCTTGTCCATGACTTTGAAACCGGTGGCGGTGACCACCATGTCGAACTCGCGATGCTCGCCGTCCGAGGTGACTATGCCGGTCTCCGTGAACTTCTCGATCGGTGTTGTCATCAGGTCTACGTGCGGTTGGGTGTAGGTCTTGAAGTACACGTTGGAAATCGAGGGACGTTTGCAGCCGAGCCGGTAGCTCGGGATGAGTTTGTGGCGCAACTCGCGGTCGCGAATCTGGGTGAACAGGTACGCCTTCAGCGCTTTTTCGCCCACACCGAGGACCGCGGAGGTCGCCCGCGGATAGTCCGATAGTGCGAAGCCGAACCCGAGAAACGCGTTGACGGCAATGTTGCCGAACAGTCGCACCCCTTGCTGGACCGGCGGAACGTCGAGAACCCGGTTCCAACCGTCACCCATCGGGAAGTCCGGTTTGGGAGCGACCCAGATTGCGGTCCGCTGGTAAACGGTCAGCTGCTCGACCTGCTTGGCAAGCTCTGGAATCGCTTGCAGCGCAGTGGCTCCAGTGCCGATGACGGCGACACGCTTGCCGCGATAGTCGTAGGAGTGGTCCCACCGTGCGGTGTGCATGATCTTGCCGGAGTAGTCTTCGATACCGTCGATGGGCGGCAGCTTGGGCTGCTCGAGAACGCCGACCGCACTGACGAGGTAACGCGCGGTCAGCTCGTCGCCGCCATCGGTGGTGATGCGCCACAGGTCGTGTGCGTCGTCGAAGACTGCCTTCTCTGCCCCGCAGCCGAGCCGAAGCTTGCCGCGCAAGCCCTGCTTGTCGACGACTTCCTCGGCATAGCGCTGAATCTCGTTGCCCGGGGCGAAGAATCGTGACCATTTTGACCGCTGCTGGAACGAGAAGTTGTAGATCGGCGAGGGAACGTCCACTGCGACACCGGGGTAGGTGTTCGCGTTCCAGGTACCGCCGACCTTGTGCCATTTGTCGATGATCAGAAAGTTGTCGACGCCGGCCTTTTGCAGCGCGACTCCGGTGCCGATACCACCGAAACCTGCACCGATCACGAGCACCTCGTACTGCGGAACCGGGTTCGACCCGTTTCGAGACGTCATTGTCCTACCTGCTTTCCTTCGGTGATCGAGTGCACGAACTTGCCGATTTCGGCGATGGCGGCACGAGCGTCGGGCAGCACATCGGCTGCGACGTGGAAGTCGTGAATAGCGTGGTCCCAGACCTGCAGGGTGCAGGGCACACCCGCTTCGGCGCAGCGTCGTGCCAACTGCTCGGCGTCGTCGCGCAGTACTTCCGTGGAGCCGACCTGAATCAACACGGGTGGCAGGCCGGTGAAGTCATGGTTCACCGGCGACCATGCCGGATCCACTATGCCGTCGGTGGCGAAACCCTGCAGCACAGGAACCGACAGCAGGAACGCAGACATCACCGGATCGATGGAGTCGTTCGGATGCGCCGCACGACGCGTGGAATCGAAGTCGGCAAAGGGGGCGATGGCGACGATCGCGGCCGGTGTGGCGAGTCCTCGGTCGCGAATTGCGAGGGCCGCAGCGAACGCAAGACCGCCACCGGCGGAATCGCCTGCAAGGATGATCTTTTCAGGGGCGAATCCTTGATCGAGCAGATATCGGTACGCCTGGACTGCATCGTCGACAGAGTCGGTGATGTGTCCCTTCGGCAGTTGCCGGTAGTCGACGTTGAGCAGCGGCAGAGCGCTTGCGCTTGCGATCTTCGCGGCGAGGCGGCGATGACTGTGCAGGCCGCCCGCGACGAACGCGCCCCCGTGCAGATACACGATCGCTCCGCCGGTGGGCTTGCTCGGCCCGTCGATACTGTTGTGCCACAACCATTCGGCGCGAAAGTTCGCGAACTGGACTTGCTCGCGCAAGGTGCCACGCGGAGCGCGCAGTGGCGCCGCGAGGACCTCGGCAACGTTGGCGACACGGAAGGCAGGCGCGCCGGCGAACGGTCCGTGTGCACCGATTTTTGCGATCGTGTCGGCTGCGGGGCGAAGTGTGGATCGAGCGATCCGATGTGCGATCCGGGTCGACCGGCGAGCGCTGTTGACCAGTTCGACGTGCACAGTCGCATGCGGCGCGGTCATGCCGACACCTCGGCAGCTACCTGGACTTCGAACTTGTAGTCGTCGAGCGGGAACTTGCTGTTGCCGCGGCGCGCTTCGAAGAAACTGGACGGCCGGACGTAGGTGCTGTCGCCCTGTGAGTTGCGGTAGTACGTCGGGACGTGACCGTTCAGGTCAGCGAGGTAGTAGCGCAACGACTCGCCTTGGCTGTAGATCCGTTCGTGGTAAGCATCTGCTGCTTCCTTGCGGATCTCGCATACGACAGCACCGCGCTGGCGGCTCTCGGTGATCGCACGCACCGCGTGGCCCGCTGTCATTTCGACGAAAGCGTGCCAGCCGGACCCCGTCCAGGAGTACGGCCCGACGAGGGTCCACCGGTTCGGCAGACCGTGGACCGACACACTCTGGTAGGCCTGCAGTCCTTCCTCGTTGTAGAACTTCGCGAGATCGAATCCGTTGCGGCCGACTATGGTTCCGGGGCGGTAGGTCTCTGGATCGGAGAAGACCTCGTAGCCGGTGGCCAGCACGATCACGTCTGCCTTGTGCAGCACGCCATCGCGGGTTTTGACGCCGGTCGGGGTGATTTTGTCGATGGGCGTCGTGACCAGCGAAACGTTGTCTCGGTTGTATGCGCGCAGATAGGCGTTCGACATCGTCGGACGCTTGGCAAGAATCCCGAAGTTGGGAGTCAACCTCTCGCGGGTGTCGTCATCGGTCACAACGCGTTTCAGGTAGCGACGATAGCCCGCCAGGCATGCTGCGTCGAACCTGTCCATGACGGGGTGGATGACGCGTCCCGGGCTCTTGATCACACCACGAAGTAGGAGATCGATTGCCACCAAAGCGGTTCCGTGCAGGGCCGGTTGGACGCCCGGGATGCCGAGTACTCGCTGCATCGCGGGCGGCACCGTGAAGTCGGGCTTCGGAATGGACCAGACCGGCGTGCGTTGGAAGACGTTGAGCTGCCGCACCTCCGGTGCGATGGCGGGAATGAGTTGCACCGCGCTCGCGCCTGTGCCGATAACCGCGACGGTCTTGCCAGTCATGTCGTAGTCGTCGTCCCAGCTGCTCGGCCGCTGAATCTTGCCCTTGAACGAGTCCTGGCCTGCGATCCCGGAGTCCGCCTTGGGGCGAACAAAGGCGCCGACCGCGCTGATCAGGTATCGGGCAGTAACCGAGGACCCGTCGTCGAGATGCAGGCGCCAGAACCGACTCTCGTCGTCCCATTCCTCGCGTTCGACCGTACTGCCGAACTGCACGCGCTCGTAGATGCCGAAGCGCCGCGCGACATCGGCGTGATACTGCTTGACTTCGGCGCCGCGTGGGAAGACTCTGCTCCACTTGGCGTTCCGCGCAAACGAATACTGGTACGCGATGGCCGGGATATCGACGCCGAGGCCGGGGTAATGGTTTTCGTGCCAGCTGCCGCCGACGTCGTCGGACCTTTCCAGCACGACGAAGTCATCGATGCCTGCGGCGCGGAGCTTGACGCCGGCAGCGATGCCGCCTGGTCCGGCGCCGATGATCGCGACTTCGTGTTGGGGTGCTACAGGCATGTTCGGTCTCATTTCGAGTTGCGGGCCAGCAGTGGGCGGACACGTGTGAGGAGAGCGTCGGCGCGATCGAACGACGCGAGCGAAAGGGTCACGCGGACAAGGCTGGGGGAGAGCCGGAACATGACGAAACCAAGCCAGGATTCGGGGTTCACCGGAACGATCGCCCAGTTGTTCCGCACCGAGCGTTCGATGACGCGAGCGACTTTGTCGGGACCGGCGAATGCCATCGATTGCGCCTTGCCGATGTCGTCACGCCATGCCGCCTGTTCGGCATCGCTGAGTCCGGCCCGTTCGCCGTGCGCGAGCAGGTCCGTTCGTATCGCGCCGGGACAAATCGCTGTGACACCGATTCCGTGCGAACGTAATTCGACACGGAGCGCTTGCGACGCCATCAACACGGCGGCTTTGGCGACACCGTAGGCAGGCTCGAGTTTGAACGGTGCGTACGCGGCACCCGACGACAGGTTGACGATGTGGCCGCGCACGCCTGCATCGATCATCTGCTTGGCGAATACGCGGCAGCCGTAGACCACGCTCATAAGGTCGATGTCGACCGTTCGCTGCCACTGTGCGGCGCTCATCTCGGTGAAGCCGCCGAGGTCCATGATTCCCGCATTGTTGATCAGGACGTCCGCCGCACCGAACTGGTCGTTGACCCATTTGCCGAAGTTTTCCCACTGCTGTTCATCGGAGACGTCGAGGCGGTAGGAGTGTGCTCGGCCGCCGGCAGCCACGATGTCTGCTGCCGCAACTTCCGCGCCAGGTCCGTCCAGATCGGCGATGACCACACGATCGCCTTTCGTGGCGAACAGCCGAGCGGTCTCCAAACCGATCCCCGCAGCTCCGCCCGTCACGATAACCGTGCTCATCGCTTACCTCCGAGAACCTTGTCGGCGACGCCGATCACGTTGTTGGCCAATGGCATTCCGACCAGGCCCATGAGTCCGCGGGATAGTCCGGGGGAGAGTCGGTAGAGATACCAACCCGCCCACGCCTCGATGCCGACCGGTACGGTCGCGAGGTTCCAGCGGACGGCACGATCGATCGCATCGGCGACGTTCTCCGGCGATCGGCCGAAGAAGTGTTGTGCCCGGCTGAGTTTGGTCGCCCAATCGGCGTTGTCGAGTTCGTCTGCGCCCGAGCGCGTGCCGTTCGCCGACAGTTCGGTGTTTATCAGGCCAGGGCACACGGCACTCACACCGATTCCGCTGCTCGAGAATTCGGAACGAAGGGCCTGGGTGCCGAACCAGGCGCCGGCTTTGGCGGTGACGTAGGAAGGTGAAAGGGGAGTCGGCATAAATGCACCGACAGAACACACATTGACGATGTGGCCGCGGACACCCGCGTCGACCATGCGTTGCACGAATACACGAGACCCGAGCATCGGACTCATCATGTTGGTGCCGATCATTCGTCGCCAGTCCGCGCCCGTCTGCTCCAAGAAGCCTCCGGTGATCAAGATTCCGGCGTTGTTCACAAGGACATCGGGAACTTTGAGGTTCGCGCAGACCCAGGTGGCGAAGACGTCCCACTCGGCAGCGTCGGCAACATCGAGGCGACGAAAAACGGCACGGCCACCAGCGCTTTCGATCAAGGCGACTGTTTCGGCTCCGGTTTGGGTGTTGATGTCGGCGACCACGACCATCGAACCTTTGCGAGCGAATCGCATCGCGCTGGCGCGGCCTATGCCACTGCCAGCACCTGTCACAACCGCCAGGCTCATGTTCGACTCCCTTGTCGGTCTAGATAATAGTATTATTTGAACAGTAGGGGTTTTTGGATAGCGACGCAACCCCGTATTCTAGAATCTTTCAACTGGCTGAGGCGTCGCCGGACGGTCGACTCAGGTCGGCGATCCAGTTCCGGATCGTACGATCGAGTATGCGAGGAACATCCTCAGCCGCGAGCAGGTCGAAGGTTTGTGACAGCGCGAGACCTATTGCGGCGCTGGCGATTCCCTTGGTCGCCTCTTCGCGATCGGCGGCTGATGCCTCGATCGGGACGGCGTCGTCGAGCATCGTTCCGAGAACGGTCAGTCCCATCGTGAGATGGCCCCGCGACACTTCGAGTTGCTCAGGATTCTTGTGTACCGCGAGCGCGTACTCGACCAAGAGGGCGACGAGTTGTTCATCCTGTACGGCGATTCCCCACGACGTCACCATGGTTTCGACCACGTCGTCGACGGTCCGGTGTGACTGGGCGATCGTCGTCCACATCTGCGACAGCAGTGCCATGCCGCGCCGAAGGAGAACTTCGGCGCACACGTTCTCCTTGCTGGTGAAGTTGCCGTAGATCGCGCCCTGGGTGCGGCCGGCTGCGGCAGCGATCTTCGCGACGGTCGTGTCGTGCAGACCGTGCGCAAGAAACAGTTCTTCCGCTGCGTCGAGCACCTCTTTGCGGGTGCGCTGTTGGGACTCGGCCCGAGTCATCGGTGTGCGTTGGAGTGGCATCGGCAGTCCTCGCAGTCTCTCTTCGCTCTTGATGATCCAGCAACGTAGCGCTACTATCCGAATAATAAGATTATCCGTAAGGCGTTGTCCATGGAAACGGCGGAGAAATTTCCACCGTCTGCAATCGGACGCGACAGCCGGCACGCTGGCATCGCCTCCGCGGGCCAACGTGTAAACCTCAGCGAGACATGGTTTCTCGCTCCGAACCGGAGGCATCGATGACGATGACCGAAGAGCCGACCGTAACCGACAGCCCTGTGCGTGCACCCAAACGCACGGTGTCGTTCTCGTGGTCCACCCTTGCTTGGGGTGCCGCCACGGCCGCCTTGGTAGTAGCGGTGGTCGTGCTGGCCGTTATTGCCATCTCCAGTCGACGCGACATCGCGCAGCGTGATTCCGCCGCCGCCGATGCCAATAGAGCCGAGCAGGTCGCCACCGATTATGCGGTCGGTGCGGCGACGGTCCGGTTCGACGACTTCGACGCCTGGGTCGGCCGGCTGAAGACGAACACCGCCCCTGCCCTCGCCGACAAGTTCGCCGCGACAGCGCCCAAGCTGCAGGAGATTCTTACCCCGCTGAAGTGGACGTCGACTGCGACACCTATTGCCGCCAAGGTCATTTCAGAATCAGGCGGGACCCGTCAGGTCGACGTCTTCCTCGACGTCAACTCCACCAACGCCCAAAACCCGGACGGCGCACAGACGACGGTTACGTACACGATCACGATCGACCAGGACTCCGACTGGCAAGTTACAGACGTCGGCGGAATGGACGCTGCGTTACCGACGAAGTAGCACAGCGAGAGTCGATTTTGCGCTACCCCATGCCTGGACGCTCGCGTCGTACGGCAACCCCCCACAACACCGAGGAGAACCGACGATGTCCCAGCCGCACTTTCGCCAGCAGATCACTGAGTACATTGGACGGCTGCCCGCGCCGCTCCCACAGTTGTGGCGGCCCGTGGATCCGCTACATCACTCGATCGACGCTGGCATCGACCGAATGGAACGCTTCCACACTGGGTTTCGGGACAACGTGGTACTACGTCTCGCCGCACGGTTGCACGCACGACCTGCCGCGATCGACCGCTATCGGGGAGTCGACTCCCGAGTGTTCGGCTCGATCTATGGCTGGTTCCGCACGGCCCACTGGTACGTCTGACGAGGGGATCGAACATGAGTAGTGCACGCAATGAAACCCGCGCGTTCGAACGCAAGTTTCGCATCGAACGAGCGCTGGAACGCGCTGTCAATCCGGTCGTGATCGCCATGCGTCATGCCGGAATCCGGTCGCGCTACGCCACCGAGCTGGAGACCACCGGTCGCAAGACCGGCCTGCTGCGGTCCGTCGTCGTGACCGCGAAATTCGACGATGCCGGGGCTTGGGTCATTTCTCAACACGGCACCAGATCCGGTTGGGGTGCGAACATCACGACACATCCACGGGTGCGAATCCGGCAGGGAAAGGCATGGCGGACCGGCACTGCGGTGTTCGACCACACTGACGACGTGGTCGCCCGCGCCCGATCGTTCGGCTCGAACCCCGTCGCCTCGGCACTCAGCGCGTCTGCGGTTCGCAGCGTGCAGACCACGCCGATCACAGTTCGAATCACGTTCGACGACTGAATAATTCACTGTCGCCACCCCTACGAAGGACCCGTCACTGTGCAGATCGCCATCGTCGTCTATCCCGGCATGACGGCTCTCGATGCCGTCGGCCCTTTCGAGCTGCTGCGCACGCTTCCCGATCCGGAGATCCGATTCGTCTGGCACGAACCAGGACCGATCGTCACCGACAGCGGCGTACTGATTCTCGCGGCCACCCATTCGTTCGAGGAGACACCCGCGCCGGACCTGATCTTGGTCGGGGGATCGCTCACGTCCACCATGCAGACCGCAGGCGACGAGCGGCTTCTGAATTGGTTGCAACGGGCGCACACGACCTCGACGTGGACGGTGTCCGTGTGCAGCGGATCGGTGTTGCTGGCAGCAGCCGGTGTTCTCGCCGGCATGACCGCGACCAGTCATTGGGCTGCGCTTCCGGTGTTGAAGTCGTATGGCGTGACGCCGAACGGCAAGCAGCGAATCGTCCGGGAGGGGAAGATCATCACCGCTGCCGGGGTGTCGGCCGGGCTGGACCTCGGTTTGTGGCTCGTCGGCGAAATTGCGGGCCGCGAGCGCGCTGAGGCCGCGCAACTGCTGATCGAGTACGACCCGCAGCCCCCGTTCGACAGTGGTCACCTCAGCAAGGCATCCGTCACGACCAAAGCTCGTGCCGTCGTTCTGACCACTCAGCTGGTCCCTGCCCGCGAACTTGCCTCCGAAGCGGCCGCAGGATCGAAACTGCTGTGGGTCAACGCGATCAACCGAGCTCGCCAGCTGACGCGACGCTGACTGCGGCGAACGGGCTGTCAGGGCACCGTTCCGGCGCTGTTTGTGGCACTGGTGGCCCGCTCGCGGAAGTAATACGCCATTGACAACTGGCACAGTTGGTGGTGGGCTTCGAGTATCTCGGCGACAAGAACACGGAGGCCTGCAATGGCGCTGGATCTCGAAGACACACTCGCGAAAGTCAAAGAACGGCAATGGGCACTCGCTGATATCGACTGGGACGCGCCCGGCGCGGAAACCATCAGCGAGGAGTTCAAGCCGAAGCTGAAAGCATTTATGGCCGATCTGGCGTGGATCGAGAATGTCGGTACGCGCGGCTTCGCGGCCTTGGCGAGGAAGGCCCCCAACGACACGTTGCGGGAGATCTACCGCTACTTCCATGCGGAAGAGCAGCGGCACGCCAATGCCGAACTCGCGCTGATGAAGCGGTGGGGGATGCTCGACGAGGGCGAGATGCCGGAGCCCAACGTCAACATCCGCATGGCGATGGATTGGCTCGATCGCTACGGCGACGACATGTCGATGAGTGCGCTCGGGACGGTGATCCCGATGCTCGAGGTCGCACTCGATGGCGCCTTGCTGAAGTTCTTGCTCGAAGAGGTGCACGACCCGGTGTGCGATCAGGTGTTCGCGAAGATCAACAACGACGAATCACGTCACATCGCAGTCGGTTTCGAAGTTCTCGACATGCTCGGCCACGGTTCGATGCGACGGTTGTTGATCGAGTTCATCGGCGCGGTCGCGTCACCGAGCCTTATCGTCGGCGCTGCGGTCTACATCCCGTTGCTCAATCGGACCCGCAACGAAGTCGCGGAGATGGGCTTTCATCCCGAACGGCTGTACTCCGCGATGGAGCGATTCAAGAAGCTCGGCGACCGCAGTAGGTTCGCCCCGCGCATACCGCTGTATCAGGTGGTCAAGTGGCACGCCGGCATGGTGGTCAACGTCAAGCATCCCTACCACCTGCTTGCCAACTCGATGGTCTGGGCGAGTGATCGGATCCCGCGTCGCGCGTTCCCCGCGATCCCGTCCTGGTTCAGCGAAATCACGTACGAGCCGGTCAGTGTCGGCACTGCAGATCAGGAGGCTGTCGCATGACCGAAAAGGCGACGGACACAAGCGCCGACAGTCACACCTACACGACGCTGATCATCGGCGCGGGGTTCAGCGGCCTCGGCACCGCATTCAAACTCAAGCAAGCGGGAATCGACGACATCGTCCTGCTGGAGCGCTCCTCGCGGTTGGGTGGGACATGGCGAGACAACACCTATCCCGGTGCGGCCGTTGATATTCCGTCGATGCTCTATTCCTTCTCGTTTGCACCGAACCCGCGATGGTCGCGAACGTTCGCCCCTGGACCCGAAATTCGCCGCCACATCGAGGGTCTTGCCGATCGTTTCGACGTCAAACGCCTGATTCGATTCAATGAAGAGGTCGTCGCCCTCGAATTCGTCGAGGCCGACGGAATCTGGATCGTGACGACGCGTGCGGGTGAAAAGCTGCGTGCCAGAACGGTTGTCAGCGCAGGCGGACCACTGTCGGATTCGAGCTTCCCGAAGATCAAGGGAATCGATGACTTCCAAGGCCACAAGATTCTCAGCTCCAAATGGGATCACGATTACGACATGGCGGGCAAGCACGTCGCGGTGATCGGCACCGGTGCCAGCGCGGTGCAGATCGTCCCGGAGTTGGTGAAGACCGCCAAGTCGGTCAAGGTGTTTCAACGAACACCCGGCTGGATCCTGCCGCGACCGGACTTCCCGGTCCCCGAGGCGCTGCAAAAGCTCTACGAAGTGGTCCCGGCCACCCAGCGACTGTCTCGGACGGCCCTGTTCTACGGCCACGAAACGCTCGCAACCGGACTGGTCTGGAATTCGCCGATCACTACACTGATCCAGAAGATCGCAATGGCCAATCTGCGTGCGCAGGTGAAGGATCCGTGGTTACGCCGCCAACTCACCCCCGAATTTCGCGCCGGGTGCAAACGGTTGATCGCATCCAGCGATTTCTATCCCGCACTCCAAGCCGAGAACTGCAAACTCATCACGTGGCCGATCGCCCGCATCTCGGAAAACGGGATCCGTACAGCGGAAGGCATAGAGCATCAGTTCGACTGCATCGTGTTCGCCACCGGGTACGACGTCCATCTCGACGGCCCGCCGTTCGCGGTCACCGGCCGCGGTGGCCGGACACTCGAAGAGAAATGGCACGGTCACGCGTCGGCGTATAAGAGCGCCCACACCAACGGGTTTCCGAATTTGTTTTTCACCAACGGACCGAACTCGGGACCAGGGCACAATTCGCTGCTGGTCTACCTCGAAGGACAGATCGACTACGCGGTTCGAAGCATCAAGACGATCGTCGACATGGATCTGCACTACCTCGACGTCCGCGAAGACGTCGAACGGAAGTACAACGCGCAGATTCAGAAGCGCCTGAAGCACACGACGTGGATGACCGGTTGCCGGAGTTGGTATCTCACCGCCGACGGCTACAACGCCTCGATGTACCCGGGATTCGCGACCCAGTACCTCTCACAGATGCGCTCGTTCAAGGCTCGCGACTACCTGATGGTCCAACGCAGCGCCCACCCCGCGCAGCCGCAGGTAGTGCACGCACGCTGACCTGAAAGCGGTCGGACTATCTACGTGGTGGGGGTCGGCGACGGTCGGGGTGAGCGATGCTGACCGCGGGCGTCGCTGAGCGGACGACCTGCGGAATCTCCCATTCGTAGCCGAATTTCACGATTCGCAGGACATTGAAGGTGTCGGCGTCGTGCACGCCGGGCAGTTGTCCGATGGTGTTGATCAGGAAGCTCGCCATGTGCTCGCGCGAGCCGACAAAGGCTTCGGCAAGAAGGTCCCATTGCCCGGTGGTCAGGGCGAGATACCTGACCTCGGGCATGGCGCGCACCAGAGCCGCGACTTCGAGCAGGCGATGCTTGTCCACCGATATGCCGATGAACAGGCACGTGTCGAGCCCGACGCGATCGGGGTCGATGACCGGCACGACCTTCATACCGTGGACGTCGGTGAGCCGTTTCAGGCGTCGCCTGACGGTCTTCTCCGAGATCTGCAGTCGTTCTGCGATAACGGAACTGGGCATTCGGCCGTCTTCGCTGAGGCACGACAAGATCTGGCGTTCGATCGCATCGATCGGTTCTAGTGCTCGGGCGGCGCCGGAATCCTCTGGCATGCTCATACCTTGCAACACCACGGTCTCCTAAATGGGCAGATTGTATTTTGCGTGGGCGTAGAGCATTTGGGACAGGACTTCCCACACCAGGCGCGCTGTGATGCCGCTCGGGTCGTAGATCGGCGCGAGTTCGCAGTTGTCGACCGCGGAAAGTCCACGCTCACCGATCATTTGGCCAAGTCGGATGATTTCAGGTCCGGTGAATCCCGCGGGTTCGGGTCCTGTGGTGCCGGGCGCGTAGGCCGAATCGATAACGTCGGTGTCGAAGGAGACGTACACGCCGTCGACACCGTCCCAGGCGCGGTCGAGCGCCTCGTTGAGGATGGTCTCGAAGTCGTTGTTGCGGATGTCGCGCATCGTGTAGACCGCAATGTTGCGGTTGCGTACCGCGGTCCACCAGTCGGGGACGTTGATCGTCCCGCGGGCTCCGATCGCGACGATGTTCTTGTGGTCGACGTTGGGGAGGTCGCCCGCGCGCACGAGGCCACTGCAGTTGGTTTGAAACTCGCCGCCGATTTCCTCGCCTGCGTCGAGATGGGCGTCGAGGTGGAGATATCCCATCTTCTTGTCGGGACCGAGATGCTCGGACAGGGCCCGCGCGCCGGGTACGCACACCGAGTGGTCGCCGCCGACGGTGATGGGAATGGCGCCTGCAGCGAGGATGGTGTCGATTTCGTGTTGGACGAGTTCGTGTGTGCGCACAGCGTTTCCGATGGCGAGCGGACTGTCGCCGCAGTCGACAAGGCCGAAGGCTTCGAACAGGTCGATGTCCCATTCGAAGGACCACGGGAAGCACATGTTGGACGCGATGCGGAGGCCGCGGGGTCCGTTGGCGGAGCCGGGTCGTTCGATTGCAGCGTTGGCGCCGTCGAACGGGAATCCGAGAAACGCGGCCTTTGCGCCGGATCCTTCGAGTTGGGACGGGGGGACGTGCGGCGCGCCGAGAACCGAGAGGATGCCACTGGTGATTGCGGCGAAGTTGGTCGGGCGGATGTGTGCGGTCATCGTGCTGCTCCTGTTTCGAGTGGGTTGTGCTGGGTGTCGTGAGCGATATCGGTGGGTGTGGTCGGACTCAGGTCTGTGATCGGGGTGATCGAGGTGCGGCGGGTGGCGTAGACGACCAGTCCGACGATGGTGAGAATCAGCAACATCAACGGCACCGAATAGCGTTCGTACCAAGGCGCTTCCGCTATTCGGGGCCACGCGATGTTGACGGTTTGGAAGACGCTCCACACGGTTGCGAAGACCGCAATGGGGAAGCTGAGCCGGCCGAGGCTGAAGGTCGACCTAGGCCAGCCGTGGCGAAATTGATAGACGGTGCGTGCCGACAAGACCAGCGAGAAGGTGATGAAGAATCCGCCGACGGTGAAGCCGATCAGGGTGGTGTAGACGTCGCCGATGCTGCTGGTGATCAAGATCAGTGTCGAAGCGACGCCGACGACGAGCAGTGCGGTAACTGGCAGGCCGTGCTTGAGCGACAGCTTCGCGACGCTGGCGGCGCAGGGGAGTGCCCGATCCCGTGCCAACGCGAAGACCAATCTCGAGGCCGATGCCTGAACGGCGACCAGCGTCGCGAAGAAGGCGACGAGTAGAAGTACGAACACCGGTTGGGCGATGGTGCTGCCCAACCTCGCGGTGAGAACGTCGATGACGAGGTCGCCGGACCCGGATGTCGAGCCAGCTGCCAGGTCGGGTGTGGCAAGAATGATCGACAGTGCGGAGAAGCTGACGACGAGCGCGACCGAAAGAAGGGAAACGATCATGGCTTTCGGAACGGCGCGTTCGGGGTTACGCACTTCCTCGCTGATCGAGCTTGCAGCTTCGAAGCCGACGAACGACCATCCCACGAACGCGACGGCGGCGAGGAGCCCGGACCAGCTGCTGTCTGTTCCGTTGCTGGCCGCACCGTTGAAAAGCACGGAGAGCGGTTGCATCTTGTGGAAGGCGATCAGGTAGACGCCGATGGCGACGCTGCCGACGAGTTCGGCGACCAACGCCGCCCAAACGAGGTACTTCACTACGGATCGACCCGCCGCATTGACGGCCGTCACCAGCGCGACGATGCCGATCGCGACGGCGATTGTCGTCCAAGTGTCGAATGGCTGCAGACCCACGGCGGGCGGCAGAAAGGTCGCAGTTCCGTATGCGACCGCTGCGGTGGAAATGGTGAGTGTCCAGGCGTAGAGCCAGCCCGTCATCCAGCCGAGCCAGGTCGGGGCCAACCGGCGAACCCATTGGTAGACACTGCCTTCGATCGGCCACCGGGAAGCCAGTTCGCCGAATACGAGAACGACGAGGATCTGTCCGGCTAAGCCGATGGGAAAGGCCCACCAGCCGCGGGCGCCGCTCGCTGTGATGACCAACGCGAAGATCGAGTACAAGGCGACGATCGGTGAGATGAATGCAAACGCGACGGCGCCGGCAGACCAGATCGTGAACTCTCGACGAAGATGCGCCGAGGTGTGGTGAGTTTGTTCAGACACTGAGTGTCTCCTTGCCGCCGGATCGGGATGTGACGCAATCCTCAGCCCAGCGGGGCATGGAGAACAAGACGAATACCGGAAACTGGACTCAGAAACGTGCTGGATAATGCCCTAGTTGCTGTGTATGTGTCCCGGAATCCGGCACATTTAGCCGCGCATTGGTTGGATAGGAACGGCGCATCCGGTCGAGACTGACGTAAGAATTGAGCACATGGTTCCTGCTTCGGCGATCGGACGACTCTGCACGGCGATGATCTGCGGAACGGTGATCGGCGTCGGCGTCGGTTGGTTGGCAAACGGGCTCGTCGGTGTTCTCGCCGGTATCGCATCGACTGCAGCACTGTTCGCGGTAGCCGGGTGGCTGGTGCTGTGGCCCATGAACGCCGACAGCACCCGTCGCCATGCGGGACGAGAGAACTTTCGGCCGGCGGTCGACGAACTGATCGTCGTCGGTGCGGCGTTGGGCGGCTTGGTCGCCGTCGTGTTGCTGCTTGTGTCCGGGCGCGACACCGACAGCCGTGCATCTGCCGCCATCGCAGTCGGGGCGGTGGCGATGTCGTGGGCGGGTCTGCACCTGATGTACGCCGCGCGATACGCCTACCTCTACTACGCGGATGTTCCCGGCGGCATCGACTTCAATTCCGACGAACCGCCGGCCTATCGGGACTTCTTCTATTTCAGCTACAACCTCGGCATGACCTACCAGGTGTCCGACACATCGGTCTCGAGTTCAGTGATTCGTGCAGTCGCACTTCGGCATTGCCTGCTGTCCTATACGTTCGGCACCGTCATTCTTGCCACAACCATCAACCTGGTCGTAGGGATTGTCACCGGCTGAGGGGCCTGCGCCTCGTGAGTCTTTTCGGAGGTCGGGCGCGCCGAAAAGACGCACGAGCGGCGGAGCCGCGGAACGTTCTCAGAGATCCTGTCGCACCTGGCCGTAGCGACGGACACAACAGTCGTCGGGTCAGGTCGGTGCCGCATCGCGGCGCACACCGACGCAAGCGAGGCCAGGCAACTCGACCACGCGTGCGATCGTGCCTACCGTGAGGGGTTACGCGTACAAGGGTTTTCTGGGGTGATTGTGCTGCTGGGACCTTGTCGAGCGGTGCAGTGGCACCGCGAACTCCTGCTCGATGCGGCCGAGCCTTGTGCTCAGCCGGCAGCAGTGCCACGTGTCGTAACCGCGCGTCGGGGTCGACGACTTCTTGACGGAACCCTCACACCCATCGGCAGACCATTGATACTTCGCTGATAGCAGGGGTCTGCGGCAACGGTGATCACGACCCCGACTGTGCTTCCGATACCAACAGTGCGACGTGCAGCGAGGTCATCGATTCACCGTCGGCGAGGTCGACGCCGAGAATGTCTTGTATTCGAGCTAGTTTGGCGTACAGCGCGGGCCTGCTCATGTGCAGCCGGTTGGCGAGAGCTGATTTGTTGCCGGCGAGTTCGACGTAGCCGCGCAAAATTTCGACGTAGCGATCGCCGGACACGATGTCGTGCAGGATCAGTACTCGCAACTCGGCCTCCGCGAAGCGCTGTACGCGAGGGTCGCCACGTAGCAGGGACACGAGTCCACGTATCCGGATGTCGTTGACTCGGAAACAGATTCGTCCGTTCGATGGCATCGACAGCGCGACCTCGGCGACGTGCCCGGCTTCGCCGATTCGGCGGATCGCCTCGACGAGATCGTGTTGGGGCGTTGCGATACCGAAAACCATTTCTTTCGAGTCGCTTTGGCGTCGCGCACCGGTATGGAGTGCGATGGCCAGTGAGTCGAGTACCTCGTGCTGAGTACGCCCTCGAACGCCCCGAAGTGAGAGCACCATTCCGACTTCACCGGAGCCGCGAATGGAGAACAAACCGGTGTGGCCATTCGCTTTCACCGCATGGACCACCGCATCGAGCAGCTGAGTACTACGCCGCAGGGCCGCGACCGGGTCTGCGTCGTGCGGCCAGTCGCGGCAGCGGACCGTTGCAGGTACGTAGGACTCCACCGGTCGTAGGCCGAGTGCGAATGCGCGAGCAGTGATGTCGTCCTTGTTTCGAATTCGTTCTTGCAGAACGTCTTCCAACAGTCCTGCTTGTGCCTGGTGTTCGATGTCGAAGCGGTCACGTTCGGCCATTCTGTGCAACACCAACGCCTGGGCTGCTCGTTCGAGGACCATCGTGACGCGCGGAATCGGCAACGCGCGAAGAGCGATCAGTCGGCCCCATTCTTCGCCGTGTCGCCCGACGGGCGCGGATATCCAATCCTGCGTATCCGCCGAGGCCGTGCCTGGGCCGACGTGCAGGCGCGATCGACGTTCCCAGTCCCGCAGTAGTTCTGCGGTGACATGGCCTGCGGCGGCCACCGCCACGGCTTGATGTGCGAGGTCTTCCAGCACGATCGGCGTGTCCAGCAGTTGAGCTGTCGCGTCGACGATGTCGGTCGGTGACCCACGCTGCATACCCAAGTCGGTGAACATCTCGTGGGTCCTGCGTGCGAACGCAACTTCCGCGAACTGTTCGGCGACGATCGCACGATGGACCTGTTCTGTGACGTCGACGAAGCGGATCACCCGATGCAGAGCGATCAGTGCGAGTCCGAGTTCCGCCGCGATGGAACCTGCATCGGCTGGGAGCGGCGCATCGGGCGCTCCGAGTTCGACGACGACGCCTACGGCTCGTTCCCGGGAGAGCCCCGCGAGGTAGTGCCGTGGGGACCGACGCAGCGCCGCGCCGGTGGTGAGGACCAGCTCGCCGCCTTGCAGAAGATCGGACAGGTCCGAAACGTCGCTCACGTGCACCCAACGCACCGGCGTATCGAGACCGTAAGAGCTCAACACCTTGGGCTTACCAGCCTGTACCACTGGCAAATCGATGATCTCCGCTACGGTCATGGCCATTTACGAAGTGTATGTCGAGGCGGCCAATTGCATACATAGTGCTCGGTCCGTGGATGTGTATCTCAGAGGAGGGTGGTCGTACCGCCATTTGATCAACCACCTCCCGAAAGGGGTCTCCTCGATGACCGAAACAGTGCAGCATTGGTGTGACGGGAAAGTATTTACCGGCGAATCCGGTAGGACCGCGATCATCACGAATCCGGCGACTGGTGAGGTCACCGCGGAGGTGGCACTCGCGAGCATCGAGGACGCCGAGCACGTCATCGATGGCGCCGCGGCCGCGTTTTCGGAGTGGCGCGACACCTCGGTCGCCAAGCGAACCCAAGTCCTGTTCGCATTTCGGGAACTGCTCAATGCTCGCAAGGGCGAGTTGGCGGAGATCATCACCCACGAACACGGCAAGGTGCTCGCCGACGCGCTCGGTGAGGTGACCCGCGGCCAGGAGGTTGTCGAGTTCGCCTGCGGGATAGCACATCTGCTCAAAGGCGGCTTCACCGAGAATGCGTCGACCAGCGTGGACGTCTATTCGATCCGCCAGCCTCTCGGGCCGGTCGCCATCATCAGTCCGTTCAACTTTCCTGCGATGGTGCCCATGTGGTTCTTCCCGATCGCGATTGCCGCGGGCAACACTGTCGTTCTCAAACCCAGCGAGAAGGACCCGTCGGCGGCGTTGTGGATGGCGCAACTGTGGGCCGACGCAGGACTCCCCGCCGGTGTCTTCAACGTGTTGCAGGGCGACAAGATCGCGGTCGACGAACTGCTGACCAACTCGAAGATCAAAGCGATCAGCTTCGTCGGCTCGACTCCGATCGCGCAGTACGTATACGCGACCGGAACTGCAGCGGGTAAACGCGTTCAGGCACTCGGCGGCGCCAAGAATCATGCGATCGTGCTGCCAGACGCCGACCTAGACCTCGCCGCCGATGCCATGGTCAATGCAGGCTTCGGTTCGGCGGGCGAACGATGCATGGCGATCTCGGTGTGTGTTGCGGTCGGCGCGATCGCCGACGATCTGGTGGCAAAGATTGCCCAGCGGACTCGCACTATCAAGACTGGCGACGGTACCGGCGATGCGGACATGGGTCCGCTGGTGACGAAAGCACATCGCGACAGGGTCGCCTCCTACGTCGATGCAGGGGAAGCGGACGGCGCCACGATCGTCGTCGACGGGCGCGCCGTCCAGGCAGACGGCGGTGCAGACGGCTTCTGGCTCGGCCCCACCCTGATCGACCATGTCACCGCGCAGATGTCGATCTACACCGACGAAATCTTCGGACCTGTGCTCGCGGTGGTCCGCGTCGAGTCCTACGGCGAGGCAATGGATCTCGTCAACTCCAATGCCTACGGCAACGGAACCGCCATCTTCACCAACGACGGTGGTGCTGCTCGCCGGTTCCAGAACGAGGTCGAGGTCGGCATGGTCGGAATCAACGTACCCATCCCAGTTCCCATGGCGTACTACAGCTTCGGCGGTTGGAAGAATTCGCTCTTCGGCGACACCCACGCGCACGGCACCGAAGGTGTGCAGTTCTTCACAAGAGGTAAGGCAGTCACGAGTCGGTGGCTCGATCCCAGCCACGGCGGCATCGAACTCGGCTTCCCGCAGAACGCCTGAACGAGAACGGATTTCGCTATGACACTCACCACCGCCATACGTACCGAAGCCGAACGGACCTACGATTTGGACCGCGCCCACGTGTTCCATTCCTGGTCGGCGCAGGCGCAGATCAGCCCGATGACGATCACGGCCGCGGCAGGCTCCTACGTCTGGGACGGCGACGGCAATCGGCTGCTCGACTTCTCGTCTCAGCTGGTCAACGTCAACATCGGTCACCAGCACCCGAAGGTCGTCGCCGCGATCCAAGCCCAGGCGGCGACGCTGTGCACCATCGCCCCGCAACATGCGAATGCTGCTCGCTCGGAGGCTGCACATCTCATAGCCGAGCGCACGCCTGGCGACCTGAACAAGATCTTCTTCACCAACGGTGGCGCCGATGCCAACGAGCATGCCGTGCGCATGGCACGGCTGCACACAGGCCGCTACAAGGTATTGGCTCGATACCGCTCGTACCACGGCGGTACCGACACGGCGATCAATCTCACAGGCGACCCTCGCCGCTGGCCGAACGACTACGGCAACAGCGGCGTCGTGCACTTCTTCGGCCCGTTCCTCTACCGCTCGCATTTCAACGCGACCACGGAAGCGGAAGAATGCGAACGTGCGCTCGCGCACCTCGAGTCGGTGATCGCGCTGGAGGGTCCGTCGACCATCGCCGCGATCGTGCTCGAATCAGTGCCGGGCACCGCCGGTATCATGGTCCCGCCACCCGGATACCTGATGGGTGTGCGGGAATTGTGCGACCGGTACGGCATCGTCTTGATCGCCGACGAGGTGATGGCTGGTTTCGGTCGCACCGGAAAGTGGTTCGCCGTAGATCATTTCGACGTCACGCCCGACCTGTTGACCTTCGCGAAAGGCGTCAACTCCGGATACGTGCCGCTCGGGGGAGTAGCCATCAGCCCAACGATCGCCGAAACATTTGCCGATAGGCCGTATCCGGGTGGTCTCACCTACTCGGGTCACCCGCTGGCGACGGCTGCGGCCGCAGCAGCGATCACAGTGATGAGCGAGGAGGGCATTGTCGACAACGCTGCGCGCGTCGGCGCGGAGGTCATCGGGCCGGGATTGCGCGAGCTTGCGACCAGACACCCGAGCATCGGTGAGATCCGTGGGCTGGGTGTCTTCTGGGCAATCGAGTTGGTGAAGGATCAGGTCACCCGCGAACCACTTGCTCCCTACGGTGCTTCCAGTCCGGCGATGAACGCCGTGGTTGCCTCCTGCAAAGCACAAGGATTACTTCCGTTTGCCAACTTCAACCGCGTTCACGTGGTGCCGCCGTGCACCGTGACCGACGAGGAGGCGCGAGCCGGCCTTGCGATCATCGACGCTGCTCTCGACATCGCAGACGCGGGCCTTGCCTGACGGGTCGTAGCTTGGTCAGGACGCGGGGTTGTATCCGGTCGCCGATCGCGCATAGGAGTGCAGCGCGTCGATCACTTCGCTGCGGGTGCGGCGGCCGGCAAGCACTTCCATCTGATAGCCGTCTTCCATGGCGACGAAATTCGCTGCAAGCATTCGCGGCTTCTCGGACAGCTCGAAGTATCCCTTGGACTGTCCGAGA
Source organism: Antrihabitans stalagmiti (assembly GCF_016482825.1). Lineage (GTDB taxonomy): Bacteria > Actinomycetota > Actinomycetes > Mycobacteriales > Mycobacteriaceae > Antrihabitans > Antrihabitans stalagmiti. The sequence continues at coordinate 149,603 of NZ_JAEMNV010000009.1, read as the reverse complement.
ACGAGAATCCCTTGGTAGACGGCTATCTGGCGCTCGGTGAGCGCACTGTCGAGTGCTGCTGCCCTGGCGTCGCGCAAGCATCTCGGCCAGCATTCGAACAGCATTCGCGTGAGCGTGTCGTCCGGACCTGTGGCGACACCCTGGTCGATGCAGACGCGTAGCTTCTCGCGTGGGTCGGGGAACTTATCCGCTGTGTCTTCGCGCAGCTGGCTGTAGCGCTCGATGGCCTTCTGGTAGGTCTCGTAGATCAAGGCGTCGAGATCGCCGTAGTAGAGGACGGCGGCCGGTGTGATCCCGGCCTGCTCTGCGACGTCTCGCAACCGAACGCCCTCGAGTCCGCGCGCGAATACGGCGCGCTCGACTGCGTCGCTCAGCTCTGCTCGGCGTTCGTCTCGACTCGCCTTGCGCGCCATCTGGTCTCTCCTCAGCTAGTTCGATAAAAATAAATTTAACAGATATCTCCGCAGCTATTGACCTATTGGCTAACGATCTCTTAAATTTCTATTTAACAACTTCTTCGAAATCTAGGAGCTTACCGTGGCAACCAACCCAATCGAAGCTGGGGCCAGCCTCGGCGCTCCGCCCACCCGCACCGGAAAGGGTCTACGCGGCAACACTGTCGGCTTGTTGGCTGCGGTGACGCTCGGCCTGTCCAGCGTTGCGCCTGCCTACAGCCTCGCCGTCAGCCTCGGATTCGTCGTGATGGTGGTCGGCGACCTCGCTCCGGCGGCACTGCTGCTGGGATTCGTGCCGATTCTGCTGACCGCCTTTGCATTTCGAGAACTCAATCGCGAGATGCCGGACTGCGGTACGACCTTCGTCTGGACGACAAGGGCCTTCGGACCACTGCCAGGATGGCTCTCCGGTGGCTGGGTCCCGCAGATCGCGACACTCATCGCAATGACCGCGCTCTCCCGCGTAGGCGCGACCTATCTACTCGACCTCGTCGGTCTGGATTCGTTGGCTACCAACGATATTGCCGTACTCGTCACAGCCATGCTTATTCTCGCCGCCGTCACGACGGTCGCGTATCGCGGTCTCCAACTCGCAGCATCGGTGCAGTACGTGCTCGTCGGAATTCAGTTCGTCGCCCTACTCGGCTTCGGCATCGCGGCGTTCGCCCGTGACGGAGCCTCCGCTCCGAGCCTCTCGTGGCTCAACCCTTTCGCGATGGGCGGCTTCGGCCCGTTCGCCGAAGCTGTGCTGCTCTGCCTGTTCATCTATTGGGGTTGGGATGCGTTGATCACGGTCAACGAGGAAACCGAGGACAGCGACCGCATTCCCGGTAAAGCCGCAGTCATCTCGACGCTTGTGCTCCTTGGTTCGTACCTGTTCACAGCCTTTGCCGCGCTCAGCTTCGCAGGGACCGGAACGGACGGTTTGGGCCTCGGCAACGCCGACAACGCCGCGGATGTGCTTGCGGCCCTTGGTACTCCGGTACTCGGGTCGGCACTGGCGACGGTCGTGCAGGTCGCGATCTGCGTCTCCGCGGTGTCAGCCCTGCTCACCTGCATGATTGCGAGTCCACGCACGACTCTTTCCATGAGCAGCCACGGCGCACTTCCCAAGGCGTTCACCAAAATTCATCCCGTGTACGGCACACCTGCGTTCGGCACTCTGTTCTACGGCATCTTTGCCACCGCACTCCTCGCGTTGCTCACGCTCCTTTCGGGCAACTTCCTCGGCGATGCGATCCTGTCGATCGGACTGCTCATCGCGCTGTACTACGGCGTCACCGGCTTCGCATGCGTGTGGTATTTCCGTAACCAACTTCGCGGCTCGATGCGGGACCTGCTTCTGAAGGGAGTGTTGCCTGCGACGGGGGGAGTCCTGATGCTTGCTGCGTTTGCTCGCAGCGCACACGACATGCTCGACCCCGCATACGGCGTCACCTCCTTCCACGGCGTCGGTGGCGTGTTCTTGCTCGGTATCGGCTCGATCGTCGTCGGCGCTGTCGTGATGGTGATCGTCAGAACCCGTTTCCGCTCCTTCTTTCGCGACGGCCGCACCGCCGTCATCACATCAACCCAGATCGAGGCCTGAGTCATGCGCACACTTGCAATCGCCGTAATCCAAACTGCACCAATTGCTTTCGATCAGGACGCTACCTGGGAGTTGTACGCGCAGCAGGTTCGCGCTGTTCGCAACACTTTCTCGCACGTCCAATTGGTCGTCGTTCCCGAGTTGATGCTGATGGCGGAGGGGTCACTCCTGCAAGCGCGCGACGGCTGGATGGAGCAGACCGCGATCTCGATACCGAGTCCCGACACCGACCGAATCTGTGCGCTGGCAAAGGAAACCGGCCTGTGGCTCGTGCCGGGAAGTGTGTACGAGCGCGGAGTGGATCAGCAGATCTACAACACCGCTCTCGCCGTGTCGCCGCAAGGCGAGATCATCGCGACCTACCGCAAGATCTTTCCGTGGCAACCATACGAAACATCCACCCCAGGAGACGAATTCGTCGTCTTCGACATCCCCGAGATCGGTCGGGTCGGACTCGCGATCTGCTACGACGGGTCGTTTCCCGAGACAGCTCGGCAACTCGCCTGGCTTGGGGCCGAGGTCATTATCCAACCGACACTGACGCCGACCTGCGACCGCGACATGGAGCTCGTCTGCGCGCGCGCCAACGCCTGGACCAACCAGGTGTACGTCGTCAACGTCAATGGCGCCAGCCCGTCCGCAGTTGGCGCGAGTGTGATCGTCGATCCTGAGGGAACGATCCGCCAACAAGCGGGGGAGGGTGAGGAAGTGCTGATCGACGTCCTCGATCTTGACGCCGTCACCATGGCACGCACGTTCGGCACGATGGGCATCAACCGACCATGGGACCAGGTGGCCCGCCATGGCGGGTCGATCCGGCTTCCCATGTACGGCGGCGCGTCCATGAAAACCCCACCGTGGCACGAGAAACTCGGTTCCTAGTCACCAGTTCCGAGTCCAGATCGTGAAGAGTTGCACCCCCTGCAGGGGGCGCAACTCTTCACGATAGATCTTCGCGGCGAAGGGTGTCGTTGATGCGGCGTGCTTCTGCGAGCTGGTCTTCGAGAATGATGATGCGGCAGGCAGAGTCGAGTGCAGTGCCGGCGTCGACGAGTTCGCGTGCCCGAGCTGCCAGGCGCAACTGGTAGCGGGAGTAGCGGCGATGACCGCCTTCGGAGCGTCCCGGAGTCAGCAGTCGAGCAGCGTCGAGGCTGCGTAGGAATGCTTGTGTGACACCGAGAATTTCAGCGGCGTGTCCCATGCTGTAGGCGGGGTAGTCCTCGTCGCCGAGTCTGTCGTCGAGATCGTGATCAGGGCTGTTCGATGGAACTTGGCTGGGAATGTGTCCAGCACCTTTCTGCTTCGACTTCGATGTCCGGCCCGAAAAAGACGGGGGCCCCGGCGCAAGTTGCGGCGCCGGGGCCCTGGTGGACATCTGACCTACTTACTTACATCACCCGGGGCGCGATACCCGGGCGTTGGAACGGATGTGCCGAGACCTACTTACTGGTGTTGCGACTTACGGGTACTGCACTTGCTGGTGTTGCGACTTACGGGTACTGCACTTGCTGGTGTTGCGACTAACTCGTACTTCGTCCTACTAGTACTGCTGGTCTCGGCACACCCAGCTTCGGGTCTTGCTCTTCTTCGACTTGCTCTTCGTGCGACACCTAAGTTACATCAGCCTTGCCGAAAAGTCTAGTGCGGCGACTGTAGATTTTCTCAATCCACCGAAGAATGCTCCTCGACCGGCACGACGCGCCTTCGAACCAGAGGCTAGGCAGATCGACGGATGGTCACGCTGCGCAGCGGCGAAGGCCGTGCACCGGATGGTCGGCAAGACAGCAAGTCTCGAGCCACACCGATCTGGCATAGGATCTGAGAACGCCATCGGCGTTCAGAACTAGGACAGGGGCACAGGTGCGTTACGTATTTCTGTCGCAACAGTGGTTCGACGCTGTCGAGGCGCTACGAGCCGAGGCGCCCGGTCTGCTGTCAGCCGCGTCCGAGCATCGAATCAATGTCGTCGTTCGCGATGCGCCGGACGGAGATGTCGGCATGCACGTCGTGGGAGGTCGATTCGATCGCGGTCTCGCGGATGACGTTTCGACGACGGTGTCGATGCCGTTCAGCGTCGCCAAGAATCTGATTGTCGAAGGCGACCCGAACTCTGCCTTGCAGTCGTTTATGAAGGGGGACATAACCATCGACGGGAGTGTCCTCGATCTGCTCGCCATTCAACAGACAGTCGGTGGCGGCTCGGACGACCAGCTTGCGTTCATCGAGAGCGTGCGCTCCCTCACCGCATAGCGTTCGTCACTCAGCTTGGATTTTCGCCGCATGGCAACGCGCAAAACATCAATTTGGTTTGATGCATCTGGTGGTATCGTTGAATGGTGCCGTATGGTCGCGTAGTACCGCCTTTTGTGCAGCTGGGTGCGCATCCGTTGCGGTGGCGCCTCATGGCGGAACTCGCACACAGCGACTACCGAGTCCGTGAGCTCGAGGCATTGGTCGGCGAGTCGCAGAACCTGGTGTCCTACCATCTGCGGTTGCTACGCGCCGGAGGTCTGCTGACCACGACTCGCAGCAGCTTCGATGGTCGCGACACGTACTACCACCTCGATTTGGATCGCTGCGCGGCCGAGCTTGCAGGCATCGGTCGAGCATTGCATCCAGCGCTTCGGTTCGATCCTGCGCCAATGGAGTTCGGCTCGCTCGGGCAGTTGTCAGTGCTCTTCATATGCACCGGTAACAGTGCTCGCTCCGCGATTGCGGAGGCACTTTTCCGCCAGGTTGGCGGGGGGCGGGTCGACGCTGTGAGTGCCGGCAGCCATCCGAAACCGTCGATGCAGCCCAACACCGTGCGGGTGCTGTTGGAGGACTTTGGGATCGACATCTCGGGTCAGCGCCCTCGGCACATCGATTCGCTTGCCGACAGGCGGTTCGACGCGGTGATCACCCTGTGCGACAAGGCTCGCGAAGTCTGCCCTGAGTTCGGTGACAATTCCCGGCTAATTCATTGGAGTATCGCCGATCCCTCGGCTTCGGGTGAGACTGGCCAGGCCAACTACTCGTTGTTTCGGGCCACGGCCGCCGAGATCGAAGCTCGAATCCGTTACTTGCTTCCCGTCCTGATGTCGGCATCTGTCTAGAGGAGACAAAAGATGGCAACGCTTCGCGAATTTGTCAGCGTTCGATACCTGGTATCCGATGTCGAGGAAGCTGTCGATTTTTACATCACCCGACTCGACTTCACTCTGCGCACGAATGCGGCCCCCGCGTTCGCTGACGTTGTCCGCGGCTCGCTGCGGCTTCTGCTGTCCGGTCCGGCGAGTTCGGGATATCGCGCGACACCGGCCGGTATCGGCAAGGGCGGCAACCGTATCCACCTCGTCGTCGACGACCTGGATGAAGAAATCAGGCGTCTCGCCGCTGCCGGAATCGAGTTCAGCAGCGACGTAATCAGCGGCCCCGGCGGACGCCAAATCTTGCTTGCCGACCCCGCCGGCAATCTAATCGAACTGTTCCAAAGCAGAATGATGCGCGAGAATTGAATCTGCGGGCGGGACCTGGGGCGCAAATGCAGCGGTGAGCAACATGAGAATGGCTGTCAGGAGGGAAAACTCGAAGCAAGTCATCGCTTTCTAACCTTGTCTTGGCGGCGGACGGGGCTAGGCTTCAGCATTGTCGAAGTGGTCGATCAGGAAGGTCTTCGATGAGCCGAGGCCAACGCGCGCACAGCACAACTTTGTCCGGCGGTGAGGTCGTCGTCGAATCGGATCTCGGCTCGATCACTCGGGTGACTGCGGATAGTCTGCCGATTCTGCGCGGCATGTCGATCAAGCGAATTCTGGTCAATCCCGGCGCAATGCGGACACCACACTGGAATGCGAATGCGAATGCCCTGACCTACTGCATCTCCGGTACGGCACTCGTCTCGGTGCTCGACACCTACAGCGTCTTTTCGACGTTCACGGTCAGCGCGGGCGAAATGTTCCACATCGATTCGGGCTCGCTGCATCACATCGAGAACGTCGGCGCCGACGTTGCAGAGTTCGTCACGGCGCTGCGCAGTGATCGCCCCGAAGAGTTCGGCCTCGCAGCAGCGTTCGGAGCGATGACGGATGCGGTTCTCGGCAACACCTACGACCTGGATGCGGCCGATTTCGCTGCCATGCGGCGGACCACAACCGATCGGGTGTTGGCTGCAAGGACCGGTGAGGCGGAGGTTCCCGCGTCCGCTCACTTTTCGAATCCACACAAGTTCGCCGTCGAGGAACTCAGCCCGACGATCAACCTCGCAGTCGGATCGGCACACCTTGCGCGCCTGCAGTTCTGGCCCGCGCTGAAGGATCTCTCGATGTACTCGCTGCGCATCCGCGAAGACGGTATGCGAGAGCCGCATTGGCATCCGGTCACCGCCGAATTGGGTTACGTCCACAAGGGTTCCGCGCGGATGACGGTCATGGACCCCGACGGTTCGCTGGACACCTGGTACATGCAGGAGGGCGACGTGTACTTCATCCCACGCGCGTACCCCCACCACATCGAGGTCGTCGACGCGCCGGACCTGCACTTCCCGATCTTCTTCGACCAACCGACGCCGGGCGACATCGGCTATCGCGCGTCGGCGAGTGCGTACTCACGTGCCGTGCTTGCGGCCACGTTCGACGTTCACATCGACGATCTCCCAAACTTCCCGTTGACGACCACGGATCCGCTCATCGTCACCCGCAACAACCCACTCGACGAGCGTGCCGTCGGTGAGGATAGCGAGTGAGCGGCCTTTCGCGACGTCAGTTTCTCACTCGGGCAACAGCTCTCGCGGCCCTCACCGGCGTCGACCTGACGATCCTCGGCGCCGCGCTCGCGGCAGCAGACGAACCTTTCGACGGACCGAGCACCCTCACGCAGACAATCCTGCAGGGCACGCGTGGTTCGAAAAGCTACCGCGTGCTTGCCGCGGGACCGGGTGAGCCCTATATCCCGCGTTTGGATGTGCTTCGGCGATCACCGAATGCGGCGAGATCCTCGTCCCGTCGCTCGCTGCTTTATCTCGGCCACCTCTCCGACCTCCACGTGATCGATGCTCAATCACCGGGGCGAATCGAGCCGATGATCGAACAGGACCATGCGGCGTGGGGTTCGGCTTTCCATCCGCAGGACCCGTTGACTGTGCACGTGACGGCGGCGATGGTGAAATCGTTTGCCGACCTTCGGTTCAGCCCGCTGACCGGTGCTCCGATGGGCGTTGCAATCGTGACCGGCGACAGTGCCGACATGCACTCGCATCTGGAATTGCGTTGGTACATAGACATTCTCGATGGCATCGGCGTGCGGCCGACCAGCGGATCCGGCTCCGCCTTCGAGGGCGTGCAAGCATGGTCGGAGGCCGAATGGGCTTACCGGCCTGGCGATCCCGCCGGTGGCTCGTTCGGTGACTACGGATTCCCTCGCCTACCCGATCTGCTCGAGCAGGCAACGGCGCAGACCGTCGAATCGGTCGGAATGCCCGTCCCCTGGTACGCGGTCTACGGCAACCATGACACTTTGCTGCTCGGCACTTTCGGCCTCAATTCGCAGCTTCGCGCGTTGGCAACCGGCGGCCGGAAGGCGTACACGCTCGAGGCGACGGCGTCATCCGCCCTGAACGGCTACGCGGCGACCGGCAGCGTGCTCGGCCGAGCGATCGATGCCCTGGGTGTGCAACTCGGTGGCCGGTCGGGGTTCCGCGACGTGCCCGCGGACCAAGCGCGCTACCTGTTCGAGCAACACACATTTATGGCGGAGCATTTTCGGACCGCCCCGACTCCTGGCCCGATCGGGCACGGTTTCACGCAACGCAACCTGGACACCGGGGAGACGTGGTGGAAGGCCGATTGGTCGCCGCGGGTACGGGCCTTCGGTCTTGACACCTGCAACCACGTCGCCGGACCGGACGGAGCCGTACCTGACGACCAATTCCGTTGGTTGGCAGACGAACTCGAAATCGCGCAGGCCGAGAAACGTTTGGTCATCGTGCTCAGCCACCACAACAGCCTCACCCTCGAGAACCGCGCGACCAAGCCTGGGCACGACCAAAAGCTGCACGGCGCAGATGAATTCGTGGATCTACTGCTGAAATATCCGGTGGTGGTCGGCTGGCTAAACGGCCACACCCACCTCAACCAGATCCTCGCGCACACGAATGCGACCGGCGGATTCTGGGAGATCACAACCGCGTCGTGCATCGACTTTCCGCAACAGCAGCAGGTGGTCGAGATCGTCGACAACCGCGACGGCACCCTGTCGCTCTTCACGACGGTGCTCGATCACGCGTCACCCGTCACCCCGGGAGCCAGCGGTGGCTACCTCGACTTGGCTTCGCAGAGCCGCGAACTCGCAGCCAACGACTGGGCGGAGACGCCCCTGATGCGTCGAGGGTCACCGCTGGACCGCAATACGGAGTTGTTGCTGCCCGCACCGTTCGACATGGAACTCATCACCGACGCCGAACTAGAGGCGCAGCACCTCACCGAGCGTGCACGAGTCGTCGGACACGCCGAAAGGGGGCCGCGATGAAAACTCTGGCTCTTGTGCTCCTCGGGTTTGCGCTCGTCGGCTGCTCACAGGTGGACGCGTTGGCGCCGGTCGGAGGCGACCAACTGGCAATCGTGCGCTTCGCCGCGAACGATCTGTTGGTCGAGCAAAAGGTGGAGATCTTGTCCGCGCCGGTGTGTGAAGCGACGGGAGATTCGGTGAAGTGCCAAGGCGCCACGGTCGGCGGCGAGGCGATAAACGTGACATCCGAGGGCGACTCGCTCGACGTCACCGTTGGGTCGCGCACCATCTATGACGGCTCTCTGAACGATGTCATCGACGCGAATGCGAGGCCACGGCCGTGAACGCAGGTTGGTTTCGCGGCTACCGAATGTTCGTGCCGGTCACCGTGGGTAGTGCAGCCCTTCAGACGGCGCTCCTCGCTGCGGACCCGATTCCCGAGGCGAAGTGGGGCTTCGCGGTCCTCGCCGTGCTTTCTCTGCTGGGTCTGATAGCCGCGTTGTGGTTGACCGTTCACATCGCCGTTGGGGGACTGAAACATTGGCGGGCAGGTCTGGCCTGGTCGGCAGGGATCGTGGTGTTGTCGGTGGTCGTCGCACTGTTTGCAATATGGGCTACGCCAGTTGTGCTGCTCCTCGGTTTGATCGTCCTTCCCCCGGCGGCGGCAGGCGCATCGAATCCCGTGGCGGCTGGGTTCGCGCCGCTGCGGCGATCGCCGATCCGGTTCGTGGCCATGATCTTCGGTGCACTCGTTGCGATCGGAGTGACCTGGATCGTCGCGCTCGTGCTCGGCTTCTTCCTCACGGGATTGATCGCGGCGTTCGCAACCTGGTTGTGGATCGGGATTGTGCTGAGTGTGGCTTTGTGGGGCTTTGCGAGTCGCGCCGAGTGGGCAACCGCTGAGGAAGCTACTCGACCGTTGCCGCAGCGATAGCCCACTCGGCATCTGCCGAGTTGGTGCAATGGTGGGGCAGGAACGTTTACGGTGTCGTGAGCGGGATTCGAGCAGATCTTTAGCAGGGGGAGTACATATGCCTTCATCGATGTTGGCCAAAGGTCAGAATGTTGCCCTGCCAAACGACGTTGCGTCGCTGGATGTGTTGATTACATGGGGGGACGCAGATCTCGACCTGGACGCATCAGCTCTGTTGTTGGGTGCAGACGATCGCGTGCGAGGCGATGCCGATTTCGTGTTCTACAACCAGCCAGAGTCTGCCGATGCCTCAGTGCGCTACCTCGGCAAAAGTATTACCGAGGAGGGTCAACAAGAACGCCTCTCCATCGATCTCGCTGCCATTCCGGACGACGTGATGAAGGTAGTCATCGCAGGCAGTTCGGGTGAGCGGGCCTTGGGAGAGTGCGGGAAGCTGGCGCTTCAGGTACAAGACGGGACAGGTGCAGTGCTCGGCGAATTCCTCACAGCGGATGCGACGAGTAAGCGCGCCTTCGTATTCGGCGAGATCTACCGTCGGTCCGGCGTGTGGAAGTTGCGTGCCGTCGGCCAAGGATGGGCATCTGGCCTTGCGGGTCTGGCGACGGACTACGGCGTGGATGTCGATGACGCAGACACGGGCGAAGTCGCCGATGAGGTCGTTGTCGCACAAAGGACGGCAGCGAATACACATGTGACGGATGCTGATGGAGCCGACGTCGAGGTTGGACTCAAGGTCGAGCGACCTAAGCGGGGTGTGCGGACAAAGAAGCCGGTGCCGAAGAAGGTCGCGGTACCGGAACTAATTCTCGCAGGCGGTGAAGGTTGGCAGCCAGCACGCCTGTTCTCGATATCAGGTGTCGGTACAGGGGAGGAGCAGGAGAAGCGAGCAACGTCGAGTCTGTTGGCGACGATGCAAGCTGTCCGCCCGTTTGCGCGCGCGATTTGTGCTCGCGCCGGCGCGCCGGCGGGACTGTTCGAGGGCTACCTGGAAGTTCCATTCGTAAAGGGCGAAGGAAAAGTAATCCCGGATGGTGTGCTTCGAGTCGCGCGCGCGGGTCACACATGGACTGCGCTTCTCGAAGTCAAGACAGGAAGCGGAAGACTGCACAAAGAACAGCTCGAGAACTACCTCGATGTAGCTAAGCGACTGAAATACGAAGTCGTTCTCAGTATTTCGAACGACATCCCAGCGTCCGTCGGAGAGGTTCCGGTCCAGGTCAACCGGCAGAAGCTGACAAAGGTTGCGCTACGACACATCTCGTGGTCGGAAGTAATCCATGAAGCGCGAATGACCCTTGCCCACGGTGCGATCACGGACCCGCTGCAGAGCTGGATTCTGAGTGAGTTCATTCGGTATCTGACCCATCCCAAGTCTGGCGCAACAGAATTCGTCGATATGGGAAGACATTGGGTAGCTGTGCGTGACTCGGTGTCTGCGGGAACGCTGCGCGCGGGTGACGCGAAAGCGACCTCGGTCGCTACGACATGGTTGGCGCTTTCTCGACATCTGGCGATGCGGTTCACCGCAGCGCTTGGCGTAGTCGTCAAGCAACAGCTGCCGCGCAGACTGGCGAATGACCCTGAGTCCCGAAATCAATATATCGTCGAGCGATTGGCGACTTCGGGTCTCCTCGAAGCGACGCTACGGATTCCGGACACGGCCGGGGATCTGGTTGTCGAAGCGGATTTGCGAACGAACAAAGTGCAAAGCCGCGCCCGCATCATTGCACCAACGGAGGGCACCGCCCTTCGTCGGGTGACTTGGCTGTTGCGGCAACTGAAAGACGCGCCGGCCGATCTTCTTGTCGAGGCTGTATTCACGGATGCAAGCCAAGTTTCGTGCGAAAAGCTATCGACCGTGCGAGACGATGCGAAGTCGTTGATCGTGGGCAGGCAGGGCGACATCACCTCGTTCACCCTTACATCGGTGGTCCCCATGGGGAGCCGGCGCTCGGGGTCAGCCGCAGGCTTTATCGCAAGTGTCACCGAGAGCGCAGACAAGTTTTACGCATCGGTATTGCAACCGCTCAAGCCATGGGTTCCAGCCGCTCCTGAACCGATTGCTCGACCCGATTCGGGCCCGAGCGATGTGAGCAACGGCCTTTGAACAGCGGTTGTATGAGGAGTAAGAGCTCATTCGGGATTGAATAGACGCGCCGAGTGGGCAACCACTGAGAAAGCTACTCGACCGTTGCCGCAGCGATAGCCCACTCGGCGCTCCCTTTGCGAGGGACACTCGCCGCAGCGACCGCCGAGCCGAGCAATGCGATTCCGGCCAGAATCAGATAGGTGTGCGCGTAACTTCCGGTCGCGCCGGATAGCGCCGTTCCCGCCCATGGCGCGAGGGCCATGACGATCACAATCGGAGCGGACACAAGTCCGTTGAGGCGACCGTAGTGGGTGGTGCCCCATCGGTCGGTGATCGCGGTCGCTTGGACAAGGGTGAAGATGCCGCGGGCCAGGCCTGCGCCGATCGATATCGCGATCAGTGCTGCTGCGGCAGAGGAGATTCCGAGCACCGCAGTAGTGCCGGCGATGACGACGATGACGCCGACGAGGCGCGACCGGGCGCTGGTTCTCGCGGCGAGTGGAAGGTAGCCGAGGCGGCCGAGAACTTGTCCCGCACCGCCGAGTCCGAGAGTCACCGCTGCAAGGCTCGGCGAGAAGCCGCGTTCCATCAGCAGCGGGACGAGGTTGAAGACGCCCGCGAAGGCGGCGAAAGCGGCGAGGCTGAGGGCGACGACCAACGTTGCGAAGGCAGGGCTGCGCACCACGGCGCGATGATCGTCGCTGTCGATGCCATCGTTTCCAGCTGGGTGCGGCCACGGACCGCGCAGCCCCCACCAGTGTGTGGGAATGGTGACCGCAGCGAGGATTGCGGCGAGCGCGAGGTACGTCGTTCGCCAATCGAGTTGTTCGACAAGCACACCGGTAAGCGGCGCGAAAACTGTCGAGGCGAGCCCGGCGGCGAGGGTGAGGATCATCAGCGCTTTGACGCGGCCTTCGCCGTGCCAACGAGTCAGCGCCGCGAACGCGGGTGGGTACAGCACGGCGCCCATCGCGACGCCGGTTGCAAGCCAGCCTGCGTAGAAGATCGGCAGAGTCGGGGCGGTTGCGACGACGATCAGCGACGGCACTGCAAGAACGGACCCCGCGGTCATCACCACGCGTGGGCCTGTCCGGTCGATTATTCGTCCGACAGGAATTCCCGTGAATGCGGCCACGAGCTGGCTGAGCGAAAACGCTGCGACGATCGTCGGCATCGACCAGCCCGTGGTAGTCGCAATCGACACCGCGAGCACCGGGAAGGCGTAGTAGAGGATTCCCCAGCTGGTGATTTCGGTGACGCACAGAACCGTGAGGACCCGCCGGAGACCAGCCCTATCGAGGTGGCCGGGCTCCGGTTGGGCCGTCGTTGCTGTCATCGACCTGTTAGTTGGCGCGTGCCGAAGACAGGCTGATCAGTTGCGGTGCAACCAGTTCGGTCGGTTTTGCTGGCGCGCCGCAGCATCCGCCGCCTTCGTTGGCGGCGGCGGCATCGGGGTCGTCGAAGACGCCGGCGCCGCCACAGACCCCGGTGTCGGGCAGAGTCAGTTCGACTCGTTCGGCGCTTTCCTGATCGCCTGCCAGCGAGGCGGCGATACTACGGACCTGTTCGTAACCGGTCATCGCGAGGAACGTCGGGGCGCGGCCGTAGCTCTTCATCCCGGCCAGGAACACACCTGCTTCGGGGTGTGCGAGTTCCTTGACTCCGTGCGGGTAGACGGTGCCGCAGGAGTGCACGTTGGGGTCGATCAGCGGTGCAAGTTGCACGGGTGCCTGCAGTACCGGATCGAGTTCGAGCCGGATCTCGGAGAGCCATGACAGGTCGGGTCGGAAGCCGGTCAGCACGACGATCTGGTCGACGCCCTCGATCCGCGTGCCTGCATCGGACTCGACGGTGAGCTGGTTCTTGTCGCTGAGTTCGACTGTGTTGGTGCGGAATCCGGTGACTACACGGAGCAGCCCGGCGTCGACGGCTTTCTTGGCGCGCAACCCGAGGGCGCCGCGGGCGGGAAGTTCGTCGGCGTCGCCACCGCCGAAGGTTGCGCCGACGTCGCCGCGACGAAGTATCCATGTGATCCGTGTATCAGGTGCATCCTCTTCGAGATCTGCGAGTGCCACGATCGCGGTGAGGGCCGAATGCCCACTGCCTGCGATGACGGTGTGCCGGCCCGCGAAACGTGAACGGGTGTCGGCGTTTTCGAGGTCAGGGACTCGGTAGAAGATGGCGTCGGAAGCCGCCTTCTCGCCGAGTGCCGGTAGGCCGTCGCCGCCGAGCGGGTTCGGAGTCGTCCAGGTGCCGGAGGCGTCGATGACGGCTCTCGCGAGGATGCGGTCCTCGCTGCCGTCAGCGCGACGGACGTGTACGGACAACGGTTCGGTGTCGCGACCGGAGTCGACCACACGATCACGACCGCGTCGCGCGACCCCCACAACTTCGGTATCGAACTGGACTGCTTCACCGAGTGCTTCGGCAAGTGGAATCAGGTACTTGCCGACCCAGTCGCGTCCGGTGGGGTAGCCGTTGTCGCCGGGGCTGGTCCACCCGGTCGTGTCCAGCAGTCGACGGGCTGCCGGGTCCACGAGCTCGGACCACCGCGAGAAAAGGCGGACGTGATTCCACTGAGCGACCGCTGCGCCTGCGGCGGGTCCGCGTTCCAAGACAAGTGGCGTCAGTCCTCGTTCTCGCAGTTCGGCGGCTGCCGCAAGACCGATCGGTCCGGCTCCAACAACGACGACGGGTAGCTCACTCATTTCGATGCCTTTCGTGTGCAATCATTCATCGATGATCATCGATCCTCTGGTCGAAACTGTATCGATACCTATCGATGAATGCAACCATCGATCCATATCGATATAGTCGTTGTCATGACCTCGCTGGAATCGCCGTTGGTGCGTTCACGCATCGAGCTGGAAGTAGTGCCGCGCGAGCCGTCGACGATGTCGGTGACCGAAGCGTCGACCTACGCCTCGTGGTTCGCGTCGTTGTCGGATCCGACGCGTGTGCGGCTGCTGCACAGGGTCGCCGGGTCGCCCGCTGGGATCACGATCGGTGAGTTGGCCGAGGCCCTCGGAATCGGGCAGCCGACGATCTCGCATCACGTTCGCAAGCTCGCCGAGGTTGGGTTCGTGAACGTGCACAAGGACGGCACCAGCACCGTCGTTGTGGTGAACCCAGCCTGTTGCACCGGACTCCCGCATGCGGCAGACGTGGTGATGGGTGTGCTGTCGCCGCGGCCGTGCTGCCCGGACGATCTACCGACCGATGTCACGGTCAGGGCGATGCGTGACGCTGACTGGATCGCTGTGGAGCGCATCTACGCCGAGGGAATCGCAACCAGGACAGCGACATTCGAGACCGAAGTCCCCACTCGTGCTCACCTGGAATCGCAGTGGCTACCCGAACATCGATGGGTCGCGGAGATCGACGGAACCGTGGTCGGGTGGGCGGCGCTGCGCTCGGCGTCGGGGCAATCCGGCTCGAACGGTGTCGTCGAGAACTCCCTGTTCGTCGCGGAAGGAATGCGCAGCCGAGGAGTCGGCAAGGCGTTGTTGCGCAGGCAGGTGATCGCCGCCGACGAAGCAGGAATCTGGACGGTGCAAACGTCGATTTTCCCGGAGAATCGGGCGGGCATCGCGTTGCACCACTCGGCCGGATTCCGCACGGTCGGTGTGCGCGAACGAATCGGGCAAGTCGACGGGCAGTGGCGCGACACGGTGTTCCTGGAGCGCCGGACGCCGAATAGTACTGCTGTGTAGCAGTATTCGACGTCTCGACAATGGATCGTGTTACTTGTCGAGCACAAATCTAAGCTGCTGACCCGGGCGCGCTTGGGCTGCGAGGTCGATGCTTCGCCGCGAGGCGACGGCGATGACCGGATAGCCGCCGGTTACCGGGTGATCGGAGAGAAAGAGTGTCGGTCTACCACTCGGCGGGACCTGCAATGCCCCGGTGACGACGCCTTCGCTTGGCAGCTCGACGCTGTGAATCCGCTCGAGTAGTGGTCCGTCGAGTTCCGCGCCGATGCGATCGGCACGAGTGGTGACAGTCCAGGTGCTGTCCAGCAGCGTGCGAATCGACTCCGAGGTGAACCAGGTGTCGCGTGGGCCGAGCCGGATGCCGAGCGTCGACAGTCGGTCCGTCGGTTGAGCCGCCGGAGCGAAATCGATTGGCGGATAGGGTCCGCGCCGGTCACCGACCGCGATGCGCTGTCCGCTCACGAGTCGTCCGGGGCCGAGATCGGCAAGGGTGTCCGTCGACGCGGATCCCAGCACCATCGGCACGTCGATACCACCGCGGATTGCCAGATACGTGCGCAGGCCGATCGTCGGTGTGCTCACTTGCAGGAGATCGCCCTCGTGCACGACGATGCGGCTGTTGTGGCCGAAAGGAATTCCGTTGATCGTGGCGCTAGCGGGAGCGCCGGTCAGCACGATCTCGTGGGTGGCGTCGAAGCGAACCGATAGCCCCCCGAGGGTGATCTCCAGCGCTGGTGCACCGTCGAGGTTGCCGACCAGACGATTCGCGAGATCGTAGCTTCGAGTGTCGGCGGCACCTGATGATCCGACCCCGAGCGACGCGAAACCTGCCCGTCCATGGTCCTGAATTGTGGTGAGCGGACCCGGCGTTTCGACGGTGAAGCCGTTCACGTGTGTTCCACGAATTCGACGGCGCTCCCCGGGGGAAGCAGGGCCGGAGGCTGCAGGTCCTCGTCCCATAGCGGCACATCTGTGTGCCCGATGATCCGCCAACCGCCGGGCGATGTCCTCGGATAGATGCCACAGTACGAGCCGGCAAGTGCAACCGAACCGGACGCAACAGCTGGACGTGACTCGGGTAGACGTGGAACGGCGACGGTCCAACCCGGCGCAGTCAGATAGGCGAAGCCCGGCGCGAATCCCGTGAACGCGACCGACCACGTATGACTCTGATGTCGCGTGATGAGCTCGGGCACAGAAAGATTGAGGAGGTCGGCGACGGCCTGCAGATCTTCGCCGTCGTAGCGCACAGGGATCTTGCGCGGGGTAGTGCCGGCCGAGGGTGAGGCCGCCTGAGCGGGACGTGTCGAATGCAGAGTCAGAAGTTGTTCGCGCAGTGAGGTCAGTGTGCGTTGACGCGTGTCGATCGTGACAAGCAGTGTGCGCTCGGCAGGCACCAGGTCGACCACACCGTGAGGATCGGCAGCCAGGACTTTCGCGTGCATGGCCCCTACGTCGGCGAGATCGGAAAGTTCGAGCAGCAGAGCGGCCTCGCCACACGGCAAGATCTTCATGCTGTGAATGCTTCGATGGTGACTCCTGCTTCGGTCAATGCAGAACGAAGTTGTTGTGCGGCAATGGCGGCGGTCGGCGAATCGCCATGGATGCACAGCGAATCGGCGTGCAGCGTCACGATCGTTCCGTCGATCGCCTCCACCTCGTGATCGAGAACCATCCGTAGCGCGCGGCGAGCAACGATAGCCGGATCGCCGATCACCGCGCCCGGCAGCTTTCTGCTTGCAAGACGCCCGTCGGGTGTGTAGCCGCGATCGGGGAAAGCCTCTGTGGCAGTGGCCAGTCCGGCGCGCTCGGCAGCATTGAACAATGCGGACCCTCCCATACCGAGGATCGTCAGTGTGGGGTCGTATTCGGAAACGGCCGCGACAAGAGCGTCGGCTTGCCCGGTGTTGTCGACGACCGCGTTGTACAGCGCGCCATGCGGTTTGACGTACCTGATTCGTTCGCCGGCAATGCGGCTGAAGCCGTCGAGCGCGCCGATCTGGAAGACGACGGCGTCGGTGAGTTCGGCGGGGGAGAGGTCCATAAATCGCCGTCCGAAACCGAGCAGGTCGGGATAGCCCACATGCGCGCCGATCGCGACGTGGTTGGTCGCGGCGATTGCAGTTGTTGCGCGCAGCGTCGACGGGTCTCCGGCATGAAATCCGCAGGCGATATTCGCGCTTGTGACGATCGTCAACACGTCGGCATCAGGGCCGCACTCCCACCGGCCGTACCCCTCTCCGACATCGGCGTTGAGGTCCACCATCTGCATCAGCTCCTTACCTCTGCTTGCAGAGTAGTGGCCGCGCGTGACCCTGTAACGGAGGTACTCGTTGTCAGGCGAACCGAGCTGTGAACGATGCGAAACCCTGAAGGCAGTTGTTGGTCAACGGCTCCGGGTCGGATACGGCAATCGAGTCGACGCGGGGAATCATGGTGTGCAGCAAGGTCTGCATCTCGAGTTTGGCCAATTGCATTCCGACACAGGTGTGGATCCCGTGGCCCCAGCCGAGATTGCTGCCGCGTCGGTGCAACATGAACTGCTCCGGCTCGTGGAAATGGCGTTCGTCCATGTTGGCTGCCGCGTAGAGCAGCACGACGCGTTCGCCCTTTCGCAGCGGAACGCCGTGCACGGTGCTGTCGGTTGCGATGGTGCGCGTGAATCCGCGGATGGGAGAGGCGAGCCGTACCGCTTCGACCACCGCGGATGGAACGTTGGACGGATCGTCCTTCAGTTGCTGCCAGACATCGGGATTGGTGCCGAGGCTCCACAGCAGCTGTGCGGTAGCAAGGATGGTGGTGTCCAGACTCGGTGCGACGAAGTCGATGACCATGTTCTTGGCTTCGAGCCTCGTGACCTCGCCGCGGTCGACGGCGTCGAAGACCGTCGCCGCCCAACCACCAGCTATGACGCTGTTTCTATTGAGCCGCAACGTGTACAGGAACAATCCGAGCGAACTGCGGGCGGTGAACAGGGCGCGTTGATTCGCGGGTCCAAGTCCGTCGAACGTCGCCCCGGCCCAGCTGAGCAACTGCGTCGGTGGCTGCTTCAGTCCCACCAGTTCGGCAACGGCCTGCACCGGGAGGCGGGACGCGAAGTCTGCAATCGCCTCGAACGATTCCTGCTCCAGCAGCCGTTCGACCGTCGCCCTCGCTTCCTGCTCGAATGTCTCGACGGAGGGTGCTAGCGCGCGAGAAGTCAACGACTGCATAAGGATTCGCCGGCGAGTCAGATGTGTCCGGTCGTCGCTGGACAACGTTGTGTAGCGACCGAGCACGTTGGCGATCGGATTTGCAGCAACACCACGACCGCTGCGGAAGGTGACGTCGTCACGCAGCGCGGCGCGCACGTCGTCATATCGCCCCATCGCCCAGAGTCGCTGCCGCGGCAACCACACCAGCGGTCCAGCTTCGCGTATCGCGCGGTAGGTCGGTTGCGGGTCGCGAATGGCGTTGCCGCCATACAGGTCCAGGTCGACGACGGGTGCTCCTCGCCTCGTCTGCGAGTTGTGGCCCGCTGTACTCGAGTTGTGGCCCGCTGTACTCACTGAGGCCGTCCTTGGGCGTTGGTTGGGGTCGGAGCGTGGTCTCCGACAACAAACGTTGGGAGGCGGGCACTCAGGGTGTGGAGATCACGTCCTGCCCACATGACGGTGTGGTCGGGGCGCACGATCGCAACGGTGGCTCGTCGACTCTGCAGCCAGGTATCCAAGTCGGACCCGCGGCCGGCAGTAACGACGACGGCGCCGCGTTGCTCGAGGTCGCGGCGTTGGGCGTCTGACGGACGCTGTGCGGTCACGACTGCGAACCGACCCCTGACGACGGCGTCGAAACGCCGACCGTCCAACTCCGGGTTCGGGCACAGCGTTCCGGCAAGCTGCAGCGGCAGATACGGTTTGAGGACCAGATCGGTATGCGACAGGGCTGGTGTGGCCCCGTCGACGATCTTCGATTTCAAGCCGGGCACGTGGCGTAACCGTGGGGCGATCGCCCTGCGTAGGACTTCGCCGGGCCGTCCACCCGCCGTCATCGCTGTGCCGATGGTGCGTGCCAGCAGAATCATTGTGCGAGCGTGGGGTTTCCGCTCCGTCTCGTAGGTGTCGAGGGCGGAAGCGGGAAGTGTTCCTGCCAGAACTCCCGCGAGTTTCCACGACAGGTTCATCGCGTCGCGCAACCCGGCACCCATGCCCTGACCGATGAAAGGCGGTGTGAGATGGGCGGCGTCGCCGAGCAGGAAGATGTTGTCGGAACGCCACTGGTCGGCGAGTTGGGCGCGGAAGGTGTACTCCGCGACGCGGATCAGTGTGAGCTGATCGGCAAGGACCCGACCGGTCCAGGGCGCGATGAGCGGCTGCAGCGCTGCGATGTCGGAGTAGTCCGCAGCGGATTCATGTGGGAGCAAACGAAACTCCCAGCGATAGCGGGTGGCGCCGATCCGCATGTAGGTGGCTGCGCGGATCGGGTCGCACACCTGGTGCACCCCCTCCCACTGATTCAGCTCTGCGACGGTGGCGATGTCGACGACCAGCCATCGCTGCTCGAACTTGAGGTCGCGCATGGTCGAACCGATCGCCGCGCGGACAACGCTGTTGGCCCCGTCGCAACCGAGCACATAGCGCGCGGTCACCCGGTGCTGTTCACCCGTCGCACGGTCGGCAAACACAACCGTTGTCAGGTCGCCGTTTCGAGCCATTCCGACGACTTCGCTGTTGCCGCGCAGAGTGACCGAGCGATACCGACCGAGATTGGATCGCAACACTGCTTCCAGGTCGGGCTGATCGAACATGTTCGCTTTGGCGTAGCCGTGCTCGCTGCAGGCGGTGTCGCGACGGAATTCGGCAAGAAGTCGCATGTGCGAGTCCAGCAGGCGAAGGCCGTTCGCCGGCCGCGATATCGCGACGAAGTCTTCGTAAACACCGAGGCGCGCAAGGATTCGGCAGATTTCGTCGTCGAGGTGCACGGCGCGCGGTTGCGGGTAGACATCGGTCCAACGGTCCAAGAGAAGACATTCGATGCCGTATTGGCCGAGCAGTGTTGCCGCGGTCACTCCAGTCGGTCCGGCGCCGACGATGGCGACGGGGAAGGGGTTGGTGGTCATGGCTTTTGCGTGTACCGGACGACCGTGCGCTGCTTACCGAGGTCGATTGCGCCGTCGTCGGTGGTGATCCGTAGTTCGACGACGTCGCCGTCGTGCAGGTACTTCGGATTGGCGGCTTGGCGTTTGAAGAACAGCCTCCATTTGGTCGCCGGCGGTAGGAGCGACCCGATGATTTCGATCGGCTTCGGCGGTGCAGTGAGGGCAGTGCCCGCCGGGGTTCCGGTCAACAGGAGGTCGCCGGCGTCGAGGCGCTGGAATCGCGTCAGTTCGTTCAACGCTTGGACCGGCCGATAGATCATGTCGTCGGCTACGACCATGTTCTGACGGAGTTCGCCCTGGACCCACAGTTGGAGTCGCAGATCGGTGAATCGCTTCAACTCGTCTCGGTCCAACAGGACCAGCGCTGGCCCGGTCGGGGTGAAGGTCGGGTACGACTTCGCTTCGTAGAATTGGGTTTTCGGCAACTGGACGTCGCGCGCGGACACGTCGTTGGTGATGACGAGACCGGCGACATAGTCGGCCAGGTTGTCCTCGGTGATTTCGGTGCCAACCGGAACCTCGCGACCGAACACGATGCCGATCTCCACTTCGTAGTCGAGGAGTGTCACATGTGCGGGTCTGACGATGTCGTCGTTGGGGCCACTGATCGATCCGGAAGCCTTGCGGAAGAACGTCATCGGAACTTTGTCGGGATTCATTCCGGCGTCCTTGACGTGCGACGCGAAATTCGTCATCTGCGCCACGACACGGCACGGCGCGGTGACGGGGGAGAGCAGGGCAAGCGAGTCGATCGGCACTGTGTCGCGCGTCTGTGCCGCGTGCTCGATCGCAGCGCGGTCGGCCAGTAGGTCTGCGGTAGTCGTGGCGGTGGTGTCGATCCTGGCGGCGCCGGTGGCGGTGGCGACCCACCAGGCGTCGGCGGTGCGGAGAACGGAGACGGACATGAGGGTGAGCCTTTCGTGGCAGGGAAGCGGTCGAAAGATACTGGTGTGCTTACGAACTGGCGACCTTCAGCAGTCCACGCAGTCGTGGGAAGTCGAACTCGTTGTCGTCGCGGAGAGCGCCGATGATGGATCTGGCCTCGTGTATCGAGTCGCGACCGGGAGCGATTCCGAGGAAGTCCTTGGTCACCGGTGGACCCCACTGGGCTAGCCCGGATGCGGTCATCTGAGCCCAACCGGCTTCGAGCGTGGAATCGAACATGTCACCGTCGCTGAAGTGCTCGACCAGAAAGCCGTCCGGGTCGCGCCAGTAGTCGAAGATCTGGCTGCCCTGGATGTGGCGGCCGATGCCCCAGGAGCGTCGATATCCCTGTTCGCGCAGGTACTCCCCACCGGCCGCCATTGCGTCGAGGTCGGCGACTTGAAAGGCGCTGTGCACGTACCGGTTCGAGGGCCCGAGGGTGAGCGCAAGAGTGTGATGATCGGTCGGCGTAACACCACGGTCGCAGCGGATGAAGCTCATCACCGGCCCGCGTTCGCGCTGGCCTGCGTAGTAGAGGAAGTCGCTGACGATCAGTCCGAGATGCTGGAGATACCAGTCCAGCGTCTCGCGATACTTCGTCGTCTGCAGGACCACATGTCCGAGCCGTTGCACGAGGGCTGGCTGTCGGGGCGGGCGCTGTGTCGTATTGACCCGCAACATATTGTGTCCCGAGTTGTACGTTAGCGGTGTCTGCGCAGGCAGTGCCGGCAACCGATGCTGTTCTGCGACGACACGGACGGTGGCTCCTGCCGGATCGGTGAGGTCGACACAAACGCCACCGAGGGTGTCGGGCAACCTCCGCACACTTCGTCCGGTCGCTTCGGCCAGACGCACCACATCGGCACCCGTCGCGGCTCGGAACGATGTGCCTGCAAATCGGGTCTTCACACCCTTCGTCACTACCAAGCAGGGTGCGCCCGGATCCGTTCCACGCAAATGCAGTTCGTCAGCTGTCCGCAGTGTCGGGCTGAACCCGAACGCGCGACCGAACATTTCGGCTCGATCGAGGTCAGGCTTCTCGAACTCGAGCCACGCAATGTCGTGCACCTTCACGATCGGGTTTCGCACGCGGCCGGGGTGTTCACCCGCCAGCGCACCGCGTTCGCTGTGCAGGTTGTTGTGCGCGCCGTCGTGATCGGTCATCGACCGCCCTTTCGTAGTTACTGACGATATCGTCACATACGCGGATTTCCTCAGTCAAGGGAATCTGACGAAATCGTCATAAATGATGAGCGCTGCTATGGTGTGCCAGTGGCAGCCGATACGACGCCGGAAAACCGTCTCGAACGACGCAAGATGCGGACACGGGCGGCTCTGATCCGTGCCGCTCAGACGATGATCGGCGACGGCCGACTGAATGCGCCCGTTCTCGAGATAACACAGGCTGCCGACGTCGGAATGGGCTCGTTCTACAACCACTTCGAGAGCAAAGAAGACCTGTTTCAGGCAGCCGTCAACGAAGCGCTCGACGTCCACGGTGCGTTGCTCGACTCACTCACAGAGGGGCTCTCGGACCCGGCGGAGGTGTTCGCCGAAAGCTTCCGGCTGACAGGGCGATTGCACCGGAAGGCCCCGGAAATCAGCCGGGTTCTCTTGCGCTCGGGGGCCGCTCTCATATCGTCCGACCGCGGGCTTGCACCGCGTGCAAAACGCGACATCCTCGCCGCCATCGAGGCAGGCAGATTCACCGTCCGCGATCCCGAGCTTGCGCTCGTCGCCGCAGCCGGCGCAGTGCTGTGTCTCGGCCAGTTGCTGCACGACCAGCCGGAGCGGGACGACGGCGAGGCAAGCGATCAGCTGGCCGAAGACCTACTGCGTATGTTCGGAATCCCCGCGGACGAAGCGCGCGAGATCTGCACTGGACCGTTACCGACTCTCGAGGGCTGATCGTCCAGCAGGCCGATCACGCAGGTCGGGCCAGTGGGATTCGCACGACGAACCGTGCACCGCCACTCGGGTTTTCATCGCACCGCACGCTTCCGTGGTGAGCTCCGACGGTCTCGGCGACAAGCGCGAGACCGAGGCCGGTGCCGGACCCCGTCGGCGACTTTCGGCCGGCATGCGTCGTGACGAAGCGATCGAAGATCCGCGCGCGATCGGCCGGTGCCACACCAGGTCCAGCATCGTCGATCACGATAACGGCGTCGGTGTCGTCGCGTCGAAGTGTGATCCCGGTGAGTCCGCCACCGTGACTGTCCGCATTGTCCATGAGATTGAGAAGCGCGCGTTCTAGCGCAGGCTTCCGACCGCAGATCGTGCTGTCGTCGGCGACGTCGAGAAGTTCGGGAGGGCGTTTGGAGTCGGCGAGTGTGTGGGTGAGGAGGTCGGAGAGCAGCATGGGCTCCAACGCATCCTGATGCAGGCCTGCTTCGGTTCGAGCCAACGCAAGAAGATCGTCGAGCAACCGGCGCAGATGGTCGAGTTCGGCGGAGATCAGATCGAGTGCAAGGCGCGATCGCGGCGGCAGTTCAGCTTGGTGGCGAACCAATACGCCGACGCTTGTCACCAGCGTCGTCAGCGGGGTCCGAAGTTCGTGACTTACGTCGCCGAAGAACTGGCGTTCTCGTTCGATCCGCTTTTGCAACGAGTCGACCATCGTGTTGAAGGACGTGACGATGGTGGCCAAGTCGTGGTCCCGCGTATCGGGCAGTCGGGTATCTATCTCGCCGCCGGAAATTTGTGCTGCTGCCGCCGCGACTTGATGGAGCGGAGTGAGGACCCGGCGGCTCGCCCACCAGCCGACCACCGCGCCTGCGATCGTGGCGCAGATCGCGCACGCGGTCAACACCGTTCGCAATACGGTCAGTGTGGATCGCAACTCGGTGAGGGGAGCGAATTCGAACAGCGCGTCGCCGCTGTCGTTGAGTTCGATGCCGACAGCCAGTACCGGTCCGTCTCGAAACGTTGTCTCGACTGCGTGCGTCGACTCCCTGACTTGTTCGAGCAACCCGTCTGGAAGCGACTGCGGACCTAGGTCCGGTGTCGAGCTGTACCACTCGCCGTCCCAGCGGAGCAGCAGCACCGTATCGACAGGGGGATCGAGCGAATCGAGAACGGCCCGCGGTGCAGTGCCCGGAATGGCGAGCGAGTTTCGGACCAGGTCGACGTGGCTGCTTGCCTGACGTTCCGCAGACCGTTCGCGTTGTTCGACCATGTACCCACGGCTGATGGCAAACACGGACACCGCCAGCGCAAGCGACACCAAACCGGCCCCGACGGCGAAGAAGAGAATGACACGCGGGCGCAACCCGAGCGTTCTTCGCTGCGCTTTCTCAGCGGTTGACATCGAGTCGGTATCCAAGTCCGCGAACCGTGACGACGATGCGGGGATCGGATGGATCGAGTTCGATCTTCGTTCGCAGGCGCCGGACGTGTACGTCGACTATTCGCTCGTCGCCGAAGTAGCCACGGTCCCATACTCGTTCGAGCAGTGAGCTGCGGCTGAGCACGCGCCCCGGCACCTCGGCGAGTTCGCACAGCAATCGAAACTCGGTGAGTGTCAGATGCAGCTCGTCGCGCGCGCGTCGCACCGTTCCGCTTCCAGGGGACAGGATGAGTGGGGCATTCCGGTCCGCGTCGAGAACGATGTCGCTCGTCGCGTCACGTATGGCGGGTCCGCTCGCGCGTCGACGCAGCGCACGGATGCGTGCGGTGATCTCCTTGATCTCGAAAGGCTTCTTCACATAGTCGTCGGCACCGGCTTCGAGTGCCGCGACGACATCGTGGGTGTCGTCACGGGCGCTGACGACAACGATCGGTACGTCGAGGTGTCGGCGAATCTCCCGAATGCAGGTGAAGCCGTCCATCTCTCCCAACATCAAATCGACGATGATGACGTCGGGCGCGCCGTGTCGACGCAGATCGCTCAGTGCCGTCTCGGCGTCGGCGGCCTCGTCGACGTCGTAACCTTCGTCCTCGAGGGCAAGGCGAAGCGCCATGCGTACGCGGTCGTCGTCTTCGACGATGAGGAGCCTGGCGGCCATCCGTCCATCCTTCCACCGGAGGAGTGCAACGGTGGCCGCGGCAGCGGTGTCGTCATGCAACCGCAAAGAAACCGAACGAGTGTCCTCAACGTGTAGCGACCAAGGTGGTAGTCACCATTCCGCACTGAGGGGCGATCGTGTGAGCTCACAGGATCGAGCACAGACGGCACACCCGTCGGGTCTCGACGTCACAGGCGGCATTCGTGCTGTCTCAGGCCCCGATGACGGTGCCGCGTCGTTCCCGAACCGACGCGAGCGGTGGCACCGGCGAGTTCCGGGTCCGCAAGTTCCGGGCATGATCAGCACATGCACTCTCGTACTTGGCATTTGGCTTGTAGTCGGCCCAATTCTGCTGCGTAGAACATGGTCGGTTCCGTCGCTGCAAGATCCGCTGTTCGACATGGCCATCGGGTCGGGAGTCGTTGTGCTCGGCCTGCTTCGGTTGATTCGGCGAGTCAGCGTCGTGCACGCGACCGTATTCGGCTGCGTGTCGGGCATGGCTCTTGTCGTTGCGCCGCTCGGAGTCGACTACGGACTGACTTCCGGCTCTACGTTCGCAGTCGGCAACGACGTGGTGGTAGGCGTGTTGATTTCAGCTCTCGCAATCGCGGGGTACATCGATGCCGGGCGTCGTGAATCGGTTGCGAACTGCGACGCCGATCGTCACACAACCGCAAAGAACCTGGCGACTCATCCTCAACAAGGTCGAGCCATCCTCGAATAGTGGACCGAGCAAGGAGAAGCGACATGAGTGCTGTAACCCGGCTGGAGAACGAGATCTACAACCTTGCTGTCGAATTGGCTTCCTGTACCCGCATCTCGGACGTTGCGGCCATCCAGGTCATCGACAGCGCATCGCTGGCGGTCATTCCATATGCGAAACGCGACTTCTGCCGCATCACCGAAGCGCTGCAACGTTATTCGCACGGCGACATTGTGATCACGTCTGTGGGCAGCGCCCTGTGTCTCAGTCTCCGCACTGCGCGCGAGGAATCATTCTCCGTCCGCCGCGGCGACGACAGGATTGGCGCGTAGCCGGTCCGCGATCTGCGCGGCAAGGCGCTCCACAGAGTCGAGTGCCAGGCGCGTGTCGGTCTTCATGTCGAGTTCGAAGGTGTTTGCGCCTCCGATCCACCCCGACACTCGGACTGTCCAGCCGAGCCGGTTGACGCCTTCGTCGATCACGGCATCGGGTCCGACGGACGGAGCTGGCCGGCCTGGGCGCCTGGAGGCCTGCGCCGCCTCGACTCCCCGCGGCTCGGTGCTGACGGTCAGCGTTACGGTGTTCTCGAAATCAGGGCTTCGCCATCGACACACGCCCGAATCGATTCCCCAGATACGTTGGGGCTCACCTGGTTCGGTGATCTCCAACGAGCTGTCGAATTCAGTCGTGGCCACGATCGAGCAGAGTTCGGCACCGATGCCGAAATCGGTGGGCTTGCTCGGACCGAAACATCCAGCAGTCGCGCCGAGCGCGGCGCATGCCGCAAGGATCCCGGTCGTTCGGGGTACCGCGCCGGCCCTCATTCGAAGAGTGCTCGGGTCGCGAAACGGGCAACCGCGGCCACAAGAAGCGGATCATCGGAATCGGGAAGTAGTTCGTCATGTCCTGAAAGCACTGTAAGCGCAACCCCGCTCGCCATGAGCAATTGAGGCGTGACTGTGGCGCCACCGAATCCGCACATCGCGCTGAGCAGACCGGGAAGGACGAGTGAGCACTGCGCGGTCGGATCGGTCGGCGGTCGGACCGTCTGCGCGGGAGCAAGATCGCGAGGTACTCGATCGTCCAGCGCGATCAGAACATCGTTGGTGCGCATCAGATTCTGCAGGGACTCCACCGATCGGTCGTCGACGCCCCAATGTACGACGGTGGCGCAGCGCGACGCAGTCAGTGCCGGCGTGAGAAGCGGCGCACGCTCCGCGCCGGCAATCACGATCCTTCCGGCTCGAGGCGGCACATCACGCGAGCGCAGCACTCCGATTGCGGCCGCGGTGAGTGTTGCAGTGAGCAGGTCCAACTCGAACAACACCGTCGGACCGTTCAACGCAGCGACTTCGGCCCGCAGCGCCGTCGTGTCTTCGGGCACGATCGAGCCCGTCACCAAAACGGCTGACACCGTGGGATCGAGGTCGGCGAGCTGGGCAGCCACGCTCGGAACAGTTCGTCCGGGCACGTTCAGGTGGAGCAACCTCAGCGGTGTCTTTTCGCGAACGATTCTGACGTACTCGCGTGAGGCGCACTCCTCGGCCGCGCCACGGAAGCATGGCGCCGACAGGGTCGCGATCGCGGCTGTGATCGCAATTCGGTCGACGTCTCGGCGCACAGCATCGACGATCTTGTGAAACTCGTTCGACGAACTCATTCACCATCCAGGGGCGCGAAATCGGTACTACCGACCGCGTTCGTTCGGGCAAAGCTCTGCCGGCGCGGTTCGGCCTCGGTTTCGATGTTTTCGCACACTTGTTGAGAAGGCTGGGTCAGCTACATTGCGATTGCGTGACAGTGCGCGGACGAGTGAGTGGCGGAGCACGCGTTTCGGGATCGGGACGATTCGAGCGATCGTGGCGTTCGTAACAGAACCGCAAAGAAGTCGACGCGGTCAGCTCAATATGCGCGCACAAGCCTGAAAGGTATGACCGCCACTACGACCACAGTTTTCGAGCAGCTCGAGTCGGACGTTCGGAGTTACAGCAGGATGTGGCCGACCGTTTTCGACACTGCCAAGGGAGCGTGGCTTCGGGACGAAAACGGCAAGGAGTACCTCGACTTCTTCGCAGGTGCCGGGGCACTCAACTACGGACACAACAATCCGGTACTCAAGCGGGCGCTGATCGACTACATCGTCGGCAATGGGATCACCCATGGTCTCGACATGGCGACCGTTGCGAAACGCCGCTTGCTCGAGACCTTCAGGGATCGAATTCTTGGGCCGAGAAACCTGACCTACAAGGTGCAGTTTCCGGGTCCGACCGGCACCAATGCGGTCGAAGCAGCTTTGAAGCTTGCTCGCAAGGTCACAGGTCGGCAGTCGATCATCAGTTTTACCAACGCTTTTCACGGCATGACCCTCGGTTCGCTTTCGGTGACCGGCAATTCGATGAAGCGAGCGGGCGCAGGAATTCCGCTTGTGCATGCGACACCGATGCCGTTCGACAACTATTTCGACGGAGGAACCGCAGATTTTCAGTGGTTCGCACGGGCTCTCGACGATTCCGGTTCCGGGATCAATCGACCCGCCGCAGTGATCGTCGAGACTGTTCAGGGCGAAGGCGGCGTGAACGTCGCACGACCGGAGTGGTTGCGCGCACTTGCCGATCTGTGTGCTCGGCGCGAGATCCTGTTGATCGTCGACGACGTTCAGATGGGCTGCGGCAGGACTGGACCGTTCTTTTCCTTCGAAGTCGCGGGTATCGAACCGGATATCGTCACTTTGTCGAAATCGATTGGTGGGTACGGTTTGCCGCTGGCGTTGACCTTGTTCAAACCCGAATTCGATATCTGGGCGCCGGGGGAACACAACGGCACCTTCAGGGGAAACAATCCCGCTTTCGTGACTGCGCAGGTCGCGCTCGAACACTATTGGTCCGACGATCGACTCGAAACCTCGACGCTCGAGTTGGGCGACCGAATTCATACGAGGTTCGTCGGACTGACAGAACAATTCGACGGTCTGAGCACGCGGGGGCGCGGCCTCGTCCAGGGCCTTGCCTTCGCCGACGCGTCGCAAGCGGGGAAGGTCAGTCAGATTGCGTACGACAACGGGCTGCTCGTAGAGACCTCGGGGCCGTCGGATCAGGTGGTGAAATTGCTACCGCCACTGACGATTGCCGACGACGAACTGGAACTCGGCCTCGGAATTCTTGCCGACGCCGTCGCGTCGGTCTGCCGAGCGAAGGATGCACCTGTGTGACAGGTGGACATTGGTGACGTCACAAATCGTTCGTGTCCGATGCTCTGTCGCCAAGCGCAAGCGTCCGCCATTCGCGTGGTGTGCTGCCGAAGGCGTCGCGGAAGCGTCTGCTGAAATGGGCTGGATTGGTGAAGCCCCACGTGCGAGCGATCATCGCGACCGATCGGTATGCGCTGGTCGGATTCGCTAGTTCGGCGCGTGCGGCGAGCAGGCGCTGATTGGTGATCCATTGCGCGAGAGTGAATTCGGCGTTTGCAGTGATCTTGTACAGGTAGCGCACCGAGATGTTGTGCGCTGCGGCGATCGTCTCCGCGCTGAGTTCGGTGTCGGTCAAATGTTGCTTGATATAGGTATGGATGCGAGTTGGCAGAATTGTCGCGAGCGCGTCGCGACTGGCGCGTTCGTCGCTGGACGCGGTGAGAAACAGCGCACGAGCGAGTTCGACTGTGGCAGTGCCGAGTTGGGCTGCGGCGAACGGGCTGATCCGGTTGACGCTGCGGCGGTGTCGGTGATGTGCTGGGCCATCGTGCGGGCGAGGGGACTGATTCGAGGGTCGACCGCAACCCGATAGACGAGTTCGAAGGGCAGATCGAGTTGCTCGACCCCGATGTGCAGAACTTGGCAGGCGCCGTGTCCTGTGAAGAGGTGGTCGTACGGGCTGTCGAGGTGAGTGATCAGTAGATCGCCCCGATTGAGAACCCGCTGAATGTCGCGCTGCTCGTGACGCCCAGTGCCCGCTTCTTGCAGTGCGATGGCGAGCACGCCAGCGGGCGCGCGTGCAATCTGGGTCATCGTGCGGCGCAAACGGATTCCGCCCATCTCGCCCCGGAAAAGCTCGACATCGCCGAGATCCCAGAGATCCATGCGGACGCGAGGATCGACGTCGCGTTGCTCCCGGGCGACGTGCGCAGGTGCGGACACGTCCTGGAAGACCGACACGACAGCGTCCATCCGCTCGCGCAGATCGAGCGCGTCGGTGTCGAACGCTACCGCCATGACTCGCGACGCTACCGCCGGTGACACAAAATTTCGACCCATCCGAGCTGGCCGACCAGTGCGGCTGTCAGGACTGTGCACTGTCAGGCAACAACTCTGCAGAAACAGACAATTCGACCCATCGTCGCCCGCCTAGGTTGGGACGCGATGTTCGAGCCAGCGAGAAACGAGCGATTCGCCAGGCGTGCTGACCCGCCTGCGATGCCTGTCGTGTTCGTGCACGGAATGTGGTTGCACGCAGCGGTCTGGGAACCGTGGCGACGATTGTTCGAGCAGCGCGGTTACGCGACGATTGCACCGGGTTGGCCCGGCGAGGCGGATACCGCGTCATTGACGCGAAGCAATGCCGACGACCTGAACAAGATCGGCCTGGCTGCGATCACCGATCACTACGAGGCGATCATCGCCGACCTACCGGCCACCCCGGTTGTCGTGGGGCATTGTTTCGGCGGTCTCGTTGCGCAGCGTTTGCTCGCCCGCGGGTTCGCGCGGGCCGCCATCGCAATCGCGCCGGCACCGTTCCGGGGTATCTGGCAGCTGTCACGAGATCAATTGCGTACCGCTGGAACCGTATTGAGTCACCCGTCATGGTGGCAGCGCACGTGGATGCCGACGCCGGAGCAGTTTCACCACCAGGTCGCAACGACGGTCGATCGCGTCGACGCGGACCGCATTTACAACGACTACGCCGTCCCTGCCGCACTACGTCCATTGCTCGAAGTCGGGTTCGCGAATCTGACCGTCGGCGGTGCTGCTGCCGTAGATACGCGCGCTGCGCGCGGACCGTTGCTGATCGTGGGTGGTCGACACGATCGGACCGCACCAGAGGTCGTCGTTCGGGCTGCCTACCGACGCCAGTCCCGAAACTCCGCTGTCACCGAATTGGTTGTCTACGACGACCGCGGCCACTCCATGTCGATCGACAGCGGTTGGGTAGAGATAGCCGATCGCGTCCTGGAGTTCCTGACTGCCAACAACCTCGAACGGGTCGCCTGACCGTCCACCGAAAGATAACGGAGAGAATGACAATGACGAACAACAAATCGGGTGGTAAGCCGCCGATCGTTCTGGTGCATGGTCTGTGGATGACCCCGTCCAGTTGGGACACCTGGGCTGGGCGATTCCGCGAACTCGGTCACGAGGTCATCGCACCGGGCTGGCCGGGTATCGGCGATCGGACACCTGCCGAAGTCCGCGCCGATCCGAGCGCACTCAAAGGTGTTGGCATCACGGAGATTGTCGACTCCTACGACGACGTAATCCGTCCTATGCGCGAACAGCCGATCATCATGGGGCATTCGTTCGGCGGCATTTTCACCCAGATGCTGCTCGATCGCGGCCTCGGAGTAGCCGGCGTCGGCGTTGCCCCGGGTCAGCCTGCGGGTGTGCTTACCCTGCCGTTCTCGACGTTGCGGACCGGGTTCCCGATTCTGTCGAATCCGTTCGGTTCTCGTAGCGCAAGCAAATTCTCGAAAGGTCATTTCCACTACACGTTCGGCAACGATCTCAGCCGCGCCGACTCCGATCGTGAATGGGAGGCCAGCGCGATCAATTCCTACAACCGCGTGTTCTTCGAAGGTGTTCTGTCGCTGCCGAAGACGAAGACCGGAACGACGAAAGTCGACTACCTCAAACCCGACCGGGCGCCGCTGCTTCTCATCTCCGGTGCGAAGGATCACGTTGCGCCGCCCGCCATCCAGAAAGCCGCACTGAGCAAATACGCCAAGGGCACCGCACTCGTGGAGCGTGTCGAGTTCGCGGACCGCACCCATCGCCTCGTCAGCCAGCAGGGCTGGGAAGAGATTGCCGACTACGCCCTCGGCTGGGCGTTGCAGCATGCCACGACGTCGCCGTCGCGGCAGTCCTGACGCCAATCGGAAAGGTTTGCTCCAATGCAAAAACGCCGCTTCATAGTCCGGCTGCGATATCTGCTCGCAGTCGCCATCACCGTGTTCGCGATCTCTGTACCGCTGCTGCCCGCCACTGCGACTGCAGCGCCGAATATGCCGACGATCGTTCTCGTCCACGGTGCGTTTGCCGATGCCACCAGCTGGGACGGCGTCGCCGCCGAACTTCGCTCTCGCGGATATAACGTTG
This sequence comes from Antrihabitans stalagmiti, assembly GCF_016482825.1. Taxonomy (GTDB): domain Bacteria; phylum Actinomycetota; class Actinomycetes; order Mycobacteriales; family Mycobacteriaceae; genus Antrihabitans; species Antrihabitans stalagmiti. The sequence goes on along the minus strand of NZ_JAEMNV010000009.1, from coordinate 117,272 downwards.
TAACCGTTGACAACCCGCTCCGCGGCCCGACCAACGACGCCCGAGCCGTGCAACGCGTGTTGGACACGATCGACGGGTCTGCCGTCCTCGTGGGCCATTCCTATGGCGGCGCCGTGATCACCAACACTCGTGACCCGAAGGTCAAGGCGAACGTCTACATCGCGGCATTCGCGCCAGCACAGGGTGAGTTCGTTCAGCTGCTGCTCGACCCAATTCGATTCCCAGGCAGCGGATTACTCCCACCGGCGTTGCAACTGAAAGTGGTGGGCACCGGACTCGACGGCTATATCGCCGAACCGTATTTCCACAATCTGTTCGCCGCGGACGTCAGCGTTCGGACTGCCGCGACGATGTACGCCCATCAGCACTCTGTATCACTGTTGGCGAACCTGGAACCCAGCGGTCCACCGACGTGGGCGAGCACACCCAGTTGGTACTTGGTATCCAAGCGGGACCGCGTGATACCGCCTGCCGCACAACGATTTATGGCGGCCCGAGCGGCGCCCGGCCGTGTAACCGAGATCGACGCTTCCCATGCCTCGCTCGTCTCGCAGCCTGGCGTCGTTGCCGACACCATCAGCGTCGCGGCACAATCGGTCGGGTGAGAGGGTCTTACGCCGCCCAGCGCCCATCGATCATGACGAGTGCGGGGCGGGGGATCTCCGCCGCACCATCGGCGAGGGCCGTCAGATCGCCGTCCAACGCAACAAGATCCGCGCGCTGCCCCGGTGCCAAGGTGCCTGCCTGATGCTCGTCATGGACCAGGTAGGCACTGTCGGTCGTCATTGCCTGGATTGCCCTGTGCACTCCGATCCGTTGGTCGGCGCCGAGCACCGAACCACCTTTGGTCAGCCGGGTTACCGCGGTCCTGATGGTCTGTAGCGGATCCATCGGGGTGATGGGGCAGTCCGAGTGCAGACCGAATCGCAAGCCGAGGGCTGCGGCACAGGCCAGAGGGTCGAGGTCGGCGGCCCGCTCCGGTCCGAGAAAACGATCGCGGTGTCGATCTCCCCAGTGCAGAACGTGATTGACGAAGAAGCTCACGCCGAGTTCGGCTTTGCGAATGGCCGCGAGGTCCGTCGAGTCGGTCACCTGGCAATGCTCGATGCGATGACGGGCCCGACGACCGTCGCTGGCCTGTGCGCTCCGCAGGGCAGAGATGGCGGCGCCGACAGCCGCGTCGCCGTTGGCGTGCACCGCAACCTGACCACCCGCGCGGTGGACTCGGAGAACCATCGCATCGAGTTGCTCTTGCGGATACAGCAGGTCGCCGTGATGGTCGGGGCTGCAGGTGTACGGCGCTCGAAGCGCTGCGGACAGGCCCTGAATAGATCCGTCGGCCCAGAACTTCGCGCCGGCCAATCGAAATCGCGAACCGGGGGATGCTGTTGCTGCGAAGCCGATCCCGCCGTTGTCCAGCGCATCGGTCGTGAGGTCACCGCGCAGAAATCCAACGGTGTGCACAGGCAATTCACGATTGTTGTCGAGTGCGCGATAAGCGGCCAACTCCTGCATGCCGGCCGACAGGCCGACGCCCAGGTCGTGCACGGTGGTGATGCCCCGAGACCGCGCCAACTCCAAACTGCGTAGCAGTGCGGCACGAACCTCCGCGTCCGTGATGTTCGGAATCGCGGCGCTCAGTCGTGCCACCGCGTCGATCTCCCACGCCATCCCGGTGAGGCGTCCGTCCGCCGTACGCGGAAACTGCGGGTCACCCGGGTCCACGGTGCTTTCGTCGATGCCTGCTGTTGCGAGCGCGACGGTGTTCGCGACCGCGAAATGTCCGGAGATGTGGAGAACGATTACCGGCCGCACTGTGCTCACCGCGTCGAGGTCGTCTCGTGTCAGATGTCGGCACTCCCGAACCTGGGTGTCGTCGTACCCCCACCCGCGGATCCAGCCAGCGCTGGGGGCAACGCCGCGGAGGGCGCGTTGAATGTCGACGATCGACGAGCACGGGGGCGTCCGGCAATCGGCCCATCCGTCGGTCAGTCCGGCGTACGTGGGATGGATATGAGACTCGATCAGGCCCGGAATCACTGTTGCGCCAGGCAAATCGAGATGTCGGATACCCGGCCCGGCACGGTCTGCCATGTCTTTGCGGGTGCCGCCCGCAAGCACCCGGTCGCCGTCGATGACAAGCGCCTCGACGATCGAATTCGTCGTGTCTTGCGTGAAGATGCGATCTGCGGTGAGCAATGTCCTTCTCATCGGGCACCGGCCTTCTCGGTTGTATCGGAAGTGCTGCCGGCCGTCGCCGATCGACCTTCTGTTCGTAAGCCGCGCACCGGATTGTCTGCGGGCCATAGCAATCGGGTGCCCAGCACGAACAGCACGTTGAGCACGAGAGCGGCGGCGCCGATGTTGATGCCGTGCTCGGACAACCACGAAGAGACGGCGCCATGCTTGTCGACGTACAACCACAGCACCACGAGGTCGCCGATCACGACGCCCATCGCAAGTGCCGCAGGACGCAGCTTCCAGCCGAAGATCATCGTCGCGAATACCACCACTGCCTGGGTGACTCCGTAGTAGGCCGTATTCACCAAGGTCAGCAGCAGTTGCGGTGCCGCGAGCGTCAGGAGCAGCGAGATGCCGAGGTAGGCGACGATGACTCCGCGCACCCAAAGTCGTTGGCTCGTCTCAGGTATCCCGGGAACGATGTTGCGCGAGACGATCGAGCCGATCCCCAACGCCGATCCGCACAGCACGACGATCGCACACAGAGCGGCACCGCCTGCAACAACTCCGGTCAGCCAATCGGGCAGCACAAGTCGGGAAAGCTGCAGAAGGACCTCGTTGGACTCCGCTCCCTCCAACTTGTTGGGCAGCAACGAGATCGCGCCGAAGGCCGCGGCGACGAGGAACGGATACATAAGCATGTACAGCGGGTTGAAGCGAGCGACGCGCTTGAGCGTTGCCTCCGACTTCGCCGCGAGCACAGCCTGCACGATGAAAGGGAAGACGAAGAAGCCGAGCGACTGGAACACGATCGTCGTCATGACGAAGGTCAGCGATGCCCCTGAAAAGGTGGAATGCGACGACTGCTCGGCGCCATGGGATGCCGCGTCGGCGAACAGTGCGGTGAGTCCACCCGACTTCGCTGTCGCGGCGAGACCGATGAGGATCGCGCCGAGAAGCAGAGCAGCATCTTTGACGTAGGACACGAACGCAGGCGCCCGCACCCCCGAGAGCAGCAGGAACAGCAATGCCAGTGCGGCGCCGGCGAATACCGCGACGGTCGGGTTGATGGTTATCCCGAGACCACTGAGCGCGACTTGCAGCCCGGCGAGTTGGAGTTGACCCCATGGAATCAGGAAAACCACCGAGGCGACCGCGATCGTCAACTCCAGGCCGCGCGAGCGGAAGTGCCGCCCGGCAACGTCGGGAAGGGTCATGGCGTTGTACCGCTTGCCGGCGCGCCACAAGTACGGCGCGAAGAAGTATCCGATCGGGTAGGCCAACAGGATGTAGCCGATGAACCACACCCCGTAGCTCGCCCCGTGCGCGTACACGCCGCCGGGAAAGCCGATGAGGGTGCCGATGCTGTATGCCTCACCCGCCCCAAGAATGAACACCAACACCGGACCGAAGGACCGCCCACCGACCAGGTAGTCGGAGATCTCCTTCTTGCTTCCGCGTCGGGAAAGGATGCCGGCGCCGAGTGCGAGGAGCAGGACGAGGGTGAACGTGAGGGCGATCATTTGCGGTCTCCGCTCGCGCTGTTGGCGAGGTCCGCACGTTCAGCTGCTTCGAATTCTTCTCTGTCGAAAAGTGTCCACGCGAAATGGAGACACAGCGATGTCAACGGCATCCACAAGAACAGCCAGGCGAACACGATGGGGAATCCGAAGACCGTGGCCCCGGAACCGGAGAGAAGGACGATGCCGGCGAGCACACCGACGAACGGCACACCGATCGCAAGCATCGCGCTTTTTGCCTCGTTGGACATGACTGGTGTTCTCCTACGTAGATTTTCGTGGTGCCGTTGCGGCATTCGGGGTTCTTTCATCTGCGACGTGGACTCAGTGTGGTCCCGGTCACTGCGTCGCCGCCACGTGCGAATCCCGGAAGTCGCAACGGTCGTTCGTGAATTTCACGGGAATCGGGAATCTGGGGGCTTCGATAAGGGAATGCTGGTGCACGTGTCCGATGGCTCCGATGAGAACGCGATCCGCGAGCTGTGGCGCGTGGTCGCCCGCGAGATCGAGCAGCTGACCGATCGAGCTGTACAGCAGATACGCAGCGAGCTACCGGCCTACACCGTGGTGCCGATCGACGAGCAGCGGGCCTACATCCAGAAGCAACTGTCCGTAATGCTGCGGGCCGTAGCCGAAAACGAGCCGCTCCCGGAAGACGACGCAGAACGTTCCCGAGACCTTGGTCGCCGGCGAGCGATGCAAGGATTGCCGCTCTCGGACGTCATAGAGACCTATCACATTGCTTCGCGCGAATTATGGAACACGATGGTCGACCGGTCGCATGAGCCGACTCGCGAGCTGCTGCACGCTGGCGGCAAACTGTGGGACCTCGTGCACGCAGCGACGAGCGCGGTCGCGGTCGGTCACACCGAAGCGACGCGAAGTGCGCAGGCCATCCGCGCGGGCGTTCGCTACCGATTCTTCGAAAGACTATGCATCGCAACAGATGTCGAGAACCTCGAGATGCGTGGCCTGGCGCAGTCGCTCGGCTTCGATCCCCAACATTCTTTCCAGGCCCTGTGCGTCGCCGCGGACGAATGGTCCGAACCCGAGGTAGAGCGGCTGCAGCGCGACCTCGATGCCACACCTATCGCCGCCCAATGCAGTCGGCATGGCTCCCACGTGATCGTCTTGTGCCAGCGAGGGTTCATCGATGACGTCATCGGCGCCACCGTGCGCGACCATAGTGAAGTGTCGATTGGCGTCGGAATGTCGCGAGTCGGACTTGTCGGCGCCGCCAACAGCATTACGGATGCCGAGCGGGCACTTGCACTTGCGGCCGCGTCGGGTGCAGTTGTCAGATTCGCCGACGACTGGTTCGCGGCGACCCTTGCTGCCCACCGGGACGAGCTCGCGGCGCTTTTGGAGGCAGGGACAGCTATCGCAGCCGAGCACCCTCATCTCGCGGAGGCTGTACTTGCGTTTGCTCGATCCGGATTTTCGATCAGCGCCGCGGCCAGGGAAATTCACCTGCACGCGAACTCGCTCGCTTACCGACTCGACCGCTGGGCGCAGTTGACCGGCTGGGATCCGCGCAGTCTGGACGGTCTGATGAAGTCGCTCATGTGCCTGAAGTTGTTCCGTCGGTAACCGTAGAGGTGGGCATCTACTGTGCAATGCGATGCAACCCTGTCGGCGCCGGTTGTATCGGAGTGTGCTGAGTTGCACCACGTGTGGTGACAACCACCCAACGCGACGCGAGGAACACACCATGAAGGCAGCCAGGTTCTACGGTCGAAACGACATCAGGATCGACGACATTCCGGAGCCGGCCACCCGACCGGGGACTGTCAAAGTCGAGGTGGAGTGGTGTGGCATCTGCGGCACCGACCTTCACGAATATCTCGACGGACCGATCTTCGCTCCACCGGCAGACGCGCCGCATCCGCTGACTGGTGAGACGGTTCCGATCACACTCGGCCACGAATTCGCAGGTGTTGTTGCCGAGGTCGGCGACGGTGTCGACGACGTACGAATCGGAGACCGAGTCGTGGTCGAGCCGTACATTATCTGCGGACGCTGCGATGCGTGTAGGAACGGCCGCTACAACGTCTGCCAATCGCTCGGCTTCGTGGGGTTGTCCGGCTACGGTGGCGGCTTCTCGCAGTTCGTCGTCGCGGAGCGACGCTGGATTCACCCGCTCGGCGAATTGGCGACAGACGTCGGCGCGCTCATCGAACCGCTCGCTGTCGCTTACCACGCGGTGCGCCTATCGGGCGCGAAGCCGTCGCACAGCGCTGTTGTATTCGGTGCAGGCCCAATCGGACTCGTGACGACGGCGTCTCTGCGAGCGGCCGATATCGAGCAGGTGATCGTCGTCGAGCGTGCAGCTGTACGAAAGGCGAAAGCTGAAATCGCGGGCGCAGCACATGTTCTCGACCCCACCGCTGGTGATGTAGTCGAGCAACTCCTCGACCTCACGGACGGCAGGGGAGCGGACGTCTCGTTCGAGTGCGCAGGGATCGACGCCGTGCTCTCGTCCGCAATCCGTTCCACCAGAGCGGGCGGCACCTGCGTGAACGTTGCGATCTGGGGTCACGAAGCACGAGTTGCGATGAACGACTTGGTGTTCCGCGAAATCAACGTGCTCGGCAGCCTCGCCTACGCGAACGATCATCCGGCGACGATCGAGATGGTCGCGAGCGGTCGGGTCGATCCGTACCAATTCATCACCGGCAGGATCGCTCTCGACGACATCGTGAAGAGCGGTTTCGAGGAGCTGATCTCGAACAAGGAGGAGAACGTCAAAATTCTTGTCAAGCCGTGACTTTCGCGTCTAGACGACAGAAATCACGACCTTCGCCCGCGCGTGCTCGCTCTCCAGGTATTCGAGTGCCGCTGGCGTCTCGGCGAGTGGGTACGTCCGGTCGATGATTGGTGTTACCTTGCCGGACTCGATGAGATCTCGCAGTTCGACCAACGTCTCGCTGCTCGGTTTGGCGGTAGGTGCCCGAATGGACTGCTTGACGAACAGGCCGCGGATTTGGCCGCCGACGATAAGCGAGAGCGGACCGAGGAAGCTGCCGCCTTCGTACGTTCCACCGCCGGACAGTATGAGGGTTCCCTTCGGTTCGAGCAGGCCCCGCAGGTCTTTCAGGCGTCGGTTTCCGACGAGGTCGAGCACGGTATCGAAGCGGCCGACGACGTCGTCGCGGGTGTAATCGACGACGTGCTTCGCGCCGATCGAACGAACCAGGTCTACATTCCTTGTGCTGCACACCGCGGTAACCTCGGCGCCTTTGGCAGCTGCGATCTGCACGGCAAATGTGCCTACGCCGCCAGAAGCGCCGTTGATCAGCACCCGGTCGCCTGCGGTTACGTGACGCAAGAGCGTTATCGCCGTGACTGCGGCGAGCGGTACGGCCGCCGCTTGCTCGAAAGTCAGATTCTCGGGCTTTCGGTCGAGGTTGGCCCGTGGCGCGCACACGTAGTCCGCGAAGGCGCCTGCGGCCGCTTCGCCGTAGACAGCCTCACCTGGCAGCAGATCGCGGACACCCGAACCGACCGCCTCGACCGTTCCGGCGAAGTCGACGCCGTGAATCGGTTGCTTGGGACCTCGCCGCCCGAAGATCTTTGTATCCATCCAGCGTGCGATGCGCGGGTCTCCTCGCATCACGTGCCAGTCGCGCGCATTGATCGACGCGGCATGCACTCGCACCAACACCTCGTCCTCGCCCGGAACCGGCCGCTCGACCTCCTGCATCGTGAGGGAATCCGGTGGACCGTAATGGGTTTGAACGATCGCTCTCATAGGTGTGGACAGTAGGCGGCTGTAGCGGACGGCCACATCAGGGACAACCCTGAACTTCGGTCGAATCGTCAACCGACGGACTCGGCCGCACGAACGTCGGGTTGGAACGACGCCGTACGTTCGGTGACGAGGGCTGGGCGTTGGACAAGCGACACCGCGACACGCGCGCCTGGCGCGAGGACAGCCGCGTCGTGACCTGGCACGTCGGCTTGTAGTTCGAGACCAGCGAGGTCGACATGGAGACGCGCTGTCGCACCTCGGAACGACGACCTGGTAACCAGGCCGGCGCCGTCGGTGGCGGCTTGCAGGCGAATTGCTTCGGGGCGAACGAGAACGTCCACCTCCGGATCTCCGGGAACCTCACCGTCGATCGGTAGGAATTGTCCGAGGACCGCAACGCGGTCGCCGTCGATCACACCCGGAATGTGGTTCATCGAGCCTATGAACTCGGCGACGAACGCCGTCGCAGGGTGTTCGTAGATTCGGTCCGGGGTGCCGACCTGTTCGAGCCTTCCGCCGCGTAGGACGGCGACGCGGTCTGCCATCGACAGAGCCTCTTCCTGATCGTGCGTGACGAACAGTGTCGTGACGCCGAGGTCGATCTGGAGTCGGCGGATCTCTTCGCGAAGGCTGACACGTACTTTCGCGTCGAGCGCCGACAACGGTTCGTCGAGCAGGAGCACACTTGGTTCCATTGCGAGCGCGCGTGCAAGTGCGACACGTTGTTGCTGTCCACCGGAAAGTTGGTGTGGGTAGCGGTCGCCGACGCTGGGGAGGCCGACAAGCTCGAGCAGTTCTTCCGCGCGTGAATGTCGTTTGGCTGCTGCCACTTTGCGGATTCGCATGCCGAAACTGACGTTGTCTCGGGCGCTCAGGTGCGGGAAGAGGCTGTAGGACTGGAACACCATGCCTGCGTCGCGCCGGTTGGCGGGAACCTTGGTGATGTCCTCACCGTTGACGATCACGGCTCCGCTGTCCGGTCGTTCGAAACCGGCGACGCAGCGCAGCGCGGTGGTCTTGCCGCAGCCGGACGGGCCGAGCAGAGCGACCAGCTCGCCCGATTCGATCGTGAGATCGAGATCGTCGAGCGCGACGGTCGAGCCGAAGGTGCGACGGAGGTTTCGTAACTCCACCCGTGAGGTCATTTTCGTTTCCTTCCAACGCCGGATACGACGAGTAGCAGCGCCCAGGTGACGATCAGGCTGAGCAACGAGACAGCGACGGAGAGTTGGGCATTCGCGCCGGAGATCGTCACGATCCAGACCGCGAAGGGCTGGAATCCGAGCAGGACCGCGATCGTGTATTCACCGAGAACCAGTGCAAGCGTGAGGAATGCAGCGCTCGCGATTGATGTGCGCAGGTTGGGCAAAATGGTCCGGAACATTACCGTGAGCCAGCCCGCGCCGAGATTGCGTGAGGCTTCGACGAGGGTGCGAACGTCGATGGCGCGCAGACCCGCGTCGAGTGAGCGGTAGACATAGGGCGTTGCCAGCACGACGTAGGCGAGTACGAGCACGATGGGGAAGTTGGGCTTCTGGATTGCGATCAGCGTTTGCCAGAACGGGGTGTTTGCCAGATGCTCAGGACCCCAACGTAATACGGTGCTGATACCGGCGACGAAGGTGATCGGCGGCACGACGAGCGGTAGCGTGCAGACCACTTCGAGCACCTGGCCGAGCTTCGGTGCGCCGAGCCGAACGGCGAGCATCGCGGGCAACATCAGGGCGAGTACCACCACGATGGTGACGACGCCCAATCCCAACGACATAAAGAGTGATTTGGTGAATCCCTCAGCGGAGAGGATGTTGCCGTAGGTTGCGAACGAGAAACCCTCGGCGTCGGTATAGATGGTGAACCAGAACGACGCAGCAAGGGGGAGTAGGAAATACAGCGCGGCAATCGCGAGTACCGCGGTCCGCCCGAGGCGTGGCCGCTCGATCTTCGTCAGTCCAGCCATCGCGAACTCCTCTTCCGCAGCGGCAGATAGACGGCCATGACAAGGGCAGCGACGATAACCATGTCGAGACTCAGCGCAAGTGCCAGATTCTCTTTTCCGACAAGCACATTCCCTGAAAGCGCGTCGGCGATCTGCAGGGTGACGAGGGGCACGGTCGCACCGACCATTGCGGCGGCGGTCGCATAGGCGGCGAACGCTCCACCGAACAGCAGCACCATGCCGCCGATCAGGGACGGTAAAAGCACCGGCACGCCCACGTGGCGCCAGTACTGCCACGTCGTCGCACCGTTGTTGAGAGCTGCTTCGCGCCAATGCGGCCGGAGACCGTCGAGGGCAGGGGTGATCACCAGCACCATCAGTGGGATCGAGAAATACAGGTAGACAATCGCAAGGCCGGAGAACGTATACAGACTCCAGCCCTTGTCGCCCAGACCGAACATGGTGGTCAGAAGTCCGGCGTTGCCGAGTGTCGCGATCCAGGCGAAGGCGAGCGGGACACCACCGAAGTTGGCAAGGACGCCGGACGCGGTGAGAACGGCCTCGCGCAAAAAGGTACCGCGTGAGGTCACGACAGCCTGGGCAAGGATGGTGCCGAGTATCGCGCCGACGACTGCAACCAACGCGGCCAGTTTCACACTGGACCAGAGCGCGGTGCGGTACGCGCCCTGCAGGCTTTCGGTCATGTTGTCGATGCCGAGGTACGACGTACCCGATGTGGGATCCTCGACGGTGAATGCCGAAACCAGCACTGCTATCGCGGGGATGCCGAATGCCAATGCCAGAAAGGTCAGCAGTGGCAGTGCGGCAAGCCACGAGCGGGATGTCTGTGCCGATTTCTTGCGCGCCGGTCCGGAGGTGGATGCCGGACCGGGCGCAAGCGTTGGTATAGCGGTCGTCATGGGTTGAATCAGCCGGCCATGGCGGTGGCCCAGCCGTTGGCAAGGGCCTCCTTGGCTTTGGCGGCCTGCGCCTCGTCGGGGAACGTCGGGGTGCCGTCGACCTTCGGCAGCTTGGCGACGGCGGCACCGTCGACGCTGCCATTTTCGGTGATTGCGGCCAGCGTCACCGGTCGCGCGTAGCCCTTCAGCCACAGGTTCTGGCCCTCGGTGCTGAAGAGGAACTCCTGCCACAGTCGCGCTGCGGCTGGGTGCGGGGCGTCCTTGTTGATGGCCTGGGAGTAGAACTGCGCGAAGATTCCGTCGGTCGGGACGGCGACCTTCCAGTCGACTCCCTTGCCTGCGTACTTATCGGCGTATCCGACGTTCAGGTAATCCCAGTCGATACTGATCGGGGTCTCGCCCTTTTCGATCGTCGCGGGAGTCGATTCGACCGGATTGAAATTGCCTGCGGCCTTGAGCTTTCCGAAGAATTCGATGCCAGGTCCGATGTCGTCGAACGACCCGCCGTTCGCGAGCGCCGCTGCGAACACACCAGCGTAGGCGGAACCGGACTTGGTCGGGTTTCCGTTCAGCGCGACCTTGCCCTTGTATTCGGGCTTGAGCAGATCAGCGAAGGTCTGGGGGCACACCGCGATCTTCGCGGCGTCACAACCGATCGAGACGTAGCCGCCGTAGTCGTTGACCCACTTGCCTTCCGGGTCCTTCTGCCCTGCGGGAATGCTGTCCCAGGTCGCGACCTTGTACGGCGCGAACAGACCTTCTTGGGCGCCGCTGTTGGCGAAGGATTGCCCGAGGTCGAGGACATCCGGTGCCCGATCCTGCCCCTTGCGTGTCTTCACGGCGTTGATCTCGTCGGAACTGGAGCCGTCGGGGTTCTCGTTCTCGATCTTGATGCCGTACTTCGTTTCGAACGTCTTCATGATTTCGCCGTAGTTCGCCCAGTCCGGCGGCAGTGTGATCGTGTGGAGCGTGCCTTCTTTCTTGGCAGCCTCCACAAGCTTGTCCATCCCGCCGAAATCGGCAACGGAGGTAGCGGTGCGAGCGTCGGTGCCGTCTGCCGAAGAACTGGAGCTGTCGGGCGCGGAACCGCACGCGGTGAGAACGGCGCACGCGACTGCAACCGTTGTTGTGAGTGTTGCGAAGCGAGTTCGAGATACGAACACGACGTCTCCTCGTCGTTCGGCTGGCGTCCACCTTGGCTGGACAAGTCGCCAGCTAGTAAGCCCCGCGTAGGTGTACGGGAGGCCAACTAGGGGTTATCGAAATGCCTCGGCTACAAAATCGTCACGTACGAGGGCTTTGACCTGGCGTAATCTGAGTCTGGCTTCGGCCATTTCTGCGATGGAGACGCTATGTCGGCGAAGACGCGCGACGGGGTGATTTCCGTGCGCGTGTTCGGCGATCTTGCGCTCCACGTCGGCGGTGTTCCTGTCGCCCTTCCCGACAGCCTGCGATCACGTGCACTGCTCGGTTGGCTGGCAATCAATCCCGGTCCGCATCCGCGTCGTGAGGTTGCGGCGGCGCTGTGGCCGGATGTTCCAGACGCCAGCGCTAGGCAGAGTGTTCGGAGCGCGCTCTGGTCGTTGCGGCGCGCGCTCGGCGTGCACGCCGACACAGTTCTGGACACCTCCCGCGATCGGATCACGCTGTGCAACGTCGACGTGGATCTGTGGCGCTTCGAGGATCTCGTCGATCGGGACCTACCTGACGAAGCACTTGCCGTCGCTGCAGGCGAAATACTGGTCGGACTTGACGAGGAGTGGGCTCTCGTTGCGCGGGATACATACAGAGACAAAGTGATTCACCTGTTGACCGCGCGCTCGAAGCAGGCCGCGACGGACGGCGATACGGTCACCGCACTCGAGCGAGCAAGACAGGCGGCCGCACTGAACCCGCTGTCGGAATCGTGCGCGCGTGTACTTATGTGCCGCTACGAGGAATCGGGCGACCGGCCCGTCGCGCTTGCGGTCTACTCGAAACTCGTCGACCGGCTCAGGCGTGAATTGCGGATCGCGCCGTCGGAAGAGACCTGGCGGCTCGCAGAGAGAATCAGAAACATCCGGCTGGCACCGCAGGCACCCTCGGCACCGAAACGGCAGCTTCGTCCTATGTCACAGGGACCGATGGTCGGCCGTGCCGGCGAGCGGCAACATTTGCTGGGGGCATGGCATTCGGCGAAGGCAGGTCGAGGCGGACTTGCCGTAGTTCACGGCGAAGCAGGCATCGGGAAGACCCGACTCGTCGCCGACCTCGTCGAGACCGCTGCCACCGAGGGGTCGTTGACAGCGATCGGTACGGCAACGAATCTCGGTGCGCCGTTCGCACCGTGGGCCGATCTTGCCCGAGCGATACTGCACGGCATCGGTGGTGTGCCAACCGGAGAACTGTTCACCACGGCGCTTGCCCCGCTACTGCCGACGATGATCGCGCAGGCCACTCCCGGACCGCCGGAACTCGAAGCGGCGCGACTGACCGAGGGACTACTGGCTCTCGTCGAGTACGCCGCGTCACGAGGACCCCTGCTTGCGGTCCTGGAGGACATGCACGACTGTGACGATTCGAGCGCTGCCGTGCTTGCCCGCGCCGGTCGTAGGTTGTGCGGAATGCCGGTGCTGATCGTCTGGACGCGGCGTGATCGACCCATCAGGCCGGCACTTGCCGATGCGGAGCACCAGAACCGACACCTGCAGATTCCGATGACCGAGGTGGCCGTCGGCCGGCTCGATCCGCGATCGATCGCAGAACTTGCCAGCACGATCGGTCGGCTGTCCGACGACGATCTCCAGTGCGTCGTGTCAGCGAGCGACGGTAACGCCCTGCTCGCGGTGGAGTCGACGCGGACCGTTCTGATCGGCGACCGATCCCTGCCGGAGGGCCTGCGCGGCACGATTCGGGCCAGGACCGCGAATCTTCCCGGGAACGCCCGAGACCTGTGCGCGACGCTCGCAGTGGCCGGAAGATTTCTGACGGTCGACGAAGTGCGGCGCAGGTTGCCCGAGTTGGCACCCGATGCCCGGTTGGACGACGCAGTCCGGCTTGCCGAAGACGCGGGTCTGGTCGGCGTGACCGGCGGGCGTCTCGACTTCTGCCACGCGCTGTTACGCGATGCGTTTTATGCCGAGTTGCCGGAACTCGAGCGAGCCCGGATACATGCGTCGGCTGCGCTCGATCTTGCCGAGACCGGTGGTCTGGAGCGCGCGGGCGAGGCGGCGCGACACAGTCGGCGGGCGGGGGATCGCGGCGGTGCGGGCCGATTGCTGATCCAGGCCGCTGGACACGCTCGATCGCTCGGTGCCTTCGAACGCGCCCACGAATTACTCGTCGAAGCTGCGGACCTGCTGCCCAACGATCCCGACGTGCCGATGGCGTTGGCCGAGGTGTCCGCGTACCGTGGGCGCCGCCAAGAATGCGACCGGCATTTCGAGACGGCGGTGCGAACGACCGAGGCCAGGGGTGACCGGGTAGCGGTAGCCAGGGCGCACATCCTGCGCGCAGAGTGGAACACCGGTCCGCTGTGCCGGCCGCGATTGGCTTTGCGATCGTTGCGAACCGCACTGGAGGTACTCGACCGCGCAGCGGAGTCACCACACGAACTGCGCGTTCACCTGTTGGCGTCACTTGCGTGGTGCGAGGCCGTGGCCGGTGACCCCGACACCTGCGACGAGTTGATCGCGCAAGCTTCGGGCGGACAGGTCGGTTCGCTGGCAGACCCTTTGTTGGCTGTCAGAATCGGCAACGCCCGATCGCTGGTCCTCCTGCGACGCGGACGATTCACCGAAGCAGCCGAGCCTGCTCGGCACGGCGCTGCGATTGCCCGGTCGATCGGGCGAACCGATCTGGTGTACCTCGCACTTCTCAATGCCTCCGCTGGACTCGCGGCGGGGGGCTATCACGATGCTGCGCTCGGCGTACTCGACGAGGCTCTCGAAGCCGAGGAACAAGAATCCTCGATAGCTATCGCCGCCGAGATGCTGATGTCGCGCGCATGGGTACTGTCCAGGCTCGAGCGACACGACGATGCGCTCCGCGACACCTTGGCGGCACGGCGCCTCGCAGACACCTTGGGCACCAAGGAATTGTGCGCGAGAGCCGACGCCGAGATCGGACGTGCCCTGCTGCGCGCTGGCGCGTACGAGGACGCCGAGTCGCGGCTGCAGCGGGCGCTCGACGTGGCGTCTGCCTCGATCTGTCGACCACTCGCGCGCTTGCAACGAGCAGAAGCCCTGGCACGGTTGGGGCGCCACGACGACGCAGCAGTCGAGTTGCGAGCGACTGCGCTCGAACCGGTGCACGCGGGGGACTGGCCGGACATGTTGGTTGCCCGCATGTCGTCGATCCGCGGGTTGATTGCGGCCGGACGCGGCGACGTCGAAAGAGCGCGAATCGAGTTCGGACGCGCTGAAACAGGTTGGCGTAGAAGGACAGGTGCGGTCGACCTCGGCGACCGTCTCGTCGCCACGATCGCCGACCTCGGCCGACCGGTGATCGGATTGGTTTCTCCCGCTGAGGAATTGCGTTCGGTTCTTGCCGACATCGCCACGCTCGATCACGCTGCCCTCGATCACGACAACAAGCAAGGAGCGAACAATGCCGACCTTCGATGACTCGACAGAATGTGCAGCCTCTCCGGAGGATGTGTGGCTGACTCTCTACGACCCGCTGCGGTTTCCGGAATGGTGGACCGGGATCGAGTCCGCAGTCTCGGGCGACGAACTGGGAGGGACCGCGGACATCACCATCTACCCCGATGGCTACCCGGATTTCCCGATGCCACAACTCGTGCAGTCGCGCAGCGACGACCTGCGCGTGACGGTGACCTGCACGGTGTCCGACCTTGCCTTCGACTGGCGACTCGAACCCGTGGAAACAGGGACCCGCATCTCGGTCCACGTCGAAATACCCGAGGCCGAAGCACATCGCCTTGCGACCCAGCAAGGTGTGATCTCGTCCTCGCTACGGCGACTCGCCGAGGTCGCCTCACACGGATAGTGTTGTCCGAACTACGGTTTGGCTTCGAGAACCATGTTGAACGGTGTCTCTGCTGCGCGTCGAAATTGGGTGAAACCGGCCTCCCTCGCGACCTCTTCGAGCCGCTTCTCTCCTGCTTGCGCGCCGAGGCAAGCGCCGACGTCCTGCGCCCGTGAGGCGGGCGTGCAGATGAACGTCGACGCCGAATAGAACACTCGACCAACAGGATTCAGGTTCTCTGCCAACGAGTTCCCTGCCATCGGTTCGACCAACAACAGTGTGCCGTCGGAATTGAGCGACTCCCGGACGTGACGAGCGGCACCGACCGGATCGCCCATATCGTGCAGGCAGTCGAACATCGTGACAAGGTCGAAATCGGTTCCTGCGTAGTCAGCGGCTCCTGCGACCTCGAACCGCACTCTGTCGGATACGCCGGCAACGTCCGCTGCCGTGCGTGCTTGGACGATGGACGCTTCGTGATAGTCGTAGCCGACGAATGTCGACCGCGGAAAGCCTTGGGCCATGATGATCGTCGACGCACCGTGCCCGCATCCGACGTCGGCAACCCTCGCACCGCTCAGCAGTTTCGCCTCGACACCCCGCAGCGCCGGAATCCAATTGTCGATGAGGTTGGCGGCGTAGCCCGGACGGAAGAATCGTTCCGTACCTGCGAACAGTTCGTGGTGGTGCTCGTGCCAGCCGACGCCACGACCGGTTCGAAAGGCCTCGATGATCGTGTCGGCGTCCTTGTATACCGACGCCGCAATTTCGAACGCGCCCGGTAGAAATGTTGGGCTGTGCGAGTCTGCGAGACACACGATCTGGGCGGGTGTCAGCGAGAAGTTGCTTTCGCCGTCGAAGTCGACGTAGCCGCCTGCGGCCTGGCCCGACAACCATTCCCGAACATAGCGGGGGTCGGTGTCGGTTCGCTCCGCGAGTTCATCGGCAGTGGCGGACCCGAGCTCGGCGAGAGCCCGATAGAGACCGAGTCGGTCGCCGAGAATGACCCCGGCGGACGCCAGCGCTGCGCCGAAGTCGACGACGAATCGGCCGAGGAATGCCTCGACGTCAGCTTGGGAAGCCTGTGGTGCGGTAGTAGTCATGGGACGCTCCTGTCCGGATACTTCGGGATCTGTATCGGACCAGAGTGCGACGTCGGGCGTGCCGCCACCGTCAAGCGAGCGTCAATGTTGATCGCCGGAAAGTGCGCGATTGCTCTCGGTATCCGAGAGCATCGCCACACTGTTCCGCTAACCGACTGCTACCCCGACAATGCGGCGTTGAACGTTTCGCTCGGCCGCATCACCTTGACGGTCTTGTCGTCGTCGGGAAGGTAGTACCCGCCGATGTCGACCGGGTTGCCCTGCACCTCGGCGAGTTCGTCGATGATCTTCTGCTCGTTTTCGCTCAGAGTCTTGGCGAGCGTCGCGAACTTCTCGGCCAACTCAGGGTCGTCGGTCTGCGCGGCGAGTTCTTCGGCCCAATACAGCGCGAGATAGAACTGGCTTCCGCGGTTGTCGATCTCGCCTGTCTTGCGCGACGGGTTCTTGTTGTTTTCCAGCAGCTTGCCGGTCGCAGCGTCCAGCGTCGTCGCCAAGATGGTCGCGCGCTTGTTGTCGGTCTTGCGGCCGAGGTCTTCGAGACTTACCGCGAGAGCGAGGAATTCGCCGAGTGAATCCCAGCGCAGATGGTCTTCTTCGACCAACTGCGTGACGTGTTTGGGCGCCGAACCGCCTGCTCCCGTTTCGTACAATCCGCCACCGGCCATCAAAGGCACGACGGAGAGCATCTTGGCGCTCGTGCCGAGTTCCAGGATCGGGAACAGGTCGGTCAGGTAGTCGCGGAGGATGTTGCCGGTCGCGGCGATGGTGTCGAGACCACGCATCGCCCGCTCCAGCGTGTATCGCATGGACCGCACCTGCGACATGATCTGGATGTCGAGGCCCTCGGTGTCGTGATCCTTCAGGTACAGGCGCACCTTCTTGATCAGCTCGTTCTCGTGCGGACGGTACGGGTCCAGCCAGAACAGCACGGGAGTGCCGGAGTCGCGAGCACGCGTGACGGCCAGTTTGACCCAGTCGCGGATCGGCGCGTCCTTGACGGTGCACATACGCCAGATGTCGCCTGCTTCGACGTGTTGGGTCAGCAGCACTTCACCGGTGTCGAGGTCGACGATGTTGGCGTCGCCGTCCGCGGGAATCTCGAAGGTCTTGTCGTGGCTGCCGTACTCCTCGGCCTTCTGCGCCATGAGGCCGACGTTCGGCACAGTCCCCATCGTCGCGGGATCGAAGGCGCCGTTGGTCTTACAGAAGTTGATGATCTCCTGGTAGATGCGCGCGAACGTGGACTCCGGCATCACGGCCTTGGTGTCCTTGGTGCGTCCGTCGGCGCCGTACATCTTGCCGCCGGAACGGATCATCGCGGGCATCGAGGCGTCCACGATCACATCGCTCGGCGAATGGAAGTTCGTGATGCCGCGTGCCGAATCGACCATCGCCAACTCGGGGCGATGTTCGTGGCAGTCGTGCAGATCTTTGCTGATCTCGTCCCGTTGCGAGCTGGGCAGCGACTCGATCTTGTCGTAGAGGTCGCCGAGTCCGTTGTTGACGTTGATGCCCAACTCGTCGAACAGGGCCTGATGCTTCGCGAACGCGTCCTTGTAGAAGACGCGGACAGCGTGGCCGAAGACGATGGGGTGCGAGACCTTCATCATCGTCGCCTTCACGTGGAGCGAGAACATGACGCCGCTCTTGCGGGCGTCTTCCATCTGCTCCTCGTAGAACTCGAGCAGAGCTTTGCGGCTCATGAACATGCTGTCGATGACGTCGCCCTCGCCCATCGGAACTTCGGGCTTGAGCACGATCGTTTCGCCACTGTCGGTGTTCAGTTCCATCTTCAGATTGCGCGCACGGTCCAGAGTCATCGACTTCTCGCCGTGGTAGAAGTCGCCGTGCTTCATATGCGCGACATGGGTGCGCGAGGCCATGGACCATTCGCCCATGCTGTGCGGATGCTTGCGTACGTACTCCTTGACCGCCTTCGGCGCCCGACGGTCCGAGTTGCCTTCGCGGAGAACCGGATTGACGGCACTGCCGAGGAGCTTCCCGTAGCGAGTGCGAAGTTCTTTGTCTTCGTCGGTCTTCGGATTCTGCGGATAGTCGGGCAGCGCGTAGCCCTTGTCCTGCAACTCTTTGATCGCGTTTACAAGCTGGGGCACCGAGGCGCTGATGTTCGGCAGCTTGATGATGTTGGTCTCGGGCAACTGCGTCAGTGCGCCGAGCGCGGCCAGGTTGTCCGGAATCCGCTGCTCTTCGGTGAGGTAGTCGGGGAACTCGGCCAGAATGCGTGCAGCGACGGAAATGTCGCTTGTTTCGATTTCGATGCCTGCCGGGTCGGTGAATGCACGAATGATCGGCAGGAAGGCGTAGGTCGCGAGTCGCGGCGCCTCGTCGGTAAGCGTGTAGATGATGGTCGGCTGCTTGGCAGTCATTTTTTTCGTTCTCCCGACGTCAGAAGGTTCGTTGGTTCTAGAGCGGTTCGAATGCCGCCGGGGCTTGTAGCCCTCGCCATCCGCGAACATATCCGATCAGCGCCCGGTGGCGCATCGGGATCACCTATCCGACGTCCGCGACGCCGCGGCCGCGGCCAGGTGTCGTACCCGTCCAGCGGCGGTACGCGCGTGTGAATCCCGCAGCGTCGTGATAGCCGAGGCGGCTCGCGACGTCTCCAACCGTGAGTCCGGCGGTGCCGAGCAATTCGTCGGCGATCGTCTCGCGGACTTCGTCGATCAGCTCCCGGAACGAGGTCCCGTCGGCGTGCAGTTGCCTCCGCAAGGTTCGCGGGTCGACATGCAACTCACCCGCAATCTGTTCCATGCTCGGTGACTGGTCGAGGCGAGCGAGAATAAGTGAGCGGACGTGGCCGGCAACCCCACGCCGATTGCGTCGAGCCTGAAGTAGGTCGGCACATTGCTTTTCCAGGATCTGCGCGGTGATCGGATCAGCCTGGGGGAGCGGAGCATCGAGCATCGCGCGATCGAAAGCCAGGATGTGCTGGTCGCGTCCTGTGAGCAACGTGATGTGGGGCAGGCGGTCGCGCAACGCGGCGGCCTCTGCTCCATCGAGACTTGTCTCGTAGCGCACGGCACCCTGGCGCGCTCCGAGCGCGATCGGCATCATGATCGCGAGTTTGGTCAACTCCCGTTCGACGAAGAACGTGCGCACATCGTCGGGAATCTCGTTGTCGGCGAGCACGACTCGTCCCTCGTTACGGTCCTCTTCGAAGAACGGTCTGATGAAGGCGAACGAAAGTCCGGTGTATCGCACACCTATCCGGACGAGCTCACGCAACGTCGGGCTCGACAGCATCGCGTACGCCCAGATGCCGAAATGTCCGATCGTGTAACGCATTCCCGCGTCGATCCCAAGACCGGAGGGATGCTCCAGAGCACGTAACAAATTGCGTGCGATGGCGAGTTCTTGGCCGGCTTCGACCTCGAATGCAGGATCGGCAAGTTCGGTCGGCAGTAAGCCTGTACCCGCAAGCAGGTCCGATCGATTGACGCCGCGGTCGACGCCCAGTTCGACCAGAATGCGGGCAGCCGCCGTCCCGCGAGGGTGGTCCCACGCGGGAGCGTCGGTGCGGCTTGCGATGGTCGTCATGTCCGAAAATGACAATACCCTGCCCGGCGCGGACATGGGAACGGACGAGTCGCTTCAGTACCTTTCGAGCTATGCCTGACAAGACACCCTCGGTGGCCATCATCGGATGCGGATTCGGCGGCCTCGGCGCCGCGATCGAACTCGAGCGCAACGGAATCGACAACTACACCGTCTTCGACCGCGGTAGCGGTGTCGGCGGCGTCTGGCGTGACAACACCTACCCGGGGGCGGCATGCGACGTGCCGTCGCCGACGTACTCCTACTCCTACGAGCTGGAAACCGAATGGTCGGCGAGGTTCGGGTCGCAGCCTGAGATCAAGGCCTACCTCGAACGCTGCGCCGAGAAGTACGGCGTACTCCAGAAAGCTCGGTTCGACACCGAGATCGTCGCCGCCCGTTTCGACGAGTCGACCGGACGGTGGGAACTCGAAATCGAAGGTGGCGAGAAGGTGTGGTTCGACGCATTGATCTGCGCGACCGGCCAGCTGTCGCGGCCCAAGATTCCGGACCTCGACGGTATGGGCACCTTCGAGGGCGATCACTTCCACTCTGCGCGTTGGGATCACAGTGTCGACCTGACCGGAAAGAAGGTGGCAGTCGTCGGAAGCGGTGCCAGCGCAGTGCAATTGGTCCCGGCAATCGTCGACCAGGTTTCCGAGCTCCACGTGATCCAACGGTCGCCGAACTGGGTCGGCAACAAGTGGAATCACCGCTCGAACCGCCGCGTCAAGTGGCTGATGCGCAACGTTCCCGGTTTGTCGCGGCTGCAGCACAACGTGGAATGGGCTTGGTACGAAGCGCGCGTGCCGATCATCTTCGATCAGTTCGACCCGCTGCGCGGCGGACTGCACGAGTGGCTGAAGTACAAGATCCGTCGTGAGATCAAGGATCCGGATCTGCGCAAGGCAGTGACCCCGAACTACAAGGTCGGCTGCAACAGGGTCCTGCTGTCGAACGAGTGGTATCCGGCGCTCGATCGTGACCAGACCACCTTGCATGCTAAGGCCGTCGCTCGGGTGACGCCTGCTGGGCTTGTTCTCGACGACGGCACGGAAGTCGATGCGGACGTGATCATCTGGTGCACCGGATTCACCGCCACCGAGTACCTCGCGCCGATCGACATCACCGGTCGCGACGGCCGAAAACTGCACACCGAGTGGAAGAACGGTCCGGAGGCCTACCTCGGGATCACGGTCTCCGGCTACCCGAATCTGTTTATGATCTACGGCCCGAACACGGGTTCGCTGACGAACACGATCATCTTCCTGTTGGAGAAGCAGGCCCGTTACGCACGTGAGGCAATTCAGCGGATTGCCAAGGACGGGGGTTGGATCGACGTTCGTCAGGACGTCCAGGACGCGTTCAACGAGGAGATTCAACGCAAGTTGTCCGGCACGGTCTTCACGAGCGGATGCCCCGGCTGGTATCACACCGAGGACGGCAAAGTCGTCGCCGTCTGGCCTGGTTCGCACATTGCCTACGCTCGTGCGACCAGCAAGGTCGACTTCGACGCGTACGAGATCGGCAGTGTGTCCGCAGATGCGTAAAACATTGGCAGGCAAACGGATTGCGATCACCGGCGGTGCGCGCGGGATCGGCCGCTCGACCGCCGAAGCCTTCGCGGCCGCAGGTGCATCGGTCGTGATCGGTGACATCGATGCCGTGCAGGTAGAGAAGACGGCAGCGGCGATCGCCGAGACATCCGGCGCGCAGGTGCTCGGCTTGGCGCTCGACGTCACCGACGTCGCCTCGTTCGAGGCCTTCTTGGACACCTCCTCGGAGGAGTTCGGTGAACTCGATGCACTCGTGAACAACGCGGGCATCATGCCGACAGGCAGCTTCCTCGACGAGTCGATCGAGTTGGCAGACAGGCAGCTCGCCATCAACACCCGTGGCGTGATCATCGGGTCCAAGCTCGCGGGACGACGTTTCGCCGAACGCGGTAACGGACACATCGTCAACGTCGCGTCGATCCTCGGACTGCTCAGTCCGCCGGGAGCAGCGACGTACTGCGCGACCAAGCATGCGGTCGTCGGGCTCGGCGAGGCACTGCATCAGGAACTCGAACCGCTAGGCGTAGCGGTGTCGACGATCTGCCCGTCCTTCGTCAATACCGAACTGATCGATGGACTTTCACCGAACTGGCTGGCTCGACGCATCGGCTTCATCGAGCCGGGCGATGTTGCCGACTCGATCCTCGACGCTGTCGCCAGCGGCCGAGGTGGGCAGCGGATAGTGCCGACCAGCACAGGGCTCGCGGCGAAATTGCTGTTCCCGCTTCCTGAAGATCTGCGGAACCGGATCTCGCGACTTCTGGGCGGGCACGACACCGTGGCCAAGGCTGACATCGAGAAGCGGCGTGCCTACATCGAAAGCGTGGAGTTGCAGAGTCGCTGAGGCGAGTCGCGAAGAATAAGCGAGCCGATCTGCTTACGCTCAGTCCGTGGTGGTGAACCGGACTCGCAAGGCACGCATCGCTCGCAGGCGTAAACGTCGTATGGGCTTGGTCGAGCATGATTTGAGCGACGCGCAATGGGCGGCGCTCAAAGAAGCGTGGGGTGGCTGCGCCTACTGCGGAGCGGTCGACAAGCCGCTGCAGCGTGATTGCGTGCAAGCGATTTCGCGCGGCGGTCGGTACACGCTCGACAACATCGCACCCGCGTGTGGTTCCTGCAACGCGAGCAAATGCAACGACGAAGTGACGGCATGGCTACGTCGCAAGCGGCTCGATGAGCGCGCTTTTCTGTTGCGCCACATCGAGATCAAGGCCGCACTGGCCGAGAAGTTCGCGCCGATGGTGGGGTGAGGGTCACTCCACGTTTGGTGGAGCGGATGTGGCATTCGTCCCGCATAGAGGTACGACTGTGACATTGGCTCCGGTGTTTTGGCGTGCGGACGCGGTATGAGGGTCACATTGACGTCGCTGGATGGGGTGAGGGGCGCACTCACTCCGAATGCGGCGCGCTGAAACGGGACCGACCTGCACCGAAGGCGTGCAGGTCGATCCCGTTGGTAGCGCCGTGAGCTAGACGAGTGCAGGAGCGAAGGTGGACCTCGCGAACCTGCCTGCGGGTGCGAAGCGAGCCAGCAGTTCAGCCGGATCCTCGCCGGTGACCTGCTGGATGTAGGCACCTGCTGCTTCGACGGAGTCGATGGCGAGGAACGGCTGCGGACGATGCAGCAGAGCGACCAACGCGGACGCGAACCGCGGATCGACCGCTGCGGTTGCGAAGAACTGACCGCCGATGTCAGCGAATTCCGGATCGCTGAGGAACAGGCGCGTGACCTTGTTCGCAGCGTCGGAACGAGCGGCGAGGAAGTCCGCATACTGACCTGCCAGCCACGCTTCGTCGAATGCCCCGTCGTGAATGGTCGCGGCGGCAACGAGGCGTTGCGCCTGGATCAGTCCACCCTGCGCGCCCTGGCCGGCGATGGGGTCGTACGCGACGGCGGTGTCACCGAGCGCGGCGACGACGTGGCCACTCGCGGTGCGGCCGACGCCCTCGCGGACGACCGGCGTAACCGCACCCTTCAACCAGGAATGCGGATCCTCGATGATGTTCTCGGTTGCGAGCACCTCGGGCAGATCCCAGTCGATGTAGTCGCGGTAGAGGTTCTTGACGATTGCCAACGCCGACTCCGCGGAATCGGCAGCGGCGAAACGGGTTTCCCAGTCGCTGCCTGGGCGTGCCCAGCCGAGGAACGCCCAGCTCGGGCCGGCGTCCTTGTGCAGGTACGGACCCCACCAGCCCTCGCCCTGTTCGGCGAAGATAGAGAAGCCGCTGTGTCCGCCACCGGCCGGGCTGCGATGCGCGAAGACGCCCTCGTCGAAGCCGAGCCCGGTAACCGTGACGGTGAGCAATTTGCGTTGCGGCGCATCGTAAACGGAGCGGACGGGATCGACGGCGAAGAGATTGGACAGGCCGCCGCGTCCGGTTGCAACGAGCGTGAGGTCGTTCGCGCCGGCAATTGCGTCGAGCGTCTCGGGCGTGACCGGCTCGACGACGAAGCGGCCGCCACGCTCCTGGAACGTGGTGAGGCGCTCGTCTGCCTTGAGTCGGGTGTCGACAGCGACGCCGACGTACCCGTCGAAGTTGCCGTCGAATGCGATCAATTCGGCGTTCTGCTCCCCGGCGATACGCACACTCAAGCCGGAATGCCTTGGGGCGCGGGAAGTGTAGGGGTCCAGTCCGAGCGCGATCTCGGCCTGCTGCGTCTCACCGAACTCCAGCGCGGTGCCTGCGGCAGGTACGTCGTTGCGCAACGAGCGCTGGTCTCGGTCGCTGTAGAGGGTGACGGCGAAGCCGGCGTCGAGCAAACCGAGTGCAGCGGTCACTCCGGTCTGGCCTGCGCCGATCACGGCGGCCTTACGGGCGGAGGAGGAATTGGGGTTTTGGTTGGTCATGCTCGAATTGTTCCGTCGCCGTGCGTGGTTCGGCACAGTTGCGATCACGGCGAATGGATGGCGTGCACAGCATGTGCGACTGACTATCATTGCGCAATGTCTTTCACAGTCGCCGAACTTGTCGGAGACAGCGCCGAACAATACGTGCAGCTGGCTGCGCAGGCAGAGGCGCTGACAGCGGGGGAGCACGACCGAATCGCCAACGCGGCGAATGTGTCTGCCCTGCTATTTCACACACTCTTGGATGTGAACTGGGTTGGCTTCTATCTCTTCGACGGCCACGAACTGGTCGTCGGCCCGTTCCAGGGCAAACCTGCCTGCATCCGAATCGCCCTGGGCGTCGGAGTGTGTGGAACCGCGGCAACGACACGGCAGACCCAGGTGGTCCCGGACGTGCACGCCTTCGCCGGGCACATCGCCTGCGACGCAGACACCAGGTCCGAGATCGTCGTTCCGCTGGTGCGGGCGGGCGCACTAATCGGTGTGTTGGACCTGGACAGCCCACTGCCCAACCGTTTCGACGATGCCGACCGGATCGGGCTCGAAGCGATCGCCGAGGTCTTCTTGGAATCCCTCGGCGCTCGCCCGACCTAAATAGTCAACGCAGTCGCCCGAACTTCCGAGTCCGGCAGTGCGGTCGAACCGGGCGCCCCGATGCGGTAGTTCGCGCCGCGGTGATTGTCGGGCACTCGGTCACCAGCGCCGAGCAACTTGTTGCGCAGCGTGCCCGCCTCGTACTCCGATGCGTAGACACCACGTTCGGTCAGGACCGGAACGACGTGGGTGACAATGTCTTCGAACGATCCCGGCGTAATCGCGTACGCCAGGTTGAAGCCGTCGAGATCGGTCTCTTCGACCCAATCTTGCAACTCGTCCGCGACGGTCTCACCGGATCCGACGAACACCGGACCCATGCCGCCGATACCCGCCCAGCGTCCGATGTCGCGCACGGTCCACTCGCGGCCGTCGTCGTCGAATTCTTGGAACGCCGCGACTGCCGACTGGATCGCGTTGCTCTCGACCTGCCCGATGGGATCGTCGAGATCGTAGGTGGACAGGTCGATTCCCATCCAACCCGACATGAACACGAGCCCGCCTTCGACGCTCGCGTAGGACAGATACTCCTCGTGTTTGCGTTGTGCCGCGTCGTCGGTCGCGTCGGTGACGATGGTTGCCAGGGCGTAGATTCTGGCCGCGTAACGGTCGCGGCCGGCAGCTTCCAACGCGTCGCGAATTCGCGACACGGTCTGTGCCAGAACACGCTTGGACGGCCCCGCGACGAAGATCGCCTCGGCATTCTCTGCCGCGAATCGGACGCCACGAGGTGATGCACCTGCTTGATAGATAACCGGGGTGCGCTGCGGTGAGGGCTCGGCCAGATGGACGCCGGGAACGGTGAAATGTGTTCCCTTGTGTCCGATGTGGTGGACCTTGGCGGGGTCGACGAAGACGCCGCTCGCCGAATCGCGAACGACCGCGTCGTCTTCCCACGAACCTTCCCACAGCTTGTAGAGCACCTCGAGGTACTCGTCCGCGTGGTCGTAGCGAGCGTCGTGGTCGAGTTGGTCGGCGGCGCCGAAATTCCTTGCGGCCGATGGCAGATAGCCGGTGACGACGTTCCAGCCGAGCCTGCCTTTGGTGAGGTGATCCAAGGTCGAGAGTCGTCTGGCGAACGGATACGGATGCTCGAATCCGGTGCCGGTCGTGATTCCGAACCCGAGATGGCGTGTCGCTGCCGCCATCGCCGAAACGAGCAGCAACGGGTCGGAGACGGGAATCTGTGCACCCTGCCGGATCGCCTCGGTGTCGTCGCCGCCGTAGACGTCGTAGGTGCCGAGTACGTCGGCGATGAAGATGCCGTCGAATCGGCCCTGCTCCAACAGCTTTGCCAGTTCGATCCAGTAGTCGAGATCCTTGTACCGATGCGACTGGTCATCGGGGTGACGCCATAGCCCCGGTGACTGGTGTGCAACGCAGTTCATGTCGAAGGCGTTGAACCTGATTCGGCGACTCATCGGGTGGCTTCCTGTGGTGTCTTGCGCTCGCCTGCGCTCCACGCAAAAGGCAGGTCCGTACCGTTGAGCAGGTGGTCGCCGATCGACCGCGCTTTGAAGATCGCGGGATTGTGCACCGAGATGGTGCGAGCGTTGCGCCAATGCCGGTCGAACCGAAGGCGTTCCGAAACGATCGATGCACCACCGAGTTCGAAGATCTGGCTGGTGGCGGCGAGGACCGTGTCGATCACGCCTAGCTGAGCTTGGCCTGCTGCGAGTTCTGCTGCGACGAGACCCTTTTCGTCGGTCGCGCCACTGTCGAGGACGCCGTCCAACACGTCTGCGACCGCGAGGACGCTGGCACGGGCAGCGAACGATGCCGCCGACAACCGTCCGATCACCTGCTGCACGAGGGGATCTTCGCGCGGCAGATCAGCGGATGCGTGGGTGAAGGTGCGGGTGCGGGCCGAAACCCACTCGCGAACATCGCGTTCGGCTCGCTGCGCGATGCCGGCAAGCACCGCGAGCTGGAACAGTTGCAGGTACGACGTCGAATAGGTCGGTCCGGCACCGCCGTAGCCGGGTCCGAGGATCCGGTCGTCGGCGACGGCAACGTTCGTGAATTCGGTTGTGCCACTAGCTGTCAGCCGCTGACCGAAGCCGTCCCAGTCGTCGTGCTGACGGACGCCCTCGGCGTTCGCATCGACCAGGACGCCGAGACGTTCACCGTCGCGGTCGGCGGCGACCAGGATGTGGTCGGCGTACAGCGAGCCGGTGCTGTAGGACTTCACGCCGTTGAGCACCCACGCGTCGCCCGCAGGAGTCAGAGTCGTCCGGTAGCGGTCGACCGCGCCGACGCCGGGCTCTGTGATCGCGTTACCTACAAGCGTGCCGGCGCTGACGGCGCGCAACCAGCCGTCACGCGCGGTTCCCTGCTCGGCCAGCAACTGATCCTCGACGAAGACGAAATGGACGCGCAGCGCCTGTGGAAGATTGGATTCGGCTGCAGCCAGGTCGATGAGAAGGCGGAACAACTGCCGAACGGTGACGCCGTAGCCGCCGTGCTCGACCGGCACGCGTAGTGCGCCGAACTTGGCCTCCTTCAGCCAGCCGACCTCGTCGTACGGCAACTGGCGGTCGACCTCGCGCGTCACGGCGCCGACGGCAATCCGATCGAAGATCGGTGCGAAAATCGCGTCCAACTCGGAATCGGCAGTCCCGCTCGCGGCAGTCTTCGGAGCAATAGATGTCATAGACGAGATCGTCGTCCAGAAGGCGGCGTCGCCAACGAGTTGCGCGCAGCAGGAATGAAAGTGTTGCGCCGCCCCCGGCGACCCGAGGTGGACGAGCAACATGCGCCACCTCGATTCGACAGCCGGTGATCTGAGCGTGTCCACGATGATCCAGCGGTCAACCGTCAGTGTTCGGGCGTATCTGTTACGGCAATAAACGGCAATGAATAGACTCACTGAACGCGCATCGTGGCGCACCCAACCCTCAGGAGTCGAAGTTGACCGAGCATTTCGATCACATCATCGTCGGAGCTGGACTGTCGGGCATCGGCGCCGCTGTTCATCTCGGTAAGGGCTTCCCCGAACGGTCGTATGTTGTGCTCGAATCACGTCACACGCTCGGTGGAACGTGGGACCTCTTCCGCTACCCGGGGGTTCGATCCGATTCGGACATGTACACCCTCGGTTACCGGTTCAAGCCGTGGACCGGACGGAAGGCGATCGCCGACGGCGCCGATATCCGCGCCTACATAGAGGAAGCGGCAACGGAAAACGGGGTCCTCGACCACATCCGCTACAACAGCAAGGTTGTGCGCGCCGAGTGGTCGAGCGTCGACGAACGGTGGACGGTCAACATCGAGCACACCGATACCGGCGAGACGTCGCAGCTCACGTGCAGTTTCCTGATGTCGACATCGGGCTATTACCGCTACGACGAGGGTTTCACGCCGGACTTTGCCGGGCTGAGCGACTTCAAGGGACAGATCGTTCATCCGCAGCATTGGCCGGAAGATCTCGACTTCGCGGGTAAGCGTGCCGTTGTGATCGGGTCGGGCGCGACCGCGGTGACGCTCATTCCTAATCTCGCGAAGGAAGCCGCGCACGTGACGATGTTGCAGCGGTCGCCGACCTACATCATCAGCCAGCCGACGACGGACCCCATCGCCGAGCAGCTGATCAAGCGACTCCCGTCGCGGTACGCGTCGAAGGCCGTGCGGGGTCGCTACCTGGCCATCAGCATCGGGTTCTACGAATTCTGCCGACGTCGCCCGAACGAGGCACGGTTGCTGCTGCGCAAGTTGCTCGAACGCCAACTTCCCGACGACGTCGATTTCGACACTCACTTCAAGCCGAAATACGACCCGTGGGACCAGCGGCTCTGTCTCGTGCCGAGCGGGGATCTGTTCAAAGCGCTCCGCAAACACACGGTCGACATCGTGACCGACCACATCGACACCTTCACCGAGACCGGGATCCGGCTGCAGTCCGGCAAGGAGATCGACGCCGACATCGTCGTCACGGCAACGGGTCTCAACCTCCACGTGTTCGGTGGAGTGCAACTCGCTGTCGACGGCAAGGATATCGATCTCCCATCGACGATGGCATACAAGGGCATGATGCTCAGCGGCATTCCCAACTTCGTCTTCGTCATCGGATACACCAACGCGTCGTGGACGCTGAAGGCTGATCTGGTGTGCGAGTACACCGTTCGATTGCTGAAGCACATGAAGAAGAACGGCAAGACGGTAATGGTGCCGCGTCGCGATCCGAATGTTGGGGAAGAACCGTTCCTGGACTTCGCTGCGAATTATGTTCTGCGGACCGTCGACAAGTTCCCGAAGCAAGGTTCCGAGGCGCCTTGGAAGCTGAAGATGAATTTCTTCGTCGACCGAGTCAACTTGCGCAGCGGCAGTATTCACGACGATGTCTTGGAGTTCTCCGGACCGGTCTCCTGAGCGGCCGTCCAAATCCGCGCACTTAAAATCGCCCTGATTCCAAAGGTTTACCCGTCCAGGGTTGCTTTGTTGTACCAGGTATCGATGTAGCCGACCGTTTTACGAGAGCCGATCGAGCTACCGAAACGCCGACGCGATTCGCAGTCCAGCGGTAACGTCGCCGTCCGATGTACCGGAAACCGGTGCACCACGAACAAGGTGGCCGCGGGAGGACGTTTCGTGAGTATCTGGAATTACCTCGACGGACGGGGGGAATTTCTTGCGTTTCTGACGTATCAGCATGCGTCGCTTGCTTTCCAGACCGTGCTCGTCGGAACGCTCGTCGCGATCGTCATCGCAATAGCGGTATATCGTTTCCCGTTGTTCTCTGCGTTGACCCTCACGACCAGCCGCGTGGCGTTGACCATTCCGTCGCTTGCATTGCTGGCATTGCTGATCGTTCCGTTCGGTCTCGGCGTAGTTCCGTCGTTCATCATGCTGGCCTTCTTCGCGGCGATGCCGGTGATCGGAAACGCGATTGTCGGTTTGCGGTCGGTGCCGGATTCCGTCATCGAATCCGCCAAAGGAATCGGGCTTTCGCGCCGCCGCATCTTGTTCTCGGTGTCTCTGCCCATGGCTTGGCCGGTCATCCTCACCGGAATTCGGGTCTCGACGCAGATGGTCGTCGGTGTCGCAGCGATCGTCGCCTACGTCCTCGGACCCGGTCTCGGCTCACTGATTTTCAACGGCCTGTCCCGACTGGGCGGTACCAATTCCGTCGAGATGGCCGTCACCGGAACTGTCCTCATCGTCGTCATCGCTTTGGTGTTCGACGCCCTGCTCGTCCTCCTCGGGCGCCTCACCATCGCGAAGGGATTGTCATGACCGACGAATCGATCGGAGCCGCGGCCGAGAGTGCTTCGAAGGCAGAGCGAACTGTCACCGGTGCCGCCATTCGGCTCGACGGAGTGGTCAAGCAGTACCGCGGACAGAAGAAGCCCGCCGTGCAGAAGATCGACCTCGAGATCGAAGCAGGTGACATCGTCGCTTTCGTCGGACCGTCCGGTTGCGGTAAGACGACGACGCTCAAGATGATCAATCGGTTGATCGAGCCGAGCGAGGGTCGCATCTTCATCGGCGACCGCGACGTCACCGGCGAAGACCCGGACAAACTGCGGCAGTCGATCGGCTACGTCATCCAGTCCGGTGGCCTGTTCCCGCACTGGTCGGTCGCCAAGAACATCGGCGCCATTCCGCGGGTTCTCGGGTGGGACGCCAAGCGCATCGCCGATCGCACCGAGTACCTGCTCGATCTCGTCGGTCTCGACGCGAACGACTTCCGGGACCGGCTCCCGAAGGACATGTCGGGCGGACAGCAGCAGAGAGTCGGCGTTGCGCGCGCACTCGCCGCTGATCCACCGGTGCTTCTGATGGACGAGCCGTTCGGTGCTGTCGACCCGATCACCCGAGTTCGTCTGCAGGACAAGCTGATCGCGATCCAGCACGAGCTCGGCAAGACGATCGTGATCGTCACACACGATTTCGAAGAGGCCACAAAGCTCGGCGACAAGGTGCTGATCCTGTCCGAGGGCGGCCATATCGAGCAGTACGCAACCCCGGAAGAGATCCTCGCGAAACCGGCCACCCCCTTCGTCGAAGAGTTCATCGGTTCGGGCGCGACGCTCGCGCACCTGACCCTGTCGCGAGTCAAAGACGTCGCGCACGATTCGGTTGTGACCGCGCGAGTCGGGGACTCGTCGCAGGAAGTTATCGCTCGAGCGCGCTCCAAGGGCGCGACGTGGATCGTCGTCGTCGACGAACACGGTCGGGCACGCTCGTGGCCGTCGCTGGAGGAAGTAGCCACCAAGGATCGAATCACCGACTACATCGACAATCGGCTACCGACCGTGGCACCGTCGTCGACACTCAACGACGCCCTCGACTCCATGCTCGCCGCAAGCCAGGGTGGCGTGCTCGTCACCGACGGCAGGGGAGCGGTGACCGGCGCACTCACGATCGCGACGATCATGTCGGTGATCCGCGGCCAACTGTCCGACGCGCGCGCAGGCGACGACCAGGTGTCCTATGCGGCCTACACCGAGGGCCAGACGGCATGAATCGACTTCGTCGCACGCCGATCGACGTGTGGTTCGAGCCGCTGATCATCGTCGTCCTCGGAACCGGATACATCCTCTGGTACCGCTCGACCACGTTGACGGCAACCGAGGCTGCGTCACTCGGCTGGAGCAACCTCCGGTCCACGATCGTCGATCACATCGTCTTGACCCTGACAGCCACGCTCATAGTCGTCGTGATCGCCATACCGCTCGGCATCCTGCTCACGCGAGAGAAGGCGAAGTCCTTCAAGCCGATCGCGGTGAACATCGCGAACGTCGGGCAAGCCGCACCGGCGGTCGGGCTCATCGTGCTGCTCACCATGTGGCTCGGTACCGGATTCCGCACTGCGGTAGTGGGACTCGTCGTCTACGCAATCCTGCCGATTCTGCAGAACACCATCGTCGGTATCGATCAGGTCGACAAACGGACCATCGAGGCGTCGCGGGGCATCGGCTACTCGGGCGTCCGCACCCTCGTGCAGGTCGAGTTGCCGCTCGCGGTCCCGGTCATCCTCAACGGTGTCCGGACCGCACTGGTGATTCTGGTCGGCACCGCAACGCTCAGCACCTTCATCGGCGCGACCAGCCTCGGCACTCTCATCACAACGGGCGTGACGCTGTTCCTGCCGAAACTGCTCATCTCCGGTGCCATTCTGGTCGGGCTGCTCGCGTTGACGATCGATTGGCTCGGCCGGTTGGTCGAGTTGGTCGCAACCCCACGAGGAGTGGCATGATCCGCCGGTTGCGTTTGGCTGCAGTGACTCTCGCTGCTGTTGCGGCAGCGGGCTGCGGGTTGGTCAGCTCGTCGGGCACCTTCCACGACGCGTCGCTGCCCGGCGGAGAAAAGCCGTTGGACGGTGCGCCGATCGTCGTCACCTCGAAGAGCTTCACCGAAGGTGTGCTCCTCGGAAAGATCACCGCGACGTACCTGGCCGCGGCCGGCGCAAAGGTCACCGACCTGACCGGTGCACCTGGGTCCGCGTCGTCGCGGCAGGCGCAACTCAACGGCGACGCCGACATTCTGTGGGAGTACACGGGCACCGGCTGGGTGAACTATCACGGTGAGACCGAGGTGATCTCCGATCCCGACGAACTCTGGAAGCGCGTCTACGAGGTCGAGAAGCGGGACCACAATCTGGAGTGGTTGCCGCCGGCGAACTTCAACGACACGTACGCGTTCGCCGCATCGGCAGGGACGGCCGAACGGCTCGGTGTGAAGACACTCTCGGACGTTGCGAAGTTGCCGGAGTCCGACCGTACCTTCTGCGTCGACGACGAATTCTTCAGCCGTGCAGACGGATTCGTACCGATGCTCGAGACGTACGGTATCGCGCTCAACGCGCCGGGCGGTGTGCCGTCGAACAACGTCACCAGGATGGATGCGGGTGTCGTCTACACCTCGACCGCCAGAAGCGCGCCATGCAACTTCGGCATGGTCTACACCACCGACGGTCGCGTGAAGAATCTGAACCTCACGGTCCTCGAGGACGATCGCAAGTTCTTCCTGCCCTACAGCGGCTCTGCCGTTGTGCGCGCCGAGATTATCGAGGAGTACCCGGAGATCGGCGATCTCATCGCCAAGGTGTCCGAGCGTCTCACCGATGACCTGATGCAGGAACTGAACGGCAAGGTCGACATCGACGGCGAAGACCCAGCAGACGTCGCCTACGACTGGCTGAAGAAGGAGTCGCTGATCCAGTAAGGCGGCTCCGCCGCTCGTGAGTCCTTTTGGAGGTTCTGCCCTCCGAAAGGACTCACGAGCGCGGAGCGCCTCACTGAGCCCGAAGCACGACGATGCCCGGCGTCGATCGGACGTATTCGGCAAAGGGGGAGTCGACGACCTTGTCGACGCCCGGGATGGACGACGCGTTGCGAAACACCGGACCGCTGGGGGTCGCGACGAAGATGCCGACGTGGGTGACGTCGAGGCCTGGCAGGTCGGCGTAGGCGCCGATGTAGTCGCCGGTCCGCAGTTGGCCCACGACGTCGTCGTTTACGGACCCGCTCGGAATGTAGGTGATGGCGCGATCGACGACAGGAATTCCCGGAAGGTAGTTCCCGCCATCGCCTTTGGCGTTGAGTTGCTTGTCGACGGTGACGGCCGCAGCGGTCAGTGCAGCGGTGATATCGGTGGCTGCAATGCGGGGAGAATGCGACCAGTCGCTGAAGAAGTGTTTGCGTTGGGTGAAGTCGACGCGACTGTCGACGTAGCGTGTGGCGATCAGGTTGGCCGCGAACTGATCTCGGTCAGCGGATCTGCTGAGAGCTTCGACGTAGTCGAGATAGGTGAAGCAATCGAGGCGGTTGAAGTCGACGACCAGCTGTTCGGGTTGCGTTGCCGAACCGACCAGCACATCGGCGACATAGGGCGTACCGAGAAATTGTCGTGACAGCAGCTCCGTCAGCTCACCTTTGGACACTGCGCCGGCGCCGTTTCGGACTGCGAGCAGTTCGTCGATCCTGCTGGAGGTCGCGTCGTCGATCGTCGCAGCCGACGGTGCGGCTGAGGCGAGGGGCAGCATCGGCATCGTGCCGCACGCAACGGCGAGGACGAGTAGCAGGATGCGTGCAACGGTGCGCAAGTGTGCCTCCGGGAGCGGTGAATCGGTCGGTCGGTGTCAACGCTAGTCCCCGGGACACAAGCGCCGCCTAGGTTCGCAGGCGGACGTGCTCGGGGCCGACGTCGTCGATGCTGGTTACACCAAGGAGCTGCAGCGTCCGAGTCGTCTCGGTGTGCAGGATTTCGAGTGCGCGGGCGACGCCGCGCTCGCCGCCTGCCATCAGGCCGTACAGATACGCGCGACCGACCATGCCGGCGGTTGCACCGAGTCCGACCGCAGCAACCAAGTCACCGCCGTGCATGATGCCGGTGTCGACGAACACCTCCGCGCGAGCGTCGACCGCCTCGACGACGCTCGGTAGCAGCTCGAGAGGCGTCGGCGCTCGATCGAGTTGGCGTCCGCCGTGATTGGAGACGACAACCGCGTCGGCACCATGGTCGACTACGGCCTTTGCGTCGTCGGTGTTCTGAATTCCCTTGACCACCAACCTGTGTGGCCACGCCGCGCGGATGGAAGCAAGATCGTCCAGCGTCGCAGACGGATCGAACATCTTGGCAATCAACTCGGCGACGGTTCCGTCGAAGGAGTTGAACGACGCGAACTCCAGCGGTCCGGTGGTGAGCAGGTTGAACCACCATGACGGATGCCGAGACATGTCGGCCAACGTCGAGAACGTCAGTTGCGGAGGGATGGTCAGACCATTGCGGACGTCGCGCAGACGCGCTCCGGCGACAGGGGTGTCGACTGTCACCAGCAGCGTGTCGTAGCCGCTGTCGCGCGCCCGGTCGACGAGTTCCATACTCGCTGCACGGTCTTTCCAGAGGTACAGCTGAAACCACCGTCGACCGTTCGGCGCCACGGCGGCGAGTTCCTCGATGCCGGTGGTGCCCATCGTCGAGAGGGCATAGGGGACATCGGCATCGGCGGCCGCTCGAAACACAGCAGGTTCGGCTTCGTGTTGCATCATCTTGGTGAATCCGGTCGGCGCGAGGATCAACGGTAGTGCGGCGCGCTTACCCAGGATGGTTCGCGACGTATCGACAGTCGTCACGTCCCGCAGCACCCTTGGGTTGAACTCGATGCGGCGATACGCGTCCCGAGCGCGGCCGATCCCGACCTCGCTTTCCGCCGCGCCGTCGACATAGTCGAAAACCGAACGGGGCGAACGACGACGGGCGATGTCGCGGAGATCCGCGATCGTGTGCGCCCGGGCAAGTCGCCTGTCGACGGGATTGCCTATCGGTTTGCGGGCGCCGAGCAGTGGTTGCAGTTCGGACCAGCGGGGGAGATGGCGTGGTGTGCGATCAGGCATAGGAACTGTCTACTACCAGCCGGTCAGGGTGACGACCCGAACGTGGCGATGGTTCAGCGCGCCGAAAACCAATCGGCTATATCGGCCTGGGGTGTCTTGTGGGCGAGCAGCGCCGCCAACAGGATTCGGGACTGACTCGCGCGCAGGTTCGTCGATACCAGTGCGCCGGCGGCAACGAGATCGACACCGCCGCCGCCACCTCCGTATGTCGCTGCTACCGGACCTTCGTGTACACGTGAGGTCACAACGACGGTCACTCCCGCGGCGACGCTCCGACGTACAGCGTCGACGACCGTCGGGTTCGCGTTGCCGCTGCCCATTGCTTCCAGGACCAAGCCGGAAGCACCCGCAGCGACGTAGGCGTCGATTGCTGTCGCGTCGACACCCGGGTACAGCGTGACTATGTCGACGCGAGTGCCGGCAATCGAGCACCTGCCCAGCACCTTTCGGGCAGCCGCGGCGCCCTCGAAGCCGCGGAGGTCGGTTGTGTGCACCTTGCGGGCGCCGCGCGCGGGTACGACCTCGTCGCCGAAGCTGATCAGCACTCCGCGTCCGCGGGAGTCGACATCGGCTGCCAATGCTATTGCCGCGGTGAGATTGCCAGGACCGTCGGGTTCGTTGTGATCGGCCGGGCGTTGCGCGCCGGTGAAGACGACAGGACGTGGGTCGTCGTGCTGCAGGTCGACGAGCATCGCCGTTTCCTGCATCGTGTCGGTGCCGTGCAGGATGACAACACCGTCGGTCGACTCCTCCGCCATCGCCGTTGCAACCGCTGCTGCAATCGAATCCATCTCGACGAACGACATACGGGCGCTGTCGGTGGACATCAGGTCGTGCAGTCGCAGGTCGACGTCGGCGGGGGCCTTGGCGTTGGCGATGAATGCGCTGCCGTCCACAGTCGGATGGATGGCCCCGTCCGGGCTGGCCGTGCCTGCGATGGTGCCGCCGGTCGTGACCACCACGATGGTTTTGGTTGCTACGTCGCGCATGTCGAAACCCTATGTGGATTTAGGAGGCAGGTGCGCGGAGGTGTCGAGATTCGCAAGGTGTTCGGGCTGCAGTATCCGATCGAGTTCGGCGGGATCGAGCAGGCCCTTCTCCAGCACGAGCTCTGCGACGTTGCGTCCGGTCAGCAGTGCTTCCTGGGCGATCAGGGTCGCGGCCGGGTAGCCGATGTATGGGTTGAGGGCGGTGACCAAGCCGATCGAGTTGGAGACCGACTCGCGGAGGTGGTCGGCGTTTGCGGTGATCCCGACGACGCAGCGTTCGGCCAACGTACGGCAGGCGGCACCGAGGTGAGTCATGCTGTCCGTCAACGACGTGACGATGATCGGCTCGAAGGCGTTGAGCTGCAATTGCCCGGCTTCCGCCGCCATGGTGATGGTTACGTCGTTGCCGATCACCTCGTAGGCGACCTGGTTGACGACCTCGGGGATGACGGGGTTCACCTTGCCAGGCATGATCGACGAACCTGCCTGCACTGCAGGAAGATTGATCTCGCCGAAGCCTGCGCGGGGGCCGGAGGAGAGCAGCCGAAGATCGTTGCAGATTTTCGAGAGTTTGACGGCGACGCGCTTGAGCACGCCGGACAGATGGACGAACTGGCCGACGTCCTGTGTTGCCTCGACCAAATCCGTTGCGGTGACGAGTGGTAGGCCTGTGATCTCCCGCAGGTAGCGACAGGCAAGGGCCGAGTAGCGCGGATCGGCGTTGAGGCCGGTGCCGATTGCTGTTGCGCCCAAATTGATTTCGTGGACCAGCAGAGACGCTTCTTCGAGCCGTGCGCTGTCTTCGGTCATCGTGACGGCGTAGGTTCCGAATTCCTGCCCGAGCGTCATCGGGACCGCATCCTGCAGTTGGGTGCGGCCCATCTTCACGACGGTCCGGAACTCTGTTGCCTTGGCGACGAACGCTTCGCGAAGCACCCGCATCGCGTCGAGCAGCTCGCGAATCGCGAACACCGTCGACACGTTGACGGCGGTCGGATAGACGTCGTTCGTCGACTGGCTGAGGTTGACGTGTTCGTTCGGATGGAGATAGTTGTAGTCGCCCCGTGGCCGGCCGAGGAGTTCGAGCGCGCGATTGGCGATGACCTCGTTGGCGTTCATGTTCGTCGACGTACCGGCACCGCCTTGGATTACGTCGACGATGAACTGGTCGTGCCAGGCGCCGTCGAGTATTTCCCTGCAGGCCTTACGGATGGCGTCGCCGCGGACCTCGTCGAGGAGTCCGAGTTCGCAGTTCGCCGCTGCCGCAGCCCATTTGACTGCGGCAAGTCCGGCGATGAGGTGAGGGTTGGAACCTATCGTTCGTCCGGTGATCGGGAAGTTCTCTCGTGCGCGCAGGGTGTGGATACCCCAGTACGCGTCGGCGGGGACCTCACGGTCGCCGAGGAGGTCGTGTTCGATGCGGAACTGGGGGACAGCCGTCATCGGCTGGGGCGCAGCTGTCCGGCTGTCTGACAGGTTCATGCCTCAAGTGTGGTCGCACTCACGGCGAGTGTCAACCGGCTCGCATCAGAGCAGGGCGCGGATCGCATTCTCGAAACCGACGACGTGTTCGATCGTCAATTCGGCGGCTTTGTCCGCGTCGCCGTCGATGATGGCGTGCAGCAGCGGAATATGTTCGCGAACATGGCTTGCGACGTCGGGTAGGCGGTCGAGGAAAAGGCACCAGATTCGCGTCGCGTGTGCGTCCTGGCAGACGAGCACATCCTCCAGGTACGGATTGCCCGAGGCGCGGTAGATCTCCCGGTGCACGCGCACGTCGATCTGCAGTAGTGCGCGATTGTCGTGGTCGGTAGGGGCGATCTGGGAAATCTCCTCGGCGAGATCGGTCAGGCGGAGCTTTGTCGCCGCGCCCGCACTGCTCGCTGCCCGCGCGGCGGCGAGCGGCTCCAATTGTTTGCGGATCTCCGAGATGTGCGCGAGGTCGGTGATGTCGACCGTCGTTGCGAAGGTGCCGCGCCGCGGGAAGGCGACGACGAGGCGATCGCGCTCGAGTCGTTTCAGCGCTTCGCGGACCGGCGTGCGGCCGAACCCGAGCGACCGCGCGACGACATCGTCGTTGATCGGCTCGTTCGGGCGGATGTCGAGCAGGACGAGGCGCTCGCGGATGAGTTCGTAGGCGCGATCCGCATCGGTCGGCGCGCTCTCGGTGAGCAGCGGTGCAAGGCTCACGGTGCCTCCTGTGAGTGTTCCGACGAATATTTCTACGACCTGTTGACCACGACCTACACGCACTCTACTCTAACGACACACACTGATATATCAGTTCGCGATGACTGTTCGACAGGAGACGGTTGGATGTACCGAACCGACCAGATGGGTCCTGGCGCCGAACAGCTGGAACACCCTGACTTTCTGTGGCGCAACCCCGAACCGCGGCGGACCTACGACGTCGTGATCATCGGCGGCGGCGGGCACGGACTTGCAACGGCCCACTACCTTGCCCAGAACCACGGCATCACCAATGTTGCTGTGCTGGAGAAGGGTTGGCTCGCGGGCGGCAACATGGCCCGCAACACGACGGTTATTCGATCGAACTATCTGTGGGACGAGAGTTCGGCGATCTACGAACACTCGCTCAAACTCTGGGAGGGGCTCGAAGAAGATCTCGGGTATCCGATCCTGTTCAGTCAGCGAGGCGTGCTGAACCTCGCGCACAGCCTGCAGGACGTGCGCGACAGTGTGCGACGTGTAGAAGCCAACAGGCTCAACGGCATCGACGCGGAGTGGGTCGGGCCCGACGGCGTCAAGGAGCTGTGCCCGATCGTCAACGTCTCCGACGACATCCGCTATCCGGTCCTGGGAGCGACCTACCAACCGCGCGCGGGCATCGCGAAACACGACTACGTCGCATGGGGTTTCGCACGCCGAGCCGACGCTGCCGGCATCGACATCATCCAGGGTTGCGAGGTTGTCGGGTTCGAGACCGACGGAAACCGCGTGACGGGTGTCCGGACCAATCGCGGCACGATCGGCGCAGGCAAAGTCGCGCTGTGCGCGGCCGGGCACACGTCGGTGCTGACCGACATGCTCGGCATAGCCGTTCCCGTGCAAAGCCATCCACTGCAGGCATTGGTCTCCGAGCTACTCGAGCCTGTGCACCCGACCGTCGTCATGTCGAATGCCGTGCACGTCTACGTCTCCCAGGCGCACAAGGGAGAGTTGGTGATGGGGGCGGGTATCGACTCCTACAACGGCTTCGGTCAGCGCGGCGCATTCCACATCATCGAGCGGCAGATGGCAGCGGCGGTCGAGCTGTTTCCGATCTTCGCGCGCGCGCACCTGCTCCGAAGTTGGGGCGGCATCGTGGACGTGTGCCCGGACGCATCGCCGATCGTCGGCCGCACGCCCT
The DNA here is from genome assembly GCF_016482825.1 of Antrihabitans stalagmiti. Taxonomy (GTDB): domain Bacteria; phylum Actinomycetota; class Actinomycetes; order Mycobacteriales; family Mycobacteriaceae; genus Antrihabitans; species Antrihabitans stalagmiti. The sequence goes on along the minus strand of NZ_JAEMNV010000009.1, from coordinate 77,640 downwards.
ACGACAACGTGTTCCTCAACTGTGGCTGGGGGACAGGCGGTTTCAAGGCAACGCCCGGTCTCGGCTGGTGCCTTGCTCAGACCCTCGCCTACGACGAACCCCATCCGTACATCGCGCCCTTCAGTCTGGATCGGTTCGTCACTGGCGCGTTGGTCGACGAACACGGCGCCGCAGCCGTCGCGCACTAGAAGGGCACAACATGCAACTCATCGAATGCCCCTGGTGCGGCTCGCGTGAAGAAACCGAGTATCACTACGGCGGCCAAGCGCACGTCGCATACCCGAGTGACCCTGCTGCGCTGACCGACGAGCAGTGGGCCCACTACGTGTTCTTCCGTTCGAATCCGAAGGGCGCCTTCGCGGAGCGGTGGTACCACGCAGCCGGATGCCGCCGCTGGTTCAACGCGGTACGCGACACTGCGACGTATCGCTTCCAGAGTGTCTACCGCCCCTCCGATCCGAAGCCGACCGAGCAGAAGCCGACATTGTCATGACAGAGCCCTTTCGCACTAGCGGCGGACGAATCGACCGAAACACCCCGTACAGCTTCATCTTCGACGGCCAGCCGCTGACCGGCTACCGGGGTGACACCCTTGCTTCTGCATTGCTTGCACACGGCATCGGAAAGATCACCACCAGCATCAAATTCGGGCGCCCGCGCGGCATCACCGCGGCGTGGGCAGAAGACACCGGCGGCCTCGTGCAGATCGAGGCGCCCTTTCCCGAGGCGATGTTGCTTGCCAGCACCGTCGAGCTCTACGACGGATTGGTCGCCAACGGTATTCCCGGTCGCGGCAGGTTGGCCGACTCGGCCGATGAAAGTCGTTACGATGCACGACATCTGCATACCGATGTGCTTGTGGTCGGGGCGGGACCCGCCGGCTTGATCGCTGCACTGACGGCTGCTCGAAGTGGCGCCCGGGTTGTCCTGATCGACGAGCAATCCGAAGCGGGCGGGTCTCTGCTCGGTAGCGCCGACTCGATCGACGGTGCACCTGCCACAGCCTGGGTGCGCGACGTGGTCGCGGAGTTGGCGACCTTCCCCGAGGTGCGGCACCTGCAGCGCACAACAGCTTTCGGCAATTATGACGACGGCTTCGTCCTCGCACTCGAACGTCGCACCGACCATCTCGGCTTCGATGCACCGAAAAATGTTTCGCGCCAACGAGTATGGCGAATTCGGGCGCGCCACACCGTGATCGCGTCCGGCGCGCACGAGCGTCCGATCGTGTTCGGAGACAACGACCGCCCCGGCATCATGCTCGCCGACGGTGCCTGCACGTTCTTGCATCGCTACGGAGTGCGTGCGGGTAACGAGGCTGTCGTCTTCACGACCAACGACAGTGCGTACGTCGCTGCGTTCGACCTCGCCGACGCCGGCGTCACGATCAACGCCGTGGTCGACGCCCGCGCCGACGGACCCGCTGCGCTGCAACAGGAATGTGCCAGGCGCGGTATTGCCGTGCATTCCGGGGCCGTGGTCAGCGGAACGTCCGGGACCGACCGAATCAGTCACGCACTGGTCGGAGACGAGTCGATCCCGTGCGACCTCCTGCTGGTCAGCGGCGGCTGGAATCCCGCTGTGCACCTGTTCAGCCAGGTTCGCGGAGAGCTGCGCTACGACGACGGCCTGGGCGCGTTCGTTCCCGGTGAGAGTCTCGACGGCGTTCAGGTAGCCGGGTCCGCGAACGGTGTGCTCGACCTCGCAGGCTGCCTGCGCGACGGTAAGCGTGCGGCGACGGACGCCGGAATGGGCGACGACGCCTCCCTCCCCGAAGCGTCCGGCGCGCAGGTCGAGGCCGAACCGCTGGTCCTGTGGCACGTTGCCGATACCGCAGCGGGTAGCACGGGTGCCACCTCGTTCGTCGATCTGCAACGTGATGCCACCGTCGCAGACCTGCGCAGGGCCGTCGGTGCCGGGATGCGATCGATGGAACACATCAAGCGCTACACAACAATCGGCACCGCGCACGATCAAGGCAAGACGTCGGGTGTCATCGCGTCGGGTATCACGGCCGACCTGCTCGGGGTGCCGATCGCCGACCTCGGCACCACCACCTTCCGCCCGCCGTACACACCGGTTGCCTTCGCAGCACTCGCCGGGCGCGGCCGAGGCACGCTCTTCGATCCGGAACGCACGACGGCGCTGCATGATTGGCACGTGGAGCATGGCGCGGTCTTCGAGGACGTCGGGCAGTGGAAGCGACCTCGGCACTACCCGCGACCGAACGAGGACATGGACGCCGCGGTGCTGCGCGAATGTGCCGCCGTCAGAACGTCCGTCGGCATTCTGGACGGCTCGACGCTCGGCAAGATCGACGTGCAGGGCGAGGACGCGGGCGAACTACTCGACCGGATCTACACCAACATGATGAGCAACCTGAAGGTCGGCAGCGTCCGCTACGGCGTGATGTGTGGCGTCGACGGGATGGTCATCGACGACGGCACCGTCATGCGCCTGGAGGCGAACCGCTTCATCGTGTTCACCACAACCGGTGGTGCCGCGAAGATTTTGGAGTGGATGGAGGAGTGGGTCCAGACCGAATGGCCCGACCTTCGGGTTCGCCTCGCCTCGGTCACCGAACACTGGTCGACGTTCCCCGTTGTCGGTCCGCGCTCGCGCGACGTGGTCGCCGCTGTGTTCCCTGATCTCGACGTCGCGAACGAATCGTTCCCGTTTATGACGTGGCGCGACACCAGCATCGGAGAGGTACCCGTCCGGGTGGCACGCATCAGCTTCTCCGGCGAGCTTGCCTACGAGGTCAACGTCAATTCCTGGTACGCACAACCGTTGTGGGAACGCCTGATCGAGGCAGGGGAGCCCTACGGGATCACCCCGTACGGCACCGAGACCATGCACGTTCTGCGCGCCGAGAAGGGTTACCCGATCGTCGGTCAGGACACGGACGGGACAGTCACCCCGCAGGATCTCGGGATGGGTTGGGCGGTGTCGAAGAAGAAGCTCGATTTCATCGGCAAGCGATCGTTCGCACGCACCGAGAATCAGAATCCGTTGCGCCGCCAGCTGGTCGGGCTGCTGCCGACCGATCGCGATGTCGTCCTTCCCGAAGGATCGCAGATCATCGAGTTCCGCAACGACGAGACTCTGCCGCCGCCACCGGTTCCCATGGTCGGGTACGTGACCTCCAGTTACCGTTCGGCCGAGCTCGGCCGGTCCTTCGCCCTCGCTCTCGTCCAGGCAGGGCGGTCCCGAATCGGTGAGACTCTGCACGTGCCGATCGGCTCGACCTTGGTTCGTGTCGAAGTAACCGGCTCCGTACTCGTAGACCCGGAAGGGGCCCGTCGCGATGGCTGAAACCTTGGTGCGTACAAGTCCGTTGGCGAGCTGGGCACCGCGGTTCGCTGTGTTGCCCGCGACGCTGCAGGTGACCGAGGAACCGTGTGTGACGATGATCGATCTGCGTTCGGACGCCGCGGGTGCCGATGCGGTGGCCGCTCGTATCGGGTTCCAATTGCCCACTGCGGCATCCACATACACGGTCGGTGGTGACATCGCGGCGATCTGGCTCGGTCCCGACGAATGGCTGATCACCAGCACGGTCGACGCCGGCGTCACCTTCGAAACCGAACTGCGCGAGTTGGTCGGCCCGTTCGGCGGAACCGCGACGGACGTTTCGGCGCAACGCACCTCGCTGTTGCTTCGGGGTGCCAACGCCCGCGACCTGCTAGAGCAGGGTTGCTCGCTCGACCTACACCCACGTGTGTTCGTTCCCGGTACCGCAGCGCAAACCATGGTCGGTCAGGCGGGTGTCGTGCTGATGGCAGTGGACGGCACCGGAACCAACTACCGAATCCTGGTCCGATCGTCGTTCGCGCACTATTTCGCGGCGTGGATCCTCGACGCCGCAACAGAATTCATCGACATCGAAGGATCACGATGACAACCAACTTCACGTTGACACTGACCTGCAAGGAACGTCCGGGGATCGTCGGTTCGATCAGTTCGTTCCTCTTCCAGCACGGTTGCGACATCGTCGAGCATCAGCAGTTCGACGACGTCCGGCGCGGATCGTTCTTCATGCGAACGGCATTCGTGTCCGCAGAGGAATCGAACACCGAAACCCTCGCCGCCCAATTCGACGAGATTGCCAACGAACTCGGTACCTCCTTCGAGATCGCCGACGACCGACCGCAGCGGATACTCGTGATGGTGTCCAAGCTCGGACACTGCCTCAACGACCTCATCTTCCGTTGGCGCTCGGGCACATTGGGCGCGGAAATCGTCGCCGTCGTGTCCAATCACGAGGACCTGCGGGCGATGGCAGAAGCGGTCGGGCTGCCGTACATCCATGTGCCGGTGACACCGGACACCAAAGCCGACGCCGAAGTTCGGCTACTGGAACTCGTCTCGGAGTACGAAGTCGACCTGGTCGTCCTTGCGCGCTACATGCAGGTGCTGTCCGACGACCTGTGCCGCGCGCTGCACGGACGCGCGATCAACATTCACCATTCCTTCCTGCCGGGGTTCAAAGGTGCGAAGCCCTACCACCAGGCGTTCGACCGCGGCGTCAAGTATGTCGGCGCCACAGCGCATTACGTGACCCCCGACCTGGACGAGGGTCCGATCATCGAGCAGGAGGTGATTCGGATCGATCACACCTTCGATCCGGGGCGCCTCGCAACGGTCGGCAGTGACGCGGAAGCGATCGCGCTGTCGCGAGCCGTGCGCTGGCATTGCCAGCATCGAGTACTGCTGAACGACACGAGCACCGTCGTATTTCGTTGAGAACCGAATCGATCGAAGAGAGGCACGGCCCATGTCTGTAGAACACGACTGGTTGACGATTGCTACCAGCAGAAACTTCTTCGAATCGCCGGTGCGGGTCAGCCTGTCGCCGGATGCCGCAAAGTCGGTCGGTGCTGTGACGGCACTCGAGTTGCCAACTGTCGGGACGTTCGTCGAAGCGGGAATGCAGTGTGGTGCTGCGACGTCCGCTGCGAATACAACGGGGCTGTTCTCACCCGTCAGCGGGCGAGTCACCATTGTCAACGACGAGGTCGGCCGCCATCCCGAGTTGACGACGTCGGATCCGGGTGGTGCGGGCTGGCTGTTCGCGGTGCTGCCGTCACACGCGTGAGCGAGCCCGTTCGATCTGCTTGCGGTAGCGAGTGAACAGGCGGGGATTGTCGAGTGCGAACACTGCGACAACCTCGCCCGAGCGTTCGTAGACGACCGTGAACGACGCGGCATCCGCGTTGCCGTCGACGAATTTCACGTCGTCGTCCGGCCGGCGGCGACCAGCGAACTGCAGACGAGCGCCGTACTGATCGGACCAGAAATACGGTGCGGTCGCTGTTGCTTCGGTACTTCCCATGATCGTGCGAGCGACGGTGCGCGCCTGCGCGGTCGCGTTCGTCCAGTGCTCGCTTCGGTGATGGGTACCGAGTTCGTCGACGTAGGTGCGCGCGCAATCGCCGATCGCGTAGATGCCCGAAATCGAAGTCCTGCACTGGGAATCGGTCAGGAAGCCGTTGTCGACGTCGATCTCCGACATCGCTGCCCACTCGACGTTGGGCACAGCCCCGATGCCAACGACGAGCGCTTCGCACCGCAGTACGGAGCCGTCGCTCAGTTCGACGCCGGAGATGCGCTTGTCTCCGAGCAGTCGCTCGACTGTGACGCCCGTGCGCAGCCGGACTCCGTTGGCGCTGTGCTTGGCGACGCACAGTGCGCCGAGTTCTGCGCCGAGAATGCCGGCAAGGGGAGTTGGTGAGGCTTCGACGATCGTCACATCGAGGCCGAGTGCAGCGGCCGACGACGCGACCTCGGCACCGATGAACCCTGCGCCGATCACAACGAGACGCAGCGACGATGCAAGCGAATCCCGCAGTGCTCTGGCGTCGTCGAGTGTGCGTAGCGTGTGCACCCCATCGAGTTCGGCCAGGTTCGGAAGGGTCCGGGCACGCGCGCCCGTTGCGATGACAACCTGATCGGCAGTGACGGCCGAACCGTCGGCGAGAAGAAGTTCGTGGCGGGAGTCCGGCCGTGCTGTGAGGCCGATCGCCCTGCGGCCGAGCAGCCAAGTGACGTCGAGTTGGTCAGCATCGTCGCTGCCGGGTTCGACCAGCGGCACGTTGTGGTCGTTGCCGTGCAGAAATTCCTTCGAAAGGGGTGGGCGGTCGTAGGGCAGGTGCACCTCGTCGCCGACAACAGTGATCGCCCCGCTGTAGCCCTCGGCGCGCAATGCACACCGCGGACAGACCAGCGAGCGATGCGCCGACTACGGCAACGGAATCCGGCGGATTCATGGCGTTGTCGGAAGTTCCAGGTACACGTCGCCGTCGCTGACAGCGACGCCGTAGGTCTGCACTGCAACCTTCGCGGGTGGGCCCGAAACCAGGCCGGTGCGCAAATCGAAACATGATTCGTGCAAAGGACATTCGACGGTGCAGTCTTCGACCCAGCCGTCGGCAAGCGACGCATCCTGATGGGTGCACGTGTCGTCGATCGCAAACAGGCCCTCGTCCGTGTGAAAGATCGAGATCGCTGCACGGCCGGGAATCTTGGCTGTGTGGACCTCTCCGACGGGTAGTTCGTCGAGGCGGCAGACGCGGACGGTCGAGGCGGTGACGGAAGTCGCTGTACCAGTCATCTGAATCCTTAGCGAGTTGCTTATAACGCAACAGGCGCGCTATATGCAACAGGGTGCCTTGTTTCGCCCCGCCCGTCAAGACGAGAATCGGACATCGAACGCCGGTCGGACTAACGTTGGCCACATGAGCGATCGCGAACAGATCGACGGCAACGACGCGGACCGGCGTTCGGGCGCTGCCGTGCAGTCGGTCGATCGTGCGTTGCTCGTCCTGGAAATACTTGCCGCGCAAGGTTCGGCAGGCATCACCGAAATCGCCGATGAGCTGGGTGTACACAAGTCCACGGTCTCGCGTCTCGTCGGTGTCCTCGAAAAGCGTGGGTTCGTGGAGCAGCTGAGCGATCGGGGCAAGTACCGCCTCGGGTTCACGGTCGTGCGACTCGCGGGTGCCACGGTTGCGGGTCAGGATCTTTCGAAGGCATCGCAAGCGCGCTGCGACGCCCTTGCTGAGGAGGTGGGCGAGACCGTCAACCTCGCGATCCTCGAGGGCGATCGGGCGATCAACATCGTCGAGGCCGCAGGTGCGGCAGGCGTCTCGCTGCGAACCTGGGTCGGCCAGGCGAGTCCGGCGCACGCGACGTCGAGCGGCAAGATGTTGATCAGTGAACTGTCTGCACAGGAGTTGCGCGAACGCCTCGGTGCGAAGCTCGAAAAATATACGGACAACACGATCACGACATATCCGGCACTCGAACGTAATTTGGCTCAGGCGCGCGAGCAAGGCTGGATCGTCGCAGTGGAGGAACTGGAGACGGGACTGCACGCGCTGGCGGCTCCCGTTCGCGATCACACCTCGAAAATTGTTGGTGCGCTGACAATTTCGGGTCCGGCCTATCGGATGCCCGCAGCCCGATTCGACGATCTCGCGGCACGGGCAGTCGACGTCGGAGCTGAAATCAGTGCGCGCCTCGGGTACCTACCCCGCCTGTCTCGTCGCTGACATTCCGCCGCCCGAGTAACCAATCTGTGTCGGGCTGATTTCGTCTGCTCACACTGGTTGACAAGGGGCTTTTCGAGGTTCACGCTTTGTTGCGTACTGCACACCATGTTGCGTGCTGCGCAACAACTGGAGGCTCTTGTGGCTCAGCCGAAAGTCGTCATCATCGGGGCCGGGATCGTCGGCACGTCGTTGGCCGACGAGATCACCGCTCGCGGTTGGACGGACGTAACCGTCCTCGATCGCGGCCCACTGTTCGCGACCGGCGGGTCGACCTCGCACGCGCCAGGATTGGTTTTTCAGACCAATCCGTCGAAGACGATGAGCGAGTTCGCGCGCTACACCGCGACCAAGTTCGGGTCCCTCGAGCATCCCGGCGGGTGGTGCTTCAATCCGGTCGGTGGGCTCGAGGTCGCGACGACTCCGCAGCGACTGACCGAGTTGCACCGCAAGTCGGGTTGGGCGCAATCCTGGGGCATCCAAGGTCGCCTGCTCGACGCCGCCGAATGCGCGACACTGCACCCGCTTCTCGATGCCGACCGGATACTCGGCGGATTCCACACCCCCGCAGACGGTCTGGCCAAGTCACTGCGCGCCGCGGAGGCGCAAGCCAACCGCGCGATCGCACGGGGAGCACAGTTTCGACCACATCAGGATGTGGTCGAAGTGCTGAGCACCGGTGGCCGAGTGACAGGTGTCCGGACAGCCGACGGCGTCGTCGACGCGGACGTCGTCGTGTGTGCCGCCGGTTTCTGGGGTGCCCAGCTCGGCAAGACCGTCGGACTGACGATTCCGCTCGTCCCGATGGCGCATCAATACGTCAAGACGGGGCAGGTGGCCGAACTGGTCGGCCGCAACAGCGACATTGCCGAAGCCGGTCTGCCGATCCTTCGTCATCAGGATCAGGATCTGTATTACCGCGAGCATGGCGATCGCATCGGCATCGGGTACTACGGACACAAACCGATGCCAGTCGACATGGCAACGCTGCTGACCGATACCGCCGGCGAGCAGATGCCGTCGATGCTGCCGTTCACCGACGACGACTTCGCGCCTGCCTGGCGGGAAAGTCTGCAATTGCTGCCCACACTGGGTGATTCGAAGATCGAGGAGGGTTTCAACGGGATCTTCTCCTTCACCCCCGACGGTATGTCGATCATGGGGGAGCATCGCGACCTGTCCGGCTTCTGGGTTGCCGAGGCAGTGTGGGTGACACATTCGGCCGGCGTCGCAAAAGCTATGGCGGAGTGGATCATCGAGGGTGCACCACGCACCGATGTCCACGAATGCGATCTGTACAGGTTTGAAAAGCCTGCGCTCAGTGCAGATTTCATTCTCGAAACCAGTTCGCAGGCCTTCGTCGAGGTCTACGACATCGTCCACCCCCATCAGTTCCGGGAGAAGTTGCGCGGGCTGCGGACGAGCCCGTTCTACACCCGCGAGCAGGAACTCGGCGCCTTCTTCTTCGAGGGCGGGTGTTGGGAGCGACCGGCCTGGTACGAGTCCAATGCACCACTGCTGCAGCAGCTTCGAGATCGGGGTACGCATATCCCGGAACGCGAACCATGGTCGGCGAAGTTCTACTCGCCGATCTCGATCGCGGAATCGGTGTGGACCCGCGAGCACGTCGCGATGTACGACATGACACCGCTGACCCGCTACGAGGTCGCGGGGCCAGGGGCGCTCGAGTTGCTGCAACGTCTGACGACGAACAATCTCGACAAGTCGGTCGGGTCGGTGACCTACACGCTGATGCTCGACGAGACCGGCGGCATCCGCAGCGATCTGACCGTTGCGCGGCTGAGCCCGACGAGCTTTCAAGTAGGCGCGAACGGGCCACTCGATTTCGACTGGATCACCCGGCAGCTACCCGACGACGGCTCGGTGACACTGCGCGACATCACCGGCGGCACGTGTTGTATCGGCGTCTGGGGTCCGGCAGCACGTGATCTGGTGCAGCCCCTGTGTCCCGACGATATTTCTCATCCGGGCTTGAAGTACTTCCGTTCCTTGCAGACCTACCTCGGAGCGATCCCGGTCACGATGATGCGCGTCTCCTACGTCGGAGAGCTCGGTTGGGAGATCTACACGACCGCCGAACACGGTGCCGCACTGTGGGATCTGCTGTGGCAGGCCGGCCGCGATCATGGCGTCATAGCAGCAGGCCGGATCGCGTTCAACAGTCTGCGAATCGAAAAGGGTTATCGCTCGTGGGGCGCCGACATGACCGCCGAGCACACACCGAAAGCGGCCGGTGTCGATTTTGCGGTGCGCCCGGCGAAAGGTGAGTTCATCGGAAAAGCGGCGCTCGAGTCCGCCGACGAACCACGGACGATGTTGCGCAGCATCGTCTTCGACGATCCAGCCGCAATCGTGCTCGGCAAGGAACCGGTGCTGATCGACGGTGCCCCGGTCGGCTATGTCACGAGCGCCGCATACTCGGCGACCATCGGGCGCTGCATCGCCTACGCCTGGCTGCCCGCGACAGTGGAACCCGGCGATGTGGTGACTGTCGAGTACCTGGGGACCACTCGGGCCGCGGTCGTACACACCGAACCCGTCGTCGACCCCGACATGACCAGGATTCGGAGGTAACGGGCAATGACGACAACCGACCTGCCCGACACTGTCGACCCCGCCCCCGGACCAGCCCTGATCCGGACGTTGGGCGGCGAAAGCTATACCAGCCCCGCCATCTTCGAAGCGGAACAGGAGCACGTCTTCGAGGCGATGTGGTTCTGCGCGGTCCGCGCTGGGGACCTGGCACATCCCGGTGCATTCAGAAAGATTCAGGTCGGCAGGGAGAGCGTGCTCGTCGTCCGCGGCCGCGATCACGAGCTACGGGCTTTCCTCAACGTGTGTCGGCATCGCGGCGCGATGTTGTGTACCGAGGACGAAGGTCAGGTGCGGAGAAATCTGCGGTGTCCCTACCACGCCTGGACCTACGGCCTCGACGGCAAACTTGTTGCAGCGCCCAACATGGCGTCCCTCAAGGATGCTTCCGGACGCGATATCGACCGCGTCGAATTCGGTCTCGTTCCTGTGGCACTGCGCGAATGGCTCGGCTACGCCTGGGTGTGCCTCGCCGACGACCCGCCGTCGTTCGAGGCCGAGGTGATGGGTGCGATCACCGAGCGGCTCGGCGACCCGACAGCGATCGACAACTATCGGATCGACCAGCTGGAGGTCGGCCGGCGGGTTGTCTACGACGTCGCTGCGAACTGGAAGCTCATCGTCGAGAACTTCATGGAGTGCTATCACTGCGCCACCATCCACCCCGAACTGACCGAGGTGCTGCCGGAATTCAAGGACGGGCTTGCCGCGCAGTACTTCGTCGGCCACGGTGCCGAGTTCGGTAGCGACGTATCCGGATTCACGATCGACGGCTCGGCGGGCTTCGAGACGCTGCCCGGCGTCGCACCGGAACAGGATCGTAAGTACTACGCAATCACGGTAAGGCCGACGGTGTTCGTGAACCTCGTGCCCGACCACATCATCTTTCACCGCATGTATCCCATGGCGCACGATCGCACGATCGTCGAATGCGACTGGTTGTACACCGAGGATGTGATTGCCGAAGGACGCGACGTCTCGCGGTCCGTCGAGCTTTTTCACCGCGTCAACGAACAAGATTTCGACGCATGTGAGCGAACTCAACCGGCAATGTCGTCACGGGCATACCGTCATGGGGGTGTGCTCGTCCCCGCCGAGCATCACATCGCCGAGTTCCACAACTGGATAGTCGGCAAGCTGGGCAATTCGGGCAACGAAGGTGGCGAATGAGTGTGAGCGGTGACCTCCCGGATCTGTATATCGGCGGTGCATGGGTGCACTCGTCGGACGGCGGTAAGCGCGAGTTGATCAATCCCGCCGACGGCAGCGTCGTCGCCGTTGTCGACGAGGCGACATCGGACGACGCAACCCGCGCGGTCGCAGCTGCTCGAGCCACGTTCGACGAGGGATCGTGGCCCGCAACACCTGTGTCGGAGCGCGCCGCGCTGCTGACCCGCATCGCCGATCTACTCGTTCGCGACAAGGAGTTGCTGGCGCGGATCGAAACCGACGACACCGGCAAGACGTTGGTGGAGAGCCGAATCGACATCGACGACGTCGTCTCGGTGTTCAGGTACTACGCCGAGTTGATTGCGGTGTCGTCGGACCGGCTCGTCGACGTCGGCGACCCAACGGTGATCAGCAGGGTGGTTCGCGAGCCGATCGGCGTGTGCGTTCTCATCGCGCCGTGGAACTATCCACTGCTGCAGATCTCCTGGAAGATCGCACCCGCGTTGGCAGCGGGTTGCACGATGGTGGCGAAGCCGAGCGAGGTCACGCCGCTGTCCACGATCGCGTTCGTCCGCCTCGCCGAAGAAGCAGGCGTGCCTCCGGGTGTGCTGAATCTCGTGCAGGGTAGTGGCGCGGTTCTCGGTGCAGCACTTACCGATACCGACGACGTCGACCTGATCTCGTTCACCGGAGGCCTCGCGACGGGACGTCGGATCGCCGAGATAGCAGCCCGACGCGTGACCAAGGCTGCCGTCGAGCTCGGTGGAAAGAATCCGCACATCGTGTTCGCCGACGCCGAGTGGGAAAGTTCGGTCGATCAGGTGTTGACGGGAGTGTTCCTGCATTCGGGTCAAGTGTGCTCGTCGGGAACCAGGTTGATCGTCGAAGAATCCATCGCAGACGACTTCGTTGCCGAACTGGCGAAGCGAGCCGCGAAGATCAAGTTCGGCAACGGCCTCGACCCCGCGAGCGAGACCGGACCACTGGTGTCCGAGCAACACCGCGAGAAGGTCGAAGCATATGTGGCTCTTGGTATTTCCGAGGGAGCGAAGCTGGTGGTCGGTGGCGAACGCCCGACCGATCCGACCTTCGCGACCGGGAGTTTCTATCCACCGACGATCTTCGATCGATGCGACCGCACCATGCGCATCGTCACCGAAGAGACGTTCGGACCCATTCTCACCGTCGAGCGGTTCACGACGGAAGAGGAGGCGATCATGCTCGGCAACGACACCGAATACGGTCTTGCAGCAGGTGTTCGGACATCGGACGCCGCGCGTGGTGAGCGGGTAGTCCGTGCGCTGCGGCACGGCACGGTCTGGTTGAACGACTTCGGCTACTACACGGCGGCCGCAGAGTGGGGCGGGTTCAAGAAGTCGGGCAACGGGCGCGAGCTCGGACCGGCGGGACTCGCGGAATACCAAGAGATGAAACATATCTGGCACAACACCGCACCGAAGCCAGCGGGCTGGTTCAAGGGCGACTGACCGTTTCCCGGCGCACCACGAGCGCTCCACGAATGTTCCAGAAGGATCGGAAAACATCTTCTCGGTCGGAACCGTTCAGTCCCGGCCTCGCACGCCGCAAGAGAGGCAGACCATGGCAATCAACACCGACAATGTGCCGGGCGACAACGGGATGGAGGATTTCGGCTACAAGGAATCCCTCGACCGAAGTATCGGCAAGTTCGCCAGTTTCGCGGCGGGCGTCAGCTATATCTCGATTCTGACCGGGACGTTTCAGCTGTTCTACTTCGGGTTCGGCACCGCAGGCCCCGCGTATCTGTGGTCGTGGCCTGCAGTGTTCATCGGTCAGATGGCCGTCGCACTGTGCTTCATGGAGTTGGCTGCCAAGTATCCGATTGCGGGCGCCGTCTACAACTGGTCGAAGATCCTCGGTAGCAAGATCGTCGGCTGGGTATCGGGCTGGCTGATGCTCACGGCGTCGATCGTGACGCTGGCGGCGGTCGTGCTGGCGCTGCAGCTCAACCTGCCGCGGCTGTGGAGCGGATTCCAGTTGATCGGTGACGGCACCGGCTCGAAGGACTTCGCTGCCAACGCGGTGTTGCTCGGCACGATCATGATCGTGTTCACCACGACCATCAATGCCCTCGGCGTTCGCCTTATGGCAATGATCAACAGTGCAGGCGTTTTCATCGAGCTCATTGCCGCGGTTATGATCGCTATCCTGCTGGCAGCCAACATTACTCGTGGACCCGACGTCTTCTTCTCCACACACGGCTACGGTGCTGGCGAGACCGGCGGCTATCTCAGTGCATTCCTCGTGGCCTCGCTTGCCTCCGGTTACGTGATGTACGGCTTCGACACAGCCAGTTCGCTCGGTGAGGAAACTGTCGAGCCGCGACGCACGGCGCCGAAGGCGATCCTGCGCGCGATCCTCGCGTCGTTCGTCATCGGTGGCGCGATTCTCGTCTTCGCCGTGATGGCTGCGCCGGACCTCGAAGACCCGAAGCTCGGTAGCCCGGACGGAAGTCTGCAGTACATCGTCGAAGCAGTCATGTGGGGCCCGCTCGGCACGATCTTCCTGTGCTGCATCGTCGTTGCCGTCACAGTCTGCTCGCTGGCGGTCCATACGGCGGCGATCCGGCTCACGTTCGCCATGGCACGCGACAACGCGCTGCCGTTCGGCGAGAAGCTGGCCCGCGTGCATCCCAAAACCCAGACTCCTGTTGTTCCGGCCATCGTGATCGGCGTTATCGCAATTTTGATCCTCGTCGTGAACATCGGTCAGCCGCAGATCTTTACGGTTCTCACCTCGATCGCGATCATCATGATCTACCTCGCCTACCTGATGGTCACAGGTCCGCTGCTCAAGAAGCGCTTGCAGGGCACCTGGCCCCCGAAGGACCTGAAAGCGGGCGGTTACTTCACCATGGGCCGCTGGGGCCTCCCGGTGAACATCCTTGCCGTGGTGTGGGGCGCCGGTATGGCGATCAACCTCGCGTGGCCGCGCACCGCCGTCTACGGCACGCCTTGGTACAACCAGTGGGGTGCGTTCGTCTACATCGGCGGGATCCTCGGGCTCGGCCTGCTCTGGTACGGACTGAAGGGCCGCAACCACATCGGCACCCTGGCGTCGCACGCAGCGCCTGCCAAGGTAGCCCCGGAGAGCAAAGACGTGGCCGATGTCTGACGTCGCTTCCAAAGACACCTTCGACTATGTGATCGCAGGCGGCGGTACCGCAGGGTGTGCGCTTGCTGCACGGTTGAGCGAGGACCCGTCGGTGACGGTGTGTCTCATCGAGGCCGGACCATCCGACGTCGGCGACGACAACATTCTGGTGCTGTCGGAATGGATGCATCTGCTGGATTCGGGCTACGACTGGGACTACCCGATCGAACCGCAGGAGAAGGGCAACAGCTTCATGCGGCACGCCAGGGCCAAGGTTCTCGGCGGATGTTCGTCGCACAATTCGTGCATCGCGTTCTGGCCGCCTGCGGAGGGCCTCGACGAGTGGGAGGCAATGGGCGCCACCGGCTGGGGTGCGCGCGACGTGCTGAAGTACGTCACACGGCTCGAAAACAACGATGCACCAGGCGATCTGCATGGTCACAGTGGTCCGGTTCGGCTCAGAGACATCCCGCCGAACGATCCCTGCGGTCAGGCTGTCATCGATGCCGCGGCGAAGGTGGGGCTTCCGACTGTTCAGTTCAACCGTGGCACAACCGTTCTCAACGGTGCAGGCTGGTTTCAGATCAACGCGGGTGAAGACGGCTTACGTATGTCGACGTCGCACGCCTACCTGCACCCGATCATCGGTCAGCGTCCGAACCTCGAAGTGCGTACCGGTTATTGGGTCAGCGAGATTCTGATCGACGAGTCGCTTGCAGCGACGGGAGTTCGGTATCAACGCCCCGACCTCACCGGCTACGACACGGTGAGCGCCCGTCGGGAGGTCGTCGTGACCGCCGGTGCGATCGACACCCCGAAGTTGCTGATGCTGTCAGGGATCGGTCCAGCCGCGCACCTGCGTGAGCACGGCATCACGGTTCGAGTCGATTCGCCGGGCGTCGGTGAGAATCTCGACGACCACGTGGAAGGGCTTGTGTTCTACGAGGCTTCACGGCCGATGGTGACGACATCGACGCAGTGGTGGGAGATCGGTCTTTTCGCGACAACCGTCGACGGTCTCGACCAACCCGATCTGATGATGCACTACGGCAGCGTGCCGTTCGACATGAACACGCTGCGTTGGGGCTATCCGACCACCGACAACGGATTCTGCTTGACGCCCAACGTGACTCAGGGCCGATCGCGCGGGACGGTGCGGCTGCGCTCCCGCGACTTCCGTGATCGAGCAAAGGTCGATCCGCGCTACTTCACCGACCCGGACGGCCACGACGAAGCTGTGATGCTGGCGGGGATCCGGTTGGCACGCAGGATCGCCGAACAGGAACCGTTGCGGGACTGGATCGCCCGCGAACTCGCGCCCGGTCCGGACGCGACGACCGACGAAGACCTTCTGGACTACATCCACAAGACCCACAACACCGTCTATCACCCTGCGGGAACCGCTCGGATGGGTGCGGTCGACGATCCGATGGCGGTGCTCGATCCCGAACTCCGGGTGAAAGGGGTGACGCGGCTACGCGTCGTCGATGCCTCGGCGATGCCGAAACTGCCTGCGATCAATCCGAACATCACGGTGATGACGATGGCGGAGAAGTGTGCAGATCTGATCAGGGGAGTATGAGCACGATGCCGCCCCGCGAATCGCCTGATTGCGACCACCTTTGACGGATCTGGCGTCGTTTCTGGTCGAGCACCCACCGTTCCAGTCGTTGGGGCCCGACGAGTTGGACGAGCTCGCCGGTGCGGCGACGGTCCACTCTTTCGAGACCGGCACGATCGTTGTCGATTACGGCGCTCATGTGCCTGAAGAGATCTGGATGGTGCAGACCGGTCAGGTGGTCCTGCTACCGGTGGGTGCGGAAGTCAGCACCGCCGAACCGATCGATACCGTCGCTCCCGGCGGTATCTTCGGGTTCTTTGCACTGTTGACCGACGGCGACGTCAAGTTCACGGCGCGCGCGAGCGAGCCGAGTGTCGTTGTTCGGTTGCCTGGCAACCTGGTTCGCCCGATCTTCGCGAAGCCCCCTGGACTTGCCTTTCTCGCGACGTCGGCGTGGAACTCGATGTCCGGCAGAACGAACGCGGTCGAGCAAGCCGCGTCGCGTCGCCCCGTCGGCGATCTGGTGAGGGCCGAGCCCGTCTTCACCACACCGGACACGACGGTTCGTGATGCGGTCAAACACATGACGGCGCAACGGACGTCGTACGTGTTGATTCCGCTTCGCGACGGCGACTACGGCATCTTCACCGATCGGGACCTGCGTACCCGAGTCGTTGCCGCGGGTGTCGGTATCGACGTTCCGATTCGGCAGGTGATGAGTGCTCCTGCCAAATGTGTCACCGCGGACCGTCTTGCAGCGACCGTGCTCATGGACATGCTGGAGATGGGTCTTCGGCACATGCCGGTGCTGACCCACCACGGTCGGGTGCTCGGTGTCCTCGAGGATGCCGACCTGCTCGCAGCATCGACGCGCCAGAGTTTCGTGCTGCGCCGTGCGATCGGACTGGCGGCCAACGCCGGCGAGCTGGAGGCTGTTACGGCTGGCATCACCGATCTTGCGGTCGACCTCTTCCGTGGCGGAACGGACGCGTCCGCGACGAGCGGCATACTTTCGGTCGTCATCGACAGTGTCGTCAGGCGTGCTCTCGAACTCGCGCTTGCCAATTCGGTCGGGATAGCGCCGTCGAAGTTCGCTTGGCTGACCCTCGGGAGTATCGCTCGTCGTGAAGCGATGCCGAGTTCCGACGTCGACAGCGCTCTGTCGTGGGCGGACGAACTCACCGCGGAGAAGGGGCGGTTTCTTCGGATGGCCGGGCGTGTGCACACCATTCTCGATGCGTGTGGCCTCCCAGGTGACAGCAACGGCGCCGTTGCCGCTAAGCCGTTGTTCGCGCGGTCTGCAGGCGAATGGACAAGTGCCACTGAAGAATGGCTCGACGACCCACTGAAGAATCGTGGGCTGATCATGTCGTCGTTGCTCGTGGACGGTCGGGTTGTGTGGGGCGACAACGCTCTGCACACGGTGCCCGCCGCCTATCGGACGATGCGTGCCGACCATCCCAACGCTCTGCGGCTGCAACTACTGAATGCGTTGTCCGACAAGGCCCGAATGTGGTCGCTGCGCGATGTCCTTTCGCGACGGGGCGGCACGTTCGACCTCAAGGCGCATGCGTTGACGCCGATCGTCAATCTCGCGCGGTGGGGTGGTCTGACGGTCGGCATAGCGTCTGCGTCGACCCCTGCCCGCCTCGAAGCGGCCGCGGGCAACGGGCTGTTGTCCGAGGCCGACTCGAAGATCTTGACCGAGGTGTTCGCGGTGCTGCAGGGGCTGCGCATGGCACATCAGGTCGATCAGATCGCCGCAGGACATACCCCGGGCGACATCGTCACGATGTCGGAGCTTTCGCCCCTCAACCGCAGCCTGCTCAGCGATGGGGTCCGTGAGATCGCAGCCGTGCAGCGGCGAATGAACAATCTGCTGGCCACGGCAACATAGGCGCGGCCTGCGGACCTAACGCGGCAAGACCGTGAGCACCCGGCACGTGTGGTCGCGGAACTCCTGCATGAATTCGGTGAGGAATTTTTCGGTATCCGGCTTCGTGATCTCGCCATCGTCGGTGATGAGGCCGGGCGTGACCTGAATGTAGGCCTCGGGCGACGTCATCTGGCGGGCATTGCAATAGCTCAGCACACCGCGCAGGCTCTGCTGTGCCAGCGCGGTGCCGATGGCTCCGGGTGACGCGCCGATTACCGCTGCCGGCACGTGGTTGAACGAGTTTTTGCCCCATGGCCTGCTCGCCCAGTCGATCGCGTTCTTCAGAGCTCCAGGTATCGACCGGTTGTACTCGGGAGTCACGAACAGCAGAGCTTGTACGGCTGCGATTGCCTCCTTCAACGCGACACCTGCTGGGGGATAATCGTCGTCGAGATCGCTGTTGTACAGCGGCAGGTCTTTGATCTCGATCTCCACGAACTCGAGATCGGACGGTGCGACGCGGATCAAAGCGTTGGCGAGCTTTCGATTGAGCGAATCTGCGGAAAGGCTTCCGATCAGGTAGCCGACCTTGTACGTGGACATGCAGTTCCTTCTGTTCACCGGCCGCGGACGGACCGTACCTCGACCATAGCTGCAATATGACGTGGGTCACGCTCGCTGCATGTCACGAATGGTGAGCTTGTTTACGTCCGGTGGGTGTCAGCATTATTCGAAAGGACACTCACCATGAACGAGACAGCGAACATCGAGCCTCGGACGCCGCACCGCATCGTCGTCCTCGGCGCCGGTTATGCCGGTCTGGCCGCGGCAGCGTTTGCCGCAGGTAGGACCAGGCGTCGCGACGATGTGCAGATCACGTTGGTCAATGCCGGAGTACGTTTCACCGAACGGCTGCGGCTGCACATGACGGCGACTGGTCAGCAACTTGCCGAGTTCGATCTGCGGGAGTTGTTGGCGGACACAGGAGTCGAGTTGGTGTGCGGTTGGGTCACCGCGGTCGATGCGGATGCCAGGACCGTGCGCATCGACGACAGACGAACCCTTTCCTACGACACGCTGATCTACGGGTTGGGCAGCGTGGCCGACACCGCAACGGTCGCGGGAGTCGAGGATCACGCCTACACCCTCGACAGTGCCCGCGACGCGGAGTCGTTCGCCGCGCACCTCGATCGGCTGGACACCGGAACAGTGGTGATAGGCGGTAGCGGACTCACCGGGGTCGAGGCCGCGGCAGAGATCGCCGAACAATATCCGGGACTTGCCGTCGTGCTCGTCGGCAGGGGAGAGCCCGGTGCGCACCTGAGCACGGGGGCGCAGGCCCATCTGCGTACCGTTCTGGACCGTCTCGGCGTAGGCATCGTGAGCGGAGTCGAGATTGTGAAGGTGCGCACCGATGCCGTCACTCTCGCCGGCGGCGACACTGTCGCGGCCGACGTCGTGCTGTGGACCAGCGGCGTGCGGGTCTCGCCCATCGCTGCAGCGGCCGGACTGACCGTCGACGACCACGGTCGTATCGTCACCGATCACGCCCTGCGATCCGTATCGCATCCCGACGTCTACGCCGTTGGCGACGCCGCCTCGATAGTGCAGGGCTACGGAACGATGCACGGCACGTGTCAGGGTGGTATGCCGACCGGTGTGCACGCGGCCGTATCCATCCTGCGGGAGTTGAAAGGTAAACAGCCCAAACCTTTTCGCTTCGGGTATTTCCACATACCGTTGAGCCTCGGCCGCAGCGACGCAGTGGTTCAGTTCACCAAGCCGGACGACACACCCCGGCGGATGTACCTCACCGGACGGCGTGCCGTCTGGTACAAGGAAACAGTGACCTCGTCCCCGTGGCCGACCTTCAGGAGGATGACCAAATACCCTCGGACGACGGCGTTCTGGCCGCACGGCGGTCGGTACACTCGACGGTCCGACAAGGAGACGGCCAGTGCTGCAACGTATTCCGGACGCTGACCAGAAGGCGTTCGATGAGCACCGAAACCTGCTGTTCTCTGTTGCCTACCGCATCTTCGGCACTGCGACCGACGCAGAGGATGCGGTGCAGGATGCGTGGCTCAAGTGGTCGGCCGCCGATAGGTCGCAGGTGAGCGACCCGAAAGCCTATCTGGCGCGGATCGTCTCGAACGTCGCGATGGACCGGTTACGTTCGGTTGGCAAGCAACGCGAGACCTACGTGGGTCCGTGGCTTCCCGAGCCGATCCTCACGACGACGATCGAAGGGGCCGACGCCGCAGCCAGTGCGGAATCGGTGTCGATGGCGATGCTGGTCGTTCTGGAATCGCTGAGCCCGCTCGAGCGCGCTGTATTCGTACTGAACGAGGTGTTCGCTTTCAGTTTCGTCGAAATCGCCTCTGCGCTCGGCCGTTCCGAGGCTGCGGTCCGCCAGGCCGCGCATCGTGCACGTGGCCATGTTCAGGCTCGGCGGCCACGATTTGCTACCGATCGAGCGCAGCATCGACATGTGACGGAACGTTTCTTTGCCGCCGCGGCGGGCGGCGACATCAATACGCTGATGGAGCTGCTGTCTCCGGACGTGACGTTGTGGACGGACGGGGGAGGGAAGGTGCGTCAGGCGCTGCGGCCGGTCACCGGAGCCGAGAAGGTTGCGGCCTGGTTCGCGGGCGTCGGGCGTCGACGGTACGAGGGTGTCGATCCGAGCGACATGCGCGCCGAGGTCGTCGAGCTGAACGGCGCAGAGGGCCTGGTGTTCTCGGGTGCAGGCCGCGTGATCGCGACTGTGACGATTGCTCTCGATGCCGACGGTCGCATCGTCGCAATTCACAATGTCGCGAATCCCGACAAGCTTCGTGCCGTCACCGATGGCCGCATTCGTCGAATGGGTACCGATTGACGGAATCGGTCCGCAACCATGTTCGGCCGGGTTGTCATTACGTTGTCCCGACATACGTTGTCCCGACAGTCGCCGCGGAGAATCCGTCGGACTTTTCTTCTTGACGAACTTTCCTACCATGCCGTAGCTTTTTCATACGTGACCGTAGGAAAGGGTGGGCGTCCGCGTGCGGCGCATCTGGGTCCGGACCGTCGGCGGGAGCAAGTCCTGGATGCCGCGTCTGTGATTGCTGCGGACCGGGGGATGGCGGGCGTCTCGATGATGGCCGTTGCCGACCGCCTCGGAGTGTCGAAACCCGTTGTATACGCCTGCTTTCCGGCTAGAGATCAGTTGGTGGATGCACTCGTCAAGCGAGAGGAGAGCAAGTTGATGGCAGCCGTACTTGCGTCGATGCCGGAAAATCCGACCTTCGACAACTCCGAACAATTGCTCATCGAAGGCTTCCAAGCATTGCTGACGGCGGCTGCTGCCAATCCGGAGCGATGGCGGGTAGTGCTCGCCGCCGATATCGATTCCAGGGCGGGGCAGCGGATCGGTCATGGGCGCACAGTCATCCGTCGCAGGCTCGGCGAGATCCTTCGTGGGGGTTTCGAGCGCTGGCACGTCGTCGACATCGACAAGAAGCTGCCGCTGCTTGTCGAACTCTTTTTCGCGGCAGGCGAAGGTGCCGTTCGCATGCTCATCGATCAACCCGGTGTGTGGACGCCACAGGACCTTGGCGAGTTCACCGGTCGAACGCTTTTCAATACCTTCCGCAAAGTCTGAGGAGACGAATGTGAGTTCGAAACAGCCGGTAGTCAGTACGCGTCCGCCCGACGAACCAGGCTTCTACGACCCCGATGCCCTGCGCGAAGACTATGGGTTCTTCGGTCCGGATTCGGTGACGTGGCGAATCTGGACAAGCCCATCCACGATCATCGGCTTCCAGCGCGCGATCACTATCGAGACGTTCGACCCGTTCCTGTCTGCCGCGGTGGACGAGCAGAATGGTGTGCGGGCCGACATTCGGCATCGTATGGACCGTACCGGCGAATACTTCGAAATAGTCGCGGTCGGCGACAGCAAGGCCGCAATCGAAGCATCGGAGCTACTTCTGAAGGTGCATTCCCGCGCCGTTGGAATCGAGCCTGTCACCGGTCGGCGATACAATGCGAACAATCCCGACAGCCAACTCTGGATTCACGTCACTGCCTGGCATTCGGTGCTGTACTGCTATGAAAAGTACGGTCCAGGAAGGCTTTCCGAGCGCGACGAGAATCAGTACTGGGCCGAATGCGCCATCGCGGCCGAGCTGCAGACGTGCGATCCGGAGAAGGTGCCGCGATCGCGAGAGGCTGTGCGCGAATACTTCGAGTCGATGCGCAAACAACTGTGCATGACCGAACACTCCACCGAAATAGCGAAACTGTTCCTGTGGCCACCACTGCAGCGTGATACGGCTCTGATATTTCCTTTCACGAGATTGCTGTCGCTGGCGACCATCGCGACCATGCCCAAGTGGATGCGTGAGCTGGGAGGCTTCGATCAGCCGAACTTCTTCAACTTGCTCATCGTTCCGATCACAAGGATCGTGATGTGGGTAACCAAGCCCGTGGCGCTGAAGATGTTGTTGCTCAAGGCCTTTATGCCCTCGATCCGTCCCGTCTGGGCGAAATCGTTGCAGGGTCCGCCGCCGTTGGCACCCGACATCGTCACTCCCGCAGCGGCGCGGAAGCGATACGGCACGTCGAATCCGAACCTGCACAGCACCGCCCGATAAATCAGCACACCCTGTTGACCAGTAAGAACGACGAAGGACACTGCCTTGGTTACGAAGATTCTCCGCCAACCGTTTCGGGTCAGCCAGCTGATCGGAATGGCGATCCTGTTCGCAATTCCCTATCTCGCGATGGGATTCGTGTGGCTTTACACCCACAACGACCACTTGGAACCGCTTGTGGGAGCGAACAAGTTTTTTTCCGCGCTAGGCGGAATCGTCGCGTGGCCGGTGTTGATCTTCTCGAACTTGACGTTGCAATAGCGGATCGGGTCAGCTTCGGCCCGACGCGATCGGGACGATGTAGCGCAGTGCGAAGGCCTTCAGTTGCTCGTCTGCGCTCAGGTCCAGATGCACCCGAGGGGTCATCATCAACGAATGGATGATTCGAACGAGGACCTCTGCGCGCGCTGGGAAATCGTCTGCTGCGGTGAGTAGTCCATCGGCGACGGACTGTTCCAGCAACGCAACCGTGGCGTAGACAGCGGACGCCAACACGTCGGTACCGCCGGTCGTGAGTCTCGGCAGCGCGCTTTCCGGTTCGAGGGCAATCAGCCGATTGGCCAGGGCATGCCCCCACAGGTGGCGCATGACAACAGTGAACGCGTGGACGATCCGCTCGTCGAATGTGTTGCCAACCTTCGATGCCTCGACGAGTTCCAGAATCAACCGCGCAGACTCGCGCCCGATGACCGCGACGACGACCTCGTCCTTGGAACCGACCCTGCGATAGACCGTCACACGTTCGATCCCGGCGCGGCGCGCGATGTCCTCGATCGTCGTCCGTCGGATGCCGATCTCTTCGAAGCTCTGCAGCGCTGCATCGAGGATGCGCTCGGTTGCGGGGTCTGAGTTACTGCTGGTCACAGCGCAAGCGTAGCAGCCGGTGCAACAAATTCGAGCATCTGTAACATTCGCCGATCGCTAGATGCAACATTGCTATGCAAACTGTAACAGTGTATTTTGTGAATATGACAAAGCAGACTGCAACGGCGCAGGCTCGGCACGAAGAGGCACACGCGATCACCGCGCGCGACGTCCAATTCGATTGGGACGGAATGCCGTTCCACTATGTTCCGAACGAACCTGTGGTCACCCAGGTGTGGAACTTCATGCACCTCGTACTCCCGGAGGCGGAGCGCGCGATGGCGGGAGCGCTCGCAGACGCACTTCCCTACATCGAGGACGAGCGCCTACGCGAAGAGGCCGTCGGCTTCATCGGTCAAGAAGCGATGCACGCGTCCTCGCACGAAGGTGTGCGGGCGTATCTGACCGAGCATGGACTCGACGTCGAACCGATGGTCGACACCATCAACTATCTGATCGACAAAGTGCTCACCGATCACGGTCTCAGCGGGCGCGCGAAGAAGGCTTGGCTCAAAGAACGGCTCGGGCTCTTCGCCGCCCTCGAACATTTCACCGCGATCATCGGACAGTGGCTGCTCGAGGCCGACGAACTCGACAAGGCGGGCATTCACCCGATGATGCTCGACCTGCTGCGCTGGCACGGTGCAGAAGAGGTCGAGCACCGCAGCGTCGTTTTCGACGTGTACCACCATGTCGACGGCAGCTACGCGCGACGCGCCCGCACCGCCCTTCTTGCAAGTACGACACTCGCGGTCTTGACGTTCGCCAGCATCACCTACCTGGTGAACCACGATCCCTCGCCGAACAGGGGCAAGCCGTGGCCGGTCCAGTTCGTGAGTGCGGCAATGCGTGGCCTCGTTCCGAGCGGACTGCATTTCCTCACCGAGATTCCGGTGTACCTCAAGCCAGGATTCCACCCGTCGTCGATGGGCAGTCTCGACCAGGCGCTGCGCTATCTCGCTACCTCGCCTGCCGCCAATGCGGAGTTGCGCCAGGAGTCGTCGTGACTGGACTGATCAGGGGCGACACCCGAATCGCGACGCCGACCGATGGAACCATACCGGCGAGTGTGAAGCTGGTGGCAACTGCCGTCGGCGGCTACCGCCGACTCGTCGCCGACAGCAGGTTCGCGCCATTGCTGTCGCGGTCGAATCCAGTGCGTCACAATGACTTCGATATGAACCTGGTGATCGAGCAGATCATCGAGCAGGCCGACGACGTCGTCAGTCTGACCCTCGCTGCACCCGATGGAGCGGACCTGCCGATCTGGAGCCCCGGGTCGCACGTCGATGTGTTTCTGCCATCCGGCAAGCAGCGCCAGTACTCGCTGTGCGGCGATCCGCAGGATCGAAGCCGCTATCGCGTTGCAGTGCGGCATATTCGAGACGGTGGCGGCGGTTCTCGTGAAGTGCACGAGACGCTGACCGTCGGCGATCTGCTGCATATCAGGGGTCCGCGCAACGCGTTTCGGATGGTGACGGCGGACTCGTACCTGTTCGTTGCCGGCGGTATCGGGATCACCCCGATCCTGCCGATGGTGCAGGAAGCGGATCGTCGCGGAACACCATGGCGCCTGGTCTATCTCGGCAGATCGCGCGACAGCATGCCATTTCTGAACGAGCTCGCCCACTACACCGGTGGCGACGTCGAGATCAGACCGGACACCGAGTTCGGAATCCCCGACACCTCAGCTCTCCTCGATGGTGCGCTACCGGGCGGCGCCGTATACGTGTGCGGACCGCCACCCGTTCTCGACGCCGCGCGTAGCAGGTTGTCGGCGATCGCTGCTTCGGGTTCGCTTCACACCGAACGGTTTTCGGCGCCACCGGTGGTCGGCGGCACGGCCTTCGACGTGGAACTGCGGCGCAGCGGCGTGACTCTGTCGGTCGGTGCGGAGGAATCCGCGTTGACCGCAATCCGGCGCAGCAAGCCGGACGTCACGTACTCGTGCCAGCAGGGCTACTGCGGGACCTGCACAGTACGAGTGCTGTCGGGCAGCGTCGAGCATCGCGACAACAGCCTGCTCGAATCCGAACGTAAAGACGCAATGGCCGTCTGCGTCTCGAGGTCCGTGGGCGGACCACTCGTTCTCGACCTCTAGACCTACACGCACGAGGAGTCTCTTCATGACCGAAAATTCGACGATCGACCGACCGACGACGCTGTGCGAGGCTTTTATGCGCACGGCCGCAATCGATCCCGACGCAGTCGCGCTACGGACCCCCGGCGACGCGCACACGATGACGTGGCGCGACTATGCGGACCGAGTCCGAAAGGTCGCAGCGGGGTTGGGGGCATTGGGCATCGGCCGTGGCGACACCGTCGCGTTGATGATGGCCAACCGAATCGAGTTCTACCCGTTGGAGATCGGCGCCCAGATGGTCGGCGCGACGTCGTTCTCGGTCTACAACACACTTGCCGCCGAACAACTGCGCTACGTCTTCTCGAACGCGGGCAACCGGGTAGTCGTCTGCGAGGCACAGTACGTGGACGTGATTCGCGCAAGCGGTGTCGCGATCGAGCACATCATCGTTGTCGACGGCTCGGTCGAGGGCACAAGCACCGTCGACGAGTTGATCGCGCGCGGCGACGCGAACTACGACTTCGACGCCGGCTGGCGTGCAGTCCGACCCGACGACGTCGCGACGCTGATCTACACCTCGGGAACGACGGGCAATCCCAAAGGCGTCGAGTCCACGCATGCCAATCTGCTCGCGGAGGCGTACGCGTTCGCCTCGGTCCTCGACATCGAATTCGGCGACCGCATCACGTCGTTCATGCCGACCGCGCACATCGCCGACCGTTTCACCGCGCTGTATCTGCACGAGATCTTCGGTACTCAGATCACGTCGGTGTCCGACCCGCGCCAGATTGCGGCAGCACTGCCGGAGCTGCGTCCCACGATCTGGGGCGCAGTACCGCGCGTATGGGAAAAGCTCAAAGCTGCCATCGAATTCGGCATCGCGAACGAACCCGATCCGGCGAAGAAGCAGGGTATGCAGTGGGCGATGTCCGTCGCAGCCAAACGTAGCGCGGCAGCGCTTGCCGGTGCACCGATGTCGGACGAGGTCGCCGCCGAGTGGGCGAAGGCAGACGAATTGGTGCTGTCGAAGTTGCGTGCCAAACTCGGCTTCGACCAACTCCGCTGGGCCATGTCCGGTGCGGCCCCGATACCGCCCGAGACGCTCGGCTTCTTCGAAGGAATCGGGATCGCCATTGCCGAGATCTGGGGCATGTCGGAGCTGAGTTGCGTTGCCAGCGCGTCGCATCCACGCGATTCGAAACTGGGTACGGTCGGTCGTCTGCTACCGGGTATGGAATCCAAGATCGCCGCGGACGGGGAATTCCTGGTCCGCGGTCCGCTGGTGATGAAGGGCTACCGCGGTGACCCGGCAAAGACGGCAGAGGCAGTGGACGCCGATGGGTGGCTGCACACGGGCGACATCATCA
The DNA here is from genome assembly GCF_016482825.1 of Antrihabitans stalagmiti. GTDB lineage: Bacteria > Actinomycetota > Actinomycetes > Mycobacteriales > Mycobacteriaceae > Antrihabitans > Antrihabitans stalagmiti. The sequence continues at coordinate 50,784 of NZ_JAEMNV010000009.1, read as the reverse complement.
CCGTCGACGAAGACGGGTATCTGCGTGTCGTCGACCGCAAGAAAGAACTCATCATCAACGCCTCCGGTAAGAACATGTCACCGGCGAACATCGAGAACACCATCAAGGCGGCGGCTCCGCTGATCGGGGCAATGGCGGTGATAGGGGATGGGCGCGCCTACAACACCGCGCTCGTCGTACTCGACGCCGAAACCGCACCCGTCTACGCGGCGCAGCGAGGCCTGCACGACGCAAGCGCGGCCGCGTTGGCCGTCGACCCCGAACTCGTCGCGGCCATCGCAGACGGTGTGGCGGCCGGCAACGAAAAGCTGTCGCGCGTCGAGCAGATCAAGAGGTTCACCGTACTTCCGACCTTCTGGGAGGCAGGTGGTGAAGAGATAACGCTGACAATGAAATTGCGCCGCAAGCCGATCTCGACGAAGTACTCCGCCGAAATCGACGCGCTCTACGCGGATCGCCCGGACGCCGGGATTCACGAACCGTCCAACGGAAAGGTTGCGGCCCGATGACCGAAACACCAGTTCGTAAGAAGGCAGTTCGGATCGACACCGCCTTCGACGTGACGAGTCCCGCGACCGGCGACGTGGTCGGCACGTTTCCCATCCACACCGAATCGGACGTCGCGGCGACTGTTGCCCGTGCGCGTGTTGCATCGCAGTGGTGGGCGAGCTTGTCCTTCCCGCAGCGGGCAGCTCGTCTCGATCGCTGGCGCTCCGAAATAGTGTGCGGCACAGCCGAGTTGGCTGCCCTGATCAACTCCGAGATGGGTAAGCCGGTTTCGGATGCGAAACTCGAAATCGCAATGGCGTTGGAGCACTTGGCGTGGGCGGGCAAAAACGCGAGCAAGGTGCTCGGATCCCGTTCGGTCCCCTCCAGCTTGATGACTCTCAATCAGGCTGCGAGCGTGGAGTTTCCACCGCTCGGCGTGGTCGGCGTGATCGGTCCGTGGAACTATCCGGTGTTCACACCGCTCGGCTCCGTGTCGTTCGCGCTCGCCGCAGGTAACGCCGTCGTCTTCAAACCCAGCGAATACACACCCGGCGTCGGAGCCTGGCTCGTCGCCGCGTTCGGGCGAGCCGTGCCCGAACAACCGGTGCTGCAACTCCTCACCGGCGGCGCGCAAACCGGTGCAGCCCTGTGTCGTTCGGGCGTCGACAAAATCGGCTTCACGGGGTCCACCGCGACGGGCAAGAAGGTCATGGCGACGTGCGCCGAGACGTTGACACCCGTGCTGATGGAATGCGGCGGGAAGGACGCACTTATCGTCGATTCCGACGCCGATATCCGCGCCGCAGCCGATGCTGCGGTGTGGGGTGGGTTGTCCAACGCCGGTCAGACGTGTCTCGCGGTCGAACGCATCTACGTTCACGAGGCCGTGTACGACGCGTTCGTCACCGAGGTCGTGGAACGTTCCGCGAAGATCCACGCCGGTGCACCCAGCGGATCCAAGATCGGTCCGATCACCATGCCGAGCCAGGTCGACGTCATCCGTCGGCACATCGCCGACGCGCTCGAGCAGGGCGGCCGAGCGGTACTCGGTGGGCTGAACACCGTTGCGGGACAGTTCGTGCAGCCGACCGTCCTGGTCGATGTGCCCGAAACGTCGCTTGCCGTCACAGAGGAAACCTTCGGACCGACGCTGACCATCGCCAAGGTTGCCGACATGGACACGGCGATCGAACTCGTCAACGCAAGTCGGTACGGACTTGGAGCCACCGTCTTTGCGAAGAAGAATGCGACCGACATCGCCCGCCGCATTCGGGTCGGGGGTGTCGGGATCAACGCCTTCGTCGCCTATGCAACGATTCCGTCCCTGCCGCTCGGCGGCGTGGGTCAGTCCGGTTTCGGTCGGGTGCACGGACCGGAAGGTCTGAAGGAGTTCACCTACGCGAAAGCGATTACGCGACAGCGTTTCCCGTCACCGTTGGCGTTGACGACCTTCGCGCGTTCGGAGCGCACGGACAGCATCGTCGCCGTTGCTGTGAAGCTGTTGCACGGAAGGACCCGATCATGACCGACACTCGCGTGCACATCGCCGTCATCGGCGCCGGATTCGGCGGAATCGGACTGGCAATAAAGCTGCGCGAGGCCGGTTTCGAGGACTTCGTCGTCCTCGAACGCTCCGCCGAACTCGGTGGCACCTGGCGTGACAACACCTACCCGGGCTGCGCCTGCGACGTTCCGTCGCACCTCTACAGCTATTCGTTCGCGCCTAACCCGGACTGGTCACGAACCTATGGGCAGCAACCGGAAATCCTCGACTATCTCCGCACTGTCGCACAACGACACGACGTCGTCGCGCACATGCGATTCGATACCGAGGTCGTCGATGCGTCGTGGGTGGAGCAATCGCGGAACTGGCGAATAGAGACCAACAGCGGCGTGCTGAACGCCGATATCCTGATCTCCGCCGCCGGGGTGTACGGCGATGCCCGGTACCCGGACTTCCCTGGCCTGGATACCTTCGAGGGCACAGCATTTCACTCGTTGCACTGGGACCACGACCACGACCTGACGGGGGAGCGGGTCGCGGTGCTCGGAACCGGAGCTTCGGCAGTGCAATTCGTGCCCGAGATCCAGCCGAAGGTCGACCGCCTGCTGGTGTTTCAGCGCTCTGCGCCCTGGATCATTCCTCGGATGGATCGGACGACCTCGCGCATCGAGCGTGCGCTGTTGCGCAAGCTCCCCATACTTGGAAAGGCGTTGCGCGGCGGGTACTACACCGGCATCGAAGGTTTCGGTCTCGTCGGGTTCGTGAACAAGGGTTTCCGCCATCCATACGAATTCCTCGGACGTTTGCAATTGCTCCGGCAAGTACGGGATTCCACGTTGCGTGCGCGTCTCACACCCGATTACATGATCGGGTGCAAGCGGGCGATCTTCTCCGACGACTATCTCCCCGCTCTCGCTCGCGACAATGTCGACGTCATCGACGATGCGATCGCCGAGATTCGTGAGCACTCGATCGTCACCCGCGACGGTATCGAGCACGAGGTGGACACCATCATCTACGGCACGGGATTCGTGGTGCCACCTGCCGTCTACGGCCGCATCCACGGTCGCGACGGTCAGTCCATCGGGGACCTCTACGCCGACAGGCCACAGAGCTACCTCGGCACCGCGGTCGCCGGGTTCCCGAACTTCTTCAGCACACTCGGTCCGTTCGGCGCAGTCGGAAATCAGTCGGCGATCTACATGATCGAATGCCAGATCCGCTACATCGTCGATGCCCTCGTCACGATGCGCGACGAGAAACTCGACCGAGTCGAGGTACGTGCCGAAGCGCAGGAGGCATTTCTCGACGAAGTCGACGAGCGCAGCGCCGACACGGTCTGGCTCACCGGTGGCTGTTCGACGACCTACTACCGCACCGCGGACGGCAAAAACGCCGGCCTGTATCCGAGTTGGAGCTTCGAATACCGCGATCGCACAAGTCGATTCGACCGCGACGCCTACGACCTGCTGCCGAGCCAGACCACAGCGGTCGGGCAGCCGAACCTGGTGAGGAGCCGATGATGTTCTCGCTGAACACAATTCCGTTCTTGGGAACCAGCCCGTTCGGCAACAATCCGGCCTACGACGTCGACGGCAAGGTCGTTCTCATCACCGGCGCGGGTCAGGGCATCGGTCTTGCGTTGGCGAAAATCCTCTACGAGCGTGGTGCTTCGGTCGCAATCGTCGACGTCGACGAGCACTCGGCCGAGGCCGCAGCAGCGGTCCTCGGCGAGCGCGCCGTTGCGATCGCTGCTGATGTTCGAGATCGTCCCGCCATGGCAGCGGTTGTCGCGCGCATCGTCGACCGGTTCGGCCGACTCGATGTCGTTGTCGCCAACGCTGGAATCGCCCCGCCGCCTGCCACTCTGCGCACGATCGACGAGGAAGCCTTCGACCGCGTCATCGACATCAATCTGACAGGTGTCTTCAATACGGTGCGACCCGCGTTGGAGCAGGTGATCGAGCACGGCGGTCACGTCGTCGTCGTGTCGTCTGCGGCCGCGTTCGCGCCGGGTGCAGGCGGTTCGCCGTACATGATCAGCAAGGCTGCCGTCGAGCAGTTGGGCAGAGCGCTGCGCATCGAGCTTGCTGCGGTCGGCGCAAGTGCAGGCGTCGCCTACTTCGGCATCGTCGAGACGGCGATGACCCACGACACTCTCGACGACGACGAGTTGGGACGCGAAGTTGCCGAGTTGCTGCCATGGCCGCTGAATCAGCGAATCAGTCCCGACGCTGCGGCCAAGTCCGTCGCCGACGGAATCGGTGAGCGCGCCGCGCGCACCATCGCACCGGCGTCATGGCAGCCCTACGCGATGCTGCGTGGAGCTGCGAACGTCGTCATCGACCGGAAGATGGCCGGCGACGAGAATGTGCACGCGCTGATTCGCAAAGTCGAGGCCCGGCTACGCCGGTCGTGAGTCCTTTCGGAGGGCCCGACCTCCGAAAGGACTCACGAGGCGCGAAGCGCCCTCAGTTGCCGCAGACGAGTTCCGTGGCGTCGAGCGCCGACATCGGCTTCGCAAAGTAGTAACCCTGGGCGTAGTGATAGCCGAGCCCGCGCAGAATCTGCAGATGCTCGGCTGTTTCGACGCCTTCGGCGACCGCCGCGACACCGAGTGAATCGGTCATGGTCAGGAACATCTTGACCAGCGTGGTCGCTTGTTGCGCAGGCAGATTGGCGATGAAGGTTCGATCGATCTTGACGCCGTCCAGGATTCGTTCGGTCGACAGTTCGCCGAGCCGCGCCATGTTCGAGTAGCCGATGCCGTAATCGTCTATGACAACGCCCATTCCGGCGTCGCGCAGCGCTTTGAGGACACCCTGTGTGGTCGGTCCGTCGTCCATCATCGCCGACTCGGTGAGTTCGATCATCACGCAGTCGAGGGGCAGCCCGACCGAAAGGGCGGCGGCAATAATTCGTGACGGCAAGCGCGGATCGTGCAACTGTCTCGCTGCGACGTTGATGCTCACCGAGATCATCCGGCCGCCGAGTCGCCGCGGCCGCCAGTCGTCCGGCACCGAGCGCGGCGTACACGCGTTCCAGTCGACCGCAGCCCGAAGTGCTTGATGTAGAACGAGATCGAAGAGATCGTCGATGAGGGGACTCGATTCGGCCAAGGCGATGAACTCCTCGGGACTGACCGGGCCCAGATGCGAATCGTTCCACCGGGCAAGCGCTTCGAAGCCGGCGACGGTGTTGCTTTCGAGGTCGTAGATCGGCTGGTACTCGACCTGGATATCGCCGGCATCGATCGCGCGCCGCAGTCGAGTCGTGACGGACAGCCTGCGCGTGGATCCGTCCTTGTCGGAACTGTAGAACTTGTAAGACGCACGGCCGGAACGCTTTGCGGCGTACAGGGCAATGTCGGCATGGGTCAGCAACTCGGCCGTTGTTGCCCCATCCGCCGGCGCCAGCGCCATCCCGATGCTCGCGGTAATGGTGATGTCGAGTTCCGAGCAGACACCGGCGACGTCGACAGAGATTCGCATCGGTCGCGACACGGCGGCGAGAATGGCCTGCGCGGCGAGCGCCGCCTGGGCCGGATGCTGTGTCGGGAGGCCGACGATCAACTCGTCGCCACCGAGCCGCCCGATGATCGAACGCGGAGGTAGGGTTTCGCGGATCCGTTCGCCGATGTTGCTCAGCACACGGTCGCCCATGGCGTGGCCGTGTGAATCGTTGATGTGTCGAAACTCGTCGAGATCGATGAGGATCAACGTCAGCGGTACAGCGGTTGCGAGGGCCTCGTCGAGCAGCTTCTCGGTATGAAATCGACTGCTGAGTCCGGTGACGGTGTCGGTCTCGACCAGATGTCGCAAAGCGCGCTCGCTGACGATCTGTGCCGTTATGTCGACACTCAACCCCAAAGTTCCCTCGAGCTCCCCGTTCTCGGAGAACATCGGTTGGTACTGCGTGTCGAACCACAGACCACCCAACTGGACCTGAACACGGAAGTCTTCACCGGCGATGGCTCGCCTGTAGTGGTCGGTGATGTCGGTGCGGTCGCCGTAGATCTCGAAGATGTTGCTGCCGACGAGTTGGCCGGGTTCGAATCCGAACGTGGCGAGCAGTCCGCCCGTCGACAATCGAATTATCCCCTCGAGATCCATGGCGAAAACCAGAACTGGAGCGGAACGCAGTACGACCGATAGATTCTCGCGGACCTCTCGAACCTGCGATCGATCGATCGTCAGTTGGTCCGGAATGCGAACGAGCTGCGCCGCAGCGGAATCGTCCGTGCGATCGGTAATGAATCCGATAAGCACAATCGTTTCGGTGTCGTCGATACCGATCGATGTGGATTCGATGCGAAATTCGACGGGAAACGTCGTTCCGTCTGCGCGTAGCCCGAAAGATCGAAACCGGTTGCTCGACGGAGCGAGGTTCCCGGCGTACAAGTCGGCTCCCAAGGCCCGGAATTCGGATCTGAGAAACTCGGGAACGATCGTGTCGACGACATCGCGGCCGATCGCATCCGCCTTCGACATTCCGAACATCCGTTCGGCGGCGGGGTTGAAATCCATGATCACGCTGTCGGTCGAGGTGACTACGACAGCGTTGGGCGCGGACCTAACGATCGCACCCGAAATTTCGGTCGACCGGCGACGATCAGTCGATCGCACCGTTCTCCTCCCTGGGCATCAGGCCCCGACGACCATTCCCGAATGTTAGCCCGTTCGAGCGAAAAGTTCCCTCGAGTCGTCCGATTCGGGCCCAGGTACCCACTGTCGGTAACCAATGTGACAAATCGGGCTGAAATTCGAACAGGCTTTGCCTGGAAACGACGCGTAATCGTTGCGTGATCTGTCCCGCGGAGAAAAGCTCGGCGATGTCGAAAAGCGCGAGCGGGTTCCGAGGTATCGGTGTCGATGCACGAACAACACAAAGGAGTCACCATGTCCGATAACACCGCACTCATCACCTCACCCGCCGCGGACCTCGCCGTCTTCGACCGCCTCGTCGGAAGCTGGAGCCTGTCCGGCGGCATCTCCGGCGCAACCCGGTTCGAGTGGCACGAAGGCGGATTCTTCCTCGTCCAGCGAAGCGACATCCACCACGATGGTCAGACGATTCGGTCTGTCGAGTACATCGGGCACGACCGGAGCTTCGGCGAAGCGCCGAGTGCGGACATCGTGTCGCGCGTGTACACGACTACCGGCGACACACTGACCTACGTCTGGGAATTCGACGGGGTCCAACTCACCATCTGGGGCGGTGAGAAAGGGTCGCCCGCCTACTTCCGTGGCGAGTTCGACGCGTCGGGCACCGTGTGCAAGGGCGATTGGGTCTGGCCGGGCGGCGGGTACAGCTCGGTGATGACGAGGATCGCGGCGCGCTGACGGCCGCTAGGGCGCAGGTACGCCGGGAGCGCTGCCACCAGGGCCTCCCATCGGAGCAGTGCCTGCGCCCGGCGTCAGTGCACCTTCGGTGATCGTGGAGATGGTCGCCGTACCGTCGACGACAGTCGCCCGGATGGTTGCCGTATCGCCGACCGCGATGCTCCCAACCGACGTACCTGCGTCGACGACATAGGTCCTGCTGTAGTCGTCGGCACTGGTTGCCGTGACCTCGGTCGCGGAAATCGCTGTGACAGTGCCGGTTTGGGTGAGTTCGGTGCTGAATCCACCGTCTCGGTTCGCGACGACGAATTCGCCGTGCAACGATGCGGCGGCAGAACCGGTGCCCTGCGGCCCGCCTGCGCCGTCGAACATGCCGGGACCACCCATGCCGCCGGGACCTCCGGCGTTGTTGGATGCGCCGCTCGTTGCCGCGTAGATCGCCGCGCCGCCGCCCGCAGCGATCACCGCGGCAACGCCGACGGCAGCGGCGGTCTTGCGGGCGGACCACGTCCCCGGCGTGGGTTGTGGTGCGCCCCAGGTGTGCTCGGTTGTGGTGGCGATCGGCTGGGTATCTGGCTGCGCGGTCACGGGTACTCCTGTGCGAATCGACGTAGGTATCGGGGTTGTTGGGGACCACACTGGCGAAGCAAGCTATGTGTGCGCTGTGAGCACGGCCTGAGTCGGCTTAGCCGACGAGTCGAATCGAGACGTTCACAGCTCACTCATAGAAATCGCACAGCAACGACCCATCGCACCTGCACATAATGAGCGTATGCCCGTCGTCGACCGCCAACCGAGTCCGCAGCAACCGAGTCCGACATCGGTGCCCGAGCGAATCGTCATTCGACGTGCAGACGGCAACCCGGTGAAAGTTCTCGTTGTCGACGACGAACCCGTCCTTGCCGAGATGGTGTCGATGGCGCTCCGATACGAAGGCTGGGACACGACGACGGCAGGTGACGGCGCGACGGCCATCGCGCGGGCACGCGAATCGCGACCCGACGTCGTCGTGCTCGACGTGATGCTGCCGGACATGACCGGACTCGACGTTCTCCGCAAACTGCGCGAACAGATACCGCACCTGCCCGTGCTGTTGTTGACCGCCAAGGACTCCGTCGAAGATCGGATAGCGGGTCTCACGGCAGGCGGCGACGATTACGTGACGAAGCCCTTCAGCCTCGAAGAAGTCGTGCTCCGGCTGCGGAGTCTGTTGCGCCGCACCGGCATATCGACCGAAACCAATGCGGCGCAGATCGTCGTCGGCGACCTCGTCCTCGACGAGGACAGTCACGAAGTTGCACGCGACGGCGAACTCATCACCCTGACCTCGACCGAGTTCGAACTACTTCGATTTATGATGACGAATCCGAAGCGGGTTCTCAGCAAGGCGCAGATACTCGATCGGGTCTGGAGCTACGACTTCGGTGGCCGTTCCAACATCGTCGAGCTGTATATCTCCTACCTCCGCAAGAAGATCGACAGTGGCCGCGAGCCGATGATCCACACCATGCGAGGGGCGGGATATGTCCTCAAGCCGGCTCGCTGACCCACGCGCGTGGTCGTTGCGGGCCCGGCTCCTTGTCGGGCAGGTCGCTCTGCTCGCCGTTGTGTGTGTGATCATCGCCGGTGCGACAACCTTTGCGCTGCAGCAGTTTCTGATGCACCAACTCGATGGTCAGCTCACCGACGCCGGGCATCGGTCGGCAGCGATCGACGAGTTTCCGCCACCACCGTTCGACGACATCCGTCGACCACAGGTCTCCGGGCCCGGACCGGATTTTCTCGATGCTCCAGGACAGCCACCGGGAACGGTCGGGGCGATCATCGTCGACGGAAAAGTAACGGACGTTGGAGTTCTCACGACCAGAGGAGCTCGCGCCGCACTCGACGACACCGCAACTGCACAGTTGGTGGACATACCCATCGACGGTGCGCCGCACACCCGTGATCTGGCGGGGCTCGGCGAATACCGATTGATCGCAACGCAAACCCGCAGCGGTGACGTCATAGTCACCGGACTGTCGTTGTCGGACGTCAACGACACCTTGATGACCGTATTGCTGATCTTCGCGGCCGTTGCAGCGCTTGCGCTCGTGCTCGCGGCGACGGCCGGGATCGTGATCATTCGTCGTGCGCTCGCACCGCTCACCCGCGTCGCGGCGACAGCGAGCGATGTCGCCGATCTGCAGCTCGATCGTGGCGAAGTCACACTGCCGGTTCGTGTTCCGCCCGCCTACGCCGATCCGCGGACCGAGGTCGGACGACTCGGGGATGCCTTGAATCGTATGCTCGAACACATTGCGGCCGCGCTGTCGGCGAGGCAGGCGAGCGAGACTAGGGTCCGGCAATTCGTCGCCGACGCAAGCCACGAATTGCGCACACCCCTCAGCGCGATACGCGGCTACGCGGAGTTGGCGCAGCGCGGCCGCGGGGAGGTCCCCGATCAGGTTGCACACGCGATGGGCAGGGTGGAATCGGAAGCCGAGCGGATGACGCGCCTCGTCGAGGATCTGTTGTTGCTCGCGCGCTTGGACTCCGGTCGTCCGCTCGAGGACGAGCAGGTCGACCTCTCGTTGCTGCTTGTCGATACGGTCAGCGACGCGCACATCGCCGGACCCGACCACGTCTGGAACCTCGAGCTCCCAGAGGATCCGGTCGTCGTGGCAGGCGATTCTGCACGCCTGCACCAGGTTCTGGCCAATCTTCTTGCCAATGCCCGAACCCATACCGGCCCGGGCACCGTCGTCACGGCGACGCTTGCGGCCGACCACACGAGTGGCGCCCTACTGACCGTCAGCGACGATGGTCCGGGTATACCGCCCGACCTGCAGCCCGAGATCTTCGAACGTTTTGCCAGAGGGGATACCTCGCGTTCACGCCGTGCGGGCAGTACCGGGCTCGGCCTCGCCATCGCAACGGCGGTGGTGAAGGCCCACAACGGAACCATTGCCGTGCAGAGCGTGCCGGGACGGACGGAATTCACGGTGCGGCTACCTAATCACAGCTGACGCATAGCTGCGACCGATATTCGGTCAAGGTTCGGAACCGACAATCGACTGATGCCCACAACCATGCTCGAACACGCACGACCGGAATCGACTGCTGCACAGCGAGATATGCGCAGACCGCGCAGAATGCAGCTGGCATACGTCGCACTTCTTCTTGGTACGGCTGTCCTCTACCTGTGCGATCTTTCGGCGAGTGGATGGGCAAATTCGTTCTATTCCGCTGCGGTGCAGGCCGGTTCGCAGAGCTGGAAAGCCCTCCTGTTCGGTTCGAGTGATGCCGCGAGTTCCATCACGGTCGACAAGACCCCGGCGGCCCTGTGGGTGATGGGCCTATCGGTTCGAATCTTCGGCTTCAACTCGTGGAGCGTTCTCGTCCCACAGGCGCTCGAAGGAGTTGCCGCCGTTGCGATGCTCGTCGCGACAGTGCGACGCGTCGCCGGCCCTGGTGCAGGACTGATCGCCGGAACCCTGCTCGCGCTCACACCGGTCGCAGTGCTGATGTTTCGGTTCGACAACCCGGACGCACTGCTCGTTCTGCTACTCGTCGCCGCCGCCTACTGTGTCATCCGAGCGATCGAAAAGGAGTCCAGCGTCTGGTGGCTTCCGCTTGCGGGCGCTGCGGTCGGGTTCGGATTTCTCGCAAAGATGATGCAGGCGTTTCTGGTGCTGCCGGTCTTTGCGCTGGTGTATCTGATTGCCGCACACGCTCCGTTGCGTCAGCGTTTTGTGCACTTGGTCGGGTCGCTGGGTGCTGTTGTCGTCTCCGGTGGTTGGTACATCGCGCTCGTCGCGCTGTGGCCCGCGTCGTCGCGGCCGTACATCGGTGGGTCGCAGGAGAACAATATTCTCGAATTGGCTCTGGGCTACAACGGATTGGGACGGCTCACCGGCAACGAGACAGGTGGGCTCGGCAATCTCAACCACGACGTGGGCTGGGGTCGACTGTTCGGGTCGGAGATGGGGACGCAGATCGCATGGTTGCTGCCCGCGGCTGTGATCGCGATCGGCGCGGGAATGTGGATCACCGGTTCGAAGCCGCGGACCGATCCGCTGCGCGCTGGGATCCTGCTGTGGGGCGGTTGGCTGGCAGTGACAGGCGTCGTTTTCAGCTATATGAACGGGATCGTTCACCCTTATTACACCGTGGCACTAGCGCCTGCGGTGGCAGGCGTCGTCGGTATCGGGTCGGTTCTACTCTGGCAGTGCCGCAACGATATTCGAGCGCGCATCGCACTCGTCGGCATGACCGCGACGACCACCGTGCTCGGTTGTGTCCTGCTCGGTCGCAATGCCGACTGGCAGCCGTGGCTACGGCCGACGATAGCGGTCGTCGGCGTCTTTGCCTCGGTGCTGCTGCTCGTCGTCGACAGACTCTCCGGGCGCGCAGCTCGCGGTGTTGTCGCTGTGGCGCTCGCGGCCTGTCTCGCTGGACCCACTGCGTACTCCGTTGCGACAGCGTCGACTCCGCACAGTGGCGCGATTCCGTCGGCGGGTCCCGGCAGCGGAGGGCCGGGTGCGGGAGCGATGGGTGGGCTGCTCGGTACCGTCGTGGTCGGCGCTGAACTCGCCACGACCCTGAGTAGCAATGCGGACGACTTCACTTGGGCGGCAGCGACTGTCGGGTCCAACAATGCAGCGGGCTACCAGTTGGCGAGTGGTGTTCCTGTCATGGCGGTCGGGGGGTTCAACGGCACGGATCCCGCGCCCACCCTCGAACAATTCCGACAATACGTCGCGGATCAGCAGATTCACTATTTCGTCGGCGGGGCCATGGCGTTCGGGCGCGGCGGCGAATCCAGTGGCAGTAAGGAGGCCGCATACATCGCCGCGTGGGTCGCCGCCAACTACACCGCTCGAACGATCGACGGCGTGGCGGTCTACGACCTGAGCGTGCAAATCGGTTCATAGGTCACGCACAGCTTGTGCAAAAGGCTGACACACACCGCGACGACACGATGAGTGACATGACCACAATCGCCTCCCGCGCCACCTCCGGGCCGGACACGCGCCACGCCCGACCGAACGCCGCGACCATCGCCCGCGAACAGGGCGTACCGGTCCTCGATGTGGTGGTTCCGGTGTACAACGAGCAAGCGGCACTTGCCGATTCGATTCAACGACTGCACGAGCATCTGAGTACGCAGTTTCCGTACTCGTTTCGTATCACCATCGCGGACAACGCGAGCATCGACGACACGCCGTCGATCGCTGCCGCACTTGCCGCCGAGTTCGCCGAGGTGCGATCGATCCGGCTCGAGCAGAAGGGCCGGGGACGGGCGCTGCACGCGGTGTGGTCCACGTCGGACGCGCCGGTGGTTGCCTACATGGACGTCGACCTATCGACCGACCTGGCGGCGCTCGCCCCGCTGATTGCCCCACTGATCTCCGGCCACTCCGACCTGGCCATCGGCACACGCCTCGGTCGGGGATCGCGGGTAGTCCGTGGCGCCAAGCGTGAGCTGATCTCGCGGTGCTACAACCTCCTCTTGCGTTCGACGCTGTCGGCCAGATTCTCCGATGCCCAGTGCGGTTTCAAGGCCATGCGCGCCGACGTGGCCGAGCACCTGCTTCCGCTCGTCGTCGACACCGGATGGTTCTTCGACACCGAACTGCTGGTACTCGCGGAACGCAGCGGTCTGCGGATCCACGAGGTGCCGGTGGATTGGATAGACGACCCAGACAGTCGGGTCGACATCGTCGCGACCGCAAAGGCCGATCTGGTCGGTATTGCCCGACTGGTGCGCGGCTTCGCAAGTGGTGCAATACCGATGAAGGTCCTGACCGCCCAACTCGTCGCCGCAGGAGCGCTCGACCGGCCGACCACCAGACACGGTTCGCCGACATTGCTTCGCCAAGCTGTGCGCTTCGGTGCAGTCGGCGTCGTGAGCACCGCAGCGTATCTTCTGCTGTTTCTGCTGCTACATGGAGCGATCGGTGCGCAGGCCGCGAACTTGGTGGCGCTACTGATCACCGCAATTGCCAACACCGCGGCCAACGGCAGGTTCACGTTCGGCGTGCGCGAAAGGGCGGGCGCTGTCAAACGACAGTTCGAGGGCCTGGCGGTGTTCGGCATCGGATTGGCGCTGACGAGCGGCTCACTCGCGTTGCTACACAGCGTGTCCGCGGCACCGCGGTGGGTGGAGCTCGGCGTCCTCGTGCTCGCGAACCTCGCCGCGACGGTCGTCCGCTTCGTCCTGCTTCGCGGCTGGGTATTTCATCCACGCCGAACTTCTAAGTAACTCTGAGACAACGTAATTCGAAAAGGAACTCAAGTGACCATCATTGCCGAACGACCTGCGCGGACCGTGCGGGCGCACGCGACGTCCGACCTGATGTCCCGATCACGCCGTCTCGTGCGCGGCCCCGCCGACCAGCCCGGTTGGGCACGCCCGGCGTTGCTTGCGCTGTTGGTGGCGACCGCCGCGCTGTATCTGTGGGGTCTGAGCGCCTCCGGTTGGGCGAACGAGTTCTATGCCGCAGCAGTGCAAGCCGGAACCCAGGACTGGAAGGCCCTGCTGTTCGGGTCACTCGACTCAGGCAACGCCATCACCGTCGACAAGCCGCCTGCGGCGATGTGGGTGATGGGATTGTCCGGAAGGCTTTTCGGATTCAGCTCGTTCTCGATGCTTGCGCCGCAAGCGTTGCTGGGTGTCGGGTCGGTGGCTCTTGTGTACGCGGCGGTCAAACGCTGGCGCGGGCCGGGAGCAGGTTTGCTCGCAGGCGCGGTGCTGGCGGCGACGCCCGTCGCAGCGTTGATGTTTCGGTTCAACAATCCGGACGCACTATTGGTGTTTCTACTCGTTCTCGCGGCGTACTGCACCGTGCGGGCGACGGAGAACGGCAGCGGTCGTTGGCTCGCTCTTGCGGGTAGCGCGGTCGGCTTCGCATTTCTGACGAAGATGATGCAGGCCTTCCTTGTCGTTCCCGCATTGGGCCTGGTCTTCCTCGTTGCTGCACCCATCACCTTCTGGCGACGGATCGCCAGATTGCTGATTGCTTGCGTAGCGATGATCGTCTCCGGTGGTTGGTTCGTCGCATTGGTCAGCCTGTGGCCAAGTGATTCTCGTCCGTACATCGGCGGCTCTACCGACAATTCGCTGCTCGAACTCGCGCTCGGCTACAACGGTCTCGGACGCGTCGTCGGTGGCTCGGGCAACATGAGTGGGGGAGGCGGCGGCGGTGCAGGATTCGGTGGTGGGACCGGGATCGCGCGACTCTTCGGCGATTCGATGGGTACCGAAATCTCGTGGCTACTACCTGCCGCGCTGATCGGATTGGTTGCGGGACTGTGGTTCACGCGGCGGGCGCCTAGGACGGATCGGATCAGGGCGAGTCTGTTGCTATGGGGCAGTTGGCTTTTGGTGACGGGCGTCGTATTCAGCTACATGCAGGGCATTGTCCATCCGTACTACACGGTCGCGTTGGCCCCGGCGATTGCCGCACTGGTCGGCGTCGCGGTGCGGGAATTGTGGCGCGGCAGAAACTATCTGCCCGCTCGCCTCGCGTTGGGTGCAATGTTGGCAGGCACCGGCATCTGGAGTTTCATCCTCTTGGACCGGACGCCGGACTGGTACCCCGCGATGCGTTGGGTCATCGTGGTCGCGACGATCGTCATTGCCTCGATACTCGTTGTCGGCGCGCATCAACTCGGCAAGTTCACGGTTGCTGTCGCCATTGCGGGCCTGCTGTTCGGCATCGGCGGGACAGCGGCATACGCCATCGAGACTGCGGCGCAACCACATACGGGTTCGGTCCCGTCGTCGGGTCCGAACGCGGGCGGAATGGGGGCTCCGGATGGGATGGGAGTTCCTGCTGGGCTGGGAGGTCTTGGTGGCGCGACGGCAGATAACGCCGACCTCGAAGCGTTGTTGGAGGAGACCGACACCCGCTGGGCCGCAGCGACGATCGGTGCCATGTCGGCAAGCAGTCTCGAATTGAGCACGGGCACAGCCATCATCGCGATCGGCGGATTCAGTGGCTCGGACAATTCGCCGACGCTCGAGCAGTTCAAGGCCTACGTGGCCGATCACAACATCAGCTACTTCGTCGCTGACAACGGTGGCATGGGTGGCGGACCGGGTGGCGGATCAGGTGCTTCGGCCGAGATCAAAGCCTGGGTGGAGGCGAACTTCACCGCGATCACAGTTGGGGGGTCGACGGTGTACGACCTGACTGGGGCATAGCCCGCCGAACGGGCTCCCAGCGTCGCGATCCGGCGCTGGGGGACTCCGTTGTGCGACCTCGCATGCCGGTTACCGACCTCGCATGGCTGATCAGGCGTGTGAGGTCGGTAATGCATTGGCGACGTTGCGGTGTAACGCGATTCGGGGCCAGCGATACGCAGTCGCGGCGGACACGCGGACGGGCCGCCAGCCTGAGGGCAGCCGCTCGCCCTGCAGGCGGTTGTTGCAGCAAAACGCGGGTGGCCTCCACAATAAGTGCCTGCTCGGCGCTGGATTCGGGCGCCGAGTCTTAGGCCACGTCAGCCGTTCTTGAACGGATTGAACGTGCGGCCGAGGACGTACTGCAGGCTGAACGGCACCGGACGCATACTGTTGGAGATCAGTTTGTTGACGGTGCCGGGCACGCAGACCGGTTTGCCCTTCGAAACAGCGCTCCAGCCTTCGCGTACAACGTCTTCCGGTTCCTGCCACAGAATTGCAGGCAGTTTGGAGGCGGTGTCGCGAGTGCCCATCGTGTCGTGGAACTCGCTGTGGGTGAATCCAGGGCACAGCGCAGTGACGTGGATGCCGTCGGGCTTCAACTCCATATCGAGTGACTGCGAGATGTTGAGGACGTAGCTCTTGATGCCGGTGTACAGCAAGCTCGCACCGGGCGGCGAGAAGGCTGCGATCGACGACAGATTGACTATCCGGCCCCAGCCGCGCTCGCGCATCCCGGGAATGACGAGGTGCGCGAGTTCGGTCACGGCGGTGACCATCAGTTGAATCTCGCCTGCCAGTGTCTCCCAGGATGTTTCGGCGAAAGCGGTCTTGCCGGACAGTCCAGCATTGTTGATGAGGACATCGATGTCGATGCCCTGCTCACGGGCGAAGTCGACGATCGCGCGGGGAGCGGCGGGGTCGGTGAGATCGGCGGCGAACACGTCGCAGCGGATGGTGTCGTCGCGTAACTCCGCAGCAAGGTCTTCCAGCTTTTCGGCCCGGCGGGCGACGAGAAGCAGCGAAAAGCCCTCCGCCGCAAGGTGCCTGGCGAACGCTGCGCCGATGCCTGCGGACGCTCCGGTGATGAGTGCGGTACGCGTGGTCATAGGTGTCCTCTGGTTGTCTTTATCTTGAACGCGATTCAAGAACGATACCGACCCTAGCTTCTTCTTGATCGCTATTCAAGATAGGCTCGTCACGATGCCACGGAACAAACGCCCACAGGATCGTGAGGAGAAGACTGCCGAAATCGTCGCGGTCGCACGTCGGCTCTTCCTGGAAGAGGGCTACGAGGCGACGGCGATGAGCAAGCTTGCCGCCGGTGCAGGCATCGCGGCGAACACGATCTACTGGTACTTCCGTGACAAGGACGACGTTCTGCTCGCCGTGCTCGACGCCGTGCTGGCCGACGCGTGGCAGGCCTACGTCACGACCGCACCGACCCAGATGGCGGACCGGTTGTTGTGGTTGGTCGAGCGGTTGGACGACACGAGCAAGTTGATCACGACCGTGCATTCCCGGATCGCGGTGTCGGCGTCGATCGATGCCTGGCACGACGGGTTCCACGGCATGAGTGAGGCGGTCCTGCGCGGTGAGCTGAATGCGCTCGGCGTCGTCGAATCCGAACTCGACGCGGTCGTGAAGATCTGGGTCTTCACCGTCGAAGGCCTACTCGTGCATCAATTCGACCAGAACGAACGCCGGGCGATCTGTGAGTCGCTTGTTCGCCAGTTGCCCATGACGCACTGAGCGCTCAGCTGGTCGAGTACGGCGGATTCGAGTGCAGTCGAACGAGGGCCGCGAAGATTTCGCGCCAGCCGACCATCCCGATGACATTTCCGTCGTCGACGACGGGTATCGAGCGCAACCGCTTTTCCAGCATCTGGTCGACGATCTCGGACAGTCGTGCCGCCGGACCGACCGAGGTGGCCGGCTCGGCGAAATGGAACACCGCCGCCGTCATCCGCTTCGACAGCGTGATGTCACTCCACGTGAAACGCCCCGACCACAACCCGAGCATCTCTGCCTTCGCGACGGACTCCTCGGTCACCAGTGCGATCAACGTCCCGTCCGTGCTCACCACAGGAAGTGTCGCGACGCCGCTCGCGAGTATGGTCTCGAGGACCTCGCTGAGTCGCGCACCGTCTCGAAGGGTCACAACGGGACTGGTCATCAGATCGAGTGCACGGATCGATTCGACTTCGGGGTCGTTTCGCATCGGAAACTCGAATGCCGGCATGGATTTCATGGTCTCCACTCAATCGGGTTGGTACCTGAGAATCCCCGCTCATGTGACATGACAACAGCTACTAGAGCACTCGTTTGATGGGACTTTGGTCCCTAATCGAAGGGACCAAACGCGATCTGTCGGTTACATCAACGGTGCAGCCCACACCAGGTGCACCCCGGCCGCGGGTATCGAATGCACGGTGAGCGAACCGTGCGCCTCGCGTGCGCGCGATTCGAGATTGCGCAATCCGCTTCGGGTGACGTGTGTCGGCAGGCCGCCGCCGTTGTCGGTGACTTCGATCGTCAGATCGTCGTCGACGGTGATGTTGACCGACACCGTCGTCGCCCACGAATGCCGGACCGCGTTGCTGACGGCCTCCCGGACAACAGCTTCTGCGTGATCGGCCAGGGCGTGCTCGACGACCGATAGCGGACCCGTGACGTGAAAGCTGGTCTTGATCGTCGAATTGCTCGTCTGTTGCGCGATCGCAAGCTCCAGCCGCTCGCGCAGTCGCGCGAACCCTGCCACGCCGACCTGTAGTCCGAAGATCGCAGTCCTTATGTCCTGCACCACTTCCTGCAGCGAGTCGACGGTATCGGTCAGCCGTTGCCTGACCTCGGGTGCCACTGCGCGGGCGATCGTGCCCTGCAGCGATAGGCCGACCGCGAACAGCCGCTGGATGACGTGGTCGTGCAGGTCGCGGGCAATTCGGTCGCGGTCGGTGACGATGTCGAGTTCGCGAATGTGTCGTTGCGCGGACGCCAGCTGCAGTGCCAGTGCCGCCTGGTCGGCGAATGCGGCCATCATTTCGAGCTGATCCTCGGTGAACGGTCGAGCGCCTGCTTTGCGCAGAACGACCACAATCCCGGTGACCGTCTCGCTGGTCCGCAGCGGCAGGACGAGCGCGGGTCCCGTGTGCTCGATCAGGACCGGATTGGCTGCCTCGAAACGTTCGTAGCGCAGCGGTATCCGTTCTCGATACGAACGGCCGAGGGGAGTGCCTACCAGCAGTAACGGTGTCTGCTGAATGCGCTCGCAATCGTCGCCTGTTGCCTCTGTGACGATCAGCTCGGCGGCGGGAAGATTGGGGTCATCGGGCACCGCGAGAAACGACGTATCCGCGTCGGTGAGTGTCTTTGCCTTCTCGGTGATCAGTCGAAAGACCGACGGTGGCTCGGCACCGGCGAGCAAGGCTGTTGCGATGTCCCGTGTCGCTTCGATCCAGGATTCACGGGTCCGCGCGCGCTCGTAGAGTCTGGCGTTTTCGATCGCAATGCCCGCGGCTGCCGCCAGCGCTTCGACGAGCAATTCGTCCTCGGCGGTGAACGAATGGCCGTCGGCTTTCTCCGTCAGATAGAGGTTGCCGAAGACTTCCGCGTGCACCCTGACAGGGACGCCGAGAAAAGTCCGCATCGGCGGATGGTTCGCGGGGAATCCGACGGAGGCGGGATGCTGCGCGAGATCGCCGAGCCGCAGCGGCTCAGGCTGTTCGATCAACTGCCCGAGGACGCCGTGCCCGGCAGGTAGGGGGCCGATCAGATCGCGAGTCGGCTCGTTTATGCCTTCATAGAGAAATTCCGACAGTTCATCTCCTGGACCACGAACGCCGAGTGCGCCGTAGCGCGCATCGACCAGTCCGATTGCCGTGTGCACGATGGTCCGAAGTGTGGCGTCGAGGTCGAGGCCTGAGGTCACCGTGAGCATCGCCTCGACCAGCCCGTCGACACGATCGCGAGGCGGGCTCGGCAGGCGTTGGGGATTGCCGGGCATCAGGATTGCTGGACCTGCCGACGAAGTTCGGATGCGAAAACGGCAGCCTGCGTTCGACGTTCCATGCCGAGTTTTGCGAGCAAGCGGGAGACGTAGTTCTTGACAGTCTTTTCCGCAAGGAACATGTGACCGGCGATCTGCCGATTGGTCAGGCCGTCTGCGAGCAGGTCGAGTAGGTTGCGCTCGCGATCGGTCAAGCCTGCGAGTGGACCGTTCTTGGTGTCGGCGTGGGTGCGCAGCCGCATCATCAGTGCGGCCGCGGCACGGTTGTCGAGCAACGACTTACCGGAGCCGACGTCTTTGATGGCCTTGGCGAGTTCCATACCTTTGATGTCTTTGACGACGTACCCGCTTGCGCCGGCGAGGATCGCGTTGAGCATGGCCTCTTCGTCGGTGAACGATGTCAAGATCAGGCAGCGCAGATCGGGGAGTTGGGAGAGCAGATCGCGGCAGAGTTCGATGCCGCTGCCGTCGGGTAGTCGGACGTCGAGCACGGCAACGTCCGGGCTGAGCGCCGGAATTCGTGCCATTGCTTCGGAAACGTCTGCTGCTTCGCCGATCACCTCCAGCGCCGGATCGCTGGAAAGTAGGTCGACCAAGCCGCGTCTGACGACTTCGTGATCGTCCACGAGAAATACCCTGATCATCGCCGGTGAACCCCGCTTCATC
The DNA here is from genome assembly GCF_016482825.1 of Antrihabitans stalagmiti. Taxonomy (GTDB): domain Bacteria; phylum Actinomycetota; class Actinomycetes; order Mycobacteriales; family Mycobacteriaceae; genus Antrihabitans; species Antrihabitans stalagmiti. The sequence continues at coordinate 30,607 of NZ_JAEMNV010000009.1, read as the reverse complement.
GTTGGACCTGCGTCCAGGTTAGCCCGCTGATGGTCGCGGGAATACCCGAATCATCCCTGGATGCAGGTGACCAAAGGCCCTAGCTATCGGCACGGGTTTCAGTTTCGCACCTGATTCGAATCGACCGCGCGCGCAACAAGTTCGCGAAGTGCAGGACTGGACGACGCTCTGACGAACGCGCAGTCCGACAGCGAGGCGGCGGCCCCGAAATCGATTGTCATGTCAACTGATTCGGCGAGGCGATACGGCTGACTCTCGATCACCGCACCGAGTGTGCGACGCAGTCGAGATACTTCGGCGCGCACCGTGACGACATGTTCGGCGTCGCCGTAGATCGCCTGACTCATGGCAGCCGCGGTGACACCCTGTGGTCCGGACAGGTGGAGCAGTAGCAGTATCTCGGCATGCCGCGACGTCAACGCGCTCCGCCACTGCGCGTCCGCGCCGGTGAGTTCGACGGCAGGCGTCCCCGTCAGATCGAGCCGAATGGTCAGCCGAGTGTTGTCGCCTGCAGGTCGGATCAGCCAGCCGTCGGAGATCCGCTCCGGCATACACAGACCGAGGCCGGGCACCGCAAGCGCACGCTCGGATCGCGGAACTGCGATACGGGCGCGGCTCGTCACGCCCGACGTATGCGCGACCCAGCCGTGTTCGTCGACGAGAAGCAGCGGTCCGCGGACCGACGCAAGCAGTGGTGCTGCCGCGGTCCGGAGCCGGTCGAGCCGGTGTTCGTGATGTCTCCACAGTTGCGACTCCGCGAGTCGGACCCCGGTTTCGACAAGCGCGGTGATCGTGGGGTGCAGCGTCAACGCCGGACCGCTCACATCGACGATGCCGAGCAGTTCGCCGGTGCGCGGATCGTGGATCGGTGCCGCTGTGCAATACCAGGGGTGCTGTGACTGCTCGAAGTGCTCGGCCGAAAACAGTTGCACAGGAGCGCTTTCGGCCAGCGCGGTGCCGATCGCATTGGTGCCGACCCGCGCCTCCGTCCACTCGGCTCCCTCGCTGAAGCCGAGACTGTCCGCACGGCGGCGGACGTTCGCCGCACCCATACGCCACAGGATGACGCCCTCGGCATCGGTGACGACCAGAAGTAGTTGGGACACGTCGGCGACCGCCGAAATCACCTGTTCCAACTCGTCGATGACACTCGACAGCGGCGATTCGCGGCGGCGGCGCTGTACCTCGTCGACCGACATCGGGTCGCGCACGTTGCTGCCGTCGGGATCGAGTCCGGATTCGAGCACCCGCGACCACGAGCGAGCGACGATGTCGCGTGGTCGCATACCCGAGCGGCTGCCCGCGATGACGGCGTCGTGCATCCGACTCAGCTCACGCGCGTATCGCGGCAGGTCGGTGCCTGGCGTGATCGCGCTGAAATTGCTCACGGCTGCTCTCTGTCGGGTACTCACTGCGAGCATAGGCGGGCTTTTGTGTCCTCCGCCACACCGCTGCGGCCGTGCAACCCGATGCAACCCTTGTCGCGATTGCAGCAGAAGCGTGTGCTGTGAGTCACAACGATCAGTCACAAAGATCACAAGGAGTTGCGATGACCCGAACACTCGAACGAGAGACCGGCAGCCTGCCGCAGGGACCACAGGAACGGGTCGACGCTTGGCTCGCGGGGTTCGAAGCCGCGCTCGCTGCACGCGACATCGACGCTGCGGCCGGAATGTTCGCCACAGCTAGTTTCTGGCGCGACCTCGTCTCCTTCACCTGGAATCTCAAGACGGTCGAAGGGCGCGAGGGCGTCGCCGAGATGCTTACCGAGCGGCTCGCCGACACCGACCCCAGCGGCTTCCGAACGACCGAAACCCCGACCGAGGACGGCGGCGTCACCTCGGCGTGGATTGCGTTCGAGACTTCCGTCGGGCGGGGTACCGGCCATCTGCGACTCAACGACGAAGGCGCGTGGACGTTGCTCACCGCGATGCAGGAACTGAAGGGGCACGAGGAAGGTAAAGGTACGAGCCGCCCGCGAGGTGTGCAGCACGGCGCCGACCCCAACCGCGTGACCTGGTCGGAGCAGAGGGCCAACGAAGAAGCCGAACTCGGCTACACTCGCCAGCCCTACGTCGTCATCGTCGGCGGTGGCCAGGGCGGGATCGCGCTCGGCGCCCGGATGCGCCAACTCGGCGTTCCCGCGATCGTCGTCGACCGGCAAGCCCGACCGGGCGATCAGTGGCGCAATCGCTACAAGTCGCTGTGCCTGCACGATCCCGTCTGGTACGACCACCTGCCATACATGCCGTTCCCGGAGAACTGGCCGGTGTTCGCGCCGAAAGACAAGATCGGCGACTGGCTCGAGATGTACACGAAGGTTATGGAGGTGCCGTACTGGAGTTCCACGACCTGCAAATCCGCGACCTACGACGAAGCCGCCGAAGAGTGGACCGTCGTCGTCGACCGCGCGGGCGAAGAGGTCACGCTACGACCGAAACAACTTGTGCTTGCGACGGGTATGTCGGGCAAGCCGAATGTTCCCACCTTCCCGGGCCAGGACAAATTCCAAGGCGAGCAACATCATTCGAGTCACCACCCCGGACCGGACCGGTATGCAGGCAAGAAGGTCGTCGTGATCGGAGCCAACAACTCCAGCCACGACATCTGTGGCGCGCTGTGGGAGGCGGGCGCCGACGTGACGATGGTGCAGCGGTCTTCGACGCACATCGTCAAGTCGGATTCGCTGATGGATCTCGGTCTCGGCGATCTGTATTCGGAGCGTGCACTCGCGGCAGGCATGACGACGCAGAAGGCAGATCTGACCTTCGCATCGTTGCCGTACCGGATCATGCACGAGTTCCAGATCCCCGTGTACGACGCAATTCGAGAGCGCGACAAGGACTTCTACGACCGGCTCGAGGCGGCCGGCTTCGATCACGACTGGGGTGACGACGGTTCGGGGCTGTTCATGAAGTATCTGCGGCGTGGGTCGGGCTATTACATCGACGTCGGTGCCGCGGAGCTCGTCGCGAACGGCGACATCAAGCTCGCGCACGGTCAGGTCCGTGAATTGACCGAGCACAGTGTGATTCTCGCCGACGGCACCGAACTGGAGGCCGACCTCGTCGTCTATGCGACCGGCTACGGCTCGATGAACGGGTGGGCCGCCGATCTGATCGGACAGGATGTCGCCGACAAGGTCGGCAAATGCTGGGGACTCGGCTCCGACACGACGAAGGACCCTGGACCGTGGGAAGGCGAGCAGCGCAACATGTGGAAGCCGACCCAGCAACCCGGCCTGTGGTTCCACGGCGGGAATCTGCACCAGTCGCGGCACTATTCGCTGTATCTGGCCCTCCAGCTCAAGGCACGCTACGAGGACATCCCGACGCCCGTCTACGGACTGCAGAAGGTGCATCACCTGAGTTGAGGTCTGCACGTCTTGCTACAAATTTGCTGCAGTCTGCATCGCGGTGGGGCAGAGTAGATGTCATGACGAGCCCTAAGGTTCCCAATCCGTCGGACATCCTCGCCGCGGCGCAGGCTGCAGTGGAGGCCGCGCAGGCCGTCGCCGCGAGCGCATTCGACACCGCCATTCGTACACCGCAGGCATCGGTACATCTGGCGGCGCAGATGCCGGACCTGATCGACAATCTCGCCAACGCGGTCGAACGCCTCAACAGGACGCTCGATCGGCTGGATCGGACTCTCGCACTTGCCGATCCGCTGTTCGCAACGCTCGACCAGATCATGCCTCGGCTCGAGCAGTTGGCGGGCGTCGCCGAAGATGTCCGCAAGCTGGTCGCGCGGCTTCCCGGTGTCGACACGCTCGGGCGAATCACCGGCGTGCATTTCGACGAGGAGCCGCCGGCGCCGACTCCGAAGCCGCGGCGACGCTAGCGAGAATCTAAGTTGGTGCCGAACCGTTTCGTGGCATCGAACCGTTGGTCGACACGGAGTGCGCGGGCGACTCGATGGTCGCTGTGAGGGTTACCAGAAATCGACCGTGATGTGCGTTGCCCGTCAACGGCACGGAACCGTTCGGCAGCACCGTGACGGCGTGCCCGAGATGTGCGAGTACCCCTGTGGGCCTCTCGCCGTTCTTGCCGTCGGCCGCGTTGATCTCGGCGCTCCGAGCAAGCGACGCCAACACATCGGGCACATCGTGTTCCGAGCCGGCGACTCCCGCAGCGGTGAACGTGCGGCGTGGGCTATGGGCGGGTTGCGGCGCAGGTCTGGGTGTCGCAACCGGAGGAGCGTCGCCGACCAGCGCTCGGGCCATCCGCACGGCGCGATCGTGAATGCTGTTGAACGACTCCACCGCAGCGAAGGACAAGGCTCGGAGCCGATCGTCGAAACCGAGCAGTTCCTTCGCTGACGGCAGCGGCCATTCGATGGCAGTGCCCCCGAGTTGCGGCCATTCCGGCTGCAGTTGCAACCACGTACTCAATTCAGCGGTCGGGGTATCGGCAGACCTGCGGCGACGCGACGTGGTTGCCTCGACTCCGTCGGACCAGACGCCGAACGCGAGGTCCGGCCAGGCCTCTTCGTCCCACGCGATTGCCCCGACCTCGGCGGCGAGGAATACCGCTCGGCACGCTTGACTCGGCTCCTCGAGGCCACCCAGCAACCCGAGCTGGTCCGCTGCCGCGACCATGCCGAGACGCGTTGGTTCCAGCGTGAGGAGTGGGAGAGTCATCGGGGTCCACCATACGCACCGGCGCTCAGGTCGTCGTTTCCGTACGTATCGTGAGCGCGCAGGGTTGCGACAGCTTTGAGCACCATCTCCTGGTACTCGTCCTCGGCGTCGGAATCGAGCACGATGGCTCCTCCCGCGCCGATCCGCCATTCGCCGTCCGTGAGCACGGCGGTCCGGATGACGACATTGAGGTCCGCTGTTCCGTCGAGTCCGAGGAAGCCGATCGCGCCCGAGTAGATGCCGCGCGCCTCCGTCTCCAGGCCGTCGATGATCTCCATCGTTCGCAGCTTCGGTGCACCGGTCATCGAACCGCCGGGAAAACAGGCTTCGACACAATCGACGACGTCGACATCCCGGCGCAACGTCCCGCGCACTGTCGACACCAGTTGGTGCATGGTCCGGTAGGTCTCGGTGACCATCAACTTGGGAACGTGCACGCTACCGATCTCGCACACCTTGCCGAGGTCGTTGCGCAGCAGATCGACGATCATCAGGTTCTCGGCGCGCGTCTTACTGCTCGATGCCAGTTCGTCGCGTAGCCGGTCGTCGTCGAAGGTGGTGGCACCGCGCGCTGCCGTACCTTTGATCGGTTTGCTCTCGACCATTCGATTGCGGTCGACCTTGAGGAAACGTTCGGGCGACGAGCACGCTACTTCGCAGCCCGCCAGGCGGAGATACGCGCCGTACGGTGCCGGGTTGCAGCGGCGAAGTACGCGATACAGGCCTAGCCCGTTGCCGGTGGCAGGCACGCGAGAACTGTTCGTCAGGCACACCTCGTACGATTCGCCTGCTCGCAGCTTCTCCTGACAGATCGCGATGTCTGCGAGGTAGCGGGAATGGTCGCGCACGAGCGTCTGCTCTGCGGCCGCGACGTCGACGGACCGGGACAGCCCGGTCGGCTCCAGCCAGGTCGGTACCGTCGCCAACAGCGCGCGTGTCTCCGACAGCCACTGTTGCGCTGCCGCGGACCCTGCGCTGCCGCTGTCGCCACCGTCGTCGAGCGCAAGCAGATACGTCGCGTTGTCCTCGTGGTCGACAGCGATCATGCGGTCGGCGAAGATCCACTGCGAGTCCGGAGTGTCGGCGCGGTGCTGCCCCGCCGGACCGACATCGGCGCGGAGTTCGTAGCCGAAATAGCCGACGTAGCCACAGGTGAAGTCGAACGGTAGGTCGGTCGGCTTTCCGATCCGCCGTTGCCGCAGATAGTCGAAGACGGTCCCTGCGACGGTTGTGCGACCGGCTGTGGTCTCGACGCTCACACTCCCGTCGCCGACGTCGTAGCGAACCAGTTCGGCAAGCGGTCCGGAAGCGTCGCCGAGGAAGGAGAATCGATCCAACCCGGGTTCGACGTGTTCGCTGTCGAGCCAAAATGCATGTGCGGCAGCAGAATACAGGCGAAGAAACGCGCCCTCGGTTTCGACGGCGCGGTCTATGACCGCGACGTTGAGTCGGTAAGCAGACGCGTGCGGATGCGGAATCAGCACCGGCGCAATTTGTTCGGGACGAATGGCGATCGAAGGTCGGGTGACTCGTCGCGTGCGAGTCAGGTCAGCGAAGTTGCGCAGCAACGTCGTTCCGTGTTCCGACGCGACCGACTCGGGATGAAACTGCACGCCCCAGCGAGGCTTGGTGCGGTGCCGGAGAGCCATAACTACGCCGTCCGGTGCCCAGGCCGTCGCTTCGAGCGAATCCGGAAGCGGGACGGCTGCCGCGAGCGAGTGATACCGAACGACCGAAAAGTCTTGGGGGAGTTCGGCAAACAGTTCGGTGCCGGTGTGGTGAATCCGTTCGACGTAACCGTGGCGCGGGGTCGGCGCGGCGGCAACGGTGCCGCCCTCGTCGACCACGATGCCCTGATGGCCGAGGCAGACGCCGAGCAGGGGTAGGTCGGCGTAGCGGATGAGGTCGGCCGAGACGCCGAAATCTCTTGGTACCGAGGGGTGTCCGGGTCCCGGTGAGATGACGATGTTGTCGTAGGCGGCGAGACCGAGCGCCGCGATACCGTCGACTTCGTCGTTGCGCACGACAACCGGCTCGGTGCCGTTCACGACACTGAGCAGCTGGAACAGGTTGTACGTGAACGAGTCGTAGTTGTCGATCAGCAGCGTCCGCAATGGCTCACTCATCTTCTTCGGTGACTGTCGAATTTTCGCAGACTCCACCGGTGGGCTCGCCGTGGCGTCCTGCACAATGGCCTGATGCCCGATGTAGCGCAGCCGACCAACGTCGATCCGAGCCTCGTCGACTTCGCCGTCGTCGGTGATTGGATGGAGTCGCAAGGTCTGGAAACCGGACCGTTCACCGACGTCGCAACGATCGGCGGCGGGACACAGAACGTCCTGCTGCGGTTCACCCGAGGCGGGCGGGAGTTCGTTCTGCGTAGACCGCCGCGGCACCTGAGGGCGAAGAGCAACGAGGTCTTGCGCCGCGAGTCACGTTTGCTCGCGGCCCTCAACGACACCGCTGTTCCCGCACCCGGGCTCATCGCGGCATGCACCGACGAGACCGTTCTCGGCGGCGCGGTGTTCTACCTGATGGAACCCATCGAGGGATTCAGCCCGGCGGTCGGGTTGCCGGATCTGCATGCCTCCGATGCGTCGATCCGACACGGGATGGGACTGTCCGCCGCAGCGGCGCTCGCACAACTCGGCAACATCGACTACGAGGCGATCGGCCTCGGCGACTACGGCCGACCCGATGGCTTCCTGGAACGCCAGGTGCCGAGGTGGCTGTCGGAGCTGGAGTCCTACAGTCGCAACGACGGCTATCCGGGTCCGGACATCCCAGGGGTCGACAAGGTCGCCGCGTGGCTGGAACAGCACCGCCCGGCGCAGTGGACGCCCGGCATCCTGCACGGCGACTGCCACCTCGCCAACATGATGTTCCGCTACGACGGACCCGAACTTGCGGCGTTGGTCGACTGGGAGATGTCGACGATCGGCGATCCGCTCCTCGATCTCGGTTGGTTGCTCGCAACGTGGCCCGACGGGTCGGAGTTGAATGCCCTTGTCGGTGCGCTCTCGACTGCAGGCGGTCTGGCGACACCGGCCGAATTGATCGCGCACTACGGCGAGCATTCCGATCGTGACCTTGGCGCCGTCTCCTGGTACACCGTGCTTGCCTGTTTCAAGCTGGGCATCGTGCTCGAAGGCACGCATGCACGCGCCTGTGCAGGAAAGGCGCCGAAGCCGGTCGGCGATCTGTTGCACTCGATGACGGTCCGGCTGTTCGAGAAGGCAGCGGCCCTGCTGGAGTGAGGCGGTTTGTCTCGATATCGTCGTTGGCTGGCCGATTGTTGATGGCGCGGCAGTGGAGTCGAAATCTATTCTGTGCCAATGGCTATCGTTCCCGAAACCAAAGACTGGACCTGGGTCCTCGAGCGTCCGTGCCCGGAATGTTCCTTCGATCCCGCCTCGACTGCCTACGATTCGATTCCGGAGTTGTTGCGCCGCAACGCCGCTGCCTGGCCCGCGGTGCTCGCTCGCCCCGATGTCCGTGAGCGGCCGAACGATTCGACGTGGTCTCCGTTGGAGTATGCCGCACACGTTCGCGACGTCTTCCGCCTGTTTCCCGAGCGATTGGCCTTGCTGCTCACCGAGGACGATCCGCTCTTCGCCAACTGGGATCAGGATGCGACTGCCGTTGCCGAGCGCTACGACCTGCAGGATCCCGCCGTTGTTGCCGACGAATTGACGGCGGCCGCGGAGGTTGCCGCGACGGCGTTCGGCAGCGTCGCACCGGAACTGCGGCACCGATCCGCGCGCCGCAGCGACGGTGCACACTTCACCGCCGAGTCCCTTGCCCGCTACTTCGTGCACGACCCGATCCACCACTTGCACGATGTCGGGGAGTCGCCCTAGAACGTGTTTCAGTTTTGACGTAATGTGTGAGCGGTCACATGGTGGCTCATGCATACGAGAGGCTGGACGGAATGAAAACCAAGGGCGCTGTTCTGTGGGGGCTCGGCGAGCAGTGGTCGGTCGAGGAAATCGAAATCGGCGAGCCGGTCGCCGGCGAAGTGCAGATCCAGCTCGAAGCCGCTGGAATGTGCCACTCGGATCACCACATCGTCACCGGAGCGACGCCGATGCCGTCGTTCCCCGTGATGGGCGGGCACGAAGGCGCCGGCGTCATCACCAAACTCGGGCCGGGGGTGCCTGCGGACCTCGCGATCGGCGATCACGTTGTGCTGTCGTTCATTCCGGCGTGCGGTCGCTGTCCCGCGTGTGTGAGTGGCCAGATGGCACTGTGCGACCTCGGCGCCGGACTGCTGTCCGGCCTCGCGATCAGCGACGGCACCTATCGAATTCAGGCCCGCGGCCAGAACGTCATCCCGATGTGCTTGCTCGGCACGTTCTCGCCGTACATGACCGTCCATCACACGTCGGTCGTGAAAATCGATCCGACGGTTCCCTTCGAGGTCGCGTGCCTCGTCGGTTGTGGCGTTCCGACCGGATTCGGCTCTGCGACGAACGTCGCCAACGTGATGCCGGGCGATACAACCGTGATCGTCGGTATCGGTGGTGTCGGGATGAGCGCACTGCAGGGTGCCGTGCTGTCCGGTGCCACGAACGTCATCGCCATCGATCCGCTGCCGTGGAAACGGGAGATGGCCATGAAATTCGGCGCGACGCACACGTTCGAGAACGTCGAATCGGCGATCGTCCCGGTCATGGAGTTGACCGAGGGGCGGATGGCGGAGAAGTCGATCATCACGGTCGGTGAGATGAAGGGCGAATTGGTCGAGCCGACGTTGACGCTGACAAGCAAGGCGGGCACCTGCGTTGTCACGGCGATGGGTCACATGATCGATTTCGACGTCAAGCAGAACAACTTCCTGCTGGCAATGCTGCAGAAGCGTGTGCAGGGCGCCATCTTCGGAGGTGGCAACGCGCGCAAGGACATTCCTCGGCTGCTGCGCCTGTACAAGTCGGGTCAGCTCAATCTCGACGACATGATCACCAGGACCTACTCCCTCGACGAGATCAACGAGGGCTACAAGGACATGCTCGAAGGTCGCAACATCCGCGGTGTCATCAAGTACACGGACGCCGACCGGTAGCGCTCAGGCCGCGACGACGGGCTTCGGCGAAGACAGGGCCTTGGTGAGCCCGACACCGACGACGATCAAAGCGACGCCGACCCACACCGGCACATCGCCGACGAAGAGCGCGATGATGCCGGCGACAGCGAGCAGGGGAGTGATCTGAGCGAAGAAGGCCGTGATCGGTGGTGGGGGAGTCGTTGATTCGCCCGCCGCGATCGCACCTTGGGCTTCGACTCGTGCCGGGTACCAGAGTGTGAACTGCACTGCGATCAGCAGAGCCGCTGTCTGCACGACCCAGCCGGTCCAGATGTTGTCCGAGTTGTGCAGGACTGCGTCGCCGTACCAACCTGACGCAGCCTCGACGATGAAGGCGAGCGCCCACGCCCCGGTGATGATGTAGTTCGCTCGCAGGAATTGCGGTGTGTCCCAGTACTCTTCGGGAGTTTCCTCTTTGGCGTACGCCAACGTGAACGGTTTGCGGATCAGAATGGAGCCCACCGAAATCACGACAAGGGCAAGATTGGCGATTTCACCGCCCCACAACTCGAGCCAATCGCGTTGGCCGTCCGTTGCTACCGCGACGAAAAGTGCGACCCCGCCGAAGAATACGACGTCGGCGTATTCGAGCAACTTGGGCGCGCTACCCCGGAGCCAGTTGATCAGCAGAATGGCCAGTGCAACACCGAAGGCGAGAGATGCGGACAGTTCGAGCCTGCCCTCGCCCTCGACGAGGCTGTAGACGATCCACGGAGCAAGTCCTGCAATGGGATTGGCAAGAACTTTGTCGATCACAGTACCCACGGTTTTCACGAAAGGTGCCTTCCGACGCAGCGGCCCGACAGCGCAGATTGTAAGGCGCGACTGCCGTGTCCGCTATGCCAATGCGCGGAAGACCGCCGTTCGAAGATTCCGGCTGCGCACATCGTCGAGAATTGCCAGGCCCAACCGATTCATGACGTACCCGAAGCCGAGTCCGGTTGTCGGGTCGGCGAAACCGAACGACCCACCGAGGCCGGTCGTTCCGTAGGCCCGATGATCGGGTGAGCCGAAGGCAAACGCTGGACTCGACTTCCGGAAACCGAGATGGTAGCGGCTGTCGGTGTAGAGCACGAGGTCGTGCGCGGGAACCGTTCCGTCCCTTCCTGGTTCACCGAGTTCTGCCAATACCTCGGCCGACACAGGCAGTTCCGACCGCCCCGTCGCTGCGGCACCGTAGGCCGTAGCAAGTGCTCGCGCATTGCCGACGCCGTTGGACGCCGGAATCTCGGGGGTCAGAAACTTCTGGCGCGCTGCGCGTTCGGGCGCACCGATATTCGGATTGGACAACGCGCGATAGGCGAGCCCGCTCTTGCGGAAAAGGTCGATGCCGATTCGCACCGGCAGGTCGCGTTCGTACCGAGCGACATCGAGACCACGCGTTGCCGACAACGCCGCCACCCGTTCGAGTCCTTCGGACTCGGGGTAGCCGATGAAGAAGTCGAGGCCGAGTGGCGCCGCGATCTCTTCGGCGAAATATCGGCCGAGGGAACGGTGTTCGGGATCCACGCGCCTGATCAATTCGCCCTCGTAGAACCCGAGAGTGATGGCGTGGTAGCCGTGCTTGGTGCCGGGCCGCCACGCCGGCTTCTGGGCGGCAAGGATCGGGGCGAGTGCGTCGAGGTCGAGGAGATCGTCGAGCCGGAGGTCCACATCGAGTCCGGACAGCCCGGCCTGATGGTCGATCAGCTGCCGAACTGTCACCTCGTCCTTGCCGTTGGCAGCGAATTCGGGCCAGTAGTGCGCGACGCGCTCGTCGTAGTCGAGCAGGCCCGCGGACACAGCTGCCGCGATCGTGAACGCAGCCATGCCCTTGGTGGACGAGAACAGCGGCGCGATGGTGTCGCGTTCCCACTCGACCTTGCGGCGGCGGTCGCGATGTCCTGCCCACAGGTCGACGACAAGTTTGTCGTCTCGGTACACCGCGACGCATGCCCCGATCTCACCGTGGGTCGTGAAGTTCCGCCGAAAAGCGTCTGCGACACCGCCGAAACCCTCGTCGACATCGCCGTGGATGGTCACCGAGGTCGCTGTCATAGCCATGACGCGGGAGTCTATTCCCGTCGTCGCAGCCGTAGGGTGGCAGGCGTGCGCAGTCTGGAACAGATCGGTCGGTGGCCCGTCGACAACGCAGCGGCGGCGGTGGTCACTGCAGCTGGGGTGCAGGGCACTGCAGGTGACGTGGACCGGGTGTACACACTCGCCTCGGTCACGAAGCCGCTTGTGGCCTACGCGACGTTGATCGCCGTCGAAGAGGGCGCGTTCGAACTCGATGACCCCGCTGGTCCTGCCGGTAGTACGGTCCGTCATCTGCTTGCCCACGCATCGGGCCTCGCGTTCGATCAGAACCGGGTCCAGGCCGAACCTGGTACCCGGCGGATCTACTCGAGCGCCGGTTTCGAGGTTCTCGCGGACTTCGTCGAGGAGAAGACGTCGATCGCCTTCGCCGAGTATCTGCACGAGGCTGTTTTCGTCCCACTCGGCATGAACAGTTCCGTCCTGAGCGGTCCGGCTGGGCACGGTGCCGAATCGACGGTCGGGGACCTGTCCAGATTCGCGAGCGAGCTCGTGTCGCCGACACTGATCGATCCCGCGACGGCATACGACGCGACGTCGCTGCAGTTTCCCGATCTCGCCGGCGTGCTGCCTGGCTTCGGACCGCAGCGGCCGAACGACTGGGGCCTCGGGTTCGAACTCAAGGACGGCAAGGCTCCACATTGGACCGGCGAGGCAAATTCGAAGCAAACCTACGGGCACTTCGGGCAGTCCGGAACGTTCCTGTGGGTCGACCCAGCGCTCGCCGCCGCGTGCGTTGTACTGACCGATCGTGCTTTCGGTGACTGGGCGAAGACTGTGTGGCCCGATCTCAGCGACGCCGTCGTCGACGATCTACGCAGGTAGACAACACGCCGGGCCGTTGCACTAGCGCAACAGGGGTCCCACAGGGCACACTAGGTAACTGAAGCATCGCTCTCCGTTCAGACAGAGGCCGTTGGGGAAGACGTCCCCTCGTCGAAGCCGGAGGTGTTTGAGGTGCGCGCATTAAATCAGTTCGCCGAAGCGACATCGGGTGTTGTCTACATCCACTCGTCGCCAGCTGCGCTGTGCCCGCATGTCGAATGGGCCCTGACAGCGGCTCTCGAGACACGGGCGAACTTGAAGTGGACGGCACAGCCGGCCTCTGACGGGCTGCTGCGTGCGACAAGCAACTGGGTCGGCCCCGTCGGCACCGGTTCGCGGATCGCAAACGCGCTGCGGTCCTGGTCGATGTTGCGTTTCGAAGTCACCGAAGATCCGAGCGAAGGTGTCGACGGCGAACGGTTCAGCTTCGTTCCCGGACTCGGACTCTGGCGTGGATCGACCAGCGCGAACGGTGACGTCGTGCTCGGCGAGATGCGCCTGCGCTCGATGCTGGCCGCCGGCCGCGACAGCTTCATGACCGAACTCGACACGGCTCTCGGCACAGCGTGGGACGACGCACTCGAGCCCTATCGCAGTGGCGGCGAAGGTGCCGAAGTGACCTGGCTGCGTCGCGACGTCGGCTGAGTTTTCAAGGTTTGACATGACGGGGCAAGGGAACCCCCGTCGTATGACATCAACAGATGCAGAGCAAGCGAAGGCGGCCGACGAAGGCACCGGTTCCGACGCGGTCGACCGCGCCGACCCGACCGATGGCCAGCAGGTCACCGAGACGCCGGAGCCCGATCAGGACGCCCTCGACAGCGCCAAAGAGGAAGCCAAGCAACTCGAGGACAAGTACGAACCCGACGCGCGAAAGTCTGTCGTTTTGCCAGGTACCGACGGCACTGTGTCAGGGACGGCCATCGCGGACTGGCTCGACGACAAAGGCGAGATCATCCCGCCCGAAGATCGTGAAAACGCCACGGAAGAAGACAAGAAGGCCGCTGCAGAAAACGCTGACAAGAGCGACGACAAGACCTCGGACTGAAACCGGTCAGAGCGGAATGTTCTTGTGATTGCCGCGTCGCGCGGGCGCAGCAGCCAGCGCCGCGGTGATCTTGCTTCGCGTCTTGGCTGGATCGATGATTTCGTCGACCACGCCGATCTCGACAGCGCGCCCCACGCCGCCAGCGATGGCTTCGTGTTCGGCAGCCAGGCGGTCGTGCAGCGCTTCGCGCTCGTCGTCGGGCGCAGCCGCGAGGGCGCGCTTGTGCAGAATGCCGACCGCAGCCTTCGCGCCCATCACCGCAACCTCTGATTCGGGCCACGCGAAGACCGCCGTCGCGCCGAGAGCGCGAGCATTCATCGCGATGTACGCGCCGCCGTAGATCTTCCTGGTCACCAAGGTGACCCGCGGGACCCGAGCCTCCGCGAAGGCGTGCAGCAGCTTGGCGCCGCGGCGAACCACACCTTCCCATTCCTGACTGACGCCGGGCAGATAGCCGGGTACATCGACGATCACAACCAACGGAATGCCGAACGCGTCGCACAGTCGCACGAACCGTGCGGCCTTCTCGGCGCTCTCGGAATTGAGGCAACCGCCGAGGCGGATCGGGTTGTTGGCGATGACACCGACGGTGCGGCCACTGATCCGACCGAGTCCGGTCACGATGCTACGAGCCCAGTTCGCTTGCAGCTCTTCGAAACTCGACTCACCGTCGACGTTGTCGAGAAGTTCGTGAACGATCGGCTTGACGTTGTATGCGCGCCGCGCGGACGCGGGGAGCAGAGCCTTCAGGTCGGTGTCACCGTGCTCGGCGGCAACCTGATCGAAGGTGCCCTGCTCGGAGAACATGGAAACCAAGCGGCGTGCGCGGTGCAAGGCATCGGCCTCGTCGGCGGCCGCGATATGGGCGACGCCGGACTTCTTGGTATGGGTGTCGGGTCCGCCGAGGGAGGCCATGTCGACCTGCTCGCCGGTGACACTGCGCACGACGTCCGGGCCGGTCACGAAGACGCGGCCTTCCGGAGCCATGATGACGATGTCGGTCAGTGCCGGACCGTATGCGGCGCCACCGGCAGCAAAGCCGAGGACGACCGAAATCTGTGGGACGTTGCCGGATGCTCGAACCATCGCCTCGAAGACGAGTCCGACGGCGTGCAGGGCTTCGACTCCTTCGGCGAGGCGTGCCCCACCGGAATGCCAAAGTCCGACAACGGGAATTTGTTTGTCGATCGCCGTGTCGATGGCGAGGACGATGTGCTTGCAGCCGTCGACTCCCATTGCGCCGCCCATGACGGTCGCGTCCGAGCAGTATGCGGCGGTGCGGACGCCGTCGACTTCGCCGATCGCGGCGAGGACGCCGGACCTGTCGCGCGGGTGCAACAGCGTGACGGTGCCCGAATCGAAGAAGTTCTGGAGCCTTACAAGAGGATCGCGCGGATCCGTAGCTGAATCCAGCCTTGTCGCGGGGGCCAAAATAGTCATCGCCGTCCTCCTGAAGCTATGGCCCACGAAGGGGCCGTGGTCCGGATGGATCGCCTTGGTGAGGCGATCCATCCGGATCGAGACGAGCTAGCTGGTCGGGTTATGCCCGACCGAAGGCGAGCGCTACGTTGTGCCCGCCGAAACCGAACGAGTTGTTGATCGCATACTCGATTTCGCCACGACGAGGTTCGCCGTGCACGACGTCGAGATCGATCGCTGGATCCTGGTTGTCCAGGTTCAGCGTCGGTGGGACGATCCCGTCCCTGATGCTCATGACTGTGAGCACGGACTCGAGAGCGCCGACGGCGCCGATCGAGTGACCGAGTGCAGACTTCGGTGCGTACACCGAAGCATGGTTGCCCACAGCCTTGTTGATCGCGTTGGCTTCGGCTGTGTCACCGATAGGTGTTGCCGTTGCGTGAGCGTTGACGTGCGTGATGTCCGCTTTGGTCAAGCCCGCGGTCTCGATCGCCCGCCGCATGGCACGGGCTGCGCCGTTGCCTTCCGGATCGGGCGCGACGAGGTGGTATCCGTCGGACGTGATGCCTGCGCCGAGCACCCGAGCATGGATCGTTGCTCCGCGTGCGCGAGCATGCTCCTCGGATTCGAGGACCATGAGTGCGCCGGCCTCGCCGAAGACGAATCCGTCGCGGTCACGATCGAACGGACGCGATGCGCCCTTCGGATCGTCGTTGCGGGTGCTCATGGCGCGCATCATGGTGAACGCCGCGATCGGGACAGCATCGATATGACCCTCGACGCCGCCGGTGACGACGATGTCGGCGTCACCCATCACGATCATTCGCCATGCGTTGGCGATGGCCTCGGAACCCGAGGAACAAGCCGAGACCGGCGTGATCACGCCGCCCTGCGCCTTGAGTTCCAGGCCGACGACCGCCGACGGACCGTTCGGCATGACCATCTGAACGGCAAGCGGGGACACCTTGCGGTACCCGCCGTTCTTCAGCTTCTCCACCGAATCGATCAGTGCGTCGCCGCCGCCGAGGCCGGTGCCGATGGCGACCGCGAGACGTTCGGGGTCGACCACCGGGCTGCCTGCATTACGCCAGACTTCGCGTCCGAGCACCGTGGCCATCCGCTCGACGTAAGCGAGTCGACGCATCTCGACCCTGGTGAGCAGGGTCGCCGGATTGACCTTCAGCTTGCCGCCGATCTTGACCGGAAGGTCGTATTCGGCAACGAAGTCGTCCTCGAGTACGTCGATACCGCTTTCGCCGTTGAGCAGGCCCTTCCACGTTGCGTCCACGTCACCCGCGATCGACGTCGTCGCTGCCATGCTCGTCACGACGACGTTGGGGAAGTTCCCGTTTCTGAGGAAAGGACTGGTCACGGCTCTACTCACTCTGCGCTGTCGGCGCTGAACTTTTCGCGCAGCTCGGCAGCCAGGTCGCTGTTCTCGGATTCCAGCTTCTGGATGTAGTTGACGGCGTCGCCAACGGTGCGCAGGCTGGCGAGATCCTCATCGGGGATCTTGACGCCGTACTTGTCTTCGGTCTGCACTGCAATCTCGACCATGGAGAGCGAGTCGATATCGAGGTCGTCGACGAAGGACTTCTCGATGGTCACCTCGGACGGCTCGATGCCGGTAACTTCCTCGATGATCTCCGCGATGCCGGCAATGAGTTCTTCCTGAGTGGCCACTGCGTGGCTCCCTTCTATATTGGGTCTGTGTCCGAGTTGGACGCGTGCAGGTCGGCCGGTTGGCCTAGTGCGGTTGCGCAGCACCGGCTGCGCGCTGAATTAGCCGAACCCTTCGAGCTCGACCAATGCGGTGATATCCGCCGGCACTTTGAGTGCCAGTGTCGGTGTGCCACGCAGCTCGCGTTTCGCGATACCGATGAGCGCACCTGCCGGCGGAAGTTCTGTTATCGCGGACACTTGCGCGTTCCGGATGGTTGCGGTGCACAGGTCCCAGCGCACCGGTCGGGTGACCTGCGCGGCCAGCTTAGTCAGCGCGTCGGCCCCGGATGCGACAGGCTCGCCGTCGAAGTTCGAGAGCAGCGTGCGGGTCGGGTCGGTCGGCGTGATCTTGGCGGCTGCCGCGGTAACCGCGTCCTGTGCCGGTGCCATGTAGGACGTGTGAAACGCGCCTGCGACGGGAAGCGGGCGAACGCGGGCCTTCTCGGGCGGGTTCGCCGCCAGTTCGGCGAGGGCATCCAGTTTGCCCGCGGCGACGATCTGTCCGGCTGCGTTGCGGTTCGCTGGGATTAGGTCTAGTTCGGCGAGACGGGCGAGCACTTCGGCTTCGTCGCCGCCCAACACGGCCGACATACCGGTTGCTTCGAGCGCACATGCCTTCGCCATCTCCGCGCCGCGGATCGCTGCGAGGGTGACTGCTTCGTCTGCTGTGATGACGCCCGCGATAGCTGCTGCGGCGAGTTCTCCGACCGAGTGTCCCGCGATGATCGCGTCGGCCGGGATGACGCCGCGGCTTTCGAGTTCCTCGTATGCAAGCAGCGCTGCTGCGACGACGAGCGGCTGTGTGATCGAGGTATCGGTGATCTCTTCAGCTGTCGCGGTGGTGCCGAGGGTGACCAAATCCAGACCCGACGCTTTCGACCAAAGCGCGAGACGGTCGGCTGCACCGGCCAGTTCGAGCCATGGTCCGAGCATGCCGGGAGTCTGGGAGCCCTGTCCGGGCGCAAGCATTGCGATCACGTCTACAAGAGAACACCTTCGACCCGCTCCGAAGAGATGTTGTTGACCATGAACCTTGGTGACCTGCTTTGTGGGCTTCCAACAAAAGAGCTGGAATTGGGCGGCCATCGCCAGACAAGCCCTGGCGTTACGTCCCGAATTCTCCAAATGTGACGTGTGTGGCTGCTGATGCAGAAGACCGCAGATCGTTACGGTTTTGAGTCAGTCGACCTACTGTTGATGCGACTCGAAGTACGTACGCATCGCGGGGATTCATCGGATCCCGGCCGGTAACTTCGGCGATTCGTTTGAGTCGGTACCGAACGGTATTTGGATGAACAAACAGTATGCGCGCGCAGGTTTCGACAGCTCCGCCGCAGTCTAGATAGGCATCCAGTGTGTCCGCAAGAGCCGATCCGGCAGCAGCGAGCGGGACGACGATATGTTCGTTCAGAGCGGAAACCGCGGCGTTGTCACCCACCAGCGCGCGCTCGGGAAGCAACTCCGCCGCATGCACCGGACGAGGCGCGCCACGCCATCCGGCGACCGCCTCCATACCTGCCAACGCCTCGGCCGCACTGGTGTGTGCGGCGGCGAGGGTCTGCGTCGTCGGTCCGATCACGACCGGCCCATCGGAGAACGCAGACAGAAGGTCGCTCAGGAAGCTGCCGTTCGCGACACCGTTGTGAAGTTCACCGCTGACCACGGCGACCAGACGACTGCCCTGCACGACCGCGAGCGCGGCACGACCGTGTTTCTGGGCGATCGAGTGCACGGCACCCACCACGAAAAGGCCCTGATCCTCGGGCGGGGTGCCGACGAGCACCGTTGCGGGTGCGGTGGCGTCCCAGTTGAGCGTGGCCGCCCGGGAGAGCATGTCCGAACCCGTGTCACCGCGGACGACGGCGTCGACGACAAGCGCTTCCAGCCGGGTGTCCCACGCGCCGCGAGATTCCGCCGCGCTCGCATAGACCGATGCGGCCGCGAAACCGAGTTCGCGACCGTAGCGAAGCACGGCCTCGGTCAATGCGACCAACTGCCGGTCGTTACGCGCAAGCGCTGGCAGCCACTGTTCGAAGAACTCCATGGCCACTCGGACCATGTCGACGGTCTGCCGCAGCGTCAGTCGTCTGGCCAGGTCCTGCGGGATCACCTGAAAGTCGTCCAGGCTGAACCGTATGTCGCTTTCGGGGTTCTGCAACCACTCGAGAAAGTTGACCACAGCCGTCTGCACGAGCATCTGGACGCCGGCTCGCTGGGCGGCGTCCAGATCCCCGAAGAACGGCAACTGGGTCTGCATCGAGGTGACTGCTTCGGTGGACAACCTGCCGGAGAACTGCTTCACCCGTTTGAGCAGTGTGTCCGGTAGCGGATCCCGGTTCTGCTTTGCGGGAGACAGCGCCGCGACAGGTAGGTACACCTCGTTCTCGGGAAGCCGCTGACCCCCATCGCGTCCGGTCGGCGGACGTTGCTCGGCCATACGTCTGAACCTACGCCCCTTCCAGGGTCATCGAAGCCAACGTCAGGCCGAGCCGGGGTCCGCAGTCGAAATCGGTGCAGCGAGAACGTCGTCGATGCCGTACTTCTCTGCGGCCTCGACAGCCTTGTCGCGGTCGATCTCGCCGCTACGCGCAAGCGCGGACAGAGCAGCGACAGTGATCGACTGCGCGTCGATGTTGAAAACCCGTCGGGCCGCGGTCCGGGTGTCGGAGAAACCGAAACCGTCGGCGCCCAGTGTCGTGAAGTCGCCTGGCACCCACTGCCTGATCTGATCCGGCACCGCACGCATCCAGTCCGATGCCGCGACGAACGGTCCTTCGGTGTCGGCGAGCGCCCTCGTCACGTAGGGGACAGGGGCGTCGACGCTCGGATCGCGCAACGCCTTCTTCTCCGACTCGATGCCGTCGCGACGCAGTTCGTTCCACGACGTCACCGACCACACGTCGGCGTGCACACCCCAGTCTTCCTCCAGCAGCGCCTGCGCCCTGAGTCCGTCCGGCACGGTCACGCCCGAGACGAGAATCTGTGCCCGAGGGCCACCTTCGGCGCCGCGTTTGTAGAGGTAGATGCCTGCCAGCAGACCCTCGACGTCGAGGTTCTCCGGCTCCGGCGGCTGCACGTACGGCTCGTTGTACAGCGTGATGTAGTAGAAAATGTTCTCGCCGCCGAACCCTTCGACACCCTCGGTGCCGCCGTACATCCGACGCAGACCGTCCTTGACGATATGGGCGATCTCGTAGGAGAACGCCGGGTCGTAGCTGACCACCGCGGGATTGGTTGCGGCCAAAGCCTGCGAATGCCCGTCGGCGTGTTGCAGACCCTCACCCGTCAACGTCGTTCGGCCCGCTGTCGCGCCGAGAACAAATCCTCGTGCCATCTGGTCGGCGGCGGCCCACAGTCCGTCGCCGGTCCGCTGAAACCCGAACATCGAGTAGAAGATGTAGAGCGGGACCATCGGAATGCCATGTGTCGCATACGAACTGCCGACCGCGGTGAAGCTGGCCGTCGACCCTGCCTCGTTGATGCCCTCGTGCAGAATCTGCCCGATCGGGCTCTCTTTGTAAGCGAGCATCAGTTCGGCGTCGACCGACGTGTACAGCTGACCGTTGCGGTTGTAGATCTTCAACGACGGGAACCACGAGTCCATGCCGAACGTGCGGGCCTCGTCGGGAATGATCGGCACGATTCGCGAGCCGATCTCCTTGTCCCGCAACAGTTCCTTCATGATGCGGACGAGCGCCATGGTGGTGGCGGCCTCTTGTTTGCCCGAGCCCTTGCGGGCTGCCTTGTACGTGTCGTCGCCGGGCAACTTCAGGGGCTTCACATTGGTACGCCGCTCGGGCAGGAAGCCACCGAGCGCCTTGCGCCGGTCGAGCATGTAGGCGATCTCTGGCGCGTCCTTCCCCGGGTGGTAGTAGGGAGGCAGGTACGGGTCCTTCTCCAATTCGGCGTCCGAGATCGGGATGCGCTGCACGTCGCGGAAGTCCTTGAGATCGTCCAGCGTCAGCTTCTTCATCTGGTGCGTCGCGTTGCGGCCTTCGAAGTGCTTGCCGAGGGTGTAGCCCTTGATCGTCTTAGCGAGGATGACGGTCGGCTGGCCCTTGTGCTGCAGAGCCGCCGCGTAGGCGGCATGAACCTTGCGGTAGTCGTGTCCACCACGCTTGAGATTCCAGATCTGCGGATCGCTGAGGTCTTTGACCAGCTCTTTCGTCCGCGGGTCACGACCGAAGAAGTGATCGCGAACGTAGGCACCGTCGTTGGCCTTGTAGGTCTGGAAATCACCGTCCGGCGTCGTGTTCATCAAGTTCACCAGTGCGCCGTCGCGATCCCGGTGCAGCAGTTCGTCCCATTCACGAGCCCAGACGACCTTGATGACGTTCCAACCAGCGCCACGGAAGAACGATTCGAGTTCCTGAATGATCTTGCCGTTGCCACGGACGGGTCCGTCCAGGCGCTGCAGGTTGCAGTTGACGACGAAGGTGAGGTTGTCGAGACCTTCGGTCGCGGCGACGTGAGTGAGTCCGCGCGACTCGGGTTCGTCCATCTCGCCGTCGCCGAGAAATGCCCAAACATGCTGGTCCGAGGTGTCCTTGATGCCGCGGTCGGCCAGATAGTGGTTGAACCGCGCCTGATAGATCGCGTTCATCGGGCCCAAGCCCATGGACACCGTCGGGAATTCCCAGAAGTCGGGTAGCAACCGAGGGTGGGGATAGGACGGGAGGCCGCCACCTTGATCCGCGTGGCTGTACTCCTGGCGGAAACCGTCCATCTTCGACGCGGGAATGCGGCCCTCGAGGAATGCGCGGGCGTAGATACCGGGGGAGGCGTGACCCTGAATGAAGATCTGGTCGCCGCCGCCGGGGTGATCTTTGCCACGGAAGAAGTGGTTGAAGCCGACCTCGTACAGCGCGGCCGAGGACGCATAGGTCGAGATATGGCCGCCGACGCCCACGCCGGGACGCTGCGCGCGGTGGACCATGATGGCCGCGTTCCAACGGATCCACGCGCGGAATCTGCGCTCGACATCCTCGTCACCGGGGAACCACGGCTCGTTCTCGGTGGGGATCGTGTTGACGTAGTCGGTGGAGGTCAGGGCGGGAATCGATACGCGCTTCTCGCCTGCGCGCTCGAGCAAGCGCAACATCAAGTAGCGGGCCCGACCAGGCCCGGAACGGTCGAGCAGTGCGTCGAACGACTCCAGCCACTCACCGGTCTCGTCCGGGTCGATGTCAGGCAGGTAGGACGCGACGCCCTCTCGGATGACGCGCACCCGATCCGATGAGCCACCGCGGCCGTTGGCTGCGGCCGGTGGCTTGCTGCCACCTTCGCTTGTCCCGGTTGTCGATTCGTTGGTCAGGTCGGTCAACGTTGCTCCTCGTGTGGCTGCACGCGCTGTAGGCGTGCCCTCCAATGCACGGTCCGGGTGTGGGCTGCACATGTGACGTGTGTTGCACCTGCAATCATCCCTCACCATCGTGTGCCAGCGTTCGGTGAATCGACTAACGTGCTCGAGGAAACCTGTCAGGAGAGTGGGGGCGGCGATGAATTTCGTATCAGCGAGGACTGGACTGGCAGCTGCATGCGCGGCGGTGGCCACTGGATTGGTGCTTGTCGCGTGCACATCGCAGGTGTCCGGCACACCCGACGCCAATCAGGCGCAGGTCACGGAATACAAAAAAGAGGTCACCTCGTCCTCGAAGGCGGCGGCCAGCTCCGCAGCCGCGGCGACATCGTCGAAGCGCGCGACCGCATTGGTCACCGCATGCACGTCGATGCAGGACGCGACGCGTGCGTCGACAGCGAAATACAACGACTTCATCGCCGCGCTCGACGCCAACGCGCCCGACATGGAAGCGAAGCGAACGGCAGCTGCAGGTGCTCTCCGCGATGGGGCAAACACGGTCGACGGCGTGATCAGCAGCGATTTGAACGATGACGTCAGCGCTGCCATGCGCGACGTTGTTGCCAAGGAGAATGGGTTGGCCGATGCGGTCGAGCGTAGGGTCCCTGTTGCGCCGCTGAACGCGGCGGCAACAGCATCCAACGACGCCAAGAACGCCGCTCTGGATAAATGCCCCTGATTTTCGCTCGACGCGGCTCGGCAACCAAGATCGGCCACGGCGACGGTTTTTGGCAGTGAATTCGAGCCTGCAGCTTGCGCTATCGGCTTCGACCATGTTCGCTTTCACTACCTGAACGCTCTAACTAGAGGAGGACACCACCGTGGTCGCCGCGGCGGACGCGCAGAACTACGCCCAGAAGCTTGGCATTTCTCACGATATGGCCGTTCAAGAGCTTGGTTGGGACGATGACACAGACGACGATTTGCGCGCCGATATCGAGGAAACGGTCGGCGGTGATCTTCTCGACGAGGATTCCGACGAAGTTATCGATGTCGTGTTGCTCTGGTGGCGTGACGGAGACGGCGACCTCGTCGACGCTCTGATGGACGCCATCGTGTCGCTTTCCGACGACGGCTTCGTATGGGTCCTTACTCCCAAGACCGGCCATCCCGGCCATGTCGAGCCGAGCGAAATCGCAGAATCGGCACCGACGGCAGGGTTGACTCAGACTTCCGCGATCAACCTCGGAGACTGGGCAGGCAGCCGATTGGTTCAGCCGAAAGCGCGCGTACCGAAGCGCTGACGCACCTCGTCTCGAACTCGTAACTCACATAACCGAAGGATTTGTCGATGCCGCTCGAGGTTGGCGCAACCGCGCCCGACTTCTCGCTGAAGGACCAGAACAATCAGGTCGTGACGCTCTCGGATTACCGGGGCAAGAAGAACGTGCTGATCGTGTTCTACCCGCTGGCCTTCACCGGAACCTGCCAAGGCGAACTGTGCCGGGTGCGGGACGAGCTTCCCAAATTCCAGAACGACGGCACCGAAATCCTCGCGATTTCGGTCGGACCCTCTCCGACGCACAAGATCTGGGCGTCGGAGCAGGGTTACGTCTTTCCATTGCTTTCCGACTTCTGGCCGCACGGCGAAGTCGCGCAGGCCTACGGCGTGTTCAACGACAAGGCCGGCTTCGCAAACCGCGGAACCTTCGTCGTCGACAAGGCCGGAATTATCCGATTCGCCGAAATGAACGGTCCCGGCGAGGCCCGTGACCAGTCACTTTGGGAGAATGCGCTAGCCACGCTAGATTCTTGAGGCGTTGACAACCGGCTCAGCCGGTTGTCGAAGGGCGTATAGCTCAGCGGTAGAGCTCTGGTTTTACACACCAGCGGTCGGGGGTTCGAACCCCTCTGCGCCCACGTTTAGATGGCAGGTGAGAGGCATTCTCCTCGGACCTGCGTTGAACACACACCTGACTGACACCGGGCGGATGGGCACCGCCTGAAGTGCGGAGGTTTGCGAGTTCGCCCAATCGGACGTCGCGTGCCCGGTCATACTGGGCCGATGATCGATCTGGGGCGATGAGCCGGCTGGCCGACGCCAAGGCGGCCATGGCGCGAGACGATTGGACCGCGGCGGTGAATCTGCTCGCGGACGAGACTTCCCCCGAGGCCGCCGAGGCCCGGGCAATCGCCCATTACGGTAACGGCGAGTTCGAAGTTGCTGTGGGCGTGTGGGAGTCCTTGTATGAATCCCGACGCGAGGCAGGCGAGAATGCGGGCGCGGGCTGGGCCGCAGCGAATGTGGCACTGTACCTTCTGGTCGACACCGGTTTGATGGCACCGGTTCGTAGCTGGGTGGCGCGGGCCGATCGCGAGCTCGAGGGGCTGGGCGAAGTACCTGCACACGCGTTGCTCGCGATGGTGCGGACCTACGAACGGTTCATGTGCGGTGACCCGGATGGGGCACGCCGACAAGCTCGGCGATCGATGGAACTCGGTGCGCGGCTCAATGTCTCGCCTGCCGTACTCCTCGGGCAGGTCGCGACCGCACGGTTGCTCATCGCTGACGGTGAGGTGGAGCAGGGCCTCGCCGCTCTCGACGATGCTGCGCTCCAGCTCATGTCAGGCGCCGTCGATCCGTTCACCACAGGAATGCTCTATTGCGAACTGGTCTGTGCCGCGCAGGGATTGCTCGCCTACGATCGGGCCCGCGAGTGGACCGACGTCATGGAGCACTGGCGCCACGGCCACGCGTACGGAGGTTTGCACGGACGGTGCCGCGTGCACCGGGCTGAACTGCTGCGGGTCAGCGGCCCCGGTGCGGCTGCCGAACTCGAGGCGCTCGCGGCGTGCGACGAACTGCGGCCCTGGATGCGCCGCGAATTCGGTTGGCCGCTGGTCGAACTCGGCAACATCAGACTTCGACTCGGCGATCTGGATGGTGCCGAGGATGCGTTCTTGCAGGCGCATCGACGGGCGTGGCCGTCACTGCCGGGTCTTGCGCTGTTGCGGCTGGAACAAGGAGAGGCCGATACGGCGACGAAACTCATCGCGGACGCGGTGAACAATCCGCCGGATCTGCCATGGAAGGAACGACCACCGTTCGGTGACCTGCGGCTCGTACCGCTGCTCGACGCTCAGTCCGAGATCGCCTTCGCCAGTGGCGACACGGCGACGGCAACACGCGCCGCCGCCCGCCTGAGTGACATCGGTGAAAGGTTCGTGAGTCCGGGTCTGGCGGCATGTGCAGCGCTGGCCACGGCGCGTGCACACATGTTGGCAGGCGACCCCGCGCTCGCCATCGGTGACGCAGACATCGCCGTGGTGCGGTGGTGTGAGCTCGACGCACCCTACGAGGCGGCCGTGGCTCGCGTGGTTCTTGGGTCGGCATACGCAGCGTCGGGGGATGCGGTGCGAAGTCGCCTCGACTGGCAGGCTGCCCACGCCGAATTCGAATCGTTCGGCGCGGTGAGGCGGGCGGCAGAGGTTGCCAACCTGTTGGCCGGCGAACCCCGTACGCCGACACATCAATCCCTGACAGCGACGATGGCGTGGACCGGTGACCGGTGGCGTTTCGCGTTCCGCGACACCGAGATCGCCCTTTCCGACCTGAAAGGCCTGCAGTATCTGGCGACGTTGCTGTCGCGGCCCGGGCACGAGTTCCGGGCGCTGGACCTGTGCGGTGGTCACGATGTAGCCGACCCGGTCCCGGTCATCGATGTACTCGCCCGTGCGGCGTACCGCCGACGACTCGACGAAGTCGATCAGGACATCGCCGAAGCACAGCACAACAACGACCTCGCGCGCGTCGACCTTGCGAGCCGCGACCGCGAGTTCCTCCTCGCCGAATTGAGCGGGGCCGTCGGCCTGGGTGGGCGACTGCGCCACACCGGTGGGGCGGCCGAACGCGCCCGGACCAGCGTCACCAGGTCACTGCGGTATGCGCTCGACCGACTCGCCGACCACGATCACGTGCTGGGCGAGCACCTCAAGAGAACCGTCCGGACCGGAAGTTGCTGCAGCTACTCACCCGACACGGTGGCGCCGATCAACTGGACCGTGCGACGTTGAACCGAGCAGCGGCAACGACTCTCGAACTACGGCGTCGCACCCGCGAGCTTGGTGAGCATGTGGTCCATCACGGCGCCGTGCTCGATTTGCGGGCTGAACATCACCACCTCTGTATCGTGCACAACGCGTACTGAATGGCCCGGTGGCCAGTAGTACACATCGCCGCCGACGCAGGTCTCGCTGGTGCCGTCGGTGAAGCTGACGGCCACCTCTCCGGAGATCACATAGCCCCAGTGAGGCGAGTGGCAGGCGTCGTTGTCCAAACCCTGGAGTAGTGGCGCTATATCGGTCCCGGCTCCCAGGCTGAAATACTCCGCGCCGACTGGCCCGGAGGCCGCCCACCCGAAGTCGGGTAGCTGGCGTGCCTTGGCCCCCGGTACATCGATCTTGACGGGTATCTCGCTCTTGGTGATGTGCATGGCGACTCCTGACAGAGTGACGAATTGCCTTCACCAGAGAAGGCGTGACAAGTCGTTGTCACAATGGGACAACGCCTATGGACCGGGACGCGGGATCGCCCCGTCGATGCCGTTTGTCCATCCGCACGTTGCTATTCGGCTTAGTCAGCAGTGCTTGCCAGTCTTCGTGTGACGGATCCGCTGCGCGCGAACTTCGCTGGAGTGGTACCGATCATGCGTTTGAAATGCCGGTTCAGGTGGGCTTGGTCATGGAACCCCACCATCGTCGCCACCTCGCCCGCTCGATGGCCATCGAGTAGGTGCCGACGTGCCAGATCTATCCGCCGGCCGGTCAGGTATTGATGCGGCGGGATGCCGAACTCCCGGCTGAATGTGCGGATCAGATGGGTGGGGTCGGCGTGCAACAGGATGCCCGCCTCGTTCAGCGTGATTTTGGTCGTCGGGTCGGCGTCGATCAGCTCGCGCAGTTGCCGGGCTAATGGCACGTCCCGGAACACGGGCGAATCCGGCGCTAGCCGTCGCAGGTAGTTCTGCAAGCGTTCGACGATGAAGGCGAGCCGGCTGTCGGCCTCGAAACTATCGTCGGGGAACAGCAGTGTCCGGTGCAGGCGGTTGACGCGGTCTCGGAGCAGCCCGTCGCGCAGCGTGGGTCCGTCGACCGCGCGCCCGATGCCCTGCAACACGTCGGCGCCCAGGTACAGGACGCGTTTGCGGAAGCCACCGGCGCTGACCGTGCGCCCGTCATGCGGAATCTGTGGTGGCAGCAGCGTGACGGACTCTTGAATCGAGTCATGTTCGTTGCCGTCGAGTTCGTAACGGATCGTGCCCGCGTCAACGATCAGCAACGTCCAGGTGTCATGAGTGTGCGACGGATACGCATGATCGACGAAGGTGGCGTGAAAAACTTCCTCGATTCCTTCGACGGTTGGCCGCCAAGCGCCAACTTCGGATCCGTCCCCCACGAACGAATTCTACTGCGCAGCAGTCAGGAACGTACAAGACGGCGATGCGCGGTTGGGGGCAGGATTATCGATCGTGGAGAACATCGAATCGCCAATTACCAAGATCGCCGTCCTGTTGCGTGACGACCTCGAGGGGTGGCAGCGGCTCAATGTCACCGCGTTCCTCGTGTCCGGGATCGCGGCCGCAAACCCGGAACTCATCGGCGACCCGTATGTGGATGCCGCCGACATGGAGTACCTGGCCGTGTTCCGCCAGCCTGTACTGGTTTTCGCGGGATCCAAGGAGACGTTGCGAACGGCGCATGCACGGGCCATGGGCCGGGACCTGCCGATCTCGATCTTCACCTCCGACCTGTTCGCCACCAGCAACGACGTCGACAATCGCGCGGCCGTGCGGGCGGTGACGACCGAGGAACTCGACCTCGTCGGCATCGGTCTGTATGCCGGAAAGAACGTCGTCGACAAAATCGTCAAGGGTTCCCGCATGCATCCCTGATCACCATCCTCCCTCGAAGAAGGCCCGCAGGCCCGGTTCGGGATCGACGGCGTTCGAAGTATTAGCCACGGCAACAACGACCAGGGCCAGTGCGACGAGCGTCGAAGTGACTCCAAGTCCGGCGAACAGCCGTTTCGGTCGCGAGTGCGCACCTGCGAACTTGCGCCACAACAAAACGCTCGTACCGATGAACCCTGCCGCCGCGGTCACCGCGAGCACCGCCATTGCCGCGTGGTAGACCGCGAAGTCGTCTGACATCACGCCGAAGCTAGGCGGGGTCGGGCCCCCGGCGGTGAGTGCTTGGTCGACCTGGCCGATTGTGTCCGACCTCAGCATCGGCAACAGCGACGCGAAAGGTGCTGCCGCGCCCTGAATGTTGGCCAATAGGGCCACCAGCGCGAAGAGCGTGAGTCCGGTGACGACGACGCCAGCGAGCGCCAATGCGCGACCGCCGTTCCGCAGGAACGTCTTCCAATGTTGTGCGGAGAGTGCGATCAGCACGACCAGCAGGATGGCCGCGATCGAGGCCTTCACAGCGTGGAAGGCGAACCAGTCGTCGACAAGGGCAGCGAGCGGAGGAGGCAGTTCCCGCTCACCGGAGGTCCAGTACTCGACGAACGCTGGGCTCAGCTTGTCGGCGATGTCGTTCGCGAACAACCGGGGAACGAAGACGAATGCAGCACCGAGGGCGATTGCGAGGGCGACGAGCGTCGCAGTACGTCGTGTCATTGCGGAGACGATTCCGCACCGACGGCATCCGGGTCACTGGGGCACGCCCCACATTCGGTGGTGGGGTCTGCCTCCCATGGGGGTCCGGCGTCGTCGAGGCGTTTGCTCACGATGGCGAGGTGTTCGCGGTAGCGGTCTCGGAGGTAGGGGTCGTGGTCGGCGAAGGTTGCGGTGGCGTCGGTACCGGCGAAGGTTTCCCACCAGGTGGGTTCGTAGAGCAGTTCGTTGGCTTCGTAGGCGGTGAGTGGGTCGGCGTAGCTGACGGGGACTGGAGTTGGTGGTGCGGGTTCCGCCGGTTCGGGTTGGGGTGCGCCGACGATGTTGTGGTTGGCCGGCAGCGTGATGTGCGGGGTGTGGGTGGGGCTGGTCCAGAGGATGGCGCCGCCGGCGAGGGCGGTGCAGGTCCAGAGTTGCCAGGTTTTGATGTCGTGGTGTCGCTTGCACAGGGGTTGGAGGTTGTCGAAGATGGTCCAGCCACCCGTGGTGGGGTTGGGGTGGTGGAAGGGGACGCGGTGGTCGAGTTCGCATGTGCGCGACGGCACAGTGCAATTGGGGAACACACACGTCGGGTAGGCGGCGCGGACCAACTCGGCGACTTCGGCGCGGGGTCGGTAGATCAACGCCCCGGGTGGAGGTTGCAGATGTCCACCGTGGCCGTCTGGATAGACACCGCGGCGTAGGGATGCGTCGTCGGCGATGGCGGTGAGGATGTCGTCGATGACTGGTCCGGCACTGCGGACCCGTTGCAGGCAGGGCGGTGCCGTCGTAGTGGGGTGGGCGATGGCGCCGGGTCGGTGTTTACGACCGCGGCGGAGGTAGTGCAGGTACTCGACCTCGGCGGGTGCCGTATCTGGTTCGGGGTCAACAGGTTCGGGATCGAGGTTAGTTCCGTTGTCGTCGTCGATCGGATCGGTGACGACCGGATCGGTGTGTTCGTTCACGAGATTGTCGCCGAGTGCGTTGTCGGCAGTATGGCTCGAATGTTGTTCTGCCGTTGGCAGGTCTGGTTCGTAGGCTGGTTTGGTGTCGTCATTGTGCGGATCCGGCTGTGCCGCGTCATCTCCTTCGTCGCCTGCCTGTCCGGCCGCTGCCACCGCGGCGGACCGTAGTTCGACGAGGATGGCTTGCCAGGTCGCGTCGGCGGCGAGGATGCGGGCCAGTTCCGGGTCGATCGGTGTTCCGTCACCGAGGTGTGCGGGATCTGCGCTCAGGCCGAGGAGGGTTTTCGCGTCGATGACGATCTGGGCGAGATGTCCTCGCCGCGGGGCTAATTCGATGTCGCGGGTCGGGCAATCAGCCGATCGGCAGTCACACCGCAACGACCGTTCCCCGTGCAGCAGGGCCATCAGTCCGTCGGCGCGGCGGGCGTTGCGGCTGCGGGAGTCGTCGGGGCAGACGGTGTCGGCGATTTCGTCGAGCAGTTGATCGGCTTCGACACCTTCGAGGTCGGTGATGGCTGCACTGAGCCACGACAACCCCGCAGTCCCTTTCCGCACATAGGCGGTGCGGTCGCTGCGGGTCGATTGTTCGCGGGCTTCGGCGGCCTCTTTCGGGTCGGCCTCGATCCACAGTCGCCAGATCTCACGTCGCAACGGGCCGGGGGTGAGGATTTTCGCTGCACACAGTGCGAGGAACTCGATCTTCTCGATCGTCGTCGTGCTGGCTTCTTTGAGGGTGGTGCAGACGACTTTGACGCGGGCGTAGTCGAGTCGGCCGTCGTCGAACGCGGTGTAAAACAAGGGGAATCGGGAGTTGAGTTCGATGCCGACGTCGACCATGGTGTGTGCGGTGGTGGCCGAGCAGCCCAGGGCGG
>NZ_JAEMNV010000008.1 GCF_016482825.1 Antrihabitans stalagmiti | reverse complement strand
GCGCGAACGTCGCGCGAATGAGGGCGGGCCAGGGTCACAGAAGTCGCCAAGCGCTCCAACATCCCGGCCCGCCACAACCATCATAGAAACCCACGCCAGCGCTTGACGTCCGTTAGGAACTCAAGAAAGGCGGCTCCGCCGCTCGTGAGTCCTTCCGGAGCGCCCGACCTCCGAAAAGACTCACGAGGCGCGGAGCGCCCTACCCGACGCTGATGGTGACCTTGCTCGGATAGAAGGCCACGTGACCGGCGATTTCGGCGACGGCGTCGTAGGGCTGCTCGTAGGTCCAGATGGCGTCGACGAGATCCCCCGCCGAGGTCGTGATCGTGTAGTACGAAGCATCGCCCTTGTACGGGCAGTACGTCGATGTGTCGGTCCGCACCAGCAGGGCGGCATCGACATCGGCGAGCGGAACATACTGCACTGCAGGATAAGTCGACTCCTGCAGCGTGAGCGCGGCTGTCGAATCCGCTACGACTCGATCGCCGACGCGGACCGTGACGCGAGCGCCGGTGGGCCGGACGGTGATCGGATGATCGGCAGTGGGTGTGCGACCTACTTTTGACATACGTTTGCTCCTCGTCGAGAGTGCTCCTTATGTCGCTAACGGATAGATGTCGTCGACAATTCCCGGCGGCGTTCGTTGTTGCAGTCGCGGCATGTGCCCTGCTCGTTTCGTCGAGTCTTGTGCCGGCAGGCGCTGCCGAGCAACCCGACGACCGACCCAACATCGTCGTCATACTTGCCGACGACCTCGATGCGACCGCAACGCCGGTGTGGACCGAGATGCCGCGCACCGCCGCGTTGATACGGGACCGCGGGATCGAATTCGACAACGGGTTCGCGCCCATGCCGATCTGCTGTGCGGCACGAGCGTCGATCCTGACCGGAAAGTACGGCCACAACACAGGCGTGCTCACCAACGCGGGCGAGGTGGGTGGATTCGACGCCTTCCGTGACAACGGGAACGAAAGTTCAACGATCGCAACGTATTTGCATGACGCGGGATATCGAACCGGCATGGCGGGTAAGTATCTGAACGGGTTGGAACACGATCCGGACCACATTCCGCCGGGGTGGGACGATTGGAACGCGGGCGTCGACAACTTTTTGTATACCGGGTACAACTATCAGCTCAACGAGAACGGCGTCCGCGTCAAGTACGGGTTTTCGCCCGCCGACTATCAGACGGATGTCATCGCCCGGAAGTCGACCGAATTCATCACCGACGCAGCAGTTTCCGGCTCACCGTTCTTCTGGTATGCCGCCTCGACCGCGCCGCACTTCCCGCTACCGGCCGCACCACGCCACGTGTCTCAGGTCGTGCCGACCGCCGCGCCGCGTACTCCGAACTATCAGGAGGCAGACGTCTCGGACAAGCCGTCGTGGCTCATCGACACAGCACTCGTACGTGCGGCGACGATCGCCGCGATCAACGACGTCGACTACACCAACCGCCTAGGCTCCCTGCGGGCGCTCGACGAGATGGTTGCGGGCATCGTGGACACCCTCGACCGCGTCGGCGAACTCGACAACACCTACCTGGTGTTCACGTCCGACAACGGCTACAGCCTCGGCTCCCACCGTCTGACGCAGAAGATGGCGCCGTACGAAGAATCGATGCGGGTACCGCTCGCCATCGCCGGGCCTGGCATCGGCAAGGGCAGATCCGACGCCATGGCATTGTCGATCGACCTCGCACCCACACTGCTCGGCTGGGCCGACATCCCGATACCCGCCGCTATGGACGGACGTTCGCTGGAAGGTCCCTTGCGTCACGACGATTCACAATGGCGGACCGACTTCACTGCCGAATACGGAGGACCGGGCGCCGGTGGACTGAACGGCATTGCGCAGGAACAGGTGCCGAACCAGCCGTCGGCGATGTATGCCCTGGACATGCCGTCGTGGAGCGCTGTCCGCAACGAGCGATATCTGTACGTCCGGTGGTACGAGCGTGAGCGTGCTCTCGGCGACAGGGAATACGAACTCTACGATCTGGAGCGCGACCCGTACGAGCTCACCAACCTGATCAAGACCGACGACGGTAGACGCGCACACGCCGCAACTGTCGCCGAACTCGACCGGCGACTCGACGAACTCCACCGTTGCGCAGGAGTCGAGTGCCGCTAGCCGACCTCGATTGTTCACAGTTTCGCGGGCAGATCGGGTAGAACTCAGAACTATGTACATCACGTGCGGTGGACGGCCGCGTCGGTGAAATTCACCGCCTGGCTGGATCGTATGCAGCAGAAGCACCCATGGCTCGGGTTTCCGCTCGCTGTGGTCTACAAATTCGTCGACGACCAGGGCGGCTATCTCGCCGCGTTGATCACCTACTACGGCTTCGTGTCGCTCTTTCCGCTGTTGCTGATTCTCTCGACGATTCTCAGCATCGTGCTCGTCTCGAATCCTGAGCTGCAGGAACGAATTCTGGACTCGGCACTGAGCCAGTTTCCGGTGATCGGTGATCAACTCGAAAATCCGGACACCCTCAGCGGCGGTACCGGGGGACTGGTGATCGGAGTCGTGGTTGCGCTGTACGGCGGATTGGGTGTTGCTGTCGCCTTTCAGAACGCAATGAACATCGCGTGGTCCGTACCGCGAAACATGCGCCCGGACCCCATTTTTTCTCGGGTGCGCGGGCTGTTCATTCTGGCGACCGTCGGCGTCGCGGTAATCGGTTTGACCATCGTGTCCCAGATCAGCGCGACGCTCGACTTCGGAAGTGGCCTGAACGAGGTGTCCCTCGTAGGCACGGTGATCCTGAACGCTGTCGTCTTCGCCGTCGCCTTCAAGATCTCGACGACGCGCGCCTTGACGATCCGGCAGGTTGCGCCCGGTGCCATTGCCGCAGCGGTGGTGTGGCAGATGCTGCAGACCTTCGGCCTCGTCTATGTGACGAGCGTGGTGCAGCACTCGTCGGCGACGAACGGCGTCTTCGCGGTTGTCCTCGGCTTGCTGGCATTCATCTACCTGGCCGCATTCGCGGTCGTGATGTGTGTCGAAGTCAACGTCGTGCGGATCGACAAGCTCTATCCACGTTCGCTACTGACGCCGTTCACCGAAAACGTCGTCCTCACCGCCGGCGACCGCCGGGCCTACACCGACCAGGCGCTCGCTCAGCGCAACAAGGACTTTCAGAAAATCACGGTCAGCTTCGGCAAGCGGAAGAAGCAACGGCCCGAGCCCGAAGACTAGAACCCCGGCGGGAAGGCCCGGCACGGCTGCGGCACACCGACGTGGCAGAAGGGGAGTGACGGGGGCGTCACAGGGCCAAGATCGATCGGCGGCTTCGGCTTGGGGTTGGTGTCGTGACAGTTGCTCGGACACGGCTTCGCCGATGCGACACCGGCGGTTCCCGCCAGCGAGATGCCGAGCGCTGCGACGCCTGTTCCGAGTGCGATTGCGACGCGTGTGGT
This sequence comes from Antrihabitans stalagmiti, assembly GCF_016482825.1. Lineage (GTDB taxonomy): Bacteria > Actinomycetota > Actinomycetes > Mycobacteriales > Mycobacteriaceae > Antrihabitans > Antrihabitans stalagmiti. The sequence continues at coordinate 344,535 of NZ_JAEMNV010000008.1, read as the reverse complement.
CATCGAATGCTTGTTGCCGATCATGTGAGTCTCCCTCGAAGCGGCTGGCGTTGTGTAGCAATAACCTTGGGCGACACAGGACATATCGGAAACCGACCCGAGGGTGTGGATCGACCACTCTCGGGATATCGATTGCCCCCTCTGGTGCGGGGTCGCGGTGTTCGCGTCGAAGAGCACGAAGCGCTCATTCCAGGGTCCTCTCGGGCGCCGTCGGGCGAAGTCCCAGACGATGGCACTGGCGTCCGGCCCGGCGTGATCGGTGAACGACCCCTCGCCGAACGGGCCAGGCCAACGTGTCCCATATCCTCGATCAGATAGGAATCGACCAGAACGCGCCGCCCTGAAAGGTGGTGTGCGCATAGACGTATTTGCCCCCGTTCCTGGGACGGTCGCGGTCTCCTCGACCACCCGCAGGCCGTCATTGGGCAGCCAGTCGTCCACGAGGTCATCTGGGGTGATCGCGCAGTCTCGCCAACGACCGTTACTGAGGCACTGAAGCGCGAGACACTGTCCTTGCCCGACTGAGCCACGCGCATGGAGAACCGTTTAGGCTTGCTCGCTGCTCAGCGCAGCGGCGGAGCCGAATGACTCATGTCCGTTGCCGAACTGTGACGTGTCCCTAGTGAGCGCCGTATTTTGCAAATAGACGCTCTGACAAAGGCCGGGTGTGGGAAGAAGTAGCGAGCGGAGCAAAGAACGATCGCCCCGAACTGCTCGACCTCCTCGGCCACCTGCGTAAGCCGCGCCGCGTTGTGCGGGCTTCTGACTCGCACCCGGACGAAGCTGGCCCGGCTGGTGTTTGGCCTGGGTCCGGCTATGCGGTCTCGGCACGCCGACGGATTTCGAGCAGGTTCTGCGCATGCTGGTCAAGCCTGCGGTCCTCGTCGGTGACCGGCAACCAGCGCGGCACGGTCGTGGCTCTTCCATGCTTGTCGAGGGCAACAAAGATGGCGAGGCCGTGTGCAGCGACTTCCCCGGCGCCGGTGCGTGGATTGATCGATCTGACATGCACGTCGATGTGCATCCGCGTGTCCGACGTGTGGATGAGGCGGGCGGTGACTTCGATTTTGTTCCCGATGGGCAACGGCCGGTAGAACCGGATCCCGCCGACGTATGCAGCGATCGCCCGCTGCCGACTCCACTGTGACGCGCACACGAACGCGGCCTCATCGATCCAGCGCATGAGGTTGCCGCCGTGCACCTTTCCGCCCCAGTTGACGTCGGTCGGTACGGCGAGGAAACGCAGGATGGCCGATGGTGATTCGGCGCCATCGTCGTAGGTCTGCGTTGCCATCGCCGCTTCGATGTCGGCGCGCACCGTGATTCGCCGCCGCGCCGCAAGGTGGCGGCGCTGCTCGATCACCGTTCGCGGTGACCACGACGGCACCCGTGCAGGCTTGCCGTTCTCGTCCACGGCGACGAACACGGTGAGGCACTGCGCGTTTTCGACGGTCTCACGGGTGTGCGGGGCACCCGAACTTACACTGACCAGAATGTGCATACTGGACCTGCCGGTGTGGACGACGCGCGCGCCGATCTCGACGAGGTCTCCGACTGCGATCGGAAGAGCGAACCTAATGTTGCCGACATACGCTGTGACGCAGTACAGCCCGCTCCAGCCCGTGGCGCAGGCGTAACCGGCTTTGTCGATCCACTCCAGCACGCGGCCCCCGTCGATTCGTTCTCCGTATCCGGCGTCGGATGCCTTGGCCAGAAACCGCAGGACTGTCGCCGAGGCTGACGACACCGGTTGATCGCTCCCAAATATCCGGGTCATGTGGGTGTTCCTTGTCCGGGCAGACGCGAAGCTGGTCGCCCGTTCTGGTGTGGTGAACGAGGGGTCAGATGACGGCGGGAGCGAGGACGATGTCGAAGCGGACTCGGGACCAGCTGCGCTCGCCTAGGGCGCGGCCGTCGGGAGTGGGGGTTCCAGGGGCCTGCCGCGCGAACGTTTTGACCAGCGAGTCCTTGACACCGAACACACTGTCGCCGACAGCAAGTTGCGGATCGTCGGCGACGAAGATATGTGTGACCAGCGTGCGCAGGTGCTCCGCTGCGACCATGAAGTGCAGATGCGCAGCCCGCATCGGCGAGCGGCTCACCGCCGCCAGCAGCTTGCCGACCGGGCCGTCGTCGGGGATCGGATACGGAGTGGGGGTCAGTCCCCAGAACCGGAAGGTCCCGTCGTCGTCGGTGTAGAGGCGCGCCCGGCCGTGGATCCGACCGTCCGGGTATTGCACGTCGTAGCGGCCGTCCTCGTCTGCCTCCCATACCTCGACCCGCGCCCCGGCAACGGGGTTGCCGTCGGTGTTGGTGACCGTGCCCTCTACCCAGCACGGTTCGCCAGCCGCGCCGCCGGCGATGTCAGCGCCGAGCGGGATCTGCGGAGCCGCGTCGAGGAAGAACGGACCGAACACCGTTGCCTCCGTAGCTCCCTCGTAGGCCTGATTGTTGACGGCCACAGTTAGCATCGAGGCGCCAAGCACGTCGGAAAGCAGGATGAACTCCTGACGCTTGTCGTCGGTGATTGCGCCACATGCGGTGAGGAATTCGATGGCGGCGTTCCATTCGGCCTCGGTCAACCGCACGTCCCGGACGAACGCGTGCAGGTGTCCTACTAGGGACTGCATCACCCGGCGCAGGCGCGGATCGGGTGTGTTGTCGAAGGACGCGACGACTCGCGCGACGAGGTCGGCCTCGGCTGTCGCCTGCGCCGGTGTGGTCCGCGGCGAGGTGGAGATCGCTTGTTCTGTCATCGCCGGCTTTCGGTGTCGTAGGTGATGGTCGTCGGGTCGGTGCCCTGCCAGGCTCCGTAGAGCAGGCGGTGGAGGTCGCCGGTGGTGACCGGTCGTGGGTTGTTGTTCGGCACGACCGAGAGGATGGCGGCTCCTGCAGCGTCGATGTTCGACGCGTCGAACCCGTAGTCGCGCAGAGCTTTCGGCGCGCCGAGTCGTTGCCGCAGTTCCTGCAGGCCGTCGAGTGCGTCGGTCGAACCGAGCGCAGTCGCGATCCTGTTCGCTGCCTCCGGGGCCGCGGGTGTGTTGAACGCGAGAACGTAGGGCAACACCACGGCGTGGGTCTGGGCGTGTGGCAGGTTGTAGGTTCCGCCAAGGACGTGACAGATCTTGTGGTGCAGTCCTGAGCCGGCCGAGGAGAACGCCACCCCCGCCAGGTAGGCGCCGTACAGCACCTGCTCGCGACCGCCCAGACCGCCCGGGTCGGCGACGATCTGGGGCAACCCGATACTCAGCGCGCGGATCCCTTCCTGCGCCACCGCCCGGTCGATCGGATCCGCCCGCGGTCCCCACATCGAGTCCATGCAATGCGCCACCGCGTTCAGCCCCGACGCAACGCTCATCGGGACAGGCAGGGACATGGTCAGTTCCGCGTCGTAGATGACCGCCCACGGAAGCACCCGCGGGTCCACGCCGGTGGTCTTGTGGCCATCCTCGGTAAGACCCCACACGGTGGTGGCCTCCGACCCGGCGTAGGTCGTCGGTACCGCGACGATCGGGATCCCGGTTGTCAACGCGATCGCCTTGGCCAGCCCGATCGCCGAACCACCGCCTAGGCAGACCAGCACGTCCACGTCGTGTTCGCCGGCGGCGGCGCGTGCCCGCTTGGCTGTCTGCACCGGCACGTGCATCGCCACCTCTGTGTGGCGATGCACCACCGGCAGATCCGCGGTGATCTGTGTGGCACGGTCGGCGTCGCGCGCAGACGCGATAACCATTACCCGCGAGCCTTTCAGCCGCGCCACCACACGCGCAAGCATCGCCCTCGCCTCACCGGAGGCGAAGCAGACCCGTTGCGGAAGACTCTCATGCTCGAAGTGCAACTCGCTCACGCCTTTCTCACGTCCGTGCACGGTTCGCGAGGTGATCGGCGAACCAGTCTGCGACGAGCGCTGTCCGCTCGGCCGCATGGTTGTAGATGGTGTGCTCGCCGTCGTCCCAGATCCGCAGGGTGGCATCGGTCGCTGCGTCGAGGAAAGGTTGCTGCTCCACGAGTCCGATGAGCGGATCGTTACCGCCGTGCAGCACCATCAGCGCGCCACCGATCCGATCCCGTCCGGGGCGCAGGGCGATGCGGTCGAAATTTGCCTGAATCGCGTCGGGGTCGGTGGTGCCCAGCATCGCGGCGGCTTGCTCACCGAACGCACGAAAACCGAGCAGCTTCGGTTGTGCCGGGGCGCCGTTGACGCACACGGCCACGATGCGCGGGTCTCGCGCCGCGGTGACGGCGGCGTACAGCCCGCCGAGGCTGTTGCCCCAGATCCCTACGGCAGGTGTGCAATCCACCGTCACGTTCACGAACGCCGAGTACGCAGCGGCGACGTCCACGTCGAGGTAGACACCACCCACCATCCGGGTATCGCCCTGGCCGGGACCCTCGGCGAGCAGGACCGCCAACCCGCGTGCCGTGAGCGCGTCAGCTTGTGCGAGGTACGCTGCGCCCCAGCCGCTTTGCCCGCCCAGGAGGATGACCGTGCCGACCGGATCGGCGGTCGGGCGGATCAGCCAGCCGAACATTCGTCCACCCGCGAACGGTATTTCCACTCGCTGCCACGCGGGGTCGCTGCGCTTCCCGGCGCCGCCGACCGCGGCGGTGAATCGGCCGTAGAGCGCGACCTTGCGCGGGCCGTCGAAGTTGTAGGCCATTTGCGCGAACAGGAAGTTTGCGGCCGCGAACCGATACGCCTCGATCGCCGTCGCACTGTGGCCGGCAGCGTCGGCGGCCGCAGCACGATCGAGCTGGGCGGTGCCCAGGCTCTCGGCGGCAACGTCCCACGGCACATCCGCGGTGAGTCGTTGCAGTTGCAGGACGTCGGCGTAGTCCATGCCGCAGTCGAGGAGTCGCGTGGGCGGCATCGCCCGCCACAACGCAGTTGCGGGCGCGATTGCCGACGGCGCAGTCTTCACGATCCCACCCCGGCGGGGATCCGGACCTGCCAGCGCAACTGATCGCGAAGGCTGTCGATGACAGAAGGCAGGTCGGCGAGGGCGCCCGCCCAGTACAGATGGAAATCGGGGCGGCTGAGGAACGCCTCGACATCGTTGCCTTCGAACCACCGGGCGTAGGTTCCCTCGGCGTCGTCAACACTTATCGGCGTGCCCGGTCGCAGGGTCGCCGACGTGGCTCCCAGCTCGTCGAGAAACGTACGCTGCTCGGTGCTCAACATCTCCTGGAAGTCTTCGCGGGCGAGGACGGTGAACCCGCCGCCGACGACGTCGTCGAAGTGGCCGGTTCCGCCCGTCGCACGGACGACCCCCTGCGTGGAGAGCATCCCTGCCATCGGTGACAGCCGGCCGTCCCGGCCACGGTGGACGACGCCGTCGACGATTGTCGGAAACGGCGGTGGCGGTGGCGCCGTTCCGGTCCGAAACGCCTCGTCGCGGGCCGCCGCCGCGTCGGGGTCGTGGGTGTTGGCGATGCGGCCCAGCATCACGCACGCCTCGGTGATGGCGGTCGCGTGTGGGCGGCGCTCTGTTTCGTACGTGTCCAGCAGGGCATCGTCGGCCCGACCGGTTAGGACGAGATCGAGTTTCCAGCCCAGGGTGATGCCGTCGCGCATGCCAGAACATGCTCCCTGGCCCATGTACGGCGGCGTGGTGTGCGCGGCGTCGCCGGCAAGAAACACCCGTCCCGCGCGCCACTGCTCGGCGATTCTCGCCTGGAAGGTGTAGACGACCTGGCGGAGAATCTTGACGTCCTCGGGACCGAGATTGTGGGTCTCGAGTAGCCACTTCCACGCGTATTGCGGGTCCTCGTACGGTTCGGTGTCCTCATGTGGCAGCACCGCATGTTCGAAGCGCTGCCGGGTCTTGCCTATCGGCATGTGCATGTGGCCGCGCACCGGGTCGCAGTGCTGGATCAGCCGCTCGAAACGCTCCGGCAGCGGTCGAAGCCGCTCGGTGTCGATGTTGAGCCATTTGTCGTCGACACCGAGATCGGATCGTTCGATTCCGAGCGAGGTGCGGATGAAACTATTCGCACCATCAGCCCCGACGAGATACTTGGCGGTGATCGTCCGGTCCTCGCCGGTATGCGACCACTGCTCGGTCCGGCTGCGCGACCACGGCCGCACCGTCAGCTCGACCGCGTCGTCGCTCGTGCGCAGCGCGACCGCAGCCCAGCCCTGGTTCACCTCGACGTTCGGGTATGTCCGGACCTGCGCGTCGATGGCATCTTCGATGTCGGGTTGGTAGATCGAGATGTGCAGCGGGAAACCGCTGGACTGGCCCTCCCACGGGAGCTCGACGAGTAATTCGCCCGCAGCATTGACGTACCGGTAGTTAGGGATGGGCCGACAGTCGCGCAACGCGGCGTCGACGTCGCCCACGGCCTGGATTATCCGTGCGGTCTCGCCGTCCACGTGCGTCAATCGTGGTAGCCCGTACAGCCCGCTCCATCGCTCGAAGACCACGACCTTGTGGCCGGCTTTGCCGAGCACCGAGGCCAGCACGAGCCCGGTCGGGCCGTAGCCGACGATCGCGACGTCATAGTCCGTATTCATCATTGTGTCTCCCGTCACTTCCGTTGGCAGCGACGTTAGGCATCACGAGACTGACCGGCGATCCGCTACGCGACAACACGATCCGGTTTCCGACGGCGATTCGCCTAGGAGGGTGGCTCGCTACGCAATGTCTCTGACGGCGCCACGCCATACCGCTCCTGGTAAAGCCCGGCAAACCGCGGCACATGGGTGAATCCCCAGCGCAGCGCGACATCGGTCACGGTGGCGCCGCTACCCGGACGAGAGAGCTGCAATTCCGTATGGACCCGGGCAAGCCGGACGCGTTGCACGTACTCGTGTGGCGAAAGCCCCACGGTCTCGCGGAAGTGGCGTTGCAGCGATCGTGCCGACACGCCCGCGACCTCGGCGAGCTGTTCGACGCCGAGTTGGGCATCGGGGTGACGTTCGATCAGCTCGATGGCCCGCTTGACCGGCGGCGGCCGCCGAGGAAGCGTCTGTGCAGAGTCGAGCAGATGCGAGTAGTTGTTGTGCGCAGCGATGAGCAGGCCCGACATCATCAGGTTGATCCATGGCTCGGCCCCGAGCGGGCTGTCGGCAAGCCCGCCCGGCTGATCGAGGTCGCGCGTCAAAGCGCGGACGGAGCGTAGCCACGACGCTGATGCCGGAGCGGTCAAGTCCATACGAGCGTCGAATCGGATCGGCTCGGTCACCGGACGTCCGGTCAGTTGCTCGAGCTGGCGGTCCAACGCGATTCGCTCGATGCGGACGTGCAGCTGCCGATACGCCTCGCTCAACTTCATGTCAGCACGCATGCGCGGGGAAATGATGCAGGCTGTTGTGGGATCGACGATCACTTGTTCTCCGCGGCAGGTGATTTCGTTGAAGCCGCCTATCGAAAGATTGACATCGTAGTAGTCGAGTTGCTCGACCAGCTGTGCCCCGAGCTCTGCGCCCCGGTGTTGTCCATAGACCAACGACACTGCCCCCAGATCCGCGTGGCAGACCTTGGTCCTGATCGATTCCGCGCGACCGAGCGGCGTGAGGCGATGCGGCGTCAGAAGATGTGACACCGACGTGCGGAACTCGTCCAAATCATCCGACTGCAACACCTGGAATCGCTCCAGTGGTGATGCCTTCGTCACAGCTCTGCTCCTTGCCGCAGGTCGCCCCAACGCGTAGCCCGTGGTTCCGAGAATACCGATGGATGTGACTTGATTCACTACTGCGTGCAGGCGCCAGTCCCCGGACCTCATCGTGGTCCTCGCACGGTCGTCGAATTTCTGCGCCTCGCACAGCGCCGCCGCGATCTCAAGTTCGTAGGCGGACGCCGGTACGCCAGTAGGTTCGGGCTATCCCCGTACAGGAATACGAGTGCGTTCGTGGAGGTTGTTGACCTCCTCCGCAACATCGGGATTCCCTTTCAGGGCTCCAGAGTTGAATTGAGTCGTTGTCTCAGTGGAGATTTCGATACAGAGTGCTTTCTGGCGATGTCGAGCACTTCGGCGATTTCACTCATGGAGACACCGTCCTCTCGCACCTTTTCGCTTGGCGGCGTCTGGCTGGTGTCAGCGCCGCGGGTCGACCACTCACTCGGCCGCGGTCCCGGGCAGCTGCGAGTCCGGCGACGGTTCTTTCACGGACTAGGTTGCGTTCGAATTCAGCGAGTGGGCCGAAAATGGGGAAGATGAGATTGCCGCCGGAGTTGACGACAGCAAGTCACCAATCGCGTGTGGTGATAGCGCAGACAGCACGCCCCGCAATACCCAACCCAGTCGCGCCTCGTACGGCCGTCTGGCCTCGGATCTGAGGCGTCAGGTTCCTCGATCACGAACCGTCTCCCTATCTCTGAGATGTCGCCCGTAGCGCGTGCGGAAACAGCTCGCCTGAAGGCTCTGTCGAACCGGCCCGCTTCGCACGTCCGACGGTCCGCCCGAGGGTGTGGATCGACCACTCTCGGGATGTCGCAGGCCCCCTCGGGGGTGCGGTAACCCCGTCTTTACTGCGGCGCCACAACATCGATACGAGTCTGCGCGACTCTGATTCACGGATATTTCGTGCTCGCGCGTGTTCGTCTCGAGGAGTTGTCGTCATGACATTGGAAGCTGAGAAGACCGGCGAAGCCGAAGAAGCTGCGGTCGCCGCGAATGCCGATCACTCGGCGGCCCTGAAAGAAACCCTCGAGGACTACACGCTACGGTTCGCGCCACGCAGCTATCGCAAGTGGGGGACAGGCGTTGTCGCGACCTCGGCCCTCGGCGGTATCGCCTATCTGGCGGACTTCGCGATCGGCGCGAACATCGGCATCTCCTACGGCACCGGCAACGCACTGTGGGGCATTCTTGTGTTCGCCATCGTGATCATGGCGACCGGCTTCCCGCTGGCGTATTACGCCGCCCGCTACAACATCGACCTAGACCTGATCACGCGCGGAAGCGGTTTCGGCTACTACGGATCTGTGGTGACGAACGTCATCTTCGCGACCTTCACGTTCATCTTTTTTGCGCTCGAAGGTTCGATCATGGCGCAGGGGCTCGAACTCGGGCTGCACATACCATTGCCGCTCGGCTACTTGATCTCGTCGCTGATGGTGATTCCATTGGTGATCTTCGGTATGAAAGCGCTTGCGACACTGCAAGTCTGGACGACGCCGCTGTGGCTGATCATGATGGTGCTGCCCTTCGGCTATCTCGTTGTGCGGCATCCTGATTCGATAAGCACCTTCTTCGCGTACGGCGGCGCCGACGCAGAGGACGGCAAAGGCGTCAACCTCGGTTCGGTCATGCTGGCGGCAGGTGTGTGTCTGTCGCTCATCGCCCAGATCGCCGAGCAGATCGACTACCTGCGCTTCATGCCGCCCAAGACGCCCGAAAACTCGCGACGCTGGTGGAGTGCCGTCCTGCTCGCGGGCCCGGGCTGGGTGATCTTCGGCGCGATCAAGCAGATCGTCGGACTTTTCCTCGCGGTCTATCTCATCGCCAACGTGGCCGACGGTGCCGGCATCGCCAACCAGCCGGTGCACCAGTTCCTGGAGATCTACCAGGACATGATGCCGCATTGGCTCGCAATGACTTTGGCGGTGATCCTCGTTGTGATCAGCCAGATCAAGATCAATGTGACCAACGCCTACTCCGGTTCGCTCGCGTGGACGAACTCCTTCACGCGCGTCACCAAGCACTACCCCGGGCGACTCGTCTTCGTGATCTTCAACGTCGCGATCGCGCTGATCCTGATGGAAGCCAACATGTTCGACTTCCTCAATACGATTCTCGGCTTCTACGCGAACTGCGGTATGGCATGGATCGTGACGGTTGCCTCCGACATCGTGTTCAACAAGTACCTGCTGAAGCTGTCGCCCAAGGTGCCCGAATTCCGCCGCGGCATGCTCTACGACATCAACCCGGTCGGCTTCGTGTCGATGTTGCTCTCGGCCAGCATCTCGATCCTGGTCTTCTTCGGGGCATTCGGATCGGCGATCAAGCCGTACTCACCGATCGTCGCAGTGGCGATCGCCCTGATCGCACCGCCGATCCTGGCCATCGCGACGAAGGGCAAGTACTACCTGCGTCGGACCGACGACGGCATCGACCTGCCGATGTTCGACGAATACGGCAACCCGTCGGGCGAAACGCTGATGTGTCACGTATCCGGGATGGAGTTCGAACGACCGGACATGATCGTGTCCAATACGCCCGGGCCCAACGGTGAGAAGCAGTACATCTCCTCGCTCAGCCTCAGCACGGACAAGACGGGCGCACACGTGCTTCCTGCTCAACCCCCTGAATGAGCACCCCGGAGTAGGAGCCCTCGACATTTACGGACTGGTGTGTCAGTCTTGCAAACATGTCCATCACTCGACCCACCGCTACGTCCACGACCCCGCAGCACGAGGTTGTCGTCATCGGCGGTGGCGTCGGGGGCTTGGGTGCGGGAATCGCGCTGAAGAAGGCGGGACTCGACGACTTCGTGATCATCGAGCGTTCCGACGACATCGGCGGCACCTGGTACAACAACCACTATCCGGATGTCGCAGTCGACGTCCCGGGTATCGCCTACCAGTTCTCGTTCGAGAAGAACCCGAACTGGTCTCGCACGTTCCCCAAGGGCGCCGAGGTCAAGGCGTATCTCGATCACTGCGCCGACAAATACAAGATCCGCCCGCATCTGCGGCTGTCGACCGAGGTTATGTCGCGCACCTGGGACGAGGAGAACCATCTCTGGCGGCTGGAGACGGACACCGGTGACGTCGTCACAGCCCGCTACATCATCTCGGCGCTCGGAGCCTTCGTCGAGCCGAGGGTTCCGGACATCAAGGGCCTGGAGTCGTTCCAGGGCAAAGTAATTCAGACCCAACACTGGGATCACAACTTCGATCTGACCGGCAAGCGGGTGGCGGCGATCGGGACCGGCGCGACGTCGGTGCAGATGATTCCGCAGGTTGCCCGTGCCGCAGGTCATCTCGATGTGTACCAACGCCGAGCAGTCTGGGTATTCGCCAAGCCGGACTTCAAGATTCCACGCGTCGCGCAGGCGGCGCTGAAGTACGTGCCTGGGTTGCAGACGGGTGTGCGTGGTGTGGTTGCCGGATTCGTCGAAGTCGGGCTCGTCGCAATCACGGTGTACGGCAAGCAGGTTGCGCCGATCTCCAAGATCCCGGCCTGGGCGACGCAGGCGTTCCTGTTCACGCAGGTACGCGATCGCACGCTTCGGCGAAAGCTCACCCCCGAGTACGGGTTCGGCTGCAAGCGGCCGAGCGTGTCGAACATCTACTACAAGACTTTCACCCGTGACGACGTCGAACTGGTGACCGACGGCATCGCCGAGATCACACCGACCGGGATCAGGGACGTCAACGGCGTCCACCGTGACGCCGACGTGCTCGTTCTCGCAACGGGTTTCGAAATGGCGCAGAGTCCGCGAGTGTTCCGAATGCGACCGGTCAAGGGACGCAACGGTTTCGATCTCGCGGACTTCTACGAGAACGAGCGCGCGAAGGCCTACGAGGGTGTTTCCATGCCCGAGCTACCGAACACGTTTATGATCTTCGGCCCGTACGCGTGGAGTGGCAGCTCCTGGCATGTGATGGTGGAGAACGTATCTCGCCATGCAGTCCGCGTGATCACCGAGGCGCGTCGACGCGGCGCGACTGCTGTGTCGGTCACGCCGGAAGCCAACGACCGGTTCTACGACTTCATCAGGCCACGCTCGTCGGAGACGATGATGCACGGGCGAGCCTGCGCGAACGCAAACTCCTACTACATCGATCATCACGGCGACTTCTCGTTCCTTCGCCCCACCACGGCGTATCAGGCGACCAAAGCCAGCAAGACGTTTCCCCTCGACGACTACGTCTACGAACACCTCGTTCGGTCGCGCCCGCTACAGCCGGAGCGGCTCGAGGAGGGGGCGGGCACGCCGTAGCGCCACCGAGACCCGGTCGGTGCGGATCGATGTGTTCGCTCCCGGGCCTGGTCGCATTTCCAGTTCGGCGGGACGCGGAGCCGTACCGCACACCGGGCAATGGCCCGTTGCGTCTAGAGCGCTCCCGCATTCGGTGTGTGCAAAGACCCGCCGCGGACCGTTCGGCGACCGCAGTTGCTCGCCCCACTTCATCAGAGCGAACATGGCAGGCCACAGCGCGAGCGCGTCGTCGGTGAGGGTGTACTCCCCATGTCGCTCGGGCGAGCGGGCCAGCAATCCGTTGTCGACGAGGTCGGACAACCGTTGCGTCAGCACCGCTTTGGAGATGTCCAGGTGGTCCTGAAAGTCGGTGAACCTGCGCACCCCGAAGAAGCAGTCGCGAAGGATGAGCATCGTCCACCGCTCGCCGATCAGCTCGAGCGCTCGCGCGAGCGAGCAGTCCTGCCGCGCGTAGTCGGTACCGAGTGCCATAACGTCATGATACAGCCATGGTCTGTTCACCGAACCAATCTGCTACATTCACTACGAATGGTTCGTTCAACAGACTGCGATTCAGGCGAGGTTCTCCTTTCATGAAAGCACCACATGCGCTCACGGCTGCCGGTCTGGGGACCCTGCTCACCCTGATCTCCTTCACAGCGCCACTGGCAACCGTCAACAGCACAGCGGCCGGACTCGGCGCCGACACCGCAGGCAAAACCTGGATCCTCAGCTCGATGAGCATCGGCCTCGGTGCGGTACTGCTCTCGACCGGAACGATCTCCGACGACTACGGTCGGCGGCGGACCTTCCAGATCGGCCTGATCACACTCGCAGTCGCGTCGGTCGTCTGCGCGCTCGCCCCGAACACGCTCGTGTTCGTACTTGCCCGTGTCCTTCAGGGTGTCGGTGGCGCCGCGGTCATCGCATCGAGCCTCGCCATCATTGCGCACGCCTACCCGGCGGGGCCGTCGCGCGCTGCCGCCAGCGGTGTGTGGGGTGCCAGCGTCGGGGCAGGCATCGCGATCGGACCACTCCTGTCTGCCGGGCTCGACAGGGCGCTGAGCTGGCGTGATGTGTACTGGTTCCTGTTTGCGGCCGCGCTGATCGTCGCTGTTGCCTCGCAATACCTCGTCGAAGAATCCAGGACGGAGACGACCCGGAAACTCGACCTCTATGGGACCGTGCTGCTGGCAGCGGGCATGAGCGCATTGCTCGCGGCCCTTGTCGAAGGCCGCCAAGGTTGGGTGTCGGCCGATGTGATCGGCCTCGCCGTCGGCGCCGTCGTGTTGCTGACCGCTTTCGTCGTCGTCGAGTATCGAAGTGACTCTGCGATGTTGGACCCGGCACTGTTCCAGCGAAAGCCGTTCGTCGGTGCTACGACAGCAGCGCTGGCCACCGGTGCGGGAATCATCGCGTCGATGTCCTACCTGCCGGGGTTCGTCGTTGTAGCCCTCGATATCTCGGCATTGCACGCGGCATTCCTGCTGCTGCTGTGGTCGGGCACCAGCGTCGCGACCGCGCTGCTTGCGCGCCGCATCCCGCCGACCGTCACCGGCCAGGTACAGCTCGCGATCGGACTGCTCGGCGTCGGTGTCGGCCAGTTGATGTTGTTCGGGATCGACGATTCGTCCACGTGGACGCGATTCGTCCCCGGTCTGTTGGTCGCCGGCGTCGCGAGCGGCGTGCTCAACGCTGCGCTCGGGCGCGAAGCCGTTGCCAGTGTTCCCGCCGGACGGGGCGGGATGGGCAGTGGCGCGAACAACACCGCCCGCTACGTCGGGTCGGCAGTCGGCGTCACCGTCGTCGCGGTCATCGCGTCCCGATCAGGTTTCGACGGCTGGAACCACGCGGCGCTCGTGACGGCGACGATCTCGGTGCTCGGCGCGGCAGTTGTCTTCCTGCTGCAGCGGGCCAGAGTCGATCAGGACGAGTCTGCAAGCGTGACAACAACATCCGCGCGGTAGCGGGTCTTTTCGATCAGTTCGGCATTCTGCTCGTCGACATCGCGGACCCATTCGGCCGCCTCCGATGCAGTCCGACCGTGTGCCTCGTGCCGCGCGACAAGCCGCTGGCGACGAGTTCCGCCGGGCAGCTCGAGGAACCACACCTGATCCATCGCTGCCCGTGCCCGAGGCCAGCTGCCGGAGTCCGTGAGCAGGTAGTTGCCCTCGGTCAGGATCAACCTGGCGTCGGCCGGAATCGGAATCGCAGCATTGATCGATTCCTCGAGACTGCGATCGAACAGTGGGGCGTAGACGACGCCGTCGTCTGTTCGTAGTCGCTCGAGGAGTGCCGCATACCCCGCCGCATCGAACGTATCCGGCGCGCCCTTCCGCGACGCGCGCCCGAGTCTGCGCAGCTCGCTGTTCGCGAGGTGGAAGCCGTCCATCCCGACCACGGCGGTATCGGAGCCGAGCGCAGCTCTCAGCGCCTCGCACAGCGTCGACTTACCCGCTCCCGGTGCGCCGGTGATGCCGAGGATCGTGCGTTGGCTCGGCATGACGAGCGTCTTCGCTCGAGTGATCAGCTCGTCGACGCTCGCGTGGACGACCTCGGGGCTCATGGGATGGGCCTAACACGGCCTTGCCGTCTCCGCAAGGTCCGTGGGGAGGAGATTCGGTGGCCGAAGTCCGGCCGCGGGGTGGAGTTGCCCGGATTCGCTCTCGCGAAGACTGAAATCCGACACCCAACGAGGAGAATGATGAACACCCTGTCTCGACGTACGTTCCTACGCGGGCTGGCTGCCGCGCCTATCGTCGCGGCCGCGGGATGTGCTCTCGGGCAAGGCAGTTCGACGCCCAAGGAAACGGGAATGCGGCCACTGCCGCTGCCGCCGCTTGCCGAGTCCGTGGTCGACGCATCCGGGGTGCGACAGTTCGCTCTTGTTGCGGCACCAGGCAACTCGAGCATGCTTGCCGGAAAGACCACCGCAACATGGGGATACAACGGCAGCCAACTCGGTCCGACGATCCGGGCACGACGCGGCGAGCAGGTGGCATTCACCATCCAGAACGCGTTGCCCGAACCGACGTCGGTGCACTGGCACGGCATGCACGTTCCTGCCGAATTCGACGGCGGTCCACATCAGACGATCGAAGCAGGCGCGACCTGGAAACCGACCTGGACCGTGAAGCAACCCGCGGCGACCCTCTGGTATCACCCACATCCGCACGGCTCGACCGAGAAACACGTCTACCGGGGCCTGGCCGGAATGTTCATCGTCGACGACGACGAGTCCGACGCTCTCGGCCTACCCAACTCGTATGGCGTCGACGACTTTCCGGTGATCGTCGCCGACCGACGGTTCACCTCCGACGGCGAACTCGACGACACCGACCCGACCGACGTCGGCCTGCTCGGCGACACGATCGTCACCAACGGTATTGCCGGCGCCTATCTTTCGGTGTCGACGGAACTCGTGCGGTTGCGACTGCTCAACGGCTCGTCGGGGCGGCTGTACAACTTCGGATTCGCCGACGATCGTGACTTCGACGTCATTGCCAGCGACGGCGGTCTACTCACGGAGCCGTTCGCCGCCAAGCGGATTCAGCTCAGTCCGGGGGAGCGGATCGAGATCGTCGTCGCGGTGCAGTCGGGGGAGACGACCATGTTGCGGTCGTATCCGATCGACCGTTTCGGCGGCGTCGAACAATCCGACGCAGCGGCATACGGGCTGACAGACAGCTTCGACATTCTGGAGTTGCGTTCGGCGGCACGGCTCGTAGGATCTCTGCCTCTGCCTGCGACGCTCGCAACGATCGATGCGCCGAACAGTGCTGCTGCGGTTGTGAATCGAGAGTTCGTTCTGCAGTGGTTCATGATCAACGGCGTCCGGATGGACATGAACCGCATCGACTTCACTCCGACCGTCGACACCACCGAAGTGTGGACCGTCCACAACAAGGACAACTGGCCGCACAACTTTCACGTCCACGACACTCAGTTCCAGATCCTCGATATCGACGGCTCGCCACCACCGCCCGCGCTGGCCGGGTGGAAGGACACCGTCTATACGCCACCGGGACAACGGATTCGGCTTGCGCTGCGCTTCAGCGAATACACCGACCCCACCTTCCCGTACATGTATCACTGCCATCTGCTGCTGCACGAGGACAAAGGCATGATGGGCCAGTTCCTGGTTCTCGCACCGGGGCAGAAGGCGGAGCCCATGACGATGGACATGCCGATGGATATGCCGATGGATATGGACATGCCCGGGATGTCTGGCATGCACCATTAGCGACGTAGTGAGAAGACCGCCAGTCGAACGCGGTTGTTGCAGCCCGACTTCTCCATCAGGTTGGAGACATGCGTCTTCACAGTGGTGACGCCGAGGTGCAAACGGTCGGAGATCTCCTGGTTACTCAGTCCTTCGCCGACGAGGGCAAGAACCTCGGATTCGCGAGCAGTGAAGGTGATGTCGGTGCCACCCCGGTCGTCATCGGCCGTCGCAGTCAGCGCCCGACCCACCAGGCGGTGCAACAGGGCGGGGGAGAAGTGCATATCGCCGTCGACGACCCGTCTGATCGCGTCCAGCAGATCGGCAGGCGCGGTGTCCTTCAAGAGAAACCCCGCTGCGCCGGCGCCAAGAGCGGGGTAGAGGTGATCGTCGTCGTCGAACGTTGTGAGTACCAGTACTTTCGAATCCGAGTGCGAGGCCGCTATCTGCCTCGTCGCTTCCACACCGTCCAAGCCGGGCATCCGCAAATCCATCAGTACGACGTCGGGTGCGAGTTCTGCCACAAGTCGGATGGCATCGATGCCGTTGGCACCTTCGCCAACTACCTCGATGTCGTCGGTGGACTCGCACAGCATCCGAAGCCCTGCCCGAACCAAACGTTGATCGTCGACGATCACAAGCCTGATCACGGCGCCGCCTCCTGAGGTAGCCAGCCGACAACTTCCCAACCATCGCTCGTCGGTCCGACCCTAAGCTCGCCACCGGCAAGTTCGACACGCTCCGACATCCCGACGACTCCGTGCCCCGGCGTCGTCGACTGCGTTGGTGCCGTTGTCGACACGATCCTCAGGGTGGTCTTCAAGCCCTCACGTCCGATCGATACCTGGGCACGTGATCCCGGTGGCGCATGCTTCATCACATTGGTCAGCGCCTCCTGCACGACACGGACGAGCGTCAGTCTGCCGATGGCGTCGAGTGCGCCTATGTCGGCACCGAATTCCTCGGTGACGACGAAGCCCGCTGCACGCGTTCGTTCGATCGCCGCGCGAATCTCGACAGCCACCGAATCCGGATCGACAAGGGTGACGGTGCTGAGGTCGGGGTCCCGCAGCGCGACAAGTAGCCGCCGGATATCGGTCAACGCCCCGGACGCTGTGCGGTGGACGTCGTCGAGAACAGCGACGACCCGCGGATCGGCACCACCGAGAACGTGTTCTGCGACGCCGATCCGCAGGACGATCGACGCCATGTGATGTGCCACCAGATCGTGCAGTTCGCGGGCGAGCGCTGCCCGTTCCGCACTGCGCGTACGGGATTCGGCATCGGCAGCCAGCGCGCGATAGGTCGCGGCAAGGACGCGTTGCGAGCGGAGATACAGACCGAGCAGCAGCGGGATGGCAACAACCGCAACCGTGGTGATCGCGGTCGCAGCGCGCCAGAAGCTGTCGTGGTTGTCGAGCCAGACGCCGACCAGCACCGCCGCCGTCCACGCGACCGCCGCAGCGGCGACGACGAGGTGGCGGGCACTTCGCATCGCCACCTCGGCAAGGGCGACGGCGCCGAGGTAGGGCACCAATTCGGCGATGCTCCACACCTGCTCGGCGAACATCGGAACGGCCAAGGCCGACAACACGATCGAGACGGCGAAAGGCCAGCGGTCCCCGACGGCGAATACCGCGGCTGCCGCCATGGCAAGCAGCCAATAGCTCAGCGGCACCCGGTATTCGCCGGGGAAGGTGCTCGCCAACAGCGTCGGAGGCACCAAGAGCAACGGCGCGAAGCGCACATACGGTGCCACGCGACGTTGCATCGTCATCGGATTTCGCGGCCGCCCTCGTGGATCGACTTGTTGTGCAGGTACACAGCAGCGTTGAGCTTGATGTGATTACCCTCGGCTTCGCTCAGTTCGCGACGCACCTTGGCGGGCAGGCCGGCGACGAGGGAGCCGGGCGGGATGTCGGCGCCTTCAGGCACAAGCGCGTTCGCGCCGATCAAGGTGCCGGCACCGATTTTCGCACCGTTGAGGATGGTGGCCCCCATGCCGACAAGGACGTCGTCGCCGATCGTGCAGCCGTGCAGGATCGCGTTGTGCCCGACCGATACACCGGATCCGACGACAAGCGGAAAGCCTGGATCGGAGTGCAGCGCGCAGCCGTCCTGAATGTTGGTCTTCGCGCCGATGGTGATCGTTTCGAGGTCGGCACGGACCACGGCGCCGTACCAGATGCTGACCTCGGCATCGAGGCGGACCTTGCCGATCACGGTCGCGTTAGGTGCGATCCAGGCGGTGTCGTCGACATCCGGCGCGTCGTCGCCGAGTTGTATTTTCATGGCATCAGGTTTGCACACCTTCTCGCAGACGCCTCATGGCCGGGGTCGCAGGTGTTCGAAGATGAGGGTGGTCTCGGTTCCTGCGACCTCCGGATCCGCGCCGAGGTGTTCGATGACGAAGTCGCGCAGCGAATGTGCGTCGAGCACAGCAATGTGCAGCAGGTAGTCGTTCGCGCCCGCGATGAAGTAGATGTCGACGACCTCCTGCAGCTTCGCGATGCGGCGGGTGAAGGCCTCGTGCTTGCGTGCGTGCGCCTGCAGGCGGACCGAGATCAACGCCTCCAGTCCGCGGCCGAGTGCACGCGGGTCGATGTCGGCGTGAAAGCCGCGGATCACTCCGCGTTCGATCAGCGAGCGCACCCGCCCGAGAGCAGTCGACGGCGCGATGCCCGCCAGTGCCGCAAGTGCGTTGTTGGGCATCCGCGCATCGCGCCGCAGCGCGTCGACGAGGATCTGGTCCACGTCGTCGAGGGCCGCCGGTCGAAGATCGTTCGGTGAGACCGCGCTGCGGGGGGCCGTAGGTGAATATTCAGGCGACATTTCGACAGTCTACAGAATCATATACAGCACTATTCCAATTACTCCGAATGTTCTTCACACTTGTATTCGACGGCGACGAGTTCTCGTTCACCCCACAAGGTCACGAACCCAAGGAGTTAAAAATGAAGGTCGGAGTACCCCGCGAAGTCAAGGATCACGAGTACCGCGTAGCCCTGACACCGGCTGGGGCACACGAACTCGTCGAACACGGCCACGACGTCGTGATCGAAGCAGGCGCAGGTGTCGGATCGGGATTCGACGACGCAGCCTACGAGGCTGTCGGCGCCCATATCGAGTCCGACGTCGAGCGCGTCTGGGCCGAGGCCGAACTGCTGCTCAAGGTCAAAGAGCCGATCGCGGAGGAGTATTCGCGTCTGCGCCGCGACCAGGTGCTGTTCACCTACCTGCACCTCGCTGCTTCGCAGGCATGCACCGACGCGATCCTGCAGTCCGGCACAACGGCCATCGCCTACGAGATGGTGCAGGCCGCCGACGGTTCGCTGCCGTTGCTTGCACCCATGAGTGAGGTCGCCGGCCGACTCTCCGTGCAGGCCGGTGCGTACCACCTCATGAAGGCGGGCGGCGGCGCCGGCGTCCTCATCGGTGGCGTCCCCGGTGTTCGTCCCGCAAGTGTCGTTGTCATCGGCGCAGGTGTCGCAGGCACGAACGCCGCGACGATCGCCGTCGGCATGGGCGCGCAGGTCACGATGCTCGACCTGAACATCGCTCGGTTGCGGGCGGTCGACGCACTGTTCGACGGTCGCGTCACAACTGTCGTCTCCAACAAGTTCGAATTGGAGCGCGCGGTGCGCGAGGCCGACCTCGTGATCGGCGCAGTGCTGGTACCCGGCGCGAAGGCACCCAAGCTCGTCTCCAACGAACTCGTCGCACAGATGAAGCCCGGCTCGGTACTCGTCGACGTCGCCATCGATCAGGGCGGTTGCTTCGAAGCATCGCGGCCGACCACACACAGCGACCCGACCTACCGCGTCGCCGACTCGGTCTTCTACTGCGTGGCGAACATGCCCGGCGCCGTGCCCAACACGTCGACCTACGCGCTCACCAACGCAACGTTGCCGTACGTCGTCGCACTCGCCGACCGCGGCTGGCGCAAGGCGTGTGCCAACGATCCGGCGCTGGCACACGGCCTGTCGGCACACGACGGTCGCCTGCTCGGGGATGCGGTCGTCGCGGCCTGACGCACGGGATTATCGAAGGGGACCGTAACCTCGGCTGCATGAACAAGGGAACCGCCGCGGCCATCGGGCTTGCACTCGGCTACGGCGCCGATCGCAGGTTCGGTGACCCGCGGCGGTTTCATCCCGTCGCGGGTTTCGGCACTGCGGCAACAGCATTGGAACCCCGCGTCTACCGTGACGCCAGGGCTGCCGGAATCGTGTACACCGGGGCGCTCGTCGGTTCGGCGGTCGCCGTGGGAATCGTTTTACGGCGCGGTGGCATTGCGGCGGTTGCAATCTCGACCTGGGCCGTCCTCGGCGGTACATCGCTGGTGCGAGTTGGCAATGCGATGGCAGATGCCTTGGAGGCCGACGATCTCGGCCGAGCGCGAGAGTTGCTGCCGTCGCTGTGCGGTCGCGATCCCGAGGTGCTCGACTCGGCGGGTCTCGCGCGGGCCGCGCTCGAGTCGATCGCCGAAAACACCTCCGACGCAACGGTTGCGCCGATCTTCTGGGGCGCTGTCGCCGGGGCGCCAGGCTTGCTCGGCTACCGGGCGGTGAACACCCTCGACGCGATGGTCGGTTACCGCAACGAGCGCTATCGGCAGTTCGGTTGGGCAAGTGCGAGACTCGACGATGTCGCGAACTGGATCCCGGCTCGGCTTGCCGGGTTGTTGACCGTCGTCTCCGCGCCTCTTGTCGGCGGATCACCTGCGGCCGTTGTTCAAGCTTGGCGAGCGGGCGCCGGCGCACATCCGAGTCCGAATGCCGGCGTCGTCGAAGCGTCTACGGCCGGCGCGCTCGGCGTCACCCTCGGCGGTCCGACGCGGTACCGACACGGACTCGAACTGCGTCCCATGCTCGGCTCCGGACCGGCGCCGACCGCGGCCGACCTGCGGCGCGCGGTGCGCTTGTCTGCGATCGTCCAATTCGGTTCCGTCGCTGTTGCATTCGGCGTGCGCGCGCTGCGGCGTTAGGCCTTGATTCGGCCAGCTGCAGCCCTGCTCGCCGGGACAATTCCCGCGATGGTCAGTATCGCGAAGGCGAACAGCAGCAGATGCGCCGAACGGACAGCGGTGTCTCCGAGGTTCACCAGCACTCCGGCAAGTGCGGCGCTGAACGCGCTGGCGATGATGAAGACCGTGTTGATGCCCGACGCGGCCTTCGCGCCCTCCTCCTCGGTGCCACCACTGCCGAGTGCGCTGACCGTGAGATGCGGGAATGCGGTGCCGATTCCGCTCCCTGCCACGAACAACGCCACGAACCAACCGACGATCAGCCAGGTGCCGGGGTCGGCAACCGTCAAGGCGCCATAGGTCGCCAAGCCAACGGCAAGCACCAGTGGCCCCGCAACGGTCAACAGTCGTACGGTGCGAGCCTTGGTCGCCGTCGCGCTGGCGACCTGCGTCAGGGACCAGCCGAACGATATTGCGGCGCCGAGGAATCCGGCCGTCAACGGCGCGAGGTGGCCGATCTCCTGGCCGAAGTACGGGATGAAGGCCTCTGTTCCGATCCCGAACGCGAGGACCCCGACCGTGAGGTAGACCCACGGCAACGGTGATCCGCGGTCGAACGCAACAGCAGGCAGTACCGAACCCCGTGCGTGTCGATCGTGGCGTAGGAACCACACGCCCAACCCGATCCCGACGAGGACGGCAGCGACCGTAGCAACGCCGCGCGGCACGATGCCCGCAACGCTCACCGCACCGACGGCCGCGGTCAACAGCACGAGCGATCCGAACGGGACCGGTGCCGTCGATCGTGCTGTCGTTGTGCGCGGGATGACTCGTACCGTCATGAAAATCAATACGGCACAGGCGATCACAAGGGCGACGAAGGCGCCGCGCCAGGCGTCGAACTGTGCGAACAACCCGCCGGCGAGAGGCCCGACCACGTTGCCGACGCCCCACATGGCCGATACCAACGCCGCGCCACGCGCCCACAGACGTTCCGGCAGTGCACGTTGCAGCAGCGCGTAGCCGAGCCCTGCAAGCAATCCGCCACCGAGACCTTGAACGGCTCGCCCGACGAGCAGCACGAAGATGTTCGGGCTCACCGCGCAGATCAACGAACCCGCCGCGAACAAACCGAATGCGAGGACGTACGAGGTCACCGAACCACGCTGGGTCAGAACACGACTGACGAGCATCGCGGACATGATCGAGGCGACGAGGAAGGCCGTCATCGTCCACGCGTAGTACGCTTCGCCGCCGATGTCGGCGACGATCGTCGGCAGCAGACTGGTGGTGATGTAGACGTTGCTTGCTTCGAGCAGGACGCCGCCTGCGAGCACTGCCGCCACGGGCGCGTAGCGGCCCGTAACGAGTTCGCGCCAGGTTCCGGCTGGTGGGGCCACGGAGGCATCGGACGTTGTTCTTGTCATGGAATCGAACGTAAAGCCTCGAGTGGACTCGAGGTCAAGGGCTTGTCGATCATTCGACTCTGCGCGCGCCGGGACCCTCGCGAGAGAGTTCGTCGTCCGGGTTGAGCAGCCTGCAGGCTTTCATCGAAAGACAACCACATCCGATGCAGCCGGTCAGTTCGTGCTCCAACGCTTCGAGAATACGTCTGCGCTCCTGCAACGTTCGCTTCCATGCCTTCGAAATACGTTGCCACTCAGCACGAGTCGGCATCCGGTCCATCGGTAGCGGGGCCAGCAGGCCTGCGACCGTCGCAAGTGGAATGCCGAGCCGTTTCGCGATCACGATGAGGCTGATCCGGCGAATCATGTGCCGTCGATACCGGCGTTGATTGGTCGGCGTTCGGGTGGACGAGATCAGACCGAGGGTCTCGTAGTAGTGCAGCGCCGACACGGCGACGCCGGTTCGCCGAGCGACTTCGCCGACCGCGAGTAGGTCGTCCGGCTCCGGTTCGGGGAGTTCCCGCTCAGCGACGGTTGCCATACCGATCGGCAAGCTTCGTCTCTTTGGCGGTCGGGGCGGGGCCAAGGTTGGGCTGTACAGCTGGTTCGGTCATCGGCGACTGCGCCGGTTTGTCGGCGCGGGCTTCCTTGTCCTTGCGGCGCTCCCGAAGTTCCGCCCGCGCGAAATAGGCCAGACCGAGCGGCGCCATGATGCCGAACGCCAACCACTGCAAGCCGTAGGAAAGGTACGGTCCGGCGTCGAGTTGGGGGAGCGGTACCGGCTCGAAGCCGCCGGGTTGAGCATCGTCGAGTTGGACGTAGCCCTCGGCAAGAGGGAACCCGACGAATGCGGACACCTGCGGCGGGTTTATCGAATAGACCTGGCGATAACCGTCCGTCGTCAGTGGGCTCTTGCTCGGATCCGTACCTTCGGAAAGGCGAATCCGGCCGTCCAAGGTCACGGGTCCTGTCGGCGCCGCCGCGACCGGCGGTGCTTTCGTCCCCTCGACCGCGTCGACGTAACCACGATCGACGATGACCGCTGTGCCGTCGCTCAACCGGACCGCGGTGAGCACTTCGTAGGACGGCGTGCCGCCGTTGGATCGCAGCCGCACAAGCACGTCGCTGCCGGGGACGTACTCACCGGTGACGACGACGCGTCGCCATTCGTCCTCTTTGCGGGGCAGCCCTGCGCCGAGGAACTCCTCGACGGCAACCGGATCGGAGTCGAGCGAATCCTCGATGAGGCTGTTGCGCTCCTCGGTGCTGGTGTTCTTGCCGAGCTGCCACGGTGCGAGCACGTTGAAGCACAGGTAGGCGAATGCAGCGACCAGTAGCGCCAGGATGATCCAGCCCGGGCGGAGCAGAAATTTCAGACGACGCACTAGTCCACGGTAGCGGCCAACTCGCGCCGAACCCATTCCAGTAGGCCAGGCACAGCCGCTTCGATCTGGCGGTGGACCAATTCGTAGTCGGAGACGTCGCCGTAGTACGGGTCGGGAACGTCGGGTCCGTCCGCGTCCGGATCGAAACTACGCAGCAGCCGCCGCCGTTCGGTAGGCACTCCGAGCTGGGCCAACGCGCGATCGTGGCCGGTATCGAGTGCGATAACCAGATCAGCGCCGAGATGATCGTCGCCGATTGTCGCCGCTGCGTGCTCAGTGCTGTATCCGTGGCGCCGGAGTATCGCAACGGTCCGCTCCTGTGCGGGATTGCCGACATGCCAGCTTCCCGTACCTGCGCTGCTCAGGCGGACGCGGTCGGCGAACCCGGCCTTCGCCAGATGGCCTTCCAAGATCTTCTCCGCCATGGGCGAGCGGCAGATGTTTCCGGTGCAGACGAACGTGATGTGCAGGCGGTCGGACGGGTCGGACGGCTGGAAGTGGCGCGCCAGGTCCGCGACAGTGGATGCGATCCACGCTGCGTCGTCCGATTCGCCGGGCTGCCCGTAACCCCAGCCGGCGTAGATCGTCGGAATACCCCAGCGCTGCGCACCGTGGACGTCGTGATCACGATCGCCGACCATGACGACGTCGGGAGTCCCGGCTGCGTCGGGTTCGATCCCGAGGTGTCGCAACGTGTGCGCGATGACGTCCGCTTTGCCACGCCGGGTGCCGTCGTCGCTCGCTCCGCCGATGAATTCGAAGTACTCGGCCAGCCCGAAATGTTCGAGAATTCTGGTCGCAAGCCGCTGCGCCTTCGACGTCGCGACGCCGAGCCGGACGCCACCGGCAACGAGCTTCCTCAGGATGGGTTCGATGCCGTCGAACACGGCGTTGTCCGCCCAGCCGCCGCCGGTGTCGTAACTCTCGAAGTACGCCGCAATAGCGCGGGCCGTGGTCTCTTCGTCGAAACCGAGCCGGCGAAACGTGTCTGCCATCGGCGGACCGACCACATCGGCGACCAATTCCGGCGGCGGTTCGCCAGCGCCGACCGTCGCAAGTGCATGACGGAAACCAGCCACGATCCCGGCAGCGGAATCGGTGAGCGTTCCGTCGAGGTCGAACAGGACAACTGACGTCGGCAGGACTGGGGTCGATTCTGAGGGAGTCACACTCCCATTCTCGCCGACGGCGACGATCCGTAAGCTCGTCGGTTGTGGACCATGCGGTGACCGACGACGCCGAGTTGCGGGCACGACTGCGTCATCATGGTGACGTCGACGCCGAGGTCGGCCTGCTCGACTTCGCTGTCAACGTCCAGGGAGCCGCGCCACCGACGTGGTTGCAGGAGCGTCTCGTCCGGCAACTTGCGACATTGGGCCGGTACCCCAGTGTCGCCGAGGATCTGTTCGCTCGCACGTCGGTAGCTGATCGGCACGGACGCACTCCGGACGAGGTGTTGTTGCTTGCCGGTGGGGCAGAGGGGTTTTCGTTGCTGCCGCGGCTCGGGTCGACGCTCGCGGCCGTCGTCCACCCGTCTTTCACCGAACCCGAGCTCGCCCTTCGCGAGGCCGGAGTACCTGTCGCACAGGTGATCCTGCCGCCGCCGTACCGGCTCGACCCGGCGGCCGTACCGGAGGCAGCCGACCTCGTCGTGCTCGGCAATCCAACCAATCCGACGTCGGTCCTGCACGATCGCGCGTCGATCCTTGCGCTGCGTCGTCCCGGGCGAATCGTCGTGGTCGACGAGGCGTTCGCCGATGCGGTTCCCGGCGAGCCGGAGTCTCTCGCAGGTGCGTCGTATCCGGACGTTCTTGTGCTGCGCAGCCTGACCAAGACCTGGGCGCTCGCGGGTTTGCGGTGCGGCTATCTGCTCGGGTCGCCGGAATTGTTGGCACGCTTGCGAATCGGTCGACCGCATTGGCCGCTCGGAACGTTGCAGCTGGCGGCGATCGCGGCGTGCAACGAGAAGGCTGCCGTTGGCGAAGCAGCGGTGCTGGCAGAGCGGATCAGCGCTGATCGGGCGATACTCGTCGGTCTGCTCGACCGAGCGGGCTTCGAGGTGTCGCTGCCCGCAGCGGGGCCGTTCCTGCTGATCCGGGTTCCGGACGGAGACAGAGTGCGAAAAAGTTTACGAGACAACGGTATTGCGGTCCGACGGTGCGACACTTTTCCCGGCCTCGGTCCCGACCACATCAGGGTCGCGGTGCGCGGAGCCGACGATTCACGCAGGCTGTGCGAGGCGCTGAGCGTTGCGACATCGAAGGAGTGGTCATGACGGTCGAACTCTCGAAAATCATTGCCGCACTCGACGATGCGTATCCGCCGCGCCTCGCCGAGAACTGGGATTCGGTCGGGCTCGTCTGTGGGGACCCCGCCGACTCGGTCGAGCGGGTGGTGCTCGCCGTCGATGCAACCGACGCGGTAGTGGACGAGGCGCTCGCGGCGGGCGCGCAGCTACTCGTCGTGCACCATCCGCTCCTGCTCCGTGGTGTGGACACCGTCGGCGCCCACACGCCGAAGGGTGCGGTGATTCACAAGCTCATCAGGGGCGGTTGCGCACTGTTCACCGCGCATACCAACGCGGATTCGGCCGATCCCGGGGTGTCCGACGCGCTTGCCGCCGCACTCGGGTTGACCGTCACCGGTGTCATCGAGCCGATCTCGGCTCGCACGCTCGACAAATGGGTCGTGATGGTGCCCCGCGCCGACGCCGAGCGCGTGCAGGACGCACTGTTCGCAGCGGGTGGGGGACGGATCGGCAACTACAGCGAGTGCAGCTGGCAGACCGTAGGGATCGGGCAGTTCCGGCCGGGTGCAGCGGCGAATCCCGTGCTCGGCAGCGTCGGCACCGTGGAGAAGGTCGAGGAAACCCGCCTCGAGCTGGTAGCCGAACGGCCCCTGCGAGGTGCTGTGCTCGATGCGCTGCTGGCGAGCCACCCCTACGAGGAAGTTGCCTTCGACGTACTCGAACACGCCTCGCTGCCGTCGCGGCAGGGGCTCGGCCGGATCGGTCGGTTGGCCGAACCGGAGTCGTTGCGCGAATTCACCTCACGTGTGCGAGCGGCGTTGCCGCAAACGGTGTGGGGCGTTCGCGGTGCCGGCGACCCGGACGCGATGGTCGAGACAGTTGCGGTCTGCGGGGGAGCTGGTGATTCGTTCCTCGGCGCTGTTGCCGGGCTCGGCGTCGATGTGTACGTCACGTCCGATCTGCGGCATCACCCGATCGACGAGCACCTGCGGGCAGGAGGGCCGGCCGTCGTCGACGTCGCCCACTGGGCGAGCGAGTTTCCGTGGTGCACACAAGCCCAGAGTGTTCTCGACACCGCCTTCGGTGCGGAGGGCTTGACGACCATTGTCTCGCAACTGCGGACCGACCCGTGGACGATCGGCGGCACGTGACACCTCGGTTGCTCGGGCTCGGAGTACGGTTGTGGGTCGGCAGCGTCACCCGCGCCTGCTCGATGCCGGAGATGATCGACCCATTGATCGACCCAGGAGTCCTCACAGCGTGAATGTCGAACCTCGAATCCAGAACGAACTGCTCGACCTCGCCAAGATCGACGCAGAGCTGACAAGGATCGCGCATCGGCGCAAGACCCTCCCTGAACAGTTGGAGGTCGACCGGCTCGAGACCGAACGGCTCGCGCGTAAAGACGCCGCGGTCGCCGTGCAGATCGCGATGGACGACCTCGACCGTGACATCAAGAAGTTGGAGGGTGAGGTCGACGCTGTCCGCAGGCGCGAGGAGAAGGACAGGCAGATGCTGGCGAGCGGCACCGTCGCAGCCAAGCAACTCTCCGAGCTGCAGCACGAACTCGGCAGCCTGGAACGCCGGCAGTCGATACTCGAAGACGACCTGCTCGAGGTTATGGAACGACGCGAGGCGTCCGAGGCCGATTACCAGCACGCCGGTGCGCAGCTGAGCAGAATCGAAGACGAGCTCATCGACCAGCGACGCAGGAGAGACGACGCCGTCGCCGACCTCGATGCCAGCGAAAAGCGTTGCACCGCAGACAGGTCGGCGATCATCGAGCACTTCCCGGCCGAGTTGATCGAGATCTACGAACGTCAGCGTGCCCGCCATGGCGCCGGTGCCGCCCTTTTGCAAGCGCGTCGCTGTGGCGCTTGCCGGATCGAAATCGATCGTGGCGAGATCGCGCGTATCGCGAAGACGGAGCCCGAGGAAATCGTTCGATGCAGCGAATGCGGGGCAATCCTCATCCGTACCAAGGAATCCGGACTGTGACCGGTCGTGTCATCGTCGAGGCAGACGGTGGGTCACGCGGCAATCCAGGACCCGCCGGGTTCGGCGCTGTCGTGCTCGCCCCCGACAAGACGACCGTGCTGGCCGAGCGGTTCGAGGCCATCGGAATCGCTACCAACAATGTGGCCGAATACCGTGGTCTGCTAGCAGGTTTGGCGGCCGCGGCCGAGATCGGCGCCGACGAGGTCGACGTCCGAATGGACTCGAAGTTGGTCGTCGAGCAGATGTCGGGACGCTGGCAGGTCAAGCATCCCGACATGATCGACCTTGCCGAGCAAGCTCGTCGGCTGGCGAATCGTTTTGCGCGAGTGACCTATACCTGGATTCCGCGCGCGCAGAACGCCCATGCCGACCGGCTTGCCAACCGGGCGATGGATGCTGCCGAAGACGGGCCACTCGACGACACCGCACCTGTGCCTGCCGCGAACACCGCACCCGGCTGGACCGGCGCCCTCGGTGAGCCGACCCGCCTGCTGCTGGTCCGCCACGGTCAGACCGAGTTGTCCGTCGACCGGCGTTATTCCGGCCGTGGCAATCCGGCGCTGACCGAACTCGGCCGCAGCCAAGCAGAACGCGCAGCAAAGCGTGTTGCGGGCAAAGGGTTCGATGTCGCTGCCGTCCTTTCGTCGCCGTTGGATCGGGCGCTGGCAACCGCGTCCGCCGTCGGTGTCGGGCTCGGTATCGACCCCACGGTCGTCGACGGACTCACCGAGACCGATTTCGGCGACTGGGAAGGCTTGACATTCTCCGAGGCAGCCGAACGTGATCCGGAGCTGCACCGCCGGTGGCTCACCGACACATCGGTCCACCCGCCGATGGGCGAAAGTTTCGAGGAGGTGCGGGGTCGCATCGAAACCGTTCGCGACCACCTCGTCACCGAGTACCCCGGCCGGACCGTCGTCGTTGTCAGTCATGTGACGCCGATCAAGACACTGCTGCAGATTGCGCTCGGCGTCGGATCGTCGCTGCTGTATCGACTCCACCTCGACCTCGCGTCGCTCAGCATCGTCGAGTTCTACCCGGACGGCGGCGCATCCGTTCGTCTGGTCAACGACACGGCGCATCTCGACTAGCGGGCGCGAAAGGGCTACAGCAAACCCGCAGCCTTGTAGGCGACGAGGGAACCGGCGACCGCGACATTGAGGCTGTTGCCTGATCCGAGCATCGGAATTTCCACAGCGACGTCGACATGTTCGAGCGCGGCCGCGGGGATGCCATCACGTTCGTTGCCGAGCAGGATGACCGTCCGACGCCGCGCAGCGGGTAGGTCGGCAAGCCGGATCGACTCGTCGGTGAGCTCGACGCCGACTATATGCGCGCCGCTGTTGTGTTGTCCTGCAAGCCATTTGATGGCGCTTCCCTGAAACCAATGCACACACGCCGGGCGATGCAACGTATTGCCTCTTTCGAGTGCCTCGGGCACCCATGGCAACCGCGGGACCGCCAGACAGGCACCGACCGCGTCGCAGGTCCGCAGCAACGTGCCCAAATTGACGCCGTGCATAGGCCACAGCGGCGCAAGAATCAGATGATTCCAGCAACCGTGACGACGGGGGCGTCGGTGCTGCCGGATCTCACCGCGGGTTCGTATCCGCGGGGCGTTCACAGTTCGGCGGGAGCGTCCGTCCCAGAGTTGAGGTGTCGTTCGACAAGAAAATGTGTCATAAGTGAGCGGCGTTTTGCGGTACGCCGGAACCATCGACGAAGGTTTCTAACGAGTCGAGTCTAGGCGATGATTTTCTGCAACGTACGCAGGTTTCTGGTCGTCGTCGTCGACTTGTAGCCCTTCTTGCCACTGGCTTTGCCGAAAGCGCTGAGCAGCGTCTGCCCGCGCTCGACCTCCCAATAGACCACGCCGTCGCCTGCAGCCACTCGCTCGACCTCGGGATCGAGCGTGTCAGCAAGGTCGCGCAGTTCGGTGCCGATGTCGGCGTCGGAGGTGAACACGACGTAGGGGTGCCAACCGTCGCGCTCGGGATCGAACGGGTACGACTCGACGATCGATCGCACAGTGTCGGTGTCGTGCAGGACGATCCACGCCTCGTAGCCGAAACGCTCGGTGAGCGCGCCCTCGATGTCTGCTTTCAACGCCGAGCGATCGGAGCGGTCGGTCTCGAATACGACGTTCCCGGACGCGAGAATCGTTTTGACGGCAGTGAAACCGATGTCCTCGAACAGCTTTCGGACGTCAGCCATCTTCATCCTGATGCCACCGACGTTCACGCCCCGCAGCAGCGCTACGTAGCGTGTCACCGATCGCCCTTCACGGTTTCAGGTTCGCGACGAGGAACTCGGTCTGGTCTTTCACCGTCTGCTCGAAGGGCTCGCCGACGTAGATGTCGAAATGCCCAACGGGGTAATGCTTTACGACACCACGCGGAGTGTTCGCCGCGACTTTCGCCGTTCGCCCCGCCGGCGCGACCGTGTCCTTGTCGCAGATCGCGTAGAACACCGGCATCGCGAGCTTCTTGGCTTTGCGTCCAGGCGCGTCGAGGGGTACGTGCAGCGCGATTCTCGCGGCGACCTCTGGTCGGTAGAGCGGACTCTGGGCCGACAGAGCGCCGTAGCCGGCGACGACATCGTGCGCGGACATCAATGCCGCGTCGCCGTGTTCGCCTGCGAGCGCAACCATGACCGGGGGTCGTCCGACAACCGAGCCGACGAGGTCGAGCACCGCGCGAAAACTCAATCGTGCCAGCGTCACAGGTCCGACGGCGAGTGCGGACGCTATGCCGTCCGTAAACGGGCACTGGCTGACTACGGCCGCTATCGTGGGATCGTCGGCTGCGACCGCAAGGACATGCCCGCCGCCGAACGAGCTGCCCCACAACGCGATCCGACTCGGATCGACTCCGGGAACCGTGCGCGCGTAGGCGATTGCGGCGTGCCAGTCGGCGCGCTGTGCCTTGATATCGAGGATCTGGCGGGGCTCACCCGTACTGGCACCGAACCCTCGATAGTCGAATGCGAGCACAAGAAAACCAGCCGCGACGAACCGCTGCGCATACGGGTCGATACCCATCTCGCGGTTGGCGCCGAGTCCGTGGCCCATGACGACGAGCGGCTTGGGCGGGCCGTCGCTGTCGCTGGTCGGGCGATACAGCCAGGCCGCACAGGTGTCGCTACCGGATTGGAAGGTGACCTCGATGCGGTTCATGACACCCGAGCATAACGAGTACCCTCTGGAATGCGGACGAGTTGGCCGGGCGGCCGCGGCGACGGGAACCGGGATCACAATCTGCTGGCCCGTTGTCGAGGAAAGTCCGGACTCCACAGAGCAGGGCGGTTGTTAACGGCAACCCGAGGTAACTCGCGGGACAGTGCCACAGAAAATAGACCGCCGACACGCGAGTGTCGGTGAGGGTGAAACGGTGCGGTAAGAGCGCACCAGCGCCCCGGGTGACCGGGGCGGCTAGGTAAACCCCGCCCGGAGCAAGGTCGAAGGCTGCATTACTCGTGAATGCAGCTGCGCAGGCGTTCGAGGGCTGCTCGCCCGAGCTTGCGGGTTGACTGCTCGAGGTACCCGGCGACGGTGTGCCCAGATGGATGGTCGCCACTCTGTGCTTCGGCGCGGAGGACAGGATCCGGCTTACACGCCAACTCGTCCGCCCTACCTCCGGTTCAAAACCGGTGGTAGGGCGGACGCTTGGCGCTGGTGTCTGCTGTGGCTAGCCGCCGGCGATGCTCTCGCAGGCGAAGGTGATATCGAACGGCGTCGTCTTCGAAGGATCCGTCAGATCCGCGCCGACGCCTTCGCCGGTGACCGTGTAGGTGTCACCGTCTTTGCTCACCGTCGCAGATCCCCCTGCCAAGCCCTGGCCGAAGCCGAGTGCGTACGGCAGGCCACCCGAACCGCCTTTGGTGCCACCGATCAGGACAGCCGTCACCTTGTCCTCCCCGGATACCGTCGCCGAAATACCGAGGGTGCCGTAGGTTTCGTTTGCGTTGTCCGCCAACGCAAGTGCCAACGTGTCGCCCTGCTTGGCGCAGGTCGTCGCGAACTCGCCCGTCCACTCCTTGCCGCCCACGGAAACCGCGGAAGCGCCGCCCGAACCGCCAGCGGCCTCGGCAGAGGTTGTGGCACTCGTCGTTGTGTCCGACGACTTGTCGTCCGACCCGCATGCCGCGAGTCCACCGACAAGCGCAATGGAACAGAGAGCTGCGGCTGCTGCAGATGTGATCTTGCTGTTGATCAAATCCTTCTCCTGATCTGACGCGGGACCACCACCGAAAAGGTGCAGGTCACCGACCATTGTGGACCCGAGTGGGACCACGGCAAGTGAGTATGTCAAACCGATTGCATCGCGCACGGATAACGAGAATTGTTCCCGTGGCAGAAGAAGATTCGCTCGATCCACGAGCGATACGAACTGTTAGTGCTGGTCGTTCTCGTCGTTCGAGTTGCGGCGCTTGTCCGGTGCGCTGCTGAAAACTGGCTGATCGTTCGGCGTTTCGTCGGAATCGACACGTGCCTGCTCGGCAGGAATGTGGCTGAAGAGATCTGACGACGTCGTTTTGGAAGAGTCCATTTCGTCCGTCCTAGAATATTCGGTATCTCAAACGTACCCCAGAAGCATCGAAAGGCCCCCGCCGCGTTCGGTGGGGGCCCTCGTCAGAGCAGTCTCAGATGGGGTTGACCATGAGTACCTGGGCCCAGTAGGTGGCCTGCTCTGCGCCGAGTACTGGCAGAAGTTGATCGAACAGGATCGTCGACATGGTTGTGCTCCATTTCTGAGATTCGGGTATGAGGGCAAGCGTATCCCGACCGGACCCGTTGCTCCTTGACGCCCATGGAGACTAACAGTGCCGAGCCAAGTCTCAACCGGGGCAGCATTTTCCCAGCTAGACGGCGAGTCGAGGGCAATAGGCGGCTGCACTCGAGGAAGGGTCGGCGTCGATTCGTTGACGAGTCCTGTTTTTGGGTGGGTCGAGGAAGCGGAATAGCGTGACGCGGGTCATACTGTTCCCGCCATCTCGAAATCGTGTGAACTGATCAATTAGGGGTAAGCAGAAATGCGTGTTGCTCGTTACGTTGCTACCGGTGCAATTGTTGTCGGCGCCAGTGCAGGGCTTGCGGTGCTCGGATCGGGATCGGCGTCCGCGATCGGTGTCGCGCCCGTACCGGGTGGCGTCGCCGTCGATCTCAGTCATGCCGAGACTGTCTGGGCGTACAACAACAATGTCGGTGGCGCGATCGCAGGTCTGCCGCATCCGTCCGCAACATCGTTCGGGCTCACCTTCGATTCCGCTGCCGCTCTCGCCCTCGGCTACCCGCAGGGTCGCGTCGGCTTCACCGTCCTCGGTCCGGTCAACGACCTCAACGGCGTCATCGTCGCGTACGCGGAATAGGCGCGGACGAGCGTAGACGACCGATCGTGACCATGAGTCGAATTGCCGCGCGCACAATCGATTTCGGTGTAGTAAGAACCGAGTTCGGCCTCGGAGAGGACTATCCGGAGGCCGCAGTGCAAGAGGCGCGCGATGCCTCGGACAGCTGTTCGGACCAACGCGAGGATCGCACCGATCTGCCCTTGGTGACCATCGATCCGCCGACGTCGATGGATCTCGATCAGGCCGTCCATATCGCGCGTACCGACACTGGTTTCGTGGTGAGCTACGCGATCGCCGACGTCGGAGCGATGGTGGTACCCGGCAGCGCGCTCGATCAGGAGTCGCGCCGCCGGGGTCAGACGTTCTACCTGCCCGACGGGTCGTTGCCGCTGCATCCGCGGGAACTGTCGGAAGGCTCGGCAAGTCTGCTGCCGGAACTGGTTCGGGCGGCAGCGTTGTGGACGATCGAACTCGACAGGAACGGGGAGACAGTCCGTTTCGATGTGCGGCGAGCCACGGTTCGTTCCGTCGCGCGGTTCGATTACGAAGGGGTCCAGGCCGCCGCCGACGCGGGGACCCTGCATCCATCGATCGAGGCGTTACCCGACGTTGGTCGCCTGCGGTCGGCGATTGCCGCTGCCCGTGGGGCGATCGAGCTGAAATTGCCAGATCAGGAGGTCGTCGAGGACGACACCGACGGATCGTGGCGACTCGTACTACATCCGCACACCAAGGCCGACGACTGGAATGCGCAGATCTCACTGCTGACCGGCATGTGCGCGGCGTCGCTGATGATCGAAGCCAAGGTCGGACTGCTCAGGACGCTGCCACCCGCCGAATCCGACGCACTGGCGTCGATCCGCCGTACCGCGGCGGCCCTCGGTATCGAATGGCAGGCCGACAGGCCGATCGGAGCGTTGCTTGCCGAACTGGATCCGAACGCGCCGACCACTCTGGTGCTGATGACCGAGGCGACCACGCTGCTACGTGGCGCTGGTTATGCAGCGTTCGACGGTGAGCTACCCGAGCTCACCGTGCACAGCGGTATCGGTGCGCCGTACGCGCATGTCACAGCACCGCTGCGGAGGTTGTCGGACCGATTCTCGACCGAGGTATGTCTCGCAGCCAGCGCGGGCACAGAGATTCCGGCGTGGGCGCGGACCGCACTGGCCGACCTCGCAGACGTGATGCGCGCGTCCGATTCGCAGGCGAACAAGGTCGACCGAGCCTGCATCGACCTCACCGAGGCGGTACTGCTCGCGCATCGAGTCGGACAGCGGTTTGCCGCCGTCGTCGTACGCGAAGCCGACGGCAAACGCGACGCGGAAATCTTCGTCGAGGATCCGCCGGTGTTGGCCAAATGCACAGGTGAACCGCCCGAGGGCGCGTCCGTGCAGGTCGAACTCGCCACTGCGGACGTTCGTACGCGGGTGGTCTCGTTCGCCTACAGGTCCTGAGCTAGCGGAACTGGTCCGTCGCCTCGACGAGGTGGTGGGTGATGCCTGGCTCGTTGGCTGCATGACCAGCGTCGTCGACGATGTGCAGCTGTGATGCCGGCCAGGATTTGTGCAGTTCCCACGCACTCGTGGCCGGGCACACCATGTCGTAGCGACCTTGCACGATGACGCCGGGGATGTGCGACATCGCGTCGATCTGCGCGAGCAGTTGCCCGTCTTCCAGGAAGCCGCGGTTGTGGAAGTAGTGGTTCTCGATCACCGCGAAGGCCAGCGCGAACCGTGGTTCTGCCGTCTGCGCAACACGATCGGGCTTGGGCAGCAATGCACTTGTCGCGCCCTCCCAGGTCGACCAGGCAACGGCGGCGGCGGTCGCGACAGCGCGGTCGGGGGAGTTCAGCAGACGGTGGTAGGCCTCGACGAAGTCGCCGTCGCGTTCGGCCTGCGGTATCTGCGCAACGAATTGCTCCCACAGTTCCGGGAACACGTTGCCCGCCGCGCCGTTGTAGTACCAATCGATTTCTGTGCGCCGCAACAGAAAAATGCCGCGCAACACAAGTTCGGTCACCCGATCCGGATGTGCTTGGGCGTAGGTGAGCGCAAGCGTCGAACCCCACGAACCGCCGAACACCAACCACCGATCGATGCTCAGGTGCAGCCGCAGTGCCTCGATATCGGCGACGAGGTGTTGCGTCGTATTGACCGAAAGGTCAGCACCGTCGGCAATGTGCGGCGTCGAATTCCCGCACCCGCGTTGGTCGAACAGCACGATCCGATATGCCTGCGGATCGAAGAACTGCCTGTTGAACGGTGCGGTGCCACCGCCTGGACCGCCGTGCAGAAACACAGCAGGCTTGCCCGTCGGATTTCCGCTGCATTCCCAGTAGATCCGTTGTCCGTCACCGACTTCGAGGAAGCCGGTCTCGTACGGTTCGATCTCGGGATAGAGGTGGCGCATGACGGCGTCCCCGCTCAGCGGCCGATGAGGCCGGAAGCGAGATCGGGCAGGTTCAGCGCCTCGATCGCCTGCCTGCGGATGTCCGGGCAGGTTTCGGTTGTGATGGTGTCGACGATCGAGCGATCGTTGGCGATCTGCAGATTGAGACCTGGTCCGCCGGCGCCGAGCGCCCACTGATTGACGAGGATCAGCAGGCCGGGCCTGCCGAGCGTCGGGCCCTGGACTCGCCAGTCCGACAGCGGGATCTCGAGGTCTGTGCACAACTGCTGCTTGGCTTGGTCGGACAGGTTCACCGCACCTGCAGGCGGGCCAGGGACCGTCGACGTCTGCGGCACTCCTGAACTTGGGACAGTCAGCGAGGAGTTGGTCGAGGCATCGTCGGTGGCGGGGCTCGTGCAACCGGCCGCGACGCCGACTGTGGCCAGCGCGCCGACCAGGCACGCAATTGCGTTCGGACGGACCGACATAAGGCACCTCATGCTCTGTTGGTGTGGAGCTTGCTTGCCACCGATAGTGCCATCAAAGGGTGAGCGAACGCCGCAGCCGAGCGTGCAGGTCGGCGACGAACTCTGCCCATGGCCCGGTCAGCGGGTCGATGTGAGTCCAGGGGTGTAATCCAACTAACGGTGCGAGCCGCTCGGCGGCATCGAGTTCTCGCTGGTCGACGGGTTCGCCCCACGCGTCGAAATACTGTTGCCGCCAATCACCTTCGAGCATGCGCAACGACAGAAACGGGTGCGTGAGCACCGAGTCGCCCCAGTCGAAGAATTGCCCGCCGCCGAAGACGTTGCCGGCGTGGAGGTCGTTGTGTTCGAGAGTGATTCGCCGCGAGTCGGTGAGTATCGCCGCGTAGTGAGCTACGGCAGGCGCGAGTTCGGCTGTGGCGTCCGCTGTTCGGCGATAGAACGCGCTCAACGCCGAAGGCGGTAAATAGGGAACGCCGATACCTCGCAGTTCGTCCACGGCGGGTGCTACCTGCTTTTGCAGGCGAACGTAGGAGGCGACGATGTCGGTCCAGTCGCCGGACCCGACGTCGAAGGTCGGTCCGCCGTCGGGGCTGAGCACCCAGCCCCGAGCCGCGTCGATCGCCAACGGTGCGACGACGTCGTCGGGTACGTGCTGCGCGAGCCACTCGACGAGCGGACCTTCGTGAGCGAAGCCTGGTGCGTTTGCCTTCGCGTACATCGCCCCGGCATCGGTCGTGATTCGTACGATCGTCGACCACGGTCGGGTTCGCGGTTGGTCCGAGTCGACGACCC
Source organism: Antrihabitans stalagmiti (assembly GCF_016482825.1). GTDB lineage: Bacteria > Actinomycetota > Actinomycetes > Mycobacteriales > Mycobacteriaceae > Antrihabitans > Antrihabitans stalagmiti. The sequence goes on along the minus strand of NZ_JAEMNV010000008.1, from coordinate 307,415 downwards.
CTATCGATCGCCGACTCAATTCCCTTGTAGCCCAATCCAGGAGCGGTTGGGCCGACGGCGGAGTCAGAAGCTGTGCTCCTCCGCGGGGAACGTGCCACGTGAGACCTCGTCGGCGTAGGCAAGAGCAGCGTTGCGAAGCTCGTCGCCGACTCGGCCGAACTTCTTGACGAACTTCGCGGTCTTGCCGGAGGTGTAGCCCGCCATGTCCTGCCAGACGAGCACCTGTGCGTCGCACTCACGGCCTGCGCCGATGCCGACGGTCGGAATGGTCAGCTTGCGGGTGACCTGGCCGGCCAATTCCGCGGGCACCATCTCCATGACGACCGAGAATGCGCCCGCTTCCTGAACAGCGATCGCGTCCGCGACGAGTTGCTCGGCGCCGTCGCCGCGACCCTGCACGCGAAAACCACCGAGGGTGTTGACGCTCTGCGGTGTGAAGCCGATGTGGGCCATGACGGGGATTCCCGCCGCCGTGATCGTCGCGATCTGCGCAGCCACTCGTTCGCCGCCTTCGAGCTTGACGGCGTGCGCGAGACCTTCCTTCATAAAGCGCGTCGCTGTGGCGAGCGCCTGCTCCGGCGAGGATTCGTAGCTGCCGAAGGGGAGGTCGGCAACGACGAGCGCGTTGGGCGCACCGCGAACCACGCCGCGAACCAGCGGAATCAGCTCGTCGATGGTGATCGGAACAGTGGTGTCGTAGCCGTAGACGACGTTGGCAGCGGAATCGCCGACCAGAAGAACTGGGATGCCGGCTTCTTCGAAAATCTTGGCGCTCGAATAGTCGTAGGCGGTGAGCATGGCCCAACGGTCGCCCGACTGTTTCATTGCCTGCAGATGATGGACCCGCGTCTTGCGCTTGGCAGTAGCGGCCGGGGCAGATCCGTATGCATTGGTTTCTGACATCTGTGAATCGGACATCTTTGTCCCTTTCTAGCCTCGAGGCCCTGTACGGGTCCCCGGGTGGGTGATGACATAGTCGAGTCTGCCACCAGCAGGTGAGCATTCGAAGCACAGTGGCTCGTGCCGTTGGTCACATTCGGCCACGTGAGAGATCCGAGGGTCAGCAGTGGGAGCGATGGACGAGCTCATCGACGAAGCGGTGGTCGGCGAGCTGTCCCGGTTGCTCGGCAATGCGGGGTTTCGACCTGATGCCCTGGTCGTCGCGGCTGGGTCCGTCGATGGCAGGAAGCTTCGTCAGCGGGTCGACGTCGTACGCGATGCGTTGCTGGTCGACCTCCCGGACTCTTATGCCCGTACCGCTCGGCTGGTTCGCGATGCCTTCGCCGACGAGGAATTGCGCGGCTGGATGCTGTGGCCTGTGTCCGAGGCCGTCGTCGATCGAGCTCTTGCGACCGATCGGGTCCGCGAGTTCGACGACGCGATGGCGGTCCTTGCACTCCTCACGACACGATTCACGGGGGAGTTCGCGATCCGAGCAATGCTCGCCGCGCGTCTGGAGCGAGCGATCGGCATCGCCGAGACGTGGACGAGCCACCCCGACGAGCACGTGCGACGGTTGGCCAGCGAGGGCACTCGATCGCATCTGCCGTGGGCGAAGGGGGTTCCCGCGTTGGTCGGTCGGCCGTACACCCGTGCCATCGTCGATCAGCTCTATCGCGACGAGTCCGAGTACGTTCGGCGGTCGGCAGCGAACCACGTCAACGACCTGAGCCGTGACCACCCCGACGTCGCGGCGGAGATCGCGGCCGGTTGGTTGTCCGCACCCGACGACAACACACAGCGCGTCTCGCGGCACGCGCTGCGCACCCTGGTCAAGAAGGGACACCCGAGGGCGCTCGAGGTCATGGGGTTCACGGGTGCGGAGTTCGTCGTCGATGGTCCGACCGTCGACGAGTCCGTCGTCGCGCTCGGTGACTCGGTTCGATTCACTGGGCGCGTCACCAATGGTGGTACCGAACCGGTGCGAGCTGCGATCGATTTCGTACTGCATTTCCAGAAATCGAACGGCGAGACCCGGCCGAAGGTGTTCAAGATCGGGGTGAGTGCGCTGCAGCCGGGAGAGAGCATCGACATCGCGAAGTCGTTTGCCATGCAGCCGCGGACCACCCGTGTCCTGCACCTCGGTGAACATGCACTGGAACTGCAGGTCAATGGCGTCGCATACGGTCGGGCGGTGTTCGACCTGGTTTAGCCGGAGCGGATGTCACATTGGTACCGCTCTGTGGGACGGATGGCGCATTCGCTCCGCGATTTTGCGTTAGGTGCGCGCTCCCAGGTAGTCGGACTCGAGGACGAGGTCCTTGACCAGCTTCTGGTATTCGACATGGGCCTCGTGCTCGATGGTCTGCCACAGTGAGGCCTCGTTCGCGCGCATGTAGGCGAGGTAATCGGGCGCTCCCGGCCACTTCACGTTGTCGGCGACGACGACGGTGCCCGGATGCAACCAGCCTGCCTCGATGATGCGTTGCAGGTCGGGCAGGTAGGCACTCTTGGTGTGGTCGAGGAACACGAAATCGACAGCGCCGTCGGCAAATCCGTAGTCCCTGCGCAGCGTGTCGATGGTCTTGCCGCTGTCGCCGAGCATGCCGACGATTGCGGTGACCCGCCGAGCGACGCCCGCGTGCTCCCAGATCTGACGGGCGATAGCGGCATTCGCCGGACTGATCTCGACCGAGAACAAGCGCGCGTCTGCGGGCATCGCGCGGATGGTCCGCAGCGCGCTGTAACCGCAGTAGGTGCCGACCTCGAGGAGCACCTTTGGCGCTGACCGTGTGATCGCCCTTTCGAGGATCGGGCCCTTCTCGTCACCGATGTTCATCAGGAAGCGCCGATTGCGGGCGAAATCGTCGAGCACCCGAATCACGTCGTCCAGGTCGCCGTGTCGAGCGTTGGCGAGAACATATGCGACCGCGGCTTTTTCGCGCCCGTCCCCGACCTGGCCGGTCTTGGCCATGTTCGCTCCGACGGCGGATCGGAAGATCGACCACCGCAGCGGAAGTGGTTTACCCGCAAGCTCGTTGATGGCGATCGCTCCCGCGAGCACCCCCACCACAGCAAGTGCGCGGCGGAAGAGTCGTCGTGGGTCCATGTAATCGATCCTCTCGCACTACCCGTGTGCCGCAAGCAGCAGCCACAACTGAAAGCCTAGGCGTCCGTGGCACCATCACGGTATGCCGATCGTCGAACGAACCGTCGCAGCAATCGCCATCGGTACCTGCGTCGGAGCGTTGCTCGCAGGCTGCACCGACGGATCCGAATCGAATACGACCAGTACAGCACCGTCGGCACCGGCGCAGAGCAGCGAAACAAACCCGTCGACCGATGTCGCTCCTGGTCTCGAAAAGTTCTATTCGCAGAAACCGTCGTGGGGTTCGTGCGACGACTTCGAAACCGACGAGCCGCTGAGTTCGAGTCTCGAGTGCGCGCGGATAACCGTTCCGATCGACTACGACAAACCCGACGGTGACGAGGCGCAGATCGCGATCTCGAGGTCGCCAGCGTCGGGCGACCGCATCGGGTCGCTGTTGTTCAACCCGGGCGGTCCGGGATTGGGCGGTCTGTCGATGGCGGCGACCGTCGGGTCGGGGACAGCCGTCGAAGAACGCTTCGACCGCATCGGATTCGACCCGAGGGGCATCGGTGCGTCCACCCCGACCATTCGGTGCCTGACGCCTGCAGAGAACGACGCCGAACGTCAAGACCTCGACATCGACGAATCACCCGCAGGCATCGCCGAGACCGAGAAGGAGGAGCAAGAGGTCGCCGACAAATGCGCCGAGCGGTCCGGTACGAACCTGCTCGCCCACGTCGGGACGCGCGAGGTCGTCCGCGACATGGACATCATTCGGGCGGTGCTCGGCGACGACAAGCTGAACTTCGTCGGCTACTCTTACGGCACGCGGATCGGCGCGGCCTACGCCGAGGCGTTTCCGGACAGGGTCAGGGCGCTGGTGCTCGACGGTGCCGTCGACCCCGAGGCAGATCCGCTCGACGAACTCGTCAAGCAGTTCGCCGGTTTCCAGAAGGCATTCGACGACTATGCAGCCGACTGTGCCGAGAGTTCGCAGTGCCCGCTCGGTACCGATCCCGCGAACGCCAACCGCAACTTCCGAGCCTTGATCGATCCGCTCATCGACAGACCGGCACGTACGACCGACCCGCGCGGGCTCGGCTACAACGACGCGCAGACGGGTGTGCTGCAGGCGCTGTATTCGCCGCAGCTGTGGCGTCCATTGACGACAGGGTTGAAGGAGTTGCAGCAGGGGCGCGGTGACACCCTGCTCGGCTTGGCAGATCTGTACTCGGGTCGCCGCGACGACGGGACCTATTCCAATCTGAACGACGCTTTCGAGGCGGTCCGCTGCGTCGACGATCCACGGATAACAGACCGCGCGAAGGTCGGCGAAACGAATCTGCGGATCCGCGAAGTTGCACCGTTCCTCGACGACGGGAAGGGGACAGGACAGGCGCCGCTCGATTCGTGTGTGTTCTGGCCCGTGCCGAATTCGGGCGAGCCGCACACCCTGTCGGTACCCGGTCTGGCGAAGGTTGTCGTCGTCTCGACGACGGACGATCCCGCGACGCCCTATCAGGCCGGCGTGAATCTGGCTCGGCAACTCGGCGCGGCATTGATCACGTTCCGCGGTACTCAGCACACCGTCGCGTTGTCGTCGGGGGAGCGGTGTGTCGACGATGCCGTGATCGATTATTTGACAGATTTGACGCCGCCGGCGCCCGACCTGACCTGCTGAACTCGGTTTCTATCGATCGATAGTGCAGGTGGGCGTCACGATGATGCGACAGATTTCACGATGTAACACGGATTTAACGCTAGGTGCCTAGTCTCGCGGGCATGGATCGCCAAAAGGAATTCGTGCTCCGCACCCTCGAAGAGCGCGACATTCGGTTTGTCCGACTGTGGTTCACCGATGTGCTCGGTTATCTGAAGTCCGTTGCGATCGCTCCTGCCGAACTGGAGGGTGCGTTCGAAGAGGGCATCGGTTTCGACGGATCGGCGATCGAAGGCTTCGCGCGAGTGTCGGAAGCCGACATGGTCGCACGCCCCGATCCGTCGACCTTCCAGATCTTGCCGTGGTCGACGAGCAAGGGACACCAGCATTCCGCCAGGATGTTCTGCGACATCTCGATGCCCGACGGTTCGCCGTCATGGGCCGACCCGCGCCACGTCCTGCGCCGCCAGCTCAACAAGGCAGGCGATCTCGGCTTCAGTTGCTACGTGCATCCGGAGATCGAATTCTTCCTGCTGCAGAACGGTCCGCTCGACGGCACGCCGCCCATTCCGGCGGACAACGGCGGCTTCTTCGACCAGGCCGTGCACGACCAGGCCCCGAACTTCCGCAGGCATGCGATCGACGCGCTCGAGTCGATGGGAATCTCCGTCGAATTCAGCCATCACGAAGGCGCGCCAGGCCAGCAGGAGATCGATCTGCGTTACGCCGACGCACTGTCGATGGCGGACAACGTCATGACGTTCCGCTACGTCGTCAAGGAAGTCGCGATCGACGAGGGCGTGCGCGCGACCTTCATGCCGAAGCCGTTCAGCGATCAGCCCGGCTCGGCGATGCACACCCACATGAGCCTTTTCGAAGGCGACACCAACGCTTTCCACAACCCGGACGACCCGGGTCAGCTCTCCGATACTGCGCGAGCATTCATCGCAGGCATTCTCGAGCACGCAAGCGAGATCAGTGCCGTCACCAACCAGTGGGTCAACTCCTACAAGCGGCTTATTCACGGTGGCGAAGCGCCGACGGCCGTCTCGTGGGGACGCTCCAACCGGTCGGCTCTCGTCCGCGTGCCGATGTACACGCCGAACAAGGCGTCGTCGCGTCGCGTCGAGATCCGCAGCCCAGACTCGGCCTGCAACCCCTACCTCTCGTTCGCGGTCCTGCTCGCCGCCGGGCTTCGCGGTATCGAGAAGGGCTACACGTTGCCGCCGGAGGCCGAAGACGACGTCTGGTCGTTGACGTCGGCCGAGCGGCGCGCGATGGGCTACCGGGAGTTGCCGGGCAGTTTGCACGAGGCTCTGCAGTCCATGGAGAAATCCGAGTTGGTCGCCGAAGCACTCGGCGAGCACGTCTTCGACTTCTTCCTTCGTAACAAGCGCAGGGAATGGGCGGAATACCGCAGCCACGTAACGCCGTTCGAGCTCAAGGAGTACCTCGGCTTGTAAGGCCGCCGCACCGAGGCGGTAGCACCACAGGTTTCGGGCGCGCTGTAGGTTTGACCGTATGGTTCGACCTCCCGCCGCTCGTTCCGTCGTGCCGAGCGCAGGGCGCCTCGGACTCGTCGAATCGTCGGCTCCCGCCGATCTGCAGACCCTCGGTTGGGTCGACACCGACAGCATCGAACTGCTCTGGTCGCTCTCGCGTGCACCCGACGCCGACCTGGCGTTGAAGACGCTCGTCAAACTGCAGGAAAATCTCGGCGCCGACTGGTCCGAGCTCGAAGCGCTGCTGCGGACGGACAAGTCGCTTCGCGGCCGCCTGTTCGGTTTGATCGGTGCCTCGATTGCTTTCGGCGACCACATCCTGCTCGACCCCGGTTGCTGGAAACTGCTGCACAACACGTCGTTACCAACACCGGAGGCGATGCGCGACGCCATGTTGGACGCCGTCGGTGCGACCCCGGAAACGGGGCCGAACGCGTCGCCTGGTCTGTACCGGGCCGCGGTGACCGGACCGACCGTTGTGCCTGTGTTGCGCAAACGGTATCGCGATCAGCTGATGCTGCTCGCGGCTGCCGACGTGGCGGCTGTCGTCGAAAACGAGCCGGTCGTCCCGTACGCCACCGTCGGCAGGCACCTTTCGGATCTTGCCGATGCCGCACTGACGGCAGCGCTCTCGGTCGCGGTCGCGACAGTGTGCCCCGACGAGCCGTGCCCGTCTCGGCTCGCAGTGATCGCGATGGGCAAATGTGGTGCGCGCGAGCTCAATTACGTCAGCGATGTCGACGTCATCTTCGTCGCCGAGCCTGCCGACACGCCTGCAAGCCGAATTGCGTCGGAGATGATGCGGATCGGCAACGCCGCGTTCTTCGAGGTGGATGCTGCGCTGCGCCCGGAAGGCAAGCAGGGCGCTCTGGTGCGTTCGCTGGATTCGCACATCGCGTATTACAAGCGCTGGGCGAAGACCTGGGAGTTCCAAGCACTGCTGAAGGCCCGTCCGATGGCAGGCGACATGGAGCTCGGCAAGCAGTATCAAGATGCGTTGCTCCCGATGGTCTGGACCGCGTCCGAACGTGAGGACTTCGTTCCCGAGACCCAGGCGATGCGGCGTCGCGTCGAAGACAACGTGCCGGAAGATCTCCGCGAACGGGAACTGAAGCTCGGCCGAGGCAGCCTGCGCGACGTCGAATTCGCCGTCCAGCTACTGCAATTGGTGCACGGCCGCACCGACGACGCCCTGCACGTGACCAGCACGGTCGACGCGTTGACCGCGCTTGCGACGCGCGGCTACATCGGGCGTGACGACTCCGCCAACCTGACCGCGTCCTACGAATTCCTGCGGCTGCTCGAACACAGGCTGCAACTGCAGAAGCTCAAGCGGACCCACACCCTGCCGCCACCGGAGGACGAAGAGGCGCTGCGCTGGCTCGCCAGGGCCGCACACCTGCGACCGGACGGACGCAACGACAGCCTCGGCGTCCTCAACGCCGAGATCAAACGCAACGCTCATCGAATCCGGCGCTTGCACGCCAAGCTCTTCTACCGGCCGCTGCTCGACTCGATCACCAAGCTCGACAAGGAAGCGTTGCGACTCAGTCCCGACGCGGCCATCCGACAGCTCGCCGCGCTCGGTTACCTGGCGCCGGAGAACGCGCTCGGTCACCTCAAAGCACTCGCTGCCGGACCCGAGCGCAAGGGTCGCATCCAGGCGCTGCTGTTGCCGACCCTGCTCGAATATCTCGGTGACACACCGGATCCCGACGCCGGACTGCTCGCGTACCGGCGGGTGTCGGAAGCGCTGAACGATCAGGTCTGGTTCCTGCGAGAGCTACGTGACGAGGGCGCGATCGCGCAGCGCCTGATGATCGTGCTCGGGTCGTCGGCCTACGTTCCCGATCTGTTGATGAAGGCGCCTGAGGCGATCCGGCTGTTCGCGGACGGTCCGAACGGTCCGTTGCTGATCGGTCCGAATCCGGCCGATGTCGCGCGCGGGATCGTCTCGTCGTCGGCACGCTACGACGACCCCAAACGAGCGATTGCCGCCGCACGAGCGCTGCGCAGGCACGAACTCGCCCGCATCGCGTCGGCCGACATCCTCGGCATGCTCGATGTGCGACAGGTGTGCCGGGCGCTGTCGTCGGTGTGGGCAGCCGTGCTCAATTCGTCGCTGCAATCGGTGATCAAGGCGAGTGAAGCCGAACGGGGTGCGCCTGCGCCCGCAACGTTTGCCGTGATCGGCATGGGCAGGCTGGGCGGCTGGGAACTCGGATACGGCTCGGACGCGGACGTCCTGTTCGTCTGCGACCCGAAAGAAGGCGAAGACGAAGCCCAGGCCGTCAAATGGGCCAACTCGATCGCCGAGAAGGTGACGAAGCTGCTCGGCGCACCGAGCACCGATCCGCCGCTGCAGGTGGATGCTGGGCTGCGGCCGGAGGGCCGCAACGGTCCGCTCGTGCGAACGCTCGCGGCCTACGACGCGTACTACAGGCAGTGGGCCCAGGCGTGGGAGGTGCAGGCCCTGCTGCGGGCGCATCAAATGGCGGGAGACGAAGAACTCGGCATCCGGTTCCTGCATGTCATCGACAAGATCAGATACCCCGAAGGCGGGATATCGCCGACCGCCGTTCGTGAGATCCGGCGGATGAAGGCACGCGTCGACGCCGAGCGGCTACCCCGTGGTGCGGATCCAGCGACGCACACCAAGCTCGGGCGCGGTGGTCTCGCCGACATCGAGTGGACCGTTCAGCTGATCCAGCTGCAGCACGCGCGTGAGGTACCGAGCTTGCACAATACGTCGACGCTGGAGACGTTGACGGCGATCGAGGCGGCCGAGTTGCTCAGTGCCGCCGACGTGAGCCTGCTTCGCGATGCCTGGCTTACCGCGACCAAGGCACGTAACGCTCTGGTCCTCGTGCGAGGTAAGCCGACCGACCAGATTCCCGGACCAGGTCGACTCCTGACGGCGGTCGCTCACGTCGCGGGGGCCGAGTATCGGGACGGCGGCGAGTTCCTCGACCACTACCTGCGTGTGACGCGACGGGCAAAAGCCGTGGTGGAGCGGGTGTTCGGCGGGGAGTAGCCGCCGCGTCGGCATACTGGACGGCATGGGGACCAGATGGGGGCGCCGAGTCGTGATCGGACTCGGCTGGATCGCGGTATCGATCGGGGCGTTCGGCGTCGCGCTGCATTGGATGGATTCGTCACGTCGCTTCTTTGTGCTTATGGCATCGTTCGCGCCGTACGTCATGATCGCGGCGGTGCTGGGCCTGCTGCTGCTCGCGCTGGTCAAGCATTGGATCGGAGTCGGTGCGGCTGTGTTGGCGATCGGCGCAGCCATTGCGACGCAACTACCGGTCTACGTCGCGAGCGGTACGCCCGGCACAGGGCAGGCCTTGACGATCATGCAGTCCAACATCTACTTCGGCGAAGGTGACGCAGCCGCCGTTGTCCGCGAGGTGATGGCGAACGACGTCGACATTCTCACCATCGACGAACTGACACCGGACAGCGTTCAGCGGCTCGACGCCGCCGGCATTGCAGTACTACTTCCACATCGCTACGTCGAAGCCGACATCGGCGCCGAGGGCACCGGCATCTACAGTCGCTACCCACTGTCGGACCAGGTGAACCATGACGGCTTCATCTTGAACCAGGTGTCCGCTCGCGCGACGCTGCCGACCGGTGAGGCGGTCACGGTGTTCGCGTTCCACCCTGTGCCGCCGTTTCCAAGCGGTCCGCAACCGTGGTCGGGCGAAATGGAGCGGATCAGGGACATTCTCGACGCCGTGCCCGACAGCACGGAGCACGTCGTCGTCGGTGCTGATTTCAATGCGACACAGGATCATTCGCTCTACCGGAAGCTGCTCGACACCGGCATCGAAGATTCCGCCGACCAAGTCGGCGTGGGGATGCTGCGGACCTATCCGTCGGACAAGAGCTTCCCGCCGATCATCGGTATCGACCATATTCTGCTCGGCGGAGCGCACGCGGACGAGCTACGGACCGTCCACATCGACGGGACGGACCACATGGCCGTGATCGCGGACATCCGGCTGCGCTGAGAGTTCAGAGCAGCCCGGAGATCTCGTCCCACAGCGTGCGGTAGGCCGCCGCAGCAGGACTGTTCGGTGCGAACGACGGTAGTGGCGCGCGATGTACCGACATCAATTCGATCGCGGACAGCGAGGGGATTGCGGTTGCGCTCACCCCGGACCGTTGGCTCGGCAAAGTCGCAACTATCTCGCGGTGCAGGGCTCTTCGGCGGTCGACCATGGAAAAGAAGCCGTGCAGTATCGGCTTTCGTCCTTCGAACGTTGCGACGAAATCGGTCAGCTGGTCGAAGGTTCTGGCAGCGAGGACGGTCGGAATGATGGGCACCACAACGATATCGGCGGCGTGCAGCACGTTCTCCGACACCAGCGACAGACTCGGCGGTGTATCGAGAAAGACGACGTCGTAGTCCGCGGACAGGTCCTTCAGCAGCTCCGCGATTGCTCGCGTCGAGTGCTTTGCTTTGCGATCGCTGCGGGACAGGTCGATGTCCATGTTGCGGTAGGTGAAATCGGCGGGCAGTAGATCCAGCCCTTCGAAATCGGTTGCCTTGAGGGCATATTCGACCGACTGCTTACCGCGGACCAGCTTGGCGCTACCGCCCTTGACATGAGGCTGCACCCGGAACAGGAACGTGGCGGCACCTTGGGGATCCAAGTCCCACAGCAGAGTTCGGTTGCCGTCCAGTGCACTCAGGTAGGCGAGGTTGACCGCCGTGGTCGTTTTTCCGACGCCGCCCTTGATCGTGTACGACGCGATCGTCTTCATGGCAGCATCCTCATGGCAGCATGGCCTTTATCCGATGGCGCGCTTTCGAACCGAGAAATCGGTCGAGCTGATCGGTGAGAGCGGCGCGGGCGCTTGCCTGCTGGCGCGCGAAGTGTGCGGAAAGTTCGCCCATGGCAAGCAAAGTGGCAGCGGGCGGTGCGGCGACGGTGGCTTCGCGGGATTCCAGCATCTGGGTGGCGAAGACGCGCAGCCCAGCGCTTTGCATCTCACCGTCCTGGAAGTCGCCGAGCAGGTCCTGGAGCTTCTTCAGGTCCTTGACGGTGGCCTTGTGTGCCTCGGGTTCGCATACCGGACCGAACACCTCGAGTAGGTAGCGGAGTTCTTTGCAACGCTTGCGCAGTGAGTGCACATCGTCGTGATGTGAGTCGGGTGTGATCGCCTTCGCCAGCCGGACAACCTTCTTGTAGGTCTTCATGATTCGTTGCGATGCAAGCGCTCCGGCGGTCGGGGCCTCTTCGTCCGCCGCATCGCCTGCAACAGTGTCGAGCGATTCCCGCCACGTCGCTAGGAAATCGGTGAAGCGTTTCGACCGCAACACCCGGACCAGTTTGCGGAGCTCCAGTTCGCGTTGCCTGCGCAGATGCTCGCCGAACGGTACGAGGTCCGTCGGTTCGCCGACGAGGAGATGATCGCCGAGGGTCGGCAGGTCGAGCAGGTAGACGTCGAGGTCGCGCGTCGGCGTCGTCAGATCGCCGAGCAGCCGGAAATCGGGTTCGACGCGTTCCTTCAACCCGTCGGGCAGAACATCTCCCGCGAGTTTGAGCATCGACCGGGTCCGTCTGACCGCGACGCGAAGATCGTGCAGGAACTCGGTGTCGACGTCGTCGACGACACCGGCGACGTTTGCCGCGATGGCGTCGGCGAAACCGTGCAGTGCCGTGGCGACAGCGGTTGCTGCAGGGGTTTCGGCGGTCATAGGTGGCGGCGGCGGCGTCGCGGTCGGTTCGGCTGTGACGCCGATCAGCGTGTCGACGAAACTTCGGTCGGCGACGTCGAAGGATTCCGCGGCGCGTAGGGCCTCGGCAACGTTGTTCGCATCGTGCTGATAGCCGAGCAGAGGTTTGATCTCGAGCCGTGCGACAGCGGTGTCGTCGTGACCGTCGATGCGCACTTCGGTCCAGTGGATCCGAACAACCGTCTTCGCGTCCGAATTGAGGACGGCAACGACGCGGGACACCGTCCGTCCGTGCGCGATCGGGCCGACGGCGCGGATCCACATCGCGGCGGCAAGTGCGTCCCGTAGCGGCGATTCGTGGAGTTGTTCGATACGCGCGGGCCAGTGTGGTTGTTCCGGCAGTACGGCGGTCAGAACCTGTTCACTGCTGAGCAGCGCGAGGTTGTCGTCGGTACCGCGCTCGTGGGTGAGCACAAGACCACGACTGCCCAACCGCCCGTCGACGGTATCGAGGTAGGTAGCCGTCTGCACTCGCCGCGCACCGAATGCCAGGTCGTAGTCGGCAGTGATCGGTGCGAGTGCTGCGGTGATCGCATCGGCGTCGCAATCGGTCGGTTCGTCACGCCAATCGAACATCGTCAACTCTGAAGTATTCGCCACGGCAACGGGATTCCTCGCTGTTGGGGCCGGCTGTCGACCAGCGTAGTCGTGCTCAGGCCGGGACGCAGATCGCCCTACGCAGGAGTCAAAGCCGCTCGATGAGAATGCGGTCGAATGCGATCAGCCGCTGATAGTTCTCGTGCGAGATACGTTCGTCCGAACCGTGAATCCGCTCCAGGTCGGCCTGTTCGAGGATGATCGGGGCGAAGTTGAATCGGACGGCCGCGACGTCGTTGTAGTGCCGGGCGTCGGTTGCGCCCGGTACCAATCCCGTCGTGACGGCGACGTCGGGAAGTACTTTTCTGGCGGACTCGGCGACGAGTGCGAACTCGGGGCCGTCCGACGGTGACACCGGCGACGGCTCGGCGAGCATGCCGGGTGCCAACTCGATGTCGACACGGTCGTCGGCGATCGTCGCACGGCAGTGGGCGAGTACATCGGCCACCGATTCGCCGGGCAGGATCCGGAAGTTGACGAGGGCCTCGGCGTGCTGCGGTAGGACGTTCGCCTTCACACCACCCCTGATCACGGTCGCAGCGGTTGTGGTGCGAACGAGAGCCTCGGTTTGCGGGCGGGCGGTGAGGATCCGCGCGATGACAGCGCTGAATCGGTCGGCCGACCGCAGCAGCGAACGCCGTGGCTCGGACATGAAGGGCGCCAACCGCTTTGTCATGTCGAGCACGGTCGGCGACATCAGCAACGGCATCGGGTTGTCTTCGAGCGCGACGACCGCACGCGAGATTCGGCCGACCGCAGTATGTTTGGGCGGCATGGACGAATGACCGCCGAGGTCGCGCGTCGAAAGTCGGACCGTCGCGAAACCTTTCTCGCCGAGCATGATCGACGCCACCGGCCGATCGATTCCGTCGACCACACCGCGCGTGACCACACCACCTTCGTCGAGCAGGATCTCGGCACGCACGCCACGCTCCAGCAATTCGCGAGCGATCACGCAGGCACCGTTCTCGCCACCGATCTCTTCGTCGTGACCGAAAGCGAAATAGAGCGTGCCGGTCGGTCGAACGCCGTCGGTCAACGCACCCTCGATTGCCTCCAACAGCGCGAGTACCCGGCTCTTGTCGTCGATCGCGCCACGACCCCAGACGAATTCGTCGTCGACGACGCCGCTGAACGGTGGATGCGTCCATCGATCCGGGTCGTCGACGGGCACGACGTCCATGTGTGCGAGGAACAAACCTGCTACCCGCGTCGGGTCGGTGCCCGGCCACGTGTACAGCCGACTGTGCCCGAACTTTTCGACGGTGAGTTCGGAATGTGCTTTGGGAAAAGATGTTTCGAGCAATTCGCCGAGTTGGACGAACTGGCTGTCGTCGATCCGCGTCGGGTCCTCGTAGGACACGGTCTGCAGACGCAAGGCCTGTGCCAGTCGATCGATCGATGCCGCGCTGTGGGTGTCGAGGGTGTTGAAGGCATCGACAAGGCCGAGCGACGACGCGGATCGGGGCAGCGGTGTCGACCCGAGGCAGGCTCGAAGGTTCGGCAACCCGGGGGAGCGGCCACCGCCGTCCAGGCGGATCGCTACGGGTCCGAGCTGCCACGAGCCGTCCGCCTCGGGTTCGCCGAGGACTACGCGGTAACCGGTTGCGGTGCGATCGGTGTCGTCGGTGCGGACCGCGATCCAGCCGATGCCGATCCCGCGATCCGCCTCCGTCGTCGGGAGACTCGGAGTGAGCTTCTCGATGAGGATGGGCAAGGTCGGATCGCCCGGGGCCGCAACTCGCCAGCCGCTTTCGGCGCCTGTCGCATCGGTCCGGGTGAAGTCGGCGGGGTCGTCGACGTCGAACCCCTCGTCGCGCAACGCGCGGACGGTTGCGGCGAGATCGTCGACCCGAATCGACATCCCGATCAGTCCTTCGGTCCTCGCCAGACCGTCGCCGATGTAGCGCTCGACCGCCGATCCGCGACTGCGCAGCGGACCCCACGCCGGCGTCTTCGCGAGCAAGCGCACCGCCTGGCCGTACGGGCTGACGCCATAGGACAGCAGGTCGATGGCGACCCCGTTTCGGCAAGAGATCCTCGCGCATGCCGTCGGTACCCCGCCGTGTGGCAGGCCGGGTGGGCTGCCTGCGACGACGTCGATGCCTGCCGCCCGGAATTCCCGTGCCGTGCGCTCGAGGTCTCGTACTGCGAGGAGGAGATGATCGAGCGCTGGTGCCACTAGTTATCGGTCCTGTTCGGCAACTGCAACGGTATGACCGCGTTCGCGATCGTCTGCGGCTCCAGGGTAGTGGTCATCTCGCGGTACCTCTTCTCGATACCCGCGGTCGGTCCGCCTTCGAGGTCCGGCCGGCGTTCGCGGGTGAGCAGCGGCAGCTCGATCGTCGCCTGCTCGACCGTCACTGTCGCGCCGGTCGGTGCACGTGTCCACATGTCTTCGACGGTGTCGGTGAGTTTGACGGCAATCCGATGACCGGCGCGAATCGGCCAATCCTGCCCGACCAGACGTAGATTCATGCGACCGTCCGGACCGAGAAGAGAGATGCCGAACGTGATCACCGTCGCGTCACCGTTCGGCGCGACGTCGTAGACCACCGCCGCAAGACTCGCGTTTGCGGGCCCGCGTGCCTGCGCGGTCATGGAGGCGGTGCCGGACAGATGCGTGGGCTGCGTGAGAGGCTCGGTGACAGACCAGATTTCACGATCCGGCGCTCTGACGAAACCGCGATCGACGTAGGTTCCGGTGCGAAGTTCGGCGCGGACCCGAGCGGCATCGGCAGGCGGCCATTGTGTCTCCGAGCGCCAGCGTCCGTCGAACTGGCCGACGGTGATCTTCGGTCCGGGAACCGAAACATCCTTTCCCGCAACATGCTTGTCGAAGAAGGTGAACAACTCGTCGGCGAAGGTCGGTCGGCAATCGGTCAGGCAGGTGCGATGGCCGATCTGACCGAACCAGGCGCGGTGATCGGCATCGCCGAGACCGTTCCACAGTTCGAAGATGCGGTCGGCGCGGGTGTTCAGGTCGACGAAGCCCTGTTGCAGGAACAGGGGAGTGGTGGCACCGCGGAGTCGATCGACGAGGTTTCGGTCCTGCCAGTACGGCGCGTTCGGATCGTTGTTGCGCATGTCGTCCACGTAGGCGGAGTAGCAGCTTTGTGGCGTGCTCGACGCGGCGGCGCGGTATTCGGGGGTGTCGTCGGGCCGACCCGGAGTCTGCGATATCGCGACATGTTCCGTACCGATCACAAGTTCACCAGGCAGGATCGGCACGTCGAGGACGGGCTTGGCTGTGAAGTTCCACGAGACGCCCTGCATGTAGATGTAGGCGTACGGATCGGGAACGGGCTCGAAAGCCGCAACGGCGGCAAGGCCTTTCGGCTGTTCGGCAATGCCCATCAGGCCGGTCCAGCCTTCGTAGGAGATGCCGTACATGCCGACCTTGCCGGTCGACCACGGTTGTTCAGCCGCCCACTCGACCGCGCTCTTGACGTCCGTCCGCTCACCCGGTCCACCCCAGTCGGGACACCCGGTCGAACCGCCGTAACCACGGAGGTCGGCGATGACGTAGGTGTAGCCGCGCTCCATGAACATGTCGATGGGAATGTTCTCCAGCGACGGTCCACGGTTCAGCAGCGGAACGGACAGATACATCAGATGGGATCGGTACGGACTGGCGGTCAGAATCACCGGCGTTTTCACATCGGGTGCAAGCCCGGCCGGGCGCAACACGTCGACATGGATGCGCTCTCCGTCAGGTGTCGTGAGGTAGTCCTCGGTCCACGTGTAGCCGACCGAGGCCGGCTCCGCACCTGCCTGGAACGGGACGAACGCGGAGAGCAGAACGGCGAGAATGCCTGCGACTGCATAGATCCGAGAGTGGGTGCGGCGTCGATACCGGCTTCGTTGCGTGACCATAGGAGGTCAAGCCAAGCGGGCGGACCGCAGGTTGTCCAGACGGTAGAGCTGGGGTCAGTGCCCTGCCTGGTCGGTCAGGTTCTTACCCTCGTTGTTCTTGACACGCTTGTGCTCGAGAATCACCCAGGCGAAACCGGCAGCAAGCGTGAGGAAGCAGGCGACGCCGAGAATCAGAGCCCAACCGCTGAACCCGTATCCCGCTGCCGTCAACGCTAGAGCGAGGCACGCAAGTCCTGCCAGCACCAGCGCGTAGCCGGGAAAGTTGCGAGCGTCTTCGATGCCCTCGCCCGCGTGGCTACGGGTGGTCCGGTCTTCGTCGGCGTGTACTCCCGCATTGTCTTCTTGCATCGAGTTCTCCTCCATCGAGTGATCCTCCGTTGCATCGAATACCGCCGCGGTCGAATGTCTTGTAGTTCGGATTCCCTGTGGGGAGCAAACGAAACCCGGATGTGAGGGGAACCACCATGCGAAGAGGTGTCAGTCGGTGTCGGCGTCCGTCGCAGGACCTTCCTTGGTAGCCCCGCCCTCGTCGGACCAATCGGTCGCCGAACCGTCTGCGGGGTCGCTTACGACGTCGTCGTCCGCGTCGGCATGGCCGTTGTCGGACTGTTCCGGCTTTGTTGTCATGTGTTCGGAGATGCCCTGTTCGAGACGTCCCGAAACGCTGTCCCGGCAATGAACGCGTCACCGTCGCTGTAGGTCGGGTCGCCGAGTGGTCGGGCGTAGGCCTGAAACTGCGATTTGGTCGTATGCAGCGCGTATTCGGGGGTGGCAACGATCCTTTCTGCCATTGTGCGGACAGCGTCGTCGATGCCGTCGGCAGGTGTCGACCGATGAACTATTCCGTACTGCTCGGCGGTTGCGGTGTCGATGCGCGTGCCCAACATCACGAGGTCACGGGCTCGTGCTGCGCCGATTTCGGATACCAGTCGCGGAACCGTTCCCCACGTCAATGGCAAACCGATCTGAACCTCGGGCAGGCCGAAAGACGCGTCGGCGGTCGCTATTCGGAAGTCGCAGGCCAATGCCAGAGCGAGTCCGCCGCCGAGCACATGGCCGTGCAATCGCGCCACCGTTACGACGTCGCAGTCTGCAATGGCCTGGCACGCCCGGTAGCCGACCTGGCCGTGCCACCGGCGTTCCCGCTCGCCGATACCGGAAACGCCGGGAAGGCTGCCGAGATCTGCGCCCGCGCAGAACGACCGACCTCGACCGCCGAGTACGACGACTTTCACGTCGAAGCTGCGCTGCAGACCCGTGAACACCTCCGCGAGTTCGGTGAGTGCGTCGTCGTCGAGGGCGTTCAGCTTCGCGGGCCGGTTCAGCCACACATGCAGAATCGGACCTTCTCGAACTACTTCGAGCATGGGTTGCGCTCCCGTCGTCGATCGCCGACCAGCTGGGCCGACCTCGTGGCAGAGGCTATCGCGGACGCTGTTGCCGAAGTTGCCACCCACCGCGTAGATATGGTTAGGCTTGCCTATCTGTTGCTCGCCTGCCTGCTTGTCTCATTCGCCTCTTTTTCGAACGGACCCAGCCGTGAAGCCACACTCGAAACCAGCCGTGCGCCGCCTGTCGGTGCTGGTTGCGGCACTACTTGCACTGTCGTTCAGCGCCGCGTGCTCAGCCGATTCGTCGTCGAGCGCTGACGACACTTCCGGACCATGGGCCTTCGTCGACGGATCGGGAGAGACCGTCGAGGTCGATCACACACCGACGCGAATCATCGCGCACGCCTATGCCGCGGCCGCGCTGATGTCGTTCGGAATCAAGCCAATCGCGGTGTGGGCCGACTCCGACGTGACAACCGACCCAGGAACGAAAGACCTCGACCTGTCCGGCGTCGAGATACTCGGCGAAACGTTCGGCGAGATCGACGTCGAGAAGGCAGCGTCGTTGCGGCCCGACCTGATCGTCGGCGATTGGTGGCCCGTCGAGAACGCGCACTCCGGCTTCGAGGCCGGCGTCGAAGAGGAAAGCAAGAAGCTCGCTGACCTGGCACCCGTCGTCGGACCGAGCCAGGGTGACTCGATCGTGGAGCTGATCGAAGGCTACGAAAAGCTCGCCGCAAGTCTCGGCGGCAAACTCGACGATCCGACCGTTGCGGCGAACAAACAACGCTTCGAGACCGCTCGCAGCAACTTCACGCAGGCAACCGCCGCGAAGCCGGGCCTCACCGCTCTTGCCGTGTCACCGACCACAGACGGACTCGCCGTCGCCGTGCCGAAGTACGCGCCCGAGTTGCTCGACTTTCAGAGTTGGGGGCTGAAGGTTGTCGATCCCGAGCGGCCGGACGAAGGCTTCCCGTACTGGGAGACACTGAGCTGGGAGAACGCCGACCGATACCAGCCCGACCTACTCCTGATCGACGACCGTTCCTATCCTGCCAACCTCGACGACGCGAAGAAGCAGCCGTCGTGGACCAGCGTCGCGGCAGCCAAGGCAGATGCGGTCGTGCCGTGGCCCGCATATTGGTTGCACACCTACTCCGACTACGCGTCGCAGCTGGAACAGCTCACCGCGGCAGTGCAGTCGGCGAACGCCGACCTGGTCGGGTGAGTTCGACACCGACCGCGACCCTCGCCACGACTCGGAAGTCGGCGTCGAGGGGCGATCGTGCTCTCGCGTCGGGCCTGGTCCTCGCGATCGTTGCGCTTGCCGTGATGTCGCTTGCAAGTCTGGTGCTCGGTTCACGCGCGGTCGACCTGTCGACGGTGATCGATGCGTTCACGAACTTTGATCCGTCGTCGACGCCGGAAACGGTGGTCCGGCACATGCGTGTGCCGAGGACCCTGCTCGGTCTGCTCGTGGGTGCAGCGCTCGGCCTCAGCGGTGCGTTGCTGCAGGGTGTGACGCGCAATCCGCTCGCCGACCCCGGAATCATGGGGATCAATGCGGGCGCCGCTGCCGCGGTCGTCCTCGGCATCACGGCATTCGGGATCGAGTCCGTCGGCGGCTACGTCTGGCTGGCTTTCGTCGGCGCCGGCATCGCGACCGTCGTCGTCTACTCGGTCGCCTCGTTCGGGCGGGAAGGCGCAACGCCCGTCAAGCTCGCTCTCGCGGGCGCCGCGGTCACTGCCGCGCTCACCTCTGTGACGACCGCCGTGATCATGTCCGACGTGCGTGCGCTGAATCAGCTGCGCTTCTGGCAGGTCGGGTCGCTGGCTGGTCGGTACCTGCCGGTGTTCTGGCAGGTGCTGCCGTTCATCCTGGTCGGTATCGTGCTCGCCGTCGGGGCGGCCCATGCATTGAACGGTTTGGCGCTCGGTGACGACACCGCTCGCTCGCTCGGCCAGAACGTCGGCCGAACCCGAGCGGTCGTTTTCGTAGCGGTCATCCTGCTGTGCGGGGCAGGAACCGCGGCCTGCGGACCGATCGTGTTCATCGGACTCGTCGTGCCGCACCTTGCACGCATGATCTGCGGACCGAACTATCGCTGGATCCTTGCCTATTGCATCGTGCTCACGCCACTCGTCTTCCTTGCCGCCGATATCGTCGGCCGTCTGGTCATGCCGACCGACTCGGAGCTGGAGGTCGGGATCGTGCTCGGCGTGCTCGGAGCGCCCGCGTTCGTTCTGCTCGTTCGCTACAAGAACCTGGCGGAGCTGTGACGGCCGACGTGGTCACTGCGGTCCGCGGTGATCGACGAGCGCGGACCCGGCGCAAGTCCATCGTCCTCGGCAGCTTCGCGGCGCTGACGGTCGTACTCTTCGTGGCCTCCATAATGCTCGGCAGCTCACTGTTGTCTGCGCCTGACGTGATCCGATCGGTCCTGCATCTCGTCGACGAACCCGGTATCGACTTCATCGTCCGCGACATTCGGCTGCCACATTCACTTGCCGCCCTCTGTGTCGGGTTGGCGCTCGGTGTCTCGGGCACGGTGTTCCAACAGCTGCTCGGCAATACTCTCGCCTCACCCGATTTCGTCGGCGTGTCTGCGGGCGCAAGCTTGGCCGCGGTATTCGGAATTGTGTTGCTGCACTTGGGTGGACTGGCAATCTCGGCGCTGGCCTTCGGGGGAGCGCTCGTCAGCTCGCTGTTGATCTACATCCTGGCGTGGCGCGACGGCATCACCGGCTATCGATTCATTCTCATCGGTATCGGGGTCTCGGAATTTATGCTTGCGATCGTCTATTTCACGGTCGCTCGCGCACGAATCTCGAACGCGCAGGAGTCGATGCACTGGCTCGCAGGCTCGATCGGGCAGGGGAGCGACCGATCGCTGCAGTGGTTGGTGATCGCACTGCTCGTTCTGGTGCCTGCGGCACTCGTCCTCGATCGGCAACTGCGCACACTCGAACTCGGCGACGACACAGCACGAGCTCTCGGCCTAAGCGTCGAGAAGTCTCGGCTCGCTCTGCTCTTGATCGCGATCGTTCTCGTCGCGTTCGCCACTGCGGTCGCTGGACCGCTCGCGTTCGTCGCGTTGATCGCGGGACCGATCGCCAGAGCGTTGCTCGGACCTGCCAGGGGTTCGATCATCGGCGCAGCATTGGTCGGCGCCATCATCGTTCTCGCGACCGACCTCGTGTGCCGCCACCTGCTACCCACCGAATTGCCGACGGGCGCAATCACCGGCGCGGTCGGAGCGCCGTACCTGTTGTGGTTGATCGCCACGACGAACAGAGAAGGACGTGGCGGATGAAAACGGGCACGCGAGCACACGGCCACGACCTGCGCGCCGAGGACCTCACCCTCGGCTACGGCACGACCGACATCGTCTGTAACCTCGACGTCCGGATACCGGACGGACGCATCACCGTCATCGTCGGCGCGAACGCATGTGGCAAGTCCACACTCTTGCGCGGCTTGGCACGCTTGCTCCCGCCGCGCGACGGGACCGTCCTGCTCGACGGGCGGTCGGTTCAGGACATGCGCAGTATCGAGGTCGCCAAACTGCTCGGCCTGCTGCCGCAATCCCCGGTGGCACCCGACGGCATCACAGTCGGCGACCTGGTCGGTCGCGGCCGCTATCCACACCAGGGATGGTTCCGGAAATGGAACTCGGCCGACGAAGCCGCACTGGTTCGCGCCTTCGAAGCCACCGGGACCGGTGACCTGATCGACCGCAGGATCTCAGACCTCTCGGGTGGTCAGCGGCAACGGGTGTGGATCGCGATGGTCCTCGCCCAGGAGACCGACCTACTGCTGCTCGACGAGCCGACCACGTTTCTCGACATCAGTAACCAGATCGAACTACTCGACCTGATGATCGATCTCAATCGCGAATCTGGCACCACGGTTGTCCTCGTCCTGCACGACTTGAACCTCGCCTTCCGCTACGCCGACCACATCGTCGCGATGAAGGCCGGCGCGATCTTCGCTGAGGGTCCGCCGGCGGAGGTCGCGACGGCAGCGGTGATCAAGGACGTGTTCGGTCTCGACTGCGAAGTGGTCCCCGACCCGGTTGCAGGAACGCCGATGATCGTCCCGCGCGGGCGGCATCACAGCGCCTGTGCCGCCGACGCGTGACGCCTGGAGCGGCTTGCTTGTGTTGGGAACAGATGGTCGGGCTGGCACAGTGCGCTCCTCACCCCCGTCCTCCTGAACGTTGTTCAGGAGGCGAATACTGTTGTAGCCCAATACATCCGTGCCGGAACCTGTCGGTGGGTGGCGATAGAATTCGATCATGCTTTCGAACCCGACACCGCACCCCACCACCCGGGTGGACGCTGCGTTGGCGAAGATCGAAGCAGGATTTCGTGAACTGCGCGACGCCGGATTCGACGAACTCTCCACCAACCCTCAACGCGTCGTCGTCACCCAACGCCTCGAAACGATCGGGCGCACCGTCCCCGGTTTCGTCTACCCGTTGATCAACACCATCGAACGTCAATGGCGCTGTGGTGAACTCGGCGACCACAACGTCGCCAACACCCTCGCCGACGCGTTGCGGATCAGCCCCAGTGAGGCCCGCACCCGGATCCGGATCGCTGATGATCTGTCCCCGCAGGTGACGTTCAGCGGAGCTCGGCGCAACCCGACCTATCCCGCCACCGCTGCAGCAGTGGCCGACGGTGCGATCGGTGATGAGCATGTGAAGGTGATCCGCGAATTCTTTCGCCATGTCCCGCTCGACGTCGACAACGAGACCGCGGAGCTTGCCGAACAGAAACTTGCCGAGCAGGCCCGCGTCCTGCGGCCCGACCAACTGCGGACCGCCGCGAACCGGATACTCGGGTATCTGAACCCGGACGGTCCGAAACCGGAAGCCGAACGCGCCCGCAAACGTAGTTTCACTCTCGGCCCCCAGGGTGCGGATCTGATGACGAAAGGCAGTTTCTGCGTCGACCCGGAACTGCGTGCGTATTTGGAGGCGGCGTTCGCGAAGTATGCGAAACCAGGTGTTCTCAACCCGGCGGACGAGGAGTCGACGGTCGAGGAGGATCCGGCGGCCGAGACGGTGAAGCGTGATGATCGGTGTCTGGAGAAACGGCAGCACGACGCACTCAAAGCGATCCTGCGCGATGCTTTGGCGTCCGGAACGTTGGGCCAGCATCGGGGGTTGCCGGTGACGGTGGTGGCGACGATGACGGTGAAGGAACTCGAAGAGGCGTCCGGGACCGCGATCACCGGTGGCGGATCACTGTTGCCGATCCGCGATGTGTTGCGGATGGCTCGCCATGCCCGTCATTACCTGGCGTTGTTCGATGATGCTGGTCGTCCGATCTATCTGGGCAGGTCCAAGCGGATCGCGCAGGGTGATCAACGGTTGGTGTGTTTCGCCAAAGACAAGGGCTGCACCTTCCCTACGTGCTCACGCCCAGCAAATATGTGCCAGTGCCATCATTGCCGGGAATGGGTTGCCCAACTCGGTCTCACCGATGTCGATCAGCTTGCGTTGGTGTGCGATACCCATCATCCGCTCGCCGGGGTGAAGGACACAGATTGGCACGCCATCGTCGCCGGCGCCGACCATAAATATCCTGGCCGGATTCTGTGGGTTCCGCCGAAACATATCGATCCGACCCGAAAGCCGCGAATCAACCACTATTTCCACCCCCACGAATACTGGGACGACTAGGTCGTGTACACAAACAATCCACCCGCCCGGCGCGTGCGCCGAACGGGTGGATTGTGCTGACTTCGTGGAGCCGGCGTGTGGTCGGCGCGGACGGTGACGCCTCACTCGGTCAAGAAATTCAAACTCCGCGATCAGCAACGCTTCGGCCGAAATAGGTTCAAACTGGCAAGGGGCGAAGGGCTGAACTATGCGCACACTCAATGTTGCCGCGACTGCTACGGCGCTGTTTATCGGCGCGACCGTTTCTGGTGGACTTGGTCAGGCCACCGCGTCACCTTCGTTGACGCAGGCGCCGCCGCCGGTGCCGGGTGCGATCGGCGACGTGTGTTCGCATCACGCTCGGGTGGGCGTAGATACGTCTACCGGTAAACAAATCGTGTGCACCTATATGGGCGACCGGGGCGGATGGAAATGGGTGGGCACTGTCCCGCTCATCGGCGAAAACGAGATCGGAACGCCGTGCAGCTACCCCTCTGAAGTCGGTTCGCAAACGTCCGAGGGCTTTGCGGTCCAATGTGATCCGTCGAGCGACACCTGGCAAGACGGACCGTAGGTCGCCTGTGCGTTCGGCAGGCTGACTACGAGGAGCTGTGACAGACAAATCCACCCGCCCGGCAGGTGCCGAACGGGTGGATTTGGTCTGACTTCGTGGAGCCGGCGTGTGGTTACACGTCGTAGTAGAGCTCGAACTCGTACGGGTGCGGACGCAGGTTGACGGGAGCGATCTCCTGCTCACGCTTGATGTTGATCCACGTCTCGATGAGGTCGGTGGTGAAGACGCCACCCTCGGTCAGGTACTCGTGATCGGCCTCGAGGCGGTCGATGACCGACGCCAGGCTGGTCGGAGCCTGAGGAATGTTCTTGGCCTCCTCGGGCGGGAGCTCGTAGAGGTCCTTGTCGACCGGTGCCTGCGGCTCGATCTTCTTCTTGATGCCGTCGAGTCCGGCGAGCATCTGAGCGGCGAACGACAGGTACGGGTTACCGGACGAGTCGGGCGCACGGAACTCGAGACGCTTTGCCTTCGGGTTGTTGCCCGTGATCGGGATACGGACAGCAGCCGAACGGTTGCGCTGCGAGTACACCAGGTTGATCGGCGCTTCGTAGCCCGGAACCAGGCGGTGGTAGGAGTTCACCGTCGGGTTGGTGAAGGCCAGCAGCGACGGCGCGTGGTGCAGGATGCCGCCGATGTAGTGGCGGGCCAGGTCGGACAGACCCGCATAGCCTGCCTCGTCGTGGAACAGCGGCTTGCCGTCCTTCCACAGCGACTGGTGGACGTGCATGCCCGAGCCGTTGTCACCGAACAGCGGCTTCGGCATGAAGGTGACCGACTTGCCTGCTGCCCATGCGGTGTTCTTGACGATGTACTTGAACAGCTGCAGATCGTCGGCAGCGGCGAGCAGCGTGTTGAACTTGTAGTTGATCTCGGCCTGACCGGCAGTGCCGACCTCGTGGTGGCCACGCTCGAGCTCGAAGCCCGCGTTCTGCAGGTTGGTGGCGATCTGGTCGCGCAGGTCCACGTAGTGGTCGTACGGCGCGACGGGGAAGTAGCCGCCCTTCGGGCGAACCTTGTAGCCACGGTTCGGGGAGCCGTCGGCGTTGAACTCGTTGCCGGTGTTCCACGAACCCGAGATGGAATCGACCTCGTAGAACGCACCGTTGATGCCGGAGTCGTAGCGGACGGAGTCGAAGATGTAGAACTCGGCCTCTGCACCGAAGAACGCGGTGTCGGCGATGCCAGTGCTGACCAAGTACTCCTCGGCCTTACGCGCGACGTTGCGGGGGTCGCGGCTGTAGGACTCACGGGTGAACGGGTCGTGCACGAAGAAGTTGATGTTGACCGTCTTCGCGGCGCGGAACGGGTCGAGCTGCGCTGTGGTGAAGTCCGGAAGCAGCAGCATGTCCGATTCGTGAATCGACTGGAAGCCGCGCACCGACGAGCCGTCGAATGCGAGACCCTCTTCTGCCAAGTCCGTCGTGAGGGACTTCGCAGGGATGGAGAAGTGCTGCTGAATGCCGGGAAGGTCGCTGAATCGGACGTCGACGTACTCGACGTTCTCATCGGCTATGAATTTGATGACCTCTTCGGCCGTGGTGAACGCCACGCTTGTGCTCCTTCAGTTCGGTTCCCAGCCATTACAAATGCAAAGCTTTTTCGCGACCCGACGGTATGGACGCGGTGTTGCCCCGCGGTCAAGGCTGTGTTTCGCGAGTGTTACACGTGCAGTAATCGACGATCACAGTGCCATAAGCGGCTATACGTGCATTATGTGCCGGTTACGCAGGCATTGTGAGCGAGCGCACCCATCCTGCCATCCGGGGCCGGAGCCCGCGACTCGGGGTTGAAACAAACGCCTATCCTGACTGCTATGGCACGTATAACCGGATCGTGGTTGTCGGGTCCCTCGGCGGCCCTTCCCGAAGGCAACGGCAACACAGACAATGCGTATCGCGGCGAGAAACTCGGCTTGCCACAGGACGGGATCGGGTCGATCGCGCCGACCGGCCGTCGTCTGATCGCGTTGCTGATCGACTGGCTGCTCTCGCTCGGCATCGCGGGCTTGATCTACAGCGCGGCGCCGTTCGCTCAGCCGTCGACCATCACGCTGCTCGTCTGGTTGGTGCTCGGCATCCTTGCGGTCACCCTGTTCACGTTCACACCCGGTCAGCTCATCACCGGCATACAGGTGGCGATGACCAACGGTGCGCCGCGCGTCGACATCGTGCACGCCGGCATCCGGTCACTGCTACTTGCATTGGTCGTACCCGCCTTCATCACCGACGGCGATGGTCGCGGCTTACACGACCGCCTGTCCAAGACGGTCGTGTTGAAGTCGCGGTAACGACTGGAAGGACTCAGCGGCGGCGCATCGTGCGCTGCACACCCTTCATCTTCGCCCCGGCAGGCATCGGACCCTTCGGCAGCGGGGGACCGCTGCGGGTACCGAGCGCGGACAGGCGCGACTCGATGTTGTCCATCCGCTTCGTGTCGATATTGTTCGGCAGCTTGGTCATGTACTTCTGCAGCTGCTTGAGCGGAACCTGGCCCTCGTCGTTGCCGACGATGATGTCGTAGATCGGAGTATCGCCGACGAGGCGGGCGGTCTTCTTCTTCTCTTGTGCGAGAAGCGACTTGACGCGCTGCGGAGCACCTTCGGCAACGAGGATGACGCCGGGCCGGCCGATCACACGGTGGACGGCATCCATGTGCGTCGTGCCGACGATCCCGTTCTTGACCCGCCACGAGCCCTTCAGGTTGTCCAGCACCCAGGCTGCCGCACCTGCCTGTCCCTCGGCTTTGCCGTAGACCGTCTTCTCGACGCGACGTCCGAAGATGATGAACGCGAGCAGGATGCCGACCAGGATGCCGATCGACAACAGGAACCACTGCAGTCCGAAGATCAGACCGATCAGGAAGAACGCGACCGTCGAGACCACGACGGCACCGATCATCAGCGGCAGCAGCAGCTTGTCCTCTTTGCGCTGCATGTTGAACGCCTGCCACAGCTGCGACCTACGCTGCTTGGACGCCGCCTTTTTCGCTGCTTTTGCTGCAGCCTTCGCCTCGTTGCCGGGCTTGCTCGTGCCTCTCGCCATAAGGACAGGATAAGCCTTCGGCGACCCGGCAGATCTCACCCGGGCGCAGAGATCGACCGACTCCTATGCGTGAACGGGTGCGAACCTGGCGAGCACCGACGTCGCCTCTTGCGATGCCGTGCCTTCCTTGGCGAGATGAGCCAGGTCGGGTGCGATTTCGCGACCGTGGTGCGCCATCGCCTGCGCGTAGAGGCGCCCAGCCCGGTACGAGGACCTGACAAGTGGTCCGGCCATGACGCCGGCGAATCCGATCTCCTCGGCATCCTTGGAGTGCGAGACGAACTCTTCCGGCTTGACCCACCGATCGACCGGATGATGCCGCGGTGACGGTCGCAGGTACTGGGTGATCGTGATGATGTCGCAGCCAGCGTCGTGCAGATCGTGCAGTGCCTGGGTGACTTCCTCCGGCGTCTCGCCCATGCCGAGGATCAGGTTGGACTTGGTGACAAGTCCGAAGTCGCGGGCAGCGGTGATGACGTCGAGCGAGCGCTGGTAGCGGAAAGCCGGCCGGATGCGTTTGAAGATTCGTGGAACCGTCTCGAGGTTGTGCGCGAGCACCTGCGGACGCGATTCGAATACTTCGGCAAGCTGTGCGGGCACAGCATTGAAGTCGGGTATCAGAAGTTCGACTCCCGTACCCGGGTTGCGCTCGTGAATCTGGCGGACCGTTTCGGCGTACAGCCAGGCTCCGCCGTCGTCGAGATCGTCGCGAGCGACGCCGGTGATCGTCGAGTAGCGTAGCCCCATGGCAAGGACGCTGTCTGCCACACGATTCGGCTCGTCGCGATCCAAGGGGGCGGGTTTGCCGGTATCGATCTGGCAGAAGTCACAGCGGCGGGTGCATTGTTCGCCGCCGATCAGGAAGGTTGCTTCGCGATCTTCCCAGCACTCGTAGATGTTGGGGCAGCCCGCTTCTTCGCAAACCGTATGCAGGCCTTCGCGTTTGACGAGACTTTTGAGTTCTGTGTACTCGGGTCCCATTTTTGCGCGGGTCTTGATCCAGTTGGGTTTGCGTTCGATCGGCGTTGCGGAGTTGCGGACTTCGATGCGGAGCAGTTTGCGCCCTTGTGGGGCGGCTGTTGGGAACCCTGCTGTGGGCAACCCTGCTGATGGGGACTCTGGTGAGACAGTCACCTGTGCGATGTTACGCCGACGCCCCGACACCTCGGCGACCGGCGAAACTCAGCCGAATCGCAGGGTCGTGAACGTCGGCTCGGGAACCTGATCGGAGAAGGCCACACGGTCGATATCGTGGTCGGCAACGGCGAGTGTCCCGTCGAGAGCGTCGAGCACCGCCTCTGTGACGGCGGGGGTGACCTCGTCGACCGTCACGTCACGTCCGAGTTCCTGCGACAGCGACGTCACCCCGGCGTCTGCGATGCCGCACGGAATGATGGTGTCGAACGCTGTCAACGCCGAGTTGCAGTTTAGCGAGAACCCGTGCATCGCGACGCCGCGCTGCACACGGACGCCGATCGCCGCGATCTTGCGTTCCGGCCGCCAGGTGCCGGCTTCGAGCGCAGCGGCGAGCCACACGCCGGACCTGCCCTCGACCCGACCGCATTCGACGCCGAGACCGAAACACACCGTGATCAGCGCTTCTTCGAGTCGACGCACGTACTTGACGACGTCGATCGGCTCGGCGAGTTTGACGATCGGATACCCGACGAGCTGACCGGGTCCGTGCCACGTGATCTTTCCGCCGCGATCGACATCGATCACGGGCGTTCCATCGGTCGGGCGGTCCTCGGGAGCGGTCCGCCTACCTGCCGTGTACACGGAGGGATGTTCGAGCAGCAACAGATGATCGCTGCCGATACCGTCGGCGCGGTCCGCCGCGAGGCTGCGCTGACGTTCCCACGCAGCGAGGTAGTCGATGGTGCCGAGCCGCTCGACAACTACGGGGTCGCTCGATAGCCGCGCAGATCCGGTGACACTCATAGGTCAAAGGCTAGCGCTCGGGTCCACCGGCAGGGTCAGCTGCATCAGGACGAGGTCGAGCCAACGGTCGAACTTGGTTCCCACCTCGGGCAATCGGCCGACCACGCGGAAACCGAACTTTTCGTGCAGTGCGATCGACG
This sequence comes from Antrihabitans stalagmiti, assembly GCF_016482825.1. Taxonomy (GTDB): domain Bacteria; phylum Actinomycetota; class Actinomycetes; order Mycobacteriales; family Mycobacteriaceae; genus Antrihabitans; species Antrihabitans stalagmiti. The sequence continues at coordinate 278,301 of NZ_JAEMNV010000008.1, read as the reverse complement.
TGAGATTCGACGCTTCGATACCCGCAACCACGGCATGGATGCCACCCTGGCGGGCGCGCTCGAGCAGTTCGGCAAGCAGCGCCGTCGCGATCCCACGCCGGTGGTAGGAGTCGGCGACGTACACGGAGTTCTCGACGGTGTGGCGATAGCCGGACCTCGCCCGCCACGGACCGTAGGACGCGAAACCCGCTACGACCCCGTCGATCTCGGCGACAAGGATGGGATGGCCGTCGGCGGCACGTTGATCGAACCAACGATCGCGGTCGGCGAGATCGACCTCGTTCTCGTCCCAGTTGGCAGTCGTGTCGACGATGGCCCTGTTGTGAATCACGAGGATCTCGGGCAGGTCGTCACGACGCGCGTCCCTGATCACGGTCAACCGATCGCCGCTTCGAGCGCTTCGTTGATCGTGTTGTGGCGGAACACGTACCCGGCACCCTCGAGCGCGGCCGGAATTGCTCTCGGTCCGACAAGCAGCCCCTCGTTCGCCAGATCGCCCAGCAGAGCCGTCAGAGCAAATTTCGGAACGACCCACGGTGCCGGGCGACGGATCGCCCGCGACATCGCCTTGTTGAACTGCGCATTGGTGACCGGCGCCGGACCGACCAGATTGACCGGACCCGAGAGGCTGGAGTCGGTCACCAGAAACTTGATCGCCCGAATCTCGTCGACCATCGAAATCCACGGAAAGTACTGCCTGCCGCTGCCGAGCCTGCCGCCCAAACCGACCGAGTAGAGCAACCGCAGCCTGCCGAGCGCGCCACCACGCCGTGCCATCACCGGTGCACCGCGAAGCAGGACGGTTCGCGCACCCGCAGCCGTGGCAGCGTGCGTCGCATCCTCCCAATCGCGACACAGCGTCGGGAAGAAACCGGTGCCGACGGGTGTGGACTCGTCGACGATCCGGTCGCCGGTGTCACCGTAGAAGTTGATGCCGCTGGCATTGACGAGAACCGGAACCCCGACCTTCGCGACCTCGTTGGCCAACACATCGGTCGGCGTGATGCGGCTGTCACGCAGCTGTTGTTTGAACGCGCCCGTCCAGCGCTTTTCGCCGATACCGACGCCGCAGAGATTGACTACGGCGTCGGCACCACGAAGTGCACCGGGATCGATGATGGCTTGTTCCGGGTCCCACTGGAACTCGTCCGCACCGGCAGGGGGACGGCGCACCAACCGCACGACATCGTGACGGTCGTGCCGCAACGACGCGACAAGCGCCGTCCCGATCAATCCGGACGAACCAGCGATCGCGATCTTCATTCAGGTGTTTTCGTTCAGTCCTCAAAGCCCGAGTTCGGCTTCGAATGCTGCCTCTTCGAGCCGTTGCCGGATCGTCGTGAGGAACCTGCCCGCATCGGCACCGTCGACCAGGCGATGGTCGTAGGTCAGCGGGAGGTAGCACATCGACCGAACACCGATCGACTCGCTGCCGAGTTCGTCGGTGACAACGACCGGACGCTTGACGATCGCACCCGTGCCGAGCATCGCCGCTTGCGGCGGCACCAGAATCGGGGTGTCGAACAAGGCACCCTGACTGCCGATGTTGGTGATCGTGAACGTGCCACCCGACAGCTCGTCGGGCTTGAGTCCACCGCTGCGTGCGCGACCGGCAATGTCTGCGATGGCCCGTGCGAGGCCTGCGATCGAGAGATCACTCGCGTTGTGGATCACCGGCGACAGCAGACCCTGGTCCGTGTCGACAGCGATGCCGAGATGCACTGCCGGGTGGTAGGTGATCGTCTTGGCAGGCTCGTCGTAGCTGGCGTTGACGTTCGGGTGCACACCGAGAGCCTCGACGACTGCCTTCGCGAAGAACGGCAGGAACGTCAGGTTCACACCTTCGCGTTCCTTGAAGCCTGCCTTCGCTTTGGTGCGCAACGCCGCGATCTTGGTGAGGTCGGCCTCGTGGACCTGCGTCAGCTGAGCCGTCGTCTGTAGCGATTCGCGGGTCTTGATCGCCGTGATCTGGCGAATTCGATTGGCCTTCTGCGTCGTTCCGCGAAGGTGCTCGAGCTCGGGCCGACCGGCTGCAGGCTTCTTCGCAGCAGCAGCTGGGGCTTCGGCAGGAGCCTTCGAGGGGGCAGGCGCTTCGGGAGCCTTCTTGGCTTCGGCCGCGGCGAGCACATCCTGCTTGCGGATGCGTCCGCCGACACCGGTGCCCTTGACCGACGACAGATCTACGTCGTTGTCCGAGGCGAGCTTGCGAACCAACGGCGTGACGTAGGGCGACGAGTCGCTCGAGCCGCTCTCGGCTTTCGCGGGTGCGGGCTCCGCCTTCGGTGCGGGCTTGGCTTCGGCCTTCGGTTCGGGCTTGGCCTCGGCTTTCGGTTCGGGCTTGGGTTCCGGCTTCTTCTCCGGCTCAGGCTCAGGCTTGGGTTCCGGCTCTGGCTCGGGCTTCGATTCGGCCTTTGCCGGCGAACCGGATCCGACGATCGCAAGCTGACCGCCGACCTCGACGACGTCGTCTTCCTCGGCGGTGATCTCGAGCAGTGTTCCGGCGACCGGGGACGGAATCTCGGTGTCCACCTTGTCGGTCGAGACCTCGAGCAGCGCTTCGTCGACTGCTACCTCGTCGCCGACAGCCTTCAACCAGCGCGTGACAGTGCCTTCGGTGACCGACTCGCCGAGTGCGGGCATCGTGATCGAGGTGCCGGAGTTGCCGCCGCCGGACGACTTTTCGGACTTGGCCGCAGGTTCGGGTTCGGGCTCGTCCGCGGCTTCTTCCTCCGCTTGCGGCTCCGGCTCGGCGGCGGGTTCGGGCTCGGCTTCGGGCTCGGGTTCCGGCTCAGCTTTCGCTTCGGAATCGCTCGACCCCGAAGAGTCTTCGGATTCGTCGGCGTCGCCGATCACACCGAGCTCGCCGCCGATTTCCACGACGTCGTCTTCCTGCGCGGTGATCTTCGTGAGCACACCTGCTGCGGGGGAAGGGATCTCGGTGTCGACTTTGTCGGTGGAGACTTCGAGCAACGGCTCGTCGACTGCGACCGTGTCTCCCTCCTGCTTGAGCCAACGGGTCACCGTTCCTTCGGTGACGCTCTCCCCAAGCGCTGGCATCTGGACGGAGAAGGCCATGTCTTTTGACTCCTCGAGATTGAGTTCGGGTTCTCGGTAGCGGGCGACTCCTGGTCGACCACCATTGTGCGTTGCCATTGCGTTTTGCGCGGGTACTTGCGGCGATCTTCATCCTTGCATTCCTCGGCGAACCGCGTTGCGCGCAGGGCACGATGTTCGACATCGCTGGCAGAATCGTCACCGAGGTTGCGAGCTTGTCGCCGGAAGTTGCGCGCGGGGAGATGTCTCAACAGGGATTCGAGGGTGAGGAGCCAAGGGTGGGGTTGTTGAGTAGGTTCTCGCGTCGTAAAGCGGGTGGCTCTGGCAAGACGAGCACGCAGGACGCGCAATATTTAGCGAACTGGGCGAAGACGCACACGGGGGTCGAGGCATACGTCGAACCGAAGACGACGGTCACGGACGTGACCGCCGTGCTGATCGCCGTCGACGGTGAATGGACGCGCCGCATCGTGGGGGAGCGTGGGGCGCAGAAACTTGCCGAAGACCTCGGTATTCCCGTCTACGACGTGCGGAAGACGGGATACCCGCAGCGGATGCGTGACTACGACGCTCGCAAGAAGATCGAGCGCCGTCGTCAGACAGAGGGAAGCTGACAGCGAACGGCACTCAGCCGTTGGCAGCGATGTCTTCCAGGACCGCGATCAAGGTGCGGACCGGTACGCCGGTACCACCTTTGCCGATGTAGCCGAACGGTCCGCCGGTGTTGTACGCCGGACCCGCGATGTCGATGTGCGCCCACGCGACGTCGTCGGGGACGAACTCCTTCAGGAACAGACCAGCAGACAACATGCCGCCGTAGCGGTGGTTCGTGACGTTCGCGAGATCGGCGACCTTCGAATTGAGGTCGGCGCGCAGTTCCGCGGGAAGCGGCATGGGCCAGCCGTTTTCACCGGTCTCCTGCGAGATCCTGGCGACCCGATCGCGGAAGTCTTCCGTTCCCATCACGCCGGGTGTGCGATTGCCGAGCGCGATCTGCTGGGCGCCTGTCAGCGTCGCGGTGTCGATCAGATAGGCAGGGGAGTCGATGCAGGCGCGCACGATCGCGTCGGCAAGGATCAACCGGCCTTCGGCGTCGGTGTTGATGACTTCGACCGTGGTGCCACCGAACTGGGTCAGTACATCGCCAGGCCGCTGCGCGTTGTCGGACGGCATGTTCTCCGCCATCGGGACGGTGGCGATCACGTCGAGCGGAAGTTCCAGTTTCGCCGCGAGGACGATCGTCGCGATGACCGCGGCGGCGCCCGCCATGTCGGAGGTCATGTTCTCCATGTTCGCGGCGGGCTTGATCGAGATGCCGCCGGTGTCGAACGTGATGCCCTTGCCGACGAGGGCAACCTTGGTCGCGTCGTCCTTGCCGCTCGAGTAGGTGAGGCGAACCATTCGCGGTAGCCGCGAGGACCCCTTGCCGACACCGAAGATGCCGCCGTAGCCGCCCTGCTCGAGTGCCTTGTCGTCGAGGATCTCGACCGCCAGTCCCGCAGCTGTGCCGAGAGCCTCTGCCTGCGAAGCGAACTCGGCGGGGTAGAGATGGCTCGGCGGGGTGTTGACGAACTCACGCGCGGTCGCGACTGCTTCGGCGATGGCGGCCGACCGGGTGAGCGCCCCGGCTGCCGACTTGTCGGTCGACAGCAGAACAACCCGCTGCAGCGGCGTCGTCACGTCTTTGGTCTTCAACTTCGAAAAGGTATAGGCACCGAGGTAGAAACCCTCGGCGGCTGCGCCGACATCGAGAGTCGACAGTGTCGTTGCCGCGGCCTCGACACCCGCCAGCGACCGGGCGGCCACACCCGCACTCTTGCGGATCTGCTCCGGCGTCACATCGTCGGCCTTACCGAGCCCGACGGCGAGCACACTGTCGACCGGCAGCGCGGCAGGCGCTGCGATACGCGTCAGCTCCTCGGCTTGGCCTTTCGCGCCGACAGCGCGCAGAGCGGCCACGATGTCGTCGACGACGGACGCGTCGAGGATGTCGTCGCCGACTACCGCCGACGGACCGTCCTCACCTGTGTGCAGTCCGATCACCAGCACGTCCGCGGCGTCGTCGAGGTTGTCGGCGAGCGTCAACTCGGGTCCGAGCGGTCGGGGCGGCGTCTGGGAACTCACAGGCTCTCCTTGTTTGCGTTCGATGCGGCGCGCAGGTCGTGGCGACAGCGATGATTGGTGGGACCAATGCTAGCGACGCGACCCGACACCGCCTCGAGCTAGCGTTGACTCCCATGACCGACGACCTTCTTCAGGGCCCGATTCACGCCGTGCACACCGAACTCGGTGCCACCTTCGCATCGTTCGGCGGCTGGGCGATGCCCGTCTCCTACGCGGGGACGGTCGCCGAGCACACTGCGGTCCGCGAGACCGTCGGTCTTTTCGATGTCAGCCACCTCGGCAAGGCAACGGTCAGCGGTCAGGGCGCAGCCGCGTACGTGAATGCGACGTTGACGAACGACCTCGGTCGGATCAGGCCGGGCAAAGCGCAGTACACGCTGTGCTGCGCGTCGGACGGTGGCGTAATCGACGACCTGATCGCCTACTACGTCGACGACGACGAAATCTTCCTCGTCCCCAACGCCGCCAACACCGCCGCTGTGGTCGCTGCATTGAAAGCCGATGCGCCGGAGGGGATCACCGTCACCGACCAACATCGCGACTTCGCGGTGTTCGCAGTGCAGGGGCCACGCTCGGCCGACGTACTCACCGCGCTCGGCCTGCCGACCGACCTCGAGTACATGGCCTACGAGGACGCCACCTGGGACGGTGTCGCCGTGCGAGTCTGCCGGACCGGCTACACCGGCGAACACGGCTACGAACTGCTACCGAGCTGGGCCGACGGCGAGAAGCTGTTCCGCGCAATCCTCGAACAGGTGAAGGCTGTCGGCGGAGAAGCAGCTGGCCTCGGCGCCCGCGACACCCTGCGTACCGAGATGGGCTATCCGCTGCACGGACACGAACTGTCGCTGGAGATTTCCCCGCTGCAGGCGCGCACCGGGTGGGCCATCGGCTGGAAGAAGCCGGACTTCTGGGGCAAGACCGCGTTGGCGCAGGAACGCGCCGACGGTCCACGTCGAAAGATGTGGGGACTGCGCGCAATCGACCGAGGCGTGCTGCGCCAAGGTCAGTCGGTGCTGCGCGACGGCGAGGCCGTCGGAGAGACGACATCGGGCACCTTCTCGCCGACGTTGAAGGTCGGCATCGCGCTTGCGCTCGTCGACACCGATCCCGGCGTCGACGTCGGTGACGAGGTCGAGGTCGACGTGCGCGGCAGGCGGTTGCGCTGCGAGGTCGTCGATCCGCCGTTCGTCGAGGTCAATACCAAGTGAGCCATCCGTTGAACCGACAAACGGTTCGATAAGATCGACCCATGACAGTCGCCACCCAGTTCACTCGTATTCCACACCCTGCTCCGGCAACCGAGCAGGCGCGTGCGGATATCTTGGCGGCGCCCGGTTTCGGCAAGTACATGACCGACCACATGGTTTCCATCGACTACACCGTCGACGGTGGCTGGACCGACGCGACTGTTGCGCCCTACGGCTCGATCGCGCTCGACCCGTCCGCGATGGTGCTGCACTACGGACAATCGATCTTCGAAGGCCTCAAGGCGTACCGGCAGCCGGGCGGCGGCATAGCGTCGTTCCGGATCGATGCCAACGCACGGCGGCTGCAGAATTCGGCGCGCCGGCTCGCCATGCCGGAACTGCCGGTCGAACTGTTCATCCAGTCGATCGTCGAATTGGTCGACGCCGACAACGAGTGGGTTCCCAAAGCCGGCGGTGAGGACGCACTGTACGTCCGGCCGTTTATGTTCGCGACCGAGCCCGGTCTCGGCGTGCGGCCAGCGAACAGTTATCGCTACCTGGTGATCGCGTCGCCCGCAGGTGCTTACTTCCCTCGCGGTGTGAAGCCCGTAAGCGTCTGGCTGTCAACGGAATACGTCCGTGCGGCACCCGGCGGCACCGGTGCGGCCAAGTTCGCTGGCAACTACGCCGCCTCTCTTGTCGCGCAGGCGCAGGCGGCAGAGAAAGGTTGCGACCAGGTCGTGTGGCTCGACGCGATCGAGCGTAAGTACGTCGAAGAGATGGGTGGCATGAACCTGTTCTTCGTCTTCGGCTCCGGACCCGATGCGCGGCTGGTGACGCCGTCGCTGTCGGGTTCGCTGCTGCCGGGCATCACGCGCGAATCCTTGTTGACCCTTGCTGCCGACGCCGGGTTCGCCGTCGAGGAGCGCAAGATCTCGACCGAGGAGTGGCAGAAGAAGGCCAAGTCCGGGGAGATCACCGAGGTGTTCGCCTGTGGAACGGCCGCCGTCATCACGCCGGTCGGCTCGGTGAAATCGGCGGCAGGCGACTTCACGATCGCCGACGGCGAACCCGGTGAAGTGACGATGGCGCTGCGCGACACGCTCACCGGAATCCAGCGCGGTACCTTCGCCGACATCCACGGCTGGATGACGAAGCTGCGCTGAGGTTCGGGGTCGACCTTCGGACCTGCTCAGCCGCCGAACATCGACCGCCATTCCTCGAGATTGCGTGGCCGGAAGACGTAGTTCGTGCTGCGGACCGTCGACAGCGACGCGCTCGAATCCGTCGAATACCAGTGGCCCGGAAAGACTGTCGGGTCGCCGTCGAGCTTGGCGAGGTTCTGCAGGCTGCGGAACATCTCGTCGACGTCGCCGCCGGGAAAGTCGGTCCGTCCACATCCGTCGAGGAACAGCGTGTCACCGGCGACCAGGCGACCGTCGAGCAGAAAACACTGACTGCCGGGCGTGTGTCCTGGTGTGTGCAGCAACTCGATGTCGATCGCGCCGACACTGACCTTGTCGCGGTGGGCGTGCCCGGTGAGGTCGCCTGCCGAAATCCCGGTGACGCGCGAAACCCACTGCACCTCATGTTCGTTCACGTGAACGGGTACGGCAACGCGCTCGAGCAGATCTGCCAGACCCGGCAGGGAGAAGCCCATCATCTCGCCGCCGACGTGGTCGGGATGGTGGTGGGTGACAAGCACGCCGGCCACCCGCATACCGTCGGCCTCGGCGGCATCGACGAGATCGGTTGCCGCGTAGGCGGGATCGACGACAAGGCAGTCGCCCGTCTCGCGGTCGCCGATGAGGTACGCGAAGTTGCGCATCTGCGTCGCGATCGGATCTCCAACGGCCCAATCGCGGCCGGACAGCAACTGGCGAAAGTACAGACGGTCTGCGGACATACCTCGATTGTCTCCGCTGCCGTACGACGCGGCGGCACCGGCCCGGCAACTATTCACCGACTGTGTCAGCGTGGGCCGTTGCATTCGGCCCGCCCGCGGGTCAATCTGAGCACTGTGATGTCCAATGAATCAGGCGCAGCAGGCTTTGCCGGCAAACATCTCGACGCGGTCGCGGCCAAACTGCGGCTACCGATACGTACCCCGGACTTCATCGATCGATTGATCACGGGGACCGCCGAAGAACTCGGTACGCGAACGCTGCGGCAGCTGATCGTCACGTGGGACGCCGCAGGCGGCGGACCGTTCGCGGCGACGACGGTCGGCGCGGTCAGCGCGACGAAGGCGGTCGAAACACTGCAGGCCCTGTTCATCGGTCCGATTTTCGAGAAGCTGCTCGTCGCGATCGGGGCCGACGATATTCCGCTGCGCGCGTCGCTCTGCGCGTCGCAACTGGTCGGTCTCGGGATGATGCGCTACGCGGCGAGAACAGAGCCGATCGCCTCTGCCGATGTCGACACCCTGGTCGCGGCCATCGCGCCGACGCTGCAGCGATATCTGGTCGGCGAGATCGCGTGATCGTCCAGGCGTTCTAGGACGCCGAGAGCACACACGCGGTGACGGCGACACTCACCTCGATGGTCGCGCCGAGGACGTCGCCGCTGAGGCCGCCGAAGCGGCGCACACAGTGGCGGACGAGCAGAACCGATCCCGCGAGTGCGAGCGCGACGGCGACCGGTCCAAGCCAGCTGCGGTCCGTACTCCAGGTTGCGACGACAAGCAGCGGCACGGTCCACGCGATGGCGACCCACACGGGTTGCGTGTCGGCGACCAGCGCGCCGAAGCCGGTGTCCGTCGCTGCCGGGGTACCGCGCCGACAGGCGATGACGACCGCAACACGTCCCGCCGTGACGGCTACTGCAACGGCGAGCCACGCTCCGGCCGATGCCAGGACGCCGAACGAAACAGCTTGCACACCAATCGAAACGGCTATCGCAGCTACGCCGAAAGGTCCGGCACCACCCGATCGCATCACGTCGCGGGCGCGCTCGGGCGGCCCATAGCAACCCAGCCCGTCGAACGTGTCTGCCAGGCCGTCGATGTGCATGCCGCGGCTCGCAAGCGCGAGTGCCGCAACCGTGAGCAGACCCCCAAGCAGGGGCGTGATGCCTGCGCTCACGAGCAGCCACAACAGCCCTGCCGCAGCAGTGCCGAGTGCGACGCCGGTCAGCGGAACGAGGCGGATCGCCCGTCCGGAGGTGTCGCGGTCGACGGACGCCGGTCCGCTGATCGGCAGGACCGTCAGCCAGGAGAACGCGAGCCGGAGTCCGTTCACGATCGGTCGGTCACTCCGGCATCGCCGAAGGTCGCCATCTCGGCGAGCGTTGCGACAGCAGCGTGCAGGATCGGCAACGCCGTCAACGCGCCGGAGCCTTCGCCGAGTCGCATTTCCATCTCGATCAGCGGCTCGAGCCGAAGTTGTTTCAGTGCCAACGTATGTGCGGGTTCGGTCGAACGGTGTCCGGCGACCCACCACGCGCTCGCGCCCGGCGCTAAGTCTTCGGCGACAAGTGCGGCGGCGGTGACGACGACACCGTCGAGGATCACCGGTGTCTTCCTGATCGCCGCCTGCGACAGAAAGCCTGCCATCGCAGCGATATCGGCGCCGGAAGCAACACGCAGCAGGTCGACGGGATTCTTGACGACCGGCCGGGCTCGCCGCAGCGCGTCACGTATCGCTGCCGTCTTGCGCATCCAGCCTGCGTCGTCGACGCCGGTGCCGCGTCCGACTGCCGCGACAGGTTCGGTGTCGGTCAGCGCAGCGACGAGAACTGTTGCCGGAGTTGTATTTCCGATCCCCATGTCGCCTGCGATCAGTAGGTCAGCGCCTGCGTCGACCTCTTCGTCGGCGATCGCGCGGCCAGCTGCAATCGCCTGGTCGACCTCCTCTGCCGTCAAAGCGTCCTCGGTTGCGATCGATCCCGACGAGCGACGCACCTTGTGCACCGAGATGGCTGGGTCGGTGTCGCCGTCGACGGCGATGTCGACGACGCGGACGCTCGCCCCGGCAACGGCAGCAAGCGCGTTGACCGCAGCGCCACCGGCGAGGAAATTGCCGACCATCTGCATCGTCACTTCACTGGGAAACGCGGAGACGCCGTTGGTGGTCACACCGTGGTCACCAGCGAAGATCACAACTCGCGGGCGCGCAAAAGCCTTTGGCGGACAGACACCTTGGCAGGCGGCCAGCCAGTTGCCGACCTGTTCGAGGCGGCCGAGGGACCCCGCTGGTTTCGTCAGTTGCAGCTGACGAGCTTGCGCCTGTTCGCGGACCGCGGCATCGGGTGCTTCGACGACGCCGAATGCGCCACCCTTCGACAGTGCTGTGCTCAACGGAACCCTTTCACTTCAGCCTCGTTGTGAGGCCTGCGATTACGAACAACACTTCGTCGCATGCCTGCGCGAGGCGCTGATTGAGCACTCCGATCTCGTCGCGAAACAGTCGCCCGGACCGCGTCGCGGGAACCACGCCGAGCCCGACCTCGGGACTGACGACGACAAGACGACCCGGATAGTCGGCAACGGCGCTGACGAGGGGGTCGGTGTCGACGGTCCCGCGCGGGCTTTCCCATGCCTGCTCGGCGTCGATTCGGTCGGTCAGCCAGGTGCCGATGTCGTCGACCAGTGTGGGTCCGGCGCCGGTTGCCAATGTGTCGACCAGATCCTGGTTTTCGACGACCGTCCACGACTGCGGTCGTCGGATTCGGTGTGCGGCGATGCGGTGCTCGAAGTCGGCATCGGATGTGTCGCGTCGCGCCGTAGCGACGTAGCGGACGGCATCGTCGCCGAACATGGCCTCCGCGACAGCCGACTTTCCCGACCGTGCGCCACCGAGAACGAGCGTTCGGCGGGGGAGGGAGTCGGACGGCACGAGGCTAGACGCTACCAACCTGGGTGGTCATGCAGCCGAAGCGGCGACGATAGTCGACGGGCGCGAGGCCGACGACGCGATTGAAGTGGTGACGCAACAGCGCACTCGATCCGAAACCGCAACGGCTGGAGATCGATTCGAGTCCGAGGTCGGTTTCCTCCAGAAGTTGCTTCGCGAGCAGCACCCGTTGATTGGTCAGCCATTTGACCGGCGTCGTACCGGTCTCCGCCGCAAACTTGCGTGCAAAGGTCCGTGTCGACATCGCCGCTCGTGCCGAAAGGTCCTCGATCGTATGTGCTTCGGCAAGATTATCTGTCAGCCAGTCGAGAATGGAACTCAAACTGTCGGAACGACATTCGACAACAGGACGTTCGATGAACTGGCGCTGGCCGCCGTCGCGCTGGGGCGGGACGACCATCCGTCGTGCGATGGCGTTGGCAACGGAACTGCCGAGCTCGCGTCGAACCAGGTGCAGGCAGGCGTCGATGCCGGCCGCGGTTCCCGCGCTGGTGATGAGGTTGCCCTCGTCGACGAACAGGACGTCGGGGTCGATCGTCGCTAGAGGGAATTGCGCCGCGAGCGCGTCGACGTACCGCCAGTGCGTTGTGCATTTGCGGTTGTCCAGCAAGCCCGCGGCGCCTGCGAGGAAAGTGCCCGAGCAGACCGTGAGAACTGTTGCGCCTGCGTCGTAGGCGTCGCGGATCGCTTCGACGACTTCGGGGGCGTAGTCCCTGGTGGTGTGCGATGCGGGGATCGCGACCAGGTCGGCGCCGCGCAGCCCGTCCAGCCCGAATTCCGGCGTGACCTTGATGCCGGGAGTCGACATGTTCAGCGGGACGCCGGGGTACTGGCCGCAGACGCGGAAGTCGAACGCAGGCAGACCGACATCGGTGCGGTCGAGTCCGAACACCTCGCAGACCACGCCGAGTTCGAACATGGTTGCAGGCTCCACCAGCACGGTCGCGACCTTGGACAACATAAATCGAGTATATGGCGGAATCTTGTCGAACTATGTCAGTGCTGCCACTTTCGGCGGTAAGTTTCTGGACGCAAACTTACTGCCATGACCACATTCGATGCAGCCAGGTTCCAAACACTCGACTATGGCGTCGTGGCGCCACGCACAGCGCGGCGGAGTTGGCGCGACGTCGCGCGCTCCGTGCGCGACTACCTCCGACCGAGCGGCTACATGGGTTCGTCGAATCCCATGGACCGTGACTCGGCACGAGAGTTCGCCGACATCATCGCGATGAGTCGCAGGGCGCCGCACAACTGAGCGGCGGAGGTCGGGGCCGAGTCGGCTCAGACCGCGTCGCCGGGCTTCACGCGAGGCTTCGGCAGCCGCATCTTCTTGATCTGCGACGCGCGCGTGAAGCCGTACCAACCGAGCTTGAAACCACCGTCGGTCGAATCCGGGAACCTCTCACGAACGCGCTTGTTGACCATCTTGCCCAGGTAGACGCCCTCGCCGACCATAAAGATCATCATGATGAGCATCGCGAACGTGACGATGAACTGCACTGCCGGACTGACGAACATCGTCACGATCAGGATCAGGGCGGCGGGCATGAACATGCCGACGAGGTTGCGTCGTGAATCGATCAGATCGCGAACATACGCACGGACCGGGCCCTTGTCGCGAGGCAGCAGGTACTTGTCGTCACCGGCAGCCATCCGCTCACGGCGCAGGGTTGCAGCTGCACGACGCTCGGCCGACTGGGCCTTACGGTCCTCCTTGGTGCCTTTGGTCGCCTTCTTGCGAGCGCGGGCTTCCTTGGAGGTCATCGGTGCAGGGGCGACCGGACCGCGTCTGCGAGCTTCTGCGTCACGTCGCTTCGGGGTCGGCTTGCCCTTGCCGAGGCTTACCTTCGACCCGGCGTCTTCGACCGGAGTCGATGGCTTGGTACTTGCGTCCGAATCATCGGAGTTGCCACGGCGTAACAGCTTCACTCCTCCAGGCTATTGGATTGTCGGCGAAATGGAGAAACCGGACTCGAGTGCGGAGAATTCTCCGTTTCGAGGAATAGGTTCGGCCGGAGTACCGTTGGAAGCGTTCACGGGGACGAACAGCTTGCGATAGGGAGAGTCAATGACTGTACAGAACGAGACCACCACCACTCACGGCGTGAAGTTGAGCGACGCCGCAGCGGCCAAGGCGAAGGCGCTTCTGGACCAGGAGGGTCGCGACGACCTCGCACTTCGGATCGCTGTTCAGCCCGGCGGCTGCGCCGGCCTGCGTTACCAGCTCTTCTTCGACGACCGCAGCCTCGACGGCGACCTGATCGTCGACTTCGGTGGCGTCAGCCTTGCTGTCGACCGGATGAGCGCGCCTTACGTCGAGGGCGCAATCGTCGACTTCGTCGACACGATCGAGAAGCAGGGATTCACGATCGACAACCCGAATGCCTCGGGCTCGTGCGCCTGCGGCGACAGCTTCAACTGATCTCGTCGCTACAACCGGTGAAACTCCCTGATGCGGGGCCGTCTTTCGTGGACGGCCTCGCATAGCCATGTTCAGCTGAAAGGCACCAGCTCGTGACCATTGCCGTATCCGGATCGATCGCAACCGATCATCTGATGACGTTCCCCGGAAAATTCTCCGAGCTCCTGCTGGCAGATCAGCTCGAGCATGTGTCGTTGAGTTTCCTCGTCGACGATCTTGTCGTCCGGCGCGGGGGAGTGGGCGGCAACATCGCCTACGCGATCGGTCAGCTCGGCGGCTCACCGCTGCTCATCGGCGCCGTCGGCCCCGACTTCGCCGACTACCAGGCCTGGCTGGAAGCCTCGAACGTCGACTGCAGTGGTGTGCGCGTCTCGACGAAAGCCCAAACGGCACGCTTCGTCTGCACGACCGACGAGGCCATGGCTCAGATTGCATCGTTCTACCCGGGCGCGATGAGCGAAGCGAGGGAAATCTCGATCGCAGCGCTCGACCCGGCGCCCGACCTCGTGCTCATCGGTGCGAACGATCCCGCTGCGATGGTCGGTCATACCGAAGAATGCCGTGCGCTCGGCATTCCGTTCGCCGCGGACCCGTCGCAGCAGCTCGCTCGCCTCGACGGCGAAGATGCCGCCAAGCTCATCGACGGTGCCGAGTACCTGTTCACAAACGAGTACGAGTGGGGTCTGCTCCGGCAGAAGACCGGGCTCAGCGAAGACCAGATCGCCGAGAAGGTCGGCATCCGCGTCACCACGCTCGGGTCGAAGGGCGTCGAGATCATCGACTCCGACGGTGCCTTGATCCGCGTCGGCGTTGTCCCCGAAACAAGCAAGGTCGATCCGACCGGGGTCGGCGACGGCTTCCGCGCGGGATTCCTCACCGGTCACACAGGTGGTCTGAGCATCGAACGGTCGGCGCAACTCGGTTCGTTGGTCGCCGTTCTCGTACTCGAAACGGTCGGAACGCAGGAGTGGTCCCTGGATCGTGACGACGCGCTCAAGCGTCTTGCCGATGCCTACGGCACCGAAGCTGCCGACGAAATCGCCGCAGCGCTCTAGGGCGCTTCGCGCCTCGTGAGTCTTTTCGGAGGTCCTGACCACCGAAAAGACTCACGAGCGGCGTAGCCGCCTACAGCGAAATCGGGTAGGCCGGCTCCTGAATATTCGGCACGATGCGCTCTTCGACGAAGATGCCGTGCCAGATCATGAAGACCAGAACGGTCCACAGTCGACGGCTGTGATCGGTCCGACCCGTCCTGTGGTCGTCGAGCATGTCTTTGATCGCAGCCTTGTTCAGCAGGTGGTCGGTCTGCGAGTCGGCGATCTGCTGGTGCGCCCAGTCGAACAGTTCCGGCCCGCGCAGCCAGTGCCGCAGCGGCACAGGGAACCCGAGCTTCGCTCGATGCAGCACATGGCCGGGCACGATGCCTTCCAGCGCCTGACGCAACGCGTACTTGGTCGTGTCCTTCGTGATCTTCTGCTCGAGCGGCACCTGCTCAGCTACGCGGAAGACTTCCGAATCGAGGAACGGCACCCGCAGCTCTAGCGAATTGGCCATGGTGATCTTGTCGGCCTTCACAAGAATGTCGCCACGCAGCCACGTGAACAGATCGAGATGCTGCATCCGCGTGACCGGATCCCAGCCCTCCGACTGCGCGTAGATCGGTGCGGTCACATCTTGATGGGTCCACTCCGGTCGGAAATCGCGCAGTACCGCGCGCAGCTGCGCGTCGTTGAAACTGCGCGCATTGCCGTAGTAGCGCTCTTCGAGCGACATCGAGCCACGGTTGAGCAGGCTCTTGCCGCGGCGACCCTCCGGCATCCGGTCCGACAGGCGAGCCGCAGCACGACGCAAACCGGGGGTCAGTCGCTCGAACGGGCGCAAAGACAGCGGTTCGCGGTAGATCGTGTAACCGCCGAACAGTTCGTCTGCGCCCTCGCCCGACAGCACCACCTTGACGTGTTTGCGGGCTTCCTTGGCGACGAAGTACAGGGGGACGAGCGCGGGGTCGGCAACGGGGTCGTCGAGGTACCAGACGATCTCCGGTATCGCAGCGGCGAACTCTTCCGGACCGACGACCTTCACGATGTGCCGCGCGCCGATGGCGGCGGCAGATTCGGCGGCGACGTCGACCTCCGAGTAGCCCTCGCGCTCGAAACCCGTCGTGAACGTGATGAGTTTCGGATTGTGGCGCATCGCCAGAGCAGCGATCGCGGTCGAATCGATGCCCCCGGAGAGGAACGAGCCGACCGTGACGTCAGCGCGCATGTGCTTGGCAACGGAATCTTCCAGCGCCTCGGCGATCTCCTTGTAGCGCGCCGCGGCAGTGCCGTCGGTGAAGGGGCGGACTCGGAACTTCGGCGTGAAGTAACGCGTGATCTCCGGCACATCGCCCGGTTTCAGGTGCGCGTAACTGCCGGACTCGAGGCGGCGAATGTCGGCGTGCAACGTCTCGGGTTCCGGGACGTACTGCAGCACTGTGTAGTGCTCGATGGCACGCGGGTCCAGCTCGGTCCCGATACCGATGAGCGAAGCCAATTCCAGCAGCGACTTCTTCTCGCTACCGAACGCTGTTCCGTTCGGCCCGGTCGCGAAGAAGAGCGGCTTGATGCCGAACTGATCCCTTGCGACGAACAGCTCGCGGGTATCGGTGTCCCAGATGGCAAAGGCGAACATGCCGCGCAGGCGGGTCACCGCGTTCGGACCCCAGTAGTGGAACGCCGCGACGATCGCCTCGCTGTCGCCTTCGGTGTGGAACTGGGCGCCGTGCTCGTCGGCCAGTTCGGCCCGCAGCTCGAGGTAGTTGTAGATCTCGCCGTTGAACGTGAGTGCGTACCGGCCCGGATTCTCGGGCGGTCCCCAGCGCAGCGGTTGGTGCGAATGTGCGATGTCGATGATCGCCAAGCGGTTGAATCCGAAGATGAGGTCGTCGTCGTGCCACGTTCCGTGCTCGTCCGGGCCGCGGTGACGCAGGCAATGCATTGCCGCGTCGACCGCCGACACGCCGTCGGGGGTCGTGCCGTTCGAGGTCAGGAACCCGAGTAGTCCGCACACAGTGCTGGCAACCTCGCTTCGTATCGATCGGTCATCGGGCTAGGTCAGGGCAGGTGCCGAAAACTCTTCGCCGAGTATGCCGTAGTTCGTTCGGAGTGTCGGTCAAGACCCGAAGCCGAGAAGCCCTCGAGGTTGGTCTACGCTGCGTAGTATTCGAGCCATCCCGGTGGCTAGGCCATCGAAACTTGCGGCGATCAGGAAGGCGTGAACGTGGCGCATAGTCGGATTCTTCGGCGAGCCGGGCTAGCTGCATCTGTCGGCTTGACCGCTCTAGTGCTGTCAGGCTGCTCCATCAACAACGAGGTGCTCCGCTTCGGCTGGCCAGAGGGCATCACGCCGCAGGCGCAGCGGATGCGCGAGCTGTGGACCTGGTCCGTGGTCGCCGCGCTCGTCATGGGTGTCATCGTGTGGGGCCTGACGTTCTGGACGGTCGTATTCCACCGCCGTCGTGCAGGCGATCCGGAATTCCCACGCCAGACCGCGTACAACGTGCCGCTCGAATTGAGCTACACCGCAGCGCCGTTCGTCATCATCGCGGTGCTCTTCTACTTCACGGTCAGCGTGCAGAACTACGTCGACAAGAAGGTCGACAACCCTGCTGTCGTCGTCGACGTGACGGCGTTCCAGTGGAACTGGAAGTTCGGTTACCGCACGGTCGACATGCCCAACGGTCCGCGTCTTGACCTTGCCGACAAGGTGCGCGAAGGCGCGAACGCCGAGGCTGTCGCGGAGTCCGAGGAGCGGACGGACGAGAAGGGTCACCCGCAACCCGGCGCCATCCACGGCAAGAATCCGAACGACCTCTCGTACCTGCACTACGACACGATCGAGACCATCGGCTCCAGCGAAGAGATTCCGGTGCTTGTGGTTCCCACCGAGAGCATCATCGAATTCCAGATCGCCTCGGCAGATGTCATCCACGGATTCTGGGTTCCCGAGTTCCTGTTCAAGCGTGACGTGAACCCGAACCCGAAGGAAAACCACTCCGACAACATCTTCCAGGTCACCGACATCGAGAAGGAAGGCGCCTTCGTCGGGCGCTGCACCGAGATGTGCGGTACCTATCACTCGATGATGAACTTCGAGCTGCGAGCCGTGAGTCCGGACAAGTTCCAGACCTACATCAAGGCGCGGCAGGCAGGCAACACGAACGCCGAGGCCCTGCAGAGCATCGGTGAGAGCCCGGTCGCGACCACGACCGTGCCGTTCAAGACCTCGCGTACTGTCCGCGAAGCTACCCAGTCCGACGGCAAATAACTCGGTCCATCAGCCGATCAAGTAAGGACGCGAACTGATATGAAGGTCGAAGCGAAACTCTTCGAACTCCTGACGGGGTTTATGTTCCTCGTCGCAGTTTTGTACGGCGTGTTCACCGGCATATCCCGTACCGGAGTCGAATGGGCGGGACTTACAGCCATCGTTCTGACCGGCGGCCTGACGCTGATCATCGGAACCTACTTCCGCTTCGTCGCACGTCGACTCGATTTGCGTCCTGAGGACTACGAGGACGCCGAGATCATCGACGGCGCCGGAGATCTGGGCTTCTTCAGCCCCGGCAGCATCTGGCCGATCACGCTTGCCGCCGCTGCTGCGGTCACCGCAACCGGATTCGCCTTCTTCGAGCCGTGGTTGATCGCCGTGGGCGTCCTGTTCGTGCTGTTCGCCGTCGGCGGGCTGCTGTTCGAGTACCACGCAGGACCAGAGAAGCACTGAGCATCCCCGCAAAGGCGCCTGAACTCACGTTCAGGCGCCTTTGTCGTATCTGTGCGCCCACGGGGTAGGCGCAGTTACCGCGTGCGGTGACGGGGGCGCTGAGCTGTTCGCACGGAACAGATCGCAACCTCGCTCGTCGAATTCAGGCGAGCCCGGCTGCGAACGGGCAATCAGTGCCGCAAAGTGCGCCGGAAATCGACACTGAGAGCCCGTTCGGGCATCTCAGCCGACCGCAACCTCGCTCGTCGAACAGGCTGTTACTGGGCCTGAACGCGAATGGCCTCCCCGGTAACCGCCTGCTCGGCGCCGAATTCAGGCGAGCCCGGCTGCGAACGGGCAATCGGTGCCGCACACCGCGCCGGAAATAGGCACTGTGAGCCCGTTCGAGCATCTCAGCCCGAGACCGCACACTCCCGACCGCAAGCTCGCTCGTCGAACAGGCTGTTACTGGGCCTGAACGCGAGTGCCCTTCCTGGTAACCGCCTGCTCGGCGCCGAATTCAGGCGAGCCCGGCTGCGAACGGGCAATCGGTGCCGCACACTGCGACGGAAATTGACACTGAGAGCCCATTCACCGATGCGGCACCTGCGTTCGTCCGGCAACTGACCCCTGATGCACGACGCCGTGGCGTGGCTCTTGCGCGCAGGGCCAACCGGGGTGGGGGAGGGGAGTGGCAAAAGCGAAGGCCCCGAATCGATTACTCGATTCGGGGCCTTCGGTTGTGGACGATCTCAGATACGGCTAGTGGCTGGGTCCGTGCCCGTTGCCCTTGCCGTTCCCGTTGCTGCCATTGCCATTGCTGCCGTTTCCGTTGGCATGGCCGTTGCCGTTCGAACCGTTGCCGTGGATACGGTCCTGGTAGGTCCGGAGGATGGTCAGCTGACGATGCTCGCCGGCGTGCTCTTCTGCCGCGAGCGCTTCGGCCTGATCCAACGGGTCTGCCCGGAAGAGGCTGCCGAGGCCGGGTGCGCCTGCGGAACCGAGCTTGTTCATCTTCTTCGGGACAGGAGCACCCTGGTACTCCAGCGGGATCGGGTGGCCATGCTCGTCGACCGGTCCGAGTGGCTGGTGAACCTCGATGTACTGACCCGACGGCATCCGCTTGATGTGGCCTGTTTCGATGCCGTGCTCGAGAACCGCACGGTCCGCACGCTGCAGACCGAGGCAGATCCGGTAGGTCACGTAGTAGGCGATAGGCGGAACGATCAGCAAGCCGATACGGCCCATCCACGTCGTCGCGTTCAACGAAATGTCGAACTTCAGCGCGATGATGTCGTTGACGCAGGAGAGGGTGAGCACCACGTAGAAACCGATCGCCATCGCACCGATACCGGTACGGACCGGCACGTCACGCGGACGCTGCAGCAGGTTGTGATGCGCATCGTCCTTGGTCAGCCGTTTCTCGATCCACGGGTAGGCGAACATCACGCCGAACACGAGACCCATGAGTATCGCAACCGCGAACACAGCGGGAACCGTATACCCGAACGGATAGATCTCCCATGCAGGCCAGAGTCTGGCCATGCCGTCCGTCCACATCATGTAGAAGTCGGGCTGGGAACCCGCGGAGACTTGAGACGGGTTGTACGGACCCAAGTTCCACACCGGGTTGACCTGGACGAGACCACCCATCAGAGCGATCACGCCGACGACCATCGCGAAGAACGCGCCACCCTTGAGTGCGAACACCGGAAGGATTCGGACACCGACGACGTTCTGCTCGGTGCGACCCGGACCGGGGAACTGCGTGTGCTTCTGGTACCAGACGAGCGCGAGGTGCACGCCGATCAGAGCCAAGATGATGCCCGGCAGAAGCAGGATGTGTGCCATGTACAGGCGCGGGATGATGATCGTGCCTGGGAAGTCACCGTCGAAGATAAGCCAGTGCATCCAGGTGCCGACCACCGGAATACTGATCGTGATACCGCTGAAAGCAGCGCGGAGACCGGTACCGGAGAGCAGGTCGTCCGGGAGGGTGTATCCGAAGAAGCCTTCGAACATCGCGAGCACGAGGAGCAGGCTGCCGATCACCCAGTTCGCTTCACGCGGGCGACGGAACGCGCCGGTGAAGAAGATGCGGAACATGTGGATGATGATCGACGCCGCGAACAGCAACGCTGCCCAATGGTGGACCTGCCGGACGAATAGACCGCCGCGGACCTCGAAAGAAATATCCAATGTCGTCGCGTAGGCGCGGGACATCTCGATGCCGTTGAGCGGCTGATAGGCGCCCTCGTAGGTCACTTCTGCCATCGACGGGTCGAAGAACAGGGTGAGATAGACGCCGGACAACAGCAGGACGATGAAGCAATACAGCGCGATCTCGCCGAGCATGAAGGACCAGTGCGTCGGGAAGACCTTGTTGACCTGGCGTTTCAGGCCTGCCGCGAGATGGTATCGAGAGTCGACGCCCTCGGCTTGTTTGCTGATTCGGCTTGTCATGTTGTTGGACGCTCCCAAAATGCCGGTCCGAGGGCTTCGATGAAGTCACCGTCGGCGACGAGGAACTCTTCTTCCTTGCCGTCGGGGCCCATCTCCTTTATGACAGTAATTGGCAGCTGTGGCAATGCCCTAGCTGCGGGACCGAAGATCGGCTTGCCGAATTCGGTCGCCAGGAACTGCGATTGGTGGCACGGGCAGAGGATCCTGTTGGTCTGCTGTTCGTACAGCGAGGTCGGGCAACCGAGGTGCGTGCAGATCTTCGAATACGCGAAGTAGTCGCCGTAGTTGAAGCTTTCCTGGCCCTTGCGCTTGATGGCCTTTTCGGCATCGGCTGTGCGGAGGCGGATCAACATCACCGAGTTGCGGATGCCGCGCAGTTCCTTGAACAGCGCATGCTCGTCGTTGCGGTGGGCTTCCTTGAACGGGAAGACGGTTTCCATCGAGCCTGCGTCGAGATCCTCAGGGCGGACGAGCACGATGTCGTGTGGGCGTCCGGTGTCGCGACGTAGGTAGATCGTCTGGCCGGGGTAGTCGGGGGTCCAGCCGGACACCCAGAGGTCGGACTTGTCGCCCTTCGCCCACGGGTTCTTGATCATGCCGCCGAGAAACGGAAGTACAGCGGTGAGTCCGACTGCGCCGACGCCGAAGAGTCCGCTGCCGATGATCAGCTTGCGACGGCCGATCGTCGACGTCTCCAAGGAATCGCCGAGCACTGCGACCGCGGTCTTCTTGTCGAGTTCCGAGGAGCCGCCGTCGTGGCGGTCCTGGATCGACACCTCTTCGGGGATGAACTTCTTCGTGTATAGCACAGCGCCGACGCCGAGTGCGGTGACGGCAAGGCCGAGAGTCAGGCCGTAGAGGGGCGTGGCGAGCGTGTAGAGCTGGTAGCCGTCCTCGCCGTAGCCCTTGTACTTCCAGGGCCAGAAGATGTAGATCGCGCCGAATGCGAGACCGGAGACGCCCGCAAGTGCGAACCAGAACGCAACAGCACGCTCGGCGCGCTTCTCGGCCTTGGTGCCCTCGACCGACCAGCGGTGACGACGGTATGCGACGTCGACGCCGTCCATGTTGGTACCGAGCTCGAACAGTTCGTCCCTGCTCATGTTGTCGAGCTCTTCGGACGTGTACTTCTTCGGCTCGTCCGAGGACCCAGCGCCGTGTCCGGCGTCAGTCATGACCTTGCTCCGATCCACAGTGCTGCGCCGACGACGGCGATGATTCCGATACCCCACAGAGCCAGTGCTTCGGTGGCTGGGCCGAAGCCTCCGAGGCCGTATCCGCCGGGTGCGGCCGTCTCGTTCGATGACATGACGTAAGCGATGATGTCTTCTTTTTCTTCAGGGGTGATCTGGCGATCCGAGAACTTGGGCATGTTCTGCGGACCGGTGAGCATCGCCGTGTAGACCTGTGCCTCGTTCGCCTTGCCGAGTGGTGGCGCGTATTTGCCGGAGGAAAGCGCGCCACCCTTGCCGGTGAAGTTGTGGCACGAGGCGCAGTTCAACCGAAAGAGCTCGCCACCGCGGGCGATGTCGTCGCCGCGCAGCGAGGAGGTCGCGATTTCGTCGCCGTCCCTGATGACCGAGGGGCCGCCGCCGTTGTCGGCGATGTAGGCGCCGAGGGCATCGATCTGCGACTCCGTGTACTTGACTTCCTTGCGCTCGGCCTGCGCTTCACCGCGAGCGGCGGGCATTCGACCGGTGGACACCTGGAAGTACACGGCGGCTTCGCCGGTGCCGATCAAGCTGGGACCGCGGTCGGCGACACCTTGGAGGTTCGCACCGTGGCACGTGATGCACGACGTGTCGTACAACTGCTGCCCCTCGCGAATGAGCGCAGCCTTGTCCTCCTGTGCTGTCGCGACCTGAGGGGTCGGCGTGAGCGCAGCAGCGAGAAAACCGGCACCGACCAAACCGAGCAGTAGCACCAGTGCACCCGCGACGCGTCGCCGGAGCTTGCGCTGGCGGCGCGACTTGGTAGCCGTACGTGCGCCGGAGCGATCCGGGCCGTCAGGCTCGACTGCTGGTGGTGGAGAAGAACTCATCTGTATCCCTTTTGGTAGAGGGGGACCGACGGGGCTGTAAGCGTGTGGGCTGACGTGCTCAACGGACGAAGTAGATCGTCGCAAACAAGCCGATCCAGACGATGTCGACGAAGTGCCAGTAGTACGACACGACGATCGCCGCGGTTGCTTGCGCAGGTGTGAATTTACTGACCTTGGTGCGGGCAATCAGGAAAACGAACGCGATGAGACCGCCGATGACGTGCAAGCCGTGGAAGCCGGTCGTGATGTAGAAGACCGATCCGTACACGCTGCTCGAGATCGAGGTGCCCTCGAGGACCAGGTGGTAGTACTCGTAGCCCTGACCGGCGACGAAGATCGCGCCCATCACCAGAGTCACGAAGTACCAGCGGCGTAGTCCGAACACGTCGCCCTTCTCCGCCGCGAACACACCCATCTGGCAGGTGAAGGACGACAGGATCAGGACGGTCGTGACCGGAATCGCGAGCGTCATGTTGAGCTCGGTCGGTTCCGGTGGCCAGTTGCCGTTTGCCTGGGCTCTCGCCACGAAATACATGGCGAACAGCCCAGCGAAGAACATCAATTCGCTGGACAGCCACACGATGGTGCCGACGCTGACCATGTTGGGTCGGTTCAGCGAATGCACGCGCTGGGTAATTGCCGAGCCGGGAGTGCCTACTGCGGTCGTCACAAGGAGAAGTATGACCCGTCGTAGTACGAAAGATGTGCCGGGGTGCGAAATTGGTCCGTCGTGTTTTTTCCTCGAGCCTCGCCGGTTCGTAATTTCGCAGGTCGGGCGGCATGCGAGAGTTTGGGCATGGATGAGTCGCGACGCGCAGGGTCTTGGTTTCGGCGATTGTTCGCCCGCGGCGGAGCCCGGAGTCGGCTCGACCCGACGCGTTCCGATCTTGTTGTCGTAGCCTCCTGCTTCGACGACGCGGAAGCATGTTCGGCGGCCCTGCAGCGGGCGGTGGAAACGGAGCCGCGACTCGATCCGGACGCCGAGCTACTACTTCGGCACCATCTCTTCGTACCGGAACGAGCCGTCTCACGGGTGAGCGAGATCGCCGCGCAGGACGGTTATCTGCCCGCCGAACCTGTGCTGTCGAACCCAGACGGGCTCACAGCCGTTGTCTTGCAACGAGTGCAGCGCCTCGACGCATTGCACTGCTCGCAGGAACGCTCTCGAATGGCCGGATTGGCGCAGCGCCACGACGGTCATGTTGCGGGCTGGGACGCGATGCAGCCGGGCTGACTAGGCTGCACGCATCGATTTCGGAAGGCACTCATGAGCGGGCTTAGGAATTTCGAGGAAATGACGACGGCAGAGCAGGCGATCGGGTCAGGCGACGGCACCGTGCGCAGCTGGCCGCAGGTGCTCGGCAAGTTGACCGGCGGTGCGGACCTCAGCGCACTCGACACCGCATGGGCGATGGACGAGATCATGTCCGACAATGCGACATCGGCGCAGATAGCGGCCTTCGGTGTCGCCATCAAGATGAAGGGACCGACCCGTGACGAATTGACGGGTCTCGCGGCGTCGATGATGGCGCATTCGCGGATCGTCCCCGTCGATGCGGACGTCGTCGACGTCGTCGGTACCGGCGGCGACCGTTCGGGGACGGTGAACATCTCGACGATGGCCGCGATCGTGGTCGCAGCGGCGGGCGTACGAGTTGTGAAGCACGGAAACCGTGCTGCGTCGTCGAAGAGTGGCGGCGCCGACGTCCTCGAGGCCCTCGGTGTGCGGATCAACCTCGGTCCGCTTGGCGTTGCTCGCTGCGTCGAGGAAGTCGGCATCGGCTTCTGTTTCGCAGCTGTGTTTCATCCCGCGCTTCGGTTCGCTGGCCCGACCCGTAAGCAGATCGGGATTCCGACCGTGTTCAACGTGCTCGGACCGCTGACCAATCCGGCTCAGCCGCGCGCGGGACTGATCGGCTGCGCATTCGCCGACCTGCAGGGAGTTGTCGCCGAGGTCCTTGCCGAGCGCGGCTCCAGCGCACTCGTCGTGCGCGGCAACGACGGCCTCGACGAGATCACCACGTCGACGACGACCGAGATTCTTGTCGTCGCCGACGGTTCGATCACGCCGTTCACACTGGACCCGACAGATCTGGGGTTGCCGATCGTGCCGCTCGACGCCTTGCGTGGCGGCGATGCGGAGGCGAACGCCGTCGTTGCGCGGGAGTTGTTCGCAGGTGCGAAGGGTCCGGTCCGAGATGCGGTGGTGCTGAACGCTGCCGGCGCGATCGCTGCGTTCGACGGCGTCGGCGACGACCTCATCGGTGCACTGCGGGCCGGTATGACGCGGGCAGAAGCGGTGTTGGACAACGGCTCTGCCGCTGCACTGCTCGACAAATGGGCGACCGTCACCGCCGATCTCGGCCCGGAATAAGCGCGTTCAGTCGCCGAGGGAGAAGCCGGCGTCGACGTCGGCGCTCGCGTAGGACTTGAACGCGATGTGCGTTGCCGTCTTCGTGATGCCGGGAATCTTGTTGATGGAACCGGTGACGACCTCGGCGATCTGTGCGTGGTCGCGAACCTTCACGATCGCGATCAGGTCGACGTCACCGGCACAGGAGTAGACCTCGGCGACGCCGTCGGTGTCGGCAACGGCCTGCGCGGTTTCGGGAATTCGGGCGGCGTCGGCGTCGATCAGGACGATCGCAGTGATCATGTGGTTCCCCGGTTCGGTCGGTGCGACAAACTACTCGGTTCGCCCAACTCTAGTTGCGTCTGATGTCACGCCAAGCGCAGGTAGGTCGCGCCCGCCGACTCAGCTCTGACGGCGTCACGTGCCAACTCGGACCAACCGATCCAGCTACCTGCGCCGAGCGCTGGTTCGCAATAGCCCTCGGTGGTCCGAACGATACGAACGCCTGGACCGTCGAGCCAGCGGGCGATCAGGCCGACCTCTTCGGCCATCGAGCCACGCAGTGGGGACGGATCGGGGAGGACGGTTTCGGCGGTCGCGATTATTGCTTCGACAACCGGCATTGGTGCCACGCCCCGCGCGGCATTTCCGGCGGCCGCGAGCCTGCCGGACCTGATCACCGCGAATTCCCACCCGCCGTCGACGGCAGGCCGGGCAGCGATCAACTCGGTGATCGCCGCGAGGGCGGTCAATCGCTGCAGACGGCGGACCGCGCCGACCACTGCGGCGGCGCGATCACGCAGGCGAGCGGCGCCTTCGTAGTGCTCGGCATCGGAGAGTTCTTCGATACGCCGCCGCATTCTTCGCAACGGCTCGTCGTCTGCGCCGCGGAACAGCGCAACCGCAAGAGCTGGGGCGATGCTGTACTCCTGCGCACTGGCCAGTGTTGCGTTCGACGATGCCGGGCAACCTCCGACGACGGCGGGTGGGCAGTTCTCACCGTGCAGCCGACTGGCCGGTATACGTGCCGTGCAGGATCGGATTCCGCAGAAGTCCCCGATGGTTGCTGCGACGTCGGCGGCATCGGTACGTGAGGAGAACGGACCGAGTGCGTCGGCAGTGGGCTTGCGAGTGAGGGTGAAACGAGGAAAGGCCTCGTCGGTGAGGGCGACCCACCAGGCCCGTTTGGGAAACTTCGACCGGCGGTTGTAGGGCGGCGTGTGTGCGACGAGCAGCCTGAGCTCGCGAACGCTGGCTTCGAGTGCGTGGGCGCATTCGACATGGTCGACTCGTTGCGCAAGCGCAACCATCTCTTTCATCCGGCCGCGCGTCTCGGATCCGGTGAAGTAGTTGCGCACGCGGCGCTGCAGGTTGACCGCCGTGCCGATATAGAGGGCCTCGTCGGAAGGACCTCGGAAAAGGTACACGCCAGGTTTCCGTGGCAACCCGGTGGCGAGGGACCGTTTGGCGCGTTGGCCTGCCGATATGGCAGGGAGATAGTCGACGAGCTCGGTGTAGCTGTGCACGCCCTGATTGCCGATGCGCTCGAGCAGAGCGTGCAGAACATCGACGGTCGCTCGGGCGTCGTCGAGGGCTCGGTGGGTCGGTTGGGTCGATGCTGCGAACAGCGAAGCCAGGGCTGACAGCTTCACCGACGGTGCTTCGTCCCTGGTGAGAACACGTCGTGCGAGCTTGACCGTGCAGAGGACCTTGAACGCGGGCCACGCGGTGTCGCACCGGGTCGCGGCAGCGCGAAGGAACCCGATGTCGAACTGCGCGTTGTGAGCGACGAGTACGGCGCCTGCCGCGAATTCGAGGAAGGCGGGTAGTACTCGCTCGATCGGGGGAGCGCCGATGACCATTGCCGAGGTGATCCCGGTGATCTCGACGATCATCTGCGGTATCGAGCGGCCTGGATCGACGAGTGTTGCCAGTTCGCCGATCACTTCACCACCGCGAATCTTGACGGCTCCGATTTCGGTGATGGCGTCGTTGGCGGCGCTGCCACCTGTGGTTTCGAGGTCGACGACGACGAAGGTCGTGTCGTGCAGTGGGGTGTCCAGCTCGTCGAAGGTGAGTTGCCGCCCGACCGGTTGGTAGCCGTGCCGGTCGAAGGGCCGTGGCGATCCGGGAGCTGGGATCGGCCCGCCTGGTGCGGGGGAGTCCCAAGGGATCGGCAAGCTCACGGGCGTCAGAGTAGGACCGCCCACCGACAGGGCTCGCCAGACTCACCGCAGCGGTGTTCACGTAGCTATTCGGTGGTGTTCGTTTGCGGACTAGAGGCGATATCCACACGCGTCGAAACAGCGTTTTCACCCCCGAATTCCCTGACTTTTCGCAGTTGGAGATGGGGATCACAGTGATTGCCGAATCGAATGAATATACGGCGGAATCGGATAGCGAGATGCTCGTAATTCTCAGCGTTTTCCCAGGTGTTTCGAGATCGTCGGCTGTGGGTAAGGGAAACCCCGTCGAGGCAGGCCCGGAATTGCCGCTGACCAGTAACGACGAGGTAACGACCCGGCCGCGACCGCGCGATTCGCCGGCGCACAATGCCCTGGTCAGAGGCTTGTCGCAGGCCGGGTTGGGACGTCACCATGCATAGTCCGAATGAATGTGACGCCGGTCGCACCAAGGAATGGACCATTCGGTCGGAACAGCGTTATTCAGCGGAGGCAATTCGACACGACGTATATCGCTTCGTAATCTTTTCGAGACCAAGCGGAGTCTTGCTGCAACCAAACGCAGCATCGCCTGGTCACCACCAAATCGGCAGCTTGTACAAGAAGCCGAGCCGGGAACCCAAGTTTCAACTGGGGTGAATCCCAGCCGATCGCAACGAAGCACGTTGTCGCGGTCGGAGGGTAGGGCGAACTTCCTAGCCCGAACCCGTCAGCTAACCCGGCCGGTGGATGAGTGGAAGAAACGGAGCACTTTTTCATGGCGTCATCCAATTCTCATCGACCCGCGCGTCGGGCAGCCGTCGCCGGGGCAATGGCACTCGGCGCAATGATTCTTCCGGCCGCACCGGCAATGGCCGAGCCGTTCGACATCCCGGGCGTCGGAACCTTCGACGTCCCTGCGGTTCCGAACCTTCCGATCCCGCAGTTCCCAGGTACCCCCGGCGCGCCTTTCGCACCGCCCGCACCGGTCTTCAGTGCCGGCCAGCGTGCAGTCGAGGCAGCGCAGTCCAAGCTCGGCGCACCGTACGTCTACGGCGCAGCCGGCCCGAACGCATTCGACTGCTCCGGTCTCGTCCAGTGGGCATTCGCGCAGGCCGGTATCGGCCTCCCGCGTACCAGTGGCGCACAGGCTGGCGTCGGCGTCCCCGTTTCGCTGTCGGACCTGCAGGTCGGCGATGTCATCATCTACAACGGTGGCGGTCACGCAGCGATCTACGCAGGCGACGGAAACATCATCCATGCCTCCACGTCGGGCACGCCGGTCCACTACGCGCCCCTGAACTCGATGGCGGTCTACGCGGCACGCCGCGTCTGATCGACCCCTGATCCGACGCCGACGAGGCATTCGGACATTCGCGACAAGAAGAGCGGGCTGGGAATCCAGCCCGCTCTTCGCCGTGTACGGTCCAAGAGTCGGTCGGGAGTTACGGATCCTTCGGCCGACCTCAGGCTCGACACCTGGCTCGGACCGCAACGACGCGGCCGCGGCGCATTACCACCTCGAGATGGCGAGACCAGAACTCGGCTGGACAGCACCGTATGCCATTCCGTAACCTAACCGAGACTTTCGTGCAACCGGCGAGGTCAAAGGCTGATTCCAAGGCTGTCCGTCGCAGCCGAGCAAGCGCCGGACCACCTCGGTCCGGCGAAAGACGGATGAACGGAGAACTGTTCCGTGGCGTCACACCGCGTGAAGCGCTCGATAGGCAGCGCAGTCGCAGTAGGTCTGCTCAGCGTCGCATTGGCTGCGGCACCGACAGGACCGGCTGTCGCCGATCCCGTCGCGCTGCCGCCCGGTAACGCGAGCGATGCCATGCAGCAGCTCACCACCCTTGCTCGCGAATCCGAACAGATCAACGAGTCGCTGCACAACGCGCAGATAGACCTCGACAAGAAGGTCGAGGCGCAAAAGGCCGCCGATGCCAAGCTGGCGGCAGATCAGGACCTCGTCAAGGTCGAGCAGGCGAAGATCGCCGAGTACCAGCCCGTCATCGACCGCATCGCTGTCGCGACCTATCAGGGCGCGCGTCCCAATCGCCTGTTCGCCGTGCTGACCAGCGATTCGCCTCAGCAAATGCTCGACCAGATGTCCGCGCTCGACGTCCTCGGGACCGAAGCTGCATCCGATGTCGCCGAATTCCAGAAGGCGATCACAGCAGCGGCCGCCGCCGAGCAGGCTTCGAAGCTCTCGGTCGAGGCGGCAAAGGCCGCATCTGAGCAGGCCAAGGCCGTCAGCGCCGATCTGCAGAAGAAGCAGAGCGAACTCCAGGTCGCGATCGCGGGGGTCACCCAGGCGTGGGGTGCGTTGTCCGGCGCTGAGCAGGCAATGCTCGTCGGGAGCGCGTTTCCGCCTGGCTTCGATCCAAGTGTGCTGCTCCAAGGCCTGATTCCCGGATCGGGAACGGGCGCACTGCAGGCTGCGATCACACGGATCGGTAGCCCCTACGTGTGGGGAGCCGCTGGACCGAACTCGTTCGACTGCTCCGGACTCGTCGTGTGGGCCTACAAGCAGGTTGGTAAAACGCTGCCGCGGTCCAGCCAGGCCCAGATGTCGGCGGGAACGCCTGTCGACAAGAACGACCTGCAGCCAGGCGATGTCGTCGGGTTCTACTCGGACGCCTCGCACGTCGGCATCTATGCGGGCAACGGCAACGTGCTGCACGCTTCGACCTTCGGTGTTCCGGTCGCGATCTCGCCCATGGGTTCCTACCCCTACTACGGCGCCCGCCGGTACTGATTCGCAGGACAGCGGATTTCACCCCTCGACGCCGACCTAGGTCGGCGGACACCACGCTGGGAGCTTTTCGCGCTCCTCGGTCTCGCGGTGGCACTGGTGATCGTCGGCGCAGTGTTCGCCTTCGAGTCGCGAGAAAACACCGCCGAGCAGTCCGCCGTCGCGGAGGCACCACCCGATCCGTACGCGACCGCTCGACAAGCCGATGTGCAGGCGCTGCTCGACAGTTGGGCCCGCGCGCTACGCAGCGGTGACACGGCAGCACTGGCCGCCCTGTTCGACCGTGACGCCGCCCCGGGGTTTCTCGACCGAGAAGTTCGCAGAGCGCAGAATCTGCGCAACGTTCCGCTCGCTGACTTCGGTTTCGACATCGGCACCGAACCGGAAACGCCGGTTCCTCGCGAGACCGTCGACGCGCTGCAGGCCTCGGATGTCTGGATGCCTCCGGTCTACCTTCGCTACGCCGTCACCGGACCCGACGCAGCGCCGACGCGAAAGCCTGTTGCCCTCACCCTCGCACGGCGCGGCGAGACCTGGTTGCTGTTATCGGACGCACCTGTTGGAGATCGCGTAACCTGGCGTGGCCCTTGGGATTTCGGACCTCTGCTGGCGAAGTCCGTCCCCTCCGGAAACGGTCGCACGTCGGTGGTGCTCGGTCACCTCGACGACGCCGACAACGTGAATGCACTTGCCGCCGAAGTGAGCACGGCCGTTCCTGCCGTCACCGAACT
Organism: Antrihabitans stalagmiti; assembly: GCF_016482825.1. Taxonomy (GTDB): domain Bacteria; phylum Actinomycetota; class Actinomycetes; order Mycobacteriales; family Mycobacteriaceae; genus Antrihabitans; species Antrihabitans stalagmiti. The sequence continues at coordinate 247,407 of NZ_JAEMNV010000008.1, read as the reverse complement.
CTGGGGGACCGACTGGGCCAGGTCCGCACTCGTGATCGCGACGTCGAGCCGCGACGAGTTCGTCGAGCTCGTCGGCAGCAGCTACAGCGGGAGTGAGATCGCGGCGGTCAGCGTGTCCGACGTCGTTCGGACGCCGCCCGTGACAGGGCAGCGTGTCGTCTTCAGTCCCACTGCGGCGCAACGTCTCGACGACGTGACCCGCAGGGCGGTGCTGCGCCACGAACTCACGCATATCGCGACGAGAGCTGTGACAGTCGACGGTTCACCGATGTGGCTGCTCGAAGGTTTCGCCGACTATTCCGGCTATCGGGGGACCGGTCTGTCGCTCGGCCGGATCGCACCGACACTCGTCGCGGAGGTGGACGCGTTCGGCCTCCCCGTCGCGCTTCCTTCGGATGCGGACTTCGCGGCGAGCGCTACCGCTCGGCTTGCCTACGAGCAGGGGTGGGCCGTATGTGCCTACATCGCAGCGGAATTCGGTGAGCCCGCGCTCGTTGCGCTGTACAGAGCGCTCGCACGTGGACCGATCGACGAGCCCGGTGTCGATCGGGTCCTGCAAGAGGTACTCGGCATCGGAACGGCAGACCTCGTACGCGGCTGGGCGGAGTGGCTGCGACCGCAGACCTGACAGCCGGTGCCGCTCGAGATCTCGCAGATCTCACAGCACCGCCGCCCGCCGATCGCGCGTCACCGTAAGGTCTCCCGCATGGCTCGTACCCTGCTGGTCACCAACGACTTCCCGCCCCGCCCCGGCGGCATCCAGTCGTACCTGCATGCTCTTGCAACGCGGCTTCCCGCCGACGACCTCGTCGTCTATGCCCCGCGCTGGCGTGGTGATTCGCACACCCGATTCGACGCCGACCAGCCTTTCGAGGTCGTCCGGCACCCGACGACCCTGATGGTGCCGACGCCGTTGGTTGCCCGGCGCGCGGCGAAGCTGATCGCGTCGAGGGGCTGCGACAGCGTGTGGTTCGGTGCGGCGGCGCCTCTCGCGGTGTTGTCTCCCGTACTGCGGCGGGCAGGCGCACAGCGAATCGTTGCGAGCACCCATGGGCACGAGGTCGGCTGGTCGATGTTGCCCGCCGCGCGCCAGACGTTGCGTGTCATCGGCGACCACACCGACGTCGTCACCTACGTCAGCGATTACACCCGCGGCAGATTCGCATCGGCCTTCGGTGCGCGGGCAGCACTGGAACACCTCCCACCCGGGGTGCAGAGCGACAAATTCCGGCCGGACCCCGCAGCGCGGGCCGAACTGCGGAAAAGATATGCGCTCGGAGACAAGCCGACGATTCTGTGTCTGTCGCGTCTTGTGCCACGCAAAGGCCAGGACATCCTGATCAAGGCACTGCCGTCGATTCGCGAAAAGATCGACGGCGCAACACTTGTCGTCGTCGGCGGTGGACCCTACGAGGACACGTTGCGCAAGCTGGCGCGCGAGAGCGGCGTCGCCGATCACATCGTGTTCACCGGAGGTGTCCCGTCCGCCGAACTGGCGGCACACCACACGATCGCCGACGTCTTCGCGATGCCCTGCCGGACCCGAGGTGCGGGCTTGGACGTCGAGGGCCTCGGGATCGTGTTCCTCGAAGCCTCGGCAACCGGTGTTCCCGTCATCGCAGGCCGGTCGGGCGGCGCGCCCGAAACGGTCCGCGAGGGCGAAACGGGTCACGTCGTCGACGGACGATCGGTTGCGCAGGTCAGCGCGGCCGTCATCGGCGTGCTTTCCGATCGTGACCGCGCGGCGGCGATGGGAGCGGCAGGGCGCGAGTGGGTCGCCGCCGATTGGCGCTGGGACGTGATCGCGGCCAAGCTGGCCGGGTTGCTTGCCGGAGCGTCCGATCGGGTCGATTAGGCTCCTCGCGTGAGTAGCATCCAGGTCGCCGATCAGACGTTCGTCGCGGCACCCGCAGAGCGGGTTGCGGACGCGATCTCGTCGCCGTCCAAATGGCGGCAATGGTGGCCGGACCTCACCGTCGAAGTTCGCGAGAATCGCGGCCCGCAGGGCTTTCGCTGGACGGTCAAGGGCGCCATCGTCGGAACGATGGAAGTGTGGCTCGAACCCGCACTCGACGGGGTGATCCTGCACTACTTCCTGCATGCCGAGCCGGTCGGTGCACTCGATCCGAGTGATCTCGGTCCTTCCAATCGTGCCCGCCGAGTCGCGGGTAAGCGAATGTCTTTCGAGGTCAAAGCGCTTCTGGAGGCGGGTAGAGCCGCGGGGGAGCCGCCGGCCTGACGCTGGTGGGATTGTCCGTAACCGGCGCTTCGTGTGTGATAGTCAGGCGTCTTCTCCGGCCAGCGCAGTCCGGTCTCGATGACGTTTGCAAGGCGAAAGGAATCGGTAGCCCCGATGGCCGACAAGACGTACAGGTCGATCCTCATTGCGGCCCCCGCAGACAAGGTGATGGACGTCATCGCCGATTTCGATCGATACCCGGCGTGGGTAGCGGCCGCGAAGACGGTCGAGGTGCTCGAGCAGGGTCCCGACAAGCGCGCACACAAGGTTCGGTTCGTACTCGATGCCGGCATCGTCACCGACAGCTACGACCTGGTCTACGACTGGTCTGCCGACGGTAGATCGGTCAGCTGGGAACTCGTGCGTGGTGAGCTGCAGAAGGCGCAGTACGGGACTTATTCGCTCGAACCGCGACCCGACGGCACCACCGAGGTGACCTACGAACTCACCGTCGATCTGAACATCCCGATGATCGGCATGTTCAAGCGGAAGGCCGAAAAGGTCATCACCGACACTGCGCTGAAGGAACTCAAGAAGCGAGTCGAAGGCTGAGCACCGGTAGGCGCGCCGCGCAGCAGGCGAAAATCGAGTTCTTCGTCGGCAAGGGCGGTGTCGGTAAGACCACGCTGGCGTGTGCGACGGCTATCTCGCGTGCCCGTTCCGGCGAGCGTGTCCTGCTCGCGTCGATCGATCAAGCGCAGTCGCTCGGCGACGCACTGGGCAGATCTATCTCCCACGATCCGGGCACGACGGCGGCGATTCACTCCGTGATGGACGGGCTGGAGGCTATCGAGATCGATACCCTCGCGCTGCTCGAGGAGCGCTACCGCGAGACGTCGAAGATGTTGAGCGTCGGATCCGGTCACGATCACGGTGCCGAACTGACCGCGCTGGACGCCGGCGAGCTGACCGGTTTGCCTGGCGCGCAAGAGATTCTGGGTCTCATCGAGATCGTCGAGTTCGCCTCGGACGATCAATGGGACACCGTCGTCGTCGACTGCGGACCCACTGCCGACGCCTTGCGCACGCTCGCGGCACCGGACGCGTTTCTCGGCTATCTGGAACGAATCTGGCCGAAGCACAAGCGAATTGCGGCCGCGATCGGCACCGACTTGCGGATGGCCGTTGTCGTGGCGACCATCGAGAAGATCGCTGTCGCACTCGGTGGTGTGCGTGACGTGATCGCCGATCAGAATCGGACCAGCGTCCGGCTGATCACCGTCGCGGAGCGGTTGGCCCTCGCCGAAGCAGCGCGCACCCGATCGGCATTGGCGTTGCTCGGGCTGCGCCTCGATGCGGTCGTCGTGAACAAGGTGTTGCCCTCGCTCGACGAGCCTGGCGCCACCGACGAGATCGGTTCCGACGACGTTGCGCCGGCCGTGCGGTGGTACCGGAACCGGCGCGGGGAGCAGCTCGACGTCGTCGCAGCGTTCGAAGAATCGATGACCGATGTGCGGATCCTTACGGCACAGCACACCGGACCGGAGCCGGTAGGATTGTCCTCTCTCGGTGCGCTCGCCTACGCGGTGAACGCTGAACTGGCCGACGCGCCGCCCGCACGAGGCGGGGACGCGCAGACTGTGACGGTCTGGTTGGAATCGGGTTCGGGAGTCGACTCGGTGTACGCGATGCGCATGCACCTTCCTGTCGTCGAACCGAAGAGCCTGCAACTAGCGCGAGCGGAGGACGATTTGATAGTGGGAGCTGACGGAATCCGGCGTCGAATGCGTCTTGCGTCGGTATTGCGCCGGTGTGCTGTCGAGTCGGCGGAACTCGATGGCACGAGTCTTGTCGTGCGGTTTCGCCCTGATCAGAAGGTATGGCCGAAATGAGTTCGGAAAAGTCCTCGAAGGCGAAAGCCGACCACTCCAACCGTGACCACTCGAAGGACGACCACGCGAACTTCGGCGACGAACTGCGCCTGCTCGCCGAGGCCTTGCTCGAGAAAGTCGAGCCTGCGCTTCGTCGTGCAGCGGTCGGGGCGAACCAGCAAGAGTGGTCGAGCTGCGACTGGTGTCCCGTGTGCGCGGTGAGTGCGCTGGTGCGCGGGGAGCACCACGACCTGCTCGGCACACTCGCTGATCACGGCACGGCTGTGGTGATAGTCCTGCGCGAGGCCTTGGCCGGTATCCCGGTCGAGCCGAAGCTGCCGCCGGAATTCGCGGACGCCGCCAACGGTGCTGCAGCGGACTCGGACGGTAAACAGCGGGCCCCCGCAGCCGCTTCGACGGCCGATCCGAACAAGCTCGTGAACATTCCGGTGACCATAAAACCCGCGAATGCAACGGCAGACCGTTCGAGTGGGCACAATTCGTCCTCATGGGCACCGGTGGTGTGAGTCGCAAACGCGGCAAGGCGCTGACCGTCGGAATCGACGTCGGCGGTACGAGTATTCGGGCGTCGGTCGTCGACGCAGAGGGACAGGTACTGGACACGACCCAGGCACCGACTCCGCAGTCGCGTAAAGCGCTGGAGAACGGGCTCGACCGGGCGGTCCGCGAACTCGCGAGCAGGCACAAGATCGCCGCCGTCGGTTTGGCGGTCGCGGGCTTCATTACCAGTGATCGCACAACGGTCCGGTTCGCGCCGCATCTACCGTGGGTCGACGCACCGGTCGGCAAGCAACTCGGTGAGCGGCTCGGCTTGCCGGTCATCCTGGAGCACGACGCGAACGCCGCGGTGTGGGCGGAGCACAAGTTCGGGTCGGCAGCGGGTGGGCGCAATGTCGTCATGGTCGCGATCGGCACTGGCATCGGCGCGGCACTGCTGATCGACGGCGAGCTGTATCGCGGCAGTCACGGTGTCGCACCCGAACTCGGCCACGTACAGGTCGTCCCCGACGGGCGTGCCTGTGCGTGCGGTAAGCGTGGCTGCTGGGAACGGTATTGCAGCGGAACGGCGTTGGCGGACACGGCGATCGAACTGCTCGCCGCCAATCCTGGCGACTCGGCGATTCTGGCCCGTGAGGTCGCTCGCGATCCGGGTTCGCTGACGGGACGTCGCGTCGCCGGTGCCGCGCAGGACGGCGACCGGATTGCGATAGCGGCCGTCGCCGACTTTGCACGCTGGCTCGGAATCGGGTTCGCGTTCGTCAGCGACATCTACGATCCCGATCTCGTCGTGATCGCCGGTGGGGTGAGCAGTTCGGCACCGCTGTTCCTCGACGAGGCGCGCGAGCACTACGCGGCCCTGGTGACGGGGGCGGGGCATCGGCCGCTTGCCAGAATTCGGACGACCCAGCTCGGTGAGGCTGCGGCCATGATCGGCGCTGCGGAACTTGCGCGAGCGGTTGTCGCCGACAGCAACTCGTGAACGCTGCTCGTGACGTGCCACGTCATGGTCACTCGTCTGGTAGCTCGGTAAATGAAACCTCGGTAAAGTACGCGTCGAGCGTCTTGTCACGTCCGTCGGGAAGGGTCCCATGTTGTATTGGCTGCTGAAGTTCGTGTTGGTGGGCCCGATACTGCGACTGGTCAATCGCCCTCGCATCGAGGGACTCGAGCACATTCCGGCGGACGGTCCCGCGATCCTTGCAAGCAACCATCTTTCGATCACCGACTGGCTGTTCCTGCCGCTGATGTCGACTCGTCGGATCACCTTCCTTGCCAAGAGCGAGTACTTCACGACTCCCGGTATCAAAGGCAGGTTGCAGAAAATCTTCTTCACGGCGACCGGCCAGGTGCCGATCGATCGCAGTGGTGGCGACGCCGCCGAATCGGCGATGAACACCGCGCGAATCTACCTCGACAAGGGCAAGCTCGTCGGTCTGTATCCGGAAGGCACCCGCTCGCCCGACGGTCGGCTGTACAAGGGCAAGACGGGGTTGGCGAGACTGGCGCTCGAAACCGGTGTGCCGGTGATTCCGTGCGCGATGATCGGCACCAACCTCGTGACGCCACCGGGGACCACCAAGTTCCGGCCCGCTCGGGTCACCGTCAAGATCGGTCCACCGATCGACTTCTCGAGGTTCGAAGGTATGGGCGGCAACCGCTTCATCGAGCGCGCCGTGATCGACGAAGTGATGTACGAGCTGATGCAGTTGTCCGGCCAGGAGTACGTCGACATCTACGGTGCATCGCTGAAAAAGCAGAAGCAGTCCGCGGACGCGGTTGCGCCGCGTGCCGATCGGTACCCGGACACCCAGGCCGGCTGACCCACACGACGCGTAAGCGCTGGCTGTCGCATAGGGTGGCCGACCGTGCGCTATTTCTACGACAGTGAGTTCATCGAAGACGGCCGAACCATCGAGCTGATCTCGATCGGTGTCGTATGCGAGGACGGACGCGAGTTCTACGCAGTGTCCACCGATTTCGATCCGAAGCGGGCAGGCAAGTGGGTCCGCCAGAACGTTCTTCCGAAGCTGCCGCCCCCTGCACATCCCGCGTGGCGCAGTCGAGATCGCATCCGTGACGACCTGCTGTCGTTTCTTCTGCCACGCGCGGGTATCGAACCCGAACTGTGGGCATGGGTGGCTGCCTACGATCACGTCGCGTTGTGTCAGCTGTGGGGCCCGATGACGGCGTTGCCACGCTCGCTACCGCGCTACACCCGCGAGTTGAAGCAGTACTGGGAGCAGAACGGCAGCCCCACGATTCCACCCGTACCGGCAGACGCGCACGATGCGCTCGCCGATGCGCGGCACAATATGGCGAAATTCGAGGCCATCGAGCGGGCTCGTTCGTTGCGGTGAATGTGCGTTCGTCGCGGTAGCGAACCAGGGGCTGAACCCAAGGTGTGACAACCCAACACCTTCGGCGCCTCGTAATGCGAATATCCTGTACTGGTGAACTGGACTGTCGACGTACCGATCGACCGCTTGCCCGAGTTGCCACCGCTTCCGAGCGACCTGCGCGACAGGTTGGACGCTGCTTTGGCGAAGCCGGCCGCGCAACAGCCGAGCTGGCCGAAAGATCAGGCCGCGGCGATGCGGACCGTGCTCGAAAGCGTGCCCCCGATCTGCGTTCCCTCCGAAGTGCAGGAGCTGCAACGCAAGTTGGCCGAGGTCGCGCGCGGTGAGGCGTTCCTCCTGCAGGGCGGCGACTGCGCCGAGACGTTCGCCGACAACACCGAGCCCCATATCAAGGGCAACATTCGGACACTGCTGCAGATGGCGGTCGTGCTGACCTACGGTGCGAGCGTTCCCGTCGTGAAGGTCGCGCGCATCGCGGGTCAGTATGCGAAGCCGCGGTCGTCCGACATCGACTCGCTGGGTCTCAAGTCCTACCGCGGTGACATGGTCAACTCGTTGGTGGCGGATGCTGCTGTGCGCGATCATGATCCGTCCCGTCTGGTGCGCGCGTACGCAAATGCGAGCGCTGCGATGAACTTGGTCCGCGCGCTGACCGGTGCGGGCATGGCCGATCTGCACAAGGTGCACGACTGGAACAGGGCGTTCGTCGCCGAGTCTCCCGCGGGCGCGCGATACGAGCAGCTCGCCTCGGAAATCGATCGCGGTCTGGCGTTTATGAACGCCTGTCGAGTGACCGACCCCAACTTGCAGTCCGCTCAGATCTTCGCGAGCCACGAGGCACTCGTGCTCGATTACGAGCGTGCGATGCTGCGGCTGTCCGAAGACGAAGACGGCAACCCGACGCTCTACGACCTCTCGGCACATTTCCTCTGGATCGGCGACCGCACCCGGCAGCTCGACGGTGCGCACATCGCGTTCGCGGAACTGTTGTCCAACCCCATCGGCCTCAAGATCGGCCCGAACACGACGCCCGAAATGGCGGTCGAATATGTCGAGCGCCTCGATCCGACGAACAAGCCGGGCCGGTTGACGTTGGTGTCGCGGATGGGCAACACGAAGGTTCGCGATCTGCTGCCGCCGATCATCGAGAAGGTGCAGGCGACAGGCCATCAGATCATCTGGCAGTGCGATCCGATGCACGGCAACACACACGAGGCGTCGACCGGATACAAGACGCGGCACTTCGATCGCATCGTCGACGAGGTGCAGGGCTTCTTCGAGGTCCACAACGGACTCGGTACGCACCCCGGCGGCATCCACATCGAGTTGACCGGCGAGAACGTGACCGAATGCCTCGGTGGCGCGCAGGACATCTCCGATCTGGACCTGTCCGGTCGCTACGAGACCGCATGCGATCCGCGCCTCAACACCCAGCAGTCGCTGGAACTGGCATTCCTCGTCGCGGAGATGCTTCGGGAGAAGTAGGCGGCTCCGCCGCTCGTGCGTCTTTTCGGCGGGCCCGCCCTCCGAAAGGACTCACGACCCGCGTGCGGCCTCAGGGCAACGAAACGACTGTGACGCTGCTGCCGCGCTGTACTCGGGTTCCGCCCGAGGGGAACTGCGTGAGGACGACGGAACGGTCGGTCGGGGCTACCTGGCGAACTTGAATTTCCAGTCCGAGTCCGGTCAGTTCGTCGCGCGCCGAGCTGACCGACTTGCCGGACAGCGACGGCACCTTGACCGCGTCGGAGACGATCAGGGTGACCTCGGTACCGACCGGAACGGTGGTACCCGCTTTCGGCTCGGTGGCGATCACGTCGCCACCGTCGGTGCCGTTGTCGAATTTCGTCTGGGTATCGCGTACCAGGATGCCTTCTGCTTCGAGGCTTCGGCGCGCCTCGTCGGCAGTCTGGCCTCGCACATCGGGCAGTTCCACCGGCGGTGCGCCTTTGCTGCGAACGATCTTCACCCGCGAGTCGACGGCGACGACCGTTCCCGGAGCGGGATCGAGCGCCGCGACCGTGCCGATCGGTGCTGTTTTGCTGAACGCCTCGCCGCCGTCGATCGGTGTCAGTGACGCCTCGCGGATCTTCGTCTGCACGGCCTCGACGGATTCCCCGGTGGCCGACAACGGTGGCACGACCGGCTTTCCGGCCGAAACGACAAGAGCAACAGTCGAATTGCGCGCGATCCGCGAGCCTGCGGCTGGGTCTGTGCCGATGATCGCGTCAGGAGGCACGGTGTCCGAATGTTGATTTCGGATCACCGGATCGAGCCCGGCTTCCGACAATGCCGTCGTTGCGGCATCGCGATCGAGGCCGTCGATGGTTGGAACGGCCGTGTACTTGCCCGATCCCATCCACCAGCCGCCGAACCCGACCGCAAGTGCAAGGAACAGCACGATCAGCAGCCACACGATCATCGTGCGGCGCGATCGCCGCCGATTGTCGACGTGCTCGGGGAAGCGGTACCCGGAACCACCCGCAGGTGCGGGGACCCCACTGGCCGAGCCGCTTTCGGGTGGTCGGAATTCGAGTGGCCGCTGTGTGGCCGCCGTGACCACTTTCGTGTGGTGAACGTGTGGTTGCGCGGTTGTGCCGTGCGATTGATGGAACGCGTGGTCCGTCGTGGCGCCGCGTAGTGGATCGACCATCGCCGTTGTCGGCGCATGCTGGCGGACCGGCGGTGCCGCGGACGGGGGTGGCGCGGGCGGAGCAACCTGAGGGGGAGCCGATCGCGCGTCACCGTGATGCTTCGTCGGCTCGTGCACCGACCGTGGCAAAGCGAACCCTGCGCTCGCATGCTCGGCCGAGCGCCGCGGCGCAGGCACGCGGTAGTCGGGAAGTTGCAGGGTCCTGGCGATGCCCCGCAGGGCGAAGGCCATCGCCGCGGCGTTGTCGTAGCGATGGCCCGGTTCGCGAGCCGTCGCGTCGAGAACGAGGTCGACGAACTCGTCGGGGACGCCTTCGATGAAATCGCTCGGGCTCGGTACGTCGTTCTGGAGTCGTTGATAGGCGATCGACAGCGAGGTGTCGCCGGTGAACGGCGTATCGCCCGTGAGCATCTCGAAGACGAGCACACCCATCGAGTAGACGTCGCTGCGCGCATCGGCAACACCGGTCGCGACCTGCTCGGGGGACAGGTAGGCGGCGGTGCCGAGAATCACGCTGCTCGACGTCGTGCTGGAGGCGGCGATGGCACGGACCAGTCCGAAGTCGGCGAGCTTGACCTCGCCGGTGTCGGAGATGAGTACGTTCTCCGGCTTGATGTCGCGATGGACGAGTCCGGCCGCGTGTGCGACGCCCAATGCGTCGAGGACCGGCTCGGCGACCGCGCGGACGGCATGCGGCGGCATCGGCCCGCGTTCGCGTAGCAGTTCACGCAGGGTGCCGCCTTCGACTAGTTCCATGACGAGGAAGGCGAGCTCGCCGTCGAGGCCCTGGTCGTACACCGCGACGAGGCCGACGTGCTTCAGTCGCGCGACAGCCCGGGCTTCGAACTCGAACCGGCTGAGAAACTTGGGATCGGCGGCGAACTTCGGATCCATCACCTTGATCGCGACCGGACGATCGAGCCGAGTATCGAGCCCACGGAACACTGTGGACATGCCACCGCGGGCGATCTGGGCATCGATGCGGTAGCGGCGATCGAGCATCGTGCCGACCAAGTGACCGTCGATCCTCATGCCCCACCTCCGATCTCGACAAGCCTGCACTGGAGGCTTTCGCTGCACTCCGTCGGCGCAGGCTCAGTACTCGATGGTAGCGAGAATCTACTTCGACTCCGCCATCGTGGCAGGTGAGGTCGAGAGGATGTCGGCCACACTGTCGGTCGGCCCGCGGTCACTGCGCGACGGTCGCCCCGGTGAGGATCGGCGCGATGGCGACTCTCGCGAGAGTTCGAACGGCGTCCGGGTCGGTCAGATCGATCGCGACCGACGGTGCGGCCAGGTAGCCGATGCAGATGTGGATCAAGGCATCGGCCTGGAGGTCGGGAAGTCCGGGCGGAATTTTTCCCGCGGCTTGATTCTTGGCGATATTGCTTCGAACGGCGTAGTGCACCAGGGCAATCGGGGACGGATCGCCTTGGCAGAGGGCGTCTACGAGGTCGGTGCGTCGCTCGGGATCGGTTGTCTTGAACAGGATGTGGTCGTTGAGGCGCATGCAGTCGAGAAAACCTTCGATCACCTGCTCGGTCGGGTCGGTGATCACCTCGAAGCGTTGCGCGAGCCCGGCGAGCAGCAACCCGATCTCTCTCGTCAACGCACGCTCGAACAGTTCGTCCTTTCCGGAGAAGCGGCGGAACAGTGTCGCCCGGCTCACTCCCGATTCGGCCGCCACATCGTCCATCGTCGCTTCGCGGGTGCCGCGTCGTGCCAGGACGGCGATGGTGGCTTCGAAGATTCGCGCGTCGGCCTCTGTTGCCTGGGGGCCGGTCAGGAGTGCCCTCGCAACGGCACGTCCCATCAGGCTGGGGAGCGGCGCGCCGGGTCGTGTCACTCGATGATTTTGACACGTGAGACTAATATCCGTCTAATAGTCGCAGAATCGTTGGTTCGATGACGGGGCGACGACAAAAGATGGGTGAGACGTATGAGTGGGATCGACAGGTCGGTTCGGCAGCTTCGGGCGAGCGTGCGTGCCGTCGGGCAGCTTGCGGCGACGGTTCGAAAAGATCCACGAATCCTCGCCGACCTGGTCGGCGGTGTGTTCGGCACGGGCGAGACGCCCGCAGCCGACCTCGGTGACTACGTGCCGCCCGCAGGTGTCGCCGACTTCGTCCGGCAGACGCACGCTAGCGTCGAAGTCCCAGCTGCGGCCGACTCGGTCGCTGCCTATCTCGCCGACCCCAACCGGTTCGGCGAATGGCTCACGACTCACGTCGGGTGGCGTGGCGACCCGCCGACCGCCCTCGACCCAGGTGCGACGTTCGTCCAGCAGGGCAAGTTCATGGGCATGCCCGCCGACATTCGGTGGACCGTTGCAGGCAACGACGGCTCGGTCGTCGAACTACAGGGAGTCGGGCCGATGGGTCTGACGGTCGGGTTCTGGCTCACGACTCGTTCCGCAGGAGCCACGACGACCGTCTACTTCGACGCCGGACTGTCCGGGCAGCCGATCGAGGGGCCGATGGGTGCGTCGGTCGTTCGTAGCCTCGGCGAGGCGATGGCCGAGTCGCTCGGCAAACTACCTGCTGCGATCGCTGCCGCAGGTCCGATCTCGGCGCCAGGGGCACGTCGCGCACCGGTGTTCCATCACGCATCGGGTCGAACGCTCCCGCCGAACACTCCGGTGATCGTCGGCGTCGGCCAAGTTACCCAGCGTGCTCCCGCATTCTCGAAAGATCCTGCCGCCCTTGCTGTTCAAGCGCTCCGACGAGCAGGAAAGGACAGTGGCGCGGGGGAGTCACTACTACGGTCGGCCGATGCGGTCTACTCCGTCGCGAGCGCGTCGTGGCAGTACCGCGACATGGGTGCGCTGGTTGCCGATGCACTCGACGCGCGCCGCGCCACCTCTGTGCAGTCGAGTCCGTTCGGCGGTGACGGTGCACAGGTGATGATCAACAGTGCGGCGCAGGCAGTGATGGACGGTCAACTCGACGTCGTTCTGCTCGCCGGAGCGGAAGCAGGCGCAACGCTCGCTGCGGCAGCGAAGACCGGCGTCGAGTTGCATTGGCCCGAACAGGGAGTCGACGTCACTCCCGCGCCGACCATCGGAACGGACAGGGCGGCCAACAACGAGTCCGAGGCCCGGGTCGGGCTCGGCGCCCCGATCTACATGTACGCCCTGCTCGAATCTGCGAACAGGCGGGTACTCGGCCGGGCGCCGAAGGAACACACCGAGGCAATCTCCGAATTGTGGTCGCGGTACTCGAGTGTGGCTGCGGCAAACGAAAATGCTTGGCAGCCGGAAGAATTCGATGCTGATGCCATCGCGAACCCTGCCGAGTCGAATCGGTTGATCTCTGCCCCGTACACCAAGCTGCTGTGCGCGAACCTCCAGGTCGACATGGCAAGCGGCATCATCCTGTGCAGCGTCGCGGCCGCGGAGGCAGCCGGTGTGCCGCAGGACAAATGGGTCTTCCTGCACGCGGGAGCATCGGCGTACGACGAGTGGTTCGTCTCCGAACGCGCGGAGCTCGCTGCGTCACCGGCCATCAACGCGATCGGTGCTTCGGCGTTGCGGCACAGCGGAATCGGCATCGACGACGTCAAGCACGTCGACCTCTACGCGTGCTTCCCGTCGGCCGTGCAGATCGCAGCACGCGAACTCGGCCTCGACGCCGACGATCCGACGCGCCCGCTGACGGTGACCGGCGGCCTCACCTTCGGCGGCGGTCCTGGAAACAACTACGGTTCGCATGCCGTTGCAACGCTCGTCGGGCGCCTACGTGACGATCCGTCGTCGTTCGGGTTGTCGACCTCGCTCGGCTGGTACGTCACCAAACACGCGATCGGCATCTACTCCGCGACTCCGCCTGCTGAGGACTATCGGTATCTGCAGCCGATCGTGGACAACCCACCGTCTCGCCCCGCGCGGTCCGATTATCGGGGTCCGGCGGTCGTCGAGGCGTACACGGTCCCGTTCGACAGGGACGGCGGACCCGAAGCCGGCGTCCTCAGCGTGCTCACCCCCGGCGGCGAACGTGTGCTCGTACGCACGACGCAGTCCGAGATCGTTGCCGAACTCGTCGACGGTGATGCACTCGGTCTGCCCGTGACCGTTCTTGCCTCGGACGAACTGACGATCGATTCCAAGGTCGCGACCGATCTGCCTGAGCCACCGCCCGCACCCGTGCTGGTCGAACGTCGCGGTGCCGTCACCGTGATAACGCTGAACAGGCCGCATGTTCGCAATGCCGTCGACCTCGCGACAGCGACGGCGTTGGAACGCGCGATCGATGCGTTCGAGGCCGATTCCGACGCGCGTGTCGCGATCCTCACCGGCACGGGAGGGTCGTTCTGCTCGGGTATGGACCTCAAAGCCGCTGCGCGCGGGGAATATCCACTCACCGAGAAGCGTGGGCCGCTCGGTATCTCGGCCAAGCCGCCGAGCAAACCCCTCATCGCCGCCGTCGAGGGACCTGCTCTCGCCGGCGGTTGCGAACTCGCTCTGTCCGCCGACCTGATCGTGGCTGCGAACAACTCGCAGTTCGGCATCCCCGAGCCGAAACGCGGCCTCGTAGCCGCGGGCGGCGGCGTCATGCGGCTGCGAGAACGACTGCCGCGCAACATCGCGATGGAACTGGCTCTGACCGGCGATCCGATGCAGGCAACCAGGCTCGCCGATCTCGGGTTGGTCAACCGGCTCGCCGAACCAGGCAAGGCACTCGACGTCGCGCTCGAACTCGCCGAACAGATTGCTGTCAACGCGCCGCTGAGCCTCGCCGCGAGCAAGCGGATCGTCGACGAGTCAGCCGACTGGACCCACGACGAGGGCTTCGACAAACAAACCGAGATCGCCGCCACCGCACTGTTTTCCGACGACGCTACCGAAGGGGTGCGCGCATTCGCAGAGAAGCGCAATCCGGTGTGGCGGGGGCGCTGAGGAAGACCTGCCGCGGATCGGACTCCCACGAACGGTGGGTGAACAGATAACGTATGCGTCGTGAGTGCAATTCCATACAGCGACGACGTGCTGCCAGCCTCGGTTTCGCTGCTGCAACTTCCTGACGTGGCAAAACATCTCGGCGTCGTGGTGACGCGGGTCCACCAGCTACTCCGGGACAGGCAACTGCTCGCGGTGAAGCGCGACGGCTACATCGGCGTGCCCGATGCGTTCTTCAACGACGACGGCACCATCGTCAAGTTCCTGCCCGGTCTGCTCGCCGTACTTCGCGACGGCGGCTACTCCGAGGCTGAGACGCTGCGCTGGCTGTTCACCGAGGACGACAGCCTGTCCGGGACACCCGCGCAGGCTCTTCGTGGGCACCAAGCGCGCGAAATCATCCGCCGAGCGCAAGCGATGGCGTTCTAGCGCAACGGGTTTCGAGCGCTGTGATATGGCTCAGCCGAGGCGTCGCGCAGCAAGCGCACGCGCGAACTCCGGCGCGGCGACAGCGAACCGGCGAGATCTCGGAACGACGGCTCTGCGGTCGAGCACGCGGAAGTCGGCCTTCTCGATCTCGTCGAGGATGTCGGCGTAGAGGGTGTATGCGGCGCGCATCGCAGGCCTGACCTGCGGGTCCAGCATGTCGATACCGGGCCGGGCAGTGCGGTAGATCGATCGGTTGACGGCGGCGAAGTGCGCAAGCGCATTGCGAACACGACGATCGGTGGTCGCGGTTCGCTGGCAGTGCAGCAACAGGTCGTGGTCGACGCCGAACACCGCGAGTTCGTCCGCGGGCAGGTACAGTCGCCCGCGCTGCAGATCTTCACCGACATCGCGGATGAAGTTGGTGAGCTGGAATGCCTGGCCGAGTGCAGCAGCACAGGGTCGCGCCACCTCGAGCGGCACGACGGCGCCGAGCACCGCGAGCAGTTGCATACCGATCGTCGCGGCGGACGCTTCCATGTATTCGCGAAGCTCGGCCATCGTCGTGTATCTCGTTCGGAAGCGTTCCGTGCCAGGCAGATCCATTCGCATCGCGCCGAGAAACGCCCAGACGTGGTCGGGATCGACCTCGTAGCGAGCCATGGTGTCGGCAAACGCGAGCAGAGTCGGTCGCCAGTTGGGATCGAGCTCGACCGTGCGCTGATCGTCCGCGGTGATCAGCTCGTGCAGCTGTGCCTCGATCCGGTCGAGCTCTCGGGCGCATTCCTCCCAGGTACGGCTCGAACCCGCCTCGACGTCGACCAGATCGTCGATCGTGCGTGCAAACGCGTAGAGCGAATGAAATCCGGGCCGACGGTCGGCAGGTAGCAGCCGCGTCGCAAGGTAGTACGTGCGGCCGTGGCCGACCGCTACTTCCCGGCACAGGTCGTAGGCGGCTTCCAGTTCGACGCTGAGCTGCGGAGTTGGGGTGGTCATCTGCCGGCTCGATCCGTCGATGGTTGTACTCGGTCCGCAGGTGCGGGCTGCTGTGGCACGTCGTCGGTTCGGACAACCGGTTTCGACGCGGGACCGACAACCTCGTCGGGTGTTGCGCGCAGCCGTAGGGGATCGACCGTACGCAACGACAACGCGGCGACGATGGCTGCGAAGGTTGCGGCGGCGACGTGCGGGAACGTGTAGAGCCCGATCGAACCGTCCGGCTGGAACACCAGCATGAGCCAGGTCGAGAGCCCGACCAGGATCATCAATGTCGTTGTCGAGAGCGCGAATCCGGCCGCGAGCGCAAGTGGCCACGAGTAGTACCACGGCAGCGCGGCGGGGGAGAGGATGACGATCGCGACGAACGCGATCAAGATGCCCATGACCGCTTCGCGTTCGCTGCGCCGGAAGCGCCACCAGGTCCACACGAGAATCACCAGCAGCGCGATCGCGCACATCAACCGCGTCACCTCGAGAACGGGTGCGAGCCGCACATCGGCGAACCACGACGTTCCGACCGTCACCAGGTGCGCCATGATCGTCGGCAGCGACAACCAGTTGATGATCTTGGCGGAGCCGGACAACGCTGTGAGCCAGCCGATCCCGACGCCCGCGATCGCCGACGCTGCCACGAAGACGGCTGCGAAGACGCCGACCCCCGCACTGGCCGTTCGCAGGAACAACCCGATCTCGCTGTGCCGTTCGGGCTCGGTCGTACCGTTGCGTGCAGCGAGTTCGGCGCGGCGCTCGCGTTCGTGCACCATCCAGATCCACACCAGGAACGGCAGTGCGATACCAGCGGTCGCCTTGATGGCGACGCCGACTGCGACTACGACGATGCCTGCGACGTGGTGATGTTCGAGGACGAGCGCGATGCCTGCGGCCATCAGGCCGACCATCAGCATCTCGTTGTGCACGCCGCCGATGAGGTGAATCAGCACAAGGGGATTGAGGACGGCGAGCCACAGTGCAACAGCGGGCTTACCGCCGAGGTGGCGGGCGATGTGGGGGACCGCCCACATCATCAGCGCAAGACCGGGCAGCATCGTCAGCCGCAACAGCATGGTGCCCGCGACGACGTTCTCGCCGGTGATCGTTGTGATCGCCTTGCCGAGCAGCAGAAAAATCGGGCCGTACGGCGCAGTCGTCGTCGTCCATACGTTGCTGACGTTGTCCAACAGCACACCGGGATTGGCAACGGGACCGACGGCGTAGGGGTCGAAGCCGTCACGCAGCAGGGCGCCTTGAGCGAGGTAGGAGTAGGCATCGCGGCTGAACATCGGGACCGCGAGCAGCAGTGGTCCGATCCACATCGGGACGATGGCGCGCAGTTCGTTGAGGGTGACGCCACCCGCGATGGTCGCTCGCCCGAGCCGAACCCACGCGGTGATCATCAATACGACGCCGATCCATACGAATGCGGTCGACAGGGCGAGGCCGTGTCCGTAGCGCAACCACGACAGATGTGCCGATTCGAGCAGCGGATCCTGGCGGCGAACACTGCCTGCGCCGAAGCCACCGAACATGATCATGACCGAGCCGACGAAACCGAGTACCGCGGCATGCCCCTCGGGGCTGCGGACGAAGTGCGACATGGTGCGGGACGCGGCGGAGAATCTGGTTCGCGAGGTGAGGAGCGACATCTGCTGTGTTTCCTCCCCTGAAGGTGCGCAGGCCGCATTGGCCGTGGAAGTGTCCGGTCGGGTACCGAGTTTAGTAGCTAGCGGGCGAAAACCACGCTTCTGCCTCGCGATGGCCGGGCGCCGGGTCAGGAATTGCGCGACGTCGCCGCCAACGCCATCGCCCGCAAGCGGTCTTTGACCGGTGGCGTCGCGCTGCTGCTGTCCAACGCGGTGAGTGCTCGAGCGGTGAGCGTGCCGATCCGATGCTCGACGTCGTCGACAGCGCCGAGATCGATCAGTGTCCTGCGGATGTCGTCGACCTCGGTATCGGAAAGGTCGGTGCCGATCCCGTCGCGCAGCCGTTGCGCCGCACCGGGCGCACTCGCGTCGGCGCACTGCAGGGCGACGGCGTAGAGCACCGTGCGTTTGCCTTCCCGCAGGTCGTCGCCGGACGGTTTACCGGTGATCGAGGGGTCGCCGAAGACGCCGAGCAGGTCGTCACGCAGCTGAAACGCGATGCCTATATCGGTACCGAACGTCCGGTATGCCTCGATGAGCGATGCGTCGGCACCGGCGAGCAACGCTCCGATGTGCAGTGGCCGTTCGATGGTGTAGGCCGCGGTCTTGTAGCGATTGATGCGGAGCGCGGCCTCGACGCTTTCGTCGCCACTCGCCTCACCGGCGATGTCGAGGAACTGACCGCCGAGGACCTCGGTGCGCATCGCCGACCAGACCGGAGCCAACCGAGCGACCGCAGCCGGGTCGAGTTGCGCTTCACGCACCATGTCGTCCGCCCAGGCCAGCGCTAGATCGCCGAGCAGAATCGCGGCAGCGGAACCGAACTGTGCCGCTTCACCCGACCAACCGTGCGAGGTGTGCCGATCGGCGAAGGTCACGTGAACGGTCGGGAAGCCGCGCCTGGTGTGCGAGGAATCGATGATGTCGTCGTGAATCAGCGCGCAGGCCTGCACGAGTTCGAGTGCCGCGCAGACCTGTAGGACACCGGAGGCGCTGACCGGGTCGACTGCCGGATCGCCACCGGCACCCAGCCAACCGGTCCAGGCGAAGGCCGGCCGAATACGTTTGCCGCCCCGCAGGACGAACTCTTCGAGGTGGCGCACCGCGGCTGCGAAATCGCCGCCGACCGGATCGATCAACTCCCGCCGCGACGCGAAGAATGCGCGCAGAGCCGACTCGAATGCGGCGGAAAGTTCTGCGGGTTCGGTCGAGATCGGGACAACTCCGGTGGACAGTGCTACCTCCCAGATCGGCCGAGAACGATCTCGGGTGCGGGTGCATCCCAACCATAGTGGGGTGAGCCGACGAGCCCGGCCACACCTGCACTCCGAGCCGGCTCACCTATGCTTGCCCGGTGACATTCGATTCCGTCCGGGGCCGCGACAGCGCGGGCTGGGTATCCCGAACGCCTTCGATCGTGGACCGATTGCGGACCGACGAGGGCGGCCGAGTGCCGTTCTCCGTCGAATTCTCCCCACCGCGAGACGCTGCCGCAGAGGCGCGGCTCTGGCGAGCTGTGCGCGAATTCGAGCGGCTGCAACCGGCGTTCGTATCGATGACCTACGGCGCGGGCGGATCGACGCGCGACCGCACTGTTCGCGTCACCGGCCAGCTTGCCGAGGAGACGACGCTGCTGCCGGTCGCACACCTGACCGCGGTATCGCACAGTGTCGACGAGCTGCGATCGATGGTCGGCGCATACGCGGACCGCGGCATTCGCAACATCCTCGTGCTACGCGGCGACCCGCCCGGCGATCCGATGGGCGAGTGGTGCAAGCATCCCGACGGCGTCGAATATGCCGACGAACTGGTTCGGCTGGTGCGTGATCTCGGTGACTTCCACGTCGGCGTCGCGTCGTTCCCCGAGGGTCACCATCGTTCGCCCGATCTCGCGCACGACACCAAGTTCCTGGTCTCGAAACTGCGTGCGGGCGCGGAGTATTCGATAACCCAGATGTTCTTCGACGTCGAGCACTACCTGCGGTTGCGTGATCGGGTCGCACTGCTCGACGCCGAGCAGGCCGCCAAGCCGATCATCCCCGAGCTGATGCCGATCACGTCGCTGCGCTCGGTCCGCAAGATGGTCGAGTTGTCCGGATCTGTGCTTCCGCCGGCGTTGGAGGCACGCCTCGCTGCCGCCGCGGGCGACGGGCCGGAGGAAAATCGGGCCGCCGTACGTGAGGTCGGCATCGACGTCGCCACCAAGATGGGCGAGCGTCTGATCGCCGAGGGCGCACCGGCGCTGCACTTCATCACGTTGAACTTTGCTCGTGCGACGAGCGAAGTGTTGGCCAACCTAGGTCTCGCTGTCACCCACGTTTAGCGCCCTGCCCTTCCAGGCGAGCGTGCCGCGTCGCCGCGACCGGTGCGAACGCCAGGTCAACCGTAGATACAGCAGCACCGACACCGGGTGCAGCAGGGCGTCCGGCAAGGTCGTCGTCGGCGTCCCGCCGCTTTCGGTCGATCGGGCAGCCACCCTGCCTGCGACGGCGGCGGCGTACCCGATCAGTCCCCACCGGCGCTCGCTGCCGACAACCGCTGCGAGCGGCGGAATCAGATAGGCCAGCACCGCGTAGACGCCGACCCCGGCACTGCCTGCGACCGAACCGTATGCGGTCCACAGCCAGCGCTCGTAGCCCTGCTCCAGATCGTCGGAGGTTCGATACATCCGACAGCGGGCAAGCGAACCGGCCCCGACGACAGAGGTTCGCATGCCTGCGCGGCGGATGGCGCGGGCCAGATCGAGATCCTCGGTGACGCTTGCGGCAACCGCGCTGTGGCCGCCGACCGCGCGATAGGACGCGGCATCGAACACGAGAAACTGCCCACAGGCGACAGCCATCGACGGACGCAGGGACCGCTGCGACGGCACGATCGGCAGCGTCGAAGCCCACGACCAGCACAGCAGCGGCTGAATCAGACGTTCGGTCGGGGTGAGCGCGTCCTGTCGAGGCCACGCGGTCAGCAGCGCAACGCCGGACCGTTTCGATTCGTCGACGGCTGCCGCGAGCGCGCCAGGTTCGAGCCGGACGTCGGCGTCGAGAAACACGATGGTGCCTGCATCGGCACCTTGTGAACTCTCAGCGAGATCGGCGAGTGTCGAACATGCTGCAGACTTGCCCGTCCAGCCAGGTGCGGGGTCTGCTTCGCTGTGATGCAGTGCGAATCGGGTGTCGCCGTCGATCGCGGCAACAGCGGCGGCGTAGGTGTCGTCGGTGGAGTTGTCGTCGAGAATCAGCACGCGCAACGCAGCGACACCGGTCTGTGCGCGCAGATCACCGATCAGTTCCGGCAGGCGCTGTGCTTCGTTGCGGGCGGGCACGCACACCGTCACAGGCTCCGACGTCGTTCGCCCGGAACACAGTTGCCCGACGGTGCACCGGTTGTACACGGCGACCGTCGCTCCGGCGACGGCGAGAACTGTGCCGAGCCGCGCTACCCTCACGCGTCTTCGGTCTGCTCTTCCTTCTTGCGGCCGCCCAGCTTGCCCGAGAGCTTGCCCGGCAACGAGAGGCCGCCCGCGGCGGCACCGCCGCCGCCCGGCCTAGGCCTCGGATCGCGGGTGACGTAGGCGAGCGCGGCGATGATCGCGGCAACGCCGAGTGTCGCGCCGCCGACGATTCCCGCCCAGCCTGCGAAGCTGCGGGTGTTCGGATCCGAGTATCTGACCTCTGCGCGGATCGTCGTCACCTCACCGGGTGGCAGCTTCCACGAGACGATCGAGTCGTTTTCCCTCGTGCCGTTCGTCGTTGCGACGCGGGCGGGAAAGGCGATGGTGAACTGCACGTCGGTGCCCTGTGCTGGAACGGACTTCAGGTCGACCTTGCCGGTCAATGTCACGAGGTCGCCACTGCGCTGCAGCTGCAACTGGAACGCACCCGCGCTCTGATCCGACATCAGACCGAGCTGCTGCACGTCGCCGAACGACAGTCCCTGGAAGAAGGCCTGGCTGCCGACGTAGCCGTCCTGCTTGTACTCCTGCACACGGACTTTCGATTCGAGTGACTCCGGCGGTTCCAGCTGCGGACCCTTGTCGGCTTCGTCTTTCGGCACCGTCGCGGCGACGATCTGGCCGGACACGCGATCGTCGGCGGAAACGCCCATCGAGACCTGGACGCGCAGGCAGCCCGCAAGCAGCGGAACGAGCAGCGCGAGCATGGTCAGAGCGGCGACGCGACGTACGCGGCCGCGTGTGGAGTCCCTCGAAGTCAGCGGCACAGAGGTCATCCTGCCATCCGAGCGCCGTCGTCGCGTCATCGACATTCGCCCGAACTGCTCCGACCGGCGGCGATCAGCGATTCTTGGGTGCGTGGACTCGTAGTTCGGCATAGCTGGTCACTCGAGCTGCGACCTCGGGCGCGATACGTGCCAGCAGCGGGACGCCGAGCACACCCATGACGACAAGACCGTAGATCGCGGAGAAGCGCAGTTCCGGTGCGGACAGAAACACCGCGTGAGCGAGCGCGGAGCCGAGCCAGGTCCACACGAACAGTGCGATTGGCACCGCAAGCATTCGGTCGGGGACGTCCGGGACGTCGGAGCGGGGGAGCCGTGAGATCGCAAATGCCATCGTGACGGCGACAGCGAACCAGCCCAGATAGTTGGTGACGGGTATGTGTCCGAGTCCCGGTAGGCCAGCTATCTCGGAGTGCCAGGTCCACTGGCCGTCGGCAACCATCTGCGGGTCGAGATAGAGGTCCCAACCGACCGCGCCGAAGCCGGTCGCGAGAATTTGTAATCCGTTGCGGCGGAACAATATCGTCGCGACGGTCCACACCGTGTAAATCCCTGCCGTCCAGGCCAACGCGACCGCGAGGGGGACCCCGCCGACCGTGTTGCCGAGCCTGCCGACCGCGTAGTCGTACGGGCCGAACGGGAAACCCGTTGCTGTGCCGAGCATTTCGACCGCAAGCCCGAGTCCGCCCGTGCATGCCAGGAAGCCGAGGGTCCACGCGGTGCCACGCACGAGCACGGCGTGCCCGAGGCACGTCGAGGCGAACAGTGCGACGACTGTCATCGTCACCTGATCTCGCACGTCGCCGTTGGTCAGCGGGTACGCGATCTGCGCGGCGATGGTCGCCACCGCGAGACCGGCCGGAATTCGCTGTGTGAGTGTCATCTCCGCCGCCACGGTAGTCGTGCGTCGGACAACGCGAGTCGTGCTGCTGTTCGACCGCTTGCCCCGCTCACCCCACCGCCGGGGTGTGTGGACGCGCCCGTCAGGTAGAGGCCCTTCGAGCCGGGAACGCGATGTCCGGAGAGTTCGGGGATCGGTCGCCACATCATCATCTGATCGAGCGACATGTCGAGATGCATGATGTTGCCCCCGAGCAAGCCCATCTCGCGTTCCAGGTCCTTCGGTGTCTGCACGTGCCGGTCGAGCACCGATGCTGCGAAGCCCGGTGCGACAGCGTCGACCTCGGCAACGATCCGGTCGGCTTCGCCCTCAGCGAGGTCGTCCCAGTTCCGGCCACCGCTCGGCGCGTACGGATGCCACTGCGACCACAGTGACACCTGGTGCTGGCCCGGGGGACAGACGGACGGGTCGATGCCGCTGAAGCTCATCGCCAGAACAGCTGGGCGATGCGGCAATTCCCCTGCCAGGGTGGCGCCGTGTGCGAGGTGCAACTGACTTCGGTCGGCGACGAGGAGCTGCAGGCCCGACGTCGATTCCGCGACGGAGTCGGCTCCGGAGTAGCGAGGGAGCGCATTTGTCGCCAGTCGAACGACCATACCGATTCCCGGCCCGACCCGGATACGTCTGCGCCAACTGTCGAGAACCGTCGGGTCGTGGCCGCCGCGTTCGAGCAGGTCGAGGGTCGTCGAGATGTGACATCCCGCGACGACGCGGCGGGCGTGGACGGAACGTCCGTTCGCGGTCTCGGCGTGCCAACCGTCGCGAGCGTGGCGCAGTGCGACGACGGCGTCACCGCCGACGATGGTGCCGCCGTCCGCCTGCAGCTTCGACGCAAGTGCCTCGGTCAGTGCGCCGCTGCCGCCGACCGCCCTGCCCGGCGGCAGTGTGTGCATAAGAGCGGCGAACCCGACCATGGGTGCCGTACCCGGCTCCGACATCGGCGGTCCGGACTGGGCGCCGAACCAGGCGAGTGCGGCCTTGAGTCGCTCGCTGCGAAAAGTGGCGTCCAGCAACGCATTTCCCGAGGTGAGGAACTGGCGGGAGAGTTCGCTCGGGCTCGGTCCGACGTCGAGTCCCCAGAACGAGCGCAGTAGTTTCGGGCCGGTCGGCGGTCCGCCGAATGCGCGCATCACCCGAGCGCTTCGTGGTGCCCAGTCGGCGGTGAAGCTGCGGTAGTTCTCGGCATCGCTCGTTCCGCAGGCGGCGCGGATCGATTCGCAGGTGCGGTCGAGGTCTCGGTGGAAGACGATCGGGGGAGCGCCGTCGGCACCGGCAGGCGCGAAGGCCCATGGATCGCAGTCGACATAACGCAGGCCGTGTGCGTCCAGGTCGAGCTCGTCGAGGATGCCGGTGTGCCGGATCATGATGTGCGCCGACGAGCCACGATCGACGCGGTGTCCAGGAAAGCGTTCCACCGTCGATACGGCACCGCCGAAGACGGTGTCGCGTTCGAGAACCTCGACGGACCAGCCCGCTTCGGCCAGATAACACGCGGCGACGAGAGCGTTGTGTCCCGAGCCGACAATGACGACGTCGATCACAGTGGCGGGGCCGGATCGGTCGTCAGCGGCGTCCGCAGCGTGTGCGCAGCCAGGTGCAACGGCAGTGGCCTGCCGAGCACAGCGAACGGCCTGCTGTCGCCGGTGAAGGTGAACTGCCTGACGACGTCGGTGAAGCCGAGTCTGCGGTACAGCCGCCAGGCGCGGTTGCTCTCGCCGTCGACCTCGGGAGTGGAGAGCAGTGCCGTTCGTTCGGTGCGGACGTCGAGGAGTCGTCGCAACATGGCCTCGCCGAGACCGTGTCCCTGCGCGGCGGGGTGGACGTGCAGTTCGGTGAGTTCGAAATAACTCGACAGCATCGCGAGCGTGGCTTCCTCCGTCCAACCGAATCGGCGCATGCCGTCGTGGACCTGCTGATGCCACCACTGATGCGGTGCGCCGCGGTAGCCGTAGGCAACGGCGACCAGTGGTGAGTCTCGATTCGCGTGCGAGTTCGGGTCGGCGAGTACCGCGCCGACAGCACGCCACCCCGGCCGCGAAATATGTTCGGCCCACATGGGTGCGCGATGGTGTTCGGTTCCGCGCGGGTACTCCATGGCTGCGACATAGATCGCCAAGGCTTCGCGCAGTCTCGCTCGCACGTCGGCTGCGGACAGATCGACGACGACGGGAGCGTCCGCTGGGTTGATGGCGGGGTCGATCTCCACTGCCTTCACCCTTTTCTGTCGGCGACTTGTCGATTGGCGAACTTGTCGGTGGGTCGATCTATATTCAAACCGTCGAATGAATGTTCGACGCCGTTGATCCGGCGAATGCCCGTGGGAAGCGGGTTTCGCCGGGTCGTCGGGCGAACGGTTCTCGGTTCTTGATTGTCCGGCCGATAGCGAGGAGGTCATTGACATGGCTGGTCAGATTGCTCGGACCAAGCTAACCCACGGTCCCGGGAACACGCGAGGTCCGCGGGTCCTGCTGGAGCGTGCTGATCGCCTGTTGATGGATGCAGTCGGCGAAGACGATCCGAGAGAGCGCTTCCAGGTTGCCTATCTCGCTGCGCTCCGCGGCGCTGCCGCGCTTCTCGCCGGCAGCGCACCGGCCAAGCCGACCCGCGAGCGGTCGCGCAGCGCCTGGGTCCTGATGGCCCGCGCGGCCCCGGAGTTCGTGATGTGGGCCGACTACTTCGCCGATCACTCCGCAACGAGGGCTGCGTTGGAAGCTGGTCTCTCACGTGATGTCACAGTTGCCGAGGCGGACGACTTCTACACCCGCGTCGGTGCGTTTTTGCACGACGTCGAGGACGCGGTGGGCGACGGGGGACGGCTACGCCCGGCACCGGACTGGGACACCGAAGTTTCTGCCTGAGCAGATTCTTGGGATGTTTCGAGGTCGTGACGAGCCGATGAAGGCCGCTCGACGTGCTGATAACGGGTTTGCGACGGCTTCGATGCGGGTGTCCGAATTGGATACCTGCCGGTCTGGTGCGTCAATTCTTGACATGTCGTTTGCCGAGTAGGTGGTCCCACGTAGATTCACCTCGTATCATGGTGAATAGGTAGCCGCGAAAGTCGGCTATTCGTCGTCTTTGCACACAGACGTCGACAGTTTCTAGTGCCGGGGGAGGTACCGTGCCACTCTCCGAGCACGAGCAGCGCATGCTCGATCAGATCGAGAGCGCGCTCTATGCTGAGGATCCCAAGTTTGCGTCGACCGTGAAAGCTGGTCGGATGCGAGCGGCGACAAGTCGCCGTCGTCTGCAAGCAATCGCTCTGTTCGCCCTAGGGCTCGTACTACTCGTGACTGGCGTAGCTCTGCCGATTTTGCGGCCGGGCAACTTCCCGATCATCAGCCTGGTTGGTTTCCTGGTGATGTTCGGAGCAGGAGTGTTGCTCCTGCTCGGTGGATCGGGCAAGGCTCAACCGAACGGCGGATCCGATACGTCTACCGGCACCGGGGGAGGCGGATCCAAACCCTCCGGTCCAGGTAAGTCGCGTGGTCCCCGCAAATCCGGTGGCTTCGCGTCCCGGATGGAAGACCGTTTCCGCCGCAGATTCGAACAAGAGTAGGAATCGGACCTTCGGGTCCACCTCTCTGCCATAGCAACGCATAACGGCGTCGTACCGAAAGGTGCGGCGCCTTTTGTGCGTCCGGTCCACGTCCGCTGGGCGGTGGTGTCAGGGGTCCTTTGTCCCCGGCCGACGGCGTGAGAGGACCCCTCACGCCCCGAGGTCGGCGGAAATTGCGGAGCGGATGTGGCATCGGTCCCGCATGCGGGTACCAATGTGACATTTGCTCCGGGTGGGTGGGGTGCCGGTACTGATTTCAGGGCCGCCCCCACTTTGCCCCACCCGCCTCTCCACTTCGCCCCACTGGGCGCATCGAGCACCACAAATCCCACCCGAACGCTGTTTTGGGCCGCCTCGAGCCCGATAATCGACCGTCCCGGGGCCGCATGGGACGCGCTGACACCAGCTGTCGAATTGCGATGTTTCCTGGGGTTATGCCAACTGAACTGCAGGTTTGTCGCCGCGCCCGAGAAGAAACTCTCTAGTGGTCATTGAATGTGGGGGAAAGTGGGGTAATGTGGTGCTCAGCGGAGAGCCGTGGTGATCCAGTGGGAGGTGTCGAGTGTTTCTCGGTACCTACACGCCAAAGCTCGACGACAAGGGGCGGCTTACGTTGCCCGCTAAGTTCCGTGACGAGTTGGCAGGAGGGTTGATGGTGACAAAAGGGCAAGATCACAGCCTCGCCGTCTACCCCCGCGACAAGTTCATGGAGCTTGCGAAGCGAGCCTCGGCAGCACCTCGTAGCGATCCGGATGCTCGCGCATTCGTTCGCAACCTGGCATCGGGAACAGATGAGCAGCATCCCGACGCGCAAGGTCGGATCACGTTGTCGTCTGCTCACCGGACCTACGCAGGCCTGACAAAGGACTGTGTTGTCTCGGGTTCGTTCGACTTCCTCGAGATCTGGGACAAAGCAGCGTGGGAGGAATACACCGCGCGCAGCGAAGAGAACTACTCGCAAGGAATCCACGAGTCGCTCGGCGGGATCCTGTAGCCCGCCTACGACCCGAAGGCGAGTGCCGCGAGGCCTCTGCCCGACCGGGACCCTGACGCACTTCCCCAGCGCCAGGTTCCCCAATCGGACAGGGACCCCGAAGCATTCGCACCCACGTAGCGGCCGACAGTCAGCGTGCACGACCCGGAGGACAAGGTGGACCGCGACGTGGAGGGGGACGAGAATGCGGGCAGCCCGACCGGATCCGACACAGCCGGCAACACGCGGCACATCCCGGTACTCCTGCACCGCGCGGACGACCTTCTCGGACCGGCGTTGCGCGTCGACGGTATAGACGTCGACGGAGCCGTTCTGATCGACGCCACCCTCGGCCTCGGCGGACATTCGGAGCATTTTCTCCGTAGCTATCCCGAACTGCGCCTCGTCGGACTCGATCGCGATCCAGCAGCGCTCGAGTTGGCTGCCGCTCGACTGGCTCCATTTCGGGATCGAATCACGTTGGTGCACAGCACCTATGACGGTATCGTCGACGCTCTGGACCAGGCGGGTCTCCCGCCGACCGAGTCGGTAAGTGCGATCCTCTTCGATCTCGGTGTCTCGTCGATGCAACTCGACGAGGCCGACCGTGGCTTCGCGTACTCGATAGACGCTCCGCTCGACATGCGGATGGACCCGACCACCGGACAAACCGCCGCCGACATCCTCAACACCTACGGTCACGGCGACCTCGCGCGGGTACTCAAGACCTACGGCGAGGAACGTTTTGCAGGCCGCATCGCCTCGGAGGTGCTGCGCCGCCGCAAGGAGAAGCCGTTCACCACGAGTGCGGCGCTCGTCGAACTGCTCTACGACGCGATTCCAGCCGCGACCCGTCGCACGGGTGGTCACCCTGCCAAGCGGACTTTCCAGGCGCTACGCGTCGAGGTGAACGGCGAACTCGATTCGTTGCAGGCAGCGATACCCGCAGCGCTCGATTCGCTGAGGGTCGGCGGTCGAATTGTCTTCATGTCCTACCAATCACTGGAGGACCGCGTGGTCAAACAAGCCCTTGCACCACGGGTCGTGTCACGAACACCCGCCGGTCTACCGGTCGAGCTACCAGGTATGGGGCCCGAATTCGCACTGCTGACCCGCGGCGCGGAACGGGCAACCGAACAAGAAATAGACGAAAACCCGAGATCGGCTCCGGTGCGCATGCGTGCTGCGGAACGGATTGCCAGGAGGTCGGCGGCATGAGTGTTGGAACTGCAGCTAGAAGCACCGATTCTCGAAAAGCCAAGTCTCGCGGCACGAAGTCGCGGGGCGAGGCAACAGGCGTGGATCGCAAAGGTCTTGCGAAGCAGGACAAGTCGGGCTCCGGCGTGCTGGCGAAGCGCAGCGGCGGCAAGAAGGCCGACGCGTCGGCCGGTCGGTCGAGTGCTGCCTCCCGCGCGTACGAACGCCGCCAGCAGCGTGCCGTAGCCGTACTCGGTGACGATGTGGCAACCGGTGTGCTCCCGAAGCGATCGAGCGCGTTCGCGGCGCGAATTCCGTTCGTGGCGACCATCATCGGAATGCTGTCCGTCGGTCTGATGATGACGCTCCTGCTGACGACACGGGCGGCCGAGGACAGCTATCAGCTCAGTGCGGCACGTGAAGCCAACCAGAAGCTCGCGCAGGAGCGTGACGCGTTGCAGAAGGAAGTGCAGAGCAACGATTCGCCACCCGAGCTCGCCGCGAAGGCGCGCGACCTCGGCATGATTCCCGCGAAGGATCCGGCGAAACTTGTTGTCGCACCGGACGGCGGCGTCCTTGTCGTCGGAACGCCCGCACCCGCCCAGGGTGCGCCGGCTCCGCTGCTCAACGCCCCGGCGCCGGGTGCGACACAGGTGCGTCCCGGCGTACCGACCGTGCCCAACCGCACGCCTGTCGCGACGGCACCTCCGGCAGCGACACCACCCGCAGCAACTCCACCTGGCACGGCACCCCCCGTACGCGCCACGCCGCAGACTCCGAATAGTCCTCAGGTACAAGCCCAGGGTGAACAATTGGTACCCATGACGATCAGTCCGCAGCCCGCCGATGCGGGGCCGCGGTGAGTCGCCCGCCGCATCGCTCGCCACGCTCGGCCGGCGACCGCAGGGCGACCGATCCCCGTCGAACCGCGGACCGTCGTGCCAACCTCGGCAGAGTGACCG
The DNA here is from genome assembly GCF_016482825.1 of Antrihabitans stalagmiti. Lineage (GTDB taxonomy): Bacteria > Actinomycetota > Actinomycetes > Mycobacteriales > Mycobacteriaceae > Antrihabitans > Antrihabitans stalagmiti. The sequence goes on along the minus strand of NZ_JAEMNV010000008.1, from coordinate 218,038 downwards.
CAGCGCGCCCGGTGTCCACCAACAGACAAGCGAACAACCGGTCCAAGAAGCAGTCGGCCATGCGCTATCGATTCGGTGTCGGTCGCACAGTTATGTTCTTGGCCTTGGGAATTGCGGCTGTGCAACTGTTGTGGGTGCAGGGCTTCTCTGCGGCGGAATTGTCCGCTCAGGCCGCCGACCAGCGGACCACCACCCTCGTCGATCCGGCGACGCGCGGAGCGATCACCGACCGCAACGGCAAGCCGATCGCATTCACGATGCAGGCAAAAGCGTTGACGTTCCAGCCGACTCGGGTCCGTGACGAGCTGACCAAGGCACACGAGAAGGATCCGACCGCGCCGCAGGTCGACGATCGACTGAAGGCGATCGCAAAGTTGGTGCACGACAAGCTCGGTTTGGTCGAAAAGGACGTGCTTGCGAGTCTGAAGAGTTCCGACTCGTTCGTGTACCTGGCACGTGGCGTCGATCCCGCTGTGGCAACGGAGATTTCGGAGAAGTTTCCCGAGGTCGGCTTGGAGCGTCAAGACATTCGTGAGTACCCGGGCGGCTCGCTCGCCGCGAACATCGTCGGCGCGACAGGGTGGGACGGGCACGGTCTGCTCGGTTTGGAATCCTCGCTCGACTCCTCGCTCGCAGGCACCAACGGTTCCGAAACCTATGACCGTGGCTCCGACGGCGCTGTGATTCCAGGCAGTTGGCGGGACAAACAACCAGCGGTCAACGGCTCGGGTGTCGAACTCACGATCGACGCCGACCTGCAGTACTACGTGCAACAGCAGGTCCAGCAGGCGAAGGATCTGTCCGGTGCGCAGAACGCGTCGGCGGTCGTTCTCGACTCCGTTACCGGTGAAGTGCTTGCGATGTCGAACGACGCGACCTTCGATCCGTCCAAAGGTGTCGGCAACAACAAGAACGCCGAGATGGGCAACCTGTCGGTGACGTCACCGTTCGAGCCCGGCTCGGTCAACAAGATCGTCACCGCTGCAGCGGCAATCGAGTACGGCGTCACCAATCCTGATGAGGTGCTTCAGGTTCCGGGCAGCATCAGGATGTCGGGCACAACTGTGAGCGACGCGTGGGGGCACGGCGTCGAGCCGTATACGACGACCGGAATTTTCGGTAAGTCGTCCAACGTCGGAACGCTGATGCTTGCGCAACGTGTCGGTGAGACTCGGTTTGCGGACATGCTGACGAAGTTCGGGCTCGGCCAGCGCACCGATGTCGGCTTGCCTGGCGAGAGTGCGGGTTACGTGCCGAGCCGCGAACAGTGGTCCGGTTCGACCTTCGCGAACTTGCCTATCGGGCAGGGTCTTTCGATGACGTTGCTGCAGATGACCGCGATGTTCCAGGCGGTCGCGAACGACGGTGTGCGAGTCCCGCCGCGCATCGTGCGCGCGAAGGTCGACTCCGACGGCGACCGCACCGAAGAGCAAGCACCCGAGGGAATTCGGGTGGTCAGCGAGCAGACGGCTGCCACGCTGCGCAACATGTTCCGAGCGGTCACCCAGCGCGACCCGATGGGGGTCCAGCAGGGGACAGGCGCATCCGCGGGGATCGAGGGCTACCAGGTCGCGGGTAAGACCGGGACCGCGCAGAAGGTCGATCCGAAGTGCAAGTGTTACTCCCAGTCCGAGTACTGGATCACCTTCGCGGGTGTTGCACCAGCCGACAATCCCCGTTATGTGGTCGGGATCATGCTCGACGCCCCGGTACGTGGTGTCGACGGTGGCGGTGGCCAGTCCGCTGCGCCGCTGTTCCACAACATTGCGTCGTGGCTGCTGCAACGTGACAGCGTGCCGTTGTCTCCGGATCCAGGCCAGCCGCTCGTGCTGCAAGCCAGCTGAGCTGTGTCGACGCCTCCGATCGACCAGTCGCGACCGCAGGACGTGACGACGACAACAGTCTCAATACGGCCAGGAATTCACGCGGGAACGTCACCGCCGGTAACCTGACCAGTCGACCAGTCGGGCGTGCCCGGCACACTTCGAGAGGAGCACGGTGCCCGCGCAATCACGCTCGCAACCTCCGCTCCGCCCTGTCGACCCGCCGTCGACGCCGATCGCGCAGCTGATCAGCGCGGTACCGTCGGTCACTTTGCTCGACCCGGCAATGGACGCGAGCGTAGCGGTGACCGGCGTCGAGCTTCGCGCCCAGGCGATCGTTGCGGGCGACCTTTTCGCCGCTCTTCCCGGAGCGCACACACACGGTGCCGAGTTTGCTGCCGCCGCGCTCGCCGCGGGTGCTGTCGCGGTGTTGACCGACGACGCAGGTGCCGAGTTGCTGCGGGCGAACGCCGACATTCCGCGGGATGTTCCGATAGTTGTCGCAGACCGACCGCGTGGCGTCCTCGGCGAGTTGTCGTCGACGATCTACGGAAGGCCGTCGGAGCGGATGACGGTCATCGGGATCACGGGAACGTCCGGCAAGACGACGACCGCATACCTCGTCGAAGCAGGTCTGCGTGCGGTCGGGCACCGGCCTGGGCTGATCGGAACGATCGAGACACGTATCGACGGTCATCGGGTTCCGAGCGCGCTGACGACCCCGGAGGCACCGCAACTGCATGCGATGTTCGCCGCGATGGTCGAGCAGGGCATCGACAGCGTCGTGATGGAGGTGTCGAGCCATGCCCTCTCGCTCGGCCGCGTCGACGGCACTCGGTTCGACATCGGGTCCTTCACCAACCTGTCGCAGGACCACCTGGATTTCCACAAGGATTTCGAGGACTACTTCGCCGCGAAGGCCCGGCTGTTCGCCGAAGGCTCCGCTGTCCGTGCGCGCCACGCGGTTGTGTGTGTCGACGACGAATGGGGTGCGCGAATGGCGCAGGTCGCCGGTCCCGACGTCGTGACGGTGGCAAGCAAATCCGCCGAGGCCGATTGGTCGGCGCGCAACGAGGCCACCTCGGTCGGTGGGGGTCAGCATTTCGAGATCGTCACACCCGCTGTGGACGGTGTCTCGGCGACGATCCTGACCGAATTACGGTTGCCCGGTCGCTACAACATCGCGAATGCGCTCCTTGCCGTTGCGACCTGTGCCGCTGCGGGCGCGAACCCCGAACTGGTTGCCCACGCCTTGAGTACGGTCGATGTCCCGGGTCGCGTCGAACGCGTCGATCGTGGCCAGGAATTTCTCGCGGTCGTCGACTACGCGCACAAGCCGGCTGCGCTGGAGGTCGTCATCTCGACGTTGCGGGCGCACACCAACGGCCGCATCGCCGTCGTTGTCGGTGCAGGCGGTAACCGAGATGCGGGCAAACGGCCGCTGATGGGCGCCGTCGGTGCCCGGTGGTCCGACCTGCTTGTGATCACCGACGACAATCCCCGTGGCGAGGATCCCGCTGCCATCCGAACGGCCGTCGAGGAGGGTGCGCTCGCCGTGCCGGAGACGCAGCGTGGTGAGGTCCGCGTCGTCGCCGATCGTGCGGCGGCGATTGCCGCTGCGGTCGAGTGGGCACAACCAGGCGATGTCGTGCTGATCGCGGGAAAAGGTCATGAAACAGGTCAGGAGATACAGGGCGTGAAGTATCCGTTCGACGACCGCGAGATTCTCGCGGCGGCAATCGACGATCGGACCCGACGGTGATCGCGCTGACGTTGGCCGAGATCGCAGAGATCGTCGGCGGCACACTGCACGACGTGCCGGATCCGACCGCACGCATCACAGGAACAGTCGAATTCGATTCCAGGAAGATCGGCGAGGGCAGCCTGTTCCTTGCGTTGCCCGGCGCTCGCGTCGACGGACACGACCATGCTGCCGCAGCGGTTGCCGCTGGAGCGGTCGCCGTGCTTGCGGCCCGCCCCGTCGGCGTGCCTGCGATCGTCGTCGCTCCGGAAGCGAAGACCGAGACGAACGCGATGGCGCTCGAGCACGACACCGACGGATCGGGTGCGGCCGTCCTGGTTGCGCTCGCGAAACTTGCCCGTGCCGTTGTCGATCGGCTGAGCGACGGCGGCCTGACGGTCGTCGGGGTGACCGGATCGTCGGGGAAGACGTCGACGAAGGACCTCTTGGCGGCGGTGCTTGCTCCACTCGGGCCTGTCGTCGCGCCACCAGGGTCGTTCAACAACGAGCTCGGACACCCGTGGACGGCATTGCGCGCCGACGAATCCACCCGCTTTCTCGTGCTCGAACTCTCGGCGCGCGGCGTCGGTCACATCGCGACCCTGGCTGCGACTGCGCCGCCGCGGATCGGGGTCGTGCTGAACGTCGGTACCGCCCACCTTGGCGAGTTCGGTTCGCGCGACGCGATCGCGGCGACCAAAGGCGAACTGGCAGAAGCGCTTCCGTCGACCGGCGTCGCGATTCTCAATGCGGACGATCAGCTGGTAGCGGCGATGGCAGACCGCACGTCCGCACGTGTGGTGCTGGTCGGCAGGGACGCGCGAGCGACCGTTCGCGCCGAGAACATCGTGCTCGACGACGAGGCACGAGCATCGTTCGATCTCGTCACGCCGGCGGGACGTATCCCGGTGACACTGGCCGTGCACGGCGAGCATCAGGTCGGCAACGCACTGTCCGCGGCCGCGGTTGCGCTCGAATGCGGTGCCGACCTCCCGACGGTCGCGACGGCACTCGCCGGGGCTCATGCCGCGTCGGCTCGCCGAATGGATGTGCAGACGAGGCCAGACGGGCTCACCGTCATCAACGACTCCTACAACGCGAACCCCGATTCGATGCGGGCCGCGCTCAAGGCGCTGGTGTCGATGGCCCGTGCGGATCCCGCCAAGCCGCGGCGAAGTTGGGCCGTGCTCGGTGAGATGGCCGAACTCGGACCCGACACGGTCATCGAGCACGACGCGATCGGCCGACTCGCCGTCCGCCTCGATGTGCACAGGCTCGTCGTGATCGGAACGGGACGTCCGTCCCACGGCATGCATCAAGGTGCCGTGATGGAAGGGTCATGGGGCAACGAGTCGATTCTGGTGCCCGATATCGCCGCCGCGATCGAACTTCTCGAAGCCGAAGTCGAAGCAGGTGACCTGGTGCTCGTCAAAGCATCTCAGTCGATCGGGTTGTGGGTGATCGCAGACCGGCTATTGTCCACGCTGCGACCGAGCATGGAGGCGACTTAATTGAGGCAGATCCTTTTCGCGTCAGGGATCGCGCTCGCGGTCTCGATTCTCCTGACGCCTGTGCTCATCAAGGCATTCTCGAAACAGGGCTTCGGGCAGGAGATCCGGGTCGAGGGACCTGCGAGTCACCAGAGCAAGCGCGGGACGCCGACGATGGGTGGCGTCGCCATCCTTGCCGCTCTGTGGGCGGGCTACCTGGGCGCACATCTGATCGGTATCGGCTACAACGCGGACGGTCCGTCGGCGTCGGGTCTGCTCGTTCTCGGACTTGCGACGGCGCTCGGTGGCGTCGGCTTTCTCGACGATCTGATCAAGATCCGCAAGCAGCGCAACCTCGGTTTGAACAAGACGGCGAAACTTGTCGGTCAGTTCATCGCAGCGATCACGTTCGGCATCCTTGCACTGCAGTTCCGTGGTGCGAGCGGTCTCACACCGGGCAGCACACACCTGTCCTACGTCCGCGACATCACGACGGTCTCGATGGGCGCGATGGTGTTCATCCTGTGGTGCTACGCGATGATCAGCGCTTGGTCGAATGCAGTCAACCTCACAGACGGCCTCGACGGTCTCGCAGCCGGTTCGATGGGTCTCGTGCTCGGCGCGTACGTGATCATCACGTTCTGGCAATACCGCAACGCGTGTGAGACATCCCCGGATCAAGGCTGCTACAACGTCCGCGATCCGCTCGACCTCGCCCTGATCTGCGGCGCCGGTGCCGGTGCCTGCGTCGGCTTCCTCTGGTGGAATGCCGCGCCCGCAAAGATTTTCATGGGGGACACCGGCTCGCTCGCCCTCGGCGGCATGCTCGCAGGCCTGTCGATCACCTCGCGCACCGAACTGCTGATGGTTGTGATCGGCGCGCTCTTCGTCGCCGAGGCGGCGTCGGTCGTCATCCAGGTCGCGGTGTTCAGGTCGTCGCGCAGACGGGTCTTCCGAATGGCCCCGTTCCATCATCACTTCGAACTCGCAGGCTGGGCAGAGACCACGGTGATCATCCGGTTCTGGCTGCTCGCGGCGATAGCGTCGGCGATCGGGCTGTTCCTCTTCTACAGCCAGTACCTGTCGGCGGTCGGTGACTGAGGTGGTCCCGCTCGACTCTCTGCAGGGCAAGCGGGTTCTCGTCACCGGGTGGGGTGTCACCGGACGCGCGCTCATCGAGCCGCTGCGTGAACTCGGTGCTCACATCACGGTGAGCGATGGCAGTCCGAGTGCTGCAGTCGAGGCGCAGGCGCGGCACGTCTCGTTCGCAACGGCCGACGAGCTGACGGCGGACGGTGGTCTCGACGGCGTGGAGCTCGTGGTGACCAGTCCCGGTTGGCGACCTGATTCGCCGGTTCTCTCGGCCGCCGCCGCGCGTGACATTCCGATCTGGGGTGACGTCGAATTCGCCTGGCGGGTCGATCAGGCGCAGCTCTACGGACCGACGACGCGGTGGCTCGTCGTGACGGGGACGAACGGGAAGACGACGACGACGTCGATGCTCGAATCGATTCTCACCGCGGCGGGGATACCGAACGCAGCGTGCGGAAACATCGGACTCCCCGTGTTGGCGGCGTTGCGCAGCGAGCCGCGTCCGGAAGTCCTTGCCGTCGAGCTTTCGTCGTTTCAGCTGTACTGGGCGCCGTCGGTGCATCCCGACGCCGGGGTTGTCCTCAACATCGCCGAAGACCACCTCGACTGGCACGGCGGCATGGCCGGTTATGTCGACGCGAAACGCCAGGCGCTGACCGGCAAGGTCGGTGTGCTCGGCCTCGACGACGCAGTCGCCGCGGGGCTGGCGGCCGGTTCGCCTGCGGACCGCACCATCGGATTTCGGCTCGGTGAGCCGGAGCAGAACGAACTCGGCGTCTGGGGCGGGCACCTGCTCGACCGTGCGTTCGGTGACGACGAGGTGCTTGCGCCGATCGCCGAGATCACGCCGGCTGGACCGGCCGGTGTGATGGACGCGCTCGCGGCTGCAGCGCTTGCGCGGTCGATCGGCATCGAGCCGGGAGCGGTCCGCCGCGGGCTGCGCTCGTTCACCGTCGGACCACATCGCGCAGCACGTGTGCGTGAGCTTTCCGACGTCTCGTTCGTCGACGATTCGAAGGCAACCAACCCACATGCGGCTCGTTCGTCGATTCTGGCCCACCCGAGCGTCGTCTGGGTCGCCGGCGGTTTGTTGAAGGGCGCCCAGGTCGACGACCTTGTGCGCGAGGTCGCGGATCGGCTCGTCGGCGCGGTGCTGATCGGGCGGGATGCGGCGCAGATCGCAGAGGCTTTGGCGCGACACGCGCCCGATGTGCCCGTGGTCGGGGTGCGTGCGCGAGACGATGCAGTAGTGACCGATGTGGCTGATGTGACCAAAACCGTGGATTCGACCGTCGATTCCGACACCGTCATGGCCGAAGCGGTCCGGCAGGCAGCACGTTTGGCGCGGCCCGGCGACACCGTTCTGCTCGCACCGGCCGCGGCGTCCCTCGACATGTTCGACAACTACGGACAACGTGGCGACAGCTTCGCCGCGGCGGTTCGAACGCTGCAGTCCGACGACATCTCGCGGTTGCCCCGATGAGCATCCGCGAATCGGCTCGCCCGAGTTCGCCGACCGCTGGTCGAAAGCCCGACAAGACGAGTGCCGCCCGCGCGGAGCGGCAGCCCCAACCGCGGACCCGCTTCGGCACGTGGTTGCAGCGGCCGCTTGCGTCGTTCCACCTGGTCGTGACGATCGCGACGTTGCTGACGGTGCTCGGTCTGGTGATGGTCCTTTCGGCGTCGAGTGTCGAGTCGTACGCCGGTGGCGGATCGGCCTACGCACTGTTCAACCAGCAGGCCATGTATGCGGTGCTCGGCGTGGCTCTCTTCTACATCGCGCTGCGAATGCCGATCAGGACGCTGCGGAAGCTGTCGTTCCCGGCGTTCGTGATCTCGGTGGTCATGCTGGTGCTCGTCCTGATTCCGGGTATCGGTGTCGAAGTGCAGGGCGCGCGCCGCTGGTTCATGATCGGCAGTATTTCGGTGCAGCCCTCCGAGATCGCCAAGGTCACCTTCGCGCTGTGGGGCGCCCATCTGCTCGCGTCGCGTCGGTCGGAGAACGCAAGCCTCAAGGACATCGTCATTCCGCTCGTGCCTGCGGGTTTGATCGTCTGTGGGCTGGTCGTGCTGCAACCGAACCTGTCCACGACGATCGCGCTCGGCATCGTGCTCGCCGCCCTGCTCTGGTTCGGTGGGCTACCGGTCAAGGTCTTCGCCGCGATCATGGCGTCGGGTGCGGTCGCGGCAGTCGTCCTCGCGTTGTCGGCAGGCTACCGCTCCGCGCGTGTCACCGGTTGGCTCGGCACGGACAACGATCCGCAGGGCACCGGCTATCAGGCGCGGCAGGCACTGTATTCACTCGCCGACGGCGGCATCCTCGGTCGCGGCCTCGGTCAGAGCCGTGCCAAGTGGAGCTATCTACCGAACTCGCACAACGACTTCATCTTCGCGATCATCGGCGAAGAACTCGGCTTCATCGGATGCTCCCTGGTGATGGGACTCTTCGCCCTCTTCGTCTACACGGGCCTGCGCATCGCGATGCGGTCCGCTGATCCGTTCCTTCGTCTGCTGACCGCGGCTGCCACGTCGTGGATCACCGCCCAGGCAGTGATCAACATCGGCTACGTCGTCGGATTGCTACCGGTGACCGGGCTGCAGTTGCCGCTGGTGTCGGCGGGTGGATCGTCGCTGGCGATTACGCTGCTGATGTTCGGCATCATCGCGAATGCGGCTCGGCACGAACCCGAGGCCATCGCTGCACTGCATGCGGGACAGGAAGGGCGATTCGCACGGTTGGTACGTTTACCCAAGCCCGAGGCGTATTCGCCGAGCAAGGCAGAGGCTGCGCGTGCCGAGGCCGCCCGTCGGGCTGCGGTCAAAGCCGCACGTAAGCGGGAGATGCGAAACGATATGCCGCGGCGAGGTCGCCCGGTGGAGGCGCGAGATCCTCGGCGGCAGCCGAGGCAGCGCAATGGAGAGCGAGGATTCGACAGGTGAGCTCGGACCCAGACAGACCGGACGGAACTGCCATTTCGGTGATCGTCGCGGGCGGGGGTACGGCTGGGCACATCGAGCCTGCGCTCGCCGTCGCGGACGCACTGCATCGGCTCGATCCGTCGATCAGGGTCACAGCGCTCGGCACGTCGCGTGGGCTGGAAACAACCCTCGTGCCTGAGCGCGGCTATCCGCTCGAGCTGATTCCGCCGGTGCCGCTGCCACGTAAACCGACGCCCGACCTTGCCAAACTGCCTGCGCGCGTGCGTGCTTCGGTCAAAGCGACCCGCGAGATCATCGACAGGCTCGACGCCGACGTCATCGTCGGCTTCGGCGGCTACGTGGCTTTGCCCGCCTATCTCGCGGCAGGCAAAGGTGTCGGTCGACGCCGCCGAGCTGTGCCGATCGTCGTGCACGAGGCGAATGCGAAGGCGGGCATCGCCAACAAGATCGGTGCCAGGCGTGCTGCACGTGTCCTCGCAGCAGTGCCGGATTCGGGCATCCACGCCCGCGGTCGTAGCGAAGCGGAATTGGTGGGTATCCCGGTTCGATCGTCGATAACCGGACTCGATCGTGAAGCCTTTCGAGCCGGTGCGCGGGCCCACTTCGGGCTCCCCGCCGAGGGGCCCGTCCTCTTGGTGTTCGGCGGTTCCCAGGGTGCACGTTCGCTGAACGAAGGTGTGTCCGGCGCCGCGAAAGCGCTCGTCGCCGCGGGTGTGTCGGTACTGCACGCGCACGGCCCGAAGAACACCATCGAATTGCCCGAACCCGACCCGAACTCCGGCTCGGACGCGCTCTACATCGCTGTTCCGTACCTGACGCGGATGGATCTCGCCTATGCGGCGGCCGACGCGGCGATCTGCAGGTCAGGCGCGATGACCGTCGCGGAGGTGTCCGCCGTGGGGCTCCCGGCCGTGTACGTGCCGCTTCCGCACGGCAACGGCGAGCAAGAACTCAACGCGAAGCCCGTCGTCGCCCAGGGTGGTGGAAGGATTGTCGCCGACGCGGATTTCGATCCCGACTATGTGGTGAATCAGGTGATCCCGATGTTGCGTGACCGTGAGCGACTGCTGCAGATGGGCAGGGCCGCAGCCGACGCCGGGCACCGCGATGCCGCAATCGAAGTCGCGCGAATCGTTTTGGAGGAAGCAAGACGATGACGGATTCTCACGACCCGACGACACAGGACCCCTCGGTACTGCCCGAGGAACTCCAGCGTGTGCACATGGTTGGAATCGGCGGCGCAGGCATGTCCGGTATCGCCCGCATTCTCCTCGCTCGCGGCGGACTCGTATCGGGTTCCGATGCGAAGGAAAGCCGTGGCGTGCTCGCGTTGCGTGCGCGTGGCGCTGTTGTCCGGATCGGTCACGACGGGAGTGCGCTGGATCTGCTACCCGGCGGCCCGACCGTTGTGGTCACCACCCATGCCGCGATCCCGAAGGACAATCCGGAACTCGTCGAAGCTCGGGAGCGCGGCATCCCCGTCGTGCTGCGCCCGAAGGTGCTCGCCGCATTGATGCAGGGTCACCGGACGCTGCTGGTGTCGGGGACACACGGCAAGACGTCGACGACCTCGATGCTCGTGGTTGCGTTGCAGCACTGCGGTTTCGATCCGTCGTTCGCGGTCGGCGGCGAACTCAACGAAGCGGGAACGAACGCTCATCACGGGACGGGTGACATCTTCGTCGCCGAGGCGGACGAGAGCGATGGTTCGCTGCTGCAGTACGACCCCAACGTCATCGTCGTCACCAACGTCGAGTCCGATCATCTCGATCATTTCGGTTCCACCGAGGCCTACGTCCAGGTTTTCGACGATTTCGCGGCACGACTCGGTGACGGGGGAGTCCTCGTCGCCTGTCTCGACGATCCGGGTTCCGCTGCCCTGGCGGGGCGGGTCGCCGCACGCAACCTGCCTGGTGTCCGGGTGATCGGCTACGGATCGGTCGGCGCACCGCAGATCGACGGCGTCGAGGTCGCGGTCGAGTTGCACGGCTGGGAGCCCCGTGATGTCGGCGGAGTTGCGCAGTTCCTGCTTGCAGGCGAAACGAGCCCGCGCACGCTGCGACTTGCCGTGCCGGGTAAACACATGGCGCTCAACGCGCTTGCTTCGTTGCTCGCGGCACACGAGGCAGGCGCCGATATCGGCGAGATCCTCGAAGGACTGGCCGGATTCGCCGGTGTGCACCGACGCTTCCAGTTCACGGGTCGCGAAGGTGGTGTGCGCGTGTTCGACGATTACGCCCACCATCCGACCGAGGTCCGCGCGGTGCTCGGTGCGGCAGCGGAACTGGTTGCGCAGGAGGCGAAGGACGGCGCACGCTCTCGACGTGGCAACGTCATCGTTGTCTTTCAGCCTCATTTGTACAGTCGCACAGCGACTTTCGCCGAAGACTTTGCTGCGGCGCTCGACCTGGCCGACGAGGTCGTCGTGCTCGATGTCTACGGTGCGCGCGAAGAGCCGCTGCCCGGCGTCAACGGCGCGCTCGTCGCTCGCTCGGTGACGAAGCCGGTGCACTATCAGCCGGATATGTCTCGCGTCGGTCGTCAGGTTGCCGGGCTGAGCCAGCCAGGTGACGTCATCATCACGATGGGTGCGGGCGACGTGACGATGCTCGGCACGCAGATCCTCGATGGTCTCCGGTCCCGTCCGCAAAACGGGCGGCAGCGACGTTGAGTTCTTCGCCCACATCGTCTCGGAACTCGGCGCGGAATTCGACTCGCAGTTCGAATCGACGGACCGGTCGTCGACGCGACGAGGCAGCGGAACCGAGGTCGACGCGGCGGATCGGCAAGCCGGCGCTGTGGACGATCGTCGGCATCGTTGTCGTCGCGGTTGCCGTCGTCGTGGGCGGATGGTTCACGCCGGTCATGTCGGTGCGCGAGACCGCGGTGGTCGGGCTCGTCTCGATACCTGAGGAAGAGGTGCTGGCAGCGCTCGCGATCGAGGACGGCAGACCCTTGCTACGGGTGGATACCAATGCCGCGGCCCGACGTGTCGCGCAGTTGCCGAAGGTGGCGTCGGTCCGCGTACAGCGGGTGTACCCGTCGACCGTCCGGGTGACGGTGACCGAGCGTGCGCCGGCCGTGTTCTTCGATTCCCCGCAGGGGACGCACCTGCTGGACGCGACCGGTGTCGACTATGCGATCGAGCCGCCACCGCCCGGTGTGCCGAGGTTGAAGGTCGACAATCCGGGCGCAGGCGACCCGACGACCCAGGCGGTCCTCGCCGTTCTCGCTGCTACGCCGCCGCCGTTGCGACTGCAGGTCGGGGAAGTGGTGGCAACGTCGATCTCGGACATCACGCTCAACCTGCTCGACGGGCGGGTGATCGTGTGGGGGAGTCGAGACAATTCGCAGCGCAAAGCCGACATCGCGCTGCCGCTGCTCACGCAGCCGGGCCGGATCTACGACGTGTCGAGTCCGGACCTGCCGACCGTCCGGTGACGCGAAACACGTTGCAGTAAGCCTGTTTCGCTCGGGCGCACGGCCCTGTCGTACCCGACGGGCGGTGGCACAGGTGGCAGAAGTAAAAGAATCCGCGCCCGACACGGCGCGCCTGCGTGCGGATCGGTGTGCCGGTGCATAGCGTTTGCCCCTAGTCGAGTACTTGACATAACGTTGAACCTGTGGTTGAGGTTTAGGGTTTACGGGCAACTCGGTTGAAGTAGGCCACGCCGACAGGCGAACACAATCTTTGCGATCGAAGGAAGGCGAGAGCCCATGACGCCCCCGCATAACTACCTCGCCGTAATCAAAGTCGTAGGCATCGGCGGCGGCGGCGTCAACGCCGTCAACCGCATGATCGAGCAGGGACTCAAGGGAGTTGAGTTCATTGCCGTCAACACTGACGCGCAAGCTCTGCTGATGAGCGACGCCGACGTCAAATTGGACGTCGGCCGTGAACTGACTCGAGGTCTCGGCGCTGGCGCCGATCCCGACGTCGGCCGTAAGGCCGCCGAGGACCACAAGGACGAGATCGAAGAGGTGCTCAAGGGCGCCGACATGGTCTTCGTCACCGCAGGCGAGGGTGGTGGCACCGGAACCGGTGGCGCTCCTGTCGTCGCGAGCATCGCACGTAAGCTCGGCGCACTCACCATCGGCGTCGTCACCCGCCCGTTCTCTTTCGAGGGCAAACGTCGCGGCGGGCAGGCCGAACACGGCATCGCATCGCTGCGCGAGTCGTGCGACACCCTGATCGTCATTCCGAACGACCGGCTCCTGCAGCTCGGTGACGCGGCCGTCAGTCTGATGGATGCGTTCCGTTCGGCAGACGAAGTGCTGCTCAACGGCGTGCAGGGCATCACCGACCTGATCACGACACCAGGCTTGATCAACGTCGACTTCGCCGACGTCAAGAGCGTGATGTCGGGTGCAGGCAGTGCCTTGATGGGTATCGGTTCGGCACGTGGTGACGGCCGCGCGGTGAAGGCCGCCGAATCGGCGATCAACTCCCCGCTGCTCGAAGCGTCCATGGAAGGCGCGCAAGGTGTGTTGCTCTCCATTGCCGGTGGGTCCGATCTCGGTCTGTTCGAGATCAACGAGGCTGCATCCCTCGTGCAGGAAGCCGCGCATATCGAAGCCAACATCATCTTCGGAACGGTGATCGACGATTCGCTCGGCGACGAGGTGCGGGTCACCGTCATCGCTGCCGGATTCGAGTCGGGAGCACCGGCAAGACGTCCGGTCGAAGCTGCACCCGCTGCTCGGACGCAGCCGATCGGGTCTGCTCGCGCCGGCGAGATCGGTCAATCGAACGGCAACGGTGCGCACTACCGGGACCGCGAGCCGGCACGGTCGGTAAGCAACGGAGCACCCGCGCATTCTGCGCAACGTTCCGCTGCTGCCGTCGACGTCGAAGACGATGTCGACGTACCGGACTTCATGCGCCGCTGATCGAAAGTGTCCGGGAGATAAAGTCCGGCACACGGACGCAGTTTGACGGGCGGACACGCGGTGACACAGAGTTACGGTGTGACACAAGTCGTTCGGCGCACACGCAGGGTCGTCACGAGTCGTACGGGTGGGGTTTCGGCCCCACCGTACGACTCGTTCAATTTGGGGGACCATGTCGGTGACGACCCCACAGCAGTAGCCAGGAACCGAGAGCGGCTGGCTACGGAGATCGGGCTCGGGCCGGATCGGCTCGTCTGGATGGAACAGATCCACAGTCGCAACATCACTGTCGTCGACGGCCCCTCCGCCGAGCCGATTCCGGCGACGGATGCACTCGTGACCACCGCGACCGATCTCGGATTGGTCGTTCTGACAGCGGATTGTGTGCCGATCCTGCTCTCCGACGACGAGGCAGGCGTCATCGCGGCTGTGCACGCCGGTCGGGTCGGAGCCCGGATCGGTATCGTCCCTCGGGTTCTCGACGTCATGGTCGCCCAAGGCGCACAGCTGAGCAGAATCGGTGCATTCTTCGGTCCCGCCGCGAGCGGTCGGCAATACGAAGTACCCGCGGCCATGGCCGCCGATGTCGAACGCCATCTTCCGGGCAGCCGGACGAAGACCGTACGAGGCACACCCGGTCTCGACCTGCGCGCCGGAATCCGACGGCAGTTGCTCGACGCTGGTATCTCCGGCGTCGCGGAGGATCCTCGTTGCACGATCGAGGACCGCGCTTTGTTCAGTCATCGGCGCGAAGCACCCACCGGGAGAATCGCAGGCGTGATTTGGATGCAAACCAGCAGATGAGCCGCGAAACCGAACTCGCTTCGGCATTCGAGCGGCTCGAGAGCCGTGTCGCCGCCGCCTGCAGCAGTGCGGGTCGGCGCAGAGACGAGGTCGTGCTCCTTCCGGTCACCAAATTTTTCCCCGTCTCGGATGTCGAGGTCCTGTATCGACTCGGTGCAAGGGAATTCGGTGAGTCGCGCGAGCAGGAAGCGACGGCAAAAGTTGCGGCGCTTGCGAGTGCCACGGACGATCACACAGTTCGTTGGCACATGATCGGGCGGTTGCAGCGCAACAAGGCGCGGGCAGTCGCAGGCTGGGCCTACGCGATCCATTCGGTCGACAACGCCAAACTGGTCCGCGCGTTGGACAAGGCATCCGGTGCAGCACTCGCTGCCGGTGAGCGTGCCGTCGCGCCAGGAGTGCTGTTGCAGGTCAGTCTCGACGACGATCCCGATCGCGGCGGTGTGAGCGCGGCGGAACTGATGGAGCTAGCCGATCAGGTGGCGAACGCCGAACACCTGCAGCTGACCGGTCTGATGGCGATACCTCCGGTCGGCGCGGAGCCGGCCCGTTCGTTCGCGACTCTGCAGGAGTTGCAATCTCGTGTGCTGCAAAGCCATCCCGGCGCGACGCAGCTATCTGCGGGCATGTCGGG
Organism: Antrihabitans stalagmiti; assembly: GCF_016482825.1. Classification (GTDB taxonomy): domain Bacteria; phylum Actinomycetota; class Actinomycetes; order Mycobacteriales; family Mycobacteriaceae; genus Antrihabitans; species Antrihabitans stalagmiti. The sequence goes on along the minus strand of NZ_JAEMNV010000008.1, from coordinate 202,624 downwards.
TGATTTGGAAATTGCGATCGAACACGGATCGACCTGCGTGCGTGTCGGTACCGCGTTGTTAGGTACCCGGCCGATAAATTGAACCCCATCAGTAACACCTGAAACACAGTTCGATCCCATGCGTATCACCTGAAATACCCCAAGGCCAGCCGTGCCAAGGAAGGTCGATCAATGAGCACCCTGCACAAGTTCAAGGCTTACTTCGGCATGGTTCCGCTCGAGGACTATGAAGACGACTATCTCGACGAGCCGGGTCCGGCGCGCCGACCCGCTCGGGTTCGGGAGTCCTACGACGTCGACTACGCCGACCCGGCGCCGCGCGCCGGCTACGCACCAGCACGCCGAGACGACTACGACGATGTACCCGCCGCCTACGAGCCCGCTCGGCGCAGCCCACGGCTCGAGCCGCTTTCCGCTCGGGGCCCCGCTCCTATCTCTCGTGGCGCAACCCGCGGTGCTCTCGCAATCGACACCCAGATGGAAGCCCGCGTCGAACCGCGCCGCACGCCGTTGTTCGACGACGGTGGACCGCTGTCGAAGATCACGACGCTTCGGCCGCGTGACTACGGCGAGGCACGCACGATCGGTGAACGATTCCGCGATGGAACGCCGGTCATCATGGACCTCGTCGAGATGAGCAATGCCGATGCGAAGCGTCTCGTCGACTTCGCTGCCGGCCTCGCGTTCGCTCTGCGTGGCTCATTCGACAAAGTGGCAACCAAAGTGTTCCTGCTCTCACCCGCCGACATCGATGTCTCGGCAGAAGAGCGCAAGCGTATCGCCGAAACAGGCTTTTACAACCAGTCCTAGGGCTGGTTGAACCGGGGGTCGATCGGGGGGGATCGTGGTGGAAACGTGTCGGGGGAGTGCTGTGGAAGTTTCGGCCATTTTGATCGATGAGGGAAACTCAGGCAGAGTGTTGTCGTGGCCCTCAGTGTGATCTACTTCGCGCTCTTCATCTTCTGGTTGCTGCTGATCGGTCGCATCATCGTCGAATTCATTCGATCTTTCGCCCGTGATTGGCACCCGACCGGGATCGTGGTTGTGCTTCTCGAAGCAATCTTCACGGTCACCGATCCGCCCGTAAAACTTCTTCGGCGACTGATCCCACCGATCAACCTCGGCGGGATCCGGCTCGACCTCTCGATAATGGTCTTGCTGTTCGTCGTCTTCATCCTCATGTCCATCGTCGAAAGGTCGGTCTGATGTCGAGTGAACTCGGTCTGATGTCGATTGTGTCGAGACAGACGCAACCCGCGGGTCAGGTGTGACAGAATGGACGCCAGTTACAGTGTGATGGTTGATATCAAAGCGAAGTGCGCTATAACTGAATGCTTGCTAGACCGACAAATGACGCGTGAAGGGATCCTTCCATGCCGCTGACACCAGCTGATGTGCACAACGTTGCGTTCAGCAAGCCGCCCATCGGTAAGCGCGGATACAACGAAGACGAAGTCGATGCCTTCCTCGACCTGGTAGAGCAGGAGCTGTCCCGTCTCATCGAGGAGAACGCAGACCTGCGCCAGCGGGTCGGCGAACTCGATGCAGAGCTTTCCGATTCCAAGAAGGGCCGCGGCAACAAGTCCGCACCGCCTGCACCCGCAGCACGGGTCGTCGAGACGGCGAAAGCCCCAGCTCCGGCACCCGCACCGGTACCTGCACCGATTGCATCCGCCGCGCCGGCAGCCCCGGCCACCGGCGATGCAAGCATGCAGGCCGCAAAGGTGCTCGGCCTCGCGCAGGAAATGGCCGACCGCCTCACCAACGACGCGAAGACCGAGTCGGAGCAGTTGCTGGGTAATGCCCGGACCAACTCCGAGCGCCTCGTCACCGACGCACGGTCGCGTTCGGAGGCAATGATTTCCGACGCACGTCAGAAGTCGGAAGCCCTCCTCGCCGACGCGCAGACCCGGTCCGAGACCCAGCTTCGTCAGGCCAAGGAGAAGGCCGACGCACTGCAGGCCGACGCCGAGCGCAAGCACACCGAGATCATGGCGACGATCAACCAGCAGCGCACGGTCCTCGAAGGCCGAATCGAGCAGTTGAAGACGTTCGAACGTGAATACCGGGTCCGCCTGAAGTCCTACCTCGAATCACAGCTCGAAGAGCTCGACAATCGTGGGTCGGCCATTCCGGTCGACGGTGGCGAGGCGTTCGGCCAGGACGGCACGTCGAGCAACCACAGCCAGGCGTCCTTCGCCAAGGGGAGCAAGTAACCACGTCGGTGGTCGCTGCTGCCGCTAGCTCTGCACGGGGTGTGGCGTGCTGGTTCTGACGCTTGTTCTCGCTGCCGTCGGATTCGGGTTGTTGATCATTTCGTTGATGACCGGATCCGTCGTGTGGGCGTGGGGATGCATCGCTGCCTGCGTAGTCGGGGCCCTGCTGCTCCTGGCGAGTGCCCTCACCACGCGGGGCGGCCCCGACGCGACCGTGTCGAGCGGGACGGGGGCGGTCGATCTGACCAAGCCCGCGCCCGACCGCCGGAAAAAGGGCAGGCATTCACGACCGCCGCTCGGTTAGTATCGATTCAACACGCACTTGTTGTAGGCGTCGATCCGGCCATCACCGGGGAGCCTTCGGAAGAACGGCCGATTCCGGCTCAGTAGAACCGAACGGGTGAGCCCGACACAGCTCACGAGAGAGGCCTCGACTCAGCTCGTCGAGGCAAGCGGGGTGGTACCGCGGTACCGGCGCATACTGCGCCGACATCGTCCCCGTGCCAGAACACGGCACGTAGGGAGCCCGCAGTGTCTTCGGACAGCCAGTCTTCGGACAATAAGTCTTCGGACGATCAGAACACCTCATATCCCCGCGTCGACCTGTCCGGTGGTACGGCTGCAGGCAGCGTCGCGTTTTCCGATCTCGAGCGTCAGGTGCTCGCCGCGTGGGAAGCGGACGGTACTTTTCGGGCCAGTGTCGAGCAACGAGACGGCAGTCCGGAGTTCGTTTTCTACGACGGACCCCCGTTCGCCAATGGTTTGCCACACTACGGTCACCTGCTGACCGGCTACGTCAAAGACCTCGTTCCGCGCTTCCAGACGATGCGTGGAAACAAGGTCGAGCGGCGTTTCGGGTGGGATTGTCACGGACTTCCTGCCGAAATCGAGGCCGAGAAGCAGCTCGGCATCACCGACAAGTCGCAGATCGACGAGATGGGTCTCGCGGAGTTCAATGCTGCGTGCAAGGCCTCGGTCCTCAAGTACACCGGCGAGTGGCGCGACTACGTGACGCGTCAAGCGCGGTGGGTCGACTTCGACAACGACTACAAGACGCTCGACGTCGATTTTATGGAATCGGTCATGTGGGCGTTCAAGGCGTTGTGGGACAAAGGCCTGATCTATCAGGGCTTCCGCGTGCTGCCCTACAGCTGGTACGAGCAGACGCCACTCTCGAATCAGGAGACCAGGCTCGACGACGCGTACAAGATGCGCCAAGACCCGGCCGTGACGGTCGAGATGCCGCTGAACGCACCGGGGTCAGTCCTGGACGGCGCGAATGCCGTCATCTGGACGACGACGCCGTGGACATTGCCCTCCAACCTCGCCATCGCGGTCCACCCTGATACGGACTACGTCCAGGTGACCGCTGCCGACGGTAAGCGGTACGTGCTTGCCAAAGAGCGTGTTGCGCACTACGCGCGTGAGTTGGGCGAAGCACCGGAGGTTGTGTCCGAGCACAAGGGCACCGAACTGGTCGGCCTGACGTACACGCCGCCGTTCGACTTCTTCTACGGTCCGGGCAAGGGCCACGAAAACGCACACCGTGTGCTCGCCGCCGACTACGTCACCACCGATTCTGGTACCGGCATCGTCCACCTCGCACCGGCTTTCGGTGAAGAGGACATGGATGTCGCGACGGCCAACGGCATCGAGATCGTCCAACCGTTGGATGCCGGCGGAAAGTTCACCGCGTTGGTGCCGCCGTACGAAGGCCAGATGGTCTTCGATGCGAATCCGAACATCATCAAGGACCTCAAGGCTGCGGGAAAGATGCTGCGGCACGAGACGATCGAGCACTCCTACCCGCACAGCTGGCGTTCGGGTGAGCCGCTGATCTACATGGCGGTGCCCTCGTGGTTCGTCGCTGTCACCAAGTTCCGCGACCGGATGGTCGAGCTGAACCAGCAGATCACCTGGGTGCCCGAGCACATCAGGGACGGTCAGTTCGGCAAGTGGCTCGAAGGCGCGCGGGATTGGAACATCAGCCGAAATCGCTACTGGGGCAGTCCAATCCCGGTGTGGACGTCCGACGATCCGGCATACCCGCGGCTCGATGTCTACGGCTCGCTCGACGAATTGGAACGTGACTTCGGCGTCCGTCCCGACGACCTGCATCGCCCGATGATCGACGACCTGACGCGTCCGAACCCGGACGATCCGACCGGTCGATCGACGATGCGTCGTGTCCCCGAGGTGCTCGACTGCTGGTTCGAGTCGGGTTCGATGCCGTACGCGCAGGTGCACTATCCGTTCGAGAACACCGACTGGTTCGAGACGCACTACCCGGGCGACTTCATCGTCGAATACAACGGGCAGACGCGTGGCTGGTTCTACACGCTGCATGTGCTCGCGACCGCTCTTTTCGATCGACCTGCATTCAAAACCGTTGCGGCGCACGGCATCGTGCTCGGTGACGACGGCTTGAAGATGAGCAAGTCGAAGGGCAACTACCCCAACGTCAACGAGGTCTTCGACCGCGACGGTTCCGACGCGATGCGTTGGTTCCTGATGGCGTCGCCGATCCTTCGTGGTGGCAACCTCGTGGTGACCGAGCGCGGTATCCGCGAGGGTGCGGGACAGGCGTTGCGGCCGCTCTGGAACGCGTGGACCTTCTTGCAGCTGTACGCATCGAAACCCGGTGTGTCGCGCACTGATTCGCCGCACATGCTCGATCGCTACATCCTCGCCAAGTTGGCGGCGACCCGGGACGCGATGACGAATGCACTCGAGACCTACGATATCGCCGGGGCCTGCGACGAGCTGCGCTGGTTCTGTGATGCGCTGACCAATTGGTATGTGCGGCGGTCGCGTTCGCGGTTCTGGAGTGAAGATCGCGATGCGATCGACACGCTGCACACCGTGCTGGAGGTCGTCACGAGATTGGCTGCACCGCTTTTGCCGCTGATCTCGGAGGTCGTCTGGCGGGGCCTGACCGGAGGCCGTTCGGTGCATCTTGCCGATTGGCCTGCGGCGGAAGAGCTTCCGGCTGATCAGGAGCTCGTCGACGCGATGGACGAGGTCCGGCTGGTGTGCTCGACGGTGTCGAGTCTGCGGAAGGCGCAGAATCTTCGTGTTCGTCTCCCGCTGTCGGAAGTTACGGTCGCGGCAGCCGACGCCGAACGATTGGCGCCGTTCGTCGAGATCATCGCCGACGAAGTCAACGTCAAGAAGGTCGACCTCACCACCGACGTCGATTCACACGGTCGGTTCGAACTCGTCGTCAACGCGCGCGCTGCCGGGCCTCGGCTCGGCAAAGACGTGCAGTCGGTGATCAAGGCCGTCAAGGCGGGGGATTGGGCGGAAGATTCCGACGGCGTCGTTCGTGCCGCCGGTATCGAGTTGCTTCCCGAGGAGTACACGCAGCGCCTTGTTGCCGCTGAGCCCGAATCGACGGCGGCACTGCCGGGTAACGCGGGCCTCGTCGTGTTGAACTCGGTCGTGACCGAAGAACTCGAAGCCGAGGGCTGGGCGCGAGATCTGATCCGCGAACTGCAGGAGGCGCGCAAGACACTCGACCTCGACGTGTCCGATCGCATTCTCGTCACCCTCGTTGTGCCTGCGGAGTTCGCGCATTGGGCACAGACGCACCGCGAACTGATCGCGGGCGAAGTGCTTGCGACGCAACTCGACTTCGCCGCGGTCGAACCCGGCGAGTCGGTACTCGACCTCGCGTCGGGCACACGGGTCCGGATCGTGGTGGACAAGGGTTAAGGTCGTGTCTCCCACACCCTTTCGGTGATAGGTGTGAGAGGCACGCCCTAAGCGGGCGCGAGTCCCTCGAGAATTTCGCGGGCCCGGCGCATCGATTGGGCCGGGTCCGCGCGAGGGTTGCCGATCGTCGGGTCGAAGTTGAGATCGAGGAAGGTTTCGGTCATCCCCTGTGCGGCAAGGTCGGGCAGGTCCGCTCGGATCTGCTCGGGGGTCCCGGTGAGCGGACCGTTGCGGTTGGTGTCGCGGATGATGCCGCGGCAGACGAAGCGCAATGCGTCCGGGTCGCGGCCCGCGGCACGTGCCGCGCTCTTGACCCGCTCGATGGGGTCGGCGAGCGTCGAGAGGTCGGCCCCGCTGCTGCTGATCCAGCCGTCGGCAAGACGGCCGGTCCGATCGAGCGCCGGCTTGGCGATGCCGCCGATGAAGATCGGCGGATGCGGCCGCTGGACCGGTTTCGGCAGGATCTTCGAGCGCGGAATCGTGTAGAAATCCCCGTCGAATTCGACGGGATCGGGACCCCAGACGGCGCGGATCGCTGCGATGAACTCGTCACCACGTGCGCCCCTTCGCGTGTACTCGGCATCTGCCGCCGTGAATTCCTCCTGCGCCCAACCGAGTCCGAGACCTGCCTCCAGCCGGCCCTTGGACAACACGTCGAGTGTTGCGAACTGCTTACCGAGCACCGCGGGCGACTGGAACGGCAGATTGACGATCGCGGTGCCGAGCCGGATTCTCGTCGTCACGGCGGCTGCGAAACCGAGGACCGTGACGGGATCGAGCACACTCTCGTACACCGACGACAGCTTCGTACCCTCCGGATAGAGCAGGCGCTGATATGTCCACAACGTCGTATAGCCGAGTCTTTCGGCGGTCTCGGCGATCTCGACGACGTTGTCGGGCGTAGCCCAGGATCCCGAGACGGGTAGCGCGAATCCGATGTCCACGCCTACATGATGCTGCAGAGGTCCGTGCGAGTCGGAGCGAATGTCGCATCCGGCCCGCATAGCGGTACCGCTGGCACATTCGCTCCGGTGGTTTCCATCGATTGTCGGGGTCTGCGCGTAGGTTGCACTCTCATGAGTACGAGCAAGGAGACGATCGCGTATCTCCTCGAACAGTTGGAGCCGCTCGACGTACGCACCAGGGCGATGTTCGGCGAGTACGGGCTGTACTGCGACGACAAGATCGTTGCGTTCGTCTGCGACGACACGCTGTTCGTCAAACCGACCGACATCGCCGAAGAGTATTCCGACGCAACCTATCTCGCGCCCGCCTACCCGGGATCCAAGGACTACTACGCGGTGCCGGACGACAAACTGGCCGACACCGAATGGTTGCACGAATTTGTGCAACGTACCGCCGATGTCCTGCCTGCACCCAAGCCCAAGACCGCGAAGAAGAAGCCCGTAACGAAGAAGCCGCCGACGACAAGGTGACCGAACTCGATCCGACCCGTAGCCGCCGCTGGGTGTTGCATCTCGACATGGACGCGTTCTTCGCCTCCGTCGAGCAGCTGACGCGACCCACCTTGCGTGGCCGACCCGTGCTCGTCGGTGGTGCCGGCGGCCGCGGCGTGGTCGCGGGTGCGAGTTACGAGGCACGGGTGTTCGGCGCACGGTCGGCGATGCCGATGCATCAGGCGCGGCGGATGGTCGGTGCAGCGGCGGTTGTGCTGCCGCCTCGGCACAGCGTCTATTCCGCGGTCAGCAAGCAGGTGTTCGATGCCCTGCGCAAGCGGATGCCGGTACTGGAACAGCTGTCTATGGACGAGGCCTTCGGCGAGCCCGTCGAGTTGGCCGGTGCTACCGCTGCCGAGGTGTGGCAGTTCTGCGAACAGCTGCGGTCGCTCGTTCGCACCGAGACCGGACTCGTCGCGTCGATCGGTGCAGGGACTGGCAAGCAGGTCGCGAAAATTGCGTCCGGCCTTGCGAAACCGGACGGGGTGCGAGTGGTCTCGCCCGCCGAACAGGACCAACTGCTTGCAGCCCTTCCCGTCCGAAAGCTGTGGGGGATAGGTCCTGTCGCCGAGGCGAAGCTGCGCAAGCTCGGCGTCGAGACGATCGGTGGTTTCGCAGCAATGCCCGAATCGGAGGCCGCGTCGATTCTCGGCAACGCAGTGGGGACCGCGTTGCATCGCCTCGCGAACGGAGTCGACGATCGGACGGTGTCCGAGCGTGCCGAGGCGAAGCAGATCAGCGCCGAGACCACCTTTGCCACCGACATCGTTACGCTTGCCGACCTTCGCTCTGCGGTCGACAGCATCGCCTCGCACGCACACGATCGACTGCTCGAAGACGGCCGAGCTGCCCGAACGGTCGTGCTCAAACTCAAGCGATCCGACATGACCATCATCACGAGGTCGATCACGTTGCCGTACGCAACAACGGAAAAGCCACCCCTGATCGGTGCGGCACAGCGTTCGGTGATCGATCCGCTCGAGCTCGGTCCGGTCCGGCTCGTCGGTGTCGGCTTCGGCGGGTTGTCGACATTTCGGCAGGGTTCACTGTTCCCCGAACTGGAAACGTCGGGTGTCGACGGTGTGATCGCAGCCGAGGAGCAGCACGAAGAGTCGTCCGAGCCATCCGCGTCGTCGGAATCGTCGAACGACGGCCCGCGGACGCCCGTATGGCACCCGGGTATCGATGTCTCTCATCCGGAGTTCGGGCACGGCTGGGTGCAGGGAGCCGGTCACGGAGTAGTAACGGTGCGGTTCGAGACCCGGTCGACCGGACCCGGCCCGACCAGGACGTTTCCTGGCGGCGACGCGCTGCTGGCCAGGGCGGATCCCCTGGACAGCCTCCGGTGAAGGTAGCCTGGGTGCTTCCGGCAGCACGGGCCTACTCGGCCGTAGCTGCAATAGTGGGACAGAACCAGATGACCTCGAAACGTAAGGACGAGCAGTTGAAGCTTCGCAGCACCAGCCGCGCACTGATCGCCGGAATGGCGATCGTCGGCGCGATCACGATGACCGCGTGTGGCTCCGACGACAAGAGTGCCGACTCACCCACCACCACATCGGCGGCAGCGGCGACGACCTCGGCAAGCGCCGGCTCGCGTGACGCGAACCTGCCCGCCCAGCCGACACCGGAAGAGTTGAACGCACAGTTCCAGCGTGCACTCGATCCTGCCGTCCCGGTCGAGGAGAAGGTCGACCAGGTCCAGGGCGCCGAGGCTGATCCGGCTCTGGTCGGTCAGTTCGTCGAAGCAGCGCGTAATGCCGGCGCCACGGTGACCATCACCAAGGTCGAGCCGCTCGGCACCAACGAGCTGCAGGCGGCGGGTACGTTCTCGATCAACGGTCAGCCTGGCGACATCACCGTCGACTTCGTTGCCGAAGACGGCAAGTGGAAGCTCAAGAAGGAATGGGTCTGCACTCTGCTGACCAACCTGCAGCAGCCTTCACCCGCCTGCGCCTGATCGCTAGACAGTCTTGCTCGAATGGCCGGTACCGCTGAGGTGCCGGCCATTTGTGTTGCCGACGACTACCCGAAGGTAAGGACCCTGAGTTGATGCAGCGCAGCACCTCCCGTGTACTGATTGCCACAGTTGCGATCGTCGGCGCACTCACCATGACGGCCTGTGGTTCCGATCCCACCGAGAATCCAGCGCCGACGGGTGTGACGATTCCGGAATCGACGCGGGCTGCGGACCTGCCCCCGCAACCGACGCCGGAGGAGTTGAACGCTCAGTTCCAGCGTGCGCTCGATCCCGCAGTTCCGGTCGAAGAGAAGGTCGGGCAAGTTCAGGGCGCCGAAGCTGATCCGGCACTTGTGAACCAGTTCGTCGAGGCTGCGCGCGCCGCGAACGTCACAGCATCGATCGAGAGCGTCGAGCCGTTCGGCACCAACGAATTGCAAGCAACCGGCACGCTCACCATCAGCGGTCAGCCGAACGTCATCACCGTCGACTTCGTTCCCGAGGACGGCCGATGGAAGCTGAAGAAGGACTGGGTGTGCGCTGTGCTCGGAAATCTAGGGCAACAATCGCCGGCCTGCGCCTGAGCTCGAACAGCGCAGTGAAGGGCCCTCTGACGCCGTCCGACGGTGTGAGGTCACCCCTCACGCCGTGTCACGTCTGGGGCGGGGTCCGCAATCGATCGACCTGCCGCGCAACGAGACCGGTGAGGACCGTCGGATCGATGGGCTCCTGGCCCGAGGCGGTCAACTGGACGACCGTCGAGCCGACGATGGTGAGCACAGCATCGGTGGTCAGCGTGATGCCGTCGCTTTCGGTGAGGATGCGAAACGCCGTCGACGCGTCGCCGCTCGTCGGCTGATCGAGGGCACCGATCCGGTAGTCGACAGCAACGCCGTCGGCATCGGTACCGCTGTAGCTCGCGCACTCGCGCAGCGTCTGCTGCACTCGGGTGAAGGCATCGGCGGCAGCGTCGGTCGAATAGCTCGCGGCATCGACGTCGATGCTGGTGAAGTCCGGACCTGCGAACCTGGCGGCGCCGTCGGTGGTTGCGCCCGTCCGCTGCACGGCAAGTGGCTCGAGTACCGCCGAGCACTGTGCAGGGTCGGTGCGAGCCTTGTCCGGTCCATCGGGTGCCGGAGGTAGGCCGAGATCGATCGTGGGATCGGCGAGCGGCGAGAAGCCCGGTGGCAGGTCGGCGCGCGTCAGCAGCAGCGCCCGCAGCGCCGCCGCATCGGTGATCGGCGGTGCCGTGATGGCAGTCGGAGCCGCAACAACTTCACCGAGCGAGTCGACCGTCTGCAACGGCGTCGCTTTGTCGTCGGAGCAGCCGACGAGAACAACCGATACGGCAGCGCACACGGCCACGGAGTGTGCAACGCGCACGGCTAACCGCCCCACTGGACGGTGCTGCCCGTGGACTGTTTGAGCCGCGTCAACGTCTCCGGGTCGGCGTAGGTCTGGTCACCCCCGAGGCTGATCAACCCGTCGATCGGCAACGGCAGGCCGAGGTCCATCGTCACGGTTCCGCTGCCTTTCATGACGAAGTCCTCGACGGTCAGCATTCCGGCGTCGTTGGGCAGGTTCCAGATCTCGGACTTCGGCTTCTGCATGACGTCGACAGTCACGACGACGCGATTACCGTCGCGTTCTGCGAGTCGCGCTGTCGTGATCTGGTCGAGCGTCACGCCGCCGGACACCTGCTGCTGCATCGTCCATACAGCGCCGACGCCGATGGGTTCGTCGGGGAACACAACCGCGCTGTAGACGGCCTGATAGAACGCCTGCTCGATTGCCGAGCGAACGGCATCGGTGGCGTCGGCGGGTGGGCTCAGGCGTAGCGACGTGATGGCTCCGCGTGGGTTGACGGTGAAACCGGCGTGCGAGCCCTCGGCCGGTCCGAGTCCGCCTGACAGCTTGGCGTCGGGTGTCGTGACTTTGCCGATCGTCAGCCGCGCGCCGTGCTCGTCAGCCGCCGCCGTGAGCGGAATGGTCAGCGCGGGTGAGGAGAGTTCCTGGTCGGCCTGATTGTTGATCTGCTGGCGAATTCGGTTGGTCGTACGCAACGTCACCTGCTGCGTTGCACCCATTGCCGGGTGTGGCGCGAGAACTTCGTGCGGACCCTCGCCCGGGTCGACCAAGGCCACTGTGACCGCCGAAATAGGCACAGTCACTTCGTTTTTGACCGCTTGTGTGGATTCTGCTTCGGGCGCGGGCGAGTCTGCGCTCTCGCTGCATCCAGAGACGAAAGAACTGAGGCTGAGCGTCGCGGCCAGCGCAAAGATGCTGGACCGGACCGGGTACGACAACACCGTCACTCGACCAGGTTACGCGGTGAGGGATGATGGTCAGGTGACACAAGATCGACGAGCCGGCGAAGACGTCCCGGCTGTGCCCGCTCGAGACACTCCAGCCGAACCGGCTGGCTCGGTGTCCGAGTCGCCCGAATCGACACCTACGGCCGCACCGAAGGGCAAGCTGCGGCTGCCGCTACTGCTCACGATCGCTGGTGTGTTGCTGGCTCTCGACCTCCTCACCAAGGTCCTCGCGGTTGCGAATATCGACCCGCAGAAACCGGTCCGGATCATCGGCGACGTCGTGACGTTGACGTTGGTCCGCAACCCGGGCGCGGCGTTTTCGATGGCGACGGCGTGGACCTGGGTGCTGACCCTCGTAGCGGTCGCGGTCGTCATCGGTGTGGTGCGGATCGGTCGAAAGATGCGGTCGCTGTGGTGGGCGATCGGGTTGGGCATGGTGCTCGGCGGTGCACTCGGCAATCTCATCGACAGATTCTTCCGTTCGCCTGGACCGTTGCGCGGCCATGTCGTCGACTTCGTGTCCGTCGGGTGGTGGCCCGTTTTCAACGTCGCCGATTCGGCGATCGTGTGCGGTGCGATCCTGCTCGTCGGGCTGACGCTGTTCGGGTTCGAACCGGACGGCACCCGCGCGACGTCGAACGCCCGTAACGAGGACAGCTAGATGGGCGAAAGTAGGTCCATGCCGGTTCCTGACGGACTGGACGGCATGCGGGTGGACGCCGGCCTTGCGCGCCTGCTCGGTCTGTCACGAACAGCGGTCGCGACGATGGCGGAAGAGGGTGCGGTCCTCGTCGACGGCGTGCCGGTTGCGAAGTCCGATCGCCTCGGCGGTGGCAGTTGGCTCGAAGTCGCCTTGCCGGAACCCAAGCGCGAATTGACGATCGACGCCGAACCCGTCGAGGGCTTGACGATTCTGTACGCGGACGACGACATCGTCGCCGTCGACAAGCCGGTCGGCGTTGCGGCACACACCGGCGTCGGGTGGACGGGTCCGACGGTCATCGGTGGACTTGTCGCCGCTGGCTTCCGCATCTCGACGTCGGGCGCGCACGAGCGCCAGGGCATCGTGCAGCGGTTGGACGTCGGTACGTCGGGTGTCATGGTCGTCGCACAGTCCGAGCGGGCGTACACGGTGCTCAAGCGCGCCTTCAAGGAGCGAACGATCGAGAAGCGGTATCACGCTCTCGTGCAGGGTCATCCGGATCCGAGCAGTGGCACCATCGACGCTCCGATCGGTCGATCACGGAGCAACGACTGGAAGTTCGCGGTGACCGCAGACGGCAAACCCAGTGTCACGCACTACGACACGATCGAGGCGTTCCAGGCTGCCAGCCTGCTCGACATCCATCTCGAGACCGGTCGCACCCATCAGATCAGAGTGCATTTCTCGGCGATCCGGCATCCTTGCTGCGGCGACATCACCTACGGTGCCGATCCGAAACTTGCGCAGCGTCTCGGCCTCGAACGGCAGTGGCTGCATGCGAAATCGCTCGGTTTCGCGCACCCGAGCGACGGTCGTTGGGTAGAGATCACCAGCGAATATCCGGCGGATCTAGCGGCTGCGCTTGCCGTTCTTCGTGGTGCGTGACCGGTTCCGATCGTTGGCGCTCGTAGCGGGCGCTGTGGTCGCGTTGGTCGTCGTCGTTCTGGTTGCCGGCATTGCGAGCAAGCCGAACGACGCCTCGATTGCGACGGACCGTCTCGGTCCGGATCAGGGTGAGCAGGTCGACGCCTATCTGGAGCGGGCGCGCGCGACACTCGGCGAGACGGGGGAGCCGCGGTATGCCCTCGTTTCCTTCGCTACGGAACTGACACCTGAAGCGGCGGTGGAGGTGGCGGGCAACGTGCGGATCTCGCAGGTGCTGCATCGAGTTCCGATCGCGCGGGTCCAGACTCGACTGGTCGTCATCGATGTGCCCGACAGCAGCGCGGCAGTACTCGAATCGGCGAAATCGGCTGCCTCGCAACTCCTGTCGACGTCGGCACGCGACGACCGCGGCACCCGCGTCGATAGGGTGTCGGGTGCGCGGCTTGCGCAGGGCTGCGCCTGCGTTGTCGGACTCACGGTCCGCGGTACGACGCAGCAACTCACCGAATTGGCGCAGCGCGCCGGTGTTCGCGCTGTCGAAGCGTTGCCCGCGGACGCCGTGTTCGGCCGTTTCGCGGTCGCTCCGCTACTGCCCGAACAGACCGATGTCGTCGGTCCTGGCCCCGACGACGGCGAGATTCCGCCCGCCTAGTCGGCTGTGTCGGCGTCGTTGGCGCTCGCCATCCGAACTCCGATCCGGGACGCGATCTCGACGAGCACCATGCCGATCGCGCCGATGATCAGCGCGGCAACGGTCACGTCGACGTTGGTCGGATCGAGCTTGAAGAACGTTCGGGTGAACGGCAGCGCGAACAGGATCAGGTACCCGACCACCGAACCCGCGATCAGCACGATCTTCCACCAGTTGTACGGCCGCGCGACGATGGCGAGTACCCAGACGGCGATCATGATCAGCGTGATCAGTGCGGCCGTGCCTGCCTGGACCACCTGCTCGTCGGTCGCATCGGGCCCCGCGTACGCGATCAGGTACGAGACGAAGGTCGCGACTCCGATGACGATGCCGGACGGGATCGCCAACCGCATGACCCGCGGAACGAATCCGGTGCGAGCGCGTTCGTTGTTCGGGGCGAGCGAGAGAATGAACGCGGGGATGCCGATCGTGAACCATGCGGCGATCGTGACGTGCCTCGGCAGGAACGGGTATGGCACAGGATCGAAACCGAAGATCTGCGACACCACGCCGGTCAGGCCGATGAGGAACGCGAGCAGTACGGAATACACGGTTTTGGTGAGGAACAGATTCGAGACGCGCTCGATGTTGCCGATCACCCGGCGACCTTCGGCGACGACGTAGGGGAGCGTCGCGAACTTGTTGTCCAACAACACGATCTGCGCGACCGCCCTTGTCGCCGGGCTACCCGATCCCATCGAGACGCCGATGTCGGCATCTTTGAGAGCAAGAACGTCGTTGACGCCGTCGCCCGTCATCGCGACCGTGTGGCCGCGTGACTGCAGTGCCGCAACCATTTCGCGTTTCTGGTCGGGCCGAACTCTGCCGAAGGTCGTCGATTCTTCGAGTGTCGCGGCGAGTTGCTCACGTTCGGAAGGCAATTGGCGAGCGTCGATCGGTCGGTCGCCGCCGGGAAGCCCGAGCGACCCCGCGACGGCACCGACCGACACCGCGTTGTCGCCGGAGATCACCTTCACCGAAACATTCTGGCTGGCAAAGTAATCCAGCGTGTCCCTAGCGTCAGGGCGGACCCGCTGCTCGAGCACGACCAGTGCCTGCGGGGTGACGACACCTGGTGCGTCGGGTGCGTCGACGGGTCGGTCGCTGCTGCCGAGGAGCAGGACGCGCAGGCCGGCAGAGCCGATGTGTTCGGCGTTGCGGGCCATGTCGCTGTCGGGATCGAGCAGGATGTCCGGTGCGCCGAGCAGCCAATGGCCGTTGTCGCCGTAGGAAAGTCCGCTCCACTTCTTCGCCGACGAGAACGGCGCCACGCCGCTCTCGACCCAGCCGGGCTTGTCCGGAAAGGCCTCGGCCAGAGCCTGAACGCTCGCATTGGGACGCGGATCGTCGGCGGCCATCGACGCGAGTGCCTTCTGCAGTGTCTCTTCGGATTCGGCTCCCTCGGCGCGCTGCAGTTCCGAGAGCCGCATGCCGTTCTCGGTCAACGTTCCGGTCTTGTCGGCACAGACGACGTCGACGCGGGCGAGGCCTTCGATCGCAGGCAACTCCTGGACGAGGCACTGGCGCTGGCCGAGGCGAACGACACCGACCGCGAACGCGATCGACGTCATCAGCACAAGACCCTCCGGGACCATGGGCACGAGGGCGGCGACCATGCCGTTGACGGCGGGCCGCCACGACTGACCGCTCGAGAACAACTGGTTGTAGATGATCAGCGCGCCGGCTGGAATCATCAGGTAGGTAATGAATTTGAGGATCTTGTTGATGCCGGACTGCAACTCCGAATGCACGAGCGTGAACTTGCTCGCCTCGTCCGCCAGCTTCGCGGCGTAGGCGTCGCGGCCGACTTTGGTCGCGCGATACGCGCCGCTGCCCGCGACGACGTAACTGCCGGAGAGCACTTCCGCGTCGATGACCTTGTGCACGGGATCGGCCTCGCCGGTGAGCAGCGACTCGTCGATCTCGAGGCTGGAGGATTCGAGCACCGAGCCGTCGACGACGATCTGATCGCCAGGTCCGAGTTCGATGATGTCGTCGAGAACGACCTCTTTCGGCGATACCGCGTGCGCCTTGCCGTCTCGGCGCACGACGGGTTTGGCCTGACTGACGATCGCCAGCTTGTCGAGAGTCCGTTTGGCGCGGGTCTCCTGGATGATGCCGATGCTGCTGTTCGCCACGATCAGCAGACCGAACATGCCGTCGATGATCGAACCGGTCGCGACGACGAGGATGAACAGCACGCCGAGGATTGCATTGATTCGCGTGAACACGTTGGCGCGGATGATGTCCTTGACCGAGCGGCTCGCGCGGTCGGGTACGTCGTTGGACAGCCCCTTGGCACGCCGATCTTCGACTTCGGCCGAGGTGAGTCCGCTGCGCAGCGGTTCGTGTGTGGCGATCGACATGCGAAAAGGGTAGGCGTTCGCGGTCGGCCTTGGTGCCAGGACTCCGACGTCGGATGCGGTCGCTACCCTCGTTCGAGTGAAACCGACTACGGCGAGCCAGCAGCAGCCGTCGCAGTCGGGTCTCGCCTTCGGAGCGGGTGCCTACTTCATGTGGGGCTTGTTCCCCGCTTTCTTCGGTTTGCTTGCGTTCGCAGGGCCGATCGAGATCCTCGCGCACCGCATTCTGTGGACGCTCGTCGTGATGCTGATCGTTCTTGCGGTCCTCGGCCGGTTGGGGACGTTGCGGGGGATAGCGCCACGGGTGTGGTTGCTGGTCGCCGCCGCATCGGCCGCGATAGCGATCAATTGGGGTGTCTACGTCTACGGCGTGACGTCCGAGCAGGTCGTGCAGTGCGCCCTCGGCTACTTCATCAACCCGCTCGTCAGTGTGTTGCTCGGTGTCGTGATCTTCCGGGAGCGACTCGATCCCGCGCAGATCGTCGCGTTGGTGCTCGCCGGTGTCGCGGTCATCGTGTTGACGATCGATTACGGCCACCCGCCCTACATCGCGCTGATCCTTGCCTGCAGCTTCGCGACCTACGGTCTGGTCAAGAAGGTCGTCCCGCTCGATCCGCTACGCAGCCTCACCGCTGAAGGTCTGGTCGCGGCGCCTTTGGCTCTCGCCTACATCGGCTATCTGTTCGTCATCGGCACCGCAACGGTCGACGACAACGTCGGTCAGCTGCTGCTGTTGCTGGTCTGCGGACCGGTGACCACGTTGCCGCTGCTGTTCTTCGGCGCGGCTGCCCAACGCCTGCCGCTGGTCACGATGGGGATCCTGCAGTATCTGACGCCCGCGCTCCAGATGGCTTGGGGCGTAGCCGTTGTCGGTGAGGACATGCCCGGTTCCCGGTGGATCGGGTTCGGGCTGATCTGGATTGCGCTCGTGGTGTTCACAACCGACATGGTGTGGCGGGTGAGGCGGTCTCGTAGGCCACATCCGTAACAGTTGTCACGTGCCAGCGCGCCTCGTCGACGTGTCGGTCCACCCGCCTAGACTCGCTAGGACTCCAAACCCGAAAGGCCTCCCGTTGGCTGACTCGTTCGTTCATCTGCACAACCACACCGAGTACTCGATGCTCGACGGTGCGGCCAAGATTTCGCCACTTTTCGAAGAGGCGCAGCGGCTGGGAATGAACGCGGTCGGCATGACCGACCACGGCAACATGTACGGCGCGTCGGAGTTCTACAACTCGGCTATCAAGCACGACATCAAGCCGATCATCGGCATCGAGGCCTACATTGCGCCGGCGTCGCGCTTCGACACCAAACGCATCCTGTGGGGCGATCGCAGTCAGAAGTCCGACGACGTGTCAGGCAGTGGTTCCTACACACACATGACGATGGTCGCCGCCAACGCGACCGGCCTGCGCAACCTGTTCAAGCTGTCGTCGCGTGCCTCGCTGGAAGGTCAGCTCGGCAAGTGGGCGCGGATGGACGAGGAGATCATCGCCGAGCATGCCGAGGGGATCATCGCCACCACCGGTTGCCCGTCGGGTGAGGTGCAGACCCGGCTGCGGCTCGGCCACGACCGTGAGGCGCTCGAGGCCGCGGCCAAGTGGCAGGAGATTTTCGGGAAAGAGAACTTCTTCCTGGAACTGATGGACCACGGGCTTTCGATCGAACGGCGGGTTCGCGAGGGACTGCTCGAGATCGGCAAGACGCTCGACATTGCGCCGCTCGCGACCAACGACTGCCATTACGTCACCAAGGAAGCCGCCGAGAACCACGAGGCGCTGCTTTGCATCCAGACCGGTAAAACGCTCTCGGACCCGACGCGCTTCAAGTTCGACGGCGACGGCTACTACCTCAAGTCCGCAGCCGAGATGCGCGCACTGTGGGACGACCAGGTGCCGGGTGCCTGCGATTCGACGCTGTTGATCGCCGAGCGTGTCGAGTCCTACAAGGACGTGTGGACACACCGGGATCGGATGCCGATCTTCCCTGTGCCCGAAGGCGAAACGCAGGACACCTGGCTGCGTAAAGAGGTGATGGCCGGGCTGGACCGCAGGTTCCCGGACGGACCGACACAGGAATACCTCTCTCGCGCGGACTACGAAATCGGCGTCATCCTGGAGATGGGCTTCCCCGCCTACTTCCTCGTCGTCGGCGACTTGATCAATCATGCGAAAGCCGTCGGAATCCGCGTCGGTCCCGGTCGTGGATCGGCGGCGGGTTCGCTCGTCGCGTACGCGATGGGCATCACCAACATCGACCCGCTGCCGCACGGCCTGCTGTTCGAGCGGTTTCTCAATCCCGAGCGCGTGTCGATGCCCGACATCGATATCGACTTCGACGATCGCCGTCGCGGCGAGATGGTTCGCTATGCAACGGAGAAGTGGGGTAGCGACCGCGTTGCCCAGGTCATCACCTTCGGCACCATCAAGACCAAGGCTGCGATCAAGGACTCGGCGCGAGTTCAGTTCGGCCAGCCCGGGTTTGCGATCGCGGATCAGATCACCAAGGCCCTCCCGCCGCCGATCATGGCCAAGGACATCTCGGTCGCAGGTATCACCGACCCGACGCACGAGCGGTACAAGGAAGCAGCCGAGGTCCGCGCGCTCATCGATTCCAATCCCGATGTCGCGAAGATCTACAAGACCGCCCGCGGGCTCGAAGGGCTGATCCGAAACGCGGGTGTGCACGCGTGTGCGGTGATCATGTCCTCGGAGCCGCTGATGGACGCGATCCCGCTGTGGAAGCGCGCGCAGGACGGCGCGATCATCACCGGCTGGGACTACCCGTCGTGCGAGGCCATCGGGCTGCTCAAGATGGACTTCCTCGGCCTGCGCAACCTCACCGTCATCGGTGACGCGATCGAGAACATCAAGGCCAACCGCGGAATCGATCTCGATCTCGACGCCCTGCCGCTCGACGATCCCGCGACCTACGAATTGCTCTCTCGCGGTGACACTCTCGGTGTTTTCCAGCTCGACGGCAGTGCGATGCGCGATCTCCTGCGGCGTATGCAGCCGACCGGCTTCGAGGACATCGTCGCAGTGCTCGCGCTGTATCGGCCTGGTCCGATGGGCATGAACTCGCACAACGACTATGCCGACCGCAAGAACGGTCGACAAGAGGTAAAACCCATCCACGCGGAGCTCGAAGAACCGCTGAAGGTGATCCTCGGCGAGACGTACGGCCTGGTCGTTTACCAGGAGCAGATCATGCAACTTGCGCAAAAGGTCGCCGGGTACTCGCTCGGCCAAGCCGACCTGCTGCGTCGCGCCATGGGTAAGAAGAAGCTCGCCGAATTGGAGAAGGCGTACGCAGGCTTCCGGCAGGGCATGCTCGACAACAACTTCTCCGACGCTGCGATCAAAGCGCTGTGGGACACGGTTCTTCCGTTCGCCGGCTACGCGTTCAACAAGTCGCACTCGGCGGGCTACGGCTTGGTGTCCTACTGGACCGCCTTCCTCAAGGCGAACTATCCCGGCGAGTACATGGCAGGCCTGCTCACCAGCGTCGGCGACGACAAGGACAAAGCTGCCGTCTATCTCGCCGATTGTCGACGCCTCGGGATCACGGTCCTGCCGCCGGATGTCAACGAATCGGAACTCAACTTCGCGTCGGTCGGCACCGACATCAGGTTCGGGCTCGGCGCGGTACGCAACGTCGGGTCCAACGTGGTCGCCGCGATCATCGAAGCGCGCAAGGAGAAGTCGGCCTTCACCGACTTCTCGGACTATCTGAACAAGATCGACGCGACGGCCTGCAACAAGAAGGTCACCGAGTCGTTGATCAAGGCTGGCGGTTTCGACTCACTCGGCCATCCGCGCAAGGGCCTGTTGCTCGTGCACGCGGATGCGATCGACGCCGTGATGGGTACGAAGAAGGCCGAAGCGATCGGCCAGTTCGACCTGTTCGGTGGCGAAGGTGCCGACGAATCCATCTCGTCCGTCTTCAACGTCAAGGTCCCTGACGAAGAGTGGGAGACGAAACATCGTCTTGCCCTGGAACGCGAGATGCTCGGCCTCTACGTTTCCGGCCATCCGCTCAACGGCGTCGAACACGTACTCGCGGCGCAGTCGGACACTCAGATCGCGGCGATTCTCGAAGGTGACATCAAGGACGGCACCCAGGTGGTCGTCGGCGGCATTCTTGCTTCGGTCAACAGGCGGATCAACAAAAACGGTCTGGCGTGGGCGTCCGCGCAGATCGAGGATCTGGTCGGCAGCATCGAGGTGCTGTTCTTCCCGCAGGCCTACGCCGTGTACGGCATGGATATCAGCGAAGACTCCGTCGTCCTGGTGAAGGCGCGAGTGTCGGTACGCGACGACCGGATCTCACTCATCGCGAACGACCTTGCGGTGCCCGACCTTTCGTCGGTCGGCGTGGCGAAGCCGGTTGCGGTCAGCATTCCGACGAGGGTCTGCACCGAGGACAAGGTGCGCGCACTGAAGCGCATTCTGGCGAGCCATCCCGGCACGGCGGACGTGCATCTGCGGTTGGTCAGCAACAACAAGACCACCATGTTGAAGGTGGACGACAGTTATCGCGTCACACCGTCGTCAGCGTTGATGGGTGATCTGAAAGCTCTACTCGGACCTGGATGCTTGCCGGTATGAACCGAGAATCCAGACGACCGCGCTTGCTGCGGCCGCCGAGAGCACCGCGACGGGCGGCGTCTGGATTACCAGGAAGACGAGCATCAACACAAGCAGACCGGCGGCGAGAGCTTCCAGTTTGAAGAGCGGCCATTCGGTGCCGGCGATGGAGAGAGTCTTGGGAGCAGCGTTACCCGCGAAGCCCTCGTGCTGCATAGTCGCCATGGATTCAGGGTATACGCATCAGAGATTTCGGTCCAACGAACATTGAAGTCGTCGACGAAAAACATCGGCGTCGGGAATCACAGACGAACGCAAGGAGTTGTCAGCGATATGCCTCTAACCGGTGAATACGAACCCAGCCCATCCGATTGGGCCCGCAAGCAAGCCGAGACCTTCGAGCAGTCGGGCGGCACCAAAGCCAACACGCTGCAGGGCGTGCCGATCATCCTGCTCACAACCAAGGGTGCCAAGTCGGGCAAACTGCGCAAGACGCCGTTGATGCGCGTTGAGCACGAGGGTGAGTACGCCGTGGTGGCGTCGCTGGGTGGCGCTCCGAAGCATCCGGTGTGGTACCACAACATCGTCGCCGAACCGCTCGTCGAGTTGCAGGACGGACCGACGAAACGCGATTACAACGCACGCGAAGTCCACGGTGACGAGAAGGCAACCTGGTGGGAGCGCGCGGCCGAAGTGTGGCCTGATTACAACGAATATCAGAAGAAGACGGACCGCGAGATCCCGATCTTCGTTCTCTCCGCTGCTTAGAGGGTTTGTTGGCTGCGACCCAAGTGGCCATCGCGGTGGTTCGGGTGACAGCATGTTCGGGTGTCTACTTCGCAACACGTCGCTGAACTACAGGATTCTCGTTCCGCTCTCACCGCGGACGAGATCGACGCTGCCGCGAAGCGAATTTCCGAGGTCATCGCGGCGACGCCGCTGCAGCGCAGCGATCGACTGTCGGCGGCCACCGGGGCGAACGTCTTCCTCAAGCGTGAAGACCTGCAGGTGGTTCGGTCGTACAAGATCCGAGGCGCGTACAACCTGATCGTGCAGCTCTCCGATGCCGAGCGCGCAGCAGGCGTCGTCGCGGCGAGCGCGGGCAATCACGCCCAAGGTGTCGCGTTCGCCTGCCGCGCGATGGGTATCGACGGCCGCATCTACGTACCGTCCAACACGCCGAAGCAGAAACTCGATCGCATCCGCGTCCACGGCGGTCGTTACGTCGTGGTGATCGCAACCGGCACGACGTACGACGAAGCCGCCGCCGCCGCTGCGGCCGACGTCGCGCGCACCGGAGCGACGATGGTGCCACCCTTCGACGACGTGCGAACCGCGGCAGGTCAGGGCACGATCGCCGCCGAGATCCTCGAACAACTCGACGGTCTTCCGGACACGGTCATCGTTCCGGTCGGTGGTGGCGGATGTATAGCGGGTGTGGCGACCTACCTTCGCGAACGAACCCCCACCACGGCGATCGTCGGCGTCGAACCGGCAGGTGCAGCCTCCATGACGGCTGCGCTCATCGCCGGCGGCCCGGTCACGCTGCCAGAGATCGATCCTTTCGTCGACGGCGCCGCGGTGCGACGGATCGGCGATCTGCCCTACAAGACGCTGTCGGGTCTCGGTGCGCGCGCGTTCTCGCATGGTTCGTTGCCGCTGGTCTTCACGACGGAATCCGCAGCAGGGTCCGGCGCATTTGCCATGACGCACGTCGACGAGGGTGCCATCTGCACGGCGATGCTGGAGCTGTATCAGAACGAAGGCATCATCGCCGAGCCCGCTGGTGCGTTATCCGTTGCGGCACTGGAGAATCTGCGGGTCGAGCCAGGATCGACCGTCGTCTGCCTCATCTCAGGAGGCAACAACGACGTCTCCCGCTACGGCGAGATCCTGGAACGCTCCCTGGTGCACCTCGGTCTCAAGCACTACTTCCTCGTCGACTTTCCGCAGGAACCCGGCCAACTGCGGCGCTTCCTCGACGAGGTACTCGGCCCGCAAGAGGACATCACGCTGTTCGAGTACGTGAAGCGGAACAACAGGGAGACCGGTGCCGCACTCGTCGGCATCGAACTAGCTGCTGCAGAAGGACTTTCCGGCCTGCTCGAACGGATGGACAAGTCGCGGATGCAATGCGAGCGCCTCGAGCCGGGTTCGCCGGCGTACCGATATTTGACGTAGGCGGCGACGCACGAGGCGCGCAGCGCCCTATGTTTTGCGGTTCGTCTCCAGCACCGCGAACGAATGACCTGGAATCGTCGTAGTCGCACCGGTTTCGGCGCTGGTCGGCTCCTCCCACCACAGGATCGGGGTGCCCCCGACGGGGACTACAACCGGGTCGGGACCGAGATTGGCAGCGATCCGTAAAGTGCCACGTCGCAGCACAATCCAGCGCTCGTCCTCGTCGTAGTCGGCGGTGAGCTCGGTGAGCCACGGGTCGGTGATCTCGGACCGGGTGCGACGCAGCGTCAGCAGGCTGCGATAGCAATCGAGCAGCCGCGCGTGCGGTTCGGAATCCAGCTCGGACCAGTCGAGCTTGGACCGCGAAAACGTCTCGGGGTCTTGCGGATCCGGAATGTCGTCGGTGTTCCAGCCATGCGCGCCGAACTCGGCCTTGCGGCCCTTCGCCGTCGCTTCGGCGAGTTCGGGTTCGGGGTGGGAGGTGAAGAACTGAAATGGGGTGCTCGCACCCCATTCCTCGCCCATGAACAACATCGGCGTGTACGGCGAGAGCAACACGAGCGCGGCCTTGATCGCCAATTGTCCTGCAGCCAAATACGACCCGGGTCGGTCGCCGATCGCGCGGTTACCGATCTGATCGTGCGTGCAGGTGTAGGCCAAGAACGAA
Organism: Antrihabitans stalagmiti; assembly: GCF_016482825.1. Lineage (GTDB taxonomy): Bacteria > Actinomycetota > Actinomycetes > Mycobacteriales > Mycobacteriaceae > Antrihabitans > Antrihabitans stalagmiti. The sequence goes on along the minus strand of NZ_JAEMNV010000008.1, from coordinate 178,883 downwards.
CTTGCGGGGGTACGTCGGATATCGATCGGTCTGCCGTGTTGCCGCCCGCGAAAGCTGGAATACGTTCCAGCATGAAAGAATCCGTGTTCGAGGGTGCGAACAAGGCCGGACAGCGATCCGAAATCCCCGTAGTAGCCCTGCTGTTCGCCCGAAACAGCGCTGTGGATCGCGTGATGGATGTCGTCGTCCCACTGCGCTGTCAGTCCGTAGCCGCCTGCCGAGCGCGGCGAGATCAACCGCGGATCGTTGAGGTCGCTCTCGGCGATCAACGACAACGGCCTGCGCAGATGTGCGGACAATCTGGCGGTTTCGACGGCCAACTCTTCGAGCAGATGAATCGCGGTGTGATCGACGAGGGCGTGGACAGCATCCAAACGCAGTGCGTCGATGTGGAATTCACGGAACCAACGCAGCGCGTTCTCGATGATGTAGCGGCGGACTTCGTGCGACTCGGCACCTGCGATGTTGATGGTCCTGCCCCAGGTGTTGGCACCCTCGGCCAAGTACGGACCGTAGCGGTCGAGATAGTTGCCGGACGGTCCGAGGTGGTTGTAGACGACGTCGAGAACAACGGCCAGACCACGAGCATGGCAGGCGTCGACGAGGCGCTGCAATCCAGCCGGACCTCCGTAGGGCTCGTGCACGGCATACCAGAGCACACCGTCGTAGCCCCAGTTGTGTACGCCGTTGAACGCATTGACGGGCATGATCTCCACGTGTGTCACACCGAGATCGGCCAGGTAGTCGAGGCGTTCGATCGCTGCGTCGAAAGTCCCTGCCTCGGTGAAGGTTCCGGTGTGCAACTCGTAGACGACGGCACCGGCGAGCTGGCGACCGGTCCAGGCGGCGTCGGTCCAGCCGGCCTCGTCGAGCACGGCCAGCTGCGAGGGTTCGTGAACACCTGCGGGTTGTCGCGGTGACCGAGGGTCGGGCAATACGGTCGAATCGTCGTCGAGGACGAAGCCGTAGCGTGAATCCGGTTGGGCAGCAACATCGGCACGCCACCAGCCGGACGCGTCTCGCTGCATCGCGTGGATGTCGCCGTCGAGATACAGACCGACCGAGCGGGGGATCGGGGCCCAGACTTCGAAGCGATGTATGGAACTCATGTACTCGAGCATGCCCTACATCGCGCCGGTAATCAGGGCGGCAGCCATACCGAGGTAGATCGCCAGCACAACGAACAGGACCCAGCCTGCGCCGTGCCAGATTCGCCACTCGTCGTTTCGGCGCCACACCTGGTAGGTGCGAACGAACGCACCGACCGCGCCGACCAGCAGCAGCGTGGACGGAACATAGGTGATCGCCGCGCGCGCTGTGCTGTGACATGCGAGAACGGTGTCGTCGGCGCAATCGTTGTCGCTGGCGGCAACCCAGACTGCCGAAATGATCAGAACGATCAGCGCTAGCGAGACAACCGCGAGTGTGTACAACTGGGCATCGCGTGCTGTCTTCTGGCGTCCATCCACTACAACCTCCGTACTAGGTACGGATTTGGTTACCCGTCCGAGGCTCGAACGAAACCGCGCGGTCAGTGCCGCTCCGAGCGCGCCGGGGTGTCAGGACGCTTCGACGGCGGCCTTGATCCGTTCGGCGAACGCAGGAGCGTCCTTTGCCGCGGCCTTTCGAGCGAACCCGACGATGAGCTTGCCGATGCCGTGTCCAGCAAACGAATTGAACACGGTGACGCGGGTCTGCGAGTCGCCGATCGCCTCCAGGTCGTAGCCACCTTCGGTGACCGTGATGTTGTTCTTCGACCGCTCGCTCCAGCGGATCCTTGTCGGCGCGACGAAGTCGACCAATTCGAATTCGCGATGGGTGGTCATGCCTGCATCCTTGACAGTGCTGACGAAGATCGTGCCGAGCCCGGGAGGTCCCTCGGTCTTCTTGGCCATCTCGACGACGCGCGGACTGAACTTCGGGTCGTTCGTTCCCGCTGCGAGGAATTCGAAAACGTCGGCGATAGGTCGGTCGATCACGGCGGTACCGCTGAACTGTCCGGGCATCGGAACTCCTAGATTGTCGACTGGAATCAGCGTACGAGCAGCGCGACCGGAAGGCGGGAAAACAGCGAGGCCGCATCGATCCTGCCGGAGTGGGTCGAGCCGGACAGTTGGTCACTCCACTCACCGTCGGGCAGGGTCAGCGCGGTATCACCCCATCCGGTCTCGCTCAACCGAACCGAGTGCCGCGTGGTCAGAGCGATTACATCCGGCGCCTGACCGGGTCGACCTCGACCGAAACCGAGTAGGTGTCCCGCGCGCTCGCCATCGGCGAACACGGGTGTGTAACTGCCGCCGACGAACGACTCGGCGCGTTGCCTGCGCAACCAGAGCGCGTGCGCGACCACCCACAGCTTGGCTGCGCCGCTGCCATCGACCGGCGGCGGCTCCTTCGCTGCGGCAAGCAACCCTCGGCGAGCATCGAAGTCGACAAGGCGTCGGTTGTCGGGATCGACGAGCGAGTCCTCCCACACCTCGGTGCCCTGATAGACGTCGGGTATCCCGGGCCCGCACAGATGTAAGAGCTTCTGCCCCAACGAATCCGACCAACCATGCGGAGCGAGTCGCGCTACGAGGGCGGTCATCGACACCCCCGCAGGCCCATCGATGACAGTATCCAGCCAGGTGTGCAGCGCTTCTTCGAACTCGGTGTCGACGTCGTTCCAGGTCGTGCGTACGCCGGCCTCGCGTATCGCTTTTTCCGCATAGGCGTGGATGCGCTCACGCAGCGCCGGTACGGTGTCCACGCCGGCGCCGTCGGCAGGCCAGACCCCGAACATGTTCTGCAACAGAAACATTCCGGTGGCGGGGTCGGGGCTCGGTGCCACTTTTTCGGACTCGGTAACGAAGTCGGACCACTCCTGCGCAGCCTGCGAGAGAACGCCGATGCGAGCGCGTACGTCCTCGCCACGTTTTGTGTCGTGCGTCGACAACGTCGTCATCGCCATCGGCCAGCGGTTGGCGCGCTCTGCATTGGCCAGATGGAACTCGTTGGGGGAGTGTCCGAATCGAGCTGGGTCCCCGCCTACTTCCTGTAGGGAGACGAGGCGGTTCGCTCGATAGAACAGGCAGTCTTCGACAGCCTTCGCCGTGACAGCTCCGCACACCTGGCTGAACCGGGTCGCGGCCTCTCCATCGGCTATCAATGCCCGGGTGAGGACCGAAAGCGGTTCCGTCAGTTCCGGTTTGCGCCTCTCGACAGCGCCGATCACACGGGTGAGTGTTCCTGCCAACGGCTCGTAGTCTGCGCGGTAGACGCGCATCGAGGCGAGCACTTCGACCGTCGCGACAGCCAGTGCAACGGCGTCGCCCGAATTCGGTACCTCGCGCGCAATGGCGGCGACGAGACGACGAACCTCAGGGGCGAGGTCCGTTTGCGCGACAGTCCGTTTGAGCACGGACTCGGTGTCGTCGAGCCATTCCGCATCGGCCGCGACGCCCGTTCGGTCGTGCACCAATCGAGTCAACGTCGCCTCGCCGGACCGATCGACGAAGACGCCGCCGAGTTCGGCCAAAGCGTCGTAACCGGTAGTGCCGTCGATCGGAAGTGTGGCGTCGAGTGGTTCCTCGGCGCCGAGGATCTTCTCGATTACCAACCATCGGTTCGGACCAAGTAGCGCGCGCAACCGCGCCAGATACGCTGCGGGGTTGGACAATCCATCTGGGTGGTCGACACGAATCCCGTCGACGATGTCGTCTGCTACCCATTCGGCGACCTGGGAATGAGTCGCGTCGAAAACGCGCGGATCTTCTTGGCGAACGGCCGCGAGCGTGCTGACGGCGAAGAAGCGCCGGTAGGTGGCCAGACCTACCCGCCAGTTGACCAGTCGGTAAGCCTGCCGGTCGTGGACGGCGAGGGGATTGCCGTCTGCGGTACCGGGTGCCAGCGGGAACCGCATGTCGTGGAACGCCAGCATCGGCTCGGCACCGGAGCGGTCGACTGCCAAAGCGGCGGCATCGTTTTCGCCATCGAGGACGCCGATCGCGATCCGGCCACCCGCGCCGTTCTCCGCGCCCCAGTCGATGTCGAAGAAGTCGGCGTACACCGAGTTTCGGCCGTTCTTCAGCACGTCCCACCACCACGCGTTCTGTGCAGCATCAGCGACACCGACGTGGTTGGGAACGATGTCGACGATCAAACCCATATCGCGGGTATGCAATTCGGCTCGAAGAGAGCGCAACGCAGCCGAACCGCCGAGTGCAGCCGAGACACTGGTCGGATCGGTGACGTCGTAGCCGTGCTGCGATCCGTCCGCTGCCGAGAGGATCGGCGACAGGTACAGATGCGATACGCCGAGACGCTGCAGATAGTCAGCGACTGCGCGAGCATCATCGAGGGTGAACGCGTCGCCGCGCAGTTGCAGTCGGTACGTCGCGCTAATCGGGATCGACGTCATGCTGTGCGGCGAAGGACGAGTAGGGACCGGGCTGCGACTGTGATGGCTTCTCCTGCAGTAAGTGTGACGTCCGCCAGACCTGTCGGTTCCGACGTGTCGATGGCGACCGACCATTCGGAGGCGTAGAGACTGCCGGGTGTGGAGAACTCGAGTTCGGCATCGTGGGCGTTGAAACACAGCAGAAACGAGTCGTCGACAACACGCTCGCCGCGTTGATTCGGCTCCGGAATCCCGTCGCCGTTGAGGAACACGGAGAGCGATTTACCGAAACCGCTGTCCCAGTCCTCGGGTGTCATCTCGTCGCCGGACGGTGTGAGCCACGCGATGTCGCGGGTTTGATCACCCGTCCTGATCGGTTGACCTTCGAAGAACCTGCGGCGCCGGAAGACCGGATGTTTGCGTCGCAGGGTGATGACGTTGCGGGTGAACTCGAGCAGGTCGGCGTTTTTGTCGAGGAGTGACCAATCCACCCACGACAACTCGGAGTCTTGGCAGTAGACGTTGTTGTTGCCCTGCTGGGTTCGGCCGATCTCGTCACCGTGCGCGAGCATCGGCGTGCCCTGACTCAACAGCAATGTGGCGAGGATGTTGCGGCTCTGCCGTGCGCGCAGTTCGAGTACGTCGGGGTCGTCGGTCGGACCTTCCACGCCGCAGTTCCACGAACGGTTGTGGCTCTCGCCGTCGTTGTTGTTCTCGCCGTTGGCCTCGTTGTGCTTCTCGTTGTAGGAGACGAGATCTCGCAGCGTGAAGCCGTCGTGTGCGATGACGAAATTGATGCTTGCGCTGGGTCGTCGACCGGTCGCCTCGTACAGGTCCGACGATCCGGTGAGGCGAGATGCGAACTCTCCCAACGTCGCCGGCTCGCCACGCCAGTAATCGCGCACGGTGTCGCGGTACTTGCCGTTCCATTCGGTCCACAGTCCGGGGAAGTTGCCGACCTGATAGCCGCCTTCGCCGACGTCCCACGGTTCGGCGATCAACTTGACCTGGCTGACGACCGGATCCTGTTGCACGAGATCGAAGAACGCGGACAGCCGGTCCACATCGTGCAATTCGCGCGCGAGCGTCGAGGCTAGGTCGAACCGGAAGCCGTCGACATGCATTTCCAACACCCAGTACCGCAGCGAGTCCATGATCAGCTGCAGCGTATGCGGATGACGGGCGTTGAGGCTGTTGCCGGTTCCGGTGTAGTCCATGTACATCGCGAGATCGTCGTCGACGAGTCGGTAGTACGCGGCGTTGTCGATGCCGCGGAAATTGATGGTCGGGCCTTTGTGGTTGCCTTCGGCAGTGTGGTTGTAGACGACGTCGAGGATCACTTCGATACCTTCGGCATGGAAGGCTCGCACCATCGCCTTGAATTCCGAGACCGTCACGCCGGGCTTGTCGGCCGATGCGTACTCGTTGTGGGGTGCGAGAAATCCGAAGGTGTTGTATCCCCAGTAGTTTCGCAAGCCCTGGTCCAGCAGGGTCTGATCCTGCATGAACTGGTGCACCGGCATAAGCTCGATTGCGGTGACGCCCAAGGTCTTCAGGTAGTCGATGACCACCGGATGCGCGAGCCCGGCATACGTTCCGCGCAGTTCCTCGGGAATGCCGGGATGTGTTGCCGTCAAGCCTTTTACGTGAGCCTCGTAGATCACGGTGTCGTGGTATGCCCGCTTCGGAGCACGGTCGTTGGCCCAGTCGAAAAACGGGTTGATGACCACGGTGCTCATGGTGTGCCCGAGAGTGTCTTCGCCGTAGGTGATCAGCGACGAGTCACCGTCGAATTTGCCGTCGAACGCCTTGCCGTACGGATCGAGCAGCAATTTGCTCGGGTCGCACCGATGGCCGTTTTCGGGTTCGTAGGGGCCGTGCACCCGCCACCCGTAGCGCTGACCGGGGGCAACCGACGGTAGGTAGGCGTGCCAGACGAAGCCGTCGACCTCTTCGACCGGGATACGCGTTTCGGTGCCGTCCTTGGCGATCAGGCACAACTCCACAGCATCGGCGACTTCGGAGAAGATCGAGAAGTTCGTGCCTGCCCCGTCGTAGGTGGCGCCCAGTGGGTAAGCGGTACCCGGCCAGACCGCCAGCGGGTGCGGTTCGGCGTGCTCGCTATCGGGCTTGACCATGTCCAAACCCTACTGGGCGTCGTCGTTACTCGCGGGTCAGGCAGCCCACGGTTACTGTCGGTGCCCGTGAAGGCTGTGAAAATGACCGCTGACGAGATCTCGAACATCGATGCGGCGCACGTGTGGCATCCGTACGGCGGATTTCCGGCGTCGACGCGTCCCCTCGTCGTGGCGAGTGCGCAGGGAACGCGGCTCACACTTGCGGACGGTCGGGAGCTGATAGACGGCATGAGTTCCTGGTGGGCGGCCATTCACGGCTACCGCCACCCAGTGCTCGACGCGGCCCTGACCGAGCAGGCGCAGCTGATGAGCCACGTCATGTTCGGCGGGTTGACCCACGAACCCGCGGTGCGGTTGACGAAGCTGCTCGTCGATCTGACGCCACCCGGATTGGATCGTGTGTTTCTCGCAGATTCCGGGTCGATCTCGGTCGAGGTCGCCGTCAAGATGTGCCTGCAGTACTGGCGCAGCATCGGTCGCGACCGCAAAACCCGGCTGCTCACGTGGCGGGGCGGATACCACGGCGACACGTTCACTCCGATGAGCGTCTGCGATCCCGAGGGCGGCATGCACTCGTTGTGGACCGACATTCTCGCGGACCAGATCTTCGCGCCGAAGCCGCCGCGAGAATTCGACCCGGCTTACATCGAGGAGTTCGGCAGGTTGCTCGGCGAACATGCCGACGAGGTGGCCGCAGTGATCGTCGAACCGGTTGTCCAAGGTGCCGGCGGCATGCGCTTCCACGATCCGCGCTACCTCACCGAGTTGCGCCGGCTGTGCGACGAGCACGACGTACTGCTGGTGTTCGACGAGATCGCAACTGGATTCGGGCGCACAGGGGAGTTGTTCGCCGCCGACCACGCTCGCGTCAGCCCGGACGTCATGTGCGTCGGCAAGTCGTTGACCGGTGGTTACCTCACCCTCGCCGCGACCATTTGCACGTCGCGGATTGCCGATTCGATCTCTGCGGCACACGGCGGACTGATGCACGGTCCGACGTTCATGGGCAATCCGCTTGCCTGCGCTGTGGCGGTCGCATCTGTCGAATTGCTGCTTTCGCGGGATTGGCGTGACGAAGTCGCCGCGCTTGCAGCCGGGCTCGAGCGGGGCCTTGCGCCTGCCCGCGAGTTGCCTGGCGTCGTCGAGGTTCGGGTGCTCGGCGGCATAGGGGTCATCGAGTTGGACCGTCCGGTCGACATGCAGGCCGCCACCGATGCCGCGGTGGCCGCCGGGGTCTGGCTGCGGCCGTTCCGCAATCTGATCTATGCGATGCCGCCCTACATCTGCACCGCCGACGAGGTCGAGCGCATCGCAGCCGCGATGGTTGCCGCGTCGCAGGCGGTGTGAGGTGGGTGCTTGAACACCGTTCAAGTCGCGTATGCTGCTGAATCGTGGGATCCGATAAAGACGCGCTGAGCTGGCTCGACGATCGCGAAAGCGAGCGTCGCGCTGCCGGGCTGCGTCGCGAACTGCGACCGCGCACACCCGCGACCGGACTCATCGACCTCGCGTCCAACGACTACCTGGGTTTGGTTCGGCACCCCGATGTGATCGACGGCGCCATCGCGTCGCTCCGGCGGTGGGGGACCGGCTCGACCGGATCGCGGTTGGTCACCGGATCGACCACCGAGCACGCGTTGCTCGAATCGGAGCTGGCCGAATTCGTCGGAGCCGAAGCGGGACTCGTCTTCGCGAGCGGGTATGCGGCCAATCTCGGAGCGGTCACTGCACTGGCGGGCAAGGGTTCGCTCGTCGTGTCCGATGCTGGCAGCCATGCCTCGCTCGTCGACGCCTGCCGGTTGTCGCGAGCGCGAGTGCAGGTCACTCCGCACGGCGATCTCGGCGCGATAGAGGCGGCGCTACGCGATCGATCCGAGGAACGCGCACTAGTGCTAACGGATTCGGTGTTCAGCGCCGACGGCGACCTAGCACCGCTGCGCGAGATGCATCGTCTGGTTCGTCGATACGCAGCGGTGCTCGTCGTCGACGAAGCGCACGGGATCGGCGTAAGGGGGTCCGGCGGGCGGGGACTCGTGCACGAGTTGGGCCTCGAAGGCCAGGAAGATGTCGTCGTCACCGCGACGCTGTCGAAGTCGTTGGCAAGTCAGGGCGGCGTCGTCCTGGCAAGCGAACGAGTGTGTGCGCACCTGGTCGACACCGCACGAACCTTCATCTTCGACACCGGGCTTGCGCCTGCTGCGGTCGGTGCTGCGCGCGCCGCGCTGGGTGTGCTGCGCCGCGAACCGTATCGGGCGCAGGCTGTGCTGGACCGTGCCGCCGACATCGCGCGCATCGCCGGTGTCGAGGTGCCACCTTCGGCAGTTGTGTCGGTGATTCTCGGTGACCCGCAGCGCGCCTTCGACGCTGCGGCGGCCTGCCGCGAAAACGGGCTCAGCGTCGGATGTTTCAGACCACCGTCGGTACCGGAGGGTACGTCGCGCTTGCGTCTGACGGCACGTGCAAACCTGACCGCTGCCGAGCTGACGACCATCGAGCACGTTCTCGACGACGTCCTCTCCGCCTCGGCGACGTGACAGTTCTCCTGGTCACCGGCACCTCGACCGGCGTCGGAAAGACAGTTGTCACAGCAGCGTTGGCGGCGGCTGTCGCTGCTTCCGGCCGCTCTGTCGCCGTGTGCAAGCCTGCGCAGACCGGCATCGGGGTCGATGAGCCCGGCGATCTTGCTGACATACAACGGCTTTCGGGGACCGAAACGCTGGTCGAGTTGGCACGCTACCCGGATCCGCTTGCGCCCGACACCGCCGCACGCCGGAGTGGGCTTCCCGCGTTGAGCCTCGCGGACGTGGTGTCGACGGTCCGAAAGCTCGACTCGGAGAACGACGTCACCCTCGTCGAAGGTGCCGGCGGGCTGTTGGTCGGGCTCGGGGAGCGGGGGTTCACGGTGGTCGAGCTCGCCCTGGAGTTGGGCGCCGCAGTTGTCGTTGTCGCTGCGGCCGGACTCGGGACCTTGAATCACAGTGCACTGACGGTGCGTGCGCTTGCGGCAGCGGGTGTTTCGTGTTCTGGTCTGGTAGTCGGGTCCTGGCCGGCAAAGCCGGATCTTGCCGCGGAGTGCAACCTCGAAGATCTGCCGCGAACGACTGGAATCGGCATTGTCGGGTCGGTACCGGAGGGTGCCGGTGCCTTCGATCGCGACACTTTCGTCAGTGCAGCGCCCGGTTGGTTCGACGCGGAGTGGTTGGCTCGGTGGTCATGAGCGTTGCCGTATCCGGTGAGGACGTGGATATCGTGGCGTATGCGCTATCTCAGCAGCCTCTGTCTACCCGCGGTCGCCGCGGTGATCGCCATGCCCACCGGTGTCGCAGCCGCTGCGCCCGTCCCCGGTGACAGTCCGCGCGAACAGCAAGCGCGCGCCTACGTCGAGGCGCTGGTCACGCACAATCCCGACGATGTGAAATTCGCGCCGGATGCCAAGCGGTACGAGGTCGGCATCCAGACCGGGTACTCCGGCGCGCAGTTGTCGAACGACCTGCGGAACGGTCTGCAGTACAAGGTCATTCAGCGGATTCGGGACTACTCGACGACCGAGAACGGAAACGCCGTCGTCGCAAAGTACCTGCTCGATGCAGGAGTGGGGACCACGACTCTGGCGACGGTTCAGATCACCGAGTCGTTCGAGGTCATCGATGGCAGCATCCATCTGATAATTGCCGACATCAAAATTCCGGGATTGGGTATGTGACTGTCATGGCATTGGAATTCGAACAGGTCATAGTGAACGCGCTCGATCCGACAACCCTCGCGAACTGGTGGTGCGATGCGCTCGGGTGGGCCGTATTCGACGCCGAAGACGACTGCATCGAGATCAGGCGCACCCCGACGACCCTTCCTGGTCTGCTGTTCCTGCCGGTACCCGACCACAAAGTCGGTTTCAATCGGCTGCACCTCGACTTTCGACCGGACGATCAGAACGTGGAGGTCGAGCGATTGCTCGCTCTCGGCGCGACCCGCGCTGACGTCGGTCAAGGCGACGACGTGTCCTGGGTGGTGCTGGCAGATCCGGAAGGCAACGAGTTTTGTGTACTCGGCAGCCGAACGGCGTAACTCCACCGGCCGAGCCGCGACCCGAGCTGTTTACGGTCCGTTGCATCCAAGATCGCTGCGGTGTGCCCCCGTTGTTGCGACAATGCTCCGATGAGTGACTTCGACGTATTGGTCATGGGCTCCGGGCCCGGCGGACAACGAGCAGCTATCGCGGCGGCGAAACTGGACAAGAAGGTTGCCATCGTCGAATTGCGAAACATGATCGGCGGCGTCTGCATCAACACCGGCACAATTCCGTCGAAAACGTTGCGCGAGGCGGTTGTCTACCTCACCGGTATGAGTCAGCGCGAAATGTACGGCGCTGCTTACAAAGTCAAGGAAGACATCACAAAAGAAGACCTGATGGCACGCACGAATCATGTGATGGGTCGGCAGATCGATGTGATCCGCAGCCAGCTTTCCCGCAACCACGTGACGCTGCTGACCGGGCAGGGGCATTTCACCGATCCCAACACCATCGAAATCCAGGACGGAACGGGCCAGAACCGCGTCGCGTCGGCGGACAAGATCATCATCGCGACCGGCACCAAGCCGGCGCGGCCCTCGACGGTCGAGTTCGACAACAAAACGATCATCGATTCCGACGGCATCCTCGACCTGGCTCAGATCCCGCAGACGATGGTCGTGGTCGGCGCGGGTGTCATCGGTATCGAGTACGCGTCGATGTTCGCCGCGCTCGGCACGAAGGTCACCGTCATCGAACGGCGCGGCAACATTCTCGAGTTCTGCGACCGTGAGGTCGTCGAGGCGCTCAAGTATCAGTTGCGCGACCTCGCGGTCACATTTCGCTTCGGCGAAACGGTTTCTGCCGTCGAGAAGTATGCGAAGGGAGCGGTCACGCATCTCGAGTCCGGCAAGAAGATCCCGGCCGAATGTGTCATGTATTCGGCAGGGCGACAGGGTGTTACAGAGCAATTGCAGCTGGAGAACGCCGGCCTCGCAGCGGACGACCGTGGGCGCATCAAGGTCGACGAACATTTCCGCACCTCGGTCGACCATATCTACGCGGTCGGCGATGTGATCGGATTCCCCGCTCTCGCAGCAACATCCATGGAGCAGGGCCGGCTCGCGGCACACCATGCGTGTGGCGAACCCGTGCACGAGATGAACGAGTTGCAGCCGATCGGCATCTACACGATTCCGGAGATCAGTTTCGTCGGAAAGACCGAACACGAGCTCACCGAGGAGAAGGTTCCGTTCGAGGTCGGGATATCTCGCTATCGCGAACTTGCGCGCGGACAGATCGTGGGCGATTCGTACGGGGTGCTGAAGATTGTCGTCTCGCCGAGTGATCGAAAAGTGCTCGGCGTGCACATCTTCGGCACTCAGGCGACCGAATTGATCCACATCGGTCAAGCAGTCATGGGCTGCGGCGGAACCGTCGACTACCTGGTGGATGCTGTGTTCAATTACCCGACGCTGGCCGAGTCGTACAAGGTTGCCGCGCTCGATGCGATGAACAAGATCAGACAACTCGCGGTGCTCAGCGACTGACCCGGCAGGACGGCTCCCGCCGGGAATGGTCGCCCGGCTCGCGGGGGCGGCGTGCGTATCATGAATTCAAATGTCCGAGCAGGTTTTTCGACATCCGTCGACGGTCTCCGATTGGGACGATGCCAACCGGATCGCCCGGTTGCGGGAAACCCGGTTCGGCAGACAATGGCGGACCCTAGGCCGCTCGCGCCGCGTCCTGATTCGAGTACTACTGGTGGTGCTCGGGTTCGCTGCGGCATTCGCTCAGTACTGGAACGTCGATGTGTTGCCCGAACGCGATCGTCTGGCTTTGACCAGGCCTGAGGTTTACGAGGTGTTCGATTCGGCGGATCCGGACAAGCGCGACACGGCCGTTGTCGACCTGGTCGGCCTCGGAAGTTTGGATGCGGGTCCAACGGCCGCGGCATTGCCGTCGCTGGCGGCGATCGGGCGTGTGTGGGTCGTCAAATACGACAACGGGGGTATCGACACCCAGGTGATCAGCAGGATTGTTGCGGAGCGCGCCGATCAGGAGGGTGTCGACAATCTGTTCGTCGCGGGACACAGCATGGGTGGAGTCGTTGCTCTCGAAGTGGCCGAGCATATCCATCAGGAGACCGACATAAATTTGATCGGCGTATTGCTGGATTGCACGCCGGTGAGCTTGCACGCCGTTCGGTCGGACAAGCGCGACACGGGCGAGAACATGCTCCGATGGATGGGTTGGGTCCCCGGTGCAAGAGAAAGTCGGTCGTTACGCTTTCTGGTCGAAATGGGTGCGCGGCGTGATCGGTTCTGGGATCTGTACTCGCCCGGTTGGAAGGCGGATCCGGTCGAGTTCGTCGACGCGGTCGCCGAGGTGCTGCACGACAAGTTGCTGTCCGGCAATGCTGCGAGCAACGGGCTGATCGAGGCGCAGTTCAAAGTAATCGTGGCGTCCGGTGCCGTCGACAATCTGGAAGCTTTGGCAGAGCCGCACGAGGACAAACGTCGGCCCATGATCGTCTATTTGCGACCTCGGCGTGCGCTCGACGACGACGTCGTCGATGTCGAGTACACCGAGGGGGTCCTGACCGAAGAGACAGCGGGACCGCAGGGCCTGCTGCTCGTGGTGCGGATGCGCAATACCGGACATGCGAACCCCATTCAGAGATCTCTCGACTACAACGCCGCAATCGCGGACAATGTCGCGCCGTTTCTGCTGCGAATCGACGACACAGGGGGCCGGCAGGACTCGGCGCAAAGCGGTCCCTGACCGCAGGGAAAATCAGGTGCGCCCCGCTTGCAGATTGCGTAACGTCCTTCCGTTGCCGAAACCGGACAGGAGGAACGACACATGAGCACACCCGTGCTGCCCGCAACCGATCTGCGTGAACTGCTGATCGGTGAAGACGCCTGCGTGCGGCGCAGTCTCGAAGTGCTCGGCGAAATCCTCTCCGGCACAGCGGGTAGCACCGAGACCGACGAGACCTTCGTCGCGCGGCATCTCGGTGTTTCGCATACGTCGCTTGTGGCAGAAACTGTTCGGCTGTCCGCAACGAGCGCATTGTCGGTGGCAGCCACGTTGGCAGAATTGATCGAATTGCACAGCCCTGCAGTAGGACCGGGCGATGGCAACGATTCTCCCGAATGGCGCAGGCTCGAACTCGATGGTGTCAGCTTCTCGTTGCCGAAGACTCTGTCGACGTTCTTTGCACGCGGAATCCTGGGTGCCGCAGGCGTTGTCGTTCGTCTGATCGCGGCAGACTGCTACCGCGGACCCGCTCTTTTCGTCTATGCGGCACCGGAGGATCGGGAAGTCGCGCGCGCGGTTTTCGACGCGATCACGGCAACCGCCAAGAGCAAGAACTTGCTTCGTGGCAGGGTGCTGCACGCGACGTGCAACGATGGGCTCCAACTCGACGTGACTGAACTCGCGTCGATGGAGCGGTCGAGTTTGTCTGTCCCGCAGCAGGTGTGGGACGAGATCGATACCAACGTCGCTGCGGTGACGACGCGCGCCGAATTGATGCGGGCACTCGACCTGGGAACCCGGCGCGGCATCCTGCTCGCAGGTCCGCCCGGTGTCGGCAAGAGTGCGATCAGTTCGATCGTTGCGAAGGAATTGGTCGGCGATTTCACCGTCATTCTTGTGGAAGCCCGCGCTGCGATGTACGTGTTGCGTGCGGTTTTCGAAGAGACGAAGGAACTGGGTCCGACGGTGGTCGTCCTCGAAGACATCGACCTCTACGTCGGTGATCGCAACAACGGCACCGGCGGCGCGGCGTTGGCAGACTTTCTTGCCGTCATGGATGGAACCGAGCGCTACGACGACGTCCTGACAATTGCGTCCACGAACGATCCTGCGGCACTGGACAAAGCGGCGACGCGGGCGTCACGGTTCGACGCGATCATCCATCTCGACTACCCGGATGTGCGTGGCCGCGCGGCGATCCTGCGTGGCCTGATCGCGAAGCTCGACTGTGCCGACACGGTTGATGTCGAGCAGGTCGCGGCAAGCATCGGTGGCGACGTGTCGGGTGCTGATCTTCGCGAAATCGTGCGGCGTGCGGTGCTGATTCACGGCGGTGATCTGAGCACCGAACGGCTTCGTGATGTCGTCGGTCAGGGTCGCTGGAAGCCTGAGCCGCTGGTGGGGAACTACCTGTGACGTGGCTGCGCGGTCGCGCAACTAGGCCCTGACCCGGTCACCGAGGCGATTGCGAACGCCACCGACGAACAGCTGCAGACCGAAGTCGAATCGTGCTGTCGCATCAGGAGTTTCGAACAGGGGAGAGGCATCTTCGGTGAGCGCGCCGTAGGAGTCCATCTGCATACGTGACTGTTCGTCGACGGTATGGCCGAGTACGTAGTAGAGCAGTGTGTATGCGGCAAGCTCGGCTTCGGGCCGCGGCATCCCCGCTCGCAGCGCGGCTTTGACGAACTTCTCGCGCGCCTGCGTCGTCGTGAGCCGCGACGCGTACGTGGCGGAGACCAATTCCGCTCCGTCGCGAATGGAGAGCAGAGCGTCTCGGAGTCGATGAGCGAGCTCGAGAAGCTGGCCGTCCCAACTGACGGCCGTAACCGGTGCGTCGATCGGTTCGAGGATGCGGTCGGCAACCGCGCCGAGGAGTGTCTGCTTGTTCGGGAAATGCCAATACAGCGCGCCGGGCTGTACGTGCAGCGAACTTGCCAGCCGCCGCATCGTGAGGTCGGCGAGTCCGTACTCGTCGAGGATCGCGATCGCACCATCGAGCACGTCGTGTCGACGCAGCTGCACGAATACCTCCTGGTTGAACCCACCCTGTCGACTGCAGCCCTGTTTTGACTACGGGTTGTCGCTACCCTAGCCTGAACACCGTTCAAGTTGCACCCGAAGGGAAAACCGCATGACGCAGGCACCTGCCCGGCTCGACATCCTCGCCACTGCACGCGAGCAGGTGCTCGAACGTGGTGTGGGACTTACCGAAGAGCAGGTTCTCGAGGTGTTGCGTCTCGACGACGACCGACTCGAAGATCTGCTCGGTCTCGCTCACGACGTGCGGATGAAGTGGTGCGGCCCGGAGGTCGAGGTCGAGGGCATCATCAGCCTCAAGACCGGCGGTTGCCCAGAGGACTGCCACTTCTGCTCGCAGTCCGGTCTGTTCCAGTCGCCTGTGCGCGCGGCCTGGCTCGACATCCCGAGCCTTGTCGAAGCTGCGAAGCAGACAGCCAAGAGCGGAGCGAGCGAGTTCTGCATCGTCGCCGCCGTCCGTGGTCCGGATGCGCGACTGCTCGCGCAGGTCGCTGCCGGTATCGAAGCGATTCGCAACGAGGTCGACATTCAGATCGCGTGCTCGCTCGGCATGCTCACCCAGGAGCAGGTCGACCAGCTCGCCGCGATGGGCGTGCATCGCTACAACCACAACCTCGAAACGTCCCGGTCGCATTTCCCGAACGTCGTCACGACGCATACGTGGGAAGAGCGCTGGGAGACACTGCGTATGGTCCGCGCTGCCGGCATGGAGGTCTGCTGTGGCGGCATCCTCGGCATGGGTGAAAGCCTGGAACAGCGCGCCGAGTTCGCGGCGAATCTTGCCGAACTCGAGCCCGACGAGGTACCACTGAACTTCCTCAACCCGCGCCCGGGTACGCCGTTCGGCGACCTCGAGGTGCTGCCCGCGAGCGAGGCGCTGAAGTCCGTCGCTGCGTTCAGGCTCGCCCTTCCGCGCACCATCCTGCGGTTTGCAGGTGGCCGCGAAATCACTCTCGGCGATCTCGGTGCCAAGCAGGGCATCCTCGGCGGCATCAATGCCGTCATCGTCGGCAACTACCTGACCACGCTCGGCCGGCCCGCGGAGCAGGATCTGAATCTGCTCGTCGAGCTGCAGATGCCGATCAAGGCTCTCAACGACACGCTGTAGAGACGTGACATCATCTGTCGGTATGGATGAGCGCTACAACCCGTTCACGGGTCTGCGGATCGTTCCCGGTCACGAGGACACAGTTCCGGCCGCTGCAGCGCTGGGTCTGGAACCGCCGCGCTTCTGCGAGGAGTGCGGTCGGCGCATGGTCGTTCAGGTCAGTCCGGACGGCTGGTGGGCCAAATGTTCCCGGCACGGCGTGATCGACTCTGCAGATCTGCACCAGCGGTGACGGCTGCGAGAGGTCCGCGTACGGACCGCCGCAGCGACCCGACTGCCGCTTCGTTGGTTGCCATCGGCACCGTCGTTGTCAGTGTGCTCGGAGCTGTGGTCTGGGCTTTCATCGCGCCCGCTGAACATTTCGTCGTCGTCGGGCCCGATAGCGGCGCTGCCTTGACCGGGGAGAGCGCGCACCAGTTCGACAGTCTGGCGATGTTCGGCTGTATCGGCGCGGTCGTCGGCGTGCTGACCGCGGTGGCGGGCTGGCAGCTACGGGCGAATCGCGGGCCGGTGCTGTATCTCGGCTTGCTGCTCGGTTCGGCGGTCGGCGTCGTCGCGATGAAGTATTTCGCGGAATTTGTTGCGACGCTTCGGTTTCCGCACGTCGATTCGCCCGCGCTCGATCAAATAGTTGCCGTTGCGCCGAGCGTCGGGACGCCGGTCGTTCTGCTGGTCCAGCCGCTGTTCGCCAGCCTGGCAGTCCTCGTCCTTGCGGCGATGAGTCCTCGCGACGATCTGGGGGTCGCGCGGCCGAACACGGACCCGTCGCACAACGTCGACAGTGACCCGAACGAATGGTCGAGTAGCCGGAATCTCTCGACTGGTTGGTGACGGACGAACTGCGTTTGCGGACCTAGCTCATACCCGCGGCCGCAGGGCAGCGAACTCGTCGGTGACGCGGATCTGTGAATCGGTGAACCGGTACATCGCGGCCGGTCGACCACCTGCCGGTCCGGGGGAGGACGTCGTCCCCGTCGGTGTGATCACCTTGCGGCGGCTGAGGACGCGCTGCAGGTTGGTGGTGTCCACGTCGTATCCAAGTGCAGCACAATAGATTTCGCGCAGTGTGGACATGGCGAACGTCGGCGGTGCGAGGGCGAATGCGATGTTCGTGTAGGACAGCTTGGCGGCCAGCCGGGTCCGTGCGTGTTCGACGACGATGCTGTGGTCGAACGACATCTCCGGCAGCGACCACACCGAATGCCAGCGGGTGTCGGGAGGTAGTTGCGGATCGGTGGTCAACGGCACCAACCCGAGGAATGTCGACGCGATCCTTCGTGGGCCCGGCACGCGGCATGGATCGCTGAAAACCGACAGCTGCTCGAGGTGTGCAAGGTTGCGGACGTCGACCTTTTCGGCGAGTTGCCGCCGCGCCGAGGTGGTGAGGTCTTCGTCGTCGCGGAGCTTTCCGCCTGGCAGCGACCAGGTCCCGGCTTGCGGGTCCAGCGCGCGTTGCCAGAGTAGGACCGCGAGCTCGGCTCGTTCGTCGGTCCCTGGGCGCCCGTCGAAGTGTCTAACTTGGAACACCGCGGTGAGCGATTCGTGGATGGTGCTACCATGAAGCATGTTTTCGATCCTAAGTCGAAAACCTCGAGAACGCGAACTCGGCACAGCCACCGGGGACGTGGGAAGGAGTCGACATGGCGACGACACTGCTGGAATCTCAGATCGTGGACGGCCCGGGTGGGTTCACCGGCCTGACCGGGACGCCGGAGTGGGCGGTCGAGGTCAAACGACTCGCACGTGAAGCCGATGCGACGATCCTCGCGCACAATTACCAACTGCCGGAGATCCAGGATGTTGCCGATCACGTCGGCGACTCGCTCGCTCTGTCGCGGATCGCTGCCGAGGCGACCGAGGGCACGATCATCTTCTGCGGTGTCCACTTCATGGCGGAGACCGCGAAGATCCTCAGCCCGACCAAGACGGTGCTGATCCCCGATGCGCGCGCTGGGTGCTCGCTGGCCGACTCCATCAACGCCGACGATCTCCGCGCCTGGAAAGCGGAGTTCCCGGACGCAGTCGTTGTCTCCTACGTGAACACCACGGCCGAGGTCAAAGCGTTGACCGACATCTGCTGCACGTCGTCCAACGCCGTCGACGTCGTCGCGTCCGTCGATCCGGATCGTGACGTGCTCTTCCTTCCCGACCAGTTCCTCGGCGCGCACGTCAAGCGCATCACCGGTCGCAAGAACCTGCACATCTGGGCAGGGGAGTGCCACGTACACGCAGGCATCAACGGCGACGAACTGACGGCACAGGCTAAGGCGCACCCCAACGCGGAACTGTTCGTGCACCCCGAATGCGGTTGCGCCACATCGGCTCTCTACCTCGCTGGCGAAGGAGCCTTCCCAGCCGACCGCGTGCACATCCTGTCCACCGGCGGCATGATCGATGCCGCCAAGGTCGCGAAGTCGAAGGAAGTGCTTGTCGCGACCGAGATCGGAATGCTGCACCAACTCCGAAAAGCCGCGCCCGGCATCGACTTCCAGGCTGTCAACGACCGCGCGTCGTGCAAGTACATGAAGATGATCACCCCGGCCGCGTTACTGCGCTGCCTGATCGAGGGCAAGGACGAGGTGCATGTCGACCCCGAAACTGCCGAACTGGCACGTGGTTCCGTGCAGCGGATGATCGAGATCGGTACCCCGGGCGGAGGCGAGTGACAGCGGGGTCGGGGGGGTCGGGCGGACCGTTGACACCCGACCAGATCACCGCGGGCGCGTGGTTCGCGGACCGCAGGCTGCCGATCTCGTGGGAAGCCGAGGCCGATCTCATCGTCGTCGGCGGTGGCGTCGCGGGACTCACCGCTGCCCGCGCGGCATCGCTGCGCGGGTTGCGCGTCCTGACCTTGAGCAAAGGTGGACCGACCGACACGTCGACGCAATACGCGCAGGGCGGCATCGCCGTCGTCGCGCCGAAGCGCGATTCCGTTGCGTCGCACGTGAAGGACACGATGGAAGCCGGTGCGGGTCTGTGCGACCTTGCTGCGGTCGAATCCATCGTGTCCGGTGGCCAGGACGCCATCGCATCGTTGACCGACCTCGGTGCCGTGTTCGACCTCGGTCGCGACGGCAAGGTCTCGCGGACCCGAGAAGGCGGCCACAGCACGCGCCGGATCATTCACGCAGGCGGCGACGCGACCGGTGCCGAAGTGCAGCGCGCCCTCAACGCGGCAGGCCTGCCGGTATTGTTCGGGGCTGCTGCGGCACGGATCGTCACCGACCCGATGTCCGGAGTGCAAGGCGTAATAGTGCTGTCAGACAAGGGTTACGGCGTCGTACATGCGCCCTCGGTCCTGCTCGCCACGGGTGGGCTCGGTCAGCTGTACGCGTGCAGCACCAACCCACCCGGTGCGACGGCAGACGGAGTTGCGCTCGCACTCGATGCCGGCGCGACTGTCGCCGACATCGAGTTCGTTCAGTTCCACCCGACGGTGTTGTTCGCATCCGGTGGGGTCGGTCGACGCCCGTTGATCAGCGAAGCTGTTCGCGGTGAAGGCGCGAAGTTGGTTGATACCGAGGGTAACTCGGTAACTGCGGGTGTGCATCCGCGCGGAGATCTCGCCCCGCGCGACGTGGTCTCGAAGGCGATCGCAGCCCGCCTTCGTGGGCTCGACACCGATCACGTCTTCCTGGACGCCCGCAGCATCGACGGCTTCGCGCAACGTTTTCCGACGATCACCGCGTCCTGCTTGGCTGCCGGTATCGACCCGACCACGCAGCTGATTCCGGTCGCTCCCGCAGCGCACTACCAGTGCGGTGGCGTGGTGACCGACGTGAACGGTCACACCGGTGTGCCAGGGCTGTATGCCGCAGGTGAGGTCGCACGCACGGGCCTGCACGGTGCAAATCGATTGGCGTCCAACAGTCTTCTCGAAGGGCTTGTCGTCGGCGAGCGTGCTGGCATCGCCGCAGCGGAACGCAAGGGCATCACCGCCCAGGTACGTGACTCGGTGTTGTGGGCGACCGCACGACTGCCGCGCGCGCAAGTCCAGCAGTTGATGACGGACAACGCGGGCGTCGTTCGCGACAATGCCGGTCTGACGAATGCCTACTCACAACTGGTCGCGGCTCCGAAATGGGGATCGGGAGACGTTACGGCGCTGGAAGATTCGGCCCTCACCGTCACAGCGAACGCGTTGGTCCTCGCTGCCTCGGCTCGGCTCGAAAGTCGCGGTTGCCATACCCGATCGGACTATCCGGAGACCAGTGACGTGCAGCGGCACAGCATTTCGATCCGGATGGACGAGGGCGGCGAACTCCGGATTTCCCAACAGACTCTTGAAAAGGTGCGCTGAGATGGTCGACGACTCTCTATCACTCGACGATGTGATGCGGGTGATCCGAACTGCTTTGGAAGAAGACCTCCGCTACGGACCCGACGTGACCAGTGCCGCAACCGTTCCCGAGGATGCAGTTGCAAAAGCGTCTGTCGTGTCGCGTTCGCCGGGAACCGTCGCCGGAATCGACGTCGGTCTCCTCGTACTCGACGAGGTGATCGGCGCAGGCAAGTACGAGGTCACCGAACGCCTGCTCGACGGCGCCCGTGTCGACAAGGGCACCACGGTGCTGAGCGTGCTGGCGCCGACACGCCAACTGCTCACCGCGGAGCGCACGATGCTGAACCTGTTGTGCCACATGTCCGGTATCGCAACCGCCACCGCAGCGTGGGTCGATGCCGTCGAGGGAACCGATTGCAAGATCAGGGACACCCGCAAGACCCTCCCTGGACTCCGTGCCGTCGAGAAATACGCCGTTCGCATGGGCGGCGGCGTCAACCACCGCATGGGCCTCGGCGATGCGGCACTGATCAAGGACAACCACGTCGTCGCTGCGGGATCTGTGGTCGCGGCCCTGCGTGCTGTGCGCGAGCTACGCCCCGACATCGCGTGCGAGGTTGAGGTCGACAGCCTCGAACAACTCGACGCCGTCCTCGCCGAGAACGTCGAACTGGTCTTGCTCGACAACTTCCCGCTCTGGCAGACCCAGATGGCCGTGCAGCGTCGCAACACCGCCGCGCCGCAAACCAAGCTCGAATCGTCGGGTGGTCTGACACTCGACGTCGCGGCCGAATACGCAAGCACCGGCGTCGACTACCTGGCAATCGGTGCGTTGACGCACTCGGTCTCGGTACTCGACCTCGGTCTGGACATGTGAGCGGCTGCTACAGGGCCTTGGTCATGAACACACTGTTCGGATCGTCCACGTAGTCACCGAACGGTGCGCAGTACTCGAAGCCGTGCTTGGCATACAGCTTTCGTGCGGGCTCGAAGTCGTCCATGGATCCGGTTTCGAGACTGAGCCGCCGATATCTGCGTAGACGCGCCTCGTCGACGACGAACGTCAGCAGCACTGACGCAATGCCCGACCGTATGCGTCGCGGCGTTGTGCGCATCGACTTCAATTCAGCATGACGTGCGTCGAGCGCCGCGAGCGCACAGCAACCGACAAGCTTCTCGCCCTCCCATGCCGTCCAGACGGTGACGGCGGGGCTCCTCAACGCATCGAGATCGAGGGTGTGGGTGCTTTCCGGCGGTGACGTGATCCGCAGGTCGGCGATGTGATCGTCGAGAAAGGCCACGACGACGCGATCGGTCAGGTCGTCGACCCTGATCTCCAACCGCGTCGTTCGTGCCACGGAATCAGGCTAGCGGCGCGACGCTGTCGGAGACCGATCACCGGCAGAAGTATCCTTGTAGTGCGCCAAGGGCGTCCAAAGGATGTTGAGGCCCTGTCCGGTGCGTCAGTCTCGAGAGGAAACCGATGCCAGCCCGTACCCAGCTCGCCCGCGTCGATCTGCGCGGTCGAACCACCACAACGGCCGAACTTCGTGCCGCGCTACCGCGTGGCGGAGTGGACGTGGACTCGGTACTGCATCAGGTTCGTCCCGTCGTCGAGGCGATTCGCGACCGCGGTGTCGAGGCCGCCAACGAGTTCAGCGAGAAGTTCGACGGCATCGCCCCGACGACGGTCCGGGTATCGGCTGACGAGTTGCAGCGCGCTCTCGACGAGCTCGATCCCGCGATTCGCGCGGCACTCGAGGTTGCGATCGAGCGCACGCGCCTGGTCCACGCCGACCAGAGGCGGACCGACAAGACGACCCAGGTGGTCCCCGGGGGCACCGTCACCGAACGCTGGATTCCCGTTGCCCGGGTCGGCCTTTACGTGCCTGGCGGCAACGCCGTCTATCCGTCGAGTGTCGTGATGAACGTGGTCCCGGCCCAGACCGCGGGGGTCGACTCCCTCGTTGTCGCCTCGCCGCCGCAGGCGCAGTTCGGCGGTCTGCCGCACCCGACGATCCTGGCGGCAGCTCAGCTTCTTGGTGTCGACGAGGTGTGGGCGGTCGGTGGCGCACAGGCGGTCGCGCTACTCACCTACGGCGGAACCGATACCGACTCTGCCGAACTCGAGCCCGTCGACCTCATCACCGGGCCAGGCAACATCTACGTGACCGCAGCCAAGCGACTGTGCCGCGGCCTGGTCGGTATCGACGCCGAGGCAGGCCCGACCGAGATCGCGATCTTGGCCGACGCAACCGCCGACCCGATTCACGTCGCGGCCGACCTCATCAGCCAGGCCGAGCACGACGTCCTCGCCGCAAGCGTGCTCGTCACCGACAGTGTCGAACTCGCCGATGCCGTCGACGACGCTCTCACAGCCCAACTCGAAGTCACCCAGCACCAGGAGCGCGTGGCAACAGCCCTGTCCGGCAAGCAATCCGGCACAGTTCTCGTCCCGAACATCGACGAAGGCCTACGAGTCGTCAATGCCTACGCCGCCGAGCACCTCGAGATTCAGACCGCCGACGCCTCGGCCGTTGCGGCGCGAGTGACAAGTGCCGGAGCGGTTTTCGTCGGGCCCTGGTCGCCCGTCAGCCTCGGCGACTACTGCGCAGGCTCCAATCACGTGCTGCCGACGGCAGGTTGCGCGCGGCACTCGTCCGGATTGAGCGTGCAGACTTTTCTCCGCGGTATTCACGTCGTCGACTATTCGGAGGCCGCACTCGACGAGGTCGCGGGTCACGTCGTGACGCTCGCGAACGCGGAAGATCTTCCAGCGCACGGTGAAGCGGTTCGGCTGCGGTTCGAGAGCCTGGCCGGCGGGCCGCGACAGGATCAGCGGTGAGCACGGCACCGGGCTCCGGCATCAACCTCGACCAACTTCCGATTCGCGAAAGTCTGCGTGGCAAAACGCCTTACGGTGCACCTCAATTGACAGTGCCGGTGCAGTTGAACACCAACGAGAACCCGCACCCGCCGACGCAGGCGCTGATCGACGATGTCGCGGAATCGGTTCGTGCAGCGGCTGCCGAACTGCACCGCTACCCGGACCGTGACGCTGTCGCGTTGCGTACCGACCTCGCGGCATACCTGCGGACCCAAACCGGTGTTGACGTGCAGACGGCCAACGTGTGGGCGGCCAACGGCTCCAACGAAATTCTGCTGCAACTGCTGCAGGCCTTCGGCGGACCGGGACGCAGTGCTCTCGGTTTCGTCCCGTCGTACTCGATGCACCCGATCATTTCGACCGGCATCAACACCGAATGGATCGAAGCCAAACGCAACGGCGACTTCTCACTCGATATCGACTACGCGGTACTGGCGATAACCGAACGCCGACCTGACGTCGTGTTCGTGACGAGTCCGAACAACCCGACCGGACACAGCATTCCGCTCGAAGACATCGAGGCGATCCTCGCCGCCGCACCGGGAATCGTCGTCTTGGACGAGGCCTACGGTGAATTCTCGGCAGGGCCGAGTGCGGTGACGTTGATCGACAGGTATCCGACGAAACTCGTCGTATCTCGAACGATGAGTAAGGCTTTCGCGTTTGCCGGCGGGCGACTCGGCTACCTGGTCGCAGCTCCCGCCGTCATCGACGCAATGTTGCTGGTTCGCCTGCCGTATCACCTGTCGGTAGTCACGCAGGCGGCTGCTCGTGCCGCCCTCCGCCACGCGGACGAGACCCTCGGCAGCGTGGCAGAGCTTGCGGCACAACGTGATCGGGTGATGGCGAGGTTGGCCGAGCTCGGCTTCGACGTCGTCCCCAGCGATGCCAACTTCGTCCTCTACGGTCGCTTCGCCGACGCACCGCGAGCGTGGCAGCACTATCTCGACGAGGGCGTGTTGATCCGTGACGTCGGTATCGAAGGATATTTGCGTGCGACCATTGGCCTGGCAGCGGAGAATGACGAACTGTTGCGGGTCAGCGAGAAACTGGTTGCTACGGAAATTGCAAAAGAAGGTGGAGCGAGCTGATGTCACGTAAAGCGCGAGTCGAACGTACGACGAGGGAGTCGTCGATCGTCGTCGAGCTCGACCTCGACGGCACGGGCGTCGTCGATATTTCCACCGGCGTGCCGTTCTACGACCACATGCTCACCGCGCTCGGCACCCACGCCAGTTTCGACCTGACAGTGCACGCAGAGGGCGACACCGAGATCGAATCGCACCACACGGTCGAGGACACCGCGATCGTCTTCGGCCAGGCACTCGGCCAAGCGCTAGGCGACAAGGCAGGTATCCGCCGTTTCGGTGACTCCTACATCCCGATGGACGAGACGCTCGTTCATGCCGCAGTCGATGTCTCCGGTAGGCCGTACTGCATGCACACCGGCGAACCCGACCACCTGCTGCACGCGATCATTCCGGGCGACCCCGCGAAAGGTGGCGCGCCCTACTCGACGGTGATCAACCGCCACGTGTTCGAGTCGATCGCACTCAATGCCCGCATAGCACTGCATGTTCGGGTGCTCTACGGCCGCGATCAGCACCACATCACCGAGGCCGAATACAAAGCGGTGGCTCGCGCACTGCGTGCGGCCGTCGAACCTGATCCACGGGTCAGCGGAGTGCCGTCCACCAAGGGCACCTTGTGATGCACTAGTGACCCGCGAACGACGGGAGCCGTCGCTGCTTTCCATTCGAGGATTGCCGACGATTCTGGTTATCGGTGCGGCGGTGTTCGGCGGTTGGGCGATGTTGCTTCCCGTTGTGCCGCTTGCGTTGTCGCTGTCCGGTGAGTCGGACGCGATCGCAGGGGCGAGCACGGCGGTGTTCATGGCCGCCACGGTCGCAGTGCAGTTGGCAACACCGAAACTCCTGCGAGCGTGGGGCTATCGCCGTGTCCTCGCCACGGGCGCCGCCTTGCTCGGCTTGCCCGCCCTTGCGCTGCTTCTGTCGACCGACGCGATTCCGGTGCTCGCGATATCCGCAGTCCGAGGTATCGGGTTCGGGCTCATCACCGTTGCCGGCGCCGCCTTCGTTGCCGAGATCACGCCCGAACATCAACTCGGACGGGCAAGTGCTGCAATCGGTATCTCCTCCGCAGGTGGTCAGGTCGTCGGTCTGCCTGCAGGGTTGGCGCTTGTCGACCTCACCTCGACTGCTCCGGTTTTCGTCATCGGTGCGTTCATCCCGACGATTGCCATGGCAGCGGTCGCACTGTTGCCGGACGTGTATCCCAAGTCGAGCGACGACG
This sequence comes from Antrihabitans stalagmiti, assembly GCF_016482825.1. Taxonomy (GTDB): domain Bacteria; phylum Actinomycetota; class Actinomycetes; order Mycobacteriales; family Mycobacteriaceae; genus Antrihabitans; species Antrihabitans stalagmiti. The sequence goes on along the minus strand of NZ_JAEMNV010000008.1, from coordinate 152,965 downwards.
GTGCACGTCGGGTGCGAATTCCGTTCACGGCTCTTGTCGGCCCACTGCTCGCGATGATCGTGCTTGCGGCGGCCCTGGGTGGCGTCACCAGCCTTGTGCCGATTGCGACGCATGACGTCGCGATCGTTGCGACCATCGCGCTGGCGGCGACGAGCGCATGTCAGGTTGCGGGTCGGTACGCGGCCGGAGCTCTGTCGGACCGATTCGGTCCAGGACGACTGCTCTCACCATCGCTCGCTGTTGCCGCAACGGGGCTGGTGCTGCTCGCGTTCGCGCTGCACAGCGACGTATGGGCACTTGGAGTGATCGCGGGCGGGGCACTGCTCGGCCTCGGCTTCGGTGCCTGCCAGAACGACAGTCTCGTCGTCATCTTCGCCGCTGCCGGTCCCTATCGGCGGGGCTCGGCCAGCGCCGCGTGGAACATCGCCTACGACGGCGGTACCGGCATCGGTGCGCTCTCACTCGGGGTGCTCGCGACAGTGCAGGGTTACTCGTTGGCGTTCGTAGTCGCCGCCGTGGCGGCCGCGATCGCAGTGCCCTTTACGCTTAAGACATGACGAAGTCGGTTGCGCTGCTCGATTACGGTTCCGGCAACCTGCATTCCGCCCAGCGTGCACTTGCGCGGGTCGGCGCACAGGTCGAGGTGACGTCCGATTTCGATACCGCCCTCGCGGCAGACGGGCTTGTCGTTCCCGGCGTCGGCGCCTATGCCGCGTGCATGGCTGGACTGCTAGAGGTCAGGGGAGAACGCATCATCGGTCGGCGGCTCGCAGGCGGTCGACCCGTGCTCGGCATCTGCGTCGGGATGCAGATCCTGTTCGCCAGAGGCGTCGAGTTCGGGGTCGAGACCGAGGGGTGTGGCGAATGGCCAGGCACCGTTGGCCGGCTTCCAGCGCCGGTGCTGCCGCACATGGGCTGGAACACGGTTGCTGCGCCACCACAGAGTGTGCTTTTCGCAGGCCTCGACGACGCAACTCGGTTCTACTTCGTGCACTCCTACGCAGCTCAGACCTGGGATCTGCCGGACTCGGATCTGCTCGCGCCGCCGAAACTGACCTGGGCCGAACACGGTGGACCCTTCCTCGCCGCCGTCGAGAACGGTCCGCTGTCAGCTACCCAGTTTCACCCCGAGAAGTCGGGCGACGCAGGTGCGGTCCTACTCCAGAACTGGGTGAACAGCCTGTGACACAGGGCCGCTCACGACCAGACCTGTCCTACGCCAAGCTGGTGATCTTCTCGATCGGGGCTGCGACGCTGGTCCTGGTCGTCACTGCGGTACTTGTCGTCTCGATTCCGGCACCACCCGGCGTTCTGCTCGCGATAGCGATCATCGGAGTGTTCGCCGCGGTCGCAGCACTCGGCTTCGTTGCGACACGCATCACGAACCGTGCGTTCGGTGATTCCGATGATCCCGAGCACTCCGACCCGCATCCGACGCAGTAGGGTTTACGCACGTGAGCCTGGTTCTTTTGCCTGCCGTCGATGTTGCGAACGGTGAGGCCGTACGACTTGTCCAAGGTGCTGCCGGTAGCGAGACCAGCTACGGTTCGCCTCGTGATGCCGCGTTGGCGTGGCAGAACGACGGCGCCGAGTGGGTCCATCTGGTCGACTTGGACGCCGCCTTCGGTCGCGGCTCCAACCGTGAGCTGCTTGCCGAGGTCGTAGGCGAACTCGACGTGAAGGTCGAGCTGTCCGGCGGCATCCGCGACGACGAGTCCCTGGAAGCCGCGTTGGCGACCGGCTGCGCGCGAGTGAATCTCGGTACGGCCGCACTCGAAAATCCCGAATGGTGTGCTCGTTCGATCGCCAAGCACGGCGACCGGATCGCAGTCGGCCTCGACGTCCGGCTGATCGACGGCCGCTACCAGTTGCGTGGCCGTGGCTGGGTCACCGACGGCGGCGACCTGTGGGAGGTGCTCGAGCGCCTCGACCGCGACGGCTGCTCGCGTTACGTCGTCACCGACGTCGGCCGCGACGGCATGCTCAACGGCCCGAATCTCGATCTGCTGCGTGAGGTCTGCGCTGCGACCGGCGCCCCCGTTATCGCGTCCGGTGGCGTGTCGTCCATCGCCGACCTCGAAGCGATCGCGACGTTGGTCGACGACGGCGTCGAGGGTTCGATCGTCGGAAAAGCCTTGTACGCCGGACGATTCACGCTTGTGGACGCTCTCGCTGCGGTGTCGAAGTAGCCGGAACCAGATGACTCTGCCAGCTGACCCCGTCGAACTGCTCGCTGTCGCAAGCGAACTGCTGGATGCGGCGTCCGAGCGGTTCATCGCAGGCGTCGGCGCTCCCAGCGCGGTTCAGAAGGGGCCCAACGACTTCGCGACCGCGGTCGACCTCGAACTCGAACGTCGGCTTTCCACAGAGTTGTTCGACCGCACCGGAATCGAAGTTCACGGCGAAGAATTCGGCGGTCCGGAACTGGCGTCGGGTACGTCGTGGGTACTCGACCCGATCGACGGGACGTTCAACTACTCCGCCGGACTTCCGTTGTGCGGCATGCTCCTTGCACTTGTGCACGAGGGTCAGCCGGTGCTGGGCCTGACCTGGCTGCCCCTGCTGGGCGAGCGCTACACAGCAGGACCCGAAGGTCCGCTGTATCGCAATGCCGAGCCGGTCCCTGCCCTGAAAAGAGCATCGCTGTCGTCGTCGATGATCGGTTTCGGTGCGTTCAACGTCGACAGCCGGGGTGTCATCCGTGGTGACTACCGACATCTGTTGCTCGGCGCTTTGAGCTCTCAGTCGTCGCGTCTGCGCATGCATGGTTCCACCGGTGTCGACCTCGCCTATGCAGCCGCTGGTGTTCTCGGCGGTGCCGTCGTCTTCGGTCACCATCCGTGGGACAACGCGGCAGGCGTCGCTCAGGTCCGTGCCGCAGGAGGCGTCGTCACCGATCTTGCCGGTGCACCGTGGACGATCGGGTCGCGGTCGGTTCTCGCCGCCGCGCCGGGCGTGCACGAGGAACTGTTGGGAATTATCGGGTCTGTGGGCGCGGATGAGGGGATCGGACTGTGACACTCGCTGTGCGCGTCATTCCGTGCTTGGACGTCGATGCCGGACGTGTTGTGAAGGGCGTCAACTTCGAGAACCTTCGCGATGCCGGCGATCCGGTGGAGCTTGCCGCCGCGTACGACGCGCAGGGTGCGGACGAGCTGACGTTTCTCGATGTCACAGCGTCGACGTCGGATCGCGGCACCATGATCGACGTCGTCACCCGCACGGCAGAGCAGGTGTTCATCCCGTTGACCGTCGGCGGTGGTGTGCGCAGTGTTGCCGACGTCGACCGGCTGCTGCGGGCCGGCGCCGACAAGGTATCGGTGAACACCGCTGCCATCGCTCGTCCCGAACTGCTTCGCGAACTCAGTGAACGTTTCGGATCGCAGTGCATCGTCCTTTCGGTGGATGCGCGGACGGTTCCGGACGGCGAACCCGACACACCGTCCGGTTGGGAAGTCACGACCCACGGCGGAAAACGGGGAACAGGTATCGACGCCGTCGAGTGGGCGGTGCGTGGCGCCGAACTCGGAGTCGGGGAAATCCTGCTCAACTCGATGGATGCCGACGGAACGAAAGCAGGCTTCGACCTGCCGATGATTCGTGCGGTCCGAGCTGCAGTCTTCGTCCCCGTTATCGCAAGCGGCGGAGCCGGTGCGATCGAACATTTCGCTCCCGCGGTCGAGGCCGGGGCCGACGCGGTGCTGGCTGCGAGCGTTTTCCACTTCGGTGACCTGCGAATTTCCGAGGTCAAGGACGTCATGCGTGCGGAGGGCATCGTCGTCCGCTGATCGGCTCACCGGTATAACTGGGGTATGAGTCTTGATCCGTCCATCTCGTCGCGACTGAAGCGCAACGACGCCGGCCTGTTTTCGGCAGTCGCGCAGGAGCGCAGCACCGGCGACGTACTGATGGTCGCGTGGATGGACGACGAAGCGCTTGCCCGGACGTTGGAAACCCGCAAGGGGACCTACTATTCGCGTTCCCGCCAGCAGTACTGGGTCAAGGGCGAGACGTCCGGTCACACGCAGTACGTGCACGAAGTGCGGCTCGACTGCGACGGCGACACCGTGCTGCTCGTCGTCGACCAGATCGGCGCCGCGTGCCACACCGGCACCCACACCTGCTTCGATGCCGACGTGCTGCTCGCGTCCGACGCATAGAGGTATGCGGCAGGATGGCCGCATGCCTTTGATTCAGATCAGCCAGACGCCCGGATTGACTGCCGACCAGAAGCGAGCAGCAATCGCCGCGGTCACCGCCGCCTATGCCGAGGCGACGGGCAAAAATCCCGACGCGGTGTGGGTCACCATGACCGACATTCCGCGTGAAGCCTGGGGTGTCGGAGGGAAACCTCTCGGCTGACCCTCGGTGAACACCGCACTGGCTGTAGATTGCGCCACGTGAGCACGTTTGGAAACTCCGTGGGCTTTACACTGCCGCCCGAGTTCGAGCTTTCCTATGCGGCTGAGCCGGTCATCGACCTCTATTCGTTCGGTCCGTGGCGTATTCCCGCCGGATTGCTCGACGAGATGCACAGTCGGGCAGCGCGTTTGGTCGAAGATCCGCGGGTCAGCGAGTGGACGGTCGATTCGCAGCGGGGGTTTCGCGAGCCGCACAACGGTATTGCCACCACGCTCGACGGAATGCTCGGATTTCTGCTCGGCTCATGTGCTGTGCGTTCGGGCTATTGGGGTGAGATGGTCTTCGCGGTCACCGATCCGTTTCGGAGTTCCGAACTGACGCCGTCGCGTCCGCGATGGAACTTCGTTCGTGGTCAGGACGGTCGTTGGCGTCCGCCGGGTTGGGCTCTGATGGAAACTGCAGGCACCGATCGGGATCGCCGCGCTACCGCATTGGTGATGCTGCGCGAATGTGTCGACGTATTCGCCGGTTTCGAGCCGATCGAAGCCCGCAGGGCGGCACTCGCCAAGCTGATCGACGACCGTGCGGCCGACGAGGCCGAACACGAATGGGATCTCACGGCACCGATCGAAGAATTCGCCGACAGGTGGGGTGATTTCGCGGACAGCAAGATCGTCGACGTTCTGCCCGAGTTGAGTGGTCCTGTCGGATATCTGACGTGGGCTGCCGACGGGTTCGTCGCCATCCATCGGACGTTGGCCGGCGCGGTCGGTGGTGACAAGGTCGCGACCGCGATCGCGCGTCTACTGCTCGCCGCCGGGGTCAAGTTCGCGCCGAGTGCATTGGTTGCGTCGCTCGGCATCGATCTGCTGACCGCGGTCGAAGCGCAAATGCAGGAACTGGCAGGCGATTTCGACACCAACGAATGGAAGGACGCGACCGTTCGCTGGTTGGTCCGTGCTGCGATCGACGGTCACCTCGCGCATTGCCGGACCTGGTTGGACATGGCCCGCAGGCTCGACGGCGCGTCGTACGGGGTTCCCAACCGTGCGCAAACCCGATACGGGAACCAGTCGTCGTCGGTGCCGGTGCACGACTTCGAAGAAAGCCTGCGCTCGATGGTGACGCGGCGTCGCGTCATCAATTCGATCGCCAAGGCGCACGCGATCGGCGATGGGGACGCCCTGCTGATCGGCGACGAACCCGAGCCGCACGAGGTTGCGGCGTTGTCGATCGTCGGCCAGCCCGAGCTGAAGGCTGCGATCATCGGTGCGGCCGAAAGTGGCGGTGCCGCAATACGATTGCTCATCGCTGGACCGGCGGGAACCGGCAAGGGCGTCGCTGTCGACATGGTCGCCGACGCATTTCGTGGAGTCGGCGCTGTCGAGCCGACCCGCTGGCTGCCCGCTGCGATGTTTGCGGACCGAAGCGTCGGATCCTCGATCGAATTGCTGCGCCGTGAAGTCGATGCGTGCGCAGGAAAACGTGTGCTCGTAGTCGACGGCTTGGACGAGTTGCTGACTTCGTCCGAGGTGGACAACAGCGTCGGCCGCGAATTGTTGCGGTTGCTCGACGAGCACAAGGGCCTCGACGTCATCGCCTTGTGCAGCGAGAACGGGCATCGTGCCGTCTACGACGCGAACCCTGCGCTTGCTCGCGAGTTTCGAACCGCAGTGACCTACGACCTGGACGAGCCTACGTTCGCAGACTTGTTCCGGCGCAAAGTCGTTCGGCTGGGTGGCACCGTCGACGACGAGACCGTCGCGGCCGCGGGAACCAGGTTGGCCGGCATCCGGCCCTTCCGCAATTTGCGCAACGGCCACCTGGTCTCGGCCTTCGCCAACGATGCCGTCACCGCGGCTCGGGCACGGACCGACAACACCGCGGCGACCGTCACCGCCGACGACCTCCCAACCGAGGTCGCAGGCGCGGCGAGCGAGATCGGTGATCCGATGGGGGAGTTGGACGCCCTGGTCGGGCTCGACTCGATCAAGGAAGAGGTGCGGCTGTTGCGGGCCGAAGCGGCCGCCTTCGAATTGCGTCGTGAAGCCGGGATCGTGGTCCGGCCACCCACGCGCCACCTCGCCTTTCTCGGCAACCCCGGTACCGGCAAGACGACGGTCGCCCGGTTGCTGGCGCGGATCTACAGTTCGGTCGGGATGTTGTCGTCCGGGCATCTGGTCGAGGTCTCGCGCGCGGATCTGATCGGTCGCTACATCGGTCAGACCGCCCCGATGGTTCGTGCGGCTGTCGAACGCGCGCTCGGCGGTGTGCTTTTCATCGACGAGGCCTACGCGCTGACACCCCCGGACAGCTATCGAGACTTCGGGCACGAAGCTGTCGCGACACTGGTGAAGCTGATGGAGGATCACCGCAACGACCTCATGGTGATCGTCGCGGGGTACGGCGACGAGATGGCGAGGTTCCTCGCGTCCAACCCCGGACTCGAGTCACGGTTCGCTCGGCAACTGGAGTTTCCGGATTATTCGAATGTCGAACTCGTGACGATCTTCGAGGCGATGATCGTCGAATCCGGTCTTGTCCTTGCGGACGGCGTCGTCGAGCGCGTCGCGGGAATCGTCGGACGGATGAAGCGTGGCAACGGTTTCGGCAACGCCCGCGCGATGCGGCACCTGATCGATTCGATCCTCGGTCAGCAGGCGATCAGGCTGACGAGCTCGAATATGAAACCCGACGTCGACGAGCTGAGGCTCGTTCGCGTCGAAGACGTTCGCGATTCCGCGCCGGAGCGTGACGAGCCGTCGACAGGTTTGTATTTGTAGCTCTCGCTGCGCGGACCGTGGTGTGGCCATACGCTCGATCGATCAAGCGATAGGGGAGCGCAATGTACGACTCGATCAACACCCTCTACAAGGTCAACTCTGCGGCTGTCGTGGTTATCTTGGCCATCGCATTGCTGGCGTTGCTCGCAGGCAGCCGTCGTCGAGGCGGCGGGGCAACCACCCTCGGGATCCTTGGAGTTGCGCTCAGCCTGCCGTCGGCGGTCTATCTGGGACTGCAGCAGCTCGACATCTGGCGGCCCGAATACAACGAAGATCAGCAGTGGCTCAACGCCGGATTGAACTCCGCGAGCGTAGTCGGACTGGCATTCATCCTGCTCGGTTTGATCATCGCGAAGTCACCGGCACCGAGGCAGCAGTTTCAACAGCCGCCTCAGCAGTACCAGCAGCCGCCCCAGCGCCCCTGGTGAGGTCTCGAACGGGCTCTCAGTGTCGCGAATTCGTCGAAATCGCAGCGCTGAGAGCCCGTTCGACGCTTTGTCCACAAGTAGGCGGCTATCCACAGGGCAATCTCCGACCTGGGCTTTAGCCGAGGGTCCCTAGCTGTGTCGTGCGATCGTCTGCAACGTGCAGCCCAATTACATGCCGTTGCGGCGCTCGGAGGCGCTCCGCAACGGGTTGGTCACGCGATACAGCGTCGACCGTGACTATGTCCGCATATTTCCGGACGTCTACATCCGTCGCGAGGCCGAGTGGAACGCCGTCACTCTTGCACATGCTGCGTGGTGTTGGTCGAAGGGGCGAGGGGTTTTGGCGGGGTGGTCGGCGGCGGCATTCTGGGGCGCGAAATGGATCGATACGTCCGCGCCTGCGGTCGTGAACCTTACCGACCATCGAACAACTCCAGCCAACCTCGTGATCTACCGGGACGCCCTAGCTGAGGAGGACGTTGTGGTGCGACGCTCGTGCGCGATCACCTCACCTGTGCGAACCGCCTACGATCTTGGGCGCCGCCTGGACCTCGACTCCGCGGTCGAGGCTGTCGACATGATGTATCAGTGCACGCGGCTGACACGCACCGAACTCGCCGAATACGTCGACGCACGTAGCGGTGATCGCGGTCTGCGGCAGATAGGTAAGGTCGTCGACTTATCGGACGAAGGCGCCGAGTCGACCTGGGAGACCAAGACCCGCTTGGCGATTGTGCGAGAGGGACTGCCGCAGCCGGAAACTCAGCTGGAGATCCATGATGCGAACGGCCGCTTCATCGGACGTGCAGACATGGGCTGGCGGTGCTGGCGAGTGGTCGTCGAATACGAGGGTGATCACCATTTCGACAAGCTCGCCCGCAACAACGACATCGAACGATGGAATGCGCTCGAGGCTGCGGGCTGGCGGGTGATCCGGGTCAAGGCGAAGCAGTTGATGTTCGGGCGCCCGCTGTTGATGCTGCAGATCCGCAGCGTGCTGCGCGAACGGGGAGCTCAGACATAACGAACGGGCCCTCAGTGCTGCGATTTCGGCGAAATCACGGCACTGAGAGCCCGTTCGAGGAGAACTCAGACGTGGGGTTGGTCGATCGTCTGCTGGGCGCGATCGATCTGCTGCATAGCCTTTGCCTTGCGGAGTTGCTTGCCGCGTCGCTTGAACTGCACGACGAGGAAGGCGACCAACACGAACACCAGGACGCCGATGATTGCGCCGACCAAGGTGCCGCCACGGAAACCCGGTGCTTCTGTGTCCAAGCTGCGAGCACCCGAATGTGCGCCGTCGCCGCTGCCGACGACGATGCTCAGTGTCATCAAGTTGGGGATCGCGATGATCAGCGCGATGACCGCGGCGATTGCTGCGACGAATTTGCCGCCGCGCTTCTTCCACGACAACCCGGCGAGGAGGAACAGCAGCAGTGGTGCGACTGTGCAGACCACGCCGAGCAGCAGCCCCAATCCGATTCCGCGCGTGAAGGTTCCGTCGGCGGCCTCGCCGATACGAATGCCCCACCAGCGCGGTATGAATGCCGCGAGGATGAAGTACATGATCACGAGGACGACCGCTGCTATTGCTATGGCGATCGTCCGCTTCAGCCACGTGGGCTTGCCGGTTTTGACTGGAGTCTGTGGATCGGCGTTCTGCGACGTCATAACTCGCAGCCTATCGGCTCTTCAGGAACTCGAGGGCCTGGTCAGCGTGAGTGTTCGCTTTCAATTCGCTCGCGATCACTTTGAGGACGGTGCGATCGGTGTCGATGACGAAGGTCTGGCGCTTGACCGGTGCAAGCTTGCCGAGCAGTCCACGCTTCACACCGAACTCGGCCGCGACGGAACCGCCGACGTCAGCGAGCAGCGGATAGTCGAGGCGCTGGCTCTTCGCAAAACCTGCGAGGGTGTCGACGGAATCGGTGCTGATGCCGACCTGGCTTGCGCCGAGTGCGTCGAATTCGGCTGCGACGTCACGGAAGTGGCAGGCCTCCGCGGTGCAGACGGGAGTGTTGGCTGCCGGGTAGAAGAACAACACAACCGGACCTTTGGCCAGCAGGTCGTCCAGGGAGCGGTTGGCTCCGGTCTGGTCGGGCAGTTCGAATTGGGGAGCGCGCTCGCCTTGCTTCATTGAACAGACAGTACCTGTGGCACGTACACACCTGCGTGACTGAGACAATGGCTCGTATGGCTGGCGAGACCACGACGATTCCACCCGCACCGGCACACGGAACTGCGGGTGACTCGACGACGACGCGCGCTCAGTTCCGACTGCTTGCCGCTGAGCATCGTGTTGTTCCGGTGACGCGCAAGGTGCTCGCCGACTCGGAGACGCCACTGTCGGCGTACCGCAAACTCGCAGCCGACGGACCCGGCACGTTTTTGTTCGAGTCGGCGGAGAACGGCCGGTCCTGGTCACGGTGGTCGTTCATCGGAGCGGGCAGCCCGTCGGCGTTGACCGTCGTCGACGACGAAGCCGCGTGGCTGGGTGCGATTCCGGCGGACGCGCCGTCCGGTGGCAACCCACTCGAAGCGCTGCGGGCGACGCTGGATCTGTTGCAGACCGAACGCCTGCCGGGGCTTCCCCCGCTGACCGGCGGCATGGTCGGGTTCATGGGCTACGACGCGGTTCGTCGGATCGAGAAGCTGCCGACCCATGCGGTCGACGATCTGCAGATTCCCGAGATGGTGATGCTGCTCGCGACCGATCTCGCGGCCTTCGATCACCACGAGGGTGCGATCACTCTGATCGCCAACGCGGTCAATTGGAACGGTACGGACGCCCACGTCGACGAGGCATACGACGACGCGGTCGCACGGCTCGACAAGATGACCGAGGCGCTTGCGACGACCGCACCCTCGACGGTGTCGACGTTCGACCGTCCCAAGCCGGATTTTCGGCGCCAGCGCACAACCGAAGAGTTCGGTGCCGGCGTGCGCAGACTCGTCGAGGAAATCGAAGCGGGTGAGGCGTTCCAGGTGGTGCTCTCGCAGCGCTTCGAGATGGATTACGACGGGACCCCGATCGACCTGTATCGCATGCTTCGGGCGTCGAATCCGAGTCCGTACATGTACCTGCTGCACATTCCGAACGGCAACGGCGGCACGGCGTTCTCGATCGTCGGGTCGAGTCCCGAAGCCCTTGTAACGGTGAAAGACGGTGTCGCGACGACCCATCCGATCGCAGGCACCCGGTGGCGTGGCGAGTCCGAAGAAGACGACATTCTCTTGGAGAAGGGTCTGCTCGCGGACGAGAAGGAGAACGCCGAGCATCTGATGTTGGTCGACCTCGGCCGCAACGATCTGGGGCGGGTGTGCCAGCCGGGCACCGTCAAGGTGAGCGCGTACCGCCACATCGAGCGGTACAGCCACGTGATGCATCTGGTGTCGACGGTGTCGGGTCACCTCGCAAAGGGCAAGCGTGCACTCGATGCAGTTGCCGCGTGCTTCCCGGCGGGAACGCTGTCGGGTGCACCGAAGGTCAGGGCGATGGAACTGATCGACGAGTTGGAACCGACGCGACGCGGCATCTACGGCGGCATCGTGGGTTACCTCGACTTCGCCGGTGACGCGGACACGGCCATCACGATCCGCACAGCGCTCGTGAAAAACGGGAAGGCCTTCGTGCAGGCCGGTGCAGGCGTCGTCGCGGATTCGGTCGCCGAGTACGAGGACACCGAGGCGAAGAACAAAGCGATGGCTGTGCTCGGCGCGATCGCCGCCGCGAAGACCATGCGGACCTACGGCGGTGCCTCGGATTGACCGAGCAGAGTCCGGCGCGCAGGTACCCGTTGGCGGCAGTGGCAGCACTCGCCGTCGCGGCGCTGTGTCTGTGGGCGTCGTCGCGGCTGACCTGGGTGCGGGTCGAGTCGTCCGACGGCCTCGGTGAGGATCGCGTCGACGCGATCCTCGGCGGGACGTGGGCAGCGACGCTGACGCCGTTCGCGCTTGTATTCGTCGCAGCGATCGCAGCTGTTTTCGCCGTCCGCGGATGGGTACTCAAAGTGTTCGCGGTTCTGATCGTCGCGGTCGGTGTCGCCGCAGCCGTGCCTGCCGTTGCGTTGCTTGCGGGTAGCGCAACGAACGACCGTGCTGGACGACTTGCCGAACTGCCCGGGCGAGCAGAGGTCACCGGGGTGCAAACACATCCAGCGGCGGCGTTGCTCGCGTTGCTCGGCGGGGTGGTCTCGGTCGTTGCCGGACTGCTTCTGCTCCGAAGGAATTCGGCACAGCGCGGCCTGTCCGCCAAGTACGACAGGCGTGGCTCGAACGCCGGCGAACTGGCGAAAGTCTCGGTGGCGAAAGCAGCGGAGACAGGCGATGCGGAAACGTCGCAACGGGTGCTGTGGGATGCGCTCGATGCGGGCACCGATCCGACCGCCGACGACGGGGACGACGATGGCACCCGGCGATAACCGCGTAGGGCAAGCCCTCTACGCTAGTCAAGATCCGATCAACGACCGACAACATCGGCCGATTTCCCAGAAAGGATTCGAGCAGCGATGACCGTACTCGACTCGATTCTCGACGGGGTTCGCGCCGATGTCGCCGCCCGCGAGGCTGTTCTCGACTTCGCTCAGATCAAGGCTGCAGCTGCGGCGGCACCCCCAGCACTCGACGCCATCGCCGCGTTGCGTGAGCCTGGAATCGGCGTGATTGCCGAGGTCAAGCGCGCAAGCCCGTCGAAGGGCGCGCTCGCCGAAATCGCCGACCCCGCCGAACTTGCGTTGGCGTATCAGTCCGGCGGCGCTCGCATCATCAGCGTGCTGACCGAGGGCCGCCGCTTCCACGGATCTCTCGACGATCTCGATGCCGTACGTGCCGCAGTTCACATTCCTGTGCTGCGTAAAGACTTCATGGTTGGGCCGTATCAGATCCACGAAGCACGGGCGCACGGCGCCGACGTCATCCTCTTGATCGTTGCCGCACTGGAGCAGGACGCGCTTGCGTCGCTGCTCGATCGGACCGAATCACTCGGTATGACGGCGCTGGTCGAGGTGCACACCGAACAAGAGGCCGATCGCGCTCTCGAAGCCGGTGCCAAGGTGATCGGAGTCAACGCGCGGAACTTGAAGACTCTCGAAATCGACCGCGACAGCTTTGCCAGGATCGCACCCGGACTACCGTCTGAAGTCATCAGGATCGCCGAGTCCGGTGTCCGTGGGACAGCTGACCTGCTCGCCTACGCGGGTGCGGGTGCAGATGCCGTCCTCGTCGGCGAAGGACTTGTACGCAGTGGCGATCCGCGCAGCGCGGTAGCCGATCTGGTGACGGCAGGCACGCATCCGTCGTGCCCCAAGCCGGCCCGCTGAACCTGTCGGTGAGCCGTGCCGTTTCACCATCCGACAAATCAGGCTGGACCAATGGCAGCAGGGGATAGCTAACACATGCGAGAGCAAGTATCGATACTCGACGCCAAGGGCGCAGGCCTTCCGAGGGCAAGCGACGGCATTTCCGAACGTAGCCACCACGAGCCGGACATCGGTGGACACTTCGGGGTCTACGGCGGCCGCCACGTTCCCGAGGCCCTCATGGCCGTGATCGAGGAAGTCACCGCGGAGTACGAGAAAGCCCGCATCGACGACTCCTTCCTCGACGAGCTGGACCAGTTGCAGCGCGACTACACAGGGCGGCCATCGCCGGTGTACGAAACGCGACGTCTCGGCGAACATGCCGGTGGCGCAAGGATTCTTCTCAAGCGCGAAGACCTCAATCACACCGGCTCGCACAAGATCAACAATGTGCTCGGACAGGTGCTGCTCGCCAAGCGGATGGGCAAAACCCGAATCATCGCCGAGACGGGCGCAGGTCAGCACGGTGTCGCAACGGCGACTGCGTGCGCACTGCTCGGCCTCGAATGCATCATCTACATGGGCGCGCTCGATACCGAACGGCAAGCGCTGAACGTCGCTCGCATGCGTCTGCTCGGTTCGATCGTCGTGTCGGTGGAGTCGGGATCCCGCACCCTCAAGGACGCGATCAACGAGGCGCTGCGCGACTGGGTTACCAACGCCCACAACACTTACTACTGCTTCGGTACGGCCGCGGGTCCGCATCCGTTCCCTGTTCTGGTCCGCGACTTTCAGCGGATCATCGGACTGGAGGCACGCGCTCAGGTGCAGGCACTGACCGGCAGGCTGCCCGACGCAGTGACAGCGTGCGTCGGTGGCGGGTCCAATGCGATCGGCATCTTCCACGCGTTCATCGACGATGCTGACGTTCGTCTCGTCGGTTACGAAGCTGCAGGCGACGGTGTCGAAACCGGAAGGCACGCCGCGACATTCGCGGGTGGCACGCCCGGAGCGTTCCAGGGTGCGTACTCGTACCTGCTGCAGGACGACGACGGCCAGACCATCGAATCGCACTCGATCTCGGCAGGCCTCGACTACCCGGGCGTCGGACCCGAACACGCTCACCTCAAGGACATCGGGCGCGCCGAATATGCGCCGATCACCGACACCGAAGCGATGGACGCTTTGCTTCTGCTCAGTCGAACCGAGGGCATCATCCCGGCCATCGAATCGGCACATGCAGTCGCGGGCGCACTGAAGCTCGGCAAGGAATTGGGTCCTGGCGCAATCATTTTGGTGAACCTGTCCGGTCGCGGCGACAAAGACATGGATACCGCTGCGAAGTGGTTCGGACTGCTCGACGAAGCGAAAGCAACGAATGCGGAGGGGTCGGCATCATGAGTGAACGTGAATCTCGCCTTGCGCCGACCTTCGCGCAGTGCCGCGCCGAGAACAGGGCGGCACTGATCGGGTATCTGCCCGCCGGTTACCCGGATCTCGACGGCTCGATCGACGTCTTCAAGGCGATGGTCGAATCAGGTTGCGACGTCATCGAAGTCGGCATCGCGTACTCCGATCCCGTCATGGACGGGCCGGTGATCCAGGCGGCCGCCGAACAAGCGTTGAGCAACGGCATCAGGGTTCGTGACGTCTTCACGGTCGTCGAGCAGATCGCGTCCGTCGGCGGCAAGGCCGTCGTGATGACCTACTGGAATCCAGTCCTCCGTTACGGCGTCGACGCCTTCTCCCGCGATCTCGCTGCGGCGGGCGGCCTTGGACTCATCACGCCCAACCTCATTCCGGAAGAAGCGGACCAGTGGTTCGCCGCATCCGAACAACACCATCTCGATCGGATCTTCCTCGTCGCGCCGTCGTCGACGGAAGAGCGTCTCAACATGACGATCGACAAGAGCAGCGGCTTCGTCTACGCGGCGTCGACGATGGGTGTGACGGGTGCGCGTGACGCCGTTTCGTCTGCGGCGCCCGAGTTGACGGCCCGCATCCGGACTCATTCCGATATCCCGGTAGGGGTCGGGCTCGGTGTCCGATCAGGTGCGCAAGCAGCGGAAATAGCTCAGTTCGCCGACGGCGTCATCGTCGGTTCGGCGTTGGTTTCGGCGGCCGGCGAAGGTGTCGACGAAGTCCGTCGACTCACGGCCGAACTCGCTCGAGGAGTGCGCTCCGCTACCGTTGCGTCGTGACTTCTTCTCTGCCGACCTCCGCGACGGACGTCTTGGCCTACATCCCCAGCCCGCCGCAGGGCGTCTGGGAGCTGGGTCCGTTCCCGCTGCGGGCGTACGCGTTCTTCATCATCGTCGGAATCATCGTCGCGATCTTCTGGGGCGAGCGGCGGTGGCTCGCGCGTGGGGGAGAGCCGGGCACCGTCCTCGACATCGCGATCTGGGCGGTTCCGTTCGGTCTGATCGGTGGGCGCATCTATCACGTTGCGACCGACTGGCCGAAGTACTTCGGCGAAGGCCAGAGCCCGATCGATGCGCTGAAAATCTGGCAGGGCGGTCTCGGTATCTGGGGTGCCGTCTTCTTCGGCGCCATCGGAGCGTGGCTCGGCTGCAGGCAACGAGGCATACCGCTCGGCGCCTTCGGTGACGCGATCGCGCCAGGCAT
Source organism: Antrihabitans stalagmiti (assembly GCF_016482825.1). Taxonomy (GTDB): domain Bacteria; phylum Actinomycetota; class Actinomycetes; order Mycobacteriales; family Mycobacteriaceae; genus Antrihabitans; species Antrihabitans stalagmiti. The sequence continues at coordinate 137,470 of NZ_JAEMNV010000008.1, read as the reverse complement.
CCTGCTCGCGCAAGCGATCGGCCGCATCGGCAACTACTTCAATCAGGAGCTCTACGGCCGCGAAACCGACCTGCCGTGGGGCCTGGAGATCTACCAGCGCTTCAACTCGCTCGGTGAGCGCAACGACCTCAACGGTGTGTCCATCGGCGTCGTCGAGAAGGTAGTGCACCCGACGTTCCTGTACGAGCTGCTCTGGAACGTGTTGATCGTCGGTCTGCTCGTCGTGCTGGACCGTCGCTTCAAAATCGGTCACGGTCGACTGTTCGCCCTGTACGTGGCTGGCTACTGCTTGGGCCGGTTCGGTGTCGAACTGATGCGTGCCGACGAGGCGTCCCACATCGCGGGAATTCGGATCAACTCGTTCACGTCGGCGATCGTCTTCGTTCTCGCTGCCGCCTACTTCATCTTCGCCGAGAAGGGTCGCGAGGAACCGGAGGAACTGCTGTCGAGGGAGACGCGCGAAGCCGCTGCGCTCGAGGCTGACGCGGAAGCCGACGAGGTTGATGAGGTCGACGAAGACGGTGCTGGACTCGTCGAAGACACCGACGACACCGAAGATGTCGATGACGACGCCGCCGAGGTGCCCGAGGACGGGACGGCAGGTACAGCGGGAGCAGTCGCGGCGCCGACACTCGCGGGTCGCGTCAAGTCGCTGCTGAACAAGGAGCCGAAGGCCGAGGTTGTCGAGGCTGTCGAGGCGTCCGATGCGGACTCTTCCGCGAAGGACGCTGCCCCGAAGGACGCCGCAGTCTCCGAGACCGCCGCTGCACCGGCCGCGACGGTGACAAAGGCGAAGGCTGAGCCAGCCAAGGTAGCCAAGCCCGAGCCCAAGAAGGTCGAGCCTGAGAAGGTCGAAGCCGCCAAGGCTGAGCCAGTGAAGGCTGTGCCGGCGAAAGCTGAACCAGCGAAGGTCGAAGCCGCCAAGGCTGAGCCAGTGAAGGCTGAGCCGGAGAAGGTCGAAGCCGCCAAGGCTGAGCCAGTGAAGGCTGTGCCGGCGAAAGCAGAGCCGGCGAAGGCCGAGACGGCCAAGGTCGAGCCCGCAAAAGCAGAGCCTGCCAAAACGGAACCGGCAACTCCGGACGACTCGACGACCCGATCGGCGGTCGTTGCGAAGGCCTCGAAATCTGCGCAGACACTCTTCCGTCGAGTCCGATCGCGGCTGGACCGCTCCAAGTAACTGCTCGCTTCGTCGACTCGGACGGCGCCAGGGTCACCTTGACGTCGTCCGATGACGGCAGGGGCACCCTCCCGCCGTAGGCGCTGGCAATGCGCCCGGCGACTACGCAGCACCACCCGGCACTGCGCACGCCCACCAGCACGTTGCGGGCGCTGCGAAGTGTCAATGCGCGCTGCGGAGTTCGGAATTCTCGCCGAGAGAGACCGGCCTGCAACTGCTAGGCTCGGACAACTCGGATATTTCGAGTCCTTCAAGGGCCGATGCTGTCCCGGCAAACCGATAGCAGACGCCCTTGTGGCGGTCCCGCTAGCGAGGCCACCGGATAGCGCGCTGCGCCTTCTCCGACGGCACCGCTGGCAGACGCGGAGGTCCCCGGTGCTTTTCTCTCAGCTTCCCTCAGCGCAGGGTTTGTACCATCCGGATCGCGAAGCCGATTCGTGTGGCGTAGCCATGGTTGCGAACATTCGTGGTCTGCGGTCGCACTCGATCGTCTCCGATGGTTTGCTTGCGCTGGAGAATCTGGATCATCGCGGCGCGGCGGGCGCTGAGCCCAACAGTGGTGACGGGGCCGGCATCCTGATTCAGCTGCCAGTCGAGTTGTTCTCCGAGACTGTCGAATTCGAGCTCCCGCAACAGCTGGCAGACGGTAGCAACACCTATGCCGCCGGGATCTGCTTCCTCCCGCAGGACGAGACGGCTCGGCTCGAGGCGATGCACCGAATCGAAGCGATCGCCGAGGACGAGCACCTCGAAATCCTTGGCTGGCGTGAGGTTCCCGTCGATCCCGCGGGAGCCGACGTCGGCCGCACAGCACTGTCCTGTCTGCCCCATATGAGTCAGCTGTTCGTCGCAGCACCGAGCGGCGACGTAGGCGGCCTTGCTCTCGACCGCTTGGTGTATCCGCTTCGCAAGCAAGCGGAACGAATCACGCCCGATACCGAGGCTGCGGGAACCGGCGTCTACTTCCCGTCGCTGTCGAGTCGAACGATCGCCTACAAGGGCATGCTGACGACCGCACAGCTACCGCTGTTCTTTCCCGACCTGCGGGACAAGCGGTGCGCGAGTGCCATTGCGATCGTGCACAGTCGCTTCTCCACCAACACCTTTCCGTCCTGGCCGCTCGCGCATCCGTTCCGGTTCGTCGCACACAACGGCGAGATCAACACCGTCCGCGGTAACCGCAATCGGATGCACGCGCGAGAGGCACTGCTCGCATCCGATCTCATCCCAGGCGACCTGAGCAGGCTGTTCCCGATCTGCTCGCCGGATTCCTCGGATTCGGCATCGTTCGACGAGGTGCTCGAATTGCTGCACCTCGGGGGTCGTACGCTCCCGCACGCCGTGATGATGATGGTCCCCGAGGCGTGGGAGAACCACACGTCGATGGCAGCGGAGCGGACCGCGTTCTACCAGTACCACGCGTCGATAATGGAGGCATGGGACGGACCCGCGTGCGTCACCTTCACGGACGGAACGTGCGTCGGTGCGGTGTTGGACCGCAACGGTTTACGACCGGGACGCTGGTGGCGGACGCTCGATGACAGGATCATCCTCGCCAGTGAAGCGGGTGTGCTGCCGGTTGCGCCCGAGGACGTCGTCGAGAAGGGCAGACTGTCGCCCGGGCGGATGTTCCTCGTGGACACGGCGCGAGGTCGGATCATCGACGACGACGAGATCAAGACCGAACTGGCGACGGAGCATCCGTACGAGGAGTGGCTGTATTCGGGCCTGGTCGGTCTGGACACCTTGCCGGAGCGACAGCGGGTCGCGCACAACCACGCGGCCGTCGTACGACGCCAGCTAGCGTTCGGCTACACAGAGGAAGACCTCCGAGTATTGCTGCATCCGATGGCAGCAACCGGGGGAGAACCTCTGGGCTCCATGGGAACCGATACTCCGATCGCTGTGCTGTCGCGGCGTTCCCGGCTGCTGTACGACTACTTCGTCGCGCTGTTCGCTCAGGTGACCAACCCACCGCTCGACGCGATACGCGAAGAGATCGTGACGTCGCTGCGCCGGGTGATGGGGCCGGAGCAGAACCTACTCGAACCGACGCCGGCATCGTGCCGACAGATCGTGTTGCCGTGGCCCGTGCTCGACAACGACGAACTCGGCAAGCTCATTCACATCAACGACGACGGTGACCATCCCGGTCACGCTGCGACCGTCCTGCGGACCCTCTACGACGTGGAACGCGGAAGCGAAGGGCTTGCCGAGGCGCTCGACGAATTGCGGATCAGCGCAAGCGAAGCGATTGCGGCCGGGTTCCGAACCATCGTGTTGTCGGACCGAGATTCCGACCACAGTCGAGCGCCGATACCGTCGCTGTTGGCGATCTCCGCGGTCCATCACCACCTCGTACGGACCAAGGAGCGGACCCAGGTTGCGGTCGTCGTCGAGTCAGGGGATGCGCGCGAGGTGCATCATGTCGCGATGCTGATCGGTTTCGGCGCCGCGGCTGTGAACCCTTACCTCGCAATGGAAACGATCGAAGATCTGATCTCGAGCGGCGAACTCACCGGTGTCGAGCGGAGCGTCGCGACGCGGAACTATCTGGTCGCGCTCGGCAAGGGTGTCCTCAAGGTGATGTCGAAGATGGGCATCTCGACGGTGGCGTCGTACACGAGTGCGCAGGCGTTCGAGGCGATCGGGCTCGATCGCGAGTTGGTCGACGAATACTTCACCGGCACAGTCAGTCAGCTCGGCGGAGTCGGTCTCGACGTGTTGGCCGAAGAGGTGAAATTGCGCCACCGCAGGGCATTTCCCGACAACCCGACCGCGGTTGTGCATCGCGGGCTCGATGTGGGTGGTGAGTATCAGTTCCGCCGCGAAGGCGAGCTGCACCTGTTCACACCCGAAACGGTCTTTCTGTTGCAGCATGCGACGCGGACCGGTCGCAGCGAGGTGTTCGCGAAGTACAGCGAACAGGTGGACCAACTCTCGGCGGAAGGCGGCACACTGCGCGGACTGTTCGGCTTCCGGGAAGGGCTGCGTGAGCCGGTGCCGCTGGACGAGGTCGAGCCGGTCGCCGAGATCGTCAAGCGGTTCAACACGGGAGCGATGAGCTACGGATCGATCTCGGCGGAGGCGCACGAGACGATGGCGATCGCAATGAATCGACTTGGCGGACGCTCCAATTCGGGTGAGGGCGGCGAGGACACCGACCGGTTGTACGACCCGCAGCGGCGGAGCGCCGTCAAGCAGGTAGCCAGCGGCAGATTCGGAGTCACCAGCGACTACCTCGTCAACGCGACTGATATTCAGATCAAGATGGCCCAGGGCGCTAAACCCGGTGAGGGTGGGCAACTTCCGGCGTTCAAGGTGTATCCGACGATCGCGAAGACGCGACACTCGACGCCGGGTGTCGGTTTGATAAGTCCGCCACCACATCACGACATCTATTCGATCGAAGACCTCGCGCAGCTGATTCACGATCTCAAGAACGCGAACCACAACGCTCGGGTACACGTGAAGCTGGTCAGCTCGGTCGGCGTCGGTACGGTCGCAGCGGGCGTCAGTAAGGCGCACGCGGACGTCGTGCTGATCTCCGGTCACGACGGCGGCACCGGGGCGTCGCCCTTGACCTCGCTCAAGCACGCAGGCGCACCGTGGGAAATCGGGCTTGCCGATGCTCAGCAGACGTTGGTACTCAACGGACTTCGCGATCGCGTGACGGTCCAGTGCGATGGTGGCCTGCGCACCGGACGGGACGTGATAGTCGCGGCACTGCTCGGTGCCGAGGAGTTCGGCTTCTCCACAGCACCTTTGGTGGTGGCGGGGTGCATCATGATGCGCGTCTGCCATCTCGACACCTGCCCGGTCGGTGTCGCAACGCAGAATCCAGAGCTGCGCAAGCGTTTCACCGGCAAACCGGAATTCGTCGAAGACTTCTTCCGTTTCATTGCCGAGGATGTGCGGAAGTACCTGGCGCAATTGGGCTTCCGGTCCATCGACGAGGCGGTCGGTCACGCCGATGCGCTCGACACCGCCGACGGCATCGCCCATTGGAAGAGTCGAGGTCTCGATCTAACCCCTGTCTTCCACGTTCCGGTCGACGCAGAGGGTCAACCGATGCCCCAACGCCGCCGCACCCGGACCCAGGATCACGGGCTGGTGTTCGCACTCGATCAGACGCTGATTCAACTCGCTGCGAGCGCGTTGGAGGACGCGCGTCCGCTGCGCCTCGACCTGCCCGTGCGGAACGTGAATCGCACTGTCGGAACGCTGTTGGGCGCAGAGGTCACCCGTCGCTACGGCGCATCCGGGCTGACCGACGACACGATTCGGATCACGCTCACCGGCTCTGCTGGGCAGTCGCTCGGCGCCTTCCTGCCACCCGGTATCACGCTCGATCTGGTCGGCGACGCGAACGACTATGTCGGCAAGGGACTTTCGGGTGGTCGGGTGGTCGTCCGTCCACACGCCGATGCTCCGATCGTGGCCGAGGCCAACGTGATCGCGGGCAACACGGTCCTGTACGGCGCGACGTCCGGTGAGGTGTTCCTGCGGGGTCGCGCGGGGGAGCGGTTCTGTGCACGCAACTCCGGCGCGACTGCGGTCGTCGAAGGCGTCGGCGATCATGCGTGCGAATACATGACAGGCGGCAGGGTCGTCGTGCTCGGACCGACCGGACGCAACATTGCAGCCGGTATGTCCGGTGGCATTGCCTACGTGCTCGGCCTTGATCCGTCGGCGGTGAATCCGGCAATGGTCGAACTGGATGCACCGGATGCCGACGATCTGAGGTGGTTGCGCGATGTTGTTGTGAAGCATCACCGTTGGACCGGATCCGCGCTGGCGGAATCGATCCTTGCCGACTGGCCGCGACGCTCGCGAAGCTTCTGCAAGGTGATGCCGACCGACTACAAGCGCGTACTGAGGGCGACCCGAGTTGCCAAGGCCGAGGGACGCGATGTCGAGGCCGCGATCATGGAGGCTGCACGTGCCTGATCCACAGGGGTTCCTGCACATTCGGAAGAAGGACGCGCCGAAGCGGCCTGCGAGCGAGCGCATTCACGACTGGCGGGAGATCTACGCCGACCAACCACCCGTCGAGCGGAACCGTGAGGTCTCCGTCCAGGCTCGTCGCTGCATGGATTGTGGTATTCCGTTCTGCCACAGTGGATCTTCGGGATGCCCGCTCGGCAATCTGATACCCGAATGGAACGATCTAGCCCGCCGCGGCAGGTGGGATGCTGCGATCGATCGGTTGCACGCGACCAACAACTTTCCCGAGTTCACGGGACGAGTGTGTCCGGCCCCGTGCGAGGCGGCGTGTGTGTTGTCGATCGCGGAGAACGACACAGGCGGCAGCGTCACGATCAAGCGCATCGAGCAGGCGATCGCCGACACCGCGTGGGAGGCGGGAACGATCACGCCGCAGTTGCCGACGATCAACACCGGCAAGAAGGTCGCCGTCGTCGGATCGGGTCCGGCGGGACTCGCTGCGGCGCAACAACTTACCCGTGCTGGGCACGATGTCACCGTGTACGAGCGCGACGACCGACTCGGTGGACTCCTTCGTTACGGCATCCCGGCCTTCAAGCTCGACAAGTCGGTACTCGATCAGCGACTGTCGCAAATGCGTGCGGAAGGTACCCATTTCGTCATCGAATGCGAAGTCGGAGTTGATGTTCGGGTCGAGACCTTGAGCGAGCAGTACGACGCCGTCGTGTTGGCCGTCGGCGCGCTACGCGCCCGCGACGACGACTCGATCCCCGGTCGCGACCTGCAGGGGGTGCACCTCGCGATGTCGCACCTCGTGCCGTCGAATCGCGAAGGCGAAGGCGACGGACCCACGCCGCTCAGCGCGCACGGCAAGCATGTCGTCATCATCGGCGGCGGCGATACCGGTGCCGATTGCCTCGGTACTGCCCATCGCCAGGGTGCTGCGTCCGTCACACAACTCGACTACAACCCCGAGCCTCCGTCGGAGCGCGATGACGCGCGATCACCGTGGCCGGCATGGCCACTCGTGCTGCGCACCTCGCCCGCGCATGCCGAAGGTGGGGTTCGTCGCTATCAGGTCGCCGTTCGCAGGTTCGTCGGCGACGAGGGTGGCAATCTTCGAGCAATGGTGCTTGCGGAGGTCGAGGTCAAACGCGACGCCGACGGCCGCAGGTCGATCGTGCCGATCGGTGAAGAAGTCGAATTGCCCTGCGATATGGCGCTTTTCGCAATCGGCTTCGACGGCGTCGAGCATATGGCACTGCTGGACGAGTACGGGTTGTCGTTGAATCGTCGCGGCGTGCTGTCCTGCGGTCCCGACTACCAGACGACGGTGCCCGGAGTATTCGTGTGTGGTGACGCTCATCGCGGTGCCTCCCTTGTGGTGTGGGCGATCGCGGAGGGTCGTTCGGCAGCTCAGGGCGTCGACACCTACCTGATGGGCCACTCCGAATTGCCTGCTCCCGTCCATCCGACCGCGCTGCCGTTGGCAGTGAGCCGGTAAGAGGTACCTGTGACCCTTCGTCCTTCACGACGCGGGACCGGATGCTGGACTACGCTCGTTCCGTGACCCGACGGACCAAGATTGTCTGCACGCTCGGCCCTGCAACCGCTACCGACGAACGTATCCGGGAGCTAGTCGAGGCCGGTATGGACGTTGCACGTCTCAACTTCAGCCATGGTGACTACCCAGACCACAAGGCCAACTACGACCGCGTGAGGGCCGCGTCCGACGTGACCGGCCGCGCTGTCGGCATTCTTGCCGACCTGCAAGGCCCGAAGATTCGTCTCGGCCGCTTCGCCGAGGGCCGCACGGTGTGGGAAAGCGGAGAACAGGTCCGCATCACCGTCGACGAGTGCGACGGCACCCACGATCGTGTGTCCACGACCTACAAACAGCTGGCAGAGGACGCGAAAGCCGGCGACAGACTGCTCGTCGACGACGGCAAGGTCGGCCTCGTCGTCGAGTCCGTTGACGGCAACGACGTCGTCTGTCGGGTGACCGAAGGCGGACCCGTCAGCAACAACAAGGGCGTCTCGCTGCCAGGTATGGACGTGTCCGTGCCTGCGATGTCAGAGAAAGACATCGAGGACCTCGAGTTCGCGCTGCGGTTGGGAGTGGACTTCATCGCGCTGTCCTTCGTCCGCTCGCCGGCCGATATCGAACTCGTTCACGAGGTCATGGATCGCGTCGACCGTCGGATCCCGGTGATCGCGAAACTCGAGAAGCCAGAGGCGATCGACAATCTCGAGGCGATCGTCCTCGCGTTCGATGCGGTGATGGTCGCTCGCGGCGATCTCGGTGTCGAACTGCCGCTCGAGCAGGTGCCGTTGGTGCAGAAGCGTGCGATCCAGATGGCTCGCGAGAACGCGAAGCCGGTGATCGTCGCGACGCAGATGCTCGAATCGATGATCGAGAACTCGCGACCGACCCGCGCCGAAGCCTCCGACGTGGCCAACGCCGTCCTCGATGGTGCCGACGCGGTGATGCTGTCGGGCGAGACGTCGGTCGGCAAGTACGTGATGGAGACGGTGCGCACGATGGCGCGGATCGTCCAGGCCGTCGAAACGGATTCGACGCGGGTGCCTCCGCTGACCCACGTGCCGCGCACGAAGCGTGGCGTCATCTCCTACGCCGCTCGCGATATCGGCGAGCGGCTCAACGCCAAGGCTCTGGTCGCTTTCACCCAGTCGGGCGACACGTTGCGCCGGCTCGCTCGGCTGCACACGAACCTCCCGTTGCTTGCCTTCACACCGCTGCCCGAGGTCCGCAGTCAGCTGGCGCTGACGTGGGGCACCGAAACGTTTCTCGTACCCCGGGTCGAAAGCACCGACGCCATGATCGGCCAGGTCGATCAGTCGCTGCTCGAACTCGAGCGTTACGAGATCGGCGACCTCGTTGTCATCGTCGCGGGCTCACCACCCGGGACAGTAGGCTCGACAAACCTGATCCACGTTCATCGGATCGGCGAAGGGGACTACTGAGCCGGGCAACCGGAGTGACGGGAGTGTTGTGACCGCTGTTCGGCCGAAGACCGATCTCGAGACCTTGCTCGAACTGCTCGAACTGGAACAGGTCGACGAGGACGTATTTCTCGGACAGCACCTCGGACCGGTCGGTAGCCGGACGTTCGGCGGTCAGCTCGTGTCGCAAGCGATGATGGCTGCGGGCCGGACGGTCGGAGCGGGTCGGCCGGTGCACGCGATCAACGCGCACTTCATCCGCGGTGGCGACGTCAAGTTGCCCATCACCTATCACGTGACCCGGCAGCGCGACGGGCGCGCATTTGCGAATCGAATGGTGACCGCGCGTCAGAACGGGGTCGACCTGTTCGTCATGCTCGCCGCGTTCCAGGACTGGACGAAGGGTCTCGAGCACGCTGTCGAGGTGCCCGACGTGCCGTATCCGGATGTGTTGCCGCCGCTGGGCGATCATTTCGTCGGCTACGAGGACCGGCTGCAGATGTTCGTCAATGCGTTGAAGCCGATCGACATGCGCTACGCGAACGATCCCGCGTGGATCATGAAGGGCACCGGCGAACGACTCAATCACAACCGGGTCTGGATGAAGGCCGACGGTGATCTGCCCGAGGACCCACTTATTCACGTTGCGATCATGGGCTATTCGTCGGATACGACGGTGCTCGACTCGATCATCACGACCCACGGTCTGTCGTGGGGGCACGACCGAATCGTCGCTGCCACCGTCAACCATTCGATCTGGTTCCACAGGCCGTTCCGGTTCGACGACTGGGCCCTCTACGCGACGGAATCACCGGTTGCCGCCGGTTCCCGAGGTCTCGGTACGGGCCGCTACTTCTCGCTGGAAGGCGAGTTGCTCGCGACTGTCGTCCAAGAGGGCTTGATTCGCCACTTCCCTCGGAAGCCGTAGGCGGCTTCGCCGCTCGTGAGTCTTTTCGGCGGTCCCGCCCTCCGAAAGGACTCACGAGGCGCGCAGCGCCCTCAGCGCCCTCGTCGCGCGAGACGCGTTGCGGCGGGTTAGACTTCGCCAGCTTTGCCGCCGTTAGCTATTCGCCCTGATGGGGGACCTGTATGGAAACCAGCGTCGACTGGAGCAGCGAGGTCGTTCAGAGCCTGTTCTGGATACTGAAGGCTTTCGCGATCACTGCGCCGATCTTCCTGATCGTTGTCGCGCTGTTGTTGAGGTTCACGAAGTGGGGCCGTGACTTCTGGAACGTCGCTGGACCCTATTTCTCGAGTCGCGACAGCTGGAAGGTCTACGCCTTACTCGGGATCCTGCTCTTCTCCACGTTGTTCGGCGTCCGGATGTCGGTGCTGTTCTCGTATTGGAGCAACGACCAGTACACGTCCATGCAATTCGGCGCCCAGGCGTTTGCAGCGGGTGACGCCGCAGCTCTGGAAGGTGCAAAGTCGGCGTTCTGGAACGCTGTTGTGGTGTTCGCCGTGCTCGCGACCATCCATGTCGTCAGGGTTCTCGTCGACTTCTGGCTAGGGCAATGGTTCGACATTCGCTGGCGTGTCTGGCTCACCGAGCGCGTCGCGACCGACTGGTTGGACGGCCAGGCCTACTACCGAGGCCGGTTCATCTCGGAGCCGATCGACAACCCCGATCAGCGAATCCAGCAGGACACGCTCGACTTCGTCCAGACGTCGCGCACGCTGTCGTTCGGCGCTGTTTCGGCAATCGTCACAGTTGTCTCGTTCACGAAGATCCTGTGGGATCTGTCCGGCCCCGTAAACATGTTCGGGTGGACGATGCCTCGCGCGATGATGTTCCTTGTCATCATTTACGTGCTGGTGACGACGGTGGTTGCGTTCTGGATCGGTAACCCACTCATCAAGCTGAACTTCCTCAACGAACGCCTCAACGCCAACTTCCGGTATGCATTGGTCCGCCTTCGTGACAGCGCCGAGAACGTCGCCTTCTATCGTGGCGAAGGCGTCGAGCGAAACGGCTTGTTCACACGCTTCGCAAAGGTGATCAAGAACTACTGGCACATCGTGTTCCGAACGCTGAAATTCCAAGGCTGGAACCTCACCGTCAATCAGACAGCCGAGCTGTTCCCGCTGATCCTGCAGGGTCCGCGCTTGTTCGCGGGCGAAATAACCTTCGGTGACATCTCGCAGACTTCCCGCGCATTCGGCGCGGTCCACGATTCGCTGTCCTTCTTCCGTGAGGCGTATGACGACTTCGCCGCCTATCGCGCGTCGTTGATTCGTCTCAACGGTCTTTTGGTTGCGAACAGCAAGTCACGCGATTTGCCGAAGATCACGATGACCGAACTCGACGATGCGTTGGAAGCGGACAACATCGATGTCCGCAAGCCTGACGGTGAAGTTCTCATCGACAACCTCAACCTGCGACTGACCGCCGGCGACGCGCTCGTCGTCAAGGGTGCATCCGGCAGTGGAAAGACCACTCTCCTGCGCACACTGGCCCAGATGTGGCCGTTCGGCGACGGCTCAATCAAGCGTCCTGACAGCGTCGAAACGCTCTTCCTGTCGCAGATCCCATACCTACCGCTCGGTGATCTGCGCACGACGATCGCGTATCCCGCCAAGCCGGAAGACATTTCGGACGAGGTATTGCGCGCGACTCTCGACAAGGTCAGCCTCGGCCACATCGCGAACCGCCTGGACGAAGAAGAGGACTGGGCCAAGATCCTGTCTCCGGGTGAGCAGCAGCGTGTCGCTTTTGCGCGCATTCTGTTGATCAAGCCGAAGCTGGTTTTCCTCGATGAGGCGACGTCGGCCGTCGACGAGGGACTCGAGTACGCACTCTACAAACTGGTGCGTGAAGAGGTGCCCGAGCTGATCTTGGTGAGCGTCGCGCACCGCAGTACGGTCGATCAGCACCACACGCAGATGCTCGAGCTCGAAGGTGACGGTCCGTGGCGGCTTTCGCCGGTTACCGTGGACAAGTAGCAGCGCGAAAGTCCGTTCGGCGATTGCAGTTGTGAAAGTTGACGTGTTGCGTGTCTGCGCGCACTCTCGTTTTATGGGCCGATTGGAGTCGTACATGTCGTTCCGCGTCCCTGCGGCCGTTCGTTTGGTTCCGGCGGCCGTGGTCGCCGTCTCGATCGGCGTCGCGCTGATCGGATCTGCACCCGCGAGCGCCGAACCGACACCGCCGTCGGAACCCCCTATCGCCGAACCGAATACGACCGAACCAGCCACGACCAGCCCGGCAACCACGACGGTCCCGACGCCTGTCCCCATGCCGTATCCGCGGACGCCGCCGCCGCTGCCCGATTCCAACGACGGCGGTCGCGCGATGGCGTGCCCGTCGGCAAACAGCTGGAGCCCGTTCACCGACGGACGTGGCGTCACCGCAACGTTGTTCGAGTACGGCCCGGCGCGGATCACGGTCACGGTGACGGCTTCCGACGGCGACCGGACCACGACGGTCGACGTCGCACCGGGTCAGTTCAACGTACGAATCGACTTTCCCGGTGTCGACCCGAAGTCTGTGCGTAGCGTGCTCGTGCGAGCGGACGGCCCTGGTCCACTTCCACCGCGTTGCATGCTCGCTCCGAACTCCCGTTAGGCCCCATCGACGCTCGAAAACGAGGACAATCGACGTCATGCAGGATCCGCGAGTACTCGACACAGCCGAATTGGAACCAGGATTGGCCAACCTTCGAAAAGCCCGTGATGCGGGGTTCGACGAAGGCGCCGACTCCGCGGACTACCGCGAGATCGATCGCGTGATCAGCGCATTCGAGGAAGAGATTCGAAGACGGTCCACAGCGGACTGACGTCAGCTGTCCAGCAACACGATCCGTGCGCCGGACGCCAGCAGAGCTGTGGCGGTCAGACCGCACATCGTGTGGAACGCGTCGCTGAAGTGAGACGGACTCGCGAACCCAGCGTCCGCTGACGCAGTCGTGAGATCGCGTCCCTTCGAAACCGCAGCGCCGACATGCACCATCCGCACCCACAGTCGGTAGCGGCGAAAGCTGGTTCCTGCGTGCGCGGAGAACAGATGCAGGAAGCGTGACGTCGAAAGATGCACTGCCGCCGCAAGTTCTCCTGCATCGACGGTGCTGCCGGGATTCGCGCGCAGCGTCGCGATAGCTTCGACGATCCGGGCATCGATCGGCGCTGACACACGCCCGCCCGCGCAGTCGAGGATCTGCATCGGGTCCGGGTCCGCAGATTCCGCGGAGGCGATCAACTCCGATTCCGCGTCGTGCGCGAAGCCGATCCCGTGCTCGATGCTCGCCATCCTCGCGAGCGTCCCGCGCGCTCTCGGTGAGCCAGGATCGAAGTAGCAGAACAACATCCGGTCCCCGTGTGCAAGCACTCGATGGACTCGGCGGGGTGGGATCAGTGCACTGCGGACGGTCCGCTCGCCGAGCTCTGCGGTCCGTAGCGTGAACGGAGCGTCGACACCGACGGCCAAGCACTGCACCGATCCGGAGTGTGCGTCGAGTCGAAGCGAAGCGCCGAGGTAGCAGGCATAGCCGGTACCCAGCCACAACGTCGCCGTGCGACAGCAGGTTTCTGGAAGCGCGGCGGTGCCCATGTTCGACATGCTTGCACGGGGTCGCACAAACAGGAAGGCACATCGATGTCCATCGAAATCGTGGCAGTCACTTTGCTGGTCGTGGTCGGTCTGGTCAATGCGGCGCCGGGAGTGGTCGCGTTCTCGGTCGCTCGAACGCGCGTCGCGTACGGCGTCGACGTGGACGATCCTGTGTTGACCGTTCTCCTACGTCATCGTGCGGTGTTGCTTGCGATTGTGGGAATCGGACTGATCGTGAGCGCTTTCGTGACATCGATGAGGGTGCCGGCAATCGTCGCAGCGGCGGTCAGCATGACGAGTTACGTCGCGATTGCAGGCAGCACGAAGGGCGTGAATCAGCAGATCCGCCGTGTTCTCCGCGCCGATGTCGTAGCACTCGTCGGTCTGGGTGCGGCGGGGGCGCTACTCGCCTCGTGAGTCTTTCCGGCGGGCCCGCCCTCCAAAAAGACTCAGGAGCGGCGGAGCCGCCTGTCCGCACCGCTTCGCCGATCGAAACTACGACGCCTGTCCCGACGAGTTCGCCCTTTACCGGTGCCGTGTACGTGCGATGCCAAAGTGGGGAGCCGTGTGCCCGAACCACTGGACGAGGAAGCCGTGTCGACGCCTCGCAGATCGACGACGACGCAGTCACGACCGTCCCGCTTCGCCTGATACATAGCCTGATCGGCCACGACAACCATGGTGTCCAGCAGGTCCGCGAGATGCATTCGCGCAGCAAGGAAGCCGCTACCCGATACGCAGGACACTCCGATACTCGCCGTGACTGGCGCAATGTCCGTCGGTGCCGCAATGGCTGCCCGGATTCGCTCCGCGACTGCATCTGCGTGCAAACGCGGAATCACGTCGACGAGGACAAATTCCTCGCCGCCGAATCTGGCGAGTACAGCGCCGCCACGGACGACCGATTTGATTCGACGCGCCGATCGCACGAGTACCTCGTCGCCGATCGCGTGGCCGTGCGTGTCGTTGATGTGTTTGAAGCGATCCAGATCGAGCACCATCACGATGACGTCCGCGTCCGCTGCCCCCTCTAGCGAGATGAGTTCTCCCGCATGCATGTACAGCCCGCGGCGGTTCAACAAGCCGGTGAGGGGATCGACCATGGAGCTGTCGGCGTCCGACCGCATCATCCAGAAACCGATCTGCAGAATCGGGGGGATGGCAACGACGATCACGACCGACGCGAGACCTTGCGCGATTGCCATCGCTGGGTCGCCGTCGGGTCCCCACCCGACCGCGATCACAAAGACGGTCAGAGACAACAGAGCCCACGCAGAGTGCAACGCGAGCGCCCTCGGACCGTGAAAGAAGACCAGGTACAGCGACAGGACGACGAACGAATTCAAGCCGTACATGCCGACGAGATGGTTGGAGTACTGCCAGCACACGGCCGTTATTCCGAGGTCGCCGCAGACGACGAACGCGGCCGACAACTGCCACGACGGCCAGCCGAAGAAGATCCAATGCAGGGCTGCGACAAGAGTGAATACTGTCGCGGCCGCGACCAGCGCGGTGGGCAAGCCGTCTCGCGGACCCGACGGCGAAAAGATCATGATTGCGGAGACCACACCGAGTAGGGCGGTGCACACGGCGAGCAGCCACCGAATCTTGCTTTCCATCGCGCGCGGCTCGAAGTAGTCGACGACCCAGCGGTAGTCGCCCTTCGACGACCACCATTCGCGCAAGAAGCCCTCCACACCCCAGATACTGCACTATCCCGCAGTCGGGAGCAGCGAAACGACAGGTGACCTGGTCGGGTGACTAGTACTGAGTCAGAATCGGCCCAGGACTCCAAGTTCCCGATCGCTGCACGTCATCGACGGTCACGCGCGCTTGGGCGGCGTCAGGATCGAGGGGGAAGTACTGCTCGATGGACCCCCAATCCCGGTCCCAATCGTTGTCGAGGTACGACGGAATGGTCCGTGCTCCGAGGAGCAGATCGATCCAGCCGAGTGGTCCACCGCCGTCGCGGCCCTGCCAGAGGTTGGTGATCGTCGCGCCGTTTCGGTCGGGCAGGATCCGATACTCAGGTTCCTGCGCGACACCAGCGTCGGTCGACACCAGGTTCTGGCACGGGAAGTTCAGCCCAACTGCCCAGTCGAGCAACACGGGCGCCTCTGTGCCGACCAAGTCCGAGAGCGTTCGGGTCTGCGGTACTCGTGGGGGAGTGACGGCGACCCATTGGTCTCGGTTGAGGTCGGCGTCGGTTGCGACGATGCGAACGGTGTCGGCTTCGAAAGGCAGCTGATCGAGCGGCACGCGCAGGTTGCGCCACGTCGGCGACGGACCGATGTCGATCGGCGTGATCCGTCCGAGCGTCGTCACGGTCCGGTCGGGTTGCGTTGTGCCGTATTCGATCTCGACATTCTGCCCGTTCGTGACGACGCCGTCGGCGTTGACGGAGCGGATCCGGCCGGCTACGGCGATGGCAATGATGTCGCCGCGTGTATTGCTCTCGTTGGCGGCGGGCAGCCGATACCACGAGCTGGTCAACGCTGCCGGGATCTGCTCGCCCTCGCGGTAACTGCCGAGCACGGGAGTCGTGGCCGGATCGAGTCCGAACGGCAGCGCGACGTTGCTGCCGTTGACGCCGCGTTGTCCGGCGCCGCCACCTGTTCCTGCTGAACTCTCCTGCGGCGTCTCGTCTTCGGTGTCGGTCGAGACGGTGTTCGCTTGCCCGGTTGTCGACTCGGTTTCATCGGAGGTGAGGTCTGCTGCGACGCCGTTCGGGGTGAAACCCGTCGTCGACGGACCCGCCAGTGCGTCGCCCACGTCCCCGTCGAGGGGTGCGAGCATCGACTGGTTCGGGTCGTCTTCGACGAGAACGTCGTCGGCCAGTCCGCACCCGCCCGCAAAGGCTTCTTCGACGTTCGATTTCGCTATCGAGTACGCGGGAAACTGTGCCGCAGCAGCTTTGACGAAGGACAACACTTCGAACATCACCATGAAAGCAGCGGCAACGGTCAATACAGGAACTCGCGCAATCCGGGTGGCGATGACATCGTCGCGGCCGGGTTGGGGCGGTCGGATGTGGAACCACGCTGCTGCCAGCAGCGCGAGTAAGGCCAGGCCGGCGGCGGCGGTCGACAATCCGGTGCCCGCGATCGTCGGCGGCTTGTCCCACCACGGGATGCCCCAACTGGAGACGTACCAGTAGCCGTTCGCGCCGACGAACGACAAGGCGAGCGCGAAGAACACCGCAGCGGCGAACAGGGCGCGGTTACGGAGTGAGCGCAGCACGTGTGTGCTCACCGCCACCGCGGTCAGGGCCGCTACCACTGCGGCGAGACCGGCGAAGACGCCGAAATGGTGGGTCCACTTGGTGGGGTTGAACATGATCAACGCCATCCCACCGAGGGTGACACCGACGACTCGCAGTGACGGTCCGGCCGCCGTTCCAGGAATCCGGCCGCCTCGACGCAGCATCGTCGTCGCGCACACCAGCAAACCGAGCACCATCACGAAGACCCCGAAACGTCTTGTCAGCCAGCCGTCGGAGTTGATCTGCAACAGGTACTGGTAGCGCAGGTACTCGAAGAACCAGGGCTCGCCCGGGCCGATCTTGCTGTGCACCTCGGTCATCGCTCGCGTCGACGCAAGCGTCTGATCTGCAAAAACGGCGACAAGAATGACCAGCCCGGACGCCATGAGAGGCAGTAGGAGGGCGAGCTTGCCCACGCTGCGAGCGCGTTCGGTGACGATAGCGGCAACCTGGCGTGCCCCGGCGATCAGCGCTGCGATACAGATCAGGCCGGACGGTCCGACGGTCAGCGTGAAGCCCGCGATCAAAATGGCGACAGCTGCGGGTAGGAGACGGCGCGTTGCGATCGCTCGCTCGACCGAGCACCACGTCAGGAGAACGCCGAGCGCGACGATCGGCTCGGGGCGCAGTCCGTTGTTGTAAGGGAGCCAGAACGACAGGAAGACCAGCGCGCTCGTCCACACCGCGATCGAGCTGCTTCGAACTGCATTACCGAGACGTGGAATGACCTCGCGACTGATGATCCACCACGCGAGGATGCCGGCAAGCAGAGCAGGTAGACGCATCCACGGGCTGAGCGTCGACAGCTTCGCCATCCAGGACAGAATGTCGTAATACGGTGTGCCGAAGGGCGCTTCGGGAACGCCGAACCAGCGGAAGTAGTTGGCGATGTAGCCGGAGTCGTGAGCCGCCCGTGCCATACCGAGCTGATAGCCGTCATCGGAGGTGTTCGCACCGATGAAGTGCCACACCACGAGGGTGCCGAACACGACGGCGTCCACCGGTCGGACAGACCACCAGCGCGCAGGGAGCAAACGTCGCGTCGCGCGCCGGTCGGTTCCGTCGAGGTGATGCAGCGCGACCAACGACGTCACCGTCGCCAGTCCACAGAGGATCAGCAGCAAATATTTGAGGAGCGTCGGTGACGAGGAGAACCGCGAGTCGACCACGACACCGGCGCTCAGGCCGTCCGGTGCGGCGCCGGTCAACTCACTGAACAAGCCGACCGTCTGTGGACGCAGATCACCGTTGTTCGTCGTATCGGCGCTGGTCTCGGCACCTGTCGTCGTCACCGTCGCGCGGGTCGGGTCGATCGACACGGCGAGGGCGCACGGCTGGTTTCGCAGTGTGTCGACCGGCGCCGACCACAGCAGGGTGTTGCGCGAGACGACGTCGACCCGGCCGGTGCGGTCTGCCTCGGCGGCAACGACTTTGACGACGAAGCCGTAGCGTTCGAATTCGGGAGACTGCCGTGGAATCGTCGATACGACGACGCCGCCGGAGTCTGCAAGGCGGTCGATCGCGGTGCACGGAATGGCCGCACTCAGCTGTTGCGGCGCGTACGACACCAACGGTGCCGTCACAGAGGAAACATCGCCTGCCTGCGGCCACGAGACGTTCGACTGCGCCTGCTCTACCGGAAGGAACGGCAAAGCGAGAGCAGCGAGGACCGCAATCGACGCGCTGAGGATTGCGACCAACCGCGCCTTGTTCGTCGGTCGATTGCTGGCTGCTGTCGTGGCGGGCTCAGCAGCGGCCGAACGCCGCACCGCCCCCTTGCTTTCCGTCACGGAGCACCACGCTAGCCGAGTGGTGCCCGCGGACCCGATTTCGCGTGGTCAGCGTGTAGGCGTCTACGTGACTAGAAATTCCACTGCCAACTCGGCGATTGCAACTGTGCACTCGGCAAAGTGGTAGGCACGAACACCAGTGCACCGCTGTCGCTCGGCACATCGAACGCGACCCGGAAGCGGTACGTCTTGTCGGGCGTCAGGGAAGGCCAGTCGATGGGAAAGCATCGTTCGCTGGCATTGGAAGATATGTCGGGCTCCGTTGCGCCTTCTGCATTGAGAATCGACCAGCCCGCGCCTGAGGGTGGACCGTTCAGGCCGGTCGGCAAGATCGTTGCGTCGAATTGCGGGCTCGTTTTCGCCGACACGAACGCGGTGACGATGTGACCGTTCTTCGGTGCGGCCTCTGCGTCTTTCGCTGTGCAGGGTAGGTCCGTCTTGATTGCTTCGACGGTGAACTCGAGTTCGCCGCCTTTGCCGTCTTCGAGCACTGCCGCATCGCACAGCTCCATCGGAATATGCTGTGCCGGCGGCTTTTCGGTGTTCGGTTTGCGCTTAGTGGTACCGCATTCGGGGACTTGGTCGGCGCCGTCGTTCTTCTCGCGGCCGGGTTCGACGGTCGGGCTGCTTGCGGCTGTGTTCGCGCTCGAAGCGGTTGAGCTGTCCGAAGCTGCATCGCTCGACTCGGACGAGCCGGAGTCGCTGCCGCAACCCGCGACCACGATAGCTACGCCCGCAATCAAGGCCGCTTTTCGCATGAAATCCCCTTTGCCTAGTACGTGCTGAGTTCTTCGGAGCGTGCAGTCCTCGCACGAAATACCCGCGCGGCGGGACGGCAAACCTGCTTGCCGTGTCATGGAAATTGCGCGATTAGATCACCTGATCTATAGTTCGATCATGCGATCTAAAGACGGCAGCTCGACCTTCACGGAGACGGCGCGTCGTGCCCAGATCGTGGAGTACGCGATCGAGGCGATTGCCGAACTCGGATACCACCAGGCATCCGTGCGCAAGATCGCGGAGCGCGTCGGCGTGGCGATGAGCGTCGTGCTCTACCACTTCGGGAACAAGGACGACCTCGTCGCTGCGATCGTCGCAGAGTTGTACAGGTCGCTCATCGACATCATGTTGCCGTTCGTCGAGCAGGAAACGACCGCCGCAGGCAAGCTCGCGGCGCACATTCGGGCACACACGTCCTACATCGCAACGCACCGATCGCATCAACTCGCCTTGATGGAGATTGCGTCGAACTATCGAAGCCGCTCGGGCGGACGGCTCGGTGAGTTGGGCGTCGATCTGCCTCCCGCCAAGCTGGCAGAACTGGCCAAGCTGGAGCTCGCAACGATTCTCACAGCAGGGGTCGAAAACGGCGAATTCCGCTCGCTGTCACCGAGTTCCATCAGTCTTGCGGTGAGTGGCGCAATCGGTAACGCAGTGCTGAAGTCGGCAAGTGATCCGGACTTCGATATCCACGCGTACGGCGAAGATCTCGTCGTCGCGTTCGATCTGGCAACTCGAGCACACAACGAAACGGGGGAGTAGTGGCAAGAATTGTGATCGCGGCCTACGGCTCGCGAGGTGACCTGGTTCCGCTGACCGATTTCGGTCGTAAGTTCGTCGACGCCGGCCATGACGTCGTTATGACGACAACGCCGGACCTCGTCGAGGAAATCGAGGGCTGCGGACTCCAGGCTCGGGCAATCGACGTCGAACTCGATGTCGACCCGGACATGAAAGATCCACTCAAGGAGGCAATGAAGCTCGTGCGGCCGAGCGGTATGCGCAAGCTCGGTGAGAACCTGCTTGCCGCATTCGACGAGGTACCGGCAGATGTCTTGTTGCTGACGCCATTCGCCGAACTTGCCGGACATCCGCTCGCCGAGGCGAGAAATATTCCGAGCATCGGTGTGCGGCTGCAACCGTTGTCGAAGACGTCCGCCTTCCCGCCGTCGCTGATGGGAGCCTGGTCCGGCGGTTCGATGGTGAACCGCAGCGCCGGGCGCCGAGCAGCAGGATTGATGGACCGCCTCTACGGCAAGACGATTGCGGGCTTCCGAAACCAGCTCGGACTCCCGGCGAAGTCCGCACGGAAGCTGCGGCAGGAGCGCACTGCCGCGGAATGGCCCATACTGCATGGCTTTTCACCGACTGTCGTGCCGCGTCCGCAGGATTGGCGACCCGGCCTCGAAGTGACTGGATACTGGTGGCCGCAACGCCCGATCGGCTGGGAACCGCCGGCGGAGTTGGTGTCGTTCCTCGAATCCGGTTCTGCGCCGGTCTTTCTCGGATTGGGCAGCTTGATTCTCGGCAAAGACGATGCGGCTCGCCTATCGGAAACGATCCACGAGGCGCTGGTGCAGGTCGGTGTGCGCGGGGTGGTTCAGGCCGGCGGGGCAGGACTCGATGTCGTCGGCGACGGTGTCATGACGGTCGGTTCCGTACCGCACGATTGGTTGTTCGAAAAAGTTGCCGCCGTTGCGCATTCATGCGGGGCAGGAACTACCGGTGCCGCGCTGCGCGCGGGATTGCCGACCATCGCCATTCCGTCGCCGGGTGGCGATCAACCGTTCTGGGCGCGACGTCTGCACGACCTCGGTGCGAGCGCCGCGACGGTGCCACGGCCCAAGCTCACGGCGGATCGACTGGCCAAGGCGATCGATGCGGCCCTGAGCGAGCCGAGCCACCGAGCTGCTGCCCAGGACCTGGCAGGCCGGATCGCCGAGGAAGACGGCGCCGCGATGGTCGTGACCACGGTCGAAAAGCTGATCCGCGCATAGCGAATCGTCGCTCGAGCATAACGAGAGGAATGGAATGGCAAGCGAAGCACTGATGGGGGACGCCTTGATCGCGGGCTCGATCGCGCTGGCCGGGGGAGCCATTGCAGTCGGGGTCGGCGACGGCTTGGCTGGAGCGAAGTTCATCGAGGGGGTGACGCGGCAACCCGAGGCGCAGTCTCGCCTGTTCACGCCGTTTCTCATCACCGTCGGTCTTGTCGAAGCCGCGTTCTTCATCAACATCGCGTTTATGGCGCTGTTCGTTTTTGCCACGCCTGGTGGGTAGCCGACGAACGGGCTAACAGTGTCGCGATTTGACCGAAAAGTGAGCACTGGTAGCCCGTTCGTGGTGGCCCAACCTGAGCATTGTTCGACGAGTGATACGTCAGTCGGGTATTGTCGCTGCGTGGCACCGGCGCCACCAGAAAGGCAGAACACGATGACCGCAGCTCGCAACGCGCACTCCGATCACGTCCGCTCCCTACCTGGGCGTTTGGTGTTTCGGGAAGAGTCGATCAGCTGGCAGGGGCGTTGCTTGACTACGGGACTGCGCTATACCGTGCGGCCTGCTCTGCACCTACTGACGTATGTGTTTCATTGGCCACTGCCGACCGGAATCGTCGATTGGTTGGCGCGGTTCGTCATGATTCCGCCGAAGGGGACCGTGCGGCAACCGGTCCGGCTGAACAACTGCGGCAGCGAACTCGTACGGGCGAAAGGTGTTGCGCCAGCTGACGGATCGGGCCGGGCGATTCTCTACCTGCACGGCGGAGCGTTCATTGCATGTGGCCTGAACACCCACGTGCGAATCGTATCGACGCTCTCGCGTTTGGCCGACGCGCCGGTATTGAGCGTCGACTATCGGATGGCGCCGCACTCGCCGATGTCGGACGCGGTGCAGGACTGCGTCGACGGCTACCGGTGGCTGCTTGCGCGTGGATATCGGCCGGACCAGATCGTCGTCGCAGGTGATTCCGCCGGCGGCTACCTCACGTTTATGGTTGCGCTCACCTTGATCAGCGAGGGGCTGACGCCACCTGCGGGCATCGTCGCGATGTCACCGCTGACCGAGCTCGATCCCGCCGGAAAATTGAGTCATCCCAATTCACGGACCGACCCCATCTTCACAGCCAAATGCTTCACGGCTCTCGAGCAGATCATTCTGCAAGCGAACGAGCGTGTCCTTGTCGACGGTGTACCCGGTCCGCTTGTCGAACCGACCGCCGAAGACCTGACGAAGATGCCGCCGACGCTGATTCACGCCTCGGCGGTCGAAGGTTTGATCTACGACGCGGAGCTGATGACCGAGCGGTTGCAGGCGGCCCGAGTGCCGGTCGAGCTGAAGACGTGGGCCGGGCAGGTGCACGTGTTCCAGGCAGCCGAGGCATTTGTTCCCGAGGCACGACAATCGCTGGAAGAAATCGGCGAGTTCATTTGTGAAGTCGCCGTGTGCGCGGAATTGCCTGCGGCAGGTTAGGCGTTCAACGGCCCGCAGGAGTCATCCATAGACTCCCGCCATGACCGTTCTGCGTTCGATCCTGCTGTTCGTTCTCGCTGCAATTGCCGAGATCGGCGGAGCCTGGTTGATCTGGCAGGGCGTCCGCGAACATCGCGGCTGGGTCTGGATCGGCGCTGGAGTGGTCGCCCTCGGTGCCTACGGATTTGTCGCCACCCTGCAACCGGACGCGAACTTCGGTCGAATCCTCGCTGCATACGGCGGAATCTTCGTCGCAGGATCGCTCGCGTGGGGAATGGTTTTGGACGGGTTTCGTCCCGACCGCTGGGACGTACTCGGCGCGTCGATCTGTCTGATCGGCGTTGCCGTCATCATGTATTCACCGCGTAGCGCCTAGTCGTGTGCAGGCGGGCTCGATCGGCTGGGACGTGACACTTCCGTCTCCCGATTCGGGTCGCGTTGCTATACGCTGAATCCGCAGCACCGGCCGGGTAGACCGGGCTGTATCACACGCCGCCTCGCCACTCTTCGCGCGACGAGCGAAATCGAATGCCTCATTTCCCGGTCGTTGTCGACGCCGGACGAACCTTGCATGCACCACAGAGATGGAGTGAAAACCTATGTCTACCAACCGAATCACCAACGGCACCGAGCGAGCCCTCATCGAGAACACGCTGGACCGCAACCGCGAAGCGCTGATCGAAACGGCGCGGGGACTGTCCGACACCGATGCGCGCCGACGACTCGTTGCGTCACTGACGACACCGATCTCGTTGCTCAAGCATGCTGCCGCCGCGGAACGTATTTGGTTCCAACGGTTTTGGGCCGAACTGGACGAATCCGAATGCGACGGTTACTCGCGCCGCGACGAAGGCACCTTCGCAGTGACCGCAGACGAGTCGGTGGAGGATGTTATCGCCGAGTTCGAACGCGCGAGCCGACGCTCACGTGACATCGCATCCCGCTACGACCTCGACGACACCAAGGACTTTCCCGGCGAGGGCACCGTCAGCATGCGATGGACACTGCTCGCGATGATCCAAGAGTTCGCCAGGCACGCGGGTCATGGCGACATACTCCGCGAACAGATCGACGAACCGGCACTGGGACAGCGGATTTCGTAGCGCACGTTCCGTCGGAGACCGAAAGTACCGCCGCTTAGCCTTGGTGATCGTCGACCCGGTCAGGGAACGGTTGCGATTGGATATCCATTCGGCGGAACCATAGTTCGACGCTGTCGAGGAACGACGCGACAGTGAGTTCGTGTGACGTTGCGCCCAAGGCATATCCGACGGCCAATCCGACCCCGGTGGCCAGCAGCGCTGCGCCGGCCCGCTCGAGCAGTTCGTGGTCGACGGCCTGCACGCCAAGAGTATTCGCCTGCGCAAGGATCAGAATTCGGATGCCTGCGGTGAATCCGTCGATGGTGTCACGGTTGGACTTTTCGAGGGCTGGGTCGCTGCGGGTGGCGATCGTGAAGTCCGCCGCGAGCCGGATCCATGCCGGTTCTTCGAGGAGCTTCTCCCACTGTTGTTGTGTTGCAGACATTTTGGCGGTCTCTCCAGCGGCGGTCAGGACCGCGGTGGACAGACCTTCGAGGACGTGTTGAAAATGTCTGCGCAGCACCTGCAGGCATAAGTCCTCTTTTCCGGCAAAGTTTCCGTAGATCGACCCATGGGTGCGGCCGGCCTCGTCAGCGATCTGGGCGATCGTCGTCGCGTGGTAGCCGCGCGCCAGGAACACTCGCTCCGCCGCGGAGACGATCAGCTCGCGGGTCTGCGCTTGCAATTCGTCGCGCGTCAACGCCTTCGGCATCTGTCCTCCTTTGCGCGTCAACGCTAGCGCGCCCGTCCGAGTGGAACGGCCTTGCCATACGCCCACCCAGCATATTATGTTGCAATTCAAATTATGGTCTAATATGAAATGGTCATCACGCTCGACGGGAGTCGTCCGGCGGACCGGTTCAGTTCCCGTACAACGAAGTGAGGGCAGGTCTTATGAGCTTTGTCAGTGAAATGCTCAGCAAAACTCCCGACGAGCGTCGAGCGGCTGATCGGAAGTTCGACTTCCTGCTCGGGCTGCACGGCAAAAACGGCAAGAAGGCGCTCGCCTTGGCCGAGTCCCCGCGAATCGACGGCGGGTACTTCGGTCCCGACTCAATCAGCTGGAAGGTCTACGAAAACGTACTGGTTGCCGGGATGGGCGCGATGTCCGGTCTGTTCCTCGCCATGCTCGATCCAGTCGGTGCCTATGGCGTGGGGCAACACACCGTCTACTACTACGACACGCTTGGCCGGACGCGACGGAGTCTGTTGTTCTTCGCCGGTGCGGTATTCGGTGACAGCGCGACCGCAGACAAGGTCGGTCGTGACCTGTTCCGCAAGCATTCGCACGTCAACGGTGAGATCCCCGGTTCCGGTGAGCAGTTTCGCGCCAACCATGTCGACGCGTTGAAGTTCACCTATATCGCGGGCTGGCAGCTCCTATGGCGCGCGTACAAGGCTTACGGCGATCCGAACGCAACCGTGGAAGACGAGCGGCAGTTCTACGCCGAACAGCACATCGTCGCCGAGTTGCTAGGAATCCCCACGGGAGAACTGCCCCTTACGCCCGAGGACGTGGACGCCTGGGTGGCGAACGCCGAGCGGAACATCATGGCGTTCACCCGCCCTGCTCAGGAAATTCTCGACTTCCTCACATCGCCGCCATGGACTCCGGTGTGGCCGCTGGGAGCGATCAATCCGTTTGTGCGCATTCTGTTTTGGGCGTCGGTTCCACTGATGAGTCCGTATGTGCGCGAAATCGGCGGACTCGCGAACATCCGGTTGCGCACCACTCTGTCCGCTGTCGTCATCAAGCAGGTCGCCAAGGTCGTGAACCACCCGATCGTCGACCACTTGATCGTGCCGTTCGTCGGGTACGAGATGTGGGGCTATGCGCACAACGCCCTCCGCCATACCTCTGAAACGGGGAAGGTTCCCTTTACCCACAATCCCGGCCTCACCCTCCAACAAGGTAAAGGCGGCACGCTGCAACACACGATCGATCAACCGGTACAAGCAGGATTGCAGGAGGCCAAGCAATGAGCCGAGTCGATGTGATCTCGACCGAACGACTCCTCGACGACCGTCACCACCACCACGAGATCCAGGACTTCTGGCAGAACGGTCCGGTAGCGCTCGTATTCCTGCGCCAGTTCGGCAGCGCGTTCGCGCTGAAACAAGCAGTCGACCTCAACACGAGCTACGACGACATCACGGCGGCCGGCGCCAATGTCGTCCTGATCGGACTTGGAACCCCTATCCAGGCGTTCACCTTTCGCAAACGCTCCGAAACCAGGTTCCCGATCCTGACGACCGCCGACCAGTCGCTCTATCGCACCATGGGACTCACCCGAGCGTGGCGCGCTGCGCACGGACCGACAAACATTGCCCCCTTGATCGGTCTCGTTCGGAATGGGGTCTACCCCTATCAAAGGACGGGCGACAATGCACAACTCGGCGGTGCGTTCGTCGCCACACGCGGAGGCGCACAAGTGGTTTGGGAATTCCGCGCCCATCGGGCGAGCGAGATCGCCCCCGCGGACGAGATTGTCGAGGCACTACTGACAGCGAGTGCACGCATTGCTACGACCTGAAGGTGGACGGCGACGCTCGGTCTCGGAGCGGCTTTGCCGGGTGTGCTGCGCTAGGGGCCACCGAGGATCCCGTATTGCACGTACTTCCCGTGCCAATGCACGAAGAGGCCCATATGCAGCTTGACTCCTCGGAGTCCGTAGATCGACTGACCGAATGGGATTAGTGATCCTATTTTCTCGTAGCTGTGACCGGACCGAGGTGGAAGCGTCTCAGTCGGTTCGAAGTAGCTTGGTTGATAAATCCGACCTTCGAAGCGAAAGGCGTTGGGCGGGGAGAATATCCAGTTCGGATTCGAATACTTGACGCCGAAACCGACGTAGACAATCGCGAACACTGCCAGCGTGGCCAGCAAGACCCCGTCTCTGATCCGCCGCCATCTCGGAAGTGCCACGCCTCGATCTTTCCGTGAACTGCTCATTGGACCCAGTCGATGGCCGCTGTCAACGAGTATGCGCTTCGAAGAAATCCCAGATCACGTCGTTTGCGACTACAGCGTCGGTGACTGGCCCGAGAAGCCCTGTGAGAGCGTCCATCCCATTGCTGCCGGGCCACGTGTGTTCACCGCCGTCGAGGACGTACAGCTCGACGACGGTGCCATTCGTGCATCCGGACCATGCCTTTCGGGTGACTCCGTCGGTGACGGGTGTATCGGTCGGCCCGACGGTGCAGCCGTCGTGGTCGGCCCACGCCTGTGACGATTGGAGTGCACCGTCTCGCCGGCCCATGAACAACATGCCTGCCGTCGTCTCCTCGGTGAGCCCGAGTTCGCCTGCGCCACTGCCGACTCCGCCGTCGAACGGGATGAACCGGTCGGCCGTGCCGTGGAAGGACAGCACCGGAAGTGGCTTGGACGGTGAACAGGAGGTAGGGCTGTAGAGGCCCGAGACAGTAACCAGTGCGGCGAACCGGTCAGTTTGGTCGCAGGCCAAGATCGAGCCGAACACCCCGCCGACGGCGAAGCCCATTACCAACACCCGATCAGTGTCGATACAGGTGGCGGCCTCAACGTCGTCGAGCAGGTCGCTGACGAACAGCTGGTCGTCCGTCCACCCCGGTTTGTCGACGTAGTTCCAGGTGAGTAGCGGCCCGGCACCGTTGACCGGCTCGGGTGTAATGACGACGGCGCCGACATCATCGGCCTTGACTCTCCCCGCGGCGTCGGGTTTGGTGAACCCGCTGAACGACTCTTCGGTGCTTGCGGGTGAGTACGCGGTGAGGTCGAGCACGAGCGGAACTGCCTTGCCCGGCAACAGTTCTTGAGGCACGTAGCGGATGTAGGAGCGTTCGCGGCCGCCGCTCGTCATGGTCACTTCCGTGCGCCCCGCGGCTGGCTGACCGATTTCGCAGCCGACGGATTCGCGCGCCGCAGCTACCGTCTCTTTTTCACCGGTATCACCGCGATCTTCGGAACAGGCGGCCAGCGCCAGCACAAGGAGTATGGGCAACAGGAACGTAAGTGGACGCAAATGGGTCATCACATGCGACGGTACGCCGCGGTCGGAACCGGCAATCAGTGCGTCGATTCCCAATTACGAATGGCAGCGACGAACTCTTCCGGCGCATCTGACTCGACGTACGTCCCAGCGCCTTCGACGATAACGGTCGTGTGGTCTGTGAACGTTGCTTCCAGGCGCTCGCGCTCCTGAGGTCGGAAGGCGATGTCGGCGTCACCCCACACGATCAGGGTCGGTAGGTGGGCGAGGTCAGCAAGGCCGTCTTCCAACTCGACGAAGAAGGCCCGGCTCGCGAGAATACGGCCAGGAAGCACGGCAGAGGCCTGGCGCCGCTCGGCGGTGTCGAGCGCACGATTGTAGTGAGTCATCTCGGCCGACGTCGGCTTTCGACGTCGGTGACCGGTAGGGATGAACGCATCGACGAGAAGGTTGAACCGCCGGACCAAGAATCGAAACGGGAGTCCGCCGACGATGCGAGAGAATGCCTCGAAATGGAGAATCCCATTGACCGGCCAGGCCCAGGTGTTGGCAAGTACCAGCCGATCGACGACACCCGGCCGTCGCCGTGCGGCGGCCAGACCGATCGGGCCACCCCAGTCCTGCCCGACCAGCGTCACCCCAGTCAGGCCGAGCGCGTCGATGAAACCGGTGACGAGATCTGCGTGTTCTTCGGGCAGGTAGCGGTAGCCGACTTTGGCCGTGGACAGTCCGAAGCCCGGGTAGTCGAGCGCGATGCACCGGAAGTCGCCTCGAAGCGCGAGGATCACCTCGCGCCAGAGGAATGACCAAGTCGGATTGCCGTGCAGGAACAGCAGCGTTGGTCCCGTTCCTTCGTCGATGTAATGCACGGTGTGCCCGTCGATATCGACGAATCTGCTGTCGAACGGAAAGAGTTCGTCGTCGACCCATGCGGGTCGAACACTTCTGGTGGTGTCGGCCATGGTGGTCCCCCTACACTCGGCTGCAAGATGCGCTTGAGAATGTCATGCGCACTTGAGAAGATCAAGCGATAGGAGGAATTGATGCGAAGCTACGGCCAATACTGCGGGCTCGCCCGGTCGCTGGAGGTCGTAGGCGACAGGTGGAACTTGCTCATCGTCCGCCAACTGCTCATTTCCCCGGCCCGCTACCGCGACCTGGTCGACGGCCTACCTGGCATTGCGACCAACCTCCTCGCTGGTCGACTACGAGAACTCGAGTCCCTGGGCGTGATCGAGCGGCAACTAGCCAGCGAGGGCAACGTCGTCGAGTACGCCTTGACGCAGTGGGGAGCCGAACTACGCCAGCCGATCGAGAGCCTGATCCGCTGGTCCACCCCGCTGATGGTCCGCGGACCCGAAGGCGACTCCTTCCGACCCGAGTGGCTCGGCCTCGCCGTCCCCGCCCTGCTCGACACGCGGGTCAAGGACCGTCCATCGGCGACAGTCGGCCTCGACTTCGGCGACCAACCTCTACAACTCCGCGCGACGCAGTCCGGCTTCGAAGTCGGCCCACACGACGGCAGCCAACTCGACGCCACCGTCCGCGGAGAACCCGCTTACATTCTCGGACTGGCCGCCGGCGCCCTAACTCTCACCGACGCCCGTGCCTTCGGTGTGATCGAGATCGACGGCGACGAGTCAGTCGTCCGCGACGTCTTCGCAGCAGCCTGATCTCTCGCGGTTCGAGCCTGCAGCCGTATAGAACGCACGTTCGAAGGCTGGTATTCTCGAGCCAGGCGGGCCGCCGGTGGGAAACCATGGGAAGCGGCGGCCCGTCCTCTGACTCGGGCCGCGCTATCGACCAGCCCGCGCAGCGCGGATCAGCCGAAGCTGACCGATCTCGGCGACGTTCTTCATCAGTTCCGCGTTCAACCATGCGAGTGTGTGAGCGACGGTTTTGTCGGATTCACCTGGCCACGGAAATGTGGCGGCGGCCTCGAGATCGTCGTCGGACATACGACCGAGCAGCGCCAGGTACTCGTCTTTCAACCCTCGCAACCACACGATCGCCGACCCACCGCTGCCCGGCCACAAGATGTCAGTTCGCTCGCGCACGGTCCGCTGGTAGAGGTGGTCGAGAGCGACCGACCACCACCACCCGATGTGCCACGAGATCCAGCCGATGGTCGGCACGGGGACAGGATCGAGTTCGTTTTCGTCCCAGTCGGGTCGCCACAGTCCGTCGCTTCCGATGCGAACGGTCCAGCAAACCTCCGCGGGCTCCCATAGAAAGTCGTCGTCGGTCAGCGCGTCGAGGTGAATTTCGAACAGCGACCAGGTCAGGTCGAACTGCCAGCGAACGAGGTCGAGACGCGTCATCAGGCCGGTTCGTTGTAGAGGTCGCTCTCGGCGACGACGGGCGGAACCTTCGGCCGAACACCGTTGATGCGGCGACGAGTCGAAAACGCCGCTCCACGAGCGCTATTGGTCGGCGCGAATCTGCCGATGCCGGTCGGCGTGGACATGTCGTCGTAGAACGTGTCGATACCTCCGCTCATGAAGTAGGCCTCGTGCCAGAATCCTGTCCCGCCCGAATCTTTCAAGAACTTCTGCCACCACTGCTTGTGTGGATCGGAACGAGTCCAAAGTTCGAGACTGTCGAGGTCACGCCAATATTGCCGCGCACCCCAGTGCGGCGGAAACAACGACCAGATGATGTCCTCGTGCAGCAGCAGACCGTCGGGTTGGTCTTTGTGAGATTTGTAGAGCTTCGGACCGATGCCGAGGAGTCGCAGGATTCCACGTGGCTTGTTGACGCGCATCCCCAGGTAGACGACGACGAGGTCGGGGTAGTCGGACAGATCTGCGGTCAGACGGTTCACCTTCACACTGCGTCACCTCCCTCCGCGCTGGACTCCAGGATATGTAGATAAACGTAGCAACGACATGGGTAGTTCGATCCCGGAAATATTTCGCGGCTGTCAGACGAGATCGGCAAGCGCCCCGGTAGGTAAATGAATCCAGCCCTCACGCGACGCGACGTCCCACTCGCGCGCACTCGGCAATGTTGTTGCAGCACAGGCTGCTGCACGAGCGATAAACGCTGCGACAACAGCGTCGAACGCGTCGTCGGTCGCTCGGAACGTCGCCCGAAAGTCTCCTAGGTCGAGCCACGGCGTCGCGGCGTCGAAAGCGTCGAGCAAGCCTGCGAAACCGTCCTGCGCGCCGCCCTTGTAACCACGATTCCGTAGCCCCCAGCGTCGTAATGCCGCGGCGGGATAGACCTCGACGGCGACACCGTCGACGCGACCGACATCGATGCCGGCGGACCTCAGTTCCGTCAGAAGGCCCGCACATCGAAGTGCGACGTGTGCGATCCGATCAGCCGAGACGCTGAGCGGGACGACGCCGGTGGTTTCCTGGACGACGATGTCGGTGCGCCGCTTGGTCAACGGTCGTCGATCTTCACGAGACGCGAGAGATGTTGCGGGAGATCGGTGTTCGTGATGAGCCGAAACGAATGCGACGAAGGCGTCCGGCCAGCCGAATGGAGCATCGATACCTACTCGGTCAGCGCCGTCCGCAGCCGCGACGATCTCCGCATCGCTGACACCCATCCGCAGGTCGACGACCTGCACGCGTCCGGGCGTCCAATCCAGTATCGCCAGAGCGCTTTTCGCCGGCTCGGCAGCAAGGTCGACACCGACGGTTCTCATAGCTGCACAGTAACTTCTCAGACCCGACCCAACTGCTTGACGACGGCGAGCACTCGGCGATGGTGGGTGTCCGACGGCGGTAGGTCGAGTTTGGTGAAGATGTTGCCGATGTGCTTCTCCACGGCACGATCGGTGACGACCAACGTGGACGCGATCGCGGAATTGGACAGGCCCTGCGCCATCAGCGTGAGCACCTCGCGCTCGCGTGGGGTGAGGCGGTCCAACTCGTCGCGCTGCCGCGACGACCCCATCAATTGGCTCACCACCTCAGGGTCCAGTGCGGTGCCACCACACGCGACTCGCGTCAAAGCGTCGACGAACTCGCTGACATCGGCGACCCTGTCTTTGAGCAGGTAGCCGACACCTGCCGCGTTGCCTGCGAGAAGCTCTGCTGCATAGCGTGTTTCGATCCACTGCGAGAAGACGAGCACACCGATCTCGGGATGGCGACGACGTAGCGTGATCGCTGCAATCAGGCCTTCGTCGGTGAACGTGGGCGGCATTCGCACATCCACGACGGCGACGTCCGGCCGGTGCTCGTCGACCGCCGGGCCAAGTGACTCCGCATCTCCCACCATGGCAACGACGTCGTGACCGCGATCGATCAGGAGTTGGGCGAGACCGTCGCGAAGGATGACGCTGTCCTCGGCGATAACAATGCGCATGGATGCCACCGTATTTGCAGTCACGACGTCCATCCTGTCGGAAGAGCGATCGTCACGACGGTCGGCCCACCGATCGGACTCGTCACGTCCAGGTGTCCGTCGACGGTCTCCGCGCGCGACCGCAGCCCCGCCAGTCCGGTACCGCCGATCGGGTCGGCGCCGCCGATGCCGTTGTCGCGCACAGTGATCGTCAGCAGCGTGCCCACGTCGCGGATGTCGAGCCAGATCTTGGTTGCGTTCGCATGTTTGGCGACGTTGGTCAGCAGTTCGGCCACCGAGAAGTAGGCGATCGCCTCGATGCCGGGGGAGGGCCGCGTCGCGAGGTGGACGGTGCAGTCGACGGGGACGGGACTGCGCGAGGCGAGCGTCTCGAGTGCGGCGCCGAGTCCGAGATCGAGTGCGGGAGGGTGGATTCCGCGCACTACCTCGCGAAGCTCACGGAGCGCCTCTTTTGCCGTTGCGTGTGCGTCCGAGACCAAAGCTGTTGCTTCCCCACCGGTTGCGAGCTTCTCCTCGGCTCGGCCCAACGCCATTGCCATGGTGACAAGCCGCGCTTGGGTGCCGTCGTGCAGATCACGCTCGACCCGCCGCAGCGTCGCTGCCGAATCTTCGACGACGGTCGTGCGTGCATGCTCGAGTTGTTCGACCCGTGCATCGCCCTTGGTCTTTCCCAGCAGCGCCTGCACGAGGTGTCGGTCGAGAGAGGCGACAGCTCGGATGGGCCACGGTGCAATGAACACACACACGAAACCGAGTGCAGAGAAGGCGAGCATCTGGGGCCAGGTCTCGAAGTAGACGTCTCCGAACTGGACGATCGAATGACGCTCGACGCCGGCGGAGTCGATGTTGACCGGATGGAACAGCCACCACGGGATCGGCGATATCGCGACGAATGCCGACATCGCCGCAAAGGTAAGCACCAGGTAGCCGAGGACTGGGCCGAGTACCGACTTGACGAGGACGAACACGACGGCCCGCCACCCGTCACGATCGGTGAGTCCGGACCGAACGAACCCAAGTAGACCCGGCCGTGACCGGAACTCCAACGGCGCCTCGACGTCGGTCCGCAGCAATCCCATCGCAAGCCCGCGATATATGTGACCGAAGATCCGACTACCCACGACGACAGCTGCAAGCAGTGGAATGCCGACCAGAACGACCGTCAGCAGCAGACCGGCACCGAAACCGGCGTAGAGATAGGCAATTCCGACTGGGCCGAGGAACGTTCCGAGGAGCACGTACGCAGCATCGCGCCAAGTCTGCGCGTCGATGGGCGCTCGCAACAACGTCGTGGGCACCCGTCCAGTCTTGCCTACGGCCGCATTCGCCTCCGCGTAGGTCGAGAATTGCGCATAGACCGTTTCTGTCATATCTCGATCCTTGCGGGCGAAGTGGCCGCTTTCGATAGTGCCGACCCGCTGACCGGTGGTGTTGCCAGCTACACCATGTCGGCTGGATTGGACGTCTGTCCGCGAAGTGACCAGGCTGCGATTTCGGTGCGGTTCGAATATCCGAGTTTGGCAAGGATGCTACGAACGTGTGTTTCGACAGTGCGCTCGGACAGCACCAACTTCGTGGCGATCTCCCGGTTGGACATCGCTGCGGCGATCAGCTGCGCAACCTGAGATTCTCTGTCGGACAACGGATTGGCGGCCTTTGCGGCATGGGCCACCTGAGCCTTGAGAGCGTCAGCACGCTGCAACGGCCCCGGCAGGTCCAGACGCCTGAACTCCCGTGCCGCAAGGTCGAGAAGTTCACGAACTTCGGCATTGTCCGCGGCCCGACCGCGCTGGACGAGGGTCCGTGCGAGGCCGAGTCTGCTCAACGCAAGGTACGGCCGCGCGCCGATGCGGGCGTCCATGTCGATTGCACGGCGGTACTCGTCCACCGCGTCGTCGAGTCGGCCACACGTCCGAGCCATATCGCCGATCACTCGAGCCATCGATCCCGAACAGAACAGGGCCCCGCCGCCATCGCACGAGTAGTAGCAGTGGAGGTCGCGGACCTTGGTGAACACTTTCTCTGCAACCTCGGCGTCGGCGAGCAGGTCCGCCGCGATGGCGATGTGGAACAGCATCGCCGCCCAACGTGGACCGACCTCGAGGGTGTCCGGCACCGTCCGAAACTCCTCGAAAGCGGCACGCGCCCCGTCGATGTCGCCGGCGAGCGCGAGGTTGATCGGAACGAATATGCGGACGAGCCCGATCTGTGGCGCAGCCTGCAGCATCGCCATCTGTGAGTCGAAATCGGTCACTACACCGCGAATGATGACGATTTGCGTCTGGAACGCGTGGTACAGCCCCACCAGCGAGCTATCGCCCATCGCCTCCGCGGACTTGCGTGCGGATTCCGTATGATTCTGTGCCGCAACATAATCTCCGACGAGCGCGGCTCGCGTCGCTCGGCACCTGTGCAGGTGCCACCAGGCGAGGGGAAGTTTTCGGGTCGTCGCGACCTGCTCGATCATCGCGAGCGAGCGATCGACCAAGCCGAGATCGCCGAGCTGCAGCCCGGCATCGATGTTCCATACGTGACCCCACAGCGCGGCAAGGGGCTGGCGGGCGGTCCAGTCGATTTCTATTGCACGGGCACACAGTTCGCGTCGTTGCTCGACGAACTGCGGTGCGGACAGTGCAACGTGACGCGCATGCAGGCCGTCGAGGATGGCGTCCGGATCACCGCTGTGGTCCGCGAGTTCGAGTGCGGTCGCAGAGAGTTCCATTGCTGCACTGGGGTTCTCGTCTTCCGATGCGGCCAGCGAGCGCTGCGCGAAGAGTCGCGAACGCAGAGTCGTCGCGTCGGCGGGAAGTGTTCGTAACGCTGCAACGCACAGTCGTTCGACGGTCTCCAGTATCGGTTTCGACGAAACTCCGTGTACGACGAGTGCCGCTGCGCCGATCAGATCGGGTCGGTCGGCTTGTTCCGCGTAATCCGCTGCGCGGACGCATTGTTCGATGCTCGCGCCGATGCGTCCGCCCGCGAACTCGGCGATCGCAAGTTGCAGATTCAGTTCGGCGAGCAGTGCTGGCGGCGCGCCTGTTCCCGCTGCCTCGATGGCCAAGTCGAGAAATCGAATTGCTTCGGCGTAGGCGACGGTGGACATCGCCGACTCTGCGGCACGGCGTGCCCATTGCATACACTGCGCGGCGGAGTCCTCGCCGGACGCCCGCTGCCAGTGCGCGGCAACGGGTCCGGCGGTCGAGTCGGCAACCGGGCCTTGCGACAGCGCCAGCGCCGCTTTGCGGTGCAGCAGCATTCGCGTCGACGGAGCCAGTTCGGCGTACACCGCATCGCGAATCAGTGCGTGCGCGAACGTGAATTGACCGTCACCCGATTCGACGACGCCTGCCCCTGCTGCTGTATCCAGGTCCCGCGCGACCTCGTCTTCGGACCGAGACAGAATCGACGAGAGCAGCAGCGGGTCGATCCGCTCGCCTGTGACGCTGGCTGCGTCGAGGACATCGCGGGTCTGTCGGTCGAGGCGAGCAAGCTGTGCGACCGCCAGGCGTCGTACTTCGGGGTTCGCCGCAGGATCGACGACGAATTCGTCGTCGGACATCGAGTCGACGAGCAGACGCACGAACAGTGGGTTCCCGTCGGTGTAGTCGCGAAGTGAAGTGGCGACAGCACCGGTGGTGCGGGGTTGCACCTGGCGCAGCCAGTGCGCGATGTCTGCGGCGGTGAGGCCGCTGAGCCGGATGGATTGCGCGTCCTGCGCTCGAAGCAATTCGGGGAGAACGTCCGCGAACGTCCCGTCGGCAGGGTCCCGAAACGTCGCGACGATCAGGAGGCGAGTGGCGTGCACGTCGGTCGCAATATGGCGCAGGAGCAGCAGCGATGTGCGATCCGCCCAATGTAGATCCTCGAGGACTACGACGAGTCCGGTAGCCGCCGCCGCATCGCGCAGTGCATCCGCGATCGCAGTGAACGACTGAAAACGAGTCGCCTCCGACAACGGGGCGTTGCTACCCGACAGATCCTCCGACAGGTACGGGGCAATTGTTCCGACATCGCGCGCGAGCCGAGTCCACGGCCAGCATGCGGGCATGCCCGCATCGTCGACCGCGTACCCACGCGCGACAGGCACTCGATACTCGGCAGCGATCTCGACGAGTGCCTTCGTCAGACGCGATTTACCGATTCCCGCAGGGCCACTGAGCAGAATCATGCGGCCGGCGCCATTGGCAGCAGAAACAACCGCGGCGCGCAGTTGCGCGACCTCACGGCTGCGACCGACGAATGGGGCGTCCATCCAAGAAGTATCCAACGCGCCGATCACAGTACGTGGCAATTAAGTGGTCGAGCTACGTACTGCTACTGATTTGCCGCATGCCTTTCGCTCACAGACTGATGTCAGTCGATCCGACACATCATTCGAGGGAGCACCAAATGTACGCACAGCTAACCTATTTCGACGGTCCGCGGACTGCCGAACAAATCGCGGCCGCGGATTTTGCAGGTCAGAACCGCATCAAGCCCGCAGTCATCCGGGTACCAGGATTTCTGGCCAACTACGTGCTTCGTCAGTCCGACGGCTCGCAGGTCGTGATCACCATTGCCGAATCCGAGCAGTCCTTGCTCGACGGACAACGCGCCATCATGGCGACCGAACTGCTACCCGGCGAGGACCCCGCGCTCCTGCCGGGCGCCGACCGGATCGAGATCTATCCAGTCGTCGAACATGTCGACGCAGCAACCATGGAGGTAACGCGATGAACAAGCCAGTAGCTGCGCCGGTGAGCGCACGCCGATGGGCGGTCGACGTCGAGCACAGCACCGCGACGTTCACGGTCGTCAAACTGGGTCATACGGTGACCGGCACCGTCCCGATTCGGGAAGGCAGCGTTTCCTTCGGCCAGGACGGTGGGCTGGAACTGGCGAAGGGTGTGGCAGAACTGAGCTTGATCGACACCGGGAACATGCGGGGCGATCTCGACCTCCGTAAACCACGCTTCCTCGATCTCGACAACCATCCGGTAGCGGCGTTCGTCGCGACGGACGCCGTAGCGACGGCGACCGGCTGGCGAGTCGCGGGACATCTGACGGTGCGGGGAAACAGTGCAATGGTGTACTTCGACGTGACTCTCGATGGTTCCGGAGACGAGGTGAGCCTCTGTGGCACAGCGATATTCGACCGTCGGGACCTGGGTATCAAAGCGCCTCGGCTGCTGATCGGACGGACTATCGCGATGACCGTACGAGCACGACTTGCCCCGGTGGCGTGAGTTGACGCTATAGGTCAGAAGAGCGAAGGCAAGCAGACCGAGAGGCAGATTCCGGTGGTCCGAGTGATCACCGATACGGATCGACCATCGACGTTGGCGACGTAGGCGCGGCTACCGTTCGGAATCATTGCGATTGCGGACGGTCCCGCGCCGACTCCGAGGGTTTCGATGACGGTGTTGTTCGTCGTGTTGATCACCGAAACCGTGTCGCTACCGGAGTTGGAGACATAGGCGCGAGTGCCGTCCGGGCTGAATGCGATCGCCGCAGGCGCTGTGCCGACGGGTATCGACCCGACGAGGGTGTTGGCCGCCATGTCGATGAGTTGGACGGCATTACCGTCGGTGTCGGCGGCGTAGACCCGAGTTCCGTTCGGACCGGTGGTAATTCCGGTCAACCGCTCGCCGGCTTCGATCGACGTGACGACGGTGTTGGTATTGGTGTCGATCACCACCACACTCTTGGCGGTCGAGACGTAGGCGCGGGGGGTGTTCGGCGAAGTCGACACCGAAATGGGGGAGTCGATGTCCGCAATATCGGTGATGATCGAATTGGACGCGACATCGATGACCGTCACGGAATTGCGGGACGAGTTGGCGACGTAGGCGCGCGCGCCGTCGCGTGTGACGGCAACACCTTTCGAGGTTCCGCCGACATCGATCGCGGGGGCAGAGATGAGGTTCGTCGTCGGGTCGAACACCTCGACGGTGTTGCCGCGACCGGTCACGTAGGCCCGCGTGCCGTTGGGCACGATAGCGATGGCGTAGCCACCGAACCCGAGCTTTCCGACCGGTACGTTGTTTGCGGTGTCGACTATCGTGATTTTCCCGTTCGGGTTGGTGACATAGGCGCGACCGCCGTTCGGTGCGAGTGTGAGACCGCCGGGGACTTCGTCGATCGGGATGGATCCTGATACCGAATCCGCCTGCGCAACAACGTTTCCACTCGACAGTGCGGCGACGGCGACGATAAGGGTCATGGTGCGGCCGAGCCAGGCTGCGCGACGCCGTAGCCCGATGAAGTTCGATCTGCCGTTCGATCTCACCATACGAATGATGTTTGCATATAAGTGCTGGTCATCGATGGGATTTCACAGTATCCGCGGGCCTCGCGCCCGACCCGATCAGGTCCGGCGGGTGCGAGCGCGCGGATCCCCGCGCTCGATCCATCGAATCCAACTGGGACGCAAACGTTTTCTGATGCTGAACGGCAACCTTTTTGCGACCGCGTTCAGGTCACGCCGAATCGACTCTTCGTGCTTCGGACCGAATTCGAAGCCGAGCAGCCAGATCCACACGATCACAGCGATCGGCACCACGACGTACCAGTATCGGAACAGCAGATCGGCAAGCCTGAACAGTGCGGCAATGGCGAACATGATGACGAACAAAGCGAAACCGACCACGTGCGAATCCTCCCGCTGGACTGACCGGTCACGCTACCGTCCATTGCCCCTGACGTGGGGGGATATCGGTCAGCGCCGACGCAACCACCAGTCGTCGCGGCGATCGACCGAAGGTCTACCCGGTGTGGTCGCTGTCGTGCGGGTCAGTTCGTCGAGCAGGTCGGCGGTCGTCGGTCGTTGTGAAGGATCCTTTGCCAGACAGGCCGCGGCAATGCCGGCAAGTCGAGCGGGGACGCCCGTGAGATCGGGCTGTCCGTTCGCCACAGCGAGCAGCACGGAGTACACGTTCGCGCCCGTGAACGGAGCATGGCCGGCCGCGGCGAACACGAGAACCCCACCGAGGGAGAAGATGTCGCTCGCGGGGGTGAGTGTCGTCGTTCCGAGGGCCTGCTCGGGCGACATGTAGGACGCCGACCCGATCGGGAGGCCGGGCTGCGTCAGCCGCGCCTGATCGAGCGCGCGGGCGATACCGAAGTCGATGACCCGCGGACCGTCCTGTGCGAGTAGCACATTGGCCGGTTTGAGATCGCGGTGGATGAGTCGAACGCGGTGGATCGCGATCAATGCTTCGGTGAGGCCGACGAGCACGATCCTGGCGGCTTCGGTGCCGAGCGGTCCGTGTGTCTCGATCGCTGTCTCCAGCGTGGGGCCGACGATGTATTCACTGGCGAGCCAGGGTGTCGGTGCGTTCGGGTCCGCGTCGACGATCGCCGCGGTCCAGAAGCCGCCGACGGCTTTCGCCGCGCCCACCTCTTGGGAGAACCGCACGCGAAACCGTGGGTCTGCGGCGAGATGTTCGTGCACCACCTTGATCGCGACGCGTCGTCCACTCGGTAGTTTGCCGAGGTAAACCCGCCCCATGCCGCCTGCACCGAGTCGGCCAAGCAACGTGAACGGTCCGATCGAGGTCGGATCCCGAGGATCGAGTTGCTCCATCGTCACTCGATGGTTGTGCTCACGTAGACGAAGCCGGTCGCGTTTTCGACTGCAACCCGTGTGATGCGGTCGACGGGAAGATCGACCAGCACTACGCGGGCTGGGTCGCCGGCTTCGACCGTCCATGCGTCGACGACTGCGCGAGAGCCATCCGACCCGACGACGACCAGGCGGACCGGTTCGCCGGTAGGTATCCCGGCCGCACGTGCGCTGATCTCGGTTCGCGTACCCCGTGGTGTCAACACGACGTTGAGAGACGCAGCGGTTTCGCTGTCCTGTTCTGGATCCGCCTCTGCGGGCGGTGGCGCGGAGTTGGTGAACGTCAGACCGGGCCGGGCAGGCGACTTCGGCGCGGGTTGTGCGACGCCGTCGGTTGTCGAATCGCTGGACGAGACGGTGGTGACGACGGCCCCGACACCGATCAGCGCAGCAATCACGGTGAGGCCGGCACCGATCAGCACACCCCGACGCTGCGCCCGCGGAGCAGTCGAGGGTTGCGGCTGACCTGGTGCGTCGAACGGCGGCGGTGTCGGCGTCACGCGCTTCGCGTACTCGACCGAGTAGGCCGACGACCCCTCGTCGGGTCCTGTCCAGTCGACCGTGTGCTCGACCGGCTGAACCACCTGATGAGGTTGTCCGCCTGCGGCATTCGGCCTTCTGTTCGCACCGGTCACGGCGACGAATGCGGTGAGACGGGTGATGACTCCGAAGCGGATCGACGTCGCAACGATGCGCTGCGCGAGCTCGGGAGCTTCGGCGATCGGGCACGTCGCATATCGGCGCTGCAGGTCACCGAGGTGACCGCGCGCCCACAGGGCAGTGAGGGCGAGATTGGTCGTCGGGACCGCAGGGATGGTGCTTACCGAGGGACGACCGTCGGCACCGATCGACGACAACATAAGCCGACCGGATTCGCCTGCCCGGCAACGCCCGGTGATGACGAGTGCGGCGCCCGGGTACACATCAGGGGGTTGAGCAGGGGAGAGCGTGCGGGGATCGAACTCCATGCCCTCTGCGGTGAGGCCGATGCGGGTCAGCAGTGGCGGACCGAGCAGGCGCCGGATCCGAGGGATCAACGCGTCGAGCTGATCCTCCGATTCGGCGAGATGGAATTCGCCGCGGCCGGTCGAGGCGAGTTGACGCAACAAAGCGGTGTTGACAGCCGTGCCGATGCCGATCGAGTGGATCCGCATGCCACCGACTCCAGCAGCGAATCGCGCAGGTGCGACACGAGCCACGATGTCGTCGTCGTCGCCGACCTGGCCGGCTGTGATGACGACGAGGATCGAATGGTGCGGTGCCGGGCGGCGATGTTCCGATGCGAGGAGTTCGACCGCAAGATCGACAGCCCGCCCCAGGTGCGCGCCGCCACCGGGACGGATCGACGTGAGGTGCTCGACGGCAGCGAACCTGTTGCGATCGATTCCCGGAACGAGTTTCGGCTCTCGTCCACTCGCGGCGACGACCGCGTCGGCAACCGTCAGCACAGCGAATCTGTCTGCAGGAGTCAGCATGTCGACGATTCGAGCAGCTCCGCGTCGCCCCGCTGCGCCTGGCCAACCGGCCATCGCTGCCGAGCTGTCCAGTACGACAACAACATTGCGGGTCGACGCCGGTGGTAAACCGGTCGTCGGTGGCAATACCGTCAGGGCGAAGGTGCCGTCGGGTCCGTCGCCGTCGCGGACTGTCGACAGCGACATGACTGCGTCGTCGCGCTGACCGGTGCTCAGCCGCAGTACAAAATCTCGGTTGAGACGTTGGTTGGGCTCGATGTCGACGGTGATGTGGGGAAGGTTCGGATCGTCGGTGATTCGTGCCGGGATCGTACAGCCGATCTCGACGATCGGAAGTGCTTGCCGCGCAACGGTTGCCGAAATCGTCAGAGCGACGGTGTCGGCAGCGTTCCACGGCAGTACGGGCGGTGAAATCCGCGAGGCATCCGGAACGAGGTCGGTGTCGGCTGAGATTCCCATCCCGACTCGAGGACCGTCGAGTGGGACGCCGGGGTGGTATCGGGGTGCAACGACGAGCGGAAAGCAGAATGCTGCTTGACCATCGGAGTAGTCGAGCGTGAACGTAAGCGCCAGTTGGACTTCGATTCGTTCGCCCGGGGACAGGCTGCCGACTCTGATGGTGAAGATGTTGGCGCGTTCCTGCTCGACGATCGCGGCTCGCCCGCCCGCGGCGATGCCGGCGTCGTAGATCTTGCGTGCATCACCGCGTTCGCGCAGAGTCGCTTCGATGAGGCGGTCGCCGATCCGGAATCGCATCGCTGTCATGGCGGCGTTGTCGGGGAGCGGAAGGATGTAGGTCGCCTCTATGGGTGTCGGCGCGAAGTTGCGGAATGTCGCGCGAACGTCTGTGCGGCACATCAATCCGGTGATGTCGGCTCGAACAGTCAACGCCTCGAGGGGAAGATCGCCGCGAGGAGTTGTGATCGCGCCGAAGCCCGAGCGGGTACTTGCGCGACCCCGCGAGGGTTTGTCGAAGACGGGGACGAGCGTCAACCCAGCCTCCTTGCCCGCACTTTCTCACACCAGCCGATGAACGTC
Source organism: Antrihabitans stalagmiti (assembly GCF_016482825.1). GTDB lineage: Bacteria > Actinomycetota > Actinomycetes > Mycobacteriales > Mycobacteriaceae > Antrihabitans > Antrihabitans stalagmiti. Next base: position 95,044 of record NZ_JAEMNV010000008.1, on the reverse strand, counting down.
AGTTTTCCATAATTGCGCCTGCCGGCCCAGGTGGACCTGCATAGGCAGTCCAGTTGTTAGTAGGTGGCTCTTTTGCAGAAGTCGACCCGAGGCCAGAATCGACGTATGAACATCGACGATGCAACCACGGTGGAGTCGGCCGCAGGCGATGCGGGCGTCTTCCGTTTCTCGCTGGCTCACAGCATGGTTCGCCAACCCGCGTGGGTTGTCGCAGTGGTCGCCGTCGCAGTTCTGATCGTTGCGGTCGTCGTACCTGTCGTGCTGATCGCCGTCGGCGTCGGGCTGGCCCTCTGGGGCTGGAGTTCCGTTGCTGACTGGCATGGAATATGGACCCTCTCGAGGCGAACGCACGCACCTTGGCCGGAGCCTCTGACTCGGGTGGTCGACGTCTACTACCGTCGCAAGCGTGACCAGCGGCGAGCGTGACCTGACGCGACTTCTGAAAGACCTGCGTCCCCATCACAATCCGGGGCGCTACGTCTTCGTCACGGTCGCGGGTCCGGTCCCGGACGACGTCCGCCCCGTTGTCACGGTGTGCGAAACCGAGGGCTGCACGCTGGTGATACCTCAGACCGAAGCCGACGCAGGCGGCCTCGACTATCACTACGTGGCGGCTTGGATCACGCTTCGTGTGCACTCGGCGCTGGACGCCGTCGGGCTGACGGCTGCGGTAGCGACAGCGCTCGCAGCCGCGGGCATCAGTTGCAACATGGTGGCCGGGTTTCATCACGACCATCTGTTCGTTCCCCACGGCCGGGTGAGCGAGACGATGGCGCTACTCGTCGGTATGACAGACGGCGGCTGAGCGGCGACAACTTGGCATCTCGGTTCGGCCTCAGATTGTGAAACACGGGTGTTTAATTGGACTGCGCATACGCCCGAGCCCTGAGATAGGGGTGTTTTGCAATGAACCTCACCACGATCACAGCGCTCGAAAGGCCGACCTCTCCCGACCACATCACGACCTGGCGAGACGGCTACGCATGGCTGGCGGGCGGCACCTGGCTGTTCTCCGAACCGCAAGTCGCGACAGACACCCTGATCGATCTCGACGGGTTCGGCTGGCCGGCATTGGAAGTCTCCGATGCGGGCCTCGACATCGGCGCAACCTGCCGCATAGCAGAGCTGTTCGCATTCGACGCACCAGCGGAATGGACTGCGGCACCGCTGATTCGCGATTGCTGCAACTCCCTGCTCGCGTCGTTCAAGATCTGGAACGCGGCAACCGTCGGCGGCAATATCTGCATGTCGCTACCGGCCGGTGCGATGATCTCGCTGACGGCTGCGCTGGAGGGCACCTACACGGTGTGGCCGCGCGACGGCGCTGCGCCGGAACAGGTTTCGGCACTCGACTTCGTGACGGGCAACAACGCGAACATCCTTCGGCCCGGTGCGCTACTGCGATCGATTCGGTTGCCGGACTCCGCACTGCGAAAACGGTTCGCGTATCGACAGCAGTCGCTGGTGCACCTTGGACGGTCGGCCGCCCTGATCATCGGGACGTGCGGCGCCGACGGTCACGACTTCCGGATCACGGTAACGGCCGCGACAACTCGACCGGTGCAGTTGCAATTCGACGACGTTCCGACGCAGGCAGAACTGCGCCGTGACATCACGGCAAGACTCTCCGCCGAAGACTATTTCGACGACGTCAACGGGTCTGCTCCGTACAAGCAACACCTGACCTATCACTTCGCCGAACAGCTACGTGCGGAACTCTCATGAGCGAATTCGATGTCGACGGACGCCTCTTCTCCGCCGAGCCACAGCCGGGTCAGTGTCTGCGCACCTTCCTCCGGGATCGCGAGGTGTTCGGCGTCAAAAAAGGTTGCGACGCAGGCGATTGCGGCGCTTGCACGGTGTGGTTGGACGGCACACCGTTCCACTCGTGCCTGGTGCCGGCCTTCCGAGCGGCAGGGCGCAAGGTCACCACCATCGAAGGGCTCGGCTCGGGCGACGAACTACACCCGATGCAGCAGGCTTTCCACGACGCGCAGGCCTTCCAGTGTGGATTCTGTGCGGCGGGGATGATCATGACCGCGGCATCGTTGAGCGACGAGCAGAAGGAAGATCTGCCCCGTGCGCTGAAGGGAAATCTGTGTCGGTGCACCGGATATCGGTCCATCGCCGACGCGTTGCAGGGTGCTGCCGAAGCAGAGCCCGATGTTGCGGGAGAGTCGTGTGGCGCAAGTCTGGCCAATCCGTTCAGCCGCGGAATCCTCACCGGGCAAGCGCGATACACGATGGACGTCGCCATGGAAGGACTGTTGCATCTCGTCGTGCTGCGGTCCCCGCACGCACATGCCCGCATCGTCGACATCGATCGAAGTGCGGCGATGGCCATACCTGGTGTGGTGGCTGTGTATACCGCTGCCGACGTACCGGACCGGCTCTACAGCACCGCGCTACACGAGGATCACCTCGTCGATCCCGACGACACCCGCATCCTGGACGACGTCGCTCGTTTCGTCGGTCAGCGGATCGCCGCCGTGGTCGCGGAGTCGGAGGCGGCCGCGGCCGCTGGCTGCCGGGCACTGAATGTCACCTACGAGGTGTTGCCTGCGGTATTCGATCCCGTGACGGCGATGGAACCCGACGCACCCGTACTTCACAACAAGGGTATGGAGGAGAAGGGCAACATCTTCGTCGACATACACGGCGAAATAGGCAGTGTGGCTGATGGATTCGCAGCTGCCGACGCGGTGCACGAGATGACCTACTCGACGTCGCGCGTCCAGCATTCGCACCTGGAGACGCACGGCTCGATCGCATGGCGCGGTGACGACAACCGCTGGCATGTACGAACGAGTTCGCAGGGGCCGTTCGTCGTTCGGGCGAAGCTGTGTCATCAATTCGGCCTGCGGGCTCGCGACGTCCATGTCTTCACCGAGCGGGTCGGCGGCGGCTTCGGCGGCAAGCAGGAAATGATCTCCGAAGACCTCGTGCTGTTCGCGACCATGAAGCTCGGTCGTCCGGTCAAATGGGAGTGGACTCGCGAGGAAGAGTTCATCGGAACCACGACGCGACACCAGATGACCACACGGGTGAAGCTCGGCGCGAAACGTGACGGCACCCTGACCGCACTGGACATCTATGTCGTGTCGAACACGGGCGCATACGCCAATCACGCGAGTGAAACGCTGGCCGCGGCGCTCGGTAGCCCGCTTGCGGCCTACCGTTGCGAGAACAAGAAGGCACTCGGATATGCGGTCTACACCAACGTGATTCCGGGTGGCGGGTTCCGTGGTTACGGAGCCTCGCAGACCACCTTCGCTATCGAGTGCGCGATCGACGAGATGGCGCACCTGTTGAAGATCGATCCGTTTGCGATGCGCCGCAAGAACATGGTTCGGCCGGGCGACCACGTCGAGTCGGTCTGGCAGGACCCGAGCGACGCGAGTTTCGGCAGCTACGGCCTCGATCAGTGCCTCGACTTCGCGGAGGAAGCGCTCGCTCGCGGGAACGGTGTCGCCAAGCCGGACGGTGACGACTGGGCGGAGGGAACCGGCGTCGCCCTCGCAATGCTCGAGTGCGGGCCTCCGACCGAGCACAGGTCCGCAGGCGAGATGCGCCTACTTGCCGACGGTACCTACCACCTCGCCGTCGGATCTTGCGAAATGGGCAACGGAATTGCCAACGCACACAAGCAGATAGCAGCCTCCACCGTCGGGTGTCGGGCAGCTGACGTCGACATCGTCAACGCCGACACCGATCGAACGCCTTACGACACGGGTACTTTCGCCAGCACCGGCACAGTCGTGGCAGGCAAGGCCGTGCACCTCACTGCGATGGCTCTGCGCGACGACATTCTCGACTACGCGAGCCGCCACAGCGGAGTAGCGCGAGAGCAATGCACGCTCGCGGCGGACGCCGTGCTCTGTGGCGACAAGCGCATCTCGTTGGCGGAACTGCACGAGGCAGGTGCCGCGGACGGCCATCGCTTCGAAGGAACCCGCAAGGCGTACCTGTCTCCTCGCACCATCGCGTTCAATGTCCACGGTGTGCGATTGGCAGTGCATCGAATAACCGGGGAGATCCGAATCCTGCACAGCGTGCACGGTGCCGACATCGGCAGGCTGATCAATCCCATGCAGTGCAGAGGCCAGATCGACGGTGCCATCGGAATGGCGTTCGGCTGGGCACTGACCGAGAACATGGTGCACAACTCCGAAGGCGCGGTGGTGAATCCGAACTTCCGTAACTATCGGATCCCGGCATTCGCCGACGTCCCGCGATCCGAGGTGTTCTTCGCCGACACCCACGATTCGATCGGTCCGCTCGGTGCAAAGTCGCAGGGCGAGTGCGCGATCAATCCTGTGGCTCCTGCGATCTCGAACGCGATCGTCAACGCGACAGGTGTTCGTTTCGCACACCTGCCGTTCACACCGGACAGGCTCTATTCGCGTCTCGCAGCTCGGTCATGAGCCAGGAGACGGTCACTATCGTCACGCAGACGAGTGTGAGACCCGAAGCTGAAGAACAATTTTCCCGGTGGCAAGTCGACACGAGTTCCGGCTTATCGCAGTTGCCTGGATTCATCGAGCAGACCGTGTTGCCACCCAGCCCGCCGACCCAGGTCGATTGGGTGATTCTGCAGCGGTTCGACAGCGACGCTTCGGCACGGACCTGGCTCAACTCGCCCGAGCGCGCCGCGCGCATCGAGGGCGCGGCGCCGATGCTCGTCGGTCGCGACGACGTCCATGTCGTGAGTGATGGTGCCGAAGGTGTCGAGTCGAAAGGGGTACTGCCCGCGCCGATCTCGGTGGTCATCTCCACGCGGGTCCGCCCGGGGTCCGAAGCCGAATACCGCGCATGGGAGCGCCGGATAGCTGCCGCCCAAACCAAAGCTGTCGGCTTCAAGGGCTATCGGTTCGAACCACCGATACCGCATGTGCAAGAGGACTTTCTGGCGATCCTGCGCTTCGACAGCGAAGCCAATCTGCAGAAATGGCTAGACTCGCCGGTGCGACAGCAGTTGGTCGACGAAGCCACCGCATTCACCGAAGAATTCCACACCCGAGTCGTGCGAACCGGATTCGACCACTGGTTCACGGCCGAGACGTCCGCGGCCGGCCAGCCGCCGCCGGCGTGGAAACAGAACATGATGGTTGTGCTCATGTTGTACCCGGTGGTGTTCCTGTTCGGACTCTGGGTGCAGACTCCGCTGCTGGATCGCGAACTCGGGCTGCCATTTGCTGTCGCGTTGTTCATCGGAAACGTCGCGAGCGTCACGGCGCTGAACTGGCTCGTGCCCTGGATCAATGGACGATTCGATTGGTGGCTCCAACCGGAGTCGTCGAATCGGTTGCGTACCAATCTGATCGGTGTGGCGATTGTGCTGGCTGGGTACGCCGTGCTCATCGTCGTGTTCTGGCAGTTCTTCTAGCTGAGTCTTCAAAGACTGAAAAGAGCCCCGATGTTCGCGAGTCGTAGCAGGCCGCTGGTCGCCTTCGCCTGTCTGGCAACGTCGTTGACGTTGATCCTGGCCTCGTGTTCGGCCGACGATTCCGGTCCCGAGGCCGGCGGCAACTTCGGTGTAGACGGCTCTCCCGTCCCGTACAAGGAGCCGGTCAAGCTGTCGAGCAAGGACGGCGTACTCGAGGTCAGGTTGTCCGCGCACCAAGCCTCTGTCGCGCTCGACACGACGGCGAAGCCCGTCGACGACTTCCTGCTGTTCGGCTACGAGCTCATCAGAGGTACGTCGTCGGACGGCTCGACCAAAAGTGAAGGTACCTACCCTGCACCGACTTTGCGGGTCGATCCGGGTGAACGTCTGATCGTGCACTACGACAACGATCTCGAAGGCTTGGACGTCGGCGATTACTACGACCCTGCGTTCACCGCTGCGGGCGGTGAGGTGCCGCTGTATCCGCCGATGCTGGAGTCGTCGCCGCTGAATCTGCACACGCACGGACTGCACGTGAGCCCAGATGGCAACGCCGACAACGTGCTACTCGACATCCCGGCCGGCATGGGCAACGTCTACGACTACGAGGTGCCTGACGAGATGCCGAACGGGTTGTACTGGTATCACAGCCATCGGCACACCCTGACGGCTCAGCAGACCTACTTCGGTTTGGCGGGTCTACTGGAGATCGGGCGGCCCGACGGAAATCTTCCGGTGGTCACGCAGAACGAGATTCCGATCCGAGATATGGCACTGCAGTACAACTTCGTGTTCGACCGTAAAGGCGGCTCGAACCAACTCAACAATCCCATCTGGCCGCAGTTCGTCAGCACGCTCACGCCGCCGGAGGGGTCGCAACTGGCGGACGGCACCTACCGACCGAGCTTGGCGCCGGTGAATTTCCCTGAGACGAGCAAAGGTTCGCAGTACTTCACCAATTGGTATTCGGGTCCGCTGTCGACGCGGAACCATCGCGGGCAGAATCAGTTCATCCCGGGAAACCTGCAGAGCTTCACCAGTGATTCGGTGAATGTTCCTGCTGATCCTGGGCTTCCGGACAATCAGCGCGACGTGCAATTCACGGTCAACGGCCAGTTCCAACCATCGTTGAAGGTCAAGCCGGGGCAGACCGAGATCTGGGTGCTCGCGAACATCAGCGACTTCGCCTATCTGCCGATCACGTTGACCGAGACCGCGACCGGCAACCATCCGAAGTTCACGATCGTTGGGCAGGACGGTAATCCGTTCACCACGGTGCAGCGACCCGTCGAGGGCGACGGGACACGGTTGCTTATCCCGCCGGGCTCCCGCTACGCCATCGCGGTCACGATGCCCGAAATAGGTGACCTAGTAGTCGAAATGCCACCCATGAAAAACGGCAAGGAGGTCAGCAATCCCGGCGTGCTCTACACGAACGACGGCACAGAGAATTCGCCTGCAGTCCTCGGCACCGCAACGGTCGACCCGCAGTACATCAGCTACTTCGACGGCTTCTTCACCTTCCCGACGCAGAAGCTCATTCAGGTGACACCCGACAGTGGCGAAGGCAAGACGACGCCGTTCGAACCCGGCCAAAGGTTGGACGCCTACACGTCTTTCGTCGACACCTCGGCAATGACTCCCGATGTGACGCGGGAGTTGGTCATCACGGGTGGTTTCAGCAACGACAAGGCGAGCAACAACGACCCGAAGTCGTTCACCTACGAGTTCGACGGCAACACCTTCCCGAACATTCCCTTGTTGCAGCCACGACTGAACTCGGTCGAGGAGTGGAAGATCACCAATCTGAACAACGACGATCACCCGATGCACATCCACGTCAACGACTTCCAGGTGACGGAGGTCGTCGATCCTGTCGAGAAGACCAGGACGGGTGCGCAGATGTGGGGCGTCGACAACGCGAACGTTCCCGCGCCCGTCACCGACGAGAACGAGAATGCGCTAGAGCCTGCGTCGCTGACGTTGCGGACGAAGTTCACCGACTACACGGGCACCTTCGTAATCCATTGCCACCGTTTGAATCACGAGGACAACGGCCTGATGGCGACGGTAAACGTGATACCCGAGGTGTCGAGTTACGCAGTGGCAGTTCCAGGTTCGCCAGGTAGGCCCGCCGTGGTCCAGGTGTACGACGGCAACGGCGACAAACCGCTCGCCACGAGTACACCGTTTCCGGCCTTCGAAGGAACACCGAGCGTTGCCATGGCGGACGTGAACGGCGACATGGTGCTCGACGTCGTGGTCGGTACCGGCACGGGTGTTGCCCCGGAGGTCGTGGCGTTCGCAGGCCCCGCGTTCGATACGGAGGTGGCGCGGTTCGCACCGTTCGAAGCGGACTTCCGTGGCGGCGTCAGCGTGGCGGGCATCGACGTCGATGGTAACGCGCTGGCGGACAACATCATTGTGGGAGCAGGACCCGGAATCGAATCGCAGGTGAAGATCTTTTCCTCGACCTTGCCTGGAGAGGCAGGGAGGGCGCCCGAATTGTTCTCCAGCTTTGCGCCGTACCCAGGTTCGAAGTCGGGTGTGACGCTGGCGACCGGCATGGTCGACTCGGGGTCCGGCAGGGCGACCATCGTGACGGCACCCGGTCCCGGTGACGCTCCGATGGTCAAGACGTTCCGCTACGACCTGTATCAGCCGACCGCCAAATCTGCGTCCTCGGAGGAACATTCGGGGCATGGCGGAGAATCGCCGACGACGACATCGGAGTTCCTTGCGTTCGACGAAAGCTATACCGGGGGAGTGTCGTTGACGACCGGCTGGGTGGCAGGCGCCGAGGGCGGTGCCAAGAGCATCGTCACCGGCATGCTCGGCGGCGAGGGGACAGTGCGAGTGTTTTCGGCGGGCTCTCTGCTCGATGGTGCGCCGGAGATGTATCTCCATGCACCGGACCATCATTCGGGCAAGGTGGCCTTCGCGCAGATCGCGTCGTTCGTACCTTTCGAAGGGAGCGGGGTCAGCGTCGCGACCTCCAGTACGACAACGGGAGCCGACCTTCTTGTCGGTAATGCGTCAGGTGAGGTCCGTAAGTTCGGGCTCGGACGGGCGGGTCCGGAGGCGACGACGCTTGTACCGACGCTGATCGCGACCATCCCCGGAAGCGGCGGCGCCGTCGGGTTGGCGGGCCGGTAGAGAGGGCGTCACAAGGCGAGGATCGCGTCCAGCGCCGGTCCGAGTTCGTCGACGATGACCTGGGGCGGCAGGTCGGCCATCGGACTCGCGCGGACGACGTAACGCGCCATGACGACGCCGACGAACATCGATGCGAGCAGGCCTGCGCGAATTTCCGCGGTGCCCTGCTGCATCCCAGCCGCGGTCAGCTGAGCAGCCACCGGTCCTGCGATGACCTTTTCGAGGAAGTCGCGTAGCAGACCGTTCTGGGCGGGATCGTCCTCGATGGATGTGACGATGGCGATGAGTGGCGGCCGGTTCGCCGGGTCGTCCCAGGTCGCGAGCAACGTCGTCAGTATTCGGCGGGGGAGTCCTTCGATGGACCCCTCGACGAGTTCGGTGACGATCACAACCGGGTTGGCGCGAAGGGCAAGTGCCTCTTCGAAGAGCTTCTGCTTCGACCCGAAGAAGTAGTTGATCATCGCCGCGTCGACGCCTGCATCCGCGGCAATCGACCGCACCGTCGTCCCCGTGAATCCTTCGGCGGCGAATCGAGCGTGTGCGGCGTCGAGGATCGCCTGTCTGGTGTCGGGTGCTCCAGTCCGGCGGCCGGGGCCGGTCTTGGAAAGTTGTTTATTCATCACTGTTGAATTGTAGCGCGCGGTGTGCGACAGTTATTTCAACATCGTTGAATAACCGCAACCGAGGAGACCTGATGGCCATCGACCTGGCGACGAAAGCCGAACCAGAACCCAGTTCCAAAGCGAAGAAGCTGCTGCTACCGGCCGTATGCATATCGCTGGCGACCGTTGTTTCGGCGGTGACGTCACTCAATGTCGCGATCCCAGATCTGGCCCGCGACACGGGCGCGTCGCACACACAGATCGCGTGGGTCGTCGATGCCTACGCCTTGGTCTTCGCGTCGCTGCTGCTCGTCGGCGGTGCGCTGGGGGACCGGTACGGCAGGCGGCTCGCACTGTTCGCCGGACTCGCCGTCTTCGGAGTTACCTCGCTGCTGGCGATGTTCACCGACAGTATCGGGATGCTCATCGGCCTTCGCGGCCTGCTCGGTATCGGCGCCGCACTAGTGATGCCCGCGACGCTGTCGACCATTACCACCGTCTACTCGGATCGAGAACGACTGCGTGCCATAGGAATCTGGTCGGGCGTTGCGGGTGCGAGCGCTGTCCTCGGCTTGGTCGTATCAGGAACCTTGCTCGAATTCTTCTCCTGGCGTTCCGTTTTCGGGCTCAATGTTGCGCTCGCCGTGATCGCTGCAATCCTGGTTGCCCGTGCCGTGCCCGAGAACTCGGAGGGTCGTTCGAACCGTATCGATGTCGGCGGAGCGGTCCTGTTCGTGTTGAGCATCAGCGCGATCATCTTCTCGATCATCGAAGCTCCCACTGCCGGATGGGGTTCCATGCGAACGGTTTTCGGACTCGCCTTCGGTTTCGTGCTGCTCGCCGTGACGATCGTGTGGGAGCTGCGCGTGGCGCATCCGCTGCTCGATCCGCGGCTGTTCGGTAACCGACTCTTCTCGACAAGTGCGCTGTCGATCGCAATGCAGTTCGCAGCGTTCTTCGGGTTCGTGTTCCTGATCATGCAGTACCTGCAGTCGGTCGCCGGCCTCAGCCCGCTCGTCGGAGCGATCTGCATGCTGCCGATGGCTGCGGGCCTGATGGGATCGTCTCGCAACGCTTTTCGGGTCACCCGCAAGTTGGGCCACATCCGGACCTGCGTCCTCGGTCTCGTCCTGATCGTCGTTGCGATGCTGACGCTGAGCACGCTCGGCACCGACATCAACTACGTCGTCCTGTTCGTCGGGCTCCCGATCCTCGGAGCAGGTATGGGCCTGGCGATGACGCCGGCAACGAGTGCTCTGACCGAATCGTTGCCAGCAGATCAGCAGGGCGTCGCATCGGCAATGAACGACTTGGCTCGTGAACTCGGCGGCGCGATCGGCATCGCAGTCTTCGGAAGCGTCCTCACCTCGACCATCACCAATCGGGTCGCGGAGGTCGGCGCTAACCAAGCGTTCACCGATGGCCTCGGCAACGCACTTGTGGTGGCAGCAGTCGCAGTCGGCGTCACCGCAGCCGCAGTCGCCGTGTCGGGATTGCGCACGAAGCACTAACCGAAGCTTCACATCACGCAGCGGAGTCGACTCTGTCGACTCCGCTGCGCTGCAATGTGAGTGGAAGCGGTAGCGGTGGTGCTGTCGATCGGTGCTGATGCCCGGTCGGGGTGGTGATGGTGTAGCTGTGCAGTTGGCCGGGCTGCTGGGTGTCGGGTTTCACCGACCAGCCGTCGGCTTCTTTGGCGTAGTTGCAGGCTTCGCACAGGCCGGCAGCATTGTGCAGCGTCGTCGCACCACCTGATTCGGCCGATTCGACGTGATCACCATGCTTGATCTGCGCATCACACCACGGGGTGCGGCAGATCCGGTCACGGAATCGGGTCATCCGCAGCAACCCTTTCCGGAAGCACCGCGACGTCGATTCCATCGCGGTCAACGCCCCCGTCGTCGGATTCGCATAAAGCCGACGCAACTCGACCATCGCGTCGGAGTCGTGCAGCCACTGCTTGACCAGATCCGCGGGTATCGGTCCGTAACCGGGAACATCTGCCGCGGATGGAGTAGTGGTCAGCAGCGCTTCGTCGGAGATGACGATGTTGACAGTGACCGGCACTGCGGACGCTGTTGCCAGCCCGGTCACCCGTTCGACCAGGATGTCGGCCATGATCTGACTTCTGGTCCGCTCATCGCCTGCCGCGACGACGGCTGCGGCGTCCTTCAGCAACGTCGTATGGACGGTGACGGCTTGCTTCATCGGCAGCAACGCCGTCAGATATGCCATGGTGTCCGGCGCCGGCCGTGAGGTGACGCATCGGTTGGCTTCGGCTTTGCGGGCTCGTCGCACCATAGATTCGGCGTCGAGTTCGGCACCCAACGCGATCGCGGCAGCTTTGAGCTGATTGTCGCCTTTGCCGGCGAGGGTGGCGGGGTTGCTGCACAGTTCTCGGTCGACGGTGCCGCGGTCTTCCTTGCTCAGGCACGCGGTTTCGCGGACCAGGATGGTGGCTCGCCACTCGGTCAGCTCACCCGTCTCGAGCTGACGCAGGGTGTGCGGCATTTCCTCGACCAGCGCGCGGGCGAAGCCGAGATGTTGGCTGCCTTTGTGTGGCGAGCATTGTCGGGCCAATCCGATTTCGGACGGGATGCCGATGTCCTGTTGCGCTTTCGACAGTCCGCGTGCGGCGCGTTCGGCTCGTCGTTGCGTGGCGAATTGGTTGGTCACCCGTGCCTGCAGTGCTGCGCAGCCTGATTTCACTTTTTCCAATACCAGGATCACATCGGCCTGCTCGGCGTCGCTCAGTGTGCGATCGACATTCGCCATCTCGGCCCATAAAGCGGTTATCCGGTCCGCCTCCGCTTGCGTTTCCCCCGACCCGAACATGTGTTCTATTCTACCGATAACTTGCTGGGCTGCAAGCGAATACGTGCAGCTATCGACTGAAAATGCCCGTCGAGACTCTCTGTCGAAACGGTGGTCAGCGGTCATCCGGGTGCATACAATTTCTCCAACACGAAGGTCCAGACGGGAAGGTGCGCCGCGATGTCCACAACTAACGACGAGTCGACGACCAACTCGATGGGTTCCGATTCGATCTCTGTCGAAGTGAGCTGCACGAAGGACGGCACGGTGGTCGTCCGCATCGTCGGCGACATCGATATGGCAACCCAGCGACATCTCCGCACACGATTCGACGAGACGTTCGCCGAGTTTCCGTCGCCGAAAGCAGTACTCGTAGACCTCGCCGAAATAACGTTCTTCGGTTCGGCGGGCATCGAACTTCTCGTTGCTCTCGCCGAACGCAGCTCGACGCGAGGTCATCCGTTCCGGATTGTCACAGGCAACAATCGGGCGGTCATCCGGCCGCTGGAAGTCACCGGGTTGGACCGATCCCTCGATCTCGTGCCGACATTCGATGCGGCTTACGCTCTGCCGCCGCCCGGTCGCGATTGACCGTCCTTGGTTTGGCTCCTGCTGGTTGGGTACCGCTGTAGAAGATCCATCTACCCGATTGGGAGGACTGCAGCAGTGAAAGCATTTGGTTACAACAGCAACGGTGGCCCGGAAGTTCAGGAGTTTCTCGACCTTCCGATGCCGTCCCCACTGCCGGGGGAGCTGTTGGTCGAGGTCCGAGCCGCCGGGGTCAATCCCGTCGACTGGAAGATTCGTAGTGGCGCCTACGGAGCAGCCGCTCCTGCGGACTTCCCAAAGGTGCTCGGTTCCGAGGTGTCGGGTGTCGTCCGTGAAATCGGCGAGGACGTGGACGGGTTCGCAGTCGGCGACGAGGTGTTCGGAAGCGTTGCACCCGGATCCGGCGGCTTTGCCGAGTTCACGCTCCTTCCGGCAATTGCCGCGGCGCATAAACCCCTCAAGGTCTCGTTCACTGACGCGGCGACGCTCTCCGTTGCAGCCGCGACCGCATACGACGGTGTGACGCAGGTGCAGCTCGAAGCTGGGCAAACCCTGCTGATCAATGGTGTGAGCGGCGGTGTCGGCGTTGCTGCTGCGCAGATCGCGCGGGACCTCGAGATCAATGTCATCGGAACAGCAGGTGCTGACAAGCGACCGCTGATCGAGTCACTCGGTGCAACGCTCGTTCCCTATGGAGACGGTGTCGCTGGTCGGATCACCGACCTACTTCCCGACGGTGTCGACGCCATCTTCGATCTCGCAGGCGGAACAGGCCTGCGAGATGTCGTCGATCTGGTAGCCGACCGAAATAAGCTGATCAGTGCCGGCGATCCCGAGACCGTCGCCGAACTCGGCGGCCACGTCATCGAGCGCGATCGCACGCAGCGTGTCCTCGACATCGTCGCCGATCTCGTTGCGGAGGGAAAATTGGACCCGCACGTCGAAGACGTCCTGTCGCTCGACGATGTTGCAGCTGCGATGTCCGCGGTCGAAGTAGGCCATGCGAAGGGGAAAGTCGTCGTCAGCGTCGCGTGATCCGCGACGACATCGGACGGGGCAGGTGTGACGAGGGCCAGTTGGGGTATGCCCTCAGCACGACTTTGTATTGAGGAGCGCGAACGTGACACGTGACATTGCAGGAACCACTACAACCGATGCGGGAATTCCGGTCGGTAGTGACGAGCATTCGCTGACCGTCGGACCGGCTGGACCTATCCTGCTGCAGGATCATTATCTGATCGAGCAGATGGCGCAGTTCAACCGCGAGCGCATACCTGAGCGGCAGCCACACGCGAAGGGGAGCGGTGCCTTCGGACATTTCGAAGTGACTGACGACGTCAGCGAGTTCACTCGTGCCGCCGTCTTCGCACCAGGGACGAAAACCGATCTGCTGGCACGCTTTTCGACCGTCGCGGGGGAGCGGGGCAGCCCGGACACATGGCGCGATCCGCGCGGCTTCGCCGTCAAGTTCTACACGTCGGAAGGCGTGTACGACATGGTCGGAAACAACACCCCGGTGTTCTTCGTCAAGGATCCGATGAAATTTCAGCACTTCATTCGATCGCAGAAGCGTCGAGCCGACAACAACTTGCGCGATCACGATATGCAGTGGGATTTCTGGACGCTGTCACCCGAGTCGGCCCACCAGGTGACGTGGTTGATGGGGGATCGGGGTATTCCGCGGACCTGGCGGCACATGAACGGCTACACCTCGCATACCTATTTGTGGACGAACGCTGCGGGCGAGCGGCACTGGGTGAAATACCACTTCAAGACCGATCAGGGTATCGAGACGTTCACGCAGGACGAAGCCGACCAAATGGCTTCTGCCGATACCGATTACCACACGCGCGATCTGTTCGAAGCCATCCAGAAGGGTGACAATCCGAGTTGGACGTTGTTCGTCCAGTTGATGCCGTTCGACGAGGCGGCGAATTATCGATTCAATCCGTTCGACCTGACCAAGGTGTGGCCGCACAGCGACTATCCGCTGAAGCGCGTCGGGAAGATGGTGTTGAACCGGAATCCAACCGATCATCACACCGAAATCGAGCAGGCTGCCTTCGAACCCAACAACCTGGTCCGCGGTATCGGACCGAGTCCCGATCGAATGTTGCTCGCTCGACTGTTCGCGTATGCCGACGCCCACCGGCATCGCATTGGAGTCAATTACAAGCAATTGCCTGTAAATGCATCGACATCGGCCGTCAACAGCTACAGCAAAGACGGCGCTATGCGGTATGACAAGGTGTCCGATCCGGTGTATGCACCCAACACCAAGGGCGGTCCGCACGCCGACGGGTTTGCCGACCCAGGCTGGTACTCGGAAGGCGAAATCGGGCGCAGCGCATACGTTTCGCACAGTGAAGACGATGATTGGGGACAGGCAGGCACGTTGGTTCGTGACGTCCTCGACGACGCCGCCCGCGGTCGACTCGTCGACAACATCGTCGGCCACCTGCTCAACGGAGTATCCGAGCCGATTTTGCAGAAGGCCTTCGAGTATTGGCGAAATGTCGATAAATCGCTGGGCGACAAGGTGGAAGAAGGGGTCAGGGCAAAGGCTGACGAACTCGATCCGAAGGCCGCCGAACAGGGCAATTCGGCGCGGTCGAGTATGCAGCAGAAAGCCTGACACATGACCGGATTCGGCTACACGCTCATGACCGAACAGAGTGGTCCGAAACAACTGGTCACTTACGCGGTCGGCGCAGAGAAAGTCGGTTTCGACTTCGCGGTGAGTAGCGATCACTATTCGCCGTGGCTTACCTCGCAGGGGCATTCGCCTTACGCGTGGACGGTTCTCGGTGCCGTCGCGCAAGCGACCGAAAACATCGAGTTGATGACCTACGTGACGTGCCCGACGATGCGCTATCACCCAGCGGTGGTCGCCCAAAAGGCAGCGACGCTACAGATTCTCAGCGATGGCCGATTTACTCTCGGGCTGGGTAGCGGCGAGAATCTCAACGAACACGTTGTCGGTGCGGGCTGGCCCGGTGTCGACAAACGGCAGGACATGCTCGTCGAGTCGATCCAGATAATTCGCGAGTTACTCGCCGGCGGACTTGTCGAATGGCAGGGCGAGCACTATCGCGTCGACTCGGCCCGGCTGTGGGACCTGCCGGACATGCCCTTGCCGATCGCCGTCGCGGTGTCGGGAGACAAGTCGATCGAGAAGTTCGCCTCCATCGCCGACCACATGATTGCGGTCGCGCCGGAGAAGGTTCTGGTCAACGGTTGGCGCCATGTACGCAACATGGCGGCCGGATCGCCGTCCGAATCGCGGGTCATCGGCCAGATTCCGATTTGCTGGGATCCCGACCAGCAGAAGGCAATCGACCGAGCCCACGATCAGTTCCGCTGGTTCGCCGGAGGTTGGAGCGTCAACGCCGATCTCCCCACAACCGCGGGCTTCTCCGCCGCAACACAATTCGTACGACCCGAAGACGTCGCGGACAGCATTGCCTGCGGCCCCGACCTCGACGCCATCGTCGAGTCGGTCAGACCCTACTGGGAAGCCGGTTTCAGCGACATCGCACTCGTGCAGATCGGCGACGAGTCGCAGGAGGCATTTCTCGACGAAGTGGCGGGTCCGCTCTTGGAGAAATTGCGGGCCGCCGCAAAAGCGGAGTAGGTACTGAATACTCGGCAGTCGGGCTACTCTCGAACCATCGGGTTGGGGACTCGTTCGGTAGGGGGTTCGTCCATGCCAGCACCAAGACGTTCGCACATCGTGCGGCGATTGTTCATAGCTGTTCTGTCAGTGTGCGCATGCCTTGCGATTGCGGCACCAGCGGGTGCAGCGCCTGACAGCGGGTCTGGCGCTGCGGGTCCGCCGGGTTCGCTTGTCAATTTGAACAACTACTGCCAAGACCACGGCGCCGTCGCGCACACCGCAGACGGGAGAACCGTCTATTGCACCAGGGTCTCCCGCACTGATGCTTGGGTCTGGGCGTACACACCTGATCTGATGCCCATCGATCCGAATGCGCGCGGCTACACCTGTACCGATGTGTGCCGTTTCCCGGACGGCTCGATCGCACCCAACTATCTGAGGTGCGGTGTGTTGTGCGGCGAGCCGCCGACATCCGGTGACATACAAAGTGGTTTCTACGATTGCTTCCGCTCCGGCGCGACTTACGAGGAATGTCGGCAACGTCCACCACGGTGACTCGGCTGCGCGGATTATGATCAGCGCGAGTCAACGAAGGGCGGCCGTCGGTGCAGCAACGACCATTCACAGTTGGAATTTCCGACGGTAGCGGCTTGATCGCGCGGTTCGGCGATGTGGTGTTGTTTGCCATCGGCGCCGACGAAGCCGTTGCGCAGTTGCTTGGGGCTGTGGATTCCGCCGCCCGCACTCAGTACCCCGGCGCAGGTTTGCCCGATCGGCTTGCTCCGGTCGCGTTCGGAGCAGCTCGCGGAGTCGCATTCGGCGTCGTCGCGCCGACCGCAGACGGCGCGATCGTTCTGCTCAAAGGCGTTGTCGCAGCCGATATCCGAACCAACGACGGCGGACGCAGCCTGGTTGGCAACGACGGTCCGCGCTTCGTTGTCGAAGCTGTGCCCGACCACGCGACGACAATCGGCCTCCGTACCGCAGACCGGTCGACGCCGTACCCCCGACCGCATACCGATCTGCAGGCAGGAATCGTGCCCGGCGGCGGGTTCGCGATCGTTCGAGCGACTCTGCCGACCGAACCGCCGCGCCATATGGAAACTGTTGCGACAGTGCGTATTCCTGCCGGCGCAAGCAATACGCCGGGGTTCCGGTCACCGCAGGAAACTGCCGCTGCCACGCCGGTGATCAGTGTGCTGTCGACGAAAGACGGCGCCGTCTATCCGTTGGACCGCCCGTACGTCATCGGACGTGCACCACTGTCGGACGAGGCCGTCGCCAACGCAACGGCGTCGCCGATCGTCGTCGAATACGACCCGTACATCTCGCGCGTGCACGCCTACATCACAGTGGAACGCGGCGACGTCTTCGTGCGCGACGCCCTCACTCCCGCAGGAACTTTCATCGCAGCACCCGGAGCCGAGGACTGGACCCAGGTCGGCGAAACCCCTGCGCGACTCGACCCGGGCTGGACCTTACGGATCGGCGAATGGACCGTGACACACCTAGCGGGTGGCGCGAGCTGACTTTTCGTTTGCCAGCCCGCTCCAATCTCCGGCGCGCAAGGCATTCAGCGCGCTTGGGTCGACCTGGAAACGTCCCTTGACCGCCTTCTGTGCCGCTGTGACATCGGCTGGATGGTGGCCGAGAACTGTTGCGCCGACTACCCGACCGTGCGCAAGCACAAGGCGCCGATAGGACATGCGGGCCGGGCGGTCGATGACGATGACGTCGTCGGTTGCGGCAGGCGTCACCTTGCCGATCGAGAACAACTCGAGGTCTACACCTTTGAGGATCGTCGCAGGCGTTTCGGCGGTCAGAGTCATCTCGCCGCCGAGTGCGTTCACAGCAGCAGCTTCGGCTTGCTCTACGGCGACCGGCCACAGACCCCATACCTGGCCGTTGTGTTCGGCGACGTCTCCTGCCGCGTACACCCAGCGCGTACGGGTACGCATGCGGTCGTCCACAAGCACACCCTTGCCGACCGGAATCCCCGCATCGCGGGCGAGGCCCACGTTGGGGCGGACGCCGACGGCCGTCAGAAATACGTCGCAGGGCAGTTCCCGACCGTCTTTCAGGATCGCCGCAGTGACACTTGGGTTGCCCTCCACCCGAACTGTCTCCGCACGGGTCAGCAACTCGATTCCCTGATTCTTGAAATGCTGCGCAACGACTTCCGAGCAGCGTGGGTCGATCTGACGGCTGAGCAAACGATCGCCGCGTTCCAGCACCGTCACCTGCAAACCGAGCAAGTGCAGCGAGTACGCAGCTTCGAGTCCGAGCAGTCCACCGCCGGCGACGACAGCCGACCGGCAACCGTTGCGCTGCACGTAGGAACGAATGCCCATCGCGTCGCCCGCTTCGCGAAGTACGAAGCTGCCTTCGCGGTCGATTCCCGGGGTCGGCGGAATGGTCGCGCTCGACCCCATCGCCAGGATCAAGCGGTCGTACGGCAGGGACTCGCCGGTGCCGAGCAGAACGCGCTGAGCCTGAACATCGATGCGTCTCGCCATCGTGTTCAGCCACGCGTGGACGCTGTGTTCGTCGTACCACTGTTCGGGAAGCAGGTAGAGGCCCTGCATTGCAGACCGACCGTAGACGAGCCGCGAGATTCCCATGCGGTTGTAGAGGGCGTGCGATTCCTGGCCGACGAGGTGGATCTCGCAGTCGGGGTGTCCGCGCCGAACGAAATCGGCTGCGGTGACAGCGGCGATACCGCCACCGACGATGACGACACTGACGATCGATCGGTCGAATCGTGTTGGCTTGTCGCCTGATCCGTCACCTGGTTCCGGGGTGAGCGACATCGTGACCGTCCCGGACGAGATCCGTGCGCAACACGCCATCCGAGTATTTTTCGCAAGGCCGAGACGCCGCAGTGTGTTCTGCTCGTCCTGCTCGGGCGCCGACAGACACGACATACCGTCCAGGACGGCGACAGGGTCTGCTCCGCAGACACCCATCCGGCATCCCGCCTCGATCGGCTGCTTGTTCTTCTCGGCGATCTCCAGCAAGCTCGTTCCCGACTCGGCCGCGACCGGAACGCCGTTGCTGCCGAACTGAACTCGCGCGGTCGCCTCCGTAGAAGCTGCCGCGACGGGTTCGAGTGGCAGTAGTCGAACGGGGTCCTTTCGGGTACCGGACACCCACGCGAACTGCAGTTCGCTGACCCTGGTGCGAGCGATCCACACAAGGGTCACCACCGCCACCGCAGCGCTGATCAGCCAACGCAGCCAAGGAATTTCGATGCCGGTGATCTCGGCGAGCGAGCTCACAACCACGGGTCCGCCGAACCAGTAGAAGATGTTGAGCGCCGCTGCCGCGTAGGAGACCGCCACCATCGCCGGGCTCAATGGGGACACGGCTTCGATCGCGAAGTACGACCCGACACTGACGAGGACGAACAGCGCCAGCAGACCGTACCGCTCCAACGCAGCGATATCGGGTTGGCCTACGGCGGTGAAGAATCCGAGGATGAAGCCGGGCAGCGCCGCGACGAAAAGCTTGCGCTGTGAAGTCCAGCCGCGGTCGTCGTCGACCAGGTCCGCCTGGTACGCGGCGCGCGGTTTGAAGTCGTAGCAGTTCTTTGCGCAGCCGACGCACGACGGACAGTGACTGTTCGGGACGGTGATGTAGGGCGTCTGCGCGTAGGCACGCTGCAGCGGAAACAGCGGGCAGATGCTGCTGCACCACCCACTCTTGCCTTTGAAGACAAGTCCACCGGTGAACGCGACCGTCGCGACCAAGACGAGCACGACCCCGGTCGCGGCGCCGCTCTGATCGAGACCCGCGAGCCGGGAACCGGCGATGCCGAAGAACAACGCCATCGCGACGAGATAGCCACGATTTCGTAGCCAATCCGGTGGATTCAACGCTCGCGTGAAGCCGAATACACGCGGGATCTGGTTCGTCGCCGCAAGTGGACAGATGTTGCGCCACAACCCGGGTGCGACGAGAAACAGCGCGGGGAGTACCGGAACGATCACGCCGAAGAACAGAAAAAGGCCGGCCGCGGGACGCACGAACAGCAACACGATCACCGTGAGGAAGCTCCCGATGCTGACCACTCGAAGCGCTTGCCACACGGGCAGCGGAATTCTCTTGGGCAGATCGGTGTAGGCGGGGAACAGTTCCCGCTCGCCGGTCGGGTCGATGCCGAGCACACGTTCGGCGAGGACGATTCTGCGGGACGGGACGACGTCGGCTCGTGGCGGCGGGGGAGCGGCGACCATGACCCCGAGCCGGGTCGAGTCGTGATCGGAAGCGGGCGCTCCGGCCGGTTCGGCTCCGCGCGACGCCGGGACCGATACGACGATCAGTTCGGTACGGCCAAGGCGCAGAACATCACCCGCCGCGAGTTCGGCACGTCCGGACATCCGCACTCCGTTGAGTGTGGTTCCGTTGCGGCTACCGAGATCGACGACGGACAACGCGGTCGGGCTCGGCACTATCCGCAGGTGCTCGCGCGACACCTCGGTATCGGCAAGATTCTCACCGGCGCAGTCGCGGCCGAACGTGAGTGACCCGCTCGATGCCACCCGGCGAGGACGCCGCCCCCACTCCCGAATTTCGATGACAACCTGGTTCGGGTCCATGGCAGCGCTCGCTCTCTCATGCCGGAATGCGCGCTAATCGTACGCGTGAGAAGACCATTCGGGCGCGCTAACAGTGGGATAGGGATTCGGACATTCCGGGAGCGCGGGCGGACGCGGAAAGTCCCTGTGATCAGCGGTCCGCACCCGACCTTGGTTGTACACTTTCGCGCATGCCGCTGGCTCCCGGTTCCGAATTCGCAGGTTTCACGATCGTGCGTCAGTTGGGCGCGGGCGGGATGGGCGAAGTCTATTTGGTGGAACATCCCAGGCTGCCGCGCCGCGAAGCTTTGAAGATCTTGCCGTCCACGCTCACGGCCGATTCCGAGTACCGCCAGCGCTTCATCCGCGAAGCGGATCTGGCTGCCTCGATGTGGCATCCGCACATCGTTGCCGTGCACGATCGTGGCGAGTTCGAAGGTCAGCTGTGGATCACGATGGACTACGTCGAGGGGACCGACGCCGCCGTCCTGCTGCGAACGCGCTTTCCGGCCGGCGTACCGACACGTTTCGGTGCTGAGATCGTCAGCGCCGTCGCCGATGCGCTCGATCATGCGCACGAGCGAGGTCTTCTGCACCGCGATGTGAAGCCTGCCAACATCTTGCTCAGCGATTCCGACCCGGAATCGAAACGACGTCGAACGCTACTGTCCGACTTCGGTATTGCTCGACGAATCGACGATGCCAACGGTCTGACTGCAACCAACATGACGGTCGGGTCGATCTCCTATGCCGCGCCCGAGCAGTTGATGGGGCGGACGATGGACGGGGCAGCAGATCAGTATGCCCTCGCGACGACCGCCTTCCATCTGCTCACCGGCAAGCCACCTTTCGACAACTCCAATGCGGCTGTCATCATCAGCAACCATCTATCGTCGCCGCCGCCGCGAATGGGTGACACCAGGCCCGATCTGGCTGCGTTGGATGCGGTTATCTCCAAGGGCATGGCGAAGAACCCCGACGATCGTTACGGGTCGTGCTCCGAGTTCGCGCAGGCGCTCAATGCCGCCGTCGAGGCGCAGCCACGGACCGACCACGAGACGATGATCGGTCCCGTCGGCGGTAATCCGCCTGCGGGGCAGCCGGTTCCGGCCTACGTAGCACCAGCTGGGTCGCTACCACCGCCACCGCCGAACACAGGTCCGGCCCCGGCCGCTGGCGCCGGGCGTCGACGAGTCTGGCTCCTCGCCGCCGCTGCGGCAGTCGTTGTCGCAGTGGCGATTGCGGTCGGCGTTGTGCTCACGCAGGGTTCGTCGAACTCCGATTCGGGTGACACTGTCGCAGCAAGCAGTTCGAGTGCTGCCGGTCCCGCAGCGGCGGTCGATTCATCGCTTGTGCAACCGTCGAAAGTGGCAGCGCTGCTTGCCGATCAGCCGCAGCTCGCGTCGTTGACCGGGCAGGCGCTGGACGATCCGCAGACGGCGTCGACGCTGCTGGACGCGTCGGCAGACTTCAGCCGTCCCGAATGTGTCGGCGCCATCTATCCGCTCGAAAAGAAGGTCTACGACGGCAGCGGCTACACGGCGCTGCGGCAAAGTGTCTCGCAGACACCCGAATCCAGCTCCGTGTACTACGTCGTCGACCAATCTGTTGCGCTCCTGCCGTCGGCCTCGGCAGCGACCAAGATCGTCGACAACTCGAAACAACAATGGCAAGCCTGCGCGTCGGGACCCGTCGACTACACCGGCCAGACCGGAACGACCAGCGTGACCCTGGCCGACGTTGTCAGCCAGGACGGTTCGATCGTGCAGAACCGGACGGTTCCCCCTGCCGAGTTCGCCGGCTACACGTGCCAGCACACCATGGGAGCGTGGTCGAACGTCGTCGCCGAAGCCGTCGTATGCGGCGACATCGACGTCGGAGACAAGTCGCAGGACATCGTCGCAGCGATACTGGCGAAAGCTCAAGGCTGAGCTTCGGCAACCTTTGCCAGCCGTCGAACCAACAACTGGACGACTGGGCCGTATGTAGCAGCAAGCACGGTCTCCAGCGGGCCGGGTGCTGAGATCGACATCGTGATTCTCGACCCGGTCGGCAGCGGCGTCACGTCGTGAGCCAGTGTCATCGGCCCGACCTGCCAGGTCCACGAACGACCTTCCGTCTTGTCGGAGATGACCGCCGGGATCGGTACCAACCCACAGGACTCGAGCGGCGCCGCGGCGTCCCTGCTGCACCTCGGGGGAGCCGAGCCCCCACGCACCGCGGATATGTGGCGCCCACTCGGGCCAGCGGGCAGGCTCGGAAACCAGCGACCAGGTTTCGGGTGCCTGAGCGGCCGAATCTGCGGAGAACGTGTGGGTCATGGGATCGGGATACCCAAAGAAATGGGCCTGAGCAACCAAGATTCGATGATTTCGGCGGGATCCCGCATATTTCGACGAATGTTGGGCGCCTAGGCCCACTGTGCGTGAGGTGTTGCTGAGTGCCCTCGGTGAGACTCGAACTCACACTGGACGGGTTTTGAATCCGTTTCCTCTGCCAATTGGGATACGAGGGCGTTGCGTCGCCGGTGGTGCAGCGGCGCGAGACACCACTCTAGAGAATGGGCTTCGACGCGCTCGCACCGGTACCCTTGCGTTTCAACTCGGGTGTCGCCCGTTTTGCCGATCAGAGGGGACAAGTGCTCATGAGCGCACCTGCAGCAGGGGGAACCGGACCACGTCGAGTGGTCGTGGCCGAGGACGAGGCCCTGATCAGGATGGACCTGGTCGAGATGTTGTCCGAAGAGGGGTACGAGGTTGTCGGCGAGGCCGGCGACGGTCAGCAGGCTGTCGATCTGACGATCGAGCACAAGCCCGACCTCGTGATCATGGATGTGAAGATGCCGCGCCGCGACGGGATCGATGCCGCGGCCGAAATCGCGACCAAGCGAATTGCACCCGTGGTGATCTTGACCGCATTCAGCCAGCGCGATCTCGTCGAGCGTGCTCGTGACGCGGGCGCAATGGCGTATCTGGTGAAACCGTTCTCGAAGTCGGACCTCGTTCCGGCTATCGAACTCGCAGCGAGCCGGTTCTGGGAGATCACTGCGCTCGAGCGCGAAGTGGCCGATCTGTCGGATCGTCTCGAGACCCGCAAGCTCGTCGAACGGGCCAAGGGTGTGTTGATGAAGACGCAGGGGCTGTCGGAGCCGCAGGCCTTCAAGTGGATCCAGCGGACTGCGATGGACCGGCGCACCACGATGAAGGCCGTCGCCGAGGTCGTCCTGGACAACCTGAAGTCGGACTAGGTTCTCGCCGCACATATTTTCGTCGGAGCAGATGTTCACCGTACGGATGCCCCGAATGAACTGAATGTGACCGATTTGAGCCCAATGTGATGCGTAGGTAACCCAGCGGGGTTAAGTTCTCTGCGGGCTGGCGCAGTCGGCCCCTCCGGTGTCGCCGGGGAGCAAAAGAACTCGGAGGTGGAACGTGCATCGTCGTACAGCGAGGGGCGCGTTGGTCATTGGGGTCGCGGCCGCGTTGGCATTGGCGGGCTGTAGCGACAAGTCGTCGGACAGTGGATCAACGGACAGCAGCGGAACGTCCGGATCTTCGTCGGCGTCCGGTCTGACCATCAAGCCACAGGTATTGCTCGATTCCGAAGGCAAAGAGGTCGAGTCCAGCAGTGCGAGCGAAGCCGCGGATCCAGCCGGCGACGGAAAGGCCACCTGCTCCAACGCTGTGCTGGCCATGGCCGGCGCATTGACGGGTGCCAACGCAGCACTCGGCCAGAACATTCTTATGGGTGCCAAGCTCGCGCTCGACGAGCACAACAAGGCGAACCCGGAGTGCCAGGTCGAAATCAAGCAGTTCGACACAGAGGGCGATCCGCAGAAGGCGACGCAGGTTGCCGGACCGATCACGTCCGACGCCAGCATCATCGGTCTGCTCGGCCCCGCCTTCTCGGGTGAGACGAACGCGACCGGCGCTCAGTTCAACCAGGCCGGCCTGCCGTTCCTCACGGCGTCGGCAACCAACCCGTCGCTCACCGAAAAGGGTTGGACCACCTTCTTCCGTGGCCTCGGCAACGACAACAGCCAGGGTGCTGTCGTCGCGAAGTACCTCACCGGACAGCTCGGCGCCAAGAAGGTCTGCGTCATTCAGGACGACACCGACTACGGCGTCGGCCTCGCGAAGGTTGTCACCGAGAGCTTGGGCGAGGCTGCTGACGCGGCATGCTCCGCAAGCGTGAAGTCGGGACAGAAGGACTTCTCGGCAACGGTCTCGCAGATCAAGGGCGAAGAGCCGGACGCAATCTGGTACTCGGGCTACTACGCCGAGGCCGCACCATTCGTCACGCAGCTGCGTGAGGGCGGCGTCACGGCAACGTTCAGCTCCGGCGACGGAACGAACGACCCCGAGTTCGTCAAGCAGGCGGGCGAAGCCGCCAAGGACGCAATCCTGACGTGCCCGTGTGTTCCGGGTCCCGAGGACTTCGTCACGAAGTACAACGCGCTCAACGGCCAGGATCCCGGCGTCTACTCCGTCGAGGGCTACGACCTGACCACGATCATGCTGAAGGCAATCGACTCCGGCGTGAAGGATCGCGCTGGCATGCTCGCCTTCGTCAAGGCCTACGACGGCCAGGGTGTCGGCAAGCGTTACCAGTGGAACGACAAGGGCGAGTTGGCAAATGCCCTGATCGAGATCTACAAGGTCGGCTGAGAAGAGATCTACTCCTGACCGCGCAGTCGGGCTCCTGCACCACGCAGGGGCCCGGCTGCGCTGTCGCGACGTTGCACCCTCACACTTCGAAAGAGACCTATGATCGCGACCTCATTCACCGACACGGCGAGCATCTTCGCCAGTTCGGTCGACTTCAACGTATCGGGGCTCGCAAAGAGCTTCTGGCAGTTGACGGTCGACGGTCTGGCCTACGGCGCGATCTACGCCCTTGTGGCAATCGGCTACACACTCGTCTACGGCGTTCTGCGCCTGATCAACTTCGCGCACTCCGAGATCTTCATGCTCGGCATGTTCGGTCAGTACGTGGCGCTCGAACTGCTCGGCTTCGCGCCGAGCGGCAACGTGTACAAAGAGGGTCTGGCCATGACGGTCGTATTCCTCGGTCTCGCAATGATCTTCGGTATGGCTGTGTCGGGTGGTGCGGCTGTCGCCCTCGAACGAGTCGCCTACCGACCCCTGCGAAAACGGGGAGCCAAACCGCTCGTCTTCCTGATCACCGCGATCGGCATGTCGTTCGTGCTGCAGGAATTCGTCCACTACGTGCTGCCGAAGATCAAGCCCGGCCTCGGTGGTACCAACGCCCAGCAGCCGATCAAGCTTGTTCAGCAGGTCGAGGTGTTCAAGATCGGGTCCGCGTCGGTGACGAACGTGACCATCGTGATCATCTTCTCCGCGATCGTGTTGACCGTCTTCACCGATCTGCTGATCAATCAGACCAAGTTCGGCCGCGGCATTCGCGCCGTCGCCCAGGATCCGAATACCGCGACCCTGATGGGCATCTCGCGGGAAAAGATCATCATGTTCACCTTCCTGCTCGGCGGCGTTCTCGCAGGCGCGGCCGCGCTGCTCTACACCCTGAAAATTCCGTCGGGCATCATCTTCAACGGCGGATTCATCCTCGGTATCAAGGCGTTCGCCGCGGCAGTCCTCGGCGGTATCGGTAACCTTCGCGGTGCGCTGCTCGGTGGTCTGCTGCTCGGTTTGATGGAGAATTACGGTCAGGTCCTGTTCGGAACCGAATGGCGGGATGTTGTGGCCTTCGTATTGCTGATTCTGGTGCTGATGTTCCGCCCGACCGGCATTCTCGGCGAGAGTCTAGGGAGGGCCCGGGTATGACGTCGTTGGAAAAAGGCGGCTCGACAACGCCGCCGCCTGCAGCCCCACCGGAACTGCCGATCGCACCCGAACGGCCGAAACACGGTGTCGGCGATGCGCTTCGAACCTGGTGGAACGGTTTGTCGCGGCCGATGCAGTGGCTCGTCGGCGTGCCGGTCCTGGCGATCATCGCGATCATCCCTGTCTTTCCACCGCCGTTGCTCGACACTCCGGGCACCTCGTTCTCGGGTGTGATGGCGCAGTTCGCGATGTATGCGTTGATCGCGATCGGGCTGAATGTCGTTGTCGGACAGACCGGTCTGCTCGACCTCGGCTACGTCGGCTTCTACGCTGTCGGCGCGTACACGGTGGGACTGCTGACCAGTCCGAGCAGTCCGTGGAATCAGTCGTCGGAAAGCGGCTTCTTCAGCGAAGACTGGGCCTGGCTATCCTGCCTGCCACTTGCAGTCGCGATCACCGCGCTCACCGGTCTCATCCTCGGGACCCCGACGCTGCGCCTGCGCGGTGACTACCTTGCCATCGTGACGCTGGGGTTCGGCGAGATCGTGCGCTTGCTCGCGGACAACCTAAAAGAGGTCACCAACGGTGGTCAGGGACTGCCGCAGACCGCGTACCCGCACATCGGCGAAACCGCGGAAAATCCGTATGGCATCTTCTCCGCAGGCAACACCGGCAGCGGTATCAACGCAGGTGTGTGGTGGTTCTGGGTCGGCATGGTGCTCGTCGTGATCGTTCTGCTGCTGGTCGGCAACCTCGAGCGGAGTCGCGTCGGGCGTGCCTGGGTCGCGATACGTGAAGACGAGGACGTCGCCGAGATCATGGGCGTGCCGACCTTCAAGTTCAAGCTGTGGGCCTTCACCATCGGCGCCGCCATCGGCGGTCTGTCTGGCGCGCTGTACGCAGGTCAGGTGCAGTTCATCAACCCGACCGGCTTCAACATCATCAACTCGATGCTGTTCCTGTGCATGGTTGTGATCGGCGGCCAGGGCAACAAGATCGGTGTCATCGTCGGCGCGTTCATCATCGTCTACCTGCCCAACAGGGCGATGTCGGTCGAGGTCGGCGACCAGAAACTGGGCGACTACAAGTACCTGTTCTTCGGACTTGCGCTCGTCGCGTTGATGATCTTCCGGCCGCAGGGGCTGTTCCCGGCACGGCAGAAATTGCTTGCCTACGGCCGGACGATCTACGGTGCCGTTCGCAAACCCGCCGACCAGATCGGAGGCGCAAAATGACGACACCGGGCCCCGGCGACGCCTTGTTCGGTAATGAGGACATGGCTGCCGAGATCGATCCCGACGTGCCGGTCGAGTCGGCCGGTACCGTCGACGTCACGCAGATCAATCCTGATCTCGCCGATCCCGAAGCAGTCGCCGAAGCCGTTGCGACGGACCGCGCTATCGATACCGAGATCGGTGAGGCACTGCTGCGGACAGAGGATCTGACGGTCCGGTTCGGCGGTCTCGTTGCACTCGACGCGGTGAGTTTCGAAATCCGCCGCGGCGAAATCCTCGGTCTGATCGGTCCCAACGGCGCGGGCAAGACGACGTGCTTCAACGCGATCAGCGGCGTCTACCGACCGACATCGGGGACCGTGTATTTCGACGGCAAACCGCTGACGAAGACCAAGCGCAACGCGATCACACGTCTCGGTATCGCGCGGACATTCCAGAACATCCGGTTGTTCAGCGAGATGACCGCGCTGGAGAATGTGGTCGTCGGAACCGATGCGCGACACAGGACTTCGGTGTTCGGCGCGATCTTCCGGACCGCGCGACACCGTCGTGAGGAACGCGACGCCATCACACGCGGTATGGCTCTGCTCGAGTTCGTCGGCATCGCGCCCCGCGCGGTCGAGAAGGCGAAGAACCTCTCCTACGGTGATCAGCGACGTCTGGAAATCGCCCGCGCACTCGCGACGGAACCGAAGCTGCTGTGCCTCGACGAGCCCGCCGCAGGCTTCAACCCGAGCGAGAAAGCGTCGCTTATGGACCTGATTCGCAAGATCAGGGACGACGGCTTCACCGTGCTGCTCATCGAGCACGACATGCGTCTCGTCATGGGTGTGACCGACCGAATCGTCGTACTCGAATTCGGCAAGAAGATCGCCGAGGGCGCGCCCGCGGAGATTCGCGACAACCCGGCCGTTATTGCCGCCTACCTAGGGGTGCCCGACGATGTCACGGCATAGAAGACCAGAACTGGACCTCCAGAAGGGGTCGACGCCTGCGTCGAACAGCCCCATGCTCGAAGTGCACGACATGGTCGTCAACTACGGCAGGATCCAAGCACTGCATGGCATTTCGCTGCGGGTCGAGCACGGCGAGCTGGTCACCCTGCTCGGTGCGAACGGTGCAGGCAAGTCGACGACCATGCGTGCGCTGTCGGGACTGCTGCCGTTGACCCGCGGCAGGATCGTCTTCGACGGACAAGACATCACGCACATGAAGGCGCACGAGCGGGTCAAGGCCGGCATCGTGCAGTCGCCGGAAGGTCGTGGCGTGTTTCCCGGCATGACGGTGCAGGAAAACCTCGACATGGGTCATTACTCGCGCAAGTTCGAGAACAAGGCCGCCTACAAGGAGACGCTCGACCGTGTTTTCGAACTCTTTCCCCGCCTCCTCGAGCGGCGCACCCAGGTCGGTGGCACGTTGTCGGGCGGCGAGCAGCAGATGGTCGCCATCGGCCGTTCGCTGATGGCTCGGCCCCGGTTGCTGCTGCTGGACGAACCCTCGATGGGGTTGGCGCCCATGATCATTCAGCAGATTTTCCGCATCATCGCCGAAATCAACGCTGCGGGAACAACGATCCTGCTGGTCGAGCAGAACGCCCAACAGGCACTTACGCGCACCGACCGCGCGTACATCCTCGAAACCGGCGACGTCACGAAAGAAGGCACCGGCAAAGAGTTGCTTGCCGATCCGTCGATCAAGGCTGCGTACCTGGGCGTCGGCTAGGATTGTTTGCTCAGGGGGTTCCTGCTCAGGGGGTCGTAGTTGCCGTTGCAACCGGGTAGCCGGATCGCGGGATTCACGGTCGAAGGAGTCGTCGGCACCGGCGGCATGGGTACCGTGTACGTCGCCCAGCAGGTCCAGCTGCGGCGGCGGGTTGCGTTGAAGGTGCTCAGCGAAGAGCTGTCGGCGAACGACGAATTTCAGCGTCGGTTCACCCACGAGGCGATCCTTGTCGCGCGGCTGTCGCACCCGAACATCGTGGCGATCTACGACCAGGGCCGAGCCGATGGTCACCTGTGGATCGCAATGCAGTTGATCGACGGTACCGACGCCGCCCACGCGCTTCGTGCCGCCGCTGGCCACGGTCTCGACCCCGAGCAGGCGGTCGAGATCGTCGAGCAGATCGCGGCAGCGCTCGATCACGCACACAGTTTCGGGATGGTGCACCGAGACGTCAAGCCTGCGAACATGTTGCTCGAGCTTCCTGAGGCGGGCGGACCTGCCGAGCGAGTTCTGTTGACGGACTTCGGGATTGCCAAAGCGGCCGATTCTTCCGGACTGACGAAGACGAACGGGCTCGTAGCAACGCTCGCCTACGCAGCGCCGGAGCATCTGGAAGCGCTGCAACTCGACGGGCGGGCCGATCAGTACTCGCTGGCGTGCAGTGCCTACGAATTGCTGACCGGGCAAACGCCGTTCGACGGCGACAGCGCAGCAGCCCTGATGTTCGCGCACCTGCACCGCACTGCACCTGCTGTGACATCCGTTGTGCCGCAGTTGCCGCGGGGCGTCGACGCCGTCGTTGCACGCGCGATGTCGAAGAAGCCTTCCGACCGGTTCGATTCCTGTGCCGAGTTCGCCGCGCAGCTGCGGTCGTCGTTGTTTCCGGGGCGACGGACGATGCGTTTCGACGCGGAACCGGTTTTCGCCGAGCCTGTTTCCGATGCGCGTCTCGTCGCGCAGCCTGCGCCGCACCGACCGCAGTCCGCGCGGTATCCCGTCCTGCTCGCTGTGTCGCTTGCCCTCGTAGCTGTCCTCGTCGGTGCGGTCCTGATCTGGAAGTGGCCGGGTGGCAACGACTCGAATCAGAGGCAGCCCGCGTTCGCCGTCGCAAACGATACGAACGCCTACTTCCAGATTGCCGCGGACGGTAGCCCGGTTGCTCGCGCAAGCACGATGGCAGCCGATCCCGCAGGCTCGGGTGCAGCGACCTGCAGCGACCTCACTTTGGCCGTCGACGGTAACCAGGATTCGCCGAGCCTGGCCGAGGCCGTCCGCAACGGAGCGGGCTTGGCGGTCGACGCACACAACGCCGCCAATCCGGATTGTGTTGTCGCACTGCGGACCGTGGACGGTGGATCCGCTGTGGCGACCACTGCCGACCCCTCGATCATCGGGTTGATCGGCCCGACCGCGTCCGCCGGTGTCGATTCCCTCGGACCCGTCCTGGACCGGGCGGGGTTGGTATTCGTGACGCCGACAGCAAGTCAGTCGAATCTCGTCGATCGCGGCTTCACGTCGTTCTTCCGTGCGACAGCGGACAATTCGGTGCTGACCCAAGCCGCGGCGAGGTATCTGGAGCGAACCTTCGAATCGGTATGTGTCCTCAATGCCGATGCCGAGCTCAGTAGGGTCCGAGCCGACGACGTGCAAGCCGTACTCGGCGCAAAAGCAGACCCGAACTGCTCGGGCGAGATCGATTCGCTCGACGCGGTTGCCGAGGCCATCGATATGGCTGCGCCTGCCGCCGTCTACCTGAGCGCCGACGAATCGACCGCACTCGAACTGCGCAAGCGAATTGCCGCATCGGTCGTACTCGTAGGAGACGACGGCATGTACGGACCCGAGTTTGCCGACAGCCACAGGGAGACGAACGGGCAGACCGTCGCGACGTGTGGCTGCGCGCCCGCGCCCGACGATTTCGCTGCCGCCTATCGCGCCGCCCACGGCACACAACCAGGACTGTGGGCGGTCGAGGCCTACGACATCGCGACGATCATGCTGATGGGTATCGACTCCGGTGCTGTGGACCGCGCTGCGCTGCGGAATTACGTGCGCGCCTATTCGGGTTCGGGCATTGCGAGGGACTACCGGTGGCTCGAATCGGGAGAACTGGCTGCGCCGAGCGTGTGGGCCTATCGGGCTGGGAAGTGAGTCGGAGTCGACTGTGCGAAAGACCTGTCGGAGTCGTTCCCTAGACTCGACGCCGTGAGCCCCGCAACCGATCAACGTGCCAAGCCGTCCGCTACCGACAAGGCAGCAGCGGAGGCTGGAAAACAGCCGACCCTGATGTTGCTCGACGGGCACTCGTTGGCGTTCCGGGCCTTCTTCGCGCTCCCTGCCGAGAACTTCAAGACCCAGAGCGGGCAGACCACCAACGCTGTCTACGGGTTCACCGCGATGCTCATCAACATCATGCGCGACGAGGCACCGACGCATATCGCCGCAGCGTTCGACGTGTCGCGGCAGACTTTCCGTGCCGAGGCCTATCCGGAGTACAAGGCGAACCGCAGCAGCCCGCCGGACGAGTTCAAGGGTCAGGTCGACCTGACCAAAGAGGTATTGGGCGCCTTGGGTATTCCCGTCATGGCGCAGGCCGGGGTCGAAGCCGACGACATCATCGCGACGCTGACGACGCAGGCGGTACCGCTCGGCTATCGCGTGCTAATCGTCACCGGTGATCGCGACGCCATTCAGTTGGTGAACGAGAACGTCACGGTGTTGTACCCGCGTAAGGGCGTCTCGGAGCTCACTCGGTTCACACCGCAGGAGGTGGAGGCGAAGTACGGCCTCACACCGAGCCAGTACCCGGATTTCGCTGCGCTGCGCGGCGATCCGAGTGACAACCTCCCCGGCATACCCGGCGTAGGGGAGAAGACCGCCACCAAGTGGATCCGCGAGTACGGCGATCTCAACACTCTCGTCGATCGCGTCGACGAGGTGCGTGGCAAGGTCGGCGACGCGTTGCGCGCAAATCTGGCGCACGTGCTGATGAATCGCCAACTCACCGAGTTGCTGCGGACAGTCGAGTTGCCGTACACCCCCGACCAGCTCGAACACGGTCCGTGGGATCGCGCCAAGATTCATCAGCTCTTCGACGACCTCGAGTTTCGCGTCCTCCGTGACCGTCTGTTCGAAACGCTCGCCTCGCCGGAGCCCGAGGCCGACGAGGGTTTCGAGATCAGCGGCGGCGCGATCGCGCCGGGCGAACTCACAACATGGCTTGCCACGCACGCCTCGGCAGGCGAGCGGCACGGCGTCACCGTGGCGGGAAAGACGACGCCGTACGGCGGCGACGTCACCTCTATCACGAT
Organism: Antrihabitans stalagmiti; assembly: GCF_016482825.1. GTDB lineage: Bacteria > Actinomycetota > Actinomycetes > Mycobacteriales > Mycobacteriaceae > Antrihabitans > Antrihabitans stalagmiti. Next base: position 62,272 of record NZ_JAEMNV010000008.1, on the reverse strand, counting down.
CGCAGCGTCGGACGGCGAGGGTGGCTACATCGACGTCACTGCGCTGACACCGGAAGACGAACAGGCGCTTGGTAGTTGGCTCGAGGATGCGGCGCAGCCGAAGGCGCTGCACGAGGCGAAGGCCGCGATGCACGCCCTACATGGGCGCGGCTGGGTGCTCGGCGGCCTCACGACCGACACGGGTCTGGCCGCCTACCTGGTTCGCCCCGGCCAGCGGACCTTCGCACTCGACGACCTGTCGTTGCGCTACCTGCGTCGCGAATTGCGAGTCGAGAAGTCGGAGCAGGGCCAGCTGTCGTTGCTCGACGACGAGGACGAGGTTGTGACCGCAGCGGCCGAAGCCGAGATCCTGCGCGCTCAGGCGATCGTCGACCTCGCGGCTGCATTCGACACCGAGTTGGAAACGATCGAGTCGACCGCGTTGCTGACCGAGATGGAACTGCCGCTGCTCACCGTGCTTGCCGACCTCGAAACGGCCGGCATCGCAATGGATCTCGATCACCTGCACGATCTGCAGAGCCGCTTCGCCGACGAGGTTGCCCGTGCGGCGAACGAGGCCTACGAGGTGATCGGCGAGCAGATCAACCTGGGGTCGCCGAAGCAGTTGCAGACGGTGCTCTTCGAGAAGCTCGACATGCCGAAGACCAAGCGCACCAAAACCGGCTACACCACGGATGCGGACGCACTGGAAGGCCTGTTCGAGAAGACCCAGCATCCGTTCCTCGAGCACCTGCTTGCCCATCGCGACGCGACCAGGCTCAAGGTGACGGTCGACGGACTGCTCAAGGCCGTGTCCGACGACGGCCGGATCCACACGACGTTCAACCAGACGATCGCCGCGACAGGACGACTGTCGTCGGTCGAGCCGAACCTGCAGAACATTCCGATCCGCACCGACACGGGTCGCCAGATCCGGGACGGCTTCGTCGTCGGGCCGGGGTTCGACATGCTGATGACGGCCGACTACAGCCAGATCGAGATGCGGATCATGGCCCACCTATCCCGCGACGAGGGTTTGATCGAAGCCTTCAACACGGGGGAGGACCTCCATACTTTCGTCGCGTCCAAGGCCTTCGGAGTGCCGATCGACGAGGTGACCCCCGAACTGCGTCGCAGGGTCAAGGCGATGTCGTACGGCTTGGCGTACGGTCTGAGTGCCTACGGACTGTCGGCACAACTGAAGATCAGTACCGAAGAAGCCAAAGAACAGATGGAGACGTACTTCTCCAGGTTCGGCGGCGTTCGCGACTATCTGCGCGACGCTGTCGACGAAGCACGCAAGGTCGGCTACACGTCGACGCTGTTCGGTCGGCGGCGGTATCTGCCCGACCTCGACAGCAGCAACCGGCAGCGTCGTGAAGTTGCCGAGCGGGCAGCGTTGAACGCACCGATCCAGGGGACCGCGGCAGACATCATCAAGGTCGCAATGATCAACGTGCAGGCCGCTATTCGAGAAGCAGGTCTCAAATCGCGGATGTTGTTGCAGATTCACGACGAATTGTTGTTCGAGGTTGTCGCCGCCGAACGTGAGCAACTCGAAACGATCGTTCGCGAGAAGATGGCGTCGGCCATCGCACTCGATGTTCCGCTCGATGTGTCGGTCGGCACCGGCCGCAGTTGGGACGCTGCGGCGCACTGACAGCCGCACACAACAAACGGCCGGCACGCTGGTGCGTGCCGGCCGAATGTCAGCTCGAGCTCAGAAGTCTTCCGCTCCGTACAGTTGGCGGACCTCGATCTCGCCCTCCCACTCGGGCCACAGCTCTTTGTGGAGTTCGAGCAACCATTTCGCGCTGGCGATTGCCTCTTCGCGTGACGCGAGATTCTGGATGGCGTAGCCGCCGACCAGTTCTTTCGCCTCGCTGTAGGGCCCGTCGAGCACCCGCACCGAGCCGCCGGTCAGCGTGATCTTGGCTCCGCCGCCGTCGAGGGTTCCGATGCCACCGGAGTCGAGGAGAATTCCGTTGGCCGCATCGCGCGCGCCCGCTTCGGCGATCGCATCCATCAAGGCCTGTGGCGGCGGACCGAAGTCACCTGCACTGTGTACCCAGCTCATGTATCGCATGTCGTTCCCCAATCGTCGGATTCGTGTCGAAGGACAGTTTCTGTCTTCACAAACAGCGTCGAACGGCCTCGGCCGTTTTCGACACGTATCCGAAACTTACTTGGAGGCGGCTTCTTGATCGGCGATCTGGCGGCGGACGTCGTCCATGTCCAGGCCCTTGATCTGGGTCAGGAGGTCTTCGAGCGCTGGTGCGGGGAGTGCGCCTGGCTGAGCGAAGACAAGTACGCCTTCGCGGAAAGCCATAAGCGTCGGGATCGACCGAATGTTCGCGGCGCTGGCGAGGCCCTGCTCTGCCTCTGTGTCCACCTTGCCGTGCAGGACGTCGGGGTGTGCGTCGGAAGACTTCTCGAAGGTCGGCGCGAAGCTGCGGCACGGCCCGCACCACGACGCCCAGAAGTCGACCAAGACGATGTCGTTCGAGGTCACGGTCTCGTCGAAGTTTTCTTGGGTCAGGGTCTGAGTGGCCACTGCGGTCCTTTCGCTAGGTTGCAATCACTTGAACGCTTTTGCTGCCGAGTTTCTTCCAACTCACGCTATCTGCCAGTTCAGGCGATTGTCGCTGTCCCAACGGCGGATGCCTGCGACGTACCCGATGATGTCCGGTTCGTCGAGCACCGTCGCCACCGCGGACCCGAGACGGTCACGAGGTAGCCGACGCGCCAGGGTGACGTGCGGTGTCCACTCGTCGGGTGCCAAGTTCGCCTGTGTGCCAGGACATTCCGCGACGATGTCGTGGATCCGACGATGCAGAGCGAGCAACGGGGCAGACGGAACCACGAGCCTGACGAGCACGGCACCAGGCCCTCTCGACACTCGTGCCCGAAACAGCACGATCGCGCCGACCCGAACCGGGATGGGAACGAAATCGAGTTCGCGTTCGAGTCGCTGCTCGACGGAAGGCCACAGTTCGGAGGCGACGGCCGCGGTGACGTGCGGCCGATGGTGACCGCCCTGAGCGGGCAGTCCTGCATCGACGAGCAGTTGCCATTGCGCAATTACCGCTGCCTCGGCATCCTCGTCGAGCAGCAACTCCACTGACTGAACCACGCGATCAAGATTAGGTCAGCGACACGAGCTCGGTGATGTCGTCGATCGGAAGCTCACCGTCGACGACGGCAGTGACCGTCGAGCTGTTGAGCGTGATGGCGCCGTTGTGGTTGTCGAGGAACGCGGTATCGGCAGCGTCGCGGCCCGTCGCGATACGGATCAGGGTCGACCGCGGTGCTAGGCAGGTCGCGTCGACGACGCGCCACTTGCCACCGACGAATCCCTCGGCGACGGCATGGAAGTCCATCGGATCGCAGCCGGGCGCATATACCGCAACCAGCCGCGCTGGCACGTTGACCGCCCGCAGCATCGCGACGACAAGGTGTGCGTAGTCGCGGCATACGCCTGCCCCGGCGAGCAGAGTGTCGGTGGCACCGTCGATCGGATCACTGCTGCCCGGAACATATTGCAGCCGTCGGCCGACCCAGGCGGAGATCTTCTCGAGCACTTCCTCGGAATCGGCGTAGTCGCCGAATTCCGTTGCGGCGAAACCGTAGAACTTGTCGGATTCCGCGTAGCGGCTCGGGCGCAGGTACAGCGACTTGTCGTAGTTGGTGATCGGCGCTGGATGGGTGTTGCCGAGCACGGTGGCGTCGTATTCGACCTGGAGGCTGCCGACCCCTGCGTCGAAGACATGGATGCGATTGCCGTGTGGGCCACTGACTTCGGTTGCGTCGACGGGCTTGCCGTCGAGCAGAAAGACGAGCTTCTCGGTTACGGTCGCACCGGGATGCGGCGCGATCGCGATCTGGAACTCCAGGCTCGTCGGCGCGGTGATCGAGATATCGAGGCGCGCGGACATGTCGCGTTTGAGCACAAAAATCCTCTGTTCGAGTGGGGAGGCGAGTGCGTGAAGAATTACCCGAGTTCGAACTCGGCGAAACCGTGACGCTGCACACCACAACCGTAGGCGATGATGTTCCGATGAGCAGCGTGGAATCGAATGCACTCCGCCTCGGATCGATCGAGGGCGACGGAATCGGACGCGAGATCGTCACCGAGACAATGCGAGTGGTCGAGGAAGCCCTTGCTGCAGCGCGTGCGCCGGGGGTGGTGTGGACACCGTTGCCGATGGGCAACGCCGCGATCGCCGACCATGCCTCGCCGCTGCCGGAATCTACTTTCGACGCGCTGACGGGACTCGATGGTTGGGTGATGGGTCCGCACGACAGTGCGTCCTATCCGGCCGAACATCGGGTGGGTCCGCCGCCGGGTGGGGCGATCCGGAAGCGATTCGATCTGTACGCCAACATCCGTCCGGCTCGCGCGTTCACCGGGGTGCGGTCGATGTCGCCGCGGATGGATGTCGTGATCGTCAGGGAGAACAGCGAGGGTCTCTACGCCGACCGAAATATGTTCGCTGGATCCGGTGAATTCAAACCGACGCCCGACGTCGCACTCTCGGTCGGCGTCATCACCCGTCAGGCGACGGAACGTATCGCGCACGTGGCTTTTCGGCTCGCCCGAACCAGGCGCAAGCACGTGACGATCGTGCACAAGGCCAACGTTCTGCCGATGACGACGGGACTGTTTCGCGACGTGTGCGCAGAGGTCGGGCTGCAGTATCCGGACGTCGTCGTCGACGACGAACATGTCGATGCAATGGCAGCGCACCTGGTTCGACGCGGCGAGGAGTTCGACGTTGTGGTCACGGAAAACCTTTTCGGCGACATTCTGTCCGATCTCGCAGCAGAACTCGGTGGGTCGCTCGGCACCGCGGCGTCGCTCAATTGCTCGGACACCATAGCCATGGCACAGGCTGCGCACGGTGCCGCGCCGACCATCGCTGGTCGAAACCGTGCCAATCCGTCGGCCCTGTTCCTGTCTGCGGCGATGTTGTTGCGGTGGTTGGGGGAGCGTCGATCCGATCCCACTCTGACCCATGCGGGGGATCGAATCGAGCACGGTGTTGCCGCAACGTTCGAGGCAGGGACCGCGACAGCTGATCTTGGTGGACTCGCGTCGACGAGTGAATTCACTGAGCATGTGCTCGCCAGAATTCGTAAGCGCTGAATCCCACTTCCGACGGACCTATTCCGGTCCAGGTCGGCAACGTCCGACGGCTTTACGGTCCGCGGATCGCGAGTCGATAACGTCGCACAGTCGCCCGGTTGGGTCTAACCTGTGCCGAAAGTCGAAATCATCTGGAGGCAGCAGTGTCTGGTCGGACGGTATTTGCCCGTAGTCGCTTCGCACGCACGGTGTGTGTGATGGCGAGTGGCGCAGCCCTTGTGCTCGCGGGTTGTGCGGACAACAGCGACAGCGGGGGTTCGGGTTCCGAGACCGCCACCGTCGAGGTCGAGAAGGTGGACGCGATCGCGGCCGAACTCCCAGAGAAGGTGAAGAGTTCGGGCAAGTTGGTTGTCGGCGTGAACGTTCCGTACGCGCCGAACGAGTTCAAGGACGGCAGCGGCAAGCTCGTCGGTTTCGACGTCGACCTGATGAACGCCATCGGCAAGGTGCTCGGCGTGACACCGGAGTACGCCGAATCCGACTTCGACAAGATCATCCCCGCGATCCAGGCTGGAACGTACGACGTGGGAATGTCGTCGTTCACCGACTCCAAGGAGCGCGAGCAGACGGTCGACTTCACGACCTACTTCAGCGCAGGAATTCAGTGGGCGCAGCAGACCGGCAAGCCGATCGATCCGAACAATGCGTGCGGCAAGAAGGTCGCGGTCCAGTCGACCACGGTCGAGGACACCGATGAAATCCCGGCCAAGAGCGAGAAGTGCGTCGCCGAAGGCAAGCCGCCGATCGACAAGCAGAAGTTCGATCGTCAGGACGACGCCGCCAGCGCACTCGCCTTGGGCAAGGTGGACGCGATGTCGGCCGATTCGCCGGTAACTGCGTACGCGATCAAGCAGAGCAACGGCAAGCTCGAACCGGCCGGTGAACTCTTCGACTCGGCACCGTACGGTTGGCCGGTCGCCAAGGGCTCTCCGATGGCCGGCGTACTCCAGAAGGCGCTGCAGCACCTGATCGACGATGGCAGCTACCTGAAGATCGCCGAGAACTGGGGCGTCGAGGCAGGTGTGATCGAAAAATCGGTGATCAACGGCGCGGTCAACTGATTCACCACGTGAGAGCCGGATTTACAGACCACTGACCGCACAGCGCACAACAGGAGAGTCACGTGTCCGAAACGCGGCCTGTGGTCGACGGCGCGTCGGCGGAGCCGGAGGCCATCAAGGCCATCCCGCTTCGCCGGCCCGGCCGTTGGATCGCTGCGATAGTCGTACTGATACTGGTCGCCCTCTTTGTCTACGGGGCGGCGACAAACGCCGCATACGGCTGGGATACCTACGGGAAATACCTTTTCGACCAACGCATTTCGGCCGCCGCCTGGGTGACCGTCAAGCTGACGGTGCTCGCGATGGCCATCGCGATCGCCCTCGGTGTTCTACTCGCGGTGATGCGACTGTCGCCGAACCCGGTGCTGCGGTCGGCGGCATGGGTATACCTGTGGTTCTTCCGCGGCACTCCCGTGTATGTGCAGTTGGTGTTCTGGGGGCTGTTCCCGTCGCTGTACAAGACGATCGATCTAGGTATCCCGTTCGGCCCGCAATTCGTGCACTTCGACATCCAATCGCTCAGTGCGGCTTTTCTCTTCGCGATGATCGGGCTCGGACTCAACGAGGCCGCCTACATGGCGGAGATCGTGCGGGCCGGTATCAATTCGGTCGGGGAGGGGCAGACGGAAGCGTCGACAGCCCTTGGTATGTCGTGGTCGCAGACCATCCGTCGCACCGTGCTGCCGCAGGCGATGCGAGTGATTATTCCGCCGACGGGCAACGAGCTCATCAGCATGCTCAAAACCACGTCGTTGGTTACAGCAGTTCCACTGAGTACCGAGCTGTACGGCGTCGCACGCGACATCTCGGGAACCAACTTCCAGCCGGTGCCACTACTGATGGTGGCTATGACCTGGTACCTGGCAATTACGAGCATCCTGATGGTCGGCCAGTTCTACCTGGAGCGGTACTACTCGAAGGGCGCGTCGCGCACTCTCACGACGAAACAGCTCGAGGCGCTGGCGAAAGCTCAGGGACTCGGAGCGCCGAAGGGCGGCGGAGGTCCGGTATGACTCCAATGGTGAAGGCCGAACAGGTCTGCAAGAGTTTCGGCGCGCTCAAGGTGCTCAAAGGCATCACGCTAGAGGTAGACCGCGGCCAGGTGTTGTGCCTGGTCGGCCCGTCGGGCTCGGGGAAATCCACCTTTCTGCGCTGCATCAACCACCTCGAGCAGGTGAATGCGGGTCGGCTCTACGTCGACGGCGATCTTGTCGGGTACCGCGAGAAGAACGGCAAGCTGTACGAAATGCCGCCGAAGGCCGCTGCCAAGCAGCGCCGCGACATCGGGATGGTGTTCCAGCACTTCAACCTGTTCCCACATCGGACTGCCCTCGAGAACATCGTCGAGGCTCCGACACAGGTGAAGGGCATCAAGAAGGCCGACGCGGTAACGCGTGCCAAGGACCTGCTCGATCAGGTCGGGCTGTCCGAGAAGGCGAATGCATATCCGGCGCAGCTTTCCGGTGGGCAGCAGCAGCGCGTCGCCATCGCACGAGCGTTGGCAATGGATCCGAAGCTGATGCTCTTCGACGAGCCGACGTCCGCCTTGGACCCCGAGCTGGTCGGCGAGGTGCTTTCGGTCATGAAGAACCTTGCGCGTGAAGGTATGACGATGGTGGTGGTCACCCACGAGATGGGCTTCGCGCGCGAAGTCGCCGATCAGCTTGTCTTCATGGACGGCGGCGTCGTGGTCGAATCCGGCAAACCCCGTGAACTGCTTGCCAATCCACAGCACGACCGAACCAAGCTCTTCTTGTCGAAACTGCTCTAAGCGGTCGTCGACGTCGACAGTGTGCCGGGTCAGTACCCGGTGGACGTGCGCGTCCACGGCGTGGCAAACGGTCTGCGCCGTCAATGCCGGATCGTCGCCACCGCGCTCGGTGCGTCGCAGGTGGTATTCGACCTCGCCGGTGATGTGTTCCTCCATTGCGCGTAGCGCCTCGAGGTCGGCTGGTGACCGTGGAGCGAGCCGATGCATAAGCGCGTGCAGGGCGGGCCGATCGCGATGCACTGCCACGATCACGTCGAGGATTGCCCGCATCGCGGTGTACCGCTACCGCGTCGGGAAGTGGTGCGTGACGGATATTCGTGAGCTACTATAGTGATATCACTTTGGTAGCACGAGAAAGGGCAAAGCAATGGAGCGACAAGCTTTTCGAGTAAACGGGTTCTTGGTGTTGTTGGTTCTTCTGGTCGTCGGCGCCGTCGCAGGTGGGCTTGCCGCGGCGACAATGAATCCCGCAGCGGGAGCGGGTGCGATCGTTCTCGGAATCGTGCTGCTAATCGTGGCTACCGGCTTCACGGTCATCAACCCGAACGAGTCGAAGGTCGTCCAGTTCTTCGGTCGATACGTCGGATCGGTCAACGATGCGGGGTTCCTCTGGGTGCTCCCGCTGTCGACCAAGAAGCGAATCACGTTGCGGGTCCGCAACTTCGAGACGGCGAAGCTCAAGGTCAACGACGCCGACGGCAACCCCGTCGAGATCGCGGCTGTCGTTGTCTACAAGGTGATCGACAGCGGTAAAGCAGCATTCGCGGTCGACGACTACGAGGAGTACATCGCGATCCAGTCCGAGGCGGCGGTCAGGCACCTTGCAACGACGCATCCGTACGACTCGCACGAGGAGGGTCGCACCAGCTTGCGGGACGGCGCGGAGGTCGCGTCCGAACTCACCGTCGAACTGAGCGATCGCACCGCTCTTGCAGGCGTCGAAGTCATCGAAGCGCGCATCACGCACCTCGCCTATGCGCCCGAGATCGCACAATCGATGCTGGTCCGCCAGCAGGCGTCGCAGGTCGTCGCGGCACGCACCCGAATCGTCGAAGGTGCGGTCGGGATGGTCGGCCTCGCAATCGAGCGGTTGGCCGAGCAGGGTGTCGTCGAACTCGACGAGGACCGCAAGGCGACCATGGTCTCCAACCTGCTTGTGGTGCTGTGCGGTGATCGGGCCGTGCAACCGGTCGTCAACACCGGCACGATCTATGGCTGAGCCGCTGTCATGGCTGAGCGAAAGAAGATTCTCCTTCGGCTCGATCCTGTAGTCCACGACGCCATGGCCAAGTGGGCGTCCGACGACCTACGCAGCGTGAACGCACAGATCGAATTCGCGTTGCGGATGGCGTTGAAGCAAGCGGGCCGATCGGCAAAGTGAGACGAGGGGTTTCCTGACTCCGTCGGACGACGGCAGGGAACCCCTCATTCCGGTTTGTCGCACACGAAGATCGCGGTCCCCGGAAACAGTGCACCGCGCAATGGACTCCACTGCCCCCACTCGCGGTCGAGCCACTCGGGCCACTCGGGTTCGACGATGTCGACCACGGTCAGGCCGGCGGCGACGATCTCGCGGACCCGATCGCCGACCGTCCGATGATGTTCGACGTACGTCGCTCTACCGGCCTCGTCGACCTCCACATAGGGGCTGCGATCGAAATAGGGGATGGTCGCAGTGAGCCCGGCCTCGCCGGGATCGTCGGGGAAAATCCATCTCATCGGGTGGTTGACGGAGAACACCCAGCGCCCGCCGGGCTGCAATACTCGGGCGACCTCCCTCATGACCAGGGCGGAATCGGCGACGAACGGCACGGCACCGAACGCCGAACACGCCGCGTCGAAGCTCGCGTCCGCGAAGGGGAGTGTCTCGGCACCTGCCTGCACGAGCGGCACTCGCCGTTCGGACCCCGACATCGATTCGAGCCCGCGGCTCAACATCCCCATCGACAGATCGAGACCGACCGGACGGGCGCCCTGAGCCGCCAACCAGCGCGAACACGGCGCAGAACCGCAGCCGATTTCGAGGATCGCCTTGCCGGCGACGTCTCCGAGGAAACGCATATCGCCTTCGTGCAGCCCCTCCGGACACCAGACGAACTCACCGTCCGCGGAATCGACGCCGAGAAACTCGCCGTGGGTCTGGTGATAGGCACCGGCGTCGGCGTCCCACCAGGCGCGGCTGGCGCGCTCGCTCGTCGCCGAGTCGATCCGGGTGCGGCTCACGCCGACCGCTCCGAGCAGGGCATTTGCCTCGGCATGTCGGTCCGATACCGTTGGTTCTGACATGGGCAACACTCTAGGTGCGACGCGCGCCGCCCGGTTTGCCCAGCTCTACCCGGGTCGCGTACCCTGTTTTGCGCGAGTGTCTTTGCGCTGCGCCGAAACCGGTGCGGTGCGAGTTCGCGAGTGACCGACCGAACATCCATCAACCGACCACAACCCGTCCGGAGCAACTCAACACATGCCCTCATCCACCGTCACCTCTCCGCAGGTAGCCATCAATGACATTGGCTCTGCTGAGGACTTTCTCGCCGCAATCGACGCGACGATCAAATACTTCAACGATGGCGACATCGTCGAAGGCACCATCGTCAAGGTCGATCGTGACGAGGTTCTACTCGATATCGGTTACAAGACCGAAGGCGTCATTCCTTCTCGCGAGCTCTCCATCAAGCACGACGTCGACCCCAACGAGGTCGTCTCCGTAGGCGATGAGATCGAAGCCCTCGTCCTCACCAAGGAGGACAAAGAAGGCCGCCTGATCCTGTCGAAGAAGCGCGCTCAGTACGAACGCGCATGGGGCACAATCGAAGAGCTCAAGGAAAAGGACGAGGCCGTCAAGGGCACCGTCATCGAGGTCGTCAAGGGCGGCCTCATCCTCGACATCGGTCTTCGTGGCTTCCTGCCTGCATCGCTCGTCGAGATGCGTCGTGTCCGCGACCTCCAGCCGTACGTCGGCAAGGAGATCGAGGCCAAGATCATCGAGCTCGACAAGAACCGCAACAACGTCGTCCTTTCGCGCCGTGCGTGGTTGGAGCAGACACAGTCCGAGGTTCGCAGCGAATTCCTGCACCAGCTCCAGAAGGGACAGGTCCGCAAGGGCGTCGTCTCCTCGATCGTCAACTTCGGTGCCTTCGTGGACCTCGGTGGCGTCGACGGCCTGGTGCACGTCTCCGAGCTGTCGTGGAAGCACATCGATCACCCGTCCGAGGTTGTCGAGGTCGGCAACGAGGTCACCGTCGAGGTTCTCGACGTCGACCTGGACCGCGAGCGCGTTTCGCTGTCGCTCAAGGCAACGCAGGAAGATCCGTGGCGCCAGTTCGCTCGCACCCACGCGATCGGCCAGATCGTTCCGGGCAAGGTCACCAAGCTGGTTCCGTTCGGCGCCTTCGTGCGGGTCGAAGAGGGCATCGAGGGCTTGGTCCACATCTCCGAGCTGGCCGAGCGCCACGTGGAGGTCCCGGACCAGGTCGTCGCAGTCGGAGACGACGCGATGGTCAAGGTCATCGACATCGACCTCGAGCGTCGTCGTATCTCGCTGAGCCTCAAGCAGGCCAACGAGGATTACCACGCAGAGTTCGATCCGTCGAAGTACGGCATGGCCGACAGCTACGACGAAGCGGGCAACTACATCTTCCCCGAGGGCTTCGATTCCGAGACCAACGACTGGATCGAAGGCTTCGACAAGCAGCGTGAAGAGTGGGAAGGCCGTTACGCCGAGGCCGAGCGTCGCCACAAGATGCACACCGCTCAGATGGAGAAGATGGCCGCCGACGAAGCCAACGAGATCGCGAACGCTGCGGCAGGCTATTCGTCGGAGACCGGTTCCGCCGAGGGTGGTAGCCCAGCGGCTGCCGCAGGCGCGGCTCCGGCCGAGTCCACCGGTGGATCGCTTGCCAGCGACGCGCAGCTTGCAGCGCTTCGCGAGAAGCTCTCCGGCAACGCGTAGTTAGCAAACAAAGAGGCCCGGTCCAATTGGACCGGGCCTCTTTGTTTGTGTCAGTGGAGTGAGGGGTCCCCTAGCGCCGTCGGACGGGTCGGTGAACCCCTGACGCCGCCCGAAATCAGCCCGGAAAAAGTCAATGGCCCAGTCCGAATCGGACTGGGCCACTTGTAGAAAAGGGGTCGTGCTCAGCTTGCGGTTGCCGGCACCCAATGGGTCGACGCAGTTGCGGTGCGCTTGCGCATCGCCGCGAAACTGTGTCGGGCAGGGCTGACAAGCGCGGTGAACCAATTGCGACGGTGCTCTTCGAGTGCAGTCGCAACAGCGGGAATCAGAGTGCAGTGCACCCCATTCGCCATGCCCAGGCGGTGCCGACCGGCCTGGTGTCGATTGCTTCCCATGATGTTCCTTTGTTAGAGAGGTTGGCCTGGCACGCCACGACGAAACATAACCGACAAATTGTTGAACTTGTGGCATTTGAGACGTGTGAACAACAGCGTGTCGGATGAGAGACTGGAAACGTGCTGAGAATTGGCCTCACAGGAGGCATGGGAGCAGGTAAATCGACCGTATCGAAAATACTCGAGAGTCGAGGAGCGGTAATTGTCGATTCCGACAAGATTGCGCGGGAGGTTGTCGAACCGGGAACCGAAGGCCTAACCGCACTCGTTGCTGCATTCGGCGACGACATCCTCGCAACAGACGGCAACCTCGATCGAGCGGCGTTGGCGGCCAAAGCATTCGTCAGCGACGAGGCGCGCGGCAAACTCAACTCGATCGTGCACCCACTGGTCGGCAAGCGAACTGCCGAACTGATAGCCGCCGCGCCCGCCGATGCTGTTCTGGTGCAAGACATTCCGCTACTCGTCGAAAACGGACTTGGACCGCTGTTCAGTCTGGTCATCGTGGTATTCGTCGACGCAGAAGAACGCGTACACCGATTGGTCGAACACCGCGGTGTTCCCGAGAAGGACGCTCGCGCACGGATTTCGGCGCAGGCCACCGACGAACAGCGACGTGCGGCGGCCGATGTCTGGCTCGACAACAGCGGTCCGCCGGGAACGATCGACGCGCAGGTTCACGCGCTGTGGGACGAGCGTCTCGTTCCGTTCGAGCGCAATATCCGGAATGGGCAGTCGGCCACCTCGGTCGTAAAGTTGGTCCCCGCTGATCCGGAATGGCCTGCGCAAGCGCAACGGTTGATCGGACGCCTGCACGTGGCATGTGGCGCATCCGCGATGCGCATCGATCACATCGGTTCGACGGCGGTCGCTGGACTCGCCGCGAAAGACGTCATAGATCTGCAGATCACCGTTGCCGATCTCGCGACAGCAGACAAATTGGCCGAGCCGCTCGAAAAGGCGGGCTTCCCGCGAAACTCTCGGATCACTGCCGATAATCCGAAACCGACCTACGGGGTCGGCGGTGAAGCAGACCCGGGAATCTGGCAGAAGCGGTTGCACGGGAATGCCGACCCGAAGCGCCCAGCGAGTCTGCATATCCGAGTCGCGAACTGGCCCGGGCAGCAATTTGCTCTGGCATTCCGTGATTGGCTACGAGAAAATGCCGACATTCGCGACGAGTATTCGGCGATCAAGCGACATGCCGAAGCGAAGGCGAGCGCGTTTACCGAGCGCTCGGATGCAATCGACGCCTACCTTTCCGTCAAAGAGCCGTGGTTCGACACGGCCTACCACCGCGCCATGGAGTGGGCAGCCTCGCAGGAAGGTCGCCGATAGGTCGCGCATCCAGGGCTCGGATAATGTTGCCCGCATGTCAGAACGCATCAGCCTCGACGTCGTCGACGGCATCGCCTACGCCACCCTGAACCGCGCCGACAAGCTGAACTCCCTCGACTTTCCGATGTTCGAGGCCCTCACCTCTGTTCCCGAGCAGATCGCGAAGGATCGCTCTATCCGCGCGGTCATCCTGCAGGGTGATGGAAAGGCCTTCTGCAGCGGACTCGATTTCGCGGCTGTCGGCAAGGACCAGATCGCTCAGGTCCGCGGTTTCGCGAAGCTGCCCGTGCAGACGACCAACCTGTTCCAGAAGGCGTGCTGGGCGTGGCGTGAGCTCCCCGTGCCCGTCCTGGCAGTGCTGCACGGCTACTGCTTCGGCGGCGGACTGCAGTTGGCGCTCGCGGCAGACTTCCGTTTCACGACACCCGACTGCGAGTTGTCGGTGATGGAAGCAAAGTGGGGACTGATCCCCGACATGACCGGGTCGGTGACACTGCGCGAACTCGTTCCGATCGACGTTGCGAAACGGCTCACCATGACCGCCGAGGTGTTCGACGGCGTCAAGGCGAAGGAACTCGGACTGGTCACCGAGGTCAGCGCCGATCCGCTCGCGGCCGCGAAAGCGCTCGCCGACCAGATTGCCACACGCTCGCCGGATTCCGTCGCGTACACCAAGCGGCTGTTCCACGACACGTGGACCTCGTCGCCGCGGTCGGCATTCTGGACCGAAAGTCAGCTGCAATTGCGGCTGATTCTCGGCAAGAACCACAAAATCGCGCGCGCTGCAGGCAAGGCCAAAGAGATCCCGAAGTGGATCGCCAGGTCGGTCTAGGACTTCGGTCTAGCCTTTCGTTGCGGGTGAGCGTGGCGGGGCGGGCACCTCGGTCGACCAGGTGAGTGCGATGCCACGCGATTCCAACCACGGCTCGAGTCGATGATCGTGGCTGGCCATACCGTCGACTGCGACGAAGGCCTGCTCGATGGCTTTGTGTGCTTCCTCTGTCGTGATCAATCCTGCGGTCCGTGCTTCGAGAAGTTCGTCGAGGTCGAGTAGTTCGACGTCGCGGCCGGACCTGACAACGAGGTCGAGATAGTGGTCGACCGACTTCCAGACGGTTGGCCCGATAGTGAATTCGCCGAGGTCGACGTAGAAGTTCTGGTCGCGGCGATGCTCCGGGTAGTAGTGGAAGATCGTCGCCCGCAACCCGAGCGTCGGGATCAGCCACGATTCCAGGTAGTGGAAGGCATGGTGGTCTGCAGTGCGGGCCATGTACAGGCCCCACGGTTCGACGCGGTACTGCTCGACCTCGCGGACGAAACCTTTCGGGTCCGTGTTCGTGCGCGCTTCGATATCGAAGTACTCGACCTTCGGTTTGTGCACGTGGACCACCCATAGGAAGTTACCTGCTTCTCTGGAATCCGGCTGAGATTGGTGAGCTGGCGTCAGCGCCAGAATGCGGCGAGGGGCTCGGCGAGGGCCGTGCCTTGCTCGTATCCCGTTCGGGCAGCGGGCGGTCGCAGCGTCAGGTCCATCGCATTGGGTCCGAACATATGCTCGGCGCTGCCGTCCGGGCTGATCGTCTCGACCCTGCTGCCGTGTGCACGGAGTTCGTCGATCTGCGTTGCGAGATGATTGCCCCATTCCACCGGCGTGAGTGCACGTCCGCCGAAGGGTGCCAGCACTAGCACCCGCGCGTAACCCGCTGCCAGGTCAGCGTTTTCGGCGTTGGAACGGTAACCGCCGTCGAGGTACGGGATGTCGCCGACTCGGTAGGGAAGCCTGCTTGCGCAGCTTGCGGCGACCGCATCGGCCAGATCGACTCCGCTGTGGCGGTCGAACACGGCCGGTGCACCGGTCCGGGCATCGACCGCCGTGATGAGAACCGTTCGCTGCGGCCACTGTCGACTTGGTAGTCGCGCGGCGACAGTGGCTCGCCATTGTTTTTGCCAGGAGCCGTCCGACGCCGCAGCCAGGTCGAGTGCTGCCGCGCCCATTCTGCGGCGCAGGTCGGCCATGTCGTCGGAGGAGGCGATGATGGCGCTGATTCGTGCCAGGTGGTCGGCCACCGGCCTGCTGGCAACGCGGCTTCGGTCGGACGCCGCCGAACCTGCCTTCTGTTCAGGCGCGGCGGCAAGGATGGCGGCGAACAGTTCGGTCGGGGAGGCGCCGGCAAACTGGGCTGCGGCGGTCGAGCCTGCTGATGTCCCGATGGTGAGGTCGGCTGTGGTTACGTCGAGTCCGGCATCGAACAGGCCGGCGACAACGCCGATCAGCCACGCATTGCCTGTCGATCCGCCGCCACCGAGGACAAGTGCTCGCTCGCGGGCTTCGGGCTGTGCAGAGGGTGTTGAGTTCATGGGAGTCGCCTTTCACGAATTGCGTTCTCAGGCGCTCCCAGCGGCGACTACGTCGGTCGCGCGATCGTGATCGGTAGGGGAGCGCCCACTGTGGATACAACGTTCATGGGTGTCACCTCCTGGGGACGGGTCGACGATCGCCGAAACGCTAACACCGGGCGGCGCGATGGTGCAATCGATTTACTTGCAGGTCAGCACGGTCGCTGCGGCAGCCGAGCGGTACGTGTCGGTGGGTCGGCATAGGCTTGTGCAATGGCGTTTCCAACAGAAAAGCACCTCCTCGCCCACTCGGAGCATCGTCCGGTCGGCGAGCTGATCGAACGCACCGAAGGTCGCTTCGAGGTTGTCAGCGAACACAAGCCTGCCGGTGATCAGCCGGCCGCCATTGCCGACCTCGAACGCCGGATCAACGCGGGGGAGAAGGACGTTGTCCTGCTCGGTGCGACAGGCACCGGTAAGTCCGCGACGACGGCGTGGTTGATCGAGAAGTTGCAACGGCCGACACTCGTGATGGCTCCGAACAAGACGCTCGCAGCGCAGCTGGCCAACGAGTTGCGAGAGATGTTGCCGCACAACGCTGTCGAGTACTTCGTGTCCTACTACGACTACTACCAGCCCGAGGCGTACATCGCCCAGACCGACACTTACATCGAGAAGGACAGCTCCGTCAACGACGACGTCGAGCGGTTGCGGCACTCCGCAACGTCCAGCTTGCTCTCTCGTCGTGACGTCGTCGTGGTCGCCTCGGTGTCCTGCATCTACGGCCTCGGCACCCCCCAGTCCTACCTCGACCGGTCCGTCCAGCTCGAAGTCGGTGCCGAGGTGAACCGTGACGACCTGCTGCGCCTGCTCGTCGACGTGCAATACACCCGAAACGACCTGTCGTTCGTACGTGGCTCGTTCCGAGTCCGCGGCGACACCGTCGAGATCATTCCGTCCTACGAAGAGCTGGCCGTTCGTATCGAATTCTTCGGCGACGAGATCGAGGCGCTGTACTACCTGCATCCCCTCACCGGTGATGTTGTCCGGCAGGTCGACATGCTGCGAATTTTTCCCGCGACGCACTACGTCGCAGGTCCGGAGCGGATGGAACGCGCGGTTCGCGACATCGAATCCGAGCTGGAAGGCCGCCTCGCGGAACTCGAAAAGCAGGGCAAGCTCCTCGAAGCGCAACGTCTGCGGATGCGTACCCAGTACGACCTCGAGATGATTCGCCAAGTCGGATTCTGCTCCGGCATCGAGAACTATTCGCGCCACATCGACGGCCGCGCTGCAGGCACAGCACCGGCGACACTGATCGACTACTTCCCGGAAGACTTCCTTCTCGTCATCGACGAATCACACGTGACAGTCCCGCAGATCGGTGGCATGTACGAGGGTGACATGTCGCGTAAGCGGAACCTGGTCGAGTTCGGGTTCCGGCTGCCGTCCGCGGTCGACAATCGGCCGTTGACGTGGGAGGAGTTCGCCGACCGAATCGGGCAGGCTGTGTATCTCTCGGCGACGCCGGGCAAGTACGAGCTCGGTCAGGCCGGCGGCGAGTTCGTCGAGCAGGTGATCCGCCCGACAGGTCTGGTCGATCCGAAGATCGTGGTGAAGCCGACCAAGGGTCAGATCGACGACCTCGTTCATTCGATCCGAGAGCGCGCCGAGAAAGACGAGCGCGTTCTGGTGACCACACTGACGAAAAAGATGTCGGAGGATCTGACCGACTACCTGCTGCAGCTCGGCATACGAGTCCGATACCTGCACTCGGAGATCGACACGTTGCGACGCGTCGAACTGCTGCGGCAACTGCGACTCGGCGAGTACGACGTTCTGGTCGGTATCAACCTGCTTCGAGAAGGTCTCGACCTTCCCGAGGTGTCCTTGGTTGCGATCCTGGACGCCGACAAAGAGGGCTTCCTTCGCAGCAGCACCAGCCTCATCCAGACGATCGGCCGCGCCGCCCGCAACGTGAGTGGTGAGGTCCATATGTACGCGGACAAGATCACCGACTCGATGGCGATGGCGATCGAAGAGACCGAACGCCGACGCGAGAAGCAGGTCGCCTACAACACCGAGATGGGAGTCGATCCGCAGCCACTGCGAAAGAAGATCGCCGACATCCTCGACCAGGTTTACGAAGAGGCCGACGACACCGACGTTGCGATCGGTGGTTCCGGACGCAACGCAAGCCGAGGTCGGCGTGCACAAGGCGAGCCTGGGCGTGCAGTCAGCGCGGGTGTTTACGAAGGCCAGGATGTGAAGTCGATGCCGCGCGCCGAACTGGCCGACCTGATCAAGTCGCTGACCGATCAGATGATGAACGCCGCACGAGAACTGCAGTTCGAGTTGGCGGGTCGACTACGCGACGAAATTCACGACCTGAAGAAGGAACTACGCGGAATGGATGCTGCCGGAGTGAAGTAGCTGGGTCCGAAGGTCCTAGCTGGTGATGTCCTTGCCGGAGAAGCGTATCCAGGCAAGGACGCCGAAGATCGATGCGTAGGCGAGCGCGGAGAATGCTCCGATCGTCATGTCGTACCAGTCGATCGTCGGTGACAACGCACGGGTCCAGGCATACGAGAAGTGGCCGGGTAGGAGCCGCCGCAGGTCCCCGAGCGCGGTGATCTGGTCGAGAATCTGAACGAGGATCGACA
Source organism: Antrihabitans stalagmiti (assembly GCF_016482825.1). Taxonomy (GTDB): domain Bacteria; phylum Actinomycetota; class Actinomycetes; order Mycobacteriales; family Mycobacteriaceae; genus Antrihabitans; species Antrihabitans stalagmiti. Next base: position 43,633 of record NZ_JAEMNV010000008.1, on the reverse strand, counting down.
CCATGACCGTGCCGCCGACCGCACCGAGTGGTGCGTCGGTCAGCACCGACAGCAGTAGCGCCAAACCGGCGATCCAGGTCAGATTGATGGCGATGTAGCCCAATGCAACGAACAGCCGCAACACTGCTGTTTGGTACGGCAACGAATCGCCGAACGGGTTCGCCAACGGGTCCGCGCCGTAGAGCAGGGTGCCGAGGGCAAGCGCGACGACAACGAGCACCACGATCGCAATGAGCGAGAGCAACACCGATACGACGGCCTTCTGCAGCAGCAATCGTGACCGCGGCACCGGAATTGTCAGCAGATACCGCAAGCTCGACCACGACGCCTCGCTCGCAACGGAGTCGCCGAAAAACAGCGCAACGACCACGATCAGCAGGAAGCCGACCGACATCAGCAGGCAGAAGACCGTGAAGTTCACACCACCACGTGTGGCGAGCTCGATCAGGCCTGCACCCGAATCGGCTTCGGCACCACCGATGGCAAACGCCGCGGCGAGGATGCCTGGCAACAGGGCCAGAAACCCGATCGCGACCTGGGTTCTGCGCCGGCGTAGCTGTCGTTCGAACTCGGTACGGACCGACAGCGTTGCGCTCGGCCGAAAACCCGGAGCGCGACCATCGGGATGGTCGGCGGACGTTGTTGCAGATTCGGTCATTCCGCCGGGTCCTTTCCATTGCTCTGTGGTGCGCTGTTCTGTGAATTCCTGCCGTCCGGCACGTCCTCGTCGAGATCGGGCCCAGCAGCTCGTGGATCGTGCACCAGCGCAAGGAACACGTCCTCCAACTTCGTAGACGACGCGACACCGCTGACCGCGACGCCGGCATCGACCAAGGTAGCGACGACGTCGGCAGGTGCAGCCGAGCCGAGATCGATCCGCAGCCGTGGGTTGTCACCATCGGTTGCGATGATCCGACCGAGTCCGGCGACGCCGGACAAAGCTGCGGCCGCGCGGGCCGAATCGTCGACCCGAATTTCGGTCGGACCGCCCGCTGCCACCAGCTCACGAACCGAACCTGCGCTGATCACCTTGCCCTGGTTCATGACGACCACATGGGTACAGGTCTGTTCCACCTCGGAGAGCAGGTGACTCGACACGAGGACCGTTCGCCCGCGCCGCGCGTAGGAGATCAGTACGTCGCGCATCGTCCTGATCTGCGGCGGGTCGAGGCCGTTGGTCGGTTCGTCGAGCAGCAGTAGGTCGGGTAGGCCGAGCATGGCCTGCGCGATGGCGAGCCGCTGCCGCATACCTTGCGAGTACGAGCGAACCTTTCGGTCGATCGCTGCGCCGAGGTCGGCGATGGCGACGACCTCGTCGAGGTGCGCGTCTTCCAACGCGCGGCCGGTAGAGAGCCAGAACAGGCGGAGATTTTCTGCTCCCGAAAGGTGGGGGAGCAGGCCCGGACCCTCGACGAACGACCCGATCCGTGACAGCACCGGCGCACCTGCGGTCACCTTGTGGCCGAACACACGAATCTCACCGTCGTCGGGCTTGATCAGTCCCATCGCCATACGCAGTGTCGTCGTCTTGCCTGCGCCGTTGGGCCCGAGGAGGCCGAGAACCTGGCCGGGTTCCACTCTGAACGACACACCGTCCACGGCGCGGAAACCGTTGGCGTAGGTCTTACGCAGCCCACTGACCACGAGTGGAATGTCGGCGAGATCTTCGTCTGCATCCGCGGTGCCGCGCCTACGCGAGCGGACGAGGGCCGCAGCGACGAGGAGTCCGAGTGCGACGACGATGACCCCGATACCGATGAGCGGTTCGATCGGAACGGAGCGTGAGGTGGCCATTCCCGAAATCGTCGGCACACTCAACTGCGCGTCCAGCAGAGACACACTGAACACCGCAGGCTCCAGTGGCACCGCGTAGGCCTGATCCGTTGTGCCGATGACGATTTCGATGTGATGGCCCTCGGGGACCTGAAATGCGATGCCCGGCAGGGTGACCCGAACATCCACCGGACTGCCGTCGGGCGAGTCCGGAAGCCGCACCGCCCCGACTGCGCCGCCGGGCAGCACCCGCCGGTCGTCGGCGCTCACGTCGTACAGCTTCGCGAACAAGACCGAATCGCCCGGTGCGGCAAAGGAATGTACACGAAGGTCGATCGTCGCCGACCCCGCGATCGTCAGTGGTTCGTCGAACGCATCGGTCCGGAACGTTGCCGCCTGACCTGCCGGATCACGGCCGATGGCGTCGAGACCAGCGATCGACAGAGCCGACGAGAGCACCGAACCGACCCCGGGGACGCTGGACACCGCGGCAGGCGATGCGCCGGGCGGGCGCACGATCGTCTGCGGTGCGTCGAGGTCGGAATACAGCCGCAGCGTAGTGCGGCGTGCAGGCTCGGAGTTGCCGATCCCCGGGTACTCGGGGGCGCTCATCCTGCGGCTCGGGATCTCGCCCTGCTCGTTGGGTGTTCCGGGCAGCTGGAAGCTGAATCGTGGGGTGTCGGAGTCGCTGCTGTCGGCGTTGTCGTTGTTGTCACGCAGATTGGCGAGTAGGAAACTCCGCATCGGGTAGTCGGCCCGATTCGCGTCGCCGTCGTGGCCACCGTTGAACCACGTGACTTCGACCGGAGTTCCCGTTGCCGCGATCTGCCGTGCGTTCGCATCGGCCTGGTCGAGTGGAAAGAGCGTGTCGCGTTCGCCTTGGACGATCAGCGTCGGCGCAGTGATCTTGTCGTTGTATGCGGCGGGGGAGTGCGATCGAAGCAGCGCAAGGAGTTCGGGCGTTGGCGTTCCTGTCACCGCAGACTGCGCGTAGGCCTGACACACGACCTCGGAGAACTTGCCGCAGATATCACCGGACAGCCCGGGCGAAGCATCCTGACCGAGCGCGGTGGCGCCGACGCCGAAAAACACTCCGGCCCACGCGCGTTTGAGCACGCCGGGCGCTGCGTAGTCGGGTGCTGTCGGTGTCGCTGGGTCGGGCTGATCCGGATTCGGAAGCGGCGCAGCGTAGTTGGGGAACAACGCAACACCGAGGTCGTTCCACGTGATCGAGGCCGCAATTGTGTCGATGCGGGGATCGGTTCCGCCGAGCATCAAAGCCAAAGCGCCGCCATAGGATCCGCCTGCGACACCGACGCGCGGATCGCCGGGTGCATCGAGTTGCACGTCGGTCCGCTCCCCGAGCCAGCTGACCATGGCTCGTGCGTCGGCCACCTCGCGGTCGGGATCGTTGATCGATATGGCCCCGGTGCTCTCGCCGAAACCGCGCGCGCTGTAGGCGAGAACGACGAAGCCGTCGCGGGCAAGTCTGCGGGCTTGGCCCGCCACCGAATCCTTGTTGCCGCCGAACCCGTGCGCGAGGAGAACCGCTGGGGCAGGCGTCTTTTCGGGGAGATGCAGCCGCGCATCGATAGCGACGGTCGTAGTTTCGCCAGGGCCAGCAGGCATGGTCAGCGTCACGTCCTCCGTCGCGATGTCGACCTGATCGTCGCGGTCGAACACGAACATGACAAGGCCGAGAACGACCACGATTGCAGCGACAATGGCCGCGGCGCGGAGGAACGACCGACGGCCCGGCGTGTCAGGCCTCGGAATACGCATAAATCCAATCTATGCGAGGTTTGCGAAGTGTGCCGCTGCCGGATGCATCGTCTCTGTCTCGCTTGCGGTGGCAGGGGCTGGTCCTCGGCTGATCCCCCGGCTGATCACTGAATCGCCGGAATGTGTGTTCTGACCCAAATTCGCCTCACACGCGCTTTTGGAGGCTAGGGTCAGCGAAGCGGTTGGAGTGGTTCAGCCGCGCGACTGTGCACCCGTTTTTTTGCACCCATGGAGGATGAATGAGCGCGTACCGGACCATTGTCGTCGGGACTGATGGTTCCGACTCGTCGTACAAGGCCGTCGAGAAGGCCGCGTCGCTTGCCGGCGACGAGGGGGCGCAGCTTGTGATCGCTTGCGCGTACTACCCGACGGACGAGCGTGACGTCGGTGCCGCGGCGGACGTACTCAAGGACGACGCGTACCAAGTGCGCGGCAGTGCGCCAACGAACGACATCCTGCGCACCGCCCGCGAGAAGGCTCATGCAGTCGGCGCGACCAACATCGTCGAACGTTCGATCGTCGGTGCTCCGGTCGACTCGCTGCTGCAACTCGTCGTCGACGTCGACGCGGATCTGCTTGTCATCGGCAACCGCGGCCTCAACTCGCTGACTGGTCGCCTGCTCGGATCGGTGCCCTCCGACGTCGCGCGCAAGTCACGCTCCGACGTTCTGATCGTGCACACGGTCCGCTAGCCGGCTCGGAACCGCAAATCCGGCTGTTGCCGACGGGAAATCGTCAGCAATAGTCGGATTTTGCTGTTTCCAGATAGATGCGAGCGACCTGGTCACCGTCGAGCGTGCCCTGCGATGTCGACGCCGTGTACTCGGCGAGAGGCGCGAGGTTCGCCAGGATCTCGGGCTCAGGAGTTGCATCGGCCAATCGCGCACAAATCCCTTCGCCGAGCACAAGGGTCGTGGAATTCGACTGCCCCGCAGGGATTCCCGCGGCGATCAGAGCGTCTTTGTAGGCCTGCGCCCGGTCGTCGAGAGGTTGCTCACCGCCGAGTGCGATGGCCGCTGCGGTTGGCGTAGCCGACGAGGACTGTGCAGAGTCACCCGAGTCGGCGACCGTGCAGGCGCCGAGCGTCAACGAACCCGCGGCGAGAACGATGGCGACGCGTATGGCGCTGGTCTTGCCGTCCACGTCGAACACCTTCCTGCCTGCGAATCTGCTCGCGATCAGTTTCCTGCGGCGATCGAGCGCCCTGACGCCGCGTCGTTGCGGTCGGAATCGACGAGACCGGCTAGTTCGGTCGGTAGTGGCCGGGAATGTACGACGCCGAGGCGTTGCGTAGCTCGCGTAAGAGCAACGTACAGGTCGTTTCGCCCGCGTGGAGACTCATCGAGTACCTGAGCGGGCTCGACGATGAAAACGACGTCGAACTCGAGACCTTTGGCCTCCCGCACGGTGAGGACGCTCACCGAGTCGCTTGCAAGGTCCGCGAAAGTTGCAGACAACTCTTTCGGCACGATCACGGCGGTCTGGCCTGGGCCCGTTTCGGCGGCTACGTAGTCGCGGACGATCGGCTCGAGGGCGGCGGCATCTACCGAGTGCGCCCAGGGCGGGACGCCCGAGTCGCGCACCGACCGCGGCACTGTTGCCGCTGGATCGATGGCGCTGAGCACGTCCTGTGCGATGCCCATGATCTCGGCGGGTGTTCGGTAGTTCACCGTCAGCTCGGCCAGCTTCCAGCGCCGTGCGACATACGGCTCGAGGATGCGTTGCCACGAGGTGGTGCCTGCGGGGTCGCCGGTCTGTGCGACGTCGCCGACGACTGTGATCCAACGATTCGGTATCCGGCGCATAACCATGCGCCACGCCATCTCGGACAGTTCCTGCGCCTCGTCGATGATGACGTGACCGTAGGTCCAGGTGCGGTCGCCCGCAGCACGTTCCGCGGTGGTGAGTCGCACACCGGAGTTCTGCCGCTGCGCGAGTTGACTGGCGTCGATCAGGTCGTAGGCCATCAGGATCTCGGGATCCAGTTCGTCTTCGAGATCTTGCGGTGCAGAACCGGTCAGGATGTCGAGTGCGCCCTGCGCGTCGGCGATCTGGGCTCGCCATTGCCGCTGGTTGCGTTCGCGCTCTTCCGCGTCGTCGACGCCGAGCAGCTCGGCTAGTTCGTCGAGCAGGGGAGCGTCGGCAGGGGTGAAGCCGCGACGTTCCGAGGTCAGCAGCGCTGCACGGTCGTCGGCAGCGAACTGCTGGGCGGCAGTCGACAGTCGCACGTCCGATGCGAGCAGGTCGACCAATACCTCCTGCGGAGACAGCTCCGGCCACAGACCGCCGATGGTCGCCATGACCTCAGCGTCCGACCGCATCTCGTCGCGGATATCGGCGATGTCGTCGCGGCTGAGCAGATTCGAGCCGCCGACGACGTTGCTGCCGATCGTGGTCGCGATCTGGTCGGTCAACGAATCGATGACGCTGGAGACGAAGATCGGGCGAGCCAGGTTGTGCGGCCTACGCGAGGAACGTGCTCTGCCACGGGCCCGCGTGACGGTCTTGCGGTCGAGCGACACCTCGTAGGACTCGAAGCGCAGCGTAATCGTCTCGTCGGGAACCAACTGCCGATCTCTGACCGCGTTCTTGAGCACGTCGACCATGGTCAGGGAGCCCTTGAGTTCCGCGGCCCGAAGCGAATCTTCTCGAGTCGCGCGAACACCCGGGTAGAGATCGCCGATCGTCGACAGCAGGACACCGGTCTCGCCGAGCGACGGCAGCACCTGCCCGATGTAATCGAGGAACGTCGCGTTCGGTCCGATGATGAGGACGCCGCTCTTCGCCAGCTGCTGGCGATAGGTGTACAGCAGATACGCCGCCCGATGCAGTGCGACAGCCGTCTTGCCGGTCCCCGGTCCGCCCTGCACAACGAGCACACTCTTGTGATCGGACCGGATGATGGCGTCCTGCTCGCTCTGAATGGTTTCGACGATGTCGTTCATGTGGCCGGTTCTGGCGGCGTTGAGGGCAGCGAGCAACGCGCTTTCGGTGCCGACCCCGCCTGAATCCTCCGTACGACCTGCCTCCTGCGCGGCGTCGAGGTCGAGGTATTCGTCGTTGACGGCGGTCACTCGGCGGCTGCGAGACCGGATGTGACGACGTCGAATCACGCCGTCCGGCATCGCAGTCGTCGCGAGGTAGAAGGGACGTGCCATCGGCGCACGCCAGTCGAGGAGCAGCGTCTCGTAGTCGTTGGCTTCGTCGAGGATTCCCAGTCGTCCGACATAGCGCAACTCGTCGTCGCTCATATCGATTCTGCCGAAGCACAAACCGTTTTCGGCCGCGTCGTACTTCGCGAGGTCGTCGGTGTACAGCTGGCTGAACGATTCGCGCTCGCTGCGCGCCTGCGGCGTCCCACCCGTCTCCAGCAGAACTTTGCTCAGTCGCGTCGCCGCGTACTTCCGCATGCTGTCGAGCTGGTGGTACAGCGTCGACACGTACTCCTGCTCACGGTCCAGGGCACTCTGGCCGTCGTCAGGCAATAGGTACTCCTCGGTGTAGGGCGCGACTTGTCGCGGGATCGCAAAAATCGCCCTGAGAAGTCTAGTTGGAGATCGAAGGGTGCGCCGAAGTGCCCGGTCGAGGGTCCGCGTGGGTCACTCTGACAAAATGTTCGACCGTCGGGAACGGCTCGTAGAAGCTGTGCAGCAGTTCGCGCCAGCGTTCGTACTCGGCTGATCCGCGGAAGCCTTCGGTGTGGTCTTCGAGCGTCTCCCACTCGACGAGCAGGAGGTAGGAGGTCGGCGTTTCGATCGACCTGGACAGAGTGAGCGATCTGAAGCCGGGCATGACCGCGATGATCGACCGGGCGTGCTCGAAAGCAGCCTCGAACCGGGTCTCTTCGCCTGGTCGAACGGGCAGCAGTGCATGTTCGAGAATCATTGGGGCGAACTCCTAGGCCTACGGACCGCCGTGAGTGGCGGTCCGTCGACCTCGAAGATTAGCTGTACTCGGCGGCCTTGGACTTCACCGTGCGCGAGGCCTTGGCAGCTTCCTTCTTGGCCTTTGCGGCCTCTTTCCTGGTCACCTTGGCGAGCACTTCGCCGCGTTCTGCTGCTCGGGCAGCAAGTTCGCTGCTGCGGTTGCGCGCCGCTTCGGCAAGCTCAGGTCCGTGCTCGCGTGCGTAGTCACCCAGCTCGCGGCCACGCTCGGCGGCCGCCTCTGCGAGCTCACTGCCGCGTTCTTTTGCTGCGGCTGCGATGCCGGGTCCGCGTTCGCGGGCGACCTCGGCGAGCTCACTGCCGCGCTCTTTTGCAGCGGCTGCGATCACCGGTCCGCGTTCGCGCGCGACCTCGGCAAGCGCGCGACTCCTCTCTGCTGCGGCGTGCAAGCCGTGGCTTACAGTCTCGCCGAACGCTCCGGTCTCGGCGGCAGCACCGATCGGGAGTGCGGACGACACAGCCGCGGTTGCGCGACGTGCCGCGCGGCGGCCTCGCCAACCGAGCGACGGCTTACCTTCGGTATCCACAGCTGCGATCATCAGACCACCGAGCAGGCTGAGGCCCGTGAGGAATTCGGTGCGCTCCTGTGCCTTGAGCTGCGGGTCGGTCTCGTTCCAGAACGCGTTGCGGCCGAGGTTGCCAGGGACGAGCGTGCCGGCGAGCGCGATGGAGGCGAGACGTGGCGCCTTGTTCGTCGCCAGCAGTGCGCCACCGGCGATCTGGATGGCGGCATTGATCCGGACAACCTGCTCGGCATCGGTCGGCACCTTGGACGAGTACTTGTCGGGCAGCACCTCTTGACTCTTGTCGAGGAGCGGCCTGGTGGCGTCGGCTGAGAGCTTCGTATTCCTCAGGGACTCGATGCCCTGCGCGATGAAGATCGTCGACATAAGCGGTCGGGCAATTCTGCGAATCAACATGACGCGAGGGTTCCCACAGCGCCGTTGCGCGAAACGTGACATCGACAACTTCGGGTCCGGACGAGCGGTGGTTGGCTGCGTATCTGGCAACGTCCGGTTCGCTAGGCTTGGCCGACCAACCGGCGATCGACAGGGGACTGCGGCAAGTGGACTACCGGATCGATGATCTCGCTAGAGAGGCCGGAACGACGTCGCGCAACGTCCGCGCCTATCAGGAGCGCGGCTTGTTGCCACCTGCTGTCAGGTGGTCGGGCCGAGCGGCGATCTACGACGAGACGCATCTGGAACGTCTGAAGATCATCGATGCGTTGCTGCAACGAGGTTTCACCACAGCCCATATTGCTGATTTCATCACCAGCTGGGAAACGGGCAAAGACATGTCCGAGGTGCTGGGACTGCAGCATGCCGTCACTGCAACCTGGGGCGACAACAGTTCCATCGATGTGCCTCGCGAGTTGGTGGATACGTTTCTCGGGTCGGACGCAGGGGACCTGGTCGATCGACTCATCGAACTCGGTCTTGCCCGCGCCAAGGACGACGACACGATCACGTTCACCCGCCCGAGCATGCTGGAAGCATTCGGCGAGCTGCACACCTTCGGCCTGCAATTGCGCGACGTCATCGACCTGTACAGCGACATCGCGCAACGCGTCGACGACATAGCCAGGCTGATGGTCGACACTGCCCGCTCGCACATCACCGCCCAGCACGGCCCTGGTTGGCTACCCGATACCGACGAGGACATCGCCGCGACGACCAACATGATCAGCCACATGCGCGAGATCGGCATCGCGGCTGTCCACGACACGCTGGCCTCGGCGATGGAGAACACGGTCGCGACCCAGCTCGGCGAGTATTTGTCTGTGGCCTTTCAGAAGCACAAGGCGGAGACCGAGTAGCTAGCGTGGCTCACCAGCCGCGCTCTCGCCACTCCGTCAGGTGGGGGCGTTCGTTTCCGAGTGTGGTGTCGTCACCGTGACCGGGATAGACGATCGTATCGTCACCGAAGCGACCGAACAGCTTCGTCTCGACGTCGGCGAGCAGGCTGGCGAACTTCTCCGCGTCCGCCGTTTTTCCGACGCCGCCGGGGAACAGCGAGTCGCCGGTGAACAGGTGTACTCGCCCACCCGATTCGGTGAGGGCCAGCGCGACCGATCCTGGCGTGTGGCCGCTCAGGTGGATGATCTCGAGCTCGAGTTCACCGATCTGGATACTTTCGCCGTCGTCGAGATCGAAGTCGGGCGGAACCGGAAGCGGCTCGGCGTCGAGAGGATGCGCAGCCGTCGAGGCGCCGATCGCGGAGACGACGTCCTGCAGCGCCAACCAGTGGTCGGGGTGCTGGTGAGTTGTGACGATAAGCTCGAGTGTGCCTCCGGCTTGCTCGCGGACGAGTTGGATCAGCCGGTCCGCTTCGTTCGCGGCATCGATGAGCAGCGTCAGGCCCGTCGAGGAACATTGGACCAGGTAGGCGTTGTTATCCATAGGACCGACCGAGATCTTGATAATGCTCGCGCCATCGACTGTGCGTCGTTGCGCGGACGAACCGGGGGCGATGTGGCCGGTGTAGTTGCTGTCGATTGCGACGGGTTGCTCCATGTTCCGCAGGCTACCGTCGTGGGTATGCCGCGGGTGCTCGCCCATTCGTCCAAGGAACTTGTCGGTGGGCAGACATAGCATGTGGACCGCGTGCGCTGTCGTCGCACGGACCTCGTGAATTGCACCTGTTTTTTGAACTAGTTCTGACAAGAAGGGACTGCCAGTGGCGGACCGCCTGATCGTGCGGGGTGCTCGCGAGCACAATCTGCGCGGGATCGATCTCGACCTCCCTCGTGACAGCCTGATCGTTTTCACCGGACTCTCCGGATCCGGTAAGTCGAGCCTGGCGTTCGACACGATCTTCGCCGAAGGTCAACGTCGTTACGTCGAGTCGTTGTCGGCCTACGCGCGTCAGTTCCTCGGGCAGATGGACAAGCCCGACGTCGATTTCATCGAGGGGCTCTCGCCTGCGGTGTCGATCGATCAGAAGTCGACCAACCGCAACCCTCGCTCGACGGTAGGCACCATCACCGAGGTGTACGACTACCTGCGCCTGCTCTATGCGCGAGCCGGCGACGCACACTGCCCGGTCTGTGGTGAACCGATCGCAAAACAGACGCCGCAGCAGATCGTGGATCAGGTACTGGCCATGGAGGACGGCACCAAGTTCCAGGTGCTCGCACCTGTGGTCCGGACCCGCAAGGGCGAGTTCGTCGACCTGTTCGAACAGCTGCAGTCGCAGGGTTATGCGCGTGTCCGGGTCGACGGTGTCGTCCACCCGTTGACCGAGCCGCCGACGCTGAAGAAGCAGGAAAAGCACGACATCGAGGTCATCGTCGACCGGTTGACGGTCAAGGCCAGCTCCAAGCAGCGGCTGACCGACTCGGTCGAGACCGCGCTGCGCCTCGCGGACGGCATCGTCGTGCTCGATTTCGTCGATCGCGACGAGCAGGCGCCCGATCGCGAGCGTCGGTATTCCGAGCGGCTCGCGTGCCCGAACAATCATCCGCTCGACATCGACGATCTCGAGCCGCGTTCGTTCTCGTTCAACTCGCCCTACGGCGCGTGCCAGGAGTGCGCAGGTCTCGGCATTCGTAAAGAGGTCGATCCCGAGCTGGTCGTTCCGGACCCGGAGCTGAGTCTCGAGGACGGTGCGATCGCGCCGTGGTCGGTCGGGCAGCAGGCGGAGTACTTCGGTCGACTGCTGTCGGGGTTGTCGGAGATCATCGGCTTCTCGATGCGGACGCCGTGGAAGGACCTACCGGCGAAAGCTCGCAAAGCGGTGTTGGAGGGCAGTTCCGACCAGGTGCACATTCGCTACAAGAACCGGTACGGCCGCACCCGCTCGTATTACGCCGACTTCGAGGGCGTCATGCCCTTCTTGCATCGCAGGATGGAGAACACGGAATCGGAGCAGATGAAGGAGCGGTACGACGGCTACATGCGCGACGTGCCGTGTCCTGCCTGCAACGGCGCTCGGCTCAAGCCCGAGATTCTGTCGGTGACCATCTCGGCGGGCGAGGACAAGAAGTCGATCGCCGAAGTCAGTGAGCTGTCGATAGCGGAGTGCTCGGAGTTCCTCGGCAACCTGACCCTCGGCCCACGACAGAAGGCGATCGCGGGTCAGGTGCTCAAGGAAGTGCAGGCCAGGCTCGGGTTCCTACTCGATGTCGGTTTGCAGTACCTCTCGCTCTCACGCGCGGCAGGAACGCTCTCCGGTGGTGAGGCGCAGCGCATTCGGCTGGCGACCCAGATCGGGTCGGGACTGGTCGGTGTGTTGTACGTGCTCGACGAACCGTCGATCGGGCTGCATCAGCGTGACAACCGGCGGCTCATCGAAACACTGACGCGGCTGCGGGATCTCGGCAACACGCTCATCGTCGTCGAGCACGACGAAGACACCATTCGGGCGTCGGACTGGGTCGTCGACATCGGCCCGCTCGCGGGCGAGCACGGCGGTCGCGTCGTACACAGCGGACCGTACGAGGAACTGCTCACCGATCCCGAATCGCTCACCGGCGCTTATCTTTCCGGCCGATCGGAGATCGCGATCCCGCTCGTTCGACGGATCGCGAACCGGAAACGTCAGGTGACGGTTGTCGGCGCGCGCGAGCACAACCTCCGAGGCATCGACGTGAGTTTCCCGCTCGGGGTGCTCACCGCGGTCACGGGCGTCAGCGGCTCGGGCAAATCGACGCTTGTCAACGACATCCTCGCGACGGTCATGGCCAACAAGCTCAACGGCGCCCGGCAAGTACCTGGGCGCCACACCCGAATCAACGGATTGGATCAACTCGACAAACTCGTCCAGGTCGACCAGTCACCTATCGGACGTACCCCGCGATCCAATGCGGCGACCTACACAGGCGTCTTCGACAAGATCAGGACGTTGTTCGCGGCGACCACCGAAGCCAAGGTCCGCGGCTACCAGCCGGGCCGCTTCTCGTTCAACGTCAAGGGCGGCCGGTGCGAGGCATGTTCAGGCGACGGCACCCTGAAGATCGAGATGAACTTCCTTCCGGATGTATACGTCCCCTGCGAGGTCTGCCACGGTGCGCGGTACAACCGCGAGACCCTGGAAGTGCACTACAAGGGCAAGACGATCGCCGAAGTCCTCGACATGTCGATCGAGGAAGCCGCTGATTTCTTCGAACCCATCACATCCATCCATCGGTATCTGAAGACACTCAACGATGTCGGTCTCGGCTACGTCAGGCTCGGCCAGCCTGCACCCACGCTGTCGGGAGGCGAAGCGCAGCGCGTGAAGCTTGCCGCCGAACTGCAGAAGCGTTCGACAGGACGGACCGCCTACATTCTCGACGAGCCGACGACCGGCCTGCACTTCGAGGACATCCGCAAACTTCTGATCGTCGTCAACGGATTGGTCGACAAGGGCAACACCGTCATCGTGATCGAGCACAATCTCGATGTGATCAAGACATCGGACTGGGTGGTCGACATGGGGCCGGAGGGTGGTTCGGGTGGCGGCGTCGTCGTTGCCGAAGGCACTCCGGAAGAGATCGCGGACGTCGAGGAAAGCTATACAGGTCAGTTCCTCAAGCCAGTGCTGAAGCAGGCTTCGACAGCGATCAAGACGGCTCCCAAGAAGCGGGCACCGCGCAAGCGGGCCGCGGTCGGGGCAGGCGCGAAGTCGTGACTCGGCTCGCCGCGGTCGTGGCGGCCGCCGTGATCTCGATGCTGTCCTCGTTCGTCCTTGCGGCACCCGCGGTGGCGGACGACCGCTTCCCGGGGACCGTGGTGAGTGCCGATCCGCTACCGGTCGAGATCCGAATACCAGGCTCGGCCGACGCCTATCGGTTGACCTACTGGACCACAGGTCCAGACGGTCCGGCACTCAGCAGTGGAGCTGTCTACCTGCCGCCCGGCCCCGCACCCGCGGGTGGCTGGCCGGTAGTCGCTTGGGCGCACGGCACACTCGGACTCGGCGACCAGTGCGCGTACAGCGTGCGCGGTCCGCTTCGGCCCGAACGTGACTTCGCATACCTGTCGACCTGGCTGTCGAAGGGCTACGCGATCGTCGCCTCCGACTACGCAGGGCACGGCGTCGCAGGTCCGACGCATTACCTCAACGGCATCGTCGAAGCGCACAGCGTCGTCGACATGGTCAAGGCGAGTACCGCGACGTACGCGAGCCTGTCCGATCGGTGGGTTGTCATCGGTCAGTCGCAAGGTGCGGGAGCGGCATTGACTACCGCCCGCTACGCCACGGAGTTCGGTGGTTCGGGCCTCGACTACCGTGGCGCCGTCGCGACGGGTGTGCCTGCCGACATCGAGGATGTCGTCGCTCTGCTCGGGCCGGGTGTCCCACCGATCGCGGTCGGGGAGAACTTGAATACCTATCTCGTCTACATCCTGTCCGGTTTGCGAGCGACCTTTCCGGCATTGAAGATCGATTCGTTCCTGACCCAGCGGGGTGTCGACCTCGTGGACCGAGCCGAGGCCGTCTGTTACGACGAATTCGGTCCGTCGGTCGACGGAGTTGCCGTCGGATCGTTGTTCACGAAGCCGCTTTCCTCGATTCCTGGTGTTTCCGACATCTTGCGCAACTTTATGGGGATACCGGAGAACGGTTACGACAGACCATTTTTCATCGGCCAGGGGCTACTCGACACCGACGTCGTGACGCCCGCGACGATCGCCTTCGCCGCCCGACTCACAGCGAACGGTCAACCCGTCACGTTCCGACCGTATCCCTCGGACCACGACGGAACGATGGCTCTCTCGCTCGCCGACTCGGTGCCGTTCGTCGCTCGACTGCTCGGATAGTCGCCTACTTGTTCGCCGCAGTGTGGATGATCTCGGCCAATTCGGCAGGCTTCGACCACATCGGCCAGTGACCGGTCGGCAGATCGACGTAGTCGGCGTCGATGTCGCGCAGAGCGAGGCCGAGGGGATGGCCTTCGTCGCGCATCTGCTGCACAGCGAACGAGGGAAAGCTGCTGCACACGATCGTGGTCGGAACACCGTTGCGTGCAACATTTTTCAACTCGAGCTTGCCGCCGGCTACCTGCGCGGGCACTGGAACCGACCGTTCGCGGAACATCGTCAGAGCGGCTTCGTCCAAGCCGTCGAGACTATTGCCGGCGGCCGTGAGTTCTTCCCAGTCCGGTAGCGGGACCTCGGTCGCAGTTGGATCCAGATCCTCGAAGATGGTGAAGCCGTCCGGCAGCGGCGCTGTGTCGACGTAGATGACACGGGCGAATGCATTCGGATCGAGATCGGTTGCGAGGGTGGCGGGTGCTGCGGCTCCGCTGTGCGCGACGAGAACGGTTCTGCCAGCACCGGCACCGTCCGCTGCAGCAAGGAGTGCGCGCGCCTGGTCGTCGAGGCTGACGGCGCTTCGGTCGTCGGCTGCGTCCATGCCGGGGAGCGTCACGGCAGTCACCACGTCGCCGCGTCGTTGCAGGTCGTCGGCGACCGCGTCCCATGCCCATCCGCCGAGCCAGAAACCGGGAACAAGAAGAATGTTCGTCGTCATGTCCGACAGCATTGCACTCGCTTTCCGACCCGGAATCGGTGAGCCGTCCACGTGACGCGTTCGCGGTCCAGCACCGACCTCACCGGTTTAGGCTTCGGGCACGATCTCGATGCGGAGGTGTTCGATGACGAACGCGGCGTTGCAGGACACAGCGGTTCATGACACAGCGGTTCATGACACAGCGGTACGTGACACAAGCCAGTACAGCGGGCCGAGACGTACCCGCGCCGCGTGTGCGTTGGAATTTCTCGCCCTGGCGGGCGCCGCCGCGCTCGTGACGCTCGCGGTGATCGGGGGAGCCCTCTACTGGCTGGTCGACACGACGACGCTGTGGTGGGGTTTTGTGGTCGTCCTGTTCGCCGGCGCAGCAGCATTGATGGCGTGGCTCGGCATTCTCGAGTTCTGGAGTGGTCGGCCCTGGCGTGAACTTGCCGACGAGATCAGGCCAGGGCAGCCGGAGACCGTGCGTACCGCGGACGGTGTACCGCTGCATGTCGAGATCGACGGTCCGGCCGATGCCGCGGTGACGGTGGTATTCGTCCACGGAATTCAGATGAATGCGAGCGCGTGGCGCTATCAGCGTCCGGCACTGGAAGATTCGCCGGTACGGCGCGTGAGTTACGACGCGCGCGGCCACGGCAAGTCGGGGACGCGAAAGCTGGACCAGGGAATTCGCGGTCTACGTCAGCTTGCCGACGATCTCGGTCGGGTCATCGACGCCACCGCGCCGGAGGGCTATCTCGTGCTCGCTGGGCACGGCATGGGAGGTGCGACTGTCCTTGCACTCCGAGCTGCCCGACCTGATCTCGCCGACCGCATCGGCGGACTCGTGCTCTGCTCGACCTCCGCTGGGCCGTTGAGCAAGACGATGTCGTTCGGTTTGTGGCGGGTGCTTGCACCGGTGAGTTGGCTGATCAGGCGTGAGGTCGCCGGCTTTATGGTCGTTGCCGATGCCGTGCCCCGATTTGTGCTGCGGCTACTCGGGCTTGCTCCCTATCTGCTCGGACTGCGTTTCTTCGCGGTGCACAAGCGGACCGCGCTTCGACTGACGACGGCGATCGTCTACGGCAACGGATTTCGGCAGGCGGGCGACATAGTCGTTGCTATTCAGGACCACGACGAACGGGCGGGCCTCGCCGAACTCGGCAGCGCATACACCGCGGTTGTCGGCGGCTTCAACGACCATTTCGTACCGATCGCCGAACAGCAGAAGCTTGCCGACGCCATTCCTGGTGCGACGATGACCGTCATTCCGAAATGCGGGCACCAGACCGTGTTCGAGAATCCAGAGGTCGTAAACGCCGAACTGCGTCGGATCATCGATCTGGTGACCGCCGATGCCGAACGGCTACTTGCCGATGCAGCCGAGCCGGAACCGGAAACGCGGGCGGGCATCGCGACGCTGAGCGCCGAGCGGCTCAGCCCGGAAAGACTGAGCTCCGCAGCGAAGGCGCAGCTGTCCGCCTTGGGTGCTGCGCCGGCGGCGGTGTTCGCGCCGGTATCGGTCGGTGCGCGTACCGCGGCAGACACAGCGCGGTCCACTGCGCGGTCGGCTACCCATTCGGCAGCACATTCCGCTCAGACCGGGTCGGCAACCATCAAGGAAGCACTGACAGGCTTGGTCGACACCGTCGAACATATGGCGCCGGAGGGTCCGGTGCGGTCGGGGCTTCATCTGCTGCACAAAGCGCTCGGTGGTGACGACGCCGATGATGACGCAACGCCTCCGCGGCGTGGACCGACTCAGTAGACGGGGCCGGTCAGCTTCTCGCCGGGACCTTTGCCCGGCTCGTCGGGATGTGCGGAAGCTTCGCGGAATGCGCGTTGCAGCGACTGCAAGCCGTCACGGATCGGACCTGCGTGCGGACCCAGGTATTCGAGCGACGCGGTGACGAGACCGGCGAGGGCCGTGATGACTCTGCGAGCTTCGTCGAGGTCGCGACTTGGGCTTTCGTCCGGGTTGGGGTCGGAAAGTCCGAGCTTTTCTGCCGCAGAACTCATCAGCATCACCGCGGCACGGCTGATCACCTCCACTGCGGGGATGTCGGCGAGTTCACGTACAGGCTGGTCGGTCATGGTTGAAAGGATTCCATCCTCGGCTCGGTCTCCTACCCGCGGGGGACTCCTCTTTCCGCTGCGATTCGGTTACGACGTGGGCAAATGATAAGGTTTTCGGTGACGACCTCCCTGGACACTGTTCCGGGGCAGCAAGTGGAGCCCGACTCCCACCGTTACGCGACTTACGTATGCGTCACGGTCCGGTCGCCCGTTCGAGCAATCGAATGGGCTCCCTCTGATTCACGAGGGGTTTCGTCGCGATGCCTTTCGGCATTGGGATGAAGCTGGCCGGTCGACATCGGGCCCCGCATCGGTAACCACCGAGCGGGGCTTCTGGCGTTGATAGTGGGAAGAGTTCCTCCCTGCCGGCGGTTGTCACAAAGACACCGCTCTACCTAGGAGGCCCCATCACCACTGAGACCCGCATCAACGATCGCATCCGAGTTCCCGAGGTCCGGCTTATCGGACCGGGAGGCGAACAGGTTGGAATCGTGCGTGTTGAAGATGCACTTCGTGTCGCTCTGGAAGCTGATCTCGACCTGGTCGAGGTCGCGCCCGATGCCCGTCCACCGGTCTGCAAGATCATGGACTACGGCAAGTTCAAATACGAGACGGCGCAGAAGGCACGCGAATCTCGTAAGAACCAGCAGCAGACCGTCATCAAGGAGCAGAAGCTCCGACCCAAGATCGACGATCACGACTACGAGACGAAGAAGCGCAACGTCATTCGCTTCCTCGAGGTCGGATCCAAGGTCAAGGTGACCATCATGTTCCGTGGACGTGAGCAGTCCCGCCCCGAACTCGGGTACCGGTTGCTCCAGCGTCTCGCGGCGGATGTCGTCGAACTGGGTTTCGTCGAGACTTCGGCCAAGCAGGACGGCCGCAACATGACCATGGTCCTCGCACCCCACAAGGGCGCGAAGACCCGCGTGCAGGCGCAAGAAGGCGCGGCAGCCCCTCGGGCCACCGCGGCACCGCGTGTCCCAGCGGCACCGGCTCCTGCAACACCGCAGGCTCCTGCGACACCGCAGGCACCAGCAGCGCCGGAAGGCGAAGCAGCAGGCGGTTAGTCACACCGACCACACCGTAAGCAGTACGAACAGAACTGAGGATCACATGCCCAAGATGAAGAGCCACAGCGGCGCCTCGAAGCGATTCAAGGTGTCCGGACGCGGCAAGCTGCTGCGCGAGCAGGCGAACCGTCGCCACCTGCTCGAGCACAAGTCCAGCCGTCGTACCCGTCGTCTCGATGGCCAGACCGACGTGGCCGCTGTCGATGCCCCGCGTATCAAGCGCCTTCTCGGTATCTGACCCTTTTCGATCAATTCGGGCCGCGGGGTCCAACACAGACAGGATTTAGCAAGTGGCACGCGTAAAAAGGGCGGTCAACGCCCAGAAGAAGCGTCGTTCGATTCTCGAGGCATCCAGCGGCTACCGCGGACAGCGGTCGCGGCTGTACCGCAAGGCGAAGGAGCAGCAGCTCCACTCGCTCGCCTACGCCTACCGTGACCGCCGTGCGCGCAAGGGTGACTTCCGCAAGCTGTGGATCACCCGCATCAACGCTGCGGCGCGTCTCAACGACATCACCTACAACCGCTTCGTGCAGGGCCTGAAGGCCGCTGGCGTCGAGGTCGACCGCAAGATCCTCGCTGAGCTTGCTGTCTCCGACGCCGAGGCATTCGCCGGCTTGGTTGCGATCGCGAAGGCGGCACTGCCCGCCGACGTGAACGCGCCTGCCGGTGAGGCTGCCTGATCCAACCCCAGAGACGACCCGTGGACGCGCTCACCGAGCGGACCCCACGGGTCGTTTCGGCTGTCAAGCTCCTTCGCAGCGCCGGCCGGCGTAAGGCGGGTGAGTTCCTCGTCGAAGGTGCAAATTCGATAGAAGCTGCACTCGACGGGGGTCACGTCCGCGAGTTGTTCTACACAGCCGACACCAGCGATCGTGCAGCGGCACTCATCGAGCGTGCGGCTGTGTCGTCGGTTCGGGTGTCCCTTGTCGACGACCGCGCTGCTCGCGCGCTCGGTGACACCGTCACGCCGCCCGGCCTGGTTGCGGTCTGCAGGCTGATCGATGTACCGATCGGGGCGGCATTGGCGGGGGATCCGCGGCTTGTTGCGCTTCCGGTCGAGATCGCTGAGCCAGGCAATGCAGGCACCCTCATCCGGGTCGCCGATGCTGTCGGTGCCGATGCCGTTGTGCTTGCCGGCGACACGGTCGATCCACACAACGGCAAGTGCGTCCGGTCGTCGGCGGGCAGTCTGTTCCATCTGCCGATCGCCCGTGAACGCGATGTGCATGCCGCTCTCGATGCGGCGAAGGCGGCCGGCATGCAATTGCTCGCGACCGCAGCCGACGGCGAAGTTGACCTCGACCGGGCCGACGACGTGCTTGCTCGACCTACCGCGTGGTTGTTCGGAAACGAGGCCCACGGATTGCCTGCCGATGTGCTGGCACGGGCAGATCACAGAGTCCGGATCCCGATCCACGGCCGTGCGGAAAGTCTCAATCTGGCCGCGGCAGCCGCGATTTGCCTATACAGCAGTGCACGGGTGCACCGCGCGGGTGCCTAGCGGCGTCGAGCGTAGCAACCGATCCAATAAGATCAGCAGTACATAACGCCCGGTATCGATCTCAGGAGTTCTCGACATGGATCCGCTCAGCGAAGAGTCGCTCGCGTCGGCCGCCGCCGCTGCGGAGAAGGCGTTCGCCGCGGCAGCGGATCTGGATGCACTTGCCGAGGCGAAGACCGAGCATCAGGGTGACAAGTCGCCCATCGCGCTCGCGCGACGTGGTCTCGGCGCACTGCCGAAGGAGCAGAAGGCCGACGCGGGCAAACGCGTCAACATTGCTCGCGTTCGGGTGAGCGAGGCGTACGACGCGCGCCGCGAGGTGCTGCTCGCCGACCGCGATGCTGCCGTTCTCGTTGCCGAATCGATCGACGTGACCCTTCCTGCCGACCGCAGGCCGCAGGGGGCGCGGCACCCGGTGACGGTGATCTCCGAGCAGGTCGCCGACTTCTTCGTCGCGATGGGCTGGGAGATCGCCGAAGGCCCCGAGGTCGAGACCGAACATTTCAACTTCGACGCACTCAACTTCCTGCCCGATCATCCGGCGCGGACGATGCAGGACACCTTCCACGTTGCGCCCGAAGGCTCGCGTCAGGTGCTGCGGACCCACACCTCGCCCGTGCAGATTCGGACGATGCTCGAGCGTGAGCTGCCGATCTACGTTGCGTGTCCTGGCCGAACGTTCCGCACCGACGAGCTGGACACGACACACACGCCGATCTTCTCCCAGATCGAAGGGCTGGCAGTCGACAAGGGTCTGACGATGGCCAATTTACGCGGCACTCTCGATGCGTTCGCTCGCGCGCTGTTCGGACCGGATACGCGTACTCGTATGCGTCCCAACTACTTTCCCTTCACGGAGCCGTCGGCCGAGGTCGACGTGTGGTTCCCCGGTAAGAAGGGTGGCGCAGGCTGGGTCGAGTGGGGTGGCTGCGGCATGGTCAATCCGAACGTGTTGCGCGCCTGCGGTATCGACCCCGAGGTGTACAGCGGATTCGCGTTCGGAATGGGACTGGAACGAACCCTGCAGTTCCGCAACGGGATTCCCGACATGCGCGACATCGTCGAAGGCGACATCCGATTCACGCTGCCGTTCGGCGCGCAGGCCTGATTTTCACCGAGACAAGAGAGCGAAACAGACGTGCGAGTAGCGCAATCGTGGCTGACCGAGATTATCCAGCGGGCCAATCCCGACTGGTCGGTGACCGCGCAGGAGCTTGACGCCGGTTTCGTGCGGG
The DNA here is from genome assembly GCF_016482825.1 of Antrihabitans stalagmiti. Taxonomy (GTDB): domain Bacteria; phylum Actinomycetota; class Actinomycetes; order Mycobacteriales; family Mycobacteriaceae; genus Antrihabitans; species Antrihabitans stalagmiti. The sequence goes on along the minus strand of NZ_JAEMNV010000008.1, from coordinate 22,812 downwards.
TCGGTCTCGAAGTCGAAGAGGTCGACACGCTCGAGCCTGTCGACGGGCCTTTGGTCGTCGGCAGGGTCGTCGAGATCACCGAGCTGACCGAATTCAAGAAGCCGATCCGGTTCTGCCAGGTCGAGGTCGGGGAAACGGCGCCACGCGGCATCGTGTGCGGTGCGCGCAACTTCGCGGTCGGCGACCTGGTTGTGGTGGCGCTGCCGGGTGCTGTGCTGCCCGGCGGTTTCGAGATCGCGTCGCGCAAGACCTACGGCCAGGTGTCCGACGGCATGATCTGCTCGGTGTCCGAGCTCGGCATCGGCAAGGATCATTCCGGCATCCTTGTCCTCGAACCAGGCACTGCCGAGCCAGGTTTCGACGGCAACGCCCTGCTCGGCCTTGGTGACACGATCATCGAGCTGAACATCACACCCGACCGTGGGTACTGCTTCTCGGTCCGCGGCCTCACACGCGAACTCGCGTGTGGTTTCGACCTGGCATTCGCCGATCCCGCCGATGTGGAATCGCCTCCGGCGCAGGGTGATGCGTGGCCTGTGACGTTGGAGCCCGAGTCGGGCGCTACTCGGTTCGCGGCGCGCAAAGTCACCGGTATCGATCCGACGGCAACGAGTCCGTGGTGGTTGCAGCGCCGCCTCCTGCTGTCGGGTGTTCGGCCGATTTCCCCGGCTGTGGACGTGACCAACTACGTGATGCTCGAGGTCGGGCATCCGCTGCACGCGTTCGATGCGGCAAAGGTCAAGGGTGGTTTGGTCGTTCGTCGAGCGGTTGCAGGTGAGAAGCTGCGGACCCTCGACGACGTCGTGCGGACACTCGACCCCGAGGACGTCGTCATCGCCGACGACACCGGTGTCGTCTCGCTTGCAGGCGTCATGGGTGGGGCCTCGACCGAGGTCGGCGCCGATACAGTCGACGTCCTGCTCGAAGCAGCCACCTGGAATCCGTTGGCAGTCTTTCGGACTGCGCGTCGGCACAAGTTGTCGTCGGAGGCGAGCAAGCGCTACGAGCGAGTGGTCGACCCCGCGCTGAACGTCAAGGCGCTCGATCGAGCGGCGACGCTGCTTGCCGAGATCACCGGCGGCACTGTGGAACCTCTGCTGACCGACGTCGGTGGTGCACCCGCCGACCGAGCGGCTGTTCGCATGCAGGCCGGTCTACCCGATCAGGTTGCGGGTGTCGCCTATCCCGCGGGCACCTCGGTGCGCAGACTGACCCAAATCGGTTGTGCGGTGGTCGAAGACGGCGCTGAACTCGTTGTGACACCGCCGAGTTGGCGCCCCGATCTCGTCCAGCCCGCCGACCTCGTCGAGGAAGTGCTCCGACTCGAAGGGCTGGAGCTGATTCCGTCGATCCTTCCCGCGGCACCTCCCGGACGTGGCCTCACCGCGACGCAGAAGCGTCGGCGTGCGCTCGGCCGGGCATTGGCGCTGTCCGGTTTCGTCGAGGTGCCCCCGCCGGTGTTCCTGCCGACCGACGTGTTCGATGTGTGGGGCCTCGACGCCGACGATCCGCGGCGTTCCACTTCCCGCGTGCTGAATCCGCTGGAGGCGGATCGGCCCGAGTTGGCGACAACGCTGCTGCCCGGTCTCCTCGAGGTTGCCGGCCGCAATATTGCCCGCGGCCAGCGTGATCTGGCGATCTTCGGAATCGCTCAGGTGGTGCTGCCGGGTCCGAACACGCGTCCGGTCGATCCGTTGCCCGTCGATCGCCGCCCGACCGACGACGAGATCGCAATGCTCGACGGGTCGTTGCCTGCGCAGCCGGTACATATCGCAGCCGTTCTCACTGGCATGCGCGAGCCGCGTGGTCCATGGGGACCCGGGCGTCAGGCCGACGCGGCAGACGCGTTCGCCGCCGTCGACACGATTGCGTCCGCAGCGGGAGTTACCGTTGAACGCCGCGCGGCCCAACATCTGCCGTGGCATCCCGGCCGTTGCGCGGCACTGGTTGTCGACGGCGTCGTCGTCGGCCACGCAGGTGAGTTGCATCCGGCCGTCCTCGAACGTGCGGGACTGCCGAAGCGCACTTGCGCACTCGAAATCGACCTCGATGGCCTTCCCATCGACACCGGGCTCCCAGCGCCCGCGGTGTCACCTTTTCCTGCTGTGCTGCAGGATGTTTCGGTCAAGGTCGACAAGGCCGTACCGGCCGCTGCCGTCGAAGTGGCGCTGCGTTCGGGCGGTGGCGAGTTGCTGGAAGACATCAGGCTGTTCGACGTGTACGAGGGTGAGCAACTCGGTGGCAGCAAGTCGCTGACGTTCGCGCTGCGCTTCCGCGCCGCCGATCGCACCCTGACCGAGGACGAGGCAAGCGCGGCACGTGACGCGGCGGTCGCGGCGGCGGCGGAAGCGGTCGGTGCGCAGATGCGGGCCTGATCCGCGACGGAAAGGACGACTAGCCTGGGAACGGCTACCGAGGAGGCTGTCATGTCCGATCTTGTTGTTCAGCTACAGGCTTTGACCGACGACGAACTGCTCGAGGTCGTTCGATCCGCGACCGAGGGACGGCCCGCGCTTGCCGCAGTGCACGACGCTGCCGCAGTACACGACGCTGCCGTGGTGCATCCAGCGGAACCGGTTGCCGCAGAGCCTGTTCCTGCACGGGCACAGCCGGCTCCCGCATCGCCAGGCGTGCTGCCGGCTACGCAATTACCGGATGCGGACTACACGACCGGTGGGGTGCCGACCTTCGGTCGGGTGCGGGAGAAGATCGAGCAGCGCTTCGGGACGTCGGTCGGTGCGGGGGAGTTGGATCAGGACACAGCTGCGGGTAAGTCGCTGCAGGAGCAGTGGGATGCTCGGGAAAAGGCGGGGCACGACCGGCTGGAGCAGATTCGCCGTTCGATGAAGAAACCTGAAGACCAACCGAAGGGGAACGAGTGAGTTCGGATCCGAACGCGCTTGCGGAGAAGTTGCTCGATGCTCAGGTCGAGTTCGTGATTGCGGAACTGACCGGCGACCGGTTCGAGGACGTGATTCGCCGCGATGTCGCGGATGTGCTCGGTGTTGCTGACACGTTGATCGTGGGGGAAGTTGTCGATCGCGCGCGCGTGAAAGAAACCGCGCATCGTGTCGTCGACAAAATCGGTGGCAGTGACATTGTCACCGAGATGGTCGAAGCGATCGCCGAAGCCATCTACGACCTCGCCGAGAGTGACGAGTACACCCTCGGCGACGTCGTCGATCGGGAACCCGTCGCGGCGTTGATCGAGCAGTTCCTCGCCATGCACACGCTGCACAACCGGGCGTTGGAGCGATTGACCGAGAGCCCGTTGGTCGCCACGGTCGCATCGAGCTTCGTCAACAAGATCGTCGCGGACTTCATGGCGGCCAATCGTGCACGCGCAGAGAAGGTTCCGGGCATGTCGCGGGTCCTGAAAGCAGGTAGCACGGCCGCGAGCAAGGTTCGTAGCGCAGGCGACCGGCACCTGGAGGGATTCATCGGAGATGTTGCTGGCAGGGGTGCGCAGTTCGCGCTGCGGCGAACCAACAACGCGATCAAAGAGCTGATTCACGATGCACCGTTGCACGATGCCGCGATGGAGTTGTGGGATCTGCATGCGGACGAACCGGTCAGCGTGCTCCGCGAATATCTCAGCAAGCAGGAACTGCGCGAGGTCGTGATGATCGTGCTCGACATCGTCGAGTCAGGACGCAACAAGGAGTACTTCGGGCACGTCGTCGAAGCCTGCATCGATGTGTTCTTCGACAGGTACGGCGAATTCACCGTCGCGGCGCTGCTGCCCGAACTCGGTTTGACCGCCGACGACATCGTCACCGAGCTCATCACGTTCGCGCCACCCGTCATCGAAGCGGCCAAAGAGAACGGCGTGCTTGCCTCGCAGATCCGTGCGCGTCTGGCGCCGTTCTTCAGCTCCGAGCAGACCCTCGAATTGCTTGCCGCCGCGCAGGCCGACTAGTTGGTCGGGAACTATCGTCTTCAGGTGTGCGACGACTTTTCCCGTTCGGCCTGATCGTCGGCGTCACGTCGATGGTGCTCGCAGGCTGCGCTACGCCGGTACCGCCCGCTGCGGTCGAGACCGCTGCGGCACCGACGCAGACCTCGACACAACCTGCGTTGCCGGTCACGCTGGCCGCCAAGCGAGTTGTCGTTCTCGATCCCGGACACAACGGCGCCAACGGGTCGCACCCGGCAGAGATCGGTGCGCTCGTCCCAGATGGTCGAGGGCGGACGAAGCCGTGCAACACGACCGGCACGTCCACCGACGCCGGCTACCCGGAGCACGCCTTCACCTGGGACGTCACGGTCCGAGTGCGGGATGCCTTGCTAGCACGCGGCATCGAGGTCGTGCTCACCAGGCCGAGTGACGACGGTGTCGGGCCGTGTGTCGACGAACGTGCTGCGATCGGTAACCGGGCTGCTGCCGCGGCTGTCGTGTCCATCCATGCCGACGGTGCCACCTCGCCGGGGGCCCATGGTTTTCACGTCGCCTATTCGTCGCCGCCGCTGAATCCCGCGCAGGAGGGTCCGTCGGTTCGGCTGGCGCAGACGTTGCGCGATGGCTTGGCAGGTGCGGGATTCGTGCCGTCGACCTATGTGGGAGCCGACGGCTTGAACCCGCGTGCAGATCTGGCAGGGCTCAACCTGTCTCAGCAGCCGACCGTTCTGGTCGAATGTGGCAACATGCGCGATCCCGTCGAGGCGGAGACGTTGTCGTCGGCTACCGGTCGGCAACGTTATGCCGATGCGATCGCCGCCTCGATCGTCACGTTCGTCGGGTGAAATCGGCGTCGGCTGACTCTCGCTCAGCGGACCCCGGCCATCATCTTCTTGATCCACGGTGACAAGACTGCGACGACCACGCCGACCGCGATCGACGCACCACCGATGGCGATGAAGTACGGCTTCTCGTTGGCCTCGTCGTAGTAGCCCGCCAGAGTTCCGGCCATCGCCGAGCCGAGCGCAACCGAAAGGAAGAACAGCGCGACCATCTGCGTGTGGAACACCTTCGGCGCCAACTTCGTCGCCAACGAAAGGCCGACGGGGGAGAGCAACAGTTCGGCGAAGGTGAACAGCAGCAGTATGCCTGCGAGTGCGATCACCGGCGCACTGTTGGGGCCGCCGCCGGAGATCGGGATGAAGCAGAGGAATGCGACTCCCATGACGGCGTTCGCGGCGGCGAATTTGAGCGGTGTAGTCGGTTGTCGCGAACCGAGTTTGGTCCACATCGCGGCGAAGATGCCTGCGAAGATGATGATGAAGACGGGGTTGATCGATTGGACCCATGCCGCCGGGAATTCCCAGCCGAACACGTCGCGGTTCAAGCGTTTGTCTGCGTACTCGGCGATCATGGTGAACTGCTGCTGGAACAAGGACCAGAATGCCGCGCTCGCGATGAACATCGGAATGAACGAGATCACCCGGCTCCGTTCGACGGCCGTGATTCGCTTGCTGGACAGCATGACTGCGAAGTAGACGACGGCAGCGACGATCGTGACGCCGACGACGATGTCGGACAGGCTTGCGGCGGTGATGACGCCGGTGATGGAGAGTACGGCGATCAGAATGAGTCCGCCGACCGCGACGGCGATCCACCGCGGGCGTTCGGCTGGGGGCAACGGGTTCGGCGCGGTTGCGCCGACACCGTGCAAGTGCCTGCGGAACACGGTGTACTGCGTGAGACCGAGGGCCATACCGATTGCGGCCAAACCGAATCCGGCGTGGAAGCCGATCTTGTCCTGAGCGACGCCAGTCAGCAGCGGCCCGACGAAACCGCCGATGTTGATACCCATGTAGAAGATCGAGAAACCGGCGTCGCGGCGCTCGTCGTGTTCGGAGTACAACTCGCCGACCATCGACGTTGCGTTCGCCTTCAAGCCACCGCTGCCGACCGCGACGAGGACCAAGCCGACGCCGACGCCGACGACACCGGGCAGAACCGCAAGGGCTATGTGGCCGAACATGATCAGCACTGCGCTGTAGAACAGCGTCCGCTCGGAGCCGAGAACGCGGTCGGCGATCCAGCCACCGATGATCGTCGACAGGTACACGGTGCCGCCGTAGGCGCCGACGATGCTCGTCGCAGTCGCACGATCGATGTCGAGGCCGCCCTCGGTCACCGAGTAGTACAGGTAATAGAGCAGGATGCCCTGCATGCCGTAGAACGAGAAGCGTTCCCACATCTCGACGCCGAACAGATTCGCCAGCGCGAACGGTTGGCCGAAGAAGCCGCGATCGTTTTCTTCGACAGGGGCTTTGGTCAGCGAAACGTCGTCGTCGGCAGGCGTGGTCATAGGAGGTAACTCTGCCACCGCCTCGGCCGATTGGTTGCGGTTTGTCCGGCTTCGACCAGCGATTTTCCTCGGGACAGACCCACTCTATGAATGAACTTGCATGATAGTGCATAATGAACCGCATGGGAGATTGGACTGTTCAGAACCCCGGCACGATCGCGGTCGCGGGCGCCAGTGGTTACGCGGGCGGGGAAATCCTGCGCCTGCTCCTCGGGCACCCAGCCTACGTGCGTGGTGAACTGACGATCGGAGCGCTCACTGCGGGCGGTAATGCTGGGACGACGCTCGGTGAGCACCACGCTCACCTACTGCCCCTGGCGGATCGAGTGCTCACAGCGACGACCATCGACGAACTCGCGGGTCACGACGTCGTCTTCCTCGGTCTGCCGCACGGCAACTCGGCGGAGATCGCCAACGCGTTGTCGGATTCGACCGTCATCATCGACTGTGGTGCCGACTTCAGGCTTGCCGACGCTGCGGCGTGGGAGAAGTACTACGGCACAGCGCATGCCGGGACCTGGCCCTACGGCCTTCCTGAACTTCCCGGAGCGCGCGAGCGGCTGACGGGTGCGACGCGGATCGCTGTTCCCGGTTGCTACCCGACCGCAGCAAGCCTCGCGATGGCACCCGCAATTGCGGCAGGCATCGTCGAGCCGCGCGTGAATGTGGTTGCAGTAAGCGGGACTTCCGGTGCGGGCAAGGCGCTCAAGCCGAATCTGCTCGGCTCCGAAGTGATGGGTTCGGTGTCGGCGTACGGTGTCGGTGGCGTCCATCGGCACACCCCCGAAATTCGGCAGAACCTATCGGCATTCTCGGATGCCGAGGTGACGGTCTCGTTCACTCCCGTACTGGCTCCGATGCCGCGCGGCATTCTCGCGACCTGCACGGCACCGACGACCGTCACCGCCGACGAGGCGCGGGCAGTCTACGAAAAAGCATATGCCGACGAGCCTTTCGTGCATCTGCTGCCGGAAGGTCGGTACCCGACGACGGGGTCCGTACTCGGCTCGAACGCGGCGGTGATCGGGCTGACGGTCGACACGGAAGCGGGATTGCTCGTCGTGATCTCGGCGATCGACAACCTCACGAAGGGCACCGCGGGTGGCGCGGTGCAATCGATGAACCTCGCCCTCGGATTCACCGAAACCGACGGGCTCTCGACGGTAGGACTCGCACCGTGACCGCAGCAGACAAGTTGGCAGGGGAGAAGTTCATGAATGGCAAACTGCTTCGGACCCAGGGTGTTACAGCACCCGCAGGCTTTCGTGCGGCCGGCATCGCAGCGGGCATCAAGAAGAGCGGCAAGCTCGATCTCGCACTCGTCTTCAACGAGGGACCCGAGCAGGCCGCGGCAGGCGTGTTCACCACGAACAAGGTCAAGGCAGCGCCGGTGTTGTGGTCGCAGCAGGTCCTCACCTCGGGACGCGTCCGCGCGGTGGTGCTGAACTCGGGCGGCGCGAACGCGTGCACAGGTGCTCCGGGATTTCAGGACACCCACAGGACCGCAGAGGAACTCGCTGCCGCTCTGAGCAATTGGGGCACCGACACCGGCGGTGGCGAGATCGCAGTGTGCTCGACGGGACTGATCGGCGATCGTCTGCCGATGGACAAACTTGTTCCCGGGCTCACCGAAATCGTGCACGAGTTGGCAGGCGGTATCTCGGGTGGCACGGATGCCGCACACGCGATCATGACGACGGACACCGTCGCCAAGGAAGCCGCCTTCCACCACGACGGCAACTGGGTCGTCGGCGGGATGGCAAAGGGTGCGGGCATGCTCGCGCCGTCGTTGGCGACCATGCTGTCGGTTGTGACGACCGATGCGGTCGCAACCGCCGAACAACTCGACGCGGCACTGCGCGCGGCAACGCGAATGACGTTCGACAGGCTCGACGTCGACGGCGCTACCTCGACCAACGACACTGTCCTGCTGCTGAGTTCGGGTGCCAGCGGAGTCGCGCCGACCCAGGCCGAACTCGACGCTGCCGTGCTCGCCGTCTGCGACGATCTGGCCTACCAGCTGATGGCCGACGCCGAGGGTGTCACCAAGCGGGTCACGGTGGCGGTCACGGGAGCAAAAACCGAAGCCGACGCGTTGGTCGGCGCCAGGACCGTCGCGCGTGACAGCCTCGTCAAGACCGCACTGTTCGGGTCGGACCCCAACTGGGGACGTGTGATGGCAGCAATCGGCATCGCACCCATCGAATTGGATCCCGACCGAATCTCGGTGTCGTTCAACGGAAGCTTCGTCTGCATCGACGGTGTCGGTGCGCCGGGCGCCCGTGAGATCGACCTGACCGGCGAAGACATCGAGTTGATCGTCGACCTCGGTATCGGCTCCGCGTCGGCGTCCATCCGGACGACGGACCTCTCGCACGCCTATGTCGAAGAGAATTCGGCGTATTCGTCATGACGGATGTGACCATCGACGGTCTGACCGCCGGTCAGAAGGCGCACGTGCTCGCAGACGCATTGCCGTGGCTGCAGAAATTCACCGACAAGATCGTCGTCGTCAAATACGGCGGAAACGCGATGATCGACGACGACCTCAAGCGGGCCTTCGCTGCGGACATGGCCTTCCTTCGCACGATCGGCGTGCATCCCGTCGTGGTGCACGGCGGGGGACCGCAGATCAGTGCCATGTTGAAAAGGCTTGGGCTGCAGGGTGAATTCCGGGGCGGATTCCGGGTGACGACGCCAGAGGTGATGGACGTAGTTCGGATGGTGCTTTTCGGCCAGGTCGGCCGTGAGTTGGTCGGTCTGATCAACGCGCACGGTCCGTTGGCCGTTGGTATTTCCGGCGAGGACGCTCACCTCTTCACGGCAACGAGACGGACCGTCAAGGTCGACGGCGAGCAGACCGATATCGGTCTCGTCGGCGACGTGACGACGGTCAATCCGGATGCTGTGCTGGATCTGATTGCGGCAGGACGTATTCCGGTCGTCTCGACGATCGCGCCCGATGTCGACGGCGTCGTGCACAACATCAACGCCGACACCGCGGCGGCCGCGCTCGCCGAGGGGATCGGTGCCGAGAAGTTGATAGTGCTCACCGATGTCGAAGGTGTGTACGCCAATTGGCCTGACCGCGGCTCGCTGCTCACCGAAATCGATGCCGCCGCATTGGAACAGCTGCTACCGACGCTGGACGCGGGCATGGTGCCGAAGATGGAAGCGTGCCTGCGAGCGGTACGCGGCGGTGTGTCGAGTGCACACGTCATCGATGGCAGGCTTGCACATTCGGTGCTCTTGGAAATGTTCACCGGCGAGGGCATCGGAACCATGGTGACACCAGATCCGACCGAGAAGGACGGCCAGTCATGACACACACGCAGGAACTGCAACAGCGGTGGTCGGGCGCGATGATGAACAACTACGGCCTACCGAAGGTCGCGCTCGTACGCGGCGAAGGTGCGGTCGTCTACGACGCCGACGGTAAGCAGTACCTGGATCTGCTCGGTGGCATCGCCGTGAACATCCTCGGCCATGGCCACCCCGCCGTCGTCGAGGCTGTCACGTCGCAGCTCGGCACGCTCGGTCACACGTCGAACTTCTACATGACCGAGCCGGGGATCGCACTCGCCGAGCAACTGCTCGCGCACCTGGGAGCGTCCGGCCGAGTGTTGTTGTGCAACTCCGGAACCGAGGCGAACGAGGCCGCATTCAAGATTGCCCGGCTGACCGGCAGGCCGAAGATCATTGCGACCGAAGAGGCGTTCCACGGTAGGACGATGGGTTCGCTCGCGTTGACCGGGCAGCCTGCGAAGCGGGCACCTTTCGAGCCGATGCCGCCGGGAGTCGTGCACGTGCCGTTCGGTGATGTCGCCGCGCTCGAGCGTGAGGTCGACGACAACACGGCGGCGCTGTTTCTCGAGCCGATCCTCGGCGAGAGTGGCGTTGTCGTACCGCCGGAGGGCTACCTTGCGGCGGCTCGCGAGATCACAGCACGCCACGGTGCCTTGCTGATCCTCGACGAGGTGCAGACCGGAATAGGGCGGACCGGCTGGTTCTACGCGCACCAGGCATCGGGCGTCGTTCCCGACGTCATGACCTTGGCGAAAGGACTCGGCGGGGGACTCCCGATCGGTGCGTGCATCGCAACGGGTGCCACTGCTCAACTGCTGCAGCCAGGGATGCACGGGACCACGTTCGGTGGAAATCCCGTGTGTGCGGCAGCGGCGTTGGCGGTGCTGCGCACGATCGCCGACGAAGACCTCGTCTCGCGCGCCGATGCGACGGGCAAAGCCATCATCACGGGCATCGAGTCGTTGCATCATCCACTCGTCGACCACGTTCGAGGTGCCGGACTGCTGCTCGGAATCGTGCTCACCGCCGATGTCGCAGCCGAGGTCGATGCCCACGCTCGCGCTGCTGGTTTTCTGGTGAATCCTGCAAAACCCAACGTGATTCGGCTGGCACCACCGCTGATCCTCACCGAGGAACAGGCCGACAGCTTCGTCTCCGCCCTACCGGCGATTCTCGACGCTGCCTCGAACACCGCTCAGGAGACGAAATGACCGTGATGCACTTCCTACGGGACGACGACCTCACACCCGAGCAGCAGGCCGAAGTGCTCGCACTGGCCGCAGAGCTGAAGGCTGCACCGTTTTCGCGCAGGCCGCTGGAAGGTCCGCGTGGCGTCGGAGTCATCTTCGAGAAGAATTCGACGCGGACGCGATTCTCGTTCGAGATGGGCATTGCTCAACTCGGTGGTCACGCGGTCGTTGTGGACGGGCGAAGCACACAACTCGGCCGCGAGGAGACGCTCCAGGACACCGGCCGGGTGCTGTCGCGGTATGTGGACGCGGTGGTCTGGCGGACCTTCGGTCAGGATCGCCTCGAGGAGATGGCCTCCGGCGCAACGGTTCCCATCGTCAACGCCCTCTCCGACGAGTTTCACCCGTGCCAGGTCCTCGCGGATCTGCAAACGTTGGCCGAGCGCAAGGGCACGCTGCGTGGTTTGAAACTGACCTACCTCGGCGACGGCGCGAACAACATGTCGCACTCGCTGCTGCTCGGTGGCGTCACCGCGGGCGTCGACGTCACGATCGCGTCCCCGGAAGGCTTTCTGCCGCTGCCTCACGTGCTCGAAGCCGCGCGGCTGCGAGCCAAGGACACCGGAGCGACGATCACAGTGACGACCGATCCCGACGCGGCGGTCGACGGCGTCGACGCGATCGTCACCGACACGTGGACGTCGATGGGCCAGGAGAACGACGGTCTCGACCGCGTCGGACCTTTCCGTCCCTTCCAGGTGAATGCGACCCTGCTTGCTCGCGCGGATCCGCAGGCTGTCGTCCTGCACTGCCTGCCGGCCCATCGTGGCGAGGAGATCACCGACGACGTCATCGACGGACCGCAGAGTGTCGTGTGGGACGAAGCCGAGAATCGGCTGCACGCGCAGAAGGCCCTTCTTGTGTGGCTGCTGGAGCAGCAGCGATGACGATCAACCCCGAGATCGCGCGGACACGGGCAGGCCGGCAAGCCAGGATCGTGGACCTGCTGTCGACCAACTCGGTGCGAAGCCAGACCGAACTTGCCGCACTGCTCGCGAGCGAAGGCATCGAGGCGACGCAGGCGACGCTGTCGCGTGATCTAGAGGAGCTCGGTGCGGTCAAACTCAGAGCCGCGGACGGGGGAGTAGGCGTCTACGTCGTGCCGGAAGACGGCAGTCCCGTAAGAGGTGTGTCGGGCGGTACGGATCGGGTGTCGAGGCTGCTTTCGGAGCTGCTCGTCTCCACGGCCGCGAGCGGAAATCTGGTCGTACTGCGCACTCCTCCCGGCGCTGCGCAGTACCTGGCGAGCGCCTTGGACCGGGCCTCGCTACCCGACGTTGTCGGCACTATCGCGGGGGATGACACCATTCTTGTGATCGCGCGTGAGCCGACCACCGGCGCACAGCTGGCCGCAAAGCTCGAAGAACTTGCCTGAACAGGCAAAACAGCAGTAAGTATCACCGCAAACGTTGAAACAGAGGAGCACAACAACAATGGCCGATCGCGTCGTACTCGCCTACTCGGGCGGGCTGGACACCTCCGTCGCCATCAGCTGGATCGGCAAGGAGACAGGTGCCGAGGTGATTGCCGTCGCAATCGATCTCGGCCAGGGTGGCGAGGACATGGAGGTCGTCCGGCAGCGCGCACTCGATTGTGGTGCCGTCGAATCCGTCGTCCTCGATGCTCGTGACGAGTTCGCCGAGGACTACTGCCTACCGACCATCCAGGCGAACGCTCTCTACATGGACCGCTACCCGCTGGTGTCGGCCATCTCGCGCCCGCTGATCGTCAAGCACCTCGTCACCGCTGCCCGCACTCACGGCGGCAACATCGTCGCGCACGGCTGCACAGGCAAGGGCAACGACCAGGTGCGTTTCGAGGTCGGCTTCAACACCCTCGCGCCGGATCTCGAAGTGCTCGCGCCCGTCCGTGACTACGCGTGGACGCGCGAGAAGGCGATTCGTTTCGCCGAGGAAAATGCCATCCCGATCAACGTCACGAAGAAGTCGCCGTTCTCGATCGATCAGAACGTCTGGGGCCGCGCGGTCGAAACCGGGTACCTCGAGGACCTGTGGAACGCGCCGACGAAGGAGGTCTACGACTACACCGTCGATCCGACCGTCAACTTCCTCGCGCCCGACGAGCTCATCATCTCGTTCGAGAAGGGCCGCCCGGTCGCCATCGACGGTCGTGAGGTCAGCGTTCTGCAGGCGATTCAGGAGCTCAACAAGCGTGCGGGTGCGCAGGGCGTCGGCCGGCTCGACGTGGTCGAGGATCGGCTCGTCGGCATCAAGAGCCGCGAAATCTACGAGGCGCCGGGGGCGATGGTGCTGATCGCTGCCCACCAGGAGCTCGAACACGTCACCCTCGAACGCGAGCTTGGCCGCTACAAGCGGCAGCTGGAACAGCGGTGGAGCGAGCTGGTGTACGACGGCCTGTGGTTCTCGCCCCTGAAGGATGCACTCGACACGTTCGTCGTGCACACCCAGGAGCATGTGACGGGCGATATTCGGCTCGTGCTCAACGGTGGCCACATCAGCGTCAACGGTCGCCGCAGCAAGGAATCCCTGTACGACTTCAACCTTGCGACCTACGACGAGGGCGACACCTTCGACCAGTCGGCGGCGAAGGGTTTCGTCCAGCTGCACGGCTTGTCGTCGAAGATCGCAGCGCGGCGTAACCGGCTTGCGGGAGAACGGGGACTGTGACCTCGCAGGACGCACCCCACACGAACGAAGGCGCGTTGTGGGGCGGTCGGTTCGCATCGGGACCGGCCGCTGCCATGGCTGCGCTGAGCAAGTCGACGCATTTCGATTGGGTGCTCGCGCCGTACGACATCCGAGCGTCCAAGGCGCATGCTCGCGTGCTCAACAAGGCGGGTCTGCTTCGTGACGAGGATCTACGGACGATGCTCGACGGTCTCGACAACCTCGCGGCCGACGTCGCGTCGGGAGCGTTCGCGCCCGCCGAGTCCGACGAGGACGTACACGGTGCTCTCGAGCGCGGCTTGATCGACCGCGTCGGAGCAGAGGTCGGTGGCAGGCTGCGGGCAGGTCGATCACGCAACGACCAGGTCGCGACGCTGTTCCGGATGTGGTTGCGCGATGCTGCGCGACGCGTCGCGGGCGGGCTCCTCGACGTGGTCGATGCGCTCACGACCCAGGCAGCGTCGCATCCGGATGCGGTCATGCCGGGCAAGACGCACCTGCAGGCGGCGCAGCCGGTACTGCTCGCGCATCATCTGCTTGCGCACGCACATCCGCTGCTTCGCGATATCGCGCGCCTGCAGGACTTCGACAAACGCGCGGCGGTCTCGCCGTACGGTTCGGGTGCGTTGGCAGGCTCGTCGCTCGGTCTGGATCCGGATGCCATCGCGGCCGATCTCGACTTCGACAGCGCAGCGCAGAACTCGATCGATGCGACGTCCTCGCGGGATTTCGCGGCCGAAGCAGCGTTCGTCTTCGCCATGATCGCGGTCGACCTCAGTCGGATGGCCGAGGAAGTGATCATCTGGAGCACACCCGAGTTCGGGTACGTGACGCTGGCCGATGCGTGGTCGACCGGATCGTCGATCATGCCGCAGAAAAAGAACCCCGACGTCTCCGAGCTCACGCGAGGCAAGGCCGGTCGCCTGATCGGTAACCTCACCGGATTGTTGGCCACGCTCAAAGCGCAGCCGCTTGCCTACAACCGTGACCTGCAGGAAGACAAGGAACCGGTCTTCGATTCGGTCGCGCAGCTCGAGCTGTTGCTTCCGGCGATCGCCGGACTCGTTGCGACGCTGACCTTTCACACCGACCGCATGGCCGAGTTGGCCCCCGCCGGCTTCACCCTGGCGACCGACATCGCCGAGTGGCTCGTGCGGAACGGCGTGCCGTTCCGCGTTGCACACGAGGCGGCAGGAGCGTGCGTTCGCGCTGCCGAAGCTCGCGGGGTTGGGCTCGCGGATCTGACCGACGCCGAGTTCGCGGCGGTCGATCCCGCGTTGACGCCCGCGGTGCGGGACGTGCTCACGGTTGCCGGTTCGATCGCGTCACGCGACGCTCGCGGCGGCACGGCCGGCGTGCAGGTCGCGGCGCAGCTCGGTGAGGTCCGGCGTACGGCCGACACCCTCCGGCCGTGGTCGGGCGTGAGCTGAACATTTCCCAGGTGCCCGCACTGTTGTCGGCGGTATGGAAAGCTCGTCACAACGACGTCGTGTAGGTCTGAATTCGTCCTTGTCTTGGGAGTGTTGTCGTGGTTGAAATTAGTGCGGAGTCCGTTATCGGTCCGATCCAAAGGCTGGTTGCGACCGCGCAGAACGGGCTGGAGGTCATCCGGTTCGGTGGCCTCGAAACCGGTGCGACCGGTACGCCGTTCGACGTCGTCGAGCGCAAACCGATGTACCGGCTGCGGCGTTACTTCCCGACCGAAGAGCTGGGATCGCGCCCACCTGTCGTGCTGGTGCCGCCGATGATGATCAGCGCAGAGGTCTACGACGTGACCACCGACGCGGGCGCCGTCGGCATCCTGCACAAGGCGGGCATCGATCCGTGGGTCGTCGACTTCGGCTCGCCCGCAACCGAAGAGGGCGGCTGGGAGCGCACCCTCGCCGACCACGTTGTTGCGGTCAGTGACGTCGTCGACGACGTGCGTCGGCACACCGGCCGCGACGTTCACCTCGGCGGCTACTCGCAGGGCGGCATGTTCTGCTACCAGGCAGGCGCGTACCGGCACTCGAAGAATCTGGCGAGCATCATCGCTTTCGGCAGCCCGGTCGACGCTGTCGCAGGTATGCCGCTCGGCCTGCCGGCGAACATTGCTGCCAAGGGCGCGGAATTTCTTGCGGACCACGTCTTCAACCGTCTCGCGGTCACCGATCAGATGGCCCGCACCGGGTTCCAGCTCTTGGATCCGATCAAGACTGTCAAGGCGCGCTGGGATTTCGTCAGGCAGTTGCACGACCGCGAAGCGCTACTCCCACGCGAGCAGCAGCGCCGGTTCCTGATGACCGATGGCTGGGTGCCGTGGTCGGGCCCGGCCGTTGCGGAACTGCTCAAGCAGTTCGTCGTGCACAACCGGATGATGTCGGGTGGTTTCGTCGTCCGCGATCAACTCATCACTCTCGCCGATCTCACCTGCCCGATCCTCGCTTTCGTCGGTGAGGTCGACGACATCGGTCAGCCCGCGTCCGTGCGCGGCATCCGCCGGGCAGCGGCACGCGCCGAAGTCTTCGAAGCGACCTTGCGCGCAGGACATTTCGGCCTCGTCGTCGGTGGCACGGCGGAACGGCAGACCTGGCCGGGTGTCGCGGCGTGGGCGCTGTGGCGCGAAGGTCTCGGACCCAAGCCGGACATCGTGCACGAGATGTCCGCCGACATCGACCCCGAAGCGCCCGCCTCGGTCGGATCGGTCGGATCTCGGTTCGCCCACACCGCCGCGACCGTCGCCGAGGTCGGTGCCGGCGTCGGTCGAGAGATCGTCGGCTTCGCGAGCAACGCCTTCCGCGGCACACTCGAACTGTCCAGCGAGGCAGCACGTGCATTGCCGCGGTTGTCGCGACTGGGTCAGATCCAGCCGCACACTCGAATTTCGCTCGGCGGTCTACTTGCCGAACAGGGTCGTCGTGCGCCGCTCGGCGAGTGCTTCCTCTTCGACGATCGGGTGCACACCAACGCGGCTGTCAACACCCGTATCGACAACGTCGTCCGTGGCTTGATTCAGGTCGGCCTTCGCCCGGCCGCGCACGTCGGTGTACTGATGGAGACCCGCCCGAGCGCGCTGGTCACCATCGCTGCCCTTTCACGACTCGGTGCCGTCGCGATTCTGCTGCCACCCGGCTCCGACCTTGCTCGCGCTGCGGAGTTGACCGGAATCGACACTGTCGTCGCCGACCCGGACAACGTCAAGAGTGCCGCTGCGACAGGGTTGAAGGTGCTGGTCCTCGGTGGTGGCGAGAACCGGGGTCTCGACGTCGAGGTCGGTGGCAACGTCGTCGACCTCGAGCAGATCGACCCGGGTGCGGTCCGCATTCCTGCCTGGTACAAGCCGAATCCGGGCTTGGCTCGTGAACTCGGGTTCGTGTTGTTGAGTGGTTCGGGCGCCGCGATGGAGGCCAAGCCCGTCACCAACCATCGGTGGGCGCTTTCCGCATTCGGTACCGCGACGTCGGCCGACCTCGATCGCAACGACACCGTGTACTGCCTTGCGCCACTGCATCATTCGTCCGGGCTGTTGGTGAGTCTCGGCGGTGCCGTCGCCGGTGGATCTCGTATTGCGTTGTCGCGCAGTCTCGATCCGTCACAGTTCGCCGACGAGGTGCACCGCTACGGCGTCACCGTCGTCACCTACACGTGGACCATGATGCGCGAAATTCTCGACGCGGAAGAGTTTCCGCTCGGTCGCGATCACCCTGTTCGGTTGTTCATCGGGTCGGGTATGCCGGTCGGGCTGTGGCAGCGCACCACCGACCGTTTCAAGCCGGCTCGCGTGCTCGAGTTCTACGCGTCCATCGAGGGTGATGTCGTGCTCGCCAACGTCAGCGGCAACAAGATGGGTTGCAAGGGCCGATCCGTGCCTGGCACAGCACATGTCGAGCTTGCGGCCTACGACGCTGTCGCCGGTCGATTCCTCGAGGACGACGAAGGTTTCGTTCGCAAGTGCGTCGACGACGAGGTCGGGTTGCTGCTAGGGCGGGCGACGTCAGGTGTCGAGATCCCGCACGGTGGTATGCGTGGTGTGTTCATGCAGGGCGACTCGTGGGTCCCGACCGAAAACCTGTTCCGGCGTGATGCGGACGGTGACTACTGGTTGGTGGACAACAAACACACGGTGGTGAAGGCGCCGCGCGGTCCGGTCTACACGCAGCCGATCGTCGATCAGCTCGACGAGATCGGTGAGGTCGATCTTGCGGTCGCGTACGGGGTCGAATCCGGCAACACGCAGTACGCCGTCGCGGCGGTGACGGTGCGCGCGGGAGCCGATCTGCCGATCGAGGTCGTCAGTGAGGCTTTGCGCGGACTGCCGTCGAACGACCGCCCCGATCTCGTGCACATCGTGGACGAGATCCCGGTCAGCTCGACTTTCCGGCCGAGCGCGCGTGAGCTTCGAACTGCGGGTCTACCGAAACCGGGTCCGACGACGTGGTGTTACGACGGCCACGACGGCGCCTACAAGGAACTGACCGAAGAGGTTGCGTCGAGGCTGTTCCCAGCCGAGAGCGCGGGCTAGCGTACGGTCGCTGTCGTGGCATCAGACTTCGCATTCGATCCGTTTCTGCTCTCCATCCTGGCGTGCCCGCAGGACAAGGGTCCGTTGCTGCTGGTCAGCGGCGATGCGGGCATCGAAGCCTTCTACAACCCGCGGCTTCGGCGGGCATACCCGATCGAGCAGGGGATTCCCGTACTGCTGATCGACGAGGCGCGTGACGTGACCGACGAGGCCGAACACGACGACCTCGTGGCACGCGGCGAGGCTGCACCCGCAGTCTGATTGCGCTCGGCGGTCGGCGTCAGAAGATGTCGCCGGTGAAGTAGCGCTGCAGCGTCGGGGCCGCCAGCTCGACCAGTTCGTCGATGGGCATCGACGCTATCGGTTCGAGAAGGATCATCTTGCGGGCCACAAGGATTCCGAGGACCTGGGACGCGGCCAACGCAACCCGGTGTTGGCCTGTGCCTGCCGGGAAGTCGACCCGATCACGCACACCCTTCAGCGCAATCTCGAGTAGAAACGTCCGGATCAGACTCGGGTCCGCGCCGGCCATGACGCCGCGGAATGCAGCGAGTATCCCCACGCCTGCTGGTCCGTCCCACGCGCCGACGACAGCACGCAGCAGTTGCTCGCCGAGTTCGTCGACCGAAGCGGCGTTCACCGCTGCCAGCACAACCTGAGGATCGACGGGTAGTTGCGCGACGCTGACGAACAGTTCCTGTTTCGTTCCGAAGTAGTGGTGGACGAGTGCCGAATCGACGCCTGCGCCTGCGGCTATGGACCTGATCGACGCTTTATCGAAGCCGACTTGCGCGAATCGTTCTCGTGCCGAGTCGAGTATCGCCTCGCGGGTGCCCGATTGGCCGGGCCGGCGGCCTGTGCGGCCGCCGTCCGGCTTGTCCTCGTTCGAACCTACGGACATCGCTACGGGGTCCGTCGGCGTAGCGTCGCGGCGGCGAGGCAGAGTGCGACGACCGCGAATCCGGCAACTACTGCCAGGTCACGCCACATAAGCCCGGTCGCTCCCGTCTGCGTCGATACCTCGTTCAAGGCATCCACCGCGTAGCTCAGCGGCATCAGATTGCTTATCCATTCGAGCCAGTCTGGCAGCTGTCCGCGTGGTACGAGCAGACCGCAAAGAAAGATTTGCGGCGCGACGATCAGCGGCATGAATTGCACTGCTTGAAACTCGGTGCGCGCGAATGCGCTTGCGAGCAGACCGAGCGCGACGCCGAGCACAGCGTCGACCATGGCCACCAGGATGACCAGTGCGACGCCACCTGCCGATTCGAGGCCGAGTAGGCCGAAGCTGACCGCGCAGGCGAACAGCGCCTGGATCCCCGCTGCGATCGAGAATGCGGTGCCGTAGCCGCCGAGCAGGTCGAGTTTGGACACCGGTGTGGTCATCAGACGCTCGAGCGTTCCGGAGGTGCGTTCGCGTTGCATCGCGATCGCCGTGATCAAGAACATCACGATGAACGGCAGGATGCCGAGCATACTGATGCCGACGCGGTCGAACAGGCTCTGCTGCCCCGGCATTGTGGGGGCGTTCTGATAGATGAAGTACAGCAGCGTCATGAGCAGTGCGGGTACTGCGACGATCATCGCAACGGTTCGGTGATCGGCTTTGAGCTGCTTGAGGATTCGGACCGACGTCGCAGCGTAGGCGTTGGCGTTCATGCTGGTACACCTTCGTTTCGGATCAAGGTCAGGAAAGCGTTTTCGAGGCTGGTTTCGCCTGTCTTCTTGCGAAGTTCGTCGGGTGCCAGTTGCGCGAGCAGTTTGCCGTCGCGCATCAGCAGGAGCTCGTCGCAATGTTCGGCCTCGTCCATGACGTGGCTCGATACGAGCAGGGTCGCTCCGGCTTTCGCGAGAGCGATGAAGCGTTCCCACAGCTCGACGCGAAGCACAGGATCGAGCCCGACCGTCGGTTCGTCGAGGACGAGAAGGTCCGGTTCGGCGACGAGTGCGCAGGCGAGCGACACACGAGTGCGCTGACCGCCGGACAGTTCGTCACCTCGATGTCCGGCCCGATCACTGAGGCCGACAGACTCGATCGCCGCCGCGACCTCGGCTGGTCCCTTGCGGTAGAACGCGCCGAAGTAGGCGACGTTGTCGCGCACGGTCAGGTCGGAATAGATGCTCGGGGATTGCGTGACGTAGCCGACGCGTGTGCGCAATCGTGCCGATCCCGCAGGCTCACCAAGCACGGTGACATCGCCCGATTCGACGATCTGGGTGCCGACGATGCTCCGCATCAGCGTGGTCTTCCCGCACCCGGAAGGACCGAGCAGACCCGTGATCGAACCGCGCTGAACGGTCAGGCTCACGTCATGCAATACGGGCTTGCCGCCGCGTCGGACGGTGAGGTTGCGGATCGCGATCGCGTCCGCGTCGTCGGGGACGGTCATGGTGTAGCTCCAATTCATCAGGCGGTGAAATCATCACGTAATGAATTTATAGACCGGCCAAACGCGCAGGTCAAGAGGCAGGGCAGAATCGGTTGTGTGACGAGCAAGAGGGCGCTGACCTCGTGAGTCCTTTCGGAGGGCCCGACCGCCGAAAAGACTCACGAGCAGCGGAGGTACCTGCCCCTGTTTTTGCGGCAAGTCGGATGCTCGATGCGCGGCTGAGTGCGAACGGCGTCGTTGTGCGGATCGTCGAGGTCGAGGCCTATGGGTCCGAAAGGGAGGGGCCGTGGCCGGACCCGGCCGCGCATTCCTATCGCGGGCCCACACCGCGGAACTCGATCATGTTCGGCGAACCGGGACGGCTGTACGTCTACCTGAGCTACGGCATGCACTACTGCCTGAACGTGACGTGCGGTGCGGAGGGAAGTGCTGCAGCGGTGCTGCTTCGTGCGGGCGAAGTTGTGGAAGGCTACGACCTGGCTGCGAGGAGGCGGCCATCGGCGAAGCGTGCGGCAGACCTCGCCCGGGGACCGGGCAACCTCGGGAGTGCGCTGGGTATCACGTTGTCGGACTACGGAGTTCGACTGTTCGATCCTGCGGCACCCATCCGGCTCGAGCTCGGCGAACCGACGACGTGGTCGAGCGGTCCGCGGGTGGGAGTGAGCTCCGCTGC
Source organism: Antrihabitans stalagmiti (assembly GCF_016482825.1). GTDB lineage: Bacteria > Actinomycetota > Actinomycetes > Mycobacteriales > Mycobacteriaceae > Antrihabitans > Antrihabitans stalagmiti. The sequence continues at coordinate 1,790 of NZ_JAEMNV010000008.1, read as the reverse complement.
CGATCGGCCGTGGCGTCTGTGGCTTCCCGATTCACCTGCGGTCTCGGCATACCGGCGGAGTCCCCGAGCGCCCGGATCGGGTGATGCGGGAAGATCGTCGGGTGACTGACATTGTCGACGAACTGACCTGGCGCGGGCTCATCGCGCAGTCCACCGACCTCGATGCGCTGCGCAGCGCACTGGCCGCGGGAACGGTCAGCCTGTATGCGGGGTTCGATCCGACCGGTCCGAGCTTGCATGCTGGACACCTGGTTCCGCTGTTGGCCCTCAGGCGATTTCAGCGTGCGGGCCATCGCCCGATCGTCCTTGCCGGTGGTGCGACGGGAATGATCGGCGATCCGCGTGATGTCGGTGAGCGCACGATGAACTCGGCGGACACCGTCTCCACGTGGGCGCAGCGTATTCGGTCGCAGTTGGAACGGTTCGTCGATATCGACGATTCGCCGACCGGTGCCGTTGTAGTGAACAACCTGGACTGGACCTCGCAGTTGACTGCGGTCGACTTTCTTCGCGACATCGGCAAGCACTTCTCGGTGAACGTGATGCTTGCGCGGGACACGGTGAAGCGCAGGTTGGAGGGGGAGGGGATCTCCTACACCGAGTTCAGCTACATGCTTTTGCAGGCCAACGACTACGTCCATCTGCGACGCGAGTACGACTGCGTTCTGCAGGTCGGCGGGTCCGACCAGTGGGGCAACATCATTGCCGGCGTCGAGCTGAACCGACGGGTCGACGGTGCAGCGGTGCACGCGCTCACGGTGCCGTTGGTGACGTCGGCCGACGGCAAGAAGTTCGGCAAGTCGACGGGTGGCGGCAGCCTGTGGCTCGATCCCGAGATGACCAGCCCCTATGCCTGGTACCAGTACTTCGTGAACACCGGCGATGCCGATGTCGTCCGCTACCTGCGCTGGTTCACCTTTCTGTCCGAGGCCGAGCTCGCGGAGTTGGCGGAGGCAACCGAGCAACGCCCGCACGCTCGCGAGGCGCAACGCCGGCTCGCAGCGGAGATGACCACCCTCGTCCACGGTGAGGCGAACACCCGTGCCGTCGAGTTGGCGAGTCAAGCTTTGTTCGGCAGGGGAGAACTGACCGAACTCGACGAGCCCACGCTGGCTGCGGCACTGCGCGAGGCGTCTGTCGCGCAACTTGGCGACGGCGAACCGAACTCGATCGTCGATCTGCTTGTGGCAACCGGCCTCAGCGAGAGCAAGGGTGCTGCTAGGCGAGCAATCAAAGAGGGCGGCGCGGCAGTGAACAACGTCCGGATTTCCGACGAGACCTGGACGCCGACAGCAGGGGACTACCTACACGGCAAGTGGCTGGTTGTCCGGCGCGGGAAGCGCAACTTTGCGGGCGTGGAGTTAGCCGGGATTTAACGTCTTTTCGGTGGGCTGGATCACATCGTTGTGATTTACTCGGGTTCTGCGGGAAATCCGTAGCGCTGAGCTGCGCCGATGCGATCCGAAAAGCCTCCGACCAGGCGATTTGACGTGGTGTTCTTGTTCGCGTAACTTTCTTCAAGTCAGAGCGACACGGACGCCAACCAGGACCGAGAGGTCAGGGAAACGAGGCCGGACGAGGAGCGCCTGAACTCCAGAAGTTCAAGCTAGAAGGTTAGCTTGTGTCTTCGAAAGATCAGATCAGCCGAGCTTTGACTCGGTCTGGATGATCAGCTAGGCTGGAACGGTTGCCCCGGATGACCTGCTTTGGTGGGTTGGATGGTGTGTGCGTGTTCTTTGAGAACTCAACAGTGTGTCGATGAATGTCAGTGCCAAATATTTTGTTTTGGT
>NZ_JAEMNV010000007.1 GCF_016482825.1 Antrihabitans stalagmiti | reverse complement strand
GCTCGGTCATCTGACGCTCGACCTCACCAAGCGATACCAAGGCAAACTGCACGACGCAGCCTAAAATGTGTCTCGCATGTATCTAGACACATCTGTGCCACATGTATCTAGACAGCACAGAGGTTCCGCCCGCCGAAAAGACTCACGAGGCGCGTAGCGCCCTACCCGACCAGCGGGGCGACCTTGGTGCCAAGCAGTTCGATGCTGCCGAGCACCTGATCGTGGGGCATGGTGCCGACGCTCACGTGCAGCATAAATCGATCGATGCCGAGCGAGGTTTGCATCGCCGAGATCTTGTCCGCGACCTGCTCCGGCGTGCCGACCAGCAACGAACCCTGCGGCGATCGCAGGCCGTCGAACTGAGCGCGCGTCATGGGTCCCCAGCCGCGTTCGCGGCCGAGCTTGGTCATCGCCATCGCGTAGGACGGATAGAAGTCTTCGACCGCACGCTCTTCGGACTCGGCGATGTAACCGTGCGCGTGCACAGCGATCGGCTGCGGCTGGTGTCCACCTTCGGCGAGTGCACGCCGGTAGAGGTCGGCGAGCGGTGCGAAGCGTGCCGGCTCGCCGCCGATGATCGCGATCGCCAAGGGCAAGCCGAGCAGTCCGGCACGGATCACCGATTCGGGGTTGCCACCGACGCCGATCCAGACGGGAAGCTCGCGTTCGGTCCGCGGATAGACCATCTGGTCCTTCAGCGGTGCGCGGAACTGCCCGTTCCAGGTGACGGGATCGCCCGACCGCAGCTCGAGCAACAACTGCAGCTTCTCCACGAACAGATCGTCGTAGTCGCCCAGGTCGTAGCCGAACAGCGGGAACGATTCCGTGAAGGAACCGCGACCTGCGATGATCTCGGCGCGGCCGGACGAGATGAGGTCGAGCGTCGCGAACTGCTGGTAGACCCGGACGGGGTCGTCGGAGCTCAACACCGTCACGGCACTGGTCAGCGCGATCGACGACGTCTTTCCTGCGGCGGCAGCAAGGACGACCGCTGGTGCGGAGGCTGCGAAATCAGCGCGGTGATGTTCGCCGACCCCGTAGACGGCCAACCCGGCAGCTTCGGCGACGACCGCTTCCTCGACGACCTGCCGCAGTCGGACGCCGTAGGTCGGCGCGGCCGATCCGTTGCCCGCGTACGCCTCGGCGAACGTCGTGATTCCCAACTCCACAGGACTTCCTCTCGGTCGGCCATTGCTAGTTGAATGCTCAACTAGATGTCGAGACCGTCAACCCGTAGGTCTCGGCCGGTATTCCCACGAGCGTAGGCAGTTAGGCTGGTTGCTATGTCTGTCGGAACCACCAGCAAGTCCAGGAAGCCGTTGGCGAAGGGTGTCGTCGCGCCGGTCCTACAGGTACCGCGCTCGATCGAAGCGCCCGAGTACGCCTGGAAGCCGACCGCGGTCGAGGGCAAAGAGCCATGGGTGCAGACGCCCGAGACGATCGAGGCGATGCGGGTCGCCAGCAAGATCGCGGCAGGTGCCCTCGAAGCGGCAGGCAAGGCAGTCGCGCCCGGTGTCACGACCGATCGCCTCGACGTCATCGCCCACGAATTTATGCTCGATCACGGCGCGTACCCGTCCACGTTGGGCTACAAGGGTTTTGCGAAGTCGTGCTGCACCTCGCTTAACGAAGTCATCTGCCACGGCATCCCCGACTCGACGGTGATCGAAGACGGCGACATCGTCAACATCGACGTCACCGCCTACAAGGACGGCGTGCACGGCGACACCAACGCAACCTTCCTTGCCGGCGACGTCGCGGAGGAGAATCGTCTCCTCGTCGAGCGCACCCACGAGGCAACCATGCGGGCGATCAAGGCCGTGAAACCGGGCCGCGCGCTCAACGTGATCGGCCGAGTCATCGAGGCTTATGCCAACCGCTTCGGCTACGGCGTCGTCCGCGACTTCACCGGCCACGGCATCGGCACCACCTTCCACAACGGGCTCGTCATCCTCCACTACGACGAGCCGGCGGTGGAGACGATCATCGAGCCGGGCATGACCTTCACCATCGAGCCGATGATCAACCTCGGTTCCATCGACTACGAGATCTGGGACGACAACTGGACCGTCGTCACCAAGGACCGCAAGTGGACCGCACAGTTCGAGCACACACTGCTCGTCACCGACACGGGCGCCGAGATTCTCACCCTCCCGTGACAGGTGGCGCGCTGCTGATCGCGGGCACGACGTCGGATGCGGGCAAAAGTGTTGTCGTCGCAGGTCTGTGCAGGCTGCTGGCGCGGCGCGGACTGAAGGTGGCGCCGTTCAAGGCGCAGAACATGTCGAACAACTCCGTCGTCACGCTCGACGGTGGTGAGATCGGGCGCGCGCAGGCGCTGCAAGCCCAGGCGTGCGGTCTGGAACCGAGCATCAGGTTCAATCCGGTTCTGCTCAAGCCGGGGAGCGACCGGACGTCGCAGTTGGTGGTGCGTGGTCGTGCGGTCGGATCGGTGAGTGCGCGCAACTACGTCGAACACCGGGAAGCGTTGCGCGACATCGTGGCGGCCGACTTGGCCTCGCTGCGTGCGGAATTCGACATCGTGATCTGCGAAGGCGCCGGGTCGCCCGCCGAAATCAATCTGCGGGCAACCGATCTGGCGAACATGGGGCTGGCGCAGGCGGCGTCGCTACCGGTGATCATCGTCGGCGATATCGACCGAGGGGGAGTGCTCGCGCACCTCTACGGGACCGTCGCGATCCTCGACAAAGCCGACCAAGATCTGATCGCCGGCTTCGTCATCAACAAATTTCGCGGCGATGTCGGCCTGCTCGAACCCGGTCTGCGGCAGTTGCAAGCCTTGACCGGTCGGCCGACGTACGGAGTGATTCCGTTCGCCGAAGACCTGTGGATCGACGCCGAGGACTCGCTCGGAACCGTCGGAGATTCGACGGTGGGTCGGCCTGCGCCGCCGGTCGGTGGACAGTGGCTCACGGTTGCCGCGATCCGGCTGCCGCGGATTTCGAACTCGACGGACATCGAGGCGCTGGCATGCGAGCCCGGTGTGTCGGTGCGATGGGCAACCGAACCGTCGCGACTGTCCGAAGCGGACCTCGTGGTCGTTCCCGGATCGAAGTCGACCGTCAGCGACCTGGAATGGATGCGGCGCAACGGTATTGCCGACGCGTTGATTGCGAGAGGTGCCGCGGGCAAGCCGGTCTTCGGGATCTGTGGCGGCTATCAAATGCTGGGGAAGCGAATCGTCGACACCGTCGAGTCAGGCGCGGGTGAGGTCGTCGGACTCGGCCTGCTCGACCTCGAGATCGAGTTCGCGGCCGAGAAGGTGCTCGCGCGAGTCGAAGGACAGGCCTCGCGAATTCCGGTGTCCGGCTACGAAATACACCACGGTCGGGTTGCCCGCAACGGCGATGACCCGTTGTTGACCACGGCCGCGGGCCCCGAAGGCAGCGTCAGGGGGTCCGTATTCGGAACGCACTGGCACGGGCTGCTCGAGTCCGACGGCTACCGCAGGCAGCTGCTGGAGGACGTCGCGATGCGTGCGGGGCGGATCGGGTTCAGGTTGGCTCCCGACACATCCGTTGCAGCGGTTCGGGCGGCGCAACTGGACCTGCTCGCCGACCTCGTCGAGCAGAACGTCGACGTCGACGCGCTGACGAAATTGGCCGAGGCCGCACGCGGCTCGTGAGTCTTTCCGGTGGGTGGGCGCGCCGAAAAGACGCACGAGCGCGAAGCGCCCGAATCGCGTACGGTCCCATGCCATGGAGTTCATCCAAGTGGCTGCAGGCGAAGGCACTTGCACAGTTCGTGTGGACGGACCGGTTGGCACGCACGTAGTCGTGCTGCTGCCGGGTAAGAGCGACCCGGCGACGGTATTCGACAAGGTTTGCGAGCGATTGCACAATTCGGGGTTGCGCACCGTCGTGCCCGAGGCGATCGACGGAATCGACGAAGCAGCGGTCATCGGGATCCTCGACGGCCTGAAACTCGGGTGGGCCAACCTCGTCGGTAGCCGTGAGGGGGCCGACCTCGCGTGGCTGCTCGCAGCGCGCAGTTTCGGTCGCTTCCAGAGTCTCGTCGTCGCCGACCGTGGCCACCCGGCAGTCCCGGACTCCGAAGGCCGTGTGCTCGACTCCACCTGCCCCGCTGTGGAATTGCCGACCACGGTGATGATCGGCAGTTCACGCGAGCGGGTACAGGCCGACGTCAGTGGCAGACACGTCTACTCCGAATTCCGCGTTGTGCAATTGGACGGCATAGCCGACATCGCACGTGACGCGAGCCACGAACTTGCCACCGAGATCGTCCTGCGTACCAGCAGTTGGTGAGCCGACTACGCGCGCAAGGCGCCTAGCAGCGCATTCTCGACTACCTCTGGCAGGCCGGGATGGATCCAGTACTGGCCGCGGGCCATCGTCCTGGCATCGAGGCCGAACTGCATCGCCTGCACTATCGGCTGAAGGAGTGTCGACGCCTGGGCTCCGATGATGTGTGCGCCGAGGATTCGTTTGGTGCCACGCTCGAGGATGATCTTGCACAGCCCTTCCTCGTCTTCCATCGCCCAGCCGTAGGCGACGTCGGCGTAGGTGTGCACATGGACCGCCACATCGTGGCCTGCGGCGCGTGCGTCCTCCTCGGTGAGGCCGACGTCGGCGATCTGCGGATCGGTGAACACGGCAGCGGGGACGAAACGGTGATCGGTGCGGACCAACTCGTCGGTCGAACCCGACCACGCGTTGCGCAGCAGATTGTCACGTACGACGCGTGCCTCGTGGTTGGCGACATGCTTGAGCAGGTACGGCGAGGACACATCGCCGAGCGCGAAAATGCCGTCGGCAGTGGTGCGTTGGAACTCGTCGACGACGACGCGGCCGTCGTTGTCCAACTCGACACCCGTTGCGGCGACGTTCAGGCGGTCGCCGTTCGGGGTGCGACCGACGGCTACGAGTAGCGCACTGCCGTCGACGCGGCTGCCGTCGTCCAGTTCCACGGAGACGCCCGACTCCGTCTTGTGGACGGCGGCAAGAGTGCGACCCAAATGAACGTCCCATTTCGCCTGAGCCAGCGTGGTGAACTGCTCGGAGATGTCCTGGTCGAGATGGCGGAGCAACTTCTCGCCCCGCGCGACGATCGAGATCGAGACACCGAGAGCGGAGAAGATCCCAGCAAACTCCGCAGCGATGTAGCCGCCGCCGATGATGACCAGACTCTCCGGTAGTTCGGGCAGTCGCATGATGTCGTCGCTCGTGTGGAATTCGACGCCACTCGACGCCACCTCCGCGGGAACGTTCGCCCGTGAACCCGCCGCGATGACAACCTGGTCGGCGGTGATGACCCGACCGGTGCCTGTGTCGATCGTGCGCGGACCCACGAACTCCGCATGCCCCGAAAACAGTGTCGTGCCAGGCGTTCTCGACCGACGGAAGTCTTCGGCGTCGGCGGAGATCGGATCGATTCTTCCGAAGACGCGGTCGACGATGTCGGACCAGCGAATCTTGTCGACGTGTGCGTCGACGCCGAACTTCGACGCGTGCCGCACGGTCCGCGCCACCTCGGCGGCGTAGACGAACATCTTGGTCGGGATGCAACCGACGTTGATGCAGGTACCGCCGAAGGTGCCCTGCTCGAGGATCGCGACCTTCTTGCCTGCGAATTGCTTGGTGAGAATCGTGTTGCCCGATCCCGAACCGATGATCGCCAGTTCGAAATGCTCTGCCTCGGCCACGCTCATGTCTCCTTGTGTCGGTGAGCCTGCAGCCAATCGAGCCACATGTCGAGTTCTGCAAACGCCTTTGCCAACGGCCGTGGTGCCGAGAGGAACACATCGTGCCGGGCATCCTCGATCGGTACCACCGTCGTTCGGTCGCCGAGGCAGCCCGCCCAACGTTGAATCTGCTTCACGTCGAGCACCGCATCCGCGACGTCGACCTCCGGACCGTACTTCTTGGCGAAACTACTGAGCTTGGAACGCAGAATCAGCGTCGGAACACCGACATCGAGTCCACGGTGCAACTTGGCGTGACCGTGGCGAACCGCACGAAGCCAACCGAAGCGGACGGGAAAACCGCCGAGTGGCTTCCATTCGAGGTCGAAGTCCCATTCGCCGTAACCGCTGGCGTGAATGCTGGTCCCGTAGGTGTCGATGCTCTTTCCCGGTATCGCGGACAGCGCCCTGAACCGACCCGCGACGTCGATGAAGGCCGAGGTGACGACGCTGCGCAGATAGGCGGGACCCTGTAGGTCGAACCATGGACTGTTGAGGACGATGCCCGCGACGCCGGTGGTGTGGCCGTTGCGGCGCCGTCTGTCCAGCCACAGCGGCACGATCAACCCGCCCGTCGAATGGCCTGTGACCAGTAGGTCGCCGCCGACCTCGGCTGTGACTATCCGCACAGCCTCCTCCAGTTCGACGTCGTAATAGGCGAGGTCGCTTACGAAGTGAGGGGTCTGGTTCTTACGCTGGGATCGACCGCATTTGCGCAGGTCCAGAGCATAAAATCGCATACCGCGAGCCGCGAAGTGCTCTGCGATGTGGCGTTGGAAGAAGTAGTCGGACCGACCGTGGACGTAGAGCGCCGCGCTTGGACCGCCTGCGACGGGTTGAACCGGCTCGGTTGGGGAATACCTGACGAGTGTTGCCTCGATCAGCCCTTCACCGTCCGGATCGTCACCCAGCGGAATGGTGCGTTGCTGATAACGCTCCCCGAGGATGTCCGGTACCCATGCAGATCGAACCGACGCGGGTTCAGGGTTTTGCGTCACATTCACAATCTAATGGCACCGTCCAGCCCATCGCGAGGCGCACAATTGGACATGGTGAACGCCGGGTAACCTAACTCCCGCGCTAAAGCCGATCAGGCTTGCCAGTTACTAAGACAAGGAAGTCGAATCTCCAGTGACGAACGCAGCTGCAGTCTCGAATAAGAAGTCCGACCAGAAGGTCGACGTAGTGCTCGTCGGTGCAGGCATCATGAGTGCGACGCTCGGCGCTCTGCTGCGCCAACTGCAGCCGGACTGGTCCATTGCCTTGTTCGAGCGCCTGGATGCGGCGTCCGCGGAAAGTTCGGACCCGTGGAACAACGCGGGTACCGGCCACTCGGCGCTGTGCGAGCTGAACTACACCCCGCAGAATTCGGACGGTTCCGTCGACGTCTCAAAGGCGATCACCGTCAACGAGCAGTTCCAGGTTTCGCGTCAGTTCTGGTCGCATGCGGTCGAGAACGGCGTGCTCAGCAACCCCAAAGAATTCATCAACCCGATACCGCACGTCAGCTTCGTGCACGGCGCCGACAACGTCGAGTACCTGCGCAAGCGCTACGAGGCGCTGGCAGATCAGACGTTGTTCCGCGGCATGGAGTTCATCGACAGTCCCGACGAGTTCAGCCGGCGCCTGCCCCTGATGGCGAAGGGTCGTGACTTCTCCGATCCCGTCGCCCTCAACTGGAGCGAAGGTGGCACCGACGTCGACTTCGGCGCGCTGACCAAGCAGTTCATCAACTACATCGGAGACGGCGGGACGGTCCACTTCGGCCACGACGTCCGCAACATCACCAAGCAGTCCGACGGCAGCTGGAACGTCAAGGTCGTCAACAACCGCACCCGCAAGAAGCGCACGCTCAACGCGAAGTTCGTGTTCGTCGGCGCGGGTGGTGGCGCACTACCGCTGCTGCAGAAGTCGGGAATCAAAGAAATCGCCGGGTTCGGCGGATTCCCGGTCAGCGGCCAGTTCTTCCGGTGCACCAATCCGGACCTCATTTCCCAGCACGGCGCGAAGGTCTACGGCAAGGCTGCAGTCGGTGCACCGCCGATGTCGGTGCCGCACCTCGACACCCGCGTCATCGGCCACAAGCCCGGCCTGCTGTTCGGCCCGTACGCAGGCTGGACGCCGAAGTTCCTCAAAGAGGGCAAGCTGACCGACCTGCCGATGTCGATCCGTCCCAACAACCTGATGTCGCTCGTCGGCGTCGGCCTGACCGAATTCGGCCTGACCAAGTACCTCATCACCGAGTTGCTGCAGTCCGCCGACGGCCGGGTCGAGACGCTGTCGGAATTCGTACCGAAGGCGCTCGGCAAGGATTGGGAGCTGATCACCGCCGGTCAGCGGGTCCAGGTGATCCGCCGTAAGGGCGCAGGTGGTGTGCTCGAGTTCGGCACTGCCGTGATCACGTCCGAAGACGGAAGTATCGCCGGCTTGCTAGGCGCATCGCCCGGAGCGTCGACCGCTGTGACGGCCATGCTCGACGTCTTGAAGAACTGCTTCGGCTCGCAGTACAAGTCGTGGGAGCCCAAGCTCAAGGAAATGGTGCCGTCGCTCGGTGTGCAGCTGAGCGACAACCCGACCCTCTTCGACGAAGTATGGGCCTACACCTCCAAGACGCTGCAGCTCGTCGACGACGCACCCGCAGGTGGCGCATCGTCGGCCGAACTCGCAGAGTCGTCGTCGGTGTGATAGTCAGGGTGCCATGATGGCAACGGCAACGCTCAATCGGTCCTGGTCCTATGACCTGAGCACCAGCACGCTCTACGAGCTGTTGAAGCTGCGGGTCGAGGTGTTCGTCGTCGAGCAGGCATGTCCGTATCCCGAACTCGACGGTAAAGATCTCCAGCAGGAGACGCGGCACTTCTGGCTCGAAGAAGACGGTCAGGTCATCAGCACGCTGCGTCTGCTCGAAGAGCACGACGGCGGCGAGAAGTCGTTCCGTATCGGTCGGCTGTGCACGGCACGACCCGCGCGTGGCCGTGGCCATACGAGCCGTCTGTTGAAGGCTGCTCTTGCCGACGTCGGTGCGGCGACCTGCCGGATCAATGCGCAGACTTACCTCGTCGACATGTACACGAAGCACGGATTCGTCAACGACGGCGAAGAATTCGTCGAAGACGGCATTCCACACGTGCCGATGCGTCGTGGCGGGTACTGAAACAAAGGTCCGCACCGGTAACGAGGCGGGCTTCCCCTTCAGCGCTGTTGTCGGGCAAGACCGCTTGCGACTCGCCCTCGTATTGTGCGCTGTTCATCCCGGCATCGGCGGTGTGCTCGTCCGGGGCGAAAAGGGCACGGCGAAGTCGACGGTAGTGCGGGCTCTCGCTGCGCTGCTGCCGCCGGTTGCGGGCGAAACTGGACCGCGACGGTCGAGGTTGGTCGAACTTCCGGTCGGAGCAACCGAAGATCGTGTTGTCGGATCGCTCGACCTGGAGAAGGTACTTCGCAACGGCGAGCAGGCATTTCAGCCTGGCCTACTTGCCGCGGCGCATCACGGCGTCCTCTACGTCGACGAGGTGAACCTGCTGCACGACCACCTGGTCGACGTGCTGTTGGACGCCGCCGCGATGGGTCGCGTACACATCGAGCGTGACGGCGTATCCCATTCGCACCCAGCGCAATTCGTGCTCGTCGGGACGATGAATCCCGAGGAGGGGGAGCTACGCCCGCAGTTGCTCGATCGGTTCGGATTGGCGGTCGACGTCGTCGCGTCACGCGAGGTCGAGGTCCGGATGCAGGTGGTCCGGCGTCGCCTCGACTACGAACGCGACCCGGACGCGTTCGCCGCCTCCTACGCGGAAGAGGATCGCCTGCTCGCGGAGCAGATCGTCGCCGCGCGCGACTCTCTCGACGCAATCGAGTTGAGCGACAACGAACTTCGTCGGATCGCGTCGCTGTGTGCGTCCTTCGATGTCGACGGTATGCGTGCGGACCTCGTTGTCGCACGGACAGCGACCGCACACGCAGCCTGGCGTGGGGCGACCGCGGTCGCCGAAGAAGACGTTCGGGTTGCGGCCGAACTTGCTCTACCCCATCGGCGTCGGCGTGATCCGTTCGACGAGCCCGGTCTCGATCCGCAGCAACTCGACGATGCGATGGATCAGGCGGCGCAAGATGTCGAGGCGGAAACCGCCGAGACTCCGCAGGATTCGCAGCAGGCAGACTCACCGAGCGACACCGATGGTCCGGACGACGATCCAGCCGGTCCCGACGGTGCCGGTCCAGGTGGTGGCGAGACGCGAAAGACGCCCGCCCAGAGCGAAACTCGCCCGCAGACCCCGCTCGCATCGGCCAAACCGCGACATCTGACGGTGCCAGGTGTAGGCGAAGGAGCACCCGGTCGGCGTTCGCGATCGCAAGGCGGGCACGGTCGGGTAGTTCGTCCGACTACGGAGCGCGGCAAAGGTTTTCATCTGCTCGGTACCCTCTTCGAGGCGGCGCGGCATCAGTACGCACGCGGTCGCGTCGGTGGCCGGATGGTCTTCGAACCGGGCGACCTGCGCGGTGCCTATCGCGAGGGGCGCGAAGGCAACCTGGTGGTCTTCGTCGTCGATGCGTCGGGATCGATGGCGGCGCGCAATCGTCTTGCTGCCGTCACCGGCGCTGTCGTCGCACTGCTTCGCGACGCCTACCAGCGCCGCGACAAAGTTGCCGTGATCACTGTCCGGGGTGCGGAAGCGACACTCGTCCTGCCGCCGACGTCGTCGGTCGACATCGCTGTTCGACGGCTGGCGGGCGTTACGTCGGGTGGGAAAACGCCGCTGGCTCAGGGACTTCTGCGCGCTCACGACGTTGTACTTCGAGAGCGGGTACGCGATCCGCAACGGCGTTCGCTGGTTGTTCTGCTCACCGACGGCCGCGCAACGGGCGGAGTCGAACCGGTGCGTCGCGCCAAATTCGCTGCGGGACTGCTTGCACAGGCAGGCGTCGCATCGGTCGTCGTGGATTGCGAACAGGGCATGGTCCGGCTCGGTCTTGCTGCCGAACTTGCGCGTGATCTCGGCGGGACCTGTCTGCAACTGTCGGAGTTGACGGCCAAGAGCGTCGCCGGCGTAGCGCGTTCGGTGGCCTGACATGCCGAAGGGTGTTCCACTTCCCGACAGCGTCCCCGACGACGGTCTGACGACGCGACAGCGCCGAAATCTGCCCGTACTCGCCGTCCACACCGGTGAAGGCAAAGGGAAATCTACGGCTGCGTTCGGAATGGCGTTGCGGGCGTGGAACCAAGGCTTCGACGTCGGCGTGTTCCAATTCGTGAAGAGTGCCAAATGGAAGGTCGGCGAAGAGGCCGCCTTTCGCACACTGGGGCAGCTGCACACCGAGAACGGTGTCGGCGGTGCGGTGGAGTGGCACAAGATGGGTGAGGGTTGGTCGTGGACCCGTAAGAAGGGCAGCGACGACGACCACGCAGCAGCCGCCGCGGAAGGGTGGCAGGAGATTGCCCGCCGCCTCGAAACGCAGGCGCATCGGTTCTATGTACTCGACGAATTCACCTATCCGCTGAAGTGGGGCTGGGTCGACGTGGCCGATGTGGTCCGAACCCTGCGTGATCGCCCCGGCAATCAGCACGTCGTCATCACCGGCCGTGACGCGCCGCAAGCCTTGATCGACGCCGCCGACCTCGTCACCGGAATGACGAAGGTGAAGCATCCGATGGATGCCGGGCGGAAGGGCCAACGGGGCATCGAATGGTGACACGGGAGTGGTGACGCCGTCGATCGTAATCGCCGCACCCGCATCCGGGAGCGGAAAGACCACGGTGGCAACGGGTTTGATGGGTGCACTGCGGCTGGCCGGCCGCACCGTCGCCCCGTTCAAGGTCGGTCCCGACTACATCGATCCCGGTTACCACGCGCTGGCCAGCGGTCGGCCGGGGCGCAACCTGGATCCGGTACTCGTCGGCGCGGATCTGATCGGTCCGTTGTTTCGGTACGGCTCGCGTGGGTGCGACATCGCGGTCGTCGAAGGTGTGATGGGCCTGTTCGACGGAAAAATCGATCCCTCGTCACCCGACCCGACCGCCGCAGGATCCACCGCTCAGGTTGCGGCCCTGCTCGGTGCGCCGGTTGTGCTCGTCGTCGATGTGCGCGGACACAGCCAGAGCCTTGCGGCGTTGCTGCACGGGTTTGCCACCTTCGATCCGAACGTGCGTCTCGGTGGTGTGATCCTCAATCGCGTCGGCAGTCCACGGCACGAGCAGGTGCTTCGCGACGCGGCGGCCCGCGTCGGTCTGCCCGTGTTGGGTGCGCTACCGCGGATGGCCGAATTGGCAGTTCCCTCACGACATCTCGGATTGATTCCGGCGATCGAACACGGTACCGAAGCGGTCGACGCCGTCGACGCCATGACTGCGCTCGTTGCCGCACACGTCGATGTGGAAGCCATCGCCGGACTTGCGCTCGGTGGCGTCACCGGGCCGCAATGGGATCCCGCTGCGGCAGTTGGTGATGCGGTATCGGCGGCGCCGCGGATTGCGATCGGCGGTGGGGCTGCCTTCACGTTCGGCTACGCAGAACATCGCGAACTGCTAGAGGCAGCAGGCGCGGAGGTCGTGACCTTCGACCCACTGCTCGACGAATTGCCCGACGACACAGGAGGTCTCGTCCTGCCCGGCGGATTTCCCGAGGAGCACGCCGCGGCCCTGTCGGCCAATGTGGTGCTGCGTCAACAGGTCCGGAGTTTCGCCGACGCGGGGATGCCCGTGCATGCGGAGTGTGCCGGCCTGCTGTATCTCGCCGCCAGCCTCGACGGCCATCCGATGGCAGGCGTCGTCGACGTCGAAGCAAAGTTCGGCCCGCGGCTCACGCTCGGTTACCGCGACGCTGTCGCACTGTCCGATTCGCCGCTCTGGACAGCAGGCGAGCGGGTGACTGGACACGAGTTCCACCGCACCGAATTGGTCGGCACCGGAGCATCGATCCCAGCATGGGGCTGGCGCAAGGACCATGGTGAGGTCGTCCGCGAAGGGTTCGCGAGCGCCAACGTCCACGCGTCCTATCTGCATACGCACCCCGCCGGCAATGCCTCTGCGGTACGCCGATTCGTGGGCGCCGCAGCGGCTTTCAGCCACCCACGCCGTGGCGGCTGACCTCGTCGTCGGCTTGGGTCTGCGGCCGTCGACCGAAGCCGCAGCAATACTCGACGCAATAGCAGTTGCGGTCGGCGACGAACCGATCCGTTGTCTGGCAACCATGGATCGCAGAGCGGCGGATCTTGGGTTGCGCACTGCAGCAGCGACTTTGGGAGTATTCATCGTTGCTTTCGATCCGGGCGAGCTGGCCGAGGTCGACGTCGAATCCCCGTCGACACGGGTGCAGGACGCACTCGGCACACCGAGCGTGGCCGAAGCCGCGGCGCTACTCGCGTCCGGGCACGGTCAGCTGGTTGTCGCGAAGCGTGTGGTGAATGGTGTCGTCGTCGCTGCTGCCCGTAATGTCTGAGCCGTGTTGCCCGAGACCCAGCCAGCTGACGAGCCCAACCACGAGCCCACCGACGTTACTGCCGACGAGACGAACTATCTGGTCGGCTTGAACCTCACCGACCGGCGCGTCGTCGTTGTCGGCGGTGGCACCGTCGCCCAGCGGCGGCTCGGACTCCTCGTCTCCTCTGGCGCCAAGGTTCATGTGATCAGTCGTGTCGTGACACCTGCGGTTGAAGGTATGGCAACCGCAGGCCAGATCACCGTCGAACTCCGGCCCTACCGCGACGGCGACCTCGCCGATGCCTGGTACGCGATTGCCTCCACCGACGAACCGGAGACCAACGCAGCCATCGTCGCCGAAGCCGAACGTCGTCGAGTGTTCTGCGTCCGCGCGGACATCGCTCGCCTCGGCACTGCCGTGACGCCCGCAAGCGCCCACTACGACGGACTCACGATGGGCTTCCTTGCCGGTGGCCAGCATCGCCGTTCGGCCGCCGTCCGAACAGCCGTGCTCGAAGCGTTGCAAGCCGGGGTTGTCACCGACAACACCGAACCCGTCGAACCAGGCGTTGCCCTCATCGGCGGTGGACCCGGTGATCCCGACCTCATCACCGTTCGTGGCAGGCGCCTGCTCGCCCGTGCCGACATCGTCGTCGCCGATCGGCTCGCGCCGCCGGAATTGCTCGCCGAACTGGGTCCGCACGTCGAGGTGATCGACGCCGCCAAGATTCCGTACGGCCGCGCGATGGCGCAGGAAGCGATCAACCAGGCGCTGATCGACGGAGCGAAAGCAGGGAAGTTCGTCGTTCGGCTCAAAGGCGGCGACCCCTATGTGTTCGGTCGGGGTTTCGAAGAACTGGAAGCGTGCGTCGCGGCGGGCGTGCCGGTGACGGTTGTGCCAGGGATCACCAGTGCGATCTCGGTGCCATCAGCAGCCGGTATCCCCGTTACGCACCGAGGCGTGACACACGAGTTCGTCGTCGTCAGCGGACACGTCGCACCGGACCACCCGGATTCCCTTGTCGACTGGTCGGCGCTGGCAAAGCTGAAAGGCACGCTTGTGCTGCTGATGGCGGTCGAGCGGATCGGGCAGTTCGCCGACGTGTTGATCGCGGGAGGTCGGGCCGCCGAGACTCCTGCGACGGTCGTTCAGGAAGGAACGCTGCGGACGCAACGTGTCCTTCGGGCCGACCTCGCGACCGTCGCGGCGCGCGTGCGTGAGCAGAACATTCGGCCGCCCGCCATCGTCGTGATCGGGTCGGTGGCTGGTTTCTCCAGCGACGCGCAGTAACGTCAACCACCGTGTCAGACCACAGCGACGTGAAATACCCGGTGACCGACCGAGCCTTCGGGCTCGCCCTGATCGTGCTCAGTGGCCTGCAATTGATGGTCGTGCTCGACGGAACGGTCGCCAATCTGGCGCTCGCCCGGCTGCAGGACGACCTCGGTCTCAGTGACGCTGGCCGCAACTGGGTGCTGACGTCGTACGCCCTCGCATTCGGCGGGCTGATGCTGCTCGGCGGCCGAATCGGCGACGCCTTCGGTCGCAAGAAGATGTTCATCGCAGGCGTATCGCTGTTCACGGTGTCGTCGCTGCTGTGCGGCCTCGCCTTCAACGAAGCCACGCTCGTCGCGGCTCGCGCCCTCCAGGGAACAGGTGCTGCGATCGCGTCGCCGACCGCCTTCGCGCTGGTTGCCACGACGTTCGCGCCGGGTCCGGTCCGCAATCAGGCGATCGCGGTTTTCGCGGCGATGACCGGTATCGGGTCGATCGCGGGCCTGATCATCGGCGGCGCGCTCACCGAGTTCTCGTGGCGCTGGATCTTCCTCATCAACGTCCCGATCGGCATCGCCATCGTCGCGCTCGCTGTCGTCGCGCTTCGCGAGACCGCACACGAGCGGCTGTCCCTCGACATTCCGGGCGCTGTTCTCGCGACGCTCGGCTGCACGGCGATCGTCTTCGGCATCAGCGAAGGACCCGAGATGGGCTGGGCATCGCCGGCCGTGATCGGCAGCCTGATCGCCGGTTTCGCCTTGCTCGGCATGTTCCTCGCAGTCGAGCGCACGGCCGACAATCCGCTGCTGCCGTTCTCGTTGTTCAAGGACCGCGATCGCGTCGCGACCTTCATCGCCATCTTCTTCGCCAGTGCCGTCATTTTCTGTATGGCCGCCTACGTCGCATTGTTCGTGCAGGACATCCTCGGTTATTCACCGCTCAAGGCAGGCCTGGCGTTCATTCCGTTCGCGGTCGGTCTCGGCAGTGCCGCATTCGTGTCGTCGAAGCTCGCCGTACACATCCAGCCGCGCTGGCTGGTCGTCGCCGGTGCCCTGATCATGGTCCCCGGGTTGCTGTACGGATCGACGCTCGACGGCACGGCGACCTACTTCGGAAACCTGTTCGTGCTGGTCATCGGCATCGGGTTCGGCGTAGGGCTCGCGGTCGTTCCGTTGCCGCTCTGTGCGGTCGCTGGTGTCGGACCCGCCGAGATCGGCCCACTCACGGCCATCGCGCAGGTCGCGCAGACCCTCGGCGGTCCGCTTGCGCTTTCGGTCGTCGGCGCGATGGCCACGTCGCGGACGTTGTCGCTCGGCGGCACGAACGGCGCGGCTGTGGACATGAACCCGACCGAACTCGCCGCACTGGGGGAGGGCTACACGTTCTCACTCGTCGGCTGCGCGGTCTGCGCCGTGATCGCGGGCATTGTCGCGCTGTTCATCCGCTTCACCCCGCAGCAGGTCGCTCAGGCCCACGAGGCGCAGGAGGCAGCGCAGCGGGGGTAGTGACGGTGCCTCAGTGCGTGAGGACAACCAGTTCGGTCGGCGAGGCAATCTCCACCCGCAAGCCCGCCTTCGCTGCTACCCGCGCGACACCCTTGACGTCGCTCGGCTCCGCACGCGACAGGACAAGTGCTCGCGCGAGCAGACCCTTGTGGTGCTTGTTGAAATGGCTTACGACGGTTCGTGATCCGTCCGGTCCCTCGGTCAGTACCGTCGCGGTGACAGCTCCCGGAACCTTGCCGAGTTGCTGGTAGGTCCCAGAGCGCAGATCGACGACCAGTCCGCCGTCGGCTTCGTCGAGCAGCGCGTCGGTGAGGTCGGGCTTCCACACGGACCCGAGAGTGCCGAAGCCGGGGAGCTTCGATCCGCCGGACAACCGGTAGGCGGGTATCGGATCCTCCGCGCGGACCGCTCCGAACAGCGCCGACCCGATGGCCAGTCGGGCATATGCCTTCGTCCGCTGAGCTTTCGTGAAGCTCTTCGCGGCCAGCGCGTCGAACAGGACTCCCGTGTAGCGATACAGGGCGGGTGCGGTCGGGCTCGTCCACAGCGCGGAGTTGCGCCTGACCTCGTCGAGTTGGCTCGGTCCGAGGCCGAGCACGCGAAGCGATTCGTCGGGATCGGCGGCAAGGTCAACGACAGCACGGACCAACGCTTCGCGGGTCGCGGTCAGCTTCGGCATCGACAGTGTCGTGAGGTCGAGGGGAGCGAGTCGTCCACCGTCGGCCTTGGTCTCGGAGGGAGGCAGCAATACCAGCACGGGTAGGCAGCGTAGCCTGGCTGTTCGTGATTACCCGTCTCTCACAGCTGTTCCTGCGTACCTTGCGTGACGATCCCGCCGATGCCGAAGTGCCGAGCCACAAATTGCTCGTGCGTGCCGGCTACGTGCGTCGTATCGCGCCCGGCGTCTACTCGTGGCTCCCGTTGGGCCTTCGGGTGCTTCGCGAGGTCGAGCGGGTCGTCCGCGAAGAGATGAATGCCATTGGCGCACAGGAGATCCTGCTACCGGCGTTGCTGCCGCGGGAACCGTACGAGTCGACCAAGCGCTGGACCGAATACGGCGATGCACTCTTCCGTCTGAAGGACCGAAAAGGTGCCGACTACCTGCTCGGCCCGACCCACGAGGAACTGTTCGCCCTGATGGTCAAGGGTGAATACAACTCCTACAAGGACCTTCCGGTCATGCTGTACCAAATTCAGACGAAGTACCGCGACGAGGAGCGGCCGCGGGCCGGCATCCTGCGTGGCCGCGAATTCGTCATGAAGGACTCGTACTCGTTCGACCTCGACGATGACGGTCTCGAGAAGTCGTACCACGCTCATCGTGAGGCCTACCAGCGCATCTTCGCCCGCCTCAGCGTCAAGTATGTGATCGTGGCCGCGACGTCGGGTGCGATGGGTGGCAGTGCATCGGAAGAGTTTCTCGCCGAGAGTCCGGTGGGCGAGGACACCTATGTGCGGTGTGTCGAGTCGGGCTATGCCGCCAACGTCGAAGCCGTCGTCACGCCTGCTCCCGCGCCGCTGCCGGTCGACGGTTTGCCGGACGCCGTTGTCCACGACACCCCCGACACCCCGACGATCGCAACACTCGTCGAGTGGGCGAACGGCGCGCTTGGCCGTGAGGTCATCGCTGCGGACACCCTCAAGAACATCCTCGTCAAGCTGCGCTACCCGGACGGCAAGACCGAACTGCTCGGCATCGGCGTGCCGGGGGACCGCGAGATCGACGAGAAGCGACTCGGCGCATCGGTCGAACCTGCGGAATTCGAACTGATCACCGAAGCGGACTTCGCTGCCAATCCGTTCCTCGCCAAGGGTTACGTCGGCCCGAAGGCGCTGCTGGACAACGGTATTCGCTACCTCGTCGATCCGCGAGTCGTCACGGGAACGTCGTGGATCACGGGTGCGGACGCACCGGGCAAGCACGTCGTCGGGTTGGTCGCCGGTCGTGACTTCACACCCGACGGAACGATCGAGGCCGCCGAGGTTCGTGACGGCGATCCGTCACCGGACGGTGCTGGTCCGCTGGTCGCCGCCCGCGGCATCGAGATCGGTCACATCTTCCAACTCGGGTACAAGTACACCGATACGTTCAACGTCGACGTTCTCGGCGAGAACGGGAAGCCGGTGCGCCTGATCCAGGGCTCCTACGGAGTCGGCGTCTCGCGACTCGTCGCCGTCATCGCCGAGCAACAGCACGACGAGAAGGGCCTGCGTTGGCCGGCCGAGGTGGCCCCCTTCGACGTCCACGTCGTCATCGCGAACAAGGACGACGCTGCCCGAGCCGGTGCCGAGTCCCTGGCGGCGGAGCTCGATGCAGCAGGTCTGTCGGTCGTTCTCGACGATCGCAAAGCCTCACCCGGCGTCAAGTTCAAGGATTCCGAGTTGATCGGCGTTCCGCTCGTCGTCGTCGTCGGCCGTGGTTGGGCAGAGGGCAATGCCGAGATCCGCGACCGCTTCACCGGCGAGAGTGTCGAGGTTCCTGGCTCCGAGGTTGTCGCGCGGGTGCAGGCGCTCCGCGCCTCGTGAGTCTTTTCGGAGGGTCCGCCCGCCGAAAAGACTCACGAGCGGCGTAGCCGCAACAAGTTACTCGCTGCTAGGGTCGTGGCGATTCCTACGAAAGGCGACGCTGTGGCCACCTCGGGCGAGCTGCTGTTCAACCCCATCAAATCCGACTATTCCGAGTTCGATGCCGAGACGCGCAGGCAGTTGCTCGCCCTCATCGAATGGTTCGAGAGTCGCGGAAAGACACAACTCCTGCAGGACGATCTCGACGCGGTCTGGGTGTCGGACTTCCTCGAATTCATCAAGCAGGAGAAGATCTTTGCTACTTTCCTGACGCCGTCGGCCTACGCGAACGGCGACCCGAACAAGCGCTGGGACGCATCACGCAACGCGGCGCTGAGCGAGATCTTCGGTTTCTACGGACTCGCCTACTGGTACGCCGAACAGGTCACCATCCTGGGCTTGGGCCCGATCTGGATGAGCGCCAACGAAGATGCGAAGCGCAAGGCCGCGCAGCAGCTCGAAGACGGCGGCGTCATGGCGTTCGGTCTGTCCGAGCGGGACCACGGCGCGGACGTCTACTCGACCGACCTCATCCTCACCCCAAGCGACGAAGACGGCATCGCCTTCCGCGCGAGCGGAACGAAGTACTACATCGGCAACGGAAACGTCGCAGGCATGGTGTCGGTCTTCGGTCGACGTAACGACATCGAGGGTGCGGACGGCTACATCTGGTTCGCCGCGGACAGCCAGCACGACGCGTACGAACTGATCGACAACGTCATCCACGGTCAGTTGTACGTTTCGACATTCACGCTGCACGACTACCCGGTCCGCGAAGAAGACATCTTGCACACCGGGCCCGAAGCGTTCTCGTCGGCACTCAACACGGTGAACATCGGCAAGTTCAACCTGTGCTCGGGTTCGGTCGGCATGTGCGAGCACTCGTTCTTCGAGGCAATCACGCACTCGCAGAACCGGATTCTCTACGGCAACCCCGTCACCGACTTCCCGCACGTTCGCGGCAACTTCGTCGACGCCTACAGCCGCCTGATCGCGATGAAGCTGTTCAGCGCTCGTGCCGTCGACTACTTCCGCAGCGCAAGCCTCGAAGATCGTCGCTATCTGCTGTTCAACCCGGTCACCAAGTCCAAGGTGACGTCCGAGGGTGAGAAGGTGATGACGTTGCTGCTCGACGTCATCGCGGCCAAGGGTTTCGAGAAGACGACCTACTTCTGCGAAGCAGCCCGCTACATCGGCACGCTGCCGCGACTCGAAGGCACTGTGCACGTCAACGTTGCGCAGATCCTCAAGTTCATGCCGAACTACCTGTTCAACCCGGCGGAGTACCCCGAGATCGGGACTCGCAACGACCCAGCGGACGACGTCTTCTTCTGGGCGCAGGGTCCCGCTCGTGGCGCGGCCAAGGTGCAGTTCGCCGATTGGCTGCCCGTCTACGAGCGCAATTCCGAGATTCCGAACGTCGGGTTGTTCTTCGAGCAGGCCAAAGCCTTGAAGGAACTGCTCGCTACTGCGGCGCCGGATGCGGCTCAGCAGAAGGACCTGGACTTCCTGCTCAACATCGGGCACCTGTTCTCGCTGATCGTGTACGGCCAGCTGATTCTCGAGCAGGCCGAGATCACCGGCCTCGATCGTGACGTCGTCGATTCGATCTTCGACTTCCAGGTGCGCGACTTCTCGGCGTACGCGATCGCCGTTCACGGCAAGGCGTCCTCGACCGATGCTCAGCAGGAGTGGGCCATCGGCGCGGTTCGCAAGCCCGCAGTCGATCAGGAGCGTTTCGATCGAGTGTGGGCGCAGGTCAAGGCGTACGACGGCGCGTACGAGATGCGTCCGTAAGAACTGGTGACAACGGGCTCGTGAGCGGAAAGTCGCCCCCAACGGACGACTTTCCGCACACCAGCGCGTTGGTCCCGCCCCCAGCGAAATTGGTCGATCGACCATAACGATTCAGTGACGGTCGCACAAGTCGTCGTCGTTTTGCGAGGAAAATCGACGAACCTACCAACGGCCTGCTGGACAGCTGTCCTGGTGTCACAATCGACGTCATGACGACACCGAGCTGGGGCGATGTAGACAACTATCTCGTCGAGACGCTCGTCGGCGACGATCCGACGCTGACCGACGCACTTGCCGCAAATGCTGCCGGTGGTTTGCCGGCGATCGACGTATCGCCTGCGCAGGGCAAATTTTTGCACCTGCTCGCCAAATCGATCGGTGCGCGGCGGATCCTCGAGATCGGCACCCTCGGCGGGTACAGCACGATCTGGCTGGCTCGGGCAGTAGGCCCGGACGGCAAAGTCGTGACGCTCGAATACAGCCCGCAGCACGCCTCTGTTGCGCGCGCGAACCTCGGCCGTGCGGGGGTCGGCGACCGCGTCGAGGTCCGTGTCGGAGCCGCACTCGAGACGTTGCCGGTTGTGGCTGCCGACATTTCCACCGACGGATCAGGTCCGTTCGACCTCGTGTTCATCGACGCGGACAAGGTCAACAACTCCAACTACGTGAACTGGGCGCTGCGGCTGACCAGACCGGGGTCGGTGATCGTCGTCGACAACGTCGTTCGCAACGGTGGGGTAGCAGACCGGGAGTCGGCAGATCCGAATGCCGAGGCGAGCCGCGATGTGCTCGAATTGCTTTCTGCGGAGCCGCGATTGGAAGCTACGGTCGTGCAGACCGTCGGATCCAAAGGTTGGGACGGCTTCGCCTATGCCCTTGTGATCGGCTAGGGCGCTCCGCGCCTCGTGAGTCTTTTCGGCGGGCCCAACCACCGAAAGGACTCACGAGGCCGAAGGCCCCAACGTGTCCCCGAAGGCGCAGGACGACAGCTCGGCAAGGGCTGGATCCTGGTGCGCGTGCTCCGGCGCCTGCATGGCGAGCAGCACATTCAGCAGCATGCCCTGAGCGATGAATTCCCGCGCGCGCTCGGGCGTGCAACCGGTCCTTCGGACGAGTTGCTGATAGATAGCTGACATGCAGTCGCGAGCCTGGGCGCCGATCTCGGGCACCGCACCACCGGTGAAACCGTGCATCATCACCAGAAGGAGGTCGCGGTCGGTGACGAGTTCACTGTAGGCCGAAGCAAGGGCATCCCAGATTTCATCTCGATGCGGGTCGGCCTCGAGTTTGTCGAGCTCGGCATCGAACGCTGCCATGATCGCGTCGCCGGCTCGACGGAACACTTCGAGGAAGAGTTCGACCTTGGATCCGAACATTCGCACGACGTAGGGCTGGGACACGCCGGCCTCGCGTGCGACGGCATCGGTGCTGGTGCCAGCGTATCCACCAACGGCAAACGCCCGAGACGCCGCGGCAAGAACGAGCTCACGCCGCTCGGGGGCGCTCATTCTGGTCGCGGGCTTTGTCGAGGTTTCTACGCTTGCCATATTGACATGTTATCAGTTGATTACTACCTTCGACATTACTAGTTATCATTCGATGCTTACAAGGAGTGGTCATGACGATCGTCTCGGATCCACCTGATCTACTGTCGGACCGCGGGGCGTCATCGGACGCTCCCGGAAATCCGTTCGAGCCGTCCAAGCGACGGGTTCCCGTGTGGCTCGCCCTGGTAGCGGCGTCGTTGCCGATGTTCATGGCGACACTGGACAACCTCGTCATGACCAGCGCACTGCCTGTCATCCAGGCCGATCTCGGTGCCACGGTCGGGCAGCTGTAGTGGTTCGTGAACGCCTACACACTCGCTTTCGCGACGTTGATGCTTGCGGCAGCGACGCTCGGAGACAGGCTCGGCCGCCGCAAGCTGTTCGTCGGCGGCATCACGGTTTTCACGCTGGCCTCCATCGCATCCGCACTCGCGACCACCTCGGCAATGCTGATCGCAGCGCGAACAGTGCAGGGAATGGGAGCGGCCGCGATCATGCCGCTGTCGCTAGCGCTGCTCGCCGGTGCTGTCCCTGCAAGCAAACGCGCGCTTGCCATCGGCGTCTGGGGCGGAGTGTCGGGTCTGGGTGTTGCACTCGGGCCGGTCGTCGGCGGAGCCGTCGTGGACGGTGTGTCATGGCAGGCCATCTTCTGGCTCAACGTGCCCGTCGCCGTCGTCGCCATTCCGCTCGCGCTGTACGCACTCGGCGAGTCCCGCGGTCGCAAGGTGCCGCTCGACGTCGTCGGCGTTCTGCTCGCCGGAGCTGGCATCTTCGCCGGTGTCTGGGGCATCATCCACGGCAACGACGACGGCTGGACCTCGACGTCGGTGCTCACGACACTCGTTGCTTCCGGTGCACTTCTTGTCGCGTTCGTTGTCAGGGAATCGAGGATCCGCTTTCCTGTGATGCCGTTGCGGCTCTTCGGATCTCGAAGCTTCTCCATGGCAAACATCATCGGCCTGACGTTCTCGCTCGGCATGATGGGCGCGGTCTTCCTGCTGTCGCAGTACCTACAGATCGTCATGGGATACACACCGTTCGAGGCAGGTGTGCGGACGCTGCCGTGGACCGCGGCGCCCATGATCGTCGCGCCGATCGCAGGCTTGCTCGTCGAACGTCTCGGGCTGCGGACCCTGCTCGTCACCGGTCTCGGACTGCAGGCGGTCTCGCTCGCCTACATGGCTGCGGTGACTGTGCCCGGCGCTACCTACTCCGACTTCGTTCCCGGCTTCATCATGGCCGGCGTCGGAATGGGGCTGACGTTCGCGCCGAGCGCTACCGCCGTTCTCGTCGACATGGCCGAAGCCGACCACGCGACAGCGAGTTCCGCGAACTCCACGATTCGTGAGATCGGCATCGCGCTCGGTGTGGCAGTCCTGACCGCGGTGTTCCTCGGGTCGGACGGTTCGTTGACGCCGACCGGCTACACCGACGCGCTCCGGCCCGCACTCCTGGTGGGCATGGCCTCGGTGTCGGTCGCCGTCGTCGCCGCGTTCTTCGTGCCGAGCCGCCGAGCCGTTCGAGTTGCACTGTGAGCGTCGACAATTGACCTGGATCGTCAGGGCTGACCTGGGAACGGCACCGTCGGGGGTGCCGTTCCCAGTATTGTCTGCCAATTGGCAAGTCGCAGAGTGGCTTCGGTGAGCGCTTCGACACCGGTGCCGCGGGTGTGGTCGGACTGGGCACGCTCGATGACCGAGCGCCATGCGATCGCGGTCTCTGCTTCGACCTCGGCCGCGAGTCGCGCAGCGGAGACCGGATCGACAACCGGGAACGGCACCGTGTAACCCGCTTCGGCGGTCGGCGCGTCGACGCTGGCCGCGGTCAGTGCGTCGATCGTCGCGTCCCGCCGCGCGCGATGTGCCGCGGCATTCGTCGCGATCAGTTCTGCGCGTTCCGGATTGGAGAAGGCGGCCGCGAGACCATAGGCGAACACGGCGGCGTGTTCCGCCTTCAGAGCGTCGACGAGCGCTTGCTGCTCGGTTCCGGTCATCGCAGCAACACCCCGACCTGAGTTGTACAGCAGGCGCTGATCGAGCCGAGTAGTCCTGCCCGATAACCCGATTCGGTTCGAGCGAGATTCGACGCGCTGCGTGCCGATTCGGTGAGCCTGGTACGCAATTCGTCCAGGTTCGGGGGAGTCACGGGCGTAGCGTTGCTGCCGGTGGTCGCGCCGCGGTTGGCCGCGGGCGTCGATCCGTCATCGTATGTCCCTGCTGCTCTTGCTATTTCGGTGTCGAGAGCGTCGCGGTGAGCTGTTCGTTCGGCGGCGATCGACGTGAGTGCCTGCCCACGCTCTGGCATCGTCGCGACCGCCGCGTTTGCGAGGTTCGAGTCTCTGTCTGCTCGATCGCGCTGTGCGATAAGCACATCGACAGGTGCCGGGGCACTGTCGTCGGCACCTGCTCCACAAGCCGGCAACGACGCGACGCCGGCAGTCCCGAGCGCGCCGAAACCCGCGAGCCGCAGGGCGGACCGTCGCGATACCGATCCAGTGGTGAACGAGGTGAGCACGGTTACATCGTGCCAGGAACGCGGGCGTCGACGTAGCGCGGCTGGACACCACACCCTGAAATCAGCGTTAGGCTAGACGTCCGACCAACGCTCGTGAGCACCGCACACAACTGAACCTAGGAGCCTTTTCAGATGCCGATTCCGTCGATCGAGAGGGTGAGCCAACTCGTCGCAGATCCCGTCGCAGCGCACGGATTGGATCTCGAGGATGTGTCGCTGATATCAGCAGGCACCCAATCCACAGTTCGTGTGATCGTCGACCGCGAAGGTGGCGTCAGTCTCGACGCCATCGCAGCCGTCAGTCGTGACATATCCGCTGCTCTCGATGCCGCAGACGAATCGGACGACGACGCCTACACCCTCGAAGTGACCACGCCCGGCATCAATCGTCCGCTCACCCAGCCGCGGCACTGGCGTCGCGCCCGTGGCCGGAAGGTGCGGGTCAGGACACCAACGGAGAAGTTCGACGCACGTGTCGGTGAGGTGTCGGAGGGTCCGGAAGGCTCAGAGGCCTCCGAAGGCTCCGAGGGTGAAGGACCGCACGTTGCGCTCGTCGTCGTCGCCGACCCGAAGGTCGGTCCGGTCCTGCGTACGGTGCTGCTCTCCGAAGTCACCGAGGCTGTTGTGAAGGTCGAATTCTCGCCGCCCAATCCGCGGGAACTCGAGTTGGCGGGCGGCGTCACACCCGGGCGGCCGACACCAGGCACAGTAGACGATTCGATCGAAGTAGAGGAAGCCGACAAATGAATATAGACATCGCCGCATTGCGTGCCATCGAGGCTGAAAAAGGCATCTCGATCGAGACCGTCATCTCGACGATCCAATCCGCACTGCTCACTGCCTACCGCCACACCGAGGGGCACCAGTCGAACGCCCGCATCGACGTCAACCGCAAGTCCGGCGTCGTCCGGGTCATGGCGATCGAGACCGACCAGGACGGCAACCTGATCTCCGAATGGGACGACACGCCTGAAGGCTTCGGCAGGATCGCGGCGACGACCGCGCGTCAGGTAATCCTGCAGCGCCTGCGTGATGCCGAGCACGAGCGCTCGTTCGGCGAGTACTCGACCCACGAGGGCGAGATCGTCGGCGGCGTCATCCAGCGCGACACCCGAGCGAATGCGCGTGGCACTGTCGTCGTCCGAATCGGCAGCGATGCCAACGGCGCCGACGGTCTCATTCCTGCGGCCGAGCAGGTGCCGGGGGAGACCTACGTGCACGGCGAGCGGCTCAAGTGCTACGTCGTCGGCGTCACACGCGGTCAGCGTGGTCCGCAGATCACGCTGTCGCGCACCCACCCGAATTTGGTTCGCAAGCTGTTCGCACTCGAAGTTCCCGAGATTGCCGACGGCTCGGTCGAGATCGTTGCAGTAGCTCGCGAGTCGGGCCACCGTTCGAAGATCGCAGTGAAATCCAACATCAACGGGCTCAACGCCAAAGGTGCGTGCATCGGACCGATGGGACAGCGGGTCCGCAACGTGATGAGCGAACTGGCGGGCGAAAAGATCGACATCATCGACTTCGATGCCGATCCTGCGCGATTCGTCGGCAATGCGCTGTCGCCGTCGAAGGTCGTTTCGGTAACCGTCGTCGACGCAGATGCCCGCGCTGCGCGCGTCGTCGTACCCGACTTCCAGCTCTCGCTCGCCATCGGCAAAGAAGGCCAGAACGCGCGTCTCGCAGCACGGCTGACCGGGTGGCGGATCGACATCCGCAGCGATGCAGCACCCACCGCGGACAGTCCTGCGGGACCCGAAGCAAATCGGGTCCAGGGAGGGATGCGGGATTCTCCGGCGATCAGCGGTAGAGTGGACGATGGTTCAGCACGAGCCTGAAGTTTCTGTGTCACAGCCGTCCCGGTCCCCGGTTCGGACGTGTATCGGATGCCGAGAGCGAGTGCAAGCTGTCGACCTGCTCAGGGTCGTAGCGCGCAAGTTCGAAACCGACGGCAGCACGCAGGCCGCAAGCTTCGAATTGGTGCCAGACCCTAAGCGCAGACTTCCCGGACGGGGTGCTTGGTTGCACCCCGATTCGAGCTGTCTGGCACTTGCAGAGCGGCGCCGAGCATTCGGCAGAGCATTGAGAGTGTCCGGAATTCTGGATAACTCCGCATTGGTTCGGATGATCGACGCCGTACCGGCCGGAGGCCAGGCGCAGTAGTAGGCCCGAGTAACAGATCTCGAGAAGAACAGGCACGAGCACTCATGAGCACACCGTGAAGCACCAGCGATGAACGTCCGTCGGAGATAACCCGAGGTCGTGCGGGCCCCCATCAGTGGGGACGCCACGCTCGACCTCTCAGTGAGGAGAGCAGTGGCAGGCAAGGCCCGCGTGCACGAGTTGGCAAAAGAACTCGGTGTCACAAGTAAGGAACTACTCGCAAAGCTCAAAGAGCAAGGCGAGTTCGTAAAATCGGCGTCCTCGACAGTAGAGGCGCCAGTCGCACGCCGTGTGCGTGAATCTTTCGCCGCACCGAAGGCACCAGCCAACGGCAGCGCAACCAAGCCGAGTGCAACCGCATCGGCACCGTCCACGTCGGCAGCATCGACGACATCGGCCAAGCCCGGCGGACCCCGCCCGGGCCCGAAGCCTGCACCGGCTGCACCGAAGGCTCCGGCCGCGGCGGCACCACAGGCCCCGGTCGAGGCTCCGGTCGCAACCCCCGCAGCGGCAACCGAGGCTCCGGCCCCGAGTCGTCCCGCTCCGAGTGCACCGCGTCCCGCTCCGCGAACCGCAGCCCCTGTTGCCGAGGCTCCCGAAGCGAGCGCAGCTCCCGCCCCGGCGGCAGCAGCTCCGGCCGCTCCGGCCGCACCAGCTACTCCGGGCGGACCGAAGCCGGGTCCCAAGGCTCCTCGCGTCGGCAACAACCCGTACTCCTCTGCACCCACCGAGCGTCCGGCTCCTCGTCCGGCTCCCGGCGCACCGCGTCCGGCTGCAGGTCGTCCGGCACCCGGTGGCACCCGTCCGGCTCCCGGCCAGGGCGGCGCCCGTCCGGCTCCCGGTCAGGGTGGTCCGCGTCCGGCCCCCGGCTCTCGTCCCCCCGCAGGTCAGGGCGGTCCCCGTCCGGCTCCGGGCCAGGGCGGTCCGCGTCCGAGCCCGGGTTCGATGCCTCCTCGGCCGAATCCAGGCGCAATGCCGACCCGCTCGGCTCGTCCCGCACCAGGAGCAGGTAGGCCCGGCGGCGGTCGTCCAGGCGGCGCTCCCGGCGGTCGTCCGGGTGGTCCCGGTGGCGGCGGCGGTGGCGGCGGTTACCGCGGCGGCGGCGCAGGTGGCGGCGGCGGCGCTCCGGGTGCTCCCGGTGCAGGCGCACCCGCAGCAGGTGGCTTCCGTGGTCGTCCAGGTGGCGGCGGCGGTGGCGGTCAACGCCGTGGCGGCGGTGCCGCAGGTGCCTTCGGTCGTCCGGGCGGCGCAGTCCGTCGAGGACGCAAGTCGAAGCGGGCGAAACGCGCCGAGTACGAGAACATGCAGGCGCCGGCAGTCGGTGGCGTTCGGCTGCCACGTGGCAACGGCGAGACCATCCGTCTCGCTCGCGGCGCATCGCTCGTCGACTTCGCAGAGAAGATCGACGCGAACCCCGCTGCATTGGTCCAGGCCCTGTTCAACCTCGGCGAAATGGTCACCGCGACACAGTCGGTCGGCGACGAGACGCTGGAGCTGCTCGGCGGCGAGATGAACTACGTCGTCCAGGTCGTCAGCCCCGAGGACGAGGATCGCGAGCTGCTCGACAGCTTCGACCTCACCTACGGCGAAGACGCAGGTGACGAGGACGATCTCGAACAGCGTCCGCCTGTCGTGACCGTCATGGGTCACGTCGACCACGGTAAGACGCGACTGCTCGACTCGATCCGTAAGGCCAACGTCCGTGAGGGCGAGGCCGGCGGCATCACGCAGCACATCGGTGCCTACCAGGTGCTGACCGAGCTCGAGGGCAACGAGCGTCTCGTGACGTTCATCGACACCCCCGGTCATGAGGCCTTCACGGCCATGCGTGCCCGTGGTGCCAAGGCCACCGACCTCGCGATCCTGGTCGTTGCCGCCGACGACGGCGTCATGCCGCAGACGGTGGAAGCGATCAACCACGCCCAGGCGGCCGACGTGCCGATCGTGGTCGCGGTCAACAAGATCGACAAGGAAGGCGCGAACCCGGACAAGATCCGGCAGCAGCTGACCGAATACGGTCTGGTCGCAGAGGAATACGGCGGCGACACGATGTTCGTCGACATCTCGGCGAAGCAGGGCACCAACATCGATGCACTGCTCGAGGCTGTCCTCCTGACCGCGGATGCCGCGCTCGATCTGCGCGCCAACCCGGACATGGATGCACAGGGTGTTGCCATCGAGGCGCACCTCGACCGTGGCCGCGGACCTGTCGCGACCGTCCTCATCGCACGCGGAACCCTGCGTGTGGGTGACTCGATCGTCGCAGGTGACGCCTACGGACGCGTTCGTCGAATGGTCGACGAGCACGGCGAGGACGTCGCGGAAGCACTGCCTTCACGGCCGGTCCAGGTCATCGGTTTCACTTCGGTGCCAGGCGCAGGCGACAACCTCCTCGTCGTCGACGAGGACCGCATCGCCCGTCAGATCGCGGACCGTCGTAATGCGCGTAAGCGCAACGCGATGCAGGCCCGTAGCCGCAAGCGCATCAGCCTGGAAGACCTGGATGCGGCGCTCAAGGAGACGAGCGAGCTCAACCTCATCCTCAAGGGCGACAACTCCGGAACAGTGGAGGCCTTGGAAGAGGCACTGCTCGGCATTCAGATCGACGACGAGGTGCAGTTGCGCGTCATCGACCGCGGCGTCGGTGGCGTCACCGAGACCAACGTCAACCTGGCGTCGGCGTCCAACGCGATCATCATCGGCTTCAACGTCCGTGCCGAAGGCAAGGCGACCGAGCTGGCGAACCGCGAAGGTGTCGACATCCGGTACTACTCGGTGATCTACCAGGCCATCGACGAAATCGAGAAGGCCCTCAAGGGCATGCTCAAGCCGGTCTACGAAGAGGTGGAGCTCGGCCGCGCCGAGATCCGCGCTCTGTTCCGGTCGTCGAAGGTCGGCACGATCGCAGGTTGCATGGTCACGTCGGGCTCGATCCGCCGCAACGCCAAGGCGCGCTTGCTGCGTGACAACGTCGTTGTTGCCGAGACCGTCACGATCTCCTCGCTCAAGCGCGAGAAGGACGACGCAACCGAGGTGCGCGAAGGCTTCGAATGTGGTCTCACGTTGACGTATTCCGATATCAAGGAAGGCGACATCATCGAGGCCTACGAGCTGCGCGAAAAGCCTCGCGACTAGTCCGTGTCTTGCAGGTCGGCGGGGTCTTCGGACCTCGCCGACCGTGCACGGCTCGACCGGAGGAGGGCCCCACCGCACATGTATCTGGGTGCACTGGAACTCGACATCCTGCTCGGGGATGTCCGCTCGCTCAAGGAAAAACGGTCCGTGATCAAGCCCATCGTCGCCGAGCTGAAACGCTTCGGTGTCTCGGCTGCCGAAACCGGCGAGCAGGACAGATATCGACGGACCATGGTCGGCGTCGCGATCGCCAGCTCGGGCGCAACGCATGTGCACGAAGTGCTCGACAACTGCGAGAGACTGGTCGCACGGCGACCCGAGATTCAGCTTCTCGCGGTGCGTCGACGCATTTTCGGACCAGAGGATTGATTTCGGACAAGTCGGACTCGAAACGGTCCGAGCTTCTGCCCACCGGCAGAATCTTCTAGACTCGAACGCCTGCCCATCGGCAGGTGTTCCACAACTTCGGACACCGCATCACATGGTGGTTCGAGAGGGGGTGATTGCGATGGTCGATCAGGCCAGAGCACGGCGACTCGCCAAACGAATCGCAGCTATCGTCGCAACGGCAATCGAGTACGAGATCAAGGATCCGCGATTGCGTTTCATCACCATCACCGATGCCAAAGTGACCGGTGATCTGCGTGATGCGACGGTCTACTACACGGTGATGGGCGAAGACCTCAATACGCCGCCCGACGTCGAAGCAGCGGCAATCGGACTCGAAAAGGCCAAGGGCGTCCTGCGTTCGAAGGTCGGCGCAGGTACCGGCGTGAAGTTCACGCCGACGCTGGCGTTCGTCGAGGACAAGGTGCCCGACACGGCTCGGCAGATGGAAGAACTGCTCGCCAGAGCGCGTGCTGCCGACGACGAGGTCGCTCGGGCCCGAGCAGGCGCGAAGCACGCAGGCGACGCCGACCCGTACAAGACCGATGCGGACAAGCTGGACGCCGCGTCGGAAAACGCTGCAGATGCCGACTGAGTCCGGCCAGGAGGTGTCCGAACTGTCGGACGCCGATCTGGCCCCCGCCATCGACGCCCTCACCTCGGCGTCGTCGGTGACGGTGCTGTGTCACCTGCAACCCGACGCGGACACCATCGGTAGTGGTTTGGCGCTGGCCATCGCCCTCGATCGGCGCAACGTGCCGGTTCAGGTGTCGTTCGCCGAGCCCGCGATATTGCCGGACTCGCTGCAGACGTTGCCGGGTGGCGATTTTCTCGTCGCACCGGACGAGGTTGCCGACGAGGTCGATCTGCTCGTCACGGTCGACTGCGGCAGTGTCGGGCGACTCGGTCGCCTACGTGACCGGCTCGACGGCGCGCGTCGCACAGTGGTCGTGGATCACCATCGTTCGAATACGTGCTTCGGCGAGATCAATGTCGTCGACGCGGCAGCCGAGTCGACGGCGAGTGTCATTGCGCGACTGCTTGATCTGATGGGTGCCGAGATCGACAAGGATGTCGCCCACTGCCTGTATGCCGGACTTGTCACCGACACCGGCTCGTTTCGGTGGGTCAGACCGGGTACTCACGCTCTTGCCGAACGGCTCCTCGAGACGGGGATCGACGGCGGCCGAATCGCGCGCGCTTTGCTCGACACGCACCCGTTCGGCTGGCTGCCGATGTTGTCCCGGGTACTCGGATCTGCCGAACTCGTGCAGGAATGCGCGCAAGGTCGCGGCCTGGTGTACGCGGTGGTCGAGCGATCCGACGTCGGGGACCTCCGTTCCGAAGAAGTCGAAAGTGTCATCGACATCGTCCGTACGACCTCCGATGCCGAGGTCGCCGCGGTGTTCAAAGAGATGCCCGACGGCGATGCCACCGACGGTCCGCTGTGGTCGGTGTCGTTGCGATCCAAGGACTCTGTCGACGTATCCGCTGTCGCTGCACAGCTCGGTGGCGGTGGGCATCGGTTCGCCGCCGGCTACACGACCCGAGGACCGATCGCCGAGCTGGTGTCGGCACTGACCGATGCCCTCGATTGAGCATTCCGAGGCCGTCGCAACCGGTGCGGTAAAACCACGCCGGATCGCCGAGTTGGCGTTGCCCGCGTTCGGTGTCCTCGTCGCCGAGCCCGTCTACCTGTTGTTCGATCTCGCTGTCGTCGGCAGGCTCGGAGCGCTCGCGCTCGCAGGCCTCGCTGTCGGCGGGCTGATCCTCACGCAGGTCAGCACTCAGTTGACCTTTCTCTCCTACGGCACGACCGCACGATCCGCGCGATTTCACGGCGCAGGCGATCGAAAGTCGGCGGTGAGCGAAGGCGTCTCGGCAACCTGGTTGGCCATCGGAATCGGCGTCACGATCGTCGTCGTCATGCAATTGCTCGCACGGCCGGTGACCGAACTGATCGCGGGTGGATCCGATATCGCTGGCGAAGCAGAGGCATGGCTGCGCATCGCGTTGTTCGGTGCGCCGCTGATTCTGATCAGCATGGCGGGCAACGGCTGGATGCGTGGTGTGCAGGACACGATGCGGCCCTTCCGCTATGTGGTCGTCGGGTTGGCGGTGTCTGCGGTGTTGTGTCCGTTCCTCGTGCACGGCCTGTGGATCGCTCCGCACATGGGTCTGCCAGGGTCCGCGGTGGCCAATGTGATCGGGCAGGGCATTGCGGCCGTGTTCTTCGTCTACGCGCTGATCCGCGATGGCTCGGATCTGCGTCCGCATCCGGCCGCTATGCGTGCCCAACTGGTACTCGGCCGGGATCTGATCGCGCGAAGTCTCGCGTTCCAGGCCTGCTTTCTGTCGGCAGCGGCAGTTGCGGCCCGATTCGGTGCCGCCTCTGTCGCGGCGCATCAGCTGGTACTGCAGTTGTGGAACTTCGTTGCACTTGCCTTGGATTCCCTGGCCATCGCCGCTCAGTCGCTGATCGGCGCGGCGTTGGGCGCTCGCCACGCGGATGCGGCGCGAACGCTGGCGTGGCGGATCACCCGCTGGTCGAGTGTGTTCGCCGTGGTGTTGGCTGCCGGTTTCGCGCTCACCAACTCGGTTCTGCCGGGTGTATTCACCACCGACGACGACGTGATCGCTCAGACCCAGCTTGCATGGTGGTTCTTCGTCGCGATCGTTCCGATCGGTGGTGTCGTCTTCGCCCTCGACGGAGTACTGCTCGGCGCGGGCGACGCACCCTTCCTGCGCACGGCGACGCTCGGCAGCGCGGTACTCGGGTTCTTGCCCGTGATCTGGCTGTCTCTCGCGTTCGATTGGGGGCTGGTGGGAATCTGGGCAGGGTTGACGGCGTTTATGTTGCTGCGGATGACTGCGGTCGTGCTCCGGACCGTCTCGGGTAAATGGGCGATCCCGGGATCCGACATCCAGACCCGAGCTACGGCCGGGGTGGGCGAGCTGCCTGAGACGAAGTAGGGAAAGGTAGGACGAGTGAGTCCCAAGCTGATGGCCGTGAGCGATATCCATGTCGGGCACCGTGGAAATCGCCCGGTAACCGAATCGATCGAGGCTGATTCGCCGCAGGACTGGCTGATTGTCGCTGGTGACGTATCGGAGAAGACCGACGACATTCGGTGGGCGCTCACTCTGCTCCGCAGTCGTTTCGCAAAGGTGATCTGGGTCCCTGGAAACCACGAGTTATGGACCACGGCAAAGGATCCCGTCCAGATACACGGTGCGGCGCGCTACGACTACCTGGTGAACATGTGCCGCGATATCGACGTCATCACCCCCGAGGATCCGTATCCCGTGTGGGACGGAATCGACGGCCCGGTCACGCTCGTGCCGATGTTTCTGCTCTACGACTACTCGTTCCTGCCCAAGGGTGCGAAGACGAAGGCCGAAGGTCTGGCGATCGCGCGTGAGCGCAATGTGGTGGCGACGGACGAATTTCTGCTGTCGTCGGAGCCGTATGCGACGCGTGACGCGTGGTGTCACGACCGCGTCGCCGCCACCCAGCGCCGGCTCGACGAACTGCACCCCGACATGCCGCTTGTGATGATCAACCACTTTCCGCTCGTACGCCAACCGACCGAGGTGCTGTTCTACCCCGAGTTCGCGCTGTGGTGCGGCACCGAACGGACGGCCGACTGGCACAAGCGCTACAACGTGCTGTGCTCGGTCTACGGACATCTGCACATCCCGCGGACGACGTACTACGACGACGTTCGATTCGAAGAGGTCTCCGTCGGCTACCCGAGGGAATGGCAGCGACGCGGGTTGCCCAAGAAGATTCTTCGCCAGATCCTCCCGGTGCCCGAGTACCCACCGGGCTCGCTGAACAGGTTCGGTGGGCATTTCGAGCTGACGCCCGAGATGGAGGCCGAGGCCGCGAAGATCAAAGCCAAAGCGCAGGGGGACCGTACGTGATCGAGGCGATACTGCCTGCAGGCGTGGCGGCAGCCGAATTGTTCGCCGATCCGCCCGGTCTGACGCCGCATCCGCGCGAGGAGTCCCTGATCTCGCGTGCGGTCGAGAAACGTCGGCGCGATTTCATCGGCGCTCGGCACTGCGCGCGGCAGGCGCTGGTACAGCTCGGTGAACCCGAGGTTGCGATCCTCAAAGGCGAGTCGGGCGCACCGATCTGGCCGAAAGGCATCGTCGGCAGCCTGACCCACTGCGACGGGTACCGGGGTGCCGTCCTTGCACACGCGATGGCGTTTCGGTCGATCGGCATCGATGCCGAACCGCACGGTCCGTTGCCGGACGGTGTGCTCGACGCGGTGAGTTTGCCCGCCGAGCGGGACTGGCTTGCAAGCACGTCCGGCGACCTGCACCTGGACCGTCTGCTCTTCTGCGCGAAGGAAGCGACGTACAAGGCGTGGGAGCCGCTGACGGGACGGTGGCTCGGCTTCGAGGACGCGCACATCACCTTCACCGTCGACGGTTCGGGCGGGACGTTTCACAGCGATCTGCTGATCGACGGCAAGACGACCGACGGTGGCGCGCCTTTGGCCTCCTTCGACGGTCGCTGGCTGATCGCCGACGGGCTTGTCGTGACTGCGATCGTGACGCACTAGATGAGCACTCTCGAAGGTGCAGGTCTGTTGATCGTCGACAAGGCCGCGGGTATGACCAGCCACGACGTGGTTGCACGGTGCCGAAAACTGTTGCATACGAAGAAGATCGGGCATGCAGGCACGCTCGACCCGATGGCGACTGGGGTCCTCGTGCTCGGCGTCGACCGAGCGACGAAGATGCTCGGTCTTCTCGCTCTGACGACGAAGTCCTACACCGCGACGATTCGACTCGGCGCGGCGACGACTACCGACGACGCCGAAGGTGAGGTCGTGTCGACCGCGTCGGCGTCGCACATCACCGATGCCGAGATCGCTGGACACGTCGCGGCGCTGACGGGGGAGATCGCACAGGTTCCGTCCAGTGTCAGCGCGATCAAGATCGATGGTCGCCGCGCGCATGCGCTTATTCGTGCGGGCGAAGAGGTTGTACTTCCGCCACGGCAGGTTGTCGTGTCGAAGTTCGACGTGCTCGCTCGGCGCGATGAGGCAGACGGTTTCGTCGATCTGGACGTGGAGGTCGACTGTTCGTCGGGCACCTACATCCGCGCATTGGCGCGCGACCTGGGCACTGCGCTCGGCGTCGGTGGTCATCTGACGGCATTGCGGCGAACAGTGGTGGGACCATTCACGCTCGAGCATGCGCGAACGCTCGAGGAGTTGGCCGACGAACCTGCCGTGAGCCTGGATATCGACACCGCTGCGCTGACCGCCTTCCCGCACAGGACGATCGACGCCGACGAAGCCGAATCACTCAGTCAAGGCAGATGGTTGGAGCCGATCGGGCTGAGCGGCGTCTATGCGACCGTCGACTCCGAAGGCCGTGCCATCGCGCTCGTCCAGGAGAAGGGCAAGCGCGCGGCATCCGTCATGGTCGTGCGGCCGGCGACGTTGCGCTGAATGTGGGGCCTGTCGGGTGGCGTGAGGGGCACCTTGACGCCGTTCGATGGTGGCTGGGGCACCCTCATTCCGCGAGAGGCTGATCGGGTGGAGCCAATGTCGCAGCGGTACCGCATAGGGGTACGAGTGTCACATTCGCTCCGGGTGGGTGGCGCTACTCGTGGACCAGCCAGATCGCCTGGGCTGCAATACTTCCTAGATCGATCGGTGCTGCCGAATCGGAACCGATTCGCACCGAGACAGTGCCCGCGAAGTCGCGTCGCTCGATGATGCAGACGTCGGTGTCGAGCGCGATACCGACCGAGTCGAAGTAGCGCAGCATCGCCGGATCGGAGTCCGAAATTCTGGCCACCCGGCCCGATTCGCCGTCGACGAAATCGCTCAGCTGCTTCGCTGCCGGCGTTGGCACCGCCCCGTCGACCGAGGGGATCGGATCGCCGTGCGGATCACGTTCGGGATAGCCGAGTTTGGCGTCGATACGCGACATCAGCAGGTCCGACACAGCGTGTTCGAGCACCTCGGCCTCGTCGTGCACTTCGTCCCAGCCGTAGCCGAGTTCGTTGACCAGAAACGTTTCGATCAAACGATGCCGACGAACCATCGCGATCGCCGCAGCACGACCTTCGTCGGTGAGGGTGATGGAGCCGTACTTGGCGTGATCGACCAAGCCCTGGTCGGCCAGTTTGCGAATCGCCTCGGACACCGTCGACGCCGACACGCCGATCCGCTCGGCGACGAGTTTGGTGGAGACACGCTCCGGCGACCACTCCTGAGCAGTCCAGATGACCTTGAGGTAGTCCTGCGCGACGGGGGTCAGCTGGGTCGATGGCGTCGCGTTGTCCGTGGTCGACGCAGTGCCGACCGGGGAGGCGTCGTTTCCGCTCGCCTCGTCTGCCGTTGCCTCGCGCTTACCCGCCACGGTTAGAGCTTAGGCAAACCAATGCGGAAAGACACATCGTGACGGGGTGAAAGGTTAGTGTCGCGAACATGATCGCAACGATGCGAGTCCGGGCGAGCGCACTGTTCGTAGTACTCGTCGCAGGTTTGGTGGCTGCGACGGTCCCGGCATCCGCCGAGCCGCCGACCGTCCCGCCGCTCGGGAGTAGCTTTCTGTTCGGCGTCAGCTCGTCGGGATTTCAGTCGGAAGGTTCTGCGCCGGATAGCAATTGGAGTCGCTACGCAGCCTCGGGCAAGGCAAAGGATCCGTACCTGAACTCGGTCGAGTTCCTGAACCGGGCAAGCTCCGATATCGAGCTCGCGAAGGATCTCGGTGTCGGCGTGTATCGGTTGACGGTCGAGTGGGCGAGGGTGCAACCCCGCCCGGGAGTCTGGGTGGACGGTGATTTCGCGTTCTACGACAGCGTGATTCGCCAGATCCGCGCCGCTGGCATGCGGCCGATGATCACTCTCGATCACTGGGTGTATCCGGGTTGGGAAGTCGACCGGGGTGGCTGGCGGAACCCGCAGATGGTTGCTGAGTGGTTGGCGAATATGCGCCGCGTCGTCGATCGATACAAGCAGTTCGATCCGTTGTGGGTGACCATCAACGAGCCAACCGCCTACGTCGGGCAGGAGCTTGCGACCGGCGGATTGGGGCCGCAGGACGTGCCGGCGATGTTCGACCGACTTGTGCAGGCGCACAACGGAATCTACGACTACATCCACAGTGTGATGCCTGGCGCGATGGTGACCAGCAACGTTGCGCATATTCCCGGCGGTGCCGAGCCCGTGATCGCCACGCAGTTCGTCGACCGGGTGCAGCTCGACTACGTCGGCATCGACTTCTACTACGGTGCGTCGCTCACCAATCCGCCGTCGCTCGACCCGTTGATCGGCACGCACTGGGACGCGACGATCGAGCCGGAAGGCATCTACTACGCGTTGCGGTACTACGCCCGCAAGTATCCGACGCTGCCGCTCTACATCGTCGAGAACGGAATGCCGACCGACAACGGCACAACCCGAGCGGACGACTACCACCGTGCCGATCATCTGCGCGACATCGTCTACTGGCTGCAGCGGGCGAAAGCCGACGGTATCGACGTCATCGGCTACAACTACTGGAGTCTGACCGACAACTACGAATGGGGAAGCTACGCATCACGGTTCGGCATCTATACCGTCGACGTCGAGACGGATCCGACGCTGACCCGCAAGCCGACCGACGCAGTGCCCGCATACCGGGAGATCACCCGAAACGGGGGAGTACCGGCGGACTATCGACCGACCCGGGCGCCCGGGCTGTGCTCGATCATCGCGCCGCCCGCGAGCTGTCTGGAACCGGTGCGGTAGAAACCGACTCCCGGCGCCGCAGATAGCGCGGCACGATGCCTTGGTTCGGGCTGAAGAGGTATGCGACGGTGAAGACGGCTCCCTGTGCGAGCACCACGCAGCCGCCGGACGATACGTCCAGGTGATAGCTGACGTAGATTCCGACGACGGCACAGGCGGCCGACACCGCGGGCGCGATCAGCATCATCCGGCCGAAACGGTCGGTCAGCAGATACGCCGTCGCGCCCGGTGTGATCAGCATGGCGACCACGAGAATGACTCCGACCGCCTGCAGCGTGACCACCGTCGTCAAGGCGAGCAGGCCGAGTAGAAGTGCCGACAACACCGGCGGCGACAACCCGACGGCTCGCGCGTGGGTTTGATCGAACGCGTACAGAATCAGGTCGCGACGCTTCAGTACAAGCACCGCAAGGACGAGTAGCCCAAGTCCGAGGACCTGCCAGAGATCCTCACGGGTGACGCCGAGCAGATTGCCGAACAGGATGTGGTTGAGGTCGATCTGGCTCGGATACTTGGAGACGAGGACGACGCCGAACGCGAAGAGTGTGGTGAATACGACGCCGATCGCGGCATCTTCCTTCACGCGAGACGTGTTGCGCACCACGCCGATCGACGACACCGCGACCACGGCGAACACGATCGCACCGATCGCGAACGGCAAACCGAGCAGATATGCGAGCGCAACTCCGGGCAGCACTGCGTGGGAAATGGCGTCGCCCATCAGCGACCACCCGATGAGGACCAGCCAGCAGCTGAGGACCGCACCGACGATTGCGGCGGTCACGGTGACGAGCAAGGCGCGCTGCATAAATGTGTACTGCAGCGGTTCGATCAGAACGTCGAGAAGATTCACAGGTGTTGTCCGTCCGCAGTCGTCCGGTTGTCGCGTGAGCTGCCCGCGAGCGGGTCCGCGCCGAATGCGCGTGCAAGGTTTTCGGGTCGCAGCACTTCGTCGGGCGTTCCGTGCACAAGGACGCGTTTCTGAATCAACACCGCCTCGTCGCACAACTCGGGTAGTCCGTGCAGGTCGTGTGTCGAAACCAGGACCGCGGCACCGTCGGCGGCGAGGCTGCGCAGCAACCGGGTGATCGTCGCTTCGGTGCGTTTGTCGACACCGGCGAAAGGTTCGTCGAGCAGCAGAACCGACGCCTCCTGGGCGATTGCCCGCGCGACGAACGCGCGTTTGCGTTGCCCGCCGGACAGCCGGCCGATCTGACGGTCGGCGAGATCGGTGAGCTCGACCTGTTCGAGCGCCATCGCAACCGCGTCGCGGTCGACCTGACGCGGCCGGCGCAGCCAATTCTGTTTGCCGTAGCGGCCCATCATCACCACTTCGCGCACGCTGATCGGAAACGTCCAGTCGACCGATTCGCTTTGCGGCACATAGCTGACGAGGGCGCGACGACGGGCGATCGCGGGTGCCACGCCACGGATGACGACGTCGCCGCTCGACGGCTTCACGACGCCCATCACGGCTTTGAACATGCTCGACTTGCCCGAGCCGTTCATGCCGACCAGCCCGCAGACGCGGCCCGAGTCGAGCGTCAGCGATGCGCTGTCGAGGGCGAGCACCTCGCGATAGCGAACGGTGAGATCGGTGATGCGCAACGCCGGCTCGGCGCTTCGTGCTGCGGTGTCTTGCGTTGTCGTCATGGCCGAGTGAGTCCTTGGGCGATCGTGTGGGTGTCGAATCGAAGGAGATCGAGGTAGGTGGGGACGGGTCCGTCGGCTCCGGACAGCGAATCGACGTAGAGCTTGCCCGCTATCGGTGCGCCTGTGTCTTCGGAGACGGCGGTCTGGGCTTTGTCGGAGACGGTCGATTCGCAGAAGATCGCGGGAACCTTGTTGTCCCGGACGAACTCGATCGTCGCGACGACCTGCTTCGGTGTGCCTTCGTGTTCGGCGTTGACGGGCCAGAGATACGCCTCGCGAAGGCCGACATCGCGTGCGAGATAGGAGAACGCACCCTCGCAGGTGACGAGAGCGCGCTGGTTCTCCGGTACCGGCGCCAGTTCGCGGACGAGGTCTTCGCGGACCGACCGCAGTTGCGCCTTGTAGGCCTCGGCGTTGGCCCGATAGTCGGCCGCATTGGCAGGGTCGAGATCGGCAAATGCCGTCACGATGTTGTCTACGTAGCGTTGCGCGTTGGTCGGCGACATCCACGCGTGTGGGTTGGCTTTGCCCGAGTACGCGCCGTTGGTGATGGTGATCGGCTCGACGCCGTCGCTGAGTACGGCATGCGGAACCTCGAGATCTGCCACGAACTGACCGAACCACGATTCGAGTCCGAGCCCGTTGTCGAGAATCAACGACGCGCTCGCCGCATTCTTCAGGTCGCCAGGGGTGGGTTCGTAGCCGTGAATCTCTGCGCCTGCCTTGATGATCGACTCGACCCGCAGATGCTCGCCTGCAACGTTGCGCGCGATGTCGGCGAGCACGGTGAAGGTCGTCAGCACCAGCGGACGCGGATCGTTGCTCGATGCTGCGGTAGAGGTCGACGTCGTGCAGCCGGTGCCTACGGCGAGGACGACGGCACCGGCGGCCAGGGCACGGACGAGGGCAAATGCCTTGATTTCAACCCCTCCAAGATAAAAGTTCGGGTTACCGAATTCTGAGTGTAGACGAGTCGAGCCGTCCCGCGAACTCCCCGGTTGGGCAGGTCCGGGGATGACCCGCCCAGAGGCTTTGACCTAGGCTTCGTAGTTGTGCAGAGATGGCGAGGTCTCGACGACGTTCCGGCCGATTGGGGTCGCTGCGTTCTCACGATCGGTGTCTTCGATGGCGTGCACCGCGGCCACAGAGAACTGATTGCCCGTGCGGTCGAATCCGCGCAGCGCCGCGGCATCCCGA
This sequence comes from Antrihabitans stalagmiti, assembly GCF_016482825.1. GTDB lineage: Bacteria > Actinomycetota > Actinomycetes > Mycobacteriales > Mycobacteriaceae > Antrihabitans > Antrihabitans stalagmiti. The sequence goes on along the minus strand of NZ_JAEMNV010000007.1, from coordinate 313,278 downwards.
GCGCGTTGATGACATTCGACCCACATCCGATGGAAGTTGTTCGCCCAGGCAGTCATCCGGCCCAATTGACGACACTCACCCGACGTGCAGAACTGGCCGAAGAACTCGGCATCGATGTCTTCTGCGTCATGCCGTTCACCCACGAGTTCATGAAGCTCACGCCGGCTCGGTATGCACACGAAGTCCTTGTCGAACGGATCCACGTCGCGGAGGTCGTGGTGGGCGAGAACTTCACCTACGGCAAGAAGGCCGCGGGCACGATCGAGACCCTCGAAGAAGCCGGCCAGCGGTTCGGCTTCGCGGTCGACGCGGTGAAACTGCTCGGCGAGCACGCTGTCACGTTCTCTTCGACCTATATCCGCGCCTGCGTCGACGCCGGCGATGTCGCGTCGGCCGCCGAAGCATTGGGTCGACCGCATCGTGTCGAAGGTGTCGTCGTGCACGGTGACGGTCGCGGGCGGGCGCTCGGCTATCCGACCGCCAACATCGCGCCGCCGATGTACGCCGCCATCCCAGCCGACGGCGTGTACGCGGCGTGGTTCACGGTGCTCGGTCCCGGTCCGACGATCGGTACGGTAACGGCTGGTCAGCGCGCCAAGGCCGCGGTTTCCGTCGGCACCAACCCCACCTTCTCCGGCCGCACCCGAACCGTCGAGGCTTTCGTTCTCGACGGCGAGGCCGACCTGTACGGCCAGCACGTTGCCGTCGACTTCGTCGAACACCTGCGGGGGATGGAGAAGTTCGACTCCATCGACGACCTGATCGGCGAAATGGGTCGCGACGTCGAACGTGCGCGAGAAGTACTCCGCTGAGCTGGTAATATTCTCGGCTGGTGTGCGCTGCGGTCCGCGGTGGCTACACCTGTGTGTGCAAAACCCTGCACCAACCAGCGCGCGGACGTAAACACCAGGAGTAGACGCGTGGCATTGACCACCGAGCAGAAAAAGGCCGTCCTTTCCGAGTACGGAATTCACGAGACGGACACCGGTTCGCCGGAGGCCCAGGTTGCGATGCTCACCAAGCGCATCGTCGATCTGACCGAACACCTCAAGAAGCACAAGCACGATCACCACTCCCGCCGCGGCCTGTTGCTGCTGGTCGGACGTCGTCGTCGCCTGCTGAAGTACGTCCAGAAAGTGGACATTGCGCGTTACCGTTCGCTGATCGAGCGGCTCGGACTTCGCCGCTGATCGAGCTGAGCGGCACGGACGACAAATTTGCGATCTGACACAGAAGCCAACGGGGCAACGCCTAGACTTGCCCCGTTGGCTACTCGTGTTTGTCGAGTAGTTTGTCAACCCAGTTGGACAAATCGAGTCGGTCAGCGACACGTGGGTGGGGGCCATCCACACGCAACACCTGAACACCTGAACACCTGAACGACGGACTCGAGTCCGTAGCTAGAGAAGATGTGGACACGAGTCCACAGCAATGCCGTATGTACCTGCCAGTCGTGGCGTCGGTCTTCGGTAGTGGCTTTTCGGTAGTGGCCGTTCCATCGGGAACGAACCGGCCGGCGAGCTTCGATCGATGACCGCCACCGCGCAGCCGCGTCCAAGGGGACACGAGCCAGGTGCGCGCACCGCAGCCAGGAGGGCTGCGACGCGTCCGCGTGGGTACGGCGAAGACGAGAGGTAAGAGAAACACATATGACAAATGCAGAATCCCCAACAACGAGCGGCGCCGTAGAGGTCGACGAAGGCGTGTTCGAATCGACCGCTGTCATCGACAACGGTAGTTACGGAACCCGCACGGTCCGCTTCGAAACCGGACGCCTCGCCCAGCAGGCCGCAGGCGCCGTCGTCGCGTACCTGGACGAAGAGACCATGCTGCTGTCGGCGACCACCGCAAGCAAGCACCCCAAAGAGCACTTCGACTTCTTCCCGCTGACGGTCGACGTCGAAGAGCGTATGTACGCCGCAGGCCGGATCCCCGGATCGTTCTTCCGTCGTGAAGGACGTCCGTCCACCGACGCGATCCTCACGTGCCGTCTGATCGACAGGCCGCTGCGCCCGTCGTTCGTCGACGGACTGCGTAACGAGATCCAGGTCGTCGTCACCGTCCTGAGCCTCGACCCGAACGATCTGTACGACGTCGTCGCGATCAACGCGGCATCGGCGTCGACGCAGATCGCCGGCCTGCCGTTCTCCGGCCCGGTCGGTGGCGTTCGCGTCGCGCTCATCTCCTCCGAGGAGAACAAGGCCGGCCAGTGGGTCGCGTTCCCGAAGGTCGATCAGCTCGAAAATGCCGTCTTCGACATGGTCGTTGCCGGTCGGGTCGTCGAATCGGGCGATGTCGCGATCATGATGGTCGAGGCGGAGGCAACCGTCGACGTCATCGCGAAGATTGCGGACGGCGCGCAGGCGCCGACCGAAGCGATCGTCGCCGAGGGCATCGAAGCCGCCAAGCCGTTCATCGCTCGCCTGGTCAAGGCACAGCAGGACCTCGCCGAGAAGGCCTCCAAGCCGACCGGTGACTACCCGGTGTTCCCCGCATACCAGGACGACGTCTACGCCGCCGTCGAGGCAGCAGCCTCCTCGGCACTGTCCGACGCCCTGACCATCGCGGGCAAGAAGGAGCGCGACGACAAGACCGACGAGGTCAAGGTCGAGGTGCTCGCATCGGTTGCCCCGAACTTCGAGGGTCGCGAGAAGGAAATCGGCGCAGCATTCCGCTCGCTGACGAAAAAGCTTGTGCGCCAGCGCATCCTGCGCGATCAGTTCCGCATCGACGGCCGTGGCATCACCGACATCCGGTCGCTGTCGGCCGAGGTCGCGATCATCCCGCGCGCACACGGTTCGGCACTGTTCGAGCGTGGCGAGACCCAGATCATGGGCGTCACCACCCTCGACATGGTCAAGATGGCGCAGCAGGTCGACTCGCTCGGACCCGAGACGAGCAAGCGCTACATGCACCACTACAACTTCCCGCCGTACTCGACCGGTGAGACCGGCCGTGTCGGCTCGCCGAAGCGTCGCGAAATCGGCCACGGTGCCCTCGCAGAGCGCGCCCTGATGCCGGTGCTGCCGAGCCAGGACGAGTTCCCGTACGCGATCCGTCAGGTCTCGGAAGCGTTGAGCTCCAACGGTTCCACCTCGATGGGTTCGGTCTGCGCATCGACCCTGTCGTTGCTCAATGCCGGTGTGCCGCTGCGTGCCCCGGTCGCAGGCATCGCCATGGGCTTGGTCTCGGACCAGGTCGACGGCGAAACCCGCTACGTCGCCCTCACCGACATCCTCGGTGCGGAAGACGCTTTCGGCGACATGGACTTCAAGGTCGCGGGTACCAAGAACTTCGTCACGGCACTGCAGCTGGACACGAAGCTCGACGGCATCCCGTCGCAGGTGCTTGCCGGTGCGCTGTCGCAGGCACACGATGCGCGTACGACGATCCTCGAGGTTATGGCCGAGGCCATCGACACCCCGGACGAGATGAGCCCGTTCGCGCCTCGCGTGACGGCCATCAAGGTCCCCGTCGACAAGATCGGTGAGGTCATCGGGCCCAAGGGCAAGATGATCAACTCGATCACCGAGCAGACCGGTGCCAACATCTCCATCGAAGACGACGGCACCGTGTTCGTCGGCGCCACCGATGGACCGTCTGCCCAGGCCGCGATCGACATGATCAACGCCATCGCCAACCCGCAGCTCCCGAAGGTCGGCGAGCGCTTCCTCGGCACGGTCGTCAAGACCACCGCCTTCGGCGCGTTCGTTTCCCTGCTCCCGGGTCGCGACGGTTTGGTGCACATCTCGAAGCTCGGTAACGGCAAGCGGATCGCCAAGGTCGAAGACGTCGTCAACGTGGGCTCCAAGCTCCGCGTCGAGATCGCCGACATCGACAATCGCGGCAAGATCTCGCTGATCCCGGTTCCCGAAGAAGAAACAGCAGAGACTGCGACCCCCGCCGACGCTCCCGTCGCCGACGCGCCAGTCGCAGACGCTCCCGCAGAGACCGTCGAGGCGGCCTCGGCTGAGTAAGAAAACTCGATCGACGGCCCCCTTGCGCAGTTCCGCTGCGCTTGGGGGCCTTTCGGTCACGACGGAGCACGCCGAAGCAGGCGTGCGGCGCACGGTGCTGCCCGGTGGGCTGCGCGTGGTCACCGAACATGTTCCCGGCGTCAGGTCGGCGTCGGTCGGTGTGTGGGTCGGCGTCGGCTCTCGCGACGAAGGCCAGACCGTCGCCGGTGCGGCGCATTTCCTCGAACATCTGCTGTTCAAGTCGACGCCGACGCGGTCTGCGTTGGACATCGCGCAGGTCATGGATTCGGTCGGTGGCGAGCTGAACGCGTTCACCTCGAAAGAGCAGACGTGTTTCTACGCTCACGTCATCGACGACGACCTCCCGCTCGCCGTCGATCTGGTATCCGACGTGGTGCTGCGCGGCCAATGTCGTAGTGCCGACGTGGATGTGGAACGGCAGGTCGTTCTCGAAGAAATTTCGATGCGCGACGACGACCCCGAGGATTTGCTCGGCGACGCGTTTCTGAGCGCTCTGTTCGGTGATCATCCGATCGGACGACCGGTCATCGGCACAGTCGAGTCGATCGAAGAGATGCGACGAGCACAGCTGCACTCGTTCCATACGCGTCGCTACACGCCGGACCGGATGGTCGTCGCGGTTGCAGGCAACATCGAGCACGAGCACACGGTCGAGCTGGTGCATCGCGCTTTTTCGGGCCACTTGAATCCGGCGGTCGAATCGGCTCCGCGACGAGAAGGCACGATCCGGCTCAAGACCCCACCGAGCCTGAGCCTCACCACTCGTGACAGCGAACAGGTGCACATCGCACTGGGTGTGCGGGCGTTCGGACGGCACGAGGGCAAGCATCGCTGGCCGCTGTCGGTATTGAACACCGCGGTCGGTGGCGGGTTGAGTTCTCGTCTGTTCCAACAGATTCGCGAAGAGCGCGGACTTGCCTACTCGGTCTACTCGAGTGTCGACACGTTCGCCGATACCGGCGCTTTCTCCGTGTACGCGGGGTGCCAGCCGGAGAATCTGGTCGAGGTGACCACCCTCGCACGCGAGGTGCTCGCCGAAGTAGCGGCCAACGGCATCACCGATTCCGAATGTGCGCGGGCGAAAGGCTCGTTGCGCGGCGGACTTGTTCTCGGACTGGAGGATTCGGGGTCACGGATGAACCGAATCGGTCGGAGCGAACTGAGCTACGGCAACCATCGCAGCATCTCCGAGACACTGGCACGCATCGATGCGGTCACCACAGAGCAGGTCGCCGACGTCGCAGCCGAGTTGTTGAACCGGCCGTTCGCCGCGGCGGTGGTCGGTCCGTACAAACGTAAACGTGATCTGCCTTCGGCAGTGCGGGGCATCGTCAAGTAGGTCCGCTTCGTGCTGTGGCTAGGGTGGCGGTTATGAAGATTCGTGGCGCCGTGCTCGAAGCGATCGGCAGTTCGCAGCCGTTCGCAGACTCCAAGCCCATCTCGATCTCCGAGCTCGAACTGGACGCGCCAAGGAGCGGCGAGATTCTGGTGCGGCTGGAGGCGGCCGGGCTGTGCCATTCGGACCTGTCCGTCGTCGACGGCAATCGGGTTCGGCCTGTGCCGATGCTGCTCGGTCACGAAGCGTGCGGGCGGATCGAAGAAGTCGGTCCGGGAGTGGACGACCTCGCGGTCGGTCAGCGGGTTGTCATGACCTTCCTGCCGCGCTGCGGCAACTGTGCCGGCTGCGCCGCCGATGGTCGAATGCCCTGTGGCCCAGGCAGTGTCGCCAACAATGCCGGCGTGTTGCTCGAAGGTGGCCGGCGGCTGCACCGCGACGGTGCCGAGGTTCATCACCATCTCGGTGTGTCCGGGTTCGCGACGCATGCCGTCGTCGATCGGCGTTCGGTCGTTGCGATCGACGACGACGTCCCACCGGAGATCGGTGCCGTTCTCGGGTGCGCGGTTCTCACCGGAGGCGGCGCAATCCTCAACGCAGGCAAGCCCGTTGCGGGCAATTCGATCATGGTCGTCGGGCTCGGGGGCGTGGGCATGGCGGCAGTGCTGACGGCCGTATCCCTCGGCCTCGGTGAGGTGATCGGGGTCGACGCGGTGCCTGCGAAACTCGACACGGCGCGATCGCTCGGGGCAACGCAGGTGTATTCGCCCGCCGAGGTCGTCGAGCAGGGCATCGTCGCGGACCTCGTCGTCGAGGCTGTCGGCAACGTCCGCGCGTTCGAGGCGGCGGTCAAGGCGACCGCCCCGGGTGGCACGACAGTGACGGTCGGCTTGCCTGCACCGGATGCAGTGGCGTCCATTTCGCCGTTGGGACTTGTTGCCCAGGCTCGCACCATCGTCGGCAGCTACTTGGGGTCGGCCGTGCCGGAACGCGACATCCCTGCCTACGTGAAGCTGTGGCGGGAGGGCAAACTGCCCGTGGAGAAGCTGATTTCGTCGCAGATCGAACTCGACGGCATCAACGAGGCGATGGACGAACTGGCTGCCGGCAACGCGATTCGACAGGTGATCGTGTTCGATTGAGTGCCGGCAGGGTGTTCGGACCCGCCAAGTAAGCTTTGTCGAATGGACGACAGGGCTAGAGTTCGCGTCGGTGTGCTCGGCGCCAACGGCAAGGTTGGCAAGGCGATCTGCGACGCGGTCAATGCTGCCGCAGACCTCGAGTTGGTAGCCACGGTCGACCAAGGCGACGCCATCGATTCGTTCGTGAACTCCGGAACCGAGGTCGTCGTCGACTTCACTCACCCCGATGTGGTGATGGACAACCTGAAGTTCTTGGTGGAGAACGGCATTCACGCGGTCGTCGGCACCACCGGCTTCGACGACGCCCGGCTCGCTACCGTCACCGAATGGCTCGACGCGAGCCCAGGAACGGGCGTGTTGATTGCACCCAACTTCGCGATCGGTGCCGTCCTGCTGATGCGCTTCTCCGAACAGGCAGCACGTTTCTTCGACTCGGTCGAGGTCATCGAACTGCACCATCCGAACAAGGCCGATGCGCCGTCGGGTACCGCCTACCGGACCGCGGGCTTGATCGCGGAGGCACGTGCGAAGGCCGGCGTTGGCAAGAGTCCCGACGCGACGACAACCGAATTGGAAGGTGCACGCGGCGCCGACGTCGACGGAGTACGGGTGCACTCCATCCGTCTCGCGGGACTCGTCGCCCATCAGGAAGTGCTGCTCGGGACGCAGGGTGAAACCCTCACGATTCGTCACGACTCGATGGATCGGACGTCGTTCGCTCCGGGTGTTCTGCTGGGCGTCCGAGAGATCTCGACGCGTCCCGGTCTCACAGTTGGACTCGACCCACTCCTCGACCTGTGAGTGGCGCGGTCGCCCGCAGAGTCGCGGTCATCGTTGCGCTCGTCGGCGCACTCCTCTTCTACTTCGTCGTACTCGGTAGTCGTGGCATCACGATGATCCAAGACGGTCGGGCGACGTCGATCGGCCTCGGTATTGGTCTGCTGATCCTGCCGTTCCTCGGCCTCTGGATCGTGGTCGCGACGCTGCGAGCAGGTCTGGCGCACCAACATCTGGCGAAGCGCATCTTCGACGAAGGCCGCGAACTGGACGTCTCCGATCTCCCACGCAGACCATCGGGCCGAATCGAGCGCGAAGCCGCCGACACCCTGTTCGCGCAGGTCAAGGCTGAATGGGAAGCCGACCCGGACAATTGGCGGAGCTCGTATCGGCTTGCCCGCGCCTACGACTACGCAGGTGACCGAGGCCGCGCACGCGACACGATGCGCCGCGCTGTGCGCCTGGAACAGCTAGAGGCACGCAAACAGTGAGCAAGACACTGCTCGTCGTTCATCACACGTCGTCACCCGCGATGCGTGAGGTCCTCGAAGCGGTGTTGCGGGGTGCGAACGATCCGGAGATCACCGGCGTCGACGTCCGACATGTTCCGGCGTTGTCGGCGACCGCATCCGACGTTCTCGCCGCCGACGGCTACCTGTTCGGTTCCTCGGCCAACTTCGGGTACATGTCGGGGGCATTGACGCATTTAAGTCACCCAAACTCGCCCGCTATTAATCATTCACCGAGGTCAGCGGCATGACACAGCTCCTGATTGTCCATCACACGCCCTCGCCGTACTGTCAGGCGATGTTCGAGGCAGTGCTCCGCGGCGCAACCGACCGCGAGATCGAGGGCGTCGAGGTCGTGCGCCGACCGGCCCTGTCGGTGTCGGCGAGTGACTTCTTGCAAGCTGAGGGGTACGTGCTCGGCAGCCCCGCGAACCTCGGGTCGATTTCCGGTGCCCTCAAGCACGCGTTCGACCAGAGTTACTACCAGATTCTCGACTCGACTCGGGGCCGTCCGTTTGGGTTGTACCTGCACGGCAACGAGGGCACTGAGGGAGCTGAACGCGCAGTCGATTCGATCACTACCGGCCTCGGGTGGGCGAAGGCGGCCGACAACGTCATCGTGTCCGGCAAGCCTGAGAAGGCGGACCTGGAGAGGTGTTGGGAGCTGGGAGCAACGGTTGCCGCGCACCTCATGGGGTAGTGATCTCGATCCGGATGTCGCACGTTAAACGCAGAGTTATCCACAGGTGTGATGGAGGTTGTCGGAGCCGCCGCTTACGATGGCAACGGCAGGCTTACCCGGGTCTGCTCAGAGACGCCGAAGGCCCTGCCAAAGCGGACTCCGACAGGGCTCGACGCGTATTTGGCGATACGGCTAGAGCCTAGAGGGTGGCCCGCGCCCCGCAGTAAAGGGTCGGTCACATTGGGGTCGGTGATGTCTTGGTCGCGTAGACGCACCAGGAGGATTACCCCTTGTCCGGTGAACCCTTGCCATGTCGAACAGTCCGTGAGTTTTGCCAGCACTACGGCCTGAACCGAAACGCCTACCTCACAGCGCGCGCGAAGGCGAAAGTCAATGCGCGCGACTGGGCCACGCCCCTTTCCGCTGCCGTTCAGCTCAGGCTTCTCCGCCACGTGAGCGTCGACCGCCGCGTCGACCACATCCGTCGCGAACACCGAATTAAGGTGGTAACGACGCCTCGGCGGCCAATCAAGCCGTTGCCGCCGCCTAGACCAGCGATCGACGTCGACGCCGAGATCGAGCGCATGGCTGCGTCGCTGGAGAAGTGGAGCAGGGCGCTCGTCGACCTGACCAAAGAGCACATCACCAACGACGGCACCGGGAAGTGCGGAAAGTGCCACGAGGCCGTACCGTGCAGGTTCGAGCGGACGCTGACCGATCTCGATATGGGTCTCGTCGAGGAGATCACGCTGTGGGAAGCGGGCGGAGGTTCGCCGACCTCGGGTGACCCTGAACAGCGGTTACGGCTCCTTTACGCTGCTCGCAATCGGTGGCGTGAGGTACTAGTCCGGTACACAGTCGACCACATGCTTGAGGGAATTGATCGCAAGTGTGGGGTGTGCCAGACCGATGCGCGGTGCGAGATCAAGACGACGCTGACGCGGATCAACAAGGGCATCGCGCGCCAGATCGAGAATGACTACGCCATCCTGGACGACGAGGAACTGAACGCCGCGTTTCGCATCCGGCGTCGGTTCGACGACGGCGAACGGGAGGCGCAATAGGCGCTGCACCTCTGAACGGCTGGGCGCGACGACCGGTTACGCCTTCGGCGTGCACCCATCGTTGACGTCCTTCTCGTGTGCGGAGGCGATGTAGCCGACGGCGGTGACCACGGCTGGGCAGACCTGGTTCATCGCGTCACCGAGCGGTAGCCAGCGTTCATCACCAGCCGGATCGATGTATCGAAAGACCTGTTCGAATGCGAACGTCGGCACCAGTTCGACCTCGCTCTTGTCTACGGGGCGGATGAACTCGGCCCTTGCTAGAACCACCCCAGGGGAGACGACTCCCTCGTGAACCGCCGACTTCACGCCGCCCGGCGGGTGCGGATAAACGCGGACCTCGCTCATTGCGACGGCGTTGTTCGCAACCACGTTGAGTAGCTGGTGCTTGTCGGTGTTCGAGAGGTACTGGAGGATATGAAGCGGATGGAGTTTGGCAGTTCCGGCATGGTAGGGCTGCTGGGAATCAAGGACCTCGACCACGGTCGGCCCGTACCACGTCTTTCGCTTGCGCAGCCACTTCTTGAACCCTTCCTCCGACGTGTGGAGAGGGAACGCAACATCACGCGGGCAGGTCCCTTGGATTCGCGACGGGGTAACTGCCCAAACAGCGTGATCCATTGCTGCGCGGAGGTTGTGGATCGTGTCGCCCATCAGAAGCGATGACTGCGTGTAGTCAGGCACCTCGTCGAGGGTCCACTCTGCCCAAACTGTGCGGGAGTAGCGCTCTGAGTTGTTGTCACGCCGCGTATACTTTCTGTCCGCGGTCAGGAGTTTTTCGAGCAAGTCTCGCAACTCATCTCGAACCTGGAAAGCGCGACGGATTTTGGCTAGGCCTGCGAGGTTCGAGCCTTCGTCGTCGCTCATCCGCCGATCGTATCGGCTCGTCCACAATGCGTACGCGCAGTTCGGTTCGCTACGAACACGATCAAGATTAGGGCCGGGCCGTAATCAGTCGCCCAACCCCATCTCGACCGTGAAAACGCCAGGGAGTGAACTACGGCAGGGTCCGCAGACCACACCGCATTTCGCGAGATAGATTTCACCACCGGGGTCAGCCGGGACGTCGAGCGCGCGACCGGGATGCAGCTCTCTTTCCTTGGCGGTCTGCTGACCCGGGAGGAGCTCGAAAGGGCACTCCGCAACGGTTCTTCTACTCCTGGTGCAAAGCCCAACCTGGCAGAAGTCACCGCCGAGTCCATCGCCGCCGTTATGCCCAGAGTGCCCGCTGGAAGTGATGATCCCGACGCGCGGATTACGGTTGTGCGCTGAGTACGCGGGTGCTGGCCGACGATAGCCATCAGGCGGCGCGGCCGATTGAGTCGCAGAAGCCCGCGTCGATCGCCCGGCTTATGGAATTGAGCGTCTTTGGGGCTGGGCTCGTCGTCGCTTCTCCTCCATGCCGATACCCAGAAGGGCGAGGGTGCGCGGACGGCATCGGGTCGTCCGCCGTAGTGGCGGTCGCGGTGGGGTTCACATCGTGCGCACTAAGGACCGCGGCGCGGACGCTGTGTACCTCAATCGGCGCTCGCGGATGCCTAGCGGTAGCTACTTGACGTCATGAACACGTCGGCGTTACCAGGTCCAACGAGTTTTTCGACGAGCGAAGAGGTCGCGAACTTGACACTCTCGGGGTGAGCGTTAGGACCGATTCGGACGGAGGGGCGCGGCGTGTCTGGAAAGCACTTGGCGTGGCCATCCATGAAGTCGAACGGGAGGAACACGCGCACGCCGTCTGTGCCTGACTTGTAGCGGAGATCGTCGGCGTCGTGGTCATGGTCAAAAGCCAGTAAACGCCACTCACACTCCGCTTCGAAGGTGGGGTTCTTGATGAAGTGGCCGACGAGCCGGGCCTCCTCGACCATCACGCGGACGGCCTCGGTGACGCCGTCGGTAAAGGAGTCGTTGTCGGGGTCGAAAGGCGCACCGGGGTCGATTGTCGAGAACCACTTCGTCATATGGTGCTCGAACAACTCGCGCATGATGGCTTCGACGTCGGACTCGTCGTAAATGCAGGGGGCTAGCAGCCACCCCGAAGATGACGCGGCGTCTCGGATCAGCACGCCGGGTAAACCTAAGCAGTAGCCGCCGCTGCGGGGACAGTAGGCCCGCCATTGCGAGAGTGAGTCGCCGTCTTGGGAGAGCGATACCAGATACGTCTTTGGTGAGTCTCGCATTAAGTAGCCAAAGTCCTTGTCCGAAGTTCTACCTTCGGCCCAGCTCGCGAAATGCATACGCTCGTCGCGGTCGTCGGACTGCCTCATGTCGAGGTGAAGTCGACCAGCAATGATGTTGAGCCAATGAAATGCACGGGCGACTTCCTCGGCGTCGTTCATCTGCTCCGGTAGCCCACCCCAGATTTGGCCACTGGTGACGATTTGGATCAGCGAGTCCGAATTTGTGTAGTGATACAGCATCTCGGGAACGGCGCGGCGAAGTAGAGAGTTGGCAGTAGGCAGGTGGTCGAGCAGCAGCACATTGAGGACCTTATGCGGCTGATCTGCTGGACGGGCAAGCTTCGTTGCCAGGACGGCGCGAGTTGACGGTGATCGCGTCTGAGGGCTCATGCCAGCGGCCGCGGCCCACGCGGTCGATGGTGATGGTCATGGTCAACCGGTTGAACCCCCGCCGGGCGATCAGGGCAGCTCACCGCACAGCGCCATGGAGCGGAGAAATCGCGTGATCTCGCACCACGGGTCGGTGAACACCGGGGCCGCCTCGGCCTCGACGTCGGCGATCTGTGCCTCCGGCCGCGTCGCAGCCTGCACTCGGCCTCCTGGTCGGCGACCGAGTGCCTACCGGCCAAGTCTCGCGAGATGCGCGTGTGGATTACTTCGCAGGTCGGTGCACGTCGTGAGTCAGTGTAGGTGCTGGTCAGCGGGGCACTTATGGTGAGACAATTTGCGAAACAGGCATTTTGTCGACACCGTCTACTACTCGTGTCTCGACGAGGTGGCCGGGCGACCGTACGGATTGTGGATACACGGCAACAACGACACCGTCGGTGCGGTCCGCTCGGTGACGAAGATCGTGACCGGGCTCGGCCTCGAACAGGTCGCCGAAACCCTCGAGATCGTCGGTCCGATCGAAGCGACGACTCGGGAGCGGTGCTACGAACTCGGTGCGACCGTGGCCGTGACTGTTGCAGGAGACGGGTGACGGAGCGGGAAACCTCTGCCCCCAGTTTTGGCGGGTATTCGGAACCGACATTGTGGACAAGACTGGTTACGGGGTCGGGTAAGCGCCCCGCACGGATGGCTGGTTCATCCGTGCGGGGCCATACACGTGGCCCGTCGTTGGACATTCAGAGCTGAGGAGGGCGCGACATGATCGCCGCCGCGTTGCGTCGAATCGGCTTGGTCGAGGACCACGAATCCGTGATCATCGGCGTGTCTGCGATGTTGTCTGCCGAAGCCGATCTGGAGGTCGTTGCTTCGGCTGGGACGGTTCGCGAGTTGCTCGACCAGACCCACGATCTCGATCTCGTTGTGCTCGACCTGCGTCTGGCTGACGGCTCGGTTCCGGAAGAAAACGTCCGTACGCTGCGCGAACACGGCGTCGAGGTACTTGTCTTCACCGGTGCGGAGAACGCTTTTCTGGTGCGGTCCGCGGCGCGTGCCGGCGTACTCGGCGTCATTCGGAAGTCGGAGGACGCGTCCTACGTCGTCGATGCCGTGCGGCGTGCCGCCTCGGGTGCACAGGTTGTGACCACCGACTGGGCGGCGGCTATCGACGGCGACCCGAGACTGTCCGACGTCGGGTTGAGCCCACGTCAGGAGGAAGTGCTCACCTTGTACGCATCGGGGGAGAAGGCGTCTCGCGTGGCGCGCCTCACCGGTCTGTCGGAACAGACGGTCAACGATTACCTTTCGCGGATCAGGCAGAAGTACTCCGACGCCGGTCGTCCGGCGCCGACCAAAACCGATCTGTACAAGCGCGCAGTCGAGGACGGGTGGCTACCCGTTCCCGAGTCGCCGCATCTGCAGTCTTGAGCGGGCTCCGGGGCATGACAGCCGACACCGACGCCACCGTCTCGACGTACGGCGCGATGCGCGCGAACGAACGTGTCACACGATCGCTCGCCGTCACCATCGGGCTCGGCGGTGTCATCTACGCGGCGATGGACTCGCCGGAGATCGTCCATCAGGCACGGCTGCTCGAATCATGGTGGACGCCAGCAGCCGTCGTGCTCGTCGTCGGTTTCTGCCTCGCGTTGGCCGTTGCCGGGATCAAAGCGCAGCTGAGGACCGTCCGGCGCATTGCGGCAACGCTTGCCGTGAACTATCTGCTCAGCGTGGCGGTGTTCCCGCTTGCCGGTGAGTTCGGCGGACTCGATGGCCAAGCGTCGTGGATCGGCCGCATCATCGCAATCGGTGCCGTCGCCGCCGCACTCGTCTGGACGCCGAAGATCACCCTTGCCTACCTCGTCGTCACATCGATCATTGCGTCGTTCGTCGCGCGCTACGGCGCCGGTGATTCGGCCTTGTTCGATTACGTCCAACATGCGGTTCGCGGCTTCTGCACGGCAGGGCTGTTCGCGTGGGTTGTCGTCTTCGCCGTTCGTGCGACGACCTTGCTCGACACCGAATCCAGTCGAGCGGCACGGGAGGCTGCCGCGATCGCCGCGGTCGCGGCCCGAACCAAGGAACGCGCGAAGTTCGCGGCCCTGATCCACGACGGTGTGCTGTCGACGTTGCTCGACGCCTCGCGTGGTCGCGAATCGGCGATCCTTGCCGAGCAGGCAGGCCGCACGCTGCAGGAGATGAACGAATTCCGGTCCGAGGCAGTCGATCGGTCCGAATACGACGCGGCCGCAGCGATCGGGTTCCTGCGCGCGGCTGCTGTTCAGGTGAATACGCGGGTGATCTTCACGGCGCGCAAGCAGGCCGGTTTCGACGACCTCAAACTGCCTGTTCAGGCGGCGGAGACGATTGCTGCCGCGCTGAGCGAAGCCCTGCGCAACAGCTTGCGGCACGCCGCGGAACCCGGTCGCGACGTGCGGCGCGAGATCGTGGCGACGGTCGGTGCAGGAGGAATACGTGTTGCGGTCATCGATGACGGCGCAGGCTTCGATCCTGCAGCCGTGCCGACCGATCGACTCGGAGTGTCGTTGAGCATTCTCGGCAGAATGCGCGAATTGCCTGGCGGTGCCGCTTTCGTCGAATCGTCGCCGGGACGCGGAACCACGGTCACGTTGGTATGGGGGTCCGATGGAATCCGCTAGCGACGTCGACCTGCGCGGACTGCTCGGACTTCGTGGTAGACCGGCGTGGTTGATGCTCGGGTTGCTGCTGCTCACCGTTCTGATGGTGATGCTGCAGAACCTCGATACGACGAACAATGCCTCGTTGGTCGTCGTGTGTTACGCGGCGATCGGAGTCAGCGCCACGATCGTCGTGTTGTCGCGCCGTGACCCGATCCCGCTGCCGTACACATTTCTGATCTCGATCATCGGGCCCGTCGCGACCTATGCGACGTTGACGAACACCCGCGCTCCCGGTCAGGACAGTCACATTCTCTGGACGGCCTTCGCGTACTCACTTGTGTTGTGTCTGTTGATCATTCGTGGTCGGACCGCCTACGCGTGGATCGGTGTCGCGGCGACGGGCGTCGTGGTCGCCCAGGTGGACCGCGGTACGGACCTCGGGTTGTCCGGCATCGTCGGCGCAACGGCTCCGGTCGGCACCGTCGCTGCTGTCACCGTGTTCATGGTCATCATGCGTCCGGCCATCCAGTCGTTGTCCGATCTGCGCGCGGACGCGACCAGGCGCGCGGCCGCCGAGGCCACGATGGCCGCGCAGAACGAGGAACGCGACAGGCAGCTCGATCGGCTCGACGAGCTGGCCCGCCCCGTGCTCGAGCGGATCGCACGGGGTGAGGCGCTCGACCTGGCCGAACGAGAGGAATGTCGGCTGCTCGAAGCCGAGTTACGCGATGGTCTGCGCGCGCCGCAACTGTCGTCGGCGGAGGTCGTCGCCGCGACGAGGGGCGCTCGCAGCCGCGGTGTCGAGGTCGTTCTGCTCGACGACGGCGGGTTCGCCGATGTCGGCTCGGGGGTACGTAAGACGGTGCTGCGAATCGCCGCGCAGGAACTCGACGGCGCCAACGAGGGGTCGGTGACGGTGCGGGTGCTGCCTCGTGGAAAACGTTTTCTCGCGACAGTGCTGGTCAGCGGACCGGCTGTCGACCGGCGCACCGAATTCGATCGGGACGGCCGTATCTCGACGACGGTCGAGCAGGCCGATCCGGCCTGATCAGGTCCGCAGGCGTGCGTACAGGGCAGGCGCGCCGTCGCCGGTGAACTCGTCCGGTTCGACGGGACGTTGCGCGAACATCAGCAGTATCGCGGCGCTGCTGCCGCTGACCACCGGACCGTCGCCGGTCGACCACTCGAGGTCGTCGGCTTGCAACCGAAGTCCGGCGATGCGCGCGCGGCTGCCGAACTTCGATGCCGTGATGCCGCGACGAGTGAAATCGCGGGCAGCGATGGCGAATGGTTCGGCAGGAATGCCGCGGGGCTTGCCGAGCGGCCGTCGAATGTCGAGGCCGTGCACCAACACGTCGATCAGCGGCGCTGTCTTGGGAATGCCGGGCGGATGTTTGCGCCAACCCGCGACCGAACGCAAGCGAGCCGTGATCACAGCAGGGTCGTCGGCTCCGAGGCGTTTGGCGTCTGCGGCGATCCAGCGATCGAGACTGAATCCGTTGCGCGCGATGCCGAGTACGGTCGGGACCGGGGGAGTCCAGGCGCCGATCGCCAGGTGCGCTGCCACATCGCGAACCAGCCATTCGCCGCACAGCGACGGGGTATTCCACTCCTCGGGTGTGAGGGTGTCGAGGAAGTCGGCAAGGTCGAGTCGTTCGGCTTCGAGGTGACTCCACACGTCGGTCATGGACCCATGATCCATGTGTCGGTGCCTCGTGGCAGGGTTTCGGGTATGCGTCAGATCAGCGCTGCGACGGCGCGCCGAATCGCACTGGCCGCCCAGGGTTTCGCAGGGCGGTTGCCCGCGAGTGCGCCCACCCGTCGAACGGTGCTCGGCGTAGTCGACAAAACACAACTGCTGCAGATCGACTCGGTGTCTGCGGTCGTGCGAGCTCACTATGCACCGGTGTTCAGCAGGATCGGCGAGTGCGACCGGACGTTGCTCGACGATGCAGTGTGGTCGCACAGTGCGCGTAAACCGCGCCAGTTCGTGGAGTACTGGGCGCACGAGGCAGCGCTGCTGCCCGTCGAGGACTGGCCGCTGATGCGTTGGCGCATGCGCGAATTCGAGTTCGGTCGCTGGTCGCACGCACGCAGGGTGAACGAGCGGAACCCCGGTCTCGTCGACGACGTGCTCGCAGCGGTCACCGAGGTCGGGCCTGCGGGAGCCGGAGCGATCGAGAAGTATCTCGAACGCGGCAACAACGGACCCAAGCGGTCGTCGTGGTGGGACCTGAGCGATACGAAAATCGTCTGTGAGCAGCTGTTCGCCTCCGGTGAGCTGTCGGTCGACAAACGAGTTGCCTTCACTCGGCAGTACGACCTGACCGAGCGAGTGATTCCGGCGCACGTTCGCGAACGACACGTCGACGAGGCAGACGCCATCCGTGAACTCGTCACGCGGTCGGCTAGGGCATTGGGGATCGCGACCGAACCCGATCTGCGGGACTACTACCGGCTCAAGCGAATTCAGACCGAACCGGCGATAGCCGATTTGGTCGACAGCGGAGTGCTCGAACCTGTGACAGTCAGCGGCTGGGACAAGCCTGCCTATCTGCATACCGAAGCGCGAGCGCCACGCAAGATCAGCGGGTCCGCGCTGTTGTGCCCATTCGATCCGCTGATCTTCTGTCGCCCGCGGACCGAGCAGATCTTCGGTTTTCATTTCCGGATCGAGATCTACACACCGGAACCCAAACGCGTGCACGGGTATTACGTGTTTCCGTTCCTGCTGGACGGCGAACTGGTCGGCCGGGTCGATCTCCGTGCCGAGCGAGGCACCGGCCGGCTGCTCGTTCCCGCGGCGTTCACCGAGGACGGACACCGAACCGACCGTGTTGCAAGCGAATTGGCGGACGCGCTCCGTCGAATGGCGAAGTGGCTCGAACTCGACGAGATCGTGATCGGTGAACGCGGCGACCTGGCCGCGATGCTCGCCGCCAAGTTCTAGGTCAGCGCGACTCGACGAACTTCGTCAAGCCCTTGCTCGCTGTGTCCATCGCAATGCCCAGGACCTTCTTCACCACAAAGCCGGGCAGTGGGATCTTCGGTTTCAGTGCAAGGTCGAAGTGCACCCGAGTGCCCGTGGCGGTCGGACTCAGCCGGTAGGTGCCTTCTTGGACGGCTTGCAGTGTGCTGTCCTGCAACGACCACGACATGGAATCGTTGCCGTTCCAGGTGTAGTCGGTGATCTGATGGTCGGTGAATCCGACTGCGCTGACGTCGGCGCGAACCCGATTGGGTCGGCCGTCGTCGAATCTGGACTCGACGGTCACCGATTTGTGCGGTCCGGACCACCCCGGCAGGTCTTCGACGGCGACGATCGCCGCCATGACGTCGGCAGGCGTCGCCTTGATGTCGAACTCTTTCGTCCCTGTCACCGTCATTGGTGTGGCTCCGCTCGTCGTGGCAGACAAATCGTCTGCCCGACTCGGAGCCTAGTTCGGATCAACGCCAGGTCGGACCGTTTTTGCCGCCACCCATACCGCCGCCCATGCTGCCCCACTGGTCGCGCAACGCTCCTTGAACCGCTTGCGAGACCCAGGAATTGAGGGATACGCCACTTTGGGCCGCTGCTTCCTCGGCCTTGGCCTTCATCTGTTCCACCAGGCGCAGTGTCACTCGGCTGATGTCGCCCGTCAGTTCTTCGAAGGTCGGATGTTCGCCCGAGTCGTCGGCAGCGGGGTCGGCCTCGGACTTTTCCTTTTCTTTGTGGCGAACGTCGACGACGGCCTCGGTGCCGTGCAGTTCGACGTGCACGGTGCGGTCGCCGAGTGCGTCCGACACTTCTCCGGCGAACGTCGAAAGTGCCGAGAGCAGCATCAATTGCGCAGAAGTTTCGACGGCGCCTGCGAGGGCATCGGCTATCGCGATGGTCTTTTCGTCACCGAGAGCGGCAGCGGCACGGAGGTCGTCGCGCAGGCGGGCGGTTGCTTCACTGAGTTCCATGACACCATCGTGATGTCAAAAGTGACGTCAGTCAAGGAACCGGTTGACGTCACCCAATCCGAACACGCTCACCTACGGCGTTGTGACCCCGTGGTACCGGGTAGCCTTCTGACCATGATTAATGGTGATTCCGCACCGGCTGCCGTGCGCGCCTTCGGAACTGTCTCCGTCGCAATGGTGACCCCGTTCACCTCCGAAGGTAAGTTGGACATCGACGCAGGCGTCCGTCTCGCGGATCATTTGGTAGCCCAGGGCTGCGACGGACTCGTCCTCGCCGGTACAACGGGCGAATCGCCGACCACAACCGAGAACGAGAAGCTCGAACTTCTTCGTGCCGTGATCGCAGCCGTGGGCGACCGCGCCAAGATCGTCGCCGGTGCAGGCAGCAACGACACCGCCCACAGCGTCGAACTGGCGCGAGACGCCGCTCGAGCGGGCGCGCACGGCCTTCTCGTCGTCACGCCGTACTACTCGAAGCCGCCGCAAGCGGGCCTGTTCGCGCATTTCACGGCTGTCGCCGATGCGACGGATCTGCCCGTCGCGCTCTACGACATTCCGCCGCGTTCGGTCGTGCCGATCGAGACCGAGACCATTCGCAGCCTGGCGGAACACCCCAATATCGTCGCCGTCAAAGACGCAAAGGGTGATCTGCTCGCAGGTGCGGAACTCATCGGGACGACAGATCTGGCGTTCTATTCGGGCGACGACGGACTCAATCTGCCGTGGTTGTCGGTGGGCGGAACCGGATTCATCAGTGTTATCGGGCACCTCGCCGCGCCGCGTCTCGTCGAGATGCGCACGGCATACCTCGCGGGCGACATCGTCCGCGCTGCCGCAATCAATTTGAGCCTGACGCCGCTTGTGCGTGCGATGGCTGGACTAGGGGGAGTGGCAATGTCGAAAGCAGGACTTCGTTTGCTCGGCATCGATGTGGGCGAGCCACGGCTGCCGCAGATCGCACCGACCACCGAGCAGATCGATCTGCTCGCGCTCGATCTTGTTGCCGCGGGAGTACTTACGTGACGCAGCAGGGACAGGGCGAGCGGAACGACGGCGGATCCCGTAGGTCACGCGGGCGAGCAACACGCAACGCCGGACCGCCGCAGCATCGCCCGAAGCAGGTACCGCAGAATTCGGCTGCGCAGCGTCGACCGGACGCCCGGCCGAAGAGCACCGATCCGACCGCCCGCCTCGGCACACCACCGAAGGCTCCGCGCAACGGTCTGCGGGTCGTCGCACTCGGAGGTATCGGCGAAATCGGCCGCAATATGACGGTTTTCGAGCATCAGGGCAAGTTGCTCGTCGTCGACTGCGGTGTGCTGTTCCCCGAGGATCAGCAACCCGGCGTCGACCTGATCCTTCCCGACTTCCGCCACATCGAGAACCGGATGGCCGACGTCGAAGCCGTCGTCCTCACCCACGGTCACGAAGATCACATCGGCGCGTTGCCGTTCCTGCTTCGCCTTCGCCCCGACATCCCGGTCATCGGATCGAAGTTCACGCTCGCGCTCGTTGCCGCGAAATGCCGTGAGCACCATCAACGTCCGAAGCTGATCGAGGTGACCGAGGGCGAGCGCACGACGCACGGACCCTTCGAGTGCGAGTACTTCGCCGTCAACCACTCGATCCCGGATGCGCTCGCGGTTGCCATACGCACCGACGCAGGCGTCGTTCTGCACACCGGCGACATCAAACTCGACCAGTTGCCCCTGGATGGTCGGCTCACCGACCTTGCCGGGTTCTCCCGCCTCGGTGACGAAGGTGTCGACCTGTTTCTCGTCGACTCGACCAATGCCGAGGTTCCCGGTTTCGTCACCCCCGAGCGCGAGATCGGCAACGTCCTCGACAACGTCATCGGCAAGGCGAAGCAGCGCGTCATCGTGGCGTCGTTCGCAAGCCACGTGCACCGCATCCAGCAGGTTGTCGACGTCGCTGACCGATACAAGCGGCGGGTGTGCTTCGTCGGCCGATCCATGGTGCGCAACATGGGAATCGCGCAGGAACTCGGCTATCTGAACGTGCCCGACGGCGTCGAGGTCGATATCGACACGGCCGCGGGTATGCCCGACGACAAGCTGGTACTCATCTCCACCGGGTCGCAGGGCGAGCCGCTGTCGGCCCTGTCCCGGATGGCTCGTGGCGAGCATCGACAGATCAACATCCGCGCGGACGATCTCGTCGTTCTTGCGTCGTCGCTGATCCCTGGCAACGAGAACTCGGTGTTCGCAGTGGTGAACGGGTTGGCGCGTCGTGGCGCGACGGTCATCACTCAGCAGAATGCGAAAGTCCACGTCTCCGGGCACGCATCCGCCGGCGAGTTGCTGTACCTCTACAACGCGGTTCGGCCGACGAACGCGATGCCGGTCCACGGCGAATGGCGACACCTGCGCGCCAACGCGGCACTGGCCATTGCAACGGGTGTGCCTGCCGATCGTGTAGTGCTTGCCGAGGACGGCGTCGTGGTCGACATGGTCGACGGCTTGGCCGAGATCGTCGGTCGGGTGCCGGTCGGGCATGTGTACGTCGACGGATTGTCGGTCGGCGACGTCGGTGAATCGACGCTCTCGGACCGCCTTGTCCTCGGTGAGGGTGGCTTCATCTCGATCACCGTTGCGATCGATTCCTCGGGCAAGGCCGTCAGCCCGCCGGAGTTGAACGGTCGAGGATTCTCCGACGATCCGGCCGCACTCAAGGAGGCGGCGCAGCTTGTCGAGGCGGAGATCATCCGGATGGCGGGCGAGGGCATCACCGATACCCATCGCATCGCCCAGGGTGTCCGGCGCATCGTCGGCCGCTGGGTTGCCGACAAGTATCGGCGCCGCCCGATGATCGTTCCGACCGTCATAGGCGTATAGGCGGCTTCGCCGCTCGTGAGTCCTTTCGGAGGTTCTGCCCTCCGAAAGGACTCACGACAGCAGGCGCCAGAGACCGATCAGGCCGAGCACGACGATCGCGGCGCGCAGGGCCGTCGGTGAAAGTCGGCGCCCGTACCGTGCCCCGACGGTGCCGCCGATCAACGATCCGACCGCGATGAGTCCTGCTGCGGCCCAACTGATCCGATCGAACGCAACGAGGGTGTAGGCGGCTGCCGCGACGACGTTGACGACCAGCGACAGCAGATTTTTTGCCGCGTTCATCCGCTGCATCGACTCGGGAAGCAACGCTCCCATCACGCCGATCAGCAGGATGCCCTGTGCCGCAGTGAAATAGCCACCGTAGATGCCGACTGCGAAGGTTCCCACCGTGAGTGCGATGGTGTTTCGTCTGCTCGGGCCCGCTGCCGTCCGGCCTTCGTCCTCGGCACGCTTCTTCGCCCACGCCTGAATGCGTGGACCGGTGACGACGAGGATGAGAGCCCCGATCAAGAGCACGGGAACTATTGTGGTGAAAGCTTTTTCGGGTAGATGCAGCAGCAGGAACGCGCCGACGACCGCACCGGCGAGCGATGCCGGAATCTGCCACCGCAGCCGCGACCATTGACCTTTGAGTTCGCGGCGATAGCCCCACGTGCCCGACACGCCGCCCGCGACCAGACCTACGGCGTTCGACATCGTCGCGATCACAGGTGGATAGCCGAACGCGACCAAGGTCGGGAAGGTGATCAGCGTGCCAGAGCCGACTACCGCGTTGATCGCGCCCGCGCCGAAACCGGCGAGTGCGATGACGATGATCTCCGTTATGGGCACCTCAGGCACGCTACGACAGGTCCGGGTCGGGCGCCGTCGCAGGGGTTGGGCGAACCGGAATAGGTAAGGCTATGCTAATGCTCGGTATTGACCTTGCTGGCGTAGCCGACCAGCTTTCGACGAAGTGGAGTGACGACGTGGCCGTGGTGATCTTGTACGGAACAGAGACCGGAACCGCCGAAGAGATTGCGGACACCATTTCCGACGTCATCGCTCGGCACGCGGACACGTCGGTCTACGGCATGGACGAATACGACGTCGCCGATCTCGACCCCAGCGACTTCCACATCATCGTGTGCTCGACCTACGGCGACGGCGAACTCCCAACCGGCGCGGTCGGGTTCTTCGACGACCTCGACGCCGACCAACCCGATCTCACAGGACTTCGCTTCGCGATGTTCGGGCTCGGCGACAGCATCTACGACACGTTCAACCACGGTAGCGACATCGCCGCCGACAAGTTGATCGCACTCGGTGCGGAGCGGGTCGGCGAACACGCGCGTCACGACGGATCGAGCAAGGTCCGCCCACGTGACCTGGCGAAGGAATGGGCGACGGACATCGCAGCCGTGCTGGCTGGGCGCGCGCTGGAGTCGGTTTCCGGCAACTGAGCAGGTCTGCCGCGTCGGAGTGCGGACTGTGTAGCTTGGCAGCATGAGCTTCGCGCAGCGTGAACGTGGTGCCCTCGTGGTGTCGATGGCCGAGATCGGACCCGACGCGCCGACCCTGTGTGGTGAGTGGACGGTCCGAGATCTCGCTGCTCACCTTGTGATTCGAGAACGCCGCCCCGACGCGTCGCCGGGAATTCTGATCAGCGCGCTCGCGGGGTACACCGAGGGTGTGCGTCGCAAGGCGGCGCAGCGACCGTTCACTGAGCTGCTCGAGCAGGTCCGTGAGGGTCCGCCGATCTGGTCGCCGATGAAGCCGCTGGACGCGGCAGTCAACCTCACGGAGATGTTCGTCCATCACGAGGACGTTCGGCGTGGCACTCCGGGTTGGGAACCTCGCGTTCTCGACCCGTCCGACGAGGCAAAGCTGTGGACTGTCGTGAAGAAGATGGCCCGCATGTCCTACCGGAAGTCGACGGTGTCGATCGTGCTGGAGAAACCGGACGGTGAGCAGGTGACGGTCACCCGGCCGAGCGATCGTTCGGTGACGCTGCGTGGACCGGCGTCGGAACTGTTGTTGCATGCCTTCGGGCGCAACGAGGTCCGACTGGAGACCTCGGGGGCCGGCGCCGACGTCGAGGCGGTTATGAAGCTGGATCGCAGCGTTTAGGGTCCGACGGTTGGATCCGGCGGTCGGCGGTGCCCTCGATGGGGTGCGATGCCACGCCGGGGGAGCCTGATCTGCCAGCGCGGATGGTGTGACTGGTGTTGCAGATGGTCTCGATGGGGCTTTTGCGACTAATCTGACACCCATGGCAGCAAAGTCCGGAAGCCCGACCGCAGCGCGATCGCGATCGGGCGCGCGCGCAACCACGGCATCATCCGGTTCCAGGGCTGGAAGTAGGGCAGCCGATGGCGCGGGCGAGAAGCCGAAGCCGCGCTCTCGCACGACGCGAACCGTATCGACGCCACGCAAGTCCCCGGCCTCACGTTCGGGGTCGGGACGCCCGGCCGCGCGCCGCGCACCTGCGCGGAAGCCGCAGAAGTCTTTTCTCGCGACCATCGGCAAAGGTGTCGGTTCGAGCTGGGCACTGGCCGCCAAGGGAGTCGGAGCTACAACCCGCACGGTCAGCAAAGCCAAGGACATCGAACACGGTCACCGTCGTGACGGCATCGCACTCGGTCTGATCGCGGCAAGTGCGATCATCGCTGCCAGTATCTGGTTCACCGCCGGTGGTCCGGTCGGCCGCTGGATCGACACCGGAGTCAGTGCCGTTCTCGGCGCGCCCGCCGCTGCAATACCGTTGCTGGCCACCGTGATTGCGGTCATCCTCATGCGGTCCGAGCCCAACCCCGAAACCCGCCCCCGACTGGTCCTCGGCTCGTTGCTTGTCGGTCTGCCGGTGCTCGGTCTGTGGCATCTTGCCTCCGGATCGCCACAGGACGCAGCCGGTCGTGCAAGCGGCGCAGGGTTCGTCGGTTACGTCGCAGGCGGACCGATCACCGACGGATTGTCGGTGTGGCTGTCTGTGCCGCTGATGGTGCTTGCGATCCTGTTCGGCGTCCTGCTGCTGACCGGAACAACGGTCCGTGAAATCCCGGACAAGCTACGAATGCTGTTCGGAACCGCATCGGGCGGCGACGAATACGACGATTACTACCCCGACGTCGAAGACATCGAGATCGCGGACGACGGCTATACCGACGATTCCTTCGATGCCGACGGCTACCCGGTCGACGACACCCCCAAGCGCTCCCGTGGCACCCGTCCGTCCGACAACTATCCGACCGACGAGTTCGTCGCCGCCGATTCTGTGACCGAAGTGCTTCCCGTTGCCGCGCCGGTGCCGCCCGCTCCTCCTGCAGCGGCACCGCCGAAGCAGCGCGTCAAACCGAAACCCGTTGTCAAAGAACACGAGCCCGCAAAACCGGACAAGACGGAGTTCGTCGCAGACCGGATCATCGAAGGCGACTACACGCTGCCGCCCGCCAACCTGCTTGTCGTCGGCGATCCACCGAAGACCCGCAGCAAGGCGAACGACGCGATGATCGAGGCGATCACCGAGGTCCTCGAACAGTTCAAGATCGATGCTGCGGTCACCGGATTCACCCGCGGACCGACAGTCACCCGCTACGAGGTCGAACTCGGTCCGGGCGTCAAGGTCGAGAAGATCACGGCCCTTGCCCGCAACATCGCCTACGCGGTTGCAACGGACAACGTCCGGCTACTCGCGCCGATCCCGGGCAAGTCGGCGGTCGGTATCGAGGTCCCCAACTCCGACCGTGAAATGGTTCGCCTCGCGGACGTCCTTTCCGCACCGTCGACGCGCAAGGATCACCACCCGCTGGTGATCGGTCTCGGCAAGGACATCGAAGGCAACTTCCAGAGCGCGAACCTCGCGAAGATGCCGCACTTGCTCGTCGCGGGCTCGACCGGTTCGGGCAAGTCCAGCTTCGTGAACTCGATGCTGGTGTCGCTGTTGTCTCGGGCGACGCCGGACGAGGTTCGGATGATCCTCATCGACCCGAAGATGGTGGAACTCACGCCGTACGAAGGCATTCCGCACCTGATCACGCCGATCATCACGCAGCCGAAGAAGGCAGCTGCTGCGCTGGCGTGGCTGGTGGAGGAGATGGAACAGCGCTACCAGGACATGCAGGTCAACAAGGTCCGCCACATCGACGACTTCAACACGAAGGTGCGGTCGGGGGAGATCACGGCGCCGCTCGGGAGCGAGCGCGTCTACCGTCCGTATCCGTACATTCTCGCCATCGTCGACGAGCTTGCCGACCTCATGATGACGGCGCCGCGCGACGTCGAAGAGGCGATCGTGCGCATCACCCAGAAGGCTCGTGCTGCCGGAATCCACCTCGTGCTGGCAACGCAGCGCCCGTCTGTCGACGTCGTGACCGGTCTGATCAAGACCAACGTCCCGTCCCGCTTGTCGTTCGCGACGTCCTCGCTCACCGACTCCCGAGTCATCCTCGATCAGCCCGGTGCCGAGAAGTTGATCGGTATGGGTGACGCGCTCTTCCTGCCGATGGGTGCGGGCAAACCGACGCGTCTGCAGGGCGCCTACATCTCCGACGAGGAGATCCAGGCCGTCGTCGACTTCACGAAGAACCAGGCCGAACCGGAGTACACCGACGGCGTCACCGCGTCGAAAGTCGGCGAGAAGAAGGACGTCGATCCCGATATCGGCGACGATCTCGATGTGTTCCTGCAGGCAGTGGAACTGGTTGTGACAAGCCAGTTCGGGTCGACGTCGATGTTGCAGCGCAAGCTGCGAGTCGGGTTCGCCAAGGCCGGTCGTCTGATGGACCTCATGGAGACACGAGGAGTGGTCGGCCCCAGCGAGGGCTCCAAGGCGCGTGACGTGTTGGTCAAACCGGACGAGCTCGACGGTCTGCTGTGGTCGATTCGTGGTGGCGCCGAGGGTGACGAAGGTTCAGAGGAGTCGTGAGTCCTTTCGGAGGGTCCGCCCTCCGAAAGGACTCACGAGCGGCTCGTCGCTACTGCCGGGTATGTCCGAATAGTAGGTAAGGTCGTTGCTGTGAATGTTTCTGCACTCGGTTGGTTGATCACCTGCTTGGTAATAGCGGGCCTGTTTATCTTCGATTTCGTCACTCATGCGCGCGTGCCGCACGCGCCGACATTCCGAGAGTCGGCGATCTGGTCCGCCGTCTACATCGGGCTGGCGATCATCTTCGGATTCGTCGTCATGTGGATCTGGGGCGGCACTTACGGCGGTGAGTATTTCGCCGGCTACGTGACGGAGAAGGCGTTGTCCGTCGACAACCTCTTCGTCTTCGTCATCATCATGGCAACGTTCTCGGTGCCACGAGAGAACCAGCAGAAGGTGCTGTTGATCGGCATCGTCATGGCACTGGTCATGCGCGGCGCCTTCATTGCGGTCGGCGCAGCCGCGATCAACGCCTACAGCTGGGTCTTCTACCTGTTCGGCTTCTTCCTCATCTACACCGCAGTCAAGCTCATTCGCGAGCACGGCCACGAAGAGGAGATCGAAGAGGAGCGCGAGAGCAAGATCATCCGGCTCGCGAAGCGCTTCCTCCCGACGACCGACGAGTACCACGGCGGCAAGCTGACCACCAAGATCGACGGCAAACGTGTCGTGACGCCGATGCTGCTTGCACTCGTCGCGATCGGCTTCACCGATATCTTGTTCGCGCTCGACTCGATTCCGGCTATCTACGGCCTGACCGAGGAGGCCTACATCGTCTTCACCGCCAACGCCTTCGCGCTGATGGGCCTACGGCAGCTGTTCTTCCTGATCGGTGGACTGCTCGACCGGTTGATCTACCTGGCGTACGGATTGTCGATCATCCTGGCGTTCATCGGCGTGAAGCTGGTGTTGCATGCCTTGCACGAGAACACCCTCGGGTTCGTCAACGGTGGCGAGATGGTGAGTGTCCCCGAGATTTCGACGGGATTGTCGCTCGCGGTGATCCTCGGCGTGCTCATCGTGACAGCGGTCGCGAGCCTGCTGCGTACACGCCATACCGACGCAAAGACCGCGTCGGAGACAAGCCAGTCGGAGACAAGCCAGTCGGAAACAAGCTAGCCGGAGCCAAGCTAGCCGGAGCGAGTGCGACATCCGAGCCCGTGGTGGGTCGGATGTCGCACTCGTTTACTAGTTCTT
Source organism: Antrihabitans stalagmiti (assembly GCF_016482825.1). Taxonomy (GTDB): domain Bacteria; phylum Actinomycetota; class Actinomycetes; order Mycobacteriales; family Mycobacteriaceae; genus Antrihabitans; species Antrihabitans stalagmiti. Next base: position 285,661 of record NZ_JAEMNV010000007.1, on the reverse strand, counting down.
GCCAGGAATGAGCGACTCGACGACGGAGAACGGCCACGGCCAACCGTTGCGGTCGCCGTTGAGCTTCTCGATTTCCTTCTCCAGTTCGTCGATGCGGTCCAGCGCTGCCGCGAGGCCGTCGACAAGGGTCAGGAATCCGCCGTCGGGATTGGGTCCGAGTTGCGGCCAGCCCTTCAATCCGGGACCACGAAGCTGAATCTGGATGTCGCGCAGTATTGCGTCCTGTTCGGGTGTCACGTCTGTCTCCTCCGGAGGATTGGGGTTGCCTTGTTGGTCCCCTAAGTAGTCCCACTGTCCGAAATCGGCAGTGAATGCTTCGTTGACGTCGCATGCCACACCGCCGACGTAGACGGTGCCGATGCGCTGGTGCATGTTGCGACGAGTCTCGACATTGCTGCCCGACCACGCCCCGGTCTGCCACGACCACCGTGCGGTGCCGTTGTCGAGTGCTCGGCTCACCGGCCAGTAGCCGCCGTAGATGCCGACGTTCTCCGGACCGAGCACCGACGCCGCACCGCGCAGGTAGTTGTCGATCGGAACCTGCTCGCCCGGAGTGGCGTCGAAGTCGACGGAAAAGTAGATCGGCCGGTCGGCCCGGCCGCCGCAGCGCAGGACCTGGGCGCGGGCAAGGTTGGAATCGTAGACTCCGGCGCCGTAGCCGTCGAGCATGCGGTTCGCCGTCGTCTCCCAGTTGGAGACGATCGAGACGCCGTTCGCGCGCAGGTCAGCGGCCTCGTTGGGGGTAAGAAGCTTGCCGGGCAGGCTCGGCCCACCGTCGGAGAGATACCGAACCACGAAGTCGTAGCCCGCTGCTCGTATGGCAGCCCCGCCGGGGCGTGCTGCCGAATAGTCCAGTCCCAATCGCATTGGCGCAACCTTAGTCGAGCGGTCCGACAACTACCCAGCGACGACAAAAGGGACAAATCGGACTACGTGCTGAGAACCCCCATGACGGGCAACCACTCCGTCACGCGGACCGCATCGATCAGTTCGGCGGTCGCGAACGGGTCTTCGGCGAGCCTGGCGTCGACGGCTGCGCGGTCAACGGCGCTGACGAGGATCAGCGCGCCGGAACCATCGACATACGGACCCGAGGAGACGACGAAGCCGTCGTCCACCTGCCGACCCAGCCACTCCCGATGGCTCGGACGGTGCTCGTCACGTCCGGCGACGGTTGCATCCGAATAGGTGTATTCGACGGCGAAAAGTGGCATCGATTGCTCCTGGGTGATCAGCGGGATCGAAAGATTCACAGAGACAACAACATTCGGGTGTTTCCGAGGGTGTTCGGTTTGACGTAACTGAGATCGAGGAACTCGGCGACACCGGTGTCGTAGGAACGACACATCTCGGCGTAGACCTCCGCGGTCACGGGAGTGCCGTCGATCTCGGCGAAACCGTACTTGCGGAAGAAGTCGACCTCGAACGTGAGGACGAACACGCGCGACAATTCGAGCTCCCGTGCAACCTGGATGAGCTGCGATACGACAAGCCCGCCGACCCCGAGGCCCTTGACCTTCGGATCGACTGCAACGGTACGTACTTCGCCCAGATCGGCCCACAGCACGTGCAGCGCGCCGCAGCCGATGATCTCGCCGTCGCGTTCGGCGACCCAGAACTCCTGGGTGGCCTCGTACAACGTGACGAGGTTCTTCTCGAGAAGGATTTTTCCGGAGTACACGTCGACGAGTCGCTTGATCTCCGGAACGTCCGATGTCCGCGCCCGCCGCACGACTGGCATAGTGTCGCCGGGACTTGGCGGCGAAGATGTCATGCGCGCAACATTAGTCATCCACCAACCCGATAGTCTTGGTTGGTGCCGGTCCGCCCATCTACCCGCCAGCGGGTCACCACGCCCCATCGCGGCTGTTGTAGGCCAAGCCTTGGAGTCGTCGGGTGAGCGCGCAACGCGAGGATCTGGCGAACGACGATCGCGACGATGCCGGCGTCGAGTCCGTGCCCGCAGCGGTGACGAGCGCAGGCAGCGAGGTCGGTCATCCGCCCGCCGGACCCGAAGTACCGCTCCTGAATATTGCGAACGTGCTGACGATGGTGCGAATCGCGATCGTCCCCGTCTTTCTGTGGGCACTGTTCGCGGACGGTGGGCACGACACGAATTGGCGGATCGTCGCTTTCCTGCTGTTCGCTGGGGCGGCTGTGACCGATCGTGTCGACGGCCAGTTGGCGCGCAAGTACGGACTCGTCACCGATTTCGGCAAACTCGCCGACCCGATCGCCGACAAAGCGCTCATCGGTGCAGCGCTTGTCGGCCTGTCGGCGCTCGGCGATCTGAGTTGGTGGGTGACCATCGTCATCGCGGTGCGTGAGTTGGGCATCACTGCCCTGCGCTTCAGCGTGTTGCGCCACGGCGTCATCCCGGCCAGCCGGGGCGGCAAACTGAAGACGCTGGTCCAGGCGTTCGCGATCGGCTTCTACATTCTTCCGCTTCCCGCTGGTCTCGCCGTTGTGAGCACGACCCTCATGGGAATCGCCGTAGCGCTGACCGTCATCACGGGCATCGACTACGTCGTGCAGTCCATCCGGTTGCGTGCCCACGTCCGCGCCCCGCAGCTCCGTCGATCGTGAATCGACCGTGAGTTCGGATTCGTCCGAGCCCGACCCGTTCGCCCACACCGCTGTCGGTGAACTGGTGTCCGAACTGGTGCACGCGGGCCAGACCGTCGCGACCGCCGAATCGTTGACGGCCGGGCTGCTTGCCGGTGCCATTGCAGGCGTACCTGGCGCGAGCGAAGTCCTCCGCGGCGGAGTGATCGTCTACGCAACCGACCTGAAGCACTCGATCGGTGGGGTGGACGCCGACGTCCTTGCAGCACAGGGACCTGTCGCGGCCGCTACCGCCGAGCAACTCGCGCTCGGAGCGAAGACGATATGCACGGCGGACTGGGGCGTCGGGCTTACCGGCGTTGCCGGCCCCGACACTCAGGACGGTCGAGCGGTCGGCACGGTTTTTCTCGGCATCGCTGGACCCGACGGGGTCGAGGCGATCCAGCTGGCGCTGACCGGTGATCGGTGGCAGATCCGGCTCGGCGCGGTCGATTCGGCTGTGTCGGAACTGGTTCATCGCCTTCGCGCGCAGAGATCACGCTAAGGTCGGGAACCAATCGGGTCGGCGTGAGCGTTGAACTGACGAGGTCGGTAGATTTGTGGCGACGGCGGGACGTAGATGGAGGAGCGAGATGGCGCTGCTATTGCGTGAGGCAATCGGTGACAGCCTGCGGCGTACCCGGGTGTCACAGAGTCGGACTCTGCGCGAGGTTTCCAATTCGGCGAGTGTGAGCCTCGGGTATCTGTCCGAGGTCGAGCGCGGCCGCAAGGAAGCATCGAGCGAATTGTTGGCGGCAATCTGCGATGCACTCGCGGTACCGCTCGCGGAAGTGCTGTTCGACGTGAGCGAGAGTATGGCCGATGCGTCCGGACGGACCGCTTCGGTCGCCCAACGGACGGACCGCGATGCAGCAGCCGAAACAGCTGCAGCGGCACGAATCGGCGGGGACACTCGAATCGTCATCCCAGCACCGACGACGCGGGCACTCGCCGCGGCATGACGATGGCCGCATCGGAGCGCTTCGGTTCTTCGTCGAGTAGTCGTTCCGTGCTGTGGACCGACGCAGAAACGGATAGATTCTCTGATGGGCACCGAATGTCGGCCGTGAAGACGGCTTGCGGCCCCGACATTGCAGGGCAGGCCCGAGTATGACTCGGGCAATCAAGACCACGTTCCGGTGCGTGACGGTCGCGTATCGGGTCGCGCTGAGCGCGGCGCAGCAGATGGAGGCGGGATCAACCGATGGCTAATCCGTTCGTGAAGGCCTGGAAGTACTTGATGGCCCTTTTCGACTCCAAGATCGAAGAGCACGCTGACCCGAAGGTCCAGATTCAGCAGGCGATCGAAGACGCGCAGCGTCAGCACCAGGCACTGTCCCAGCAGGCTGCGTCGGTTATCGGCAACCAGCGTCAGCTGGAGATGAAGCTGAACCGCCAGCTCGACGAGGTGGAGAAGCTCAACGCCAACGCGCGCCAGGCAGTCAACCTCGCCGATCAGGCCCAGAATGCGGGCGACACCGAAAAGGCGATCCAGTACACGAACGCCGCTGAAGCGTTCGCTGCGCAACTGGTGACGGCCGAGCAGGGCGTCGAAGACCTCAAGGTGCTGCACGACCAGTCGCTGCAGGCGGCTGCTCAGGCCAAGAAGGCCGTCGAGCAGAACGCGATGGCGTTGCAGTCGAAGGTCGCCGAGCGCACCAAGCTGCTCAGCCAGCTGGAGCAGGCGAAGATGCAGGAGCAGGTCAGCGCGTCGCTGCGGTCGATGGACAGCACACTGTCCGCGCCGGGCAACACGCCGAGCCTGGATGCTGTCCGCGACAAGATCGAGCGCCGGTACGCCAATGCGCTCGGGTCGGCGGAGCTGGCACAGAACTCGGTGCAGGGTCGCATGATGGAGGTCCAGCAGGCGAGCATCCAGATGGCAGGCCATTCGCGGCTCGAGCAGATCAGGGCTTCGATGAAGGGCGACGCATTGCCCTCCGGCGGTGCCACTCCGGCAGTTGCCCCGAAGACACAGGCCGGCCAGGGCGAGACCGCCAACTAGCGGACTCGCCGGCCTACGCACCCACGCGACCCGAGGTAGGCCCACATGCTGCGAGATATCGGAGATTCGGTACTTGTCTCGGTGCGGCGGTGGGCCGATCCGCGTGAGCGTGAAATTCGAAAACGGCGGCGTGCGCGTCGACGCGGCATTCGCTACGGCGCTGCGTCGGGGGTGACGGCACTCGGCGCAGCTGGCCTCGCGGTCGCTGCGGCACCGGTGTGGATCGTTGTGGCGACAACAGGTGGGGCCGCGGTGCTCGTTCTGCCTGCGGCACTTGCCACCAGAAAGTATTTGCGTCTCCGCGATGCGCCGCTCCCGCCCGCGGCGCCTCCGGTGCGGGCACTGCCACCGGCGGGTTCGTCGGCGCGGCCGGCCATTGCGCGTTTGGCGCACGTCGAGCGCAGTTTGCACGACGTGCTCGGTGTCGTGGCGCGACTCTCGCCCGTGCCCGCCGAAGAGTTGGCGGAGACGGCTGCGACAGCGCAGTCGGCAGCTGGGGCACTCGAAGCGCTGGCGGTCGACATCGTCGCGTTGGAGCGAGCCGCACACCGGGTCGGGCGGCCAGGTCCGGAACTGCAGCGGTCGATCGCCTTTGCCCTCGGTGAGTTGCTGTCGGGGTTGAGCGAGTACGAACATCTCCTCGAGGCTGCGGCGCGGATGACGTCGCCGCTCGGCCTCGAACAACGCTCGCCGCTGGCGTCGGCGAATCGCGAACTTCGTGTCGCAGCAGACCGTCTCGACGGCTGGGCCGATGCGCTCGCCGAACTGGCAAATCCCGCCGCGATCGGTCCGGGGCGTCCCTGACTCGCTGCCTGCGCTGCTGCCCAAGAGCCATCAGGGTCAACCCTGATCTTACCCTGATATTGCCTTTGACCTGCTGCTTTGCCGCGAGAGCCGTGCCAGTATCGGTGTTACACGGATCCCAAGATCTGGTGGATTCATCGAAGTTGGAGGCTTAGCGTGTTCTGGAAAATCATTGGCATCGTCGCACTGATCTGGATTGCATTGGCCGTGATCGGCGCGCTCATCAAGGGCCTGTTCCCGATCCTGGTGATCGGCGCGGTCGTGTTCGGTCTCTACATGCTCTACAAGGCGATTTCGGGATCCGACCACAAAGATCTGACCAAGATCTAGATTCGTCCGAATGGGCCGTCCGAGCACCCCAACGGTCTGCTAGACAGATCACCATGGAACCTGTACCAGAAGACTGGCAGCGCGGCATCGTGATCGCCGCGCACCCCGACGACATCGAATACGGCGCCGCAGCCGCTGTCGCCAGGTGGACCGCACAGGGCAAGGAGATCGCCTATGTGCTCGCGACCAGCGGCGAAGCGGGGATCGCGGGCCTGAACCCAGCGGAGTGCGGACCGTTGCGGGAGGCCGAGGAAATTCGATCGGCAGAGGTCGTCGGGGTGAGCGAGGTCGAGTTTCTCGCTCACCCCGACGGCCGTTTGACGGCAGGGCTCGACTTGCGTCGTGATCTGGCGAGGGCGATCAGGCGGCATCGCCCCGACCTCGTCGTTACCCTCCATCACGGTGAGACCTGGGGACCGGGAATGCTCAACAGCTCGGACCACCGGCTGCTCGGACTGGCGACGCTCGACGCCGCCGCCGACGCAGGCAACGAGTGGATCTTTCCGGACCTCGCCGATCTGGATCCATGGACGGCCAGGTGGGTGGCGGTGATGGCACCGAACGGCTCGCATGCCGTCGACGTGACGGATACGGTCGAGCAAGCCGTCGCGTCGCTGTGCGAGCATCGCCGTTATCTGGAAGCGTTGAGCGACGAGCCGGTAGAGGTGCAGGCGCGCAAGCAGATCGAGATGGTGACCGGCCCGATCGAGGGGTTCGCGGCCGAGCGTGCGGTGTGCTTCGAGCTCTACACGTTCATGGGGTGAGTCGACGTGCTGCGATCGCGGTACCGTCGCCGTCGAGGTGTTCGAGTGCGACCGCGCGGCCGGTGAGCAACAGCAACAACGACGCGATCGGTCCGCGAAGTTCGGGACCGGCACCGCGTGACCACTCGACGTCCGTCGCCGCCAATGCGAGCCCGCTGAACCTGCGTCGTGCTCGGTGCGGAAAACCGCTGTCCCACACGTGAGTTGCGGCCTTCGTCGCGGCATCGGTCGGCATATCGATGCACCGACCGAGGGGAAGCGCGATGTCCTGGGTGTGAACGAGGACATCCGCGAGTGGGTCGAGGTGAGTGGTGCCCGGCGGACGACGGCGTGAATCGACCGCCCTACGAAGCTCTTCGACGAGTTGCTCGATCGGGCGCTCGGCTCGCCGCACTGCCGAGTCGTGCACCAAACGGTTGAAACTGCCTCGGGCGCGGATGATTTCGACCACGGCGGTGCCGTAGTCGAACTGCGTCCCCAGAGCGATGTGGGTGACGACGTCGCGAACCCGCCAGCCGTCGCACAGAGAGTCGGCGTCCCATTCGCTTGGAGTGAGCGATTCGGCGAGGTCGACCAATGCGGCACGCGCGGTAGCCGTTGCGGTCCATACCGATTCGATCTCGGAGGCATTTGTGTTCATCGCTCTGTAAACCTCCCGGTCGGAAGATAGTAAGTTACTATGACTATAATAGTCAGAACATCTTACTATTTCAAGGGTTGGTCATGACCGAGCCGAACACCGGACTGTTGCTATTCATCCCGTATCGATACCTGGAGAACGCAGTCTTCGATGCGGTTCGCGCCGCCGGTTACGACGACTTGACGATGGCGCAGTCGCGAATCTTTCAACGGATCTCCGAAAAGGGTTCGCGAGCAACCGACCTCGCCGAACAGGCGCAGGTGACGAAGCAGACCGCCGGGTTTCTAGTCGATCAGCTCGAACGTGCCGGCTACGTCCGCAGAGTTGCCGACCCCGTCGATGCGCGCGCACGTCTTGTCGAGGTGACGCAGCGCGGTAAAGACGCATCCTCCGTTGCCGCGGCAGCACTTGCAGCGGTGGAAACGCAGTGGGAGGCCAAGCTCGGACCGCGGCGAATGCGTGCGCTCCGGGCAGCGCTACTGGAACTTGTCGAGATCACCGACCCGTTCGGCGGTCCTCCGAGCCTGGCGTCCTCCGAGTGAGCAGGTGTGACGGCATCGACGCGGGGTGTCCTGTGGCACTCTGGTGCGATGCGAGTTGCCGTAGTCGCCGGACCCGATCCTGGCCATGCTTTTCCGGCTATCGCGTTGTGCCGCAGGTTTCTCGACGCCGGTGATCAGCCGATGCTCTTCACCGGCGCCCGCTGGCTCGACGATGCCAAGAAGGCGGGCATCACCGCACAGCGACTCAAGGGCCTCGCGCCACGGGTCGAGGACGACGACATGGACGCGGGCCGGCGCATCCACGAGCGGGCCGCCTACATCTCGACCGAGCTGCTGCCGGATCTGAGCGCGACCCTTCCCGAACTCGTCGTCTCCGACATCCTGACCGCAGGCGGTGGCCTCGCTGCGGAGCGCTTGGACGTGCCGTGGGTCGAGCTGTCGCCGCATCCGTTGTATGCACCCTCGAAAGCGTTGCCGCCCATAGGGAGTGGTCTTGCGCCGGGTGAGGGAATCGGCGGTCGGCTGCGGGACAACCTGATGCGAGCGGCGACGGGCCGATCGATTCGGCAGGGTTTGGCGCAGCGCAGCCGGGCACGCGTCGGCGTCGGCCTACCCGAACTCGACCCCGGGCCTTCCGCAAGGCTGATCGCGACACTGCCTGCCCTCGAGGTGCCCAGACCCGACTGGCCTGCCGAGGCCCACGTGATCGGGCCGCTGCACTGGGAGCCGACCGAGGCGGTACTCGAGCTGCCGCCCGGTGCTGCGCCGCTCGTCATGGTGGCACCGTCGACCGCGTTCACCGGAGCGGTCGGAATGGTCGAGGCGACGTTGGCCGGGCTGGCCGACGCCGATGTACGGGTTGCCGTCTCGACCCTGGATCCACCACCTGCGGACCTGCCTGCCTGGGCGACCGCGGGATTGGGGCGTCAGGACGAATTGCTCACCCACGCAGCGGTTGTCGTCTGCGGTGCAGGCCACGGGCTGCTGTCGAAGGCGCTGCTCGCCGGTGTTCCCGTCGTCGCGGTTCCCGGAGGTGGCGATCAGTGGGAACTTGCGAATCGGGCGGCGCGGCAGGGGAGTGCGGTCATCGTGCGACCGCTGTCGGCGGAGGCGGTACGCGCCGCCGTCCTCGAAGTGCTCGGCGATCCCCGGTTCGCCGCCGCTGCTGCGCACGCGGCTGCAACGGCGAACGACGTCGACGACCCGGTCGCGGTGTGCCGGAAGGTGCTCGCAGGCTGAGCGGTCGGAGGTCGTTGCGGTCGGGCGGCGGTCGGGTGTCGCGATCGGGTTCGGCGATTCCGCTACGGTGGCGTGGTGCGACTTACCGATTTCCACGAGCTCGTCCACGGTGAGTTCGGCGTTGCCAGGGGCGATTCCATCCTGACCGACCATGTGCTCGCCTCGATCGCAGGCCGGACCCCGCTGCGCGCGATCGACGACGGCGTCGATCCCCGCGAGGTCTGGCGTGCGCTGTGTGCCGAGTTCGACGTTCCCCGCTCACGCTGGTAGGTCGCGGTCGGCGTCGGGGAGGTGTCCGGCGAAACGGGCGCGAAGTCGTCGGCGTGTCATCGCCGGATGTGTTTGACTCGAACAGGTGTTCCCCTATGCTGGTGGAGAACTGATCGACTGACAGCCAAAGCTGCAGGTCAGACCGAAAACCACGAACTTGTCGGTACCTGGTTCTAACGTAACCGCCATTCGCTGGACGAGTATTCGAGACAAGGGGAACACGATGGCACCACAGGCACACGATCGCGACAAGGCACTGGAACTGGCCTTGGCCCAGATCGACAAGAACTTCGGCAAGGGGTCGGTGATGCGCCTCGGTGACGACGTTCGCCCGCCTATCGGCGTCATCCCGACCGGTTCCATCGCGCTCGATGTCGCGCTCGGTATCGGTGGTCTGCCCCGCGGTCGCGTGGTCGAGATCTACGGCCCCGAGTCGTCGGGTAAGACGACGGTCGCGTTGCACGCGGTCGCGAATGCGCAGGCTGCAGGCGGGATCGCCGCATTCATCGACGCCGAGCATGCGCTGGATCCGGACTATGCGAAGAAGCTCGGTGTCGACACCGATGCCCTGCTGGTCTCGCAGCCGGATACCGGCGAGCAGGCACTCGAAATCGCGGACATGCTGATCCGGTCCGGTGCGCTGGACATCCTGGTGATCGACTCGGTCGCCGCACTTGTGCCGCGTGCGGAGATCGAGGGCGAGATGGGCGACAGTCACGTCGGTCTGCAGGCTCGCCTGATGAGTCAGGCGCTGCGCAAGATGACGGGTGCGCTGAGCAACTCGAACACCACCGCCATCTTCATCAACCAGCTCCGCGAGAAGATCGGCGTGATGTTCGGTTCACCCGAAACGACCACCGGCGGTAAGGCATTGAAGTTCTACGCCTCGATCCGGCTGGACGTGCGCCGCATCGAAACTCTCAAGGACGGCACCGACGCAGTCGGTAACCGCACCCGTGTGAAGGTCGTCAAGAACAAGGTTGCTCCGCCGTTCAAGCAGGCCGAGTTCGACATCCTGTACGGCTTCGGAATCAGCAGGGAGGGTTCGCTGATCGACATGGGTGTGGAGCACGGCTTCATTCGGAAGTCGGGATCCTGGTACACCTACGAAGGCGATCAGCTCGGCCAGGGCAAAGAAAATGCTCGAAAGTTCCTGTTGCAGAACGTCGATGTCTGCAACGAGATCGAGAAGAAGATCAAGGAAAAGCTCAACATCGGTGCCGACGTCACAGCAGTGGAAGACGCGCCTGCTCCGGTCGACTTCTAGGGTCGGCGATGGAGCGGGCTACCCGAACGAACGAGGGTAAGCCCAGCGGTGGCACGGAGGCGCAGGCAAAAGATGTATGCCTGCGCCTCCTCACCGACCGGGCACGCAGCAGGGCCGAGTTGGCACAAAGTCTCGCGAAGAAGGGGTACACGCCCGACATCGCCGAGCGGACACTGGATCGGCTCGCCCACGTCGGACTGATCGACGACGCATCCTTCGCCGAACAGTGGGTACATTCGCGGCACACGTACTCGGGCAAAGGTAAGCAGGCCCTCGCACTCGAACTGCGCCGCAAGGGAATCGAGCAGGAGATAGCGTCGCAGGCGCTGTCGCAGATCTCCCGCGACGACGAGCAAGAACGAGCAACCGAACTCGTCCGACGCAAACTACGGACCCTCGCGGTCCCTGCCGATCCGGCCGAACGCGACAAGATCGTCCGCAGGCTTGTCGGCATGCTCGCACGCCGAGGCTACGGCCAGTCCCTGGCCTTCGGAGTCGTCAAAGCCGAACTCGAACACGCAGGCTCCGACACCGACGATCTACTCGACGGTGACTGAGCAGCAGATCATAGGGGTCCGCCGGCGACCGCGATCGGCTTCTGCGGTCCGCCGGTTCGGGAGAGTCGGCGTTGGATGTATTCGGCAAGTTTGGTGAGACCGTAGTTGAACAAAATGAAGATGATCGCCGTGACGAGATACATCTGAATCGGATTGCGCAGGTTCTGGATCAGGATGCCGCTGGTCCGCATCAATTCCAGATAGCCGCCGAGAATGGCAATGAGCGAGGTGTCCTTGAGGATCACGACGAGCTGGCTGATAAGTGCAGGCAACATCACTCGAATGGCCTGAGGTAGCAAGATCATCCGCAAGCTCTGGCCACGGGTGAGACCCAGTGACAATGCGGCCTCGTTCTGCCCCCTCGGTAGCGACGCGACGCCGGCACGCACGATCTCGGCGATGATGACCGAGTTGTACGCGGTGAGGCCGATAACGAGGAACCACAACAGTTCACCGCCCGGCAGACCCGAGAGGTCGAGACCGGCAGCCTCGGCGATTCGTGAGGTCAGGTAGATCGCAAGAATCACCGGCAGTCCGCGGAGGAGTTCGATGATCGCAATCAGAGGCATGCGAGCGTACTTGCCGGCAGAGATTCGAAGCACACCGATGATCACGCCGATGACGAGCGACAGGACGATCGCAAGACCTGCTGCGGTCAACGTGTTTTTGAGCCCGGTACCGATTCGCTCCCAGACCACAGTGAAATCCGAATTGCTCGGATCGAAGAGTGGTCCCCACTTGTCGTACTCGAACTGTCCGGAATCGTTGAGCTTCTTCGCGGCCAAGGCGAAGATCGCGAGCACGAGAAGGAGAGCAATGACGCTGAAGATGCGCGCCCGTTGCCGTGCCCGCGGACCCGGGGCATCGAACAGCACGGTGGCGCCGGGACTGCTCGCCTTCTTGACCTTCTTCTTCGGTTCGACTGTCGAGACGGTGCTCATCGTGCGATCGCCACCTTTCGCTCGATGACCTGTAGTGCAATTCCGGCCGGGATAGTGATGCAGAGATAGCCGATTGCCACTCCCGTGAACACCGGCAGCGATGCGTAGCCTTGCGCGCTGGCGAGATTCTGGCCGGTGCTCCAGAGATCACCGCCGACTCCGAAAGCGCCGAGAACAGCGGAGTTCTTGAACATCGCGATCAGAACGCTGCCGAGTGGGGGAACCACCGTCCGCAGCGCCTGCGGAAGCACGATGAGAGTAAGCGACTGACCGAACGTCAGACCGATCGAGCGGGCGGCCTCGGCCTGCCCTGCCGATATCGAATTGATGCCCGACCGTACGGCCTCGCACACGAATGCGGACGTGTAGATCACCAGAGCCGCGAGGCCGAAACGGTAGTAACTCGCGTTGATGCCGAGCTCGGGAAGCCCGAATGCGAAGAAAAACAGAACCACCGTCAGCGGAGTGTTGCGCACGATGTTGACGTAGGCCGTTCCCACCCACCGCATGGTGGGGACCGGCGAAACTCGGAGTGCAGCAATGAGTATGCCGAGGATCAGCGATCCAACCAGCCCGAGAAAACAGATCTGTACCGATGTGAGAAAACCGGACCAGTAGAGATCGAAGTTGTCGAATACGACACCCACCGCGTGCACTTCCTCCCGTTGCGTCGATCGAGTGAACCGAGCCGACGCGTGACATCGAGCCTGTGGGGGCCCGATGTCACGCGTCGAAGAAAATCAACTACACGGTGCGGCTTCGGGAAGCGTCGGTGTCTTCGCGCCCTCGACCGAACCCGCGGTGTCCTTCCAAGCGGCTTCGTAGGCACCTGACTCGCTGGCGGACTTCAGTTGCTGATCGATGAAGTTGCAGAAAGCGGTGTCGCCCTTCTTGATACCGATTCCGTACGGCTCCTTGGTGAACTGATCGCCGACCAGTTTGAACGCGCCGTCCGATTGGGCGACGAAGCCGAGGAGGATGACGTTGTCCGTCGTGACGGCCTGTACCTGTCCGGTCCGGAGTGCGTCAGCACACTTGGAGTAGACGTCGAACAGCACGAGTTGCTGATCGGCATTCGCGAGATACGGCTTGATCTGCTCGCTCGGCGTCGATCCCGTGACCGAGCAGACCTTGGTATCGGGATTCGACTTCAACGCATCGGGTCCGGTGATGGTGGAGTCGCCTTCGGCGACCATCAACTGCTGGCCCGCTTCGTAGTACGGACCTGCGAACGAGATGCGCTCCTTGCGAGCGTCGTTGATCGTGTACGTGGCGACGACGAGGTCGACGGAACCGTTTTCGATCAGTTCTTCTCGCCGCTGCGACGGTGCTTCGACGAATTCGATGTCGCCGGGCTCGAGTCCAAGGCCTGCGGACACGATCTTCGCGATCTCGACGTCGAATCCTTCGTAGCCTCCGGACAGGCTTTGCAGACCGAAGCCGGGCTGATCGAACTTGATGCCGACCTTCACCTTTCCGGCATCGGAGAGTCGGGCCATGGTCGATCCCTGCTCGAAACTGGGACTTTCCGCGACCGATACTCGCGATTCCGAATCATCTTTGCTGCTACCGCATGCCGCTACGGAGAGCATCAGGAGCGCAGCACCTGCTGCGACTAAACGACGGTGCATTTTCTGTATCCCGATTCTGTTGTATGCCCGACTGGGCGACTTGTATTGAACTTCAACTACCGACGATCAATGCTCGAGAATTTTGGAGAGGAAGTCCTGGGCCCGCGCACTCTGCGGATTCGAGAAGAACTCGTCGGGAGTGTTTTCTTCGACAATCTGACCGTCCGCCATAAACACGACCCGATCGGCGGCCCGGCGCGCGAAGCCCATTTCGTGAGTGACGACAACCATCGTCATCCCGTCCTTGGCCAGCGCTGTCATGACGTCGAGCACTTCGTTGATCATTTCCGGATCGAGCGCCGACGTCGGTTCGTCGAAGAGCATCACCTTGGGGTCCATCGCGAGCGACCGAGCGATGGCGACTCGCTGCTGTTGCCCACCCGACAGATGCGCAGGCAACTTGTCGGCTTGACTGGCAATCCCGACTCGTTCGAGAAGTTCGGTTGCTCGCGCGGCCGCCTTGTCCTTGTCGATCTTGCGCACTTTGATGGGGCCGAGGGTCACATTGTCGTGAACGCTCTTGTGGGCGAACAGATTGAACGACTGGAAGACCATGCCGACGTCCGATCGAAGGGCAGCAAGCGCCTTGCCCTCTTCGGGCAGTTGCTTTCCGTCGACGGTGATCGTGCCCGAGTCGATCGTTTCCAACCTGTTGATGGTCCGGCACAGGGTCGATTTGCCGGATCCCGACGGGCCGATGACCACGACTACTTCACCGGTGTGGATGGTCAGATTGATGTCTTTGAGCACGTGCAGATCACCGAAGTGTTTGTTCACGTTCTCGAGGACGACCAACGGTGTGCGTACTTGGGCCATGGCTGATGACCCTATGCGGATTCCTGTGAATTGCCACACGAATCGAGGCAGCGAGTCGCAGGCGGTTGAAAATTTTCACCTCGGTGACGTGTGGCGTTGCCGTCCGCGGAGTTTTCGCCGGATCCGTCCGGAGCCGGCGCAAACCACACATCACACCGGATTCGAGCGGTCTGATCGGTCGTCTACCTGTGCAGATACCGGGAGGGGCAACGCCGTGGGCTAGTCTGAAGCGTGTCAACGAAGGTCGACGAAGTCGTAGAAACCGCATCCTCCGAACGTCCCGAACAACCCAGCTCCGAACAACGCAGCTACGAAGTTCGGACGTACGGCTGTCAGATGAACGTGCACGATTCCGAGCGCCTGTCGGGTCTCCTCGAAGAGGCGGGGTACACGAAGGCCGCGACCGGTACCAGCGCCGATCTTGTCGTCTTCAATACGTGCGCGGTCCGTGAGAACGCGGACAACAAGCTGTACGGCAACCTCAGTCAGCTTGCGCCGGTGAAGCAGGAACGTCCCGGTATGCAGATCGCCGTCGGCGGCTGCCTCGCGCAGAAGGACCGTGACGTGGTCGTCCGCAAGGCGCCCTGGGTCGATGTCGTCTTCGGTACCCACAACATCGGATCGCTGCCTGCGTTGCTCGAGCGTGCGCGTCATAACAACGAGGCACAGGTCGAAATCCTCGAATCGCTCGAAGCATTCCCCTCGACCCTGCCTGCGAAGCGCGAGTCCGCGTATGCCGGGTGGGTGTCGATCTCGGTGGGCTGCAACAACACCTGCACGTTCTGCATCGTCCCGGCCCTGCGTGGCAAGGAGGTCGACCGCCGCCCCGGCGACGTGTTGGCCGAAGTGCAGGCGCTGGTCGACGAGGGGGTGCTCGAGGTGACGCTGCTCGGGCAGAACGTCAATGCCTACGGTGCGTCGTTCGCCGATCCCGAGCTCGGTCGCGACCGTGGCGCGTTCGCCGCACTGCTGCACGCGTGTGGTGACATCGACGGCCTGGAACGGGTCCGGTTCACCTCTCCGCATCCGGCGGAGTTCACCGACGACGTGATCGAGGCGATGGCGGCGACCCCGAACGTGTGCCCGCAGTTGCACATGCCGTTGCAGTCGGGCTCGGATCGGGTACTCCGCTCGATGCGCCGCTCCTACCGCAAGACACGCTTCCTCGGCATCATCGAGAAGGTCCGCGCCGCGATGCCGCACGCGGCGATCACCACCGACATCATCGTCGGATTCCCCGGCGAGACCGAGGAAGATTTCGCCGAGACCCTCGATGTCGTTCGCAAGGCACGTTTTACGAGCGCGTACACCTTCCAGTACTCGAAACGTCCAGGAACGCCTGCCGCCGAGATGGCCGATCAGGTACCGAAGGCGGTCGTCCAGGAACGTTTCGAACGGTTGATCGCGCTGCAGGAGGAAGTGTCGCTCGAGGAGAACCGCAAGATCGTCGGGCGGGAAGTCGAGCTACTCGTCGCCGATGCGCCCAACAAGAAGAATGTGGCCGCGGCACGGATGAGCGGTCGCGCGCGCGACGGACGGCTCGTGCACTTTCCCCCGATCGGCGCGATCGACGGAACCGTTCGTCCAGGCGACATCGTTACCGTCGACGTCACGTCGGCCGCACCGCATTTCCTCATCGCGGACGGACTTGTGAAGAGCCATCGCAGAACTCGGGCCGGTGACGCGTTCGAGCGTGGCGTCACACCGAAGACACCACCCATCGGAGTTGGACTAGGACTACCGCAGATCGGCGTTCCGGCGCCGCTGCCTGCGGTGACAGGATGCAGCGCGTGAGCAACTCGGACAAGCGAACCGACCCCTTCGATCAGTTTCGTGATGATGTCGATGCCGTCGAGAAGAAGATGGCGGGTGAGATCGATCCAGGTGTGCGTGCCGTCGTCGTCGCCGTGCTCGTCGTCGTGCTGCTGGCCAGCCTCGCGTTGCCGCACACCGGCGCAGCGAAAGGTTTCGACGTCCTCGCAGGCGACGATGTCGCATTGGCCGAGTACATCGCGTTGCCGTCGCGGCTGTTCGTCTGGTTCGCGCTTGTCTTCGGTGTCGGTTTCTCGACGATCGCGCTGCTGACCCGGCGGTGGGTCCTTGCCTGGATTGCCGTCGCCGGATCAGCCGTCGCGACCGTGTTCGGCATGCTCGCGATCTGGAGTCGCCAGACGCTGGCTCCCGATCATCCGGGCGGTGGCCCCGGAATCGGTCTTGTCCTCGGCTGGATCACCATTGCGGTCCTGTCGTTCCACTGGATCCGTGTCGTGTGGAGCCGGACCGCTCTGCTGCTCGAAGCCGAGGAGCAACGTCGAATCAAGGCGGCAGCGCAGGACCACGGTCCGGACTGGCGTCAGCCGAAATAGCCGAACCAAGCGGATCGAGGGGACCGCTGACGACGGTCAGCGTCGTGAGGGGCCCTTCGATCCGTGAAGGTCAGCGGTTGGTGACCGCGCCTTCGGCGGCTTCGGCCCATTCGCGCCACTGCTTGGCCTGCTCGAGCGCCTTCTCCGCGTCACGGCGCTTGCCCGCTGCTGTTGCTTTTGCGGCTTGCTCCTCGAACGCTGCGACGCGTTCACGGAACTGGGCGGCGCGCGCGACGGCTTCGGGGTCGGTACGTCGCCATTGCGAATCGGCGGCGTCGCGGACACGCTTCTCTATTGCCCGCAGCCGAGCTTCGAGGTCGGCCATCTTCTCCCGCGGGACCTTGCCCGCTGCGTCCCACTTCTCGAGAAGCTCGCGCAATGCTGCTCGCGCGCCGTCGATGTCGGCGACAGGATCGATGTGCGCAGCTTTCGCCAGCAGCGACTCCTTGACCTTCGCGTTCTCTTCGAACTCCGAATCACGTTCGGACGCTTCGGCATTGCGTGCCGCGAAGAACACGTCCTGGGCACCTTTGAAACGCTTCCACAAAGCGTCGTCTGCTTCGCGCGGTGCCCGACCGGCAGCCTTCCATTCGACGAGGAGATCGCGGAACGTCGCCGACGTCGGACCCCACTCGGTCGACTGCGACAACTCTTCGGCCTTGGCGACCAGTTCTTCCTTGCGGGTCTTGGCAGCCGCCCGTTCGCGATCGAGTTCGGCGAAGTGCGCACCCCGGCGCCGGTTGAATCCTTCGCGCGCCTTCGAGTACCGCTTCCACAGTGCGTCATCGACCTTGCGATCGACGCCGCGGATGGTCTTCCACTCGTCGAGGATCTCGCGCAGCCGATCGCCCGCCGTTTTCCACTGCGTCGATTCCGTGCTGATCTGCTCGGCTTCGGCGCACAATTTTTCCTTGCGCTCCGTGTGCTCGTGCCGGACCCGGTCTTTTTCTTCCTTGGCGTGCGCGGCGGCTTCGTCGGAATGCTCGACGATGGCGGCGAGTCGGCGGGCGAGGGAGTCGACGTCGCCGATGACCGCTGCTGTGGGAAGCGCGTCGGCGATCGCTGTCGCTGCCGCCTTGGTTTTGCGTGCGTCGCCGGTTCCCGAGGCCAACCTGGCTTCGAGGAGGGTCACCTCGGTGGCGAGATCGTCGAAACGGCGACCGAAGTGGGCAAGACCTTCGGTCGCGTCGCCTGCCTGCCACGATCCGATCTGACGTTCACCGTCGGCGGTCTTGACCCAGGCCGTGCCGTCTTCGTCGACGCGTCCGAAGAGGCTCGGGTCGCTCGCGGCAGGCACGACAACCGTATGTAGATGTGCTGGACCAGGTTTGGGGCCGGTCGGTTTGACGGCGTGTGGTTTGGGTGCGTCGGCTCGCGGACTCGGACCACCCGGCTTCGGAATGCCGGTGGGCGCGGGACCGGGGCGAGGTCCGCCGGGCTTCGGTGCTCCCGCGGCCGGTGCGCCCGGTTGGCCGGCGTCCGGTGCGGGCGTGGGAACCTCGGCCACCGTTCCGCTCGATTGCGGCGCATCCGTTGCCTGTGAACCGGATGCCAGTGCGCTGATTTCGGGTGTGCCGGTTTCCTCTGCGCCTGCTGCCGGACTGTTCGAGTCGGGTGTCCCTGCTTCGATTCCGCTGCCGTCGGTCATCGCTTTTCCTCGTCTCTGCCGCGCGTCACGGCTGCCTTGTGCGTGTTGCTCATCCCATTAGACCCGGTACGAGCGTTGCAGACCATTGAATCAGGCGAGATCGTGCCGCGTTGCCGCGACGCCTGTCCGAGCTCGCACGCGGTCGCCACTACGGTTGAAGGCGTGTTCACTGCCGCGGCGTTGGTTCCGTCGCCCCTCGTTCTCGTTCCCGAGTTGAACGGCGCGGACGCGTCTGCAACCGAGCAATTGCGCAATGCTGCCCTCGATGCTGCCGCCGCCCTCGGCGAGCGAGCGCAGCGGTGGACGATCGTCGGCGTCGGCGCGACGGAACTCGAAGTGCCCCCGGGAGCGGTCGGCTCGTTCCGAGGTTTCGGCCGCGATGTTCGTGTCACGTTGTCGCCGCAGTCGAGTGGTGAGCCGGACGCCGACCTGCCCGTCGCTGCGCTGATCGGCGGGTGGTTGCGAGGCCGCGCCGCACCGGAGGCGAGCGCCGATGTTGTCGTGGTCGCGGCGGACACCTCACCGGTCTACTGCGCCGAACTCGGTGCAGCGCTCCGCGAGCGATTCGACGGCGACGCCGCCGACCACGGGGTGTTGATCGTCGCCGACGGCGCGAACACGTTGACCCCCAAGGCACCCGGGTCGTTCGATCCGCGTGCGCAGGCGTACCAGGACGAGCTGAGTGCGGCGCTGACGGAAGGTGATTGCGACAGGATCGCCGAACTGGACCCCGTCGTGTGTTCCGAACTCGGCGTTGCGGGCAGGGCCGCCTACCAGGTGCTCGCCGCGATGTTCGCGACCAGCCCGACCACACCGACCTGCACGACCACCTACGACGACGCGCCGTACGGGGTCGGCTACCACGTCGGCCTCTGGCTGCCATGACACCGCCTATCACGCCGATCGTCCCGATTGCTGTTGTCGGTCCGACCGCCGCGGGCAAGTCGGACCTCGGGCTCGACATCGCCCAACGTGTCGGTGGCGAGATCGTCAACATCGACGCGATGCAGCAGTACCGCGGCATGGATATCGGGACCGCGAAGCTTGCTCCCGCCGACCGTCGTGGCATCCCACACCATCGCCTCGACGTTCTCGACATATCCGAGACGGCGACGGTAGCGAACTACCAACGTGCTGCGACGGCCGATATCGAATCCATGTTGGAACGGGGTGTGGTTCCTGTGATCGTCGGCGGCTCCATGCTCTACATCCAGTCTCTGCTCGACGACTGGACTTTCCCCGCGACCGATCCGGCGGTGCGTGCCAAGTGGGAAGCCGTACTGGCCGACGGCGGTGTGGAGGCCGTGCACCGAGCACTGACCGTCGCCGACCCCGCTGCCGCAGCGGCGATACTGCCGAGCGACGGCCGTCGGATGGTGCGTGCACTCGAGGTCGTCGAGCTGACCGGGCAGCCGTTCGCAGCATCGGCGCCGACGATCGGTGAGCCGCGTTGGGGGACGGTCGTGATCGGCGTCGACCGGGAGACGGCCGGTCTCGACGAACGGATCGAACGCCGTACCGACCGCATGTTCGACGAGGGTTTCGTCGCCGAGGTCGAAGGTCTGGTCGAGCGGGGTCTGCGCGAGGGAGTCACCGCGCGACGTGCGATCGGCTATGCGCAGGTGCTCGAATATCTGGACGGCACGGCGAGTCTCGAGGACGCGCGGGAACGCACGCTCATCGGAACACGCAGGTATGTACGGCGACAGCGGTCGTGGTTTCGCCGCGACCGTCGGGTTAGATGGGTCGACGGCGCAGACCCGGACGTTGTGTCCGCGTCGCTGCAACAGCTAGGAGTTCAGTGATAGTCGAAGGGGCGCGAAGCCGCCGTGTCAGTGCTCGCAATGCCGGGTTTCAGCAGTGGCAGTCCTACCTGCACAACCGCAGCAAGCGAACCAAGGCAGGCCGGTTCCTCGTACAAGGCGTGCGACCGATCACGATCGCATTCGACAACGACTGGCCGCTCGAGTCGCTGCTGTACCGGGTCGGTGGGCCGCATCTGTCGGATTGGGCTCGGGGAGTGCTCGATACGACGACGATCCCGACGATCGGTCTCGTACCCGACCTGATCGCCGAGCTCGGCGAGAAGACCTCCACCGCGCCCGAACTGATCGCCGTAGCGAAAACGCGCAGCACGGACCTCGCGACCTGGACACCGACCGGACACGCGCCGGTCGTCGTCGTGTTCGACCGACCGACCTCGCCGGGAAACCTCGGCACTCTGATTCGATCGGCGAACGCCTTCGGAGCCGAGGCGGTCGTCGTGTGCGGGCACGCCGCCGATCAGTTCGACCCGCAATGTGTGCGGGCATCGACGGGATCGCTGTTCGCGATACCTGTCCTGCGGGTGTCCGACGCGCGTGACGTCATCGCGTTTCGCGATCGGATGCAGGCGAGCGGGGTTCCGATGAGCATCGTCGGTACCGACGAGGACGGGTCGAGTGCGGTGTACGACCACGACTTCACCGGCGGCACGATCCTGGTGATCGGCAACGAGTCGCGTGGGATGAGCGCAGCCTGGCGCGAAGGCTGCGACGTGGTCGTCAACATCCCGATCGGTGGTGCAGCAAGTTCGCTCGGTGCGCCGTCGGCGGGAGCGGTCAGCCTGTACGAGATCGCGCGGCAGCGCCGTGAGCCCCTGTGGCGCCTGGAATAGACTCAGCACCATGCAGTTCTCGAAAGGCCACGGCACGGAGAACGATTTTGTCGTCCTACCCGACCCGGATGCCGCGATCGATCTGCGCGCCGAGCGGGTCGCCACTCTGTGTGCGCGTAGCCGCGGGCTCGGTGCCGACGGTGTGCTGCGCGTCGCGAAGGCAGGCGCGCTGATCTCGACCGGCGTGCTCGACACCCTGCCCGACGGTGTGGCAGCCGACGACTGGTTCATGGACTACCGCAACGCGGACGGCTCGATCGCGGAGATGTGCGGCAACGGTGTTCGGGTGTTCGCGCACTACCTCAATGCCAGCGGGCTCGACGACCGGCGGGAGTTCGTCGTCGGTAGTCGAGCCGGCGCGCGCCCGGTTGTGGTGAACAGCGCCAACGGATTTCTCGGCGACGTGACGGTCTCGATGGGCAAGGTTCGTGAGTTGGGATCGTCGGTCGCGACGATCGACGGTAGAGCGTTCGAGGGCATCGGAATCGACGTCGGCAATCCACACCTCGCGTGTGTCGACGGGCAGCTGACTGCCGATGCGCTCGCGGCGCTGAATCTCACGGCAGCGCCTGGCTACGACCCAGGCTTCTTTCCGCACGGCGTGAACGTCGAGGTCGTGACGCGCCTCGATGCCGGTGCCGTGCACATGAGGGTGCACGAGCGCGGTGTCGGTGAGACCCGCTCGTGCGGTACGGGGACGGTGGCCGCGGCCGCGGCGGCGCTGAAGTTCGACGGCGCCGACGAAGGTGAAGTTACGGTCCGCGTGCTCGGCGGCGAGGTCGTCGTCCGTATCGCTGCAGGTGAAGCCGATTTACGAGGGCCGTCCGTACTGGTTGCGTCGGGAACGATCGACGACGACTGGTGGGCGGGTTTGCGCTAGCCGCGATATCCGAATGCGTCTGTCGGTCCAGCGTGGGATCATGGACCCTGTATGACGAAATCAGAGCACTCAGAAGTAGACACAGCAGAAGCAGTTGCGATCGACGGCGACGCGGCCAGTACGGACGCCACGTTCGGCGGCGACACCTACGACGGCGACGACACGACCGAATTCCCCACGTTCGACACCCCGCCCGCGCAGGGTCTGCGCCGTTGGACGGCTCCGTCGGTCGGCGAAATGCAGCTTGCCGACCGCAGCGCGCTGCGTCGCGTCGCCGGGTTGTCGACCGAACTCAC
This sequence comes from Antrihabitans stalagmiti, assembly GCF_016482825.1. Taxonomy (GTDB): domain Bacteria; phylum Actinomycetota; class Actinomycetes; order Mycobacteriales; family Mycobacteriaceae; genus Antrihabitans; species Antrihabitans stalagmiti. The sequence goes on along the minus strand of NZ_JAEMNV010000007.1, from coordinate 263,444 downwards.
CGATGTCACCGAGGTCGAATACCGCCAGTTGCGGCTGGAGCGGGTCGTCCTGGTCGGCGTCTGGACCGAAGGCAGCGCCGCGCAAGCCGAAGGCAGCATGGCCGAGTTGGCAGCTCTCGCCGAGACGGCGGGTTCGGAAGTCCTCGAAGCGATGGTGCAGCGCCGCGACAAACCCGACGCTGCGACCTACATCGGGTCGGGCAAGGCGATCGAGTTGCGCGACATCGTGCTCGCGACGGGTGCCGACACCGTGATCTGCGACGGCGAATTGACGCCTGCGCAGCTGACGGCCCTGGAGAAGGTGGTCAAGGTCAAGGTCATCGACCGGACCGCGCTGATCCTCGATATTTTCGCCCAGCATGCGACGTCGCGCGAAGGTAAGGCGCAGGTCGCGCTCGCCCAAATGGAGTACATGCTCCCTCGCCTGCGTGGTTGGGGTGAGTCGATGTCCCGGCAGGCCGGTGGTCGAGCGGGCAGCAACGGTGGCGTCGGTCTGCGTGGTCCCGGTGAGACGAAGATCGAAACCGATCGGCGTCGCATTCGTGAGCGCACCGCCAAGCTGCGTCGCGAGATCAAGGACATGAAGAAGGCGCGCGACACCAAGCGCTCCCGCCGCCTCGGCAACGGTGTGCCGTCGGTTGCCATCATCGGCTACACCAACGCGGGCAAGTCGAGCCTGCTCAATGCGCTCACCGATGCCGGTGTGCTCGTTCAGGATGCGCTGTTCGCCACGCTCGATCCGACGACACGACGTGCCGATCTCCCCGACGGTCGCGAGTACGTCCTGACCGATACGGTCGGCTTCGTGCGCCACCTGCCGACCCAGTTGGTCGAGGCGTTCCGTTCGACGCTGGAGGAGGTCACCGATGCCGACCTGCTGCTGCATGTCGTCGACGGTTCCGACCCGCTGCCGGACGAGCAGATCAAGGCCGTGCGTGAGGTCGTGACCTCGGTGCTGCGCGAGACCGACTCGCCTGCGCCGCAGGAACTGTTGGTAGTCAACAAGATCGACGCTGCGGATCCGGTGACGCTGACACAGTTGCGTGGGGTTCTCACGGGCGCGGAGTTCGTCTCGGCGCACACCGGCGACGGAATCGATTCGTTGCGTGCGCGGCTCGGCGAGATCCTCGGGCGCCTCGATGTCGAGGTGAGTGTCCTGCTGCCCTACAACCGCGGTGACCTCGTAGCCCGGATTCACGCCGACGGCCGGATTCTCGATTCGACGCACGACGAGGACGGCACTCGCGTGCACGCACGGGTGCCGCAGTCGCTGGCTTCGGTGTTGCACGCCTACGCGCACAGCGGATAGTCCGCCCTGTGGATTCGATCGCTGTCGGTCCTCGACGCCTGCTCGCTGTTCTCGCCGTGCTTGCCGCTGCCCTCGTGTCGGCTGGACCCGCTGCGGCCGCCCCCGCGACGTTCGAGGCATCCTTCGAGGCACTGTGCACGCCGACCGATCGTGGGTTGGAAGAGCTGTCCGGCCTCGCCTTCGATGGCGACGTCATGTACGCGATCGGTGACAGCGGCACCGACGACAAGTTGGCCGTTCTCGACTCCGACTGCAGCGTGACGCGCTGGCTGACCGTGCCGGTCGACCCGTACGACATCGAGGATCTGCAGTTCGCGGGCGGCGCCCTGTGGTTGTCCGACACCGGCGACAATCGGCAGGTGCGCGATACGGTCGCGCTCACCCGGATGAGTCCCGTCGACGGTGCGGGGGAGTTGCATCGGCTGACCTATCCAGACGGCAAGCACGACGCCGAGGCGCTGCTCATCGAAGCGAGTGGACGTCCGGTGATCGTGTCGAAGGAGCTCATCGGGATCGGCGCCGTGTACGTGCCTGCGGGTGACGTCGCTGTGAACGACCTACCGAGCCCGGGGCCGTCTGCGCTGGTCGAGGTTGGTCCGCTGCCGTGGTCGGGTCCGGTCACCGGTGGCGCCGTCAGCGCGGACGGAAAGGTCGCCGCACTGCGCACCTACGGCGAGGTGTACCTGTACTGGGCCGCGGACGGCGATATCGCGAAGGCGTTGACCAGCGGGCCGGGCACGCAAATTGCAGTTCCGCGCCAACCGCAGGGCGAAGCCGTTGCGTTCACTCCCGCAGGCGATCTCGTCATCGCATCCGAAGCTTCTGCCGGCCCGCTGCCGCCACTGCAGATCCTGCGCGGGGCGAGCGATCTGGTCCGTCCTGCGGATGCGACCGAATCGACGACTTCCGGCGAGGCTGCAACGGGATGGGGACCGAAGTGGTGGGCGGTCGTAGCTCTCGGCGTCGCCGCGGTGGTGGGAATCGCGATCGTGTGGGTGCGACTCAGATAACTCTCCTGTTATGTTGATCTCCAACCAAGCGCTCGCTTGGGACGGTGGGACGTCGGGAGGGCTTAGTGTCGAACGGTCGATTGCTGGTCGGAGCCGTCGCTGTCGCGGCATCGCTGATCGTGTCCATAACCGGCCTACCTGCGACGGCGTCGGCGGCGACGTTCACATCCTTCGATGTCGGCTCGGTCGCTGTCCCTCGTGCCGACTGCGGACCGGGGTCACTTCCCGAAACGGGTTTGCAGGGCGACGTTCCTGCCGAGGACCGCAACAGCGGACGCAGCACCGCGGGGTATCGCTGCAACATGTCCCTGATCGGCGGTCTGCAGGATCGCGGCGGTGGCATTCTCTCGGTGACCTACGACCATTGCTCGTACACGAGCACGTTCTTCCCGGGCAACCTGCTCGGACCCGCTCCGGGTGTGCAGGTGCTCGACGTGTCGGATCCGCGCAACCCCGTCGTTACGGCGTCGCTGAACGAACCGGCGATGGTCGGGGGAACGTGGGAAAGCCTCAAGGTCAACAAAGCTCGCAAACTGCTTGCGGCTACGGCGGTTCCAGCCGCAACGGGCGCGGGCTTCTTCTCCGTCTACGACATCTCCGACTGCGCGCATCCCAAGCTGCTCAACCCAGGGCCTGGCACCGATCCGAGGATGCCGCTGCCTTTCCTCTCGCACGAGGGCGGCTTCTCGCCCGACGGAAATACCTATTGGGCGGACGGCGTCTTCCCCGGTTTCGTCAGCGCGATCGACCTCGTCGACCCGGCGAACCCACGCGTGATCTGGCAAGGGCTGCACGGCTTCACGGGCCATGGCTTCGGTATCAGCCCCGACGGCAACCGCATGTACCTGTCGAATCTGGGCGGTCTCACGATCCTGGACATCAGTGCGGTCCAGCGGCGTGATCCGTACCCGGTCGTGCCGCAGATCGCCACCTACCTGTGGACCGACGGGCACTTCAATCAGCACAGTATCCCGGTGACCTACGACGGCAAACCCTATTTCTTCACCGCTGACGAGGCCGGTTCCGGTGGGGTCAAAGTCTTCGACATCACCGACGAAGCCAACGCCACGGTCGTGGCGAAGATCAAACTCGAAATCAACCTGCCCGACAACATCGATGCAAACGTACGGTCGTCGTCGGGTGGCTCCCTTTTCGCCTACGAGTCGCACTACTGCGCCGTCGATCGGCCGAACGATCCGACCACCCTTGCCTGCTCGTGGATTTCGTCGGGCATCAGGGTGTTCGACGTGCGAGATCTCGACAACATCAGGGAGATCGCGTATTACAACCCGCCCGCGCAGAAGAGCAAGAACCTCACCCTGACCAACTCGGTCCACGCCGTTGCGTCGATCGTCGGTGTGCCGGTATTCGACTTTCTACCGCTGGCCCGCTCGATACTCGAAGGCAAAGTCGATCCGAACGTCGCCATCGGACCGCGGACGGGTCAGGTCGCGTTCGGTGATCTGACCTCGGATTGGTGCCTGTCACCGCCGGAGTTTCACGGCGATCAGATCTGGACCTCGTGCAGCGACAACGGATTTATGGCGCTGCAACTCGACAACGGTGTGTACGAGGTTCCGGCGGACCAGGATTCGACAGTTGGCTCGTAACCGGTTGGTGCGTCCCGTCGGCATTGTTTTGGCTCTGCTGGTGGTCCTTGCATTCGGCGTCGCGCTGGGGGATCGGTTGGCTACCTCGCGAACCGCGGACGAAAACACTGTGCGACTGTCCGCGACAGACATCGGCTACGCCCAAGACATGTCGGTGCATCACGAGCAGGCGATACAGCTTGCGAACACGTTGACGAGGGACTGCGATCCGCAGGTCCGCGTGCTCGCCGACCGGATCTCCGCCGCACAGACCGCGGAGATCGCGACGATGCGTGGCTGGCTGGGCCTCCTCGAATTGCCGTTCGTGCCTGCGCATCCCATGCAGTGGCTGGACGACGACGAACCGCACGATCACGGCGGCGCGACACCGATGCCGGGTATGGCCAGTGTCGACGAGATCACGCGGCTGTCGACGCTGCGAGGAGCCGAGGCGGAAGTGTTGTTCCTGCAGTTGATGATTCGCCATCATCAGGGTGGTATCGCGATGGCGCGGTCGGCGGTCGATCTCGTCGACTCGGAACCGATTCGTCGCCTCGCTCGGTTGCTCGTGGCCGATCAGGGCAACGAGATCGGCGTCATGACAGCGATGTTGACGGTTAGAGGCGCAACGCCGCTGTCCTATCCATAGAACGACGGTGCCGCACCCGGTTGTGGGTGCGACACCGTGACGGTGAACTGCCGGAGAGGTTTACGGAGCTGCGTCCAGATCTGCCGCCACCAGCGTTGCGATGGTGTTCAGCACGTCCGGATCGTCGCAACTGACGATCACTTCGGTGCCCGTTGTTGCGCCGAGCGTCATGATCATCAACGCCGATCCGGCATCCACGGGCTCGTCGTCGTCATCATCGGCGTCGACAAGGGCGAGGGTGACTTCGACTCCGGCCTCTTCGACTGCTTCGGCGATGATGGCGGCGGGACGGGCGTGCAATCCGATCGACGATCCGACGACGACTGTTGTGCTTGGCATGGCGAACTCCTTGGTTTCGGTGGGGGCGGTTTGGTGAATCAGGCTGCTACTGCGGCAAACTCGGTGTCATTGACGGCCGGCTTGCGGTGGATCAGTTCTTTGGCGAGGACGACGCACGTCGCACCGATGGCAGTTCCGATCGCGAGGGAGATCAGGAACCAGGCGAGCTTCCCGATTGCGAAGAAGACGAAGATGCCGCCGTGCGGGGCGCTCAGGGTGGTGCTGGTTGCCATGATGAGTGCACCGGTCACAGCGCCTCCGGCCATCATCGACGGGATAACTCGGAACGGGTCTGCTGCGGCGAACGGGATGGCTCCTTCGGAGATGAACGTTGCGCCGAGAAGCCATGCGGCCTTGCCGTTTTCGCGTTCGGCCTCGCTGAACAGCCGCGGTCGGAGCGTCGAGGCAAGTGCCATGGCGAGCGGCGGAACCATCCCGGCTGCCATAACCGCGGCCATGATGCGCAGCGATGCTGTGTCGTTGACGTTGAGACCTGCGACGGCGAACGCGTAGGCCGCCTTGTTGACCGGACCGCCGAGGTCGAAGCACATCATCAGGCCGAGGATGATGCCGAGCAGGATGACCGAACTGCCGGACAATCCGTTGAGCCAGTTGGTCAATCCGCTCGTGATGGCGGCGAGTGGCTTGCCGAGGACGATGAACATCAGGGCGCCGACGAGCAGAGTCGCGAACAGCGGGATGACCACAACCGGCATCAGTCCGCGGGCCCACTGCGGTACGGCGATCTTGGAGATCCACAGCGCGGCGAAACCGGCGACGATACCGCCGACGAGGCCACCGATGAAGCCGGCACCGACGAACACAGCGACCGCACCGGCCGTGAAACCTGGTGCGAGACCTGGCCTGTCGGCGATCGCGAAGGCGATATAGCCGGCAAGTGCGGGGACAAGGAAGCTGAACGCGAGTGAGCCGAGTTGGAACAGTACGGCGCCGAGATAGGTGGCGAGACCGCCTTCGGGGAGTGCGGTCAGCGAGTTGTCGAGGACGATGTCCTTGGCTTTGTCGGTGATCTCGTAGCCACCGAGCAGGAAGCCGAGTGCGATGAGCAGGCCACCGGCAGCGACGAACGGAATCATGTAGCTCACACCGGTGAGCAGGATCTGGCGTAGGCGAGTGCCCCAGCCGATCGTCCCTGCGGCGTCGGCGGTTCCCGCTGCGACAGCCGTGCCACCCACCTTTGCCGCGGCCGGGTTGAGGCTTGCGCGCAGCGCCTCGGTGATCATGGTGTCCGGCTCGTTGATCGCCCGCTTCACGCCGGAGGAAATGACCGGCTTGCCTGCGAAGCGTTCCTTGCCTTTGACGCCGACGTCGGTGGCGAAGATGACAGCGGCGGCGGAGGCGATGAGGTCGGGACTCAGCGGCGTACTTCCGCTGGAGCCTTGGGTTTCCACGTGGACCGTGACGTCGGCGCGTTCGCCTGCGGCGACGAGCGAATCGGCGGCCATGTAGGTGTGCGCGATGCCGGTGGGACACGCGGTGATCGCGACGATGTGTTTGCGTGCCGGTGCTGCCGCGACAGGCTCAGCGGTAGGCGCACTGGTGGTGGCAGGAGCCGCGACCTTCTTCGGCTTCGGCTTCAACACGTCCTCGACGAGGGTCACGATCTCTGCCGGACTTTTCGCTGCCCGCAAGCCTGCGACGAAGGCCGGCTTCACCAGGGCACGCGCGAGGCTGGAGAGCAGCTTCATGTGCGCGGCCCCTGCACCTTCGGGCGCGGCGATGAGGAAGACGAGGTCGGCGGGTCCGTCGGGAGCGCCGAAGTCGACCTTCGGATCGAGTCGCGCAAAGCCGAGCGACGCCGTCAGCACGGACTCGGATCGGCAGTGGGGGATTGCGATTCCGCCGGGCAGCCCTGTCGCGGACTGCTCTTCGCGAGCATGTGCGGCCGCGGCGAGATCGGCTGCGGCGCTTGCGCGTCCGGCGTCAGCGAGGCGCTGGGCGAGCGCCGTGATGACGGCATCCTTCGACGTGCCGAGCGAGGTGTCGAGGCTGATCAACTCGGGGGTGATGATCGGCTGGGGCGTGGGATCGGACATGGCGGTTCCTTTGTCGGTGCTCGGGGTCTGGGCGGTCATGCGATGACCGGTGCGTGTTGTGCCGGAATGGCGACGGGGGTGACGACGACCGACGCGATGTCGACGTCGGCCGGTGTGGGTAGTGCCGTGCCGGGAAGGGCCGCCGCCGCACAGCCGTATGCGACGGCGCGTTGCAGGCACTGCGCAGGCGCTGCGCCTTCGATCTGGGCGAGTAGATAGCCCGCGAGCGAGGAGTCGCCTGCTCCGACTGTGCTACGCGGAATCATCGGTGGAGATTGTGCGTACCACGCTCCTGTGCTGTCGACGAGTACGGCACCGGCTGCACCGAGTGTCGCGAGGACGGTTTCGACACCCTGCTCGACGAGAGTGCGGCACAGTTGCACCGCGAGGGTCGGATCGCCCTGCGCAGCAGCACTTTCGATGTCTTTTGCGGAGGCTCCGGTCAGTTGCGCCAACTCCTCCGAGTTGGGCTTGAGGAGGTTCGGAGTCGACATCGACAGTCCGCGAGCGAGGGCCAGCAGCGGCTCCTCCGACGTGTCGACGGCGATGCGGACCGGCAGATGTGCCAGCGTTCGGCACAGCTCCGCGTACCAGTTGTCCGGAACCCCCGGTGGCAGCGAGCCGGCGAGGACGACCCACGCTGTCTGGCCTCCTGCCAACTGCCGCAGCCGGTCGGCGAGGTGACGGCGCGACTCGGTCGAGAGGACGGCGCCGGGTTCGTTGATCTTGGTAGTCGTGCCGTCCGGTTCGGAGATCGTCAGATTGATCCGGGCAGGTGAGGCGACGTCGACGCGGCGGTAGTCGATGTTGTGGTCGTTGAGCGAGGTGAACAGCGGATCGTCGGCGCTGCCGGGCAGCAAAGCGATCGCGGGTACTCCCGCGGCGGTGACGACTCGGGCGACATTGACACCCTTGCCGCCGGGGTCTGATACCGCTGCTGCCGCGCGGTGGACCGAGCCTCGTTCCAGTGGCGATGTGAGAGTGACGGTCCTGTCGATACTCGGGTTCGCCGTCAAGGTGACGATCATGCTGTGACGACCTCTATTCCTTTGTCTTCCAACTCTTTCCGGTGTTCCGGATCGATGTCGGTATCGGTGATCAACACGTCGATGGAGTCGATGTCGCCGAAGCTGATCAGGTGTTCACGGCCGATCTTGGAGGAATCTGCGACCACGACGACGTGCCGGGCGCTGTGCAACATCGCCCGTTTCACCGCTGCTTCGTCGGTGTCCGGTGTCGACAGACCGTGTCCGACACTCAGCGCGTTGGTGCCGATGAAGGCGACGTCGAGCCGAAGCGTTGCGAGGACACGCAGCACGTCGTCGCCGACGGCGGCGTGGGTGAGGCCACGAACTCTGCCACCGAGAACGTGCAGAGCGACGCCGCCGAGGCCTGCCACCCGTGCCGCGATCGGGATCGAGTTGGTTACCAGAGTCAGATCCCGATCGGAGGGGAGCAGTGCGGCGACTCGCCCAGTCGTGGTGCCCGCATCGAGGAGGACGCTGCCACCTGCGCCCGGGAAAAAGTCGACGGCCGCGGCAGCGATGCGATCCTTCTGCTCGGCACGGCTGTGTTCGCGTTCCGCTATACCGGGTTCGATCGCGGCCAGCGCGGTTGCCGGTACGGCGCCGCCGTGTACACGTCGCACAACACCCATGCGGTCGAGCGCTGCGAGGTCGCGGCGCACCGTTTCCGTGGTGACTCCGTACTGCTCCGACAGGTCCGCCACGGCAACCCGGCCACGCACTCCGATCAATGCTGCGATTGCCTGTTGGCGTTCTTCTGCGTACACGGTGTGACCTCCTTCATGTTGTTTCATGTTGCTTCATATTGTTTTACGCCCGTTTGTGTTGCTTTGTCAACGGTTCTGAGTTAACTTGGTCACATCGAGTTGAAAACGCGGAGGAGATCACATGTCGCACGCACAGGTTCACGACGGTCAGGTCCAGGACGTAGAGGTAGAGGACACACGCACCGTCCTGCGTGGAACGCCGGTCGTGCCAGGTGTCGGATACGCGCGGGTCATTCGACCGGGCGCTCGACCGACACCCGTCGTCGACGATCGCGAGATCGACGCGGCCGACCGGACGGCCGAAGGCGAGAAGTTCCGCGCTGCCGCCACGGTCGTCGCCGAGCGGCTACGCGATAGGGCAAGCCGGTCGTCGGGTGCAGCAGCAGAGGTACTTGCCGCAAACGCGGCAATGGCGACCGACCGCGGTTGGATCTCTGCGGCGGACAAGTTGATCAAGTCGGGCCGGCCGGCGACGGCGGCAGCGTCGGCAGCGACGGACAAGATCGCGGCGATGCTGACCAAACTCGGCGGGTTGATGGCCGAACGGGTCACCGACCTGCGCGATGTCCGCGATCGGGTGCTCGCCGAGCTCGAAGGCGCGCCCGAGCCCGGTGTTCCGGCACCGTTGGAGCCGTCGGTGCTGCTGGCCGACGACCTTGCGCCGGCCGATACCGCCGGGCTCAATCCCGCGTTGATCGTCGGACTCGCCACGTCTCTCGGTGGGCAGACGAGTCACACCGCGATCATCGCGCGGCAGTTGGGCATTCCGTGCATCGTCGCGGTCGGCGGGCTCGACGACATCGCAGTAGGAACGTTGGTATTGCTCGACGGATCGACGGGCGAGGTCGTCGTCGATCCCGATCCCGCAACCTCACGCGCCGCCGTCGCAGCCCACCGCGTCGAAGCAGCAGCCGTTGCGCGCTGGCAGGGTCCGGGGCAGACGGCGGACGGGCATCGAGTCGACGTTCTCGCCAACGTCCAGGACGGCCTGGGTGCGCGTGCAGCAGCTGCGACGGCCGCGCAGGGAGTCGGCCTGTTCCGAACCGAACTGTGCTTCCTCGATCGCGACACCGAGCCGACGGTCGCCGACCAGGCAGGCATCTACGGCGAGGTACTCGCAGCGTTCGCAGGCAGCAAGGTCGTCGTACGTACGTTGGACGCGGGCTCGGACAAGCCACTGCGATTCGCCAACCATCCCGATGAGGCGAACCCAGCGCTCGGGATCCGTGGTGTTCGTATTGCGCTGCAGGACAGCGGAATACTGGACCGACAGTTGGACGCGATCGCGGCGGCGGCAACGTCGGCCGGTGCGAGCCCATGGGTGATGGCGCCGATGATCTCGACACCTGCCGAGGCCGAATGGTTCGCTGCGAAGGTTCGCGAACGTGGACTCGTGCCCGGCGTCATGATCGAGGTTCCCGCGGCAGCCCTGCTCGCCGAACAGATTCTGGCGCACGTGGATTTCCTGTCGGTCGGCACCAACGATCTCGCGCAGTACACGATGGCGGCGGATCGGATGTCCTCGGAGCTCTCCTCGTTCACCGATCCGTGGCAGCCGGCCGTGTTGCATCTGGTTGCACGGACGGCCAAAGCCGGCGCGGACCGAAACAAGCCGGTCGGCGTATGTGGTGAAGCGGCCGCAGATCCACTGTTGGCGTGCGTACTGGTCGGGCTCGGCGTCACGTCGCTGTCCTGCGCCGCGGCCGCAATCGCCTCGGTCGGTGCCAAGCTCGGCACCGTGACCCTCGCCGACTGTCGACGCGCAGCGGCTGCCGTACTCGAGACCGCCGATCCGATGGCCGGTCGCGCCGCAGCGACGGCGATCCTCGGCTGAAGGCTGGCTTGGAGCCCGTAATCGTCGCGCTGGCCCTACTATTCGCTTCGTGGCTGACAACCGGACTCTGACCCGACTGACTCGACCATTGCGGTGGACGGTGCACGGCGACGGCACGACACCGGCGCCGGGTGCTGTCGTCGCACCCGACGAGCGGCTGAGCTGGCCGAGGACGGTCGGGATCGGGATGCAGCACGTGATCGCGATGTTCGGTGCGACGCTGCTGGTTCCGACGATCACCGGATTCCCCGTCACGACGACGCTGCTGTTCTCCGGCGTCGGCACCGTGTTGTTCCTCGTGATCACGGGCGGTCGTATTCCGAGCTATCTCGGGTCGTCGTTCGCGTTCATTGCGCCGCTGACGGCGTCGGCGTCCGACGGTCCTGCCGCGCAGCTCGGTGCCGTCCTCGCGGTCGGTGTGGTGCTGATGGCAGTTGGCGTCGTGGTGCGCGTTGTGGGCGCTCGACTGCTCGATGCTGTGATGCCGCCCGTCGTCACAGGTGCGATCGTCGCGTTGATCGGGCTGAATCTTGCGCCTGCCGCGACCGCGTCGTTCGAAATGCAGCCACTCGTCGGTGCGGTAACCCTCGTGGCCATCCTCCTTGTGACGGTGCTCGGCCCAGGGCTGTTGGGACGCTTGGGAATTCTGGTCGGCGTCGTCATCGGTTGGGTTTTCGCGGCAGTGACCGGCGCGCTCGCCGACACCAGGGTCGACGCCCTGCGTGCAGCGGACTGGATCGGTTTGCCCGAGTTCCGCGGTCCGAGTTTCGATCTGTCGGTCATCGTGTTGGCATTGCCGGTCGTCGTCGTCCTCGTCGCGGAGAACGTCGGGCACGTCAAAGCCGTTGCAGCCATGACGGGTCGGTCGCTCGACGACGTCGCGGGCAATGCCCTGATCGCGGACGGTCTGGCAACGACGCTTGCAGGTGCGGGCGGTGGGTCGGGCACGACGACCTACGCCGAGAACATCGGTGTCATGGCGGCGACTCGGGTCTATTCGACCGCTGCCTACTGGGTCGCGGCGGCCACGGCCATCGTGTTGTCGTTCTCGCCGAAGTTCGGCGCGTTGGTCTTCACGATTCCCGACGGCGTGATCGGTGGTGCCACGCTGGTGCTCTACGGGCTCATCGGCCTGCTCGGTGTCCGCATCTGGTTCGAGAACAGGGTCGATTTCACCGATCCGGTCAATCTCACCGTCGTGGCGGCCGCGTTGGTGGCAGGGATCGGTGATCTCACGGTGAAGGTGGGCAGTGCGGAGCTCGGCGGAATCGCGTGGGGATCGATCGGCATCTTGATCGGGTATCCGGTGCTCCGACGGCTGGCGCAGGTGAGTGGTGGGAAGTCCGGGTAGTCGAGCGCCGAGCTTGCTGGCGTACGGTCAATAGGACGCTTCAACTATTGCCGAGTACCGAGGAGCCACAGGTGGAACGCACCCTGTTCGAGCCGGAACACATCATGTTCCGCGAGTCTTACGTGAAGTTTCTGGAACAGCGAGTTGCCCCGAATCACGCCAGGTGGGAAGAGCAGCACATCGTCGATCGTGACGTCTGGCTCGAAGCGGGGAAGCAGGGTTTCCTCGGTACCGCTTTCCCCGAAGAGTTCGGTGGGGGTGGCGTAAAAGACTTCCGCTACAACACTATTGTCGCCGAAGAGAATCACCGTCGAGGGTTCACCGGCCTCGGTTTCTCGCTGCACAACGACGTCGTCGCGCCGTATTTCCTCGACCTCGCCACCGACGAGCAGAAGCAGCGCTGGTACCCCGGCTACGCGTCCGGTGAGCTGATCGGCGCGATCGCGATGACCGAACCCGGCACCGGCAGCGACCTGCAGGGCATCAAGACCCGCGCGGTCCGTGACGGCGACGACTGGATTCTCAACGGCGCGAAGACCTTCATCACCAACGGCATCAATTCCGACCTGATCATCGTTGTCGCGCGCACCGACCCCGATGCGGGTTCGAAAGGCTTCAGCCTGCTCGTCGTCGAACGTGGCATGGAAGGCTTCGAGCGTGGACGACACCTGGACAAGATCGGCTTGCCTGCCCAGGACACCGCCGAGCTGAACTTCGACAACGTCCGTGTACCCGGCGCGAATCTGCTCGGACAGGAGGGGATGGGGTTCGTCCACCTGATGCAGAACCTGCCGCAGGAGCGGTTGTCGATCGCGGTGATGGCCGCGGGCGCAATGGAGGGTGCGCTCGACATGACGCTGCAGTACTGCCGCGATCGCAAGGCCTTCGGCAAGCCCATCGGATCGTTCCAGAACACTCGGTTCGAACTGGCCGATCTCGCTACGGAGACGGCCTTCGTTCGTGTGTTCGTCGACAAATGCATCGAACTGCTCAACGAGGACAAGCTCACCGTCGCCGAGGCTGCGATGGCGAAAATGCGAAGTACCAAGGCACAGATCGATGTGATCGACCGCTGCGTGCAACTACACGGTGGCTACGGCTACATGCGCGAGTATCCGATTGCCAAGGCGTACTTGGACGCTCGTGTTCAGACGATCTACGGCGGAACGACCGAGATCATGAAGGAGATCATCGGGCGCAGCCTGAACGTCGGCTGACCAACGGCGTACCGATTCGGGTCGGTGTGCACCCCCTCGGGTGCACACCGACCCGAATCTCTGCACGGTGTCAGATCTTTCGGATGACCGTGACGACCTTGCCGAGCACCGCGGCGTTGTTGCCGGGGATCGGTTCGAACAGCGGATTGTGGGGGAGCAGCCACACTTCCTTGCCGGTCCGCTTGAATGTTTTGACCGTCGCTTCACCGTCGATCATCGCGGCGACGATATCGCCGTTGTCCGCCACGTTCTGCTGCCGGACCACAACCCAGTCGCCGTCGCAGATCGCTGCGTCGACCATGGACTCGCCGACCACCTTCAGCAGGAACAGCGATCCCTCACCGACCAATTCTTTCGGCAGCGGGAAGATGTCTTCGACAGCCTGCTCTGCGAGGATCGGGCCACCCGCGGCGATCCGGCCGAGTACGGGCACGAACGTCGGTGTCGGCAGATTGGACTGCTCCGCGGCGTCGTCCAGCATCGGCTCGCCCGCATCGCTCATCGCCTCGTCGAGGCCTCGCACGTCGACAGCGCGTGGCCTGTTGGGATCGCGCCGCAAGAAGCCTTTGCGTTCGAGCGTGCGCAGCTGATGCGCCACCGACGACGTCGAGGTGAGGCCGACGGCGTCGCCGATCTCACGGATGCTCGGCGGATAGCCCCGCTCGGTCACCGAGGCGCGGATGACCTCGAGTACCTTGCGCTGCCGATCGGTGAGTCCGGCGGCGATGTCTGGAGTCGCCGCGCCTTCTTGGCTGCCGTCGTCCTTCATTGCCGACCGTCTTTCATCGTGACCGTCCTTCTCTGGATTGCTCATGGTGGGGTGTTGCGGGAAACGAGTCCGGTGCAATGTTGCTGTGCGGTCTTCGGTGCGTTCGGAACTGCTTCTGTTCGAACTGAATGTAGCCGCATCTACGTTGCGTTTCAAACACCTGTTCGACACGTGTCGCGGAAACTAGAGACTTTGTCGGTGGGGCATGGTAGAAAATTCGAACAGACGTTCATCGAACGCGTGATCGAACGTCGGCAGTGCGGCACGACAATCAAGGACAAGCAGAGCACCACCAACGACACCAGCGCACACGCCGCTGGCGACGCAGACGGAGGATCCGATGAGCATCACAATGAACGAATACGCGGGACTCGACGCGCATTTCGGTGGCATCGCCGGCGTCGGCTCGGACACCGCTGTCGGCACTACGCGTGCCGACGAGGGTCTGCGTCCGGTGCGGACGCGTCGGCGCGAGTTGGCGACGAGCGACAGTCGCGGTCCCGCCAACGGCTCGTTCGATTACAGTTCCGTGGGCCTGCGGGTGCTACCGCGCCTCGACGACGAGGACGTTCGAAGCGAGCAGTACGGGTTCGGCACGGTTATAGCCACGATGTTGCTGACCGCTATCGCGGTGGTCGGGCTGCTCGGTCTGTGGAACCTGCGCACGGGTGGTCTCGAGAGCGTTCCGAGCACTACCGCCGTTGTGCACGTCCAGTCGGGTGAGACCCTGTCCGACGTGGCGGCTCGCGTTTCGCCGGATGCACCGGTCGCCGAAGTCGTCGAACAGATTCTGCGGCTCAACGACATGAAGTCGGCAGGCGTTGCACCCGGTCAGGCTTTGATCGCACCCGTAGCGCCCTGACACCGACCATGTTCGAATCCTTGGCGCAACTGCGAGCTGAGCTGTCACCGCTGGTGATGGGCGATATGTCCCGGCCAAGTGGGCGGCGGGTATCCTCGGAGGCTGTTGGTCACGCCACGCCGAGTGGTCGCATCGAGATCGCATATTGCACGCACGAATCCAGCCCGATCGGTTCGTCGCAGAGCGCGGTCGAGTTGTGCGAGCTTGTCGGCATCGAAAAAGGATTCGACATGCACTGCCCATTCTGTCGACACCCGGACTCTCGCGTGGTCGACTCCCGCGAGGCAGAAGAGGGGAGCGCGATTCGCCGACGGCGATCATGCCCCAGCTGCGGTCGTCGATTCACAACTGTCGAGACGGCGGTCCTTGCCGTCGTGAAGCGAAGTGGTGTCACCGAACCGTTCAGCCGCGAGAAGCTTATGCGCGGCGTTCGTCGCGCCTGCCAGGGCCGCGACGTCGACAACGACTCGCTGAACCTGCTCGCGCAACAGGTCGAAGACACCGTCCGAGCGTCCGGATCCGCCGAAATCCCCAGCCACCAGGTCGGCTTGGCCATCCTTGGACCCCTGCGAGACCTCGACGAGGTCGCCTACCTGCGATTCGCCTCGGTGTATCGCTCGTTCAGCTCCGCCGACGACTTCGAGCGTGAAATCGAAGAGTTGCGTGCCCACCGGCTTGGTGCGGCGACCGAATAGTGCTCCGGACCGCGGAGCGAATGTGGCATTCGTCCCGCTGAGGGGTACCAATGTGACATTCGCGCCGGCTAGCTAGCGCCGAATCGCGGCTATGGCCTTGTCTATCCGCTGCTCCGAGATCGGGAACGGTGTGCCGAGCCGCTGGGCGAACAGATTGATCCGCAACTCCTCGATCAGCCAGGAAATGTCGACGACAGCCGCTGAGCCGCGACGTTCCTCAGGCAGGGAGTCGAGGAGTCGGTCGTATTTCGCATAGACGCGGTCGAGCACAGCCATCCCGTTGCTGTCGCGGATCGCACCGGCTGGAAGTGCCTCCAGCCGAACGATGGCGCCGTGCAGATAACGCGGCAGGTGAGCGAGCCGCTCGCCACCGAACTCGGAGACGAATCCCGCGAACACCAGTCCGTCGCGCTGCTGCGTCACGTCGTCGGCAACCTCACCGCGTCGCCCGTCCAAGGCGGCCGACAATTCGCGAGCACGGGCCAGCACCGGCAATACCGCCCGAATCAGTTCGCGGACGCGACCACCCAGCTGTGGACGGACCCGCGCAACCAGGGCGTCGAACTCTGCGGGGGTCTGAACCGGACCACCTGCGGCGTCGATGAGTTCGTTTGCGGCGCAGGCCCTGCAGTCCTCGATCAAGGCGTCGATCGACGGATAGGGGTTCTGGCTGAGGGTAAGTCGCTCGGCGGGCGTCAGCCCTGCCGTCACCTGTTTCGTCGGTGTCGGTACTGCTCGCAGGACAAGTTCACGCGTGCCGGTCCGCATCGCCGCACGTTGCTGGGTCGGTGTGCTCAAGACCCTCACTGCGACTCCGTTCGCTTCGGCGACAAGTGCCGGGTAGCCGGTCACCTGGTGGCCGTCGACGGTTCGAGTGACGGTGGGCGCCAACGTACCCAGCGATTCCGACGTCCACACCGTCGCCGACGGTCGTTCGATGCCCGACGCGGCAGCGGCGACCGCCTTGGCAACCTGCGGTGCCAGAGCAGTTTTCAGCGCGGCGAGGTCCTTGTTCTTCGCCGCGACCGTGCCGGAGGGGTCCGTCGCTGTGAACGTCATCCGCAGGTGATCGGGTAGGGCTGCGAGGTCGAAGTCGTTCGGTGAGATCGGTGTGGACGCGAGGCGGGTCAGCTCGCGTGCGATGGCCGCGGTGAGTGGTTCGGAGCGGGGCTTGACCGCTGCGAGTGCGGCACGTGCGAAGTCGGGTGCGGGAACGACGTTGCGGCGCAGTTGCTTCGGCAACGTCTTGATGAGTGCCGTGACAAGTTCCTCGCGCATTCCTGGCACCAACCAGTCGAACCCGACAGCTCGCACGTGTGCGAGTTGGGCTATGGGAATGCGGGCGGTGACGCCGTCGTCGTCGGTGCCTGGCTCGAACTGATAGGTCAGTGGGAACTGGATCTCGCCCTGTCGCCACGCGTCGGGATAGTCACCGCCGACGACGGCTACGGCGTTGTCGTGGACGACGGTGTCGATGGTGAAGTCGAGTAGAGCGGGATTGGCGCGCCGTGCCTTCTTCCACCAGGTGTCGAAGTGCCGCGCCGACACGACGTCGCTACCGACACGTTCGTCGTAGAAGGCGAACAGCGCCTCGTCGTCGACCAGAATGTCGCGCCTGCGCGCCCGATGTTCGAGTTCTTCGACATCGTCGAGCAATGCGCGGTTGCGTGCGAAGAAGGCGTGATTCGTCGTCCATTCCCCCTCGACGAGTGCGTGTCTGATGAAGAGTTCGCGCGAGGTCTCCGGATCGATGGGTCCGTAGTTGACAGCGCGCCCGGTGACGAGCGGTATCCCGTACAACGTGACGCGCTCGTAGGCCATCGCCGACCCACGCTTGCTCGACCAGTGCGGCTCCGAGTAGGTCTTCTTGATCAGATGCGGCGCAAGCTTTTCCGCCCACTCCGGCTCGATCCGCCCGGCCATGCGACCCCACAGCCGCGACGTTTCGACGAGTTCGGCAGCCATCACCCAGCGCGGCGGCTTCTTGAACAGCGACGAGCCGGGAAAGATTGCGAACTTGGCGCCGCGAGCACCGAGGAAGTCTCTGGTTTCCGCATCACGTAGTCCGATGTGCGACAGCAGGCCTGCCAACAAGGCCTGATGAATCGAATTCTCCGAAGCCGCAGCGGTATTGGGCTCCCAACCGAGTCCTCGGGTGATCGTGCGGAGTTGCCCGTGTAGGTCCTGCCATTCTCGGATGCGCAGCCAATGCAGGAATTCGTTTCGGCACATCTTGCGGAACTGGTTCGACGACAGCGTCTTCCGCTGCTCGTTCAGGTACTCCCACAGTTTCCCGTAGGCAAGGAAGTCCGAGTTCTCGACGACGAAACGCGCGTGTGCGTTGTCGGCTGCCTGTTGGTGATCGGCGGGTCGCTCTCGGACGTCCTGAATTGCCAACGCGGAGACGACGATCAGCATCTCGGTCAAACACCCCGAGCGGTGCGCCTCGGCGAGCATGCGCGCCATTCGCGGATCGACGGGCAGTTGCGCCAACTCGCGGCCGACCGGTGTGAGGGCGAGCCCGCCGGTGGTTGTGATCGCGCCGAGTTCTTCGAGGAGGGCGACGCCGTCGCGTATGCTGCGTCCATCGGGTGGTTCCAGGAACGGAAAGTTCTCGATCTCGCCCAGTCCGAGTGAGGTCATCTGCAGGATGACGGCTGCCAGATTGGTACGCAGAATCTCCGGTTCGGTGAACGGTGGCCGTGAATCGAAGTCTTCCTCGGAGTAGAGCCGGATGCAGATACCGTCGGCAACACGACCACAACGCCCGGCACGCTGGCGTGCCGACGCCTGCGAGATGGGTTCGATCGGCAGACGTTGGACCTTGGTGCGCAACGAGTATCGCGAGATCCGCGCGGTCCCGGGATCGACCACGTACCGGATGCCGGGGACGGTGAGCGACGTCTCCGCGACATTGGTGGACAGCACGACCCGGCGTCCCGTGTGTGGGGTGAACACCCGATGTTGTTCTGCGGCAGACAGTCTGGCGTAGAGCGGAACGACCTCGGTGCGAGCGAGCTTCAGATCGTTCAAAGCATCTGCGGTATCACGGATTTCACGTTCACCGGAGAGGAAGACCAGGACGTCGCCGTCGCCGGCGGAGAAGAGTTCGGTGACGGCTTCGCACACCGCGTCGACGGGGTCGAGGTCGATCGTCTCGTCGCCGACCTGCAGCGTCGTCGGTCGGTAGCGGATCTCCACGGGATACGACCGACCTGACACCTCGACGATCGGTGCCGGGACGCCCCCGGTGGCGAAATGCCGCGCGAACAGTTCGGGATCGATCGTCGCCGAGGTGATGATCACCTTGAGATCTGGCCTGCGCGGCAGCAATTGGGCGAGGTAGCCGAGGAGGAAGTCGATGTTGAGACTGCGTTCGTGCGCTTCGTCGATGATCAGTGTGTCGTAGCGGCGCAACAACCGGTCGCGCTGGATCTCGGCGAGCAGAATGCCGTCCGTCATCAGTTTGACGAGTGTATTTTCCGACGCGTGATCGGTGAACCTGACCGTATAGCCGACCGTTGTGCCTAGTTCGGTGTCGAGTTCTTCGGCGATTCGCTCGGCGACCGTTCGCGCGGCGATACGCCGCGGCTGGGTGTGGCCGATGGTGCCGCGGATGCCACGGCCGAGTTCGAGACAGATCTTCGGAATCTGCGTCGTCTTGCCGGATCCTGTCTCGCCTGCGACGACGACGACCTGATGTTTCGCGATGGCGGCGGCGATGTCTTCGCGGCGCGCGGTGACCGGCAGTGCTTCGGGATAGGTGATCGTCGGTACCGCTGCACGCCTGTCGAGGATCCGCAGTTCTGCGGCGTCGATCTCGCGCGAGAGGGCAGCGAGAGCACCGGGGGTCCGGGCACGTTCGAGACGGCGTCGAAGGCGATATTCGTCTCGAAAGGTGAGTTCGCCGAGGCGGTTGCGGAGGTCGCGAATGGTCTCGGAAGTATCGGTCGGTGTGCTGGGCATGACTGCTACAGAGTATCGAACGAAGAGTTGTGGTCGGTTGCACGTGGCTACGGCGCCCACGTGCGACGATATGCCGGTGACCACTGCAGATGTCGGTTCATCGCCAGCGTCGGACCCTCGAGCGTCCACTCCGATCGTGATCCGGGTGCTCCGGATCGGCTTCGCCGTACTCGGCGCGGTTGCGCTCGCGTGGATTCCGCTGCGAAACATCGACGTCGAGGCATTCTCCGTCGCAAACTATTTCAGCTACTTCACGATTCTGAGCAACGTCGCCACCATCGTGGTCCTGCTCGTCGGTGGTGTGCTCGATCCCGGCAGTCGGGCGTGGCAGAGCGTGCGCGGCGCGGTCACCGTCTACATGGTGATCACGTGTGCCGTATATGCGGTCCTCCTGGCCAACATCGACGTGATGCTCACCGATCGCTGGATCAACGATGTGATGCACAGGCTGCTTCCCCTCGTGCTGCTGGCGGACTGGATCCTGGCGCCGCCGCGCACGAAGATCGAAGACAGCCAGGTGCTGCAGTGGCTGGCATTCCCGGCTGTGTACGGGGTGTACAGCCTGATCCGCGGCGAATTCGTCGACTGGTACCCCTACCCGTTCCTCGACCCACGTGAACAGGGCTACGTGTCTCTTGCCATCGGGCTCGTCGTACTGACTGTCGCGCTGACCCTGCTCGCGCTCGCCGTCGGTGCGGTCGGCAGACTAGCGGCCCGGTGGCGCTACCGAAACGACGCGCACGCTAGTTTCGTCTGAAGCGATTGTGGAATGAGGGGCGCGTAATGGGTTCACTGTGGCACGGTTTCGCGGACATGGGTGCCGTCGACAAGGGTGCTTTCGTCATTGCTCGTGGCGAAGGCGCCTACATCTGGGACGCCGCAGGCAACAAGTACATCGACGCCACGGCGGGATTGTGGTTCGCGAACGTCGGGCACGGCAGGCGTGAGATCGGTGACGCGGTCGCCGAACAACTTGCGACCGTTGCCCACTACTCGAATTTCGGCGACTTCGTTCCGGCCGTGACGGCAACGCTCGCCGAACGGCTGGCGGAGATCGCGCCGGTCCCCGGCAGCAAGATCTTCTTCACGTCGGGCGGCTCGGATTCCATCGACACTGCCGCGAAGCTCGCGCGCCGCTACTGGGGTGAGGTCGGCAAACCGTCCAAGCGCATCATCGTCGGCCGCCAGAAGGCCTATCACGGTATGCATGTCGCCGGAACCGCACTGGCGGGGATCCCGCCGAACCGTGAAGGGTACGGCGAGTTGATGGCCGATGCGCGGACCGTCGAGTGGGACAACGCGAAAAGCCTGCTCAGCCTGATCGAGGAGCTCGGTGCGGACAACATTGCCGCGTTCTTCGCCGAGCCGATCATCGGTGCGGGCGGCATCTACCTGCCCCCCGAGGGTTACCTCGCGGAGGTCCGTGCCATCTGCCGCGATCACGACATCCTTTTCGTCGTCGACGAGGTGGTGACCGGCTTCGGCAGGATCGGTGGATCCTGGTTCGCGTCTTCGCGATTCGACCTGCAGCCGGATCTGATGACGACGGCGAAGGGCTTGACGTCCGGCTACGTCCCGATGGGTGCCGTTTTCATCGCCCCGCACATCGCCGAGCCGTTCTTCGCGGGCGGTGTCTGGTGGCGGCACGGCTACACCTACGGCGGGCACGCGGGCGCTGCCGCGGCCGCAATGGCGAACCTCGACATCATGGAACGCGAGAACCTGCTGGACGAGTCCAAGCGTCTCGAAGGCTCACTGCACAAACATCTTTCGCCGCTGGCCGATCATCCTCGCGTCCAGGAGGTGCGCAGCGGACTCGGGGCTGTCGCCGCTGTGCAACTCGCCGATCCCGCCGAGGCCTTGCCGTTCGTCAAAACACTCCGTCAGCACGGTGTTTCGGGACGAGCAGCGGGCGTCGGCGCGATGCAGTTCTCGCCGTCGTTCGTCATGACGGACGAGCAGGTGGCAGAGCTGGCGGAGCGGGTGCTGGCAGCGCTCGGCTGATCAGGCTCGAGACTTTTTGCGACGCAGGAACGACACACGTTCGCGCAGTGTCGGTTTGCTCGGCTGCGCGATGGTGGTCGGTGCTGACGCGGCACGGGCATATCGTGCGTGCAACTGTTCCCGAACCTCGTCGGGGGTATAGGCGCGCCGCGCGCGTTCGTTGCGCGCAACGACAACTCCGGTTGCGACGACGCCGACCGCTCCGGCGAGACCTGCGAGCTTCAGTGCCTGTGCGCCGGTGAGCCTCATCGCCTTAGGCTAAGGCCATGACTCCGCGAATGCACGCATCGCAGGTGAGCTTGTCGGACGCGGTCGAGCAGACGCGCACGGGCGACATCTGGATCTTCCGCGGCCATTCCGGCCCTGACCGCGCAATCCGGACCCTCACCAACAGCCCGGTCAATCATGTCGGGATGTCGGTCGTCCTTGCCGATCTGCCGCCGTTGATCTGGCATGCGGAGTTGGGGAAGTCGTTGCAGGACATGTGGACCGGTCGGTTCCAGCGAGGTGTCCAGTTGCACGATCTTCGCGACGCCGTGCAGGTGTGGGGCGGCCGCTACAAGCAGCGCGGCTGGCTGCGGCAGTTGGAACCGGCCGTGTCGAAGGAGCAGGAGGACGCGCTGCTTCGGGCCATCGCGCGCCTGGACGGTACCCCGTTTCCGTCCACTGCGAAGGTGACGGGTCGGTGGTTCGCGGGCCGCCTACCTGGCCGTAAGGCAGATGCGCAGAAACTCGAGAGTGCCTATTGCGCAGAGGTTGTCGGGACGACCTACGAGGCCATGGGTCTGTTGCGCAAGCAACATCGGTCCAACTGGTACGACCCCGGAAAGTTCTGGAGCGGTGACAGACTGCCGCTGGCGACGGGGTTCGATCTGGGGCGTGAACTCCAAGTTGTGTTGACGGAAGCCGAACTCGCCGCGGGCGCACCCATCCCGACTCGTCGGTCTACACGCTGAACGTGCGTTCGGCGACCGATCTGCCGCCGACGTGGACCCAGCCGTCGGCCGCGTAGTCGGTGAAGATTTGCGAGCCGAGTCCCTGGGTGATCGTGAGATCGCGCTCCAGTAGCGCAGTGATTCGAACAGCGGCCGCACCTGTTGCCTCGTCTTCACGAATTCCCAGGACGGGGGCGAACATTCGTGAGCGAATCGCTCCCGCGGCTTCGTCGGTCCACGCCCAGGCGTAGTGCAGTGCGTCGGTGAAGCGGGCAGGATCGAGCGCCTCGACCTCGGCAGCGGAGGCCAGATCGTGGAACGTGAAGTCGGTCGCCCAGTCCGCGCGTGCGCGAATCTTCGTGAGGCCGTTGGTGCGTGTGACCTCGACACGTCCGGCAGGTACGTCGATGGCGTCGACAGCGAACCCGAGTTCGCTCAGCCACCATCCGAGGCCGACCGTAGGGTGCCCCGCAAAGGGGAGTTCGGTTGCGGGGGTGAAGATCTGCGCTCTGGTCGTGGTGTTGCCGCCGGGAAGTTCGACGAAGATGGTCTCGCTGAACCCGAGATGCGCTGCGAGAGATTGCCTGTCGGACAACGGAACAGCTGCTGCATCGACGATGCCGAGCGCGTTGCCGAACTCACCGGCGGCGTTGGTGAACACCCGAACGACGGCGACGTCCACACTCATTCTCGATCCCTTCCATCCATAAAGAAAACTATAGGCGGCTACGCCGCTCGTGAGTCTTTCCGGTGGTTCCGCCCTCCGAAAGGACTCACGAGCGGCGGAGCCGCATTAGCCTGCGGTGACCGTCATGTCCTCGAACACGATCTCGCCGAGGGCATCCGATTCCTCGATGTCGACGACGGCATCGATCGACCAGCCGTGGTCCTCGTTCGGGTCGTCGAGGACTTGGCGGACCGAACACATGTCCGCGTCGCGCACCAGGGTGAACAGCTGCGGTCCACGTGCCGACGGACCCGTTCCGATCGTGCCGTATTCGTCGAAGTAGTCGGCCAGCAACAGTTCCCAGCCCTCGGCATCGGGACCCGCCCCGAGGTCGGCAAGCGCATCCCAGCGCCGCAGCGCCGCGAGTTCGACCCGGCGGAACATCGCATTGCGGACGAGCACCCGGAACGACCGAACATTCGCCGAGATCGGCCGCGGTGCACCGGCATCGAACGCCGTCTGGTCGGTGTCGATCTCCGCGCCCGGATTGGTGAGCTGTTCCCATTCGTCGAGCAGGCTCGAATCGACCTGTCGTACAAGCTCGCCGAGCCACTCGACGATGTCGTCGAGCTCCTCGGTTCGGGCTTGGTCGGGGACGGTCCTGCGCAGCGCGCGGTAACCGTCGGCGAGGTAGCGCAGGACGAGCCCCTCCGACCGGGTCAGACCGTAGTGGCTGATCAATTCGGCGAACGTCATGGATCGCTCGATCAGGTCGCGGACCACCGACTTGGGTGACGGCGCGAACTCCGACAGCCAAGGATGGCCACCGCGATAGGTCTCGTACGCCGGAACGAGCAACTCCTCCAAAGGTTTCGGCCACGTCACCTCTTCGAGGAGTTCCATCCGTTCGTCGTATTCGATGCCGTCGGCCTTCATTCTGCCGATCGCCTCGCCGCGCGCAGCGTGCTGCTGGGCCATCAATAACTGCCGCGGATCGTCGAGGGTCGACTCGATCACCGAGATCACATCGAGTGTGTAGGTGGGGGAGTCGCGGTCGAGCAATTCGAAGGTCGCCAACGCGAACGGCGACAGCGGCTGATCGAGTGCGAAGTCGCGTTGCAGTTCGACGGTGAGTCGCGCCATGCGACCGAACTCGTCGGGTTCGGAGAGTTGCTGCACGACACCGGCATTCACCAGTCCTCGATACAGGCTGATGGCGCGGAGGATGTGCTTGCGTTGGGCAGGTCGCGGCTCGTGATTGTCTTCGAGCAGGTGACGCATCGCGACGAAGCAGTTGCCAGGGCGCGCAATGACGTTGAGCAGCATCGAGTTCGTCACCGCGAAGCGGGACACCAACGATTCCGGTGACGCCGCGACGAGTCTGTCGAACGTCTGCGCACTCCACGACACGAAACCTTCGGGTGCTTTGCGGCGCTGGACTCTCTTGAGCTTCTTCGGATCGTCACCTGCCTTTGCGACGAGGCGGGCATTTTCGACTTCGTGCTCGGGTGCTTGGACGACAACGGTTCCCATGGTGTCGTAGCCGGCCCTGCCCGCGCGTCCAGCGATCTGGTGGAACTCACGAGCACGCAACTGGCGCGTTCTGACGCCGTCGTACTTCGTCAGACCTGTGAGCAGTACCGTGCGGATCGGCACGTTGATGCCCACACCGAGGGTGTCCGTACCGCAGATGACTTTGAGCAGACCGTCCTGCGCCAACTTTTCGACGAGTCGACGGTATTTGGGCAACATGCCGGCGTGGTGGACGCCGATCCCGTGTCGGACCAAGCGCGACAACGTCTTTCCGAAGCCGGTCGCGAAACGGAAGCTGCCGATCGCGTCGGCTATCGCGTCTTTCTCCGCTCGCGAGGAAAAGTTGATACTGGTCAGCGCTTGCGCCCGTTCCAATGCAGCGGCCTGGGTGAAGTGGACGACGTAGACCGGTGCCTGATGGGTGGTGACCAGTTCCTCGATCGTTTCGCCGATCGGGGTGAACACATACGAATAACTCAGCGGCACAGGACGTTCGGTGCCTGCGACCACCGACGTTGGTCGGCCGGTTCGGCGGGTCAGATCGTCGCGGAAGAAGTCGACCTCACCGAGAGTTGCCGACATCAACAGGAATTGGGCGTTCGGTAACTCGATCAGCGGCACCTGCCAGGCCCAGCCACGGTCGGGTTCGGCGTAGAAGTGGAACTCGTCCATCACCACCTGTCCGACGTTTGCGTCCGCGCCCTCGCGTAGCGCAAGGTTCGCAAGAATCTCAGCTGTCGCGCAGATGATCGGCGCCTGCGCATTGACCGAGGCGTCACCGGTCACCATCCCGACCTGATCGGCGCCGAAAATATCGCAGAGCGCGAAGAACTTCTCGCTGACGAGTGCCTTGATGGGTGCCGTGTAGTAGGTGCGCTGGCCGCGGGCGAGTGCGGCGAAGTGCGCTCCGACTGCGACCATCGACTTCCCCGAGCCGGTCGGGGTGGCAAGGATGACGTTTGCACCGGAGACGAGTTCGATCAGCGCTTCGTCCTGCGCTGGATAGAGTTCGAGTCCTCTGTCTTCGGTCCACGACGTGAAAGCGTCGTAGAGCCAGTCGTCTTCGACAGCCTCGCTGGGGTCGCGATCGTCGATGAGGCTCCGTAACAGCACGGCTACAGGCTATGCCTCAGGTCGCGCTGCGCTCCGAGGCGCTCGCCACGTCGCGCATCTTCTCCTCCAGCGGAGGTGCAGCCAACGCAGTGGGATGCATGGTCCGGCGGGCAAGTTCGTTCGAGGCGCTCATGCCGATGGTGAGTGCGGTCCGCCAGCGCTCGTGGTCGTAGAGAGCCTCGTCGGTCGAGTCGAGAAAACGCTGAACGACGCCGATGAAACGCAGTAGTTCGTCGCGAAACGGGAAATGTGCGGAGTCGGCGAAGATCTCTAGTCGAGACCCCGGCATCGCCGCATAGGCCAGGTGCGCGTGTGCGACGGGCAGGACGGCATCGCGTTCACCCCAGATGATCTGCACGGGGATCTGCTCGTTGAGATAACAGCGGTCGAGGATCGTAATTGCCTGACCACGCCAATCTGCGCCTGCCCGCAACGTCCTGACGAAAGCCCGGTGCCCCATCCGATCGGATTGATCGGCAAGTACCCGCATGATGTCCACGGCGTCGTGACCGACCGAAGCACCCGTATGCCCGGTGGCGTCGTAGATGCCTGCCAGCGCCCGACCGACGACGTCGAGCGCTCGACGTGCCCCCGGTAGCTGCAGCACCTGCAAAGCGGCACTGAGCCCGGGTACCGATGCGGCTCGCAGCACAGGGTGGACCTCGCGATGGATGCCCGCGGACGACACGATGACGAGACGATCGACCATGTGCGGATATTGATACGCGAACTGCATCGCGACGCCGCCGCCGAGCGAGTGGCCGATGATCGTTGCCCGTTCGACCTCGAGGACCGTCAGCAGATCGCGCAAGCCGTTGGCGTAGGCCGAAATCGAGTAGTCGGCCCGTGGTTTGTCGGATCGACCGTGGCCGAGCAGGTCCGGTGCAATCACGGTGTAGTTGGCCGCCAGGTGCGGTATGACGTCGAGCCAGGTTTCGGAGTTGTCTCCGATGCCGTGGATCAGCACGATCGGTGGACCTTGGCCTGCTACTCGGATGGCACGCCGATACCCGTGGACAGTCCGAAAAGTAAGCCGCGGCTCGACCTGTGAGACCGGTCGCAGCGGCCGCATGTTCGTCATGGCGACTCCTGTGTCACGCGATGTGTGAACGGTGCACAACGCTGCAGATGTTCGGGATTGTTCGGGCGGGAACGGATGCAGGGGAGTCTACGATCCATCACCCGGCCCTGCAGTGCGAGCGACAAGTGCATCGCTCTCTCATCGTTCAGGTGGCGCTGCGTTCGGCGGCGTCGAGTGCGTCCAATACGGTCGATCGGGTTGCCGCTGCGCCTGCGATCGCGCGGTCGGAGGTGCCGGAGCGCAACGATTCTCGCCAACGCTGCTGGTCGAACGTCGCGGGTTCGGTCGTCGACATAAACGTCTCGATGACGCGCAGATAGCGGAGCGGGTCGGTGTGAAACGGGTAGTGCCCGGTGCCGGCGAATATTTCGATCCGCGATCCAGGCATGGCCGCGTGGGCGATGTGAGCGTGGCTCACCGGGAACACAGAATCCCTTGCACCCCAGATTATTTGAGTCGGAATGTCGTTGGTCAGATAGCAGCGATCGAGGAGCGTGATCACTTGACCGCGCCAATCCACCACTGCGCGAAGCGTCTTCAAGAATGCGAGGTAGGCGGTCCGATCGTCGAGATCACCGACCATTCGCATGATGTCGGGCGTCTCGTCGAGGACGGCGCTCGGCCGTAGCGTCGCACCGTGCAGACCGATGGCGACGTTGCCCGCGATCTTCGCGACCGGACGTCCGCCGGGAAGCCGCAGGAATCGCAACGACTCGTTGATCATCGGCATCGACAGCACCCGCAGCAGCGGATGGATGTCTTTCGTCACGCCGCTGGACGAGGTCAGCACGAGCCGATCGACCAGGTGTGGAAACTGATAGACGAACTGCATCGCCACCGCGCCGCCGAGCGAATGCCCGACCACCGTCACTCGACCGATGCCGAGAACTGCGAGCAGATCGCGCATTCCATTCGCGTAGGCCGCAACCGAATAGTCTGCGCGCGGTTTGTCCGAGCTGCCGTGCCCGAGCAGGTCGGGAGCGATGACGGTGTGTTTCTGCGCCAGGTGCGGGATGAGGTCGCACCAGGTCGCGGAACTGTCACCGATGCCGTGGATCAACAGGATCGCCGGACCGCTGCCCGCGATCCGGAACGCACGCCGGTAGCCGTGGATCGTGCGAAAGGCGAGCCGACTTTCCGTGTCGGGAACGCGCCGGAGCTTTCGTGCCTGCGATCCAGCCATCGTCGCCTCCTACCGAGAATTCCGACCAGCACCGACGAGCGTATGCGGCTCGCAGTGCTGGTCGGTTCGGTAGCGGTTACATCGATGTTTCGACTGGCGAACAGTCGTCTTACGCGTCAGGGAGTTGGGTCGACACTGTCCTCGCCGTCGTACCCGCCCTGCTCGGCAAGGAACTTCTCGAATTCCGCACCGAGTTCGTCACCGCTCGGGAGCGGGGTGTCGCTGGCGAGAAGAGTGGACTGCTGCTCCTGGCTGCTCACGAACGTGTCGTACTGCCGTTCGAGCGCCGACACGACGGCCTCGACCTCGGCGTTGCCCTCGATGTGCTCGTTGACCTGCTCGCGGACGCGTGCTGCCGCCTCGCCGAGTGCGGCGAGCGGCAGTTCGAGATTGCCCATGGTCGCGACGCTCTCGAGCAGGGTCTGTGCGGCTTCCGGATAGTCGGTCTGGGCAAGGTAGTGCGGGACGTGGACGGAGAAGCCCATCGACTCGTGCCCGTGCTGCGCCATCCGATATTCCAGCAACGACGACGCGCTGCCGGGAACCTGAAGTTCGCCCGCCCACCGCTGGCTGTCCTTGACCAGGTCCTTGTTCGACGAATGTGCTGTCATGCCGAGTGGGCGAGTGTGTGGGATCGCCATCGGAATCGCGTTGAGGCCGATGGTGCGACGCACACCGAGTTGCTCGGCCAACAATCGAACCGCTGTCGTGAAGCGTTCCCACTTGAGGTCGGGCTCCATGCCTGCAAGCAGAAGGAACGGTGTGCCGACCGTGTCGCGCAACGCGTACAGGTTGAGCTCCGGCTCCGCGTACTTCGAGAAGTGATCGCTCTTGAAGGTCATCGTCGGGCGCCGCGACCGGTAATCGAGCAATTCGTCGACGTCGAACGACGCGACGAGTTCGCTTTCCAGGCTCTCGCGCAGATGGACCGTCGCGAGCCGGACCGCATGGCCTGCGTCGGTGAAGCCCTCCAGCCCGTGCACAAGGATCGGCCCTTCGCCGTCAGCGGACGACAGTTGTGGCGCCGGGAACTCCAGCTCGTACATCCTCGACTTCTCGTCCATCGCTCGGACCCCTTCCTTGTGGAACCACTTTCCAGTGTCCACTACGAATCACATACCCGACCCCGGTCGCGCGCAACCGGGTCGCCCATCACCAACGGGCAACGCCGAACGTGCGTGACGAATTCCCGAAACGGACCTGAGCCATATATCGCAACCCGCGCATGGATTGTGGAACTGTGGGACTTCAGACAACACGTTCGTCGAAGATCCGGAGGCAAGTTGTGACCCAGCGAGTTCAAGGTGTCGTATCCCGCGCACAAGGCGAGCCCGTCAGCTTGGAAACGATACTGATTCCCGATCCGGGTCCGGGTGACGTCGTCGTCACGATCCAGGCGTGCGGGGTGTGCCACACCGACCTGCACTACCGCGAGGGCGGCATCAACGACGAGTATCCGTTCTTGCTCGGCCACGAGGCAGCCGGTGTCGTCGAGGCGGTCGGGGAAGGGGTCGATCGCGTTGCGGTCGGCGATTTCGTCGTCCTGAACTGGCGCGCGGTCTGCGGTGTCTGTCGAGCGTGTAAACGCGGTCGACCGTGGTACTGCTTCGA
The DNA here is from genome assembly GCF_016482825.1 of Antrihabitans stalagmiti. Classification (GTDB taxonomy): domain Bacteria; phylum Actinomycetota; class Actinomycetes; order Mycobacteriales; family Mycobacteriaceae; genus Antrihabitans; species Antrihabitans stalagmiti. The sequence goes on along the minus strand of NZ_JAEMNV010000007.1, from coordinate 233,878 downwards.
CACCCACAACGCGAGCAAGAAGATGACGCTGGAGGACGGCACCGAACTGTCACCCGCGCTCGGCATCGGTGCGTTCGCCGAGAAGACGCTCGTACACGAAGGACAGTGCACGAAGGTCGATCCGACGGCGGATCCCGCGGTCGTCGGCTTGCTCGGCTGCGGCGTGATGGCAGGCCTCGGCGCTGCGATGAACACCGGCAACGTCGGTCGAGGTGATTCCGTTGCCGTCATCGGTTGTGGTGGAGTCGGGTGTGGCGCCATCGCAGGCGCGCGGCTTGCGGGTGCCACCACGATCATCGCCGTCGATCTCGATCCCGGAAAACTCGCGTGGGCAACCGATCTCGGCGCGACCGACACCATCGACGCAAGTTCCGGTGACGTCGTGGAAGCCATTCAAGCGTTGACCGACACCTTCGGAGCCGACGTCGTTATCGATGCGGTCGGCCGCCCCGAAACCTGGCTGCAGGCTTTCCACGCCAGAGACCTGGCGGGAACTGTTGTCCTGGTAGGTGTTCCGACCCCGGACATGAAACTCGAACTGCCGCTGATCGACGTGTTCAGCCACGGTGGCGCCTTGAAGTCGTCGTGGTACGGAGATTGCCTGCCCGAGCGCGACTTTCCGATGCTGGTCGATCTCTATCAGCAGGGTCGCCTGCCGCTCGACAAGTTCGTCACCGAGCGGATCGGCCTCGCCGATGTCGAGGCCGCGTTCGCGACGATGAAGAAGGGGACCGTACTGCGCTCGGTCGTCGTCCTGTGAGCGGGCTGCGCATCGATCGTGTCGTGACGTCGGGAACGTTTTCACTCGACGGCGGCACCTGGGACGTCGACAACAACGTCTGGCTGATCGGCGACGACTCCGAGGTCGTCGTCGTCGACGCAGCACACACCGCGGCGCCGATCGTCGACGCCGTCGGAGGTCGGCGGGTCGTTGCGATCGTCTGCACACACGGCCACGACGACCACGTGACGGTCGCTCCGGAACTGGCTGCAGCCCTCGATGCTCCGGTGTATCTGCACCCGGCCGATGACATGCTGTGGGAACAAACACACGCAGGCACGTCGCACCTCGCGCTGGAGGACGGGCAACGCATCGCAGTCGCGGGAACCGACATCCTCGCCCTGCACACCCCCGGCCACTCGCCAGGATCGACGTGCCTCTACCTGCCGGAGGCAGGAGAACTGTGCACCGGAGACACCCTGTTCGCAGGCGGGCCCGGCGCGACCGGCCGCTCGTTCTCCGATTTCGGGACGATCATCGACTCGATCACCGCACGCCTGTTCGCGCTGCCCGCGGAGACGAGGGTTCGGACCGGACACGGCGACGGCACGACGATCGGCTCCGAAGCGCCCCACCTGGAGGAATGGATAGCGCGCGGACACTAGAACGTCGGCATCCGGCCTGACTCGCCCCGGCGGCGGGTTCGCGGGTATCTGCGCACGTGTGTGCGACAGTGGAACGAGGGCGTGTGTCACTACGCGCCGACTCGTTCAGGAGGATGTGAATTGACGTTGCGCCGACGGCACTGCCTCGCTCCGGCGGCGCTCGGGATGGTTCTAGCGCTGTCGGGGTGTGGCTCGACGATAACCGGTGAGGCCGTTGCAGATTCGTCGACGGCGCAGCGTGCGATACCGGGCGAGCTCGCCGACCTCCTGCTCGGTCCGGGTGACTTCTCGGCACCGTACGAAGCTGTCGTCCTGCCGCCGACGGCGATGAAGGACGCAGGTTCCGACCTCGACATCGTCGACGGCGCCGAGGTCGATCCGCCCGATTGCGGGGACAGGCCGGGCAATCAACCCACCCCAGGTGCGATCATCGTCGGCACAGCGTCGGACGCCGCGAAGAAGCCGATCTCGACGATCACGATCGGGCTCACCAGGACGACACGATCCACCGAAACCCTCGCCGCACGGCGCGACCGGCTCGACCGCTGCCCGGACGTGACGGTGACGACAAAGGACGGTGTCACCGTGAAGCTGCGCAACGAGGTCACACCGGCGCCCCCGATCGATGCCGACGACACCCTCGCCGTCAAGCAGACCGCCACATCGGGATCGGCGGAGAAACCGTTCGTTCAGGAGTTGAGCACCTTGTCTGCGCAGGTCGGCGATGTGGTTGTCGAGGCGGTGTTCTTGACCTACACCGGCGCGAAGCCCGATATGGCTGCGCTCGATCAGCTCTTCACCGATCAGGTGACCAAGATTCGCGCGGCAGAGTAGCCCGCGCGGTTTATAGCACACACCTCCGACCGACCGCCGTTCTCCAGACCCCGAAATGGGCACTGCGAGGCGAGATTTTCACATTCGACCCGGTTGTCCACAGGCCACGCAAAACCGCAGGTCGGCCACGTTGGACCGCCGGCGATGTGCGCCAGGCTCTCGCCATGACATCCTCGGCTTCCCAACACGACCCGCTGGCCATGTGGCCAGCAGTCCGCATCTCCGATCCCGGCGACCTACTGGCGGCTGTGCCCGCGCTGCTCGGGTTCCCGCCGCAACGTTCGCTCGTACTCGTCTGTGTCGGAGGACCGGCGGGAACCACGATCGGTCCGGTCGTTCGGGTGGATCTCGTGCTCCCCGGCGAACTCTCGCCCATCAACCAGGGAGGCGACGATTTCGAGCCGTTCGTATGGGGGCGCTTCGACTCGCTGACTGCGCCGGTGCTCGCGTCCATCGACCAGCTCGGCGAGCTGTGCGCCAGAGAACGGGTACACCACGCGATCGCGTTGATCGTCGACGACCGCATCGAATCGTTGATCGGACCGGACCTCGGACCGGGACCGCTGTTCGACAACGTGAACTTCGGTGGGGACTTCTGTGGCGATTTCGACGGTGAAATCTGCGGCGACGCGTTCGACGATCCGGCCGAAGACGGTCGAGACGACGACTTCGATATCGGCGAGGTCTACGAAGAGATCGCTGACGCACTCGGCGCCGGACTCGCCGCGCACGGAACAATATTGGTCGGCGCGCACATCACGATGGAGATAGCGGCGGGGGAGTTCTGGTGGAGTCTGCTCGGCGATCGTCGAACCGGGTTTCTCCGCGACCCGGGCTCGTCCACCGCGGCGGCAACGAACGTGCTGCACGGTCGCCAGATTCGCGGATCACGTGCAGAGGTCGCCGCAGTGCTGGAACCGGGCGATCCCCTCGAGCGGATCGAGGTAGCGAAGCTCATCGCCGATGCTGCGGAAGCGGCGTTCTCGGCGCGACGACGCGCTGCGCGAGCGGGCACAAAGGATGCACACAGCCGAAACGAGTTGGTGCGCGTTCTGTTCCAGGTCGAGAACGTCGCGACCGGTGCCGTTCTCGGACCTGCGGAAATCGTGGAACTCGGTGTTGCGTTGACGAACGTCGACGTCCGCGATTGCGCCCTGGTGCTGGCGACCGGTGATCAGGCAGACGCTGCCGAACAACTGTGGCTGACGATGGTGCGACTACTGCCTGATCCGTACTACGCCGATGCCGCCGCCCTGCTGGGCTACAGCTGCTACGTGCGCGGCGACGGACCACTCGCCGGCATCGCCTTCGAGGCTGCCCGGCGATCCGAACCCGGCCATCGGCTCGCGAACCTGCTCGACGGTGCACTGCAGAACGGTGTGTCACCGCAGGTGATGCGATCACTCGCCGACACGAGCTATGCCGTTGCGAAACGTCTCGGTGTCATCCTGCCGCCGCCGCGGCACGACTGAAGCGAGGTCAGTGCGCTGGACGCGCGGCGTGCGAACGATCTCCGAGGCCTTGGAAGTAAGACCATGCGTCGGAGACGATCTCGTCGAGGTCGGTGTGCACGGGTCGCCAGCCGAGCTCGTCGGTTGCCCGATCACTCGAGGCGACGAGGACCGCAGGATCACCCGCGCGCCGTGGCGCGTCCTGCGCCGCGATCGACTTTCCGGTCACCCGCTCACACGCCGAAATCACCTCGCGCACAGAGAATCCGGTGCCACTTCCGAGGTTGTAGATGCGATGCTCGCCTGCGGTGCATGACTCCAGCGCGAGGATGTGTGCGTCGGCGAGATCGCGGATGTGGATGTAATCGCGAACCGCCGTGCCGTCGTTCGTCGGCCAGTCGGTGCCGAAGACCGAGATCTTGTCACGAACCCCCGCCGCGACCTGAAGCACGAGAGGAATCAGATGTGTTTCGACAACCCGGTTCTCGCCGAATCCCGCATACGCGCCCGCGACGTTGAAGTACCGCAGACTCGTCGCCGCCAGACCGTGTGCAGCCGCGTACGACGTGATCACATGATCGATGGCCAACTTCGACGCACCGTAGGGATTGGTCGGGCGGGTCGGCGCCTCCTCACGGATAGGCGAGGATTCGGGTTCACCGTAGGTGGCTGCGGTCGAGGAGAACACCAACCGAGGAGTGCCGGTGGCACGCATCGCTTCGAGTAGATCGAGTGTCTTGACGACGTTGCCGTACCAGTACTTCTCGGGCTGCACGACCGATTCGCCGACCAGCGACTGTGCAGCGAAGTGCGCGACGCCGTCGAAGGAACCACCGGCGAGCACTTTCTCGGCCACCGCTGCGACGTCGCCTTCGACGAACTCCGCGCCCTCGGGAACGGCGTCGGCATTACCGGTCGACAAATCGTCGACGACGACGACGTCGTGGCCGCGTTCGAGGAGGACCTGTGCGCAGACGCTTCCCACGTACCCGGCTCCGCCGGTCACCAGTAGTTTCACTGAACGAGCTTCACCTGCACCGCGTGCGCCATCTCTTCCGACAGGTCGAATTCCTCGTGACCCGGGACGGTGATGGCAACCATTCCGCCTGGTTTGACCTCGACGGTGACTCGCGCGTCCGGCACCACACCGGCTTCACGAAGACGCCCGATCACCTCGGGGTCGGTTTGAATGTGCTCGGCGAGACGTCGAACGACGACAGCAGCAGGCTTGCCGACCGCGACGTCGGTCAAACGGACGAGCACCTCGTCCGCATCGGTCGGCTTGTCCATGCCGAGCTCGTCCAAGCCGGGGATGGGGTTGCCGTACGGCGATGTCGTCGGATTGTTGAGCACGACGACGAGGCGGCGTTCTACTTCCTCGCTCATCACGTGCTCCCACCGGCATGCTTCGGCGTGGACCTGCTCCCAGTCGAGCCCGATGATGTCGACGAGAAGTCGCTCGGCGAGGCGGTGCTTACGCATCACCGCGATGGCCAGATTGCGGCCTTTCGCAGTCAGTTCGAGATGCCTGTCGCCGGCAACAAGAAGCAACCCGTCACGTTCCATCCGTGCGACCGTCTGGCTGACCGTGGGACCGCTCTGCTCGAGGCGCTCGGCTATCCGCGCCCGCAGTGGAACCACACCCTCTTCCTCGAGGTCGTAAATGGTACGGAGGTACATCTCCGTGGTGTCGACTAGATCCTTCACCCTCACACCCCTTCGTCACAGAAATTCTACCTATACTGGGCATCCGTTTGTGGTGCCATGGATTTCTACTGCGCGAGTCGCGTTCGTAGACGCCCGCGAACAACAGCGATCGACCGCGGACGAGCCGCGTACAGGCGAACCTCACCAGGTGGAACGCGCCGATAGCCGCGATCCTTCCCCAGGGCACAGTAGCGTGGTGGACATGCCCGCGTTGCCACCGCAGGAGACGTCACAGCCCGGGCCGAAGTCTGCGGCCAGGTCGAGCGCCGTCGTGTGGAGTCCCAGCTATCTCGGCTACACCTGGACCCGCGGACACCCGATGAATCCCACGCGTCTGGACCTCACGATGCGGCTCGCGCGAGCAATCGGGCTGCTCGACGGCATCGAGGTGATCGAACCGTCGGCGGCGAACGACGCCGATCTGTTGCGCATCCACACTCCCGACTACATCGCTGCCGTCAAGACCGCGAACACCCATCCGGTACCTCTCGATGCGCTGGATCCGCCGTTCGGACTCGGCTCCGCCGACAATCCGATCTTTCCGAACATGCACGAGGCCGCCTCGATCATCACCGGCGGCACCCTTGCCGCGGCTCGCGAGATCGCAGCGGGACGCACCAGGCGCGCGGTGAGCATCGGTGGTGGTATGCATCACGCCATGGCCGGGTCCGCCGCGGGATTCTGTGTGTACAACGATGTCGCTGTTGCGATTTCGTGGTTGTTGGACAACGGCTACGACCGGATCGCCTACATCGACGTCGATGTCCACCATGGCGACGGCGTGCAGCGCGCGTTCTACGCCGACCCACGTGTGCTCACCGTCTCCGTGCATCAGCATCCGGCGACGCTGTGGCCGAGCACCGGCTATCCGAGCGAGTGCGGCGTCGGCGCTGCAGAAGGCACGTCGATCAACCTGGCGGTGCTGCCGCAGACATCGGATGCCATGTGGCTCCGCGCATTTCACGCGGTCGTTCCCGGTGCCGTCGAGTCGTTCCGGCCGCAGATCATCATCAGCCAGTGTGGTGTCGACACCCATCGGGAAGACCCACTCGCCGACCTCGCGCTCACGGTCGACGGTCAGCGCGCCGCGTTTCTCGCCATGCGGGACCTTGCCGACACCCATGCCGAGGGACGCTGGCTTGCTGTCGGTGGCGGCGGCTACGGATTGATCAGGGTGGTGCCGAGGTCGTGGACGCATCTGATCGCGGCCGCCCTCGATCGCACGATCGATCCGAATACCCCGATACCGTCGTCGTGGAGCGATTACGTCGCGACTATCGCGCCGTCGGTGCAGCTTCCCGACACGATGGGTGAAGGTGGCGACATCGCCTACCGACCGTGGGACGGCCCCGGTGGCGCTGCCGAAACCGGTATCGCCGAACAGGATCGAGCGATCCGGGCGATCGATACAGCAATCCTCGCCACGCGCAGAGCCACCTTCCCGCTACTCGGACTCGACCAGGACGACCCACGTGACTGAGCCGACCCCGTTTCCCGAGCACCGCATGGCCGACGTGCTCGCTTCGGACGGCGGCGTCGTGCACCTGCGCCCGATCTTGCCGACCGATGCGGACGCGCTCGTCGCATTCCACGGCGCGCTGTCCGAGCGCACGCGCTATCTGCGCTATTTCGGACCGTATCCGCATATGTCGGACAAGGACGTCGAGCGTTCGACCAACGTCGATCACCGCAATCGCGTGGCCCTTGTCGCGATACTCGGCGATGCGATCATCGCGATCGGACTCTACGAGCGCCTACCCGACGAGAAGACCGGAAACTGGTCCAATTCTGCGGAGGTGGCGTTCGTCGTCGCGGATTCCCATCAGGGTCGCGGCCTCGGGTCGATCCTGCTGGAACATCTTGCGGGCGCTGCCGCCGAGAACGGGATCGAGACGTTCGTCGCCGAGGTGCTCGCCGAGAATCGCGGAATGGTCACGGTGTTCAAGGAGGCCGGCTATCAGGTCCGTCGTAGCATCGACGGCTCTGTGCTGCATCTCGAGTTCGCCATCGATCCGTCCGAAGCTCTGCTCTCGGTGCGTAATTCGCGAGAATTGGCATCGGAAGCCCGCAGTGTTCGAAACCTGCTTTCCCCGAAATCCATTGCGTTGATCGGTGCGTCGACGACAAAAGGCAAAGTCGGCAACGCCGTCCTTTCGAACATCTTGAACGCGGAATTCATGGGGCCGGTATTTCCCGTCAACGCCGTACATCGGTCGGTCCGCGGCGTGCGGGCCTACGCAACGGTGCGCGACATACCCGACGACGTCGACCTCGCCATCGTCGCTGTACCCGCAGGCGAGATCGAAGCCGTCTTCGACGATTGCCTGGCGAAGGGCGTCAAAGGCCTGATCGTGTTGTCGGCGGGCTTCGCAGAGACCGGCACCGACGGCTTCGACGCCGAACGCCGGCTGGTCCGTGATGCCCGCGGGCATGGAATGCGGCTCGTCGGGCCGAACGCTCTCGGCGTCGCGAACACCGACCCGCAGGTCGCCCTGAACGCAACCCTGGCGTCCGAACTGCCCGCGCGGGGGCGAGTCGGCTTCTTCTGCCAGTCGGGTCCGCTCGGAGCCGCGATTCTGGGGGAGGCGGCCAAACGCAGGCTCGGGCTTTCGACCTTCGTCTCGGCAGGAAACCGAGCCGACGTATCGGGCAACGACCTGCTGCAGTACTGGGATTCGGACGCAGATACCGACGTTGTCCTGCTGTACCTGGAGAGCTTCGGTAACCCGCGCAAGTTCTCGCGTATCGCTCGCCGCGTCGCCAGGAACAAGCCGATCGTCGCAGTTCGCAGTGGGCTCAGTGCCGCGCGGAACCGGGCGACGCACGACCAGGCAGTCGACGGTTCGATCGCCGCTGATCTGTTCTCGCAGGCGGGGGTCATCCAGGTCGAGACGATCTCCGAATTGTTCGACTGCGCGGTACTGCTCGGCTATCAGCCGCTACCGCGCGGCCCGCGCGTCGCCATCGTCTGCAACAGCACCGCGCTGGGTTGGCTCGCCGGCGGCGCCGCAGAGTCCGAAGGTTTGCAGGTCGGCGAGCAGGTCGATCTCGGACCCGGCGCAAGCCCCGACGAATTCGCCGCGGCCATCCGCACGGCGATCGAATCCCGCGACGTCGACGCGGTGATCGCAATCTTCGTGCCACCGATCGCGGTTCCGACTCGGCCGTTCGCGGAAGCGTTTCGGCACGCGACGAGCGGTGCGGCCAAGCCAGTGCTGACCACGTTCTTCGGCGAAGAGGGCATTCCGAAGGCGTTGGAGGTTGCGGGACCCGACGGCACGCCTGTTGCAGGCTCGATACCGTCCTATCCGGATCCGGAACGTGCCGCCCGTGCACTCGGGCGCGTCTGGCGATACTCGCAGTGGCGGGAGCGGCCGATCTCGAATGTTCGCAGGCCGCAGGACATTGCGGGCGAGCATGCGGCACAACTCGTCGCGTCGAGGCTGGCAACCGAGCCGAGCGGTCGCTGGCTGACCGACCTCGAGGCCGCGGAACTACTGGCCTGTTACGGAATTCCGGTAGTCGAATTTCGTGAAGTGACCACCGAGGACGAGGCAGTTGCGGCCGCCGAGGAGCTCGGATACCCGGTTGCGGCGAAGGCAACGGGGGAGATGTGGCGAAGCCGACCCGATCTCCGTGGAGTCAGGCTCGATCTGTCTGGGCCCAAATCGGTGATCCGCGGCTATCACGACCTTGCGGCAGTGTCGGGTCAACCGCTGGTGCACGTGCAGCGGATGGCGACGCGCGGTGTCGGGTGTGTGGTGCGTGTGCAGGACGATCCGTCGTTCGGGTCCGTCGTGTCGTTCGGCCTGTCGGGGCCGATCCTCGATCTGCTCGGCGACCGTGCCTACCGGGCGTTACCGCTCACCGAAGACGAGGCCGTCGCGTTGGTCGAGGCACCACGCGCGGCGCCGCTGCTGTCCGGCACAGCGACTTCCGAGGCTGTGAACAAGGAGGCACTGGCCGAAGTTCTGCAACGGATTTCGGCGCTGTGCGACGATCTCGCGGACGTGCGTGAGTTGTCGTGCGAACCGATCCTGGCGTCGGGTCGGCGTGCGGAGATCCTGTACGCGCGTGTGCGGATCGGCCCGCCGCCGAATCGTGAGGATCTAGGTCCGCGCAGACTGCGGTGATCCTGCTGTACCGGCACGCGCGAGGCTGTACCGGCAAAGAAGTTTCGCGCCGACCGGATCCGCGTGGAACTCCCGAGGGTGGAGAGTTCCAGCGATCCGGTCGACGCGATGGGTGGCCGTCGGCGACCGTAGTCCAGCCGCAGGCGCACCTATCGGGGTGTGGTTTTCGTTGCGAACGGTCAGCTCGCGTAGGCGCGCAGTCGCTCGGCGCGATCGCCCTTGCGCAGCTTGCCCATCACTTCACGTTCGATCTGGCGTACCCGCTCCCGAGACAGACCGAACAACTTGCCGATCTGGTCGAGAGTGCGCGGCTGACCGTCGTCGAGACCGAAGCGCAGTCGAATGACCTGCTGCTCCCGCTCGTCGAGCGTGGAGAGGACACTGCGGACGTCGCTGTGCAGCAACCCGGCGATGACGGCACTTTCTGCCGACGTTGCCTCGGAGTCTTCGATGAAGTCGCCGAGTGGCGCTTCTTCGTCGCTACCGACAGGCATGTCGAGGCTTACCGGGTCGCGGCTGTGGTCGAGAAGATCGGCGATCTTGTGCACCGGGATGCCGGATTCGGCAGCCAGTTCGGCGTCGGTGGCTTCCCGACCGAGTTGCTGATGCAGTTCGCGTTTGATGCGAGCCAGTTTGTTGACCTGCTCGACCAGGTGGACTGGTAGGCGGATCGTGCGGCTCTGGTCGGCCATACCGCGCGTGATGGCCTGACGGATCCACCACGTTGCGTAGGTCGAGAACTTGAAGCCCTTGGCGTAGTCGAACTTCTCCATCGCGCGGATGAGTCCGAGGTTGCCCTCCTGGATCAGATCCAGCAGGGGCATCCCGCGGCCGGTGTAGCGCTTGGCCAGCGAGACGACGAGTCGGAGGTTGGCTTCGAGCAGATGTGCCCGGGCCGCACGACCTTCGCGGACAACGGTCGTGAGGTCACGCCGTTTGGTCACCGACAGTCGCTTGGCGGTCGCGAGCAGATGCTGCGCGTACAGACCGGCCTCGATTTTCTTGGCCAGTTCGACCTCTTCGACGGCACTCAACAGAGCGGTCCGGCCGATGCCGTTCAGGTACACGCGTACCAGATCGGCGGCTGGGCTCTGGGCGTCGAGATCGGCGTCGCTCGGACGTAGGCGAACTGTGCTGGGGCCTGTCATGACTTGCCTCCCTGAATCGGTGGTGTCTCATATGGATCAACGGACACACACCCCTGAAAGTTCCCTCGATTCCCGTCTTCAAACACTCCTGAGCAGCAGTTTTCATGGATTCGTCCTGAGAAGTTGCTGAGAAGGTTCCAGGGGCGGGAACGCCGGTGGAACTTCTCGAGGAACTTCTCGAGGAACTCGGGGTCGTGCGGGTCAGGCTGGAGTGAGCAAGCCGTGCCGCACCAGAGCACGAACGAGTTCGCTTGCGGAGGCGAGCAAGTCGTCGGAAGCAGGCTCGCCGGTGTGCGCCGCCGCAAGCAGCTCCACCAATTCCGACAACGCCAAGCCGTCGGGCCGCATTCCCGACACCAGCGCGACGCCGAGTTCGTCGACGTCGTGGCTCCAACTCGGACCGTTGCCACGGTGCAGCCGCGTCGCGACTTCGTTCCAGCCCTCGGCTCCCGGCTGGAACACCCGCTCCAAGGCCGTCGCTGCGTCGACGCGGAACCGGGCCTCGAGCACGTCGTGCTCACGCAGCCACGCGGACCGCGCGAAATAGGCAGGCGCTTCGGCCCCGAGCGGATCGGAGAAGCCGTGTGTCAGGTCTTCGGCAAGTACCTCGGTCGGCGCGTCGATGCGCCGCAGATAGACGTAGCCGAAGCCGATGCCCTCGACGCCTGCCGCGGCGAAGTGCTCGAGCCATTCGTCGGCCTGCGTCTGCGCGGCGTCGGCGCGTGGATCGAGACCTGCGTCGCGCTGCCAGGTTCCGACGTACAACGCGGGATCGGCGACATCACGCTGGACGATCCAGGCATCGATGCCGTAGTCGGGCAGCCACGACGCCACTCGCTGCCGCCAGTCCTCGCCTTCGATGTGCACCCACGACGCCAGCATCGCCGCGGAGCCGTTGGGTGCGAGCAATTCGGGTGTGCCCGATACGACGAGTTTGCTGGCGCCGTCGAGATCGAGGCCCGAGTCCCGATAGGTGTGGGCCACCCTGGCAAGCCCGACGACGAACGGGGGATTGGCAACCACCCGATCGAAGGTCCGGCCTGCGACAGGTTCGAACCAGGAACCCTCGACAAGTTCGATATCGACGTCGTTCAGCGCAGCGGACGCGGCGGCGAGCCACAACGCGCGGGGGTTGACGTCGGTCGCGGTCACCGATGACGCGTAGCCGGCTGCGTGCAGCGCCTGAACGCCACATCCGGTACCGAGATCGAGCACGGTGCCTGTCGGGTCGATCGGAGTCGCCTGCAGCAACGACAGCGACGCATGGCCTACCCCGAGGACGTGATCTTCGGTGATGTCGCGCGGTGCCATGCTGTCGTCGAGGTCGGACAGGATCCACTGCGGTGTGTCCTGCAACTGCAACGGCCGCAGATCCAGCGCCGCGCGAACGAGGTCGCCGGTCCGTTCGAGTAGGCCGGCGGCGACCGCGTCGTCGACCACGACGGGATGTAATGCGGCGGCGACGTCCGCGACCGTGCAGTCATCGGTCAGCAGGAACAGTCGGATCAGGATGCCGAGGTCGCCCGCGCCGCCGATCAGGCGGCGGACCGGGACCGCTTCCGAGCGCGACAACGCCGCCAGCCCATCGGTGCCGAGCAGCTCTTCCAAGGTGTCCGCATCGAACCGACAGCGGATCAGCGCAGCGCGCAGGTCAGGGCAGAGTTCGACGAGCAACGACGATCGGGCAGCAGTCACCCGAGCAAGTGTTTCAGCCGTCGATGACGGTGTGGCGAGCAGGTTCGATCGCGGGTACCTCGGTGCGGGCGAAGCTTTCCGGACCGTAGTTGTAGGGCCGTGGTTCGTTCTTACGTCGCGGCGGCCGATCGTTCGCGATCAGGACAGCGACCCACGGGAGGGGGATCGACACCGCGATGATGGCGACGGAGATCCAGGCGTTCTCGAACATGCTGTAGGTGAGCGCAGCGAGCAGCAAGGCCGGGATTCGGAAAGACATGATGATCGTGTACCGCTTGACCCGAGCCCGATGCTGAGCCTCCACCGAATCCGCTGCCTGCGTGATGACCGCGGGGTGCCGCCACGTACCGTCGTTCTCCGACGCTTGGAAACCTGCACCTGCCATAGCACCACCATGGCACTACCCGCCGACAAATGCACGCAGTGCAGGTAGACGGGACGGGTCAGACCTACTGGCGAGTATTCGGGCAGCTTCGGGCATTATTGATCCGTGAGCACAGACACAAAGGTCCGGCCCGAAGAGACCACCGACGAAACGACGAGCGACGACACTCCCAAGTTCTTCCACTACGTGAAGAAGAACAAGATTGCCGAGAGCGCGGTGATGGGCACGCACGTCGTCGCACTGTGCGGCGAGGTCTTTCCCGTCACGAAATCGGCAAAACCGGGATCTCCCGTCTGCCCGGATTGCAAGAAGATCTACGAGGGATTACGCAAAGGCGAGTGAGCCTGCGGCCGAGGCAGTGCCTCGGTCGGTTGTTCGTCACCCTCGAAGTCCGAGTCGTCACGCTCGCCGCGAGTGACGCCTCGGACCTTGTCGGTCGCGACGCGGATGGGTCCCGTAGCGAGTTGCTTCAGGTTCGTCACCGCGGCGGCACCCTCTTCGGTCGCCTGGGTCGCGATCCATTCCTTCATCTGATCGATCCGGGTGGGCCGTGCGGGCCAGAATTCTTGGATAGTCGCATTGAATTCGGCGCCCAGAATCACGGCGAAGCCGAGGAAGAACGTGAACAGCAAAAAGGCGATCGGTGTTGCCAGTGCGCCGTAGGTGACGCCGCTGTCGGCAGCCCAGCTCAGATAGCGGCGCAGGCCCGCGCTCGCCGCCATGAAGAACACCCCCGCGACGAGGGCGCCACCGAGTAGTCGATGCCACGGCAGTGATCTGTGCAGCGCGAGTTTGTACAAAGTCGTCAAACCGACGATGAGCAGCAGACCGACGATCGGGAAGTACAGGAAGTCCAGGAATCGGGTGCCGACATCGTACCAGGAGTCGGGGAAGATCCGCGCGATCGATGCGGGTCCGAGGGCGACGAGCGGCAGGATGAACACCGACGCAATGAGAAACATCACATACAGCAGCAGCGCGAAGATCCGCTGCCACACCGGGTGTCGCGAATCCTTCTGATCGTGGGCCTCGACGATCGAATCCACGAACGTCGCCATGGCCGACGAGCCCGCCCACAGGGTCAGTATGAAGCCGACCGAGACGAACCCGACCCGGCCCTGTCCGAGCACGTCGGTGACCGTCGGTTGGATGATCTGATCGACGACGTTGCTGCTGAACGTGCGCTCACTGAACGAGATGATCCGCCGGTGCACGATTTCGAGAATGTCGGGGCGACCGAACCAGCCGCCGACATACCCGAGGCTGCCGAGCAATCCGAGCAATAGCGGCGGCAGTGACAGGGTTTGCCAGAAGGCTGCCGTCGCAGCCTTCGCGAATATCGAATGCCCCCATGCTTTGTCGGCCGTCCGCCAGATCACCTGCCAGACGCGCTTGGGTGGCGACGCCGCAGGTAGGGGGGTGTCTGCACGGCGATCGGCAGCGTCGGGGACCTCGTCGGTGCCCTTCGCGCCACTCGTCGATTCGTTCATGGTGATTTCCAGCATTCCTGACATTCGGCCGTTCCGCCCGCTGTGCGCGATCGTGTCGCGTCACGGCGAAGCGTAGGCGCTCGCGTCGCGGGCAGCCGAATTTCCCCGCTAAGCTCGTCGCGGTGCGAGTGCGACCGAATGTGCAAGCGAAGGAGTTCCACCGATCGTGCTGAGTGAGAGTCAGGAATTGGCAGTTTCGACTGACTCGGTGACATCGAGTGCCGGCGCAGGACCGTTGCGTGCGTGGCAGCGGCGAGCATTGACGAAGTACCTGTCGAAGAAGCCACGCGATTTCCTCGCCGTGGCAACACCGGGTGCCGGAAAGACGACCTTCGCGCTCCGCGTCGCAGCGGAGTTGCTCGGTGATCGCACGGTCGACCAGGTGACGGTCGTAGCGCCGACCGAGCATCTCAAGCACCAGTGGGCCGACGCTGCCGCACGGGCAGGTATCGCGCTCGATTCGCGGTTTTCCAACTCGACCGGACAGACGTCGTCGGACTACCACGGTGTCGTCATCACCTACGCCCAGATCGCCGCTCACCCGGCCCGCCATCGGGTGCGCACGGAGAACCGGCGGACCCTGGTCATCCTCGACGAGATCCACCACGGCGGCGACGCGAAAAGCTGGGGTGATGCGGTCCGCGAAGCGTTCAGCGACGCCACCCGCCGCCTCGCGCTCACGGGAACACCTTTCCGCAGTGACGACAGCGCGATCCCGTTCGTCACCTACGAGCCCGACGCCGCGGGCTTCCAGCGGTCGAAGGCCGATCATTCCTACGGCTATTCGGACGCGCTCAAAGACGGCGTCGTCCGGCCGGTCGTCTTCCTCGCCTATTCCGGTGAGGCGCGCTGGCGCGACAGCGCGGGCGAGGAATTCACCGCGCGGCTCGGTGAACCGCTGTCCGCCGAGCACACCGCTCGCGCCTGGCGTACCGCGCTCGACCCGACCGGTGACTGGATTCCTGCAGTGCTGCGCGCTGCGGACATGCGGCTGAGCCAGCTGCGGTCCGGCGGTATGCCCGATGCGGGTGGACTCGTCATCGCGACGGACCAGACCAACGCGCGGGCATACGCGGACTTGTTGGAGGCTCTCACCGGCGAGCGCCCGGCGGTCGTCCTGTCCGACGACCCGAGCTCGTCCAATCGCATCACCGAGTTCGACAACAGCGAGCAACGCTGGATGGTCGCCGTTCGCATGGTGTCCGAAGGTGTCGACGTGCCCCGGCTCGCGGTCGGTGTGTACGCGACTAGCGCGGCAACTCCGCTGTACTTCGCCCAGGCAATCGGCAGATTCGTGCGAACCAGGCGCCCGGGTGAGACCGCGAGTGTGTTTCTGCCGTCGGTCCCGGTGCTGCTCGATCTCGCAGCGCAGCTCGAAGCGCAACGCGATCACGTGCTCGGCAAGCCGCATCGCGAGAAGGACGGTTTCGACGACGATCTGCTCGCCGACGCGAACAAGACGAAAGACGAGCCGGGCGAGGACGAGAAAGCGTTCACCTCGCTCGGTGCCGACGCCGAACTCGATCAGGTCATCTACGACGGATCATCGTTCGGTACCGCGACGTTCTCCGGCAGCGACGAAGAGGCGGACTACCTCGGTCTGCCGGGTCTGCTCGATGCCGAACAGATGCGGGCCCTGCTGCGTGAGCGTCAGGATCGGCAGCTGACCGATCGGCAGGCGGTCGGGTCGGAGAAGTCGGTCGCGCAGGTCAAGGCGACCGAGCGGGTTGCGGCTGCGCAGAATCTGACGGAACTACGTCGCGAACTCAACGGTCTCGTCGCGATGCATCACCACAGAACCGGGAAGTCGCACGGAACCATTCACGGCGAGCTGCGTCGTGACTGTGGAGGTCCGCCGACGGCGATCGCCACCGCCGACCAGCTCGCCGAACGAATCGCGGCTCTCCGTCGCTGGTAGGGCGCTGCGCGCCTCGTGGGTCTTTTCGGTGGTCGGGCCCGCCGAAAAGACGCACGAGGCCGGAGGCCAAATCGGGCGGCCTCCCGAAGGAGGCCGCCCGATTCTGTAGGTAGTTGGGGAAGAGTGATCAGCTGACCGGAATGGAATCCGACTCGATCTTCGCCGCGAGTTCCACGAGACGCGTCTCGTAGGCATTGGCGTGATGCTGGCAGAAGAGCAGTTCGCCTCCGGACGCCAAAACTGCACGTACCTTGGCTGCGGCTCCGCATCGGTCACAGCGGTCCGCAGCGGTCAGCGGGGCGCTTGTCAGTGTTGCTGGCATGACTCCTCCGTCCTAGCCTCCGGCTGGCGCCGTCGGCCTGGGCCTGTCCTTCCGAGCCATGGTGGTTCGGTGGCACTACTCTTACAGACGTTCGGGAGACAGGCTTTGTTCCCGAGGGCGTTTCATTGTGTTGTCACTAACACGAAACATTGAAGAATCTTTCGCTGTGAGGAGTCTTACCCGTGGGGAGCAGAATTCACACACTGCTTCATATTTGCACGCTCGACGAGTGGCTCTCGGCGCGACGCACGGGTGAACATCGACCCGAATCTCTCGACACTCACGGTTTCGTTCACCTGTCCGCTCCCGATCAGGTCCACCTCCCCGCGAACCGGATCTTTGCAGGACGCAACGATCTTGTATTGCTGCGTCTGGACCCGAACAGATTGACCTCGCCGGTGCGCTGGGAGGCGGGCGTTCCGTCCGATCCTGAGTCGATGCTGTTCCCGCACCTCTACGGTCCGCTGCCGACCGCGGCCGTCACCGCCGTCACCGAATACCGACCCGACGCCGATGGAACGTTCGGTCCGCCGCCAGGTTGAGTTCAGCTGCTCGCAAGGCCACGCGCGACGATCGCTGCCTGCACTCGGGACGCGACTCCCAGCTTCGTCAGCACTTTCGACACGTGAGTCTTGACTGTCGTCTCCCGGATGTAGAGCCGCGACGCGATCTGCGTGTTGGACAGCCCGTCACCGAGACAGTCCAGAACTTCGCGTTCGCGTTCGGTGAGGTCGGCGACGCCGGGCGGTGTCGCCGCGTCGGGCGCAGTCGACGCGAAGGCATCGATGAGGGTCCGAGTTACCTGCGGTGCAAGCACGCCGTCACCGGCCGCGACCGACTTGACGGCATCGACGAGTGTGTCGGCCGACGCGGACTTCAACATAAATCCCGACGCTCCTGCCCGCAGTGCTCGGAAGACGTACTCGTCGATCTCGAACGTCGTCAGAATCAGCACCTTGGCAAGGCCGTCGGTTGTTATCTGTTCGGTCGCAGCAATGCCGTCGACGCCGGGCATGCGGACGTCCATCAGAACGACGTCCGGTCGGAGCGCTTTGGTCTGTGCGACTGCGACATCACCGTCGGCTGCTTCGCCGACGACGACCATCCCGTCGACCGAGCCCAGAATCAGCCGCAGCCCCGACCGTATGGCCGCGTGATCGTCGGCGATCAGGATCTTGATGACGGACCCGTCGACCACTTCGTTCGCGGTCATGTCGTCGGTGTCCGTTCTGTCGGCGTCATGGGTGAGGAGAGAGGCAACGACGCACGCACACACCATCGCCCAGCGCGCTCGCCCGCAGCGAACGATCCACCGAGCAGTTCGGTTCGTTCACGCATATTGCGTAAACCGCTGCGCGGTGAGTCGAGGTCGGCGGTCGCGGAGTTCCGAACTGTGATCGCATTGGTCACGGTCAGCAACAACTGATCCGGATCGACGCGGACCTGCATGTCGACGGCCTGGCCGGCGGCGTGCTTCATCGCGTTGGTGAGCGCTTCCTGTGCGATGCGGTAGGCGGTGTGGTCGACGGCAGACGGTATCGGAATGTCGTCGTGTCGGTTGCGCACGACGACGGCGGTTCCGGCGACGCGTGCGGATTCGACGAGTTTGGGCAGGTGGGCGAGGCGGCGCGGCGCGGTGATTTCTCCGGACACGTCGTCAGATCGCAGCAGACCGATCATCGACCGCATCTCGTCGAGGGCGCCGATGCTGTTGGCGCGCATGGACTTCAGAATCTCCGGGATCGAATCGGGGTTGCTTTCCTGCACCCGAAGCGCGGCTTCGGATTGGATCGCGATCGCGGAGAGGTGGCCGGCGATCACATCGTGGAGGTCGCGGGCCATCGTGTTGCGCTCGTCTGCGATGGCGGCTCGACGGTCCAGTTCGGCAACGACCGTCAACGCGTGGGCGCGCGCTCGTTCGGCGTCGGCGATCTCCTTGTGGGTCCTGACGGCCAGGGCCCACCAGATCGGTGTTGCGAGGAAGGCGGACGCGATGGCGACCGCGATGGCGACCGAACGCCAGTCGCCGGTCACCGCGAGCACAGCGCAGACGCCCACGACACTGCCCACGATCGACACCGTGACCACGGCCCGCGATTGCCGACGTGTTCCGTACAGTGCCACCGCGTAGACGAGGTCGGAATAGATGAGCCACACCGGTACGGTCGGGCCGAGCGCGAGGTCGATGCCGAGGGGGACGAGTCCGGCGAGGATGGCCGTTGCCGGCGCGAGCCGCCGTGCGAAGGTCGCGAGGCACAGCATCGCGAGGACGCCGAAGCGAACCGCAAGCGACGGATCCGCGGCTTTCGTCGACAGCGGGTACAGACCTGCTACGTAGAGCATGCCGCCGAAGACGAACGTGATCACAGCGATGATCGCGCTCTGGGCTGCTATCGACAGATCTGACCAGCGTCGCACCGTCCCATCACAACACAGCCCCGAGCGATGCCGAGTCCGTCGAAAGGATGAGGCGGGATCGGTCCGATGCACGACGCGCGGCGGGTACGGCCACGAGGAGAGTCGTTCCTATGACAACCGTGCTCGTTCTCGGCCTCGTCGGCCTCGCTCTGGTCGACAGCACGAGTATCGGAACCTTGGTCGTTCCGGTGTGGCTGCTGCTGTCACCGAAGCGGCCTTCGGTGCGCATGCTCGCCTACTACCTCGCGACGATCGCGGCGTTCTACTTCGTGGTCGGGGTCGCGTTGGCCCTCGTGGCGCAAGCCGGTACCGACTGGTTGCAGTCGTCGCTGCGGAGTCCAGTCGTGCTGGTACCCCAACTGGCGGTCGGGGTCGGTCTTTTCGCGTTGTCGTGGCGGTTCGACTCGAAGAAACGTCGAAGCCGAGGTGAGCCGGATCGTGTGGCGCGTTGGCGCGAACGTGCCATCGATTCGCAGTCGTCGGGTCGCGGCCTTGCGATCCTCGCCGTGAGCGCCGCGACGTTGGAACTGTTCTCGATGCTGCCGTATCTGGCCGCGATCGGATTGCTCGTCGCGAGTCCGCTGTCGGCAGTGCAGTGGATTCCGCTTCTTGCCTGCTACTGCGTCGTGATGATCGCACCCGCATTGCTTCTCGTCGGCGCACGGACCGCCATGCACGATCGCATCGAGCCGCTGCTTCGCAGGATCGACGCATTTTTGATCCGTCACGCCGACAGCGCCGCGGGGTGGGCCTTGGGGATTGTCGGCTTCCTGCTGGCACGCGACGCCGCAGCGCAGCTCTTCTTCGCCTGACTCCACCCCCCTCTGCGCCGTCCGGGGATACGCTCGATTCGTGAACGTCGAAGTAACGCCGCTGCCAGGTATCGGAGTCCGCAAGGACTTCGAACTCGGGTCAGGACGGCGAATCGGTGTCGTGACGCATCGCGACGGTACGACCGACCTGATCGTCTCCAAGCGCGACGATCCTGACGCCTGCGCTGCGCAGGTTCCCCTGTCCAACGAGGAAGCTGCGGTGCTCGGCAACCTGCTCGGTGCTCCGCAACTCGTCGCGCAGTTGCAAGAGGAGCACCGCGATCTGCCTGGCATCAACACTCGGCAGTTGCCGATCGGGGACGGGTCGCCGTACGACGGTCGGACGCTGGGCGACACCGGCATGCGCACCCGCACGAAAGTCTCGATCGTGGCAGTCATGCGGGCAGGTCAGCTGCACCCCTCGCCCGGACCGGACTTCACTTTCACCAAGGGCGATCTACTTGTGATCGTCGGCACGACCGACGGCCTCGACGCCGCAGCCAAGATCCTCACCCACGGGTGAGAGCTTGGCCGGGGGTTCGGATGTTCCACGATGGATGACACCGCTCTCGCCCTCATCGAACTCGGCGCCGTATTTTTCGCTCTCGGAGTACTCGGCCGCCTCGCAGGACGAATCGGTCTGTCGCCCATTCCGCTCTATCTCGTCGGTGGTGTGGCCTTCGGCCACGGCGGTCTCGTCCCGCTCGGTGAAGCGGGTGAGTTCAGTCATCTAGCGGCCGAGATCGGCGTCGTCCTGCTGCTTTTGCTCCTCGGACTCGAATACACCGCACCCGAACTCGTCAACGGACTCCAGAAGTCGTGGATGGCGGGTGTTCTCGACCTCGTTCTCAACGCGACGCCGGGCGCGGTTGTCGCGTTGCTGCTCGGGTGGGGACCGATCGGGGCACTGACACTCGCTGGTGTCACCTACATCTCGTCGTCGGGTATCGCCGCCAAGGTGCTGACCGACCTCGGCAGGCTCGGTAACCGCGAAACGCCGGTGGTGCTTTCGATCCTGGTGTTCGAGGACCTTGCAATGGCGTTGTATCTGCCGATTCTCACCGCGTTGCTCGCCGGCGTCGGATTCTTCGGTGGTCTGCAGGCGCTCGGCATCGCGCTGCTGGTGATCACGACCGTGCTGTTGATCGCGCTGCGCTACGGGCACTACGTATCGGCAATCGTCGACAGCGCGGACCGCGAGGTGTTCCTGCTCAAGCTTCTCGGTGCCGCGTTGCTCGTCGCGGGAATCGCACAGGGTCTACAGGTGTCGGCGGCTGTTGGTGCCTTTATGCTCGGCATCGCGATCTCGGGGTCGACCGCTCACAACGCGACGAAACTGCTCGAGCCACTCCGTGATCTCTTTGCGGCGATGTTCTTCGTCGTCTTCGGATTGAATACCGACCCAGCCAGCATCCCGCCGGTACTCGGCTGGGCGATCGTGCTCGCGGTCATCACGACCGCGACCAAACTCGCGACCGGGTGGTGGGCGGCCGCACATCAGAACGTGGGCAAGATGGGCCGAGCTCGTGCCGGCGCGGCACTTGTCGCGCGTGGTGAATTCTCGATCGTGATCGCGGGACTTGCCGTCGCGGCAGGGACCGTCGAGGACGATCTCGCGGCGCTCGCAACGGCGTACGTGCTGCTGATGGCCATCGTCGGCCCGATCGCAGCTCGATTCGCTGAGCCGGTGGTGCGACTGTTCCAACGGCCCGAGCCCGATCCCCATGGCGCTGAGGTCGACCCGTTTTTCAGGCCCTGAATTTCGGGGCTGAGTTTCGAGGAAAACTTCTTCTCGCGGGTTCAACCCGATCGACGGCCAGTCCGTATTCATCTGTGTCCGATCCTGTCTAGTCCATGTCGGATCTCATACATGTCCGAAGGATTTCGCCACCGCTGAAGGAGCTCACCCGCGATGACTGCGCCCGCCTTGCCCGAACTCGAGATTCCGGGCGTCTACCGGATCGAGAACATCAGCGTCAAGGAGGGCATGCCGCTCGTCCTCGACATGACGCGAGCCGTCTACCCGCATGCGGAGGTGTACGGCGACTACATCACCGTGCAGGAGCACATCGATGTTCCGCCGGACGAGTTGTTCGAATACCTCTCCGACACAAGAAGTCTCGGCGAGTGGACCTACAGCATGCGCGACTTCGCCGAATGCGACGAAGAAGGTCTATGGGTTTCCGACGACCGAATCGGCGACCACACCAAGATCTACACCCGAACCATTGCCAGCGCAGACGCTCGCACCGTCGACTACCACTGCGCGTGGGACCAGGGCAAACACCTGTGGATGATCTACCTCATGCGCGTTATCGACGCGCAGGTGGTGTTGAACAAGCCCGGTTCGGTCGTCATCTGGACCAACTGCCGCCATCCGTACTACGACGGCAACGCCTACCCGGAAACCGCGCCCGAGGGTCGTCCCGTCTGGGTCGGTGACTTCTGGGAGCTCTTCTATGCAGGCCACCTCATGGAACTGCGCAACCTCAAAGCAATCGCCGAATACCGGCACGCCAATGGCCAGCCGATCAAGCCGGAGTGGATGAAGTGATGAAACCCGTTGTCAGCCTTGCCGATGTCTCCAGCTACCTGCCGAAGGATCGGGTCAGCGCGGACTACTTCGCCAAGTACGCGGAATCGGGGGCGCAGGCATCGAATGTGATGTTCAAGGCGCCCGCGTTCCGCCACCATGTCGCACCGGGCGAGACGCCCGCCGACATGGTCGAAGCCGCCATCGCGCCATTGTTCGAGCGGCAAGGTGCCGACTTCCTGGACGAGGTCGACGTCCTGATCACCCACACCCAGTTGCCTGACCTCGGCATCGTCGGTAGTGGCGGCGACATTGCGCACCGACTCGGTATCAACCCGGAATGGTTGATCGACCTGCACAACGGTGGCTGCGCGGTGTTCGTCTACATGATGAAGATCGCCAAGCAGATCCTCGAAACGACTTCTGCCCGTTCGGCTTTGATCGTCACGACGCAGAACTGTGCGGGTCAGGTCTTCACGCAGGACCAGGTTCGGACCTTGCCGCAAGCCGCGATCCCCGGCGATGGTGCGGCGGTCGGTCTGCTGACGAAGTCCGACGAGTCTCCGATCCTCGATATCGAAGCGATTCATCTGCCGCAGTACGCAGGCCAGATGACGGTGATGGCCGATCCGCCCCGAAAATACTGGGAGGCAGGCGAAGGGCAGATGCATCTCGGCTTCACGGAGTCGAAGATCGCGAAAGTTCTCGCTCGGGGCAATCGCATCGTGCCCGAAGTTGCTGCACAGGTCTGCAAGCGCATCGGCGTGAAGTCCAGCGACCTGGATCTGCTTGTGACGAATCAGCCGAACCGACTGTTCCTACGGAACTGGCGCGACGCGCTGCAGGTCCCGAAGGAGCGTCATCCGGATACGTTCGAGGACTGTGGAAACCTTTTCGGCGCAGGAATTCCCGTCACGTTCGACCGTGCAGTCCGCGAAGGGAAGGTGGCGCCCGGATCGCTGGTGATGTTCGCGGGATTTGCACACGCCGGTGACTTCGCTGCCGCGACCGCGGTGCGCTGGAAAGGCTGAATCAGCGTCGGGCGTGACAGCGTGGACCGAGTGTTGCAGCGGTTCGCCTATTCGGCACCGCTGCGCCATTCGGTCCGGCTGATCAGACTGTCGACTGCGGCGGCTACCGCTGTGGACGTGGCCGGCTGCGCCACAATGGAATCCGGCCGGTTGCGGACGAGGTAGCGGCCGTCGTTCGCGTAGTCGATCACATGAAAGCTCGTCGAGACTTCGTCGGTTCGGTTGTCGTAGCCTCCGCCTGGTGCGGCACCGAACTCTGCGACAAGCGTGCGTGGCCGGTCGAAGAACGTGGCGATGGTGTCGTGGGGTCTGACGTGATCCGTCGCTGTGAGAATCCCGCCGCGTCGGTCGTCGTCGAGGTCGGATTTGTGAATCGTCAACTCACGCAATCGTCCTGGCGCGCAGGACGGTAGCAGTTCGAGCAACTGCGATGTGATGGCCTTTGCGGGCAGGCGCCGGACGACGAGGTCGGACCCGGTGTCGGGCGTCGTGCCGGGGTCTTGGACGGCGACCACGGCTGTCGGTCCGAGTAGGGCGGCATGCACACGCACGCTCGTCTGAAGGTTCGGGCCGAGGAAGCCGTACAACTCGATTCGAAGGCTGGGCCGGGCAAACACCTCCAGCGCTGCCCGCAGATCGTCGTTCCGGTCTTCGGCAAGCCTGGCGGCCGCGGCAGACCGTTGTGTACGCAATTGCGTTCCGGTGTCGGCGTTCTCGCGGTATCTGAGGGGGTAGGGCAAGCGGTCGAGGCCGGCCGAGCGCAGTGCAACCCCGAACTCGGTTCCCGTCACCCGCCATTCTCGCCTGCTCACTCGCCGATCACCGGCGGTGCGACCTTGTCGATCTTGCCGATCAACGCATTTCCGTTGTGCACGTTGACCAGATAGCTCGGGGTCTTGTGTTCGTCGTCGTCCTCGCCGCGGCCGCGAGCGCCCGGCGGGTGCATACCTCCCATGCCCGGTGCGCCGTGTCGTCCCGGTGCGGGAGCCCCGGGTGAGCCGGCTGGGGTCGGTGCTGTCCCAGGAGCGCCCGGTGCGGGCGACAGCGAGACAGGCAGTGGCCCAGCAAGATTGGGACCGCTGCCGGGTCCCGGATGGTTCGTGCTCGGGCCGGGTGAGCTCGGTCGAGAAGAATCCAGGGGAGTGCTGTTCGGATTCGGCCTGTCGAAGTCGGGTGCCGAGGTGGGTCGGGTGGACAGTGGATCGTCGACCGAGCTCGTAGGCTGGACCGACTGCTGATCGTCCGAGTCGCCGTCGAGCGGGGTGTCGTCTGCGAACTGCGATTGGTCGGCCACCGTGTCGTCGGACGCCGGTGAGCCTGCGGGATTCGTTGTGTCGCTGCGCCGTTCGGCGTTGACCTGGTACGTCGCCGCGCTGGAAGCTCCATCGGGTCCGGCCGATCCGGGACCTCCGACCGATTGCGAGTTCGCGTTTCCCGATCGATCCTCGGCTTGCCAGTGTCCGACCGGGTTGTACGGCTGGGGAATCCTCGGAGTCTGGCCGTCTATCGACACAACACCCGGTTTGTAGTGCCTGATCAACGCCTGCTGCGCTTGGGCTTCCAACTCGTCGGCGACATGATGGGCCGCTTTCGCTGCTCCCGGGATCGGAATCAGACCGGGGGAGGACGCCGCAGTCTCGACGGGTACCGGTGGAACAGCAGCGATGGTTCGTCGGACGAAGTTCTCGACCTCGTCGAGTCGATTGGCGATCATCTGAGTTGTCAACGGAAGTGCGCGGGCTTGACCGTGGTAGTCGGAAATTCCCTGTGCTGCAGCGGCGGCGAAAGTTCCTTCCCAACCGCGATACAGCGCGGCACCGACCTTCGACTGGAATGCGTCGAGCAAAGTCGACGCTTCGGTCGCGATCCCTCGCCAGGCGTCGGCCGCGCTGTTGATCGTCGCAGGCGCCATCTTGGTGACCTCTGCGACGATCTGCTCGTGCGACCACGTCTCGAAAGCTTCGTCCGCGCTCACGTGCGGATTGTCGAAGCTGTTGCCGTACTGGCTGTTGAGGTCGTGCCACTCGCGTGAAAGCCCCGTCACCTCGCGCTGCCCGACAACGGGACCCTGCACGCTGGTCCGTGTGCTGTCGTCCGCGAACAAGTCGAAGGTGTCCTTCGGAGCCATCTGCGCACCCTCCGTATATGTCGCTGCGTGGGGACGCCACCCCGAGATGCAGGCCTGTATATCGGATTGGACGCACGCCGACCGTGATCGGTTCCATTCGACCGAGATTCAGGTTCGGCCGACCACGGATGGAACCGATCGTCCCGTAGCCGCGTCCAACACCACGACGGGCTAGGGCCGGCTCAGCCGGCGGGACGCTATCGAATGGGGGGCGGTTATGGCATCGCTGAATGCTGATTTGGATGTGCTGGCGCGGCTGGGTGGAGAACTGAACGATCTCGGCAGCAAGATGGTGGACTATCTGATCGGCGACACCGCGCAAGGTCCGAATCCGGACGGGATGTCTTCTGCCTTTGTGGCCGTTGATATTTCGCACAGCCTCGTCGACCGATCTCTGATCCCTGCCATCCAAGAGCGATTGAGCGAAACCGGCGATGTCATGGTCGGCATCGCTCGCGAGTACCGCGACCAGGACGAACGAAACGTCGGCGCGCTGGTCAACGCCTACAACACCGGGCTCGGAAGCTGGACTGTCGAGGAGCCGACGGTATGACGTTGAATCGCGATCAGATCTATTCGTGGGACCCACAACAGCTCGTTCGACTCGGCGAAGCGTGGCTCACCGTCGGGCGTGGCATCGAAGAGAAATTCGAGCAGTACGTTGCCGCTGTCGGGAAGGTCAACGACGACAAGCACTGGGAAGGCGAGACGGCCGAAGCTGCTCAGCGTTGGGCCGATCGAGACAGACTGACGGCATATTCGCTCGTCGACAAGCTCGAGCAACTGGCTGAGCGCGCGAAGCTTGGCTGCGGGGAGGTCGACGCGCCGCTGCAGCATGTTCGCCATGCGATCGACTTCGCCGAGAATCAGGCGTACATCGTGACCGACGATCTGGTCGTCGTCGACACGGTCGGCAAGCCGAGTGTCGAGCGAGTGAAGCAGCGCGCCGAGCTACAAGCGGTGATCACCGACAACGCCCTGCTTGCCGAGCAGGCCGACGCGCGAGTCGATGCCGATCTCGGCAACGCCCGCGGCGACCTCCGTGCTGCGTTCACGAGTAGCGGAGCGCTCGGACGTGACCAAGGAAAATCCGATGGCGAGCAGATCGCCACGAATCCCTCGTCGATGACACTCGAGCAGCAGCAACGTCTGATCGAATCGGCGCGGCTCACTCCAGAGCAGATCGGGTCGCTGCAGGCCGGCAACACGGCGACGGTACCGGCTTCGCAGATGGAATACCTGAATCAGGTCGGCCGCGCACTCGACGGTAAAACGCCACGTGAAATCGAAGCAATCATGAACAAACTTCCACCGGAATCGCGTCAGGCTCTGGCGAATTCGCTCCAGATCCTGTCGAACGAGAAAATCAAGACATCGATTGCAGGTGATCCCGCGGTCCCTGCCAAAGGCGGACCGAATTTGTTGCCGAACAAGATCCGCGAATCGTTGACACGCGACGACCTCGTAACGCGCAGATTCGGCAGCGATCCGGGAGCAGTGAAGCCGACCATCAATTTCAACGGTGTCGACGACAATCAGGCAATTGCGCGCATTTCCGGCGCTGCAGGAGTCGAGTACATGGTGGGAAGCGCGCTGGACGAGGGCCTCCTAGAGGTTGGCCGTCAATATCTCGACGCACAAGTCGGTCACGAAAAGAGTGGAAAAGCGGACAACGAGGACATCTTCATCGACGGCCATCCTGCAATCCAAGGTGAGTACCGACCGCGGGAAGCGGATTACAACAGCATGGTGTCCGAGATCTTCGCGGCAACAGGCAACGACAAGGTCGCTGTATTGGATGCCATCTCCAATTCCGAGCATGGTCAGGACTTCCTCGACGACGTTCTCACCCGACAGTGGACCGACGACGGTACCGGTGCATCGGCACTGTTTCGTTTCGGTGAGAACGACGCCACGATCGAGAACGGTTGGTCGTCGAGTGATGTCGCAATCGCGACGCGGACAGGCGACATCATGGAGACCGTCGCGCAGCACATGAGCACCGACGAAGCCCGCGACAGTTTGCTGAATATCGAAGGCACCGATGGACTGTCGGTCGGGCAGGTGAATCCGGAATTGCTGGAGACAGTCGCGCACAGCCTCACTCCCTATGTGGCGGACTTCGGTGGCGCGGATCAGCCGACGAAGCCGGGATTCGACACAGCCGAGTGGTTGACCGACGACGAGAACCATTTCCAAGGCGGGTCGAATGTGTTTGCGGTGCTGAACAGCGGCGAACAAGCAGGGAGTGTCTTCACGCAAGCCGCGATCAACGAAGAGTTGGCCGCCGAGGGGCGCTTTGCTCTCGACCCGAACGACCCGTCGGCAGGTGGGCATCTTTCCGTCGCAGGACGACTCCTCGGTGAGATGGACAAAGGAATCATGCTGTCGGTACAAGATCAGTTCGATGACACAGCCGATCAGGCACAGGCTGCCTACGACCGGAAGTCGTCCGCATACGACGCAGTGCTGAGTGCAGTGTCCTTAGGAATCGACAAGAGTCCGCATGGCGCCGTGATCAACGCGATGGTCGATGCAGGCGGTGATTCGCTGAAGGAATCCATAATCGGCGAGGAACCCGACGGGCCCGAAGAATCCGCCTTGGGCGGTGTCAACTTCGATCGGCATCACCACGCCATCTTGTGCGCGGTTCCAGATCTGCCGGACGAGTTCAGGCGCGACTTCCCCTGGGCCTTCTCTGGGGAGCAGCTCAGGTCTTGGGACGAAGTAGCCGAGTTGACCAAGAACAATCAGCAGAGGCAGGAGGACTTTACGGCAATGTTCTCCAGGCTGTCCGATCCCGCGTACGGCTTCAATTCCGTCCTCCGTGCCTCCTACGACGATGTCGTGAGAAATGATGGCTGACAATCGAGTTCGTATCGCCGGAATACTGATGTCCGCCACGTTGGTCGCCACCGGCTGTGGCTGGTTTGGTACAGGCAAGGCCTTGCATCGCGTTGGACCGCAGCCGCGGTACAGCGAGATCTGGTCGGCTGACCCCGGCATCGACTTGTTCGATCGGGGCGCGGAGTTGGTCCGCGCTGCCGTCGACGCCGCGACCTATACGCGCTTCGCGGGTTTCGATCAGACGTTCCCTGGCTACGAGGAGGCGACTGAAAGCGAGCGGAGTCGCCTACTTTCGTATGTCGACTGGAGTCTCGCTGATAGTCCGAAGAGGGCATTAGGTTGGCCACGGACCGACTTCAACCACATCGCGGGACTCTCGTTTTCGGAAAGTTCTGTCTCGGCGACCGTGTGTAGCTACGTCATATTCGAGAGTGCAGGAGTGCTCGCCCGCCCTGGTCCCGAGGTGATAGGGATAAACGTTCGTATGTCCAATCCAGCGGACAACATCGGAAAAACAGGTTCGCCTGATCGTCGCCCTGAGGTTGCAGATTCGCTGGGCCGCTACGTGCCGGATTGGAATGTGTTCGGCTCGTGGCGCATTGACGAACTCCGTCACGAGTACGATCGCCTCCCGGAAGGCTGTGCCCGCTGGTTTCAGGCACTGTACCCATCCGCGGTTAGGCCAAGTCCGCGCATAATGTCCCCACCACTGGGCACACTCCCACCCACAATGCCGGTTGGTATCCAGTATCCCGAGTGGATCGGCCCGAGCGACGGCTGACGACGAATGGTTCGGAGCGTCCGGACGTCCCCGCGGGGACGTCCGGATCAGCGGCACATGCTCATTCTGCTTCGCCTCCGGAACCGTCTGCTCGGCGACGAAAGGTCTTTGTCCTGCAACGATTGTCGAAAATGTGAAACAGGTTCCCTTTACCTTGTTAGGGTCGGGCGATTACCCCCACTCCGAAGGGATCGATCACTGATGCTTCGAACCACACCGGCACGATGGGGTGTAGCTCTCGCCACTGTCGGCGCGTCTGCACTGTTCTTCCCCGGCGTCGCGTCTGCCGCGCCACCCGGATTGGAAGCCAACGCGGTCGACAACGGTGGCTGCAAGGTGACGTTCTCGATCGACAACCGCACGAACCGTTCGTACACGATGGACTACTGGATCGACGACGAGCCGCTGACCGGTCCGGATTACGGTAGCGGCCCGACCGGCAGGCGACCACCGCTCTCCGCAGGCGTTGCCGACGGCACACCGACCACGCCGTATCGACGCGACATCGAGCCGCCGTTCCATACGGAGAAGCAGGTCGACCTCAAAGCCGTCGAAAATCTCCCCAACCCCGCTGCAGCTACACACGTCGTGCACTACCGGGTGATCCTGGGACCGGAGAGCGACGACTTCGTCCCCGAGAAGACAATGACAGTCACCGGTTGCGCGGCGGCACCGCCCGACACCGGCTCGGGTTCAGGCTCGGCCGGCTCCTCGATGACACCTGCCGGGCTGCTGTCGCGGATCGGTGAACTCTTCGGCTGACCTTCTGCGCGGACGCTCGACTTACAACGCTTCGAGCGTCCGTGTCATTTGCTCGACCGTCTTGTCGGCTAGACCCGGAAACCCAAGTCCCACAACCGGATCGGCCAGTTTGGCGACGCCGTTGAATTCGATATGAGCCTGATAGGTGATCTCTGTCGAGTCGTCGTCCACGGTGGCGAACGTGAGATCGTCCACGCTGCTCGCCGTCTTGTTGCTGCCTTCGAACACAAGATGGTTCGGTTCGTCGCGGGTGAGCTGATAGGTCAGTTCGGTTTCCATGCCGAAGAAGCTCGACACGTTGCGCCATTGTGTGCCGACGGCGACCGGACCGTCGGAAATCTGGCTGCACTTCTTCGAACCTGGATCCCACTCGGTCGCATGTCCGAAGTCCCGCAGATACGCGACGACCGTCTTCAGAGGCTTTGCGACCATAAACGTGCGTTGAGCTTCGACCATCGACTCTCTTTCGTCCGTGGCTGACTCAGATCGCAGCCAACCTCTGACGGATTGCCTGAATCGACCTGCTGCAAACCCGGACCGGCACAATCGCCAACCAGCAAAACGCACAACGCACCCCACGCCGAAACGCGGGGTGCGTTGTGAGCTGAGCAGTTAGTCCAGGTAGTCGCGCAAAACCTGCGAACGCGACGGGTGGCGCAGCTTGGACATCGTCTTCGACTCGATCTGGCGGATACGTTCACGAGTGACGCCGTACACCTGACCGATCTCGTCGAGCGTCCGCGGTTGGCCATCGGTGAGGCCGAAACGCAGACGGACCACACCGGCTTCACGCTCGGACAGCGTCTCGAGCACGGACTGCAGCTGATCCTGCAGCAACGTGAACGACACGGCGTCGACCGCGACAACTGCTTCGGAGTCTTCGATGAAATCGCCGAGCTGACTGTCGCCCTCGTCGCCGATGGTCTGATCGAGCGAAATCGGCTCACGCGCGTACTGCTGGATCTCCAGCACCTTCTCGGGCGTGATGTCCATTTCCTTGGCGAGTTCTTCAGGAGTCGGCTCGCGGCCCAAGTCCTGGAGAAGTTCGCGCTGGATTCGACCGAGCTTGTTGATGACCTCGACCATGTGCACGGGAATGCGGATCGTGCGAGCCTGGTCGGCCATGGCGCGGGTGATGGCCTGACGAATCCACCAGGTCGCGTAGGTCGAGAACTTGTAGCCCTTGGTGTAGTCGAACTTCTCGACGGCGCGAATCAGACCGAGGTTGCCTTCCTGAATGAGGTCGAGGAAGGCCATGCCGCGGCCGGTGTAGCGCTTTGCGAGCGACACCACGAGGCGCAGGTTCGCCTCGAGCAGGTGATTCTTCGCGCGATTGCCGTCGCGGCAGATCCAGTTGAAGTCGCGGCGTTGAGCAACGGGTAGCTTTTCGCCCTTCTCGGCCAGCTCGCGCATCTTCTCGGTGGCGTAGAGCCCCGCCTCGATGCGCTTGGCGAGTTCGACTTCCTCTTCTGCGTTGAGGAGTGCGACCTTGCCGATCTGCTTGAGGTACGCGCGGACCGAGTCGGCCGAAGCGGTGAGCTCGGCGTCCTTGCGGGCTTGACGCAGTGCCTCGGACTCTTCTTCGTCCCAGACGAAATCTCCGGAGGCTTTGTCGGATGACGTCGGTTCGTCGACTGCGCCGTCTTCTTCGACCTCGGCACCGACTGCGACGACCTCGACCACGTCGGATTCGACCGCTGCCAGATCGCCTTCGGGAACGTCGAGATCTGCGATGTCGGTAACTTCGGCCTCGGCCGGATCGACGTCGGGTCCGTCACCGACCGCTGCAGTCGCCTTCTTGGCGGGTGCCTTTTTCGCGGCGACTTTCTTGGCCGGTGCCTTTTTCGCAGGGGCCTTCTTTGCTGCAACCTTCTTAGCGGGCGCCCGTCCGGTCGGTGAAGGTGTTCCGTTCGCCGGATCGTCGGGGGTCGATGGATCGGCGGTCTGACGGGTATTCGTGGCTACCACGTACGCCCTTTCGTGACGGTTTCGTGCGGCGTCACGCCAGAGGGTTTTTCCGGCGGAGAGGTCTGTCGGGTTTCACCGGCTAGGCGCCGGGCACCCACCATTGTAACGACCAACTTCTCAACGCTACGGCGTGATGCCGATCTGCGCTGCCATCGCGGCACCGACAATCCCGGCCGTATTTTCCAAAGTCGCCGGAACGACGGGAGTTCTGTTGGTAAGCAACGGAATCCAAGTTTCGGAGTCGCGGCTGATGCCGCCACCCGCGATAAAGAGATCCGGCCACAACAATGCTTCGTAGCGTGAGAGCACCAAACTGACCTCTTCGGCCCACTGTTCGAACGACAGGTTCTTCTTCGTCTTGATCGACGCTGCTGCGCGGTGCTCGGCCTCCATCCCGTCGACCTCGAGGTGGCCGAATTCGGTGTTCGGAACCAGTACGCCGCGATTGAGCAGCGCGGAGCCGATACCGGTGCCGAAGGTCGCGAGAATGACCACGCCTTCGACGTCTTTGCCTGCTCCGTACTTGTCTTCGGCGAGGCCGGCTGCGTCGGCATCGTTCAGTACGGCGACTCCTCTGCCGCCGAGCGCTTCGGATATGAGCGCTCGTGCGTCGGTTCCTATCCACGCCTTGTCGACGTTCGCCGCGGTGCGCGCGACACCGCCGGTGACGACACACGGCAGGGTGACCCCCACCGGGCCGTCCCAGTCGGCCTGATCGACGATTTTCGCGATGGTCGCGACGACGGCCTCCGGTGTAGCGGGATGCGGTGTCTCGATCTTGAGGCGATAGTGGGTCATTTCGCCGGTGGACAGGTCGACTATTCCGCCCTTGACTCCGCTTCCACCGACATCGATACCGAAACTGAGATCAGCTTGCACGGCCATTTGTTTCGCACTCCTGGTGACAGCGGGAACAGGTCGGCGATCGAGAGCTGTGGCCCACATCTCAGTCGGTCCAGACCCCGTCGCGGCCAACATTAATGCGCATGGGGGTGGTTCTGTGCTGCGATTGAGAAGTGCCGAATACCGAACACGCAAATACAACGCCGAACGAGACAACGAACACGACTGTCGATCCCGTGGAATTGCGATCGATCGCAATCCGCGTAGCCGAGGTCGCGGCACACCACGTGCGAACGCGTAGGCCCGAAGTCTTCGGTGGCGTCGGCGCGCATCGTCTGACCGACGCACCCGACTCGGTCCAGTCGAAGAGCACACCGACCGATCCAGTCACGGTTGTCGACACCGAAACAGAGCAGGTCGCCCGCACGTTGTTGGGGGAGCTGCGACCGCACGATGCGATCCTCGGCGAAGAAGGCGGTGGCTCCGAGTCGATGGCAGGCGTTCGCTGGGTCATCGATCCGATCGATGGGACCGTCAACTTCCTCTACGGAATTCCCGCGTATGCGGTGTCGGTTGCTGCGCAGGTGGACGGGCACTCCGTCGCAGGGGCTGTCGTGGATGTAGCGCGCGAATTCACCTATGCCGCGGCACTCGGCCACGGTGCCACCCGGACGGACAGTGCTGGGGCGACAGCGGAATTGCGTTGCAACGACGTCGACTCCGTCGACTTCGCGCTTGTGGCAACAGGCTTCGGCTACGGCTCGCGGCGACGGGAGGAGCAGGGCGCGTTGATCGCCAAGTTGCTACCGCAGATTCGCGACATCCGCCGGATCGGCTCGGCAGCGCTCGACCTGTGCATGGTCGCTGCCGGGCTCGTCGACGCACATTTCGAACACGGACTGAGCCCGTGGGACTGGGCGGCAGGCGCACTCATCGCATCGGAGGCGGGCGCGCGTGTACACGTTCCGAGCGCCGACACGATGAGCGACGCGGGGGAGGTCACGCTTGCGGTTGCGCCCGGAATCGCCGACGACTTCGTCGTGCTGCTGACCCAGTTGGACGCCTATCGCGCGATACCCAACGACTGAAAGACGCTGATCAGCACTTCGCGATGCGGGCAGCCGCGAGCAGATCGATGTCGAGTGGTGCGGGCTCGACTCCGGGCGGCGGATCCTTCAGGGAGCGGAGGACCTCTTCGGCATCGCTGTTCGGCCGGATGTCGTTGAACAAGGTCCCGAGTGCTAGGTCGACGGTGTCGTCCTGGCGGGCGTCTTCGATCAATTCCGAGCACGGGGCGACCAATTGCAGCGACGCGGCTGCCGCAAGTCCGTTGGGGCCGAACCTGATCTGGCCCGAGCACTCCATGTTCTGATCGACGTAGACGGGGTCGTTGCCGACCTGGACGTCCGGCGCGCTCGCGAAACCGTAGTCACTGAGCTGCGACGCGATGTGGGCGGCCTGGCCGCGCTCGCCGTTCGCGTTGAACACGCGGGCCTTCGTCGCCGAGAGGGCAGCGGGCTCGACGTCCTTGAGTCGGGACGCGCCGACCCGCTTGCCCAATGGAGCAGGAGCGGCCGCGCCCGGTTCCGCGCTCGCCGGAATCTTCGGGCTGTTGCACGACATCGCAGCGGTGTTGGTTTCGTCTCTGGTGAGCGCCTGAGCCCATACGAAGGCACCGAGCAGAGCCAGAACGGCAACCATGACGACCCATGGCAACCGCCGCCTGCGGACGAACGGCTTGCCGTTCGGATCCTTCGATCTGCCTTCGGTGATAAGTGAAACCACAGCGTCCCTTTCGTGGCCCAGTCGCCCGAGGCGCCCTGGAGGACCTCTGGCGACGTGGCGGTTCTGTACTATCGCCGCGCACGTCCCAACAACTTAACGGGCGGGTGCGACGAGACCAATCCGGACGGGCATCGAGCATGTGCGCGTCGTCACCGGATGTGTGGAATGTCTCGAAGCCAGCGCGTGTTGGTGACGATTGTCGGACAGTTTCGAATCGATTGGGGTGTGAACCCACTATTCCCCTTCGACATCCGCTATTGTCTGGCGGCCCAGACCGATTTGCGCGGCATGCCGAGCAGGTCGATCGAGACACGCGACGACACGCTCGTCGGGTTTCCTGGGTGCTGATTTCGGGCACTTTCCGTGTACGGAATGCGTTGAGCACACACAGGGCAAAAGGCACCACCGGCGATCCGGCGGGTCCGTTGTCGAGCAGCCCGCTCGGCACGACCGCAGCGGATCGGGATACACGAAAGAGGACGAGGGGACGACATGGCAACCGACTACGACGCACCGAGGCGGACTGAGACCGACGATGTATCCGAAGATTCGCTGGAGGAGCTGAAAGCGCGGCGCAACGAAGCGCAGTCCGCTGTCGTGGACATCGACGAGTCCGATACCGCGGAGTCGTTCGAACTCCCCGGCGCGGACCTGTCAGGCGAAGAGCTCTCTGTGCGTGTCATTCCGAAGCAGGCCGACGAGTTCACTTGTTCGAGCTGCTTCCTTGTGCATCATCGCAGCAGACTCGCAAGCAACAGCGGCGGCCAACTGATCTGCATGGACTGCGCCGCTTAAAGCTGAAACCAACCGCCAGGACCCAGCGGTGCGGCCACGTGTCAGGTCTTGTCGTGCTCGGGCTCGGACGCTGTTCCGAGACCAAGCGCGGCGAGCACACGATCCGGATGCCTCGTACTGATCAACCAGTACGGCGTCGGATCGTCGGCATCGTCGAGGACGACCACGATCATGGGTTTGACCCATGGTCGGTGCTGGACGTACGCGGCCGGGTCGAGCTGACGCCCGAGCGCGGCGCTCTTGGCTGTCGCAGGAACGACAGCAGCACGCGAGATGACCTCGACCGGTAGATGGGCGCGGCCGATTCTTAGTTCGCGACCGTCGTCCGCGTCGGTGGTGACCTCCACGCGTAGCCGGCTCAGCCACAGCAGAACCCAGATCGGCAGCGGCAGCAGAACCAGGTACGGCAGCCACGCCCGAATGCCGGGGGCGCCCATATGAATCTCTGCAGCGAGCAGCATGGTCACGGCGACGGCGATCGGCCACCACCACACCGGAACCCACAGCCGTTCCGAATACGACGGCCGAGTTTCGCCGTTGTGGGCTCGCGCAGCGGGCTGAGGTTGTTTGGACACGGGCTTCAGATTAGTCGGCGCCCCTCGGCGCGTACTCTTTGACCACGTGAGCGGTGTACCTTCCGTCGCCTTGATGCGACTCGATCCAGATATTGCGATTCCCCAGCGTGCACACGACGGTGATGCGGGTGTGGACCTGTGTGCGACGGCCGACGTGACGATCGAACCCGGCGAGCGAACGCTCGTCGGAACCGGCATTGCGATTGCCCTCCCGATCGGAACTGTCGGCTTGATTCACCCGAGGTCCGGCCTCGCAGCAAAATCCGGGTTGTCCGTGGTCAATACGCCGGGAACGATCGATGCGGGCTATCGCGGCGAGATCAAGGTGTGCTTGATCAACCACGATCTGCGGACGCCGATCGTCGTGCGACGAGGTGACCGCATCGCGCAGCTCGTGGTTCAGAAGGTAGAGCTGGTCGACTTCGTCGAGGTCGAGAGCCTCGACGACACAACGCGTGGCGCAGGCGGATACGGGTCGAGCGGCGGGCACGCGAGCTTGCAAGGAAAAGGGGCGTAACCATGTTCGGAAAGCGCAAGAAGGATCGTGACGACGCAGCCGACGAGACGCAGGCAGCTGATCTCGTAGCGGAGGACGCGTCGAGCGATGACGCCGACGAGTTCGAGGATGCCGTCGACTACGAGCACGGTCCCTACGACTACGAAGACGACGAAGACCTCGCGGGTCGCCTCGACCTCGGTTCGGTGATTCTTCCGATGCCGGAGGGTGGCCAGCTACAGGTCGAGATGGGCCAGGACGGCAAGCCGCAAGGTGTGCACCTTGTCATCGGTGATCAGGGCCGCATCACCGTCGCGGCGTATGCCGCGCCCAAGTCGCCCGGACAGTGGCGAGAGGTGACAGCGGATCTGGCGAAGTCGATACGCGACGACAACGGCACGGTGAGCATCGAGACCGGTCCGTGGGGTCGAGAACTAGTGGCGTCCACTGCCGCAGCGGATATTCGCTTCATCGGCGTCGACGGCTATCGCTGGATGGTCCGCCTCGTCGCAGCTGGTCCGGCCGGCTCGGTTGTCGAAGGTATGCCGCTCGTCGAAGCAGCTCGCGCGATTCTGCGCGAGACGATCGTCCGGCGCGGTACGGATCCACATCCTGTGCGAACCCCGTTGCCGGTGAACCTGCCGAAGGAGATGGCCGATCAGCTCGCCGCTGCGCATCAGCAGCAGTTGGCGGCTGCCGAAGCAGCGCAGCGTGCGGCGACCGAGCCGGTGCAGCCGCAGGCGCCGCCACCTGCCCCGAAGGCCCCGCGCCGCGGCGCCGACGGTTCGGCAATGCAACAGCTACGCAAATAGGCGCAGTAACGCAACGACGCTCGAGAAGGCGCGCTACCAGCGAAAACTCGTCTGAGTGAGCGCCCTCAGCGCCGCCCGCCCGATCACGGACGGGTCTGCCCCGATCTCGTCGAGCGTGATTTCCGCCACCCCTGAGTCCGGTATGGCGGCGTGCCAGGCCTGTGCGACGGCGTATGGATGCACGGGGTCGTCGACCGCGGTGACGAGCGCCACGGGAACGGTGGTAGCAGCCAATTCTGCAGGTGTCGGGGACCGATACGTGCTTGCCTCGTCCAGTGCGTCGGGAAGATGCGGCCACTGCGACGCCCAGGATTTCGCGAGTTCGGCCCCGAGCCACGGCGGGCTTCCTGCCCGCATAGTCGCTGTGACAGCGGCGATTCCGTCGGCCCGGAGCAGTCGAGCCGTCAACTCCGCGCTTGCGGCTGCGGGTGCGCCGTCGGGGGAGCCGGTCCAGGCGGGCAGCGCGACGAGTACCGCCGCCGCCGCGCCGATTCGGTCGTTTGCCCAGTTCAGAGCCACGGCAGCGCCTAGCGACACACCACCGACGACGATCGGGCCCGATCGTGCAACGGCAGCATCGAGGGCGGCAACGTAACTTGCGACGACACCCCGTGGATCGGGTTCCACCGCAATGACTTCCAGGTCCAGGCCGCGTAGAGCCGGCCCGAAGGCGCGGCCGACGAAGTCGGCATCGGACCCGGTGCCTGGCAGAACGACCGCACACCGAGGTCGCCGAGGAGACTGCATACGCTCGATCATGCACCTGCGTTCCATTGGGGCTGCAGTCGAGTGGTTCGCCGCCTCGGATAGGTCTACAGTGGCGCTGAGAAGGCCTAAGTGGCACGAGATCCGCGCCACGTATTGCTCCAGGAGCGCACCATGGCACCCGCAGCCGCAGGATATTTTCGCCGGCTCAAACATCGCCTGACCGAGGATCTCGATCAGGTCGACGCCGAAGAGATGGCATCCTCTGCCGACGCCTCGGGCGCCTGTCGAGCATCCGACTGTGTTCGTGGCGACGAAGTCACGATGTTGGGTCGATTGCGCAGCGTCGAAGCGTGTTCGCAGTCCGCTGGAGCGACGATGCAGGCCGAGTTCTTCGACGGCACCGACACCGTGACGCTCGTGTGGATCGGCCGTCGCCGCATACCGGGCATCGAACCCGGCAAAAAACTGAAGGTTCGCGGACGCGTCGGCGACCGCGGTGGCGAGAAGGTCATCTACAACCCGAACTACGAACTTCAAGGCGACGAGTAGCCGACTCGGGTGTGCCGATGTGGCACCCTCGTTAGGTGAGCGATAGCCAGCAGCAGTCCGTACTCGAACAACTCGGGGGAGTGAGCGGGCTCGTCTACTCGACGTTGCCCGTGCTCGTTTTCGTTCCTGCCAATTCGTTGTGGGGCCTACAGACCGCGATCTGGACAGCGCTCGGCGTCGCAGCAGCAATTCTCGTGTGGCGGCTGTATCGCCGCGATCCCGTCCAGCCCGCAATCTCCGGCTTCCTCGGCGTCGGCCTGTGCGCGTTCATCGCCTACCGCACTGGCGACGCCAAGGGCTATTTCTTGTTCGGTATCTACGCGAGCCTCGTTTACGGCGCAGCGTTCCTCGTGTCCATCCTCGTGCGCTGGCCTCTCGTCGGCGTCGTATGGGGTTTTCTCAACGGTCATGGCAACGGCTGGCGCAAGAGCCGCGCAGCAGTGCGTGGTTACGACATCGCGACCGCCGCGTGGGCCGTCGTATTCGGGGCCCGCTATCTCGTGCAGCAACACTTCTACAACACCGATCAAGAAGGTCTGCTCGCTGTCGCCCGAATTGCGATGGGTTGGCCGTTGGCCGCTGCGGCAGTTGCGGTGTCGGTGTGGGCAGCCCGCCGCGCCGACCGACTGACCGCGCCGGAGCCGGAGCCGGAGGCCGCCGAAGAACCCGGCACCGCGACCGATGGGAAGCCGGCAGCGCGACACGCGGAAGACCCGACTTCTTAGGGGTGGCAACTTTCTCACCCTGGGGTCCCTGGTTGCGTCGGACCCTTCGCTAGAGGATCGATCCGTACCTCGAATTTTCGGGTGTGCGATCGAACCGGGCGACCAGGGGGCTTCGAGATGTCTGACGTGGAGACGACCAACGCGTTGGAGGCGTTGGTGCCGCTGGCCGCGTCGGGCGATCGTGTCGCCGTCGGCGAAATCCTCCGCATCATTCATCCGCTGATGCGGCGCTACTGCGTCAATCGTCTCGGCCGACCTGGCGAGCTTCAGGTGACGGCAGACGATGTGGCACAGGAAATCTGCCTTGCCACGATCCGAGCGATCACCCGATACGAAGACCAGGGCAAGTCGTTTCTGGCGTTCGTGTACGGCATCGCCTCCAACAAGGTCTCCGATGCCCGACGCCGCGCGCAGTCACATCCCCTACAGACGGTCGAGGAGATCCCGGAACGTATCTGCGAGGACCCAGGACCCGAAGAGTGGGCGCTTGCCGGCGAGCAGCGGGCTCACCTCCGTGAACTGTTGGAAGTTCTCTCGGAGAAGCACAAGGAAGTGCTGATGATGCGCGTCGTCTTGGGATGGTCGGCAGCAGAGACAGCCGCTGCCCTCGGCACCACCGCAGGCGTCGTGCGAGTGATGCAGCACCGTGCGCTCAACCGCCTACGTGCCGAGCTGCGGACGTCGAACCTCGTCTTCGGTCGCGAGTTGGCAGGAGTCTGTTAGCCCTAGAGCCCAACCGCCGCACGCAGTTCGTCCTCGACTTCGACGGAGGCGACGAACAGCAGTTCGTCCCCACCTTCGAGCGGATCGTCCTTTTCCGGGACGATGACCCTGCCGCCGCGCAGGATCGTCACCAGGGCCGCATCGCGGGGAAGCGAGAGCTTTCTGACGGGCTTTCCCGCTAGGCCGGTATCGGCGGGCAAGGTGATCTCGACGAGATTCGCCTGGCCCTGCCGCAGCGTCATCAATCGGACCAGATCGCCGACCGAGACGGCTTCCTCGACGAGCGAGGCGAGGATGCGCGGCGTCGACACCGCGACATCTACGCCCCACGACGCATCGAAAAGCCATTCGTTGCGCGGGTCGTTCACACGCGCGACGACCCGCCGCGTGCCGAACTCCGTCTTGGCCAGCAGGCTCAGGACCAGATTGGCCTTGTCGTCACCCGTTGCCGCGATGACGACGTCGTAGGTCTGCAGCTTCGCCGCTTCCAGCGAAACCAACTCGCACGCGTCTGCGTGCACCCAGCGCGCTTCGGGAACGGAGTTCGGGTCGACGTGATCGAGCTGACGCTCGAGCAACATCACCTCGTGCTCGGCGCGGACGAGCTCTCGTGCGATCGACCGACCGACGGCTCCGGCACCTGCAATTGCGACTCTCATCTGCGGGCTTCCTCGATTGTCGTGGTCAGGATTGTCGTCGCCATGGCGTCAGGCGTCCGCGGGTGGCGGATTGCTCGCCAGCGCGACCGCCTCACCGACCGTCCCCGACACAGCTGCGATGTAGACGGTGTCGTCAGCTTGAATCACTGTCTTGCCCTTCGGCAGCACACCTTCGCCGAAGCGGACGATGAACGCGACACGTGAGCCCGTCGCAGCCTCGAGCTCGCTCACCGCGTGCCCGAACCAGTCTTCGTGCAGCGTGAGTTCCGCCACAGCGACCGCTCCGGAGGGATCCCGCCATTTCGTGATCTGCGTGTCCTGGATGAGCGTGTGCAGGAATCGGTCCGTCGTCCACGGCACCGTAGCGACGGTCGGAATGCCGAGGCGCTCGTACACGGCGGCGCGCTTGGCGTCGTAGATTCTCGCGACGACACGTTCGACGCCGAAGGTTTCGCGCGCTACCCGCGCGGCGATGATGTTCGAGTTGTCGCCGGACGACACCGCGGCGAACGCCTCGGCCTTTTCGATCCCGGCCTTGACGAGAACCTCACGGTCGAAACCCATTCCGACGACTTTGTGACCCTTGAAGTCCGGACCCAACCGTAGGAAAGAGCTTCCGTCGCGGTCGATCACAGCAACTTCGTGTCCGATTCGAGTCAAGGCTCCGGCGAGCGAGGAGCCCACTCGTCCGCAACCCATCACGATTACGTACAACGCAGAACCCCGTTCCTCGTCTTCTTCGTCTTCCAGCGCGGGTCGGCTGTTCCCACGGCTGGCAACCGTACGCCCATTAGACCGCGGAGGCGCCGTTCCGGACCGAGGTGTTGCCCGCTTGTCACGCAATCGAACGTCGTGCGGTGGCTGCGCGCTACCGACTGTGCCCTACGGCTTACGCTTTCCCGGTGTCGAAGCTCACGACCGCTACGAAGCGGCTGCTGCTCGGTAGACCCTTCCGTAGCGACAAACTGGGCCACACGTTGCTACCGAAGCGAATCGCGCTGCCTGTATTCGCCTCCGACGCGATGTCGTCGGTTGCCTATGCGCCGGAAGAAATCTTTCTGGTGCTCTCGACTGCGGGCCTGTCGGCCTACGTCTACACCCCGTGGGTCGGTCTCGCCGTCGCCGCCGTGATGATCGTGGTCGTTGCGAGCTACCGGCAGAACGTGCACGCCTATCCCTCCGGCGGTGGCGACTACGAGGTCGCGACGACCAACCTCGGACCGACGGCGGGGCTGACGGTCGGCAGTGCGTTGCTCGTCGATTATGTCCTCACCGTTGCGGTGTCGATGTCGGCGGCAGCGTCGAATATCGGATCGGCGGTTCCGTTCGTCGCCCAACACAAAGTGCTGTTCGCTGTCGCCGCGATCGTCCTGTTGACCGCGATCAACCTCCGCGGCATCCGCGAGTCGGGAACGGCGTTCGCCATCCCGACCTACGCCTTCATCGTCGGCATGTTCTTTATGCTCGGGTGGGGTCTGTTCCGGATCTACGTGCTGGACGAAGATATTCGGGCCGAGTCCGCCGGGTTCGAACTGACCGGCGAGCACGAGCATCTGACCGGGATCGCGTTCGCCTTCCTCGTCGCGCGGGCGTTCTCGTCGGGTTGTGCCGCGCTGACCGGTGTCGAGGCGATCAGCAACGGCGTCCCGGCCTTCCGCAAACCGAAGTCGCGCAACGCCGCAACGACGCTGCTGATGCTCGGTGGCATCGCGATCGTCCTGCTGATGGGCATCATCATCCTGGCGCAGAAGATCGGCGTGATCTACGCACACAATCCTGATACGCAGCTCACCAACGCACCGGACGGGTATCACCAGAAGACGTTGATCGCGCAGATCGCCGAAGCCGTCTTCAGCGATTTCCGCATCGGGTTCTTCTTCATCGCCGCTGTCACCGCGCTGATCCTGGTCCTGGCCGCCAACACGGCTTTCAACGGTTTTCCCGTCCTCGGTTCGGTCCTCGCTCAGGATCGCTTCCTGCCGAGGCAGCTGCACACCCGCGGTGACCGTTTGGCCTTCAGCAACGGCATCCTCTTCCTGTCCGGTGCCGCGATCGCCTTCGTCGTCCTGTTCGGTGCCGAGGTCACCAAGCTGATCCAGCTCTACATCGTCGGGGTGTTCGTCTCGTTCGTGTTGAGTCAAACCGGCATGATCCGACACTGGACGCGGCATCTACGCACCGAGACCGAGCCCGAACAGCGCGCCAAGATGCAACGTTCGCGGGTGATCAACGCGATCGGTCTGACGATGACGGCAACCGTCCTTGTCATCGTGCTCATCACCAAGTTCGCGGCCGGTGCGTGGATTGCAATCGTCACGATGGGCGCGATCTTCGGGCTGATGCGGTTGATTCGCAAGCACTACGACACGGTCGCGCGCGAACTCGCCGAAACCGAATGGGACGGCGTACTGCCGAGCCGGACCCACTCGATCGTGCTGGTGTCGAAGATGCACATGCCGACCAAACGCGCGATCGCCTACGCCCGTGCGACGCGACCGGACACCCTCGAAGCGATCACGGTCAACGTCGACGAACCGGACACCCGAGCACTGGTCCGCGCGTGGGAGAAAAGCGACATCGCGGTGCCGCTGAAGGTGATCGAGTCGCCCTACCGCGAAATCACGAAGCCTGTCCTCGACTACGTCAAGCGGCTCCGGAAGGATTCGCCGCGCGATGTCGTGACGGTGTTCATCCCCGAATACGTCGTCGGTCATTGGTGGGAGCAGGTGCTGCACAACCAGAGTGCGCTGCGGCTCAAGGGCAGGCTGCTGTTCGAGCCGGGCGTCATGGTCACCAGCGTGCCCTGGCAGCTCGCGTCCTCGGAGCGGGCGAAGCTGGAGGGCTGGGAAGACGCCCCCGGTGCCATTCGCCGCGGCTATCAGGACAAGTGACGTCCGTTGAGTGAATCCTGGCGGGGCCGTCGCCTCGAGCTGCGTCTCGGCAATCCCGGGCACGGCGGCTTCTGCGTGGCACGCCACGACGGTCGGGTGGTCTTCGTCCGGCACGGATTGCCTGGCGAACTGGTGCTCGCCGAGGTGAACGAGGACCGCGGCGGATCGTTCTGCCGTGCCGACGTGATCGAGGTCGTCGAAGCATCCGCGGACCGCGTGCCCGCGCTGTGTCCGGTGTCCGGTCCGGGTGGTGCAGGCTGCTGCGACTACTCCCACGCGACGTTGGCGGCACAGCGCGGCATGAAAGCCTCGATCGTCGCCGAGCAGTTGCGCCGAATTGCCGGCATCGAGCGCGACGTCGAGGTCGGCGTGCTTGGTGGAACCGGCGACGGCGGAGGATGGCGAACCCGCGTCCGCCTCGCTGTCGACGAGCACGGTCGGGCAGGGGTCCACGGCTACCGCAGCGGCTCGGTGCTTGCCGATCTACGTTGCCCGCAGCCGGTTTCGGGTGCGCTGGACGGCGTGAGCGAGCGCAGTTGGCGGCCGGGTGCCGAACTCGCTGTCGCGGTCGACAGCGACGGAGTCCGTCACGTCGTCGAGTTGTCGCCCGCTCGGGTGTCGGGGACGGGTCGTCGCAGTCCGGGCCGCCGCGGTGCCATGGCACGTCGCGCGGCGACCAACACACAGCGAGCTCAGCGTGTCGCGATGGGAACGGGTCGCGTGGTCGAGCGGGTCGGTGGCCGGGCGTGGGAGTTGGACGCTGTCGGCTTCTGGCAGGCGCATCGTGGTGCGGCTGAGGCGTATTCGTCGGTCGTCGCCGAATGGTCCGACGCGTCCGCAGGTGCCCTCGCGTGGGATCTCTACAGCGGCGCAGGAGTTTTCGCGGCTCGGCTCGCCGATCAGGTGGGCGAGTCGGGAACCGTTGTGGCCGTCGAGTCGTCGCGTGAGGCGGTGCGCGACGGCAA
This sequence comes from Antrihabitans stalagmiti, assembly GCF_016482825.1. Lineage (GTDB taxonomy): Bacteria > Actinomycetota > Actinomycetes > Mycobacteriales > Mycobacteriaceae > Antrihabitans > Antrihabitans stalagmiti. The sequence continues at coordinate 189,603 of NZ_JAEMNV010000007.1, read as the reverse complement.
AGCGGCGTTGGCCGATCTTGCGGTGGTGCAGTTTCACGCGGCGCGGGTCGAGAACGTGTTGGCCGACGTTGCCGGAGCACCGGAGGTCGTCGTCCTCGATCCACCGCGGTCCGGAGCTGGGCGGGAGATCGTTACCGCTGTGGCACAACAGAATCCGCAGCGCGTCGTTCACATCGGATGTGACCCTGCCGCCTTCGCCCGTGATGTATCGCTTTATCGGGAGCAGGGCTACAGGCTGACCGACCTGCGTGCTTACGATGCCTTTCCGCTGACCCACCATGTCGAGGTCGTCGGACTGCTGACGCGCTAGGCCACCTCGCCTGCGCTGGTGCTGGGGGAGCGCTGCAGGTCCAGACACAAGCGTCGCTGGTCGTCGATCGAGCCGAGATCGGACTTGGTGACCAGTCGGGACGAGATTGCGAACTCGACCAGCCGCGCTCGCCGGTTGGACGCCAATCTGCCTGGGCCGCCGCGCAATCCGCTGACGCCGATGCGGTCGAACTTGTCGCAGACGTTGTCGAGTTTGCGGTTGAACTTGGTGAGTGGCCAGCCGAGCCGCTCGGCCGCGCGCGCCGAACTCGGTATGGCGCTCGCGTCGACACCGTCGCGCAGCAACAACGGTTCGGCGAGCGCGACGATCAACGCCAGCTGTGCCGCGGTGAGTGCAGGTGCGCCGATGGTGGTTTCACCGGATCGGTGCGGCGGTGGTGTCGGGTTCGTGACAGCGGTCGACGTTTCGACGGCGAATTCGTAGGTCGTCGGGCCCGCCGCGACCACCACCGTCGTCATGCCGTACACCAGTGGAATTCGAGTTCCCGGCACAAGAAGTGCGGCGAATCCCGTGGATGCTTCGGACACTTTCGCGGGGATTCGGCTGCCGACGTTGGCGAGCCACCACATCCCGGTCTCGTAGTGGATCGACAGACAGCGCCTGTGGAGGTAGCGGTTGTCGTCGATCGAGAGGTCGGCGTCGCGACCGACGTAGAAGACAGCGTCGACGTCGAGTGCGTAGCGCTCACCGCAGTACTCGACGTCGGCACGTGCGAAGTCGCCGACACCGTCAGTTTCCATAGCCTCATGGTCGTCGCTGTCGTGTTCGCAAAACAGACACCCAAGGAGTGGAAGGCTCACACCCTGTAGGCCGCTCCGCGGCTCGTGAGTCTTTTCGGCGGTTCCGCCCTCCTAAAGTGCTCACGAGCCGCTAGCCGCGTTACCGCACCCGGCAGGCCGCCTCGATGGCGACGACGAAAAGCAGTGCGATCTCGTCGATGAATTCGTCTCGGGGGAGGTCGATCGAACCGGCGAGCCACTGGGCTGCGGTGTCGGTCAGCCCGCCGACGATGATCGACGCGGCAATCTTCACCCGCGTGTGGCCGCGATCGTCGAGCGTTCCGAGAAGCGAAAAAGCTTGATTGGCAGCATATTCGGCGAATCTGCGAACGGAATCGGCTTTGTGTTTTGCCGCCGACTCGGTGGCGACCGACTCGGCGAAGACACGCGCTTTGCGTGGGTCGGTCGCGAAGAAGTCGACGAACACCTCCATCGCTGCGCGTGCGCGTAGGTGCAGGTCGGGCGGTTGACTTTCCGCTGCTGCCCGCGCCCGACCGAAGTACTGCTCGAATACCTCGTCGAACAATGCGTTGACGAGTTCGTCGCGATTGTCGAACTGTTCGTAGAAGTAGCGCTGTGTGAGGCCTGCACGTTCGCACACCGCGGTCATCGTCAGTTTGGCGAGCCCGCTGTCACCGACGACGTCGAAGGCAGCGTCGATGAGGTCCGCGCGGCGCTGTGCGACGCGGTCGTGGGCGCTGACTCCTCGAAAGGGTCGTACGACGGTGGCCATGGAAACATCTTGACATATCGCTGTGTCAAGTTCACGATCTAAGTCAAGTTGACATGGCTCAGTGTCAACTAACGCGAAAAGTCGAGGTGAAGTCAATGGTGACCCCCTTTCTGACGTCAGGTCCTGCCCATGCACCGAAAGATTCGGGACTGCAATCGATATCGGGCAACAGCGGTCTCCCGCTGATCGGCGAATCGCTGGACATCTTTCACAGACCGCTCGAATGGGCGAACAGGCGCTACGAGCGTTATGGCCCGGTGTCGTGGACCAATGCCCTCGGCCGAGAGATGGTTGTGCTGCTCGGACCGGACGCGTGGGATGTTCCGATGGCAAATCGAAACAAGCAATTTGCCAGTGGACCTGCGTGGGACTACCTGATCGGTCCGTTCTTCCCTCGCGGCCTGATGTTGCTCGACGCCGACGAGCACCTGTTTCACAAGCGGATCATGATTCAGGCGTTCACGAAGACCCGCCTCGCCGGCTATCTGGACGCGATGAACCCGACGATCGACCAGGGTGTGTCCAGCTGGATCGAATCCGACACGTTCCAGTGCTACCCGGCGATAAAACAGGTCACCCTCGACATCGCGACACGAACATTTATGGGTGCCGCGCTCGGCCCGCAGGCCGACCGCATCAATCGAGCCTTCATCGACTGCGTCCGAGCGGGAACGGCATACGTGCGTTTTCCAGTGCCTGGCCTGCGATGGTCTCGCGGCCTTCGGGCGAGGAAAGTGCTCGAAGAAATGCTGCGAGCGCAACTGCCCGCAAAGCGGCGTGGTTCGGGCGACGACCTGTTCACGGCGCTGTGTCACGCGGAAAGCGAAGACGGGCACAGCTTTACCGACGACGACGTCATCAATCACATGATCTTCCTGCTTATGGCGGCGCACGACACGACGACGATCACCATGACCGCGATGATGGACTATCTCGCCAGAAGTCCTGAATGGCAGTCGCGTTGCCGTGCGGAGAGCGTGGCGCTCGGATCTTCGTCGGTCGATTTCGCGAGTCAGGAACAACTGACGTCGCTCGATCTGGTGATGAAGGAGTCGCTCCGAATGTTGACGCCGCTGCCGCAGATGCCGCGCGCCGCGCTCGCCGACACCGAGGTGCTCGGACATTTCATCCCAGCCGGAACGCAGGTGATGGTCAACCCTCAGTTCATCCACTACATGCCCGAATATTGGCCGGACCCATACCGTTTCGATCCCGGTCGCTTCTCGCCCGAGCGACGCGAAGACAAAATCCACAAACATGCGTGGGTGCCGTTCGGGGCAGGCGTGCACAAATGCATCGGCCAGTACTTCGGCGGCATGCAGGTGAAAGCCGTTATGCATCAGGTCCTTCGACAGTTCGAATGGTCGTCGGAACCCGGCTACAAAACGCCGTGGGATCGAACTTCGCTGCCGAGTCCCAAGGACGGCTTGCGGGTGAAGCTCACACGGCTGGCCACCTGACGGCAGAGTTGAATTTGTCACAGTAGCCGATACTCGCGGTACTGGGTATGCGAGAATTCTGCAGCCCGGAACGACCGAGATGCGAGGAGCGGTTCTGTGAGTGCGGTAGCCACGTTGGACAAGGCGGCACGCAATGCGTGGTCGTTGTTCGTCGGCGACGGCGTCGAGCCCTACAGCGCGACGCCGTCGACGGTGATCTGGGACGAGCCACATCGTGAACTACGTCGGTACGACACCGACGCGCCGCGAGGGTCGGCAGTGCTGCTGGTTCCGCCGCTGGCGGCGCCGGCCACGTGCTTCGACCTGCGACCGGGCCAGAGTGTCGTGCAACATCTGCAGAGTTCCGGCCGGACCCCCTATGTCATCGACTACGGCACGATCACCTGGGAAGACCGCACCCTCGGTTTCGAGGAGTGGATCGACGACATCATCCCGAACGCGATCCGCAAAGTGTCCGAAGACAACGGTGGCGAGCCGGTCGACGTCGTCGCGTGGTGCCTCGGCGGGACGATGACGCTGCTGAGCGCGGCGGCTCACGACGACCTCCCCATCCGCTCGATCGTCACGGTCGCGACGCCACTCGACTACAGCAAGTTGCCCTCGGTCGCGGCGTATCGAGTGTTGAGCCGCGTCACAGGCGGTATCGAAGGCACCATGTTCAACCGTCTCTTCGGCGGCATTCCGGCGCCGGTTGTGCAGGCCAGCTTCCGAGCGACCGCACTCGAGCGCGAGATCAAACGTCCGTGGTTCATCGCACGCAATCTCCACGACACCGAGGCGATGGCTCGTATGGAGTCCATCGAGCGGTTCATGGGTCAGATGCCCGGCTATCCGGGCAGGCTCTACGGCCAGCTGTGGGGACGCATCATGCTCGCCAACGATCTCGCGAAGGGCCGTCTCCAACTCGGTGACAGGACAATCGAATTCGCGAATGTCACCGTCCCCGTGCTTGCACTGGCCGGTACCACCGACGCCATCACGACGCAGGCCTCCGCGCGGCATGCGCTCGACATCTTGACGGGCGCGCCGTCGGTACAGTTCGAAGCCGTACCCGGTAGTCACCTCGGTGTTCTTGCCGGTCCAGGTGCGAAAGACACAACCTGGCCGCATATCGATCGGTTCCTCGCGGCCTAGAACCGAGGTCGAGGAGCCACCACATGAATGTGGAAGGAGGTAACCGCACTCCTTCCACTTTCAACTTATATCGCACCCGGGGGCTTGCCGCAAGACCCCGGTCACCCCTCAGACTTACCCGCCGTAAGCACTGTCTACGGAAATGGGGAGCCGCGAATGCAGGTGTCTTTTTCGAGCAACGAGCCACGTGACGCCGTTTCGAGCGTGTTCGATCTACCCGACCACCTCGGAAAGGCCGATCCGACACTGATCGCCGCCGACGAGCGGCATTTCGCGGCAATCGAGAACAGCCTGAGTCGGTCGATCGCGGACCTGACTCGGCGTTTGGAGATCGAACGAAAAGCACCGGGCGGCGTCGGTCAGGCGGCGATGGACCGAGACATGCAGGTGCACAGGTTGACCGGTCAGCTGCGTGCACTGCGGCGCTACGGATTGGATCTGTGTCTCGGGCGCATCGTCGGCGTGGGGGAGTCGGACGAGCCTGTGTACATCGGACGCCTCGGTCTACTCGATGCTGCAGGCAATCAGCTCCTCGTGGATTGGCGTTCCCCGGCAGCTGAGCCGTTCTTCGGTGCGACACATGCTAATCCGATGGGTCTGATCAGTCGCCGACGGTATCGCTGGTCTCGCGGGAAGATCACCGACTACTGGGACGAGGTGTTCGCAGAAGAGTTCTCGGACGGGTTCGAGAACTACGCCGCACTCGACGACCAGTCCGCCTTCATCGCCAGCCTCGGCAGCAACCGGTCACCCAAGATGCGCGACGTGCTCGGCACCATTCAGGCCGACCAGGACGCAATCATTCGCGCCGGATCGCGCGGTGCCCTCGTCGTCGACGGCGGACCCGGTACGGGTAAAAGTGTTGTCGCACTGCATCGCTCGGCCTATCTGCTCTATTCGGACCCTCGGCTCGGCCACCACCGCGGTGCGGTGTTGTTCGTCGGACCCCACGAGCCGTATCTGGCGTACGTCGCCGACGTGCTGCCCAGCCTCGGGGAGGAGGGCATGCAGACCTGCACACTGCGCGACCTCGTCGCAGAGGGCGCGGCCGCGACAGTCGACGTCGATCCCGATGTGGCGCGGCTCAAGTCGTCGGTGCGGATGGTCGAGGCGATCGAGACCGCGGTGAAGTTCTACGAACAGCCACCGACGAAAGGAATGACCGTCGCGACCGATTGGACCGAGCACCGGCTCACTCCGGCGGACTGGGTGGAAGCGTTCGAAGCGCCGGATCCCGGCACGCCGCACAACGAGGCGCGCGAACAGATCTGGGAGCTGCTGCTCACGATCCTGATGGACTCCTACGACGGCGACACGCCGGCCGAACAGGTCCGGAAGGCGTTGCGGCACAACGACGAACTACGGACGACACTCGACAACGCGTGGACCTTGATCGAAGCGGCCGACCTCGTCGCGGACCTGTGGTCGGTGCCTGCCTATCTCCGGAAATGCGCGCCGTGGCTCACAGCGGACGAGATTCGACAGCTACAGCGAAGCGATGCAAAAAATTGGACGGTGTCGGACCTTCCGCTGCTCGACGCCGCTCGACAGCGCCTCGGCGACCCTGATGCCGCACTGCAACAGCGTCGGCGGTCTGCCTTTCTCGCTGCCGAACGTGAGCGCAGGGCGATCGTGATCGACGACCTGATCGACGCCGACGACGGTGAGGGTCTGGTTCAGATGTTTCGTGGTGGGCACCTGCACGGTGTTCTTGCCGAAGGCAACACGCTGCCGCCCGCCGAACCGGATCTGCTGGCCGGACCGTTCGAGCACATCGTCGTCGACGAAGCTCAGGAGCTCACCGACGCGCAGTGGCAGATGTTGTTGCAGCGCTGCCCGTCGAAGAGCTTCACCATCGTCGGGGACCGAGCGCAGGCGAGGCACGGCTTCACGGAGACGTGGCAGGAGCGGCTCGGGCGAGTCGGGCTCGACCGGATCACGGTGGCGTCACTGAGCATCAACTATCGGACGCCGGAAGAGATCATGATCGAAGCAGAACCTGTCATCCGGGCCGTACTTCCCGACGCCAACGTGCCGACGTCGATTCGGAGCAGTGGCATTGCGGTGCGGTACGGATCCACAGCGGAACTGGACGCGACAGTCGACAACTGGCTCGCTGCCAATGCGGACGGGATCGCCTGTGTGATCAGCACAGACATCAGGGCGTCGGCCCATCAGTCGCCGCGCGTTCGGGCACTCACACCCGAGCTGTCGAAGGGACTCGAATTCGATCTGGTTGTTCTGATCGACCCGGAGTCGTTCGGAGCGGGCATCGAGGGAGCCGTCGACCACTATGTCGCAATGACACGAGCGACACAGCAACTGGTCGTGCTGACGAGCTGAGTCAGCTCTTCTTGTTGTAGAGCCGCATGGTGACCGTGCCGAAGACGAGGACGAAGAACGCACTCCAGCCGAACACCGCGGCCATATCGCGAATTTCCGTCGTTCCCTGCATCAGCCCGCGCGTCGCAGTGACGAGATGGCTGATGGGGTTGACCTTTACAAATGCCTGCAGCCAGCCCGGCATGGTCACCGGGTCGACGAAGATGTTGCTCGCGAAGGTCAGCGGGAACAGGATGAACATGCTGACCCCCATCACCGCCTGCTCGGTCCGGAGGAACATCGCGAACATCGTCCAGATCCAGGAGATGCTGAACGAGAACATCAACAGCAGGCCGGCGGCTGCGAGAACACCCAACACTCCGCCCTGCGGACGGAAGCCGATGATCAGGCCGAGGACGAGCGAAACCGTGATGGCGATGATGTAGCGCACGACATCGCCGAACAGCGCTCCCACCAGCGGGGACGGGCGCCAGATCGGCAGCGAACGGAACCGATCGAAGACACCTTTCTCGATGTCTTTGTTGATGGTCAGCCCGGTGTACATCGTGATCATGACGATGGTCTGCACAAGGATCCCGGGCAGCAGATATTGGATGTATGCGTTGGTCGATCCCGCGAGTGCGCCGCCGAAGAGATAGGTGAACATCAGCGTGAACATGATCGGAAACATCGTCACGTCGAAGAGTTGCTCGGGGACGTGTTTGATCTTGAGCAATGCCCGCCATGCGAACGACAGCGATGTGGACAGTGGTCCGGGTGCAGGTGGACGTGGCCCCGATTGCAGGACATCGGCAACGGTGAGGGCAGGAGCCGACGGTGACGAAGGCGAGGCGCCCGCGGATTTGGTGGCGGTCATCGCGCCGTCTCCTTCAGGTCGTCGAGCTCGGGTTCGGGATCGGCGTGTTTACCGGTCAGGGCGAGGAACACCTCGTCGAGACTCGGCTGGCCGAGTGCGAACGTCGTGACAGCGATGCCCGCCTCGTGGAGTGCCGGAAGTGCGGTCGCGACGACGAGCGGATCGTCGACTCGCGCGGTGAGAGCGGCGGGATCGGATTCTTCGACAACGTCGACGCCGAGCAGATTTCGCAGCAGGTGTGCGGCGTCGCCGCGCCGAGCATTGTCGGCAACCCTGACATGCAGCGCGCTCGCACCGACCGACGCTTTGAGTTCGCCCGTTGTGCCTTCGGCGATGACTTTGCCTCGGTCGATCACCGCGACGCGATCGGCGAGTTGGTCGGCTTCGTCGAGGTACTGCGTGGTGAGCAAGACGGTCGTTCCGCCTGCAACGAGAGCCCGAATGATTTCCCAGACCTGATTTCGGCTGCGGGGATCGAGCCCGGTGGTCGGCTCGTCGAGGAAGATCAGTTCCGGGGTGACGATGATGCTCGCCGCGATATCCATGCGGCGGCGCATGCCACCCGAGAAGGTCTTGACCTGGCGGGGTCCGGCTTCGACGAGATCGAACGCCGTGAGCAGCTGCTCTGCGCGTGCGCGGGCCGCCGGGAACGAGTAGCCGTAGAGCCGGGAGAGCAGAACCAAATTTTCCGTACCCGACAGATCTTCGTCGAGTGATGCGAATTGTCCGGTGAGAGCAACCTTTCCGCGGACCTCTTCCGCTTCGGTCGCCACGTCGTGGCCGAGCACCGTCGCGCGGCCGCCGTCGATCGCGAGCAAAGTCGCAAGCATGCGGATCGTGGTCGTCTTACCCGCACCGTTCGGCCCGAGAACCCCGTAGACCCCGCCGCGTTGCACGGCGAGGTCGACACCGTCGACCGCTGTGTTGGATCCGAAGCGTTTGATCAACCCTTCGGTTTCGATCGCGAGACTGCTCATGGTCGTCCGCCCCTCTCGTGTGCCAGGTCCCTAGCCTCTCACTCGCCACCGACAGAAAATAGGACAAATGAGAACTTGTTGACATCGTATACATTTGCCGTGCGTCCACGCCACGGAGTCTTCAGAAACCGCCCGACCGCAGCGCGATCGACCGGATCGCCGAGTCCATCTGGGCGTACGCTCCCGCGGCAAGGCGTTCCAACAGCGCCAACTTCAGTTCCGGTGCCGACGCCGTCAGATCGGCGAAGCGTTCGGCAGGCAGGACCGCAAGCTGAACCGCGGAGTCGGCCCGAACGTCGTACAGGTAGGGCTCCCCGACCAACAGTGCCATCTCACCGAACGACATGCCGGGGGACAGCGTCGCGACCCGCCTGGTCCTGCCTTGTGCATCGGTCAGAGTGGAACTGATCTGGCCTTCGAGGAGGAAGTGAATTCCGCTGGCCTGCTCACCTCGCCGGACGACGACCTCACCTCGCGCGAACGTGCGCCGTTCGATCTCCAAGGCGAATCGTTCGAACTGCTCGGAGGTCAGCGTCGCAAGCAGTGGGTGTCGCGCTAGGTCGACCTTCTTCGGTTGGCGATCCACGAAGCAATATCTGTCGAGCACGACGTCTTCGCACCACTGCGCTGCGGCGTCGATATCGACGAATACGCGACCGTCCGGATCGTCGATCAGCACGCTCGACGTCGTTCGCCCGAGCAACCCGTCGGGATCGACTAGCGCGGTTCGACAGCCGCGATCGGTCAGCGCTGCCTGCATGTCGGCGATCATTCGGTTGGCGACGGCGCTGACGTCGTCGACGCGGCGAATGTCGATGACAACAGCATCGAGGTCGTCGCCGTGATCGGTGATCTCACGGACCGCGGTTTCGGCGCCCGCGAACAACAGGTCGCCGTGCAACTCGTAGATGCGTGCGCGGTTGCCGAACTGCGAGAGGGTGGTCCGTTCGGTGTCGGTGCGGCGTAGCCGCGACGGCGCCTCGGCGATCGTGTATTGCGACCGAATCGCGGATCGTGCGGCACGCGTGACGTGCATGAAGTGCAGTTCCAGTCGCTTGGACAGCTCGCTGCACGCCTGCACGCCCCGCACGCTGTTGCCATGTGCATCGAGTCGCGGCGAGTACACCGCGATCCCGATCTGGCCGGGCAGCACGGCAAGCACACCACCGCCGACGCCGCTCTTGGCAGGCAGGCCCACGCGCGCGACCCAATCGCCCGCCGCGTCGTACATCCCGCAGGTCGTCATCACGCTGAGCACCCGTTCGATCTGCTCGGTTGCCAGGGCGCGCTCGTGGGTCACCGGATTGATTCCGTTGTTCGCCATGGTCGCCGCCATCAGTGCCAGGTCGCGACAGGTGACGTCGATCGAGCACTGGCGGAAGTACAGATCGACGGCGTCGTCGGGGTTGCCCGTGACGATGCCGAACGACCGCAGCATGTGCCCGATGGCGCGATTTCGGTGTCCGGTCTTCGCTTCGGAGAGGTAGACGGCGTCGTTCATCGTCAGTTCGCGCCCGGCGTAACGCGAATAACATCTTCTGATTCGTTCGAATCTTTCCGCGACATCGGCGCCGTGAATCAGGGCGGCCGAGGTGATGGCTCCGGCGTTGATCATGGGGTTGCGTGGACGCTCGGTGACCGGGTCGAGACTGATCTCGTTGAACGGTTCGCCGGACGGTTCGACGTCGACTTTCGCGGCTACCGCGGCTGGTCCGTTGTCGGCGAGGGCAAGGCCGTAGGTGAACGGTTTGGAGATCGATTGAATCGTGAATTCGGTTCGTGCAGAACCTGATTCGTAGACGTAGCCATCGGTGGTTGCGATGCAGAGCGCGAACTCGTCCGCGGGCACCGACGCCAGTTCCGGGATGTAGTCGGCGACCGCTCCGTCGCGGTTCTCTCGGCACAGCGCGGCGACCTCGGCGACGATGTCGTCGACTACATTCGGCATGGTCGAACCTTAGGCGAAGCTGCCTATGAGCCTTCTCACTATTGTCCGGCATAATGGGTGGACGCGCTCGTCGAGCGCATCGGGTACACATGAGGCTCCGTAGACTTGGTACGTAGTCAAGGTGCGTCCGGAGGGAGCAGTTCGTTGGGTGTTCTTGCCCGGGTCGACCAGCCCGCAGATTTGCGTGGGCTCACACGAGATGAGCTGACCGAGCTTGCCTCGGAGATCCGCGATTTCTTGGTCCAGAAGGTCTCCGCGACCGGCGGCCACCTCGGTCCGAACCTCGGCGTCGTCGAACTGACTCTTGCGATCCACCGGGTTTTCGAATCTCCCGAGGACGCATTGATCTTCGACACCGGGCATCAGGCGTACGTCCACAAGATCCTGACCGGTCGCAAGGACAAGTTCGACTCGCTGCGTACACGCGGCGGACTGTCCGGCTATCCGAGCAGAGCCGAGAGCAGCCACGACTGGGTGGAGTCGTCGCACGCCTCGGCATCGTTGTCCTACGCGGACGGACTCGCGAAGGCCTTTCAGCTGCTCGGCCAGGACCGCCACGTCGTCGCGGTCGTCGGCGACGGCGCGTTGACCGGTGGCATGTGTTGGGAGGCTCTCAACAACATCGCCGCAGGCAAGGATCGGTCGGTGGTGATCGTCGTCAACGACAACGGACGGTCCTACGCTCCGACGATCGGTGGCCTCGCCGACCGACTTGCCGCACTTCGGCTCCAACCCGAGTACGAGCGCATTCTCGACGGTGGTCGCCGCTTCCTGCAGCGAATTCCGTGGGTCGGCGTCTCGACCTACTCGGTGCTGCACGGCATCAAAGTCGGCCTCAAGGACGCGATGAGCCCTCAGGTGCTCTTCACCGATCTGGGCATCAAGTACCTCGGACCGGTCGACGGTCACGACGAGGCCGCGCTCGAAGCCGCATTGCGACGAGCGAAAGACTTCGGCGGACCCGTGATCGTCCACACGGTCACACGTAAGGGCATGGGCTACCCGCCCGCGGAGAATCACGAAGCCGACCAGATGCACGCCTGTGGTGTCATCGATCCGCTGACGGGCATCGCGACGAGTACGGCTGCGCCGGACTGGACGTCGGTGTTCTCTGCCGAACTGATCGAGCAGGCGCAGCGCCGTAAAGACATCGTCGCCATCACTGCCGCGATGGCAGGCCCGACCGGACTCGCAGCGTTCGGCAATCGTTTCCCGGACCGCTTCTTCGACGTCGGTATCGCCGAACAGCAGGCTGTCGCCTCGGCTGCCGGACTCGCGCTCGGCGGCATGCATCCCGTCGTTGCGATCTACTCGACCTTCCTCAATCGTGCCTTCGACCAGTTGCTGATGGACGTCGCGCTGCTCAAGTTGCCGGTGACGCTCGTACTCGACCGAGCCGGTGTGACTGGTCCCGACGGCGCGAGCCACAACGGCGTCTGGGATCTGTCGCTGCTCGGAATCGTGCCCGGTATGCGCGTTGCGGCTCCACGCGATGCGGTCACGCTGCGCGAAGAACTTGCCGAGGCGCTGGCCGTCAACGACGGACCGACGGCGATTCGCTTCCCGAAGGGCGCGGTGGTCGAGAGCATCGAGGCCATCGACCGGATCGACGGCGTCGACGTGCTGCGCATGCCGGAGGGCTCGACAGGTGACGTCCTCATCGTCGCTGTCGGACCTTTCGCCTCGCTTGCCTGCGAGACTGCGGATCGGCTCGCCGAACAGGGTGTCTCGGTCGCGGTCGTCGATCCGCGGTGGGTGCTTCCGATTCCTGAGGCGATCGTCAAGCTGGCCGAAGACTTCGGACTGGTCGTGACCCTGGAAGACAGCGGTGTCCATGGCGGCATCGGGTCCACGGTCTCGGCCGTCATGCGTGCCGCGGGCGTGGACGTCCCGTGCCGGGATCTCGGTGTGCCGCAGCGCTTCCTCGACCACGCCTCGCGTGCTCAAGTGCTCGCCGAACTGGGCCTGTCTGTCGACGACATCGTTCGCCGTATCGCCGGTTTCGCAGCAGGGGCCTGACCCAGGCGAAGCCTCAGGCTTCGATCGGCCCCGGTTCGGTCTCCGTTGGCGTCTCGGTAGGTGCTGCCGCTGCTTCGGCCAACGCGGCGGCGAGCACGGGCACGGCCAGTTCACGCTGCCATCCTCTCGCGCCGCCTGCTGCGAGGAAGTCGTCGACAGCGGTTTCGAGATCGTCTGTCGACGGTGCGATCCCGTCCCAGCACAGGCGACGCAGCAGGTCGGGGAGCAGCAGATTTTCCACCGGGACGGCAACGCTTTCGCTGACCTTCGACATCGCTGCGCGTGCCGCGGTGAGCCGCGCGGCTGCCTCGGGGTTGCGGCGTGCCCATCGGTTGATCGGCGGCGGACCGGTGAACGGTTGACTCGTCGGCGGCAATTGGCTCTCGGGGAGCGCGCGTGCCGCGCGGACGGCGTCGAGCCACAAGCGCGAGGATTTGCGCTGTCGCGGCCCACCGAAGATGGGGAGTCGACGGAGATCTTCGATCGACGTCGGGTCGGCGATGGCAGCGGAGATGATCGCCGCATCGGGCAGTACCCGGCCTGGCGCGACATCGCGGGACGCTGCGTATTCGTCGCGCGCCTGCCACAGCGACCTGACCGTGGCCAGTTGGCGCGCCTTTTTCAGCGTGTGAATCTGTGAGGTCCGGCGCCAGCGGTCCGGTTTCGGCGTCGGCGGACCCTGGGTCCGGACATGTTCGAACTCTTGCGCCGCCCAGTCCGTCTTACCTTGTGCCGCAAGCTCTTCGGCCATCTTGTCCCGCAGCTCGAGCAGTACCTCGACATCGAGAGCCGCGTAGTTCAGCCATTCCGGCGGGAGGGGTCGGGTCGACCAGTCCGCTGCGCCGTGGCCTTTACGCAACTCGAGGCCGAGGGTCCGCTCGACGATTGCCGCAAGTCCGACGCGTTCGAAACCGGCCAGACGCCCCGCCAGTTCGGTGTCGAACAGTCGCGCCGGGCGCAGGCCGAGTTCGGCGAGGCCGGGCAGATCCTGGTCGGCCGAATGCAGGACCCATTCGAGCTCGTTGATCGCCTCGGCGAGGGGTTCCAGATCGTTCGCGGTCGGAATGGGGTCGACGAGGATGGTGCCGACCCCTGCTCGCCGCAGCTGAATCAGATACGCGCGACTGGAGTAGCGGAAGCCGGAGGCACGCTCTGCGTCCACGGCGAGGGGCCCGGTACCGGTCGCGAGACGCTGTGCTGCAGCGGCGATCTCGTCGGCTGTCGTGAGCACGGCGGGAACGCCGTCGGCGGGCACCAGCAGTGGCACCGAAGCCGGCGTATCGGGCTCGCCGTCGAGCGTGCTGCTGGTGTCTGACATAGACGTGAACCTTACGTTGCCCCGCGGTCGGGCCGAAGCCCCCTCGGGTTCCGACGAACCCGTGCATCTAGAACGTGTTCTAGTTACGATGGCGGACATGGTGAACCTCGCGACGATCGCACCCGTCGGTACCGTCCCAACGGGCTCGATGATCGAGCTGCCCGGCAGGGGCAGTACCTACCTGATCGACTCCGACGACAGCGCGAGCGACCGACCGACGATGATCCTGCTGCATTCGCTGACGTGCACCGGCATCCTCACGTGGTACCCGGTATTCGAGCGGCTTTCGCGCAAAGGTCGCGTCGTCGTGTTCGATCAGCGCTGGCACGGCCGAGGCATTCGTTCGCCGCGTTTCGCACTGGCGGACTGCGCCGACGACGTGGCCGCGGTTGCCGACTATCTCGACGTGGATCGCTTTGTCGCCGTTGGCTATTCGATGGGGTCGCTGATAGGTCAGCTGGTGTGGAAACAACATCGCGATCGACTTGCCGGACTGGTGCTGTGCGCAGCTGCGTCGAGTTTCCGTGGCGTCCGGCGGGAGCGGATCTTCATGGACGCCTTCGGTCGGGCTGTCGGTGCGTTGAACCTGGGCGCAGGTGCGCTTCCCGGCGTGGACGGTGGGGCGCTGCTCACCGATCGAAAATGGGCACTCGAGCAATTCCGGCAGACTCGCTACGGTGCCATGGCGGCTGCGACCGCAGCGATCGGCAAGTTCGATTCGAGTGCGTGGGTCGGCGATATCGATGTGCCGACCTCGGTCGTCGTGACCGCTCGCGATCGTGCGATCAAACCGGAGCGGCAGCGGTGGCTGGCGCGGCAGATCGCCGGTGCGTCCTCCTACGAAGTCGATTGCGGCCACGCCTCGTGTGTCATGGAGGCGGAGGTGTTCAGTTCTGGGCTGATGCCGGCTTGCGCTTCCGTGCTTTCGCGCGCGCGGCTTTGACAAGTTCGTCGAGAGCTTCGGGGAAGGCATCGGCGAGCGACCAGAGATTGGGCGCGAGTTCGGAGCACGCGATGAGACCGACGTTGAGGTGCTTCTCCAGCGACAGCACCGTGATGGTCAGACCCGCGCCGTGGAAGACGGGCCCGAGCGGGTACATGCCGGTGACGCGGGCGCCGAGGAAGTACAGCGGGACCGGCGGTCCGGGGACGTTGGACACGACGAGGTTGTGGATCACCGGATGTCGGTCGGCTAGCCGCAGCTTGGCGTAGAGCCGCATCGCGACGCCGAAGGTCGCCGGGCCCGCGAACTGCGTCCAGTCCTGCAGCATGTTGGCGTCGAGTGCTTCCTGGTGCAGCTTCGATACCACGTTGGCCTCGGCGATGGCTTGCAGCCGCTCGACCGGATCGTCGATGTCGGTCCGCAATTGGGAGAACATGCTCGACACCTTGTTGGTGCCCGGCCGGTTCGACTTGGCGTGGACCGAGACGGGTACGACGGCGACGAGTGAGGAGTCGGGCAGTTCGCCGCGGTCCTCGAGGTACATCCGCAATGCGCTCGCGACGAGTGTCAGCACGACGTCGTTGACCTTTGCGCCGAAGGTGTTCTTGACGAGTTTGACCTTCGCGAGATCGAGTTGCGAGTAGGCGATGCTGCGGTGGCCCGTGATGGTTCCGTTGAACGAGGTGCGCGGGGCCGTGAACGGCGCCGGCATTGCTTCGCCGCGGCGGGCGCGCGAAATCCATTGCGGCACAGTCAAAGCGGTCGGTAGTACCTTCAAGAATTTGATCGGACGCGACGCGTAGGCGAACAGCCCCCCAACCGCGATCTCGGCCGAGCTTGCTCCGCCGATCGAGGCCGTGCCCGAGTCTGCCGGCGTCGGTGCGTCGGGTTCCAACCCGCACAGTTGCGACATCACGTTGGCGCCGGTGATGCCGTCGACACCTGCGTGGTGCATCTTCGACATGACGGCGATGCGACCGTCTTCCAGTCCCTCGATGATCCACATTTCCCACAGCGGTCGGCTGCGGTCGAGCGGTTGGCTCGCGATGTGACCACACAGTTCGGCGAGGGTTGCACGGTCTCCGGGCGCAGGAACGGCGACGCGATGGCAGTGCCGGTCGATATCGAAGTCGGTGTCGTCGACCCATACCGGGTGATCGAGGTTGAACGCCGAATCTTGGAGTTTCCTGCGAAATGTGGGGATCGTGCGCGCGCGAGCACCGAGTTCGTGCTTGAGTGCGTCGAAGGAATAGCCGTCCGGAATCGTCGACGGGTCGAGTTCGATCAATCCGCAGACGTGCAGTAACTGCGTCGACGTTTCCATGTAGAGGAAGCTGGCATCCAAGCCGCTGAGGCGTTCCATGCAGACATACTAGAACGTGTTCTAGTTTTGCGCTATCGAAACGGCAAAATGCGTGGTGAGACACCTGAAACGTCCCACAGAACCCGACGAAAAAGTTCGACTTCGGATTGTGTGTGTTTAGCGGTTGCAGCTACGGGTATTCGTTCTGCATGCCCCGCAGTACGGCAGGGGTTGCCACAAAGCGAGGAGGATTCACCAGTGAGTGCAATCGACAAGGCCAAGAATGCAGCCGAAGACGTTTCCGGCAAGGCGAAGGAAGCTTTCGGCAAGGTGACCGGTGACAAGAGCACCGAGCGTGAAGGCAAGACGGACCAGACCAAGTCCAGCCTCAAGGACGCCGGCGAAAACGTCAAAGACGCGTTCAAGAACTAAGACTTTCGAGTAGCGGACTCCGGCCGGAGCTCGACAAGCCGGAGGCGTTGCGCAGGAGCGGGCGGAGACGACGATGTCTTCGCCCGCTTTTTCGTGCGGCTACGCCGCTCGTGAGTCCTTTCGGTGGGCCCGCCCTCCGAAAAGACTCACGAGGCCGTCAGGCCCTCAGTTCCGTAATTCCCGCAGGTGGCAGGCCCGCCGCATAGGCGAGGACCTCGCCGAATGCCTCGACATGACTCGCAAGTTCGACCGTGGTCGGCGTCCAGGACGCGCGAAGTTCCAGTTGATGCGCCCGCGGCGGACCCGCGATATCGCCGTAGCGGACCGAACTCGTCGCGGTCACCGTCCCGCCGAGCGCGTTCAGTGGTTCGTTTCGTGCTTCCAGCGCGTCGACGAGCCAACTCCAGGCCACTTCCGGCAGCAGCGGATCGCCTGCGAGTGAGGCATCGACGTCGGCCTGAATGTAGGCGACCAACCGCAGCGTGCCGTTCCAGGCTTCGTCGCCGTTGGGGTCGTACAGCAGAATCAGGCGGCCGAACGCGTCGCCCTCCGACTGCTCGGGGACGACCTCTGTCTCGACGTGTTTGACCTCTGCGCCGATCGCGTAGGAGAACGGCGCAAGGCGCTGCGGCGGGCGAATCGGGCCCAATTCGATGCCGGGGTGGACGGTCGCAGCACCCATCGCATCGACTGCGGCACGAAAAGGTGCCGGTTCAGCGGCGGATCCGGACGTCGTCACAAAGTCGCACGGTAGACCCGCACGCCAGCCCGCGCATGGAGGCGCGCCGAGTCATGAGAGCATGACGGTGATGAGCGAGATGCAGATATGAGCCCCGTTCAGCGCGGGCATACCGCTGGTTACCCCACACGTCGGCAGCTGACGGATTCGCCGTTTCTGGCAGCCGCGACGGGGCAAACTCCCAGCCACCGACCTGTCTGGTTCATGCGACAGGCCGGTCGATCGCTGCCGGAGTACCGCGCGATCCGGGCAGATGTGGGGATGTTGGAGTCGTGCTTCACCCCTGATCTGGTCTGCGAGATCACGATGCAGCCGATCCGTCGGCACCGCGTCGACGCCGCGATCCTCTTCTCCGACATCGTCGTGCCGCTGAAAGCCGCGGGTATCGACCTCGACATCGTCGCAGGTGTCGGTCCTGTCGTCGCGAATCCGATCCGATCGAAGGCCGACGTCGCTGCCTTGCCTACGCTGGACCCGAGCGAGGTCGGTGCGATAGCCGAAGCCATCGCGCTTCTCACCACCGAACTGGACGACACCGCGCTGATCGGTTTTGCCGGCGCACCGTTCACGTTGGCGTCCTACCTCATCGAGGGTGGTCCGAGTCGCAATCTGGAGCGCACCAAGGCGCTGATGCACAGCGATCCCGAAACCTGGAATGCGCTGCTTGGTCGACTTGCGGATATCACCATCACGTTCTTGCAGACGCAGGTGAACGCCGGCGTCGACGCGATCCAACTCTTCGACTCGTGGGCGGGCACGCTGTCACTCGCCAACTACCGCGAGTTCGTCCTGCCGCACAGTGAACGCGTCTTCGCCGAGTTGGCTGCCTCGGGAGTTCCGAAGATCCACTTCGGTGTCGGAACCGGAGAGTTGCTCGGATCGATGGGTGAGGCGGGCGCCGACGTCGTCGGTGTCGATTGGCGGATTCCGCTTCCGGATGCGGCGCGACGTGTCGGACCGGGGAAAGCTCTGCAGGGCAACCTCGATTCGGCCGTGCTGTTCGCGGGCGCCGAGTCGATCGAAAACGAGGTGCGCCGGATCGTCGCCGAGGGAGACGAAGCGATGACCCTCGGCGCAACCGGGCACATCTTCAATCTCGGGCATGGGGTGCTCCCGAAGACCGATCCCGGGGTGATCACGGCGACGGTGGAGTTGGTGCACTCGTTGTGACGTCCGTTGCCGTCGTCGGGGCCGGCATCTCCGGTCTGGTCGCGGCGTATCGGCTGCGGCAGGCATTGGGCCCCGCCGCGACCATCACCCTTGTCGAGGCAGCGGAGCGAATCGGCGGAAAACTCCGGACCGTGCCACTCGCCGACGGCGTCATCGACATCGGCGCCGAGGCGTTCGTCGGCCGCCGACCCGAGGTTCCAGCCCTGCTCGCGGAGCTCGGCATCGCTGATCAACTCGTCCATCCCGCCGGACTCCGACCGCTCGTCTGGGCAGGCGGTGCCCTGCACCCGCTGCCGACCGAGACGTTGATGGGAATTCCTTCCGGCCGCGCCGCGGTCGAAGGACTTGTCGACGACGCGACGCTGGCGAGGATCGACGCCGAACCCGCGACGCCGTTGCGTTGGGACCGCGCCAGCGATATCGACGTCGGGTCTCTCGTCGCCGAGCGGTTCGGCGAGCAGGTCGTGCGACGATCCGTCGATCCGCTGCTTGGCGGCGTGTACTCGGGACTGTCGTCGTCGATCGGCGTGCGGGCAGCGCTGCCTACCTTGGCTGCAGCTCTCGATTCGGGCGCGAGCAGCCTCACCGAAGCGGTCCGGTTGGCGCTGCCGCCGCCGTTGGCCGGTCCGGTGTTCGGTGGGATCCGCGACGGCTATGCGGTGCTGCTCGACGCGTTGCTCGCTGCCGCCGATCCGGTACTCGAACTCGGCATGACCGTGCGCTCGATCGAACGGATCGGGACAAGCTGGCAGCTCGAGCCGCTGGGTAGCTTCGACGGGGTCGTCCTTGCCCTGCCTGCGCAGACGATCGGACGGTTGCTCGCGGTCGTCGCACCTGCTGCGGCGTCCGCTGCGGCTGCGATACCGCTGGCGTCGTCGGCGCTCGTAGCGCTGGCACTGCCTGCAGGCGCCGACCTTCCGCAGCATTCCGGCGTACTTGTTGCGACCGGAGAAAGTCTGCGCGCCAAGGCTTTCACGTTCTCCAGCCGGAAATGGCCGCACCTCGCCGAACGTGGCGTCGCACTCGTGCGGGCATCCTTCGGCCGCTACGGCGATTCGGTCGCCGATACCGGCGATGCCGACCTGATTGCAGCAGCGACCGAAGATCTGGCGACCGTCACAGGCGTGTCGGTGACTCCTACCGACGCGGTTGTCCAGCATTGGTCCGGTGGTCTTCCGCAGTATCTGCCCGGCCATCTCGATCGGGTCGACGAGATCGAGTCGGGCCTTGCCGACCTCGCTGGACTGGAAGTCGCTGGCGCGTTCCTGCGTGGGGTCGGCGTGCCTGCCTGCATCTCGGCGGGGTCCGCCGCTGCGGCACGCCTGCTGGCTGCTGTGCACTAGCCGTCATGGCACGATGGTGTGCGTGGCACGCCTAGATTTTCAGACACTCAATTCGACGATCCGATACCTGATGTTCTCCGTCTTTGCTGTCCAGCCGGGTCAACTCGGCGACGACAGAGAAGCGGCGATCAAGGATGCGCAGGTCTTCTTCGAAGGCCTCGCCGATAAAGGCGTCGTGCTCCGCGGTATCTACGACGTCGCAGGTCTGCGCGCCGATGCCGACTTCATGCTGTGGACGCACGCGGAAAACATCGAAGAGTTGCAGGCCGCGTACGCCGATTTCCGGCGGACGACCGTGCTCGGCAAGGCGAGTGCTCCGATCTGGAGCAACGTCGCACTGCACCGGCCCGCGGAGTTCAACAAGAGCCACCTTCCCGCGTTTCTCACGGGGGAGGAGCCGGGTAAATACATCTGCGTCTACCCGTTCGTCCGGTCCTACGAGTGGTATTTGCTGCCCGACGACGAGCGTCGCAAGATGCTCGCCGATCACGGCAAGGCCGCGCGTGCCTACGCCGACGTTCGCGCGAACACGGTGAGTTCCTTCGCGCTCGGCGATTACGAATGGATTCTTGCTTTCGAGGCACCCGAACTGCACCGAATCGTCGATCTGATGCGTGAACTTCGGGCGACCGAGGCGAGATTGCATGTGCGCGAAGAGATTCCGTTCTACACCGGCCCTCGCGTCGAGATCGACAAACTTATTGCGGCACTGCCCTGATCCGATTCGCTGTGGCTGTTACCGCGGTAGCCGAGTAGGTCGGCGACCATCGACTTCAGGCTGCTCAGCTGCAGGTCGCGGTCGTAGCCGAGTTCGCTCAGCCGGCTGTAGAGGCCGTCGACGAGGACGAGAACCCACCCGGCGAGTAGGTGCGGAGACGCTGTCGGTTCGACCTGGCCTGCGCGTTCGGCGTTCTCGATCAGTGTTGCAATCCCGTCGCGCGTCAGCTTCTCGGTGCCGGTGACCAGCTCTGCGAACTCGGGATCCTGGTGGCAGCGCTCGACGACGGCCGCCATCAGTCCCGCAATGATCGGTAGCCGCGCCTGCTCGGCACAGTGGTCGATCCACTCGATCACGCAACCGTACGGGTCGTCGGATTGTGCTGCCGCGGTGAAGAATTCGTCGAGGTCGGAGCGGTCCTGCTCGAAAATTGCGTTGAAGACCGCCTGCTTGTTCGGGAAGTAGTGAAACAGGCTGCCCGAACTGATGCCCGCCGTCGAGCAGATCTTCGCGGTCGTCGTCTTCGCAAATCCTTTGTCCGCGAAGCACTCCGCCGCGGCATCGAGGATGTGCAGGCGTCGTTTCGCATGTTGTTGTGGGTCAACGGTTCTCATCGGTTCTCCCCGCCACGGTGCTCCCTGCCACGGTGCTTTCCTCGGCGGCGATGTCGCGCTTTCGCTGCGCTGCTCGCTGCCGACGACCGACCTCGTTCGCGGCGATACCGATCGCGATCAGAACCGGGATCCAGTACTTCGCCGATGCTGCGATGGCTCCGACCCAGCCTGGCAGCGAGATGTCCGGCAGGTCGACGCTCGGCAGGGGAATGGTCGGCAGGTTCAGGTCGGGTAGATCGGGCTTGGGAATGTTCAGGTCCGGCAACAGGCGCAGCAGCAGATTCAGACCGAGGACCCCGGCGATGATCTCGATTGCCGCGATCCCGATGTGTCTGGCGGCGTAGACCTTCGGTCGGCGTTGTTTCAGCGCCGCGAGCCTCGCCTTCCTCGACCCGGTCGGGGGGTCGAACTCGATGTCACGTTCGGTGTCCTCGGGGGAACCGTCGAGCCGTAGTACAGCCTTCGATATCCGCGTACCCCAGCTGACGTCGACCGTGACCCGCGCAGCATCGAGATCGAACGTCACGGCACCGAAGGTTGGGATCCGACGCGTGTCGACGACGGTGTCGTCACGGAGTAGTTCGATCGACTTGTCGGCAGCTGGTCTGACGGCAACCGGGTGTCCTCGAACGCGCAAAGTCCACGTCTGATCCATAATCCCAATACTAGACCGCGTGCTCGGTTTATAGAAGATGTGAGGCGTTCGAAGCACGACGGCGCATGGTTGGTCAGTATGGGGTCGACCAAATGAAACCGCGTGGATGGAAGATTCACCGTTCCCGGCGGATCACTCGATCACACGGACCAGAGCGGACAGAATGCGGCCGAAGAACTCGTATTCGGTTGCGACTTCGATGACGGCGCCGTCGATCACGGTGTCGCGTCGGACTCGACGACTGCGACGAACGCTCACGGCCATAGAGCCGACGACGAGCAGCGACGCCGCAACGATCAGAACAACGAGCAGCAGCGGGTCCATGGATCCTCCTCTGATGTGGCAGCCGTGGGGCTGTCATCCGAGGGTCCCTCGACCCGCCCTGTCGCGATAGAAACCCAACGTGTCGAAACTTTCCCTCGACGGAGTGCAGGGTTTGTGCATCGGCCCGCAGTGGCGCCCGGCTACTCGGCGGGCTTCAACGTCAGCGAGATGGAGTTGATGCAGTACCGCTGATCGGTCGGGGTGTCGTACCCCTCGCCTTCGAAGACGTGGCCGAGGTGGCTGTGACAATTCGCGCACACCACCTCGACGCGCTTCATGCCTAGGCTGCGGTCGGTCTTCAGGATGACGGCGTCGGAGTCTTTCGGATCGAAGAACGACGGCCAACCGCAGTGGGACTCGAACTTCTCCGAACTACGGAAGAGTTCGGCGCCACATGCACGGCAGGCGTACACACCTTCGGTTTTGGTGTCGGTGTACTCGCCGGTGAACGGCCGCTCGGTACCCGCGAGTCGCAGGACCTTGAACTCCTCTGGAGAGAGCTTGACGCGCCATTCGTCGTCGGACAGCTGAACGGGGGGCTTGGATTCGATGGAACTCATGCCTCCACGCTAATAGGTTTCAGCGTGTGGTTGGGGCCGGCGATTCTGACAACTCTGTGACGGCGGTGTCGCCCGAGGTGGGAGCGGTCCCGGACGTGCTCCCGTCAGCGGGTGTCGATGCCGATTTGTCGATGACCGCACCCGGCAGCAGGTAGGACGGATCGATGCCCTTGTCGAGCCTGCCCTGCCGCCGCGCAGCGAGGTAGCGATCGGCGAGCACGGCGAAGATAACGAGCAGGAGCAGGCTCCAGCCCAGCGTGGTCTTCATGTATTCGGCGAGGCGACCGACATCGGGGAACCGCGTCGACAGCCAACTGTCGTAGTACATGAACCCGTAGATCGCCAACCACGCCGGCCAGTTCCGCAGTACCGAATTCTTGAGCACGACCGTCATCAGGAGCGGGAACAGCATCATCGAGTAGTACATCTGGCCGAGCGAACCGAGCAGCCACGACGCGGTGAGAATCACGCCCGACGACGTTGCGACGAAGAACAGTTCGTCGTTGCGGTAGTAGCGGTAGAGCAGCCACAGCGAGATCAACACCATGGCCACGAACAGCAACCGGATTCCCCAGGTCAGCCATGGCGCCAGACCGTAGTACTCGGCGTTTCCGACGATGGCACTGTTGAAGTAGTCGCGCGATTCGCCGAGGTAAGGCACCGTCTCGGTGACGAATGCCATCGGGTCCTTGGACAACGGCCAGGCAATTGCAGTGAGTGCCAGTGGCACGCCGATGGCGGTGACGAACACCTTCCATTGCCCCCGGACCAACGCGATCAGCAGTAACGGCGCGAGTATCGGTTTGACCGCGATCGTCAATCCGAGAGCGGCACCCGCCCACAGGTCGCGCCGCTTCAGCAACAGCATGATGAAGACGATTTCGCCGAGCAGCACACAACCGTTGACGTTGGTGAAGACCAACGTGTTGGTCACGGTTTCGGACGAGAACATCGCAAGAAGCAGGATCGGGGCGGCAACCGATTTCAGTCCGTAGCCGAAGAGCTTCAGCAACAGGTAACCCGCAAGAACGATGGCGAGTGCGTTGACCGCAATGAACAGCCACCGAGCCTTCTCCGGGTCGAGCACGGCCATCGGCGCGATCAGCAGAGTGCCGCTCGGTGCGTACAGATAGTGCGGATCGACCGAATCGAAGTTCGCGTAGTAGACCTCTCGATGATTGAGAAAGTCGAGCGCAGCCTGATAGACGGGCTTGAAATCGTCGGTGATGTAGCCGTTGATCGCCTTGATGAACACTCGATGCAACATCGTCATGATGGCGAGCGGCCACGCGACGTAGCAGATCACCTCGGTCGTCGTACGCCCGGTGCGAGGTTCGAGTTGTCTAAGGAACACTGGGGCACGGTACACCGAATGCGCACTCGGTTGTCCTATAGACACCCCGTTCGGGGTGGTTGCAGAAGTGCCTCAGGCGGGGCACACGGTCCCGTTCGGCGGCAGTTTGCCGTCGTTGACGTAGGCGACGACGCTGTCCTGAGCGCACCCGGAATGAGCGGTAACAGGGTGCCCCCAGCCTTGCCAGCTGAGTGCGGACACCTGACCGCCCGCGTTGCCGATGGCACCGGTCACCGAGCTGACACCCGAGTTGCCGGTGACCGGATCGGCGGCGCCGCTGAGCACCAGCACCGGGATCTTCAAGTCGGACGGCGCCGGGGGCGCTTGGGCTACCGGCCATGCCGAGCACGCGAGCATCGTCAGCGCGGCCTCGGGGCCGAAGATCGGGAACTTCTCTCCCCACTCCTTCTGCAACTCACGCACACGCTGCGGAGGCGGCCACTGCTGGCCGTCGCTGCATCGGTTGATGAACTGACCGTCACCCTCGGTCAACGCTTCCTCGCGGGCGATGAGCGATTGCAATGCGGTCACCTCACCCGCTGCGGCTGAGGCGAGGGTGTCGGCGAGTACGGTCACCCGGCTCGGCTGATCGCCGCGCGGCGAACCGAGGAAGCCGGAAATCGCGGTCAGCAGCGCATTGGACGAAATCGAGCCGAGCTGGCCGGCACGGGCTCGATTCACCAGGTCTGTGATCGCTTTGCGGGGGTCGGGTCCGAGCGCACAGTTCAACCCCGTGCACCGAGTCGCAAACGCGGTGATCGCGGCTTCGGCACCTTGCAACCTATGGTCCGTCAGCTGTGTCGCGTCCAAGCCGAGCCCCTCGGGCGAGTCGAGGATCAACCTGCTCACGTGCTTCGGATACTTCGCCGCGTAACTCAGCGCGACCTTCGCGCCGTTGCCGGTTCCGAGCAGGGCCAGTGTGTCGACCTGCCACACCGAACGGAGTTCCTCGAGATCGTCGGCGGCGTGGATGGCGTCGAAAGCAAGTTCCTGTGGCTGCAGAAAGTCTTTGCACGCGATCGTCGCGTCCTGGCTGAGTTTTGCGACAGCGTCGGCGGCATCTTCACCCGCCAGGCTGAACTGGGCGAGATCGAGCAGTTGGCGTCGCTGTTCGGGAGCGATGCATTCGATCGGCTGCGAATTGCCGATGCCGCGCCGGTCGATGGCGACGATCGGACGCGACGCGAGCAGGCCTGCAGCCGGACCTATGGCGAGCGAGGCAAGCGTGCCGGACGACGCTCGATCCGCACCCGAGGTGAGTACGAGCGGTGCTGCGTCGACGGGAGTCTGCGGCAGCCGTGCCCGCAGCGCCCCGACCGTGAAGGTGCCGTACACATTGTTTCCGGACTTGTCGATGGCGGCCGAGAACTCCGCGCAGTCGAGCACGAGCCCGGCGGGTCCGGCGCCGAGGCCGAACACTTCGAGTAGGGCGCGAGTGCAATCCCGCCATTCGAGATCGGTTTTCGGCTTCTCCAACGCGGGCAGCGGGTTTTCCGGCGGCGGCGTCGACGTCGAGTTGTCGCCACCCGAACCCTGGCTGTCGCGTTCGGTCGCGACGACCGGACGATCGGACGGGCCGACGCCACAGGCGCAGCAGAGCGCGACAATCATCCCGAGGACGGCCGCCAAGCGTGTCGAGCGCATAGTGCACAGCCTGCCAGGTTTTTCAGCGGGGCCGAGCGCGCACCCATCGCGTGAGGACGGTTCCGTCGTCGTCGGTCAGCAGATGCGCTCTCGCCATAGGTGTTCGAACGGTCTGCGGGGAGACCGCAATTCGACCCGTCGTACCGCTGACGAGCAGGGGCGATGTGGTGATGCACAGTTCGTCTACGGCGTCGTCCGCCACAAGTTGCCCGAACAGCGACGGCCCGCCTTCGCAGAGAATTCGATCGAGTCCGAGACCTTCGAGGGTCGTCAGTATCGCCTCGGTGCTCACCTGATCGGTGCCGATTTCCAACACCTCGGCTCCCGCTGCGGTCAACTGCGCTTTGCGTTCGGCAGGCGCGTCGCTACAGGTCAGGATGATCGGGGCGACGCTGGTGTCGGTCAGTAGCCGTGACGTCGGGTCGATGTGAGCGCCGGCGGAGACGATCGCGACCGGCGGAACTGCTGCAAGGCCGCGATCCAGGCGCCACTCGCGGCGGGCCTCGTTGGTCCGTGCCCCGCCGTAGTCTTCGGCTCGCGCAGTCCCGGCACCGACGAGGATGACGTCCGCCAGTTCGCGCAGAACTCCGAATACCTGCTTGTCGGAAGGTGTTCCGAGGCCGGTCGACGACCCGTCGAGATGGGCTGCGCCGTCGATCGTCGAAATGAAGTTGACCCGCAACCAC
This sequence comes from Antrihabitans stalagmiti, assembly GCF_016482825.1. Classification (GTDB taxonomy): domain Bacteria; phylum Actinomycetota; class Actinomycetes; order Mycobacteriales; family Mycobacteriaceae; genus Antrihabitans; species Antrihabitans stalagmiti. The sequence goes on along the minus strand of NZ_JAEMNV010000007.1, from coordinate 163,220 downwards.
GGTGCCGCGAGTTCTTCGGGGTAGGCGTAGAGGTCGCGAAGTTCGTCGAGACCGAGTGTCGTCGTGGTGTTGGAACCTGTGACCTGGGTCGCATTGTGGATATGCTGCACACAACAGATAAGAGCACGTCGTTAGGGTTGCGCGCATGCCCGAACGTCTCGTCGATCGCAGTCCGGTGGTTCCGGCTGACCAACTGGTCGCACAAATGGTCCCGCCGCCCATGTTCGACGATGTCAGTTTCGCGTCCTACATCCCCAATCCGAACGAGCCGACGCAGAAGGCAGCGGTCGAGAAGGCCGCAGAGTTCGCGAAGACGATCCCGGGGATCCGGTCGGGCGGCAAGCGGGGACTGTTCGGCAAGAAGCCCCAGCCGACCGGTGCCGGTCTCTACCTCGACGGTGGTTTCGGCGTCGGCAAGACCCACTTGCTCGCATCGATCTATCACGCTGCGCCGGAACCGAAATCGTTCGGCACGTTCGTCGAATTGACCCACGTCGTCGGGGCGCTCGGATTCAACCGAGCGGTCGAGGAACTGTCGTCCAACAGTCTGCTGTGCATCGACGAGTTCGAACTCGACGATCCAGGCGACACGATGCTCGTGTCGCGGTTGCTGACCGAACTCTCAACCCGTGGCGTCTCGATCGTCGCTACCTCGAACACACTTCCCGGACAGCTCGGCGAGGGTCGATTCGCGGCACAGGATTTTCTGCGTGAGATCAAGAAGCTCGGCTCGATCTTCGAATCGGTGCGGGTCGACGGACCCGACTATCGGCACCGCGATCTGCCCCCCGCACCGGAGCCGGTGACCGGCGAGGTACTGATCGAACGGGCGAATGCATTACCGGGAGCGACGCTCGACGACTTCGACGCGTTGTGCCGCCACCTCAGCAAACTGCACCCGTCGCGCTACGGAAAGCTTGTGAAGGGGGTGTCGTCGGTGTTCATCGACAATGTGCACCCGGTCGACGATCAGGCGGTCGCGCTGCGTTTCGTCGTCCTCGCGGACCGTCTGTACGACGCGAGCATCCCGGTGACGGTGTCCGGCGCGAAGCTCGACCAGATTTTCACGCAGGAGATGCTCGACGGCGGCTACCGCAAGAAGTATCTGCGCGCGACGTCACGATTGCTTGCCCTGTCGCGCTTTTCGGTAGCGACCGGTTAGCCCGATCGGCTGGGTCGGGCGGCTGGTTCGGTCAGTTGGATCGAACGCTGCATGACGAAGTCGTGGTGTAGCTGCGTTCCGACGCGGAACGTTTTGGTGCCGACCGTCTCGAACCCGTTTTTTGTGTAGAAGCGTTGCGCGCGTTGATTGTGTTGGTTCACGCCGAGCCACACGCCCGTGTAGCTGTTGGCCCGGGCGAATTCGACGGCGGCATCCATCAGCGCTGTCGAGACTCCTGTCCCGTGCTGGCCGGGGAGGACGTACATCTTGCTGATTTCGAGGATCGGTCGCAGGGTGACCACCTTCGCGACTTCCGCATCTTCGGGCGGGCCGTCGAGAAGCATGGCGTAGCCGACGATCTTGCCGCCCTTCGTCGCTTTGAGGACGGTGCGCAGCGGATCGGACAGGTATTCGCCGAATCGCTCGTAGCTCAACACCTCGTCGATGAATACTTCGATGTCTTCGGGACTAGCGTTCGGCGGACATGCAAGCGGGAACGTTGCTGCCGCAACATCACTGAGCGCTTCCGCGTCCCAGAGACCCGCCCGGCTGACGTCGACGGCAACCATGGTCATGTGACTAGTAGAACACGCAACAGTCGAGAACTGCGATATCTCCACGTTCGCCGTCGAGTGCCGAACCGCACGGGTTTCCCGCACACGATTGCGGTCTATTCGCCGCCTGCTGTCCAGGTCAGGCGCAGGTGCGGCGGGCGCGCACGTGGGGATTGCCCGATGTTGGCGAGCCGTGCGGCTGATCGATGTCCTTCTGCTCGGTGGCGCGGCCGTCCTAGAGTTGACCGGGTGACGACGATTACAAAGGGTGGCAACGTACCGCTTCCAGCCGCAGCAGGGCGGGTCCGCGTCGAGGTCGGTTGGTCGGGCGGTCCGAATCTGGATGCTGCTGCGCTCCTGCTGACCTCGGCCGGGAAAGTCCGCTCGGACGCGGACATGGTCTTCTACAACCAGCCGACGTCTGCGGAGGGCAGCGTTCGGCATCTCGGCAAATCCGGTACCAGGGATGCGGTCGCGGCCGACCTCGCCGCGTTGCCACCAACCATCGAGACGATCGCGGTGACAGCGTCGGCCGACGGTGCGCCCTTCAGCCAGGTCATCGGGCTGTCGGTGCAGGTCATCGACGAGGCAAGCGGTGCCGTCGTTGCGAGATTCGACGTCCCTCCCGCAGGCACCGAGACCGCCTTCGTTCTCGGCGAGCTCTACAAACGCAACAACGCGTGGAAGTTCCGTGCGGTCGGGCAGGGCTGGGCGTCCGGATTGGCAGGGCTTGCACAGGATTACGGGATTTCGGTCGACGACGATCCCGCCCCGGCCGTTCAAACGCCGCAGCCAGTGCATACGCCGCCGCCCGCTGCTCCCGCACCCACTGCTCCCGCACCTACTGCCCCCGCGTCCGCAGGTAACTCGTCGATCAACATGAACAAGGGCGTTCGGCTGGAGAAGCAGCTACGAGGCCAGCCGCCCACGATGGTCAAGCTGGTGAAGAAGGCAGGCATCTCGCTCGAGAAGAAGGGGCTGTCCGACCACAGGGCTCGCGTTGCGCTGTGCCTGGACATCTCGGCCTCGATGACCAACCTGTACAGGTCGGGCAAAGTCCAGGAATTGTGCGAGCGGGTACTCGGTCTTGCCGTGCAGTTCGACGACGACGGCGCGTGCGACGTATTCACCTTCGGCACAGGGGGATACGAGGAGGGTCCGCTCGATCTGCGCAACTATGGCGGTTGGGTTCAGAACCTGGTCGGCAGGCGTCGACTCGAGGGCGGCACGAACTACAACCGAGCAATGGAGGCGGTGCGGCAGTTCTACTTCCCCGAAAGCAAGGGTGGACCGCGCAACAGTCCACGGTTCGATCAGCTGCCCGTCTACGTCATGTTCGTGACCGACGGGCAGACCACCGATCAGGACGGGACGCGCAATCAGGTCACCTGGTCGTCCTACGAGCCGCTCTTCTGGCAGTTCATGGGACTCGGCCAGTCCAGCCGCAATGTGACGCCGGATCCGAACTACGACCAGACGAAGCATGCCGTTCCCGAGTTCGGCGGACAGCCTGCCCAACAGGGCGCGCCGGTGGGCTATCCGGGTCAGCCGGGGTATCCGCCTGCGCAGCAGGGCTATCCGGGCCAACCGCCGCAGGGTCAGCCTCCGGCGGATCCGCCGAAGAAGCGTCGAGGTCTCTTCGGCGGCGGCGGTGGCGGTACCGGAGGCGGTTTCGCGGCACGGCTTGCCGCGATGGCGACGGGCGATTTCAAGTTCCTGGAAGAACTCGACAACCTACCTGGCAGGTATCTCGACAACGCGAACTTCTTCTCGGTTGCCGATCCCGGCGCGTTGCCCGACGGTCAGTTGTACGACCTGATGATGGACGAGTACCCGGGTTGGGTTGCGCAAGCGCGACAGCAGGGCTTGCTGCCGCCACACTGACCGGTCCTGCGGTGGTTCAGTTCTCCACGACGTTCTTGATCCGGGTCAATGTCGTCCGCATGCCCTCACGGTTGGTTTTTCCGCGAGTCCAGCCGAACAGGGTCCAGTAGATCCGCAGTGGCAGAGCCGAGCCGATCTCGAAAGATTCGGTCACGTCGGTGCCGTCACCGCTCGGCTCGAACTGGTAGCGCCACGTATTCACCGGCATGCCGTTCGGGCCGAGGACGGTGAACGCGAACTCTCGACCCGGCTCGCACGCGATGATGCGGCACGTCGTCCAGTAGACGGGTCCGACGCCGTTTCGCTTGACGTGACCGCGAAACTTGACCCCGATCGCGGGTCCGGTAGCGCCGCCGAGCCATTCGGCCTCGAATGTTTCGGGGGAGAACTCGCCGGTCCTGGTGATATCGGCGACGAGGTCCCACACGGTCTCGGGTGGAACGGCCATGTGCACTGTCACGGAATTGCTCATGGGTCGACGCTACGACCGAGCCGTCGCGCAGATGCAGCCGGGTTGGGCGTGGATTCGTGGCGTCACCTCGGTCGCCATCGTTTCCACGTCGCTGTCGCGGCGGCACGGACTTTGCCGTCCCAGACCAATTCGACGTCGGCGAGAATCGTCGGCTCGGTGGCCTCGGTGATGGTTGCGCGCAGTTCGACCTCCTCGGTCAGCGAGCATGGCCTCAGGTACTTCACGTCGAGGCCGGCAGTCAGGTACGACAGTGCGGCGTCGCCGAGCGGATGCCAGCCCTGGCGGTCCGCTTCTGCCATAACCGCTGCGGCGCTGTGGCAATCGAGGATCGTGCAGATGATGCCGCCGTTGAGGTAGCCGATGCCGTTGTCGTGTTCGGGCCAGGGTCGGAAGGTGCCCGTGACGACGCCGTCGCCGGGAAAACTGTTGAGTTGCAGACCTTTCGGGTTCGCTGGACCGCAGCCGAAACAGGTTGTCTTGGGGTAAAGCCGCTGCTGGATGCTGACGGCGGCGTCGTGCGTCATGCTTGCTCCGTTGTTCGGGTTCTCGGGGTTCCCACTGGTGTACCGCATGTGGGTGCTACATCCCAGCGAAACGGTGGTGCGGTCGACGCGCGTTAGGCTGGGAATCGATGGTGTATCGGGAGTACAGGCCGCCCGCCGACCTGGTCGGCGTGGTGAGCTGTGTCTGGGAGCAGCTACCTGCCGAGGCCCACAGACAGCGTGTTGTGCCGGACGGCTGCCTGGATCTGACCTGGCTTGCCGATCGTGAGTTGGTGGTCGCGGGTGCGGACACTGCACCACGTCTCGCTGAACTCCCGGCCGATGTCTGCACGTCGGGAATCAGGATTACGCCCGGCGCCGGTGGCGCTGTCTTCGGTGTCCCCGCCGACGAATTGCGCGATCGGCAAGTCGACGCACATGCGCTGTGGGGCTCCGCGGCAGATCGTCTTGCCGCTGGATTGGCAGACGCGTCGCGGGCGGAACGGCTCACGCTCCTCGCCGGTGCCGTCACGGCACGAACGACACCGAACAATTCGTTGCCTCTCGAAGGGGTCCGTGTTCGCTGGACTGACGATCGGAGGGAGCGCAGCGACTGGAGGAGGAGGGAAGCGAGCACGATGAAGGCCCCTGAGAGACGCGAGCGGAGCGAGCTGCTGCCACCGGTTGGGCGCGCTCTCCGGTCCGTTGGCAGACAGAGCGCACGCCGCTGGCTACGCGAGCCAAGCGCACATGACCGAAGAAGTACGCAGGCTCACCGGTCGGAGTCCTGTCCGATTTCTGAAAGACCTTGTCTGACCCGCTGCGTAGCGTGACGGGAATGACGATCGATGTTGTTGCCGCCGAACGGTTTGTTCATGCGAACGCGCGCGTACTCGACAGACACAGGCTCGCGGCACTGCGTGGTCGACCGGCCGACCCGGTCCTGACCGCGTTGCGCGCGTATCGCAACTCCGACGGCGGCTTCGGACACGCCCTCGAGCCCGACGTCCGGACCCCGGACAGCGAGACGACGTGTGCGCTGCACGCGCTCGAAGTGCTGGCAGAGGTAGGAGCACTCGGCGACGATATGGTCGCACCGACGGTGGACTGGCTTGCCGCCAACGATGTCGATGGGGGAGTGCCGTTCGTTCTGCCCGGCGCTGCTGCCTATCCACACGGGCCGTGGATGGTTCCTACACCTGGCGGCTCGCATTTGACGTTCGGAATTGTCGGCGTCCTCGCCGCTGCCGATCTCGAACATCCGTGGATCGCTCGGGCGACCGAATGGTGTTGGGACAAGCTGGAGCGGCCGGACGAGTTGAACGCCTACTGGGTGAAGTACGCGCTTGTGTTCCTCGACGCGGTTGTTGACACTGCCCGCGCGGCTGCCGTCATCGACGGGTTCCGACCCTTACTCGACGAACAGGGGTCGGTGCCCGTGCCCGGTGGCACTGCCGACGAGCGGTTGACGGCGTTGACGCTGTCGCCACATCCCGGTTCGCGAAGCCGCGCCCTGTTCACCGACGATCAGCTGGAGGTCGACCTCGATCGTATGGCACGAGGTCAGCACGAGGACGGCGGCTGGACGTTCGATTGGCTCGGCTGGTCGCCGGGGCAATCGGCGGAGTGGCGAGGAATCGTGACCCTGCGAGCGTTGAGTGCGTTGTCGCTCAACGGTCGGATCTCAGTGTGAAGATAGCCGTGTGAATCAGGGTTCTTCCCCATGTACTCCGATGCCGAAGACTGGCTACCCTGAGTTCATGAGCAACGGCAGTTCGAAAGTCGCAAGTAGACGCGTGCTCGCGAAAATACTGGTGGCCGGTGCAGTCGTCACTACGCCGTCCGCTGTTCTTGCTTCGTCTGCCAATGCCGAGCCGGCGCCGGGGATCGACCAGCACGAACGCGATCGGGAAACCTACCGCGAACGCCAGGAGCGTAAAGAGAAACTGGTCGATCCGAGTCACGCGAACAACCGTTACTACTACCGACTCGATATTCCGTTGTGTCAGATGCTGTTCGAGCAGGAGAACTGGACGCGGCTCGAGGAGATCTGCCGCTGACGCCGATCAGGCCGGTCGCGCCAAGTCGATTGTCCAGTAGGAGTTCGAGTTCGATCCCGAGACGACGGCAATCCCGACGTCGGTGAACTTGCAGTTCAGGATGCTTTTGTTTTCGGAGTTCACGAATGCACCCACCACATCGGCGGAGGTTGCTGCGGGCGGCGTCATCAGGACGAGCTCGCCAACCGAGCTAGCTTCGTAGCCTGCATCTTTGATGCGGGTAGCCGGCGTCGACTTTCCCGAGCCGGCGCTGGTTGCGCGCTTGGTCCGCGCCATGTCTCCGCTGTGCGCCTCTGCCGCGCTGGTCAGCGCGCTGTTCAAGGCCAGTGAAGGGCAGCCGACCTTGTTGCGTGCAGCATTCATGGCGCCGACCGCGGCGTTGGGATCGAGCGGAGCCGCCGAAGACGGGGCCGCCAGCACTACGCTGCCTGCCGTAAGACCGATTGCCGAGACAGTCAAGGTCGCACCGCGGAGCCACGATGTCCGCGTCGAACGGCTGATCCGAGTGCTGGCTGACGTGTTGCTCCTACGATTCATAGGGGCAGACTAGCGGTCCAAAGCAACAGGCGCAGGTCGAGGTCTGTCGCCGCTGCCTGGTCAGTGCCGTTCGAGGTAGTTCGGTGAGCAGATTCTCGGCGTCGACGGGTGTGGCGAGCCGATTCGTAAAGACTCAGCAAAGTTGGGGGTTTGCCCCTATGTACTCCTGGGCGGCCTGCTGATAGACCTAAAGGACCAAGGGCCGCATCAGGATTCGGCTTGCCAACGCCTACATCAGGAGTGCGTTTCATGTTCAATACGAAGTCGAGCAAAGGTAAAGGACATCTCGTTGCGAAAGCGTGTGTTGTCGGCGCACTCGCAGTTGTTCCACTCGCGGTTGTCGCGGTGCCCGCGAACGCCTCGCCGGCCCCGGGAATTGTGCAGGTGGACAGGGATCGGCACCACAATCACCACGGCGATCGAGACCGGAACCACAACGACGATTTCTACCGTTTCCGGCTCGACAACAATCCCTACTGCTACTTGCTCTTCCAGCAGGGAAACTGGCATCTGTTCAACGCGGTCTGCCGCTAGCACCGCATAGCGGTCTCCGAAACGTCCCGATCGACGGCGTGCGAAGCGCTACGCTCCTGATCCGTCGGCGGGACAAAGGAGAAACATGAAGTTTTGCGTTGCGGTGGCAGCGGGGTTCGTGGCCAGCGCGGCAATTCTGGTTGGTTGCGGCGAAAACGTCGAGGGCACAGCGACAGCGGGAGACGAGACGTCGGCAACTGCTGAGCGCACAACCGAAGCCCCTACCCGGACGTCGTCGCCTCGCACGTCGACGCCGCGGTCGTCCACCTCATCTCCGGCGCCGTTCACCATCGGTGCGCTCGAGACGAAACTCGCAAGCAACGTCGACGCACTGTCGGTGGCATGCACAGGCCCCGCCGCACCGGAGTCCGGAGACCAATTCGACTGCGTCGCAGTCATCGCCGAAGGTGATCTCCCGATCACGGTGACCCTCACCGATGCCGCCGGGCAGAAGTACGCCTACGACGGCAAAGCCGATTTCGGCACGACGATCAAAAGCGTCTCCGGAAGCTTCACCCTGAAATAGCAGTTCCTGCGAGTTGCGCGTTGTCACAGCAGTCGGTTGGTCGGCGTCTTATGGTGCGACCGCCACAGTTGGGCGGCACCCATCGCAACTCCTGCCATCGCCGGGGGAGTTCGCCGACAGCTTTCAGGAGAGCCTCGTGAACATCGCGCTGTGGATCGTCGCCGGACTGCTGGCCATCGCTTACCTAGCTGGTGGCGGCGGCAAAGTTGTGCTCTCGAAAGAGAAGCTGGTTGCGTTGGGCCCCAGCGCCGAGTGGGCCGAAGACTTCAGTGCCGGAGGCGTCAAAGCGATTGGCGCACTCGAAGTACTGGCAGCCGTGGGGTTGATCCTGCCTGCCCTGCTCGACATCGCACCGGTGCTGGTGCCGCTGGCCGCGTCGGGTTTGGTGCTGATCATGATCGGCGCGACGATCACCCGCATTCGACGACACGAATACACGTTGATGGCGTTGGACTTGGTCTATCTCGCTCTCGCCGCGTTTGTGGCATGGGGTCGGTTCGGGCCCTACTCCTTCACCGAGTGAGATCGAGTCGCTCAGCTTGTAGCCCAGGTCGGGGCGATCTCGCGTCGGTAGCGGCGTCCCGCGATTCTGGTGAACAGGAAGATGACGGGCGGCGGTAGTTCCTTGCGGAGGCCGGCGATATCCGACGAATCGGCTCCGTCCTTGAGCCATTCGATGGTGTTGCCCATGGTCTTGAAGTGCGCCTTCTTGACCTGGCGGAGAGCCGTTTTCATCGGTGGCGCGTTTTTGTATGCCGCAGAGATCGGCTCGAGATCGCGTTCCTCGTGCGCGAGGTGGTCACCGAGCACCGTGCCGAGATGTGCGACCGCGTCGCGGGCGACCGTGGCGGTCGCGGTGGTCGGATCCAGCGGCAGTGCCGCCATTGCGCGGCTTGCGGCTCCGAGTGCGGCTCGCATCGCCTCGTGTTCGCCGTCGAGTTCTGCCACGACTCTGAGGTCGGCATCGGTCTGCTGCAGCGCCGGCCAGAAGTACTGCTCCTCGTAGTCGTGGTGGTGATGGATCTCGTCTTCCGCGAAATCCCATGCACGCTCGAGTTGGTCGGCCCGTTCTCGAGACCCGTCGGGGAACGTGTCGAGGGCGCCTACGAAGCGGGCGATAGTCCTCCTGAAGGCGGCGTGGACGATGGTGTTCATGGTCAGGTGTTCGGTCATGATCTTCTCCGCTCAGATGGTGGGTGTAGACGTCGTTGCCGTGACGCCGCAGGCAAAGTTGTAGGACGCGCGGACGATGGCCAGTGCGACGGCAACTTCGCTGTCGTCGCGCGGCGCGTAGAGCATCACGTTGGTGCGTGGCAGTCGGCCGGAGTGAACCAGAAAGTGGGGCTCGGTCCAGCCGGCCGCTTCGACCTCCGATACCAGGTCGAAAGGCAGTGTCAGGTGCAGGCTGTGGTCGCCTTTGGCGTGGCCGTGGCAGAACTCGCGGCCGACGAAGAAGGCTTCTGCCGGACCCGCAGGGAGATCGTCGGCGATAACGAGTGCTCGTGCGCCTTCGATGGATATCGCCGATGCGCCCTCGCGGACTCCGGGCCAGGATCCTGCCTCGTCGAGGACCGCGGTGAGGTACCGGTCGTCGGCGGGCTGCTGGTCGATCTGGCTGTGTGGAATCTGCGATGTCGTCGTCGGCGGCGGGCCGCCCCGGGGCGGCAGGGCCTCCATTGTCAGGCCCCGGTCCAGATCAGCTCGATGGCGATTCCGTCGGGATCGCGTAGCTGTACAAGTGCCAGCGGCATCGGCTCGTTCGCCTCGAACACCGGCTCGTGTTCGACGCCGAGGGCGTCGAGGTGTGCTGCCCATGCGCGCACTTCGTCGGCACTCGACACGGCAAGCGCGAAGTGATCCAAGCCGGTACGGGCAGGGTCGAACATCTTACGGTCGGCGTCATGGTGATGGTCGAGGCCGAGGAAGAAGGACGTGCCAGGTCGCGTCATGACAACCGCATAGCCGGTGTCGTTGTCGTGCTTCTCGACGAACGCTCGGACCAGGCCGAGTGTCTCGGCGTACCACGCCTCGCTGGCGTCGATATCGCGGACGGTGACGCCGAGGTGGTGGTAGCCGGCAAGTGGTGGTGCGTCGCTCATGGTCTTCCCTTTCCGATGGAACAATGGAATCCTGTAGTGGAACAACATTGTGGAATGTCATTACATAATCAGACAGTAGAATGGCATTACACAATCCGTCAAGAGGGTGAGGAAATCTCGTGGCAACCGGATCGCGGACGAAGAATCGCACCAGCAAGGCCGAGCAGGCGAGCGCGACTCGAAGCAAAATCGTCGTCGCCGCCACGGAGCTGTTTCTGCGCGACGGCTTCGTGACAACGACCATGGCCATGGTCGGCAAGGAAGCCGGCGTCGCAGTGCAGACGCTCTACCTGTCGTTCGGCAACAAGACAGCCATCCTGCAGGCCGCGTTCGACCAGGCCCTGAGAGGCGACGAGTCCGTCCAGGACCTGCACCAAACCGACTGGTTCGGCCACGTGCTGACCGATCCGGACGGTGCGGCGGCACTTCGCCTCTTCTGCGAACGATCTGCCGAGGTGATCGACCGAGCCGCACCACTTTTCGACGTGATGAGAGCTGCGGCCGCCGACCCTGAGGTCGGGGACTTGCTCGCGTACAACAAGAAGCTTCGCTACGACGGCTTTCGGCGCATCGTCGAAGCAATCGCCTCCCGCGACGGCTTCAACGCCGAGCTATCGGTCGAAGAGGCGCACGGAATTCTCTATACGGTGCTCAGCGAGGACGCGTACTTGCTGATGGTCACCGAGCACGGCTGGACCCGAGAACGTTGGCTGTCCTGGGTCACCGAGACCTGCCTGCAGCAATTCTTCCCCGATGGGGCCCGCTGACGACGCCGAAAACGCCGGAGCGAATGCCACATTGGTGCGCCAATGCGGGACCAGTGCCACATCCGCTCCGCTAAGAATCGGGCGTTTGGACGTCCGAAAGGTGGGTATTCAAGCGCAATCGACTCGCATCGACCACGGTTCGTCTGCAAGCAGTGGTCTAATGTGCGCACGATGTAAAAGTTCCAGCTGCCCCGGACCCTGGCGGCCCCGAAGATCTGTTGCCTCAGGCACACCACCTTCAGAGGGATCATGACGTTTCCAGTGGTTCGGGTTCGGTACGACGTCAGTGACGATCGTTGCGCGCCAGCGGTTTCAAGGACCTGACTATGTCCTTGTCCATCTCGACGACAACGACCGACACGGTGAATCTGATCGCGGTCGAAGGGGAACTCGACCTTGCCACGGTGGACCATATGGTCGCCGAACTCGGTCAGTGGGCTCGAAGAGGCAGACATCTCGTCCTGGACCTGTCGCGACTGACCTTCTGTGACGGGATCGGGTTGGCGGCATTTCAGGTCCTACACATGCACGCAACCCGGGCAGGCGGATCTCTGTATCTCATCGAAGTCCCGACAGATATCAGTCGGCTTATGCAGCGAGTGGGATTCGACCGTCTCGTTCCGGTGAGTGCGTCCCGAGCACCGTCCATCAGGCCGGGCAGACGCTGCCGCGTGGTAGCTCCGCCTGATCTCGACGTCGCCCGCGTGCGGCGCTGGTGCACAGATCGGGTTCCCGAGTACGTGCGCAGCGAATTCCGTATCAGCTGCGAAGTTGCAGACAGTTGTCTCACCATCCACGAGTGCTTCGGCCCGAACTGGTACCCGATGGCCTTTGCTCGGCTGCGCTACAACGGACTCAATGGCTTGTGGGTTTTGCAGTCGCGTGAGCGCGGACGCAATTTTCAGACCTGCGAATTCCTTTCGCCGAGTGCGCAAGTGCAAGATCTGCTCGACTATCTCGACACCGACGATTCGATCTTCTGGGGTTAGGGCTCATCCACGTCGAAAGCACAGTTGTTCAGGCAAATTCGGCCTCCGGAACCTGAACAGCCATGCACTCGATTCCTCGCTCGACTACCTACCGGTCTGCGAGTGATCGTGCGATGACGAGACGCTGAATCTGGTTGGTGCCCTCGAAGATCTGGGTGATCTTCGCTTCCCGCATGTATCGCTCGACGCGGAAGTCGCGCGTGTAGCCGTAGCCGCCGAGTACCTGCACTGCGTCGGTGGTGACCTTCATCGCGGCGTCGGTGGCGACGAGTTTGGCGACCGAGGCGTTGCGCGAGTAGGGGAGTCCCGCGTCGCGGCGTCGGGCGGCATCGAGATAGGTGGCGCGGGCCGAGTCGACGGCTGCGGCCATGTCGGCGAGGAGAAAACCGAGGCCCTGGTGGTCGATGATCTTGCGGCCGAACGCGGATCGTTCCTGCGCGTACGCAACGGCATCGTCGAGTGCGGCCTGAGCGAGACCGACCGCGACCGCGGCGATTCCAAGACGCCCGGAATCGAGTGCGCTGAAAGCGATTTGGAGTCCCTGGCCTTCGGCACCCACCAGCCGTTCGGTCGGTACGAATGCGTTGTCGTAGTAGGCCGCGGTCGTCGGGATGGCGTGCAGACCCATCTTTTCCTCGGGCTTGCCGAAGCTGAGGCCCTCGGTGTCCTTGGCGACCAAGAAGCAGGAGATGCCGCGCGACCCCTCGCCGGTGCGAGCGAAAAGGTTGTAGAAGTCGGCGACGCCACCGTGGGTGATCCACGCCTTGGATCCGGTGATGCGGTACCCGTTCTCGGTCGCGCTCGCTTTGCAGTTCAGCGCGGCGGCGTCGGAGCCCGCCTGCGGTTCGGAGAGGCTGTAGGCGCCGATCATGTTGCCGCCCAGCATGTCCGGTAACCATCGCTGCTTCTGTTCGTCGGTGCCGAAGATCATCATCGGATGGCAGGCAAGGGTGTGCACGCTCACCGCAACCGCGACTGCCGCCCAGCGCGCCGCAAGTTCCTCCAGGACCTGCAGGTACACCTCGTACGGCTGACCTCCGCCGCCGAACTCCTCCGGATAGGCCAAGCTCAACAGGCCAGCCTCGCCAAGTGTTGCGAAAACGCCCTCAGGGTAGGTTTCGGCCTTCTCGTGCGCGTCGACGATCGGGGTGAGTACCTTGTCGGCCACGTCACGCGTGAGTTGGATCAGTTCGTGGGCTTCGGGCGTGGGCAACAAGCGTTCGACGGCCAACTGAATACTCCTTCGAAGCTACTTGGAATGATACTGAGGTATCTTAAACAGTACTGTCAGCGAAGGAGTACTGCAAGTGACCGTTCAGTACCATTCCGGTGTGCCTCCGCGTCCCCCGCAGTTCACCACCCGTCGGCGTGCGGAACTGTTCGACAGGTTGGTCGAGTTGTTCCTGGCCGAGGGGTTTGCGCATCTGACTCTCGACGAGATCGCTTCTCGCTTGCGGTGTTCGAAGTCGACGCTTTACACCCTTGCCGGCAGCAAGGAGCAACTCGTCCAGGCTGCCACGGTGCATTTCTTCCGGAATGCGGCTGTCGCGGTCGAGGAGAAGATCGCTGACGTGACCGGACCACGGGAGCGGATCACTGCGTATCTGGCCGCGGTCGGCGTCGTCCTCGGTGATGCATCCGAACAGTTCATGGAGGACCTCGACGGCTTTCCGCCCGCACGCGAGGTCTACGAGCGAAACACCGAGATAGCGGCTGACCGGGTCAACGAGCTGATCACCGACGGGGTCGCCGGGGGAGTGTTCCGCGACGTTCATGCAGCGTTCGCCGCCGACCTGGCAGCAACGATGATGGTCAGAATCCAACAGCGCGCTGTGCACGCGAAGACAGGGCTGGACGACGCCCAGTCCTACCGTGAACTTGCAGCCATCCTCACTTCAGGAATCAGCGTGTGAGACAAGGCCGCTCGTTTCGCTACCGACAGTCAGACCGTCACGACTGCGATACCGGCGTCGGTGAAGGGACGTAACTGTTCGTCCGTTGCCGACGAGTCGGTGACCAATGTGACGCCGGGCGGCAGTGGTGCCCATGCGTGGAACGGTCGTTGGCCGAGCTTGGCTGCGTGTGCGAGTACGTAGACCTCGCCGGCGCGCTCGATCATCAGTTCCTTGAGCCGAGTCTGTTCCAGCTCGGCCTCACATATCCCGCGATCAGCGGTGACGGCGTCGGCGCCGAGAAAAGCGCGGTCGAAAGATACTCGTGCAAGCGAAGATTCGGCGAGTGGCCCGACGAAACCCTGGCTCAGATGCCGCAAGGTGCCGCCGAGACATTCGACTCGCACGTCGTTGGCGTCGGCAAGTTCTTCCAGAGCGGTCAGTCCGGCGGTGATGACGGTCAGCCGCGTTGCGTCGCGGAGAAACTCGCCCATTGCGCCGACGGTTGTGCCGGCGTCCAACAGGACGGTTTCGCCTGGAAGCACTTGGCTCGCTGCCCATTTCGCGATCGCCCGCTTGGCTTCGAAGCCTTCGAGTGCCCGCTGCCGGATCGACGACTCTGGGTGAGCGTCGAGCGCGATCGCGCCGCCGTAGGTTCGGGCGAGTAAACCCTCGGTCGTCAGTTGGCCAAGGTCGCGGCGGATTGTGGACGGCGTGACGCCGAACAGGACCGACAGATCCTCGACGCTCGCGAGACCGCTGGACTTCGCCAGCCGGACGATCTCTGCGCGCCGTGCCTGTGATTGTCGGACCGCCATCGCACCTCTCCTAGACTGCGGCCGTACTTGTGGCCAATTCGGCCGCCTGCCGCAGGGCCTCGACCATGCTACCGGCCTCGGCAATGCCCTTACCTGCAATGTCGAACGCTGTTCCGTGGTCGACCGACGTGCGGATCACCGGCAGTCCGACGGTGATGTTGACGCCCGCCTCGATGCCGAGCACTTTGACAGGTCCGTGTCCCTGGTCGTGGTACATCGCAACGATGAGGTCGTAGTCACCACGGCCGGCAAGGAAGAACGCGGTATCGGCAGGCAGCGGGCCGGTGACGTCCATACCTTCGGCGCGGAGCAATTCCACTGCAGGGACGATCTTCTGATCCTCTTCGCCGTATCCGAACAGACCGTTTTCGCCGGCGTGCGGGTTGATTCCACACACGCCGATCTTGGGGCTCGAGTTGCCCGATCGTACGAGCGCGTCGTGGCCGCGGCGGATCGTCCGCTCGACGAGTCCTGGCTCGATCTTGGCGACAGCGTCGAGCAGTCCGATGTGTGTGGTCACGTGGATGACCTTCAGCTTCGGCGTCGACAACATCATCGACACCTCCTCGGTACCGATCAGGTGCGCAAGTAACTCGGTGTGGCCGGGGAAGATATGTCCCGCGGCGTGCAGCGCTTCTTTGTTCAGGGGGGCGGTGCAGATTGCCTGCACATCACCTGCGACGGCCAGTTCGCTTGCGACACGGATGTATTCGTACGCTGCGTGTCCCGCGACGGCAGATAATTCACCCCAGGCGAGATCCTCGGGGAGCAGGTCGAGATCGACGACATTGATCCGTCCCGCGACGAACTCTGCGTCCGACACCTTCTCCACAGTGACGATCTCGGGTTCGAGGCCGAGAACACCGGCGGCCCGCCGTAAGCGGGACGCATCGCCGATGACGATGGGGCGGCACCACGCTGCGACCCGAGGATCGAGCACCGCAGGCACGATGACCTCCGGGCCGATGCCGGCGCCGTCGCCCATCGTCAGTGCTACGTACGGAAGGTTCTCTGTCATGGGATGCGCCTTACTGTTGGGTCGAAGGTATGCCGCGATCGCCGAAAGCGAGCGGTGGTCACCGAAACTGCCCGGGCGCGTCACCACTGTGCGGCCGCCTGGGGTCACGGACACGATTGCGCCCGGCGCAATCTCGTGCACTGGTTCGAGTCGAGCCACGCCGAGCCGATCGAGCACGGTGCGTGCGGTCTCGCCGCCTGTCAGCACCAGATTCGTGGAGTCGTCGATGAGTCGTGCTGCGACGTCTGCGAGTGCGCACACCAACCGGTGCGAGTTCTCTGGGTCCACTGTCCCGGCGATCGCAAGTGCAAACACATCGTCGGGTGCCGACACGCTCGCTCGACCGGCCAGAAGCTCGGCCGGATCGAGTCGCACCACGGGTATGGAATCGGCCTCGAGCTCGCGTAATTGAGGTGCGGCGTTGGAATCGGCGGTGCCGACGACGAGCACCGTGCGTGCCGACTCAGCGACAGGATACGAAACAGGGAAGCCCGGATACAGCCGCGCGACCGCTTTGGTCAGCGCACCGGTTCCGACAAGAATGGTGTCCGCGGACGACTGTGCAACAACGGCATCCAGGTCGGCGTCGGACGTGATGTCGACAATCCGAACTCCAGCGAGGCCTCCTACCGCCGCGGCGATGCTCTGCGGAGCCGACGCGGTCTCGGCCGCCCATAGCTCTGTCTCGTGCAGTGGTGTGTCGTTTACATGCACAACGCCATCGATGACATGCCGTCCGAGTGCAGGATTGCCAGCGGCAATGACGACGGGTCGGCCGGTGGCTGCCGCGGCGCGAATCGTAGCGGCGATGTTGCCGCGCAGTAGTGAATCGATCTTGACGAGTACTCGCATCGCGGCTGCACTCGAAAGGGCCTCCGATACAACGTTTTCCGCATCTGCGGAACGAAGCCGGCGGGTGTGCAGATCGACGACGGTCACGCCGAGGGTCGGGGCGGAGAGGGTCAACTGCACTTCGACGCCGAGGTCGCGGCCCAGGAATGCGGATGCAACTTCGGCCGCACCGGACAGATCGTCGGCCAGCACAAGCAGGGACTGCTCGATGTCGGCGAACGCTGCGGTGCTCATGTTCGGTCTCCTCCGAAAAGCTGCGTGTTGTGTGCGTTTACACTAGCAGAAATGCGCAGTTCGCGCAGAATATTCACAATGACGATCCGGCGCACTGCACCAACGCCTGGCCTGTGATGCTGCGTGCGCTCGGACTCAGCAGGAAAGCCACCGTTCCGGCGATCTCCTCCGGCTCGATGAACCGGCCGAGCGGTGGCATTGTCGGCGGGGTTGCGCTTCGAGCCGGATCGGACAACATCGGAGTCGAAGTAGGGCCGGGGGCAACGACATTGACGGTGATTGCGCGGTCCATAAGTTCCAGCGCCCACGATCGGGCCATGGCAAATTGAGCTGCCTTCGTCGCGGTGTACTGGCTCTTCCCCGCTACGCCCGTCATCGTCCGGGATCCGATCAACACGATGCGTCCACCGTCGACGACGTCATCGATCAAGGTATCGACAAGTTGCTCGGCGGCTGCGACATGGACCTCCCACATCGCGTGACTGTCCGTCGTCGACAGGTCCCCGAGTCGGGCAGATCGCTGTAGGCCTGCTGCGTGCACGATCGCATCGATCGGGCCGAGGTCGGATACTGCATGCCGTAGGTTGGCCAGGTCGCTCAGATCGCATTCGATCCACGAGAACGTCGCGTCCTCGAATTCTGGTTTTCGCCGCGACAGCCCCGTCACCAGCCACCCGTCGTCGAGTAGCCGACGCGCCGTCGCTGCTCCGATTCCGGAGCTGACGCCGGTGATCACCGCACGTGGCCGGCTCACGATGTCGGGCCGTTCGACAACCAGGACCGATCGACGCGCACGTACTCGATTGCCTGGCGGAATCGGGTGAAGGCGATGTGCAGTGCACCGTCCGACGAGCCGATGATGCTGGGGTACGAGTACTCCCGATTCAGGCCGTCGCGGGAATTATTGGTGAGGCAGTATCCGTCGCCGACCTCGAGATCGCGCTGGACAGGCCAGGTCAGCCCGCCGTCGGAGGAGACTGCCAACGTCATCGGTGCCCGGGGTGCACCCCAGAAAGCGGCTCGGCTGTCGCCGTCGTCGATCGGCGTCGGACTTTCGATATCTGCACCGTCTATCGAACCGTTGTCCGCAAGCCCGTCGTCGTCGATCTCGTCGTAGAGCGACGTCCGGCGTGCCGTGGCGTCCGCGGCACTGGAGTTGTTGAATACCAAGGCAAGTCGGTCATCGGGCAAGACCACGAACTGGATCGACGAGTTGTTGTTCGGCAACTCGGTCGCGACGGGTGCCGACCAGGTGTCGCCGTCGTCGGTGGACACACTTCGATAGATGTGATCGGCCCACCGGCTGCGGTACAGGGCGACCAGTGTGCCGTCCGACAACCGACCGATGTTCATGTGGACGCATCCGAGGCTGTCCGGGACGACAACCTCACGCCAATGCTCACCGCGGTCGTCGGAGATCATCACACCGCTGTAGTCACGATCGCCGACCCACTTGCGACCAGGTACGCGAACGCAATGGAAGACGGGTAGCAACAGCCGCCCGGACGGCAGCACCGCAAGCGGTTGTCGGACGAAGACGCCGCCGGAAGCTGTCTCCGGAATCAGCGTGTGCGGTTGGCCCCATGATCGCCCACCGTCGACGGAGATGCGGCGCAGGACCCGGGCGGTGTCCTGATTTCCTGCGTGCTGGGAAGTCCACAGCAGCCATACCGTTCGGTCGTCGACTACGTGCAGCACGGGATTCTGTTCGGACCTGGTCGAGTCGTCGGACAATTGGACGGGTGCCGACCAGACAGCGGAGTCCGGCGCCAAGGTCGACAGCCAGACGCTGATGTCTGGAACGCCCTCCTGGGTGCCCGAGAACCATACGCAGGCAAGCGAATTGTCCGGAAGCAGAGCAAGGTTCGCGGCGTGATTCTGCACTTGCGGCGCGGGAAGAAGCGCGTCGGATCGTCCGCTTTCGTTGCTGGAACGTAGGACGCCATCGGTGTTGCCGACAGTGGTCAGTGTTCGTTCGGTCATCGGTGCTCCGGATTCGTCGGCTGTGCTGGTCATACCTTCAGCGTCGCTGCGCTGAGGTCGTAAGAATTGGTTGGTCGTAGGCCGACGTCGCCGATCCTGCTCCTGCGGGCGAGCACGACTCTGGGAACGAACGACCACATGCTCGGACAGGTTTCCCAGATCATCCGCTGCGCCTCGGCAAGCAAGGTCGCCCGTCGCGCGGGATCGGCATCCTCCGACGCCCGGGTGATGACGTCGGTGATATCGGGAAAGATGTAGCCGTGGTAGGTGTCTCGCGTGGCCTCCTTCTCGGGGGTCCCTGCATACATGCCCTGCAGGATGGTGACACCGAGACCGGTAGGTCCTGGAAAGCCGTTTCCGAGGACATCCCAATCGCCGCCACGCCCCTGTCGCCAGGTGGAGATGTCGCCTCCTGGCTCGAACTGCTGCAGCGTCGGACGAACGCCGACAGCGGAAAGCATCTGTACGACGGCTTCCATGATGTCGGTATCGGCTACGAATTCGCCTGTCTCCCAAATGATTTTGAGATCGAGATTGCGTACGCCCAGAGCGTCGAGTTCGGCGCGGGCGCGGGCAGGATCGTAGATGTATTCACCGGTCTCGATCGCGCCGTCGAGAGTGATCGGGATGACCCCCTTGGACGCTGTTGCCGAGCCCTGCATCACCTCGTCGATCAGCGACTTGCCATCGATGGCATACGTGAGTGCCCGACGAACTCGAGGGTCGGCCAGCGGGTGGCCGGCAGGTTTGCGGAAGTTGAAGAACAATTGATTGAGCCGGACGCCGTCGACACGGTCGATGGTGACGCCGGACAACCCGGATAGTTGATCGGCGGAATCGGGGGAGATGGAGTCGATGACGTCGACCTCACCACTGCGTAGTGAGACAACGCGATTCGACTCGTCCGGGACGAAGCGCACCTGTACCGAATCGATGTTCGGCGGCGCGCCCCAGTAGTTGGTGTTCTTCTCGAGGGTGTAGTCGCCGGTTCCGCGGTTGCTCGCGGTCACGATGTACGGACCCGACCCGACGCCGGACTGCAGCTCTTCCGGGAGGTTGTCCGCGGCCGGTGTGATCAGGATGTTGGACATCAAGTAGTCGAGCACAGGGACCGGCCGAACCGTATCGAGAGTAAAACTCGATTCGTCGATCTGCTTCACCGTCGGCCACTCCGGGAAGAAGGCGCCGACGAAGGAGCCGTTCACCTCGCTGTACATCTGTAATGCGGTGGCCACATCCTGTATCTGGACCGGGCGCCCGTCGGAGTAGACGATTCCGGGGCGGAGGTGGACGTACCACTGCGTGGGGTTGACGAGCTCGAACCGGTCCGCGAGAACAAGTTTCGGCTTCAGATTCTGATCGAGCGTTACCAGGGACTGGCGCACGGCGCGCTGCACAGTCAGTGCGGCGTCGAACTGGTTGAGCTTGTTGTCCAGACTCACCAGCGAGCGGTTGAGCGCGAGGCTGACCGTCCGCGGGCCGGGTGTTCCCGTCGGTGTAGCGCATCCCACGACGGAGCCGAGGGTCAGCCCGGCACCGAGAAAAAAGCCCGAGCGGAGCAGTGCTCGTCTCGAAAGCTGATGCTGTAGAGGAGATCTGGTCATCGTCGACCTCTCGAAGAAGTAGTGACGTCGAAAGCTGGGCAGCTCGGACACCGGTCGAAGGACTTGGCGACTGTGATCACGGGCACAGTGAACAGAATACGCAGAACTGCATGTAATGCGCAATATTGGGACAGCACTTGCGTGAAACGCGCAGAAATGGCATTGTGAGCTGAGTTACACCGAACGCCGCGATCAGCGGCCCGATCAACACCGGACGAATGGTGCACGGATGACACAGCAACTCGCGGAGCCAGCGCCGACAGACGCGACCCGCACTGCGCCCGTCGGCAAGAAGGCCGCACGACGGGCGGCGATGCCCCGGTACATCGTGAAACGACTCGCACAGAGCCTCTTCACCGTATTCCTCACGCTCAGTACCGTTTTCGTGCTGATCCGCATGGCACCTGGCGACCCGGCGTATGCGATGGCCGGTCCACTGGCCACCTCGGAGGACCTTGCGCGCATTCGGACGGACATGGGCTTGGATCAATCCGTCTTCACGCAGTACCTGCTCTACCTCAAGGGTCTCGTGCAGCTCGATTTCGGTACGTCGTATTCGTTCCGAGCGCCGGCGCTCGATGTTGTGCTCGGTCGGCTGCCGTACACGATCACGCTCGCGGTGGCGGCCATAGTCCTGACTACCCTGCTCGCGATTCCCCTCGGCGTCTGGATGGCCCGACACGCAGACACCCGTCGCGAACTCGGAGCCAACGTCGTGACGATCGCTGGACAGTCGATGCCCGACTTCTGGACCGGGTTGATGCTGCTCACCGTCTTTGCCGTGGTATTCCCGATCCTCCCGTCCGCTGGATTCACCCAGTGGTCGTCGCTGGTACTGCCCGCTGTGACGGTGGCTGTCCTACAGATTGCGCTGATTTCCCGGATGGTTCGACGCGAGATGGTCAATTCGTTCACCTCGCCGTACATGACCGTTGCCCGTGCTCGAGGCGTATCGCAACGCGAACTCACCTGGCGGTACGCGATGCGCAACTCGGCGATCCCGGTGTTGACCGCACTCGGAACCAGGTTCGCCTCGATGCTCAACGGCGTCGTCGTGGTGGAGGTCGTGTTCGCGTGGCCGGGCGTCGGATCGCTGGTCGTGCGGGCGCTCGAAACACGCGACTACCCACTCATCCAGGCGACGGTTCTCGTGACCGCTGTGCTCGCAATCCTCGTCCAGCTTCTCGTCGATCTGTGTTACCCGCTCCTGGACCCGCGGGTGCGGCTCGGAAAGGGTACGAACTGATGACCACCGTCGCCGAACGCACAGGGCCCGTGCGCCCAAGTGCAGTCACTACCAAGGACATCGCACGCGCCGGTGCGACGCGTCGCGCTCGCGACAGTCGCCTCAAGATCTGGGTCGGCGCCATCTGCGCACTCGCGGTGATACTTCCTGTCGCCTTTGCACGAGTATTGCCGCTGCCGTCGCCCGATGCCACCGATCTTGGAAAGCGTCGCCTCCCGCCGTTGACCGCAGGGCATCTGTTCGGCACCGATCAACTCGGACGTGACCTGCTGGCACGCGTCCTGTACGGCGGCCAGGTGTCACTCACCATCGGTGTGCTTGCCATCGTCGTGTCCGGTCTGATCGGACTGCTGCTCGGTTCGCTGGCCGGCTACCTAGGCGGCTGGGTCGACACCGCTGTCAGCCGACTTCTCGAAGCTCAACTCTCGCTGCCGCTGCTGATGATGTTGCTGTTGGTCGTAGCCTTGTTCGGTCCGTCGATTCCGGTCATCACGTTTGTCATCGCGATAGCCCAATGGCCTGAAATTGCGCGTCTCACAAGGTCTCTGGTGCTGGTCGAGCGGGAGAAGCCGTACATCGCCGCCGCCCGTGTGCTCGGACTCGGTAAATTCGCGATCCTGCTTCGCCACGTTCTACCCAACGTCATCAAAGCTGCGTCACTGGTCGTCCTCCTGCTGCTCGCCCAAGCTGTCCTGCTCGAGAGTGCACTGAGCTACCTCGGAGCAGGGCCGCAGCGGCCGTTCGCAACCTGGGGTCGCATCATCGCCGACGGCCAGGACTACATCACCACCTCCTGGTGGTTGGTCACGCTGCCCGGTCTCGTG
This sequence comes from Antrihabitans stalagmiti, assembly GCF_016482825.1. Lineage (GTDB taxonomy): Bacteria > Actinomycetota > Actinomycetes > Mycobacteriales > Mycobacteriaceae > Antrihabitans > Antrihabitans stalagmiti. The sequence continues at coordinate 140,683 of NZ_JAEMNV010000007.1, read as the reverse complement.
ATCGTGCTGATGGTGGTCGGTGTGAACCTGCTCGGTGACGGTCTGCGCGACCGGCCGGCGGGCTCGGGTGCGCGTGGCTTCCTTATGCGATTCCGCCCGAACAGAACTGGAGCGTGACGTGGGAAATCTGCTGAAAGTCGACGAGTTGCAGATCGAGCTCGTGACGGCGAGAGGCGTAATTCGGGCCGTCGACGGTGTCTCGTTCTGCATCGACGCCGGCGAGACGGTCACGATAATCGGGGAGTCCGGCTCCGGAAAATCAACCACGGCAATGGGCATACTCGGCTTGCTCCCGGAGGATCTTGCGGTCCTTTCCGGATCCGTTCGCTTCAAAGATCGCGATATTCTCGGTGACACCAAGGCGCTTGCCGATGTGCGTGGCAAACACATTGCGCTCATCCCGCAGGACCCGATGACGGCCCTGAGCCCTGTCCACACAGTGGGGAGCCAACTGCGAGAAGCGGTGCGCCACGGCGGTGTTCGTGGCAAGTCGAAAGAAATCGCCCGTGCCGTGGAACTGCTCGAACAGGTGCGCATCCCGAATCCGGAAACCCAACTCGGCAAGTATCCGCATCAGTTCTCCGGCGGCATGTTGCAGCGGGTGCTTATCGCCGGTGCGCTCGCCGCGGACCCGGAACTCATCGTGGCCGACGAGCCGACCAGCGCACTCGACGTCACCGTTCAAGCGAGCATTCTCGATCTGCTGATGGAACTACAGGAGCGCACCGGGATCGGAATGCTCGTCATCACACACGATCTCGGTGTCGCCCGACTCGTATCGGATCGCATCTACGTGATGAAAGACGGTGCCTTCGTCGAGAACGGCGAAGCGGAAGATCTGGTGCGCAGGCCACAGAGTGCGTACACGAAGAAGCTTCTCGATGCGATTCCCGTACTGGGACCATGGAGTGCGGCAAAGACGGAAGTAGGGGTTTCGGCATGAGCGAAGCAACGGCACAGCCGGAAACGCTGTTGGCGGTCGAGGATCTCGTCGTGGAGTATCCGGTTGCTACCGGTACGTTCCGTGCGGTCGACTCGGTCAGCTTTTCGGTCAGCAGGGGAGCCACCGTGGCCATCGTGGGGGAGTCCGGGTGCGGCAAGTCCACGATCGCGAAATCGATCGTCCGGCTGCTGACGCCTACTTCCGGTCGAATCGTCATCGGGGACACCGATATCGCGCAGTTGTCGGAGAGAGCGCTACGGCCGTTCCGATCCCGCGTGCAGATGGTCTTCCAGGATCCGTACGGGTCCCTCGATCCGCACTTGACCGCGGTCGACATCGTCGGCGAGCCGCTTCGGCTACAGGGTGTTCGCGCCAAGAACGCCCGCGCGAAGAAGTCTGCGGAGTTGATGGACCGCGTCGGTCTGCCCTCGACTGCGCTGCACCGTCGGCCGGCGGAGTTCTCGGGCGGCCAGCGCCAGCGCATCGGGATTGCCCGCGCACTTGCAAGCGGTCCGGAGATCCTGGTGTGCGACGAGGCGACGAGCGCGCTCGACGTATCCGTGCAGGCACAGGTGCTGGACCTCTTGCGCGAGATCCAGAAGGACACCGGGCTGACCTATGTGTTCATTTCGCACAACCTCGGCGTGGTGCGTGAAATCAGCGAGACCGTCGTCGTGATGTCGAAGGGTCGGGTCGTCGAATCCGGTTCTACTGCAGAGGTTCTGGCACATCCTCGCGAGCCGTACACGCAAGCGCCACGCGCTGCGGCGCTCGATCCGACAGCAATGGTCGGAATCAAACCGAGACACGTCCTGTCCAGGCAAGCCGCCGCACCACAACAAACCGAGTCGACACCCAGCCTGGCCGAACAGTCGTCAGCTGCCCGATCTGTAGGAGCTTCCTCGTGACAACACGCAAGATGTTCTCGCCGATGGTGCTCGGCACCATGACGTTCGGCGACACAGTGGACATCGACGGTGCGGGGGCGTTGCTGGATGTTGCCCTCGACGCCGGGATCTCGCACATCGACACCGCAAATGGCTACGCCGCTGGTGAAGCCGAGCGAATATTGGCCAAGTTGCTTGCAGGCAAACGGGATTCGGTCACCATCGCTACCAAAGCTGGCATGTACCTCGGCGACACCGACGGTCATTCCCCGCTGTCGCCGAAGGGATTGCGGCTCAGCCTGGAAGCCAGCCTCGCGCGCCTCGGCACCGATTACGTCGATCTGTTCTACCTGCATCAGCCCGATCGAGTCGCGTCCCTGGACGACACACTCGGTACCGTTGCGGAGTTCGTTGCCGAGGGAAAGATTCGCGAACTCGGGGTGTCCAACTTTGCAGCGTGGCAGATCGGCGAGGTCGTGCGGGTCGCCGATAGTGTCGGGGCGCCGCGACCGATCGTCGCTCAGCAGTTGTACAACCTGTTGGCGCGCCGGATCGAGGACGAATACGTCGAGTACGCGGCAGTCTCGGGCCTGACGACGATGGTCTACAACCCGATCGGCGGCGGATTGCTCACCGGCAGACACCAGTTCGGCGAAGCGCCGACGGAAGGCCGTTTCGGCGATTCACGCCTCGCCGAGATGTACCGCGAGCGGTATTGGAACACGCAGATCTTCGAGGCGATTGCCGCACTGTCACGCGTCGCCGCCGACGCCGGACTTCCCCTTACCGAACTCGCGCTGCGGTGGTTACGCTCCAAGCCCGTCGTGGGCCCAATTCTGCTCGGTGGGTCGAAAACGTCTCACCTGCAAGCCAATATCGCTGCTCTGGCACGTGGGCCGCTGTCCGACGATCTGGTCGCGGCCTGCGACGAAGTTGGCGCCGCACTGCGTGGCCCGATGCCCGCATACAACCGATAGGAACATCGATCACAATGTCTGCCGCTGATTTCGCCGCCCGCCTTCGAAACCGGGAACGGGTGCTCGGGTACTGGTCCGTGATCGACAGTCCGGTCTCGACCGAGTGGCTCGCCCACGTCGGCTGGGATTACATCGCGCTCGACCTGCAGCACGGCCTGATCGGCTACGGCGGCATGCTGCAAGGCCTGACCGCGATCGACGCTGCCAACGGTCCGGCTGGCATCGTCAGGGTCGAGGCGAACGACCCGACGCCCATCGGCCGCGCGCTCGACGCCGGCGCCGTCGGGGTCATCGTCCCGCTCATCGATTCTGCTGCGGACGCCGCCCTTGCGGTGTCTGCTAGCCGGTATCCTCCGGTCGGCATCCGATCGTACGGACCGATGCGCTCGCAGTTACGGATCGGCCCCAACCCGGTCGATGCGAATCGTGACACCGTGGTCCTCGCAATGATCGAAACTCCGCTCGGCCTGGAAAACGTCGAATCGATATGTGCGGTAGCCGGTCTCGACGGCGTCTACGTGGGTCCGTCCGATCTTCGGCTCGCGGTCGGCGGCTCCTCACCCTCCGATCCGACTGTCGACGAGCAGTTCGAAGCTGCTCTGACTCGCGTCCGGGAAGCCGCTGCGGCCGCCGGAATAGCCGCAGGAATTCACACGGCCTCGGGTGCGCTCGCGGCTCGCCGGCTCAGTGAGGGCTACACCTTCGCCACCGTCGCATCCGACCTCACCCACCTCAGGGCCGTGTCGGCAGCGCACCTGAAAGACGCGCTGGGGGAGTAGCGCTGATCGTCGTAGGTCGTGTGAACACACCAGATCACAATTCACCTGCAGGCTGGCAACGCCTCCATCCCTGAGCTTGGGAAGATGTTGGGCCCCATCGGCGTTCCCACGAATCGAAGTCGAACGTCGATATGACGAATCGACGGCAGGAATCAAGGTGAAACGATTCCGGCGGTCATTACTTTCGCCGAGGATCGCACCGGGGTCATGCGACTGAAACGCCCACAACGACGGGCACAATGCACGTCTGTTCAATCTTCTTCGTCGACCGCACCAAACGGCAACATCCGCCGCTACTGCGCGCGACACACCACGTACCTGGGTAGCAGCCCGCGCGACGGCGACACCATCGGGGTGCGAGGGTGACGTCGTGCTCCGACCTCATCGCAGACTCGTCGAGTATCTCTGTCGGCAGGTTCCATCTGCACATCCTCCGAACTGGCCCGCAGTACCGCCCTTGGGCTGAGAGGACCCTTGCGGTTCACCCGTACCGTCTGCGCTGCGCACCACCTGGTCGTAGGGGCAATGCGGACTCGTTTGGAGAAGAGGGAAGCCCCGCACCGAAGTGGTGTGGGGTTTCTCTCGTTGCGTGCGGTCCGCGCCGACGAACGCATGGGCGTCTCAGGCGGGGAGGGACCAGATTACCTTCGGCCCATGTAATGAGGCCTTCGACTTCTGTTGGGAGGTCAACGATTCAGCCAGCATCGATTGATGTCCGAGAGTTCCCTCGATTCGAACGCCGTGTTGCCGGGCTCCGTTGTGGTTGGGATCGACGGTTCACGCGCCGCGTTGGGTGCAGCCCTTTGGGCCGGGCAAATTGCACATCTGCGACATGTGCCGCTTGTGGTCGTCTACGCAGTCTCAGCGGCGCAATATTTCGGGCGCGCCGAAACCTCCATCGAATCGGTTCTGAGCCGGCATGAACACGAACAGTCGAAGTGGCTGATCGCTCACGCAGCATCGATGGTCCGTAGACGAAATCCTGGCTTGCGCGTGTCGTGGCTCATTCGGCCGGGGTCAGGCCCGGACGTTCTGATCGACCTCAGCGCTCGCGCCGGCTTGATCGTCGTCGGCGCGACTGGACGCTCGACGATCCGCGCACGTTTGCTTGGCTCGACTGCGTCGGCAGTGTGCAATCGAGCATCCTGTCCCGTTGCTGTGGTGCATCGAAGTGCCGAGCCGAGCGAACGACATCGAATGCGCAACCTCCCTGTTGTCGTCGGTATCGACGGCGGACCCTCCAGCGAGAGGGCGGTAGCCAATGCGTTCGAGTACGCATCGATGCTCGGGGCACCGCTGCTGGCGGTTCATACGTGGTTGGCAAACGAATTGCCCTACGGAACGGAAGTGTCGTCCGACGGCGATGCAGAACGTGAAGAAGCGCTCCTTGCCGAATGTTTGGCTGGTTGGCAGGAGAAATTTCCCGACGTGACAGTCGAGCGGGTGTGCACGGAAGGGAATCCGTTGGTCGAGTTGTCTGCGCGGGCGGCACAGGCACGGATGGTCGTCGTCGGAAGCCACGGGCGCGGACCGCTGACCAGTCTCCTGCTCGGATCCACCAGCCGGGGTTTGGTGCACCGAGCGCCGTGCACGGTGCTCGTCTGCCGAACACGAAGCGTGTGATAACGAGGGCTTACGGCTGTGCCGAAAGTGACAAAGGGCCGCGGTGTCGAAAGTGGTTGCCGCATAGCGTTTTGCGCAACAGCAAACCTATCGAGGAGAACATCATGGCAAGTCAACCCGTCATTGTCGGCGTCGACGGTTCACCGGCATCGGGAAGTGCGCTTCGTTGGGCGGCGAACGAAGCTGCGCAACATCACGTGCCATTGCACATCGTGAATTCCTGCGCGGATCAACGGGGTTATGCCGCCACCGTCGCGGCAGTCGCCTTCGACCGGGGACCGATGCAAGATGCTGCGCGTAAGGTGCTCGCTCGTGCGAAGGCCGATGTCGCAGCACATTTCACAGGAGGGGAGCCTTCCGAAGTCAAGACGATTCTCAGCGACGATCCCGCCGAACCGACGCTCATCGATCTATCCAAGAATGCCCGGATGCTCGTCGTCGGCTCCAGGGGGATGGGTGCATTCAAACGTGGTCTGCTCGGTTCGGTGAGTACCGCGGTCGCGCGTCACGCGCATTGCCCGGTTGCCGTTATTCACGAAGAGAACGACGACGCATTCGTCACGACGAATCGTCCTGTCGTTGTCGGTGTCGACGGCACGCGATGCAGTGAACGAGCAATCGAGATCGCCTTCGACGAAGCATCACATCGGGGGAGCGAGTTGGTCGCAGTGCATGCGTGGTCCGATGCGAGCGATTTCGAGCACCCCCTCCGGGATTGGCTTGTCTCGGCCGCCAACGAAGAGGCAGCACTTGCCGAAAGTTTGGCCGGTTGGCAAGAGAAGTTTCCCGATGTGACGGTGCGCAGGATTGTTGAAAAAGACCGTCCCGCAAGAAATTTGGTGAAGCACGCCGAGGACGCAGGTTTGGTGGTTGTCGGCAGTCACGGCCGGGGCGGGTTCGCAGGGATGCTCCTCGGGTCGACGAGCCAGGCACTGCTGCACAGCGTGACCTGCCCGCTGATCATCGCTCGTGGGTCTGCCTGAGTGCAGTGGCGAGAAGAGGTTTCGTGTGACGCCCGGAAACGTGGACGTCGGCTCCAGCGACGAGGTGGGTCCGGTCGTTCACGAAATCATGACCGCGCGCGTGGTGGCGATCGGGCGGTCGGCCACTCTGCACGAGGCGCTGGCCGTCATGCTGGGGGCTCGCGTTCGGCATCTCCCGATCGTCGACGACGGGAAATGTGTTGGGCTTCTTTACGAGTCGGACGCACTCTGGGAACTGTATCTACATGGTGAGTTGGCTCGGACCGCTGGTGAGTGCGCGCGGAGCCCTGTTCCGTTCGTTCCTTTCGACGCTTCTTTGTCGGCTGCGGCACAGGTCTTCGAAAGTGCCGCCGCAGACGCGGTGGTAGTCGATCGGGCCGGCCGCATAGCAGGAATTCTCACGGCGACAGATGTCGTTCGTGCGACGGCCCGTGCTCGCGTCCAATTGTGAAATGACATTTGGCCCATTGGCCGCGGTGAACGGCAGCTATTCGGAGGCTTCCGCCTCTGCTTTGCGGAGTGCAGCGGGAGTCGAATATAGGTACAACGCCTTTGCTGGGAAGGCGGCAAAGGAGAGTTGCAAATGTCCGAGATTCCTATCGTGATCGTCGCTTACTACTTTGCGTTCTTCGGCTTCGTCTTCGAGCATGCTTTGCTGTTCGCCTCGATTGCGGTTGTGCTCTGGCTATTGCTGCTTGTCCCTATCAAGGTTTGGACGAAACTGTGGTCGATGATTCACCGGCCGATCGGTCATGCGACGCGGCGACATAGTCCTGTACGCGAACTTCCTCGTCCCGAGGCGCTGAAGGTGCCGGTAGGCATGAACCATCGCCCGCTGGATCACGCGCGCTGACCGACCCGCTCGAAATCCCTCCCCCCCAAAAAAATCCCCCGCGGATGTTGTCCGCGGGGGATTTTTCGAGCCGTTTCGAGCCGACTCGTCAATTTCGGTCGGCTACTGCGACTGTCGATGCAAGGAAGTCGACGATATTGTCGATCGTACGCATCGATGCATATTCCGACTCGGGTATTTCCACTCCGAACCGTCGGCTGAGCTCGATGAGAAAATTGAGCCAATCCATCGAGTCCAAGTCGACTTGATCGCGTAGAGCTGCGCTCGACTCCAATTCGGCAGGCACGACTTCTGGAGCAATTTCGGTCAATGCTGATACGACTTCGCTCTGGATTTCAGCAGTATTCATCGATACCTCTCACAATTGATCTGGATTTTGCAACAGCTCGCGGATCTCGGCCAGGAACAGTGCGCCACGGCGTCCGTCGCTGACTCTGTGATCTGCTGCCAAGCTGGCAACAACCGTGGGCATCGCACGGACCTGTCCGTTTTCGATCCACGGTCGTTCGAGAATGCTTCCGAAGCCGACAAGTGCCACCTGTGGCGGGTAGATGACGCCGAAAACTGTTTCCACCCCCTGATCACCGAGACTGGTGACGGTCAGCGTCGGGTCGGAAAGCTCTGAGCTACGTAGAGTTCCGGCCCGAGCTCGTTTCACGAGATCGGCAAGGTCGGACATCACACGATCGACTGGTTTGTCTGCGACATCGTGGATCGCGGGCGCGATGAGGCCACCACCTCTGATGGCAATGGCTACGCCGAGGTGGATTCCACTTCGCGCTTCGAACTCGCCGTCGGTCCAGAACCCGTTCATCTCGGGATACTTGCGAGCCGCGACCGCTGTCGCCTTGAGCAGCAGAACTGCGGGCAGGACCCGTTCGCTGAGCGGCCGCGACGCATTGCGCGCTTCGAGCCACGCCGACATCGGGCCCAACGAGATGGTGTCGCTGAGGTAGTAGTGCGGAATGTCGCGCTTCGATCGGATCATTGCCGCAGCAATTGTATTGCGCATAGCGGCATTTCGGTCGACGTGGACGTTCGCAGGCTGCTCGACGGGGCGGCTTGCCGCCCGCACCACGTCATCGATGACAATCGATCCCGCGGGACCCGTTCCTTCGATGGTGCGAAGGTCCACATCGAGGTCGCGTGCACGTCGCCGCGCGGCAGGCGATATCCATTGCCTGTGCGTCGGGTCCGGAGCCGCGCTGCTGGGAGGCGGTTGTCGGACGCTGTGCACTGTTGTCACCTGGGGCGGTCTTTCGATGGACACCGTCGCAGATGGCTCAGGTTCGGGCCGCGCAACCGGTGCCGCAGCGGCGACCTCGGGCTCCCTCGGGCGAACCTCGGCGGATGGTTCGTCAGGGTTGGCGAGTGTCGCGAGTACCGTTCCGACCGGGACAGTCGCGCCAACGGGCACCAACAGTTCTCGGACGGTTCCTTCCTCCCAACACTCCACTTCGACAGCGGATTTCGTTGTCTCGACCTCCGCGACGACCTGGCCGCGGGCGACCGTGTCTCCAGGCTTCACCAGCCATTCGTTGATCTGCGCTTCGTCCATGTCGGCCCCGAGCGACGGCAGTTTGAATTCGATCACCGTGTCGCCCTCATTTCCTGCCGAGGATCGAATGCACGGAGGCAACGATTTTTTCCACTTGTGGCAAGGCCGCTTCCTCTAGGTGCTTCGAATAGGGAATCGGCACTTCTTCACTGCAGACACGGGCGAGGGGTGCGTCGAGTTCGAAGAAGGCTTGTTCTGCAATCTGAGCCATGATTTCGCCCGCGAAGCTGCCCGTACGCCACCCTTCGTCGACGACAACCGCTCGATGCGTTCTGCTGACCGACTCGAGAACGGTCTTCGTATCGAGCGGACGCAAGACTCTCAGATCCACTACTTCGCAGTCGATCCCGTCGCTCGCGAGACTTTCGGCCGCGCTCATCGTCTTCGGCAACGACCCACCGTAGGTAATGAGTGTGACGTCCTTGCCTTGTCGTCGCACCGCGGCGTGCGAGATATCCACAGTAGATCGATCGTCCAGTTCCGCGGACGTGTTGTATAGCTGAACGTGCTCGACGATGACGACCAAGTCCGGATCGGCCAGCGCGGCCGGCAACATCCCTCGCGCATCGGCTACCGTCGCGGGCGCAAGCACCGTGATGCCGGGGATGTGCGCGAACCAGCCCTCCAGGCTGTGCGAATGTTGAGCGCCGAGCTGTCTGCCGGCGCCGGTCGCCATCCGAACCACAAGCGGCACCGAAAACTGACCGCCGGACATATGGCGAAGTGCGGCTGCGGTATTCACGATCTGGTCGAGAGCGAGCAGGCTGAAGTTGACAGTCATGATCTCGACGATCGGTCGCATTCCGCCTATCGCTGCGCCGATGCCCATACCGACGAAGCCGAGTTCCGACAGGGGAGTGTCGCGGATTCTGTCGGGTCCGAACTCGTCGAGCAAACCCTTCGATACGGCATAGGTCCCGCCGTACTTTCCGACATCTTCACCCATCATGAAAACCCGGTCGTCGGTTGTGATCGCATCCCGGATGGATTGCCGGATCGCTTCGCGATATGTGGTCTTCATCGGTTGGCCTCGGGGTGAGGAGACATGACGTCTCGCATCAGGTCGGCGACAGGCTCGAAGGTTCCGGACTCCGCGTAGTCCACTGCTATGTCGAGCTCGCGCGCGACCTCGTTTTCGATCTGTGCCAAGTCGGCATCGGTCATCAGGCCGCTTGCCCGCAGTTGGTCGGTCCACGCCGCGATGGGGTCATGGCGCTTCCAACGCTCGATTTCGGTTTTGTCGCGGTAGAGATCCGGGTCGAACATCGAGTGCGGCCGAAACCTGTAGGTGAGCAATTCGAGAAAGAACGGCCCGCCCGTTGTGCGGATGTGGTTCGTCGCAGCTACCGCTGCTTCGAAGGTTGCGTGAACATCCATACCGTCGACGCGAAGGGTTGGGACCTTGTATGCGGCCGCCTTTGCGCTCAGGTCGGTTTGCGACTGAGCACGGTCGAGCGCCGTTCCCATCGCGTAGAGGTTGTTCTCGCAGCAGAACAACACGGGAAGTTGCCACAGTGCTGCCATGTTGATGGTTTCGTGGAACGCACCCTCGGCGACGGCGCCATCACCGAAGAAGCATGCGGTGACCTGGTGACGGCCTTGCATCGAGTCTGCGAGCGCGAGGCCGGCTGCAAGTGGCAGTCCGCCCGCAACGATCGCATTTCCGCCGAAAAAGCGAGTGTCCGAATCGAAAAGGTGCATGGACCCGCCGCGCCCACGCGAGCAGCCTTCCACCTTGCCGAACATCTCGGCCATGATCGACTTCATCGGTACACCACGGACGAGTGCGTGGCCGTGTTCTCGGTAGGTTGCCACCACGCCATCTGCTGGCTCCAGAGCGTGCATCACTCCGACCGCAACAGCCTCTTCCCCGACGTAGAGATGCAAGAATCCACGAATCTTCGTTGCGCCGTACAGTTCCGCAGCCTTCTCTTCCATCCGCCGAATGCGGAGCATGTCCGCGAGCAAGGTCAGGGCAAACGTCTTTTCGTAGTGAACAGTGCTCGATGTCATGACGAGGACTCCAGCGTCGACAGGTCTCCCTCGGGCAGTCCGAGCTGCCGCGCCTTCAACAGGCGTCGCATAATTTTTCCGCTGCGGGTGTGCGGAAGTTGCTCGGCGAAGTCGATACCCTTCGGCGCCACCGCTGCACCGAGGCGTTTTCGCGCGTGCCCCATGAGTTCTCGCCGCAAGGCCTCGTTGGCAACATGCCCTACCTTGAGCGTCACGAAAGCGTGGACCACCTCGCCGACCATGTCGTCCGGAATGCCGATGACCGCGGCCTCGGCGACTGCTGCGTGCTCCATCAGGACGTTTTCCACCTCGAACGGCCCGATCAGATGGCCCGCGGACTTGATGACGTCGTCGGCGCGGCCAACGAACCAGAAGTAGCCGTCGGCGTCACGCCGAGCGAGATCACCGGTCAGGTAGAAGTCCCCGGAGAAGGATTCTCGGTAGCGGTCTTCGTTGTTGAGATATCCACGAAACATCGAAGGCCAGCCGACCCGAAGTGCGAGCTCGCCTTCGACATTCGGTTCGTCGACGATGACGACTCGACCTGCTTCCCGTCGCACTACGAATGCGTCGACGCCAGGAAGCGGCCGGCCCATCGAACCCGGCTTGATGTCGAATGCGGGGGTGTTGGCGATCATGATTCCACCGGTCTCGGTCTGCCACCAGTTGTCGTGGATTGCGTGGCCGAGGACGTCCCTGCCCCACAGCACTGCGTCGGGGTTCAGCGGTTCACCGACCGAGGCGACGAATCGTAACTTCGGATACTGGAATTGCTGTGCCAGTTCGGGGCCGGCCTTCATGAGCATCCGGATCGCAGTCGGTGCCGTGTACCAGACCGAGATGTCGAGTTGCTCGAGGATTCGATACCAGCGCTCGGCATCGAAGTCGGCGGGATCGACGACCGATGTCACGCCGTGCAGGAGTGGCGCGATCACACCGTAGGACATGCCGGTTACCCAGCCCGGATCGGCTGTGCACCAGTAGATGTCGTCGGGATGCAGGTCGAGCGCATAACGACCCGTTGCATAGTGCGTTACAGCTGCCCCGTGGACGTGAATGGCGCCCTTGGGGGTTCCTGTGGTGCCACTCGTGAAGTGCAGTAGCGCAGGGTCTGTCGCCTTCGTGGGTGTCAACGGGGCGTCGTCGTCGACCTCCGCCATGAGCCGCGCCAGGTTGAGTGTGCCGGCGACTTCGGAAGGGCTGCCGTCGTCGTCGATGAGAAGAATGTGACGCAGGGAGGGCATCGTCTCCCGGACTTTCGCGATCTTGCGCCGGTACAACTTCTCGGTCGTCAACATGACGGTGCCCTCGCCGAGTCGCACCCTCGTTGCGATGGGTTCGGGTCCGAAGGCCGAGAACATCGGGGAAACGACCGTGCCGTTGCGCAATGCGCCGAGGATGCCGTAGTACAGCGCCGGAACTCTGCCTGCGGCGACGAACATGGTGTCACCCTTGCCGATTCCGAGTCGGCGAAGGACGTTGGTGAAGCGGCGCGCCTGCTCCGCCAGCTCGCCGTAGGAAATGTCTTCCGTGCCGAATTCACCGTCGCGGATCTCGCTGTTCACGAAACGAAATGCGGTTCGATCGCGCTGCGGCCCCATCGCGTGTCGGTCCAGCGCCAGCTCTGCGATGTTGCACATGTCGTCTTCGTCTGCCCCGAGCTGCCGCGCAACCTCACCCCAGGAGAATGCCGAACGCTCGGCCTCGTAATCGACGAAGTTGGGTCGGACGAGAAATTCGCTTGGCGACTTGTAGATGCGGTCGGTTCGGGCGGTGGTCGTTGTCATCGTGCGCTCGCCGTCGTCGCTGGGGTGCGTCCCGGGCGGGTCTGTGCCGCTTGCAGGGTGCGAGAATATTGCCGCTCGGCACGAAACTTTATGCCCAGCAGCATTTTTCGTGTCATCAAAGCGGTCACGGGCCCGGCGAGCTCAGCGCCGAGCACGTCGAGGATCTGCCGTCGATGTTGCCGACTTCGGACGACGAGTCGGCACCGATCCTCCCAGTGCGGAATGATGTGGAAGGACCAGACTGCATCCCAGGGCGTATCCGGTTCTTGTTCCCGCAGGACGATATGACGATGCGGGCTCGATTCGACGACCGGCAGTGCCAGTCCGTTGCGGATCCCCAACCAGCCTTTCGGGACCAGCCGGACCACATCCCCGACTTCGAGACTCTGCCATTCCGGATGGATCGAATCGGCGTTGCGGATATGTAAACCGAAAAGATTCTCGAGCGTCTCGTAGCTGTACAACCCCCCGCGGTCCTGGCCGATCTGAACCAACCACTGCCAGATGACCTCCGGCGTAGCGTCGATCCACACCGCGTCGGTGTTCACGATCGAGGGCTCCGATATCAGCTCGTCACCGGGGAGTTCCGCTCGGCATTCTTCTTTGGTTGCGCCCCAGTTCCGGTAGTAACGGCGTGCTCCCGCCGCAACTAGCCCCAGCGCTGCAACCTTCACAAGTGTCGATGTCATTGTCAAAGCTTGACCCCGAGCGGGGCGACGACGTAGGGGCAACTGTCACGTCGAGACTGTCAAAGGTCATCCGGGTTGCTTTGCAACTGTCGATCGCTTCTAGTCGACGGCCACCATTCGCGGTGCGCCGCCAGCCCCAATACCTCCAAAAGAACCCCAACCACGACGAATGACGGTTGCAGCCAACTCAATTCTTTGACCACCGCCATCTCCGTCGCGATCCACACCACCAGCAAAAGACCCGCGACGATCGCCGCAACCGTAGCTCTCGGGTCTCCCACGATTGCCAGCCGAGTCGTCACCGCCATCGGAACCGCTACGACGAGAGCGAGTGCAATACCGCCGAATACAGGGCTGTGAAATGGAATTCGCCCGACTGCCGCGTCGTTCAGAGTTGCGACGCCTGTCATCAGTGCGATCGCGCCGGCTGCTGCCAGGATGGCGGTGGTACCTGTCAGAGTTGCCACGGAATACGCCCATGAGTTTCGGACCGGTTCACGAATCGTCACTTGCATGTCGATAACACTGCGCGGGTGCCCGAAGCGGTGTTAGGGCATGAAGTACATCGCTGTGGTGACCTTGGGCCGCAGGGCGATTGAGGCGGTCGACAGTTGATCGCCCGGCGGTCGATGTGACCGCCGGGCGATATCAGCCGATCCGAGACTCGGGTCTCCGAATCACGAATGGCGCGGCATATTGCCGCCGTGCCCGCGCGTAGCGACGATGGCAAGTGCGATGGCCGTGCCCGCTGTCGTGAGTGCGGCGACAGCGCCGATTCCCGCCCAATCGCCGAACCCGGATCCAGCGGCGGTCAAGGCAATTCCAACGAAGGCCACTGTCAGCATGGCGAGCACGTAAACGGTTGTCCAGACTGTCGGTTTCATGTTTTTCCTCGCTTGCAGGTTTGGATGCCGATCCAATTGTGAGTTCCGAAATTCGCTGATCCCAGGGGAATACGGCTCGGGGCGGGTGGTCGCAGGGCCCAAGTGTCCGGGCCAAGCGGCCCTTCGTAGTGCTGGTCGATTGCGGCAGTCTGAGAGACAAGTCAGTATCCAAAAAAGAGGCCGACCGGAGCAGCCCGTCTGCAATCGGGTCCAAGCAGCCCTCGGTCGGTTCGTCCATTTCTAGAGCGGAGTGCAACATGGTTCAGCCACCCCAAAAATCGATCGTGGTCGGAATCGACGGATCCATCGCCGCAATACATGCGGCAGAGTGGGCCGCACCCGAAGCCGCCGCCCGAGATCTGCCGATGACACTCGTCTACGTCGCAGATCCAGTCGCCGAGGATCCCGTCGCCAACGCACCGGATCTGGAATTCGACTATGGCAGAGCGGCTCTGGACGCCGCGCGTCGAGCGGTTGAGAGCGTTGACGAGAGCGTCAAGATCGAGACCGAAGTACTACGTGGAACGATCGATTCGACACTCGCCGAGTTGTCGGACGGTGCGGCGATGGTTGTCGTCGGCTCGGTGGGCATCGGCTTCTTCGCCGAAATGATCCTCGGGTCAACGGCGTCCGCAGTCGCGCGAACAGCGCACTGTCCGGTGGCGATCATTCGCGCACCACACAGGTATGCCGAAGTTCCAGCGGCAGGCCCGATCGTGGTTCCCATCGAGGGCGATCAGCATATCGACGCAGTCCTCGCCGCAGCCTTCTTCGAAGGCAACACTCGGCGCGCGGAGGTAACGGTTCCGCAGACGCGTCGGCAACGTCCGTGGGCGGTTCACTCTGCCTCGACGACGGTCTCTCGGGGTGCAGTGTCGGTGGAGGAGAAGCTGAGTTCACTGCGCAGCAGGTATCCGGACGTGATGGCGTATTCGCTGATCATCGACGGGTATCCGATTGCCTACCTCGAGCAGTTGAGCAAGAGTGCCCAACTTGTCGTCGTCGGTCGTAACAAGTCCGACTCCGAGTGGGGCGCCAGCCTCGATTCGACGGCGCATGCGATGGTTTACCACGCCAAGTGCCCTGTATTGATTGTCCCGTCGGACGATTGATCGGAAGCGGTCCGCCCAGGCCCGGCAGGCAATCTATTTGCCGCCGGGCTTTCGGGTGTGAAGACGAATCGCCGTGGACTATTCTTGGAACGGACTATTCTTGGAACGGACTATTCTTGGAACTTTCTAGGATTTCGGTCGAACAATTCCCATTCTTGCGTCCAAGCGCGCCGGTTGCGAACTGCCAGATAGGCGTGCAGGAGTTGAAGGCCGGCAAGGAGGGCGAATGCGGAAAGAGCAATGCCCAACATGGCGCATGAAATTGCGAAAGCCGCGGCATCCGACGTCGGCAACGGCGCGTCGACACGCTCGCCGGCAGAGTCGAGCCATATCGAAACATGATCACCCTTGGCGACAGCTCCAGGTACGCGTTTGGACGATCGAAACGTTTGCCCATCGACAGTCCACGAAACCTCGGCGTTGGTCGACGTTACCCCCGCAGCGCCTGTTCGGACATCTTCGGGACTGATGGCGGGCGCGACGCCGACAACCGTCGCTTCGACCTCGTGCTTGGTTGCGCGGTCGGCAGCCAGTTCGGCACTCCGTGAACTGTATGCGGCGGTGCCTACCGCTGCGCAGATGGGCACGGACGCTGCGAACACAACGACTGCGACGATCACAGCGGTGAAGTAGAGCCGGTCCGTGGCTCGCATCAGCGGATTTCTGCTCCACGGCAGCATCCGGTAGAGAGAAACGACGCTGGACAAGAGCGGATTCATTGCGCCGACCGTTCCTGGTCGCGGACGGTTACACCTGCTGTCGCGCCACCGTCGACGACGAACTCCGATCCAGTCGAGTAGGTGGCTTCGAGCGCGACGAAGCGAACCATTGCCGCCACTTCTTCAGGCGTGCCGAAACGAGCGATCGGCTGATCGGCAACGGTGTCACTGCTCAGGCCAGCGGTCATAGGGGTTGCGATCGATCCAGGATGGACCGAGCACACGCGAATGCCGTCAGGGGCGAGGTCGAGTGCGGCGGCTTTCGTCAGTCCACGTAGTCCCCATTTGCTGGCGACGTACCCCGCCAATCCCGAATAGCCGATCAGTCCGGCAGTCGAGGAGATATTGACTATCGCACCTCCGCCGTTTCGGCGAAGTACCGGCGCAGCTGTATGGGTGCCCAGCCACGGACCGTACAGGTTTACATCGAGGATGTGTCGAAATGGGTCAGGCCATTCATCGTCGATGCCTCGAAAGTCGACGATTCCTGCGTTGTTGACGACAATTGAGAGAGGGCCGAGATTTTCGTCGGCGTCGACCACTGCCGCACGCCAATCGTGACCATTTGTCACGTCGAGATGACGATACAGCGCGTTGTCACCCAGCGATTCTGCGAGTTTCTTTCCCTCGTCGTCTTCCAGGTCGCCGATCAGTACTCGAATGCCGGAATCGATCAAAGCACGTACAACCGCTGCGCCGATTCCTTGCGCGCCGCCGGTGACGATTGCACTACGCCAAAGAGAATTCACTGTCGTGGTCCTGTCGAATCGAAGGTGTGATGTGTCACTTTCGCGTGACAAGTACCTCGGAAAGTGGGCGTCGCGGTGTCGCCTGCCCTTCGTCCGAGCGGTCTGGCGCGATTCCGATCCTTATCAGGACCTGTGGAACTCCTCCACAAGTGGACACGCTGCCGACCATCTCGCGACTGTGTGGAAGCTCGGTGACATGTGTCAGGGCGCAGGTCGCCAACCCCGACTTCGTGCATTCGAGCAGAACTTCCGACAGCGCTTCTCCGCAGCGCAGCCATTCCAGTCGCGTATCCGCCGCGGTCGACAGCAAGACGATCGCTGCCCGATCGTCGGTGACGTCGGCTCGTCTGGAGTTGGGACTTCCGGGGGGAAATCGTCGGCCCATCGCAACTCTCTCGTGTTCGGTCGGCGACACCAGCGCTTGCTTGGGAACACCATCCGGTAGTGCGGATTCGCCAGTCCACCAGTACAACTCGTCCTGGTACATCGAATCGCGTTGACGTCTGCTCGCTGTGAGAGACGACGCGTGTATCAACTCTGCGTGAGCATTGCGGCCGAGGAGTTCGAGACGAACTCCGGTAGGCGCGACCAGGTCACGCAACTGTTTCGTCAAAGCCTCCGGATCGGCGGGCGGGCATAGCGGCAGCCGGTCACTTCTGCGATCAGCTATCGCTGTGGCCATCGCGATCGTCTGCGGGCTCGGTTGTCCCTCCGATGCACCGACATCGATCCGTGCGAGGTGGTCGCGATTGCCGTCGGGCATGCGTGTGATCGTCGTGTGTCGTCCCTGCGCCGCGAACGCAATTCCGAGATGATCGAGTGCTGCGCCGCAGCTGATTATCATTTGTCGACCGAAGGCGTCCGTGGACGGCAGAAGCCGGTCCGAGTCGCAATACAGGTGCAGGGCATCCCCGTCGGCTATCCAATGCCACGGTTGACTGTTGTGCAGCGACGGTGCTCGGCAAGCCAGAGCAACCGCGGATTCGATAGTTCTGCGGTCGAGCGTAGGAACCGTACTCATTTCTCGGTCTCTCGGTTGTGTCGCTGCGGAAATTGGCGGGAGAACTGTCGCTTCTGTTCGGTTAACGCAAGGCTTCCCGTCGTCTGCCCGTGGTGACGCCATCGAGAGAATCGATCATCTCCGTTACGGCGTGTCTCGGTGTCCTCGGCAGCGGGTCGGCTGTGGAAGGCGACCAACCGACCCGCAGCAGCATCTGTGGAAAACCGCTGTTGTCCAGTACCTCCGAGCGAATCGCTGCGCGGGTCATCGGTATCTCGAGGGGCTCGGTGAGAGCACACGTGGCCAAGCCGAGAGTTGTCGCCGTCAGCAGGCCGGCACTCGTCGCTTCGCCCGCGCGTAGTCGAGACATGACGTCGTCGGAAGGTGTTGCAAGAACGAGGTATTCGGACGCATCGTCCGTCCGTCGTTCGCTATGGGGTTGCTCGAGTAGCGGGTTCGCAAATGCTCGGGAGGTGATTTTGCTGGACTCGTCCGGTACGGGAGTGTTTGCCGCAGGAACCCCGTCGAGCGAACCTCGGCGACCACTCCACACGTGGAGTTCTGTTTGGTACTCCATGTCGAGTGCGTGCGCCGCTGCGGCGTCGGCAACAGCCTTCTCCAGAAGTGGAATCGCCTCGGCGCGATACAACACGATGCCTTCCTGCGCGGCGCGAGACGCCATCTGCGCGATGTGGCCGAGTGGTACGGGCCACGAGCTGTAGCGACGCCTGTCCGTCCTTCGCCGAGGGATGGCGCCGGCCAATGCAATGTCCTGTTCCGATGCGACTTTGCGTTCGAATTCGAATGACGCAATGTGCTCGGGAACGGCCGGATTGGGGAACCGGTGAGCGCGGGCACGCCAACCGAGAGCGGCTGCCGCGACCCTGAAATGGTGGAGGACGGTGCCACAACTCAACATCAGATCTCGCCCGTCCGGATCCGTATGGCGCAGTATGACTTTGGGGTCGGCGTACAGATGCACGGTCTCGTCGCCGATACGCCAGCGCCACGGCTGCGAATTGTGCACCGACGGGGCATGCATAGCTAGGGCGATTGCAGATCTGATCGTGGTGTCGTCGGGGACATCTGCGTCCATTGCAGTACCTCTCTCGGTTTCGATGAGGCAACTTTCGCAGTCGGAAGGTGGCGAGTGCAGAGGCCGAAGTCCCTCGTTCGAAGGACCAACTTCAGGTCGCGTGACTTGATGTTCCTCGATCGAGTACAGACGTCCCTACCGCTCGGGGCCGCGCCGCGGGATATTCGCGTCTATGCCAACAGACCGAACCGCGATGTCGGACAATGCGGCTCGGGCCGCGACCATCGACCCGCGTTACCACGATGCCGTCATATTCGACATGGACGGAGTTGTCACCGACACGGCCGCGCTTCATGCCGCGGCGTGGACGGAATTGTTCGACGCATTTCTCGCCGATCGTGCTGCTCGGTCCGGCGAGGATCATTCGCCATTCACACCTTTCGACTACAAGAGATACGTCGACGGCAAGCCACGGTTGTCAGGCCTAGCGGACTTCCTCGCCTCGCGAGGAATCGCTTTGCAGCACGGAAGCCAGGACGATCGGTTCGAGGACGGCACCGTGCAGGGCCTCGCCAATAGAAAGAACGAACTGTTTCATCTACGAATCGCGCAAGGCGTTCCACGGTTCCAGTCGACGATCGACCTGATCGAGAAGCTGATGCGAACGGGTATCAAGACAGCAGTGTTCACAGCCAGTCGAAATGGCGCCGAGGTGCTGGCCGCGGCGGGGGTGGCAGATATGTTCGATGCTGTTGTCGACGGGATGGTGGCACAAGAGTGCGGACTTGCTGGAAAGCCTGACCCGGCAGTACTTCTCGAAGCTGTCCATCGAATCGGAACCCGTGCAACCCGGGCGGTTGTGATCGAAGATTCCGAAGCTGGGGTGGCGGCGGGACGCAGCGGTGGATTCGCCCTGGTTATCGGCGTCGAGCGAGTTGGAGACACGGGCAGACTGCAGGATTGCGGCGCCGACGCCACGGTAACCGACCTCTCCGACATCGCGGTCTGCGAAACCTTTGCGCACGTGGCGGACATTCCCCCTGCGCTCACCGATCACAGCGAGCTCGCTCCGGGTCTGCGGGTAGCCCGCCCGGCAGTCTTTCTCGACTTCGACGGCACGCTGTCCGACATCGTGAACGATCCCGACTCGGCCACTCTGGTCGAAGGCTGTGCGATCGAACTCGCCCGGCTCGCAGGCTTGTGTCCTGTTGCGGTGATCAGCGGTCGAGATCTTGCCGACATTCGGGCGCGGGTCGGTATTCCCGGACTCTGGTACGCGGGCAGTCACGGCTTCGAACTGATCGGTCCAGGTGGCGAGTACTACGAGAACGAGGGTGCACTCGCGGCGATCCCCGATCTCGTCCGAGCAGTATCTCGGCTGCGCTCGACTCTGGCATCTGTACCGGGAGTGCTGTTGGAGCACAAAAGATTTGCGGTCTCGATTCACTACCGAAATGTGGCGAGCTCGAGCGTCGACAGCGTGGTCCAGACGGTTGCATCCATTGCTGCCGAGACCGGACTTCGACTTACGACCGGTCGAAAGGTGCTCGAACTCAGGCCGAACGTGGACTGGGGGAAGGGACGGGCTCTGCGGTGGGTACTTGCTGACATCGTTGGGACGAGTAGCAGGACCCCGCTGTACGTTGGAGACGATCTGACCGATGAGGACGCATTCGATGCAGTTGCGGGCACCGGCGTGGGCATCGTTGTTCGCGATCCGGATGTGGCGGAGCGAAGATCAGCGGCGAAGCTCGCGGTCGATGGCCCAAGCGAAGTCTGCAAAGTACTCCGAAAGCTCGCCGACCGCTTGCAACGAGCTACCGCAGCATGTCCCGCCGACACCTGGTCGATAACCTACGACGGCTACGACCCGGCTGATGAAAAGTTGCGAGAAGCGCTGTGCACGACGGGAAATGGGGTGATCGCGACACGCGGGTGTGCACCGGAAGCCAGGGCGGGGGAGTTGCACTATCCAGGCACGTATGCAGCCGGTGTGTACAACCGGCTGGTCGACCGCATAGCAGGAAACTTGATCGAGAACGAGAGCATCGTCAACCTGCCGAACTGGTTGCCGGTCACGTTTCGGACCGACGGACCACAGGGCGCGTGGTTCGACCTGGATCGCGCCGACCTTCTCGACTATTGCCAGCATCTCGACCTACGTCGATCGATTCTGCACCGGCGATTCAGGTTTCGCGATCCGCTCGGGCAGACGACTGCGGTCGATCAACGACGATTCGTCGCGATGCACAACCCCCACGCTTGTGCGCTCGAGACTACGATAACGGCGGAAAACTGGTCCGGCACAATAGAATTTCGCTCGTTGATCAACGGGGCGGTTCAAAACACCCTGGTCGATCGATACCGCGAACTTTCCAGTGAACACCTCGACCAGGTGCAAACCAAGGCGCTTTCCGAGCAAGCAGTGCTTCTTGCGGTCGCGACCAATCAATCGCGCATTCCCGTGGCAGTGGCGGCGCGGAACTCGTTGTGGCGCGCCGCCAATAGCGGCACCAGCGTTCGTGGACGGTATCGACTCATCGAGCAAAGCAAAGCGATCGGACACGAGATCGTCGTCGATATCGAAGTGGGGCAAAGCGTTACATTGGAAAAGATGGTTGCGCTCTTCACCGGGCGGGATCGCGCCATCTCCGAACCGTCCGACGAAGCAACTCGGCTGTTGCAGCGGTTGGGTCGTTTCGGCGAGCTTCTCGATGGTCACGTCGTCGCATGGAAACACATATGGGCCCACACGGACATCGTCCTGGAGGGCCACGACGAGACGCAGCGAATCGTGCGGCTGCACCTACTGCACCTGATGCAAACGGTGTCGAGGAACACCTCGGATGTCGACGCGGGGATTCCTGCTAGAGGTTTGCACGGTGAGGCCTACCGCGGCCACGTGTTCTGGGACGAACTGTTCGTGCTCCCGGTGCTCAACCTCCGCATGCCTGCTCTGTCGGAATCGTTGTTACGCTATCGATTTCGTCGACTTCCTGAAGCGCGTCGGCTGGCTTGCGAGGCCGGCTACCGCGGCGCGATGTTTCCGTGGCAGTCCGGGAGTGACGGCCGCGAGGAAAGCCAACAGGTGCATCTCAACCCGCAGTCGGGTCGCTGGATGCCGGACGCAAGCGCTCGCGAGCATCACGTCGGTGCCGCAATCGCGTACAACGTGTGGCAGTTCTATCAAGTGACCGGCGATCTGGACTTTCTATCCGACGCCGGGGCGGAGATGCTGGTCGAAATTGCGCGCTTCTACGTAAGTTTGGCGAGCTTCGACGAGCCCAAGGGACGCTACGTCATTCGCGGAGTCATCGGTCCCGACGAGTTTCATTCGGGGTATCCCGACAGGCCGTACGACGGCGTCGACAACAACGCGTACACGAACGTGATGTCGGTATGGGTGATTTTGCGCGCGCTCGATGCGCTCGAGTTGATCCCGAGCGTGACCCGTAGCGAATTGTTGGAATCGCTCGGTGTCGGAGCAGACGAGATGACCCGTTGGGAGGCTGTGAGTCGCGAGATGTTCGTCCCGTTCCACGATGGCGTGATCAGCCAGTTCGAGGGCTACGACGGGCTCGTCGAACTCGACTGGGACCGATATCGAGAGCGATACGGCAATGTCGGTCGACTGGACCGGATTCTCGAGGCAGAGGGTGACGACGTCACCAGGTACAAAGTGTCGAAACAAGCGGATGTGAAGATGCTCTTCTATCTGTTGTCATCGGACGAACTTCGCGAATTGTTCGGACGACTCGGTTACGCGTTCGAGCCCGAGATGATCCCGCGCACGATCGATTACTACATGACCCGCACGTCGCACGGTTCGACCTTGAGTGCGGTCGTGCAGTCATGGGTTCTTGCGCGCGCCAACAGATCTCAGGCATTGGAATTTCTCCATCGCGTGCTGGAGTCCGATGTCGCCGATGTGCAGGGAGGAACGACAGCCGAGGGTATTCATCTCGCCGCGATGGCTGGAAGTACAGATCTGTTGCAACGCTGCTTCTCCGGACTCGAGACTCGCGGTGAACGGCTCGTCCTGTGTCCGAGCTGGCCTTCCGAACTCGGTGCGCTGGAGTTCTCGATCTACTATCGCGGACATCGTCTTTTGCTTCGGATCGTCGGTAAAGAAGTGACGATTACAGCAGCCGAAGGCAGTCAGCGACCGATCGACATCGAATGTCGCGGACACGTCGCGTCCTTGCGGCCTGGGCACACCGTGCATCTGACATGAGTGCCTTCACGATCCTTGTCATCGTCGTGGTCCTTGCCATGGCCTTCGACGTCACCAACGGATTTCACGATTCGGCGAATGCCGTTGCGGCGCTCGTCGCTACGCGCGCAGCGACGCCGGCCCAAGCGCTGGTGCTCGCGACCCTCGGGCATGTTCTCGGACCGTTGCTCGCAGGCACTGCCGTCGCCGACACGGTCGGCGGTGTGATTCGGGCGGCGCCGCACGAGACGGTGGCCGCTATTGCTGCCGCGTTGACGGCGGCGATCGGGTGGAACCTGATCACCTGGAAGTTCGGCCTACCGTCCAGCTCATCGCATGCTTTGGTCGGCGGATTGGTGGGTGCCGCGGTTCTGGCGGGGGGTTTGTCAGGCGTCAGGTGGGGCGGCTTCGAGGCCGGCCGGCCGACCGGAGTCCTCGGAGTCCTTGCTGGACTCGCGATATCTCCGATGTTGGGTGTTGCTGTCGGTGCGGGAGGCATCTACTTGGGCCGTCGGTCGTTGCGAAGAGCACGACGCGAACTGAATGTCCTACTGCGAAAAGCGGAGTGGGCTACAGCGTCGGCCTTGCCGTTCAGTCATGGTGCGAACGACGCACAGAAGACGATGGGCGTGGTGACGCTGCTCCTCGTTGCCGAAGGGCACCTGTCGACTTTCGCTGTACCGCTGTGGGTTCGAGTGGCTGCGGCTGCGTGTCTCACGATCGGTACGGCGTTCGGTGGCTGGCGAATCGTGCGGACCGTCGGCAGCGGGGTCTACCGGATGCAACCACTCGATGGACTTGTCAGCCAGGGCGGGTCCGCCGCTGTGATCTTGGCGGGTGCTGCCGTGGGGGCGCCGGTCAGCACAACTCATGTCGTCGCGTCGAGTGTGGTCGGTGTCGGCCTGGAGCAACGAGCTCAGCACGTGCACTGGGCTGTGGTTCGCGAAATTGGAGCGGCGTGGATCGTCACTCTGCCTGTCAGCGCCGCGATAGCCGCGGCCGCATACCCCTTATGGAGTGCATTGTCATGAAACTGCCCAGTGCCTGGTTTCTTCCGGAAACACACGACATTCTCGGCACGATGGTCGAACAGTTCGACGTCGTTCGACAGTCCTTCGACGTGCTCGTGTCCTGGTGTGCCGGAATCGACGGAGATGATCCGATCGTGGCGATGCGTGCGCTGATTGTCCGAGAACACGCGCGCCGTCGACATTTGCATACGCAGGTTCGGTCGAGCTTCAGCACTCCGCTGGGGTCGGAGGACCTGTTCGAACTCGGCGAGCGACTCGGCGAGATCTGCGAGCGTTCGTACGCGCTTGTCCGCGAGGCCGAGATCTCGCACACCGCGACGGACCCCTGCCTGGGACTGCAGGTGGAAGCGATCGACAGGGCGATGCGTCCCCTCGGTGCGGCGATTCACGCACTGCCGCACGCTCGAGCCGGCAAGTTGGCCGACGAGTCGCTCGAGCTCCTGGCCTCGGCAGAGCACGCCTACCGGGACGCGATTGCGGATCTGGAGAGGGAACCCGATCTTCGTCTGGAACTACGCCGTCGAGAGCTGTACCGGCGTGGGGAACATCTTGCCGACGCGGTTCGCGGGGCGGCGAGACGGACCTGGTACGCGGTGTACAAGTCGCAGTAGTAGATCGTACCGACGCCAACGTAAGCCGCGCCCGACTTCGGGCGCGGCGTCCGGTGTATGTCCTGGTCAGAGCTGGGGGGCGGAAAGAACGACTTTCAGTGCACCGGTTTCCGAAGCGCGTGCGAAAACGTCGTATGCGTTTTCGAATTCGTCGAGGCCGAATCTGTGCGTCACCATCGGTGACGCATCGACCTGTCCGCTCGCCAGGAGCTTGATCAGGGTCGGTGTCGAGTTGGTGTCCACAAGGCCGGTCGTGATCGTCAGATCTTTGATCCAGATGCGTTCGAGGTGCAGGGTCGCGGGCGCACCGTGCACGCCGATGTTGGCGACGTGCCCGCCCGGACGAACCAAATCGATCGCCAGTTCGAAGGTTTCGGGGATGCCGACGGCTTCCATGGTCACGTCCGCTCCGAGACCATCGGTGAGTCCACGCACGATGTCGAGCACGTTCTCGTTGAGGCTGTTGACGGTGATGTCGGCGCCGGCGTTCTTTGCCGCAGCGAGCCGCGATTCCGCGACATCGATCGCGATGATGTGACTCGGGCTGTAGAGGCGAGCAGTCATGATCGCGGCCAACCCGATCGGTCCCGCGCCGACGATGGCTACGACGTCGCCCGGCCGGACCTTGCCGTTCAGCACACCTACCTCATGGCTCGTAGGAAGTATGTCGGCCAGCATCAGCATCTGCTCGTCCGACAGTCCCGGCGGCACAGGGTGTGTCGAGTTGTCCGCGAACGGTACTCGGACGAATTCCGCCTGTGTCCCGTCGATGAGGTGGCCGAGAATCCAGCCACCGCCGCCGAGACATTGTCCGTACTGGCCTGCTCGGCAGAACCGGCAGGCGCCGCAGGACGTGATGCACGAAACCAGAACGTGGTCACCGACTTTCACGTTCTGCACGGCATCGCCGACATCGGTGACCGTGCCGACAGCCTCGTGTCCGAGAATCCTCCCAGGGGTTACCTCCGGTACGTCGCCCTTGAGAATGTGCAGGTCCGTGCCGCAGATGGTGACCGCATCGACACGGACTATCGCGTCTGTTCCCTGCTGGATACGAGGGGCAGGCACCTCTTCCCATGCCTTTTGGCCGGGGCCGTGAAAGACCAATGCGTGCATAGTGTTTCCTCCAATTGTTCGACTACTTCGGGTTCGAGCGTGTGGTGGACCGCGCAACGATGGCGGAAAGGATGTCGCGCCAGGAGACGATGCCGATCGGCCGATGGTGTTCGACAACCGGAACGGCTCGCAGCTGGGCACGCACCATGGTTTCGGTGACTTCCGTCAGAGACGCATCCGGCGCAACCGATATCGGCGGAGCCGCAAAGTCGACCACGCGGCTGCCACGCTCCTCGAGGAGGGCCTTCTCGTCCGAAGGGCCGCGGTCGGCCCAGCTCTGGACGAGGTAGGCCCTGGCAACCGCGTCTTCGGTCACGAGTTTGATCAGGCGTCCGTGTTCGTCGACAGCGGGAACAGTCGTGAATCCGGTCCGGAGCATCGCCTCTGCCGCGTTCAGAACCGACACGTCTCGGCCGACGGTGAGGACCGGAGCGCTCATCAATGTCCGAGCGTCGATGGTGTCGTCCTCCGCAGTGGCGCCGAAGAAGTCGTCGATAGTCATGTCGGGCTCCTGCAGGATCGGTGTCACGACCCATACTCCGCACGCCACGAGGGTGTTGATAGCGGCCAATCGACCCGATACGGGAGCCGAAAGTCACACGGTTCGTCGTACCGGGGACCACGTACCCCGAATCGGGTGACGAACGACAGCGGTAGCCGCGCCCAACCGGCTCGTAGCGTCGATGTACGAATCGTGCCGCGAACCGAACTGAGGACGAACAATGAATTCGCACAAAGAAACTGGTGTGACCGGAAAGTCGCTGTCGACCGCGATCGTCGTGGGCACCGACGGATCTCCCTCGGCCTCGGAAGCGGTGCGGTGGGCCGCGAAGACCGCATCGAGCCGAAATCGTCGCCTGCTCATCGTCCACGGCCTCGGGTTCGGCGTAATGGCAGGCGGCCACGCAAGCCCTTATCTGACGGTTCCCGGCTTCGTCGAAGCTCTGGAGGCAGGGGGACGGGCCGCACTCCGCGAGGCGCGCGACATCGCCCGTGCCGCGACGCCCGAACTCGAGGTCGAGACTTCGTTGTCGGCGTTGAACCCCGCAGAACTGCTCATCGAGTTGTCGAGCGAGGCTCATATGGTCGTCGTCGGTGGATCGACGACGCGCTTCGGATCGATCGGCGTCGCGGTCGCGAGCCATGGGCACTGTCAGGTCGTCGTCGTCCGTGGCGAATGGGACCCGAGGATGCCGGATGCTCCGGTGGTCGTCGGTATCGATGGCAGTCCGGTCAGTGAGCTCGCGATCGGTGCAGCCTTCGAAGAAGCCTCGATGCGGGGCACGTCGTTGCTGGCAGTTCACGCGTGGAGCGACTTCGCTCTCGGCGCGATCGCGGGCCGCCCTGGTGTGATGACCACGGCGGCAGCGTTGGAGGAAGCAGAGAATGTATTGCTTGCCGAGCGGCTCGCGGGGTGGCAAGAGAAGTATCCCGACGTTGCCGTCACACGCAAGGTCTACCTCGACGGTCCTCGTGACCACCTGTCGAGGTTGTCGGCGCAGGCACAACTACTCGTCGTCGGTAGTCGCGGACGCGGCGGAGTTCGTGGGATGCTGCTTGGATCGACCAGCAATGCTCTTGTGCGACACGCACATTGTCCAGTCATGGTTGTTCGTCCACCCAACGGAAGGGGATAGCTTTGCGGCAGCCGCCGTGTTGTTCTTCGCGCCGAGATCGAGCCGGCCGACTCGGGCTGTGAACTGCCGCCATACGATCTCTGCAACTGCGCTTTCGGAACGCACGAGTCCGGTCCCTGGCGGAGTTATGCTGACTTTCTCCTGAGAGGTTTGGCATGAGCGCGCGGGGCAGGGATCCGAAACCGGGCTCGGTAGTAACCGGACCTGAGTCTGTCGCGACCCAGCGCGGCGTCGGACACGGTGGCGGCCCCGACATCTTTGCCGACATCTCCGCCGAACTCGATGCTGCGGATCTCGCGAACGCGGAGGAAATCGGCCGGGGTGGCTTCGGCATCGTCTATCGCTGCGTCCAGCGAGCCCTCGATCGAACGGTGGCAGTCAAGGTGCTCACCGCGGACCTCGACGATGCAAACCGAGAGCGTTTCCTGCGCGAAGAGCACGCGATGGGCCGACTCTCCGGCCATCCCAACATCGTCGACATCTTGTACGTCGACATCACCTCGACCGGGCGGCCCTACATCGTCATGCCCTACCACGCTCGCGGCTGCCTCGATTCGCTCGTTCGGGACGAGGGCCCGCTGCCGTGGACGGAGGCGGTGCGCATCGGCGTCAAGGTCTCGGGTGCGATGGAGTGGGCGCATCGGGCGGGGATACTTCATCGAGATGTGAAGCCCGCCAACATCTTGCTGAATGCATTCGACGAGCCACAGCTCACCGACTTCGGCATTGCGAGAGTCTCGGGCGGATTCGAGACATCGACCAACGTGATTGTCGGTTCGCCGGCTTTCACCGCTCCGGAGATCCTGCGCGGCCAGCTTCCTTCGGCGCAGTCGGACGTCTATGGCCTCGGTGCGACGCTGTTCTGTCTCCTCACCGGGCACGCCGCGTACGAGCGTCGTAGTGGAGAAAAGGTTGTGGCCCAGTTCCTCCGGATAGCGTCGGCGCCGATTCCCGATCTACGCGCACTCGACATCCCCCCGGATGTTGCGGGTGCTGTCGAGGCTGCCATGGCCACGGATCCAGACTACCGGCCGGTGTCGGCCGAAGAATTCGGCCGTTCGCTGCAAACGATCGAGGACCGGCACGGCCTGCTTCGTGACGAAATGAAGTTGCCTGCGACCGCCGGGCGCGTACCCACAACTGTGCCCCGCTCGTCGACCGTGGTTCGCAACCGCGCGATTATCGCCGCCGAACCGGACAGCGCCGAAGCTGATGTCGTTGCAGCGCGAGCCGATTCGCCCGCGCCGCAATGGCTCGAACGTCCGCGTCTTATCGATGCCCTACGCACAGCGGGCGGCAGTCGGATCACTTTCGTCCATGCCCCGGCAGGGTTCGGAAAATCGACGCTTCTTGCTCAGTGGCGGAGGGCGTTGCTCGATGCTGGGAGCCTCGTCGTCGAGCTGACGGTCGATCATCACGACAACGATGTCGTCTGGTTCTTCACGCGCGTCGTCGATGCCATCCGCCGGGTGCAGCCCGATCTCGGAGTCGGGTTGGTCGACCACCTCGAGGCGCGAGAAGGCGACGGTGCCACGTCGGCGTTCGGACAGTTGGTCGACGAGATTCACGCCACTGGAGTGCCTTTGGCTCTGCTTATCGACGACTGGAACAAGATCACCGACGAAGCGACACTCGGCGCCGTGGCCCAGGTACTGCAGCGTGGCTGCCGTCACGTGCGTCTGCTCTTTGCGAGTAGGACGGCGCTGCCGTTTGCGCGGTTGGCGCTCGGCAACGACCTGATCGAGATCGATTCCGAGGCACTGCGTTTCGACCTCAGGGAGGTCGCCGCGTTCTTTCGCGAGTTGCACGGTATCGAGCTCGCCGAGACGGATGTCGCGCAGTTGTGCGAAGCGACGTCGGGATGGCCTGCGGCCGTGAATCTCGTCGCGCTTGCGCTGGGTGGGGGAGGCGAGACAGCCGTCGCTGCGACACCACGATCGACGTCGCGGTCTGCAAGTCGGGCTGCCAAAGCGATTGCGCGGCTAGAGGGAGATCAACTCGCAGTAACCCGGTACCTCGGTGCGAACGTCCTGCACACGTTGCAGCACAGAATGATCGACTTGCTGATGGCGGCATGCATTGCAGAGCGGATCTGTGGTGACCTGGCTGCAGCGATGACGCTCGATCCGGACTCGGAGACCCTGCTCGCAGATGCGGAACGGCGCGGGCTCTTTCTGCACGGTGATCCGGACGATCCCGGTTGGTTTCGCTTCGATCCACTGATCGCGGAATTCTTACGTGAACGGCTCGGCAAGGACCACACGCGTGCCCGTCTACTGCGTGTTCGAGCATCGCGGTGGTTCGCTGCGAACGGCAGGGTTCGTGAGGCAGTTGACCTTTCGCTCGCCGCAGATGATGTGAATGCAGCGATCGACCTTGTCGAATCGCGAGCGATGGACATGGTCGACGATGCCCAGTTGGCAACGCTGCACGCGTTGGTCGCGAAATTGCCGCCTGCGCTTGTCGAGTCGAGCCCGGAGTTGCTTCTCGCGATCACGCGCGCGGATGTATCCCATCGCCGTCCGACGGCACGCCCGATGCTGGAGCGAATCGACAGCGCACTTGCGAGCGGATCCTCCGAAGAACCTGGCCACGAACTGCGACGTCTCGAGGCGGATGTGCTCCGAGCCCTCGATTCGACGACAGTCGACATCACCTCCGGAGTCGAGGATCTCGTTGCGGCGGCGCTTGCTCGTCCTGAGACCGTCCCCGCTTGGGTCGCATCGTCTGCCGCGAACGTCGCGTCTTTCGTAGCTTGGACGCGTTTCGACTT
The DNA here is from genome assembly GCF_016482825.1 of Antrihabitans stalagmiti. Classification (GTDB taxonomy): domain Bacteria; phylum Actinomycetota; class Actinomycetes; order Mycobacteriales; family Mycobacteriaceae; genus Antrihabitans; species Antrihabitans stalagmiti. The sequence goes on along the minus strand of NZ_JAEMNV010000007.1, from coordinate 110,710 downwards.
CGACCGGGTGCGCCGGATCCAGGATTGGGCATCCGACTTTCACGACCGGTCCCGCGATCCTCTCGGCCGCGTGTACGGAAACTGTTACGCAGGCATTGTTGCTCGTGAACAACTCGACATCTATTCGGCCGCAGCACAGTTCGGTCGAGCGCTCGAGTTCGCCGAGCACGTGAACGGTCGGCAGTCGCACGGCGCGCGAATCGCGTCGGCGCTGCTCGGCCAGCTCTACTACGACCAGGGCGACCTCGAGACTGCCGAACGCCTACTCGGTGACGCCTACGAATCAGGTGCCGAGATCGGAGGAGTCGACTTCTTGATTCCGATTTTCGTGACGGGAGCGCGAATCATGGCGTTACGGGGTGACCGAGGGGGCGCTGTCGTTCGCCTCGAGGAGGGTGCGGCTGCAGCCGCACGTCTCGCTGTACCCCGTCTCGCCGCGCATGTAGAGGCCGAGCGATCGCGTTGGGGATATGGTGCATCGGATCGGAGGGTCGATGTCGCAAGCGCAACTGTGGACGGCTTTGCAGCAGTTTTCGCCGACGTTGTCGAGGAGGCTGCCGTGCGAGCCGCGCTCGACAGCTCGAGGCACGACCTTCCGTCCGCCTTCATCGCTCGCGCACAAGCTCTGTCGGTGCGCGCCGACGAGCGTGGCTGCGCGTTGAGTCTCGTTCGGTGCCAGTTGCTACTCGCGTGTTGCCTGCATGCAGCGGACAGGGGTGCCGAGGGCAAAGAAGCAATGGTGCCGGCTGTGGCGCGTTGTTCCGATCTCGGCCTCGACAGGGTGGTCCTCGACGCAGGAACCCATGCTGTCGAACTACTTTTGGAGTTGCGTGCAGACCAGGAGAACGGACGCTGGCGGGCTGACTGGCCGACGATCCCGGACACCTTCTTCGCGGAGCTCGTTGGCTGATCAGCCGAGCGAGGCCACACCGACGGACAGCGGATGTCGGTCGAGAAGTCTTCGGGTGCGTGGTTATTGTTTGTCCGAGCGCTCCGGTTCGATCAGGTCCAGCCGATGGGTGAGCACGTCGAAAGCGTGGCCGAGCGCTTGGAGGCGGGTTTCGACCGCGCTCAATCGATCCGTGCTTGGGTGAGGCGGGGCGGCGTCCGCAACGGTCTCGATATCGTCGTCATCGAATTCGTCGACATGTTCTGTCCCCCAAATCGTTTCGACCAACGACGTCGGTAGAACTGCGAAGACCCGATCCAGTTGCCCGGGTGAGAACAGCGCATCCAAAGCATCGGTCACGAATCCGGCGACCACCTGAACTTCGCCGCGGGGGATGCCGGCTGTGCGCGCGAACTGTGCCACGAAGGCCTCGCGGCTGTGCCGAACCGGAACGTGGCTGGGAACCCACCCTTCGAAGAACATGCCGCGCAACAATTCTGGCATCTGGGCGCTGAGGTGTGCTGCGCCGACAATCGAAATACGGTCTCGTACCGTGTGGAACCACGCGCGCAGGCATCGGTAGGCAGCGGTTCGGTCGTCCGTTTCGAGTGCATCGGCGACGGCGTCGAGCCAACGGTTCGCCGTAGCGACAGAAGCGGCAAATGGTTCGTTCTGTTGTGCCACGGAATGCTCCGTCTGTTGTTCGATTTCCAGGTGTGTCCAGCCTCGTTTCCAGACGGGAGTCAGCCAAGGGCACAAGGTCCCAGCCGGACGGGTCGGTCGCCGAATTTTCGTATTCACTTCGGCCCTGGCCCTGATCGATGTGTTGGAAGAATAGTTGGGGCATGGTACTTCTCGTTGTCGGTGCGCTTCTTGTGGCGTCGGTAGCCGTCGTTATCGCGCTGAAGGCGATCCGCACGCGACGGCACGAAAGGCACGTCGCCTACGTGCAACAGCGACGAGACGCAATGCTTCGGCACCCGTCGATGCAAGCACGCAAGATGCAGTGTTCTTCGTTCGCCGCCGAGACCCCGCTGGGGCACGTTCGAGTACAGAGTCCGCGCGGACGTTCCGGATAGCGATGAACATCTTCGACGCGATTGGACGAAACCTGTCGCCGTTGCGGACAAAACCGATCGTTGTTGGGATCGACGGATCGCGGGCAGCACTTCGCAGTGTTGTATGGGCGCAGGGGAGGCTGCGGCGACGGGTTCGTCGCTGCATCTCGTCCACGTCGCCGAACACGCCGCTTCCGAGCGTAATCGTGCGGCGCTCGAGGCAGCCCGCCACGCCGTCCGCGAGCGCAATAGCTCGGTGCGGGTCGACACGGAAATCGTTCGCGGACGATCTAGTTCGATTTTGATCGAACTGTCGACGAGCGCTTCGATGATCGTCGTCGGCTCGGTCGGGATCGGGGCTGTCGCCGAGATGCTGCTTGGGTCGACAGCCACGACGGTTGCCTCCGGCTCGATCTGTCCGGTAGCGATTGTTCGCGGATCGATGCGGTCGGACGCCGACGACTGGGGCCCGGTTGTGGTGGCGATACCTCCTGCGGGTCGTGTCGACGGTGTACTTGCGGCCGCGTTCGACGAGGCCGCCTTGCGAGACGTCGACCTGTCGGTCGTCCGAACAGGAGCAGCGCGGCTGTTCGGATTGCCCAGTCCGACCACAATTACTGCGATCGACGAAGGAGCTGATTCGATGCTCGCAGCGCTACGACGGAAACATCCGAAGGTTCGTGCGCATTCGGTACTGGTCGAAGGCTTTGTTGTTGCCTACCTCCTCCAATCGAGCGACACAGCTCAACTTCTCGTCGTGGGCCGCACGCTCGGTGGCGGAGAAAGACCGGCGCACCTGGACCTGATCTCTCATGCGATGGTGCGTCAAGCGAAGTGCCCTGTGCTTGTCGTCCCGGACAATCGAACATGATGTCCGCGCGCGAATCACATATGACCCAGTCGGATTTCTTCTCCTGGAATATGGAGCAAGATCCGGTCCTGCGCTCCACGATCGTGGCCATCGTCGTACTGGACAAGACACCGGACTGGGATCGTTTCGTCACCATGATGGACAGAGCGACCCGGGTTGTTCCGAACTTCCGGCACAAGCTGGTGCCGGCCCGGTTCGGATGGGCGCCACCGCATTGGGTGGTGGATCCGGATTTCGATCTCTCCTGGCACCTGAGGCACCTCGCGCTGCCCGAGCCGGCCGACCTCGATGCCGTTCTGGAGGTGGCGCGCCGATGCGGGATGGAGGCATTCGACGGTGATCGTCCGTTGTGGCAGTTCACACTTCTGGACTGTCTCGCCTACGGCAAGGCTGCGCTGGTCCTCAAGGTGCACCATTCCCTCACCGACGGCATCGGCGGCATTCGGATCGCGGCCGAGATCGTCGATTTCGCCCGCGAGGGAACCGATCGCGGGCCGCTCCCGGATTCTCCACGGGCGACCTCGATGAATGCGCTCGCCGATACTGTGCAATGGGACTTGGAGACCGGTGCGGAATTGGCGCGAAAGGGCGTTACCGCGATCGTTCCCACCGTGCGCCGGGCGCTCCTCAACCCTTTCCGGACGGTGCAAGCTGCGGCGAGCACAGCAATTGCGGTAGTCCGTTTCGCGCGGCCGATCCCGAACACGTTCTCGCCCGTCATGACCCAACGCAGTCTCCAGCGTCGGTTCGCGGTGATCGACGTTCCGGTCGCGGAATTTCATCAGGCGTCGAGGCGTGCCGGCAGCTCGATCAACGATGCATTCCTTGCCGCTCTACTTCTTGGGTTGTCGAAGTATCACGATCTGCACCACGTCGAGGTCGACCAGTTGCGCGTGACAGTGCCGGTCAATTTGCGCACCGAAGCCGACAGGATCGGCGGCAATCGCATCACGCTCGTCAGGCTAGCGTTACCAGCAAACGTGTCGGACCCCGCCGAACTGATGCATCGAATCAGCAAGCTCATCGACACGCTGCGCCACGATCCTGCGGTTCCGCTGTCCAATGCCATTGCTGGTGCGGTGAACCTGCTTCCGACCAGTTACCTGGCGTCGGTGTTCAAGCACGTCGACTTCATCGCCTCCAACGTTCCGGGTTCACCGGTCCCGATGTATGTCGCCGGCGCAGAGATCGAGCGGTACTACGCCTTCGGGCCAACGCTCGGGACAGCTCTCAACGTGACCCTTATGTCCCACAACGGCACATGTTGCGTGGGAATCAACGCAGACACGGCGTCGGTGCCGGACCTCTCGGTCATGATCGAATGCCTGATGGCCGGATTCCATTCGGTCCTCGCCGTTGGCACCGAGGCGTCGTTCGCAAAGACAGATTTGACGCCATCGTGGGGATCGAGAGGCGTCGTGGGTCCGGGCCGCCCGGAAACAGCGAATCGCCGGTGAACAAGTTGCACACGGCCACCTTCGTTCGTTTCGAAGCCAACGAGATGGCCCGCTACGTCGCAGCGGTGAGCCTGTTCACAACGCCGACAACTCCTGGAACAGCAACGGTCACAGTCGTCAGGACGCTGATAAGCGCGACGCGCTCCACCTGCCCGGTCAGCGTGACAACGCCGTCCTTGACTGTTGCTGCGATGTCGGACGGTGCGCGCGAACCGCAGTGTGCGAGGACCTTCTCTTGCACGTCACGCAAGATCTCGGCATCGGTGCGCGCGAAGACGCCGACGATGTCCTTTCTGCTGATGATGCCGATCAACTTGTGATCGGCGTCGACCACTGGCAACCGTTTGATCCCACGCGTGGCAAGGAGGGCAGCTGCTCTTGCTACCGGAGCCGCTGGACCGATAGTGATCGGCGGTGCGCTCATGGCGTCGCGGGCGGTTTGCGCCGCCGCTTTCCTACGTAGTCGGGTGCGCTGCCAGAAAGTGCCCTCGATCGGATACGGCCCCCGCACTGCTTCCTTCGGCAGGAGATCGGACTCCGAGACGACGCCGACGACGTGCCCGCCACCGTCGACGACAGGAACTCCGCTGACTTCGCCGTTGCGCAAAGCGAACACCACGTCCTTGAACGACGTGTACTCGCGGACGTTCACGACCTCGGTGGTCATCAGGTCGGCGACTGTCTTGTACCTCATTCGCAACTCCTGTGGGACGTCCGCCGGTGCGTCATCAAAGTAGGCCGGCATCGACCGGGCGGGAGGAGTCACAGTGCCGCACGGCCCGGGTCTTTGGTCGACACTTTCGCGCTCACACCCCACTCAGGGCTTCGGTCACAGAGTTTTGTTACCTACGCATCTGCTTGGGTTTCGCGTGGTCTCGTAGCTTCGAAATACCCACTCCCGCAACAGGTTGAACACAGCCGCAGAACCCTCGGAGTCACACCATGGAGCCTTCTCAGTACCCAAAGCCTGTCGTCGTCGGCATCGACGGTTCGAGTGCTGCAATCTACGCCGCGCTGTGGGCAGCAAAGGAAGCTGTCTCGCACGACGCGCCGTTGCAACTTGCGTACGTGATGGCGGACGCGCCTGCGAGTGCCAGGCCGGGTGAGTTCGATTCCGAATTCGACTACGGCATGGATGTTCTCGAATCTGCGCGCGATGCAGTGAGCGCGGCGAACGACTCCGTGAAGATCGACACGAAGCTCCACCGCGGCAATCTGGCGAGAACTTTCATCGATCTCAGTGCGACTGCTGAGTTGGTGGCTGTCGGTTCGTCGGGCATCGGCCATGTCGCCGAGATCTTGCTCGGCTCCACCGCGGGGTCCCTCGCACGCGGGGCGCATTGTCCGGTGGCCATCGTTCGCGGCGAGAACAGCTGTACAGGTCCGCATTCCACCGGTCCGGTGGTGGTGCCCGTGGAATCGGGCCAGTTGGAGGATGCCGCGGTTCACGCTGCTTTTCGCGAGGCGGCATTGCGTTGTGCGGAACTCCTTGTCGTGCACCTGCATCAGCCGCGCCCGTGGGCTGTGCCTCCGAGCACGACGCAGGTCGGGAAACCCATGTGGACCGATCCGGCCGTCGAAAAGTGGCGTGCTGCGTACCCGGGTGTCGATGCGCGTGAGATTGCAGTGACCGGCTATTCGGGGAGCTATCTCGAGCAACTCAGTCGATCGTCGCGGTTGATAGTCGTGGCTCGCCGAGGTGGGTCCGACAAGCCGGCCCATCTCGGGTCCAGCGCACACGCGATGCTCTACCACGCGAAGTGCCCTGTGCTCGTGGTTCCGCGATGAGACGAATTGCGTCTACGACCCGGACTGAAGTTCTTGTTCCCGGTCACCTCGGTGGATCGAAAGTTGTTGTGCAGACCAAGGGTGCGCGAGAGAGCACGAAGTCCCCTCTCGCAGCGACCTGTTGCTCGTCGACGGCCTTCGATCGGCCCTGGCTGGGGACTCTTCGACGAGGCAGGTTGAGGTAATGGAAAACGTGCGAAATGTTGCGGATCTGCGACTGTCCGACGCTGTCGAAGCAGGCGGCAAGGGTGCCAACCTGGGCGAGATGGTCGGTGCCGGTCTTCCGGTGCCACCGGGCTTCGTAATCCTTCGTGGCGGCTATGGCGAATCGATGGCGCTGGGTGGCGTTGCCGACGAGTTGGCGGCGGGTCACCGCGACGCGATCGCAGCGGTCGGCAACGACGACCGGCTCGGTGAGCAATGCCGACGGTTGCGCGGCCTTGTGAACAAGGCTGGCGTGAGCAGCGGTGTTCGTGCTGCCGTTCTCGCGGAGTATGCGAGGTTGGGCACCGATGTCGTTGTGGCGGTGCGATCTTCCGCCACCGGCGAAGACGGAGCTGACGCGTCGTTCGCGGGCATGAATGCGACCTTCACCAATGTGAGCGGGCCCGAGGAGCTGATCGAGTCGGTACAGAAGTGCTGGGCGTCGCTGTTCAGTCCACGGGTGGTCACCTATCGCGCCAGTCGTGGATTCACAGGCGTTCCGGCCATGGCCGTGGTTGTCCAGGCAATGGTTTCGTCGGAACGTTCAGGGGTCGCATTCACCGCGGACCCGAGTACCCATGCCCGTGATGTCGTTGTCGTCGAGGCGGCCTTCGGCCAAGGCGAAGTTGTGGTTTCCGGCTCGGTCGAGCCGGATACCTACGTCGTTGCAAAGGATGGGCCTCGACTGCGCTCCGCGCGCGTCGGCCGCCAAGACTTTGAGATCGTCAGGGGGCCGGACGGCAATGATCTGCAGGTCCGTTTCGACGACGTGCAGGCACGGGCACGCGTGCTTACCGACACCGAAGCCGAAGCGATTGCGCAGTTGGCGATGACCGCAGAGAGGCACTACGGGTGTCCCCAAGACATCGAGTGGGCCATCGCGGGCGGCCGAACGTGGCTCGTCCAAGCGCGTCCTATCACCACGCTCGGTCCGATCGAGCCCGCGTCGAACGCCGTGGCTCATGGCGCGGTGTTGGTCAAAGGGCTGCCTGCTGCGCCGGGTATCGCAAGCGGACGGGTCCGAGTGCTGGCGAAACCAGCCGACGGTCACCTGCTTCGGGACGGGGAGGTCCTGGTGGCGTCGATGACCAATCCGGATTGGTTGCCGACCATCAGGCGCGCCGCCGCTTTGGTGACCGACAACGGTGGAATGACCTGTCACGCCTCGATCGTGGCGCGTGAACTAGGCGTCCCCTGCGTCGTGGGCGCCCGTACCGCCACTACCGAACTCACCGACGGCACCATGGTCACCGTAGACGGTGCCGAAGGCGAGGTGCGCGCAGGAATGCAACAGCCCCGGACAGCCGTTCTGTCCGAGCCTGAACCCGCCGGTATCGCAGCCGTCGAGACGACTGGTACTCGCATCTACGTCAATGTCGCGATGCCGGAAGCCGCGGAAGCAGCGGCCTCGAGCGCGGTCGATGGTGTCGGTCTACTTCGGGCTGAGTTCCTGCTAACGGAGGCGCTAGGCGGAAGGCATCCGAAAGACTTGATCGCGAAAGGCCAACAGGGGATGTTCGTCGACGCGATGGCGACCTCGGTGTCGCGGATCGCACGGGCATTCGGTTCCAGGCCGGTTATATACCGCGCAAAGGACTTTCGTAGCAACGAGTTTCGGGGACTTGTCGGCGGAGCCGACTTCGAGCCGATCGAAAACAACCCGATGATCGGATATCGGGGTTGCTACCGCTATGTCCGCGAACCAGAGCTGTTCGCTCTGGAACTCGAGGCTCTGGCCCGAGTGCGAGAGCAACATCCCAACGTCGCACTGATGATTCCGTTCGTGCGTACGCGCTGGGAACTCGAGGAATGCCTGAAGTTGGTGGATGCCAGTCCGCTGGGGCGCCAACGTGGTCTGCATCGATGGATCATGGCTGAAGTTCCCTCGGTTGTGCACTGGCTGCCGGAGTACATCGGCATGGGAATCGACGGTGTCTCGATCGGCAGCAACGACCTCACCCAACTCGTGCTGGGAGTCGACCGCGACTCGGAGATCTGTTCGGAACTCTTCGATGAATTCGACCCCGCCGTGCTGGACGCAATTTCGCAGATCGTCCACATCGCGCAGCGTGGAGGAATTACCTCTTCACTGTGTGGGCAGGCACCGTCGACACACCCGGAGTTCGCGGAATTCCTTGTGAGGCTCGGGATCACATCGATTTCGGTGAACCCGGATGCGGTGCCGGCTGCGCGCAGAGCGGTCGCTGCGGCCGAACGACGCGTGTTGTTGGAGGCGGCTCGTCGAGCTATGGGCCGAGTAGACGGAGCATAAAATGACAGAGGTTGACACCACCGTTCTGCCGCGATGGCGCGATGTCGTCGTCGGCGGTCACCGAACGAGATACCTCGTCGGTGGACACGGCCCGACGGTCGTATTTCTGCACGGCTGGGGTTTGGCACACTCGACCTACCGCCGCTCGCTGGATCATCTCGCTGCAAACGGGGTGCGCGTCTACGCGCCGGCGATGCCGGGGTTCGGCGGCACACGCGAACTCTCGGATGCCGAGTTCACCTTGGCAGGCTACGCGCGTTGGGTGTCGGATTTCATCCGTGCCGTGGGCATCGAGGAACCGGTGACGATGGTCGGTCATTCGTTCGGTGGTGGCGTAGCTCTTCGGACCGCGCACGACTTTCCTTCGCTGGTGGCGCGTTTGGTCCTCGTCAATTCGATCGGTGGCTCGGCATGGGCCACCGGCGGTGGCGTCGTCAAAGCGATGCGCCAGCGGCCGATCTGGGACTGGGGACTGCACCTACCGGCGGATGTGCTGCCGAATCGCCAGGTCTCACGGGTGCTGCCGGTGATCTTGCGTGACGCGGTGCCCAATCTGATTCGGAACCCACGTGCCGTCTGGCGTGCAGGCACGATCGTTCGAGGCGTGGATCTTACGAACGAACTCGAGGAGTTGAAGGCCCGCCGACTGCCGGTTGTGATCATCTGGAGTAAGCGGGACAACGTGATTCCGGCTGCCGCGACGCAATCTCTTCGGTCCGCTCTCGGTGATCCGCATTGCATAACCGTCGAGGGCAACCACACCTGGTTACTGTCGGATCCGCGTCAGTTCGGCGAAATCATCACCAACGTAGTCGGATTCGAGGCTCCGGACCTGTCCGGACCGACGTTCGGTAGCGGGCCGGTCGGCAAGGTCGGATAGTGAGTTCGATTCGCCGGGCGGCGCGCGCGATTGCTGCATTTCTGGTCGTGGTCGTGATCGGAACGGCAGGTTACGTCATCCTCGGCTTCGGATTGCTCGACGCGCTGTACCAGACCGTTACGACGATCACCACTGTCGGCTTCCGCGAAGTCCACCCACTCGACTCGTCCGGGCAGATCTTTACGATCGTTCTGATTCTGTGCGGGTTCGGAACGGCTTTGTACGCCTTCGGTTTGGTTCTCGAAACGTTGCTCGAAGGGCACCTGCAACAGCACCTGGAAAGGCGCAAAATGGAGCGCGAAATCGGCCGGACGAACGGACACGTGATCGTGTGCGGCTACGGCCGTTCAGGGCGTGCTGCAGCGGACTATGTTGCGTCCGAGGGCCGGCAACTCGTTGTCGTCGACCGTGACCCGGAGCGAGTGCGAATGGCGCCCTACCCCTCCGTGGTAGGCGATGTTACCGACGACGAAGTACTCCTCGCGGCCGGTATCGAACGGGCGCAAGCTCTGATCGCGGCTTTGGACGATGATGCGGACAATGTCTACGTGACGCTGTCGAGTAGGGCTCTGCGGTCGGATCTGGTGATCGTCGCACGCGCTCGCGCGGAGGCCGCGAAAGCGAAACTGCTTCGAGCTGGGGCCGATCGGGCCGTCAACCCGCAATTGAACGGTGGACGTCGAATGGGAGGTTTTGCGCTCTCGCCGCATGTTGCCGAGTTTCTCGACGTTGTGATGCACGACGAAACGCTCGACTACAGAATCGAACAGTTCGAGCTTGGGGAAACTGCACCAGCAGCACGAAAGACTCTGGCGCAGCTAGATATTCAATCCTCGGCGGGCGCCAAGCTGCTCGCGGTGCGATCGGTAGGCGGTCGATTCGTCACCGATCTGTCCGCGGATACCCTCCTCGAACCGCAAACCGTGCTGATCGTTCTGGGAAATGCCGTCCAGTTGGCTGCGGTCAGGCAACTCATGTCAGAGCCCGTCGAAGGCCGAGATGCGACGAAAGGCATTGGAGCAGAGGCACTTCGGCACTGATGGCGGAATGCCGGCGATGGCATGCTCGAGCGTGACGGAGGTAAAGAAGATGCGAGCACTTGTTGTATTCGAGTCCATGTTCGGAAATACGGAGCAGATCGCGCTGGCGGTGGCGGATGGCCTGCAGAGTGCCTACGACGTCGACGTTCTCAACGTCGACGAAGCGCCACCCGCCATCCCCTCCGACATCGATCTCCTTGTCGTTGGAGCGCCGACCCATGCGTTCGGATTGAGCCGACGACAGACTCGATCCGACGCCGCCACCCGAACACAGGGTGAGACGGTCACGAAGTACAAGAGCGTGCGGGACTGGCTGACGTCCACCTCGCGAAGCCAGAACAGGGTTTATGCGGCCGCGTTCGGCACACATGCCGACAAGGCCCGATTGCTCCCGGGGTCGGCAGCGCGTGGCGCTGCAAAGCTGTTGCGCCGGAAAAGGTTCGACACTCTCGTCAAGCCAGCCAATTTCTTCGTCGAGGATGTTCTCGGTCCGCTGCAGTCCGGCGAAGTCTCTCGCGCCAAGATCTGGGGTGCAGAGATTGCAGCGAAGCGCGTCGCGATGGACATGGATCGGTCTTAGGACTCCTGAAATCGGCGGGGGAGCCGGTGCGCATACGCGTCAGGCCAGGGCGAGAAACAGCTTCTCGAGTTCGGCCTCGGTCATGGGTTGCTTGTTGTCCGCTGTGTCGCCTGTCATGCACTCCCGAAGTCCGGTTGCGACGATCTTGAATCCAGCTCTGTCGAGAGCTTTCGATACGGCTGCGAGCTGGGTGACGACGTCTTTGCAGTCCCGACCGTTCTCGATCATGCCGATGACGCCAGCCAGTTGTCCGTGGGCGCGTCGTAGCCGGTTCAGTACCAATGCGATGCTGTCGTCGTCGCCGACCATGGTGTCTCCTCGAATAGTGATCACAGGTACCCGCGATGGTACCCCGGGGGGGCATTGTGCTATGTGTCTCATCGCAGCGTCGGCGCTAGCCGAGAAAGATCGTGTCTACGGCGACGAACGCGGCAACGGCGAAAACCAGGTAGGCGAACCAGCGCTGAAGAGTCGCGCCGTCGACGCGCGAGCTGTACCTGCCCGCGAGCAGGGAGCCTCCGATCGCAGCCCCTGCGAAGGCTACGGTCAACGACCAGTTGGAGCCGAGGCCGTCGAGCTGCGCGCCGAGCCCTGCCGCCGAGTTGGCGACGATTACCACCAACGACGTTCCGATCGCCACGCTAATTTCGATTCCGAGCAGTAGTACCAACGCCGGGACGATGAGGAAGCCGCCACCTACACCGAACAATCCGGTGAGAATTCCGACCCCGAATCCGGTAGGAATCGACCGCGGCGCGCAGCGGAGCCAGTTGATGCCGGAACCGTCGGTGCTGCAGGCGGTTCCAACATCGTCACCGCCGCGGAGCATGCGGATCCCCGCAGCGATCATCACAACGGCGAAACCGAGGAGGACGGCATTGTCGGGGACGTGTCTGCCGATCGTGGAGCCGAGGATCGTTCCCGCGATGCCTGTCACGGCGAAGATCCCGGCCATGCGCCATTCGACGGCGTGGGCTCGAATCTTCGGTAGCGCGCCGGTTGCCGACGCTATGCCGATCACCAGCAACGAGGTTGGAATCGCTTCCGACAGAGGCAAATTCAGCGCGTAGACGAGAGCGGGAACCGCGAGAATCGAGCCGCCGCCACCGAGGAGGCCGAGTAGTGCTCCGATGGCGATACCGACCGAGAAGGCGAGGGCGAGTGTCATGGTCGCCGCGCCGCCGTTCTCGGGTGCAAGACGGTCACATGTTCTCGGTTGTCCGGCCACCGAGAGTGTCGATCGCGGCGCGGAGTCTGGCGGTGGCGTCGTTTGCTACCGCGGCCAGCTCGGGTACACCGGTCACCTCGACCATGATCTGCGGGTTCATTGCTTCGACGATGACCGTTGTCGAGTCGGGCGTCGAGGTGTCCGCGCGCACGACGACGTTGCACGGCAGCAGCAATCCTATTTGCGGCATCACCCCGACGGCGCGATGCGCAAGTGTCGGATTGCAGGCGCCGAGGATGATGTAGCGCTCCATATCCTCGCCCAATTTCGCTTTCAAGGTGGCCTGCATATCGATCTCGGTGAGCACACCGAAACCCTGTTCCGACAGCGCTGCCTTCGTCTTGGCGACCGCTGTCTCGAAATCTGTGTCGTCGAGCTGTGTGCCCAATGCGATGTTCATCTGGCTTCCGTCCTGTTCGTGGGTCGGGGTGATCGGCTACTCGTTGGCGTCGAGAAGACGCAGGCTGCGTACTCCCAGCCGCCGCATCACAAGGCTCGCTGGGCACCACCCTACGGCCGCGTACAGCGCGAGATTCGCTGCAGCAAATGCGCTGAGCAGGCGCCAATACGGCGAGAGAATCTCGCCGAGCAGGAGACCGATGCCGACCACTAGCGCCGCGAGAGCTGGGACGAGTCGCTCGACCGGCCAGCCGCTGAAGCCGGTTGTCAGGGGAGCGCGGTTTGTCCTCGATGTCATGAAATCGCCTTTCTGGGTAGGTACGTCAGTGCCTGAACGAGATCGACGGAAGCGCCTTGGTGAGCCACGCGGGCGACCACCAAGCTCCGTGTCCGGTCAGTCGAAGCAACACGGGTAACAGGACGAGTCGGATCAGCACCGCGTCGAGTAGGACGGCGACGCCGAGGATGATGCCCATTTCCTTCGGAGGCAGGGGATCGGCGAGCGCGAACGTGAAGAACACGGCGACCATGACTGCGGCGGCAAGAAGGATGATCCGACCCGAATGCGCCATACCGTCGACCTGTGCAGTCTTGGGGTCGTCGGAATGCTCGTAGTGTTCTTTCGCGGTCGCGAGCAGAAACACTGTGTAGTCCATCGCGATCGCGAAGATCATCGCGAAGAAGAACACCGGTCCCCAACCGTCGAGGAACCCCTGTGGGGTGAAGCCCAGTAAAGACGCGCCGTGCCCGTCTTGGAAGATCAGTTTGGCGACGCCGAACGCGGCTGCTGTCGACAGCAGGCTGACGACGGTGCCGAGTAGTGCGATCAAGGGTGCTTGGAGGGCGATTAGCAGTAGCAAGAAGCCGAGTATCAAGATGATGCCGATGACGATCGGCAAATAGTCGTTCAATGCTTGCTGAAGATCGAGGTTCTCGGCAGGCGCACCACCGACCAATGCGTTGTCCGGCAGTTGTGATCGCAGGTCGGCGAGAATGGTGCCCATCGATTCGTCGGACGGGTCGACACCCGGAATCGCCTGCAGCAGAGAATATCCGGAGCTGTCACCGGCAGCTTGGGGTGGAGTGACCATTGCGATGCCGTCGACTCGGCCAGCTGCCTCGGCGGTCGTTGCCGCGTCCTCGGTCGCGACGATGATTTGCAATGCGCCTGGTGCGCCTTCGCCGAACTGTGCCTGCACCAATTCGTATCCTTGGCGTACAGGGGCGTTCTCGGGAACGACCGTGATCGAGGGCATGGCAACCTTGAGCCCGAACACGGGCAGCGCGAGTGCGATGAGGATGCCCGCGGAGACGACCGCGAACGGCCATGGGTGCTTGTGGAGCAGTTCACCCCATGCCGCAAACCGTGGCGAGCGGTGCACTTGACGTTTGGCGTGCGGAAGCGATCCGGTGTTGACTTTCGAGCCGAGCTTGCCGAGGACCGCCGGCAACAACGTCATCGTTGCGAGTAGAACGAAGAAGACCGCGAGCATGATGCCGACGGCCATGGTCCGCACAGCTGGTGCGGGCACCAAAAGGACCGCGGACAGGCTGACCAGAACTGTCAGACCGGACAAGATCACCGCTTTGCCTGCCGTATTCATGGTTTCGACGACGGCCGCTCGAGGATCTGCGCGCCGTAGCGCGTCACGGAAGCGGGAGACGATGAAGAGGGCGTAGTCGATGCCGAGTGCGAGCGCGAACATCATGGCGAAGTTCATTGCCCACACCGAGATAGGCGTCACCCCGTTGAGTAGGACGAGGCCGCCCGCTGACGCGACGAGTCCGGCGACGGTGAGCAGCAGTGGCAGTCCTGCGGCGACCAGAGACCCGAACGCGAGGACCATGATAGCCAATGTCACTGGCCACGAAAATAATTCGGCCTTGATCATGGCGTCGTGATTGGCCTTGTTGAAGTCGGACCACAAAGCCGAAGAGCCGGTGGGATAGACCTGCACGCCATCTTTCGACAGCGCGGTCAACTCGCTTTTCAGATCGTCGACCGCTTTGACCATGTCGTCGGTACTCGCGTTGGCTCCGGCGATGACGATGCCGGTGTGGCCGTCGGGGCTTATTGTCATTCCTGGCTGCGGCGGCACGACTGCACCGAATCGCGCGTCGTCGGCAAAGACTGCTGCCACGTCTGTAAATGTTTGCGCCATCTTGGGGTCCGCGACCGTGGCGTCGTCGGAATGGACCACGACTTGAACAGCCGCGGAGGAGTTTCCGCCGAAGTGTTGCTGTGCCAGCTCGCGAACCTGAACCGACTCCGAGCCGTTGGCCTGCCATCCGGCACCTGCCAACGAGGAAAACACCGACGGAGCCGCTGCGCCTAGAACGATCAGCAGGATCAGCCAGATGCCGAACACCCACCGATGCCGGTCGACCATGGCAGACCCCAATCGGCCGAGTGCGCCTGCCGTCGACGAGGTGGACGCTGGTGAACTCGGGGGCTTGCTGCGCGGTGCCGAGACGTTGTCATGCGATCGCATGGTCGCTCCTTGGGTGGGTTGGTTCCGGGAATCGTTCTGCGCCGCCGTTGTCGAAACGGCTGGTCGTCAGCGGCCGAAGAGCGATCGAATGCTGCGTCGGGGCTGCGGGTCGGGAGCGGGTCTGCAGACACATCGATCGGTAACTGCGACCGATCGCATGACGCTGTCCACATGCTGGCCGCATCCACCCCAGGATGTTCGGCCGCAGTCGGAGCAATTGACGGGGTAACACATAGGAACCTCCATGAGGTCGAAGTTGGTTCTCGATCAGTGTGTCATATACCCATGGGGGTATATGACCGACGGCTGGTTTCGACAGCTTCGCTCCGCCCACTCGTTGTAGCCGCCGACGAGGTCGCTCACCTGGTTCATGCCGTGTGCCCGAAGCAACGACACCGCGACACTCGATCGCCATCCACCGGCGCAATGCAGCACAATTGGTCGGTCGGTCGGCAGTTCGACGAGCCGCGAACGAAGTTGCGCCAACGGAATCGGCACAGCTCCCGGAATGGTTCCGGCGTCGCGTTCGGCGGGGTTGCGAATGTCGACGAGGGTCACAGCGTCCGCGGCTTGCAACTCGTCCAACTCGGCGGCCGTGGTTTGCGCCGCGGGCTGTACCAGACCTGCGAGTTCGGGCGGAAACCCCTGGTCGACGTCGATGAAGCCAACTGTCCGATCGGAGCCGATCCGCGCAAGGCGCATCGCGGCATCCTGAGCTTCGCCGGGATAGGTGATCAGGACGATGCGGTCACCAACATCGGCGACCATGCCACCGGTCTCCGCGAAGCGCCCGTCGAAGCCGACGTTGATCGAACCGCGCAGATGTCCGACCGCAAAGTCGTCGGGTGTGCGGGCGTCGAGAACTGTTGTGCCGGAGTCCAGTTCGATGAGAAGCTCGGCGGCGGTCAATTCGGGAATGCGCCGCTGCTGATCGAGTAACGCATGCGTCGTCTTGTTCATCGCGGCGTCGACGGCGAAGTAGTCCGGAACGGCCGGCTGGCCGTCGGTGATGAGAGCGACGAAAGCTTGTTCGGTCATCGGTTGTACCGACGGGTTGGTGCGGCGCTGTTCGCCGATCGTCGACGTCAATTCCGCAGATAGGTTCTTTCCACACGACGACCCAGCGCCGTGCGCCGGCATCACCGTGACGGAATCGGGCAGGTTCAGTAACGTCCGGTGGATCGTGCGATACATCGCTCGGGCCAGGTCGGTGTTGCTGCCGTCGCCGAGGTTCACCAGGTCTGGGCGCCCGACGTCGCCGATGAACAGGGAGTCTCCGGTGAGTACTGCGGTCGGGGGTAGATCGGGACCTTCGCGGACCAGAAGGCTGATCGACTCCCAGGTGTGACCCGGCGTCGACAACACCTCGAGATCGACCTCGCCCAGACTGATGTGTTCGCCGTGTTCGAGTCGGCGGATGGGAAAGTCGGTGTTCGCCGCCGCGCCGAATCCGATCCACGCGCCGGTTGCGTCCACGAGTTCGAGGTGGCCGGAGACGAAATCTGCGTGGAAATGAGTGTTGACCACACCCTCGATGGTCAACCCAAGCCGTTCGGCGTCGTCGAGATACTCGGTCACGTCGCGGCGAGGGTCGACAACGACAGCGCGTCCGCTGGCCTCATCGCCGATGAGGTACGACGCATGTGACAGGCATTCGATGTAGTACTGCTCGAGAATCAACGCGGCTCCTTGGCGTACGTCGCGATCCGGCGGGTCGCTCTTCGATCCATATAATTACCCCCAGGGGTATATTATTCCTCGACTTGATCCCGCCGCCGCCAGCGGGTTGCCGAGTCAGGGCAACCTGACGTAGCCATGTCGGCTCTTCCAGAGGAAGTACTTTTCGAATGCGAGCTTCATGGCATGGATTTCAGGGCCGGGAATAAGAACGCCTGCCTTGCGCGGCGGAAGGATGTGATCGGCCAGAATCATCACTCCGCTGTTGCCCGCGTCCAGCATGCAGACCGCCAACATCTCCGCGAATTCCTTGTGTGCCCGTTGCGGTTCGCCTTTGATGGTCGACGCGATATTGCGCGCCGCGATCTTTGCCATCGCATCGGTGGGAAACCCGGTTTTCGGAACTCCGATCGGAACAGCGGTATGCCACGGCATCGGTACCTGAGCGGCGATGCCGACCGCGTAGATCTCGGGGAAGGACTTCGACTGATACGTGTCGTGAACTGGCACGTAGCCCTTGTCGTCGCTGAGACCGGGTGTTTCCTTGACGACGTCCTGCCCGACGAAAGGTGGGATTGCCATGCCGAATCGGAACGGAATTGCGGTACCTCCCGCGAGTTCGAAACGAGCACTTGTGATCTCGTCGATTGACTGGCCCGTCAGCGCGGTGACACCGCTCTTCGCCAAGTGCTTCTCGAGCATTGCCTCGCCACCCTTGAGACCGCCGATGCCGAAATGGCCGAGGAACGGCTCGGAGGTGACGAAGGTGAGCGGCACCGAAATCTTTGCCTTGGCGAGTTGGTGATGAACATTGAACAGAAATTCGTAGGCGGCTCCGAAACAGCTGGCACCCTGGGTCGCGGCCACGACGACCGGGCCGGGGTCGGCCAAGAATTCCTGCCATGCCACCGCCGTCGACTCGGCGTCGGCGAGTGTGGTGATCGTGTGGGCGTGCCCATCCGGGCCGAGCCCTGGGACCGCGGCGAAGTTGTTGCGGTACCCGGTCGAAATCACGAGATAGTCGTAGTCGAAGGTGCCGGCGGTGGTGGTGACGCGGTGTGCGGCTGGGTCGATCGCGATGGCGGTCGCGTGCACGAAGTCGATGCCATGTTCGGCGAAGGTCTCGGCGAGCGGAAAGGTGATGTCGGCGGCGTCACGTTTGCCGAACGGCAGCCAGATCAGCGATGGGTTGAATACGAAACGATCCGATGTCGATACCACGCGAACCGAAACATCGTCGTTCAGTTCATGTTTCAGCTCCAAGGCAGCGGTGAGTCCGCCGAAGTTTCCGCCGAGAACCAGTACTTCCGTTTTCGCCATTACCGTGCCTCCGGTGTCGATCGACAGTGCAATCGGATGATCCTCGTCCACACTTGTCGCGAAGAGCGCTGCCTGACAGGGCCTTTGGTCCGCACGACGATCGACCAAATCCACGTACACGCCGAGTGGGGGAGGTGAGACGATGGCTCGAGGGCTTCGGCAAAGGACTGCGGAACGGCAACTCGATCGATCGGACCGAACTACATGACGAATCACCCACCGCGAGAAGTCGCCCCCGAATCCGTCGACGATTTGGTGGCGCGGATACGGCGCGGATCCATCGGAGAGGGCGAGGTCCTGTACGGCCCGTACGGTTGTCGGCGGATTGTGTACGCCGATTTCACCGCGTCGGCCCGCTCGTTGGACTTCATCGAAGACTTCATTCGCACGCGGGTGTTGCCGACGTACGCCAACACGCACACCGAGAGTTCCGGTACCGGACTGCAGACGTCCCTGCTGCGCGAAGACGCACGCGCCATTATTCGCAATTCGGTTGGCGGTGGCGACGACGATCTGGTGATCTTCTGCGGGTGCGGGGTCACGGGCGCGATCAACAAACTCGTGAACATTCTCGAACTGCGTCAGCCGATGGCCGAACCGATCCCGCCCGAGAATCGACCGGTGGTGTTCGTTGGACCCTATGAGCACCATTCGAACGAGTTGCCGTGGCGGGAGTCCATCGCCGACGTTGTGGTTATAGGAGAGGATGCGGACGGGCACGTGGATCTGGCGGATTTGGCCAGATCCCTCGACCGGTATGCGGCCAGGCCGTTGCGGATCGGGTCTTTCTCTGCTGCCTCGAACGTGACCGGCTTACTGACCGATGTGGATGCGATCGCTGCTCTGTTGCACGCGCACAACGCGTTGTCTTTCTGGGATTACGCGGCCGCTGGGCCGTACACGCCGGTGCGCGTGTCCGAAAGCGGGCCCGGCCGGGGTGACCACAAGGACGCGATATTTCTGTCGCCGCACAAATTCATCGGAGGCCCGCAGACTCCGGGTGTGCTGGTGGTCCGGCGTGAACTCGTTCGTAACGCGATACCGACGGTCCCCGGCGGCGGCACAGTCGCTTTCGTGGGACCGAACAGCCACCGGTACCTCGACGATCCTGTCGCTCGGGAAGAGGGCGGGACTCCGGCGATCGTCGAATCTATCCGAGCCGGGCTGGTCTTTGCGCTGAAGGACGCCGTCGGTACCGACCGAATCCAGGCCAACGAGGAGCGACTCTGGCAACACGCTCTTCGTCGCTGGTCGGACAATCCTGGCATCGAGATCCTCGGCAACCACGATGCGCCCCGTCTGTCGATCGTGTCGTTTCGCATCCGTGTCGCCGACAAGTATCTGCACCACAACTATGTCGTCGCTCTACTCAACGACCTCTTCGGGATCCAGGCGCGGGGTGGCTGCTCGTGCGCCGGCCCGTACGGACACCGGCTGCTCGCGATCGATTCCACGCACTCCGACGCGTTCAGGCACGAAATCGAAGTCGGCTGCGACGGCATCAAACCGGGGTGGGCGCGGGTGAACTTCAACTACTTCATTTCCGATACGGTCCGCGACTACATCATCGATGCTGTCGATCTCATTGCGCGACAGGGTCACCGTCTCTTGGAGGACTACAGATTCGAACCCCACACCGGGCTGTGGCGGCACCGTGCCGGCACCTCTCGACGGTTGCTTCGGCTGATCGATCTCCAATGGGGCGCAGAGCCGTTGGTGGACACATCCCCGCACCTCACCTTGGGGGAGGACGTACTCGGCACCCACCTCTGCGATGCGGCCGCGATCATGGCATGTCGCGAGGATCTCATTAAGTCCGGAAAGACCGGGCTGACAGAGGATTTCGAAGCACTGCGCTGGTTTCACCTGCCACCCCGGTGCGTCGCCACCACTTGACAACCACAGCTCGTCGCGAAGGGAACAAGAAATGACATACGGAAAAGCGGTCCGCGAAGAGCTACGCACACCCGCCCGCGAACTGCGACGGGCGATCCCCGACGTCTATCGTGGCTACGCGGAACTGCACGGCGCCACTTTGCGCGCAGGTGCATTGGACGTGAAGACGAAGGAACTGATCGCTTTTGCAATAGCTGTCGGCAAACAATGCGACGGCTGCATTGCCGCTCACGCGCAGGGCGCGGTCAATGCGGGAGCAACGCTGCAGGAGGCAGCCGAAGCCATCGGAGTGGCGATCCTGATGAACGGTGGTCCCGGCACGGTCTACGGCCCACGTGCCTATGCCGCGTTCGGTGAGTTTCATACTGCAGCAGGTGGATCGACTCCGACGGTGACGCACGACAGTCGCTAGAGAGACGAAGCGAGCGCAACTCGACGTTGCCTAGCTGCGATGCGGAGCCGTACGTCCACTCGATCGGCGAAAGCAGCGAGCCAAGCTTCGGAACCTAGCGCGCCCCTGCGGTGCGCTTTGCCGGGCGGGCGAGAGCAGTGAGGGCGGGGATGCCGACAGGCTCTTCGGGCAACATCGGAATGACCGCATAGCGCCGAGAGTGGGTGGTGACATCACGGATATGTTCGAGTTCGGTCGCGGCGCGACGTCGAAGCAAAGGCGCGGTCGGGTTGGCGGCAGCGAGGGAATTGTCGACGACCCAAGCCCAGGTCTGGATACCGGCGCGTTCGAGGTCGGCTTGTAGCTCGGCTGCTTCGAGAACCGGGGTGGTTTCGGCGAGTGTGACCAGCAGGACCTTGGTTTGCGTCGGGTCCTGAAGCCGCATCAGCGGGGTGATGAACCGAACACCAGGCACCATCTGACGGGTGATGTCGCGGTGGTAGGAACCTGTGGCATCGAGCAGCAGCAGCGTATGTCCCGTGGGAGCGGTGTCCACAACGACGTATTTGTGCCGCGATTGAGCGATGACGTGTGAAAAGGCTTGAAAGACAGCGATCTCGTCGGTGCAGGGTGAGCGAAGATCTTCCGCGAGCGCTGCGCGGCCGGCTTCGTCGAGCGTTGCGCCTTTCACTGTCATGACACGGTCGCGGTAGGCCCGGCTCGCTCGAGCCGGGTCGATCCGTGAGACCTGAAGGTGATCGACGGTGCCGTCGAGTGTTTCGGTGAGGTTCGCGGCGGGATCCGTAGTCGTCAGGTGCACGTCGTGGCCACGCTCTGCCAATGCCACCGCGACTGCTGCCGCGACGGTGGTCTTTCCCACCCCACCCTTACCCATACACATGATCAGGCAATGACCGTCTCGGACGATGTCGTCGATCAACGCTGCGAGCGGGGCGTCGGCGATGGCTGGCACGGTCGGTACAGCGGACGCCATTCCGCCGGAGGGTGGTGCCGTTTCGAACAGCGTGGTTAGGGCTTCGACGCCGATGAGGTTGGTGGCCTTGAGTTCGATCAGGTCCAGCGGCAGGGACCTAAGCGCACTCGGCAGGTGATCGAGTGCCGCTCGTTCGCGGCGGTGCACTGCTGCAGCCAAGGTGTCGACGGTTCCGGTGCTGACTGGCAACACACCGTTGACGACGACGTACTGAGTCGTCATTCCGATACTCGCGAGTTCGGCACGGGTGCGATCTATCTCGCTGAGCGCCGAGCGCGCTGGGCGTGCAACGAGAACCAGTCGGGTGCGGTTCGGATCGGCCAGAGCACGCACCGCCGCGGAATAGAGGTCCTTGTGTTTGTCCAGCCCGGACAACGGGCCGAGGCAGGAAGCGTCACCGCCTGCGGTGAGGAATTCGCTCCAGCTTCCGGGCAGCTGCAACAACCGGATGGTATGACCGGTTGGAGCGGTGTCGAACAGCACGTGGTCGAACGTGGCAGTAGCGGTGTCGTCGGCCAGCAGCGTGGTGAACTCGTTGAACGATGCGATCTCGGTCGTGCACGAGCCGGACAGCTGTTCGGTCATCGAGGAGATCTCATTTGCTTCCAACACATCTCGCAACGGTCCGAGAATGCGTTCGCGGTAACTTTCCACCGCTTGTTCGGGATCGATTTCCAGAGCGAACAGACCATCGATGTGAGGTATAGCGGTGCGGTTGTTGCCGATGCTCAATCCGAACACCTGCCCGATGTTCGATGCTGGATCGGTCGAAACCAGCAGGACACGTCGACCAACGCGCGCCAGGGCGACAGCTGCCGCGCAGGCAATGGATGTCTTGCCAACCCCGCCCTTGCCGGTGAAGAACAGAAACCGTGGCGGGTCCTTAAGAAATTTCGGGAGGGGCTTCGTTGTCATTGCATCAACGGGCGGAATCACGTTGTTCATTACAACGCTGGACGGTGAGAATCTCCAGGGCAGAAGGTCCCCCATCGGTAGGTCGATTGCGACTGCTCGAGCTTGGCGCATAGATGTACCTTCAGTGCAGAAGGCAACACTTCGCGGCGTCGGCGATGCCGATGGGAAACCACCGCGATATCGCGACCGAGTGTGAGAGCGCAGCCTGGTTTTAATGAGCCCGCGGCTCACCTGCGACGGAGTGGACTGAGGTCAATGTGCACGACTTCGCGTTGATCGCGGGGATCCTGGCTATCGCGGCCGCGGCCGGTCTATTGGCCACCAAGCTTCGTCAGCCGATGATCGTCGCGTTCATCGGCGTCGGCGTCTTGGTCGGGCCCACCGGTACCGGATGGGTGATCGCCGACAGCACGATCGATTTGCTCGCTCGCATGGGCATCGCGATATTGCTCTTCCTGGTCGGCTTGCGGCTCGACATGCACTTGATCCGCGCCACTGGGCCTGTGGCACTTGTCGCAGGTCTCGGGCAGGTCCTGTTCACCGCGACGACTGGGTACGCCCTCGCTGTCGGCTTCGACATGCACGTCACCGATGCCCTGTATGTTGCTCTGGCGCTGACCTTTTCGTCCACCATCATCATCGTCAAACTGCTCTCCGACACCAGGGAACTCGAACAGACACACGGGCGGATCGCGGTCGGGCTCCTGATCGTCCAGGACATCGTCGTGGTGATAGTGATGATCGCAATCAACGCGTTCGGTCAGCGCACCGACGCCACTGTGACGGTGAGCATCGTGCTCGTAATTGCCAAGGGCCTTGGGCTACTAACCGGTATCGCAGTCATGATGAAGTTCGTACTGCCGTGGCTGCTGCATCAGGTAGCGCGCTCGCAGGAGCTTCTTGTGCTGTTCGGCGTCGCCTATGCGGTCTCGGTTTCCGCTGTGACCGAGACCCTCGGATTCAGTTCGGAGGTGGGGGCATTCCTTGCGGGGGTGTCGCTTGCAACCACCCCGTACCGTGATGCTCTCGGGGCGCGTCTCGTCAGCCTGCGTGACTTTCTGCTGCTGTTCTTCTTCCTCGATCTGGGGGCCGGTCTGAAGTTTGCGGATGTGGCCGGTCACATTCCCGAGGCGGTGGTCTTCTCGGTGTTCGTGCTTGTCGGCAAGCCGCTGATAGTAATGGTGATCATGGCTGCGATGCGGTATCCGGTCCGCATCGGCTTCGCGACAGGTCTGCCACTCGCTCAAATTTCCGAGTTCTCCCTCATTCTGGCGGCGTTGGGGCTGAGTCTCGGGCACATCACCGACGCCACGGTCAGCCTGATCACGGTGATCGGCTTGGTCACGATCGGCGGCTCGACCTACCTGATCCTGCACTCCCACCAGATCTATCACCGTTTCGAGCGTTGGCTGCGGGTGTTGGAATGGACGGGAGGTCTGCGCGTCGAGCCGGCCGACACCCATCGCGACGTGTACGCCATTTTGTACGGTCTCGGGCGGTTCGGTGCACACGTCGCCGATCAATTCAGTGCGGCGGGCCACCAGGTTCTGGCGGTGGACTTCGATCCGCATCGGCTAGCGACGAACGATCGCGAGGGGGTCGAGACTGTGTTCGGCAGCGCCGAGGACTTGCACTTTCTGGAGTCACTTCCACTGAAGCGCGCCGAGTTCGTCGTCAGTACGATTCCGCTCATAGACGTGAACCTGAGTCTGCTGCACGGTCTTCGTCATCATGGATACGACGGCCATGTCGTTGTGACCGCACACAATCCGCACGATGCAGCGCAACTTCGAGCCGCCGGGGCAGAGTTCATTTTGGAGCCGTTCTCGATTGCGGCGGAGGCGGCGTTGGACATGTTCACGCGATTGCCACGTGACGGCAAGCGCGTCGGCGAGGACGACGATCAGCAGCCGAATTCGTCGCCAAGATGAGGCGTCGAGTGCGTTCTGCCGCAATGCTTCAGATGGTGTGCTGGTCTTCGGATCGATGGAGAGGAACGGCCGCCCGCAGTCGCGGGTGTGTGCAGGCCAGTGCCCAGGCGCCGGGTGCCCACTTTTTCCCGTCACCTCTCCGGTGAACGGAGCAGACGAGTGTGCGCTCCGTCATCCAGTCACATCGGGAACTATCGTCCGCATCGTCGTCGACCGGCGTAGCGACCAGATAAATATCGCCGAACGGCGAATCCGCGGCAGGCAGCCGGGTGCAGAGTCGTTCGGCCGCAAGGGTCGGATCTGTGCCCGTTGTCGGCCGGATCGACAGGCCGTCGAGGTGTGTCGGGCCGCTTACCACGGCTCGCACTCGCCACTTCGAAATCACTTGACCACCCTCGAATCTCCGCACTGCTTTGTGTTCGTTCAACAATTGCCGACGACCGGCGCGACGGGCAGAGGCGAAAGACCTCGGCTGCACTGACTTGCGACGCTGCAGTCCTGCGCGACATTGGATGCGACGACGTGAGCTGGAGCCGAAGGGCACTCCGGGTCGGACCTTCGGCCCACGCCCGATGACGCTTCGGACTCTGCAACCCGGGGCCCGCATGCGGCAGAGTTCGAGAGGACACCGATGTCTCGTCGGTAGGCGAGAAGGAGGCGTGATGACGACAACCGAGGCTCGACTCCTCGACGGGACCCGCGTCGAGATGCGCGAACTGGGACCGGGGGACAGCACTGCGATACTCGACCTCTACGCATCGTTGGATCAGTACGACAGCTACTTGCGATTCTTCGCACCGCCGCCGAAGAAGTTGGGCCCGGTTGCGACGTCCGTCGCCAGGTCTGACGACGAACACTTCGGCATCGGCGCGTATGTGGACAACCGGTTGGTCGGCGTAGCGAATTTCGTTGTCCGAGAGGACCTCACGACTGCCGATATCGCCATCGTGGTCGAGCACAAAGAGCAGATGCTCGGTGTCGGCACGTCGTTGCTCCGCAGATTGCAGCAGGAAGCGTCCCGCCGCCACATCAGTCGCTTCGTGGCTGATGTCCTGGTTGAGAACGCAAGGATGCTGCGGGTGATTCAAGACCTCGGTTGGCGCTGCAAACGCACACGAGCTTACGGCGTCGTGCACCTCGAGATCGACATCGATGGTGGTTTCGAGAATGAGTGAACTGTATGCCGAGCTGCACGAAACCCACACCGGAATCGTTCTATTGGTCGGCGACCGTGCGCTCAAAGCCAAGAAACCCTGTCGCATGCCATTTCTCGACTTCAGTTCGGTCGAACTGCGAGAGCAGGCGTGCGCACGTGAGCTCGACTTGAATCGACGCTTGGCTGCCGATGTCTATCTCGGTCTCGGACATCTATCCGATCCTTTGGGTGGTCCGAGCGAACCGATAGTCGTCATGCGTCGGATGTCGGAGAAGACCAGGCTTTCGACCATGATTGCGTGCGGTGAAGACGTCGAACCTGCGCTCACGGATCTCAGTGCCAGGATCGCTGCATTCCATGCGACGGCGGTCAGGAGTTCCGAGATAGACAGGCAGGGAACGGTGCCTTTCGTCCAAAGGCGTTGGGAGGCCAACCTTCTGGAGATCGCGGCTCTGGCCGATGTACCCGCACGCCATTTGCTGCCGACGATCGAGCGTCTGGCAACGGCCTATCTTGCGGGACGTGAGAGTTTGTTCGCCGCCCGGATCGCCGAGTCTCGGGTCGTCGACGGTCACGGCGATCTGATCTGCGAGGACGTCTTCTGCCTCCCGGACGGACCCCGAGCACTCGATTGTCTAGATTTCGACGACGCGCTGCGGTTCGTCGACGGTATCGACGACGTCTGCTTTCTGGCAATGGATCTGGAGTTTCGAGGGCGTCCAGACCTGGCCACGGCATTTCTGAGCGCCTATCTCGCCGCAGCAGGCGACGCGGTTCCACCGTCGCTGATCGGGCACTACGTTGCCTATCGCGCTTTGGTGCGCGCGAAGGTCGAGTGTATTCGTGGTGCGCAAGGAGATATTCGGTCGATCGAGGCCGCCGAAGCGCACCTCGAGCTCGCAGTCGCACACCTGAAGCGATCCTGTGTCCGCCTGTGCCTCGTGGGTGGGCTACCGGGTACCGGAAAGTCGACGGTGAGCACTGCGCTCGCACAGCGTGTGGGCGCAACGGTCATCTCCAGCGACAAAGTGCGGAAAGAGCTCGTGGCAGCTGGCGTCATCGACGGCGAGCCTGGAACGTTCGAGCAGGGTCTGTATTCGCCGGAAGCCGTTGCCCTGGTGTACAAGTCGATCTTGGCACGCGCACGCGAAAAACTGGAGAATGGCGTATCGGTCATTATCGACGCGTCGTGGACGGATCCGGAGCGCGTCGCCGAGGCTGCGGCACTTGCACTGGCGACCGATGCCGTTCACATCGTCATGCACTGCACGGCGCCTGTTCGGATCGCAGCAGCACGGATATCCCAGCGCCGGGGTGGAGATTCCGACGCAACGGTTGCGGTGGCCAGCGCGATGGCCGAACGGGCGAGCACGGACCTGCACGGTCTGCTCACAGTCGATACCTCAGGCTCGGTCGAGGCGTCCGTCGACACCGCAGCGGGAGGGTGGAACTCCATCTGAACGGGATGCGATCCGATGCGAACCCGCCTTCAGCCCTCACCGTCGAGCTTGGAGGCGAAGACTGCCGCTTGCGTACGACGCTCCATGCCCAACTTGGCCAGCAGTCGTGAAACATAGTTCTTCACAGTCTTCTCGGCCAAGAACATGCGCGCCGCGATCTGGCGGTTGGTCAGTCCTTCGCCGAGCAGCGAGAGCAGCGTTCGCTCCTGATCGGTCAGCCCGGCGAGTGGACCCGGCTCGTCTGTCTTGGCACGCAACTTGGCCATCAGCGTTGCTGCGGCCCGATTGTCCAGCAACGACTTTCCGGCACCGACATCTTTCACCGCCTTCGCGAGTTCCATCCCGCGGATGTCCTTCACGACGTAGCCGCTGGCGCCGGCGAGTATTGCGTCGAGCATCGCCTGCTCGTCGGTGAAGGAGGTGAGCATGAGGCACCGCAGATCCGGGAGCTGCGACAACAATTCGCGGCACAGTTCTACCCCGTTGCCGTCAGGTAACTGCAGATCGAGAACAGCGACATCTGGGCGAAGCGCCGGGATTCGGGCGAGGGCCTGCGACACGGTACCGGCCTCGCCGATCACCGTGAGCTCCGGATCGTCTTCCAGAAGGTTCGCAAGGCCACGACGGACAACTTCATGGTCGTCGACCAGAAAGACCTTGATCATGAGAGTTCCTTTGTTTTTCGGCTCACGCGCACATTCGAGACTACTACTGCGATGTCGAAAAGTTACGCTTCGCGGACACGTCGGATCGGTTGGCATCTGCACCGTAGAGTGCTTCGATTTCAGCCGCGAAGTTCTTTTGGACCACGTTGCGCTTCACCTTCAGCGTGGGGGTGAGTTCACCGGACTCCTCGGTGAAGTCGACTGCGAGAACGCGAAACGTCTTTATTGCCTCCGCGTTCGAGACTCGACTGTTCGCGAGCTGCACTGCGCTCTCGATTTCGGTTGCGAGATCGGTGTCGTCGGTCAGTTCGGCCAAGGACAACGATTCCGGCTTGCCCTTCTCGGCCTTCCAGTGTGGAAATACTTCCGAGTCGATAGTGATCAGAGCACCGACGAACGGGCGCTTGTCGCCAACTACTATTGCCTGGCTGATCAATCGGTGGGCTCGAAGCGAATCTTCCAAACCGGCCGGCGCGACATTCTTGCCTGCTGCGGTGACAATGATGTCCTTCTTACGCCCGGTGACCGTGACATATCCGTCGTCGTCGACTTCGCCGAGATCGCCGGTGCGGAACCAGCCGCCGTCGAACGATTCCGCCGTCGCCGCGTCGTTGTGCCAGTAGCCGCGGAAGACGACGCCGCCGCGGACGAGCAGCTCGCCGTCGTCTGCGACGCGAACCCCGTTGCCCGGCAGCGGCTTACCTACCGTGCCGATCTTCGGTGAACCAGGCACGTTCAAAGTGACTGCGGCTGTCGTTTCGGTCAGACCGTAACCTTCGTATACCGGAATGCCTATTCCGGTATAGAAATGTCCGAGTCGAGCTCCCAGTGGGGCGCCACCGGATATCGCAGCTTGGCAATTGCCACCCAGCGCGGCCCTCAGTTTGGTGTAGACGAGTCGGTCGAACAACCGATGTTTCATCCGGAGCCCGGTGTGCACGCGGCCGTCGGCTTCGCTCCATGCGACGGCAACGTCCGTTGCGGTATCGAAGATCCGGCCTTTGATCGGGCTTGCGTCGTGAGCCTTCTGCCGCGCACCGTTGTACACCTTCTCGAATACCCTGGGCACAGAAAGAATGAAGTCCGGCTCGAACTCTTGGAACAACGTCACGAGATTCTTCGTATCGCTCGTATGACCGATCGCTACCTTCGAGGTAAAAGCCGCAAGACTGACCGCACGTGCGAAGACATGTGCCATAGGAAGAAACAGCAACGAACTTCTACCTGGCTGCATGAGGCCGGCGAAGGTGGTCTCGAGGACCGCGGCGGTTTCGGAGAGCAAATTGGCGTGCGTCAACGCACAGCCTTTGGGCCTACCTGTCGTTCCGGATGTGTAGATCAAAGTCGCTGTGGTCTCAGCACGTAACGTGGCGACACGTTCGCGGATCCGATCGCCGTCCACCTCGCGGCCCAGTGCGGTGAGTTCGGATACCGCGCCGTCGTCGATCTGGAACACCCGGTCGACTCTCGCGGGGCTAGGCACTATGGATTCGAAGATCGCACGGTGTCGAGGTGTCTCGAGGATCAGAATTCGCGCTTCGGAATCCTCCATGATCCATGCGACTTGCTCGGCTGCCGAGGTTTCGTAGATAGGCACCGTGACGCCGCCGGCCGCCCAGATCGAGTAGTCGATCAGCGGCCATTCGTATCTCGTGCTCGACATGAGGGCCACCCGGTCACCTGGCTCGAGACCAGTCGCGATAAGCCCTTTCGCGATTTCTTCGACCTGGGTGGCGAATTCACCCGCGGTCACGTCGATCCAACGTTGCTCGGTGCGTCGTTTGTACACGACGGCTTCGGGATCGTTCGCTCCGTGATCGAAGACGACATCGACCGCCGTTGCGTCGGGGGAAATGGAGAACTTTGCAGGACTGTTGAATTCGCGCATTTGCCATACCTTTTCGGCGATCGTTGCCGGACTTGCCACCGACTAGTCGAAGACTAGAAGGCGGCCCGGGGATCGACCGGAGGAATTGGTCCTCGGTACGAGCGCGAACGTCCCGAACTGCGGCTGGCAAAAGTTGTCGCACGGGGCGACATCCGCCTCTGCTCGGCGACACAGGACACGCGGTGAGATGTGCTTCGAGCGTCCTCGACAGCCGCGGACCTCAACCGTACGAAGGATTCCGTAATGGACATTCCGACCCGAGTTCTCGTCGTTTACGCCACCGAGAACGGTTCGACCGGCGACGTAGCGCACTACATCGCCGACAAGTTACGCACTGGTGGGTTCGATGTCGATGTATTCCGAGCGAGTACGGCGCCCGATCCTGGCAGCTACGAAGCACTCGTTCTCGGAAGTGCCGTTCGTGACGGCGCCTGGCTGCCGGCGGCGCGGAACTATGTCCGCGGCAACAAGGAGGCCATACGGCACATAGACGTGTGGATGTTCAGCGTCGGAACGACCGCGGGTCTGAGGGGACCGCTAGGGCGTCGAGCAAAAGCAGTTGTTCCTCGCGACATCGCCACGTTGTGCGCAGCGGTACTGCCGCACGACTACAGATCGTTCGGCGGACTCGTCGAACGCAGTGCGATGACATTCAAGGAGCGGATCGCGCACCTCGCGGCAGGAGGACGTTACGGGGATCTCAGGGACTGGCTCGCGATCGGTGGCTGGGCCACCGAGATCGCGAATACGGTCCCTCGCTGGCAGCCTTTCGACGTCGTACGACAGCGGCGGTCCGCTGCGGAAGTCGAATGACTTTGGTCCCCACGGGCAGCAACCCATCAGCTCTGTGGCCGGAGGGTGACGCGAGCAAGTGTTGATCCATGGCAAGCGAACCCATGATGACGGCATGGCAAGTCCAGCGTCCTGGCCCGATGCCCACCGGACCTCTCGTTCGAGTGCGTATTCGGCGACCTTCGCCAGCACCGGGCGAGCTGCTGGTTCGGGTGATCGCGTGCGGTGTCTGCAGGACCGACCTCCATGTGAGCGAGGGCGACTTGCCGGTCCACCGCGCCTGCGTCGTGCCAGGCCACGAAGTTGTCGGCGAAGTCTCGCAGGTGGGCGATGATGTGGACACGAGCTTTTCGGTCGGCGATCGCGTGGGAATCGCGTGGTTGCGAGAAACGTGCGGCCACTGTCACTATTGTCGGCGCGACGCCGAAAACCTCTGTCCGAGTTCGCGATACACAGGGTGGGACGCCGACGGTGGGTTCGCCGAGTACACGACCGTGCCGGCAAGTTTTGCCTATCGATTGCCGCGCGGGTATTCCGACCAAGAACTGGCACCGTTGCTCTGCGCGGGCATCATCGGCTATCGATCGTTGGTGCGCTGCGAGTTGCCGCCGCAGGGCCGCCTCGGTATCTACGGGTTCGGGGGAAGCGCACACATCACTGCTCAGCTGGCACTCGCGCTCGGGGCCGAAGTCCATGTGATGACTCGCGATGAAAAGGCGCGCGCTCTCGCGCTCGAACTCGGTGCGGCATCGGTGCAGGGTGCCGCGGACCGCCCGCCGGTGAAACTGAATTCGGCGATTCTGTTCGCCCCGGTCGGCGATCTCGTGCTGCCCGCGCTCGAATCCCTCGATCGCGGCGGGACACTCGCCATAGCGGGAATACACCTGAGTGACGTCCCTGTACTCGACTATCAGCGGCACCTGTTCTACGAGAAGCAAATACGGTCGGTCACCTCGAATACTCGTGAGGACACCGCCCACTTCTTCGAGTTCGTCAACCATCATCACGTTCGCGTCACGACGACGGCCTATCCACTCGCGCATGCGGATCACGCACTGTCCGACTTGGCACGCGATCGAATCGTCGGTGCGGCCGTACTGGTGCCGTGACGCTGTCGACGCGACTCTAGGGCCACTCGGCCCACGAATATGGGGACCTCGACCCTCCCGACGGCCGCGCACCCGTCGATAGGTTTCGCCGTAACCTACGCATTGGAGTGGCAATGGACGCTTTGGATCTCGCGAGGTGGCAGTTCGGTATCACCACCGTCTACCACTTCATTTTCGTCCCTCTGACGATCGGGCTTGCGCCACTGATCGCGATCATGCAGACAGTCTGGGTGATCACCGGCAACGAGCAGTGGTACCGACTGACGAAGTTCTTCGGAAAGCTGTTCCTCATCAACTTCGCGATCGGAGTCGCCACCGGGATCGTGCAGGAGTTCCAGTTCGGGATGAACTGGAGCGAGTACTCGCGGTTCGTCGGCGACGTCTTCGGTGCGCCACTCGCCTTGGAAGGGCTAGTGGCGTTCTTTCTCGAATCGACGTTCCTCGGACTGTGGATCTTCGGTTGGGACAGGCTGCCGAAACTTGTTCACCTGGCCACCATCTGGCTCGTCGCCATCGGCGTCAACGCATCGGCTTTTTTCATCATTGCTGCGAATTCCTTCATGCAACATCCGGTCGGCGCGCGGTACAACCCTGAGCGGGGCCGCGCCGAATTGACCTCGATCTGGGAGCTGTTGACCAACAACACCGCCCTGGCAGCATTTCCACACGTCGTCGCCGGTGCGTTCCTGACCGCTGCCACCTTCGTCGCAGGTGTGGCCGGCTGGTGGATGGTCCGCAACAGTCGCAAGGTCTCGCTGACAACGCCGGATCCGGATGTGGTTGCCGATGCCAGAAAGATGTGGCGTCCGGCCGCGCGTCTCGCGCTGGGAGTGGTGGTTCTCGCCGGTATTGCCCTCGTGATCACGGGGGACAAGCAGGGAAAACTGATGTTCGATCAGCAACCGATGAAGATGGCTTCAGCGGAATCGTTGTGCGACAGCGGCACTGATCCCAAATTCTCGATCCTGACGATCGGCACACACAACAACTGCGACAGCGTCACACATCTGATCGAAGTTCCGGGTGTGTTGTCCTGGCTTGCCGACGGCGAATTCTCCGGTGTGGACTTGAAGGGCGTCAATGACCTTCAGCAAGAATACAGTTCGAAATTCGGGGAGGGCGATTACCGTCCGAACCTGTTCGTGACCTACTGGTCGTTCC
This sequence comes from Antrihabitans stalagmiti, assembly GCF_016482825.1. Lineage (GTDB taxonomy): Bacteria > Actinomycetota > Actinomycetes > Mycobacteriales > Mycobacteriaceae > Antrihabitans > Antrihabitans stalagmiti. Next base: position 78,197 of record NZ_JAEMNV010000007.1, on the reverse strand, counting down.
GTTTGATGATAGGCCTCGCAATCGGGTCGGCGGCCATGGCCATCGCAGGACTCTGGTTGACGCGAGGCGGCCGCGTGCCGCATCAACGTTGGTTTGCTTGGCTGAGCTTGCTCGCGATTCCTACCCCGTTTCTCGCCAACAGCGCTGGCTGGATCTTCACCGAGATGGGGCGGCAGCCATGGGTTGTTGCACCCAATCCGACGGGCGTCGACCAGATTCGATTGACAGTGGGAGACGCGGTATCGGGTCACTCGTCGTGGACCGTGCTCCTGTCTCTCGTGCTCTTCACGCTGATCTATGCGGTGCTTGCAGTCGTCTGGTTCAACTTGATCAAGCGCTACATAGCCGCCGGCCCCAGCGCCCGCGACGCGCACTCGAAGACCAGCCAGGGCTCCGACAGCGATGCCCCCGAACAACTTTCGTTCGCTTACTAGGAGATGGTGATGGAACTTGCGCAGGTGTGGTTCGTCCTGGTCGGAGTCTTGTTCACGGGCTACTTCGTCCTGGAGGGTTTCGACTTCGGCGTCGGAATGCTCTTTCCTGTCCTCGGCCGAACCGACGAGCGACGTCGTGTTCTGTTGAACACGATCGGCCCCGTCTGGGACGGCAACGAAGTCTGGCTGCTCACGGCGGGTGGCGCACTCTTTGCGGCTTTCCCCGACTGGTACGCAACCATGTTCTCCGGCTTCTACTTGCCGTTGTTGCTCATCCTGATCGCGCTCATCGTCCGAGTCGTTGCGATCGAATGGCGCGGGAAGATCGACGACGTACGGTGGCGGGCACGCTGTGATGCGGCCATCATGGTCGGATCGTGGCTGCCGGCGGTGTTGTGGGGCGTTGCCTTCGCCAATCTGGTTCGCGGGGTTGCCATCGACGCCGACCGCAAGGTGACGTCGAATCTGTTCGACATGCTGAACCCGTACGCGCTGCTCGGCGGCGTGACGACAGCCCTGGTCTTCGTACTCCACGGCGCTGTGTTCGTCGCACTCAAGTCTGCAGACGAAGTCCGCGAAGACGCTGTACTTCTTGCACAACGGCTCGCAGTTCCAGCAGTCCTGGTAGCCGGTGTATTCGTCCTCTGGACGCAAGTGTCCTACGGCAAGGGATGGACCTGGCTGACAGTCGCCACGGCTGCCGCTGCGCTGGTCGGAGTTGCCGCCCTCACCAGGGCAGGTCGAGAGGGCTGGGCATTCCTGCTCACCACCGTCGCGATTGTGTCGACCGTCGTGCTGTTGTTCGGCTCGCTCTATCCGAACTTGATGCCGTCCACCACTGACGCCGCGTACAACCTGACCATCTCCAACTCGTCGTCGAGCGACTACACGCTGAAGGTGATGACGTGGGCCGCAGCGTTTATGACTCCGGTCGTCGTCATGTACCAGGCGTGGACCTACTGGGTGTTCCGCAGCCGAATCTCCGTCGACCACATTCCGCCGTCGATAGGGCTGAAGTCGGATCGGTCGCAATGAGGCTCGCAACCGAACCCCGTAACAGTCGCGGCCCGATCGATCCGCGGCTGTGGAAGTACTCCCGATCGGCGCGTAGTTATCTTGTTCTGACAGTTATCCTTTCGCTGGTCGCGACAATAGCGACCGTTGTATCGGCTCTGTGCGTCGGCGGCGTGTTGGCGGGCGTCATCACCGAACCGGATCGCCGAAATCTCGCGGCGTGGACATTCGAACTAGCCGTTCTCTGCATGGCTCTCGGAGCGCGTGTGCTCGCCGTGTGGGCTCAAGGCCGCTTCGGTCACCGTGCCGCTTCTCGTGTCGTCGCTGAACTCGAAAGCGAAGTGCTGGAGGCCGGCGCGAATCTGCAGACGCGAGAACTCGATTCGCGTCGAGCGAACTTGACGTTTCTGGTGTCGCAGGGACTCGACGATCTGCGGCAGTACTTGGCGGGCTATCTTCCGGCACTGGTGCTTGCGACGGTCGTACCTCCGATCGTTCTTGTCGTCATCGCATGGCACGACCTGGTTTCCGCAGTCATCATCGTCGTAACCCTGCCTCTCATACCGATCTTCATGGTGCTGATCGGACTGCTGACGAAACACCGATCGGAAGCCACGTTGGAGACGATGAGTGCGTTGTCGGCGCAGCTGCTCGATCTCCTCGCGGGGTTACCGACACTTCGAGCGCTGGGTCGCGAGCGCGGTCCAGCGCGGCGGGTTCGGGAGCTCGGCGACGCGCACCGTAAGTCCGCCATGGCTGCGCTGCGTGTTGCCTTCCTGTCTGCGTTCGTTCTGGAACTGCTTGCAACACTGTGCGTTGCGCTCGTCGCGGTCAGTATTGGGCTGCGTCTGGTTTTCGGGGAAATGACCCTTATGGCGGGATTGGTCGCGCTGATTCTGGCACCGGAGGTCTATCAACCGTTACGTGCGGTCGGTGCAAAGTTTCACGCGGCTGCGAACGGCAAAGCTGCGGCCGACCAAGCCTTCGAGGTTCTCGAAACGACCACCGAGGAGGCTGTCGGCCGAGGCTTGACGCCCGTCGGCGGAACGATCGAACTCGAGCATGTATCGATTCGTACTCGCAGTGGCTTCGCCCCGCACAATTTGTCGGCGTGTCTCGAACCTGGGCGCGTCACCGTGTTGGTGGGCATGAACGGTGCCGGCAAATCCACTGCGCTGCAGGCGATTATCGGACTGAACGCTCCGGACGAGGGACGCGTGATCGTCGGCGGACGCGACGTCGCAGGGGTAGATCTGCAGGAGTGGTGGTCGCAAGTCGGCTGGCTGCCGCAGCGTCCGGTTCTCGTCCCCGGCACGCTGCGTGAAAACCTCGAACTGACGGGAAGCATTGCCATCGGTGCCGACCGGCTTGCTGCTGCATGCGCGGCAACGGGTTTCGACGCAGTACTCGACGAATTGCCCCATCGCTGGGCAACCCTGGTCGGGGAAGGTGGTGTCGGCCTGTCTCTCGGACAGCGGCAGCGACTCGCATTGACCAGGGTCCTTGCGGGCAACAAGCAGGTGCTTCTACTGGACGAACCCACGGCTCATCTCGACGACGCGTCCGAAGCGAGGGTGCTCCAGGCGCTGGTCGACCGCGCTCGAAGTGGTGTGACGGTCGTTGTCGTTGGACACCGTCCCGCGGTGCTTGCCACCGCTGACGTCCTGGTGGAGGTGCGTACCGATGCGTAACGACCCGCTCGTGCGTGCAGTCCTGCTGCTCGACGTTCCATTGCGTCGATTTGCCGTGGCCATTGCTGCCGGTGTGGTTGCCCTCGGTAGCGGCCTCGCGCTCGCTGCGTTGGCTGCGTGGCTGATTGCCCGCGCCTGGCAGATGCCGCCTGTTCTCGACCTGTCGATTGCTGTCGTCTCCGTACGCGCACTCGGCATCTCCCGCGGAATCTTCCGCTACCTCGAACGCTTGGCGTCCCACGATGCTGCGCTGCGTGGAACAACCAACGCGCGTACAGCCATCTACCGCAGGCTCGCGGAGGGCAACCCAGCGACTGTGACGGGGTTGCGCAAGGGTGACCTCCTCGTGCGGACGGGAGTCGATGTCGACGCCGTAGGTGCCGTAGTTGTGCGAGCTATCGTCCCGATGGCGGTAGCTGCGGTATTGGCCACTGCTGCAGTGGTACTCAGTGCTTGCATTTCACTACCCGCCGCTACCGTGTTGGCCGGATCAGCTGTCTTCGCGGGCGTCGTCGCGCCATGGGTAGGTGCTAGGTCCGCAAGGCAAGCCGAACAGGCTGCCGCGTTCTCCCGTGCTGCGGCCGTCGAACGCGGGGTCGTCGCTCTCGACCATGCTGCCGAATTGCGGGTCGCGGGAAAGCTCGACGGGTTGCTCGACGACACCCGACGTAAGCGGATGAGATCGGTCGCTCTCTTCGACCGCGCCGCTTTCGGGTCAGCCTTGGCGGCTGCCGCGCAACCTCTCGCGATATCGGTCAGTTTGGTTGCGGCACTGGCTTTCGGCATTCTTGCCTACGCAAGTGCCGCCGACATGTCACCTATGGCGTTGGCGGTGCTCGTGCTACTGCCGCTCGCAGCGTTCGAGGCCCTCGGGCCGATGCCCGAGACGGCGCAGGAACTCACAAGGGCGCGAATCGCCGCAACCAGGTTGATGGCGATGCTGGATGCTGCCGAAACGGCGTGTGACGATGCGGGCACGGTTGCGGTCCCTCCGTCGGTCGCCGTTCGGGCCGAGGGTCTTGTGTGCGGTCGAAACGGCGGAAGGCAGACCCGTGCAATCGATCTAGATTTCTTCCCTGGATCGCGTACGGCAATAGTCGGTGCCAGCGGTGCGGGCAAGACGACTCTGTTGATGACTCTTGCAGGGATCCTTCCTGCGATGGCTGGATCCGTCATGATCGACGAGCTTCCGATCGAAAATTTCGACAGCGAGCAGTTGCGTACAGACATCGGGTTCTTCGCCGAAGACGCGCACTTGTTCGACACCTCGCTGTTGGAGAACCTGAGGGTATCGAACGGCAATCTCACGGAGCCGGCGGCGATGAGCATCCTCGACGCTGTGGGGTTGAGCGGATGGGTGAGCGCGTTGCCGGAGGGATTGCACACTCGGTTGACCGGTGGAGCCAAGGCCGTGTCGGGGGGCCAGCGGCGGCGAATTCTGCTCGCGCGGGCACTGGCATCACCTGCCCGAGTCTTGTTGCTCGACGAGCCTACAGAGCACCTCGACAACGAGGACGGCGCCGATCTGCTGCGGAGCCTGCTCGATCGGCGTTGCGGATTGGTCGCTGCAGATCGGACGGTCGTCGTCGTCACCCATCAGCTTCCGTCCGACACCCACGCCGACCGGGTGCACACTGTCGAGGCTGCGCCGGCTGGAAGACCCAGCCGTACGGGACCTTCTCCTCTCGTCGCCGATCGCCCCCGGTGACAGGCTTGGAAGAAGGAGGTCTCGCAATGCAAAAACGTTGGCTTGTAATGGAAGACGAGTCGCAGAAGGTTCGTTCGCCGTACCGAACTCGAATCGCCGGTGCCGGCAGACAGCTTCCGTCGACCCACATGTCGACCACCGAGGTGATGGCCACGACGAAACATCGGACACACATCGATTTGGAACGCCTTACGGGCATTCATGAGCGGAGAGTGTCAGCAGGAGAACATGATTCGTTGACTCTCGCTACTGCTGCTGCGCAGGACAGCCTCCGGCACGCAGGTCGGCGTGGAGAAGAAATCGAAGTAGTGATCAACTGCAGCATCACCAAGTTTCGCGACGGCCTCACCCAGTGGCTCGAACCAACCATGAGTAGTGCGATCGCGAAACGCATCGGTGCAACCGGCGCGCTGACCTTCGATATCTCGAACGCGTGCGCAGGAATGCTTACCGGCGTCGCGATTCTGAACAACTGGATTCGACAGGGCTTGATCACGCGCGGCATGGTCGTCAGCGGCGAGTACATCTCGCCGGTCAGCGCGAACGCCGCCCGACACGTGCACAACGTTATGAGCAAGGAGCTCGCGTCGCTGACAGTGGGTGACGCCGGCGCCGCGTTGGTCCTCGAACGCGCACAGCCTGGCTCGGGAAGTATTTCGGTCTCAGGCTTCACGACCATCGCCGATCACAGCAGACTCTGCCTCGCGTATCCGAAGGGACACGAACCTGCGGCGCGTATGTTCACGAATTCCCGTGCCATACACAAGGTTGCGATCTCCGACACCCCGGTGCTGTTCCAGGAGGTCCTCGACACAGCCGGTTTGTCACTCCACGACATCGATCACGTGATCACACACCAAACGTCTGCTCGTGCGATTCGGAAGGGTATGGCAGAACTTGTCGAGAAGTTCGGTGATGCACCTCGACACGATGCGGTCATCACCGTCGACAAATACGGCAATACAGCGTCGACGACACACACGGTTGCGTTGGTCGACGAATTCGAGGCACAACGAATAGAGCCCGGCGAAACCGTTGCGCTCGTAGCGCTGGCGTCCGGTTTGGAGATCGGCGTCGTTCTCTTCACACCGGACAAGGAGTTACTGGAAAGCTATGGGAACAGTCATTGACAACATCAGCGTTTCGCACGGCGGTTGGCGGACCAAGCACAGCGCTTTGCATCTTGCGGTGGAGGCCGCGAAGGAGTGCCTGTCGTCCGCGAGCTGCGACCCGAACGATCTGGACCTCGTAGTCAACGCGGGCCTCTATCGCGATCGCAATCTCGGCGAACCTGCACTGGCAGCACTGATTCAGGAAGACATCGGCGCGAATCCCGAGGATCCACACGCCGGGGGACACGGCACCTTTTCCTTCGATGTCGCCAACGGATCGTGCGGTGCGCTGACTGCTGCCCAGGTGATAGACGGATTTCTCCGAACCGGCACGGTCACCAGGGGACTTGTGGTGACGAGCGACGCCGACCCCGGGCACGGAATGAGCAAAGATTTTCCCTTCTCTCCGACCGGTGCCGCGCTGCTGTGCAGCTGGCGGGACTCCAACTACGGCTTCGGCGACTTCCATTGGGTCACGATCGATGACGAGAAAGCCTTCCGCGCCACCGTCGGGCTGGAGCATCGACAGAATGTGCTGCGCTTCGAAATTTCCGAAGACTGTGCTGACGGCTACGGTGCCGCTGCGGCTCGAGCTGCCGAAAAGTGCTTGGCAGCTGAGGAATTGGATATCGACGGACTCGACTTGATTGTCGCTGCTCCAGGCGATCGAAAGTTCTGCATCGTTTTGGCGAGCGAGCTCGGCATCTCGCCGCAGCGAATCACGGCAGCTACGGATGCCAATGCGCACACGTCTGCGATTCTCCTGGCCATGAAAGACGCTGTCTCGCAACTACGTCCGGGTGGGACTGCACTCCTACTCGCCGCCGGCGCAGGGATCGAAGCAGCTGCCGTTGTCTATCGCATGCCCCCTGCGACGTAACAGAAGGCGGCAACAGAAGGCAGCGGCGACAGGATGGCCGGGTTGATCGTGGTCGCGGGCTTGCCTGCGACCGGGAAGACGTCGATAGCTCGGCCGGTGGCGAGGTCCCTCGGCGCGGCGTTTGTGCGGATCGACACCATAGAGAACGCGCTCGAACGATCGGGTGAAGCGTCGACGGTGGAAACGGCCGGCTACATGATCGGATACGCGGTGGCGCGCGATCAGATCGACAACGGATTGCTCTGCGTCGCCGAGTGCGTGAACCCACTCAGGATTACGCGGGATGCGTGGCGCGATGTTGCGTTCGAACGGGGCGCCTGGCTTCTCGACGTCGAGGTGGTCTGCTCGGATTCCAGTCGACACCGCGAGCGGGTCGAGCGTCGCGCCGCAGATATTGCGGGTCTGGTCCTGCCGACGTGGCAACAGGTGACCGCTCGCGTCTACGAGCCATGGGACCGCGAGCGGCTCGTGATCGACACTGCGGTGACGGATATCGAATCCGCTGTCGAGATAGTGCGACTACGCGCAGTCGCACTCGCGAACTGTTAACGCCGGGAGTGTGCTTCCGCGACGAGAAGTTCCATATGGCGCTCGATTTCGTGAGCCAGAAAGTCGAGATCCGGCGCCGAGTCGAAATCTCCGGTGATTCCGAACGAAACCCGGTCGGCGTAGCTCAAGATCGCGATTCCGATTCGCAGGCGCCACGCTATCGGGACGTAGGGAAAGATCTCGACGACCCGACTTCCGAGCACGGTCCTACTGTGCTTGGGGCCGGGAACGTTCGTGGCCACGATGTCGATTCCGTGTTGCGGCAGTCTGCTCGCCAGCCGTACGGCCCATGCGGTGGGTGCGAAGGGCCAGTGCTCGGCCAACGAGGTCGCGAGATGACCCGCCTCGGCCTCGCCGCCCGACTTGTGGGCTGCCATTCGACCGTGGACGGCGGCGAGCTGGTCGACCGGATCAGCGATTGCCACGGGCAGGACAGGCAACATCAGGGAGACACGGTTGTCGAGCACATCGGCGCTGCCCGAGTTCCGAACCGACACCGGAACGAGTGTCCGAACCGAATCTTCTTTCGGCTCCTCTCCGCGGCGGAGCAACATTGTGCGCAATGCCCCGGTGATGGCAGCGAGGGCCACATCGTTCACCTTCACATCGAACACGGTGCACACGTCGCGAATGTCGAGCATCGACGCTCGCGCCACTGCGTATCGCCGTTGTTTGCCGACCGGCCCGAGCAGCGACGTCGACGCGGTCGGAACGAGCACACCGCCTGCGATGCCGGCAAACCCTTTGGCTGCGCCGAAGGTTCCGAGCGCGATCTGAAGGGGGGTCAGTAGACCCTTGACGAGATAGCGGAATTGAGCGGCGGGGGAGGACGGTAGCGCAACGAGCGCGTCGCGAACGCGGCGCGCAATGCCCGTAGAGTTGTCCGCTGGTTCGCGCCGACTGACGAGCCTCACCACACCGTTGTGGGTGTCCGGGTCGCAGAGGGCCTCGAACAGTCGCGCACCGGCGATGCCGTCGGCCATGCAGTGATGAACCTTGGCCAGAATCGCCCACCGACCGTTCTCCAGACCCTCTACGACCCAGCACTCCCACAGGGGTCGGGACCTGTCCAGCCGCTGCGCCATCACACGGCCGACCAGGTGACCGAGGGCGTCGTCGTCGCCCGGTGCAGGTAGGGCGGTGCGACGCAGGTGACGATTGACATCGAAGTCGTCGTCATCGATCCATACCGGCGCACTCAGATCGAATGCGGTGGTGTGAATTCGCTCGCGCGCGTGTGGAATTGCGATCAATCGGGCCGCGACCGCTTCGAGGAAATCAGCCTCGCTCGGCGGCGGACCTTCGATTATCGCCACGGCCGCGATCGCAAGACTGACGTTGGGGTCGGAGTCTTCCAACTCGAGAAAGCCGGCATCGAGAGGGGACAAACGTTGTGTCATGAGTACCCGATTCTTCTGCAGGACGGAGCGTGCATACCCAAGGCTCGTCCGCCGTTGCTGTGGGCGGGAGAGAAAGAGGTCCCGTTGGTTTCGCCGAATGTCAACGGTGTCAGTGCAATCTCGGAATCAGCAGGTAGACGCCGAGCAAGACAGCTGCTGCACATATCGCCAGAGCGGTGCCGGCGAGGACGCGGCCGCCCGTCCGCTGCCCAGGGGTGGAGTGCGGGTCGGTGCCGCGGTCGTAGCCGAGGACACCGACGGTGAATACGGTGATGAGGGTGAGACCGATGGCCATGCTCAGGGCGGCCGCCCAGGCCAGTGAACTCCAGTTGACAGAGATTTGCGACATGATGGTGGCCTTCTCAGATTGCGTTGGCGGGGACGCGGCGATCGACATTGTTGACATTCGCTGAATTGACGACTTCGCGGCGCGAAATTGTGTAGATGACGATCAAAGCCGCAACCAACGAGATGCCGACGACTGCGACTCCGTTGTTGCCGGAGTCGGCAAGGCGACCGCTCAGTCCGCCGAGAAGTGCAGCGGCCGGCACTGTGAGCGCCCACGCGATGGCCATCCGACGAGCGACGGTCCAACGAACCTGGGCGAGCCGCCGTCCGAGCCCGGCACCCACAATACTTCCGGTACACACCTGCGTCGTCGAAAGTGGAACGCCCATATGGGCTGAGGTGAGTAGGACGACGGTCGAGCTGGTCTCTGCTGCAAACCCTTGTGTGGGTTCGATATCGGTGAGCCGGTGCCCCATCGTCCGGATGATCCGCCAGCCGCCGAGGTAGGTGCCCGTCGCGATCACGACGGCGCACGCTGTGATTACCCACAGCGGTGGACCCGAGCCTGCGCTGAGGTGTCCGGACGTGATTAGGACCAAGGTGATCACACCCATCGTCTTCTGGCCGTCGCTGGTGCCGTGCGCCAGCGAAACCAGTGACGCAGAAAGGGTTTGGCCGAATCGGTAGCCCGTGGCAACCGACGTCTCGGACGCTCGACGGGTCAGTCTGTACGCGAGGTAGGTGCCGGTCAGCGCGACGGTCGCAGCAAGGACGGGTGCCGTCAATGCGGGAATCAGGATCTTGGAAACGACAACGCCGAAGTGCACAGCGTCCGCGCCGGCAGCGAACCAGACCGCGCCGATGAGTCCGCCGAGCAGCGCATGTGACGAGGAGGAGGGCAGCCCGACCAGCCAGGTGAGCATGTTCCACACGATCGCCGCAACCAGTCCGCCGAAGATAACGGCGGGTGTGATTTTCGTGTCGTCGACGAGCCCGCCGGAGATCGTCTTCGCAACGGCCGTGGAAAGGAATGCCCCGCACAGATTGAGGACCGCCGAGATGGCCACCGCAACTTTGGGTGCGAGCGCTCCCGTCGCGATCGAGGTTGCCATCGCGTTGGCGGTGTCGTGGAAGCCGTTGGTGAAGTCGAACACCAACGCCGTGATCACCACAGCGAGAACGATGAAAGTCACATCCATCGGAATTCCTTTCGGAGCGCATCCAGTTCGAGGTGATCTCCACCAGGATGTCGATACGCTCAGGTTGCCGGTCGGCGGGCGGCGCGCGCGAGTGCCGAACGGCCCTGCGGTCAAGGCTTTCGGCCAGTTCGGCCGCCGTTGGCTGCCGTCGCTCACGGCGGCCGTTGGACCCTGTTACGCATGACTTTCAGCAGCCGCGCTCACGTCCGTTGCGGCGTTAGGTTCGTGGAATCGGAATCGAGGATTCAGTGGTGCGGTGCGGTGCGGTCGGCCAGGTCGCGACGCAACTTTATTCAGGAGCAGAAGATGACAGATGGCGTCGTAGATGTTGCAACGATCGAGGCGTTGATCGAGACGGCGTGTCGAGCTCCGTCGCTTCACAACAGTCAACCGTGGAAGTGGGTTATCGACGGAAAAAAGGTACACCTTTACGCCGACGACGAGCGACTGCTTCCGATCACGGACAACTCGGGTAGGCAGTTGTCGATCAGCTGCGGAGCGGCGCTGGATCATCTTCGTGTCGCCGCAGCGGGCACCGACCTCGACTCCCATATCACTCGCTTTCCCGACCCGGGGGCACCGGATCTTCTCGCAACGGTCGAATTCCAGCCTGCGGCAAAGACATCCGAGGAAGACCGCACACGCGCAAAAGCGATATTGCACCGCCGGACGGACCGCCTGGTATTCCTGCCGCCACGGGACTGGCAGAAAGTCTCTGCAGTACTGCACGACATCGCAATCGGCTACGACGCGCGCGTCGAAGAGATTCCTCCGCGTCGACGCGCAGAACTTGCACACGTGTCACATCGTGCCGCGGCGCTGCACCGGTACGACTCGACCTACAAAGCCGAATTGCAGTGGTGGACAGGTCGTTCCACACTCCCGGACGGAATCCCCGTGACGGCTGTTCCATCGCGCGCCGAAGCATCGCGAGTGCCGTTCGGCAGGGCGTTTCCTGTTGCCGAGAAGCAGCCGATGCATCGAGTCGAAGTTGGGGTCGACAGGTCGCAGATCCTTGTGCTTACCACGCCCAGCGACTCGCGGGAGGACTGGCTGCGATGTGGCGAGGCGTTGTCGACGATTCTGCTCGAATGCACTGCGCGGGGCCTGGCCACATGTCCTCTCACCCACATGACCGAACTCCCGGACAGTCGAAGTCTCATACGCGAAATGCTCACCGGCTCAGGGGTTCCGCAGGTGATCGTGCGTGTAGGTTCAGCGTCGGCGTGGACGGCAGATCCGCTGACCCCACGACGTCCCCTTGCCGATGTGCTCACTGTTCGTCCGACTGCCGGATAGGGCCGAAAGTCCGTTGTGGATTTCTGGTGATGCCTCTGCGGCAGATGCCTTTCGATTCTCCCCGAACCGGAACACGGTGAATACGATTGAAATATGAATTATGGCTACACCGCATTCTTCGCGGCAGGAGTTTGTGCGGTAATTATTGGCGGTTCGGATAACCGAATGGAATTCTCCGCCAATGGACATGCGATGATACCCGCAGTCGATTCGAGACATATTTCAGAGCGCCTGCCAGCGGGACCTGACGATTCTTCGGCACCGGGATTGGTTGCTCCGTCCAGATATGCCGACGCAGAAAGGGAATCGTTTTACTTCGTTTCTCCGGGCGGGAACTACGAATGTGCGATCAGACTTACGCGTCCGGGTCTGGCCGGATGCCACGGGCCGTTTCCGCCCGATACGCCGGCCGTGCGAAGCGCGGTACAGGAAGATCTTGTTCGTCCCAACTCGATCGAGGTCACTGCCGACGGGGTCGGAACATTCTCGAGTTCGGGCGACCCTCGGTTTCATCGCTTTAGCGGGGTCGCAGAGGTCCTTCCGTACGATCTGCATCTCGTGGTCGACGGATTCGAGTGCAGTATTGCGCCGACCGAAACCGTGAGTTGTCGCACCACCGCTCAGCACGGATTCGCCATCAGCGAGGATTCATATCGTCTGTGGTGACGACGCCGAACGCACGGATTCGGTTCCTGTCACAGCCAGGAGTTCGGTAGTGCGGAACTGGTATCCGCCGATGCAAAGAGCTGCTCGGCCAGATCGGAAAGAGCACGCGCCGTCGCCAGCTCGACTGCCGATCCGTCACCGTTTCCCACGCCCGGCGTATGGCCGGCAATGCCGGTGCCGACTCGTCTCGTAGTTGCACCCATCTGCAGTCGAGCGACGGCTCTCGTGTCGGCTCCACGCTCGTCTACGACGATGGTGACTTCGAAGAATTGTGCCTGCATTGCTATCTCCTGTGCAGTGTCGAGAGGGGCAGGATCAGGCGTAGACCCAATCCGGTGAGTGTCGAGGTCGTTGCGGCCATGAACAGGCCGCCGAGTAGGCCGATGCCGATCGCGAGTGGTGCCGACTGGCCTTCGTGCCACAGTGGCGTTGCGACGCCCATGAAAACTGCGAGTCCTGCGAGCCAGGCCAGAGCTGTGATCCAGATCCAGTGGCCGGCATTGGCGGCCACGTTGCGCAGGACCGAGTACTGCGCTGTTCCTATCGACAGCAGTACTGCAACGGCCAGCAGGGACACAACGGCCACTGTTGCAACGGGTGGCCAACGAGTAATTGGGGACGCCCACGTCGACGGGGCCATACCGAGCGTGTAAGCGAACGCGGCCGCCGCGGCCGTGGAAAGCACCCAACGCGTGCGAGATAGGTCAGGCAATGCGCGTCGCAGCACGGTCGCCTGAGCCAATCCCAGAACCGCGCCTTCTGCCGCGCCGGCCACTACCAACGCAGGCAGTGCCACCGCGGCGGGTGCAGCCGCAGTCGCAATTCCGACGACGGCCGGTATCGAGAAGCCGACGGACTCACCGAATGTGACTATGGGAATCCACTCGCGAACGATGGAGTGGTCTGGCTTCGATGGAGCTGTCTCGGGGCCGTTCAGCGAAAGCAGTAGAGCTTGGTTCGCGGCAGGACTCCGGTGCCCGTCACGGGTCTCGTCCGCTCGTGAACTATATTGCACGACAGTGTTTTTCATGCGTATTGGTGGTGTTCGCGTCGGTTTGTTCAGCGAAGAGACGATCGACGTCTGCCCGCCGGCACAAGCCGGTTCCGGGTACGGTCAGAGCAGCTGCAGCTGCCGCGACGCCGAAGCGAACGGAGTCGTGCAGAGTCATCCCGCGGCTCGCGCCGACGACGATTGCGCCGACCATCGCGTCTCCCGCACCGACCGCGCTGCGCACAGGCATATCGATCGACGCAAACCATTCGTCATAGTCGGCGGTGATCGCCAGAGCGCCTCCCGCGCCGAGCGACAGCACAATTACTTCGCATTTGCCGGACCTGATCCAAGATCGTGCGGCAGACACCTGTTCTGTGCGGGTTGTCAGTTCGCCCCCGATGCTCTCGCGGAGCTCGCGAATGCTCGGCTTGAGCAAGTAGATGCCAGTACGCGCGCGCTGAAGTGCCGGGCCAGATGTGTCCAGGACGAAGCGCGCGCCCGCAGCAGCTGCAACGTCGCCTACCCGCTGATAGAAGTCGGTCGGTACGCCGGGCGGGAGGCTGCCACTTGCGACGACGAAACGAGCGCCCGATGCGGCATCGGCAACGGCCGCGAGGCACTCGTCCTGTTCCCGGAGGGTGAGTTCAGGCCCGGGCAGTACGAAGCGGTACTGCTCGTCGGTCCGCTGATCGGTGACGGCGAAACTTTCCCGAACCGACCCGCCGATCCGGACGGACCGGCTCGGAACGTGTTCGGCAGCAAGCAGATCTTCGAGTACTCGACCGGAAGGACCCCCGGACGGAAACACAGCGGCGACGCTGCCACCGAGTACGTGTGCCACCCGGGCTACGTTGATCCCACCTCCGCCAGGGTCGTATTGCGGTTTCGCACATCGCAATTTGCTCGTCGGAACGACACTCGGCGCAGTTGTCGAGATGTCGAGAGCGGGATTCATTGTGAGAGTGACGATCTCCGGCACTGGTAGCCCGCTTTCCTGCGTGGACGTTCGCGTCCTCTGCTTTGATTCATCGATTTTCGATGGGCGGAACCGGGAGATACAGAGTCGAACGACCTTCCCGGAACGACACACGTCCCCAGCAATTCGAAGGAGGTTCCGATCGCCGACGGCGTCGCGGCTACCGAGGCGATCGGTCGCGGACGAACACGGCAAGAATCAGGCCGGTCGCGAGTATGGCTACACCCGCGATCGTCGATGCAGCGCGGACCCAGCCCGGGCAGCCAAGCAACGGAAGCTCCGTTCTGACCCACACGAGCAGCAGCGCTCCGGTCAGCAGCGCCGCCAGTGCGGTGTGTCGATTCTCCGTGGAAGCCATACGCGCTGTGACTGTCAGCGGCGCGGCAAGAACAACCACGATATCGATTGCGGCAGGCAACGAGGGTACGTCGACATCGATGACCTGCGCCGCTACGGCGCCAGCAGCGACCCACGCGGAAAGACCCGTTGCCGCAGCTGAATTGGCGAGCAACACGTGCCAGATCGAGCGCGCCGGGTGCATTCTCATCGGGATCATGGTCGACACTGTGCTGCTCAGCGCGACCCGACCGGTAGTGCCGAAGGTAACGAGTGGATCAGAAGGCGGGTGGCGATCGATCGTGTGCAGAATCCTCCGCGATGCCGTCCATCCGATGACCTAAGACCCGGCACCAGAGGGCCATCGCCGTTAGCCGAGTGTCGGGGCCGTGGAGAAGGATTCTTGCAAGGCGTGCATCGGAAAAGTCGATGGACCGCCATTTCGCACGGTTTAGATGTCAGAAAGGCAGAGTTCGATGCAGGTACGGGATCTCATGATTCGATCGGTCATCAGCGTCCGACCGGAAACATCTCTGCGAGAGGCCATTTCGATTCTCGTAGACAATAGGTTTGCTGCGCTGCCGGTTGTCGACGGAGACGGACTGGTCGTCGGGGTCTTGTCCGAGTCGAACGCACTGGCCGTGGGTCCTGACCAGCAGGACGCGTCGGTCGGATCGACGATGTCGACGCCTGCCGAAGTGATCAGTCCAGGTTCGGACGTCAGCACGGCCGCGGTGAGAATGCTCAACGGGCGCCTGCGGTCGCTGCCCGTCGTCGAGCAGGGCCTCCTGATCGGCATCGTTGCCCGCCGAGATTTGCTTCGCGTACTCATCAACGACGACGTCACGATCGCGGCGAAAATTCGATCGCTGCTCGACGACTACGCGGGAAGTCGGAGACAGTGGACGATCGCCTCGAACGAGGGGAAGATCGAAATCTGCGGTGGGTTTTCCAGCAAGGACGAACAGCGAATAGTCGCAGCTCTTGCCCGTACCGTGCCCGGCGTGCGCCATGTCGACGTACTGCCGACGGCCGTGGCGCCTGCAGTCGGCATTTGACGATCGGCGGTCCCGCCGATTCAGGGGAGTGGCGCCCACCACGTCAATACGGTGCCGCCGCCCTCGGCCGGTCCGATGGAAAGGCCCCCGCCGACTTCCTTTGCACGGGATTCGATGTTGGAAAGTCCACTGGGAGTGATGTTCTCGGGAACGCCGATGCCGTTGTCGATTATCTCGATCGTGAGGTTGTCTTCGACCGAAAGGCTGACTCTGATGGACTTTGCGTGGCCGTGTCGAACTGCGTTGCTGACAGCTTCGCGCACGACAGCTTCTGCGTGATCGGCGAGGACCGGCTCGACGACCGACAACGGCCCATTGATTCGTACGGTCGTTCTGACATCCGCGCTGCTTGTGAGCTGATCGATCGCTTCGTCCACGCGCTGACGTAGTCGGGTTTTGCCAGGCGCACCGCCATGGAGATCGAAGATGGTCGTCCGGATGTCCTGAACCACGCCTTGCAGGTCGTCGATCACCTCGGTGATGCGCCGCTGCACATCGGGCACGCGCGTGCGTGGGATCGTCCCCTGTAACGCCAGACCTGCGGCAAAAAGTCGCTGGATCACGTGGTCGTGTAGGTCTCGCGCAATGCGGTCGCGATCGGTCAACACGTCGAGTTCGCGAACTTGCCGCTGAGCTTCTGCCAATTGCAGAGCCAACGCGGCCTGGTCGGCAAAAGCCGTCATCATCTCCATTTGATCATCGGTGAAGGGAGGGGCACCAGCCCGGCGAAGGATGATCAGGACACCGGTCACCGAATCCGCCGCACGCAGGGGAAGTATCAACGCAGGACCATCAGTGGGCAGTTCGTCGGCAATCTGGCTGGTGGTAAGCGCGTCGAACCTCAGTGGGGTGCGTGTGGTGAAAGCTTGCCCGGATGCTGTGCCTGCTAGGTCGTATCGCTCACCGACTCGCAATCGTCCACCGTTGCCGACTGATTCGACCACGAGCAGTTCGCGGACGTCCGACGGTGGAGCCTCGGGGTCCTCCGGAACGGAAACCAAGATGTGGTCGGCTGCTGCGAGGTCGAGCATCTTGTCTGCGATGAGGCGGTATACGAGTCCGGACTTGGCACCGGCGAGCAACTCGGTGCTGATATCGCGAGTGGCCGCGATCCAAGCTTGTCGAGTCTTGGTCTCCTCGAAGAGCCGTGCATTTTCGATTGCGATGCCAGCCGCCGCCGCGAGTGCTTGCACCAGGACCTCGTCGTCTTCGGTGAACGGTTGCCCGTTCGCCTTCTCGGTCAGGTATAGATTGCCGAAGACTTCGTCGCGGATCCGGACTGGAACTCCGAGAAAGGTATTCATCGGTGGATGATTCGGTGGAAAGCCGACAGAGGACGAATGGTGTGCGAGTACGTCCAGACGCAGCGGTTTCGGCTGATCGATCAGGAGGCCAAGTACCCCTAGGCCCTCGGGGAGGGGTCCGATTCGCTC
Source organism: Antrihabitans stalagmiti (assembly GCF_016482825.1). GTDB lineage: Bacteria > Actinomycetota > Actinomycetes > Mycobacteriales > Mycobacteriaceae > Antrihabitans > Antrihabitans stalagmiti. Next base: position 61,160 of record NZ_JAEMNV010000007.1, on the reverse strand, counting down.
TCTGGTCGCTTCGTCGATGCCCTCGTAGATGAACTCGACGAGCTGGTGGTCGTGACCTCGCACTCCGAGCGCGCCGTATTGTGCATCGACGAGTTGGATCGCCGTATGCACGATCGTCCGAAGAGTTTCGTCCAACTCCAGACCGGACGTGACTACGAGCATGGCCTCTACCAGCCCGTCCATTCGATCTCGGGCATCGATTATCTGCGCGATTCGGTCTTGAACCTCGGACAGCAACTCGCGAAGTCGAAGTTGCGACAACGTTTCACGCAACGGGATCGAACCTTCACTCTGCGTGGCGTTGGGGTTGCTGGGCACGCGGCCATTGTCGCACTTCGCAAGCGATCACATCGATCGTTGCGGTCTTTACGAGACGGTGGAGTCGAGCCCATCGTGAGGCAAAGGACCACCGCCGAAAATTCGGTGACCATTGGCCGGCGTCCGGCGACCGAGTCAGGTCCTAACGTCGAACGTATGGACAAACAACCCGTCGTCGTCGGTGTGGATGGATCCGATGCGGCCCACGACGCTCTGCGGTGGGCGGCGCAGGAGGCCGCGCTTTACGCGAGCCCGCTTGTCGTTGTGAATGCCCGACCAGTGCTCGTCAGCCACGGACCGGGAATGGCGTTGATCAGCTACGGCCGTGCACTGTCACTGGCTTCCGAGGAGTTCGACGCCGAGCGCGCGGGGCGGTCGATACTCGATGCCTCGGAGCGGGCAGTCCGAGCGATGTCGGACGAAATCGGACCGATTGCGGTCAGCACAGAATTCGTTGCGGGCCCCACGATCCCGGCCCTGCTCGATATGTCGAAGAACGCACGCCTGCTCGTTGTGGGGAGTCGTGGTCTCGGCGCCTTCAGGCGGGGACTGCTCGGTTCGGTCAGTACTGCCGTTGCGCATCACGCTCACTGTCCGGTTGCAGTTGTCCGCCTCGGCAAGATTTTCGCCGGTACGGCGAACGCCGCTCCGGTAGTGGTCGGCGTGGATGGAACCGACAACAGTTGCTCCGCCATCGACATTGCGTTCGAGGAAGCGTCGCACCGCCGGGTCGAGCTTGTTGCTGTCTACGTCTGGCGTGCCAACAGCGACCTCATCACGTCTGTGATCGATCGGCCGGCAACACTCGCCGACCAACAAGCGGTGCTGTCCGACAGCCTCGGAAGGTGTCGCGATCGCTACCCGCAGGTGCGGGTGCGCACCGTTGTCGTGGAAGGCGATTCGGCGCGCAACTTGCAGGTGCAGGCTGAGCATGCGCAGCTGATCGTGGTTGGCAGTCATGGCCGAGGCGGTTTCCCCGGAATGACTCTCGGCTCGACCAGCGAGGCGCTCCTGCACAGCGTCGAATGTCCCATAATCATTGCAAGGAAACAGGATTGAGCCGATGGATAAAATGTTCAAGTTACCCGTCGTTGTCGGCTTCGACGCGTCGCGCTCGTCGAAAGAGGCACTTCGATGGGCGGCAGGCGATGCGGAGCGTCGTCGCGTTCCGCTGTCGATAGTTCATGCCGTATTCACGCCGCTCGATTACGGCCCGGGTTTGAGTTACACCGAATCGGACATGGGGCGTTTGGAAGCCGAAGGCGCAGAACTTCTTTCGGCGGCCAAGCAGATGGTGCTCGAGACGTCGCCGGACTTGGAAGTGACAACAGAACTAGTTCGTGAGCCGAGGACACCCGCCCTGATCAACAGATCCAAGGACGCACGTCTCATTGTGATCGGAAGTCGCGAACTCGGAGCAGTCGGCCGCGGTCTGCTCGGATCGGTCGGCTCTTCGCTCGCGCGCCACGCGCACTGCCCGGTTGCGATAGTGCATTTCCGTGCAAGCGATCCGTGGCACTTGTCACGTCCGAGAAAGGCCGTCGTGGTTGGTGTCGATGGCTCAGACAACAGCATCCCCGCGATCGAGATCGCATTCGAAGAGGCGTCGATGCGGGCCGCGAAGGTCATTGCGGTGCACTCCTGGACCGATGACAGCAAGTTCTTGCACGTCGGTGACTGGGACGCGGTCGCGACCAAGGAAGAGGCCCTGCTCTCGGCGAGTCTCGCGGGCTCCGCAGGCCGGTATCCGGATGTGACAGTGGAGAAGATCGTTGTCAAGAACGACCCTGTGCGACACCTCCTGGACTTCTCCGACGATGTCGAGCTGCTCGTTGTCGGCAGCCATGGGCGCGGTGGTTTCGCCGGAATGACTCTGGGGTCGGTGAGTCAGAAGCTACTGCACTCGGCCAAATGCCCGCTGATCATTGCCGCTGGTCCCGCCTGACCTACCGATCTGCGAGAGGCCCGTTCGGCGAGTCACGTTGGCATGACGCACCCGGCGACAAGGTCAGCCGGTCGGCACATCGAATTCGTAGCGGGTGAGTACGGTTCCATCCCAGCGCTTTCCCGACATCGAGACAGTGACGCGTGAGCCGTCATCGTGGATGTCGAGGACTCCGTACTGGCCTCCTCCGGGGTATGTGCCTTCGCTGTACGGTCCGCCCTTGACGCTGCCTGGCCGGTCGAGTGCGGCAGCCTGCAGGATCGGAAAGCCTGCGCCGCCGGTTGTCGAGTAGTCGCTGTTGGTGCCGTCGTCGATTGCAACCATGTGGGCGTCACCGCCGACCGATATCAGATTGTGCACGCCGGCGGCGGCGATGGCATCGGCGATTCGGCGGCGCTCGTCGGGGTGGCCCGCCCAGCCGTCGGCACCAGGACTCGACTCGCCGATCCACGGATCGGGGTTGGCCCAAACGACCAGCGCATGCGTCTTGCTCGAGGATGTGACTTCGTCGATGAGCCACCGTAGTTGCGCGTCGCCGAGCATTGTGGAGTCGGTGGCCTCGGACCGATTGTCGGTCATGACGAATCGAACTCGACCGATCGTGAACGCCTGGTTGACTGTCCCGCCCGGCGAGCCGAACGCGTAGTGCGGTACGGCGGAGTCGAAAGCCACACGGGACGCGTCGCGGCCAGGCGAGGACGCATCGGCGTCGTTCGCACCGTAGTCGTGGTCGTCCCACACGTACGCAATCGGTGCGGCGCGATACAACGCAGCCTGGGCAGGCATCGTCAGGAACTTGCCGTACGCATCGAGGTACGGACCCGGCGTGGTGGCCTCGATGTTGCCGTAGTGCAGGTCACCGAGTGCGAGATGAATCATGGGTCGTTCGGCGGAGATCGCGTCGTACACAGACCCGTTGGAACCGACCCGAGCGCAGGCACCTGCAGTAACGCGGTAGGACATCGGTCCGTCGACTGGAGTTTCGAAACTGCCTGCGCCCCTTGATGTGTCGGCAACGCCATCGACCACGACGGTGAATCGATAACGCGTGCCGGGTCGCAATCCGTCGGCCCGCATGCGAGCGATACGGTGATCGTCGGCGAAAACTGCGCGGGTAGTCGTCGAGAACCGCCCGTCGTTCGATTCGACCAGCAGACTCGCCGTCTCTCCCGACTCGGCCAAGCGCGCCGACACCGAAATCGACGCACTGCTGAGGGCGCCGGACCACACCCACTCGACGCGGTCGACGGCCAAGCCCGGCGTCGTGCTCGAGGGATGCGTCGGTCCGAAGTAGATGTCGTACACCTTCGTCGCTCCCGCCCACGTGGTGCCGAGCAGCAGTGCGGTGACCACGGCAAGGACTACGAGCTCGATCGCGCTGCGGCGATGTTGCCAGCTGAGCCACAACAAAATCGACGGCACCATCGCCGCCGCCGTCAAAGCCACCGCATAGATCGGCTGGTATTCGACCGCGGCAAAGATCCCGAGGCACGTCGCTGCAAAGGCGATGAGCACAGCGCCGATTGCTTCCCACTTCCAAGCCAGCAGCGCACCGAGCGACACCACGCCGGCAAGGGCAAGTTGCGCGGGTCGCTCGACGCCTGGGCCGAATACGTAATTCTCGGTGCTGGTTGGGACCCCGACTGTGAAAGTCAGCACTGCCAGCGTGACCGCAACCGCCGCCGCGGACAGGTGGGCGAGCACGCGGACTGCGCTCGCCGTGGAGATCCCCATCCGGATCATTCCGCGACTCTTGCGCCGCAAAGGCAAGTCCTGCGACCGAGGGCAACTACGGCAGCCGATGTGCGCACGCGGTACGTCGACCACCCAGCGTGCACCGAATACCAGAGCTGAACCGATCAGTGCCCCGCCGATGACGTCGGTCGGCCAGTGTGCGCCGCGCGCGACCCGATCGACCATGGTCGCAGCGGTTGCGACACCGAGTACGAAGCTCAGCGGCGCGGCGATTCGTGGCCATCCGATCAGTGTGGCGATCGCACGCGGAACGAGCCCGGCAACGATGACGGCGAGCACGACGCTTTCGCTCGGATACGAGTCGAGCATTCCTGCCATCGGGCCGTCGAGGGGCCTCGGCCGTTCGATGATGTCGCGCAGCACAACCGTGGCGAGAAAGCCGAGCGCGACCGCCGCCGCGAACGTGAGAGCCAGCACGCGGCAGCGCACTGCCACCGCACCAACCACGACAACCGCCACCACGACGATCCCGGTGCGCGAAACGAGGTCGGTGATCGAAGTAGCCGGCCACCCCAACCCGTGAAACCACGCGGCGACACCGCGATCGAACCCGTCGACAACGTGTGGCGAGGCCGCGACGATCAATGCGAGAAGTCCGGCGCCCGCCGCGGCAGCCAGGAACCCGGCGGCGAGCTTCCACGATGGACCCTCCGGCATCGTGTCGCCGTCGACCGGGCGCGACGTGAGCAGCGAGTTGGTGAGCATCCTGCGGAAAGACTTCGGCGGAACCGGATATCGCACGAAGACGACTGCAGCAACCGAGCCGTAGGCGATTGCTCCGAAGGATGCGGCGAGTGCAAGTGCCAACAACCAGGCGATGTCGGCTACGTAGTACCCGGGCCGAAAGTAGTTTGCGATAGAACCGATCGCGACGTAGGCCGCGCCACAGCCAAGTGCGACGGCGAGCAACAGGTAGACCGGTCGTGGGCGCAGCCCCTGCCTGCCGGGTGGCTCGGCGCCCGTGCTGCCGAGCGTGAGTCGCGCAACCTCGTGGCCCGCAATCGCGGAGCGCTTCGCGCGCGACGCGGCTCCCGTCGCCCTGACGAGTTCGCGCAGTTCGCTCGCGAGCCAGAACAACAGACCGACACTCATGATCGCGGGTACGAAAATGTTCAGGCGGTCGACCCCGAGCAGTCGAGCGACTCCGCGGTCGCGGGTGCGGGAGCTCATAGCTCGCCAACTTCGTCGACAATTGTGACTACGCCGGCGTCGGCATCGATGCGGACGAGTTTCCCATCCAGCGCTCGGACTGCTCCAGGCACGTCGAAAATTGCGGGGACGCCGAATTCGCGGGCCAGGATCGCGGCGTGCGACAGCGGACCGCCCTGCTCGACGATCATTGCGCCGCAACGCATCAGCAGCGGCGCCCACGAGGGGTCAGTAGTCCGTGCAACCAGCACTTCGTCTGCACCGATCGTTTGATCGGGACCGTCGACCCGACGTGCGATGCCTCGGAACGTGCCGCCTCCACCTGCCAAACCGACGAGCCGTTCGCCCGGCGGAGCCGAGGCGGTCGTCGGCCGCGGGACTCCGCGAAATTCCTGCGGTAGGGGCCCCGCTTCCTCGTGCTGTCGACACCACCGGCTTCGTCGTGCGAGCTGCGCTGCCGTGACTGCAGGCCGTCCGAGCCGCCCACCGAGCTCGCCACATAGCGCAGCGCGGAATTCGAGCAGGCTGAGCTGTTCGATATCGGCGGCGCGATCCAACCGGCCGAGTTCCGCGAGCCGAGCGCCCGTTGAGGTGTGAATACGACGAAGTTCGCCGCCAAGGATCAGTATCGCGCGTTTGGTTCGCTCTCGTCGCTCGAGTTGTCGTGCTGCTTCAGCGCTGAGTCGGTCGATCTGTCGGTTCCGAAGCCAGCTGCCGACGCCGGAACTCGGCCAGCGCGGACTGGCAGTCACGATCGCCATAGCGTTGTCGAAGATGGTGTCGCGGTCCGCCGTAGCGACAGGGTTAGCGGGCTCTAGGCCGAGTTCGATCCAGGTAGGACCTGAAAATATCGCAGCGCTCGCGCTGCTCGGCGCGACGATCGGTGCAGCCGGGGTCGTCAGATCGGCGGCCAGCCGGTACGCATCGGCATCAGTCACGAATCGTGCGAGCACTGCGCGAAGGCCGTTGTGGATAGCACCCGCGTCGGCAGCGACGGTGATCTCAGCGGCCATAGCACGGGTAGTCAGATCGATCAGCGAAAAGTGATAGCGCTGTAGCTCGTCGAGTGTCCACGATGCCAGATCCGCACGGCCGGAATCGATTTCGTCGGCCGCGCGGACAGCAACCTCGGCGTCGAAGCTTGCTCGCCGCCGAGCAGCGCTCGCCAGCCACCTATGTCGAGTGGCAGCGAATCCGCGCTGCCCGTCAGGTAGCGCGGCGGCGAGCATGTCGGCATCGAGGGCAGCTCGTCCGCGGACGCGACGAACGAGTCGGCGTGGTTGCACCATGCGGTCGTCCGGTAGCGCGCCGAGCCGGTCGAGCATGGTTCGCAGGGCCTCCTCGACGACGAAGGAGCAGATATCCCATCTCAGCGGTGGCAGTACGCCAGGCAGCATTTCAGCGATCCCCGTCGTGGTGAGCTGCGTGTCCAACTCCTGTTGCGGGTCGTCGAACGGGTCGTGCTCGTCCGCCGCCACCGTGATCGGCCGGGCCTGGACTATCCACAATCGGCTGCCGTCCCATGCCCATTCGACGTCTTGCGGGCGGCCGGCGTGGAGCTCGATCTCGGCTGCCGCAGCCAGTAATGGGGCGACTTCCTCGTCGGAGCCCTCAGGCGGTGCCGTTCCTTCGTGGACGCGCACGACGCGGGGCGTGCGCTTGCCTGACACCAGCGTTTCCGCAAGGCCGTCGACAGTTTCGATTCGGGCGGTGCCAGGGGGCGCGGTCGGATCCTGGGTGAAAACTACTCCGGCGCGCACTGCAGGAATCATCGGCATGATCAGCGCTGCCATCGCGACGCCGGTGTCGCCGATGCCGAGAGCTTTTCGATAGGCGCGCGGTGCGGGATGGAACAGTGAGGCAAACACCGACAGGACTGCGTCGGTCAACGCATCGATATCGGCAGGGTCCACATCGAGGACGGAATGGTATTGGCCAGCGAAGGATGAGGTGCCCATATCCTCCACCGTCGCGGACGACCGTACGGCTACATGTCTGCCGCCGCTTACCCTCAGCGCTGCTTCGCGGACCTGTTCGGCGACATCGGCCGGGAGCCCGGCCCGCGTGAAGGCGGCATCCACAGCTGCGGCCGCTACGTTTGCGTCCCGACCGATTTGCTCGAAGAGCGCTGTGAGGCTGGAACTTTCGCACACAGCCCGGTATGCCGTCGTGGTAACCACGGCAGTCGGTGGGACGGGGATGGACCAGGCGATGAGCCGATCTATAGCAGCGGCTTTGCCACCGACCACGTCGCCTCGAAGCTGGCTGCCGTTCAGCACTGTGACAGCGGGCGCCGCCAACGGCGGCGAGAGGTGCAGGTCCGCGACGGTCATTGCGAGCTCGGGGTGGGGTCGATGTCGCCGGTGAGCGCGGCACGGTAGGCCGCGACCGCGCGGTCTGCGATCCGACCGACCGACTCGTCGCCCGCATCAGCCCGTTCGGTGAGAAAGCGGAACAGGTCGATGCGAAGTGTCAACGGTCGGCGCCGACGAACCGGCACCGCGAGCAGTGCGCCGAGTACGCCGACCGCTGCGAACAGTGTGACCAAGTCCCACGCTTGTCCTGTCGCAGCATCGATGATGCCGATGACGGCGACGAGGACCACCAATGCTGGTACGACTAATGCACGAGTCATCGCTCAATACCCCACATCGCGATTTCGGAATCCTGCGAATCCAAGAACAAGGACGGCAACGGTCAGCGCCAGGATGGCGAAGGTTGCACCTGCAGTGATGTTTTCGAGTGGCGCCTGGGCCGTATGGGTGAACGGTGACGCGCTTCGGACCCAGTCCGGCAATTTGAAGGAGTCGGCGAACATCACGACGACGACGCAGTAGCCGAACGCCGCCCACGCCAGCGCGGCGGCCAGCTTCGGCAGGTAACCGACACCGAGCACGGCGACGGCGACGACGAACCACATCGCGGGCAGATACACGAGTGCGACCCCGGCGAGACGAACTGCTTGGCCGGGATCGGAGATGGTCAGACCGTATGCGAGCCCTTCGCCGAAGCCGCCGGCGAGCGCAACGAAGGCGCTGCCGACAAACGCGACCGCGATGTGGCTTGCGAACCAGTTCGTGCGACCGGTCGGCGTGGCGAAGACGGGTTCGGCACGGCCGGAGCTTTCCTCGCCGCGTACGCGCAGCGCGCTGGATATGCCGTACGCCGCTGCGAGCAGCACCGCCATCGTGATGGTGAGCGCGAGATAGGCGTTGACCGCATCGCCGGCACCGCCGGGCAGATATGCAGCGATCTCGGGGTTGTCGGCGATGAAGTCTTCGATGCTGTTACCGAACGAACCGTAGGCGGCGCCGAGGGTGAACACTCCGACGATCCACATGAGGAGCGCGCCTCGCTGCAGCCGCCAGGCCAAACCGAGTGGCGAACCCAGCGCCCAGGAGGCTCTCGCTCGTCCCGATCGGCTACCGAATACGCCGGCTCCGTAGTCTCGGCGGTCCAGGATGGCGACTGCTCCGACGACGAGTGCTGCACCTGCGATCGTGGGTAACACCAGGGGCCACCATCGGTCGCCGGCAAAAGGGAACGTGCGCTGGCCCCAACCGATCGGTGACAGCCATGACAAGGTGCCGTCGCCGACATCGCCGATTGCCCGGAGCGCGTATGCGATACCGATCGTCGAAGCAACTGCGCCGTAGACACTTCGGGGGTTTTCGAAGACCTGAGCCGCTACTGCAGTGAGGCCCGCGAACACGATTCCGACACCCGCGAGCGACGCCGCGAGAAGTATCGAACCACCTGTTGGAAGGCCGGTGACGACGGCTGCGCCGAACACGGCGATGGCGACTGCGACATCGGCGAACCCTGCCAGCGCTACCGCCGCCAGAAGCGGAGCCCGACGCCCGACGCGAGCCGATCGCACAAGTTCGGCGCGGCCGTTGTCCTCGTCGGTGCGGGTGCACCGCCCGACGAGGAACATGTTCATCAGTGCGACGACAACCGCCAGGTAGGCGAAGATCTCGAAGACGACTTCACCGCCGATCGTCGTGAGCAGTTCGGCTGGACCGGCCATTGCGACCATCGCGGCGTTGCCGCCCATGGTCTCTCGAAGTTGCGCGAGTTTGGCGGGGGAGTCGTAGAAGGACTGGCTGCCCCAGGACTGGTAGCCGAGTAGCACCGCGGTCCCGGTCAGCCACCAGGGCAGACCCCGCCGTTCGCGGCGGAGCGCGAATCGAAACAACGCGCTGGTCCCTGCCGCGTCAGCGGTGCGCCCGGCGAACAGGGTGGTCGTCATGCCGTCACTCCCGCCGTTGCAGCCGGAGCAGCCTCGTAGTGCCGTAGGAAGATGTCTTCGAGAGTCGGTGGTGTGCTGATCAGGCTGCGCACGCCGAGGGGGGTGACAAGCCGCAGCACTGTGTCGAGTTGCGCCGTATCGACGTCGAAGCGAGTTCGGTCGCCGTCGACGACGACGTCGTAGACACCAGCCAGCAGGTCGACACCGACAAGCGGTTTCGATGTTTCGACGGTGATCGAGGTTCGTGTCAGGTGGCGCAACTCGGTAAGGGTTCCGCTTTCGACTGTGTGGCCGAGTCGAATGATGCTGACTCGGTCGCACAGTGCCTCCACCTCGGCGAGGATGTGGCTCGACAGCAACACTGTTCGCCCACGGCGCTTCTCCTCTTCGATACAGTGCTGGAATTCGACTTCCATCAAGGGATCTAGGCCGACAGTCGGTTCGTCGAGTAGTAGTAGCTCGGCGTCCGACGCTAGTGCTGCGATGAGCGCGACCTTCTGCCGATTGCCTTTCGAATAGTTGCGTGCTTTCTTCCGCGGGTCCAGATCGAACCTGTCGATGAGCTCGGCGCGCCTGTGTTCGTTGATACCGCCGCGCAGCCGGCCCATCAGATCGATGATCTCGCCTCCTGTTATGCCGGGCCACAAATTGACCTCGCCGGGCACGTAGGCGAGCCGACCGTGCAGTGCGACAGCGTCTCGCCACGGATCTCCGCCCAGCATCCGAACAGTGCCCGAATCCGGCCGGAGCAAGCCGAGGAGCACTCTGATCGTTGTGGTCTTTCCCGATCCGTTCGGCCCGAGGAAGCCGTGCACCTCACCCTCTTCGACAGTCAGGTCGAGGCCGTCGAGGGCCTTGAAGTGGCCGAACGATTTGGTCAGGCCGGAGATCGTAATCGCAGCCATCTGGGTGCGTCCTCCCTGATCTTGACAATGGGTTTCTGAGTCCTCATCAGATTCATCCACCGCGCCCTCGCATTGCAGGGCCGAACGTCCTCGGGTCATGTGGCTTATGTGAGGGGGCTGGGCGCACCGCCGGCCTGGTTTCCACCGGCTTCGGCGACAGCCAGCGCGACCGCCGCGATACCGGCTACCTCCACCGTGCAGATCCATGTGCCGACGGAACCGTTCGTTGCCGCGCGCCCTGCCGCCTGGTCAGGCGCCGTAAATGCCGGCTTCCGGTTCGGGGCGACGCGCTGTTTCTCAGGAGATCGGCGCAGACCACACGATCCTGGTACCGCCGTCGGCCACCGAGTGAATGGCGTGTGTTCCACCGACGTCGAGTGCGCGTGCCGCGAGACTGTGACGTCCGCTGGCAATGATGTCGTCGGGCAGCTCGACTCCGTCATCGACGATCTCGATCGTCAGATCGTTCGCGACGCTTATCGCGATCGATATTTCCTTGGCATGGCCGTACTGGACTCCATGACCGACACTTTCACGGACGACCGCTTCGACGTGGTCGGCCAGGTGCGGGTCGATGACGGACAGCGGCCCGGACATTCGCACCGTGGTACGCACGCGGGAGTTCGCGGTCGTCTGTGCGATCACTTCGTTCAGTCGTTGCCGTAGGCGAGTGTGACCAGAGTTGTCCGGATGCAGATCGAAGATCGTGCTCCGGATCTCCTGCACTACAGACTGCAGATCGTCCATCGTATCGATGAGGCGTTGCTGGACTTCGGTCGATCGTGTGCGGGAGACGGTGCTCTGCAACGACATTCCGACTGCAAACAGACGTTGGATGACGTGGTCGTGAAGGTCGCGGGCGATTCTGTCGCGGTCGCCCAGCACGTCCCGCTCACGCATGCGTTGTTGTGCGGTGGCCAGTTGCAGTGCAAGTGCGGCCTGATCGGCGAACGTCGACATCATCTCCAGCTGATCATCACTGAACAAGGGCGCGCCGACCGGCCGGATCTTGATCAGGATCCCGAGCACGGTGTCGGCAGTCCGAAGCGGCAGCATCAAGACCGGTCCGGAATGTGCCGGTAGTCCCGATGTGTCATCGGCGTCGAGGGCATCGAATCTCATCGGTACTCGTTCGGTGAACACGCGGCCCAGTGCAGTCCCGGCCAACTGCAGCGTTGCGCCGACGAGTCCGTCGAGTCTGGAACCGGCCGAGTCGATGACCACCAATTCTGTTGTCTTCGAACGGCTCTCAGCGGAGTCGCGCTGCACGGCGAGCAGTGAATGACCGGCCGCGGGAGTCAAACTCATAGCCTTGTCCGCGATTAGGCTGAAGGCTCCGTCGATGTCCTTGCCTGCGAGGAGTTCGGTGCTGATATCACGAGTGGCTTCGATCCACGCTTGGCGCAACCGGCCGGACTCGAATAGTCGCGCGTTCGAGATGGCGATGCCCGCGGCGGCAGCAAGCGCTTGGACCAGGACCTGGTCGTCGTCGGTGAAAGGCTGGCCGTTGGACTTCTCCGTCAGATAGAGATTGCCGAAGACGTCGGCGCCGATGCGAATCGGCACGCCGAGAAAAGTGTTCATCGGCGGATGATCTGTCGGGAAACCCACCGACGTCGGATGCAGGGCCAACCTGTCGAGTCGGATCGGCTTCGGCTGGTCGATCAAGAGACCGAGTACGCCGCGCCCCTGCGGTAATGGACCGATCTTGGTGCGGGTGTCCTCGTCGATGCCTTCGTGAATGAATTGCACGAGTTGGCGGTCGTCACCGCGAACGCCAAGGGCGCCGTAGCGAGCGTCGACGAGGTCTATTGCTGTGCGCACGATCCTGCGGAGCGTCTCGCCCAAGTCCAGCCCGGAGGTAATGGTGAGCATGGCCTCTACGAGCCCGTCCGTTTTGTCGCGGGCGTCTGCAATCTGTGAGATCCGGTCCTGCACTTCGCCGAGCAGTTCACGCAACCGCAACTGTGACAACGTTTCTCGCACGTCGGGTGGTGACCATGAGCTACGAGCCTCTGCGGCCGACCGGGACTCGGTGGTGTCGAAGTGTCCGCTCATCGCTGTGTCGATGTACGTATCGCACGAACCGGAAAGCGCGTGTTCATGATATCCCGTCAACGTTTTGTTGGTGTCGGCCGACGGGGGAACGGGCGGTGAGAGAAGGCCTCCGGGGGCTCGGGTGGCGTGCTACTGATGCTACCCACCAGGGGTCGAAAAGCAATGGCTCCGTGATCCCGAGGCGTCGAAGGCGTGGGCTCGGTCGCTTGCTCCTCTGATTCGGCGCAACCCGATGCAAATGATCATGTTGCGCAACAGTTCTCGGGCAGTGTCGGCAATCGGTACCTGCACATACGTCCCATATCTCGCTCGCGCCATACCGCAGCGCGGGCTGACCGTCCTGCGGGTGTGGGACTGCGGCGCTGCTGGCGGTGACCGCGGTGGCCGTCGAACTCAGCAGCCCCGGTCCGGTGTTCTACCGAGCTGAACGGATCGGCCGCGCCGGTCGTCCTTTCACGATGCTCAAATTCCGCAGCATGATCGTGGACGCCGGCCGCGCGCTCGAGAATCTTCGAGGCTGGCAACAACGCGTCGGGACCGCTGTTCAAGTTGATGCGCGATCCAACGGTCACAAAGCTTCATCAACGTCCTGCTCGGTCAGAGGCAGCGCGCCTGGACCAGTCCTATGTCGAGAACTGGTCGACGACAAAGGATCTCGCAATTATCGCCAGAACGTTCGCCGCGGTCACATCGCACCGAGGGGCATATCGACTGTCACGGCGTCGGGTTCACGAGTGACTTTCGTCCCTGAACTTCTGCGATTTTGGGCCCGTCCCGCGCGCGCGGCGGAGAGCGAGAATCATCAGAATGACCGAGCAGGTTGCAGGTGCCGAGCTGATCGACGAAGCGGAGTTGTTTCGCAAACATTTTCCCCGCCGCGACGAGTGCGGTCGATCCGCGCACACAATGGGGGAACTGTGCGAACGCGTCGGAACGTTCGTTGCAGCTGCCGAAGACCAGTACGGAGCCGGTAAGTCCGAGGAATGGGCAGCGCGCTTCACGCGGACGATCAGTGCTTGCGAGTTCCTGCCGAACCTGTCGACCTTGGTGAGCGCGTACGACCGAACGGACACTCTCGCAGACTGTTTCGTCCTCCCCGTCGACGATTCACTCCGGTCGGTAATCGAGACGCTCGGTCGTACGGCGGTACTTCAGCAACACGGTGCTGGCGTCGGCATCAACTTCTCGCACGTGCGCCCGCGGGGCGACCTCGTCGAAAAGAGCGGCGGCACGGCGGGCGGTCCGTTGTCGATACTGCAACTGTTCGACTCCGCGCAGCAGGTATTCGAGCAGGGGCGTCGCCGGCCCGCACCATTGAGGTGTCTGGTCGATGTGACCCATCCTGACATTTTCGATATCGTCGGTTCCGCTGCCATGCAACCGGCAAAATTTCAGCACATCGAGCTATCGGTAGGGGTTACCGACGAATTCGTGCGTGCGACGCTGGACGACGACTCGCACATGCTTGTCCATCCGCGGACCGGTCGCACGGTACGAGCGGTACGCGCACGTGAGCTGCACGATGCGATCTGTGCAGCCGTACAACCGAAAGCTGGGCTCGTGGTTACGTTCATCGACGCGATCGACAGGGCAAATCCCTTGGGGGAGCGGGTCGAGGCGACGAGTCCGTGCGGCGATGTACCTCTATTGGCCTACGAATCCTGTGCACTCGGGTCTGTGAATCTTGCGCGGTTCGTCGTCGGCGGCACCATCGACTGGGGTCGTCTCGATGACGTGGTCCGCATGGCCGTTCGCTTTCTCGACGACACTATCGACGTCAGCGGCTACCCGTTTCCGGAGCTGGAGTGGGCTGCCAAGGCGACGAGGAAGATCGGTGTCGGAGTGCTGGGACTCGCGGATGCTCTCGCATGTTTGGACACCCCGTACGACAGTCGGCGCGGCGTCCATCTCGCGGCTCGGATCGCTGAACATATCCAGCGTTCGGCGCACTCGGAATCGATCGCGTTGGCCGAATCGCGGGGGCGCTATCCAGAGGCGCCGCACAGCCTTACCGGGCGTGCACGGATCCGGCGAAATGCACAGGTGACGTCCATCGGCCCGACCGACACCACATCGATGCTCGCGGGAACGACCCCCGGAATCGAGCCGATGCGCGACGTTCAACCCGAGTGGCACCTCCGCATGCAAGCGACCTTCCAACGTCACGTAGACGGCGCCGTGTCGAAGACGATCGAACTGCCCGCGGACGCTGATATCGCAGAGATCGGCTCGATGATCGTCGCGGCCTGGCGTTCGAAAGCGAAGAGCCTGCGGCTAGCACCCGTCGACGTGGAGCGTAAGTCGATGCAATGGTCGTGCGACCTCGAACGACGCTTGTCGAAGCTGAGCACGACGTAAGACGGGCACCGGTCCTCGAGCCGGATCGGTCACCTCGGTCACATCTTTTGCAGACGAAGGTCTCTGCGACCGTAGAGCGAAATCAGCGAGTGTGGAGTAATGCACACCACCGAAATCACGAGCCGTACCGTCGAAGCCCAGTTCACCGCAGTCATGCGGACGACGATTCCGGTTGCTGGAATCGGCCAATGGATAGGAGCGGCCTACGACGCTACCTCCCGGGCTGCGATCGACAGCGGGGCCACGATCGTCGGCCCGCCGTTCGCTCGTTATCACCGTCGCAGCGACAACGAGTTCGACATCGAAGCCGGCTTTCCCGTCGATCGGCCGATCACGGACAAGGGCGACGTCGGTCCGTCCGTACTTCCCGGCGGTCAAGTCGTCGCAGCGATCCACATCGGCTCCTACGACGAGATGGAGCCGACCTACGATGCGCTCTACGGCTGGGTGCGAGGCCATGACGCCGAACCCGCCGGGGACCCGTGGGAGGTCTATTTCACCGACCCGTTCGCAGAGCAGGACCCGGCGATGTGGCGCACTGAAGTTGTACTGCCGTATCAGCCAGCGGTGAAAGGTGAGCGAGTCCAATGACCGTCGAACAACACAGGGCCGAACCGAGAACGCGCCGTCGCCCGGGAGCTCGTCTTGTCGGAGATGAGCTGGAATCACTTGTAGTGCTACTTAATTCGAAGTTCCCAGAATTCTCGGACTCCGATATCCGGGATCTCGTCTTCGAGACTTATGAGCGGCTGGCGTCCGGTGCACGCGTCCAAGGTCACTTGATCCCATTGACGCTGAATCGCTCGCGAGCTGTGTTGGAGGCTGAGCGCACAGCCGGAGGTATTCGGTGACGCACAAACGCTGGGCTGACCTTTCGCCCGCTGCGCAGTCCGGAATATCGATTCTCGCCATCTCGCAGCTGGCGCTGGCAATCGCTGCGTGGGTCGACCTCGCGCGGAGACCAGCTGAGGAGGTACGCGGTCGAAAGCCTCTGTGGGCCGCGGCGATCGTCGTCAACTTCGTCGGGCCGATCGCCTATTTTCGTTGGGGTCGAACAGGTTCGAGCGAGGTCAGTGGTGGGTGAGGGCACCCGAGCGCCGACAAACAAGGCGAGGCTGATTGCGTTCATGCATCCAGCAGAGCCACACGCGGCACCAACGTCGGCACGATTGAACTGGTTGAGAGCCGGCGTGCTAGGCGCCAACGACGGAATCGTCTCGACGGCAGGACTTGTCATCGGCGTTGCTGCGGCGGATGTCGGTCGAGGACCCATTCTGACCGCCGGAGTTGCGGGCCTCGTCGCGGGTGCAGTCTCGATGGCGGTGGGCGAGTACGTCTCGGTAAGTACTCAGCGGGATACCGAGCGGGCTCTGTTAGCTAGGGAACGATGCGAACTCACCGACGATCCCGAGCAAGAATTCGAAGAGCTCGTATCGCTCTACGAAGCGAAGGGATTGCATCGCGACACTGCGACGACTGTCGCTTCCGAGCTCACAGCACACGATGCTTTCGCTGCCCACGTGGACGCGGAGTTGAAGATCGATCCAGAAGCACTCACCAACCCATGGCATGCCGCGATCTCGTCGGCGGTGTCGTTCACTATCGGAGCAATGCTGCCTCTGCTGGCGATCCTGCTTCCGCCCGCCGGGCTGCGAATCCCAGTGACCTTCGTAGCAGTCGTTGCAGCGCTGGCATTGACGGGCGGTGTCAGCGCAGGTCTCGGCGGATCGAAACGGTGGCCAGCCACGCGTCGAATCGTCGCCGGGGGCGCGATCGCGATGGTCGTCACCTACGGAATCGGTCAGTTGGTCGGCATGGGGATGGTGTAGCGCCATGCAGACGTTGCACGTCGAGATCGAGGAGGTTGGCGCCCGGCACTGGTGGGCGGCTCTACTGGCGACCCTGTTCGCGCAGTACGGCAATGCATACCTGCGATTCGTCGGCGTCGTTGGAAATGAACCCCGGTACGTCGGCCCGACCTTCCCGGTACCCCGCGGGTGGGGGAGCATTCCGCCGCAGGAATCGTGGGTACCGGGAATGACGGACGCTTTGGCCGAGGTTCGGCAGAAGATCGTGGCTGACGGCTGGCGTGAGGTCGGTCATGGCAGCCAGCCGTGGAACTTGACCTTCGAGCTCCAGCCAACCGGCGGCTCAACCTCGCCGACAGTTCCTATCGCTCAGCATCTTTCACGCTGTCCAAATCTGCCTGGCGCCGAGGTGCTCGTGGGGTTCGCGCGGTCCTTGATCGAATCGAAACGGCGGATATTCGTCGCGCATCAGTGCCACGTAGGCGACGACGCGGTAGACCCATCGGTTGATCCCCATGACGAAGTCGAAGAGCGGACGCTGATAGCGACCGGTGAACAAGAGCAGCACCGCCGCGACAAGCACCAGAACGCCCAGGAGCGAGCCGAATATCCAGGGCTCGCTGGACACACCTTCCTCGTTGCTGTCGATTCCGAACGGCCACCCGAACCAGCCACCTGCGAGAACCGACAGAATCATAAAGTGAGGTATGGCGAGAAGCCACCACTTCACCAGAACGAGCCCGCGAGAAAGCCGCTCCGGATACTCGACGTCGAAATCGGCGGGATAGTCGGTGCGCTGCAACGTGAACGGCGGATATCGGTCGGTGCCGAGTGCAGAGTAGGCGTAGAACTGAACGCGCCACAACCAGCGGAGAACTCCCACATTGAAGTCGAACAGTCCCCGCGGGTACCGGCCGGTGAAGAAGATCGCGAAGCCCGCAATGATCGTGGTGACGACCATTGCGATTCCCAGGAAAATCAGCATGAAGTAGTGCGGAATTGCCAACAGCCACTTCACCAACCACAACCATCGGGATATCGGTTCGTCGAGATCGCCTCGAAGATGCGCGGGATAGGGGGCGCTCGCCGTGGATGGAACGGGTGTGGCGGAAGCGTCGACGCTCGACGGCGGCACGATCGGCCAATGCGGCTGCGGTGGGCCGTGTCGACCCAGTCCGATTGCGCCGATCACAACGAGGGGAATCCCGACGATCAGGAAGAACACCCCACCGAGCAGTAGTCCGAGTGCGAGCGCGCCGAGAAACTCGAGGCGAGCGCCGGCCTCGATGTCCACATCGACGCCTGGAGTGCCGTCTGCATTCATAACGACAGCGGTCCAGGAACCACGTTGAAGGTCCCATTCGACCTGCTGGGTGCCGGTTCCGAGCGAGGCGACGGACCAGAAATCCGCTGAATCAGGAGGAGCCGGTTTTCGTCCGCCGGGGATCTGCCGGTAGGTCGGCTCGAACGGGCCGAATTCGACCTTGGTCACCTCGGTTCGGGCAACGCCGTCGAGAAAGCGCTCCACATCTGCGCGCGGTCCGATGCCGACGAAGATGCGGCCGTTGGGGTCGTCGGCGGTGACACGCAGCACGATACTTCCGAGGTCTTCGGTGCTGAACCCGTTGGGCAGGTCGGCGTCCTGGAAGAGATCGATGCGCTCGGATACCAACGCGCTCCCGATCGATTCGTAACGTTGTGTTGGAGAGGTCAGATAGCCGTCGTCGTTCTGGCCGAGGTATGCCAAGCCGAGAACGGCAGCAGCTGCTGACAAGCCGAACCCGAGCAGAGCGCAGAGACATCCGACGACGAGTGCGACTACCTTGCCGGTTTTCACGGCGTGGGTTCGATCTCGATGTGGCCGCAGGCTTCGCCTGCATGCTCGGGCGCGTTGCCGAGGCGCATGTGCACGTACTCCGACGCGTCGGCGGAAAGCTCGGGCCCTGCGGTTACCCGAACAGAAGCACCGGGGTGGATTGTTCTCTCACTCATATCCATCGCTCCTCGATAGCGGATCTAGGGTCGCTGCCATGCAAGGTCTGTACCGTTGCGCTCTACCGCTTGTGCGACCGACGGCAGCACTGCGGACGCGGCAGTCTCGCGTTGAAAGAACGAGGAGATATCGCCGATCGCGCTCATGAGCGGGGCAGGGAACACAACGGTGGTGTTCTTGTCGACGCCTAGTTCGACAAGGGTTTGCAGGTTTCGTAGCTGCAGGGCGAGCGGATGAGCCATCATCGTGTCCGATGCGTCGCCGAGTGCTGCGGCCGCCATCGATTCACCCTCGGCGGCAATGATTTTCGCGCGTTTTTCCCGTTCTGCTTCGGCTTGCCTTGCCATTGCGCGCTTCATACTGTCGGGCAATTGGATGTCCTTCAGCTCGACCAGGGTGACCTCGACGCCCCATTCGAGAGTCGTTGTGTCGAGGATCTGTCGGATGTCGGAGTTGATCACATCGGTCTCGGCGAGTGCATCGTCGAGGCTGTGTTGTCCGACTACTTTGCGCAGCGTCGTCTGTGCGATCTGATCGATTGCTGCATATACGTTCTCGATCGCCACAACCGACTTCTCGGCGTCGACTACGCGGAAGTAGGCAACGGCCGAGATGTCTACGCTGACGTTGTCCCGAGTGATGATTCCCTGTGACTGGATCGGCATCGTGATGATCCGCATCGAGACCTTCTGCAGGCGGTCGATGATCGGGATGATGAGTCGCAGGCCCGGTTCTCGGACCGCGATGACGCGGCCGAGGCGAAAAAGAACTCCCTTTTCGTACTGCGTGACCACGCGGATCGACAAGGCCAGTCCGATCATTACGACCGCTGCCACCGCCAGCGCTACGACTGCGATTGTGTTCATCGTTCACTCCTTCGAGCGGTGTTGAGAATCGACACGGTGCGTAAAGCGCAGCGCCTCGCCGGTCGACGTCGCAGTTGGAAGTTCTCGGTTCGCCGAACCGACGATGAACCAACCGAGAAGGGTCAACCACAACCCACCCGCGCTGCCGAGGGTCAACGCCTCAGCCATCCCGAGCAGGATCATCGCCGCGCCGATGTTGCGTCCGCTGCGAGCAGCAGTCGCCGCAGCATGGAGTCTGTCGCCGGATCTGCGCCACAGCCAGGCGCGGAGGATGCGACCGCCGTCCAGCGGTGCGCCCGGCAGTGCGTTGAAGAGTGCGAGGACGACGTTGGTCGTGCCGAGCCATGCGACCGTGACGGTGACAATCTCGGGGGCGAACGGCTCGATCGCGAAAGCTGTTGTGAGCGAGCTGATACCGATGGCGAGACTGGTGAGCGGGCCGGCTACCGCGATGGCAAGATCTAACCGGGGGTCGGCGGGTTCATCGCGTAGTTCGGACATTCCGCCGAGCATCCACAGTGTGACTCGGTCGACGCGCACCCCCATCCGCACAGCTACGATCGAATGCGCCAATTCGTGAGCCAGCAGCGAAAGCACGAAAGCGCTCGCCGCAAAGATGCCGGCCGACCAGGTCTGCGATGTCGTTGCTTGCGGCAGCCGATTCGGGAGAGTGCTTTCTGCCAACAGCCACGTGAGTAGGGCAAGCGTGACACCGAGTGACCAGTGCACAAAGGTCCGAACTCCGGCAATCCGACCGAGCAGCAACGTGTTTCGCCGCATTGCGCGCCTCCTCGTGCTAGGCAGCCTTCATCGCGCGATCACTCGAGGCCGGCGGCGACGAGGCCTACTGCGCCGAACATAGCCAGCGCGACGATGGTTGCCAGGCCGAGCGAGTTCACGCTTGCAGCGACCATCGAAAATCCGACCAGCCCTGTCACAACCGCAATGGCGGGAATTGCCGGATCGCGGTCGAGTTCGGTGTCCGAATCGCTCGTACTCGTTTTTCTCAGCAGCGAGGCCACGGCTTCTCCTGTCTCGAGACGAGTCGACGAAGAGGACTCGATCTGTTCCTTCCGAAAGGCTGCGCTATCGGGCACGTTGCCCGTAGGGGCCGATGTCCCTGAAATCGCAGGCCCTTCGGCACGCGAGCGCCGGGACTCGGTCAACGACGAACTCGGAAAGACTTCGGACCTTGCCACGCAGTGGTCGCAGGTCATCTATGAACGGTCTTGGGACACTACCGATCCGCCGTAGCGACCCGAATGCTGAGACAAACGGCGGAGGTTCGACAAGTCCGTCACCAGCAACGGGCGTGAGGTAACGGATATGAGCACAGTGGTCGACAGCGGGTCCATCGTCGTGGGTGTCGACGGTTCCGATTCGTCGCTGCAGGCCGCACACTGGGCGGCGGCAACAGCGAAACGATTGGGTGCTCCGTTGGTCGTTCTGCACGCCGTCTACGAGCCTGTCTACAGCTACGGTGACGGAGCGATACTCGCCCTCGCGGAGATCGAAGAACATTTGCGACGCACCGGAAACAACATCGTGCGGGAAGCCGTGATCGAACTTCGTCGGACGCATCCCGCTGTAAAGATCGAGGCCGAACTAGTCCACGGTCGACCGGACCTGAACCTGCTGGAGCTGAGTAAGCGGGCGCGACTGATCGTGGTCGGATCGAACGGAAGTTCGTCCCGTTCGGTCATTTCGGGATCGACGGCCCTGCACGTTGCGAACCACGCCAGCTGCCCGGTCGTGATCTGGCGGTCGATCGCGAACCAGCCGGTTCCGTTCGGCTTGCCCGTGGTGGTCGGTGTGGACGGTAGCGAGCTGAGCGCGCACGCTGTCGCGGCGGCGTTCGAGTTCGCGTCGTTGTTCGGCGTCACGCTGATCGCGGGTCACAGTTGGACACGAAGTGCCCACGGCGACGAGACGGATCGCTTCGAAGGTCAGGTGCTCGCGGAATCGCTCGCCGGCTGCAGGGAGAAATATCCGGACGTACAGGTCGAACTGGTCGCAAAGGAATCGAACGCCGCGGCTCTACTGCTCGGGCTCGCTCACAATGCCCAACTTGTCGTCGTCGGCAGTCACGGCCGTGGCCGTCTTGCTGCGATGTTGCTTGGGTCGACGACTCAGAATCTGGTCCACCACCTCGCGTGCCCGATTCTGATCTGTCGAAGCACCGCGTAGCTGGGATTGCCCGGACCGGGACCGGGATTCGGGCGCCGAACTGCTCACAGGCCGGTCGGGTAGGTCTCCGGCGTCTCGCCCTCGATCCACCGGCTCGTGGGGTCCAGCGGCTCGACCGCTCTGGTCCTGTCGATGTGAATGACAGCGTCGAACTGGCCTGCGGGTCGGACGTGGTAGTAGTGACTCTGCCTCTCGGTCTGTGGCGAGTAGATGACGCCGATTGCGCGTGCGAGCCGGACAGTCCGCAATGTGTCTGCTGCCGCGCCGTCGACGTCGCACCGAACAAGAAACTCCTTGTTGTCGGTCTCGTGGAAGAGTTCTTCGACGCTACCCGCTAGTGCGGGAAGAACGACTTTGCGCTGTGCCACTCCGCCCCATTCCCCGGCGGCGGTGACCGTTCCACCGAAAGTGCTGAACCCGATCAGGCGGCACGCCTGGCCGTATCGTTGCCGCACGAGTTGACCAAGGTTGACTTGCCCTTCGGTTGCGACTTCGGTTGCTCGTGCATCTCCAACGTGGGAGTTCTGCGCCCACACGACAATTCGTGCCGCCGACCTCCTGTGCAGTTCGAGATGCGCGACAAGCGCGTCGAGCGTCTGCGCCATGTGCTGATCGCGCAGATTCCATGACGAGACTCGACCGGCGAACATGGTGCGGTAGTACTCTTCGGCATTGCGTACGGCCCACGCGTTACGTTCGGCGTAGAAAGCCTCGTCGAACTGGTCAGGGTCGCCGTTCCGTGCGTAGGTCAGTGCGCTACTTCGCATGTCGACAAGCTGTTCGACCGCTTGCCGCTCGCATGATTCGCCCGCACCGAAGGCCGCGGCAAATCCGTAGGACTGCCCGTCGTCGGCCGCGAGGTGTTCGAAGCAGGCGTACCGCTTCCGTGCGCGCTCTGCCGCGAGCGGGTCGACCGTTTCGAGGTAGGCGACGACTTCGTGCATCGAACGGTGCAGGGAGTAGAGATCCAAGCCGTAGAAACCGGCCTTCGTGTCGCTGCGCTGATTGCGGTCGGCGAGCCAATCGACGAAATCACGAACGACGGTGTTGCGCCACATCCACGCTGGGAATCGTTCGAAACCGCTCAACGCGTCAGCTGCGTTCGCATCGTCACCGAGGCCGCGGACATACCGATCGACGCGATGGGCGTCCGGCCAATCCGCTTCTGCCGCAACTGCGCAGAATCCCTTCTCTTCGATCAGCCATTTGGTCATTTCGGCACGTGCGGAGTAGAACTCGTGTGTTCCGTGTGAACTCTCCCCGATCAGCACGATTCGTGCGTCGCCGATCAGGTCGTCCAGCTCGGCACGTGGTGGGACGCCGCCTGGGGCATCGATCGCGACCATCGCCACGGCCGAGGCGGGGACGAGGCGCGTCGAGCGGCCTGTGACGTGTGTAGGGGTGTGCAGAAATTCGCGCGCTTCTTCGTCGCTCACCTGCCGGAAATTCCAGAACGATGCACTTACTGCTGTAAACGGTGATGGCATTGTGGCGCAGACCATCTCGTCGACCAGATCGCCGACCTGACGGCAGGTCGATTGTGGCGCGGCGGGTACGGCGACGACAAGGCGGGCCGGCTCGGCATCGCGCAATACTTCGACCGCGGCCAACATGCTTGCGCCCGTCGCCAAGCCGTCATCGACCAGAATGACGGTCTTACCGGTGACATCGATAGGTGGTAGGTCACCACGGTAGGCGGCTTCTCGCCGAAGGAGTTCGCGCCCTTCCCGCACCGCGACTTCCCGGAGCTGGCCGGGAGTTACGCGCAGACCACGGATCAAATCGTCGTTCAGTACAAGGCGACCGCCGCTGGCGATCGCGCCGAGAGCGACTTCCTCACGCCCGGGCACACCCAATTTGCGTACGACCAAGGTGTCCAGGGGTGCATCGAGTGCGGCCGCAACTTCCCATGCGACGGGGATTCCGCCGCGCGCAAGTCCAAGCACCACTACTCCAGGTCGGTCGCGGTAGGCAGCGAGCAGCCCACCGAGTACCTGTCCGGCTTCGCGCCGGTCGCGAAAGATCCTGTGCGGACCGGTCTGCGGGAGTTCCTTCTCGACGGTCATTTCCGATCCCCTTACCGCGCACAGCTTTCGAGAGACGTCACGTGCGACCGACATCGCGACCGAACTCGATCGAACGTCCACGCAGGAGTCTGCCGCGGCGAAGCAGAGGGCGATGCGGTCTGTAGTCGACACTCCCAGTGCCGAAAGTCCCCTGGCCATTCCAGCGCGGCTCGAGGACTCGGGCCACGGCTCGGTGTGACTTTCGGCTCTGTGGTCGGTCTGCGTACTTGTCTAGCGTTCACTGAGCAGTCAGGCGGATATGGAAGGAAAACGAGAGTGACACAGCAGGTTTCGAGTTGGAACGCTGTGAAGTCGGTTGCAATGTCCGTCTTCCGGTTCATGGTCCTTTTCTGTGGCGGACGAATTCAGCAGCCGCAACGGCATGTCGGCGGTCGATTGACTTTTGCAAACGGAACCACCGCTCGGGTGTTTCGAGAGACGGTCGTTCGGGACGCGCCGACGGCCGATTCGGCCGTGTTGGTTGTCGAGTTTCGTCTTCGCTGGGTGCACGGATTCTTGCATCGGGTGTTTCGCTGGGAAAGCTTGCTCAACACTCCGTTGTTCGTCGGCTTTCCCGGTTTCGTGTCGAAGCTGTGGCTTTCGCACGATGAGCGAGAGGTGTATCGGGGGATCTATCAGTGGAGCGGGGCAGCCCGCGCCGAAGCATATGCCGAGGCGCTTTCGCTCATTCTGCGGCCGGTGTGCGTGCGCGGAAGTGTTTCGTATCACGTGATTCCGGGCGAGGTTCGAGAAGAGTTCGTTGCCGGCCGTGAAGAGCTGGCGCGAAAGCGCAGCCTTCGGTTCGGGGCTCAGTCATGGGCCGTGGCATGAGTCGCGGTCGTCCAAAAACTTCGAAAGGAGTCGACGTGAAGATCGATCGACCAGTTGTCGTCGGAATCGACGGCTCGGATGTAGCGAACACCGCGTTGCGGTGGGCCGCGCGCTATGCGGCCGAACACGAGGTTCAGCTCATAATCGTCAACGCACTCGGGGACCCTGTAGTTTTCGGTTCTCGGATTGGCAGTGTGACGACCGATATCGAGCCGATCCGGGCAGCATCCCGAAAGCTACTGGCGCAGGCGAAGATCGAAGTGGCGACTATTGCGAATGCGGGCGGAATCGAGGTGGCCACACAGCTGACCGCAAGTTCACCCGCGTCGACTTTGATCGATATGTCGAAGGATGCCTCGATGGTCGTGGTCGGCAGTCGTGGCCTCGGTGCCTTCCGCCGCGGCCTGTTGGGGTCGGTAAGCACAGCGCTCGCTCATCACGCGCAGTGCCCGGTGGCGGTGCTCCACGAAGCTTCGCCCGACTCGCGTGGAAGTGACGGTCCCATTGTTGTCGGAGTTGACGGAACTCCGAACAGTGTGCCGGCGATCGAGATCGCATTCGACGAAGCGGACCGTCGTGACGCCGAGCTCATCGCCGTGCACGGTTGGGTCGATACGAGTGATTTCGACTTTCCGGTCGAGGACTGGTCGGGTGCAATGCGAGCCGAGGAAGAGAAATTGGACGACGACCTCGCGGTGTGGCGGAAGCAGTATCCGAACGTGCGGTTGACGAGCATGGTTGTGCGCGATCGCCCGATCCGGAATTTGTTCGAACAGTCCGAAAATGCGCAGCTGCTTGTCCTCGGCAGCCATGGTCGCGGCGGTTTCGCCGGCATGATGCTCGGATCGACCAGTCAAGCTTTGCTGCATAGTGTCGAATGCCCGGTCATCATCGCCCGGGGTCCGTCATGAATAAATCTGTGACCAGCCCGCCGAGTCCGACGCGTCGGTCGGATGCAGCGACGTTATCTCCGCTCGACGCGTTTCTGCTGGTTCAGGTCGAGGCGATCCTCGAGGCAAAACGCTCTTATCGCCGCGGTGAACCGGACGCAATCCATCGCATTCGGGTAGCGGTGCGCCGCGCGATCAGTGTACTGACCGAATTCGGTGCTGTGGTCGGCAGTCCTACTGACGTCAGCGAGTTGAGCAGCGAATTGCTCTGGCTGAGCAAACAATTGGGTGGTGCCCGCGATCGCGAGGTGCAGCAGAAGCGGTTGTGCGAACTGTTTGCCGAGCTCGACCCCGAGTTGATAGTTGGGCCGGTCCGTCGACGCCTGCAGCTACATTTCGACGGCCTCGAAATGGCCGAATCCAACCGAGTGGAACTAACTCTCGATTCGGTGCAGTTCAAGGCGACGCTCGATGCGCTCCGAGAGTTCGCATCGTCAGGACGAGAATGGAACGAGACCGATCACAACGCCGTCATAGTCGTCGTCGCGCATGCAGAACGTCGTGTGACGAAGCGGCTACGTGACGTCCAATCCGAATCATCCGGAAGCGTCCGCGACGCCGCAGTGCACCGAATGCGTAAGGCTGTCAGACGTCTGCGCTACATCGTGGAAGCGTTCGAGCCCGTGTCGGGGCAGGACGTAGGACGCGCGATCTCGACTTTGACCACCCTGCAGCTTTCGTTGGGGGAGCATCAGGATTCGGTCACCGGACGTGAACAGTTGCGTGCGCTGCGGCGTGATGCGGAACTGTGTAGAGAAGACACCTTCACCCTCGGCATCCTGTACCAACGCGAGATCGACAACGGAGATCGTGCGATCGGAAACCTCGTGAGGGAGTGGCACCGAGCCGAACGAGCGTGCAGAGCCTTTCGAGAGCACAGTCGAAACCTGAGTGTCGAGGCCGTCGAGCGATGAGTAGTTCGCTCTCGATACTTGTTGCGTTCGCCTCTGCGCGAGGGTCGACTGGCGAAATCGCGGGCTTCATCGCGAACCGCCTGCGCCTGAAGGGTTTCGATGTCGACCTCTGCTCCGTCGACCAGGCGCCAAATCCTCGGCACTACGACGTAGTAGTCGTAGGAAGCGCAATACACGACAGAGCGTGGTTGCCGGACGCGGAGCGCTTCCTGCGCAGACACCGTGTCGTGCTGCAGGGACGAGACGTATGGCTCTTCAGTGTCGGCCTGTCACCCGCCCTGCACGGTCCGGTCGGTAGGCGGTTGAAGCGTGCGGTCCCGAAAAATATTGCTTCGCTACTCGAGCTGATCTCCGTGCGCGAGTATGCGGTGTTCGCCGGCGTTTTCAGTCGAGCAGACACAACGCGAGTCAGCCGGATCGTCTACCGACTCATCGGAGGTGGCGGATTCGGTGACCTTCGAGACTGGCAAGCCATCGCTCGCTGGACTGACGGCATCGGCGCGGCTGTGAGCCGCCGTGGTCTCACGGACGCAACGCACGAAGCACCGTAGCCACTTCGAGAAGCGCAGCGCGCAGGAAGCCGAAACCACCGAGTAAGGAGAGATCGATGGCAGTTCGAATAGGGGTGAACGGCTTCGGCCGGGTCGGTCGCAATTTCTTCCGAGCGCTGGATGCGCAGCGAGCGGAAGGAAACGCAGATCTGGAAATCGTTGCTGTGAACGATCTTACGGACAACAAAACGCTGGCGCACCTACTCAGGTACGACTCCGTTCTCGGCAGGCTGCCTCATGGAGTCAGGGTCGACGGCATGGATATCGTATTGGGAGACAGTCGAATTCGATCATGGACGAGCGCCGACGGTCCGGCGGCGATCCCATGGGCCGATCTGGGCGTAGATATCGTGGTCGAGTCAACTGGCCGATACACCGCCGCGGAACAGGCGCGGGCGCACCTACACGGCGGCGCGAAAAAGGTTGTGGTGTCTGCGACTTCGAAGGGCGCAGATCTCACCGTCGTGATGGGTGTGAATCACCGCGACTACGACGGAACTCAGAACGTCGTATCCAACGCGTCGTGCACCACCAATTGCTTGGCTCCGATGGCGAAAGTCATGGACGAAAACTTCGGTATCGAACGCGGTCTCATGACGACGATCCACGCCTACACCCCGGATCAGAACCTGCAGGACGGTCCGCACCGCGACCTTCGCCGAGCTCGCGCCGCAGCCATAAACGTCGTCCCGACGTCCACGGGGGCTGCACGCGCAATCAGTGTGGTGCTACCGCAGCTGGAAGGCAGACTCGATGGCTACGCACTGCGCGTTCCCGTACCGACTGGGTCCGCCACCGACCTCACCGTTGTCGTCCGTGAACCTGTGACAGTGGAGGCGGTCAACGCAGCCTTCGCGGCTGCGGCGACAGGGGAGCTCGCAGGCTTCCTTTCCTACACGGACGACCCGATCGTTTCCTCCGACATCGTTACCGACCCTTCGTCGTGCATCTTCGACGCTGGACTCACGAAGGTCACCGGCAACCTGGTCAAGGTAGTCGGTTGGTACGACAACGAGTGGGGCTACGCGAACCGCCTTGTCGACCTGACGAGATTGGTGGGATCGACACTCTGACGGTAGAAGCGAGACCAATCGACCTTTACCGACCAAGTCTCAGGATCGCGCTACGACGACAGCGGCTGCGCTTCGACGCTTGACAGCGCGGTTGACTTCGCGAGTTCTCAGCGCCGTTACATCAACCCTCCTACAGTCTAGGAAGTCACGAGTCGAAGCCGACGTTATGCTTCGTCTGGGCAGCTCGGCGCCGATTCACCGTGGGTCCGGGCGCCGACCTCGTTCGCCGGGAAAGGTGGCTGCGGTGGCCGCTCAGCGAGGACCGGTCGACCCGTTGGTCGACGACGGTCGAGTTCGGGTCTGGCGCAGTCAGCATCTCGAACTCGGTGTCCTCATCCACAAAGAGGCGATCGGCACGGGGGCGCTGGCGCGGATCGCGCACGAGGCATCGGTTCTGCGCCGACTCGACGGAGTGCCGGGGGTGCCGCGGTTGGTGTCGTCGCTCGACGTGTCCGGGCTGGTGGTCGCCGGGATCAGCGGGCGCCCGTTGTCTGAAGTTCTGGCTGAGCGGCGGCTGCGGGCGCTCGAGGTTGTCGTGCTCGGGCAGCGCCTGGCTACGACCCTGGACGCGGTGCACGAGGCGGGTATCGCGCACCATGGTCTGCACCCCGGCAACGTACTGCTGACCGAGGACGGCGGAGTCGAGTTGGTCGACTTCGACCTCGCGACGTTGATGGCCGACGTTCGTCCCGGTTTCACTCACCACCGCGAAATCCTGGGTCCGCTGCCGTACCTGTCACCGGAGCAGACAGGGCGGACCGGATCGGTCGTCGACCGTCGGGCGGACCTTTACGCGGTCGGCGCCGTTCTCTACGAGGCCGCGTGCGGTCGGCGGCCGTTCGTGCAGGATGACGCGTTCGAATTGGTGCGGGAGATCCTCACCCGCACGCCGATGCCGATTATCGAGCTCGACCCGACACTGCCACCGGCGTTGGACGCTGTGCTCGCCCGGCTTTTGGAGAAGGAACCGGAGCGCCGCTACCAGTCCGCCGCGGGCCTCGCCCACGACCTCGCCAGGATTGCCGCCGACGCCGCAACGACCTTCGCGCTTGGGGAGCGGGACTTCCCAGACCGCTTGTCCCCGCCTTCGCAGCTGGTCGGCCGGACCACCGAGATCGCGATCCTGGCCGCAGCGTTGGACGCCGTTGCCGACCCAACCGACCGGAGCGGCGGTGCCGCGCTCGCTGGCGGTGTCCTGCTGGTCCGCGGCCCTCCTGGCGTCGGCAAGTCGACACTCGTAAACACGCTGCGCCCGTTGGTGACTCAGCGCGGTGGATGGTTCGTGTCCGGCAAGGCCGACCAGGTCGTCCATGACTCCACGGCAGGCCTGCGCGGGGCCTTACGCGGACTCGCGCGGCTGTTGCTTGCCGAGCCGTCGGCGGCGCTGGAGTTCCAATCCCGCGAGCTCCGTCGACGGCTGCGGTCGAATGCCACTGTCCTTGTCGCGATGGCCCCCGAGTTTGCCCAGGTATTCGGGGAACCGACGGTCGCCGGAGATCTGGACGACCGCGAACTCGAGGACCGCACCCGGCAGGCGGTAATCGACTTGCTGCGGGTTGTCGCCTCTCCTCGCCGCCCCGTTGTGCTCGTGCTCGACGACTTGCAATGGGCCCCACCGGGTGCGCTCGACATGCTCGACGCGATCGCGCATGCCCCGCTCGTGGATGGCCTGCTGTTGGTGGCCACCTACCGGGACACCGAACCCGATTCGCGGCTCGCCCGTATTGTGGCCGGCTGGGAGCAGCTGGGAGTCGGACCGAGAACGGTGCGGCTTGCCCCGCTCGAGGTCGATGACCTTGCGACCCTGCTCGAGCACATGTTGCGGCTCCCTGCCGCGCCGGCTGCGGTGCTCGCCGTCATCGTCCGGGAACGGACCGGGGGCAACCCCTTCGACACGATCGAGCTCCTGAACTCTCTGCGCGAACACGGTGCATTGGTGCTAGGGGAGGACGGCTGGACTTGGGATGCCGACGTTGTCCGGGATCACGTCGGGCACAGCGACGTCGTTGCCCTGCTTACCGATCGGATCGATAAGCTCGGCCCGGACGCGGTCGACGTGCTCGGCGCTATGTCTTGCTTGGGCGCCGAGGTGTCGGGAACCGACCTCGCAATCGCGTGCGGCTTGCCGATCGGGCAGCTCGTCATCCACCTGACCAAGCCGCTGGCGTCGGGCCTCGTGACCCCCGTCCGGAACGGCCGACCCACGCTGGACCCGGTCGGCCAGTTGCGTTTCCGGCACGGTCGCGTCCAGCAAGCCGCGTTCGAGCGGTTCGGCTCCGATGAGCGGCGGTCGTTCCAGGTGCAGATGGGCTGGCGGCTCGCCACGGCCGGGCGGGACCTGCTGGCCGCCCGACTGCTACTCGCCGCCGACGTCCGGCCGCGGGATCGGGCCGAAGGTCAGCTCGTTGTCCGGCTCTTCCGCGCGGCCGCCGACGACGAGCGGCGCCGGACCGAGTTCACCGCCACCGAGCAATTCCTCGCCGCCGCCGCCCGAATATTGCGGGACGAGCCAACTGCGGCGCGCGAGCACTTCGCGGTGGAATCCGAGCGCCACCAGGCGTTGTACCAAATGGGGCGACTCGACGAGGCCGACAGCGTCTACGAGTCGCTGCGCGGGGCCACCCGCGACGCAATGGAGCTTGCTCAGGTCACCGCGACGCAGGTGGCCTCTTTGACCAACCGCCAGTTGTCCGCCGACGCGGTGGACCTCGGGCTACGCGTTCTTGCCCGCCTTGGGATGACGTTCCCGGAGCACGATGCGGCGGCGGAAGTCGCCCGCGGGCTGACAGAAGTCGTGGCGTGGACCAAGCAACTCGATGCGAAACTCGACGCAGCCCGCCCGGCAGTGACCGACCCGACCATTGCCGCTGTCGTCGCGGTGATGGATCGGCTCAGCCCGGCGGCGTTCTTCGCTGCACCTCTTGTGTCCGGGTGGCTGGTCACCCAGGCGAAGCGACTGTGGGAGATGCACGGTCCGAGCAGCGATCTGATGGCGGTGCTGGGGCACGGCTCGACGGCGTTCATCGCCGTTTTGGACGAGTACCGCGCCGGTCAACGCCTACTCACCCACGTCATCGCCGTCGGTGAGACCTACGGCTGGGAACGGGCGGTCGCCAACACCCAGTTCCTCTACGCGGTGACGAGCGCGCACTGGTTCGAGCCGCTCGAAGAGTGCGTCGCCACAGCGAAGCATGCTCGGGACGGGCTCCTGCACGTCGGCGACCTGCCGCAGGCGGGCTGGGCGTCCTTCCCCCTGGTCGTCGACACCTTCGAGACCGCGCCACACCTCGACCAGGTACTAGCCGAGCTCGCCACCGCGCTCGCCCTGGCCGACCGCACCGCCAACGTGCCGGTGCAGCGCTGTTTTTCGATCCTCCGCCAGTTCTGCCATGAAATCCGAGGCAGCTCGGACGCCGCGACGAGCCGGCCCAAGTCGGACGCCGACGGGCCGACTGTCGAGGCGCTTGCCGAAGTCGTTCCCATTATCGGCGCCTACCTGTGGCTTTTCCGGAGCATCGCAGCGGCTCTGACGGGAAAGTGGAAGATCCTCCAGGCCAACAGTCGCGCCGCTCACCAGAAAACACAACACCTCCCGGGAATCGTGATCACGCAGATGGTCAGCGTGCCGTTCGGACTCGACCTCAGCCTGCAGCTACGTCACCGGCAACCGGGCGAACCCGAGCATGCAGCACTGCTCGCCGAACTCGACGAGGTGCTGGCCTGGCTTCGGCGCAGGGCGCAGGATCAGCCGGAAAATTCGATCCACCTCGTGAGTTATCTCGAAGCCGAGCGTGCATGGGCGCTTGGTGACCACGACGGTGCACTTGCGCGGTTCGACTCCGCGTTGTCCCAGTTGGAGCGGGTGTCGCGACCGTGGCATCGTGCGCTGATCGCGCGCCGCGCCGGCGAGATGCACCGTGAGCGGGGCCTGGAACACAGCGGCCGGATGCTTCTCGCCGAGGCGCGGCAAGCGCTGGTCGACTGGGGTGCGGATGCGGTGGTAATCGATCTTGACCGTACCTACCCGTTCTTGCGCGATCGGTTTGTCGTGCGACCGGGGATCGCCGCCGGGTCCTTCTCGGCGCGCACGCTTCTTACTGCTGACACCATGGACACGACGGCGATTCTGCGAGTCGCGCAGGCTCTCGCGTCCCAGACCACGATGCCGGAACTGCATGGTGCGATCGTCGAACAGCTACGAGCCATCACCGGTGCGACAGCAGTGCAGGTCGTGCTGTTCGACGAGAGTACAGGCTGGCGGATCTACCGGGCAGCCACGGACACTGCCAGCGACACGGGCCTCGACGAGTCCGGCGCGGCAATGCTGGTACCGGTCAGTGCCGTCCGTTACGTGTTGCGCACGGGCGAGGCCCTCGCCGTGGACGACGCGACCGCGGACGACCGGTTCGCCAGAGATCCCTATCTCGAGGGCGAAGAACGGCTTGCGCTGCTCGTCGTGCCAGTGCTGCGCGGCGGGGCGCCCCGGGCGGTGCTCGTCCTCGAGAATCGCCTCACCAGCGGCGCGTTCACCACCGATCGGCTCGGGTTCGTCGACATGCTGACCGGCCAGCTTGCAGTCGCCTTGGACAATGCACAGCTTTACACCTCACTCGAGAGGCGCATCGCCGAGCGGACCGTGGCGCTGCGTTCGGCGAACGATCAGTTGGAGTTGCTCAGCACGACCGACGCCCTCACCGGGGTTGCAAATCGCCGCCGCTTCGACATGGCCCTTGCCGCCGAGTGGACACGATCGCTCGGAACCGCCGAGCCCATCACGCTGATCATGGCCGATGTCGACCATTTCAAGCAGTACAACGACGACTATGGCCATCTCGCGGGCGACGCGTGCCTGGTCGAGATCAGCCGACTGCTCACCGACAGCGCGCGCGACACCGACCTGCTCTGCCGGTACGGCGGCGAGGAGTTCGCAGCGATTCTGCCCCGAGCCGATCTCGAGGCAGCCGTGGCCGTGGCCGAGCGGATGCGGCGTGCAGTAGCGGGCGCGCGGTTGCCGCACACCCTGAGCGGCGGAATGGTGACGGTCAGCGTCGGCGTTGCATCGACCATCGCATCGACGAAGAGTCAACGCAGCGAACTTCTCGCCAACGCGGACGCCGCGCTGTACGAGGCGAAACACGCGGGCCGCAATTGTGTCCGTACGCGAGTCTCGTAGCCCGTCTCGATAGCGGGCACGCACGAATCCGCTGGCTCGCATGACCCGTCGATCAGGTCCTACTGGACTAATCCG
Organism: Antrihabitans stalagmiti; assembly: GCF_016482825.1. Lineage (GTDB taxonomy): Bacteria > Actinomycetota > Actinomycetes > Mycobacteriales > Mycobacteriaceae > Antrihabitans > Antrihabitans stalagmiti. Next base: position 27,933 of record NZ_JAEMNV010000007.1, on the reverse strand, counting down.
TTGTGATGACGACTTTGCCTTTGGCTTTGCCCTGCTCGACGTAGGCGAGTGCTTCGAGCGTCTGGTCGAAGGGGAAGGTCCGGTCCAGCACGGGCCTGAGCGCACCGGCGTCGTAGAGACTCGCGAGTTCGCGCAGTTGCGCCCCGCTGGCGTGCATGAAGAAGAATTCGTAGTGCACACCTTGGTTTTTCGCGGCACCACGTATCTTGCGGCTGAGGAAATCGAGGGGCAGACCCATGAAAAACGGAAGCCCGAGTTGCTTGGCAAACGCTGAATCGGGTGGGCCCGCAACACCTATGGCGAGTCCGCCAGGTTTGAGGACGGTGAGAGACTTCTCGAGATTCTTGCCGCCGAGGGAGTCGAGAACGAAGTCGTAGTCGGACAGGAACTGCGAGAAGTCCTGCTTGGTGTAGTCGACTACTTCGTCGGCGCCGAGGTCGCGAAGCCGATCGGTGTCGCGTCCGTTCGCGGTCGTGGCGACGTGTGCGCCGAGATGCTTGGCCAGTTGGATGACGGTGGACCCGAGACCTCCTGCGCCTGCATGGACGAGGACCTTCTGGCCGGGCTTCACGTGTGCACGATCGACCAGAACCTGGTGCGCTGCGAGCGCGACGAGGGGGACTGCTGCGGCTTCGTGCAGGGTCAGTGATGTCGGCTTGAGTGCCACGTCCTCTCGGTCGACGGCGATGTACTCGGCGAAGGTGCCGATGCGCAAATCGCGAGGGCGAGAATAGATTTCGTCGTCGACCTTCAGATCTCGGACGGCCGATCCGACCTGCGTGATCACGCCGGCGACGTCGTGTCCGAGTACGAACGGCGTCTTGTACTTCAGCAGTTGTTTGAACTCACCGTTGCGGACCATCGTGTCCAGAGGGTTGATGCTCGCGGCACTCACCTTGACCAAGACATCGTTGGAGCCCACCACGGGTAGGGGTAGGTCCGCAGCGCGGAGGCCGTCCTTGCCGTATTTGTCGACTACGTATGCCTTCATATCTGTCTTCTTCCTCGTTGCGCTCGGCTGCCGTCAGCGGCTGTAACTTCGTTATACACGCCGCGAATCGTCGGAGTCAACGAAAAGTAACTTCGTTATATTTGTACGACGAAACTATTGCCGCAGTCGCTATAACCAAGTTACATTCTCTGCATGAAGCACAAAATTGCTGGTCAGAGGATCGTGGTAACGGGGGCGGCGCGGGGCATCGGAGAGCAAGTCGCCCGTCTTGCCGTCGCCCGAGGTGCTCGTGTAGCGCTGATCGGGTTGGAAACCGAACGACTGCGTGCACTAGCTGTCGACCTCGGCTCGTCCGCTTCGTGGTGCGAGGCTGACGTACGCGACGGTGCGGCGTTACGTGCCGCGATCGACGCGAGCGCCGCGGAACTTGGCGGCATCGACATCGTCGTAGCCAATGCGGGCGTCGTTGCTTACGGGACGGTGCGCCAGGCGGACGAGGACGTATTCGTCAAGGTGCTGGACGTCAATCTCAACGGAACATTCCGAACCCTGAAATACGCCACGCCACATCTGGAGCGGAGTAGAGGCCACGTCGTCGTGGTCGCGTCGGCGCTGTCGTTCCTGGCTCTGCCGTCGATGGCCTCGTATGGGGCGAGCAAAGCGGGCGTCGAGATGCTCGCCGTTGCTTACCGACAAGAAGTTGCGCACTTGGGCATCACAGTCGGGCTGGTGCACCCGTCGTGGATCGACACCGACCCGGTCAGAGGAGCCGAAAAAGATCTGCCGTCGTTCGTGGGCTTGCGGAAGGAACTGCCGTATCCAGGCAACGTCACGACCAGTGTGGACAAAGTTGCCGGTGCGATCGTCGACTCGCTCGGGCGCCGTAGCGCCCGCGTCTACGTGCCACGAGCGGTCGGTGTCGCGCACTGGTCCAAAGCAGCGCTGAGCTCGCCCGTGGCGTGGCTGTGGGCCAAACGCTTTGCAGCCAAATGGGTTCCGAGCCTCGAAAGGGAGGTCGACGCCCTCGGGCGCACCGAGCAACTCGTGCCGCCACCCCAGCAACCCGCCATCGACCGCACTCACCTCTTTGCTGTAAACGACAAGTAGGGACGCAACAGAAATGACCAAGGAAGTCAGAGGAAATCTCCTCATCGAGGACCGCGGCGCGATACTCCTCGCACGAATCGACGGCGGCCCACTCGGCCTGTTCGGCAACGACATCGCCGAGCAACTCGACGCACTCGTCGACCGAGCCGACGTAGACCCCAACGTCCGCGCGGTCGTATTCACCGGGACACATCCGACTCGGTTCGTCAGCCACGCCGAGGTCCGCTGGCTGCAGGAGGGCGGCGCCCAAGTACCCCCGGTCGGGGTGAAGGGAGCGTCCGCACTTGCCAGCACCGCCAAAGGGGTCAATCGGTTGGGCGGGCTGCAGTCGATCCTCGGAAAGACACCGCTGTGGCCGGCTGTCCAGCTCGAACGTCTCCACCGGACCTTCTTGCGGATGAACCGCAGCGGCGTGATCTTCGTTGCCGCGCTCAATGGCTCCGCCCTGGGGCTCGGTGCCGAATTCTGCTGGGCCAACGACCTGCGTGTGATGGCCGACGGCGACTACTTCATCGGCCAACCCGAAATTCTCCTGGGAATCATGCCTGGCGGTGGCGGTACACAGCGGCTCACGCGGCTGATCGGCACACACAAGTCACTGGTGGCAATTCTCGACGGCAAACCGTTCACTCCCGCAGAGGCTTTGGCGAACGGAGCGGTCGACGACGTCGTGCCGCAGGACGAAGTCCTCGGCAGGGCAATCGAACTGGCGAAGCACTTCGGGTCCCGTCCGAAGCAATCGATCGCCGCGATCAAGCGCGCCGTCTACTTCGGCGGATCCGCGACGCTGGAGGAGGGTCTGCACATCGAAGCAGCCGAGTTCCTGACCACGGCGCTGTCCAAGGTCGGGCAGGAGCTTATGCGTGACTACATGGCAACCACCGAGGCCATCGGCGAACTTCCCCTCTACAGTCCTGGCGTTTACGAAGAGGCACTCGACGCCGGCACCGTCCCCGGACTCCGCAACAGCACAGTGCAGGTGAAACTCTGATGTCTGCCTCACTCGCTTACATCCGTAAAGACGTCACCTTCCGATCGGGTGACGACAGGTGCGCAGCCTGGCTCTACCTCCCGACCGGCGTCGCCTCGCCGCCGATCGTCATCCTCGGTCACGGACTCGGCGCCACCCGAGAAATGCGCCTGGACGCATTCGCCGAAGAATTCGCCAAGGCAGGCATCGCCGCTCTTGCCTTCACTTACAGACACTTCGGCGACAGCACCGGACAACCTCGTCAGCTGCTGTCGATCAAGAAACAGCTTGCCGACTGGGACGCGGCCATCGCGCACGTCATGAGCCGTGACGATGTCGACGGACAACGAATTGCAGTGTGGGGTAGCTCGTTCGGTGGTGGACATGCCATCACAGTCGCCTCTCGTCATCCCGAACTGCTGGCAGCGGTGTCGCAGTGTCCGTTCACCGACGGCCTGGCCTCTGCGATGGCACTGGGTCCGATAGCTGCTGCGAAGAGTATGCCGGTCCTGACCCGAGACCTGGTCGCGATGGTTCGAGGTAGTGAGCCGTCGATGATTCCACTCGCTGCCGGACCGAACTCGCTGGCTCTGATGAACGCTCCGGACGCACTTCCCGGATATCAGGCTCTGGTCCCGCCGGGCCTGGATTTTCGCAACGAGGTTGCCGCCCGGGTCATTCCGACGATCATGGCGTACCGGCCCGGTCGCTCTGCCAAGAAGGTCACGATGCCGATTTTGTTCTGCGTCAGCAACTCCGACTCCGTCACGCCACCCGAGGACACGATTCGTTACGCCCGCTCAGCGCCGTTGGGGGAGATCAAGACTTACGGCGCCGGCCATTTCGACTTCTATCTCGGCGAACCGTTCGACGCACTCGTCGCCGACCAGATCGAGTTCCTGAGCCGCCACCTACGACCGGAAAGCGTTTAGCTGTCATGCAGTTCAGCACCCTGGCGGACCTGCGAGCCGCGCGCGATCCAGACGGCTTGGCCGTCGCCGACAGTGATCAGTTGCTTACCAACGCCGCCATGCTCAGCCGTGTCCAAGCCGCGGCCGGTCAATTGCGAACCCTCGGCATCGGGCGCAACGACGTCGTTGCGCTGAAGCTGAGCAACCGGGTCGAATTCGTCGTCCTACTTCTTGCGGCCTGGCGAATCGGAGCTACCGTCACGCCGGTCAATCCGGCTCTCACCGCTGCCGAGGTGGCGCGGCAGCTCACCGACTCGAAAACTCGGCTACTGGTGGTCGAAGATGATGCGGCACAATCGGATACGGTGACAACGCTCGAGATCGGCGACCTCGCACGGGAAGTTCACGACGCAGGCGAGGCACCGCACTCCGACACGTCGACGATCGCACTGCTGATCTACACCAGTGGAACCACGGGTGTGCCGAAGGGCGTCATGCTCGACCATGCGAATCTCGACGCGATGACGGCGATGGGTGCCGCAGCGCTCGAACTGGATGCGACGGACCGATCCCTGTTGATCCTGCCGCTTTTTCACGTCAACGGAATTGTTGTCAGTGTGCTGACTCCGCTACTCGTCGGAGCGAGCGTGGTCGTTGCCGATCGATTCAACCCCAGAACGTTCTTCGACATCGTCGAAGCTAAAAAGCCCACCTTCTTCAGCGGTGTTCCGACGATCTACAGCATGCTGGCCGCTCTTCCCGCTGAGGTTCGGCCGGACACGTCGTCGATTCGCTTCGCGGTCTGCGGAGCCGCACCTGCGCCGGCCGACCTGCTCACGCGCTTCGAGGACCGGTTCGGGTTTCCGCTCGTCGAGGCCTACGGACTTTCGGAGGGAACCTGCGGGTCGACGATCAACCCAGTTTCCGGCGTGCGCAAGCCAGGCACGGTCGGGTGTCCGCTGCCAGGACAGGAAATCCGGATCGTCGACTCGAAGGGAAACGCTGTCCCACAGGGAGAAACCGGAGAGGTGGTGGTACGAGGGCCCAACGTCATGCGTGGCTACCTCGGACGTCCCGACGACACTGCCGCAGTGCTGGTCGACGGCTGGTTGCACACCGGCGACGTCGGGCAGTTGGATTCCGACGGCTACCTACGCATCGTTGGACGCTGCAAGGAGATGATCATTCGCGGCGGAGAGAATATCTATCCCAAGGAGATCGAGGACGTAATCGCAAGTGATACAGCGGTTTTGGAGGCGGCCGTCATTGGCATACCCGACGAAAGATGGGGCGAGGTCGTCATCGCATTCGTCCAGCCGCGGCCCGGTTCGAGCATAGATTCGGAGCAGCTCCGCGAGCGCTGCACTGTCGAGCTGAGCCGGTACAAACGCCCACGGTCGATCCACGTTCTCGCGGCTCTACCGAAGAACGCGGTGGGGAAGATCGACAAGAATGCGCTCCGCGCGCGGGCGCTGCTACAGGGCAGGGAGGTGCGAGAATGACGAGCATGTCCGAAGATTCGCCAACCGAGAGTGTGCCGGAGCGCCTCGTCAACGCGACGATCGCGCTGCTTGCCGAGCAGGGTCCGGCTGCCATCAAAGCGCGGACAGTAGCAGCGGCAACTGGGTTGTCGACGATGGTGGTCTACAGCCATTTCGGTGGTGTCCCCGAACTGGTCCGTGCTGTGGTCGATCAGGGTTTCAAAGAGTTGGACCGCGCGTTTTCGGAGATACCGGCAAGTTCGGACCCGATCGCGGACCTCTTCGCCATGGCCTTGTCGTGCCGTCGGCTCGCGCGACAGAATCCCCATCTCTACGACTTGATGTTCGGACTGTCCACTCGCGCGACGTACCGACCGGTGGGGGAGTCCGACGTTCGTTTGAGCGGGCGCTCGCCGGCGTTCCGGGACGCATACGCCCACACGCTGGAAGCCTGTGTGCGACTGGTGAACTCGGGCTGGATCGCGGAGCAGGCCCCCGAGGTGATCGCAGCGCAGCTGTGGAGTTACGTGCACGGCTACATCACCCTCGAATTGTCCGAGCACTTCGTCGACTTCGACGATCCGGTCGCACAGGTGATGATGCCGATGGGCGTGAATCTTGTTGTCGGCCTTGGTGGCGACCGCGATCGCGCCGTCGCATCACACGAATCGGTGCTTGTTCCCGATCTTTCCGTTCGAGCTGACGATCATAATAGTATGAACGTAAGCTGATGCCGTAGAATGCTCGGTACGTAGTAGGGGGAGGAAAGGCGAGCAGTGCCGAGATACGACAAGAATCACAAGACCGAGACACGTCGCCGGATCATCGAGACGGCAAGTCGCCGACTGAAGCTCGACGGGATAGACGGCTCCGGCGTCTCGACGTTGATGGCTGACGCCGGGCTCACGAACGGTGCCTTCTACGCCCATTTCGAGTCGAAGAACGATCTTGTGGCGACCGTGCTGGACGACCAGTTGCGAAGTCAGGCCGCGACGATCGCGGACCTCCCGGCGGGCAGAGCGGCTATCGTCGAGTTCATCGGCGGGTATCTGTCGCCGGAGCATCGCGACGACCCGGGTGCCGGCTGTCCATCGGGCGCGCTGCTCGACGAAATCGTTCGCTTGGACGGACGCGGTCGAGACGCATACACCGCAGGGGTCGAGTCCATCATCGACGCCGTCGCTCGGCATCTGTCCCCTGACGAACCTGCGGCAGCTCGGCGGCGGGCCACGGGGTTGTTCACGTTGCTTGTCGGCACTCTGCAACTGGCACGTGCCGTTTCCGATCCAGTCCTGTCAGAGAGTGTGCTGGCGGCGGGAATCAGCAGCGCGCTCGAACTGCTCGAGCTCGACAGCTAGATCCCGCCGGAGCAGATGTGGCACTCAAGGCGCAGAAAGGAATTCGACGAGCGTAGGCACGAAGGTCTCGTGCTCCTGAAAGACCCCACCGTGGCCGGCGTCCGGATAGACGACGATGCGGCTGTTCGGGAAGCGTCGGTCCATGTCGTAGGTGTTGCTGGTCGGGACCATGCGGTCGTGGTCGCCGTTGGCGAGTAACACCGGGATTGTGATGCGCGAGAGGTCTTGCGGTGCCCGTGCGCCCCACCCGTGAATGGCTTTGAGTTGGCGCCGCAGCACCGAGATCGTGATCTCTTCGTCTCGGTCCGTGGTGCGTTCGGCCAGACGCTGAAGGAATGCGGCTGCCTGCTTCCGACCGTGTGCCGTCCGCGTGAAGAACAGGAATTCCTTCGGGTCCGTTCGTCCGATGATCGAGCGGAAGGTGTCCAGGTAGGTGATCGCGGTGACTTTGTCGATGCCCTCGCCGCCAGCGGGTCCGGTGCCGGCGAGTGCTAGTCGACGCACCAAACCAGGGTCGGTTTCGGCGATGATCTGCGCGATCATGCCGCCCATGGAGAAGCCGAAGAGGTCGACCATGTCGTGGCCGAGCGCGCGAATGAACTTCACCGCGTCGGCCGCCATCTCCTCGATCGTCGTAGGAGTCTTTCCGGTGGCGGCGCCGACTCCGCGGTTGTCGAAGGTGATGACGTGGCGGGTTGCGGCAACTCCGTCGACTATTCGGGGGTCCCAGTTGTCGAGCACGGCAGCCAGGTGGGTCAGGAATACGACGGGGGTGTCACCGCGCGGGCCGAGTTCGCGGTAGGGAAATTCGATACCTCCCGCGGTGAGCGTTTGGGTAGCGACGCTGCTCCACGTGGTTGCGACATTGTCTTTTCGGCGGGCCATGGTCTGACTCCTCGCAGTGAGTTTTCGGTTCGGTTTCGGTTGTTCTGCATGGACTTCTCGATGAGATTATGACCATAATATAAAGGCAACCGTAGCGGTCTACCCACCCCACGCGGGTCGAGCCGCACAGTCGAAAGCGAGTAACGATGACAACGATCGACACACCCAAGAACGCCGCATCGACGACGTCGAAAGACGCCCCGAACCGCACCATCACCACCGGTGGCGGCACCTTCGCCTATCGTGAGCTTGGGCCACGCGGCGGCGTGCCGCTCGTCTTGCTGCACCACCTCACCGCCACGATGGACGACTGGGATCCCCGCGTTCTCGACGGAATCGCGGCCCGGCGCCACGTCATCGTTTTCGACAATCGTGGGGTAGGCGCATCGAGCGGGTCGGTACCGCGCACCATCGACGAGATGGCGGCCGACGCTGTCGAATTCATTCGCGCGCTCGGCTACGACCAGGTCGATCTGCTCGGCTTCTCCCTCGGCGGTGGTGTCGCCCAAGTGGTTACCCTCGCGCATCCCGAGCTGGTCCGGAAGGCGATTTTCGCCGGTACGGGAACCGCGGGTGCGGGGGACTTGGACGAAGTCACCAAGGTCGCCGTGCTCGCCTATGTCAAAGCTGCTCTGACTCTGCGCAACCCCAAGCACTTCCTCTTCTTCCCTCGCACCGCGGAGGGCAAGCGTGCCGCGACCGACTACATGGCGCGACTCGAAGAACGCACCGAGGGCCGCGACAAACGAATCTCGCTCACGGCAATCCGTAACCAGCTCACTGCAATCCGGGCCGCGGCGGTGCAAACTCCCTACGATTTGGGCAGCATCCAGCAGCCGGTTCTGGTGGCCAACGGCGACAACGACGTCATGGTCGACAGTGCGCACTCCGTCGACATGGCCCGCCGGCTGCCTAACGCAGAACTGGTGATCTACCCCAACTCCGGGCACGGCGGCATCTTCCAATACCACGAGCAGTTCGTTCCCAAGGTTCTCGAATTCCTCGCGCGCTGACTGCGAAATCAGAAGAGAGAGCAGCGCATGCCTTCAGTACTGGTCACCGGCGCAGGCCGAGGAATCGGGTCGGCCATCACCGAGCACTTGAGTAGACGGGGGTGGGACGTCTATGGCACCGCCCGATCCGACACCGCGCTACGCAGCCTCGAACGTATCCCCAACGTCCACCCGATCACGCTCGACATCACCGACAGGGACTCCATCGCAACGCTTTCCGACCGGCTCCCTGCAGAGTTGAACGGTGTCGTCAACAACGCAGGAATCATCGTCAACGGCCCGGTGGAGTCGCTGTCCGTCGATGCGCTGTCACAACAGTTCGACGTCAACGTGATTGCGCAGATCGCCGTCACACAGGCGGTGCTGCCGAAGATTCGCGCCGCCCGCGGGCGGGTGGTGTTCATGTCGTCGGTATCGGGCTTGATCACGACACCTGGCACCGGCGCCTACAGCGCATCGAAATACGCCATCGAATCCTTGGCCGACGCATTGCGAATGGAGTTGCGCCCGTGGCACATTCCTGTCTCGCTCATCGAACCCGGCCCAATCCGCACGGACATGTGGGCCGACGCGCTCGACGAACACGACGCGATGGTCGCGCGTATGACCGACGAGCACCGCGACCTGTACGCGGCCCACCTCATCGGAAGTCGAAAATTGTTGGGACGTATGCAGAAGTTGGCAAGCGACCCGAAGAAGGTGGTGAACGTGGTCGACCACGCGCTGACCTCGCGGCGCCCGAAGCGACGGTACCTGTGCGACAACGTCAGTCGCCTACAGAAGTCGCTCGTTGCGGTCACACCCACCGCCGTCAACGACGCACTGTTGGCGGCAGCCACCACAGCCAAGAGTCCTGAGCGTTGATCGCCGTAGTTCGCTGCCGACAAGGTCGCCGAGCGAGTGCCTAGTAGGCGGTGGGTGAACCGCCCGGTTTGATTCCGTGGTGTAGTTCAGCGACGTCGGGATGTGCTCGAGTCCGGGACTTCCACGCGTTCTCGCCGTAGGTGTCGAAGATCGGATTGTCCGGGTCAGCCTCCACCCCACGTGAATGCTTCGCGAGAGTCGGCGGGAGTTCGATGATCGGTATGACTGCATCGAGCGCAGGGTTCAAGAAGTACGGTATCGACACCCGGTCGGTACCTGGCCGCGGTGCGAGGACTCGGTGCTTGGTCGCGCGTAGATAGCCGTTGGTCGCGACCTCGAGCAGTTCCCCGATATTGACGATGAACGCGTTCTCCAGCGGAGGTACATCGACCCATTCGCCAGGTGTGAGTTCGGTTTGAAGACCTTCGGAGTCCGGCGCAACCAGCAGCAGTGTGAGCACTCCGGAATCCTTGTGCGCCCCAACGCCTTGCGGGTTGTCGACATTGCCCGGGTAGCGGACGACCTTCATCAAGGTCGCTGGCAGCTCGGCGAACGCGCCGTCGAAGTGATCCTCCGGCGCGCCGAGCGAGACGGCCCAATGCCGCAGCAGTCGGAGTCCGACCTCGGCCAGGGACTCGTCCCACGCCTCGAAGACTCGGCGGAACTCCGGCAGCGCCGCGGGCCACAGATTGGGGCCCTGCAGGTGCCAGTAACCCTCGGCGTCGGTGCGAGCGGTCCGCTCGGGGCCGATGTCGATCTGCTCGCGCCAATCGACCTTTCCGTTGGTCAGTTCGCCGCCGAGACGGGAGTAGCCGCGAAACTGCGGGCTCTTCAATTGGCTGATCTCGTCCTTCGCGGCATCGGGCAATGCGAAGAATTCTTCGGCGATCTCGAGCACCTCGCGGATGCGATCAGCTGCGACGTCGTGGCCGACCAGGTAGAAGAATCCCGCCTCGTGGGCTGCTTCGCGAAGGGCGATGCGAAACGATGTCGGATCGGACTCTGCGGCCTTCAAATCGACAATAGGGAGCACCACGCCACACTGGCACGACGATCGATCCATCGCCAGAGTTTTATCGGGTGTGATTGTGGTGGCCACGACCCGACGAACATGGCTTCCGAATTCACCAAACCCGGAGCCGCGACTACCCGCGTCGCAGTCGAGGCTGAGGTCAGCTCGTCGATCGACGGACGACACCGCCGCGGTCGACGATCTCGAAGCTCGATCAAGTAGTAGTAGTCACCGAGGTGGGATCGAGGATAAGTCGTGCGGTCTGTTCGGGCTGATCCCAGTGCGGGAAGTGCCCGCAGTCATCGAACCAGTGCAGGCTGGCGTCGGGGAACAGTTCCTGCGCCACGACGGATTGGCTCGGCAGGGTGACGCGATCGTTGCGACCCCACCCGATGACCACTCGCGCCCGCAGTGAACCTGCCGGTGCGCCTTGCTGTTTGGGCCCGTGAACCAGTGCTCGCAGTGCCTCGTCGAGGCGGGTGGCGCGTTTGAAGCTACGGAGTTCACGCAGCACCAAACCGGGGTCGAGGCGCCATGGGTGGGCTGAGAACTGAAGCAGTAGTGCGGTCCGCCCGACCCTGTTGGCCGTCAGCGTAGGCAGAACGGGTTGAATGCGCCGTACCAAGGCGATCGACGCACCGACCGTGGTGCCGAAGATCTTGACCTGGTTATCGGACCAGAACCCGCCGGGATCCAGCGCGACGACCGCACCGCCGTGGCCTCGGCGGGCCATCTCGAGGACCATTCGGGCACCCATCGAACTTCCCACGACGTCCACGTCACCCAATTCGTGCTCGACGATGAACTCCTGCACGGCGTCGGTGAGGGATGCGATGGTCACTTCGCCGTGACGCGGTGGGCTGTCGCCGAAGCCGGGCAAATCCAGCGCGATGACCTCGCGGCCTGCCCCCACCAGGGCCGGCACGATCGGGTCCCAGTTGCCGAGGTCCGAGCCCAGACCGTGGACGAGGAGAATCGGTCTGCCCTCGCCGGTGCGAACGTAGTGCATCGAGTCGCTCATTGCCTCAGCCCTTTGCCGGGTTCGGGAGGACCTTGGTCCAGCCCTGGTCGATCGCATCGGTCGGCGCCTCGTCGATCGAGAGATCCGTCGGGCCGTGGCGGACGACTGCTCGCAAGACTGACTCCATTCGTGGACTTCACGTTCGAGGTACCCCGCGCGGCCGGGCCGAAACCTACCCGCCGGTGCGCATTTCGGGTGCCCCGTTAATGAGCGCACCTGACCTTGGTCGATCGCCCATCGCCTGCAGGTGCCAGTAACCCCCGAGCCGGACCTGGCTACCAACGTGCCCCGAGTTCGCTGTGCCGCTCGCGGCACGTGTGCTGCGGACCGTCGTGGGCGGCGAGATGGTGTTCAGCGCGTGACCGACGCGGAAAGGGCTGTCCGCGACTGCCGCAGCGGACTGTAAGCCTCCGCCTCTAGGCTGACGGGCATGGACTTCCGCGTATTCGTCGAACCCCAACAAGGCGCCACATACGCCGACCAACTCGCCGTTGCCAGAGCCGCGGAGGCGCTCGGCTATTCGGCGTTCTTCCGGTCCGATCACTTCGTGGCGATGAGCGGCGACGGGCTGCCAGGACCGACCGACTCCTGGGTGACCCTCGGTGGCATCGCCCGCGAGACGTCGACGATCCGGCTCGGCACCATGGTCACGTCGGCCACCTTCCGCTACCCGGGCCCGTTGGCGATCGCGGTTGCCCAGGTCGACGAAATGAGTGACGGCCGTGTGGATTTGGGACTTGGCGCCGGCTGGTTCGAGAGCGAGCACAAGGCATACGCGATACCGTTTCCTCCGCTGGGTGAACGCTTCGACCGGCTGTCTGAGCAGCTCGACATCATCACGGGCCTGTGGAGAACGCCCGTCGGGGAGACCTTCGACTACTCCGGCACTCAGTACTCCATCGTGGATTCGCCCGCGCTGCCCAAGCCAGTCCAGACCCCGCACCCGCCGATCATCATCGGTGGCGGCGGCGCCAAGCGCACCCCGGCGCTAGCTGCGAAGTTCGCCACCGAGTTCAACATGCCGTTCGCTTCGCTCGACGACCTGAAGACGCAGTACGGCCGGGTGGCGGCCGCATTGGCCAGCTCCGGCCGCGCACCGGATTCGCTCACCTACTCGGCGGCATTCGTGGTGTGCGCAGGACGTGACGAGTCCGAGATCGCGCGCCGCGCGGCCGCCATCGGGCGCGAGGTGGACGAACTGCGCAGCAACTCGCCGCTGGTCGGGACGCCCGACGAGATCGTCGACCGGTTGACCCCGTTCGCCGAAGCCGGCGTCCAGCGGGTGTACCTGCAGGTGCTCGACATGTCGGATCTGGACCACCTGGAGCTGTTCGCCGAGGTAGTCGGCAGGTTCCGCTGATCGGTCCGGAAGCGGTGGCCGCGGCTACTGTTCAGTCCCCGTGACCGATGACCGCGACGACAACCCTCACGGGTCCGCCGTGGCACGAACGGACGTCCACCGTGGTCGGCGCCAGCATCGCAGGACTCATCGTCCTCGGCATCCTGTTCCTTCTGGTTTCCAACATGCAGGGGCGACCATGGGGGCACGCTGCGACGACCGTGGTGGCGCGTTGAAGATCGGCAGCGAGGGGCCGCCGCCTCGAAGTGGTTTGGGTTGCAGTACAACGGGACACCGCAAACATCATCAGGTCAATGGCTGACCCTTCGCGATGTTCAGCTCGTAGGCGATGCCGTGCACCTGCACGATTCTGCCTCTCCGCTTCTGTCCGGAACCCTCGAGTGTGTACGACCGTATCCGGCGTCGCTCGTCGAACCCGTCCACGCACAGCAATCGTCGAAAAGTACATGTAAAGCCTTTCTGCGCTAGAGGCGCCGAAGCGATCGCTGTGAGCGCAGCAGTCGAAAGCGGGCATCCTTGGAGAGGCATCGTGGTTCGTCTCGTCTATGTCCTTGGCCTGCGTGGGCAGTGACCTCGAAACCACTCCAACAAGAAAGGCCCCCTCGAAAGGGGGCCTGACCTGGTCTACCTGTGGTGCGCGATACTGGGATTGAACCAGTTTCGCAGAAATCGCTCGTCTCTCATCTGACCTGCGATTTCGAGCGATCTATCTGGGGCTTTAGACCACAAGTGTGGTGTCCCTTGCGAACACGATCGGTCGCTTTTGAGTTATGCTTACCCCACGAATACCCCATGCGGGCGGGATATAAAGGGGAGGGTACGGGTGGCCGAAACGCGCCGCGCCTCATTCGGCGAAGTTGAGAAGCTACCGAGTGGGCGGTACCGCGCTCGCTACAACGGCCCGGACGGGCGCCGCTATCGTGCGCCGACGACGTTCACGACAAAGCAGGATGCGCGCGCCTGGCTGTCGATGCAGCAAGCCGACATTGTTCGGAAGGCGTGGGCGCCACCCGGCGTCGAGAAACCGGCGGCCATCACATTCGGCGAGTTCGCCGACGACTGGATGGCGTACCGAGATCTTGCCGATCGGACCCGTGGCGAATATCGCAAGCTGCTCGACCACCAGATTCTGCCCGCGCTTGGTTTGCTACCGATCGCATCGATTACCTACGACGATATTCGTAAGTGGCACAGGAAACTTGACGCGCAAACACCGACGCTGCGCGCTCATGCGTATGGGTTAGCCGCAACTATTTTCCGCAGCGCGGAGAACGACGGCAAGATCGCAACGAGCCCATGCAAGATCCGCGGCGCCGGCACCGCCAAGCGGGTTCGCAAGATTCGGCCGGCGACTCTTGACGAACTCGCGTCATTGACTGCCGCGATGCCGGATCAGTTCAAGGCGTTGGTTATGCTGGCCTCCTGGTGCGCGCTCCGTTTCGGCGAGTTGACCGAGTTGCGCCGTCAGGATGTCGATACCACTCGCGCAGTGATACGCGTGCGGCGTGGCGTAGTCCGGGCCGAAGGCGAGTTCCGCGTTAAGACGCCGAAGACGGATGCAGGCGTTCGCGACGTCTCAATTCCGCCACACTTAGTCCCAGTAATTGACGGTCATTTGCGGGATCACGTTGGGTCGGCGTCAGATTCATTGGTGTTCCCAGCCAAGCACGGTGGCCACTTGGCGCCGTCGACGTTGTACCGGCATTGGTACAGAGCTTGTGAAGAGTCTGGGCGATGGAGACCAGGTAAGGCTGCCGAGGCCGGCACGCCCGACATGACGTTCCACGATCTGCGGCACACCGGCGCTGTCCTTGCCGCTGCGACTGGCGCAACGCTCGCGGAGCTCATGGCGCGGCTGGGGCACTCGACACCGCAAGCTGCGATGCGCTATCAACACGCCGCCGAAGGGCGTGACGCCCAGATCGCGGAGCTGCTGTCGAAGTTGGCAGCAGACTCCTAGGTAGCGTTGCGGAGGTGACGGTTCCGGCCATGGCAAGTCCGTTCCTCTACGCCTTGATCGGTCTGCGCAGGCCACAATCCGGTCAGACCGGCCTGTCAGGCAGGGGTCCCCGAATGGATCACCCACCGTCACGGACATGGCATGTGGCTGAAGGCGTTCTCGGCAGTTTGTGTGCGGTCGTTGGTCCACCCCGCACCTGTGGTGGTTACGTTCGTCCGCAAGCAATGTCGGGAACACCCTGTTCCGATACTGGCCAGGCGGACAACAAACCGAGACGACACGCTAGAACGGATTCGTCTTGATCTCGGTTGCGCGAATTGCAATTGCGCTGTCGAATCTTTGCGCTCACAATGACTATTAACGGGAGTCTAGGCGGGAGTACACCATGACACCTGCCATTCGACTTGAGGTCCTGCCAGCGCGCCAAGGCGACTGTCTGCTCGTCGAGTGTCCGTCTCACGACGGTGGCCGGACGTGGCGCATGCTCGTCGATGGCGGTCCGGTGGATACGTGGCCAAGGTTGGAAGCGCGATTAAACCGATTTCCAACGGACGACAATAGGATAGATGTCGCGGTGGTGACTCACATCGACGCGGACCATATCGGCGGATTTTTGCCATTCGCCAATAGCAAGTTCGCGCATGAGCAGGTCGGAGACTATTGGTTTAACGGGCGCGTTCATCTGCCAGGGAGCGGAGTCACGCGTAGCGTCGCGCAGGGCGAATCTCTGACAGCGGATCTGCGCGGCGACACCAACAACGTTGTGCTCCCGTGGAACCGCGCATTCTGCGGACTGCCCATCGATACCGGCGAAGAGGCTGGTTTTGTCGAGGTTCAAACGGCGAACGGACCGCGCATCACCGTCCTTTCGCCGACAACGAAGCGCCTGGCAATCCTCGGAGCCAAATGGCGGGAGGCCGTCGATGCAGCTACTCGCGGCCCGACGAGGGCCGCCGAGCCAGATGTCTTGCAGCCTCTTAGTGATCTTGAGGCGATCGCGTCGTCAAAGTCTGTCGGCGATTCGTCTGCTCCGAACGGCAGCAGCATTGCTCTGCTAATCGAGCACAGAGGCGCTAGCGTTGTCCTCGCAGGCGACGGATTCGGCACAGTCATCGGCGCTGCGCTACTCGGTGTCGCCCAGTCACGAGGCCTCGACGAGCTGGCGGTTGACGCCTTTAAGCTCCCACACCACGGCAGCAAAGGAAATGTCATCGCGCCGATGCTCGCCGTCGCGCCGGCGCGGCACTATCTCGTCTCAACAAATGGCGACATCTTTCACCACCCCGACGACGTGGCGATCGCTCGTACAGTCGTCAGCGCGCGCCAGGGAGCGACGTTATGGTTCAACTATCGCACCCCTCGCACAGCACGTTGGACCGATCCCAAACTGACAGCGCAGTTCGGCTATGCGGCACGGTATCCAGACGAACCGGCCAAAGGCATTATCCTCGAACTCCCAGCCCGGCAATGACGACTCCCCTCGACTCATGGATCAGCGTGGTCCTACAGCCTGCGTCGGGTTCGTCGTTCTTCAGCACGCTCGTCGAGGGAGCTATTTATGACGCGTGCCTGGCCGCTCTCACGGCAGGGGAACCCCGCCGCTGCCTTAAATTGCTCAGTGACATCGAGAGTGGCGAAGTCTCCGGTCGTTGCGCGAGGATTATTCAGTCGCTGACAGTTTGGGCACAGTTACTTGACCGCAACTGGTACCCCGGCGGTGTCGGCGCGGAGGGTGAATTGCTTCTCGACGCATTTGTTGTGCCGTCGACCGGTGAGTCTCCGACGGAGCTTCTTGAAGGCGTCGTGGCCTGGGGACCGCCCGGCCTACTGACGCTGCGGAGCATGTTGGAGACATCCGTACGTGGAGGCGCGACGCTGGGCGTCGAGCAGGCACTTAATAAGGGCATGCAGAATCTGGAGAATCTCACCGCCACGGCATCCCGGCTCCGCCAGCCAGCGCTCGCAGTTTGGGCAAGGATCGCTGGCGCCGATCTCGCTCATCATGCGGGCATGCCGAACGCGCCGAACCTACTCGCAGTTGCTCGTCATCATTGCGAAGGCGATGCCGGTCAGCTGGCCCTGACTTACCTCGTCGAAGGCGACTGGTGGTGCACACCTGGCGCGGCGCCTGAATCGCTCGGAGTCGCACTCGCGCCACAGCAGGGTCCGAGCCCGTTCCCGGTGGATGACGGTCACGCCGTTGCGTGTTACGACCAGGCAGCGTCCACGCTCGGTGCGATTGACGCGCCCTGGTTGCGCGGCGCGCTCGCAATCCGCACTGCTTCGCTGGCAAGGACCAGGGGCGATCGTGATGCTGTCCGAACCGCACTCGCAGACGCGCACGTGGAATATGTGACGGCTGACGACGCTGCGATGCAACGGATGACCGCGATTCACGAATTGGTCGCCGACATAGATGATGGTCGTCTGGAACAGCACGCGCTCGATCTGGGCGGAGGATGGCATCGCCCCGAACACGGCCCGATCGCCGACTTGATCGGTTGGTCTACCTCAGTTGGCAGCGCCTCATGGTGTGTCGGACTCGGCCGATTACTCGAACGCTGCGCCGACGTATGGAACACAAACGGGACGGCGAGTCGGGCACGCATTGGCCATCTCACCGCGCTACAGCTTGTCCGCGTCAACCGGTCCGTCCCGTCGCAGAGTTTGGTCACAGCTGTTGCCCGCGCCGACATGCGGCTTAACCTCACGACCAGTGCCCTTATCAGGCTTGAACGCGAGTTCGGCCGTAGTCTCGCTACTCCGGACTCCGAACTTTTCGCGTTCCCCCAGAAGCTTGAGGCGGCCGCAGTAATGATCGCAGCGCTCCGGGACCACACCCTCGGCCCGCATGCTGCCCACGCTGCCACACGTCTCGATCTGATCAGGGACCAGCTCGTGGCTGAAATTACGGCGAGGCAATCTGTGTTGCCACCGGTCGCTGACCCGCATCTCGCGACTGAGTCCGAAATAGTAGGCACATTCGCGGCGCTTGCTGGGGACGGGTCGATTGAATCTCAAGCTGCCGCCGCCGAAATCATGATTACGATGATTCAGCGCATGTACCTCAATAGCGCCCGGGAAATGGTCGTCATGATCGATGTCATCGCTCAAATTGCAAGGGGCGAACACGCACAGCGAACAGGTCGCGCCGACGAGGCCCGGGCGTGGTTCGCACGTGCCATCGACGCCTCTCTACGACCTGGGGCAGTGCCGCATCTGTTGCCACTCGCGTTGGTGTCGGCGCAACGGCTCGACGAGGCTCGCGAGGCACTGGATGCAGCCCACGATTCTGGCAAGATTTCGGACCAAGCCGCCGCAACGCTCTACGTCCGTGCGAAGGCATTCGAGCGCGCGCACGCCGCGCTGGACCGGGCCACTGCCTGGACCGAATGGCGCGACCCACTAATGAGGGCCGGGATCGACCTGGAGCGCGGGAACGTGAACGACGCAAAGGCCGCGGTGAGCGCAGCAATCGCGATGTTCGAGGCCGAGGCGAGACTGCTGTTGAGGGATCCGGACCGCCTCGATGCCTGCGATCAGCCCGATGTCGCGAAGCTCTACGCGACTCTAGCAATGGTGCAGCTAGCGAAGGGTGACGTGGACGGATCATTCAATTCTGCCGAGCGCGCCCGGTCGTTCTCGTTCGACACACTGATCCAGGTCAATCCTGTGATTAGTCAGTGGTGGCAGAGAGCCGCGGCCCAATATTCGGCGATTTCCAACACGATCGTTGACCAGCTGCCCACCGCTGCACCGGACCGCACCGCCGGCCTTTTCGCGAAGTTGGATGCGGCCGATGCCGATCTCGCTGCAGCGGAGCGAGCTGTTGACGCAGCGAGCCCTGGCCTCCTACTGAGGCGCTCTGCCCCCGGGCACCTGCGAGGGGCCGCCGATATCCAGGACATGCTTGCGGAAGGCACGCTGCTCCTGGAATATCTCGCGGTCGGCGACGACCTACTGATGTGGGCAGTGACCAGGGATGTGCTGAGGCCGATTGTTCGAGAGCTCAGATCGAATGAGCTCGCAGTGCTCGTTCGCGACTTCCAGATCACGTGCACAGCTGGGCGGGCATCGAACACGGCGTTGTCGTTGTTGCTTGTCAATCCGGTCGAGGATCTTTTGCGAACCCATAACCGGTTAGTTATAGTGCCGTTCGGAGCGCTCACCGCAGTGCCATTCCACGCGCTTCGGCTCGACGGCCTGCCGTTGATGCTGACCCATGTTGTGTCGTACTTGCCACGCGCTGAGGCGTACCGACCCGATGTGGGGGTGTCGACAGCGCGCCCGCTGATCGTCGGCGATCCCGAATTCGACGCGACCTTACGCCCAGATCTGAACCGCTTACCCGGGGCGCAGGTCGAGGCTGCCGCCATCGGCGCTCTGCTGGAAGCTAGCGACATACTCCTCGGCGCAGAGGCAACCAAAGCGGCCGTGACCGCTCGCCTCGAAGCGTGCAACATACTTCATCTCTCGACCCACGGACATCTCGACGAGTTGTCTCCGTTCGCGTCGTCACTGGTACTTGCCGGCCAGGGCGATCTGAGCGTCGCAGACATTGCGGGCCTAAGATTCGGCACCGACCTTGCTGTTCTGTCCGGCTGCGATACCGGGCGCGGGGAGGCCACGCTCGGTGGTGACGTCATCGGATTGACCCGATCGCTGCTGCGCTCGGGGGTCTCACAAGCTGTGGTGTCGCTCTGGCCGGTGGACGACGAGGTCGCGCCGATAGTGATGTACCGCTTCTATCAGGAGCTCGCAGTCGGGACACCGCCGGCCTCGGCGCTAGCAACTGCGCAGCGCGCAATATTCACGCTCACGCCCGACGACATGCACGTCGCGTACCACAAGCTTGGTGGCACTCCGGCGTCCGAGGGCACCAAAAGGCGCCGCGGCCTCAATCTGCCGCCTGAGCTCCGCGACGACGAAGTGATCCCACAGCCTTTGTCTGGCGACGCTGAGCGCTACTGGGCGCCATTCATGGTTGTGGGATGAACCGATGGCGCATGATGAGCGTGTGAACGAGGAGAACCCGGGTTCGACACAACGCAATCTTGTCGTCTGTCTCGACGGTACGAGCAACGAACCCGAGGCCGGCTCGACGAACGTCGGCCGGATCTATGAACTCGCGAGCAAGACCGCTGATCAACTTGTCTACTACGATCCGGGTGTGGGGACGATGGGAGCACGCAGCGCGTTTACCCGACTCGGCAAAGCGACTAGCCGAGCGTACGGCTTCATCGCTGGGTACGGAATCAAGGAAAACATCGAAGAGGCCTACATCTTCTTGATGGAGAACTACCGCTGTGGCGACAGCATCTACATCTTCGGATTCTCGCGCGGCGCCTACACGGCTCGGGCTCTGAGCGGGATGCTGCGCACGGTAGGACTCTTGCGGTCGGGTTCGCAGAATCTAGTGCCGTATGCCGTGAAGTTATACGCTAAGAGCGGAGACCGACCCCAAGGCGCCGACCACCTCGTCGCGCGTGAAGCCAACGCTGCCGCCGAGCGCAAGGGGTACTGGAAACTGCGGCGTGATTTTGAGCGTCGATTCGGCAATCCGGATTTTCCAAGTGTGTTTGTTAGAGGCATCAATCAGGTCGAGTTCATGGGTATCTGGGACACCGTCCGCTCGGCCGGATCTATGAACGTGCGCGGCAAGTTTGAGCAGTACCAATGGCCGTCGACACGAACTCTAGACAACGTTGCGATCGTTCGGCACGCGATGGCACTCGACGAGCGCCGCCGACCATTCCCGGTCTATCGACTTAACCCCGAGGTAGTAGCAGCCTCGAACGGGCTTCACCAGGAGGTCTGGTTCGCGGGCATTCACAGTGACGTGGGTGGCCAATACGAGGACGACCACAGGCTCTCCGACGTGGCCTTCCACTGGATGGCGGTCGAGGCGGAGACGGCAGGTCTGCGTATTAGCACGAACCGGTATCGCCCGCTGCTCGATATCGGGCACGGCAATCTCCTGCCCCACGATCGGGCTCTCGGCGTCTTGCATCGCAACGGCCGAATATGGGTCGCTGCTGGCGGTTGGAAGCGACGCACCGTCTTGCCTGGCGACCAGATTCATTCGAGTGTCTACCAGCGAATCGAAGCCACCAAGAACACACTGACGCCGTATAAACCGAATCTTCTCTGACCCTTCTGATGCACCCGGGTTCCGGAGCGGAACTGGTGTGTCCGCCGGTTCGCCCGGCGTTTTGGGGCCGGCTCAGGCAGGGTGGGGGCCAGTTGAGGCCACACGGCACGCACGCGCCCGAGCATCGCCAGTTCAGCAGCACGACGGCATCGCGTGCAGATAGTGCAGAACCGCATTCCCCGTATTCCTTGGGACCAAGTGGTCGCAGGTTCAATCCTGTCAGCCCGACAAAGTTTGTGCAGTTCAGAGCTACTTACAAGTAGCGCCATCCCGCCGCGTGCAGAATTCGTGCAGAATGCGTCGATCTATGTGATCCGGCCCACGTCACGCGGCTCGGAGTCGAATTCGAGACGAGCCTCTCCGCAGGGCTGTGGGCGTCACCAAGCTCGCACCGCAGTGATATTGCCTTCTCCCGTGAAAGTGCGGTGGGTCAGAACACTGTCCGTGCACTCGTCCACCAGGTGCATTGAGAACGCCTCGCACAAGTCATACCGCTGTTTGGGTCTGTCAAGTTTGCGTGGCCCCGGTCCGTCAGATTTGGTTGGCCCCACCACGGTGGTGATGTTTGCGATGTCGAGCGGTAGTAGCGGTTAGCGGAACTGGTGGTTTGTCGCCGTAAGGTGGCCCGCGTGAACAGCGATTCTCCGAATAGCCCCACTGGCGTCGCGGGGGTGCCCACCTCGGGCGAAGTGGGTCCGATCCGCGGATTGAGTCGGTCGCTGCCGGTGGCGTTCTTTTCTGGCTCGGTCATCGGTGTGCTCGGCGGGATGATCGGTCTCGGGGGTGCGGAGTTTCGACTGCCGCTATTGATCGGGTTGTTCGGTTTCGTTGCGTTGCAGGCCGTGATCCTCAACAAGGCGATGAGCCTGATCGTGGTCATCACTGCGTTGCCTGCCCGCCTTGCCGCGGTCCCGTACGCCGAACTTGCTCCGCACTGGTCGATCGTGGTGAACCTGCTCGGTGGCAGTCTGCTCGGTGCGTGGGCCGGGGCCACCTGGGCGACCAAGATGCGCTCGGCAACGTTGTACAAAACGCTGGCGCTGCTGCTGGTACTCATCGCAATCGCGTTGTCGGTCAGCCACTTCGGCCACCTCGGTTCGCTGGAACTCGGGCCGGTGACTCGCGCCGTCGCGGGGTTGATTGCTGGTTTCGGGATCGGGGTCGTCGCGGCACTGATGGGGGTGGCCGGTGGCGAATTGCTCATCCCGACGATCGTGTTGCTGTACGCGGTGGACATCAAGATCGCGGGAAGCTTGTCGCTGGCGGTGTCGCTACCGACGATGCTGGTGGCGTTCGCCCGCTACAGCCAAGATCAGAGCTTCGGGGTGCTCCGTGCGAACGGGCGTTTCGTGGTCGCGATGTCGGCCGGGTCGATCGTGGGCACCGTGGTGGGTGGGTTGCTGCTCGGCGCTGTCGCGAGCGCGGTCCTGATTCCGTTGCTGGTGTTGCTTTTGCTGCTCTCCGCGGTCAAGGTGTGGCGGCACAACTGATCGGATCGTGGTTTACCGCGACCCGATTGCCTGGTGGGCTTTCGTATGCGCGAGTCGATAGCTGTCCGTGCCGGTCTCGATGATGTTGCCGCCGAACGTGAGTCGATCCACGATGGCGGCGCAGAGTCGGGCATCGGTGAAGGTCTTCGTCCAGCCCGAGAAACTGTCGTTGGACGCGATCGCGACCGAATTCTTTTCCTCCCGCTCGGTCAACACTTGGAACAGCAACTCGGCCCCGCGTTTGTCTCCATGTACCCAAGTTCGTCGATGCACAACAGATCCACCCGCCCGTAGCGGGCGATGGTCTTGGCGAGGATCTTCTCGTCGGCCGCTTCGACGAGTTCGTTGACGAGTTTGGTGGCAAGTGTGTATTTGACCCGGAAACCGTTCTCCGCGGCCGCGGTTCCGAGCCCGATGAGTAGATGGCTTTTGCCGGTGCCGGAGTCACCGATCAGGCACAGGGGTTGCCCGGCGCGGATCCAGCCGCAGTCGGCCAGGGTGTGGATCGTGGCCGGGTTGATGTTCGGGTTCGCGTCGAAATCGAAGTCGGCCAGCCACTTGTCGCGGGGAAACCCGGCGGCTTTGACGCGTCGGACGGATCGGCGGCGAGCTCGGTCGTCGCATTCGCCCAGCAGTAGTTCGGCGAGGAATCCTTGGTAGGTGAGTTGTTCCTTTTCTGCGACGACGGCCATGTCGGTGACCAGGCCGCGGACGGTCGGCAACCGGAGTTGCCGGCACGCGGTGTCGATCGCCGCGGCGGCGGCTTGCTCGGTCAGCCCTCGGCGACGTCGTGGTTGGCTCATGACACATTCCCTTTCACGCTGTCGGATGCATCGGATCCGGTGTTGCGGCGGCTGAGCAGCTCGTCGTACTGGGCGACCGACGGGAGTGCTCGAGTGTCCGGGGGCAACCCCGCGATCACCGCAGTCGGATCGGCCAGTCGCCGCTGGGTAATACTGACAACGGTGTGCTTGAGCGCCCCACCGTGATCGACGGGATGTGCGGTTTGGCTGGCCCCAGGGTGTTGTTTGCGGGCTTCGACAGCGACGACGTCGGCCGAGGTGGCCCCGCTGCTCAGGGCTGCGGTCAGTCCGGCAATGACATCGGCGGCGGCCATGTGTCGGTGCAGTAGCAACACGTCTATGAGTTCTCGGGTGCCGGCGGCGTCACCGTGGGTTTTGCGAGCTGCGGCCCAGAACGCGTCGTGTGCTGGGGTGAACGCGCCGCCAGCGCGAGCTTGGACCAGCGCGGTTGCCCCCGGCAGTGCTCCGGGTTTGTACTTCAGCACTTCCAGATAGTGATCCAAGTCCAGAATTTGGGCGCCTTTGCCGTTGGATCGCTCATGGCTGGCGATCACGTTGCGGCCGTGCAGGACGATCACTTCCCCGGCCCGCAGATGCACCCGCACTCGCCGTCCGATGAACTTGGCGGGGACCGAGTACTGGCAGTTGCGGACCATGACCCGCGCGTGTCGATCCACCCGGGGGTTCAACAACAGACCTGGCTCGAACATCTCTGTCGGCAACGGTCGCAGCACGAGTCGTTCGATGCCGAACATGTCCCCGACAGTCGCGAGCCGACCACTGATGCGGCGATGGTCATCGGCCCGGTCTGCCTTGGCGAGTCGAATGTTCAACTCCGCCAACGATTTCACCTTCGGCACTGGCACGAGATGGTTGCGGCGGAAGCGTCCGCCCTCACCCTCGACGCCACCCTTTTCATGGGCACCCTCGATGCCCGGTATGCAGTAGAACGGATCGAAGCCGTAGTGCGAGCGAAACAGCACCCAGCGTTCGTTCTCCGTTCTGCGTCGATCGGTGCCGAAGAGCACCTGGGTGACCGCGGACTTCAAATTGTCGTATTTGATATGCATGGTCGGGACACCACCCAGCTCGGCGAACGCGGCGATATGACCCTCCAGGAACGCTTCCTGAGACTGGGTCGGGTACACCCGGTGGACGGCGCGGCCGCTGAAGCACAACCGCATCGTGAATAGGTAACACTTCGTCCGACCATTCGGCAGGTCGACCCAGAGTTCGGCGAAGTCGACCTCGGCTTCGGCACCGGGTTGATGGGTTTGGGCGATGAACACTTCCGTCAGTGGTCGGCCGATCTCGGCCCAGATCTCTTGTCGCCGCTCGTTGACATAACTGCGCACGGTCGAATACGACAGGTCGGTCGCGTCATGTTCGGCGACGAGGCGGGCCAGGATCCGCACGGTCGTGTGACGCTGTTTCTTGGGGGCGGTCAGATCCGACCGCAACATGGCGTCGATTGCCTCGACGAACGGGTCGATCTTCTTCGATTGCCAACGGCGCCTGACGGATTCCGGTGGTGTCGCCGACGCCAGCGCCTGCCGAACCGTTCGTCGGTGCACCTGGTGCCGTTTGGCCAATGCCCGCACCGACAGACCCTCCACCCGGGAATCCCGTCGGATCTGCTCGAACAGCATGATCTTGGACCTCACATCTCCTCCTGAAAGTCGTCGATGTGACGAACCTTCAGGTGGGGCCACTCAAACCTGACAGAAGCTGCCCGGCGAGTCGCAGATGGGGCCACTCAAACTTGCGAATCCTGCATCAAGTGGGGCCAACCAAACCTGTCATACCCAGCTGTTCGCCGCTTCCTGACGACTCGGAGCCTGCACTCCGCGTTCAGATCGACCACTGCGCGCAACTCCTCAGCGGAAATCTGCACCACGCTCTGGGGCGCTGTGAGAGCGTCTCTACCCTTGGAACGAAACTGATAGAGCCATTGCCGGTTCGGGCCGATGATCGGATTGCCCGTCTTGTCACTGATCTTGGCGCAGATCCGCTCTCGTGCTCATATCTCTGGTCCTATCCTGCCGGCATCGACTGGTCCGTTCTGCTCGCGGACGCAAGCGATGCGCTTACCACTTCAATCCCTACTGGTGCGTCCGAAAGGCCTATTCCCACCGGCGGTTTGGCCGTGCCTTGGTTCAAGGGACCGCCGGTAGGCGGAACCACCCGCCGACCAGATGACACCAGGTGTCGCACCAGGGGTGTATTTCGGTTCGTCACGAGATCTGGGAACGGACATTGCTCGTATGGGGGTTTCGTGGTACTCGGGGCAGAGTTGCCGTAGACTCCCGCTGCCAAACTAGATCGGTCGGCCATCAGAATTCGATGCGAACTCAGCTAGGAGTAGTAGACAACAATGGCTTACGGGGGCGGTGTTGTTTCAGCATTCGGATATCACTATCAGTACCTGGCGACAATCGAATACTTTCTCGAATACATGCGGGCAAATCTAAGCGAGTTGTCGGGAATCAGGTTCTTCGTAGAAACAAGCTCGGTGTCGACAAGTGACAAGGACAAGGTTGACTTTTCGACTACCATTGCCGACCTCCTCGTGGAAGCTGTCCAGGTAAAGGCGTCAATCGACCCGACGGCCAAGATCTATCTACCGCCCACAACCACTGTTTTCGACGATATGACTTCAGAGGTCGGTGCAGTACCTCAACGATTCCTTACCAACAGGGCAATGGCATCGACGGTGGAAGACGAGTGTAAACTCATCGAAAAGTCGGGCGAAGTAAGTACTTACGCGTTTGTTCCGCGAGTCAACGCCACGATAACGATAGACAAGAGATCGCTCAACGAAATACGGGATTCAATCCTTGGCATGATCGTACAATTTCGGGGCGATCGCCACTTGGGGCTCGGTCAGTCATCTGCTCGGTATATATTAGCGTCGATGCTTGACCTCGTATTTAGAGCTGGATCTGGGCTCGAAAAGCAGGAGATTTCGGCCTTAGAGCTGATTGCCGTAATGCATGTCAGCGATCACGAACTTGCGCATGTTGGTGGCGAGTTTGATTGGGGAAATGCGGCGACGTCCGTGCCGTATAGGCCGTCACCGTTTCCGCGCGAGGACGAGTTGGACTACCTCTCGGGGTTGCTCGGAAAGTGCAACGAAGGCCGCACCCCTCAGCTCGCTATTCTCGCGGGGACTACCGGGATGGGAAAGTCGGTCCTCGCGTCTGACTTTTGTCATTCGAGCAGGAATTTCTACGAAACGGTGTACTGGATCGACTGCGCGAACCAGCGCAAGATAGACGCCACAGTAACTGACATACTGCGCGATATGAATCAAACCGATTCGTACGCTAGTCGAGACGAGTTATATTCCACGTTCAATCGAACGCTATCGGCGTCAGCTGGGCCATGGATCCTTGTCTTTGACGGAGTTGACACGCCCTCGACAATAAAGTCTTTGATGCCAACTACGGGAACCGGCGTAGTCGTTGTGACCACGCCGAATAGTACACGTTGGACTGCGCTTGGAGAGGTTCGGCGAATTGGCCCGTTCGCAAGCGAACAGGCTATTAATTGCTTTGCACATTACGCCGGAATTTCTGCCGGCGACGCAAAAGGAATCAGGCATACAATAGCTGATATCGTCGAGAAACTCGGCAGAATGCCAATGGCGGTCGCCATGGCAGGGTTATACTTTAGAAACAGCGGTGACAGTTTCGAATCGTTGGCGTCCGACTACTTCAAGTCGTTGGCAGCCCTTGAGGACGAAATCTCTGCTCCACCGGAACTCGACCGCACGATCGCAGCATCGGTTGCGCTCGCGATCAGGAAGCTAAACGCGGATCTCGGCATTGTTAGTCCGAGATGGAGTAGGCCAGCACGCCACTTTATGAACATGGCGTCGTTCATGAATCACGCGGACATTCCGCTAAATATGCTGGTGCCCACTGCTATGCGAGAACTTGTTCAGCTTGACCTGGCGAAAGTGCCAGAACCGGCAATCGCTGACAGCGAAATAGTAAACGGAATTGTCACTGCGTTGCGAACACAAACGCTCGTCGAACGGAACGTAGTCAGCGGTGAAAGAACAGCCCGCAATTGGATAGTCGATACCGTGACCGTTCCGCGAGTCGTCAACGACATTGTTCGTCTGCGATACCTACGTGATGCTCCGCCATGGGCGATCGTGGGAATCGGATGCGAATTGATGTTTGATCTCTACGGATGGGCGGCCTATGCGCGGACCCGCGGCGACAAACTGCCAATGGAGATCGCTTGTCAACATGGCGAATCCGTGATTGCCAATCTTGCTGGACAAGTCGCCGACTGGTCTGATGTACCCGAGGATGCGCGCGTGTTCTATCTGCTCGCGCGTGCAATGCTGCGGTCGGAGATCTCTGCACGTTTCGCTCGAAAGGATAGCTTCGATTTTTCGACCGATCAACTGGATGCGAGCCTAGACGAGCTTGAAGAGTTGCGCACTATCGATCTACCTCTGTCGTCTGCCATGAGCATGGGACCGCTGTGAGCTGATTTCTGCCAGGTGCATGGGACCACCTGGATTGCCAGTTATGGGACCACCCGGCGCGTCGTGTCGGGTGGTCTTCTGGTTGCCCGTT
>NZ_JAEMNV010000006.1 GCF_016482825.1 Antrihabitans stalagmiti | reverse complement strand
ACCAAAACAAAATATTTGGCACTGACATTCATCGACACACTGTTGAGTTCTCAAAGAACACGCACACACCATCCAACCCACCAAAGCAGGTCATCCGGGGCAACCGTTCCAGCCTAGCTGATCGTCTGGCCGGAGTCAAAATCCGGTTCCATCTCGATCGGGTGAAGACACGTTCCTACCTAGCGTTCGTGTCCTCGGGAGTTCAAAGCGCTCGACCGTCCAACCTCGTTTCCCGTGACCTTGCGGTCTTGGCCTCTCGGCTCCGGGTCGGTGTCCGTGTCGCTCTGACTTGAAGAAAGTTACGCGAACAAGAACACCACGTCAAATCGCCTGGTCCAGCACAGAATTCGCGGGAAACACGCTGGTCAGAGAGGTGCAAAAAACAGCGGCGCGCACTGGAAAGCCGAAAGCGGCCCGAATTGTGGCGCAGGCCACAACTCGAACCGCTATTTGGGTCCTTCGGTACTCGGAACGCCCACTCTCTCGATGTCGGCGCCCAGCTCCTGCAAGATCTCGACGAACCTCGGATACCCACGATCGATGTGGTAGACGTCGTGCACCTCGGTCGTCCCGTCCGCCACCAGTCCCGCGAGCACCAGACCGGCGCCGGCACGGATATCCGATGACCAGACCGGCGCGCTGGACAGCTGAGGAACACCGCGTATCACTGCGTGGTGCCCGTCCGTACGTGCATCGGATCCCAAACGAATCATCTCTTCGACAAATCTGAACCGCGCCTCGAAGACGTTTTCCGTGATCATCGACGTTCCGTCTGCGATTGCGGCCAAGCCGATCGCCATCGGTTGCAGGTCCGTGGGGAATCCAGGGAACGGCAGGGTCGAAAAATTGACCGCACGTGGACGCTCTTTCTGCACGACTCGAAAACCGTCGGGCTCGAACGACACCTGCGCGCCTGCCGACCGCAGTTTCTCCAGCACGAGCGAAAGGTGCTTCGGATTCACCCCGGTGACGCGGACGTCGCCGATAGTCATGGCAGCAGCTATCCCCCACGTCGCAGCGACGATCCGATCACCGATCACCCGGTGTGTGGTCGGTTCGAGCTTCTTCACTCCCCTGATCGTGAGAGTTGTGGTGCCTGCCCCGCTGATCCGCGCGCCCATCTGGACAAGCATGTTGCACAGATCGACGATGTCCGGCTCGCGTGCAGCGTTGTCGATGACTGTTTCGCCATCGGCAAGCGCCGCTGCCATCAGAATGTTCTCCGTCGCGCCGACCGACGGGAAGTCCAGACGAATCTTCGCGCCCTCCAGCTTGTCAGCCCGTGCGACAACGCAACCGTGCTCGATTTCCGCGTGTGCACCGAGCAATCTCAACCCGGCCTGATGCATATCGAGTGGTCGCGAACCGATCGCGTCCCCACCTGGTAGCGCGACAACCGCACGCCTGCATCTCGCAACCAGTGGACCGAGCACACATACCGACGCTCTGAACTGCCGGACCGCCGGAAAGTCGGCTTGATACTTGGGCTCGGCCGGCGTCGTGATCCGGCATTCGTCGCCCTCGAGCACCACCTCGCAGCCGAGGCCGCGTAGCACCTCGGCCATCAGCGGAACGTCGAGAATGTCCGGACAGTTTGTTATGACACTTGTACCTTCGGCCAACAAAGCCGCAGCCATCAACTTCAGAACGCTGTTCTTCGCGCCCCCGACAGCTACCTCGCCGGCGAGCCGATTACCGCCGGTGACTAGGAAGCGTTCACTCACAGTTGGACAGCCTAGTCAGCACGCGACCTGCCCGAGTGCCGCCTCCGCCAAAAGCCCGCAGCGGGTGTTCCCCTCCCCCAGGATGTGAGCAGTACCGTTGGCTTCATGGCCGTACATCTCACCCGGATCTACACCCGCACCGGCGACGACGGGACGACGGGTCTCAGCGACTTCTCCCGCATTTCGAAGAACGATCCGCGTCTACAGGCGTACGCCGACTGCGACGAGACGAACGCCAGCATCGGCGTCGCCGTCGCCCTCGGTAATCCAGCACCGCAGATCAACGAGGTTTTGCGGCAGATACAGAACGACCTCTTCGACGCGGGCGCCGATCTGTCGACCCCTGTCGTCGAGGACCCGCAGTATCCCCCGCTGCGTATCCACCAGTCCTACATC
Organism: Antrihabitans stalagmiti; assembly: GCF_016482825.1. Taxonomy (GTDB): domain Bacteria; phylum Actinomycetota; class Actinomycetes; order Mycobacteriales; family Mycobacteriaceae; genus Antrihabitans; species Antrihabitans stalagmiti. The sequence continues at coordinate 372,712 of NZ_JAEMNV010000006.1, read as the reverse complement.
GATCGTCTCGAAGGCTGGTGCGACGAGTTCAACGAGCAGTTGGCCCCACTGCACTCGTTCATCCTGCCCGGCGGCACTGCGCTGGGCGCGCTGCTGCACACGGCGCGAACAGTCGCGCGACGCGCCGAACGCTCGGCGTGGGCGGCGGTCGATGCCAACCCGGCCACGACCAACGTCCTACCTGCGAAGTACCTCAATCGCCTGTCGGATCTGCTGTTCATCTTGAGCCGCGTGGCAAATCCTGAGGGCGATGTCCTGTGGAAGCCGGGAGCCGGCGACAGCACCGAGGCTGCGGCCGAGGAAAACTAACCTTCTCAGCCGTGCCGGCCGCGCATCGACCGACCCGAGGGACGCGATTCCACCCAGGACAGAAACGCCGTCATGGCACCGCGGTCGAGCGCAACTTCCAGACTCCGGTTGGCCTCGCGGACGCTGAGCACGACGATCTCGTCTGTCATGATGTCGACCTCGCTGTCCTGCGGCGAACGGCGATTCTCGACCGCGATGTCCTGCCGGTTGACCCGAACGTCGGGACCGAACCGCAGGCTCGACAACTTGTAGAAGACGAGAGAATCCTCGCCGTATCGAATCAATCCGTGCCGCCAACCCTGGCTACCTACGCCGGGTGTGGTTCGGATGATCGCAGAGGTCCCACCGCGACGAAGAATCATCAAGCGGTAGAAGGACATAGCAAAAAGGACGGCCAACATTGCAACCAGAATGATGAGAAGAACCATTCCGGTTTGCAACGCTAGCCGCCCTTCGCTGTTGGGAGAGCTACTAGACGGACTTGCCGACGGCGCGCAGTCGCGCCCGACCCCGAGCCTGTGCGCGCTCGTCGTCCGAATCTGCGTCCCGCTGAGCCTTGTCGACGTCGATATCGTCTGACGCCTCGACGTCCTCGGCCAGGATGATGACTCCACTCTCGCTCACCGAGAGGAACCCGCCATCGACCGCGAACGTCAACTCTTCGCCGTCGACGGTGTCGATCCGAACCGTCGCGTCGTCGACCAACGCCGCTACCAGCGGAATATGCTGCGGCAGAATGCCGATCTCACCACTGATCGTGCGGGCGAACACGAATGTCGCATCGCCCGACCAGACGCGGCGATCGACAGCAACAAGCTCGACTGTCATCTCGCTCATGTCACACGCCCTTTCCGGTGTTCAGCGACGCATCGTTAGAACTTGACACCAAGTCCCTCTGCCTTCTTCTGCAGATCCTCGAGTCCACCGATGAGGAAGAACGCCTGCTCGGGAAGGTGGTCGAAGTCGCCCTTGGTGAGCTTGTCGAACGCCTCGATGGTCTCCTTGAGCGGAACGTTGGAGCCCGGCTGGCCGGTGAACTGCTCAGCAGCCATCATGTTCTGCGACAGGAAGCGCTCGATGCGTCGCGCACGGTTGACCAGCTGCTTGTCTTCTTCCGACAGCTCGTCGATACCGAGGATCGCGATGATGTCCTGCAGGTCCTGGTAGCGCTGCAGGATGCGGATGACTTCCTGCGACACGCGGTAGTGATCCTCGCCGACGATGCCCGGCAGCAGAATCGTCGAAGACGATGCCAGCGGGTCGACCGCGGGGAAGATGCCCTTCGAGAACACCGCACGGGAAAGCTCGGTGGTCGCGTCGAGGTGGGCGAACGTCGCCGCAGGCGCTGGGTCGGTGTAGTCGTCGGCGGGCACGTAAACGGCCTGCATCGACGTGATCGAGCGACCCTTGGTCGAGGTGATTCGTTCCTGCAGGATGCCCATTTCGTCAGCAAGCGTCGGCTGGTAACCAACGGCAGACGGCATACGACCGAGCAGGGTAGAGACCTCGGAACCGGCCTGGGTGTAACGGAAGATGTTGTCGATGAAGAGCAGAACGTCCTGGTTCTGCTCGTCGCGGAAGTACTCGGCCATCGTGAGGGCCGAGAGTGCGACGCGCATACGCGTGCCGGGCGGCTCGTCCATCTGACCGAACACCAAGGCGGTGTCCTTCAGGACGTTCGCGTCGGCGAGCTCGACCCAGAGGTCGTTACCTTCACGAGTACGTTCACCGACGCCGGCGAAGACCGAGGTACCACCGAAGTTGCGGGCGATACGGTTGATCATCTCCTGGATGAGAACCGTCTTACCGACACCGGCACCACCGAAGAGGCCGATCTTGCCGCCTCGCACGTACGGGGTGAGCAGGTCGACGACCTTGAGGCCGGTCTCCAGCATCTCGGTACGGCCTTCGAGCTGGTCGAATGCCGGTGGCTTGCGGTGGATGGCCCACTTCTCGAAGTCCGCGCCGTAGCCGGGCTCGTCGAGGCATTCGCCGAGGGCGTTGAAGACGTGGCCCTTGACGCCGTCGCCGACGGGCACCGAGATCGGCTTGCCCGTATCGGTGACCTCGACGCCACGGACCAGGCCGTCGGTCGGCTGCATCGAGATGGTGCGGACCAGGTTGTCGCCGAGGTGCTGTGCAACCTCGAGGGTCAGCGTCTTGGCCAGCTCCGGGAAGGTGATCTCGGCGTGCAGCGCGCTGAAGAGCTCAGGCACGGCACCGCGCGGGAATTCCACGTCGACGACCGGTCCGGTGATCCGGACCACGCGACCTGCGCGCTCGGCGGCGCCGGCGTCTTTGGTTTCGGTTACGGCGGAGGTCATGTCACTCGTCACTTCCTGTTGCGGCAAGCGCGTCAACGCCACCGACGATTTCACTGATTTCTTGGGTGATCTGAGCCTGGCGAGCGCGGTTCGCTTCCAGCGTGAGCGCCTTGATGAGGTCGTCCGCGTTGTCCGTCGCAGCCTTCATGGCACGACGACGAGCGGCAGACTCCGATGCCGAAGCCTCCAGCATTGCGGCGTAGACCCGCGTTGCGAGATAGCGAGGCAGCAAGGTTTCGAACAACTCCTGCGCATTGGGCTCGAACTCGAACTCGGTGCGCTTCGGCTCCTCGGAGTACTCGACGACCATCGGAGCGATTCGGCGAGCGCGAGCCGTCTGCGTCAACATCGAGCGGAACTCGGTGAAGACGATGTGCAGCTCGTCGACGCCCGAAACCTCTTCGGGTAGCGGATCGTCGTACGGCAGATCGGTTCCGACGACGAACGCGGCGACTAGTGCATTCGCGATTTCGGTCGCGTCCGCATACGTCGGCTTCTCCGAGATGTTCGTCCATGACTGGACGACCTCGCGGCCACGGAACTTGTAGAAACCGAGTGCCTTACGACCGACCGTGTAGACGACCGGCTCTTTGCCCTCGGAGCGGAGCTGTTCGAACAGTTCCTCGCCCTTGCGCAGCACGTTGGCGTTGTAGCCGCCGCAGAGACCACGATCGGACGACACGATCAGCACGCCGGCCCGGCGGGGCTTCTCGCGCTCGACGAGCAGCGGGTGGTCGAGTGTCGACTCGTCCGCCAGCGTCGTGAGCATCTTGGTCATTTCCTCGGCGTAGGGCCGTGCCGCTTCGACACGGGCCTGCGCCTTGGAGATACGCGAAGTAGCGATCAGCTCCTGGGCCTTGGTGATCTTCTTGATCGACCCCGCCGATTTGATCCTTCGGCGTAGGACACGTATTTGTGCGCCCATTTAGAATCGCACCCTTATTTCTTGTCGGGAGCGGACCGGTGGACGGTAACCGATTCTGTCTGCTCCTCTTCGGATTCCTTCGAGTCTTCCTTGGGCTCTTCTTTCTTCGCCTCGACGGAACTGCCGTCGGTGGCGGAGAAGCCCTTCTTGAACTCGTTGACCGCATCTGCCAAGGCCTCGGAAGCGTCGTCCGACAGCTTCTTCGACTCGCGGATCTCGGTCAGGATGTTCTCGTGACGGCTGCGCACGTTGTCGAGGAATTCGCTCTCGAAACGGATGACGTCGCCGACCGGAACCGAGTCGAGGTGACCACGGGTACCGAGGAAGATCGCGACGACCTGCTCCTCGACCGAAAGCGGGCTGTACTGCGGCTGCTTGAGCAGCTCGACGAGACGGGCACCACGATCGAGCTGCGCCTTCGACGTCGCGTCGAGGTCCGATGCGAACGCCGCGAACGCTTCGAGCTCGCGGTACTGCGACAGGTCGAGACGCAGTGAACCTGCAACCTCTTTCATCGCCTTGATCTGCGCGGCGCCACCGACGCGGGACACTGAGACGCCGACGTTGATCGCGGGACGAACACCCTGGTTGAAGAGGTCGGTCTCGAGGAAGCACTGACCGTCGGTGATCGAGATGACGTTGGTCGGGATGAACGCCGAGATGTCGTTGGCCTTGGTCTCGATGATCGGGAGACCCGTCATCGATCCGCCACCGAGTTCGTCGGACAGCTTCGCGCAACGCTCCAGCAGACGGGAGTGCAGGTAGAAGACGTCACCGGGGTAAGCCTCACGGCCCGGCGGACGACGCAGCAGCAGCGAGATGGCACGGTAGGCCTCGGCCTGCTTGCTCAGGTCGTCGAAGATGATCAGAACGTGTTTGCCCTGGTACATCCAGTGCTGACCGATGGCCGAGCCGGTGTACGGCGCGAGCCACTTGAAGCCTGCGGAGTCGGAAGCCGGTGCAGCAACGATCGTGGTGTACTCGAGCGCGCCGGCATCTTCGAGGCCCTGGCGAACGGCCGCGATGGTCGAACCCTTCTGGCCGATGGCGACGTAGACGCAGCGCACCTGCTGGTCGGGGTCGCCGGTTGCCCAGGCCTGCTTCTGGTTGATGATCGTGTCGACGCACACCGCGGTCTTGCCGGTCTTGCGGTCGCCGATGATGAGCTGACGCTGACCGCGACCGATGGGGGTCTGCGAGTCGATCGCCTTGATGCCGGTCTGCAGCGGCTCGCTGACGCCCTGGCGCTGAACGACCGACGGTGCCTGCAATTCGAGTGCACGACGCGTCTCGGCTTCGATCTCGCCGAGTCCGTCGATCGGGTTGCCGAGCGGGTCGACAACGCGGCCGAGGAAGTTGTCGCCGACGGGTGCGGACAGAACGGTTCCGGTCCGCTTGACCTGCTGGCCTTCCTGGATGCCCTCGTAGTCACCGAGGATGACGGCGCCGATGCTGCCCTCGTCCAGGTTGAGCGCGACACCGAGCACGCCGCCGGGGAATTCCAGCAGCTCCTGGGTCATCGCCGATGGCAGGCCCTCGACGTGCGCGATACCGTCGCCGGTATCGGCAACGATGCCGATCTCCTCGCGGGAGGATTCGGACGAGAACGTGGCGACGTATTTTTCAATCGCGCCCTGAATCTCTTCGGTTGAGATCGTCAACTCCGCCATGGCTATCGATTTCCCTGCTTTCGAATATGGTGTTCGGCTCTAGTGTTCATGTGGTCCGGCGCGTTCGCCGAACGCACCTAACGTGGTAGTTGGCTCGCTGCGCTCGCCAGTCGTGACGCGATGGTGCCGTCGACGACCTCGTCGCCGACCGTGATCTCGAGTCCACCGAGAATCTCGGGGACAACTTCGAGCTGCACGGTCATGTTGCGACCGTAAATTCGGGACAGCACGCCTTCGAGCCGTTCACGCTGTGCATCCGACAGCGGCGAGGCGGCCTTGACATGGGCGACCGATTGTCCGCGACGTTCGGCGGCAAGCTCTGCGAGCTCGGGCACGACTGCCTCGAAGTTCCTGCCATGGAGACCACGAAGTGTCTGCTGCAGCAATCGATCAGTGAACTCGCTGGCCTTGCCTGCGAGCACGTTGGTAAGCAACTGTGTGCGTCCGTCGAGCGGCGCGACCGTGTCGCTGAGCAGCGTCGACAGACGTGCATTCGCGTCGAGCGTGCGACCGAAGCGGAACAGTTCGTCCTCGACGTTCTCGATCTGACCGTCACGCTCGGCACCGATCAGGATCGCGAGGTTGGCGAGGCGCTCGAGCGCATTGGTGAAGTCGCGAGAGATCGACCAGCGCTGCTCGACGCCCGTGCGGACGATGTCGAGCGTCGAATCCGCGACCTTGCCGGCAAGCAGTGAGTCGAGAACTGCGACCTTCGGCTCGGATTCGTCTGACTTGCCTGCGAGGTGCTTCCGGAGCGTCACCTCGACAACAAGCAGGTTCGAGACGGCGGCCAATTCGTCGGCGAGCGTCGCCAGGCCTGCAGAATCCAGATCGGCAGAAACCTCGTCGAAGCGGCGCTGCACTACTTGCAGCGACTCGCGGCTTGCCGCGTGCATCAGGACACTCCCTTATTGGATGACTTGCCGTCGCTTGCCATTGCCTCCAGCTCGTCGAGGAAGCGATCGACGCTTCCCGACTGGGCGCCGGAGTCGGCGAGTCGACTGCGGACGGTGTCGCCCGCCTTGGCAACTGCCGCACTACCGAGATCCAGCTGCAGCTGACGGATCAGCTGCTGGCGTTGCAGCGCGAGCTGCTCCACACCGTGCTGCTTGATGCGGGCAACTTCGGCATCGGCTTGCTCGCGCAGTTGCGCGGTGATGCGCTGTGCGTCCGCACGTGCGTCCTCACGAATCTGCGCAGCTTCGTTGCGTGCCTGCGAGACAGCTTCCTCGTGCGCCTTCTTCGCTTCGGCCAAACGTGCTGCCGCTGCTTCACTTTCGCTGATCTGCGTGCGAACTTCGTCTTGCTGCTTGGCCATCAGCTTGCGAACCGGCGGTCCTGCGTATCGCACGATGACGAAGACGATGACCGCGAACGCGAAGAGCTGGCCGAAAAAAGTACCCACTGATTACACCCGCCCAGTTTGGTCGGCCAACGACGCCTTGCCGGAACCGTTGGCGTCGACACCGAGAACCCGATTCGCAAGCGTGTCGGACAACGGCCCGACTCCACTCTGCAGATCGGAAGCGACCTTGCGCGCCTGAGCTTGCAGTTCCTCGTCCGCCTGCTTCTGAATGGCGTCGGATTCCTGCCGTGCCTTCGTACGCATCTGGTCGAGGATCTGCTGACCCTCGCCACGTGCTGCGTCTCGGATCTTGGCAGCTTCGCCCCGAGCGTCCATCAGTTCGCCGCGGTACTTGGCATCAGCATCCGCGAACGCCCGAGCAGCCCTGTGGTTGTCGTCGGTCGTCTTCGCCACCCGTTCGGCGCGCTCGTCGAGCACAGCGCGGATCGGCGGGACAACGAACTTCCAGATAACTCCGAGCACCACGAGGAAGATGATGAGCTCGACGAAGAACGTGCCGTTGGGGATGAGGAAGTTGTTGGTCTTCTCCTCACCGCCCTCGGCGGCTAGAAGTGTGCTGTCCATAGCCACTTACGTCGTCTGGCCTGGGGTAGCGAACACGAAGAGTGCCATGAACGCGAGGTTGATGAAGTATGCAGCCTCGACCAGACCGACCGTGATGAAGAACGGGGTGAAGAGACGCGACTGCGCTTCGGGCTGACGAGCGATGCCTGCGATCAACTGGCTACCGGCGAGACCGTCACCGATACCGGCACCGATTGCGCCGCCTGCCATGATCATACCGCCACCGATAAGCGCTCCGGCGGTCACCATTTCACTTGCCATGATTTCACTTCCTTTGTTTCTCTGTCCGAGATCGGGTCTGAATTTGTTGGCTTTATTGCGCGAGAAAAATTAGTGCTCGTCTTCCAGTTCCATCGACTGACTGAAGTAGAGAATTGTCAGCAGCGCGAAGATGAAGGCCTGAATCAATCCGACGAACAAATCGAACATCTTCCAGATCGCGTTCGGTCCCCACAGAATGTAAGGGGGGAACATCGCAATCAATCCGATCATGATGCCGCCGGCAAACATGTTGCCGAAAAGTCGGAGTGACAGCGAGATCGGCTTTGCAATCTCTTCGATGATGTTGACCGGAGCGAGGATTGCGACGTGACCCTTCGCCAACTTCTTCAAGTGGGTGAAGATGCCGCGGCGCTTGGCACCGGCTATGTGGTAGAAGATGAACACGAACAGCGCGAGTGCGTAGACGTAGTTGACGTCCGATGCAGGCGGCTTGATCAGTTCGGCGCCGTGCTCCCAGTAGATCGGCCCGATATCGACCGGTCCGAATTGGAACGGAAGCACCGCGAGCCAGTTCGACACCAGAATGAAGACGAAGAGCGTTACGGCGAGCGGAAGTACGAACGGCGCAACTTTCATACCGATTGCGCTCTCGACCTGGCTGCGCATCTGAACCGTTACGCCCTCGAAGAACAACTGCACCCCGTTGGGTACGCCATTCGTGATCTTCGAGCGAAGGTAGAACGCCAGCCCTAGAACGATCGCAGCAGCGATAAGCGTTCCGTAGATCGTGTCGACATTGAAGGTGAGGCCGAAAAGCTGCCTCTCGATGTGATGACCAACTTCAATTTTGGTCTCGGCAAGAACTTGGTCAGTCATGATTGCTGGCGAAGTCCTTTCAGAACGGGCACAGTGGTTGTCAGTACAAGAAGAACCTGTGAGACGGCCAATCCGACGAACACGCCGATGCCGTCGATCCTCGGCTTCACGAGGAAACCTATCACGATCGCGATAGCGGTGATGATGAGCAATCTGGAGGCCGAGGAGAAGGCCATCCGCTGTTTACTCGGGTTGTCGTTGGCCGTCACGCGAGTGACCGCAAGCTGAACCAGCCACATATTGCCGATGCCGAGCGCAAGCCCGAGGCAGATGAGAAGACCCATCACCAGATGCCCGAGCCAGCCGGTCAGCATCAAGGCGATGATGCCGAGACCGATCGCGATGATCGTGGGAAGCCGCATGTTGAGCGGCATCGCGGACAGCAGTCCCGAGTCTTCGCCCGATTCGCTTTGGGGTAACGTGTCGCCGTTGCGATCGCCGAGCGACGTGTCGTCGTCGCTGCGCTCGCCCCGTCGGGGGGTGGAGTCCGGTGGCGCCATCGCCATCTGCCTCTTCCTCAATCTCTCATGAACGTTCTGAACTGCACGATCATTGTTGCGGTTGCGCCTACTATTCCCAGCAGCAACCCGATTGCTGTGAACAACGGCGACGTGTGTATCGCGGCGTCCAAAAGCAGACCGGCAACCAGACCTAGAACAATGCATCCAACAAGGCCGGTACCAATTCCAATAAGCTGCCTCGGGCTGGGCGGTTCGTTCGCCACGTCCTTCGGCTAGCTTGCGGAAATCTGCGCGCAGACAACACTCACGTGCGGGCTCCTACTCGGTCTAAGCGTCTCACCCGACGCGACCGTGAGGCCGACCCGGACGAACAGCGAAAACCGTACCACAGGCATTTGTTCGTTTTTCTTGCCCACGACACAGTGTAGTAGATGCCGAGACCCACTGTCGAGTCCGGGCAAATCGGACGCTTCCCGCTACCAGTCCTCGTGCTTTCGCAAAGACGGCACCGCGGTCACTACCAGCGCAAATACCAGTCCCCCAGCGAAGATCAGGACCACTATCCTGCGATCGATCAACGAGGAGCCGACTGCTCCGAAAGCAAGAACGCCGACCCACAAATAGATGAGCAGAACCACCCTGCGATGCGAGTGCCCGATCTGCAGCAGCCGATGATGCAGATGCATCTTGTCCGGGCTGAACGGGCTCACCCCAGCCCGGGTGCGGCGAACCACAGCGAGCAGAAGATCGAGCATCGGGATGAACATCACTGCGCCGACGAGCAAAAGCGGCGTCAGCAGACCGAGGATGTCTCGAATGCCGTAGGCGGTCCGACCGACCTTGCCCGATGCGCTGGTCGAGATAGTCGCAAGCATCAACCCGATCAGCATCGATCCCGAGTCACCCATAAAGATCTTGGCAGGCTGAAAGTTGTGTGGAAGGAAGCCGAGGCAGGCGCCGGCGAGCGCGGCCGCGAGCAGAGCAGGCGGATAGACACTCACGTCCCCACCCTGTTCGCGCAACAGACCGACCGAGTAGACGAAGATCGCCAGCGCTGCGATCAACCCCATTCCCGCGGCAAGTCCGTCCAGGCCGTCGACGAAGTTCATCGCGTTGACCATCACGACCGTCACCGCGATCGTCACAAGTCCCGCTTGGAGTGGATCGAGAATGATCGTGCCGCCGCCACCCGGGAAATAGATGACCCACCAGCTCACGCCCATCACGACGAGCACGCCGGCGGCCGTCACCTGTCCCACGAATTTGGTCAACGCATCGAGACCCCAACGGTCGTCGATTACACCCACGAGGACGATGACCAGCCCGGAGACCAGCGCAGCAGGCATATCGGGGGTGTCGTAATCGAATCCGCGGGCCAGCGCAGGTAGTTGCTGGGCGAACAACACCGCTGCCAGCACGCCGAGGTACATGCCGACCCCACCCATACGCGGGATGGGTGCGGTGTGGACGTCGCGTTCGCGCGGGATGGCGACCGCCCCGAAGGCGATGGCCAGCATTCGGATTCCGCCGGTCGCGAAGAACGTGACGACAGCAGCGGTCAGCATCACGAGCAACAGCTCGCGAAGTGGTACACCCGCGCCGCTGCTCGATTGGGCCAGCACCACAGCGGTGGAGTCGGCGGCTATCACGTGGCGGACGCTACCCCGCGCGGATAGGCCGGCTTGGCCGCGACCAGTTCCGCAACCTCGGCGCGCACGGCATCGAGTTCGATTCGTCCCGCCGATGACGTCGGGTCCGCTTTGACGGCCCTGACGACGAGCCCGCCGACACGGTCCATGTCGGACACGTCGAAACCTTGCGTCGTGAGCGCGGCCGAGCCGACACGAATACCGGATGCAACGCGCGGCGGCGCGGGATCGTACGGAATTGCGTTCTTGTTCAAGGTGATTCGTCCCGCATCGCAACGCACCTCGGCTTCGGCGCCCGACACCCCGAGTGCTTGGATATCGAGGAGGGCGAGATGGGTGTCCGTACCGCCCGACACCGCACGCATGCCGTTCGACTCGAGCGACTTCGACAATGCCGCAGCGTTCGCGGTGACGCCGGAGGCGTACGCCTGGAACTGCGGAGTCGATGCTTCCTTGAACGCGACGGCCTTCGCTGCGACCGCGTGCATCAACGGTCCGCCCTGACTGAACGGGAAGACTGCCTTGTCGATCGCCTTCGCGTGCTCGGCCCTGCACATCAGCATTCCGCCTCGTGGGCCGCGGAGCACCTTGTGTGTCGTCGCGGACACGACATCGGCGTACGGCACCGGGGACGGAATCGCCTTGCCTGCTACCAGGCCGATGAAATGCGCCGCATCGACCCAGAGGATCGCGTCGACCTCGTCGGCGATCTTCCTGAATATCGCGAAGTCGATCAGCCGCGGATACGCCGTAGCGCCTGCGACGATGATTCGCGGCCGATGTGCGAGCGCAAGGTCCCTGACCTCGTCGTAGTCGATCGTTTCGGTCCGCTTGTTCACGTGGTAGGGCGTTGGCGCGAACCATTTGCCCGAGAAGCTCACTCGCGATCCATGGGTGAGGTGGCCGCCGTGCGGCAGGCTCATGGCGAGAATCGGATCGCCCGGTTGCGCGAACGCGGCGTATACGGCGAAATTCGCGCTCGCGCCCGAGTGCGGCTGCACGTTGACGTGCTCGGCACCGAACAGTGCCTTCGCCCGCGCGATCGCCAGTTCTTCGGCTTTGTCGACCTCGGCGCAACCGCCGTAGTACCGGTGCCCCGGATAGCCTTCGGCGTACTTGTTGCTCAACGTCGACCCGAGCGTCGCCAATACGGCAGGGCTGGTGAGGTTTTCACTCGCGATCAGCTGCAGCCCACCGCGCTGCCGTTCGAGCTCACCGAGGACGATGTCGGCGACCTCCGGGTCGGTCTGCTCCAGTTCTCCGAAATCCGGTCCCCAGAATCGATCGTTACCGTCGGTGCTCATCGCATTGCTCCCGCCTCGAGGCTTTCGACCGATACACCGAGCACGTCCGCAATGTCGCTGCTCGCAACGGCTCCCGACCGCAGAATCCGCGGGTGATCCGACGTGAGATCCACGATCGTCGACGCGACAGCAAGCTCCGACGTGCCACCGTCCAGATAGACGGTCACATCTTCACCGAGTTGTTCGCGAGCTTCGGCGGCCGTCTTCGCAGGTGGCGAGCCCGAGACGTTGGCGCTCGACACCGCCAGCGGACCGACCTCACGCAGCAGTTCAAGCGCGACCGGATGCAGCGGCATCCGCAGCATCACGGTCCCCCGCGTATCGCCGAGGTCCCACGCCAGCGACGGAGCCTGTTGCACAACCAGACTGAGGCCGCCGGGCCAGAACGCACGCACGAGATCGCGTGCCTGTGGCCGCACCGACAACACAAGTCCGTCGATCGTGTTCCACGAACCGACAAGTACCGGCACCGGCATGTCGCGACCGCGACGCTTGGCGCGCAACAATGCAGCCACCGCGGAACTGTCGAACGCGTCGGCACCGATCCCGTAGAGGGTGTCCGTCGGCATGACGACGAGGCGGCCTGCCTTCAAAGTTCGGGTAGCAGCGTCTATTCCGGCAGCCCGAGCCGCAGAATCCTGGCAGTCGTAGACCGTGCTCACGCGTCCATCCTTGCATTGTCGCGCCGCGCGACGACAAATCGAGGTCGACCTGCGAGGTCGGGGTGGGTGACGATGTCGGTGAACGAACCGCCCGCCTCCAGCAACCCTGCGACGGCAGCGCCGTTCGAGTCGTCGTGTTCGATCGCCACCCCACCTCCGACACGCAACCAGCGAGCAACGTTTGCGACCATCGGCTCGATCACATCGAGGCCGTCGGGCCCGGCGAACAACGCCATGTGGGGATCGTGCTCGATCACCTCGGGCTCGAGCTGAGCACCGACCGGTACGTAGGGCGGGTTCGCAACGATCAGATCGACCGTGCCGTCGAGTTCGGTGAGCAGGTCGGGGCGCGTGACGTCGTCGTTGTGCAGGGTGATCTCGGTGTCGCCGTCGTCGGCCCGAAGCATTGCGTTGCGTTGCGCCCAGGTCAGTGCCCGTGGATCCAATTCGATCGCGTGTACGACGGCATCGGGTCTGGCGTGGGCCAACGCCAACGCCAACGCGCCCGAACCGGTGCAGAGGTCGAGCACCACCGGTGGGTGCCGGTTGCAGGACTCCAGAAACGCCAGGGCCCAGGCAAGCAGCAACTCCGTCTCGGGGCGCGGCACGAAAACCCCTGGCCCGACTTCGAGATCGATCTCCCCCATCGGCGAAGTACCGGTGATGTACTGCAGCGGAATACGTTTGGCTCGCTGATCGACCATCTTGCGATACGCCTGGAGCACCGCGGACTCGACGAGCGGTACCAGACACAGCCGGGTTCGCTCCACACCCATCAGATGAGCGGCGAGCACCTCGGCATCGTTTCGTGCGCTGTGCACGCCCGCCGCCGCAAGTTGTTCGGTGGCCTCACGAATCGCTGTACGAACTGGCTGTCGGCTCACACTTACAGCCTGCCACGCGAAGGACGGGCGTCGACGCAGGATCCCCTGCTACTCGACGGCGAGCCGCGCTTCGCGGTCCGCTTTACCCAACGCATCGAGCAACGCGTCGAGCTCACCATCGAGCACTGCGTCGAGGTTGTGCGACTTGAAGCCGATCCGATGGTCGGTGATGCGGTTCTCGGGAAAATTGTAGGTCCGGATGCGCTCCGAGCGATCGACCGTACGAACCTGACTCGCCCGTCCCGCCGATGCCTCGGCGTTGGCAGCCTCTTCCGCAACGACCTGCAGGCGTGCCGCGAGAACCTGCATCGCGCGCGCCTTGTTCTGCAGCTGCGACCGTTCGTTCTGGCACGTCACGACGATTCCGGTCGGCAGATGTGTGATGCGGACAGCGGAGTCCGTCGTGTTGACGCCCTGGCCGCCCTTGCCGGAGGACCGATAGACGTCGATCCGCAGATCGGTTTCGTCGATCTGCACGTCCTCGACTTCTTCCGGCTCCGGATAGATCAGAATCCCCGCCGCCGACGTATGGACCCGGCCCTGCGACTCGGTCACCGGCACCCGCTGGACCCGATGCACGCCGCCCTCGAACTTCAGCCGAGACCAGACCCCGTCACGCTCCGCGGACTTCGCTTTGATGGACAACGTCGCGTCCTTGTAGCCACCGAGATCGGAGATGTTCGCGTCGAGCACCTCGACCCGCCAACCCCGACGCTCGGCATAGCGAAGGTACATCCGCGCCAGGTCTGCGGCGAACAGCGCTGACTCCTCGCCACCTTCACCCGACTTGACCTCGAGGACGACGTCGTCGCTGTCGTGCGGATCTCGCGGTGCAAGAAGATCGGTGAGCGCATGGTCCAGCTCGAGGACCTGTGCTTCCAGATCGGGGATTTCGGCCGCGAAACTGGAATCGTCGGCCGCGAGTTCCTTGGCCGCTTCGAGGTCGTCACGAGCGGACTGCAGCTTGGTGTAGGTCGCCATGACAGGTGCGAGTTCGGCGAAACGTTTGCCGACACGGCGGGCCGCTCCCGGGTCGTTGTGCAGCGCAGGATCGGAAAGCTGCAGCTCCAAGCTGGTGTGCTCGGCGAGAATGTCGTCGACCGCGGATGCAGTGTTCTTGTCAGCCATGCCCTTGCTCATCTCTCCGCTGCTCGCCTGCGATAGGTCTTGATAGAAAAAAAGCCGACGCCCGGCCTGCAGCGATCACAGGACGGGCGTCGGCGAAGAAGCTAGGAGCTGGCGTCGGCTTTCTTGCCTGCGCGCTTGCCGTAGCGAGCCTCGAAGCGGGCGACACGGCCGCCGGTGTCGAGGATCTTCTGCTTGCCGGTGTAGAACGGGTGGCACTGCGAGCAAACCTCGACATTGATGTGACCCGATGCCTTGGTGCTGTGCGTCTCGAACGTGTTTCCGCAACCGCAGACGACTGTCGTCGCTACGTAGTTGGGATGAATTCCTGCCTTCATGGTGTCCTCTCACAGTGGTCGCCGGGTCGCCTTCGCCAATCGAAGACGTGAACCGGAACCGGACTCGACCGCTCAGTATGCCAGAGCTGATGGCGGCTTTACGAATCGTTCAACCCAGCGGGCCCGACGATTGTTCCTTCGCTACTGACTGTTGGCAAGAAGTGCGTACTGAGCTGCGGCTTTGAACCGAACATCGTCCTCGTCGTCACTGGTGACGCTTGCCGCGTACTGCCGATAGATCACGCTGCAGCGGTAGTACGGATCGCCAGCGTCGGTCTGCAACTCCTGACACGTTGCGTCCGGCACGCCCTCCGGTCCGTCGATCGTGTTCGTGATGTTCGGCGAATCTCCGTAGTTCTCCGCGACGAGTTGCTCCGCCGCGGCCTTGTCGCGCACCCGATACAGAAAGGTGCCGATCTCGACGGCGCCCCAGAATTCCAGACCCGTCTCGTCGAAGAGCTTGCCGACGACTTCCTTGTTTCCCGCCGAATGCGTCGCCCCGAGCCTGCCGTACGCGATGCCGGATTCGATGCTGACGTTGCCGGACTCGACAATCGTGCTCGGATCGTCCGATTCGACGACGGGATAGGGCCAGACGCCGACCTGGTACGGCAGGATCCGCCTGACCATCCCCTCGGCGTCGAGTGGCAACGTGGCCACCTTGTCCACCGGCGTCGCCTCGAAGCCGTCGAGGAGTGGCATCTGCGCATCGAACGTCTTCGTGACGAGGTCGGTCAGCGCGTCGATGTCCGGCGAGGTGTGTTCGGCGTAGACGTTCACGACCCAGAATCCGTGCGCGATCGTCGATCCGAGAGTAGGCACGCCTAAGCGCCAATGACTTTGCGCGGCATCGTATTCCGGAATATCCACCGCGCGGTTGTCCGGGCTGAGGGCAAAGTCGACAGCGTCGATCTCCCGCGCCGCGCGTTCGGCTGAATCCTCGTCGGGGAAGCGGAGCACATTGATCGTCACCGCACGTGCATCGCCGACTTTCGGCTTGCCCTCGGCAGGAAACTCTTGGTCTCGTCCGCCGACTGCGTAGCCGGCGATCATTCCGTACTTCTCCAGCACCGGCTGCGTCGCGTCAGCGAGGGTGCCTGTCGCCGACTTTGCGTCCGGCCGCGGTTCTGCCCCTGACCAGTACTTCAAATCGGGATCGATCTTGTACGGGTTCGCAACGGCGTCTGCGATTCGCACGGCTTCGATCAGCCTGCCGAACGACTCCCGGTCGTTACGGGGTACCTCGAGCGGTTCGGTGCTGTAGTTCCCGACATCCAGCGTGCGCACATCGACTTCGCCTGCCTTTGCAGCACCTTCTGTCGGCGAGGCGCAGCCCGCAATCTGAGCGCCGCCGAGCAGCACCACAAGTGCAACCGCACCGACCCGACCGGACAACTTCACATCGAATTTCACCGACGCCCCTTGGCTGCAGAGTTGTTCCGAAATCTACCGCACTCCCCCGACGCTGAGCCGAATGAATATGGCCCGCAGATCGAATCGAGTAGTCGACTACTCGTGCAGCAGCCTGGACACACTCATAGATTCGGCAGGGATCGACGACCGTGCAAGCCGATCGAAGGACCACCGGATATGAATCTCCGCTGTGCGGCCGCAGTCTTCGTATTTCTCTTCGTAGCCATCGGTCTCGGCGTCACGGCGTTGCCGCAGACCACACCTGATCGGGCGTATAGCTACGAGACAACGACAAACACGCGGGCACCCTACGAAGCGGTGCCCGCGGACGAACCTTCTCTTGCTCTAGCAACTGCGCTCTTGATCGCGGGCGCAGCCACGATCGGTCGAGCGTTCTTCGGTCCTTCTACTCGTCTGCCAGACCTGGAGCTGTTTTCGAGACCGTCATAAGGAACTCGAGGTTGTTGCGCGTCTTCTTCAGACGGTCGATCAGCAGATCGATTGCCTGATGGCTGTCCAGGCCGGACAGCACCCGCCGCAACTTGTGCAGAACGGCAGCCTCGTCCGGATTGAGCAGCAACTCGTCCTTACGCGTACCGGACGGATTGACGTCGACCGCGGGGAACACCCGACGCTCTGCGATCTTTCGATCGAGCTTGAGCTCCGCGTTGCCGGTGCCCTTGAACTCTTCGAAGATAACGGTGTCACCGGTAGAGCCGGTCTCGACCATCGCCGTTGCGATGATGGTCAACGAACCACCGTTTTCGATGTTGCGCGCGGCACCGAGGAAACGCTTCGGCGGGTAGAGCGCAGTCGAATCGACACCACCGGAGAGGATGCGACCCGAGGCGGGCGACGAGTTGTTGTACGCACGGCCGAGGCGCGTGATCGAGTCGAGCAGAACGACGACGTCCTTACCCATCTCCACCAACCGCTTTGCCCGCTCGATCGCCAACTCGGCGACCGACGTGTGATCGCCGGGCGGACGGTCGAAGGTCGAGGCGATGACCTCACCCTTCACCGAGCGCTGCATGTCGGTGACCTCTTCCGGCCGCTCGTCGACGAGCACAACCATGAGGTAGACCTCGGGGTTGTTGACGGCGATCGCGTTGGCGATGTCCTGCATGATCGTCGTCTTACCTGCCTTGGGCGGGCTGACGATCAGGGCACGCTGGCCCTTACCGATCGGCATGATCAGGTCTATCACGCGGGTCGTGAGCTTGTTCTGCGTCGTTTCCAGGCGCAGCCGCTGATTCGGATACAGCGGCGTCAGCTTCTGGAATTCGGGACGGCGACGCGCTGCATCGATGTCGCCACCGTTGATGGTGTCCAGTCGAACCAACGGATCGAACTTCTGCCGCTGATTGCTCTGCTCACCCTCACGCGGCGCACGAACTGCACCGGTGATGGCGTCACCGCGACGAAGCCCGCTCTTACGAACGAGGTTCATCGATACGTACACGTCGTTGGGTCCCGCGAGGTATCCGGACGTCCGCACGAATGCGTAGTTGTCCAGCACATCGAGGATTCCGGCTACGGGCTGAAGAACGTCGTCTTCGCGAATTTCGGGCTCGCGAGCATCGGGCGCCCCGCCACCTTCACCACGTTCGCGACCACGGCGACGCTCCCGGAAGCGGCGTCCGCGACGACCGCGGCCGCCCTCTTCGTCATCGTCCCGATTGTCGTTGCGATTGTCGCCACGCGGACCGTTGTTGCCCTGATTGCTGTTGGCTTGATTGTTGTTGTTCTGGTTGCGATTTCGGTCGCCCTGGTTGCCCTGGTTGCGGTCGCCGCCCTGGTTTCGCTCACCCTGGTTGCCCTGGTTGCGTTCACCCTGGTTGCCCTGGTTGCGGTCACCCTGGTTGTTGCGCTCACCCTGGTTGCGGTCGCCACCCTGGTTGCGTTCCCGGCGGTTGCCGCCCTGGTTCGCTTGCCCGTCCTGGCCGCTGCGATCGTTGTTCTGCTCGTTGCGGCGCGGCTGATCCTCGGACTGGGTCGCGGGTTGCTGCGACTCGCCCTGCTCGGCTGCAGGCGATCCTGCCTGACGCGATGCGCCGCGACGCTGGCGGTTTCGCCCGCCCTGTGCGCGCTCGGACTCCTCGTCGGTCCGCGACTCGGACGCGTCGGTCTTCGCTTCGGCTGCTGCCGGTGCGGAGTCGGTTGCTACCGACTCGGTGGCCTGTGCGGAATCCGCCTTCGGAGCCTGTGCGGGCGCCTCGACAACGGGAGCAACGGCCTCGACCTTGGCGGGAGCCTCGGCCGCTTCGACCTTCTTCGGCCGTTCGGCGACGGGTTCGGCTGCTTCCTTCTTGGCGCTGGAGCCCGACTGACGATCCTTGATCGCACCGATCAGGTCGCCTTTTCGCATTCCGGAGGTTCCACGGATACCGAGTTCTGCGGCGAGTGCCCGCAATTGAGGTAGCAACATCCCCGCCAATCCGCCGCCACGCGGCGCTTCGGTCGCTGGTGCGGCCGGTGTGGTTTGTGAAGTATCGCTCGCCTGGCTGACCGAAGAATCGGTCTTGGAATCGTCAACAGGCGTAGTGAACAGGTCCGTATCGGTCACGGAGGTCCTTTCCTTCCCTCGCTCGCGCTGTGGGCGATTCGAGGGTTCGTCCCGCAGCCCAGCTTATGTACTGGACTCGGATGTGCGCCGCACGTGCATTTGCTTTATCGGCCGGTTGCCATCCACCACCGCAAGGGGGGTCGAAGGATCATTCCAGTGCGCACCGGTGACTCGATTGCCGAAACCGAACTTCTGGAGTGATTGCCCTGGTGAAGCACCGGCGTCTGAAGCGCACGATGTACGGACAACGCCAAGGATAGCCCCCATGCTCAGGCACGGCAACAGGCGCCCCCTTGCGGCGAGTCGGCATCGTCACGACTGACGTCGATACTCGGCTCCTCCGGCGCCTGCGCGGGTCAAGTGACCGAAACGCCGTCCGCCAAGGGCAGGTCGAGTACGTCGATACCGTCTTCCTTCGCGAGCTCACGAAGTTCGTCGGGCAGGGGGCCTGTCATCAGAGCAAGAACAGTCGGTCCAGCTCCAGATACGGTTGCGGCGATTCCAGCGTCTCGCAGTCGCCGAATCCACAGGGTTGTCAGCGGCAGCGCGGGTGCCCGCTGATTCTGGTGCAACATGTCTGCGGTTGCCGGCAGCAGCAGATCTGGACGTTGGGTCAACGCGACGACAGCGAGCGCAGCGCGGCTGACGTTGAACGCCGCATCGCGGTGCGGCACCATCTCGGGTAGCAATCCACGGGTGTGCGCGGTGGAACTGCGTTCCTGCGGTACGAACACCACCGCACGGATATCGGGATGCACCTCCAACCGAACGGCGCGATACTCGCGCTCCCCCGTGTGCGGACAGTCGGAATCGGTCCAGGACACCACAACTCCGCCGAGCACACTCGCGGCAGCGTTGTCCGGATGCCCTTCGAACTCCGACGCGAGCTGAACGAGTTGTTCCCGCGAGAGAGCGAGTGCGGGGTCGAGCTTGCTAGCCAGACCGTTGGCTGCCGCGAGCCCCCCAACGACGGCGGACGCCGACGAACCGAGACCGCGAGAGTGCGGAATCACGTTGCGGCACACGACATCCAGTCCGTCCGCCCAGACGCCCGCCGATTCCAGCCCCCGTTCGACCGCCCGAACGACGAGGTGCGACGGACCCCACGGAACGTCTTCGGCGCCTTCACCCTCGACGCGAATCGTGAGTCCCGATGCCGTGGTTGTCACTTCGATCTCGTCGCACAGGTCGAGAGCGAGGCCGAGCGAGTCGAAGCCTGGACCTAGATTGGCACTGGACGCGGGAACGCGAGCAGTTATCGTCAGTCCGATCGGAAGGGTCTGGGTCATCAGCGCGGGTCCGGTCGTCGTCACTACGCGAGCTCGAGCGCTGCTGCCACCGCCACCGGATCCACCGGAATCGGTTGTACCGCAGGCATTCCCAGCAAGGCGGTGTCAGGATCCTTCAGGCCGTTGCCCGTGACCGTGCACACCACAGTCAGACCGGCGTCGAGCCAGCCTTCCTTGCGCGCCGCAAGCAGTCCTGCGACGCTCGCCGCGGACGCCGGCTCGACGAACACACCTTCGGTCGCGGCGATGAGGCGATAAGCCTCCAAAATTTCGTCGTCGGTCGCAGCGCGGAATGCACCGTCGGACTCTTCTTTTGCGCTCACCGCGCCGTTCCACGAAGCAGGAGAACCGATTCGGATGGCGGTGGCGATCGTCTCGGGGTTCTTCACTGGTGCACCGTTGACCAACGGGGCCGAACCGGCTGCCTGCACACCGAGCATCCGTGGCCGAACCGACGTGATGCCGTCCGCGAAGTACTCGCTGTAACCACGCCAATACGCCGTGATGTTTCCGGCGTTGCCGACCGGAAGTGCATGCACGTCAGGCGCTTTGCCGAGTGCATCGCAGATTTCGAACGCCGCCGTCTTCTGCCCTTCGATGCGGGCGGGATTGACGGAGTTGACCAGTCCGATCTCGGGGAACTCGGCGGTGGTCTTTCGTGCCAACTCGAGGCAATCGTCGAAGTTGCCCTCCACCTGGATGATTCGGGCGCCGTGCATCACTGCCTGGGCGAGTTTGCCCATCGCGATCTTGCCCTGCGGGATCAACACAGCACAGGTCATGCCGGCTTTTGCCGCGTAAGCAGCGGCGGATGCCGACGTGTTTCCCGTCGATGCGCACAGGACGGCGCGCTGGCCGCGAGCGCGTGCATCGGTGATTGCCATCGTCATGCCGCGGTCCTTGAACGAACCGGTCGGATTGAGCCCCTCGACCTTCAAATGCACGTCGCACCCGGTCAATTCGGAGAGATGCTCCGCGGGCAGCAGCGGAGTTCCGCCCTCACGAAGAGTGACAGGACGCCAGTCGGGACCGATTGCCAACCGATCGCGGTAAGCCTCGATCAAACCGGGCCATGGTGTGTGAACAGCGCTCGATCGGCTCATTCTTCGGTGCCTTCCAGTCTCAGGACGCTCTTCACGATTACCTCGAACTCCAACTCCGCAAGTGCTGCAACAGTTTCCGCCAAGGCCGACTCGGCTGCGATATGGGTGACCACAACGAGGCGCGCGCCCTCCCCCGCACCTTCCTGCCGAACCGTGGAGATACTGACCCCGCGCTTGGAGAACTCCGCTGCCACACCGGAAAGCACTCCGGGACGGTCAGCGACCTCCATGTTGACGTGGTACCGAGTCGGCGTATCGCCCATCGGCGCGATCGGCAATTTCGCGTACGTCGATTCGCCTGGACCGCGGCCACCGTAGAACTTGTTGCGCGCCGCCATCACCAAGTCGCCCATCACCGCTGATGCCGTCGGGGCGCCACCGGCGCCCTGGCCGTAGAACATCAGCCTGCCAGCCGCCTCTGCCTCGACGACAACGGCATTGAACGCACCGTCGACTCGAGCAAGCGGATGGGAAAGGGGAAGCAAGGCCGGATAGACGCGAACCGAGATCCGCTCCTTGCCGTCCTCGTCACTGACGCGCTCGCACAGGGCCAGCAGTTTCACCGTGCAGTCGAGGGCCTTTGCCGTCGCAAGGTCTTCGGCTGTGACATTCGAGATGCCCTCGCGGTAGACGTCGGCTGCCGTCACCCGGGTGTGGAACGCCAGGGACGCAAGGATCGCTGCCTTCGCGGCGGCGTCGTAACCCTCGACGTCGGCAGTCGGATCCGCTTCGGCGTACCCGAGACGGCTCGCCTCGGCGAGGGATTCCTCGTAGCCCGCACCCGTCGCCGCCATGGCCGACAGGATGAAGTTCGTTGTGCCGTTGACAATTCCGACGACCCGATTGACCTTGTCGCCCGCGAGCGACTGCATCAACGGCCGCACAACAGGAATCGCGCCTGCGACCGCTGCCTCGAAGTACAGGTCGGCGCGGGTCCGCTCGGCGGCTTCGGCGATCTCACCGGTGTAGTCGGCCAGCAACGCCTTGTTGGCCGTGACGACCGACTTGCCCGAATTGAGCGCAGCAAGAATCAACGACCGCGGCTTCTCGATGCCGCCGATGACCTCGACCACGATGTCGACGTCGTCGCGAGCGACAAGTGCGTCGGCATCGGTCGTCAACAATTCCTCGGGAACGCCACGGTCGATCTCGATGCGGCGCACTGCAATTCCGCGGATCACAACAGGTGCACCGACGCGGGCCTTCAGGTCGTCGGCACGGTCACGCAGGATGCGGACGACCTCGGTCCCGACATTTCCCATGCCGAGGACCGCGACACCGATCGGCTGGTCGCCGGTGCGAGACGAATACGACGTGCTGGTCACTCGTTTACCTCCAGGCTGAGCAGGTCTTCTACGTTCTCCCTGCGAAGAATCAATCGCGATTGTCCGTCACGCACCGCCACGACCGCGGGGCGCGGCAGGAGGTTGTAGCGACTCGACATCGAATAGCAGTAGGCACCGGTCGCTGCGACAGCGAGCAGGTCGCCGGGTCCGACGTCGGCAGGCATCCAGGTATCGCGGATGACCACATCGCCACTCTCGCAATGCTTTCCGACGACACGTGCAACCACCGGATCGGCGTCGCTGTCTCGCGACACCAGACGGCAATCGTATTCGGCTTGGTACAGCGACGTCCGAATGTTGTCGCTCATACCGCCGTCGATGCTCACGTAGCGACGCTTCGTACTCGCGCCGAGTGCAACATCCTTGATGGTGCCGACCTCATAGAGAGTCACGGTGCCCGGACCGGCGATCGCACGTCCCGGTTCGACAGCGAGTGTCGGACGGGGCAGGCCGACGCGTGCCGACTCCGATTCGACGATTTTCAGCAGCGTCGCCGCGAGATCCTGCAGTGGTGGCGGATCGTCGCTCGGGATATAGGAAATACCTAGACCGCCACCGAGATCCACGGTCGCGATCTGCGCGGTCTTCTCGACGCCGAACTCGGCGACGGTGTCACGAAGAAGGCTGATAACCCGGTTCGCGGCGACCTCGAAACCGCTCACGTCGAAGATCTGCGAACCGATGTGGCTGTGCAGCCCGACCAGACGGAGGTTGTCGGCAGCAAAGACACGCCGCACAGCCTCGATGGCGTCTCCCCCGGCCAACGAGAACCCGAACTTCTGGTCTTCGTGTGCGGTGGAAATGAATTCGTGTGTGTGCGCTTCGACTCCGACCGTCACACGAACGAGAACATCCTGCACGACACCGGCACTGCCCGCGATGGCGTCGAGCCGCTCGATCTCGATCAGGGAGTCGAGCACGATGTGCCCAACCCCGGCGCTGACCCCGGCTTCGAGCTCGGCGATGGACTTGTTGTTGCCGTGCATGGCAATTCGCTCGGCGGGGAAGCCGCCGTGCAATGCCACGGCGAGTTCGCCACCGGAACAGACGTCGAGCGAGAGCCCTTCGTCTGCAACCCAGCGCGCGATCTCGCTGCACAGAAATGCCTTGGACGCGTAGTGAATTCGCGCATGCGGACCGAACGCGGCGAGCATATCGCGGCAGCGGGAGCGGAAGTCGTCCTCGTCGATGACGAAAAGCGGTGTGCCGTAAGACTCCGCGAGCTCCGTGACCGCGACACCCGCGAGCGTCACGACGCCGTCCGCACCGCGGGCGGCGCCACGCGGATACACGTGCTCGGGCAGTGCCGTCATCTCGGCAGGGGTTTTCGGACGCTCGGAAAGTCCTGGAGCGTAAGCGAGTTCGGCGTGCCGCGGTCCGGCCGGATGCGCGCTCACATCTGCTCCGGTGCGCTGACGCCGAGCAAGGTCAATCCGTTGGCCAACACCTGACGGGTTGCGTCACACAGCGCGAGTCGGGCGGTATGCAATTCGTTCGGCTCCTCGTCTCCGACAGGCAAGATGCGACAAGCCGCATAGAACCTGTGATACGTCCCTGCAAGTTCTTCCAGATAGCGCGCAATCCGATGTGGCTCACGCAGATTCGCCGCACTGGCGACAACCCGCGGGTACTCGCCGATCGTCTTGATCAGCTCACCCTCGTGATCGGAGTCGAGAAGCGCGAAGTTCGGGTCGTCCGTCCCGATTCCGAGGTCCGCAGCGTTGCGAGCAACCGACCGCAACCGCGCATGCGCGTATTGCACGTACAGCACCGGGTTCTCGTCGTTCTGCTTGGTCCAGAGCGCAAGGTCGATGTCGATGCTCGTATTCACCGACGACCGCACCAGCGCATACCGTGCCGCGTCGACGCCGATCGCCTCGACGAGATCGTCGAGCGTGATGACAGTGCCTGCGCGCTTGCTCATCTTCACCGTGACACCGTCACGGACCAGGTTCACCATCTGGCCGATGAGCACCTCGACGTTTGCCGGATCGTCTCCGGTCGCCGATGCGATCGCCTTGAGGCGTCCGATGTAGCCGTGGTGGTCGGCACCGAGCATGTAGATGCAGAGATCGGCACCGCGAGCGCGCTTGTCGAGGAAGTAGGCGATGTCACCGGCAACGTAGGCCGAGGTCCCGTCGCTCTTGATGACAACGCGGTCCTTGTCGTCGCCGAAGTCGGTGGTCCGCAACCACCATGCGCCCTCGGCCTCGTACAGCGTGCCCTTGGTCTTCAGCTCCTCCACCGCGCGCTCGACGGCGCCGGACTCGAACATCGAGCTTTCGTTGGTGTAGACGTCGAAGTCGGTGCCGAATTCGTGGAGCGTCTTCTTGATGTGGGCGAACATCAGGTCGACGCCGGTCGCGCGAAAGATCTCGTGCTGTTCGGCAGGCGGTGCATCGAGCGCTCCTGGATGCTGCGCGATCACAGCTGCCGCGATGTCGGAGATGTAGCTGCCCGCGTAACCCTTGTCGGGTGTCGGCTCGTTTTTCGCTGCGGCAATGAGCGATTCGGCGAACCGGTCGATCTGCCCGCCGTGATCGTTGAAGTAGTACTCCCTGGTCACCGCGGCGCCCTGCGACGCAAGAATCCGGCCGAGAGCGTCACCGACGGCTGCCCAACGGGTTCCACCGAGGTGAATCGGCCCGGTCGGGTTGGCCGAGACGAACTCGAGGTTGATCGTCTTACCCGTGAGCGTGGTCGCACTGCCGAACTCGGCTCCCGCTGCCAGGACGGAGGTCAGAATCGCGCCCTGCGCGGACGCGTCGAGTCGGATGTTGAGGAAACCGGGTCCGGCGACGTCCGCCGTCGCGATGCCGTCGGTCGCCGTGAGTGCTTCAGCGAGCCAACCTGCGAGTTCGCGCGGATTCACACCCGCGGGCTTGCCGATTCGCATGGCAATGTTCGAGGCGTAATCGCCGTGTTCCGGGTTGCGTGGACGCTCGACGGTCAGCTCTGCTGGCAGTACCGATGTGTCGATTCCACGCTCGGCAAGCACCTTCGCGGCGGTACCGCGGAGGAGTTCGGCAAGGTCAGCTGGAGTCACAGGTGTCTATCCTATGGTCTGCGGGGTAGTGCTCTTAATCCGGACCGATCGAATACGGCCGTCCGGGCCTGGGCATTTTTCCGTAGA
The DNA here is from genome assembly GCF_016482825.1 of Antrihabitans stalagmiti. Taxonomy (GTDB): domain Bacteria; phylum Actinomycetota; class Actinomycetes; order Mycobacteriales; family Mycobacteriaceae; genus Antrihabitans; species Antrihabitans stalagmiti. Next base: position 347,183 of record NZ_JAEMNV010000006.1, on the reverse strand, counting down.
GTGAGGGCGCTCCAGGGAGCGCAGCGATCGATTCATGTCCACACGGCGAAAGAGCAGTCCACGGATGGCAAGCGGTTCGGAGAGTCCCGGCAACAAGACCGGGGCGAAATCAGCCAAGGCGATCAAGGCCGCCACCAAGAAGAAGAAGGGCGCGGGAGCCAAAGGTAAAGGACTTCCCAAGTCTCGCGAGATCCCTTGGATGCTGATCGGCGCTGTCACCGTGATCGTTGCCTTGGTCGGACTTCTCGCGTGGAACCTGATTCCCAAATATCAGGAAAAGGCGGACGCCGACAAGTACGCACCGAGCGAGACCAACAAAGACCCGTCGACGGCCATCGACGGCGTGAAGGTCGAGCCCTACAAGGCCGGCTTGCACATCACCGCCCCTCAGCGTGTTGCGTACAACCAGACCCCACCGTTCGGTGGTCCGCACGACAATGCCTGGGCGACCTGCACCGGCGTCGTGTACCCGAACGCGATTCGCACCGAGAACGCTGTGCACTCACTCGAGCACGGCACCGTGTGGATCACCTACAACCCGGACGAGGTGAGCGGTGACGCCCTCGACGAACTCGCAAGTCGGGTCGACAACAAGCCGTACATGATGATGTCGCCCTATCCCGGTCAGGACAGCCCGATTTCGTTGCAGGCGTGGGGACATCAGCTCAAGCTCGACAACGCCGACGATCGCCGAATCCCGCAGTTCATCGCAGCTCTGCGCGCGAACAGCTACAACGCGCCGGAGCCCAACGGCAGTTGCGCGACGATTCCCGACGCATTCGATCCCGACAACCCGCCGCCGTTCGATCCGTCGCCGCCCGGACCCGATGCTGTGCCGTTCGACGGCGCCGGTCTGACTCCGGACGCAACGGAAACGGGTGGGCAGCCGGGACTGCCACAACTGCCGCCGGGCATGGAGCTACCGCCTGAGCTGCAGAACCAGCTGCCGCCGGAACTGCAGCAGCCCGCGCCGGCACCCGCACCCTGATGGCGGACACGGACGAAAGCTCGACCAAACCCCAGGAGATCGTGCTGGGCGAGGAGTCGAACGGACGCTCGCGGCCTAGTCAGCGCACGATCACCCTTGCGCTGGCACTGGTCGCGGCAATACTGCTCGGCATCGCGATCGGCTTCCTCGGCCGTCTCTGGTTTCAGGACGACGCCACGACACCGGGAGCGGATTCCGTCGACGTCGGCTTCTCTCAGGACATGACGGTGCACCACAACCAGGCCATCGAGATGTCGACGATTGCGCTGACGAAGTCGACGAACACCGAGGTCCGCAATCTGGCGTACGACATCCTCACCACGCAGCAGAACCAGGTCGGCTACATGCAGGGTTGGCTCGCGCTGTGGGGCCAGGCACCGTTCGCCGACGACGGCTACATGAAGTGGATGGACGACAGTTCGTCGGGGCACGAGCACGGCGGCATGAGCATGGACTCGCACGACATGTCCGACGGCATGATGGCGATGCCAGGTATGGCTACCTCGGCAGATCTGACCAACCTCCGCAAAGCCGAGGGTCCGGAGCTGGATGTGCTGTTCCTGCAGCTCATGCTGCGCCACCACCAGGGCGGCAAGGAGATGGGCGAGTACGGCGCCGAGCATGCCGAATTGGGAGTCGTCAAAAACTTCGCGAACTCGATGGTGAAGACACAGGACTCCGAATCGGCGCTTATGACAGAAATGCTCGCGCAGCGGAATGCCCAGCCGCTGCCGATGAACTGAGGCGGCTTCGCCGCTCGTGAGTCCTTTTGGAGGGTCCACCCTCCGAAAGGACTCACGACCCCAGGGGCCTTTTGGTCTCGCAACGCCGCGTGCGTTAGGGTTACACCGCCCAACGGCTCACCGAATCCCGGTGCGCCCCCGTAGCTCAGGGGATAGAGCGTCTGCCTCCGGAGCAGAAGGCCGCAGGTTCGAATCCTGCCGGGGGCACTTCCTGACTTGCAGCTCTACGACTGTTGTCGCTGCAACGCCCAATCCGTGCCAACATGCACTGCTCCGCCCGCTTGACTGAGTTCCGCCTGATTTCGAATGTGCCTATGAGCGCCTGGCGACATTCCGAACACCAGCGCTGCAGTACCGGCTGCGTCGCGTCGGTATGACCCGACCAGAGCGAACAACAACTTGATCCATCCTAGGTCCGGGCCGAATGACGGATATCGCCCACGAAACGCAAGCACGTCGAGGACCAGATTTGGGGCGGCGGCTTCGTTGATTGCATTGGTGAGCCGAAGATGGTCTGGACACCACGAGCGGCATCAACCAATAGTCGTCGAACTTATTTCCACTTGTAAAGGCGAATCACTGACTTCCCGTGAGAAGCATGTCTAAGATTCGTCTGGGGAATTCAAATCTAGGCGTAATCGCGGGGTTTTATACCTGGTCGCGGACCACCCAATCTGATTCATCCCGCACTCAGCATGCAGTTTCCGCTATGTCTCGCTCTACCCCTGCAGGAGTCCTTTAGAACAAGAAGCCTTCGTGGTTAGGGGACCCATGACCGACGCTTAACACCGATCGAACAGCGTCTCCAGCCGCAGAATCTTTATCACATCGTTTCGATCGAGCAACGCCGACAAGCTCTTCGAACATGGAGTTCGCCACCGTCGCGCGTCTGCAAATTCGCGTCGAATCACACTCGGACACAACGGCTCCGGTTGCGCACGGTTCGAAACCCAACCGCATACTGCACCTGATCCTGACCCTGGTCACGTGCGGATTTCGGGGCATCAACTGGATCGCAATCGCTTTCATCCAGAAGGAGCGCCGCGTCGCCTTGACCGTCAACGAGTACGCCCAGGTGACGATGCAGACCCACTCGTAGGTCACACAAAGCAAGTCGACATCGAACGAAGGAAGTCAAGTGACACAACAGCCACCTCATGGCTACAACCCTCAGCAGCCGTACGGCCAGCAGCCACCGCAGCAGGGGCAGCCCCAGTACGGCCAGCAGCCACCGCAGCAGTTCGCGCCACCACCACCGCCGAAGAAGAAGTTCCCGAAGTGGCTAATCGTCGTCGGCGTAATCGTCGTCATCCTGATCATCTTCGCGGCGACAGGTGGCGGTGGCGACAAGGACGAAGCGAAGTCAAGCGATTCGTCCAGCCAGTCCAGCGGCAACGACTCGAAGCCCGACGACAACGGAGCACCGATCGGTACCGAGGTCCGTGACGGGAAGTTCGGGTTCGTCGTCACCAACGTCGACATCGGCAAAACCACCATCGGCACCAACGAGTACCTGAAGGAAGATGCGCAGGGTCAGTTCGTTCTCGTCACAATCGACGTGTCGAACACCAGTGACGAGCCGCAGTCGTACTTCGGGCAGAACCAGAAGCTATTCGACGCGCAGGGCCGCGAGTTCGCGAACAACTTCAGCGCCGAGATGAACGTCAACGATTCGAATCTGCTCATCGGTGACATCAACCCTGGCAACAAGATCACCGTCACGGTTGTGTTCGACATCCCGAAGGATGCTGTGCCGGTGTCGATCGAGCTGCATGATTCGGCGTTCTCCGGTGGCGTGAAGGCAGCGCTGAAGTAGTGGCGTAGAACCCAAACTCCTCTCCCACCGGACGTGCCGCCCGCCGCCTGCTGGTTGGCCACCCGCCAGGTGTGGATTTGGTCTTCTCCAGCCTGTTCACCGGAGTCGTCGCGGCGGTGCTCTTCGCGATACTCACGTCCAACTAACGAGAACGCCCCCAGCCTCTATTGGCTGGGGGCGCGTCGCTGCAGACAAGGCAAACCGCTGCGCGTGAAGGTTGGACAGTCAGACTGCGCAGGGTGCGCCGGCGAATGCCAGCAACGTGCATGCGGTTGCGTCGGAGAGCTTCCAGGCGCCGTCGACACGCTCCCACGTCATCGGCAGCGGCGGCGAAGGCTGGCCCGGCGCGCTCGGCGACTCGATGGTGACGTTGGCCGTCGCGGTGTCGCCGGTTGCAGCGACATCGGTGACGTTGAAGATGAGCTTGCCGTAGCCGCCGAGTGCGGCATTCATCTGATCGAGGTTGGCGGTGCGTGCCTCGCCGTTGACGATTACGGCGACCTTCTCCGGAGTGGACTTCGTTGCGTCTGCGATGAAGTCCAGGTTCGCCTTCAGTTCGTCGGCGGTCGGCGCGGCCGAGGAAGCTGCTGTGGTGCTGGCAGCCGCGCTCGAGCTAGCGCTCGCGGTGGTCGTCGCGGATGCCGAACTGTCGGAATCGTCGGAGCCGCAGGCGGCCAATCCGATTGCGAGAAATGCGGTACAGGAAGCGATCACAGCTTTACGGAGAATCACTGTCTACCTTTCGGATGAGCAGCCGGCGCCGGTAACGCCGACAGGTTAGGCAAGCCTAACAGCAGCTCGATCGACCTCCGCAGCTACCCGTCTACGTCTTGGGAACCAACGCGACGACCGGGATCGTCCTTGCTGTCCGTGTCTCGTACTCGGCGAAGCCCGGATACAGCGTCGCCTGGCGACCGTAGACCGCGTCGCGTTCGGAACCGGTCACCTCGTGCGCGACAACATCGATGGTGTCGTCGCCGACTTCGATCGTCGCCTCCGGATTCGCGACCAGGTTGTGGTACCACGCCGGATTCGTCGGCGCGCCAGCCTTACTCGCGAACACGTAGTACTTCTCCCCCTCGGCGAGATACATCACCGGGCTGATTCGAGGCGACCCAGACTTCGCCCCGACGGAATGCAGAAGCAGCAGCGGCGCACCTTCGAAGGGGCCGCCGACCCGGCCGTGATTCTCGCGAAACTCTTCGATGATGCGGGAATTGAAGTCGGACATCAGGACTCCTTCGTCGTCGACGTTGCAATCCTGTCACTCGTACAGATCTTTGGTGCGCCGACCGGGCCGTGGCGGTGAAAGCTACTCGACGGTTGCCGCAGCGAAAGCCCACTCGGCGCCCTGTGGATAGATACCGCACCCTGTGGATAGACCGTTTTGCCTTTTCGCTCCCGCCCGGCAGGCTCGATCGATGGGGGATTTCGACGAGCCGTTCCCAGGAACGTGGGCGATCGCGGCGGGAACGATCACGAGTTGGCAACTGCGCAAAGACTTCACAAGAGTGTTTCCGGACGTGTACGTCCGCAAGGGAACTGTGGTGACCGCGCGAATACGCACACTGGCCGCAGTCCACTGGGCGAAAGGCGACGCCATTGCGGTCGGCATGTCCGCGGCAATTCTGCACGGCACCAAATGGATCGACGCCGATACGCCCGCCGAACTCGCAATCGCGCGCCACAGGAGAACGCCACCAGGAATCACCGTGTACCGAACCGAACTCGAGTCGAGCGAAATCTGCTCTCGCGCAGAGGTACTCGTAACCACCCCGGCACGGACCGCCTTCGATCTGGGTCGACGTCTGCCTTTCCACACAGCTGTCGCAACTATCGATGCACTATGCAACGCGACAGGTGTGACCGCAGACGACGTAGTAACTGTCGCTGCACGCCATCGAGGGTCACGAGGACTCGTCGCGCTCCGCAAAGTTCTCGACTACGTCGACGGCGGAGCCGAATCGCCGCAGGAGAGCGTCACACGGATGCTGCTCGTCGACGACGGGTTGCCGCGGCCGCAAACGCAGATTCGTATACGAGATTCCTCCGGTCGAGTTGTCGCACGCGCCGACCTCGGCTGGGAAGAATGGAAGGTCGCGGTCGAGTACGACGGTGCCCAGCATTGGACCGACCCGGAACAGCACGAGTGGGATATCGAGCGCCGAGTCCTGTTGGAAGCGCTGGGGTGGCGGGTCGTTCATGTCAGCGCGAGATTGCTCCGCGAACGCCCACATATCGTGATCGATCGGATACGCGCCGAACTCACGGCCGCTGGTGCTCGAATCTGACCGTCGAGTGGGCCATGGCTGCGAAAGCTACTCGACTTTTGCCGCAGCGAAAGCCCGCTCGACAACTACAACTTGCAGGGTTTCCCGAAGAGTCCGGATACCGCACAGGAGAAGCCAGACAGCGCTCCGAAGAAGGCCTTGACCTGGTCCGGGTTCTCGTTGTTGTAGTCGGTAACGCCGTCGCGGATGCCTGCGCCGAGCGGCGCTGCTTGATCGCTGATAGCCGGCGGGACCTCGATGTACGGGAGGGCCTCGACGGGAATATTGATGATCGGCGGTGGATCGGCAGCTACCGCAACGGGTGCTGTCAGGGTGGCGACCGGCACCGCCAAAGCGAATGCTGCGAAAACCGTTGCCAGCGCACGCTTGGTCATGATTCCTCCTCGATACCCGGACAAGAAAGGCCCGAAAAATCAGGCTAACCCACGCGCCGACCAGACTTCAGGCAATCGGATAGATCGCGGTCTCGGTCGCCTTGACGACGAAGAAAACCCGCGAGCCAGGGACGAGATCGAGATCGACCGCGGCGGCGGGAGTCACATCTGCCATCAGCCCCGCATACGGACCGTCGTCGTCGCCACGCAACCGGACGACCGCTCCCCTGTTCTCGATCTCGCCGACCGTCACCTCGAAACGATTGCGTGGACTTCCGCCTGGCAACTCTGCGTAGACCGCGACGGCGGATGGGCTGAACACCGCGACCGCCCGCTCCCCGACCGCCGCCTGCTCGTCGCTCGACCCGTGCACCAGCACCCCACCGCTTCCGCGAAGCACACCCGGACCGTCGATCACACCTGCGCACAGGTTCATGCCCGCGATCCGCGCGGCGAAGGCACTGCGCGGGCGGGCGAGCACCTCGCGGACCGGACCTTCTTCGACGACTCGGCCACCATCGATCACAACGACCCGGTCCGCAAGCGCCAGAGCGTCGAGCGCATCGTGTGTCACGAGGACCGCCGTAAGTCCGGGCTCGGCGAGAACCTTGCGCAGCAGTCGCCGAATCGCCGGAGCAGCGCCCACATCCAACGCCGCCAGCGGCTCGTCCAGCAGCAGCAACTGGGGGTCGGCTGCGAGCGCACGCGCGACCGCAACGCGCTGCGCCTGGCCCCCGCTGAGTTGTGCGGGCTTGCGGTCGGCCAACTCGGTTGCGTCGACGGCTGCGAGCCACTGCCCCGCTGTGACCCTCGCCTGGCGCCTCGAAGCACCTGTGCTGCGTGGCGCGAACTCGACGTTCGCCTCGACCGTGAGATGTGGAAACAGCATGGGTTGCTGTGCAAGCAATGCGATTTCACGTTTGTGCGGCGCCACGTTCAGGTTTCGAGACGTGTCCGTCAGCTGCCGACCGTTCAGCGTGACGCCACCACGGTCGGGCCTCGTCAGCCCCGCGATCACCGACAGCACGGTGGACTTACCCGCTCCGTTCGGCCCGAGGATCGCGGTTACCGAGCCTTTCGCCACGGTGATCTCGACATCGACGGCACGCGATTCGACGACCGCACGAACCCACAGACCGCTCACAGCGCACCGGAACTTCGGCGCCGAACGGCAACGACGATGACGATCGCTACGACAACAAGTACGAGCGAGAGTGCAACGGCCGCATCGGGATCGGATTCACGTTGGAGGTAGATCTCGAGCGGCAGTGTTCTTGTGACGCCTTCCAAGCTGCCCGCAAACGTCAGCGTCGCACCGAATTCACCGAGCGCGCGGGCGAACGCCAACACAGCACCTGACACCAGACCCGGCAGGACCAGCGGCAACGTGACCCTACGCAGTACGGTCGTCGGTCGTGCCCCGAGTGTGGCGGCGACCGCCTCGTATCGTTGACCGGCGGTTCGCAACGCTCCTTCCAGACTGACCACAAGGAACGGCAGCGCTACGAACGTCTGCGCGAGAACAACTGCCGTGGTGGAGAACGCGATACGAATGCCCATCATCTCTAGATGTTCGCCGAGCAGTCCTTGCCGACCGAACGTGTAGAGCAATGCGATGCCACCAACGACGGGTGGCAGCACCAGCGGCAGCAGAATCAGCGAGCGCACCACCGAGAGCCCACGAACGTTGCTGCGCGCAAACACAATTGCCATCGGCACGCCGAGAATCACACACAGCACAGTGCTTGCGACAGCAGTACGAAGGCTCAATTTCAGTGCAGCGACTGCAGATTCGGACGTGACCAGCTGGACGAAGCTGCCCCAGTCGACCTTGGCTCCCATCGCGACCAACGGCAGCACGACCAGCAGGCACCCCACCGAAGCGGGCAGGTAGATCCATAGCGGCAGCCCGACCCGACCGTCGGCCTGCCGCCGCTCGGTTGTCATGGTGCTTGGAAACCGGCCTTCAGCAGAACGTCACGCCCCTTCGGTCCCGACACCAGTCCCACGAATGTCGTTGCCAAAGCTGCGTTCTTGCTTCCGCGCAGCCTCACGATCGGGTACGTGTTCACCGCCTTCGCCGCTTCCGGGAACGACACTGCGGTCACCTTGTCACCGGCGACAGCAGCATCCGTGACGTAGACGACGCCGGCATCGGCCTGTCCGGAGGTGACCTTGTTGAGCACGTCGGTGACCGACGATTCCTCGCTCACCGGCGACAGGTCGGTTTCTGTCGCGACTTCGACCTTCTTCGTCGCAGCTCCACATGGCACCTGCGGTGCACACACGACGAGCTGCGTCCCCGCTTCGGCGAGGTCGGCGAACGACGTTATGCCCTTCGGATTTCCGGGGGCCGTGACGATCGTGAGTGTGTTGGTCGCGAAGTCGACGGGCGCCTCGGCAGCGAGTCCGGCGTCGGTCAGTTTGGTCATGTTGGCGGTATCCGCAGACGCAAACACATCCGCCGGCGCCCCCTGCGTGAGTTGCGCGACCAGATCGGACGATCCCGCGAAACTGAATGTGACACTCGCGCCGGGATTCTCGGCTTTCAGTAGATCGCCGAGTTCGGTGAAGGTCTGCTTCAGCGACGCAGCAGCGAACACCGTTATCTCGCCCGAGGTGGAACCAGGGGTGGTTGCGTCCTGCGCCGACCCGCACCCACCGGCAAAGCCGACGGCGCCTGCGCACACCACAGCCAACAGGCGTCTCACGAAACTCCTCCGGGAGTCTCGACAATGACCGTGGTGGCTTTGACGACGGCTACGGCGAGGCTGCCTGGTTCGAGTTGCAGTTCGCGAACTGCGTCAGCACTCATCAGCGAGACAACAGTGAATGGGCCGCACTGCATTTCGACCTGAGCCATAACCTTGTCCACGACAACTTTGGTCACAAGGCCGACAAATCGGTTCCGCGCAGAACTACCGCCGCCGACCGGATCGTGCGGCGGATTGGCATTCGAACGCGCGAACTCGGCGAGCACGTCGCCTGCGATGACTTTGCGCCCCGAGTCGTCGGTCGTCGCCGCGAGGGCTCCGTTGTCGACCCATCGACGCACGGTGTCGTCGCTCACCCCGAGGAGTTGGGCCGCTTCGCGGATTCGAATACTGGACACGGATCGATACTAGAACCGCAGACGCGTGCAGAACAACCGATCCGATCCGCAACTGCGTGCACGGACCGCGTTGTAAGTCCTCAGCCGCGGTCGGACACCAGGTCGGAGACCGCTCCGACTCGAGTATTCACGTTCCATACGTTCGAGCACTGCGGGCATTGCAGGAACACCCGCGGACCGTCGTTACCGAGCAGGTATTGCCAGTGCGAAGCGCAGTTGCTGCCATCGAAGCACGAGCTGCAGCCCGAATCCTTGGCGCAGTTCGCGCACGGTAGCCACGCACGGCGCGCAACGTCGGCGCACGGGTCGATCGGCATTGCGTCAGACCGCATCGCGCGCTCCACGATCGGGCAGCACGCCCGCGACGACGAGTTCGTCGTAGATGCGCTGCTGCTCGTCATCGAGACCGCTGTACAACATGTCGTATGCCAGTTCCTCCTCGCGAAGCACCGCGACAGGGTCCCAATCGTCGCCAAGCGCTTCCAGCACCGCGGTACGACGCCGCACCTCGTCCAGCGTGAGGTCGAGGGCGAACGACATTTCCATTTCGCTACTCACCTGTTCACCCTCGTTCCTGCAGTATGGACATCGAAAAGTTAGGGTCGCTTAACCCCCAGCATGATCACAATGACGTGGATCACGTTTTGGGAATAATCTGGAGAGCACGATGAAGTTCACAGCAGTCCTGGAAGGCGCAGGCAAGACCGCGACGGGGATAGAGGTGCCGCCGGAGGTCGTCGATGCGCTCGGGTCGGGCAAGAAGCCCGCGGTCACGGTGACGATCGGAGCACACACCTATCGGAGCACCATCGCGACCATGGGCGGGCGGTTCATGCTGCCGGTCAGCGCGGAGAATCGGACGTCAGCGGGAGTGTCGGCAGGCGACGAACTGGAGGTCAGTGTCGAGCTCGACACCGCGTTGCGGGAGGTGACGGTACCCGCCGACTTTGCTGCAGCGCTCGACAACAACCTGACAGCGCGAACAACCTTCGACGGCATTTCCTACAGCAACCAGCGTTGGCACATTCTGTCGATCGAGGGCGCGAAGACCCCCGAAACGCGCGCCCGTCGGATCGAGAAGTCGATCACCATCCTCGGCGAGGGACGCGCGCGGTAGGCAGGCGGGCAGAATCTAGCCGTGTGAGCAGACCGAAAGCACTGTTGTTCGACGTCCAAGGCACCGCAACCGACTTCTTCACGACGGTCACATCCGACGCCGTTCGAATCGATCTTGGCCGCAATCCGGGCCTGAACTGGGACGACTTCGTAAATCGATGGCGCGTGGCGTATTTCGCTGCGGTCGCAGCGACGCCGACCCCTGCGGGAACGTGGACATCGGTCCACTCGATCTACCGGCGCACGCTCGATGCGCTGCTGGACGAGGCCGGAGTCGAGTACCCGGACACAGACCGAGAGGAGCTGACACTCGCCTGGCAGCGGCTGATTCCGTGGCCGGACACGGTCCAGGGCCTTCGACGACTGGGCGTGCGATACACGTTGGCGACACTGTCGAATGCCGATGTCAGCGCAGTGGTGAACCTGTCGAAACGAGGCGGATTGCAGTGGGACGCGATTTTCACTGCCGAGATGGTCGGCGCCTTCAAGCCCGACCCCGCGACCTATTCGACGGCCGCGCGCTACCTCGGCCTGCCGCACAGCGAGATCATGATGGTCGCCAGCCACAAGTACGACATCAGAGCTGCCGCAGCCCTCGGCTTCCAGACGGCGTTCGTTGCCAGACCACTCGAATTCGGTCCCGCCGCAGAGGCCGACACCGAATACGACGACGCCTTCGACCTCAACGCCTCCGACTTCCTCGATCTGGCCGACCAACTGGACGCGTGACGAAAAAGTCAACTTGGTTGACTTGCATAGGGCGTGGTGGCATTCTTAACAAGTCAATTTAATTGACTTAATCGAGAGGACCATCATGGCCGTCATCACCGCACCCACAGGCCCGACTCACGAAGTAGGCGGCACCCGCTTCACGTCGTTGGCAACACCGAGCCGAGGTTCCACCGACACCAGCGTGTGGCGGGTCGAAATTGCGCCGGGCACACCCGCGACGCCCCATCGCCTGACGAAAGAGGAGGTGTTCGTCGTCCTTGCAGGCACAGCTGCAACACGTATCGACGGACTCGACGCGACCGCCGCAACCGGCGACGTCGTCGTTGTTCCGCCCGGCGTCGACTTCGAAATCACCGCAGCAGGCGACGAACCACTACAAGCACTGTGCTGCCTTCCGGTCGGCGGGCAAGCGCTCCTAGGTGACGGCAAAGCTTTCAACCCACCGTGGGCGCAATGACCGTGGGACATCCACCCCCACTCGCCCGTCTGTTCGCCATCGCCTATCGCTCGTTTATCGACGGACTGCACACCCGCCTCGCCGAACGCGGCTGGTCGGATGTCCGGCCCAACTACGGATTCGTTCTGATTGCCGCTCGGGACAACGGAATTCAATCATCGGAGATTGCGGTTCTGATGGGCGTATCCAAACAGGCCGCCTCGAAGTTGATCGAGTCGATGGAGGACGCCGGCTATGTCCGACGCGACCCGCACCCCGCCGACCAACGCGCGAAGATAATTCACCTGACCTCGCGCGGCACCGACCTCCTCGTTGCCGTCGAAGAGATCTACGAAGAACTCGAGCAAACGTGGGCCGATGCGATCGGCCGCAGGCAGGTCGAGACCGTTCGCTCCGGAATCATCAAAGCGCTGATGGCGACCAACGACGGGCAGCTACCCGCCATCCGCCCGCCGGAGTCCTGACGTCAGCGCGGGTCGGCGACAACCTCGAGAATCGACTCCGCCAGTTCCGGGCGACAGATCACCAGGTCGGGTAGGTAAGGGTGGGATTCGTTGTACCGCAATGGACTTCCGTCGATTCGAGAGCAATGCAGACCGGCAGCCAACGCCACGCCGACTGGTGCAGCCGAATCCCACTCCCACTGACCTCCCGCATGGACATAGGCATCGGCGTCACCTCGAACGACCGCCATCGCCTTTGCTCCGGCAGAACCCATGCCGATGATGCGGGCACTCAGCTGCGCTTCCAAGTCGACGGTGAACGCGGGCGGCCGACTGTCGCTGACAACGATTCGAATCGGTCCGTCGACAGGACCGGAAAGTACAGCTACATCGTCGCTCGCATAGACCGTTCCGAGGACCGGCATCGCGACTGCCGCAGCCGTAATCCCCTGGCCTGCTTCCCATAAGGCGACGTGCACGGCCCAGTCACCGCGGCCTGGCATGCTGAACTCTCGAGTGCCGTCGAGCGGGTCGATGATCCACACGCGCGACGCGTTCAACCTGGATTTGTCGTCCGCCGATTCCTCCGACAACACGGAGTCGTCCGGCCTGTCGGCCGAAAGCCGATCGAGCAGAAGCACATTCGCCAGCTGATCGCCCTTGCGACCGAGCGCCTTACCGTCGATCAGGTCTTGCTCGGCGGCACGCAACGTCAGCAACAATTCACCCGCTTCGGCAGCGAGTTCGGCAGCAAGACGCGCATCGGAGAGCGTGTTGATCGGCACGGTGTTCACAGGTCCAGGTATTCCATGATTCGGGCCGCCTGCGCAACCGGGTCCCCGTCGGAGGGTCGCAGGACCAGCTCGGCGTGCGCCGGTTGCTCGTACGGATCGTCGATGCCGGTGAACCCACGTATCTCGCCGGCCCGCGCCTTGGCGTACATACCCTTCGGATCGCGACGTTCACACATCTCGATCGGGGTGTCGATGAAGACCTCGACGAACCGCAGACCGGCCTCCTCGTGCTGCGCTCTGATCCGATCGCGATCTGCCGCATACGGACTGATCAACGACGCGACCGCGACGATCCCGGCATCGGCGAACAACTGCGAGACGGCACCGACGCGTCGCACGTTCTCGGACCTGTCCGCAGCGCTGAAACCGAGGTCCGCGTTGAGTCCGTGGCGAAGATTGTCGCCGTCGAGCCGATAGGCCGGGTGGCCAGCAGCGACCAGTCGGCGCTCCAACTCCACTGCGACCGTTGACTTTCCACTTGCCGAAAGGCCGGTCAACCACACCGTGGCACCCCGGGTTGCGCGCTCGTCTCGGGCAAGGGCCGATGCGTGCCACACGACACGCGACGCGGACAGTGTCGGTCCGGTGATCATGCCCGCGGCAACCGTGTTGTTGGTCGATTCGTCGACAAGGACGAAGCTTCCCATCACCCGATTACGGCGATAGGCATCGAAGAGAACCGGCTGCTGCAGCTTCAACTGCACGCGACCGATCTCGTTGCAGGCCAGCGAGTCCGCTGACTCGTCGCGGTGGAGGGTGTTGATATTCAATCGGTAGTCCAGCCGGACGACCTGCGCCCTGACCGCACGGGTCGTGTGCAGCATCGTGTACCGAGCGTCCTTGCTCAACGTCGATCGATCCGCGAACCAACACACGAGCGCGTCGACCTCCTGCCCGATCAAAGGCCGATTGTTCGGCCGCGCCAACACGTCTCCTCGCCCGACGTCGACGTTGTCGGCCAACTCGATACACACCGCTGCCGGCGCGAACGCCTCCTCGATCGGCCGACCACCCGGTCCCCAGATCGCTTTGACCCGTGTGGTGAAACCGGAAGGGAGCGCAACGACTTCGTCGCCGGGCTTGAAGATGCCACTCGCGATCGTCCCGGCGTACCCGCGGAAGTCGTGCAGTTCACCACCAGCTTGCTGTGGTCGGATCACGTGCTGCACAGGGAAACGTGCATCGATCAGGTTTCGGTCGGAGGCAATGTGCACCTGCTCCAACGTGTGCAGTAGCGAACCACCCTCGTACCACGCCATATTCGTGCTGCGCTCGACGATGTTGTCGCCGAGCAACGCAGAAACCGGAATGAAGGTCAGGTCGGGAACATCCAGCTTCATCGCGAATTGCCGGAACTCCGAGCAGATCTCGTCGAATCGTTCCATCGACCACTCGACGAGGTCCATCTTGTTGACGCACAGCACCATGTGCGGAATACCGAGCAGGCTTGCGATGAAAGCGTGTCGACGCGTTTGTTCGAGAACACCTTTGCGAGCGTCGATCAGCAGCAAGGCAAGGTCGGCTGTCGACGCGCCCGTCACCATGTTCCTGGTGTACTGCTCGTGGCCGGGCGTGTCCGCAATGATGAAGCGCCGGTGTGGAGTTGCAAAGTAGCGATGCGCGACGTCGATCGTGATGCCCTGCTCGCGTTCGGCGCGCAGTCCGTCGGTCAGCAGTGCGAGATTGGCGTATTCGTCACCGCGTTCCCTGCTGGTCCGCTCGATGGCCTCGAGCTGGTCTTCGAAGATCGACTTGGAGTCGTAGAGCAGGCGACCGATGAGGGTCGACTTGCCGTCGTCGACGCTGCCCGCAGTCGCGACCCGGAGCAATTGCGGCATCAGAAGTAGCCTTCCTTCTTGCGATCTTCCATGCCCGCTTCCGAGATCCGGTCGTCTGCGCGGGTTGCACCACGTTCGGTGACGCGACTGGCCGCAACCTCGGCCACGACCTCAGCCGATGTCGCCGCCGACGATTCGACGCAACCGGTACAGGTGGCGTCACCGACGGTCCTGAAGCGCACCGTCGCTTCGTGTTCCGTCTCGCCGGGTAGCAAGGTCAGAAACCGGGTGCTGGCCAACAACATTCCGTCGCGGGCGACGACCTTGCGTCTGTGCGCGTAGTAGATCGACGGCAGGTCGATCTGCTCGGCGTGGATGTACTGCCAGATGTCGAGTTCGGTCCAGTTCGACAGGGGAAAGACCCGGATGTGCTCGCCTTTGCGGTGCCGTCCGTTGTACAGGTTCCATAGCTCGGGTCTTTGCGCGCGGGGATCCCACTGGCCGTATTCGTCGCGAAAACTGAACACTCGCTCCTTCGCCCGTGCCTTCTCTTCGTCTCGCCGTGCACCGCCGAACACCGCGTCGAAACCGTTGGCGGTGATCCCGCGGAGCAATGCCGCTGTCTGCAAACGGTTTCGACTCGCTCGCGCGCCGGATTCCTCTACCGAACGACCCGCGTCGATGTCGTCCTGCACGCTCGACACAACAAGCCGCAGTCCACGTTCCGCCGCGGTCCTGTCTCGGAATTCGATGACTTCGTCGAAGTTGTGGCCGGTGTCGATGTGCATCACTGCGAACGGAACGGGTCCGGGCCAGAACGCTTTTGCCGCGACGTGCAACATCACGACCGAGTCCTTACCTCCGGAGAACAGCAATCCAGGCCGCTCGAACTGCGCGGCAACTTCCCTGAAAATGTGAACGGCTTCTGCTTCGAGGGCTTCCAGATGGGTCAACTCGTAGCTTGCACGTGTCATCACAGCACCCCTGCTCTTGGTTCGACGGCCTGACTTACCTCGGGTTTGATTCCACCGACCTCGTTGGTGATCGCATCGGCCGCTTCGATCAATGCCCTTGCCCGTAAGTCGATTTCGGCGCGGTCGATGGCCGACCCGACGAACAGGGTCAGCACCATCGACTGGCGCGCATCGGCGTCGTAGGTCGGCGCGGCGATGAGGCTCACCGGGTGCCGATCGTCGTCGACACCGTCCTCGAGGTAGACGCGCTCGCCGAGGATCGTTGCCATCTCACCGATGATCTCGCGCAACTCTTTCGGTATTTCGTCGGCCGCGACTCCGGCGAGCACCGTGTGCAGTCGTTGCCCCAGCGCCGTCATCGTCTCGACCAAATAGCCGGTGCGGCGGCAATGGTCGACTACCTGCCGCAAGCGTGTGCGGTCGATCCGCATGGGCAGCGTCGGCTCGCGATCGAGCCACCGGTCGAGTTCGGCGTCGTCACTCCACAACACGTACATCAGTCCGACCGGCGGAGCGAACGGGTAGAGCTGGCCGACTCGGGCGTTCGGCCGGACGCCTGGCGGTGCGGTCAGTTCGACGACGGCGATCCGGTCGCCGATCACGGTCGACGCCGAGCATGTCGTGCCGAACCGGTCGCTGAGTTCGGCGAGGTGGCGGCGCGCGATCGGACCGACAGCCAGTCCTTCCTGCGCTGCCCTACCGGCGCTGATGAGCGCCGGACCCAACCCGTAGCTCTTCGCGACCGGGTCACGCGTCAGGTAGCCGCCGTCGACGAGCGCGGACACGATCCCGAGGCAGGTCGGCTTCGACAGCTCGAGACGACGAGCGAGTTCGGAAAGCCCGTATCTGCGGTCCTTGTGTGCGACAAGGAAGTCGAGCACAGCGACGACTCGCTCGGTTGGCGGTGAGCGACGACTACCTGCATCCGGTGGCGGCGGATCGGGTGGACCGGCAAAAGCGGGAGCCCCAGAAATCATTGACCATTCCTTAGAACACGTTCTAGTCTGCTTACAGCTGTTGTACCACGCAGGTACATATTTGGACCACCCCCGATCGGGGCGAACGAGGAGCACACGTGCTGACCGATCCACTGGCCGAAGCCATCGCCGAGGCGGAGAAGTTGATCCAAACCGCCCCGCATATTCAGACGCCGCAAGACCTCCACGAGGGCTACCAGTATCTGGCAGGCGGAATCTTGGCGACGATGCACGCGACCTGGGCAACCGAACGCGACCATCCCAGCTTCGTCCAGGGCACCGGTCCGTTTATGAAGATGGGACTCGACAATCCCGACACGCTCTACTTCGGCGCACGAATCAACGACGACCACGAATACATCGTCACCGGAAAGCGCGGTTCCACGGTCGACCTGAGCTTTCAGGTCCTCAACGGCAACTACACCAGCGCAAACGTGCCCGGTAGCGTCACGGCGTTCGACGACCGTGAGCTCCAGATCGACGCCGACGGGTCCTTCCGGGCGCATTTCGGTCCCGAGCCTGCAAACGGCCGAACCAATTACTTCACCCTGGCGCCGGGTTCGGCGCAACTGGTTGTGCGCGAGGTCTACAGCGACTGGGAGGCCGAGCGCGGAACGCTGCGCATCGAACGTGTGGACACGTCCGGCACGGCGCCGCCACCGCTGACCGCAGAGCTGGTCGAGAAGCGATTCGCCAGAGCCGGAAAGGCTTTGGTGACCCGCGTGCAGACCTGGCTGAAGTTCCCGGAGTGGTTTTATCTGAACCTCCCGGTCAACACGATGACCGAACCTCGGCTCACGCCAGGAGGATTGGCGACGCAGTACTCGTCGGCCGGGCATTTCGACATCGACGAGGACCAGGCCCTGATCATCACCGTCCCGAAATCGGATGCGCCATATCAGGGTTTTCAGCTCGGCAGTCGGTGGTACATCTCGCTCGACTACAGCAATCATCAAACGTCGCTGAATTCGCATCAGGCACAGACGGATCCGGACGGCAACATCCGGCTTGTCGCCAGCGAGCGAAATCCAGGAATCACCAACTGGATCGAGACGACGGGCCATCGGCGTGGGTATTTGCAGTTCCGCTGGCAGCGCGTCGACAGACCGTTGACCGAGGCCGACGGCCCTACCGTCGAGGTGGTGGATTTTGCCGACGTCGAATCGAAATTGCCCTACTACCGGACGAATACGATCACACCCGAGGACTTTCGGGCCCGTATCGCAGCGCGCCAAGCCGCTGTCGCAAACCGGATGCTTGGGTGAACCGATGACCGATCGAGACAACGTCGGCACGATCGACGATCTGCACGCCTCCGCAACCAAGATCACCGGACTGACCGACTACGGCGACCCCGACTACCTTGTTGCGCTGGAGGTGCTGCTCGACTCCTACGGCGAGGCGGATCTGACTCCGTTGGGCCGCAAAGTTGCTCGCGCGTTCTTGCGCGGTGCCCTCGTTGCGCGCTCGCTCAGCGAGGTGGCGTTCGCACAGCATCCCGAGCATGCGGACGTCACCATCGAAAGACCGATCTTCGTCACCGGTCTCCCCCGAACCGGCACAACGGCACTACACCGGCTGCTGACCGCCGACTCGGCGAACCAGGGCCTCGAAATGTGGCTGACCGAGTTCCCCCAACCCAGGCCACCGCGTGACACGTGGGACGAGAACCCCGTGTACCGCCGGATCCAGGACATGTTCGAGCAGCACCACATCGAAAACCCGGAATTTATGGGCCTGCACTACATGTCGGCGTCGGAGGTCGAGGAATGCTGGCAACTACTGCGTCAGTCCGCGATGTCGG
Organism: Antrihabitans stalagmiti; assembly: GCF_016482825.1. Classification (GTDB taxonomy): domain Bacteria; phylum Actinomycetota; class Actinomycetes; order Mycobacteriales; family Mycobacteriaceae; genus Antrihabitans; species Antrihabitans stalagmiti. Next base: position 328,784 of record NZ_JAEMNV010000006.1, on the reverse strand, counting down.
TCTCCTACGAATGTCTCGCGGACGTCCCGAGCTATTCCGCATGGCTGGCAACCCAGGACTGGACGAATGCCTATGCGCGCCATCGTCGTAACCTGCAGTTGATCGGACTCCCCGACCGTAATCGTCGCTGGGTACTCAAAAACCCGAGCCACCTGTTCGCCCTCGACGCGTTGATGGCGAACTATCCCGATGCTCTGGTGATTCAGACGCACAGACAACCTCGAACAGCAATCGCATCGGCATGCAGCCTGTCCGAGCAGGCGACGGCGGGCTGGTCGAACAGTTTCGCGGGCGACGTGATCGGCCGCACCCAACTGGACCTCTGGGCCCGCGGACTCGAGAGCTTCGATGCTGCCCGTCGCAACTACAACCCCGCCCAGTTCATCGATATCGACTACCGCGACTTCGTCGGAGATCCACTCGCGACTGTGTCGGGGATCTACGACCATTTCGGCATACCCTTGACGACCACGGCAGAGTCGGCGATGGCAGCGATGCATACCGAAAGTCGTTCCGGTGACCGGAAACCCGCGCACAAGTACGCGCTCGAAGACTTCGGGCTCACTCCGGAACAGGTCGACGAGCGCTTCCCGAGTTATGCGCGGCAGTAGCTAGTTCTTGTCCGGGACGAACGCCACGGCCGCACCGAGAACATCGATCTGCACCTTCGCGTCGATCGGCGGCGGCAGGACGCTGGCCTGGCGGACGGTGATCGCAGGCTGATCGCCTGGCAGTTCGATTTCGAGAACGACGTCGGAGCCCAAGAACTCGCTCGCCACCACCGTGCCGACACCCACTCCCCCTGCGCCGTCGGCCACAACCTTCGCAATCAACTGCTCCGGTCGCAGCATGATCGTGACATCACGTTGAGGTGCGTTCCCCCGCAACGGGACTCGGCCCAACGCGCACTCGGCGGCGCCGTCCGTCGCTGTACCGGAAAGAAATACACAATCACCGAGGAACTCGGCGGTGAAACGGTCGACCGGTTCCCCGTAGACCTCTTCGGGTGAGCCGACCTGAGTGAACTCACCGGTCCGCATGACCGCGACTCGGTCCGCGAACGACAGTGCCTCTTCCTGATCGTGTGTGACAAGAATGCTGGTGACACCCGCGACGCGCAGAGTGTGCGCAACTGCGCGCCGCGTGGCCGCTCGCAATCCGGAATCCAGTGCGCTGAACGGTTCGTCGAGCAGCATCACGTCGGGTTTGCGCGCGAGCGCACGAGCGAGCGCGACGCGTTGCTGCTGCCCACCGGACAGTTCGTGTGGGCGCCGCCGCGCGTACGTCGGATCGAGCGCGACCATCTCTAGCAGTGCGTCTACCTGCGATCGCACCACCTTCCGGCGCATCGGTCCACCACGGAGGCCGTAGGCGATGTTCTGCGCGACGCTCAGATGCGGGAACAACGCGCCGTCCTGTGCGACGTAACCGACATTTCGGCGGTGCGGCGGAACGGAACGCCCTTGATCGGCAACGCATTCGCCTGCGATCGACACCGAACCCGCATCGGGCGCTTCGAAGCCTGCGATGACGCGCAGCAAGGTCGTCTTGCCGCAACCCGACGACCCGACGACCGCGGTTGTGCTACCCGACGCTACGGCCAGACTCACCTCGTGAAGGACCTGGGCACGGCCGAATGATTTCGAAATACCCTGCAGCGCAAGTGCACTCATACCGCACGCACCAGTTCCTTCGACGACGTGGCGCCGGTGGCACGCGTCGCCTGAGTGAACAGCAGGTAGGTGACCGGCATGGTCAGAACCACCATGATGAGCGCGTACGGTGCTGCCGCCGCGAAGTCGAGACCGCTACTGGCGGACCAGAACCCCATGGCAAGCGTCGTCGTGCCAGTGGGCGCGAGCAGCAGCGTAGCCGTCAGTTCCGTTGCGACTCCGACGAATACCAGCGCCGCACCCGCAGCGGCAGCCGGAGCGGTCAGGCGCAACGTCACGCGGACGAACGTCGCAGCGTTGGACCTACCGAGCGAACGTGACGATTCCTCGAGGCCGATCGGAACCTGCGCAAGACCGGACCGCAGGCTGACGAGGGCTCGGGGCATGAACATCAACACGTAGGCGACGACAACCACGAGCACAGTCTGATACACCGCCGGAAACCACTTGATGGTCACGGTCACCAGAGCAAGCGCGGTCACGATGCCTGGCAACGAGCTCGTGACGTAGTTCGATCCTTCGATCACCCGACCGACGATGCTGTTGGTGCGAACCGCAAGCCACGCAACAGGAAAAGCGAGCGCCGTCGTCAACAACGCTCCGGCACAGGCGAACGCGAGCGTCTGCCCGAGAGCTGTGCCGATAGCGTCGAGATCCCACACGGACGATCCGCCGATGCGCAACCACCGCACGATCGTCCACAGCGGGACTCCGAGCGAAAGCACAACCACTGCTCCGAATCCGAGCACTACCGGCACCAGGCTGTATCGCAGGCGAATTCGCACTGCCGGTCGTGGTGCTCCTGACCCGATCCTGAAGTAGCGCGCTCTGCCGCGACCCGACGCTTCGGCAATGAGGAGCAGCAAACAGCACAGCACCAGAACGCTGGCTAGCATGCTGCCCGCTGCGCCGTTGAACGTGGACTGGTACTGCTCGAATATCGCCGTGGTGAACGTGTCGAAACGCAGCATCGCGAAGGCGCCGTACTCGGCGAGCAGATGCAGTCCGATGAGCAGTCCACCGCCGAGTATCGCCAGCCGCAACTGCGGCAACACGATTCGGACGAAGACACCGAACGGGCGAGAGCCCAATGCACGCGCCGATTCCTCGATCGCCGGATCGAGCCGTCGAATCGTCGCTGCGGCAGGTAGGTAGACCAGCGGGAAGTACGACAACGTCGATACCAGGACCCCTGCTGTCAGACCTTTCAAGCCGGGCACGACAGTGACCCACGCGTAGCTGTTGACGAACGCCGGAACGGCAAGGGGCGCAGCGAACAACGGACCCCAGATCGGCGCACCGGGGACATTCGTTCGTTCGACCAACCAGGCGAGACCGACGCCGAGCGCAACACAGATCGGCACGGTCACGACGACCAAGCCAACCGTGTTGAGCAGGAGGTCACCGACTCGTGGGCGAACGATCAGCGCGTACGCGGAAGACCACCCAGCCGAGATCAATTCCGATACAACGTATCCCAGCGGAACAAGCATGGCGGCCAGCGCCAGCACGACGACCGGCGTCCCGAGCAGAACACTCGGACGCCGGATCGCGCGTAGGACGTGAGCAGGTGCCACTAAAGCAGGCCGGCCTCGGTCATCAGCTCGGTTACCTTGCGGCTGTTCAACTTCGCTGGATCGACGACGGGCGGCGCGAGATCTGTCAGCGGCACCAGCGCGGGATTCGCCGCGACACCGCTGGCGACGGGGTACTCGAACGAGGTGCCCTTCTGCAACACCTCTTGGCCCGCCTTACCCGTGATGAACCTCAGAAAGGCCTGCGCGTTCTCCTGTTTCTTGCTCGACTTCAGCACTCCGCCACCGGAAATGCTCACGAACGCCCCTGGATCCTGGTTGCGGAAGAAGTGCAATGCGGTGTTCCCGCTGTTTTCCTTCGTCTTGGCCTGATCCTGGTACCAGTAGTAGTGATACATGATGCCGCCAGGAATCTCGCCGGCATTCGTCGCCTGCATCACGGCGATGTTGTTCTTGCGGATATCGGCGTTCGCCTTCATCGCCTTCAGCCAATCCAGCGTCGCCGCTTCGCCTTTCAGCTCGAGTATCGCGCTGACGATCGCCTGGAAATCGGCGCCGGACGGTGCGGCAGCCCACCGTCCCTGCCAGCTCGGATCCGCGAGATCCATGATCGAGCGGGGCAGCTGCTCGGGTGTCAGCTTCTCCGGGTTGTAGACGAACGTCGTCGATCGACCTGCGATGCCGACCCACTTGCCGGTAGACGGCCGGTACTGCTCAGGAACCTGCTCGAGCGTGGCGGCGTCGACGTCGGTGAACAGATCGGAGTTCTCGACCAACGTCATCGCGGGGGAATTTTCGGTCAGGAACACATCGGCCGGCGAGCGCTCACCCTCGGCGACGAGTTGATTGCCCAACTCTGTGTCACCGCCCTTGCGCACCTCCACCTCGATGCCGGTTTCTTTCGTGAACGCCTCGACCCATTCCTTGGTCAGCGACTCGTGCTGCGCGTTGTAGACGAGGATCGCGTTCGAGTTCTCGGACGTGTCGTCGGAGCAGCCGACCGCACCCGTCACGCCGAGAGCGACCGACATCGCTACGGCGACTTTCTTCCACAGAGCAGGCATATCGTCGCCTTCCGGTGCGCGCGTCGAACGTGGCAGTGAGGTTTGCCTCAGCAAAGATACCGCGCCGACCGTGCAGTTCGGCGCAGAGGTTCGTAGGCGAGGCTCAGCTACTCGTCAGCCCGGACAAATCCCGCACGACAACGTGGTTTCGCTCGGCAAAAGTGCCGAGCGCGTATTCGGGAAACAGGCCGAAGTACTGCCCGCGGGTCCGTGCGCTCCACCGCTTCGCGAGGTCGGAGCGAGTCTTGTAGAAGTTGACCATGTAGCCGCCGTCGTACACCCGCAGCAGGCTGTATCCGCCCGGATACTCCTTCACCGCGCCGACCTCGAGAAACTCGACGCGTACAGCGACGTCGGGCCTGGTGAGCTTGTTGCGGTGCGTATGGCCGCTGTGGTGCAGGAACACTCCAGGCGCTCCGACGTAGCTGTTCTGCAACTCGGCGGCGTTGCCGCGGTCGAGCACGAATCCGGGTCCGGCAGCGTTGTTCGTCGCCGCTTCGTTCGTCACAGGGTGGTGGCCGAAGACGACGGTCGGACGATCGGGGTCCGACGTCAGGGCTGACCGGATCTCGGCCATCTGCTCCGGGTCGATCGTGCCGCCGGACGCGTCGAGCGCGGTGGTGTCGATGCCGAGCAGGCGCAGTCCGCCGACTTGGTAGGACAACAACTTCTGATGGTCGACGAAGCTGTCGCCCCAGCAATCGTGATGATCGGGCGCTGCGGGCACCGCGCTGCACTGCGCGTACTCCGCGCCGACGTGCGGACGATCGTGATTGCCGCGGCACACGAAATAATCCGAACCGAGCGAGCCCCACGCGTCCAGCCGTGCCCGCACCGCCGCGGAGTCCACCGCCGTCGCCTCGGCTGTCAGGTCACCGGCGAGGATCAGCTGATCGGCTCCTCGATCGGGGCTGCGGAGGTCGTCGAGCATCGCGCTCAGCATGACCTCCGGGTACGGCGGCAGGCCCTGATCCTGCCGGTAACCGGGTGGCAGGTCGCCAGAGACGATGCCGCTGACCTCCTCCCCGTAGTGCACGTCGTTCGACAGTGCGATGGTGCGCAGGTGGCGACCGGGTGGCGGGACGAGTGTCGTGAAGCGACCCGACTGTTCGACTGCGCCCGGTGCACTGGTCACGCCGTTCGTGGGGACGGCCCGTACGCCGTTCGAGTACGCCTCGAATCGGTACTGTCGTCCAGGTTCCAGCCCGTGCACCTCGGCATAGTGGTAGCCGGTCGGAGTGTCGTCGAAGCCGAGAACTTTCGGTGCGGTCACCGAATCGGCTGGGCCGATACGTAATTCGGTGTTCGCCGCGACAGGCAGCGGACGACCGAACGCGTCGGCTCCCTGCGGGGAGACGGTCGACCACGTTACGACCACCGAGGTATCGGTGACGGTGACGACCTCGAGGTCCGTTGCGAGCAGAGGAATCGGATCGGCACCGGCACTACCGGGTCTGCCCGAACTCACCATCGGCAACACAACTCCGGCAGCCATCATGGTGAGCAAGCGACGTCGCGACGGCCCGCAGCAGGACATGCCCGGACCCTACCCGGTCCGCCTGAACACTCTGCTGAACGCAGCGGTTGCCGAGATCGGTAGCGACCGTCCTATTTGTCGCGTTATTCTGCCGCGATGAATGCGCTCTCGATCGTGGTGCTTGTGCTCGCGATACTCGTCGTCGTCCTGTCCGTCATCGTTGTCGTACTGAAAGTTGTGGTCGGCAGGGTACGGAAGTCGAGCGCCGCCAAGATCGAGTCGCAATTCTCGCCGACCGACATCGTGCGAGCCGATCCCCTCGCGAACTTCTTCGGCCTCGAATCGAAAGGCGGAGCACAGGTTCGCGGCAACGGCGCACTGGTGCTCACTCGAACGATGGTGTGGTTCTCTCGTGCGGGCGGGTCTGTGCCACTCGAGATACCGCTCGCGGCAGTACGCGAGGTGGACGCCGTCAAGACACACGCGGGCAAATCGGTCGGCCGCAGATTGCTGTGGATCCGGTTCGAGACCGATCGCGGCTTCGACAGCGTCGCGTGGTTCGTCCGCGATGTCGACGACTGGATAACAGCAATCCGCGCTACGCGCTCGTGAGCACTTTCGGCGGGCCCCACCTCCAAAAGGACTCACGACCTACATAGTCGCAGGCTGAACGGCACGGCCACGATAGAGATTGCGGCAATGGTGAATTCGACGACGGCGAGCGCGCCGCCCTGTCCCAACGAACTGGTCGACACCGCCAGATAGAACGTCCCTACCGTCGCAGCACCGAGAGAAATGCACGTCTGCTGCGTGGTGATCAGGAGCCCGCTGCCGAGGCCCGCCTGCTCGGCCGGAACCTGCGCCATCACCACGCCGAACAACGGCATCATCACCAAACCCGACCCGAACCCGATGACCAACATCGGCAACGCGAGGGTCAGCGGTCCGACGTTGGGCCAGAGCGACCACAGGACGATCCCGCACGAGATGTAGCCGACGGCCTGTATCGCCCAGCCGCGGGCGATGATGCTCGGACCCCACCTCTCCTGCAGCGCGGCGTTGTAGATCGAGACGACCAGGAAGCTCGCAGCCAGCGGCAGGTAGGTCAGGCCACCTTCGAGGGGCGACATTCCTGCCTCGCCCTGGGTCGCGAGGGCAAACGCGAACATAAACCCACCGAACGTCGCGAAGAACGCCACTGCGATCGTGAGGCCGATCTGCATGCCGCGCAGTCGGAGGACCGAGGGCGGCACCAACGCAGGTTTGCCGACTCGCTCGGTGCGCCGTTGATGCCCGCCGAACAGAAGCGTCATCGGTACGACGGCGCCGAGCATCAGCAACGTCCACAGCGGCCAGCCGAGTGCCCGGCCCTCGGTCAGCGGCAACAACAGAAACACCAGCGTGGTGCCGAGCAGCAACGCGCCGACGCCGTCCACGGCAAGACGATCGACGGCTTTGGTTTCGGGGACGATCACGATCGCGGCGACGAATACCAGCAGGCAGATCGGAACATTCACGAAGAACACGAGCCGCCAGCCGAGGCCTGCAATATCTGCCGACACCAATACGCCGCCGAGGATCTGCCCGACCGCAGCACCGATGCCGCCCGCGGCGCCGAACATGCCGACCGCACGCACTCGGCTGACCCCGGTAAGCGTTGCCGCGATGGTCGCCAGCACCTGCGGGGTCATCAAGGCGGCCAGTGCGCCCTGGCCGATCCGAAGGACGAGCAGCGCTTCGATGTTGGGGGCAAGACCGCAGAGCAGCGAGAACAGGGTGAAACCTGCCATGCCGATCAGGAACAATCTGCGACGCCCGAACGCATCGCCGAGCCTGCCACCGACCACGACAAGCATCGCGTTGGCGATCCCGTAGGTGCCGACGACCAACTGGAGTTCGGCCTTCGACGCGTCCAGGTCGGTACCGATCGTCGGCAACGCGACATTGATGATGAAGAACGACAGGATCGGGAGGAAGGCACCGCCGATCAGGGTCAGCACCGCGATGGGCGACAGCGTCGCGCTCGGCGATTCTGCGTCAACGTCGGCGGCCATTCGAATCACGATAGGCGCTTCGCGCTCGTGCGCACTTTCGGAGGGCCCCACCACCGAAAGGACTCACGACCCGACGTCGTTTGCTCCGATCCGCTGGTGGGTATTGAAGCCGGTACGCCCCCGACCTAGGAGTGTCGACCCGTCGTGACCTTCAGCCTCAGCCTCTCCCCCGCACAACTCGATCTCGCCGAACGCGCCCACGCCTTCGCCGAGGACGTCATTCGACCCGTCGCTGCGCACTACGACAGCGCTCAGGAGTTTCCATGGCCGGTGCTCGAGAAGGCCGCGGAGGCAGGGTTCTACAGTCCGCTCTTCTATCGCGATCTGATCGGTGATCCGACCGGCCTGTCGTTGCCGCTGTTTATGGAGGAACTCTTCTGGGGTTGTGCTGGAATCGGCCTGGCGATCGTGATGCCCGCGCTTGCGCTGTCCTCGATCGGTCAGGCGGCGACGCCTGAGCAGATGCTGCGCTGGGCGCCCGAATGCTTCGGCGAACCCGGCAATCTGAAGATGGCGGCGCTCGCGATCTCGGAGCCCGAGGGCGGCAGCGACGTCCGCAACCTGCGGACCACGGCACGCCGCGACGGTGACGACTGGATCATCGACGGGCACAAGATGTGGATCGGCAACGGTGGCATCGCCAATGTTCATGTCGTCAATGCGACGGTCGACCCCGATCTCGGGCACCGTGGTCAAGCGTTGTTCATCGTTCCGGGAGGCACCGACGGTCTCGAACTCGTCCGCAAACTGGACAAGCTCGGCTGCCGGGCGTCGCACACCGCGGAATTGAAGTTCAACGGGTGCCGCATCCCCGGCGATCATCTGCTCGGCGGGGACGACAAGCTAGAGCACCGACTGCAGAAGGCACGCGACGCCGCCGAAGCCGTCGCCGGTGGGGCGGGCCGAAAGTCGTCGACGCTGGGCACATTCGAACAGACCCGGCCGATGGTTGCCGCGCAGGCACTCGGAATAGCAAGAGCTGCACTCGAATACGCGACCGAGTATGCCAACCGTCGAGAGGCTTTCGGCGGACCGATCATCGACAACCAGGGCATCGCATTTCCGTTGGCCGACATCGCAACTCAACTCGACGCCGCCCGCCTGCTGACGTGGCGAGCCTCGTGGATGGCTGCGACCGGTGCCGAGTTCAGAAACGGCGAAGGGTCGATGTCGAAGCTCGCAGCGAGCGAAATCGCCGTCAAGGCAACCGAACGCGCGATCCAGACCCTCGGCGGCTGGGGTTACATCAGCGACCATCCCGTCGAGAAGTGGTTCCGAGATGCCAAGTTGTACACCATTTTCGAAGGGACCAGCGAGATCCAGCGAATAGTCATCGGCCGGGCGCTCGGCGCCGCCGACGGCGCTCCGCCGGTACACCTCGATCAAGAACCCGAGGGCAGCGATCTCGGCCGCCTGTTCGGGAGGGGCTCCCCCGCGCGAACACGAGCGGGATCGCTGGCGTTGTCGATGAAAGATCGTGTCCCGGAACCGGTTATGCGCCTCGCGATGAAGGCGCTGACGCCGCCGAATCGACGGTAGGGCCTATGGCCCCGTGAGTCCTTTCGGAGGTGTGGCCCTCCGAAAGGACGCACGAGCGGCGAAGCCGCCTTGTCAGTTCGGAGCGTCCGGGCCGCGACTGATTCCACTGCGTAACTCCACCGATTCGGAGTACGCGAGACTTCGGAAGTGCAGGATCGGATCGTCCGACGCTTCGATACCGGCCGTGACGCGCATCGGGTCGAAAACCACTACGTCGCCGTCGTGTTCACGTTCGGTTTCGAGCCCGACGATCTCCAGCGTTCCCACCGTCACTCGGTCGTCGCTCGCCCACGCCACTGACGGGTCGACCGTCGAATCGTCCGGCCCCGCGATCTGCACCTGCAACGTGAACCGAACCGGTGCCTCACCGAGACGCGCATCGAGGTCGTCGTTCAGAAAGTCGTGCCCCTTCGACCGCGCTGCGAGCAACGAGATGAAATGCTCACCCGCCTCCGGAACCCAGTGGTAGCGAACGAATCTCGAACCGCCACTCGCATCGCTCCAACGAAAGGCATGAAGCGCGTGGTATTCGATCGTCGCGTAGCTGGCGGGGATCTTCGCGGCAACGGCATTGACCTTGAGCGTGCGAACGAGCGCCGGGTTCTGCGTCGCGTACTTGGCCAACCGCAGCGGCGTACCGAGACCTGGTTTTGCCGCTCGCAGGAAGTCGACGAAACCTTCGGGTGTGCTCGCGGTGAACAGCCGAGCAGTCTGCGAGGAAATGTCCGTCGTCTTGCCGTCCGGGAGCGTGAACTTCACCGCCATACCGCGGACGTGCGGAACATTGTCAGCCCGCGTCGGGTCACCCGACCCGTTCGAGAACCGGACGAGTGCCGCAACTGTGCGACCGTCGAGATGCGACGCGCTCGAAAGTTTCGCGGCTTCCGGCCCGGCTGTGAACGTCCCCCGATACAGGGACCCCTTCGCATGCAATGCCCGAAAACCTGGATGCGTGCCCTCGAGGTCGTGAATCGCATCCATTGCTTCGCCGGGAGTGACCACCGTATTCACCTGCACCCTTGTCCAGCCCGCCGACCGCGAGCACAAGATTCGATCTTATGTCCGCGGGCGCAACGACTCCTACTGTTCGGGTCCCAGTTCGACCACGGTTCCGGGATGCGCGAGCGACGCGACCGAAATCCTGCCGCCCTGCGCCTGGTCGATGATCTGCCCCTGCCAGGCAACGAAGCAGGAGGCGGCCTCGCTGTTGTAGACCCGGTCGAGTATCGGGGTCAGTAGTTTCGCGAATTCGCCCTCGGCATTGATCAACTGCGCACGGTAGGGACCGTAGTACGGCAGGATCGCCTCCAGCACAACAGCTTCCACACCCTGGACCTGAGTGATGATCGGATTGATCCACGGCAGGTTCGCGTCGATGACGGGTGCGATCTCGGCGAGCACCGGACCGACCAACTGCAACAGCGGTTGGTATACGGACCCGAGCGCGAACGCCTCCGACGAGAAGGGCCCGGCCAGCGGTGCCAATCCGATCAACGACGCCAGACCGCCCTGTTTGGCGGGCGCGGGCCAGCCGAGCGGGCACGGTGGCTGGGTGTTGACGGGCGCCGCTTCGAACGGGCTCCCCGTGCCCGGAGGCGCGGTACCGAGAGGGACCGAACCTGGCGCACCTGGCGTCGTGGGCGTCGTACCCGGTGTTGTGGTTCCAGGCTCGATCGTCACCGCCGGTCCGGCAGCGCTCGGACCTCCGAGCGGGACCGCCGCGGACGGCGCAGGACCACCAGGAGCCGGTACGGCAGGCGGCGGCACCGCGGCGGGCGGCGTAGGTGCCGGAACGACAGCAGCTGCGGGGACAGTGTTTTCGGCTTGCGCCTGCGGTACGACGACGGCGACCTGGTCGCCGCGTTCGACGGTCAACGCCGTCACCGCGACCGAGCTGCCGATGACGGTCAGGGCGGCAAGTACGCGGATGGTGCTCGCGAGCAAGGTGCGGGGGGCACGGGTCTCGGACATAGGGGCGTCTCCTTGTGACAAGTTTTCGCGGTCGTCAGTTGACCGGAGGGGGCGGACCGGGTGCGGTGGCGGACGGTTCGAAGACACCTTCCAGGTGCCAGACTCCGGTGAACCCGTTGAACGGACCTCCGACGATCAAGCTGGTCCACTGCAAGGTGAAGCGTCGAGTTTCGGAGTCGTACGTGCCGGTTGCAGGCGGGCCCTGCACCGCATCGGTCTGCGGGAGTTTCAACCACTGTTTGGCAACCCAGTCCCAGACCTGCTGGACCTGCTCCGCGCCGGCTACCTGCGGACCCTCCTTCTCGGGAGGCTTCGGTGCACCTTGATTGAACTCTTGGTTGTTCCACGATGCCGCCCAGGCCGAGAGGTCCGCGGACAGCGTCCCGTCGTTGTTGACAACCGATGGCGCCGACACCCGACGCTGCGTCTGCGGGTCGACGGGGTTGGTCGAGGTGCCGAACTCGACGGCAAAGAACCTGGTCGGCTTCGTGATCGACGCCGCGAGCGAATTGCCATCTGCGAAAGCAGGATTCGGCTCGCTCTGGAAGCCGCCTGTCCGCAGACCGCCTTCGGTGCCAGGTTCGAGAAGGGTCGTTCCACCACCGAGAACCGGCGAATCACCGTTCGGCATGTACGGTCCCGCTTCCGGCGTTCCGCCCGGTTGGACCATCCGAAACCACGTTCCGGTGACGTCGTCGCCCGACACGGCACCCGGATCGAGGCGCAACAATCCGACGAGGTTCTCCGGTCCTGTCGACGCGGTGTATTTGTCGCCGTCGCTGCCACACGCGCCCGTGACGAGCGCGGCGATCACAAGCAGGGTTCCGAGTGTTGTGCGGGCTCTCATCTCGAGCCACCTCCCTGAGTTTGCGAACGCGCGCGGCGCGCGTTTCGCACTGGATGAAAGATCGTGGTGGCAACGACGCCGACTCCTGGCAACAGGAAGAACCAGCCGAGTCGCGAGAAGGCCTCGAAGCCGAGCGGTTTCGTCGACTCGTTCAGCGCCACAACAGCATCGAAGTTCTCGACGTTGTCGTTCATCGTCCCGACGAGCGCAGCGAACGACGAGGTCATCGGTTGCCACTGTTCGCCGAGGGAATCGATCGCACGGAGGTCGGCATCGGGGTGTGCCTGCCGGACCGCGCCGGTGAAACGACTGTCGAGCTCACCCTGGGCTGCGACGAGCGTGACGAAGTAGCCCTGCACCTTTCGGACTTCGTCGGTCGTCAGGATCGGACGGAAGCCGTCGAGCAGTGGCTTACCCGCGGGGGCGTTCGCGAACAGTCCGAATCCGAAAGGCATTGCAATCAGCGCCAACCCGACAAGTCCGGCAAGGACCCGCGGTACGCGAGTACGACGACCCGAGCGCGACCGCCGTATACCGATTGCACCAACGATCGCAAGCACGAAACCGCTCAGTGCGAGCAACCACGGCAGCAGCCCGAACGGCGGAATCTGCGTCAGGTCGGCGTAGTTCGATCGGTTCGCGTCGATCGCGTCGATCATCCGGCTCATGTCGGCGTCGATCAGCGGATAGTCGCGGACGAAGTTGTCGATGTAGGTGTAGGTGCCCGGCGCTTCGCCGTTTTGTTGTACCGCAACGATATTCGTACGAGCGGCGTCCAATACGGTGAAATTGTCGCGATAACCGTCGACGCTGGTATCGGTCATGTACGGGGCGAACGAGGCGATCATCGCCTCACCCTGTGCGGCTCTGAGAAACATGCCGCTGAACAGCGGGCCGAGAATCAACGCTGCCCCGACGACCACGATCAAAATGTCCGGCCACACCGAAGCTTCGGTCTCAGAGGACTTTTCGGGCGTCGGGAACGGGGGCAGCCCTTCGTATTGCGCAGTCGTCTGTGCCGACGGCATCAGGATTTTCTCCGGCCGGCGATTCTGTCGGCGTTGAAGAATGCTCCCGCCGCTACGATGGCGACGACCAGCAAGACGGGTACTACCCACGCGGGCGCGTGTTCGCGTCGCGGCAGATCGATCGTGCGGGTTGCCAGCGCAGGATCAGCAACGGACGCGGCTTGCGGGGCGGGCGCGACCGGCACAGGAGCTGCTGGGGCGGCAGCGGGCGCAGGCGCTGCTGGTGCGCCGGGTGCTGCGGGTGCTGCCGCCGGTGCCGGTGCTGGTGCCGGTCCGGGCGCGAGTCCACCACCCTGGTACTGACCCGCCAGGTGCCACAATCCGGTGAAGTTGTTGAACGGGCCCCCGACGATCTGGCTCGTCCACTCGATCACGAAGTTGCCGGAGCCGTCGATCGAGCCGCTGATGGGGCTCGTCTTACCGGGAAAGCTCCCGCCCGGCTTCGGCGAGCCCTGGTTGAAGACCTGGTTGTTCCAGGTGACGCCGAGACTGCTGAGGTCGCCACTCAATACACCGCCGTCGGCGAAGAGCTGCGGCAGAGCAGCGCCCGCACCGGTCTGCGGATCGGTCTGATTGGTACCGGTTGCGAAGTCGACACCATAGAACCGCACCGGCGTCGTCACCCGACCCGACAGAGCGTTGCCGCCGCCGTCGAAGGCCTGCGCTGGTTGTTCCTGGTAGCTGCCGCTCACCAAGCCACCGTCGCTGCCTGCCGAGAGCGGAGTGACTGTCTGGTCGCTGCAACCCGAGTCGCTGTTCTGCAGGAACGGACCACTTGCGTCACCCGTCGGCAAAATCATCCGGAAGAAGCTGCCCGTGACGGAGCCGCCAGAGCACACACCGGGCGAGAGGGCGAAAAGACCGCTCAGTGGCGCCGGCGCCGCTTGCGCCTGCGGAACGACCGTCGCGAACGGTCCGAGAATTCCGACGCCTACCGTGGCCACTGCAAGCAGTAGCGCTCTCCTACGTCCCATGTGTCATGTCCTCTACATCCGCGTGAAGCGAGGGAGCGCCTCGTGTCACGGCGCGCACTTCTCGCAGGTCACAGCCGCCCACAACGCGGTGACGTGTCGTTGGCATGGCAGTAGAGACATCCGAACCCACCCGTGCGACCTTGTCGCCGGTTCCGATCACCCTGATCGAAACGGGCACGCCCGCGGCAGCTCGACCGTCGCACGCGACGGCCGAATCCCCGCAGCTGAGGGCGGCGTCGCGGGACACGGTCGTCGGTGGCGAGCAGAGCCGGCTACACCGTGACGTCGCGCACGGTCGACCACCCGACGAGTGACGCAAGACCAGCAAAGGCGCACCGCGTGTCCGGCGTCACGACCGAAGTAGACTGACGCCCCGACCTGCACAAAAATCGAATCTGGAGTACTTCATGACCGCCTCGCCGCCCCCGACGGACGATGGTGGGCCGATCGAAATATCAGGCCGCGATCCCGAATTCATCAGAGCGATGCTGCCGCGTATGTGGCTGGCCGCCACCCTTTGGTTTCGAGCAGACGTCGACGGGTTCGAAAACGTGCCGGACGAACCCGTGCTGTTCGTCGGCAATCACAGCGGTGGCGCGAACATCCCCGACACATTTGTCTTCGTGCTCGCCTACAACACGTACTTCACCGTCAGCGGCCGCCCGCTGTACGGCCTCGGCCACGAAATCATCACCAGGATGCCCGTCATCGGGTGGGCAAGCCGCAAGATGGGCGTCGTACCCGCTGATCCGGAGATTGCCGCCGCGATCTTCGAACGAGGCGGGTCCGCACTCGTCTATCCGGGCGGCGACGTCGAATCGTTGCGACCGACCAGGGACCGCAACAAGATCGTCTTCGACGGCCGCAAAGGCTTCCTCAAACTTGCGCATACTGCCGGGGTGAAGATCGTTCCGGTCGTCGCAACGGGTGGCCAGGACACGTTCTACGTGTTCAACGACGGTCGTCGCCTGGCTCGGCTGTTGCGTTTCGACAAGCTGTTCCGCATCAAGAGCCTGCCGATCAGCCTCAGCATTCCGTGGGGCTTTCTGCCGGGCGATCTCCCCCACATTCCCCTGCCGGTGAAGATTCGAATTCAGGTGATGGAGCCCATCGATCTGGGAGAACGGTTCGGCGACGATCCCGACTGGGACAAGGCGTACGACTACGTCACCAGCGTCATGCAGACCGGACTGTCGCGCCTCGGCGCCAAAACCGTCATTCCGTTGGTCGGCTGATCTCGTGAGCCAAACAGTGTCTGTCACCCGCCGGGTGCGTCGCGCCGCCGATGTGGCTGGGGCGTTTCTGTCCGACCCGCATCAAGTCCTCCCACTCATCACCGGTCTCGGTCGATGGAGATTCGTCCGCGACACCGCCGACGGCGAAGAATGGGATGTGTTTCTCGACGTCGGCGCGATTCAGGTCGGTGGCCGGGTGCTGGTTACCAAGTCGGACGGTACGGGACTCTCGTGGCAGACGATCCGCGGTACCCATCACGCATTCGAAGCAACGATCGCCTCCGACGGGGACGCCAGCACCCTCACCCTGACAGCGACTTACACGTTGTCGGGATTGGTTCTCGCGTGGGTGTCCGAGTTGCTCGGCCGTGGCATCGTCCAGCGACACCTCGAGGCAGCTGCCGAGGAGATACGCCACCACCTGGAGTACGAACTGGCTTGAGTCTGCCTACAGCAGACACCCGGCCATTTCCCGGTGGTGAGGCGGTACCAATGGAGGCATGACCGCACCGACACTCCCCGACCTGAACTACCGTGACCTATTGGCGGACAGACTTTTTCGCCAGCGCACCGTTATGCTCACCGGCGAGGTGAACGACGCCATGGCAGAACGCGCCTGTGCCGAACTCGTCCTCCTCGCAACCGCCGACGCTCAACGCGACATCGTGATCTACATCAATTCGCCCGGCGGTTCGGTGTCGGCCGGGCTCGCGATCTACGACACGATGAAGCTGATACCGAACGACGTCATCACCGTTGCCATGGGCTTCGCAGCAAGCATGGGCCAGGTGTTGCTCTGTTCCGGCACCCAAGGTAAACGAATCAGTCTGCGGCACAGTCGGATTCTGATGCATCAACCATCTGCAGGCATCGGCGGGACAGCGGTCGACATCGCCATCCAGGCAGCGAGCCTTGAACTGCTGAAACGGCAGTCTCAGGAAATCATCGCAGGCGAAACGGGCCACACCGTCGAGGAGATCGCTGCCGACAGCGATCGCGATCGGTGGTTCACCGCAGAACAAGCACGCGACTACGGGATCGTCGATCGCATCGTCACGTCGTTCGCCGAGATCGCGCCACACACAACCGCCCCCCGAATTGGATTGTGAAGCCATGTCCCAGTACACAATTCCCAACGTCATCGAACGAACACCGGCAGGCGAGCGATCCTTCGACATCTTCAGCCGGCTGCTCAACGAGCGAATCATCTTTCTCGGCACCGAAATCGACGACGGCGTCGCGAACGTAGTCATGGCGCAACTGCTGCACCTGCAGGCAGACAGTGCCGACCGCGAGATCGGACTGTACATAAACTCGCCGGGCGGATCCGCGACAGCGATGCTGGCGATCTACGACACGATCCAGTTCCTGAAGCCGACAGTCGCGACCTACTGCATGGGTCAGGCAGCGTCGGCGGCGGCCGTGCTCTTCGCGGCGGGGACCAAAGGCCATCGTCATGTGCTGGCCCACTCGCGGGTGCTGCTGCATCAACCATCGAGTCAGGGATCGGGCACCATTTCCGACCTAGCCCTACAAGCGGCAGAGATCATGCGCCTACGCTCCGAGACGGAAGACATCCTGAGCAAACACACAGGTCAAACGATCGAGCGGCTGAGAAAAGACACAGACCGGGACCGGATCTTCACCGCCCGAGAAGCCGTGGACTACGGGTTGGCAGATGTGATAGTGGAGTGACATTGGCTCGCTCCGCTCGCTGGGCTGCGGGTCTTTTACGCGTGAGCTTCCCTCCTCGTCCCGTCGCTGCGCTCCCTCCCTCGTCAGTCCAGCTCACGCTGACCCTCCGCCGTCTCGGGCGAGGGTCCTGCTTCGCAACGCGTGTGTGCAATGCGCACCGC
Organism: Antrihabitans stalagmiti; assembly: GCF_016482825.1. GTDB lineage: Bacteria > Actinomycetota > Actinomycetes > Mycobacteriales > Mycobacteriaceae > Antrihabitans > Antrihabitans stalagmiti. The sequence goes on along the minus strand of NZ_JAEMNV010000006.1, from coordinate 311,531 downwards.
CTGTGAAGTGTTGCGGGGTGTGCGAAGTGCCAACGCGCGCTGCGCAGTTCGCAATACCGACGAAGCAAATCGGCGAAGGGGTCCGCGCTCGCTGGACTGACGAGGGAGGGAGCGCAGCGACTGGACGAGGAGGGAAGCGAGCGTGACGAAGACCCCTGAGCCACCGCGAGCGAAGCTCGCGAGATTACGCAGCTTGCAACGTCGTTCTCCCCCATCGCGTGGCGTAGGCGACTCGCCTGCTGGATCGGGTGAGTAGGTCTTCGATCGAGATTCCGAGTGCGCCGCAGATGGATCGCAGGATCTCGGAGGAGGGTTCTTTCTTGCCGCGTTCGATTTCGGACAGGTATTGCTTGGACATTCCGACTTGGGTGGCTACGTCGTCGAGGCTGCGGTCTTGGTCTCCGCGCTCTTCTCTGATGACTCGTCCGTAGAGTTCGCGAACCAGCGGGGCGGGTTCGGGTGTCGCGGGTGCGTCCGACTGGTCGGGTGCGGTGGTCACCAGCGTCAGTCTGCGCTGAGATGTCATACCTCCGAATTCTTCCAGGTCACGACTCGGATCGCCTATGGTTTTCACTCTGGGCGGACGGCGGTGCGACCTGCGGCGTCAGCGTTGGATAAGCGGTCGGTAAGTGCCACGACGTTTTGTGTGCTGGACAGATCCGATCAACCACAGATCCGGATTCCCATCTGGCACAAAAGGAAATGTATGTCTACTCATATCGACGATCCGCAGGCGCTGCGCCCTCACACTGTCGTCGAACGTTTGCGGCAGGTCGTTGCAGGTGAGGTCCATGCTCCCGGCACCGGCGGTTACGACATCGCTAGTGCGACTTTCAATGTAGCGACGGAGCATCGTCCGGCGGCGGTTGTCGTCGCTGCAGACGCAGCAGATGTTGCAGCTACTGTGCGGGTGGCTGCTGCGTCGGGTTTGACCGTCGCGGTGCAGGCGACGGGACACGGCGCGATCGCCGCGAAGTCGGACGCAATTTTGATCAACACGAGCCGGTTGTCGAAGCTGTCGATCGACGTCGCGGCGCGAACGGCAACGGTGGGTGCCGGTGTTCGCTGGCAGAAGGTTCTGGATGCGACGTCGCCGTTCGGCCTCGGCGGTTTGTGCGGTTCGGCGCCTGATGCAGGCGTCGTCGGCTACACCCTCGGGGGCGGGATGGGCCCGATCGCCCGGACCTACGGTTTTGCTGCAGATCATGTCGTCGAACTCGAGGTTGTTTCGGCGGACGGCAGCATCAGTAGGGTCGACGAATCGACCGATCCGGATCTGTTCTGGGCAATCCGCGGCGGCGGCGCAGCGTTCGGCATCGTCACCGAGATGACGTTCCGCCTGTTTCCTCTCACGACGCTGCATGCTGGTGGGTTGTTCTTCGACATCGTCGACGCGCCGCGGGTTCTGCGTGGCTGGCGCGAGTGGGTCCACATGATTCCGGAGTCGGTGAGTACGTCGGTCGCGGTGCTGAATCTTCCGCCGCTGCCTGACCTTCCGGAGGTGCTGCGCGGCCGAACGGTGCTGCATGTCCGATACGCGACGGCTGACCGCCGCGACGAGTACACCTCGATCATCGGAGCGATTCGAGCACTCGCGACGCCGCTGCTCGACACCGTCAGCGATATCCACTACGCCGACCTCGGCGCGATCCATGCCGACCCGACCGATCCGATGCCGGTATCCGAGCGTGGGATGTTGTTGGCCGAACTTCCGGTCGAGGCAATCGACACGTTTTTCGCGACAGTTGGTCCTGACGCCGAACTTCCGATCATCATGGCCGAAATTCGTGCGATGGGTGGTGCTCTCGCTCGGGATGCAGAGACTCCGAACGCGGTGGCGGGCCGGACCGCGGCATTCGCCATTTTCACTCTCGGCATGAACGTGCCGCCGATCGCCGATGCTGTTGTAGGAGCGCTCGATTCGATCCTCTCCGCCATGGCGCCGTGGGGCACGGGTGGTGCGCTGATGAACTTTGCCGGTGCAGTGACGGGGGAACCCGTCCACCGTGTGCACTCCGCGTGGGGCGTCGAGAAGTACACACGGTTGCGCGAGATCCGCGAACGGGTCGATCCGAAAGGAGTTTTCGCTGCCGCTGCGCGGTGGTGACCCGCGACCGATCAGCTGACGTGATCCGGGCCACGTAACGTGAGCCGCACTGTCGCCGCTACGGTTGATGGCGCGGGCAACGCGGCCCGGAGCACGCGGAGGAACACATGACCGACTCTCGAATCGTCCTGTTCGGAGCGACCGGATATACCGGAAGACTCACGGCGGCAGCCCTTGTCGGCCGTGGGGTGACACCGGTGCTCGCGGGTCGTAACGCGGAAACACTGAGCGAACTCGCCGACGAACTCGGCGGACTGCAAACCGCGGTCGCCGACGTCGGCGATCCGAGTTCCATTCGCGCTCTGATCGGTCGCGGCGACGTCCTGGTGACGACGGTCGGCCCGTTCCATCGTTGGGGCGCACCGGCTGTCGAGGCTGCAATCGATGCCGGTGCGCACTACCTCGATTCGACGGGCGAGCCTGCGTTCATCCGTAGGGTTTTCGAGCACTGGGACGGGCCTGCGCAGTCAGCGGACATTGCGATGCTCACCGCATTCGGCTACGACTACGTTCCCGGAAACCTGGCTGGCGCACTTGCTTTGGAAGAAGCAGGCCCGGAAGCGACCTCCGTCGTCGTCGGATACTTCACGCGCGGTGGCAACAGCGTCAGCCGTGGCACACTCACCTCCGCCGCGCAGGCAGCCCTCGAGCCTGGCTTCGTGTGGCGTGACGGCGAGCTACGAGACGAAACCGTCGGGCACGATCTGCTGCATCACCCTGCCGACCGGAAGCGCACGCCGTCGTCGCTGTCGGTGTCTGCGACAGAACACTTTTCGCTCCCCCGCGTCTACCCGAATCTGCTCGACGTGCGGGTCGGAATAGGTGTCGCCGGCGCAGCCACCATCGCGGTGTGGGCAGGCGGACGTGTCGTGCAGGAGCTACTGCGTCTGCCCGGCGCGCGTGGGATCGCCCGCAAAGCAGTGATTGCGACGTTGCAGGGATCCGGCGGCGGACCGAGCGACGAGCACAACGCGAACTCCGGTTGCTTGATAACTGCACACGCGTTCGCAACCGACGGCACCGAGCTGGCACGCGTCACGCTCGAAGGTCCGAGCGTCTACGGGTTCACGGCCGAGGCGCTGGCCTGGGGTGCCGAACAGATGGCCGGTGGAGTGGTGCAGGAGCGCGGCGCACTCGGTCCGGTCGAAGCCTTCGGCCTGCGCGGCCTCGAGTCCGGTTGCGCGTCGATCGGATTAGAGGTGCTTCGGTCCTCGTGAGTCTTTTCGGAGGTCGGGCCCTCCGGAAGGACTCACGAGGCGCGTAGCGCCCTCAGGTTTACGCCGTCTTGCGCATGGGTATACGCCGCCCCTATGGATGCCCTCTGGAATTTTGTCGTGAATCGGCGTCAGCAACTGTTGACCGATTCCTATCTACATGTTTCTGCGGTCGTCCAATCGGTCGTCATCGCGACGATCATTGCGGTCGCAATCGGGATTCTCGTGTACCGAAGCCCTATCGGGTCGGCCGTTGCGACCGCGGTGGCCAGCACGATCCTCACCATTCCGTCCTTCGCGCTGCTCGGCCTCCTGATCCCGTTTCTGGGACTTGGCGTGGCGCCCACGATCACCGCGCTCGTCCTGTACGCGCTGCTGCCGATCATTCGAAACACGATCATCGGCCTTGCGTCTGTGAACCCCGCCGTGACCGACGCGGCGCGTGGCGTGGGAATGAACCGCGTCGGAGTTTTGACGCGGATCGAACTGCCGTTGGCGTGGCCGTCCATTCTCACGGGTATGCGGGTGAGCACCCAGATGATCATGGGCATTCTGGCCATCGCCGCGTACGCGAAAGGCCCGGGCCTCGGCAACCTGATCTTCTCCGGACTGTCCCGCGTCGGTAGCCCGAATGCCGTGCCGCAGGCACTGGTCGGCACCGTCCTCATCGTCGTTCTTGCGTTGATTCTCGACGGGATCTACGTCCTCGTCGGCCGCTTCACAACATCTAGGGGTATCCGTGACTGACTCAGCCACAACGAAATCGACTGTCTCCGGGGTCGAGATAGTGCTCGAGTCCGTGACAAAGCGCTATGCAGGGCAGAAGGACGCCGCAGTCGACGACGTCTCACTGACGGTGCCCGCGGGCGAAACCGTTGTCTTCGTCGGCCCTTCGGGCTGCGGCAAGACGACAACGATGCGCATGATCAACCGCCTCATCGAACCTTCGTCGGGGAAGATCACCATCGACGGCAAGGACGCTTTGTCGATCGACCCCGACGAGTTGCGTCGCGGCATCGGCTACTCGATCCAGCAGGCCGGATTGTTCCCACACATGACGATCGCGAAAAACGTTGCGACAGTGCCCGGCCTGATCAAATGGGACAAGAAGCGCATCACCTCACGCGTCGACGAGATGCTGGACCTGGTCGGACTCGATCCCGGTACCTACCGCGACCGCTACCCGCGTCAACTCTCCGGCGGCCAGCAGCAACGGGTCGGCGTCGCACGGGCGCTCGCCGCCGATCCGCCGGTGCTGTTGATGGACGAGCCTTTCGGCGCGGTCGACCCCATTACCCGAGGACTACTGCAGGACGAGTTGATGCGCCTGCAAACCGAACTCGGGAAGACGATCGTCTTCGTCACCCATGATTTCAACGAAGCAGTCAAGCTCGGCGACCGAATTGCGGTGCTGGGCAACCAATCCAGCATCATGCAGTACGACACCCCCGAGGCGATCCTCGCCAATCCGGCCAACGACATGGTCGCTGGGTTCGTCGGCGCTGATGCTTCGCTGAAGCAGCTGACCCTCACTCGGGTGCGCGACGTCGAACTACTGCAGTGCCCAACGGTGACCGAAGACGATTCCGTCGACGAGTTGCGCCGACTTCTCGAAAGCCGTAAGCGCCAATGGGCTTTGGTCCTCGACTCCCGTAACCGGCCACTGCGCTGGGTATCCCCCGCGCACCTCGCGCACGCGACGACACTGCGCGGCGTCGGCCAGAACGTCGGCGAGATGGTCTCGACCCAGTCGACCCTGCAGGACGCCTTGGAGGCCCTGCTCGCCGAAAGCACAGCATCGACCTGCGTGACGGGACGGCGTGGCGAATACGCGGGACTGATCACGATCGACACCCTCGTCGGGCATCTGTCGTCGATGCGGGCAGAACATGCACACGACCACGACGCCGAAGACAGTGACACCAAAGACAGCGACGCACCGTCATGAGTGCACCGACTCGTACCGTCGACGACGACAACGCAGCCTCGCCGCCGGATATGGAGACCGCGCCCGACCTGAGCGGCAAAGAGAGGTCGGCCGCGAAACGTGCGGACCGTATTCGTCTGCTGGCCCAACCACTGCTGGTGGCGATTCTGGTTGCCGGGGTTCTGCTCTGGGCATTCAGTCGCGATCTCACCGCCACTCAGCAGGGCAGCATCAGCCTCTCGAATATCGCAACGCTGACGTGGCAGCACATATTGATCACGATCGCGGTCGTCCTGATCGTCGTCGTCATCGCGGTGCCACTCGGCACGTTGTTGACCCGACCCGGCTACACACGGCTGGCACCGTTTTTCGTCGGTATCGCGAACGTCGGTGCGGCAGCGCCTGCGATCGGATTGCTGGTGCTGTTCTATCTGGCGACGCGGACGACGGGGTTCTGGATCGGCGTGCTCCCCATCGCGTTCTACTCGTTGCTTCCGGTGCTGCGCAATACGATTCTCGGCTACCAGGAGGTCGATCGGACCCTGATCGATGCCGGCCGCGGCCAAGGCATGTCGCCGATGACGGTGCTGCGGCGCGTCGAGTTTCCGATGGCTGTGCCATACATTCTTGCCGGCCTGCGCACTTCGCTCGTGCTTGCGGTCGGCACCGCGACGCTCTGTTTTCTCGTCAGCGCGGGCGGTCTCGGAATTCTGATCGACACCGGCTACAAACTCCGTGACAACGTGACCCTCGTCGTCGGCGCGGTGCTCGCGGTTTCCCTTGCGCTGCTCATCGATTGGGTCGGCGCGCTCGCCGAACAGTTCCTCGGACCGAAGGGACTTCGCTGATGCGCCGGACGCACGATCGCCGTCTCCGTCGACGCCTCGCGGCCGTCGCGGTAACTGCAGGACTTGCCTTCGTCGCTTCCTGCGGACTGCAATCCGGCGGTGCCCTGCCACTCGAGGTCGGGCCGGGGAGCATCCAACCGGTTCCAGAACTCGAGGGTGTGAAAATCACCGTCGGATCGAAGGACTTCACCGAACAGATCACACTCGGCTACATCATCGAATTCGCTTTGGCCGCAGCAGGGGCCGACGTCCGCGACCTGACGAACATTCAGGGCTCCAACAGCACACGCGACGCGCAACTCAACGGGCAGATCGACCTGACCTACGAATACACGGGTACGGGTTGGATCAACTATCTCGGCAACGAGACACCCGTCCCGGGTTCCCAGGCTCAGTTCGAGGCCGTTCGGGATGCGGACTTGGCTGCCAACGGAATGGTCTGGGCGGTGCCCGCGCCGATGAACAACACCTACGCCATCGCCATGAACCGGCAGACCGCGGAGCAGACCGGCGTGAAGACCCTCTCGGATTACGCGAAGCTGATCAGCAGCGACCCGGATGCGGCGACGACCTGCGTCGAGACCGAGTTCAACGTCCGGCAGGACGGCTTTCCCGGTATGGCCGCGAAGTACGAGTTCGATGCAAACCGCGCCAAGCGGCAGATCCTGCAGACCGGGATCATCTACCAGGCGACCGCAGACGGTACCCAGTGCAAGTTCGGCGAGGTGTTCACCACGGACGGTCGCATCATCGCGCTGGATCTTGTTCTGCTGGAGGATGATCGGCAGTTCTTTCCCAAGTACAACCCAGCGTTGGTGATGAAGAAAGACTTCGCCGAAGCCCATCCGCAGGTCGCCGACGTGATGACGCCGATCTCTGCGCGACTTACCGACGAGGTGATGACCGAACTCAATCGCAAGGTTGATGTCGACGGCACCGAACCCGCCGACGTCGCACGCGACTGGCTCGTCTCGGAAGGTTTCGTGACGAAACCGTAGGACCGATCGCCCCGGGCGGGTCGCGTGCACGACAATCGACGAGTGGCTCATACGACGTTGGCCGGTGCGGTGCGCTTTCTCGTCGTGTCCGACCCGGGTCGTGTACGACTGCGGAGTGCAACCGCGACGACGCTGTCGGTCGTCATTGCAATGGCCACACTGCTGACCTTCACCCATCTCGTCGATCAGCCGATCACCGTTGCCATGCTCGGGACCGTCGTCGCGATGCAGTCGTCCGCGGCGGTCAAGGATCGGGACCAGCACAGCCGCGTCGTCACCACGTTGCTGTTGTTCTTTCCCGCGACAGGTGCGGTACTGACGGCGGCTTTGCTGTCGGATCTCGGTCCGTTTGCAGATGTCGGTTTCATCGTCGTGCTGTTCGCGGCCGTGTGGGTCCGACGCTACGGCCCTCGCGGCAATGCGCTCGGGATGGTCGCGTTCATCTCCTACTTCTTCGCCCTGTTCCTCGAGGCATCGCCCGAGCAGGTACCGATACTCGCCCTCGCCATCGGAATCGGGCTTCTTGCGACATTGTTCGTCCGGACCATCGTCCTTCCCGACCGACCGAAAGTGGAGGTTCGCCGGCTCGCGCAAGCGCTGCGCGCCGCGTCCATCTCGGTCCTCGAGGTGGCATCGGATCGCAGTGCTCGCGACATGGACACGCTGCGCCGCAGGCTGGACCGATTGGGCGAGACCGCACTGCAGATCGACGACTGGCTCGATAGGCACGACGCAGCCCAACTGCTGAGCGTCACCAACGAGGACTTGGCATTTCGAGTCTTCGACGCACAGATCGCGACGGAGCAACTCGTCAGCGCGCTGTGGGCACTCGATCCGGACAAGGCGTGGCCTGCGGGTCTCGGCAATGCGACAACCGCACTTGGATCCGTTCTGCAGCGCAACCCTTCCAACGACCAACTACGAGCGGCACGCAAACTGGCTGCCGCGGCGGCGGACAAGGCGGACCCGTCGACCACCGCGGGTATCGCGACGATCGTCGCCCAGCGAGCGCTGCAGGCGCACATCGCTATTCATCACATCACCACCAACGCGTTACAGCCGGACAGCATCGCCGATCCGCCACCGAAGCCTCCCGACGACGAGCACGAGGAGAAAGATCCGGGCCTCGACCCGAGTACGAAAGCAGCGATCCAGGTGGCCGTCGCGACAACCGCGGCAACCGTTCTCGGCGAATTGATCTCGCCGGACCGGTGGTACTGGGCAGTGCTGACAGCGTTCCTCGTCTTCACCGGCGCGTCGACGCGCGGCGAAATACTCACGCGCGCAGGGCATCGCATCGTCGGCACCATTCTCGGCGTGCTCGCAGGTGTGCTCCTGGCGGCACTTGTCGGCAACAACGCCGTGGTGCAGATCGTTGTTCTGCTCGTCTGCATCTTCTGTGCGTTCTACCTCGTGACGGTCGCCTATGCGTTGCTCACGTTCTTCGTCACTGTCATGTTGGCGATGCTCTACGGGCTGCTCGGCGACTTCAGCATCAGCGTCCTGGAACTACGAATAGCGGAGACGGCGGCAGGTGGAGCGGTCGGCATTGCAGCGGCGTATTTCATCTTCGCGACGGGAACGCGATCGACCCTCGTCGAGAAGGTCGACACCTATCTCGACCGTATGGAGGACGTCATCGACGCAGGTATCGCGTCCGTCGTCGCGCCGGGCGGCGATACCGAACTCGTAGCGGAGACAAGAAAACTCGACAACGCGCTGAAGGAAGTCCTCACCGCAGGCAAGCCGCTGGCTCTGGGTCCGACGTCACGCAGCCGACGCGGCGCGAAACGGTTGGTCCGAGTCCTGCAGGTCAGCAACAGGTCCGTGCACGCACTTGCTCGATCCGGCGTCAATGCCTCGCGCGCCGACAGCGACACCGCGCCGTCGGAGGTGACCTCGGCCGCGCTACGCGACGCTGCCGCGTACGTCCGCGGAACTGTCGAGACCGTTCGCAAAGTTGTCGCGGGTGAACCGGTGGAGACGCCGGAGAAAGTTACGGAGACAACGATCTTGGACGTTCTCCGAAGTTCGACCAAAGCAGCAGGGCCGGTTCGGGGTGCGGTCCGCTCACTGAGCACTCTCGAACGTGCGCTTGCCGAGGCTACGAATCGACTGTGACGGGTTCTCGTCGGTCAGAGGTCGGTGGCGTCGGTCGGCATGATTATGGAAATCGTTGTGCCACGGCCGATGTCGGAGTCCAGGTCGACGTCGCCGCCCATTGCGTCGATACGAACCAGCAGTGACGCCAACCCGATGTGCCCGTCGGCAACGCACCTGTCGAGCGTCGAGGTATCGAACCCCGTCCCGTCGTCGGTGACGGTGAGTGTGATCGCGTCGGGCGTTGCGGCGAGTCGCACTTCGACCAGCGTTGCTCGCGCATGTTTGTGCGCGTTCGCCAGCAACTCGCGGACGGCACGGTAGAGCAGCGACTGGGATTCCGGGCGACCGACCTCGGCCAACTCGGCGACGATCTCGAAGTCCACCCGTTCGGCGTACTGCCGAACGAGTTCTCTTGTCGCAGCGGTCAACCCGAGTTGCGCAAGCACCTGCGGATGCAACGCAGTGACCGTGGACCGCAACTGTTTTGCGGTCTCCTGTATCGCCGCATCGACAGCGTCGAGCGCAGGATCGGGACTACGCTCACGTACCTCTTCGAGGTCGAGTCGCGCTGCGAGGAGGTTCTGCAGCGGACCGTCGTGCAGGTGCTCGGCCAACTCCCGGTTGTGTCGCTCGTCCGCCTGCACCGACTCCGACACCAACCGTCGACGCACGTCGAGTAGGGCGGCTACCCGAGTCGAACGTCGTGCGAGCACAAGACACAGACCGGTCGTTGCGGCGGCGAGCCACAGGAGGAACCCGAAGTAGAGGTAGACGACGTTCGGCAGCCCGACCGTGTCGTCACGCTTCGAATAGACGATCCACACCGAGAGATATCCGACCGCGGTACCGATCCCGAGGAAGGCCGTCAGCTCGGGGCGATTCTGAAATGCGACGGATATCGGCAGCAGAAAGAACACCGGCAACAACAGCGACGTGGCGCCCCCGGAGCTCAGGCACAGCGCGAGGACGGCAAGCACGTCGATTCCCGTCGACACCCACCCGGCCCACGGCCGTACCGGTCCACGCAATACGACGATCAACCAGACCACCGCGGCGCCGGCGTAACAACCGAGCAGACCGCTGTAGACGGCAGGCAGCCACGGATCGACGTCTGCGATGGGTCCGAGTGCGACGATCAAGCCGATGAGCGGCACCCGAAGAATCGCCGAGATTCGGACCGATTCCGTCGCGAGGTACTCGACGATTCGATCGATGCGGGAACGACCGGTCATCATCACTCCAGCAGACCGCGACGCATCGCCTCCGCGACAGCCGACGCGCGATCCCCGACGCCGAGCTTCTCGTACAGGCGTTGCACGTGGGTTTTCACGGTCGACGGCGCGAGGAACAGTTCGCCAGCAATCGCTGGAATGCTGTGGCCGCGGGCGATCATGCCGAGCACTTCGCGTTCCCGTTTGCTCAACGCCGGTCCGGCGGGTTCGGTCCGCCGCTGGATTTCGCCGACGAGGCCGGCTGCGATTGCAGGTGACAACACCGAACGACCGTTGGCGCAGTCGAGTACGGCGTTGACGATCTCGGCACGCGTCGATTCCTTGGGTAGAAACCCGGCCGCGCCCTCCTGCAGCGCGTGGTAGACGATCGCCGACTCGTCGTGCGCAGACAGCAGCAGCACCCTCGTCGACAACTCGTCGCGACGCACCGCGGCGGCAACCTGGGCACCGTCGAGTCCGGGCATTCGATAGTCCAGCAGCGCGACCTGCGGTGCATGTTCCTTGATCAACGCGAAGGCGGCTATTCCGTCGTCGGCCTCGGCAACGACGTCGACCTGACCGCTCGACACGAGTGCGCGGACCACGCCGTCGCGAAACAGCGGATGGTCGTCGCCGACGACAACTCACACCTTGTCGGTCATGTTCGTCTCGACCCCTTCGGCGCTGTTCGTCGAACCGGAATACAGCGGATCATCTGCACCTCCAAAGCTTTTCACGCCGACGGTGGGACGTCTCCGATTCGCCGATACCTCACCCTCGAGTAGAGGTTGAAAGATCTCGGTGGAGTCGCTGATTTGTGACCAGCCTGTTACTCTGCCTGGGATCAATCCGATCGGGGACTGAGGCAAGGAATCTATTGATGGCGATACGTCGCGCTCTTATTTCAGGGGTCGTCTCAATTTTGGCGGCGGTATCCCTGGTCAGTTTCACCAGCACTGGCGTCGCGCAAGCCGACTCGCAGGTCGTCTATGTGCACTCTGCATCGATGAACAAAGACATTCCGGTCAAGATCCTCCGGGCTGCAGGCGACGGACCCGCTCCGACCCTGTATCTGCTCGACGGTCTGCGCGCACCGGACAACGACAACGGCTGGCTGATCAACACCGACGTCGAAAACTTCTTCGCAGGCAAGCGCGTCAACGTGGTCATCCCGTTCGGCGGCGGCGGCACGTTCTACTCCGACTGGGAGCGCCCCGACCCGAAGCTCGGCGTCGTCCGGTGGGAGACGTTCCTGACGAAGGAACTCCCCGCTGTGATGGCTGCAAGCTACGGCAGCGACGGCGTCAACAACGCAATCGCCGGATTGTCGATGAGCGGCACGTCCGCATTGAACCTCGCAACCCATCGCCCCGACCTATACAAGGCTGTGGCGTCGTTCAGCGGCTACCCGACAGCGAGCAGCCCCGGCTTCGCACAGGGCATTCAGGTTTCGGTCGCCCAGATGGGCGGCAATCCGCTGAACATGTGGGGCCTGTGGCCGTCCGGCAGCTGGCTCCGCAACGACCCGCTGCTCAACGTCGGCGCGCTTCGCGGCAAGGCTGTCTACATCTCCTCCGGCGCCGGTTCGCCGACGAGCGATCCGACCGTCAACCCCGCAAGCTCGAAGTTCGACGCGGTGAAGTTCGCACAGATGGTGCCGCTGGAAACCGCAGCAGGTCTGAGCAGCCAGCTCTTCGTTCCCGCGCTCCGGGCAGTCGGCGTCAACCCGACCGTCCGCATCACGGCCGAAGGCACGCACTGGTGGAACTACTGGCAGGACCGCCTGCACGAAGCTTGGTTCAGCACGATCGGACCGGCACTCGGCGCCTGACCCGCACATTCGATTCCACGCAGCGGTCCCGGAGATTCGTTCTCCGGGGCCGTTCTGCGTTTGTGGTGCAAGAGTGGGGTAGACCGAAGTCAGCACTCCCCACGAATCCCCACACCAAAGGTGACCGAACTTGAGCAATCTGAATGTTGTCGCGATCATCGAAGCCAAGCCCGATGGCGTCGAGGCCGTACGTTCCGCTTTGTCGACGCTTGTCGTCGCGACCAGGGCCGAGGAAGGCTGCGTCTCCTACGAACTGTCCGAGTCGCTGGCGTCGCCAGGCACCTTCGTCGTCGTCGAGGTGTGGCGTAGCCAAGCCGATCTCGCCGAGCATGCCGAATCTGCACATATGAAGGCCGCGTTCGCTGCGGTCGGCGAGCTGCTCGCGTCAGCGCCGGCGATACATCCGCTGCGTCCTGTCGATGTTTCCGGCTAGTCCAGCTGGCCGATGCAGTAACCCTCGTTATCCGAGCCCGCACCGATCGGGCCGAGGATGAAGTTGCGCGTCTCCGTGCGCTCGTAACCGGCGACGGCCACAGTCACGACGCGGTACTCGTGATTGCGCGCCTCGAACACGCGGATGCTCGCGGGGTCGTAGGACCTGATGTCGAGCACGGTGTCCTGCTCGGCGGCGAACGGCGCACCGTTCGGCAATACGATCCCCGCCGGACTCCACTCGCGATCCTGCGCGCAGACATAGGGATAGTCGGCGACCTCCGTCCCGTACAGACGGTGGTCGAGGTAGTTCGAGACGACCCACGCTGGATCGCCACCGTTGGTCGGCGCTGCGCCTGCGGGACCTGCGGCAAGGATCAGCGCCGCGGCGGCCAGAAGAGTCGACGTGAGTGCGTGTCCGACGCGAATGGTACGCATGACGGCTGGTCCTTCCAACAGGTCAGGATGTGTCGTACCAAGGGTCTCTCGCGCTTACGGCAACGCGATAGTGCCCATGGGGTGGTCGATTTCCCACCCCCCGAACACAAACAAGGCCGGATGGCGTCGTCCCATCCGGCCTTGTTTTGCTATCTCGTCGTTGTCTACAGAACGTGGCTGCCGTACATCTCACCGAGTGGGTCGGCGATCAACTCGATCCGCGCACCATCCGGATCTCGGAAGTACAGAGACACACCGCTGTGTTCGGCGAGTTCTACATCGGCGGCAATCAGCTTCTCGCGAAGTCGTTCCCACCGTGTCGGCTCGACACTGATCGCCAGGTGATGCAACCCGCCGAGGACCTCTTGGTACGGCCCCTGATCGAGTCCAGGGAAGTCGAAGAAGGCCAGCAGGTTGCTGTTGCCGATGTCGAAGAAGAAGTGCGACGAACCTGGATAGTCGCGGTTCTCGATCAACTCGGTCAACGGAAATTCGAGAATGTCCTGATAGAAGCGAACGGTCGCTTCGACGTCGGTGCTGATCAGCGCGGTGTGGTGCAGTCCGCGCGCCGACGACGGCGGTCGCTGGTCCGCGGGCTTCAGGTGCCGCGCGCGAACCTGCTCACGCTGCTCTTCGAACTTCTTGGACCGTTCCTGCTCCGCCGGCGTCATTTGTGTTTCTCCTCGTACGGACGTGCGTTTATGCAATACCGAGCGGACCGGCGAGCACCGGCCAGGAATCCTTGAGATCGTCTTCCCAGTAGCCCCACGAGTGCGTTCCGGTCGACCGGAAGTTGTAGTGCGCGGGGATCTGCAGTTCGTTCAGGCGGTTCATGAGATTGTGCGTGCAGAAGTTGGTCGCCGCCTCGATTGCACCGCCGATGATGATCTGGTTCGCAAGTCCTTCGACGCCGGGAAGCGAGTGCGGGTCACCGAGATTGTCGTGGATCCCTGGGATGCCGGAACCCGTCGAGATGTACATGCTGAGACCACGCAGTTCCGCCGCGCGCAGATAGGGATCGTTCTCCCGCCACAGCGGGTCGTCCGGTGCGCCGTACATGTTCTCGACCTTGCCGCCACCCCACCACACGGTGATGCCGACTGCTCGCTGGCCGACCGGATCGCTCGTCTGTGCGCAACCGCTGTAGGCCGCGGCGCTTTGGTACAGGCCCGGCGCCGCAATCGGCAGGTTGAGGACGGTTGTGCCCGAGGTGGACAGTCCTGCGATGCCGTTCTTGCCGCTGGTTCCGAGTGCGGCATCGATCAGCGGAGGGAGCTCCTTGGTGAGGAACGTCTTCCACTTGTTGTTTCCGAGCACCGGATCGATGTTCTTCCAGTCCGTGTAGTAGCTCCACGCGCCACCGACGGGCGAGACGACGTTGATGTCCTTGTCTTCGAGGAACTTCAACGCATCGGTTCGGAGCTTCCACTGCGCGGTTCCTTCACCACCGTCGGCACCGTTGAGCAGGTACAGAACCGGGCGGGGCTGGCTGGTGTCGCGCGGACGTTGCACCTGCACCGGAACGTCCTTGTTCATGGACGTCGCATGGACGGTGATGATCAGCGAGCGGGAATCCTCGACCTCGACGGATTTGATGTAGGTACCGTCGGGTGCAGTGACGCGAGAGAAAACGTCACCGTTGGCAATGATGGGGTCAGCCCCGGCCGGACCCGCCGCAACGAGCGGAGCCGCGACGAGCGCTCCTGCGATGACGGAGATCTTCGTCGCGAGCCAGGCTGATCGGCGCATTGGTCTCCCAGGTTGTCGGTACACGAATGAGTGACACCCTAACCTTGTCGAGTTGGCATCTCGCACCGTTACGTCCTCGACGAGGCAGCCGAACACGTTGCGATAGTCAAACGAATTGGTCACGGTCGGCCGCCTGCTGCATCAGTGCGCTGACCAGCCACCGTCCATCGTGTACGACGCGCCGGTGACCATGCCTGCGTCTGCGCCGGCCAACCAGCCGACCAACGACGCCACTTCGTCCGGCTCGACGAGGCGCTTGATCGCACTGTCGGTCAGGAGTACCCGCTCGACGACCTCGTCCTCCGAAATGCCGTGTATCCGAGCTTGATCGGCGATCTGGTTCTCGACGAGCGGTGTTCGCACGTAGCCCGGGTTGACGCAGTTGCTCGTCACGCCACGCGCGCCACCTTCGAGGGCCGTCACCTTCGACAGTCCTTCCAGCGCATGTTTCGCGGTCACGTAGGCGACCTTGTTCTCCGACGCTCGCAGACCGTGGACCGACGAGATGTTCACGACCCGACCGAAACCCCGCTCGTACATCCGCGGCAACGCGGCCCGCACGAGCAGAAACGGAGCTTCGACCATGAGAGTGATGATCTTGCGAAACGCTGCCGGGTCGAAATCGACTATCGGAGAGACGGTTTGGATGCCCGCGTTGTTGACGAGGATGTCGGTGTCGAGGTCGAGGTCCTCCAGCGCGCCGACGTCGAAGAGGTCGATCGGCCACGCCTCTCCCCCGATGTCGACGGCGACGGACTTGGCACCGATCTCGTCGACGTCAGCGACCCTGACGTACGCGCCGCGGGCCGCAAGACTTCGTGCGCACGCAGCGCCGATTCCGCTTGCCCCGCCGGTGACCACGGCGGTCCGGCCGCTGAGGTCGGTCACCGCAGGCCGACCTTCGCAAGTTCCTGCTCGCTGGCGATCGCCTTTGCGTCGGCGATGTCGAGCGACTCCAGCGACAGACCCTTCGTTTCCCGCGAGACCACGACGGCGACCGCGGTGATGGCCGCAGCACCGGCGAGGTACCACGCGATGGGGACCGACGAGTTGTACTTGTCCAGCAGACGAACGGCGATGATCGGGGCGAGCGATCCGGCGACGATCGAGGTGACCTGATAGCCGAGCGACACTCCGGAGTACCGCATCCGCGTCGGAAACATCTCGGCCATGATCGCCGGCTGCGTCGCGTACATAAACGCGTGGAACACAAGTCCGATGATGATCGCGAGCATGATGACGAAGTTGTGGCCGCTGTTCATCATCGGGAAGGCGAAGAATCCCCAGGTGCCCGCGGTCAGTGCGCCCGCCAGATACACCGGTCGTCGTCCGACGCGATCCGACAATCGTCCAACCAGCGGAATCACCGCAAAGTGCACGGCGTGTGCGGCGAGCATCCACCACAGAATCGTCTTGGTGTCCGTTCCGACTTCGACCTTGAGGTAGGTGATGGTGAACGTCACGACGAGGTAGTACATGACGTTCTCACCGAATCGCAGACCCATCGCGGTGAAGACACCACGCGGGTACCGCTTGATGACCTCGACAACGCCGTAGGAAGCTGCCTTGATCTGCGCCGCCTGCTGCTGTGCCTCGACGAAGATCGGCGCGTCGGTGACCTTGGTGCGGATGTAGTAGCCGACGAACACGATCACTGCGGACAGCCAGAATGCGATGCGCCAACCCCAGCTGAGGAAGTCTTCGTCCGACAGAGTGGACGTCAGGGCAAGGAGAACGAGGGTCGCCAACAGGTTGCCTGCGGGAACACCGGCTTGCGGCCAGCTCGCCCAGAATCCTCTGCTCTTGTTCGGACTGTGCTCGGCAACGAGTAGTACCGCACCTCCCCACTCACCACCGACTGCGAAGCCCTGGATGAAGCGCAGCGTCACAAGCAGCGCCGGCGCCCAGTACCCGATCTGGTTGAACGTCGGCAGGCAGCCCATCAGGAACGTTGCGCTGCCGACCAAGATCAGGCTGAGCTGGAGGAGCTTCTTGCGGCCGTATTTGTCGCCGAAGTGACCGAAGACGATTCCGCCGATCGGCCGTGCCGCGAAACCGACCGCGTAGGTGACGAACGCGGCGAGAATGGCGTCGAGCTCGCTGGTGTCTTCGGAGAAGAACACCTTGCTGAAGACCAGCGTTGCTGCCGTGCCGTAGAGGAAAAATTCGTACCATTCGACGACGGTGCCCGCCATCGACGCCGCGACGACCTTTTTCAGGCCTTTCGGCGTATCCGGGTTGTTCTTGCCGTCCCCGCGGACGGGCGCATCGACTGACATCGTTGTTCTCCTCTGTGACGGTGCTCGCCATCGTGCGCAGATGTGGCCTGTCGCACACTTGGGTGTTCCCGAGTATCGATGCGCATAATCACGACAACAATGCCCAAACTCGCACGACGCATCTGCAAAAATGCAGAAGTGGCTGCTGAGCGATATCCGAGCGCGGACGACTTGCTTGTACTCCTCGCTGTCGGCCGGTCCGGCAAGTTCAGCGCGGCCGCCGAGTCCCTCGGCATCAACCACACCACCGTCGCACGACGCATCGCGGCACTGGAACGGATTCTCGGCGACCGAGTTCTCGCCCGCAGTGCGGGCGGATGGGAGCTGACGACCCTCGGCCGCGAGGCGGTCGCGGCCGCCGAAGATGTCGAGTCGGCGGTGCGGGTGCTCGTATCGAGTGGTGCGGCAAACGAACTCGAAGGTGTCGTCCGAATATCGGCGACCGACGGCTTCAGCGCCTACATCGCTGCGCCCGCTGCTGCGCGGGTGCAGCGCACACATCCGAAGGTGACGGTCGAGGTCGTCGCGACCACCAGGCGCGCATCACAGCAACGGTCCGGCCTCGACCTGGAGATCGTTGTCGGCGAACCGCAGGTGCATCGCGCGGAAGCGCATCTGCTCGGCGACTATCGACTCGGGCTGTATGCGGCGCCCGAGTACCTGCGCGCGAATCCGAAGCCGACGTCGATCGAAGACCTCGACCGGCACGCACTCGTCTATTTCATCGACTCGATGCTGCAGGTCGACGAACTCGACCTCGCGCCGAGTTTCGCGCCGTCGATGCGGCGTTCGGTGACGTCGACCAACGTCTTCGTGCACGTGGAAGCAACACGCGCTGCCGCGGGCATCGGGCTACTCCCCTGCTTCATGGCCGACCGCCACAACGACCTGGTCCGCGTACTGCCGAACGAGGTCGCCGTTCAGCTGAGCTACTGGCTTGTGGTGCGCTCCGAGACTCTGCGCAGGCCGGAGGTCGCGGCGGTTGTGCAGGCGATTCGCATCCTGATGGTCGAGCAGAAAGATGTGCTGCTCGGCGGGTCCAATGCCTCGCCCGGATGAGCGTTAGAGGGACTGAGTCGGCGGGTAGTCACCCTCCAGGGAGAGATACTCCCGTCGAATTCGGTGGAGCCCAGCATGAGTGGAACAGACAAGTTTCGTAACAAGGTCGACGAAGTCTCGGGTCGAGTCCAAGAAGAGGTCGGCAAGGCCACCGGGGATTCCAGCATGCGGGCGCGAGGGCGTCGCAAGCGGTCGGGCGCCAGCCTGAAACAAGCAGCCGAAAAGGTCAAGGACGCATTCCGCGGCGGGACGCGGCGGCGAAATCGCCGGGTTTGAACGCTGACATACCCTCGCGAACGGGCTGTCAGTGCTGCGATTTCGCCGAAAAGTGAGCGCTGAGAGCCCGTTCGTCGTGGGTCAGTAGTCGCCGGTGAGGTTTGCATAGGAGACGAGTGTGTCCTGGCTTTCGCGCGACAACTTCCAGGTGCCGTCGATGTTCTTCCAGGTGACCGGTATCGGGAAGCACTGACCAAGGCAGCTCTGCAGATTTGCCGACAACACGTCACCCGAGACACTTCCGCCGCTGACCGACCACGTGTAGCCCGGGATCAGCGCAATGCGATCGCGAACGATGGTGATCGAACCCGGATCGCCGGACTCCAACTCGTTCGCCGAACCGTTCAGTGCGGCTTGCAGTTTCCCTTGCAATTCGCCGTCGGACGGGACCGCAGGCACAACGATCGCTTCTTCGGTCACGGTCGTCGGCGCGACAGTTGTCGTCGTCGGCGCGGTGGTCGTCGTGGTCGGTTCCGTCGTCGTGGTGACGGGCGGCGGAGGGGTGGTCTCGCTCGACGGCGGTTGCGTCGACGATTGCGGCGCCTGTGTCGTCGTCGCACTCACGCTCGTCGTAGCGGCAGCCTTGTCCGAGCCGTCGCCACCGTCGTTGCTGCAGGCGGTCAGGGTCAACGCCACAATCGCAGCGATCGAGGAAGCCACAAGGGTCCGTCGGATAGTCATGCCGATTAGGTTAGCCTAACCAGATAGGATGATGGCTAGCTGGTAGCTGACTTTCCTCTCACACGTTGCCTCACAACACTCCAGGCATCGGTGGCGAGTACCGCCCATGCAACTAGGACGGGCTGAAACAGCAGCCGGACTCCGCGCGCAAGGTCGGACTCGAGCCCGAATGCATCTCTGTGTTCAACGAACTGCGCGATGTTGCCGGGGAAGATCACCACGAAGAACGCTGCGGTTGCTGCTCCGACGGCTGCCCGAGCGGGTTGGCGCCACGTCACGAGCAGCGCCACACCCAGGCAGATCTCGACGACACCCGACGCGAGAACGACGAAGTCCGCGTCGAGCGGGAACCACGTCGGCACCTGCGCCTGGAACTCCTCCCGTAGCACGGTCAGGTGTCCGATGCCTGCGCCGGAAAGCGCAGCACCAAGGGCTATCTGAGCGAGTACGCGCAGATTTATCTTGCCTTGCATCTGCACCTTTCGGAATCCACTGAGCGACAACAGGTCACTGGAAGCCTACGCGTGGTCCGCCAGGTCGGACGTGCGGCGATGCTTGGAGCGAGTGACGGGATTCGAACCCGTGTAAACGGCTTTGCAGGCCGGTGCCTTGCCTCTCAGCCACACCCGCGTCGACTACGAACTATGCCGTCCCGCCAACGGCCGCAACAGCATTGCGATCATGCTGATTCCAATCCACCTCGTTGCAGGCGCACCACGATCCACACGCTGACCGCTGCAGCAAGGAGGCCGAACGACGCGGACACGACGCCGAACGCTGCGCTGTCGAGAGCGAAGGCGCCGAGGACGGTCGTGCCGATGGCGGTACCGAGGTACATCGCAGAGTTGTTCCACGCCACCGCCGGACCCCGTCGCTCCGCGGTGACGGTCGTGAGGAAGACCTGGCTTGTGCTGAAGAATCCCGCGCCCGCGAAGGCCGACATCGCAAACCCGGCCATGCAGAGCCACCACATAGGCGCTGTCGTTGCAACGGCCAAGCCAATTGCGAGGAGTAGGGCCCACCCGATACCGAGCAACGGGGCGGGACGCCGAAGCCGCGCCCACCAGTCGACGATCGGGCCGGCAACGAGCGAACCCAGAAACGACCCGATCCCCACGACGGCGCCGATGAGCCCGAGAAGCCCTGTCCCGAAGCCGAATTGGCCCGCGAAGATGGCTCCGGCGTAGGCGTAGGTGCCGAGCCTCGCGGCTTGCGCGGCGGAGTTCGCGGTGAGGATCAATCGGAAGATCGGCTGGCGCCACAGGCCTGCCGAAAAGCGCAGTGCCGCTTTCAGACCGGGTTCGCGTCGAGCCGTAGCCGGCGTCGGTCGCAGACGCAGCGCAATCAACGACCCCGATGCGATCAACCCGAGCGCGAGCACGGCGAAGGCCCAACGCCAACTCGTCCCAGCGGCGAGCAACGTTCCGAGTGGGACGCCCGCGATCTGCCCACCCGCGTAGGCAGCGGCACCGCGGGCGATACCTCGTCCTCGTTCGTGCGGTGCCGATGTCTCGGCCAGGTAGGCCCAGATCGCCGGACCCACCAGTGCGCCACCAAGTCCGCCGATAACTCGACCCACGAGCAGCACTGCGAGGCTCGGCGCCGCAGCGCACACAAGCACGCCGACCGTCATCACCGCGACACCGAGCAGAATCACCTGACGCTTCGGCCGATGCGCGGTGAGCGCTCCGAACAAGGGACTCACCGCCGCGTAGGACAATCCGAACGACGTGA
Source organism: Antrihabitans stalagmiti (assembly GCF_016482825.1). GTDB lineage: Bacteria > Actinomycetota > Actinomycetes > Mycobacteriales > Mycobacteriaceae > Antrihabitans > Antrihabitans stalagmiti. The sequence goes on along the minus strand of NZ_JAEMNV010000006.1, from coordinate 290,644 downwards.
CGACCCAGGCGGTCGACGCGATGCTCGTGTCGTAGGTGGCCGCGATGGCAGGCAGCAGCGGCGGGAGCAGAAACAGATCCGACCCCATAAGAAAGAACACGCTGTGCAGGAGCGCATGCTGCGACCAAGGCGTGCCCGATTTTTCGGGGCCCCTTTCCTTGCGCATGCGATGATCGAACCATGCCCCCACCGCAGCGCCTTCCGCTCGATCCGATCGAGGAGGCCCACAGACAGTGGACCGAGCACGGGTGGGGAGAGGTCGCAGACGGCATGGCAGCTGTCACGTCGGTGATGCGCGCGCAACAGATCATGATGGCCAGGGTCGACGAGGTCCTCAAGCCGACGGGTCTCACGTTCGCACGCTACGAACTGCTGACCCTGTTGAGCTTCAGTCGATCCGGGGCGTTGCCGATGGCCAAGGCGAGTGCACGGTTGCAGGTCCACCCGACGAGCGTCACCAATGCCGTCGACCGGTTGGAGTCGGCGAACCTTGTCAATCGCGTCCCGCACCCGAGTGATCGCCGCGCGACGTTGATCGAAATCACCGACGCTGGAAGGAAGTTGGCGCTGGAGGCGACCGAAGCGCTCAACGAGCGGGTATTCGCGCGCCCGGGGCTCGACAACGAAAAGCTGGATTCTCTTGTCCGCATACTTGCCGAACTTCGGCAGACAGCGGGCGATTTCGACGCTGGGCCCAATTCGACGAAATGGTCCTGACGACCACCTGCGAATTATCAAGATCAACTCTTGTCTTGGATTCTGAGCACGGAAGCGTCAAGATAGGGCCATGGTCGTGGTGCTTGGCGTATCTGCGGGGGCGAGTGGTGCCCGCGCAATCCTGTCGCACGCCGACCAGCCGCACCAACGCCCGATCGATCAGTGTGTCGTTGCCCGCCGTCCAGGCGCGGATGTCGGCGAAGCCGTTGCCGTCGCGATCGACGCCATGCGCGCGGCCGCTTTGGAACGTGGCGAGCTGATCGCGGCGGTCGCGATAACGCACCGCAGCGAGATTCAGGCCGACGCCATTCGAGCGGCTCTCCGCTCCGATCGCACACCGACCGTGCTGGTCAAGGAGTCCGCTGCCCAACTTCGCTACCTGCGATTCACCGGGCGACTCCCCAAGTTCGGCACGGTCGTCCTCTACGACCTCGGTAGCTCGGGGCTGACCCTCACCCTCGCGGACTGCGCGTCGGGGACAGCTCTGCGCACCCGACGCAGCACTGTGCTCGGTGGCGACGAGTACGACGCGCAGGTGCATCGAAAACTGGTGAGTGCGGGAGTCGACGTCGACCTACCGACCAGCCGACGCTACAAGGAGACGCTCAGCGCCGAACGTATTGTCACGGTGGAGGATCCGACGTCATCGCAACGAACGGTGTTGACGCGCAGCGATCTTGCGCAGTTGCAGATGGCCGGTGTGCAGCATTCGGCATCGTTCATCAGACATCTGATCGAGGAGACCGGCGAAACCCCCGAAGCCGTTGTGCTGCTTGGTGGTTGTACCAACAACCCCTTGATCGCCGACCGCCTCGAATTTACTCTGAACATACCTGTGATCGTCGAGAGCGAACCGGAAGAGGTGTCGGCGCGCGGAGCGGTCGTCCTCGCCGGCGACCGACCCACTCGAGTCGTGCGCGTTGCGCGGGCGATCGGTGCCGCCGCACCGGAGGCGAAGGCAGCGTCGAAGCGAAAGCTGTTGTCCGCCTTCGCCGTCGCAGTGGTGCTGGTCGCGACGATCACGGGCGTGATGCTGACGAAGCAAGATTCCGGCAGCGCAGAACAACTCCCGGCGCCGGCACCGATGGAAGTTGCCGGCGTTCCGACGGATCCGTTCGAATAGCGGCCGCTCCGCGGCTCGTGAGTCCTTTCGGAGGGCCTGCCCACCAAAAGGACTCACGAGCGGCGTAGCCGCCTATTTGTGTGTGAAGTTCGGCTTGCGCTTCTCTACGAAGGCAGCCATACCCTCTTTTTGGTCGTCGAGGGCGAACAGCGAATGAAACACCCTGCGCTCGAAGCGAAGACCCTCACCGAGGGTGGTTTCGTAGGACCGATTGACCGCTTCCTTCGCAATCATCGCGACGGGAAGCGACATCGACGCGATCTTCTCTGCCGCCTTCAGCGCCTCGTCGAGGAGTTGGTCGGCAGGCACGATGCGCGACACCAAACCAGCCCGCTCGGCCTCTTCGGCATCCATGTTGCGACCGGTGAGGATGAGGTCCATCGCCTTTGCCTTGCCGACTGCACGGGTAAGACGCTGCGAGCCACCGATTCCCGGGATCACACCGAGCGTGATCTCGGGCTGACCGAATTTCGCGTTGTCGGCGGCGATGAGGATGTCGCACATCATCGCGACCTCACACCCACCACCGAGTGCGTACCCGGCCACTGCGGCAATGGTTGGCTTACGAGCATTGGCCAGCCGATCCCAACCTGCGAAGAAGTCGGTGCCGTACATGTCGATGTAGGTCTGCGGCGCCATCTCCTTGATGTCGGCGCCGGCAGCGAACGCGCGCTCGGAACCGGTCAGCAGGATCGCTCCGACTTCGGCGTCGCCTTCCAATTCGTCGAGCGCCGCGACGACATCCTTCAGAACCTGCGAGTTGAGAGCGTTGAGCGCCTTCGGCCGGTTGAGCGTGATGACGCCGACGCGGCCTTTGCGCTCGAGCAGGATGGTTTCGAAATCGGTCACAGGTCAGGCCCCTTCAGAACGCTTGCGGATGTCGGTCACGATAGCGGAGAAGTCCAAACCGCCTCCCGACTCCTGCTTGAAGCGGTTGTAGATCTCCTCGGCCTGCAGACCGAGCAACCCCTCGACACCGTTGGCGCGCAACGCATTTGCAGCCAGACCGAGGTCCTTGTGCATCAGCGCGGTCGCGAAACCTGGCTGGTAGTCCTTGTTCGCCGGACTCGCAGGCACGGGACCTGGCACAGGGCAGTAGGTCGTCAACGACCAGCACTGACCCGACGCGTTCGACGCAACATCGAAGAACGCCTGGTTGCTCAACCCGAGCTTCTCCCCCAACACGAACGCCTCGCTGATCGCGATCATCGAGATTCCGAGCACCATGTTGTTGCAGATTTTCGCGGCCTGACCGACGCCTGCGCCGCCACAGTGGACAACCTTGGCACCCATAACGTCGAGCAGAGGTTTGGCTGCTGCGAAGTCGTCCTCCGAGCCGCCGACCATAAACGCCAGGGTGCCTGCGGCAGCACCGGCGACACCACCCGAGACCGGCGCATCGACGGCGCGGTGACCGGCCGCCACAGCAAGTTCGTTGGCGGACTTGGCATCTGCGACGTCGATGGTCGAGCTGTCGATGAACAGCGTGCCCGGCTTCGCAGCGGCGAGCAGGCCACCGTTGTAGAGGTCGAGAACGTGCTTGCCGCTGGGCAGCATCGTGATGACGACGTCCGCGTTCGCAGCCTCGTCCGACGACCCGACGACTGTGACGCCGTCCTTCGTCGCCTGCTCGAGTGCCGCAGGAACCAGGTCGTAGCCGAGGACCTGATAGCCGGCCTTCGCCAGATTGGCCGCCATCGGGCCGCCCATATGGCCGAGTCCTACGAACCCGACCTTCACGTCTCCGGGCGTCGTGTCTGTCATCGCGTTCCTTCCACAGTGTTATCGGGTACTACGAGGCCAGCGGGTACTACCAAGCCGAGTTCGAGTTCGCCGAGGTCGGCAAAATAGGCCTCGACATGGGACTCGGATACTTCTTCGAGAGTCGCGGGTGACCATTGCGGATTTCGGTCCTTGTCGATGACCTGTGCCCTGATACCTTCGACGAGGTCGCGGGACTTCAAGCAGGCCAACGACACTCGGTACTCTTCGTTCAACACTTCTTCCACACTTGCGGCATTGCGCGCATTCCGCAGCGACCGCAGTGCAACCTTCACCGCCGCAGGCGATTTCGCGAGTATCTGCGCAGCTGCCTCGGCCGCCTTCGGCTCCGCGTGAGCCTGCAACCTGGCGACGATCTCCTCGACCGTGTCGGCCGAGTAGCACTCGTCGATCCAGCTCTGCTGGGCAAGCAGGTCCGACTCCGGCGCGGCGACGGCGAACTTCCCGATCGCCTGCTCGACGGATTGCTCGGCCAGCGCTTCGAGCAACGCAGGCACATCGGCCACCGGCACGTAGTGGTCCGCGAAACCACACGCGATGGCGTCTCCCGCATTCATCCGTGCGGTGGTGAGCGCGACGTGTGTGCCCAACTCCCCCGGCGCCTGCGCGAGAAGCAGGGTGCCGCCGACGTCGGGTACGAACCCTATGCCGACCTCAGGCATGCCGATCTTCGAACGCTCGGTGACGATGCGGTCGCTGCCGTGCGCCGAGATGCCGACGCCGCCGCCCATGACGATGCCGTCCATGACGACGACATACGGCTTCGGGTAGCGCGCGATCAAGGCATCGAGGATGTACTCGTCGCGCCAGAAGTCGGCCGAACCTGATCCGTTGTCCTGGGCGTCGTGATAGATCGACACGATGTCACCACCAGCACACAACCCGCGGTCACCTTCTCCGGTCACGACGACAGCGCGGACCTCGTCGTCGTCACGCCAATCCCGCAGTGCCGCAGTCATTGCCAACGCCATCGGATGATTGAGCGCGTTGATCGCCTTCGGCCGGTTCAGCGTGATCAGCCCCAGCCCGTCACGCTTGTCGATCAGTACGTCGTCGGTCATACGTTCCCCACTACCGAGCGGGCGATGACCACCCGCATGATTTCGTTGGTGCCTTCGAGTATCTGGTGCACACGGAGATCGCGGACGATCTTCTCGACGCCGTATTCGGCGAGATAGCCGTACCCACCGTGCAATTGCAGTGCCTTGTTGGCGACTTCGAAACCGTTGTCGGTCGCGAATCGCTTTGCCATCGCGCACAACTCGACGACGTCGGCGCTACCGTCGTCGAGTGCCGCCGCGGCACGCCAGAGCAGCGTCCGCGCGGCCTCCAACTCGGTTTTCATGTCCGCCAACTGAAACTGGAGCGCTTGCGAGTCGAGGAGTCTGTTGCCGAAGGCCTTGCGTTCGGCCAGATACGACACCGCTTTGTCGAACGCCGCCTGCGCTCCACCGATCGAGCATGCCGCGATGTTGATGCGACCACCGTTCAAGCCGGACATGGCAATTCGAAAGCCGTTGCCCTCGTCGCCGATCAGGTTCGACGCCGGAATCCGAACGTCTTCCATGATCACCTGACGTGTCGGCTGCGCATTCCAGCCCATCTTCTTCTCGTTGGCACCGAAGGACAGACCGTCGACGTCCTTCGGCACGAGAAATGCCGAAATGCCCTTGGCGCCAGACGCTCCCGTACGAGCCATCACGACGTAGACATCGGATGTCCCTGCACCGGAGATGAATTGCTTGACGCCGTTGAGAACATAGTCGTCGCCGTCGCGAACGGCCTTGGTACTCAAGGCCGCCGCGTCGGAACCCGCACCCGGCTCGGTGAGGCAGTAGCTCGACAGCAACTCCATCGACGCGAGTCCAGGAACCCACTGCTGACGCAGCTCCTCGGACCCGAACTTGTCGATCATCCAGGTCGCCATGTTGTGGATCGAGACGTAGGCGGCGATCGTCGGGCAGCCGATAGCCAACTGCTCGAAGATCCGGACGGCGTCGAGCCTGGTCAGACCCGAGCCGCCGACGTCTTCGTTGATGTAGATGCCGCCCATACCGAGCGCTCCGGCTTTGCGAAGCACGTCCACCGGGAAGTGCTTGGTCTGGTCCCATTCGATTGCGTTGGGCGCCAAGTACTCCATAGCGAAGTCCCGAGCGGTCTCGGTGATAGCCCGCTCGTCTTCGGAAAGTACGAACATGTCAGTCCATCGTCGGGATGACGAAGTGATTCGCATTCTCCTTGAGGCCCTTCGGCCACCGCTGCGTCACCGTCTTGGTCTTGGTGTAGAAGCGAATCGAGTCGGGACCGTGCTGGTTGAGGTCGCCGAATCCGGACCGCTTCCAGCCGCCGAAGGTGTGGTACGCGATCGGCACGGGGATCGGCACGTTGATGCCGACCATACCGACCTGGACGCGGGTCGCGAAGTCGCGCGCAGTGTCACCGTCACGCGTGAAGATGGCGACGCCGTTGCCGTACTCGTGGTCGTTCGGCAGGCTCAGCGCCTCTTCGTAGTCCTTGGCGCGCACGACCATCAGAACGGGTCCGAAGATCTCTTCCCTGTAGATCCGCATTTCCTTGGTGACATTGTCGAACAGCGTTGCGCCGGCGAAGAACCCGTCTTCGGACCCCTCCAGCTTGAAGCCGCGACCGTCGACAACGGCAGACGCACCTTCGTCGACGCCGATCTGGACGTAGTCGTTGACACGCTTGAGTGCATCGGAGCCGACGAGCGGACCGAAGTCGACGCCCTTCTCGTCGGAGCGACCGACGTTCAGCTTGCCGACCCGCTCGGTCAGCTTCTCGACGAGACGATCCGCTGTCTCCTTGCCGACCGGCACCGCGACCGAGATCGCCATGCAGCGTTCACCGGCAGAGCCGTAGCCTGCGCCGATCAGCTGGTCGGCAACGTCGTCGAGATCGGCGTCCGGCATCACGATGGCGTGGTTCTTGGCGCCGCCGAAGCACTGCGCCCGCTTACCGTTTGCCGTCGCGGTCTCGTAGATGTACTGCGCGATCGGTGTCGAACCGACGAAACCGACGGCCTTGATCCGGTCGTCGTGCAGCAGCGTGTCGACCGATTCCTTGTCTCCGTTGACGACGTTGAAGATGCCTGGCGGCAACCCTGCTTCGATGAACAGTTCAGCGAAACGCAACGGCACCGACGGATCCCGCTCGGACGGCTTGAGGATGAAGGCGTTGCCACAGGCGATGGCCGGGCCGGCCTTCCACAGCGGGATCATGGCCGGGAAGTTGAACGGCGTGATGCCCGCGACGACTCCGAGCGGCTGCCGCATCGAGTAGACGTCGATGCCGCCTCCCGCGCTCTCGGTGTACTCACCCTTCAGCAGGTGCGGGATACCGACGGCGAACTCGACGACCTCGAGACCACGCTGAATATCGCCCTTCGCATCGGGAACGGTCTTGCCGTGCTCGGACGACAGCAGTGCGGCTAGCGAGTCCATCTCGTCCTGCACGAGCGCAAGAAACTTCATCAGCACGCGGGCACGACGCTGCGGATTCCAGGTCGCCCACTCCTTCTGCGCCTCTGCAGCGTTGGCGATCGCGGCCTCGACCTCGGACTTCGACGCGAGCGGAACCCGCGCCTGCACCTGTCCGGTGTTCGGGTCGAACACGTCGCCGAACTTGCCGGACGTGCCCGACACGTGCTCGCCACCGATGAAATGAGTTAACTCACGCGCCATTTCTTCAAATCCATTCTTGTTGGTCTCGACTTGTCTGCAGCTCGCCTTGTCGTGAACTCGGGACGGCAGCGCACCATCTGCAATATGTTGACATCCTATAGTTGGACATCCATGTATATCAAGGTGGTGATCTGCGTCACCTTGGTATCGAGCATAGTCGCGCCGGATTCAGCGCGGGTCGGCCGCGTCGATCACCGTTCGGTACAGCACGGCCAACTCGGCCGGTGGCACCGGAGGCAGAATGTGTCCCGCGCCGAGGAGCAGCAGGTACAGGACTTTCGCCATTCGATCGGCGGCGACGGCATCGCCACTCAGCTCGAGCCACAGCTCGCGTAGATAGTCGACGCGGACCCGATCGACTCGCTCTTTCGCCGCTCGAGCCTGCTCGTCGTCGAGCGCCCACGCCCGAACGGCAACCTCGACGTCCCAGCCCTCTTCGCTGGTGAGCACGACGTTCATCAACTGCTCGAGTCGCTCCCGACCACTGCCCGAACTCGCTTCGACCTCAGCGATGTACCGAGTTGTGTGCAGCTCTTCGAAGTATTCGAGCAGCGCGACCTTGAACCCGGGAACGCCGGAGAAGTGGTAGTAGAACGAGCCGGTAGAGAGTCCCGCAGCGTCGACGAGTCGCTCGATCGTCAAACCGCCCGGGCCGGCACGACCCAGCAGATCCAGTCCTGACGAGAGCCATTTTTCCTTGCTCGACACGTTGGCGATCCTATAACATAAATTTTATTATAGTGATTGTCTACCTACGAGAGAGGTTCCCGTGACCGTCACCGAACACCAGGTTCAGCCTCGAACAAGCCGTCAATCCTCGTGGACGCGCCGCCTCAACGAGGTCGCCGCCGGATCGATCGGATTGATCGGCGTCTCCCACATCCTCGTCATCCACGTCTTCGACGGACCGAAACCCGCCGACGAACAGCACATCGCCGAGCTGTCCGCAGTCGCGACGACATCGCTTGCCGAAGGTTTCGGACGCGAACTCAGCGTGCTCGGTCTCAACACCGGCTACAGCGTCGGAACAGGCGTCTTCGCAACGACGTTCGCGATACTCGTCGTCCTCGCTGGGCGATCCGCACCCACCATCATCGGGCGCACGCTCTTCACTTTCACGTGCTTCGTGACCGCATGTACCTTGCTCGTGATCTCGATTCTCTACTTCCCGGAACCGGTGACGGTGCTCGCCGCACTCGGCACCGTGTTGTTCGCCGCGGTGCTTGCGCTGGACGAAAACCGTTCAGCCGGAGAGCCTGCCGTAAAGAGCCGATAGTTCGCGGACCGCCGCAGCGACTTCCTTCTCCTCTTCCGACACGGCTCGCAGTGCCCGCCGCAATATCGTCGGGTCGAGATCGTCCATCGCGGGACGATGCGGAACGGTCGGCAAGGCGGGCAACACGGTTCGGTCGCCGTACAGATCGTCGTCGTCGACCTCGGTATCCGCCTCGACGCCACTGATCAGCGAATCCACGTCGACGCCACGCAACGTCAAGATGTCCAGCGGTCGCTCGTCGATGCGCTCGGCCATCAGGTAGGCAACCGCAGCCACGTGTTTACACGGCCAACCGCCGTCGGGGCACGTGCAGTCGAAATCCAGATCGCTCGCACTCGTCGGAAGCAGCAGCGGACCCAAATCCTGCGGTACCGAACCGGACACGATCTCGGCGAGCATTCCCGGCGAGCGTCGAACAACGTCGACGATCTCGGCGACCTGGGCGGAGTCCAACGTGCGGACGGAAAACACCGACGTGAACGGTTCGGGCTGACTGCCCTGAACCTCGGCGGTCACCGATCCGGCACCGACGTCGAACGAGACAACCTGCCCCGAGCGCGCATACGTCCGACCGCGCGCAAGCCGACCGCTGTCTGCCAACGCCTCCACCGAGTCGATCAGCGCCCGACCCCACCACGTGCTGCCGAAGGCACCTCTGCGATTACGCGCTTCGATACCGCCGACGACGCGTTTGCGTGGGCCGAACTGGCTGAAATCGGTGACGCGATCTCGTGGTGGACTCATTCGCCCACCGCATCGTCGCCGAGCCGCAACAACATTCGCAATTCGTCGGTTCCCAGTTCGGTGATCCAGTTCTCGCCGCTGCCGACAGCGATATCGGCGAGTTCCTTCTTACTGGTGAGCATCTCGTCGATACGCTCCTCGACCGTACCGACGCACACCAGCTTGCGGACCTGCACATCACGACGCTGACCGATCCGGAACGCACGGTCGGTCGCTTGGTTCTCGACCGCAGGGTTCCACCACCGGTCAAGATGCACAACATGATTCGCGGCCGTGAGGTTCAGTCCGGTACCACCGGCCTTGAGTGACAACAGCATCAGCGGTGGCCCCTCCTCTGCCTGGAATTCGGTGACCATCGCGTCGCGTCGCAGCTTGGACACACCGCCGTGCAGGAACGGCACGTCCACCCCGAACCGCTCGCGGAAGTACGGTGCGACCAGCTCCCCGAACTCTCGAAACTGGGTGAACAGCAACGCTTTCTCGTCGTCGGCAAGCACGGAGTCGAGAATGTCTTCCACCAGACCGAGCTTCCCGGAGCGATGTTGCCCACGCCGTAATACCGCGGAGCCGTCGCCGAGCAGGTGGGCGGGATGGTTGCAGACCTGCTTCAGGCGAGTGAGCGCAGCCAGGACAGCACCCTTGCGGCTCATGCCTTCCGACTTGTCGATCTGGCGCAGCATGTCGTCGACAACCGCCTGATACAGCGTGGCTTGCTCGGCGGTGAGGTTGGCGCGCACCGTCATTTCGAATTTCTCGGGCAGATCGGTGATGACGGCCGGATCTGTTTTGACGCGACGTAGGACGAACGGAGCCGTGATCGTCCGAAGCCGGGCGGCAGCCGCCTGGTCGTGTTCGCGTTCGATCGGAACGGCAAACCTGGCCCGAAACCCCTGCGGCGTACCGAGCATTCTCGTATTCGCGAAGTCGAGGATCGACCGCAGTTCTTCGAGCCGGTTCTCGACGGGTGTACCGGTGAGCGCCAACCGATGTCGGGCGGGCACGGCGCGAGCGGCCCTCGATTGCGCGGTCGCAGAGTTCTTGATGTGCTGCGCCTCGTCGAGAACGACTCGATCCCACGCCATCTCGCGAAACTGCTCGTTGTCCTTCGCAAGCAACGCGTACGTGGTGACCACCAGGTCGGCAGCGGCAGCCGCTTCGACGAGTGCGGGTCCCGACAACCTGCCCGGACCGTGGTGAACGAGGACACGCAGGTCGGGCACGAACCGCTCGGCCTCACGTTGCCAGTTGCCGACCACCGACATCGGACAGACGAGAAGGGTCGGATTCTCGGCCCGCTCGTGCGCAAGCAACGCAAGGACCTGCACCGTTTTACCGAGCCCCATATCGTCGGCGAGCACCGCACCCAAGCCGAGGGCGCTCATGAACGCCAGCCAGTCGAGTCCCCTGCGCTGATACGGTCGCAGCGTCGCATTCAGACCGGCTGGCACAGCAACCTCGGTCGGCTTACGCTCCGAATCCAGCAGTGCGCCAACCCAACCCCGCGTGGTGATCTCCTCGACCGGTACCGGTGGCGACTCGCCCCCGAGTACACCGATCAGGTCACCGAGGGTCGCATCCGTCGCCGTGTGCGCGGCGACGTATCGAGCAGCGCGCGCCAACGCGGCGTGATCGGCTTGCACCCAATGTCCGCGCAGGCGAACAAGATCGCCCTTCGACTTCGCGAGCCGAGCCATTTCTTTCGGCGAAAGGACGATGTCGCCGAGCGCCAATTCCCAGTTGTAGGAGACGAGCTCCTTCATCCCGACCGTGCTCTTGTTCGCAGCGACCGCCGCGGGCGCACTGACCTTCAGTCGCAGCGTCGGCGAGGCGATGCTCCACGCACGCGGCAGCAGCAGGTTGATTCCGTTGGCGCGCAACACCTCCGCCCCGTGTGCGACGAGATCGGTGACCACCTCGGTCGGCAACAGCAGATCGAGGCTGCGGGAATCCGTCGGCACATCACGCAGTCTCGGGTACGCCGACATCGCGTCGCCCAACTTCCGAACGGCAATCCGCAGCTGTGCGGGATCGGCTCGACCGAGTGGAACAGGTTGCGGGGCTTCCCCTTCCGGCCGCAGACAGACCTCCAGTCGCCACAATGCGTCCGATGGATCGCCGCCGTGATCGTCGTCGTCGATATCCTCGTCGTCCGGTTCGAGCAGGCGCAACACCAACTCGGGCTCGTCGACGGTAAGCGTTTCCCGCCACTCCTCGAGCAGGTTCGCAACGCGGTGCGTCCCCTCGTCGAGCGCTCTGCCGTCGACGAGCGACCGCAACATGGGCGAGGTCGCCGGACTGGTGTCGGGACCGAGAACGATCCGCACGATCGGGTCAGCAAGCTCGGCGAGCAGGTCGGCAAGCACCTTCGGCGCAGGCCCCTGGGTGCGTTGGGCAGGCGGCATCGCAGCGGCAAGCTCGGCCAACCAGGCCCGCTGCTTCCAACCGCCGACCAGCCGCCAGCGGGTCCACCACTCCCCCTCGGCGCGAAAGACCTCGGGAACGACACGACCGGCGCGGACCCAGCGCTCGATGCCGCGCGCGACATGCCGTAGGTAGACGAGATCGCCGGACAGGCCAGCGGTCGACGTCGTTCCGAGCAGGAGGTCGGCGGCGGTTTGCGGAGCGCAGGCAATCGCAGGAACTTCGTCGACGACCACCCCGGTTGCACCGGGGCGGGGCACCTCGACCCTGCGCCGAAATTTGGCGTTGTGGACCAGCTCCCCTAGCGGTCCACCTGGCGGGTCGTCGCCGGAATCGTCGCGCCACAGGAGCAGCCCCGAACCCGGGGACCACAAACCGTGCAGCATCGAAACAATCATAGGCGGCTCCGCCGCTCGTGCGTCTTTTCGGCGGGCCCTACCACCGAAAAGACTCACGAGGCGCGTAGCGCCCTCGCTGTGTCGGTGGCTACGTGCAGACTGTTCGCTCGGTACTGATTTGTGCGACTACGACTCGGGGGGACATGACACGTCGACGGCTACGCATCGCCGCCTGGTGCGCCGCGCTGCTGGCCTTCGCGGGCTGCGGCGTGCTTGCACAGCGCACCGAAGCACCCGCACCCGGAAGCCCCGATCGCGCGCAGCTCGAGCAGTTGCTCGACGCCGTCGCAGTTGTACCTTCGCGCCCCAATGCAGCCGACTACCAGCGCGGCTGCAAGGTCGGCGAAGGCTGTGTCTTCGGGCCGTCTTGGTCCGACGACACCGACGCACCAGGCGGACACGACGGTTGCGATACCCGCAACGACGTTCTCGGCGAACAACTCACCGATGTCGTCTTCCGGCAGGGCACCCGCAACTGCGTCGTACTGTCGGGCCAACTCGCCGACCCCTACTCCGGCAAAACCGTGCCGTTCAGCAAAGCCAATGCCGGCGACATCCAGATCGATCACGTCTACCCACTCGCTGCCGCGTGGGATTTCGGCGCTTCGACGTGGCCACTGGAACGGCGGATGGAGTTCGCCAACGACACTCGATACAACCTGCTGGCCGTGACTGGATCGATCAATCAGGGCAAAAGTGATGACACACCGCAAGATTGGCTGCCTCCCGACGGGGCGTATCACTGCTTCTACGCCGGGAAGTACCTCACGGTCGCCGTGCAGTACCGACTACCGATCAGCGAGGCCGACAAATCAGCGCTGACACGCGTCGCCAAAGGCTGCGACTGAGCTAGCGTGAAAGCCGTGGACCACGCGCGCACCATCTCGAAAGACACGACATTGTGCATATCGCTCGCCGCCAGGCCGAGCAACATCGGAACTCGGTTTCACAACTACCTGTACAACGAACTCGGCATCGACTTCGTCTACAAGGCCTTCACAACCCCCGATTTGGCGGCGGCAATCGCCGGGATCCGAGGCCTCGGCATTCGCGGCGCATCGGTGTCGATGCCGTACAAAGAGGACTGCATTCGCTACATCGACGTCATGCACGATTCGGCCGCCGCAATCGATTCGGTCAACACGATAGTCAACGACGACGGCACCTTGCATGCGTACAACACCGACTATCAGGCAGTCGTGAATCTGTTGCACGACAACGACGTACCCGCCGACTACTCGTTCGCGGTCGCCGGCAGCGGCGGCATGGCGAAGGCGTGTGTCGCGGCACTGTGCGAGGCGGGCCGCACCGACGGTATCGTGATCGCTCGCAACGAAACTGCAGGTACCGCACTTGCCGGGAAGTACGGTCTACGATGGCAATCCGACCTCGCCGAGCAGCGACCTCAGCTGCTACTCAACGCGACACCTGTCGGCATGGACGGCGGACCCGAAGCGTCCGCGCTCCCCTTCCCCGACGAGGCGGTAGAGGCTGCCGAAGTCATCTTCGACGTCGTCGCCAAACCACCGGAGACACCGTTGATTCGACTCGCACGTGGCTTGGGCAAGACCGTGATCACCGGAGCCGAGGTGATCGCCCTACAGGCCGCCGAACAGTTCGAGCTCTACACGGGCGTGCGTCCGAGCGACGACCTGATTCGCGCGGCATCCGAGTACTCCCGATCGTAATGAGCTAAACACCAGTAGCCACTTCACGATTCGGGTCGTTCGACCATTGCGACCACGAACCCGCATAGAGCGCGGCGTCGACCCCGACTACGGCGAGCGCCGCAATCTCGTGGGCAGCGGTCACACCGGAGCCGCAGTAGACGGCAACCGGACCGTTCAGCGACGCGAACCGGTCGCGCAACAGGCTTGTGTCTGCGAAACGACCTGAGCCGTCGAGGTTTCCGGCGGTCGGCATACTCACCGCGCCCGGTATGTGACCGGCTCGCGGATCGATGGGCTCCTGTTCGCCGCGAAAGCGTTCGCCCGCACGGGCGTCCAGCAACACCCCCGTCCACTGCGCCGCAGCATCGATATCGATGACCGGCATTGCGCCACCTGACAATTCGACGTCACCCTCCACCGGCGGCGGTTGTGTGCCGGACTGCAACGGATGACCCGTTGCCACCCAGGCAGGAAAACCGCCGTCCAGAATCCGAACGTCGGTCAGCCCACCCCACCGCAACAGCCACCACGCACGCGCCGCAGCCATGCCACCGGTCGCGTCGTAGACGACAACCGAGGCGCCCTGCCGAATTCCCCAGCGCCGCGCGCTGACCTGCAGATCAGCCGACGACGGCAACGGATGCCGACCTGCCTCCGGCGAGGGCGGGTCCGCCAATTCGGTTTCCAGGTCTACGAATACGGCGCCCGGAATGTGCGCGTCGAGATAGTGAGCGTGGCCATCCGGGTCGCCGAGCGCCCAGCGGACGTCGAGCAGGACCGGACCGTCGCCGCCAGCGACAGCAATTGCCAGTTCGTCCACCGAAATCAAAACCGCCGTCATACAAGACCCAATTCCGCTCGAAGTAGTTGCGCCATCGGCGAACCGAACGCGACGAACGTAACCCTATGGACCTTCGCCCCAGCAGCACGAACCGCGGTCACCGCCTGATGGACCGCGTCATCGTGCGGCCAGCCGTACACGCCTGCCGAAATCAACGGAAAGGCAACGGTCCGCGCACCGACCTCGTCGGCAACTTCCAGGCTCCGGGTGTAGGCCGAACGCAAGATCGCCGACCTGTCCTCGCGCGCCGAGTACACCGGGCCGACGGTGTGGATCACCCAGCGCGCCGACAGCCGTCCCGCGGTCGTCGCAACGGCGTCACCAGCAGGCAATCCGTTGGGCAGCACGCTCGCCCGGAGCTGCCTGCATTCGGCCAGAATTTCGGGCCCGCCCGCGCGGTGAATCGCGCCGTCGACACCGCCGCCACCGAGCAACGCGGAGTTCGCGGCATTCACGATCGCATCGACTGTTTGTGTCGTGATGTCGCCCTGAATTACCTCGATCTCGGTCATGGACCCATCATGCCGCTATCGTCTTCCTCGATGACTTCGAACTTGCGCGCCGACGCCTACCCGGTGCTGTGGCCTGTCCCGACGCGCTGGTCGGACAACGATCACTACGGTCATGTCAACAACGTGACGTACTACTCGTACTTCGACACGGCCGTGAATGCGTGGCTGATCGAGTCGACGGGGACCGACATCCGGAACCTGTCCGCGATCGGCGTCGTCGCAGAGACGTCGTGCAAATACGTCAGCGAACTGTCGTTTCCCGACAAACTGCAGGTCGGGTTGTCGATCGAACGCCTCGGCAACCGCAGTATCGTCTACGCGCTAGCGATCTTTCGGGACAGCAGCGCCGGCCTCGAACTCGCCGCGACCGGACGTTTCGTGCACGTCTACGTCGACGCCGTGACGCGCATACCCGTGCCGATTCCGGAGCCGATCCGCACCGCCGCGCTTACGATCGTTCGCCAGTAAGGCGCGGCAGCACTCTTAAAGTCCGACTTCGTCAGCCGTAGCGATTGCACGCGCGATGATGTCGTCGACCATCTTCGTCGACACGTCCATCACGCCACGATTTCTCGGGTCGTTCAACAGCCTGCGCAGTATGCCCTCGGCGATGATCGACACCTTCCAGAGCGCGAGCGTGTGCCAGAAGCCGAGCGCTGACGGGTCCCTGCCGGTCTGGGCGAAGTAGGCGTCCGCGAGTTCGGCACGGGTGGGAAAGCCGTCGAGGGTCGACGACATAAACGGACCGACGTAGCCTTCGCCAGCTTGGGGCCAGTACGCGAGCAGCGCGCCGACGTCGGCGAGTGGATCACCGAGTGTGCACAGTTCCCAGTCCACAACTGCTGTGACCCGACCATCCACGCTGGAGGTGATCACGTTGCTCAGGTGGAAGTCGCCGTGGACCAACGTCAGTTCGCGCTGTTCGGGTACGGCGGCGCGGAGGCGCTCGGCAAGCCCTTCGACGCCGGCGTGCTCCCGGGTCTTCGACTTGTCCCACTGGCCGCTCCAGCGTTTGAGCTGACGTTCGGCGTAGGGCTTGTGGCTGGCCAGGTCAACAAGCCGGGTGGCGTCCAGGTCGACGGCGTGGATGCTCGCGAGCGTGTCCGTCAGCGAGGCACCGATCTGTGCGCGGCGCTTGACGGTGAGCTGTTCGGCGACCGCGACGTCGTCGACGACCGTGCCGTCGACGAAACTCATCAGCATCATCGGCGCGTCGGTCACCGCAGGATCTTCGGTCAGTCCGAGAACCTTCGGTACCGGTACTCCGGTGTCCTGCAGCGCTGTGAGGATCCGGTGTTCCCGTACCACGTCGTGTGCGGAGGCGAGCAGCGTGCCGAGCGGTGGTCGACGTAGCACCCAGCTTGCACCTGCCGCGTCGGTGACCAGGTAGGTGAGGTTGGACTGGCCGTTGCCGATCCGCCGGAAATTCAACGGCGCCTTGGCATTCAGACCGAGCGCCGTGGTGATCCAGCCCGTGACGGCGGCTTCGTCGATACCGACCGCGGTGCTCATACGCCGTCCGCCGCGAGCAGTGCGTCCTGGTAGCGACGCATGCCGAGAATCCAGCGGTCGTAGTCGGAACCCTTGTGGCGGTAGAACTCCAGCACCTGCGGATGCGGCAATATCAAGAACCGTTCGTCGGCGACGGCGTCGACGACGATATCGGCGACGTCTGCAGGATCGAGCACCTCACCAGCGGTCCGCACTGCTCGGGCCGCAAGTTCGGCGGATTTGTCACCGGCCGAGAAGCCGGTGTCCAGAAGCGCCGTCTGCACTCCCATCGGGCACAGGCAGCTGACGCCGATTCCTTTGCCGCCGTAGGTAATCGACAGCCATTCGGCAAAGGCGACGGCACCATGTTTGGACACCGAATACGGGGCCGAGCCGAGCTGGGTCAACAGCCCGGCCGCCGATGCTGTGGTCACGAAATATCCACTGCCACGCTCGACCCACCCGGGAACGAGCAACTTCGCGGCCCGAACATGGGCCATGACGTTGATCTGGAGCGCCGCGTTCCACTGTTCCTCGGTGCTGTCCAGACCCAAGCCACCGGCGATGCCCGCGTTCGCGAAAAAGAGGTCGACCGGGCCGAACTCGGCTTCGGTACGTGCGATGAGGTCGCGCAAGATGGCCTCGTCGGCCGCGTCACCGGCCGAGAAAATCACGCTGTCCGGACGCTCGACGGCGATCTCGGTCGCAACACGCTCCGCGGCCGCACCGTCGAGGTCGGTGACGACGACTCGGGCGCCACCCGCAGCGAGGCGTCGTGCCAATGCAGCCCCGATGCCTGCGCCGCTTCCCGTGACTATCGCAACTTTGCCGGAGATGTCCACGTGCCGAATAGTAGGCGGCTTCGCCGCTCGTGCGTCCTTTCGGTGGGCCCAACCACCAAAAGGACTCACGACCCGCTTGCAGCTGTAACTACCGAACCAGCAATGCGGGACCGCCCCGGGTGATAGGAAAAGCCCATGTACATCGCGGCCGTTGTGTGTTCCGTCGTCCTCGCGCTCGCCGCGGTGGGTTCCGGACTACCGAAAGTTCAGCTTCGTGGTCAGGTGTGGTCGCGATTGCGCGGTCGTGGATTCAGTGCACGGACGGTACGCATCGTCGGCGTCGTCGAACTTGTCATCGCAGTTCTTCTTGTTGCCGGTCTCCTCTTTCTGCCCGTCACGATCTTTGCCTGCGTCGCCTTCGGTGTGGTTCTGATCTGGGCGGTCGGACAGCATGTCACGTACGGCGACTACGGCAATCCCGACAGCCAGAAGGAAGCGTTCATCCCGCTCGGAACTCTGGGATTCACGGTCCTGACGCTGGTAATCGTGATCGCAGCAAGCGGCGGCTAGCTCTAACGCCGCTGTTCGGCAAGACGTTCGAGCAGAGGTGCGAGTCTCGTGCTGACTAGCTCCCTCATCACAAGCGCCATATTCGTTCGCTCGACGCCCGGTATCCGCAGGATTCGTCCCGCGACGAGATAGAGATCGTCGGCGTCGATTCCGACGACCTTCACCGAGAGGTCGGTCAGTCCCGATATGCCGTACACCTCGATGACTTCGGGGATTTCGGCGAGCGCGACGACCACCGAATCCAGCTGATGTTGATCGACAACTGTCGCAACGAGCGCGGTCAGCGGATAGCCGAGCGCACGCGGATCGACCCGTCGATCCACCGAGCCGAGTGCCCCGCTTTCCTCCCATTTCGCGATCCGCGCCTGGACGGTATTGCGGGAAAGTCCGAGCCGCTGAGCGAGTTCGACACCGGTCGCTCTCGGGTTGCGTCCAAGGGCAAGAAGCAGCTTCGCGTCTGTCGCATCCAAAGTTGACATATGACGCAGTATGACACGCAGTCGTGACGTAAGACCATGCATTCTGCTCAGTTCTGCGAGCTCCACTTGCGCATCGCGCATTATCGTGGATCCTGTGAAGTAGGACACACCACAGTCCGCAGACATACCGCTAGCGACCCGCTGGACCCACAAAGTCCGCCGAGCCTGTCAGGAGGTGCACGATGGCCGACAAACCCGCCTACCCGGTGCAATTGGTGCAACCGGACGGCCGAAGAGTGCTCGACCGCGAATTCGCACCACTCGTATCCGACATCGGCGCCGAAGAACTCCGCGACCTCTACACCGACCTCGTGGTCGTTCGCCGAATCGACAGCGAAGCCACCGCGCTGCAACGTCAGGGCGAACTGGGACTCTGGGCCCCGATGCTCGGCCAGGAAGCCGCACAGGTCGGTTCGGCGCGAGCACTGCACCCCGACGACTACGTCTTCACCAGCTATCGCGAACACGCGGTCGCCTACTGCCGCGGCGTGGATCCGGCGGTCCTCACCCGGATGTGGCGTGGCGTCGCACATTCCGGCTGGGATCCGGACTCGGTGAACATGACCAACCCGGCGATCATCGTCGGCGCGCAGGGTCTGCACGCGACCGGATACGCATTTGCCGCGCACCTCGAAGGTGCCGAGATCGCGACGATCGCCTACTTCGGTGACGGCGCGAGCAGCCAGGGCGACATCTCCGAAGCGCTCATCTTCGCCAGCAGCTGGAGTGCACCGGTCGTCTTCTTCTGCCAGAACAACGGGTGGGCCATCAGCGAGCCGGTCCGCCTGCAGAGCGCGACACCGATTGCGCAGCGCGCCTTGGGTTTCGGAATCCCCGGCATTCAGGTCGACGGCAACGACGTGCTCGCGGTCCTTGCCGTGACACGGCAGGCGATCAAACGGGCCCGCGAAGGTGGTGGCCCGACGTTCGTCGAAGCAATCACCTACCGCATGGGTCCGCACACGACGTCCGACGACCCGAACCGCTATCGCTCGCGTGCCGAGACCGAAGAGTGGAAGGCGCGCGACCCGATCGACCGCGTGCGACGACTCCTCGAGCGCGAAGGCCTGATCGACGACGCATTTCTCGCACGGGTACAGAACGTGGCCGACTCGGTGGCCGCACGACTGCGCTCGGCAACGATCGACATGCCCGACCCAAAGCCGGAACAGCTTTTCGACAACGTCTACGCGACGCAGACACCACTGCTCGCCGACCAAAGTCGCGACTACGCAGCATATTTGGACAGTCTGGAGGAGGTTCGATCATGATCACCCTTGCCGGCGCACTCAACGCGGGGCTCCGCCGAGCGCTCGAGAACGACCCGAAGGTCGTGCTTATGGGCGAAGATATCGGCAAGCTCGGCGGCGTCTTTCGCGTGACCGACACCCTGCAGAAGGACTTCGGTGACAAACGAGTCATCGACACCCCGCTCGCCGAATCCGGCATCATCGGAACGGCTTTCGGCATGGCGCTGCGCGGCTTCCGCCCTGTCTGCGAGATTCAATTCGACGGCTTCGTCTACCCGGCCTTCGATCAGATCGTCTCCCAGGTCGCCAAAATCCGATACCGCACCGGCGGAAACGCCAAGGCACCACTGACGATTCGCATTCCGTTCGGTGGTGGCATCGGCGCCGTCGAGCACCACTCGGAATCTCCCGAGGCTTACTTCGCGCACACAGCAGGTCTGCGCGTAGTGGCCCCTAGCAACCCTGCCGACGCATACACGATGATTCAGCAGGCGATCGCACTCGACGATCCCGTGATCTTCTTCGAGCCGAAGCGACGCTACTGGGACAAGGCCGAGGTCGATCTCGACGCAGCACCTACCCTCTCGCTCGACTCCGCACGGGTCGTCGTGCCGGGAACGGACGCGACGATCGTCACCTACGGCGGCACCGTCACGACCGCCGTCGCCGCCGCGAAAATTGCAGCGGAAGAGGGACATTCGCTAGAGGTCATCGATCTGCGATCGATCTCCCCGATCGACTTCGACACCATCGAAGCCTCGGTCCGCAAGACCGGCCGATTGGTGATCGCACACGAGTCGCAGGTGTTCCTCGGAATCGGAGCGGAGATCGCCGCGCGAATCTCCGAGCGCTGCTTCTACCAGCTAGAGGCGCCGGTGCTACGGGTCGGCGGATTCGACATCCCCTATCCCCCAGCCAAACTCGAATCGCATCACCTGCCGAGCCCCGACCGCATCCTGTACGCGGTAGACAAGACGCTGGCCGCCTGATGCCACAGCTCGAATTCCGTATGCCCGATCTCGGCGAGGGTTTGACCGAGGCCGACCTCGTGACGTGGCTCGTCGCCGAGGGCGATCACATCGAACTCAATCAGACCATCGCCGAGGTCGAGACCGCCAAGGCAATGGTCGAGCTGCCCTCGCCGTACGCGGGCATCGTCGCCGAACTTATCGTCGACGCAGGCGACACCGTCCCCGTCGGTGCGCCGATCATTCGCGTGGCCACGGAAGGCTCCGTTCCCGAACCTGCGCCCGCGGATCCTGTTGCGGCAGAGCCGGACCTCGTCGAACCCGCTGCCGAAGAACCCAAACGGCAGCCCGTGCTCGTCGGCTACGGACCCGGCGCCGCCGAGAAGAGTCGCCGTCGTAAGCCGGGATCGGAAGTGAAGGTCCAGGACGCCGAACCGGCCATGGCGGTTGATCACACACGACCCGACGCCAAGCCGTCTGCCCGCAAACTGGCCCGCGAACTCGGCGTCGACCTCGCCACCGTCACTCCCGCCGGCCACGCGATAACCGTGGACGATGTTCGGGGACAGACCGATTCGGTCGTCGCGGCGCCAACCACCACCGATCGCGAGACCCGAACCAAGATCGCCGGAGTCCGCAAGTGGACCGCCGAAGCGATGGTGACAAGCTCGCAGACGATTCCGCATGTCACCGAGTTCGTGACCGTCGACGTCACCGCGTCGGTCGAACTGATCGAGCAGCTTCGTACGACGAAGGCGTTCAAGGATCTCAAACTGACCCCACTCGCTCTCGTCGCTAAGACGATCCTCGTTGCGCTGCAGGCACATCCGAGCCTCAACTCCAGCTGGGACGAAGCGGCACACGAGATCGTCACCAAGAACTACGTCAATCTCGGTATCGCCGTCGCCGGTCCTCGCGGCCTACTCGTTCCGAGCATCAAAGAGGCGCAGGCCATGAGTCTGGTCGACCTGACCGGCGAGATCACCGCCCTCGCCACCAAGGCACGCAACGGCGACGCGACACCCGCCGATCTGCGTGGCGGCACCTTCTCGATCACCAACATCGGCGTCTTCGGCATCGACTCGGGCACGCCACTGATCAACCCGGGCGAAGCCGCGATCCTGTGCCTGGGCTCGATCCGTAAACGTCCGTGGGTAGTCGACGACGAGTTGGCTGTCCGCTCTGTGACGACGCTCGGACTGTCGTTCGACCACCGCCTCGTCGACGGTGAACAGGGCTCGAAGTTCCTCGCCGATGTCGCCGCGATGCTGGAGGACCCGCTGACGCTGATCGGTCGCGCCTGAGAAGGTACATTCGGATCGCGTGCCTCCCCAAACGATCGACAAGCCACTCCGCATTGCGCGGGTCAGCGTCTTCGGGATCTTCGGAGTCAACGGTTTCATCCTCGCCCTGTGGGTCGTCCACATCCCGTCGATCCTCGATCGCACCGGGGTGTCGAAAGCGTCCCTAGGCCTGTTGATCCTGCTCGTCGCTGCGGGCGCGATCGTCGGAATGCAACTCGCGGGTCCGCTTGCGGACAGGTTCGGCAGTCGGCCACTGGTAGCGGGGTCCGGCGCGATCGTTTCGGCGAGCGTGATCGGTCCCGGCCTCGCCGACAACGCCGTCGAACTCGGCATCGCGTTGGTGGTACTCGGTTTCGGTAACGGCGCGCTCGACGTGTCCATGAATACGCAAGCGGTGTACGTCGAACGGGCGTACGGCCGTCCGATCATGGCTGCTTTCCACGCGCTGTTCTCGTGTGGCGGTGTTGCCGGTGCCCTGCTCGGCGCCGCGACCCTGGCCGCCGACTGGGACATTCGTGTGTCGCTACTTGTCGGAGCCTTGATCGGAATGGTTCTGGCCGCACTGTTTTCGGCCCGACTACTGCCGCACGTGCAACCCGAGCACAAGCCAGCGACGACGGGTGCGCCGAAACAACGCCCGTCGAGCAGGGTCTGGGCACTCGGCGCGATCGCATTCTGCGTGCTGCTCTGCGAAGGCGTCGCAAACGACTGGAGTGCGCTGCAGGTCAAGGACGACCTCGGGGCGTCCGATGCAACGGCAGCACTGGCGTTCGGAGCGTTTTCGACGTTGATGACGGTCGGGCGATTCGGTGCGGATCGTGTCGCTGCTGCCATCGGTCCGGTAGCGGTCGTCCGGTACGGGACGTTCGTCGCCGCACTCGGTATGGGCATGGTGGTGACGTCGGACTGGATCGGGCTCACCCTCGCGGGCTGGGCGTTGTTCGGACTCGGGCTTGCCGGAGCGGTGCCGCAGATCTTCACCGCGGCAGGCAACCTCAGCAAAGATGGCGCGGGGGTGAACATGTCCAGGGTGTTCGGGATGGGCTACCTGGCGTTCCTAGCAGGTCCCTCGCTCATCGGCTGGCTGACGAAGGTGATTCCACTGACGACCGCGATGTTGGTGCCGTTCGTCGCGGTCCTTATCGCCGGCATTTTCGCCGGGGTCGTAAAACCAGCGTCGAGTGCATAGTTGTTCAGGCTCCAGACCCGAATCTGCCTGCACAACTATGCGTTCGGCAGTTGTGCACAGGCGAGAAAGTTATCAACAGGCACACTGTTTCCGCAGGTCGTCGAGTCGGTACAGGCTGACCGCTGTCGCACAGTAGGCGAATGAGACCGAACCTCAGTCTGTTGGCAGGCAAACAGTCCGGCGCATTCACCTGGCAGCAGGCCCGGGTCGAGTACACGCGTCCCGAAATCGAAACCCGGATCAGCCGCGGCCATTGGGTCCGGGTGTTTCGCGGCGTCTATCGCCATCAGAACCGTCAACCGACGCCACTGCTCACGCTGGAGGCCGCACGTCTGTCCATGGATGCCAGCTCGGTGATCGCCTGCCGCAACACCGCCGCGCAACTGCATGGGATCTCCGTCGTCGACGACCCAACCGTCCACCTGCTCACACCAGACTCGCGGATGACGCGTCGCCGATCTGGATTGATCGTGCATCGCGACCATATCGAGGAGTGCGATCTCGTCCAGGTCGGAACCGCAACGGCGACGACTGCGCTGAGAACAGCAATCGACACTGCACGGACGTCCGATCGCCTCGATGCCTTGGCGATTCTGGATCTGGCGCTTCGAAACGGACTCGGCCGCAGCGCCCTGACTGAAGAACTCGAACTCCACGCCGGTAAGCGCGGCTGTCGGCACGTCGCCGAGCTACTCGACTACGCAGACCCGAGAGCCGAGTCACCGATGGAATCGCGTACCCGTCTGCGGTGCATCGACGCCGGACTTCCGCGTCCCGAGCTGCAGGTCGTCGTGCGAGCGCGTGGCATCGTCCGCAGACTCGACCTCGGCTGGGAGCGCTGGAAGATCGGCCTCGAATACGAGAGCAAGGAGTGGCACAGCGGACCCGATGCCCCGAGCCGCGACAACCCTCGCCACAACTGGCTGCAGGATCTCGGCTGGCAGATGTTCTACGTCGGACCCAACCAGGTGTACCGCGCGCCGCACGAATTCACCGACCCGATTCGCCGCTCGATCGCCCGCAAACAGCGATCGAGTGCATAGCTGTTCAGGCTCCGCGGGCGGATTTTGCCTGAACAACTATGCACTCGACGTCAAAGAGCCTTCAGCTCTTCCGTGACCGCGCCTACCGACTTCTTGGCATCGCCGAAGAGCATCGAGGTGGTGTCTGCGTAGAAGAGCGGGTTGTCGATACCTGCGAAACCGGAGTTCATCGACCGCTTCAACACGATGACCGACTTCGCCTGATCCACGTTGAGGATCGGCATCCCGTGGATCGGTGACGAAGGGTCGTTGCGCGCCGCCGGGTTGGTGACGTCGTTTGCGCCGATCACCAGGACAACGTCGGTGCGCTGGAACTCACCGTTGATGTCGTCCATCTCCTTGAGCGCTTCGTAGGAGACTTCGGCCTCGGCGAGCAGCACGTTCATGTGGCCTGGCATACGACCGGCGACCGGGTGAATCGCGTACTTGACCTCGACACCCTTCGCTTCCAGCAGCGACGCCATCTCCTTGACCGCGTGCTGTGCCTGCGCGACTGCCATGCCGTAGCCGGGAACGACGATCACCTGGTTGGCGTATGCCATCTGAATCGCGGCATCGGCAGCGTTGGTCGCCTTCGCGGACTTGGCTTCACCGTCACCGGCAACTGCTGCCACACCCGCGCCGCCGAAGCCGCCCGCCACGATCGCCGGGATGGACCGGTTCATCGCCTTGGCCATGAGGTTGGTCAGGATCGTGCCCGATGCGCCGACGATCATGCCGGCGACGATCATCGCCTGGTTGTTCAACGCCAGACCCGCGGCCGCAGCCGACAGACCCGTCAACGCGTTGAGCAGCGAGATGACGACCGGCATGTCCGCGCCACCGATCGGCAGCACGACCATCAGGCCGAGCACACCCGACGCAACGAGCACGCCGACGATCCACCACTGCGAGACGCCACCGTCGGAAGCACCGATACCGATGACGACCGACGCGGCGATCGCACCGATCAGCAGCAACGCGTTGACCGGCTGCTGCAGTCGCCCGAGGGTGATCGGAGCGCCGGACAGGATTTCCTGCAGCTTGCCGAATGCGATGAGCGAACCCCAGAACGAGATCGAACCGATGATCGCTGCGAACAGGGATCCGACGATGATGTGCACCGTCGGCTCTTCGCCGTGCTTGAAGTTCGAGAAGCCGGACGTGTCGAGGAACTCGGCCCATGCGATCAATGCGACCGTGCCGCCACCGACGCCGTTGAACAGCGCGACCAACTGCGGCATGGCCGTCATCTTGGTGCGCTGCGCAGGCGGAATGCCGAGTGCGATACCGATGACGAGACCGGCGACGATCAGGATCCAGTTGCCGGTGTCGCGGATCGAGATCAGGGTCGCGATCACCGCGATGGCCATACCAACCGCTGCGATCTGGTTACCCCGGACCGCGGTCTTCGGGCCGGTCAAGCCCATGAGCCCGTAGATGAACATCGCGAACGCGATGATGTAGAGCACTGTTACGAGGTTGTCCATCAGGCAGCGTCCTTCTCGGAATCAGCAGCAACCTTCGCGGCAGGCTTGGCTTTGAACATGGCCAACATGCGGTCGGTCACCACGAAGCCACCGATCACGTTCAGGGTTCCGAAGATCACCGCGACGAACAGAATGATCTGAATGAGCACGGAAGGATCCTCGACCCGACCGAGCGTCACCAACGCGCCGAGCACGACGATGCCGTGGATCGCGTTGGTACCCGACATCAGCGGCGTGTGCAGCGTGTTGGGCACCTTCGAGATGACCGCGAACCCGACGAACCCGGACAACACCAGGATCGCGATATTCGAGAGCAGTTCGGTGTACATCAGACGGTCTCCTTGTCACGTGTGACGCAGGAATCGGCGACGACCTGATCGGTGAAATCGGGCGCGAAGGCACCGTCTTTCAACATCAGTTCCAGTAGTGCCGAGACGTTCTTGGCGTAGAGCTCCGAGGCGTGCTCGGGCATCGTTGCCGGCAGGTTCAGTGGCGACGCGATGGTCACACCGTGTTTGACGACGGTCTGCCCTGGCTCGGTCAGTTCGCAGTTGCCGCCGGTCTCACCGGCCATGTCGATGATCACCGAACCCGGCTTCATCCCCTCGACCGCAGCGGCGGTGACGAGGCGCGGAGCCGGACGGCCCGGCACCAACGCGGTCGTGATGACAACGTCGAACCCTTGGATCGCCTTCTCCAGAGCCTGCTGCTGCGCGGCGCGCTCGTCGTCGGTCAGTTCGCGCGCGTAGCCACCTTCGCCGGCTGCGTCGATTCCGAGGTCGAGCCACTGTGCACCCACCGAGCGGACCTGATCGGCCACCTCGGGACGCACGTCGTAGCCGGTCGGACGACCGCCGAGACGCTTGGCGGTTGCCAGTGCCTGCAGTCCGGCAACACCGACACCGAGGATCAACACTGTCGCGGGCTTGACCGTGCCGGCGGCGGTGGTCAGCATCGGGAAGAAGCGCGTCGACTCCGACGCGGCCAAAAGCACTGCTTTGTAGCCGGCGACGTTGGCTTGGGAGGACAGCGCGTCCATCACCTGTGCACGCGAGATACGCGGAATTGCTTCCACCGCGAACCCCTGCACGCCGGCGTCTTTCAAGGCACCGATCTTGGTGTCCGCATTGCGCGGGGCAAGGAAGCCGATCAACGTTTGACCCGAGGTCAGCTTAGCGATCTCCGCGTCCGACGGCGGGGCAACCTTCACCACCACGTTCGCTGACCAGGCGTCACCGATCGAGGCACCCGCCTCGACGAAGGACTCGTCAGGAATCAGCGCGCCGATACCGGCGCCCGCTTCCACAACGACGTCCACGCCGTTCTTGATCAACGACGCCACGACTTTCGGCACCAACGCCACTCGCCGCTCGCCGTCGTTCGATTCGCGAACGACGCCGACCACGACGCGCGGCCGGGCATCCGACGACTCAGCGCTCTGTGTTGTCTCCAACGTCTCAGACTTCTTCCTGTGGGTGCGCGAAACGGTAAGAACCTTTGGGAATCCTAACTTACTGCAAAGTAAGTTAGGAATCGTGCTATGTCTCGCGCCAACGAAAGGCCGGACGTGAGCGTATCCGACGCCGAGAGGCAAAAGTCACCTCCCCGTGGCTACTCTCCAGTAGTGCGTAGTGACATTCCCCACGATGTGACGTCGCTGGTCGCCGACGCGAGCCGGATCGCCGTTCTCACCGGCGCAGGGATGTCCGCCGAGAGTGGCGTTCCCACGTTTCGGGATGCGCAATCCGGTCTGTGGAAGCAGTACGACGTCATGCACCTCGCCACCCCCGAGGCGTGGCAGGCAGATTCCGCGCTGGTCTGGGCGTGGTACCAATGGCGCGCGACGCTGGTCGGGCGCGCAGAACCAAACGCCGGACACCTCGCACTCGCGCAGTGGACCAAATCAGCCGAGGTCACGATCGTCACCCAGAACGTCGACGACCTGCACGAACGAGCGGGCAGTGCCGTCGCCGCCCACGTACACGGCAGTCTCTACGAGCCCCGATGCAGCGACTGTGGCAGAGCAGCAGCCCTGACCCTCCGCACCGAACTCCTCCAACGTATGCCGCCACCCCACTGCACGATCTGCGACGGACTCGTTCGCCCCGGCGTCGTCTGGTTCGGCGAAGCCCTGCCGACCGAACCGTGGGACCGCGCCTTGGCAGCCGTCGCTGCGTGTGACGTTCTCCTCGTCGTCGGAACATCGGGGGTCGTCTACCCGGCTGCGGGACTCCCGTCGGTTGCACGTGCCGCAGGCGTGCCCGTCGTCGAGATCAACCCGACCGACACCGACCTCACCGACCAGGTCGACTACTCGTGGCGAGCAACGGCAGCGACCGCACTCCCCCTTCTTGTGGCATCGCGATGACCCGCACCCGAGCGATCGTCATCGGCGCAGGCGTCGGTGGTTACACAGCCGCGATTGCACTGCGGGCCAGAGGCATCGACGTCGAGATCTACGAGGCAGCGCCTGAGCAACGGACGACCGGAAGTGGCATCAACGTCGGCAGCAACGGCACCGCGGTGCTGCGCAACCTCGGAATCGAACTCGGGGCGCCGCTGCCCGGGCAGGCACTGGAACAGCTGGAGATCAGAACCCACACCGGCAGATCGGTCCGACAGCTGCCGCTCGGTTCGATGTCGCGTGCCCTCGGCGCGCCGACCATCGGCATCTCACGCAACGACCTTATCTCGCTGTTGCGCACAGCGGCAGGAGATTGCCGCGTCCATTTCGGTGCGGAACTGTCGCACTTCGAGGTCGACGGATCAGCGGCGACGGCGTTCTTCGCCGACGGCAGATCCGCGACCGCGGACGTCTTGATCGGCGCCGACGGCATTCGCTCTGCCGTCCGCAGCCAGTTGGCGCAGACCAACCCGCTGATCGAGTACGGCTACGTGTGCTGGTCGGCCGCGATCCCGTTCACCCATCCACGGTTGCCGTCCGGTCTCGCCGCCCAGTACTGGGGTTCAGGAAAGCGTTTCGACCTGGTCGACATCGGCGGTGGCAACGCGTACTGGTGGGGCACCGAACGGCTCGGAATCGAGGCCGCCAGGACCGCGCGCGGCGACCAGCGGACGCTGCTGCACGCATTCGACGGCTGGGCCGACGAAGTACTCGACGCGATCTCGCACACGCCTGACTCGGTGATCGGTGCCGTCCCCGCGCAGGACCGACCCCTACTGCAGCAATGGGGCTCCGGCCCGGTGACGCTGCTCGGCGACGCGGCGCATCCGATGCTCAACAGCCTTGGCCAGGCGAGCGGTGCAGCGATCGAGGACGCATGGGTCCTGGCACAGACTCTCGCGTCGACCCCCGACGTCACGAATGCACTGCGACGCTACGAGCAGAACCGGATGGCCCGGACCCTCACGATGGTCCGCAATGCTCGTCGCCGCGACCGCATCGAACAGCTGGGAAACCCACTCGGCTGCAGGATGCGTACCTTCGCGTTGCGCTACTCCCCGACCACAGTGCTCGCGCGCCCGACGCTGCACGCGATGCGATTCGAACCGTCGCCGACTCCCTAAAAGTTGTGCGCTGCATACTGACCTCATGGCTGATTGCATCTTCTGCACGATCGTCGACGGCGACGCTCCGAGCACGAAAGTGTACGAAGACGACGACGTGCTCGCGTTCCTGGATATTCGGCCGATCACTCGAGGCCACGTCCTCGTGATTCCGAAGGCACACGCGACGGAACTCAAGGATCTCGATCCCGATCTCGGTACGAAGGTTTTTCGCGTCGGCCATAGTCTCGCGATGGCTGTTCGGCAGTCCGATCTGAAGGCCGATGGCGCGAATCTCGTCATCAACGACGGCAAGTCGGCATTCCAGACGGTCGGGCACGTCCATCTGCACGTGATCCCGCGACAGTCCGGAGACAAGCTGCGCTTCGTCGGCGGTCTGGTGCTGCGGCGCAGCAACGACCCGAAAGGGACTGCCGCCGCCATCCGCGCAGGCCTGGAACGTCTCGAAAGCGATCACTCGTGACTGCCCCGACACCGCTCGCACCGACCCAGATCGAATATCACTTCGATCCCATGTGCCCGTTCGCGTATCAAACCTCGATCTGGATCCGCGAAGTCCGCGCGCTGACCGGACTGCAGATCGACTGGCGATTCTTCAGCCTCGAGGAGATCAACCGCGTCGATGGCAAGAAGCATCCGTGGGAACGGGACTGGTCCTACGGTTGGTCCCTGATGCGCATCGGAGCACTTCTACGCCGCCGCGATCGCGAGGATTC
Organism: Antrihabitans stalagmiti; assembly: GCF_016482825.1. Lineage (GTDB taxonomy): Bacteria > Actinomycetota > Actinomycetes > Mycobacteriales > Mycobacteriaceae > Antrihabitans > Antrihabitans stalagmiti. Next base: position 260,670 of record NZ_JAEMNV010000006.1, on the reverse strand, counting down.
CGGTGACCGGCTCGATCGTTGGTACGCGACGATCGGGCGCGAATTGCATTCCTACGGCGGCAAACCGCACGACCCGGTCGTTGCGCGGGGACTCCTCGAACAAATCGGGATCGATCCGGCGACCGTCGACGAAGCCATTGCCGACCCGACCACCCACGACGACGTGCGCGCCGATCACCAACGGGTCGTGACCGCGGGCGGGTTCGGTGTGCCGACGCTCTTCTTCCCCGACGGCCAAGCCCTGTTCGGGCCCGTTCTGATCGACCCGCCGACCGGCGATGCGGCCCTGCGACTCTGGAGTCTTGTCACCGGAATGTTGGAGTTCCCCAACGTCTTCGAGTTGCAACGCCCCAAAGGCGAGCGCGAAGGCCGCGCGATCGCGGAAAGCCTTGCGCCCTACGTGACTGGGCGCGATTGGATCAGCATCAACCGTGGCAAGGTCGTCGATCTGTCGATGGTCCCCAAGACGGTCCCTCAAACCAGCACCGACGCCGGGAGTACGTAGCGACATGCCGTCCAACGACAAACAAGCAATCACCACAACCCTTTTCGACGAGTGGAAGACGATCGAGGACCTACTCGCCCAACTCGACGAGGACGCCTGGAACGCCCCGACCGCGCTGCCTGAGTGGACCGTGCACGATGTCGTTGCCCACCTCGTCGGCACCGAATCGTTCCTTGCCGGTGTGCAGCCCCCGCCAACCGAGGTCGACGTCAAAGCACTTGCTCACGTACACAACGACATCGCCGCGTTGAACGAAAGCTGGGTCATCGCACTGCGCGACCTGACCGGTGCCGAGATGCTCGCACGCTTTCGCGAGATCACGACGCTGCGCCGCGAAACACTGACCGCCATGCCGCAGGAGGAGTGGGACGCCGAATCCTTCTCTCCACTCGGCCAAGTGCCCTACGGACGGTTTATGCGCCTACGGGTATTCGACTGCTGGATGCACGAATTGGACATCCGTGACGCTGTGGGAATCGTGGGCAACGAAGGTGGCCCACGTGGCGAGATGGCCTTCCTCGACATCTACGAGGCTCTGGGTTACGTCATCGGCAAGCGCGGTAAAGCGCCCGAGGGTGCGCGAATCGCACTCGAGCTCACCGGACCGCTGCAGCGCACACTCAATATCTCGGTCGACGGTCGCGCACGAGTGGTCGACAGTTTCGACGCCGACCCGACGACCATCGTCCGACTGGATTCCGGGCTGTTCACCCGACTCGCGGGTGGGCGCACCACAGCCGCTGAGCACGCAGCGCGAATCGAACTCGAGGGCGACACCGAAGTGGGTCAGCGCATCGTCGACAATCTCGCCTTCGTCTTCTGACGTCGGTCGGGCATGCGCCTGTTTCTCGCGTCGTACCGCTTCGGCGCGCACCGCGACCGCCTGCTGACGCTGCTCGGCACGCCGCCCGGTCGCGTCGCAGTGATAGCCAATGCGGCGGACGCCTGGCCTGCATCGGCACGCGCGTCAGCTGTCACGAGCGATATCGTGCCGCTGCAGAAGCTGGGCTTCAGCGCGGAGGAAGTGGATCTGCGCGAGTACGTCGGTCGGGCTGACGATCTCGCCGAGTCGCTGTCGGGGTTTCCGTTGCTGTGGGTTCGCGGCGGCAACACGTTCGTGCTGCGCGCGCAGTTCGCTCGAAGCGGTGCCGACGTCGTGGTTCCCGAACTACTGGGTGCTGACCGGATCGTCTACGCCGGTTACAGCGCGGGAGCCTGTGTGCTCACACCGTCGCTGCACGGATTGGAAAGTTCGGACAATCCCGACGAAGTGCAACCGACCTGCGGCATCGAACCGATCTGGTCGGGACTCGGACTGGTGGATCGGGCGATTGTGCCGCATTGGCAGTCGCAGTTCGACGATCCTGCGGTGTTGCAACGCGTCGCGGAAGGGTTTCGCGACAAGCAAGTGCCGTTCTGGACCCTGACGGACGAGCAGGTCGTCGTGGTCGATGGACCTCGAGTCGACGTGCTCTAGCTGATGTGCGCGAGTGGTGCCTGGCGATCGAGGACGGCCCACGTGACACTGCTGCGGCGGATCGTCATCTCGTCGGAGTCGGCGAGCAGGATTTCCAACAGAGCCTTGGGACGTCGGCGCCAGCTGGCACGGACCTCCTCCAGAACGGTGTCGTCGAAAAGTCCGGAGTTGTCGAGCGCGGTCAGCCACGGACTCAGATCGCCGTTGTGAATTCGCACGATGGTGTCGTAATCGACGCCGCCGTCGCGCATCTCGTAGGAAAACATTGCCGAGATGAGCTGTGCGATGTTCTGGTGTTCGGCGTTCATCGGATGTCCCTTCTCCTGTGGAGGTTCGCTGACGCTATTCCGCTTATGGGCGATATTTGGTTTCGCCGACAGAACGACCTGGTAACAGAGTTGCCAAAGTGGTCAGTGTGAACACCGATCGCTTACGTGGTGCTGTATCGACGCTCTCGCCCTTTGCTTGGTCTGGCAGCACGCTCGCGTAGCGTGACTGCTGTGACCGGGCAGGACGAGACAATTGGACTATCGCCGGACCGCGCGGATTCGTTTCTGAATTCGTTGCGGGAAAATTTGCCGGATGGCGCGCTGCTCACCGACCCCGACCTGACTGCGGGGTACAAGCAGGACTGGGCGCGCGATCCCGACGCCGTGACTCCCCTTGCCGTCGTCCGCGCGACCTCGACCGCCGACGTACAGACCGTGCTGCGGTGGGCCAGCGAGCACGGTGTGCCTGTGGTGCCGCGTGGAGCGGGCTCGGGTCTGTCCGGTGGTGCGACGGCTGTCGCCGGCGGCGTGGTCGTCACAACCGAGCGTATGCGCGCAATCGAGGTCGACCCGGTGACGCGCACGGCGGTCGTCCAGCCCGGACTGCTCAACACCGAGGTGAAGAAGGCCGTCGCCGAGCACGGCCTCTGGTATCCGCCCGATCCGTCCTCGTTCGAGATCTGTTCGATCGGCGGCAATGCCGCGACCAACGCCGGCGGACTGTGTTGCGTCAAATACGGCGTGACGACCGACTACGTGCTCGGCCTCGAAGTTGTCCTCGCAGACGGCACCGCGGTGCGACTCGGCGGACCACGATTGAAGGATGTTGCGGGACTGTCGCTGACGAAACTGTTCGTCGGCAGCGAAGGCACGCTCGGCATCATCACCGAAATCACGCTGCGGCTCATCCCCGCACAGCCCCCGCAGGCCACGGTCGTTGCGTCCTTCTCCAGCATCGAAGACGCGGCAGGCGCGATCCTCGAGATCACGCGTTCGCTGCGGCCGTCGATGCTCGAATTTATGGACCGCGTCGCCATCAACGCCGTCGAAGACGAAATGAAGATGGGACTCGATCGCGACGCAGAGGCGTTGCTCGTCGCACGATCCGACGCACCCGGCGCCTTCGCGGCGCAGGAGGCTACGACCATGGCGGACGTGTTCACCGCACACGACGCGACCGAGGTCTTCAGCACCGACGACGCCGACGAGGGCGAAGCCTTTTGTGCCGCAAGGCGTTTCGCGATTCCGGCAGTCGAACTCAAGGGCAGCCTGCTATTGGAAGACGTCGGAGTCCCGTTGCCGCAACTCGCCGCATTGGTGACCGGGATCGCCGAAATCGCGAAAACCCGTGACGTCATGGTGTCGGTGATCGCGCACGCCGGCGATGGCAACACCCATCCGCTGATCGTCTACAACGCCGACGACCCGGACATGACCGAACGCGCGAACCTCGCGTTCGGCGAAATCATGGACCTCGCCATCGCACTCGGCGGCACCATCACCGGCGAGCACGGAGTCGGCCGTCTCAAGAAGGCCTGGCTTCCCGACTACGTCGGCGAGGACGTGATGGCGTTGACGCGCAAGATCAAGGACGCCCTCGATCCGCAGGGAATCCTCAATCCCGGCGCTGTGTTGTAGCGACTATGACGACGCGACTCGAGCACAACCTCGGCGAAACCCGCTACGAGATCTACTCCGACGACGTGCTGGCCGGTTACGCCGACTACGACGAGCGCAACGGTGTGCGCGACTTCAACCACACGCTGACGGTTCCCGAGTTTCGTGGCCACGGCATCGCGGCACAGGTCGTCGAATTCGCACTGACGTCGACGCGGGCCGACGGTTTCAAGGTTGTGCCGTCCTGCTGGTACGTCGAGAAATACATCGCAGCCAACAGCGAGTATGCGGATCTGCTCGCTTGAGCTTCGGCAACTAACTCAGCAATAAGTAGCGCTAGGTATCGAAAGTGTATGTTCATAGCATACACTTTCCGTACTCATTCGAAGCGCACCGGGAGGTATCAGTGAATCCCGTCGCCGAACTCGCCCGCAGACCCATGCGCACGGTCCGCGCGAAGGACATCCCAGATCTCTACGCACATCCCCGCAAAGAACTTGCGCGCCTCGCAGACAACGGCACGCTCCATCGCCTCGCGTACGGCTACTACATCGTCGTCCCGACCGAACACATCAACACTGGCTGGAAGCCAGCCATCGAGACCGCTGCGGCCGCAATCGCCACGACGATCGCTGGACCCAACAATGCAATCCTGATGGGCCTCACGGCTGCACGCATGCACGGTGCGCTCCCTCGCGCACGCGCCGTCACCACGGTCGCAGTCCCTAAACAACACGCACCCATCGAACTCACCGACCGCAGGGGGATCGTCCGCTTCGTCAAGCGCGCCACCGACACCCTCGACGCCGAACGCATCACGACCGAAGTCGGACCCACGCTGGTCACCACACCAGAACAAACCGTCCTCGACCTGGCACACATAACCGACACCGTCGACACCGACATCACCAAGGCGATTGTCACGCTGTACCGCAAATGCGACGCCACCCAGCTGCGCGCGCTCGCCACAGACCAACGCAAACTCGCGGCGCTCCGCCGAGCCGAACAGATCCTCGACAATCACAAGGACGCCTGAACATGGCCAGTATCGCCGCAGTTGCCGCCGCGTTCTGAGTTAGCAGTGAACAAGCCGAACGAGACCGCATGATCTCCTTCATACTCGCCGCCATAAGCAACCACTGGGCCGACCAACTCACATTCATCGGTGGCACCGCACTCGCGCGCACGAACCTCCCCGATGGCCGACTCAGCGAAGACATCGACCTCATTGCCCGCACCTCACGCAGCACCATCGCCCGCCAATTGGACCGCGAACTACCCGACGCCTTCCGCCGTGAACTCGGCCGTCTCCACTGGGACCCAGCACTCAGCGCCGTCGGCGACGCGGGCGAGGCCTATCTCCGCAGCGACGACGGCCTGAGTGTGAAAATCCAACTCATCAGCCAAATCGGGCACCCCGACTGGCCAACGCAGAGAACCCAGCTCGACCAACGCTACGACGACGCCCCAGCCGCGGCACTAGACGTCCTCACCACACCCGCATTCGTCGCCGCCAAGACCGCAGCCTGACTCGATCGTCGGGCACCCCGCGACCTATGGGACCTGTGGGCACTCGAGGCCCGTGGCGCCATCGACAGCGACGCAGCGGAACTGTTTCGCAAACTCGGACCCACCGGTCGCACACCTGATCCAGCCTGGTTCACAACCGCACCCAGCGAAAGCGATTGGAACGACGCCCTCGCCAGTCAAACAATCCTCACCGTCGCCGCCACCGAAGCGGTCGAGCAGGTCCACAACGCCTGGATTCCATTCCGGCTCGCCTAGCCACAGAATGCGTGCTCGACCAGATCGTTGGCATCGAACTCGTTCTCGGGCGCTTGCGTGAGGAATACCGTCGAGGCGCGGCCGTCCTCGGTTGCGCCGGACACGGTGTAGTACCCCGGGATCCCCCCGCCGTGCCCGATGTACCGGATGCCGCACGAGAGTTGCTTGATTCCGAGCCCCAAGCCGTACCCCATGCCGACGTCTTCGATGCCACCTTCGTCGGCACGTTCCATCTCGGTTAGCTGTGCCGGCGCAACGATCTTCCCGTCGGCGAGCAGCGTAAAAAAGCGATTCAGATCGGCGCCGGTCGACACCATTCCGCCGGCCGCCCAGGGGATCGACGGTTCGATCTGCGACACATCGGCGACCTCTCCGTCCAGCTTCTGATACCCGACCGGATGCGGACCCCTGATCTCCGTCTCCCCCGGACCCGGCAGATAGGTGTCGGCGAGCCCGGCAGGCTCGAGGATTCGCCGTTGCAACTCGTCTGTGTAGCTGTTTCCGGTGATCCGCTCGACGAGCACCCCGGCGACGATGAAGTTTGTGTTGGTGTACCGAAAACGAGCATTCGGCGCGAACTGTGCCGGATAGGAGAGCGCGATACCCAGCGCTTCGGTCGGCGTCATCGTGCGGTTGTCCTTGGCGGCCTGCAGTTCGTCGATCCGCGGATCGTCGGTCACTTCGGGCAGTCCGCTGCGGTGCTGCAAGATCTGCCTCACCGTAATGGCGTTGCCGTCGATACCCCCGCCGCGGATGATGCCCGGTAGGTACATCTCGATCGGCTCGTCCAGCAGCAACCGACCCTCACCGACCAACTGCAGCAGCATTGCCGCTGTGAAAGTCTTTGTGACGCTACCGATCCGGAACTGTGAACGAGACGCAATTGGCTCTCCGGTGTCCTTGTTCGCAACACCGCTACGAAGAACGCGGTTGTGTCCGTCGACAGTCATGGTCGCCTGAGCGCCTGCCACACCCGACGCGACGAGTCCATCGAGATCGGCTTGTACCGCGTCGACGCGAGGATCGGGCGGCGACTTTGCGGCTGAGCAGCCACCCGCGGCAACTGCTCCAGCGACGGCCAGTGCGAGCAAGGTTTTGCGCATACGACGACGCTATGGAGAAGCGCAGCGAACCACATCGGGGCAATCCCCGATCTACCCCCTGAGGTTCACAGATGCGCCATACGAGCGACGGCATCGCTTCACATCACCGTGTCACGCTCGGAGCGTGGGCATTTCCCGGCGAAAGTTGCTCGGCTTCGGAACCACTGGCGCGGCGGCACTACTACTCGGAACGGGTGCGGCGTCGAGCGCGAAACCGTTCACGACCTCGCGACGCCTCGGCAATCCGTTCTCGCTCGGAGTCGCCTCGGGTGACCCGACGCCGGAGGGAGTTGTCCTGTGGACACGGCTCGCACCGGACCCCTTCGCACCGGACGGTCTTGGCGGTATGCCCGCAGCGCCTGCGACAGTCGAATATCAAGTCGCACTGGACGACCGCTTCACGACGATCGTCAGCAGCGGAAGTGTTCTGGCCACAAGGCAACTCGGGCATTCGGTGCATCCGGAGATTCACGGCCTCGAACCCGATCGGGTGTACTACTACCGCTTTCGGGTGGGCGCTGAGATCTCACCGGTCGGTCGGACGCGGACCACTCCCCTGCCCGGCGTGGGGACCCGGGAGCTGAACTTCGCGTTCGCGTCGTGTCAGGCCTGGCACGAGGGCTACTTCACCGCCTACGAGCACATGGCGGCCGAAGACCTCGATCTTGTTGTCCACCTTGGCGACTACATCTACGAAGACGGTGTTGGCAGGAACCTTCGAGGCGTCGCGGTCGAACCGCAGTTCTACGGGGAGACCTTCGATCTCGCTCGCTACCGGCTGCAGTACAGCCTGTACAAATCCGAAGCGCCACTACAGGCGGCGCATGCTCAGTTCCCCTGGATCGTCACGATGGACGACCACGAGGTCGAGAACAACTGGGCCGCAGACACTTCCGAGTTGGACATCGAAGTCGATCAAATGCCCGCGGTGTTCCGGCAACGCCGAGCGGCAGCATTTCAGGCGCTGTACGAACATCAGCCACTGCGGAGCACCCAGATGCCACGCGGATCCGAGATGCGGATGCACCGACGCATCGCGTACGGCGATCTCGCCGAATTCACCATGCTCGACACCCGTCAGTATCGCGACGACCAAGCATGTGGCGACGGTGAATCCGACCGCTGTAGCGATCGGTTCAGCACCGATCGAACGCTTCTCGGTCGTCCGCAACGGGATTGGCTGCTCGACGGCTTCGCCACGTCGTCCGCGCGCTGGAACATCATCGGCAATCAGGCTCCGATGGGCCAGTGCGACTACGACACCGGACCCGCAACAGACGTGTCCCTCGACGCCTGGGACGGCTATGTCGCCGACCGCAACACGGTGCTCGGTCGCGCAGCCGATCTCGGCGTGAACAATCTTGTTGTCATCACCGGTGATCGACATACAAATTATGTGAGCGAGCTGCGCCGCGACTTCAGTGATCTCGAATCACCAATCGTCGCACATGAATTCGTCGGCACTTCGATCTGCAGCGGCGGCGACGGCGCGGACATGCCGGACGGCGGCGAGACCTTGATGGCGGCGAGTCCCGACATCAAGTTCGTCAATGGCCAACGTGGTTATGTCCGAGTCCATGTCGACCAGGAGGCGTGGCGTACCGACTTCCGTGTCATGCCGTTCGTGCAATCACCCGGCGCGCCGATCAGCACGCGTGCGAGTTTCGTTGTTCCACATCAGAAACAACGCAGGGATCCCGAATCCGCCTGACTCAGCTGAATCCGAGTACCTGATCGCCCCACGTTTCGCGCAACTCCTTGTCGGGATCGGCTTCGACGACGTCGGTGGAGTCGATGATCAGGGTGGCCCGGGTGTCCTCGTCGTAGCGTGGCCAGTGCTTGGATCCGTCGATCGCGGCCGGAACATCGTGTGCCGCAAAGGCCAGCCACCGCCGCTGGATTCGACCTGACACCTCCATCGCGGTCTTGCGGCCACCGAGCCAGAATGTCGGGTCGATGTTCATCGTTCCGAAACTGCCGAACACGTAGGGCAGGTCGGTCGCATGTGTCGCGCCGACGCGAGCTGCTTTCAACATCGGCGTCGCTTGATCGAAGCGATAGAACCAGGTCGGGGAATGCCTGCTGTGCGCTTCGGCAACCCAGATGCTCGGCATCCGGAACCCCGCATCACTCGAAATTGCTTGCGCACCCTTGGATTTACCGGCATCGGGATAGAAGGCAATGATCTCGGCGAGACGCTCGTGCGACAGCGTCGGATGGTCGGCGGCAATTACGCGCAACATCTCGTTCACCGCGTCGGGCGTCACCGGCATCAGCGCGGACCTGATCAACCGGAACAGCGCGGCCTCGTCGCGGTTGGTCCCGATGATCAGCGGTATACGGTGCGAGAGTCCCTTCTGGAATGCTGCGACGGGATAACGCGGCACCAGGTCGCCGTCCACAACCGGTGCAGTCGCAAGTGTGCCAGGGACTTTCGCGGGAATCTCGTCGACGAGAACGTCGCTCGCGACGATGATCTCCTCGATCGGTAGTTCGTAGAGTTCGTGCGCACGCTCGGCGGGTAGTTCCAGAATCTCGAGAAACCGCGCGGCGACGCGGGCCGCCCGTTCGGGTCCGTAGACGGACGTCGCCGGTGGACTTTGGACGATCGCGCGATGGAACAGACCTTCGGCGCGCGGTGACGTCATCAGCGTCGTGATCGATCCGGCGCCCGACGACTCGCCGAACAAGGTCACGTTCGTGGGATCGCCGCCGAAGACGGCGATGTTCTCGCGGACCCACTCCAATGCCGCAATCTGGTCGCGCAGACCGAGATTCGACTCGAAGGTCGCTTCGGGCGTCGAGAAGGAGCTGAGATCGAGAAACCCGAGCGCGCCGAGCCGGTAGTTCACGGTGACGATGACGGTGTTGCCGAGTTCGGCAAGCTGGCGACCGTTGTACAACTTCTGCGCCGAGCTGCCGAGACAGTAGGCGCCACCGTGGATCCACACCATGACCGGCCGCGGATCGCTGTCGGTCGCCGGGGTCCAGATGTTGAGCCACAGGCAGTCTTCGCCCGGTAGCAGTCCGGCATCGATCGGGACCGTGTTGTCGATACCTTGCGGCGCGATCGGACCGAACTCCGTGCAATCGCGGACCCCGTCCCATGGCGTGCGCGGGCGCGGACTCCGAAACCGCAGCGGACCCGACACCGGCTCGGCGAACGGAATACTTCGCCACGAGAGCGTTGACCCGTCGCGCCGACCACGAATCTCTCCCGACGAGATCCGGACGATCGGTGCCGCCGCTGCTGCATCCTCGGCGGTATCCGCTTGGGCGTCGTCTGTCACTACGACCGCTGGTTCGGCATCCATGAACCCAGGGTAAGCGACCAGCCTGCTACCCTCGCCTGACTGACACGGGGTGCTCCAGGTTGGAGCTGAGATAAGACCCGCGAACCTGATGCAGGTAATGCTGACGAAGGGATGTCATGGCCCGCTTTACCGACCGTGTGTGGGACGAGACGAAGCAGTTACGTGCTGCGATAGACGAGTTGGAGTTTCTCCGCCGACTCGGCGATGGCACGTTGCCGCTCGACGTTTTCCGCACCTACATCGAACAAGATGCGATCTATCTCGCCGGGTACGCGAAGGCATTGGCGCTGCTTGCGGCGCGTGCACCGGATCCCGTGACCGCCGCGTTCTGGGCACAGGCTGCAGCGACGTCGGCAACCGTCGAGCTCTCGTTGCACGAAGGCCTGCTCTCGGGTGGCACTTTGGGAGCAGCCGGGGAATTGCCTGCGCCGTCCATCGCGTGTCTCGGCTACGTCTCGTACCTGATCGCGACTGCTGCGACCGAGCCCTATGCAGTTGCGGCAGCCGCGGTGCTGCCGTGTTTCTGGATCTACGCAGAAGTAGGACGTGACCTCGCCGCGAGCGCGCAGGGGGTGCTCGCGGCCGATCCCGGCCATCCGTATGCCCAGTGGGTCACCACCTACGACAACCAGGACTTCCACGACGAGGTCGCCAAAGCCCGCGAACTTGTCGATGCGGCAGCCGACGCCGCATCTGACGCCGAGCGCGACGCGATGAGCACTGCTTTCGTGACCGCCTCCCGCTACGAACTTCTGTTCTGGGACACGGCGCTGCACCCGCAGCCGTGGCCCGCCTGAAAGGACATTTTCGACAATGAACCGCCGCTCTTTGCTCCGCCGGATGCTGACCGGAGCCATCGTGACGGCGTCCGCGGTGTCGCTGCTGACCGCTTGCTCCGACAACGGTGCCGCCGACCCGAACACGATCCGCTTCGCACTCGACTGGACGCCCAACACCAACCACACCGGACTTTTTGTTGCGTTGCAGGAGGGCTACTTTCGCGATGCCGGACTCGACGTCGAGATTCTGCCGTACAACACGGCATCGCCTGATTCGCTGATCGATTCCGGCAACGCGGAGTTCGGGGTCAGCTTCCAGAATTCGGCCACGTTCGCGAAAGCGGCAGGTACCGATACGGTTTCGGTGCTCGCACCACTGCAACACTGGGCGACTGCGATCGGGGTGCGTGCCGACCGGGCCGACCTGTCAAGCCCCAAAACGTTGGACGGCAAGACCTATGCCGGTTTCGGCGATGCGGGCGAGATCGAAACGCTGCGCCAGGTCATCCGCAACGACGGCGGCACCGGCGACTTCAAGAATGTGACCGTCGGAACCTCCGCCTACGAGTCGGTGTACTCCGGCGAGGCCGACTTCACCGTCCCCTACTTCGCGTGGGAGGGCATCGAAGCAGAGCACCGTGGCACGCCGTTCAAATATTTCCAGTACTCCGACTTCGGCTTTCCCGACGCCTACGCCATCGTGATCAACGGCAATCAGACCTGGCTGAAAGAACATCCGGAGCAGGCGAAGAAGTTCGTGCAGGCGTTGCAGAAGGGCTATCAACTCGCCGCCGACGAACCAGCGAAGGGTGCGCAGCTGCTGATCGACGCGAACCCCGGTGCCTTCACCGACGAACCGTTGATCATGGAAAGTCAGCAGATGCTGTCCGACAAGTTTATGAAGGACAGCTCCGGGAAGGTCGGGACCCAAACGCTCGAACAGTGGACGGGCTACTCGCGCTTCCTCTTCCAACACGGCGTGCTCGTCGACGAGTCCGGCAAAGCGCTGACCACCGAACCTGATTGGTCGACGTACTTCACCAATGAGTACCTCAGCGGTCCGTAGGGTCGTCCCTGCGTTCGTCGGCCTCGCCGCCCTGTTCGCGGCGTGGCAGGTCTACGTCTCCGTCAACGACGTTCGGCCGCAACTGTTGCCGTCGCCGTGGCGTGTCGTGACCCAGGGGTGGGCCCAGCGCGACGTCATTGCCACCAATGCCGTTGCAACACTGCAGGTCACCCTCGTCGGCTTCGCGTTGTCGTTGACGATCGCCTGGCTGCTTGCGATTGCGATCGACTTCTCGGGCTTGCTACGCCGCGCGCTCGTGCCGATGTTCGTCACGTCCCAGACCATCCCGATCATCGTGATCGCCCCGTTGATGATCACCTGGTTCGGCTTCGGGCTATTGCCGAAGATCCTCCTCGTGACTCTCGCGACCTTCTTTCCTGTGGCCATCGGCCTGATCGAAGGCTTCGCGTCGACCGACCGGGACGCAGGCTCGCTGCTTCGGAGCATGGGAGCCTCACGGTGGCAACAGTTTCGGTACGTTCGACTGCCGAACGCCATGCCACGGTTCTTCACCGCTCTGCGGATCGGCATCACCTACGCGGTTGTCGGCGCGATCTTCGCCGAGTATGCCGGTGCCGAAAGCGGACTCGGCATCTACATGGCACGGCAGAAGGGGATGTTCCGCACCGACCTCGTCCTTGCTGCGATGTTCGTGACGGCCGCGATCAGCGTCGTGCTGTTTCTGCTGACCTACCTGGTCGAACGGATCCTGGCGCCGTGGGTGCGGATGGAGCGAGTGAACCTATGACCCGTCCCAAGGTGCGCGTCGCTGCCGTCAGCAAGACTTTCGACGTCAAAGGTGGCAGGCGACAAGTTCTGGACAACATCACCTTCGACGCCGCTGCCGGCGAATTCGTCGCCGTGATCGGACCGAGCGGCTGCGGCAAGAGCACGATCTTCAACCTGCTTGCAGGACTGGACACTCCGACCGCCGGCGAGATCTCGATCGGCGGCGAATCACCGGCGAGCAGCGCGCAGTGCGCGTACATGCCGCAGAAGGACCTGCTGTTCGCGTGGCGCAATGTCCTCGACAACACAACCCTCGGACTCGAAGTTCAAGGCATGTCGAAAAAGGCTGCGCGCGAACGGGCCCGCGCACTCTTCGAGGTGTTCGGTCTGGCGGGTTTCGAGACAGCACGACCGTCGCAGTTATCCGGAGGAATGCGGCAGCGGGCAGCGATGCTGCGCACGGTTGTTCAGGACCGCGATGTGTTGCTGCTCGACGAACCGTTCGGCGCGCTCGATTCGCTGACCCGCACCGAGATGCAGACCTGGTTGCAGCAGGTGTGGGAGCAGTATCGATGGCTGGTTCTGATGATCACCCACGACATTCGCGAGGCGATCTTTCTGGCCGACCGGGTCATCGTGTTGTCGGCACGGCCTGCGCGAATTCGGCACGAGTTGACGGTCGATCTCCCCCGACCACGTGACATCTCGATGCTGACCTCGCCGCAGTTCGTCGCCCTCGAAGCAGAACTCATCTCGATACTGCACGAGGAGTCACACCGGGCGTTGCTGGAACAGGAAAAACCACCAAGCTGATCGTGCGCTACTTCGTCCGGTCGACGTGGCCGAGGTCCCGATCGGGCGAGACTCGATCGCGCACAAGCTGTTTCAGTGCGGCGATCTCCGGGAATCCGCCACGCTCCTTGCGGTCCCAGATCAGCTCGTCGCCGACGGTCACGCGAAAGACCCCGCCGGTTCCGGGTATCAGGGCAACCTCGCCAAGTTCCTGACCGAACGTCGACAACAGTTCCGACGCCATCCAGGATGCGCGCAGCAGCCAATTGCATTGGGTGCAGTACAGGATCGCAACACGGTGGCCCGCTGGGTCGTTGCCCTCGATCGACGTCATGGGATAAACGGTATCCCCCAACGCCGCCGCCCTAGTCAGCTGCAGCCAAACGCTCTGCGCGATCCTGCAGGTAGCGCTGCTCTGGCGTACTCGTCGTGCGCCGCGCAGCAGTCCGGTAGTGCTCGATCGCCGTCACCGTGTCTCCCGCCATCTCGTAGAGATGGGCGCGCACTGCCCCGAGTCGATGATGGGTTGCCATTCGCTGATCGTCGTCCAAGGTGGCAAGGAGTTCGAGTCCAGCCTGCGGACCTTCAACCATCGCCACGGCCACGGCTCGATTGAGCGTGATCATCGGTCCGGGCGAGATTCGCGCGAGCACCTTGTACAACTCCGAAATTTGTTGCCAGTCGGTCTCTTCAGCAGTAGCCGCCTCGTCGTGCACAGCGGCGATCGCAGCTTGGATCTGATACGGCCCGACCGGTGCCCTCGACAGGACGTCACTCACGATGTAAACACCCTCCGCGATCGCGGCAGCGTCCCACAGCGACCGATCCTGTTCTGCCAGTGGGACAAGCGAACCGTCGTCGCCGGTTCTCGCGGGGCGCCGTGCATCGGTCAGCAGCATCAACGCCAGCAGTCCGCCTACCTCGCCGTCGTCGGGAAGAATACGAAACAGAATGCGGCTCAGCCTGATTGCTTCTGCTGTGAGGTCGGTGCGTTGCAGATCGGAGCCGCTTGTCGCCGTGTAGCCCTCGTTGAAGATCAGATACAGGACGTGCAGCACGGCTTCGAGCCGATCGGCACGCTCGTCGGCCGTCGGCATAGCGAACCGCGCGCCCGACTTGCGCACCGTTTGCTTCGCCCTGCTGATCCGTTGCGCCATAGTCGTTTCCGGCACGAGGAATGCGCGGGAGATCTGGTCGGTGGTCAGTCCGCCGACAGCACGCAGGGTAAGGGACACCTGGGACGGCGCAGTCAACGCGGGATGGCAGCACAGGAAAAGCAGCGTCAGTGTGTCGTCGTCGTTGCTCGGTTGTTCGTCGACCGCGGGCGCGTGCAGGTCTTCCGGTCGGTCGGCGGCGACGATGTTCGTCTCCCGATTGCGCCGCGCTTCGTCACTGCGAAATTGATCGGTGAGACGTCGCGATGCGACCGTGATCAACCAAGCGCGCGGATTGTCCGGCAGACCCTGCTCGGGCCACTGCACCGACGCCGCGAGCAATGCCTCCTGCACCGCATCCTCTGCGGCATCGAAATGGCCGTACCGCCGCACGAGTGCACCCAGAACGTGCGGTGCGAGGTCGCGGATGCGATCTTCGAACTCGCGGGCGGCGCTCACGGTCCTATTGTGCCCGCGGCGCCCGACTACGCGGTTTGCAACACCGACAGGATGTTTCCCGCTGGGTCGGTGAACCACGCGATGTCCGGGCCCATGCCCGCGGCGATTCCCCGCATGACGCCCTTGTCGTCCTGGTGCATAGCGTCGTACCGCTGGAAGCTGACGCCACTCGCGGTCAATGCGTCGACCGCCTTGTCGATGTCGACGACCTCGAAATTGAGGATCGTGAACACCGCCGGAACGTGATCGTCCTTGGGGTAGACGAGAACCTCCGTGCCACCGGGAAGCTGCAGCGACAGGTTGCCCATCCCGTTCTCGAACACCTCGACGCCGAGCGTGGTTCCGTAGAACTGCTTCGCCGCTTCGATGTCGTTCACCGAGAATCCGCTGAATGCTTTGGTGCTTTCGAACATGACAACTCCTTCGATCGGGTGTTCACCAGTGCAGCTTTTTGCTGCCAACTGAGACGTCGGAGTCACGACGCCCGCCTCGACATAGGCAATGATGTCGATATCGCGCCGATCGCGCCGACGTCCTTGTTGATGTCGAAACCGTCGAAGGGTGGCCGCCATGAAGTACATGCTGCTGATCTACAGCAATCCCGAAAGCTGGGCAGGCTTGTCTCACGATCAGCGAATGGGACTGGGTCGGGGTCACGGCGCACTCAACGATTCGCTGATCGCGTCAGGACACCACGTCGCCAGCGCTGGTCTCGCCGATCCGATCAACACCAAGACCGTCCGTATCCGCGATGGTGTGGTCGCGACAACCGACGGTCCGTACATCGAGTCGAAAGAGCATTTGGCGGGCTTCTACGTCGTCGAGTGCGCCAACATGGACGAGGCCGTTGCCATCTGCGCCCAGATCCCCGATGCCGCGTACAACTTCTGCGAAGTTCGGCCGCTCGGCGAAATTCCGGCCCTGAGCGACTAGGCGGCTACGCCGCTCGTGCGTCCTTTCGGCGGGCCCGCCCTCCTAAAAGACTCACGACCCGCGGAGCGGGCTAGCCTTCCGCGCGCCAGAAATCCGCGCCGTCTTTCGTCACCTTTTCGCCACTGACCAGGCTCGCTACGGCAGATGCGGCTGCCGACGCTGTCGGAAAGTGCCGACCGACCATCTGTCCGGCAACGATCTCCAGGCGACCCGTCGATTCCTCGCGAAGCGCGACGATCCGGTAGCCCTCGAAATCGGCGACCAGGCGGGTTCGGCCGTCGGACTCGTCCTCGACGGCCGCGGCCTTGGCTGGTGCCTTCTTTTTCTCGACGGTCAGGTCGTCCAGATGGGTGGTATCGATATTCGCATCGGCGACGACCGAGACGCCGAGGAGGTCCCAGCGCGCCCGCCTGTGGGCGATCCGATCCTGCGCGATCCGGATCCCGCCGGAGCGTGATCGGCCGGGCCGATCGGCCATCCAGGCGTCGACCTCGCACCGAACGTCGGCGGCAAATTCTTCTGCCGAGATGATGAAGGTCGCGTGCGGCTCGGTACCGAGGTCGACGAACGCCCAGAATGTGGGGTTGGCCGCGCCGGCTCCCACTTCCTCGTCGCGGCGGCTCGCATGCCAGTCACCGCTGGCCTTGGCACGAACTTGGACGATGGAAACGCCGCCCTCTTTGCCCCACACTTTGACTGCTCCGCGACCGGATCCGGCAACTTTCGTTGCCTTTCCACCGCGCCGGACAACATCCCTGACGAATGCCTGAACTCCCAGCGCCGAAATTTCCTTCATATGTGCAACGATCCGTTCCGAGTCGATCTCGCCCCGTGCGCGTCCGAGAGAAGTGTGGCGACGGGCCATTCATGCACAACTCGATGTTTACCTCAGACTACCGACGCCACCGGTGCCCGGATACCCCCGGCTACATTGGTGGGCATGCTGGTTGCGCCGCGCTACGGCACTGCATCCCTCGCAGATCTGGTCCCGTCGAGCCTTGCTGCGCTCGGCGTCGACGGCGAAGTCGATCGAATAGGCCTCGAGCTCGACGGCATCAAACGCGTATGCATCTTGATGGTCGACGGCCTGGGTGCGGCTTTGCTCGACGCGAACTCCGCTGCCGCACCGTTTCTTTCCAGCCGAACTTCGAAGGTGCTCACCGCAGGATTTCCGAGCACGACGGCAACCAGTTTGAGTTCGCTCGGTACCGGCCTGCCTCCCGGTGAGCACGGCATCGTCGGCTATCTGCTGGCTGTCCCAGGCCACCAGCGGTTGATGAACCCGCTCAAGTGGCGGCTACACGGCGCCGGAGATCGCATCGACCTGCTGAAAGACGTTGCTCCCGAAGAGTTTCAACCGAACCCAACCGCATTCGAGCGAGCCGCCGAGGCCGGCATCTCCGTCTCTCGGGTCGCGCCTATGTACCAGGGCGAGTCAGGCCTGAGCCGAGCCTCGTTGCGCGGCGGCGAATTTCGGGCGAGCTTCTCGATGGGCGACCTCGCCGACGGCGCCATCCAATCGCTGCGAACCGGTTCCCGCTCGCTCGTCTACGCCTATCACGGCGAACTCGACCTCACCGGCCACGTCCGTGGACCGCATTCCGATGCCTGGGCCGCCGAACTCTCCCAAGTCGACCTGTTGGCGCGCTCGATCGCCGAGCGGCTGCCGGGCGACGCCGCACTGATCGTCACTGCGGATCACGGCATGGTCGAGATCATCGACCCCGTCGACTTCGACGCGACATCGAGTCTGCGCGCCGGCGTCGCACGGCTCGGTGGCGAACCCCGAGCGCGCCATATCTATACGAAAAACGGGGCAATCGACGACGTCGTCGCCACCTGGCAAGAAATTCTCGGAACTGATTTCGGCGTCTTTTCCCGGTCCGAAGTGATCGAGAACGGGTGGTTCGGGCCAACTGTCACACACGCCGCCGTGCAGCGGATCGGCGACGTCATCTGCGTCGCAACAGGATCGGGCGCGGTCGTCAGGACCGGAGCAGAGCCTCTGCAGTCGATGCTGATCGGGCACCACGGATCGTTGACCGCAGAAGAAATGCACGTACCCCTTTGCGTGATTCGTTAGATTTGCTAGGGTTACAACCGGTCGTAGTTCTGGTGTTCGTTGTAGTGACGTGCTCGGGATCATGTTGCGGTCGTCCGGCACTCCCAGCGGAGCACTCCGAGTCACTCGGGATACTTCTCAAGATGTCGCGACCTCAGCCGGCCCGATGGATAGTAAGAACCGTCCGTCGTACCTGGTAGGAAAAAAGGATATTAAAAGCATGACACAGGGCACTGTTAAGTGGTTCAACGCGGAAAAGGGCTTCGGCTTCATCGCCCCCGCAGATGGCTCCGCTGACGTCTTCGTCCACTACTCCGAGATCCAGAGCAACGGTTTCCGTACTCTGGAGGAGAACCAGAAGGTCGAGTTCGAGGTTGGCCAGGGCGCAAAGGGCCCGCAGGCAACCGGCGTTCGCCCAGTCTGATCTCCCAGCTCTACTGAGCTTCTCCACTGTCCCCCAACACCTTCGGGTGTTGGGGGATAGTGCGTTTCAGGGGTGGGCGCTTCGCGCCTCGTGAGTCCTTTCGGCGGGCCCGACCTCCGAAAGGACTCACGACTCGCTTGGCCGAACCAGTGTGGGGATGTAGTTGAGAAACTCGAAGACGGGGCAAAGCATGGCTGAGCAAGCTCATTCGTTCGACAAGAACTACTGGGACGACGTTTGGCATGGCGATCGCGCCATGGCGATGGCCGCTGGCCAACCCAACCCGCACTTGATTCGAGAGATCGGCAACCTCGCACCCGGGACGGCTCTCGATGCGGGTTGCGGCGCCGGAATCGAGGCGACCTGGCTCGCGGCGCGCGGCTGGGAAGTCACCGCAGCGGACATCAGTGCCGATGCGCTCGCTCGCGCGGGCGATCGCGCAACTGCAACCGGAGTCGCCGACCGAGTGCGCTGGGTCGAGGCCGACCTGTCCACGTGGGAGCCGGACGCACGCTACGACCTGGTCACCACCCACTACGCACACCCCGCGATGCCACAGCTGGAGTTCTACGACCGCATCGCGTCCTGGGTCGCTCCCGGGGGCACCCTGTTCATCGTCGGCCACCTTCAGCACGGGTCGCATGGCGACGGCTCTGCGCATGGACACGGTCACGGTGACCACTCGCCGCCGGAATCGGCCTCGGCAACAGCGGGTGCGATCACGGCTCGCCTCGACTCGGCCAGCTGGGACGTCTCGACTGCTCGCGAATCGCAGCGCACCATGGTCGGGCCAGACGGCAAGGAATTGACGATTCACGACGTGGTCGTCAAAGCTGTACTGCGCCAATAAGATCCGCTATCGACCGATTATGTCGGACCCCCTCGCTAACCTCGTCGACACCAGACGAGAGGGGAACAAATGTTCGAGCAGCCCGACCGCGAGCAGCTACACCGTGAGATCTTTTGGAAGGTTCAGTACGTCTTCGATCCCGAAGATCAGACCGCGGCGTTCGCGTACACGATCGGCTTGGCAGATCGTGGTCTACCGGAGCTCCAGCTAGCGGCTGCTCCCGAGCAGGATCCGTCCGACTCCCCCTGGATACTCAGTTCCGACGATTGCGCTCATCAGCTCAATCGCTTCGCGAGCATGCTCGTTGATGGGGCGTTGGCGATCGGCGAGCCCTTTTCCTGCACGTACGACGGTGGGGCGTCGACGGTGATCTGGACGCCGGGCGATCCCGTCCCATGTGACGACGTCGAGGCATATGGTGCCGATTCGACTGCGGGCATCATCCCGATCCGTGGTCGATTGCAACTTCCGGACGTGGTCCCGCTTGCCGATCTACCAGCTGGCACCATTCCGCTGTGGCGCTCGGAACAGGCAGCGATATTGGCGACGGTTGTACCGAATCGCCGTGGTCTACGCGGCTTCCGCGCTCCACGCGCAGATGCTTCGTTCGAGTGTGAACAGGAGTTCGGACCGCTTACGCCGATCGTCGAGGCACGGGCGCATGCGATCTCCCAGGCAACGCCGATCATCCTCACCGATCTACTGCTGCGGACCTTGGATGCGGAGTCCACAGGCGTAGGCCCCCGGTTGATTCTCGGTACCGCGCACACACTTGCGAAGTTGGTCGGTCGGCACGACGCGGCCGAGAAAGCTGCAAGCCTGGCACTCACTCTGGTGAAGTCCTTCCGCGGTCCGCATGCCGACGAGCCGATGTGGCGGGCAATCCAGAACACCTGCGGTATGGACGACGTCGGCGACATGTGCAACGGCCTTTCGGGCGTCTTGGTCGACCAACTCGCAGCCATCCTGGTCGCATCGACCGTTGCCGACCAACTCGACGACTCGACGCGCCTAGCCGCGTTCGGTCCATGGAGTTCGGCGCACACGTCGTCCTCCATGGCTCCGGAGGAGGCGTGGTTGGCACCTGAACACATTCTCGACACCGTCCGGATGCAACTAGACGGGGCAGATTGGGACGAATTGGACTACCTCATAGCTGCCTGGCTCGAATTGCGGACCACGCCGCTCGCCGCACGCTTACGCGGGCTAGCCGTGACCGGTCAGCGAGGTTGCCCGCCGGCGAGCGAGCTGCTGGCGGGAAGTTTCATAGGGGTTCGCGCAAGCTTCGTTGCGGACGTCGAGTTTTATCTCACCGAATTCCTTTGCTGTGCAACGGCATTGCTGGTCGAGCGAGCATCCTTCAACGCCCATGACGTACACGCGTTCTGCGATCCGTTCTGGGAAGTGTTGCCAGAACTCGAATTCGCGCTCAACTCCCCCATCGCAGAACAGGCAGCGTAGGTCGGGATCAGCCGAGGAGAGCCAACGCCTCCTCGGCGCTCAGGCAGCCCGCTGTCGTGAGGTCGAGGTTGGCTAGTGACGCCGCGTGCACCTCAGGTGTCGGAGCAGCCATGCAGTCGATGATCGGATGGACGATGAAGCCGAGGTCCGTCCCGTGTCGGGCGGTTTGCTCGACCGTGAGGTTGGTTGCGACGCCGGTGACTAAGACGGTGTCGATGCCATGCTCGGTCAACCATGCCGCGACGCCGTTGGCGGCTAAACCGGAGAGTCGCTGATTGTCGAACACCAGTCCTGGCTCGGCTTGGTGCGCCATCGCATCGATCAACGCGGCGCCGGACGAGTCCGGCCGAAAGGATTCCTGCGCAGCACCGACGGCCGTCATGAACCCGGTGTTGCGAATCAGCTGGCCCTCATCCTCCGGAACGGTAAACCGAGTGAAGATCAGCGGCAGCCCGGCCGCGCGGATGGCGTCGTGAAATCGGACAGCACGATCGACGACCCCACTCTCGGCCACCGGTGTCGCCAACATCGGACCGAAGAAGCCTTCGGGCTCGATGACGTTGACCTGCCAGTGCAGCGCGAGAATCGCCGTGCGGCGGGGATCGATGCCGTGGCCTGGAGGTGTTGCGGGGGCTGCCATGTGTCCAATCATGCCCGGTGAAAATCGGCAAGGGCGCTCCGCGCCTCGTGAGTCCTTTCGGAGGGCCGCACCTCCTAAAGTGCTCACGAGCGGCGGCGCCGCCTAAATCTCCTGCGCCGCTTCGGCATTGACGAGTTGGATCAGGAATTCGGCTGGCACCTCGGGCCAATCGGAGGCCCACCGCCCCGCGACCTGATCCTCTCGCAACGCCGCAATCATCTGCACGACATACGGACCCCCGTCGAGGATGTAGCGCACCGATCCGAGGCGAGCACACTGCGCCAGAATCGTTGCCAGGTTCAGTTTGGCTTCGTCGATACGACCTGTCGCGACGAGGCAGGCGACGAGCAGACGACGGACCTTCAGCAGCGCGCGCGGCCGGTTGCGAGCCCGCAGCCGATCGACCCATTCCTGCGCCCACACCCTGGCAAGTTCGACCTTCTCCGGCCTATCACGCTGAGCCAGAAGCAATCTGATCGCAGTCGCTTCCTCGTAGAGCGCGGTGATCTCCTCGATGGGGTCGGTCGGTTGCCTGCGGTCCTCGTACTGGACGACCGGCAACGCTCCGAACTCGGGATGTGGCGGCAGCCCGAGCCGTATGCGCTCGTTCTCGACTTCGGCGCTCAAGCGTGTCAACGCCATCGACCGACCGATCCGCGCACCCTCGTTCAACCGACGCGTCGCGGCCGCTCGGTCGCCCTGCAGCGCCTTGATCCGTGCGCCGACGACGTAGCGTGCGATCTTGAAATCGACCGAGCCGCCTTCGGCACCGAGCTTGTAACCCTCGTCCAGTAGCCGTTCGGCCTCGGTGACATCGCCGCGCTCGTAGAGCAATTCACCGAGCAGCGACCCCGCGAGCCGAGCTGTGTAGGAATGGCTGCCACCGGAATGCCGTGCGACCTTCAGAGCCTTCCTGAAACTGCGCTCGGCGGCCTCGATGTCGAGCATCAGGCTCGCGCCGAGCCCGACGAAGCACAGGGCGTGAATCTCGTTGTACTTCCCCTTGTTTCGTCGGCGATAGGGAACGGCCCAGTCCTGCAACCGTTCCAGCTCGGTTCGATCGCAGCGGTATGCCGCCGCGAAGGTAGCCAGGTTGGCTGCGACCGAAACGACGAACGGCCGCAACGTATCCGGACGCGCCAGACACGGCGCGACAAGTTCGTCGATGCTGTCGATGACGTCGGCGCGGAGGGCGACGACGCCGTGGACGACGCACGCCTCGATCCGCAGGTCCTCGATCTCGGCTGC
This sequence comes from Antrihabitans stalagmiti, assembly GCF_016482825.1. Classification (GTDB taxonomy): domain Bacteria; phylum Actinomycetota; class Actinomycetes; order Mycobacteriales; family Mycobacteriaceae; genus Antrihabitans; species Antrihabitans stalagmiti. The sequence continues at coordinate 238,003 of NZ_JAEMNV010000006.1, read as the reverse complement.
GGTCAGGCCGGACTCGTCCAACGTCGACTCCACCAACCGCAACGCGTGCCGAGCAGGCTCCGCCCGATGCAGGAAGATGTTGGCCCACGCCAACGCAAGTTGCAGACGCGCATGCGTATCGACCACTGTCTCGGGCAACTTCTCGACAAGACCGATGAGCGACGCCATCTGCGAATGCTCGAGCAGGTAGGTGCCGTCCTGCTCGACGATCTCGACGGCGCGCAGCTGATCACCTGCTGCGAGTGCGTGATCCACCGCGTCGCTGACGTGTCGGTTATCGGCGAACCACTGCGACGCGGTGCGGTGCAGTTCGCGTACTCGGCCGCCTGTCTGCCGTTCGAGCCGTTGCCGCAGAAAGTCTGCGAACAGGTGGTGGTAGCGGAACCATTGATCGTCGACGCGATGGAGGAACAGGTCGCGTTCGGCAACCTCCTCCAGCATCAGTTGGCCGTTGGGAACGTCGGCAAGGGCCGAGGCGAGATCGCCGCAGATCCGTTCGGTCACCGACGTCGCGAGCAGGAAGTCGAGCATGTCCGGCTCGAGGGTATCGAGCACGTTCTCGGCAAGAAACTCGCTGATCGCGTGGTGGCGCCCGGTCAGATGGCCGATGAGCTCGGACGGATCGTCGCTGCCCCGCAACGACAACGACGCAAGTTGCAGCGCGGCGACCCACCCGTCCGTCGACTCCGTCAGATCCGCAACGTCGGCACGATCCAGATCGAGTCCACCAAGGTCGACGAGGAAGCTGTGCGACTCCTCATTGTCGAAACGCAAAGCCGCAGAGTCGATCTCGAGCAGCTGATTCTGCATCCGCATGCGGCTCATCGGAAGTCCCTGCTGGCTGCGACTGGTGACAACGACATGCAAACCGGGACAACAGTTGTCGAGTAGGAACCGCAAAGCGAGGATGGTGGAACGATCGGAGATGCGATGCCAGTCGTCGACGACGACCGTCATCCGTTCGCCGGTCGCGTGAATGTCGTTGATCAGCGACGTCAGAACGTAGCGCTCGGACTCGTCGCCGTGCTCTTCGAGCACCTCGGCAAGCTCGTGAGCTAGCGCAGGACGCACTGCCCGGATCGCTTCGATGAGATGCGACAGGAACCACACGACGTTGTTGTCGTCGTGGTCGACGGTCAGCCAGGCGATCGCGTGACCGTCCTCCGTGAGCCGTTCGCACCATTGCGCGGCGAGCGTGCTCTTTCCGAATCCGGTCGGTCCATGGATGACGGTCAGCCGGCGCTGCTGCCCACGCTGCAGTTGCTCGATCAACCGGTTGCGACCGACCAACGCGCGCGTCGGAGCAGGTGGTCTGAATCGCGTCGCAGGCGCCGGCGGGGTGACCGTCCGCGCCGAATAGCCGCGCCGACCCGACCCCGTCGTCATCGACGCGTCGCCCTGTCCGTTACCCGTCCCCGACGACGCGATCGGCACCGGCACGTCGTCGACCGGCAGGCTGTGCCTGCGCTGAATCTCTTGCAGCAGTTCACCGAACGCCGCGGGAGTCGAGGGGCGGGCACCGCGCTCGCGTGACATCGCCCGCTCGATCAGCGCGGCGACGTCCGCAGGCAGACCTGAGTCGCTCAGATCCGGCGTCGGCTGCTTGGTGATTCGAAGAAACTGCGCCACCATGTGCTCGCCGCTGCGCCGCTCGAAGACGGCATGACCCGTCACCGAACAGAACAGTGTCGAGGCGAGGCTGTAGACGTCGGAGGTCGGGTCGGGCGGATGGCCCTGCAACACCTCCGGCGCGGTGAACGCGGGCGATCCCGTCACCGCACCTTTGGACGTCTCGAAGCCGCCGGAGATCCTCGCGATGCCGAAGTCGGTCAACTGCGGTTCGCCGTATTCGGTCAGCAAGATGTTGCCGGGCTTCACGTCTCGGTGCAGCGTCCCGTGTAGGTGGGCAGTTTCGAGCGCTCCCGACATCTTGATGCCGACACGCACCGATTCTTTCCAGCTGATCGGTCCGTCCCGATGGATCGCGCCTTCCAGCGACCCGTGCGGGTGGTGCTGCATCACGATGTACGGACGCCCCGCCGCAGTCGCGCCGACCTCCAGGATCGTGACGATGTTCGGGTGGCCGGACAGCTTGCCCATCGCCCGCTGCTCCCGCAGGAACCGCTGCAGGTTTTCCTCGTCGAGGTCGGCGGTCAGAACTTTGATGGCGACCGTGCGGTCGAGACTGCGTTGTTCACAGCGATATACGACGCCGAATCCGCCTCTACCGATTTCGCGGGCATCCTCGAATCCCGCCGCTGCAAGCTCAGCGACGAACGTCGACGCCAGGTCGGGCTGCGTCGAGGACGGATCGGTATGGACCATCTTTGGTCTCGGTTCGGGGCTGCGGGCTTAGGTCACCAGCATAGTCCCAGGGCCTTCGGCCTTGTGCGTCTTTCTGGACGGCCCAACCTCCGAAAGTGCTCACGACACCAAAGGCCCCCAATAGACCCAGCGACCCTCGTACCGCACGAAACTACTGTTTTCTTGCAGCACGTCGCGTCGACCATCGAGGCGATAGTGCGCCCTGAACTCCACCGTTCCCTCGGTGTCGAACATGCTGCCCTTGCTCGAACCGAGCACATCGAGCAGAATCCACTCCTGATCCGGATCGAGCGTCAGCTTCTTCGGTCGCATCTGCGGATGCCACGACCGCACGAGATGGTCACGATCTCCGACTGCAAACGCGGTATAGCGCGACCGCATCAGCCGCGTCGCCGTCGCAGCAGGTTTGTCGCCCGCCAGGACCGGGCCGCAGCAGGCGTCGTAGATTTCGCCACTGCAGCATGGGCAGTTGGTGTCGGTCATCCAGTCATTATCCGACAGTTGATCAGTAGTACACCGGACCCGGCACTCCGCCACCTACCGCGATCGCGTCGCCGGTGATGCCGATGCTGCGTGGCGATGCAAGGAACGTCACGACGTCGGCGACCTCGCTCGCGTCGACGACCCGACGAATGGAGTTCTTCACAAGTGCGGCTTCGAGTTCAGCGACCGTCGAATCACCCGAGGCTGCCTGCGCGGTCAGACGGTCGGTGAGGCGCTCGGTACGCGTCAGACCAGGGTGGACGACCGTGACGTTGATGCCCTTCGGCCCCAGTTCGTCCGCCAGATTCTTCGTCAGAGCAGAGACGCTGACGTTGCGGATCGTCTGTGCGATCGAATTCGCCTGTCGTGCACCGAGTCCGCTGATGTTGATGATCCGGCCCCAGCCCTGCTCGACAAAATGGGGCGCGACCGCGCGGGCAGTGCGGAGGTAGCCGAGCACCTTGATCTCGATCTCGCGCCGCACAATCTCGTCTGTTGTCGACGCGAAATCTTTTGGTGCACCGGCACTCCACGGCGTTGCAGCGGAGTTGACGAGGATGTCGACGCCACCGAGTTCGTCGACGGTGCGCTGTACCAATGCCTGCACTGCCGCATCGTCACCGGTGTCGGTCGCAACGCCGAGTACCCGGCGGCCTGTTTCCTGTGCGATGTCGCGAGCCGTCGCTTCGAGGACGGCCGCATCGCGCGCCGCAATGACGACGTCGACTCCTTCGCGTGCCAACCCGAGTGCGATTGCCTTGCCGATGCCACGACTGCCACCGGTGACGATTGCTCGTTTGCCTGCCAGACCAAGATCCATGCAGACGACGCTACCCACGCAGCCACCTGCGGCCACGGCATTGGCGCAGTGTGATTCTTCTATGACGCACGTCACCAATTTATGGAGGTAACCCTTACCTTAGTAAGCTACCGCTCGTGAGCACTTCAGGAGGGCCGGACCTCCGAAAAGACTCACGAGGCCGAAGGCCGGATAGGAGACACGGACGTGAGTGCGCCACGGACCCCTCGACCGCGAACTCCGCGGTCGCAGTGGAACCGCAAGAACCCCTACGCGGCGAACGTTCTCGCTAACCATCGGCTCTCGGGACCCCAGTCGCACAAAGAGGTACGCCACTACGAGTTCGACCTCGGCGACAGCGGACTGACCTACGAGGCCGGCGACGGGATCGGCGTTCGCCCGATGAACTGCCCAAGCCTGGTCACAGCCCTGATCGATCGCCTCGGCGTCCCCGCGGGGACGCCGGTGACCGACAAAGCCGGAACCCGCACACTTTTCGATGCCCTCACCGAATCGTACGAAATCTCCACACCCTCCCCCGACCTGATCGACGAGATCGCGCAGCGGACGGGTGATGCCGAACTCGTGCATGTGCTTTCCACCGAAGATCACACCGCGCTCGACGCCTGGCTGTGGGGCAAGGACGTGCTCGACCTGCTCCAGATCGACGAGACTCTCACGATCGATCCCGCCGAATTCGTTGCGCTGCTTCGCCCCCTGCAACATCGGGTCTATTCGATCTCGTCCAGTCCCCTCGCTCACAGCGGGACCGTGCACGCGACCGTTGCCAGCGTCAGGTACCGCCATGCCGAGCGCAATCGCAGCGGCGTGTGCTCGACCTACCTCGCCGACCGGGCCGGAAAAGGCAGTACCGCAGGGATATTCGTCTCCAAGAACAACTCGTTCAGGTTGCCGACCGACGACTCCGTTCCGATCGTCATGATCGGTCCCGGAACAGGCATCGCACCGTTTCGCGCCTTCCTCCACGAGCGTCGCGCGACGGGTGCGACCGGATCCAATTGGCTGTTCTTCGGCGACCAACGCCGCGCACAGGACTTTCTCTACGAAGAGGAACTCGACGAACTGCGACGTGACGGCGTGCTCGACCGCCTCGACCTCGCGTTCTCACGGGATCAGTCCGAGAAGGACTACGTGCAGCACCGGATGCGCGAAAACGGCAGGGACCTCTACGACTGGCTGCAGAAGGGCGCGCACCTCTACGTTTGCGGCGACGCAACCCGGATGGCCAAGGACGTCGACGAGGCGCTGCACGACATCGTCGCCGAGCACGGCGGCATCACCCCGGACCAGGCCGAAGACTACTTGGACGCATTGCGGCGGGAGAAGCGCTACCTCCGCGACGTGTACTAGGCGGCTTAGGCACCCCTATGTAACGAAGGGGTAATTCGACGCGGTCTTGGTGACGCATTGTTTACGTTCCGAGCAGAGCGCTGAAACACGCTCACACGACGGTATACAGCTATGGATACCGAACTGGACACCGAGCCCGGCAGTCTCCGCGAGCAGGCCTATCGGGAGTTGCGGCGCCGTCTTATGGCCGGCGAACTCACCGCGCGAACCCGTCTGGTGGAGACCCGGGTAGCCGAACTCATCGGTGCATCGCGAACACCCGTGCGCGAGGCCCTCGTTCGCCTGCATGCCGACGGCATGCTCACCAGGGAGGCCGACGGCTACTACCCCGTCGTCCCCGACCTTGCCGGTGTCCGCGATCTATACGAGCTGCGAATCACTCTGGAACTACAGGGAATAACTCGCCTGATCGACAATCCACACCTGCGCTACGACGTCGGGATTCTGGAACGGCTTCACCACGACTGGCTCGACCTTCGGGTAGCGCCGCCCGAACCGGGCCCCGACATCGTCCTGCTCGACGAGGACTACCACATTCGGTTGTCCTCTGCTGCAGGCAATCCCGCCCTCACCCGGGCTCTTCAAGCTGTGAACGGCCAGATCCGGCTCGTTCGCATGTACGACTACGCGACCGAAGAGCGCGTGTCGACCACGATCTCCGAACACCTCGAGATCGTCGATCTGCTTCTCACCGAAGATCTCCCGGGTGCGCGCTCAGCGTTGCATCAGCATGTCGGATCGTCCTACGACGTCGTCGAAGAACGAGCAGCCCATGCGGTCACAGCGCATGCGCTCGGTCGTCCTGTACTCAACTAATCGTTTGCTCTGAAAGGTCTTGCCATGACTGCTGTCGCAGAAGTCACCGATACCGAGGCCGCCCCAGCGGCGCTCACCGAAGAATACGAAAACGTTCCTGTCCCCCAGTCGGCACGCCGCAGCCTCGCGTCCGTCTCAGCGGTGTGGATCGGCTTCCCGATGATCCTGACCTGCGCCGTATTCGGCGGTTTGGTCGTCTACTCGCTCGGCTTCTGGAAAGGCATGCTGGCCATCGCGCTCGGCAACGCCGTCCTGATGGCCTATGTCGGGTCGCTGAGCTACCTCGCCGGCAAAACCGGAAAGAACTTCGCACTCACAGCAATGGAGACCTTCGGTAAGAAGGGCTACGTCATACCGTCCGGTTTTCTCGCGACGATCGTCATCGGTTGGTTCGCTTTCCAGACCGGGCTCACTGGAGCGATACTCGCGGACACGATGCAGTGGAGTGAACGGTGGACCACCTTCGCCGCCGGCATCGGTTATGTCGCAATCACGTTGCTCGGAATCAGAGCACTCTCGGTCATCGGCGTCATCGCCGCGCCGCTCTTCATCGTGCTCGGTGCGACGGCAATCGTTCTTGCGTTGCGTGATTCGAGTCTTTCCGACGCTGTCAGCTACAGCGGTGGCGCCGGATTGACAGCCATGAGCATGGGTGCAGCGGTCACCCTGGTGATCGCGTGCTTCATCGACTCGGGCACCATGACGTCGGACTTCACCAGATGGTCGCGCAACGGCAAACAGGGCTTCCTGGCAGCCTTTTCGGCCTTCCCGATCGCCAACGGCATCGCATTGTTCGTCGGCGGCCTCATCGTCGCGCTCGGCGCAGCGACCAATCCCGGTACCAACGGCGGCAACTTCCTCGGCACGTTGATCGACCAGGGCGGGCTGCTGGTCCCGCTCGCTGTGGTCTTCGTCTTCGTCAACCTTGGTTCGGTGTGCGCACACTGCCTCTACAACGGCGCAGTCGGCTGGGGTCAGCTCAGCGGCAACAAGATGCGACCGCTGACGCTGATACTCGGCGCGGTCGGCGTTGCGCTCGCAGTCGCGGGAATCTGGTCGCATTTCGAGCAGTGGCTGAATCTGCTCGGCGTGATCGTGCCACCGATCGGCATCGTCATCATTCTCGATCAGCTTGTGCTGCCACGGTTCTGGGGTTCAGCACGTGCAGAGGCCTCGCTGCGGTGGCCGCCGTTCGCAGCGTGGGCCGTCGGCTCGGCTGCAGCGTTGACGAGCCACGAGTACGCGCCGTGGTTGTCGGACGCCCTCGTCGGAATGATCGTCGGCGCAGTAGCTTTCGTCGGCTTCAGTTATGTGATCCGGACTCGCACGATGGAGGTCGTCAAATGAGTTCCCTCGGTTCTGTGGATGCGAAGCCCTACAAGTGGCCCTACGACGGACCCATCGATCCAGCCGCAACCGCGGTGATCAACATCGATTGGCAGGTCGACTTCTGCGGCGTCGGTGGCTACGTCGACGCGATGGGTTACGACTTGTCGCTCACCCGTGCAGGTTTGGAGCCGACCGCGCACGTGCTGAAAGCTGCGCGCGCAGCGGGACTGCTGATCATTCACACGAGGGAAGGGCACCGCCCCGACCTGTCCGACCTGCCGCCGAACAAGCGGTGGCGGTCAGCCCAGATCGGTGCGGAGATAGGCAGTTCCGGTCCGCAGGGACGGATACTCGTTCAGGGCGAACCAGGTTGGGAGATAGTCCCCGAAGTTGCTCCGCTGCCTGGTGAACCGATCATCGACAAGCCGGGTAAGGGTGCGTTCTACGCCACCGATCTCGACTTGGTGTTACGTACCAATGGAATTCGCAACATCATCCTCACCGGCATCACGACGGACGTGTGTGTCCACACAACGATGCGTGAGGCGAACGATCGCGGGTTCGAGTGCCTGATCCTGTCGGACTGCACCGGCGCAACCGATCCGGCGAATCACGCGGCGGCATTGCACATGGTCACGATGCAGGGCGGGGTATTCGGAGCGGTCGCATCGTCGGCAGAGTTGTTGGCGGCGTTCGGCTAGTTACAGCTTCACTTCACGGTCGTAGTAGAACTCGCGGACATCGGCATCGAGTATCGCGGCACCCTGGTCGCCGTCGGTGCCCGATCCCCGGAAGTCCGCGAGTTCTGCGACGGTCGCCCAGCGTTCGAAGATATTGATCCGGTCGGCGTCGAGCAGATCCGCGGTCAAAGAGAAATCCAGACAACCCGACGCCGCACGAGCGAGGGCCACCACTTCGCGGCAGGTATCGAGATAGGCCTCCCGACCTGCGGGATCGACACGAAGATGTCCGGCAACGATTATCATGCGGGTGGTCCGTCCTGTTGGGGATTTGTCGGGCTCCCTCATCCCTACCGCAAACTGATCAACGTTGCATTGGTCGCGTAGATGAGGCTCTGATCGGTTTCGCGTAAAATTCTGGGCGAGTCTCGGTCGGACTCGACCATCGCATCCACCGGAATCTCCCAGGCCTGTTCGCCCGTACGGATGTCGGTGGCTCGCAGAAGATCGTCGAATGCGACGACGTTTCGTCCATCGAAGGCATAGCCGTCGGAACTGCGTACCTCCTGCGTCCACAACCGATTGCCCGTCCGCGCATCGATGCCGGACACGGACTGGTTCTGCGGATCGCGAACCAGCACGACGTCACCGAACATCGCGAAGGCTGTGCCGTTCGGATTGTCACCATCGGGATCCGAGACCAGCAACGAACTGGTCCACAACTTTTCGCCCGTACGCCGATCGAAGCCGCTGTCGCCGACGATGATCGGCACCGAGTCGTCCGTCGGCTCGGCCTCTTCGAGGCTCTGCGTAAAGCGCTGCTGCGTGCTGATCACAACCTCGCCGGAGGGATCGAGAAGGTCGACGCCTTTCACGCTGTAGTCGTCGCAGTCGCGCCTGACCCGCTGCAGCAGGTCGCCTGCGAAAGTCACGTCCTCGGAGCAGTCGGGATATCCAGCGGTCCAGGTCTGCGTACCCGATTCGAGCTCGAATCCCGCTGCCGCACGGCCGAGATCGATAAGCCCAGCACCGTTCTTCGTTGTGATCGTCTTCCCGAATGCGATTTCCTCCCAGCCTGCCCCGATGTCGAATGCTTTCGACCAGTACGCGTCCGGGTCGTCCACCGTTCCAGCGTGCACTCGGACGTCGTTGTCTTCGACGTTGCCCTCGATCGTGTAGACGCGGTCTTCGAAGGTGTCGAGGCCGAAAATGTCCCATTCCGTGGGGGTTCGGGTCACTTCGCCGTCGTTCAGGTCGAACGTGACGAACATCTGATCGTCTTCGAAGCTGCTTGAATAGCACACGAACTTGCCAGCTGCCGGGCGCTCACTGCAACCGCCGATCGACCCCGCGTCGGCCCGCCACAGCACCGAGCCATCCTCAGCGTCGACGCCGATCATCGTGGCGCGATCGAAATTGCCGGATCGGTGGTTCGGGAGCCCTGCCATGGTCACGAAGACGTCCCCGAAGTCGGTGAAACCGGCTTCCCCAGAATCGAAGTGAGTTGGGACGGTCGGGTTCCTGAAGGCCGCGTATTTGTGGTCGAGCAACGTCGGTGCGTCGAGCGTCCACGCGATACCCGGCGCGGCGTCGGTCGTTCCCGGTATGTGGGTCGTCGCCGGCCGGCCGTCGACGGCCAGGGCGTACGAGACGCTGACAACAGCCGCCGCCACCGTGAGTGCAGCGGTCATCGCCGCTGCCAACAACGCCAGCTTGGTTCGGTCCGGCATGGTGATCACAGTTGAAATCCCGGTGCGGTTGCTATGGTTTCGAGTTCTTCGAACGTCAGCAACGTTCCGGAGCCGCTTGTACTGAGTCTGATCTGCACTCCATTGGGGTACGTGACGGCGATCGATCGATGTCGTCGGCTCTCGGCCGCACCGTCGGATCCCATGGAGACAGATGTCGATTCACTGTCGTCGTAGGTGATCACCGAGCCGTTGGCCAAGAACTTCGTGGCATCGGGCGCGCTGTCGTAGCTGGGATCGTATTCGTCTGGTGCCGTGGGTAACTCATGATCACCCGTGATGCTCATATTTACATCACTCTCGCGCCCAGGCGACGTGATCGACAAGCTGAAGCACGCTTCGTTGTCGTCGTAATCGCCCAATTGCAATGACCCGATCGGACGGTCGAACACAATTCCATCGATCGGGGCACGCTGCCAGTACTCGTTCAGCGCGGAGTTCAGCCGCTCCAAATCTTGCCGCGTCAGATTCAACGCCCTCGAATCGCCGCCGTTGGAGCAACTTACGGGCAGCGGTCCCGTCTCCGGCGGAATGGGCGCGGTGACCCGGATGCCGGGTGTGAGGACGAGCGAAGTCAGCTCATCGACAGTCAGCGGGAGTTCACCGCTGTATTGCTGTTCGGAACGCGGTTCGGCCAGTGGCCGTGCGTCGGTCACGTTGGCATAGACCGACGTTCCGTCCGGCAGATAGGCGTTTGCGTTGCGAGACAACGCCCGACGACCGTCGCTTTCGGTCCACGTGTCATGGATGTCGACGATTGCTCCGTCCGGAAACGCTGTGCGGCTGGTTATTTCACCCGCAACACACGGCGGCGGACCCTGTGTGGTTTGCTGCACCTGAACCGACAGACTTCCTTCGACGGTGCCACGACGAAGGTCGCCGTACGCCGATGTCGATCCACCGAACTCCGTGTCCGAGTACTCCGGCGGTATCTGCGACGGGTCAGGCGCCCAGATGGGACCGAACAGCAGCGACTGAGTCGGACTTGCAAAGCGCAATTCGACCGGCGCCTTGATTGCCGACTTCAGCGCGTCCGACATCGCGACCGCTTTCCTTGCCGAAAACCAAGGGAATTTCGGATTGTCGTAGCTGTCCACTCCGCCGAACGTTGCGAACCCGAACATTTCCCCGGTCTCCGGCGGCTCGACGGTGTCGCATCCCGGGATATCGGTCGGATACGCCGGAGGCGACGTGACGATCGTCGGCGGCGGTTCGAATGTCTCCGTTGTCGTGAGCGGCGTGATCCTCGGAAGCGAGACCGTCGCGGGTTGATCGTCGGCTGGCAGGTTCGCAAGTGCGACGACGGTGATCGCCACAGCCACCACCGACACCCCCGCCAATGCGTACGTCCATCGCCGCGTTCTGACTTCGGCTGCCTCGCGGTCCACGTCGCCTCCCCCTGCCCGCTCCGTGATTGGAGCATGCGTCCCGCTACGCCTGTCGTGGGCACGCAGGCGATCGTTACTCCGCTCTCGACGGTGTCTCGAGGTGGTATCGATCTTGGTTCGCGGGGTTAGATTCGGACATTCAGACGCGTACGGTCGTTAGCTATGCGAAAGTCACGAGATCTATTCAGGCGGCTGGCCATAGGATTCGCGACCATCTTTGCAGTGTCGTGCCTGATGTTGGCGTCCGTTCCAGCGGCGTCCGCTGCACCGGCCGCTACCCCATTTCAGTTGCAGACCTTCGTTTTCGCTGATCTTCCTACGCCGATCATCGGCGCGTCATCGGGATTCGAACCGGGTACGGCGACGCTGTCGATACTCAACCAGTTACCGGATCGACCCGTGACAGCCGCCGTCTCGGTGCGCTGGATCAGCCTCGGAACCGGCATCTCCGGCGTGGCATTTTTCCCGACCCTCGCAGGTGCACCGACTCCTCCGGTCACGATCAAACCCGGCGTCGGTCAGGTGATTGCGACCATCGAGGGTGGGTTGTACCCAGGATTCGGGACGTTCTTCGTTCCGTGAGCACGTAGCGAGGTCAAGCGCTGGGCGGAACGCGCCTGATCCGAGCGGCGAAGTCGTCCAATGCGCGGAGCACGTCATCTGCCTGCCACACCCGATTGCGCGCTCGCTGCGCTCCTGACCGCAGCACTCCACATTCGACCAACCTGTCGATAGCTCGTTGCGCTGCAACGTCAGTGACCCCGAACTGGGATGTCACATACGAGTTGTTGATTACGGGTTGGCCGATCACAGCATCGGCGATCCGCCATGCGACCGAATCTCGGCGTGCCGTCAGTCGATCGTTGAAGGAGTCTCTTACTGCTCGAAGGTCGTCGACCAGCCTTCGACCGCTGCCGATTGCGAAGAACACCGCGTCGACGAATTGCCGAACAATCGGTTCGACATCGCCCTGACGAAAGTGGTCCAGCGCGCCAAAGTAGTCAGCCGTATTCGTCAGCAGCCCAGCCGATATCGGCACGGTGACGCGTTCGGTCAGTCGCCGATTGCTCAACATGGCATGGACGAGAGCGCGCCCAGTTCGTCCGTTCCCATCCGTAAACGGATGAATCGTCTCGAACTGTGCGTGCACAATCGCTGTGTGCGCGATTGATGGCACATCGTCCCTGTCGGCGAACGCGATCAGGTCTTTCATTGCGCGACTGACATGTTCGTGATGCGGCGGCACGAATGCCGCGCGATGCGGACCGATATTGCTGCCCCCGATCCAGACCTGCTCGGTTCGCCAACGCCCGGCGTTTTCAGGATCGGAGTCTTCCATCAGTGCGCGGTGCATCGCGAGCACTGTTCCTTCATCGACGACCTCACTCAACGCGAGGGCGGCTTCCATCGAACGCACGTTGCCGGTGACTATGCGCGCGTTGCGATTCGAATGCTCACCGAGCTCGGCTAACGCCAACTGACGAGCGCCAACGGTGAGGTTCTCGATTTGCGACGATGCAGCGCTTTCGGTTCGCAACAGGACCGCGCTCATCGGGCCCAATTGAGCTGCCGCACCCAGCGTGTTCGAGATACTCGTATCGAATCGGACCAGTTCCTGAGCGGCCTCTTCGGCCTCGGCGGTCAACGCGGGTGGCAGGGAAACGGCCGCGCCCGCAATCTCCGGCAACACGGCAGCGAGATATGGCCCGGCATGACGCCGTTGCTGAGTCCGAGAAACGTATCCCGCGGCACTCGTCCAGGGCCGCTCCTCGAAGGTGACCGGCGGCCACGGGGTCACAACGTTTGCCATCACGGCATCTTACCAAACTTTATGCCCCTAAGGTTTGGTAAGCGATGCGTTACCAAACCATCGAGTGCATAGCTTTACAGCCTCAGACGACCGATTCGACCTGAACACCTATGCGCTCGGCGCGCAGCATTCGCTCCAATTGACCGCCGCTGATGATGCGGATGCGCTGACCCAACCGCAGCCGCTCGCGGACCGCGAACAACTTGCGGCCCTCGAATTCGCTGAGCGCTCCTCGCACCGGACCACGCACGATCAGCGTCGTCGTGTCCCCCACCGCGCTCTGCACCTGCGCGCCGGCATTGGTGACGAGCGTCGTCGCTTCGGCGCGAGTGAGCCTGTCGAGTTTGCCAGTGAACACAACCTTCTGTCCCGCAATAGTTCTCGGCGCTCGTCCAGCGCTCAGGCTCACCTCCCGTAGCGACGACAGCGCCGCACTGGCGTCGGAGGCGTCGAGGTACTTCTTCGCACTTGCAGCGGTCGCGTGCCAGATCCAGCATTTGAGATCGTCTGCAACTTCGAGTTGTCGAATACCGTTGATCTTGCTTGCGTTGAACACCTCGCCGGTCAACAGTGTGCAGGCGAGCAGACCGAGTTGGAAGACGTCTTCGGCGGGTCCCCAGCGATGGCTCGACCACACGCTCTTCGGGGTATACGCGGGTGTAAAGGCAGTTACCTGAGCATGTTTCGGATCGAGTGTCATACGCGTGATGCCGAAGTCACCGAGCACCAACTGACCGTCGCGCAGGTAGACGTTCGCGGGTGTCAGGTCGCGGTGGGTAATGCCGACGTTGTGCATGCGGCCGAGCAATTCGAGGACGCCCGCTAGCTCTTTGCGGACGCGAATTTCGTTCCACGGCAGCTGGTTGTTGTCGACCGCGTCGGCGATCGTTCCTTCGTCCATAAACTCGAAGATCAGCACATGACGGCGGATTTGCGCGCTGCCGCGACCGGTCGAGCTGACGAACGAATCGAGCAGCTGAACCGCACGATGGTTGCCTCGCACGATCTTTCCGAAGAACGCCTCGCCGTGCCAATCACCCGCGCTTTGGCAGACCTTGAGGCACACCCGATTTCCGCGCCGCTTCCCATCACGCGACATCCGATACGCCGAATACGCCTGGCCGAAACCGCCTTCGGCAATGGCAGATTCGACTTGATAGGCGTCACCGATGTCGTTGTAGACGAGCTGCCCGGACCGCAGCGGACGGACCTTCACCATCCGCCAATAGTACGACCGAGACCGAGCTTCAGGACCTCGGTTCGAGGATCACAACCGGGATGTCGCGGTCCGTGCGGCGCTGGTACGAGGCGTAGGACTTGTAGGCCGCCACGACCTGTGGCCACAGTTCCTTCTTCTCTGCTGCGGAGGCGGTGCGCGCACGCATCTGCCGCGTGGTGCCCTCGATGACAACTTCGACGTTGGGTTCGGCGACGAGGTTGCGGTACCAGTCCGGATGCCGGTCGTCCCCACCCTTCGACGCGATGACGACGGTCCGGTTCTCGTCGTGGATAGGTGCCGTCAGAAGGCAGGACCGCTGCTGACCCGACTTGCGGCCGATCGTGCGCAGTTCGACCACCGGCATGCCGCTCACGCTCGACAGCACTCGGCCGCCCGTGATTCCTCGGATGAATCGGTGCCCGAGGTTCATGCCTTTCACGCTGATGTCCATAACTTTGTCCTGAAGCGCCATCGAGGTGCCTTTCGTCGATTTATGAAACATGGCGTATGCGGTACCGACAGTACTGTGTTATCGGAAATTCGAACGACCTTGTCGGTACCCCGCACTACCGTCGACAGCAACATCGAAGCCCGAGTCCACAGGCTTCGTCTCTGAATGGGGGCACCATGGCCGACGTTGCGAGTTTCGACCACGAAGTTGCCCACGCCTGGACGCTGTTCCGACGGCAACTCGCCGACCGCGTTGCCTCGATGGTCGACGACGATCTGCTTGTGGTCGAAACCGCCTTCGAGCAGGGCGGACCATGCGTTCAGTTCCTCGGCTGGGGTGGCGGCCTCGTGCGTTGCGAAGTGCCGTCGAACGCCTTCCTGCCTGACAATCGTCAGCTGAACGGGGGTGACGAGGCGTTGCTCGTCCAGCTCGGGTGGCAGCCGCCCGCATCGGGACCACAGGGCTCGCCGGCATTTTTCGCGGACTTCGACGCCACCGCCGCCGACAGAATGGCGATCATGGCCGTTCGCGCCCTACGCGAGATTTGGAATGTGTCGCATCCGGCGTTCATCCGAGTTGTTGTCGGCAGCGACGACGTTACGTCGGCGTTGGGCGTCTCCGCAGCAGTCCCCGAACCGGCCGGCTTGCCGCCTCTCGCAGCCATCCCTGCGTGGGATCAGAAGCATCTGCGATCACTGGTAGACCAGACGTTGGCAATCCACAACGTGCCGGCCGACCGCGACGAAGACGGCGACGCGTTCGTCTACGTCAACAACATGGTGCTGTTCACGTACGTTCATCCGGACACGCCCGAGGTCGAACTGTGGGCACCGATCGTGCACAAGGTCGGCAGCAAGGCCCGCGCTGCGGTTGCGATCCTCGACCTGAATCGTCGTTGGCAGTACATCCGCTTCACGTTCACCAAAGACCGCGTCCACGCCACCATCGATATCTCCGGCTATCCCTTTGTGCCGCAGTTCTTTTACGAGATGGTCGACCATTTCTGCAGGTTCCTACGCTCGGTCGACGCTGAGCTCGCGCACGAGTTGGGTGGCGAATTGTGCTCGATGGGCGAGGATTTCGTCAGCCCCGAGGTCTCGTCGATGGATCCGCTACCCGCGCCACTGTTGGCGATACTCGAACTCGATCCAGAAGGTTTCGGGCTCGACCCAGCGATTGTGGCGATGGCCTGCGGACACGACAAAGACACAGCGTCGGCCTATCTGCAGATCTGTACCGAGCAGGTTGGTACCTGGCGCGAATCGGCGCTGGTCGCGCGCCGCCACGCAGATCTCGACGAGGCGCGGTCCTGCGATCACGAGGCCAATGCGTGGAGTCGCACGTCGGAATCGCTCGCCGCTGCAATGCGATTGCTCACGCAGCCGATCACACACGAACGGATCGGACGGATTCGCACGCCGCGGCAGTTGGAGCTCTTCCCCAACCCGGCCGAACAGACATTGTTCGACGAACCCAAGTAGCCGTCTACTACTATCCGTTGACGATGGTTTGACGCTCCACGTGGGAGCGACGGTGGCAACAGGCAGAGGTGGAAACAATGGTGGACAGCGCAGTATCGGGTCGCGTCGTGAAGTTCGACGAGGTTCGGGGATACGGATTTATTGCCCCGGACGCGGGCGGTGACGACGTCTTTCTCCACGTGAACGACCTGCTGGTGGACAAACGCCTTGTCGGTGCCGGCGCGAGAGTCACATTCACGATCGAAGAGGGCGACCGAGGACTGAAGGCCGCCGGAGTTCGCTTGTCGTCAGGTTCCGCCGAGGTCGCCAAGGAAGCACCTGCACCATCCACTCGTGCATTCGACGATCAGGACTACGGCGATATGTCCGAAGTTCTGACGATCGGCGAGTTCCTCAGCGAATGCACCGAAGCGATCCTGGAATCAGCGCCATCCGTCACCGGCGCCGACATCATGCAGATCCGGCAGGCGCTGGCGCGAAAAGCCAAGGCACACGGCTGGATCGACTCCTAGCCCTATTCGAAGTCGAACTCGTCTTCACCCGAATCTATTTCGGACACAGTGATTTGCGAGATCGGGAAGTCTTCGTATCTGTCGGCAATGACGTTCCAGGCGGTTACCACTCCGTCGTGCAACCGGGCACTGTGAACGACGTGCACTTGATCGCCGACTTCAATGCACGCCACGTGTCCGGTCGCGAGGTTTGTGATCGCTCTGTTGGTGCCGCGACCGCGCAGAGAGTTGTAGTACTCGAACCGATGTCCCTCCGCACCAAGAGATTCCGCGGTTGTCGCGACGAGGTGCGCGGCGTGGCGGGCGGGGTCGGCGTTCGGGATGACCAGAAGGTCGGTCAGCAGTGGGTCGATCGTCGCGGCTGCTTCGGTGGTGCTCGATAGCTGCACGGTGCGGGCTTTGTCGTCCATGATCGGGGAATAACCGGCAGCGCGAAGGTGAGCCAATGTCGTCGCTGCATCGGCGCGTGACGCTACGACGGTCGGCGCGAGCTGAGTGAGCTCCAGCTTCGAAAGCTTGCTATTACCAACGAGTTCCAGCAAGAGCGTGGGGTCGTCGGCGATCACAGCGGATCCGAGTTCGACGACGCGCATACTGCCGTGCGTCCGTGCAACATCGGTGATCATGTACTCGAGCGCCTGTGGGATGCCCGACTCTGCGATCGCGGTAAGTCCGTCCAGCAATTCGCGGCTCGTTGCACCTGCGTCGAACGCGGACCGAATGCTGTCGGGCGTGAACCGCCACATCGTCGCTCCGCCTTGAGATTCGCGGTTCGCGACACTGTCCAGGAAACGTGACAGGTCACTTGCCGGTGGCCCGAAAACAACAGCCGTGAGGTCGGCGCCGATCACCGCAGAGGAGTGCGCGCCCGAGAACAGCGCAGCGACCGTCGGGCCGACGTCACCCTTCAGCAACGCTCGACCCAACGAGGTCAGGGCACCGAGCGCGATGACACCGAGTAGCTCGGCCTCGCGAGCAATCGCAGTGAGTACGTACTCGACGCCATCATCGGGCAGGGTCGGCGATAGCCAGAACAGCAGCGGAAAAACATCGTTGATCGAATCAGCGCCGTGGCCGGGCTCGAGATCCTCCAGCGTGCTGAAAAGATTGTCGCGCAACTGAATATAGGCGTCGCCCTGACCGATGTCGCCGCCGACCTTGGGGTCCGACAGCATTGCGTACTGCGAAACAAACCACTGCGCCAGGACCAGTGCGGCTCGTTCCTGGGCTGTCGCCTGCAACCACGACGCCGCACCGGAGCCGGGGACCAACCCCTGATCGTCCTGCAGCAGTTGCGACTTCTTGGTCCTCCGCTTCGGCGGCGGCGGAGGCTCGGTCGCGACCAGAACGCCCAGTGCAACAGCGAGTTCCAAGGCGAGGGTCACCTGATCGATGTGCGCATCGTTGTCTTTGGCGAGTGCGCGGATCGTCCGAGTGCCGACCGCACCCGACTTGATCAGCGGAATCTTCTCCGCCGTAGCCGAATTGAGCAAGATCTGAATCAATTCGAGGAGACGAAGCAAGTTGGTCGCGGCTTCTGCGTCGAGATGTGACGTTTCGACCGGGTACGGCTCGAAAGTCGGCGGATCTGGGTGGAACGGCAGTCGCTGCTCGCCGCGCAAAGCGAGTGCGACCTCGACGGGCATGGTGGCGAAGCCGTCGTAGTCGGCCCACAGGAGTCCGCGTGCGACGGCCCATTCGCCCGGCTTCGGGTTGTCGGTGGTTCCGTACGAGCCGGTGAGGGTCCGCGAGTAGACGACGGGAGTGCCGTTGGTGGCGCAGTCGAGGATCAGTAGTCGGTCGTCCTCGGGTGCCGTATCGACAAGTCGGCGAACAGCTTCCGCGTCGCGGAGCAGGTCACCGATGCGGGCCATGACCTCATGTAGGGGTCCGTCGCCGCGCAGTTGCAGTTTCGTTGCGACGCTGCGCAAGGTCGCCAGCGTTGCCTGCCCCAACATCGTGCGGACGGGTACGCCGAGTCTGGTTCCAACGACTGGGAAGGTGCGTGGCGTTACAAGTTCGCCGTCGGGCGTCGGCCAGACAAGAAGATGCTCGTGGAGATGGTCGATCGAGCGTTGGACTGCCTCTGGTTCACCATCTAGTAGAGCGGCGACGTTCTCGGCCGTCACCTTGCGTTTGAGCCGGTCCGCCAGCGTGATCACGCCAAGTACTTCGACGTGCGGTAGCGCGATGCGGTTGTAGGCGTCGATGACGGAGCCGTGGTTGAAAAGTCGCTCGGCGAGCGCGGACATGTGCGAGGGCCACGGCATACGCAGGGCGTCGCGGCGGTTCTCGAGGATCGTCTGCAGCTGGTCCGCATCGAGCGTCGTCAGATAGGCGAGCATCGACTCGACGGTGGCCGCGGGCATGGGTCGACCCTACGCAGAACAGATTGGATGGAACCGATCGCAGCCGACTAGCGTCCAAGATAAAGACACCCGTCTGCAGATTGGAGCCTCATGCGATTGCGCGCGTTGACTATGTGCGGCGCTGCACTCCTGGTTGCGGGATGTTCGACAACGACGCAGGGGGCGGCGGTTATGGCGACTTCGACTGCGCCGGCCGCGTTGTTCAATCCATGCGATATCCCTGACGACGCACTCCGCGCTGCGGGGGTGGATCCGGGGACGGAAGAGTCGGGTATCGCAGGAGCAACCTTCGATGGATGGGAGGTGTGCGCCTGGGAAGCACCAGCCGAGTGGTACTACCTACGAATCTTCGCGACTACACACACTCTCGCAGAGATGCGTGAAAACTCAGCGCTGACGCAGTTCGAGGATACGACGATTGGTAGCCGCCGCGGAGTTCTCGCCGTCGACAAGGGCAGTGAGACTGAGACTTGCAACTTCGCGTTTGAGACGAGCGAAGGCCTATTGATGGTCAACATCGACACGAAGTACTTGCTACCAAGGCCCGAAGAACCGTGCGTCACTACACGCGCCAAAACGCTCGTGTTGGACGCCAACTTCCCCGAGTGACGAGCGCAGCTCGTAGGTCAAGGAGAATCGCATGACGGAATCTAACGATGCCATGTACGTATGGCAGCACCTTAAACAAGCCGCAAGTGCGGGCGAACTCAGAATCGAAGACAATGTCGCGCAAGAAGTCGCAGCAGCGTGCGACGAACTTATTCGCGGATACCGCAATCTCATGCTGACCGCCCGCGGTGCCTTGAAGGTTTCTGGGCTGGGGGAAATCGAATCCGGCCAGCAACTCGCTGCGAAGTTCAACAATAAGGCTGTCGGCGGCCGTGACGCACTTGTTGATCGACTTCGCGATCACATCGAAATTGTCACCATGATCCAACAAACCGTCACGACGGCGGCTGCGAAGATCCAGGTCGAAGAAGACCTCCTCACCAGCCACTTGTCGTCGGTGGATCCCACCCGCTAAGGCTTCCCTCAGTCCCGTCTCAGGTCCCGCTGGCAGAATGGAAGCCGTCAAAGCGGACAACTGAGGGGGAACGACGGTGTGAGCGAACCATTCGAAGGCGTGACTGCCGAGGATGTGATGCGGTTCCGGGCCGAGTTCACTCGCTTCATGATGTCATACCAGTTCGGGATAGCCGAGCTGATGACCAAGATCAACATCCTCAAGGACGAGTTCACCCACATCCATCACTACAGCCCGATCGAGCACGTCACGTCGCGGCTGAAGTCACCGCAGAGTTTGCTCCAGAAGGCGCAGCGCAAGGACAGCCCGATCACGCTCGACGACATTCGCAAGAACATCGTCGACATCGCCGGCGTCCGCATCACCTGCAGCTTCATCAAGGACACCTACCGGATCGCCGACATGCTGACCAATCAGTCCGATGTCACCGTGACCGAGATCCGCGACTACATCGCGAACCCGAAGCCGAACGGCTACAAGAGCCTGCACATCCTGCTCGAACTGCCAGTGTTCATGAGTGACCGCGTCGAGCAGGTGCCGATCGAGCTGCAGATCCGCACCATCGCGATGGACTTCTGGGCCAGCCTCGAGCACAAGATCTATTACAAGTACGGCGGCGAAGTCCCGGCCGGCCTGACGGACGAGCTCACCGAAGCGGCCGAGGTCGCCAACCGTCTCGACGTCAAAATGGAGCGCTTGCACGAGGAGATCACGCAGGCAAAGGTCGAGTCGCAATTGGATGCGCCTCCGCTGCTGCCGTTGCCGATCGAGCTGCTCGAATCACTCGCTCAGCGCTATCGCGAGACGTCCTAGCCAAACCTGCACATCAGCGTGCGTCGATTCTGGTCAGCGTGCATCCAGCAAGGTGCACACCGACCCGAATCGGCGCACGCTGACGTTTGTCCCCCGATCGGGGGACACGAAGTTCAACCCTCGGTAGGCCTAGTAGGCGGACATACATCCATCTCGTTGCGAGAGATAGTTATTGCACACCGGAAAACACCGGAAGAGAAAGCCCAAAGCGCAACTGAGACAGGAACTTACGCCATGACGAACACCACGGACACCCAGACCACCGGCACCGAGACCACCACCACGACCGACACACAGACCACCACCACAACCCGCCGCCGCTTCACCCGCTTCGCCGCTGTCCCGCTCGCCGGTCTCGCTGCCCTTGGAATCGCCTTCGGCGCAACCGGAATCGCCAGCGCCGGCACGATGCCGAGCACGGGCCCGACGATCGCCATGACGATCCACAACACCACCGGCCAGGACATGATCCTGCAGGGCTCCGACAACCCGTACGGCGAGTGGATCCACGGACCCAACGCAGTCCTCGCTCCCGGAGCCTCCGAGATCGTCACCGCGACGAACAACGATCCGCGCGGCATCGGCGTCGACGTCACCTACTCGCTGCCCGGCGACGCACAGGCCGTCTTCACCGCCAACAACTACAGCAACGACACGAACACCAGCGGAACGCGGATGACCGGCAGGGACGGCCACTTCTACAGCGTCTACTCCACCGTCGACACCGGATTCCCGACCATGAACGCCGGCTACAGCATCGTCATGAACTGACCCTTCCCCCAAACAACCACCACCTAGGAACTGGCCATGACCACCACGATCACCCTCTACACGTCCGAGCCGCCCCACAAGATCGACCGCACCATCGAAGCATTCACAAAGCACAACCCGGGGATCAAGGTCCAGCTATTCCGCGCTCCGACAGGTGAACTCAAGTCCAAGATCGAAGCGGAGGCACTCGCCGGCCAGATAAAAGCCGACGTACTTCTCGCCGCCGACGCCCCCACCTTCGAGCGCTACAAGCAACAGGGACGACTACTGAAGTACCGACCCGCCGATGCTCGACTGCTACACCGCGACCTCGTCGATCCCGACGGCTACTACGTTGCGACGCGGATCATCCCAACGGTCATCTGCTACAACACAAATGCGGGCGTCTTGGCTCCGCGGTCGTGGAAAGCATTGGCAGAGACCAGATTCTTCAACCGCATCGCGATCGCCAGCCCACGGATCTCCGCCGCGTCGGCGCACAACACGACGATCTGGCGCACCACCCCGCGGCTCGGCCGGCCCTGGCTGGAAGCACTGTCCGCCAACCAGCCTCGCGTCGCATACAGCAACTCGTGGGTCGGGGAACTTGTCGGAGCGGGACTGTGCGAGGTCGGCATCGTGACCGACCACGTCGCTCGGGAGCTCGTTGCCAAGGGTGCGCCGATCGGAATCAGCTACCCGTCGGAAGGTTCGCCGTTCGTCACACAGCCGGTCGCCATCATCGCCACCACCCGCGTTGCCGACGCCGCCAAGTTGTTCGTCAACTTCCTGCTCAGCCAAGAAGGCCAGCAGATCGCAGCCGAGCAGCACTACCTACCCGTCCGCCCGGATGTGCAGCCCCTCAAAGGATTCCCCGGCATCAAATTGCTGCCACCGAATCCGCTGCCCAACATGACCATTCGAATCGACAGAAGGGAGCACGCACTCGCAAGTTGATCTGCTTTACCTGCCCGAGCCACCCCCGGACTGCCCTCCGGGGGTGGTTCACTGCGTGCTACTTCGGTTCGACGAGCTCGATCTCGAGCTCGACTTGCACTACGTCGCTGAGCATTCCGGGGATCTGCGGTCCGACGCCGAAGTCACTGCGCTTGAACTTCCCGACCGCGGAGAATCCTGCGTGCCGCGCACCCTCCATAAATTCCTGCACCCCGCCCCATTCGACGTCAAGAGTGAGCGGCTTGGTGACCGAGCCGATGGTGACGTCGCCGGTCACGCTGAACGTCTCGCCGACGAGTACGGGCTCGGTTGCACGGAACGTCATGGTCGGGCGATTGGCGACGTCGAGGAAGTCTGCCTGACGGACATGAGCGTCGCGGTCGGCGTTGCCGGTGTTGAACGAGTCGAGGTAGACGACGGCTTCGATGTCAGCTTTGCCGTCCTCGCCGACGACGAACTTCGTCTCGAAGTTGGTGAAGCTGCCGCGCACTTTGGCGATGCCGAGGTGGCGGACGGTGAAGCCGATCGAGGAGTGGGCTGCGTCGAGCGCCCAGGATCCGGTGGCCAATACGGTGTCTGTGGAAGTTGTCATGCTCCAAGCCTGCAAGCGTTTGGCCAGGTCAACCAGACCGTGGTGATCCTGGCACTGACAGGGCGAGGATAAGGGTTCCCGCGTTGTGTCTGCTCGAGGCACCATGGATGACGTGGCAAAGTCGGAGTTCGGGCAGTTCCTCATATCGCGGCGCGCGCGTTTGACGCCGGCCGATGTCGGGTTGCCGGATTCGGGTCGACGCCGCACTCCCGGCCTGCGACGCGAAGAGGTAGCGGCCATCGCCGGAGTGAGCGTCGACTACCTCGCGCGGCTCGAACAGGGGCGCGACACCAATCCGTCGGCCGCCATACTCATGGCGTTGGGCAAGGCTTTGCAACTCGACGAGGCCGACCGCAACCACTTCGGTTGGCTCGCACTCAAAGCCGATCCGAAGAGCGAATGCTCGGCCAGTCCCCCTGCGCAGGAACAACTGTCGGCACCGATCGCCGCTGTGCTCGACTCGATGAATCCGGTTCCGGCGTTCGTCCTCGGTCGGCAGCTGAACCTCCTCGGCTGGAATCCCGCGTGGGAAGAATTCGCAGAACCGTTGGGGCTCTTCGACTCCGAAGCGCACAACAACATCGCCGTTTTCACGTTCGCCGTCCCTGCCGCACGAAAAGCATGGCGAGACTGGGACAACGAGGCCGACGTATATACGTCGCGTCTTCGTTCGGCCATGACACGTTGGCCGGATTACGACGACGTAGCCCACACCATCGGCAGGCTCAAACAGTTCCCCGAATTTATGAAGCGCTGGGACGCACATGTCGTCGACGCGAAGCCGGCGGGAACGTTGCGCGTCGCACACCCGCACCGAGGCAATGTCGACATCGCCTACGAGACGCTGGAGATGACCGGTCAGAGCTTGGTCGTGTGGCTGACCGAACGCGGGGCAGTTCGGGCGCCGCGATTGCGACTGATCGAAGGTCGGGCGAGTAGCGACTGATTAATCAGGTGACGCGGACAGGACTGCTCGAAGACTCCGAATACATGCGCCGCACCAACTGACGGACCGCTCCCGGTCTCGAATAGACCTCAACACCCAGCTTTTCATTGTCACACCAGTCCCATTACTTTATCTTGACCACATGCGCCCCAGTAGAAGCATGTCGCGACGGTTGCTTCGCAACGGGTTGCTTGCGGCCTTGTCGGTCTCGCTGTTCCCTTTGTTCGCGCTGCCAGCGGCTCAGGCGATCCCCGTCGTCATACCCGCCGGCGCCGACCCGTCCGTGATTCGCGGCGACGACGGATTGTTCTACGCGTTCGTCACCTCTGATGATTGGGGCGACGGCCAAGGCATGCACAACGTCGCGATGTTCACCTCGTTCGACCTCGTCGACTGGATGTTCGCCGGCGATGCGTTCGACAGCCGACCCGGTTGGCATGGCGACAAGGGCACCTGGGCGCCGGACGTCGTCGCAGAAGACAACGGCTACGCGATGTACTACTCCCTCGGCGACGACGTGAATCCGTGCATCGGCAAGGCAAGTGCACCCGAATTGATCGGACCCTGGACCGACCTCGGCCGAGCTGTGTTCTGCGCCAAAGACGTTGGCATCGGCGGGACGATCGACCCGGCCGTGTGGGACGACGGCACCACCAAGACGATGTACGTCGGCAACTTCCGCGGCATTTACGCGATCGAATTGAACTCCGACGGAACAGCTCCCGAGGGCGACCCCGTGCAGGTCGCGGACGACCGCTTCGAAGCGCCCTACATCTACGAGCGCGACGGCTACTACTACCTCTTCGTCTCCGCAGGCAATTGCTGCAACGGTCAACGCAGCGCATATCGCGTCTTGGCTGGTCGGTCCGACTCGTTGACGGGTCCGTTCCTCGACCGAAAAGGCCAGGACCTCAACGAAGGTGGCGGCGCACTCGTCCTCGCAGGCAGCGAACAGTGGGGCGGGCCGGGCCACAACACGGTCGTGCCCGACGACGCCGGCGACGACTGGATGGTCTACCACGCCATCCCGCGCAGCTCGATCACACTGCCCAGCGGCGCACCCAACCGAAAAGGCATGATCGACAAAATCACCTGGGTCGACGGTTGGCCCGAGGTCGGCGACGGGTCACCGACGTCCACCGCCCCCGAGGTTCCGTTGTTCGACCTCCCGGTTCACGTCTCCTACGCAGAGAAGGGCGTCGAGGGCGATATCGCCTCCGGCGGTGACGAATTCGACGTGGTCGTCCGCATCGAAGCACCCGCGGACAAGGCGTACTCCGGCAACGTGTGGCTGCAGGCTTCGATGCCCGACTACTCGATGACCGATCCCCTCACCGAACCCATCGCCGTCGACTTGGAACCCGGCGAAGTGATCGAGGAGACCTTCACCTACACGGTGCCGGGCAACTCGTCGCAGGGCATCTACCGCTTGTTCGCCTGCGCAGGTCCGACGACCGACGAGATCGTCGAATACGCTGCGCACGTTCGGGTTAAGTCAGGCGGCGAGGAGACGGACTAGGTCACATCTTCGCGGACTTCGCCATCACGAACGAGTACAGCCCGTAGATCGCGATACCGAAGCCAGCGACGACTAGCAGAATCGTTCCGAATGCCTGCTCCCGCAACGTCTTCAAGGCGCCGTCCATTCCGGTCGCCTTGCCTGGATCTTCGGTGAACAGCGCCGCTATGAACAGAACGCCAATCCCGATCAGTGCCAACCCTTTTGCGGTGTAGCCGATCGTTCCGAGCGTCTCTTCGACTGTGCCGGGCGATTTCAGGTCCTTCATGAACTTCTTCGAAATGCCTTTGTAGCAGTGGTAGCCGCCGACGCCGATGAACACACCCGCAACAACGACGATCGCCAACTTGCCGATGCCTGATTCCATCGCGCGAGCCGTCAGCCCGGCGTTCTGCTCCGAACTCGATTTGCCCGCACCCTTCGCGAAGGTGAAAGCCGACCACGCGAACGCGAAGTAGAGGACTGCGAGCGAGAACGCCTTGACACGGTCCATCACGCTGACTTCTTTGGACTCGGAGCGCTTCCCCACCGCGCCTTCGACGAGTCGCCAGACCGCCAGCGCGAGGAACGCGACCATCACTACCCACATGACGAGGGTGCCACCGGTCTTCGACGTCAGTTCTCGGAATGCGCCCGACTGATCCGCGCTACCGCCCTTGCCCAACGCGATGCGGATGGCGATGTAGCCGATGAGCAGATGGAGGACGCCGCTGACGATGTGGCCACATCTGGCGAGGCGTTCGAACCATGGGTTCTGAACGATGTCGGATGCTTGGGCGTTCATGGTCGGCATGGCGGGTCCTCCGAAAATCGCGGCGCGTTATGCGCTCAACTGCAGCAGCCTCCGCCGCAGCAACCACCTGACGGCGGCGCCGATTGTGTACCCCGTTGGGCCGATGCCGAACCACCAACGCCGAAGGTCGTCAGCAGCTTGACGGTGTCGTCGTGGCCGACGGGACAGAGTGTGTCGGCCGAGGAGTCCGACATCGATCGACTCACTTCGAACGTGTCGCCGCAGGTCCGGCACCGATAGTCATAGCGAGGCATTGGAGAAGGATAGCCGGGCTAGAGGTTCAGCATGACTCGCAGACGCTCGACACTCATCGTGCCCTGGCCGCGCGGAAAGGAATCCAGCAGTCGGGTGAGGTCGTCGCGGCGGGTCGGGTCGGCGGCCGCTTCGCGCGGGGTCGCTCCGTCGAGGGCTGGAATCGGCTGATCGAGCCACTCCACTTCGTAATCACGGACGAAGTCGTCGAGCACCGGCACCAGGTCTGGATCCAAGGGCTCTGACGGCACGGGCGACTCCAATAGTTCGGCAAGCCTGTCGGCAGCCGATATTCGTTGCTGCTCGATCAGGTCGCCGCACCCTTTGAATGTGCCGACGGTCTTCAGCAATTCGTCGAATCGACGCTCGTTCATCGCGTCCAGAACGAGTTCGCCGTCGACGATTCGGATGGTTCCATGCACGGATTCGCCCACGAGCCAGCGCCAGTGGTCGTCGGTCGAGGGTCCGTAGCGATTGTCGAGTGAACGCCGCAGGGTCGCAGCGTCGTCGATGGCGAAAGACGCTTCGCACGCGACCATCGTCTCGCCGTCCGACGTCACGAGGCTCGGCGGCGCATAGCGCGCGGACAGGAAGTCGACGAGATCTGCGGGGTCGAGGTCGTCGGAATCGAGTAGCTCCAACAGTGCCTCACGTTGGCTGAGCGCGATGGGCTCGATCCCGCCGAATATCTGCTTCACCGATCCGGCGGGAACGACTCTTGCGCAGATGAATTCGCCGACTTTCAGTTGCTTGCTTGCTACGCGCTCAGTGACATCGTTGCGGTCGCCGGTTCTGACGTCGCGGAGGGTGAAGCCCTCCCCCGGCCGCACCGATTCGACCTCGTGCAGCGACCGTTCGATGAGTTGCCACTGCTGGGCCAGGAGTAGTTCGTCCGCCGGTAGGAGTTCTCCGCGCCGTTCGATGAAGTCGTCGAATCCGCCTTCCTCGAAGAGGACCACGTCGACGACCAACCCGTCCGCCAATGCCCGCCCTATCGGATCTGGATGGTCCGGCCAGTACTCGGCACGTTCGTCGGCCAGATCTTGGATGAGCGCGCCCCACGTGTCCGAGTCATCCACGAACGATCCAGCTTTGTTGTAGAGCCATTTCGCGCGATCGTCGAGCGAGGTCTCGACCTTGTTGAGGTGGCACTGCTTGTATTTGCGGCCAGATCCGCACCAGCACGGCGCATTTCGACTCAATCCGGGACGCGCAACCGGCAGGAAGTTCTGCAGCATCGAGTACTGCGATGAGGCAGATCCGTCGCCTAGACGGTTCAGGAAAGAGATCGCACGAGGCGCGTCGCCGCGAACGGATGCGATGTTCGCCAGATCCAGCAGCGCCGGCTCGAAATTCTTGTTCCACGACAACGCGTCTTCGTAATACTTCTCGGCGTCGAGGACTCGACCTTCGCGATCGGCAGCCCTCCCTGCGAACCATCTCGCTGTAGCAGCGACCTTCTTCCCACCCCGACGGATCAGCGCCTCCGATGCCGCGGCGAAATCGCCTGGGACGAAGCCGATTGCGGTTTCGCTAACCTTTCGTGCGATCTCGGCAACATACGAATCATGAAGGGGTGCAAAGACAAGCGGATCGATCGGAACATCTGCCTCGGAGGGCTTGTCGTCGGATCCATAAGCAGTGACGAGACGACCGAAGGCAGATACAGCGCTCGCTTCAGCTGGTTCCATCTCGTAGGTCGATGCGATGAAATCGTCGAAGTGTTGAAGTCTCGCGGTCTTGAAGTCGAAACCGGCTACGGCGATCTTTTCGTTTTCGATCGTGTAGCCGGCGGCGGCGATCAATTCGCTGAGCGGTGCCGTCGGCTCGTCGAACAGCGTCACGTCGTCCGACATCAACTGCCAGATGACATGTTCGATCTGCTCTGATCGATCGTCTCCCAGCAATGTGACGAGGGCGGGACGCAAATCAGGGATCGGCAGCTTCTTCGTGCCGACACGCTCGAAGTACAAGTCGCCGCCGCGGGCAATGACCGCGACAACATCACCGTCGACGAAACGGCCGATGTCGGTCGGACTGATCAGGAGACCTAGATCAAACTGTCGATCGGACTCGGCAAGGCCCCGCTCGTCGAGAATGTCATCGTCGTAGGCCGGAATCACCAGCGACGGTAGCTCCTCGCCATCCGCAAGGTAGATGAGCGGATTCAAATCGCCGTCGACGAAGATAATTCCGGCAGCGATCTCGGCGCTGGTCAGCCGATGTGTGAACACCTTGCCTTCGAGGAAGGAATCGACGGCGATGTTGCGACCGTCGGCAAGCAGTCCAAGTATCGGATGATCGATGTTTTCGGCGAGTTCGAGCATGTCCTCAGCCGAGCCCAGACGCTGGGCGACCATAAGCTTCGCCCAGCCTTCCGAATCCAGCGGACCATGCTCACGCAGGATCAGCATCGCGGTTTCGGCTGTGGGATCTCCGGCATCGGTCACGGTTTTCGATTCTAGGGGCGAGGGCCGACTGGTCCCCCGTCCGCTGAAACTTTGGGAGTATCGGTCCATGCGATACACCCGAGCGATCGAGAAGGTACGCACGCTTGCCGAAGCCTGCACTGCGACGGCGGCAATTCCGGGCGACCACTACTTCCCGTTGAACGAGGTGTACGTATTCGACGAACTGTTGGACGGTCCGGAGTCGCTCGACTGGGTTCAGATCGCACTCGTCGTAGACCTACCTGACACTGAGGTGACGTGGGGTAGGCAGCCCGACGACGCTTACGCGGTGGTCTACCCGTTGCGCCTCGACAAGGGCGGATTCTCGTACTTCTGGCGATCCCACGAACAGCAGGTCGCGAATCACTTCATCCGCGAGCCGGTTCGGATCTGGTCGAAGGAGGACGGTATCGACGACGAGGCTCTGGAGGCTTTGAAGGAGAAGCGGTTTGGCGATATTCCGCGACCCGCGTTCGACAAGGCACTACTCGCCGATGAGTTGGCTGCGACGTTGAAGCATCTCCGCGAGGTGAGCGACGAGTACTGGGACTCCAAGTGGCGGCGGGCGCACTCGGGGAATGGGCGATACCCGGAGAACACTCTGCGGGACGCGGTGTTTGGGTACTTGGATTTGCTCGATGCGGATCAAGAGGCAGGGAGCTAAGTCCTTCTCAGTCGCCGAAAACGGTATCGACGGCGTCCCGAATCTCGGAAAATTAGCATTTGACCGGTTCGTGCCGAAGCAGACTTGCCAGGCTGATCGTCTTCTGCTCGCCGACAGCAGAATTTAACTGAGTCGTCGACATGACGTAGAAGTCCCACTGCTCCAGTTTGAGCGGGTCGGCCGTGGCTTGGTCGATGTGCTTGAACACGCTGAACACATAGACGTCGGCTTGTCGTTTTCGCTCTGCTGCAACCGTATTCGTCTGAGCGTCCCAACCCACGGTCGGCTGAATCCCGAACCGAATGGGAGACAAGCGCTCCTGCCGCCAACTTTGCAGGTACGCAGCAGACTTGACTTCGACTCGGACGCCAGAAGCAGTCAGGAGATCGGCTGCGTCCCACTCCATCCGACCCTGACCTGAGACACAGTCGAGGGCAAGTCCAACGATGTACTCCGCCAAACCTCCGCGCATCGCGTTGCCAAGAAGATCCGAGCAGCTCCATCACCAGAACTGAAGGAGAGTTGCGGGGGGCCGCGCTTACATCGGTGAACCGTTCATTGCCCGACTTCGGTCACTATCGGTGTCCGCCGCGACATCGATTCAGACGTGGCCGTCGCATTGATCTCGGTGATGATCTGACGGCTGATCTCGGGATATTCGAGCAATGTCACGAATGTGCGCGTCGCGAACTCGTTCGCCTTGAAAGCGATCTCCTGTCGGCTGACAACGCCGTCGGCCGAGCAAACGGCATACCGATCGACATATTGAACGATGTCGATCGCGACGTCTATCGGGAGACTACGAAAAGGTGGCTACTCAATTCGGCGCCGTCGGCGTATTGAGGCGAAGCTGTGCGACCGGTAGGTCGGTTGCGCCCTGCTCTCTCGCCGCACTCGATGGTGAGTTCTACGATGCGAATCCGGGCCGCGAGTGCCTCGTCGATTCGGCTCTCGATAAGGTTCTCCCGCTCGCTTGCAGTGTGAGCAACAATCGTGGCGCGCAGCTCTCGATCCGAAAGTTGATGCACGGTGACCCCTCGCAGATGCTGAACAGGAGAACCACGCCCTAGCGTTTGACGGGCAGAGCCGTCGGGATTGCCCTTCCACCTACGCACGAACACCGATCGCGTAGACACCGGCGGATCCGGACGCAGGTGTGAGACCAAAACTGAGCACCCGATGCACGGGTTTCGACGTGCTCCCTGATCTCTTGCGTTACGACCGCGGCCGGCCGGTAGACAACGAAACCCGTGCACCAAGTGTCGAAGGCGAAAACGCAAGTAGGTTCGGATCCGCGCGCTATCAAGAAGTGAGCGGTGATATATGCGCTGCCCAGCAAGAATTGGTCCTGGTCAGAACGTTTAATTCCAACGATTCACTCCGCGACTACTCGTGGCGTGTCATATCGAGCCCTTGTGACATCGGCTCGACGTACTCCAAAGCTTCCTGCTCCGCCGCCCGACACAAGTGACCCGGGTCGCCGGCTTTATTTGGGTGCGGCTGAGATATTTGATGGGTGCTGCGCACCCTCGAGCCGAATCCTGACGGGGACTGGGCGGCGGATGAGGCGGATGCTGAGTCTGCGCGAACTCAGCTCATCGGCCACGCGCTAATGCCTCGCCGAGGCTGCGCTGGTGGGTCGCGGCGGTCGAGGAACAACACAGCGACCGCCTTCAGCTCGCGACCTGACTCCGGCCCCGCATCGTCGATGACATCACGAGGACTGGGGCTGTTGCAGCCCCGACAACAAACCCTCGGGTTGCTCACCATAGGCTTTCCGATTGGTTGCAGTTGAGCCGTACGAACATACAAGGGGGGGCGAGATGCCTGACGAATCTAACGTCCTTGACCAGCTGATTTCGCGGATCGACGACGAGACGCTGCGCGCACGACTCGCCCAGGAGGTTGATCTTTTGCGCGGTTCTCGACGTTTCGGTTTGGTGTTTGACAGGCACATGCCCGAGTCGGTCCGCCTCCCCGATCATCCGATCCGCAAAGGCATTCGCGTGGCACTGCGCGATGAGTCGTCGGCCGAGACGTGGACTGTCGAGCGGTTCGCCGACAGGACTCGCGAAGTGGCCGTTCTAAGTGGCGAGGGGGGCGAGCATCGTACTACTGAGCTGATTGTCGTCCGCGAGTTCGGCGAGCCGATCTATCCAGGGCTGCGCTCAGTGGAGCGTATTGAGAATGGTCCCGCCGACGCGCCGTGGCACGTTGTGATCAACGGCGAGAATTTCCACACCCTGCAGGCACTTCGGTCCACGCACCGCGAGAAGGTCGACCTGATCTACATCGACCCTCCGTACAACACCGGGAACGACGGCTGGATCTACAACGACCGCTATGTCGACCAGAATGACAGGGCGAAATCGTCGAAGTGGTTGTCGTTCATCGAACGGCGGCTGATGATCGCTCGCGACCTGCTGAAGCAAACCGGCGTGATTATCGTGGCCATCGGCGACGATGAGCACCACCGATTGCGGATGCTGCTAGACCAGGTTTTCGGCGACCAGAACTTCATTTCAGACGTGGTCTGGCAAGGCGGTCGCAAGAACGACTCTCGCTTCGTCTCGAACGGTGCCGACTACATGGTGATCTATGCGATAAATAAGGACGCGTGGGCCGTCGAGGGCGTCCCGGTGAAAGACGCGCCTGATGTTCACGCTCTGTGTTCCGATGAAATCGCGAATCGCGGGGCTCGATGGCGAGTCACTAAATCCGGTGTCGAAGAGGTGCTCGCACAGGGACAAAAAGTGTGGCACGAAACCGGCGGCGACGAGCTAGAAGCTACGCAACTGATGCGCAACTGGTTCAGGGAGATACCGAAAGATTCCCCCATCAAGGCGATGTCGCGGAACGTCTACTTTCTACCCGCTGGACAGCTTTGTAGCGACACGGATATCACCTGGCCGGGAGGAGGTGGGCCGACTTACGAGGTTCTTCATCCTGGAACCGGTAAACCAGTACAAGTTCCCGACGGCGGATGGCGCTATTCCACTCCTGCCCGCATGCAGCAAGCGATAGACGAAGGGTGGGTGATCTTCCGACAGGACCACACCAAACCCATCAGGCTGAAGAAACCGCTCGAAGGTGTAACGGGTTCGGTCGCGCTCTCGGTGTTCGAACGTCAGCGCACGCATGGCTCGCGCTCACTATTTGAACCTAAGAAGCAGACGGGAGTATTCCGTGATAAGCGATTCCCTAACCCCAAAGACCCGGAGGTACTCGCCGAGTGGATTGGCCTCTGCACACCGACCGATGCTGTTGTCCTCGACTTTTTTGGGGGGTCAGGGACAACCGCGGAGGTGGTAATGCGACTCAATGAACGGGACGGCGGAGTCCGCCAGTCAATTCTAGTTACCAACAACGAGGTCGGAGCTACGGAGGCGAAAAACCTCCGAAAAAATGGCCTGCACCCTGGCGATCCAGGATGGGAGGCATTCGGGGTGTTCGAGCATGTTTGCCGTCCCCGCATCTCGACGGTGGTCACTGGCAGGCGCTGGGACGGGTCGGTTTACTCCGACGGCCTCTCGACTAACGTCGAGATGTTCGACCTCACGTATCTTGACCCGGGCATGGTGCGCCGCGGACGTGAATACGAGTCAGTCGCGCCGTTGATGTGGCTCGAAGGCGGCGCGCGCGGGGCGCGCATAAAGGAGGTGCCCGACAAGGGCTGGGCGCTAACCGACACATATGGCGTCCTGTTCGACATCGATGTACTGAGTGCATTCTCCGACGCCGTAACCAACGCTGCAACTAATGGAGTCCCACCACTGGTGGTTTTCGTAATCACGGACTCCGATGCTGAGTATCAGCAGACAGCAGAGCGCCTCCCGGTCGGGATTGAGACCGTTCAACTCTACGAGGACTACCTGTCGAACTACACCATCAACATCACCGGTGGTGCTCGGTGAAGTTCAAGCTTGAGTCCTACCAGACCACCGCAGTCGAGTCAGCTTTGACCAACCTCGCGAAGGCACGTGCCGGTTACCTCGAAGACGGTGAGCGCACCGCTGTCGGCCTCACCGCTCCCACTGGGGCGGGCAAGACCGTCGTCGCCACAGCGGTGCTCGAAGGCATTTACAAAGGCACCCCGACACGCAAGCCGAATCCGAATATGACGGTCCTGTGGATCACCGACGACCGCGCGCTGAACGCGCAGACGATCAACAAGATCACCCAGGCGTCGGGCGGCGCGATCGATATCAACCGCATCCGCTATATCGGAGAGATCGACCAGCGCACCCTCGAACCCGGGGTGATCTACTTCGTCCATATTCAGGCGATGCAGAAGAACTCGACCCTGCATGCGGTCAGGCCCGACGGCAGTCACAACGACAAGCGGACCCACGGCGCATGGGACATGATTGCCAACACCGTGCGTGAGCGTGGCGAGGACTTTCTGGTGGTCTGGGACGAGGCGCACCGCGGCTCCGGCACGAAGAACACCGACCGCAAGTCGATCGCCGGGACTATCGTTGGTGGCGGCACAACCAACCTCGGCACGATGCAGCCGCCGGCGCCAGTGGTCCTCGGAATCTCGGCGACTCCCGATCGGTTCAAAGCCGCCATGCAAGCAGCTGATCGCACCATGCGTCCCGTCGAGGTGAAAGCCGGTGATGTCCGTGAGTCTGGTCTGCTCAAGGATCGCATCCTGTTGCGCAGTATCGGCGAGTCGCAGTCGGCCGACAATACGATGCTCGCCCTCGCTGTTGAGGATCTAAAGTCCGCAGACGAGGCATGGCGTGCTCACCACGAGACCACCGGCGACAGACTCGTCGAGCCACTGCTTGTCATTCAAGTCGAGCAAGGCATGGCGCCTGCGAAGGAGGAAGCCCGACTCGCAGAAATCCTCTCTGTGATTGAGTCGACCTGGCCGGCGTTGTCCGGCTACGCAGTCGCTCACGCCTTCGGAGATCCCCACGGGCCGAAGAAGGTGGGAGACAGAACTATTCGCTACCTGCCGCCGGAGGCAATCTCTGGTGACGACCAGGCCCGGGCCGTGTTGTTTAAATCCGCATTGACCACCGGCTGGGACTGCCCACGCGCCGAGGTAATGATTTCCTTCCAAAATAAGGACAGCTTTACTGAGATCGCGCAGCTGATCGGCCGGCTCGTCCGCACCCCGCTTGCTAAACGTGCCGAGACCGGCGACGACCGCCTCAACGAGGTGGCTGCGTACCTGCCGGGGTTCCGCCCGGAGCACGTAGCCCGGGTCGTAAACGCGCTGACCGAGGACGAGACCGTCGAGGTCAACATCGTCGTGGCACCGGTGGTGTGCGAAAAGTCGTCAGAGGTGCCCGCAGATCTTTTTGAACTGCTCGACACCGTCCCGTCGTATACGCGCCAGAAGAACTCGTTCAGCTCGCGCACTGCCCAGTTGATGCGACTGGCCGCCGCACTCACCGAGCATGGCCTCGTCGAGCATGGGTCAGCCAAGGCCAAACAGTGGATCGTCGATCAGATGCGCGCCGCAGATGGACAGCGCAGCAATGAGATCGACACGAAGGTAGGCGATATCATGTCGCTAACGATCAGCACGACAATGGTTGCCTACGGCGAAACGATCATGCAGAGCGTTGGCAAGTCTGACACCACTACCAACGAGCGCGACTTGGAAGGCTACTTCCAGAAAGCAAAGCGCCTCCTGCCGGATGGTTCGGCGAACTGGTACTTCAAAGAACTGTGCGATGCGGGAGAAGAAGAAGTCGACGCCTCGGCGCGTCTGGCGGCAATGGCCGAACTCGGCTTCAAAACCGTTATCGAGGAACAGGCCGCCGTCCTGATCGGCAAGTGGCGCGAAGACCACCGCGCGAAAGTGTCGATGCGCCCGCGCCACGTCCGGGACCAGATCGAACCTATGTGGCACCTAAGCGAATCACCGATGCTGCCCACGACGGTTGAGATTCGCGACGTGTATCCGGCTGCGACAGAGAAGATCCGGGACAAGACAACCGAACCGATACCCACGCGTTCCTCGCACCTGTATGTCATTCCTACCGGTAAACCCAACGCAGGCGAGTTTCCCGTGGACACGTCTCGTTCGTCGTGGGAAGCGCAGGTCCTCGACGTCGAGCTGGCCGCCGAGACGCTCGTTGGCTGGTACCGGAACCCTTCGTCAGGTCGGCACGCGCTAGCTGTGCCTTACATGTTCGGCGACAAGCATCAGCTGATGCACCCCGACTTCCTGTTCTGGCACGACGACGGCGACGGCGAGTACGTCATGGACATCGTCGACCCCCACCGGTTCGACCTCGCCGACACGTCGGCGAAGTGGTCAGCGCTGTCGCGTTACGCCCAGGACCACCCCGACCGGATCCGCCGCTGTCTCGCGATCGCCAAGGTAAGCGATTCTCTCCGGGCGCTCGACCTTGCAACTCCTGGAATCGACCAGGAAATCGCCGAAGCGACTAACCAGAATCTGATCGAGGCGATTTTCCTCGCCCAGGGAATGGCCTACCCGTAGCCCCCGACCGAGCACAACCTGAAACTTTATGCGATATCCGGGAGTGTTCGTCATCGAACGTACTTTTACATTTGCGCAACTATTAATTGCGGAGGGTAGACATCGCCATCGAAGCGGCGGTCCGAGATCTTGCAGCACCACGATCCACGTGCGGGGGCGTACTCGACCACGAGGCGACCACGGTGTTCGTAACCAGCGGCGCCTTCGCGGACCGCCCATGGGGCAATCAGCGGCGATCTGCTCGGCCGCAGCCTCCGGTGTAGAGGTGTTGTCAGATCACTAGGACCTCGCCGTAGTTACGAACATCGCCTAAGTCAACTCCTCGAAGCATACGAAGTTGCCTATTTCAGTATGAAGGAACTGTGCGCTATAACGAGCTACAACGAACCGCGATCGTCAGGGTTCCATGGGCCAGCATCGGTCGCGAGAAGGCGCCTGCTCGTCGCCGGAGTCTGCAAAAAGGGCGAACCGCAGAGGTGTTTCATTTCCGGGCCACGCGCGCTGGTGGTGAGTAGGAGAAGCGGAAAACGACGCAACACGAAGAGGCGGGTACGCTGTCTCGTGATGTCGTCCGCTTTATCGTGGTCTAGAAACATACGCACCTGAGACATTCGTGCAGAGCTCCGGGATCCGCCAACTAACCGGCCTTCAAAGGAAGCTGTGTACGGCGGGCGATCGCCCAATCCTTTTGCGGTAGTACGTAGTAGGGACATTGCGCGCTTCGCCGGAACCTCTCCCTTTGACAGCGTCGGGTCCAAATACCTGCGACAACAGTAGATTTGACTGCGCTTCATAGCGCCTGATCGTGTCTTGTCGGCGGGGACTTTCAGTGTTTCCGCCCTAAGTAGTGAGGATCGCCCGGGCATGGGGGGCGTTTGCCACGCTCGCTGAGCATGGTCCCGTCAAGGCGACGAACGGCCCAATTTCTTCGAAGTCGGTACACCAAGATTTCGCCCATACCGCGCGATGGTACCGTCGTGCAGCTTCTGAACCACCGTGCTCGCCCGGTCGTTTCTCATTTTCCCGGCGGCATGACGACGATATGAGAGTATTCGATTATTGCGCCGCCGCCGGGGCGCCGCTGGACGATGGGCACTCCGCTGATGACCACGCAATCAACGTCAGACTTCGTAATCGAGATCGGGAATTGCAACAGCATTCTAAATGCTACGATAACACTGCAGCGCGCTGGTTTAAATATCAAGTATGGCGCAAACGGTATTGGAAAGAGTACGATCGCTGAGGCCCTCAGCCTGCACGCAGACGGATCGAGCAACCTTGACCAACTCGTGCCGTTCAAATTTCGCGGGGTCCCTGGCTCGCCGACGCCATGCGTGACGGGTGTAGATGAGATCAAAAAGGTGCTTGTTTTCAATGAGGAGTACGTTTCGCAATTTGTATTTCAACGCGAAGAAGTGCTCAAGGATAGTTTTGAGGTATTCATCAACACGGATGAATACAAGCAAGGCCTTGCTCAGATCGACGCTCTTTTCGATTCGCTTCGAGCGACATTCTCCGAGCAGGCTGACCTCGAAGCAGCGGTGTCAGCGTTCAGTTCGCTACGCGATGCTTTCACGCTGACCAGGGCTGGCGCAATAGATAAGAAGAGCCGCGGACTAAAAGCACTCGGCGTGGCGGGGAAAGTCGCGAACGTACCTAATTCGGTGAAGGGCTATAAGCACTTCATCGACAGCGCCGATCCGGCCTCGTGGATCACGTGGCAGTCCAAGGGTAAGGCATATCTAGACATCTCCGACAACTGTCCGTATTGCTCGCGACCAGATATGGACAAGGTTGCAGCAGTAGAAGTCTCCGCGATCTATGAGTCCGCAGCAGTCAAGAACCTGAGCGCTCTCC
The DNA here is from genome assembly GCF_016482825.1 of Antrihabitans stalagmiti. Classification (GTDB taxonomy): domain Bacteria; phylum Actinomycetota; class Actinomycetes; order Mycobacteriales; family Mycobacteriaceae; genus Antrihabitans; species Antrihabitans stalagmiti. The sequence continues at coordinate 200,139 of NZ_JAEMNV010000006.1, read as the reverse complement.
GACAAACGATTAATCAGTTGGGCGACTACTTCGAAGAGAGCCACCGCGAACAGCTTCTGTCCATGCTCACCTCGCTCAGTGAAATCACCCCAGAGCAGAGCACTTTCCTTGCGGGTCTTCGTAGTCAAGTTGACACGCTACTCGGCAAGCTGACCGAGCTGCGGAGGCTCTCTTATAGCACACTCCGAGATGCGGAGAATGTCGATGAAGTACTCCGTGATCTTAAGATTGACCTGCCTCTGCTCAAAGCGCTCCACTCGGACAAGACTGCTTCGGTGGTTGACCCGATCAACGATAAGCTCGACGAGGTGGCAGGCCGGATCAACGAATTGCGTGCCGAACTTGGGAAGCAGACGAGTCGAGTAGCCGCAATAATCAAGGTGAACCAGGATGCCGTCAATGAGTTCCTACGCTCAGCCGGTTACCGATATAGCGTCAGGATCGAGACGACCCCAGACGCGTACCGGATGATCGTTGAACACGAGGATGCCTCCGGGCATCTCGAAGCTGCCAGTAGTCATCTGAGCTACGGCGAGAAGAATGCCTTCGCCCTAATACTTTTCATGCACCATGTGCGTAAGGTACAGCCCGACTTGGTGGTGCTAGACGATCCTGTTTCAAGCTTCGACAAGACCAAGAAATATGCAATTATCCATCAGTTGTTCCACGGGAAGAGCAGCATTCGGGATTTCACCACTCTAATGCTTACCCACGACATCGAGCCGGTGATAGACATAGTGCTAAATCCAACAGCCGGTCAGTTTTCCATGATGAAGCCGACTGCCCATTTTTTGCAAAATCGTGCGGGGTTGGTTACAGAATCGCTTATCGGCAAGCATCATATATCGACGTTCTCACAGGTGTGCGCGACGAACATCGGGGCATCCTCCGACGACCTCATCAAGTGCATCTACCTTCGACGGCTGTACGAAGTTAATAACGATCTCGGGCTTGAGTACGATATTCTTTCGAGTCTGCTCCATGCACGCGACGTTGCCGGTACCAAAGGATTCGACGGTGTGATCACGCCACTAACCGCTGAGGACTTCAAAGCGGGGATGACCGAAATTCATAAAAGTGTTCCTACCCTGGACTACACACGTGTTGTGAGTGAAATTAAGGACCCGGTTGTTGTGAAGGCCAAGTTCGATGCGACAGACGTCGGATACGAAAAAGTCCAGTTGTTCCGGGCCGCCGTTAACAACAACTGGGCGAATAGAGGCGACGAAGCTTTTCAGAAGTTTGTCAACGAGACTTATCACATCGAGAACGAATATGTGATGCAGCTGAACCCTCGCGAATTCGATGCGGTACCCGACTATATCGTCGCCGAGTGCAAGTCGCGCCTGTACTCGGTGGTCGAGCCAGCCCCGAGCGAGGGTTCCGGTTGCTAGGCCTTACTTTCCTCTCGATGCAGTTGCTTCCACCCGATCAGCCGGCAGCAAGCGAGGCAGTCGCCACCCACCGGCTGGCCGCAAGGTATGCGTCGAGGGAAATCGAATTCGTCTCGACTCGAGTGCATCGCCATCAAGTAAACCACCCCAGCCATCACACCGCCCGCTCCAGACGCACCGAATGCTTGGAGCGCCGTCACCGAAAACAGCGGGATCCAGGAACTCACCTATGTCGAGATTCGCCACACAATCGGCGGCCCGAGCCGCGGCATCCAGTTCGGGGTTCGCATAAGTAGGTTTCGTCGTAGCCATCGCTAGGTATGGACCGATCTACGCGTACCGGACTGCTCCGAAGGCCTCTACCTGCGATCTCGACCAATATTCGATCGTGGACCGCTGATTGTCTTCGCACAGCCGATAGAACAGATCACCAGCCCCTAACTCCGGTGGAAGATCATCGGGCTTGGCGTAGTGACCAAGAATCACCACTCGCTGCCCGCTCCTAGGGCAAGTCGGCGCAACCAACAGCCTAAAATGAAACCCCATGCTCAAGCGCATTTGCACGAATTCACCGATTTTCGAGCGACCGTCTACGGAGGATGGCTGCATATACTCGCAGCGAGTCGAGGTTCAGCAGTATGTGGTACTCGCCAATCCAAATATTGTCGCTCGGTGGTCAACCCGATTTGTTGGTCTTCCGAAACGGTCACCGCCATTGCCTACGGCAAAATCCCATCCACATATCCGCCGTCCACCCGCACGGCCCCACCAGTCGTGGCGGACGCCAACTCCGAAGCCAGATAGACGACCATGTTCGCGATCTCCTCCGGCTCGATCAGGCGCTGGATCAACGACTGCGGCCGATGCAGCCTCATGAACTCTCGCTGCGCGGCATCCCAGTCGAGGGACTTGTCCACCAACTCGTAGACGAAGTCCTCCACCCCACCCGTGTGCGTCGGACCCGCGATCACGGAACTCACCGTGACTCCCGTCCCCGCAGCAACTTTCGCGAACCCCCGCGACACCCCCAGCAACGCCGTCTTGGAAACTCCGTAGTGAATCATCTCCGCCGGGATCACAATCGCCGAGTCACTCGCTATGTATTGCACTCTCCCCCAACCATGTTCAGTCATCCGCGGCAGATACAACCGCGTCAAACGAACTGCCGCAAGCACATTCACCTCGAAGTACTTCCGCCACTCGTCGTCCGTGATCTCGAGCGGATCGGCCGTCCCGAAGATGCCCAGATTGTTGATCAAGATGTCGACATCGGGCAGCAGTTCGACCGCACGATCAGCACCCTCCGCCGTCGACACATCAGCATCGACAAGCACCACATCGGCGCCATCAACCGCAGCCCGCAACTCAGCGGCGGCCTCCTCGACCCTGGCCTTCGTCCGACCATTCAGACCCACCCTCGCGCCAGAAGCCGCCAGCCCCTTCGCAATCGCAAACCCGATCCCCTGCGTCGACCCCGTCACCAACGCCGTCTTGCCACTCAGATCGATCAGCATGCCTGCTCCTTCACTCGCGACTAGCTCGGAACTACCCTTCGCAAAACCTGCGCACCCTTCGGCCGGCAGAACACCAGCACAACGGCGCTCACCCGCTCCCCCGCGACCTGACGCAGCAACGCCGCATACACCGACAACTGCGCCCAATACTGCTCCAAAGTCACCGGCGTCACGCCCACGTCGGTCTTGTAATCGACCACCACCAGCGACCCGTCATCCTCCCGATACACCAGATCGGCGACCCCCTCGACTACGGACCCTCCATCCGGCGACACCCCCGCCAACTGCATCTCCTGCCAATGCTCCCGAGCCACAGCACGTTTCACCGGCTCAGCCTCCACCGCCGACCGCGCCAACTTCTCAAACCGCTTCACATCGACCAACCCCGCCCGCTCCCCCGCCGCCCGCGCAACCGCATCGAACCCCTCACCCAACGCCAGCCCCGTCTCCAACACCGCATGCAACGCAACGCCCAACGCCGCACCACTCTCGACGGACCCTGTTGCTGGCGCGACCACCTCGATCCAGTCCGCGGTGACCAACGCCCGAGCCCGCGAGTACTCCCCTAAAACATCGATGCCCAAAGCCGTACCTTGATGCGCAACGGCGGTCGCCGACACCGACGCCGGGACGGCGGACAGTGCAGCAACAGCGACAGACTCCGCCACCCACTCATCCCACGCGATCAGCTCCGCACTGAACGACGCACCGTCCTCGACGCGTACAGGATCGACCAAAGTCGTTGCACCACAGGGCACCCCAACGACCCCATCGGCAACGATCTTCCCCCACCCATTCCCGAACGGCTGATACCCGGATACCGCCAGAAAACTTTCCGCCCGTGTACACGCGACATACAGCAGCCTGACCCGCTCAGCTTCCGAGTGCGCTCGCTCGACCAATGACACAGATCCGAAATCCAACGACCGCACCGACTTACACAGATTCACATGCATCCGACCATCCAAATCCCACAACACAGGATCAGCCGAATTCCTATATCCGCCACTCATACCCGCCACGATCACCATCGGGAATTGCAATCCCTTTGCAGCGTGCATCGTCATGATGCGGACCGCATTGACACCGATCTCGGGCAACACCGCTTCAGCTACGCGCGCGTTCTCTTCCTCCTGCGTCGCCGCCCAATCGAGGTAATCCCGCAGATCGCCACGATCCTCGCCGTACCAAGCATGCGCCTGATCGATCACAAACCGCAACCGCCGCCACACATCTCGGTGCCTCGGCGAATCCATCGACACCTCGAACACCCGCCGCTCCGTCGCCAACCGACTCAGCAACGCACCCGGACTCATCACACCCAACTCGAACCAGACACCACGCAAGTACCGAAGACCAGCAGCGACGGGCGAACCCTCCAGTCCCGCGGGCGGATCGGCGAACACCGACCACCACCCGCCGGACGCCTTCCACCGCAACAGATCATCGTCACCACACGCGAACAGCGACGTCCGCAACGTCGCCACCAATGCGGCCGAATCAGCAGTGTTGGCCAAAGCCCGGCACGCCGTGAGCAAGTCGTGCACTTCCTGCGTCGAATACACCAGCGACGAAGCCTCGGAACGGAACTCGATCCCCGCCGCATCGAGCGACTTCTCCAGGAACGGCAGGACAGCCCGCGACGGAATCAGGATGCAGATATCGCTCAACGTGACTGGTGTGTGCGAATACTCGCCGTGGGAGCCGCACTCCTTCTGCCAACCCTGAGTCAACGCGGTCGCAATCACCCGCGCAACGTCACGCGCCTCACGAGCCCGCAAAGCCGCAGCGGGAGAAAGCGACTCCTCACCATCCGCCGGCTCATCGACCGCCCCGAAAACGAACGGCGCCGGACCCCACTCCCCCGACTCCCACGACGGCCGCCCCGGCGCCGGATCGAGCGGCGTGTACTCCGCCTGAATACTGTCTTGCGCCACAACAAGATTGCCGAACACCGCATTGACCCAATCGAGCACCGGTCGGGTCGAACGGAAGTTGGTCGTCAGCCGGACGACGTCGTCGGATGCAGTCCGATCCCGCGCAGCCATGTACGACGCGATGTCCGCACGTCGGAAGCGGTAGATCGACTGCTTCGGATCACCAACCGTGAACAACCGGCCCCGCGCACCCGCGACGATCCGCTGCGCAATCTCGAGCTGCAGAGGGTCGGTGTCCTGGAACTCGTCCAATAGAATCCGCTGATACGAACCATGAACAGCCGCAGCGACTCCCGGCACCGCCAACACATCTCGCGCATAGACGAGAAGATCGTGGAACTCGAGCTCACCACTGCGCCGACGCTCGGAAGCTTCGGAGCCGATCACCCGCGACATGTGATGCACGACGATCGCCAACGCCGACGCGACATACCGATTGCGCACATCGAAAGCGAACTCCCGCAGCGCCCTCATCGACCCCTTGATCGCATCGACCCGCGCCTTCGCCCCAACCCAGTTCGCCGCCCTACCGCCGTTGCCAGGACCCGGACATTCCACGACAACGCTGAGCCACGCATCGGTCCCCCGGGCATCGAACAAGTCCTCACGCCACAACCGCAGCAGACCCAGCTGCTGCGCCAACTTGTCCTCGACATCGCGGCAATCGATCATCGCCTGCAACACCGAATCGGCAACGCCCAGAACTTCATCGAGATCTGGCGACACCATCGGCGGAACAGGTCCGACAACGAGTCGGTCCCAATGCCTATCCAGCGAATCAGCCAGGTCGCGGACCTGATCCAGCGACGCACCCGCACTGATCACAACACGCATCGCGTCGGCCAAACCGGGCGGCGCATTCTTCGCATCCGAAAACAGATCCGCCCGCATCCGCCGCCACCGACGCTCGAACGACAGCTGCGAACCCATCGCATCGACTACCGAAATCCGTGGCGGCACGCCGGCTTCCAGCGGATGCTCGCCAACGATCCTGGCAGCGAACGCATGCAGCGTCCCAATGGCGGCAGTATCGACCTGGATCAACGCCGCGTCTCGCACAGGAGAAGCCGCAGCAGCACCCAACGACGCGCGGACCCGCTCGCGCAGCTCGGCAGCCGCCTTCTCGGTGAACGTGATCGCAGCGATCCGATCTAGCTCGATCCCATCGACGAGCACCAGATGGCAGATCCGCTCGACCAGCGAATGTGTTTTACCGCTGCCCGCACCGGCTTCGACGAACAACGTTGACGCTGTATCTGTTTCGATCCGGCGCCGACCGTCCAGGTCGACAAGCTCGCTCATGACCCATCACCCGAATAGATCGCGACGAACTCGGCAAGCTCCGGCACATTCTCCAGCGCAACCCACGCGCGTTCGAGCCCCGGCCGACCCAACAGCTCCAGCAACTCGTCCGTCCAGATCGTCGGTTCGGGCGGCCTCGGCGGGAAGTAGCCCGCCGATATCGCACGATGGACAACCCCGACGCCCTCGCGCAAATCGTCGATCACGGAATCGGTTACGGGATAGCCGATCTCAGCAAACTGACCCTTCGTGCTGACAAACCAATACCGAGCCTCGACAACACCAGCACCCAGAGTCCGCGCGAACAACCCATACACCGGCAGCTGAAAACGCGTCCCTCCGACGGTGGGCGTATCGCCAGTCTGTGCGCGGTAGTACTCGGACTTGCCGGTCTTGTAGTCGGTCACCCGCAGCCGACCGTCACTATGCGTGTCGATGCGATCGACCGCACCCGAGAAGCGAATTCGACCGCCAGGCAGATCGAGCTCGACCTCATCTGGATCCTTACCGAAGCCTCGCTCCGCAAACGCAGGCGTCCATCCTTCGAGGTGCTCGCGATTGTCGTGCGCGTACCACTCGACCAGATCACGCCTGATCACGCCGCTGTCCTTCTCCCACAACTGCGGCAACCAGCCAGGTGCCAGAACCCGAGCATCGCTCAGCACGTCTTCGGCGATGTCGAGCAGCCGATCCAGCGACCGCCGCTCTCCCGCAATGCATTCCTTTACATACTGTTCCAGCACAAGGTGGACCAGATTGCCGCGCGTCAACGGGTCCATCGTGGTGGAGACATCGGGGTCGTCGAGCGTATCGACGCCGAGCAGATTGTGAACGAAGAACCGATACGGACTGACGATCCATTCCTCTAGCCGCGTCGGCGGCACCGGCTTGTCGAAGAACCGCACCAAATCTCTTACACGAGAGAGATTTCCGTTGAATCGCGTGAAGCGCCCGTTCAACCGATCGGATCGCGTCAGCATGCCGTTGCGCACAACGTCGTCGTCGAGCAACGTCTGTCGCTCCGAGGCAGGCACCCCTGCAAGTGCACGCAACCGCCACTCCGTCTCGGTGGCCGTACTCGCGCCGATGCGTTCGTCAGCGTATTGCGCTGCCGCATCGAAGGATTCGATGCACACAACCGTCACCGCGTCGGCCGTATCAGCCTGCCACGACGTCACACCCACCGACTTGCCGGCAAGTGCATCGAGCGTCGGCATCAACCACCGTGACGGCACCTTCTCCGCCCCACCACGCAGACTCCCCCGCGGGAACGTCACCACACGATGCCGCGCACCACCGGCGAGGGTTAGCATCAGTCGGCGACGTTGTTGCTCGATCTCGTCGGCCAACGTTCGTCCCGCGAGTTCGCTTGGCAGCAAAGGATCTTCGCGTCGCGCTGCGGGCACGATGCCTTCGGCGGCACCGATCACGATGCACACGTCGAGGTCCCGACCCACCCCCGCCGCAATGGGACCGACCGACACGCCGGCGCCCAACACCCCGACCTGCTCGTTATGCGTCCGAACCCGCACGGCCATCGCTTCGGCGATCCCGCGTGGCGTCGGTGCTGAAGCAATACCGTCCATCTCACCAAGCCCCGCGGCCATCGTCCGCACCAATGCCAGGTCAACGGCGAACGGCGTATCGAAGTACCTATCGAGCAGTGCCACAAGCTGATCGGACGCGTCCTGCCAACTCGTCACCCCGCTGAGCGACCGCAGATCACGCTGCAACGACGTCACCAGATCCGATAGCGTCGCAGCCGTTCCGGCGTAATAGGCGTCGGGCTCGAGCTCACCCAACCGATCCCAGTCAGAGCCGCCGACAATGGGAACCGCAGTTCGGGTCAGCCGCTCGATCCGGATTTGCGAGAGCCGTTCGCCGTCGACGTCGTTCCACCGCACGGCACGTTCGGACAGGATCGCGAGCAACTCGCGTCGCGGCATCACGTCGGTGTCCAGCTTCAGGATTCGCAACAACGACCGTGCCACAGGACGATCGATCAGCGAGTGACATTGCGGCGCAGCGAACTCCAACCCTGCCCGACCGAAGTGTTCGTGAATCAGTTGCAGGTACGGGTCGTCACCGCCGTAGAAGACGCCGATCCTATGTCCCGGCGTCCCGGCCGACAGATACGAGCGCACCAACCGCGCAACCGACCGCACCTCGTCGTCCGCATCGGACGCATGTACAACCATCGTGCCGAACACGTCACCCTCGTCGGCAATCGTCTCGCCCACAGCGCGCAGCTCGGCAACAAAAGCGGCTGCAGCAGAATCGGATTCACCCGGTAAAAACGCAACGACCGACCCGAGCTGCCCCAACCGCCCGAGAGCCGTGGAATACGCCTCCCACTGCTGGAAGTAGCGCGCCGAGTGTGCCCGCGTGGCGATGCGATGAATCCTGATTAGGTCCGCCACCATCGGCGACGCGTCCGCCAAGACGGGATCGGCAAACGACGACAACGTCCACGACGCACCCGCAAGCGCCTGCGCGGTGACCGGCTGATCCGCGACCTCGGCAAACACACCAGGCTCATCACAGAGCACACGCTGGATCGCGGCTTCGAGCAACGGATATGGCAACGGCAGTCGTGGCAACAACGCCGGACCCGCCAGTCGTTCGACGACCTGCCCCACCGTCAGCACCCGAGTATTCGCGACGCCGTCGCGCCGCGCGAGGTAGTGCAACACGTCCCGACCTGCGCCAACGCTGGGTACGACAACCGTCACTGCGGTGAGCGGCGACCCAGCTTTCGCTCGACCGACGGCGTCGGCCAATCGCTCGTACACCCCGCTACTCATCCCGGCATCATCGTCCAACCTACCGACACCGGTGGCGTCGGGTCACCGCGTCCCGCCGCGCCCGCGCTCATTCGGTACGGGACCGCGCAGACTCCGGTCACGCAATGTTGCGGATCATTTCGACAGCTTCGGTCATGCTGTAGCGGTTTTCGAGAATAGCTAGCAGTTCGTAGACTGTGTGTGGTGGATTGCTGTACCGCGCGGCCATTTCTCGAAGCGCTTGAAGTGCGCCATCCGGGGAGACCGCGACGGTATCGGCCGCGAACGCTGCAGCCGTGATGACGTGAATATGGCCGGGAATCTTGGCAGCGGGAAGGTCACCAACATTGTCGCTGACTATGGCACCAGCGCCACCGACGACCGCCGCAGCGAAAAGATGTGCAGAAAGTCGCGCTGCAGGCTCGGCCATAAGACGCATGTATCCAGCACGACAGCGAACATGCGGCGATTGTGTCAGGCTTTTGCTGCCTGGCGACGACGCGCGACTGCTTCTCGTGCCTCGCGTAGCTGTTCGCGGATGGTCGCTGGGTCGTCCTCGGTGTCGATGTCGACGGAGGTCTCCGCGAGGGCATCGTATTGGCGCTGCCGGCGCGCATCGCGATAGACGAGCACGTTGTCCAGCAGTATCCGGTGGCGATTTCCGACTCGCTCAGCCGGGAGGTGACCTTCCGTGATTAGTCGAACGACGGTCGGGCGACTGACGCCGAGCAGGTCCGCGGCCTGCTGGGTGGTCAGCGTCATGCTTTGGGGGGCAACGGTAACCGCTTTTCCGGCCAGCAATGCCGTCACAACCTGCGTCAGAACCTGATGAACTGCTTGCGGCAGCTCTATGCGTTCATGTTCCCCGGTACCGACGAGGGCGTATGACGGCGTCGCTGTCATGCCCCTTTGCCCATGGGCCTCGAGGAAGCTCAGCACTGGGGCCAGTTCTTCGAGGTGCTCCGGCAGGAAGGTCCTGGTCTCAAGTGCCTGCGTTTGGGCGCTCATCGTTATCCTCACCAGTCCGGACAGAAGAACGAAGCGAAATAGATTTCGCAACGTTCGAATAGTGTCGCACATTAGCGCAACTAAGTCGAGACTCGTACGGGCGGCAGGTCGGTCCGTCACACAGGCTTTCGCCAACGGAAACGCGGCGTCAGTGCGTGCTTCCGAGCTCGACCAGCAGCACCCCACCTGCTATGAGCGCGATTCCACCCGCCATGAGCACCGTGAACGGCTCGTCGAAGATGAATTTGCTGAGCACCGCCGTCAATGCGACGCCGACCGCCGCCCAGATCCCGTAGGCGACGCCGAGCGCCAGGCCTTCACTCAAAGCGAGCGACAGCAGCACAAACGCAAGCAGATAACCAACGCCAACCAGGAAGTACCAAAGCTTGCGTCCACTCACGGCCGCGCGCAGTGACAACGTGCCGGCAACTTCGCTGACGATCGCGCCGACCAGAAAGAGCCAGGCCATCAGCTGCTGACCTCTTGAGCCTTCTGGGATCCGATCTCGACGCACAACACCCCGCCGATGATCAGGACCAACCCGATGCCCATCACAGTCGTGAGTGGTTCGCCGAAAATGATGGCCGACATGATCGCCGTCAATGCGACGCCGAGCGCACCCCAGATCCCGTACGCGACGCCAAGCGGAAGCCCCGCTTTGAGCACGAACGAGAGCAGAACGAACGACGCGATGTAGCCGGTGGCGACGACCACGTACCAGGCCGGTTGGTCGAGGGCAGCTTTCAACGAGAGCGATGCCGTCACCTCGCTCACGATCGCGCAGCCGAGCAGAGCCCACTTCGTCATGTCATTTCTCCCTGACCGGTCACCAAGATGGTCGTTGGCACGATTGTTCTCCACCGCCCCGTGACAGCTGCCCAATGGTTAGCCATAGCGGCTCTCGGCGAACATCAACTCCAACCCAAAGTTGGAGTTAACTTGGAGACGTTAACTTCAACTCCAACTTCTACGTGCAGTTGGAGTAGAGTGGCAGCAATGAAGGTGCCCGCACCACCGCCCAACTGGCGCGAACTCTCCGCCGAGATGCAGCGAACACCCGAGAGGCTCATCTCGCTGGTGAAGGTCGCCTACGAGACATCAGATGATTACGCCCCATGGGACAAGGTGCGATACCGCAAAGCTCCTGACGGACTAACAGCGGAGGACTGGTGGTTCGCGCTTCGACTCAAGCGATTGTCGGCGGCGCGCACGCTACCGCTGCGCGATGTCGAAGGTGCACCATTCACCTACGCCCTACCTGACGAAGTACTGCGCCTATGCGACGAGATCGGCAGTCGCGCAAGTGGATTCATCGCTGCGCCGGAACCTGTCACAAACCCTGCGACTCGCGATCGCTACCTCGTCAACTCGCTCATCGAAGAGGCAATTACATCAAGTCAGTTGGAAGGCGCCGCAACTACACGGTCGGTCGCCAAGGACATGCTCAGGACCGGCCGATCACCGCGAAACCGCAGTGAATTGATGATTGCAAACAACTATCGCGCGATGCGCCGTGTTGTCGAACTTCGCGAGTCGGACTTCACGCCGGAGGCGATCCTCGAGCTTCATCGCATTGTCACGGACGGCACTCTCGACTCACCTGACGCCGCGGGACGGATGCAATCCAATCCGGATCCTGCTGACCGCGTCTCGGTCTTGGGTGACGACGATCAAGTTCTGCATCGTCCGCCGCCAGTATCCGAGCTGCCGCGGCGGCTGATTGAGCTGTGCCGCTTCGCAAACGGACAAGCAACCGCCGGCTGGATGCATCCCGTTCTGCGTGCGCTGACGATTCACTTCATGGCGGGATACGACCACTACTTCGAGGACGGCAACGGCCGCACTGCACGCGCTCTCTTCTACTGGAGCATGTTGAAGCAGGGCTATTGGCTGACGGAATTCCTCACTGTGTCAACGATTCTCAAGAAAGCACCGGGTCAGTACGCTCGATCCTTTCTGTACTCCGAGCAAGACGGCGGCGACCTGACCTACTTCTTCATCTACCACCTCAACGTCATCAAACGAGCACTCGACGATCTCGACGTCTACTTGGCAGCCAAAGTCTCGGAGCTCAGACGCACTCGTTCGCTGCTTTCGGATGCGTCAGGTTTCAATCATCGCCAGATTGCCCTGCTGGAGTTGGCTGTCAAGGATCCCGATGCGACGTTCACCGCCCAGTCACACGCGGACAGCCACGGCATCAGCGGCGAGCGTGCACGACAGGACCTAATGGCGCTGGAGGCTCGCGGCCTGCTCAGCCGCACAAAAAACGGACGAAAGTTCGTATGGATCCCGGCCGCCGACATTGCCACCCGCCTCGCGCAAACCTGATACCAGCGCCCCGTAACCTTGCCTGATGGTCGATCCGAGTAGTGACTACCGCGAACTCTGCGATGCCGAAGCCGAGGGCGTCCCACTCGTCATGGTGCCGTTCTTGAATGCAAAGCCGTCGGAGACGGGTGTCGTCGGGCCAGAGTGCTTGAGCCAGTGGTACATCTCCAACTTCACCCTCGACGACCACAACTTCACCTCCGCCGAGCAATACATGATGTGGCAGAAGGCAACTACGTTCGGCGACGAGGACAAGGCCGAGATCATCCTCGGCGCGAAGAACCCGTCGAAGATCAAGAAGCTCGGGCGCAAAGTCACCGGCTACGACGCCGACGAGTGGACGCGCATCAGCGTCGACGTCGTCTACAAGGCCAACCTCGCCAAGTTCAGCCAGGTCGGCGCGCTCGGCGATTACCTGACGTCGACGGGCAAGAACGTCCTCGTCGAGGCGAGCCCTACCGATTCCATTTGGGGCGCAGGCATTGCCGCTGACGACGAACGACTCGCGACGCCATCGCAATGGCCCGGCCAGAATCGTCTCGGCTTCGTACTTATGCGCGTGCGGGACGAACTCCTCAAATAGGTGGCAGTCGGCTCGGCGCGCAGGCACTGTGGAGATACAAGCCCAACGCCAAGGAGCCGCAGATGACGAACCCCGACCTCACCCTTATTGCCGTCCTCCTGGACCGTTCCGGCTCGATGCATTCGATCAAAGGCGACACCCAGGGCGGCTTCGACGCCTACATCGCGAAGCAGCGTGAACAGCCCGGCTCGGTGACGGTGACGCTCGCGCAGTTCGACGATCACTACGAGCGCGTGTACTCCAACGTCCCGATCGCGGACGTCCCGCCGCTCGATCTGCAGCCGCGTGGCGTGACGGCGTTGTACGACGGAATCGGCCGTCTCACAACCGAAATCGGCGAGGAGCTCGCCGCGAAGCCGGAGCACGAGCGGCCGGGTCAGGTGATCGTCGTCGTCCTCACCGACGGTCACGAAAACGCCAGCAAGGACTGGACGCATCACGCCGTCAAAGAGGTGATCACCAGGCAGGAAAGCGAATTCGCTTGGGACTACCTGTTCCTCGGCGCGAACATCGATGCGGTCGCGATCGGTGAGCAGATGGGCTTCAAATCGACCAACTCAATCACCTACGCGGCGTCGCCTGCGGGCGTGACGAACGCCTTTGCCGCGGCAGCGAGCTACACCAGTCGCAAGCGAGCTGCAGCTCCGGGCGCGAAGGTCGAAGGCTTCTCCGACGCCGACCGCGCGGGGGCGATGGATGGGAAGTAGCGCCTAGCTCTGCAGCTCATCCACTCTGTGCAACAACAGCTCTCGCAAACGCGACGTGTCCTTGTCGGCAAAGCCGATGTCGTCCACCTTCTCGGCGCCGGCAAGGACACCGCTGCAGACCTGGTCCAGCATCCGTGTCAACGCTCGCTCCGTAGGCCGAGCCGACGAGCAGATTCGACGAAGTGCCGACGTGTCCGCTTGTTCGCCCGACCGTAGAAGTCGAGCGCCATCGGATCCCGCCAGAACACCGAGAAGTACTTGCCATGCAGATCGCCGTTGCCGATTGCATACGAATACACAACGAGGCGAAGGACATCGAGCGTCGCAGCGCGTGCCGATCCGTCACCGCGCTCACACACCGAACTCAATGCACCGACGATCTCCTCGGTCTTGATTCAGTATTTAGCGGCGGGATACACCGCGTTGAGCCTGTCGGCGGCGGTCATGCCGACACCGCCTTGCCGGCTCTGGTGATGGGGACGAGGTCGCAACCAAGCGCCTCCGCGATCGCTGAAACGACATCGAGTTGGATTGTGCGCTTGCCAGCTTCGATCGCCTGAACGCTGGACCGCGAAACGCCTGCAAGGTCCGCGAGCTCTGTCTGGGTCAGGCTAAGCTGGTGACGACGCGCGACGAATCGGTCGGCGAGGGCGTCAGAAGTAGTTCGCGACCTGCGGCGGGGGTTGGACATGGCACCCTTCCTAAGCCTACGAATGCGTGCTCAAGCACCGGCGCGAGGCACAATCCTATAAGCGTCCAGCCTTATGCACGCGTACGCAAACTTAGTTGCCTTGGTCGGCCGAAGAGCGACGTTGACCTACACAAGCTAGAGAGAACCTCTGCCCGGAAACCAGGCCGTATTCTTGATGAGCGAACGCACCGTCCGGACCTGCCGAGCAGAGATGACAGTGGGTTCTGTCCGTCCTTCAGCATTACCGTTGTGCGGTCAACTGAACTACTGCTCGGCAAGGTACGCGTCGATATCTTGCCAACGCTCAATCACCGTAGTCGGCTGCAGACTCCCAGGCACGTACTCAGATTGAGCGGGATTCGTCGTAAGGACCCCCTCGAAGCTCGACGAAAATAGCGTCGCGCCGGTTCGAGAGAGCGCATCGAACAACAGTTGCGTCATCCGGTCGCTAGCTAGCGGACGTGGAAAGTCCAGGCTCATCCCGCCGCGGAGAACGTCTACTTCCGACGTTTCATTTCCATCGTGAAAAATGTAACTGTCAGGTGTGTCGGTTGGCTCTAGCGAGTAGTCACCTATGAGTGCCGTGACAACGTCGCTGCTGAGCTTGACAACCGTCTCCTCCGGACCAAATTTGCAAATTGTGAAGCTAAAGCTCATCGTTGCGCCTCTCGGACAAGATCGACCAACTCATGGGTTTGGGGGAACGAATACAATCGTTACTCCGCGAATGCCTTCTGCCTCGAACAACTGACGGATAGCGTTTGCGGCAAACTCTTCGGCGATGTGCCATTCAATTGGACGGCCATCTGCGGCCTTGACCTGATTTCTCGCTTCCGTTAGGAGCTTGTCGTAATTGCCGCTGTTCTTGTACCATCCCTGCGGCCGATATTGTCCGTCCGGACCCAACTCGAAGAAGGTGCTGTAGCCCAACCCTTTGGCGTCGAGGAGGACGCCACCGCCGTATCCATCGAACTTCACGCCGTTGACTTCATACTCGACGCCCGCCGGGAGCCCGCTGATCTGGCTTTGATAGACCGCCGCGCGTTTGCTTTGTCCGTGGTTGGTCGGCACCCATTCGCCGATCTTCTGAGCCTCCGTAACTGCTCGCAGGGCATCGCCGTTCGCTGCAATAATCCGCAGTATCTGCTCGATATGCTCCGGAAACATGGCACGAGCCGTTGTTCGAACGGTGACGGCTGTTGTATGGCTCCGTCCGTCACGTGGCACCGAGTAGGTGACCGGACAGCTGGTGGACGATGACCCGTTCGGCGGCATCACTACTTGTTGGCTGCATGACCCCACGGGGGCGCCGTCCAAGGTGAAGTTGAAATCAACGGTCGCGTAGATCGACTTTGGATTGTCGGCGGCGCCCGCGATCGTATTTGAGATTGTGGCGTTGGCGACACATGATGTCGGACCGCATGGAGCCAACTCGACTTGTCCCTGTGTTTCAAACGCAACGTCGCTGTCCACCGATGTAACGAGATCGGTTCGGCCGTGGCGTTCCATTTCGCCAAACAATTCGCGAGTCTGCTCAGGCGTCAGGTTTGATGTGTTCAGATCTGATGTCCCGAGCGATCTTTTGGGTGATTTTTGATGATCAATCTCGATGCGAGTGATCTTTCCGGATCGGGCAGGCGGCGGAGGTAGCGGTGGCGGTGCTGGCGCGCCGGGGTCCTTGTCGAACATTGCGGGCCGCACAGGACCCGGCGATGAATTGGAGGGCGGCGTTGATGCCCCCGGTGGCACGGGTGCCAGAGAATGTGGCGGCCGAACCGGAGACGATGGCACAGGCGAAGCTGGCGAAGGTGTTGGTTCGGTCGCCGAGGAACCGCTCTCAATAGCGACATAGGTTGTGTAGTTGCCGCTGGTTATCGGGAGTGACCGTAGGCCGTCAACATCGGTAGGCTCGCCGATCGTTAGCGGTTCGCCGGTTTCCTCATTGGGGTCGAGGGCGAGCGCGAGTTTGGATGGCGCAAGGTCGGTCGTGAAGTCGAGGCCGAATAGGTCCGATGGGATCTTCGCCCACTGCTCGCTAAGTGTCTTTGCGTCGCTGGGAAGTTTTCCAACGTATCGCCAGAACGGTTCGGGTGCGCGTAGAAATGACTCGCCGTCGACTCCGAGGTACTGCATATCGAGGCCATCGAGGGTGATCGTCCCCATGCCGAGTCCAGCGCTCGATATTTGCAGATCGATACTTACTGTGGTGTCGCCGGAAGGCGTGCTTACCGTGCCGACGAAGCGTTGGCCCGGCGCTTGAGCCATATCGACCTGCGCAAGGATCAACTGCTCGCGCGCAATCGATTCGCGAGACTGGGTCGGGGAGCCATCAACTATCAGCGGCGGTGTGGCAACCGCTACTGCACCAATCAATAGACAGATCGCTAGAATCGTCGCTGCTATTCGCCAGCGCCTACTCGGAAGCTGCTTTCGGACCTTTGGCCCCCAGGTATAACTGCCCGCAGGCACGCCAGTTTCAGCTGTGTTCCCCCACCCCGCCATGGGTGGAGAGTACATAACGTCAACCGAGATCGCTCTTTCAGAGTCGCCAAAGATCGCAGGTGGACGTAATCGTTGCCGGGTTGGCTTCGCCGAACACCGCCGTTCCAGCGTGGTTTCGAGTTGCCGTGCAAAGGAGGCCGTGGAAAAGGAAAAGTCGTTCACCGTCGTCAGAGAGTGACCGTCTGCACTTGCGGCAGCTCCGTCACCCGCTTCCCGTGCGCAGCCGGCAAAGACTCCGACCAACACGACCGTCGAGGCAGCGATCCGCACTGCCTGCCTACGCGGTTCTCGACCACTGGCGTCCCGCTGCGCCCACTCTAAGCTTCCGAACGCACGCTTTACGCAGTCTGTGCCGAAGTGGTTGGCGAAGCGTCATCAGCGTAACTATAAATTCGTTCGCGCTATTTATAGTTTTCTGCGGAAAGCTATAACGGCCGCTGCGGTCGGCCGACCGTGCCACAGCGATGCAGCGGATAGTCCATCGAGCCCCTCGAATTCACTCGGTTACCAACTTCTACGGGAGATGCGTGCCGCTCCCGAATGTGTCGGAGCCTGCCATTACGGTCACGTCATGGTGGGAAACGCATTCACGTACGACGATCTGGCCGATTTGGAGGAATCGGTCGGGCCGGCGACGTTTGCTCGGGGGATGATGCACGCGAAGCTGCACGAGGTGCGGCAGATGAGGTGGTATCCGAAGGACGAGGCGCTCGACGGAATCATCGAAGGCAGCGTCGGCGATTACTACGAGGCCACGGCCCTGTTCGACTTGGAGCACGGCGGCGGCTTCGTGGAAGGCAACTGCACCTGCCCGGTCGAGTTCGACTGCAAACACGTGGTCGCGCTCGTGATCGCCGCGATGCCGCAGAACCGCGAACCCAAACCGCAGCCAGTGGCACCGCCGCCCAAACCCACATGGGAGCAGTCGTTGTCGGCACTACTGCCGACCGCGCCGCCGAAATCCAACGAGGTCCACACGGCGACCAATCAGCTCGCCATCGAACTGATGCTGACCCCGCCGCCATCGACCGCGGCGTCGAAGGCGCGCCCAACGCTGCGCATCAAACCTGTGAAGCCCGGCAGCAAAGGCTGGATCAGCGGCGGGTTGACGTGGACGTCCGTCAGCCAGATGCACGCAGCATCGGGGCACCCACACGACCAGATCCGGCTGCTCCGCGAGTTCTACGCGGTGTTTCAGTCCCAGACCGGTCGGGTGTCGTACTACCGCCACGAGGAGAAGGACTTCGACCTCGCATTGTTCGACAGTCCGCGACTCTGGCCGCTGCTCGACGAGGCCGTGCGACGCGGCATCAAACTCATCAACGGTCGACGCGACATCGGACCGAAACCCTACGGCGAGGCCGAGTTCTGCCTCGACGTGACCGAAACCGCCTCCGGCGACTTGATTGTGGTGCCGGTGGTCCGGATCGACGACGAACCCGTGAGCTCGTTGGCCATCGCATTCATCGGCGAGACCGCGCACGGTGTCTTCACCACCGACCATGCCAATCGTGTGCGGTTGGCGAAGCTGACCAAACCGGTCGCACGACACCTGCAGCAGATGGTCGTCGAATCGCACCTGCTCGAAATACCGGCATCCGAGAAAGATCGCTTCGTCACCGAATACTTCCCCGCGCTTCAACGCCAAGCGACGATCCTCTCGTCCGACGGAAGCTTCACTCCCCCAGTCGTATCCGAGCCGACGCTCGCACTGCTCGCGAGCTACGGCGAGGGCCACAACCTCACCGTCGACTGGGAATGGGCCTATACCGTCGGCGACCACGAAATGCGCGCACCACTCGATCCGCGGGGCGGCGGTGCTTCGTACCGAGATCTCGAGCGCGAGCGAGACATCCTCCTCGACCTCGACCTACCGATCGAGCAGTACGACGACGGACCTGGCCACAAGCAAACCGCCCTGTCGAATCGCACCGTCCTCGGCG
Organism: Antrihabitans stalagmiti; assembly: GCF_016482825.1. Lineage (GTDB taxonomy): Bacteria > Actinomycetota > Actinomycetes > Mycobacteriales > Mycobacteriaceae > Antrihabitans > Antrihabitans stalagmiti. The sequence goes on along the minus strand of NZ_JAEMNV010000006.1, from coordinate 181,444 downwards.
GTATCGACACGATGCGATTCACCACCGAAGTCCTACCGTTGTACGCCGACCGCGACGGCCTGCGCATCGAGGTCGACGGGACTCCGGCCGACTACCGCGAAGCCGGCGACAGCCTGCGAATCGGACTCAGCACGTCGGCGACCTCGAAAAGCAACGACTGGTTCGACCTCGGCGTCACGATCTCCGTCGAAGGCCAAGAGGTCCCGTTCGCCGACGTCTTCACCGCCCTCGCCAACGACCTGACCCACCTGCTGCTGCCGAGTGGCGCGTACTTCTCGCTGGAAAAGCCTGAGCTGCAGTCACTTCGAGAGCTGATCGAGGAAGCTCGCGGGCTGCAGGACAATCCGAACGGCCCGCTCCGGCTGAGCCGCTATCAAGCTGGACTTTGGGACGAGTTTGCCCAACTGGGTGTCATCGAGAGCCAAGCGTGGGAATGGCGGGCGCAGGTCGACGGTCTGCTGAAACTTCCCGGCCTCGCTCCGATCGCGCCGCCCCGCACGCTCAATGCCGAACTGCGCCCCTACCAGCTGGACGGCTTCACCTGGCTCGCCTTCCTGTGGCAGCACAAGCTCGGCGGCATCCTGGCCGACGACATGGGCCTCGGTAAGACAATCCAGTCACTGGCCTTGATCTGCCATGCGCGACAAGCCGATCCGGACGCGCCGCCCTTCCTGATCATCGCGCCGACCAGTGTCGTGCCGAACTGGGCAGCCGAATCTCGGCGCTTCGCACCAGGTTTGAAGATCGCCGCAATCGACAAGGCCATCAAAGCGTCCGACATGGCACGACTCGGCAACGCGGACGTGGTTATCACCTCCTACACCCGCTTCAGGCTCGACTTCGACACCTACTCGGCGATGAGTTGGTCGGCGCTGATCCTCGACGAGGCGCAGTTCGTCAAGAACCACCAGTCGAAGGCCTACCAATGCGTCCGCAAACTGGAGACGCCGTTCAAGCTGGCGATCACCGGCACGCCGATGGAAAACAACCTGATGGAGCTGTGGTCGCTCCTGTCGATCACTGCACCGGGGCTGTTCCCGAACATCAAGAAGTTCGGCGACTACTACCGCAAACCGATCGAAAACCAAGGCGACGCGGAACTTCTCGCCCAATTGCGACGCCGCATCAAGCCGCTGCTACTCCGCCGCACCAAAGACCAAGTGGCAGCCGACTTGCCGGCCAAGCAGGAGCAGGTCCTCGAACTCGAACTGAATCCACGCCACCGCAAGATCTACCAAACCCACCTGCAACGCGAACGCCAGAAGATCCTCGGCCTGATCAGCGACATGGACAAAAACCGCTTCACGATCTTCCGGTCGCTGACGATGCTGCGTCAGCTGAGCCTGCACGCGGGCCTGGTCGAAGAAGAGCACGAAGGCGTGCCGTCCGCGAAGATCGAAGCGCTGACCGAGCAACTGCACGACGTCATCGACGGCGGCCACCGTGCACTGATCTTCAGTCAGTTCACGTCGTTCCTGTCGAAGGTCCGCGACCGGCTCGACGCCGAAGGCATCACCTACGCCTACCTCGACGGATCCACGAAAGACCGCGGCGGAGTGGTCGAACAGTTCAAAAGCGGTGCGGCACCGGTCTTCCTGATCAGCCTCAAAGCCGGCGGCTTCGGACTCAACCTCACCGAAGCCGACTACGTCTTCCTGCTCGACCCGTGGTGGAACCCTGCGACCGAAGCACAAGCCATCGACCGCACCCACCGAATCGGCCAAACCCGTAGCGTCATGGTGTACCGGCTCATCGCCAAAGACACAATCGAGGAAAAGGTTATGGCACTCAAAGCGAAGAAAGCCGAACTCTTCGCCAGCGTCATGGACGCCGACACCATGCAGAGCACCGCCATGACCGCCGACGACATCAAGAGCCTCTTCGAATGACCTCTCCACCCCAACGCTGGACCAAAGAACAGATCACCGCACTTGTGCCCGACCCGAAGGCCGTCGCGCTCGCTCGACGGCTCGGACCCAGCTTCTCGAACACCGGCCACCACGCGAACGCACTATGGGGACTGTGCCAAGGCAGTGGTCTGAAGCCGTACCAAACGATCGTCGACCTCTCCGGTCCAGCGTTCAAATGCTCGTGCCCGAGCCGCAAATTCCCGTGCAAACACGCTTTGGGTCTGCTCATCTCCTGGTCCGAAGATGCTGTCCCCGAAGCAGATTCCATCGCCGACTTCGCGGAGGTCTGGATAGAGGCCCGCGCCGACCGCGACGGCGTCAAACCCGAGACTCCCGCCGCACCGAAGACCGCGAACCCGGCAACAGCCGAACTGCGGTTCAAGCAGGTCACCATCGGCCTCGAAGAACTCGACACCTGGATCGCCGACCAGGTCCGAACCGGCCTCGCCCAAACTGACCGTTCCTACACAGCCTTCGAAGCAGCGGCCGCCCGGATGGTCGACTCCAAAGCACCCGGCATCGCATCGACCCTGCGACGACTCCCGTATGCCCTTGCCACACGCAAAGATTGGCCCCAACGGCTACTCGGCGAATACGCGCAACTGCACCTGCTCGTGCAAGCGCACCGGCGCCTCAATGAGCTGCCCGATCCGTTGCAGGCGACGGTCCGATCGCACATCGGCTACCCCGTCGCCGCGGATTCCGTGCTGGCCGAACGTCCGGTCCGCGGACGGTGGATGGTGTTGGGCATCAAGGTGACCGAAGAAAACAGCCTGTTCAGCCGGAAGGTATGGCTGCGCGAACGCGAAAGCCACAGCTGGGCAGTGCTTCTCGACTTCTCGCACGGCACCCCGAACTTCCCGGCCGACCTGCCACCTCTCGGATCGCTGATCGACGCCGACCTGCACTACTACCCCGGCGCGGCCTCGCTGCGTGCGAAACTCGGTGAGCGGCACGGCAATCCCGAGCCCTTCACCACACTCCCGGCCACAGGCATCGAAGAAGCTCTGGACGACTACGCAGCCGCCATCGGTCGCGATCCGTGGCTGCGCTCGTGGCCGGTCTGCCTCAAAGACGTCATCCCCACCTTCGCTGCCGAACAGTGGCACGTCATCGATCACACCGGCCGAGCCATCGCGATCTCGACACCACTCGACGAACCGCCGCCGTGGACGCTGCTCGGCTTCTCCGGCGGCTACCCAGTAACGATCATCGGCGAATGGACCAACGACGGCATTCGCGTCATCTCCGCATTCTCCGGCGGTCGGGTGGTGGTGATGTGAACGACGATCTGGTCGCCGCCGCCCTCCTCGGAACGGCGCGCAGGACACCCACTTTCGACACACTCGAACCGGTGCCACGCGGTGTGGTCGAGCAACTGTCCACCAACGATGCGGCCGCCTCACTGCTGGAGGCCGCAGCACTCGAACGCGCCTACGAGCGTGGCGGCGTCACCTCGACAACCGCGACGCCACCATCCGTGTGTGACGACGATCCGCGCTACCAACTGCCCGCCGCGGCGGTGGCCCGTTTTCGCGATCTTGCAGCGGCCAACTCACGCATCATCGACGAATGGCTCGTCGAGGCCCTCGGACGCAACTACCGCGCACCCGACGAGCTTGTCGCCCTTGTCCTTCGGTACGCCAAGGCGAGCACGAACAACCAGACCTACCGCGACCGACTCGTCCAGCTCGCCAGCGTTCGCGGTCAGTGGCTCGCACGTCAGAATCCGGAATGGTCGGATTTTACGAGCTACCAGCTCTCCGACCTGCAGGTCTGGAACTACGGCACCCTCCGAGAACGCGCGAAGTGGCTCGCCGACGTGCGCCGGCAAGACCCCGACGCCGCGCTCGAGCAACTCGCAAAGATTTGGCCGCAAGAACCCGGACCCGCCCGCTTCCAACTGATCGGCTCCCTACTGCCGCAACTCAACACCAACGACACCGATTTCCTCGAACAGGCCCTCGACGACGGACGCCAAGAGGTCCGAACCGTCGCCGCGGCCATGCTCGCGAAGCTCCCCGATTCGCCTCTGTCGCAACGGATGTCCGAACGTATCCGCGACTGGATCTACTTCGACGAGAACAACGCGCTCTCGGCACGCGTTCCCGAGGAACTCGACGACGCAGCCATCCGGGACGGCATCGGCGACCGCTCGGTCAGCGCCGCGAACGATCCGATGACGTGGTTCGGCCGAGTCGTCAGAGCGACTCCGCTCGCGGTCTGGGAACAGCTGCTCGGACCGCCGGCAACCGCAGTGACCTCCGCTATCGACGAACGCTGGAAACTCCGCATCACCGTCGGCTGGGCAGACGCCGCGAAGGCCCAACACAATGCCGAATGGGCCGAAGCTCTGCTGCGACGGGCGGGCGTGAAAGACACCGACCTCATCACGGTGCTGCCCGCCGACGCAGTTGCGGACTGGGTCCTCGCCGACCCACGGCCGCTGCTCGACTCCTCGACGATTGTGCTCGACGCTCTCCCACACCCGTGGCCACGCGAGTTCGCGATCCGGGCTCTGGAATTGTTGATGCAGATGGATCCCGTTGCGACCCGCCCCGACGACAAGGCCTTCCGCCGACAGCTACACACGCACGCGCTGGCACACCTGCCGATCGACCTGCTCGGTGCAGTGCGCGGAGCCGCTGACCGAGCCGTCGACGGCGGCACCGCACGCCGGATGAACCAGATCGCGTTCCACCTCATACAACGCAAGACGATGCTCGAGGAGCTGCAGTGACAGAGCAAGCGGTGACAGAACCGGACCAGTCGGCACTGCTCCGCCCGCACGCGGAACAAGCCTTCGCAGAAGAACTGTCAGCCCTCGACCGCACCGACGACCGCCCCCGACCCCCGTCGTGGCGACTGTCGCCATGGGCCGTCGTGACGTACCTGCTCGGCGGGACGCTCAACGACGGCACGGTCATCACGCCCAAATACGTGGGTCCGCGCAGACTGGTCGAGGTCGCCGTTGCGACGCTCGCAACCGACCGCGCACTCCTCCTGCTCGGCGTACCAGGCACCGCCAAAACGTGGGTATCGGAACATCTTTCGGCCGCGATCAGCGGCAGCTCGACCCTGCTAGTCCAGGGCACGGCTGGCACCGCCGAGGAGTCGATCCGCTACGGCTGGAACTACGCACGCCTGCTCGCCGAAGGCCCGACCGCAGGGGCACTGGTTCCCTCACCAGTCCTGACCGCCATGGAGACCGGCACCATCGCCCGCGTCGAAGAACTCACCCGCATCCCCGCGGATGTCCAAGATGCGCTCATCACCATCCTGTCGGAAAAGACTCTCCCGATCCCCGAACTGGCCACAGAAGTGCAGGCCGTCAAAGGTTTCAACGTCATCGCCACAGCCAACGACCGCGACCGCGGTGTCAACGAACTGTCATCCGCGCTGCGCCGCCGTTTCAACACCGTCGTACTCCCACTTCCGGCCAGCGAAGAGGAAGAAGTCGGGATCGTCACGCGTCGCGTCGAGCAACTCGGCCACTCACTCGAATTGCCGCCCGTTCCCGCTGCAGCAGAAGAGATTCGGCGTGTGGTCCGGGTGTTCCGCGAACTACGTTCCGGGGCAACCGAAGACGGCAGAACCAAACTCAAATCACCGTCCGGCACACTCTCGACCGCCGAAGCCATCTCGGTGATCACCAGCGGTGCGGCCCTTGCCGCTCACTTCGGCGACGGCACCTTGCGCGCTGCCGACGTCGCCGCGGGCATTCTCGGTTCCGTACTCAAAGACCCCGTCGCCGACGCCGTCGTGTGGAACGAATACCTCGAAGCCGTTGTGCGCGAACGGGAAGGCTGGGCCGATTTCTACCGCGCCTGCCGCGAGGTGAGCGGATGACAGTAGCCCTGGAGCCACCAAACATAAAGACCGCCACCGAAACCCGCGTCTACGGCATCCGCCACCACGGCCCTGGTTCTGCGCGGTCGCTTCGTGCTGCACTCGACGAATTCGTGCCCGACGCGATCCTCATCGAAGGTCCCTCCGACGCCGACCCACTGGTCGCGCTCGCAGCCTCGGAGCACATGCATCCCCCGGTGGCGTTGCTCGCGTATTCGACTGCGGCACCGTCCAATGCCGCGTTTTGGCCGTTCGCTGTCTTCTCCCCCGAGTGGCAGGCGATCACGTGGGCCGCCGCGCACAACGTGACCGCGACCTTCTGCGACCTACCCGCATCGCAGACGATCGGCGTGAAGCCCGCCGAGGACGAGAGGCGAGAACAGGGCGACCCACTCGTCCGCCTCGCCGCAGCGGCCGGATACGACGACGCCGAACGCTGGTGGGACGCGATCGTCGAATCCACCTCCGACGCAGAGTCGTTCGATGCGATCACCGAGGCGATGGCGTCGCTACGGGAGACCTCGTACATCGATAGCCGCACGCTGCAGCGCGAGGCGTACATGCGCCAAACACTGAGAAAAGCCGTCAAAGCAGGCTCCCAGAGAATCGCCGTCGTCTGTGGCGCCTGGCACGCCCCCGCTCTCACGGGCACTCTCGGACCCGCCACTGCCGATGCCCGTCTCCTCAAAGGACTGCCCAAGACGAAGACCTCGCTCACCTGGGTGCCGTGGACGCATTCGCGGCTGGCAAGCCGATCGGGCTACGGCGCTGGAATCACCTCGCCCGGTTGGTATCACCATCTCTTCACCGAGACCGAACACCCGATCGTTCGTTGGCTCACCAAGGTCGCGCGAGTCCTACGCGCCGAGGACCTTCCCGTGTCGAGCGCGCACGTCATCGAATCGGTACGACTGACGGAAACTCTCGCCGCCATGCGATCTCGCCCGCTGGCAGGGCTGTCGGAGGTCACCGAAGCAACTCGCGCTGTCCTGTGCGACGGCGACGACGTGCTGTTGGCGCTGATCACAAACAAGCTGGTCGTCGGCGAAAAGCTCGGCTCGGTGCCCGACGAGACACCGACCGTCCCCCTGGACGCCGACCTCCGTGCTCGCGCACGAACCTTGCGCCTCAAACAGACTCCATCGGCGACGAAACTCGATCTCGACCTCCGCAAGTCGAACGACCTCGCCAAATCGCAACTGCTGCATCGACTCCTGCTGATCGGCATCGGCTGGGGCACCATCACCGACAGCGAGGTACGCAGCACCGGAACCTTCCGCGAAACGTGGACCCTCGAATGGCAGCCAGAATTCTCGGTATCCGTCGTCGAGGCCGCGATGTGGGGAACGACCGTCGAAGCCGCAGCGGAGGCGAAGATCCTCGATCGGGCACACAAGGACGACACCACTCTCGGCGAGCTCACCAACCTCCTCGAACGCGCCCTCATCGCGGACCTCGCAAGCGTGCTCCCCCAGCTACTCAAAACGGTGGAGACCACCGCAGCCCTCGACCACGACGTTGCCCACCTGCTCGCCGCTGTCCCACCGTTGACGCGCACGATGCGCTACGGCGACGTCCGCGGAACCGACACTGCCGCAATCACCCACGTGGCCGACAGTCTGCTCGTCCGCATCTGCGCCGGCCTCGGCTCGGCCGTCGGCAACCTCGACGACGACAGCGCTTCCACACTTCGCACGCTCATCGACGACACCCACGCCTCCGTCATGACCCGCGACGACGCGACGACGTCCGACCGCTGGATGACGGCACTCGAATCCATCAGCCACCGCAGCGACGTACACGGTCTGCTGGTCGGCCGCATCGTCAGACTCCTCCGCGACGCCGGACGGATCAGCGAATCCGACTCGGCCACAAGACTTTCCCATGCACTCTCGATCGGCGCCGAACCCGCCGCGAAAGCCGCGTGGGTCGAAGGCTTCCTCGCCGGCGGCGGACTCCTGCTCGTGCACGACCGCGAACTTCTACGCCTGCTCGACGACTGGCTCGCCTCCCTCGGTGGCCAAGACTTCATCGACGCCCTCCCCCTGCTGCGTCGCACGTTCGGTTCGTTCGAGACCGGTGAGCGACACGCGATCGGGCAGGCGGTACGCAGTCCGGGCACGACGCAACGTAATTCGGTGCAGCAGGTCGACCGCGAACGCGGCCGCATCGCCATGCAAGCGGTCGCGCAGATCTTGGGCGTACAGAAATGACCGAACCAAGCAAGACCGAACCGAACACCCAAAACACCGACGACTACGAACGCCTCCGCCGCTGGCGCCTGGCGCTGGGCAAGGCTGCCGACGAAGGGCTGGGTGGGCTCGCAGGCAAAGACGACCGCGCAATGGACGGCGCGCTCGCTGCGCTGTACGACTCCGATTCCGAAAGCTCGGCATCGGACAGCAAGCGCAAAGCCGGCGGCCTCGGTAGCTCGGCGCCCCGGGTGTCGCGGTGGCTCGGCGACATTCGCACATACTTCCCGAACAGCGTCGTGCAGGTGATGCAGAAGGACGCGATCGAGCGACTGAACCTGACACAGCTGCTGCTCGAACCCGAGTTGCTCGAAGCAGTCGAACCCGATGTACACCTGGTGGGGACGCTGCTGAGCCTCAATCGGGTGATGCCCGAAACCACCAAGGCGACAGCGCGAATGGTCGTCGAGAAGGTGGTTCGCGACATCGAGCGTCGGATCGCGTCCAAGACGACAGCTGCCGTCACCGGCGTCATCAACCGAGCGACCCGAACGTCGCGGCCGAAACTGCGTGACGTCGACTGGGATCGCACGATTCGAAAGAACCTCGGCCACTACCTACCCGAGCACAAGACCGTGGTGCCGGAACGTCTGGTCGGCTACGGCCGTCGAGCCCAAGCCGTGCACCGCGACGTGGTGCTGGCCATCGACCAATCAGGATCGATGGCGTCGAGCGTCGTCTACGCGTCGGTGTTCGGTGCCGTGCTTGCGTCGATGCGCTCGCTCAAGACGTCACTCGTCGTATTCGATACGGCGGTGGTCGATTTGACGGACAAGTTGGAAGATCCTGTCGACGTTCTCTTCGGTACTCAACTCGGCGGCGGCACCGACATCAATCGGGCGATCGCCTACTGCCAGTCGCTCATCACGAGGCCGACCGAATCGTTGTTCGTGCTGATCTCCGACCTCTACGAAGGCGGGGTCCGCGAGCAGATGCTGCGACGGATCGGCTCGATGAAGGAGTCGGGCGTACAAGTTGTGGTGCTGCTCGCGCTGTCCGACGACGGCGCACCGTCGTTCGATCACGACAACGCGAGCGCACTTGCAGCGCTTGGTATTCCAGCATTCGCCTGCACACCCGATCAGTTCCCCGAGTTGCTCGCCGTAGCGCTCGACAGGGGCGATCTGATCAGGTGGGCAAACGCGCAACAGCGCTAGAAGTTAGCGAACCTTCTCGGGAATCGTGTCGATCGCATGCAGGATCTGCACCGCGACCTTCGCTGCGGCTTTCTTGTCGAGCTTGGTGTTGGAGGTCAAAGCCTCCGACACCAGGTGTACACGTTCTTCGTAGCGTGAGCGGGTCGTCGTATCGGAACTCATTTGTTTTCCTTTTTCGGTTGTGGGGTCGGCTTGTTCTGCGAACAGATGCAGGAGCGATCGAGTGAGCGCGCAGCGACTGCGGAGCAGTACCTGGCTGCGATCGGATCGTGGGATTCCCAGGTGTGCGGACAGGTTTCGCACATACGGGATGTCGAATCCGAATCGAGTGTGGCATCGGACGATGCGGATGACTCTACTCCGGTCATGACTCCACCAATTCTGTGTAGGGATGCGGAAAATCGGCTGATCTGTGCTGGAAAGCGAGGATCGCGGGGTTCTGAATCACGCCGTCACGGATCTCGATCGAGCGGCTGATTGTCTGGTTCTTGCCCCACGCATCCGGACCTTCGAGCACGGTCCGCAGGTACGGCAGCAGGGCTTCACTGATCTCCCAGCTCGCCGAATTCCAGAGATAGGACGGACTGTGGTCGACCCCGTAGTAGGTGATGTGCTCGCCGACGGTGAAGGTCGGCTCGCTGAACGTCGTCGGACGCGCCCAACTGAACCCCATCCCCTCGTCGCACGACACGTCGACGATCAAGCTGCCCGGCGGAAAGATATCGGCGTCCTCGTCGATCAGGAACGTCAAAGGTGCTGCGGTGTCTTGCAATACGCAATTGACGACGATGTCGTGCTCCGCGAGGAAGCCCGCGAGCGGCACCCGTCCGTCCTCGGTCAGCGCGTGGCTTCGGCGTGGGTCGCCCGGGTTGTCGACGTCGTGATCGAACTGCACCATCTGCGCCGAGTGGATCGGCGACGCGACGGCAGCGATACCGCGCTGGGTCAGGACCTCGACATCGTGCACGCCGTGCGCACTGAGAGCCGTCACGGCGCCACGCGCTGTGGCACCGAACCCGATGACAACCGCACGCAGCCGACGCCCGTAGTTGCCGGTCGAGCCTGCGATCGCCATCGCGTGGAAGACCGAGCTGTAGCCGGCCAGCTCGTTGTTCTTGTGAAACACATGCAGATTGAACGAACCATCGGTACCCCAGTGATTCATCGCCTCGAATGCGATGAGCGTCAATTTACGGTCGATCGCAATCTGGGTGAGCTTCTCGTCCTGCACGCAGTGCGGCCAGCCCCACAGCACTTGGCCCTCCCGAAGTTCTTCCAGATCGGGGGCCATCGGCTTGGCAAGCAGGATGACGTCGCAATCGGCAATCAGCTGTTCGCGCGACCACATGCCGCCGACGAACGGTGCAAGCTGATCGTCGGTCAGTCCGAAGTCGTCGCCGTAACCACGCTCGAGAAAGATGCTGGAACGAAGGTCGTCGTCGATCCGGTCGAGGTGTGACGGATGAATCGGCACCCGATGCTCGTTTTCCTTCCGCGTTCGCGAAAGAACTCCGAGTTTGAGTTGGTGCACACGTACTCCTCTGGTTTGAAATTATTGGGCGGCCCGCGCAAAGAACTTGCTAGCGCCGGAACCGCTTTCGCTCGGCAATCGCGGTACGCAGACCACGCCGCCCCGTCTGCCCGGCAAAGTCCTCCTGCTGCACCGCCGACGTTCTGAACTTCCGCTCCGATGCCGTTTCCGGCGCGTCGTCGCAGGTCGCGATCAGCATGCTGTCCGGCAGGGCGAGTTTGTGAATCGTGCGCAGGGTCAGGAAGTACTGCTTCGCAAGCGATCCCGTCGTATACGGCAGGTCGTACTTGTCGCAGAGTGCGCGTACGCGAACGGCAATCTCGGCGTAGCGAACGCTTGGCAGATCCGGGAAGAGATGGTGCTCGATCTGGTAGCAGAGGTTGCCGCTCATAAACGCCATGGCCTTACCGGCATCGAAATTGGCGGTACCGAGCATCTGCCGTAGGTACCAGTCGGCTCGCGTCTCGTCGTCGAGGTCGGTCAGCGTGAATTTCTCTGCGCCGTCGGGGAAGTGGCCGCAGAAGATCACGACGTACGCCCACACGTTTCGCATCAGGTTCGCGACCGCGTTCGCGCCGAGGGTCCGTAGCCAGCGTCGACCCGACAGAGCGGGGAACAGCACGTAATCCTTGCCCAGCTGTCGACCGATCTTGCGCAGGAACATCTTCTTCTCGGCCTGCTTGCCCGACTCGTCTGCTGCGCGCTCCTGCTCGGAATACAGGTCGTGCAGAGCGATGCCCCACTCGAATGTCGCTGCCAGCAACAGGTTTCGTACAGGTTGGAGCAGATGCTGCGGTTGCCACTTGTCGTCGCGAGTCACCCGCATGATGCCGAAGCCGATGTCTTCGTCCATACCGATGACGTTGGTGTAGACGTGATGACGATAGTTGTGCGAGTACTTCCACTGGGCGGACAGCCCGGCCATGTCCCACTCCCACGAGTTGGAATGGACCTCTGGATCGTTCATCCAATTCCATTGGCCGTGGCAGATGTTATGGCCGAGTTCCATGTTCTCGATGCTTTTCGCAACGGCAAGACCGACGGTCCCCAGCGCGGTGGTGAATGGTCCCCGGCTGGCGAAGATCACCGCTCGCGACGTCACGTCGAGAAGTCGTTGTGCGGCGATCGTGCGGTAGAGGTAACGCGAGTCGCGTTCGCCGAGTGATTCCTCGATATCGCGACGGATCTCGTCGAGCTCTTTGCCGAGGGCTTCGACGTCGGCCTCGGTGAGATGGGCGTATTCGCGTACTTCAGAGATGGCCACGGCGACCTCCGCAGCACGGGCGGACAACGGACACGTCTACAAACGAATTTTGGTCGTACATAATGCTTTCGATCGGTTTGGTGGGTCCGCAGGTACATGCAGACGGGCGAATCGGGATGTCACGCAAAGGCGTGGGTGTTCTGTCAGTGGAAATCACCGACTCGACGGGTCCAGGTCGAGGTGTGACGAAGCACGATTCGACGGCGCCAACCGGAACTCCTCGCCGGCTACGGCCTCACCATCAATCGACAGCCGCGCTGGCCGTCCGGCCGCGCATGACTATCGGTGACCTCAGTCTACCCGTATTCGAAGCGCAGTAACCTCGTGAAGTGCCCCGCACCGTGACCGCCACCATCAGGCTTGCCTCGCTGGTCACGCTCGCCTGCGCGGCGGTGGGGTCGAGCACGCTGACCGGCTGCGACTCGAACGGCCCGGATCAGCCGAAGAAGACGCCGCCGCTGGCCGATCCCGCACGGTCCGGCCCCGGCACCTTCTACGACGAATGCGGGTTCGTGAACGACGAGTCGGTCGTCGCAATCACCGGGTTGCCAACCTTGCTGCCTGTCTCGCGCAACGGCATCAAGTGCCGGTGGGAGGCGGCAGGCGGTCATCCGTACGCCATGTTCGTCTGGTTTCGCGGCAGTCCGATCGACCGGGAACGGCTCGGCTCGGAAGCGAGTGGCCGCCTCGTCACCTATCTCGAGATCGACGGCCGTCGCGCCTACACGTCGCGGGATCCGGCCGATCAGTTCTGCGAAGTCGGAATCCAGGACAACGACGACTTCGTGTACTGGCTTGTCGACTTCACCGCTGCCGACCGACCCGCCGACGTCTGTGCGCCCGTTCTTGCCCTCGCGAATCTGACGATGGAGAAGGCCTCGTGAACCGTCGGACCGGGAGTCGCTGGATGATTGCCGTCGCGGCAATATTCGTTCTCGTCGGGTGCGGCACGACCGTCACCGGCAAGCCGACCGCGGCAGGCGGACCGTCGCCGTCGACCCAGTTCGACAAACTGCTCCACGAGTGCGATGCCGTCTCCGACGAGGAGATCTCCTCGACCGTCGGCGGCAACGACATCGAGCGCTACTTCCTCGGCGCGATCTGCATGTGGGACGTGAGCGTTCCAAGCGGGCGGGTCGACGTGACCTTCGCGTGGTTCGAAAACAACTCGCTCGCGCACGAGCGCGACGTCGCAGGCCAACTGCAGTACGACGTTACCGACGTCAAGATCAAGGGCGCTTCCGCGTTTCAGGCGTTGCGGCCAGGCAATCCGGCGGCGTGCGGCGTCACCGTCAACTATTCGGGTGTGATCACGTGGTGGGTACAGTCGGTCGGCTCCGCAAACGGGCCGGACCCGTGCGAGGCCGCGCGGGAACTCGCCGAGCTCACGATGAACAGAAATCTGTGAATACCCGACGGTAACTTAGTTCGTCGAGAAGCGTTCGGCCACAACGTTACTCACGGGTACGGGTAAATCGCACAGAGAGAGGGAAATTTCACTCTCCGCACAACCGTCTGCGAAACACGGACCGCTGCTTGACCTTTCGGATTCTTACGATCGAGCGACGCAGACACGCCGGGATGTCGACTTGGCGGGTCGGTGTTCGATGCTGCAACCTTGAGTGGACCGCAACGACGCTTGCGGGTCCTGTCGGCGATCGAAGACCGGACCCGTCGAACATCGCTGAATAGACACGTCGACGCGGAATCATCCCGCATATGCCGCCTGCTGAGGCATGCTGCAAGAACGAACCTTCGACACCGGACGATAGAGAGATATGTTCACTCGAATTGCTGTAGTCAACAGGGGCGAAGCCGCCGTACGCCTGATCAGGGCCGTCCGGGAGCTGAATGCAGAGCACAACTACGACATAGCCACGATCGCTCTGCACACAGAAGCCGAACGTCGCGCGATGTTCGTCCGGCAAGCCGACGAATCGGTGACCCTGCGGTCGAACGGGACGACGAGCCCCTACCTCGACCATGCGGAACTCGGGCGCGCGCTCAAGGCGGCCAATGCGGACGCCGTATGGGTCGGCTGGGGCTTCGTCGCCGAAGACCCGAACTTCGCCGATCTCTGCGAGAAGCTCGGCATCACCTTCATCGGGCCGCCCGCCTCGGCGATGCGTCTGCTCGGCGACAAGGTCGAAGCGAAGATCCTGGCCGAGAAGGTCGGCGTTCCGGTCGCACCATGGAGTGGTGGCGCCGTCGAAACCCGATCCGACGCGCGTAGGCACGCTCAGGCCATCGGCTACCCCCTCATCATCAAGGCTCGTAGCGGCGGCGGTGGCCGCGGCATCCGCAAGGTCTACGCCGAAGACGAACTCGAGCTAGCCCTCGAACGCACCCAGGGTGAAGCAGAGCGCTCGTTCGGCGACCCCGTCGTCTTCCTCGAACGGCTCGTGACCGACGCCCGCCACGTCGAAGTCCAGGTCATCGCCGACAACCACGGCAACGTCTGGGCACCCGGTGTGCGCGACTGCTCGATCCAGCGCAAGAACCAGAAGGTCATCGAAGAGTCCAGCTCTCCCCTGCTCACCAAGGAGCAGGCCGACCACCTCCGCTTCGCATCGAGCGAGCTCGTGCACGCCGCCGGCTACCGCGGCGCGGGCACGGTCGAGTACCTCTACCAGCCCGATCAGAAGCTCTTCACGTTCCTCGAAGTGAACACCCGCCTGCAGGTCGAGCACCCGATCACCGAGGCAACCACCGGCCTCGACCTGGTCAAACTGCAGATCATGGTCGCCAACGGCCACCGCCTCGAAGGCGATTGCCCGACCGAATTCGGCCACGCTGTCGAAGCGCGCCTCAATGCCGAGGACGCCGACAACGGGTTCGCCCCCGCACCCGGAACGGTCCGGCTGCTCAAGTTCCCCCTCGGCTCGGGCCTGCGCGTCGACACCGGTATCGCACAGGGCGACGTCATCCCACCCGACTACGACTCGATGGTCGCCAAGGTCATCGCATGGGGTCAGGACCGCTCCGAGGCGCTCGCACGACTCCGCACTGCGCTGCGCGAGACGACGGTCGTCCTCGACGGCGGCACGACGACCAAGTCGTTCCTCCTCGACCTGCTCGACCGCCCCGAAGTCATCTCGGCATCCGCCGACACCGGCTGGCTCGACCGCACCGGCGCAGGAACCAGCGACGGCCCGACCCGCGTCGCCGACATCGCACTCATCGCCGCGGCCATCGACACCTACGACGCCGAAGAGACCCACGAACGCGCCGCGTTCCTGCACTCTGCGCGAGGTGGACGCCCACGTGCGACCCACGCCATCGGCCGCGCGGTCGAACTCTCCTACCAGGGTCAGGCGTATCAGCTGACCGTCGGCCAGATCGGTCCGCACCGCTACCGCGTCGAGACCGAAGGGGGCGAATTCGAGGTCGACGTCGATCGCCACGGCAAGTACGAAAGCCGCATCGTCGTCGGCGGCAAGCGCTATCACGTGGTCTCCGTCGCAGGTCCCGCGCACTACCTCGTCGAGGTCAACGGCATCAGCCACCAGATCAGCCAGGACGAAGCAGGCGTCGTTCGTGCACCCGCGCCCGCCGTCGTCGTCGCCGTTCCCGTTGCCCCCGGTGACGAGGTTCAGGCCGGCGCGACGCTGGTCGTGCTCGAGGCGATGAAGATGGAAACCGCGGTTCGCGCACCGTTTGCTGGCAGGGTCCGCGAAGTGCTCGCGGTCGTCAACTCACAGATCGATGCCGGCGCTCCGCTGCTGCGCGTCGACCCCGTCGACGACGGTGCCGCCGTCTCCACATCGCCGCGAGTCGAGTTCGCCAAAGAGGCGTCGACCATCGAAAGCGACGCCCGCGCCGAAGCGACAGCGCGTCTCGATGCGCTGCGTGCCGTGCTGACCGGATTCGACGTCGGCGGCGCGCGCGCCCGCGAACTGCTGCGCGAGTACGACACGCTGCGGTCGTCGTTGACGGCTGCCGACCGCACCGTCGACGCCGAACTCGACCTGCTGACGACCTTCGCAGACATCTGCGAACTGTCCCGCAACCGGCCCTCGGCCGACGAAGAGGAATACGCCCACGAGCAGGCGCACAGCCCGCGCGAGCATTTCCACTCGTACCTGTTGTCGTTGGACGTCGACGTGCAGGGCCTGCCGGACTCGTTCCGCGACAGACTCTCCCGCGCGCTGAGCCACTACGACATCATCGACCTCGAACACGGTCCGCTGCTCGAAGAAGCGGTCTACCGCCTCTTCCTCGCACTGCAGCGCATCGAGAACCAGGTCCCCGTGATCGTCGGCCTGCTCGAACGTTGGCTCACCGACGCCGCACCGGCACCGAAAGCGGGTCCGGCGCTCGCCGAGGTGCTCGATCGGTTGATCGAGGCCACCCAGGTCCGCTACCCGGTCATCGGCGACGTCGCACGGAACCTGCGCTTCCGGTTCTTCGACGAGCCGTCGATCCGCGAAATTCGCAACCGCGCCTACGACAACGTCCGCGGCAACCTGCAATACCTGGCCGAACGACCGGATTCCGTGGACTACGGCGATCGGGTCCGGGCGCTCGCGGCAACGCCGGAACCGCTGATCGGTCTGCTCGCACAGCGCATCGCAGACCCGGGCGCCCTGCTCGAAGTGATCACTCGGCAGTACTACCTGATCCACGTCCTCGGCGACGTCAAGGCGTTCACCCGCGATGGCCGCACCATCGTGACCGGAACGTTCGATCAAGCCGGTGAGCGCGTCGACCTGATCTCGATCAGCACCACGATCGAAGACTTCGCTGGCACCCTCGACATCGTCGACGAACTTGCCGGGTCCAAGACCGACGACCTCGCTGTCGACCTCTACGTGTCGTGGCCGACAGCGCCGGAAGGCGACGAACTGTCCGAGGCCCTGCGCGATGTGCTGGAAAAGCATCCGAAGGCACGGACGTGGCGTCGAGCAACGGTCACGGTGTTCGGCCCCAAGGAGTCGATCCAGCTGATCACGTTGCGCGGCAACGAATCCGGCCTGGTCGAGGATCGCATCATCCGCGACATGCATCCGCTGACCGGTCAGCGCTTCGACTTCTGGCGTCTCAAGCACTTCGACGGCACCCGCCTGCCGTCGGCTGCCGATACGCACCTGTATCAGCTCGACGCGAAAGAGAATCCGGCCGACAAGCGACTCATCGCCTTCGCCGAAATCCGCGAGGAGACGGTCCAGCGCGACTCGGCAGGCAACATCGTCGCACTGCCCGCGATCGAGCGTGCGCTGTCGGCATGTATGGACGGCATCCGGCGTGAGCAGGCCAAGCGCGGCTCGAACAGGTTGGACAACAACCGTGTTGCGCTCTACATCTGGCCCGTCATCAACGAGCCGATGGAACAGCTCACCACCATCGCGCAGTACATCGCGCCGCTGACGGTCGGTGCAGGCCTCGAAGAGGTCACCCTGCTCGCACTGCTGCAGGAACAGCCGAACGAAGCGCCACGTGAAGTGGCACTGCGCTTTTCGTACCGCTCGGGCGCCGGTGTCTTCATCAAGGCGACCGAGCCGCCGACCGAACCGCTGCAGCCGCTCGACGGTTACACGCAGAAGGTGCTGCGGTCACGCGCCCGTGGCACGGTCTACCCGTACGAGATCATTCCGCTGCTCACCGGCGAGGACGGCACGTTCACCGAGTACGATTTCGACAGCACAGGCCGCCTCGCACCCGTCGAAAGGCCTTACGGCACAAACAAAGCGGGCCTGATCGTCGGACTCGTCACCACACCGACGCTGCGGTACCCCGAGGGTATGACCCGCGTTGCGCTGTTCGGCGATCCGACGAAGGCGCTCGGTACCGTTGCCGAAGCCGAGTGCTCCCGCGTCGTGGCTGCGCTCGACTTGGCCGAAGAACTCGACATACCGCTCGAATGGTTCACGTTGTCGTCCGGTGCAACGATTTCCATGGACAGCGGTACCGAGAACATGGACTGGGTCTCCCGCGCGCTGCGCCGGATCATCACGTTCACGCAGGACGGCCGTGAGATCAACATCGTCGTCGCGGGTATCAACGTTGGCGCACAGCCGTATTGGAATGCCGAAGCGACGATGCTCACCCACACCAAGGGCATCCTGGTGATGACGCCGGACAGTGCCATGGTGCTGACCGGTAAGCAGTCGCTCGACTACTCGGGTGGCGTCTCTGCCGAAGACAACTTCGGCATCGGTGGCTACGACCGCGTCATGGGCCCGAACGGTGAAGCGCAATACTGGGCGCCGAACCTCAACGCCGCCTGCGACATTCTGTTCGCACACTACGAGCACTCCTACACCGCACCCGGCGAACGTTTCCCCCGTCGCGCGCATACCAAGGACCCCGTCAATCGCGACGTCCGCGGTTACCCGCACGTGCACCCGTCGAGCGACTTCACCACCGTCGGCGACATCTTCTCCTCCGTCACCAACCCGGAACGTAAGAAGCCCTTCGACATTCGGACCGTCATGCGGGCCGTCGTCGATCAGGACCACACGGTCCTCGAGCGGTGGGCGGACATGGCCGGAGCGGAGACGTCGGTGGTGTTCGACGCGCACCTCGCGGGCATCCCGGCAACGGTGATCGGCATCGAGTCGCGCACCATCCCGCGTAAGGGTTGGTTCCCGGCGGACGGTCCCGATCTATGGACCTCGGGCACCCTGTTCCCGAACTCGTCAAAGAAGACGGCGCGAGCGATCAACGCGGCCAGCGGAAATCGTCCCCTGGTTGTGCTTGCCAACCTGTCCGGCTTCGATGGCTCGCCCGAATCGCTGCGCAACATCCAGCTCGAATACGGCGCCGAGATCGGTCGGGCGATCGTCAACTTCGACGGTCCGATCGTGTTCTGCGTGATCTCGCGCTACCACGGCGGCGCCTTCGTCGTGTTCTCCGGAGCGCTCAACGACAACATGGAAGTGCTCGCCGTCGAGGGGTCGTTCGCCTCGGTGATCGGTGGCGCTCCCGCTGCCGCAGTGGTGTTCTCGCGTGAGGTCAACAACCGCACCGCAGCGGATCCGTCGGTCAAGGAGCTGGAAGAGCAGCTTGCAAAGGCGACCGACGACGCCGAGCGCGCACACCTCCGCGTCGAACTTGCCGCGGCACGCAGTGCGGTTCGGTCCGACAAGCTCGGTGAGGTCGCGCAGGAATTCGAAGCGGTCCACAACATCGATCGCGCACTTCAGGTCGGGTCGGTGCATTCGATCGTTCCGGCTGCGGAGCTGAGGTCGAGCATCATCGCCGCCGTCGAGCGAGGGATGGCGAGAACATAGGGCGCTACGCGCCTCGTGAGTCCTTTCGGAGGGCGGGCCCTCCGAAAGGACTCACGACTGGCGTGCTCGCATTGGTTTTTTTGACCGGATGCGGTGGCGGTGGGGATGATGCCGTGGGCGGTGCATCTGTGCAGGAATCGGCCGCTGCCGCAACGCAGTTCGGCGCCTTCTACGGCGAGTGCGGGTCCATCGATACCGCCGCCGTGGTTCAGATCACCGGCTACAGCGGGCTGGAACTCGTCGCGAACAACGGCATCAAGTGTCGCTGGGAGACGCCTACCGGCTCGCCGTACGTCATGTTCACCTGGTTCCGCGGCAGCCCGTTCGAGCGCGAACGTGAGGTCGCGATCAGGTCGGGCAAGATCGTCGAAGACATCGAGATCGACGGTCATCGAGCATTCACGTCCGCAGCCGACGGCATCTGTCAGGTCGGCATCGCAGATGGTGCCGACTTCATTCACTGGCTGGTCAGGACCGACACAACCGGCGTTGCGGCGGCGTCGTGTGACACGGCAATAGGCCTAGGCGAGAGGACGATCGGCGCCTAGGGTCGTGAGTCCTTTCGGAGGTTGGGCCCTCCGAAAGGACTCACGAGCGGCGGAGCCGCCTATTCCGCCAATGCTTCCAGCGGCTTGGTGCGGGCTGCGCGAACGGCCGGCCACAGCGCCGCCAACACGCCGACCACCGCGGACCCGACCAGCATCGCCACTACCTGACCCCACGGCACCGCGATCTCGCCTAGGCCCTGGTCTCGCAGGGTTCTGATGAAGCCCGTCCCGAGCCCGATGCCGAGCAGCACGCCGACGATCGCACCGAACACCGCGATCAGCACCGACTCCAGGTAGATCGTCCGGCGAACCTGGCTGCGCGCCATACCAACTGCCCGCAACATGCCTATCTCGCGTCGCCGTTCGACGACCGACAGCGCCAGAGTGTTGATGATGCCGAGGATCGCGATCACGATCGCCAACGCGAGCAATCCGTACAACACGGCGAGCAGCGTGTCGATCTGCTTGCCCTGCTCCCCCTTGAACTGCTCCCGATCCTGAACGGAGACAACGACGAACTGGTCCGTCGCATCTTCCAACTCGGCGCGAAGCGCCTCCTGATCGACGCCAGGCTTCGACTTCACCAGCACGAGGAAATCAGCGCGGAGGTTGTCCGGTGTGATCTTCTGATACAACGCATCCGAGACGATCCAGTTGCCGAGCAACTGCGAATCCTCGAAGATGCCGGTCACACGAACCGGGTGCGGCTCGTTGTCGAAGCTCGTCAACGTGACTGTGTCACCGAGCTTCCAGCCTTTGTCGTTCGATTCGGTTTCCGACACCAGCATGCCGTCGTCGGCGAGGTCCTTGTTGCCCTCGACCATCGTCATCGCGAGGACGGAATCCGGCGGGCTGCTGAAGGCCACGCCGTTGCCTGCACTCTCGTCACCGACCTTGGCGAGCACGAATCGCAGCGAAACCGCCTGCTCCACATCACCTATTGCACGCACCGCATCGCCTGCCGGAGTCGGAACACCGATCATCTGCGGACCCGTGAGGACGAAGTCGGCCTTCACACCTTTGTCGACCAGAGTGTCGACGCTGGCCTTCGCCGATGCTCCGAACATGCCGATCGCCGAGACGAGCATGAGACCGAGGGTCAACGCGAAAGCCGTTGCTGCGGTGCGGCGCGGGTTGCGCACCGCGTTGTTGCGAGCCAACCGACCCACCGAACCGAACGGCTTGGTGAGCACCCCGAGGCCACCCACGATCGGACGTGACAACGCCGGCGCTGCGAGCAGCACTGCAAAGACAAGGGCGACAGCTCCGAGACCGACCGTCGACGCCGCCGGACCACCCGTCCCCTGCGCCCCGATCACAACGGCCGCCACCCCGATGACGGCGAGCACCGCACCGAATATCGTTCTGAGCCGCAGCGAATCTCCGGTCGAGGCAAACTCTTCGCGCATCGCTTCGACCGGCGGAATCTTCGCCGCTCGACGGGCCGGGGCGTAGGCGCTGACCACGGTCACCACAACGCCGACGACAAGTGCGACGACGATCGTCCGCGGCTCTAGTCGGAGCGAACCGGTCGGCAGTCCGAGGTCGAACACATTGAGCAGCGAGCGCAGTCCGTACGCCAGACCGACGCCCGACGCCAGACCAAGTGCGCTACCGACAACGCCGACGATCAACGCCTCGAACACCACCGACCGACCGACCTGCGCCCGACTCGCGCCGATCGCACGCAGCAGCGCCAGTTCGCGAAGGCGTTGCGCGACGATCATCGAGAAGGTGTTGTAGATGATGAAAGTGCCTACCAGCAGCGCAATTCCACCGAATGCGAGCAGGAAGTAGTTGATGAAGCTCAGCGCTTCGTTGATCTCGCCCTTCAGTTCTTCGCGAACCTCGTCACCGTTCTGCACCTTCAGGTCCGGAAACGCTGCCTGGATGCGGTCACGTAACTCGTTCTGCGACAGACCGGTTCCGGCGACATCGACGTAGGCGACGTGCTGTCCGTCTGTGAAGAGTTCACGCGCCTGCGTGTCGTCCAACAGCGCGCCGATGTACCCACCGCTGTCCGTCGACGTCGAGTAGATGCCGGTCAACGTGACGTCGTACAGACCACGCGACGGGACGAGCAACTTGGTCTTGTCCCCGACCTTCAGGTTTCCTTTCGCCGCCGCGCCCTCGTTGAGCGCGAACTCACCCGGCTTCGACGGCGGCACACCCGAGGTGAACGTCTCTGCCTGTTCGAGCGCTTTGTCCGGCGGTAGGTAGGAGGCACCGATGCTCGGCGCGCCGCCAGTTTGCAAGGCCTTGTTGTCCTTGTCCAGCAACACGATCGAGCCGTTGACGCTCGGCGCGACGGTCCGTACTCCATCGATGGCGGCGATCTTGTCGACGTCGGCCAGCGGCACTCCGCTGGAGCGAACATCTTCGGGGCTGACGCGCACGTCCACGCCGACCGCGATATCGGAGAACAGACCGTCGAACGTCTTCGACAAGGTATCGGTGAAGACGAACGATCCTGCGACGAAGGCGGTTCCGAGAACTACCGACAGCAGCGTAAGTGCGAGTCGAACCTTGTGTGCTGCCAGATTGCGCAGCGAGACCTTGCGCATCGGTGACGATGCGATTGCAGACGCTTTCATGTCTCAGACCGTTTCCAGCGACTTCATCCGGTCGAGCACGGATTCGGCTGTGGGATCGCGCAACTCGTCGACGATGTGGCCGTCGGCAAGGAACACGACACGGTCGGCGTGTGCGGCCGCCCGCGGATCGTGGGTGACGATCACAACCGTCTGACCGAATTCGTCGACCGACGCCCGCAAAATCGACAACACCTCACCCGATGACCGGGAGTCGAGGTTGCCCGTAGGTTCGTCGCCGAAGATGATCTCCGGCCGAGCAGCCAACGCGCGGGCGCACGCGACCCGCTGCTGCTGTCCGCCGGACAGTTCACCGGGGCGGTGACTCAGGCGGTCGAGCAGTCCGAGCCTGCCGATGACGGTGTCGAGCCATTCCTTGTCGGGTTTGCGTCCCGCGATGTCGAGCGGCAGCGTGATGTTCTCCAGCGCCGTCAACGTCGGGACCAGGTTGAACGCCTGGAACACGAAGCCGATTCGGTCGCGTCGCAACATCGTCATCTGCTTGTCCGACAGTGACATCAATTCGGTGTCACCGATCAGCACCGACCCCGAGGTCGCGTTGTCCAACCCCGCGAGGCAGTGCATCAGCGTCGATTTGCCGGACCCAGACGGACCCATGATGGCGGTGAACTCGCCGCGCACGAAGTCGGCAGATACCCCGTCGAGCGCACGCACCTGGGTGTCACCACTGCCGTAGGTCTTGACCACGTCGATGGCCCGTGCCGCTATAGCCGGGCTGCTCTCTGGTTCGGTGTCGGTGCTTCGCACATCGGTGGACCTGGCATTGGAGGGCATGGTCGCCTTTCGTCTACTCGATCAGGATCTGCCAACCATCCTGTCCGTTTCCGGCGGATGGCGCTATCGGGGAAGACCCTGATCAAGTCGACTAGTCGGCGATCAGCACTGCGTCGGTGCCGGTTCCCCGCGGAATCGTGCCTCGATGTAGTTCCAGGCCTGCGGGAATCCGAGTGCGGCACAGGTCATGTGCTCGGAGATGTCGTACGGCGCAAAGAGCAGGTTTGCCCCGTTGTCGCAGTATCTGCGTGCGACGTCGGCGACGGCGTCGTACGGCGTCAATCCGTCGTAGATGCCGTGCCAAATCATGATCGGCACCTGCGGCACGTCACGGAAGTACCGCAGACTGTTCTCTCGCAGCACCGACATGGCCGCCGAACTCGTCATCAGGTCGCGGCGCGCAGCCAGCTGTTCCGCACTTCTGAACAAGCCGTGGAAGATCAGGAAGCGCCTGCACTCGTTCGCCATGAACGACCGCAGGAACAATCCGTTGTCGTTGAGCTGACTGGTGATCGGCAGACGATCGGGGTACTCACGCTCAAGACCCATCGCGGCTGCGAAGGCCAGACCGAAACCTGGGTGCGGAGCGAACCCGAGCCCGCGAGCCATTTCCTCGAGGTCGGCAGGGATGCCGCCCGCGACGACGCCGTCGATCTTCAACTCGGGCGCGTAGGTCGGCTGCAGCGCTGCTGCCCACGCGCTTGCCATACCGCCACCGGAGTAGCCGGCGAGAACGACGGGAACGTTGGACAGGCCGAGTTCGGTGACCTGCTTGACCGCGCGAACGCTGTCGAGCGTGACCATGCCACCGAGCTTGGCGGCACCGTATGCGCCGGTGGGTCCGAGGTGATCGGGCACCGAGATCGCCCAACCGCGTCCGATCGGCAGATACATGCCCGGTGCATCGTTGAGCTCGGCATTGAAGAGCGACCGCGACGGATTGCACTTCACGCCAAGCGAATTGATGATGGCCTGGTAGGAGACGAGCGGCGGGTTCTTGATGCCGATCGGCATCAGGACCGTTGTCATACCCATGATCGGGTTGCCCGCGGAGTTAGTCGACCGGAAGGCGACGTGGTAGCCCTCCGTGCCCGCGTACCAGAAGGTGTCGATCTTGCGCACCCGGACGACGTCGCCGGGCTTGAAATTTCCGATGTCCGCAGGAGCATGGAAGAACGGATCAGGGTCCTGGTCCGGATACAACGGCTCGGCACTGGCTCCCGGGCTCATAAAACCTGCGATGAGAATGCCCACCATCGCTGCCAACAACAACTTTATGCCACGCCTGATCAAAGTCCCGCTCCCTTAATTCCCAACCCTCATCGTCGGAACGCGCTGACTTTATATGACCGTGACCTCGTTCACACCATGGACGAGTCAAAGTGGGGTAAAAGCTGAGCAACTTCGAGGTGACGCCGTGAAATTCGGAGCGTGTCGGGGGGCACCGATACCCTGATTCCCATGCGAATAGGAGCCCACGTCCGGCTTGACAGTGATCCGATCGGATTCGGCGAAGAGCTCGGTGCCGACTTGATTCAGATGTTCGTCATCGATCCGCAAGGGTGGGAGAAGCCGAAACCCCATCCTCGCACCGAGGAGATTCTGGCGAGCCCGATCGATGTGGTCGTGCACTCCTCGTACCAGATCAATGTGGCGAGCACGAACAACCGATTGCGGATGCCGTCACGGCAGGCCGTCGCCGCTCAGGCAAAGGCTGCGGCGGATCTCGGCGCGTTCGGACTCGTCGTACACGGTGGTCACGTCCGCAACGACGGCGAGATCGATGCCGGAATCGACAACTGGCGCAAGCTGTTCGAACGCCAGGCGGAGAAGGGCGGGTTCCCGGTCCCGATCCTGATCGAGAACACCGCGGGCGGCGATCACGCGATGGCCCGCTACTTCGATTCGATCGCGAAGCTGTGGGATGCGGTCGGCGAGTTCGGCGCAGGGTTCTGCCTCGATACGTGTCACGCCTGGGCAGGCGGCGAAGATCTGGTCGGCATCGTCGATCGGATCAAGGCCATCACCGGACGCATCGACCTCGTCCACCTCAACAGTTCGCGCGACGAATTCGATTCGGCGCGCGACCGTCACGCCAACTTCTCGGACGGCACGATCGATCCCGAGTTGCTCGCTGAGGTGTGCAGATCGGCAGGTGCACCGGTGATCCTCGAAACCCCGGCAGAAGGCCTAGCCGACGACCTGGCCTACCTGCGTGAGCACACGGGCTAGCGGCTGCGTCATAACAAGACGGGACGCCGTTTCCACCACTCGGTCGCGTCTTCGTACGTCTTCGCGGCATTGAGCACCCGGACGTCCGCGTGGCGTGGTCCGACGATCTGCAACCCGATCGGCAATCCCGAGGCCGAGAAACCACACGGCACAGTGATCGCCGGTTGCTGAGTGAGATTGAACGGATACGTGAACGGGGTCCAGCTCGTCCACCCTCGCCCGGTCCAGCCTTCGGGAACTTCGACGCCTGCTTCGAAGGCCACGATCGGCATGGTCGGCGTCACGAGTAGGTCGTATTGCTCGTGGAAGGCACCCATCGCGACGCCCAGGTTCATACGTCGGGCGTTGGCCTCGAGGTAGTCCTGCGCCGAGAATTCGCGGCCGAGTTCGCAGGCTCGGGCCAGGGCTGGGTCGAGCTCCGAGCGCTGCTGCTCGGTGAGGTGCTCGGTCGCCTTGGCCGCGCCGGCGAACCACAGGCATTCGAAGGCCCAGACCGGATCGTCGAATCCGGGATCTACCTTTTCGACGTGCGCGCCGAGGTCCGCGAGGATGCCGACCGCCCGCTCGACGGCAGCGGCGACCTCGGGATCGACAACAGCGAAGCCGAGGTCGGGGCTGTAGGCGACACGCAGACCTGCCAGCGACGTGTCGAGACCGGAACGGAAGCTGGCGGACGGGCTAGCGAGCGCGGACCAGTCGCGCGAGTCCGGACCTGTGACGACGTCGAGGACAAGGGCTGCGTCGTCGACGGTCGTCGTCAACGGACCGACATGGGCGAGCGTGCCGAATGGGCTGGGCGGGTAGATCGGCACGGTTCCGTAGGTTGCTTTGAATCCGACGACGCCGCAGAAGCTGCCGGGAATGCGCACCGAACCGCCACCGTCTGTCCCCATCGCGAGCGGGCCCATACCTGCGGCCACTGCGGCAGCCGCGCCACCGCTCGAACCGCCGCTCGTCCGGGTCGGGTCCCACGGGTTGCGGGTGACGCCGGTGAGCGGGTTGTCGGTGACGCCTTTCCACCCGAGTTCGGGCGTTGTCGTCTTTCCGACGAGGACGGCGCCACTCTCCCGCAAGCGCGCGACACACGGCGAATCGACCGCCCAATCCTGGTCCGGATCGATCGACTTGGAACCCCTGCGGGTAGGCCAACCTCGGGTTAGTAACAGGTCCTTAACAGAGGCCGGCACACCGTCGACGGGACCGGCGGGCTGGCCTGCCTGCCAGCGGTTTTCCGACTTCTGCGCTTCGGCTAGCGCAAAAGACGAATCGAGCACACAATAGGCGTTGACGGCGCTGTCGAAGGTCTCGATCCGGGTCAAAACGGCTTGGGTCGCCTCCACTGGCGAGACGTCTCGACGCCGGTAGGCAGAGACGAGTTCAACGGCAGTCCAGTCAGCTAGATCGCTGGGTTGCGCACCCACTGGGCACATCCTCTCGCTTGGGCCTATTTATCTACACAGAAACACAATCTCGCGGATCGGTTCGACGTCGCGCCTCCGATAGTAGATTGTTTACAATTGTGAGGTGTGATGATGACGGACCGGACCGAGGAACAGTCCTACCTGGGCGTCATCGTGCCCTACGATTTCGCACTCGATCGTGAGATCTGGCGCTGGACCCCGAAGCGTGTCAGCCTGCTGGTCACACGGACCCCCCACCTCGGCCTGCCCTCGACTGTTGCCATGGCCGAGTCGATCAGCAACGACCGCACGGTCAGGCACGCGACCCGGCAATTGCTGACAACCGACCCTGCGGCCGTTGTGTATCTGTGCACGTCAGGCAGCTTTATTCGCGGCGCTGCCGGGGAACGACAGATGCGGTCGGTGATGACCAAAGCCGGCGCGCCCGCCGCCGTCACCACTGCAGGCGCCCTCGTCCAGGCCTGCGAAGCGCTCGGCACCCGGAAGATCGCGCTCGCGACGCCGTACATCGACGGCGTCACCGACCGGCTGCGGATCTTTCTCGAGGAGTCGGGCATCGGCGTCACGTCGAGCCTCGGACTCGGCCGGGAAGACCGCATCTGGCAGATCAGCGAGGAACACATCCGCGAGCTCGTGCTCGATGCCGATCACCCCGACGCGGAAGCGATCTTCGTCAGCTGCACCAACCTGCGGACCTACCCGCTGATCCGCCAGCTGGAAGCCGACCTCGGCAAACCGGTCCTGACCGCAAACCAGGTGTCGATCTGGGCCGCTCTACGTGCTGCCGGAATCAGGCAACCCGACATCAAGCAGCGGTTGTTCATCGACACCTGGCAGGGCAAGCGCCGGCGGGGTCCGTCAGAGACCACCCTCGCGGCGCTCGAATCGCAGCGTCTCGCCTTCCACGCCCCGCAGCCACAGATCCTGCGACGCGGCGGCGATCTCGTCGAGCCCTGACACGATCGTCGCGAACACGTTGCCTGGCACGAAGCCGAAATCCGGATTGAGCAGCAGGTTGTTGCGTTCGTAGAAGAGCGCTAAGTCAATTTTCGGTGCTGTCGCCTCGTAGCCGTGCGATTTGGCCGAGAGCTGCCACGGCGCGAACGTGAAGTACATGACGTCGCCGGGAATCGGCGTGATGGTCGGATTCTCGGGTCCGGGCTCGTCTGGGGCGAAGGCGTCGATCAGCGTGTAGATCTCGTTTCGCGCGTATTTGGCGTGGTACGCGCCTTCCCCGAGCGGCAGCGCGTTCCAGACGGCGTCGCAGGTTCGGGGTGCGAGGTCGTCGAGCAATTTGGCGACGCAGGTGACGCCGCGCTTCTCCAACGTGATGTCGATGTACCGGCTCATAAACGCTCCTCTTCGACGGAATGTATATTGTTGACAATCATACGGACTCACTTGGAGGTGGCATGACTGAGCGGCTGCCGACCATCGGAATTCTTTACCCGGGCTTCTCTGCGGAGGACGATTTCCCACGCTTCGAAAAGCTGCTCGGCGATGCGGTCGCACTCCCGGTTCAGCACACGCTGATGAACGAGGACGCGCACCGCTTGGATGCGCTACTCGACTGGGGTCGGCCGGAAACGCTCGCCGACGGTGCCGCCGCCTTGCAGCCACGCGGACTCGACGCGGTGATGTGGGCCTGCACCAGCGGAAGCTTCGCCTACGGCTGGGACGGCGCGCACGAACAAGCTGAGACGCTCGCGGCATCGGCAGGCGTACCGGCATCGAGTACGTCGCTGGCATTCGTCCATGCGTTGCGCGCCTTGGGGATCGACCGTGTCGCGGTCGCCGCGACCTACCCGGCAGATGTCGCCGCGCTGTTCACAGCATTCCTCGAAGCAGCAGGCATCGAGGTCGTGCGGACGACGAGCCACGACATCTTCACCGCAGCCGAGGTCGGCACACTGTCGGCACAGCGCCTCGCCGACATCGCGATTGCCGGTGACTCCCCGACCGCACAGGGGGTGCTGTTGCCGGACACTGCTTTTCACACAGCAGGCTATGTCGGCGAGCTCGAACTCCGACTCGGCAAGGTCGTCTTGACCGCCAACCAGGTGACGGTGTGGGAAGCACTGCGCTTGGTCGGCGCCTCGGTGGACCACAAATGCCTTGGGGCGCTTCGCACCTCGTGAGTCCTTTTGGTGGTCCCGCCCTCCGAAAGGACTCACGAGCGGCGTAGCCGCCTAATACCCCCGCGTCTTGTCGACGATGTTGGCTAGCTCCTTGCCGCCGACGTATCGCTCGAAATTTGCGACGAACAGCTCAGCCAGTCGGTCACGCCAACCCACCGCATCGCCGCTCATGTGCGGCGTAATCACCACTGAATCCAATTGCCACAGCGGATGATCGGCCGGTAGCGGTTCGGTGTCGAAGACATCGAGCGCGGCGCCCGCAATACTGCGCGTCTGCAGTGCCTCGACCAGATCGTCGGTGACGACCAACTCCCCCCGACCGACGTTGACAAGGCGCGCTGTCGACTTCATCGCCGCGAGCACACCAGCATCGACCATCCCACGCGTCGCAGCTGTCAGCGGCGCCAGAAGAACAACGTAATCGAACTCTTCGACAACACTTTTCAAGTCCGAACTGGCATGCACCACACCGAAGTCGGCATCCGCATCCGCGCCGACGCGCCCGGAACCCGCAACCTGCATACCGACCGCGGTGAGCAATCGTGCGGTCTCGCGACCGATCGCACCCGTCCCGACCACCAACACACTTGTCCCTGCAATGCTTTCGGTCTCTCGATGCCGCCACTGCTTCGTATCCTGAAGGCGGACCGATGTCGAGACGTCCTTCGCGAAACCGAGGATCGTCGCCAAAACGAACTCCGCGATCGGACGGTCGAACACACCCCGCGAATTGGTCACCAGCACATCGGATTCGACGAGTTCGTCGAATAGCAGCGAATCGACACCCGCAGCGGCGACATGAACCCACCGCAGCGAGTCAGCCTCGGACCACGCTGTCCGCAACGCGGTGGAGAAGAAGTCCCACACGAGGAGAACATCTGCGCCCGAGAGGTTTTCGGCAAGGGTGTCCGCCGTCGCGTAGCGCACGTCGGCGACCGCCGCCACCGCGTCCATGCCGGACGGCAGCACGTCGGCGTGCAGCACGACGACGACGGGTTTACGCGCCATGCGACGTCGGCGTCGTGCGGGGTCCGCTTTCACTGTCCAGCAACCGATCCCGCTCGGCCATCAGCATCGTCAGATCTTCGACGGCGGTGGCCATATGGGTTCTGATCGCCGCGGCGAGGGCTTCCCAAGGACCGGTATCGAGCAGGTCGACGAGACGCTGATGCTCCTCGGTGAGCGCCTGGGGCCGGTGATAGGCGTTCTCCAAGTGCACCATACAAATTCGAGACTCAGCGGCGAGCGTGGCGTAGATCCGCACCAACCGCGAATTGCCCGTCGCCTCGACGAGCGTCGCGTGAAACTTCAAGTCCTGCTTCGCAAGATTCTTCCAGTCGTTGGCTGCGATCAGGGCAGGCATCTCCGCGACGATCATCCCCAGTCGGGCAACCGCAGCGGCCTTCAGATCCCGATTGCCTTCGAAGACGGTCCGCGCTGCAGCCTGCTCGACAGCCTCCCGCGCGGCGTAGATCTCGGCGATGTCGCCGGGACTCAACTCCACGACGAAGACACCACGATTGCGATGACTGACCAGCAAGCCCTCCTGCGCGAGGCGTTGCAGCGCTTCGCGAACCGGGCCGCGCGACACTGCGAGCTGCGCAGCCAGATTCGCCTCGCTGAGCTGCTCACCCGGCCGATACGACCCATCGAGAACGCGCTCGCGCAGCTGATCGGCAATGACGACCGACGTCTGCGGCGCATTCAACGGAGCCAACAACCTCGTCACGGGTACTCCCTACACATTCTTGGGTATCGCAAGGTACTTGTACTCCAGGAATTCCTCGATGCCAACACGGCCACCTTCCCGACCCAGACCCGATTGCTTGACGCCGCCGAACGGCGCTGCCGGGTTCGACACGAGACCCGTGTTCAGTCCGACCATGCCGACCTCCATCCGATCGCTGAGCCGCAGCGCGCGATCGATGTCCTGGGTGAACAGATAGCCGACCAACCCCCACTCGGTGTCGTTAGCGATATCGACGACCTCGTCTTCGTCGTCGAAGACCACGACGGCGGCGACCGGACCAAAGATCTCGGTACTCATCAGATCCGCATCGTGATTCACATCCGTCAGGACGGTCGGCGGATAAAAATGACCGGGACCATCGGGGGCCACACCGCCTGTCACGATGCGGGCGCCGCGGCCAACGGCGTCGGCAACCAACTCCTGCACCTTGGCCAACCCGTCGCCATCGATAAGCGGACCGATCTGCACACCGTCGGCAGCACCGTCGCCGACCCGCAGTTCGGACATCTTCGCTGCCAGCTTCTCCGTGAATTCCGTTGCAACACTGCGGTGCACGAAGAACCTGTTCGCGGCGGTGCACGCCTCCCCCATGTTGCGCAGCTTCGCCACCATGGCACCGTCGACAGCACGGTCCACGTCGGCGTCAGCGCACACGACAAATGGCGCGTTGCCGCCGAGTTCCATCGACGTCCGCATGACGGTCGACGCGGCCTGGCTCAGCAGCAGCTTCCCGACCTGTGTCGATCCGGTGAAGCTCAACTTCCTCGCGACACCGCTCGCCAGCCACGGACCGACCACCGACCCTGCGTCGCTTGTCGTCACGACGTTGCACACACCGGGCGGTAGCCCGGCATCCTCCAAGATCTGCATCAGAGCCAGCGCGGTCAGCGGCGTCTGCTCGGCAGGTTTGAACACCATCGTGCAACCGGCCGCAACAGCCGGACCGATCTTGCGGGTCCCCATCGCCAGCGGAAAGTTCCACGGCGTCACAAGAACACACGGACCGACCGGCACCTTGGACACGACGATCCGATTGCGGCCGTCACCTGTGGTGGTGTGATCGCCGCCGATCCGGACCGCCTCCTCGGAGAACCAGCGGAAGAACTCGGCACCGTAGGCCACCTCACCGCGAGCCTCGGCGAGCGGCTTGCCCATCTCCGCTGTCATGGTCGCGGCGAGTTCGTCGGTCCGTTCGAGGATGAGTTCGTAAGCGCGACGCAGGATCTCGCTTCGCTCCCGCGGTGCGGTCTGCGCCCAGGACGGTTGGGCGGCTGCTGCGGCAGCGAGCGCCCGATCGGCATCGACAGCGGAACCGTCGGCGACGTGGGCGAGGACGCTCTCGTCGGCGGGGTTGTGGACAGCAAAGGTGTTGCCCGACTCGGCAGGGGTCCACTTGCCGTCGATGTAGAGCAACTCGGGTGCGGCCATCAGTGCGGGTCCTCTCGTTCGCGATCTGGATCGAGCAACTGGGCGAGGTGCATCGACGACCGACCAAGTTGGTCCACCTGCATGCGGCAACTGAATCCGTCGGCGAGAACGACTGCATCGGAACCGGTTTCGCGTAGTGCGGGGGCGAGCGCTTGCTCGGCAACCTTCATACTGAGGTCGTAGTGCTCGCGTTCGAAGCCGAAATTGCCTGCCACACCACAGCAACCCGTCGCTTCGCGAACAGCATCGACGCCTGCCGCAGCGAGGGCCTTGCGTTGCGAACCCGCTCCGAACACCGCGTACTCGTGGCAATGCGTTTGCACCGTCACCTCGGCAGGCAGCGGTACCGAACTGCGCCAACCGGATTCGACCTGCTCGGTCACCGCCGTGGCAAAGCTTCGGACCCGCGCCGCGACGCGTCGGGCCGCATCCGTCTGCACCAACTCGGGTAGATCCTTGCGCAATGCCGCCGCACAACTCGGTTCGACGACGACGATGGGACGGTCCGTACCGTCGTCCAGTGCGCGCGCCGTCTTGGTGAGAACCTTTTTCGCCCTGCTCAATTGACCTGTCGATATCCAGGTCAGGCCGCAGCAGACATCGGTCCGGCATTCGACGGCTCGCCCAGCATCCGCGAGGACTCTCCGCGCGGACCCAGCGACATCGGGTCTGAAACCCTGTGTGAACGAGTCGATCACAAGCACGGTGTCCGCGTATGCAACCGCGGTACTCACCTCGCGACGCAACCGCCTACGCGACGTGAACTGCGGCAACGCCCGCTGCGACGTCAGTCCGGCAAGCCGCGCCGTCCCAGGTCGCACCAACCGATTGACGATCGGCGCCGTCCGGGATGTGACCTTCAGCCAGAGCGGCAACCAACCAAGGCTGTAGTGCGACAACGGCCTTCGTCTGCGCCGGTAGTAGTGGTCGAAGAACTCGGACTTGTACGTCGCCATGTCCACGCCGGTTGGACAGTCCGTCGAGCACGCTTTGCAGGACAGGCACAGATCGAGCGATTCGCGTACCGCGTCCGACTTCCACCCCTCGAGCGAAGTCGGTGCACCGCTGCGCACCATGTCCTGCAAAGCTCGCGCCCGACCACGCGTCGAATCCTTCTCGTCGCCGGTCGCCCGGAAACTCGGGCACATCACTCCCCCGCTGGAGGTCCGGCAGCGACCGACCCCGACGCAGCCCTGCACCGCCCGAACGAACGGATCGACCGTGCCATCGCCCGTCGCGAGTTCGAAACTTGTCTGCCATGCCAGCGGTGCGATGTCCGCCATTGCAAGGTCGGTGAGCATAGGCGCGGGATCGATGATGCTGCCGGGGTTGAGAATTGCCAGCGGATCCCAGATCTGTTTGAACTTCGCAAATGCGGTCATCGTCGACGGTGAGTACATCAGCGGCAACACGTCCGATCGTGCGCGGCCGTCGCCGTGTTCGCCGGATACCGACCCACCGAATCGCACGCAGAGGGCCGCCGCACGATGGACGAAGTCGGCCATCACCGCTCGCCCGGCGGCGGTGCGCTGGTCGAAGGTGATGCGGACGTGCATGCAGCCTGCGCCGAAGTGGCCGTACATAACGCCGGTGAGACCCAATTCGTCGAGCAGCGCGAGCATTTCGACGAGATAGTCGGCCAGCTGCTCGGGAGCGACGGCCGAATCCTCCCAGCCTGGCCAGCTTTCACCACCGCTGGCGAGGCGGGATGCAAGTCCGGCGCCGTCTTCACGGACCCGCCACAGGGACGCACTCTCGGTCGGGTCGGCAACGACGCGTCCGTCGACGAGACGCCCCGACGTCCGAAGTCGTTGCAGCAGTTCGCTACCGCGTGCACTGACCTGAGTGGAATCGTCACCGTCGAGTTCGACGTAGAGCCAGGCGCCGCCGTCAGGGAGACCGAGAACGGCATCGGCTCCGCGCCGATGCCGCATCGTGTCGACGATCGACGAGTCGATGCCTTCCACGGCGGCAGGCGAGTATTCGAGGATTGTCATAACATCACGAGCGGCGTCGACAACATCCCGGTAGCCGAGGCACAGCAGTTGTGCCGACTCGGCGACGGGAACCAACCGCAGGGTCGCCCCGACGATGACGACACAGGTGCCCTCGCTCCCGACGAGCGCACGCGCGATGTTGAACCCGTTCTCGGGCAACAGGTGTGCCAGGTGGAAACCCGATACCTGACGCGGGATCCGACCGAGTTCGAGCCGAAACTCCGAAAGATATTCCGTCGCAAGCGCTCGCAATGCGACTGTGAGTGCCGCAGCGGCAGCGACCGCTCCCGGATCACCGGGATCGGTCGCGTGCAGGCCGTCGCTCGTTGCCGTGAGCAGGTGGCCGTCGGCGGTCAGCACGTCCAGCGCCACAACATGATCGGAGGTTCGGCCGTGCCGGACCGAATGATTTCCGCACGCGTCGTTGCCGATCGCTCCGCCGACCGTCGCACGTGATTTGCTCGACGGGTCGGGCGCGAAGGTCAACCTGCCTGCAGTCGCCGCGGAGACCTGCCCCATCAGATCGGTGATGACGATGCCTGGCTCGACCTGCACCGTGCGCGCAGTGGCGTCGATCTGCAGCACCCGGTTCATGTACCGCGAGAAGTCGACTACGACGCCGGGACCGATCGAGTTGCCTGCCATCGACGTGCCGCCACCGCGTGAGGTGATCGGCACACCCGCGTCTGTGCACGCCCGGACGACTTCGACGGCATCGGCCACGGTCCGCGGAAACACAACTCCGAGCGGGCGGACTCGGTAATTCGAAGCGTCGTAGGAGTATTCGGCCCTGCGTCGGTCGTCGGTCTCCAGCGTGACGCCGGCAGCCGACAGCGCGTCGACGAGTCGCTGCGGTGCAGCAGCAGTCACCTCACGAGGCACGTCACTACCCACTCAACCCAACTTTCATGGCGGCACCGATCCGCCGAACGCCTTCGTCGATCTCGTCGGCCGTGACGGTCAATGCCGGGACTACCCGCACAACGTTCCCGTATCCACCGCAGGTGAGCAACAGCAGGTCTTGGTCGATCGCGGCCTGCTGCACCGCACGAGCGGCGTCGGCGTCGGGTTCCCCTGCATCGGTGGTGAATTCGAGCGCTTGCATCAAGCCGAGGCCACGCACATCGCCGACCTGGCCGAACTCCTGCCCCAGTCGAGCCAGCCCACTGGCAAGCTCGACACCACGAATCCGCGCGTTCTCGACCAGGCCTTCGTCACGAACGACGTCCAGCGTCGCGACCGCAGCCGCCGCGGCGACCGCGTTGCCACCGTAGGTGCCGCCTTGGGAACCGGGCCACGCTTTGGACATCAGCTCCGTCGATGCTGCGATCGCGGAGATGGGGAACCCACTGGCTAGCCCTTTGGCGGTGATGAGGACGTCCGGCGTTGCAGCGGAATGCTGATGGCCCCAGAACTTTCCGGTGCGACCGACGCCTGCCTGCACCTCGTCCAGAATGAAGACGATGCCGTGCCGATCAGCACGTTCGCGAAGACCTTCGAGAAAGCGTGGCGGTGTCGGCAGATAGCCACCGTCACCGAGTACGGGCTCGATGATGAACGCCGCTGTGTCGGCGACACTGGAGACCGTCTGCAGCAGGTAGTCCAACTCGCGCAACGCGAAGTCGACTGCGGTCTCCACATCCCAGCCGTAGCGATAGGCGTACGGGAAAGGTGCGAGGTGGACGCCGCCCATCAGCGGCGAAAATCCCGAACGAAACTTGGTACCGGCACTGGTAAGCGAGGCGGCCGCGACCGTTCGGCCGTGAAAGCCGCCGTGGAAGGCGATGATGTTCGGTCGGCCGGTAGCCATGCGCGCCAATCGAATCGACGCTTCGACGGCTTCCGATCCCGAGTTCGCGTAGAAGACGCTGTCCAGTCCGTCGGGTAGGACCTCGCCGAGTTTCTCGGTGAGTTCGAGCAGGGGGCGATGCAACAGGGTCGTGTACTGCGCATGGATTATCGAGCCGACCTGCTCGCGTGCGGCCGCGACAACACGCGGGTGGCAGTGCCCGGTGCTCGTGACGCCGATCCCCGTCGTGAAGTCGAGGTAGCGCCGGCCGTCCGTTCCGACGATCCAACTGCCCGAGGCATGGTCGACGATCACCGGTGTGGCCTGCTGCAGGATCGGGCTCAGTGCGGTCATGGACCAATGGTCGAGGCGAATCCGCAGATTGTCAACAATTGACGATCTGCATCTCCGCTGGTCCGACGAACACGCGGACGAACGGGACTACATACGTGGCGCGGAGAGCGTGCCGGCGATTGCCCGCCGCGTCGTTTCGAGCCGATCGAGCCCGTCGAAGCGGCCGAGAGCTTCGGCGCGCATCTTGAGCAGGATCAAGCCGGACGTCGACGCCGCGATCAGACCGCACACCGCAGATTCGACATGCAGTTCCGTGATTCCGACGACCGCCGCAGCGAGACCGACGAGAAACACGAACCAACATACTGACTTCGAAAAGTTGGACCCCATGACCAGTTGCTCCTTCACGAAAGACAGAAATTTCGTCCAGTGAGGTTCTCAATTGTTTACTTCTGTCACAGAGGTTACGACCGTGCAGGCAATATACGGCCGCGACACGACATAGAAAATCCGCTCGATACCGTTCCGAGATCTCGAAACCTATCCGAGCGGTGGCAAGCGAATCGACCACGATGGGCACGACAGCGACGAACCGGTTTAAAGTTGTCCAACTCTTTATCTAGATAGGACGACATGCGGGATTCGTTACGGACGGCGGCTGGGCCCGCGGTCGCCACACTCGCCATTGCTGTTGGCGTCACCCTCGTTGCGGCCTGCGGATCCAGCGCCGACGACAACGTCACTCCGCCGCCGTTGGAGCGCGGACTTTCGAGCGTCGTGTCGGTGCCGAGCGGATCGTCGACCCCTGGGGTGCTTGTGCCGCCGTCGCCGACGTGGCGCATTGCCGACGAAACGCAACCGAAGCGGACCACGACCGAACCACCGACGCGAACGTCGACCACACGCACGACGCGGCCGCGGCCGACGACAACCGAAGAGACCGAGCCGGAGACGACAGAAGAGACGACAACCCGGGCGGTCAGGTAACCCGACCGCCGGGCCGAGAAACTAGATGTCGATCTTCTCGTAGTCGGCCACGTGTCCGGCGAGTACGCGAACGTGATCGGCAGTTGCACCGAGGGTGTTCTCGATCGCCGTCAGGCGGCTCACGTAATGCCCGACCGGATATTCCGCCGTCATGCCGATGCCACCGTGCAGTTGGATCGCTTCGTGGCCGATGTGGCGGGCCGACTTGCCGATCTGCAACTTGGCGCGCGACGCGATCACGGGGTCGATCGTGCCGTCTGCAATCACCATCGTCGCGTACAGGCACATGCTGCGAGCGAGTTCCAGTGACACGTACATGTCGGCCGCACGTTGGGTGAGCGTCTGGAACTTCGCCAGCGGCACCCCGAACTGCTTGCGGGTCTTGAGGTATTCGGTGGTCAGTCGCAACGACTCTTCGAGCGCACCGACAGCCTCTGCGCCGAGCGCAGCCTGGCCACGCACGATTGCAGCCTCGATGTGCGCACTCGCATCGACTGCGTCGCCGAGGGATTCGGCAGCGGCACCGTCGAAATCGATCTGCGCACCGCGCAACCCATCGTGGGTCGTGAACACGTGTCGTGTCACACCCGACGCGGTCGCATCGACGAGAAACAGCCCGACCCCACCGTCGGGCAAAGTGGCGCTGACGACAAGGACATCGGCACAGTCGCCGCGGAGGACCGGATGCTTCTGCCCGGTGAGGGTCCACGAATCACCCTGCTGCGCAGCGGTGGTCGCGACATCGACGTTCGGCCAGCGCGAGCCCGCCTCGGCGTGTGCGAAGGCGAGCAGCGTGTTGCCCTCGGCAACCTCCGGCAGCAACTTCTTGCGCTGGTCGGCGGTGCCTGCGGCAGCAACGATGCCACCCGGAATCAGGACGGAATCGATCAGCGGTTCCGGTGCGAGACTGCGACCGAGTTCGGACAGTACGGTCATCGCCTCGATGGGGCCGGCATCCATTCCGCCGTCCTCTTCGCTGAAAATCAGTCCCAGCAAACCCAATTCGGCGAACTTCGACCACACGTCACGGCTCCAGCCGAGCTCGGTGGCGACGATCTGGTTCCGCTTTTCAGCGTCGTAGTTGCGCGTCAGAATCTCGCGGGTGGTGTCACGCAGCAGCTTCTGCTCATCGGTGAACTCGAAATCCATGGCTGCGCCTCACAATCCGAGGATCGTGGACGAAATGATGGTGCGCTGCACTTCGCTCGATCCTCCGTAGATGGTCACTTTTCGGTAGTTCAGGTAGTGCGGCGCCGTGAGCTGCGCCCATTCCGGCGTCACGATGTCGTCGCCTGCGCCGACCGGAAGTGACTCGGGGCCTGCAACTTCGAGCAGAATCTCGGTCGCAGCCTGCTGCAATTCGGAGCCACGCAACTTCAGCACCGACGACGCCGGGTTCGGCTTACCGTCCGTCGAGCCCGACACCACGCGAAGCTGCGTCAGTTCGAGGGCCAGCAACTCGTTTTCGAGTTCGGCGAGCTTCGCAGCGAACAGCGGATCTTCGAGCAACGTCGAGTTGCCGATCTTCGTTTGCGCCGCATGCTGTTTCGCCTCGGCGAGTCGCACCTTCGTCCGTCCGACACCGGTGATACCGGTGCGCTCGTTACCGAGCAGGAATTTGGCGTAGGCCCAGCCCTGATTCTCTTCGCCGACCAAGTTCTCGGCAGGCACTCGCACGTCCTCGAACCAGACCTCGTTGACCTCGTAGCCACCGTCGATCAGTTTGATCGGTCGAACCGTCAGTCCCGGCGACTTCATGTCGATGAGCAGGAACGAGATTCCGGCCTGCTTCTTCGGCGCATTCGGATCGGTCCGGACGAGGCAGAAGATCCAGTCGCCGTACTGACCGAGTGTCGTCCACGTCTTCTGGCCGTTCACTACGTAACTGTCGCCGTCGCGGACCGCGACGGTCCGCAGCGATGCCAGGTCGGATCCGGCCTCGGGCTCGGAGAAGCCCTGCGACCACCAGATGTCGAGGTTGGCCGTCTTGGGCAGGAAGCGTTCCTTGATCTCCTGCGATCCGAACGCCGCGATCACCGGGCCGACCATGCCGCAGTTGAACGTCAGCGGTTCCGGGACCGACGCCAGCTGCATCTCGTCGAGCCAGATGTGATGCTGCGTCGGCGTCCAATCCTTGCCACCCCACTCGACGGGCCAGTTGGGCACCGCAAGGCCGTTGGCGTTGAGGATTCGCTGCGTCGTCACCCAATCCTCACGACGGGGCTCGAGGCCACGTCGATTTCGGTCACGGATCTCGGCAGGAATTTCGGTCGCGTAGAAATTTCGCAGCTCGTCGCGAAACGCAACTTCTTCATCTGTGAGCGCTAGCTTCATGGGTGTCCCTAAGACGTTCGTCGGAGCCATCGGCCGGGCTAAGTTACTCTGCGGTTCATTATGCGGACGCCCGACAAACACAGCACGACCCGGGTCCGATGACCTACTTCGCTCTCGTACGGCACGGCGAGACCGACTGGAACCTGCACGGCCGTCTGCAGGGGTCCTCCGACGTGCCGCTCAACGACACCGGACGCGCGCAGGCGCGGGAAGCCGCCCACCGACTTGCCGACCGAACCTGGGACCTGCTGGTCAGTTCGCCACTGTCGCGCGCGAGCGAAACCGCGGACATCATCGGCGAATCCATCGGCTTGGCGCGCACCGAAACCTACGACGACCTGGTCGAACGCCACTACGGCGAAGCAGAGGGCCTGACCGACTGGGAGGCGTATCACGAGTGGCCACACGGCTGGTATCCCGGACTCGAGCCACGCGTCGAGGTTGCCGAACGAGGCCTGCGGGTCCTGCAGCAACTCGCTGCCGAACATCCAGAATCCGCGGTAGTCATCGTCACCCACGGCGGGGTCATCAGGGCAATACTCGATGTCGTACACACGCGTCGCTCGCCGCGAATCCTCAACGCAGCGGTCAGTACGTTGACAGCGAAACCAGAGGGCTGGCTGGTGCACAGCATCAACGGCGTCGACGTCTGAGCACGGTTGTCTCGAAACCAGGGGTGAGCACATGCGAATAGAGAACAAGCTCGCCGAACTCGGCTTCGTACTGCCGCCCGCCCCGGAACCCCAGCCCGGATTTCAGTTCGCCTTCGAGTGGGCGAGGGTCCGCGGCAATCGTGTCTACCTGTCGGGACATGCCGCCCAGAACCCGGACGGCACCTTGGCTGGTCCGTTCGGGAAGGTCCCGTCGCAGGTTTCCGTCGACGACGCATGCGACGCGGCACGGTCGGCGGCGCTGTCGATGATTGCGAGTGTCGCGCGTGCCGTCGGCGACTTGGACCGCGTCACCGCGTGGCTGAATGTGTCGGGAATGGTCAACGCCGACAGCGGCTTTCATCACTCGACGGTCGTGCTGAACAGTTTCAGCGACCTGATCCTGTGTGTGTTCGGTCCGCAGATCGGTGCGCACGCGCGTACAGCGGTCGGCGTGCAGTCGCTACCGCTCGACAACGTGGTGATCGTCGCTGCCGAGATAGAGATCGACGGCGACGTACCATAGGGCACATGAGTCACTTCCGTCACACCGTCGTCGTATGCGCGTCCCTACTCGCCGTCGGACTGACCGCAAGCTGCTCCGAAGACAGCGGCCCGGCCGAGCCGACCCCCGCCGCGTCGAGCGCAACACCGTCGACGACCACCACGACGACAGAGTCCGAGCCGCCGCCGACCGACGCGGGCATCAAGACAGCGAAACAGTCGCGGGACGCCGCGTTGACCGTCACCGACATCCGGATCGGCCACCACGAGGGCTACGACCGCGTCGTCTACGAATTCGGCGGCAAGGGCGCACCGGGCTGGTCGGTCGAATATGTGGACAAGGCGATCCAGGACGGCAGCGGCAACGATCTGCCCGTCAACGGCATGTCGATCATGCAGGTGCTGATCAACGGGTCCGCCTACCCGTTCGACAGCGGAGTCACCGAGTACGCGGGTCCGGACCCATTATCGGACCCGTCGGCGCCTGCCGTGGCCGAGGTTCACCTTGCAACGCTGTTCGAAGGTACGACACAGTCGTTCATCGGCACGACCGCCGAACGCCCGGCCTTCCGGGTGACAGCGTTGGCGAACCCGACCCGACTGGTTATCGATATCGCGAACTAGCCGGCCGCGAGCGGAGTGCGGGTGGCCTACTTGCGCTTGTTGTACTTGCCGCCGCCGCGGTCGTCACGGCCCGACCTCGTGTTCTGCGACGGCGGACCCGAGTCGAGCTGCAGCTGAATCAGCACTCCGCTGATCCTGGTGCGTCGCAACGCTTCCAATGTCTCGCGCGGCAGATCTGCAGGCAGCTCGACCAAGCTGTGGTCCGGCCTGATGCTGATGTGGCCGAAGTCGCTTCGCCGTAGCCCACCCTCGTTGGCGATCGCGCCGACGATCGCACCCGGAACCACGTGATGGCGTTTGCCGACACCGATGCGGTAGGTCGCGAGCTCGACACCGGTCTTGCGATGCGCAGAAGGACCCCGGTCGTCACCACGTCGGTCGTCACCACGGCGATCATCGTGACGATCGTCGAACTTGCGCGGCGGACGCTCCCTGCGCGGCTCGTCGTCGTAGGTTCGCCGCTCGCGCGGGGGTGGCGGCGGTGGCTCCGGCGACATCAGGAAGTTCTCGCCATCGCGGGACTGCAGCGCAAGTGCCGCCGCGATATCCGCGAGCGGGATGTCGTGCTCGCGCTCGTAGTCCTCGACGAGGCGACGGAACAGCGCAAGGTTCGAGGAGTTGAGACTTTCCGTGATCGAGTCGCCGAACTTGGCTACCCGCTGCGCGTTGACGTCTTCGACACTCGGCAACTGCATTTCGGTGAGCGGCTGCCGCGTCGCACGCTCGATCGCCTTGAGCAGATGCCGTTCCCGCGGTGCGACGAACAGCAACGCCTCACCGGTACGTCCAGCGCGGCCAGTACGGCCGATGCGGTGGACGTAACCCTCTGTGTCGTGCGGAATGTCGTAGTTGACGACGTGGGAGATGCGCTCGACGTCGAGACCTCGAGCGGCGACGTCCGTCGCGACGAGGATGTCCAGCGAGCCCGACCGCAGCTGTCCGATGGTCCGCTCACGTTGGGCCTGCACGATGTCGCCATTGATGGCCGACGCCGAAAACCCGCGTGCGCGAAGCTTTTCCGCTAGTTCCTCGGTGGCCTGCTTGGTGCGCACGAAGATGATCATCGCTTCGAACGACTCGACCTCGAGGACCCGAGTGAGGGCGTCGAGTTTGCGCTGATGCGCGACCTGGACGTAGCGCTGCGAGATGTTCGCTGCCGTCGTCGTCTTCGACTTGACGGTGATCTCGACCGGATTGTTCAGGTACTGCTTGGAAATCTTGCGGATGACCGACGGCATGGTCGCGGAGAAGAGTGCGACCTGCTTCGTCTTGGGGGTGTCGCGCAGGATGCGTTCGACGTCCTCCTGGAAGCCCATCTTGAGCATCTCGTCGGCTTCGTCGAGCACGAGGTACTCGAGTTCGGTCAGATCGAGCGTGCCCTTCTCCAAGTGGTCGATCACCCGGCCGGGCGTACCGACGACGACGTGCGCACCGCGACGCAGCCCCGACAGCTGCACGCCGTAGCTCTGACCGCCGTAAATCGGCAGCACATGCAGACCGGGAATGTGCGAGGCGTACTTGCCGAAGGCCTCGGCGACCTGGATCGCCAATTCACGGGTCGGCGCAAGTACGAGGGCACGCGGCTTCCGCGCGCTGACATCGACGCCCATCAGGATCGGAATGGCGAACGCCGCGGTCTTTCCGGTTCCCGTCTGGGCAAGGCCGACGACATCGTCGCCCGCGAGGAGCGGCGGGATGGTCGCCGCCTGAATCGGTGAAGGTGACTCGTAGCCAACGTCTTTGATCGCGGCAAGAACCCGATCGTCGACGCCGAGATCGGCAAAACTCAAAGATTCTGCAACTGGTTCAGGGTTCTGCTCAGGCGACCGATCGGGCACGACTGCCCCTCCGTCACCCTGATTTTCGCTCATGTGACCTGGAGTTTACTGCCTTCCGAGCGCGCGGAGTACCTGTCTGGCAGACCTGGGCACGTATAGCGTTGTCGGAGTGGGTATCGATAAGTCCGTCAGGGTGGCCGTTGCGCAGTTCGCGCCGGGGACCGACAAGGCCGAAAACCTCGAACAGGTGCGCGCGCTGGTCGCCGACGCCGCACGCAGCGGCGCCGATGTCGTCGTTGCGCCCGAGTACTCCATGTTCACGCCACCGAAGTTCGATCGATCCGTGGCCGACGCCGCCGAGCCGTTGGACGGACCCTTCGTCAGCGGTTTGCTCGACTGCGCGCGTTCGTCCGGCGTCGTCGTTGTCGCAGGTG
The DNA here is from genome assembly GCF_016482825.1 of Antrihabitans stalagmiti. GTDB lineage: Bacteria > Actinomycetota > Actinomycetes > Mycobacteriales > Mycobacteriaceae > Antrihabitans > Antrihabitans stalagmiti. The sequence continues at coordinate 137,955 of NZ_JAEMNV010000006.1, read as the reverse complement.
TCGCCGAGACCCTCGCCGACGACGACCACATCTCGAACACGCTCGTCGCGGCGGGACCGGACGGCCAGGTCAGAGCCGTCTACCGCAAACTGCACCTCTACGACGCGTTCGGGTTCAAAGAATCCGACATTATTCGGCGCGGTGACATCGCGGCCCCCGAGACCTTCACGATCGGCGGGCTGACCTTCGGGATGCAGACCTGCTACGACCTTCGCTTTCCCGAGGTCACTCGGCGGATCGTCGATGCGGGCGCCGACGTGCTGCTGCTGCCAGCGCAGTGGGTGCCCGGGCCGCTCAAGGAAGACCACTGGACGACTCTCGTCCGGGCCCGCGCGATCGAGAACACGATCTACGTCGCGGCGGCCGATCAGGCCGGTCCGGGTGGCGCGGGCAACAGCATGATCGTCGACCCGATGGGGACGATTGTCACAGCGCTCGGTGAGCGAACAGGCACCGGCGTCGCGGAGTTGACGGGCGCACGGATCGCCTCGGTCCGCGAGCGGAATCCCGCCCTGCACCTGCGCCGATTCAGCACGATCGAACGCTGAACCGAGTGCTGCACGCAGACTGCTAACAAAAGTTTGCGCAAACCCGTAACGCCGACGCGTGTTAGGAACGACACACCGAGCGAAGGTGTCGACTCGGAAGGCTCACCATGCACGTCAACGCAACGTTCTCCGCCCAGGGCGATCCCGCCCGCCCAGACCTTGCGCTGTGCATCATCGAGGCCGTTCAATCCGCAACCACGGATACGTCAGACACCGCGGTGATCCTCGATCGCTACCAGGCCTACCGGCAGGCGCAGGGCCAGCAGGCTCGTGCCGACGGCGTCCGCGCTCTCCTTCGCACGTTCGAAGAAGTCGGCAGCTGCGACGCATGGGCGGGCAAGGTCGGCAACTACCGTCGCCGCTACTCCCCGACCTCCGCGCCGATCGCGGCAACCGCGATCGAGCACGCCGCCGAACTCTTCTACGCCCATCACATCGATTCGATCGACGACCTCGCATCGGCCCGCCGCGACGACGAGATCCTCCGCGAACTCGAGCTTGGCCTCGAAGCCATCGCCGGCCAGCGTGGAACCCTCTACGACCTGCTCGAACTCGCCGGTCTCGACCGTCAGCTCGCACTCGTCAGCGCCTGACGCCTGCGCAGCAAAACAGCCGTCCAACGGGGCGATTTCACGGAGTAGCGTCAACACCAAATGACGTTCACGGATCGGGCCGAAGCTGGTCGCACGCTGGCGAAGTCGCTGGACTACCTGCGTGAGGCCCGACCGCTTGTGCTCGGCCTGCCCCGCGGCGGCGTTCCGGTCGCAGCGCAGGTCGCATCCGAACTGGGCACCGACCTCGACATCGTTCTCGTCCGCAAACTCGGCGTCCCGTGGCAACCGGAACTGGCGATGGGCGCAATCTCCGAAGACGGCGGTCGGGTGCTCAATCCCGATGTCGTCCACCATGCCCGGATTTCGCGAATCACTCTGGAAGACATCGAGGTTCAGGAGCGCATCGAACTGGAACGGCGGAGCCGAGTCCTGCGTGCCGACGGCAGGAGAATCGCGATCGACGGCAGAACGGTCGTGATCGTCGACGACGGTGTGGCAACAGGCGCGACCGCGATCGCCGCCTGTGCGCTCGCACGAGCCGAGGGGGCTCGCTGGATCGTCGTCGCAGTTCCGATCGGCCCGCCAGAAGTTGTCCGCCGACTCGGAGCGGTGGCCGACGAGGTCGTCTGCCTCGTGTCGCCCGCGGACATGGGCGGAGTCGGCGCAGCGTACGACGATTTTCATCAATTGGCAGACCGCGAGGTCACCGACCTGCTGGACGAACACCGCACTATCCGCGGAAAGCTCGACCGACCCAATTCGGACAGCTAGCGTATGTGCACGTCCACTGGATGTGGTGCAATGCACTTCTACCGCTCAGTAACACGGAGGTCATAGCTAATGCTCGAGTTCGAGGTCCCGGCGTCGTACCAAATTCCCGAGAACGCGTCGATGGCCAACTCGGTCTTCGAACACGAAAAGGAATCGCCCAACTTTGTGTTGTTCAAGGTTCCACTGGACGCGGGCGGCTGGTCCGACGTCACAGCAGCGAAGTTCGCACAGGACGTCACCGCCGTCGCCAAGGGCCTCATCGCCTCGGGTGTTCAGCTCGGTGACCGCGTCGCGATCATGGCATCCACCAGCTACAACTGGGTTCTGCTCGACTACGCGATCTGGACAGCAGGCGGCTGCACGGTAGCGATCTACGAATCCTCGGCTCCCGAACAGGCGAAGTGGATCCTCGAAGACTCCGCAACCGTCATCACCGTCGTCGAGGCGCAGCGGCACCGCGCGGTCATCGACGAGGTCGCTGATTCGCTTCCCGATCTCCGCGAGACCCTCGAGCTGGACAAGCAGGCGATCGCCGAACTGATCGAGCGTGGCAAGGACGTGTCCGACGCCGACGTGCATGCCCGGCGCGCACAGGTCACCGCGAGCTCGCCTGCGACACTGATCTACACCTCGGGCACCACCGGCAAGCCGAAGGGTGTGCAGCTCACGCACGCCAACCTGTGGGCAGAGTCGAAGGCAGTTCGGCTCGAGCTGGCCAGCATCTTCGTCGAGGGCAACAAGACGCTGATGTTCCTCCCGCTCGCGCACGTGTTCGCTCGCGCGATCTCGGTCGGCGCACTCGACGCCAAGGTCACGATCGCCCACACCTCCGACTGGACAACCCTGGTCGAGCAGTTCGGCGCGTTCAAGCCCGACTTCATCCTCTCGGTCCCTCGTGTGTTCGAGAAGGTCTTCAACTCCGCCAAGCAGAAGGCGCACGACGGCGGCAAGGGCAAGATCTTCGACAAGGCAGCCGCAACCGCTATCGCGTGGAGCGAGGCGCAGGACACCGGCGGCGCCGGATTCGGCCTGAACCTCAAGCACACGGTCTTCGACAAGCTCGTCTACAGCAAGCTCAAGGCAGCGCTCGGCGGCCAGTGCAAGTCTGCGGTGTCCGGCGGCGGGCCACTCGGCGCGCGTCTCGGCCACTTCTTCCGTGGTGTCGGCGTCACGATCTACGAGGGCTACGGCCTCACCGAGACCTCCGCGGCGATCACCGTCAACACGCCGGAGAACATCCGCGTCGGCAGCGTCGGACGCCCGATCAACGGCCACGCCGCCAAGGTCGCGAGCGACGGTGAACTCCTCGTTCGCGGTCCGGTGACGTTCTCCGGCTACTGGAAGAACGACGCCGCATCGGCCGAGTCGTTCGAGGACGGCTGGTTCAAGACGGGCGACCTCGGTGCGATCGACGACGACGGCTTCGTCACGATCACCGGCCGCAAGAAGGAACTCATCGTCACCGCCGCGGGCAAGAACGTCTCCCCCGCCACGCTCGAAGACTCCTTGCGCGCCAACCCGCTGATCAGCCAGTGCATGGTCGTCGGTGACGGTCAGCCGTTCATCGGTGCGTTGATCACGTTGGATCCCGAGGCACTTCCGGGTTGGAAGGAACGGCACGGTCTGTCCGCCGACACCTCCGTCGCGGAGCTTACGAAGAACGCGGATCTGGTTGCCGAGATCGACGCCGCCGTCGCCGAGACCAACAAGAAGGTCTCGAAAGCGGAGCAGATCAAGAAGATTCGTATTCTCGACGTCGACTGGACCCAAGAGGGTGGCGAGCTGACGCCGAAGATGTCGCTCAAGCGCAACATCGTCCTCAAGCAGTACGCCGGCGAAGTCGAGGCAATTTACAGCTAGGGGCGCTCCGCGCCTCGTGAGTCTTTTCGGTGGTCAGGACCGCCGAAAAGACTCACGAGCGACGTAGTCGCCCAGGTCCGCGGTGACCGTTGCGTGGACCGGTTCGTGCAGGAGATCGTGGCCGGCGTCGGCATATTCTCGTAACTCGACGTCGGCCTTTCTGCTGCCCGCCACCCATTCCCGGACCGCGTCGATGGGCGCAAGCCTGTCGTCGACACCGTGCACGAGCAAGGTCGCTGGACCGGGTAGCGCAACATCTGCTCGTGCGATGGATTTCGGTGTCCCGCAGAGAATGACGGCGACCACCGGCACCGTCGTAAGGCCCTTCTCCAACGCGACGACCGCCGTTACCGCACCGAGCGAATGCCCCATCAGAGTGAGCGGAAGGTCGGGCCGATCACGACCGGCAACCTCGATCAACAGTGCCGCATTGCGAGCCAGATCCTCGATCGGTGCCAACTCCCCGACCACACCTTCCGACAGCCCGTGGCCGAGATGGTCGAGTGCCCACACCTCGATCTCCAGCGCATTCAGCCCGCGCGCGAATCGGTGGTACTGACCGCTGTGCTGGCGACTGCCGTGCAGAAAGACCATCCCCGCGCGTGGCGTCTGGACCTGCCAGCGCCGATAGTGCACCTGACCGCCCGCGCCATCGAAAAACGGCATGACGCCTACTCGATCGCTTTCGACGCGATGATGCCTGCGAGGTCGTCGAGTTGCGCGATCATCGCTTCGGAACGGTGATCGACCAGCCAGCGCCGCACCAGACCGTCGAGCAGTGCGACACCGAAACGGGCTATCGCGGGAACCGGCTCCAACCAGGTCGTTCCGGTCCGACGCGCGCACTCGGTGAGAAAAGTTGTTGCTTCGGCATCCATCACGCGGTACTGCTCGGCGGCGAACGGCACACTCGCCACTGCGCCGACGCTGCCACCGCCACCACGACTCATGGAATGGAAGCCGAACTCGTAGGCCAAAAGCTGTTCTGCCGGCGTCGCTTCGATGATCTGCCACATCGCGCTCAGGCCACTGTGCACGAGTATCCGCAGGCCACGCTCGCCACGAACATCAACGCTTTCCGCGGCCGCAGTCAACGCAGCGTGCATCGAACTACTCAGCCGTAGCACCATCGATTCGGCGAGTGCACCGAGTAACGCCTCGTCGTCGGCGAAGCACGCCCGCATCGTCTCGATCGGTATGCCGAGCTCGTCGGCCACCGACGCGACGCTGACAGCGTCGATCCCTTTGCGCTCGGCGATCGTCAGCGCCGAGGCGACGAGACCGCTGCGCTCGTCCGTCGTCGGTCGATTCACCATCCATCGATCGTATGTCTCGGCCACCCGGATGAGACGCCGAACACCTCGCGCAGCGGATCACGATATCCCGCTACCCTCGTGACGTGGTCAACAGGAGCCTGCGCGCTCTCGCCGGATTGGTCTCCGCAGGCGCCATCCTCGGTGTCGCGGAGTTGGTGTCTGCGCCGATCGGCCCGAACAGCGCCCCCCTACCCGCCGTCGGCGATGTCGTCGTCGAGCTGACGCCGCTCGGCCTGGAACGGTGGGCGATCGAGCAGTTCGGCACGTCGGACAAAACGGTGCTCTTCCTCACGATGGTTGCGGTCAGCATTGTCGTTGCAGCCATTGCAGGCATCGTCGAGCGACGATCGCGACCGTACGGTTCGGCATTGTTCGCCGTATTCGGTGTGCTGTCCGTTGCGGCCTGCGTGACGCGATCCGACGCCTCCCCGACCTACGCGGTCCCCTCGATCCTTGGCGTGGCTATCGGTATAGCCGTATTGCGTTGGCTCACCGGCAAGTTGGAGCACAGCACTGGTGCCGTTGCGCCCGAGGCACCCACGTCGGCCCAGGCATCCGGTGGGGATCGACGCGAATTTCTCGCCATGGTGCTGGCAACGGGCGCAGTAGCGGCCTTCGCCGGTATCGGCGGCCGGATCTGGGGCTCCAACGCTCGCGATGTCTCCGCGAGCCGCGATGCGGTCCGCCTACCGACCGTCGCGTCGCCACCGCTACCCGCACCGACGGGTGCCGACTTCAAGGTTCCCGGCCTTGCCAGCTACGTGACGCCGAACTCGCAGTTCTATCGCATCGACACCGCACTGGTCGTTCCTCAGTTGACGACGGACGAATGGTCGCTGCGAATTCACGGCATGGTCGATCGCGAAATTCGGCTCAGCTTCGCCGACCTGTCCGCGCGCGAGCCGATCGAGCGGATGGTCACCCTCGCGTGTGTGTCCAACCCCATCGGCGGCGACCTGATCGGCAACGCGAAGTGGCTCGGCTATCCGTTGAAGGATCTGCTGGAAGAGGCCGGCGTGCAGCCCGGTGCCGACATGGTGCTGTCGACGAGTATCGACGACTTCACGGCGGGAACTCCGCTCGACGTCCTGCTCGACGGCCGCGACGCGATGCTGGCGATCGGGATGAACGACGAACCGCTGCCCGTCAGCCACGGCTTTCCTGCCCGTCTCGTCGTTCCCGGCCTCTACGGCTACGTCTCCGCGACGAAATGGGTGACTGACATCGAGGTCACGCGCTTCGACCGCGCCAAGGCGTACTGGACGAAACGTGGTTGGTCCGAACGCGGTCCGATCAAGACCGGCTGCCGCATCGACACACCTAAGTGGTCGTCGGAACTACAGGCCGGACGACTGATGGTCGCAGGCGTCGCGTGGGCGCAGCATCGAGGCATCCGCGGTGTCGAGGTCCAGATCGACGACGGTCCGTGGCAGCAGGCCCGCATCGCGGACGAGGTGTCGATCGACACCTGGCGGCAATGGGCGTTCGAGTGGGACGCGGAGCCGGGCAAACACGTGATCCGTGCGCGGGCGACCGACGCCACCGGCGAGACCCAGACCTCCGACGAAGCGGACGTGGTTCCCGACGGTGCCACCGGATGGCCCGAGACGACCGTGAAGGTCAAGTAGCGAGAACCCGGGCCAACGGGACTGCCACGCCTGCAGCGCCTATCGTCGCAAGGGTGACCGATGCTGCTGCCCATGCTCAGTTCTTCCTGTCCGGCACCTGGAACTTTCGTGATCTGGGTGGCCTGAGGACCGAGGACGGACGAACCGTCCAGCCAGGGATCGTATTTCGGTCGGCCCAGTTGGCCGACCTCGACTCCGACGGCCAGCAATCGCTGCTGACGTTGGGCATCACCGATGTCTTCGACCTCCGTAGCGCCGCCGAGACAGTCAAGGCAGGAGCGGACCGCCTCCCGGAAGGTGTTGCGCTACACGAAGTTCCATTTCACCTCGACGACGACGAAGCCGCGCCGCACGAAGCACCGCGCTTGGACTCCGCAGACCGAGCCCACAACTTCCTTGCCACCGCCTACGAAGAATTCCCGACCCTGCCCGGGGCGCATCTCGCCATCGCCGACCTTCTCACCACGCTTGCAAACGCGGACACCCGCGCGCTGTGGCATTGTGCCGCCGGCAAGGATCGCGCAGGTTGGACGGCTATCACGCTGCTGCACGCGATCGAAGTGCGCGAGGAGGACATCATCGCCGACTTCCTCCGCAGCAACGACGGCATCGCGCCGTTGCGAGCGATGGTGTCCGCACGGTACGGCGAACAAGCCAACCTGTCGGACCAACTCCTCGGCGTCGACGAGGACTACTATCGCCGGGCGATGAAGACGGTGCAGGATCAATACGGCGGGATGCCGGAGTACCTCGACACGATCGGCATCGACTCAGATGTGCTGCGCCGCTTGCGGGATCGGCTGCTCGACTGACACCTCGACATCGGTTCGCCTGGCAATCATCCGCACGAAACCTTCGCGGTCGATCTCGACCACATCGCCTGTGTGGAACCAGTTTCCGGTGAACCTGCGGGCAGTGGACGCTGGGTCGCGCCAATAACCTCGCATCACGTTCGGCCCACGGCACAGCAGTTCACCACGGCCGCTGTCGGTCTCGTCGCCCCACAGCGCAAGTTCGGTGCCGCCGAATGCGACGCCGACTGTGCCGGGACGCTTGGTCGACAACTCGTCGGGCAGCGTGAGGCCGACGCCGCTCGTCTCGGTCGCTCCCCACCACGACCACTGCCTGGCTGCCGGGAACACCGCACGCAATCTTGCTGCGGCATCGTCGGTCAAAGCGCCTGCAGCACAACAGATCTTACGTACGCCACTGGTACTCGACGCGCGCAGTCCGCGATCGGAGACAAGGCCGTCGTAGTCGGCCGGCGTTGCCGTCACGACGTCGATCCGCTCGGCGCCGAGTGTGTAGCGGAACTGTTCGGGATCCAGCGACGGCGCAACGACGACTGTTCCGCCGACGGCCAGCGTCGGCAGCAGCTGATCGACACACCCCATCGCGTAGGCGAGCGGAAGCAGCACGAGATTTCGAATTCCGTCCCGCGACAGGCCTTCCGCGTGCACGACGGATTCGATCGCCGAGAGCACATTCTCGTTGCTGAGCTCGACTCCCCGCGGCCGCCCGGTTGTGCCGCGTGTGTAGCAGAGAACCGCCATTTCGCTGAGACAGGCGCCGTCGTCGATAAACGCTCGCCCAGTAGGTAATTCGTCCTCGAGAACGAAGTCGGCGGCGCTGTCGGCAAGCAACGCTGCCGCGGCCCGCGGACCGTAGGCGTAATTGACCGGAACCGGGACCGCGCCACTGAGCAACGCACCGAGAAAAGCCTGGACCCAGCGAACGCCGTTCGGGAATCGGATGGCCACTCTGTCGCCGACGCCGATGCCGCGATCCTGCAACCCGCCCGCGACGCGAGATGCCGAGGTCCACAGTTCGCGGTAGGTCATCCGCGGACCGCCGATCTCGACGATCGCTTCACGATTGGCATACCGATGCGCGCGGACGTCGAGGAACTCGGTGAGCGACGGTGTAAGTCCGCCGTAGTGCAGCAGACCATCCCCACTCCGCGTGACGGCATCGTCTCGCGAGAGGGGCTGTATCGCTGGGTACTCGACCAGCGTCGGCGCCATCCGACCTCCAGAAGTCTGCTTGCTCGACTATATGGCCTTGGTCACATTTGCGTCGGAGGAGCTGGGTTCTCGGCGAAGGAGTGTTGCGACGCCGCAGGCCGACGCGAACTCAGCGCGGCGCAGTCAACGCTGAGAGAGCAAGCATCGCAGGATAGTTCGCGACGTGCGGATAGTCCCTGCGGTAGTACTCGTTCCAGTAGCTCGCGGCCCGGGCACGAGTGAGTATCGAGAACTCCGGGTTGTCGGCAAGGAAGCGCGCATAGGCAATCGTTCGCGAGTCCGGCGGGTCTGTGACCACCCTTGCGACGTCGGCAACAATGTCGAGGACATACTCACCGAGAAGTTGGACGACGAACGGTGCGGTCCATGGCTCATCGGATTCGAACACCGCGCGAAGCGCCTGTTGCCGAACGAATCCGTCGTTGTGTCGGGTGTAGATGCAGGCGAGAATGGGTCGGTACCTCGGCAGGGCGCCGTCGAGGCTGACAACCGGGTGGTACTGACGGGTCGGGATGTCGACGACCTCGCCGCCGACGCTCAGCTGTGGCCACCGCACCGCCGAATTCGTTGTGGCAATCGAACACATTGCCGCATGTTCGGCGGGCGGTAGGTGCGAGAGTGCTGCTCGGGCGTCGCCGCGTATCGACTCGGGGAACGCGCTGGCGAGCCGCTCAAATTCTGCGTCGGCGTCGATGTCCATCAGAGGTCCAACTTCTCCGCTTGCTCGAGCGCGGCTCGTTCTCCGGTGCGCCTACTCCCCCGTGTAGGTCGCCTTGCCAGGGCCGACGTCGAGGAAGCTGCGGACCGCGCCTTTCAGGTCCGACGTGGCGAACAGTGCGCCCGACACCTCCGGCGTCACCTCGTCGGCATGCGCGACGCCACCGGAGCGCCACGCCTCGACGATCTGCTTGGTCGCGTGATGCGCGCGGGTCGGGCCTGCCGCCAGGCGTGCGACCAGCGCACGCGCCTCGGCGTCGACGTCGTCGTGCACCGAGTTCACAACGCCCCACGTGTGCAGCGTCGCGGCGTCGTACAGTCCGCCGGTCATCACGAGCTCACGCGCCCGACCCGATCCCGCCCGCTCGGCCAGACGCTGCGGACCGCCCATCGACGGCGTCAATCCGACCACGGTTTCGACCAGGCCGAATTTCGCTCGAGGCGACGCAAGGATGATGTCGCAGGCCAGCGCGATCTCGAATGCTGCAGTGAGCGTCAATCCGTGCGCCGCGTAGACGACCGGGCACGGCAGCGATTCCAGCGGATGGATGATCTCGTCGAAGAGCTTGCGCCACAGCGCCGCTCCCTCGTCGATCGACAAGCCGTCGAAGATGTGCACGTCGACACCACCGGAGACGACCTTGCCCTCCGCGCGCAGCAGAACCGCACGTGGAGGGTCGGCGACCAGCTCTGCGACGTCGGCGGTGATGGCGTCGAACATCGCCTGGTCGAACAGGTTGAGCGGCGGATGATCGAAGGTCAGCACAGCGATCTCAGCGCCTGCGTCGGACGTGATTCGCTCGAGTCGTGTCGGTCTCATGGGATGAGCCTAGGCGGCAGGGATCGTGTCCTTTTTGGGTGTTGGCTTCTTGGGTGCCGGGGTCTGCTCGGAGCGGGTCGGCCTGACGAACATCAACGAGGCGACCACACCGATCAGAAGTATCCCGGCTGGGAGCAACATCGATTCCGCGAGAGCGGAGTTGAACAACTCGCGCGCCTGTGGCGGAAGTGGGCCGGTCTGCTCGCCCATTGCGAAGTCGCTGCCGTTGGCTTTCGCAGCGATCCGGGACACGATCAGCGCGCCGACCGCCGCGCTCCCGAGTACCGACCCCACCTGACGAGTTGTGTTGTAGATACCAGCACCAGCGCCTGCCTGTTGCGGCGGCAGTCCGTGGGTTGCCGTGGCGGCGAGCGGTGCCCAGATGCACGCGTTACCGACGCCCATCAGCGCGATCGGGATCATGTACTTCCAGATTGCGGTGTCGGGCTCCATGATTGCGGCGAACCAGGCAAGCGCGATCGAGAAACTCAGGAAGCCGATGGCGGGGATGTAGCGCGGATGCAGCCGATCGACGAGCTTGCCGATGAAAGGTGCGAGCACGCCGGTGACGATCGCCATCGGCGCGAAGACCAGCGCGGCCTTTGTCGGTGAGAACCCGCGCACCTGCTGGGCGTAGAACATCGCGGGCAGCATCATCGCCGTGATCGCGAACGCCATCGCCGTGATGCCGATGTTGGCGAGCGAGAAGTTGCGGTCCTTGAACAGGACGAGCGGCACGAGTGGTTCGACTCGCGTCTTCGATTGGTAGTAGACAAAGCCGATCAGCACCGCGATGCCGAATGCGATCAGCAGCCAGATCCATGCCGACCAGTCGAATGTGTTGCCTTCCTGCAGACCGAACACCAGGCAGAACAAGCCGACCGCGCTCAGTGCAACGCCGATGAAGTCGAACTTGTGGTCGTTGGTCGTCAGCGACGGTACGAAGCGCCACGCCAATGCAAACGCGATGAGACCGACAGGGACGTTGACGATGAAGATCCACTCCCACCCGAGCGAGTCGACGAGGATGCCGCCCGCGATCGGTCCGACCAACGATGCGACGCCGGCAACCGAACCCCACACACCCATCGCGGTTCCACGCTTGTCCGGCGGGAAGATCCGCGTGATGACGGCCATCGTCTGCGGCGTCATCATTGCGGCGCCGAAGCCTTGGAAGACGCGGGCGAGGATCAGCATTTCGATGCTGCCGGAGATGCCACACCACAGCGACGCGATCGTGAAGACGACCAGGCCCGTCAGGTAGAGGTTCTTGGGTCCGTACTTGTCACCGAGACGGCCGGTGATCAGCAGCGGAACGGCGTAGGCGAGGAGGTACGCGCTCGTCACCCAGATGACGCTGTTGATGTCGGTACGCAGATCTTCCTGGATGGCCGGATTCGCGACGGAGACGATGGTCATGTCGAGCAGGATCATGAAGAAGCCGAGGCACAGCGCGCCGAGCGCCCGCCATGGTTTGTGTGTGATTTCCACGGGTTGTTCCTTACGTTTCGTTGGCCGCGACGGTCGGCGTCGACTGCACGTGTTTGTAGTTGGGACCCATCCAGGGCAGCTGCCCTTCGGCAATGTCGGCGACGAGCGCTCGCAGCCAGGTGATCTCGGCATCGACGACAACGCGTCGATATCCGATATCCAGCCAAAAGACCCGTGGCACACCGTTTTCGGCGGCAACGTCACCGAGCGCCGTGAGCTCGTCCGCGTGGTCCTCCAGGGCGGCGATACGTTGTTTCAGCATGTCGACGACGACGTCCGCTTCGAGATTGTGGGCTTCGGACAGGGCAAGAGGGAACAGCGGATACTCCTCGACGGGAGTCGCGAGGGCCTCCCCGAGGCGTGCACGCAATGCGGTGCGACCGGACGTCGTGACCTCGTAGGTGGTTCGTTCCGGCCGATTACCCAACCGGTCGATACCCGTCGCGCGCACCAATTCCGCACCGGCAAGCCGGTCGACCGTGTGATATAGCGAGCCCGGCCGGATCTTGACGTTGCGTTCCTCGTGCCGCTGCACGAGCAGTTGGTACATCTCGTAGGGATGCATGGGTCGTTCGAACAGCAGGGCGAGTACGGCGATCCCCAGTGGTGAGACCAATTTCGCGGCCGACTGCGTTCGAGACTCTGTTGCTGCCATGTGTGTGCACCTCCCGACCACGGCGACGCTACGCCGAACGTCCGACATAGTCCAAGCCAAATATTCCAGCTGGAATATACGCCTCCGGTCGCTATGGTGGAGGAGGTGAGCACCGACACCGGAGCACGACCAGCCGAGAAAGACTTCAAGCGCGACACCAACTACATCGAGACCCGGATAACCGCGGATGGTCGCGACGGGTACCCGGTCGAGGCGGACCGCTACCGGCTCGTCGTCGCCCGCGCCTGTCCCTGGGCCAACAGGACGGTGATCGTCCGGCGCCTGCTCGGTCTCGAAGACGCCATCTCGATGGGTATGTGCGGACCGACGCACGACGACCGCAGTTGGTCGTTCGATCTCGATCCCGGCGGCGTCGACCCCGTATTGAAGATTCCACGTCTGCAGGACGCATTTCTGGCTCGCTTCCCCGACTACGACCGCGGCATCACCGTGCCTGCGATCGTCGACGTCGGGACCGGACAGGTTGTCACCAACGACTTTCCGCAGATGACTCTGGACTTCTCGACCGAATGGACCGAGTTCCACCGCGATGGCGCCCCCGACCTCTACCCAACCGCCCTTCGCAGCGAGATCGACGAGGTGAACGACGTCGTCTTCCGCGATGTGAACAACGGTGTGTACCGCTGCGGTTTCGCGGGTTCACAGGAGGCGTACGACAAGGCCTACGACCGCCTTTTCGCGCGCCTCGACGAACTGACCGATCGGCTGGCGAAACAGCGCTACCTCGTCGGGGACTCGATCACCGAGGCCGACGTCCGCCTGTTCACGACACTGATTCGCTTCGACGCCGTCTACCACAATCACTTCAAGGCCAACCGGAACAAGCTGACCGAAATGCCGGTGCTGTGGAACTACACACGCGACCTGTTCCAGACGCCAGGCTTCGGCGACACGATCGACTTCCCGCAGATCAAAGAGCACTACTACGTCGTGCACACGAATCTGAATCCGAGCCGAATCGTTCCGAAGGGTCCGGATTTGAGCGACCTGTTCGGCGAACACGGTCGAGAAGCGCTCGGCGGCAAGCCCTTCGGCGCAGGAACGCCGCCACCGCCACCTCCTGCGAGCGAAGCGGTCCCCGCCGCGAACGGCGCGAACTACTCGCCGCGGTAGGTGCCGAACGACCAGAAAACGCCTTCGGCATCGCGGCAGGTGAAACCACGGGAACCGTAGTCCTCGTCGCGTAGTTCGATTTCGATCCGCGTTCCTGCGGCGATCGCCCGTTCGTAGAGTTCGTCCGGGTTGTCGACGACGACGTAGGCGGATCCGCTCGCCACCTGCCAATCCTGCAGTGGCCCTTCGGATCGCGCGGACCCGAGCATCACTCCCCCGCCGAGCGGTCCCCGAAGCTGGGCGTGCTCGACCACGTCACCGTCGCCGTGGACAGCAACTGCTTCGAAGTCGAACACCTCGACCAGCCAGCGGATTGCGGCGCGCGCATCGATGTATCTGAAGGTCGGCCAGATCAGTGGATTATCGCTCGTTGTCATGCGGTCCAGTCTGCGAGCTCGCCCCTACTCTCGCCTTGGACGAATGCGAACACTTCGGCCGCACGCCACACCGACGGTGCCATCCCCGCCAGGTCCCGCCAGTCGCGCGCCATGTGGGCCTGGTCGTAATAGCCGCAGCGTGCCGCCACCTCGGAGAGCGGCGGGATCTCGACCTGGCGCAGCATCTCGTGCGCGACGCTGAATCGCGCGATCCTGGCCGAATCCTTGGGTGTCACACCGAATTCGGCAGAAAACCTGTTGACGAGATGACGCCTGCTCCAGCCGACGTCCGCTGCGACCTCGGCCACCCGGTTGCCTCCCCCGCTGCCGACGAGCAGACCCCACGCGCGTTCCAACGTCGGGTCCATCACGTAGTCGTCGGCGCGACGCAGGAAGATCTCGTCGAGCACATCGAACCGTGACGGCCAATCGTCATGGAGTGCAACCCTTTCCCGCAATTCACGGGCGTCCGCGCCGAGCAGGTCGTCGAGGTCGACCAGCCAGCCGCCGAGCGCGGCCGTCGGCACACCGAAGATGGCTCGCGCCCCCAGCGGAGTAAAGGCGGCCTGAATGCCGTGCTGATTGCCGTCGTGGGAGATCGTGCACGGTACCGAGGCGATTCCGCTGGCAAGGGTGTGCCAGCGACTGCGATCCTGCGGACGTTCGACAGCGCGCGAAACGTCGAGAGGATCGCCGATCGTGATGATGACCGTGAGATACGGCGACGGCATTCCCACGTGCTCACCAGGCGCAAAACCCTGCAGGCGATAACCGCTGTATCCACGCACGAATTGCCTCAACCTCGGTGCTGCGAGGCGAAACGATCCCTCCGAGATCCCGGTCACCTTTTCCAGCGTAGGGAGTCTGTGTGGAACAAACCAGCCGAACCGGTTCGTTGCCATAGAGTTCACCCGACCCCGGCACACACGAGGTAAGGCAGGTTTTCGATGGCGTTCTGGAAAGAGCGAGTCGAGCGTTCGGTCCGTTCGGTGCTCGACGACGGTAGCCGCCTACAGGCCCCCGCAGTTGCGAAGTACGTCGACAAGATGCGGCGTGCCCACCCCGACGAAACGCCTGCTCAGATCATCGCGCGGATGGAGAAGCTGTTCCTGATCGCCGTGACCGGCAGCGGCACCGCAGTCGGCGCGGCAGCCGCTGCGCCGGGTGTCGGCACGGCAGCCTCGCTCGCCGCGGCGGGTGCCGAAACGGCGTTCTTCCTGGAAGCGTCGGCGCTGCTGACCCTTGCGGTCGCCTCCGTGCACGGCATTGCACCCACCGACGACGAAAATCGTCGCGCCCTCGTCCTCGCCGTCGCCCTCGGCGACAGCGGCATGGACATCGTCGAGCGCACGGTCGGGCATTCCGCCAAGAACTGGGGCACGCTGCTGACCAACCGGATTCCCGGCATCGGCTCGATGAACGACAACCTGCTGAAGAAGTTCATCACCCGCTTCGTCGCCAAACGCGCAGCGCTGATGGCGGGCAAGATCATTCCCGCCGGCATCGGAGCCGTGATCGGTGGCGCGGGTAACCGCGTGCTCGGCAAGGGCGTCATCGCCAATTCGCACAAGGCGTTCGGTCCGCCGCCCGCCCACTGGCCTGCAAAGCAGCTGCTCATCGAGCCAGACCCTCAACCTTCGATCGAGAGTTGATAACGAACCCACCTATCGTCGAATCGGGCGTGTAACGTCACCGCACGCTCGATTGACAGTGTTGTCACGACGAAGGTGGTGTCCGATGGCGCGCAACTCCGCGACGAAGCAATCCGAAAAGCCCAGGTTGCACGTCCAACGGTCCGGCAGCGGCGATGCCACCATGCTGCTCATCCACGGCTTCTCCGACAACCAGTCGACGTGGCACAAGGTGACGCCGAGCCTCGGTCGGGGGTACCGACTACTTTCGGTCGACCTGCCCGGCTTCGGCAAGGCATCACCGAACTGGTCGGAACCACTGATTCCCGGCTACGTCGAACTACTGCGCGAGCTGATCGAAACCGAAGGCTGCGGCCCTGTGGCGGTGATCGGCAATTCGCTCGGCGCAGTGACCGCTCTCGCCCTGACGTCGGCGCACCCGACATTGGTGAGCAGCCTGGTGCTCGCCGACATGCCAGGTATCGATCGACTCCCCCGCCTCTGGCAGGTCGCCCTCTCGACGCCGACCGAACTCGCACTACGAGCAGCCACCGTGCCCGTACCCGCGGCGCTGTTGCAGAAGGCTATCGGCATCGTCTATGCAGGCGCGAGCATGCGGCATCCGCTGCAGCCCGGACTAGCAACGGTACGAACAAGTTTCGACACCCACTACGCCGAGAAATCGCGCGTATTCGGCCTGTTTCCGCTCGGCCGCAGTGTCTTGCGCGGCATTGCCGAGTTACCGATCCGGGCAATGGTTCTCGATTCACCCGTTCCGACCATGCTGCTGTGGGGGCAGTACGACCTGCTGACACCGTCGCGAAAGGCGCGCAGCTTCTTCAGCGGTCCGCTACGTCGCGTCGTCGTCATCGCGGACTGCGGTCATTGCCCTCAGCTCGACAAGCCCGCCGAATTCCTCGATGCCGTCCTGCCGTTCGTGCGGACGCGGGTTCGACTCGCGGGGTAAGTGCACGTCCCGGCAGGTACCCTCGACCGAGATTCGACGATGCGAGGGGATTTGCCGATGACCGGTCCTTCATTGACCAAGGACGATCGACAGGGGCCAGGTGGGCCCTTTCTAGAGGTGCACAGCCTCACCAAGCAGTTCAAGTCGACCACTGCGGTCAACAATTTGAGCTTCTCGGCACCACCCGGCTCGATCACCGGATTCCTGGGCCCGAACGGTGCGGGCAAAACGACGACCCTGCGCATGATGCTCGGCCTCATCCAGCCGACATCGGGTTTCGCGACGGTCGGCGGTGTCCCGTTTCAGACGATCGCCAATCCGGCACGTTCCGTCGGCGCCGTGCTCGACTCGCTCAGCCTGCATCCGAAGCGATCGGCGTTGGGCCACTTGAAGATCTACGCGAGCGCGATCGGGGTGCCCGATGCCCGCGCGAGCGAAGTTCTTGCGCTGGTCGGACTTTCGGAGGTCGCGAACCGCAAGGCGGGCGCGTTCTCCCTCGGTATGCGGCAGCGCCTGGCACTTGCGACCGCCCTGCTCGGCGACCCGCCCGTGTTGATCCTGGACGAGCCTGCCAACGGACTCGATCCCGAAGGCATCGCGTGGTTGCGCGACTTTCTCAAGTCCTACGCCAAACGTGGTGGCACCGTGCTCATTTCGAGTCACTTGCTGCGCGAGGTCGAGCAGACCGTCGACAACATCGTGATGATCAGCCGCGGCAGCCTCGTCTACCAGGGCACCCTCGAAGATCTCCGCGCGTCCGGACGCAGTCGCGTACTCGTCAGCAGCTCCAACCCTGCCGGACTCGCGACGGCACTCGCCGAGAAGAACGTGACCGACGCGCAGGTGCTGCCCGACGGCAGGCTTGCCGTCGTCGGTCTGCGCACCGAGGACATCACATCCGCCGCCGAGGCGGCGAACATCCAGATCTTCGGTGTTGCAGCCGAAACCGTCGATCTCGAACAGCTCTTCCTTTCGATGACGGCAGGGCAGTTCGTCGCACAGCACGGCCAGCCCGGCTACGGCCAACCGCCCGCTGGCTACGGCCCGCCGCCCGGGTACGGCCAGCCTCCCAGCGGCTACGCTCCCCCGCCGCAGAACTACGGACCACCGCCCCAGAACTACGGACCGCCACCACAGAACTACGGACCGCCCGCCGGCTACGGACCCCCACCTCCCGGGTACGGACCGCCACCCGGGTACGGCGATCCGCAACAGCCGGGCCAGCCCCAGCAGCCGGGCGGGGGTAACTGATCATGGTTGCTCTCCTGACATCGGAATTTCGTAAAGTCACCACGCTGCGGTTCTGGTGGGCGTTGCTCATCGCTCCGCTGACGGTCGGCCTGTTCGCCAGCGCGATCATCGCCGGTATCGCAAATCAGAGCGCCGACCTCGACCTCGACGAGGCAGTCGCAGGTGCCGCGTTCATCGGCTTGTTCATCGCCGTCGTTCTCGCGATCCTGTTCGCCGCCATCTTCGGCGCCCTCAACGCCGGCACCGAGTTCACCCACAAGACCATCACTCCGACGTTTCTGACGGCGTCCGGTCGCGATGGTGTCATCGGCGCGAAGTTGTTGATATCGGCGGCATTCGGTCTGCTGTACGGGCTTGTGGTCGAGATCGTCAGCGTTGCCGTCATCCTGATCTTCGGCCAAGGCGACATCGAGTTCGACGGGCTGCTGTTCAAGGTTCTCGCCGCAGGGCTGTTCGTCGTCGTCGCGTGGTCGATCATCGGTGCCGGACTAGGGCTGCTGTTCGGATCGAGCCTTGCTGCTGTGCTCGTCGTCGTGATCGGCCCTATCGCCGACCTCATCATCGGGCTTATCCTCTTCGGCTTCGGGCTCGACTCCGCGCGTTCCTACATGCCGTTCGGGGTCACGACCTCGACGCTTGCGGTCGGCGAGTTGGACAGCGACGACGCGGGCATCGCACCGTGGCCGGTGCCGCTGTTGATGGTGCTGTTCTACGTGGTCGCGATCGTCACCGCAGGCTGGCTGGTCGCGAGGCGTCGCGACGTCACCTGATCGATCGGGTCCGCCGGGTGTCGGAGGTCCGAGCTACCGTGGCGAGCGATGGCACGCGACGACGAACCCGGCTGGATCGCCAAGCTGTGGAAACAGAGCTGGACACATAGATACGTGACGATCGGCGCCCTGAGCGCCACTTTGGTCGTCGCGGCAATCGAGATTGCGGGTCCACTGCTCACCAAGGCGGCGCTCGATTCCGCCGACGCAGGCACGACCGAACGGATCGGTGCCATCGCCGCACTGCTCGCGGCGCTGGCACTGATTCGGTTCGGCGCTCAGTTCGGGCGCCGGATGCTCGCGGGCAAGCTCTCGCTCAACGTTCAGCACGACCTCAGGCTGTCGTTGCTTTCCTCGCTACAGCGCCTCGACGGCCGCGGTCAGGACGACATTCGTACCGGCCAGATCGTGTCGCGCTCGATCACCGACCTGCAACTCGTGCAGGGCCTGCTCGCTATGGTCCCGCTGTCGGCTGGGGCCGCCGTGCAGTTCGTGCTCGCGGTCGCCGTGATGAGTGTGCTTTCGCCACTGCTGACGCTCGTCGCGCTCTCGGTCGTCGTTGTCATCGCAGTCCTCGTCTACCGGATCCGGCCACGACTGTGGGCTGCGACGTGGTCGGCTCAGCAGCGCGCCGCCGAGCTCGCGCAGCATGTCGAGGAGACCGTCACCGGCGTTCGGGTGGTCAAGGGCTTCGGGCAAGAGGCACGGATGGTCGACCGCCTGGAAGGCCTGGGCCGCAGGCTGTACGCCGAACGACTCCGTGCCGCGAAGATCAATTCACGATTCGCGCCGAGCTTGGCCGCACTCCCACAGGTCGGGCTGGTTGGGGTGATCGCGTTCGGTGGCTATCGCGCGCTGAACGGCTCGATCAGTGTCGGCACTCTGCTCGCCTTCGCTGCCTATGTCGCGACGATGACGGCAACAACTCGAACCCTGTCGTCTGTGGTGATCATGGCCCAACTCGCTCGCGCCGCGGTCGAGCGGGTGTACGAAGTGATAGACACCGAGCCTGCCGTCGCCGACCGCGCCTCGACGATCGCCCTGCCCGACGGCCCGGTCGGTATCGAGATCCGTTCCGTGCATTTCGGTTTCGAGCCCGAGCGTGAAATTCTCTCCGGTCTCGACCTGACCGTTCGACCTGGCGAGACCGTCGCGATCGTCGGCGCTGCCGGCGCAGGAAAGACAGCACTGTCGCTGCTGCTCACCAGGTTCTACGCCCCGACCGACGGCAGCATCGCGCTGACGACCGACCACGGTCGGATCGACATCGCCGACCTGCGTGGTGACGAACTGCGGTCGGCGATCGGACTGGTCTTCGACGAACCGTTTCTTTTCTCCGACACCGTCGCTGCGAACATCGCGCTCGGCATGCCCGAGGCGACCGACGACGAGATTCGCAACGCCGCCCGCCTCGCCGCAGCCGACGATTTCATCACCGAACTAGCCGATGGCTACGACACGGTCGTCGGGGAACGTGGGCTCACCCTGTCCGGCGGCCAACGACAGCGCATCGCACTGGCACGCGCGATGCTCATCGAACCGCGGGTGCTTATCCTCGACGACGCGACCTCGGCGGTCGATGCCCAGACCGAAGCCGCGATCTTCGACGCCCTACCCGCTCGCGGCCTACGGACCACGTTGATCCTCGCGCACCGCATGTCGACCTTGGCTCTCGCGGATCGTGTCGCCGTACTCGACGGCGGCACGATCGTCGACAGCGGAACGATCGACGAATTGTCGCGTCGCAGCGCCGCGTTTCGGCGGTTCGCGCAGACCTCGGCAGCACACGACGATGCCGACATCTCGGCCACCGCGAACAACGGCGACCTGTGGCCGGATCGGCAGGAGCCGAGCGAGCGCACGACCGCACCGACTCCGCAGACCCCGCGCGGTGGTCCGATGAACAGCGCGCTCGGCGGTATGGCGGCAACCCCCGCACTCCGCGCCGCGGTTGCCGCCCTGCCGCCCGCGGTCGAAGAACCGCACGCCGATGCCACACAGCTGCGCAAGCCCGACCCCAACTTCAGGCTGGCTCGCCTGCTGGCACCCGTCGCCTCCCTGTTGGCACTGGTAATCCTCTGTCTTGCAGCGGATTCCCTGATCAGCATCGCTTTCCCCGCGATCGTGCGCCATGCCATCGACTACGGCGTGGTTCCGCAGCAACCCAGTGCGTTGTGGCAGGCGAGTGCTTTCGCGATAGCGCTCGTCGTCGTCGACTGGTTCGTCGTCGCAGCGATGACCGTCATCACCGCGCGGGCAGGCGAGCGGCTGTTGTTCGGGCTGCGCGTCCGCAGCTACGCGCATCTGCAGCGACTAGGGCTCGACTACTACGAGCGCGAACTGTCGGGCCGGATCATGACGAGAATGACCACCGACGTCGACGCACTCTCGACGTTCCTGCAGACCGGTCTGTCGTCGGCTGTCGTTTCCATCCTGACCCTCGTCGGTATCTCCGTCGCGCTGCTGGTGACCGACGCCGGCCTCGCACTCGTCGCACTCGCTGTCCTGCCCCCGGCGATCATCGCGACCGTCGTGTTCCGGCGCATCTCGTCGGCGACGTACACCGTTTCCCGGGAGCGCATCTCGATCGTCAACGCGGATTTCCAAGAGAACATCACCGGGTTACGGGCGGCGCAGGCCTACCGGCGCGAAGCATTCGCAGCCCGACGGTTCGCCGAACGCGCGCTGAGCTACCGCCGCAGTCGGATGCGTTCGCAACTCGCGATTTCGATCTACTTTCCCGGCATCGCGATGCTGTCCGATCTCGCCCTCGCCGGGGTGATCTTCTTCGGGGCGCACCAGGTCGCGACAGGGCAAACCAGTTCGGGAACCCTTGTCGCATTCGTGCTGTATATCGGTCTGCTGTTCGGCCCGATCCAACAGCTGTCGCAGGTGTTCGACGGGTATCAGCAGGCAGCGGTCGGGTTGCGAAGGATTCGTGATCTGCTGCGGACCGAGAGTTCCATCGAGGCTGTCGAAGCTGCCGACGTCGTACCGATTCGATCCCGTCTCGACGGCGACGTCACACTCGCCGATCTCAGCTTCCGCTACAACAAGGCGGAGGTGAACGCGCTGACCGACGTCACGCTGGACATCCCTTCCGGTGCCACGGTCGCGCTCGTCGGGCGTACCGGCGCGGGCAAGTCGACGATCGTCAAACTCATTGCCCGCTTCTACGATCCGACCGACGGCTCGGTCCGCGTCGATGGCACCGACATCCGTCGCTACCCGCTCGGGCAGTACCGCGCGACGCTCGGCGTCGTCCCTCAGGAAGCGCATCTGTTCACCGGCGATGTGGCAAGCAACATCGCCTTCGGCAAACCCGACGCAACCAGGGCAGAGATCGAGGCGGCAGCCGCTGCGGTCGGGGCATCGGCGACGATCGCTGCACTCCCGGGCGGCATGCGACAACCCGTCGGCGAGCGCGGTCAGGGCCTCTCGGCAGGGGAACGACAATTGGTTGCCCTCGCCAGAGCCGAACTGGTCGATCCGGACATTCTGCTCCTCGACGAGGCAACGGCGACGCTGGATCCCGCGACCGAAGCGACCGTGCTGCGGGCGAGCAAAGCGGTCACACGACGCCGCACGGCAGTCGTCGTCGCGCATCGCCTCGCCACAGCCGCGCGTGCGGACGTGATTGTTGTCATAGCCGACGGCCGCATCGCCGAAGTCGGTGAACACGAAGTGCTGCGATCCGCCGGCGGGCTTTATGCGCGGCTTTGGCAAGCAGCAGAAGGTGACCGGTCTACGACGATCGACGACGGAGTGGCCGCCTTCGACTCGTTTGCCGCACCGAAGCGGTAGCCGAGACCAAGTGGAGGGATTCTGCGCGCCGTTAAGACGACAGGTCTAGCCTTGAAAAGTAGACGTGCAGATTGTGGATTGCAGAAGGAAACGAGGAACACCTGCCGTGAGCAGCTCCACTTCCCAGTTCGGACAGAATCAATGGCTGGTCGACGAGATGTACCAGCGATTCAAGGACGACCCGTCGTCCGTCGACGAGAGTTGGCACGAGTTTCTGACGGACTACACACCAGAGGCAGCCGACGCCGCGAACGGCAAATCGGAGGCACCTCCGAAGCCAGCCGCAACTACTGAGCAAGCCCCTCCGGCGAAGGCTCAAGCAGCGAAGCAGGAGGCTGCCAAGCCTGCTGACGCCAAGCCTGCTGACAAGCCCGCCGAGAAGGCGCCTGCCAAGGCCGAGGCTCCGAAAGCCAAGCCCGAGCAGCCGAAAGCCGCGGCAGCACAACCGGCCTCGAAGAGCTCCGATCGGGCGGCACAGTCCACCCCCGCGCCGTCGTCGAACGCACCGAGTCCCAAGGCTGCGTCCAACGGCAAGGCCGAGGAGACGAAGATTCTGCGCGGCGCCGCTGCTGCGGTCGTCAAGAACATGTCGGCATCGCTGACCATTCCGACGGCAACGAGCGTGCGGGCGATCCCGGCGAAGTTGATGATCGACAACCGACTCGTGATCAACAACCACCTCGCTCGTACGCGCGGTGGCAAGATCTCGTTCACGCACCTGCTCGGGTACGCGATCGTGCAGGGCGTCAAAGCACTGCCGAACATGAACCGGCACTTCGCCGAGATCGACGGCAAGCCGAATTCGGTGACGCCTGCGCACACCAACCTCGGCCTCGCAATCGACCTTCCCGCAAAGGATGGTGGCCGCACTCTCGTCGTCGCGGCGATCAAGAACTGCGAGACGATGAACTTCGCGCAGTTCCACGCCGCGTACGAGGACGTCGTCCGTCGTGCCCGCGACGGCAAATTGACGGGCGAAGATTTCGCCGGCGTGACGATCTCGCTGACCAACCCGGGCACCATCGGAACGGTCCACTCGGTGCCGCGCTTGATGCCGGGCCAGGGCACGATCGTCGGTGCCGGTGCGATGGAGTACCCCGCCGAATTCCAGGGTGCAAGCGACGAGCGGATCGCCGACATCGGCGTCGGCAAGTTGATGACGCTGACCTCGACCTACGACCACCGAATCATCCAGGGTGCGGAGTCGGGCGAGTTCCTTCGCACGATCCACAACCTGTTGATCAGCGACGAGTTGTTCGACGAGATCTTCCACGCGATGGGGATTCCGTACGAGCCGATCCGGTGGCGCAAGGACATCCGCGAGCGGGGTGTCGACAAGAGCACGCGGGTGCTGGAAATGATTGCGGCATACCGTCAGCGCGGTCACCTGATGGCCGATTCCGATCCGCTGCGCCTGGTCAAGGACAAGTTCCGCAGCCACCCGGACCTCGACGTCATCACGCACGGACTCACGCTGTGGGATCTCGACCGCGAGTTCAACGTCGGCGGCTTCCAGGGCAAGGAGCGGATGAAGCTGCGCGACGTGCTCAGCATCCTGCGCGACTCGTACTGCCGCCACGTCGGCGTCGAATACATGCACATTCTCGAACCCGACCAGGTCAAGTGGCTGCAGGAGCGGGTCGAGAAGAAGCACGTCAAACCGACTGTTGCGCAACAGAAGTACATTCTGAGCAAGCTCAACGCCGCCGAGGCGTTCGAGACGTTCCTGCAGACGAAGTACGTCGGCCAGAAACGGTTCTCACTCGAAGGCGCCGAGACCGTCATCCCGATGATGGACGCGGTCATCGATCAGAGTGCCGAGCACAGCCTCGACGAGGTCGTCATCGCAATGCCGCACCGCGGTCGCCTCAACGTGCTCGCCAACATCGTCGGCAAGCCCTACTCCAAGATCTTCACGGAGTTCGAGGGCAACATGAATCCGTCGGAGGCGCACGGCTCCGGCGACGTCAAATACCACCTCGGCGCATCGGGCACCTACATCCAGATGTTCGGCGACAACGACATCGAGGTTTCGCTCACCGCCAACCCGTCACACCTGGAAGCAGTCGATCCGGTGCTCGAAGGTCTGGTTCGTGCGAAGCAGGATCTGCTCGACAAGGGTGACGGCGCAGGCGGCTTCTCGGTCCTGCCGCTGATGCTGCACGGCGATGCCGCGTTCGCAGGCCAGGGCGTCGTTCCCGAGACGCTCAACCTCGCGGGCCTGCGTGGCTTCCGCACCGGCGGCACGATTCACATCGTCGTCAACAACCAGATCGGTTTCACGACCGCTCCGGAACTGTCGCGTTCGAGCGAATACTGCACCGACGTCGCAAAGATGGTGGCAGCACCGGTCTTCCACGTGAACGGCGACGATCCGGAAGCGTGCACGTGGGTGTCGCAACTCGCAGTCGACTTCCGGCAGCAGTTCCACAAGGACGTCGTCATCGACATGATCTGCTACCGCCGTCGTGGCCACAACGAGGGCGACGACCCGTCGATGACACAGCCGTACATGTACGACGTGATCGACACCAAGCGCAGCGTCCGCAAGACCTACACCGAATCGCTCATCGGTCGTGGCGACATCTCGCTCAAGGAGGCCGAGGACGCACTGCGCGACTACCAGGGCCAGCTGG
The DNA here is from genome assembly GCF_016482825.1 of Antrihabitans stalagmiti. Lineage (GTDB taxonomy): Bacteria > Actinomycetota > Actinomycetes > Mycobacteriales > Mycobacteriaceae > Antrihabitans > Antrihabitans stalagmiti. The sequence goes on along the minus strand of NZ_JAEMNV010000006.1, from coordinate 113,001 downwards.
AACGGGTGTTCAACGAGGTGCGCGAGCTGGAAAAGTACAAGGCGGAGCCGACCAAGTCGGTCGAGATGGATCAGGTCATCCCGACCAAACTCGTTACCGCCGTGGACAAGTCGATCCTGCAGCGCATCGGCGACGCGTTCGTCAATGTGCCGGAAGGTTTCTCGGTCCATCCGCGGGTCAAGCCGGTGCTCGAACGTCGTCGCGAAATGGCGTACGAGGGCAACATCGACTGGTCCTTCGCCGAGGAGTTGGCGTTCGGCACCCTGATCGACGAAGGCAAGAGCGTTCGCCTCACCGGCCAGGACGTCCGTCGCGGCACCTTCACGCAGCGCCACTGTGTGATCATCGACCGCAAGACCGGGGCCGAGTACACCCCGCTGCACAACATCGGCACCGAGAATCCGGGCCGGTTCGCCGTGCACGATTCGTCGTTGAGCGAATTCGCGGTGCTCGGCTTCGAGTACGGCTACTCGCTCGGCAACCCGGACGCACTTGTGTTGTGGGAAGCGCAGTTCGGTGACTTCGTCAACGGTGCGCAGCCGATCATCGACGAGTTCATCTCGTCCGGTGAAGCCAAGTGGGGTCAGCTTTCCGAGGTCGTCGTGCTGCTCCCCCACGGTCACGAGGGGCAGGGTCCCGACCACACGTCGGGCCGTATCGAACGTTGGCTGCAGCTGTGTGCCGAAGGTTCGATGACGGTTGCGGTTCCGTCGACACCGGCGAACTACTTCCACCTGCTTCGCCGCCACGCGAACGACGGCATTCGTCGTCCGTTGATCGTGTTCGAGCCGAAGTCGATGCTGCGCAACAAACTTGCGGTGAGCAACGTCAAGGACTTCACGGACGGTAAGTTCCACTCGGTGTTCGACGAGCCGACCTACGAGAGCGGCGACGGCGACCGGAGCAAGGTCAAGCGCGTGCTGCTCACGAGCGGCAAGTTGTACTACGAGTTGCTGACGAAGAAGCAGAAGGAGAATCGCGACGACATCGCGATCGTGCGTATCGAGCAGCTGTACCCGATTCCGAGGTACCGGATCAACGAGGCGCTCGACGGCTACCCGAACGCGACCGAATTCTTCTGGGTACAGGAGGAGCCGGCGAACCAGGGTGCATGGCCGACGTTCGGTCTGTACCTACCGGAGTACCTGCCGGAGAAGTTGACCGGGATCAAGCGCATCTCGCGGCGCGCGATGTCGGCACCGTCCTCCGGGTCGAGCAAGGTGCACGCGGTCGAACAGCAGGACATCCTCGACAGGGCGTTCGGGCCGAACGACTAAGTGCTGGAAAGAGATACACGACTGCCACTCGCGCGGGTCGAGCTTCGTCCTCGGACGAACTTCGATCCGCGCGCGTGGTATTTCGACCTGCCTGTGATCGCGGCTCTGCGCGACGACGGCATCGAGTTCGATTCGCCCGTGACGGTGATCGTCGGAGAGAACGGGGTCGGGAAGTCGACACTCGTCGAGGCGATCGCAGGCAGCTGGGAAGGCGGTCTGCGGGCGCAGGATTCGATGTGGTCGGCGGGTTCGGGGGCGGGTGACACCGATCTCGGCAACCATCTGGATTGCATCGGTGCACAACCACGTCCGCACGGCGGCTGCTTTTTGCGATCGGAATCGATGCATCAGCTGTTCGCTGACGAAGACGGTCGGCGGGTTCGAAAGACAGACGCGGTGTGGAGCGAGCTGTCGCACGGACAGTCGTTTCTGCGCTATGTCGCCGAACGTCCGATCGGCATCGGCCTGTGGTTGCTCGACGAACCGGAAGCAGCGCTGTCTTTCCAGTCATGCCTTGCCCTGCTCGGCGTGATCGGCGATCTGGTCGCCGAGGGGTCACAGGTGATCATGGCGACGCATTCACCGGTCCTCGCCGCGTGCCCGGGCGCAGTTATCTGGGAACTCACCGACGAGGGCGTCGAGTACCCGGAGTGGGACGACCTGGACGTCGTGCGAAATTGGCGGACGTTCCTCGACGCTCCCGAGCGGTATCTGCGGCACCTGTAGCGGCTACGCCGCTCGTGAGTCCTTTCGGAGGGCGGAACCACCAAAAGGACTCACGAGGCCGAAGGCCCCAGGAGTGCAGCAGCGATCTCGGGGCCGAGTGCTACAGCAGGCAGGGAACTGACGTGCAGATCGACGAGTTCTTCCCTGGCCAGCTGCGGATCGTTGAGCCACGACAACGTCGCCTCTTCGACGAACGCGATCCAGCCGCGGACCGCGAGCCGGATCCGCGGTGTGACATCGGCGCCGCCGAGCGGAACGTTGGAGAGGATGCGCTCGACGAGGACCGACCGATTCTCTTCGGCGATCGAGCGCATTTCGGGGTCACCGCTCGCGGGTCCGCGCAGGAGCGAGACGTAGCCGTCGCGGTGCTCCGTCACGTAGTCGACGTATCGATTCATGACGTCGGTCAGCATGTCGAACGGCCCGAGCTCGGGGTTCGGCAAGAGTTGCTGGAGCAGTTCGTTGCTGCTGTGGCGGACGATCTCGACGTGAAAATCGCGTTTGGACGGGAAGTAGTGGAAGAGCAGCCCACGCGAGATTCCGGCCATCTTGGCGATCTCGTCGACCGAGATCTGCTCGAGACCGCGCAGCGACAGCATCTTCACGCCCAGCTCGAGCAGCTGGTCGCGGCGCTGTGCGGGGTCGAGCCGGATTCGCTTCACAACTCCCACACAAACACCTTACTGAATATGAGTCAATAGCCTATTGACTAGTTCTCAGTAGGACCTTATCGTTACCTACATGAGTCTCCAGGTTACAGACAATGATGTCGACCAGACGGGCGTGCGATACATCGACACGCTCATCATCGGTAGCGGTTTCGCAGGTCTCGGCGCTGCGATCCGGTTGAGTCAGGAAGGTAAGTCCGACTTCCTCGTACTCGAACGCGGCTCGGACGTCGGGGGCACCTGGCGCGACAACACCTACCCGGGCGCAGCCTGCGACGTGCCGTCGCACCTCTACTCCTACTCTTTCGCGCTGAACCCCGACTGGTCGCGCTCGTTCTCCAAGCAGGGCGAGATTCAGAACTACATCAGCGGCGTCGCACGTAAGTACAACGTGCTCGACAAGCACATCTTCGATTGCCACGTGCAGTCCGCGCACTGGAACAACGAGACCAACACCTGGGCCGTCCAGACCAACAAGGGCAAGTTCGAGGCGAAGATCCTCGTCTCCGCGGTCGGCGCGCTCTGTGAACCGTCGCTGCCCGACATCAAGGGCATCTCCGAGTTCGAGGGCGAAATCTTCCACTCCGCACAGTGGAATCACGACGCCGACCTCACCGGCAAGCGTGTTGCCGTGATCGGCACCGGCGCCTCGTCGATCCAGATCGTTCCGAATATCGCAGCCAAGGTCGAGCACCTCGACGTCTACCAGCGCACCGCGCCGTGGCTGCTGCCGCGTGCAGACCGCGAGTACACCTCGGTCGAGAAGCTCGCCTTCAAGTACGTCCCCGGCTTCCAGCGCCTCTCCCGCGCCGGCATCTACTGGATGCGCGAGACGCAGGTCATCGGCCTTGCCAAGGCACCGATCATGATGAAGCCACTCGAGCTGGTCGCCCGCGCCAAGCTGCGCGTCGAGGTCTCCGATCCCGAGCTGCGCGCGAAGGTCACCCCCGACTTCCAGATCGGTTGCAAGCGCATGCTGATCTCGAACGATTACTACCCGGCCTTGAGTCGCGACAACGTCGACCTGGTCACCGACGGCATCAAAGAGGTCCGCAAGGACGCGATCGTCACCAACGACGGCACCGTCCGTGAGGTCGATGCGATCGTCGTCGCCACCGGCTTCCACGTCACCGACTCCCCCACGTTCGGCACCATCTTCGGCAAGGACGGCCGCAACCTGGCCGACGTCTTCGAGGTCGGCGGCCAGCAGGGCTACAAGGGCTCGGCGATCGCAGGCTTCCCCAACCTGTTCTTCCTCGTCGGCCCGAACACCGGCCTCGGCCACACCTCGATGGTGTTCATGATCGAGTCGCAGATCAACTACCTCGCCGACGCGATCGCGACGATCGAGAAGCAGGGTCTGGCGACAGTCGAGGTCCGCAAGGACAAGCAGGACGACTACAACAGGGACCTGCAGGAGAAGCTGTCCAAGAGCGTGTGGATGAACGGTGGCTGCGCGAGCTGGTACCTGGACAAGCACGGCAACAACACGACGCTGTGGCCCGGGTTCACCTTCGAGTTCCGACGAATGCTCGCCAACTTCGATACCGATGCCTACGACACGACCGTCACGGTCGACACCGACACCGCTGCTACCGCCGAGATTGCGAGCGTCCGATGAGCAAGTTCGACGGCCGAGTAGCCGTAGTCACCGGAGCAGGTTCGGGTATCGGCCGCGCGCTCGCGCTCGACCTCGCTCGGCGGGGTGCCAAGCTGGCACTGTCCGACATCGATACCGAAGGCCTAGCCGAAACTGTCCGCCAGGCCGAGGCTCTCGGCGCCGAGGTCAAGTCCGATCGGCTCAATGTCGCGGAGCGCGAAGCTGTTCTCGCCTACGCCGATGCGGTGCACGCGCACTTCGGCAAGGTCAACCAGATCTACAACAACGCCGGTATCGCCTACAACGGCGATGTGGAGAAGTCCGAGTTCAAGGACATCGAGCGGATCATGGACGTCGACTTCTGGGGCGTCGTCAACGGCACGAAGGCGTTTCTGCCCTACTTGATCGAGTCCGGCGAAGGCCACGTCGTCAATGTGTCCAGCCTCTTCGGCCTACTGGCCGTGCCTGGCCAGAGTGCTTACAACGCAGCCAAATTCGCGGTGCGTGGCTTCACCGAGGCGCTGCGCCAGGAAATGATGGTCAACAAGCACCCAGTCCAGGTCACCTGCGTCCACCCCGGTGGTATCAAGACCGCGGTCGCGCGTAACGCTACGTACGCGGAAGGCCAGGACGCCGCTACCTTCGCCGAGTTCTTCGACAAGAAGATGGCGATACATTCGCCGGAGATGGCCGCTGCGACGATCACTCGCGGCGTCGAGAAGAACCACGGCCGCGTGCTCATCGGGTGGGAGGCCAAAGCCCTCGATCTGCTCGTTCGCGTCAGTGGCTCGTTCTATCAGCGGCTCGTCGCAGAGACCACAAGCCGCATCATGCCGAAGTCGCAGTAGTCGGGGTGCGCAACCTGACGCTGCCCCGCGCACTCGTGGCGACCTTGCTGCGGCCGGTCTACCGGCTCACGCTCAATCCGAGATTGTCCTTTGCGACGCAGCGACGACTTCTCGATGCCGGTGCACCGTTGCAGACGCTGCCGAGTGGCACCCTCGTCCGTGAGCTCACCCTCGCCGGGCGTCGCGCCGAAAAGATCACCGCGGGAGACGATCACCGCTCCGCCGTGCTGTACCTGCACGGCGGTGGCTACACGATCGGGTCGATAGCGACACATCGCTCGATCGCCGCCCACATCGCACGCAATGCCGGTGTGGCGGTGTTCGTCATCGACTACCGATTGGCACCGGAGAACCCTTTTCCGGCCGGTCTCGACGATGCGGAAGCGGCCTACCTCGAGCTCATCGAAGCACACGGGTATACCCCGGAGCAGGTTGCGATCGCGGGCGATTCCGCAGGCGGCGGGCTCGCCTTGGCGACCGCTCGCAGACTGATCGACAAGCACGGGGTGCGGCCAGGCGCACTTGCCTTGATCGCGCCGTGGGTGGATCCCAACGTCGTGAGTCCGAGGGCGAGCGACCTGGTACTCACGCGGCGGTGGTCGATGTCTTGTGCCGCCGCCTATCTCGGCGACGGCGACTCGACCGATCCCGGCTACGCACCACTGCTCGGCAGCCTTGCGGGGTTGCCACCGACCCTGGTGCACGTCGGTACGACGGAGTTGCTGCAGCCACAGGCCGCGCTACTCCGTGACGGATTGGTCGCTGCAGGTGTCGAGGTCGAGTACACCGAATATCCGACCCTGTGGCACTGCGCTCAGCTGCAAGCCTCGATGGTCGAGGACGCGGCTGCTGCGGTCGCCGACCTTTCACTGTTCCTGCGCACTGCGTTCGACAGGGCAGCAGAAGAGGACGTCGCCTGACGTCGGAGGTTGTGCATCACAGTCCGTGCGCATCGAGCCAGGATCTGGCGACGTCGGCAGGCCTGGCGTCGGCGTCGTCGATCTGGCGAACCATATCTGCGAGATCGGCTGTATTCAGCTCGCCTGCAACGATATTGAGTTTCATTCGCTGAGCGTCGGTGAGTGCGCCCGTGCGATACAGCGGCAGGACGTTCTGCGCCGGATAGACGAACTTCTCGTCGGCGAGCGTGACGAGATCGTCGTCCGACCCCGTGGCAGCCGAACCCCGGACAACCGCGACATCGGCGTCTCCCGTTTCCAATGCAGTGCGGAGATCTGCGCTCGGCAGGACTCGCGTTTCGCTGAACCTGCAGCCGTATTCGGTCTGCAATGCGTCGACGACTGATTGCTCCGGCGCCGCGGCCGCAGCCAGTGTCAGCGACGAACATGCAGCGCCGACATCGGACAACGATCGCGCCGACAACTGCGTTGCTCGCGGCTGCGTCATCAGAAAGGCCGGTCTATCCTGTGCCGCAGCGTAATCGGACACCGAAAGCCCGTCAGGCAGTGATCTGTTGAGGACGTCGAATACCTCGTCCGGCGTCGATTGCGTCGCATCGGGATTCAGATAGTCGAGCAGGTCGCCGCTGATTTCCGGCACCAGCGTGATGCCGCCTTCGTCCAGTGCCGCAAGATATTCCGCGCGATCGCCGATGCGTGGCTGGGTCCGTACGGTCGCTCCGGTACGTGCGAGCGCTCCCGCATAGATGTGCGCGACGACTTCGCTCGGAACGGAGTTCGCCGATCCAACGACGATCGTCGCGCCCTGTGCCGCAGGGTCGAGTACCGAATCGGTCCCCCCGCAGGCGACGAGCAATCCGAACGCAGGCACAAGCGCCGCCGCCCTCGCCAACCGTGCATACGCGGACATGCGATCGGTCACCTCGAACCTTTCTCTTGTCGACATCTTCGCCGGGACACCCTTTGTCACGAGTTTGTCGGTACGGGTCGATACACTTGCACCCTAATCGCCGCCGCTGCGCCGGAAGGACACGATGAAAATCGACACCATGTCTACCTCCCCCCGCCGGTGGCTGGTCGCCGCCGTCCTCGCGATCGCGATGGTGTCGACCGCCGCGTGTGGCGGTGACTCGGATCCGCTTGCAGGCGACGGCGGGGAGCGTAGTTCGGATCCGGACACGCTCGTCGTCGGGTCCGCCAATTTCCCGGAGTCGACGACAATCGCGAACATCTATGCAGAAGCGCTGCGTGCGAACAGCTTCGATATCGATACCAAGTTCAACATCGGCAGCAGGGAGTCCTACATCCCGGCGCTGAAGGACGGATCGATCGATCTCATTCCCGAGTACACCGGCAACCTACTGCTCGCGTACTTGGACAAGAACGCCACCGCCACATCGGCTGCCGACGTCGACAAAGCGCTGCTCGCGGCACTCGGACCCGACCTCGCGATCGCCACCCCGGCGCCGGCGGAGGACAAAGACGCCGTCGTCGTCACCAAGGAAACGGCCGAGCGCTGGAACCTCACGACGATCGCAGATCTCGCTCCGTACTCCGCGGAGGTCAAGTTCGCCGCTCCCGCGGAGTTTCAGGAACGCTCGGTCGGTCTGCCCGGGTTGAAGAAGAACTACGACCTCGACATCTCGCCGAACAACTTCGTCGCGATCGCCGACGGCGGCGGTCCGGCAACGGTCCAGGCCCTCGCGTCCGGTCAGGTCACGGCTGCCAACATCTTCACGACGTCACCTGCGATCACGAAGAACGACTTCGTCGTCCTCGAAGATCCGAAGAACAATTTCCCCGCGCAGAACGTTGTGCCGTTGTTCAGCAGCGTAAAGAAGTCGGAAAAGCTGACGAAGGTTCTCGACGCCGTCTCCGCGAAGCTGACCACCGCCGAATTGATCGAACTCAACGAGGCAGTATCGGGCGACAGCAAGACCGAACCTGCCGAAGCGGCGAAGAAGTGGGTTGCAGAAAACGGATTCGACAAACCGATCGGCTGATCGGGGCGAACACGAGGACCCCAACTTCCAGGACGGAACCGCCGATTGTGATCGAGTTCGCGCACGTCACCAAGCAATACCCGGACGGCACAACGGCTGTCGACGATCTCGACCTGCGAATCGACGCTGGTTCGTTCACCGTTTTCGTCGGTCCGTCCGGCTGCGGGAAGACCACCTCGATGCGCATGATCAACCGAATGATCACGCCGACGTCCGGGACGATTCTGGTCGACGGGCGCGATATCTCGACCCTCGATGCGGTTCAGTTGCGGCTCGGCATGGGTTACGTGATCCAGAATGCCGGTCTGCTGCCACACCGGACTGTCGTCGACAACGTGGCGACCGTGCCAGTGCTGCGCGGTGATTCGCGCCGCGAGGCCAGACGTGCAGCCCTCGACGTGCTCGAACGAGTCGGTCTGGATCTTTCGCTTGCGACCCGCTACCCCGCTCAACTCTCGGGAGGTCAGCAGCAGCGGGTCGGCGTTGCCCGCGCACTCGCCGCCGATCCCCCGATTCTGCTGATGGACGAGCCGTTCAGCGCTGTCGATCCTGTTGTCCGCGAGGACCTGCAGGCCGAAATGCAGCGTCTGCAAGCCGAATTGAACAAGACGATCGTCTTCGTCACCCACGACATCGACGAGGCCGTCAAACTCGGCGACCGCATCGCCGTGTTCGGCCGCGGGGGTCGACTGCAGCAGTACGACGCGCCGCAGCGGGTACTTGCCGCGCCCGCAACCGATTTCGTCGCAGAATTCGTCGGACGTGATCGCGGCTACCGAGGTCTGTCGTTCCGTGGCGCAGAAGACGTTGTGCTGCACGACATTAGGACCTCGACCGAAGCCGGTCTGAGTGAACTTCGGCTGCAGCAGGGCGAGTGGGTACTCGTTGTCACCGATGCAGGCGCCCCGCGGGGCTGGATCGACGTTACCGGCGTCGAATCAATACGCGCCGGCAACAGTCTCGCCGACTCCACGTCGGCAGGCGGTTCGTTGTTCGGCAGGGGCGCGGATCTACGACAGGCGCTGGATTCGGCGATCTCCTCACCATCGGGGATCGGCGTCGCCGTGAACGAAGCCGGCGCGGTGATCGGCGGCATCGACGCAGGAGAGGTCATCGCCCAACTCGCCGAACAACGCAAAGCCGAAGACCAGGCCCGCAACAGTAGACATTTCGACGGACAGCATGTCGAAGCGACCGATCGATGAATTACCTCATCGACAACTTCTCGACCGTCCTCGACCTCACGAAGACCCACATCTATCTCTCGCTGGTGCCGCTGATGATCGGACTTGCGATCGCGGTTCCCCTCGGCACAGCTATCCGCAACGTCGGCTGGCTGCGCAAACTCACGCTCAGCGTGGCGAGTATCGCGTACACAGTGCCGTCATTGGCCCTGTTCGTCATCGTGCCGCCGCTCGTCGGACTGAAAGCGGTCGATCCGCTTGTCGTCGTCATCGCGTTGACGATCTACTCGACAGCGTTGCTGATCCGCGCCGTCCCCGAAGCGCTCGACTCGGTTCCCGCTGCGGTCATCGACTCGTCGAACGCGATGGGGTTCGGGTTTCTTCGGCGCGTCCTCACCGTGGACCTGCCGCTGTCGATTCCCGTGCTCACGGCGAGTGTTCGCGTCGTCGCGGTGACCAATATTTCGTTGGTGCCGATCGGGTCACTCATCGGCGTCCACGGGCTCGGTTTTCTGTTCACCGACGGCTACCAGCGTGACTACCTCGACGAGATCGTCGCGGGCATCATCGCGGTCGTCGTGCTGGCACTCGTCATCGACGGCCTGCTCTTCGTCATCGGCCGGCTGCTGACACCGTGGACGCGAGCGGGTAGGCCGAGCGCCAAAAAGGTTGCGGCACTGGCGAAGGCAGCCCAACGATGAAACTTTTCGGCGACGCACTGTCCTACATCGTCGACAACTGGGGCAAGGGTGCCGAAGTCGATGTCCTGCTCGTGCAACATCTTTGGTACAGCTTCCTGGCCGTGTTCGCCGCGGCAGCCATAGCTGTCCCCCTCGGACTGCTGATCGGGCACGTTCGTCGTGGCGAGGCGGTGCTGGTCGGCCTGGTCAATGCCATGCGGGCGCTGCCGACACTCGGACTGCTGACCCTGCTGGTCCTGCTGATGGGGCTCGGTCTGACTCCCCCGATTCTCGCGTTGGTCATCGTCGGTATTCCGCCGTTGCTCGCGGGCACCTACGCGGGCATCGCGAACGTCGACGCCGCGACGGTGGACGCGGCGCGGGCAATGGGTATGACCGAGCCGCGAGTGCTGTTCCGGGTCGAACTGCCCAACGCGCTACCGCTGATTCTCGGCGGACTGCGGAATGCGACGCTACAGGTCATCGCGACCGCAACGGTCGCCGCCTACGTCAACCTCGGCGGCTTGGGGCGGCCGATCTTCAGTGGCCTCGCGCTACGCGAGTTCGATCGTGTGCTTGCCGCAGCGCTGCTCGTCGCCGCACTCGCCGCCGTCGTCGACGGCCTTCTGGCCCTCGTCGTGTGGGTGAGCCAACCCGGCACGGGTAGGTTGCGGCGCACGCCACGCGATGTGACGGCAGCGCTTGCCGACCTCGAACGGAGTGAGGGGTCCCCGCACTCCGTCTGACGGCGTGTGGGGACCCCTCACTCGGAACGACTGAAGTTTAGACAACACCCTCTTTGCGCGCGGCTTCCGCGACGGCTTCGGCAACAGCCGGAGCAACACGCGGATCCAGCGGGCTCGGGACGATCTTGTCGATACTCAACTCGTCGCCGAGCACCGAAAGAATCGCGTTGGCAGCAGCCAGCTTCATACCTTCGGTGATCCGACGCGCACCGGCATCGAGCGCGCCCTTGAAGACGCCGGGGAACGCGAGCACGTTGTTGATCTGGTTCGGGAAGTCGCTTCGGCCTGTCGCGACGACAGCAGCATGCTTGCGGGCGACCTCGGGATGAATCTCGGGGTCCGGGTTCGATAGTGCGAACACGATCGATTCCGGTGCCATGCTCGCGATGAGCTCCTCGGGGATCTTGCCTGCCGAGACACCAAGGAAGACGTCCGCACCGTCGAGCGCTTCGGCCGCGCCGCCGTTACGGCCGGACGGGTTGGTCCGGGCAGCGAGGTCGATCTTGACGTCGGTCAGGTTGGTGCGGTCGGCGCTGACAATGCCCTTGGAATCGAGCACGGTGACGTCGGCGATCCCGGAGGCAAGCAGGATGTTGGCGCACGCGACACCCGCTGCACCGGCGCCGGAGATCACCACGCGCAAGGTGTGCAGATCACGCTTCTGCGCCTTCACCGCACCGAGCAGTGCGGCGAGAACGACGATGGCGGTACCGTGCTGGTCGTCGTGCATAACCGGGCAGTCCAGCGCCTCGATGACGCGACGCTCGATTTCGAAGCAGCGGGGAGCCGAAATGTCTTCGAGGTTCACGGCACCGAAGCTCGGCCGCAGCAAGATCAACGTATTGACGATCTCGTCGACGTCCTTGGTATCGAGCACAAGGGGAATGGAGTTGAGTCCAGCGAACTTCTTGAACAGCGCGGACTTGCCCTCCATAACCGGCAGCGACGCACGGGGTCCGATGTCGCCGAGACCGAGCACCGCGGTGCCGTCACTGACGACGACGACGAGCCGGTCGGTCCAGGTGTAGCGCTTGGCCAACGTCTCGTCGGTCGCGATCGCGCGGCTGACCTGTGCGACGCCGGGGGTGTAGGCAATCGACAGATCGCGCTGCGTCTCGAGCGGTGCGGCCAGCTCTACCGTCAACTTGCCACCGATGTGGGAGGCGAAGATGTCCTCGTCGGTGATCTCGGACAAGTTGCTGCTTTGGGAATTGGTCGCTTCAGTCACAGAGGACACGATGACACTCCTGCTCAGGGCCCGATAACTCGGGTCCGGGTTACTGCCGGGTATGTGGAAACGGGCTGTCGGATTGCGCTTTCCCGCAAGGACGAATGGCGGATCGATCGATCGAAACCGGTGCGTCGGTCTGCCGGACGGGTGAGTCCGAACACGAGATCTGCCGCATTCTCCAGCGCGCGGGGCGGTGGCACCGACGCGCAGATGAAAACTTAGTCTGCCACCGGCCTTTCGCGCGGGGCAATCGAGGGGTCGCCGATACGTTCTTGTGCGATCGGATGCCGCAGCGGCAACGATGACGCTGCGGCCCCGGCGATCACCGTAAGTTACGCGGATTACCCCGGCGTTAGAACCGTCTCGCTGGTTTGCGACATCACAGGTGAGGTCGGGAGCGGTGAGGTCATCGCACCACTGTCAGCCCCACCACTGCGTCCACAGCAGGAGCCCGGTCAGCCCGATCACGACGACCGACGCAGCGAACGACACGAATCCGCGTCTGCGATCGGCAATCACCTGCGCGATCACGACAGCGACGGCGGTGACGACGTGCCACGTGATCGACACGACGCCTGGTCCGGGGAAGTCGCGATCGTTCCCGAGCACCATCGCACCGATCACGACGAGCGTCAGGACCACGACTCCCGCGGCGACAGCACCGCTGAGTCCGCGTATCGACCTTCCCACCATGGAACCCAAACTAGACAACCTCCACTATTGACGCGTTCGACCGACACATTGATCAGGACGCTTGGATGAACCCGCGGACCGAGTCCGCAACGAGTTGTACGGCAATCGCGGCCAACAGCAGGCCTGCAATCCTGGCGAGCAACGTGATCCCGCCTTCGCCGAGTACTCGAATCAACACGGTCGAAAACCGCAGCACCAAATAGAAGATCAGATGGATCGAGACGATCGCGGCCCCGATCGCCAGGTAGGACCCGACGTCGCCGTCGGCCTGGCTGACGTAGACGATGACCGCTGCGATCGCGCCGGGCCCCGCCATCAACGGTGTGCCGAGCGGTACCAGCGCGACGTTGACGTCCTCCGCCGATTTGGACTCTCCACCCTCGTTGCCGCGCAGCAGATCGAGTGCGATGAGAAGAAGCAGCAGTCCGCCTGCGCCCTGCAGGGCGGGAATGCCGATGTGCAGGTAGTTCAGGATCGCTTGGCCACCGATGGCAAAAACGGTGATGACCGTCAACGACACCGCGGGTGCCTGCCACGCCGCGCGGTTGCGTACAGCTGCCGATTTACGGCCGACGAGACTGAGGAAGATCGGCATCGCACCCGGCGGGTCCATGATCACGAACAGGGTGATCAGAACCGAGAGGTAGATGGTGACGTCGAAGCTCATGCGAGACCGCCCGCGAGCACGGGCACACCGGTTGCGGCGGCGACAAGCTTGTCGAATTGCGCTACGTCAGTACTGAAGTCGCCGAGCCTGACCGTCTTGTTGTTGCCGTGATAGTCCGACGACCCTGTGCTCACCAAGCCGAGTTCGGCAGCAAGTTCCGTCAGCAGTGCCCGGTCGTCGTCCGCATGGTCGGGATGATCGATTTCGAGTCCACCGAGGCCACGAGGGGCCAGGCGCCGAATGTGGTCCAGCGACAGCAGCCGACCTCGGAGTCTGGCTCTGGCGTGTGCGATCACCGATACTCCCCCCGCCGCGGCGACCATGTCGACGGCATCGTCGAGAGGCGTGTCAGCCTTCTCCACGAAGTACGGACCGTTCGAGGCCAGCAAGGTGGTGAACGCGTCGTTCACCGTTGCGACCACACCTGCGTCGACGAGTGCGCGAGCCAGATGTGGCCTGCCTGCCGACAACCCTGCTTCCGCCAGGACGGCGTCGGGATCGATGGGCAGACCGTCGGCTGCCATCCGGTCGGCCATCGCTCGCAGCCGTGCGACGCGTTCGCCTCGCAGGCGTTCGCGTTCGACGGCGAACGCCTCGTTCTCCGGATCGAAGAGGTAGGCAAGAAGGTGCACGGCGACGGGCGATCCGTCTTCGCCGTCGCCGAAACAGGACATTTCCATTCCGCGGACCAGCCGCAGGTCAGTGCTCGTTTCGGCGAGAGCGGCTGCGGCTTCGGCCCAGCCTGCCGTCGTGTCGTGGTCGGTGATCGCAATCACGTCGAGGCCCGCCGATGCAGCAGCCAGAACCAACTCGGCCGGCGAGTCAGTGCCGTCCGAGGCGGTGGTGTGGGTATGCAGATCGATGAGCACCCTGACAGTCTCCCAGGCACAGCATTCGCGTGGTATTCCAGGCGTAGCATTCGTGCGTGCCGTCCATCCCACCGCTGGTGTCCTTACGCAAAGTCGGTAGGCATTCCGAACCTGCCAGCACTCGACCCCGCATCCCGATTCCCGCTGCACGCGCGACCGTCGACTGCGCGGTCTATATCGACGGTGTGCGATTGCCTGGCAAGTACACCCACGCGGCCGCGCTCGCCGAGGTCCGTAGTCGTGGCGCCGGTTTTGCCTGGATCGGCTTGCACGAGCCGGACGAAGGCCAAATGGCAAGCATTGCGGCAACTTTCGGTCTGCACGAGCTGACCGTCGAGGACGCCGTCCATGCTCACGAACGACCCAAGCTCGAACGCTACGACGATATGCTGTTCCTCGTCCTTCGCACGGTCAAATACGTGCCGCACGACATTCATGCGATCAGCGAGATCGTCGAGACCGGCGAAATCATGGTCTTCGTGGGCAAAGACTTCGTCGTCACGGTCCGCCACGGCGATTTCACCGGCCTCGCCGGGGTTCGACACGAACTGGAGAACCGACCGGAACGGTTGGCGCTGGGGCCGACAGCTGTCATGCACTCGATCGCCGACCACGTGGTCGACAGCTACGTCGCGGTCACCAAATTGGTCGAGCACGACATCGACGCCATGGAGGAAGACGTCTTCACTCCTGGCTCGACTGTCGCCATCGAGCCGATCTACCAACTCAAGCGTGAGGTCGTCGAACTGCGCCGCTCGGTGAATCCCCTTGCCGCGCCGCTACTCTCGTTGTCGCAAGGCTACGACGGCATGGTGCCCAAAGAGGTGCGGCGATATCTGCGCGACGTCGTCGACCATCACACGTTGGTCGCCGAGCAGATCGCCGACTTCGACGACGCGCTGACCTCGCTGGTCGGTGCCGCGTTGGCAAAGGTTGCGCTGCAACAGAACACCGACATGCGCAAGATCTCGTCATGGGTGGCGATCGCGGCCGTGCCGACGATGATCGCCGGCATCTACGGCATGAACTTCGAGCACATGCCCGAGTTGCAGTGGACCTACGGCTACGGCCTGATCCTGAGCATCATCGGCGTGTCCTGCGTGAGTCTGTTCGTCACGTTCCGTCGCAACCACTGGTTGTGAGCGCACGGGGTCGCGGTGTCACAGCGACGCCGCTCCTCGACCCGGGTCACGTACGTCGATGCCTGCTTCGCGCCACGCGTCCCGCAGCGCGGGCGCGCCGCGCAACCGCACCCACGCCGCCTCCGTACCCGTCAACGGGACGACACTCAGAAATTGAACGGGATCGGCGGGTGGCGGTAGGGCGAGGTCGTCGACATCGGACGCTTCGAGCAGGACCGCGGTGAACGGGGCGTTGCTCCACAGCGGTTCGCCGAGGTCGATCAAGGCGTCGGCGACAAGGACGACGCCCTCGACGGCCGGCGCGGCCGCGAGAATTGCCAGCGCCTTGTGGACGCCGGACGCCACCCCGGTTCCACCGTTGAGGTTCAGCAGCAGTTCCGCACGCGGCCCGCGGTTCGGGTCGGCAACCATCTCGTTCGGATCCGACATCGGATGTCGTGAGCAGCCGACCGTTGCATATCGCACCAGGTCGGCAGCGTCGGGTCCGAACCGCAGAACGTCGATCGGGGCCAACCCGAGAAACGTCACGGATGCGGTGCTCGGCTCGTCTCCACCCAGTTGCTCCCGCAGGTGGGTACGGACAGCGGTATCGACATCGGTCACCGATCCATCTTTACACCCGGCTGCGTACAGACAGTGAACATGCAGCCGGCGAACACACGTCTCGGCACCCGACTGCTCGCGTCGATCGCCGTGGTCGCCGCCTTGTTCACGGTGGTGATCGCCGCGACGATTCCGGCGTCGGACGGCCCCAACGGACTCGACCGCGCGACAGGCTCCTGGGTGACGGCGCTACTCGACGAGCACCACTCGGTTGCGACGATGCTCGCCGCCTGCAGCGATCCGGTTGTGCTGCTTACCGTGTTGTTTCTCGCACTCGCCTATTGCAGCTACAGGAAGCGCTGGCGTGCAGCACTTTTGGTGATCGCCGGGCCATCGGTGGCGACAGCGGCCAATGCCTGGCTTCTCAAACCGCTCTTCGACCGCCGAACCGACGACTATCTCGCCTATCCGAGTGGCCACACCGTCGCCCTCGTCGCAACGATCACGGTGCTGGTTCTCGTTGCGCGGACCGGGCTGCAGCGCGCGGTGATCCTCGGCGGCGGCGCTGTCGCCCTGATCTGCGCGGCACTCGGCATGATCGCACTCGGATACCATCAGCTGACCGACATCCTTGGAGGCATCGGCGCCGCCGCGAGCATCGTCATCATCGTCGCGACGGCACTGGACGGACCCTGGCTCGACACGAGGTGCAGTGATGGCGCGTGACACCGGTTTTCCCACAGCAGATGCCGAGAACGACTTCAACCGCCAACGCCGGCGAGCGGACGTCTCACGGCTCGTGAGCTGGCTGCGCCGCCAACCCGACGACGTCAACACCGTCCTGCCGTTCGACGAAGTTGTCGCTGCTGTCGGCAATCTGGGCGAGCGCCAACGCGGGTTTCAGGTGATCAGGCTCGATTCGATCGTCGGCAGCGTCGACCGAACGCGCGATTTCGATCGGTACTTCCGGCCGACGTCGGCGCGCATCAGAGAACGGTGGAAGCGCCTCGCGGTTGCACAGCGCAAAGGTGAATCGGTACCGCCCATCACCGTGTACCGGGTCGGTTCGATGCATTTCGTCATCGATGGCCACCATAGGGTTTCGGTCGCGTTCGCCATGCACCAGACCACGATCGACGCTTACGTCACCGAGATAAAAACCCGCATCTCCCCGGACGGCATCTCCCAGCGCGGCGATCTGCTCATCAAGGATCATCGCCGCATCTTCCTCACTCGCATACCGCTGACCGGCGCCCAGCGCGACGCGATTCGGTTCGTCGATCCGTGGTGTTATGCCGAACTCGGCGAGTGCGTCGAGGCGTGGGGTTTTCGATTGATGCAGGAGACGGGTGAATTTCTCGATCGTCGGACTGTGGCGCGACGGTGGTTCGGCGAAGAGTTCGTCCCTGTCGTCCGCATGCTGCGTGCAGCAGAGATTCTGCGAGACCACACCGACGCCGAGGCCTACATCTGGATGGCACGTGAGCGCTATCGCCTTGTGCGAGAACACACCTGGAACGACGACATCATCGAGCGGCTGAGCAAGACTGCTCCCGACTGAACGGTACTCGCTAGCCGACCCGCACCTCGTAACTCCCCGCACCGGGATGAGCGAACCGCAGCAGGGCGTGCCCTTCCTTCTCGAGCGCGGTCAGCGCCGACTTGGCAATCTTCGTGAACAGCGATACCTCGAGCAGCACAGCGCCTTTGGTCTTCGTGATCGCGACGAAGCCGACAGCTCGACCGTTGACGAGGACCGCGGGCTTGATGATGCCGTTCTGGGTGAACAGCACAGCTTTGTACTCCTCGTCCAGCACTCGCGTTCGGTCGGCGTACGAGAGCAGCAGATTGTCGAAGGGGGCAAGAATTCGAACCGGCGCAACAACATCCGGACCCGGACGAGGCGCGTCGGGGAGGTCGAACAGTTCGGTACCCGACTCCGACCGAAAGACGATCAACTGCGAGCGAATCCGCTCGACGACCTCACCGAGTCTCGTCAGCCCCGACCAGGCCTGTACGTCCTGAATGCTTGCGGGTCCGTAGGCAGCGAGGTATCGAAAGACCATCACGTCGAGCGAGGGATTCGCCAGCGGCTCGCGGCCGAGCCAGTGCTCGAGCGTTGTGAGCGTCGGCTGACCCGCCTTGCCCCAGATCCCGCGTGGAGGCACCTGGACGAGCGGCAGCAATCCACGGACGCCGTGCGCGAGCGCGGCGGGGTCACGGTCGGGCCAGCGCTCGCCGAGCAACGGACGCAGTTCCGCAGCAGTCAGCGGCGTCTCTTCGACCAGTGCCCGACCTGCCGCCGCGAGGGCGTCGTGGTCGATGCCTTCCAGACCGGCCGCATGCAACGCGTTGAGTCGAAGGTCTCGATCCATCACAGGTTGGACCAGCGGTCGTAGCAGGCGGGCGTCGTCGGCAGCGAGGAGGTGGACGGTGCCACGCATCACGACGATGCGTACTGCGGAGCGGTTCAGCAGCAATTCCGAAAGTTGCTCCGGTGCAAAGTTCTTCAGGCGCGCCCAGAGCGCGAAGTACGGCGCCATCGGCGCCTGCGCCTGCAGTCCGAACGCATGCTCGGTGAACTCGAGCGCCGACATCGACGAGCGCTTCAGCAGCTGTTGGCGCGCCAGCGTCGCACGGTTGAGCGCACGCGCACCGATAGGTGGAATCACGCGGACCATTCTTCCTGTCGTACGTGAGCGGTGTCACCATGGTTGACGCTTCAACTTAAATCGATATAGTTGAAACATGAACTCATCCATCGCCCGCAGCACAGCGCTTCTCCTTGCACGCATCGCACTCGGTGTCATCTTCGTCGCCCACGGCTGGCAGAAGGTCTCCACAAACGGCCTCGACGCCACCAAGGCAGGCTTCGAAGCCATGGACGTACCTGCGCCTGCGCTGTCGGCGTACTTCGCCGCCTACGTCGAACTCATCGGCGGAGCAGCACTCATCATCGGCGCATTGGTCCCGCTCGTCGGCCTGCTGCTGTTCATCGACATGGCCGGCGCATTGCTCACCGTCCACCTCGACAAGGGTCTGTTCGCCTCCGGTGGTGGGTACGAATTGGTGCTGATCCTCGGTGCGACGTCACTGCTCATCGCAGTACTCGGCTCCGGCAAGTTCGGCGTCGACGCGCTGTTCGGCCGTGGCGGAGTCGACGCGACGAAGAACAAGTCAGGCGCACTCGTCTGACGAGTTGCGCTCCGCGCCTCGTGAGTCTTTTCGGTGGTTCCGCCCCCCGAAAAGACTCACGAGTAGTAGGTGGAATTGTGGTCTTGTGCAGGCACTTTGCGTCGAAACCATGTCGGTGGGTGGCGATAAGCTTCGCACATGCTTTCGAACCCGACACCGCAACCCGCCACGGCGGTGGAAGCTGCGATGGTCGCATTCGAAACAGCTCTCCAAGGGTTGCGTGACGTCGGATTCGGCGAACTGTCCAACAACCGCGACCGTCTCGACCTCCTGCAACGCTTCGAAACCGCAACACGCACCATCGCCGGTTTCGGAACCGTCCTGATCGCCGACATGCAGCAACAATGGATCCCCGGCGAACTCGGCGACTACCGCCTCGCCGACGTCCTCGCCGACACCCTCCGGATCTACCACAGCGAAGCCAAAGCCCGCCGCAAGATCGCCGAAGACCTCGGACCCCGCACCGGATTCTCCGGCGCACCCCTGGACCCGATCTACCCGCACACCGCCGCCGCCCACCGTGACGGGGCGATCGACCGTGCCCACATCACCGTGATCCGCGAATTCTTCGCCCAGGTGCCCAGCTACGTCGATGCCGAGACCCGCGAGCAGGCCGAAGCCAAACTTGCCGAGCAAGCCCGGATCCTGCGGCCCGATCAACTCCGCCGCGCAGGCAACCGGATCCTGGCCTACCTCAATCCCGACGGCAACGCACCCGAGGTGGACCGCGAACGCAAACGGACTTTCATCCTCGGTAAGCAGGGCACCGACCTGATGACCAAAGGCAGTTTCTGCGTCGACCCCGAACTACGGGCCTACCTCGAAGCACTGTTCGCGAAATACGCGAAACCCGGGGTCGGGAACCCGGCAGACGCCGACTCCACCGTCGATGCCGAACCTGCCGACGAGGTCGCGCACCGTGACGAACGATCGATCGGGCAACGTCAACACGACGGGTTGAAAATGGTGCTCCGAAACGCACTCGCCTCCGGCACCCTCGGCCAGCACCGCGGACTGCCGGTCACCGTCGTAGCGACCATGACCGTCAAAGAACTCGAAGAGGCATCCGGACAGGCCATCACCGGCGGTGGATCGCTACTTCCGATCCGGGATGTGCTGCGCATGGCACGACATGCCCACCACTACCTCGCGTTGTTCGACGATGATGGCCGCCCCATCTATCTAGGCAGATCGAAACGGATCGCTCAAGGTGATCAGCGTCTGGTGTGTTACGCCCGGGACAAAGGCTGCACCTTCCCGGGATGTTGGCGACCAGCCAATTGCTGTCAGTGTCATCATTGCCGGGAATGGGTGGCCGAACTCGGGCTCACGGATGTGGATCAGCTTGCGCTGGTGTGTGATTCGCATCATCGGTTGGCCGGGGTCAACGACACCGACTGGCACACCATCGTCGCCGGCGCCGACCATCAGTATCCCGGCCGGATTCTGTGGGTACCGCCGAAACACATCGACCCGACCCGAAAACCCCGAATCAATCACGATTTCCATCCCCATGAATACTGGGATCTCGTGTGACTGATCCGCGCTCTCCCGAGCTATACCGCTTACGTGTTAGCCCGGCAGCCCCAAGTTCGCGCCCGTCTTCTGATCGAACACCGATACCTTCGCCGGATCGAACCAGAGCGTCACCGTTGCGCCCTGCGCGGCCTTCGACTCCGCGGCCAGCCGGGCTACCAGTTGCGCACCCTCGCCGGTGGACACACCCGAATCCGCTGCCAGCTCAGCTAGTTCCGCGGACTCGACGGCCGGACCGCCGATGGAGAAGTACACGAACTTGTCCGAGCCCATCGACTCGACGACGTCGACCTGCGCGTCGATGGTCGCTCCGCTGATCTTCTGGTACGTATCGACGAGCGACGCGTCCTCGAAATGCTCGGGCCTGATGCCGATGACAACTTCCTTCGCGGCGTTCTTCTTTCGCAAAGCGTCGCGGGTCGCGTTGGGCAGCGGGATCTCGCCGGTGGAAAGCCGCACGCCGTCCTCGGTCAGTTCGCCGGGAATGAAGTTCATCGAAGGTGAGCCGATGAAGCCGGCAACGAAGAGGTTGCGCGGCAGGTCGTAGAGCTCCTGCGGCGACCCGATCTGCTGAACGA
Source organism: Antrihabitans stalagmiti (assembly GCF_016482825.1). Lineage (GTDB taxonomy): Bacteria > Actinomycetota > Actinomycetes > Mycobacteriales > Mycobacteriaceae > Antrihabitans > Antrihabitans stalagmiti. Next base: position 91,895 of record NZ_JAEMNV010000006.1, on the reverse strand, counting down.
TGCCGCCGCGCAACACGACAACTCGATCGCCGAGGGTCATCGCCTCGGTCTGATCGTGCGTCACGTACACGGTCGTCGTCCCGAGCCGCTTCTGCAGGCGCGAGATTTCCGTTCGCATCTGCACACGAAGCTTCGCATCCAGGTTCGACAACGGCTCGTCCATCAGGAAGGCCTTGGGACTCCGGACAATTGCCCGACCCATTGCGACCCGCTGGCGTTGCCCACCCGACAGGTTCGACGGCTTCCGATCGAGATGCTGACCGAGGTCGAGTACCTTGGCGGCGTCCTCGACCCGCTTGTTGATCTCGTCCTTCGACATCTTCGCAAGGGTCAGCGGGAACGCAATGTTCTGCCGCACAGTCATATGCGGATACAGCGCGTAGGACTGGAACACCATTGCGATGTCACGGTCCTTCGGCGCGCGCTCGTTGACGCGCTCCCCCGCGATCCGCAATTCGCCTGTGGAAATATCCTCCAAGCCCGCAATCATGTTGAGCGTAGTCGACTTTCCGCAGCCGGACGGTCCGACAAGGATGATGAACTCGCCGTCGGCGATCTCGATGTTGACGTCGTCGACAGCCTTGGCGCCGTCCGGATAGAACTTGGTTACCTGGTCGAGAACAATGTCAGCCATTGGACTATCCCTTCACTGCGCCGGACGTAAGGCCCGCCACGATGCGTCGTTGGAAGAAGAGCACGAAGATGATGATCGGGATCGTGATGATGACCGCTGCCGCTGCGATCGAGCCGGTCGGTTCCTCGAACTGGGAACTGCCGGTGAACTGAGATATGGCGGCAGGAACGGTGATCGAGCGTTCCGTCGCAGTGAGCGAGATCGCGAGCAACAGGTCGTTCCACGCGAAGATGAAAACCAGGATGGCTGCCGTCACGATGCCCGGTGCAGCGAGTGGTGCGATCACCTTTCGGAACGCCTGGCCCGCCGTAGCGCCGTCCATCTGCGCCGCCTTCTCCAGATCCCACGGGATCTCTCGGAAGAACGCCGACAGCGTGTAGATCGCCAGCGGCAGCGCGAACGTGATGTACGGAATGATCAGGCCGGGCCACGTATCGAACAATCCGACCGCTCGTTCGATGTCGAAAAGCGGTGTCACCAGCGAGATCTGGGGAAACATCGCGATGAGCAAGGCGGCACCGACAAGCGCTTTCTTGCCCGGAAAATCAAGGCGGGCAACAGCATAGGCTGCCATCGTGCCGATGACGACGGCGATGACCGTGGTGATGAGACCGATGCCGATCGAGTTGATCAGTGCACTCGTGAACTGATCGGTATCGAAGATGCCCTTGTAGTTGTCGAGTGTCCACGACTTCGGGATGAACGAACCGTCCTTGATGGTCGCCGCCGACTTGAACGACAGACTCACGATCCAGAGAACCGGTACGAGTGCGTACAGCAGCACCGCGAGATTGACGACAGTCCAGCCGACCTTGCGCTGGCGAGTTTCCGACATGGCTACCGTCCTTCCGCATCTGATCCGGGGGCCGAAGCACCGAACAGTTTGATGAATATGACCGCGATGATCGCCACGCAGATGAAGATCAACACGCTGATCGCCGAACCGAGGCCGAGGTTGAACGCGCCGAACAGGTTGTCGTAGCCCAGAATCGAGACCGACCCCGTGCCGTTACTGCCCTTGGTGAGCACGTAGATGTTGTCGAATATTCGGAACGCGTCGAGTGTGCGAAACAGCAACGCAACCAGGATCGCAGGCTTCATCAACGGCAGAATGATACGAATCAGCCGAGTCCACGCCCCGGCGCCGTCCACCTGTGCGGCCTTGAGCAGGTCGTCGGGCACGAGCGCCAGACCTGCAAGCAGCAGCAGCGCCATAAACGGAATCGTCTTCCACACCTCGGCCAGGACGACGATGGCAAGCGAAGGCAGCTGATTCGTCAGCGGTGCGCTGCCGTCCGGAAGGAGATTGGCGAGATAGCCCGTCTCCGGCGTCCAGGCGTAGTACCAGCTGTAGGACGCTGCGACGGTCACGATGCCGTACGGAATGAGGACAACCGTACGAACCACACCGCGCCCGAAGATGGTGCGGTGCATGATCAATGCCACCACAAGGCCGAGGACGAACTCGATCGCGACGGAGACGATCGTGATGCCGACCGTCACCCCGAACGCGCTCCACCAGTAGCCGTCACTCAGTACCGCACCGTAGTTCGCGAACCAGACGAACGACTTGTCGTCGGGGAACGCAAGGTTGTACTTCTGCATACTCAGCCAGAACGCGTACAGAATCGGGTAGGCGGTCACACCGATCATCAAGATTGCCGCCGGCGCGATCAACAGGAGTCCGAGCCGTCGCTCGGCCTTCTTCCCGTCCGACATCATCTTCGCTGCGGCCTTGTCACGGCCGTCCGCGGGGGCTGCGCCCTGCGCCTCGTTCGTCACTGGCGCGGTCATGGAATCAACCCTTCCGAATTGACAGCCTGGCGAACTTGATCTGCGAGAACGTCGACGTCACCGATCGGATCGATATCCTGCGGCGGATTCAACGAATCGGTCAGCAGGATCGAAATACTCTGGTAGGCAGGCGAAATGGGTCGCACTGCGGCCGATTCGATCGAGCCGAGGACGCCTTCCCATGCCGGGTACTTCTCCTGAAAGGCCTTGTCCTGATACAACTTCGCGAGCACCGGCGGCACGCCACCGTTGACCGCGTTGTTGCGCTGATTCTCTTCGTTGGTCAAACACGCAACGGCTTCCCAGGCTTCGGCCTCGTGCTGGGTCGTCTTCGCGACGCCGATGTTGAAGCCGCCGATGGTCACCTTGGCTGGCTCCCCCTCGATGACCTCGGGGTATGGCGCGCTTCGGAACACCTTCGCGATCGCCGCGTCCTGTTGTTCCGGGGGAACGGATTTCAGGTCGAGGAACGGCACCGCCCCCGCCGTCGCGTTCTCCTTCATACTCGGCAACACGAACGGGTAGTTGACCTCCATAAACGCGTTTCCGAATTCGAGTCCGTTGCGCGCTGTTGCCTCGTCGCTCTGTGAGATCGACGGATCGCGTCCGTCCGCTGTCGCGACGTCCTTCATGATCTGCAGCGCCCGCTGTGTCGCCTCGCGATGTTCCGGGGTGTCGTTGAGGGTCACCGTCTTGCCGTCGTCGGCGACGACCTGGCCGCCCGCGCTCACGAGCAGGGTGTTGAACCACACCATCAGGCCCTCGTACTGCTTGGCCTGCACGCCGATCTGCGCCGGTTTACCTTCGCGCGCATTGGTATTCGCGATGTCGATCGCGTCTTTCCAGGTCTGCGGTGGCACGCCGGCCGGCACCTGGTCGGGTCGGTACCACAGCAACTGCGTGTTCGAGTTGAGTGGAACCGCGTACAGCTTGTCGTCCCACTCCGCGGTCGCGAGCGGACCCTCCAGCGTCGACCCGTCCTTCAGCTTCGCTGCGAGGTCGTCGGGGACGGGCAGGGCCCAGCCCGCTTCGGCGAACTCGGCAGTCCACACGACATCGAGGGTCATGAGGTCGAGGGTCTTGTCGTTGCCTGCGAGTCGACGCGCAAGTTGCAACCGTTGATCGTTGGCGCTCTTCGGCAGAGTGCGCTGCTCCACCTTGTAGCGCCCGTTGGCTTGCGCCGTGCAGGCGACCGCGGCCGCGCTGTACTGCTCGGCGCCGTCCGCAGCGGTATAGAAACTGAGCACGATCCCGCCATCGTCGGAACCACACGCGGCGAGCATCGGACTAGCGACGATGACCGCCGCACCCATAAGCGCCAGTCGTTTTCGTACCCGCACGGACCGCCTCCTGTTTCGCGAATGCAGCGACATACGTCGGCAGGGCTCACGCGAAGGGCGCGCGACGAGTCGACGTTGTACTCGCAACCGGTTACTTGAATAACCTCTGCAAAACTATCTGAAACCAGGCCCGAACGATATAAGAAAGGCCGTCCTGTGTGGGCTAGAGAGCGAGTTTTGCCAGCAGGTCCCGCGCAGCCTCAGCAGATTTCGGATCGCAGAGCACGTCGTAGCGACCGGCGACCAACTGCATCGACGACGCAAAGTCACGTTGCCCTCTGGTAGCGGCGTAGGGAATGGCCGTCGAGATGACGCCGAAGATGATGCCGCCGGTGATACCGACGATCAGTGGTCCGAACATGCTTCCCGTGGTGAACAGCCCGAGCAGGAGACCGAAGAAGACGCCGAGCCAGGCGCCCGAAACAACCCCGCCGCCAATAACTTTGCCCCACGTCAGTCTGCCGAGAACACGCTCCACCTGCATGAGGTCGACACCTACGATGGTCACGTCCTGCACCGAGAACGCTTGATCCGCAAGGAAGTCGACAGCGCGCTGCGCTTCGGCGTACGTCGGATACGAGCCGATCGGCCAGCCGGACGGTGGTGTCGGAAGCCCTTGGCCCGCACGGTTGGAGCTACCCATAGGATTCGTCATGGCTATATTGTGCATCCCGAAACCGCACCTCGGGAGGGTCGGACCACTGCGCGGCCTCTAACCTGACACCCATGGCAGCGGTCAGCAAGGTATTCGCAGCCAGGCTCGCGGGCCTGGTGGTGCTCGGCCCAGACGGCGAGTCGGTCGGCCGCGTCCGCGACGTCGTCATCACCATTCGCATCGGCAGACAACAGCCGCGGGTACTCGGCTTGGTCGTCGAGTTGCTCACCCACAAAAGGATCTTCGTCCCGATGCTGCGGGTGACTGCCATCGAGCCGAGTTCGGTGACGCTGACGACGGGCAATGTCTCGCTGCGCCGCTTCGCCCAACGACTCGGCGAGGTGCTCGTCCTCGCGCAGGTCCTCGACTCGAAGGTCCGCATCGACGATCCGGAACTCCCCGACCTGCACAACGACACGGTGTTGGTCGTCGACCTCGGACTCGAACTGACCCGTAGCCGAGACTGGGTTGCGGCTCGGGTCGCGGTCCGCGGTCATCGTGGTCGGCTCGGCCGTCGAGCACCGCTGCATGTGGTCGATTGGCCGCACGTGCACGGCCTGACGCCGCAGGACCTCGCGCTTCCCGGCCAAGGCGTTTCCCAGATCCTCATGCAATTCGAAGGCCTTCGAGCGGCAGATGTCGCGAACGCCCTTCGGGAACTTCCCGAGAAGCGCAGGCTCGAGGTCGCGATCGCGCTCGACGACGAACGCCTGGCCGACGTCGTCCAGGAATTGCCCGACGACGACCAGATCGATCTGCTCGGCAAATTGAAGGCCGAACGGGCCGCCGACATCCTCGAGGCGATGGATCCCGACGACGCTGCCGACCTGCTCGGCGAGCTGCCCGATGCCGAAGCCGAAACGTTGCTGAGGTTGATGGACCCGGAGGAATCCGAACCGGTCCGGCGGTTGCTCGAGCACTCCCCCGACACCGCGGGCGGTTTGATGACGCCCGAGCCTGTCATTCTCAATCCCGCGACGACTGTCGCCGAGGCGCTCGCTCGGGTGCGAATTCAGGATCTGACGCCTGCGATCGCGAGTCTGGTGTTCGTCGCGCGGCCACCGTCGGCGACACCGACCGGCCATTACCTCGGTTGCGTGCATCTACAGCAGTTGCTGCGCGAACCGCCCGCAAGTCTCGTCGGCGGCATCATCGACAAGGATCTGCCACGATTGCGCCCCGAAACGCCGTTGGCTGCCGTGACGCGCTACTTCGCGACCTACAACCTCGTCTGCGGTCCCGTCGTGGACGACGAGGGGCATCTGCTCGGCGCGGTGACCGTCGACGACGTTCTCGATCATCTCCTTCCCGAGGACTGGCGCGACGAGGAGGGCGACGACAATGAGTGAGAAGAGGGTCGCGACAGAGAAGGCCGCCGTCCAGTCGGCACGGCAGCGACTCGATACGCCCGTCGGTTCGCGTTTCGCCCGGTTTCAGATCGACGTCGAGGCCGTCGGCCGAGTCGGCGAGAGTTTCGCGCGTTTTCTCGGTACCGGACGTTATCTAGCGATCCAGACCGGGATCGTCATCGTCTGGATTCTGCTGAACATCTTTGCGATCAAGCTGCAGTGGGACCCCTATCCCTTCATTTTGCTGAACCTTGCCTTCTCCACCCAGGCGGCCTATGCAGCGCCGCTGATTCTGCTCGCCCAGAATCGGCAGGAGAATCGCGACCGGGTATCGCTGGAAGAAGACCGCGTTCGGGCAGCCCAAACGAAAGCGGACACCGAGTTCCTTGCTCGCGAACTCGCTGCATTACGAATTGCTATCGGTGAGGTAACGACCCGTGACTATTTGCGGCGAGAACTCGACGAAATCAAAGATCTCATGGTCGAGCGTTTGCCGAATTCCGCAGAAGGACGCAAGAATTCAGGAAAAGGATCAGGTTCCGGTAAATCACGACGCCGCGAGACCGAAGCCAAAATGGCCGATTCCGAAGACCGCCCCGTCACAGGTATGTAACCTGGGTCTCGTTGTCCCGAGCGGCCGGTCGAATATCGGTCGCTGACACAATTCTTGCCGGGTGGTGTTTGTGGAATGCGTTTGAAAGCACCGATTACGGTCTCTGCTTTGGTCTTGGCCGGTCTGGTTTCGGCGGGTTCGTCGTCGAACTCCATGCCGAGCGGACCCGATCCGCGAACGCCTGCGCCTTTACTCGCCGCCGCCGAACAACCCGCCGTGACCGGAATCGTCGGTATCGTTCCGACGACCAACAAACCTGCGCGCAAGTTTCGCGAAGCGACTGCAGCCGCCGGCGTCCCGTTCACGGGCGGCGTCCCGTTGCGCGACGTCGCCATTCCCGGAATCGTCGGCGCACTCGGTATTCCCGAGATCGTGTTGGCCGCCTATCGCAACGCCGAACTCGCACTAGCCGCATCCGAGCCCAACTGCGGCGTCAGTTGGAACCTGCTCGCGGGCATCGGAAAGATCGAATCCGGTCACGCTGGCGGTGGCCGAACCGACGCAGCAGGCACGACGGCTGCGCGGGTGCTCGGTCCGACGCTCGACGGCACGCTCGCAGGCAACAACATCATCAGCGACACCGATGGCGGTGCGCTGGACGGTGATTCGATTCACGACCGCGCTGTCGGACCCATGCAGTTCATCCCCGGTACCTGGAAGTTCTACGCATCCGACGGCAACGGCGACGGCGTTTCCGATCCCAACAACGTTTTCGACGCGACGGTGTCGGCAGCCAAGTACCTGTGCTCGGGCGGTCTCAACCTCCGCGATCCGGCTCAGGAGTTGCGCGCCGTGCTGCGCTACAACAACTCGATGGCTTATGCGGCGAACGTGCTCAGCTGGTCGGCCGCGTACCGGACCGGCGGCTCACCATCGGCGGTGTCCATCTCGCCGGACCTGATCCCGCCCGGCGCGTCACCGATCGATGTTTCCGCGCTCACCGAGGCTGCAGAAGACAAGACGACGACACCTTCGACCACTCCGAGCGAGACCCCGTCCACAACGACGACGCCGCCACCCCCACCGATGATCGTGATCCCGGGCCTGCCGCCGATCCCGTGTGGCATCTTCTGCCCGCCGCCACCACCACCGCCGCCCGCGGCAGACGCACCACAGGCTCAGGGCGCAACGCCCGGTGCTCCTGGCGTGATGCTGGAACAGCCGGCACCGGCCGCTGACCCCGCTCCGATGCCTGCTCCCGTGCCGGCGTTCGGGCTGATCCCGCCGCTGTTCCCCATGCCGTAAGCGCCCGGCCGTGGTCACATGATCACGGTAGGGTAACGGAATAATCTCGAATCAGGTACCCTCGACTCCGGTTCAGTAAACGGAGCGCCTCGCACGAGGCAACGGGGAGGTATCGCTAGTGGGTCGCCACAGCAAGGCATCGAGTTCGAACGTTCGACGCAATTCCTTGATCGCGTTGACCGGGCTCGTTCCCGCTGGACTCGTCACCGCGGTGTCCACCGCCGGCGCAGACGCAGGTGCACCCATCTTCACCCAGCAGACCGCGCACGAATCCGTCACTACCGAGCAGGCTTCGGCAGCGCCGATCGCCGCCAGCGTCGTACCGCAGGCGCCCGTCGCCACCCCCGAGCCTGCGCCCGAACCACCTCCAGCCCCCGTGACACCGCCGCTGCCGACGAGCATCGCAGCAGGCGCGCTCGGCATACCGGGCGTCAACCTCGCCGCCTACAGGGCCGCAGCGCAGACCCTGGCCGCCCAGAACCCCGTGTGCAACATGCCCTGGACGCTGATCGCCGGTATCGGTCGCGTCGAGTCGACCCATGCGAACGACGGCAAAGCCGATATCGCAGGCAACCTCACCACCCCGATCTACGGTCCGATCCTCGACGGCAGCCTGTCGGGCAACAACGTCATTCACGACTCCGACGGCGGCGCACTCGATGGCAACAGCGGTTACGACCGCGCTGTCGGACCGATGCAGTTCCTACCCGAGACCTGGAAGCGGTACGCCGCCGACGGCAACGGCGACGGGGTTGCCGATCCGCAGAATCTTTTCGACGCAGCATTGACGACCGGCAAGTACCTGTGCGACGGCAATCTCGACATGCGCGACCTCGGACAGCAGACCAAAGCGATCCTGCGCTACAACAACTCGATGGCCTACGTCGCCAACGTCGTGGCGTGGTCACTCGGCTATGCGACGGGGATCACCCCGCCCGCAGAGGCACTGCCGCGAATTCACTGACCCAGGCCTCCGTAGGATCGAGTTCATGTCAGTCGTCACGGAATCAGCCGTTCGGTCCGCACTCGCGAAAGTGGACGATCCTGAGATCCGCAAGCCGATCACCGAACTCGGCATGGTCAAGAGCATCGACATCGCCGACGACGCCAGCGTGCACATCGTCGTCTGGCTCACCACGGCCGGTTGCCCCATGCGCTCGGAGATCACCGGTCGGGTAACCAAGGCGGTCGCCGACGTCGCAGGCGTCGGCACGGTATCGGTCGATCTCGACGTCATGAACGACGAACAACGCACCGCGCTTCGCAAGTCGTTGCGCGGCGACTCTGCCGAACCCGTCATACCGTTCGCTCAGCCGGGCTCGCTCACCCGCGTCTATGCCGTCGCATCAGGTAAGGGCGGGGTCGGAAAATCAAGCGTCACAGTCAATCTCGCCGCAGCGATGGCGGCACGCGGACTGTCCGTAGGCGTTCTCGACGCCGATATCTACGGCCACTCGGTCCCTCGCATGCTCGGCACGGATGCTCGTCCGACACAGGTCGAGAAGATGATCATGCCGCCGATCGCACACAACGTGAAGATGATCTCGATCGCGCAGTTCACCACCGGCAACACCCCTGTCGTATGGCGTGGACCGATGCTGCACCGCGCACTGCAACAGTTCCTCGCCGACGTGTTCTGGGGCGACCTGGACGTGCTGCTGCTCGACCTGCCGCCGGGAACAGGTGACATCGCGATCTCCATCGCCCAGCTGATTCCGGGCGCGGAAATTCTCGTCGTGACGACACCGCAGCCCGCCGCAGCCGAGGTGGCCGAGCGTGCGGGCGCGATCGCGTTGCAGACCCGTCAGCGCATCGTCGGCGTTGTCGAGAACATGTCCTGGATGGAACTGCCCGACGGCTCTCGTATGGACGTCTTCGGCAGCGGCGGGGGTCAGGCCGTCGCCGACCGACTCACCAAGGCCGTCGGCTCGAACGTCCCTCTGCTCGGCCAGATTCCACTCGAGCAGGCAGTTCGCGAAGCGGGCGACGACGGCGAGCCCATCGTGCTGCGTGATCCGGAATCACCGGCTGCGGTCGCGCTTGCTGCTGTCGCGGAGAAGTTGTCGGTACGGCGTCGCGGTCTGGCAGGCATGTCGTTGAGCATCGACACGACTAAGAATTTCTGAACGCGCCGAACTTCTGAACGCGCCCGCTCAGGTCGCGTCGGTGTCGATCGGTGGGCGTTCGCCCGAATCCGGTTTCGCGAGGTTCGACCCTGACGAACTCGGCTTCGAGAGGTTCGGTGTGTTGGACGCACGGAACTCCGGAGCCGCCGTCGGCTCGGCGGACTTCGGCTTCTCGAAGCTCGTCAGCAGTGAATCGTCGCCGTCGAGAAGGTGTTTCGTGATCAACGACCGCGGCGTCATCCCACGCAGCTGATTGATCTCCGACAGCGGTTTCCGAAGATCGTCGAACTCGGGACCGAGTTCGTCCTTGAGTTGCTGGGTCGCGCCGCTCGCGTAGTTCCTGACCTGACGTAGGGACTTGGTCACCCACATCACCGCACCCGGAAGCCTTTCGGGACCAAGGATGACCAGTGCTGCAACAAGTAGCACCATCATTTCGCCCCAACCGATGTTTCCGAACATGGGTCAGTCCGAACCGAGCGTGATCTGCACGTCGACCAATCGGCCGTCGCGAACGAGCTGCAGCGGAACGGTCGCTCCGATCGCCTGCGATTGCACGGCGACGACCAACTCGTCCGCGTTGGTGACCTCGCGATCACCGACCTTGACGATGATGTCACCCTCGACCAGACCGGCCTGTTGAGCGGGACTGCCATCGCGAACGTTGGCGATCTCGGCGCCGCTGGTCGCGTCGTTGACAACCGACCTGGCGTTCACACCGATGTCCGGGTGGCGCATCACACCGTCTCGAATGAGCGCCTGCGCAACACGGGTGACATCGTCGATCGGGATTGCGAAGCCGAGGCCGACCGAACCGCCGCTCTGGCTGCGAATCGCGGTGTTGATGCCGATCACGCGACCTTCTTCGTCGACCAGCGGTCCGCCCGAGTTACCGGGGTTGATGGCTGCGTCGGTCTGTACGGCATCGATGACGGCGTTGGTGTCGGAGCCTTCGCCGCTGAGGCGTACCGGGCGGTTCAGCGCGCTGACGATGCCGCTTGTCACCGTTTTGCTGAGCCCGAGGGGCGAGCCGACCGCGACGACGTCCTCGCCGACCTGCACGTCGCCGGAACGGCCGAGTTGCGCGACCGTGAGGTTCTTCGCTTCGACCTTCAGGATCGCGAGGTCGGTCTTGGTGTCACGACCGACGATCCGGGCCGGGGTCTTGGTGCCGTCCGAGAACAACACCTGAATCTTCGCGTTGCCGCTCGTATCCGTGGCCGCCATCGAGATCACGTGGTTGTTGGTTGCGATGAAGCCTTCGCCGTCGATGACGACGCCCGACCCCGTCGCAGCGTTGTCGCCGAGCGTCACCTGGATCGAAACCACGGCGGGCAGCACGGCATCGGCGACCTTGGCGACCTGACCACGGGGTTCGTCCGAGTCGGCACCGACCTGCTGCAATTCGACCTTGTTGCTCGTCAGGTCGCCGAAATCGACGGTCAAGCCGACCAACGCCCCGACCGCGCCGCCGAGCAGACCGACGACAAGAGCGATCGCGGCCAGCGACGCAAGAGCTTTCGGAGCGACCTTCGAGCCGAACAGCACTTCGCGAGCGCCGAGTTTACGACCGTCGGGCTTGGTCTCGGGTGCAGGCTTGGCCAACGCAGGCGGACCGAGGCGCGCCGCGGCGTCCGGGTCGCCCCAGGGGTCCGGCTCTTGCGTCGCACCGACGGGAGCGGTGAGGCCTTCGGGATCACGCTGAATGGAATCGGCTTCACCCGGCGGGCGACCGAAGGCCTCGGCCAGGATGGGATCCGGCGGGCGGACCTGCAGGTCCGGCGACGACGCGACCCGGCGAGCAGTGGGTACGAACGAACCCGTCACGCCACTCGGCCTGCCGAACGCGCGGGTGAAGGAATGATCGATCGCGGGACGATATACCGGGCGGGGTCCGAGCACCGGGGCATCAGCAGGTCGCAGGTTGCCGGAGTCCGTTTGCCGTGGCGTGGTCGATTCCGAGGTCACTCGGCAAACTCTACTTGCGCCAACGCAGGGACCACCGCTTGCTCTCGTGCGACGCCGGGTAATCGCGTCCACAACCAGGAAATTCGCCGGTAGGTATCTGACTGAGCGCTCCGAGCAGCGTCGCAGGTATCGACACGTGCGCGGACCGCCGCAACGCACCGCGTGCCTGCTGCTGAGCCTCGACTTCGGCAGCACATTCGGTACAGATGCCAACATGCTGCGCAGCACGAAGATAGGCGTTCATCCGAAGTTCACCGTCGACGTAGGCGGCTATGGCCTCGCTTGCCAGATGTTCGGTCGAGGAGAAACGGCGTACCGGGGGAAGTTTGCCGTCCTCAGAGGACGAACTCCCACTCCCGCTCAATGCCGTCATCAGGTCCTCCCGGTCGTCGCCGAACTTCGTCACCGACCGAGTCATCGGAGTGCGTGTTCGACCTTGTCGTCCGCGTCGTGCTCTGCGTTCTTGGCGTTCTTCGCCAGGTGCTCCCGCAATGCCTGCCGACCGCGGTGGATGCGGCTGCGGACGGTACCCAGCTTCACTCCCAGTGTGGCACCGATCTCCTCGTAGGACAGGCCTTCGATGTCACACAGCACAACCGCGGCGCGAAATTCCGGCGCCAACGAGTCGAGGGCAGACTGTAGATCGGGGTCGAGACGCGAATCGTGGTAGGCCTGCTCGGGCCCAGGGCCTTCGGCGGGAACGCGATCGTAGTCGTCGGGAAGCGCCTCCATCCGAATCCGGTTGCGGCGGCGGACCATGTCGAGGAAGAGGTTGGTCGTGATGCGATGCAACCAGCCTTCGAACGTGCCCGGCTGGTAGTTGGACAGCGAGCGGAACACTCTGATGAAGGTGTCCTGGGTCAGGTCTTCGGCATCCTGCGCATCGCCGGAAAGTCGGTATGCAAGCCGATAGACGCGGTCGGCGTGCTCACGGACGAGTTCGTCCCACGACGGCATGGTCGACTGCTCACCCGTTGCGTCGAAAGCCGCGGTGCCGCTCAGTTCGAACGTCGCGTCGGACTCAGTGGTGGTGTCGGTAGAGGTTTCGGTGGTCGAAATGTTGCCAGCGGCTGTGTTGTCGAGCTCGCCGCCGACCACTCCCGCCCGGGGATCGCCCGGGAGGTTGGAATAGTCGCGTGCCGCACTCACCGTGTGGATGGGTGAAACCTCCTGCTCAGGACCGCGGGGCGTCGAAACGGTTTACACCGAACCCCATTTACGAACTTCAACTCGTCGGTATCGGGCTTTGTTCCCACCGGATCGTCGAGTTTCGTTCACGTGTTCGGCAAGTTCGGCATCCACGGTCGGATGGTCTTGCGTGCCATAACTCTCTCCTGCCCCGATATGCCAGAGGTGAGAATCGCCTGAGGGATGCCTGAGAAATCTTCCGTGTCCGCTGTGGTCGCGCCTCGACGACCCGGGCACACGGCAGCTATAACCTCGGTTCGTGGAAACGAATGCGCAACGAACGTTGAACTACGTCGAGGAATCGGTCGTCGAGGACGAGATTCTGGTGGCTGCGCGGGAGCGCGCCGTCGATCTGGGTGCGGCGCCGGTTCCCCCATCGGTCGGTGCGCTGCTGAGTATGTTCGCTCAACTGCTCGACGCGAAGACGGTCGTCGAGGTCGGCACCGGTGCCGGAATCAGTGGTCTGTGGCTGCTCGACGGCATGCGCGACGACGGCACACTGACCACTATCGACAGCGAACCGGAGCATCAGCGCGCCGCGAAAGACGCTTTCCGATCGGCCGGTATCGCGGGGTCACGAACTCGGCTCATCAACGGCCGCGCCCTCGACGTGCTGCCGCGGCTCGCGGACGCCGGTTACGACCTGGTGTTCGTCGATACGACGCCGGTCGATCACCCGCTCTATGTGGAGCAGGGAGTACGTCTGCTGCGCCCTGGCGGTTTGATAGTGTTCCACAACGCCCTGCTCAGCGGTCGGGTTGCGGATTCGACGCAGCGTGATGCCGCGACCGTCGCCGTGCGCGCTGCCGCACGTGCCATCGCCGAAGACGGGCGGCTGACCAAGGTGCTGATACCGGTCGGCGACGGGTTGCTCTGCGCTTCTCGGGGCTAGCCCTCACCACACGAACGCTCGCTTCGCGATTGGCTGTTGCCAGACGATTGAACAAGTGTTTAAACTGTTGAACATGCGTTCAAGCTCGCCGTCCGATCGAGACCTGACCACCCGCGCCCGAATTCGTGACGCGGCGATCGTGGTATTCGGCGAACAGGGTTTCGGAACCGGCGTTCGAGCAATAGCGACCGCGGCAGGTATCTCCCCTGGGCTCGTCAACCACCACTTCGGTTCGAAGGACGGACTCAGAGAGGCCTGCGACAACCACGTTCTCGAGGTCATCCGCGACGACAAGGCCGGATTCCTCACGGCTCCGAGCGGTGCTGTGATGCTCGAGAAACTAGCTGCAATCGAGGCCTACGCACCGCTCATCGCCTACATAGTTCGCAGCTTCTCGGCCGGCGGCCGGTTGGCCGAATCGCTTTTCGAGCATTTCGTCGACAACACCGCCGACTATCTTGCTGCCGGTGTCGCTGCGGGCACCCTGCGGCCGAGCCGCGACCCGGCCGCGAGGGCCCGCTACTTCACGCTCCAAGGCCTCGGCGGGCTGATGATCTTCTTCCAGATGAAATTCGAAACCGACGTCACCGTCGATTTCGGCGCAGCGCTGCGCGAGTACTCGGAGCTGACGACCATGCCCGCGCTCGAGATCTTCACCGAGGGCCTGCTCACCGACTCGTCTCTGCTCGACGCACTCGTCGAATCACGTTCAACCACATCGAATCAGGAGTCAGCATGACCAGCGCAATCATCACCGTCGACGGCCTGCACAAGCATTTCGGTCACGTCCACGCGTTGGATGGCTTGAATCTCGAAGTCGCACAGGGCGAAGTACACGGGTTCCTCGGACCGAACGGGTCGGGGAAGTCGACGACCATTCGGGTACTACTCGGAATTCTGCGGGCCACGTCGGGCAACGTCCGCCTTTTCGGCAAGGATCCGTGGCGCGACGCCGTCGAGCTGCATCGCGACATTGCTTACGTACCAGGCGATGTCACGCTGTGGCCGAACCTCACCGGCGGCGAGACCATCGACCTGCTCGCTCGTATGCGCGGCGGAATCGACGCCGCCCGTCGGTCCGAGTTGATCGAGCGATACGACTTCGATCCACGCAAGAAGGCACGCACCTACTCCAAGGGCAATCGACAGAAGGTCGCGCTCGTGTCCGCGTTCTCTTCCAACGCCAGTCTGTTACTGCTCGACGAGCCTACGTCGGGTCTGGATCCGTTGATGGAACAGGTCTTTCGCGAATGCGTTGCCGAAGCCCGCGAGCGCGGCGCGACGGTACTGCTCTCCAGCCACATCCTTTCCGAAGTCGACGCACTCTGCGAGCGAGTCACCATCATCAGGGCAGGAAAAACCGTCGAGAGCGGGACACTGGCATCGATGCGGCACCTCAGCCGGACCTCCATCACAGCCGAATTGCTCGGCGACCCAGGCGATCTGAGCCGGATACCCGGCGTCGAAGACATCACGATCGACGGCAACACAGTGCAGTGCCAGGTGGACAGCAGTCATCTCGGCGAACTGATCCGAGTGCTCGGCGACATCGGAGTACGGACCCTCGTCAGCGCGCCACCCACACTGGAGGAGCTGTTCCTGCGGCACTACGAGACCGACGGCGGTGCGGGAAACGTTGCACGCACAACGGAGAAGGTCGGCGCATGAGTACCGCAACTGTGCCGAGAAGTGCTGACCACGAACATCGTTCAGCGCTGTCCAACGATTTCGCGGGTACCCTCTACCAGCTTCGCCTTTTCGCGCGGCGCGATCGCATCGTGCTACCGCTGTGGACGGCAGCACTCGGGTTGCTGCTGCCGATCACCTACGTCGGCAGCATCGAAAGCGTCTACCCGACGGCAGCGGACCGCATCGCCTTCGCTACGACGACGGCAGCAAGTCCAGCCCAGATCGCCATGTACGGACCGATTTTCAACGCAAGTCCCGGCGCCGTCACGATCTGGAAGGCCGGCGCTCTGTACACGATCATCGCGTTGGCTGTCATCCTCACGGTCATCAGACATACCAGGGGCGAAGAGGAGAGCGGTCGGGCCGAGCTCGTCGAATCCGCCTCCGTCGGCAGGTATTCCGGCCTGACGGCAGCGTTGCTCCTTGCGATCGGCGCAGCAGGTCTGACCGGAGTCATGAGTGCCGCCGCGCTGATCGGCGGCGGGCTACCCGTCGGCGGCTCGGTCGGTTTCGGTGCGGCACTCGCCGGCTCGGGAATCGTCTTCGCGGGTGTCGCTGCGATTGCCGCACAGGTCAGTACAGGCGCTCGGGTCGCACGCGGGGTTGCGCTCTCCGTACTGGCTGCGTCGTTTGCGATCCGTGCCGTCGGCGATGCCGGGTCGGGTGCCGCGAGTTGGTTCTCGCCACAGGGCTGGTCGCTGCAGTTGCGCCCGTACGCCGGCGAGCGCTGGTGGGTCCTGTTGCTGCACTTGACGACAACGGTCGTCCTCGTCGGCATCGCCTTCGCACTCCTGCGGCAACGCGACAGAGGCGCGGGACTCATCGCCGAACGTCCCGGTCCACCTGCGGCGACTGCCGCACTTGCCGGCACCCTCGGACTGGCGTGGCGGATGCACCGTGGCACCGTCGTTGCGTGGACGGTCGGACTCGGCCTCTACGGTCTGCTGATCGGCAGTGCCGCCAAAGGAATCGGCGGACAGATCGGGGACAGCCAGGCCATAGTCGACATCATCGAACGCGCAGGCGGTCCGAAGTCGCTGGAAGAATCGTTCATCGGCTTCGGCCTGACGTTCCTCGGCATCGCGGGTTCCGCGTTCGCGATCTCGGCCGCGCTTCGGATGCATGGCGAAGAGGCAGCACAGCGTCTCGAATCGGTCCTCGCCGGTGCGGTCGGCCGGACCCGTTGGGCAGCAAGTCATGTGCTGTTCGCACTCCTCGGTCCCGCGATTGCGATGCTCGTCGCGGGGCTGGCGGTAGGACTGACCTACGGCTCGGCCACCGGCGATATCGGTGGCACCCTGCCCGGCGTCCTCGCAGGAGCACTGGTCCAGTTGCCCGCGATCTGGCTGTGCGCGGGGGTGACCGTCGCGCTCTTCGGTCTGCTCCCCCGGTTCACGTCCCTCGCGTGGGGTGTCCTCGTGACGTTCGTGCTGATCTTCATCGTCGGTTCGATCGCGAACTTCCCGCAGCCGGTGCGAGATCTGGAGCCCTACAGTCACCTACCGAAACTGCCTGGCGGTGAGTTCGTCGCGGCGCCGATCGTCTGGCTGCTGCTACTCACAGCGGCGCTGCTTACGGCAGGTCTGGTCGCCTTACGGCGCCGCGATTTGACCTAGGGCGCTACGCGCCTCGTGAGTCCTTTCGGAGGGCGGACCCTCCAAAAGGACTCACGAGCGGCGTAGCCGCCTAGATCCAAATTCCCTTGCCGACGGTGACGACCCCACCGTTGCTGACCGCGAAACGATCACGGTCGCGGTCCGGATCGACACCGATCACTTCACCGTCACCGACGACGACGTTCTTGTCCAGGATCGCGTGCCGCACGACCGCGCCCTTGCCGATTCGGCAGCCCGGCATCACGACGCTGCCCTCGACTGTGGCACCGGAATCGATCATCACGTTGCTGCTGATCACCGAATTGCGGACCGTCGCCGCGGACAGGATGCAGCCCGCACCGACGATCGACTCCTGCGCGAGACCACCCTGGACGAACTTCGCGGGCGGCAGATTCTCCGACAGACCTCGGATCGGCCAGCGCCGGTTGTAGAGGTTGAACACAGGGTGCACGGACACGAGGTCCATGTGGGCGTCGTAGAACGCGTCGATGGTTCCGACATCGCGCCAGTAACCGCGATCACGGTCGGTCGCACCGGGCACCACGTTGTCCTTGAAGTCGTAGACATTCGCTTCGCCAGCGGACACGAGAGCGGGAATGATGTCGCCACCCATGTCGTGATCGGAGTCGGAGTTCTCCGAATCGGCCTTGATCGTGTCGACGAGCACCTTCGTGGTGAAGACGTAGTTGCCCATCGACGCGAACGTCGCATTCGGGTCGTCGGGCGTTCCCGGCGGATGCGCAGGCTTTTCGAGGAACTGAGTGATCTTCCCCTTCTCGTCGGCGTCGATGCAGCCGAAGGCCGTCGCCTCGCTGCGCGGGACCCGAATACCGGCAACGGTGACGCCCGCGCCGGACTCGATGTGCTGCTGCACCATCTGCTCGGGGTCCATGCGATACACGTGGTCGGCACCGAAGACGACGATGTACTCGGGATCCTCGTCGTAGATCAGGTTCATCGACTGCAGGATCGCATCGGCGCTACCCGTGTACCACCGCGGCCCGAGACGCTGCTGCGCCGGAACCGGAGTGATGTACTCGCCCGCGAACCCGGACAGTCGCCAGGTCTGCGATATGTGGCGGTCCAGCGAGTGCGACTTGTACTGCGTGAGAACGCAGATGCGCAGGTACCCCGCGTTCACGAGGTTGCTGAGAACGAAGTCGATCAGACGATAAGCACCGCCGAAAGGCACGGCTGGCTTAGCTCTGTCTGCGGTCAGCGGGTATAGGCGTTTGCCGACACCGCCGGCTAGCACGATACCGAGCACATGCGGCTGGCTCCTCACATCTGCAAACCTATCCGTCGACAGACTCCACCGCTACCGTGCCCTTCCCAAAACCTACTTTCGGGCCGCTCTCGCCACCGAGCAGCCGAGCGGATACGTTGGGAACGTGAGCACACCGGCGGCCCCCAACGTTCCTATTCGGGTGGCAATGATGACGCGGGAGTATCCACCCGAGGTGTACGGCGGAGCGGGTGTTCACGTCACCGAACTGACGGCGAACCTCGCGGAGCTGTGCACCGTCGACGTCCATTGCATGGGTGTCCCACGGGAGAACGCGACCGTCCACGAACCCGATCCCGCGCTCGCCGACGCGAACCCGGCGATGGTCATGCTTTCCACCCAGCTGCGGATGGCCAATGCGGCCGCAGACGTCGACGTCGTCCATTCGCACACCTGGTATGCGGGCCTGGCGGGTCATCTCGCAGGCGCGCTGTACGGCGTGCCGCACGTGCTCACCGCGCACTCGCTCGAACCGCGCCGACCGTGGAAGGCCGAGCAGCTCGGCGGCGGCTATCGCATCTCGTCGTGGTCGGAACGCAACGCCGTCGAAAACGCCGACGCCGTGATCGCGGTCAGCGAAGGTATGCGACTCGACGTGCTCGACGCCTACCCCGCCGTCGATCCCGCACGGGTCCACGTTGTGCACAACGGCATCGACACCGAGGTCTGGCATCCTGGCCCAGCGCAGGACCCAGCGACGTCGGTGTTGGCCGAGCGTGGCGTGCGCACCGACGAACCGATCGTCGCGTTCGTCGGCCGGATCACCCGGCAGAAGGGGGTCGGGCATCTGCTCGCTGCAGCGGCCGACTTCGACCCGGACATCCAGCTCGTTCTCTGCGCGGGTGCGCCCGACACACCTGAGATCGAAGCCGAGGTCGAACGTGCGGTCGCAGAGCTAAGGAAGACCCGCAGCAACGTCTTCTGGGTTCGCGAGATGCTCCCGACCGAACAGATTCGCGAGATCCTCTCGGCGGCGACCGTCTTCGTCTGTCCGTCGGTCTACGAGCCGTTGGGCATCGTGAACCTCGAGGCGATGGCATGCGAGACCGCCGTTGTCGCCTCCGACGTCGGTGGCATTCCGGAGGTCGTCGACGACGGCAGAACCGGCGTGCTCGTGCACTACAACACCTACGAGCCGCGGGCGTTCGAGAAACATCTCGCCGAGGCGGTCAACGCTGTCGCGGGAGACCCAGCGAAGGCTGCCGAGATGGGTCGAGCGGGCAGGGAACGAGCGATGACCGAGTTCTCCTGGCCTGCGATCGCACGACAGACGTTGGCCGTCTACGCCGACGTCATCGCCACGCGCGGCCGGTAGGTAGCGACGACGACCGACGCGGTGACCGTCGTCGGCATCGGAAGTGTCGCGATCCGCTCGGACCGTTGTTCGGCACTGAGATGCCGAGCCGTCGGACCCATCCCGACGACCGCCGCAATCGCGGACCCGTCGAGTTCCATCGTGAAGTCCACGGCGTGCCTGTCGACGCGGTCGAACCGGCCTGCCATCGACTCGCCGAGCCGCCGCGTCTTGTCGTCGTCGACCCGAACCATGCCGAGTGGTTCGATGAGTTCGCCCAGGTGACGCTGGGTCGGCGTGACGACGACGAACGAACCATCGGCGCACAGGATGCGACGGATCTCGTCGGGGTTGCGTGGCGAGAAGATCGACAGCGCGTGTGTGCACGAGCCGGTGCGAACGGGAAGGTTCTGCCACGCGTCGGCAACGATCGACGCCACTCGCGGGTGGGCGCGAGCCGTTCGCCGTGCCGCGGCTTTCGAGATGTCGACGCCGAGCCCGATGGCGTCCTCGGCCACGTCGACGGCTCGCGAAAGGTAGTGCCCGGTGCCTGCCCCGATCTCGAGGATGCGCAGGTCTGCCGAGTCGCCGACTGCGGCAGCGACAGCCGTGGCGATCGGATCGAAATGGCCGGCATCGAGAAATTCCCCGCGTGCGGTGATCATGTCGGCGGAATCGCCCGTCAGCTTCGTCGCTGCGCCGGCAAGAAGGCTTACGTAGCCCTGCCGCGCAACGTCGAAACTATGGCCTCGTTGACAGAGAACCGTTCGCTCTTCGAGGTCCAGATCCGATCCGCACGCGGGACACACGAGCAGATCCAGCGCATCGGCCAACATTCAGGCCGACCTGTCATACATCAAAGAGCCCCGCGTGCCGAGCGGCATACGGGGCCGGCGACCGAAGCTCGCCTCAGCTGGTAACACCCTTGAGCTCATCACCCAGCGCTGCAGCTTCGTCAGGTGTCAGTTCGACGACCAAGCGGCCACCGCCCTCGAGCGGCACACGCATGACGATGCCTCGCCCTTCTTTGGTTGCCTCGAGGGGACCGTCCCCAGTGCGGGGCTTCATGGCCGCCATCCCTGCTCCCTCCAAGATCTGCGCAGTGGTTCCGCGCCTTGCTGCTCGCTGACAACTCGCGTGTGTTGCGAGTTACGAGGTTCCATTGTTCCCTATCCCGTTGGTCGACGGGTACCTGAGTTGCAAAACGACCGAAATGACGGCACTTCACAACCATTCACCGGACCCAACAATCAGCCAGATGGTCGTCCACCATTCCCGTCGCCTGCATCAACGCGTAGGCGGTGGTCGGGCCTACGAACCTGAACCCGCGCCGCTTGAGTTCCTTTGCCATCGCCGTCGATTCGGGCGTCACAGCAGGCACCTCGCCTACCGTTTTCGGCCGTGCCCGTCGCGCAGGCGCATACGACCACAGCAGTTCGTCGAGGTCGACGTCGAGCGCCTGCACGGCCCGCGCATTCCCGATGCTTGCTTCGATCTTCGCGCGGTTTCGAACGATCTGTACGTCGGTCATCAGACGAGTCACATCTGCCTCGTCGAACGCAGCCACACGGTCGACAACGAACCCGTCGAAGGCCGCTCTGAACGCCGGCCGCTTACGAAGAATCGTGATCCATGCCAGACCCGATTGGAACGCCTCGAGGCACACACGCTCGAACAGTGCGTCCCGCCCGTGGACCGGCTGCCCCCACTCGTGGTCGTGGTAATCGCGGTACAACTCCGAGCCGTCTGCCCATGGACAGCGCACACGATCGTCCGCAGGCGCGACCGTCACAACGACTTGTGCAACGACAGCTCAGCCAACTCTTGGCGCAGCGCGTCGATCTCAGCGCCGAGCCGTTCCAACGCCCAGTCGACCTCGCTGGCTTTGTACCCACGCAACGCCTGCTGAAAGCGCAGGGCAGCAACATCCGCACCCGTCACGCCGGATTCGGGCAACACGGTCGCGGTCGTACCCGACGGGATCGGAGCAAGCTCCTCGGAACGACCGAACACGGTGCTTGCCGCGAGGAACAGCACGGCGCCGACGACGGCGATGATCAACACGTAGAGCAGCATGGTGAGCATGTCACGATCCTGCCACGCCGCTATGGCCTCAGATTGTTCATGGGCGGGCGATCGGACAGCGACACCTCGGTACTGACCGGCGTGAAGGTGTCACCTTCCAGCGGAAACTGTTGCAGCGCCGCGCCGGAGTCCTTGATACCGCAGCGACCGAGCATGGTCCCGACGATCTGTCTGCTCATCACACCGAGGTCCGCGAGTGGCCGATTGCGGTGCTTACGAACGCCGAGGTTCACCTGGCCGATCGCGTGCAGACCGAGTTTGTCGTAGGTGTCGAGCAGCAGGCCTATCTCGACGCCGTAGCCGGGCGCGAACGGTACCGACGCCATCAGCTCACGCGTGCCCGCATACTCGCCACCGAGCGGCTGCAACACACTCGACAGATCCGGTCGCATCGCTGCGAGCAGCGGCCGCGCCACCAATTCGGTGACCCGCCCCCCGCCGTTCGATTCGACCGACCCACCGTGCTGAAGCGGGCGGCGGTAGTAGCCCTTGACCAGATGGATGCCCTCGACGGTGAGCAGCGGTCCGAGCAGTTTCGGAACGAACGCCGGGTCGGGATTGATCAGGTCGGAGTCGATGAACGCGATGATGTCGCCGGTTGCCGCGGCGAGCGAGCGCCACAGCACCTCCCCTTTGCCGGGCACCGGTGCGAGCTCGGGCACGGCCTGTTCACGACTGATGACCTGAGCGCCAGCCGCTCGAGCGCGATCGGCTGTTTCGTCTGTCGAACCGGAATCGAGCACGATCAGTTCGTCGACAAGTCCACCGAGCAGTGGATGGATGGTGTCGATGACACTGGCGACGGTTTGTTCTTCGTTCAGCGCCGGAAGAACGACCGATACGGTCCGTCCGTTCTTCGCGGCGACCAGGTCCGCGACCGTCCAGTCCGGCCTGTCCCACGTGTTCGTCTCGGCCCAGTCGCGGTGCGCGGGCGTGTTGGTGATGTCCGAGATCGTCATGCCAAACCCCTCACGGTATGAGCAGGCTGCCGGGTCCCCAGGATAGCGGCGACCATGTCGACTACCCGTCTCGTCGATGCCACCTCGTGAACGCGGAACACGCGGGCACCCCCGGCTGCTGCCAATGCCGTCGCTGCCAATGTCCCCTCCAGCCGTTCGGTGAGGCCTACACCCAGAGTCTCGCCTATGAAGTCCTTGTTACTGAGCGCCATCAGCACTGGCCATCCGGTGTTTACAAGAACGTCCACGCGACGCAACAACTCGAGCCCGTGATAGGTGTTCTTGCCGAAGTCGTGTGTCGGATCGATGAGAATCGCGTCGTCGGCGACACCGAGTTCACGCGCCCGCTCCGCGGCGCGAACCACCTCGTCCACCACGTCGGCGACGACGTCGAGATAGCGGACGCGATGCGGTCGGGTCCGCGGTGTCGCCCCACCGGTATGGCTGCACACGATGCCTGCACCCAGTTCGGCAGCGACGACGGCCAACTCGGGATCAGCGCCCGCCCAGGTGTCGTTGATGAGGTCGGCACCCGCGGCGACGGCGTGACGCGCGACGCCACTACGCCACGTGTCTGCACTGATCAGCAAGCTCGGGTATTTCGCCCGTACCGCAGCGACGAACGGCACGACCCGTCGCGATTCCTCTGCTTCGTCGACATCGGCGCCGGGACCGGCCTTCACGCCACCGATGTCGATGATGTCGGCACCCTCGTCGACCGCGCGCGTCACCGCATCCATCGCTGCCCGGTCGGTGAAGTTCGCACCCTGGTCGTAGAACGAGTCGGGCGTGCGATTCACGATCGCCATCACGAGCGCACGATCGACCGCGACAGGTTTGCCGCACAGCGTCGTATGCGGGCGCGAATTCATAACTCAATCTTGACACGACCGCGCAGGGCACGGTCGGCACCGACTACCCGCGGGGGGCCTTCGCCGCTGCGACCTCGTCGACGTAACCGTCGTAGGACTCGACGTAGCCCTTGTCGCGCCCGGCGAGGACGTAGAGCTCACCCTCTGCATCCGGCGAGTACCCCTGCTTCCGCAGCTCGACCTTGCGACTCTTGAACGTCGACGTCTGTTCGAGGCTGTCGACGACGCGGATGAACAGCGGGACCGCGTACTTCGGCAGCTGGTCGTACAGGTGCGCTGCGACCTCCTTGCCGTCGAAGGACTTGCCCTCGTTCAGCGTCACCGCTGCCATGCCCGCTTTGCCGTCGGCGCCCTCGATCTCGACGCCGAACACCACGGCCTGCGAGATAGCCGCCTCGGAACCGAGCGCGCCTTCGACCTCGGTCGTCGCGACGTTCTCGCCCTTCCACCTGAAGGTGTCACCGAGGCGATCGACGAACGCGATGTGCATCCAGCCCTGCTTGCGGACGAGGTCGCCCGTGTCGAACCAGACGTCGCCGTCCTTGAAGCCGTCGCGGACGAGCTTCGCCTCGGATGCTTCGTCGTCGGTATAGCCGTCGAACGGCGAACGATCGGTCACCTTCGCGAGCAGCAGGCCGACCTTGCCTTTGCCGACTTTCTTCAGTCGTCCGTTCTCGCCGCGCTTGGCTTTGCCTGTTTCGTCGTCGTACTCGACCACGGCGAAGGGCAGCGGGCTGACACCTGCGGTCTTGTCGACGTTGAGAGCGTTCACGAATGCGATGTTCGCTTCGCTCGCGCCGTAGAACTCGACGATCCGGCTGATCCCGAAGCGTTCCTTGAACTCGTCCCAGATCTCCGGACGCAGACCGTTGCCGACAGCGAGCCTGATGTTGTTCTCGTTGTCGTCCGGCTTCGGATCCTGGTTGAGCAGATACCGGCAGAGCTCGCCGATGTAGATGATGGCGGTCGCCTTGTTGAGGTTCGCGTCGTCCCAGAATCCGGATGCGGAGAACTTGGTGCCGAGCGCAAACGTGGACCGCGATCCGAGCACGGCCGACAGCGCGACCGTCACCGCGTTGTTGTGATAGAGCGGGAGGCAGCAGTAGAGCGCATCCTCGCCGTGCAAGCGAATACCGAGCCCGCCGAGACCCGACATACCTTTGAGCCAACGCATGTGGCTCATCACGCTTGCCTTCGGCATCCCCGTCGTTCCCGAGGTGAAGATGAGGAACGCCTTCTCGCGCCCCGTGATTTCGGAGCAGACGGCTGGATCGGAATCGTCGGCATCGGCGGCGAGCCGATCGAGTTCCTCTGCAGCCAGCACACCGTCGACAGCGCCGTCGAGCGAGTCCAACGCTTCGGTGCACTCGTCGCCGACGACGAGCACACCGCTCTTCAGCAGGCCGATGCTGTGCGAGAGCACGTCACCACGCTGATTGTTGTTGAGCAGCCCCGCTGTTGCGCCGAGCTTGACGATCGCCAGGATGAGGAACAGCGTCTCGGGCCGGTTGTTCATCAGCACGCCGACGACGTCACCTCGGGTGACACCACGATCGGTGAGCACGCTCGCATACCGGTTCACGGTCGCGTTGGAGTCGCCGTAGCTGGTCGACTTACCTTCGAACCGAATGAACGGACGATCCGGACGACTGTGCGCGGCGCGTTGGAAAACGAGGCCGAGCGAGTCCTTCGAGTCCGGGTTCTGCAGCAGGCCGGTGACGTTCTTCGCCATGCCGTACAGATCCGGCGCCATGGCGGGCAGCCGCTTCGCGATCTCGAAAATGCCGACGGTCGCTGGTGCACCCGAGCTCATCTATTCGTCCTTTCGGTAAACCCGCGCAGACATTCGTCCAGCGCTTCGCTTACTACGGTCGTTCGCACAAGCGTGTCCAGTGCCGTTTGCGAGACGAACCCGGTTCCACGCAGCCGATCCAGCCAGGCGAGCAGCTCGTCGAAATGCCCGAACGGGTCGAGTAGGACGACAGGCTTGTCATGCATACCCAGGTACGCGGCGGTCCACGTCTCGAACAGTTCCTCGAGCGTACCGATACCGCCCGGCAGCGTGAGAAACGCGTCGGCGCGCGACGCCATGACCTGTTTGCGCTCGCTCATGGTGTCGGTGACGATCAGTTCGTCGGCCTCGGTGTCGGCGACCTCGCGGTGCACGAGTTTCTTCGGAATGACGCCGATCGTTCGGCCGCCTGCGGTCCGCGTCGCCGCTGCGACAGCGCCCATCATCGAGACGTTGCCGCCACCCGAGACCAACTGCCAGCCGCGTTTGCCGAGTTCGGTCCCGACGGCCGTCGCCAATTCCAGATACTGCGGCTCGTAGACGCCGGACGCGCAGTAGACACATACGGTGAAAGGGCTCACCAGAGGTCCTCCGTGCCGGGTTCGACGTCGACTTCGGTACTTGCAAGTTCGCTTTCGGAGATGATCCGAATGACTTCCTCGACACTGTCGGTCACGTGCAGCAGTTCGACGTCGGCCGCCGACACCTTGCCGCTGGTGAGCAGCGACGACTTGATCCAGTCGATCAGGCCTGCCCAGAATTCGGTCCCGAACAGCACGATCGGGAAGCGCGTCACCTTTCGCGTCTGCACGAGCGTCAGGGCCTCGAACAGTTCGTCGAGCGTGCCGAACCCACCCGGTAGACAGACGAAAGCCTGGGAGTACTTGACGAACATGGTCTTTCGCGCGAAGAAGTACCGGAAGTTGATGCCGAGGTCGACCCATTCGTTGAGGCCCTGCTCGAACGGCAACTCGATACCGAGTCCGATCGAGAAGCCGCCGGCCTCGCTGGCGCCGCGGTTGGCGGCCTCCATGACGCCGGGGCCACCACCTGTGATCACCGCATAACCCGCCGCCGCGAGTGCAGTGCCGAGTGCCTGACCCGACGCGTACTCCGCGCTGTCGACGTGCGTACGTGCGGAACCGAATACCGTCACCGCACGCGGCACCTCGGCGAGAGCACCGAAGCCTTCGACGAATTCACTCTGGATTCGCAGCACCCGCCATGGATCGGTGTGGACCCAGTCCGACGGTCCACGCTGGTCGAGCAAACGCTGGTCGGTTGTACTCGATTCGGTTTTCCTGTCCCGACGAAGCATTATCGGACCGCGATACTTCGGCTCGTTCGTGCCGGACTCGCCTGCCGTTCGATTCGGTATGGACTCCGCTGCTGACATGGCGCATAGGCTATCGGGTCGGGTGTGGTCGCTAGAGTTCGTGGCAGAGGATTACCAGCGAAAGGGGCGGGGCCATGCCGTTGCGGCCAGGTGAGACCATCGGCGGCTATCGCATCCAGAAGGTGCTCGGCGCAGGCGGAATGGGGACCGTCTACCTCGCGAAGCACCCGAATCTGCCACGGATGTACGCGCTCAAGGTGCTCAAGCCGGAGTTGACGCAGGACGACGAATTCCGGCTCCGCTTCCAGCGCGAAGGCAGTCTCGCGGCTTCTCTCGATCACCCGAATCTGATCTCGGTCCACAACCGCGGCGAAGAGGACGGCCAACTGTGGATCGCGATGGCCTACATCGAGGGCACGGACGCGGCCGTCGAAGTGGAGAAGGGTCCACTGGTGATGACCATGCGCCGGGCGTTGCGCATCATCACCGAGGTCGGCAAAGGTCTCGACTACGCACACGGGCAGGGTCTGCTGCATCGCGACGTAAAGCCTGCGAACTTCCTGCTGTCCGGACCGGATCCCGCCGACGAGCGAGTTGTACTGACCGACTTCGGAGTTGCGCGCTCGGCCGAAGACAACCTGCATCTGACGCAGACGGGCACGTTCATCGCAACGATGGCGTATGCGGCACCGGAACAATTGCTCGGCCAACCGCTCGATCACCGCACCGACATCTACGGTCTCGCCTGCGCACTGATGAAGCTGCTCACCGGCTACGAAGCCTTTCCGTCGCCGATTCCGGCGAAGGTGATGATGGGGCATCTGCACGAGCCGCCGCCGCGGCCGAGCACCATCCGTGGCGAGCTGCCGCCGGCGATCGACGCGGTCATCGCGAAGGCCATGGCAAAGGACAAAGCCGACCGCTACGACTCCTGCCGAGAATTCGCCGAAGCTGCGACCGCTGCGCTGACCGAAGCGCCCCACGCGACGGGGCCGGTGGGCACCTATGCGCCGTATCAGGCCGGCCCACAACAGCTCTATGCGAGCGGACCGCAGCCGACGTATCAACATCCCGGTGCGGCGTTCACCGGTCCCAACGGGCATTTCCAGCCGCCACCCAAGCCTGCCCGCAGCATGGGTCTGATCGTCGGAATTTCCGCTGCGGTCCTCGCGCTGATCGTCGGGGTCGGCATCGCCGTCGCCGTCACGAACTCGGGTGGCGATTCCAGCAGTAAAACGGCGGCCAACAGCAGCGCGCAGGCCGTGACAACGACGAAAGCCGGACCGACGACGACAAGTGTGTTCACCTCCGCTGCACCGGCTACATCGGAGGCTCCGATCTCGGCGGCGGACTGCCAGCTCTACGACGGCATCAAGGCCGACGTCGACGCCGCAATCGCCGTCAAGGCGCCCGATCACAGTGATCGCGCCAAAAAATACCGAGGCATCGCCGACGAGATCGATCCTGTCGCCGCCCAGATGGGGCCAGGCAAGGTCAAGGACTACATGAACCAGTCATCTACCGCAGCAAGGCAATTGGCGGACCTCGCCGATCGCGGTGGGGCCAGCGAGGACGAGCTGGAAGGGCTGCGACTGCAGTTCGTCGATCCATGGACGGCGTTGAGTTTTCTCTGCCTATAGATCTGCCTACCCCGTCAGGTATGCGCGCAGCACGTCGGCGACGTGGCTGATCTGGGCGACCGGGACCTGCTCTTCCGGCTTGTGCGCGAGGTTCGGATCGCCGGGTCCGTAGTTGACTGCAGGTATTCCAAGCGCCGCGAAACGAGACACGTCGGTCCATCCGTATTTCGCGCGGAATTCACCACCTGCAGCCTCGACGAGTGCGGCAGCGGCCGGCGCCGACAATCCAGGTAGTGCTCCCGGAGCGCTGTCGGTGATCGCAAAGTCCAGATCGAGTCCGTCGAACAGTTCGCTGACATGGTCGGTCGCCTGAGCGACGGAACGATCGGGCGCAAAGCGGAAGTTGACGTCGAGTTCGACGTAGTCGGGTACGACGTTGCCCGCCACTCCCCCGTTCACCCGCACCGCCGACAGACCCTCCCGGTAGACGCAGCCGTCGATGTCGACCGAACGTGCCGAGTATTCGGACAGCCGCGCGAGAGCCGGACCCAGCTTGTGAATTGCGTTGTCACCCAACCAAGCTCGGGCCGAATGCGCGCGCGTGCCCGACGCCGTCAAACGGGCACGCAGCGTACCTTGGCAGCCCGCTTCGATGTAGCCGCCGGAGGGCTCGCCGAGGATCGCGACGTCGGCGCGTAGCCAATCCGGGAGTTCGCGTTCGATGCGGCCGAGGCCGTTGTACTCGGCGGCGATCTCCTCGCAATCGTAGAAAATTAGTGTCAGATCCTGAGTCGGCTCGGCGACGGTCGCGGCCAGGTGGAGAAACACCGCATCGCCCGACTTCATGTCTACGGTGCCGCAACCGTGCAGGGTGTCGCCCACGCGCCGGGATGGAACGTTGTCGGCGATCGGAACGGTGTCGAGGTGTCCGGCGAGCAGTGCCCGACTACCGAGGCCGCGAGATGTCCTCGCCAACACGGCATTACCGCTCCGGATCACTTCGAAGCCGGTGGTCTGTTCACGGAGCGCGGACTCGACGGCGTCGGCGATCACGGACTCGTCGCGCGACACGCTCGGGATGTCCACCAACGCGGCGGTGAGATCGATCGGGTCGGCGTGCAGGTCGAGGAACGTCACAGTGTCGAGATTACTCAGGGTGTGGCTGTCCGTGCTGCCGGATCGAAACCGCCGGGGATTTCGTAGATGTTGCCGTCGAAGCCCGCGCGGAAAAGCCGACCGTCTGCAAAGCCCGTGCCACCGCGGCCGTAACTCAGCACACTCGACATGGGGAGTCCGCTTGCCAGTACACAGAATTGGTTGCGGCCGTCGACGCGCAGAATCTGACCGGTCAGGTTGGCGGGCACGATCGGGCGGTCACGAGAGTCGAGCGTGAGACCATCTGCTGTCGTCGCGAAATCTCCACCGCCGAAGTCGACGATCGATTCGGGCACACCGGGATTGGCGATCGGAACCCGGCTGATGCCTGGATTCGCGAAGGTACGCGACACGTAGAGGTACGCGTCGCCGCTGCTCAACACCGCCCCGTTCGCACCCTGCACACGCGACCAGTCAGGCTGCACAACACCGTTCGGGTAGACGCGCCCGATCAACTGACCGAAGTCGTTGGTGGCGTAGATGATTCCGTCGCTGCCGACGTCCATCCCGTTGGCTGCGCTCAGCCCCGACGCGATCGGAGTGACGGCGCCGGTCGCAACGTCCACTCTGGCGACGGTACCGGGTCGGGTGGTGTCGCCGATGAGCACCGCCGGACCCGAGTAGCCGACGAGCAAGGTCCCATCGGGTGCCCAGGCGAGCGCGCCCGCGGAATTGCCACCGGGGACGGTCGCGACAACCACTGCGCCCGCCCCGGGTCGGTCGATGCGGTAGATGCGACCGGTGAGTAGATCGGTCGTGTAAGCGCGGCCCTGAGCGTCGACGGTCAAACCTTCGAGCGCAGCACCGGGGATCGATCCGACAAGTACCGGCGCCTGCCCCGCGCCGGCACAGATCGGAGCGGCAACGGCCTGCTGCGATCCGAGCGTCGTGGCAGCGACAACGGCGAACGCTGCAGCAACAACTGCACGCAATGACGACCGGATGGATTTGTTTCCCATTGCGCGAGTGTGGCACGACGGCAGACAACGCGACGAAGTATCGGCTCTTCGAGTGCAGTAGGTGAGAGATATACACCCCATGGGTTGGTTGTGCGGACCCCTCCTCGGCAGGAAACTTGTTGCTATACAGCATGTTTCAGGACATCAGACCAGGAGCGCCCGAGATGGCCAACGCCCGATCACTGTTTCTCGCCAGCACAGGCGCCACCTTCGCCGCTGCAGCGATCGCGCTTTCGACCATCCCGCTCGCTGTCGGTGCCGCAGCACTGCCCCCCACGCAGATCGTGACCGACACCAACTTCTCGGAGGTTTTCCTCGATCCCGGGCAGTACGGCGAACTATTGCCGCAGTAATCTCGTCGTCGTGAGCGCACAGGGAGCAACAGCAGTCGGAATCGCCAATGTGAGTACGGACGGCACCGTCCTCGACACCTGGTATCCAGCGCCCGAACTCGGCGAGTTCGCCGAATCGGGAACGACCCGCCTCGATGGCGACGACGTACCCGCCGACCTGCGCGACCTCGTCGGTCCCGACGCGGCCCGCGGCGTCGACGTCGTTGCTGTTCGCACCACGATCGCCGACCTCGCCGCGGCACCTGCCGATGCCCACGACGTCTACCTGCGCCTGCATCTCATCTCACACCGGTTGGTTCAGCCGCACGGCGCCAACCTCGACGGCCAGTTCGGCCTGCTTGCCAACGTCGTGTGGACCAACCACGGACCCGCGGCTGTCGACGGTTTCGAGACGGTCCGCGCGAAGCTCCGGTCCCGCGGACCCGTCACGGTCTACGGCGTCGACAAGTTCCCGCGTCTGGTCGACTACGTCGTACCGTCCGGTGTTCGGATCGCCGACGCCGACCGTGTTCGTCTCGGCGCCCACCTCGCAAGCGGCACCACGGTCATGCACGAGGGCTTCGTCAACTTCAATGCAGGAACCCTCGGCACGTCGATGGTCGAGGGTCGCATCTCCGCGGGCGTCGTCGTCGGCGACGGGAGCGATATCGGCGGCGGCGCGTCGATCATGGGCACTCTGTCCGGCGGCGGCAAGGAGATCGTCAGCGTCGGTGAGCGGTGCCTGCTCGGCGCCAACTCCGGACTCGGCATCTCCCTGGGTGACGACTGCGTCGTCGAAGCCGGTCTCTACATCACAGCGGGCACGAAGGTCACCGGCCCGGACGGAACGGTCACGAAAGCCGCCAACCTGAACGGCAACAGCAACATCCTGTTTCGACGCAATTCGGTTTCCGGCGCGGTCGAGGTCGTGCCGTGGAAGGGCACCGGCGTCGAGTTGAACGCAGCCCTGCACGCAAACGACTGAGCACAAAAACGACTGACAATTCCTCGGCATTCGACTAACACCGCGTTACATGTTCGCCTCCGGCGACACATTTGCTATATCGATCGCTAAATTGATTCCAAGCGCAGTACACGCGTCACTGTCAGCGCCTAGTGTGGAATCCGCTCGCCTGGCCGAGAGAAACGGGGCGCGATATGAGCGATCAGGGATGCGGCATCGATATCGGTGGTAGCGGTGTCAAAGGTGCGATCGTCGACCTCTCCGACGGTTCGCTCGTCGGTGAGCGAATTCGAATAGACACCCCCCAACCGGCCACCCCCGAAGCCATCGCAGGCTCCGTCGCCGAGATCGTCAAGCAGCTCGGCTGGGAAGGCGCAGTTGGCATTACGCTGCCTGCCGTCGTCACCGGCGGGGTCGCGCGCACTGCGGCCAACATCGACAAGTCCTGGATCGGGACCGACGCCGTCGCCCTTTTCAAGGACGCGTTGGGTGGCAACAGCGTCGTCGTGCTGAACGACGCCGACGCCGCAGGATTGGCGGAGGACAAGTACGGCGCAGGCAAGGATGCCAAGGGCGTCGTGATCTTGTTGACCTTCGGCACTGGGATCGGCTCGGCGGTCATGACCAACGGAGAGTTGGTGCCCAACACCGAGTTCGGGCATCTGGTCGTGGACGGCAAGGAGGCCGAACATCGTGCGGCCTCGTCGATCAAGGAACGTGACGAACTGTCCTACAAGGACTGGGCCAAAGAGGTGTCGCTCGTTCTGACCCATATCGAAGACCTGATGTGGCCCGACCTGTTCGTCGCCGGTGGTGGAGTAAGCCGTAAGGGCGACAAGTGGATTCATCGATTGGACAATCGAACACCCGTGGTACCTGCGGCGTTGCTGAACACAGCGGGAATCGTGGGCGCGGCCATGGCGGCCGAACGGACTTCGAAGGGGAACGATGTCTAGCAGCAGCACTGGAACAACCGACCCGCATGTCGTCGTATTGTTCGGCGCCACAGGCGATCTCGCTAGGCGCAAACTTCTGCCCGGCATGTTTCACCTTTCGATGTCCAAACTCGCACCGGACCTGCGCATCGTAGGAACGTCGCTGGAGGAGATGGATACCGAGAAGTTCCGCGCCATCGCGAAGGAGGCGTGCCACGAGTTCTCCCGGCGCCCGATACTTCCGGAGGAGTGGGAGAAGTTCGAGGAGACGATCTGCTTCGTCCCGACCGCGGATGGTCCGGATGCGTTGTCTGCCGTAGTCCGTGAGCAGGCAGGCAAGCTGGCAGGCGATGTGCGCCTGCTGCACTACCTGAGCGTTCCGCCGAAGGCGGCAACCGCGGTGCTGAGGACGCTCGACGAAGCCGACCTCGTCAAACACGCGCGGATCATCATGGAGAAGCCTTTCGGTGTCGACCTAGCGAGTGCCAAGCAGCTCAATGCGTCGATTCACGAAATCTTCGCCGAGGAGCAGGTCTTCCGGATCGATCATTTCCTCGGCAAGGAACCAGCGCAGAATATTCTTGCGTTCCGGTTCGCCAACGGCTTGTTCGAGCCGATCTGGAATCGCAACTTCATCGAGCACATTCAGATCGATGTACCGGAGAAGCTCACGCTCGAAGGCCGAGCGGCATTTTACGAACCGACAGGCGCTTTCAAGGACATGGTGGTGACGCACCTGTTCCAGATCCTCGCGTTCATGGCGATGGAACCGCCTACCGAGCTTGCGCCTGCCGCCATCAGCGAGGAGAAGAACAAGGTCTTCCGCTCGATGCGTCCGCTCGATCCGAGCACTGTCGTTCGTGGCCAGGTGCGCGGCTATCGCGACGAGCCAGGCGTGTCGCCGGAGTCCGACACGGAGACGTTCGTCGCGCTCAAAGCCGAGATCGACAACTGGCGATGGGCCGGAGTGCCGTTTTATCTGCGCACGGGCAAATATCTCGCCGACGGTCAGCGCATCATTTCCATCGCTTTCCGCGAGCCCCCCAAGAGTATGTTCCCAACGGGTTCCGGTGTCGGCGCGCACGGACCCGATCACCTGACGTTCGACCTCGCCGACGCGTCGAAGATGTCGCTGTCCTTCTACGGCAAACGTCCTGGCCCTGGCATGAAGCTCGACAAGCTGAGCCTGCAGTTCGCGATGCAGGAAACCGAGCGGGTCGGCGATGTGCTGGAGGCCTACGAACGCCTCATCCTCGATGCGATGCACAACGACCACACCTTGTTCACGACATCGGCTGGTATCGAACGCCTTTGGGAGGTATCGCAGCCGCTGCTCGACGATCCACCACCGGTACGTGGGTACGAGCCGGGGTCGTGGGGTCCGAATGCGATTCACCAGCTGATAGCGCCTCGCGCGTGGCGACTTCCGTTCGAACGTGTGTGGCGGAGCAAGAAGTGATGACCAGGAACGAAAGGGTTTTGTGATGCAGCTCGGAATGGTTGGTCTCGGCCGGATGGGTGCGAACATCGTGCGCCGCATCGCAAAGGACGGACACACAGCTGTGGTGTTCGACATGAATGCCGATGCGGTGAAAGAACTCGAAGGCGAAGGTGCCATCGGCGCGACCTCGATGGAGGACTTCGTAGCCAAACTCGAGAAGCCGCGAGTGGCGTGGGTGATGATCCCGGCCGGCATCACGGGTCGTGTGATCGATCAGCTCGCCGAGTTGCTCGAGCCTGGCGACATCATCATCGACGGTGGCAACAGTCGATACCACGAGGACATCAAGCGTGCCAAGGCCTTGAAGCCCAAGGGTATTCACTACATCGATATCGGCACCTCGGGTGGTGTGTTCGGTCTCAAGCGTGGCTTCTGCTTGATGATCGGCGGCGAGAACGAGCAGGTGGCGCATCTCGATCCGATCCTCAAGTCGATCGCTCCCGGCATCGGCGAAGTGGAACGCACGCCCGGCCGCGAAGGCGAGCCGTCAACCTCGGAGCAGGGCTACCTGCACTGCGGTCCCGCTGGTGCAGGCCATTTCGTGAAGATGGTGCACAACGGGATCGAATACGGCGCGATGGCGGCCTATGCCGAAGGTATGAACATCCTCCACAAGGCAAACATCGGATCGCGTGAGGCAGGCGAGTTCTCGGCGGAAGAGACGCCGCTCGAGCAGCCGGAGCTCTACCAGTACGACATCGATCTGAAGGAAGTCACCGAGGTCTGGCGGCGCGGGTCCGTCGTCGCCTCGTGGTTGCTCGATCTCACTGCGGCAGCACTCTATTCGGACCCGACACTCGACTCCTACGGTGGCCGGGTCTCCGACTCGGGCGAGGGCCGGTGGACGATCGACGCCGCCATCGACGAAGGTGTTCCGGTGCCGGTGTTGGCCGCATCGCTGTTCCAGCGCTTCTCTTCACGTGGCGAATCGCTCTACGCGGACAAGGTCCTCTCCGCTATGCGTAAGGCATTCGGCGGCCACCACGAGCTGCCGCACAAGTAGCCCGATACGAAGGCGCCCACCGGAATCCGGTGGGCGCCTTCGTCGTTTGTCGCCGTCAGTGCGCGGGCTGGAACTCCCCCGCCGCGACATCCTGCTCGGCACGGATCACGTGGACGACCGCGTTGATCAGCGCCAGGTGGGTGAAGGCCTGCGGGAAGTTGCCGAGGTGCCTGCCTGTCGCGGTGTCGATCTCTTCCGCGTACAGCTTCAACGGACTTGCGAAGGCAAGTAGGCGCTCGCACAGTTGCTTTGCTCGTCGCAATTCGCCGATTTCGACGAGCGCCGACACCAGCCAGAACGAACAGATCGTGAACGTACCCTCTTCGCCCTCCAACCCGTCGTCCGTCGTGTCCACCTTGTACCGCAGGACCAGTCCGTCGACCGTGAGTTCGTCTGCGATCGCGAGAACTGTTGCCTTGACCCGTTTGTCGTCGGCAGGCAGAAATCTCAGCAGTGGGATCAGCAGTGCCGACGCGTCGAGTGAGTCGTCGCCGTAACGCTGGATGAACACGCCGCGCTTGTCGACGCCGTTGTCCAAGATGTCTGCCTTTATCTCTTCGGCGATCTCGGCCCACTGCTGGGCGTAGGACTTTTCCCCATGCAGCGCAGCAAGTTTCGAGCCACGATCGAGTGCGACCCAACACATCACCTTCGAGGAAACGAAGTGCTGCGGCTCGCCTCTGACCTCCCAGATGCCGCGATCGGGATCCTGCCAGTGTTTGATCGCCTCCTCGACCTGCCGTTTGAGCAGCGGCCAGAGCGACTCCGGCACATGCTCACGGGAGCGCACGTGCAGGTAGACCGAGTCGAGCATCGTGCCCCAGATATCGTGCTGCGCTTGGTTGTACGCACCGTTGCCGATCCGTACGGGCCGAGCGCCGTCGTAGCCGTGCAGGTGTGAAAGTTCGGATTCCTCTAGCATGCGCTCGCCGCCGAGGCCGTACATCACCTGCAGCGTCTGCAGGTTGCCGTCTTCGTCTTCGGCTACGTCGGAGAGGAAGTGGAAGAAGTTGTTGGCCTCGCGGTCGAGCCCGAGGGTGTGCAGACCCCACAGCGCGAAGGTGGAATCCCGAACCCATGCGTAGCGATAGTCCCAGTTGCGCACGCCGCCTGGGGTTTCGGGCAGCGATGTCGTCGCAGCAGCCATAAGAGCGCCCGTCGGGGCGTACGTGAGGCCCTTGAGGGCAAGTGCGCTCTGCTGCAGGTAACCCCGCCACGGATGGTCGGGGAACTTGCCGATCGTGAGCCACTGTCGCCAGCATTCCGAGGTCTGCCACATTTTCTCGGCAGCTTGCTCCTGCGTCTTCGGCGCGGGCAAAGGTGACCACGACAATGCGACGAAGGCTTCGTCACCCTCGACCATTCGGGTGCGTGCCTGGGCCTCACGGCCTTCGAGGCCGAGGCGCAGGTTCGTCGTCAGCTTGAGCGTGGGCTGCGTACCGTCCTTGCTACCGGCACACGTCGCGGTCGCCTCTTCGTAGACCTCGCCGGTGTATTCCCACTTTGCCGACTGCCGGTGGTAATCGAAGGCCGGCTCGCAGCTGACCTCGAGTTCCACTGTGCCGCTTACACATTTCACCATTCGGAGCAGGATGTGCTCGGCATCCCAATCCGTCGGCGCGCGGCGATGGGTCTTCGAGCGCTTGTCGGTGTTGTGCCAGCCGCCCATGATGAGCGCGTCGTGCACTGTGAGCCAACCGGTTTCGGTCTGCCACGTCGTCTCGACGATCAGGCCACCCGGGCGATAGTGCCGCGCGGCAGGGACGTTCTGACCGTACGGTCCGACTCTGAAATGGCCCGCGCTGCGGTCGAGTATCGCCCCGAACACGCTCGGCGAATCCGGGCGTGGGGCGCACATCCACTCGACGGCGCCGTTGGGTGCGATGAGAGCCATCGTCTCGCAGTCGGACAAAAATGCATATTCGTCGATCGGCGGGAACGGACTTCGCATCGGCATTCCCGCGTCCAACGAAACCTTGGACGGGTCGGCATGATCGGTGCCTGCCGTACCGTTGGATTCCGGTACGCCGGGGGCGGGGGCTGCCCGCCGACTCGACTTCTTGGTGGTCTCGTTCGCCGCGGTCGCCATCGAAACATCATCCTCGACGCCGTCCCGGCCTGTCCGCGAATTCGCGTACCGAATTGATACTCGTCTACCGAAACAATTTCGCTTGTCTTAACATTTTTACAAGTTCGGTATTCGGTAAAATAATTCGACTCAGGCCGGGTCGTCCACGCCGGTGGATTTTGTTCAGAAATAGCGCCTATTCACAAATCAGGCGGCGATGCTCTCCTGTTTGGTATCGCGGAACACCATTTGCACCAAATTTCCTGGATTCAGCGTCGAGGTGGCTTTGCGCGCGAAATCGTTCGGAAGCGAGAGTCGGAAGACCTTCTTCCACGCCGATCCGACCTGCTGAACGAGCGAGCCACTGGTGTAAGTCAAGCCGTACTGGTCGAACAGTGCCTGCACCTTCGGCGCGATCTCGGCGTACCGGTTGCTCGGCAGATCCGGGAACAGGTGATGCTCGATCTGGAACGACAGGTTGCCGAACATGAAGTGCATGACCCGACCACCGGAGATATTCGCGGACCCGAGCATCTGTCGCAGGTACCACTCGCCACGGGTTTCGCCGTCGATCGACTTCTTCTCGAACGTTTCGACGCCCTCGGGGAAGTGGCCACACATGATGACCGAGTGGGTCCACAGATTGCGGACCAGGTTCGCCGTCAGGTTCGCGGTCAATGTCGTCAACGCGGACGGACCCGACAACAACGGATGCACAACATAGTCTTTCGTCACCTGCTGTCGAATCTTGCGCAGGACGTTGTTGCGAGCTGCCTTGAATTCGGCCTCGTCCTTGCGACCCTGGAGGTACTTACCGATCTCCAGGTCGTATGCGGCGATGCCGTATTCGAAGAAGCATGCATTGACGAAGTTCCACAGCGGCTGTGCCAGATAGAAAGGCATCCAACGCTGATCTTCGTCGACGCGCATGATGCCGTAGCCGAGGTCGTTGTCCTTGCCGATGACATTGGTATAGGTGTGGTGCAGTTCGTTGTGCGAGTGCTTCCACATATCGGACGGTGACGCGTTGTCCCATTCCCAGGTGGTCGAATGGATCTTGGGATCGCGCATCCAGTCCCACTGGCCGTGCATCACGTTGTGGCCGATTTCCATGTTCTCGATGATCTTGGAAATCGACAGTCCGACAGTGCCCGCGAGCCATGCCGGCGGAAACAGCGAGACGAGTAGAACACCGCGACTGCCGAGTTCGAGCTTGCGCTGAAAGTCGATGACCTTACGGATGTAGGCGGCGTCGCGCTCGCCACGGTTGGAGATCACGTCCGCACGGATGGCGTCGAGCGCCTTACCGAGTTCTTCGATGTCGTCGGCGGACAGGTGAGCGATCGGATTGTTCGGCTTCTTCTGCAGTGTGGTCATGAGATGCCCTTCGCGGGGTGTTGGAGATCGATGTCAGAGATCGATGTCGCAGGAGCCGGCAGCTGCCGACACACACGTTTGAATCAGTACCCCGTCGCCTGTTGCGGCGGTGGTGATGTCGCCGTTTCGCAGATCGCGAACGGCTCCTTCGCGTAGTGGAACGACGCAGCCGAAGCAGATGCCCATACGGCATCCGGACGGCATGATGACCCCGGCGGCTTCGCCTGCGTCGAGCAATGTCTGTGAACCTTCGGCTTCGACGACTGTGTCCGATTGTGCGAACGTCACGGTCCCGCCTTCACCCGCGGCGATGACGGTTGCCCGGAAGCGTTCGGTATGGAGGCGATCGGCGATGCCGTCGCCGGCCCACCGCTGTTCGACTGCGTCGAGCATCCCGGCGGGGCCACATGCCCAGGTCTCGCGATCGGCGACGTCGCCGACGAGTTCGTCGAGTTCGGCAACATCGAGCATGCCGTCGGAATCGGTGTGCTTCTCGATCAATCGAATGCGACCGGCACGGGCGAGTTCACGCAATTCGCCTCCGAAGATCACGTCGTCCGACGTCGGTGCCGAGTGCACGATGACGACGTCGTCGAGTTGATCGACGTGGTTGCGCAGCATCCCCATCACCGGCGTGATGCCGCTGCCAGCGGTAAGGAAGAGCACCTTCCGCGGCAGGTCGACTCCGAGTGTGAAGTCACCTACTGCGTGGTCGAGCTGGACGATCGTGCCAACTTTGGCCTCGCGGACCAGGTGGTTGCTGACTTTTCCGTTCGGAATCGCTTTGACGGTGATGGTGATGTTGCCGTCGACGCGGCCGATGTCGGAGGTCAGCGAGTACGCACGCCACTGCCTGACCCCGTCGACGTCGACGCCGACGCGGATGTATTGGCCGGGCGTATGTACCTTCCAGCCACGGCCCGGCTTGATGACGATCGTCGCAGCGTCGCGGGTCTCGCGCCGGATCGCCACGATCCGGCCTCGTAGCTCGGTGCCGAAGAGCAGCGGGTTGACGATGCCGAGGTAGTCGGCCGGAACCAACGGAGTCGTGACAAGCTCCGCGAACTTGACGGCGCGGTCGCGCAGCTTTGTTGTCGTCCTAGCTGCGGTCCTGGTCGCAATCGTTGTCATAGAACAAGCCTCGCCTACTCAGGGGTATAAACTCTTGTCCTATGAACGTGAACGACTACGTCACATTTGTTCGCAATGAATAGTTTTTGAGGAAGCGCGTTGCCGAAACCCGAGAACGAACCTGCCCGCGAGTACCGCGCGGTCTCCGACCTCGAGCTGGACGGCGACATCATCGCCGCACTGCAGGCCGGTCTGCCGTCGGTAGCCGAGCACACCGTGGCCGCCATCATCGTCGAAGTTCCCAGCTACACCGGCGCACTCACCGGAACGATGGGCCACAACATCGAAAATGCGGTCCGGATGGCGCTCGCCGTATTTCTGCGCTTGGCTGCACGGTCGAAACACTCCGATCCCGGCTCGCCGCTGGCACCGGCCTTGGACGCCGCTTACGAACTCGGGCGTGGTGAGGCACGCAACGGTCGAACGATGGACGCGCTGCTGTCTGCCTACCGCGTCGGCGCTCGGGTCGCGTGGCGTGAGCTGTCGACGACCGCCGTCGCCGGTGGACTACCCGCACCGACGATGGCGAAATTCGCGGAGTTGGTCTTCGAGTACATCGACAGCCTTTCCGCGTCGAGCGCGTCCGGCCACACCGACGAACTCGCAACGTCGGGTCGCGTACGCCAGCGTTACCTCGACAGGCTCGGCAAGGACCTGCTCACCGGCGCCGCGATCGAGAAGCTGGTCGCCAGCGCCGAGCGTGCCGACTGGACCCCACCCGACACCCTCACAGCCGTCGCACTGCCGGTCGAGCAGGTCCGTACCGTCATGGTCGGACTGCCGAACACCACGCTGCAACTCGTGGAAGACCTGCCCGGCGTCGACGCCGCCGACACCGTGGCCGTACTCCTCGTCCCGGATCTCGGCGGCAGCGACAGGCCTCGCCTTTTGCACGCGCTGGACGGTCACGATGCAATCGTCGGTCCGGCACGCGTATGGACCGATGTGCTGACGTCCTATCGGCGCGTACTCCGAGGTCGTGCGCTGCCTCGGTCGACCGACGCGACGGTCCTCGATACCGACGCTCGCCTCGCCGAACTCGTCCTCGGCGCTGACGCGGACGCACTTGCCGATCTGCGGCACCAAGTGCTCGCTCCCCTGGCGACGCTGCGACCGAACACCGCCGAGCGGCTCGCAGAAACCCTGCGGGCGTGGCTGTTGCACCAAGGCAATCGTGACAACGTCGCCGCCGCGCTGTTCGTCCATCCGCAGACCGTCCGATATCGCATGGGCCAGTTGCGCGACCTGTACGGCGAGCGCCTCGACGATCCGCAGACGATCCTCGAATTGACTGTGGCGCTGGCACTTCCAGCGGAGTGAGCGCTCTATTACTACAACTACTCGCCGAGCAGCTTCTTCTGCACCTTGCCCATTGCGTTGCGTGGCAGCGATTCGACGACGACGATGCGGCGCGGACGCTTGTGCGCGGACAGCTCCAGTGCGACGAAGTCGATCAGAGCATCGGCGACGACATCTGCACCGGCGCGCGGAACCACGTACGCGACGATCCGCTGACCCAGATCCGAATCAGGAACGCCGATCACCGCAGCTTCGGCGATCTGCGGATGCCCGAGCAGCGCGGTCTCGATCTCACCTGCCCCGATGCGGTAGCCGCCGGATTTGATCAGGTCCGTCGACTCGCGCCCGACGATTCGGTGGAAGCCGTCGGCATCGACGACCGCCACGTCGCCGGTCTTGAACCAGCCGTCCTCGGTCCAGTTGCGTGCGGTGTCGTCGGGTCGGCCGAGATAGCCGTCGAAGAGCATCGGTCCGCGCACCTGCAGTCCGCCGACGCTCTCGCCGTCGTGGGCCACATCGTTGTCGGCATCGTCGCGCAGTCGAGTCTCGACGCCGGCGACCGGCCTGCCGACCCAGCCAGGACGACGCTCGCCGTCGGCCCGCGTCGACAGCGTGATCATCGTTTCGCTCATGCCATAACGCTCGACAGGAGCGTGCCCGGTGAGCTCGGCCAGCTTGTCGAAAACGGGAACGGGAAGTGGCGCGCTGCCGGAGACGAGCAGCCTGGCACCGCTCAGCGCGCGGGCGGCCTCGGGGTCGTCCGCGATTCTCGACCACACCGTCGGAACCCCGAAGTACAGCGATCCCTTCGCGGCCGCATAGGCGTCCGGCGTCGGTTTGCCGGTGTGAATCACCGGGCTGCCGACCCGAAGCGGACCGAGCAGACCGAGGATCAGTCCATGCACGTGAAACAGCGGAAGTCCATGCACCAGAACATCGTTGGGCGTCCACGCCCAAGCGTCGGCGAGTGCGTCGAGCCCCGCGGCGATCGCCTTTCGGCTGAGCAACACGCCCTTCGGCGGCCCGGTGGTGCCCGACGTATAAAGAATGAAGGCGATGCTCGACGGCGTCGGCTCAGGGTAGGTGTGCCACGAGCGAGCGTGCAGACGGACCGGGACGACGGGCAGATCGGTCTCGTCCGGCGCCTCGCCGAGCCACGCTTGCGCACCGGAATCTCGGAGGAAATGCGCGACCTCGGTCGGCCCCGAATCCGGCGGGATCGGCACCACGGTGACGCCTGCGATCAAACATCCCAGAATCGCGAGCACCGTTCGCGGCGTCGGTTTCGCGAGCACCGCAACGCGGTCGGCGCGGGCGATACGTTCGGCAACCGATGTCGCGGCGCCGATCAGATCGCTGCGAGAAAGTACGGCATCGCCGATGGTGACGGCATCCGGGATGTCGTAACCGCCTGCAACGGCGAAGGGGTCCAATGATCGCAACAGCACCGACTCACCGTACCGTCGCGATCGAACGGAGGAAGAACCTGAGGTTCGACGGTCGCTCGGCAAGCCTGCGCATGAAGTAGCCGTACCACTGCGCGCCGTACGGCACGTAGACGCGCATCGTGTATCCCTCGGCCGCGAGACGCAGTTGCTCGACGTCACGGATACCGAACAGCATCTGTTGCTCGAAGGTGTCGCGGCCGCGGTCGGTGCGGCGGGTCATATCGCCTGCAGCAGCGATGATTTCGGGATCGTGCGACGCGACCATCGGATAGCCGGCGCCGAGCATCAGGATCTCGAGACAACGTCGATACGACGCATCGACCTCCGACCTGCTCTGGTAGGCAACCGATTCCGGCTCCCTGTACGCGCCTTTGCAGAGCCGAATGCGCGAGCCCGGACCTGCCAGCTCCCGGCAGTCGGCTTCGGTTCGCCGCAGATACGACTGCAGAACCGCACCGAGCCAGGGAAACTCGGTTCGCAACTCACGGACGATCCGCAACGTCGAGTCGGTGGTGGTGTGATCCTCGGCGTCGATCGTCACCCAGATCCCAAGCCGCTGAGCATGTTCGCACACCGTCCGCGCGTTCTGCGTCGCGATCTTGTCGCCGTCGACCGGTAGTGCCTGACCGAGCGCAGAGAGTTTCATCGACACTTCGAGTGGCGCGATCTCGTTGTTCGGATTCATCGAGGCCGGCAGTCGCAAGCCTGCCAAGTCGTCGAGCAGGGCGAGATACTCGCCCACTGTCGCCTCCGCCTGTGCGCGGTCGGTGGTGTCTTCGCCGAGAAAGTCGATGCTGATCACGCGTCCCGATTCGAGGAGTGCTGCAACGACCTTCAATACCTCCGGCCGCGTCTCGCCCGCGATGAAGCGAGTGACGATCCGCCTTGTCACCGGCGCTTTTGTCAACGCCGCCTTCAGCTTCGACGAGCGCGCTGCCGCAAGGATCGCAGGCCGGAGTGGATTGGACAGCCGCGGATTCGACAGGATGGTCATGCCGATCCACCCTGCATGTGGGGGTACCGGTAGTCGGTCGGCGGAACGAACGTTTCCTTGATCGTGCGGGGAGATGTCCAGCGCAGCAGGTTCAGTGGCGATCCGGCCTTGTCGTTGGTTCCCGATGCCCGCGCGCCGCCGAAGGGTTGCTGCCCGACGACGGCTCCCGTCGGTTTGTCGTTGATGTAGAAGTTCCCGGCGGCGAATCGTAAAGCCTGCGAAGCGGTTTCGACGGCGTAGCGGTCGTCCGCGAGTACGGCACCGGTCAGCGCGTATGGCGCGGCCGAATGCACCTCCGCGAGAACAGCTTCGAACGAGCCCGCCACCGAATCGTCGTAGACGTGCACGCTGAGGATCGGGCCGAAGTACTCGGTGGCGAATGCCTCGTCGTGCGGATCGGTCGCCAGCAAAACGGTCGGCCGCACGAAGTAGCCCTCGGCATCGTCGTAGCTGCCGCCGACCGCGATCTCGACTCCCGCTGCAGCCCTTGCCCGTTCGATCGCAGCGACGTTCTTGTCGTAGGCCCGACGGTCGATCAGGGCACCACCGAAGTTGGACAGGTCGGTCACGTCGCCGTAGGTCAATTCGTCGACCTCCGC
Organism: Antrihabitans stalagmiti; assembly: GCF_016482825.1. Lineage (GTDB taxonomy): Bacteria > Actinomycetota > Actinomycetes > Mycobacteriales > Mycobacteriaceae > Antrihabitans > Antrihabitans stalagmiti. The sequence goes on along the minus strand of NZ_JAEMNV010000006.1, from coordinate 47,818 downwards.
CAGAAAGTCGGCACTCATCCGGTTCCACACCGAGCGCGCAATGTAGGCGCGTGACGCTGCCGAACATTTCTGACCTTGATACTCGAACGCGCCGCGAACAAGAGCGGTCCGCACTGCGTCAGGATTCGCCGACGAGTGCGCGACAACGAAGTCTTTCCCACCCGTCTCCCCTACCACTCTGGGATAGCTGCGGTAGCCGCCGATGTTCTCGCCGACCTTGCGCCACAGGTACTGAAAAGTCTTGGTGGATCCGGTGAAATGGATACCCGCAAGCCGCCGGTCCACCAGCGCGACCTCCGACAGAGCGGTCCCGTTGCCGGTCACCAGATTGATCACGCCGGGTGGCAAGCCAGCGGCTTCGAGGAGTCGCATCGTCGCGTATGCCGCGACCGTCTGGGTCGGCGATGGTTTCCAGACGACCGTATTGCCCATCAATGCCGGTGCTGTCGGGAGATTGCCCGCGATCGCAGTGAAGTTGAACGGCGTGATGGCGTAGACGAACCCTTCGAGCGGTCGGTACTCGAGCCTGTTCCATACCCCGGGCGACGACATCGGTTGCTGCGCAATGATGTCGCGCGCGAAGGCGACGTTGAACCGCCAGAAGTCGACCAGCTCGCACGGCGCATCGATCTCGGCCTGTTGCACGCTTTTCGACTGCCCGAGCATCGTTGCCGCCGCGATCGTCTCGCGCCACGGTCCCGCGAGTAGGTCCGCCGCCCGGAGCAGCACAGCAGCGCGCTCGTCGAACGGCAACGCTCGCCAATCCGCAGCTGCGGCCGTCGCGGCGTCGATCGCGGCAGCAGCCTCGGCCTGGGTCGTCTCGGAGATTGTGCCGAGTACCTGGCTGTGCCGGTGTGGTGCCACGACGTCGGACCGCGCGCCACTGCCCGCGCGACGTTGGCCGGCGATCACCAACGGAACGTCGACGGGGTTGTCGGCGACCGTGGTTAGCGCCGCTTCGAGCCTTTCGCGCTCGGGGCTACCCGGTGCATAGGAATGGACGGGCTCGTTGACTGGCGACGGAACCGCTGTAATCGCGTCCATACTCCAGGCTAACCCCAGGGCCGAACAGTTGCGTGGCGACTGCGTAGTTCGACTCGATGCACGGATGTTCGGTACGTCCCCGCGGGGACGCGCGGGCTGGGTCCCGACGTCCCCGCGGGGACGCTCGATGGCCCGTTCGTGTCGGTGACGCGACTGCTCGGTGTCCGGGCAACGATTGGACTTGGTGCGGAAATCGGCGTGCGGCTGATCGTTGGTGTCGTCTCGTGTCACCCGCCGCGCCACTTGACGTCCCCGCGGGGACGTTTCGGCCGATCCGTTTCGTCGGTGGGTCAGGCGTTCGGGTATCGACGAGCCTGGTGTTCGAGTCGGCCTTGGCCTGATCGCGGAGCTGGTCGGATCTGTTCGATGCCCGCGTCCGGGCGTCCCCGCGGGGACGTTTCGTCGATCATTTCTTGTCGGTGGGTCGCGGTAGGTTTGTCGAACATCAGTTCTATCGAAACGGGGAGATTCGATGAACACCACAGAACTACCGACAGACCACCCGACACAACGGCCGATCGAGGAGATCGAAACCGAAATCTGTTCTCTCGCCGGGCAAATCGCCGCCGCCACCGCACGATTCCTGGTCCTGCTGGCCGAATTCGACGCCCGCCGCGGCTGGGCCGGCTGGCAACTGCACTCCGCCGCCCACTGGCTGTCCTGGAAAGCCGGTATCAGCCTGCACACCGCCCGTGAACAGGTCCGCGTCGCGAACGCCGTCACCGTATTACCGCGGATCGCGCAGGCATTCGCCGAGGGCCGGGTGTCCTATTCCAAAGTTCGTGCTCTCACCCGGGTCGCGACACCGCACACCGAAGAATCGTTGCTGCGCATCGCCCTGCAATCACCCGCCGCGCATCTGGACCGACTCGTCCGCGGCCTCGTCAAACAAGCCCGCACCCCGGATGACACCAACAACAACACCGACACCGACCGCGCTCGTGGGCGGTGGTTCTTCGACGACGATGGCTACCTGGTGGTGATGGCCCGATTCCTTCCCGAGGACGGGGCCCGATTCCTCGCCGCCCTCACCCGCGCCGAGTGTGAACGGACCCGCACCGACGACAACGAGCCGGATCTGACCGCACCGGCACCCTCGAATCCGGTTCCGGCGATGGTGGCGATGGCCGAGACCCTGTGCACCGCCGAGTCTCCGGTCGTGTCTCCGTCCGCGGATGTGTTGGTTCATGTCGGTCCCGACGGGACACCACTGGACGCTCCGCATGCTCATCTCGACGATGGACCCGGCCTCGATTCGCAGACTCTGGAGGCGGTGTTGTGTACCGCGTCGGTGCGGCTGATCCGGCACGGGCGTCTCGGACCGACCATCGCCTGGGATAAGTCTCGACGTCGGCCGAGTCGAACCCTGCTGCGGCAGTTGTTGATCCGGGATCGGTGCTGCACGGTTCCGGGCTGTGGCCGCACGAGGTTTCTGCATGCGCATCACGTTGTCTACTATTCGCGGGTTGGTCCGACCGATCTCGACAATCTGACCCTGCTCTGCGGTGAGCATCACCGCGCGTTGCACGACGGGCTGTTCACCATTACTGCCGACGGCAATCAGCGCTTCACCTTCGCAGACCTCGACGGACGCAGAATCGACTACGCCCCACTGCTGTCCGGCGACGTCGACGACCTCACCCACCGCTACCACTACGTCGATCCCGATGCCGTCACGGCCGACTGGTCCGGCGAACCCCTCGATGCCAGCTTCGCCACCGACGTCCTGCTCCGCAACTGGGACCTCGAGCAACGCCGACGCGACGCAGCGTTGGCAACGGCGGCCTAACCCGGCAGCAGACCTCGGACCGTGTCGATAGTGTCGGCATCACGGGCATCCTTGTCGGGTCGGTACCGCAGGACCCGTGCGAATCGCAGCGCCACTCCCCCTGGATACCGCCGACTCACCTGCACGCCGTCCAACTCGATCTCGACGACGATCTCCGGACGTAGGTACACCGTCTGGGCGTCGCGGCTGCTCTCGTGTTTCGGGAATTCCTCCGTCTGCCACGCGAGCAGCTTGTCGGTGAGGCCTTTGAAGGTCTTGCCGACCATGATCGGCGGGCCGCCGTCGGGGTCGCGCGCGCCGAGATGCAGGTTGGACAGCAACCCCGTCCGTCGCCCGTATCCCCACTCGGCGCCGAGCACAATTAGGTCGATCGTATGGACCTGCTTCACCTTCTGCCACGTTCGACCGCGACGTCCAGCGGCGTACGGCGCAGCGAGCGATTTCACCATGACGCCTTCGTGACCGTCGCGCAGGGCAGCAACCAGATAGTCGGTCGCTGCCTCGTCGGTCGGCCGTTGCACCGACGGAATTCGATGGTCCGGCGCCGCTCGTTCGAGCGCGTCGAGCCTGGCCGACAACGGTTCGTCGAGCAGGTCGACCCCGTCGAGGTACAGACAATCGAAGAAGTAGGGGTGCAAGAGCAATTCGCCTGTGTCAGCACCGAATCGGCTCATCGTTTCCTGGAACGGCCGGGGACGGCCACTGTCGGCGAGAGCAAGAGTTTCGCCGTCGAGTACGACGGACTCGCACGGCAAGGCTTGCACGAGCGAGACCAACTCCGGGACGCTCGGCGTGATCTCGCGCAGGGTGCGGGTAAAGATTCGGACCTCGTCGCCGTTGCGGTGCACCTGAATTCGGGCGCCGTCCATCTTGTACTCGACGCTGATATCGGCGCCGAGTTCGGCGAGTGCATCAGCAAGTCCCTCGGCAGGCGAGGCCAGCATCGGCTGCACAGGACGCCCGACTTCGAGCTCGAACTTCGACAGTTCGTCGAGGCCTCCGCGCAACGCCGCGACCGCCGTCGTCGGCAGTGCGCCGGACAACATAAACGCCCGACGTACCGGGGCGATCGGCAGGCCGGCGGCAGTAGCGACAGCGTCGGTCATGATTCCGACCAGCGCGCCCTGCCGCAGTTCGCCGGTAAGCAGACGGATCACAAAGCTCTGCTCCTCGGCTGTCGCAGCCGCGAAGAGTTCGCCGACGAGTTCACGTCTACGCAGCACCGATCCCGCACCGGACAACCCGGCAAGCTCCTCGATCATTTCGTCGACCGCCATAACCGTGAGCGACGGTGCATCCGCAGGATCGACACGCAGATCGGTCAGCGTGCGCCACCCGGTGCCGATCCGCCGCTGCCGAGGTTCGCCCGCAAGCCACGCGACGGCCGGTTCGATCTCCTCCGGCGCCAAGGCCCGCAGCAACGTGGCCAGCGATTCGATCTTGGCCTTCCGCGAACGAGTACTACCGACCGCGGCTGAGGTGGCGACTATCTCGGCAAAGAGCACACCCCCATAGTTGCCTACTCCACCGACAACTAACCCTCCGACAGCCTGTCCACGGCCGCTGCGATCCGCTCGTCCGTAGCGGTCAACGCGATCCGCACATGCTTCGCGCCGCTCGGACCGTAGAACTCGCCTGGGGCGACGAGGATCCCGAGCTCGGCGAACCAGTCGACCGTCGTGCGGCATGTTTCGCCGCGCGTGGTCCACAGGTAGAGGCCGGCTTCGGAAAGATCGACCTGGAAGCCCGCATCACGAAGCGCGGCAAGCAGGGCCGTCCGCCGTGCGCGGTAGCGTTCGCGCTGCTGAGACTCGTGTTCGTCGGTGTTCAACGCCGCCGTCATCGCTGCCTGCACCGGGAACGGCACCATCATTCCCGCGTGTTTGCGGACCGCGAGCAATTCGGCAACCAGGGCGGCGTCACCCGTGACGAAGCCGGCACGGTAACTCGCGAGGTTGGAAGTCTTCGACAGCGAGTGGATGGCAAGCAGTCCTGTGTGGTCGCCGTCGCAGACTCGGTCGTCGAGTATCGACGGCGCCTCGCCCTCCCAGGTGAGGCCTAGGTAGCACTCGTCGGATGCCACGATCGCACCACGCTCACGGGCGTAGGCGACAACCTTGCGGAGATGGTCGACGGGCAGCACCTTGCCGGTCGGGTTGGACGGCGAGTTGACGAAGATCAGCGCAGGCGAATCCGGGCCGAGCTGTGTCAACCCGTCGGCGCGGACAACTCGCGCCCCAGCCAACAACGCGCCGACCTCATAGGTCGGGTAAGCGAGTTCCGGAGTGACGACAAGGTCGTCGGGACCGAGGCCGAGCAACCGCGGTAGCCAGGCGATGAGTTCTTTGGTGCCGATGACCGGCAGCACAGCCTGCTCGTCGAGACCTGTTATGCCGTAGCGCCGCTGCAACGATTCGACGGCGGCAACCCGCAGCTCGCGGGTGCCGTGTGTCGTCGGGTAGCCCGACACCGCCGAGACCGACGCCAACGCGTCACGGATAGTCCCGTCGACCGGATCTACCGGCGTACCGACCGAGAGATCGACGATCCCGTCCGGATGGGACTGCGCCAGCGCTTTCGCGGAAGCAATTGTGTCCCAAGGAAAATCGGGCAGGATGGCCGAAACCGGCGTGCGGGCCAACTAGCCCTCGCTCATGGGCGGCAGAGCCTTGACGAACGGCGGATCGTAGTCGACCTTCCCGAGCTTCGCGGCGCCGCCAGGCGAGCCGAGCTCGTCGAAGAAATCGACATTTGCGTTGATGTATCCGGTCCACTGATCCGGGGTGTCGTCTTCGTAGAAGATCGCTTCAACCGGGCAGACCGGCTCGCACGCCCCACAGTCGACGCATTCGTCGGGATGGATGTAGAGCATCCGACCACCCTCGTAGATGCAATCAACGGGGCACTCTTCGATGCATGCCTTATCCAACACATCTACGCACGGTTCAGCGATGATGTAGGTCACTGGCCTGCTCTCCTTGTTCCGAAACGTTGCTCGACAACCCTCACGCGCGCGGTAAACCGCCCGTGGACAGTATCCCCGCCCACGTCGGCCCTACCGTTGTAAGTCTGCCCTAACTGGCTGCGATCCATTGTTGGCCGGCTTTCGCCGCCCGTGACAACGCACCGAATTCACCGAAGTAGTCGGCGACGACGCCGACCGCCGGAAGCATCCCGAACAGCCGAAAGATCTTTTTCGGCCGCGGCCGTTTGCCGAGTTCGTCGGTGATCCCACGCACGATCTTCGTGATTCGCCACAACGCCTTTGCCAGGGCGAACGGCGTCCACTTGCTGTCCTGCTCGGCCTCGGCAAGCTGTCCCGCCGCCGCAGCTGCCTTTGCCGACGCGCCGCCGATATTTCGCTGACACAGCACGGCCGCTATCAGTTCGACCTGCTTGTGCTGATCGACGATCCCGTATTCCCGCGCGACGGCACAGAGCACGATCGATTGGTTTGCGAAACCGAGCGCATCCTGCAGCGGCAGGCGTTGCAACAGCGCACCGAACACACCCGGATACGCGACGACCAGGTTGTTCAACGCACCGACGCGACGGACCCACCACGCCGAGCGCTCGTGCAGACTCATCCCCTCCCAGGACTTCGTGCCAGGTACGTCTGCGGTGTTCAACACCCACGCCATGGCATCCAAGCCGCGATCGACGACGGAATCACCGGATGGTTCGGTCCGCTTCGTCCGGCCTCGCAACCCGAGCGGATCGATCGTCGAAAGCACGTCGAGCACCGGGTTGATGACCCACACCGCCCGACCGAGGACGGCCGCGACCTCTTTGTCCGTGATCGCTTCGCTCACGCGACGTGGACCTTGTCCGCGTAGGCAGTGGTGCGCTGCCGAGCCGGACGGTCGATGCCTTCGGCGATCGCGCGCAACTCGGCGACCGACTTCGACGAACCGTGTTCCGACCCGGCCATCCGAGAAATGGTCTCTTCCATCAAAGTTCCCCCAAGATCGTTGGCACCGCCCGCGAGCATCACGCGACTGCCGGTGACCCCTAGTTTGACCCAGCTGACCTGAATGTTGTCGATGCTGCCGTGCAACATTATTCGAGCGAGCGCGTGCACCGCGCGGTTATCGCGATTGGTCGGTCCTGGTCGGGCAGCGCCCGCAAGGTAGAGCGGCGAGGACTGATGCACGAACGGCAGCGGCACGAACTCGGTGAATCCGCCTGTCTTGTCCTGGATTCCGCGCAGTACGCGCAGGTGTCCGACCCAGTGCTTCGGATTGTCGACGTGGCCGTACATCATCGTCGAGCTGGACCGGAGACCGACCTGGTGTGCGGTGGTGACGACGTCGACCCAGGTCGCGGTCGGCAGTTTGCCCTTGGTGAGGATCCAGCGAACCTCGTCGTCGAGGATCTCGGCCGCCGTACCGGGAATGGTGTCGAGACCTGCCTCGCGAAGATCGATGAGCCAGTCACGAACGCTCTGTCCACCACGTGCCGCGCCGTTGACGATCTCCATCGGGCTGAAGGCGTGGACGTGCATCGAGGGCACTCGGTTCTTCACCGCGCGAACCAGATCCGCATACCCGGTGGCGGGCAGTTCGGGATCGATACCACCCTGCATGCAGACCTCGGTCGCACCTTGGACATGCGCCTCCCACGCCCGGTCGGCGACGTCGTCCATCGACAGCGTGAACGCGTCGGCGTCGCCCTTTCGCTGCGCGAAGGCACAGAACCGGCAGCCGGTGTAGCAGATGTTGGTGAAGTTGATGTTTCGGTTGACGACGTAGGTGACGGTGTCGCCGACCGCCTCCTTTCGGAGCGCATCGGCAAGTGCAACAACAGCTTCCAACCCCGGACCCTCGGCCGTCGCGAGGGCGAGGTACTCGTCGTCGGTGCAGCCTGCCGGATTACGCTCCGCCGAGCGAAGTGCCGCAACGAGATCGGTGTCGACGCGGACGGGAGCCGCCAGCGACAGCACCTGCTCTCGAACGGTGTCCCAGTCGCCGAACGCGCTACCGAGGTCGCTGCGGGTTTCGGTGTTGCGACCGTCGGTATCGATCGACGCGTTCAGGTCGGTGCGCCCGGTCGACTCCCACGATTCGTCCGGTTCCTGCCACGGTAGCCCGACCGGCAAGGTGTCGAGTTTCGCAAGCCCGGTCTCCGGATCGGCGAGCGCCTGCACGTGTGCTGTGATGCGCGGATCTATCCACGGATGACCGGCAAGGACGTACTTCGGTTGTGCGGCAGTGCGTTCGGTCAGCGTGTAGCCGGCCGCGGCGGTGATCTCGGCAAGCGTGTCCAGGTTCGGCCACGGGCGTTCCGGATTCACATGGTCGGGCGTGAGCGGCGACACGCCACCCCAGTCGTCGACTCCCGCACCGATGAGCGCAAGGCACTCGGTGTTGGAGACGAGGTTCGGCGGCGCCTGGATCCGCATGCCAGGACCGAGCAGTAGCCGCGCAACGGCGATCGTCGCGGTGAACTCTGCGATTCCTGCGTCTGGTGCGCCGCGCATCACCGTGTCGGACTTCGCGAGGAAGTTCTGCACGATCACTTCCTGCACATGCCCGAAAGCCTTGTGCGACTTTCGGATTGCCATGATCGACTCGGCGCGATCGGTCAGCGTCTCACCGATGCCGACGAGGATGCCCGTCGTGAACGGCACACTCAGTCGCCCTGCGTCGGTAAGGGTTCGGAGTCGAACCGCCGGGTCCTTGTCGGGACTTCCGTAGTGGCACTGCCCTTTTTCGGTGAACAGCCGGGTCGACGTCGTCTCGAGCATCATCCCCATCGACGGCGCAACGGGTTTGAGCCGGGAGATCTCCTCCCAGCTCAGCACACCCGGATTCAGATGCGGCAGCAGGCCGGTCTCCTCGAGCACACGAATCGACATGGCGCGCAGGTAATCCAGTGTCGAGTCGTAGCCACGGGCGTCGAGCCATTCCTTCGCTTCCGGCCAGCGCGCCTCGGGTCGGTCCCCGAGCGTGAACAACGCTTCCTTGCAACCCAACTCGGCACCGCGGCGAGCGATCTCGAGTACCTCGTCCGGCTCGAGGAAAGCGCCGTGCCCTTCGGCCCGCAGTTTGCCGGGCACGGTGACGAACGTGCAGTAGTGGCACTTGTCGCGGCACAGCCGCGTCAGCGGGATGAACACCTTGCGCGAGTACGTGACCGTCTTCGGTCGGCCTGCGGCCTCCAAACCAGCGTCACGGACTCGCGCGGCACTCAGACAGAGGTCCCGCAGATCGGCGTCGCGCGCCTGCAGCAGCACAACGGCCTCGTCGACGTTCAGGGTCGCCCCATCCCGTGCCCGTCGCAGCGCACGGCGCATCGCGGACGGGGTCGGCACAGTCGGTGGTGCGGCGGGCAAGATCGGGTCCGGCAGCAGGGTCACGGTTCGATCATGCGCCACTACCTACCCGCCCTGCCACCGGGAGGGTCGTTCCCCAGGTCCGCGCACGATCGTGGACGATGGCTGTATGACTCCGATCGTGACGCTGTGACTCCGACCGTGACGATGGCCGACCCCGCCTGGCGACCGAGCCCGAAGGCCAAAGCGCTGTGGGCCATCAACGCGGCTCTGCTGTGGGTTGTCCCCTTCGTCGCTCAGATCGTATGGGCAATCGTCGACGGCGACGCTACGTCGGCGGTACACGTTGGAGTGTTCGCCGCGAGCGTGGTCCTCGCTGCTGCTCACATCGGTGGCGTGCCGATGTGGCGGTATGCGGTCCATCGCTGGGAGGTGAGCGACACCGCGGTCTACACCCGAACCGGCTGGTTCACGCAGGAGCGCCGCATCGCTCCGATCTCCCGCGTCCAGACCGTCGACACCGAGCGTGGACCTATCGGTCGGATGCTCGGCTTGGCCACAGTCACGGTGACGACCGCATCGTCGGCCGGGGCGGTCAAGATAACCGCGTTGGACAACGAGGTCGCCGATCGCACCGTCGCGCAGCTCACCGAGATCGCGGCCAGAAACACCAGCGACGCAACCTGATTCAGCGAAACGCCGCGACATTGGCAGCGGCCCATTGCGCGAACGTCGTTCCTGGCCTGCCGGTGATCTCGGCTACGGTCTGGACCGCGAGTTGCGGTGCCTCGACCAGCGACGCCACCCCGTCGACGTACCAGCGGGCGTATTCGCCCATGCCTGCTGCCAACTCGGCTACCGCGGCCTCGTGGTCGAGTTCGACGTAGGAGATCTCGCGCCCGAGGACGGAGGCGATCGCCGCGAGCTTCTCGTCGCGGCGCAGGCACTCCGGACCGGTCAGCTCGTAAGACTTGCCGACGTGGGAATCGTCGAGGATGGCATGGGCGGCGACCGCGGCAATGTCGGACAGGTCGATGGCCGCATTGGCCGCGGCGCGATAGCCGTCGCGTACGCGGTCAGTCGTTCGGATCTGATCGGACCACATCAGGTAGTTGTCCATAAATTCGCCGGGTTCGAGATGCGTCCACCCCAGCGAGGACGCTTCGACCGCCGTCTCGATCGGCTCCCATCCCGTCCCGACGGCACCGGCGAGGTCGACGATGCGGCCCACGCCCGCCTGTTCCGCCAGCGCGACTGCGTCCGTCACGGTCGGCGGATGCGGCGCGAGGTAAAGCACGTCGACGCCGCGCAGCGCTTGTTCCAGCGTGTCGAGTCGGCCGACGAATCCGGTCACGACGTCGACCTCCGCCGGCAGGGCAGCGCTCTCTGGATCTGTCGTCAGGGCCCGCACGTCGGTTGCGCCGAGGCGCAGCAGTTCATCGACGACCAGCCTGCCGACGTTGCGTGTCGCGCCTGTGACCAGCACCTTCATGGACACCCCTTTGTCGTATGACATACGAATTCAGTTCTTGTCGTAGGGTATACGAAAATCAGGCGGACAGGGAAGGTTGTGGCAATGGAACACAGCGGTACCGGCGATCCCGACCGGATCCTGCCGCTGCTGTGGCGACATCATGCGACCTCTCCCGATCGGCCGGCAGCCGGGCGTAGACCGAAGCTGACGGTCGACGACGTTGTGGGCACAGCCATCGCCATCGCCGACGCCGACGGCCTCGCGGCGGTGTCCATGAACCGGGTCGCCACTGCCCTCGGCGTAGGAACGATGACGTTGTATACGTACGCGCCATCGAAGGGCGAACTGCTCGACCTGATGGTCGACGCGCTCCTGGTAGCAAAGGCGTTGCCTGCGCCCGGCGAACCACGCCCCGCCTCGTGGCGCGAGCAGATCGAGCTCTACGCGAAGGCCACACTCGCCCAGTACCACCAGCATCCGTGGCTCGGCCAGATTTCGACCGTCCGTCCGCCGATCGGCCCCGGCATGCTCGCCGACAGCGAATACGTGCTCTCGACGCTTGTCGACCTGCAGCTGAGCGCACGCGAGACAACTGCAGCCGCGGAGGCCATCACGACATTCGTCACGGCAACGGCGGCGACCGAGAGCGAAGCGGCCGACCTCGAACGACGAACGGGCCAGACGAACGACGCCTGGTGGGGCGATCGCGACCGGCTCTGGCGGGATTACTTCGACCCGAAACGTCACCCGACGATGAACGCTGTCTGGAACGCGGGTGGGTTCGATTCGTCGACGGAGCAGGCGATGTCGGGCGCTCACGCTTTCGGGCTTGCTCGACTACTCGACGGCATCGAAGCCGGTAGTTTCGAGACATGACAGACCTGGTGCCCGACGAAGCTTCGGGATCGGAAGCCATCGCCGCCGAACAGGAGCAGCCGTGGCTGCGGTTGGACAAGCGCATGCTGCTGGTCCATCCGGTGAACGAGGCAGTCAAATTCCTGCCCGTGCTGCTTGCGTCCTTCTTCATCGGGGCTCAGAGCGGCAACCACATGTGGAGCCTCGTCGCACTTGCGGTAATCGTGACGTTTGCTCTATTGCGCTGGTTCACAACGAGTTATCGCATCGGCGCGGTTCACATCGAGCTTCGCACCGGACTGTTCCAGAAGAAGTTGCTGTCGATACCGCGCACCCGGATTCGCTCCGTCGACTCCGAGGCAAGCCTGCTGCACAGGGTGCTCGGGCTCTCCATTGTGCGGATCGGCACAGGTACACAAGCCGGGACCGGTGACGAGAAATTTCTGCTGAACGCCCTCGATGCGTCGCTCGTACCCGGCCTGCGGGCCGCGCTACTGACCAAACCCGCTCCGCAGGAGACTGATTCGCTGGACAAGGCCCAACCACCGGTCGCCGCAACAGAAATCGCGCACTTCTCACCGAGTTGGGTCAAGTACGCGCCGTTTTCCTCGACCGGCGTCGTTGCAATCCTCGCGGCTGTCGGCATCGCCTTCCAATACGGCCTCGGTCAGCGCATCGCAGACTCCAGCGTCGTGTCCGACAGTGTCGACGCAGGAGCACGTTTCGGAATTGTCGTCGTCGTGGTCGTCGGCCTGCTGCTGCTCCTGCTGCTTGCCAGCATCTTCGCGTGCGTCCGCTACCTGCTGACCTACGGCGGTTTGGAGGTGATCGACGACGGTCGCGTCCTCCACGTCAATCACGGATTGCTCAAGACCCGGCAGACCTCGTTGGATCGGGCTCGGCTGCGCGGCGCAACATTGAAAGAGCCTCTGCTGCTACGCCTCGCGGGTGGCGCGAACCTCGACGGCATCATGACCGGCGTGAGCGCGGAGAAGCAGGAGTCCTCGCTTGTGCTGCCGCAAGCACCAGCGGCGCAGGCTCGTCGTGTGCTCGCACAGTTGATCGGCGACGCGACACAGGGCACAGCAGCACTCACCTCGCACGGACCGATTGCGCTGCGCCGCAGGTTCACCCGGGCCCTGCTGCCACTCGTCGCCGTTGTCGTCGGGTTGCTCGTCGCACAGGTCGCTGGGTGGGACGTCCCCTGGTACGTCTGGATCGCCATGGTCGTTGCCACCGTCGCGGCGATAGGGCTGGCCTGGGACCGCTATCGCGGCCTCGGTCACGTGATACTGCCCGGTTGGCTTGTCACACAGAGCGGTTCGCTCGATCGAGATCGCGACTGCCTGGAGTCCGCGGGAATCATCGGCTGGACGGTTCGGCAGAGCTTCTTTCAACGACGAGCGGGCGTGGCAACGATCGTCGCGGCGACGGCGGCTGGAAAACGGCACTACGAGGTCCTCGACCTGCCGATCGGCGATGCCTGGGCACTCGTCGACGCCGTCACGCCCGGTGCAGGCGATATCTGGGTGCGTGCCGACCGATAAAGCTAGGGTCGGGCCATGCACGACAACCGCCAGCTTGTCGAAGGACGCCTCGCTCGATTCAACGACGAACGCGTGACGCCGGCCGTCTATCAGGCCTTCGCTCCGGTGACGATCACCGCGTGGACCGTCCCCGACGAGCCCGTGCCGTTCGCCGACGCGGTGCGGCAGAAGTATTCGCCGATCGACATCGGGACCGCATGGGGCAAACCGTGGGGAACGATGTGGATCCACGCAACCGGGTCCATCCCCGAGGAATGGCTCGACGCACGGGGCAGGCTCCCCCGCGGCCTCGCCACCGAGTTGCTCGTCGACCCCGGCTTCACGGGCGGGCCGGGATTCAACGCCGAGGGTCTGGTGTTTCGACCCGACGGCAGTACCGTCAAGGCGATTTCGCCGTACAACGCGTACGTGCCTGTCGATCACCGTCAACCACTCGACGTCTACATCGAAGCTGCAGCGAATCCCGACATCGGGATCTCCGGATTCCGGCCGACAGCGTTGGGCGACAAGGCAACCGCGGGCGACGGTCCGATCTACAAGCTAGCGCGAGTGCAGTTCGCACTGCGCAACACCGTGGTTTGGGAATTGCAGCAGGACATCGCCGTCCTCGGCGGGCTGATGCACGCACTGCCCGTCGATCTGCCGCGCAGGCACGAGATCCTGCGGGCGTTCGAGCGCATGCTCGACATCGTCGACCCCGAGGATGTCGCGGGTACAGCGGCAGCGGGTCGGGCAGCATTGGCCGAGGCGTTCGCCAAGCCCGCATATGCGAGCGCGCACAACCTGATCGCCGTCGGCCACGCACACATCGACTCCGCGTGGCTGTGGCCGATTCGAGAGACGATCCGCAAATGTGCGCGCACGTTTTCGAACATGGTCGACCTGATGGACCGCTACCCGGACTTCACCTTCGCCTGCTCATCGGCTCAGCAGTTCGCCTGGATCAAGGAGCACTACCCCGAGCTTTTCACTCGCATCAAGGCCAAAGTTCGTGCAGGCCAGTTCATTCCGGTCGGCAGCATGTGGGTCGAGGCCGACACGAACATGCCGGGCGGTGAAGCGATGGCGCGACAGTTCGTCGCAGGCAAACGCTTCTTTCTCGACGAGTTCGGCCTCGACACGCTAGAGGCGTGGCTGCCCGACTCGTTCGGCTACTCCGCTGCTCTGCCGCAGATCGTCAAATCGGCTGGTGCCGACTACTTTCTGACGCAGAAGATCTCCTGGAATCAGACCAACAGGATGCCGCACCACACCTTTGCCTGGGAAGGTATCGACGGCACCCGAGTCTTCACTCATTTTCCGCCGGTCGACAAGTACAACTCGGAGTTGCACGCCAACGACCTCGCGCACGCGCAGAGCAACTATCGCGAGCAGGGCGTCGGCACCGTCTCGCTGATCCCGTTCGGGTACGGCGACGGCGGTGGTGGCGCGACCCGGGAGATGCTGGCCGTCACCGAGCGTGTCCGATCGCTCGAAGGTTCTCCGACAATGGAACTCGGCACCCCGATCGACTTCTTCCGCCGAGCCGAGGCGGAATACCCGACTCCCCCTGTGTGGTCCGGCGAGCTGTATCTCGAGATCCACCGCGGAACCTATACGACACAGGCGAATACGAAGCAGGGCAACCGGCGTAGCGAACACTTGCTGCGCGAGGCCGAACTCTGGGCAGCTACGGCGAGCGTCAGGGCCGGTGTCGAGTATCCATATGCCGAACTCGAGGAGATCTGGCACCTGGTGCTGCTGCAGCAATTCCACGACATTCTGCCCGGCAGTTCGATCGCGTGGGTACACCACGACGCAGAACGCAACTACGCGGCCATCGCAGGGCGGCTGGAGAAGGTGATCGCCGCCGCGCTCGCAACACTTAGCGGTATCGGTGGCGGCAAGGGCACCGGCCGCGGCCGAAAGGCATTGACCTTCAACGCGGGACCATACGAACGCGACGGCGTCGCAAGCCTCGGCGCAGGCATCGCCGAGCCGGCCGACGCGGTCGTCCCGCAGAAGTATCGCCGTGGGTACGTTCTCGACAACGGCGTGCTTCGCGCGGTGATCTCGGCGAAAGGTCTGATCACGTCTCTGACGGACTACGCGACCGGACGCGAAGCGATAGCGCCAGGCACGGTCGGCAATCTGCTGCAGCTACATCGTGACATCCCGAATCAGTGGGACGCCTGGGACATCGACGAGTTCTATCGTCGCAACGTCACCGATCTGACAACGGTCGAAAACCTGTCGGTCGACGGCGACGAGGTGGTCGTCGAGCGGGTGTTCGGGAAGTCGAGAATCACGCAACGACTCCGGCTCGGGGCGGGTTCGGCTGCTCTCGAGATCGTCAACGACATCGACTGGCAGGAAAGCCAGAAGTTGCTCAAGCTGGCATTTCCTGTCGACGTCCACGCCGATCGCAGCGCGTCGGAAACGCAGTTCGGGCACGTCTTTCGGCCGACACATTCGAACACCTCATGGGATGTCGCGAAGTTCGAGATCTGCGCGCACCGCTGGGTGCATGTCGGCGAACCGGGTTACGGCGTTGCGGTGGCCAATGATTCGACCTACGGCCACGACATCGGGCGACGCACCCGCGACGACGGCGGAACGACGACGACGATCCGCCTGTCGCTGTTGCGTGCGCCGCACTATCCCGATCCGACGGCCGATCTCGGGCACCATGTCTTGCGGGTGTCGATAAGTCCCGGCGCTACCATCGCCGACGCGGTCGCGGAGGGCTATCGAATGAATCTGCGGCCGCGAACTGTTCGCGGCACCGAGTCCTCGGTGGAACCGCTTGTACGCGTGTCGAATCCGGCCGTCGTCGTCGAGGCGGTGAAGCTGGCGGAGGATCGCAGCGGTGACGTGATCGTCAGACTGTACGAATCTCGCGGTGGCAGAGCAGATACGACGCTGACCGCGGGGTTCGACTACTCCGCTTTCGAGTGCACCGACCTGTTGGAGCGGACCACCGATGGCCCTGCAACGGAAGGTGCCGAAGGCGCAATCACGTTGCGCCTTCGGCCTTTCCAACTGGTGACGTTGCGCTTCGGTACCTAGTTCTTCTCGTCACCCTCCACCGGCAGGTTCGCCACGACCGGGTATTCACCGGTGTAGCCGACCCGCTCCTGCGCGACCCTCATCACCTTGTCGCGCACGAGATACCAGCCGCCGATCAACGACGGGATGATGATCAGAATTGCGTAGAAGTTCCACACGTTCTCGTAACACATAAGAACGGTGACCGCGCCGAGGAAGATGAGCGTCGCGTAACTCGAATACGGCGCGAGCGGCGTCCGGAACGCTGGTCGCGTCAAGATGCCCTTCTGTGCCCACCGGTACATCTGGATCTGGCACGCGACGATCATGGCCCACGACGAGATGATGCCGAGCGCAGCCAGGTCGAGTGCGATGTTGAACGCTTCTGCAGGAACGATCAGGTTGAGCACGATGCCGAACAGCGTGATCACGCCGGTCAGCGCGATACCGCCGAATGGCACACCGTTTTTGTTCATCTTTCCGGTGAATGCCGGTGCGCTGCCGTTCATTGCCATCGAACGCAGGATGCGCCCGGTGGAGTAGAGGCCGGCGTTGAGGCTGGACAATGCAGCGGTGAACACGACCAGGTTCATGATGCCGCCTGCAGCGGGAACGCCGATGCGTGAGAAGAACGACACGAACGGACTGGTACCTGCCTGGTACACGGTGTACGGCAGCAGCAGTGCGAGCAGCACGAGCGAGCCGACGTAGAAGACCGCGATACGGGCGATCACCGAGTTGATGGCACGCGGCATGATCTTCGCCGGATTCTCGGTTTCACCAGCTGCTGTGCCGACCAGTTCGACTGCGGCGTAAGCGAAGATGACGCCCGTCGTCACGACGATCAGTGACCAGATTCCTTCTGGGAACAAACCGCCGTTGTCTCGCAGGATCGTGAAGCCGGTGTCCTGGCCCTCGATCTTGTAGCGCCCGCCGAGGAACACAAGTCCGACGACGAGGAACGTCATAAGTGCGACGACCTTGATCAGTGCGGCCCAGAACTCCATCTCGCCGAACACCTTGACCGAGATCATGTTCATCCCGAGCACCAGAATCAGTGCGATCAAGGCGATCAGCCACTGCGGAATGACGTCGAACATCCCCCAGTAGTGGATGTAGAGCGCGATTGCGGTGACGTCGACGATGGCTGTCATCGCCCAGTTGAAGAAGTACAACCAGCCTGCGACGAACGCGGACTTCTCACCGAAGAATTCGCGGGCGTAGGAGACGAACGATCCCGACGACGGTCGGTGCAGAACGAGCTCACCGAGACATCGCAGGATCAGGAACACGAACACGCCACAGACGGCATAGACGAGGAAGAGACCGGGGCCCGCCTCGTGCAAACGGCTGCCTGCTCCCATAAAGAGGCCGGTGCCGATCGCTCCGCCGATCGCGATCATCTGGAGCTGACGTGGCTTGAGACCCTTGTGATATCCCTCGTCCTCGTGGGCAAGGGATGAATTGTCGTACCCGGTTGTCGGCGTTGCGGTCATTGTTGTCCTCGCAAGATGGTCGGGATCGCCCTGGTAGAAACAGCGGTGGTCGAAACGGTGGTGGTCGAAACTGGGTTGGTCAAACGTTTGATGGCTCTATAGTTTTGACAACGTAGTTCGTCATGGAGAGTTCGGGAAGAGAATGTGTGTAAAGAATGAGTGACCTGACTCGAGACCGTTCGGTACGGACGGTCGGCGGCCAGCAACTCGGCCGAGCGATACGCACTATGCGCCGAGAGCGCTCCCTGACGTTGACTCAACTCAGCGAACGCAGTGGCTTGTCCGCGCCGTTCCTGAGTCAAGTCGAAAACAACCGCGCGAACCCGTCGTTGGCGTCGCTCGCGCTCATCGCGGCCGCACTGGAGTGCGCCACCATCGACATCATCGGCGCCGCGGACGCCGGCCGAATCGTCGAAATCACTTCCGCACCGCCGTTGTTCGACGATGGCGATCGATCGCTCAACCCCCGCGGTGGCGAGGTGAACGTCGTCGAGTCCCGACGCCGCGAGGGCGGGGAAACTGTGCCCGTGCGGCACCGGCACGATTGCGTTCTCTACGTTGCCCGCGGCGATGTCGACATCACCGTCACACCGCCGAGCGGTCCGCAGGTCCATCGCCTCGACGCGGGTGCCAGCGTCGTGTGTGCGGCAGGTGTGCCCTACCACTGGTCGGCGGTCAGTGGCGAAGCCATCGTTCTTGCGATCAGGGTCGACGACAGGGTGGTCGCGCGGCACGAGTGATGCCGTTCGGCTTTGCGGCCCAGTCGGATTCATGCGACATCCACCGCCGAGTTCGCAACCGCGCCACGTGTCGCACTGACAAGCGCGTGCATGCCTGCGACAGCCGAGTCCGGATCGCTTGCAGCGATACGGTCTATCACCGCTTCGAGTCCCTGGTGCATCCCTTCGCGGATCGGCCAGAGTGCGGCGGCGATGTCCACGTGACGAGTCAACGCGTTCCACAGTTCATAGGCAACCACGTCGAGGACGTCGTTGCCGCTGGATTCGATCAATCCGGCATACGTTGCGGCAAGCAGACTTTCCCAGACTTCTGGGTCTCTTTCGGCGCCGAGCAACCGGCCGAGTTCACCGAGTGAGCGGATCTGCTCGGGGGCTGCGCGCAGCGCCGCGACTTCTGCGGCTTCGGTCGCGATCGACGCCCAGGCGTCCACAAGTTCGCCTCTGGACATGGTGTCGGCGAACGACATCGTCAGATGACCGACTGTCAGGCTGTCAGACAGGTTCACGTCTCATATGGTGTACGACACATGGACGGGAGTCAATACCTGAGTAGAACCTGAGCGACATATTCTGGAAGTCGGGTTGACCTGGGAGTAATGATGAGCAAAAGTTCACACATGAACCTGTCCGACAGCTGGGCCGACCGACAGCCGACCTCGTCACGCGTCGGTGCAGCAGAGGCTGTACTTGCCGATCTCCGAGCCGCAATCGAGAACGGTGACCTGCCCGTCGGAACCAAACTGCCTGCCGAAGCAACGCTTTCTGCCCGCTACAGCGTCAGTCGATCCGTCGTTCGCGAGGCCCTACGCTCGAGCACCGCACTGGGATTTACCGAAACACACACCGGCAAAGGCACTTTCGTCATCTCCGATCGCCCTCGATCCGAGCCGGTGTTCGGCGAGTACTCGGCAGGGGCGCTCCGCGAAGCCCGACCCCACATCGAGGTGCCCGCCGCCGGCTTCGCCGCACTACGCCGAACCGATGTACAACTCGCCCAACTACGCGAGCTGGTCGACAAGATGGATGCGGAAACCGATCCCGCCGAATGGGTTCGACTCGACGGCGAGTTCCACCTCGCGATCGCGGCGGCAAGCGGCAACGGTGTGTTCGCGGCCGTTGTCGGCGAACTTCGCGACGCGCTGTCCCAACAGTCGAAGATGATCAACAAGCTGTCCAAACGGCAGCAGGCATCGGGTGTCGAGCATCGCGTCATACTCGACGCCATTGCCGACGGCTCCTACGAAGGCGCGGCCAACGCGATGTCGGACCACCTACGCATCGTCGAAAGCACGGTTGTATCGCTGTTTCCCGCAAGCACGGAGTAGGCGTCAGTAGAACCCGCGAAGGGCGTGAGTGACGAGTTCGACGAACTCGCTGCACGAGGTGTAGCGCTGCCCTGGCTGCTTCGCCAACGCGCGGCTGATGATCGGATCGACCGTCGCAGGTATCCACCGGCGACGGCGTGACAGCACCGGTGGCGGCGAGGAGATCTGCGCACTGGTGATCGCGAACATGTTCGGCAGCGGAAACGGCGGCTTACCGGTCAACAGCTCGACGGTCGACGACGCGAGCGCATAGACGTCGGTCGCAACCGAAAGCGGTTGAGCCTGCAGGACTTCCGGTGCTGCGTAGGGCAGCGATCCGACGATGTGGCCGCTCAGCCCGCGCGGTCGGGTGTTGTCGATCATGCGGGCGATCCCGAAATCGGTCAGCACCGCGTTACGCGGAGCCGCATGTGCGATAAGAAAATTCGACGGCTTCACGTCCCGATGCAGCACACCCCGCGCGTGCGCGTAGTCCAGTCCCGCAGCCATCTGCGCAAGCACCCCGAGCACGAGCGCCAGGTCCGGACGGGCCCGCGGTCGCGGAATCAAGGCTGTGCCGCTTACGCCGAAGATGTACTGCATCGTCATCCACTGCTGACCGTCGTAGTCGCCGAAATCGTGGACGTCGACGATGTTCGGATGCTCGAGCATCTTCGCGATGTCGAATTCGCACCGAAACCGTGCCCGGACCGCCTCGTGCACAACGACGTCGGGGTTGAGAATCTTCAGCGCTTCCAGCTCACCCGTACGTGTGTTCTCCGCAAGATAGACCGTGCTTGTGCCACCGCGACCGAGCACGACGCGCACGACGCAGTCCGATATGCGTTGATCGGGCTGCAGCAACATGCCTCAGATTATGACCGCATCCGCGGCCCCGGACGACGCGAAGGCACGATGTAGGGGTGAAGCCGCGCTCGATCGCCGACCTCGATGCTGCAGTCGCGACGTGTCGTGCGTGTCCACGCCTCGTCACATGGCGGGAACAGATCGCCCGCGAAAAACGCGCTGCCTTCCGCGAACAGACGTACTGGGGACGAGCGGTTCCCGGTTTCGGACCCGACGATGCGGCGTTGCTCATCGTCGGACTTGCACCCGCGGCGCACGGTGCGAACCGGACCGGACGGATGTTCACCGGCGACCGCAGTGGTGACGTGTTGTATGCGGCATTGCACGCGGTGGGGTTGGCCAACCAACCGACCTCGGTCGCCATCGACGACGGTCTGCTCCTGCGCGGCACCCGAATCACCGCACCCGTGCACTGCGCTCCCCCGGACAACAAACCGACGACCGACGAGCGCGATCGCTGCAGAACCTGGCTCGACCTGGAATTGAGTTTGCTGGCACCGACGATTCGAGCGGTCGTCGTGCTCGGTGGATTCGGTTGGCAGGCCTTGCTTCCCGTGCTGTCCGATGCTGGCTGGACGGTGCCGAAACCGCGACCGAAGTTCGGCCACGGCGTGCACTACGAATTGCCGGGAACTCGTCCGCTGCATGTGTTCGGCAGCTATCACGTGAGCCAGCAGAACACCTTCACCGGCCGTCTGACGCCAGTGATGTTGGAGGCGGTGTTGGCCGATGCAGCTGCGGCTGCCGGACTTGCTAGGACGTGATTGGAGCTGGAAACGGTTGCTGCGCATATCTGTACAGCAACCCCGCAGCCGGAAGGACGCCGAGCGCGAACAGCAGCAGTGTCGGCCACTCCCAGGTCAGAACGACGTCGTTACCCGGCCCGCCCATCATGCCGAGCAGAAACCCGATCACCCACGCGAGCAGCGGCGCGGCGACGAAACCCAGTCTGTCGCTGACGTTTCGCGCGAGCATGACAAGTGCGACGTTGACGAACGCCGCGACAACCGCACTGATCGGGAACGGCGTCGCTCCGAGATAGGTCGGCAGGTAGAGCATTTGAAGTATCGCTGCCAGAAACCCGTCGAATACGAGTACACCGAGCGCGATGGTCCCGACCAGGTCCGGCTTCATAGTGAACCTGCTTCCGGTAGCCCTGCGAACAGGTCGTGTTCACGGCCGTCCGACCCGAGCGGGCCGATCTGCCCGCGGACGAGAATGTAGTGCTCGTTGGTGAGGATCGGCGCGATCAGGTTGTTGGACAACGCGTATTCGGTGCCGCTGGCAGCGACGGTCACCTGGGTCGCATGCGCACGCAGCGCCGACCGCTTCGCGTCGAGCGCCGTCTGCACGTCGATCACGGTTGTCACCGATTCCGATGGGACGGTGCACAGTTCGTCGATGCGCGGTGCCGACCATTCCGGCGGAACGACCTCGATCGCAGCGATCGCCGACAGGAGTTCGCCGGCGTCGACGACTGTCCAGTAGAACTTCGCCGGATCCCATGCAGCGCCGGCTTCCGGGAAAAGATCGGTACCTGCGGCCTCGACAGCCGCCGTCGTGATCCGATGTGCCTGAATATGATCCGGGTGGCCGTAACCACCGACAGGGTCGTAGCCGACGACCACGTCAGGACGCAGTTCCCGAATGACGCCGACGAGTGCGGCGACGGCCTCCCCCTCGTCCGCGTTGACGAAGGCACGCGGGTTGGCTGCCGACGGGGTGCCTGCCATACCCGAATCCCGCCATCGGCCCGCCGCGGAAAGGAACCGAGGTCTCCTCGCCCCGAGTTCGCGAAGAGCCGCAGTCAATTCGAGAATCCGGTAGCCACCAAGCTGATTCGCGCGATCGGCAACCAACTCCGACCACTGCTCGCCGATCACTTCGCCCTCTTCACCGAGCGTGCACGTCAGGACTGTCACCTCGACGCCGAGGCTCGTGTAGTGGGCGATCGTGCCACCGGTTGTGATGGTCTCGTCGTCGGGGTGCGCGTGCACGAGCAGCAGCCGTCGAGTCGGTGTTGGTGCCGGAGTCACCCTTCCCGCCTGGACCAACTGTCTGCATCGGCAAAGATGCCGACTTGGATCGCGCCTGTCAGCGACACTCCTTCGACGCCGGAACCCGCCGCGACGACGGTCGTGTCCTGCAGGATCGGCAGTACTGTCGACAACTCCCAGAGCTTCGGCTCCAGTTGCGCCGCAACGGCAACGATGTCGGCCGGCCCACGCAACGTCGAATCGATCACCGGCTGCAGCGACGGATCACACGCACCGGACAGATTGCTCGGCGCCCGGCTGTTGGGAGCCTCCTGCGGCGCGGACGGAGTCGGAGTCGTGTCGGGGCCGGGAGTGGACGGCGCCCCCGGTGTGGTCGTCGGCGAGCATCCGAAACGCGACGCCAGTGCGGTCGCTCGATCGGAACCAGAGCGAACCCAGCCGACGATCGCGTCGATCTCCCGATCGACAAGTGCGTCGCCGTAGAGGTCCGACGCAGGTAGTCGCACCGTCGAGGCATCGATTCCTGCGGCACGCAGTTGGTCGACGGCCGTGCTCGCGACGGCAGCCGCCACATCGTCTTCCTCGGGAGTGCCGATGCGCAACGTCAGCGCATCGCCGTCCTTGGTGATCCGGCCGACACCTGGCGGGATCTCGCCAGGAACAGGGCTCGTCGAGGCCGGCGCCGCGTCCTGCCGGACATAGCCGGCCGACGCAAGCAACGCGAACGCCTGGTCGCGGTCCAACTGCGGCGGTGCGGTCGGCGTATAGCCCGCATCCGACGGCGAAAGTATCTGCGCGCGAGCAGGTTCGACCGTCGCCCTGCTACCGGCGCCGACCGTCGCCAGCAGCGCCGGATCGAGCATCCCGAGTACGCCTGCACGGACCCGTACGTCGGTCAGCTCACCCACACGAGCATTGAGCGCCAACTGCAGTACCCGCGGCTGAAAGATGGTTGCCGTACGCACCTCGGGGATGGCCGAGAGTTGCGCAGCCACCGCGTTTCCGCCGTGAATGACGGCGATCTGCGCGTCGTCGGACCGTATCGAATCCGCAAGCTGCGCAGGCGCTCCCGCGCGTCGCATCAGGATCTGGTCGGGCTTGGCAGGCGCGTCCCAGAATCGATCGTTGCGTTCGAGAACAACTTCGTCACGACCGCGGTCGATCGATTTGATATGAAAATGGCCGCCGGACACCGGAATACTCTCGGCCAGTCCGCGTGCGAAGCCGCCGGGCGAATCCTTGACCAGGTGCGCGGGAAGCAAGTTCGTGAACAGTTCGCGCCACGCCGGGTAGGGGCTGTCCATCGTCACCGTTACCGTCTTGCCGCCGCCGGAGGACCCGACATCGCGAATCCGTCCATAGCCGGCTGCGTCGACCGTTCCGGGCTCTTTGATCATCTGCTGCCAGAGGTAGAGAAAATCCTCGGCGGCGATCGGTGCTCCGTCGGACCACTGCGCTTCGTTGCGAATCTGGTAGGTGATCGTGAACGGATCCTGCGACGTCACGTCTGCCGACACCATCATGGTCGGATCGAGGTTCCACTGCGTCGTACCCGGACCGCCTTCGCCGACAACCGGACGGAAGGGGCTCGGTAGAACGAGCGCCGCCACAGCGGAGTTGGTCGGCGACTGGTCGGCGAGCAGATGCGGGTTGAAACCGACGCCGACGTCGTCGATCGCGACGACGACCGTATTACGGGTCGCAATCGCGGTCGGCGGGTTCGGGCTGTCGGTGCTTTCGATCGGTGGAGGAGGATCGGCAGTGCACCCGGTGACGCTCAGCGCACAGACGGCAACTGCCGTCGCGATGCGTCGCGCTACCCGAGTCTGCACATACCCTCCTTCGACACGAGCCGCATCGATTACAGAGCAGCCTTGTCGCGAGCCTTACGACGCGACAGATCGCGCGCTCGCTCGGTCGCGTTGAGCATCACCTTACGCACGCGGACGACGTCGGGTCCGACCTCGACACACTCGTCCTGCGAGCAGAATTCCATCGCACCTTCGAGATCGAGCTTGATCGGTGTCGCGAGCGTTTCCATGACGTCGGCCGAGGACTGCCGCATGTTCGTCAGCTTCTTCTCACGCGTGACGTTGATGTCGAGATCTTCCTGGCGCGGGTTGATGCCGACGACCATGCCCTCGTACGTCGCAGAACCGGGCTCGACGAAGAAGGTGCCACGATCGGCGAGCTGAGTCATGGCGTAGGGGGTCACGTTGCCCGCACGGTCCGAGACGAGCGAGCCGGTGTGCCGTGCCCGGATTTCGCCTGCCCACGGCGCGTAGCCGTGGAAAACGGCGTTCATGATGCCCGTACCGCGAGTGTCGGTGAGGAAGTCGGTGCGGAAGCCGATGAGACCACGCGACGGGACGATGAATTCCATTCGGACCCAACCGGATCCGTGGTTGGTCATCTGCACCATCTTGCCCTTGCGGGCTGCGAGCAGCTGGGTGATCCCACCGAGGTGCTCTTCGGGGACGTCGACAGTCAGCTCTTCGAACGGCTCGTGCACCTTGCCGTCGACGACACGGGTGACCACCTGCGGCTTGCCGACGGTCAGCTCGAAGCCTTCGCGGCGCATCTGCTCGACGAGAATGGCCAGTGCCAACTCGCCACGACCCTGGACCTCCCAGGTGTCGGGACGTTCGGTCGGGATGACTTTGAGCGAGACGTTGCCGACAAGCTCGGAGTCGAGGCGAGCCTTGACCAGGCGAGCGGTCAGCTTCTTGCCACCGTTGCGGCCGGCCAGCGGCGAGGTGTTGATACCGATGGTGACCGAGATGGCGGGCTCGTCGACCGTGATCCGCTTCAGTGCAACCGGATTCTCGGGGTCGGCGAGCGTGTCACCGATCATGATTTCGGGGATACCAGCGATGGCGACGATGTCGCCTGCGACGCCCTCTTCGGCCGGATGGCGTTCCACACCCTCGGTCGCGAGCAACTCGGTGATCTTGACCTGCTTGATGCCGTCGCCGTGCATCCACGCGACGGTCTGGCCCTTCTTGAGCTTGCCGTTGTGGATACGAACGAGCGCGAGCCGACCGAGGAATGCCGAGGCATCGAGGTTCGTGACGTGCGCCTGCAGCGGTGCTTCGACATCACCCTTCGGCGCGGGGACGTAGCTCAGCAGCACGTCGAAGAGTGCGTCGAGATTCTCCGCGTCGGGAGCATGGCCGTTTTCGGGCTGCTCCTTCGACGCCTTGCCTTCACGGCCCGATGCGTAGAGAACGGGGAGATCGAGCGCGAGCTCCGCAGCTTCCGCGGCTTCGTCGTCGAGGTCCGACGCCAGGTCGAGCAGCAGGTCGTGGCTTTCCGAGACAACTTCGGCGATACGCGCGTCGGGACGGTCCGTCTTGTTGACAACCAGGATCACCGGCAGCGACGACGCAAGCGCCTTGCGCAGCACGAAGCGGGTCTGCGGAAGCGGGCCCTCCGATGCGTCGACGAGCAGCACGACGCCGTCGACCATGGACAGTCCACGTTCGACCTCGCCACCGAAGTCGGCGTGGCCGGGTGTGTCGATGACGTTGATGACAGTGACGCTGCCGTCTTCGTGGTGCTTATGCACGGCGGTGTTCTTCGCGAGGATGGTGATGCCCTTTTCGCGCTCGAGATCACCGGAGTCCATCACGCGGTCGACGAGCTCTGCTCGCTCGGCGAAGGCGCCGGATTGGCGAAGCATGGCGTCGACAAGGGTGGTCTTGCCGTGGTCGACGTGTGCGACGATGGCGACGTTGCGAAATGTAGTGCGCGACACGCTTGGTCTCCTGAGCTGATTCTCCCGCGCAAGGTCGATCGCACGGATTCTGGGCTGCCGTGGAACATGAAAGATCGAACGACGCGCTTTTGCGCTCGGTTCGGGCTACACGGCCACGAACAGACTACCGCGCAACACCGCTCCGAACTTCCAGCCGTCCGATTGAGGGTAGGCTCAGCTAGGCAAATGGGCAGCACAAGAGGAGCGAAAACCGGACATGGGCAAGGTCAAAGCCGACAGGGTCTCGGGCCTCAAACCGAAGAAGAAGTGTTGCCGCAGCAAGAATCGCTGCCTCAAATGCCCGGTCGTCATCATGCGAATGAAGAAGGCCGAGAGCGCAGGCATGACGGGCAAAGATCTGCGGAAAGCACTCAAGAAGGCTCGCGCGGCATAGGCCGCTTCGCGGCTCGTGCGTCTTTTCGGCGGGCCCGCCCACCGAAAAGACTCACGAGGCGCGCAGCGCCCGCTCCAGATCCGGCAGCCACATTCGGTCGTTCGGCACCAGATCCACAGCAGGCAATTCGGCTGCCGAGAACCAGCCGATGGCGGCGTGATCCAGCGCGCGAGGGATGCCCGACACAATCTCGGTCAGATACGCCCGCAGGACAAGGCCATCTGCCAACGGCACCTCGACGCCGATTCGCTCGCCCGCCTCGGTCTCGATGTCGAGCTCTTCACGCAGCTCGCGTCGCAATGCGTCCGTAGGCGTCTCACCTGGTTCGACCTTGCCGCCAGGCAATTCCCACAGCCCGTCGAGCGCGGCGGGCCGACGTCGCTGCGCAAGCAACAATCGACCGTCGACGACGATCGCTGCGGCAACCACCACGCAGACGTTCATGGCACCATCATGCGGTATGGCAACCAAGTTGACCGACCCCGAAATCGCCGCCGCGCTGACCGACCTGAACGACTGGTCGAAGGTCGACGCGACACTGACGAAAACCTTCGAACGACCGACCTTCCCCGAGGCGATCGACTTCGTTCGCGCGGTAGCCGTCGAAGCCGAATCGGCGAATCATCATCCCGATATCGATATTCGCTGGCGCAAGGTCACGTTCACACTGTCGACGCATTCCGAGGGCGGGCTCACCGAACTGGATGTGGCGCTGGCTCGGGCGATCGACCGACTCGCCGAAGGCTGAGCACACCGGTCCATCGGGTCGCGCCGAGCCAGACGAACCACGCTGCCACGCCGATCACGTTCACCGCACCGAGCCAGGCCAGAACACCTGGGCGTGAGATGTCCCACACCGACGTCTGAACCAACGTCAATGCCCACGGAACTCCCAGAGCGGTGGCCGCAAACCAGTACCAGGCCAGCGCTCGCGCACCGCGTCGATGCCGCATCGGTCCGTAGCTCAGCCAGATGAGCAACGGCGTCACCCACACCCAGTGGTGCGCCCACGAGATCGGCGAGACGACCAGCCCGAGGAACTGCACGACGAGCAACGCACCGAGAGCGTCCGACGCAGCGAGCGCACGCCAGGCAAGCGCGGCGAGGACAACCGCGATCGCCACCCCGACGAGCCACGCCGGACCCGTCCCGACGTCGTATCCCGCCAACCGGCTCAACGCTCCGCGCAGCGACTGATTCGCGACCGACCCGACTGGACCGATCCTGGTTGCGTCGCCGATCAGATTCGTGAAGTAGTCGCGTGACTGGTTGCCGATGAGGGCGAAACTCAGGCCGATCGTCGCTGCGAACGCGACCGCCGACCACCCGACCGTCGCCGGACGCCGTCTGAGGAGAAAGTAGAGGCCGCTGATCGCGGGCGTGAGTTTGACGCCGGCGACAAGACCGACGAGTGCGCCGCTGATCCACCAGCGGGCGCTTCGCGCAGCAGCGAGTACCGCCGCGACGATGAAGACGTTGACCTGCCCGCATTCGAGAGTCGTTCGCACGGGTTCGGTCCACAGGGCGACCGCGCACCAGATCATGGTGGCGTTGCGGCGGTCTGGCCGTTTGTCACCTTTCGCGGTGTCGTCCAAAGCGGTGTCGATCAGTTCGAAACTGATCCGAACCACGAGGTACATCGCGCCGATGGTCGCCACCTGCCACGCAAGGCCGACGACTGTGAACGGCAGGTGATGCAGCGGATAGAAGAGCAGCGCGGCGAACGGCGGGTAGGTGAAAGGCAACGCAAAGTCGGGACTACCGAACGAGGTGCTGAATTCGTAGAGCTGGTTGTCGGCCAGCGCTGCCGAACCGTCGACGTAGACACGCAGATCGACGAGGTTGAGGCCGTTGGCCGACAGCGCGGTCCACAGCAGTCGCGTCGCCGCCGACACCGTGAGCAATATGATCGCGACGGTTCGTAGCGGGAGCCTCGTTCGGGGTGCGCTGGGAGCGGAAGTGTGCAGGGCAGCTTCGACCTCGACGGCAGTCATCGGCGATGAGCCTATCGGCGCAAAGTAGGGTCTGCAGTTTGTTAGCATCTACCGAATAACAGTTGTATCAATATTCACTTTGATCACTCCTGTAACAGCTATCGTCACGGGTGGTGACCTGTCTTCGACAGGGGCATAGACTCCGCGGCTGTACAAGATCCGGGCGCGCTACATAGAGTGGCGTCCCGAGTCGGCAAGCACGGGCCACGGCCGGTTTTTTTGCATTACCGAACAAGGATGGGGACACAGTGCGTCGAACCCGAGGAACTCGCAGAGCCATTACGGCACTCGCGATCGCGGCTGCAGCCGCAATGGCCGCACCGGGAGTTGTGTCGGCCGAGCCGATCCCGGCAGTGCCTGCGATTCCGCAGGACGTCCCGATCGATGCGCTCGCCTCGCTCGCCCCAGCGATCCTCGGCGCAGCTGCAGGCCCCATGGACATCGCGGAAGGCCCGCAGGGCGCGCTCATCGAGCAGCTGAAGCTTCTGCAGCAGTCTCCGGCACTGCCCGAGCAGCTCAAGTCGACGCTCGACCGCATCATCAAATTCCTCGACGGCAGCGGTGGCGGTGGCCCTGCCATTCCGCCGTCGGACGGTCCCGTCATCTCCCAGTTCCTCTACCCGACGATCGGTAGGGGCTGCATCTCCGACACAGCAGACTCGGTCGGCACAGCGCTAGCCGTTGCCGGTCCCGCCAAACTGCCGCCTCCCGGACCCGCAGCGGGCCAGGCAGGCTTCGTCTTCACCGCGCTCGGCACCAAGACCGTCGCCGACACCCAGGGCGACAAGCTCACGGTCACGTGGCTGAACATCGACAACCGCAAGACGCTGACGCAGCCGCTGACCAACGCTTCCAAGATCAACCCGGACGGACCGGCAACGCTCTCGGCCATCGCCGACACCGGCCCTGGTCGCGTACTCGCGGTCGTTTCGGGATCGCTCACCACTCAGGCAGCCGACGCCGCACCGCGTACCTGCACATTCCTGCCGACAGTCGGAATGTTCTCCGTCGCATAACATCTCCACACATGCGAAAGCCCGGGGACGAAAGTCCCCGGGCTTTTGTGTTGGGTCGGAGTGTTGGTCGGGAGTTGATCGCGCTACGACGAACCGCCGGCCGAGCCGCTCGACATCGCTTGGTACAGCCAGCCGAGTGCGGTGTAGAGGAGGTCGATCATGAGAGAGACCACTGTCCATAGTCGGGGGCGAGAATCGAATTGAGGTCGATCCCGATGCCGTCGATCCGCCGCTTGTCGATCTCGAACTGATGCAGCTGCGCATCCGGATGGACGTAACCTTCCGGAGTTCCCCAATCGTGTTGCCAGAACCAGGATCCGAGGCCCGCGGCGGTTGCGAGGTCGATCGTCGGGGAGTTGGCGTAGACGCCCGTGTTCTCCTTGCCGACCACCGCTTGCCAGCCGAGCAGGTAGGGCGCGATCATCGTCGCGAATTCGATCGGGGTCGGATTGTCGTCGATCGACGCGTAGATCGGCCGATTCGCGGGACCACCTGCGGCAAGGTGCAATTCGAGTCCGCGGTCGGCGTGCCGTTTGCCTGCTTCGAGTCCGCCACGCCAATCGGCTGTCGTACCTTTGCCGAACTGATAGCAGGACACGATCTCGAGACCGGCGTCGGTCAGCGCCTCCGCCTCCTCGGCACGTAGGGGTTTGCCCATCATCCACTCGGCGCCTTTGCGGCGATCCGACACATACCTGATCGCGCCGACGTGCCCGGCCTCGAGGATCGCGTCGGCCGACGGCACTCCGCCGGAATAGTCGATGAGGGTGCCGAGGTCCGAATCAGCCTGCGCCACAGCGGCATTGACGCCCATAGCGGCAGCGCCGAGCGCGCAGGACCCTGCGGCGGCATAGCGGAACAGCTCTCTACGGGATACCTGCACTTGCGTCCTCGCTAACGGAATTTTCTTTCGATGACTACCGGCGCGCCTTCCCCAGTTCATTGATGCGCGCCGGTAGCTTCGATCGTTTACATATTTCACCACACTAACTCTGACGCCGCTAGACACTCGAGAAACTTTGACCTCATGAGTTTCAGCAGTCACAAGACTTCGTGATCGTCGCGCTCTCGCGTAATCTCGTCGCCGGGCGGGAAACACAACACACTTAGCGCGGCTGCACGCCGCGCACACCGGGGGGTAACACGATGCCGTACGCAATACTCGGCTTGATCACGATGGTGCTGTGGATCTACTGCATCGTCGACGTGATCACCTGTCCCGAAACCGAAGTCCGCAACCTGCCCAAGCTCGCCTGGTTGCTGATCGTGCTGCTGATTCCGACCATCGGCTCGATCGTCTGGTTGGTCGCCGGGCGACCCGTCGGCCCGGACAGGCGCTACGACAGACCGACTGCAGGCAGCTACGTCGAGTACGAACGACCGGGTCGGGCAGTCGCGCAGAACCCCGAGGACGACGCGGAATTCCTCCGCCGCTGCCGTGAACGCGCCGAACAGCAGCGCCTCGAAGCCAAGCGCCAGAAACGCCCAACCGACGACAGTGCGTAGGCCGGATTAGTCGGAGTAGTCGAACCAGGCGAACCGGTCAGGCGCTGGCAATCCGCTCCGCAACATCGACCGTACGACCACTCTGGTCGGCGACTTCCTCGGCGACGACGGCAGCGACCTGTTCGGCGATCTCCCGCTTGACGTTGCCGACCACACCGAGCATCGAAGCGCCGAGACCCTTGGCCTTGAGGTCGATCTTGATGGCATCCACCTCGGGCGCCGGAACGTCGACGACGATCACCAGATAGTCGGCCGCACGAGCAGTCAACACGAGCGGTATGCCGATCTCAGCCGTGTAGTGGTTCTGGCGGCCCATCGCGATCGTCAAGTCGAGGGTCACCGGGATGAGTACGTCGAAGACAACGATGTCGCCCGGACGTTTGGCGACCTTCGGCGTGCCGATGTTGCCGGTCGCGTTGACCTCCGCCATGTTCTTCGGACCAGCCTTCAGCGGACCGATCGTCAGCTCACGACCCGAGAGATCGGCGACACCGTCTTCGATACGTTTCTGCGTGATCGCGGTCTGATAGAACGCGGTGCCGAACTCCTCGTAGGTCATCCACGTGAAGTTCAGATCCAGGTTCTCCTTGGGATCGTCGTTGATTCGGGCAGCGATATCGAAGATCCGGCCGCGGAGTGAATCCTTCTCCGACAGCATCGCATTCAGCCTGGTAGCGACCTCACGGCGAATCACCTCGCCCATCGGTTCCAGCAGCCACTGCCATGCTGCGCCGAGCGCCTCGGCACGGACGACGAGCTTCACGTCGCGGTGTGTGATGCGCGGGATGTCGATGACGATGCGCAACGGACGTGCCGCGCGCGCCGACAGCACCAGCTTGATCTCGACACCGACCTGTATTCGAATTTCCTGCCCGAGTCGCAGGACTACGGCCAGCGATGCGGGGACAAGCAGGTCGTAGGCGACCTCGCTACCCTCGTGTCGGGTGATGGTCGGATCTCCGACATTGCCCTCGGCGACGAACCCTGCGAGCCCAGCGGGCCCCAGCTGCAGAGGCCCGATCTTGATGCCTTTGCCGGCCATTCCCTCGATCGCGGCCGTGATTCGATCGATCGTGACGGCATCGTCGAAGAATCGAGAGCCGAAGTCGCCGTAGCTGATCCACGTCAGTCCGCGGTCCGTCGTCGGCTCGGCCGAGTCGTGGTCGGTTTCGGTCATCTGCAGGTCCCCTTCGCCATCGCATCCTTGCGAGCAACGGACCTACGATACCTGCGGTTCGCCGCGCAAATGTGCGTACTCGACAGGTGACTCGAATACTCACACTCGATGAGTAGTTCTCCTCTCCAACGCCGCTCTACGTGAAGGCACTGTCGTTGACATGCCAACTTTCGAGTCGCGGACGATCCGCTCCCCCTTTCCGAGTGCAGCGGAGGTCGAGGCGAACACACCACCGCAGCGGGATCGGTCGCTCGATTTCGTTCGCTTGTTTTCGTTGGTCGTTGTGATTGCCGGACACGGCATCATGCTGCTTGTGACGGTGGGTCCGGACAGCCTGATCTTCGGCAATCTGCTGAGCGAATCCTTTGCGCTCCAAGCATCGACGTGGCTGCTGCAGGTGCTTCCGCTGTTCTTTTTCGCGGGCGCCGCCGCAGGTGCACTCGGGTGGCGACGCGGTGCCGGCTGGGGCGCGTGGCTCATGCGACGCGCGCAGCGACTCTACCGACCTGTCTTCTTCTACGTTGCCGCGTGGATCGTCATGTTGATTGCCGCGAAACCTGTTGTCCCACAGTATGTACACAACGCGGTCGCGGGGTTGAGCATCCAATTGCTCTGGTTCATCGGCATTTACGTCGTAGTTCTCGCGTTCGTTCCGGCACTGGCTCGCATTACCCGCGCAAGTCAGCTCGGCTTCGTTGTCGGCGGCCTCGTCGGCGGAGCAGCACTGATCGACGCGGTTCGGCTCAACGGTGGCCCGATGATGATCGGCTACGTCAATATTCTCGTGTGGCTCATCCCGGCGGCGCTCGGTGTCGGCTACGTTCGCGGACTACTGGCCCGCCGTTGGGCACTGCGGATCGCCACTGCTGCACTCGGTTTCGACGTCGTGCTCGTGACCGCCGGACCCTACGACGTGAGCCTGGTGACGATTCCAGGTCAGCAACTGTCGAACATGACGCCCCCGTCGCTACTGCTCGCCGGGCACACCATCGTGCTGTCGTGTCTGTTCGTCGTCGCGGCACCGTGGTGCGCACGCGCCATGCGGCACGCTCGATTGTGGTGGTTCGTTGCGATCGGCAACCGGGGCGCCATGACGCTCTACCTCTGGCACATGCCCGCGCTCTTGATCGTGAGCGCGGTCAGTCACGTTCTCGGACATGACCGTTCGACGCCGACGCAGCCGGGATTCGGCACGCTGCTCCTCGCCCAACTCGTGGCGTTCGCTGCGACGACCGCTGGGCTGTTCGTACTGCTGCAGCCGCTGGAGAACCGGCCGATCGATCGGTGGGACGACGCGGTCGCCGAGGTCGGTGGCGTCCGCAATATCGTGGTCGGCGCCGTCGTGATCTGCGCAGGTCTCGCCAATCTGCTTGCTGCCAAATGGGGACTCGCAGGCCCTGGCGTGTGGTGCACGGGCGCCGCGGCCGCATTCCTACTCCTGGCTCGCCTGCAGACCCGGGTCCGGCGGACGGACGACGCACCACTCGTTACCTTCGGGGTCGAGCAGCACCTGAAAGCTGCCCGCCGTGTCGGACACGACCCCGCCGACCGCGACGGCGCCCATAGTTATTGCAGCTGAGGTAGCCACGCCGATGTCGTCGACAAGGACGTCCAGGTGGACCCTGTTCTTCACCGCTTTGGCTTCGGGCACCCGCTGGAACGCCAACCTGGTCCACCCCGGCGGATCGACGTAGGCCCAGGAGTCGCTGCGACGCACCGGATCACCGCCGAGCACGGTCGACCAGAAGGTGGCAAGGAGCAACGGCTCCGTGCAATCGAAGACCACTTCGTCGATGCGTCCGAGCATCGGCCGAGCCTACTCGCGGGAGTCGGCGCGGCCCGGCCATACCGAGCGCACCGACAGAATTTTCGTAGACTGTCGACAATGGCCATGCCGGAATCACGCGAGTCGCTCCCGATGAGTCTCGTCGAACTCGCAGCAATGCGGGTCCGCGACGAGATTCTCAGCGGCGCCCTCGAGCCCGGCGAGCGCATCATCGAAGAGCAGCTGTGCGGCAGATTGGGCATCAGCCGAGCGCCACTGCGCGAAGCTTTGCGACTGCTCGGTCAGCAGGGTCTGGTCGAGCATCTCCCCCGGCGCGGATCACGTGTTGCAACCTGGTCACCGACCGACATCCTGCAGCTCTACGACCTCCGGCACCTGCTTGAGCGGTACGCGATCGAGAAGGCGCTACCGCTGCCCCAGGACGCCGAGGTCGATCCCCTCGCGCGCATCCGGACTGCCCTGGCGGAGATGGAACACCATGGCGAACACGGCGACGAGCTGGCCAAGGACGACGCCCATCGACGTTTTCACGCCGCGGTCGTCGGTTTGGCCGACAATCGCCAGCTCGAAATCGCCCTCGAGCCCGTGCTGCTGAAGCTGCAGCTTCCGATGGCCATCAATTTGCGCGAGGAAGCGCGGCGCCACGATCCGCAGGACGGCATTCGCAGACACCTCGCGATCCTCGAGGCTCTGGAAGCCAACGACGTCGACCGTGCGGTCGCTGCGGTCGAGCACCACGGCGAGTTGTCCTACCTCGAGCTCGGATAACACAATCGACACGTAAGCGTTCCAGGGACGCCACGCATTCTGTCGACAATCGACAGCATGACTTTTTCTGCATGCGGAACTGGACCTGTGCTCGGGCCGTCGGTCGCGGAGATCGTGGACTCGCACGCAAGCGGCTCGGGCTCGCCCGTCAAGACCGCGATGCGGGTCGCCGACGCGATCGAAGCGCGCGGCGACGACGGCACCTGGATATCGGTGGTGCCACGCGATCGACTGCTCGCTGCGGCGCGTGAAATCGAAGCACGCCCCGGCGCGCGAGCCCTCCCGCTCTACGGTGTGCCCTTCGGAGTGAAGGACAGCATCGACGTGGCAGGCGTGCCGACCACGCTCGCCTGTCCCGACTTCGCCTACACGGCCGAAGAGACTGCACCCGCGGTGGCGCGACTGCTGGCAGCAGGCGCGCTGTACGTCGGAAAGACCAGTCTCGATCAGTTCGCGACCGGGCTCAACGGCACCCGAACGCCGTACCCGATTCCTCGAAGTGTGTACGGCGACAACATGATTTCCGGTGGTTCGAGTTCGGGCTCGGCACTCGCCGTAGCTCTCGGTCAAGTCCCGTTCTGCGTCGCAACCGATACCGCCGGATCCGGTCGAGTACCTGCCGCGCTCAACGGCGTGGTCGGCTTCAAACCGTCACGCGGCGTGATCAGCACCGTCGGCTTGGTTCCGGCCTGCAAGTCGCTGGACTGCATCACCGTGATGGCGGGCTGCATCGAAGACGTCGACCGCACCTTCGACGTGCTTGCCGGACTCGACGACAACGATTCGTGGAGTCGATCACGCGGACCCTCCTACGGCGGCACACCGATTCGGATCGGCCTCCCCGACGCAACAGATCTCGAATTCTTCGGCGACGAGTCCATGGCGGCAGCACATTTCGCGATTCGCAAGAAGATTCTGCGCAGCGCAGCGACGACGGTCGCAGTCGGCCTCGGACCCTTTCTCGATGCGGGTGCGCTCCTCTACCAGGGGCCATGGGTCGCCGAACGCCTCGTCGAGTTCGCCGACTTCCTTGCCGCACAACCGGATTCGATCCATCCCGTCGTTCGCGACATCCTGCGCAGCGGCGAAAAGTACACGGCTGTCGATGCATTCCGAGCCCAGCAACGACTGCAGGAACTACGAGCCGAGGTCGGGCGTGGGTGGCGAGACATGGACGTTCTGGTCCTGCCCACGATCGGCACGACGTTCACCGTCGACGAAGTACTTGCTCGGCCGATCGAATGCAACACCGTACTCGGGCACTACACACATTTCGGAAACCTGCTCGACCTCGTCGGTGTGGCTGTGCCGATGGGACTTACGGCCGACGGCCGACCCGTGAGCGTGATGGTGCTCGGGCCGGCCCTGTCCGACGACACGGTGCTGCAGGTTGCCGCACAACTGCTCGACGAGCCGCGCAGTCACTCCGATGAGCTTGCCCACGAGCCACTTTCGCAATCCACCTACACGCTAGAGGAGCAACTGTGAATACCCCGACCGTTTCGTCCGCTCGTCCGTCACCGTTCACCCTGACGCCGGGCGCGACCGCACTGATCGTCATCGACATGCAGCGAGACTTTTTGCTGCCCGGCGGTTTCGGCGAAAGCCTCGGCAACGACGTCGCGTTGCTGCAACAGGTGGTCGGTCCGCTGACCGACCTCCTCGCCGCGGCACGAGCGGCAGGCATCCTCGTTGTGCACACCCGGGAGGGCCACGAACCCGACCTCTCCGACTGCCCTCCTGCGAAACTCGCGCGCGGTAACCCGTCACAGCGCATCGGCGACCCAGGTGCGTTCGGGCGCATCCTGATTCGCGGCGAGTACGGCCACGACATCGTCGACGAACTCGCTCCGATCGACGGTGAGGTCGTCATCGACAAGCCGGGCAAGGGCGCGTTCTACGCGACGTCTCTGCAGGATGTGCTTGTCGCCGAGGACATTACCCAACTTCTGGTCACCGGAGTCACCACCGAGGTATGTGTGCACACGACGGTGCGTGAGGCGAACGACAGAGGCTACGAGTGCCTCGTCGTATCCGATTGCGTCGGTTCGTATTTCCCGGACTTTCAGAAGATCGGTCTGGACATGATCAGCGCGCAGGGCGGCATCTTCGGGTGGGTCGCCGACACGTCCGCTGTGATACCGGCACTTGCCGCGCTCGCAGAGTTTTCCGCCTCGTCCACCCGCCAAGCCAGCTGAAGGGATTCCGTCATGAGTACAGATGTAGACACCCCGTCCGAATCTCCCTCCGACACAACGCCGCCGACCCCACCGCCGGCATCCGTCAAGGCGCTGCCGTGGTGGACGCGCGGCGACACCAACGCCTTCTTCGGCCTCGGCTTCAACATCCTCGTCAACGTCCTGACGCTGACGGTGCTGATGACCGGAGTAGTGAAACTTCCCGGCGACGACGTGTTCGGCACGGTCCTACCCGCGCTCGGTATCGCATTGATACTCGGCAACCTCTACTACACGCTGCTTGCCCGCAGACTTGCCAAGCGCGAAAACCGCACCGACGTAACGGCATTACCGTACGGACCAAGCGTTCCGCACATGTTCATCGTCGTCTTCGTCGTCATGCTGCCGGTGTATCTGGCGACGAACGACCCCACCGCGGCGTGGCAGGCCGGGCTGGCATGGGCGTTTATGATCGGCGTCATCGTGATGATCGGCGCATTCGTCGGTCCCTACATTCGCAAGCTCACCCCGCGCGCCGCAATGCTCGGCACGCTCGCAGGAATCTCGATCACCTTCATCTCGATGCGACCGGCAGCGCAGATGTGGGAAGTCGCCTGGATCGGTCTCCCTGTACTCGCGATCATCCTGATCGGCTTCTTCACGAATGTGAAGCTGCCAGGCAATATTCCGGTCGGCTTGGCCGCATTGCTGATCGGCACGGCGATCGGGTGGATCGGCGGCTACATGTCCGCTCCCGATGTGTCCGCGGCAGTGCGTGACATCGCGATCGGGCTCCCCGACCTGCGCCTCGACATGCTCTTCTCCGGCCTCGGTGACCTTGCGCCACTGCTAGGAACCGCAATCCCGTTGGGCATCTACAACTTCACCGAAGCGATGAGCAACGTGGAGAGTGCCGCAGCAGCAGGTGACGACTACAACCTGCGCAGTGTCCTGCTCGCCGACGGCGCCGGCGCGGTCGTCGGTGCTGCTTTCGGTTCGCCGTTTCCGCCGGCCGTCTACATCGGGCACCCCGGCTGGAAGGACGCGGGCGGTCGGATCGGCTACTCGCTCGCCAGCGGCTCCGTCATCGGATTGTTCTGCTTCCTAGGGCTTTTCGGCGTACTCGCGACGATTCTGCCCATCCCTGCGATCGTCCCGATTCTGCTCTACATCGGTCTGCTGATCGGCGCCCAGGCCTTCCAAGCCGTACCGAAACTGCATGCTGTCGCGGTGGTCGCGGCACTCCTACCGAACCTCGCGCAATGGGCGAGCGGATTGGTCGACAATGCACTTGCCGCAGCGGGCACGACGGCTGACAAGGTCGGCAGCGAAGCGCTCGGCAACGCCGGAGTCGTCTACGACGGCTTGAAGACACTCGGCGAAGGTGCGGTGCTCACTGGACTGGTTCTCGGCACCATCGTCACCTTCATCCTCGACAAGAAGCTCGTGTACGCGGCGATCGCCGCCGCGGTCGGAGCCGTCCTCTCGTTCATCGGACTGATCCACGGTGAATCCGTCGCGTGGGCCGCCAACCCGACTGTCGCGCTCGGGTACGTGTTGTTCGCGATCGTGTGTGCTGCATACGCACTGTTGCCGTCGGCCAAGACGCCACCCGAGGTCGTACAGGACGAGGTCGCCTAACCTGGTTTCGTGACGACGGCACGGGTGGACAGTTGGACGTGGGCGGTGCGGCTTTTCAAAACGCGGTCGAGCGCGGCGACCGCCGCCCGCGCCGGCCACGTTCGCGTCAACGGTGTCTCGGTCAAAGCGGCGCACCCCGTACGAATCGGCGACGAAGTGCGGGTGCGTGTCGCGGGCACCGAGCGGATCGTCGAAGTGGTGCGCATCGTGACCAAACGGGTCGGCGCTCCGATCGCAGCGGAATGCATCATCGACCGAAGTCCGCCACCGCCGCCCCGTGAGGTTCTCGCGTCGATCCCGCAACGCGACCGCGGCGCCGGGCGGCCGACCAAACGTGATCGCCGCGAACTGGACCGACTGCGCGGGCACTCCTCAGCAGATCAGGTTGCGGCAGAACCGTTCTCGCCAGATCAATTCTCACCAATTCAGGAGTAGAACGACTCCAGTTCGACCAGCGCCGACTCCAGATACGCCGCAAGCTGACCGAGGTCGGGTACGGCGTCCGGACATCCGACGATGCCGAAATCGAGTGTGCCTGCCAAAGTCGTCGCATTGATTGCGACGGCAAGTCCGTCGTCGAGTACCGATGCCGGATGCAGGGCAGCGAGGCGCGCACCGTTCCAGTACAAGCGTTCCATCGGTCCCGTCACATGCGACACCACGAGATTGAACGGCGGCGGCGCGGAGGTGCGTACGCCGGCAAGCATCTTCGGCGTCATCGCAGCGACCGACGACACCAACGAACTTGCCTTGCCGACCGAACTCGCCATCTTCCTGCCCGTCGCGAGCGACGACTTGATCGCAGTCAAGCGATCGCCCGGATGTTTCGTCGTCGTACCCAGCTGGCAGAAGACGGTCTCGACCTTCGCATCCGCGTTGGCGTCACGCGTCCGTTTGACGACCGGAACCATGGCGACCAGCGACGTCTGCGGCAACGCATTGCGGTCGAGCAGATAGTTTCTGACGGCACCTGCGGTCATTGCGAGCACAAGCTCGTCCAGGTCGGAACGCGAAAACCTGCGGACGACGTCGAGGCGGCTCGACGTGAACGAGCGCGTGACGAACTCCCGTCGCGCGCCGACCGGAACGTTGAACATCGTCTTCGGCGCCCGGTACGGCACGGCAAGGTTGCGGTCGGCAAGTGCGCGACCTGCAACCCGCGCCGAGTCAGGGACCATCTCGGCGAGTCCGGTCAGGCGTTTACTACCCATCCGCAACAGCGATCCGAGGCTGGTGTCCGGTGTGGGCTGCGGGGCTTGCGGGGCTGCAGGCGCGGGTTTGCGAGCAGCGATCTGATGCCAGGGCGCCCGGACCGTCGTGTCGGTGGGATCCTTCGACAACGTCCGCTGGACCAGTTGGACCAACTGCACGGCGCTCACCCCGTCCATAAGTGAGCGGTGCACTTCGAGGAACAGTGCGAAGCGGCCGTCTGCCAGCACATCGACGAGGTAGGCGCCCCACAGTGGCCGCTCGCGGGTCAACAGCGTGCCGTGCCAATCCGAGACCGCTGCGAGAAGTTCGTCGACGCCTGCGGGTTCAGCGATACGCATGAGCCGTACGTGTTTGCGGATGTCCACGTCGAGGTCGGTACTCCAGGCGAGCGGACCGACAACTCCGCCCATGGCCGTCATCGGCTTCTTGCGGAACTCCGGCGCCAAGTCGTGGTCGGCAACGATCTGCTCGTAGAGCGCCTCGACGAACTCCGAACCCGCGCCCTTCGGCGGTTCGAACAACATCAACAACCCGACGTGCATCGGGTGGTCGCTCGATTCCGCGAGGACATAGGACGCGTCGGTTACTTGCATGAACTCCACGCGGGGTTCCTCCGATGCGACGCGGTTTGCTGGTTGCCGCATGGTACCGGTGCCCCGGTCCCCCGCGCTCGCTATCCTGCCGCCATGACTGTCCTCGCAATTCTGGTGCTGGTCGCCCTGCTCGCCGCCCTGATCTTCTCCGGCTACGCGCTGCACAGATTTGTGATCCGACCCAACCGCAAAACTCTCGCGTACCGCATGTCGAAGGACTTCGACAACGAGAAGGTCGTCCGGCAACAGTTGCTCGTCGACCTGATGTGCGTCGAATCGGACACAGCGGCGGCCGTGAACGGCTTGGGCGCACTCGTGCTGTCGCCGCGCCGCCTCTGGTTTCACCATTCGGATTCGCTTGTGACGCTGGATATTCCGCTGACCACCATCACCGAGTGCACGCTGGTCCCGCGCCACCTGGGCAAGTCGACCGGGCGTCCATTGCTTATGGTGCGCTACACCACCGCGGCGGGACCGGACAGCGCGGCGTTCCACCTGCCCTATCCCGACGAGTGGCGACTCGCCCTCGACAATCTGCGTAAGCCGATCAGTTCGTGACGAGCGTCGTGTGGACCGGCGTCGGGTACCGCGAAATGTCGAGTACCGGGCAATGCGCGTCGGCGGCAGTTCGGAGTTCGCTGTAGCGCTCGGCCGACTCGGGGCCGGTGATTCGCACCGCAAGCCGAACCTCGCCGAAACCCGCACGGACATCGTCGTTCAGCCCGAAGAAGCCCTGCACATCCAGATCGCCCTCTGCCTCGATGGCGAGATCGTCGAACGCGATTCCGAGCTTGTCCGCCCAGAATCGGTACGTGACGACCTGGCACGAGATGAGGGCCGCCAAGTAGAACTCGACGGGATTCGGTGCCGAGTTCTCGCCGCCGAGGGCGGGCGGTTCGTCGACTGCGATGGTGTAGTTGCCCAGCGTTATCGAGCTGCCGACCGCGCCCTGCGAGGTACCCGACCCACGAAAGACGACGTGCGCGTTCGCGGGACTGTCGGCGACAGCGGCCGCCGTCGCGTCGATGATTGCGCCGAGCTGAGTCGTCGATGCTGTTGTCATGTGCCCGAGCCTATTTCGCTACTCCACGCGACGCCGCGATTGTAATCGCGCTGAGTCGAAGGGTTCACCCGTCCTGGGAACGCACGCTCAGGGTCGACCACTCGGCGGCTGTGAGGGCACGTTCCGCGACGGGTAGAAGTTGCGATTCCTCCTGTGCCGCATGCTCTTCGAGCACTTCGGAAAGGGCATCGAGTGCAGCGGTGAGGCGCGCCCGTTCGATCGCCGCAGCGGCACCGACGAATGCTGCCGTACGTGCTTGCGCGCAGGTCAGCAGGCGGTCTATCCGTTCGTGCTGTTCCTCGGCGCAGAGCACGAGCACCGAGTCGGCGGGCGCACGGTCGAGCACTGCTGGCCACACGATCTCGTCCTGCGATCTGGTGTGACGGCGCAGTGCAGCGACGGCTCCGGCCAGTCGTCGCGCGACCTCGGCAGCACCGCCGCGATCACCGTCGGCAACACCCTGCACGAGTCGGTGCAACGTCCGAAAAACTCTGCAGTGCTCGTCGTGCAGCAAAATCGCTCGATGGTCCACGGACCAAGGGTGCCGCGAGCGGCTTGTAGCCGACTAGGAACGCGGTCGGCGCTGCTGCCACCGGGCTTGTCTAGGCTTGTCCAGCTATGGTTTCGATCCGCGTGCTCGGCTCCCTTGACGCCGCAATCGGGCGCGAGAGCATCGATGTGGGCGGTCCACGCCAACGAGGTGTCCTCGCGCTACTTCTCGTTGCCCGCGGGGAGGTCGTATCGGTGGATCGTCTCGTCGACGATCTGTGGAAAGGCGAACCACCGCCCCGTGCACTCGGTGCGCTGCAGGCCTACGTTTCCAATCTGCGCAGGGTGCTCGAGCCGAACCGACCGCCGCGCGCGCCGGCCGAGATCTTGGTCAGCCAGGCACCCGGTTATGCCCTGCGTCTGGCTACGTCGGCGGTGGATGCCTGGCAGTTCGAAGCCGACGTCCGCGCGGCCGCGACTATCGACGATCCGATTCGCCGCCACACAGCGCTGGATGAGGCTCTCGGGTTGTGGCGAGGCCCAGCGTTTGCGGAGTTCACCGGCGAACCGTGGGCGACTGCCGAAGCGCACAGACTCGACGAGCTTCGACTCTCCACACGTGAACGACGGGCTGCCGCCGCACTCGACGCGGGCGACGCCATCGCCGCCGCTGCGGACGCCGAAGCACTCACCGGCGAATATCCCCTACGCGAAGAGGGCTGGCGACTACTTGCTCTCGCCCGCTATACGGCAGGCAGGCAAGCGGAGGCGTTGTCCGCGCTACGACAGGCCCGCGACGTTCTTGCCGAGGAACTCGGCATCGATCCGGGGCCCGCGCTGATTCGTCTAGAGGCCGATCTGCGTGCGCAACGGATCCCGGTTCGTCAGCCGGAACCCGCGCGAGCAACAGTCGCACGCAACGAGCCAATGGACACCGCCGTTTTCGTCGGCAGAAAGCCCGAGTTGCAAGCTCTGCATGCCGTCGCCTCGACGCCTGCGCACGGCGGGCGGTCGCGGGCGGCTCTTGTGTCCGGCGAGGCGGGTAGCGGTAAATCGACTCTGCTGCAACGTTTTCGGACCGAACTCGAAGCCGACGGTTGGCGCGTCGTCGTCGGCCGCTGTCCTGAGACCGACGGCGCTCCCCCCGCCTGGCCGTGGGTGGAGTTGCTGCGTTCTCTCGCCGGCGAGGTGGACCCCGGTGAGCATCGCGACACCCTCGCACCCCTGCTCGACGACCGTCGCGGAAACGCCACCGACCCGAACGCGGCATTCGGCCGTTTCCTTTTGCACCGAGCCGTCGCTACCTACCTCGACACTGCAGCGCGCGATCGCCCACTCGCGATCTTTCTCGACGACCTCCACCGCGGGGATGCCGAAACCCTCGCACTGCTCAGCAGCGTCACGGAGTCGTCGTCCGTGTTCACCGTCGTTGCCTACCGACCCGACGAAGTAGGTCCACAGCTCGAACACACACTCGCGGGCATCGCGACCTCCACGCAGGCGCGGATCCGACTGACGGGCCTGAACGCTGTCGACGCCGCACAACTCGTTCGGGCGGTCTCCGGCGTACTTCCGGACGGTTCCACGATCGAGAAGCTCACGGAGCGTACCGGCGGAAATCCGTTCTACCTGCGCGAAAGCGCGCGTCTACTCGGCAGCGAAGGTGAGTTGGTCGCGACCTCGGAAGTGCCGGAAGGGGTAAGGGACGTGCTGCGCAGGCGGTTCGCACGGCTCCCCGAGGTTGCGGTGTCGATACTGCGACTGATGGCCGTGATCGGCCGCAACGCCGAGGTCGACGTGCTGCTGCGTGCGGCCGAGGTGGACGAGGACACCGTCCTCGACGCACTGGATGCAGGGGTTGTTGCCGGGCTGCTCGACGAACCGGGTCCAGGCCGGGTGCGATTCACGCACGCACTCGTTCGCGACACCCTGTTCGGCGATCTGTCTCGGCTCCGACGCTCGCGGTGGCACCTACGGGTCGCCGAGGCGGTCGAGGCTGTTCGGCCCGGCGACGTTGCGGCCCTGGCGCACCATTTCGGCGAATGCCTTTCTCTGGCAACCGCGCGTCGCGCCGCGGACTACGCGATCGCCGCGGGCGAGCAGGCCGAACGGCGGTTCGCGCACGATCGTGCGGCAGCCTTCTATTTGCGAGCGGTGGCTGCACTGGACGTGCTCGACAGCGCAGGCACGGTGACACAGCAGAGTGTCGCGTCGCACGTGGACCTGATCTCGCGGGCAAGCAAGGCCTACCTCGCGTCCGGCGCCAACATCCCAGCTCGCGAAGCCAGGGACCGCGCTGCATCGCTCGCGGCCGCCGCAGGCCGCGACGACTTGATCGTCGCTGCCCTCACAGCCTGGGACGCGCCGACGCCGTGGCTCAACAGGATCTACGGGACCGTCGACGACCGCTTGGTCGACATGATCGAAAGCGCTTTGAGCACAACAGAACTTACGCCGGCGCAGCGTTGCCGTTTGCTCGTCGTTCTCGTCGAGGAAGTCAGCGGCGAACAGTACGAGAAAGCGTGGGCTGCAGCGACGGAGGCAGAGCGACTCGCACGCGAGATCGGCGATCCACACGTCCTCGGACTGGCGCTGAGCAGCAACCTGTCCCTACACGACCCGACGATGACGCGGTCCGCGCGCGACCGGCTTGCGGCGGAGATGATCGTGCTCGGTACCGAGTACAACATGCCTGCCATCGCCTTGATCGGTCACTACGTCGCCATGCAGGCCGCGGCCGCATTCGGTGAAATCGAGCTCACTGTCGAGCATCTCGATGCCGCAACGGCCATCGCTGACCGCTATCAGTGGCGCCAGGCGCAAGGCACCAACATGTCGGCTCGCGGGTTCGTCGCGCACGCCCGCGGCGACCTCGACGAG
The DNA here is from genome assembly GCF_016482825.1 of Antrihabitans stalagmiti. Classification (GTDB taxonomy): domain Bacteria; phylum Actinomycetota; class Actinomycetes; order Mycobacteriales; family Mycobacteriaceae; genus Antrihabitans; species Antrihabitans stalagmiti. Next base: position 2,951 of record NZ_JAEMNV010000006.1, on the reverse strand, counting down.
GCCGAAAAGTGTTATGCGACAACAAACGACATTTTCGTACGGCACGGTGCAACCGATGCAACCGGCACCTACGCCGTCGCGCTCTTCTCGATTCGGCTCACACAAGGCCGGGTCGGCGAGCTCGCACCGATCATGACCGCGGTAGCGACGTCCGCGCCCGACGCCGTCGCGGATCCACTCGCCGTCGCACTGCTGGCCATCGGCGACACCGCCGGTGCGCGCGCCGCACGGCAGCAGGTTCGACCGATTCGTATCGACTTCTTCCGATCACTGTTCCTTGCCGTCCGCGGCCTGGCTGTCGTCGGGCTTGGAGCACACGACGAGGCTCGTACCGTGTACAACGAGCTACTGGCCTATGCCGGTCAAATCGGTGGTGCGAGTACAGGTTCGGTCGCCATCGGACCGACGGACACAATCCTCGGCGACCTTGCCATGTTGCTCGGCGACACTGCAGTGGCGGCCGCGCACTACGAGGTCGCCGAACAACTGGCGGTGCGGTGCGGCTGCCCGCAATGGATCGACGAAGCGCAACGTCGTCTCGGGCACTGACGCCTCGGAAACTGACGGACTCCAAGTGTTCTACTAGTGGCCACGCCCATCCTGACGAAGACAATTCTCGATTACGAGGCTCTCGTTTACACAGTCTTCGGAGGACACCATGAGTTCCCTACTTCATAGGGTCGGTGCGGCGAGTGCGACTCGGCCGTGGCGCGTGATCGGCATGTGGGTGACCCTGGTGCTGATCGCATTCGGATTGGCCGCAGGAGTCGGCGGTAGCCCACAGGACAACTACACCATTCCGGGTGTCGACGCGCAGGCCGGCACGGACCTCCTCACCGAACGGTTCGTCGAATTCTCGGGAGCCGACGCTCGCATCGTCGTGCACTCCGACACCGGCAAGGTGCCCGCCGGCGAACTCACCACGTTGAGCGAGCGACTGTCGAAGGTGGCAGGCGTGAGCGCGGTCGCTCCCCCACGGGTTTCGGCCGACGGTGACACCGCGCTGATCGACCTCAGCTACAGCGTCCCCGTCACCGACTTCAGCGGTACCGAAGGTATCGACGCGCTCAGGGCAGCGACCGCACCGACCGAGGATGCCGGCTACCAGGTCGAACTCGGCGGGCAGATCCCCGAAAACATCTCGGCGCCTTCGGGTGTGGCGGAAGCGATCGGCATCGTCGTCGCCTTGATCATCCTGGTGTTCGCGTTCGGTTCGATCGTCGCCGCCGGATTGCCGCTCGCGGTTGCGTTCGTCGGCGTCGGAATCGGGTCCGCGCTGATCACCGTCATGGCCGGCTTCACCGACATCAGCAACATCGCGCCGACGGTCGCAACGATGGTTGGCATCGGTATCGGCATCGACTACGCATTGTTGCTGGTCACACGCTATGCCGAAGGACTACGCGGCGGGATGAGCGTCGTCGACGCCGCTGCCAGAGCCAATGCAACGGCAGGCATGTCGGTGATCTTCGCCGGTACCACCGTCCTCGTCTCGCTGTTCGGTCTGAAACTCGCAGGCATTCCGGTCTACTCGTCGTTCGGCTACGCGACGTTCGCGATGGTCGCCTCCGTCATGTTGGCGTCGGTCACCTTGGTTCCAGCGCTGTGTGGTCTCGCCGGTCATCGGGTGTTGAGCAAGCGCAGTCGCAAAGCGACAGCAGTTGTGGCGGCGGACGCACCCAGGGTCTCCAAGACCGAACTCTGGGCGACCAGGGTCGGTGAGAAGCCGTGGCCGTTTGCCGTTGCCGCGCTGCTACTTTTGCTGCTGCTGGCAGCGCCCGTACTGCAGATGCGCACGTGGCCACAGGATTCCGGCAGCCAGCCGACGTCCAACACGACCCGACTTGCCTACGACATCGTCAGCGACGAATTCGGCCCGGGCGCCAATGGACCGTTCATCGTCGCCATCGATCTGGACCACACCTCCGACAGCGAGGTGAATGCGCTGGTCGCTACGTTCAAGGCTGATCCTGGCGTCGCGCAGGTGTCCCCCGTGATCCGCAACGCGGCGGGCACAGCAGCGATCGTTCGGGTCGAAGCGAAGACCGGACCGCAGGATGCCGCAACGCCCGAGACGCTCACCCGGTTGCGGTCGGCACTGCCGGAGACCTCACACGTGACAGGTCTGACGGCGATCTTCTCCGATATCTCGAATCGGTTGGCCGACAGGTTGTGGCTCGTGATCGCGGTCGTCGTGACGCTGGCGGTAATCCTGATGACTGTGGTGTTCCGCGCACCGGTGGTTGCCTTGAAAGCTGCTGCAATGAACCTGCTTTCGGTTGCAGCGGCCTACGGCGTGATGGTCGCGGTGTTCCAATGGGGTTGGGGCGCGGAACTTCTCGGCCTACCGCACGAAGTGCCCGTGTCCAGCTGGGTCCCGATCCTGATGTTCACGATCCTGTTCGGGCTCTCCATGGACTACGAGGTGTTCCTACTCTCGCGAGTCAGGGAATTGTGGCTGAAGACGGGCGACGCCCACACCAGCGTGATCAAGGGGCTCGCGTCGACGGGTCGCGTCATCACCAGTGCGGGTGCGATCATGATCGCGGTGTTCGCAGGGTTCGCGATGGATTCCGACATCACGGTCAAGATGATGGGCGTCGGCCTCGCGACGGCGGTTCTCGTCGACGTGACGATCGTCAGGATGGTGCTCGTCCCTGCGACGATGTCGATCCTGGGCAAGGCCAACTGGTGGATCCCGGCCTGGCTCGATCGGGTGTTGCCGAAGTTCGACGTCGAAGGCAGCGATCAGGCGGGCGAGCCGGCCCCCAAGGAGCCGATAAACGCATAGGCAGCAAGCTGCTCGTGAGTCCTTTCGGAGGTTGGGACCTCTGTTGAGTCCACATACATATGAGACACCTGATGTCTACATACATGTGGGACAGGTTGTTGGATAGATAGGTGATGGCACCTGAGACCGGGCTTGGATCGATCCATGCCCAGATCGGATG
>NZ_JAEMNV010000005.1 GCF_016482825.1 Antrihabitans stalagmiti | reverse complement strand
GTCCAACGCTATTTGGGGCACGTCTCTCCGGAGATGACGCTGCGTTATGCCAAAACTCTTGCGTCCACCCATGAACGAGAATTCTTGCGGCTCGCACTCATCGGCACCGACGGGCGTGACCATGACGTCGACCAGCACGCGCTGCTCGATGTCCTGCAACTAGATCAGCGCACCGACCGGATCCTGCCCAACGGCTACTGTCTGCTGCCGCGCCCCAAATCTTGTGAGAGGGGCAACGCGTGCCTGACGTGCGGTGAATTCGCAACCAACGCCTCCTACCTGTCCGAACTCGAGGAGCAGCGGGACTCCACCCTGCGGTTGATCGAAACCCGACGGGCACAACACGTCCAGCGCACCGGCCAGGACATGACCGAGGACAATATCTGGCTCACGACCCGGCGCACCGAGGTTGCCGCCCTGCATCTGATCATCGACGCCCTCGCCGATGGCGACAGGTCCGACACCGTGCAAGGAGCCGGGGTCGCCGGGCGGGAATCGATCCGCAAGGCATCGCAGCCGAGAACGCCGGTAGACCTGCCGCTCGCACCTAGCAGGAAAGGACACCGGCCATGACGCTCACCGCCGAACAACGCGCTGAGTTGCTCCGTCGATCCGCGCAAGCCCGTACTGCCGCCGCGATCGAGAAGGCATCGAAAGCGATTGCCGCGCTGCAGAAGCGAGGTGCGGCGGTGAATTTTCGTAAGGTGGCGCAGGAGGGAAACGTCAGCCTCGACTTTCTCTACCGCAACACCGAACTGCGCGAAAAGATCATCCGTCTTCGGAGCCGCAATCAACCCGCGCGCGCCATGCCGATCGAACCGAATTCTCAGAGCACGATCGTGCTTAGCCTCACCCGACAGCTACGAGACGCCAAAGCTGAAATCGCCCGCTTGCACGCAGCACTCGCCGTGGCGCACGGTGAGAACTTGACGCTACGCCGAGCCCAGCCGCCCTCGGACTACTTGCCCGCAACATGATCAGACTCGAAAGTCGTTCTCTCGTACCGGGCGGTGGCCGGCGTGACCCGATATCAAGCAACGGATAGCCAATCTTCAGTTGGTCGTCCAGTCGTTGATCGCAACGCTGATCGTCTGTCCCTCGGTTGAGGCGTCGATGGTTACCTGTATAGACGTGCGCATGCACCAACGCTTTCGCCGTCGGGCGATCTAGCTGGTCGACCAGGGTGCCATTCACGGTCACCGGGAGTATCAGGGTGCGACGATGCAGCCAGGCCCGATTGGGACGCCAGGATTGACCGTGACTGTGGCGGTCGGTCCGCCGGCGGATGTTTGGTATGCCATCAGGGTGTGTTCGCCGGGTGCCGTCGGTGTCCAGAGCGAAAACGCGTGTCCCAGCATTACTGGCGACACGTAGTAGGGGTTGACGGTGTTCCAGATTACGTCTGCAGGGAAGAAGGTCGAAGCCAGGTTGTAATCGACGAATGAGACTCCTGCCTCGACCGGAGCGCTTGTCCTGGCCACGACGAGGTATGTACAGCCAACCCCGTAGGAGGTGGTCGGACCACTGCTGAGCCCGGGCACGACAGTGACGTCGACAACGTCGGCTGCCGCCGATGGCGCCCACCCGACAGTTACTGCTACGCACAAAGCTGCGACGAACGGGAGATAGCGGGCTGGCCGGGAAAGGGTCATGCCGACAGGTCGGTTCGGACCGTTCGATTGTTACGTCGTCGCCCGGGCGGCATATCCCCAATCACTCTGTTCGAGGTCGGCAGCAGGTTCCCGTCGATTCGTTCGCGGGGTAGCCAATTCGAGGTGTTTAGGTGATGCTGGCGCGGAATCGGCCGCGGAGCTGATCAGCGCCTACGCCGGTCACATATGGCTAACGCCGGCGGCCGATTCGACGCCACCGAGGACGGCTCGCACTGCAGCCTCATCGCCGTCGATGACGACCATCCCGCGGACCTGATCGAGGGTAAGCATGCCCACCGCGAGACCCAGCACTACGTGGGCATCGGCACTGATAACGGCATCGAGTTCTCGGCCATCATGAGGCCTCACTGCGATCCCTGAGTGCATCGCATGCACTTGAATCACAGCACCGCCCACGCTAATTCCGATGGTCGCCGGCCACTGCACTGGGACGCGCCCCGCAATCAGGGCGGGCAGGGCAACCAGTAGCCATTCGGAACGGAATCGATCGCCAGCAGGCCCGCGCACCATCATTGGCGTGGACCAACGGATCAAACCCTCGATAGGTGCACGCAGCTCGGTTCCCCATTGAGTGAGTGCATACACGACGTGCCCGTCGTCGTCGGTCAGACGGCGTTCGACCACCCCGGCTGTTTCGAGGTCGCGGAGCCGGTTTGCGAGCAGATTAGTCGCGATGCCTGGAAGCCCCTCGACGAGTTGTCGGTAGCGCGCAGGTGAGACGAGCAGCTGGCGAACGATGAGAAGATTCCATCGGTCACCAATGACATCGAGTGCCCTGGCGAGTCCACAGTATTGACCGTAGTTTCGACCCATTTGCTACCACCACTTGATAAGTTAAAGCGCGCTTGTTTATATCCAGTGTAGTACCTGTGGAAGGGGTTCGTCATGACTGTCACCGAGAGGCCCACCTGGGTCGACGACACGTTGTTTCCGTTCGAGAGCTGCTTCGTGGAACTGGACGGAAACGTCGTGCACTACGTGGACGAGGGCTCGGGACCGGTCCTGTTGATGCTGCACAGCAATCCCGTTTGGTCCTTCGTTTACCGCGACGTCATCACCGCGCTCCGGACTCAGTTCCGGTGTATCGCACTGGACTTTCCCGGGTTTGGGCTGTCAACCGGCGCCCCTGACTATCGGCACCACGCAGACGAACACGCTGAGCTGCTCGTATCCTTCCTCGACCACCTGAACCTGTCAGAAGTAACGCTGATCGCCCATGGCTGGGGTGGCCCGCTTGGCCTCTACGCCGCGGAACAACGGCCAGGCCTGTTCGACCGACTGATCCTGACCAACACGTGGGCGTGGCCGCTCAACGGCGACTTGTTCAGCGAGGTGGCTTCGCGCGGCATGGGGAACCCCGTCGGGCGCGCACTGATGAGGCAATTCAACCCGCTCGTCAACTATTTCATCCCCACGGCGCATAAACGTCGCAAAGTGTCAGCGGCCGAGATGGTGCATTACCGCAACACGACATCCACACCCGAGCAGCGCCGTGCATCAGCAATACAGCCAGGAGACCTGGTTGGCGCTCGCGCATTTTTCGTCGACCTCGTCGATCGCCTTGGCCCGGTAGCCAAGTTGCCGACCTTGATCGTGTGGGGCGACACGGATTTGATCTTCACCGACAAATATCGCAAGCGGTTGGAACGGACCTTCCCAAACCATTCGACGACTGTGCTCGAGGGCGTTGGTCACTACCCGATGTCCGACGCACCAGAAGAATTCGCGGCGGCGATCCGCGATTGGCAGACGCACAGCCGCCGCGTAGATGACTCCGAAATTCACGATCACTGACATAGTGGGCGAGTCGCTGATGCTTGTCGAGTGGTCTGTGTCTGATGTTCTTGGGCGGTTTGCTTTGCGGAGTATCTGGTCTGGGTATGACAGGTTCGGATGGCCCCACTTGATGCAGGATTCGCAAGTTTGAGTGGCCCCACCTGCGACTCGCCGGGCAGCTTCTGTCAGGTTTGAGTGGCCCCACCTGAAGGTTCGTCACATCGACGACTTTCAGGAGGAGATGTGAGGTCCAAGATCATGCTGTTCGAACAGATCCGACGGGATTCCCGGGTGGAGGGTCTGTCGGTGCGGGCATTGGCCAAACGCCACCAGGTGCACCGGCGAACGGTTCGCCAGGCGTTAGCGTCTGCGATGCCACCCGAACCCGTCAGACGGCGGTGGCAATCGAAGAAGATCGACCCCTTCGCCGACGCAATCGACGCCATGTTGCGGTCGGACCTGACCGCCCCCAAAAAACAACGTCACACGACGGTACGCATCCTGGCCCGCCTGGTAGCCGAGCACGACGCCCGCGACCTGTCGTATTCGACTGTCCGCAGCTATGTCAACGAACGGCGACAAGAGATCTGGGCCGAGACCGGCCGGCCGATGGCGGACGTGTTCATCGCCCAAACCCACCAACCCGGTGCCGAAGCCGAGGTCGACTTCGCCGAACTCTTCGTCGATCTGCCCACCGGTCGCACGAAGTGTTACCTGTTCACGATGCGGTTGTGCTTCAGCGGCCGTGCCGTGCACCGGGTTTATCCGACCCAGTCTCAGGAGGCGTTCCTGGAGGGCCATATCGCCGCGTTCACCGAGCTGGGCGGTGTGCCGACCCTGCAGATCAAGTACGACAACTTGAAGTCGGCAGTCACCCAAGTCCTGTTCGGTACCGACCGCCGCAGAACGGAGAACGAACGCTGGGTGTTGTTTCGTTCGCACTACGGCTTCGATGCGTTCTATTGCATGCCGGGGATCGAGGGCGCCCACGAGAAGGGTGGTGTCGAAGGCGAGGGTGGGCGGTTCCGCCGCAACCATCTCGTGCCGGTGCCGAAGGTTAAGTCGTTAGCGGAGTTGAACCTTCGTCTCGCAAAGGCGGACCGGGCCGATGATCATCGCCGTATCAGCGGTCGGGTCACGACGGTCGGGGCTATGTTCGGCATCGAAAAACTGTTGCTGCGCCCGCTGCCGACGGAGACGTTCGAGCCAGGTTTGTTGTTGAACCCCCGAGTGGATCGCCACGCCCGGGTGATGGTCCGCAATTGCCAATACTCCGTGCCGGCCAGGTTCATCGGCCGCCGGGTGCGGGTGCATCTGCGGGCTGGGGAAGTGATCGTGCTCGACGGTCGCACCGTCATCGCTGCCCATGAGCGCTCCAACGGCAAAGGCGCCCAAATTTTGGACCTCGATCACTATCTGGAAGTGCTGAAATACAAACCCGGTGCACTACCTGGAGCGACCGCGCTGGTCCAAGCCCGTGCTGGCGGCGCGTTCACCCCAGCCCACGACGCGTTCTGGGCTGCTGCCCGCAAAGCCCATGGCGACTCGGGCGGCACCCGCGAACTCATTGATGTCCTGCTGCTGCACCGACACATGGCGACCGCCGACGTCGTCGCCGGACTACGAGCAGCGCTGACCGTCGGGGCCACCTCTGCCGATGTCGTCGCTGTCGAAGCTCGCAAACAACAACAGCATGACGCCGGCCAACCCGCACGTCCCGTCGATCGCAGTGACACGTCCGAACACACAATTGTCAGCCTCACCCAACGGCGACTGGCGGACCCGACCGCGGTGATCGCCGGGCTGCCTGCAGACACGCGACCACTCCCATCGGTCACCCAGTACGACGAGCTGCTCAGTCGCCGCAAGCCCGGACCCGATGCAACCGACGAGGCGAGAGGGAATGTGTCATGAGCCAACCACGACGGCGTCGCGGGTTGACCGAGCAAGCTGCTGCGGCGGCGATCGACACCGCGTGCCGTCAACTGCGGTTGCCGACCGTCCGCGGCCTGGTCACCGACATGGTCGTCGTTGCGGAGAAAGAACAACTGACCTATCAGGGTTTTCTTGCGGAACTGCTGCTGGGTGAGTGTGACGACCGAGCTCGCCGCCGGTCGGTCCGACGGGTCAAAGCGGCCGGTTTTCCACGAGACAAGTGGTTGGCCGACTTCGATTTCGAGGCGAACCCCAATATCAACCCGGCCACCATCCACACCCTCGCCGACTGCAGCTGGATCCGCGCCGGGCAACCGCTGTGCCTGATCGGCGATTCCGGCACCGGCAAAAGTCATCTACTCATCGGGCTCGGAACAGCCGCCGCGGAGAACGGGTTCCGAGTGAAATACACCCTCGCTGCCAAACTAGTCAACGAACTCGTCGAGGCCGCCGACGACAAAATTCTGGCCAGAACCATCGCCCGCTACGGGCGAGTGGATCTGCTGTGCATCGATGAACTCGGATACATGGAACTCGACAAACGCGGCGCAGAGCTCTTGTTTCAGGTGTTGACCGAGCGAGAGGAGAAGAATTCGGTGGCGATCGCGTCCAACGACAGTTTCTCGGGCTGGACGAAGACCTTCTCCGACGCGCGCCTGTGCGCGGCCATCGTCGACCGACTCACGTTCGGCGGCAACATCATCGAGACCGGCACCGACAGCTACCGCCTCGCCCACACCAAAGCTCATCAGACAATCGGGGCGCGGTAGAGCACCGCTCGTGGCCGGTGGTTACGTCGAAGATGTGAGGTGGCGTCGACGATCGGGTCGGCGCCGGTGAGTCCGTTACTTCGGATGGCAGCTCATGTGGCGCTGGGACTTTTCGGGCCGTGTGACCCGTCTCCGAGCAGTCTCCGTGGCGCGATCGATTCGCGCATCCGCCTCCGACGGAGTCGGCGATACCACAGATGTGCCCGATCGCTTGCGGCGTGACCCATTCAGGTTTCGGCTCGTCAAAACGAACCTAAGACACTTCATGGGCCAATGCGATGGCTGGGAACGAGCCGGCCTGACCAGCCAGCGGGGCCGAACGAGTTGTTGGCGACAGTTGTGTAGTTCGTGCCCGGCGCCGAAGTTCCTCGAACAGGGCGAACATGTAGTCACATGTCTCATCGATCTGCAGGCCGTTGCGCGCGTGTCGGCGTTCTTTCACAATTGCTGAGCACCTGAAGAAGGCACCGAGCAGTTCATCGTCGGTCAACGACGAGAGTCCGTCATGTTCGAAATGTGTACCGTCGGTGTCCCACATATGCGCCACATTTCTCGTATGCGATTCCACGCCCCCTCTACCGATGCTCGCCATTGCGGGGGTGTTGGCTATCGCTGCCAGTCGAGGTCCGTGCTGCCGACGCTGCGCTGCATCCAGCGTCGACCCAAGCATAGATCAGTCTGCCCCTTCCCGTATGGGTAGAGCACTCGATAGTGTTCGCCGCTCCTTGATGGGCGCGACGACCGTCCGCACCTGCCTCAGCGCTGACGCGCACTGCGGACAGCCAGCACTGGTGTCGGGACAACGTCGCCTCGACGAACTGCAGAGGAACAACTCGGCGAAGGCGTGCGTGCAGGCAGTAAGTCTGGTCCCGCACCGTTCACCTGCCTGGGACTGCACCCTCGGTCACCGGTGATCGATAGCCCCGCCCAGCGGGGCGGTCAGAAACACCAGCCGGAACTTGCCTAGCTGGATCTCGTCACGGTCGGCAAGCACCGCGGTGTTGACCACCGGTACCCGGTTGAGAAAGGTGCCGTTCAGACTCCCGACGTCCACCACCACGAACACCTCGCCGTCGCGCCGAAGCTCGGCGTGAAAACGGCTGACCGTCGCATCGTCGAGAAAGATGTCGCTGTCGGCATACCGGCCCGCCGAAGTCACCGGCTGATCAAGCAGGAACCGCGCGCCACGACTCGGACCACGAGTCACCACCAGCACACCCGCACCCAACGGCAGACCACCGACCTCGACACGGTCCTGCCGCGTCGGAGCGGTGTCCACGGACAACTCGACACGGGAGGGGGAGAACATGTCGGTGTCCGAAGATGGCGTAGCCCCGTCGCCAGATCCGGTGTCACGTGCACTCACCGATCACTCCCTTCAAAACACAGGTTACCGCCAAACCCCCCAACGACAAGGTTCCATCGGCTGTGAGGCACCGCCTCGACCTCGCACGAACGCCCACCACAAAGCACCAACGCATCCGCGTCGCAAACCCGCTGGGTTCTAGGGCGATCGAGTCGAAATGCGATGAGTTTGATTCCGGGCCGTTCCGGTGTTTTGGGCCGACCGGGTATCTCGGCCGCCGGTGCGAGCCGAAGGCGGTCTGGGCAGATGCCCCATATTTTCTCGATGCCGAGTCTACGATTGCCGCCATTAGTTCCGGTGAGTGCTCTACGACCGACGTCGGACGGAATATTCATCGTCGGCTGGATGCGCGGTGCTGTCCCTCTTGAGGCATGGCCCGAGATGGGGAATCGGTGACCGAGCATGACGGTGCGACGGATTTTGTCGATTATTGGCCTTGGTGTGATTGCCGGGGTGGTGTTCACCGTCTGGTTGTTGGCGGGCTGGGGTGGGGATTCGGTGGTCCGTGCGGTCGACGACCTCGGTCTGGTCGGGTTCGCGGTGTTCGGGGCCGGATGTGCGATGGTCGGCGCCTGGCATGGTCGAGGTCGACAACGGGTCTCCTGGGTTGCCATGGCGGTAGGCCTGACGTCGTGGTCGATCGGTGAAACAATTTGGTCGTATTACGAACTGTGGCAAGGTCGCTCGCCGGTGCCGTTCCCGTCGTTGGCCGATGCCGGGTTTCTGCTGCTGCCCGTAGGTGCTGGGGTCGCGTTGGTGCTGTTGCCGACCGGGCATACCGCGGCGTCACGCACTCGGCTGGTGCTCGACGGATTCATCGTCGGGGGGTCGATGTTCGTGCTGTCCTGGGTCAGCGTGCTCGAGGACATCTACCGAATCGGCGGAATCGGTCCGTTCGAATTGGCGGTGTCGATCGCCTACCCGGTCGGCGACATCGTGATCCTCACCATCGCCATCCTGGTGCTGAGCCGGGACCGCGCCGCGCAACGGCTCACCCTGGCACTGGCCACCGCCGGCATCGTGCTGATGGGTCTTGCCGACAGCGCATATGTGTATCTCATTGCCCATGACGACTACGTCAGTGGCGACCTGATCGATCTAGGGTGGATGGCGGGTCTGCTGATCCTCGGATTCGCCGGGTTGGTTAGCACCTGGGAACCGCACGCCGATCCCATCATCACGCGAACTTCGCTGCGACCGCGAAACTGGCTGCCTTATATCCCGGTGTCGGTGGCAGCTGGCATCGCACTCTGGCAGAGCGCACCGTATATGCGCAGCGGACCGGTGCCGGCTGTCGCGGCGGCGTTGGTGCTCGCAGTGCTGGTGCGGCAGTTCGTCGTCGTCCGCGAAGACCGCCGACTGCTGGTCACCGTCGCTGAGCAGGCAGTGCGGGACCCGTTGACCGGGTTGGCGAACCGGGTGCTGTTCCTGGATCGTCTCGATCGTGCCGTCGCCTTGCGGGCGCGTCTCACGCGGCCGGTAGCGATCGTGTTGGTGGACCTCGACGATTTCAAACTGATCAACGACAGCCTGGGCCATGCGGCTGGAGACGCGTTGCTCGTCCGGGTGTCGGAGCGGTTGCTCGGCGCGGTGCGCTCGGTGGATACCGTGTCTCGCCTCGGTGGTGACGAGTTCGCGATCCTGGTCGAGGAGGGTTGCGGACATCCCGGACTGATCGCGCATCGCGTCGCCGAAGCGTTCGACACTGCGTTTCGCATCGACGGCACCGACCTGCGTATCCGTCCGAGTATCGGGCTGGCGGTGCTGCCTGCTGAGGACACCGACACCTCTTCGGAACGGTTGCTCAAACAGGCTGACATCGCGATGTATTCGGCCAAACGTGCGGGCGACGGGCGGGTGCACACGTTCACCGCTGACATGCCGCTGGCTCAGCCGGGTCTGCATCTGGGGCTTCGGTCACGGGCGAGCCGATCTCCGGGGTCGGACCGCCTCGTTGTCCTGGATGCGGGGTCGATAGCGACTGATCCGGAAACACCCGCGGCGCTCCGGGCCCGGCAGCTGCGCGACGCGATCGACCAGGGTCGGCTCGTCGTACATTATCAACCTACGATCGACCTGCGGTCCGGCCACCTGGCCGGCGCGGAAGCACTTGTGCGGTGGCCGCACCCGCAACGCGGCCTGCTGTATCCGGCCGAGTTTCTCGACGTGGTCCGCGATCACGGCCTCACCACGCTATTGACGCAGTTCGTGCTCGAGACCGCGATCTCCGACGCGGTGACGTGGAAGTCGCGAGGATATTCCGTCCCGGTCACGATCAACGTGTTCGCCAACGAAGTTCGTGACGTCACCTTGCCGACCCGGGTGTCACGAGCCCTGGCCCAGCACGATCTGGCGGCGAGCACGCTCACCGTCGATATCACCGAAAAGCATCTGCAGGCCGACCCTGACCTGGTCGCACCCGTGTTGCAGGGTCTGCGAGAGCTGGGTGTGCGGGTCGCGATCGACGACTTCGGCGCCGAAACCACCCATCTGCCCCTGCTCGAGGAGTTGCCGATCGACGCAGTCAAACTCGACCGCACCCTGATCGCGCCGATCGCCCACGACCCACAGGCCGCAGCGATTACGCGTTCGATCATCGACCTCGCACACACTCTCGGGCTGTCGACTGTGGCCGAAGGTGTCGAAGATGCTGCCACCGCAACAGTTCTCAGCAGCTACGGCTGCGACGCCGCCCAAGGCCACTATTTCGGCACACCCGTCGCCAGCAGTCAACTGCTCGACAAGCTCACCCGAACGTGATCGATCAGCAAGGCCCGCCACACCGCGTTGACGCCGAAGCGTGTTCCGCACGATCGAGGACGACGCAGAGACTTGAGCACGACCGCCGAGAAAACCAGCGTGTCGCTGGTATCGCGCCGATCCACGATCGGGGTGTCTCGGTACCGGCGTAGCCGAAGCGGTGGCGTGATCGCGACACGATTCGGCCGCGACGACCCCTATACCGAATCCGGCGATCAGGCCCCGCCATGGCGCGGAAGGCCGCCCCCAGTTCCTCGATGTTCACTCGGCCACCTTGCAGCGAGAGCCCCTCAGCGGAGTGACCGCTACACACTCGGCGCCAAGATCGACCCCCGATGGGGCCAACCAAATCTGATGGAGTGGGGCCAAACCAACTTGACAGACTCACTGGTCCGCAGTTTTGTCCAGACAAGCGGGTGCGCTGCGGAAAGTTCAGTGGGCGGGCCAGGCCACCTCGTCGCTGCTTACGACAGTTCCTGCATTGCGTGGTTGAGCCGTGCTTTAGCTGTTCGTTGTTCGCGGCCGAGCTTGCACATGAGTTCGTACAATTCGTCGGTAGGAGCTTCCTCGGCGATCTGTGCCAGCGACTGGGCCGCAGTGACGTAACCGCGGCGATAGGACTGGGTGAGGATCTGCAGGGCGTAATAGTCGGCTTCGTAACCTAACGACCCTGCGGTCGTGATGTCGGTCAATGCGCGGTTCAACAGGTTTGGGCTATGTCCGTCGATCGTTCCCGCGGTTGCCACGGCCGAGGAGACCATGTGGGCTCCGTGCGGATGGCCCGCTTGTACCAGGCCCGCAGTGAGGGCGAACAACGACCCGTACCACGGGCACTCGAAATCCGACGGTTCCAGCACCGCAACGATCCGTTGCGCGACCTCGCGGGTCGCCCATACCAGTGCGCACAGCCCGAGCACTTCGACATCCTCGGCGGGCAAAACAGCGTATGACTCCTCGTCCGGCCAGCCCGCAGGAGAAGCAAGCGTCAGGTTTGGTATCGAAGTCATCTCATTGCCCTTTCATGCTGATGTCCAGCTAAGCCGTAGTCCTCGTCGCCAACGACGGAATTGAGTCGATTCCGACTGGCAAACCAGTGGCTGACAGACATGTCCGTTACGTTGTAAAATGCAGGTTTGTGCTCCCACTGAGGGCAAGATGCAGATAACTCGTCTTCGCTCGCCTCGGCAGCGAGCTGCGCCAACGTGACAGCTGCGGTGGCGTATCCGCGGCGGTAGGACTGCGCGAGTACAGCGCGCGCGTAGTGCGATATCTCGTGTTCGCGGGCATCAGCCAAGGCGACGTCGGTTAGTGCGCGACTGAGCAGCCCGCTGACTTTGCCGGCGCGCTGCAGCTCGGCAAGCACCAGCGCCGAACCGTGCGGCCGGGACTCGGTCACCAGGCGTGAAATCACAGTGAACAGCATAGTTATTTGGAATTCGAGGGATCCGCGCAAGAGAAGACGATGACATGGCCGAGGAGGAGATCCTGTGGGTATGGACATCTCGGCGAAGTGGCCCATTCTCGCGGACTGCGATCGAGGCTTGGAATGGTTGCAAGTGTGGAGCGACCTCGGCCGTGCTCCCCGCACGATCGACGCTTACGCACGCGGCCTCGCCGAGTACGTAGAGGTCTGTAAAAGGTCGGGTATCGATCCACTGACCGCGACCCGAGCTGATGTCGCCGTCTATGTCCGGGAATTGACCGAACGAGCGAGTCGACGTGGCTCGAACGTGGCCTCCATCGATTCGGGCACCGGCCTGGCGAACGCCACAATTCAGCAACGACTAGTCGCAGTCCGCCTGTTCTACGACTACCTCGTCGAGGAGGGGCTACGCGAGTCCAATCCAGTCGGACGCGGCTACTATGCACCGCGAACGTGGGGTCGTGGACACCGCCCCGGGCTGGTACCGCGGCTGACGAAGTTGCCGTGGATCCCGACCGACGAGCAATGGACCGCGCTGCTGCAGGTCGCCGCTGCCGAGCCGATCCGCAATCGGGTCATGCTCGCACTGGCCTATGACGCCGCGCTGCGACGTGAAGAATTGTGTGCCTTACGCACCGACGATCTCGATCCCGCCCATCGGGATGCCGACCTGGCGACACGCGGAGATATCCGCCGAGTTACCGAGTCGCTGACCGGTGCGCTTCGATCACGTCCGGGTGAACCTGGCGGTTTCGTCGTCAGCATCAAGCCCACGAGGTGGCCGGGTCAGTACTCGGGCACCTTCGAGTACCGACTTGCCAACACGCGATTCGCCAACGGCGCGATCGATATTTCGACGGACCGGCCCCTCACCTACGAGCCTGACCTGCTGCGCCCCACTCCTGTTGTCGACCTTGCTGCATTGAGCGAATTGCCTTATGCGCGTAAATATCCCGTCTGTTTGCATCTGTCGGACAAGGTCGCGGCGATGTATCAGAAGTTCGGTCCCGATGGCGCGACCCCGTCGACGCGCGCGCACGATCTCGCCGACATCGTCATCCTGAACCGAACTGCCGTCGTCGACGCCGACGAACTCCGCACCGCCATTGCTCCTCCGGCCTCGGCAGGCACTCGCGCCGGCTGCGGTGTTCATTCAACCGCGCGGTCCTTCGAGTCCGAGCTCTACTGCGTGGTCATAGTCGTCGTCGACGAGTACGACGGTGCGGTCCGCGCGGTCGAGGAGCGATGCTGCGATCGAGGATCGATACCCGGATGCACAGTGCACCCACACTTGACCGGCGGGAACGTCGGCGAGTCGATGCGGGAGTTCGTGGAGGGGGATGTTGAGAACACCAGGAATGTGGCCGTCTGCGTATTCGGACTCTTGGCGAGTATCGAGCACGACGACGTCGGATTGGCTGGTGGTTGCGGCGAGCTCGGCGAAATCGGACACCCGGTACGACCGCAATTCCCCGTCACCGACGAGCGAATCAATCTCCCCGACGATGGAACCGGAGGGGCTGTCGATGCCGATACGCGCGAGCTCGCGGGTGGCCTGCGCAATCTGATCTGAGTTGTCGCCGATCAGTGTCAGCGGCGCACCCCACTGGTAGAGCCATCCGAGGTAGGTGACGAAGGTGGTGGACAGTTCGAAGCTAAGGGTCCCGTCGACGTGTCCGGCGGCGAAGGCGGTGCGGGCCCGTAGGTCGACGACCCACTCTCCGGCGTCGATGCGGCGACGTAGTTCGTCCGGGTCGACAGGTTCGGGCATGGACAGGTCGATCGGGGCTGGCCCTTCGGTGTTGATGACGCCCATGTGGGCGTAGTACGCGGGATATGCGGACAGACCCGCGATCAACTCGTCGACATAGGATTGTTCGTTCTGGGTCAGTGCGGGATTGCTCTGCTGCTGCTCTCCGATGGTGGAGGAATCGCCACTGGTCGGTGTCGCGGAGCAGAAGCTACCGAAGCCGTGCGTGGGGTAGACCTCGGCACCGGAGGGGAGTTCGGCGGCGATGCGGCGGACCGAATGGAACTGCGCGTGGGTCAATTCGTCGGTGTGCTCGGCGCCGAGCAGGTCGGTGCGTCCGGTGGATCCGTAGAGCATCGAGCCGCCGGTGAAGATCGCGATCGGCTCACCGCCGTGGCGCAGAACGTAGCTGACGTGGTGATGAGTGTGGCCTGGTGTGTGCATGACCTGGAAACTCATTCGGCCCGCATCGATGACGTCTCCGTCGACGACGGCTCTACGCTCGTAGTCCACGGGATCGCCATCCGGGACGACGTACTGCGCGCCTGTGCTGCGAGCGAGTTCGAGTCCGCCGGTGACGTAGTCGTTGTGGATGTGAGTTTCCAGCACGCGCGTGATCGTGGCGTTCTTCTCCGCAGCCAGCGCCTGGACACGGTCGGTGTCGCGTTGCGGATCGATGACCACTGCAACACCGTCCTTGCTGATCAGGTAGCTGCGGTCGCCGAGGCTGGAGGTTTCGATGATGGCGATGTCCGGGTCGGTCGTGCTCATACGGGTGCTCCTAGGGAGGTGTCGGTTCGCCTCGTTTCTGGCGTGCGAGCAGGGTGCTCAGGCCAGTGCGAGGAAGAGTTTTTCGAGTTCTGCTTCGGTCATGGGCGCCTTGTTGTCGGCGGTCTCGTCGGTCATGCATTCGCGCAGGCCGGTGGCGACGATCTTGAATCCGGCTTTATCGAGGGCCCGTGAGACGGCGGCGAGTTGGGTGACGACGTCTTTGCAGTCGCGTCCGTTTTCGATCATGCCGATCACTCCGGCCAGTTGGCCGTGTGCTCGTCGCAGGCGGTTGAGTACCAGTGCGATGCTGTCTTCGTCGCCGATCATGGGGTCTCCTCGAGTGTGCAGTGAAAGTGATGTCAGATTACCCCTGGGGGCATAGAGGTAGTGGTGGTGCGAGGTGTTACGAGAGGACGAGGGTGTCGAGGAGCACGTAACCGGCGACAGCGAACACCAGGTAGGCGAACCACTGCCGAAGCCTGTCGGTGTCGACTCGGTTGCTGAATTGTCCCGCCGCCAGCGACCCTGCGATTGCGGCCCCGGCGAACGCAGAGGTGAGAGCCCAGTTGCCGCCGAGCCCATCGGCTTGAGCGATCAGTCCTGCGGCGGAGTTGGCGACGATGATAACCAGCGACGTTCCGACTGCGACGCTCATCTCGATACCCAACAGCAGCACCAGTGCGGGAATGATGAGGAATCCTCCGCCGACGCCGAACAGTCCGGTGAGGACACCGACGCCGAATCCGGTCGGTATGGACCGGGGTGCGCATCGCCGCCAGTTGATCCCGGAATTGCCGGTTCTGCAGGCAGTTCCGACGTCGTCGTTGCTTCGTAGCATGCGCGTTCCGGCGATGATCATGACGATTGCGAAGCCGATCATCACGGCGGTGTCGGGTAGATGTCTGCCCAGGGCAGTCCCGGCCAGGGTGCCGATGATTCCGGTGGCCGCGAAGATGCCGGCCAGCCGCCATTCGATGAGCCGCGCCCGCACCTTCGGGATGGCCCCGGTCGCGGAGGCGACGCCGATCACCAACAGTGACGTCGGGATCGCCTCCGACAGTGGGAGTCCGAGAGCGTAGACGAGGACCGGGACGGCGAGGATCGACCCACCGCCCCCGAGGAGGCCGAGCAGGATTCCGACGGCAACGCCGAGTGTCAACGCCAGGGTCAGTGCCATCAGCTATCCGGTGCGCCCTGGCCGAGTGCGTCGATGGCGGCCTGCAGTTTGGTGGTGGCCTCGGCGGCAACGTCGGAGAGTCCCGGTTCGCCGGTTGCCTCCACCATGAGGTCGGGGTTCATCGCTTCCACGATCACCGACCCCGGTGTGCTGGTGTCGGCGCGGACGACGACGTTGCAGGGCAGCAGCAGCCCGATCTGGCGCATGACCCCGACTGCGCGGTGCGCGAGGGTGGGATTGCAGGCGCCGAGGATCAGGTACGGCTCCATGTCCTCGCCGAGTTTGGCTTTGAGCGTGGCCTGCATATCGATTTCGGTCAGCACGCCGAAACCTTGCTCGGAGAGAGCGGCTTTGACGGAATCGACTGCCGAGTCGAAGTCGGTGTCGGTCAGCGTGGTCGAGAGTGCGATGTTCATAGCGTGTGGATCCTTCCGGCTCGTCGAACTACGGTGGCGCTTCATTGGCTGTGTCGAGCGTTATGTGGGCCTACCCGTTTTCCGGGTGGCGAAGACTCGGCACGCCGACTCCGGTGAGGAGCGCGCTGGCCGGGCACCAGCCGGCCGCGGCGTAGAGGGCGAGGTTCGCGGCGGCGAAGCCGCTGAGCGGCCGCCACTGCGGCGCGTGGAGTTTCCCCGAGAGCTGGGCGGTGGCGGTCACCGCTGCCGCGAGGGCGGGCACGATCCGCTCGATCGGCCACCACGTGAACCGACTCGGACAGGTGGTGCGCGCGTCCGTCATGATGTCTCCGTTCGATGCGAAATTGTCAGTGCGAGAAGCTGATCGACGGCAATACCTTCCGTAGCCAAGCCGGTGACCACCATGCGGCGTGTCCGGTCAGCCGGAGCAGGACCGGCAGCAGAATCAACCTGATCAGGAATGCATCGAGTAGGACGGCGACGCCGAGGATGATGCCCATCTCCTTCGGTGGGAGTGGATCGGAGAGTGCGAAGGTGAAGAACACCGCGACCATAACCGCGGCTGCGGCGAAGATGACGCGCCCCGAATGGGCGAGCCCATCGACCTGGGCGGTTTTCGGGTCTCCGGTTTTCTCGTAGTGTTCTTTCGCGGTGGCGAGGAGGAACACGGTGTAGTCCATCGCGATGGCGAAGATCATGGCGAAAAAGAACACCGGTCCCCAGCCGTCGAGGAAGCCCTGTGGGGTGAAACCGAGCAGCGACGCGCCGTGTCCGTCCTGGAAGATCAGTTTCGCGACGCCGAACGCGGCGGCGGTGGAGAGCAGGCTGACGGCGGTGCCGAGGATCGCGATCAACGGTGCCTGCAACGCGACGAGGAGCAGGAGGAAGCCGAGGACGAGGATGATGCCGATCACCAGCGGTAGGTAGTCGTTCAGGGCTTGCTGCAGATCCAGGTTTTCTGCCGGTGCGCCGCCGACGAGCGCGGATTCCGGAAGCTGTGCGCGGAGGTCGCCGAGGATCGTGTCCATGGTCTCGTCGGACGGATCCACGGCGGGAAGTGCCTGCAGCAGGGCGTAGTTCGAACCGTCTGCAGCTGGTTGCGGTGGGGTGACCATAGAAACGCCATCGATGTTGCTTGCGGCTGTGGCGGTCGCGGCGGCGTCCGAAGACGGAACGATGATCTGCAGTGCCCCGGGTGCGCCGTCACCGAACTGAGCCTGGACCAGCTCGTAGCCCTGGCGGACGGGTGCATCCTCGGGGACGACCGCGATCGAGGGCATGGCGACCTTGAGTCCGAGAACGGGGAGGGCCAGGGCGATGAGGACGCCGACGGATATGACGGCGAACGGCCAGGGGTGCTTGTGGAGCAGTTCGCCCCAGGCGGCGAATTTGGGGGAGCGATGCTGCTGGCGTTTGGCGTAGGGCAGGGATGCGGCGTTGACCTTGGTGCCGAGTGCCCCCAGCGTGGCCGGGAGCAACGTCATCGTGGCGATCAGGACGAAGGTGACGGCCAGCATGATGCCCACGGCCATCGTGCGTACTGCTGGTGCGGGAACAAGGAGGACGGCCGAGAGGCTGACCAGCACAGTGAGTCCGGAGAGCAGGACGGCTTTGCCTGCGGTGTCCATAGTTTCGGTGACCGCGGAACGTGGGTCGGCGTTGCGCAATGCGTCCCGGAAGCGGGAGACGATAAACAGGGCGTAGTCGATGCCGAGGGCGAGGGCGAACATCATCGCGAAGTTCATCGCCCACACCGAGATCGGTGTGACCTGATTGAGCAGTACGAGGCCGCCTGCAGATGCGACGAGCCCGGCGACAGTGAGCAACAGCGGCAGGCCGGCAGCGACGAGTGAGCCGAATGCGAGCACCATGATCGCCAGAGTGAGTGGCCAGGAGAACAGTTCGGCTTGGATCATCGCGTCGTGGTTGGCTTTGTTGAAATCGGACCACAGTGCCGACGAGCCGGTGGGGTAGACCTCGATACCATCGCTGGACAATGCGGTCAGCTCGGCTTTGACGTCGTCGACGGCTTTGACCATGTCGTCGGTGCTCGCGTTAGCACCCGCGATGAGGATTCCGGTGTGCCCGTCTGGGCTGATCGTCATCCCTGGCGCCGGCTCAACGATGTCGCCGAATCGGGCATCCGCGTCGAACACAGCGGCAACCTCGGTGAGTGTCTGCTGCATGGCGGGGTCGTCGATCGAGGCGGTGTCGGAGTGAACGACGACCTGCACTGCTGCCGAGGAGTTCCCGCCGAAGTGCTGCTGTGCGAGCTCGCGGACCTGGACCGACTCCGAACCGTTGGCCTGCCATCCCGCACCAGCGAGTGAGGTGAACACCGAGGGTGCAGCTGATCCGAGGGCAACGAGGGCGATCAGCCACACCCCGAACACCCATCGGCGGCGGGTGACCATCGCGCCGACAAGCCGTCCGAGGATGCCGGGCGCAGAGACATGGCGGTCTGGGTCGCGGCCGGTAGCTGGAACGGTGTCGGGCAGGGCCATGACTCCTCCTTATACGGGTGGGGGTATTCGGTTGGACCGACTCGGCGAAGCGGATGATGACGTGCGATTGAAGGGCGAAACTAGCGTCGAAACAACGAGCGAAAAACGCTGTTCCTCTCGGGCGCAGCAGTATCGAGCGAGCAAGAACACTGCTGAGACTGAGGAACTTTGCTCATGAAGTCGTTCACGTGTCGACCGCAACCGGTCCAGGTGGTCTTACTGCAGCGCGAACAGATCACGGGATGACACACGGTCAGTCCTCTCTGGGCGGGATCCACTCCACTGTTGCATATACCGAGGGGGGTATGCAAGTACCCCCCAGGGTATGTTGAGCTGCTCGGATAGCATCTGAATAACATGACGTCCAAGCAGGACTGGCGGGCGGTGCAACGATCGACGACGTAAACGTCACTGACGTCTCACCAGGAGGAAGGCCGACCAAACCGAGCCGGGCAGAATACTTTTGCGAATACGACCGCTCGCTAACGCTCCCCCTTTAGGGCCATGGAGGGGGAGCTTTATCGATTGGCGAGCCTTGGACAACGAACCGCGCACGGCCGTTTGGGTACACGATAAGCACCTCCGCGGGCACGCCCTGCAAGCAATATCCGGATGGGTCGTCCGTTTCGCGCGGAACGCCGGCTGGCAAAGGTGTTCCGTCGGAGTGATCGCGCTTGGCGCGTAGACGGTCCGGAATATTCAGCGCCCGGCGGATCGAGACGCTGGGCGGTATCCAGGACACTGGGCTATTGGTTTCACGACAGTTCGCCGCAGTTGTCGAGGAAGCGGCGGATTTCGGGGATTACGGCGTCGGCGAGATCGTCTGCTGTCCGTAGCGCGTCGAACGACACGTTCTGTGCGAGTGTCGCATTCGGGATTGTGGCGCTCACGCGTTCGGTGACCTCGACCGGATGGCGCTCGTCAGCGCCGGGGACGATGAGCACCGGAGCCTCGATCGCGCTGAGCTCGTCAAGCGTGCGGAACGAGCGGTCACGCCCAATGGCGGCAGCGGCGGCGACGCTCCCCGGGTCGGCGCGCGGTATCGCAGAGCGCACCAGGTTCCCGATCAGTGGTTGCAGGTGAGGAAGGAACAACTCCCACGCCGCCTCGATGCCCTCCGCTCGCACCCGGTCGGCGAAACGGTCCATCAACGCGGTTTCGGCTATTTTCGCTTCGTCGTCCTCGATATCCTCGGCACTGATCACCACGATCGAACGAACTCGTGCAGGGAAGGCCAGACCGACGCGCAAGGCGATGGTGCCGCCCAAGCCGGTCCCGCCGACCACCGCATCCGGCACGTCGAGATGGTCGAGTAGGGCGATCACGTCGTCGGCATAGCGACTCCACGTATGCAGATCCGGATCCTGGCACACCGAGCGGCCGTATCCCCGCACATCCGGGACTACAACCGTGAAACGGTCCGCGAGACGATTCGCCATCGGCAGCAAGCTGTGATGATCCGGGCCACCGCCGTGTAGCAGGACGACGACGGGACCGTCGCCATCTGCTGCGGCGAACAGAAGGGTCCCGTCGCCGCCGCGGTAGTTGATTTCACGCATCGCTATTGCCGTCGGCTGCGAATAGCGGCACCCAGTCCTAGTGCTGCACCGAGGGCTCCGAGTGCCAGTCCGCCGGCGCCGAGCCCTCGGGCGAGGGTGTCGGTCGTACTACCTTCGGCGGCGGCACTGGATGTTTCATCGCCGTGCGCATGGGCGTCCGAGCCCTCGGTGAGGGTGAGTACCGGTGCCGGAAATTCCGGCTCCTCGCCGCGGTCAGGCGTCGGCTGGTCCCAATTGACTACCTTTCCGTCGCTGTAGGTCTGCGCGGCGGTGAACGAAACTTCATTCTCCTCCGGCAGGGGGCTGGCCGACAGGACGAACCGCCGGAATTGGCCGGGGCCGACACCTGCACCGGGGTCGGCGGTCCATGTCACCGAGGTCACGAGCTGGGACGAGTCCTTCTCCACGGCCGCGGTCCATCCGGGTAGCGGCTCCGTGCGCGCGGATTTGAAGCCTGGAAGTTGGATCGACAGTTTGGTTGTGTTGGCGGTATCGGATTCGGTCGACACTTTGAAGGTGAGCACGGTCGAAGCGCCTTGCCTGGCGCCTGGTGACTCGACTGTGAGGTGTGCCGATGCAGTGCCGGCGGAGAGTGCGAGGGCCGTGGTAACGGCACCTACGGTGATGAAAGCCCGGGTGATCGAATGCGGCATGTGGTGTTCCTTATTCTGAGGCCGGGTGGGTTTCGAGACGATTTGTCTGGTGGGAGCAAAACGTTTGTCCGCATCGCCTGTGATCTGTGACGGGCCGGAAGGTGCGCGAGCTTGTCAAACCGGTGTTGGGCTCATTCCAGCGAGGTGACAGGCATTTTTGTGGTGCGGGGATCTAGGCTGCCGGTCCGCTCGAGCAGATGCAGTGCGGACACGCATCCCAATCCGACTACGGTCAGCGCGATCCAGATCAATGCGTCGAGTCCTGCGTCGTGAACCACTCCGAATACCGCACCGGTACCAAGGTTGCCCGCGAGGATGCCGATTCCCACGATCGTGTTGTAGAAGCCGTAGTGGGTGGCCACGATTCTGCCGCCGGCCAGGGCGACCACGGTGTCCATTTCGAAAGGGAAGACCGCCGCGGTGCCGACCGCGAGAAGTGCGGCGGTCAGTAGCAAGGCGGTCGCACCCGCCCAACTGCCGAACACGTCGTTGGTCGGCACGACAACCAGCGGGACGAATGCCACCGATAGCGCGGCCATGCCGATAACCAGGCTCCGGCCCGAGCCCCACCGTGCAGCGAACCAGGCGGTGATGCGGAGTTGGCCGGCGATCGCCACCAACCCGGAGATGACGAAGACCGACGTGACCAAGGTGGTTGCGGACATACCGCCTCCGGCAATGACGTCGGCCTGCAACGGCAAGGCCAAGTAGACCTGGAAGGAGAGCACGTAGGAACCGATCATCGCCAGTGAGAACAGCACGAACGGTCGATTGGACATGACTGTGCGCCAGTCTTCGCGGACCGTTGGACGATCCGTCTCGGTCTCGGCTTCATGGGCTGGGAGCGCCCAGATCTGGACCACGGTGAGGATGCCGAATACTGCCGCAGCGACAAGGGCGGTCACCCGAAAGTCGAACGCGGTCAGCGCAAGTCCCACCAGTGGGCCCAGCAGGATTCCTGCTTGATAGAACACGTTGAACACGGCGAAGGCTTCGACCCGCCGGGGACCAGCGTCCGCGGCGAGGTAAGCGCGAACCGCGGGGTTGAACAAGGCACCCGCGAAACCGGTGGCAGCAGAGGCCACCAGGATCGCGGGCAGCGAGTCGACTCCTGCCAACAGGACGAAACCGGCCGTGCGTAACAGGCATCCGGCAATGATCAGAGGTTTGTATCCGAGGCGGTCGGCGAGGGTGCCGCCGAGCAGGAACATGCCCTGTTGGGAGAAGTTCCGGATTCCGAGGACCAGTCCGACTGTCCAGGCCGCCAGCCCGAGCGGTCCCGCGAGGTAACCCGCCAGGAACGGCATCAGCATGTAGAAGCCCATGTTGATGGAGAACTGATTGACCATCAGCACTTGACTGGGCCGGTCGAAGCTGCGGAATTGAGTGATCAGTTTGGTCATGCTCGGTGCTCACCTGGATTCACCACAGTGGCGCATCGAGTCCACTGCTGCACGATATGGTCGGTGGGATGGTCGATCGTGACCGGTTCGGTAGGGGGAGCGGTGTCGAGCAGCCCGCGTTCGCGGCAGAAGTCGTCGTTGTAGATGGTGTCGAAATATCGTTGGGGACCGTCGGGGAAGACGGCAGCGATCTTGGTGCCGGCACCGCTGGTGCGGGCAATCCAGCCCGCTACCAACGCGACGGCACCCACACTCCAGCCTCCGCTCGCGTGATATTCAGCGGTCAATGTTCGGCATGACCAGACTGCTTCTTGTGGTGCGATCCAATGAATTTCGTCGAAGGCGGGATAGTCGATGTTGCCGGGGAAGATGCTCGACCCCAGACCACGCATGATGCGTGTGTCCGCGGGTTGACCGAAGATGGTCGATCCGATCGTGTCGACGCCGACCAATTTCAGATCGGGAAAATGTCGGCGCAGGACTCGCGCGACTCCCGCCGAGTGGCCCCCGGTCCCGACCGAGCAGACGAGCACGTCGATACGGCCGAGTTGGGCAATCAGCTCTACCGCCAGCGACTGGTAGGCATCGACATTGTCAGGGTTTGCGTACTGGTCGGGACTCCAGGAGCCGGAATTGGCGTCGAGTAGTTCACGGACTTTGTCCAGGCGGGCTTGTTGCCAGCCGCCGGTGGGGTGTGGCTCGGTGACGAGCTCGACCTTCGCGCCGTAGGCGGCGAGCATCCGATGCACGATCGGTTCCATTCCGGGATCGGTGACCAGGGTGACCGGGTGTTGGTGAACTGTGCCGGCGAGCGCGAGTCCGAGTCCGAGGGTTCCGCTGGTGGATTCGATGATCATCGCCCCGTCGGCAAGTTCGCCACGCGCTTTGGCGCGCTCGACCATGTGCAGCGCGGGGCGATCTTTCATCCCGCCGGGATTGCATCCCTCGAGTTTGGCCCAGAACCCTTTGCCGTCGTCGGCGAAGGGTTCCCCGACCCAGAGAACAGGCGTGTCACCGACCAGGGTGCCGGGACCCCGATCGCGTGCGCTATCGATGGCGGGCTTGTCGTGCGGAGCTGAGGTTGGTGAATCGGGTACGTCGGAATACGCAGTGTCCATGATGGTGATTCATCCCTGTACTAGTGGTCAGGTGAGATGGGCAGCAGTAGACGGACCACAGAGTCGAACTCGGTGGCCTGTCAGCTGGTGCTCAGCACCTGGCGATACAGAGGTCTTGCAATATCGCGCGCCCGCTACGAGCGGGGATGGGCGATCGTGGAGGTCCGCGAGCCGACACAACGAGGGACAGCACGGCGGCGACCAGCGTGGTGACCGCAGCGGCAATCACCGCCAGTGGTCGTAGCGGGTTGTCGGTGCGGACCCGTTGGAGGGCAGGCTGCAGTTCGTGAACGTCCCGGGCCGACCCGTCTTGTATGTGGGGGTGCGCACCTGAGTCTGGGGACGATTGATCCATCTCATCGGGAGTCGTCTGACTTGTCGCTGTCAGGTCGTGAGAGTGTGGCGGCAGCGACTTGTCATCGCTGAAAAGCGCACATTGAACGACGGTCAGGCCGAGCAAGCACAGGACCGCGGACACAGCGACGAGCACATGCAGACGCATGGGACGGACCGCGGTGACCTCCATAATGCTCCCCACCGTAACAGTGCGGAAACATGTATCCGGGCTGGTGCTGCGGCCGCAGGTGACGTGTCGTATGTCCCGTACGAATGCCTGAACCGAGTGGCTGGTGGCCAAAACCGGCAGATCAGAGGCTGTTCTCTGCCGTGTCGAGCGTGGTTCACGGCGCCCACGTTTTGAGACGCGGCGTAGCTAAAGGTGGGCTCCGTCACCCGAGATGTTGGCACACGGTTAGGACAGTAATGCCTGGCCGATCGGCGGTGTTAGGGCGCTCGGGGTCCAACGCCGCGCTAAGAAGACGATGCTGAACGTGAACCAATCTGGAAGGGTGCTCTCAGCCTTCGATACCGGTTTGCCGTTGGGATCTCACCCTGGGATGCGATGAGCTCGCCTCTTACTGCCTGCGTGCGCTCACCGCTGCCGGCCCCTTGACTCGGTGGCCGCAGTCTGTCGGCTGGTGGACGTCACTTTGGCGGGAATGCGCCCGCCCATACACCGGGAGTAGCCGCAGTATCGGCCCAAGGATTCGACATCACAGCAAGTCAGGAATCGATATCGGCGTCTGATATGCCGGCGTCGCGCTCGTCCAACCAGTCGACGGGATCGACCTTCTCGCCGGTGGGTGAGGCTACTTCGAAGTGGAGGTGGGGACCGGACGAGATTCCGCGGTTTCCGACGGTAGCAATTTGCTGTCCTGCGCGAACGCGTTGGCCGACCGCGACGCCATTGTTGTTGTTGTGTCCATAGGTAGTCACGGTGCCGTCGTCGTGGCGTATTCGCACCCAGAGCCCGAATCCCTGTGCAGGTCCTGCGCTGATAACTTTCCCGTCCGCAACCGCCACTATCGGAGTGCCTACGGAGTTGGCGATGTCGATGCCCTCGTGGTTGCGCCCGTCTCCGAAGGGTGAGGTGATCTCACCCGAGGTTGGCGCGACGAATTTTGCGGAGCCGGGCAGGGTGGGATTCGGGCGAGTGCGGTCTGGTCGGGTCCGTTGCGCCGGTTCCGATGTCGATTCGTCGGACGGGACGACGCGGCTCGCGCGAGGATCGGCCGTAAGTGGGGGAGTCGTGGCGTCGGAATCTGGCCCGTGTTCCAGCGATGGATCGTGTGGCGTCTTTGCGGCGGCAAGTGTCGACACCAGTTTGCCGACAGGGAGAGTTGTGAGCAGGCCAGTCAGCACGGTGGGGTCGACGTCGTTCACTGCGCCGATGCACGGCGTGATCGTGGCCAACGCGCCCGGTCTTTCGGTTGGCGTTGTGGATGGCGATGTGGTCACGTCGACCAGGCACGACGTGATTCGACCAGTTGGTCCGGCCAGTTCGTCGAGTGCGCCGCTGGAACCGATCGCGCGCAGAGATTCGATGAGGATGTCGGCCACTTCGCCACGCAGATGGGCCTCACGAGCCGGGCTGTCGCCGGGTGCGGCCGACACGGCCGGCGCAAATGCCACCAGTCCGCCGAGCATCCCGAGGCCGAGGACAGCCTGAACGGCCGATCTCGGTCGATGGCCGGTGGAGCCCTTGTGGGCCGGTGAGCGACGCATTCTAATTCCTCCTCGACCTACATGGACGTGACGCCCGGTAGATCAGCGTGAGTGCGTGGCCTCGAAGTCAAGCCGACACGCCGCTCACTATTGCACTTCTGCATCATCTGCACCAGGAAACTCGATAACAACTTGAAACACACCAACCCCAGCAGGTTACTCAGAACGTTCTGACACCCCGCGCGAATGCCGATTAACGTGTTCTGTGCGATCGGGTCGTGCATCAGAAACCACCCGGCGGCGATGGCGATCAGTCGTGTGGGCGATGCAACTGCGATCGGCGGTGTGTTGTCGCGTCGTCTGCCTCTCGGTGCCCGCATATCGGTAGCATCGTGGGTGTGAAAGCGTGCGGTGCGGCGGTGAAGGCGAGGCACCTGTTGCGCGTCGCCGCTGTTCTGGCGGTGCTGTTCGGCGTGCTGTTCATGCATTCGCTCCCACTTTCGCACCCCATACGTGCCAAAGTGGCGTCAGCGGAGCCGGTTGCCGACGGCCATGCACATTCCCACGACGTCTCCGCTGCCATCGCGTCCACTGGGGGCGTTCCTTCGCTGCAGTCGGGCCTGTGCACGGGTGACTGCTCGTGTCACAGTGGCATGCAACACCTGTGTTTGGCGGTTCTCACGATCGCGGCCGCACTGATTGTCGTGAAGTCGATGTCGCCCACCTCGACCTCCGATCACCACCATCACAGCGTGGCGTCCTGGTTTCGCACTCATTCGGGGCGTGCGCCGCCGTGGACTGTTCCGACTCTTGCGCAACTGTCGGTGTTGCGGGTGTGACAGGTGACCCACCGAGTGGGTCACCTACCCAGGCGCGTCGCTGCGCCTGCCTCACCCTTTTCGCACACCGATAGTTAGAGGAGTTCTCTGATGCGTTCCACCACGATCAAAATCGCCGCTTCCGCCACCGTGGCAGCGGCAGCGCTTGTCCTGGCCGGCTGTAGTGATGACAGCGACGGCAACCACGATATGGGCCAGATGTCGAACAGCGCCGCAATGGGCACCTCGGCCCCCTCCGCCACCGCGGAAGCCTCGGCCGAATTCAACGACGCCGATGTGACGTTCACGCAAATGATGTACCCCCACCACGCGCAGGCCGTAGAGATGGCCAAACTGGTGGACGGTCGCACCAGCAATCCCCAGGTGATCGAGCTGGCGGATTCCATCGAAGGCGCCCAGGCCCCGGAGATGGAGCAGATGACGCGCATGCTCGCGGCGTGGGGTAAACCCGCACCGTCGGACATGGGCGGTACGAACCACGGCGGCGGTATGAGCGGGATGATGCCCCCGGGGCAGATGGCCGATCTCGCGGCAAAGACCGGCGAAGAATTCGACACGGCGTGGTTGACGATGATGATCGACCATCACAACGGTGCCATCGAAATGGCGCGGACCGAGCTCGCGGACGGCAAGAACGGCGAAGCGAAAGCGTTGGCCGGCAACATCATTGCTGCTCAAGAAGCTGAAATCGCCACGATGAACGGGCTGCTGCAGAAATAACCCCGTCGAGGGGGCGGGAACCAGCACTGCGGTTCCCGCCCCGCCGACGCCGCGTCGCCCAAAGCTTCATTTCGCGTTGACCGGGAGAACCATGTGCACCCACCGATCCCGCAGAATTCTCACCCTCCTCACAATCGCGGTACTCGTCGTCATCGGAGCCGCCTGCTCTCAGGACTCGACGAGCCCTTCGAGCAGCGCCGAATCTCCAAAGGACAGGCCCGCCCCGGCCGTCATCGTCCGACCGGATGACGGCGCCGCGGCGGTCAACCCGCTCGACCCTGTCGCAGTCGAAATAGACGGCGGCACTCTGCAATCGGTGACCATGACCAACGACGGGGGGAAAGTTGTCGAGGGCATTTTCACTCCCGATCGCGCGGCATGGAAGCCGGCAGTGCCGTTGGGGTACGGCAGGACGTACGAGATCGCGGTCTCTGCGGTGGACGCCGACGGGACTCGTTCGCAGCGAATGACCTCGTTTTCGACTGTGACGCCGGATAACCAGACCACACCGTCCCATGTCACCAGCGGCGGCAATCTCCTCGTCGATGGTGCGACCTACGGTGTCGGAATCGTGGTCGTCACCCATTTCGACGAACCGATCACCGACCGCGCCGCAGCCGAGAGACAACTGCGGGTCGACACGACACCGACTGTGGAGGGATCGTGGTACTGGGCCGATGCCCAGAACGTGCATTGGCGTCCGCAGAGCTACTACGCCCCCGGCACTACCGTCACGGTGCGGGCGGACGTGTACGGCGTCGATTTGGGTGAGGGTCTGTTCGGGCAGGAAGATGCGATGACCTCGTTCACCATCGGCGACGCACACATTTCCGTCGCCGACGACACCACCAAACAGGTGACCGTGACCAATAACGGTGAGGTCGTGCGCACCATGCCGACGTCGATGGGCATGGGCGGAACCGAGATCGTCAACGGGCAGACACTCTCGTTCTGGACCCAGCCCGGCATCTACACCGTCCTGGACAAAGCGAACCCGGTGATCATGGATTCCTCGACGTACGGTCTGCCAGTGAATTCCCGTCTCGGATACAAGGAAACGATCAACTACGCCACCCGCATCAGCAACGACGGGATTTACCTGCACGAACTTGCGGACACGATCTGGGCCCAGGGAAACACCAACGTCTCGCACGGGTGTCTGAACCTCAGCCCCGCCAACGCCCAATGGTTTTACGAGTTCTCCCGTCCCGGTGACGTCGTGGAAGTGCGCAACACCGGTGGAGCTCCGTTGCAACAGTGGCAGAACGGTGACTGGAGTGTGCCCTGGGGCCAATGGCAAGCCGGTAGTGCCCAGCGGTGATGGCGGAAGCTGATGCCGATATCGATTCACCGACCCGACACCGAGGTATTCCCTGTATGTCACACCATCGAATTGCTCGCGCCGCGGCGCTAACCTTCACGGCGGTCGTGCTGATCGTGTCCGGCTGCTCGTCGGCATCCGATCACGCTAGTGCGCCCAAAGTTCCACCGGTTCCGGCCGTGAAGGTGGTCGAGTTGAATCCTGAACTCGACCACCTGCATGGCCTCCACATCGGCGCCGCGGGAACCATAGTGGCAGGGACGCATTCCGGTCTCTTTGCGATCGATCCGTCCGGAGTGACCAGTCGAGTGGGCGGATCCGACGACGACTTCATGGGGTTGACCGGCGTCCCTGGTAGCGACCTGGTCTTCGCGTCGGGACATCCGGGGGAGTCCAGTTCGACACCCAACCCGTTGGGTCTGCGACACAGTGCGGACGGTGGGCAGACCTGGGTCGACAAGTCTTTGGTCGGGGACGTGGACTTTCACGCGCTCGTCACCGATGGTGTTGTTGTGGCCGGTTCGGACGGCACCACGATTCTGGTCTCCGCAGATGCCGGCACGACTTGGGCATCCGGTGCAGCGATGCGTGTCGCGTCGCTCGCGATCACGGAGTCGGGCGTGTGGGCGGTGACTGACGATGGCCTGCAACACAGCACTGATGGCGCTCGGTCGTTCTCCGTCGAACCCGACGCCCCCAGCCTGGTGATTCTTGCCGGCGCCGGCGATGCGCTGTGGGGAATCGACGTCGAGGGCAACGCGTGGCGCAGCCGCGAGGGACAGGACTGGCAGGTGCACTCCTACGTCGGCTCGGTCGAGGCGCTGACCGCCGCGAATTACGACACGGCGTACGCCGCGACGACGCGATCGCTCTACACGTTGGACTAGGCAGCATGATTGCGGCTGTCCGCGGGGTGATCCGCGGTTGCACCCTTCTCCTTGTACTAGCGGGGCTCGCCATCGGCACTGCCGGACCGGTGAATGCGCATCCGACGCTGCTGTTCACCGAGCCCGGCTCCGACAGTGCTGTCCCCGACTCGCCCGAGTCGATCACCGTGCTGTTCAACGAGGCGGTCACCGCGGGGCCGGCCGCACTTGTCGTTTTCGACATAAACGGCGACGAGGTGCCGATGGGCACGACGGTGACCCTCAGGGACGGTCGCTTCGTCACCGCCAGCCCCACCGGCACCCTGAATCCGGGCACATACACGGTGCGATGGCGGGTCACCGGCGCAGACGGAGACCTTCTCGAGCAGGACTTCCGCTTTGCCGTCGGGATTGCCCTCACCGGTGACAGAGCACAGCCCGACAACTCGGCCACGTCCTGGAGAGACGCCGTGCTGCGCTGGTTGCTGTTCACCGGAGTAGCCGTGTCGCTCGGTGGCCTGCTCGCGGCGCGATTCACCAGTTCTGCCCGTGCGGAGAATTCGGCGCTACCGACTGTGCGCTCCTGGACCGTGGCCGGAGCACTGATCGGACTTGCCGGTGTGGCAGGACTGGCTTTCGCGCTCGTCGTATATGCGGGCACCGTGGCAGCGTTATGGCAAGGCCGATCAGGTCTCGTGTTGATCGTCGAAGCAATCGGATTCGTGCTGGCAATCACTCTTACCTCGATCCGCGGTCGGACCTGGCCCGCTGCGGCGCTTCTCATCGTTGTTGCCGCGGAAGGAGTGCGCTCGCACGCCAACCTCGCCGCACCGGGCTGGGGGGCGGTCCTCACCGGTATCCATCTGGCTGCGGCGGCGATCTGGGTCGGTGCACTACTGCACACAGTCCGAGCCGTCGTCGCCTGGCGACATCAACGGGCTGCGGTGCGATGGGTACTGGCCGGATACATCGCATTGGCGATGTGGACCTTCGTCGTCGTGATCACGACCGGAGCAGTCACGGCGCTGCTACTGATCCCGATCGCGGACGTCGTCACCACCAGCTACGGCCGGGTGCTGCTGATCAAGCTCGGCCTCGTCGCAGTAGCCTCCGGGTTGGCATTTGTGGCCAGACTGGCTCTGCGGAGCGGGCAACGAACCGACAAGGCGCCCACGGTGCTTCGGGCCGAAAACATCGTGCTGGTTGTCGTGCTGGCGGCCAGTGCCGTACGGGTATCGACGCCGCCGCCTGTCGGTGGCAGCGCGCAAGAGTCGGCGCCTCCGCCGTCGTCTATCGGCGTCGTGCTACCTCTGGCAACGCTGGCCGGACAGGTCGGGGTCAGTGTCGCCGCCAGCGAAGAACAACTGGTGGTGCGACTGTCCACGCCGCGGCGCGGGGATTACTACGCGCCGGATCCGGACCAGCACTACGGGCTTGCAGCACGCCTGGACGGCGAACAGAGAGTCGGCGCCGAGCTCTCGTTCCGACAGTGCGGGCGAGGATGTTTCGTTGCGCCGGCCGACTGGCATGACGGCACCAACATCCTGACCCTGCGGGTCGAGGCAGACGGCTGGCACGGCGCCACCGTAAGCCTGCCCGTACCCTGGCCGGTCGAACCTGTCGGCGACGACCTTGCACGAGCCGTTGCGGCGACACGGGCCTCCGGTGATCTCACCGTCTACGAAACCGTCACCAGCGACGCCACCGCTGCAGCCCGCGACCCCGAGCAGCTGGACATTCCCGCGGCCTTCTTCCTCGCGCAGGAACCCTACGCGGACGGCACCGCTCCGCTTGCCGTCCGTCTTCCGAACGACGCCAGACCCGTTCGTCTGGCGCTCGGCTACCCCGCTGCTGGGATGAATGTCTTACTGACGCTCGACGAATCAGGCAGGATCAGCGAGGAAATATTCACCGACGCCAAACATCTCGTCACCCGCCGATTCGTGTATCCCTGACGGGGATGACAGATCCGGCGCTGAAGTCGCGTAGCTAGGACCGGGAGGAGGCGCGCAGTCGCACCGGTTGCCTCTTTGACCTTCGCCTGCGCTTCGGGGCTGCCCGCAACAGCTGCAATCGACCACGCATCGGCCGATGTGGTCTTCGAGCCGGGCCATGGCCACCGATTGCAGCGGTTTGGTCATCGCAGAAAACCTGCGTGAGTGTTCATTATTGGGGTTTCCAGCTATCGACAGTGCGTTGTTCGGCAGCACGAATACGTGCGAATCGGTCGGCGGTGATCGCCCACAATTCATGATCTGTTCGTCGTCCACCGACGTCGAGGTAGCCGCTCATCGTGCCTTCGTATATCAGCCCGATGCGGGTGACCAGTCTTTTGGCTGCGACATTGGTGATACTGATCGGCGCCGAGATGCGATGCAATCCGAGTTCGGCGAAGCCGTGCTCGAGTATCAATGTGGCTGCGGTGATCCCGATGCCTGACCGTCCAAGCGCTGAATCCACCCAGATCCCAACCTCGGCGGTCCCGTTGTGCATGTCGATCCATTCGAAGTTGCACTGGCCAGCAAATCGTCCACCCACTTCGATCACCATGGGCAGTGCGTGGCCTGCCGTTGTGACGGCTCGGCTGTGCAGACATTCGCGAATCCACACCGTCTCGGTGTGGCGCTGCTCCCAACACGTATCCGACGACGTCCAGAACGGTTCGATGACGGCCTGATTTCGTAGCCGCGACTGGCGCCATGCGGGGGCATCCGAGATGCGGGGACACCGCAGAGTGACCGTGCTATCGGTGGGACTGGTTCCTGTGATCGTGAGTTTGCGGCGTTTCGGCTGCCAGGCGGTGAAGCGGTCGCGGACGCGTCCGGCGTAGAACCTGGCAACTGTTTCTGTTATCGACTTTTTGTGCATGGGGAGACCTCCGAGGTCGTCCGCCCGGTCCGGATCACGACCCTTCGAGGTCTCCGATGGGCCCGGGACAGATCCGTTCAGCTCGTACCGACCGGCGACGGTGCAAACAACGCTGTGCACATCAGTGACAAAGGTGTTGATGCACAGTCGGAGTGACACCGCCTGTAGCCATGGTCAGATGCTGAGCATTGGCTGGTGCGGTCGGCAAATGTTGGTGTCCGCTCCTCACCGGGCGTAGCCGAGAAACATCATGCGGCAGTACACCTGATGAAAGAACGTCAGGACTTCAGTGCAGTGCGAGCGGCCAACGCCTCGAATTGTCGACGCTGGCGGCGGGCCTACCCATCACACTCTCAACACCGATAGCTGTTCGAGACTCAACGTGGTCTGCGGTCGAGTGGAGCCCTTCCATATGATCGACTGCCGCTGCACCCGGTCGGGCCAGCGAGCCCACGCAGTCTGATCGAGCAGCATGCGGGCACCGGCGAGCGCAACTACGACCGTCATCACGACGAGCGAACTATGCATACCCGAGTGCACTGGACACGGGCTGCCGCACTCGGCTTCATCCGAAAATGGATTGTCCACCGCTGCTGGGTAGAACAGCGCAGGACTGTCGCTCGCGGTATGAATGGTATTCGGGGGGTGTCCCTCCGCGGAGTGTTCGACCGAGATCGAGTGCATCAGCAGAATGCCAACCAGCACTGTCACGACCACACTCGCTCGCGCCGCGTGCAGCATCCTCGCCCGCATCAGCGCACTCACCCCTCCAACGATACTTCAAGGACCTGCAAGCCGCGGCGCGACAAGCGAGCTAGCGCCGACGACACAAACGGTGATCAGATCGGCGCTGTAGGTGTCTTCAGCGCGATCAAGTTGGCGACGGCCGAGATCGCGGACGGTTTCCAATCCCGATGCGAAGCAGATGGCTCGCACGATCATCGAAACGCAGCAGCAGGAGATCGACGTAATGCGACAGCTACTCGGCTGACCTGATCCGCTTCAGAGGAGAAGGCCGCACCCTCTGTTTGGGGGTGCGGCCTTCTCCTGCGACGTTCAGCTAGTTGATACGGGGTCCCGGCTGCCGTCGCCCAGAGCGCCCGTGCTGGCATCCGGCGTGAGGTCGAGTCGACGCAACAACTGGGCGTTGGCTGCGACGATGATCGTCGACAGCGACATCAGGATGGCACCGACGGACATGGGGAGCACGAACCCGACCGGCGCAAGCACTCCTGCTGCGAGGGGAACGGAGATGAGGTTGTATCCCGCTGCCCACCAGAGGTTTTGCTTCATCTTCCGGTAGGACGCTCGCGAGAGTTCGATCACCGACAGGACCGATCGCGGGTCGTCGCTGGCCAGGATCACTCCGGCCGATGCGATGGCGACGTCGGTCCCTGCGCCGATCGCGATGCCGACGTCGGCTTGGGCGAGTGCGGGTGCGTCGTTGACTCCGTCCCCGACCATCGCCACGGTTCGGCCTTCCTGTTGCAGGTCAGCGACGCTGTGCGACTTGTCTTCCGGTTTGACCCCGGCGAAGTAGCGGTCCACACCGAGTTCGGTGGCAACGGACTTTGCGACGGCGTCGGCGTCACCGGTGATCATCACTACCGTGATTCCGCGGTCGTGGAGCGCGTCGATCGCAGCACGAGACTCCGCGCGGATCTCGTCGGCCAGCCCGAGCGCGCCGATCACCACACCGTCCGCGAGGACGTGCAGGATGATCGCTCCGTCGCGGCGCCAACGGTCTGCGATCGGGAGCTCGGTCGCGTGTTCCTGTTCGAGGAGGGCGGGCCCGCCGACCTGGATTCGCGTTCCGTTGACGTCGACCGACACCCCGATGGCTGGGGACGATCGAAAGTCGGTGGCGGCGGGGACTGTCAGGTTCCGGAGCTGTGCTGCGGTGACGATAGCGCGTGCAAGTGGGTGCTCGGAATCTGTTTCCGCTGCTGCGGCGAGAGCGAGGACTTCGTCGGGAGTGCGATTGCCGGTCACCTCGACAGCGGTGACGGTCGGTTCGCCCTTGGTCAGGGTGCCGGTCTTGTCGAAGAGCACGGTGTCCACGGTCCGCATGGTTTCGAGCGCAAGACGGTCCTTCACGAGGACCCCACCTCGGGCCGCTCGTTCGGTGGCGATGGAGACCACCAGCGGGATGGCAAGGCCGAGTGCGTGCGGGCAGGCGATGACCAGCACCGTGATCGTGCGGATGACGGCGTCGTCACCCATCCCGAACTGGGTCCACACCACGGCCGTGATGACTGCTGCTCCGAGTGCGAACCAGAACAACCATCCTGCTGCGGTGTCGGCGATGCGCTGTGCGCGTGACGTCGAGTTCTGGGCGTCGGCGACCAACCGGCCGATGCCGGCGAGGGCGGTGTCCTGTCCAACTGCTGTGACTTGGACCCGGATGCCGGAGTCGGTTGCCACGGTCCCCGCGACGACCTGCTCGCCATCGCCGCGGCGGACGGTGCGGGATTCTCCGGTGATCATGGATTCGTCCATACTCGCCGAGCCTGCGACGATCGTGCCGTCGGCCGGGACCCGTCCTCCGGGACGAACGATGACGACGTCCCCGAGTTGCAGCTGGTCCGGAGCCACCGAAACGACGCCGTCACCCTCGACACGTTCGGCCGTATCGGGTAGCAGAGCGGCCAGTGAATCCAGGGCGGACGTGGTCTGCGCGAGCGAGCGCATCTCGACCCAGTGCCCGAGCAACATGATCACGATCAGCAACGCCAGTTCCCACCAGAAATCGAGCTGATGGTCGAGCACGCCGAGGCTGGCTCCCATCGACGCGACGAACGCGACTGTGATCGCCAATGCGATGAGAAGCATCATTCCCGGTGCACGCGAACGTATTTCACTGACCGCTCCGGTCAGAAACGGTGATCCGCCCCAGGCGAACATCACGGTGCCAAGTACGGGGGAGATCCATGCGATCCACGTCGCGTCGGGCAGCGAGTAGCCGACGAGCATCGCGAACATGTCGGAGGCGAATACCACCGGAACGGCGAGGGCGAACATGATCCAGAACAAGCGACGGAACATGGCGACGTGATCGCTGTGCCCCGCATGACCACCGTGGCCCGTGTGCTCCGACTGGTCGGATGGCGAAGGGATGTGCTCGGACCTGGCGTGGGCCGGATGCGCGGGTGAGGTGCCGGCGGTGTGCATTCCGGAGGCGGCTGCATCGTGATTGCTGTGTGGTATCGGACCTGGCGTATTCGCGTGTTTCGATCCGGCATCGCCGTGCGTGTGGTTGTTCATTCTGAACGTCCTTCCATCCATCGAGTTCGATGGCTACGCAGTACTGAGAATCTGCGAGGTCCGGTTCGGGGTGTCGTCATCGTTCCCTCGGGGTGTCGGTTGATTATCCGGTTGCAGTGGAACGGAATCGGCGCAAGCGCAGGCTGTTGCTCACTACGAACACCGACGAGAACGCCATCGCTGCACCGGCGAGCATCGGGTTGAGCAGGCCCGCGGCGGCGAGAGGGATGGCGGCCACGTTGTAGGCGAATGCCCAGAACAGGTTGACCTTGATCGTGCGCAGTGTCGCGCGTGACAACCGGATCGCGTCGGCGGCGGCGCGGAGGTCTCCGCGCACCAGGGTCAGGTCGCTGGCCTCGATGGCGACGTCGGTGCCGGTGCCCATCGCCAATCCGAGGTCGGCTTGGGCGAGGGCGGCGGCGTCGTTGACCCCGTCGCCGACCATCGCCACAACCTTGCCCTCGGCCTGCAACCGTTTCACGGTCTCGACCTTGTCCGCAGGCAAGACTTCGGCGATCACCTGGTCGATACCGACCTGGTCGGCGATCGTCGCGGCAGCGGCGGCGTTGTCGCCGGTGAGCATGATCGGCGTCAGACCCAGTGCCCGCAGCTGCGTAATCGCTTGCCTGGAGGTCGCTTTGACCGCGTCGGCAACCACCAGGACCGCGCGCGCCTTCCCGTCCCATCCGACCGCGACGGCGGTCTTGCCCTCAGATTCCGCGGCGCGCAGCGAGGTGTCGAGGTCGGCGGGCAGGTGCTGGGCCCAGTCGTCGAGCAGTCGTGTTCGACCGACGATCACGGCGTGTCCTTCGATGACGCCGTGGACACCGAGACCCTCGATGTTGGTGAAATCTTCCACGACAGGCAGGACACCGACCCGGTCACGCGCACCCGTGGCGATCGCTTGGGCGATGGGGTGCTCGGAATAGTCTTCGAGCGCACCCGCGAGCCGTAACACCTGGTCTCGATCTTCTCCGTCGGCGGTGACGACGTCGAGCAGTGTCATCTTGCCGGTGGTGATGGTGCCGGTTTTGTCGAGTACGACGGTGTCCACGCGACGGGT
The DNA here is from genome assembly GCF_016482825.1 of Antrihabitans stalagmiti. Classification (GTDB taxonomy): domain Bacteria; phylum Actinomycetota; class Actinomycetes; order Mycobacteriales; family Mycobacteriaceae; genus Antrihabitans; species Antrihabitans stalagmiti. The sequence goes on along the minus strand of NZ_JAEMNV010000005.1, from coordinate 410,285 downwards.
GGATTCGAGCACTTCGGGTCCCTTGATCAGAATCCCGAGCTGTGCGCCGCGTCCGGTGCCGACCATCAGTGCGGTCGGTGTCGCCAGGCCGAGTGCGCAGGGGCAGGCGATGATCAGCACCGCGACCGCTGCGGTGAACGCGGCGGCAATCGGACCGCCGGTGCCGATCCAGAACCCGAGTGTGGCCACCGAGAGTGTGATCACGATGGGAACGAAGATGCCGGAGATCCTGTCTGCCAGTCGCTGCGCCTGGGCTTTTCCTGTTTGCGCGTCTTCGACGAGCTTCGCCATCTGCGCGAGCTGGGTGTCGGTCCCGATCCGGTCGGCGCGCACCACGAGTCGGCCGCCGACGTTGACGGTCGCGCCGACCACCTGATCGCCCGAACCGACCTCGACCGGTACGGACTCACCGGTCAGCATCGACGCGTCGATAGCGGAGGAGCCCTCGGTGACGACACCGTCGGTGGCGATCTTCTCACCCGGCCGGACGACGAACTCGTCGCCGACTGCGAGCTGGTCAACACTGATCCGCTCCTCGACGCCGTTACGTAGCACCGAGACTTCTTTTGCACCGAGCTCCAGTAGGGCGCGCAACGCTGCACCCGCGCGCCGCTTGGAGCGCGCTTCGAAATAGCGGCCGGCAAGGATGAACGTGGTCACTCCGGCGGCGGCCTCGAGATAAATGTTTCCCGCGCCGTCGGTCCGCGAGATTGTCAGTTCGAACGGATGGGTCAGGCCGGCGATCCCGGCGGTGCCCCACAACAGTGCGTACAGCGACCAGCCCAGCGCGGCGAGGGTACCGATCGACACAAGAGTGTCCATCGTGGCCGTGCCGTGGCGCAGGTTGGTCCATGCTGCCTTGTGGAACGGCCATGCCCCCCAGACGACGACCGGCGCGGCCAGGGTCAACGACATCCACTGCCAGTTGGTGAACTGCAGCGCCGGGACCATGGCCATCGCGATCACGGGCGCGCTCAGCACCAGCGACACGAACAACCGCTGTCGCAATGACGCGGTCGGATCCGGTGCACTCGATTCCTCGGTTACGGAGTCAGGTGATGTCGATTTCGGGGCGGGCAGGTGTGCGGTGTAGCCGGTCTGCTCGACCGTGGCGATCAGCTCGTCGGGGGAGACACCGCCGTGGTAGGTGACGCGGGCCTTTTCGGTGGCATAGTTCACCGTCGCGGTCACGCCGTCGAGTTTGTTGAGTTTGCGCTCGATCCGATTGGCGCACGACGCGCAGGTCATCCCTCCGATCAGCAACTCGACCTGCTCGTCGGACTGTGTGGGTAACGCGGTGGTGGAATTCATGGCTGGTCCTTTCGCGGTGACGGTACGCGGTCAGTGGCCGTGACCGGCCATGGCCGGTTCGGGCGCCGGACTGCCCTCGGCCGAGAGCCCGGCGGCGCTGAGGGTGAATTCGGCGGTGCGCACCACCCCCGCGTGCTGGAAGTCCAAGAACAGGCGGTAGTCACCGACGCTGGGTGTGGTGGCGTAGAAATCGATGGTTGGACCAGCGGCTGTCACCCCGTCGCCCGGATGCCCGTCGGGATGCACGTGCAGGTAGGCGAGGTCGGCGCTGCGCAGGGCGACGAGATGGCCGTAGGCACCGAGATACGGCTGTAGATCGGTGACCGGTCGGCCGTCCTTGGTGACAGACAGGGTGAGTTTGGAGGCCTGTCCCGGAACCAGGTTGCCGTGCAGGGTGACGGTGTAGCCGTCGATCTCGATGGTGCCGGTCGCGGCCGGTAGCGGTTGCGGGTCGAAAGTGCCGGCGACGTGAAGGTCTGCGCCCAAGGTGAGACCTTCGCCGCCTTCGGGGGTGAAGTCGGCAAAGACGCGATAAGTTCCGGCGCGGGTGAGATCCAGTGGGACACTCCAAATTCCGGCCGGGTCGAGCACGGGGTGCACGTGCTGATAGCCGACCATGTCGCGACGCACGACGATGAGGTGTAGTTGTTTGCCGTGGCTCGCGGCGTATCGCGTCAGCGGTGTTCCGGCGGGGTCGACGATTCGGAATCGCAGCGACACGTCGGTCCCCGTGGGCGTCTGCGGTGTCTCGAGCTGCAACGTGTATCGGCTGTCGGTGACCATCAGTCCTCCAGGTGCTGAATCCGGGCTTGCCGCCTCGGCGGGCAGTTCCTCGGGGTGTGTGCCGGGGGTGTGTGCCGGGGCGGGGCTGTCGGTGGGACCGACGACCGCGCCGGTCCCGAGTGCGGCGGCGAAGATCACCGCGAGTCCGGCGGTGAAGCCGGCAATTTTCTGTGCCGTGTTCATGGTCGATGTGCTCCTGGTGGCCTCCCGGCCGAACCCGCTGAATCAAGTCCGGCCGGAAGGGGTCGTGGGGACCGACGATCAGTCGGCTAGTCGGAATCCGGCCTCGTGGACTGCGCCCTTGATGACGTCGCGGTCGACAGGTTCGGTGCTGTCGATCACGACCCGGCCGCTGGCGAGATCGACGTCCACGGACGTGACGCCGTCAATGGTGCCGACCTCCTCGCGTACCGAGGACACGCAGTGGCCGCAGGTCATTCCGACGACGGTGACGGTGGCTGTGCTCATAGGGAGTTCCTCTTCTCGGGGCGGTAGATCTCGCGGATCGCGGTGCTCGGGTTCATCGTTCGAACCCATTGCAATATTTACCATACCCCCCTAGGGTATGCAAGAGTTGGCAACCGAGCCCAGGGTCAGGAGGACGACATGTGCACCGTGTAGTCGACCGAATATGGTTCGCCACCTGCGAGGAGTGATCGAGCAGGAGACGGCGAGCCCGACCGGGCGGCGGTCACAGGTATGTCACCGTCCGTCCGGTCCTCCCATACCCCGTACACGTAAAGAACCTGACCTCATGGCCTCGAGCGGATCGATCACCGCCGAATTCGCGATGGCGGGTGCGGTCATCGCCGCCGCTGCAATGCATACATCGAAACCTGTGGAAACAGAGGTTGTGATTGCCATCGCCAGCCGCGTGACCGCCGGGGATCGAGGCCGGACCGAAGAGTCCGACCGCAATTCTTCCTTCGGGGAGGTGGACACCCTGGTGGCGGCTTCTGGGTCGTCGTCACGCATTTTGACGAAAGCTGCAGATCCCGCGGGCTGATGGGCTGCATTCTGCTGCAGTGTGTATTGCGTGGTTTTCCTCAGCCGGCCACCGCTAGGTCGGCCAGGCGCCACTCGAGCATGCCGTCGGCGAGCCGGGCTGAGGGTCGTTCGTGGTCGGTGAGCAGTCGGACCGCGTCGTGGGCCAGCACGCAGTACGCGCCGCGACAGTAAGCGACGATCTGATTGCCTGCTGGTAGTTCGGCGAGGCGGTCTTCGAGTTCCTCGAGGGGGATCGACAGTGCTCCGGGAATGTGTCCGGCGTCGTATTCCGTGCGGGGCCGCACGTCCAGGATGGTGACCGTCCCCGCCTTTATCCGAGACAGCAGTTCGTCGCGGCTGATGTGCGCGGTATCCGGTCCGAGATAGGCGGCCGCCGCGGCCTCGACGTCGGGTAGATGGGTGTATGCGACTGTGCGCATCAGGGCGAAGAGGGCGGCGATGTCGGCGCCGGCGAGCCGGTAGAACACCTTCGTGCCGTCCCGTCTGGTCGCGACGAGGTTGGCCTGCTTGAGGGTCTGCAGATGCGCGGAGGCTGTTGTCAGTCCGAGCTCGCACGCCTGAGCCAGCGCCTCGACCGGTCGTTCTCCCTGGGCGAGCAGGTCGAGTAGTTCCAGTCGTTTGCCGTTGCTCAACGCCTTGCCCACCCGCGCGAACTGGTCGAACATCTCGGTCTTCGCGATCCGATCACCCATCGCATTCTCCAATCATCTTTGGAATAGTGTAGAACAGATTCGTCGGGCGGTGGTACCACAGCCCCTTTGGTGTGAGGAGTCAGCTGATGACCGGGATCGATCTTGTTCCATTGGTCGACGAGGGGTTGGGAAATTCGGCCTACCTGGTCGACCTGGGCGATGGCCGCGCGCTGGTGGTCGATGTCAGCCGGGACCTGCGTGCGGTGCACGCCGCCGCGAACAAACGCGGGCTCACGGTGGCCTTTGCTGCCGATACCCATCTGCACGCCGACTTCCTGTCCGGCGCACATCAACTCGGCGCGACTGTCGGGGCGCGGGTGTTGGCGTCGGCGAACGGGGGCCGCGAATTCACCCACACCGGGCTGTCCGACGGCGACGAGGTCGATCTGGGTGGTCTGCGGCTGCGGGCGTTGACCACACCGGGCCACACCCACGAGCACCTCGCGTTCCTGCTGCTCGACGGCGAGCGAGAGGTGGGGGTGTTCACCGGGGGCTCGTTGCTGGTCGGCTCGGCTGCCCGCACCGACCTGGTGGCCCCGGACCGCACGGAGGCCCTGGCCCGTTCCCAGTACGCGTCGTTGCATCGTCTGGCCGCACTGCCCGGTGAGGTCGAGGTGTGGCCGACCCACGGTGCTGGTTCGTTCTGCTCGGCCCCGCCGGGAGCCGAACGCACGAGCACCATCGCCCGCGAGCGCGCGAGCAACCCGTTGCTCGCCGCCGCGGACGAGGACGCGTTCGTCACCGCGCTGCTCGGTTCCCTCGGTAGCTTTCCACCCTATTTTCTACGGCTCGGTGAACTCAACCGACGCGGTCCGGCACTGCTTCCCGACATCGCTGGGATCGCGGCGCTGGACGGCGAAGCCACACACCGGCACGTGGATGACGGGGCGGTGCTCATCGATGTGCGGCCCCTCGCTCGGTTCGCGGCCGGCCACATTCCCGGATCACTGTCGATCCCGCTACGGCCTGTCTTCGCGACCTGGCTGGGCTGGCTCGCACCGGCCGATCGCCCGATCATCATCGTCCGCGACACCGAGCAGGACCTCACCGAGATCGTGTGGCAGGCCGCGAAGATCGGCTACGACAACCTGATCGGGGAGCTCGCCGGCGGCGTGGACGCGTGGTCGGCCGCCGGTCTCGAACTGACCCGCACCAACCTGGTCGGTCCCGACCAGGTCGACGGTGTCCGTGTCCTCGACATTCGCCAGACACCGGAATTCGTGTCCGGCCATGTGCCGGGCGCTGTGCACATCGAACTCGGCGATATTGCTGCCCGCGCCGAGGATCTGCCGCACGAGCCCACGGTGGTGATGTGCGGGCACGGCGAGCGGGCGATGGGTGCGGCCAGCCTGCTGGAACAGGCCGGGCACCGAGATGTGTCCGTCCTCGCGGGCGGCCCCGACGACTGGGTGCACGCCACCGGTCGATCGTTGGACACGGGCCGATGAAGACCTCCAGCGCCCGACCGATGCGACTCGGGTTGCGCCCCAACATCGCCCAGTTCAGCCTGCTCGTCGCGGTCAACGCCCTCGTCGGTGGCGTCCTGGGCCAGGAGCGCACCGTGCTGCCTCTGTTGGCCGAACGCGAGTTCCATCTCGCTGCCTGCACCTCCGCGTTGACCTACATCCTGGCGTTCGGTGTCACCAAGGCGGCGACCAACTATTTCGCCGGCACCTGGTCGGACCGCTACGGCCGCAAACCGGTCCTGCTCGTCGGCTGGCTGATCGCGATCCCCGTGCCGCTGCTGCTGATCTGGGCACCGACCTGGAGCTGGGTCGTCGCCGCAAACGTGCTGCTCGGGATGAACCAGGGCCTGACCTGGTCCACTACCGTGATCATGAAGATCGACCTCGCCGGTCCGAAGCGTCGCGGACTCGCGATGGGCCTCAACGAAGCCGCCGGCTACGTTGCCGCCGCCGCGACCGCGCTGGCCACCGGATACCTCGCCGCCCGCTACGGGCTGCGACCGGCACCGTTCCTGCTCGGACTGTCCTATGTGGCACTCGGTCTCGGACTGTCACTGTTCTTCGTCCGCGAAACCCGGGACTACGCACGACTGGAAGCTGACACCCACACCGTCCGCGAGGATGGGCGACACGATCACCTGCACGCAGACCTGAGCAACCGAGAAGTGTTCATCCACACCAGCTTCCGCGAACCCGCGCTGTCCGCCGCGAGCCAGGCGGGGATGGTCAACAACCTCAACGACGGCCTTGCCTGGGGGTTGTTCCCGATCCTGTTCGCCAGCGCCGGCCTGGCGGTCGGGCAGATCGGGGTCCTGGCCTCGCTCATCCTGGCGGTGTGGGGCTTCGGGCAACTGATCACCGGCCAACTCTCCGACCGGTGGGGCCGTAAACATCTCATCACCGCGGGCATGCTGACCCAAGCCGCCGCACTCGGCCTGTTCGCCTCCGCCGACACCTTCACCCTGTGGGCGGTGGCGGCGGTGGGGCTCGGCGCCGGCACCGCGATGGTGTATCCCACCCTGCTCGCGACCATCGGCGATGTTGCCCATCCGGCGTGGCGGGCACGGGCCGTCGGGGTCTACCGGCTCTGGCGTGACGCTGGATTCGCTGTCGGTGCCCTGCTTGCCGGCATCACCGCTGACCTGTGGGGTCTGCGCGCCGCCATCTGGATCGTCGCCGCCCTCACCGCCACCTCCGGGTTTGTCGTCGCCGCACGCATGTATGAAACCCACTCATCGCGGCCCGCCCCGCAACCGACCTCGAAGACCGGCGTCTAAATCGGCTGTGTTGGTTGGGCTTCCAGTTGTTGTTTGAGTATCGCGAGGTTGGTCGGCATCTCTTTGCGGGCCTGCGGGCGCACAGCGAGCGGTACGAGCAGCTTTCCGATTCCGGGGCCTTGGAAGTCGACGTCGATCGTCACCTTCGAGCGGGTGCCGGAGTCGAGCGGGTCGACGGTCACATTCACGATGGCGCGGATCGGGCCGTCGGTGCCACGTACGCCCCAGGTTCGGGGCGCGTCGATGCGTGAGTTCGGAAACAGCCCGCCGCTCAGCGACCCCGATACGCCGGCCGTCGACGACTTTGTGGCCACCGAGACGGTGATGCTGCCACGACGCCGGCCCGACGTGAACCTGAATGCCGATCTCGGCGCGGACAAGATGAGCTACAACTGGACTATCAACGGTCGCACCTTCGACAACACCGAACCGCTGACGATCCGGCAAGGGGCGCGCGCCCGCCTGACGTACGACAACAAGACAATGATGTGGCATCCAATGCACCTGCACGGGCACACCTTCCAGTGATCAAACCCGACGGGTCCCCGGGTCCACGCAAGGACACCGTCATCGTCCTGCCCATGCGAGCCGTCGCCGTAGACCTCGTCGCGGACACCCCCCGTGACTGGATGCTGCACTGCCACAACGGGTACCACATGGACGCGGGCATGATGACTCAGCTCGACTACACCACTTGACCCGGATTGCTTTCCTGTTTGGCCGTGATTGCACTCGTCTGGTGTGGGAGTGAAACGTGTGGTCGCATCGCCTGTGATCTTTCGGGATGATCAGATTCTCCGTCGCGTGCGGGGTAAGCGTGGATGAGCGCGCTGTCGAGTTTGGGCACCGCATGGGTGAGGCTGTGTTCGGCGTCGTGTGCGATGCGGTGGGCGTCGGTGAGGCTGGTGGCGGGGTCGATGTCGAGTTCGGCGTCCACGTGCAGGCGATGTCCGATCCAGCGCATTTTCACGCTGCGCACGCCTCGCACCAGGGGTTCGTCCGCCAGGGTCTTTTCGGCTGTATCGACTAGTTCGGGGTCGACTCCGTCCATCAAACGTCGGAACACGTCCCGGGCCGCGGTGCGGAGTACAGCCAGGATCGCGATCGTGATGAGTAGTCCGATGATCGGGTCCGCGATCGGGTAGCCGAGCGCTACACCAGCAGCGCCGACGAGGACGGCGAGCGAGGTGAATCCGTCTGTGCGAGCGTGCAGTCCGTCGGCGACGAGTGCTGCGGAACCGATCTGACGACCGACGCGGATTCGGTAGACGGCGACAAGTTCGTTGCCGACGAATCCGACGAACCCGGCGGCGGCGACCCAGGCGAGGTGCTCGATCGGAACCGGATTGATCAAGCGGCGGACCGACTCGATCGCCGCGACGATGGCAGATAGCGTGATCATCGCGACGACGAACAAGCCGGCGAGGTCTTCGGCGCGGCCGAACCCGTAGGTGTAACGGCGGGTAGCGGTGCGACGGCCGAGCACGAACGCAATCCAGAGCGGGATCGCAGTCATTGCGTCGGAGACGTTGTGGACTGTGTCGGCGAGCAACGCGACCGAGCCCGAGATCAACACGATCACCAGTTGTGCGATCGCGGTGGCGCCGAGGGCGACGAGGCTGATCTTGACCGCACGGATCCCGGCAGCGCTGGATTCCAGCGCGCCGTCGATGCTGTCGGCAGCGTCGTGGCTGTGCGGCGCGAACACCTCCCGAATTGCGGCACCGAACCTTCGGCCCCAACCAATGTCTTTATGTCCGTGTCCATGGCCGTGCCCATTCGGGGCATGGTCGTGATCGTGGTGGCTCATGCGCCTGATCCGGTCGTGGGCTCGGGCACTACGTCAACATCGTTGTCGGCGTGCAGTTCTCGCAGCTGATCTGTGCTGCGGTGGTGGCCTGGGACGCCGGGGCCGGCGTGTTCGGCATTGTGGACGGCGTCGGTGACCAACTGGGCCACGTGGTCGTTTTCCAGACTGTAGAAGATGGTGGTGGCTTCGCGGCGGGTGCGGACCAGTCTCGCCATCCGCAGCTTTGCTAGATGTTGTGACACCGACGCCGCCGGTTTGCCGATGTGTTCGGCGAGGTCGTTGACCGACATCTCCCGGCCGACAAGTGCCCACAACACCTGCACCCGGGTGACGTCGGCGAGCATCCGGAACACCTCGACCACCAGATTCACCTGATCGTCGGGCAATGGTCGCCGGCGGGACTTACTATCCGCATTCATACGTAGATACTAAAGTACTGACGATGGGATACGAAATTCTGAGTGTGTGGGCAGGGATTGGAGGTTGCATTCCGTACCAAGGTCCGGGTTTACCGTTGTCTTATGACGATAGCGAGAGCGAGTGACGAGTGGGTTCCGCAGGCGTGCACGTTGCCGACGGTCGACCAGCCGCTGCGGGTTGCGGAGTTCGACTTGCTGTTCCGGGACGCAGTGCAGCGGTTTGCCCGCCCGTTCGGGACACGGTTGAGTCTGATCATCTCCGCTGATGCCGAGGCGGCTGCTCGTGATCTCGCCGACCGGGAGACGCGGTGCTGCTCGTTCTTCACGTTTGCATTCGAACCTGCGGGCGATGTCGTGGTGATGCAGATCGGCGTTCCGCACTCTCAGGTTGCGGTGCTCGATGCACTGGAGCACCGTGTATCAACTCTGCAGGCTGCCCGTGGTGAGTCGGAAACGATATGACCGACAACGGTTTACGCAGCGGTCAGGTTGCTGACGCGGCTGGGGTGAATGTGGAGACGTTGCGTTATTACGAGCGCCGCGGTTTGTTGGACGAACCGCTGCCCTCGTTGGGTGGGCATCGGCTCTATCCGCCGGAAGCGGTCACCGTGATGCGGGTGATCAAGGCTGCTCAACGGTTGGGGTTCACCCTCGATGAGGTCGCGGCGTTGTTGGAGGTGAGCCGCATCGGGCATCGCCGTCGCCCGGACGAGGGGCTGCAGGCACGGGCGAAGATCAAGTTGGCCGAGATCGACACGAAACTCGAGGAGCTCATGACGGTGCGTGACACTCTTCGCGCCGCACTGGCGGCCGGTTGTGACGATCTGATCGTCTGTGCCGACAACGCCTGCTGCCCACTGCCGTTCGTGGAACTGACCGCACCGCCGAAGGGTGGTTCCGGTGTTTGCTGAATCGACGGCGGCGACGCTGCCGCGGTGGCGACTTTTGCCGGCGGGGGTGGGCGCGTTTTTGTGCCTTGCCTGTTGTCTCTTCCCGCTACTCGTGGCAGCAGGGTTGCTCGGCGGTGGGTTCGCGCGTCGGTGTTGGCGGGATGGATGGAACTGGTCGGGATCGCATTGCTGGCGCTTGGAGTGCCGGTGTTTCTGTTCGGTGTAGCTGAAGCGCGGCGTCGCAGCTGTTCCTGCGCGGGGGATGTGTCTGGTTGTTCGTGCGGCAGCGCCGGGTCGGCCCCGCGGCAGTTGGGAACGCCGACCGTTCGCTCCGATGTGTGAATTGACGCGGGTCGACCGCGACCGCTTCACGCATCTAATGGTGATGTTCGTAGGGTTTCGGTCATGACTGTGCTGCGTTCGATCGTGTTGTTCGTTCTCGCCGCGATCGCCGAAATCGGTGGTGCGTGGTTGATTTGGCAGGGGGTGCGTGAACATCGCGGGTGGATGTGGATCGGCACCGGAGTCATCGCTCTCGGTGTCTACGGTTTCGTCGCCACCCTGCAGCCGGACGCGAACTTCGGTCGGATCCTCGCCGCATACGGCGGAATCTTCGTGGCCGGATCACTCGTGTGGGGCATGGTGCTCGACGGGTTCCGACCGGATCGGTGGGACATCACCGGAGCCGTGATCTGCTTGATCGGCGTCACCGTCATTATGTATGCCCCGCGCGCCGTCTAGTCGGCGCATGCTCAGTAGTTGACATCGGGTGGTGAGCTGCGAACGCGTTTTGGTCCACGCGCGCGGTGATGTCGTCGCGAACGATTCCCATGCGTTCGATTCAACAATTTCCGCAATCGGACCTGTCGAATCGTTCGGTCCGGCTCGCAGTGCGGAACATCGGGCCGAACAAGGCCAGCATCTCGCCTAAACCAGATGGCCTTGCCGCAGCGCACACCGGATAGCGTTGTCTCGCAGATATGTTCGGTAGTTAGAAGGCAAACGACTACTTCAGTTGGCAGGGTGGACCGCCGCCGAGGCGCGTTCTTCGAGCCATCTGACGACGTCGTGTCGTTCGGATCGCCGCGCGGCGTCGAGGGGGGTGAGTCCGTCGTACCCGACCCAGTCGATGTCGGCGCCGAGGTCGAGTAGGACTGTGGCGGTGGTGATTTGGCCGCCGTGGCAGGCTCCCCAGAAACTGCTGGTGATGTTCTCGCGGGTCGGGCTCTCGGTCCTGAGATGGTGGTCGACCACGGCTACAAGTCCAAGGGCGGCCGCATCGAACAACGTGGTGGCGGCTCCGCGTTCGACGAGTCGGCGTGCGGCGTTCCACTGTCCGAATGCGGTGGCGTCGGACAGTGGGGTGCCGTCGGCTATGACGGCGCCCCGGGCATCGATGTCGGCACCGGCATCGAGTAGTGCGTCGATGGCAGCAATGTCACCGCTGCTTGCTGCCCAATGCAGGGGTGCTTCGCGATGTTCGCCAGGAAAACGGCAGTCAGGATCGGCCCCAAACGCGATCAGTGCGGCGATGGTTGCGGAAACGTTGGGGAAGTGGCCCGGCCAGTCAGTGGCGACGTGCAGCAGTGTTCGACCTTCGCGGCGCGGTAGGTGCAGCGACGCGAGTTCGGTGTGCTCGGCAAGAAGGTGTTGCAGTGTGCACTGGTCGCCGTCATGGATCGCGGTGACGGCGGCTTCGTGGGTCGGATTGTCGACGATCGCGTCGAGAATCCACTGGTCGGGCGGAATGCCGGTCGTTCCGTTCGCTGTGTAGTAGAGACGACATTGCATCCCGTAGTGAGGTGGTATTTCTTCGGTGTTGCGCAACGACTTTGGGCTGGTGACGGGTTCGATGTCGCGGCCATTTACTCGCACGCTCGGTGAACCGCGGAATTGCCGGGCTTCGGCTTGTTCGGAAGTGTCGATGCGGCTGAGCGTCACAGCCGCCGCGATGCCGTTGTCAGCGAGCAGTTCGTCCAATCGCGGCAGAAGCAATTCGTAATGGGGGCAGCCGTCGAAATAAAGCACCTCGACCAACGGCGGATCGTCCATGATGCAGATGTCGGCGATGAGGCCATCGCGGACGGTCAACCGGACGCGCACCTCGTGTGTTTCGTCGGGATCGGGCGCGGCGACCGTCATTCGAGCTGTGATGGAGTGACCGTCATTGGATATTTCAGGCTTGTCGATGTGGTCGATGCTGAGCGTGATCCCGGTGGCGATCAGACCCGCGAAATGATCACCAGCTTGCACCCGTGTGGTGCATTCGTGGCCGCCGCCGCGTCGCTCGCCACCCCATCGGACATCGTCGGTCAACAAGGCAGTGAATGCCTCGCGGGTGCCCGCCGCGAGCGCAGCGGTCAGTGCGGCGGTCAACTGGTCGACCGTGTCGTTACCGTGTGGTGGTCCCATGAAGTCCGTTCTATCACCGCGGATACAGCTGTGTGGTTTGAGCTTAGAACGCCCCGCGCGTGCAGCCCTTTCAAGCAAGCGAAGTCGACCAGACGACGCGCGCTCGCCTCAAGTGCCCGTCGTCGCCACCGCGAATCGATCGTATGGGGAGTCCAGAAACCGTCCAGAAACCCCGCGCGATGCTTGCGGGATTCCGGCCGGAACTGGCGTGTTTGTCGGTCGGGCGACTCGAATTGGATCCACCGTTCAAGCACCGAATCGCGTAGGCATCGTTGATCGATCCGAATGAGCGCTCGTCTGCCACGGTATACCCATACGAGTCACAGAACAGCGTCACCCGGAGCCGGACGTCTGAATCGTGGAAATGAAGAACCACGGACGCGCGCCGACCCACGAGGGGTCGACACGGCTAACTGACCTTGCCGGAAACCGGCGTCTGCAGGCATCGTCGACCACGCTGGCCGCTGAGTCGAGCGGAGCGGAGCACGCCGCCGCCGCAATTGCGCCCGCCAGCTGTTCCAGGTCGCGGGTAAACCTGTGGTCGCGTTGAATCCAGCTACGTATCGACGCGCGTAGGGCGATGCGGGGGTGTCACGGCCCATCAGCGGTAAATGTGTGGGCAGACAAGGCGTGGTGCGCCTGGGGCGTTCTATCAGGCGGTCCTTAGCGCAACAGAATTCGCGTTCGATTAGGGTGTGGATCATGTACGTTTTGCGAGGTTTGCCTGTTGTCGATGGACAACTGCGGAGGTGGGTGTGATGTCGCGCAACGTCGCGATTCCGCTGGTGCTTGTCGTCGTTTTCACCGTTGTGCTGGGAAGCTTGCTGTGGTTCACCGGTAGCGAGGACGATCGCACCGGCGCGACCGCTACGTCGGACATCGACGGCTCCGCTACTGCGGCGATTGCGGCACGACCCGACAGTCATCGATTGTCCTCGGCGCCGGATAGTCGTGTGGAGTTTGTTGAGTTTCTCGACTTCGAATGTGAAGCGTGCAAGGCGATGTATCCCGTGGTGGAGCAGTTGCGAGGTGACTATGGGGATCGGGTCACGTTCGTGGTGCGCTATTTCCCGTTGCCGTCACACGCCAACGCGGAGCGTGCCGCGCGCGCGGTCGAAGCGGCTGCGCGGCAGGGCAAGTTCGAGCAGATGTATCAGCGGATGTACGAAACGCAAGAGCAGTGGGGCGAGCAGCGGACCCCGATGGACGATGTATTCCGCAGCTTCGCCGCCGACCTCGGGCTCGACTTGGCCGCATACGATGCCGCTTACGACGATCCGGCGACACTGAACAGGATTCGTGCCGACGTCGCAGACGGCGAAACCTTGGGGGTCCGGTCGACACCCACATTCTTCCTCGATGGCGAGCGTCTTCAGCCGCGCAGCTATGCCGATCTCACTGCGGCCCTCGATGCGGCCCTCGGCTGAGTTGGCCGTCGTTCCGGTCGACACCGAATCCGCGAGTTCTACGGCGCGGCTTCAACGCATCCTGACATGGGTGCTGATTGTCGGCGGCGGCATCGGCTGGATATCGTCGTTCGTTTTGACGGTCGAGAAGCTGCGATTGGCCGAAGATCCCGAATACGTGCCGAGTTGCAGTATCAACCCGGTGCTGAGTTGCGGTTCCGTGATGGCAACACCGCAGGCCGAGCTGTTCGGATTTGCCAACTCACTACTCGGAGTTACCGGCTTCGCAGTCGTGGTGACCGTCGGAGCGGCGCGGCTCGCCGGGGCGGTGTTTCAACGCTGGTTCTGGCTTGCGTTACAGCTGGGAACCACCGCCGGCGCAGTGCTGGTGCATTGGCTGATTGTGCAGAGTTTATATCGGATCGATGCGTTGTGCCCGTACTGCATGACCGTGTGGGCAGCCACGATCGTGATCTTCTGGTACGTCACCCTCGCCTGTCTCAACCACCTTCGCGGGACACGCGGCACCCGAATTTCCGCACTGCTTGTTGCCAACCACGCTGTGCCGCTGACGATATGGGTGCTAGCGGTACTCGGCTTGATCGCGCAACGCTTCTGGAACTACTGGTCCACACTTGTGTAGATTCGTGGGCCCGGCGCTGCAGGTGATCGCGCGGAACCTGTCAGTTCGAACCGGACGGAGAGGTGGGGTCGCTGGCCGCACCACATTCGACCGCCGAGGTGTAGCGGTCGGGTCTAGCACGGAATGAGTCTGCGCACGTGGGAGAGCAGAAATCGTACTCGACTCCCTCGTAATTCAGCCGTGCGCGGGCCGAGTCGGGCCGTATCCGCATCCGGCAGACCGGATCGACCTGTCCACAAAGACAGTCGATGTCCAATGCGTACACCTCGACGGTGTCGGTGATGTTGCGGAACCGGCGGGGCCCAAGGTGGCTGAGTGGAAGTTTCGCGGCCAGGGCTGCATGGGCGATCGGATCGGTCAGCAGAATTTGATCATTCTTGGCGGCGCCGGCGACCCGGGCGGCAAGGTTGACCGTGTTGCCGTAGACGTCGTCGGCGCGACGCACGACCGGCCCGTAATGCAGTCCGCCGCGCAGAATCGGAACGTTGCCCGCTCGAGTGACCCAGGCGTCCACGATTCGGACGATCAACGCAAGTGCGCGCTCCGGCGTAGGCGAGGTGAGCATCACGGCATCACCGAGGGTCTTCACCAGTCGGTCACCGTTGCCGAGCGCAGAGCGCGCGTAAGCGGCCAGCTGCAAGGCGAGGTCAGCGGCGTGTTGGTCGCCGTGGGCCTCGGTCAGGGCGGTGAAACCCGACAGATCCAGAAACGCCACGGCCGACGTCTCAGGGTCGGTAGGTTCCAAGCGTGAGGTGCTCATGCGAGGTTCGAGGCAAGCGCTGCGCGCGATGTGATGGACAAGGTTGGTTACGCGGCCCGAGCGAGGTCGGCCGCGAGATCGGGAGGGATGGGCATCGGGGTCATCAGGCCGTCGCGGGTACGCCCGGTGTTGCCTTCGGGGTAACGGCCACTGAGCGAGCCGGGCGCGGCGACGATGATGCGCACGACTTGTCCGAGGGCCTCGCGGCGGTCGTGTTGACGCACGGCGAGGGCGAACATCGCTACGTGGTTGCGGGTGTGCAGCCATGGGTAGGGCTGCGACACGATGTGCGCGAGTTCGAGGTGCTCCCACCTTGCGGTGGGGTCGGACGCGTGTCGTGCAGCGGCCATTTCGCGGTCGTAGAGGTCTTTGGTAGCGGGTGTAGCGGTACGCACGGGGGTTCTCCTCGTCTGTTGGGTTAGGTAGCGGGACGGAACGCCTGTCAGCAGCGAGTGTCTGTGTCGGTGCAAGATTCCGGATCGACGGCAAGGACGAGACCGACCAGGTCGTCGAGCGCGCGCCCGATTCTCGGGTCGGCCAGTTCGTAGCGACTACGTCGCCCTTCCGGAACCGCGACGACCAGACCGCACCCGCGCAGGCAAGCGAGATGGTTCGACAGAATTTGGCGAGACACGCCTATCGTGTCCGCAAGCTCGGAGGGATATGCAGGGGATCGGCGTAACACCAGCAGGATCTGGGTGCGAGTTGGATCCGACAAGGCGAATCCAAACCGCGTCAATGCGGTTCGGTGAAGTAGGGCAGCAACTGGCATACGAAGATAATACAGATATCCATGAATTCAGGCAACGGTGAACTGGTCGGCTGCCATTCGGCTTCGTGTGCTGCGCTTCGCGTGGATGGGCTCTTGTGGTCGTCTTTCGCTCCCGGCGACGTCCACGGTATGGACCGGTCGATGCAGTTTCGTTTAGATTGACTTTAGAGTTCGGTGTGCCAAACTCTGTCTATGGTTTCGACGGATCGCCGACGGTTTCTGCTGGGCGGCGCAGTTGTGGGATCGGCCGGCGTGGCGTTCGGCGCACGGTCGATGCTCGCGCCCGATCTGGCGCGGGCGCGAACCGACGAGGTGACCCACCATGGTGGCGGGGTCAACGGTGCAACGTTCCGTTCGGGGCAGACAGTCGATCACGCCTCGAATGGATTCAACCCGACGGCGGTGTTGCGCGATTTCGACTACGGCACAACTTCGGAGACGGCTGACGGCCGTGTCCTGCGGGAGTGGGAGATCTACGCCAGCGACGAGGACATCGAGGTCGCGCCGGGTGTGCGGTTCCCGGCGTGGACTCTCAACGGACGCATCCCGGGCCCAACTTTGCGCTGTCGTGAAGGCGAGTTGCTGCGAGTGCAGTTCGTCAACGGGTCCAAACACCCTCACACGCTTCATTTTCACGGGATTCATCCGGCCGAGATGGACGGCGTGCCGGGTGTCGGCCGCGGAGTGATCGAGCCGGGGGACAGCTTCACCTACGAATTCGACGCCACCCCGTTTGGGCTGCACTTGTTTCACTGCCATGTCGGACCTCTCGCCGAACACATCGCGCGCGGCATGTACGGGACATTCATCGTGGATCCGCCACAGAACCGGCCACCTGCCGACGAGATGGTGATGGTGATGCACGGCTACAACACCACCTTCGACGGCCAAGGCAACCAGCTTTACGCGGTCAACGGGATCCCGTTCCACTACATGCACGAACCGATCCAGGTGCGCCGCGACGAACTTGTGCGGATCTACCTGGTGAACATCCTCGAATACGACCCGATCAACAGCTTCCATGTCCACGGCAACTTCTTCGACTACTACCCAACCGGAACCCGGTTGCAGCCGACTGAGTTCACCGACACCGTGGTGCAGGCGCAGGGCCAGCGCGGTATCTGTGAGTTGCGGTTCCCGTTCACCGGCAAATACATGTTCCACGCCCATAAGACCGAGTTCGCGGACCTGGGCTGGATGGGCTTCTTCGAGGTGACCGAATGACGCAAGCGGACGCTGCCGAGCGCCGCCGATGGTGGTTGCCCGCCGCGTTGTCGGTGCTGTTGATAGCGGCCGCGTTGGCTGGGCTCGCCGTGCTCGGCGGGCACAGCTTGCCCGATCGGGTTGGTCCGCCTGTCGAAGAACTGTCGGTCGAAACCACTCGCTTTACCTCCGGTGAGATCGAACTGACCGTCCGCAATACCGGCCCGGACCCGGTCAGCATCGGGCAGGTCTTCGTCAACGACGTCTACGTCGACTTCGCTGGCGCCGAGGACCCGATCCGACGGCTGGAATCCGAAACCCTGCTGCTGAAATATCCGTGGCAGGACGGTCAGCCCTACACCGTGTCGATGCTTACGTCGACAGGCGTGGTGATCGAGCATGCAATTGCGCTCGCGGTCGCGACACCCGAGCCGACCTTGTCGTTTTTCGCGTTGATGGCATTGCTCGGCACGTACGTCGGGATTCTTCCAGTGGTACTTGGCATGATGCTGCTGCCGGTGATGCGGCAGGCCGGTGAATCGATGGTGCGGCTGCTGCTTGCCTTCACTGTCGGCCTGCTGCTGTTTCTCACCGTCGACGGTATCAGCGAGGGACTGGAAATCGGCGGCATGTCAGGAGGCGCGTTCGGTGGCGCCGAATTGGTGATCCTAGGCGCGGTTGTGGCGTTCCTGATTTTGACCGCGGTGGATCGATATCTGCGTGATCGCCACCCAGGCGGTGCAACCGGCGTGCGGTTGGCAGCGATGGTGGCCGTCGGGATCGGTCTGCACAATTTCGGAGAAGGTTTGGCGATCGGATCCGCCTATGCGATAGGAGAACTCGCCCTTGGAGCCTCCTTGGTGGTTGGGTTCGCGCTGCACAACACCACCGAGGGGATCGCGATCGTCGCACCTCTGACTCGACGCGCGAGCCGGCCACCGCTGTGGATCCTTGGTGTGCTGGGCCTGGCCGCGGGCGCGCCAGCAATCGTGGGGGCGGTCGTCGGGGCCACCGTCAACAACGCAGAACTGTCGGCTCTGCTGCTGGGTGTCGGTGTCGGCGCAATCGTGCAGGTGATCGTGCAGCTCGCGCCCAGTCTGGCCGGATCCGCGCGGGGAAAGGTCGGCGGCACGGTAGTCCTCGCAATCCTGGGTGGGGTGGTCGTGATGTATGGGACCGGGTTGTTGGTGCCGGCGTGAAGGAATTGTCTCGCCGCGGATTCATTGCCGCCGGCTGCGTCGGCTGCGTTGCTGTAACCGTGGGTTGTGCGAACGGGGCCGCGCAGAGCGGCCCGACCCGAGTCGGGATGGGCGAGCTCCGGGTGGGTGAGACTCTCGTCCTCGTCGACCGCCAGATCGTCGTCACCCGCGGCGAGTCGTCGATCACCGCCGTCGAGGCCCAGTGCACCCATCAGGGCTGCGCCGTCAGCCTCGTTGACGACGTCTTGAAATGCCCCTGCCACGGGAGCAAGTTCGACCGCAGCACCGGCGCCGTGCTCCGCGGACCCGCCACCGAACCACTACCGGCACTTCCGGTCAGCGTCGATGGCGAGAACATCTGGATTGGCTGATCCCAATTCGCCCGCCTGCAGCCGTGGGACTCGGTACTCGAATCCCACTTGGGTGGTGGTGGCGGGCGTGATCTGGCGCATTGTCGTCGTTAGATCGGTAGCGTCGTATTGGTAACAAAGGCGTCGCGGATCCAGCTGACGAACTGGTCCCACGCACCTGTTACGAGGGCGAGGCCGACCGCGATCATCATGACACCGCCGAAGATCTGGATGTTCCGCGCGTGCCGGCGCAACCACGCCACACCGCCTAGAGCTCGCGCGGATCCGAACGCCAGGATGATGAACGGCAGGCCAAGCCCAGCGCAGTAGGCGACTATCAGCGCGACACCACGTGCAGCGGTAATTCCGTCCGTACCCGCTGCGACTGTCATGACACCCGCGAGAGTCGGCCCGAGACACGGCGTCCAGCCGAGAGCGAACACACCACCCAACAGCGGAGCACCGGCGAGGGTGGTCGTTCGGCGCGGTTCGAAGCGAACATCGCGCTGCAGTGCGGGCAACAGCCCGATGAAGACCAGTCCCAGGACGATCGTCACGACTCCGCCGACGCGTTGCAGCACCTCCCGATTGATCAGCAGGGTATCGACGACACCGAAGACAGTGGCGGTCGCGAGCACGAAAACAACCGTGAAACCGGCAACGAAAAGGGCTGCCGCGCCTGCGACCCGCGCCCGGCCGGTCCGTGTCTTTGTCGCGATCGCGTCGTCGGCGCTCGCCGGTGGAGCGTCGGCGCCGACCAACCCGGCAAGGTAGGAAAGGTAGCCCGGCACGAGCGGAACCACGCACGGAGAGGCAAACGACACGAGCCCTGCGAGGGCGCATGCGCCCAGCGCCAAGATCAACGGACCGGAGGCCGCAGTCGATTGGAAGGTGTCGCCGATGCTTGCCACGTTCACTGCGGCTCCTTTGCGACCCGCTCGACCACTGGCTGCAGATCTTCGGCGAGTAGTGCGCGCAAGAACACGGCAGCGACGCGATGCTGACGGTCCAGAACCAGCGTCGATGGAATAACGCTGGTCGGATAATTGCCGCCCAACGCAAGCAGCGTACGCATCGGCGGATCCCAAATCGACGGAAAGCCAACCTTTCGATCGACGACGAAGTCCTGGGCCTTGTCTCTCTGAGAATCGCGGACATTGATCCCGAGAAATTCGACACCCAGCGGTTTCGTCGCTTCATATACTTGCTCGAGTTGAACCGCTTCACCCCGGCAGGGGCCGCACCACTGGCCCCACACGTTGATCACTACGACCTTGCCGCCGAAATCTGACAGTGCCGTCGTTTTGCCCTCCACCATGAGGTCCGGGCCGGACAGGGGACCGACCGTTCCGCGCTGCTCCGGCGGGTCGTAGAAGATGTCGATTTGCCCACCCGGGGAGACGAAATCGAAATTGCCGCCCTGGGCGACTGCCTCCGACCCCGTCGCACAACCGGTGCCTGCTAGCGCAATCACGACGCACACGGCAGCCGCGGCACCTCTGTGGTTGCGCCATTTCCACCGAGAATCCACGCTCGGTGTCGGGGCTTTCTTCTCTGTCGGCAGCATCGGTGTCCCGTCTGTCAGTGACCTCGCCAATCCGCCAGGTACTATTCGAAATAGTAGTTCACCCTGTGTGTTGGGTCGAACAAGTGGCGGCTTGCGGGAGGTCGTGGATCACCGAATGTGCTGTCCTGCACCGTCTATGCGCGCGCAATCAACGCCCCGCCCTCGGCCGCCCTGCTCGGATGCTCAGAAACTCCGCGTGGGTTTGTCCGTCACCGTGGCGTGCCGCCGATGCCGTCCTTGTTAGTGTCAACTATTCTGGTTAGTAGATGTCGGGACGCGCGGTCCGGTGTGGATCTGCGCACCTGCCGACGACGACGGAAGACGAAGGGATGCCCTGTGTCCATTGGGTCGAACAAGAGCGGGCGGGGGCGACCGGAACGAAGACGGGCGGGTAAGAACCTCGACGCGCTGACCCGGCGGCGGCGGATCCCCTGGGACGTGGTCGTTTTCGCAATCGTCGCCGTTCTCTTGGTCGGGGTCATCGCCTACAACTTGGTCCCAAAGGCCATCGACCAGCGAGAGACGGCGAAATTCACTCCCAGCTCGGACAATCCCGACCCGTCCGGAGGTATCGATGGCGTCGTCAAGGCCGACTATCCGGCTGGCCGCCATGTCGCGGCTCCGCAGCGCGTGGCCTACGACAAGTCGCCTCCCTTCGGCGGACCGCACGATCAAAATTGGGCGACCTGCACCGGGATCGTGTACCCGCTGCCGATCCGCAGCGAAACTGCCGTCCACTCCCTCGAACATGGTGCCGTGTGGATCACATACAACAGAGATCTGCTGAGCCAGGCCGACATCGATGCGCTCGAAACGCAGGTGAGTGGACAGCCCTACACTTTGATGTCGCCCTATCCCGGGATGAGTTCTGCGGTGTCGTTGCAGTCGTGGGGTCGCCAACTTCAGCTGGAGGGAATCGAGGACGACCGCATTGATCAGTTCGTCACTGCATTGCGCCAGAACCCCACCATCAGCCCGGAGCCGGGCGCGAGCTGTGCGACAAACGGCGGTTTCGACCCGGACAACCCGCCACCCTTCGAGTCCACGGCGCCCGGCGTGGACGCGGCCCCGATGGTCGACCCCGCACCGGGAGACGCCGGTGGAAACTGAGCGGACGATACCCACGGTGGAGGGTCGACGGCACTATCTGGCCGTCACCGGTCGGTCGGTGGCACTGCTCGCGCTCGGGATCGTGATCGTTCTACTGGCCGGCGTTGTTCTGGGATTGTGGACGCAAAAGCTGCTCGACGACCAGCCGCCCTCGCCAGGGTCGATCGATATAGGTTTCGCTCAGGACATGGCGATCCATCACAATCAGGCGATCGAGATGTCGGCGATCGCGCTGTCCCAGGCGGTCGACCCGGCAGTGCGCACCTTGGCGTTCGACGTGTTGACCAGCCAGCAGAGCCAAGTGGGCACGATGCAAGGCTGGTTGGTGTTGTGGAATCGTCCGACTCTTCCTGTCGGCGACTCAATGACGTGGATGAGCGAGGAAGACCATATTCGACAGTCGGAGGCGCACTCGATGCCGGGGATGGAATCGTCCACACTCGGGAGCGCAACCACAATGCCCGGCATGGCGACTTCGGACGAGATACGCAAATTGCGTCAGAATTCGGGAACCGCGTTCGACGCGATGTTCTTACAACTGCTTTTGCGACACCACGAAGGTGGACTGGCAATGGCCCGTTACGGCCGCGACAATGCGGTCGTTCCCGCGGTTGCCCAACTCGCCGACAGCATCGTCAGAACTCAGACCGCCGAGTCCGACACTATTCGACGGATGCTGGAGGACAAGAACACGGTGCCACTCCCGATGAACTGATCGCGTACCCCAGGGGCCGTGGAAACGGTCAGCCGCGGAGTTCTTTGAGGTAGTCGTTGTAAGCGTTGAGCTCCAGGTCGCCGTGGAGTTCCGCGCGGCGTTCGGTCGCCGCTGCACTGCGCCGTTCGTCGCGGTTCCACCGCACCGCGAAAACGATCACGATGACCAGGCCTACCGGTTCACCATAGGACCAGGCAAGGCCTCCGGCGAGTTGTTGATCGTCGAGCGGATCTATACCCCAGCTTGCGGGTGGGTCGGCGAACAGATCGAGCATCGGTGTGGTCGCCATCATCAGAATCAGCCCAAAAAACACGTGCAGCGGCATCTCCAGGAAAATGTCGAAGAACCGTCCGAGGTTGCTCTGCCTGACGGGCAATGGCCCTGTCGATAGGACCGGAACGATGAATAGTACGCCCGTGGCCAGGAAGAACAATTCGACCGAAGTGTGACCCGCCCATGTCGATCCGACGGTGTCGAGGATCGAGGTCAGGTACAGGCCGTAGTAGCTGAACAGGAACAGAGAGATGGTCACCGCTGGATGCAACAGCACACGAGCCATCCGACTTCGAAGCCCGACAAGAGCAACAATCAACACGATCCTGCCCAAGCCTCGATGGGGCGTGGCACGCAGCAGCAAGCTGCCCGGCGATCCCATCACCAGCAGCGGCGGGATCGCCATCGACAGCGTCAAATGCTGAAACATCCAGACGCTGAACAGCTCGTACCCGTATCCCTCCATCCCCAGCCCGGTCACGGCGACCAAAAGCGCACAGCCGAACAGGAATGACGCTGTTCGCCACCACGGCCACGGTAGCGACGGCCTCACGGATCCAAGGCGCAACCGGCCCCAGCAATACAGGACGGCCAGCGCAAGTCCCAGGAGGGGCAGGAGCGGAATCGGTTGGGGGTACCACCCGAGCAACGTGCCCAACGTAGGAGGCGCCTCGGGAACGCGCACCGAATCAGCGACGACCATCATAAGTATCGGACCGCTATCAGGAGTGCTTGGTGTCGGCGGGGTCCGTGTTCGTGTCTTTGCGGGTCCCACGGAAGACGACCACGATTGCGCCGACCACAAGACCCGCGACCGCTGCGGCAAGCGTCCAGGTGGTCATCATGTTGTCGCCATCGTCGGCAGAACCGGACTGCGGCGCTGCCGGTGGCGTCACCGAGGCGGGGGTGGTTCCGATGCCTGGGTGTGCAATCTGCGGCGATGCGACCCGGAACGTGTAGGACCCGCTGATCGGGTGACCATCTTGTGACACGACGCGATAGCCGACGGTGAAGTCGCCGACCGGAAGTCCGGCACGGATAGCTATCTGGACACGTTCGCCCGCCACGGTCGGTGTCGATTCCCCCCATTGTCCTCCATCGGCTGCCACCACCTTCACCGTGGCGAATTGCTGCTGAATGGCTTGATTGAATACCAATTCGACGGCAGCGGGCGAACTTTCGAGGATGGAATCCGCTGCCGGCGTGGAACTCACGAGTTCACTGTGTGCGCCGGCGGTACCGCCGCCAAGTAGAAGCAGTAGACCGATCAGCACCGTGCCAAGCAGACCTTTCACGTGACTCCTACCTCGCCCCACGGCACTCCTTCGTCGCGCTTGGTCAGTGCCACGGCGCGGGCCATGGACTTGCTACTAATATGCATAGTATCAATCGGCGAGCGCGCCCATCGCTTCTGTTGCGACGACCTCCCCGAGCGATCCGTCAGTGGAACGACCGCGCTGATCTGTTGGGGGTTCGGGATGAAAGAGCTGCAGCACAGGATTCCTGTCCGAGACTTGTCATCGTCGTCACCGAAGCAGTTTATTCGCGTCGTAAACGGGAGAGCTAGGTAATGTCGGTGACGTCGGATTCACCAGCGGCGGCGGGGGGACGGTCACGATGAGTCGATCAGAGAATGTTGACGTCGAGCAGGCGTTCGATCGGAAAGCGCGCCAGTTCGATCGGCAAATGGCGTTGTTCGAACGGTATGTACTGGGCCGGGCGCGGCAGTGGGCGGTCGCACACGCACGTGGTCAGGTGGTCGATCTCGGGGTCGGTACCGGCATGAACTTGCTGCATTACGGTCCCCTCGTCGAGCATGTGATCGGTGTCGACCTATCCGACGGGATGCTCGACATTGCCCGCCGACGTGTGACAGACCAGCAGTTGGCGTCCGTGGACCTGCTCAAAGGCGATGTGCAATCGCTCGAACTGCCGGACGCGTCGGTGGACACGGTGGTGTCGACCTACACCTTCTGCGTTATCCCGGACCCGAGCAAGGCCAGTGCTGAGGCTTTTCGCGTGTTGCGGTCGGGTGGTCTTTTCGTGCTGGCCGAACACGGACCGTCGACCAATCCGGTTGTGGCGTGGCTGATGCGGCGGATCGACTCGGTGCGGCTACGCTTCGACACCGATCATTTGACCCGGGATCCGGTGCCGTTCTTGCGTGAGGCCGGGTTCGTGTTGGAGCACGTGCAGCGTGCCGGTCTGGGCGGGATCACGTTCCGGGTCCTGGCCCGCAAACCGACCGACGTCGAGGGCTAGGGACGTGTAGCGCAGGTCGACGCAGGGGGTGGTGGGGGCCTTGGGAGCTCCTTCCCACCCGGTGCTGTCTTCGAGCCGTCGCGGGCAGCTACGGCAGCGTCGGCTACGCGAACACCACTCGTCGAGCTAGAACTCGACTCCGACTGACCTGACCTGCGCCCGCGGCTCCGAGCACCAGAGATCGATGAGCAGCGCACAGTAGCTCTCGGTCAGACGATGGGCGGCCGCGGTAGCAGGGGCGATGCCATGTTTGTAGCCGATAATGGGGAACGCGTTCAGAATGGCGACGTTGGCGTCAGCCGCGGCACTGACTCCCAGGTCGGCGAGATCGCCGCTGATGCGTGCAGCAGCGTCGACGACCTCGTCGGGGAGATAGAGCAATGGTGGTGGCGCCCCCTCGTTCTTGGGCTGCCCTGCCCCGACGTGGAGCGCGACGAGACGACGACGAGCCGTCGCCGCGGCTTTTGCGGCGAGGTAATCGTGTCGCCGCAGCTGGCGGGGACGGTGGAGTCGCACGGGTGTGACCATGGGGAGTCGCCTCAACGAGGTCGCACACTTCGGCAGGTCGGCGGCGTCGAGAACGATCGGGGCGGCTGATCGTAGCAACCAGTCGGCAACGATCCCCGTTGCTCTGGCTGTTGCGGGCAGGGTAAGAACAGACGTCATCAGCGGGCGGCGGGGGGATGGCCGGTGTCGTCGACGCCTGCCTCTACGGAGTCAGGCGTCGGATGGGCGTCGGACGACAACTGCGCTATTTCGGAGGAATGCTTCGCCGAGCCCCAGCCGACGTGGGCCTCGACGCGCATCCGGTCGATCATGTGCGGGTAATGCAGTTCGAACGCAGGACGCTCGGACCGAATGCGCGGCAGCTCGTAGAAGTTGTGCCGCGGCGGCGGACACGACGTCGCCCATTCGAGCGAGTTGCCATATCCCCACGGATCGTCGACGGTCACGACCTCGCCATACCGGAAGCTCTTGAAGACGTTCCAGACGAACGGCAAGGTGGAGGCTCCGAGGACGAACGAACCAACGGTAGAAATCAAGTTGAGACTCGAGAAACCGTCCGTTGGCAGATAGTCCGCATAGCGGCGCGGCATGCCTTCGTTGCCCAACCAGTGTTGCACGAGGAAGGTGGTGTGGAAGCCGATGAAGGTGGTCCAGAAGTGCCACTTCGCCAGCCGCTCGTCCATCATTCGCCCCGTCATTTTCGGGAACCAAAAGTAGATCCCCGCATAAGTGGCAAACACGATGGTGCCGAAAAGCACGTAATGGAAGTGGGCGACGACGAAGTAGGAGTCCGTGGCCTGGAAATCCAGTGGCGGGCTGGCCAGGATAACGCCGGACAGGCCGCCGAACAGAAAGGTGACGAGGAAACCGACGGAGAACAACATGGGCGATTCGAACGTCAACTGACCTTTCCACATGGTGCCGATCCAGTTGAAGAATTTCACTCCGGTCGGCACGGCGATAAGGAAGGTCATGAAGGAAAAGAATGGCAGTAGGACAGCGCCGGTGGCGTACATGTGGTGCGCCCATACCGCAATCGACAGGGCCGCGATACCGAGCGTCGCATAGACCAAGGTGGTGTAACCGAAGATCGGCTTGCGGCTGAACACCGGGAAGATTTCGGACACGATCCCGAAGAACGGCAGCGCGATAATATAAACCTCGGGGTGTCCGAAGAACCAGAACAAATGCTGCCAGAGCAGCGCGCCGCCGTTGGCAGGATCGAAAATGTGCGCGCCGAGATGACGGTCTGCCGCGAGGCCCATCAACGCCGCAGTGAGCAGCGGAAACGCCAGCAGCACAAGGATGCTCGTGACGAGGATGTTCCAGGTAAAGATCGGCATCCGGAACATCGTCATACCGGGACAACGCAGACAGACGACCGTGGTGATCATGTTGACCGCAGCGAGAATGGTGCCCAAACCGGACACGGCCAGCCCGAGAATCCAGAGGTCTGCGCCAACGCCGGGGGAGTACAGCGCGCTGCTCAGCGGCGCGTACGCGGTCCAACCGAACTCGGCAGCACCACCGGGGGTGATGAAGCCTGCGGTCGCCATTGTCGCGCCGAACAGGAACAGCCAATAGCTGAAGGCATTCAGACGCGGGAACGCGACGTCCGGCGCACCGATCTGCAGCGGCAGCACGACGTTCGCGAAGCCGAATACGATCGGCGTCGCGTAGAACAGCAGCATGATCGTGCCGTGCATGGTGAAGAGTTGGTTGTACTGCTCGTTGGACAAGAATTGCAGGCCCGGCACCGCTAGCTCGGAACGCATGAGCAGCGCCATTAAGCCGCCGATGAGGAAGAAACTGACCGCCGTGACGAGATACATCATGCCGAGCAGCTTGGGATCGGTGGTCGTCAGCATCTTCCACAGGAAGGAACCCTTCGGTCCCACCCGGGCCGGAAAAGGCCTCGTAGCGGTGAGTTTGGTGTCGACCGCAGTCATGAGCCTCAGCTTCCAGTCGTCGGGGCGTTCGCCCTGGATCGATTCTACTAATCAAAATAGTAGATGGATCTTTGTGCGATTCAGTCGACCCCGTGGTTCAAGCGACGATCAGGCACGCCGCCCCGGCTGAGGCCGCCAGCGCTGCAGCGGCGGCGATGACAGGAAGTAGGACGGCGATCGCGGCGGCGTAGATGGTGCGAGATTTGCCACCGGTGGACGGTGCCTCGTCGAGGCAGCGCAGTCGGAAGCTGATCGACTCGCTGAGGAGGCCGAGCGAGAGTTGGGGGCGGGATGCGCTTGATGTGGACACTGCCCGTAAGGCAGTGCTCATCGAGTACGCGCTGGTTGCCTGGGCGGCGGCGTGATCTGCGACGAGTTCGATGAGGGTCTCGACGGCACGCGGTGCTGCCGCCAACAGCGGGACGCGCGGGAGTGCGGCAGCAAGCACTTCGCACACACTGAGGATGCGGTGATGGCGTGCGCGCAAATGGGCGTGTTCGTGCGCGATGACCGCGGCCTGCTGACTGTCGGTCAGGCATCGGGCAAGGCCTTCGGTGGCGACGACGTAGCCAGGCCTACCGTCGATGCTGTACGCCATGGGCAATGGATGGTCGAGCCACATCACCCGGTTCCTGCCCGTCTCGGTGCGAGCGACGATCGCGACGACGTCGCGGTGGAAATCCCGGATTTTGGTGCGCACCCGATGATGGCGACGGGCCGCTACGCAGACGCGGGCGATGATCACGCTGGCGATGGCCACGACGGCGCCGGTTGCAATCTCACCGATCAAGGGACGAAGGGCGTGTTGCAGGGCGGTCAGGCACCGCACCATAGTCTCGAGTGGTCCTTCGGCGGGGGCGTGCGCGGCTGGCCAGGCGAGTACCGCGACGGCCGCTGCGGTGAGGACGAACAATCCGGCCACGGTGCCCAGCCAGGCGGTCAACGCTACGACTGGCGAAACCCGGAACATCAACCGCCGCAGCACTATCGGCATAACGATGGCACTGAACGCCGCCGCGACGAGCAGCGTCACCGCGAGAATCACGATCGTGCGTCTTTACCGGACAGTCCGCGACGAAGCGCCTCCGATTCGCTGGCGGATACGGTTTTCGCCAGGTGCAGCAGGACCGCCGCCGAGTCGGTGCTCGCGTCGAGGATGTCGCGGAGCGCGCGTGAAGTCGCTTCCTCGCGGGTGCGGGTCGGCCGGTACAGATAGCCCCGCCCTTGTTTATCTCGTACCACCCACCCTTTCTCGTACAGGTGGGTCACCACCGTCAAGATCGTGGTGTAGGCGGATTGCTTTCGCTCGCTCGTGCGCTCCACGAGGTCGCGCACGGTCAACGGTTCCGGCGTCGCCCACAACACGTTCATGACGTCGGCCTCGAGTTCGCCGAGGCCCTTCAGGTATCCCCTTCGACCCCTTGTCATGAGCCGATTCCTGATGCGAGAGCGGCAGTCGGCACTCCTCGAGCGCTGAGCCACGCCATGGGATCTGCCTTACTCCCGTCACGTTCCCACACCTCGTAGTGCAAGTGCGGGCCCGTAGATTGTCCCCGATTGCCCACGGTTGCGATTTGGTCACCCGCTTTCACCCGCTCTCCTGCGGAGACGAGAGCCTGGTCGATGTGTCCGTAGATTCCGATTGTGCCGTCGTCCTGTCGAATACGCACCCACAACCCGAAACCCGCCGCGGGGCCAGACTCGATCACCTCACCATCGGTCACCGACACGATCGGAGTTCCGATGGAGTTGGCAATATCGAGGCCGTAGTGCGTCGATCCCCACCGTGGACCATAACTAGACGTCAGCACGCCGGCGACCGGAAACACCGACACCGGCCGGCGCGCCGCGGCGTCGCGGGCGTTGCGTTCCTCATCGCGGCGTTGGGCAAGTCGCAGGGGCGTGGTGAGTGCAGTGAGGTCGGCCGGATCGGGCATTGTCAGTACCTGCGAGCCACCCTCGACTGCTCGCGCCCCGACGGCGTCCGGTTGCGGCATGACATCGTCGGTGGGATGTGAGCCCGGGGGGTGCGCTCCTGCGATCGCCGCCGATCCCGCAAAGATGCCTCCGGTGACGACCGAGGCCACAAGCACACGGCCCGCGCGTGACCGATCCTGCGAACGGTGCGCGCCTCGTTGGCGCCGCGTGACCCGCTGTGCGGTCGACCGAGCTGAAAATGCGTCGATACTCGTCGGCGCCATGGTCGGCGCGGGATCATGAAAAACTCGCTCCCAGGGTGCCGACCCGATATAACCGGCGAGTGTGATTGTTGTTCGCTCGGTCTGGTCGAGGGCATCGTCGTGGGGGAGCGGCGCAACCACATGAAGTGCCCGTTGCACGTGTAGGCCGTGCGATCTCGTTTGCTCGCCGGTTTGCGTCGAATGCCTGGCTGTGTTCGTGACTTCGGATTCAGGCTTGCGATGACGTCCCAAAACGACCCTCACGGTTGGTGGAATGCTGTGGTCTGTGAGCTTCCCGGACACTTCGGATAACGGAACGGTGACGGCCCAGCCAACACCGTACAACTATTTCGCATAGTCGGTGGAATCGACCGGACTTTCGGGCTCGGAAACGCCTCGGTTATCGGCTCTGTCCGCACCTAGCGCTGCCCTGAACCGCGCCTGGCGCCCGCGGTGACCATCGCAAACAGTAGAGACGGCACCCCGACGAGCAGTGCGACCCAGCCGCCGAGCCGCTGGTCGGCAGCCAGATCACCGCGCCAGTCCAGTGGTAGCGATTCGAAGAATGTAGCTCCGAAGACGCGCTCGGACTCCATCACGGCGATCCCCAAGCTGACGTACCCGACGAAGGCGGTGATCGCGGTCGCAATACGGGTCCGCCGCGACCACCGTCGGGGGATCGAATCCGCTCCTAGAACGACCCAATAGAACGCGGACCCGGCGGCAAGGACCAGCCAAATCATGACAACGTGGGCGACATGAGATCCGGCAACTGCTTCGTAGACCCCGCTGAAATAGACGCCGAACAAGGAGCCCAGCAACATGATCACCGTTATCGCAGGGTGGGTGAGAAATCGTGCGACGGGACCAACCGCGGCCGCGACCAGCCATTCCCGGAGGCCGGGCGCGGCGTCGGCGGTCGACGGGCGCAGCCAGGAGGCAGCAAGGGTGAGCGGAGCGCCCAGCACCCAAAACAGGGGGACGACAAGTGCAAGGACGGACTGACTGGCCAGGTGCACGCTGAACAACGCAGGCGCATAGCGACCTACCCCGGATGAGGATACGAGCAACAATACAGCGCACCCGCTCACCCAGATCGCAGTGCGAAAACCGGGCCATTTCTCCCCGCGACGGCGGAGGGTGTGCACGGCCCACAGATATAGCGCGGCGAACAGGATTGCTGCGGAGCCAGCCAGGAGGTCGAAACGCCATTGCATGACGAGTCG
Organism: Antrihabitans stalagmiti; assembly: GCF_016482825.1. Classification (GTDB taxonomy): domain Bacteria; phylum Actinomycetota; class Actinomycetes; order Mycobacteriales; family Mycobacteriaceae; genus Antrihabitans; species Antrihabitans stalagmiti. The sequence continues at coordinate 380,095 of NZ_JAEMNV010000005.1, read as the reverse complement.
TGCGAGGGTGGGCGGACCATCGAGGGCATAGCCCAACACTGCTTCCAGCGCTGTCAGCTCGGGGTCGCTGTCGGCCGGAGGCGGAGTACGGCTGAGCGCCACGGCCACACCGATCGCGACTGCAAACACGGTGGACTCGATGATCGCGAACCGTACGAATGTGCTGCGGTCAGTGGGGTCGCGCGTGAGCCTGAGGATCGCGACGCGTCGCTGCCGCCAACCGATCACACCAAGCCCAGCTAGTAGCACGAGCTTGGTCAACACCAGGGCGCCGTAGGTAGACGACAGCACGGCCACAACCGGCACCCGAACCATCGCGTTGAGCAACCCGCTCACGGCCATCGTCGCGAACCCGGCAAGAGCGACGACGGAGAACCTGTTCGCGGCAACGTCGAGATGACTGCCTCCGCGACGCGCGTGCATCAGTAGCGCGGCCAGTCCGCCCGCCCACAGAGCCGCAGCGACCACGTGCAGGATCAGGCTGTCGGTTGCCACGTCGTGCCCGCCGCCCGCCGAAGAGTGCCCGCTCACAGCGCGAGGCATCAAACCGAGGAGTGCGATGGTCAACAACATCGGAGTCCACGAGTGGCGCAACGTGTTTCGGCAAAATACGGCCAAGATCAGCGCGATGACCGCAGTCCATGCCCACGCTGAAGTACCCTCGAGCTCACCAATCACCCTCGGTAGTTCCGCGGGGTTCGACAGCACCTCGGCCACCGGAAGGCCAGAGCTGCTGGATATCGATAGCGGCACCATGGCCACGGCGCAAAGTGCCCACACGATCGCCGCGGTGCATGCAGTGCGCACAGCCACATATCCGTCGACGTCGAGGATGCCGGACCGCTGCGGCGGCACTAGGAAAGCGGCCAGCAGCAGCGAACCGACTGCGACGACCGCGGCCACCTCGCCTGCGGCTGTCGCCGCCGGAAGTCCGAAACTGGTCAGGGCGCCAGGGTCGGGCAAGCCGAGCAGTTGCAAGGCCGTCGCAGACGACAATCCGGCCAGCATGGTCGCAACCAGCGCTGCGAGCGTTGCCGCCCAAGCCAGCATGCGCAGGGGTTGTCCTGCTCGCGACGCGCCCGTGGTTCGGCGTGAAGTACCACCCACCTTCGTCACCCCTCCTACCTGCTGGGCGGTTGCTGGACCGAGCGACAACCGCGAAAATACTACGAACAATAGTTCTCGCGGGTTCGCCTCATTGCACAGGCCGACTTGAGGTGGGGCGACCGCGATACTGCCTAGTTCAGGTCCGAGTTGAGCGATTTCGAACGCGGGAACCACCAGTTCCATCGGCCCAGCAGCTGCATTAGTGCCGGGACCAGCACGAGGCGGATGATGATGGCGTCGATGGCGACTGCAACGCCGAGCGCGAGTCCGAGTTGTTTGAGTTCGAGTGTGCTGGCGGTGAGGAAGCTGCCGAAGATGGCGACCATGATAGCGGCGGCCGCGGTAATGGGTCGGGCGGTGTGGGTGAGTCCGGCGGCGACGGCGAATTGGTTGTCGCCGTGCATTTCCCAGTATTCGCGCATACGGCGTATCAGGAAGACCTCGTAGTCCATCGACAGCCCGAACAGGACCGCGAACACGACGGTGGGCAGGTAGACCTGGAGGAATCCGGCACTGGTGAAGTCGAGGACGGATTCGCCGATGCCCCACTGGAATACGGCCACGGTGATGCCGAGGGACGCGCCGGTGGCGAGCAGGTTCATCGCGATGGCCTTGATCGGCAGTGCGATGCTGCGGAACGCGGCGGTGAGGAACACCAGCGAAGCGCCCAACACCAGCGTCACCACTAGCGGCAGTTTCGAGGTCATCTCGTCGGACAGATCGACGAATTCGGCTGTGCTGCCGCCGATCAGCACCGTCGGCCCGCCGTCACGTCCCGCTTCGCCGGCGGCGTCGCGCAGCTCACCGATAAGGTCGATGGCGCCCATGGAGTCGAACGGCACCCCGGGCACGGCCATGACCAGCACGCGTCCGTCGCTGTCCTGGGCGGGGAGCACGGTGTCGATGCGCTCGTCTTGGGCAATGTCGGCCAGAAACCGGTCCACGCGCGCCCGCCCCTCTGTGGTGAGAGCTTCGTCTCCCGCGCCGGTAGCGACGATCTCTACGGGTGAGAGCGCGCCGGCCGGAAAATTCGTGGTCAACACGGTGGTGGCACGTCCGGCCGCGGTGTCGTCGAGGGCGGAGACGCCCATATCGAGGCCGTAGCGGATCCCGAACAGCGGCAGGGTCGCCACAGCTAGGACGGCGACGGCCAGCGAGCCGAACAGGATCGGCCGTCGCATCACCACATACGCCCACCGCGCCCATCTGCCGGGCCGGTCACCCTCGACAAGGGTGACCGCGTCGGCGGGTCGCCACCGTTTCGGCAGTGCTCCGCGGTTGATGGCGGGTCCGAGGGCGGCGAGCAGGGCAGGAAGCAGGGTGATGCCGACGATCAGCATGCTGGTGACGGCGGTGGCAACGCCGATGGCGATGCCGCGAAAGATCGGTGCAGCCATGACGATCAACGCGCACAGCGAAATCATCACAATCAGTCCGGATACCAGAATGGTCTTGCCGGCGGTGCTCAGGGACCGTCCGGTCGCGTCGGCGATCCGATCCTTGTCGCGGCGATCGGTGACCTCGGCGTGCAGAAGCTCTTCGCGGAAGCGGCTGACGATGAACATGGCGTAGTCGATGCCCACTCCGAGACCGATCATCGTGGCCATCGCCACCACCAGGGAATCGAACGCGGTCACCGTCGTCATGGCGAACAGCGCGCCGGAGGCAAGTAGCAGCCCCGCGATGGCCACCCCAATCGGCACCGCCGCCGCGGCCAGCGCACCCAAGGCGAGAACGAGCAGGAGTAGAGCCACGGGGATGCCGATCGCCTCGGCGCGAGCGAGGTCGGCGTTCTGCATATCGGTGGCGGCGTTCTGGACGGCGGAGTAGCCGGTCAGTCCGATCTCGATATCCCCGCTGGCGTCCGAACCGATCGCGTCCTGCACGTCGCGGGCAACCGCTGCCCGCTCGGCCATATTGCCGTCGAGGCCGACCAATGCCAGGGCGACGTGCCGGTCGGAAGAGATCTGCGCGGTGGGTAAGCCCCTGTAGGGACTGATCACGCCCCGTACACCCGAAACCTGCTGTGCGGCAGCCACCGCCGCCTCCACTGCGATGCGGAACTCGACACCGTCCGCGGTCGAGGTTCGCGACCGCACCACGATGACGGCCTGCTCGGCCCCCAGTTGCGGAAAGTGTTGGGCGACCAAAGCGTCCACCTGCGCGGATTCGGAGCCTTCGACCCCGAAGTCCATCGCTGTCAGCCGATCCTCGAGGCGGGGATAGGTCAGTGCGCACAGCACGAGCAGCACTGCCCACACCGACAACACCAGTCGCCGATGCCGCGCCACCAGCGCACCCCACCGATACAGCAGCGACACCTGCCCTGACGTCCGTCCGACTTGGCGCTCCGCCGTAGCCGGCAGTGTTCGGGCCATGGATTTCTCCTCACCAGATGCGTCGAATCGACCTTATGATCGTGTGTCAACGATGTAATCGTTGAGTTGAGATTAATCTGCCCGGCTATGGATATCAACGGTCAATCTGGTTATCATCGTTAGATGACGATGAATCATGGTGAGGGGTGTCTGGCCGGCGCGGCCGGGCTGGATCCGGCAGTGGCGTTGTTCCACAGCCTGTCCGACGGCACAAGATTATCGATCGTGCACCGACTCGCGTGCGGCGAAGCACGGGTGGCTGACCTGATGGGTGAGTTGGGGCTGGCACAGTCCACTGTGTCGGCGCACGTGGCCTGCCTGCGCGATTGCGGCCTGGTGCAGGGCCGTCCGCAGGGTCGGCAGGTCTTCTACAGCCTGGCGCGGCCGGAGCTGATGGACCTGCTCGCCTCGGCGGAAACCCTCCTCGCGGCAACTGGCAACGCGGTCGCGTTGTGCCCCAACTACGGCACCGACTCCATCGCCACGTCGGACACCAACGAGGGGGTGCGGGCGTGAGCGACGCGTGCGGATGCGGACACGACGAACCCGCCGTCGATGGCGAGACCGATGAGCATGAGCCTGAAAAGCTGTGGGAGGTCAGCGAACTACGCGCGGCCGCCGTCGCGGGCGTCCTGCTGCTCGCCGCCCTGATCGCCGGTTGGCTCGGTGCCCCGCGTCCGGTGGAGGTGACTTTGGAGGTCGCCGCCCTGCTCGTGGGTGGCTACACGTTCGTACCTTCGACGCTCAAACGCTTGGCCAAAGGCAAGATCGGTGTCGGCACGCTGATGACGATCGCCGCGATCGGCGCGGTCATCCTCGGTGAGGTCGGCGAGGCCGCGATGCTGGCGTTTCTGTTCTCCATCAGCGAAGGCCTCGAGGAATACGCCGTCGCCCGCACCCGCCGCGGCCTGCGTGCCCTGCTCAATTTGGTCCCCGAGCAGGCCACCGTCCAGCGCGACGACACCGAAACCGTGGTGGCATCCGGTGACTTGCGAGTCGGGGACCGGATGCTGGTCAAGCCCGGTGAGCGCCTCGCCACCGACGGCATCATCTCCGACGGCCGCACCGCCCTCGATGTTTCGGCCATCACCGGTGAATCCGTGCCGGTGGAGGCCGGACCGGATGACGAGGTGTTCGCCGGATCCATCAACGGGAACGGCGTTCTCGAGGTTCGGGTCACCGCCACCGCCGAGGACAACTCCCTCGCGCGGATCGTGCGGATCGTGGAAGCCGAGCAAGCCCGCAAAGGCGAGGCGCAACGGCTGGCCGACACGATCGCCAAGCCGCTGGTGCCGGGCATCATGATCACTGCAGCGGCGATTGCCCTGCTGGGCAGCGTCTTCGGTGACCCGGCGACCTGGATCGAACGCGCGTTGGTGGTGCTGGTGGCCGCGTCGCCGTGTGCGCTGGCGATCGCGGTGCCGGTCACCGTCGTCGCCGCGATCGGCGCGGCCAGCAAGCTGGGCGTACTCGTGAAGGGCGGTGCCGCACTGGAAGCGCTCGGAAAGGTTCGCGGCGTCGCGCTGGACAAGACCGGCACCCTGACCGCGAACAGGCCCGCCGTCGTCGAGGTCGCCACCGTCGACGGCGTCGACCGTGACCAGGTGCTCGCCCTCGCGGCAGCCCTGGAAGCGCGCAGCGAGCACCCGCTCGCCCGTGCCATCCTCGCCGCGGTCGACGAACCGCGTGCGGCCACCGATGTCGAAGCTGTCACCGGTGCTGGGCTGACCGGTCGAATGGACGGACGCCCGGTGCGGCTGGGCCGTCCGGGATGGCTCGCTTCGGGCTCGCTGTCCGCCGACGTCGAACGGATGCAGGCAGCAGGGGCGACCGCCGTGCTGGTCGAGGACGACGGCCGGGTGATCGGCGCGGTCGCCGTGCGCGACGAGCTACGCCCGGAGGCCGCCGAGGTGATCGCTCGCCTGCACGCCTCCGGGTGCCAGGTCGCGATGCTCACCGGCGACAACGAACTCACCGCCCAAGCATTGGCTGCCGAAGCCGGAATCGATACCGTCCATGCCGATATGCGCCCGGAAGACAAGTCCCGCATCGTCGCCGAGCTGCGCAAGCAGCGGTTCACCGCCATGGTCGGCGACGGCGTCAACGACGCGCCGGCGCTGGCGACCGCGGACCTCGGTATCGCGATGGGCGCGATGGGCGCCGACGTCGCCATCGAAACAGCCGACGTTGCTCTGATGGGTGAAGACCTGCGGCATCTGCCCCAGGCGCTCGATCACGCTCGCCGCGCCCGGTCGATCATGTTGCAGAACGTGGGGCTGTCCCTCGCGCTGATTACCGTGCTGATCCCATTGGCGCTCTTCGGTGTGCTCGGTTTGGCCGCGGTCGTGCTGGTGCACGAGCTCGCCGAGATCGTCGTCATCGCCAACGGTGTCCGCGCCGGACAGGCGCAGGCTCTTGCCCCGGTACCGGACACAACTCCGCGGCAGGCTTCGGTCACGGTTGGGGCGGGGAAATGATCGACGCGAACCCGGTGAGGGCCGACCGTCACCTGGGCCGGCGGGTCGGGCTGCTGGCGGTCGCCGCAGCATTCGCGGCCACCGACTTGGCGATCAAAGCGTGGGCCACAAACACCCTGCCCGGTGCGCCCATCGAGGCGGGGCCGGTGGACCTGCGGCTGGCGTTCAACCCGGGTGCGGCGTTCTCCATCGCCGCCGACGCCCCCACCTGGGTGCTGCTCACCGTCACCGGCGTCATCACCTTCGCCGTGGCCGTCGTCGGCTGGCGGACTGCTCCCAGCGCCGGGCTCGTCTGGCGGCTCGGGCTGGCCGCGATCCTGGGCGGCGCCAGCGCCAACCTTCTCGACCGGCTACCCGATGGAGTGGTGACCGACTATTTGCACACCGGCTGGTGGCCGACCTTCAACCTCGCCGACACCTTCATCGTCGTGGGCGCCACCGCCCTGGTGACGCTCACCTTTTTCGGGAGTTCAAAAGAGGATGAACTTCGCTCACCCGACGACTGACCTTCCCTCGGGTGGTCCGGAGGTCTCGGCTCGCCGTACTTCCCGAAGTCGGCACGGGCTGCCGACTGAGGTCGCTTATCGCCATGTGCGGGCTTGCGGCACGGGTACGGCGATCATCGGTGGGATCGCGCGCGGCTACTCGTCGGGATCGGCGATTCCGGCACCCCGGGAGGCAAGCCACGCAGTGGGGTCGACCTTCTGACCCGACGGGGATTCGACCTCGAAGTGCAAATGCGGTCCCGATGAATCTCCGCGGTTGCCCACGACGGCGATTTGTTGCCCTGTGCGCACGCGTTGCCCGAGCGAGACGAGATTGCCCTGGTTGTGGCCGTACGTAGTGACGGTCCCGTCATTGTGGCGGATGCGCACCCACAGCCCGTAACCTTGCGCCGGTCCAGCACTGATCACCTCCCCGTCGGCGACCGCGACGATGGGAGTTCCGAGTTTGTTCGCGATATCGATGCCGCCGTGTCCTCGTCCGTCACCGACGAGGGAAGTAACTGTTCCGGTGGTTGGTGGGACCGTCGTCGAACTAGATCCCTTGTCGATTCGAGGCGATGGCTGGGGCGTCGTACCGGTGTCGGATTCCGGTGGCGACGGTGCCGTCGAAAGGGGTGAATGTGGCACGGCTCCGTCGTGGGGGATGGACTCGGCGTCAAGGACAGTAGCGAGGCGGTCTAGGTCCAGAGCCGCCAGCAGTCTGCGTCCCACGATGGGATCGATACCCTGTAACGCTGCTGCGCATTCGAACAGCGCTCCGCTCGCGGTCTGCGTGGCTGCACCCACGGGCGGCTCATAGATCCCGTCGCTCATACAGTCGGTGAATTGCAAACTGGCATCAGCGATCTCGTCGAGCGAGCCGTCGGCCTGAACAGTTACAAGGCTCTCGGACACCAACGTCGCGATCGCCAGGACAAGGTACGGATCCGAATCCGCTGGTTGGTCGAGCGGTGGGGCGTAACTCGGCGCAGCAGAGACGACGGGTGCACCGGCCAGCACACCGCCCAAAACCATGATGCCGAGTGCACCGCCGACAGTGCATCGCTTACGAGTACGGGCCAGCCCCGGCATCGGTGAAACTCGCATATGCCAAAGCCTCCTGAGTCAGTTCTATAAATGTGCAGCGAAGCTTGGACAAATTTCGACTTGGTCAAGTCGCCACGCCGCACCACTATGCACTACTGCACCATTGGTGTCACTGGCCTCATCGGTCACGCAAGCATCGCGCACCGGTCGCTGCAAGTGTCCTCCGCGCACTTGATGAGTGGTGCCCGCACAGCGGCTCGGCATCAGGCACCCCAAAGCCTTTGCGCACGTGTATATTCCATGCAGATCGGACGAGCCTGCGACGATAGAACGCGACCCCTGCAGCCCGATTCGCCCGTCGGCTTCCTACTATTATTGATAGTTGATTGTGACCTGGATGCAATCGTCGGGTGCCCGCAGCACGTCGACCTCTGCCTGTCGAACGCGGCATGAAAGGTGCGCGGTAATCACCCGTTGCTGGTCATTCTCGATATCGTTGACGTCAAGTGCGCGTATTTGGACGGGCAGCCGCGAAATCTGGGCGGTGAGATCCCGGAAACCCTTGCGGCTAATCGAATTGGCTTCGGAATCTTTCTGATGTGACAACGGCGTACAGCGAACCGCTGTCGCCGAGCCGCAGTTGCATCCTGCAGTTTAGAGCCAGCAAATTCTGACGAACGCGATGCAGTTCAAACGCTCGAAGTCGGGTATTGGATGACGGATTGCCGGGAGGTTTGCGGCGCTCGGCGGCGTCGCGCCGATGCCTGGTCCTATCCGTATGGAGCCGATCCGGTAGGTGTGGTTGGTCGGTCCGTCAGTTAGGGCGGATTCCCACGCGCGGCTGGACCTGATCGCGTACCTGCGTGTAAACATCGACATCGATAGACGGCGCGACCCATAGCGAGACGACGGCCGCGTAGTCGATGGTCGATCCGTCGAGGCCACCAGCTTGTTCGAGACATTTGACCTTGACAGTGATGGACGATCCCCGGCCGGATCCGAAGGCGCTTCGGGTTTCCCACGACAGGTGCTGAACGGTGGTAGCTCCGGCTTTGGCTGTATCGATCGGTAAGCCGACGGGCGTTTTGAGAGCGGGTATCGCCCCGGCGGGTTTGGTGAACGAAAGGGCAGCACGCCGGTATTGGCGATGTCGCCAATTGATAGGGGACAACCACGCCAGCGAAGCGTCGATCCGCTTGGTTTCCAGCACGCTGAGGCCGTCGGGTAGCGGAACGGTCAGCTCCTGCTCTTCGCCCGCGCCTAGCTGTCCCAGGAAGAGCAGCACTGCCTCGTTGGTGCCGCAACCTTCAGCGAGGTTGCGGACGACGAGTCCGTTTCCGACCATGCGCTCGAGAGGGATGTGGGTATTGGGCGCGGCGAGTTCTCGGAATGGACCGGTCCCGTGGACGAGGAGCGCTTTGATCGCGGCCGCGCGCTGGCGGCGTGTGATGGCGGCGCCGTCAGTAACTTGTTCGACGAGGTCGTACAGCGCGGCCGCTCGGCGAGTGACGAGAGCAGTCGCCACGCTCGTCCCCACTGTGTAGGTCTCGCGGCCGATCGTTGTGGATGCGACTTTGACACCAGGGCCACGGGCGGGTGCCGTGCCAAAGTTTATGACGCTGCTGGGCTGGGCGGCTGGCACGAACATGGCACGACCGCCAGGTGCAGCGAGATCGGGCTTTATGCTGCGACGGTAGCCGGAGCCGATTGATGTCACGGGGCTGACGCTCGATAGGCCATCGGCAGGGTCTTCTTGATAGGCCAGGGGTTCGATGCTGGAGGAGTCAGCGTGCGTAGCGCCGACGGTGATGGCGTTGATCGACTCGGCCGGTGCAATGAGGCGGCGATCGTTTTGGTGCCGATCGAGCGCATCGAGCATAGCGTTTCGGCGGTCTACGCCCTGGAGGGCAACGAAGTCAGTGCTGTTCATCGGGCTGAGGTTTAGGCTCAGGTGGTTCCCGGCCGAGACGACGACCAGGACCCCGTACTGGTAACTCAGCCAGTCAATCATCCGTGCCCACGAAGAGACGATGCTGTCAAAGGGCGTGGCGGGGTCGCCGACGGAGAGATTGATGATGGCAATGTCCGCACCAGCGGGAGCGGTGCCGGTCGGCCCTGATTCGAACAGGTCGCGAAATGCCCTGCGCATCAAGTCCGGGGCAAGGTCCTGCATCGGCAGCTCTTCGATGCGCTGGAGGGTCTCCGGCGAGGGCACCAGTACGGGGCGAACCATGACCGGCCGGGCGGCGGCGATGTCGGGTGATTCGCTTCGGTCGCCCCAAACCACTGCTGACGTCATCCAGGTTCCGTGTCGGCGCTCGTCGACGTTGTAGCCGGCGGTGAGGTCGTCGGGGTCGTAGACATTGACGCGGTCTTGCAAGAGCGGATGATTAGTGGCCGGGAGTCCGTCGAAAAGGCATACAACCGGCGCGCCGGTCGGCATGGCTGCGGTGGAGCTAACTTCCTCGGCGGTGTCGGGGCCCGGCTGAGCTATCACCTGGCCGGTGACGCGGAGGTACATGACGTTGGCGGATTTCACTAGCTGAATGGTGTCGAGGTTGCCCCGAGCCAGAACCTCGACAATCTCGATGGGAAGGTCGCACTTCAGTCCGTGATATCCGATGTCTTCGTTGATGACACGGTTGATAACGGCGCCCCCGGCCTGGCCGACGAGAGCCGTAACTTGGGCCTCCGCCGTAGTACGGGTCGCTGTCGAGCCACGGAACCACAACTCGATGTCGACGGACCGTTTGCTGCCGGGAAGTTGTCCGGCGAAGTGGTCGTCCCAGTTGATCAGCTTGAGTCGGTCTTGTGGTCCCCATGGTCGTACGTCTTTGAGATGCAGAAACAGGTCGCGCATCTTGGCGTAGCCGTGGCCGAGTTTCTGGTCGGCCTTCCACGCTCGCCAAAGGCTGAGCAGCTCGCTCATTGCCTTCTGATTGAGGCAAACGGCATGGAGGGTGCTGGATACGATGGGCGCTGCTTTGGTGTTGATCATCTCGAACTCGTCGTCGGCCGCGGCGCTGGACTCTGTCTCGGTTAGTAACTCGATGTTGAGTTTCTTGGCCACGCTGGTCAGGTCGAGGCGCTCGTCTCTGGCCTCGAGAACGAGCACGAGCTGAGGGTCTGCGGCCGGGAGTGATTCGCCAAGCTGGATCTGGGTCTGGAAGGCGTCTGACGCCGCGACGAAGCGATCTTCGAGGCGCTGGCGCCTCGCGTCTAGGGACGGAAAGCGGACTTTGCCGCCGTTGCGCCCTTGCGGCAACGTGGTGGCCTGCGCTGTGCTGACGGCACCAAGAATTACCGGTCGTGCTGTCGAGGCGGCACCATCACGGCTTGCCATCTAACCGTCGGGGTTGGCGCGCGTCGACCAGTGCTTCAGTACCAGTTGTGTCACTTCGGTGGGATGAGGTTCGGGTCCCGACAGGATGGAGCGTCGTTGAATGTCGAGAACGAAGTCCTCCAGCTCGGCGAAGCTGACGATACCAAGACGGTCAGCGATGCTGCGAGGACTGAGTCCGAGATCAACGTTGTTGCGGCTAGCCCAAGCGCTTAAGAACTCGATCTTGGCGGCCCGGGTCGGGTGGGGTAGCTCTAGTCGTATCTGCATCCGACGCCAAACCGCGCGGTCTAGCAACTCAGCGTGATTGGTGGCGGCGACGACGACGACGTGCGATGGGAGTCGGTCTGCCTGGAGAAGTAGAGAACTCACGACCCGTTTGATCTCGCCGGTTTCGTGGATGTCGCCTCGCTCTTTGGCGATGGTGTCGAATTCATCGAAGAAGAGCAAGCAGGGACGGATACGGACCGCGGCGAATAGCGTGTCGAGGCGCGAGGCCGTCTCGCCAAGGAAGCTGCCGATCAAGCCTTCGTAGCGGACGGTGAGGAGAGGAACGGCTAGTTCGGATGCAACGGCCTCGGCCAGTGACGTCTTACCGCCGCCGGGCGGACCGCTGAGTAGAACCCGGTGGCGAGGCTCTACGCCGTGACTGCATAGAAGGTCGCGACGATGGTGTTCCTCGACGAGTTCACTGATCGCCGCTCGTACGGGCGACGGTAGGACGAGGTCGGTGGTGCGCCGCGCGGGCTCCAGCTCGTAGAACAGCGCGGAGGCGGCCTCGTTGCGGGCTAGCGGGGCGACGTTTGATCCTGAGCGGGAGCGTCGGGTGAGGGCGTCGGCGAGCTGGGAGGCCAAAACACCGTGCTTCTTGCCCTCCTCCTCGGCGATCAGAGCTTCTGCGGCGCGACGAAATGCCAGTTCGTCACCACCCGCTCCAGACTTCACGAGAGCAAGGAGTAGGTCGGCGCGTGCCATCTATCCTCCTCGTCGGTTTCTTGCGTCATCATCGTTGCAGACTCTGACAGGGTGGGCAGTGACCCCACGCCGGGATCAACCTAGTGTGGTTTTGGCGCACCCAGCCAGCAGTCCTCCAGCTGAGGTTTTCGCTGAAAGCGGATTGTCCGGGTACGGCGCAAGCTCGAATCCGGCCAATGTCGACAAGGATCGATTAAGCGGAGGGATCAACCCAACGCCGACCGTACATTGTCCCATTGTGACCGAGCGCGATGTGCGTATCGCATGGTCGTTGTGATTGATGCGTGCCCGAGCAGCCGCGAGACTTCTTCAATCGGCACACCAGCTTCCAGAAGTCGGCTCGCGTACGTGTGCCGCAAGTCATGCAACCGGACATGCCCGATCTGGTGCCGCTTCTTGCCGGTGCCGACGTAGGCGATACGCACGGATGCCTCGAATCGATGTCTGAGGTTACTTGGATCGAACGGACGGCCGTGCGTGTGCGCCAGAACAAGACCTGAATGGAGTCGGGCGTTCCTCGGGTATTCGACAGGCGGCGGCGCCGCTCGGCCAACGCCACCTTTGTCGAGCCTGACGTTCAGTAAGCCTGTCAAGGTCTCGCCTAGGGGGATCGTTCGGCGCTCGTGGTCCTTGGGCGTCTTCATCAACTGAGCCACGGGGTCGTAAGCCCATTCGACTGTGAGTTCTTTGCGCTTGAGGTCGACGCTTTCCCAGTGCAGGCCCATCGCCTCGCCGAGTCGGATGCCGCTGCCGAGCAACACCTTGACGACGAATGCGTCGAACTCGTCCAGGGACGCCTCGATCGCGGACACTTCGTCTGCGTCGAGGAACCGCTCGGGCATCGGACCGACCTTCGGTAGCTTGATCCCGCTGCACGGGTTCGTTGGGATCAGCTTCGCTTGGAGCGCGGCCTTCATCGACGAGCTCAGGAGGTAGTAGCACTTGGCAACCGTCGACGCTGCCATCCCGCCATCCGCGAGGGAAGTGACCCACCGCTGGATATCGTCGCCGGTGATCGACCGCAGAGGCTCGTTCTTCCATCGGGGCCGCACATGGTCACGTAGCCGTCCTTTGTCGGAGCGCTCGGTGCTTGAGACCACGAGGCGCATCGCCTCCCATCGTGGTTCCCACTCGCCCCACGTCACGGTCCTGGCCTCGCGCGGAGTGGGCGACTCTCGCTCGTTGACTTCCTTCGCGCCAGCTTGGCGCACAGCTTCGTCTTTGCGGGCGAAAGTGCCGACACTGCGCTTTGCGCCTTCGGCGTCGCGGTACATCCCGCGGTACTTGCCGGACGGGAGCTTCTCGGCCCACGCCATCGCTTCCCCTTCCGTTTGCCCCAAGGGGCGTCGGGTAAGCTAGCCAGCCGAGCCCCTATAGCTCAGTTGGTAGAGCTACTGACTTTTAATCAGCAGGTCGCAGGTTCGAGTCCTGCTGGGGGCACTCACAGTTGGGCAGCGTGCCACACGGTTGCCCCACGATTCTAGCGTTGGCGCTGGTCAATGAGCCAGAACCCTCGGATTAAAAGTCCGTAGCTCTACCAACTGAGCTAAAGGGGCGCGGTCGGTCAGTTTAACGGAGTCCACGGCGGGACCGAACAGGACCCGGACTCATTTGGTTTCGCGCCCGTGACCACGCGGCTAGTGTGACGGGGAACACTCCAGCGGGGGTACCTCGGACGGGAAAAACGAATATGAATCCGCTTAAAACTGTTGGCTCGGTGGTCGGAAAGCCGATCGGAGCCGTCAACAAGGCGCTGACCAAGCCGACTTCGCGTACGACCCCCGGTGGCGTCGCCCGCTTCTTCAGCCCCAAGCCCAGTCTGGAAAAGATGCTCAGCGGCCGGATCGTGCTGATCACCGGAGCATCGTCCGGCATCGGCAAGGCTGCAGCGTTGGAGATCGGTGCAGCCGGCGGCACAGTCGTATTGGTCGCACGCGGCGAGGAGAAGTTGAGGGAAACAGCAGACGAGGTAACCGCGCTCGGTGGCACTGCGCACGTGCATCCTTGTGACCTGACCGACCTCCTTGCGATCGATGCGCTTGTGTCCAACGTGCTGGCTCGCTACGGCAAGGTCGACATTCTGGTGAACAACGCGGGTCGCTCGATACGTCGTTCGCTGACGCTCTCCTACGACCGATTCCACGATTTCGAGCGCACGATGCAGTTGAACTACTTCGCGCCGCTGCGGTTGATGCTCGGTTTGCTACCCGGTATGCGGGAGCGACAGTTCGGGCAGGTCATCAACATTTCGTCGATCGGTGTGCAGACCAAGGTGCCGCGCTTCGCGGCCTACATCGCGTCGAAGGCTGCATTGGATACTGCGTCCGACGCGTTCCAGGCGGAGACGCAGGACGAGGGCGTTCGGTTCACGACTGTGCACATGCCGTTGGTTCGCACCCCGATGATCGCGCCGACCACGCTGTACGACAACTTCCCGACGCTGAGCCCGGAAGAGGCAGGTCACGTGATCTGTGACGCCATCGTCGAACGGCCGCGTCGCTACAGTCCTGCCTTCGGGCGAGTGGCGTCCCTCGCAGATTCGATTACGCCGGAGATCATGGACATGGTCCGAAACCGTGGCTTCAAGATGTTTGCGGACTCGCAGGCGGCGCAAACGCCTGGTTCGGCACCAGAGGCGCCGGCGGAGGAATCGGTCGGTCAGCGGCTGTTCGTCGACATAACTCCGGGAACTCACTGGTAGAAGCTGGAAAATTGCTGGCGGCGCCGTCTCGGAGATTTTCGAGGCGGCGCCGCTTTCTGTTTGGGAATCGACACCCAATCCGGCTGCGATTTGGTTGAAGTGTCGAGTTTCCCGGCGCGCATCCGAGCGTTATTGTCGCTGCGTAACTCGAGCAGGCCTGCATCCGTGCGGGTCTGTGCAACGGGAACGCTCGGGTGCGCACCCCCTGCAGCGCACCCGAGCCAGCAAAACTATACCATTCGGTGTGTTTCGGGTTAATGTTGTAAATTCAGACCGAATGTAATTGTTTTATGGGTAAAACCGACTTTGAGCTTGTAAGCACACTAACAACGCGACTTCCGTTCGGTTTTGTGGCCGATGGAAAATCGGAGTCGCGCCTGCTTCGGAGGCGATGGGCGCATGGCACGGCAGCAAGAACGGGCGCGCCGTACCCGCGCGGCGATAATAGGGTCGGCCGCTGTCGAGTTCGGCAAAAGCGGGTATGCGGCCGCCTCCCTCAACCGGATTTTAGAGGGCTCGCATGCCACAAAAGGTGCGATGTATTTCCACTTCGACTCCAAAGAAGATCTCGCCCGAGCCGTGATGGAGTCCGCGCTCGAGCGGTACAGGGCAACGACCAGTCGGTGGATGCTTCGAGCTGAGCTCGACCCATACGAAATTCTGCACGGCATGAACGACGAAATCGCGATGCGCTTCGAAGCGGACGTAATCGTCCAAGCCGAATTTCGGCTGATTATCGAACCCGAGTTCTACGGCGAAATCGAAGCGAGCGGTGGAACGGTACTCGGCAAAGCGGCGAACGAGCTTGCGACGCGAGCCGAGAAGGCCGGCCAGCTGCGCGCCGACGCCGACCCCGCAAAGTTCACGCGCGTGCTGTCCGCGGCATTGGCTGGACAGCGGTATCTGGCAGATCTGCTTGCCGAGCAAGCACAAATCCGTCCGCGGTTCGAAGAGGCACTCGAGGTTGTGCTCGAGGCGATGGCGACGCCCGAGTGGCTCGCCAAGTGGCGGGCCGTCGGATGGCAGACCTCGGCATCCCCCGAGGACCTCAAATTAGAGGCCTAGCCAGCGGGTTTGGGATTTCGGCAAGTTCTGTCCTAAGCTATCCCAGCTCCCAACGGAACGCCGTTGGAGGTACTGAACCGGAGAAATCCGGCGGGCCCCCTTCGTCTAGCGGCCTAGGACGCCGCCCTTTCAAGGCGGTAGCGCGGGTTCGAATCCCGTAGGGGGTACGTTCGACCGGTTTTCACGTTGTGCCCGAGTTTACGGTGACAGTTGACTCGGAGAAGTTCCGAAGTAAATGCAGTACATGCAAGGCCCTGTGGCGCAGTTGGTTAGCGCGCCGCCCTGTCACGGCGGAGGTCGCGGGTTCGAGTCCCGTCAGGGTCGCAATATTGCGAGTCACATCGCAACGCGATTGGCATTGAAGTTCCGGTGCCGTCCGGCCAGGTAGCTCAGTTGGTACGAGCGTCCGCCTGAAAAGCGGAAGGTCGCCGGTTCGATCCCGGCCCTGGCCACAATCTCTTCTCGCAAGTCAGGGCGCTCTTGGTCAGCTCGCTGCGATGGACTGGCAGTCGATCCGGTCTCGAAAATCAGCCGAATGTCCGCCATGCGTGACCGTCCGCCACTTCATGAGTCGAATCTGAGCCTGTCTAGCGCATCGACCACGCGATCCAAATCTGAATCGTGGGTGTGCGCGGTACATGTGAATCGACGCGTGCCCCATAGTCACCTGAAGGACATCGTCACCTGAAGGAGCTTCAGGTCGGCGTCTTCGACGTGAGTCCGGTGGGTTCGCCGAAGCGCGCAAATGTGCCGATCCGGCTCAGCTCAGTGAGCAGAAGAAGCTCAGCACGCTAGGCAAACCGAGGCAGGACGGTTGGCCGCCGATCTGGTAACTGATGACGACTTGTGGAGCAGCACCGGCCGCGGCAAGCGTGACTGATCCGCCGGGCGGGACCAGCGACGATCCACCGCCACCGCCGCCCATTTCGCCGCTGGGGCCCTCGGCGTCGTATCCGCCGCCGCCGCCTCCGTAGAAACCACCACCGCCGCCTCCCGCGTCGGAGCCGCCACCGGCACCGAGTACACCTGGCTGGCCACCTTGTCCCTCTCCGGGGGCGCCGCCGCCGGTGGCCGTGCCCGGCTGGCCCGCGCGCTCACCGGGTGCGGCGGTGCCGGCGTTGCCGCCAGGGTTGCCTCGACTGGTGAAGCCGAGGCCGGAAGCGCCGCCTCCCCCGCCGGCGACCAGCAGTCGACTGGCTAGCGTGCCAACCGCGTCGGCGCTGGAAACCGTCCGAACGTCGGAGGCGCCGCCGCCGAAGCTTCGATTCTGATTGGCGTTGCCGCCACCGTTGAAGCCGAGAAAGCCCCCAACTACGACGAACAGCGTCGAACCAGCGGCCACGGGCACGGTGCCCGATGCGATCGCGCCGAGCCCACCGGGAAGCAAGTTCTCGGATGCCCCCTGCTGCCCGGTGGCCACGACGCGGACCGACGTGACATCGGCCGGAACTTCGAAGCTCTGTTCGCCGCCCGTGTATTCATAGGTGCACGTGACGGTGCTCCCCGCCGCCGTGCAATTGGCCGGCAATGCCGGTGCGGCAGAACCGATTCCCGGCACCGCCACGGTGAACGCGCCGACGAGGCCGATACCGCACATTCCGATGTAGAACCGTCGGGCATTGCGACCGATGTGACGAGACTTCACGGACATGGCGAACCTCCTGGGCTGAACCTGTCGCCAATTCGATCACACGCACAGGGCAGTGGGGGCCACTTCGGACACGAGGATTCAGGGCGGCGGGGAACACTCGCCGATCGCGGCAGCGGCCTGGCTGGATCCGGCCGGTGTACCTGGCTCAGTTGGACCGCTGAAGGGCGTACCGGGTACCCCGGATCGATGTCTTGTCGCCCGCACCGACGCGGATGGATCGCTTCGCAGAATTGTTCTGGGCGCGTGGGTCGTTGATGTTGCCAACGGCGTGACCGACAACCACCTTCGTCTCGAACTGGCGAGCCTCGCGTTCCGTGCGAAACATCTTCTTGCGCTTCGACCGAACAGGCAATCGCCATTCGACATCGAATCGGACACCGCTCTTGGGTAGCACGTCGGTTGATAGACATCAGATGCCGTCATTTCTCTGTGGGAGTTGACGATTCGCGAGCCGCATGGATTGCGGATTGCAGCGTGGGCACAAGGTTGCAACGTCGGCGCCGTCCCGGGTGGTGATCGTCACCGTGCGGGACCGCTCGTCCTCGGGCCGTGTTCCGGCCTGTGAACCGACACTGAATTCCTCCAGCCCTTCCAATCACGAGGTCGAAGGAGCACAGTGTGACGTGGGACGGAGTTCCATGCCTCGATTGGCAACCGTCATTCATAGTCAGCGAAATACGTTGGCGCGTGGGTGGTTTAGCGTCGTTCGCTCGCCGTGTCTCGTTCGTGTAGACGCCTCTCGCCTGAACGATGGTTCGGCTCATGCCTCGCTTTCGCCGCTACTGCGTGGCCGGAGACCATCCGAAATATTGTTTGGATAGGGAGAATTGAGATGAAAGCTCTTGTGTACTACGGGAATCTGATCTCGAGCCGCTCGCCCGACGACCTGCCCGCGTTCGGTCACGCCATCGTCGAGCAGTTCGCGAAGCTCGGGGCAGGTGCGTCATGACACTGAACCAGACCTCGGTGTCCCTCGACGATGCGCAGCGGGTCATCGCCGCCGGGCAAGCCAAAGCCGCCGAGATCGAGTCGCCGTCGAACATTGCGGTGGTCGATGCCGGCGGCAACCTCGTGGCCCACGTGCGGATGGACGGTGCCTGGATCGCCAGCATCGACATCTCGATCAACAAGGCGTTCACCGCGCGGGCGCTGGACATCTCGACCGAGGACCTCGCGGCCAACGCGGGTCCGGGCGACCAGTTCTTCGGAATACACGCCTCCAACGGCGGGCGCATCATGAGCTTCACCGGCGGTGTGCCGCTGCGGCACAACGGCCAGGTCATCGGGGCGGTCGGCGCCAGTGGCGGCACCGGTGAGCAGGACAAGGCCGTCGCCGAGGCGGCAGCGGCGGCGCTGTGAGCAATGAACTGCATCGTCAGGGAACAGCGTCGTCAGGGGAACAGCGTCGATAGGGCGACGTCGCGGATATGAGCGTCGAAGCGGTCAGGAGTGGTCTCTGCCGCTGCGGTCAGATCGCGGGTGGCCGCAGGGCACGCGACGGGCAGACGCCTTGTTTGCCCGATTCCATCCCCGCCGTATTGGGGCGGTGCCACAATCACAGCTGACAGCTGCGGCCGGCTTGCCTGCCAGCCCGGGAAGCGTCTGTAATTGCTCTCCGCCTGCGGCAGATCGGAGACCCTCGTGCGTACCATTCTCGCGCTAGCTGCGGCTTTGTTCATCGCGCTGACCAGCACCGGCTGTAGCGACAACGGCGGATCGGAATCTGGGTCCGGCGACGGCGAGGACTCAGCGCTTGCCGCGACCGCTGACGGGGGACTGCCAGACGGGGACTACACCTGCCGCACCTACGGCGGTGCCGGCGGCAACCTTTCCGTGACCATCGATGGCGGCGAGTACTCCACGAGTTCAGGCAGTGGCGAGTACTCGGTTGATGGCAGCGGGGAGGTCGAGTTCATCTCGGGCCCGTGGGTCGTCTGGAACGGTGCGGTTCTCAGCGAGACCACCTTCGGGTTGACCGACGAGGAGCCCGCCGACTTCTACAGCGTCACTTGCGAACTGGACTAGTCACCTCGAAGGTGGGCTGATTCTCAGCCAACCCGAACTCCCTTACCTGCGAGGAACTCTCGGGCACGACCGATTTTGCGGTCGGTTGAGAACAGGAACCACTGATCGCGGCGTACAGAGGCGATGAGGTCCTTCTTCAACACGTCGTCACCCGTGGCCGCGCGGTCCGTCAGCCGATTGACGACCGACAACGCGACCGGCTCTGCCTGCTTACGTGAGTTGTTTCAGTGCCATCGGTATGCCGGCGCCAACGATTTGCAGCGCCTAGGAAACGCCGGGCCAGGCGTTACGCAGCATCGGATGCGGATCCGTGGGTCTGCTCGGCACAGCGCTCTGCCCGTCGTCGTCTGCCCACCGGCGCCCGTACTGGTCCGGGATGGTGCCCCATCCTCGGTAGGGGAGCGGGCTCCGCGGCGCGATCCCCAACGTTTGCAGTGGGTCGATCTTGTCTTGGCCTACCGAGCAGCGGTGGGTCCAGTCGTCGCCGAGGTCGAAGGTGAACTGGAACTCCGCTCCCGGCTCGACGAGCCGAGCAACCTTGGCCGTCTCGATGTCCACCGCTTCCGTGATCGGCCCGTCGGGCGATCCCGCCAATTCGTCGCCTGTCTCCTCGTCGGTGACCACTCGTCCATCGGCGAGGGTGAACATCGACAGGTGCGACCTGTCCCACCGGGCGAACGCGTCGTTGATGGCATTCGCGAGGTCCATGAACGTGTGCGACGGTCCGACCGCGAAAACCCTTCCGGGCCAAGGCCACAATTCCTCACCGCGCCCACCGAGTAGTTCCACCGTCACCGACAACCAGGTACGTGCCATTCGTCGAGGATGGCATGCGAGTCTGGGCGCTGTCTGGCCACGGGCGCGAATCGTGGTTGCGTTGCCCAAATCGGCCATCCATTGCCTCGTTTCGGACGTCTCCCCGAATTTCCTTCTCGCGCAGCCTTCCCGTCAGCACACTCGATACATACCCCGCATTCGAGCGGGCATCGTGATCGAGAGGCAGAGATGGTCAACTTCGACGATGGTGTCGCAGCCACCGAACTTCCGACCGGAACCGTGGTCGAGACCGACGTTCTGATCGTCGGCTCCGGACCCGCGGGCTCGTCGGCAGCGTTGTTTCTGTCGACACTCGGCGTGCCGAACATCATGATCACGAAGTACCGGTGGACCGCCAATACGCCGCGGGCCCACATCACCAATCAACGCACGATGGAGATCTTCCGTGACCTCGGAATCGAAGACCAGGTCACGGCTGAGGCGACGCCGCACGAGCTGATCGGCGACACGGTCTTCTGCACGTCACTGGCCGGCGAGGAACTCGGTCGCATCCTCGCGTGGGGCACACATCCGAGTAGGCACGCGGACTACGAACTCGCCTCGCCGTCGATGAATTGCGATATCCCACAAACGTTGTTGGAACCGATCCTGGTCAAGAACGCGACCGTCCGCGGCACACACTCGCGCTTCTCGACGGAGTACCTCTCGCACACGCAGACTGCCGATCATGTCGACGTACGGGTGCTCGACCGCCTGACCGGTGCGAGCTACACGATCCGCGCGAAGTACCTGATCGGCGCTGACGGCGCGCGGTCGAAGGTTGCCGCCGACATCGACCTTCCCTTGAGGGGCCGGATGGACATCGCCGGTTCGATGAACATCACGTTCAAGGCAGATATCGCCCAGTTGGTCGGCCATCGGCCCTCGGTGTTGTATTGGGTCGTGCAGCCTGGGTCCAATATCGGCGGGATCGGCGCGGGCCTGATTCGGATGGTGCACCCTTGGGACGAATGGTTGATCGTCTGGGGCTACGACATCAACGGACCAGCGCCCGAGGTGACCGACGAATCGGCGACGCAGATCGTCCGCAACTTGATCGGCGTCCCAGATCTGGAGGTCGAGATCACCGGTAAGTCGTTGTGGGGCAACAACGAACAGTTTGCGACGCGGTTGCAGTCCGGTCGGGTGTTCTGTGCCGGCGATGCGATACACAAACATCCACCGAGCAATGGCCTCGGTTCGAACACGTCGATACAGGACTCCTACAACCTGGCGTGGAAGATCGCGGCCGTGCTGGCAGGGACCGCCGGTGACGACCTGCTCGAGACGTACACGGTCGAACGGGCTCCCGTCGCCGAGCAGATCGTGACTCGCGCCAACAAGTCGAGTCGGGAATTCGGTCAACTCTTCGAGGCCCTCGGTATCGACAAGGCCGAAACTCCCGAAGAGATGGCCGCTTTGATCGAATCTCGCAAGGACAACACCGCGGAGGGCGCTGCAAAACGTCGCGCGATCCAGGATGCGATGGACCTCAAGAACTACGAATTCAACGCCCACGGAGTCGAATTGGGTCAGTCGTACGCCTCCACTGCCATAGTCGACGACGGCAGTGCGCGAGCCCACCCCGCCCGCGACGCCGAGTTGTACTACGAGCAGTCGACCGCGCCCGGCAGCCGATTGCCGCATGTGTGGGTCGGCGACAGCAGTCACAAGTACTCGACCCACGATTTGGCACCGTACGGACGATTCACCCTCTTCACCGGAACCACCGGAGACGAATGGCTCACCGCCGCAGCAAAAGTCGGCAGCCAGCTAGGGATCGACATCGAGACCGTCGTCATCGGCCCTGGACACGAGTACACAGATCTCTATTTCGCCTGGGCCGAGATTCGCGGCGTCGACGAAGACGGGGCAGTTCTGGTTCGACCCGACAAACATGTCGGCTGGCGGTCGGCCTCGCTTCCGGCAGATCCGGTAACGGTGCTGCTCGACGTGTTGTCCGCCATCATGAGTAGGCAGGCATAAGCGTGCACTTCGAACACGAAACCCTCGGCCAGCGAGTACTTTTCGGAACCGGCACCGCTGCGAAACACCTTGCTGCGGAGGTCGCGCGCCTTGGGTCTCGACGGGTGATGGTTATCGCGTCCGGGTCAGCGGTGGATGTCGCTGCGACCCTGATCGACAACATCGACGTCGTGCTCCTCTACACCGACGTCGCGCCGCACGTGCCGATCGAGAAGGCCGATGCCGCGCGGAAGGCGGCGGCGGAGGCCGACGTCGACCTGATCGTCTGCGTCGGCGGCGGTTCCACCACCGGCTTGGCCAAAGCCATTGGGCTGACAACGAACCTGCCCATCGTCGCGATACCAACCACCTACGCCGGATCCGAGGCGACCAACGTGTGGGGCCTCACCGAGCAGTCGCGCAAGACTACCGGCGTCGACAATGCGGTACTGCCGAGCTCGGTGATCTACGACGTGGAATTGACGCTGTCTCTACCAGTTGCCCTTTCGGTGGCGTCCGGCCTCAATGCCCTTGCACACTGCGTGGATTCGATGTGGGCACCGAGGACGGATCCGATCAACCAGGCTCTTGCAGCCGAGGGAGTTCGTGCTCTCTCGTCAGGTCTCCGGCTTGTCGCCTCCAATCCCGACGGACGTGCCGGTCGCGAACAAGTCCTCTACGGTGCGTATCTCGCGGCTGTGGCGTTCGCGTCGGCCGGTTCGGGGTTGCACCACAAGATCTGTCATGTACTCGGGGGAGCGTTCGACCTGCCACATGCGCAGACGCACGCGACTGTGCTCCCACACGTGCTCGCCTTCAACGCGCCGTGTGCTGCAGAGGCCGAACAGCGGCTCGCCTCAGCGTTCGGAAGTGTCAGCGCTACAGATGGACTCGATACCCTTCGTACCGACCTGGACGCGCCGAGGGCACTTCGCGACTACGGACTGACCGAGCGTGATATCCCCGAAGCCGTGCGCCTCATCATGCCGAACATCCCCGCGGGCAACCCCCGGACCGTGACACCCGAGAACCTCGATGCACTTCTCCGCGCCGCGCTCGTCGGCGCCGTACCGGGACAGTAGAAGGGACGATCATGACCGACACATCGACTGCCGCAACAATCTCCGAGGAACAACGGGCAATCGAGGACACCCTCGTCGAGACTGTTCTCGCTTCGTTCGACCACGCTCCGGACCCTCGACTCAAACAGGTCATGCAGTCTCTGACGACACATTTGCACGCGTTCATTCGCGACGTCCGGCTGACGGAGACGGAATGGCAGGCAGCGATCGAATTCCTTACCGCTACAGGCCATATCACCGACGACAAGCGTCAGGAGTTCGTACTCCTTTCCGATGTGTTCGGAGCGTCGGCGCAGTGCATCTCAGTCAACAACACGGCTTACCAGGGCGCTACGGAGGCAACCGTATTCGGTCCGTTCTTCACCGAGAACTCGCCACGAATCGACTCGGGAGGCGACATCGCCGGTGGCGCTCCCGGTGAGCCGTGCTGGGTCGAAGGAACTGTCACCGACACCGACGGCCGGCCGGTGGCGGGAGCGCGGATCGAAGTGTGGGAAGCCGACGACGACGGCTTCTACGACGTTCAGTACGACGACGACCGAGTGGCCGGTCGTGCCCACCTGTTCTCCGACGAGGACGGCGGCTTCGCATTCTGGGGACTGACGCCGACGCCCTATCCCATTCCGCATGACGGCCCCGTCGGCAAACTGCTCGAAGCAGTTGGCCGCTCACCCTTCCGTGCCTCACACCTGCACTTCATGGTCACCGCGGAAGGTCTGCGGACGTTGGTCACGCACATCTTCGTGCGCGGCGACGAGTTGCTGAGCAAGGACAGTGTTTTCGGTGTGAAGGACTCGTTGGTCAAGGACTTCGTGCAGCATTCTGCGAGTACTCCGACCCCCGATGGTCGTGAGGTGGGTCGGCCCTGGTCGCAGACCCGATTCGACATAGTCCTCGCGCCGGCGGGCGTCTAGACGCGAGACGAACGAAGTGCGGTCGGTGAGAGTCCGTACCTGGCCTTGAAAGCCTTCGAGAAGTAGGACTGTGAGGTGAAACCGCATTTGGCGGCTATGTCGGACAGAGCTGCGGTCGGGTTCGACAACACTGCGCTGCGCGCGCGATCGAGCCGTTGATCCAAGATGAAGCGCACTACACCCACCCCGTCGGCGGAGAACAGCCGCGACAACTGACGTTCGCTGATCCCCACTGCCGCAGCGATTGTGGGGACGGTGAGGTCTGGTTCGTGCAAGTGCTCGGCTATGAATACCGTTGCCGCAGCGGTGTGCGCGGCGGAAGCGCTTGCAGGAGGACCGCCGAGCGACATCCGAAACAGATCTATCGCAGCCGCCTCCACGGCGTCGGATCTGTCCGTCCCGTTCTGCAACGTCGTGCCGATCAATCGAAGCAGGGCTCTGGTGTGCGGGTCGGTCGTGAAGTCGATAGTCAGGGGCGATCGAAAAGTGTTGTGCCACTGCATATCGTCGAACGTGCTCCGGGGAATTTCGAGGACGACTTCTTTCAGGCCGTGTGAGAACCCGCGCATGAACGGTTTGTCGCCGTCTCCGACGATCGCTTGACCCGGCCGGACCATTTCGCAGCCGTGCTCGTGATAGAAAAACGCGTCGCCCTGCAACGCGAAGTACGCGACGATCGAGTCGGTCGGGTGTGACCTGATGTGGACTTGCGTGCGGTCGACAACGTGCGGCGTGCCTGTGACGCGCCCAAATCGCAACTGCGGAAGTTGGACGGTGCGTTCCGCTGCCTCCAGCGCTTCGCCCGTCAGGGTTCTGCATCCGAGGCCGATCAACGCCTCGGCATTGTGCTCCTCCCATAACCGCACCCGCTCCTCCTGCGGGAGGCCGCGCGTCGAGAAGTCGGCGATCACGGGTTTCGGGTCCACGGTCACCTCCTCTGGCCTACACCGCTTCTGTGACAGCTGCAACACCTGCGGTGGTTGAAAAATGCCTAGACGCCGGAGCCAATGTGACATTCGTACCCCTCGGCGATACCGCTGGCACATTCGCTCCATCGCGGAATAGTGGCTTCCCATTCGGAGTTCGCTTTCGATGACAACACCTTCGAGAGGAACCACCGAATGCCCAATGCCTCAGCCCGGTTCGACGGCAAGATCGCTCTGGTCACCGGCGGTAGCAGCGGCATCGGCTTGGCTACGGCTCGCCGACTGCTCGACGCGGGTGCTCAGGTGGTGATCGCTGCGCGTGGCAAGCCAGGTCTCGATGCTGCGGTGGAGCTGTTGAACGCTGGCGATCGGCTCACCGCCGTTGCTGCCGATGTTGCCGATCCCTCCGACCTGGATGCCCTCGTCGACGCGATCAGCACCAGGCACGGACACCTTGACGTGGTGTTCGCCAACGCGGGCATCGCCGCCTTCCTGCCGAATGCGGACATCACCGACGAGGAATTCGATCGGGTGGTCGCGACCAACTTCAAAGGTGTCTTCTTCACCGTCCAGAAGACGCTTCCCTTGCTCGCGGACCACGGTGCCATCGTCGTCACCTCGTCCTGGGCGGTCCACCGTGGCGTCCCGGCCGCCTCGCTCTACTCGGCAACGAAGGCTGCGGTCCTCAACCTCGCGCAATCCCTTGCGGCAGAACTGGCTCCACGCAGAATCCGCGTCAACTCGATCAGCCCCGGCTACATCGAGACGCCGTCCTACAAGGCCAACGTCTCCGACGCAGCCAAAGCAGCGGCGGTCGCAACTGTGACGGCCGGCCGCCTAGGCACATCCGAAGATGTCGCTGCGGTGGTCGCCTTCCTGGCATCCGACGACGCGGCCTACATCAACGGGCAAGACATCCTCGTCGACGGCGGTCTCATCGCGGCAGTTCCAGCCACCATGGTCTGACCGAAGCAGCGGTGACTACCGTTGCATCGGAAACGCCGTTAGGTACCGAATGGAGACAACGATGTCAGTACTGGACAAATTCCGACTCGATGGTCGCGTCGTAATCGTGACGGGAGCATCCTCGGGGCTCGGCGTCGCATTCGCCAAAGCTGTCGCCGAAGCTGGCGCCGATGTGGTTCTTGCTGCTCGTCGGGTCGACAAGCTTGCTGACACAGCGGAATTGGTCAAGAGCGTCGGCGGGCGGGTGTTGTCGGTAGGAACCGATGTCGTCGATCCGGACCAGTGCACGGCACTCGTCGATGCCGCGATCGCGGAGTTCGGCAAGGTCGACGTTCTCGTCAACAATGCGGGAGTGGGGACCGCCGTTCCGTCGACCCGCGAGACCCCGGAAGAGTTTCGGTCGGTCATCGACATCAACCTGAACGGCTCGTACTGGGCTGCGCAGGCGTGCGGTCGCGTCATGGCGCCCGGGAGTTCGATCGTGAACATCTCGAGCATTCTCGGATTGACGACCGCTGGTCTACCGCAGGCGGCCTACAGCGCGAGCAAGGCTGCGATCGTCGGACTGACCCGTGACCTCGCGCAGCAGTGGGGGACTCGAAAAGGTATCCGAGTCAACGCGATTGCGCCGGGATTCTTTGCGTCGGAGATGACGGCGGCATATGCGCCCGGCTACCTCGATGCGCTCGCACCGCGAATGATCCTTGGCCGCAAGGGTGATCCGGAGGAGCTCGCCGCGACGCTCGTCTGGTTGGCGTCCGACGCAGGTGGCTACGTGACGGGCCAGACCATCGCAGTCGACGGCGGCGTCACCATCACCTAGCTGCCTGCGGGTCCGCGCCGACGTCGATCAGCATGTCGACCGGCCCGTCGCGGAGTACACCCCGAACCCGATCCAGCGACACCGATTCCGGGTCGAAGTCCGTCAGCCACCACGTGGCGCCCGCCTCGACGTACGGCGCGGGGTCGATGTCGGCTCCGAGACCGATCACGATGTCGAAGTCGGTCGTTTGGCCCTGCCTGAGATCGGTGATGGTCGCGACGATCTCGGCGAGCTGGTCTTGGTGTTCGAGGTTGACCGGAAAGAAGCCGTCGTGTCGGGCGGCGCGGCGCATCGGTTTGGCGTTGCCTGGAAATCCTGCGGCCCATACCGGGACGCCGGGACGCTGAACTGGTCTGGGCAGGAACGTGATTCCGTCTACGGTGTAGTGCTGTCCGCGATGGTGCACAGGCTCACCGGACCACGCGCCGCCAAGGATCTCCAGTGACTCGTCTAGCATCTGGCCTCTTCGCCGATCGTCGAGTTCCTCACCGGTCGCGGACCACTCCTCGCCGAAGCGGTCGCTGCCGAGACCGACACCGAGCGTGAGGCGTCCGCCGCTGAGTAGGTCGAGCGTCGCGGTTTCCCTCGCGACCTTGGTGGGCCTGCGGCGGGCGAGGGGTGTGACCATCGGACCGAATCGAATACGTTCCGTCGCAGTTGCGATCGCGGTCAACGTGATCCATGGATCGGCGACCTGTTGGACCGGCGCCCTCCAGCGCACATGGTCCCACACGAACACGCCGTCCCAGCCGGCCTCTTCCGCATCGGCTGCCAGGCGTGCGACGACCCTCGGGTCGGCGAGTTCGTCGAAGATCGGCAGCCACAGTGCGGACTGCAAACTACTCACTGTGGGCTGGGTCTGGTTCTCGCCAGGCGGAACGGGATTGGTCATGAATTCAACCTAGATCCATGACGCGCTCGCGGCGCGGGATCGAGATCGCAGTGGCTGTCGCAGGCAACTTCGGCGGGGGTCCTGATCAGACCTGACTGTCAGGTGCCGCGAGCGCCTGCAGAACGGTGCCGAACAAGTCGTGTGGAACCGTTCCCGGGTCGGTGAATTCTTCGATCGCCAGACCGTTGTTGAGGGCGAGCACCAAGACTGCGGCTGCTTCCGAGTCGAGTTCTGGATGAAGGTCGAGTTGGTCGACCGTGCGCTCGATCAGCGCACGGATCGCTCGGCGATGTTCGACGAACTTCTCGCACACCTGCGAGTCGCGCATGGCGCGAAGCCAGTATTCGGTGAACAGCAGTTGCCAATCGCGGTTGGCGAGTACTTCCTGCATCAGCAGATTGCCTGCCTCGCGCATCGAAGGGCGGGCGACTGTATCGCCGGCAAGTGCGGCGACGACCTCGAGTCGGTGCGCGATCTGCTCGTCCAAGAGCGCGAAGAAAAGGTCGTCCTTGGACCCGAAGTTCGAGTAGACGGCGCCCTTGGTGAATCCAGCTGTGTCTGCGATGGCATCGATCGTGGTGCCTGCAAACCCTTTTCGAGCGAATTCCGACGTCGCTGCGGCCAGGATTCGCTCGCGCACTTCCAGGCGAGGGGTACGGATTCGGGGGTTGACGGTCGTCACGGGAATCAGGATACTCGGTAGTATCCAAATCTCAATACTCTCCAGTATCGAAGATCGAAGGTTGCTGATGTCCCACTACTCGCTCGTGATTCGCAATGGCTCGGTCTACGACGGCTCCGGTTCGGCGCCCATCCTGGCCGACGTCGGCGTTCGAGACGGAAAGGTCACGACCATCGGCGACATCGAGCCGGGTAGTGCCGACAACCCCGTCGCCGACCGTGAGATCGATGCGACCGGCAAATGGGTCATCCCGGGGATGCTCGACGTGCACACCCATTACGACGCAGAAGTCCTCGGTTCACCTGGGCTGGGGGAGAGCGTGCGCCACGGCGTCACCTCGATCGTGCTTGGCAACTGCTCGCTGTCGACCGTCTACGCGGACGCCGACGACTGTGCGGACATGTTCGCTCGCGTCGAGGCATTGCCCTGGGACGCAGTGCATTCCGCGGTCAAGGAGCACAAGACGTGGTCGGGTCCCGCGTCCTATGTCGACGCGATCAATCAGCGCCCGCTCGGCCTCAACGTCGCGGGCTTCATCGGACACTCCGACATCCGTGCCACTGTGCTCGGCCTCGATCGCGCAACGGATCCGACGGTGACGCCGAGCGACGCCGAACTGGCAAGGATGAAAGCCATGCTGACCGAGGCGCTGGACGCTGGATTCGTCGGCTTGTCGACCATCCGCAGTTCGTTCTCCAAGCTGGAGGGAACTCGTTGGCCCGCAAGGCTGTTGCCGTCCACGTTTGCGAGTTGGAAGGAATTCGGCGCGCTCAACGACGTGCTGCGGGCGCGCGGTCGAATCCACCAGAGCACCCCGAACCTGGCCAAGCGGTCGGAGATGGCGCGCTACTTCGCGCAGAGCATGGGGCGCAAGCGTCGACCGTTGAAGACGACGATCATCAGCGCCGCCGATGTCAAAGCCGACCGCACCGTCGTCCGCGCTGCGATCGCAGCAGCAAAGGTCGTCAACAAGATCGGTGGTGACGGCTTCCGCTGGCAGCATCTTCCGGTCCCGTTCGAGGTGTACGCGGATGGCATCGACGTGGTGGTGTTCGAGGAATTCGGTTCGGGTGCAGCCGCTTTGAACATTCGAGACGTGCTGAAACGCGGAAAACTTCTTGCCGACGAGTCCTACCGGCGCACCTTCCGCAAGGAGATGACGGCGAAGTTCGGGTTCAAGGTCTGGCACCGCGATCTCTACGACGCCGAGATCGTCGCCTGCCCCGACGCGACTGTCGTCGGGCGGTCTTTCGGTGCGATCGCCGACGAACGTGGCATCGAACCCGCTGACGCCCTGCTGGACTTGGCCGTCGAGCACGGCAAGGCACTGCGTTGGCGCACCACGATCGCCAACGACCGCGACGACGTTCTCGACCAGCTGCAACAATCCGATGTCGTGCAGGTCGGGTTCGCCGATTCCGGTGCGCATCTACGGAATATGGCGTTCTACAACTTCGGTGTCCGAATGCTCGAACGTGTCCATGCCCGCACGTTCATGCCGGTGGAGGCAGCGGTCCGCCGACTGACGAGTGAGCTCGCGGACTGGTACGGCCTCGACGCCGGACGCCTGAGGATAGGCAGCCGCGCCGACATCGCGATCATCGACCCGTCCGGATTCGACGGCTCCAGCGGCGAATACGCCGAAGCGCCGATGCCCGGTGTCGCAGGAGTCGATCGAATGGTCAATCGCAACGACAAGGCTGTCGCGGCCACCATCGTCGCCGGCCACGTCCTCTACGAGAACGGCACCTTCGCCGAAGGCTTCGGCACCACCATCCACGCCGGAAAGTTCTTGCAGGCCAACAACTCCTAGCCCCTGATCAGAGGGCGGCGTTGTTGTCGAACTCGGTGGAGAGTTCCTTCGCGACACGCTTGAGCAGAGGGACGATGTGGTCCGCCGATTCCAGCGTCACACGAGCCGCCGGTCCCGAGACGGAGATCGCCGTCGGCGACGGTGAGTTGGGAACCGGAACGGAGAAGCATCGGACGCCGACCTCCTGTTCGCCTTCGTCGATCGCATAACCGCGCTGCCGGATGACGTTGAGGTCGGTGATCAGGGCGTCGGGGTCGGTCAGGGTATTGGGGGTCTGTCGGGGCATCCCCGCCCGCGCGACGATGCTTCGCACTGCATCGTCGGGTAGTTGCGCGAGCAGTGCTTTTCCGACGCCGGTGCAGTGTGTGTACACCCGTCTACCGACCTCGGTGAACATCCGCATCGAGTGCTCCGATGGCACCTGCGCCACGTAGACGGCAGCGGTGCCGTCGATGACGGCCATGTTCGCTGTTTCCCCTGTCGCTCGGACGAGGTCGGCAAGATGTGGGCGCGACCAGGCTCCGATCAGCTGTGTTGCGCTCTCGCCGAGACGGATCAGCTTGGGACCGAGCGCGTACTTGCGCGACGGTAGCTGCCGAACGTAGCCGCGTGCGACGAGCGATCGGGTCAGCCGGTGGATCGTCGGTAGCGGTAGACCCGCGGTTTCGGCAAGTTCGCTCAGCGCGATCGATCCGCCCGCTGCCGCCATGATTTCCAGAATGTCGAACGCGCGGTCGACAGATTGGACGCTGCCGCCCTGGCTGGGTATGGCTGCCATCGGATAGTCCTTTCCAACCAATAGTGGCCTTCTAACTTCCGGCTAGCGGAATTACTCAATCGTATGACGATATCCAGAATCCGCAATCGCTGGCACAACACCGCCTAGGGGTTGACACCCCCGTGTGATGCAGACCACTATATAAATAATGGAATTAATATTCCACAATATGGAAGTTAACAAAGTGGAAGTTCGTCGATGGAGAGGTACTCCGTGAGCAAAGTCGAAGCCGCAGCGCGTCCGAAGCGCTGGTACAAAAGTCTGTTCGTACAAGTCCTGATAGGCATAGCGGCCGGTATCGCCACCGGCATCCTCGCGCCGGGCCTCGCGGATCACTTCAAACCCCTCGGCGAGGGCTTCATCAAATTGATCAAGATGCTCGTCGCGCCGCTGATCTTCCTGGTGATCGTCACCGGGATCGCCAAGGTGGGCAGCATGAAGGCGCTCGGCCAAATCGGCGGAAAGGCCATGCTGTGGTTCATGACCGCCACGACGTGCGCTCTAGGGCTCGGGCTGCTGGTCGGCAACCTCGTCCATCCCGGACGTGGCTTGAACATCGATCCCTCGACGCTCGACACGAGCGAACTCGACGCCAAGACGCAGGGCGGTCACCTGCCCGGGGGTGTCGAGTTCGTCATGAATATCATCCCGACCAGCGTGTTCGATGCGTTCGCCCAGAACAGCCTGCTCCAGGTGCTGTTGTTCGCCGTGCTGTTCGGCGTCGCGCTTGCGTCCTTCGGCGAATCCGCGCCGCCCATCTTGATGGATGTGATCGACCAGGCGCTGCACGTGATCTTCCGGATTGTCGGCTACATCATGTACCTCGCGCCACTGGGCGCATTCGGTGCGATGGCGTTTACCGTCGGCAACTACGGTGCCGACTCCCTCAAGTCGTTCGGAATTCTCATCCTGGCCTGTTACGGAGCCGCGCTGGTCTTCATCGTCGTGCTCTCCATCGTGGTCAAACTGCTTACCGGCGTGAACGCGTGGAAGTTCGTCAAGTACTGCCGCGAAGAATTTATGCTTGCGCTCGGCACCGGATCGTCCGAGGCGGTTATGCCTCGAATCATCAAGAAGCTCGACAACGCAGGCTGTGATCGAGCGGTCGTCGGACTCGTCGTACCAACCGGATATTCGTTCAACCTCGACGGCGCTGCCATTTACCTCTCGCTTGCGATGATGTTCCTCGCCCAAGCTGTCGGCGTCGAACTCGGTATCGGAGAACAACTTACGATCATGGGCATTCTGATCCTGAGCTCCAAAGGCATGGCCGGCGTGCCCGGGTCGGCGTTCGTCGCACTGTCGGCAACGGCAGCCGCGATCGGAGCTTTCCCGGTCGCCGCGGTAGCGCTGCTGCTCGGCGCAGACCGGTTGATGGACTCCATGCGAGTCTTCACCAACCTGCTCGGCAACTGCCTCGCGACCTTCGTCGTCGCGAAATGGTCCGGCATGCTCGATACCGAGAAAATGCACGCCGTACTCGATCGTGGATTCGTTCCCGACGACCCGGACGACGTCGCAGCGCATCCACATCCGAGTCACGAGATCGTCTTGGCACCCGTCGAATTGACGAAGAAGAGCGCACCCGTAGACGCAGAGATGGCGGTCCGCAATGCCTGAGACACTTGTACGCGTCG
This sequence comes from Antrihabitans stalagmiti, assembly GCF_016482825.1. Lineage (GTDB taxonomy): Bacteria > Actinomycetota > Actinomycetes > Mycobacteriales > Mycobacteriaceae > Antrihabitans > Antrihabitans stalagmiti. The sequence continues at coordinate 347,550 of NZ_JAEMNV010000005.1, read as the reverse complement.
CCGTTCTCGGCACCTGGGGCTACTACGGATTGCTCGACGACGTCGAAGAAATCGCGGTCGATACTCCGTACGGACCGTGCTCCGACACGATCGTCGTCGGCAATTCGAACGGCCATCGCATCGCATACCTGACCCGAACAGGTAGGCACCGCAACATCCCGCCGCACCGTATCAATGCGCGGGCCAACATCTGGGCTCTGCACAGTCTCGGCGTTCGGACGATTCTCGCACCGACACCCTCGGGCTCGCTTCGGTCGGCGGTCGGCGTCGGCTCGATCGTCGTGCCGGATCAGCTGGTCGACCGGACCGGACGCACCGACGACACGTTCTTCGACGACAGCGACGTGCACCTCAGCTTCGGCGACCCGTTCCCGGCGGCAGGTCGCAGGGCGGTAGTCGAGATTCTCAGGCGGAACAACTGGATCGTCAACGACGGCGGGACGCTGGTTGCGATACGCGGGCCGCGGTATTCGACCCGCGCAGAGTCGAGGTGGTACGCGGCCCAGGGCTGGGATCTGGTGAGCCAGACGCCGTATCCGGAAGCAGCGCTCGCCGCCGAACTCGGTATCAGTTACACCTGTGTAGCTCTGGTGACCGACCACGACGTGATCCCCGACACTCCATGGCCCGTGACGCAGGAGATGGTCGGTGAAGTTCTCGACAGTAAGACCAAGCGGCTCCGGCAAACGCTGCTGAAGGTTGCCGTCGAACTCGACGTCACTGTCCGAAACTCAAATGTGACTGTCTAGCAGCATCTCTCGATGAACCACGGGCGCCGACCACAGGGTCGGCGCCCGTTTCCATGCTCCGCGCTAGCGGTATACCACCCTTGACAAACACGAGCCGAAGCGGTTCACTAATACCACAAAACGAAATATTACTTCCACAATATGGAAGTCAAACCAAGGGAGTGCCTGACATGGCTGAGTTGTTCTGCAACGGCGGCGCAATGCGAGGCGGGAACCTGCACCACAACGTGGCGCAGCACAAATTCGTCGGTGCGGCACGAACGGCTCCGATCTACCGGTTCTTCTCCGTCCGCGACGAGTTTCCGGCCCTCCTGCTGAGCGAGGACGGCGGCGCAGCCATCGAGGGCGAGCTGTACGACGTGCCCATGGACAACATCCGAACCGACTTCCTGCCCGACGAGCCGGCCGAGCTCGAACTCACCGTCATCGCCTTGGACGACGGCAGGTCTGTCCTGGCAGTCGGTCTACGGCCCGGCTATCTCGAATCGATCCCGGAGCAACTCACCGAGATCACCGAGCACGGCGGGTGGCGCAAGTACCGCGGGCTTCCCGAACAAGACTGAACTGCAACGCAATCCGACCACAGAATCCGCAAACAGACCACGAAGGACGCGCAACGACATGGACCCTTTCGCATACACCGTCAACTGCTCGATCCTGCTGACGGACCTCCCGCTGCTGGAGCGCCCCCAGGCGGCGCGCGACGCTGGATTCGATTCGGTCGAGTTCTGGTGGCCGTTCGACACCGCTGTACCCGCCGATCGCGACGTCGACGCCTTCGTTCGCTCGATCGAAGCTGCTGGTGTCGCGTTGACCGGCCTGAACTTCGCTGCAGGAGACATGCCGGCCGGCGACCGTGGACTGCTCTCGAATCCCGCGGCGGTCAGCGAATTTCGCGACAACATCGACGTCACGATCGGCATCGGAAAGCGGCTGGGCACAAAGGGTTTCAACGCGCTCTACGGTAACCGCATCGAAGGGATCGACCCGGCCGAGCAGGACGAGATCGCTGCCGAGAACCTCGCGGAAGCGGCCCGGGCAGCCGAGCGTATCGGCGGCGTCGTCCTCGTCGAACCTGTGAGCGGCGCACCGGCGTACCCGCTCAAACTCGCGAGCGACGTCGTAGCGGTCATCGAATCGGTCGAAAGCCGTTCCGGCGTAACGAATCTTCGCCTGCTCGCCGACCTGTACCACCTGCAGGTCAACGGAGACGATGTCGGTGCGGCACTCGACACCTACGCAGCCCGCATCGGCCACGTCCAGATCGCCGACGCACCTGGTCGCGGCGAGCCCGGCACCGGTGACCTGGATCTGCGGCGCTACCTGAAGCAGTTGGCAGCCAACGGATATGCCGGCGCAATCAGCCTCGAATACAAAGCCACCCGTCCCGACACCTTCGACTGGCTGCCGGCCTTCACGGCCTGAAGCAGTCGGTTCCCCAGATTTTTCCAGTTAGGAGCAATTCGCTATGAGCACAATCGCATTCATCGGTCTCGGCATCATGGGCAGCCCCATGGCCGTCAACCTCGCAAATGCCGGCCACAGCGTGTCGGGCTACAACCGCACGCCGGACCGCACCGAGCCACTGGTGAAAGCCGGCGGTAGCGCAGCGGATTCGATCGCGGACGCCGTTGCAGAGGCAGACGTCGTCGCGATCATGGTGCCCGACTCTCCCGATGTCGAAGAGGTACTCGTCGGCGAAGACGGCGTGTTCGACAACGCGAAGCCCGGCACCTTGATCATCGACTTCTCGAGCATTCGACCCGATGTCACCGCGCGCCTTGCCACGCAAGCGACCGAACGCGGGTTCGCGCTCATCGACGCCCCTGTATCGGGCGGCGAGCCCGGCGCCATCAACGCGGCGCTCTCGATCATGGTCGGTGGCGCAGCAGAAGATTTCGAGCGGGCCAAGCCCGTGCTCGACGCTGTCGGCAAGACGATCGTCCATGTCGGCCCGAGCGGGTCCGGCCAGACCGTCAAAGCGGCCAACCAGCTGATCGTTGCGGCCAACATCCAAGTGCTTGCCGAGGCGATCGTGTTCCTCGAGGCGTACGGCGTCGACACCGCTGCCGCTGTCGAGGTACTTGGCGGCGGCCTTGCCGGCTCAGCCGTGCTGAATCAGAAGGCGCAGAAGATGCTCGACCGCAACTTCGACCCCGGGTTCCGAATCGACCTGCACCACAAGGACCTCGGCATCGTGACCGCAGCGGCCCGCGAAGCCGGTGTCGTCGTACCACTCGGTGCCGTCCTCGCTCAGCTTATGGCGTCTGCCCGTGCGAACGGCGACGGCGGACTCGACCATTCCGGTCTGTTCCGCGGAGTCGAGCGACTTTCCGGTCGCACCAGCTGAATTCCTGTCCCTTACCTACCTTCCGATAGATCCACACACACCGATAGACGGAGATTTGTCATGCCTCGAATGCGGGCCGCGGACGCGGCCGTGAAGATTCTGGAGCTCGAAGGAGCAATGCAAGCGTTCGGTTTGCCCGGCGCGGCCATCAACCCCTTCTACTCGGCGATGCGCTCGCACGGCGGCATCAAGCACGTGCTCGCCCGCCACGTCGAGGGCGCGTCACACATGGCCGAGGGCTACACGCGCGCCAAGTCGGGCAACATCGGAATCTGTATAGGCACCTCGGGGCCTGCTGGCACCGACATGATCACCGGCCTGTATTCCGCTATGGCCGACTCGATTCCGATCCTCGCGATCACCGGCCAGGCGCCCGTCGCCAGGCTGCACAAGGAAGACTTCCAAGCCGTCGACATCTCGTCGATCGCCAAGCCCGTGACCAAGATGGCGATGACCGTGTTGGAGCCCGCTCAGGTGCCGGGAGCCTTTCAACAGGCATTTCATCTCATGCGTTCGGGTCGGCCGGGTCCGGTGCTGATCGACCTGCCGATCGACGTCCAGTTGGCCGAGATCGACTTCGACCCGGACACCTACGAACCGCTGCCGGTGTACAAGCCTGCCGCGTCGCGCAGGCAGGCAGCCAAGGCGCTCGACATGCTGACCGCGTCGGCGCGGCCGCTGATCGTCGCCGGTGGTGGCATCAACAATGCGGGCGGTGAGGATGAGCTCGTCGAGTTGGCCGAACTGCTCGATGTTCCGGTTGTTCCCACGCTGATGGGGTGGGGCATCATTCCCGACGACCATCGCCTTGCCGCAGGCATGGTCGGTCTGCAGACCTCGACCCGTTACGGCAACGCGTCCATACTCGCGTCCGATTTCGTGATCGGCATCGGAAACCGTTGGGCCAACCGGCATACCGGTGGCCTGGACACCTACTGCAAGGGCCGCAAATTTGTTCATGTCGACATCGAACCGACGCAGATCGGCCGCATTTTCGCGCCCGACTACGGCATCGTGTCCGACGCCAAACTCGCGATGCTGCAGATGATCGAGGTCGCGAAGGAACGTAAGGCTGCGGGCACTCTGCCCGATTACACCGACTGGGTTGCCGAATGTGCCGAGCGCAAGCGAACGATGCAGCGCAAGACGCACTACGACAACATCCCCGTGAAGCCGCAGCGTGTGTACGAGGAGATGAACCGCGCCTTCGGTCGGGACACCCGCTACGTCAGCACAATCGGTCTTTCACAGATCGCCGGCGGCCAGTTCCTGCACGTCTACAAGGCCCGCAACTGGATCAATCCAGGCCAGGCCGGGCCACTCGGCTGGACGATTCCAGCGGCACTCGGCGTGCTGACCGCCGATCCGACGGCCAATGTCGTTGGTCTGTCGGGCGATTACGACTTCCAATTTATGATCGAGGAGCTTGCCGTCGGCGCGCAGTTCAACCTGCCGTACATCCACGTCGTCGTGAACAACTCCTATCTAGGCTTGATTCGCCAAGCCCAGCGAGCCTTCGACATGGACTTCTGCGTGCAGCTCGGCTTCGACAACATCAACGCCGACGATTCGATGACCCAGGCCAAGGGCTACGGCGTCGACCACGTCCGAGTCGCGGAAGGCATGGGCTGCAAGGCAATCCGCGTCAGTGACCCTGCCGAAATCGCCGGTGCCCTACATCGGGCAAGGGAACTCGCGAACGAGCACAGGGTCCCTGTCGTTGTCGAGGTCATCCTCGAAAAGGTCACCAACATCGCGATGGGCACCGAGTTGGACAACGTCTCCGAGTTCGAGGACATCGCGGCCAGTTGGTCCGATGCGCCGACCGCACTGATGATGCTGGACTAGCCATGCATGTGCTGATCGCGCCGGACAAGTTCAAAGGGTCGCTGACCGCAGCGGAGGTCGCCGACGCGCTCGCCGCGGGTATCGCCGATGCCGGATGCGGTTGGACCACAGTGCAACTCCCGATTGCCGACGGCGGTGACGGAACGGTGGCCGCCGCCGTCGCCAACGGGTGGACTCCGGTGGGTGTATCGACCACCGGGCCGACCGGTCGGCCGCTCGTTGCGAACTACGCGGTACGTGGCGACCGTGCGGTCGTGGAACTAGCTTCCGCTGTCGGACTGGACAAGCTGCCGGGCAGAGTTCCGGATCCATTGGGCGCCAGTACCTTCGGCCTCGGCACGGTGATCGCGCACGCGCTCGACCACGGTGCGAAAGACATTGTCGTCGGGATCGGGGGGAGCGCGTCGACGGACGGCGGCGCGGGCTTGTTGCAGGCTCTCGGTGCAAGAGTCGTCGACGCCGATGGGGGAGATGTCGGTCCGGGCGGTGGCCAATTGCTGCGAGCGGTTCGCCTCGACCTCGCTGACCTGCACCCAGCGGTACGCGAGACGCGGTTTCGTGTCGCGTGTGATGTCGACAACCCACTGCTCGGATCGCACGGCGCGACTGCCGTATACGGCCCGCAGAAGGGCGCTACCAGCAGCGATCTGCTCGTACTCGAGGCCGCCATGTCCCAGTGGGCACAGGTCGTCACCGCCGCCGTAGGCACCGACGTTGCAGGCACTCCCGGTTCCGGCGCCGCCGGTGGCACCGGCTTTGCACTCTTCGCCGTGCTCGACGCCGTTGCCCATCCAGGTATCGAGCTCGTCCTCGAACTCGTCGACTTCGAGTCCTACCTCGCCGACGCCGACCTCGTGATCACCGGTGAAGGCTGCTTGGACAACCAGACTCTGCACGGCAAAGCGCCGGCCGGAGTCGCCGCGGCCGCACGCAGGCGCGGCGTACCCGTACTTGCCGTCGCAGGTCGCAGCCTGCTGACCGCAGAGGCGCTACTCGCCGCCGGAATCACCCGCGCTTACCCGCTTTCCGAGCTGGAGCCGGACCCGGAGACCTCGATCGCGAATGCGGCAGCGCTGCTTCGCAAACTGGGTCCCCGCATCGTCGAAGAACACACCGAACCGAGCATCACCACGCGACAAGGAGCCGCATCATGACCAACCAATTCACAGGTCTACCCGACCTTGCCTCGCGCGCCCTCGGCGGTAGCGTGTCGGCCGCCAACGACGAACTGTTCGCCCAGCGGGAGAACCTGATTCGGCCCGAGGCGCCCTTCTTCGATCCGAACGAGTTCGGCCACAAAGGCAAGGTGTACGACGGATGGGAGACGCGGCGCCGCCGCGAAGAAGGGCACGATTGGGCGATCGTTCGTCTCGGTGCCGCAGGCATCGTCCATGGCGTCGTCGTCGACACCGCATACTTCAAAGGAAACTACCCGCCCTTCGTGTCGGTAGAGGCCGCCTCGATCGACGGGTATCCGTCTATCGACGAACTCGAGAATGTGCAGTGGCACACGATCGTCGAGAAGTCGCCCGCCGAAGGCCACACCGCCAACGAGTACGCCGTCACCGACCGCCACTGCTGGACGCACGTCCGCCTCTCCATCTACCCCGACGGTGGCGTTGCCCGCCTGCGTGTGCATGGCGAGGTCGTGGCAGATCCCCGATTCCTCAGCGGCACAATCGATCTGCTTGCCGCCGAGAACGGTGGTCACCTCACCGATTGTTCGGATGCTTTCTACGCATCGCCCGCGAACATCATCATGCCCGGGCGCGCACGCAACATGGGGGAAGGCTGGGAGAACTCGCGCCGGCGTAACGGCGGCAACGATTTCGCCGTCTTCGCACTCGCCGCGGCAGGCTCGGCACGTTACGTCGAGATCGACACAAGCTACTACGTCGGCAATGCGCCGGGCTGGGTGTCGTTGAGCGCGATCGATACTCGCAAGTCCGACCTCGCCGACGCTGCCGCCTGGTTCGACCTCCTGCCCCGCACCGCGGTTCAACCCGACACCCGGCATCGGTTCCTGCTCGAAGGTGACACCGCCGCAACACATCTGCGACTCGACGTCTACCCGGACGGCGGCCTGTCCAGGCTTCGTCTCTTCGGTGAACTCGATGCCGAATCCGCTACCCAGGCCTACCAGCGGTGGCTCGATGCGCAGCCGGGCGACGCCGAGGCGGTCGGGCGATGAGTGAGCCGCTCGACCTCATCTTCCGTGCGCCGCGCGTCATCACCGGAGCCGGAGAAGTCGCTCGTTGCATAGGCATTCGGGACGGCCGGATCGTCGCGATCGAGCCACTCGATTCGGTACTCGAAGCCAAGGAGACGATTCAGCTCGGCGACGACGAAGTGCTGATGCCCGGCCTCGTCGACACGCACGTGCACGTCAACGAGCCTGGCCGCACCGAGTGGGAGGGTTTCGCGAGCGCGACGCGCGCCGCGGCTGCTGGTGGCGTCACGACCATCGTCGACATGCCCCTCAACAGCATTCCCGCCACCGTCGACGTCTCCGCTTTGGAGATCAAACAGAAGGTCGCTGCGGATCAGGCCTACGTCGACGTCGGGTTCTGGGGTGGCGCGATACCTGGCAACGTGCCCGAGTTGCGGGCACTGCACGACGCGGGTGTATTCGGATTCAAGTGCTTCCTGCTGCATTCCGGCGTCGACGAGTTTCCGCCGCTCGACGCGCAGGAATTGGAGATCGCGCTGCGCGAGGTCGCGTCCTTCGGTGCGCTGATGATCGTGCACGCCGAAGATGCGCACAGTATCGACCGCGCGCCGTCACCGAACGGTGAGCGCTATTCCGACTTCCTCGCCTCGCGCCCGCGTGGTGCCGAGAACCTCGCGATCGCAGAGGTGATCGAGCTCGCTCGCTGGACCAATTGCAGGGTCCACATTCTGCATCTGTCGAGTTCGGATGCGCTGCCGATGATCGCGTCCGCACGCAACGACGGAGTTCGGCTCACAGTCGAAACCTGTCCGCACTACCTGTCGTTCGTCGCCGAGGGAATACGCGCGGGGGCAACACAATTCAAGTGTTGTCCGCCGATCAGGGAAGCGTCGAATCGCGAGCTGCTCTGGCAGGGGCTTGCCGACGGCGTTATCGACTGCATCGTGTCCGACCATTCGCCGTGCACGGAGGAGTTGAAACGCTTCGACATCGGCGACTTCGGTGTCGCGTGGGGCGGTATCGCGTCGCTGCAGCTCGGTCTGCCTGCCATCTGGACCGAGGCACGGCGCCGCGGGCACAGCCTCCTCGAGGTCGTCGCGTGGATGGCCGAGAACCCCGCCAAGCAGGTCGGTTTCACCACCAAAGGTCATATCGCCCTCGGATACGCCGCCGATTTCGCAGTATTCGCACCCGACGAGGCCTTTGTGGTCGACGCGAGTCGACTGCAGCACAAGAATCCCATCAGCGCGTACGACGGACTGCCCCTGGCTGGTGTGGTCCGCAGCACGTGGCTCGCAGGCACTCGGATCGACATCGACGAGGCGCCTCGCGGACGTTTGTTGACCCGCGGTACGGCGTAAATCGTATATACCTCTCCGAACCCTTGACCCCTCCTTGTTAGCTGGGTCACACTAAGTCTTAACAAACGGAATTAAAGTTCCACAATACGGAATATCAAACGCGACGCATCGCCGCATCACGCAAGGACTCAATATCCGATGCTCATCGACCGACCCCGCGCACCGAAGCAGCCCGAGATCGCCAACCAACCCGTGATCCCGGTACTCCAGAAGTCAGCTGTGTCTCCCGAACCGCTCACGCTCAGCACCCGGCTCTACAACGCCGATCTGGCACCGACCAAGGTCGAGGGCAGGCGGTGGAGTGGCTACAACATCTTCACGCTCTGGGCGAACGATGTGCACAGCCTCGGCAACTACGGGTTCGCGCTAGGCCTCTTCGCCCTCGGTCTCGGTGGCTGGCAGATCCTGCTCGCGCTCGGCATCGGATCCGCGCTCCTGTTCGTCCTGCTGACCATCTCCGGGTACATGGGCCACAAGACCGGAATTCCGTTCCCGGTGATGGCCCGTATCGCATTCGGGGTTCGAGGCGCGCAGTTGGCGTCTCTCATCCGTGGCGGTGTTGCCATCGTCTGGTTCGGAATCCAAACGTTCCTCGCCTCGCTGGTGCTGCGCGTCTTGCTGATCGCAATCTTTCCAGGGCTCGAGAGCATGGATCAGAATTCGATCCTCGGGCTGTCGACACTCGGGTGGATCACCTTCGGCGCCCTGTGGCTTCTCCAGACCTACGTGGTCCAGCACGGCATGGACATGATTCGCAAGTACGAGGCCTTCGCCGGGCCGATCATCCTGGTGACCTTGGCTGCGCTGGCCATCTGGGTCCTTGTCGAGGCCGGCGGCACGATCGCCTGGTCCACAGCCGACCATCTCACCGGTGGCGTCATGTGGCGGGAAATCTTTGCCGGCGCGGCACTGTGGGTTTCCATCTACGCGACGTTCGTCCTCAACTTCTGCGACTTCACCCGTGCCTGCAAGACCCGTAAATCGATCTTCCACGGAAACTTCTGGGGCATCCCGATCAACGTGCTGTTCTTCGGTGCCATCGTCGTCGTGATGGCCGGTGGGCAGTACAAGATCAACGGCGAGATCGTCGCCAGCCCTGCCGACGTCGTCAACGCAATTCCCAACACGCCTCTGTTGGTCATCGCCTCCCTGGCGCTGATTATCCTGACCGTCGCGGTCAATCTCATGGCAAACTTCGTCGCGCCGATCTACGCACTCACCAATCTCTTCCCGCAGAAGCTCAACTTTGCTCGCGCTGGGCTGGTCAGCGCTGTCATCGGCCTCGTCATCCTGCCGTGGAACCTGTACAACAGCCCGGCCGTGATCAACTACTTCCTCGGTGGCCTCGGCGCGCTGCTCGGTCCGCTGTTCGGCATCATCATCGCCGACTACTGGCTCATCAGGAAGGCCAAGATCAACGTTCCCGAGTTGTACACGGATGCACCCTCGGGCGCGTACTACTACCGCCACGGCATCAACCCACGCGCGCTTGCGGCGTTCCTTCCCGCTGCACTGTCTTCGCTGGCTATCGCGTTCGCGCCCGTGCTCTCCTCGCTGGCGGCCTTCGCCTGGTTCATCGGTGCGGGTCTCGGCGCGGTGATCTACTTCGCCCTCGCCGACCGTACGGTGACGTTCGACGACGTCTCCGGTGAATCGATCGCCGTCGAAAGCGTTCACTGAGCCGAAATAGCAACGGCTGCAACAGTCAATCCTGAAACATTCGGAGAGAATCCATGAAAATCCTTGTCGTGAACGTCAATACGACCGAATCCATGACTGCATCGATCGGCAGGCAGGCCCAGTTGGCTGCTGCGCCTGGAACCGAAATCGTAGCGCTGACACCACGATTCGGCGCCGAGTCGGTGGAAGGCAACTTCGAGAGCCATCTTGCCGCGGTCGCCGTGATGGAAGTTGTCAGCACCTACACCGAGCCGTTCGACGCAGTCATCCAGGCCGGATTCGGCGAGCACGGGCGGGAAGGGCTGCAGGAACTCGTCGACGTCCCGGTCGTCGATATCACCGAAGCGGCGGCGATGATCGCGATGCTGATCGGCCGAAGCTACTCAGTAGTAACAACTTTGGATCGCACGGTCCCCATGATCGAAGATAGGCTCACCCTCGCAGGCCTGTACACTAGGTGTGCGTCGGTACGTGCCAGTGATGTCTCGGTATTGGCGTTGGAGGAAGATCCCGAACAAGCGGTCGAAGCAATCGTCGTCGAGGCCGAGAAGGCAGTACGCGACGATCGCGCCGAAGTGATCTGTCTCGGGTGCGGCGGAATGGCCGGCCTCGACGAGCGGATTCAGCAGCGGTGCGGAGTACCTGTTATCGACGGTATCAGTGCCGCGGTCACATTGGCCGAATCCCTTGTCTCGATGCATCTTTCGACCTCCAAGGTCCGCACGTACGCAACGCCGCGTCCGAAGAAGATCACCGGTTGGCCGATCAGCGCAGTTCGATCGATGCAGCCGTAAGCAGTATTTCTCGAAAAGCAATATCCCAAGCTTGTTTACCCACGATCGGGCGGACGAGCATCGAAACGCGCCCACCACCGCGCGGATGAGGAGCACCATGTCGATCGATGTCACCCAGCTGAGCCGAGAAGGAGTCGCGTCCTACCTGACCGACCTCGACCCGGAGGAAACCGACGAGTGGCTGGAGTCGCTCGACAACCTCCTTCGACAATCCGGCTCCGAGCGCGCGCGCTACCTGATGCTCCGTCTGCTGGAGCGGGCAGGGGAGAATCGCGTCTCGATTCCTGCGCTGACATCGACCGACTACGTCAACACCATCCCCACCGAGAGCGAGCCCGCCTTCCCCGGCGACGAGGATGTCGAGCGTAGGTTCCGCGCCTGGATCCGCTGGAATGCAGCCGTGATGGTGCACCGCGCACAGCGCCCCGGCGTCGGCGTCGGTGGACATATTTCGACCTACGCGTCCTCGTCGTCGCTGTACGAGGTCGGTTTCAACCACTTCTTCCGAGGCAAGGATCACCCCGGCGGCGGCGACCAGATCTTCATCCAGGGCCACGCATCGCCCGGCATCTACGCGCGCGCGTTCCTCGAAGGCCGCATTCCCGCGGAACGTATGGACGGGTTTCGCCAGGAGCACTCGCACGCAACCTCGGGCGGCGGCATGCCGTCCTACCCGCACCCACGGCTGATGCCCGAATTCTGGGAATTCCCGACGGTGTCCATGGGCCTCGGTCCGATGAACGCCATCTACCAGGCCCGCTTCAATCACTACTTGAACGACCGCGGTATCAAGGACACGACCGACCAGCACGTCTGGGCGTTCCTCGGCGACGGCGAGATGGACGAGCCGGAGTCTCGCGGGTTGGCCCACGTCGCTGCGACCGAAGGCCTCGACAACCTCACCTTCGTCGTCAACTGCAACCTGCAGCGGCTCGACGGACCCGTCCGCGGCAACGGCAAGATCATCCAGGAACTCGAGTCGTTCTTCCGTGGCGCCGGCTGGAATGTCATCAAGGTCGTGTGGGGTCGTGAGTGGGACGCGCTGCTGCGTGCGGATCCGGACGGCGCCCTCGTCAATCTGATGAACACGACACCGGACGGCGACTTCCAGACCTACAAGGCCAACGATGGCAGTTACGTGCGCGACAACTTCTTCGGTCGCGATCCGCGAACCAAGGAACTCGTCGCCGATTTGAGCGATCAAGGCATCTGGAATCTGAAGCGTGGTGGGCACGACTACCGCAAGCTGTATGCCGCCTACGCGTCCGCCGCGGCCCACAAGGGTCAGCCGACGGTCATCCTCGCCAAGACGATCAAGGGCTACACACTCGGCAAGAGCTTCGAGGGCCGTAACGCGACCCACCAGATGAAAAAGCTGACGCTGCAGGATCTGAAAGATTTCCGTGACCTGCAACGGATTCCGATCTCAGACGCCGATCTCGAACGCGATCCGTATCTACCGCCGTACTTCCACCCAGGCAACGATGCGCCCGAGATCAAGTACATGCTCGACCGACGTCGCGAGCTCGGTGGCTTCCTTCCCGAACGGCGCACGGCTGCAAAGCCTTTGACTCTTCCGGGCGACGAGGTCTACAAGTCGGTCCGCAAGGGATCCGGCAAACAGGAAGTCGCGACGACGATGGCCGTCGTCCGAATCCTCAAAGAGCTGTTGCGGGACAAGGAGATCGGCAAGCGAATCGTGCCGATCATCCCCGACGAGGCGCGCACGTTCGGCATGGACTCGTGGTTCCCGACGCTCAAGATCTACAACCGCAACGGCCAGCTCTACACCTCTGTCGACGCAGAACAAATGTTGTCCTACAAGGAATCCGCGATCGGACAGATCCTGCACGAGGGCATCAACGAGGCCGGCTCGACCGCGTCGTTCACCGCCGTCGGCACCAGCTACGCCACGCAGGGCGAGCCGATGATTCCGCTCTACATCTTCTATTCGATGTTCGGCTTCCAGCGCACCGGTGACGGACTGTGGGCAGCCGCGGATCAGATGGCGCGCGGATTCGTCCTCGGCGCCACCGCGGGACGAACCACGCTCACCGGTGAGGGTCTGCAGCATGCAGACGGGCACTCGATGCTCCTGGCGTCGACGAATCCTGCTGTCGTAGCTTACGATCCGGCGTTCTCCTTCGAGATCGCGCATATCGTCAAGGACGGTCTGCGTCGTATGTACGGCGGCACACCCGGTGTGGACGGCTTCGGCGGCGAGAACATCTTCTACTACATCACCGTCTACAACGAGCCCTACCGACAGCCTGCCGAGCCGGACGACCTCGACGTCGAAGGACTGTTGAAAGGTATCTACCTCTACAAGAAGTCGACGACCGACGGACCCAAGGCGCAGATCCTGGTTTCGGGGGTCACCGTGCCGGACGGCCTTCGTGCGCAGGAACTGCTCGCCGACGAGTGGGGAGTCAGCGCGGACGTCTGGTCCGTGACGTCATGGAACGAACTGCGTCGCGACGGAGTTCGTGCCGAGAAGAACAAGCTGCGGGATCCGGGCGCAGGCTACGAGGCGCCGTACCTCACCAAGGTGCTGTCGGAAGCGCAGGGACCGTTCGTCGCCGCCTCGGATTGGGAACGCGCTGTGCCCGACCAGATCCGGCAGTGGGTGCCAGGCGAGTACACAACGCTCGGCGCAGACGGTTTCGGCTTCTCCGACACCAGAAATGCCGCTCGTCGCGTCTTCAACATCGATGCCCAGTCGATCACCGTTGCCGTGCTGGCAGCCCTCGACACCGACAAAGCCGTTGCGGCAGCGAGTAAGTACCGAATCGACGACGTGCACGCGGCGCCGGCCCAGACTTCCGATGGCGGGGTTGCCTGATGACTCGAACGTTGCGTAGAACGCGAATCGTCTGCACACTCGGCCCGGCAACGGCGAGCGAAGAGCGAATCAAGGAACTGGCCAACTGCGGCATGGACGTGGCGCGCCTCAACTTCAGCCACGGTGAACATGCCGACCACGCAGCGAATTTCGATCGCGTGCGGAAGGCTGCCGACGACACCGGTCGCACGATCGGGATCATGGCGGACCTGCAGGGTCCGAAGATCAGGCTCGGCCGGTTCGCCGAGGGCTCGACGATCTGGAACGTCGGCGAAGAAGTCCGAATCACCGTCGAACCATGTATCGGCACCCACGATCGGGTGTCGACGACGTACGACCAGCTTGCGGACGACGCCAAGGCCGGCGATCGATTCCTTATCGACGACGGACGAATTGCGTTGGACGTCATCGCAATCGAAGGTCCCGATGTGGTGTGCCGCGTTGTCGTCGGCGGTCCGGTTTCCGACAACAAGGGGCTGTCGCTGCCCGGTGTGAACGTCTCGGTTCCCGCGTTGTCCGCCAAGGACATCGCCGATCTGGAGTTCGCCCTCGAGCTCGGAGTCGACTTCGTCGCACTCTCGTTCGTCCGGTCGCCGCACGACATCGAGCCGGTGCATCGCGTGATGGACAGACTCGGTCGACGCGTGCCTGTGATCGCAAAGCTGGAGAAGCCGGAGGCGGTCGATCATCTGAAGGAGATCGTCGCGGCGTTCGATGCGGTCATGGTGGCGCGTGGCGATCTCGGTGTGGAACTGCCACTCGAACAGGTCCCGCTTGTGCAGAAGGATGCGATTCAGCTGGCCCGCGAAAGTGCGAAGCCGGTCATCGTCGCAACCCAGATGCTCGACTCGATGATCGAAAACGCTCGTCCGACGCGCGCCGAGGCTTCCGACGTCGCCAACGCGGTCCTCGACGGTGCCGACGCGGTGATGTTGTCCGGCGAGACGTCGGTCGGTAAGTACGTTTTCGACACCGTGTCGACGATGGATCGGATCATCACGGCCGTCGAAGGCCGTTCGACGTCTGCGCCACCGCTCACGCTGGCACCGCGTACGAGGCCGGGCGTTATCGTCTCAGCGGCATTGGACGTAGCCGAGCGTTTGGACGCGGCAGCGATCGTCGCGTTCACGCAGTCGGGAGATACGGTCCGGCGGTTGGCGCGGTTGCATACCGATCTACCGTTGCTCGCGTTCACTCCGCGCGCCGACGTGCAGCGACAACTGTCGCTGACCTGGGGGACAGAGACGTTCCTCGTCGATCCAGTCGAGTCGACAGACGACATGGTCGAACAGGTCGACCGAGCACTGCTGGAACTCGGCCGTTTCGAGCGTGGCGACACCGTCGTCATCGTCGCCGGTTCGCCGCCCAACACGGTCGGGTCGACGAATCTAGTTCATATTCACCGGCTCGGAGAAAACGACCGGTAACGAGCGCGGCACAGTCGGCCGGGCTCTGGCGGCACCCGTCGCGGACAGTGAGCGCCGGGTGCTGGAGTATCGAGATGTGAGCAATGTGTCCCCGGGGTCGATACTGGTCGGCCGTTACCAACTCGGTGAGCTGATCGGCCGCGGCGGCAGGGCTGACGTCTACCGGGGCGAGGACAAACTGCTGTCGCGACCGGTGGCGATCAAGATATTTCGGTTCGACGCGGCCGACGCAGCAGACAGGCAACGGATCGAGGCCGAAGCCAAAACGTTGGCCAGTCTGCGGCACGCAGGCTTGGTCACTCTGTTCGACGCAGACACCATCGACCGGTCGACCCACGATCACGTGCCGTTCCTGGTGATGGAGCTGATCACCGGTCCGACCCTTTCGGCGCGTGTCGCCGAGGGGCCGCTGCCGACAGTCGAGACCGCTCGACTCGGGGCGTCGATTGCCGACACGCTGGCCTACGTCCACTCACGCGGCGTGGTGCACCGCGATATCAAGCCAGGAAATATTCTTCTCGACGAACCGGCGGCCGCCGGGGCGCCGTGGTCGCCCAAGTTGACCGATTTCGGCATTGCGCGTCTCGTCGACAGTGCACGACTGACGACGCAGGGTCTCACCGTCGGGACTGCGAACTACGTAAGTCCTGAACAGGCTTTGGGCCGTCGTGTCGGCACGCCGTCGGACGTCTATTCGCTCGCATTGGTGCTGATCGAATGCACGACCGGACAATGTGTGTATCCGGGTGTGGGCATCGAAGCTGCACTCGCGCGGCTCGATCGTCGGCCGCCGATACCGCCGCACCTCGGTCCGGAGTGGGCTGCATTGCTGACGGCCATGACATCCGACAACCCAGCGAGCCGCCCAAGTGCCGCGGAAGTCGCACAAAGACTTGCGTTCTTGCCACACCCGAATCCACGTCCGACCGCGATGCTGCCCGTGCGACAGATCGTTCCGCCCACCACGACCGCAGGGGTCGCGCCGGTGGGTCGTTCGATCCCTCGTCCTGTGTGGATCGCAGCGGGCGGTGGCGTGCTGCTCGCTGCGATCGTGCTGGCTGTCGCGCTTGCCGGCAACTCCACGGAGGAACCGTCGCCGCAGATTCTGCCGTCGACTCAACAGTCGACACCCCTTGTGCCGCCGAGCACTGTGGGATCGACCGTCTCGGTACCCGAGCGACAGCCTGCACCGCCGACGGACGGGCAAACCCCGGGAAACGGCAACAGCGGCAAAAATGACGATGACGACAAAGAGGGCAACGGCAATGGCCAGGACAAGGAAAAGGAGCCAAAGGAGAAGAAAGGCGACAACTGATCGAGCTACTTCGGTGTGAGAATTCCGGTGAGATCGGCATCCTTTATGGGGGTGTCCGCGTTTTGCTGCGCCGAGCAGAGGAGATCGATGGCGATGATGGCGGCATCCACGGCGGTGCCGGCCGGCTCATTGCCGTTCCCGTCCTCTTTCAAAAATTTTGTGACGGTGACTCGTCGATCGTCGGCGTCGTCCTCGAGGTAGTCGCTGCAAGGAGTGTCACCACCTTTGTTGACCGCCTCTTCGACATCGCTGCAGCCGCCGGCGAAGACCGCTGACAGTGCGAAAAAGCCGATCATCATCGGCCGCAGAACCATTCCCTTGGTAGCCATTCGGCACCCTTCCTCGTTCGGTCAGGGTGGGGTACCCGCTTTCGAGGTTCGTCACACCCTCAAACCGAGCGGCGCAAAACTGTAGTCCTGCCAGATCTTTCGCGATTCCACCTCGGGGTACGGCGCGACGGCAGGCTCGGTGTCGAACAGCTGGACCAGGCCGGTGTCGAAGGTCGGCCAGCCGGGATCACCGGTGGTAGCGAACGCGATCCAGGCCTTGCGCATCTGTGCGGATACGGCTTCGGCTGCGACGAGGTCGTCGATCAGCGTCGCTGGCTCCCCGCTCGTCAGGTTGCCGAAGACAAGCGGCACATCGAGACCGTGACAGGCACCCATGACGCCCGACCAGGTCAGCTCGTAGAAGTGCGCCTTTGCTGCTCGTTCGGCGAGATGCAGCGACGGCATGCGGAACAGATAGTCCCCGAGAATCCGCTCGTACAGCTGGGTGGGTTCGGCCGGGGGATAGGGTCCGGGTGCGAAAACTGCTGCTGCGGTGGCGATCTGCTCGTCGGTCGGTGGGTCGATGGCAGTGAAGAGCTTGTGTTCGTCACGGGTGTGACCGACAAGGAGATCCACATTGTGTCGCGCTTCCCATGGCGTGCAGGGCAACGTGTCACCGTCGACGACCGGTGCGAACAGTATCGACCGATGCGCGGCCCGACCCCATCTGTCAACGTGCGCAGGCATATCCGCCACGACCTCGTCGGCCGCAGCGGTCAGCAGCTCGGGATCTACGTCGGATAGATCGGAGACCGTGGCGGCCAGTCCGAGTTCTGCGGCGCAGGCTCCGGCGATGTCGCGCGCCAGTTCGGTTGTGAAGAACGTGCCCTGGACGCTTTGTGCGATGGCTCGGCGGAACAGCCCGACCGCGCGCGGCATAGCAAGCAGCGCAGCGACCGAACCTCCACCGGCTGATTCACCGAACACGGTGACCTTGGCAGGGTCGCCGCCGAACGCACGGATGTTGTCGTGCACCCATTCCAGCGCGGCGATCTGATCGAGCAGTCCTCGGTTGGCCACCGCACCGTCGATGTGCGCGAAACCTTCGATGCCGACGCGGTAGTTGAACGTGACGAGTACGACGCCGTCGCGCGCGAGACGAGTGCCGTCGTACTCGGGCAGGCTCGATGCGCCGATCGTGTAGGCCCCGCCATAGATCCACACCAGCACCGGCAGCCCTGCGTCTTGGCCCGGATCGGGAGACCATACGTTGAGCGTGAGCCAATCGTCACCGCCTGCCGGCTCGCCTGTTTGCGGTGGAGAAGGGCCGAACGCCAACGCATCTCGCACACCGTCCCAAGAAACCCGCGGTGTCGGAGCAGCGAAGCGTAGTGCGTCGACCGGCGGTTCGGCGAACGGAATCCCACGGAAAACCGCCACGCCGGCTTCGACGACTCCGCGCACCGTTCCCGCTGCTGTGCCTACTTCGACCATCGCGCGATGCTAGCCAGCCATGGCTAGGCAGGCCACTGGATTAATCGCCGACTGTCGCTACAGGGTGTAGAACCGTCACCCCCGGGGGAGGCCGGGCGGCAACCCTCTGTGGGTATTTCGAGCACTGCAAATCCCGGATCGTTGGTGTCACGCCGGAAACGGTGGACAGACCACAACCACTCGCAATCGAACGAAAAGAGAAGTCAGAGATGATCACCAACCGAATCCGCAACCGCGCAATCGCAGCCGTCTTCAGCGTCACGATCGCAGGCCTCGGCGCCGGAGCACTCGGCGCGGGTACGGCCTCGGCTGCCGACTACGCCTCGGAGGCCTCGTTCCTCGAGGAGATCAGCATCAACGGTGCGACCTTGCCGGGCCTCTCGGCGGAAGAGAACATCGCTGCCGGCTATGCGGTCTGCGCCGACCTGACCGCAGGTGGCTCCATTCTCGACGAGATCAGCGCACTCGAGCAGACCTACCAGTTCGAGCAGGGCGTGCTGTTCCTCAGCGCTTCGACCACGAATCTGTGCCCGGACTTCGCGCGCTGACACGTGTCAGCCCCTTCAGGGCCCGTCGAGCCTTCGTCCAGGTGGATAGTTAGGTAGGCGGATACGTGTAAGTACGGATGCGGCGAGGGCCCCGACATTGCGATGGTTGATTGGCAACCACCACGTGAGACTGGACCCGACATGAACGTCTTGATCGAAATGACCGCCCTCTCGATCAGTCGGCCTGCGAGCGACGCAAATCCAGCTGACCGCGCTGCTTGGTACGAAGCTAAAGCTCGTTTACACGAATACCTGGCCGCTGAAAGTGCCGCCGATCGTGCGCGCGAGACTTTCCTCGCCGCTCAGGCACACGAGCATTCTCTGCGTCTGCTCAGCGCGCGTGCCATCGCCTGACGACGGGTGCTTTTAGACTTCACCGGCGTGGACCACCCGCAGCGATACGTGGATCGACCGAGAATGTTCGTCGAGGGTTGTCGTATCCCGTGGTGCCCATTCGTGGACTGTGTAGAGGCAGCCGATCGGCAGCCACCGGAGAAGGGAAACCGCGATGAGTAAGTACCTGCTTTCCGTAGTCGTCGACGCAAGCGTTTACGACATCCCGCTCGAAGATGCGCAGCCGCAATTCGACGCCACAGAAAGGTTCAACGATGAGCTGAAGGCCGAGGGCTCGTGGGTGTTCGCCGGTGGGCTCGGGCGCCTGGACGAAGCAACCACGGTCGACAACACCGGCGCCGATGTGGTCGTCACCGACGGACCCTTCGCCGAAACCAAAGAGTTTCTCGGTGGATTCTGGGTCGTCGAAGCACCTGATCTCGATGCCGCACTGAAGATCGCCGCCAGAGCGTCGAAGGTCTGCGAGCAGAGGATCGAGATCCGGACGTTCGACGGCGCATGACCAAAGACGCTCGCGTGCAGATCGATCGGATCTATCGCGAGGAGTACGGCCGGGTGGTCGCCTCGCTCGCCCGACGCTTCGGCGATCTCGACATCGCCGAAGATGCGGCGGGCGAGGCTCTGCTCATCGCCGTCGAGCGTTGGCCGGTCGATGGGATTCCACCCAACCCAGGTGGCTGGCTGACGACTACCGCAAGCAACCGCGCCATCGACCGGATTCGCCGCGAATCCCTGCGCGACACGAAGCATCAGGCAGCCATGATGATCGACGACCCAACCCCGCACGAACCCACCGGATTGGTCGAAGACGACCGTCTCCGGCTCGTGTTCACCTGCTGTCATCCGGCACTCAGCCCTGAGGCTCGTGTCGCTCTTACGTTGCGGCTGCTCGGCGGGTTGACGGTCGAGGAGATCGCTCGTGCCTTCCTCGTCGCAGAAACGACTATGGGACAACGTATTACGCGCGCCAAGGCCAAGATCAAGGCAGCGCGCATCCCTTTCCGGGTGCCCGACCACGACGATGTAACCGATCGACTCGGTGGTGTGCTCACCGTCATCTACCTCGTCTTCAACGAGGGCTACCTTGCCGGTGCAGGCGACGACCCGATTCGATCCGATCTGACGTCGGAGGCCATCCGGCTCGGACGCATCATGCGGCAACTACTACCCGACGACGGCGAGGTCGCTGGTTTGCTCGCGCTGATGTTGCTGACCGAAGCGCGCAGCGCCGCTCGGGTCAGGGGTGGCGAGTTGGTGACGCTCGACCAGCAGGACCGCGGCGGCTGGGACCGCGCCCTGATAACCGAGGGCCACGCACTCGTGCGCGAATGCCTGGCTCGAGTAGCTGCCGAACACACGAGGCCGGGGCAGTATCAGTTGCTGGCGGCGATCAACGCTGTCCACACAGATGCCCGGGACGCACGCGACACGGAGTGGAGTCAGGTGGTCGCGCTCTACGACCAGCTTTATGCCGTCGCGCCGACTCCGATCGTTGCGCTCAATCGTGCTGTCGCACTTGCCGAACTGGACGGTCCGGACGTCGCGCTGTCGATCATCGACGGCTTGGCGCTAGACCGCTATCACGCCTGGCATGCGGCCCGTGCAGATCTCCTGCGCAGGCTCGGCCGTAGCGCGGAAGCGAGGTCCGCCTACGACGCCGCGATCGCCGCAACGCAGAATTCCGCGGAGCGGGCGTACCTGACCAGGCGGCGTGATCACCTGGTGACGCCGGGGAGCTAGCCCCGCGGATAGTCCGCGAACGGGCAACCAGTGCCGCATTTCGGGCCGAAACTGAGCACTGAGAGCCCGTTCGCGGGGATTCGTCAGCAGGTTGTCGTATTCGGTCGGTCCCATTCGTGGAAGTGGTGAGAGGCAGCAACCCGCCGCCGACTTCACACCTAGGAGATCGAAATGACCACCACCGCTCACGCCACGTTCGTCGTCCCCGCCACCGCGGCAGCTCCCGCATTCTGGCGCCCCGCTGCCGTGGCAACAGTCGGGGCCGCGCTGGCAACAACCGCCGTCGCTGCCGCTGCACAGGCCGCAGGCGTCTCACTGGCCATCGACGGCCAGCAGATTCCCCTCTTTGCGTTCGCACAGCTGACCGTCATGTTCGCCGCGCTAGGCGTTGTCTTTGCCGCCGGATTACGCAGGTGGGCAACGCAACCCCGCGTTGTGTTCATTCGCACGACGACCGTGCTCACCGCATTGTCCCTCGTTCCTGATGCGATTGTGAACGCGTCGATCGACACCAAGCTCACGCTGATGCTGACGCACCTCGTGGCCGCCGCGATCGTCATCCCGGTGGTTGCAGCGCGCCTGCGTCGCAGCTGACCCAGCACCTCACAAGACAGACCACGCCCGAGTAAGTACATCGCGGAGGATCTCGGTCATCTCGTCGAACTCGGCTTGCCCGCAGATCAACGGCGGAGCGAGCTGGACGACGGGATCGCCGCGATCGTCGGCCCGACAGTAGAGGCCGGCTTCGAAGAGTGCTTTCGAGAGGAAGCCACGCAGCAGCCGCTCGGACTCGTCGGCGTTGAACGTCGTACGGGTTGCCTTGTCCTTGACCAATTCGATTCCGTAGAAGAAGCCCGCGCCTCGGACGTCGCCGACTATCGGTAGGTCCAGCAGGGTTTCCAGCGAGTGGCGGAACGCTTCGCCGTGTTTCTTGACGTGGTCGTTGAGTCCTTCACGTTCGAAGATGTCGAGGTTGGCCATACCAACGGCGGCCGAGACCGGGTGCCCGCCGAACGTGAAGCCGTGCGCAAAGGTGTTGCTGCCGACCTTGAACGGCTCGAACAGCCTGTCCGAGACGATCATTGCGCCGAGCGGCGAGTAGCCCGACGTCAAACCTTTTGCGCACGTGATGATGTCGGGTACATACCCGAAGTCGTCGCAGGCGAACATCGAGCCGATTCGCCCGAACGCACAGATGACCTCGTCGGACACAAGCAGGACATCGTGCCGATCACAGATCTCGCGCACCCGGTCGAAGTAGCCGGGAGGGGGCGGAAAGCAGCCGCCGGAGTTCTGCACGGGCTCGAGAAATACTGCGGCGACCGTGTCCGGACCTTCGAAGATGATCGCTTCCTCGATGCGGTCGGCTGCCCACCGGCCGAACGCTTTCGGGTCGTCGCGGAGCCCGTCGGCGGCTCGATAGATGTTGGTGTTCGGCACTTTCAGCGCGCCGGGCACCAGCGGCTCGAAGGCTTGTTTCGCTGCCGGGATGCCTGTGATCGACAGGGCGCCGTGCGGTGCACCGTGGTAGGCGACGGCGCGGGAGATCACCTTGTGCTTGCTCGGCTTGCCGGTCAGTTTGAAGTACTGCTTCGCCAGCTTCCATGCGCTCTCGACGGCTTCACCGCCGCCTGTGGTGAAGAAGACCCTGTTGAGGTCGCCCGGCGCGTAGTGCGCGAGCCGTTCGGCGAGATCGATCGCGGCAGGATGTGTGTACGACCAGAGCGGAAAGAACGCGAGTTCGCTGGCCTGCGTTGCGGCAGCTTCGGCGAGTTCCCTTCTGCCATGGCCGACTTGGACGACGAAGAGTCCGGACAACCCGTCCAGGTAGCGCTTGCCGTTGTCGTCCCAGATGTAAGCGCCCTCGCCGCGAGTGATGATCGGCAGCGGGGTCTCCGCATAGCTGGATTGACGTGTGAAGTGCATCCACACGTGGTCGCGGGCCGCGTCTGTTCGTGCTGTTCCACGTGGTGTTGTGCTCATCTGGTACCCCAGTCGTAGCGCTGCCGTTGCAGCTTCAGATAGACGAATGTTTCGGTACTTGTCACGCCCGCGCAGGCTCGGATTTTGCCGCTGACGACTTCCAGGAGATGTTCGTCGTCCTCGCAGACGATCTCGACCAACAGGTCGAACGACCCGGCTGTGACGACGACGTAGACGACCTCGATGAGCGACTCGATCTCGGCGGCGACCACCGCTGGGTCGCCGACCACTCTGACGCCGACCATCGCCTGGCGGTTGAAGCCGACCTGCATCGGGTCGGTCACGGCGACGATCTGCATCACCCCCGACTCCAACAGCCGTTGCACCCGCTGCCGCACGGCAGCCTCGGACAACCCGACGGCCTCGCCGATGGAGGTGTAGGACCGTCGGCCATCCTGCTGCAGTGCCTCGATGATCGATTTGGACACTTCGTCGAGAGTCGCCCCGGGACCGTCGCGATTCGCCATACCTACGATCATCGGTCTTCTATCGACATATGGCCACGAAAATCGTCGAATTTACACAGATGAAGCACTAATACCCTTGCATTGTGGTTACCTAACTGAGATAAACGCATGTAGGGCAGCGCTCCTCCCGACCTGCCCTGCACGTCTGCTCGAGTAGCCGGAGTGAGCCATGGCAACCAATGCTGCAACCGAAATCCGTACCTCCGACGACGGCGGAAAGGGCCTGAAAACGGGCGCGATCGGATTCTTCTCGAGCGTCGTCATCGGCGTTGCGTCGACTGCGCCGGCGTACAGCCTCGCGGCGACTCTAGGTCCGATCGTCATTCTCGTCGGCCTCCAGTCTCCGGCGATCATCGTCCTTGCTTTCGTGCCGATACTTTTCGTGTCGATCGGCTATCAACAGCTCAACAAACGTGAGCCCGATTGCGGCACAACGTTTACCTGGGCAACCAAAGCGTTCGGACCCAAGACCGGGTGGATGGGCGGTTGGGGCATCATCGCGGCCGACGTGCTCGTGATGGCGTCGCTTGCCCAGGTCGCGGGCCAATACATGTTCCTGCTCGTCGGTGCGGACGGCATCGGATCGGACCCGTCGAGCGGATGGGTGCTGCTTGCCGGGCTGATCTGGATGGGTCTGATGACCTATATCTGTTTCCGCGGCATCGAGATCTCGGCCCGTTTCCAGCAGGCGCTGCTCGCCCTCGAAGTGTTGGTGCTTGTGGTCTTCGCCGGTACCGCATTGGTCAGGGTCTACGGCAGCGATCCTCCCGATACGGCGATTCGGCCGGAGCTGTCGTGGTTCAACCCGTTCGAAATAGGCAGCATCAACACCTTCGCCCAGGGCATCATCCTGATGTTGTTCATCTACTGGGGCTGGGACTCGGCTGTTGCGATCAACGAGGAGACCAAGGATCGGGACAAGACGCCGGGCCGCGCGGCGGTAACGTCGACGATCCTGCTGCTGGTGACGTACGTGATCGTCGCATTGGCGGCGCAATCCTATGCGGGCGTTGGCGATTCAGGCGTCGGGTTGGCGAACGAGGAGAACTCGTCCGACATCTTGAGCGTGGTCGGCGACGCGGCCTTCGGCGATTCGACGTTCGGCTCGGTGATGGGCAAACTGCTGATCTTGCTCGTGCTCTGCTCGGCCGCCGCTTGCACACAGACGACGATTTTGCCGACTTCTCGCACGACACTGTCGATGGCAGCGTTCAAGGCCATCCCGCGCCGATTCGCCGACATTCACCCGAAGTATCTGACGCCAACCAGTTCGACGATTTGGATGGGCGTCATCTCCGCGTTGATCTACCTGGCGATGAACTTCTACTCGGGCGGCGGCCTTGTCGAAGATGCCGTGACGGCGATCGGCATGATGATCGCCTTCTACTACGGCCTGACCGGCTTCGCCTGCGCCTGGTACTACCGCCGCGAACTGACCGGAAGCGTTCGAGACTTCCTCCTACGCGGCGTGTTTCCAGCGCTCGGCGGAGTGTTGCTGTTCGGCGGGCTCATCCTTACTGCGGTGCAGGATTGGAAGCCTGAAAACAGTGCCGTGGTCTGGACGACACCGTGGAATTGGACGATCGGCTGGGCATTCCTGCTCGGCGCAGGTTCGGCTGTTCTCGGTGTCGCACTGATGATTTGGGCGTCACGGGTGTACAAGCCGTTCTTCCGTGGCGAAACGTTGAATCGAGACACGCCGATCTTCCTCGCCGAGGACGCGCCCATTACTGCGCGCTTGACGTTGCCGGATTCAGGCACACCCGGCCTCGTAGTGCCCCCACCCGAGGACAAGTGATGCGGATTCTGCTCCTCGGTGCGGGCGGTGTCGGTGATGCGTTCGCGCGAATAGCAGCGCGCCGCAACTTCTTCGACGCCTTGGTAATCGCCGACTTCGACCTGGCACGCGCACAACGAACCGTCGCAGCCGTGCGTGAACGTCACCCTGACGAGCAGCGGATGACGGCTGCCCGCGTCGATGCCTCCGACAGTGCGGCCGTCACTGCTTTGATCAAGGAGCACAACAGCACTCACGTGATGAACGCTGTCGACCCACGGTTCGTCATGCCGATCTTCACCGGTGCGTTCGATGCGGGTGCCGACTACCTCGACATGGCGATGTCGATGTCGCGGCCCAATGCCGAATTGCCCTATGCACAAACGGGAGTCAAGCTCGGCGACGAGCAGTTCGCGCGCTCGTCGGAGTGGGAAGAGGCCGGCAGGCTCGCGCTCGTCGGCATGGGCGTCGAGCCCGGGTTGTCCGATGTCTTCGCCCGCTATGCCGCCGACCACCTCTTCAGCGAGATCGACGAACTCGGAGTTCGCGACGGCGGAAACCTGGTCGTCGACGGCTACGACTTCGCACCGTCCTTCTCGATCTGGACGACGATCGAGGAGTGCCTGAATCCGCCCGTGATCTGGGAGCGTGACCGCGGTTGGTTCGTCACCGAACCGTTCAGCGAACCTGAGGTTTTCGACTTTCCCGGTGGCATCGGGCCGGTCGAATGTGTGAACGTCGAGCACGAGGAAGTGCTGCTTATGCCGCGCTGGGTCGATGCCAAACGGGTGACGTTCAAATACGGTCTGGGCACCGAATTCATCGACGTGTTGAAGACGCTGCACAAACTCGGCCTCGACAGCACCCAACCGGTGAACGTCAATGGTCGCGCAGTCTCCCCGCGCGATGTCGTCGCCGCGTGTCTGCCGAATCCCGCCACCCTCGGTGATCGGATGCGGGGTGCCACCTGTGCGGGCCTGTGGGTTACCGGTACAGGTCGGGATGGGAAGCCGCGGGAGGTGTATCTCTCCCATGTCGTGGACAACGCAGACAGTATGGACACGTACGGTGCTCAATGTGTCGTGTGGCAGACCGCGATCAATCCCGTTGTCGCACTGGAGTTACTGGCAACCGGGCAATGGTCGGGGACCGGTGTGCTCGGCCCCGAAGCTTTCGACGCCGTGCCCTTTCTCGAGCTGCTTGGATCCGGCGCACCGTCGGGTTACGGCAGTCCGTGGACGCTGCAGGATCGCTAGCTGATCGTCGTGCCCGACTCGGGCCGCGCCGACTCCTGTAGGACGACCAAGGTGCGTGGGCCGACGGCTACGTCCTGGCGTGCTACGTATCGGATGTCCGAATCGAGCGGATCGACGTCGGTCGTCAACACGAGCTGCCACTCCGCAGCGAACTCGGCCGGTGGCATCGTGAAATCGAGCTGCTCCTCGGATGCGTTGAAGCACAACACAAAAGAGTCGTCGACGACCCGCTCGCCGCGGGCGTCGCTGTCCGGTATGCCCTGCCCGTTGAGAAAGGCAGTGACAGAGAGACCGAACCCCGATTCCCAGTCCGCTTCCGTCATTTCTTCACCGTTCGGCGTGAACCACGCGATGTCGGGCAGATTTTCGGCATCGCGGTGGCGAACAGGCAGGCCGTCGAAAAAGCGTCGCCGCCGGAACACCGGATGCTTCGCTCGCAATTCCGATGCCACGCTGGTGAATTCGATGAGGCCCTTGTCGGCGTTCTCCCAGTCGATCCAGGCAATCTCGTTGTCCTGGCAGAATGTGTTGTTGTTGCCACCCTGGGTGCGGCCGAGTTCGTCGCCATGGCAGAGCATCGGTACACCCTCCGACAGGAGAGTGGTCGCGATGAAGTTGCGTTGTTGTCGCGCTCGCAGCGCATTGATCTCCGGGTCGTCGGTCGGACCCTCGACGCCGCAGTTCCACGAGCGGTTGTGACTCTCGCCGTCGTTGTTGTCCTCGCCGTTCGCGTCGTTGTGCTTCTCGTTGTAGGAAACCAAGTCGCGCAACGTAAATCCGTCGTGCGCTGTGACGAAGTTGATCGACGCGAACGGTCGTCGACCGGTGCGCTCGTACAGATCGGCGGACCCGGTCAGTCGTGATGCGAACTCGCCGAGACTCGAGCGTTCCCCGCGCCAGAAGTCGCGCACCGTGTCGCGGTACTTGCCGTTCCACTCGGTCCACTGGGGTGGAAAGTTGCCGACCTGATAGCCGCCAGGGCCGACATCCCACGGTTCGGCGATCAGTTTCACCTGACTGACGACGGGATCCTGCTGGACCAATTCGAAGAACGTCGACAGGCGGTCGACGTCGTAGAATTCGCGCGCCAACGTGGAGGCGAGGTCGAAGCGGAAACCGTCGACGTGCATCTCGGTGACCCAGTACCGCAGCGAGTCCATGATCAGCTGAAGTGTGTGCGGGTGGCCGACATTGAGGCTGTTGCCGGTGCCGGTGTAGTCCATGTAGTAGCGGTGATCATCGTCGACGGTTCGGTAGTAGGCCGCGTTGTCGATACCGCGCATCGACAGGGTGGGGCCGAGGTGGTTGCCTTCGGCAGTGTGGTTGTAGACGACGTCGAGAATGACCTCGATGCCTGCTTCGTGCAGGGCCCGCACCATGGTCTTGAACTCTTGCACCTGCCCGCCGGGGGTGTCGCTCGCCATGTACTTCGGGTCGGGTGCGAAGAAGCCGATCGTGTTGTAGCCCCAGTAGTTCGACAAACCCTTGTCGATGAGCGTCGAGTCGTTCGCGAAGTGATGTACCGGCATCAACTCGATAGCGGTGATGCCGAGATGACGCAGATGCTCGAGTACGGCAGGGTGTGCTATCCCCGCATAGGTTCCACGAATTCGCTCGGGGATCTCGGGATGGGTCTGGGTCATCCCTTTGACGTGGGCTTCGTAGATGACCGTCTCGGCGTAGGTGCGGCGTGGTGGTCGGTCGACGCCCCAGTCGAAAAAGGGATTGATGACAACCGATTTCGGCATCCGAGCGGCGGAGTCTTCGTCGTTGCGGCTGTCGGGATCGCCGAAGTTGTAGCTGAACAGGGACTGGTCCCACTCGAACTGTCCGTCGATAGCTTTCGAGTAGGGATCTGCTAGCAACTTGTTCGGGTTGCAGCGATGCCCGTTCGCCGGATCGTAGGGTCCGTGCACTCGGTACCCGTACCGTTGCCCCGGCTGAACGTCGGGCAGAAAGGCATGCCAGACGAAGCCGTCCATCTCCGGCAACGAAATCTTCGTCTCGGCACCGGCCTCGTCGAACAGACACAACTCGACACGCTCGGCGACCTCGCTGAACAAGGCGAAATTGGTGCCGGATCCGTCGTACGTCGCGCCCAGTGGATAGGCATGGCCGGGCCACACTACTTCGCTCACGGGTCCGATGTACCCATCGCGAGGTGTCGGGAAACCTTGGACTCTT
The DNA here is from genome assembly GCF_016482825.1 of Antrihabitans stalagmiti. Classification (GTDB taxonomy): domain Bacteria; phylum Actinomycetota; class Actinomycetes; order Mycobacteriales; family Mycobacteriaceae; genus Antrihabitans; species Antrihabitans stalagmiti. The sequence continues at coordinate 318,942 of NZ_JAEMNV010000005.1, read as the reverse complement.
GACTTATCCCAGAATTGGGAGCTTGATTGGTCGGATGGCTCTGGCGTCGAACTACGTAGCGCAACTGCGCACGGCAGGCCTTCAGGTCACCGGCCCACGGGTCGGGATCCTCGAGGCCGTCGGCGCGAACCCGCATGCCGACACGGTGACGATCTTCGCTGCCATTCGTCTCACCCAACCGGAGGTGTCCCGGCAGACCGTGTACGACGTGCTGAATGCGCTGACAAGCGCGGGCCTCGTGCGCCGGATCCAGCCCGCCGGTTCGGTAGCCCGCTACGAGTCGCGGGTCGGTGACAACCACCACCACGTCGTATGTCGAGCGTGTGGCGTCATCGCCGATGTCGATTGCACCGTCGGCGAGGCGCCGTGTTTGACCGCATCCGAAAACGATGGTGGCGCAGCCGGCTTCGAGATCGACGAGGCCGAAGTCATCTTCTGGGGTATGTGCGCCGCATGCTCCACACCACAGGTTTCTGATCAGCCCAACAGCCCGAACCGGAGGGAATAACGTGCCCGATCGACCGCCCAACCCGAACGAACATTCCGAGAGCGTGAGCGAAAGCGAAAACCCGGTCATCGCGTCGCCGACGCCGAAGGCCAACCTGCGACCGCGGACCAACGCGGACTGGTGGCCCGACCAGGTCGATCTCGATGTCTTGTACGAGAACACTCATCGCTCCAGCCCGTACACCGCCGACTTCGACTACGCCGAGGAGGTCAAGACCCTCGACTTCGAAGCGCTGAAGAGCGATGTCATCGCGCTGATGACGGAGTCGCAGGATTGGTGGCCCGCCGACTACAACCACTACGGCGGACTGTTCGTCAGGATGAGTTGGCACGCGGCCGGCACCTACCGCGTGGCCGATGGCAGGGGCGGCGGTGGGCACGGCGCACAGCGCTTCGCACCGCTGAACAGTTGGCCTGACAACGCCAGCCTGGACAAGGCCCGTCGACTGCTCTGGCCGGTGAAGCAGAAGTACGGCAAGAAGATTTCCTGGGCCGACCTGCTCGTGTTCGCAGGCAACTGCGCCTACGAATCGATGGGCCTGGAGACGTTCGGTTTCGCCTTCGGACGCGAAGACATCTGGGAACCCGAGCAGATCTTCTGGGGCCCGGAGGACACGTGGCTCGGCGACGAACGCTACAGCGACGAACGCGATCTGTCGGGTCCGCTCGGTGCCGTGCAGATGGGTCTCATCTACGTCAATCCCGAAGGGCCGAACGGTAATCCGGATCCGCTGAAGTCTGCGATCGACATCCGCGAGACGTTCCGGCGGATGGCGATGAACGACGAGGAGACCGCAGCGCTCATCGTCGGCGGCCACACCGTCGGCAAGACACACGGTGCCGGCCCGGCCGACGATCACATCGGTCCGGAGCCCGAAGGCTGTCCCGTGCAGTTCCAGGGAATCGGCTGGAACTCGACGTTCGGCACCGGCGTCGGCAAGGACGCGATCACCAGCGGCCTCGAGGTCGTGTGGACGCCGACACCGACAAAGTGGGACAACACTTATCTGGAGATGCTCTACGGCTACGAATGGGAGCTGACCGAAAGCCCCGCCGGTGCCAAACAGTGGACCGCCAAGGATGCCGACGCGATCATCCCGGACCCCTTCGACGGTCCGGCTCGCAAACCGACGATGCTGACCTCGGACCTGGCCCTACGGGCAGATCCCGTCTACGAGCAGATCACGCGGCGCTGGCTGGAACATCCGGAGGAGATGACCGAGGCGTTCGGTAAGGCCTGGTACAAACTGCTGCACCGTGACATGGGACCCGCATCGCGCTTCATCGGTCCGTGGGTTCCCGAGCAGCAGCTGTGGCAGGACCCAGTTCCTGCCGTCGATCACGAGTTGCTCGGTGACGCCGATGTCGAGGCCCTCAAGGCCAAGATTCTCGACTCGGGATTGTCTGTGCAGCAACTGGTTTCGACGGCCTGGTCGGCGGCATCGAGTTTCCGCGGCACCGACCTTCGTGGCGGTGCAAACGGCGGCCGAATTCGCCTGGAACCCCAGAAGAGTTGGCAGGTGAACGATCCCGCTGAGCTGTCGGGTGCGCTTGCCACGCTCGAGCAGGTGCAGCAGGACTTCAACGGGTCGCTGTCGGACGGCAAGAAGGTCTCCTTCGCCGACGTGGTCGTGCTTGCAGGGTCGGCGGCGATCGAGAAGGCCGCCAAGGACGCCGGACACGACGTCACGGTGCCGTTCGCGCCGGGGCGAACGGACGCGACACAGGACGAGACCGACGTCGAGTCGTTTGCCTGGCTCGAGACGAACGCCGATGGGTTCCGCAACTATCTGCAGGAGGGTGAGAAGCAGCCTGCCGAGCGACTGCTCTTGGAGAAGGCCTACCGGCTGACTCTGACAGCGCCGGAGATGACCGTCCTCGTCGGTGGATTGAGGGCGCTCGGCGCCAATCACAGCGGCACACGGCACGGCGTCTTCACCGATCGGCCGGGACTCTTGACGAACGATTTCTTCAAGAACCTGCTCGACATGAGCACGCAGTGGAAAGTGTCGGAGTCGACGGAGAACGTCTACGAGGGTCGGGACCGTAAGACCGGTGAGCCGAAGTGGACTGCGACCGCAGTCGATCTCGTCTTCGGGTCGAACTCCATCCTGCGCTCGCTTGCAGAGGTTTACGCTCTTGCAGACGCCGACGACAAGTTCGTTTCCGACTTCGTCGCGGCGTGGACCAAGGTGATGAACGCGGATCGGTTCGATCTCGACTGATCGGCACGTTGTTGCGGCGTCCGGCGGGCTGAGCGCCCGTTGGGCGCCGTAGCGGCATCGAGACGAGAGGGCGCGCTATGAGCCGCGAATGGCTGGTAGTGGTCAATCTCGGATCGTTCGCGATGATCGGCGTCGCGCTGGTCTTCGTTGTGCTCTGGGCGATCGACCGAAGTCGAGTGCATGCACTCCTGTTCGCGGGGATGATCGCGCTGTACTTCGCGGGAAACCTGGTGCTGTCGGTGCACGCCGACATCGCACTGCTGGCGTCGATCCACGGCATCCTCTTTCCGATCGCGTTCTTGTTACTTGTAGACGGTCTGCTGCGGCGGTCGGGTCAGCAGTTGGGGCGCACCAGCGCGATTGCCTTCGCGGTCATCCTGGCCGTCGTCGTCTGGTTCTTCGCCTACGTGACGCCACTGATGGTCGGGCGGATCATCACGCAGAACCTTGGTGGCGGCCTGCTGCTTCTCTATGCGGCGCTCAGCTTGCGTGCGTCAGCGACGCGACTCGCTGATCGCGTAACCGTCACCGCTACCACGGTATTGGGCGTCTCGCTGTTGGTGAACGTGGCGCTTGCTCCGTTCTCCGAGGTGCCGCGTGAGATCACGACCGACGCCGAACTGGACGCCTATCTCGCGTCTCCGCTGGAGATAGGCTTGATCGTTGCAAGTGCAGTCCTGCTTCCGGCGCTCCTCGTGACGCTGCTAGCGGTCACTATCGTCGACCTCGTTGCCGACCTGCGATATCAGCGCGATCGGGACGAACTCACCGGACTGCTGAACCGGCGTGGGTTCATCGAACAAGCCCACCTGACCTTGAAGCGAGCGCCGGTTTGCACGTTGATCCTGGCGGATCTCGACTTCTTCAAGGAGGTCAACGACGCCCTCGGCCACGCTGGCGGTGACCACGCGCTGGCGACCTTCGCGGGCGTACTTCGGACAGCCCCCGATGTCGGTCAGGTATCGGGGCGAATCGGTGGCGAGGAGTTCGCCGTGCTCTTGCCGGACAGCGAAGCGCGCGCGGCCATGGAGTTTGCTGAGTCGATTCGTGAACGTGTTGCAGCGACATCGATTTCGTACGGAGGTGCGACCACTTCGCTCACGGCGAGCTTCGGTATCGCAACCGTCGAGCCGCTGATGTCGTTGCCCGCCTTGATGGACGCGGCCGACCGCGCGTTGTATGCGGCGAAAGCCAAGGGACGCAACTGCACGGCAGTCAGAGATTGATCGTGCACGGCATGCGTGCACCCGGTTTCGTTTATGTCGGGTTCACAGGGTGCTCCGTACATTCGGGGCATGAATCGACGTGGAGCCGCGCTGATCATCGGCGTGACAATGCTTGTGGGGGCCTGCACGGCCGACTCCGATTCCCCTGCGTCGGTGTCGGATCGGTCGATCGAGTGTCCGGAAATTGCGGCGGGATTCGATGAATGGGCGGTGGCCGGGTTCAGCGGTACCATCGCCATCTCGACCGGCGGCAGGGAGGACTGTTCGTTCGCCTACGGCGACACGACGATCACGACGGATACGGTGTTCAGCGTCGGGTCGATCACCAAATCCTTTACTGCCGCTGCCATTTTCGCTCTCGTCGACGACGGCAAGCTATCGATCGACGATCGGGCTGGAGACCTCGTTCCCGACCTCGGTGGACCCGTCGCCGACGTCACGGTTGCCCAGCTGTTGACCCACACCAGCGGGTTGACCGGCAACCATGGCAGCGACGAACAGCCCCTCGGACGCGACGAGGCACTGGCCGCGATCAGCAACCTCGGAGTCGCTTTCGCGCCGGGCTCGGACGTGCTCTACTCCAACGCGGGCTACACATTGCTTGCGCTGATCATCGAGGAGACATCCGGGATGTCCTACCGCGACTTCATGGTCACGAGGGTCCTTCGTCTCCCGGACGGCCACGTCGCGGGCGGGTTCTGGGAGGCCGGTCCACACTGGGCGCTGGACGGCAACGGTGGGTTGGCGATGACCACCCGCGATCTGGCGTCCTGGACTCACGCACTGTTCACCGGTCAGGTGGTATCGCCGGAAGCTGTGGAACGCATCCGCACTCCCGTGTTCGACGTGGGTGACGGAACGTCCGAGACACCCGGCTGGGTTGCGTTGGACGACAAGGTGTTCGGTGAGCCCGGACTGGCCGCCGCTGGGGGAGGCGACAGCACAGGTCACAATGCAGTTGTGGTCTGGCTGCCGAGCAGTGAGCGGGTCGTCGCAATGGCGTCGAACACCGCGAAGGTGACGGCAGAGGAGCTTCTTCGGGCGGTCGGGCCTGCCTTGGTCGCGGGCGACCCACTTCCCACACCCCGTGACGACGAGGTCGCCCTCGATCCCGGCGCGCTCGATGCCGTCGTCGGCCGCTACGAGCTCGACTCGGGCGGCTCGTTCGAGGTCTCTTCGCGGGACTCTCGCTTGGTCGTCACGGCGGCCGGCCCCGACGCAGTGCCGGCATTGTTCCCGATTCCCGACGACATCGGCGCGTCGAGGATCGCCGAGCACGAGGCGGACGTGCTGGCGCTGCTGGCCGGTGCGACCGACGAAGGTCGCGACGAGCGAAAGGCATTGGAAACAGACATCGGAACGCTCGACGACGTCGAACTCGCCGGTACGCTGTTCGACGACGGCGACCTCCGCACGTACGTGACCGTCACATCGGGGAGCGAGACCGCTGTGGTCTGGTACGCCCTCGACGAGGAAGGCAGCGTCGCTGCGGTCGAGATCACCGACGGCCTGCCGTCTCGCTCGTTCGTCTCGACCACGGGCGGCTTTCGCCCCGACGATCCAAGCGCATCCGAGCCGACGATCACCTTCGACGACAACCGCATGACACTGTCGGGCCCGGATGGGGCGACAACAACCACGGCCGCCCGGTCGGCGCGCTGACCGATCATGCGGATACTGCTCGTCGAAGACGAAACCGCGCTGGCGGAGGTGGTTGCCCTCGGTCTGCGCAACGAGGCCTACGCCGTCGATGTGGTCGGCACCCTCGCCGCTGCCGACGAGCTGCTGCGGATCGTCGACTTCGACGTCGCCTGCATCGATCTCGGCCTACCCGACGGCGACGGTCTCGACTTGATTCGCCGCCTCGCGACCGACCCCGAACTGTGCAGGCCCCGCCGGATCATCGTGCTGACCGCCCGCGACGCGGTGACCGACAGAGTCGCCGGACTCGACGCCGGTGCGGACGACTATCTAGTAAAGCCGTTCGCGTTCCCGGAGCTGGTGGCCCGGCTGCGCGCTCTCGGGCGGCGCCGCGACGGGCACGGTGCCGTGCTCGAAGTAGGTGACGTAACCATGGACGTCGCTACCCATCAGGTATGGCGGGCCGGCACCGAAGTGCCACTGACGGCAAGGGAATTCGCGCTGCTTCGCTACTTCATGCACCACCCCGGTGAGGTGCTGTCGCTCGGCGACCTGCTCGAGCACGTGTGGGACGCCAACGCCGACCCGTTCACGTCGTCGCCCCGAGTCATTCTGAGTCGGCTTCGCCGCAAACTCGGCACGCCCGCACCGATCGTGACGGTCACCAATGTCGGGTATCAGTTAGTGAGCCAGGCATGAAGCGGGTGTGGGGTTCGTTGCGAGTCCAGCTTGCCGTGTTCGGATTTCTGGCCATCTATCTGCCGCTTCTGCTCGTCGTGGCGGTGTCGGTCGCCGTCGAGGCGGAGGTTGTCGTCGGTTCCGCCGTCGCCGACGAGGCCGTCAGTCAACGGTCGCCATGGCTCACGATCACAGTCATCGCGTTGGGACCGGTCGCAGCCGTGTCGGCGTGGTGGTTGGCGGGTCGAGCCGTCCGGCCCATCGACCGAATCCGCCGGGTAGCCGAAGACATCGAAGGCTCCGACCTCGCCAGGCGGATCGGCCACCGACACGGCCCGACCGAGGTGGCCGCGCTGGCCGCCGCTTTCGACGCCATGCTCGACCGCCTGCAGCAGTCCGCTGACACACAGCGTCGACTTGTCGAAGAAGCCAGCCACGAACTCCGCACCCCGCTCGCCGTGGTGATCACCACTGCCGACGTCGTGCTAGCCCACCCCGACCCCACCGTCGACGTGTATCGCGAGAACACCGAACGTATCAAGGTCGCCGCCGAGCGGATGCACGCAACCATCGACGAACTGCTCGCCGATGCCCGCAGCCGGGCCCGCACCCTCGATCGTCGACCGGCCGATCTCGCCGCGATCGTCCGCGATGTGGCCGACCAGGCACGGGAATTGGCGCAGGTCAGGGCAGTAGACGTGTCGGTGATCGGACCTGCCACGCTCGCCTGGTCGGTCGACGAAGTGACGATGCGCCGAGCGTTGGCCAATCTTGTCGACAACGCGGTGCGGTTCGCGCCCGATGACTCCACGGTCACTGTTTCCGTCGCGGCGACCGAAACCCACGCGGCCGTCACGATCACCGACCATGGCCCCGGCATTCCCGCCGCCGACCAACCCCACATTCTCGAACGCTTCTGGACCAGCAGCGACGGGGCCGGAACCGGACTCGGACTGCCGATCGCCGATCACGTCGCGCGCGCCCACGGCGGTCACCTCACCGTTGTCTCGCCAGGATCGAGCGGCGACGGCTGTGACGTCACATTGGCCGTGCCCCGAGGTAGAGAAAGCTGATCGCCGTTCGTCGCTTTGGTAGGAGGGGTTCCGAACTTCTCCAACGAGCGGAAGGATGACGTCATGCACTACCTAGCGTTGCTGTTCGGACGGGAAGACGGCGGTCCAGAGGGCGAGCCGGGATCACCTGAGTTCGACGCCGAACTGGAGCGGTACGCAGCGTTCGAGGCTGCCGCCGGTGCCGCGATCGTTGGCGGTGCCGCGCTGTATCCGTCGGAAACGGTTGTCAACGTGAGACATACAGCGGATGGACCGCTGGTCACCGACGGGCCGTTCACCGAGCAGGCTGAGGTTGTCGGTGGATTCACGGTGTTCGAGAACGAGAACCTCGACGACTGCCTCGAGCTCGTTCGCAAAATCCCCGCTGCGGCGGACGGTTTCGTCGAGGTGTGGCCGATGTCGGAGTACATGCAGGTAGCTGGGTCGCAGGCGGACTGGTGGCTCGCATTACTTCTCGAGCCGCCCGGTGACGTCGTTGCTCCCGGCACTCCGGAATGGGATGCGGGAGCGGCCGAACACATTCGGTTCGGCGAGCAGGTCGGCGACGTCATCCGCGGCGGTGGATCGCTACACCTACCCGAATCCGTGACGACGGTCCGCGTGCGGGATGGGGAAACTCTGTTCACCGATGGGCCGTTCGCGGAATCCGCGGAGGTCGCGAACGGTCTGTACATGTTCGCGGCGCCGGATCGTGCTGCCGCCGTAGCGATTGCGGTCCAGATTCCGTTGGGGGAGAGGGGTCGACTGGAGTTGCGTCAGATCGTAGACATTCAAATATGACGACGCCGGGCCCGGCCGACATCGATGCGGTCTATCGCGCCGAGTTCGGTCGGGCCGTGGCTACCGTCGCGCGGTTTGTCGGTGACGTCGACATCGCCGAGGACGCGGTGCACGAGGCGTTCGCCGATGCGTTGCGCACCTGGCCTAATCTCGGTTTGCCGTCGAACCCGGGTGCGTGGATAACCACAGCTGCCCGCAACCGGGCTCTGGATCGGCTTCGGCGTGAATCGACAAGGGCTGTAAAGGAAACCGATGCAGTTCTGCTTGCGCCGCCGAGTGAGGAGGTCGAGGTGGTGACTGTCGCGGACGACCAGTTGCGGATGATCTTCATGTGCTGCCATCCGGCGCTTTCGCCGGAGTCTCGGGTTGCGTTGACGCTTCGGCTCGTATGCGGCTTGCGGACCTCGGAGATCGCTCGAGCGTTCATGCAGCCGGAACATACTGTTGCGCAACGACTCACGCGGGCAAAGTCGAAGATCCGGCAGGCGAACATCCCGCTGCGTGTTCCGCCTGCGCACCTGCTGCCCGAACGTACTTCCAGCGTGCTCGCTTGTATCTATCTGGTGTTCACCGAAGGCTACTTCGCGACATCTGGACCGTCCGCAGTGCGAGAAGAGTTGTGCGACGAAGCGATTCGGCTCGGTAGGTTGTTCTGCGCTTTGCTGCCGGACGAGTCGGAGGCGCGCGCCTTGCTTGCCTTGATGCTGCTCAACAACAGTCGTCGAGCGCAACGAAGCGTCGACGGTGAGTTGGTGCCGCTCGAAGAGCAGGATCGCTTGCAGTGGGATCGGTCCGCTATCCGGGCCGGACTGCGTTGCCTTGTCTCGGCCGCCGCCGACGGTGCTGGGCCGTATCTTGCACAGGCGAGAATCGCGGGTGCGCACGCAATCGCTCCGACCTGGACCGAGACCAATTGGCATGCAGTCGTTTCCGGCTACGACGAGTTGTTGCGCTATTCGTCGTCGCCCGCGGTTCTCGTCAATCGTGCGGTTGCGGTGGGCTTCCGGGACGGGTTCGACGCGGGCCTTGCTGCTTTGGACGAGGTGTCGGAACATCCACGGCTGGCCGGATCGCACATCGTCGTCGCCACTCGGGCGGACCTTCTTCGCCGAGCCGGACGCCTCGAGCAGGCGCTCGGGTACTACCGCGACGCGCTGGCGACGGCGGGCACCGACCAGGTGCGCAGATTCCTTCAGCGTCGGTTGGACGAACTGTCGGCGGGCAGCTGAGTCGACGAGCCTATTTCTCGTCCATCGACGCGGCAGTGGCCGTTTCGTAACGAGGACGCCCGATTGGTCGGTACGTCTGCAGCGCAACACCGTTCGTAGTCGTCCGAGATTCGACGAGTTCGAGTGCGGTGTCGAGGCCATGCTCGGGAAACAGTCGGGTGCCTTGGCCGACGATTACCGGGCAGACGATCAGGTTGAGCTCGTCGACGAGGTCGTTGTCGAGCAACCACCGGACCAGTTTGCCGCTACCGTGGACCTGTAGCTCGCCACCGGGCTCTGCCTTCAGAGCGTCTATCGCGGCTTTCGTGTCGCCGGTGAGGACGGTCGAGTTCGCCCACTGCGGGTCGGTCAATGTCGTTGATGTGACGTACTTGGGTCGCGAATTCAGCGCTTTTGCAACAGGATTCATCTCCGGGTCCGGAACCTGACCCCAGGATCCGGCAAACAGTTCGAACGTCGTTCTGCCGAACAGGAATGCGTCGGCGCGACGATAGATCCCGTTGAGGATCGTCGTGGCTTCGTCGTCGAACATCGGCATCACCCAGCCGCCGCGTTCGAAGCCGCCCCTGCGGTCCTCGTCTGGCGCGCCGAGTCCCTGCATGACTCCGTCTACGGTAACCATCGTGGTGGTCGTGAGTTTCATTGTTGCAGTTCCCTTCTCGTTGTTGCCGGGTGTGTTTCACCCGAACAGAGGCCGCACGCTGGTGACGTCGTACTCCTCCACTGCCACCGAGAGCATCGCCTCGTCTTGATCACTGCCTGGGCCGGTTCTGCGGAAGGTATCCAGCGTCGCCTGTGAGTCCCAGCGCTCGAAAATATTGATGCGACTCGGGTCGACCAGATCGGCGCTGATGGCTACGTCGAGGCAGCCGTCCGCCTCGCGAGCCTGCTCGACTATGACCACGCACCCCGTGAGGTACGACGCACGCTGCGCAGGTTCGACGGTGATGTGTCCCGCAACGATGATCATCCGTTTGCTCCTTTTCGATCTACTTGTTTCAGACAAGCACACTTGCTTGAGTGCAGCAAGTGGGTAGGGTGAGGGGATGCGTACACGTGAGTACGGCCAGTTCTGCGGGCTTGCACGCGCGGCGGAGGTCGTCGGTCAGCGGTGGACGATCCTCGTTCTTCGCGATCTGTTCGTCGGTCCGCGGCGCTACTCCGACTTGATCGCCGGGCTACCCGGCATGCCGACCAATGTGCTTGCCAGTCGACTCAAGGAGCTGGAAGAAGACGGCCTCGTGGTCCGTGAGGTGTCGGGTCGGTCGGTGGTCTACCGGGTAACTCCGAGGGCCGACGAGCTCAGGACAGCTTTCGACGCCTTGGCTCGGTGGGGAGCGGCCGGTATGCGTGAGCCACGCGAGGGTGAGGTCGTCACCGACGCGTCGTTGGTCGGCTCGTTACGCGTTGCAGGACAGGGCGGTTCGCGTCCCCGTCGACGCGGATCGGTGACCTACGAGGTCCGGGTCGGCGCTGCCGTTGCGCACGCAAGGGTCACCACGCGGGAGATCGTGGTGCAGCCGGGTGCGCATCCGGCTCCCGACCTCGTAGTAGTCGGAGGTCCGGGCTTTCGCGATGTGCTCGCAGGAGTCCTCGGGCCCGACGCCGCTCTGCAGGTCGGGGCGGTCGAGCTGATCGGCGACGAATCCCTCTTCGCAGATTTCGTTGCCACGTTCAATGTGCCGTACAGCGAAACGCTGCCGATCGCCTGAGTAGCCAAATCCTGCGGCATCGGACCTCGGCCCGGAGTGAGGGTGCCATTGACATCGCTCTGTGGGGGCGCCGGTCGGAGTATGGCTGGTTGCCGGACTATGTGTGATTCCACTCGGAATCCGAGAGCAATCACACAGGATCTTGCCTCGAAGCGGAGGCGGACCGGATACCGCTTTATGGGCCGAGATGGCGAATGTCGATCGCACACTGAGCGACGCCGAGCAGGCCGATGTGATCCTGGTATTGGAAAAGTGAAATCAGGCTGCGCGGCACTGCAGGCACGGGTGACCAACCAATTCGCCACGCAACGACGAGCCGAACGTGCCGCACGTGGACTGTCGAAAGCGCAACAGGAGATGGGTATCCCGTCCGAAATCGGATTGGCCCGACAATGCTCACCGAACAAAGGCAGCCAACATCTCGGCTTCGCCCGCGCGCTGGTCGAGGAAATGCCGCACACCCTGCGTCAGCTCGAGACGGGTGAGCTGACCGAGTGGCGAGCCACCATCCTGGTCCGCGAAACCGCGTGCCTGAGCAAGGAAGACCGCGGCACCGTCGACCGAGAACTGTGCAGCGACCCCGCCACCCTCGCCGGCAAAGGCGACAATCAGCTCAAAGCTGCCGCGATCGCGTTGGGTGCCGAACTCGACGCCGAATCTATGGTGCGACGAGCCCGCAAAGCTGAAGCCAACCGACGTCACCTCACGGCCGGCGCCGGACACCATGGCGTATCTGACGGCGTTGCTGCCGATGAAGCAAGCCGTGACCGTGCATGCGACGTTGCTGAAGGACGCCGCAGCCGTCGTCGCGGCAGGCGATGAGCGGACCAGAAGTCAGATCATGGCCGACATCCTGGTCGAACGGGTGACCGGGCTGGCGACAGCGTCCGCAGTGCCGGTCACTGTCAACGTCGTCATCTCCGACGAAGCGCTGCTGACCAATACTCCATCCGCGGCGGATGTTCCCGGTTACGGACCGATACCCGCGGATCTGGTCAAGCAGTGGCTGCACGACTCCGCTGCGATGGTCGAGTTGCGTCGGCTTTATGCGAATCCGACGACGGGGGCGTTGACCGCGATGGAATCGACGTCGCGGTGCTTCCGGAAAGGGTTGCTGCGGATGACCCGGTTCCGTGACCGGATCTGCCGCACCCCGTGGTGTGATGCGCGGATCAAGCATGGTGATCACGTCGAATCGGCGGAATCGGGTGGTGCGACGACGCTGCACAACTCCGCCGGCCTGTGCGAAGCCTGCAACTACGCCAAGGAAGCCGACGGCCAGCAGCCCGGCCAACTGCACAGCTACACCATCACCACCCCGACCGGGCATCAGCTCCGATCGACAGCGCCGCCGCTACCGCTGCCGTTCCCGCTGCGAGACCAGAGTTCCGACATCGCCGCCGCCTAGTCTGGACGTATGAATACGTTCCACAGGGTCGCTGAACTGACCAACAAGGTTGTGGTCGCGGTGCTGGACCTGCCCGTAATCGGCGAGCTTGCGGGTAAGTCGATGGCCGTCATCACCTACACGGGGCGCAAGTCCGGCAAAACGTTCAGTCTTCCCGTGGGGTACACCCAAAAAGGGAACGTACTGAGCATCGGCGTCGCGTTCCCGGACAAGAAGAACTGGTGGCGCAACTTCCAACACGACGGTGACAAACTGGCGGTCGCACTACACGGAGTCGACCGCACAGGACACGCCGTCAGTCGCCGCAACGACAAGGGCCAGGTGTCGGTCCGGGTGACGCTGGACGCGACCAGTTGAGCCTGTACGACGCCGCTGGTGGATCGGACGGATTGCTCGCCCTCGCCCACGCCTGGCACGTCCGAGTGGTGGCCGACGACGTGGTGGGCCATGCGTTCAGCCATGGCTTTCATCCCGACCACACAGCTCGACTGGCCGCCTACTGGGCGGAGGCACTCGGCGGGCCTGCGACGTACTCGCAGGATTTCGGCGACGAAACCGCCGTCGTGCGAATGCACAGCGGCAACGGCCCCCACGACGAGATGGACCGCCGCGCAATCGAATGTTTCGACTTGGCTCTACGCGACATCGGGATAGTCGAAGGCACACGTGTGCATCGAACGCTTCTCGACTATTTCGCTTGGGCGACAACAACTACGATGGCGCGCTACCACCGATCGGCGGACGACGTGCCGGGCGGACTACGCATACCGCACTGGTCGTGGGACGGCCTCGCGGCCGACGATTAGCGAGCGCGAATGCCGTCGAGAACCGAATCGACGATCCTGTTTGTGTAGGTCGAGTTCAACGGTCCGCTCCGCTGCAGCCAACGGTTCAACAACGGCCCCCAGATCAGATCGATGGCGATATCGAGGTCTACTGCCGGTGACAGTTGGCCCGCGTCCTGAGCTGCTTGCAGTCGGCGCCTTTTGACCTCTCGCATCGGTGTCTCCAGCCATTCCTCGTACTGCGCGGCCAGGGCTTCGTCGTTCGATATCGCGGTGTTGAGAGCCCGCATCGGGACGTCGTACAGCGGGTCGTTCAGCTCGTCGACCGTTGCTGCGAGAACAGCTTTCAGGTCGGATTCGATGTCGCCGGTATCGGGAAGCGCGGCCAGTTCGGCGCCGTTCTCGTTCATCGCGACGAACGAATCGAACAACACCGCACCTTTCGACGGCCACCACCGATAGATGGTTTGCTTGCCCACTCCCGCGCGGGCGGCGATTGCTTCGATGGTCATTTTCTCGTAGCCGACCTCGCGAACGAGTTCGGTCGCCGATTCCAAGATTGCCAGCCGTGACCGTTCGCTTCGCCGTCGCGCGTCCGCAGATCGACCGTCCGTCACCTTCATGCCCAAAAATCTACACGAAACGAGACGGTCCGTCTTGACAGTTGGGCGTCGAGAGGTGCATGCTGACAGCGCGAGACGAGACGACCCGTCTCGCAGAGGAGGTAGTTGTGACTGTGCAGCGTTCGTGGTTGATCACCGGGGGTTCTCGCGGCCTCGGTCGCGCGTTCGTTTCGGCTGCGCTCGACGCGGGGGACCGCGTGGCCGTGTTTGCTCGCTCGACTGTGGAACTTCGTGAACGTGCCAATTCGACGGGTAGCGCACTCGTTGTTTTCGACGTCGACGTGACGGACCGCCAAGCCGTCATTGGTGCAGTAGCCAAGGCGCACAACGAATTAGGCCGTTTCGACGTCGTCGTCAACAACGCGGGCAACATCTCGATGGGCATGGTCGAAGAGTTCACCGAAGCGCAAGCCCGAGCGCAGTTCGAAACGAACTTCTTCGGCGCACTCTGGGTGAGTCAGGCCGTCCTGCCCTACCTGCGGGCCCAACACAGCGGCCACATCATCCAGATATCGAGCATCGGAGCGTTGGCGAGCGCGCCGACCACCGGCCTGTACAGCGCGAGCAAAGCCGCGCTGGCAGCCATGAGCGATTCGTTGGCTCTCGAAGTCGCAGCTTTCGGAATTGCTGTCACAGTCGTCGAGCCCGGCGGGTATTGGACGAACCTCTACCAGTCGATGACATCGACGGACCCGATGCAGACCTACGATCCGGTTCGCGACGCGATCACGCAGCAGTGGGACGGCGAATCCGTCGACAGCGCACCAGAATTGGCTGCATCGGCAGTGCTGAAATTGGTGAATGCCGAAGATCCACCGCGGCGACTCCTTCTCGGCGGGACCGCATTCGACGCAGCGGCGATGATCGCCGAAAGTCGACGGGCGGAATACAACTTGTGGGAAGTCGTCAGTCGTGCAGCGGAGTCTGCGATCCCGGAACCGCAGACTCCGGGCCTAGGTCAGTAGCTACTGCAGCTGTCGGCGATCGACTGAATCACAGGGCGCGCCTGCTCGGCTTCCAAGCTGTTTGCAAGCTGCTCGGCCCGACCGCTCATCCCCGGATTTGCGGCCAGGTAGGCGTCGATCGCCATCCGCCGCTGATCGACGGGCAGGTCGAAGAGCACGGCGAGCTGCGCCTTCTGCTCCGGCATCTGGTCGAGTTGTGCCGCGACTTCCGGCGCCCGGTCGTGCAGTGCCGCATCGATCTGGCCGAAGTTGCAGGTCGAGTCCAGTAGCGGATCGAAGATGTCTGTCGGAACAGCGGAGGCCGTCGTGGGCGCAAACAGCAACACTCCGCCGGCCATCGCTCCGATCAACGTCGTTTTGAGTGATTTCATACCTTCGGATTGACCGAGATCGACTTCGGTAAACGTCGCAAACCACTCAAATCTGCCCCGCGGCCCTCGCGATGGCATCGGCCGAGCGGTCGATATCGGCGTCCGTTGTCGCCCAATTCGACACCGATATTCGCAATACGTACTCGTTGTTCCAGGTGGTACCGCCGAGCCAGCAGGTGCCATCGCGCTGGATGGCGGCCACAGCTGCTCGGTTCGCGTCGTCTCCTCCGGGTAGTCGCACGAGCACTTGATTGAGGACGACGTCGTTAAGGACGTCCGCGCCCGGCAACCGAGCCAAGCGATCTGCCATTCGACGAGCTTGCGCGCAGTTTCGCGAGATCAGGTCGGCGACGCCCGCACGGCCGAGTGATCGGATCGCTGCGTACACCGGGACCGCACGAGCACGTCGCGAACTTTCAGGTACGTAGTTCGTGTTGTTGCGCTGACCGGGATCGACAACGAGATACGGCCCCGCGAGGCCCATGGCGGCGACATGAGCGTCGGGATCGGCAACGATTGCCATTGCCCCGTCGTACGGAACGTTCAACCATTTGTGCGCGTCGACAGCCCAGGAGTCCGCTCGTTCGACGCCGCGCGTCAGATGACTCGTCGACGGCGAGGCAGCGGCCCATAAGCCGAAGGCGCCATCGACGTGCAGCCACGCATCGTGAGCGGCACAGGCGTCGGCTATTCGAGCGAAGGAGTCGAAAGCGCCCGTTGCCACGTTCCCGGCTTGCGCGCATACGATCGCCGGACCCTCCCCTCCGGCCAGAGCAGCGCTGAGCGCGTCGGGTTCCATTCGTCCCTGATCATCGGTGGCAATGCGCACCGCGGTGTCGGCGCCGAGCCCGAGCAGCCGCAGAGCCGTGTAGATGGTGGCGTGCGCTTGCTCGCCGCACATGATCCGAATCGAAGGCGCGCCCATCAGCCCGTGCTTACCGACGTCCCACCCTGTTCTTGCAAGGACTGCATGGCGCGCGGCGGCCAGGCAGGTGGTGTTGGCGCCTTGGCCACCGGTGACGAAGCCGACGCTCGACGTATCGGGTAGTCCGAGCAAGTCGAGCAACCACGCAGAGGTGATCTCTTCGATTGCGGCCGCAGCGGGGGAGAGAGCATGGAACGCAGCGCACTGATCCCACGCGGAGACGACCCAGTCCGCGGCCAACGCTGCGGGGAGCGCACCGCCGATGACGAAGCCGAAATGTCGGGGACCGGAACTCGCGACAAGACCTGGATCGGCACCGGCAACAAGCGCGTCGATGACAGTCGCGGGGTCTTCGCCGTGTTCGGGGAGCGGCCCGCCGAGAACGTCGCGAACACCGGCGGCGTCCACCCGGGCGGCAACGGGGCGCTCGTCGAGCTGGTCGAGGAATGCCCGCGCATGCGCGGCGGCAGTGGCGAGTCCTGCTGTGCGATCACCCATAACCAAACAGTAGAACGACCTGCGGAATCGCATGTGCCGGAAACGTTGCGGAGCTACGATTTTCTGCAGACGGGGGACCTCAGACAGCAGGGAGTTCCGATGAAACGCTCAGCATCGAGGCGCCGTGTGCGCACAGCAGGTGCGGTCCTCACCGCCGCCGTTCTCGCTGTCGGTTGTTCGTCCGGATCGTCGGGATCATCGGACGAATTCTCACTCGACACCCCGACCTCTATCGGTGAATCGCCGAGTGTGATTGCCGGCGTTGCCTTTCCCGAAGACAGTGTGAACCGGGCTGTGGCCAAACTCGACGATCTCGCCGAGCAGGTGATGAGCAATTCCGGTATTCCGGGTATGGCCATCGCTGTTGTGCATGGCGGAAAGGTGCTCTACGCCAAAGGTTTCGGTGTCCGAGACATAGAGAAAGGCGACAAGGTCGACGCGGACACCGTCTTTCAGGTCGCGTCGGTCTCGAAGTCGGTGTCGGCAACCGTTGTTGCCAGCGAGGTCACCAAGGGCGACGTCTCGTGGGATTCCAAGGTCAAGGAGTTGATGCCCAACTTCTCCCTCGCTGATCCCTGGGTCTCGGACAATGTGACCGTCGGCGACGGCTTCTCCCACCGCACAGGGCTTCCCGGTGCGGCCGGTGACAAGCTGGAGGATCTCGGCTTCGACCGTCAGTACATCCTCGACCACCTGCGGATGCACCAGCTGAACCCCTTCCGGATCACGTACAACTACGCCAACTACGGCCTCACCATGGGCGCAGAGGCTGTCGCGACGAAGGCAGGAAAGGAGTGGGCGGATCTGGCCGAAGACGCCATCTACAAACCGCTCGGCCTCGACTCGACGAGTTCACGGCACTCCGACTTCCTCACCAGGAGCAACCGCGCGACGCTGCACCAGAAGGTCGACGGTCGGTTTGTACACGACCTCGACCGTGACGCTGATCCGCAATCTCCCGCGGGTGGCGTCAGCTCATCGGTGAACGATCTGGCCAAATGGCTGCTGATGGTTCTCGGAAACGGCACCTACGAAGGCAAGCAGATCTACTCGCCCGAATCGTTCCTGCCCGCAATCTCGCCGCAGGTTGTCTCCCACCCACCGTCGACGCCCGAATCACGAGCGTCCTTCTACGGTTACGGCTACAACGTCAACACGTCGGCTGCAGGTCGGACGGGCTTCAATCACTCCGGTGCGTTCCTGTCCGGCGCGGCGACGAACATCCTGGCCCTACCGTCGGCCGACGTCGCCATCGTGACCCTCACGAACGCGTGGCCGATCGGAGTTCCTGAGATCGTGAACGAAAGCTTCTCCGATCTCGTGCAATTCGGTTCGATCACGGAGGACTTCACCGCCCTGTTTACCAAGGTGCTCGGGCCGATTACCGTGCCGGACGGTTCGCTGGTCGGAAAGTCCGCTCCAACCAACCCCGCTCCCGCCAAACCGCTTTCGGAGTACGCAGGCACCTACGCCAACGACTACTACGGACCCGCGACGATCTCGGAGAAAGACGGTGCCCTCGTCCTCGGACTTGGCCCGGCAGGTCAAACCTTCCCACTGAAGCATTGGGACGGCGATACCTTCACCTTCACGCTGCTCACCGAAAACGCCGCGCCGGGAACGATTTCGAAGGCCACCTTCGACGGGGGTCGGCTCAATCTCGAGTACTACGACGCCGAGAAGATGGGGACGTTCGTGCGTTAGATCGGGTCAGGCCGGCGGGCGGTTGGGCACAAGCATCGTTGCGATCTCCGTGCCCGCCGGCATCGCGTTGTTGGTGTTCGGATCGGGAGTGTTCTGCCCGAGGGTGACATAAACGATGACCAGGGTCTTCGTCTCGGAGTCGTGGAACACCGCTCCGTGATACCCGCCGTACGAGGGATTCGAAATGATCCAGGCGTTGTCGTGTAGGACGCCGTAAGCGAAGAATTTGTCCTTCGTGAACGGTCCGATTCCAGCGGTGGACGGACCCAGCATGGCCGTGGACTGTTCTTTCGACAGCAGCGTGCCGTCGGTCAGCGCACGCATCCAGGTTGCGACATCCGCCACGGTGGTGTTCATGTTGCCGCTGTGTAGAAATGCCGTCGGATTCCAGAAGGTGGAGTCTTCGAACATGCCACGCTCGTTTGTGTAGCCGTGCAGGATCGGCCCGCTCATCTGCGAATTCAGCACTGGGTGCGTGTCTTTCATCTGCAGTGGGTCAAGGATGCGCGTCTGGAGCAACTCACCCAACGTCTTGCCGGTCGCCTTCTGCAAGACCTCGCCGAGCAGGACAAGATCGCTGTGCGCGTACGCCCAACTCTTGCCCGGCTCGAAGAGCGGTGGTCGAGCGTTCGCCAGTGCGATCAATTCCGCAGCTGTGAACCCTTTGATCGGATTGGCGTAGAACTGCTTCAGGAAGTCGGGATTGGTCACGTAGTCCGACACCCCGGACGTGCTGTCGGCCAGCATCTTCGGCGTGATCTGGTCGGCCCTCGGGAAGTCCGGCAGCCACTTCGAGATCGGCTCGTCCTGCTTCAACACGCCCTCGCCGTCGAGTTGTAACAGGACGGTCGAGAGCATCGGCTCCATCGGTTGCCCGATCCGCAGTTGCATGTCCGGCGCCGTCGGCACGCCTACCGGAGATTGCCCGGCCGCCCCGACAGCGACGACTTCGTCACCACGCCAGACGCCGTAGACAGCCCCGGTCAGGTCGAGTGCCTTCATCTGCTTGTCGATGATGTCGACGACCTGCTGCCCGTCCGGGCCGAGCTCCGGCGCGACAGTGGTCGTGGCTGTCGCACTTTCGTCGGACGCGGAATCGGATTCGTTGCTTCCGCAGGAGGTGAGCGAAAGCGCGATGGCGACGGCGAACGCCGCGGCGGCATTGCGGCGCAAGCGATTACGGTTGGAGATGATCAAGGAGTGTCCTCGGGTCGGCTGTTGTGTCAGCTTGTCAGTTCGCTGGTTTTATCGGCGGAGCGTCGTCGGGAGCGAGGTAGGCGCCTATCTTGCGAAACAGAGCGTCGCCGCCGTTCGAATAGCCGCCGTCCGCGGAGAAGGCCTGCTCTTTGTAGGTGACGGCGACAGCGATGGCAATCTTCTGCGAGGGCAGGTAGGCGTTGACCGCCGCGTAGCCGAAGAACAGCGGATTCTGGTACAGCCAGTCGCCGGTGATCCACAGGCCGAGTCCGTAGGTCTGGAAGTCGTCCAACGGACGGCAGTTGACGCAACCGGGAATGGCGGTCGTCTTGCCGCGCAGGTCGGTCGACGTCATCAGTTTGTACGACTCGGGTGACAGCAGTTTGCCCGTTCCGATGGCAACCGCACTGGTTTCGAGGTCGTAGATATTGCTCGTCTGGATGGCTCCCTGGCTGATGGTCCACGAGGGGTTCCAGCCCGTCGACTCCTCGTAGAAGGAGGTGCCTTCGGGGATGTTGAAGTAGCCGCGGCGTTCGGAACTGAAGGCGTGCAATGCAGGTGCCGGAATCTCGGCCAGCAGCGACGGTTTGGTGTTCTTCAAGCCGAGCGGGTCGAGGACCTTCTCTTGCAACGCCTCCTCGAGCGTCTTTCCTGTCACCTTCGCAATGACGAGTCCGAGGATGACGTAGTTGGTGTGCGCGTAGTCCCAGTTGGTTCCGGGCTCGTACCACAGGGGCTTGTTGATCGCGAGCGCAAGCTGTTCCTCTGTCGTCCACGCCTTGAACGGATCGGCGAGGGCCATCTTTGCAAATTCTTCGTTGCCGATCACGAAGTCCTGATAGCCCGACGTCATCTGAGCCAACTGGTGCAGGGTCACTCGGTCGGCATTGGGAAGGTCGGGCAGGTACTTCGACAGCTTGTCTTCGAGGGCGACCTTCTTCTCGTCGACAAGCTGCAACAGCAGCGTCGAAACGTAAGAGATTGCCACCGCTCCGTTGCGGAAGTGCATGTCGGTCGTGGCGGGAACGCCCGTCATCGACTCGCCCTCCGCGGCTGTGACGATCTCCTTGCCGTCGACGGTCACGCGGTAGATGACGGCCTTCAGGTGGGCCTCTTCCATGTAGTCGCGGACGATCTTCGTAATCGCCTCGGCCTTCGCGGGATCCGAAGACTCGATTGTCGTGGCAGCGGCGCCAGCCGACTGCGAGTCCGTTTCCGAACCCGAAGAGCTTTCATTCGATGTGCACGCCGCCAAGAGCCCGATTGCGCATGCAAACACCAAGACGTTCCTAGATATCGACATAAATGATTCTCGCGCCTGAAATGTGAATTTTTCAGGGCTTTCCCATTATTTCTCTGTAGCGCACTATTGGCAGATGAACATCGACGAGGTCCAAGGCTTGGAAACTGTTGGTACCGAGCCGGATCCTCGTATCGGCGGCCACGTCGTGGTAACCACCGCCGATGGCAACGACTACGCGTCGCTGCGGCGTCGCGCGGTACCGCGGGAAGAGCGTTACCTGCTCGGAAAAACGATGCGTAAACGAACACCGCGATCGGCACTCGGAGAATGGCGAACCGAAAACGATCGGCCGAATGTTCTTGCGTCGATAAAGGAATCCCATATGGGAAGAATCGATTCTCTGGTTCCCGTGCGGGTCGGGCGAATGGTTGCCTCGCCGTACGGCTTTCTTCGTGGCTCGGCGATCGTAATGGCCCACGACCTGGCAGCACTGCCCGCGACAGGGATTCGGCCGGTGATCTGTGGCGACGCGCACCTCGGCAACTTCGGTTTCTACGCGTCGCCCGAGCGGGACCTCGTGCTCGACCTCAACGACTTCGACGAGGCCCATCCCGGCGGCTGGGAGTGGGACGTGCGTCGGCTCACCGCAAGCATCTGGATCGCAGGTAGGCAGAACTCGGCAACCGAAGAGGAGTGCGCGAGCGCCGTCGAATCCTGTGTTGCCATGTATCGCAAGCACATTCGTTGGCTCGCCGGACAACCGCTCCTGACGCGGTCGTTCGAACGGCTCGACCGCGATCGCCTCCAGACGACGGCGTCGGACACGTCGCTACGGCACGAGATCGAGCGGTCGGCGCGGCGCGCGCGGCGGCGGGTCAGCGATCGCGCGCTGCCACGGTTCACCGAACAGGACGCAGGTGGTCGCAGAATCGTCACCGAGCCGCCGCTGATCACTCGGTTGGACACTGCCGAAGCCGACAGTCTTGCCGTCGGTCTGGACGAATACCTCGCGACGTTGCCGAGTCACTGGCGCCGGGTACTGAGCGGCTACACCCTCGTCGATGTCGCGCACAAGGTCGTCGGGGTCGGCAGTGTCGGCCTGCGCGCGTACGTCGCACTGTGCGAGGGCAGTAGCCCCGACGACGTCGTCTTCCTCCAACTCAAACAGGCAAGACGCTCGGTGGTAGCGCCGTTCGTGCACGGTGAATCCGCGTGGCACGACCACCAGGGTCGACGCGTTGTCGAGTATCAGCAGGCCTTGCAGACGGTCAGTGACCCGCTGCTCGGTTGGACCACGGTCGACGGTCGCCAGTACTACGTACGTCAGTTCCGGAACATGAAGGGCGCCATCGCAATAGACCACCTGACGCCGGCTGCCCTGACCGACTACGCCGGAATCTGCGGTCGGCTGCTCGCAAAAGGACACGCACGAACGAGCGGGGCGTCCATGATCGCCGGATATGTCGGCGGGTCCGACAAACTCGAGGTTGCGCTGCGCCGCTTCGCCCGCGCCTACGCCGACCAGACCGAGATCGATCACGGCCTCATGGTCGACGCTGTCAGGCGCGGTGAGTTGCCGTGCGAGCCGATCGATTAGGTACTTCGACTACAGCAGGTTGTGCAGGCGCAAATCACTGATGTACTTCGCGATCAGTGCCGGCGACAGGTGCGGAACATTGCCTTCTGCACCGACTTTCGCCGCCTGGACAGCCGCTGTGAATCCATGTGCAGGCAACGCCGAGCCGCGAACAGGGTTGCTGGGGCGCCGATAGGCATGCAGCAGGGGAAGTAGCGACGCCTGGCGCTGCTTTTCGGGAAGGGATCGCAACGCCGTCTCGAAGCGCGCAAGCCAATCGGCGTAGTCGTCGACGCGATGGATCGGATGGCCGGATTCGATGAGCCAGTCGACGAAGGTGTCGAGCGAGATGCCGTCGTCGTGCGGATTGACGACGTCGAAGGTCCGCAGTCCCGCAACGGATTCCGTGCCCAGTGTGGTGATGGCCTCGGCGACGAAGTCGGCAGGTAGGCCGTCGTAGTGTGCGCGTTGGCGGTTCCCGTCCTGGTCGGTGCGGTAAAAGGAGAACGGTGCGAGCGCGGTGGTGACGATGCTCAGCAGCAGTCGAGAGAAGATGTCCGGTACGTTCAGCTGACCGCCGAATCGACTGTGGGCCAGAATCATATCCGACCGAAATACCGAAACAGGAAGTCCGCAGAGGTCGTGTGCTTCTCGGAGCAGCACCTCGCCTGCCCACTTGCTGTTCCCGTAGCCGTTCGCGTAGTTGTCGTCGATCGTGCGTACCGGGCTGACGTCCCGGATGTCGCCGTCCTCTTCGAAGGCGGACGGAGCGATCTGGGCGGCCACCGCGACGGTCGAGAGATAGGTGACCGGCTTGATGTGCGACGTGATCGCAAGCCGAACGACCTCGGCCGTTCCGACAACATTGGGACCGAAGAGTTGCTCGTACGGCAGCACATGGTTTACCAACGCCGCCGGGTGAACGATCAGATCGACGTTGTCTGCCAACTTGTTCCAGGTCTCGTCGTCGAGTCCGAGGTTGGTCTCACCGATGTCGCCTGCCAGCACTTCGAGGTACCTGTCGGCGAGCTCGCGGTACCGGGCGAGCAGGGCGGGATCACCGCTGTCGAAGGCGTCGTCGAGTCGTGAGCGCGCCGCGGCGACGTCCCTGCCGCGGACGATACAGACCAGCGAGCCGCCGCCGGATCGGTCGAGTCGTTCGAGCCAGTCCAAGCAGAGAAATCGACCGAGATAGCCGTTGGCGCCGGTCAGCAGAACCGTCCGCACCTGGCCGGTAGCGGTCGGCAGGGTCCGTGCAGCGTCGAGGGTTCGGCTGTCGATGAATTTGTCCAAGGTCAGATCCGTGGCACGTGCGTGCTCGCCGACACCGTGGACCGAGGCGAACGTCGGTCGTAGCGAACCGGACGTTCGCGCGGCCGTCACGTACTCCGCCAGTTCCCCCAAACCGTGTGCTGGACTGACGATCACCCCGACAGGTACGTCGACGTCGAAGATTTCGCGAAGCAGATTCGAGAACGACAGCGCCGACAGCGAATCGCCGCCGAGGTCGGCGAAGTGTGCGTCCGGGCGCAGATCGCTTGCTGCGCAACCGAGCAACGCTTCTGCGGCGCGTCCGATGGTTTCGAGAACACCCAGCTCGGCTGCCTCGTGCCGCAGCGCGATGAGGTCGTCGGCTTGCTCTTCTGCGAGCACGGCGTAGAGCTGCTGCAGGCGTGGTGCGTATCGTTCGATCAGCTTGGGTCGCAACAGCTTACCGATGCCGGACAGCAAGCCGTTCGCGGTGGTGAACGGCTCGGGCTCGATGATGAAATCGCGTGGAATCTCGTAGGAATTGAGGCCGGCGTCGCGGCCTATCCGGTGTAGCGAATCGCTCAGTGCCGCCTTCGGGTCATCGCACGCTAGCAGTTCCTCGGTCGGCACCACGACCGCAAGCACGTACGCGCGCTCGCTGCTGCCGTAGACGAAAATCTGTTGCAGCAGTGGGCTACTGGCAAACACTGCCTCCAATGTGGCGACTGCGACGAACTCACCCTGCGACAGTTTGAGCACGTTGTTTCTGCGGTCGACGTAGGAAAGTCGATCCGGTGCAAGCTCGGCCACGATATCGCCGGTCCGGTAGAAGCCGTCCGCATCGAAGATCTCCGCGTTGATGTCGGGGCGCTTGTAGTACCCGGGGATCATGGTGGACGTTTTCAACAGCAGTTCGCCGCGTGCGTGTGGTTGGTCGGTACCGAAATAGCCGAGTTCGGGCACGTCGACCAACTTGTATTCCAGCACCGGCGGTCGGCGGACGATCGTATCGATCACGACGCCACCGCCCGCCTCGGTCGAGCCATAGCCGTCGTGCAGGTCGAGTTCGATCACCGATTCGACGAAGCTCTTCATCTCGGCGGCGATAGGCGCGCTCCCGACGACGACGGACATGTACCGACCGCCCAGAAAGCTCTCGCGCAGTTCAGCTTTCACGGTCGCATCGAGTGCTTCGCGATCGGTGCCCGGTTCCGATCGCCGCTGCATCTCGCTTTGGTAGCGCTGAAAGATCATGTCGCACACTCGCGGAACGAAAAACAGCTCGGTTGGCCGGGTCAGTGCGATGTCGTCGAACAGGGTCGACATGTCGCTCTTGGCTGTGAAATAGGCGGTGCCCCCACGCGCGAGAACGCCGTGCAGACTGATACGGCCTGCGATGTGGCTCATCGGCATGTAATTGAGGTTGATCCCGGCGACCTCCGGTTGGGACAACCAGACGGCGGTCACCAAACTGCGGGTGTACATCGCGCCCTTCGGAGTTCCCGTACTGCCGGAGGTGTAGATCAGAAGTGCCAGCGGATCCTCGTCGTCGTCGGGGACGAACAGCGGTGCTGTCGGCAACCGACGGCCCCGGTCGATGACCGAATCGAGCGACTCCACAACTACCGAGGTGTTCGCGAGGCGCGCGACGGCGTCGTCGTATGCGGTCCGCTGAACGTCGTCGTCGCAGTGGTAGTCGAAGACGATCAGACGGTGCGGAGCTGCGCCGGACTGCACGAGCTCGACTGCAATGTGGAGGTTCTCGGCGCTAACCGCGAGAGTACGAGGCTCGGTCTCTGCGACGATCGCCGACAACTGTGCAACCGAAGCTCCGGCTTGAAGCGGGACCGCAACGCCGCCGAGATACGTGCACGCCAGGTCGACGATGGCGTAGTCGGTGCTCGTGAATCCGAGCGTTGCGACGAATTCGCCGGCGCGCATCGGATTGTCGGTATCGAAATGCCACGCCCCGGCCACCGCGCTGACCCGTTGCCACAGCTCACCGTAGGTGATCGTGACGAACTCGGGCAGCAGGTGCACCGTCCGTCCACCGGAGGTGTCGACCGCCCGATGTCCCATCGCAGGCCGATCTGCGTAACTCTCCATCACGGTCGTGACGACCTGCGCGAGTTCGATCCCAGGCTCCCGCAACGCGGCGCCCACGTCCTTGTTCGGACGCGCGTCGCGAATCTGCGGGTGAGCGGCATACAGCGCTGCGATGCGCGCTGACAACCGAGTCTGGGAATCTTTTGCCATGCGGGCACCCTATGCCAGGGTCACTCCCGCGCCGCGGCGGCGAACCCGATCAGGCGGGAAGCACGTCGTACGCGGTGGCCAACCGGGTGATCTTGCGGGCGCGGCCCAAGCGGGGAAGGTCGCTACCGTCTCGTACGGTGCCGCCCCGGTTCTCGAAGTCGGCCAAGAATTGGAGTGCCCACCCGACGTCCGACGGAGTTGGGCTGAGGACCTCGTTGACAACCGGTGCCTGCTCCTCGCCGAGGCACAGTTTGCCGGTGAGTCCGAGCGAGACCGACATAGCGGACTGGTCACGCAGTTGGGAATGACTTGTGCCGACGGTCGGGCCGTCGATGGGGCCTGGGAGTTCGCCGATACGGCTGGCGACGACCAGGCGAGAGCGGGGATAGGCCATGGCGAGATCGTCCGCGCTTGCGCCTGTGTCGCGACGGTAGTCACCGCTGCCGAAGGCGAGTCGGAACGCTCCACGGGCCCGGGCGATCGAGGGGGCTTCCTCTATGCCGACCGCAGACTCGATCAGTGCGAGCACTGGCGTCGAGCCGCCGAGGCGATCGTAGGTTTCGCTGATCTGTTGTGGTGATTCGGTTTTGGCGAGCATGACGCCTGCAAGCCCCGGTAGTCCGCTGAGTTGGTCGACGTCGTCGGACCAGAATTGCGTGCCGCGACTGTTGATGCGGACCCACGCCGAATTTCGTTCGAGCCAGGTGGCGACGGCGTCACGTGCGGCCGGTTTCAGGTCGGGATCGACGGCGTCCTCGAGATCGAGCACGATCTGATCCGCCCGCGACCCGTGGGCACGGTCGAACATGTCGGATTGTCTGGCATTCACCAACAACCAGGATCGTGCGACCGATGCGTCGATCGGTCTGCGGACGATTGTCGTCGTGTGCGATTCCATGGCATCCACACAACCCGCCCTGTCAGCGGATAACCACCTTTAGTGCATTGTTTGCGTCGCCGATCCGCTCGGCCCGACGTGCCAGCCCCCTGCGCTTTCACGTCGGGAGCACTTTCCGGTCGGCTGCCACCCCTCGAGGTGCCGACCGGAATGCTCCCGCTCCGCAAAAGTCATCTTCCCATATGGGCAGGTGGTTCGCTGCCTGAATTCGCTAGAGCGCAACGAAACGCTCGAGCGGCTGCGATGGGTAGGATCATCGTCATGCCGAGCGGGAAGCGACTGGCAGGTCGCGAGCAGGCTGCGATCGTTGAAAACATCCGCAGCGAGATGGTCCGCGCCAAAAAAATGACGCAAAGTGAGCTTGCCCGTCTCGCGGGCTTGCCCGAAACGACCTTGAGCAAGATCATGAACGGCGACTCGGTGCTCGATGTCGAGCAGACGTCGGCAATCGCAGCGGTGTTCGGGCTGACGATGTGGGAACTCGCGATGCCACCAGCGCTGCGCACCGATCGGGGGATCGCGGGTCGGCTCCGGCGGGCGGCTGCTCGGCACCGCGAAGAGGTGGACGTCGACAAGAGCGCGCGAGATCTCGGTCTGTGACGCAGTGCAGCTGCCGGTAGTGTGATTTCCCGTGTCGACCGACCGATACGACACCGCCCACGTTGTCGTGAACGCAATTGCTCTCGTCGTGCCCATGACGCTCGGAACCGTCTGGGTCGCGCGGATGGTCGACCGCGATCAACCTCGCCATCGCGAACTGACGCGTGTGTGCGGCTTC
The DNA here is from genome assembly GCF_016482825.1 of Antrihabitans stalagmiti. Lineage (GTDB taxonomy): Bacteria > Actinomycetota > Actinomycetes > Mycobacteriales > Mycobacteriaceae > Antrihabitans > Antrihabitans stalagmiti. The sequence continues at coordinate 291,393 of NZ_JAEMNV010000005.1, read as the reverse complement.
CTCTTTGCTGCCACATTGCCCATCGTGCCCGAAATCGCGGCGCAAATGCGGCATTTGTCGGAGACCTACCTCGATCTGGCGAACATCAACGTGGTTGTGGGTAGGTGTCTCGTACTACTTGCGGCCGGTGAGTACGTCACGCTCGGCGGACGGCTGTCCGGTAGGCCGGGCCTGGTCAACTCTGCAAGGCCGGTTAGCGTGGTCGCTGTGGTGCTGATCCTCGGCATCTACGCGATAACCCCCATGCGGACCCTCCCGGACGAAGGCGACGGGATCTTCAACGTCGTCTACGGCGCCATGGCGGCAATCGCGTCGACGACCGTACTCGTCGCGGCAGCATGGGCTCGGCGCCGATCGCTCGATCCGGATCTGCGCCGCTCACTCGGCGCGCTGGTCTGGGCGTCGGCACTCGGTGCCGCCTACGGTCTCCTCGCGGCTGCGTCTGCGAACCTCGCATTGATCCGTATCGTCGCAGCGGCGTCGCTGGCAGCACTAGCCGTCGCAGGCATTCGAGTAGTGCTCAGACACCAACGCGCGGCGTAGCCGCCTATTTCGTTCCGAAGATCCGGTCGCCTGCATCGCCCAACCCGGGCAGGATGTAGCCCTGCTCGTCGAGTTCGCGGTCGACGGCAGCGGTGTAGATCGGTACATCCGGATGAGCCTTGTGCAATGCCGCGACGCCTTCCGGGCACGCCAACAGGCAGACGAACTTGATCGATTTGGGGCCGCACTCCTTGAGTCGCTCCACTGCAGCGACCGCGGAGTTGCCCGTCGCCAACATGGGATCGACAACGACGACGTCGCGCTCGCGGAGATCGCCTGGCATCTTGAAGTAGTACTCGACCGCGCCGAGCGTGCGCGGGTCTCGGTAGAGGCCGATGTGCCCGACCCGCGCTCCCGGAACCACGGTCAACATGCCGTCCAAGATTCCGGTGCCCGCGCGCAGGATGGAGACGAAGACAACCTTCTTACCGTCGATCACCTTGCCTGTCGTGCGCTCCAACGGCGTTTCGATCTCGATTTCCTGCATCGGAATGTCGCGCAGCACCTCGTAGGTCATCAGCGTCGACATCTCGTTGGCAAGTCGTCGAAAACTGTTGGTGGAAGCTTCTTTACGACGCATCAACGTCAGCTTGTGCTGCACGAGCGGGTGGTCGATCAGGTGTACCGTTCCCATAGAATCTTGTCCTGTCGCTCGAATGAATTCAGAAGACCGTGCCGTCGCTGACGATGGTCAGCGGCGGTAACCCATCCCGGAGACGTTGTGCGAGAACACGACCCGCCGCCCAGGTACCACCTTCGAGGACACATGCCAGCGGTAGCCGCTCGGCATCGACCCCGAGCTGTTCCCGTACGAGGGGTGCCAGCTCGTCCAGCAGCGCGACCGTCAGTGCGCGCCACTCGACGATCAGTTCGTCGCCGACCGCCCAGTTGCGTTCGGCAAAACCATGCTCGCGCAATACCAATACGCCGGTGTCGAGCAGCAGTCCGCCGTTGCGGTACTCGGGCAGGCCGGTCAGCGCGTCCAGCCCGGTGACCCGCACGCCGGCCCAACCGAACGGTTCGAGCAGCGAATAGGTCAACCACTGCGACAACTTGTGGAACGGCACCCAGCCTTTCGTCAGCCCCGGACCCTCGACCGCCCGGTGCTGCCAGCAATCGCCGAGCGGGTGGGTGCCGATCATGTTGTCTGCCAGCCAGATACCCGAGAGCGACGCGAGCAGCAGCGACAGAATGTCGTGTGCCGCGACGCTCGCAGTCGCCGGATCCTGCTGCCCGACCAGCGCATCGAACAAGCCACCTGGGCGACCGTCCGCGCCGAACACGTCGGGACGTGCACGCAAGGCGTCGCCGAGTCTGTGCAGCAACCGGACTCGGCCGTCGAGCCCGACGAGCGGATTGGCGGACCCGACACCGAACATCGCGGCGAGGTGGCCTTCGTCGAGGTTCTGTAGGCCGACCGCATCGACCTGCAGCGGCTTCGACGGATCACTCGAGAAGCCACCGCTGACGAACCCGTGCCAGCTCGCAACGCCAAGACCTTCCGACCGTGCGAACCGCTGACCGCTGACCGCTTCGTCGTAGTGCCAATCCGGTCCTGCGCCTGCATCGAGCAGCACACTCACAACGGCAAGGTCGATCATCGCGCGTGCGCGCGCGGGCGCATCCGACGCAGCCAGTGCGGCATCGAGTTCGGCTTTACGGTCGATACCACCGGCCTCGAAGTGTCGCCACCTGCTGTGGAACGGAATCTCTAGGTCAGGGTAACGCGCGTGGGTGACGTCGGCTACCTCCTTCGCCGCGGTCGGTAGTGCGCCGTCGTTCACGCCGAACCAGCGCGAATTACCCTCGCGCGCACGAAGAAGCAACTGGTTCGCGCGGTCACGCACAGCAGCCGTGGTGCGCAGGGTGGCGACTGCGTCCTCCACCTCAGCCGTCCAATCCGCGGCCCTTGGGCTTCGTCAATTCCTCGGCGTCGGGCACAACGCCTGGTGTGAAGTAGCCTGCCGCCATTTTGGCGTCGATCTCGACTCGCGCGTCGGCCGGGATGAGATCGTCGGGGAGGTCGACACGTTCACCGACCTCGATGCCGGATCCGGTGATGGCGTCGTACTTCATGTTGCTCATGGAGACGAGACGGTGGATCTTGCGGACGCCGAGCCAGTGCAGTACGTCGGGCATCATCTCCTGGAACCGCATGTCCTGAACGCCTGCAACACATTCCGTGCGGGCGAAGTACTGATCTGCGGTGTCGCCGCCCTCTTGGCGTTTGCGTGCGTTGTAGACGAGGAACTTGGTCACCTCGCCGAGCGCGCGACCTTCCTTGCGGGAGTATGAAACCAGGCCGACACCACCGCGCTGTGCTCCCTGGATCGACTCCTCGATCGCGTGGGTGAGATAGGGCCTGCAGGTGCAGATGTCGGAACCGAACACGTCCGAGCCGTTGCATTCGTCGTGCACACGCGCGGTCAGCTCTACGTCTGGATTGGCGAGATCACGCGGGTCGCCGAAGATGTAGACGGTCTGCCCGCCGATCGGCGGCAGGAACACCTCGAGGTCCGACCGGGTGACGAGCTCGGGGTACATGCCGCCTGTCTCCTCGAAAAGCACACGGCGCAAGTCGCTTTCGCTGCAACCGAAGCGCTGTGCAACGCCCGGCAGATGCCAGACGGGTTCGATCGCAACCTTGCTGACCAGAGCTGCACCGTTCGGCAAGAGGAAACGACCGTCGGGTTGCAGGCGGCCTTTGTGCACGGCCTCGATGATCTCCGGTAGGATCACGTGCGCCTTGGTGACGGCGATACTGGGCCGAATATCTTGGCCCGCAGCAAGTTCCGCGGAGAATACGTCGGCGACGATGGCGCCCCACGGGTCGAGGCTCACGATCTTGCCCGGCTCGCTCCACTGGGGATACGGGCCGATGATGTTGGTCGGTGCCGTATTGGTGAGGTCGGCTTTGTGCTTGCGCGACAACGCACCTGCCGCGACGGCCAACGCTCGGTAGATGCTGTAGGACCCACTGTGTGTGCCGACTACGTTGCGGTGCGCACGATTTGTCGTCGTACCGACAACCGGCCCGCGTTCGGTCGCGGTCGGCGCCGCCCAGCGGATAGGTAGGGATCCGACGCCGCCACTGTGCGAGGTCAACCGAATGTGGCTCGTTGCTGCTTCATCGGACATGCTCGCTCCTTCGCCCCCGTCCCGTCTGCTCGCGGTTGCGGGAATTCGCAAGCATATCCACTCGACCGCACCTATGTCGGTTGTCGCGGGTTCCTCGTCAGCCGTGCTCGATACAGACCGATGGGCTCGTCGATATCCTCGAGCGGTCGAGTCACCGATCCGACTAGCGCGACGGGAACGGTTCGCGGCGCGTCTTCTTCTGCTGATACATAGCGGTGTCCGCGGCCTTCCATGCACCTGCGAAACCTTCGGCGATCGTGTACTGGGCGTGTCCGAACGATGCCGTGACGCCGACCGCGTGGAGTGCCTGCGACAGACGTCGGGCCAATTCCTCTGCGTCGTCCGCTGTCGTCTTCGGCGCCAGAATGCCGAACTCGTCGCCGCCGACACGGGCAACGATGTCGGCGCTACGCACGTTGTCCGCGAGTGCCCGAGCGGCGGTACGGAGATACTCGTCGCCGGCGTGGTGTCCCTTGGTGTCGTTGATCGGTTTCAGATGATCCAGGTCGACGCTGATCACTGCGCCGGGGTCGCCGAACCGACGATAGCGAGCCTCTTCGTGTTCGAGCAGGCGTTCCCAGCCCCCTCGATTGAGCAGTCCGGTCAACGTGTCCGTCGAGGCGCGCAGCTCGGCTTGTTCGAGTGCCCGTTGCACCGCGGTTCGATCGAGGTCGGCTTCGAGAACGTTCGCAAGCAATGAGACGAGCAGCTCGAGGAGCGACTGGTGGGTTTCGAGTGAATCCTCGTGCGGTTTCTCGTCGAACCCGCAGAGTGTGCCGAACAGTGTTCCGTCCGAGGTGACCAGCGGCAGCCCCACATAGGTGCCGATGGAAAGTGCGGACGCTTCTTCGATCGCCGCGTACTGGGGTACCTCACGGACGTCGGGTGCGATGTTCGGGGACTCGCCGAGAACCATGTACTGACACATCGAGTCGGCCCAGGCAACGGAATCACCCGACGTGACAGGGAACGCGACGTTGTTCACGGTGAGGTAGACCTGGCGTTCACCGTCGAATCGCGTCACTCCCCAGAAGCCGAGCGGGATCTCGTTGCGCAAATAGGTCAGGATCGCATCGCTCGCCAGATCGAAGCGCGGGGGTGAATGCGCGAAGTGCGAATAGTGGCTGCTCACGCATCCTCCGTCCGGTCGAATCGGTTCCCGACAAGGCGGTCAATCCGGTGTACCCGGCCCGATGGAATCGTAACCGTTGTTGTTTTCGGTAATCGTCGAATCTAGGTATGCCCGTGTCGATCGCGGTAGGCCTGGTATTCGACTGCGTTCTTCGCTTTGTCCTGCTCGTCGACCAGGGCCGGGTCGAGGCCGTGTTGGGACAGGCGATGACGTCGGTACACCCGATTGAGTGCGATCGCAAAGTAGACGAACGGAATGAGGATCGGCACCGTCATGCTGATGTAGACGTACAGCGTCGTAGGTATCAACAGCAGTGGCAGAAGCAGCAGGATGCAAGGAATCGTGACCCTGATGACCAATCGAGTCGCGGAACCCTTGCCTGCTAGATCGTGTCGAACCCAGTCACGCATCGATGGCGGAAGGGTGCGTCCGTAGGAGTAGGTGATGTATTCGATCAGATTGGGCTTGGTGCGCGTTTCGTTGCTCAAAGTCTTTCCTTAATAGGTTTTTCGTCGATTTCGCCTAGGGTTTCCGCCTGGCTGACGACCACGCCGAGCAGGATCTCGCGCGCGACGGCGAGCAGTTCGGACACCCTCGGTGATGCCAGCGCATAGGTCACGAACAGTCCGTCGCGACGGGCCGTGACCAGTCCGGCGCGGCGCAGAACCGAGAGTTGCTGCGAAAGGTTCGATGGTTCGATCCCGACCTCTCCAAGCATGTCGGACACCGTGCGCTCGTGTTCGCTGAGCAGTTCGAGCACCCTTATTCGGACCGGGTGGCCGAGGGTTTTGAAGAAGTCTGCTTTCATGCGATACAGCGGCTGGCTCGAATTCGGCATCGTGATCCTCTCCAGACTCGAGCTGCACGCGCTTCATGATTGACTATATTCAAAGTTTAGCAAATAGCGGCGGGAAGGAGTCCGATGCTTGATCACGACCGCCGTGAGATGGCGCTCGCGGCCATGCTGTCCGGGGTAGCGGGCTTCGTGGATGCGATCGGGTTTCTGCACTTCGGAGGCTATTTCGTCTCGTTTATGAGCGGAAACACAACGCAGGCGGGAGTATCGCTCGCCGAAGGTGACTTCCGAGACTTCGGCCTCGCGATCGGATTGATCGTCGCCTTCTTCGTCGGAGTCGTCATCGGGTCGCAGGCAAGTCGTCGAGTCCGGGAGCGACGATGGCTGGTGCTCGCGATCGTCGCGTCCATCCTGACGACCGCAGCGGTCTTCCATCACGTGCCCTTCGTCGCGTTTTTGGCCCCACCCTTGATGGCTGTCGCGATGGGTGCGCAGAACTCGGTGTTCGAACGTGACGGGCAAGCGACGATCGGCCTCACCTTCGTCACCGGGACGCTGGTGAAGCTGGGACAAAGTGTGTCGAGGCTGATCGACGGAGAGCGAAGCGTGGTCGGGCTGCGGTACTTCGCACTCTGGTCCGGCCTCGCTGCAGGCACTGTGGTCGGTGCCGTGACCTACCTGTGGATAGGCCTGTCCGCATTGTGGTTCGCCGCAGCGCTGACCGCGTTCGGCACGGCAGCGTTGCGGCGTATGGGGACAGTTACTTGATGAGGTTCGAGTTGGCCGCACCGAAGCGGACCAACGCAGGCGCCAACCGGCTGAAGTGATAGCTGAGGTGCGCCTCGGGTGTCACCGGAACGATCGACTTGTTGGTCTTGACCGCGTCGACGATGCAGTCGGCCACCTTGTCGGGGGTGTAGCCGCGCTTGGCGTAGAGCCGATCGAACTTGGCCTGCTTCTTGGCCTGCTCATCGCTCGATACCCCGGAGAACTCAGTGGTGTTGGTGATGTTCGTGTGCACGATGCCTGGGCAGATCGTGCTGACGCCGATGTTGGCGCTGGCCAGCTCGGATCGCAGGCAGTCGGAGAACATGAACACCGCGGACTTACTCGTCGCGTACGGGCTGAAGCCCTGCTGCGCGCCGAACGCCGCCATCGACGACAGGTTCACGATCTGCCCACCGAGTCCGCGTTCGACCATCTTCGCGCCGAACGACCGGGACCCGTTGATGACGCCGAAGAGGTTGATGTCGATGACCTTGCGGAACGTTGCGGCCGGGGTGTCGAAGAACCCGCCAGCCTGTCCGATACCAGCATTGTTGATCAGAATGTCCGGCACGCCGTGCTTTTCGGCAACGTGATCGGCGTGCGCCTGCACAGCGTCCTCGTCGGAGACGTCGAGTTGGTAGGCATGGGCGACCCCGCCGAGTTCGGCGATCAACGTCGCGGTCTCCTTCGCCGAGGCGAGGTTGACGTCGGAAAGCACCACTTCGGCACCTTCGCGGGCGAAGGCAAGAGCGGTCTCCCGGCCGATACCGCTACCCCCGCCGGTGATGACGAGGAGCTGGTCGTCGAAGTGGCGTCGCTCGGCCTTCCTCACACGAGCGCGACGTAGTTCTCGCGTGGGTTCCTTGCCGGACAGGGCGTCGATGAGCTCGATCGTGGCCTGCGCCAAAACCTGCGGATGTGAGAACGGCACCCAGTGGCCTGCATTGACGTCGCGACGCCACAGCCGGTCGGTCCAGCGGGATTCGTCGTCGTAGCCGGCAGGTCGAATGGCGACGTCCTTCGTGTCGACGATCAACTGCACAGGAACCTTGGTCTCGCGTTCGCGCGAATTGAAGATTCGCTGGACGATGTTGGCCCGGTAGATCCGCAGGCCGTTGACGAGGTCCTGCTTCAGGGTGTCGGCGAGGAAGATCCGATCGGAGTCGGTGCCTTCGGTCACCTTCAAGAACGTCTTCCAGTGCGACTCGTTCCCGAGCCCGAACAGGGCCTTCGGTAGTGCGGGGGTCATAAAGAGGAACGTGTATCCCGACGACAGCAACTGCGACACCGGCTGCCAGACGTTCTTCGGTGTCGGCCGCGACAGCCTGCGTTTCATCCACTTGCCGACGTGGTCGAGGTTCGGGCCGGATGCCGACGTGAACGACGCTATCCGCTCCTCGGCCGCTGGCTCGCACACTGCCTCCCACACCGAGATGGAACCCCAGTCGTGTGCGAGTACGTGCACCGGTCGGTCCGGGCTGACCGCGTCGGCGACGGCGAAGAAATCCGATGCCAGGGCACTGAGTTCGAAGTCGCGGTAGCTGTCCGGATTGGTCGTCCGACCGTGGCCGCGAGTGTCGTAACTGACGACATGGAAGCGGTCGGTGAGGAACGGAACGACGCCCTCCCAGAGGTGGTGGGTATCGGGCCAACCGTGAACGAGGATGATCGTTTCGCCGTCCGGATTGCCTTGTTCGTAGACCGCGATCTCGATCTCGCCGTTACGAACGAATCGCTCGGAGATGCCGTGCGCAGTGTCGGTCGCGTCGGTCGGCTTCGTATCTGTCACGTTCGTTCTCCAGGTATCGGTCGCGAGTTGATGGACAAGAACGCTACTCGATTGCGGACGGCCTATGTGACGCCGAGAAGATCTCGACCGATCGACGCGATCGCAGCTTCTATGCCGGGAAGTGTGCGAAGGTGCGGCGTCAACGCGACGTCGTTGATCAGCGCTTGCGCTGCCTGGACGCGGATTCTGGCGACGGTCGCGTCCCATTCGGGATGAACCGTTCGGACCAGATGCACCCACTTGGCGATGTAGTCGTGTTGCGCGACCCGCGACCTGTGCCGCTCGGTGTCGGGAAGGTGCGTTGACTCCGAGACGAGGATCCTGACCAGGTGCGGGTTCTCCATTGCGAACGATGCGTAGCTGTCGAGTAGGCGCCGGACTCCGTCGCGGGAATCGGTGGACTGGCCGAGGGCTCGGTTCATGTCCATCTGCAGCCACTCGTCACCCCGGAACATGGCGGCGACGAGGATGTCGGTCTTCGCCGCGAAATGACTGTAGACACTCGGCCCGGCAATTCCGACCGAAGCGCCGATGTCGTCCATGCTCACTCCCGCAAAACCCTTGTCGGCGAACAGGACTATCGCTTCGCCGAGAATGGCTTCCCGACGTGATCGGGTCGCATTCAGCAGGTCGGTCGCGCGGTTCGGCGCCTGCGCCCCCACCGGCAGTTCGATGGATGCATCGAGTACGGCCGCAACGAGTTCGGTCAGCAGTTTCGCCGATTCCGACGCTGGGAGGGTAAGTCGGTGGAACGACATGCTGTTGGCAACGCCGAGTGCGCACCACGCCAGTAGGTCGGACTCTGCCGCGCTGAGCTGTGGGCGCCTGGCACCGATGATCCGCATCAGACGCTCGCCGATCAGTCTGGTTTCGGCGCGCAGATCCTTGCGGTCCTCCTCGGAGAGGTGGCGAGCTTCGCGCCGCCACAGGACGCCGTCCGTTCGGTGCTCGAGCGCGGCTGTCGCGAGAACTTCCGCGAGATCGGTCGTGTCGTCGGACTCGGCTTGGGTAAGGGCGTCGACGAATGTGTCGAGCGCATCGGCAACGACCCGACCGAGGAGTTGCTGCTTGCCTCGGAAGTGGCGATACAGCGCTGACGGACCGATCGCGACTGCCTCTGCCACGTCGCTCATCGCGACGTTCGCGTAGCCGTGTTCGTAGAACAGCGCGCTTGCTGCCGCGACGATGAGGGCGCGTCGGTTGGGTGGACGCGTGTTCCGGGCAGGACGGTCCTGCGTCGGCCCGTCCTGCGCGCTGGTCATCGCGACGATGCTACCGGCGGCGATTGCTCGCCTGGAGCGATCAGCCCCTTGTCAGTGCGGCGTAGCGGGCGATATGGAAGTCGGCAGGACCGTATTCGTGCTCGATCGCGGTGAGACGCTTGAAGTAGTGTCCGATCGCGAGTTCCTCCGTCATCCCCATGCCGCCGTGAAGTTGGACGGCGTTCTGGCCGATGAATCGAGCGGCCCGACCGATCGTCGCCTTGGCAGCCGAGACCGCTCGGGCGCGGAGCTTCGGTTCGGCATCGAGATTCAGGATCGCGAGATGTGCTGCAGCAACCGCTTGCTCGAGTTCCATGGACATGTCGACCATACGGTGTTGCAACACTTGGAAGCTGCTGATCGGCTGCCCGAACTGCTGCCGCTGCTTCGTGTATTCGACGGTGTCCGCCAACACTTTTCGCATACAACCGACAGCCTCGGCCGCAACCGCCGCTGTTGCTTCGTCGATTGCCTGGTCGAGCGATGCCCACGCCCTGCCCTCGGCGCCGAGAAGCGCGTCGGCCGGTAGCCGGACATCGGTGAAGACGAGATCGGCTGCGCGGCGGTCGTCGATCGTTCGGTAGCTGTGGACTTCAAGGCCTTTCGGCGGATTGCCTGCGTCGAACTCGAGCACGAACAGCGACAGTCCGGTCGTGTCGCGGCGCTCGCCCGATGTTCGTGCGGTGACGAGAAGATGCGTCGCGAAAGGAGCGCTACCGACAACTATCTTGGCGCCGTTGATGATCCACGCATCGCCGTCCTTCGTGGCTGTGGTGGTCACGTCGTTGAGGGTGTATCCCGACGTCGGTTCCGTGGCAGCGAGGGCAGTGATCACGTCCCCCGACGCGATGCCGTTCAGTAGTGCCGTCGGCTGTTCGCCACCTGCGCGCTGTAGCAGTCCGCCACCGACGATCACCGTGTCGACGTACGGCTCGACGACGAGCGCGTAGCCGAGCGCTTCGGCGATGATCATCGATTCGACTGGGCCACCGCCCATTCCGCCGACCGACTCGGGCAGCGTCGCGCCGAGGATGTCGAGTTCCTTCGCGAAGCCGCGCCAGATGTCGGGTTGCCAGCCGATCCCGGACTTGGCAACGGTCCGGCTGCCCGCCAGGTCGTAGCGGTTGGCGAGAAACCCGGTGACGGTGTCGCGCAGCAGTTCTTGTTCGTTGTCGAGTGCGAAGTCCATCTACAAACCCAATCCGGCTTTGGCGAGAATATTTCGTTGAATTTCGTTGCTGCCGGCGTAGATCGAGCCGGCGCGGTCGTTGAAGTAGCGCAGCGGAGCAACGGCTTGCCATTCAGCGCCGCTGAGGTAGCCGTCAGCGGGTGGGGTGTACTCCGACAGCGGTCCGCCTGGTGCCGTCGCGTGCGGTTGGTAGACGCGTCCTCGCGGACCAGCTGCCTCCAGCGCCAGTTCGGTGATCTTCTGGCTCAGTTCGGTTCCGAGAATCTTGATCATCGAGGCGGCAGGCCCGGGGTTCTTTCCGCTCGCAAGCGCTGCGAGCGTGCGGAATTCGACGATCTCGAGTACGTCGACGCGAATGCGGGCTTCGGCGAGTTTGGCCGAGAATGCGGGGTCGTCGATCAGCGGTCGGCCGTCGGGACCGGGCTGTTCCGCAGCTGCGTCCGCGACCGAATTCGCCATGGCCTGCAGCATGGGCGCCGCTGCACCACCGCCGCGCTCGAAGATGAGGAGATACTTCGCAACGGTCCAGCCGTCGTCGATCTTGCCGATGACATTGGCCTTCGGAACCCGCACGTTGTCGAAGAACACCTGGTTCTGCACTTCTTCGCCCGAGGTCATCACCAGCGGCCGCACCTCGATACCGGGACTGTTCATGTCGATGAGCACGAAGGTGATGCCACGCTGCTTCTGCGCTTCCTTCGATGTCCGCACGAGGCAGAAGATCCAGTTGGCTTCGGTTGCGTGGGTCGTCCAGATCTTGCTTCCGGTGCAGACGAGGTCGTCACCGTCCTCGACGGCGGCCATGCTGAGCGACGCCAGATCCGAACCGGATTCCGGCTCGGAATAGCCCTGGCAGAAGAAGACCTCACCGGTCAGGATGCGAGGGAGATAGAAGTCCTTCTGCTCGGCCGTGCCGAATGCGACGATGGCATGAGCGACCATCCGAATTCCCATGGGGGACAACAGGGGAGCGCCCGCGCGAATCGACTCGGCGCTGAAGATGTAGTGCTTGGCGAGACTCCAGTCGCAGCCGCCGTATTCGACGGGCCACGCAGGCGCTGCCCAACCACGTTCGTGCAGGATGTGCTGCCATTCGAGACTGGCCTCGTGGTCGGAGTAGACGCTCGTCATCAGGCGTCCGGCGCGGCGCAATTCGGGCGTCAGTTTCTCGGCGAGGAACTCGCGGACCTCGTCTCGAAACTCGAGTTCGTCGGTCGACCAGTCGAGGTCCATACGGTTCGCTCCTTTGCGAGTACGGCACAGAAAATCAAATATATGTGATCAGACTAGCACTGACCGAATGAGAGTATGGACCCATGACGGGGCGGTGGGGACGGTGCGCGCGGCATGGAGTCGGTTCTGGTCGACGCCGCCGGGGTGGGTGCTGTTTGCCGTGGGTGTGTGCGCTTGTGCTGCGTTGATGTGGCTGGACACCTTCCCCGTCGGCGTCGACCTCGACCTGTGGCTCGCAGTGATGTGCACGCTGGCGGTCGTCGGACTGGCTTGGATCATCAGACTCGCAGGCTATTCGGGTAGCTACGGAGACACGGCCGGAAGGCAGTGGGCCAAAACTGCCGCAGTTCCAATTCTGTTCGGGATTGTCGCGTCGGTGGTCGTCAGCGTCGACATGTTCGAGGTGCGCTGGCACTTCGTCGAGGGGTCGTTCGAACAAGCTGCGCTGGAAATGCTCGGTGACGAGACGAAGGTGCAGTGTCCCGGCGTTGTCGGCGGATTTCGTTGCAGTCAGCAGTGGGAGCGCAACGGCAGCGTCTATTTCGATCTGGACGACGGGATTCGCGCTACCGGATTTGTGTTCCGCCCGAATCTGGAGGCTGATCGAACTATCTACACGCATATCGAAGGCGACTGGTACCGATTTCGAATCCCCAACTACGGGGACGAGCCCAGGAAGCCTTAATCTGAAATCGTGACCGACAACGAGCCGGACTACCGGTTCACGCTGGCGAACGAGCGCACGTTTTTGGCGTGGATCCGGACGTCCCTGGCACTGTTGGCGTGCGGCGTCGGTGTGGTGCAGTTCGTTCCGGATTTCGGGCCGAAGCCGCTACGTCTGGCCGCGGGCCTCGCGTTGGCCGCGCTTGCGCTTTATCTTGCGTCGACCAGTTATCAGCGGTGGCAGCGAGTCGACGAGGCGATCAGGAGTGGCCGTCCCCTACCCCGATCGATGATGCCTGCGGTGATTGCTGTCGGCATCACCGTGATTGTCGTGCTCGCGTTGGTCATGATCGTGCTGGGCTAGCGGGCAGTTCGAGGGCCATGGCGGTTCCTCCCCAGACGGCGCGCGAACCGGAATCGCCGATGCGGTAGGTCTGCACGCAGACAGCGACGCCGACGGCAATGGTCAAGGCTGCGATACTCCACACGACAGCGGGTTTGAGTGCCTTCGATCGGTGTTCCGCGACGTGAATGGCTGTGACGGACGCGGCGGCGACGGCGAGCGCGATCGAAAACCAGATCATCGTCTCGCCGAGGTTCATGTGTGTGCGGAGTACCTCGGAGTTGCCGAACTTCTCGGCGAGTGACCTGCCCGCTCTGACGGTCAGCGGTGTCAGGACGAGAACCACAAGTGCGGTCGGGAGCAGCAACCAGACGAAACGGCGTCGAGCGGCGGGCCAGATCGCACACACGACTGCGAGGACAGCGGTCGCCGGGGTGAGGACGACGACGAAATGGACCAGCAGGGGATGAGCCGGGAGACCGTTGATCGTCGACATCGCCACTCCTTCGGCCGAACCGCCGGACTTTGTGAAATCCTACCGACGGTTTGGCCAGGGTGCGAGTTCCGGTTGGCGAGCTCAGTTGCGGCGCTTGGCTGCCCAGCCGCGTTGCATTGCATCGAGTCCGACGTAGATCGCGATGGCGATCACAACGTGCATGGCCGAGAGCGAGACGGTGCTCGGACCATCGAAGGGTGCGTTGATCGTCAGTCCGATGGTCAGTATCGACAGTGTCGGTCCGATGATCTGCGCTACTCGGACGACCCCAGCCCAGTAGGGGAGAAGCAGGGCCGCTGCGGTCATGCCGATCAACGTGGGGACGACGGTGAAGATGATCACTCCGCCGGGTGCGGCGTCGGAGGTTTTTCCGTCCGCGACGATCGTGAAGTCGCCGCCGAAAGCCCAACCTACAAGCCAGACAACGAGATTGACGACGAGTGCCGCGACGACGGCGAACGCGACAGCTTGCGGGCGGTTGAGTGCTCGACGGTTGTGAGGTGTGGTGGCTGGTGTGGCGGTGCTGGTTTCTGCATTTGCGGCAGTCATTCGGAGTTCCTTCGTCAGGCGATGGTCGGGGTACCTGACCCATCGTTCAACCTGAACAATGGTTTAGGTCAAGTCGAATCCCGAAATCGAACTTTCAGATGCCTATCTCACCGACTGGCTCAACTGGACCGGCGTCGACGTTCTGACGGGTCGCCGTGTACGAATTCGGGTCGGTGTGCACCCCGAAAAGCGCACACCGACCCGAATCGATACAGCCTGAGGCTACTTCGCCAGATTCCGGCGCATACCTTCCAGCCCGACGTAGAGCACTGCCGCGAGCGCGACGTGCATCAGTGACAGAAAGACCTGGGAGGTCGTGGAGTCGAATTCGGTTGTGGCCGTTGTCGCGATCGTCGCGATGGCAAGCACCGGACCCACTACCTGAGCGACCCGCAGAATCACGGTCCATTTCAGCGACAGCAATGCGGCGGCGGTCATTCCGACGATCGTCGGCAGCGTCGAGAGAAAGATGACACCCCCTGGGGCAACTCTCATGACCTCGTCGCCGTCTTGCGCGTCGTAGGAAGCACCTGCAGCGAGGCCGATCAGCCAGATCACCAGGTTGATCACAAGCGCGACGAGCACGGTGCCGACGACGCCTTCGACTCGGCTGAGCCGCAACGCTTTCAACGAGGACAGGCGGTCGGGAGCGGTGTTGGTCATAGCTTCTCCTTGTATGGGTAATTGGTCACGCGTAGATGTTGTCGAGCCAGTTCTGCCAAGCCAGTTGCGTTGCGACGTGGTCGATCTCGTCGGTGAAGAAGTGGTGTGCAGCGTCGACCGTTCCACCGAAGTTGTTGCGGCCGTAGAAGCGGTACAGGGTTTCGGCGCTGCGCAATCCGAGGAAGTATTCGTTCGTATAGTCGACCTCGGCATCGACCGGCGTCGACCCGGGTACGTCGATGGTGATGCGATCACCCACGCGCGCTGCGGAATCGACGCCGAGTGCGCGTCGAAGTGTAGTCAAGGCGTCGGGTGTGCCCGATGCCGGCGGACCGTCGGCGGAGACGTAGGTGACGGGTCTGCCCGCGAAGTGCCGCAGGTATTCCCCGAGGCTGTGCAGGTAGAAGTCGGTGTGCTTGCTCGCGCCGTCGTACTGGTTGTCCCAGTCGTCGACGAAGATGCCGCTGTGCACGTAGCGCAGCGAAGCCGTACCGCCGTCGCGTGCCTCGATCAGGTACTCGAGCGCGTTGAACCAGCCGTCGGCTTCCTGGCGGATCGCGAGTCGGTTGGGTGGCTCCCATGCCTTGACGGGATTGTTCGTGGAATCGTTCGCGTCGATATCCGGGTCGCCGCCGGTCGGAAACATCCAACCGGCAGTTCCGGTGGTGATCGCTGCGAATACCTGCTCCGGGTCGACCGGGAGGATCACTTCGCGTTCGATGGAAAATTCGTGCACGGCTATGCCCTCCGGGCTCGTGAGTCTTTTTGGTGGTCGGGCGCTCCGGAAGGACTCACGAGCGGCGAAGCCGCCTTGGGTTTCGGATGGAGTCCTACGACGAAGCGATGGTCGCGTCCAGCTGGCGCGGTTTCGCTGTGGTACTTGGCAACAAGGGTCTTGACGGAGTCGCCGAGTTCTCGCGCAAATGCCGCACGGTCGGCTGCGGTGGCGAACCGGATCTCGCTGTCGACCGCGAACGTCGCCAGAGGTTTTTTGGCCGCCGCCGCGCCGGTGATCAGGTCGCCGACCTCACGAACAAGTCGGGCGGCGAGTGCGAGCAGCCAGCGTGCCGACAACTGGTCGGGTGCGCGGCCCGGGTCGGGTGCGACAGCGGAGAGTGCGGTCGGGGAGATGACGTACGACGCGGCAGTCGCCTGCAGCACCCGCTCGACGACGTTGCCCTTTTTGCGTTCCTCGACAAGCTCGACGAGGCCGTGCGTTTCGAGGGCGCGCAGGTGGTAGTTGACCTTCTGGCGCGTGAGGCCGATCTGGGCGGCAAGTGTTGTTGCAGAGCCCGGTTCGGCGAGCGCGGCAAGGAGTTCGGCGCGGATCGGATCGAGCGTGACCTCGGCGGCAGCCGGGTCGTTGATCACTTCGATGTCGTGCATGCGAATACGATCGCACCGAAAGTATTAGTTGTCAAGAAAAGAAAAGTTGTCGGTAGGTGGCCTCCGGCCTCGTGAGTCTTTTCGGAGGGTGGGCCCTCCGAAAAGACTCACGAGCGGCGAAGCCGCCTAGCCTTTTCCGTGCAGCAGCGATGCGAGGGTGACCACTGCCTTGTCGTTCTTCGCCGTCCTCGAGAAGCTCATCAGATTCATCAGGCCCGGCATCCTGCGGCTCGCAACCGCTTTCGCGTAGGTGAACTCACGCAGGCCGTCGGCGCCATGGATGCGGCCGAAGCCCGAATCACCGATGCCACCGAACGGCAGCGTCGGGATCGCGGCGAACGAGATGACCGAGTTGACGGCCGTCATGCCCGACCTGATGCGATGCGCGATTGCCTTGCCGTTCTTCTTCGCGAACACCGTCGAACCCAGTCCGTACTTGGACGCATTTGTCAGCGCGACCGCCTCGTCCATATCGCGAACCTTCGCGACCGTCATGGTGGGACCGAAGGTTTCCTCCGTGTTGGCAAGCGAATCCTCTGGCACGTCGACGAGGATCGTCGGCTGCACGAACCGCTCGCCGACCGCTCCGAGCCCACCGACGACCGCACGGCCACCACGGGCAAGCGCATCGGCGATGTGACTGCGGACCACACCGGGCTGCGACGGCATCGTCATCGGTCCGAGCTTGGCCTCGGAATCCGCGCCCGACCGCAGTCCGCTCGCGAGTTCGGTTACAGCACTGACAAATTCGTCGTAGACCTGCTCGTGCACGTAGACCCGCTCGACCCCGACACACGTCTGACCGGCGTTTGCCAGACCGCCCCAGATCGCGGCGTCCGCAGCCTTCGCGACGTCGGCATCGGCATCGACGATCAACGCGTCCTTGCCGCCACCTTCGATGACGACGGGGGTCAGGGTGTCGGCGCAGGCATGCATGACGCGGCGGCCGGTGCCAGGCGAACCCGTGAACGCGATCTTGTCCACACCGGACCGGCAGAGCGCTTCACCGGTCGCTCCGAGCCCGGTGACCAGTTGCAGCACAGGCGCTTCGGGAACGACCTGAGCGAACGCGTCGACGAGCCACGCGCCGACTCCGGGGGTGTACTCACTGGGCTTGAAGACGACGGTGTTGCCTGCGGCAAGTGCGTAGGTGATCGAGCCGAGCGGGGTGAACACCGGGTAGTTCCACGGCCCGATCACGCCGACCACACCCATCGGCAAGTACTCGAGGGTGGCCGAATGGTCGGACATGACGAGACCGGTCGAAACGCCCTTGCGACCGAGGACCTTCTTGGCATTCTTTGCGGCCCAGGCGATGTGGTCGAGAACGAGGGCGACCTCCAGTGTCGCGTCCGAGGTCGGCTTGCCGGTCTCGGCGTGCACGACCTCGGCGAGCTGAGCGATGCGGCGAGTGAGGACCCCACCCCACGCCTTCAGTCGGTCGCCGCGCTCGTTGAACGTCAGGCCCGACCACCATTCGGCCGCGACCTTGGCTTTCGCCACGGCCTCGTTGACCTGCTCGGCCGTGTGGATGGGGTAGGTGCCGATCACGTCGCCGGTGGCGGGATCGAGCGAATCGAACGTCTCGGTGGTCGTGACGTCGCTTGTTGTGGTCATGTCGTACTCCTGAATCGGGTGTCGAGGTCTAGGCGGTCGGTGCGGTGCGAGCGAGGATCAGATCGGCAGCCTTCTCCGCGACCATGACGGTCGGAGCGTTGGTGTTGCCGCGTGGAACTTCGGGCATGACGGACGCGTCGACGACGCGAAGCGAGTCGACACCGCGGACCCGCAGTTGCGGATCGACTACGGAGTCTTCGCTATCGCCCATCGCGCAGGTCCCGACGGGGTGGTACAGCGTCTGAGACCAGGTGCGGACGTGCTCGGCGAGTTCTGTGTCGGTGACGCCGTCGACCTTCGCGGGAATGAACGGCTTGTCGAGAAAGCGGCCGATCGCAGATTCTTTCGCGATGTCGAACGTCCTGCGAATGCCTGCCACGGCCGCGTCCATGTCGATCGGGTCGGCGAAGTAGGCGGGATCCATGTCCGGCTTCCATGCCGGATTCGCCGACCGCAGGCGCAGGCGACCGCGGCTGGCCACGTTGACCAAAGTGACTCCGGCGGTGAACATCTGACCGATCGGCTCGCGGAAACCGTTGTCGTAGAAGCCGGTCGGCGCGACGTGGATCTGGATGTCGGGTGCGTCGAGACCCTCCTTCGACGCGAAGAAGGCGCCGCCCTCGCCGACGTTGCTCGCGAGTGGCCCACGGCCGGTGACCTGCCACTGGATCAATCGTTTCGGATTGACGAAGTCGCTGAGGTCGCTTGTGCCTTTCGTGTACGTCAGGACGGGAACCACCGGGTGGTCGTGCAGGTTTTCACCGACACCGGCCGAGTCGACGACGACGTCGATGCCGTGCTCGCGCAGATGGGCTG
This sequence comes from Antrihabitans stalagmiti, assembly GCF_016482825.1. Taxonomy (GTDB): domain Bacteria; phylum Actinomycetota; class Actinomycetes; order Mycobacteriales; family Mycobacteriaceae; genus Antrihabitans; species Antrihabitans stalagmiti. The sequence goes on along the minus strand of NZ_JAEMNV010000005.1, from coordinate 273,010 downwards.
CCGGACCGATGCCGGAGAGCATAAGCAGCTGGGGCGAGTTGATGGCGCCACCGGAGAGGATGACCTCCTTGCCTGCATGTGCGACGAGATCGTTGCCGCCGCGCGAATATGCGACGCCGGTGGCTCGGGTGCCGTCGAGGACGATCTTCGTGACGAACGCGTTCGTGCGCACGGTCAGGTTCGGCCGATCCAGCGCAGAGCGCAGGTAGCCGTCCGCCGTCGACCAGCGATGGCCTTTCTTGCAGGTGACCTGATAGAGCCCAGCGCCTCCTTGGCTCTCGCCGTTGAAGTCGTCGTTTCGCTTCAGCCCGTTGGCCACAGCCGCGTCGACCCAGGCGTTGGTGAGCTCGTGGGTGTAGCGCCTGTCCTCGACGTGGAGCGGGCCCGAGGATCCGTGGTACTTGTCGTGCACGCCGGTATTCGTCTCTGCGCGGGCGAAGTACGGCAGGACGTCGGAGTAGCCCCACCCGGTGGCGCCGTGATGATCGCGCCAGTCGTCGTAGTCGAGGGCGTTGCCGCGGATGTAGATCATCGCGTTCATCGACGAGCAGCCGCCGAGCCCCTTCATACGCGGCCAGTAGGCCTTGCGTCCGCCCATGTGCTTCTGTTCGGACGTCTCGTAGTTCCAGTCCCACTTGGTCTTGAACAGCGACGAGAACGCGGCCGGAATGTGGATTTCGTCGGCGTCGTCCTCTCCGCCTGCCTCGAGTAGGAGCACCGACGTACTCGCATCTTCGGTCAAACGATTCGCCAGCACGCAACCCGCGCTGCCTGCACCGACAATCACGTAGTCGAATGAATCCTGCTCGGTCAACTGCACTCCTCGTCGAATGGTTCACCCGTGACCTGCATCACGTGCCTACTACCAACCTACGAGCTTCCGACGCGAAACCACAGGCGGTTGGCGGACAAAAAATTGATAGATTTGGCCAAACCCGACAGTTTGCGCCCCGGCCTGCGGAGAGGAGCCTCGTGACATCTGCGACAGCCGCTGTGACGGGCACCCGTCGGGCGCCGAGTGTGCGCCTGATCGTCGAGTTCGCGGCCATCCGCGGCATCGCGGTCGACGTCTGTCTTCGCGGATCGGGGATCGACACCGAAGAGCTGGCCACGCCCGACCTTCACGTCACCCCAGACCAAGAGCTTGTCGTCGTTGCCAACGTCGTGTCGGCGATCGGTGACGAACCCGGCCTCGGCATCGCCGCCGGCATTCGCTACCACGTCACGACCCACGGCATCTGGGGCTATGCGCTGATGAGCAGCCCGACACTGCGCCACGCGATCGACCTCGGTCTGCGCTATCTGGAACTGACATTCTCCTACTGCGACATCGTCGCGCACGAGGAAGACGGCCTGCTCACCCTGGTCGTCGACCCGATGCCCGCACCGCAGGCACTGCGGCGGTTCATCGCCGAGCGCGACATCGGCATCATCGATGCACTCCAACGCGAGTTGGTGGGAACGCCGCGCCCCCTTCGTGCGGTGCAGTTGCCCTACGCCGAGCCCTCGCCACAGATACGGACCGAGCTGCGACGCCTACTCGGGGTGGCACCGGAATTCGACGCGGATCGCTACGCGGTCTGCTTCGACCTGTCCAGGGTCAACGATCCATTGCCGCTCGCCGAGCCTCTCACTGCTGCCATGGCCGAGGAGCAGTGTCGCGAGCTGCTCGAACGTAGCGTCCCAACGGGGTTGTCCGGGCAAGTGCGAAGCCTGCTGCTCGGCAACCCGGCCAGACCGCTGACATCGGAGCAGGTTTCCGCTGCGCTGTTCATGACGCCACGGACGCTGCGTCGCCGCTTGTTGGAGGAAGGTGCGACGTACCGGAGTCTGCTGGAGAACGTGCGTAGGCAGGTCGCCGAAGAACTGCTCGGTGAGACCGCGCTGTCGGTTGCCGAGATCGCGCAGCGCCTCGGCTATTCCGAAACGGCGAGCTTCACCCACGCCTTTCGGCGGTGGACGGGATCGTCACCACGCTCGCATCGAGTTCGCGGCGGCTCTCGAAACGGCGGCGCACACCGCTGATCGGATCGTCGAACTCGATCGATTTGGCAAGGAGGCGAAGAGGATTCGAGTAATCGTCGGACGCGACCTCGTACAGGTCGGGGTAGAAGTTGTCACCGACGATCGGGATGCCGAGTGCGCTCAGGTGCACACGAAGCTGATGCATCTTTCCGGTGCTGGGGAGAAGACGGTAACGGGCTTGGTCGCCGAGTGTTTCGAGCAGTTCGATCCGAGTCTCCGCGTTAGGTTCGCCGGGGATCTCCTGAGCTTGTAATACATTGCGGTCCTTGTGTATTCGGCTGCTCCGAACGTGGGGCAGCGGCAGCGCGGGATCGAACCCGGCAATCGCCTCGTAGGTCTTGGTCACCGTACGATCGGCGAACATCGTCTGGTACGCGCGCCGCAATTCGGGTCGAATCGTGAAAACGAGGACCCCTGCGGTGCCGCGGTCGAGACGGTGCGCGGGACTCAGTTCCGGCAGGTCGAACTGCCGTCGCAGCCGAACGAGTGCCGACTCGACGATGTAGGCACCGCGTGGTGTGGTTGCCAGGAAATGTGGTTTGTCGACGACAAGCAGATCGTCGTCGTGATGAATGATCTCGATCTCGAATGGCACCCGCGTCTCGACGGGTGGGTCGCGGTAGAGAAACACGAAACGGTGCGGCGCATAGGCGGTTTTCGGGGTGATAGGTTCGCCGCGGTCGTCGACGACCTCTCCCGCTGTGACCTTCTCCTCCAGTCGGACGGCGTCGTGGGGAAACCTGGCAAGCAGGTAGGACAGCACCGTCGGCCAGTCGCCGACCGGCATACGTAACCGCGTGGGGTTGAGCCCGTTTCGTACTGGAAGCACGCGTCAGGCCCGCGGCCAGTCGAGAAGTGTGTCGAGGAACAACTGCCTGACGGCGGCGACGCGATCGTTCAAATCGTCTGCGGACCAGTCGCTTACATCGATCGGATCGAGCACGGCGACCTCGACGGTCCCTGACCGAATTGCGGTGCCGTTGCGCCACCTGAGTTCGCCCGCGTTGCGGATCACGACGGGGATGATCGGTACGCCCGCTTGCATCGCGATATGGAACGCGCCCTTCTTGAACTCGCCGAGCGACGGTGTGATCGAACGTGTGCCCTCGGGAGCGATGACTATCGAGAGGCCGCCGCGTAGCGTATCGACCACAGGGCGGAGGGCCTCCTTCGCGGCGGCCGTATTGCTGCGATCGACGAATGTCGCTCCCATATAACGCAATACAGGTCCGAGGAGCGGATTGCTCGCCAACTCCTTCTTCGTGATTCCGGTGAATCCGTCGCGCAACACTTTCGCAAGGACGAACATGTCGAGTTCGCTTTGATGATTGAACGCGAACACCGCTGGACGCGGTTCGCGGGCGTTGTGTTCGCCTACGACCCGGACGTCGATACCCGCCATGGCTAGGGTGTAGTCCCCGGTATGGGCGATGACGCGGTCACGGCCACGGCTGGAATCCCGACTGACGACGCCGGTACCGGCCCCGACGACGACTGCTCCGGCGAACCCGCCGATGGCGGCTATGGTTCGTGCTGCTGTCACAGGTCCGGGGGACCGGCGGGGTTTGAACCTTAGGGTCGGCCAGCCGCGAGTCTTCGCTTCGGTTGCCAGGTGCGAATCCGGGTTGACTGCGACGGGACGCTCGACGAGCGAGAGGAATTCGACGTCTTCGCCGCCGTTGGAGTAGGTGTGGCTCCGGGGTAGGTCGATACCGTGAGCCTCGGCGAATTCCTTTGTCGCTACTGCTTTCCCATGGCGCCACAGTGCGCTGCCCGCTACCTTGCCGGTTAGGACGCCGTCGACGACCTCCAGCGGGGTGCACAGGATGTTGTCGATGCCGAGCGCACGGGCCGCCGGTTCGATCTGGAATCGTGTGGCCGACGATGCGATGACGAGGGTGTGACCTGCAGCCTCGTGCGCACGGATCAGTCGCCATGCTTCCGGGTAGAGGTGACCGGCGATCCGCTTCTGGAACAGCTGATTACCGATGGTCTCCAACTCGGCTTCGGTGTGGCCTGCCCAGCCCGAGAGCGCGAGATCGATGAAGCGGGCGAAATCCTGCTCGGACTTGCCGCCGCGGATGCCCGAGAGCATCGTGCCGGCGATCTCGCGAGGCGTCAGCCTGCCCGCGCGCACGAAATGTCGGAAGAAGGGTACGCCGGAAAAGCCGTGGACGAGAGTGCCGTCGAAGTCGAAAAAGGCACCGATGTTCGGTCCGCGTGGTCCTGTGCGGATCGTGTCGACGACTTCGTCGAGATCCATCAGGGCAGCAACTTCCTGTTGGATGCGTCGAGTTGTTCGGCGCGGTCGATCCGGCCGCCGAGCGCTCGCAGCTCGGCGGCGAAATCCTCTCGCTCCTTGCGTAATTCGGGTCCTCCCGGACCGATCAGGTTGCGGTTGTCGGCCAGCTTGTACGCCGAGGCGAACAGTTCCGACGACACCGATTCCGGGCTGTGCAAACGGGTTTGCAGCAGCATCTGCTGGCCGACGCGGACGCACTCGCTCAGCAGTTGCTCGCGGTCGACCTTCGATTCGGGATCGCGTAGAGCCAGCCGTTCGGCGACGACGAGCTGTGCGCCGAGGAACGACCGTAAGGTGCGGTGTGCCATCATGAATCCGCTACCTGCGAGCTTGTCGAGAAGTTCGGTCGGGGTCGGTTTGCGCGTGCGCCATTCCGGATCGACAAGCAGTACTTCGGCTTCCATCTCGGTCTCGAATCCGCGCCGATCGGGGAAGAAGAATTCGAACTTGAGCAGATCTCGCAACCGCATCGCTTCGGCCCACCCCGCTTCGAGGGGGTTCGCGGAGTGACTGTCGAATGCGGTGAGTGCCGCGAGCTCGAGCAGTGATCGATTGACGAACCAGTGAATTGCGCTGTTGCGGTAGAACGCTGCGACCAGGTGCTGGCCGGGTTCGATCGAGTAGACGGGCTCCTCACCTGCCGTGTAGCCGGTGACCACCTTGGCGTCGGACAACCGATCGAGGACGCCCGCAAGGCCCATTCGTTCGCGAAGCACCTGCAGTTCGCCCTGCGGAATCTTGCGTTCGTCGATGTAGGCGAGGACAGGATCGAGGATCGACTGGATCTCCGGAATCGTCAGCGCGCGTCCGCGAACACCGAGCAGCGCAAGTGTGACGAGGGCGTTGGTTGCGATCGGCGTGATCCGATTGATTCCGACCGCAACCTCGAACGCGAGCTTCTGTACTGCGAGGCGGGCTCTGGCCTCGTCCGGCGGTGCGTCGGCGCCCATGACATCGCCGTGTGCGGTGAGTCGATCGCGAGCCGAGAGTGGATCGCCGAACCGAATGTAGACGTGACCGGCCGAATTCTGCTGACTACGAATGTAGTTGGCCATCCAGGCGAGGCCTTCGGCCTTCTTCTTGCCACCGAGTTGTTCGTCGGAGATAGCGCCGAGTTCGTTGAGTCGCTCGTAGGTGATGGACACGGGTATCAGCAGGGCGTCCTCCGCCCTGCCGGTGCGCACCGCCATGGCGAGATAGTTGAGCAGGCCGTAGCGCGGCGGGCGAAGCTTGCCGGTCCGAGTGCGACCGCCCTCGAAGTACCACTCCATGTTGAAGCGTTTGGCGAGCAGGTAGCCGAAGTACTCCTCGACGACGGCCTTGTAGATTTCGTCTTCGCCGAAGCTGCGACGGATGAAGACGGTTCCGGTGCGTCGAGCGATCGGTCCGATCGGCCAGAAGTTCAAGTTGGCTCCGCCGATCAGATGATTCGGCGGAAAGTCGTTCTGCGCGAGTACATCTCCGAGAACGAAGGCGTCGGCGTAGGAACGATGCGACGGCAGGAAGACGAGCGGATAGCGACGGTTGTACTTTCGTAGTTCCGCCATACCCGTCTCGTCGGCGTGAACGGTCCACGCGCGCTTGTGAATCGGTGCCATCGCCTGGCTGAAGAGGTCGGAGACCAAGCGACTCTGCGCTGCCACGAGCTCACGGAGCGCGGCGTCTGCACGTTCGAACGCTTCCTCGCGAGGTATGCCGGTTCGCGCGGCGATATCGTCGAGTTGCCTGCGAAAGCGGGGGTCGTCGAGGATCTCCTCGGCGACGAGCCGGGGCACCTTGTAGCGGTCGCCGATCACGGTTCGCTCGGCGCGAGCCAACGTGACGACTGCGCTGCGCACGATGTATCTGGCGAGCGAACGAGGGGTGTCGTTGCCCGTGGATTCCGTGTGGCGGGTGCGCAACTCGCTCAACAATGCCGGTTCACCCGTGAGGACGCGATGGCGATCCGGTGCGTTGCGCACGATCCACTTCTGCGCGAGGCGGTGCGGATTGCGTGGGTTGGAGAAGGTGGCGATGTCGGAGACATGTGCGCGCCGTGACCCGTCACGCTCCTTCGGCAGCCACAGCACCCGAACCGGGACGACCATCGGGTCGTCACCGCGCGCGAGCAGTTTGTTCACGATCTGTTCGGTGTCGAGGGCGATCTGAATCGGCGACGGTGCGCCCGATCCGCGCTCGAGTCCGTCTGCCGCCACCCATCGCGATATGACGTCGCGTTCGACAGCCGTTGCGGCCTCGACGAGGACTACAGCTGCTGTGGCTGCTGTCGGCTTGCTGTCGCTCATGGCGTCCCTTCACATGCGGTGCTCGACCGTCGATCCCGGTGGGGACCTGTTCGAACTGTGTCGACGACAGTGTCGACGAAGATTCCTGCGGAGTGCTCATTCTCCCGTCGCGTCGCCGTTCGTGCCGAGGGTTTGTCATATCCGACGTTAGGCTTCGATGATGGATTGGGCACTGCGCTCGTGTGCGTGGCGGAGCCACGAAACCTACTCGCCCGACGAGGAGTCGTTGCGGGCACGGTTGACCGTCGACACCGCGGTGGGGCAGGCGTGGCGTTGCCTGCGGTGTGGCAATTTCGTACCGGGCGAGCCGCGTCGTAGCGGGCCTGCCGACCAAGCCCCCGAAGTGCCCCACGGCAGACTGTTGCGCGACCGCATGCTGATGCGGCTGCTCGCTGCCGAACGGGTTGTTCGGGCACTTGTGCTGTTGATCGTTGCCGTCGCCATCTTCAAGTTCCGCGGTGCCAAAGGCACGGTAAGGGAGGCGTTCGACGCGGAGCTGCCGCTGCTGAGACCGTTGGCCGATCAGATCGGCTGGAACATCGACGATTCGAAGATCGTGCACGGGATCGATCGTGCGTTCTCGTTGTCGGACACGACGCTGTTCTGGTTAGGCGTCGGAGTCTGCGTCTACGCCGGGTTGCAGATCGCGGAGGCCGTCGGATTGTGGCTGGTGAAACGCTGGGGCGAATACCTCGCGGTAATCGCGACGAGCATTTTCCTGCCCGTCGAGATCTACGAATTGCTCGAGCGCGTCACGGTCCTTCGCCTCGGTGCGCTGCTGATCAACATCGCAGCGATCGTCTGGTTGGTCTGGAGCAAGCGGCTCTTCGGTCTTCGTGGCGGTGGCGCGGCTTATCACGCGGAGCACAGTGCGGAAAGTCTGCTCACCGTGGAACGGGCTGCAGCGGCGAAGGCTGCCTGAGGGGTCGGCTGGTTCACATTGGGTGACGAGAGCCATACCGCGGTATGTAAAGGCAATGCTAACCTTCCTTCAGTTAATTAGGTGAGCCTTTCCAAACTGGAGGAACGTTGTCGACCACCGATGAGTTCGTGCGCATCGACGCCGCAGTCGACCCCCTCGCCGCAGTCACGCGCTTGGCCGCGTCCGGCCGTTTCGAAGAGTACGTGGTCTACGAGCGCCCAGGTGAATGGATTTTCGCAGGCGAAAGCCTCGGCAAAGTCGAGCTCGATACCCACGAACTCCGCGTCACCTGGGACGGCGAGACCCGGACCGGTGAGTGGAGCGGTCGGCCGATGACCGTGCTGGAGCACGCTCTGCATTCCCTGCCGCTCGGACCGCGACGAGCGTTCGGGTGGGTCGGATTCGAATGCTGCGCCTACACATTCGGTGCGGAGGCACACCTGCAGGGTGGGATCGAACTCGCGCATCTGATGATCCCGCGCGTCGAGGTCACGGTGTCGGAGTCCGGTGCGACGATCGTCGGCGGCGACAGTTCCGATCACGACGCGATCCGTGACCTGCTGACCGCTCCGGACGCTGCGGTGCGTACCGCAGCCCCGACCGAGATCGGCACCGACGTGACGGGTTATCGCGATCGTGTCGCTGCGGCTGTCGACGAAATCAAGCAGGGTCGGTATCAGAAGGTCATCCTGTCGCGGAAGGTCGAGCTGGGATTCGAGGTGGACGTTCCCGAGTCGTATCGGCTCGGTCGCGAAAACAACACTCCAGCAAGGTCTTTCCTGCTACGGCTCGGCGGCCTCGAGGCGGCTGGGTTCAGCCCGGAGTTGGTCGCGTCCGTCGACGAGTTCGGTGTCGTCACCACGGAACCATTGGCAGGCACGCGAGCGTTCGGCCGCGGTGACGCCGAAGATCTCGCAGCGCGGATGGACCTGGAGTCCGATCCCAAAGAGATTGTCGAACATGCAGTTTCGGTTCGAACCTCGATGGCCGAGATCGAATCGGTTGCCGAGGCGGGCACCTCGCACGTCTCGGACTTCATGTCGGTTCGTGAGCGCGGCAGCGTTCAGCATCTGGCATCCACGGTCCGTGGTCAGCTCGCAGCGAACCACTCGCACTGGGATGCTCTCGAAGCTCTGTTCCCATCTGTGACCGCGTCGGGAATCCCGAAGGACGCGAGTATCGACACGATCTTCCGGCTCGACGGTGCGCCCCGCGGGCTGTATTCGGGAGCAGTGCTTGTGGTTTCGCCCGGTGGGAATCTCGAAGCGACGCTCGTACTTCGCGCGGTCTACCAGGCGGGCGGCCAGGCTTGGCTGCGCGCGGGCGCCGGGGTGATCGGGCAGTCCCAGCCCGACCGGGAATTCGAAGAGACGTGTGAAAAGCTCGGCAGCGTCGCTCCTTACGTGGTTGCGGCTGCCACGAGCTGAGTCGCGACGCGCGCTCAGCCGGCAATCTGTGCGGCGAGCGCGCGTTTGTCGATTTTGCCGACTGCGGTGATCGGTAGGGATTCCAGCCGGTACAGGCTGTCGGGAAGTTTGTACGGCGCAAGTCCGCGATCGGTCAGGAAGGACTTGAACTCGGCGAGTGACGGCATGGCATCCACGACAACCAATGCGGCACAGATTTTTTCGCCGAGCGAGTCGTCCGGAATGCCGACCGCCGCGGCGTGCCGGACCGCCGGATGCGCGAGCAGGTGCTCTTCGAGTTCGTCGCACGACACGTTCTCGCCGCCGCGATTGATGACGTCCTTGATCCGGCCGGTCACCATCAGGTGCCCGCTCGGCAGCTGAGTTACAAGGTCGCCACTGCGGTAGAAGCCGTCGGAGGTGATCGCTCTGACGTTGTGTTCTTCGGCGCGGTAGTAGCCGCGGATCGTGTACGGGCCACGTGTCGTCAACTCACCCTCGGTGCCTGTCGGAACGGGGCTTCCGTCCGCATCGACGACCCGTACCTCGTCGGCCGGGGAGAGTGGACGCCCCTGCGTGGTCGCAACGATGTCGTCGGAGTCGTCGAGTCGGGTGTAATTGAGCAGCCCCTCGGCCATGCCGAAAACCTGCTGCAACGTCGCGCCCAACTGTGGCCGGACTTCCCGCGCGTTCGACTCGGCCAACTTCGCGCCACCCACCTGCAGCAGGCGAAGTGTCTCCAGGTTCGCATCCTCCCAATCCGTTGCCACACACCACAGTTGCGCCAGCGGAGGGACGACAGCGGTCACAGTGACACCGTGCCTCTCGATGGTCGCAAAGGCATTTTCCGGGCTCGGATCGGCAACGAACGTAACGGCACCGCCGACGCTCAGGGTGCCGAGGATGCCGGGGCAGGCGAGTGGGAAGTTGTGTGCCGCAGGCAGAGTGACGAGGTAGACGTCGTCGTTGGTCAGCTCGCATACTCGCGCGCTTGCCGTTGCGTTGTAGACGTAGTCGTCGTGGGTGCGGGGGATCAGCTTGGGCACACCGGTCGTCCCACCCGAAACCAGCAGCAGCGCAATGTCGGACGGGTCCAGGTCCGGCAGCGTGGTCGGTTCGCGGGGGACCGTGTCGAGTGCGGTGAACGGTCCGGGCTCGCCGAGGACGAGGACGTGCGCTAGCGAGGGCACTCGCGCGCGAACGGTCTCGGCCAGTTCTCGGTAGTCGAATCCTGCTGCTGAGTCTGGAATTACGTAGCCGACCGCACCCGAAAGCTCGGCGAGGTGGCCGATTTCGAGCGCTCTGTGCGCAGGTAGGCACAGGACGGGTATGGCACCGGCGCGCAACAGTCCGAAGAGTGTCGGAACGAACTCCGTGGTGTTCGGTAGCTGAACGACGACGCGGTCGCCGGGTTCGATGCCGAGTGCGATCAGACCCGATGCCATCCGGTCGGCGGCCTCGTCGACCTCGCGGTAGGTGAGGTCGCCGTCGTCGGACTTGATCGCGGTGCTCGTCGGCCACTGTGCGGCGGCATCGCGCAGGACGGCACCGAGGGTCCGGCCCTGCCAGAAGCCGGCTTTTCGGTAGGTCGCCGCCAGGTCGTCACGGAAACCGACGAAGCCGTCTTTGTGGTTCATGTCATCCTTCGATCTGAAACCAAGGTAAGGCAACCCTACGACATTCGGCTAGGATTGCCGCTGGTGCCCTGTGGTCGTGGTGCCGGACCGGTCCGCGACGGACCAGGATTGTCGAGGAGTGTGTGGTGGCTGAATCAGGCAGAGCCGGGATCGATCGAGAAAGCATTCGCGACGAGGTCGCCAAGCAACTCGGCGAACCGGCGCACACCATCGCCACGGCGGACGACCTCATCCAGCTCGGGCTCGACTCGATCCGCATGATGAAACTCGCAGGTGGGTGGCGTAAGCGTGGGCTCGACGTCAACTTTGCCCAGCTCGCGGCCGCACCGACTGTCGATGCGTGGTACGCACTTCTTGCCGGTGACGTAGCCGAACCGGTGAGCGAGCCGGAAGCGGTCGAGCCGGTCGTCGCCCCCGAAGCCGACGCCGAGCCGTTCGCGCTGGCGCAGATGCAACACGCCTTCTGGATCGGCAGAACCGACAGCCAAGCGCTCGGTGGTGTGGCCGCCCATCTCTACGTCGAGTTCGACGGCGGCGGTGTGGACGCGGCTGCCTTGGAGCGAGCGGTATCCGAGTTGGTCGCACTCCATCCGATGCTGCGGGCTCAGTTCCTTCCCAACGGCACGCAACAGATCCTCGCGGTGCCCGGTCGACCCGTGTTCGCCGTCGTCGATCTGCGCGACCTCGCAGCCGACGAGGTGGCTGCGCAGCTCGCGGAGCTGCGCGAGGAGAAGTCGCATCAACGGCTCGCCGTCGAGGACGGCCAGGTGCTCGATGTGACGCTCACCCTGCTCCCGGACGGCAAGACGCGCCTGCATCTCGACGTCGACATGCTTGCCGCCGATGCGATGAGCTACCGGTTGCTCGTTGCCGACCTCGCAGAGCTGTACGCCGGACGAAAGGTAGCGGCAAGCGCCTATACCTATCGGCAGTACCTCGCCGCCAAGGCCGAAAAGCCCGCGCCCGCCCGCGAACGGGACAGGCGGTGGTGGCAGAGCAGGCTGGCCGAACTTCCTGCCGCGCCTGCGCTTCCCGTCGTCCCCGAGGCCGACCGGACCGACCCGAACAAAACTGTTCGCTATCACCATTGGCTCGCTCCCGAGGCCAAGCATGCCCTGTTGGCCGCAGCGCACGATCGCGGCGTCACACCCGCGATGGCGCTGGCATCGGTCTTCGCCGAAACGATCGGTCGCTGGTCTGCCGAACCGCGATTCCTGCTCAATCTTCCACTCTTCCAACGTGAGTCGCTGCATCCCGATGTCGACAGAATCGTCGGCGACTTCACCTCGTCGATCATGGTCGACGTCGATGTTTCCGCCGAATGCAGTGTGCTCGAGCGGGCCCGCGAACTGCAGAAGACGATGCATACCAACGGTTCCCACGCTGCCTACTCAGGCCTCGACGTATTGCGGGATCTCGGCAGACATCGCGGCGAACAGGTGCTCGCTCCGATCGTCTACACCAGTGCGCTGAATCTCGGTGAGCTGTTCGCGGATTCGGTCGCCGACACTTTCGGTGAGCCGGTCTGGATCGTGTCGCAGGGTCCCCAGGTGCTGCTCGATGCGCAGGTGACGGAGGTCCGCGGTGGGCTGCTGCTCAACTGGGACGTTCGCGAATCCGCCTTCCCCACAGGTGTTGTCGACTCGATGTTCGCGCAGTACACAACCGCGATCGATCGGCTCGCGAACGGTGCTGCCGGGTGGACCGCGCAAGCGACCCCGTCGTTGCCGCTCGATCAGTTCGCGGTCAGGCGTCGGGTCAACGACACGGCGGCACCGGTAACCGGACGAGCACTGCACGAAGGCTTCTTCGCCAACGCTGCGGCGAATCCCGATGCGCCCGCGCTGCTGTGGGGCGAGACCGGCGGAAAGACCTACGGAGCCCTCGCTGCCGAAGCGCTCGCAATCGCAGGCGCATTGCAGGCCGACGGTGTCGGCGTCGGCGATGCTGTTGCGGTGCAGGTGCCGAAAGGTCCCGGGCAGATCGTCGCGGTACTCGGCGTGCTCGCCGCAGGTGCGGCCTACGTTCCGATCGGTTTCGACCAGCCCATCGCGCGACGGACCCAGATACTCGAAACGGGTCGCGTCATCGCGGCCATCTGTCAGGACAGTGAACAGTTCCGTGGCGTCGGCATTCCGGCGCTCCCGCTCGCGACTGCGGTGACATATCCGGAGCCGTTGGCGAAACCGGTAGTTCCCGACACCGAGAGCGTCGCCTACGTGTTGTTCACGTCGGGGTCCACGGGCACTCCCAAGGGTGTGGACGTCCCGCACCGTGCGGCGATGAACACGATCGACGACTGCAACCGCCGCTTCGACGTCGGCCCGGCCGATCGGTCACTCGAACTGGCGGCCCTCGAGTTCGATGCTTCGGTCTACGACATCTTCGGATTGCTGTCGGCGGGTGGTGCCGTCGTCGCGATGGACGAGGCGACGCGCGAAAACCCCTACGAGTGGGTCGCTCTCGTCAATCGGTATCGCGTCAGCATCCTCAACTGCGTACCCAGCATGCTGGACATGCTGCTGACGGTCGGCAGCAGTGCCGGACCCGGACGCGGACTCGGCGATTCGCTTCGTGCGGTGCTGCTCGGCGGCGACTGGGTCGGCGTCGATCTGCCGGGCCGGTTGGAGCAGCAGGTGCCTACCTGCAGGTTCGCCGGTCTGGGTGGTGCGACGGAGACGGCCATTCATTTCTCGGTCTGTGAGGTTGCCGGCGCTGCCGGGGTCGATCCGCACTGGATCGCGGTGCCGTTCGGTACTCCGCTCGACAACGTTGCCTGCCGCGTCGTCGGGCCGACCGGCCACGACTGTCCTGACTGGGTCGCGGGTGAACTGTGGGTCGGTGGTTCGGGTGTCGCGCTCGGATATCGCAACGATCCGGAACGCTCGGCAGCGAAGTTTCTCACCCATCAGGGTCAGAACTGGTATCGCACAGGAGATCTCGCCAGATACCTCCCGGACGGCACCCTCGAATTCCTCGGACGCGCGGACCATCAGGTCAAGATTCGGGGCTACCGGATCGAACTCGGCGAGATCGAAGGTGCGCTGCGGTCCATCGACGGGGTCGGCCTTGCCGTCGCGGTCGTCGTCGGTAAGGCTGCGCCGAAGCTGGCAGCGGCGGTGACCACGGACGGGTCGCTCACGTCGGACGAGATCCAGGCAGCACTCGGAGATCTGCTGCCGCGCTACATGATTCCCGGCCGCATCGAGATTCTCGACGTTTTCCCTTTGACATCGAACGGCAAGCTCGACCGCCGAGCGGTCACGGCACTCTTCACCGCCGAGGACGATGCGAACGGCTTTGTCGCCCCACGAACCGAGCTGGAGCGTGCGCTCGCAGCAATCGTCGGCGAGGTGCTCGGCGGGACGAAGGTCGGTGTCGACGACGACTTCTTCGCACTCGGCGGCGACTCCGTCCTTGCGACGACTCTCATTGCGCGGATCCGGGATTGGCTCGATGCATCGAACGCCGTCGTGTCGGACATCTTCGCCGCGCGAACGGTTGCGGCGCTGGCAACCCGACTGATCGCGAGCGACGTGGCGGCAGGGGAAAGCGCAACGAGACTCGAACAGGTCGCGCAGATCTATGCCGAGATCGCGGCCATGGACACCCACCAACTGGAAACCGCCGACGCGGCAGGCGGGCAGCGGTGATGGATACCCTTCTCGTCGTCGGTGCCGGACCGAAAGCGCTTGCGGTAGCCGCGAAGGCGTCGGTTCTCAAAGAGCTCGGCTACCCCGCGCCACGTGTGGTCGCGATCGAGCAGCACGCGGTCGGCGGTAACTGGCTGCCAGGCGGCGGCTGGACCGACGGCAACCATCGCCTCGGCACGAGCCCGGAGAAGGACATCGGGTTCCCGTACCGCTCGAATCTCGTTCAGGGCCACAACCGTGAGATCAACGAGAAGATGCTGACGTTCAGCTGGACGTCCTTTCTCGTCGATCACGGCGGCTTCACCGAATGGATCGACCGCGGCCGACCGAGTCCGCAGCATCACATGTGGGCCAAATACCTGCAGTGGGTTGCGAAGAAGGCTCAGCTGGAGTTGATCGTCGGATCGGTCCGGTCGATGTCGTGCGACACCGGTGAATGGTCGCTCACCGTCGAGGGACCCAACGGACAGACCATCCAGTGCGAGGGTGATGCGCTGATGATCACCGGTCCCGGCAGCAGCAAAAGCGCACTCTACAAACATCCTCGGATGCTCAGCGTGGCGGAGTTCTGGGATCTGGCGGGTCGCAGGCAACTGCCCCTCTCGTCGCGCGCAGCCGTCATCGGTGGCGGTGAAACCGCAGGTTCGGTGCTCGACGAACTCGCACGGCACGACGCGATGAGCATCTCGGTCGTCTCACCGATGGCAACGCTCTACACCCGTGGCGAAAGCTATTTCGAGAACTCGCTGTACAGCGATCCGACGAAGTGGATCGCGCTCACCAACGAGGAGAAACGAGACGTCATCCGCCGGACCGATCGGGGAGTCTTCTCGGTCCGCGTTCAGGAAACGCTGCTCGGCGACAACAGGGTCTCGCATTTGCAGGGCCGAGTCGTGCGCGCGAAGTCCGACGGCGACCTGCTCGCGTTGACGTTGAACAACGGCACGCGTGGCGATCGCACGCACACCTTCGATCTGGTGGTCGACGCCACCGGCGGTCAGCCGCTGTGGTTCGTCGACCTCATGGATCAGGACGCCGCCGATGTACTCGAACTGTCGGTCGGCAGCGAGATCACCCAGGAGCGCATCGAGGCGTCCATCGGCTACGACCTTGCCGTCGAGTCCATGACGCCGAAGTTGTTCCTGCCGAACCTCGCCGGTGTGTCCCAAGGTCCGGGTTTTCCGAATTTGAGTTGCCTCGGCATGTTGTCGGACCGAGTGCTACGCAGCGATGTCGTCGAAGGGTCGACGCGCTCGCGAAAAGCAGCGCGGGCGCTGCGTGACGCCTGACTATTTGGCGGCGTTGGCCAGGCCGGCTTCGAGACGATCGAGGACGTACGGAATCGACAGCGGCGAAGGCTGATTGAGTCCTGTTCCGGCGGCGACGTCGAGGTAGACGATGCTGTCCTTCTGGACCGAAGGCAGTGTGTCGTACCCAGGTAGAGCCTTGAAGAGGTCGGTCATCTCAGGGGTCGACGTGGCGACGAGCAGGTCGGTGTTCAGGTCGACGAGTCGTTCGGGTGGCAACGCTGCGCGACCCGTCGGGCCGACTTGGGTGACAAGCTTTTCGGGCAGCGTCATGCCGAGCCGGGTGAACAGGACGCTCGCGCCGTCTTGCGGGTCCGCGAGAACATCCATCCGCGTTGGCGACGACAGGAACGTCGTGACGAAGGTTTTGCCTTTCAGTCCTGGGTTCTTCGCGGCAATCGCGTCGATGCGGCCGTTGATGTTCGCCGCGACCGACGCGGCTTGGCCCTGCTTGTCGAGGATCTTGCCGAGAATATCGATCTGCTCGCCCCACGAGTCCACCTCGGAGCTCCGAAGTTCGGGGATGGTCGGCGCGATATTGCTCAGCTTGTCGTACTCGTCGGGGCCGAACCTGGTGACGAGGATCAGATCGGGATCGAGAGCCTCGACCTGGGCGACCACGTCGCCTGCTGGATCGATCGCTGTCGCACTTTGCAGCGAAGGAGGCTCCCACGGCGAGTTGGTTGCACCGGCCGCTCTGCCCACGTTGTCGATATAGCCGATCGGAGTCACACCGAGAACCTGTGCAGCGTCGAGCCATTGGGTCCCGAGCGTCACGATCTTCTTCGGAATGCCGTTGACGCTGGTCTTGCCTTTGGAGTGCCCGATCGTGACGGTGCGGTCGGAGTTGCCGTCCGCGTCGGAACCACCGTCGCTCGAATGCGTGTCGCACGCGGTAGCCAGCACAAGCAACAGTGCAGCGAGTACAACGCCGAGCAGTCGCAGAACACGCGATCCTGGTACGCGGGTACCCAAAAGAACTCCTCAGCGACGTCAGCTCGGTGGTTGCCGGTATGTGCCACTGGTGACGATACAAGCGCGGCGACCGTACCTTCGTCGGATCGAGCAAGACGAAGCGGTCGCCGCGCGTGTCGGAGAAAAGCGTGAATCAGTCTTCGGCAACCGTCACGGTGACGGGGATGTTGCCGCGGGTGGCGTTCGAGTACGGGCACACCTGGTGTGCCTTGTCGGCGAGTGCCTGTGCCTCGTCCTTCGACAGGTGGGGCAGTGAGATTTCGAGGGTTACTTCGAGCCCGAAGCCGCCCGAATCATTGGGGCCGATGCCAACTTTCGCGCCGACTGCCGAATCCGCGATGTTCGCCTTCTCACGACCGCCGACCAAGCGGAGCGCGCCGTGGAAGCATGCTGCGTAGCCTGCCGCGAACAACTGCTCCGGGTTGGTGCCTTCGCCGTTGCCGCCCATTTCCTTCGGTGCGGACAGGGCGACGTCGACCTTGCCGTCGGTGGTGCGGGCGTGGCCGTTGCGGCCGTCGCCGGTTGCGAGCGCTTCTGCGGTGTACAGGATTGCCATAATTCTTTCCTCTTCCTTTGTGGGGTTATCGGTTGTTCCGTGCGGGGGTTCAGGTTGCTGCCGTGGTGAGCGAATTCGTCAGTCGTACAAGCGTTTCGCGAAGCTCGTCGGCGTCGCGAGCAGTCATGCCCATCGACTCGCCGAGCCGCTTAGGGATGTCGCACGCGCGAGCTTCGAGCGCGCGGCCCTTGGCGGTCAGGGTGATCTGCACCCGGCGCTCGTCGGTGGAGAGGCGCTGCCGCTCGACCAGTCCGAGCATGTCCAAACGCTTGAGCAGCGGCGAGAGAGTGCCGGTGTCCAACTTCAGGTCGTCGCACAGTTCGCTGACGCCACGGCCGTCGCGTTCCCACAGTGCAAGTAACACAAGGTATTGCGGGTAGGTGACGCCGAGGGATTCCAAGATCGGTCGATACGTCGCCGTCACGGCCCGTGAGGCCGAATACAGCGCGAAGCACAACTGCCTGTCGAGAGCGAGGTCGTTGGCCATGTCAAAACTGTAGACCACAATTAGATTGTGCGCAATAGAGTTGGGTGCAGTAAAAATGGTCGGCACCGACACACTCCCGATGTGTCGGCTGGTACAGTCCAATTTATGTCGCGCGGATATTTTTGGTTTCTCGAACCGGCCCTTGGTGGGTCGGTCGGCGAAACCGCTTTGCGACGCTGACACCTCCACCTCGAGCCGGACGACAGACCGGCTCGCTTGGTAGCGAATCTTCCTTCGGGTCGGTCCTGAGAACAGGAACCCGAAATGACAATCGCACTCGATCCGACACGTGATCTCGATGATCAGCGCACCATCAGCATCAGCCCGTTGGTGTCGCCTGACGAGATTCGTCGAGCCCATGCCGTCGACGACGCAGCCGTGGCTACCGTGCGCGCCGGACGTAACGCAACCGTCGACGTACTGAACGGCGACGATGACCGCCTGATGGTGATCGTCGGACCGTGCTCGGTGCACGACCCGGCAGCCGCACTCGACTACGCACAGCGCCTCGCCTGCAAGGCTGCCGACCTCGACGATCGTCTTCATGTCGTCATGCGCGTCTACTTCGAGAAGCCACGGACCACGCTGGGGTGGAAGGGCCTGATCAACGACCCGCACCTCGACGGCAGCTTCGACGTCAATACCGGCTTGGGCATCGGCAGGCAGTTGCTCGTCGACATCTCGTCTCTCGGTTTACCGGTAGCGTGCGAATTCCTCGACCCGATCACGCCGCAATACATCGCGGACCTGGTCAGCTACGGCGCGATCGGCGCGCGAACTGCTGCAAGTCAGGTGCATCGACAGTTGAGCAGCGCGTTGTCGATGCCGGTCGGCATCAAAAACGGCACCGACGGCGACGTCCAGGTTGCCGTCGACGGAACCCGGGCAGCGGCGGCAAGCCACGTGTTCCCTGGAATGGACCGGAACGGACACGCGGCGTTGATCCAGACGACCGGCAACCCCGATTGTCATGTGATTCTGCGTGGTGGCAGCGTCGGACCGAACTACGACGAGGCGTCGGTCGATGCCGCGGCTGCCCTGCTGGCCAAGGCGGGCCTGCCCGAACGAATCGTCATCGACGCCAGCCACGGCAACAGCAACAAGGACCACAACAAGCAGGTCGACGTGGTCGACGACGTCGCGCGCCGGATTGCGGCGGGGGAGCGTCGCGTCGTCGGGATGATGCTCGAAAGCTTCATCGAAGCAGGCAGGCAAGACCTGACACTCGGCCGAGCCGACGACCTCGTCTACGGCAAATCGATCACCGATGCCTGCCTCGATTGGGCGACCACCGCACGGCAACTCGACACCCTCGCAGCTGCCGTCACCGCACGTCGTGGGGCCGAAACTGCACGCTGATCCGTGGTCCGACAGCGCGATTGGTCTTCGGCACGGCGTGCTCCCAGGTCCGCTGACACGATCCGCCCATGACGAGCAGGTCGCCGTGGCCGAGTTGGAAACGAAGCGTCGCACCCCCCGCTCGCGGTCGCAGTAGGAGCGGGCGGGCGTCGCCGAGCGACACGATCGCCACCATCGTGTCCGCTGTGCGGCTGCGCCCGATCGTGTCGCCGTGCCACGCGACGCTGTCGGACCCGTCGCGGTACAGGCAGAGACCGGCCGTTGTGAACGGCTCGCCGAGTTCGTTGGCATAGTGCTCGCTGAGCAGTGAGCGGGCCTGCGCGAGAAGCGGATTCGGAAGTGGATCCGCGGCATCGTAGAAGCACAGCAGGCGAGGAACGTCGACAACCCTGTCGTACATGGGCCTGCGATCCGACCGCCAGGCGACGTTGTGGACCAGGTCGGAGAACAGGTCCTCGGATCCGGCCACCCAGCCGGGCGCGTGATCGACCCACGCGCCCGCACTCAACTGGGTGCGGGTGATTGCGCAGGCAAGGTCGCCGATCGTCGGGCCGGACGGCTCGACATCGAACAGCGAAGCTTGATGCGTTACGAACATGTGTTCGATGATAGCGCGCGTGTCAGCGCCCCGCCGGTAGTTGCACTGCGACACAGAGTCCGCCGGCGGCGCGCGGTGTCAGGGTGAGAGTTCCGGCGTGCGCTTCGACGATGCTGTTGACAATTGCAAGGCCGAGCCCGACACCGGCGTGATCGGTGCGGATTCGTTCGGTGCCACGCTGAAACGGTTCGACAATCGTCGAAATCAGTTGTTCAGCAAGCGGTTCGCCGGTGTTGGCGACCGTGAGTACCACGCTGTCGGGTTGAACGCTCGTGGTGACCCACACGGTCCCCTGCGGCAGATTGTGGACGATCGCGTTGTGCACGAGGTTGGTCGTCAGCTGCTGCAAGAGGGCATGAGAGCCGACGGTGCGAGCGATCTCGCCGGAGGTCTCGAGGGTGACTTCTTGCTTCTCCGCCAGGGTTAGCAGCGTCTCCGTGGCCTCCTCGGCGAGGAGTGACAGGTCGACGTGTTGTCGGGTGAACGAACGTTGATCGGCGCGACTGAGCAGAAGTAGTGCTTCGGTGAGGTCGATCGCGCGGGTGTTGACGCCGCGCAGGCGGTCGATCAGTTCGCCGGTGTCACGGTCTGGATCGTTTCGGGCCACATCGAGAAGGGTCTGTGTGATCGCGAGGGGAGTGCGCAATTCGTGGGAAGCGTTGGCGGCGAATCGCTGCTGTTCGTCGACGTGCGCTTCGAGCCGGGCAAGCATCGTGTCGAAGACATCGGCGAGTTCGCGGAACTCATCGCTCCGGCCCGATAGCCGGATTCGGTGGGAGAGTGATCCGTTCGCTGCCATGCGGGTTGCGGCCGTGATGCGAGTGAGCGGGGTAAGCATCCAGCCGGCGAGCAGCCACCCGCCCACAAGACCGAGGGTCAGCAAGACTGCCATCACGATGGTGACGAACGGAGCGAAGGCGCGCAGCAGGGCGTAGCGGTCTATCCAAAAGCTATCGTCGGCGCTGATAAAGCCGTCGGGTAGGAACCGAAGGTAGAAGACGCACACGGCGACGAACAGCAAGGCACCCACGAGCATGATGAAGCCGGCGTAGCTGAGGGTGAGTTTCAGGCGAACACTCAATCCGGGGGCTCTACGCACGGTCTCCTCCGTCACTCCCGGTGCTGATGCGGTACCCGACGCCGGCGACAGTGGCGATGATCCAGGGTTCACCAAGGCGCTTGCGCAAGGACGAGACCGTGATGCGCACTGCGTTGGTGAACGGGTCCGCGTTCTCGTCCCACGCCCGCTCGAGCAACTCTTCGGCGCTGATCACGCCACCCTCGGCGGTCACGAGAACTTCGAGCACCGCGAACTGCTTTCTGGTCAGCGCGATGTAACGACCGTCGCGGAAGACCTCGCGTCGGAACGGATCCAGGCGCAGACCTGCGATTTCCCGGACGGGTGGCCTGTTGCGCGCCCGCCTGCGATCGAGCGCACGTAGACGAAGCACGAGCTCTCGCAGTTCGAACGGCTTGGTGAGGTAGTCGTCGGCACCGAGGCCGAAACCGCTCGCCTTGTCGTCGAGTCGGTCGGCAGCGGTGAGCATGAGGATCGGTATGCCGCTGCCGGAGGCGACTATGCGTTCGGCGATCTCGTCACCGGTCGGCCCTGGAATGTCGCGGTCGAGGACAGCGATGTCGTAGGCGTTGATGCTCAGAAGTTCCAGAGCGGCGTCGCCGTTACCAGCGGTGTCCGCGGCGATCGCTTCCAGGCGCAGGCCGTCGCGGATGGCGTCGGCCAAATAGGGTTCGTCTTCGACGATCAGCACGCGCATACTCGCAACGCTACGAGCTTGGAAATATCGTCGGCGTATCGATAACCGCATACGCGTCGAGAACGCCGAGTTGCGTTGACTCGCAGCATGAGTCGATATCCAACACCAGGAGCAACGAACCGCAGCATCGTGCGGACCACAACTGTCGGTCTGGTCGCGTTCGCAGCGATCGTCGGAGTCCTGCTCTTTCAGTCGGTCTTCTCGTTCGGTGACGTACTTCGCGGAGATCGTGGCGACGCGACTGCGGAGGGAGGCGGTGCCCTTCCTGAGGGAGTGACCGTGTTCGACGACCGATATCCCGGCATAGCCAACCTCGACCCGAGTCTGCGGCAGGCCCTTAGCCAGGCGGCGACGGACGCCGCCGCCGACGGCATCGTGTTCAACGTCAACAGTGGATGGCGCTCGCGCGACTACCAGGATCAACTGCTACAGGAAGCGGTCTCGAAGTACGGCTCGGAATCCGAAGCTGCACGCTGGGTTGCCACTGCGGACACATCGCCGCACGTGTCCGGCAACGCCATAGACATCGGTCCCTTCGATGCCACGACGTGGCTCTCCGTGCGTGGGTACGAGTACGGGTTGTGCCCGATCTACGCCAACGAGCCCTGGCATTACGAACTTCGCGCTGAGGCACCGGAGCAAGGCTGCCCGCTGCAGTACGCCGACCCTACCCAGGATCCCAGGATGCAGCCGTGACCGAAACTGTCGCCATCCGGGCTGGCTGGCATCCGCTAACGCAGTTCGCATTCCGATTCTGCGTCGTCTACTTCGGCTTGTTCTGTCTGCTCCTCACTCCGATCCCGTTTGCGTTGCTCGGCCTCCTCGGCCGGTGGATTCGCAGATCCGGTGGGCCGTGGGTCGTGGCGCCAACGGACCCACTGACGGGTTGGGTCGGCAGAACGTTCTTCGGGGTCGACGCGGTGCTGAACAAGAACTCCGGAGCAGGAGACCAGGCAGCCATGTGGGTGCTGGCGTTCAGCATTGTGATCGTCGCGGCGGTCGCCACCGCGGTGTGGACGGCCTTTGATCGTCGAGCCGCTCACCCCCGCTTGCTTGCCTGGTTCATGCTTTTCTTGCGGCTGTGTCTCGGCGGGCAGATGTTGTCGTTCGGGTTCGCCAAATTGATCCCGAACCAGATGCCCGAGCCCTCGCTTGCGCGGTTGTTGCAGCCCTACGGGAGCCTGAGTCCGATGTCGGTGCTGTGGCTGCAAGTCGGCAGTTCGCAACCGTACGAGATGGCGCTCGGCGCTGCGGAAGTTGCGGCTGGGCTGCTGTTGTTCGTCCCCAGGACCGTGGTGCTCGGCGCCGTTCTGAGTCTGGCAAGCACGGCGCAAATCCTCCTTTTGAACCTCACGTTCGACGTACCGGAGAAGCTGCTTTCTTTGCTGCTGTTGCTCATCAGTGTGGTCCTGCTCGCCCCGTATGTCCGGCGACTTGTCGATGTGTTCCTACGGCAACGAGCCTGCGAGCCATTGACGCAACCGACGCTGTTCGCCGACGGCCGAAAGATCCGCATTGCGGCCTGGATTCAGGTGTTCATCGGTATCTGGGTCGCCCTTGGCAGCGGCTACGACAACTGGGTCGTCTGGCAGGAGCGCAACGGCGCAGGCAGCCCGAAATCCGAGCTGTACGGAATTTGGGATGTGCAAGAGTTCACCCTCGACGGGCAACTGCTATCCCCGTTGAAGACTGATGAGAACCGTTGGCAGCGAATCGTTTTCGACGGTCCGGAGACAGCGACCTACCAGCGAATGGACGACGAGCTCGAGCCGATGCTTGCCGATTTCCTACCCAACGGACAGCTCGAACTCGTCACGATGGGAGACCCGACCGGTCGCGATGTCCAGGCACCTTTTGCGACCCTGTCTATCGATCGACCGACACCGGACCAGCTCCTGCTACGAGGGGAATTGCACGATCACCCGGTTGTCATCGCTCTGGAGCGCGTGGATCTGGACAGCTTCACGTTGCGCAACCGCGATTTCCACTGGGTGCAGGACTCCGCTTACTTCCGCTAGATCAGGCTCTTCCAATAGTCCTCGAATCGCACGAACACCATGACAGCAACGATCGCGAACCACACCGCGGCAATGGTCCAGCGCCACTCGTCGATCGCTTTGACAACGCCGCCGCGCCCGTCGGCGACTCGATGAAACGCGACGGTCTGGATCGGTAACGTCACCAGCCAGACCGCCATGCAGTACGGGCACAGTGCACCGATTCGGTACAGGCTTTGAAAGATCAGCCAGCAGACGAATACGGTGCCGAGCAGACTGCCGATCCACAGCCCGACCCAGTGCCAGCGCGGCAGTGTCACACCGGTCAGGGTGAGCGCCCCGATCGCGACGACGAGGGTGAAGCCCACGATGCCGATCAGCGAATTGGGAAAGCCGAACACCGATGCCTGTGGCGTCGTCATCACCGTGCCGCACGACAGCACCGGGTTGATACTGCACGACGGTATGTAACTCGGGTCGGCGGTGATCTTCCAGCGCTCATAGGTCAGTGTGGCCGCTGCCGTCAGGCCGATGAGCCCACCGATCGTGAGCAGCCACCCCGAACTCGATCGAACGCTTGTCACTGTTGGGCCGCGGCAGCGGTGACGGCTGCACGCAGCGCGTCCGGAGTCGGGTTGCGCAGCTGAACGCCGTTGACGCGAATGGTCGGTGTGCTGCTGACGCCGCCTGCAAGAACAGTCTGGGTATTGGAACCGACGAAGGTTCCGTAGCGAATCGACGTAATGCATTGCGCGACGTCAGGATCGGATGCTCCTGCTGCCGTCGCGAGTTCGACGAGGCGGTCGTCGGTAAGGCCAGCGCCACCCTCCTTGGGCTGTGCCTCGAACATCGCCTGGTGCCACGCCGGCCAGGCCGCCTTGTCTGCCTCTACTACGCAGAAGCCGGCATTGGCGGCGCGAGTCGAATAGTTCGTCGAAGACATACGATCCAGTATGGCAATCGGTGAATAGTCGACCGCAACAGTTCCCGATGCGACGAGATCCGACAACGTCGGGCCGGTCATCGATTCGAACTGCTTGCAGGCAGGGCACTGGAAGTCCTCGATCGCCGACACGACCACCTTGGCAGCTGGATCGCCGATCCTGATGGCACCGTCAGGGGTGAGGACCGAAGGTGCAGCCGTCGACTCGGTGGTTGTGGGCACCGCGGTCTGTTCTGCCTTGTTGTCGGAACTCTTGCGAGAGACGGAAATTCCTATCGCGACGACGAGGGCGACGAGGACAAGGGCAATCGCGGCCTGTATCGCGATCTTGCGGTTGCGATCTTTGCGCGCCGCCACTGCCAACGGGCCGCGCTTGCCGGATTTGGTGTTCATGGTGTGCCTTTCGATGAAAACTGTTGGTAGGAAATCGATTCGAGTGTGCCGACGGGCATCACCGCGGAGGCTCGTCGAGCAGCGTGCGACCCAGATGGGCACCGGCTGCACGCCTGGCGCAATCGCGAACACCGCGGAGCGATAGGTGTGATCAACCGGGGCAATGCAGAATCTGGCTGTCGACAGCGCGCGATCCGTGGCGCACGGCTGTGGCGCGCCGAGGGTCGAAACAGAGAAGCGTCGCGGCGTAGCGCTGCAACGGCGTGATCCGGTCGCGTCGAGCGAGACCGGCCGCCTCAGGCGGAAAGGGCTAGCTACGCAGGAGGGCCGCGGGTGCCGGCTCCGGCGCTGACCAGCAGCCGTAGGACAACCGAGGGGCGATACAGCGGGGGACTAGTGCGCAGCGGGCCGACGACGGGGACCGGAGCCGACGTCGCGACGATCAACTGGTCGAGGGTGGATGCGGCGACGCAGTACAGGCGCTCGGCGCTGCAGATCAGCGCCGCGCAGGCAGCGGCAGCGACGACGTGGGATGCCAGCATCAGCAGCGAGAAGTTGCCGCCGTGGGCGTGGCTTTCGGTGAGAACGAGTGCGAAGTGACCGACCAGCTGGCCGGCGCACAGAGCGACGACAATGACGAGGTACCTACGCCCGCTCGATACTGCCGCACCTACCGCGGTACCGATCGCGGCGCAGGCAAGGATCAACGCGACGATCGAGCTTTCGCCAGGGATTCCGCCACCTGCGAAGCCGTGAGCTGCGACAGCCATAGCCGCCGACCAAGCCCCGACGGCGGCGCCACGCAAGCGCGCAGCGTCGACCTCGGCGTTATTCACCCCATTCACGATACAGCGATCGCTACTACACGAATTAGTAGTCTCGTGAACGAGAAGGATCGTCGCAGTGGGCCGTCGGCCTTCGACGCATGGCCACTACCTTGCAACTGGACTGCGACAAAGGGTCCAGCGGCTGGAACGCTTGGCCTCATGCTGACAACGACTGCAGTACTCGGTGTTGGAGCCGTTGCACTCGGAATGGTGCTGACGCCGGGACCCAACATGATGTACCTGGTATCGCGCAGCATCACCCAGGGGCGGCGCGCTGGCCTGGTCTCGCTGTGCGGTGTGGCTGTCGGATTTCTCGTGTACATGACCGCGACCGCGGTTGGTATCGCAGCGGTGTTCATCGCTGTGCCCGATTTGTACCTAGCGGTGAAGTTCGCCGGCGCGGCATATCTGCTCTGGCTCGCCTGGCAGGCGTTGCGGCCGGGCGGGACCTCGGTGTTCGCTCCGCAGGCCATGCCGATCGATTCGGATCGAAAGCTGTTTGCAATGGGGCTGCTGACCAATCTGCTGAATCCGAAGATCGCGATCATGTACCTTGCCCTGATCCCGCAGTTCGTCGATCTCGACGCAGGCAAGGTGTGGTTGCAGAGTCTGGCGCTCGGATCCGTGCAAATCTGCGTAGCGCTGACGGTGAACGCGCTGATAGTGCTTGCGGCAGCGACCATCTCGGGTTTCCTCACCCGCCGACCCTCGTGGTTGCGGGTGCAGCGCTTCGCCATGGGGACCGTGCTCGGCGGACTCGCGATAACCCTTGCTACGGACCGCGCGCGGCCCGCCGCTATCTGATCCGCTGCTGCGGACGCTCCACTATCGCGTGAAACGAGCGGAAAGCCGCGCACAGCAGACACGAGTGGAGCAGCAGCGGTAATCGCACGCCTACTAGAGCCTCGCCAATCGCTCGATTCCGGCGTCGAGCGTTTCGTCCTTCTTGCAGAAGGTGAAGCGCACGAGCCGATTCCACTTGTCGAAGTCGTCGGCGAACGCGCTCACCGGCACAGCGGCCAGGCCTATCCGATCGGGAAGGGCGCGGCAGAATGCCAATGCGTCCCCGATTCCGAGCGGGGTGACGTCGGCACAGACGAAGTAGCCGCCTTCGCTGCGCTTCACATCGAAACCGGTGTCGGTCAATGCTTTCGACAGGCGATCACGCTTGACCTGGAGTTCGTCGCGTAACCCGCGGACCCACGCCTGCTCGTGTTCGAGGGCGTAGGCAACAGCAGGCTGAAACGGTCCGCCTCCGACGAATGTCAGGAACTGCTTCGCGGCTCGGACGCCGTCGATGAGATCCGCGGGTCCGCATGCCCAACCGATCTTCCAGCCCGTACAGCTGAAAGATTTTGCCGCACTGGACACTACGATCGTCCGCTCGTACATGCCGGGCAGTGTCGAGATCGAGATGTGAGACCGGTCGTCGAACGCGAGGTGTTCGTAGACTTCGTCCGTCAGAACAAGGAGGTCGTGCTCGCAGGACACCTCGGCAATGGCGGCAAGGTCGTCGCGACTCAGCACCGCGCCGGTCGGGTTGTGCGGTGAGTTGACGATGATCATCCGCGTGTTCGGTGTGATCGCCGCACGCAGTGCATCCGCATCGAGTGTGAAACCCGCACCGTCGCTCACGAGCGACACGCTGCGTCGAACCGCGCCCGCCAGCGCAACTGCCGCGGCATAGGAGTCGTAGAACGGCTCGATCAAGACGACCTCTTCGCCGGGTTCGACCAAGCCGAGTACCGAGGCGCTGATCGCCTCGGTTGCGCCGACAGTCACGAGCACCTGGTCCGCCGTGTCGTAGGAAGTGCCGTAGCGGGTGGCTCGATCCGCCGCGATTGCGTTGCGCAGCATAGGCATACCGCTACCGGGCGGGTACTGGTTGAGACCGTCCGCGATCGATTGCTGCGCGACCGCCAACATGGCTGCCGGACCGTCGGAGTCGGGAAACCCCTGACCGAGATTGACCGCCTCGTGCCGCACTGCGAGTTCGGTCATCTCAGCGAAGATCGTCGACGAGAACGGCTGCAATCGTGCGACCGTTCGAGAGGTGGACCCCGACGCTTGCGACATGGCTCGAGCCTAGCCGGGTGGACCGCTGCGACCGCTCAGAGTCGCACGCCGGACAACTTCTCCGGGTTCGCCATGTCGTAGGTCGCGGCGACGAGACCGTCGCGGACGGTGAACCCCATCACTCGCGATGGGATGGGCGGATGAGCGGCGTCGCCCGCTGTCCCCGGTTGATACATGCCGAGTTCGCCGTTGACCATGACCGGCGTATAGGACAGCAGTGGGTCGCGCCCGAACTTCTCGGCGAGCCCCATGAAGAACCTGGCAATCTTGACGGCACCCGTGACGATGTTGATCGCGGTACTCGTCGTCCCGTTCGCGTCGCCGGTCGTCCTGGCATCCGGATGCAGAGCCGCGATCACTGCAGCCATGTCTCCGCTCGCCATCGCTGCGAGAAACCGTTCCACCGCAGCTGCGTGCTCTTCGCGTGGAACGGCTGGTGGGGTCGCCGAGACGGCCTTGCGCGCGCGGGAAGCGAGTTTGCGTGCTGTTTCGATGGTCACTCCGAGGATGTCGGCGATCTCGTCGAACGGCACCGAAAACGCATCGTGCAACACGAAAGCGACCCGTTGGGCGGGTGTGAGCGTGTCGAGTACGACGAGGGCCGCGAGGCGGTTGTCCTCGTCGGCGACGACGACCTGCAGTGGGTCCGGTTCGTAGGAAGACGAGAGGGGAGCGACGACGGGTTCCGGAAGCCATTGCCCGACATAGCTTTCCCGACGGATTGCGGCAGAGCGTAAGCGGTCGAGGCAGATTCGCCCGACCACGGTTGTCAGCCAGCCACGTAGGTCTCGAATCTGGTCCTGCTCGACGGTCACGAGACGGAGCCAGCTTTCCTGGACCGCGTCCTCGGCGTCGGTGACACTGCCGGTGAGTCGATAGCCGACTGCGAGTAGATGGCCGCGGTGGGATTCGAAAGTTTGCGCCAAGGCGAGTGCTGCTGCCACAGGGCGATACTACGGACAAGCAGTAGGGTGAATTTATGCGCTTCGGAATGTTCGTACCGCAAGGCTGGCGCCTCGACCTCGTCGGCATAGACCCTGCCAACCAGTGGGCGGTGATGCGAGATCTGGCGCAACGCGCTGACGCCAACCCGGATTGGGAGACGATCTGGGTGTACGACCACTTCCATACCGTGCCGATGCCGACGGACGAAGCGACCCACGAGGCGTGGACGCTGATGTCTGCGTTCGCTGCGTCGACGTCGCGGGTCCGCCTCGGTCAGATGTGTACCGCGATGAGCTATCGCAATCCGGCCTATCTCGCGAAGGTGGCCGCGACGATCGACCTGATCTCGGGTGGACGCGTCGAGATGGGTATCGGCGGCGGCTGGTACGAGCACGAGTGGCGTGCCTACGGCTACGGGTTCCCCTCTGCCGGTGAGCGTTTGGGCCGCCTCGACGAGGGTGTGCAGATTTTTCGGCAAGCATGGACCACGGGTTCGGCGACGCTGGACGGCAAGTACTACCAGGTCGATGGCGCAATCGTCAGACCACTTCCTTTGCAGGAGGGCGGTATTCCGATCTGGGTCGCGGGTGGCGGCGAGAAGGTGACGCTGAAGATCGCAGCAAAGTACGCGCAGTACACGAACTTCGCCGGAAACCCCGAAGAATTCACGCACAAGTCCGACATCCTGCGAGAGCACTGCGCGACCGTCGGCACCGACTTCGACGCCATCGTCCGCTCGGCCAACTACAACGTCGCCATCGGGTCCACCGAAGCCGAAGTCGCTGAGCGGTTGTCGGCGTTCAAGGCACGCGTCGAGCCGATCATCGGCCGGGAAGCCGCTGCCGGCGCAGCAGGCGCCTTCGATGGTTCGGCAGCCGTCGGCACGCCCGAGCAGATTGTCGAGAAGCTGAGCGAGATGCGCGATCTTGGACTCGGCTACGCGATCTTCAACTTTCCCGAAGCGGCGTTCGACACCTCGGGTATCGAGCTGTTCGAACGAGAGGTGCTGCCGGCACTGCGCTGATCGGCGCCGAACTTGCGCAGTAGTCGACGGCATTGGTGACAGGATGGCTCTGTGGACATCGACGACGTCGCCAACGAGCTGTACGGCGGTGACCCGGCCGATTTCATCGAAGTTCGGAAAGCCAGGGCAGCGCAGGCTCGCAAAGAAGGCGACCGCGAGCTGGCGACCGAGATCGGGAAGTTCCGCAAGCCGACAACTGTCGGTTGGCTGGTGAATCTGCTCGCCTGGGAAACCCCGGACGACATCGACGCAGTGCTACAACTCGGCGCTGCCCTTCGTGAGGCGCAACGGCATCTCTCGGGTGCGGAACTTCGCAGGCTCACGACTCAGCGTCAGCAGATCGTTCGAAAGCTGGCACGCAAAGCAGGCGAGTTGGCCCAGGAACGTGGCCGTGATGTGGGCGAAGATGCGCTTCGCGAGGTCGGGCAGACGTTGCACGCGGCGATGGCCGACGACGATATCGCCGAGCAGGTGCGTCTCGGTCGGATCGTGACGGCCGCGAACTACGAAGGATTCGGCCCCGCCGGGTTGACCGTAGTCGGCGGCAAAGCTCCCGAAAGAGTTGCGCCCAAGCCGAAACGGGATCGGAGCGCCCTACTCGAGGCGACCCGCGCCGAACTCGACGAGGCCACCGCCGCACTGACCGACGCGACGACCGCCGCGGCATCGGCACAGGAGGAAGCTGCCGAGGCGAGCGCCGCCGTCGAAGACGTCGAACAGCGAATCGCGGAGTTGAAGGACGAACTGGAGCGTGCGGAGCAGGAGCGGCAGTTCGCACGCAGCGCCGAGAAGGTCGCAACCGACACGGCCAAGCGTGCGGACCGAGATCTGGAACGAGCTCAGCAGTGGGAGACGAAAGTGCGCAGGATGTTCGACGACATCAGCGCTGACGACAGCGCTTCCGACGACGACTAGCTCTTCGCTCCCGACGCAGCAAGCGTGGCGCCCACTCCGATGATGAGTACGCCGCCCGCGCCGCCGACCGCTTCGAGTCGTTTGGGCGACTTCGTGAACCACGTTCGAACCGTTCCGGCAAGGAGCGCCCACGCGCCGTCGGACACGAAGCCGATCAGGATGAACATGGCGCCCAGTACCAATAGCTGCAACGACAACATGGGTGTATTCGGGTCGGCGAACTGCGGTAGGACCGCGGCGAAGAAGACGATCGTTTTCGGGTTCGTCATCCCAACGACGACCCCTTGAGTGAACACCCGGCCGTTCGCTACGGGATCGACGCGCGTGCCGAAGGCAGCCGCCAACGATTTGCGATCTCGGAATGCGTGTATGCCCAGGTAGATCAGGTAACCGGCACCGGCAAGCTTGACTATCGTCAGCGCGATCGCCGAGGCCGCGACGATCGCTCCGAGGCCGAGGGCTACCGCGATCAGAGGGACCGCTGATCCCACGCCGTTTCCGATCACGGTGAGCAACGCGGCACGGCGGCCGAGCGACAACGCGCGGCCGATTGTGAACAGCACGCTCGGGCCGGGGATCACGATGATCACGAAGGCTGCGGCGAGAAACGCGAGTAGGTGTGCGGTCGGAACCATCGGGTCAGCGTAGCGGCGGAGTCGTACCGGTCGCGACAGGTTTTCAGCGCAGTTCCGGGGGGAGATCTTTCGGGTTGACCAGGAGGTGATTGTTTTCGGCCCGGCGGACCTTCTCGCTGACCGAAAGATTGTCTGCAAGCAGTTGCCACTCTGCATCGTCGATCGCGGCAATCGCCCGCGCGATGACCTCACCGTCGCGAGTACCCCACGCGATCGGCATCGGCCGTACCTGCTGCCAGGTGTCGCCGGTAGGCAGAACCGTCCGGTCGGCCAGAACCGATACCGACGGCACTCGTTCGCCTGGCGTTGCGTTGTGGCCGGGTAGCGAGCGGACGCTACGCGTGACGAATGCGTAGCGAGCACCTGCCGCGTCCGGCAGTCCGACGTCGACGAGGGCGAGCAGCGTGAGTCCGTCGGAACGGGCTTCGGACACCACCGCCGCGACCAAAGGACCTTCCGCATAAAGCTTTTCGATGCTACCGACGCGGCGAGGTGCCCAGATCGCGACCCACAGCGACGTTGCAGCGCCGATCGCGAACACCACCGAGAGAATGTAGGACCACGGATGATCGAGGGAGATCAGAACGGCGGTTGCAGCGCCGAGTACAACCGCGAGCACGATCGCGGCCATGCGTAAACGACGAACGTCCGCGATGGTTTCGTTGACTGCCTTCGCATGACCCCGGTCGACTGCAAACTCGAAGCGTCGCACCATTCATTCCTAGCACGAGCCACCGACACCTAGGCAGGCCTTTATTGTGCGGGCACGGTTGTTCGGGTCAGGCGTCGGTCGATCCGATCGTCGGGCCGAGCAGATCGTCGGCGTCCATGATCCGGTACGCATAACCCTGTTCGGCAAGGAACCGCTGGCGATGCGCCGCGTACTCCGCGTCGAGCGTGTCCCGCGCAACGACCGAGTAGAAGTGCGCCTGCCCACCGTCGTGTTTGGGTCGCAACAGTCGTCCGAGGCGTTGCGCCTCTTCCTGACGCGACCCGAACGTACCCGAAACCTGCACTGCGACAGATGCTTCAGGAAGGTCGATGGAGAAATTCGCAACCTTGCTCACGACGAGAACGGGTATCTCGCCGCGCCGGAAGGCATCGTAGAGTTCCTCGCGTTCCTTCGTCTTCGTCGAGCCCTGGATGATCGGTGCGTTCAGTGCCTCGCCCAATTCGTCGAGTTGGTCGAGATAGGCGCCGATGACGAGTGCGGGCGCGTCGGGGTGGCGTGCCAGAATCGACTGGACGACAGGGATTTTCGTGCGTGCCGTCGAGCAGAGTTTGTAGCGCTCCTCAGGCTCGGCGACCGCGTAGGACATTCTTTCGGCGTCGGTGAGGGTCACGCGAACTTCGGTGCACTCGGCCGGCGCGATCCAGCCCTGAGCCTCGATGTCTTTCCACGGCGCGTCGTATCGTTTCGGGCCTATCAACGAGAAGACGTCACCTTCGCGCCCGTCCTCGCGGACCAACGTGGCCGTCAGCCCGAGCCGGCGACGAGATTGCAGATCTGCCGTCATCCGAAACACGGGCGCGGGCAGCAGGTGCACCTCGTCGTAGATGACCAATCCCCAGTCGCGCGAATCGAAGAGCTCGAGGTGCCGGTACTCGCCCTTCGTCTTGCGTGTGATCACCTGATATGTGGCGATTGTCACTGGGCGAATCTCTTTGCGCTCGCCCGAATACTCGCCGATCTCCTCTTCGGTGAGCGATGTGCGTGCGATCAACTCACGTTTCCACTGTCTGCCTGCCACTGTGTTGGTGACCAGAATGAGCGTCGTCGCTTTCGCCTTTGCCATCGCTGCGGCGCCGACCATCGTCTTGCCCGCACCGCACGGAAGAACGACGACGCCGGATCCGCCTGCCCAGAACGAATCGGCGGCCATTTCCTGGTAGTCGCGAAGGTGCCAGCCGTCAGTTCCGAAGTCCAGCTCGATCGGATGGGCCTCGCCATCGACGTACCCTGCGAGATCTTCTGCGGGCCAGCCGATCTTGAGCAGCATCTGCTTGAGTCTGCCGCGCTCGCTCGCGTGCACGACGACAGTGTCGGAGTCGATCCTTGCGCCGATCATCGGCGCGATCTTCTTGTGCCGCAGCACTTCTTCGAGCACAGCCCGATCGAGGCTGATCAAGACCAGGCCGTGAACGGGACTCTTGGCGAGTTGCAGCCTGCCGTAGCGGCCCATCGTGTCGACGATATCGACGAGCAGTGGCTGCGGAACTGCGTAGCGCGAGTAGGTGACCAGCGCATCGACCACCTGTTCGGCGTCGTGGCCTGCCGCGCGCGCATTCCACAGCGCCAGCGGCGTCACCCGATAGGTATGGACGTGCTCGGGCGCGCGTTCGAGTTCGGCGAACGGCGCGATCGCCGCTCGCGCGGCGCCGGACAATTCGTGGTCGATCTCCAGGAGCAGTGTCTTGTCGGACTGGACGATCAACGGTCCGTCGGTCACGTGGAGTCTCCTAAATAGGCGGTAATCGTTCCATTGTCCAGGTCCAAACGAGGTTGCGCTATGCGCGAACTACGTCACCACGCTATTCTGCGCCGAGCGTTAAGACACTCGTCCAACTCCGAGAAAGGCCTACATTGGCAAACAAGGGATCCGGGCTGCTCAAGCGGCTCGTTGTTGCGACTCTAGCTTTGCTGGCGGTCGGATTTTTTGTGATCGGCTGTTCATCGAAGTCAGAGACCGCCAAGGCCGAGGCGGGCACCTGTATCGAGATCAAGAAGGCTTCCGCAACCGACGCAGAGACCGAGCCCCTCGACTGCGCCGACAACAAGGCGACCTACAAGATCTTCTCGACGAACGAGACAGAGACCGCGTGCCCGTCGGACGCGTACACGACCTACACCGAGACGCGCGGTTCGGACACCACCGCCTACCTCTGCCTTTACGAGAACCTGAAGGAAGGTAGCTGCTACTCGCAGGACACCTTGACCAACATTCTCGGATACGCGGAGTGCTCCGATCCGTCGGCCAAGTTCAAGGTCACGACGAAGGAAGAGGGCACCGAAGACGAGTCCATCTGTGCAGCGGACGACGTCCAGTACCTGAAGTTCCCCGACCCGAAGCTCACCTACTGCCTGGGTGACGCTGCGGCGTAAGTACATCCGGATCGAGGGCCCCGAGTGTCTCGGGGTACGCAGGGGCCCTCGATCGATCGGTTCGAGCGAAAGAGATTTCAGTGCAGCGACGTAGTAGGTCCACCGTTCTCGTGACGGCCGCAACTGCACTGTGCCTGTTCGTGTTTGCCCTGCTGACCGGGTGTCAGAAAGTAGACCCGAAGCCTGTTGCCGAAAAGAGTTCGGCCGAGCAGACATCGACGCGGGAATCCTCCGCGCCGCCGTCGGGAAAGACCAGCACG
The DNA here is from genome assembly GCF_016482825.1 of Antrihabitans stalagmiti. GTDB lineage: Bacteria > Actinomycetota > Actinomycetes > Mycobacteriales > Mycobacteriaceae > Antrihabitans > Antrihabitans stalagmiti. Next base: position 238,605 of record NZ_JAEMNV010000005.1, on the reverse strand, counting down.
CCCAAGTCGTCCTCGCGCACAACAACGTCCGCGGCGGCGCCGCCGTCCGAGGTCGGTTCGTGCATCCGAATCAACAAAGCCTCGTCGACAGACGCCGACACCGAACCGCGGGACTGCTCGGCCGACGACGCGACGTACAAGATCTACTCGTCGAACTCGACCGAGGTGGCATGTCCCTCCGACGCGTACACGACCTACACCGAGACGTCCGGGTCGACGACGACGTTCTTCCTCTGCCTCTACGAGAATCTGCGGGAAGGCAACTGCTACGAGGAGGACGCGCTCACGAATGTCCTTACCTACGTTTCCTGTTCGGACCCTGCCGCCACCTACAGGGTGACCACGAAGGCCGAAGGTGTCGAGGACGAGAGTGTGTGCGGACCCGACGACGTCCAGTTCCTCGCGTTCCCTGACCCGCAACTCACCTACTGCCTCGCATACGCCTAGCGGGCGCGTCGGCTCAGTCGACCAGCGCGACCGACGAGATCCGGTGCAGCGTGAAATGCCGGACCGCACCCGTTGCCGGATCGATCGCATCCAATTGGCCGCCACCGACTTTCACCGGTTCGACGATCCGGTTGGTCGCGATGCCCTGCGCGTCGACGTAGCCGATGCTCACGCTGCGACGCACCCGAACCGCCAGTTGCAGTAGCGCCATCGTCGCCGCACCGGATGCGCGCGAGCCGTCTGATCGAACACCGTTGCCGCGGTTGGCTTTCGCGGCGCGATCACCGGCTCGAAGTTCGACGACGAGGTTTGCGAGCTGATCGTCGGTCGGGGTGGCTGGGATACGAAGCTGTGGACGCAGGCGCTTGCTGACGATCCTGGCGCCGCGTTTGCGCACGTCGACGATCACGCCGGAGGAGTCCTCGCCCGCCGGCGCGAAGCCTGCACGGCGTAGACCCGCCAGCAGTTCGTTCAGCGGGACGGGCGAGATCGCGACTGTCGCGGCGAGGGCTCGAAGCGCGAGTTCTTCGGCAATCGGGGTAGCGAGCACCTGGGCAAGCAGAGCGGGGTCCTCGCAGCGGATGAACGATTCCGCCATCCCTGCCCGCAGTTGGCCGTGTCGACGTGCCATGTCGTCGATCAGGTAGGTCAGCGATTGCGGTATCGGGGTCCGCGACTTGGTTGCGAAGAGGGTGTGCAACTCCGACGCGGTCGCGCCGGCATCGAGTGCTCGTCTGACACTTGTCTCGCCGATGCGGTAGACCGTCGCGCCGCCCGCCGATTCGAGATCGGCGACCAGCGAGATGCGTTCCTGCAGTTCGGGAGTGAGGGGTCCGGGAGCGACGACGGTCAGGTCGGCCTGCACGAGGACATAGTCGACCGGTGGCGGAAGTGCCGATTCCATCTCTGCTTCGGCGTCGCCGCCGTGGAGCAGGGCGCGACCTGGCGAGGTGAGTGCGCCGCGACCGATCACACCGAGTGCCGTCGCCTCGGTGAGGGTCTTCTCGACGGCGCCGACGGTGAACCGGTTGGCCCAGCGCGGTCTGCGCCACGCGAGTGCACGAGCTACGTCCGCGGCGTCCACACCCTCGCCACGGCCGAGTTCGGCCGTCAGCTCGAGAATGAGCCGCCGATCTCGGGCCGCCATGGCGCTTCGTACCTCGTCGGAGAGCGCGGCGATCGGCTTGTCGTTCGCGTCTCGCATCCCGATCAACCACGGTCGCCTAGCCAGGTCCAGCCACGCCGCTGCGAGGGTGTGCCAGCGTCGCGCAGGTGGTGCGTCGAGCCAGGCGTCGACGGCGGCCGTCGGTGCCCAGAAGTCGTCGCCGTCGCCGGGTGGTGCCGGGTCGGGTCGGCCGCTTGCCATCAGCCCCGCTGCGACGAGCAACTCGACGAGCAGGCTGACCCGATCCTCGTCGACGCCGATTCGCTTGGCGATCCGCCGAAGTTCCCGAACGCCCATGCCACCGGCGCGTAGTGCAGGCGCGGGCAGTTCACCGAGCGCGTCGATGACATCGGCGCAGTGCCGCAGCAGTTCGAGTGCCTCACCACCTGCAACGCCGTTGACCTCGGCGGCCTTGTGCTTGCGGGTGTGCAGCGCAGGCTGCATCAGCGTGCTGAGGTCGGATACCGGCTCACCGCGCAGCACCTGGCCGACCTGCTGCGGCAACTCGACGGTTTGTTCGTCGACCCAGGTCAGCAGGCCGAGCGCGAGCAGTCGCTGCACAGGACGATCACTCGGCGTTCCGGGTGCCGCGTCCTTCGTCCGCCCGATCGGCGCCGTCACCGCCAGACGATCGAGCAGGGCGCGCTCGCCGGGTGAGAGTCCACTCAGGGCGGCGGCGATGTCCTCTGCCGACATCGCGACGACGGGTTCGAGCGACCGGCCGATCGGCCATGGCACGACCTCGACGGCGACCGGAAGCATTCGCAGCGTCTGCTCACCCCACACGAGCGCACGCGATCGAAGCGTCTCGATGGCGGCGTCGATCGCTTTTCTTGGCGCGCGATCGCCGATGGCCTCCGCAACACGAGCTGGATCGACCGCAACGGCCTGGGCGTTCTCGATGGCAAGCGCCTCTATCACTGCCAGCGCGAGCGTATTCAGCTCGTCGGCCGCACGCAGGACCGATGCGCGCTGTTCGGCGCGGTTGGCGAGCACGGCCATGGAAGCGGGCAACGGAACGGTGAGGTCCGGCCGCAGGCGGAGGAGTTCGATCAGTTCGGCATCGGAACTCCTCGCCAGCCACCCTGCCAAGCTGTCGGTATCTGTAGTGCCTGCGGCACGGTCGGTGGCGGTCATCAGGTACCAGATTAGATACATGTGCTGTGCGTAGCTGTGGCTCGTGTCAAAATAGGCTCGTGGTTAACAACGTGAAGAAGAACTATGTCGATCCGGGGTGGCCTAAGACTCCGAAGGGCGAAGTCGCCGTGACCGAGCTTTCGTCGTCGCGATCCGGTGGTCTGTCACCGTTCGGCGAGGACACGGAATTCCCTCTGCCCGTCGAGGACCTGCCCTACGTTCACCCGCACACTGTCATCAATCGCTGAGTCGGCGAACAGCACAAAAACTGAGCAAGACCGAAAACGGCGGGCCCGCATCTTTCGATGCGGGCCCGCCGTTTCGCTGTGTGCGAGGACTACTGAGGAAGCAGACCCTTGTTGGACTGGTAGAAGTTCACCAGCGCCGGATCCAGATTGATGCCGGAGTTCTTCACGGCGTTGTATGCGTCTAGCAACGGTGAGGGGAGTGGCATCCCGTTGTTCTGAACTGCCTCGATCGTGTTGTCGATGCCGTCGAACACCTGCTCGCTGGCATTGGCGCTTGCCGCGGTGCTCGGAGCGGACGGTGCCCACTGCGGTGCACTCGGGGTCGGAGCGGTCCGCAGCGTCGGGCCGCTGCTCAAGCCGAGGTTCGACGAGCAGGAGGGCCATGCGCCCCAGCCCTGCGTCGCGAGAACCTTCTCGGCGACTGCGATCTGCTCTTCACGCGAAGCCTGGTTGGCCGAGGCGGCGAACTCGCCGCCACCGTGCGCGGTCCAGGTGCTCGGCGAGAACTGCAGGCCACCCTGGTAGCCGTTGCCGGTGTTGATGCCCCAGTTGCCGCCGGACTCGCACTGTGCGAGACGGTCCCAGTCGTTGTCGGGTGCCGCACTTGCGGTGCCCGTGAAGGCCACACCTGCTGTGCCCATGATGGCGCCGGTGACGGCAACCTTGGCGACGGTGCGGCCGGTGGTGGTCGGTTTGCGGTGGCGTCCACTGCTCATTGGTCTGTCCTCTCCGTCCGCGCCTGCGAGGTCAGCTGTCGGGTTCGGGCTGAGAGGTCGCCCGGCCTCGGCGCTCTTTTCGAGAGCGTGTCTGGCTTCACCCCTAGGAAGGGTTCAAGTTTTCGAACCGTTTTCCAGTTGTCCCTGTGGGGAAGTTGGGTCCCCCGCTCCCGTCCCTCGTAATTCGTCGGGTGTCCGGGGCCCGCGGGACGGGGTTTGGCGCGGCGGGCCGGACTTCGGCCGAACTTCCGGCCGGTCATGACCGTACTTCTAAGGGCGGCAAAAATCACTATTTGGTAACCGGTTCGCGCGCATACACAATTTTGGTTAACGGAGTGCGGCATTTTGCCTCTTCGCAGCTAGACACGGCGTGTCCTAACTCGTAACGACTTGGTGTACGACCGTGACGCTGACGTGATGTGATGAAGATCACAGTTTATCGGTGTCGCGAAACCAATCCTCCGGACGATGCCTACCCGACCCGGGTACCCCATCTACTCAGGCGTCGACGATGTCCTTGCCAAGTGGCATCAGCGAGACCGGAATCATTTTCAAGTTGGCAATGGCGAGCGGGATTCCGATGATGGTGATCGCCATCGCGAACGCCGTCACCAAATGGCCGATCGCCAGCCAGATGCCGGCAACGATGAACCAGATGACGTTGCCGATGAGCGAGGCCACACCGGACGTCGGGCGCTCGACGATCGTCTTGCCGAACGGCCAGAGCGCGTACACGCCGATCCGGAACGAGGCGAGGCCGAACGGGATCGTGATGATGAGAATGCAGCACAGAATGCCGAAGAAGAAGTACCCGAGCGCGAGCCAGAGGCCGCCGAAGAGCAACCAGATGATGTTCAGCAGCATTCGCATGGCCGACTCCTTCGATTTCGTCTGGTTGTGGCGCCTATTTTTTGTTTCGGGAGCGCCGCCCGGACTGCAGTGCGTACACGACCGCGAGCAGCAGACCCAGTGGCGCGGCGAGTGTAGCCCCATACAGCGCATCCGGCGGAGCGTCCGAGGTCACCGCTGCAACGACGAACATCGCAGCAATCGCGCAGACGCCGACGACGAACAGGATCGTCGCACCGACCAGCAGAACGGGAGGTCTGGTCGAGTCCGGTTCGGTGGCCACGGGTCAACGGTAAATGGGTGTGCCGCTACTCTGCACTGCGGGTAGACTTTGGTATTCGCGTCCTGCGCAACAAGGCGGGGCGCGTTCCTATTTGTGCAGAACCAACTGTTTTGTGCAGAACCAACTGTGTCCTCTTAGAAATGAACGGGTGAGCTGCGGTGCCGACCGGCAAGGTGAAGTGGTACGACGTCGAAAAGGGCTTTGGGTTCCTATCGCAGGACGAAGGCGAGGACGTCTATGTCCGTTCCTCGGCGCTGCCGCAGGGAGTCGAGTTGCTCAAGCCCGGACAGCGCGTCGAATTCGGTATGGCCGCAGGCCGCCGCGGACCCCAGGCGCTCAGTTTGAAGGTCCTCGAACCGGCCCCGACGATTCGGCAGGCCAACGGCGGAGTCCGCAAGGAACCCGTCGCGCGCAAGCACACAGCCGACGAATTGCACGGGATGATCGAAGACATGATCACGCTGCTCGAAGCAACCGTGCAGCCCGACCTGCGCAAGGGCAAGTACCCGGATCGCAAGACCGCGCAGCGGATCTCCGAGGTCGTCCGCGGCGTCGCCCGCGAACTCGACAGCTGAGGCTCGCTCCGACGCGCTCACGCAGTCTCGATCAACCACACCGCCCGCTGGAACGGATCACCGTTCTCGTCGACGACAGACGACGGCAGACGGATCTCCACGCCGAGTAGCTTCGCCTCCGGCGTTGTCTTCGATCGAACGGATACCGCCGTCGCCTGGCCGGGACGGTAGCCCTGTTCGACGATTTCGAGACCGTTCGGGCCGTCGTAGGTCGCGTACAGCCGCCACGGAGCGTCCGACAGTTCCGTCGGCAGCGACAGTTGCAACGGATAACCGACCGGCACCTGCAGCTTCGCGATCGAACCCTCCTCGCTGCACTCGGTCAGGTCCAATTCGCAGTACCTGGTCGGTTCGACCGTGATCGCTTCGCCGTAGGCGTAAGCGGTCACCGCAGGCAGGCGTGGGTCGGAGTCCTTGACGAGGACAAAGAGCACGGCAAAGAACGCCACGGCAACCACAAGAACACCGGTGCCGAGCAGCGCGAGAATTTTGACAGTCTTGGGCTGGAGCCTCACCAGTGCGCGTTTCCTGTCGGTGGTTGGGTCGAAGGTTGCGGAGATTGTCGCGCTGTTCCTGCCGCGGCAGCCGACGGGGTGGCCGAACGTTTGAACGATCGACCGCCGACCCGGCTGCCGAAGCCTTTCTTGACCTCTTGCTTGGCGCGGTCCGGCCTGTTGCCGCCGAGTCCTGGCAGCAGGGAATGCCCGGTGTAGCTGACGATGGTCTGCACGGTTCCCAGTGCGAGCAACACCGAGATGACGGTGAACCCAAGCCAGAACTTGGTCGGGAGCAGCACGCCGAGCGCGCCACCGACAACCCAACTCAACTGCAGCGCGGTCTCCGAGCGGCCGAACGCGGACGCGATCGATTCCGGCGGTAGGTCGTCCTGGATGGCCGCGTCGAGGGAGACCTTGGCAAGTGCGCTCGCCGCGGACGCCACAAGCGCCACCACAGCCGCTGCGACCAGGCTGTCCACGAAGGCCGCGACGATGGTGATCACGGTTACCGCAATCGTGCATCGAACGACGAGCAACGCGGGTCGGCCGAGCGAGAGTCGCGCTCCGATCGCGTTGCCGGAGAAGTTGCCGAGACCGGCCGCGACGCCGACGAGACCGAGCATCGCCGCCTGCACGAGCGGCTCGTGCTCGGAGCGGGACCTGGCGACGAAGGCGACGAAGAGGGTGAGGAATCCAGTGAGAACGCGGATCGTGCTGTTACCCCACAGCCCGGTGACCACAGCACGCCCGAGTGGCTGCCTTCGCTTGCTCGGCTTGATCGAATCGCCGCGGTCGGGGTCGTCGATCGGCGCCGAGTAGTCGCTGTCGCCGTGATAGGTCAGCGTGGCCGGGACCTCGCCTTCGGTGACCTCGACCCACGCCGGAATACGCATGCTCAGGTACGCGCCGGCGACGCTGAGAACGAACGCGAACCACAGCGCGCCCGCCGAGTCGGCGATGATCGCGGCGATACCCGCGAGCGCGCCTGCGCCGATGGTGCCACCGAGCAGTCCGAACACCGTCAGCCTGGAATTGACCCGCACAAGGTCGATTTCGGGCGGCAGGACACGTGGCGTTACCGCGCTCTTCAACACGGAGAACGACTTGCTGAGCACAAGAATGCCCAGGGCAGCGGGGTAGAGGAGCCAACTGTCGAAGTTGAACACGAGCACTACGGCGAGCACGGCACGCAAACCGAACGACGATGCGAGCGCGACTCTGCGCCCATGCTGCAGCCGGTCGAGCATAGGCCCGATGAGCGGTGCGATCACTGCGAACGGGGCAATCGTAATGGCCAGGTACAGCGCGACTTTGAGTTGGCTTTCACCTTGCGCCGCGGAGAAGAACAGGGTGTTCGCCAAAGCGATCGCAATCGCGGCGTCGGTCGCGAAATTTGCCATCGTCGCGTACGTCAGCGCTGTGAGCCCCGACTTCTCGGCACCGTCGGCCTTGGCTGCGCGCTGGAACGTGGCGAAACCGCGACCGGTGAGTTCTCGTCCCCGCATCGCGGCGACGCGCGTCACCGTCAGCTTGCGCGGCTGCCGCATCCCGCGGGTCGGTGCCGGGGCGGGGGGCGGCTGCGAATCGTCGTTGTACGCAGGCTCACCGCCGCGATCGGGCTGGCGCGGCGGATCGACTGGATGCAGAGGGGGCAGAGGCTGGCGCCGGGTCGGTACATGCCGCGGTGGATAGTTGTCGAATCCGGGGTGCTGTGAAGCGGCGCTCGGCCATCCCCCGGTGGGATCATTCGGCTCGCGTCGGTCGGTCACAGGTCAATTCTGTCCTACCGAGGCGACAAACAACTACCTCGGCGAGTCGCCAAAGCGGCCCACCGGCGAACGGTATTGCATCGATGCGGCAAAATGGAGTCGTGAGCGTTGCTTCTTCTCCGGAACTGTTCGAGATACACGAGATCCTGGTACAGGCAGTCGACCTGGCGCGTAGTGCTCTGAGCGACCTCGGCGAGGACGGCGTGGGTGCCTATGTCGGCGTCAGCGCCGACGGCGAATCCGCTGCGACACATCGCTTCGAAGCGACTTTGCCCGGCTACCGAGGTTGGCAGTGGGCCGTCGTCGTCGCTACCGATCCCGATTTCGATCACCCCACCGTCAGTGAATCTGCGTTGCTACCCGGACCCGACGCACTCATCGCGCCGAACTGGGTGCCGTGGGACCAGCGCATTCGGCCAGGCGATCTGGCACCTGGCGATCTGCTCGCTCCGCCTGCCGACGATCCGCGCCTCGTGCCGGGCTACGTCGCGAACGGTGATCCCGAAGTCGACGATGTCGCACTCGAGCTCGGTTTCGGTCGCCTGTCGACGATGAGTCGCGAAGGGCGCGAAGATGCGGCGCAGCGGTGGCACGAGGGCGACTACGGTCCCGAGTCCGAGATGGCCAAGGCTGCTCCCTCCTCCTGCGGCCTGTGCGGCTTCTATCTGCCGCTCGCCGGATCGCTACACGCCGCCTTCGGCGTCTGCGGCAACGAGTTGGCCGCAGACGGCCACGTCGTGCACGTCGGCTACGGGTGCGGCGCACATTCGGACACACGACTGCCGACCGGCGCGGGGTCGCCGCAGTACGAGGCGTTCGACGACGCCGCCGTCGAAGTTGTGTCCGACTCCGGTCGTGGCGCCGAACGCGCGGATCCCGTATCGGCCGAGCGGGACTGACGCATCGACGACCTGACCGACCCGTTCGGTACCGGACAGCTACGCGAATCGTTGCTGCTTGCCTGGGGCAGTTCGCCGACCCGGCTGCGCGAGGATGCCGCGACCGAGAACGACTTCGTCCGATCCGGATACCGTGATCGCCTCCTGACCGAACTTGCCCAGAACGCTGCGGATGCTGCCGCGAAGGCAGGCGTCGCCGGGCGCCTGGCAGTGTGGTCGGTCGGCTCGCAATTGCACGTCTCGAACACCGGCGCTCCGCTGGATGTCGCCGGTGTGCAGGCGCTGACCGCACTGCGCGCGTCGGGTAAGCCCGGCGATGCCACGGGGCACGGCAGTGTCGGCAGGTTCGGTGTCGGCTTCACAGCAACGGTCTCGGTGAGCGACGAGATCGAAATACGTTCCACGACAGGGTCGATCAAGTTCTCGCTCGCAGCGACCGAGGAGCGGTTGGCGGACGAGGGCATCGACGTTGCCGTGCGACCGCCGGTGTTGCGTCTGGTCTGGCCGACGACGGCGCAACCCGTCGCGGGGGCGGACACCGAAGTTGTGTTGACGCTGCGCGCCGACGTCGATGCGGCCGCGTTGCTCGCAGGCATGGCAACCGAAGCGGTCGACCTGTTGTTGGAACTGACTGCGCTACAGAGCATTCGGATCGGTGACACGGAATTCGTCCGGAAGTCCCGCGACCTGGCGCGTGGCGTCGAGGAGATCTCCATCGGTGCGCTGTGCTGGTGGCAGTACCGGACTCCGCATGCACGCTGGCTCGCGCCCGTCGCCGACGGTGTGATCCGCCCCAGCTCGGGCGATGTGCTCCGGGCACCGACCCGTTCCGACGAAGAGTTGTCGCTGCCCGCGATCGTGATTGCTGACGTCGGTATGCAGCCGGACAGGCGTCGTGTGCTGCCGGAGGCACGTCTGGCCGACATCGCCGTTGGATATGCCGATTTCGTTGCGGCAGTGCCGATATCGCAACGAGCCGCACTCGTCCCGGTGCCGACCTTCGCCAGGGGTGAGGTCGACACGGCGTTGCGTGAGGCGATATTTCGCGAGCTGCGCGCACACGCGTGGCTTCCTGTTGTCGGCGAAGGCAGCGATCGTGTCGTAGCGCCCTCGCGAGCATCCGTATTTCCCGATCTGACAGCAGAGCTCGCCGAGTTGCTTGCCGAAGTGATTCCCGCGCTGGTACTTCCGGAACTGTCGGGTACGTCGAATGCCCGCGCGCTCGCCGCCGTCGACGTTCATCGCATCGGTCTTGCTCGGGTTGCCGAAGCGTCGAGCGGCATCGACAGGCCGCCCGCGTGGTGGCACAGGCTGTATGCGGCCCTGGAGCCGTTTGTGATCGACACGATCGCGGTCGAGGAACTCGGTGCGTTGCCGGTACCTCTCGCCGACGGACGACTCGTCACCGGACCCCGTACGACGGTCACCGCCGACGACCTTCAATCGACCGGAAACGACTCACCGACAACGATTCCCGTGCATTGGGCGCGTCTCGTGCATCCGGAGGCAGCGCACGAGTTGCTCGGCCGGCTCGGGTCGTCGCACGTCGGAGCGACCGACCTGCTTTCCGATGGCGACCTGCGCGCTCGGATCGAAGACTCCGACGACTCCGACGACTCCGACGACGAGGCGGCCGAGCTCGCAGCCGCTGTCCTCACGTTGGCTGCTCGGGTCACCGACCCCGAACGTCTGCCCAGCTGGCTCGGGTTGCTGTTGCTACCCGACGATGGCGGTGAGTTGCGGTCGGCGGACGAACTGCTGCTACCCGATGCGCCGTTGCGTTCGGTGCTCGTGGCGCACTCGCCTTTCGGAACAGTCGATACGGAGCTAGTCGCGACCTACGGGGCCGCTGCGTTGCGTGCGGTTGGCGTCGGCTGGGGTTTCACCGTCGTCCGCGACGAACTTCCGACCGGACCCGATCACGATCTGGACGACGAGGCGCAGTGGTGGTCCGGCCTGGCGGAGGATCCCGAAACATTCACGGCTGTCAGGGATCTCGACCTGGTCGACGACGCGAAGTGGGCGACGGCACTGACCTTGCTCGCCGGTGACGCCGTCGTGCGGCCGCTGCTCGCTGACCCCGACAGTTACGTGGCGTGGTGGCTGCGGCGGCATGCGAGCGTCGACGGCGCGCCCCTTGGCGCGCTCCGGCACCCAGACGACTCGACTTTTGTGGGCTTGCTCGACCCGTTCGAGCACGTCGACGCGGACGCGATGCGCGCCGTGCTCGCCGGACCCGATCGTCTGGATCTCGAACTGGTTCAGACCCTGATCGACAGGCTGGCCGCGCCCGAGCGATCGCCGTCCGCCGGTGTCGTCGCCGATACCTACCGCAGACTCGCGAGTGTCGTCGCGGCAGGAAAACTCGACATCGACGCCGTAGCGCTGTCCGATCGTGTGCGCGTGAGTACCGGTGCTCTCGTCGATCCTGCGAATGCGTTCGTGTTGGACAAGCCATGGTTTGCCGTCGCGGTGACGCCGGATGCGCTCGTGGCAGGAAGTATCGAGACGGCGACGGCACTTGCTCGGCTGCTCGACCTTCCACTCGTCTCCGAATCGGTGCGTGGCGTCGTCGTCGGCACAGGCCGTGCAAGTAGCTGGGATCGCGAACCGACCGCAGTGCTCGCCTGCATCGGACTCGGATTACCGTTGCCGACCGGATCGATCGAGGTGCACGAGCAGTTGCGCGTCACGCTACGAGGCTCGGTCGAGGCAACCGTCGACGTCCCGATCTGGGTAGCCGACGACGGAACCGTCCACCTTCGGCAGGGAGTTCTCTGACATGGATCGGCTCGTCCTCGACTGGATCGTCGCGCACCGGATCGGTTGGCTGACGACTGCTTTCGAGGCCATCACGACGGTCGGTGGCCTTGTGGGCCTCTTCGTCGTAGCGATGATCGCCACCGTCTACCTGCTCACTCGCTCGCATCAGCGCGAAGCGACGCTGATCTTCGGCTCGATGCTGTCCGGTTGGCTGGTGATGTCGCTCGCCAAACTTGCGATCGGACGGGATCGACCGCCTTTTCCGGACCGGCTCGTCGTCGAATCGACACATTCGTTCCCGTCGGGTCATGCGATGTTGTCCGCGATCCTCGCGTGCACAGCCGCCGCGGTGATCGTGCGGTTGCGCGGTCGGCCGAGCCGCCTACTCGTCTCGTTGTGTGCGCTCGGTACCTTCCTCGATGGTCTGTCGAGGGTTTATCTCGGTGCGCACTGGCTGACCGATGTACTCGCCGGCTGGATCTTAGGTGTGCTGTGGGCGCTGCTGTGGATCAGGGTGCGTCCGTACGAGGCCATTGTTGCGCGCGCTTCCCGGCGATAGCCGAATGGTTGCGATTGTCGGGATCGAGAGGCGACACGCCGGGAGCGACATGCTGGTAACGAGAGCGAATTGACTGCTCAGCGATGTGCGACTTAACTTCACGCGTGTCAACAAGACTATCCGTCGAGCAGCGCAGAGCTCACTTGATCGAGGCCGCGATCGGCCTCGCCGAACGCAAGGGCGTCGCTGCGGTGACCACCCGTGACGTCGCACAGGCCGCCGGTGTGTCGCTCGGCGTCGTGCACTACTGCTTCGAGAACAAAGACGCGTTGATGACCGAGGTCGTCAAGTGCCTCACGACCGATCTGCGCGACGCGGTCGACGAAGATCAGCAGATGCTCGAATGGACCGAGCAGGGCGTCGACGCTCTGCGTGACCTTCTTCGAGTTGCGTTGAGCGCGATGTGGTTCGACGTCGAACGGACCCGCGACCGGCAGTTGCTGACCTACGAAATCACGACGTATGCGCTGCGTGAAGGCGAGTCGACGCCGGAACGGCTCGGGATCGCGCGCAATCAGTACGCCTTCAACGATGCAACCCTCGTCGACCTTTTGGAAAAGGCGACCACGTTGACCGGAACGACCTGGTCGGTGCCGGTCGGGGTGCTGAGCCGGCTGATGCTCGCGATGATCGACGGTTTGGTCCTGCGCTGGCTCGTCGACGAAGACAGCGAAACAGCGACGCTGCAGTTGGACCGAATCGCGGACATGATCTCGTCGCAGGCCACGGTCCTATCGTAGATCGCTGCAGGTCAGCTTAGGTAAGGCCGGACTGGGCACCCTTGGAGCCGCGCCGCGCCGCGCGTCGCTGAATCCAGAAGATCGTCGTACCGAGAGCGCCGACCGCGAGTCCCGCGATGCACGTCGGCAGTGCCTCGTCGAACCGGTCGCCGCTCGCCCACACGATCAGCGTCGCGATCGCGAACAGTACGGTTCCGGTTGTCAGCACAGGCCGTGGGTCGGTGAGGCGCGCGGGGAGTTGCGGTACCTGCGGTGCGTCCGTCACGTCGACTACCGTACCCGGACTGCCCAGCGGCGCAATCGTGTCCGCTGGCCTGCGGCGTTCCCGTATTGTTTGCCACTGTGACAACCTCTCCCGATCTGCGGACGCTGGCCAGCGACCTCTCCCTGGCCGTTGTGCGTCTCACGCGGCATCTGCGAGGTCGTCGAGCGGATTCGCAGGTATCGCTGACCCAGCTTTCTGCGTTGGCAACGCTCAGTCGCGAAGGCGCGATGACGCCGGGCGCGCTTGCCGGTATGGAACGCGTGCAGCCGCCGTCGATGACGAGGGTCATCGCGTCGTTGTCCGACATCGGACTCGTCGAACGGCGCCCGCATCCGACCGACGGTAGGCAGATCATCGTCTCGCTGTCGGACTCGGGTAGCGCGTTGATTGCCGACGAAGCAAGCGCGCGCGAAGCGTGGATGACGGAGAAGCTGTCGACGCTGGCTCCCGAGCAGCTCAAAACGCTCGCGGACGCAGTCGCGATCATCACCGACATCGTCAAAAAGTCGGAGTAGCGCCGAACGAGGCACGATAGAAGACGTGTCCGTTGCTAACGTTTCGATGTTCAGGTCGCTCAAAGCCAGGAACTACCGGCTGTGGGCGTCGGGTCAGATCGTGTCACTCGTCGGGACCTGGATGCAGCGGGTCGCGCAGGACTGGCTTGTTCTGACCCTGTCCGGTGGCAACGCACTCGCCGTCGGCATCGTGATGGCGTTGCAGTTCGGTCCGACGCTCGTGCTGTCTGTGTGGGGTGGCGTGCTCGCCGATCGGTACGACAAACGCAAGATCTTGATCGCAACACAGGTATCGATGGCGGTCTTTGCTGCGGTGCTTGCCGCGCTCGATCTCGGTGGCGTCGTCGAACTGTGGCATGTGTACGTGCTTGCTTTCGCCGCGGGTTGCGCGTCGGCGATCGACGCACCGGTTCGGCAGTCGTTCACCATCGAACTGGTTGGCCGAGAACTTCTTTCGAACGCGATCGCGTTGAATTCGATGACGTTCAACCTTGCTCGCATCGTCGGTCCGGCCATATCGGGTGTCCTCATCACACTCGTCGGAACCGGATTGGTTTTCGCGATCAACGTGGTGTCGTTCGGTTGTGTGATCGCTGCGCTGGTGCTGATGGATCAGAGCAAGCTGACCTCCGTCGAGCATGCAACCAAAGCGCGTGGCCAGATTCGCGAAGGGTTCAGCTACGTCTGGGGGAGAACCGATCTGCGGGTTCTACTCCTGACCGTGTTCATGGTGTCGACCTTCGGTATGAACTTCCCGATCAGCCTGGCCGTGTTGGCGCGCAACACCTTCGGGCTCGGCGCCGATGCCTACGGATTTCTGTCGACAGCACTGGCCGTCGGCACCCTCGCCGGTGCGACCCTTGCCGCGCGTCGGACGCGACCTGTGCGGATCAAGATCTTCCTCGTCGCGGCAACGGCGTTCGGCGCTTTGGAGATTGCCGTCGGAGCTATGCCAACGTTCGCGCTCGTCGCCGTTGCCCTTGTGCCGACCGGTGCCGTTGTTCTGACCTTCACGACGTCGGCGATGAATATTCTGCAGATGTCGGTTGCCTCCGATATGCGCGGCCGCGTGATGGGCATCTACATGCTCTGCTTCCTCGGCGGCACTCCGCTGGGCAGTCCGGTGCTCGGCTGGCTTGCGGATGTGACGAGCCCACGGGCGCCGCTGCTCGTCGGCGGTGTGATCTCGCTCGCAGCGGGGTTGGCAGGTGGTGCGTACTTGCTGCTGAAACACAGTGACGACCCGGTCGAGAAGTCGCGCGGGGAGGCGGCAGGCACAGGGCGCGCTGAACTGGAAGGATCCGTGAATCGTATCGACTAGCGATGTTCACGAGAGAAGGTGACGACGACTCCTATGACGAGGTCTGTGACGAGCCCGCGGTTCGGTGCAGCGCATGCACTGGCGATGGGCTACGACCCCGAACGCTACTTTCGCCGTCGCGCGAACGAGGGCGAGACGTTCGCCGTCGGACTACCGGGTCTCGGTGAGGTGTTGTTCGCGTCGACTGCTGCGGGGGTACGCGAGATTTTCGGTGCACCGGCCACGTTGTTCTCCCCACCGACGCCGAATCCCATTGCGCCGCTTGTCGGCGACGGTTCGCTGATCTTGTTGTCGGGCGAGCGGCATCGCCGTGAACGGACGCTGCTGATGCCGTCGTTCCACGGTGAGCGGATGCGCGCGTACGCAGACGTGATGGCTCACGCCGCGGCAGAGGAGATCGAGAGCTGGCGGCCCGGCGCCGACATCGCGGTTCGGGCAGCGGCGCAGTCGATCACGCTGCACATCATCATTCGGACGGTCTTCGGGGTTTCCGACCCGGCCCGACGCGACGAGTACGAGCGGGTGATCACAGCGCTGATGCAGTCCTACATCGCGCCGCTGATGTTCGTCCCAGCGCTGCGGCGCGAGGTCGTGGGTCTCGGGCCGTGGGCGCGATTCGTCAGGCTGCGTGCGCAATTCGACGCGCTGCTGTCCGAACAGATCGCCGAGCGGCGCAGGACAGGGGTGGACGGGTACGACGACGTGCTGAGCCTGTTGCTGTCCGCGACCTACGAGGACGGCACGTCCCTGAGCGATGAGGATCTGCGTCAGGAACTACGGACCCTGCTCGTAGCCGGACACGAAACTACTGCAACGTCTTTGGCGTGGGCGATGTATCACATCCATCACGACGACGGAGTTCGCGAGCGACTCGTCGCGGAGTTGGCAGCGGACCACTCGCCTGCTGACGTTGCAAAATTGCCGTACCTCAACGCAATCTGTCAGGAAACGTTGCGGATGCATCCGACGGTGTCGATCGTGTTGCGACGTCTGAACGGGCCGTTGACAATTCGTGGAGTCCAGCGGTCGGAAGGCGACGTGGTCGGTGTCGCCGTGCCCGCGTTGCACTTCGACCCCAAGGTTTTTCCTGAACCCGACACGTTCGATCCGGATCGGTTTCTGCTCCGCAAACCGACGCCGTTCGAGTTCACGCCGTTCGGTGGTGGTCACCGACGTTGCGTGGGTGCGGCCTTCGCGAACTTCGAACTCGCGGTGGTGCTGGCAACGATCGTGAAAGGTGCCGAGCTGGAAATGTCTGCGGCCGAACGGAGAAGGGGCCAGCCGCGCTCGGTCCCGAGGGGCATCGCCGTCCTGCCGAGTCGCGAAATCGTTCTCAGGCGGCTCCGCCGCTCGTGAGTCTTTTCGGTGGGCGGGACCACCGAAAAGACTCACGAGGCGCGGCGCGCCCTAGAGTGGTCCGGTGGCAAAAGTAGTCGACATCGACGATCCCGCTGACCCGAGGCTGGACGACTTTCGCGACCTCAACTCCTCCGATCGCCGACCCGACCTGCCCGACGGCAAGGGGCTCGTCATCGCCGAAGGCGTGCTGGTCGCGCAGCGCATGCTTGCTTCGAGGTTCGAACCGGTGTCGTTCTTGGGAGTCGAACGGCGCCGGGCGGAACTGGCAACCGACCTCGAGGCCACGGACGCGCCGTTCTATCGGACCACCGCTGACGTGATGGCGGAGGTCGTCGGCTTCCACCTCAATCGCGGAGTCCTCGCCGCCGCGAGCCGACCCGCACCGTTGGACCTGCACGACGTTCTCGCCGGCGCGCGGACCGTCGCGGTGTTGGAGGGCGTCAACGACCACGAGAACATCGGGTCGATCTTTCGCAACGCCGCCGGCCTCGGCGCCGATGCCGTCCTGTTCGGTGACAGCTGTGCCGATCCGCTCTACCGGCGAGCGGTGCGCGTATCGATGGGCCACGTCCTTCGGGTGCCGTTCGCACGCGTGCCCGATTGGCCACGAGGTCTGAACATATTGCGGGACCACGGCTTCCAGGTCATAGCGCTCACGCCGGACCCGAGTGCTGTTTCGTTGGCAGCGGCTATGACGGGGGAGAAGGTCGCGCTGCTGCTCGGTGCAGAGGGACCCGGACTCGTCGAACACACCATGCGCAGCAGCGATGTTCGTGCCCGGATCCCGATGGCGCCAGGCACCGATTCGCTCAACGTTGCGACGGCCGCTGCGATGGCGTTCTACGAGCGCGTCAGAATGACACCGTGAGCACGTCCGAACCGAGCACGCCCCAATTCGCCGCACCGACGGCAGAACCGACGCCGTGGCAGGCAGGTCTGCTCGTGACAGCGTTCGCGGCGATCCTGACAACGTGCGCGCTGTACGGGTTCGGCATCGCGCTCGCGAATGTGCACCCTGCGCTCGCGGTGGTCATCAACCTCGTCGCCGTCGGCGGTACCGCTCCTACGGTGTGGGGCTGGCGTGCCATCCCCGTTGTCCGATGGGTGGCGCTCGGTATCGGGGTCGGCGTCGTTGTCGGGTGGCTCGGCCTACTCATCTCAGCGGTGTGACGCACCCGCTGGCGCTGGTGGTCCTGACACCCGCCGCTATCGCCGCTGCTTGCGCCGCCACTTCTTGAAGAACCCAGCTTCGGCGGGCACGGCCTCGACCGGCTCCGACACGGGTGGCGCAGGCGCCCGTGGGATCTCTTCGCCCTCGCCGTAGAGCGCGAACCCGCACACGACGATTCCCGCCGGGTCGAGGGCACCTTGCTGCGGGGTGCCGCGGTAGCGAAAGCCGAGTGCACGTTCGTTCGCGGCGTCTGCGAAATCCTGCGGATCGAACGGCAGCGACTGCGGATCGGGTATCACGCCTGGCGTGTGCTCCATGGGGTGTTCGCCCGCCCAGAACGGCCGCTCCCAGACCAACGGGAGACCGTGGTCCTCGAGGATGTTGGTCTTGGTTGCGCTGAACGAACGTCGAAGTTCCCCTCGCTCCCACGTCGCGAACGCACCCCACTCCCGAACCGGGTCGATCGACACGAGGTAGGTGTACTCGGAGGCGAGCGGACGAATCCACGACGGCGAGATCTTGGCAGGGTGGGCGATCTCGAGCTGCGGACCGCAGACGACTGTCAGACCGGGATAACACCCGATGTAGACGCCGTTGCCGCCGATGCCCGCGCTGGTCGAGAGCGGGCCGACCGCCAGCGGGACCACAACCGATCCTGGATACAGGTGGCTGGCGAGTGCGTGTGCTGCGTGTTGATCCGGCTCGCGATGATTGCGCAGCGTGGTGGCCGGGTCAGGGGCGTCCACATACCAAATAGTCGATGCTTTGGCCCCCACGGCCGGCACCTCACCTTCGCGCATCGTCGTGAGTTCGAACAGTCGAAACAGAGACTACGACGTCGGCGCGATACGCGCGGTGTTGGCTACCGCTAGTTGATCTTTCGTACCCCCGATGGCAGGCATCGAACGGTCCGCTTCAGTGCCCCGAGCTGCGAATGCCGAGCAGGACGTCTTCCCAGGACGGCATCGCAGGCTTGCCGCGCTTGTCCTTCGGGTTCGGATGCGTCGGTGCCTGTTTGGGTTCGTCGGGCTCGTCGAGCGGTTCGGGAGTCCGCGGTGTCGATTCGTAGTAGTCGTCGAGTGTGTGCTGCGGATCGGGCTCGCGGGTGGCCTCCGCGACCCGGGTGACGGGCGACAGTCCACGCAGTGGACGTCCGAAGTCTGGATCGACGAGATCGGCCGCGGTGTCGTCGAGTGCTGTCACCGTGCCGCCGTGTGCGTCGCGCTGGAAGCGCCAGTGCGCGGCATTCGAGGTGCGGCCTGCCTGCCACCGGAGTTCGGCGATCCAGTGGCCGTCGTCGTCTTTCCAGGCGTCCCATTCGGCTTCGTCGATGCTGTGCCCACGCGCTCGAAATGCCAAGCCGACAACTTCGGCGAGAGTGAGCACCGCGGGTCCGTTTTCACGGACGGGGTGCCCGAGCTGTGCGAGGTCTGCTGCGCGGGAACGCTCGAGCAGAACCGGGTAGGCGTAACGCTCGACCCGATGCACGGCCATTCCGGACTGTGCCGCGACCTGCTCGACCGATGCGCCTGCGCGAATCCGTGCCTGGATGTCGCGTGGACGTAGCGTGCTTTCCATCTCGATCTCTATCTGTCCGAATCGAGCGATGTCGCCACGAGCTGCGGCGCGAAGTTTGTCGTTCAAGGGCATGCGAAATTTTTCACCGGTCTCCCGGTCGGCGCACACGAGGTGCTTGCCGTCGGGCTGCAGTCCGATCACTTCGAGTTCTCGCACTTCGACCTCCTGATCGCGCCGACTCGCGAATCTGCCCGTACGCCGACAGTAATGCACCTGTGATCTTGCGCAGGGCAGGACACGCTGGGGGAGTAGCTATACCTGACAGCGGGTTCGAGTTACGCTGCCTTGTTCCGCGTTCTCCGGCCCCGCGCGACGGCGTCCTACCTGGCAAAGTTCCAGCCTACGTTGACAATTGGGGGTCACAACCTGGGTGTGGACCCCCGCTTGATTCAGTTGGCTTGTCCGACAACCCAGTCGATGCATGCGGTGAGGGCGCTCACGTCGTCGGGATCGATGGCAGGGAACATGCCGACCCGAAGCTGGTTGCGGCCCAACTTGCGGTAGGGCTCGGTGTCGACGATGCCGTTGGCGCGCAACACCTTTGCCACCGCTGCGGCGTCCACTGATGCGTCGAAGTCGATAGTTCCCACTACCTGTGAGCGGTGTGCCGGATCGGTGACGAACGGCGTCGCGAACGCACTTGCCTCTGCCCAGGAGTACAGCCGCGAGGACGAATCCGCGGTTCGCTGCACCGCCCAGTCCAAGCCGCCGTTGCCGTTGAGCCATTCGATCTGGTTGGCGAATAGCAGCAGTGTTGCCAGCGCAGGGGTGTTGTACGTCTGATCCTTCGTGCTGTTGTCGATTGCGATAGGCAGCGAAAGGAAGTCGGGGGTCCAGCGGCCGGAGGTCTTGATCTCCTCGACGCGGGCGAGCGCCGCAGGGCTCATCAGCGCGACCCACAGTCCGCCGTCGGCGGCGAAGCACTTCTGCGGGGCGAAGTAGTACACATCCGCGTCGTTGAGATCCACCGGCAGACCACCGGCGCCCGAGGTCGCGTCGATGGCGATCAGGGCATTCTCGGAACCTGCGGGACGTACAACGGGGATCGACACACCCGTCGAGGTCTCGTTGTGCGCCCAGCCGATGAGGTCGACCGACGGGTCCGACACCGGCTCGGGTGCGCTGCCCGGCTCGGCCTTCACGACGATCGGGTCGCCGATGAACGGGTTGGCCTTCGCGACCGACGCGAACTTGGAGCTGAACTCGCCGTTGGTCAGGTGCAGCGACCGCTCCCGGATCAGACCGAACGCAGCGGCATCCCAGAACGCCGTCGTTCCGCCGTTGCCGAGTACGACCTCGTAACCGTCGGGTAGTGCGAACAGGTCACGAAGACCCGAACGAACGCGCGCGACGACGTCCTTGACCGGCTTCTGCCGGTGACTCGTGCCGAATACCGACGCGCCGACATCGACCAGAGACTGCAACTGCTCCGGACGGACCTTCGACGGTCCACAGCCGAAGCGGCCGTCGGCAGGTTTGAGGTCGGCGGGAATGGTCGGGAGAGCAGATGTCATGTGGGTCAGATTAGTCGGTGGACCACATGAGACCTGACGCGGTGTCTAGCCGTTGGCGACGAGGTCCCAGCCTTCGACACTCTCCGGTGTGCGTGGAGCAGGACCGGTGTAGAGCGCGGCGGGGCGAACGAGCTTGCCGAGCCGCTTCTGCTCGAGGATGTGGGCACACCACCCAGCGGTACGGCCGCAGGTGAACATCGCAGGCATCATGTGGGCAGGCACCTCGGCGAAGTCGAGGATGACTGCTGCCCAGAATTCGACGTTGGTCTCGATCGCACGATCGGGACGGCGTTCACGCAGTTCCGTGAGGGCGGCCTGTTCGAGTGCTGCTGCGACTTCGTAGTTGGGTGCGCCGAGCCGCTTCGCAGTCGCACGAAGCACTCGCGCGCGTGGATCCTCTGCGCGGTAGACGCGGTGGCCGAAGCCCATCAACTTCTCTTTGCGGTCGAGGATGCCCTTCACCAGTGCGCGGGCGTCGCCGGACTTTTCGACCTCTTCGATCATCGGTAGCACCCGCGCCGGTGCGCCACCGTGCAGCGGTCCCGACATGGCGCCGATCGCGCCGGACATCGCAGCAGCGACATCGGCGCCCGTCGACGCGATCACCCGTGCTGTGAACGTCGAGGCGTTCATACCGTGCTCGGCGGCCGACACCCAGTAGGCATCGATAGCCTCGGTGTGGCGCGGATCCGGATCGCCCTTCCACCGCGTCATGAATCGGGCTGTGACCGTTGGACATTCGTCGATCACGTGCTGCGGCACCGCAGGCTGGTAGATACCGCGCGCGGACTGCGCGACGTAGGACAGGGCCATCACCGAGGCACGGGCGAGCTGGTCGCGTGCCGTGTCGTCGTCGATGTCGAGCACCGGCTGGTAGCCCCAGATCGGCGCTAGCATGGCGAGACCGGCCTGGACGTCGACGCGAACGTCGCCGGTGTGGACCGGAAGTGGGAACGGCTCGGCGGGCGGCAGGCCACGGCCGAATTTGCCGTCGACCAGCAACGACCACACGTCACCGAACGTCACGCCCTTGCCGACCAGTTCTTCGATATCGACGCCGCGATAACGCAACGCGCCGCCGTCCTTGTCGGGTTCGGCGATATCGGTCGTGAAGGCAAGGACTCCTTCGAGTCCAGGTACGAAATCGTCGGGTACAACCGGAGTCGATGCCATGATCGTGATCTCTCTCTTGTCCGTGCATCCCGATCCGAGTGCACGCTCGTCGCGCGTCGACCGGTGCGTGCGGGATGTACGGCGCAGAGATCGACGATCGATTCACACCATAGCGGGGCGTCGACCGGCCGCGACGCCAGCCCTACCCGGGAGTAGCGTGCGCAACGTGGTGTCCGAGAACCCCCCGTCGACCGGCAGTGACCTCGCAGGGATGCGTGTGAACTACACCTCACCGCACGACCTCGACGAGAGTTGGCTCGACGACGGCTGGGAAAAACTGATCCTGCGCTGGATCGACGACGCGCTCGCTGGAGGCGTTGCGGAACCGAACGCGATGGTGCTCGCAACGGTCGACGCCGACGGTCGGCCCTCGACGCGAACGGTGCTCTGCAAAGGAATCAGCAGGGCGGGCGTCGTCTTCTACACTAACTACGGGTCGGACAAGGCTCGCCAACTCGGGCTCAATCCCTATGCTTCCGCGACGTTCTCCTGGCCACTGATCGGCAGGCAGATCACGGTGCGAGGCCGCGTCGAACGCGTCGAACGCGAGGTCACGGACGGCTATTGGCGCAGTAGGCCGCGCGGTTCGCAACTCGGGGCCTGGGCATCGGACCAGTCACAACCGGTCGCGTCGCGGGCCGTGTTGGAACAACAGTTGGCCGCCGTCGCCGTAAGGTTTCCCGACGAGATTCCCACCCCGCCGAACTGGGGTGGCTTCGAGCTCGCGCCTACCTCCGTCGAATTCTGGCAAGGCCGAGAGAATCGCCTGCACAACAGAATTCGCGTGACAATTGCCGCAGACGGCTCGCCGAGCGCGGTGGAACGCCTCAGCCCGTGAACGCTCGCCGCAAAGTTCTCGCGGACACGACTCCTTTGCAGAATCACGACTTTCGCAGGTTGTGGTTGAGCAGCGTCGTCACGGTGATCGGTGGTCAGCTCTCGATCGTCGCTGTGCCGCAGCAGATCTTCCAGATCACCGGGAGCTCCGGATACGTGGGTCTCGCCGGCCTTTTCGCCCTTGCCCCGCTGATCGTCTTCGGCATCTGGGGTGGCGCGCTCGCTGACGTCATGGATCGGCGGTCCCTGCTGCTGATCACTCGGGCAGGCCTCGCCGTCACGTCGATGCTGTTCTGGATCCAAGCCGCGCTCGACGTGAACAGCGTCTGGCTGGTGCTGCTCCTGCTCGCGTTGCAACAGGCGTTCTTCGCGGTGAACCAGCCGACCAACGGCGCCATCATTCCCCGCCTGCTGCCGCCCGATCAGCTGCCGGCCGCGAACTCGTTGAACATGACCGTCTTTCAGTTCGGGGCGATTGCCGGACCGATGCTTGCCGGCGTGCTGATACCGGTCTTCGGACTGTCGACGCTGTATCTGCTCGATGCGATAGCACTGCTGGCGACGGTATGGGCAGTGTGGCGACTGCCGAAACTGCCGCCGACGGGTGAGGCGCGTCGCGCGGGGTTGACACAGGTGCTCGACGGGTTCAAATACCTTACTACACAACGGATTCTGCTTGCATCCTTCGTCGTCGACATCATCGCGATGGCCTTCGGAATGACCCGTGCGCTGTTCCCTCAGATCGCCCACGAGACGTTCGGCGACCCCATCGAGGGTGGTCTCGTCCTCGGTTTGCTGTTCGCGTCCATGTCGTTCGGTGCGGTGATCGGCGGGGTGTTCTCCGGTTGGCTGCCGCGCGTCCGTCGCCAGGGGCTCGCGGTCATCTGGTGCATCGTCGTGTGGGGATTGTCGATGCTCGGCTTCGGGATCGCGATCGGGTCGGGGTCGGGTCCGGTTGCGTTGTGGATTGCGTTGGCCTTCATGGTTCTCGGCGGCGGTGCCGACATGATTTCGGCAGCATTCCGCTCGACGATGCTGCAGACCGTCGCAACGGACGAGATGCGCGGCAGGCTGCAGGGAGTCTTCACCGTCGTCGTCGCAGGCGGTCCGCGAATCGGCGATCTTGCTCACGGTGTCGCCGCTGCCGGTGTCGGCACCGCAGCGGCTGCGGCAGGCGGCGGAATTCTCGTGGTGATCGGTGTAGTTGTTGCGGCACTCGCCTTCCCGGCGTTCGTTCGCTATCGCGTCGGCAAGCCGGTCGAGCGCTCGCACAAAGAAGCAAACTGAGAACACCGCAATCCGTTGACCTGACAACTGGCCCCTGCGCGGAGCAGACTGACCCCATGGCTGAGCGTGAAACGCAGCAACGGCAGGACGAGCCGGTCGGCACCCCGGCGGCGGGTAGCCGCGCGTTCCAGATCCGATTCGACGACTATCGCGCCGAGGTCGTATCGACAGGAGCCGGATTACGGTTGCTGGAGCGCGCAGTCGACGGCAAGGCGGTGCAACTCACCGAATCATGGCCTGCCGGAACGAAACCGCCGCTCTCGGCAGGGCTTGTGCTCGCGCCGTGGCCGAACCGCATCCGCGACGGCTTCTTCTATTTCGACGGCATCGAGCACCAGTTGGAGCTCACCGAACCAGCGCGCAACAATGCGATGCACGGTCTCGTCCGTCGTCGGGAATGGCAGTTGGAAGAACACGAGCGGCACCGCGTCAAACAGTCCATCGACGTCCGCCTGCAGAAAGGGTGGCCGTACCCGATGCGGTTGAGCGTGACGCACGAACTCGACGAAGAGGGTCTGTCGGTCACACATACGGCGACGAACACAGGTCCGGTGCCAGCTCCGTTCGGGCTCGGCATGCACACGTTCGTTCGCGCGGGTGACGCGCCGCTCGACGAGTGCACACTCGAACTCGCCGTCGGAGTCCGCCAACCGCTCGACCCCGAGCGGATGCTGCCGGAGGGACCGTGTGTGCCTGTGCGCGGCACCGAATACGACTTCAGCACCCCACGCTCGCTGAAAGGGGTGTGGATGGATACCCCGTTCAGTTCGATCGACGTCGATACCGATGGTCGGGCCCGGCAGATTCTGCGAGCACCGGACGGTACCGCGACGGCACTGTGGACCGACCGAACGTTCCGCTGGGTCCAGGTGTTCACGGCAGATCCCGCACGCGGACAGGCCTACCCCGATCGCGGTAGAGCGCTCGCGATCGAGCCGATGACCTGCCCGCCGAATGCGTTCAACACGGGTATCGACGAGATCGTTCTCGAACCGGGCGAGACGTGGAGCGGCCAGTGGGGCATCACGGCGCTGTGACGTTGGCCGCGTCTTCCGTCGAGCGCGTCAATCGCGTGTGCCGGGGTATGAGGCCAACTAGTCTGCTCAGCGTGGGTGCAAACCCGCGGTCAGTTCTCGATGCAGACACGACCCTCCGTGGGCGCGCGAGCGGTATTGCGACTAGCGTCTGATCGACTACGTCCGCGCGATTGCAACTCGCTACGCGACTGCTCAAGCCTGAGAGGGATATTCGTGCCCGCTGAGAACGACAACACCCCAACGCTCAGCTACCCCGGTGGCGAGTACCAGATGTCCATTGCCAAAGCGACCGAGGGCAACGACGGCATCGATCTCGGAAAGCTGCTGGCCACCACCGGATACACCACCTTGGATCCGGGCTTCGTGAATACAGCCTCGACCAAATCGGCCATCACCTACATCGACGGCGAAGCAGGCATCCTGCGGTATCGGGGTTACCCGATCGAGCAGCTCGCACAGAAGTCGACGTTCCTCGAAGTCAGCTACCTGCTGATCTACGGCGAGCTGCCGTCGGCGACCGAGCTGGACAAGTTCACGGACAAGATCCGCAGGCATACGCTGCTGCACGAAGATCTCAAACGATTCTTCGACGGCTTTCCCCGCAACGCGCATCCGATGCCTGTGCTCTCCAGCGCCATCAACGCGCTCTCGGCGTACTACCAGGATTCGCTCGACCCCGACGACCCCGAGCAGGTGGAACTTTCGACGATTCGGCTGCTCGCGAAGCTGCCGACGATCGCCGCCTACGCCTACAAGAAGTCGGTCGGGCAGCCGTTCCTCTACCCGGACAACTCGCTGAACCTCGTCGAGAACTTCCTGCGGATGACCTTCGGCTTCCCTGCCGAGCCGTACGAGGTCGATCCCGAGATCGCCAAGGCGCTCGACATGCTGCTCATCCTGCACGCCGATCACGAGCAGAACTGCTCGACGTCGACGGTCCGGCTCGTCGGATCCTCCGATGCCAACCTGTTCACCTCGGTCTCGGGCGGCATCAACGCACTGTGGGGTCCGCTGCACGGCGGCGCGAACCAGGCTGTGCTCGAGATGCTCGACAAGATCAAAGAAGAGGGCGGCACAGCCGGCGACTTCGTCAAGAAGGTCAAGAACAAAGAAAAAGGCGTGAAGCTGATGGGCTTCGGCCATCGCGTCTACCGCAATTACGATCCGCGGGCCGCGATCGTCAAGGAGACAGCTCACACCATTCTCGGGAAGCTCGGCGGTGACGATCAGCTCCTCGACATCGCGATGGCACTCGAAGAGGCCGCGCTGACGGACGACTACTTCATCGAGCGCAAGCTGTACCCCAACGTCGACTTCTACACGGGCCTGATCTACCGCGCGATGGGCTTTCCGACGCGTATGTTCACCGTGTTGTTCGCCATGGGTCGCCTGCCGGGCTGGATTGCGCACTGGCGTGAAATGCACGAAGACACAACCCTCAAGATCGGGCGTCCGCGCCAGATCTACACCGGATACACCGAACGGGACTACAAGGAGTTGACCACCCGATGAGCAAGCCAGAGGTCGAGTTTCAAGAAGGCCCAGCCCCTACCGAACTGGTCGTCAAGGACCTCGTCGTCGGCACCGGCACCGAGGCAGTCCCCGGCGGAACGGTCGAGGTGCACTACGTCGGCGTCGAGTTCGACAGTGGCGACGAATTCGACTCTTCTTGGAACCGTGGCGAATCCATCCAGTTCCCGCTGCGTGGACTCATCAAGGGCTGGCAGGACGGCATTCCGGGCATGAAGGTCGGTGGCCGACGCCAGCTCACCATCCCGCCGGAGCTTGCCTACGGTCCCGCGGGTGGCGGTCATCGCTTGTCTGGCAAGACCCTTGTCTTCATCATCGATCTGATCGACGCGAAGTAGGCGGCTCCGAGTGCGAGGGTGGTCAGCGCGAAGAATGTGGCCACCAACGCCATCGGACTCGGTGCTTGCCATGCTCCCGTGGTCGCGTTGTGCTGCACCGTGACTGGATCGTTGACCGTCGCCGCAAGCTGCGTGGTGGCCGACGAGGTCGGCAGTCCAGCGATGCCCTTGTCCACCTGAGTGGCGAGTGAGCCGGACAGTTGGGACAGCTGCCCGATGCCGTCGGTCAGCTGCGTCGATGCATCGGTCAACTGTGCTCCACCTTCGGTGGCGAGTTGGTCGAGTCCGGCCGTGAGCTGATTGGCTCCGTCGGACAGTTGCGTTGTTGCGCTTGTCAATTGGCCAACAACGACCTTCAGTAGCGCCCCGAGGTCCGTGCTCGGATCGACCGAATCGCCGAGCGAGGTCGATACGGTCCCAAGTTGGTCGCCCACCTGTTGCGCGGTGTTGCGCACACCCGTCAACGTTTCGATCGCGCTGTTCAGCTCGGGGCTGGGAGGCAGGGTCCGCAGGATGGTGAGGGTTGTGTCGACTCCGGTCGCGAGTTCGTTTGCGCGAGTTGTAGTCTCGCCGATCGTGACACCCGTGGAGCTGAGTGTCGCCGCCAGCTCGTCGGCCTGTGCAGTCGCGCCACCGACGACACCTGCAAGCTCGTCGATCGCTGCGGAGAGCTGTCCCGAGCCGTCGCGCGCCGCATTCAGATAGCCGATCAATCCGGTGACTCCGGTGCTGAACTGGCCGACGCCCGAATTGGCCGCACCGACACCGGCATTCAGAAACTGCGTACCGAGCTTCAGTTGACTCAGGGTGGAGCGGGCGGTCGAAATCGATTGCAGAGCAGTGTCGATTCCCTGTCGACGGATCTGGTCGATCACCGCAGCGCTGGCACGTGCACCCAACTCGGCGTCGTCTGCGTCGACCGTCACCACGGCTCGTTGTGGCGCAGCGGTGTCGAACGATGCCATCGCGTCGCTGAGATCTGTTGGCAGGTAGACAGTTACGGCCGCAGCGCCGTTGTCGTCAGTGCGGCCGTCGGCCCAACTGTAGCCGGTGGGTGCTGTCGTCGAACCCAGCAGTGCGTCGATGACGCGCTCACCGGTCGGGCCGGAGTCCTCGTTCACCAACGCGATGACCGACTCGGTGGCGTGATCCTCGCTGTAGAAGTACCAGCCGAGGCCACCCGAGGCGATTGCCGTGACCGTTGTAATTGCTATCAACCTGTTGCGCACGAGATCACGCTATGGCGAAGTTATGCGGGCATTCTGGCTCGAGATTGAGGTGACTCTGTGAGTGTGGTGGTCAACCGCTGTCGCGGAGCAATGAGAGAGATATGTCATCTTTATGTCACAAGCGGGTGGTGCGTGTAGTGGAATAGACTCCGACCTGGAGTTACCGGCAAAGGAGCTGGCGTGACCGATACCGCGAAGGCTGACCTGAAGCGCGAGTTAGGAGACGGGCTCCCCGTCCTCGACGAGCTGTCGGACGCCGATGCCGCCGACATACTCGAACTCTTCCAGGCTGCTCGTAAGACCGAGCAGAAGCAGTTGATGGCAGCGATCGACGAAACCATCGACGCGCTGCCCTGGATGTTTCGCGGCACAGCCCGCAAGATCATCGTTGGCAAGAAATGAGCGACCTGGTCACGCGCGCTCAGCTCACGATGCTGGCGAAGCTGCTGCATGTACCCGTCGAGCGAGTGCAGCACCTGGAACATCTCGGCGCCGATCAGCTGTTCGCGTTGCGTGATCGTATGGCAGGCATCATGTTCGACGAGAACGCAGAGATGTTCAGCCGTATCGCGATGCTCGTCCCGATCGTGCCGCTGCAGATCGCCATGCCGATCGTGCAGAAGGTGACATCGCCGGAAATGGCCGGTCGTTCGGCAGGTGCTGTGGCAGTGGCACATCCGAAGAAGGCCGCGGCCGCGATGACGATGGTCGACATCGCCTACGGCGCCAGCGCCGCGTCGTTTCTCGATCCGCGGGCCGTTGCCAAGATCGCGCACGTCGCGCCGCACGGACCCGTGGTCGACATCGCCAACGAACTGATGAGACGCAAGGACTACATCACCGGCGGACTGTTTGTGGACGCGGCAACGCCCGAGCTGATCAGAGCCATCGAGGCGGGAGTCGACGACGACGAAGGCCTGATTCGCACGGGCGCATACGTCCACTCGGGCAAAGTCGTCAGCGATATCCTGCGCGTCATCATCGATGCGTCTCCGGGCCGCATAGCGCGGCTCATCACGACTGTCGTCGGTGGGTCGGACGACCTGCAGATCGCGGCTCTGTCCGTCTTCGCCAGAATCGACGCGGATCTGATCGAGATCATCGGCGACACGCTCTTCGAACAGGAAGACCCCGATGCCGTCGGGGCTTTGGTGCGCAACTTCGTTGCCAACGACGCGATATCGGAACTGATGCAGTTCGTCGGGCACCTCAGCGAGTCCGCGTTGCGCACCTTCGGGGGTAATCCTGTTGCGCACGAACACGATCTGCTCGAGGCGGCGGTCACCGCAGCCGCGGATCACGACGACCCGAACGTCTGGCACGGACTGCTGAACATCGCCGACGCGGCAGACACCGATGTGCAGCGGCGCGTGCTGGAACTGGTTGTGGCGGGCGACGGGGAGTTGCCGACCCGAATCGCCGCCAGCGCAACCGATGCGGACCTCTGGCCGCTACTGCTGCGTATTCTTGCGAATCAGACCGCCGACCTGCAGGAGCGGGTGGCGGCGTCATGGGGTTCGTCGTTGCCTGAGCAGGTGCAGGAGACCGTGCTCGTTCGTGCCCGCGAGCTCGGGCTGGAAGAGCAGCTGCGGCCCGCTACCGCGGCGATGTCGGCGGCCGGCTAGCCGACAGTTCGAGCACAAGCCGAGCGCCCCCGAGCGGGCTCACGTCGAAATAGGCTCGGCCACCGTGTAGTTGGGCTTGCTGGGCGACCAACGCCAGACCAAGACCGGAACCGGATTTGGCAGCCGATGCGCCTCGGTAGAAGCGTTCGAACACCGCGGTGCGCTCCGATTCCGGTACGCCGATGCCGTCGTCGTCGACCGTGACAACGATGGCATCGTCGGTTCGCCGCGCCGCAGTGATCACGACATTGTGCGCGCGGCCGTGTCGTGCCGCGTTGCTGAGCGCATTGTCCACGGCGAGGCGTAGCCCGGCGGAAAGTCCGCGCATGATCAGCGCCTGCTCGGCGTCGACGCGGACGGTGAGGTCCGGGAAGTGGCGCATTGCGTCCTGAGCAGCAATGTCGCAGATCTCGACGACATCGGTATCGGAATAGTCGCTGTCCGAGGCCAATTCGCCCGACGCCAAACGCTCCAGCGCGGCGAGCGTCGCTTCCACGCGGCCTTGCGTTCGCGCGAGGTCGTCGAGGATTTCGGTCCGCTGCGCGTCGTCGAGATCGAGTGTGCGCAATACCTCGATATCGGTACGCATTGCGGTCAGCGGTGTGCGTAACTCGTGCGCCGATGCGGCCGCGAAGTCCCGCGCGGTCGTCAAAGCTGCCGTCGTGTCGGCCTGCGCATCGTCGACTCGCTGCAGCATTGCTGTGAGTGCATCCCCGAGTTCGTCGGCCTCGCGCACCCCGCCGGTCCGTGTGGCCGGCTGAGGTTGTCCAGCGCTGATCCGCCGCGTCAATTCGACGATCGGTCGAACGGCTCTGCCGCCGAAAATCCAGCCGAGCCCACCCGATGCTGCGATCGCAAGTGCGCCTGCAGCGACGACGTAGCGTCGCTGGTCGGCGGTCGCGCGAGCTGCTTCCTCCGCGGGTAGACCGAGTGAAACCTTCTGTTCGGCAGGCCTTTCCACGGTGGTGGTGAAGACTCGATAGGGCGTGCCGTCGACGTCGACGGTCCGCGAACCGTCGGCGAGAGCGGGTAGCTCGACGCTGGTTGTTCCACCGACGGAGTCGTCAGCGTTGCGGAAAGTCAACGCAAGATCGTTCGACGGACCCAAAACCGACAACACTCGAACCGCGATATCGGCGTTCAACAGCACTAGCTTCGACACCGTTTCGAGCCGCTGATCGATCTGCTGCAGATTGTTGCGCTCGATGGCCTGAGACACGATGAAGCCGAGCGCGACGACGATGATCGTCGCGCCGAGAGCGGTGGCAGCTGCGACCCGTGCGCGCAGCGAATACGTCCGTGTCACCGTGGTTCTCGCAGCACGAAGCCGACGCCACGGATCGTGTGCAGCACCCGCGGATGACCGTCCACCTCGAACTTGCGTCGCAGATATCCGATGAAAACGTCGACGACGTTCGTGTCGGCAGCGAAGTCGTAGCCCCACACCAATTCCAGCAGACGCTCGCGACTCAGCACCACGCCGGTGTTGCGCGCGAGGGTGGAAAGCAGTTCGAATTCGCGCTTGGTGAGTTCGATGTCGTTGCCTGCCAACCGGGCCCGATGGCCGGGTAGATCGATCTCGACCGGTCCGACGGTGATGCCGCCCTCGGTCGAGTTCGTAGTGGTCGTGTCGGCTCGGCGGCGAAGCAAGGCGCGGATTCTGGCGACGAGCTCGGCAAGGACGAACGGTTTGACCAGATAGTCGTCGGCTCCGGATTCGAGGCCTGCGATTCTGTCGTCCACCGAATTGCGAGCGCTCAGTACGCAGATGGGAACGTCGTTTCCGATCGCTCGCAGCGCCGTCACCACACCTGCGCCGTCGAGTATCGGCATGTTCATGTCGAGGACGATCGCGTCCGGCGAATTGGCAGCGACGCTGCGCAACGCCGCGGCGCCATCGCGGGCAGTGAGCACCGTGAAGCCGGACAGCCGAAGGCCACGCTCGACGGAGGCCAGGACGTCCTCGTCGTCGTCGACAACGAGAACGCTGGCCGCACTGTGACCGCTCACAAGCTCATTGTGCACGTCGAGGTGGCTGTCGAGGTTGCCGTCGAGCGCTATCAGTAGCTGTGGCAGGTGTCGGCGATCTTGGCAACCTTTGCCGCGATCTGGTCTGCATAGGGTCCTGATCGGAGCTGGTCGCGCTTGGCCTGCAGGTCTGGATTGGCGGCCAGGTAGGCGTCAAGCGCCGCCTGGCGCTGGTCGACGGGCAGGGCGAAGAACTGCCTGAGCATGTCCTTGCGGTCAGGATTCGCGTCGAGATTGTTCGCGACCTGCGGTGCACGGTCGTGCAGGGCGGCGTCGATCTGATCGAACGAGCAGGTGGTCTGCAGCAAAGGTCCTGCCGCTGCAGTCGGGTCGGCGACGGCGGTACCTGGAGCCAGGAGCGCACCCGTCGCCAGTGCGGCGGAGGTGGCTAGGACAGCTGGCAGCATACGGATCCGGCGGGGGTTTCGTGGCTTCATAATTGCGACCCTAGAACCGCAACATGGCAGGTCACTGAGCTGTTTCTGAGGATTCTCTGAGGAGCGCGGCTTAGTCTGACGGCTGTGAGTGCAACGATCTCGGCAGGCGAACTGATTTCCCATGTACTCGATCCAGGGAGCTTCGTCAGCTGGGATCGCACGCCGATCGATGTGACGCCGTCCGAGCGCTACACCGCCGACCTCGCCTCGGCTACCGAGCGATCCGGCGTCGACGAATCGGTGCTGACAGGCGAGGGTTCGGTCCGGGGGCGTCGGGTTGCGGTGATCGCGTGCGAGTTCCGGTTCCTGGCAGGCTCGATCGGTGTTGCCGCCGCCGAGCGGATCGTCTCGGCGATCGAACGTGCGACCGCGGAACGGCTGCCTCTGGTTGCGTCGCCGACGTCGGGCGGTACACGGATGCAGGAAGGCACACTCGCATTCGTCCAGATGGTGAAAATCGCTGCGGCGGTTGCCGTTCACAGGAAGGCGCAGCTGCCGTATCTGGTCTATCTGCGTAATCCGACGATGGGCGGAGTGTTCGCGTCCTGGGGATCGCTCGGGCAGGTCACCGTTGCCGAGCCGGGCGCGATGATCGGATTCCTCGGGCCGCGGGTCTACCAAGCGCTCTACGGCGAAGACTTTCCGACCGGCGTGCAGACGGCCGAGAACCTCTATCGCAACGGCGTCATCGACGGTGTTGTCCCAGTTGGGTTGTTACGCAACCTCATGCACCGGGCGCTTTGTGTGATGACGGGGACGGTGCGCGACAGCGTCTCTGCCGTCCCGGTGGTGACAGCGGCAGCCGCCGACGTCGATGCGTGGCAGTCGGTGCTGTCGTCGCGCCGCCCGGATCGGCCGGGGATTCGGCAGCTGCTTCGCCATGCGACCGAACGAGTGCCGCTCAGCGGTACCGGGCAGGGTGAAGCAGATCGGACGGTGTTGCATTCGCTTGCCCGATTCCGCGGCAGGCCGTGTGTGCTCTTCGGACACGACAGAGACGGTCAGTCGGTCGATCGGGCAATGGGTCCGGCGGCCCTACGCGAGGCCCGGCGTGCAATGCGTCTCGCCGAAGAATTGCAGATACCCCTTGTGCTCGTGATCGATACGCTCGGTGCGTCGCTGTCGAAGGAAGCCGAGGAACGTGGCCTCGCCCCTGAAATCGCCAGATGTATAGCCGATCTCGTGACACTCGACGCCCCGACGATCTCGGTGCTGCTCGGGCAGGGCAGTGGCGGTGGTGCATTGGCTCTGCTACCTGCCGACCGCGTCATCGCCGCGCAGAACGGTTGGCTTGCGCCGCTGCCACCAGAGGGGGCGAGTGCGATCGTGCACCGCGACACCGAGCACGCACCCGACATGGCTGCGGCTCAGGGTATTCGGTCCGCGGATCTGTTGGCGGCAGGCATCGTCGACTGCATCGTCGGTGAATTCGACGATGCCGCAGACGAACCCGCCGAGTTCGCAGTCCGGATGGTCGCAGCCATCGCCGTCGAACTGCGTGACCTTGCGGCAATAGAAGTGAACGACCGGCTGACGCGGCGTATGGCCCGCTACCGCAAGCTGGGGTTGCCGGGAAACTGAGCGGCGAGGTGGGTTGCAGCTAACTACCCGAGGATGCAGCGCCCGCTGATGTCGAGACGATGACCGCCGTCATGATGGCGGTATTGATGTCGCTGATCGCCTTGCGTACGGCGGCTCCTGCCCACTCGCCTTCGGCAATCTCTTTGGCGCGCTTCTTCACCGCGCGCTTGTCCTCGTCCGGGAAGACCTTGTGGACCACATCGGTGGCCGACAGCAGCGAGATCAGTGCCGCGGACCGTTGGGTCGGGTCAGACTTGCCGAGCAAAGCCGACTCGAGTTCCGCTCGCATCGCTGCCTTGTGGCTGCCGTCGCGTGCTGGGAGCTTGGTCCGCGGGAAGAGTCCGAGCACTTTGTCGTGCTGAGCTCGAACCCACCCGCGGGCGATGATTCGTTCGGTCACCTGTTCGCGTAAACCCTTGCCCAGCTTCTCGATTGCGCGCTGGGGTTTCATCGGTCGAGAATTCTTCAGCAGTTCGAAGGCGCGTGCGAGAACTGGATCAGCGGGACGCTTGGCGGTTCCGACAGTGACGACGTGGCCCTTGCGTACATCCTCGCCCTGTTCGGTGACGCGGATTCGGTCAGCCATCGCAAGCTCGAGGAGTACGGCACCGGCCAGCGCGCGGGGTAGCGCCGTGGAATCGGCATGCGGTTTGCCGCTCGCGTCGTCGAGCAACAAGACCAGCAGATCTTCGGCGATAAGTAGCGAATCGGGGGTCCTCATGGCCGTAACTCCTTTCAGGAGAGGTCGTCGACATCGGGGTCGGGTCGAGTCCAGGCCAAGATCATGGCCGGCGTGCAACCGCCGATGAGTACTGCCATCAGAGTGAAGATTCCACCTGCGTAGACCATGTCGCCGTTGTCGCCGTTGGTGATGACAGCTCCGAAGATGAGGTAGAAGGCCGCAATCAAGCCGAGCGATTGCATGACTGCGAAGCCGATCGAACGAGCGCCGTTGCGTTGGTCGATTTCGAATTCGTCGAGTACCGCCTCGGGGGCGTCGTCCTGCCGTCCGGAGGCGACCCGCAACGCAACCCAGACCGGCATGAATACCAGGCAGACGGGCAGCCACAGCAACGGTGCCCACTCGACTCCGAAGTGGCAGGTCACGCCTACCGCGAGCATTGCGACGAAGATCGCCAGCAATGCGCCGACGAGGATGCGTCTGCGCTTCTGGGTGCGCCAGCCGGGTAGCCATGACGACGTCTGACTTTCGTTGGCAAGGAACCGCCGGGTTCGGTACTGCTGGTAGCGGTCGATCAGATTGCTCTGGGAATCGGTCATCGGTGCTCGCCTCCTGATTCGGACGGGGTGGTGCGGCGGTACAGCTCGGTGGACAGTGGCGCGAATTCACGACGGGAGAAAACGGCCTCGACGGGCAGACCGAAGACGTCGCAGATCCGCAACGCCAGGTCGAGGCTCGGATAGTGGTCGCCGCGTTCCAGCGCGCCGACCGTCTGCGGGTTCACGTCGATGGCTTCCGCGAGTGCAGCGCGGCTCATTCGACGCTCTGCGCGCAGTACGCCGATACGATTGTGGATGGGGATAGTTTCCCCACGTCTCACCGGACTCATGCAACTAAGTGTTGGGAAAACCCAACGATCTGTCAAGTGCGAGGACAGTTAGCTTTCGCTGAGTAGGCCGCTGTCGAGCTGCCAGCGTCGGGTGCTGCGGACCGTATCGAGCATGCGGCGATCGTGGGTGACCAGCAGCAACGTGCCCGCGAAAGTGTCCATCGCGGACTCGAGTTGCTCGATTGCCGGTAGGTCGAGATGGTTCGTCGGCTCGTCGAGGACGAGGAGGTTCACACCCCTGCCCTGCAGCAGTGCGAGCGCCGCCCGAGTTCGTTCGCCAGGTGAGAGCGACGCCGCGGATCGCAGCACGTGATGGCCGCGCAAACCGAACTTGGCCAGCAGCGTCCTGACGTCGGCGATCGGCATGTCGGGTACCGCGGCGGCGAACTCGTCGACAAGGGCTCCCGAGGCCTCGAACAGTCGACGAGCCTGATCGACCTCGCCGACGGCGACGCCGGACCCGAGCATCGCCGTGCCGGTATCCGGCTTGACGCGGCCGAGCAGCAACCGAAGCAGGGTCGACTTGCCGGAACCGTTCGGTCCCGTGACGAGTATCCGGTCACCCCAGGAGATTTGAGTTGTGACGGGTCCGAGGGTGAAGCCATCGAAACGAACCGTTGCACCGTTGACGGCAGCGACGACCGTCGCGCTGCGTGGGGCCGCGGCGATCGCCATTCGAAGGTCCCACTCCTTGCGCGGTTCCTCGACGACCTCGAGCCGTTCGATGCGCTTTTCGGTCTGCCGAGCTTTGGCGGCCTGCTTCTCCGTTGCCTCGGCGCGGAAGTTGCGGCCGATCTTGTCGTTGTCCTTCGACTTCCTACGTGCGTTCCGGACCCCGTGTTCCATCCAATTGCGTTGCATCTGAGCGCGGTCCTCGAGGCTGGACCGGGTATCGGCATAGTCGTCGAAGGCCTCCCTCGCGTGCTGACGCGCGATCTCTCGCTCGGCGAGGTAGGAGTCGTAGCTGCCGTCGTAGAGGTCGACCCGCTGCTGCGCGAGATCGAGTTCGACGATGCGATTGACCGTGCGCGCCAAGAACTCTCGGTCGTGACTGACGACGACCAACGGGGTCCTCGCAGCGGTTACGAAATTCTCCAGCCGTTCCAGACCCGCGAGATCGAGGTCGTTGGTCGGCTCGTCCAACAACAGAATGTCGTAGCGGGCCAACAGGATTGCCGCCAACCCGGCACGTGCGGCCTGGCCGCCGGACAATTCGGTCATCAAGGCATCGAGAGCCGCGGTGAGGCCGAGATCGGAAACGACCTTCTCGGCGCGTTCGTTGATGTCTGCGCCACCCAGTGCGAGCCACCGCTCGAGCGCAGGTGTGTAGGCGTCGATGTTCGGGTCGGTCGCGAGCGCGTCCGCTGCCGCGTTCATCGCATCTTCGGCCTCGGTGACTCCGGTCCGGCGCATCAGGAAGTCGATGACGGTCTCCTGCGGCCGACGCTCGGGTTCCTGCGCGAGGTAACCGACGGTCGCCTCCGGCGGCGCGAGCGACGTCGTTCCGGCTACGTCGGCGCCTTCGGGGAGCCCTGCAAGCAACTTCAGCAGCGTCGATTTGCCCGCGCCGTTGGACCCGACGAGGCCGATGACGTCGCCTGGCGCGACGATCAGATCGAGGTCGGAGAAGAGCGTTCGTTCACCGTGTGCGGCGGACAAACCATTGGCGCGGAGGGTAGCGGACACCGGACAAGAGTAGGGCGTCACCTGCGGTCCTCGTACTTGTCGTCCCGACGTGGCACGGTGGAGGGATGACCTTCACCAGCGAAAAGAGTTCTGTCCCGGTAATCATCCTCAACGACGGCAACACCATTCCGGCCCTCGGCTACGGCGTGTGGCAGGTTCCGGAGGACGAGTGCTACGCCGCGGTCACCTCTGCGTTGAAGGCCGGCTACCGCAGCATCGACACCGCCGCCATCTACGGCAACGAGGTCGGCACGGGCCGCGCGATCGCCGATTCGGGCATTGCGCGCGACGAGGTCTTCGTCACGACGAAGTTGTGGAACGACGACCAGGGGTACGACTCCACGTTGCGTGCGTTCGACCTGAGTATGGAGAAGCTCGGGCTGGACTACCTGGATCTCTATCTCATCCACTGGCAGGCGACGGGTAAGGGCCTCTACATCGACACCTTCAAGGCCTTCCAGAAACTGAAGGCCGACGGCCGTGTCGGCTCGATCGGAGTCTCGAACTTCACCGAACCGACACTCGAGAAGCTGATCGACGCAGTTGGCGAGGTGCCCGCTGTGAACCAGATCGAGCTGCACCCCAAGCTGATTCAGACCGAGCTGCGAGCGTTCCATGCAGCCAAGGGCATCGCGACCGAGGCATGGAGTCCGCTCGGATCGGGTCAGGTGCTCGACGACCCGACCATCGGCGCCATCGCCGAGCAGCTCGGCACCACACCTGCGCAGGTGATCATTCGGTGGCATCTGCAACTCGGCAACATCGTGATCCCGAAGTCGGTGACGCCGTCCCGGATCGAGGCGAATTTCGACGTGTTCGGCTTCGAGCTCACACCCGAGCAGGTGCATACGATCAGCGGTCTGGATTCGGGTATGCGCACCGGTCCCGACCCCGACACGTTCGGTTCGTAATCTGCATTGTTTGCCCAAGCGTCGACTAGCCGAGGGTGGCGAGCAGTTCCTTGACGGCGGCACGGCCCGCTCGGTTGGCACCGATGGTGCTGGCCGAGGGTCCGTAGCCGATCAGATGAATGCGTGGGTCGGCCGCGGTCTGCGTTGCCAGGCGTCCCGTCATCGTGATTCCGCCGCCCGGTCCACGAAGGCGTAGCGGCGCCAAGTGATCGAGTGCGCTGCGGAAACCGGTGCACCACAGGATGACGTCGGCCGCGACGAACCTGCCGTCGGCCCAGC
This sequence comes from Antrihabitans stalagmiti, assembly GCF_016482825.1. Lineage (GTDB taxonomy): Bacteria > Actinomycetota > Actinomycetes > Mycobacteriales > Mycobacteriaceae > Antrihabitans > Antrihabitans stalagmiti. Next base: position 200,686 of record NZ_JAEMNV010000005.1, on the reverse strand, counting down.
GGACACCGTTCGGCTCGATCGTCGAGAATATTGGAAGCCGTTGCAGGACACCACGTTTCTGTGCTGCTCGTAGGGCCGGCGTCCATGGCAGGCCGGTGACCGAGACAACCGACCCGGGCGGAAGTCCGCGCCGAACCCGATCCTCGACTATGGCGACGGCACGTCTGCCCAACTCGGGTGTGAAGGGCTCGTCGCGGAATCGCGGCTCGGATCGAGTCACCCAGGTCGTCGACGTGACCAGCGAGATCTCGTCGAGGAGTTGTACCGCCGAAATGCCGCCACCGACGACAACGACGTGCTTGCCCTCGAAGTCGGCGGCGCTGGTGTAGTCCTTCGTGTGCAGTTGGCGTCCGGTGAACAGCTCGGCGCCGGGATAGTGCGGCACGAAGGGGTGCTCCCACGTGCCGGTGGCGTTGATCAAGCCTCGCGCTGCGATCGTGCGGTTGCCCGCCTCGGCGCGCAGGCGGCCGTCGCCGTCGCGGTCGCACACCACCGTCACCGTGACCGGTCGCCGAACGTTCAGCGCGAAGCGCTCCTCGTAGGCCCGGTAGTAGCGCGGCACTGCATCCGACGCTTTGACCTCGGCAGAGTTTGCGGGCAGCGTTTCGGCGAACGACATACCCGGTAGATCGCTTACGCCGTTGACGGTCGTCAGCGTCAGTGACGGCCAGCGGAACTGCCATGCGCCCCCCGGTGCGGGGGAGCGGTCGAGCACGAGGAAGTCGCTGCCGGCTTCCAGCCCTGCCCTGTGCAGGTAGTAAGCAGCCGACAAGCCGGCCTGACCAGCGCCGATAACAAGCACGTCGACCTCGGACGTACGGACCTCACGCTGCGCAGACGTCACGACGTCCATTAGACAACTCCACCGACGTGTTCTCGGAGGTGCCTTCGGTATTTCGAGTTGATAGATTTCCCCGGACAGACTGGCAGGGGCCCCCGTCGGTCGACAGCGGCAGTGAGGGGACATCGCCGATGATCGGTATCACCAGAGACGCAGACGTAGTCACGATCGAGCTGCAGCGTGAGGAGCGTCGAAATGCGCTCAACGCTGAATTATGTGAGCGCCTGCGTGATGCGATCGACAAGGCCGCGGACGACGACGCACGGGCGATCGTCCTCACCGGTCGCGGCTCCGTCTTCTGCGCGGGCGCCGATCTTTCCGAGGTCTATTCGGACTCGTTCACGGAGACACTCCTCGGCATGCTGCACACCATCGATGCCGTGCCTGTTCCGGTGATCGCGGCCATCAACGGCGCAGCGCTCGGTGCAGGTACACAATTGGCCATCGCGTCGGACCTGAGGGTGGTCGGACCCGACGCCTTCTTCGGCGTACCTGCTGCCAAACTAGGAATCACGGTGGACCGCTGGACAGTTCATCGTCTCGCGTCGTTGGTCGGGTCGGGTCCCGCACGTACGATGATGCTTGGACTCGAATCGCTGACGGCCGACGATGCCTACCGCTACGGGCTTGCGAACAAGCTCGGGACCGTGGCCGACGCGCAGGCGTGGGCACACAAGATCGCGCAGCTGGCGCCCCTGACGATGCAGCATCTCAAGCTGGTCTTCAACGACGACGGTACGCAGGACGCGGAGTCACCCGACCAGCGTGCAGCGCTGTACAAAGCGTGGCTGAGCGACGACGCGAAGGAAGGCAGGTTGGCGCACAAGGAGAAGCGTCAACCGAAGTTCATCGGGCGTTAGTTGCGCCGCTCGAGACGGCGGCCGATGCGTAAGGTGGTGGCGTGAACGTGAAGGGTGTGACCACCTCGGTCCTAGGGCTTGTCGGTCTCGGTTGTATTGCGCGCACGGCTGCGGAGATCCCGACCGCGATGGGTGCGTCGGTGTCTGCGATCCGTCCGTACGCGACGGGCGCTGCGAACTTCCGGAACGGGACGTTCCACAACACCGAGCCGAGTGTGGCGTTGTCGACCAGCGATCCGACGCCACTCGTCAAGGGGATGCTGGCGCGCGGAAAGGTCGGCAAGCCGAGCAAGCCGGTACCGCTCGCGACGCCGCTTGCTCCGGCAGAAGCCGCCGAACTCGCCTTGACCTGGTATGGCCACGCATCGGCGCTCGTCGAAATCGACGGGTATCGGATTCTTGCGGATCCTGTGTGGGGACAGCGGGTTTCGCCGTCGTCCAAGGTCGGTCCCGCACGCCTGCACCCGGTTCCGGTTGCGCTCGAATCGATTCCGCGCGTCGACGCCATCGTCATCTCGCACGACCACTACGACCACCTGGACCTACCGACGGTCAAGGGCTTGCTCCGTCACCAGAACGCGCCCTTCATCGTCCCGCTGGGAATCGGTGCGCACCTGCGACAGTGGCAGGTTCCGGAGGAGCGGATCGTCGAGCTCGACTGGAACCAAAGCACTTCGGTCGGTGATCTGACGATCACCTGCACCGAAGCCCGCCACTTCTCGGGCCGCGGACTTGTACGCAACACGACGCTGTGGGCATCGTGGACGATCCAAGGCCCAACGCGGAGAGCGTTTTTCGGCGGCGACAGCGGGTACGGCAAGTGCTACGCCGAGATCGGCGAATCACACGGACCGTTCGACCTGACGATCCTTCCGATCGGCGCCTACAACGACATGTGGCGCGACATCCACATGAACCCCGAGGAAGCGGTGCAGGCGCACGCCGACCTGAATCAGGGCGACGCGAAGCACGGCGTCCTCATCCCGATCCACTGGGCGACGTTCAATCTGGCATTCCATGCGTGGTCGGAACCGGTCACACGGTTGCTCGCCGCCGTCGCGGAGACCGATACGGCCGCGGCTGTACCGATGCCCGGCCAGCGGGTGGACGTACTGCGGCCCAGCTCGCAGCAGCAATGGTGGGAAGGCCTCGATTGACCTGTGTCGGGTGAGCCGCCTCACACTGATTTTTTATCGCCCTCGATTCAACTCGGTTTACTAGGCTTTGCTGCGAGACGCCAGCACACGGCGTCCGCAACCGATGCGAAAAGGGAGAGCAAAATGGGCGCATTCGATTCGATCAAGGGTCTCGCCGACAAGGCAAAGGACTTCGCTGCCAAGAACCCCGACAAGGTCGACGGTGCAATCGACAAGGCAGGCGACGCAATCGACTCCAAGACCGGCGGCAAGTACGCGGACAAGGTCGACAAGGCGCAGGACGCAGCCAAAAAGGCACTGTGACCTGGCCGACAGGCGTTGTGACCAGGCTGTAGGGAACTCTGTGCAGCGCTGATGCGTTGTCTGTTTACCGAAGCAATTCACTACCGGATCAAAGGGGCATCATGGGATTCGCGGACAAACTCAAGGGCGTCGTCGACAAGGGCAAGGACGCCGCTGCCAAGAATTCGGACAAGATCACGGGCGCTGTCGACAAAGCCGGCGGCTTGATCGACAAGAAGACCAAGGGCAAGTACTCGGACAAGATCGAGAAGGGCAAAGCGGCTGCCAAGAAGGTAGTTCCGCCGCAGGCCTGATCAGGCACAACCGCAAAGGAGCCGCAATGCCGGAAGTAGCCGCGCGAACCTACGCCGCGGAGTTTCTCTACGACCGGGATTGCGGCTTCTGCATGAAGTGCCTCGGTGTGCTGCACCGCATCGATCGACGCGACCGAGTACGGACCCTCGCACTGCAGGATCCCGGCGCTCCCGAACATTTCGGCGTGACCGAGGAGCAGGCCTACGACCGCGCGTGGGCGCACGACGCACGTGGCGAACTCTACAGCGGAGCGGGCGCGATCAACGCAGCGTTGTCCGGCGTGCTTGGAACCCGAATTCCGTTGTATGTGTACAAAATTCCCGGAATCCGCTGGCTGCAGGACACCGCTTACAGGTGGGTCGCTGCCAACCGATACCGCCTGCCTGGCAAGGGCGGAAGCTGCGCAGTTGAACCGAGCTGAGTTCACTCCGGCCCGGCGAGTAGCCGCTGCGACGTTGCTCGCCGCGACACTTTTTGTCGGCGCGTGCGCAACCTCCGATCAGCCGGACCCAGACCGGTCTGCGTCGGGTGCGACCGCCGCGCCCACGGCACCGTCGACAACACCGCAGACACCGCCGCCGGTCGGCGCCGAACGCGGTGCCCTGACCGCGCAGCAGCCGGGCGCACCGACGCTGGGCGCTGCGAGCGTCACGACGATCCGCTACCGCTCCACCTCAGGCGTCGATGGTGGCGGTACCGAAGTATCGGGGACCGTCTTCGTGCCGGAAGGCACCCCGCCGCCTGGTGGTTGGCCTGTTGTGACGGTCGGACACGGGACGACAGGCGTCGGCGACGAGTGCGCGCCCTCACGCCATGACGATCTGCTCGGCAGTATCCGGCTGGTCAAGCCGCTTTTGGAGCGCGGTTACGTCGTCACCGTCAGCGACCTGCAGGGTCTCGGAACAGACGGTCCACATCCGTATCTCGAACCGAATTCCGCGGCGTACGACCTCATCGACGCTGTCCGCGCCGCCCGAATCCTCGTGCCGGATGCGTCGACGCGGTGGGCTGCACTCGGGGTTTCGCAGGGTGGTCAGGCGTCGTGGGCCGCAGCGGAACGCGCGAACGACTACGGCGACGGCCTGGAGTTCGTAGGTTCGGCAAATCTGTCACCCGCGGCCGACATCTCCGGTTTCGTCAACGCTGATGGGAACGTGGAAGTCACCGTTCCGCAGCAGATGTTCTTGCCGACGTTGATCGCCGGACTGACGGTGCTGCATCCCGAGTTGAATGCCGACGCCTATCTGCACGGCGAACTCGCGGCGAACAAGGACACTCTGCTGGCCTGTACTGGACCGGCAGTGGTTCGCAAACTCAGCGTTGCGCAGAAACTTTCGCCCGAGGATTCCCGTCCGAGCACGCCGGCCGACGTCGATCGGATGCGTGGCTGGCTCACCGAGCTGGCATTGCCGAAAGTGCGCGCAGCGGGTCCGATGCTTGTCGTCATCGGCGAGAAGGACACAGTCATCCTGCCGCAGTGGACGCGCGAGGCGGTTGTCCGTGCGTGCGAGCTCGGCGACGTCGTAGCGCTGGACGCACAACCCGACCAAGCGCACGCCGATTCGAGGGCGGTGCCGCCGGCGGTCGAGTGGATCGCCGACAGATTCGACGGGATGCCGGCTCCGAACACCTGCGGAGGATGACGATGGACCGTCCTAGTGCTGCCGCAAGTGTGCCGCTGGAACGGTTGCGGGCGTTGTGTCTGGCGTTGCCCGAGGCGACCGAACGGGTGAGTCACGGCGAACCAGCCTGGTTCGTCCGCCGTTCGCCGCAGTTCGTCTCGCTGTCGGACCACCATCACGACGACCGTGTCGGCTTCTGGGCAGCAGCACCTGTCGGCGCGCAACAGGATTGGGTCGAACGCGATCCGAATCGCTTCTTCGTGCCGCCCTACGTCGGTGGTCGTGGTTGGGTCGGTGTGTATCTCGACGTCGAGCAGGACTGGGACGACATCGCCGACATCATCGAGGACGCCTACAGGGCCGTCGCACCGAAGAGTTTGGTCGCTCGTCTCGAGTCGTGATCGCAGGTTCTGAACCGGCAGTTCACGCCGTCGAGGTCACGGTAGTATTCCTCGAGCTCGAACCCAGCGTGCGGTTTGTTTCGGCGCGCGATCACGATGAAGAGGTCAGCTATGCCGGGTCGCCATAGTGTGCCTACCGCGGTACGTCGGCAGCACAGCAAGCCGAAGTACGGCAGATGGGCGGCGCTCGCGTTGGTGGCGATCGTCGTCGTCGCACTCGGAGTTTTCGCCTGCACAAGGGTTTTCGACGGCGGCTGCTCGCAAGTGCAACAGTTCACCGTCGCGGCCGATCCGACGATTGCGCCCGTCATCACCGAAGTGGCGGACGACGCGACAGACGAAGACCTCGGCTGCACCGCACTCACCGTCGAATCGAAGTCGTCGGCTCAGGTGGCCGCGTCGTTGGCGACGCCGGGTGCCGCCCCGGCGTTGTGGATACCCGACTCTTCCGGCTGGATTCTCAAAGCAAGCAAAGCGACCGGCTCGTTGCTGGACGTCGCACGTCCGTCGATCGCAATGTCCCCGACGATCGTGGCGACCAAGGCCGGTGAAGCGCCGTTTTTCGCGACCTGGGTCGACGTGTTGCGGCCTGGGTTGCGGATCGGCGATCCCCTGACCGACAGTGTCGCCAGTGCCCCGGTGATGGCCGCGTTGACCGAAGTCGAGCAGGGTAAAGCGGACCAGAACGTGTTGACGTCGGCACTTGTGCCGATTGCGCAGGCGCAAGCGACGAGTACCGAGCAGAAGGATGTCGACGAGAGACTTTCCGAGGTCGTACGCGACGGCGGAACTGCCATCGCGACCGAGCAGCAGCTCGTCGCCTACAACGCTGCACATCAAGACGCGAAGCTGGCGGCTACCGTCCCGTTGACCGGCAGTTTTGTGCTCAACTATCCGATCGCGGTGACCGAACCCGCAGGCGATGAGCACGAGGCTGCCAAGAAGGCCGGTGTCGCGCTCGCCGACCTCTTGGCGGGCGGGGACGGTCGGGCAGTGTTGTCCAAGAACGGTTTTCGTGGAGTCGACTTGGCGCCTCTCGACGGCGGGCGCGGTCTGGACCCCGGTGCCGTCGCGCCGTTGACGCCCACTGATCAGGATGCGGCGACGAATCTGTTGCGCCAGTATGCCGTTCTGGCTTTGCCATCCAAATTTCTTGCAGTACTGGATGTTTCGGGTTCGATGAACGAGTCGGCCGGTACGGGGACGCGCATGAACCTGATGATCCAGGCGATGGAAGCCGGACTGGCACAGTTCCGTGACAACGCGCAGATCGGACTGTGGGCATTCTCGACCAACAAGGGCGGACCCAACCAGGATTGGCGCGATCTGGTGCCGGAACGCCCTCTCGGAGAGCAGATCGACGGAAAGACCCAACGGCAGATCCTGCTCGATCAGACCAGAGGTCTCGTCAGCATCGTCGGCGGCGGCACCGGACTGTACGACACCACGCTCGCGGCCTACCGGAAAGCGAAAGAAAATTACGACCCGAAGTACATCAACAGCGTCGTGATCGCGACAGACGGTGCCAACGACGATCAGGGCAGCATCACACTCCCGCAGTTGCTCGACACGCTGCAGAAGGAACGGGATCCGGCCCGCCCGGTGATCATCGTGACGATCGGAATCACGGCCGATGCCGACGCCCCCGTGCTGGAGCAGATCGCCGCGGCGACAGGTGGTTTGAGCCGCACGACCCGCAACCCGGCCGAGATTCCGAACGTCGTCGTCGATGTGTTGAAAGCTCGAACGGGACGGTAGCCGCTATTCCAGAATCGTGGCCCCCGCCATGTCCGCGAGCCACTGATCCGCGAGCCTTTCGAGGACGCCGTCGGCATACAGGGCATCGACCGCTGCGGTGACGCAGGGCGTCAGCGGCGAACCTTTCGCCAGGACGAGGCCGAAGAACTCCGTTACCTCGTTGGGCCTCGGGAACTGGCCGACGAGGACGGCACCGGGGATCTGGGCACCGGCGATCTGGAAGCCCGTCGGAATGTCGACGACGAGAGCGTCGATGTCGCCTGCTTCCAACGCGGCTTTCGCATCGTCGTTCGTGTTGAAGGCAACGGCTGGAATGTTCGGGTGGAGTGTCTCGACTATGGCATCGAGGCTCGTCGAACCGCGTTGTGCACCCAGCCGAAATCCGCTCAGATCGGCGAGGGAATCGGCTTGCGCGGCCGGATTGTCGTTCAGTGCAACGACAGACTGCGCGACCGCGTAGTACGGCGAGGAGAAATCGACCGAGTTGCGACGTTCGTCGAGGATCGTGAACTGGTTGATGTCGAAGTCGAAAGGCTTCGGTCCGGGTTGCAGCGCTTGGTCGAACGGCACGGACACGTACTTGACCCGGTTACCGGTGTACCCCAGTTTCTCGGCGACCGTTTTGGCGACCGCGCCCTCGAAACCGTTCCCGTTCGCCGGGTTGTTGTCGACGAACCACGGTGGATAGGCAGGGTTGTCGGTCGCGATCGTCAACACACCGTCTGCCATCGTCGTGCCGCTGTCCGGACCGCAGGTGTCGGCCGCACCCGTCGAGGGCAGCTTGGTGAAGGCTTGACCAGCAGAACTGGTTGTCGGTTGTGCCGATTCGGACTCGCTGCCGGAGCAGGCGGCGAGTAGGAGCACGGCGGCGGCCGCGATCGCTGAAAGCCGGACAACACCGGCCGTGTGGATGTGCACGGAGCAATCTTGCCCGTGGGCACCGGGTGCGGCAAGGTTTGAGCTATGCCAACTCGGACCATCGACGGTCAATCGCTCGAGGTGTCCAACCTGGACAAAGTGTTGTATCCGGCAACGGGCACAACCAAGGGCGAGGTGATCGACTACTACGTCGCAATCGGCGCAGCAATGCTTCCGCACATGGAGGGCAGGCCGGTCACTCGTAAACGGTGGCCCAACGGTGTCGATCACCCGGCCTTCTTCGAGAAGAATCTGGCCAAGCACGCGCCGAAGTGGTTGGAACGTAAAGGTATTCGGCACAAAGATCGGATAATCGAGTATCCGATCATCGATTCCATCGTCGGATTGGCGTGGCTCGGTCAGCAGGCGTCGCTGGAAATCCATGTGCCGCAATGGCGTTTCGACGGCGACGAGATGGGACCCGCGACGCGATTGGTGTTCGATCTCGATCCGGGCGACGGCGTCGGGCTCCCCGAATGTGCGCGTGTTGCCGTCGCCGTACGGGACATGGTTTCGCAGATCGGGCTGAGCGCCTTCCCTGTCACGAGCGGCAGCAAGGGGATTCACGTATATGTGCCGCTCGACCGAAAGCTGAGTCCTGGGGGAGCGTCGACCGTTGCCAAGCAAGTCGCGAGCAACCTCGAGAAACTGATGGGAGACCTCGTCACCGCGACGATGGCCAAGACCGCGCGCAGCGGGAAGGTGTTTCTCGACTGGAGTCAGAACAATCCCGCGAAGACCACGATTGCGCCGTATTCGATGCGGGGCAGGGACACCCCGATGGTCGCCGCACCGCGGACGTGGGACGAGATCGAAGACGGGGACACGTTGACGCACTTGCGTTTCGACGAGGTCCTTCGCCGCTTCGAACGTGACGGCGATCTACTGACCGACCTCGATCCCGGCTCCGATTCGCTCGAGAAGTATCGAAGCATGCGTGATCCGACCAAGACTCCGGAACCTATTCCCGCGCAGCGTCCGAAGGTCGGTACCGACACCGCCTTCGTCATTCAGGAACACCACGCGCGACGCCTGCACTACGACGTGCGCCTCGAACGCAACGGTGTCCTCGTGTCGTGGGCTGTGCCGAAAGGCGTTCCGGCAACGACGTCGGAGAATCGTCTCGCCGTACACACCGAAGACCACCCGCTCGAGTATTTGACCTTTCACGGCTCGATACCCAAGGGCGAGTACGGCGGCGGTGAGATGACGATCTGGGACACCGGCACCTACGAGACCGAGAAGTGGCGTGACAACGAGGTGATCGTGCGTCTGCACGGCGACCGCGTCGACGGCCGGTTCGCGTTGATTCAGACCAAGGGCAATCAGTGGCTGATGCATCGGATGAAGGACACCCCCGACCCGGCGGCCAAGTACGGAAGACCGACGGTGGAGATGCCACGTGGGATGGCTCCGATGCTCGCCACGGCGGGCAACGTCGCTGATCTGAGCGCAGACGAGTGGAGCTTCGAGGCGAAATGGGACGGGTACCGGCTGATCGTCGAAATCACCGGCGGTGAGATCAAGCTGCTTTCTCGCGCGGGAAACGTTGTCACCGAAAGGTATCCGGCGCTTGCCTCTTTGGCCGAGGATCTCATCGACCACGACGTCGTCCTCGACGGTGAAGTTGTCGTCTTCGACAAGAAGGGCATCCCGAACTTCGGTCTGTTGCAACTCGGCGGCGCCGATGCCGAGTTCCTCGCCTTCGATCTGCTGTATCTCGACGGAACGTCGCTGCTGCGCAAGAAGTACGTCGATCGGCGACGTGTGCTGGAGGCGCTTGCCGCGAAGTCGCCGTCGATCGTCGTGCCTCCGCTGCTGGAGGGCACGGGCGCAGAAGCGTTGGCGCACAGCGCGGAACAGGGCTGGGAAGGTGTCGTCGCCAAGCGCAAGGACTCGGTCTACCTGTCGGGCAAACGCGCTGGGACGTGGATCAAGTCGAAGAACTGGCGGACTCAGGAAGTGGTGATCGGCGGCTGGCGGCGTGGACAGGGCGGTCGGTCGGGGCAGATCGGAGCCTTGCTGGCCGGTATCCCGTCCGACGACGGACTGCGGTACGTCGGCCGCATCGGAACCGGCTTCACCGATCGAACGCTGCAGGAACTGGCAGCCAAGCTCGGACCTCTGGAACGCAAAACCAGCCCGTTCGACGAGGACTTACCGACCGCGGATCGCAAGGACGCGGTGTGGGTGACGCCGAAGTTGGTCGGCGAGGTGCGCTTCGGTGAGTGGACCGGCAGTCGCAGGCTCCGACACCCGTCGTGGCGGGGTTTGCGGACGGATAAAAGTCCCGACGAGGTGCGGTTCGAAGACTAGCGTGGAGAGCATTGCATCGTTTCTTCACGAGAGGCGCTCGTATGCGTGCTGGAATGCTCAGCCTGTCCCGACTGCGCGAGCGGGTCGCCGCCGGCACGATCGACACGGTGCTGGTCGCGATGACCGACATGCAGGGTCGGCTGCAGGGAAAACGGTGCGCTGCCGAGTTCTTTCTCGACGAAGTGGTCAACAACGCGACGGAGGCGTGCAACTACCTCCTCGCCGTCGACGTCGACATGACGACGGTCGAGGGCTATGCGATGTCGTCGTGGAGCAGCGGTTACGGAGATTTTGTGCTCCGTCCCGACATGGCGACCTTGCGGCTCGTCCCGTGGCTTCCGGGGACCGCGCTGGTGCTGTGCGACCTCGAGCGTGTCGAAGGTGGTCCCGTCGCACCGTCACCGCGGCAGATTCTTCGGGCTCAGATGGACCGGCTCGCCGAGCGCGGACTGCAGGCCTACGCCGGAACGGAGTTGGAGTTCATCGTCTTCGAGGACACCTACGAGCAAGGCTTCTCTACCGGGTACCGCTCGTTGACACCGTCGAATCAATACAACGTCGACTACTCACTGCTCGGCACCTCGCGTGTCGAGCCGCTACTACGCCGAATTCGCAAGGAAATGGCCGGCGCAGGGTTGTACGTGGAATCGGCAAAGGGTGAATGCAATCCGGGTCAGCACGAGATCGCCTTCCGCTACGACGAGGCTCTGACCACCTGTGACAATCACAGCATCTACAAGACGGGTTCGAAGGAGATCGCGGCGCAGGAAGGCAAGAGCCTGACGTTCATGGCGAAATACGATGAACGAGAGGGTAATTCGTGCCATGTCCATATCAGTCTGCGCGGCGAAGACGGTAAAGGAGTACTCGCGGGCGATCGTCCGAACGGATTCTCCACTCTGATGGAACATTTCGTTGCCGGCCAGCTGGCGTGCCTGCGTGAGTTGACGCTGCTGCTTGCACCGAACATCAACTCCTACAAGCGGTTCGCGCCAGGCAGTTTTGCTCCGACAGCGGTTGCGTGGGGCATCGACAACCGAACCTGTGCGGTGCGTGTGGTCGGGCACGGCGAGTCGTTGCGACCGGAGATCCGCGTTCCCGGTGGCGATGTGAATCCGTATCTCGCCGTTGCGGCGTTGATAGCTGCCGGACTGCACGGCATAGAGCAGGAACTGGAACTAGAGCCCGCGTTCGAGGGCAACGCCTACGAGTCCGACAAGCCGAGGGTCCCCAACACCCTTCGCGCCGCGAAGGACCTGTTCGCGGAGAGCGCAGTCGCACGGTCTGCATTCGGTGACGAAGTGGTGGACCATTACCTCAATGCCGCGAACGTCGAACTCCTGGCATTCGAGGCAGCGGTGACGGATTGGGAGCGGGTGCGTGGGTTCGAACGTCTCTGATCGTCCCGTGATCGGCGTGACGACCTACGTCGAAAGTGCACGATACGGTGTGTGGGACAACGCTTGTGCGATCCTGCCGCGGGTGTACTTCGACGCTGTCGATCGAGCGGGCGGCGTCCCTGTTCTCATTCCACCGATCGGGTCGGGGCAACGCGATATCGTCGGCCGGATCGACGGTTTGGTGCTCTCCGGTGGCGCGGACGTGGACCCGAAGCACTATCGGCAAACCCCGCACGAACGCACGCGGAACACGAGACCGGAACGCGACGCCTTCGAGTTGGGATTGTTCACCGCCGCTCAGGAGGTGGGGTTGCCCGTCTTCGCTGTGTGCCGTGGGATGCAACTGGTGAACGTCGCGCTTGGCGGTACCTTGCGCCAGCATCTGCCCGACGACCTCGGCTACAACGACCATCTGCCGACGCCGGGGGTGTTCGGTAGTCAGGCCGTTCGCACGGTCGCCGGTAGTCGGGTCCGTGACATCGTCGGCGAGCAGCTGACCGTGCATTGCCATCATCATCAGGCGGTCGGCGAACTTGGCCGAGGCGTTACGGCGACAGCGTGGTCGGACAACGGGGTGATCGAGGCGATGGAGTCCAGCGGTCCGGCCTATCTTCTTGGAGTGCAATGGCATCCGGAAGAGGACGCCACCGACGACCGGTTGTTCACGGCTCTCGTGCAGGAAGCGCGGAAACGGATGGGGGAGAACCGATGACGGCAGTGATCAATCCTGCGACCGAAGCGGTGGTAGCGCAGGTCGCGGCGACCAGCCTGGAAGACACCGATGCCGCCATCGAACGCGCGCACGTCGCATTGGCGTCGTGGCGAGCCGTCGCACCCGGCGATCGTGCCCGCCTACTCCGTCGGTTCGCGGATGCCGTCGATGCCGATGTGGAAAACCTTGCACAACTGGAGGTCTCGAACTCCGGACATACCATCGGCAACGCCCGCTGGGAAGCGCGGAACGTGCGCGACGTGCTGCACTACTACGCCGCAACACCGGAAAGGCTGCTCGGCAAACAGATTCCGGTGCCCGGTGGGGTGAACATGACGTTCAACGAACCGCTCGGTGTCGTCGGCATCATCGTGCCGTGGAACTTTCCCATGCCGATCGCGGGCTGGGGTTTCGCGCCTGCCCTTGCCGCAGGCAACACCGTTGTGCTCAAGCCTGCCGAGCTGACGCCGTTGACCGCAATCAGGCTGGGGGAGTTGGCAGCCGAGGCAGGCATTCCGCCGGGGGTCTTCACGGTGTTGCCAGGTAAGGGTTCGGTGGTCGGGCAGCGTTTTGTCACCCATCCCGCAGTTCGCAAGGTCGTGTTCACCGGTTCGACCGAGGTCGGCAAGCAGATCATGGCGGGCTGTGCCGATCAGGTGAAGCGGGTGACACTCGAACTCGGCGGCAAAAACGCCAACATCGTGTTCGCCGATTCCGATCTAGAGAAGGCGGCAGCGACCGCGCCGTACGGAGTGTTCGACAACGCCGGTCAGGACTGTTGCGCGCGCTCTCGGATACTAGTGCAGCGCAGCGTCTTCGACCGCTTTATGGAACTGCTCGAACCTGCGGTTGCCGGCGTCGTGGTCGGTGATCCTGCAGCCGAGGCAACCGAAATGGGTCCGTTGATATCGGCCGAGCACCACGATCGCGTTGCCGGGTATCTCGATGACGGGACGAACGTCGCCTTCCGTGGCAGCGCACCGGACGGTCCGGGTTTCTGGTTCCCGCCGACCGTCGTCCTGCCGTCCGGTCCGACGGATCGAATTGTCACCGACGAGGTGTTCGGTCCGGTCGTCACCGTGCTCCCGTTCGAGGACGAGGCGGATGCGATCTCGTTGGCGAACGACACCGAGTACGGTCTGTCGGGTTCGATCTGGACCAACGATGTCGGCCGCGCGTTGCGGGTGTCGCGGGCAGTCGAAGCAGGCAACCTGTCGGTGAATTCGCATTCGTCCGTGCGATATTGGACACCGTTCGGCGGGTTCAAACAGTCCGGGCTCGGACGCGAACTCGGTCCCGATGCTGCCCTCGCCTTCACCGAAGTCAAAAACGTGTTCATCGCGACCGATTAGGAGAATCATCGTGCAACGCTTGCTGGACCGGGTCGCTGTCGTAACCGGTGGTGGGAGTGGAATCGGCCTCGCGACCGTGCGCAGGTTTGCAGCCGAAGGTGCGAAAGTTGTTGTTGCCGATCTCGATACCGCTACCGGCGCCGCCGTTGCCGAGGAGGTCGGCGGCGAGTTCGTCCACGTCGACGTCACCGACGAAGACGCCGTGCGCGCATTGTTCGACACGACCGCCGAGAAGCTGGGGTCCGTCGACGTTGCGTTCAACAATGCGGGTATCTCACCGCCGGACGACGATTCGATTCTCACCACCGGCCTCGATGCCTGGCGCAGGGTGCAGGAGGTGAACCTGACGTCTGTATACCTGTGCTGCAAGTACGCGATCCCGCACATGCAGCGCCAGGGCAAGGGCTCGATCATCAACACGGCGTCTTTCGTCGCGGTCATGGGTGCGGCGACGTCGCAGATTTCCTACACGGCCTCCAAAGGTGGGGTGCTGGCGATGAGCAGAGAACTCGGCGTGCAGTTCGCGCGCGAAGGCATTCGCGTCAACGCGCTCTGCCCTGGACCGGTGAATACGCCGCTCCTGCAGGAACTGTTTGCGAAAGACCCCGAACGCGCTGCGCGTCGCCTCGTTCATATTCCGGTCGGCAGGTTCGCCGAACCGCAAGAGATCGCCGCAGCCGTTGCCTTCCTCGCCAGCGACGATTCGTCGTTCATCACGGCATCGCAGTTCCTCGTCGACGGCGGTATTTCCGGCGCGTACGTGACGCCGCTCTGACCGGTAGGGATAAACCCGCTCGGATCGCGCGGTAGGTCGATGGCGTTGTCGGCAATCGCCTTCACTGCGACGTCCCCGCGGGGACGTTCTGATGATCCGGTCTCTCGGTGACCGGGCATCTGGGTCCCGGCGAACGTGGTGCTCGACTCGGCCTGCGGCTGATCGTTGGGGTTCGCCTGTCGCCCGGTCGCGCCGCTTCGGACGTCCCCGCGGGGACGCGTGGTCGCCCCTTCGACGTCCCCGCGGGGACGTTTCGGCGATCCGTTCTTGTCGGTGGCCCGCGGTAGGTTTGTCGAACATCAGTTCTATCGAAACGGGGAGATTCGATGAACACCACAGAACTACCGACAGACCACCCGACACAACGGCCGATCGAAGAGATCGAAACCGAAATCTGCACCCTCGCCGGACAAATCGCCGCCGCCACCGCACGATTCCTGACCCTGCTCGCCGAATTCGACGCCCGCCGCGGCTGGGCCGGCTGGCAACTACATTCCGCAGCCCACTGGCTGTCCTGGAAAGCCGGTATCAGCCTGCACACCGCCCGTGAACAGGTCCGCGTCGCACACGCCGTCACCGCGTTACCGCGGATCGCGCAGGCGTTCGCCGAGGGCCGGGTGTCCTATTCCAAAGTTCGTGCTCTCACCCGAGTCGCGACACCGCACACCGAAGAATCGTTGCTGCGTATCGCTCTGCAGTCACCTGCGGCACATCTGGATCGACTCGTCCGCGGCCTCGTCAAACAAGCCCGCACCCCGGATGACACCAACAACAACACCGACACCGACCGCGCTCGTGGGCGGTGGTTCTACGACGACGACGGCTACCTGGTTCTGATGGCCCGATTCCGTCCCGACGATGGGGCCCGATTCGTCGCCGCCCTCACCCGCGCCGAGTGTGAACGGACCCGCACCGACGACAACGAGCCGGACCTGACCGCACCGGCACCCTCGAATCCGGTGCCGGCGATGACGGCGATGGCCGAGACCCTGTGCACCGCCGAGTCTCCGGTCGTGTCTCCGTCCGCCGATGTGTTGGTCCACCTGGGTCCCGACGGGACACCACTGGACGCTCCGCATGCTCATCTCGACGACGGACCCGGTCTCGACTCGCAGACTCTGGAAACAGTGTTGTGCACCGCGTCGGTGCGGCTGATCCGTCACGGGCGTCTCGGACCGACCATCGCCTGGGACAAGTCTCGACGTCGACCGAGTCGAACCTTGCTGCGGCAGTTGCTGATCCGGGATCGGTGCTGCACAGTTCCGGGCTGTGGCCGCACGAGGTTTCTGCATGCGCATCACGTTGTCTACTATTCGCGGGGCGGTCCGACCGATCTCGACAATCTGACCCTGCTGTGCGGTGAGCATCATCGCGCATTGCACGACGGGCTGTTCACCATTACTGCCGACGGCGATCAGCACTTCACCTTCGCTGACCTCGACGGACGCAGAATCGACTACGCGCCACTGCTGTCCGGCGATGCCGACGACCTCAGTCGCCGCTACCACTACGTCGATCCCGATGCCGTCACTGCTGACTGGTCCGGCGAACCGCTCGATGCCAGCTTCGCCACCGACGTCCTGCTCCGCAACTGGGACCTGGAGAAACGCCGCCGCAACACCGACACCCTGGCATCGGCGGCCTAGGTTTCCGGCCTCCACAGTCCGGATCGTCGGCGCCTAGATGGAGGTTGGGCAGCAACCCCGCCCGTAGCCACAATCGGCGCCCAGCAGGACCAGATCGATCGTGAGGACCTTGCTTTCGCCATTCCGGACTCGAGTAGATTCACTCGTGCGGTTGCTTGTGCGCTCGTCCTATCGTCGAGGAATGAGGCGCAGACCTATCGTTCCCGTGTTGCTCATCGGTGCGACCGCCATGGCCGCAACGATGCTGACGAGTTGCAGCGTCTTCGGCACGGCTGACGACGAGCGGCTTGCGAAAGACATTGCGGAGCAGCAGTTTCCTGGTCAACTCGAACTGATCGATGCGCGCAACCTCTGGCCGGCGCAGGGTGGTTCCGAGATTACGTTCGCGATCGTCGGCGATGCCGACGCGGTGGTCCGCTTACGGATCGACTCGGACGAGGCGGATGGTTCGGGACGTTGTGACGGAACATCCTGTGCCGCAGCGCTTACGGAGAAGGTGACGCGGGCTCGGGAACTAGCGTCGGAGACGCGAGCTTTGCTCGACAGCTTCGATGAGTGCGGGCATCCGGTTGTCGGCTTGAACGAGCAAGCTTCGATACCGTGGGTGGCAGCGTCGGTGACCAACGAGAACGTGGCGACCGTCCTGGCCGAACTCACCAGCTGCGCCGAGCAATGGCGCGATACCGCCGCCGCTCGAGGAATTGTGTTGGCGCCGGACCGGACTCGGCTCGGCGTGAACATCGTCGATCTCGATACTGCAGCCAAGTTGCCCGACGCGGATTCGGATCTGCCGTCGTTGATTCGGCTGAGCTTCGGCGACCGGACCGCGGCACTGACCCACGACGCATATCTGAGCGCAAGCCTGCCCGTCACCGTTGGCGAACCCGTCGCATCGATGCGGATTGTCATGCCGTTCGACCAAGGCCAGGAATACGAAAGTCGGGTCATTCCGAACGTCGAGAAATGGTTGAACGCAAACAACCTCGATCTCGGTATCTCCCAGGCCGGGATGTTGGGTGTCACCGAGTTGGAGCCGGGAACCGTCGACCGCATTCACGGGTACGTAGTCGTCTGCGACCCGCCGCCGCAGGGCAAGCAGTGCATCGGCGACCACGCCGTCGGTGTTGTGACCGATCTCGACGGCAACCCGACGGGCGAGTTCACGTTGTACCGGGATCTACGAGACGGGACCGGTGTGCTGCGGTTGCCGACGGAGTGAGTTGGGTGCCTGCTAACGCTCTGTGAGCGAACGTGTGGACTGTCCGCGGACTTGGTGCGCGGTTGCGAGGGCAGCAGCAACAAACGTCATCGGGATGGCCAGAAGGAGAAGACTGCCCCACCATCCTGACCAGTTCGCGAGTGCTACAACAGACACGCAGAACAAGGCGGCGACCGCCGTCCAGGAACTCCATCGTCGCATCCACGTCGCAGCAAATAGTGCCGGTGCGCCGAGGAGGGCTCCGAAGCCGAGAAGAGGCCACACTCCGAACACATAGACGATTGAGGAATTGCAGTTCGCATCATCGGGCGCAAGGTCCAGACGAAACTCCCCGATCTTGGAACACTCCAAAGACACAGTCGATACCGGTTCCCACGCGGTAAACGTCATGGCGACGAGGGCAATCACGAATAACACCGACCACCCTGCTCGCAAGACCGTCACCTGCCCAGGCTACTGGGGTACCCCGGCAACCGAATTCGACGAGAACGACGTCCACAAACTGAACTGAGGAGACTTTCGTCATGACTAGATATTCCGATGTCGTCGATACCGACGAATGCTTCTACCTCTCCGACGACGCACTCGATGATCAAACGGACACACTCACCTACACGGAAGGGACGTATCTTGATCCCGGAGAGGGGATTCTGCGAATCCGAACGCAGATCACCTTCGGACTCGTTCGAATCGAGGTCGAGACCTTCGATGACGCACTGCCGCTTGAAAGTACCGAGCAGTGGGACGGCGTCGAAGAAGCTTATTTCCGGACGCAGCTGGGATTGCAGCGAGTTCGAAGCAGCGAGCTCGAAGAATGCCAAGGTGAATTGGCCGGACCCGTGACACAGCCCGGCCCCGCAATCGTGCAGGTCCGGGCGCATTGGAACAACCGCGTTCAACCGCCAAGCCCGCTGGGTGTCCCGGTCGTAGCTCACTACCTGCTCCATATTTGGCAACAATCGGTTAGCTAAGTTCAGCGTGCTGAGGTGACTGGGCGTCTGTTTTCATGTCGCCCTTGTCGATGGCCGAGGGATAAATCTGCACAAGGAGCAAGACCCCTGTGCCGCAGGCGATTCCAACGATGATCCACCCCGCGCCGAATACGCCTGCGTCACGGCTGACGAAGCCGAAAACTAGTGCGAGTGGCAGAAACACCACCCAGGTCAGGGTGCTCACACCGGATGCGACGCCTGTTCTGATGGTCGAGGGAACCTCGTCGTGCAACAGTTTGCTCGCGTGGATTCCGGCGGCAACTACGACGATGGCGAGCGCGATCTGGGCGCACGTCACGGCCGCGATGTTGTGCACCGTCGCCGGAACGATTGCGGCAACGATCATGACGGCGACCAGAGGGACCAGATGTGCTGGCCGGTCGAATTGCAGTCGCCCAGCAAGCAGGCCGCCAAGTCCTAGCGAGGCGATCAGCCCCGCCCACAACGGTCCGTACAGCACGGGCGATGCGTCGAGAGCGCCCAACCACAACGGTCCGAACTCGAAGACCAGCTGTGTGACAAGCGCAGTGAGCATCGCAAGCACGATGATCGGGAGCAGTCGGCGTCGACGGGTGATGGTCGTAATGGTCAGCGCGACGTGTGCGCGCAGTGCTGCCGGCTCGCCTGCGCGATGAAGCTGCGGCTCACGGAAACCCAGCAACGCCACGATCGAGAGAGCCGCGATCGGAACCGTTGCAAAGTAGGTGACTCGTGTCGACAACAAACCGGCGAGCAGCCCTCCGGCTAGCGAACTACCAACCAGCGCAGCACTGTTGACCATCCGGATTCTGCCGAGGCAGCGCTCGTAGGCGTCGCTGTCGCCGGTCTCTTCGAGCACCGTGTCGTACACGATCGCGTCCATCGTCCCCGAATACATCGCGAAGTAGATGCCGAGGATCAGTGCGCTGACAACGTAGAGGGGGACGCCCGTGGAGAGGCCACCGACTAGTGCGGTCCCGGTCAGAGCAAGGCTGGAGATCACAAGCACGCCACGCCTGCTCCAGCGATCGGCAAGGATTCCGGACGGAAACTCGACGATCGGAACCACGGCCGCGTACGCCGCAGCCATCACCCCGACACTCGCCGCATCGAAGCCGATTTCCATCATGAACAGCTTTTCGACGGGTAGCCAGAGCATGATTCCTTGAAGCATCGCCGCGACGTGCAGCGGCAGCAATCGGCGTCGCAGTGTCTCGGCAAGGGCGGGAGATGTTGCTTGCATGACGGTTGCTCCTCGTGATCGCACCGGAGGTGATGCGGGTACGTCGAGGCGGAGATCTCGGTCTCGACGTCATCTACGAAGGAATCGACCCGAAAGGTGGACCGATGAAATATCTCGTGCTGATCTACAGCAACCCGACCAGTTGGACCGACCCGCCCAGACCCGAGGACGAGTGGGGTTGGCGCGAACACCTCGCCGTCAACGCCGACCTGATCGAGTCCGGGGAGTTGATCAGCGCGCACCCGCTTGCCGCGCCGTCCGCGACGAAGGCGGTCCGCGTGCGGGACGGGATCGTGTCGACGACGGACGGTCCGTACGCGGAGGCGAAAGAGTATTTGGCCGGTTACTACCTCGTCGAATGCGAGAGCGTCGACCGGGCGTTGGAGATCGCGGCGCAAATACCCGATGCCAGGATCAGCGGCGTAGAGGTGCGGCCCGTGATGGGCAACGAGGGCCTCGAGATGTAAATGACCGAAGTCTTACGGGCACCGATTTGTCTGCTTCTCCCGGATTGTCCGGCGTTAGGCTGAGCCCATGAAAACCCGAGTTGCGCTGATCGTCGGAGCCGCAATCGTCGCGGTGACCGGCCTCGCGATCACGGCCGCTGTGCGCCCGAATCTGGTGCGCAACACCTCGACCCATCCACGGACCTGGGCACTCGCTGCCGCTGCGATCGCCATCCTCGTGTTGGTCGGCTGGCTCGTCTACAAGATCACCAAACGCCGTTGGCCCGCGTACGTCGTGTCTGGCATCGGTGTGCTGGCGCTCGTCGCCCTCGTTGTGGTGCCGACGTTCCGTTCGACGACGGTCGACGAAGCGGATCCCCTTGCGAGCGTGAGTCGGTCGGAAGGGAGTTCGCCGCCGAGCGCGGCCGGCGACGTCCCGCCGGCTGGCCCGAGGCTTGTCGCAACCGCAGAGTTCGTCGGCATCGATCACACCGCCGAAGGTGTCGCGAAGCTGATCGACCTCGGCACCGGCGAGCGAATCGTCCGGCTCGAAAACTTCGACGTCGAACCCGGACCCGACTATCGCGTCTACTTCTCGGCGGGCTCCGATCGGCAGCGACCGGACGGTGGGATCGAACTCGGCGCGCTCAAAGGAACGCGCGGAGACCAGAACTACGAGCTACCCGACGGCGTCGACATCGGACCGGAACACACACTCCTGATCTGGTGCCGCGCCTTCGCGGTTCCGGTCGCGAACGCAACGATCGTTGTTGGTTGAAAGCGGTGGCCTAGAGGGCAATACCCATCGCGACGCCCGCCCCGCAGACGACGACGACGATCGCCAACGCGATCACGTCCCGTAGCCCCGGACGTGACGTGTATGCGGTCAGCTGACCGGTCCCGCCGCGAGCGGTGATGGCCTCGCCGAGTTCACCGGCACGCCGCATCGCGACAGCCATGGCTGCCGTCACGACGTCGATCAGCGCGTTGTCGTCGCGACTGTGCGCAGGTCGACCGCCCTTGGGGCGAAGCTTTCGCGCGGCACGCAGGATCCGCATCTCTTCGATGAGCAGGGGCAGGCTGCGTAGGCAGAGTGCGATCGCAACTGCGCATTCGTCTACGGGGACGCGCAACTTGCGCAGCGGCGCGCCGAGAGTTGCTATGGCAGGGGCGATTTCGTTGAGCGCGGTGGTCCAGGCGATCATCATCGACGATGAAAGCAGCAGGAGACTGAACACAGTGACCTGCAGATAGCGAACGACCGCGTCCATGCCGATCGGTGCGTTGATCAGGCCGCCGAGCACCATCAGTCCCCAGACCCACCAGGGGAGTCGGGGCAATGCGCGCAGCGGCACCTTTGCTGCCACACCGGAACCGATCAGGAATGCTGTGATCAGGCCGAGGACAGGCCACGTCGGCAGCACCATCAGCAGCAGGCTGATCGCCAGGACGGCAAGAAGTTTGGTTCCCGCCCACAGTTCGTGGACTGGCGACGTTCCTGGAACGCGACGAAGAAGGACTGTGCTGCTCATCGGCGATCACCTGCCGGGCTCGGCGCGTCGGTCACTATTCGTCCCGAATCGAGCTTGATAACGCGGTTGCAGACGCTGCCGAAACCCTCGACATCGTGTGAGATCACGACGAGGGTGAGGCCCTTCCGCCGCCGCAGTTCGCCGAGCAGTTCGACGATGCCGCGTCGGCCGTCGGGGTCGAGTCCGGCGAGGGGTTCGTCGAGGACGACCAAACGAGGACGGCTCGCGATGATGCCTGCGAGGACGACCCGACGCGCTTGCCCGCCGCTCAGTTCATCGATCGCGCGGCTTGCGAGCGTGCGGTCGAGGCCGACGTCGTCCAGTGCTCTGCCGACCTGACCGGACCCGATTTCCGGACCGCCCCACGACGCGATTTCGGTTCCGACCGTGCGGCGTTGCAATTGCAGGCGGGAATGTTGGAAGGCGAGTCCGACCTTGCCGACCTGTTTCGTCATCGCCCTGCCGTCGAGTTCGCAGGTCCCCATCGTCGGTTCGACCAGACCCGCCATCGTCCACGCCAGCGTCGACTTGCCCGAGCCGTTGCCGCCGACGATCAAGACGCCGTCGCCTCTGTTGACTGTGAGGTCGATGCCGTGCAAAGCCTCTGTCGCCCATGGTGTTCCGGCTAGGTAGGTGTGGCGAACGCCGCTGAGCTGCAGCAGTGGCTCGTTGGATGGCTCGTTCGGTAGGTCGTCTGTGACGGGTTGGTGCCAGACGGGCAGTCGGTCGACCGCACGTCCGCCGGACAGGTGTACGACGCGGTCGGCTGCGTCGGCTTCGGACTCCTGGTGGGTCACGAGCACGACGGCCATCGGATGTCGCTTGGGTAGGGAGGAAAGCAGGGCGACGAGTTCGAGTCGACCTGCGGGATCGACCATCGCGGTTGCCTCGTCGGCGATGAGCAGGCTGGGTCGGCGGGCGAGTGCTGCGGCGACAGCTAGCCGTTGCTGTTGTCCGCCGGAAAGCGAGTTCGTTTCGCGGGATCCGAAGCCCGCGAGTCCTACCTCGGCGAGCAGACCTTCGACGTCGACTTCGGCACCGTCGGGCAGGCCCCACACGACGTCGTCGGCAACGAGGACCCCGAGGATCTGGCTTTCCGGACGCTGCAGGACCACTGCGGTGCCGCCGAACTTGCCGAGCCCAGCAGAGCCGGGTCGGCTGACCGTTCCCGAGGTCGGCGGTCGGCCTGCGAGGATGCGGGTGAGCGTCGACTTACCGGACCCGTTGTGTCCGACGACCGCAACGAACTCGCCTACGTCGACGGTGAAGTCGATGCCGGACAGCGCGTCGGCGTCGCCGGCCGGATAGCGATAGCTGACGTCGACGAGTCCGACCGGGAGCGGTGCGACGGGACGACCGTCGTCGGGGGCGTCGAGATGATCTTCGGCGGGCAACCAGGTGAGTCGGTCCAGCACGGCGCCGAGCACGTACCAGGCGAACACTGCCCCGATGACCGTTCCGACGATCGCGGAACCGCCGATCCACAAGTACCAGTACTGCAGGATCGACTTCGCCATGTCGGCGAAGCCCTCGGCGATGGGGACAAGGAAGGCTTGCCGAGACGCGAGGTTGGTGAGGCCGTCGACGGTGTTGCGAATCGTGTCGAAGAACAGTTGCCGCGTGACGGAGAAGGCAAGCAGCATGCCGACCGCGAAGGCGGCTGTTGCCGCGCCTGCAACGGTGGAGTAGACGAGAACGTACATCAAGCCGCGGCCGCGCCGTTTGACGCTTCCGACGATGCCGCCGAGCAGCGCGCACGATCCCACGCTGAATGCAGCGAGAACACCGCCTGCGACGAAGGCGACGAGCATCGCTGCAGCGGTCGCTATCAGGAGAGCGCGGAGGCGATGGCGTTGAGCGATGATGGCCATCGGGATGGCCGCGAGGACCTGGACCGCGCCGAGGAACGGGATGATGTTCGCCAGCACGGACAGCGCGATCGTGAGACCGCTCATCACAGCGCCGGTGGCGAGTTCGATCGGGCGCAAGGGTCCGCGCGTTGGCAGCTCGCGGCGGGCCGTGGTTTTCACGCATCCAGTGTGCCAGGGAGTTCTGAGCAAATTGTGTGAGTCTTGCATTCATGCGCATGTACGCATATGTTGTCTCCCGTGGGACACGAACATACACACGCGCCGATCGGCGAAAGTGCATCAGGGAAGTACGTCCGTCGCCTGGCGATGGCACTCGGAATCGGCGCAACATTTATGGTGCTCGAGTTCGCGATCGCGTTCGCGACGTCGTCGCTGGCGACCCTGTCCGATGCGACGCACATGCTCACCGATGTCGTCGGACTGTCGATGGCGCTCGGGGCGATCATGCTGGCCAAACGCAGCGCGCCGACCTACACGCGGACCTACGGCTACTACCGAGCGGAAGTGCTGGCAGCACTCGCGAACGCCGTCCTGTTGTTCGCCGTCGCGGGATACGTTCTCTACGAGGCGATCTCGCGAATCGGCGAGCCACCCGAGGTGGCCGGGTTCCCCGTGTTGATTGCCGGCATCGCGGGTCTCGGCGCCAATATCGCGTCGTTCCTGCTCCTGCGTTCCGGCGCGAAGGAGAGCCTCAACATCCGTGGGGCGTACCTCGAGGTGCTCGCCGACCTCATCGGTTCGGTCGGTGTGCTGCTGTCCGCAGTCATCACGTTGACCGTCGGCTGGCTCTACGCGGACATGATCATCGGCGTCGCGATCGGATTGTGGGTCCTGCCGCGGACGTACATTCTGGCTCGTCGGTCGCTGCGAATCCTGTTTCAGCACAGCCCTGAGGGACTCGACGTCGAGTTGGTCTCCTCGACACTGCAAGCGTTGCCCGGCGTCGAAGACGTCCACGATCTGCATGTCTGGACGCTGACGTCGGGTATGGAGGTCGCCTCGGCGCACCTCACGACCGCTGCCGGCGCGAATGCCGACGAGGTTCTGCGCAGCGCGCAGGAGGTGCTCGCGAACGATTACCACATCGAGCACGCGACGCTGCAGATCGAAGGCATGGATTCCGCGAAGCGGTGCAACGAATTGAGCTGGTGAGGCGGCTACGCCGCTCGTGAGTCTTTTCGGAGGGCGGAACCACCAAAAAGACTCACAAGCCGCGAAGCCGCCTATCGAGATTTTCGGCCATACTGGTGTGTATGGCAGAAGTCGTTCCGATCCCCGGTGTGCTGGACTGGGATTTTCCGAGGAGCGTCGCGAGTGTCGCGCTGTTGGTTCGATACGGCCGCGACCATGGCGTCGACCAGGACGAACTGCTGCGCGACACCACCCTGACCGCCGACCTGCTCGACGACCCCGACGCTCAGATCGACGCCCGGGTCGAGCTGGCGGTGGTTCGAAATCTGGTGCGGGCGCTCGGCGACACCCCGGGTCTCGGCATCGATGTCGGCCGCCGCTATCGCGTCACGACGTTCGGCATCTTCGGGTTCGCGTGTGTGAGCAGTCCGACGCTGCGGGACGCGGTTGCGATGGCGTTGCGCTATCTCGAACTGAGTTTCACCTTCTGCATACCGGTCGTGGAACTCGGCCGCGACGAGATCGTGGGACGCCTCCTGATCGACCGGGTTCCCGACGATGTCCGGAGATTTCTCGTCGAACGCGACACCGCTGCGATGTTCACGGTGCTGTCGGATCTACTCGGCGCGAGCATGCCGCTGCGCACCGTGACCTTCTCCTACCCGGCGCCGCCGAGCGGGGACGACTACTCGGCGGTGTTCGGCATCGCCGCTACTTTCGACCGTGCGGTCAACTCGTTCACCTTCGACCCTGCGATATTCGATCTCGAACTGCCGCAAGCCAACTCACAAACACTCGCCATGTGTCAGGCGCAGTGTGGCGCGATGGTGACGCGACGCCGTGCGCGTACCGGCATAGCGCACGAGGTTCGGGAACGGTTGGTACAGGTGGGTGGTGCCAGTGCGGGGATCGACGAGGTTGCCCGCAGTCTCAATACCAGTACGCGCACCTTGCGGCGACGGCTGACCGACGCCGGCACGAGTTACCGGGCACTGCTCGACGAGGTGCGTGAAGCGCTCGCGGAGCAGATGTTGTCCACAACGCCGCTGTCGGTCTCCGACGTCGCGATCCGGCTCGGTTATTCGGAAGCGTCCACGTTCATCTACGCCTTCAAACGATGGAAGGGTACGACGCCCGCCGCGTACCAGCGGAAACGTCGACGCGCCTACGTCGGCAGCGTCGGCTGAGCCGACCGCCTGAACCCGTGGGCACTGTTCGTTTTGGCGATGGAACGGAAATGGGTGGTCAGTCGGTGGTCGTCGTCGATGACGTGGAACGCGATGGCCGGGGGAGCGTCGTAGTCGACGACCGGATCGTGCGAACGGCCGTCGCCCTCCCACTCAGGACCTAGCACGGACGACACGCTCGGTGCAACGACGAGCGGTACGCCGGCGAACGTCGTCACGGCTGACGTGTGTGCGTGACCGCAGAACATCCCGACGATTCGGGAATCGCTTCGGATGATTTCTTCGAGCGGGTCGGTGTCGTCGAGCAGGATGCGATCCACGATCGGGGTGAAGAGTTTCTGCGGGGGGTGATGTGCGGCGATCAGGATGGGCGCGGCCGGCGGTGCGTCGTCGAGGACGGCTCGTAGCCAGGTGATGGTTTCGTCGGCGAGTAGTCCGCCGGGGCGGCCCGGCACGGAGGAATCGCACATCGCCACGATCGCGTCGCCGATCATGTGCGCCCGATTGATCGGGCCCGAACCTTCCTCGTTCAGGAAGTGAGTGCGGTATTCCGAGCGGTCGTCGTGATTGCCGGGCAGGCAGAGCACCGGTATGTCGGTGTCGAGTATCGCGCGAGCCTGCTGGTACTCGTCAGGCCTGCCACGGTCGGCGATATCGCCTGTGACGAGTACGGCGTCGACGCGTCCCGGTAAACCGTTGAGATACTTCATGACTCGGCCGGCTCTTTTGACATTGCGTCGACCGCCGTCGAAATGAAGATCGCTGACGTGCGCTAGGACGAGCATCCGACTCGCTTCCTCGGTGGCGGGTGTCAGTGACAGGCTATCGAATGTCGAGGTCACGAATGCTGTGACGTGCCGCCCGCGCGGCCGTGCGGGGGTCCCGGGTCACTCGCGACCGCTCGGTCCGTCGGCCTCGACCGAGCGGGAAAGCTGCTGTAGTGCTCGGAGAAAGCTGCGCCGTTCGCCGGCCGGAAGTGCTGCAAGGACGACCTCTTCGCGCCGTTGAATCTCGACTTGCGCGCGGTCTCGGACCTCGCGACCGGCGGGTGTCAGCGAGATCAGATGCGCACGGCGATCGGACGGATCAGGCTTTCTCAGGATGTAGCCACGCTCGGTGAGGTCGTCGAGGACGCGGATGATTCGGGTTTTGTCGGCGCCGATCGACTGCGCGAGAGCCGCCTGAGTGCGGGTCGGTGAGTCGTCCAGGCGCAGCAGAACCGTGTAACCCCACATCGTGAGGTCGTTGGTGTCGAGGATGGGTTGCTCGATCGCGATGAGTGCCCGTACGAGCGGCGCGAGCATCGCGGCGAGGTCCGGTCGGTCGGCCACCATAACTCGAAGATTACCCTCGCCCAAATAGTAGGCATGCGCGTACGATATGCGTATGCCTACTAAATCGGATTCGGAAGCCCAGCTTTCTCTGCACGCCCGGGCAGTCGACCTGAGCGTCGACGCGGTATCGCCGGTACGTGCCGACCACTTGGAATACGCAACGCCCTGCGCGGCGTGGAACCTACGGGAACTGTTGCAGCACATGACGGTTCAGAATCTCGGTTTCGCCGCGGCCGTCGAGGGCAACGGCGCCGACCCTGCGATCTGGCAACTGCGCGACTTCGACGATCCAGTGGGTGCGTACCTGGCCGCGTCCGAGCGTGTGATCGACGCCTTCGCCGGCGAAGGCGCGCTGACGAGAGAGTGTGTGCTGCTCGAGTTCAGCGCCGAGCAGACCTTTCCCGGCGCGGCCTTGCTGCGGTTTCATCTCGTCGACTCGGTCGTGCACGCCTGGGACGTCGCGCGCTCGATCGGAAACACGATCACCGTCGACGACGAACTGGCCGCGGCGACCCTGCAGATTGCGGAAACCGTGCCCGACGACGACATGAGACTGGCGCCCGGTGCGCCGTTCGCGCCGGGGTTGGTTGGTGCGAGTGCGTCGACGCTGGACCGGATCCTGCTCGGGCTCGGTCGGTCGCCGAGTTGGCAGCACTGACGGGTCGGCAGATCGGCCCGACCCGTCAGTGACCAGCTCTAACTGCGATGCGGTCGCAGCATCCGCATGACAAGAGCACCGTTGGCGATGAGCAGCACGGCAACGAGGATCGCTGCCACGTGCATGCCGCTCACGAACCCGGCCTGCGCGGATTCGAGCAGTGCTTGCCCGGTCTCCGCAGGCAGCGTGTGCGCAACGTCGACAGCGCTGCCGAGCGTGTCCTGCGCAACCGCCTTGTCGGCGTCCGCGAGGTCGGACACGTCCACGTCACCACGGAAGATGCTCATCACAACCGACCCGAGGATGGCTACACCGAGCGCGATGCCAAGCTCGTAAGCCGACTCGGAGACGGCCGACGCCGCGCCTGCACGGTCGGCTGGGACCGAGCTGACCACGATGTCGGACGTCAAAGTCAGTCCGATGCCGACACCGAAGCCGACCAGAACGAACGCGAGCATAAACAGCACGACTCCGGCGTCTGCCTGCAAAAACACCATCGCAGCCGCACCGATGGCCGAGACCGCAAGACCCGCGGACAACACGAGCCGTGGCTGCCAGCGACGCACGAGCCAGGCCGCAAGGAGCGACGTCACGATGCTCGCCGAGGTGCCCGGCAACATCAGCAAACCGGCTTCGAGCGGTGACTTGCCGAGCACCAACTGCAGGTATTGCGAACCGAAGAACAGCACGCCGGCAAGCGCGAACACCGACATGAGGTTCGTCAGAACCGCGGTCGAGAAGTGCCTGTTGGCGAACAGTTCGAGATCGAGCAGCGGGTCCTTCAGGATCCGCTGCCTGCGGATGAACAGCCAGCCGACCAACGCGCCGACGAGGCCGATGATCGCAGTCTCGGCAGTCGGGCCGTGGACCGCGGTTTCCTTGACCGCGTACACGATCGGCACGATCGCGACCATCGACTGCACTGCGCTGATCAGGTCGAAGCGGCCGGGGTTCGGGTCCTTGAATTCTGGAATCAGGTACGGACCGACGGCGATCAACGCGAGCATGACTGGGACGTTGATGAGGAAGACCGCGCCCCACCAGTAGTGCTCGAGCAGCCAACCACCGATCAGCGGTCCGCCTGCGGCACCGCCGCCTGCCATCGCGCTCCACACGCCGATGGCGGCGGTGCGCTGGCGAGCGTCGCGGAACATCGAGCGAATGAGGCCGAGTGTGGCCGGCATCAAGGTCGCGCCGGAGATGCCCTGCAGCACGCGGGCCGCGATCAGCATTTCGGGATCGACCGACCACGCGGCAATCGCCGATGCGACACCGAACCCAGCGGCACCGATCAAAAGCAGCTTGCGTCGCCCGATCCGGTCGCCCAGGGTGCCCATCGTGATGAGCAGGCCTGCGAGGACGAACGAGTAGACGTCGATGATCCAGAGCAACTGCGTGCTGCTCGGGGTGAGGTCGGCGCTGATCGCGGGCAACGCGAGGTCGAGGACCGTCGCGTCGACGGAAATCAGTAGGACAGCGAGCGACAGCGCTATAAGGGCGATCCATTCGCGGCGCGTCGCGCGAACCGGCGTACCGGATTCGACGGCCTTGGTGATCGTCACGGAAATTCTCCTGTTCGAGTACAAATTGAGCTATACCGTCCAGCCGGTACAGTAGTCATAGGCTAGCACTGAACCGTCCAGCCGGTAAAGTGATTTACATGGCACCCAGCACGCCCGACCGAATCCTCGACGCACTAGAGGCGCTGCTGATCGAGGGCGGACTCACTCAGGTCACGCTCGAAGCGGTCGCAGCAAAGGCCGGTGTATCCAAAGGCGGGCTGCTTTATCACTTTCGCAGCAAGGAAGCATTGCTCGCTGGGATGGTTCGCCGACAGAGCGAGCGCTCCGACCAGCAGTTCGCCGAAGCGGGAACGTCGATGGCGGAGTGGTACCTACGCTCCGCAGACGACCCGGCGGAGACGGCGCTCTACGGTTCACTCATTGCGGTGCTACGCAGCGTCGACGGGACAGAAGGCACCGTAAAGAAGGCTGTGATCGAAGCGATGGCCGCCTACGACGACGCCCTACGGGCGGAAATCGGGGACCCTGTGCAAGCTGAAATCATTCGGCTCGTCGGAGACGGGGTGTTTCTCGCCTCGATGCTGGGGCTAGCAGCGCCGGACCCGACCTTGTACGCGAAAGTTGTCGAGCGGTTGTTGCCGAAGTCGGATTAACGTTCGGTGCCAAGGGGGTCGCGACCGATGAACGCGAGCAACTTGACCTGAGCGTCGGCGTCGTCGGGAACCTGCACCCGCGGGCCGTAATGTCCGCTCGTGCGCAGCATTTCGTCCATCGGTTCCATTCCGGCGAGCATAGTTGCGCAGCGCTGCGGGTCCAGTGTCTCGTCCTGTCCGGTCGCTCGCGCGAGATCCCAGGTGTGCATGAAGACGTCCGCCGTGTAGAACATGCTGATCGCCTGTGGGACCGGGAGGTCGCCGGTATTGGGATTCCGCAACGACTTTGCTGCTGTAGCCGGGTCGTCGAGCACGCCCTGCACCGCAGCGGAATGCACCCGCCATGCCTCGACAGGGTCGTCGTCGACCGAAGGGCCGCTTGCCAATTCGATGCCCGCACCGCCCCGTAGGAAAGCGGGAAACCATTCCACGAGATGGCGAACCACGTCGCGTGCACGCCAGCCTTCCGGCGGCGCGGGCGCGTCCCAGTTCGTGACGCCCTCGACACGGTCGGTGAACGTCGCAGCGATCGCGCGGTGCTCCTCGGCCGGATTCATGCTGTGCGCCCCAGCAATGCGTCGAGTTTGACGTAACCCTCTGTGACTCCGACATCCATGCCGCTCGACAAGAGGCCGTCACGACCTTCGAAGCTGTCGACGAGCATGGTCGACGTGATGCGAGTCCGGTCGTCGGCCAGCGCGTCGAACCGAATCGTCTCCAGCGCAACACCATCCGGGAATCCGACGTAGGTGAACGTCTGCACGATGCGGTCGGACCGGATCTCGTGGAACGAGCCGAAGAAGCTTGCGATCGCCTCGCCGTCACGGATCGACGAGTATCGCCAGCTGCCACCGGTTCTGCAGTCCCACTGCTCGATTCGTGTTTCGAGCGACTTCGGTCCGAGCCATTGCGCAAAAAGGACTGGATCGGTCCAGGCGCGGTGTACCCGGTCGACGGGCGCATCGAATTCGCGGACGACCACGATCGTCGGCAGCGTTGTGCCTGCAGTGATCTCGGTTTCGTGCTTCGTATCAGTCGTTGACATCATGCGCCTTTCTCGGTGTCGATCTCGGTGGGCTGTTCCATTCGTGCGAGCACGTCGTCGAGTCGACGGAAGCGGTCTTCCGCCTCCCGCCGGTAACGCTCGATCCATTTCGTCATCAGGTCGAACACCTCCGCTTCGAGATGGCACGGTCTGCGTTGAGCGTCGCGGCTTCTACTCACCAGGCCTGCGTCTTCGAGCACTTTCAGATGTTTCGATACGGCCTGCATGCTGACGTCGTACGGCTCGGCGAGCTGGCCGACCGTCGCATCGCCGACAGTGAGTCGCGCGACGATGTCGCGTCGAGTCGGATCTGCCAACGCTGCAAAGACTTTCGACAGCTGGTCCGTCATTCGAGCGCTCCTCAACCGTTTGGTTGAATATGAGGTTAAGCTGGTCGGTATCCCGTTGTCAACCATGTGGTTGCGGAAGCCTGGGAGCTAGTCGGGCGCAGCATTGACTGCAGGTATCGCCGACGTGATCTCGGCCAGCGACATCGCTCGGCCGTACAGGAAACCCTGAGCGCTGCCGATGCCGAGTTCCTTTGCGAGAACCGCCTGGTCCTGCGTCTCGATACCCTCGACGATCACGTCGAGTCCGAAAGCCGCGCTCAGTGCGGTGATCGCAGTCAACATCGGCCGCGCCGATGCTGCGTCGCCGATGATGGGGCGGTCGATCTTCAAGATGTCCCACGGCAACGACGCCAGCCGGTTCAACGACGAGTAGCCACTGCCGAAGTCGTCGATCGCGATCCGGACGCCAGCTCGTCGCAATTGCGCGAGTTGTGCGATGGCCTGTTCCGAGTCGGCGGCCAACTCGCTTTCGGTGATCTCGAGAACAAGTTGATCGAACGGCCAGCCTGCGGCAGCGACAGTGGCCAGCGCTCTCGTCGCGTACGTCTGACGAACAAGTTCGAGGCACGACACGTTGACGTTCACGGTCAGCGGAGTGCCGAGTGTGCGCTGCATGGAATGTGCGTCGGTGCAAGCTCGGTAGAGCACGGCTCGGCCCAATTCGTCTATCAGGTCACTGCTTTCGGCGATCGTGATGAGGCCCGACGGCGTCAGATCCGGTTGTTCGATCGACGTCCATCTGACAAGCGCCTCGTATCCGACGATGCGACCGGCGTCGGCAACATCGACGATCGGTTGGTAGTGAACGTCGACGGTTCCCGAGTCGAGAGCATCCCGAAGTTCGCTGACGACCGCGGGACGTTGCGCGGATTCCAGCGTCGTCTGATTCCGCCCTGTCGCCTTCGCGCGGTACAACCCGATGTCGGCACGACCGACGAACAGGGACGCGGTGTCCCCGTGCCGCCACGACGTGACTCCAGCCGAGCAGTTGGTCGTAATGGACGCCCTCATCCGGTCGGCAATCTCGATGGCCTGCGCCTCGGTGGTATTCGGAAGGAGCAGCCCGAATTCGTCTCCGCCGTAGCGGGCGAGTATCGCGTCGGGGCTGAGTTGGTCGATCCACCGTGCGGCGACGTTTTCGAGCATCGTGTCGCCTGCCCTGTGACCGAGCCTGTCGTTCGTCGACTTGAAGTCGTCGAGGTCGAACAGGACCATCGCGAGGCCGGAGCGCGAGCCGACCGGCACCGCGAGCGCGGCCGCCAGCGCGCGGTCGAAACCACGCCGGTTGAGCAGCCCCGTAAGCACGTCAGTATCGGCTTCGGATGCGACACGACTCAGAACAGCGACGGCGGTGCCGACGATCAGAGCTGTCGTCACCGGCAGAAGTGCTGCCCACCAAGCCAACTCGGAGTTACTGCTGACGCCGAACACACACAGCGGCACGGTGAACGCCGTTATGAGAAAGGCTCTGCGCCACGAGAACACAAATGCTGAATGGCATGCCATGCACGGGTACAGACACGCCATCGCCACAGTGAGAGCGGGACTCTGAGACAGAGTGAGCATGTACGTCAGAACGATGGTCGCGAAGACGATCAGACCGGCGTGGGCGGTCGCGTTGAGATATCGCCCCAAGGCAAGGACCGAACACGCGGTCGCGATCGAAACGATGGCACCGATGAACAGAATGCTTTTGCTGACGACCGCCTCTGCCGGAATCACAGCAAAAAGAACAATGCCAGCGACGCCGGTCGATGCAAAAAATGCAGCCGCGGTGCGGGCCATAACCGTGCGCGACGCCAGAGCCGGGGGCGCACCCTGCAGCAGGCGGAAGTTGCTGCCATCCTCGGTTGTCCGCACGACCACTGAGCGTAGTTGCGCTGAGCAGGCCGTACTACGAATTCGCACTCGCCTGGTGCGGGGGCGTGGTGCCCTCGGCAGGATTCGAACCTGCGACCTACCCTTTAGGAGAGGGTTGCTCTATCCCCTGAGCTACGAAGGCGCGTGTGCTTCACACGGGCGCGAGTGTATCTGGAACGGTCGGCCGTCTGCACATTCGATCGGATCGAACGGGTCACCAGTGGTCATATTTTCGCCGAAAGTGCGCACTGTCGGCCCGTTCGTCGCGTTCGATTTAGATGCCCCGCCACTTGGGTTCGCGCTTCTCGGCAAAGGCCCGCGGACCTTCCCTTGCGTCCTTGCTCATCAGCACCGGGCCAAGTTCCTGCATGCTCATGGACCAGATGTCGTCTTTCCATTCCGAGCCGAACTCCGCGCTTCGGTAGATGATTCGCTTGGACGCCTGCACGGATAGGGGAGCGTTGGCTGCGATCTTCTCGGCGAGCGCAAGCGCGGTGTCGAGTACCTGATCGGCAGGGACGACGCGGTTGACAAGTCCCCATCGCAGCGCGGTCTCGGCGTCGATCGGGTCGCCCGTCAACGCGACTTCCAATGCGAGCTTCAGCGGAATCTGGCGCTGCAGCCGCAACAGTCCACCCGCCGCCGCAGCGAGTCCGCGCTTCACCTCGGGCAGACCGAGTTTTGCGTCGGCACTGACGACGGCGAGGTCGGAGGCCAACATGATCTCGGTGCCGCCGCCTAGAGCAAAACCGTTGACAGCGGCGATGATCGGCTTGTCGATGAAATGCTTGACGAAGCCTGCGAAGCCCCGCTCCGGGTGGTCGCTGTCCATGATGTTCTGCCCCGATGCGAGTGCTTTGAGATCGGCTCCCGCGCAAAATGCCCGACCCGCACCGGTGACGACGCCGACTCGAAGCTCCGGGTCTGCGGCGAGTTCGGCGACCGCGTTACCGAGCGCGATCGACAGCGCGGCGTCGACGGCGTTCATCGCATCCGGGCGGTTGAGCGTGATGAGTGCCGTGTGGCCGATGCACTGCAGCGTCACCGCGGGCTGATGCTCCGTCAACGTCGTCTCCTCTTCGAGTGAACTTCCGGGGCTGACACTTGCCGTATACCGATCGTTCTACTACCGTCGCAAGCAAGCGTGACGAGCCGTCACGCATAGACGAGTGTCGACGAGGGAGTCATGGCAGCACAAGAGGCGACAGTAGCCACACTCAACGATGCGCTCGAACTTCCGTGCGGTCAGATTCTTCGGAATCGCATGATGAAGTCGGCTCTGAGCGAAGCGCTCGGTGGACGAGGGAATGGGCCGTCGGATCGTCTCGAAACCCTCTTTCGGCGCTGGGGCGACGGCGGCTACGGCCTGATCGTCACCGGCAACGTGATGGTCGACCGAACTCAACTCGGTGAACCTGGCAATGTCGTCGTCGAAGACGAACGTGATCTGGAGGGGCTTAGCAGCTGGGCGAAGGCTGCGCAGGACGGCGGTGCACCACTGTGGATGCAGATCAATCATCCAGGTAGACAAGCGAATCCGCTTGCGGCGCGGAAGCGTCCGGTCGGTCCGAGTGCAATAGCGGCGAAGGTGCCAGGTGCAATGACGCCGCGAGCACTCACCGGTGCCGAGATCGAAGACATCATCGAGCGATTCGCGACGACGGCGGTCGTTGCCGAGACTGCAGGCTTCTCGGGTGTGCAGATCCACGGTGCTCACGGTTACCTTGTGGCGCAGTTTCTTTCGCCGCTCGCCAATCAGCGCACCGACGAATGGGGTGGCGACCCGACCAGGCGGATGCGATTCCTGCTCGAGATCGTTCGTGCCATACGCAAATGTGTGAGCCCCGGGTTCGCCGTCGGAATCAAGTTGAACTCCGCAGACTTTCAACGTGGCGGATTCTCCGAAGACGAGTCGCGCGATGTCGTCGCCGCCCTGTCGCACGAGGGCCTCGACCTGATCGAAATCAGCGGCGGCAGTTATGAATCCCCGGCAATGATGGGAAAGTCCGCATCGGCGAGCACGCTCGAACGCGAGGCGTATTTCCTCGACTACGCCAAGACGGTGCGAGAGGTTGCAGGCAACGTCCCACTTGCCGTCACCGGCGGATTCCGTTCGCGGACCGCGATGAGTGCTGCCGTCGCTGGCGGCGACTGCGACCTCGTCGGCCTCGGCCGACCGACCTGCACAACGCCTGACGCTGCGGCCGTGATTCTGGAATCGCGCAGCGAGACACTGGTGGCGCCGGCCGTCGAATTCGGTCTCCGGGGTCCGCTCGGTCTGGTGTCGGATCTCAAGGCGCTCGACGGCGCACTCGATCTGCAGTGGCACACCGACCAACTGCACAGGCTTGCCGATGGGCTCGAACCCGATCTCGATCGGCAGTGGTGGCGAACGGCGACCTCGATGCTCAACCGCAACGGCGTCGGCGCATTCACCCGCAAACGTGGCTGACCAACCGACCTGGAGGACGACATGGCAACACCTCTGAAATTCCGATTCGAACGAGGGGTCGGCCGCTACGTGGCCAATCCACTCGTCGCGGCTCTCGACAAGGTCGGGGTCCGCTCGACGATCATGGCGGAGTTGGAGACAACCGGGCGCAAGACGGGCCAGGTCCGGCGGGTGCCGGTGTCGGTTTCCGTCGACGCGACCGGCGCCTGGGTGATCTCGCAGCACGGTCGCCGCTCGGGCTGGGGCAGCAACATCACCGCCGACCCCCGCGTTCGACTTCGCCAAGGCGACGAATGGCGTAGCGGAAATGCGGAGTTCGTACCCGACGACGACGTCGACGCTCGCGCACGCACCTTCGCCGACAATCGCATCGCGAGCGCACTTGCCGGCTACACGTTTCGGGCGCTGCAGACGAATCCGATCTCCGTGCGGATCACCTTTACGGACTGAGGGCGCTCCGCGCCTTGTGAGTCTTTTCGGCGGGCAGACCCTCCGAAAAGACTCACGACCGCGGCGCGGATTTGGGGTCCGGGTTGCGGAATGGTCACGGAGTTGTATCCTTCTACGCACACCTATATCGATTCGTTACTTACGGCCGGCCGAAAACTGAGGACAACCCTTTGTCGCAGCATCGCAACAGCACGAAGTCCGACTCGACAGCGCTACTGACTGGCAATGTCGTGACCAGCAAGTCTTCATCGAAGGGCCGCCATCGCGCGCCGACTCGAATGAATGATCGAACCGGAGTTGCCGCGACTGTTGCCGTTGCTGCCGGCGCGTTGATTGCGACGGGATATCAGGTGAGTAACCCGGCGACCGCGCAGGCGGCTCCCAATGGTGCTGCTCCTGTCATCCCAGGTCTGCCGATCGAGATCAGCAACGGCCTCGACCAGCTGAACAAGTTCACGGAAAGCCTCACCGCCGCACCGGAGGCCGCTGCTCCTGACGCCGCTCCCGTTGCCGGTCCGGAGTTGCCTGCTTTGCCGCCCGAGATCACCAACGGCATCGAGCAGCTCAACAAGCTCGGCCAGGATTTCGCTGCGCAGTTCGCGCCGCGCGCACCGGTCGTTCGTCCCGTCAACGGTGCGATCACGTCCGGCTACGGCGCTCGCTGGGGTGCGATGCACTCCGGTCTCGACTTCGCCGACGCCATCGGCACTCCCATCGCGTCGGTATCCAACGGTGTCGTCATCGAGGCGGGTCCTGCGTCGGGCTTCGGCCTCTGGGTCCGCGTCAAGCAGGACGACGGCACGACAGCCGTGTACGGCCACGTCAACGACATCACGACGTTCGTCGGCAAGCGGGTCACCGCGGGCGAAACCATCGCGACCGTCGGCAACCGCGGTTACTCGACCGGGCCGCACCTGCACCTGGAAATCTGGGATCCGAGCGGTGTCAAGCTCAACCCGGCCAACTGGCTCACCACTCACGGCGTCAAGCTCGGCCTCGGCGCTGCAAACGCCTGATCAACTCGATTCGCGACTCGAGACCGGGCGGTCGTTCGCCCGGTCTCGGTCAACCGAAATTCTCGCCGGGCTAGGCTCGCTGGATGGATTTCGCTCTCTCACCGGTGGCTGCGGACTATCACCGTCGAATCTCCGCATTCATCGCCGACGAGATCGACCCGATCGAGGTCGACTACCACCGCCAACTGCGGGCGCTCGACAACCCGTGGCAGGTGCTCCCCATCATCGAAGAGCTGAAGGCCAAGGCTAAGTCGGCTGGGCTCTGGAATCTGTTTCTGCCGAGCGTGCTGTCGAACACCGACTATGCACCGCTCGCCGAATTGATGGGTCGCTCGTTCATCGCACCCGAGATCTTCAACTGCAACGCGCCCGACACCGGTAACGCCGAGGTGCTCGTGCACTTCGGCAGCGAGCAGCAGCAGCGGGAGTGGCTGACGCCGCTGCTCGCGGGTGAAATTCGCTCGGCGTTCGGCATGACCGAACCCGACGTCGCATCGTCGGATGCCACCAACATGGAGTCGACGGTCGTCCTCGACGGCGACGAGGTCGTCGTCAACGGTCGCAAGTGGTTCTCGACCGGCATCGGGCATCCGAACTGCAAGTTCATCATCTTCATGGGGTTGACCGACCCAGACGCCCACCGGCATCAACGCCACAGCATGGTCATCGTTCCCGTCGACGCACCCGGTGTGAAGATCGAGCGCATGCTGCCCGTCTTCGGCTTTCACGACGAGCCCTACGGTCATGGTGACGTCAGCTTCACCGACGTTCGGGTTCCCGCCGAGAACGTCATCGCAGGCGTCGGACGTGGCTTCGAGATCGCGCAGGGCAGGTTGGGTCCGGGGCGGATTCATCACTGCATGCGCCTGATCGGGTTGGCCGAAAAGGCGCTCGAGTTGGCCTGCACACGCGCGATGTCGCGGAGTGCCTTCGGTAAACCGATTGCGAACCTAGGCGGCAACCGCGAGCGAATTGCCAAGGCGCGCATCGCGATCGAGCAGTCTCGTCTGCTCGTGCTGCACGCCGCCTGGTTGCTGGACACACACGGGATCGCCGGCGCGATCTCGCAGGTGTCCCAGATCAAGGCCGCTGTGCCTGCGATGGCCCTCGAGATCGTCGACATGGCGATCCAACTGCATGGCGGCGCCGGGCTCACCGACGATTTCCCACTCGCCGGCGCATATACGGCCGCCCGGTCGCTCAGACTTGCCGACGGACCTGACGAGGTTCATCTCGGCGTCGTCGCACGGATCGAGCTGG
This sequence comes from Antrihabitans stalagmiti, assembly GCF_016482825.1. Classification (GTDB taxonomy): domain Bacteria; phylum Actinomycetota; class Actinomycetes; order Mycobacteriales; family Mycobacteriaceae; genus Antrihabitans; species Antrihabitans stalagmiti. The sequence goes on along the minus strand of NZ_JAEMNV010000005.1, from coordinate 162,130 downwards.
CGCGCTACAAGACCGCCGCTACAACTACTGCGAATGGAGCACACACGTGAGCAAGCCGGTCCGCCAGAACATCCTGATCACGGGTGCAAGTTCGGGCCTCGGGGAGGGAATGGCACGTCTCTTCGCCGCCAAGGGACGAAACCTGGTCTTGTGCGCGCGCCGCACCGACCGGCTCGATGCATTGGCCGCGGAACTCACTGCCAGCCATCCCGAGATCTCGGTGCTCGTCCGGACTTTGGACGTCAACGACCACGATGCCGTGTTCAGTGTGTTCACCGAAGCGGACCAGGAGATCGGGGGACTGGATCGTGTCATCGCGAACGCAGGCCTCGGCAAGGGCCAACCCGTCGGCACCGGACGTTTCGATGCGAACAAGCAGACCGCGGAGACCAACTTCATTGCGCTGCTTGCTCAGTGCGAAGCGGCAATGCAGATCTTCCGCGAACGCAACGCGGGTCATCTGGTTGTCGTCTCCTCCGTCAGCGCTGTGCGCGGCATGCGAGGCAACGTCACGACCTATGCCGCGTCGAAGGCCGCTGCCGCGCACTTGGCCGAAGGAATACGGCTCGACGTCCTGAACAAGCCGATCGCGGTGACGACTCTGCTCCCCGGCTACATCGAATCCGAGATGACGGCGCAGGCAGGCAAGACACCGCTGATGGCAAGCGCCGAGAAGGGTCACAAGGCGATGGTCGACGCCATCGAGAAGGAGCCGGCCAACGCCTACGTGCCGTGGTGGCCGTGGACCGCTTTCGCGAAGGTGGTCGGTATCGCGCCGCTCGCCGTGCTCCGAAGATTGGGGTAGGCGGCTACGCCGCTCGTGAGTCCTTTTGGAGGTCGGGCCCTCCGAAAGGACTCACGAGGCGCGGAGCGCCCTAGATCGTGATTTTCCAATGCTGTTGCACCGCAGCGGCGATGGAGGGCGAGACTCTGATGTCCAAGCCCTTGCGCCTTGCCATCGCGAAGATGGATTCGATCATCTCGCGCTGATGCATCTCGCGGGCATTGGTGTACGGATGGGTGACCGGCTCGAGCACCGCAAGTGCCAAACCGCCACCGCCGGCGCCGACGGACCCGAAATACAATGCAAGAAGCCAGCTTTCGTCTCGACGGTGGTGGGGTTCCGGATGGGTTTCCACCTCGAATCGACAGCCGACGACGTCGTCCCATGACAGCACCTGCTTATGCAGGAGTTCGCGAACTGTGATCGCCTCGTCGGTGAGGGTGATCCTGTGCAACGTGGTCAACGTCAGGTACAACGCCGCGCCGATCACGAAGCCGGCGATCAGGCCGGTGACGATCCGATTGGCACCGAACACCGCGACGACGAAGACGAGCACAACGATCCCGACGACCACGGCGGTCGCCGCATACAACGCCGTTCGCGCGAGGGGTACTACTCCCGCGCGCACATTCATACGGTCGGTTCCATGGTGACCGCAGCTTCTGCGGTGTAGACGAGAAATGTCAGCGATTCCTGGAAGTACAACTGCACGCTGTCCGCATCGTGGGAGGTGTAGCCGATCGAAAGGTCTTGGCCGAGTTGCAGATCGAAGTCGCCACCTCGGGTCGTCAAGACGAACGCGCCGTCGATCGCAGGCGCCCAGATGATGTCGCCCTCGATGAGGCGCTGGATGTGTTCGCGGATCGGATAGCCGTGGTCGGACGTCTCGCTGACCTCGGCGTACAGGTCCGCGCTCAGCAGGACGGAGTAGGGTCCGTCGACGCCGGCAAGACGAAGGCTGCTGAGCGTCTGCGTGATCGCCTCGGGCACCAGTTTCGCGTCCTTGGGCAACGGCACGGCATCGTTGGACGAACTTGCCCTGATGCCCGCAATCCCTGCCGCCGCATAACCTTCGAAGATCGCGCGGTCCTCGGCGAACGCGATCTGCTTCGCGGCCTCCTTGACCGGATCGAGGTCGGCGTCCTGCGCGCCGCGCTCGACGTTGTCGATCTCGTTGCGCGACAGCGTGAACGGGACGCGCAACTCGACGACCGCGGCAACGGTGCGCTGATGGGCCTGCACGCCCGCCGCCGGCGACTCGATCGGCACAGTCCGGCCGAGTCCGACAGCCGAGAAGTCGGTCCCATGTGGACCCGACACGTCGACAACACGCCGACCTGCGATGTGGCGCTTGAAGGTTCGCGTTGCTTCCTCCTCGATCGCCGCCCAGGCGACCTCGGTGATGGGCGCAAGATCCCGGTAGAGGTTGTTCATGACGTCGTGCTCCTTCTCAGGCTGCCGATCTTCAGCGAACTGTCTGGACTGCTCGGCTTGCTTTCCGAAGCCGTTGTTGCACTTGGTGTCGGTGCGGGTGGGAGATCGTCGAGGAAGTCCGCGCTCGGCGCGAAGAACAGTGTCCCGGTGACCGCTGTCGAGAAGTCGAGGATCCGATCATGCTGCGCTGCACCGGCTCCCAGGAACATTCGCTCCAACATTCGTTCGGTTACCGTCGGTGTCGCAGAGTAGCCGATGAAGTAGGTACCGTATTCGCCGTCCTTGACGCTGCCGAAAGGCATGTTGGCTCGGACGATCTGGCGTTCGGTGCCGTCTGGATCGACGATCGACGTCATCGAGACATGAGAATTTGCGGGTTGCTCGGCGTCGTCGAGCTCGAAGTCTTCGAGCTTGGTTCGGCCGATGACCCGCTCCTGATCGGGGACCGGCAGCGACCGCCAGTCGGCCATCGCATGCAGATACTTCTGCACGATCACGTAGCTGCCGCCCGCGAAGTCCGGGTCTTCGTCGCGAACCAATGCGGCCGCACCCGCGGCCGGTCCTGTGGGGTTTTCGGTGCCGTCGACGAATCCGAGCAGGTCGCGTTGCTCGAAGTAGCGGAAGCCGTTGGTGTCGTCCACAACGGTCGCCGCGCCGTCGAGACGGTCGACGAGCTTCGCCGCAAGTTCGAAGCACACGTCGAGTGCGTTCGCGCGGATGTGGAACAGGACATCGCCTGGCGTGGCCGGTGCCGAATGCCGCGGGCCGGATAGTGCTCGAAAGTCGTGCAGCTCAGCAGGTTTCCCGCCATCGAACAGGCGGTCCCAGGCTCTGGAGCCGATCGCGGTGACGCAATTCAAACCCGAGGCGGGTACCCGGAAGCCGATGGAGCGCTGCAAGCCCGAGACATCCTGCAGGAGATCGCGTGTGGTCTCCTCGCCACCCTCGTTCACGGTGATGACGAGGAAGATCGCCGCGGTCGTCAGCGGGGTGAGAATCGGCTGGGCTTCGGCCATACCTCACCGTAGTACGCGGTCGTCCAGCCCGTTCGCGAAGATCGACTTCGGGTCGAGTAGTAGTGCGACAGACCCCGTAAACGGCGCACCTGTGCGAGGGCTATGTTGGTTATTGGCGATGTGGCAACGGCGCCACATCGCGTAACGGAAGGGTAGGACGGACGTGCGGATCGGGCTGACACTCAACTATGCGGGAGGCTTCCGCGAAGTAGCCGCCGAGGTCGAGGATCTCGAACGCGCCGGCATCGACATCGTCTTCGTGCCGGAGGCGTACTCCTACGACGCTGTGAGCGGCATCGGCTACCTGGCCGCGAAAACGTCTCGGGTCGAGCTGGCGTCGGGCATCCTGCAGCTCTATACGCGCACGCCGACGCTCACTGCCATGACAGCCGCAGGCCTCGACTTCGTGTCCGAGGGCAGGTTCGTGCTCGGTCTCGGGGCATCTGGTCCGCAGGTCATCGAGGGTTTCCACGGTGTCCCATACGACGCGCCGATCGGGCGCACGCGCGAGGTCGTCGAGATCTGCCGCAAGGTCTGGCGCCGTGAGCAACTCGAATACAGCGGCAAGTACTACCAGATCCCGCTGCCCAAGGATCAGGGGACGGGCCTCGGCAAGGCGCTCAAGCTGATCAATCATCCTGTGCGCGAGGATATTCCGATCCTGCTCGCAGCGCTGGGGCCGAAGAACGTCGAGCTCGCCGCCGAGATCGCTCAGGGCTGGCAGCCGATCTTCTTCCATCCTGAGAAGGCGCACCTCGCCTGGGGTGAAGCGCTTGCCAAGGGCCGGGCAAAACGCGATCCGAGTCTCGGCGAACTCGAGATTTTCGCGGGTCCGGCGCTGGCCATCGGCGACGACACCGAACCGATGTTGCAGTGGGTCAAACCGCACCTCGCCCTCTACATCGGCGGAATGGGCGCGAAGGGAAAGAACTTCTACCACGAGTTGGCGACCCGCTACGGCTACGGACCCGAGGCCGACCGGATCCAGGAGCTCTATCTCGAAGGCAAGAAGCAGGAGGCCGCCGCCGTCGTTCCCGACGAGTTGGTACGCGCGATCTCACTCATCGGTCCAGCCGGCTTCGTGAAGGAACGGGTCGTCGCGTTCAAGGAGGCCGGTGCAACGACGCTCAACGTTGCACCGCTCGCCACCGACACCGCCGCCAGAGTGAAGCTGATAGAACAGCTGCGCGAGATCTGCGACGACCTCTAGGCGTTCGTCACCACTGCGACGCGGTGGCTGTCCCACCACGACTGCCACCGCTGGGAAAGTTCGTCGTGTGCGGCCTCCGTGAGCCCGTAGGAGGTAAGCACCATCAGCCAGCCGCCGAACGGTCGTTTCGGATGAACCGGGAGCTCGCCGAGGATCAGTAACCCTGGACCGAGTCGATCGACGGTCACCGCGATCTGGTGTGGCGTGACGAGCCGAACGATTCCGTCGATCGTGCCGGACGGTGCAGTCGTCGATCGATAGGTCCGGCCGACCTCGGCGTCGATCGGTAGTCCGAACGCTGCACGCGGATCGATGTCGAGCCGCCCCTCGACCATGATCGTGCGACGCACGGCGAGGGCATGCACCTCGATGCCGAAACGCAGTTGCTCGAGAAACGTCGTCCACCCTTCGGTGATGTCGTCGTACCATTCGTCCCATTCCGGGTTGTTTCCCTTGGGCGCGCGTGTGATTCGAACTGTCGTGACGCCGTCGTCCTCGCGCAGGGTGAATACGTCTTCGCCGAGGCTCAGCGTGTAGTCCTCGGATTCGGTGCCGCCCGTCAGGAAGATGGTGTCGATCTCGGCATCGAGTCCGTCGTAGTGCCAGCCGTGCCAGCGGCGGATCAGATCCGGGTCACGTAGTGCAGGCCAGACTGTGGCCGCGGGTGCTGCGATGGTGGTTTCGATGATCACTGGCTCGGTCATTGGTCAGTCCTTTGTTCGAGGGGTCGGATAGCCGGCAGCAACGATGCGGAACTGCCTGCCGGTGGGGGAGTCGAACTGCTCGATCACAGCCGCTGTGGCAGCGGCAAGCGCTTCGGTGAAGCGGTGGACATCGTCAGGATCGGCAAACCTGATCTCGGATTCGAGCGTGTAGGTGAGCAGCCGCGTACCCGTCTTGTCGGCGTTCGTCTGCATCCGTACGACGTCGCGGACCGCATTCGAGGCAACGGCAACGAGGTGGTCCGCGGCGTGCCGCGCATTGTCGGCCGGTGGCGCGGGAGTTGTGGCGGGCGTGAGGATATCGGGGTCGATGACATACGCGGTTGCCGTCGCCTTGAGTACCCGCTCGGTGAAGCCGCGCCGCCGCCGCGTCTCGACGAGTTCGATCAGCCCTGCATCTTCGAGTTGGCGAAGGTGGTAGCCGATCTTCTGCCGTGGCAGGTCGAGATCGTGTGCCAGCTCGACGGCTGAGGCGGGGGTCCGCAACCGCAGCAGGAGATCGCGACGGATCGGGGTGAGCGCCTGTCGGAGCTGCTCGGGATCCCCGACAAGTTCCATGTTCTTCGAAGCGTCCACCTCTGAAGCATCCAATAGACAAATAAATTTGTCAATATGGACCGAGGTGTGCAGCGCAAAGCAATGCCCCTCCGCCGGTGACGGCGAAGGGGCTGACTTACTCGACCTGCTACCTACTCGCGGTGCTACCTACTCGACTTGCTACATCGCGACCGTGAGCAAAAACGCGACATCCTCGATCGCTTCGACACTGTGGCGGGCATTGGGAACAACAAGGAGGTCTCCTGTGGATCCCTTCCAGCTGTTCTCACCGCTGATCAACTGCAGCTTCCCACTCAGGATCAACAGCGTGGACTCACCGCTGTTGTCGTGCTCTGCGAGGCTCTGACCAGCACGAAGTCCGACGACGGTCTGTCTGAGGCTTCGTGAATGACCACCGTAAATCGTTTGCGAACTGCGGCCGCTGGACGCCGTGTTGGCCAGCTTCAATTGCTGCCGGGCAACGGCGGTCAGTGACTTCTTATCCATGTATTGCCTCTCCTTGGGCTGAGCGGAAAGGTTGAGCCCTTGGAGTATGACGCACTCGCGCCGATGCTGACCTGTTATCAGGCAACGGTTGAGCGTCGGCTCCGCAGACCGACTGCCTGCGCGACCGCGAATCCGCCGACCACCACAGCCTGCGCGAAGGTCCAGACGATACCGACGGCGGTGAGTCCGGCTGCCTCCGCTACGGCGAAAACCACACTCGCCGTTGCCCATAGCGCATTGCCGCCGATCACAGCGGCAACAAGTGCGCTGTTCGGGCGGTGCTGCGCGCCGAGGCACCACACGCCGATCGCGTAGACGAGAAAGAACGCGCCGACAGCCCGCAGGAAACCTGACGAGGTACCGAACAGATCGTCGAGCAGGGGTGCCGCGACGAGGTAGGCGACGCCGTTCGCGCCGGAGACGACGGCGTCCACTTTCAGGGCGAGATGTAGGAACGACTGGTTCGTCTTGGCTTCGAGTTGGGCGATCATTGGGGTGCCTCCTGGTCGCGATTGCTGTGTATTGGTTCGACACAGGAAGCTTCGCCCGAGGGCGTAATCGCGACAATTACCTCACAGGTAAGTACTCGAGGAAGCGGTAGCGCAGGCCGGACGGCTCGGACGTCAGCCACGGTGTGTCGGCAGCCGCCCAGCGATCGTCGATCACGGGCGCGAACGCGTCGCCGTCGATGTCGGCATCGATTTCGGTTACGAGGAGTCGATCCGCCAGTGGCATTGCGGCGGAATACAATTCGCCACCGCCCACGATCCAGACCTGGTCGCCCACGCTCGTCAGCATCGCGTCCTGCAGCGACGAGGCCCTGATGGCGCCGTCTGCGGTCCAATCCGGTTGCCGCGTCACCACAATGTTGCGGCGACCCGCCAGTGGCCGAAACCGCGGAGGTAACGAATCCCAGGTCTTACGCCCCATCACGACGGTGGACCCCATCGTGGCAGTCACGAAATGGGCAGTGTCCTCAGGGATTCGCCACGGAATACCGCCCTCGCGGCCGATCACACCCGCTGTCGTCTGCGCCCAGATCAGCCCGATCTCGGTCTCGGACGGCACCGGCTCAGACGGCAACGGGTGCCTTTATCGCGGGGTGGTGTTCGTAGCCCACGATTGCGACGTCGGTGAACGAGTAGTCGAACAACGAATCAGCTTTGCGCAGTTCCAATTTCGGAAACTCGAAGGGCTCGCGCGACAGCTGGGTCGTCACCTGCTCGACGTGGTTGTCGTAGATGTGGCAGTCGCCGCCGGTCCAGATGAAGTCGCCGGGCTCGAGACCGGTCTGCTGCGCGACCATGTAGGTGAGCAGCGCGTAGCTCGCAATGTTGAACGGGACGCCGAGAAACAGGTCGGCGCTGCGCTGATACAGCTGGCAGCTCAGTTTGCCGTCTGCGACGTAGAACTGGAAGAACGCATGGCACGGCGCAAGCGCCATCTCGGGGATCTCCGCGACGTTCCATGCCGAGACGATGATGCGACGCGAATCCGGATTGCTGGCAAGGGTTTCGAGCACCTGCGTGATCTGGTCGATGTGCTCGCCACTCGGCGTCGGCCACGAGCGCCACTGCACCCCGTAAACCGGCCCGAGTTCGCCGTCGTCGTCGGCCCATTCGTCCCAGATCGTGACGCCGTTCTCGCGCAACCACTTGACGTTGGATTCGCCGCGCAGGAACCACAGCAGTTCGTACACGATCGACTTGAGGTGGACCTTCTTGGTCGTGATCAGCGGGAAACCGGCGGCGAGGTCGTAACGCAGCTGATGTCCGAAGATGCTGCGTGTGCCCGTGCCGGTGCGGTCGGCCTTCACCGCTCCCGACGTCATGACATGAGAGAGCAGGTCCTCGTATTGAGTATCGATCGCCACGTCGGCCAGCCTATCGCGTGCTCTAGGGTCGCCAGCATGCGCAAGCTCTCCGTGATCGGTATCGGTGCGGGTGATCCCGACCAGGTGACCGTGCAGGCCATCAAGGCAATGAACCTCGTCGACGTGTTCTTCGTGATCGGCAAGGGAGCGGAGAAACAGGAACTCGTCGACGTCCGGACCGGGATCCTGGACTCCCACGTCGACGGTGAGTACCGAATCGTCGAGGTTGCCGACCCGCCGCGTGACCGGACCCCGGACGACTACAAGGGGGTCGTCGACGATTGGCACGATCGGCGCGCCGAAGTCCTGGAGAAGCATTTCGCGGCCGTCCCCGACGACGAGATCGGCGCCATCCTGGTGTGGGGAGACCCGTCCCTCTACGACAGCACCCTGCGGATAGTCGAGCGGGTGCTTGCCCGCGGGAACCTGTCGTTCGCCTACACCGTCGTCCCGGGAATCACCAGCGTGCAGGCGCTCGCGGCACGGCATCGCATCGTGCTCAACGCGATCGGCGAACCCGTGCACATCACGACGGGACGAAAGCTTCGGGACGAGCCGACCGGCAACGCCGTCGTGATGCTCGACGCCGATTGCAGTTTCACAGCGGTAGCCGGTGACGACATCCACATCTGGTGGGGCGCGTATCTCGGCATGGCGGACGAGGTGTTGATCGACGGAAACCTGCGTGAGGTAGAAGACGACATCGTCCGCACTCGTGCGACATTGCGCGACCGGAAGGGCTGGATCATGGATACCTACCTCCTGAGACAGCAAATGTGACGGACACTCGGCTTACGCTGGAGGAATGCCCGAGCTACCAGAGGTCCAGGCCCTGACGCAGTTCCTGCAGGCGAACGCAGTCGGATCGGTCGTCGGCCGCATCGACGTCGCGGCGCTGTCCGTGCTGAAGACGTTCGATCCGCCCATCACGGCGTTACAGGGCAAGGACATCACCGACGCCGGACGTTGGGGCAAACATCTCGGTATCAGCTGCGACGGTGTCTGGTTGATAACGCACCTCTCGCGCGCAGGGTGGCTCCGCTGGGTCGACAACCCGAGTCCCGCACCGCCGAAGCCCGGTGGACGAAGCCCGCTTGCGCTGCGTGTACACCTGTTCACGCCCGAAGGGGCGACGCCGGCCATCGACCTGACCGAGGCGGGCACGAAGAAGCGCCTCGCGGTATGGCTGGTCCGCGATCCGCACGACGTTCCCGGCATCGCGAGACTCGGACCGGACGCGCTCGAGGTCACCGAAGACGAGTTCGCGCAACGGCTGAAAGGCACGTCGCAACGGATCAAGTCGGCGCTCACCGACCAAACCGTGATTGCCGGCGTCGGCAACGCGTATTCCGACGAAATACTCCACACCGCAAAGATTTCGCCGTTCGCGACGACGGGAACGATGGCCGAGGCGAAGATTTCGGTGATCTACGAGACGATGCGTGCGGTCTTGACCGACGCCGTCGAACGCTCGGTCGGTCAGGACGCGGCTCGGCTCAAGGGGGAGAAGCGATCCGGGATGCGTGTGCACGCGCGCACCGGTCTACCGTGTCCGGTCTGCGGAGACATCGTTCGCGAGGTGTCGTTCGCCGAGCGCTCGTTCCAATACTGCGCGACGTGCCAGACGGGCGGGAAGGTGCTTGCGGATCGGCGGATGTCGCGGTTGCTGAAATGAGACCCTTCGCTCGTTAACGGGCACACGCTGTCGGTCTATTTCTCCTAGAGCGCCGACACGGGTGCCGCAGGGGAGGATCAGCGATGAGGATTTCGACGATGGCACGGGTGTGCGTGCCAGCAGCAATAGTTCTGGCATGCGCGACGGGATGCCAGAGCACCGATCAGGAACCGACTGCTGTACCAGGCACCACCGCGACAGTGAGCACGTCGGCGACCGCCGGGACGACCGCCGCCGAAGAACCACAGACCGGCGCGGCGACGGCAACGAGCGAGGCGACAACCGTTGCACCGAAGACCGACGACATCAGCGGCAGCGGACTCTGCCTCGATCCGCAGGCGCCCGGCGTTGTCGCCGCCCTCGCGACGCTGTCCGGAGGCCCATGGGTGGCAGAACATTCCAGCGATTCGGCCGTCGGGTCCTGTCCTGAGCTGCTCTGGTTGTCGGCAGCGGGCGGAAACTCCGCCGGCGCGCCGATCCATGTGCTGTTCTTCCACGAGGGCAGCTACCTCGGCACCGCGACATCGGAACCGTACGCGTTCACTCACGTCGCGACCAGCACGTCGGACTCGGCAACGGTCGAGTACAAATGGTTGGCAGGCGACGAGCCGTTCTGCTGCCCGCAAGGCGGACCGGTCGCCATCGATTACGTATGGGACGGAACAGAAGTCGTGATGAGCACGCCGCTACCCGACGAGGTCACGAAGGGGCGGTAATTTTCTGGATCCGACACCTATCGACGGTGCTCGTAGCCGATCCACGCCCGACGACGGTCGCCGAGTGGGTCGGCTTCGACGCGGGTGTCCTCGTCGATGATCAAGGTCTCACGGGTGTCGGTGGTGTAGCGCGGCCACGTTGCCTCCGGTTCACCGTGAGTGACGAAGTGCAGCCAATGTGATTGCACGACATCGGTTACCGCACGGAGACCCCGTCGACCACCGAGCAGCGTGGACTGCCGGGCAAGACCTTCGGAGCCGACACCGAACACCGCGAACAGCTCGGTCCCGTGGGTAGCTCGGAGTCCAACGGTCCGCAACAGTCGGGGTTCGAAGTCGTACCGATAGCTGTAGGTCGGTGCTGCGGCCGAATGTCCTTGGGCCACAAGAATCGACGGTTCCCAGAAGACGACATCGCCGCCGAGGTCGGTGGCGGCACGTCGTCCGGGGTAACCGGGGTAGGCAGCAATTGCTCGTTCCTTGACGTCGTCGGGCGTCTGGTCGAACATCTTGTCGATCCGTGCGCGCGTCGTGGGGATGATGTCGAGGAAAAGCGGAAAGTACCGACCCTCATGGGAATTGGTACCGACGATCAGGGGTACTCGATGTGCCTTTCCTGCCGCGAAAACGTCGAGTGGATGAGCGGGAAGAAACTCGCCGTCGACGACGGGTGCCGTCGCGCGAGTACCTGGCTGTTCGTCGGTGCATCTCGCGGTGAGTGTCGCAGTGGCGGCGACGAGGTCGCTCGGCGAGGCATTGGTCAGTGCGTGGACAGCATCGCCTGCCCGAGCGCCGAGGATCTCGAGAAACTCAGCTGCCCAGGCACGAGCTCGCCGCTTGCCGTATACCGAAGCAGCGGGCGGACTTTCGGCAATCGCACGGGCGAAGGTACCTTCCGCTGCGGGTGTGCACATCAGTGTCGTCACCGCGTTGGCACCCGACGACTGCCCGAACAGCGTCACGTTCGACGGATCGCCACCGAACGCGGCGATGTTGCGCTGCACCCATTCCAGCGCGGCGACCTGATCTCGCAATCCAAGGTTGGAGTCGAACGGCCTTTGCGCAGTGGAGAACCCGCTGAAGTCGAGGTAGCCGAGGGCGCCGAGGCGGTAGTTGAGCGAGACGTAGACGATGTCGCCTCGCTCGACGAGATGGTTGCCTTGATAGATCGGTTCGGACGATCCGCCTGTGACATAAGCGCCGCCGTGGATGAACACCAGTACCGGCCGAGGTGCGGCGCTCGGTGCCGCAGGTGCAACAACGTTCAGGGTCAGGCAATCCTCGCTGGCACCGGCACGGATTCTCGACTGCGGTGCCACCGGTCCGAAGGTTTCGGCCGACCTGACATCGGTCCACGGGTCCACCGGCTGTGGCGCTCGAAATCGGAGCGTGCCGACAGGTGCTGCGGCGTAAGGGATTCCGCGCCACGCGAGGAGGTCGCCGATGCGGGTGCCGCGTACGGCACCCGCATCGGTCGTGACTTCGATGGCGGGGTCGGTCAACCCGCAACCTGTTCGGTGATGTCGACACCAGCACCCGGCGCCGTGCGGAAACCGGACCATGCCAGACGACGTTGCTTGTTGAGGTCCGAGACCACGCGGGTTGTCGCGTCGAAGACCAGCGTCTTGCGGGTTTCCGTGTCGTACGCGGGCCACGACTCGCGCGGCGCACCCGTCTTGGCGAAGCTCAGCCAATGTCCTTGCAGCTCTTGGGTTACCTCACGCAGCCCTTTTCGACCGCCGAGCGCGGTGAGTGCGAGGCCTGCCCTGGTATCACCGAAGCCGAAGACCGCGAACAACTCCGAGGCGTGCGTCGCGCCGAGCCCCATTCGGGTGAGGACACGCGGCGCGAAGTCGTAGCGGTAGTTGTAGGTCGGCGCGTGCGCGCTGTGGGCACCGCAGACCTCGATCGTCGGTCGCCAGAAGATGTAGTCGCCACCGAGTTTCACCGCCGCGTTCTTGGCGGGATAGCCCGGGTACGCAGCGGTAATCGCTTGTGGTGACGGAATATTCGCGCGGCCCAGCATCCGCGTGATGCGCTGTGGGTTGGTCGGAAGGTGATCGGCGAACTTCGGGAACAACGTGCCCTCGTCGCGGTTGGTTCCGATGATCAACGGAACACGATTCGCGCTGCCGTCGGCGTACGCCTCGAGTGGATGTTTGGGCAGGAATTCACCGTCGACCACCGGAATCATGGCGAACCGGCCGGGCTGGTCCTGCATCAGGCGATACACGATTTTGCCTGCAGCACGGCGCATGTCACCGGGGTCGGCTGTGCCCAACACGGTCGCAGCTGTGTCCGCCGTCGCGCCCATCGCCTCGACACAGCGCAGCGCGAAATCGTCTGCGGTCTCCTTCGTCGTTGCCCAGTCCGCCGGTGAGCTTTCGGCGATGCCGCGATGAAAGAGGCCGTGTGCTGCGGGTGTGGCGAACAGCGTCGTCACCGCTGCAGCACCTGCCGATTCGCCGAAGATGGTGACGTTGCCGGGATCGCCACCGAAGGCCGCGATGTTGCGCTGCACCCACTCGAGTGCGGCAACCTGGTCGCGCAGACCGAGATTGGAATCGAAGGGACGCTCGGGTGTGGAGAACTGACTGAAGTCGACGTAGCCGAGCAGACCGAGGCGGTAATTGAAGGAGACGACGATGACGTCGCCACGCGAAACCAAACTCTTCCCCGAGTAGAGCTCGACTGCCGAGGTCCCGAACAGGTAGCCGCCGCCGTGAATGAACACCATGACCGCACGCGGCTGATCGCTGGGCTTGGCCGGCGCCGTCACATTGATCGTCAGGCAATCTTCGCTCTGAGGTTGGTACACACGAGCACCGATTTGCGAACCCTTGCGATTCTGTATCGCCGCGAACCCGAACTCGGTGGCGTCACGGACTCCCGTCCACGGGGTCACCGGAGCCGGTGCGCGGAACCTGAGGTCGCCTGTGGGCGGCGCGGCATAGGGGATAGAGCGCCACCTGAGGAATTTGCCCTCGCGGGTGCCCCGAACAACGCCTTCGCATGTGGTTACCTCAGACAACGATGTCATGCTTCGGATCATAACCACGGCTCTACCCGCGGCGCTTCTCCAGTAACCGCAACCAGAACTCCGACACCGTCGGATACGACGGAACCGCATGCCAGAGCGTTTCCAACGGCACCTTGCCGACGACCGCGATGGTGGCCGCGTGAATCTGCTCGCCGACGTCAGGTCCGACGAAGGTTGCACCGAGCAGCGTGTCGGCCGACCTGTCGATGACCAGCTTGGCGTGACCGGCGAAGTCGTCGCGTGCCAGTGATGACCCTGCGACGGCGATGTCGACCTCGACCGTCTCGACGTCGAAACCGTCCTTCTTCGCTTCGCGCTCGGTTCGACCGACCGACGCCACCTCGGGTTCGGTGAAAACAACCTGCGGGACCAGGCCGTGATCGGCGGTCGCTGCGTAACGCGGACCGTCGATCGCCCGCCCCTCGGCCCTGGCCGCGATCACGTCGCCGCACACCCGCGCCTGGTACTTGCCCATGTGTGTGAGTGGTGCCCGACCGTTGATGTCGCCGACTGCGTAGAGCCAGTCGCCTGTGGCGGTGAGGTGATCGTCCGTCTCGACGTAGCGTCCGTCGTCGAGGCCGACACTTGCCAGTCCCATGTCGGCGCTTGCCGGTGTGCGTCCGGCCGCGACGATGATCTCGTCGACGACGATCTGTTCGTCGCCGAGGTCAAGTGTTGCGGGTCCGCCGTGGATGGTCCCGATCCCGGTGTCCTGTGCGTCCGGCCGGTCGACACTCTTCAGGTCGGCGTGAAAGATGATTCGGCCGCGGCCCCCGGTGAGCCCGTCGGCGACCCGCTCGCTCGCGAATGCTTCCGAGGTGGCGAGCAGCGCCGAACCTCGGACGATCATCGTCACCTCGTCCGCGCCGAAGGCCAGCAGCCAGGTGGCGGCTTCGCAGGCGACCACGCCGCCGCCGATGATGGCGACGCGTTTCGGGACTTCGGTCATGTTGGTCGCGTCGCGGGAGGTCCAGGGGAGTGCTTCGCGGAGTCCTGGCGTGTTCGGCACGTTCGCCGTGGTTCCGGTCGCAAGCACCACCGCGTGGCGGGCGGTCAGGGTTGTGGTTCCGGCTACGCCGCTGACCTCGACCGTCTTCTCTCCCGTCAGTCTGCCGTGGCCTCGTACGACGTCGATGCCGGTGTTCTCTGCCCACTGCACCTGCGAGGAGTCGTCACGTTTGTGTGTGAACGAGTCCCGTCGTGCCAGCACGGCCTCGAGGTTTACGCCACCGGCGGCGAGGAGCTCGCCGACGCCTGCGATCGCGCGAGCGCCGGAGAGGACGTGAATCGGCCGGAGTAGCGCCTTGCTCGGCATACATGCCCAGTAGGAGCACTCACCGCCGACCAGTTCGTGCTCGACGATCACGGCTGTGCGATTGCTGCCTGCGATTGCGTATGCCGCGGCGTTCTCGCCCGCGGGTCCGCCGCCGATTACGACGACGTCGTAGGTATCGGATGCCATCTGCTCACCGTAGCGCCGAACACCCGCTCAGCTATTGCAGATAGCCCTCTACCTGTACGACGGACTGCACTGTTGCGTCATCGGGAGATTGCCCTGCATCGATGCGAGCACGGCGCTGCCGCAACAGGTCCCAGCACTGATCGAGGAGCGTTTCCAGTTGGGCAAGCTGTTTGTGCTCGGTCTCGGGATCGAGCTTGCCCGCTGCTGTCTGCGATCGCAGATCGTGTTCGGCGGCGACGAGGTCTTTGATACGCGCGAGGATGTCCTGTTCGCTCATTCGTTCACCCTACGTACGTGACGGCCCTCGATGCACGAAAGGCGCAAGTAGCGCCGCGACCGTGGGAATCGAATCGTGCAATTCGGCTCTGCTGCATGCGGTGTAGCCGAGTGCGATCCCGAACGTCGACTGTGGACCGAAGTGGTGTCGCTTCAGCCCGTCGAGGTGGATACCTGCCGCACGTCCTGCGGCGATGACCGCACGTTCGGCTTCCGCCGAGGGCAACAGCACAACCACGTGTGCGCCGGCATCGTCGCCGACGACCGATAGTCCCGCGGTCGCGCACTGCTCGACGAGAAATTCTCGCCGCTCGGATACCTCCCGGCGGGTGCGGCGTAGGTGGCGTGCCAGGTCTCCCGAGGTCGCGAGTTCGCGGACAACCAATTGCCCGGCCGGGCTCGGTCTCGTTCCGGTTCTGTCGCGGTGTTCGAGCACAGCATGTGCGACAGCGGCGGGTGCGACCATCCAGCCGACACCGAGTGCAGAGGTGAGGATCTTGCTCGTCGTGCCGAGGTGGACGACCACATCCGGACCTATCGACGCGAGTAGAGGCAGTGGTGCTGCGTCGTAACGCAATTCGCCGTCATAGTCGTCTTCTATGACGATGATGCCGTCACGACGCGCCCGGTCGACAAGCTGAACCCGACGTGCCGCAGGCAGTCGTCCTCCCATCGGAAACTGATGTGCCGGTGTGCAATACACCGCTTTCACGCCCCTCGGTATCGCGTCGACGCATAATCCCTCCGCATCGACAGGTACCGGAACCACGGTCATTCCAGCCGCGCGCAGTGCGCCGACGGACCTGCGGTAACCCGGTTCCTCCATGGCGACCGCATCACCGGGTTTCAGGATCGATTCGGCGAGTTCACCTGTGGCGGAGCTTGTTCCCGCCGTCGTCAGTACTGTTCCCGAATCGACACCGGCCGCCAGGCCTCGGTGCCGCAACAGGTGTTCGACTACGGCTGCGCGGTAGTCGGGGAGGCCCGCCCGCTGCGGACGAATCATGGAGGGATGGTCGGCGGCAGCGCGCCACGCTCGCCGCCACGCAGCCTTGTCGATCGTCGCGACGCAGGGCGCACCGGGCGCAAGGTCGATCAAACCCTCGTCGCCGACGGGTAATTCGTAGGAAACATCATGTGCCGGGCTGGGTTTCGGTGCGGTGGTGATGAAGGTTCCCGCACCGTGCTTGCCCGTGATCCAGCCTTCGGCGTGCAGTTGGTCGTACGCCGCAGACGTGACGGTCCGGCTGACACCCAGCGTGTCGGCAAGTCTGCGCGAGGACGGCAACTTGTCGCCTGCACGCAACCGACCGTCGGTAGCCGCAGCGCGGAAAGCGTCGGCAACTTGGGTCGCCAGTGGAGTGCCTGCGGCGCGATCGAGGGTGATCGGGAGGTCGTCGTTCACGAAAGTGGCCTTTCGATATTGCGTCCAATTGGCACTGTTGTGATGCCACTATTGCTCGCAAGATGGTGTTATGTCCAACACCGATACTCTTTCGCCAACTCCTCGCAGCACGGTCAAGCGACTCAAGGACCGCGCCAGGACCGACCGCGCGGACCTGTACGAGATCTTGGATGCGGCCTTGATCTGCCATCTGGGCATCGTCGTCGACGGCTCGCCCGTCGTGCTTCCCACCAGCTTTGCTCGGTCAGGAGACACGCTCTACCTGCACGGCTCGACAGGCGCGCGGAGTTTGCGCGAAGCGCTCGCGGCCGACGTGTCGATCACCGTGACCCTGCTCGACGGCATCGTCTATGCGCGCAGCGCCATGCATTTCTCGATGAACTACCGCTCCGCCGTTGTGTTCGGCCGCTGCCGCCAGGTGAGCGGCGACGAGAAGGCAGCTGCACTGCAGTCGATCGTCGAACACCTCGCGCCCGGCGCGTGGGATGTGGTGCGACAGCCGAACAAGCGTGAGTTGGCTGCGACGAGTGTGCATGCGATCGATCTGACCGAAGCATCGGTCAAGATGCGCAGCGGTGGACCCGGCGACGACCTATCCGATATCGAAGCCGGTGGCGTGTGGGCGGGAGTGCTTCCGCTGCAGCAGAGTTGGGGCGACCCGGTGACGTCTACCGACCTCGAGCCCGGCGTCGATGTGCCGGAACATGTTCGGCACCGACCGGTCACCACGCTCGGGCGGTGACGCCGTAGCGCGCGATACGTTCGAGCGCGAGTTCGAGCAGTGCCGAGTTCGAGCCGAACAACTGTGGGTCGAGGGCGACGAGAGCGAGTGTGTACTCCTCGCCCGACCTGCAGAGGTACCCGGACAGCCTGGTGCGCAACCGATTCAGTTGCGCGACCGTAAGGCCCGGGTGCAGCGCGCGAGTCGCGATACCGGTGCTGCGGTGCCCACCGAGATCGGCGATGCGGTCGGCGATAACACCGATGTTCGAGCACAGCACATCGCGTTCGCCTGCACCCTCGGCGAGGCGATGGGCAAGGCGGTCGGGGAGCACGCCGAGTAGTTCCTCCGGAAAACCGGCCGGACTTGTCATTGGCGCGAGGTAGGCGGTCCGGCACTTGGCCAGGATCGTGGCAGGTGAATCGCTCGCCACGACATCGATATCCGTCATCGACATGGCGTTGTCGATGCCGGCGTCGCCGCGGACATCGATCGGGAGTGCCACACCGATGCTCGGTTCGGTGTACCCGGCGGACCGGAGGATGTCGGTGACCACCGCGATGAAGAGGCTGTTGGCCGAACCGCCGAAAGAGGTTGCGGCCTCGTCCCACTCATGTGTGTCGACGGTGACGATCGCGGTTCGGATCGTTGCGACCGACTCCGATCGTGACAGCCGAGGCGGTCGGGCGAGTTCGGCACGCACCTCGCGCTGTGTGGCTAGTTTGCCGAGTGCGCGAGCGGTGCCCTTTGCGACGATCGCCCACTGGGCCCGGGCATCCGACCAGTCCGAACCTGGCTGCGGGACAACGTAATCGGACTCACCCGCCAACGCTCGGTCGACGGCAAGCACAAGCCCGCGCGCATCGGCGAGGACGTGGGAACAGACCAGCGACAGCACGGTTCCGCCGTCGTCGAGGCGTGCCGCCGAGAACCGCCAACCCGGTCCGTCGGTGGGGTCGAGGTTCGCACCGGCAGCATCCGCCCACTCGAGCAGGTTGGCGGCAGGGATCGGCGCGGCTTCGATCGACAGCGGGTATGCGCCGATATCGCGTCGCCACCACGGCCGCGCACCGGGGGTCCGCGGTCGAACGACCCTGCGCCCCAACGGCCCTCTAGCAAGCGCGGAATGGATCGAGGTGAGCAACTCGACCTCGAGCGCTTCGCTGCTGCGCCACAATCCCTGCATAGCGATGGGCGTGCCGAGGCCGCGATGGGACCGCAGAAACATCTCGTCGATTACCGAAAGGCGGCCCACCCCTCGTGAGTCTTTTCGGAGGTCCGGCGCGCCGAAAGGACTCACGAGGCGCGAAGCGCCCTCATCGCCCGCGACCGCGGCGATACCACGCGACAAGTTGATCGGTCGACGAGTCGCCGAGCGACTCCGGCGCCTCGACCCCCGTGAGTGCCGGCTCCAGTTCAAGTGCCTGCTTCTTGCCGAGCTCGACGCCCCACTGATCGAACGAGTCGACTCCCCAGATGGTGCCCTCGACGAAGACCTGGTGCTCGTAGAGCGCAATCAGCTGACCGACCACCGACGGCGTCAGTCGTTGCGCCAGAATCGTCGTCGACGGCCTGTTGCCCGGCATCACCTTGTGGGGGACGACGTCGGCGGGAGTGCCGTCGGCCGCGATTTCCTCGGCCGTCTTGCCGAACGCGAGGACCTTCGTCTGCGCGAAGAGGTTGCTCATCAGAATGTCATGCATACTTCCCGACCCGTCCATTGTCGGGAGATCGTCCGTCGGCTCGGCGAAGCCGATGAAGTCGGCCGGGATCAGCCGTGTGCCCTGATGAAGCAGCTGATAGAACGCGTGCTGGCCGTTGGTGCCTGGCTCGCCCCAGAAGATCTCACCGGTCGACGTCGTGACGGGGGTGCCTGCTGCGGTGACCGATTTGCCGTTCGATTCCATCGTCAGCTGCTGCAGATACGCTGCGAACCGGGCGAGATCGTTCGAATAGGGAAGCACGGCACGGGATTCGGCGCCGAGGAAGTTGGAATACCAGAGTCCGATCAGCCCGAGCAGCACCGGCGCATTCGATTCGAGCGGCTCGGTGAGGAAGTGCTCGTCGACCGCACGCATCCCGGCGAGGAACTCCGCAAAACGTTCCTTGCCGATCACGGTCATCACCGAGAGCCCGATCGCCGAACCCACCGAGTACCTGCCGCCGACCCAGTCCCAGAAGCCGAACATGTTGGCGGTGTCGATACCGAATGCCGAGACCTTGTCGGCGTTCGTCGACACGGCGACGAAGTGCTTGGCAACGGCGTCGTCACCGAGGGCGTCGGTCAGCCAACTGCGGGCGCGGGTTGCGTTCGTCAACGTCTCCAGCGTCGAGAACGTCTTCGACGCGATGATGAAGAGCGTCGTCGCAGGGTCGAGGCCCGCTAGTTTCGACACCAGATCCGCGGGGTCCACGTTCGACACGAAGCGCGCCGAGATGCCTGCGTCCGCGTAGTGCCGCAACGCCTGGTAGACCATGGCGGGCCCGAGATCGGAACCGCCGATACCGATGTTGACGACGGTCGAGATGCGCTCACCGGTTGCACCACGCCACTCGCCGGAGCGGACGGCGTCGGTGAAGGTGCCCATCCGATCCAGCACCTCGTGCACGTCGGCGACGACGTTCTGGCCGTCGACCTCGAGCGTCGCGTCTGCCGGTAGCCGCAGTGCCGTATGCAGCACCGCTCGATCCTCCGACACGTTGATGTGCTCGCCTGCGAACATGGCGTCGCGGCGCGCTTCGACGTCGGCTGCACGAGCCAGATCGGTCAACAGACGCAAGGTTTCACGATTCACGCGGTGCTTGCTGTAGTCGATGTACAGGTCGCCGACGGTGACAGTCAGATCGGCGCCACGCGCCTCGTCGTCGGCGAACAATTCACGAAGATGTGTGGACGAAATCGTGCCGAGGTGGTCGCCGAGCTTCTGCCATGCCGAACTCGCGGTGATATCGCTGCTCATGGTCGAAGAGCCTAGCGTCGCGGATGCGTTGTCTCGCAGGAATCTTGATCTTGCGGCCCATTTCCGGTCCGCGACCGGGCATGCTGGGAACATGGACGAACGCGAACTCATCGATTCGATTCCCACCCAACTTTGGATCGCTGGAAAGCCCACCGATGCCGAGGGTGGCAAAACGTTTCCGGTCTACAACCCCGCGACCGGTGACCCTGTCGCACACGTAGCCGACGCCTCGCCGGCCGACGGTATGCGGGCACTCGACGCCGCAGTCGCCGTGCAGCCGACGTGGGCAGCGACTCCCGCTCGCGAGCGTGGGGAGATCCTGCGCGCTGTGTTCGAGGAGATCACGAAGCGAGCCGAGGACATGGCTCTGCTGATGACCCTCGAAATGGGCAAGGCGATTGCCGAAAGTCGCAACGAGGTCCGCTACGGCGCCGAGTTCTTCCGCTGGTTCAGTGAGGAAGCGGTCCGCATCCATGGTCGCTACCAGCACGCGCCCGCGGGCAACGGCCGGATCCTCGTGACCAAACAGCCCGTGGGGCCGTGCCTGGCCATCACGCCGTGGAACTTCCCACTCGCCATGGGCACGAGGAAGATCGGGCCTGCGCTTGCCGCAGGGTGCACGATGATCGTCAAGCCTGCCGCCGAAACCCCGCTGACGATGTTGCTGCTCGCTCAGCTGTGCGCCGACGCCGGGCTGCCCGAGGGTGTGCTTTCTGTCGTGACGACCAAACAGTCCGGCGCTGTGACCGGACCGCTCATCGAAGATCCGCGCCTGCGCAAACTGACGTTCACCGGGTCGACAGCGGTCGGGCAGAAGTTGGTCGAGAAGTCGGCGAAAGGACTGCTTCGGACCTCGATGGAACTTGGTGGCAACGCACCGTTCGTCGTCTTCGACGACGCGGACGTCGATGCTGCCGTCGAAGGCGCGATGTTGGCCAAGCTCCGCAACGGCGGCGAAGCGTGCACGGCGGCCAATCGGTTCCACGTACACAACTCGGTGCGTGCGGAGTTCACCAGCAAGCTGGTCGAGAAAATGGGCACGATGCAACTCGGCCCCGGAACCGATCCGGCGACCACACTCGGACCGCTGATCAACGCGGACCAACTCGCAACCGTGACCGAGCTGGTCGACGATGCCGTTGCGGTCGGCGCGAGCCTCGAACTGGGCGGCAAGGCACCGGGCGGTGCCGGATTCTTCTATCCCGCGACCGTGCTCGCCGATGTTCCTGCCAACGCACGGATCCTGCGGGAAGAGGTGTTCGGGCCGGTCGCGCCGATCGTCGGCTTCGACACGGAGGAGGAAGCTGTCGCCGCGGCCAACGACACCGAGTACGGCTTGGTCGCCTACATCTACACAGAAAACCTCGACCGCGCGCTACGCGTGGCCGAGGCTCTGGAGACGGGGATGGTCGGTGTGAACAGGGGAGTGATCTCGGATGCGGCTGCACCGTTCGGCGGCGTCAAAGCGTCCGGGTTCGGTCGAGAAGGCGGTTTCGAAGGTATCGACGAGTATCTGGAGACGAAGTATGTAGCTCTGACACCCTGATCGAGCATGGTTCAGCGGCAGGTGCCGCGGACGCGGGGGTTCAGTGACCGAGGCGGCCGCGGCCGAGGCGCAGCAACAGCATGGCAAGCGTGTGGCCCTCTTGGCCGAGCTCGCTGAAGCGTTCGAGGACTTTCATCTCGCGGCTGTGGACCAGGCGGGTGCCGCCCGAAGCCATTCGCGTGCGGCCGATGATGCGGGAAACCTCAGTGCGTCGCTTGATCGCCGCCAAGATCTCGGCGTCGAGCTGATCGATCTCCTTGCGGAGCTTTTCGATCTCTGCCTCGCTCTGCGGCATGGAAGAACCGGAGCCAGTTGTCTTTGTCGGGCTGCTCATATCTTCTCCTCGTGTCAGAACGTGGATCGCCTATCAACGTCGAGTTGTTACCGATCCAGTGCTTCTTCCACGAAACAGACCTGGAATTTGTCTAAAAGCCCAGGTACGTGGACTGGTCAGGCTTGCAGTCTCCAGTAGCGACTACCGGTCGGAAATCTCTGGAAACTGGGGTGCACCGACTCTGATCATGAAATTAGTCTGCCAC
Source organism: Antrihabitans stalagmiti (assembly GCF_016482825.1). Classification (GTDB taxonomy): domain Bacteria; phylum Actinomycetota; class Actinomycetes; order Mycobacteriales; family Mycobacteriaceae; genus Antrihabitans; species Antrihabitans stalagmiti. The sequence goes on along the minus strand of NZ_JAEMNV010000005.1, from coordinate 139,707 downwards.
GGGTCCTGAGTCTGTCAAAACAGAAAGTCCTGTGACCTAGCTGTGAGTTGGACGTCGGCCCAGGTCGCATCGGGCGATGCCGCTGACCAGGGGGCCTTAATCATACTGTAATCGGGCCGTTACCGTTGCTCCATCCGGCTCCGGCGTCGAATGCGGCGATGGCTGCGATGTCGGTGCGCGCCGGTAGCGTGTTCGGGAAATGAACTCGGTAATGAGCAGCACCCAGAAAATGAGCTGTACCCGGAAATGAGCATTGTGACCAAGGATTCAGCGACCGATGCAGCAACTGCGCCCAAGGGAGGATCGGTCCCGTCGGCGAAGGAGACCGCGGCAGAGACGGCCGAGCGGCTGCTCGACGGTCTCAATCCACAACAACGTGAAGCTGTCGTCCACACCGGGTCGCCGCTGCTGATCGTCGCGGGCGCAGGCTCGGGCAAGACGGCGGTACTTACCCGCCGGATCGCGTACCTCCTTGCTGCGCGTGGAGCGACGCCGGGCCAGATTCTCGCGATCACGTTCACCAACAAGGCCGCAGGCGAGATGCGCGAGCGGGTGATCGGCATCGTCGGGCCCCGTGCTCGCAACATGTGGGTGTCCACGTTCCATGCGAGCTGCGTGCGGATCCTGCGGATGCAGGCGTCGCTGCTGCCGGGGCTCAACTCGAACTTCTCGATCTACGACGCCGACGATTCGCGTCGTCTGCTCACCATGATCAGCCGAGATTTCGAGATCGATGCGAAGAAGTTCTCCGCGCGTTTGCTCGCGACGAGCATCTCCAACCTCAAGAACGAACTGATCGATCCCGAGCGAGCGACCGACGACGCCGACAAGGCGGGCACCGAGTTGGAGCGTCTGGTCGCGAGGGTGTTCGTCGAGTATCAGAAGCGGCTGCGCAGTGCGAACGCGATGGATTTCGACGATCTCATCGGCGAGACCGTCGCGGTGCTGCAGAACTACCCGCAGGTCGCTGAGTACTACCGCAGACGGTTCAGGCACGTGCTCGTCGACGAGTACCAGGACACCAACCACGCGCAGTACGTCCTCGTGAAGGAACTGGTCGGCGGCAGCTCCGAGACCGTAGACAATCCCGACGACCCCGCTGCAGCCATCGCCCCGAGCGAACTCTGCGTCGTCGGCGACGCCGACCAGTCCATCTATGCGTTTCGCGGCGCGACGATACGAAATATCGAAGAATTCGAGCGCGACTATCCGGATGCTCGGACGATCCTGCTCGAGCAGAACTACCGCTCGACCCAGCACATCCTTTCCGCGGCCAATGCCCTGATCTCGCGCAACGCGGGTCGCCGTGAGAAGCGACTGTGGACCGATTCCGGTGACGGCGAGTTGATCACCGGGTACGTCGCAGACAACGAGCACGACGAAGCGACGTTCGTCGCCTCCGAGATCGACCGGCTCTCCGATGCAGGCGAGGCCAAGTTCAGCGACGTGGCGGTCTTCTATCGCACGAACAACTCGTCGCGTGCGCTCGAAGAGATGTTCATCCGTCGTGGGCTGCCCTACAAGGTGGTCGGCGGTGTGCGCTTCTACGAACGCAAGGAGGTTCGTGATGCTGTCGCGTACCTGCGGGTCCTGGACAACCCCGAGGACACGGTCAGCCTGCGCAGGATTCTGAACACGCCTCGCCGCGGCATCGGCGACCGCGCGGAGGCTTGCGTCGCCGTGCACGCAGAGCAGAAGAACATCAGTTTCGCGGAGGCACTTCGCGACGCGGGACGAGGTGTGGTCCCGCTGCTCAACACCCGTTCGCAGCGCTGCATCCAGGCGTTTCTCGAGATGATGGACGGCATCCGCGAGGTCGGAAACACCGAAGGTGGCTACTTCGACGTCGGCGAGATGGTCGAAGCGATATTGGAACGCACCGGCTATCGTGCCGAACTTGCTGCGAGCAGCGATCCGCAGGACGGTGCCCGACTCGACAACCTCAACGAATTGGTCAGCGTCGCAGCGGAATTCAGTTCCGAGGCACGCAATGCCGCGGCGCTCGCCGACGCCGAGGGCACACGCGAAGCCGCGGTCGCCGACGGTGAGGTCGATCCGGGGTCGCTCGCGGCGTTCCTCGAGCGGGTGTCCCTCGTCGCCGACACCGACCAGCTGCCCGATTCGGGGTCCGGCGTCGTCACGATGATGACGCTGCACACGGCGAAGGGGCTCGAATTTCCGATCGTGTTCGTCACCGGCTGGGAAGACGGCCAGTTCCCGCACATGCGAGCACTCGGAGATGCCGCTGAGTTGTCCGAGGAGCGCCGATTGGCCTATGTGGGTATCACGAGGGCCCGAAAGCGTCTCTATCTCACCAGAGCCATCGTCAGGTCGGCATGGGGTCAGCCCATCAGCAACGCGGAGTCGCGGTTTCTGCAGGAGATCCCGAACGAACTCATCAACTGGCGCAGGCTCGATCCGGGCAAGTCCGTCGGCAACGCCATCGGTCGCGGGCAGTCGCGCGATTGGACACGGACCGGCGGGTCCGGCTTCGGTGGGCCGAGCAGACGAGCCGAGAGCTACGGGTCGCCCAGGCCTGCGCCCGGATCCGTCAGAGGTAAGGCCGTCGAGGTCTACAAGCTCGGTGACCGTGTCAATCACGACAAGTACGGCCTCGGGACCGTCATCTCCGAAGACACCCTCGGTCAGTACCCGACTGTGACGATCGACTTCGGCTCCGCAGGCAAGGTCCGTGTGGTCCCAGGCTTCGGCGCGCCGATGATGAAGCTGTAGGGCGTCAGCCGCGCGGTGGTGTCGGGGGCACCTTCACGTCGCCCAGCGACGGCAGGGGTGCTCTCACACCGCTATTGGCGATGAAAGGTGGTGCGAATCAGTCGCGTTCGACGCCGAGGCTGATACCGCGCGAGGCGAGCCACGGAAGCGGGTCGACCTTGTCGGTGCCGTTGAGCCACACCTCGAAGTGGCAGTGTGGACCGGTCGAGAAGCCGCGGTTGCCCATCTTGGCGATCTCGTCGCCTGCCATGACCTGCTGCCCGACCGTGACGGTCGCCGAGTCGATGTGGCCGTAGATGGTGACGGTGCCGTCGGCGTGCTTGAGGCGGACCCACATGCCGAAGCCGCTAGCCGGACCCGCGTCGATCACGGTGCCGTCGGCGACGGCGAGGATCGGCGTGCCGATTGCGTTGGCGATGTCGACACCGGCATGCAGCGTGCCCCAGCGAGCACCGAAGCCGGAGGTGAACGATCCGACCGCGGGGAGTGCGAACAGCGGACGCAGAGCCTTGGCTTCGCGTGCGGCGCGATCCTGGGCGAACTTCTGGCCCTTTTCGATGAGGCCGGCGAACTGTGTCGGATCGAGCGGCGCTGCGATGTTGAGCAGCTGCGGCGCTGTCTTGGACTCGTTCTCGGGAGTGACCGCGACACCTGCCGTATCGACGAACTGCGCCGCCTGTGGCATTGCTGTGGCGGCGATGCCCGACTGTGCGTCGGAGGAGAGCGCGACGTCGGCGATCGAAGGCGACGTGTCGGTGCTGCTGCTGACCGCTGCCTGGCCCGCTGAGACGACTGCGCCCGCTGCGACGGCTACGACCGCCGCGCGACCTTTCAGGGCGGCAGGGGGAGCGGGGAGGCGGTGTGCGCCGCGACGACGCTTGGGGCCTTGTTCGGAGCTACCTGCCGACTCTGCGCTCGGACGCCGATGGCTTACCGGACCGAACTCGGCGCGGTAGTCGGAGGAGCTAGCGGCTTCGTCGTCCCAGCTGCGGAAGCTGTAGGTCGATGATGAGTACTCGGTGACTCGGTCGGTTTCGCGGTCGAGCTCCGGATTTGAAATGTAACGATCCTGACGATTGGGCTGATATCCGAATGACTGCTCGGTCGATGAGGGACCGAGCACACCCGGGCGACGGCCATAGGGGCCATCGGCGTCGTCGAAGTTCGTTCCGAACTCGAAGCTGGTGTTGTCGAGGCGATTGTCGAACGCTCCCGAAGGATCCGCCTGATCGGTCACGAAACGGCTGGGTGTGAACGGACTGCGATGTTGCGACAAGATGCGCCGTTCCCTCCGTGACCAGGTTGTGACTTAGACCTCGAGGACGGTAACGAAACGATTGCAAGCAGCGCAAGTTAACGGGGCCACGAATCCAGATATGTGAGATGCATCACAAACTGACCTGGGAATATGTGCAGAGCCTCCAAAGGGGTCGATGTCATATCGAGACATCTCGGGCGTGTCACGGAACGTGTTCCAACCGCCGCTGCGCAGCCAATTGCGACCGAACCCGTCATGGTTACTCGTCAGTAGCGATATCGTGGGCGTGACCAGCGAAGACGTCGTCGAACGGCGATCGAGACGCTGGTGAATTCCTTCGCAATGTCGGTCGCCGAGTGAGATGAACCACATAGCATGTATGCGGTCGATTGACGATGCAACGAAGTGGCTAAAGTCCGAACCTGACCCGCTCCTACCCGCGAGTGGGTGTCAACGCAGACGAGACGGTGAGCAGATGGATCTCTTCGAATACCAGGCGAAAGAGCTCTTCGAAAAACACGGAGTTCCTTCGTCGAAAGGCCGAGTTACCGACAACGCCGACGAGGCCAAGCGGATCGCCGAAGAAATCGGCAAGCCGGTGATGGTCAAAGCCCAGGTCAAGGTCGGCGGCCGCGGCAAGGCCGGTGGAGTCAAGTACGCAGCAAACGCAGACGAAGCGCTTACCCACGCGCAGAACATCCTCGGCCTCGACATCAAAGGCCACGTAGTCAAGAAGTTGCTCGTCGCCGAGGCGAAGGACATCGCCGAGGAGTACTACATCTCGTTCCTGCTCGATCGCACCAACCGCACCTACCTTGCGATGTGCTCGGTCGAAGGCGGCATGGAGATCGAGGAAGTTGCCGCAACAAAGCCGGACCGACTTGCCAAGGTCGCCGTCGACGCCGTCAAGGGTGTCGACCTCGCCTTCGCTCGCAGCATCGCCGAGCAGGGCCACCTGCCCGCCGAGGTGCTCGACGCCGCTGCGGTCACGATCCAGAAACTGTGGGAGGTCTTCGTCTCCGAAGACGCACTCCTCGTCGAGGTCAACCCACTCGTCCGTACGCCCGACGATCAGATTCTCGCCCTCGACGGCAAGGTGACCCTCGACGCGAACGCCGACTTCCGGCAGCCGGGCCACGCCGAGTTCGAGGACAAGGACGCAACCGATCCGCTCGAACTGAAGGCCAAGGAGAACGACCTCAACTACGTCAAGCTCGACGGTGCGGTCGGCATCATCGGCAACGGTGCGGGTCTGGTCATGTCGACGTTGGACGTCGTCGCCTATGCGGGGGAGAAGCATGGCGGAGTCAAGCCTGCGAACTTCCTCGATATCGGTGGCGGTGCGTCTGCGGAGGTCATGGCAGCCGGACTCGACGTCATTCTCAACGACGAACAGGTCAAGAGTGTGTTCGTGAACGTCTTCGGCGGTATCACCGCATGTGACGCGGTCGCGAACGGCATCGTCGGCGCGTTGCAGACGCTCGGCGACGAGGCCAACAAGCCACTGGTGGTTCGCCTCGACGGCAACAAGGTCGAGGAAGGCCGCAAGATTCTCGCAGACGCTGCGCACCCGCTGGTGACGCTGGCGGCGACCATGGACGAGGGCGCCGACAAGGCCGCCGAACTGGCTTCGGCCAAGTAAAGGAAAACAGGCTGTGTCTATTTACCTCAACAAAGATTCCAAGGTCATCGTCCAGGGCATCACCGGCGGCGAAGGCACCAAGCACACCGCGCTGATGCTCAAGGCAGGCACCCAGATCGTCGGCGGTGTCAACGCTCGCAAGGCGGGCACCACCGTCAGTCACACCGACGCATCCGGTGCGGCACTCGAGATCCCGGTGTTCGGGACCGTTGCCGAAGCGATCGAGAAGACCGGCGCCGACGTGTCAATCGCGTTCGTCCCGCCGAAGTTCGCGAAGGATGCGATCGTCGAAGCCATCGACGCCGAGATCGGCCTGCTCGTGGTCATCACCGAAGGCATTCCGGTGCAGGACTCCGCGTACGCGTGGGCCTACAACGTCGAAAAGGGCAAGAAGACCCGGATCATCGGACCGAACTGCCCCGGCATCATCACGCCCGGCGAAGCCCTCGTCGGCATCACCCCCGCCAACATCACGGGCACCGGACCGATCGGCCTGGTCTCCAAGTCGGGCACGCTGACCTACCAGATGATGTTCGAACTCCGTGACTTCGGTTTCTCCACCGCCATCGGCATCGGCGGCGATCCGGTCATCGGTACGACCCACATCGACGCGATCGAGGCCTTCGAGAAGGACCCCGACACCAAGCTCATCGTCATGATCGGCGAAATCGGCGGCGACGCCGAAGAGCGCGCGGCCGAGTACATCAAGGCCAACGTGACCAAGCCCGTCGTCGGCTACGTCGCGGGATTCACCGCACCCGAAGGCAAGACGATGGGCCACGCTGGCGCCATCGTGTCGGGCTCGTCGGGCACCGCGCAGGGCAAGAAGGATGCATTGGAAGCAGCGGGAGTGAAAGTCGGCAAGACGCCGTCCGAAACCGCTGGTCTGGCACGGGAGATCCTGCAACAGGCAGCTGTGACCGCCTAGGCAGCCAACCGATCCGATACGCGATCCGATACGGTCGCCTCGTTGCTGAAACAAGCGCAACGAGGCGACCGTCGGTCGTTCGGGGAGTTTGTGCAGTAGCGTTCCGTGTGACTACTCGCGACTTGAACAAGGAGCAAGACCATGTCTAACCCGCAGGGGGGTTCCGGGTACGGTCAGCCGGCCCAGCCGAACCCGAACGCAACCTCCGCAACCACAGCAGCCAAGGGATTGCCGTGGATTCTGACGGCAGTCGTCGCAGGACTCGGCGTACTGAACTTTCTCGCAGGCTTCGCGCCGTACCTGGCCGCGGACTTCGACGGCGGAGAGAGCATCAAGTTCTTCGAGTCCCAGTCCGGCGGCTCGCTGATCGTCGCGCTGCTGCTGCTCGGCGGTCTGTTCGCTGGACTTTCGCTGCTGCCGAAGCAGGAGTGGATCGCCCCGGCAGCCGCCGTTTCGGTTACCGCATTTCTCACGCTTCTCTTCCAGGTATTCACGGTGTCCGACGGTGTCAAGGTCGCCTTCGGTGGCTGGATCGTCTTGCTGCTCAGCCTGATTCAGGCAGGAGCTGCGGTAGCCGCGTTCCTCTTCGGAGCCGGCATCATCAAGGCACCGGCGCCTCGGCCCGCTCCCGCTTTCGGCGGTTACGGCCAGCAGGGTTACGGCCAGCCGGGCCAGACCTACGGTCAGGGTGGCTACGGCCAGCCGCAGCAGCAGGGTTACGGCCAGGGCCAGGGCTACGGACAGGCGCAGCAGTCGTCCTACGGCGCACCGGCGGGTTACGGCCAGCAGGGTGGCCCACAGGGTGGACAGCAGCCCGGACCGCAGGGCGGGCAGCAGAGTGCGCCGTCGGCACCCCAGGGTCAGGCAGCTCCGACGCAGCAGTACCAGCCGCCTTCGGCTCAGCAGGGTCAGCCGGGTCAGCAGTACGGTTCGCAGCTGAACTTCGGTTCCGCGGCACCGCAGCATCGCGCGCCCGACGGCGGCAACGACGCCACGCAGGCGTTTCGTAATCCCAACGAGTAGTCGACCCGACGAGCAGTTGCCCGACGAGCAGCTGAAACGAGAGTGTGACTTCCGACTTCCGTCGGCGCGCCTGAGCACTGCGCGCCGACGGAAGTGTCACGCTCGGAGGGATGAGTGCTCTGCTTGATTCGACAACGCGCACGAACGACACGCGATCCGGCAGTCGGGCGCCTGCACAACCAGCCCTGACGCCCGACCTCGCGAAACGACTGCTGCTTGTAGCCTTCCGCCCGACGGTCGTCGTTCTGACGCTGATCTCCGCGATCATTCTCGTCACTCTCGTGACGGCCAACAGCGACCTCACCGGCACAGCAGGTGCGATCGCTGCCACGTGGCTCGGCGTCCACCAGGTCGGTCCGACGATCGGCAGCACGGCCATCGGAGTGCTGCCCCTGCTGCCGACTTTCGGTCTGCTGTGGATGGTCGTCCGCGGATGCAGCGCCGCAATCGAACCGCTGACCTCGCGACGTGAAATCGGCTGGATCGTCGGTGCGGCGGTCGGTGGCCCGTTCGTCGTGACCGTCGTCTGCTTGGCGATCATCAAGGATGCGTCGGCAGTCATCTCACTCCAGTCGCCGAACACGCTCGCCGCGTTCGCCTGGGTGGTGTCGCTGCATCTGGGTGCGGCCGCGCTCGGCGTTGCGACCGCACGGTGGCGCTACCTCGTCGTGTCCGCGCAGGTGCCGAGTTGGGTGATCGCAGGCACGACCGCCGGTCTGCACGCGATTCGTCGTCTACTCGTATGTGCGGCCGTCGTCACCGTTGTTTCTCTGCTCGCATCGTTGTCGACGATGCTCGAGTTGCTGCACACATCGGATGGTTTCGTCGGCGGGCTCGGCATGGGTTTGCTGTCAATGGCGTATCTGCCGAACGTCGTCGTCGGAGTCGGTGCGGTCGTCGTCGGGGCCACTGCCAACATCGGCGTCGCGTCGATCGGACTTTTCGGTGTGGTCGGTGGACCCGTCCCCGGGCTACCCGTCCTTGCCGCGGTGCCGACTGGAACGGCACAGCCGTGGTGGCCTGCGTTGCTCGTCGTTCCGGTGTACGTCGCAGTGCAACTCGGACGCGAGTGCGCCGCGGCGAATACGGATCGGACTGCAGCAGCGCAAGCTGCGCTGGCGGGTGGTCTCGGTGTGGGAGTCGTTTTCGGTCTCCTCGCCTTCGCTGCCGGCGGCGAACTCGGAACGTTCGGACACGTCGGCGCTCAGGCATTTGCCGCGGGCGCGGCCGTCGCGGGCTGGTTGGCGTTGCTCGGATCGGCGTCGGCATTCATATTCGGCCGAAACGGAACCGCCGCAGCCGCGCGGAAGAGCCGAGGCGAGGACGAGGTTCGTGTCGTCGCCGAGCCCGTCGCCATCGACGCCGAAATCGTCGAGGACGACCCTCAGTTGGCCGTCGAGTCCGGCGAAGCTGCAGCGCACAACGACAGCGACATCGTGGAAGCCGAAGTGGTCGAAGCAGTGGATGTCGAAGTCGATGCCGCCGACGCCGAGGTCGCCGAGGTGGGCGATGCCGACGTTGTGGACGCCGAAGTTGTGGACCTGCCCGAGACTGCCCCCGGTACCGCCGACTAGGCTCTCTACCGGTCGGAATACCGACCCTGACCGTTACCGATGCAGCCAGGAGTAGAGCGCTGACCACCTCGGGTGAACCAATCCGGCTGCCGCCGACGGCGCCCGCGCGAGTCGTCGTGCTGGCATCCGGAACCGGAACGCTTTTGCGGTCTCTGCTCGAGGCCGCAAGTAGTTCGAACTATCCCGCGAACATCGTTGCGGTCGGTGTCGACAGAACCTGCGCAGCAACGGAGCACGCCGACGCCGCAGGCGTGCCTCGTTTCAAGGTCGCACTTCGCGAGCACGCGGGCCGCGCCGAATGGGATGTCGCGCTGACGAAGGCCGTCGACCGACACGATCCTGACCTCGTCGTCACCGCTGGCTTCATGAAAATCCTCGGACCGACGTTCCTGTCGACGTTCGGCGGTCGGATCATCAATACCCACCCCGCGCTGCTGCCGTCGTTTCCTGGCGCGCACGGGGTGCCCGATGCGCTGGCCTACGGTGTGAAACTCACCGGTGCCACAGTGCATCTGGTGGATTCCGGTGTCGACACGGGACCGATCCTGGCTCAGGAAGGCGTTGCGGTCCTTCCCGACGACGACGAAGCGAGCCTGCACGAGCGAATCAAGGTGGTCGAACGTCGACTACTGGCGGAGGTTGTCGCCGCCGTTGCCGTAAGAGGTGTCATCTCCGATGGACGAAAGGCCGAGATTCCAAGTGAGTGAACGCAAGGCTGTCAGCCGTGCACTGGTCAGCGTGTACGACAAGTCCGGGCTGGTAGAGCTCGCAACCGGTTTGCACGCCGCAGGTGTCGAACTTGTCTCGACCGGGTCGACGGCCGCGACCATCGCGGGCGCCGGAATTCCGGTGACGAAGGTCGAAGACCTGACCGGATTCCCCGAGACTCTGGATGGGCGCGTCAAGACGCTGCATCCCCGGGTCCACGCGGGCATCCTCGCTGACACCCGCAAGGAGGAACACCTCGATCAGCTGACCGAACTCGGGGTCGAAGCCTTCCAGCTCGTTGTCGTGAACCTGTATCCGTTCACCGAAACCGTTGCCTCGGGAGCCTCGCCCGACGAGTGCGTCGAGCAGATCGACATCGGCGGTCCGTCGATGGTCCGTGCCGCTGCGAAAAATCATCCGTCCGTCGCGGTGGTCGTCGATCCGGCGCGTTACGACGATGTGCTCACTGCTGTCTCGGCTGGTGGGTTCACCCTCGCCGAGCGAACGGCCTTGGCAGCGCAGGCCTTTCAACACACGGCTACCTACGATGTCGCTGTCGCTAGCTGGATGTCCAACGTCCTCGTCACCGACCCCGAGGGCTTTCCGTCGTGGCTCGGTGGTACGTGGGATCGCTCGGCCGTGCTGCGCTACGGCGAGAACCCGCATCAGGCTGCGGCGCTGTACAAGTCGGGCCCCGGTGCCGACGGTCTCGCGCAGGCCCAGCAGTTGCACGGCAAGGAAATGTCGTACAACAACTACACCGATGCCGACGCCGCGTGGCGTGCGGCGTTCGATCATTCGTCGCCTGCTGTGGCAATCATCAAGCACGCCAACCCATGTGGCATCGCGATCGCCGCCGACATTGCCGAGGCCCATCGCAAGGCACACGCGTGCGATCCGGTCAGTGCGTTCGGCGGGGTGATCGCCGCGAACCGCGAGGTCACCGTCGAGATGGCCGAGCAGGTCGCCGAGATCTTCACCGAGGTCATCATCGCTCCGGCCTACGCTGACGGCGCGGTGGAAGTGTTGCAACGCAAGAAGAACATTCGAGTTCTGCTCGCCCATCCACCCGTCCACGGTGGTGCCGAACTTCGCCCGATCTCGGGTGGCGCGCTGCTGCAGCAACGCGACATCATCGACGCGGAGGGTGACGATCCCGCGAACTGGACTCTTGCAGTCGGTCCGGGCGCGGACGAAGCAACCCTCGCTGACCTCGAATTCGCTTGGCGTGCCTGCCGGGCCGTGAAGTCGAACGCGATCCTGCTAGCGAACGACGGCGCGTCGGTCGGCGTCGGAATGGGACAGGTCAACAGGGTCGACGCCGCGCACCTCGCCGTGCAGCGTGCGGGCGATCGAACGAAAGGTTCGGTCGGGGCGTCGGATGCGTTCTTCCCATTCCCCGACGGTCTGGAAGTGCTTGCCGCAGCAGGTGTTCGGGCCATAGTGCAGCCAGGTGGGTCGGTCCGCGACGATCTCGTCATCGAGGCCGCACGCGAGGCGGGCGTGACCATGTATCTGACCGGGGCGAGGCATTTCGCCCACTGATTTGCCGTCGAGTGTGCACTTATCGTCGTCCCGAGCGTCTTGGGCGACACATAAGTGCACACTCGACGGGGTTTCAGGCGGGTGCTCCAGCTTCGCGTAGCTTCCCGCGGGCGAGGTCCACTATTTCGTGTGGACGCAGCCGAAGCCGTTTCGAGCTGACATGAATCACTTTCCAGCCCAGCCGTTCCAGTAGTTCGGATCGCTCGTGATCCCACGCTCGCTGCTCTTCGTCGGTCCAGTGCTGAATGCCGTCGTACTCGACGAGCACTCGCCACCGCTCCCAGCCGAGGTCGGCGCGGGCAACGACTCGACCGCACTCGTCCACGATCGGAATTTGTGTCGTCGGCCTAGGTAGTCCGGCACGGACGAGTAGTAGTCGCGTTCGCGTTTCCTGCGGTGATTCCGCTCCTGCGTCGACGAGTTCTATTGCCGCACGCAACGAGACGATCCCACGGGTGCCAGGGTGACGCTCGGCGACCGCTGTGATTTCGTCGGGCTGGAGTCCTGTCGCTCGGCACAGAGCGTCGATGGTCGCTATCGCGCTGTCGAGAGGTAGTCGCCGACCGAGGTCGTAGGCTGTCCGTGCCGGCTTGGACGCCAATCTGCCTGCGTACAAACCGAATTCGTCCGGTTCGAGGGCGTCGCCGTGCACGATCGTGCGAGGTGGCGGGCGTCGACTACCCGTTCGGAACACTTCGGCGGGTGCGTTTGGATCGATCCAGAGCGCGCCATGGATCGCTGCCGCAGAGAGTCCAGCCAGGATGCCATCGTCACCTGCCCAGATCGCTGCCGCGTGCGCCCTGACGAGTGCATCGACGGTGACGCCTTTACAGACGTAGACGTCGCGGAACAGGCGCGTGCAGTCGACGCGAAGTTGCCTTGTAGTGACCGCACCAGCAGCGACGGCGACGCTACCGAGAAACGGCCGATCGAAATCCCCCATGCGACGAGACTGCTGCCGACCTGCGCGAAGTCAAAATCGTTTATCCACAGGTTCGCATATTCATCCACAGGCCGTCCGCGAGTGTGCACTTTTCGTCGCTGGATCGACTCGGACGAGACGTAAGTGCACACTCGGCGCTAGGCGGGGGACGGTTTACGGCGAAACCGTGTGGTCAGCCGCCAGACTCCCCAGATGAGCAGGCCGAGAAGCACCGGCACCAGGATCGGCAGCAGCATCGCGATCAACGACAGCACGAACGAGACGATGTCTTCCAGTACCGAGATGACGGGATTCGCGACCCCCGCCGTACCGACGGTGCTCGCGCCACGCAGGCTGGTCTGCGCACCGCTGATCGCGAGTGCGGTCGGAGCGCCGATGATCAGGCCCGCGATCGCCGCCGTCGACGGATCGAGCGAGGCGAACACCGCCCCCGCTGCAATGACGGCGGCTATCGGTCGGGTGACGTTACCGACGACGGACAGGACGTTGTCGACGACCGGGATCAGGTCGGCGAGCAGTTCGACAACCGTCGCGATCGCCAGCGCAACCAAGGCTCCAGTCGAGCCGACCCAGTCGAACGACGAATTGAGATCGATGCCGAGCAGTTCGAAATGCGCTGCACCGCTCAGCATAAGTAGGGGTAGGAAGGTGCGAAAACCGCTGGCTGCAGCCAGTCCGAGGCCGAGCAACGCTGGTAGGACCCAGGTCTCCATGGTCCGATCCTATGACGCGGGTCGGTGCTCCAGTGGCCGCCTTGGAAGAACACTCGTAACGTGAGGAGGTGACTCACGCCAACACCAAGCCCGCGACACTCGGCGAGCTGCGTGCCTCTGGGCATGCGCAACTGTCCGTCAAGCAAGAGATTCGAACGAACCTCATCGCTGCACTGCGCGACGGTAGGGATCCGTGGCCGGGAATCGTCGGGTTCGAGGACACCGTGCTGCCCCGTTTGGAGCGAGCGCTGATCGCAGGCCATGACGTCGTCCTGCTCGGCGAGCGGGGCCAGGGTAAGACGCGACTTCTGCGAACCCTGAACCTGCTGCTCGACGAGTGGACCCCGGTCATCGCGGGCAGTGAACTCGGCGAACATCCCTACGATCCGATCACGCCCGCCTCGATTCGACGGTCGGCAGAACTCGGCGACGACCTGCCGATCGAATGGCGGCATCGCAGCGAACGGTATGCGGAGAAGTTGGCGACGCCGGATACCAGCGTTGCCGACCTCGTCGGTGACGTCGATCCGGTGAAGGTCGCCGAAGGTCGCAGCCTGGGCGATCCGGAGACGATCCACTTCGGACTCGTTCCGCGTGCGCACCGAGGCATCGTCGCCATCAACGAGCTGCCCGACCTCGCCGAGCGGATTCAGGTGTCGCTTCTGAACGTGATGGAGGAGCGGGATATTCAGGTCCGCGGTTACACCTTGCGGCTACCTTTGGACGTCCTGTTGGTCGCGAGCGCGAACCCCGAGGATTACACGAATCGCGGCCGTATCATCACTCCACTCAAGGACCGTTTCGGCGCCGAGATCCGTACCCACTATCCACGGCTGCTGAGCGACGAGATCGCAGTCGTTCATCAGGAAGCACACCTCGAAGCGACCGTCCCGGAATATCTGCTCGAGGTGCTGGCGCGGTTCACTCGACTGCTGCGCGAATCGACGGCGATCGATCAGCGGTCGGGTGTGTCGGCTCGTTTCGCCGTTGCTGCCGCTGAAACGGTCGCAGCGTCGGCGGTGCATCGCAGTGTCGTGCTCAGCGAGGCCGACCCGGTTGCGCGTCCGGTCGATCTCGGCACAGTCATCGAGGTACTGCGCGGCAAGATCGAGTTCGAATCCGGCGAGGAAGGTCGGGAGATCGAGGTTCTCGAGCATCTGCTGCGTCGCGCGACGGCAGACACCGCGCGCGAACGTCTCGGTGGGATCGACCTTGCCACGCTGGTGAGTGCGGTCGAACTCGGCGATCCGGTTGTGACCGGCGAGCGGGTCACGGCCAAAGCGCTCCTGGCCGAACTACCCGACCTCGACATTCTCGATGTGGTCGCGAAGAGGCTGCACGCCGAATCCGACGGTGAACGCGCGGCGGCGGCCGAGTTCGCGCTGGAGGGCCTGTATCTGGCTCGTCGCATCAGCAAGATCGCGAGCGACGACGGGCAGCTGGTGTACGGCTGATGCGGGATTCGCGGTACACGCCGTACGACGGTAGCGATCCACTCGCACCGCCGGTGGACCTGCGCGATGCGCTCGAGGCGATCGGTAACGATGTCATGAGCGGCAGTTCGCCTCGACATGCGTTGCGCGAGTTGCTTCGTCGCGGTACCGGCAACATGCGCGGTCTGGACGACCTTGCGATGAAGGCCGCGAAGAGACGACGAGAGATGTTGCAGCGCAGCAATCTCGACGGAACTCTCGAAGAGGTTCGCAAGCTGCTCGACCGTGCCGTGTTGGAGGAACGCAAGGCGCTTGCCCGCGCGCTCGACGACGACGCGCGGTTCGCCGAAATGCAGCTCGCGGAGCTGCCGGGATCGACTGCCAAAGCGGTGCAGGAACTTTCGGACTACGACTGGCGCAGCTCGGAAGCACGTGCGGAGTACGACAAGATTCGCGATCTGCTCGGCCGCGAGTTGCTCGACCAACGCTTCGCCGGCATGAAGCAGGCGTTGGAGAACGCGTCGGACGAGGACCGGCAGCGGATCGCCGACATGCTCGACGACCTCAACAATCTGCTCGACGCACATGCGCAGGGCACAGACACCCAAGAGCAGTTCGACGAGTTCATGGACCGCCACGGTGAGTTCTTCCCCGACAATCCGACCAACGTCGAGGAGCTACTCGATTCGCTCGCGGCACGCGCTGCCGCGGCGCAGCGGCTCAGAAACTCGCTGACCCCTGACCAACGTGCCGAGCTGGATGCGTTGTCGCAGCAGGCCTTCGGCAGTCCGTCGCTGCTGGATCAGTTGGGTCGCCTCGATCAGCATCTGCAGTCGGCGCGGCCGGGGGAGGATTGGGAAGGCTCGGAGCGCTTCCGTGGTGAGCAGGGCATGGGACTCGGCGAGGGAACGGCAGCGCTGCAGGAGATCGCCGAACTCGAAGAGCTCGGCGATCAACTCGCGCAACAACATGCGGGTGCTCAACTCGACGACATCGATCTCGATGCGTTGGCTCGGCACCTCGGCGACGAAGCAGCCGCGGATGTGAAAACCCTCGCGGAGTTGGAGAAAGCGTTGCAGCAGCAAGGCTTTCTCGACAAAGGTGCCGACGGTCAGTGGCGGCTCTCGCCGAAAGCAATGCGACGGCTCGGCGAATCGGCATTGCGCGATGTCGCAGGCAGCTTGTCGGGTCGACGCGGCGAACGCGACACGCGCAAGGCCGGCGCGATGGGGGAACCGACGGGCGCGAGCAGGGAGTGGGCCTTCGGCGATACCGAACCGTGGGACGTGACGAGGACGATCACCAATGCCGTGCTGCGGCAGCCGGGCGCGATACCCGTCCGTTTGCAGGTGTCCGATGTCGAGGTCGCCGAGACCGAACAGCGTGCGCAAGCCGTTGTCGCGTTGCTCGTCGACACGTCGTTCTCGATGGTTATGGAGGGCAGGTGGGTGCCGATGAAGCGGACCGCACTCGCGCTCAATCATCTGGTGAGCACACGTTTCCGCGGTGACGACCTGCAGCTGATCGGGTTCGGTCGCAATGCGAGGACCTTGACCGCCTCGGAATTGGCAGGTCTCGACGGTGCATACGAGCAGGGCACCAACCTGCATCACGCGCTGATGCTTGCTGGTCGGCATCTGCGTCGTAATCCGAATGCGCAGCCTGTCGTCTTGATCGTCACCGATGGCGAGCCGACAGCGCACCTCGAACCTGACGGCTACGCGCATTTCGACTACCCGCCGAGCATGCGGACCCTCGGTCTGACGATCAAGGAACTCGATCTGCTGGCGCGGCTCGGTGCGCAGGTGACCTTCTTCCGCCTCGGAGACGACCCGGGCCTGGCACGGTTCGTCGATCGGATGGCGCGGCGTGCGGGTGGTCGTGTGGTGGCCCCGGATCTCGATGGTCTCGGGGCGGCAGTCGTCAGCGATTACATGAGGCTGCGACGGAAATAGCGACACGGTGGGGAACACGCCAGCAATCGAGCCGCTATTTGTACATCGGCGGTCAGGTGTCTGTAACTGCAAGTTCGCAGGTCGGCTGATATCGGGTTCAGCGGCGGGAGTGAACATTCTTTGAATTGGTGAACTTAACCCGGGCGCGCCGCGCCCCGGCGCAGTAGTGTTCGGCGTCGGTGCAAGCTACGCAGCAGGTTCGGCGCAGTTGCACCAAAGTATCCATAAGAGACAAATCCTCCGAAAGGGGAACCACGTGGCGGACACTTTGCAGGCGGGTAGCGGCCTCGACCGTGGCCAGTCGATCAACAACGGTGCGTACGCGCTGACGCTGCAGGACGACGGCAATCTCGTGCTGTCCGAAGACGGCAACGCAGTGTGGGCCAGTGAGACCAACGGGTCTGGCGCCGTCCGTGCGACGTTGCAGGACGATGGCAACTTCGTGCTGTACAACGACGCCAACGAGCCCAAGTGGGCATCGGAGACCAGCGGAAACAGTGGCGCCAAGCTGACGCTGCAGGCCGACCGCAACGTCGTGCTCTACGGTGCCGAGGGCAATGTCCTCTGGGCGTCGGGTACCAACGTCGAGGCAGCCGAAGCACCGGCCGAGCCCGAGCCCGCACCGGCCGAGGCCCCCGCGCCTCCTCCGCCGCCGCCGGCCCCTCGCACCTACACGGTCGAGCCCGGCGACACCCTGTGGGCAATCTCCGAGAAGTTCTACGGTGACGGCAACCGTTACCAGGAAATCGCGAACGCAAGTGGTGTCGACAACCCGGATCTGATCAACCCGGGACAGGTCCTCACCATCCCGTGATTCGCTGACAGCACAACGGCCGCGCAACCCAGCTGGGGTTGTGCGGCCGTTGTCGTTTCGGTGACAGGTGTCAGCGACTGCTGCTGGTGAACGGCAGCAACGCCATCTCCCGAGCATTCTTCACAGCTACCGCAACTTGCCGCTGTTGCTGCGGGGTGAGCCCGGTGACGCGGCGGCTGCGAATCTTGCCGCGGTCGGAGATGAAGGTGCGCAGCAGGTTGATGTCCTTGTAGTCGACAGTCTCGACACCGGCGGAGATCAGTGGATTCTTCTTCGGCTTGCGGCCCTCGTCTGCGCGAGTCTTCTTGGAGGGTGCTCGTTTCACTGCCATGATCTGCTCCTCACCAACTCGATTTGTGGACGCCGGGAAGTTCCCCTCGGTGGGCCATTTCGCGAACGCGAATTCGAGATAGGCCGAACTTCCGAAGGTAGCCGCGTGGACGTCCATCCGCCGCGTCTCGATTGCGCAATCGTACTGGATTTGCGTCCCTCGGGAGCCGCTGCAGAGCGGATTGTGCGGCCCTACGCTCGTCGTCGCTGCTGCTCGGCCTGCGGATGATGTCCTTGAGTTCGGTCCGGCGCTCGGCGAAGCGGGCGACGACCAATTTTCGTTGCTCGTTGCGAGCGATCTTCGATTTCTTGGCCATGTCAGCGCTCTTCCCTGAAGTCGACGTGTTTGCGCACGATCGGGTCGAACTTGCGGAGAACCATACGGTCGGGGTCGTTGCGCCGGTTCTTCCTCGTGACGTAGGTGTAACCCGTCCCCGCTGTGGACTTCAGCTTGATGATCGGTCGAATCTCGTTGCGGGCCATCAGATTTTCTCCCCTCGGCTGCGAATGCGAGCTAGGACCGCGTCGATACCGTCGCGGTCTATCGTCTTGATGCCCTTCGTCGAGACGGTGAGGGTGACTCGACGACCTTCACTCGGCACGAAGTAGGTCTTGCGTTGAATGTTCGGGTTCCAGCGGCGGCTGGTCCGTTTGTGCGAGTGCGATACGGATTTCCCGAACCCTGGCACCCGTCCGGTGACTTGGCAGTGCGCCGACATCGGTCTTGCCTCTCGTGAACTGTGCGATTGCGGTTATGACAATCGTTTTCGACAACGTGGTGGATTCACGGTACATTCCCTCCTGTCGTAATGACAATCGTTGTCGATTAACCCTGGAGGTGGCTTGACCGTGAGCGCGACCGATCGCAGAACGCCGGTAATCCTGGTGGCGGGTTGGGCAGGCGCCACCGCGGCGACAGCTCGATCCCTGCTCGACGCCAGGACCGTCGTCGTTCGCCATGATCTGGCCGAGGTCACCGAGGGGGTCGTCCGTCGAACGGTCACCACGTACGACGCCCGCCGTGAATCGATCCTCGAGCTCGCACACGGTTGCGTGTCGTGCACACTGCGCGAGGATCTGCTTCCGCTGCTGCGCAGGCTCGGCGCCCGCGACTCGATCGACCGCATCGTGCTCGAACTCGACCGCACACTCGAGCCCGAAGCGCTCTGCTGGGCAATCGAGAATGTCGAAATCACCGGCGTCGTAGGGCAATTGGACGGTCCCGCCGCTCGCGACGTCAAGATCGAGGCCGTCCTGACGTGCGTCGACGCCGCCGATTGGCTTGTCGACGCGACAGGTGACGACACCCTCGCCGACCGTGGTGTGCTGGCAAGCATCGACGACGACAGGACTGTCGCGCAGCTGGTCGTCGGACAGGTCGACTACGCCGACGCGCTCGTCATCAGCGGCAGTCCGGCAGACGCGTGGCATCAGGCGAAGTTGCTTGCGATCCTGCGGCGACTCGCCCCCGGCGCGCCGATCACCTGGGTTCCTGCCGGGGCGACACCCGACGCTGCCGCCCTGCTCGGACACGTGCCGGCAGACGCGCGACGCGGTGCCGTCTTCGACGCACACGGTCCGTTGCTACGTGGCCAACCGTCGCTCGACACCGACTGCGGCGTCACGATCGTCGAATTCAGCGCGACCCGCCCCTTTCACCCCGGCAGGTTGCACGAGGCGGTCGACGTGCTGCTCGACGGTGTCGTCAGTGCCCGCGGTCGGGTCTGGGTCGCGACGCAACCCGACGAAGCGCTCTGGCTCGAATCAGCGGGCGGCGGTCTTCGCGTCGCCAGTGCCGGAACCTGGCTCGCCGCCATGTCACCCGCCGAACAGGCAGCAGCCGACCCGGCGCGGGTTGCCATGGCCGCGATGCGCTGGGACGAACGATTCGGCGACCGCGACACCTCGATGATCGCGCTCGTGCACTCCGCCGACCCCTCCGACATCTCCAGGGCGTTGCAGTGGGCGCTGGTCACCGACGACGAACTCGCCGACGAGAAAACCTGGCAGGACTGGGCCGATCCGTTCGGCCAATGGCACGAAGATCCATGCGAGACAAGCGAATCGCCGTATTCGGAAAGCAATCGAGAGGAACAGGCATGAAACAGGGCATCCACCCCGACTACCATCCGGTGGTCTTCCAGGACGCGGGCACGGGGACCCGGTTCCTTACCCGTTCGACCATCACGAGCGAGCGGACCGTCGACTGGACCGACGGCAACACCTACCCACTCGTGATCGTCGACGTCACCGCGGAGTCGCACCCGTTCTGGACCGGTGCGCAGCGGATCATGGACACCGCGGGACGGGTCGAGAAGTTCGAGCGCAAGTACGGACGGAGGCGTCCCCATGGCAGTTCCTAAGCGGAAGATGTCGCGGTCGAACACCCGCAGCCGCCGATCGCAGTGGAAGGCGAACAACCCCGCACTCGTCGAGGTCCGCGTCGGGGGTATCGCGCACAAGGTGCCACGCCGGCTGGTGAAGGCCGTCGAACTCGGGTTGGTCGACCTGGACCGGCTCACCTGACGCTCGGCATACGCTGACCCGGTGCTGCTGCAGATCCTCAACATCGTCGGCATCGTCGCCTTTGCGGCATCGGGTGCGCTCGTCGGCGTCCGCAAGCAACTCGACGTCTTCGGGATCTGCGTCGTCGGCGCCACCACGGGCATCGGCGGCGGCATTCTCCGCGACCTCCTGCTCGGGGTGCATCCACCCGACTCGCTGTCGAAATGGCCGAACATCACCGCGTCGGTCGCGACGTCGTTGGTCGTCTTCTTCGCCCACCCCGTCCTCGACCGAATCTGGAGTGCCGTAGTCCTTTTCGACGCACTCGGGATGGGACTGTTCGCGGCGGGTGGGGCGACAGTCGCACTGCAGCACGGGTCGGGCGCCCTCGGCGGAGTGTTGATCGGTGCAACAGCCGCGATCGGCGGCGGGGTCATCCGCGACATGCTCGTCAACGAGGTGCCGCTCCTCCTACAACGCGACCTCTACGCTCTGCCCGCGCTACTCGGCGCGTTGCTGGTGGTTGTCTGCGAGAGCATCGACCTGCCGCAAGGTATCTCGTTGATCGCAGGGACGGCCGCGGCGACCGGGCTACGCTGCCTCGCACTATGGCAGCGCTGGCAACTACCGCGCGCGAGGGTGAAGGACTAGTGAGCGTGACATTCCCCCCTCGCTCCGCTCGACCGGCACGTTCTCAGCCATATCTCAGTAGCGCAGTACACACTGTTGACATGCGCATATTGGTTGTCGACGACGATCGGGCGGTGCGCGAGTCACTGCGCCGCTCGCTGACGTTCAACGGCTATACCGTCGACCTCGCGGTCGACGGCGTCGATGCACTCGACAAAACGAACGCTTCTCGCCCTGATGCGCTGGTCCTGGACGTGATGATGCCGAAGCTCGACGGGCTGGAAGTGTGCCGACGACTCCGCAGCACGGGCGACGATCTGCCGATTCTGGTGCTGACGGCCCGTGATTCGGTATCCGAACGGGTCGCCGGACTCGACGCGGGTGCCGACGATTACCTCCCGAAACCGTTCGCACTCGAAGAGTTGCTCGCGCGGCTACGCGCACTGCTGCGCCGCGCGGCACCGGACGCCGGTATCGATTCGGAGGCAATGCAATTCGCGGACCTCGGGCTCGATCCGGTCACACGTGAGGTCACCAGAGGCACTCGATCGATCAGCCTGACCCGCACCGAGTTCTCGCTGCTGGAGATGTTGCTCGCCAATCCACGTCGAGTCCTCACCCGCAGCCGCATCCTCGAGGAGGTGTGGGGCTACGACTTCCCGACCTCGGGGAACGCGTTGGAGGTCTACGTCGGATACCTGCGCCGCAAGACCGAAGCGGACGGCGAACCGCGGCTCATTCACACCGTCCGCGGCGTCGGCTACGTCCTTCGGGAGACCCCACCGTGAGGTCGATCGAACAGTGAGATTCACCCCACACTCGATCTCCGACCGTCGGTCCGGAGCCGAACCGCAGCACCTACTCGGTCTGCCCGACGGTTCCGGCGCGCCCGGTCGGGCTGGATCGACCGAAATGCGTCCGCCGATGCCGCTCACGCGGTCGGTGTCGCTGCGCTGGCGCGTGACGTTGCTTGCCGCGTCGGTGGTGGCGATCGCCGTCGCCGTCATGGCGATCGCCGCCTACGCGGTCGTCGCACGGGCCCTCTACGCCGACGTCGACTCGCAACTACGAACCCGCGCCGCGACGCTCATCGACAACAACCTCGACGCACTGGACGTCCGGTACGTCGCCGTCGCGACGTACTACTCGAAAGACATCAGCGTCGCCCTGATCTTTCCCGACCTCAACGTCTACATGCCGCCGGGATCGAACGCACCGATCGGTGCCGACGAGATGGCAGTGGCCAAGGGCGAACAGGAGTTTTCGCTGCACACCGTCGACGGGCAACGAGTGATGACCGCCCGGACCAACACCGGTAGCACCCTGGTGATCGCGCAGCGGTTGGAGCCGACGGGTGCCGTGCTCGACAGGCTCGCGTGGGTCCTGTTCGTCGTCGGCGGCTGCGGAGTCGTTCTTGCTGCCGTCGCGGGTACCGCTGTCGGTAGAACCGGTCTGCGACCGATCGGACGTCTCACCGCGGCCGCGGAAAGAGTTGCGCGGACCGACGATCTGACCCCGATCCCGGTCACCGGCAACGACGAATTGGCAAGGCTGACAGAGAGTTTCAACACCATGCTGCGTGCGCTCGCCGAGTCGCGCGATCGCCAGAGTCGACTCGTCGCCGACGCGGGCCACGAACTGCGCACACCGCTGACCTCGCTGCGGACCAACATGGAACTGCTGATCGCATCGTCCAAGCCTGGAGCACCGAGCATTCCGGCCGACGACATGGCCGAGCTACGTCTCGACGTCATGGCCCAGATCGAGGAATTGTCCACGCTCGTAGGCGATTTGGTCGACCTCGCTCGCGAGGACGCACCGGAGACGGTCTACGAGCGGGTCGACATGGGCGACGTGATCGAGCGGGCGCTCGAACGCGCTCGCAGGCGCCGCAACGAGATCGAGTTCACCGCCGAGCTTTCGCCGTGGTTCGTCTACGGCCACGAGGCCGGGCTGCAGCGGGCCGTGCTCAACGTCCTCGACAACGCGGCCAAATGGAGTCCACCCGGCGAGCAGGTTCGTGCGGTCATGCGGCGAATCGGCGACGGTCTGCTCGAGTTCACCGTCGACGACGCTGGACCCGGCATACCGCCGGCCGAACGCGAACTCGTCTTCGAGCGGTTCTATCGAACGATGGCGTCACGATCGATGCCGGGGTCCGGTCTCGGACTCGCGATAGTGCGGCAGGTCGTCGTCAAGCACGGCGGCACTATTGCAATCGACACCTCCGAGCGTGGTGGCGCACTGATCCGCATCGTGCTGCCTGGCGAAATCGATCCCGACGACCTGATCGCCGACGAAGACACCTGAGGCTGTGGGGGGTCGGGGCTGGGAAAACGGCGTCTCGGACAAGCCTCGGAATCAGAGTCTCGGCAAACTGATAGGTCGGTCTCAGTTCCTTCTCAGCAGCACCCGACAGGCTTGGCAACAGACAACACCGGGTATGGCTCCCGGTAACGAAATGGGTCGATCAGTGGTCGATCGAGAACACGGAACAACGAAAGCAGGATCGATGACCGACGATCGGACGGGTGACGGATTCTCCGGCGGTGACGCCGCAGCGGATCGCCAGCGCTTCGAGCAGCAGGGCGGCTACGCACAGCCGAACACGCCTGTGGCCGGTTACGGCGGCTACCAGCAGCATGCGAACACCGGTGGCTACGAGCAGCCG
This sequence comes from Antrihabitans stalagmiti, assembly GCF_016482825.1. Lineage (GTDB taxonomy): Bacteria > Actinomycetota > Actinomycetes > Mycobacteriales > Mycobacteriaceae > Antrihabitans > Antrihabitans stalagmiti. The sequence goes on along the minus strand of NZ_JAEMNV010000005.1, from coordinate 116,302 downwards.
CGTACGGGCTACCAGCAGAACCACCGGCCCACCGAGCAGATCCCCGCTGCGTACCAGGAGCACGACTCGCAGTATCGGGCGCAGTTTCAGACCGGCCAGCAACACGTCGGACCCCAGCACACCGGACCTCAGCAGATCCCCGCACAAGGCAAGCGCAGGTCCGGCCGGGCCGGATTGTTTGCAGGCGCCTTGGCGCTGGCACTGGTCAGCGGCGGCGTCGGCGGAGCGGTCGGTGTGCTCGCGACCGATTCCGACTCCGCACCGTCCTCGGCCTCTGCCGCGACGAACGCCCTCGACGTACCCAAATCGGGAACGAGTCCGGCGATCAACGTCCCTGCCGGTTCCGTCCAGGCTGTTGCGGACAAGGTTTTGCCAAGCGTGGTCATGATCAAGATCGCGGGCGACCGACAAGAAGGCGAAGGGTCGGGCGTCGTCCTGTCCAACGACGGCCTCATCCTCACCAACAATCATGTCGCGACAGGCGCAGGCCCGGACGGCAAACTGACCGTCGCGTTCGCCGACGGCTCGCAAGCTGCCGCCAAGCTCGTAGGCGCGGACCCCGTCGCGGACATCGCGGTCGTCAAGGTCGACGGTAAGACGGACCTGCGACCGATCGAACTCGGTGACTCCAACGCGCTGCAGGTCGGCCAGCAGGTCGTGGCCATCGGGTCACCGCTCGGGCTGGCAGGAACAGTCACGACGGGCATCGTGTCGTCGCTCAATCGTCCGGTCTCGACCAGCGGTGAATCCGGCAACCAGAACACGGTGATCGACGCCGTTCAGACCGATGCGGCGATCAACCCCGGTAATTCGGGCGGGGCTCTCGTCGACATGAACGGCAAGCTGATCGGCATCAACACCGCCATCGCGACGCTCGGTGGGGGACAGGGTCAGGAAACGCAGAGCGGATCCATCGGCCTCGGCTTCGCCATACCGGTCGACAACGCGCGCCGGATTGCCGACGAACTGATCAAGACAGGCAAGGCGACGCACGCGCTGATCGGATTGCAGGTGCCATCGGCCGACGACGCCAACGGTGCTCGCGTCATGGAGGTCACCAAGGGCGGCGCTGCAGAAAAGGCCGGAATCCCGAAGGGTGCGGTGATCACCAAGGTCGACGATCGCCGCATCGACGCCGGTGACGCACTGATCGCGGCCATCCGTTCGCACTCTCCCGGAGACAAAGTTCAGATCACCTACACCGACGATCGCGGTGGAAACGAAAAGTCCGTCGAGGTCACACTCGACGAGGCACCAGCAGAAGGCGGCCGATGATGCGGATCTCTCAACCAACCCGAATGACGATCTCCGGGCAGTTCGATACCCGAAACAGCGGTGCTACTACGGTAGGCATCATGGAAATCGATGCCCCGGTCGCAGGCCGCGCACTCGTAGTCATAGTCGACGACCGGACCGCTCACGGCGGCTCGTCCAACAGCACCGGACCGCTGGTCACCGAGTTGCTCGACGAAGCGGGTTTCCTCGTCGACGCGACGGTCGTCGTCGCTGCCGACGAGGTGGAAATCCGGAACGCGCTCAACACCGCCGTCATCGGGGGTGTCGACCTGGTGATTTCCGTCGGTGGCACGGGGGTATCCCCGCGCGACGTGACGCCCGACGCGACCGCGGACGTCCTCGACCGCGAATTGCTCGGCATCAGCGAGGCGATTCGGTCCTCCGGCTTGGCGGCAGGAGCACTCGACGCCGGGTTGTCGCGTGGACTCGTCGGTGTGTCCGGAAGCACTCTGGTCGTAAATCTTGCCGGTTCACGTGCGGCAATTCGCGACGGTATGGCTACGTTGACGCCACTGGCGACCCATGTAATCGGGGAATTGTCCGGCTTGGCCGAGTAGTTATAACGCCGGATAGCAGTTATCCGCAGTAGCAAAAACGGAGAAAACAATTTCCGAAAATAGCGACGCCGATCGACCGGAGGATGCCACGCGTCCTCCGGTCGATCGCGCTTTGTTAGCGAAGGTCTTCGGAGATGTACTGCCGGACGTGACGCGCGACGAGCGAAACGACGGCGACGAACCGCGTTCGGGCGACGGCGACGATTGGCTACGCAGTCAGATTCCCCCGCATCACGGCTGACCGAGCGATTTCAGCGGACGGTTTTTCGGCTTTTGTTGCTTTTAGCGTCGTAATGTGTACAGCAGATGAACTGCCAGGTAAGAGTGTTGATCAAGATCACTCCGAGCCGTTTACCCCCGGCCGGGAATGTATGTTCCAACGACAATGTGATGTAGATCACATACGGCCCAGATGCCGCCGCGTTGCCTCGCCGTTATCCGACCGTTAGTGTCCCTCTCGAGTCAGTACTTAGCTATTTGGAGGGCTGATGTGTGTTCTTGCGCATCGGTCACAGTGGGATCAGGCTCGATCTCGCCGTACCAGCGTTTGCGACGAGTTTGCGGGATGTAACTTTTCCGTAATACTTCGCCGTAATACTTTCGCTGGGCCCCAAGGGACCACTCGCCAACCTCGAGAGTCGTGGTTGGGGCCGCACTCGGTGCGGCATCAAATGAACGGATGAGGGTAAATGACGGATATTCGTACGCCGCGGCGTCGCCGCGGATTGGGTTTCGTTCGGGGCATGGCGCTCGCAACTGTTGCCGCCGCCGCTTTGGCGCTCGGTAACAGCGGCGCTGCGTCCGCCGCCGTCGACGGCTCCAACAGCGTTGTCGACTTCAAGGGCAACCGCATCGAAGCAATCACAGCGGACACGTTCATTCAGTTCGTGCCCCCGCTCGACGGCAACCCGCTCACACGTGAGTGGTTCCACAACGGTCGCGCAGCGTTCAAGGTCGAAGGCCCCGACGCCGCAGACTTCGAAGGCACCATCACCATCGGCTACCAGGTCGGCTACCCGGCAACGTTCGACGGCAGCATCAACTTCGGTTGGAACCCCGGCCTCGACCTCGAGGTCGGAGAAAGTGCCGTCTTGACAATCGGTGACATCATTCCGCTTCCGGGCTTCGACATGGAGGTCGGCTTCGGCCCCGGCATCGTCGACGTCCCGGCCGCTGAAGGCAGCATCTCCGGTGCCGAAGGCGACATCGCACTCTCCAACTTCCAGGGCACCGTCACCGGCGTCCTCGGCGTCACGAGCATCCGCCCGTACGTCAAGGTTGTCAGTGCAGCCGGCGACACGGTCGTTGCATACGGCCCGATCTTCCGTAACTGATCGGCTAGCTCCACCACATAAGTAACACCTGTGCCCGACCGGTAAACCGGTCGGGCACAGGTGCTTTTGTTTAGGTAGGCAAATAACGAGTGGGATTCCCTACGGAATCCGGTGTAAACACGGCAGTAAAGACAATAAAACCGCAGAGCCCCCATCCGTGGATGGGGGCTCTGCGGCTATTTGGATCCGGTGAAATCAGGGAACGAAGAGAAACACCGGCGGGTAGGACGGGGTCGAACCGCACATGCCGACGACCGCGTAGGTTCCCGGACCCGGCTGGATCGCCGACATCGTGCGCGAAGTGCCAGGATCCGCGAACTGCTCCGGCGTGCTCGACTGGAACTCGAAGTTACCTAGGCCGGCTACCTGCTTGACCGCTGCCCCACACGGTCCACCGGATCCCGAGTTGTGCACGGTGATGGAAATCGCGCGGGTGATCTGGGTGGGTATCGGGATCGGCTGCGACCACAGCGTCGTTTCGATGCCAGGTCCGACCGGCGCCGGGTTACCGACCTGAACAGCGATGGCAGGCGCGAAGAACTGGCCCCACGGGTCGCGGCACACGGCACCGACTGCGTAGGTGCCGTCACGCGGAACCGTGACAGTGCTCCTGTTGGTCGCGTTGGGTGTCGCGCCGCTGGCGACTGCTTCCGACACGGTCGGCGGTGACCAATCGAATTGTGGTGCGCCACCGAAGCTGGCCTCGCGAACGGTTGGGGTGCAGTTCGGATCGGGAACTCCGCCCGCTGCGAATCCGCGGCTCACCGAGACGATGATCTCGCGTCCAACCGTCTGCACCATCACCGACGGTTCGCCCGGACCGGCTGTAGCAGGCTGAGCGGTCGACATTGCTGTGCCCACCGCCACCGCAAGCAATACGCCGATTCGGCCGGTCTTCTTTGCCGAAGATTTATTCATATGGCAGCCGTTCTTTCCTTTTGGAGACGGCACGGAGAAGTCTGCGCACAGTGCCGTTCGCGTAGGCGCAATTCTCCCTTATTTACCCGCGTACTTCAAAACGAACCGCACTCGTTCGCGTGGCAGCGCAGTAATTCCGACAAAATTCTGCTAATCGAGCAAAAAGGGCCTACCGCCGAGTCGGCGGTAGGCCCCTGTAGGTACCCGGCGAATCAGAGGCCGTGCTTGCCCTCCGGCGAACCTGCCGGTGTGTTCGCGCCACCGGCGAGGATGTCGCGAATCTGGACGAGTACCTCGGAGTCGGTGAGACCCTCGGCGTCGTCACCTTCGGCCTTCTTGCGATCCTTCAGCTTCGTGACCGGAAGGACGAGGATGAAGTAGAGCACCGCTGCAACGATGAGGAAGTTGATGCCTGCGGTGATGACGGTGCCGAGGTTGACGAACGTCTTCTCGTTACCTTCGGTACCGAGCTGAAAGCCGAGGCCGATGGTGCCACCGCCACCGAGGCGGGCGATCAGCGGATTGATGATGCTGTTCGTGAAGGCTGTGACGATGGCCGTGAATGCCGTACCCATGACCACGGCGACTGCCAGGTCGATCACGTTTCCTTTGAGAATGAACTCTTTGAATCCCTTGAGCATTGTCGTTTCCCCGATCTGTTGACTGACGTTCGGCAGCGCACGTGTAACTCACGGGAATATTAATCGACACTTGCTGTACGTGTGCTCCTTACGAACCTCGAGACGGCAACGAAACGAAGGTCAGTGCAGCACGACGGTGAGTGCACTAGACAGCGACGCCGCTGCGACCGCGCCGGCCTCGGCCGTCGAAAGTGCCAGTAGGACAACTCGATCGCCCCTTCCATGGCCGGTGCCCGCGGACGACACCAGGACGACAGCGGCGTTGGAAGCAAGCATGCGTGCAGCCCGAACGGCCGACGGCCCGTCCTCGCTCGCCGTGACGACGTCCACCCGGTCGCCCTCCCGCAACAATTCGGTTACCGCTGGGTCGGCGAGGCGGACGGGTACTACACGAGAATCCGGACTACCCGACGATGCGGCGGCGAGTCGTGGTCCGAGTACGGAGAGGTCGGTGAGCATCGCACCGTTGCGAACGGCGCCCGCAAGGGTGCGGCCGACGATGTCGGCCGTGTGTCGAACCGCACCGTCGGGGATCGCCCTGGATTCGACGTCGACCGTTCGGACGTTGTCGGTGGTGAGGACGGCGCCTGGCGTGAGATCGGACGTCGCCACGACCACCGGAATACGCTCGGTGCTCGGATCGCCCCGCAGGTAGAGACCGACAGCCAGGACGACAAGCATTGCAGCCGCGATACGTCGGGCAAGGGTGGTTCGGAGCCAGTTCGGACGAGTCAGGTCACCGAGGCGAGCAGTCAGTGCCGGTGCGAGTGAGCGTTCACGAGCGCGTCGTTCCATACGCGGAGGATATGGGCACGCAAACACGAAGCGGCCCGTCTCCGGGCCGCTCTGTGGATAAGTATTCGGTTGTGGATAAGTGGTGAATCAGCTGGCCACGGCCTGTGCGGGGGTCGACGACTTGGATTTGTCGGACTTGGAAGAATCCGATTTCGGTGTCGCGGACTTCGCGGAATCGGTCTTCGCGGGGGCTGCGTCGGACTTCTTCTCGCCTGCCGGCTCGACCGATGTCGAACCACCACTGCGGCTGTCCGTACGGTAGAAGCCACTGCCCTTGAACACGATGCCGACAGAGTTGAACAACTTGCGCAGCTTGCCCGAGCACTCCGGGCACACCGTCAAGGTGTCGTCCGAAAACGACTGAACGATGTCGAATCGGTTGTCGCACTCTGTACACGCATACGAATACGTTGGCACTGGTTCCTCCGCAAGGGTTTGCTCACCGCAAGTATTAGCACTCTACCTGCGACAGTGCCAACGATGCTATTCGTCGAGATATTCCTCACCCGGTGCGTTCACCCGAGGTCCCACGCGAGCTGGACCAGCCCCGATCCCGGCGCAATCACAGCGTGCATACGTTTGTCGTGCGGCTCTTCGGGCAGTCGCTCGACCAACTCGTCGTCGCGCACGATGGCAACCAATCGTGCATTCGCCCTGGCGAGACCGAGTGTGCGGTCGTAGAACCCGGCCCCACGGCCCAGCCGTACGCCGCGCCGATCGACAGCAAGAGCAGGAACGATGACGATGTCGGCGGTCGCGATCGCAGCCGGCGGGAGTGGGTTTCCTCGCGGCTCGCGCATTCCGTAGCGTGCCGGTATCAGCGAACCGCCGCCGGAGTACTCGCCCCAGTGCAGGGGCCCCGGTTCGAGTGTGACCGGCAGGAGCACACGGGCGCCACCCTCGCGCAGCGCGTCGAGAAAGCCGATCGAGCCGGGCTCGGAACCGAACGGGACATAGGCGCACACAGTCGCGCCTGCTTCTGCGAGTTCGCCGACATGGCGGGCGATCTCGTTCGCTTCGTCACTTCGTGTGGCCGGGTCGGTATCAGCCCTGGTCCGCATCACCTTCTTGCGCCATTGCGCCTTGGACGACGGAGCAACTCCGGCCCCATCGTCGGGACCGGCACCCTGATCTCCCGACGAGTTCACCCGGATCACCATAGGCTCCTTGCTGGCAGTACCGCGCGAGGTCGAGTAGATAGGGTGTTGGTATGACAGAGGCCGGAGCAAACCTTTCGCCATGCTTTCGGACAGCAGTGGTACCCGCAGCAGGCATGGGGACTCGCTTCCTCCCAGCGACCAAGACGGTGCCGAAAGAACTCCTGCCCGTAGTCGACACACCTGGTATCGAGTTGGTCGCGGGTGAAGCAGCCGACTCGGGAGCCGAGCGTCTGGTGATCGTGACCTCGCCAGGCAAAGACGGCGTGGTGGCGCATTTCGTCGAAGACCTCGTGCTCGAAAGCAAACTCGAGGCAAAAGGCAAGTTCAAATTGCTCGAGAAGGTTCGTAAGGCCCCGGGTCTGCTCGAGGTGGATTCCGTCGTGCAGGAGGAGCCGCTCGGCTTGGGGCATGCGGTGCTGCAGGCCGAACGAGTACTCGACGACGACGAAACGGCCATTGCAGTACTACTGCCGGACGACCTCGTGCTGCCGCGTGGCGTACTCGACGTGATGTCGCGCGTCAGGCGCAAGCGTGGCGGTTCGGTGCTCTGTGCGATCGACGTTCCGAAGGATCAGGTGTCGGCGTATGGCGTCTTCGAGGTCGAAGAGGTCCCCGACGCGGTCAACCCGAACGTGCTCAAGGTGCTCTCCATGGTCGAGAAGCCGGCCGTCGAAGACGCGCCTTCGACTTTTGCCGCAGCCGGACGTTATCTGCTCGATCGGGCGATCTTCGACGCGATCCGACGCATCGAACCTGGCTCGGGCGGGGAGCTGCAACTGACGGATGCGATCGCGCTCCTCATCTCCGAAGGCCATCCCGTGCACGTCGTAGTCCATCGAGGGTCGAGACACGACCTCGGAAATCCCGGAGGCTACCTCCGTGCTGCGGTTGACTTTGCCTTGGACAGTGACGAATACGGCCCATCGCTGCGGGAATGGCTGACCGAACGGCTCGGTGACAGCTGGGCTCCGCAGCTCACCACGTACGAATAGGTCGCAACACACTTACCCGAGCGGCCTCCGCCGCTCGTCCCCATCATCGAGGCGACGACATTTTGTGAGGAAGGGAGCTATGCGCTCGGTCGAAGACCAGCAGACTCGGGTGACCGCTGCCGCTGTGGCACCGCGTCCGGTCCGAGTCGCGATCTCGGAGGCACAAGGATTGTTGTGTGCCGAGGAGGTGGTCACCGAGCGTCCGCTGCCCGGGTTCGATCAGGCGGCGATCGACGGCTACGCCGTCCGCAGTGTCGACGTGATGACGGCGGGAACCGATATCCGCGGCGACGAAGGCGAACCTGCCGAGCTCACGTTGCCCGTGGTCGGTGAAGTGATTGCAGGATCACGCCAGCCGACGCGGCTGCAGCCGCGCCAAGCCGTCCGCGTCGATACCGGTGCACCGTTGCCGACCTTGGCCGATGCCGTATTGCCTTTGGACAGTACGGACCGCGGCCGCGCCCGGATCAAAGTGCTGCGGCCGGTACGGTCCGGAGATTTCGTGCGCAGAATCGGTGACGATGTGCAGCCCGGGGACGTCGCCGTGCGGTCCGGCACCATCATCGGTGCTGCTCAGGTAGGGCTTTTGGCGGCGGTCGGCAGGGACAAAGTACTCGTCCATCCCCGACCGAGGCTTTCCGTTATTTCCGTCGGCGGCGAGTTGGTCGACATCGATCGCACGCCGGGTCCCGGTCAGGTCTACGACGTCAACTCCTATGCACTCGCGGCGGCGGCGCGCGACGCAGGCGCCGACGTGAACCGCGTCGGAATCGTCGGTACGGACCCGAAGCGGCTGCGCGAGATCGTCGAAGGTCAGCTGATCCGGTCGGAGTTGGTCGTCATCGCCGGTGCTGTCGGCGGTGGCGTGTCGGACCAGGTCAGGGACGCATTGTCCGAGCTGGGCGAAGTCGAAGTCGAACGGGTGGCGATGCACCCCGGTTCCGTGCAGGGATTCGGGCGACTCGGTCGCGACGAGGTCCCCACCTTCCTGCTTCCTGCCAATCCGGTGAGCGCGCTCGTCGTATTCGAAGTGATGGTTCGGCCCCTGATCCGAATTGCGCTGGGGCGACGCCAACCGATGCGACGCGTCGTCACGGCGAGAACGATTGCACCGATCACGTCGATCAAGAACCGCAAAGGATTTCTGCGCGCACAGTTGATGCGTGACGAGTCGACCGGCGAATACTTGGTGCAGGCACTCGGTGGTGCTCCGGGCGCGTCCTCGCACTTGCTCGCTACGCTTGCCGAAGCGAATTGTCTGGTGTTGATCGATCCGGACGTCACCGAGGTCCGTACCGGCGACGAGGTCGACGTTGCTTTTCTCGCGCAGCGCGGCTGAGCAGCAGCTCCGAGATTGGGAACGAACTTGCTCAATTGGTCGAATCATCCCGGGTGGCCGACAGAGCTCGGTCCGCTGCGGGTTGCGGGTGGCGTCGTCACGCTGCGTCCGATCAAACTGCGTGACGGCGCGGCGTGGAGTCGAATCCGGATCAAGGATCGTGACCATCTGCAGCCGTGGGAACCGACGGGATCCGGCGTCTGGGAAGCGCGGCATCACTCCTCCAACTGGCCGGGTCTGTGGTCGAGTCTCAAGACCGAGGCACGCAAGGGGCACATGATTCCGCTGGTCATCGAAGTCGACGGCGAATTCAGCGGTCAGCTGACGATCGGCAACATCGTGCGCGGTGCACTTCGGTCTGCGTGGATCGGCTACTGGGTCGCGAAGGACGTCGGAGGTCAGGGCGTAGCGACGGCTGCGCTTGCGCTCGGCCTCGACCACTGCTTCGGTGCGGTCGGACTGCATCGGGTCGAGGCGACGGTACGGCCGGAAAACCTTGCGAGCCAAGCAGTTCTGCGGAACGTCGGCTTCCGTGAGGAGGGTGTGCTCAAGCGCTACCTCGATGTCGACGGCGCGTGGCGAGATCATCTACTCGTCGGGATGACCGTCGAAGAGGTCGCCGGCACCATCGCCGATCGCCTGATCAGGACGGGAAAGGCTAGCTGGTAGCTGAGCTGGTCGATAGGTCCGTGTTACGCAAGTGACAGTTGTTGAGATCGCACGGCGAGCCTGCCGAGTCCGCGTCCGCGGCGCGATTAGCCTTGCATCGTCGCTGACTCGAGGTCCGCGCAGGTAGACCGAACGGAGGTGCTCAACTCGATGCCGAACTCGTTTCTGTGGATCGGACTCGTCGTGTTGTGGCTGTTCGTTCTGTTTCCGATGCTCGCAGACCGGCATCCACGCATCCGGCAGACGACAGATGCAGCACTGGCAACACGAGTGCTATTTCGTGGCGGCTCGAAACGTAGGGGACGCGGACCCGCTTCGGGTCATGACAGCGATCCGAACTGGCGCCCGGCGAACCCGGGCAAATCTGATCGACGAGGCATCGACGCGGAGGATCTGATGGACACTCACGCTGAAGAAGAAGCTACCGACACCGATGTGACCGAGCAGGATGATCACGTCGTTGCAGGGGCTCGGCGTCGCACCGGCACAGCAGCTGCGCCCGGCCGCAGTGGCTCCGGTGGCTCCGGTGGCTCCGACGACGGTGACGAATTCGACGAAGCCGCCGAGTCTCGGGAGTTCGTCCCGAATCGGCGGGGTCGCGGAGGTTTCGACCCCGAGGCCGACGCCATCGCCCGCGCGGCACGATATTCGTTCCGCCAGCGCGCCGTGCTTGGCCTGATACTCACCGCGATCATGACAGCCGGTCTGGCAGTGGTTATTTCGACGACGATGTGGTGGGCGTGCGGTCTTGCCGTCGTAATCCTCGGCGGGTACCTCACCTACCTACGCAAGCAGGTCAGGCTGGAAGAGGACATTCGGCGCCGCCGGATGGCACGGCTCGGCAGGGCGCGCCTCGGAGTCGAGTCACGCGAGGACGAAGAACTGCGACTCGTCCCAGCACGCCTTCGGCGACCCGGCGCCGTTGTCGTCGAAATCGACGACGAGGACCCGGTTTTCGACCATCTCGACCACTTCGACGAAGCTGCGATCGATCGGACGACGCAAGGCCGACCAGCGGCCGGGATGCGTAGGGCCGCAGGGGAGTAGCGCGGTAGCCGCGGGGAATCGACCTGAATTCGGAACACGGACGATCCCCTGCTAAAGTTGCCGAGCGCGGTCGAAGTCGGGCCGCACGGGGCTGTAGCGCAGTTGGTAGCGCGCTTCGTTCGCATCGAAGAGGTCCGGGGTTCGATTCCCCGCAGCTCCACCACACCGGGCGCGTGGCGCCCAGCTTCGCAACAGAGTGCGCTTTGCGCCTCGTGCGCAGTTCTTTCTCGGTCTTGTCTCTCATCTTGGTCTACCTCAGTGGCTCACGGCCGCGTTCGTGGACTCCCTTGTAACGGTACCGATGTCGAAGTGTGACCGTCGGCAACCGAGAGCTGACGACCCTCTGCGTCGGTAACATTGGTAACCTTCGTCACACTGGTCCGCGACCGGTTTCCGCGACGCATTCGAAGAGGGCCTGCATGCAGTTTCAGATCGTCGAGCGAGACGAAACCTGGGTTGCCGGTCTGCCTGTGCGAAGTCCGAAGCGGGCGTTGGGGAAGCTACGTGACGTCGCACTCGAAGAAGCCTGGTCGTCGGTGCTCAATCAGGAGATCGGCGGACCGCTTGCGTCGATCTACACAGACTTCGACGCCGACCTCGAGACGTACAACACGCAGATCGTCGGCTATCAATGCTCGTCGTTCGCCTCGGTAGCTCGGGGACACCTCCTTGCGCGTGTCCCAGCGGGCGTCTACGCGCGGTTCTCGGCGGTCGGTACCTTTCCCGACGTGATGCAGGATCTGTGGACCCAGATCGACTATGCCGAGGAGCACCACGAGATCAGGCGGACTTTTCTAGGCGACTTCGAGTGCTATCCCCACGCGTACAAGATCGATCTCTACCTGGCCGTCGAGCACGTGGGGCGCGCGCAGGGGAAGACGCCGTGACACACGACATCGCAGTGCGGGAGGCGCAGATCTTCGGTGGTCTCGTCGTCCCTCGGGTCGTCCCCGGTTTCAAGGTCAGCGGCAGTGACCTCGTCGACTTCCTGAAGGGCAGGCTGCGTGAGCGGGACGAGCATGCGCAGCCGGTCTACACGATCTATATCCCTGATTCTGCCCACCAAAACAATGTTTTGGTCTGTTTTCCGTACGAAAACGTCGAGTCCATTCCGTTAGGCGACGTTTTTACCAAGGTGCCGAAAGGTATCTACGCAATATTCCGTCCCAGTGGTGAGTACTCGGACCCGATCGAGGATGTCTGGGCGCAAGTTGACGTCGCCGCTGAATCCGGCGAGATCGTCCGTGCGTTTTTAGAGGAAATCGAGATATGCGACTCGGATAACCGGATCGAGTTGTACATCTCCATCGCGGTGTGACTTTGGTCGACCGTCCGGCGGGCTCTGTTTCCTGTTGCAGCAGTGAAGTTTTCAACCGCAACCGCGTGGCTAACCAAACGGCCCCGTGACGGTCGACACCGTCGAATTTGTCACCACTGGTCTTTCCCTCCGTATGTGACGGATAATCACAATCGCAATGTCGGGTGGCTAAATTTCAAACTGGGTATTGCTGGTGAGTCCCGTCGGGGGAGCGCCGCAAATGCGAACCGAGTGCGCAGCGAACACAATGGCTCGGTTCGCACAGACAATCGAACAAAACGATGGCAATCGGTCGGTACGTGATTTATCAACTTTTCGAACGTCCGGCCGATGAATATCTTGCCATCTCGACCGAAAGGATCACCATTATGTACTCGACGTCCACACTCGTCGCGCCGAACGATACGTCCCTCGCTCTAGCCAGTCTGTTCACCAGTCGACCAGCCGCAGGATTGGAGGTTGAGACCAATGTCCTGCGGCGCTGGGCACTGGAGTATCTGAGCAAATCTCATCCTGATCTTGGTCGTAAGGGCGCGGTGTGCCCGTTCACGTCGCCCTCGATCAAGAAGGATCTGTTCTGGGTCTCGTTCCTGAAGGGTGCCGAGCTCGAGCGCGACGCCATCAGCGGTGCCCTGACGGAGGTGATTCGGCAGTTCCAGTCGAGTGAGCCCGTCGAGGAAAAAGACGAAATGTTGAAAACGGTTATTCTCGTCTTCCCCGATCTCGAAGATTATTCGATCGTCGACGAAATTCAGCTCGAATTCAAGAACATGTTCATCAAGTACGGACTTATGGTCGGGCAGTTCTACCCCGGCTGCGGCGAAGGTGGATTGTGGAATCCGCATTTCCGTCCCCTGGACGCGCCGTACCCCATGATTGCCATTCGTACGATGACGGCGAGTGACTATCCGTTCCTCACCGGTAGTGAAGAATGGGCATCGGCCTATCTTTCTCGCTTTGCTCCGGGAATTCCCGCGCGCGTTCGAAATGATATGGTCCAGCGAATCGTTGCAGGCGGCGTTCCGGCCTGATCGGTAATTATCCTACTATTCGTCAGGATTTTAGCGGAATGATTTCGCCAAGTGCAGTTGTGTATTCGGGCCGGTTTTCCAGCCGAGTGCTGCCCGCACGCGCGCGAACGGTTGCAGGGGACGCATTACTCCTCGCCCGAGCTGACGTCGATACGTCGCAGGGTCGAGTCGGGATCGGGAACGCGTCTGAGCTGGGTGCTTTTGGGGCGGTGGGGAACCCGTGTCGACGCTGTCGAGTCGGCGTAGGGGTTTTATTTCATATCTGTAACGACCATCGGGCGCTGGACGATGGTTGCGGAGAAGGTGTCCTCGGATTTCGATCTCGAAGCGTGCGAGCGCTCGATCGACTACGCCGAGACGATCGCGATGAACACAAAAGGCATTGCACCGCGGGTCCCTACGGGCAATCGGTTGCGCCGTCGCATTAGGACGTGTCGCAGGATAGCGACGATAGGTCCGCGGCATTTGATCGACCGCGACTTCGGACCTGACGTCACGTTCGATGCAAATCCGATCAGTCGGGGGATCGAGCATAGCCGACGTCAATTCTCGGGCTACCGCGTGGCAGCACGTCGAGGTGTGGGTGCAGGCGCTACATGGCTCGAACTTTGCTTCCCGGATTCAAGTGAAACGAACGGTATGTGTTTGCGCTGTAAACAAACTTTATGCTTGCTCGGGTGTCTCTGCGCGCCCTGCGCGTAACGATTCCAGGAAATATCGAGTGCACCGGGTCGGCTGGCGAGGGAAACCGACTGCGGACAAATAAAGGGCTCCGAAACATGTCAGTTCGTGGGTTGTCGGCCGTCTGGGAGGATGACGCTGGCTGCGGACCACTGCTGAGGTGCGGGTGCGCCGATGTGTGTCTCGACACGCCGGCGCGGGCAGCCCCGCCGATCATGCTCGACCGCATGGGGCAACGTCGAGCGGCTGCGACTGCTGCGGCGTGTCGCTTCGAGTGCGCTGTCAGCGTGTCGCGCTGAACTCCGCGGTGGGTGCACACCCGAGCGGGCAAAGGCAGGCAATAGCAACCCGTTGGTTACCGATTGGTAGTTGTGGGGCACCCCTGTGCGATGTGGAGGTGTAGTTCGATGCGCGCCGCAGCGCCCGGCGATGCGGCGATACCTGCGGGTCGCAGGGGTGTCGGCGCCACCGCTCGTAGTTCTGCGGATCCTGTCGCGCCTATCCATACGGAAAGGAGGCAGTCGTTGTTTACGACCGCCGCAAAACAGAAATCCTGCTATTCACATTCGACGAACCCGGCAAGCTATTTCCCGATCGGGTCGAAATCGATTAGCTGCCCCCTCGACCCGACTGGCAGGCTAGCGCCGGAGATTGCTCGAGGTTGGCCGAGACCGCAGGCATGCCGCACGCGGCTGGGTGGCTATCATATTGCGGCCGTACAGTATTCGGATCCATCGGGTCGGCGTGCGGCGCCGTCGACAGCAGACCGGTCCGTCGTATCATCTCAATGCCGGATCGGCTTCAATTCGAATGTCGACCCTGTTCGACATGATCCACACAAATGCGTCCGACTCAGCAATAATCGCACTGGAGCAGAGTATGGGAGAGTAACGATTCGGATTTTGCACGCTGTAGCGATCGACGGTTTCGGCAGCGCAAGGTGTGAAGCGAACGGGCGAAGGATTGGACGACACATGACCGAACGGGAAGTGGTTGCCCTTCCTCGTACCGGAGCATCCTCCGCCTGCGATCGGACGTAGCGATGCCAGACCGGGCCCTGCAGAAGGGTCTCGACCGACTCGTGACGTCTGTGGCGTTGCAGCTGATGAGCGTCGACGCGTCGACCATGGTCGAAAAGACCGAGGCCGCTCTCGACGAGTTGCGCCTGCATTTCGGTGTAGAGCACGCCTACCTGCGCTACAACGATCACAGGATCCGCGCGTCGATTTTGATCGCCGAGTCGCCGCGGACCGAGTTCGGCACGGATCCGAACCCGAACGACGTCATCTACTTCGCGGACACCGACGGTGATCTTGCCGCAGCCGAACATTCCCTCGAACCCACCGTCGTGCTGAACAATACGTCCGGTGGCGGTTGCAGTTCCTACCTCTTCGCGCCACTCGTCGCAGGTTCGCTGGCTGCCGGGTTCATCGCGCTCACCCACCTCGGTTCGAACGAGTTCTCGCCGAGCGAGGTCAATGCGACGCAGGCGGTCGCAGCGCTGTTCGCGCAGTTGAAGGCCCGAATCGAAGCCGAAGACAATCTGCGCCACACCGCAACACACGACGACCTCACCGGGCTGTCCAATCGTCGAGCCCTGCTGGAGTACATGGAACGCCGTCTGCAGCGCGGTGAGCCGGGACCTGTGGCCACGCTGTTCATCGACCTCGATCGGCTCAAGGCGCTCAACGACTTCCTCGGCCATTCTGCGGGCGATCAGTTCATCTCCGCACTCGCTCAGCGGCTGCGCGACCAGATGGACCCTCGGGACATGATCGCGCGCCTCGGCGGCGACGAGTTCGTCATCGTTCCTGCGCTGCCTATGACAACCGACGTCGCCGAAGCAGAGGCCGCGCGGATCCAGCAGCTCGTCAGTGAGAGAGTCGAGCTCGGCGGCGAGAAGGTGAGTCGAAGCGTCAGTATCGGCGTCGCGGTGGGAATGCCGGGTGAGACGTCCGTGTCGGACGTGCTTCGCCAAGCAGATCAAGCTGTTCTTGCTGCCAAGACAGCAGGCGGCAACGGGATCTCGGTGTTCACCGAAGAAATGCGCACCCTGTACGCCCTCCGCGACGATGTCGAGCTACATCTTCGCCACGCCGTCGAGAACGACTCGTTGCTCCTGCACTACCAGCCCGAACTCGACCTGCGGTCCGGCAAGATTCTCGCAGTCGAGGCACTGGTTCGCTGGCAGCATCCAACCCGAGGGCTGCTTTTCCCCGGGACGTTCATCGAGGTCGCCGAGGCAACGAACCTCGCGGGCGAACTCGGCCGCTGGGTCATCCGCAAGGCATGTAGCCAATTCGCCGATTGGCGGGAGCGCGGTCTTGCGACCGACCTCGTGATGAGGATCAACGTGTCGCCGGTGCAGCTGGTCAGCCTCGACTTCGTCGCCTCCGTCGAGGAGGTGCTCGCCCACTTCGCCATCGACGGACCGTCGGTGTGCTTCGAGATCACCGAGCACGTCGTCGTGCAAGACCTGGCGCGGACCCGAATCACGTTGGAGGGTCTCGCGAAAATCGGTGTGCAGGTCGCCATCGACGATTTCGGCACCGGGTACAGCTCGCTGTCCCACCTGAAGGAACTCACGGTGGACGCGCTGAAGATCGATCGCAGTTTCGTCACCAGACTCGGGACCGACTCCGACGACATGGCGATCGTGAAGTCGATCGTCGGCCTTGCGAAGGCGTTCGATCTCGATCTGGTCGCCGAGGGCGTCGAAACCTCGATCGCGGCACGGACCCTGCTCGAACTGGATTGTCATCGAGCGCAGGGCTATCTGCTGTCGAGGCCGATCCCGCCCGAGCGCGTCGAGGTTCTCCTGGCCGCCGGCGCGATCCCGCTCGATTTCTCCGCCGACGTATCGGTATCCGACGATTAGAGGCGACCGACGATCGGTGTCGAGGGTCGGCGCTAGCATCGCTGCGTGAGTGATCCGACCCTCGATATGGACACGGTCGGCGCCGTCGATTCGACCGTGAAACGGCCCCGGCTACATCCGGCCTGGATCGTCGCCGCGGTTGCGTTCGTGGCGCTGATCGGCGCGGCAGGCTTCCGTGCGGCTCCTGGCGTTCTGATGGTGCCTCTCGGCGACGAGTTCGGTTGGTCGCGCGGCCTCATGTCTTCCGCGGTCGGAGTGAACCTGCTGCTGTTCGGGCTGACAGCACCTTTCGCCGCTGCGCTGATGGACCGGTTCGGTATCCGTCAGGTGATCACCTGTGCGCTCGTCCTGATCGCGGCGGGCAGCGGTCTCACCGTATTCATGACAGCGAGTTGGCAGCTTGTGCTGCCGTGGGGCGTGCTGGTCGGTCTCGGTACCGGATCGATGGCGTTGGCGTTCGCTGCAACCGTCGCCAATCGCTGGTTCGTGAAACGTCGCGGCCTCGTCATGGGTGTGCTGACGGCAGGCAGTGCCACCGGCCAGTTGGTCTTCCTTCCCGTGATCGCCTGGGTCGCAGAAAAATCCGGTTGGCGAACCGCGTCGCTGATCATCGCGTTCGGCGCGCTGCTGGTCGTCCCGTTGGTCATCGCTTTCCTCCGCGACTATCCGATCGATCGCGGCGTTCGCCCGTACGGGGTCGAATCCGATGTCCCGCTCCATCGCCCTGCCGCCGGGAAGGGTGCGGCTCGCCGGGCGGTCGAGGCGCTTGTCGTGGCCGCGCGCACGCGGACCTTCTGGGCGCTGACGGTCGGTTTCGCGATCTGTGGTGCGTCGACGAACGGGCTCATCGGCACGCACTTCATCCCGTCGGCGCACGATCACGGCATGGCCGAGACGACAGCGGCGGGTCTGCTCGCGGTTGTCGGAATCTTCGACATCGTCGGCACCATCGCCTCGGGTGCGTTGACCGACAAGGTCAACCCCAGGATTCTGCTCGCCATCTACTACGGCTTTCGGGGTATCGGTCTGATGCTGCTGCCGATGCTGCTTTCGGACGCGGTTCACCCGAGCATCGTTCTTTTCGTCGTCATCTACGGTCTGGACTGGGTTGCGACCGTGCCTCCGACCGCAGCGCTGTGCCGCGAAGCATTCGGTGACTCCGGCACGATCGTGTTCGGCTGGGTGTTCGCAGCGCATCAGATCGGAGCCGCGTTCGCCTCGGTTGCGGCAGGCTTCGTCCGCGACGCGACCGGGCAGTACACGATCGCGTGGTTTGCCGCGGCAGGGCTGTGTGCGATCGCCGCCGTTGTGTCCCTCGGCGTCCGCAAGGGGCCCGCCGTGGACGAGAAGGCCGTCGACGTCTCGTCGTGAGGTCTTCCGCCGCCGTTCACACTGTGTTCGACGGATCGGGTTGCGGCGCCTGGAAGATCTGCGAGTGCGGATCATTCAGCTTGCCAACTTCTACGGTCCGCGTTCGGGCGGTCTGAAGACCGCACTCCATCATCTCGGCGCCGGGTACGTAGCGCACGGACACGAGGTAGAACTCATCGTGCCCGGCCCCGAGCGGTCCGAAGAGACGCTGTCCAGCGGCGTCACACGAATAACGTTGCCCGCCGTCGCCATACCTGGCACCGGCGGCTACCGAGCTGCCGACCCACGTCGTGTCGCAGACGTACTCGACGGATTGCGCCCCGATGCGATCGAAGTGTCCGACCGACTCACCCTGCGCGGTTTCGGTCGGTGGGCAGCTCGCCGCGATGTCGCAAGCATCATGGTGTCCCACGAGCGACTCGACCGGCTGCTCGGTCAGGTGCTGCCGCGCGCAGCAGCGCGCAGATTCGCCGACGTAGCCAACCGGCGAACGGCCGCCGACTACGACGTTGTCGTCTGCACAACGGACTTCGCGCGCGAAGAGTTCGTGCGGATCGGTGCGACCAACGTTCGGCAGGTACCGCTCGGAGTGGATCTCGACCTGTTCACGCCGGGCCGACACGACCTCGCGTTGCGGTCGCATCTGGCCGAGAATTCCCGTCCGCTTCTGGTGCACTGCGGTCGGCTGTCGGTGGAGAAGCGGGTGGACCGCAGCATCGATGCCGTAGCGGCACTCGAACAGCAGGGCCTGCCGGTGCGGTTGGTGATCGTCGGTGACGGTCCACGTCGCGAGTCGCTGCAACGGCGTGCTCGCGGGTTGCCGGTTCGGTTCACGGGTTTCATCGGCAATCGTGAGCGCCTTGCGACGTTGCTCGCGACGGCCGACGTCTCGCTGGCACCCGGCCCGCACGAGACGTTCGGACTCGCAGCGCTGGAAGCGCTCGCAGCGGGGACCCCCGTTGTCGCGTCGCGATCATCGGCGCTTGCCGACATCGTCACCGCCGAATGCGGCGCGGTCGCCGACGACAACGGGTTGGCGTTCGCCGAGGCCGTGAACGACGTCCTCACGATGCCGCTCGTCGGCAGACGCCGGGCGGCACGCTCTCGCGCCGAGCAGTTCGGCTGGCCCGCGTCGGTGGCGGGGATGCTTGCAGCGCTGTCGGTAGAACCCTTTCCCCCTGCGCAGGTACCCTGCGTTTGAGCAAACGAGGCCGAAGGCGGGCCGGATCGAGCGTAGCGATGCGTGGGAAAAGGACGGACATGGTCAGCACTTCGAGCGCGAAGACCTTGCAGCAGAAGAAGACGCTTGTCACCGGCGCTGCCAGCGGAATCGGGCGCGCGACCGCCTTGGCTGCAGCCGCCGAAGGTGCCGAGCTCTTCCTCACCGACATCAACGAGGACGGGTTGAAGGAGACTGTCGAGCTGGTGACGGGCAAGGGCGGGACGGTCCGTTTCACGAAGGCACTCGACATCTCCGATTTCGATGCCGTTTCGGCCTTCGCCGCCGAGGTCGACGACCAGTTCGGCAGCATGGACATCGTGATGAACGTCGCGGGAATCTCGGCTTGGGGGACGGTCGAGAATCTCGAACATCGGCACTGGAAATCATTGATCGACGTGAACCTGATGGGCCCCATTCACGTCATCGAAAACTTCGTGCCACCGATGATCGCGGCGGGTCGAGGTGGCCATCTCGTCAACGTCTCCTCCGCAGCGGGTCTGCTCGCGTTGCCGTGGCACGCGGCATACAGCGCCAGCAAGTTCGGCTTGCGGGGTGTCTCGGAGGTGCTGCGCTACGACCTGAAGAGGCACAAGATCGCCGTCCATCTCGTTGTGCCCGGCGGCGTCAAGACTCCGCTCGTCGAATCGGTGGAGATCGCGGGAGTCGACCGATCCGATCCGAGGATTCAGCGCTACATTCACGCCTTCGAGAAGCGGGCCATCACACCCGAACGCGCTGCCGACGCGATCATCGAAGGCATCAAAAAGAACCGGTTTATGGTCTACACCTCGTTCGACATCCGCTTCGGCTACTGGTGGGCACGAAAGTTCGCCTACCCGTACGAGAAGGCGATGCAGGCGGCCAACGATCGATTCAGCACGTTCCTGCCGCCGGCCTGAGTTCGGTCGCGCGGGATCAGCTGTTCAGATCGACGTCGAGTACTCGTGCGCCCGGACCGCTCTCACCGAGGCGGTCGTGCGCATTCACCAACGAGCAACTGCCGAGCGACAGACACCCGCAGCCGATGCAGCCGTCCAGGTTGTCGCGAAGCCGCGACAGTTGAGTGATGCGGTGATCGAGATTCGCGCGCCACGCGGTCGAGAGCTTGGCCCAATCGCGCCTATTGGGGGTCCGGCCCTCGGGTAGGTTCTCGAGCGCGTCCCGAATCTCGCTGAGCGGGATACCAACTCGCTGCGAGATCCGAATGAAAGCGACGCGGCGCAGCGTCTCGCGATGGTATCGACGCTGATTGCCGCTGGTGCGTCTGCTCGAGATCAGACCTTCGCGTTCGTAGAAGTGCAGAGCAGACACCGCGACGCCGCTACGGTCGGACAGCTGGCCGGGTGTCAGCTCCTTCGCTTTCCAGTCGGGCATGTCCATTCCTCGACATTACTCGAGGTCGGCCGGTGTCGACTTGGCAGTCTCGAATATGACGAGCGGTCGTTGTACACATAACGTGTGGACATGAACGCGGATGATCTCGCGCTCGGAGCCGACTCCGAGGTCGGCCGATTGCGGGCGGTGTTGTTGCATCGACCAGGTGCCGAACTCCAGCGGCTGACCCCGCGAAACAACGACCAACTGCTCTTCGACGGGTTGCCTTGGGTGGAGCGGGCACAAGCCGAACACGACGCTTTCGCAGCTGTGCTTCGCGAGCGCGGGGTCGAGGTCTTGCTGCTGTCCGACATCCTCACCGAAACGCTTGCAGGTAGTGGAGCTGCACGGATGCAAGGCATCTCGGCAGCCGTCGACGTTCGTCGGCTTGGCCGACCGCTCGCGACGGAGCTTGCCGTGTACCTGCGTGGCATCGCGCCCGCAGACCTTGCGACCGTGCTCACCGCGGGTATGACCTTCGACGAACTGCCGATCGGACCGAGTGCGCAGTCGCTGGTCCGGCGGATGCACAACGGCGTCGACTTCGTGATCGACCCGCTACCGAATCTGCTGTTCACACGTGATTCGTCGTTCTGGATCGGTGCCAGGGTCGCCATCACGGCACTCGCGTTGCGCGCACGGGTTCGGGAGGCATCGTTGACCGATCTGATCTACGCGTTCCATCCCAGGTTTCTCGGCGTCCGGCGTGCCTACGAATCGCACACCGCACCGGTCGAAGGTGGGGACGTACTGTTGCTCGCGCCTGGGGTCGTCGCGGTCGGGGTAGGGGAGCGGACCACGCCGGCGGGTGCAGAAGCGTTGGCGCGCAGTCTTTTCGACGATGATCTCGCGCATACGGTACTGGTCGTGCCGATCGAACAGACCCGGGCGACGATGCATCTGGACACCGTGTGCACGATGGTCGACGTCGACGCCGTCGTGATGTATCCCGCTATCCGAGAGTCGTTGTCGGCGTTCGTGATCGAGCGCGCAGATCCCGACGTTCAGATCACCGGCCCGACCCCCTTTCTCGAGGCCGCGGCGGCTGCGATGGGCATCGGGAAGCTGCGCGTGATCGATACCGGCCTCGATCGTGTGACCGCCGAACGCGAGCAGTGGGACGACGGAAACAACACGCTCGCAATAGAACCCGGCGTTGTCGTCGCTTACGAACGCAACGTCGAAACCAACAGAAGGCTGGAGGCATCGGGTATCGAGGTGCTGCGAATCTCCGGCTCCGAACTCGGCTCGGGCCGCGGTGGTCCGCGGTGTATGTCGTGCCCCATTGCGAGGGACCTGGTCTGACTACAGAATCTCGCGCACGGTCTCGGCCGGCCGTGCCAGCCGAGTTCCCTTGGCCGTCACCACAATCGGACGTTCGATGAGAATCGGATGGGTGACCATCGCGTCGATGAGTGCCGTGTCGTCGGCGTCGGCGAGCCCGAGTTCGGAATAGATGGCCTCGCGCTTCCTGATCGCTTGCGAGGGCCGCAGTCCAGCGTCGTCGAGCAGTTTGCGAAGGCCGTCGCGGGTGGGCGGCGTGTCGAGATACTTCACAACTTCCGTCTCGACGCCCGCCTGTTCCAGAATTCGCAGTACGGTGCGAGAGGTAGAGCATCGGGGATTGTGATAGATGATCGCAGTCGTCGCCATGGTTGACATTGTGCATTGTGGAAGAGGTTCGAGTGCCGGTCCAGCGCGTCGTTATTGCAGGTGGTCATGGAAAGATCGCCCATCACCTCATCGAAATACTTGCTGCGCGCGGCGATCACGCCGTCGCGCTGATTCGCAAGCAGGAGCACGCGGACGAAGTTGCCGCATGGGGTGCGACGCCGGTGGTGCTCGATCTGGAATCGGCGACAGCGGCACAGCTTGCCGAGGCCCTCGCGGATGCAACCGCTGTTGTCTTCGCCGCCGGGGCGGGTCCGGGAAGTGGTGCGGCCCGCAAGGATTCGGTGGACCGCGGTGCCGCCGTGTTGCTCGCCGATGCGGCCGAACTTGCCGGGGTCCGGCGGTATGTGCAGATCAGCAGCTTCGGTGCCGGTGAACCCGTTCCCGAAGGCGCCGACGAGACCTGGACGGCCTACATCACCGCGAAGACGGCTGCCGAGGACGACGTCAGGCCGCGGGAACAGTTGGACACGACGATCCTGCGTCCGGGTCTGCTGACCGACGATGCACCCACCGGCCTCGTGACGCTCTCGCGACCACCACTCGACAAGGGCGAGGTGACTCGTGCCGATGTCGCTGCGGTAGTTGCCGAACTGCTCGACGCACCCGCCACCATCGGCATGACGCTGATGTTGACCGGAGGGTCGACGTCGATCGCGGACAGCATCAGGCAGCTTGCTGCCTAACGGCTGATGTGCGTCCCGACGAGCTTGCGCATGCGGTAGTTCACCTTGCCGTGCAGGTTCGCGACATCCCAGGTGGCGCGCACGGACGCGGTCATATCGGGAATCCAGTAACGATCCTGGATCTCGTCGATCGGCTCCGGCGGTGCCAACTCGATCGTCGCGGCGATGTGCCCCTCGCCGTCGCGTTCGGACAGTCGAGCGAGGATCGTGCCGTCACGTTCGGCGATCTGCGTCTCGCCGAGCATGGTGGTTCGGTACGGCACCTTCGGTAGGCCCGGCAGGTACATGGTGACCGGTCCGACGTGGCTGGCATGTACGACGGGTGCCCCGACGAGTCGAGCGACCTGACCGGGCAGTGGTCGGGCCAGTTCGATCTGTTGCAGGTGTTCGCGGTTGCCCCACCAGCCGAACGGACCGACCCAATTCTGCGGTGTCGTCGGCCAACACATGCCGCCGAGTACCACGTCGACCCTCCCGCGCAGTCGCGCTGCCGTCCCGTATCTGGCCCACTCCCAGCCACACGCCAACCCGACCGAACCGAGCGTTGGACTGTCGACGACACCGTCGTCGTTGCCGCCGACGTAGAAGTTCTGTTCCCACATCGTCGGGATGTCTTTGTCGTGCGAGTTCACGGTGCCGTCGGGTTCGGCAAGCACGTAGTGACCGTAAGCATCGCCGTCTCGTTCGGCGAGATAGCCACCGCCGACGACGATCCCGAGTTCGCGGGCGAGACCGGTCAGCAGTTCGTAGGGCGCACCGCGTTCGGGGCGGGCAACGGTGCGCATAGCCGGATGGTGGACGTTCGGCGACGACGCGGCTTCCGGCACGATGATGACGTCCGGATTGTGCGTTCGATGGGCGTCCCTGATCAGCTCGTCGAGTCGCGCGAGGTTGTTGTCCACATCGGCCACCTGCAGTGCAGGCTGGACTGCGGCGACCGTGATGGTGCGAGGCATCCGTCGTTCCTTACGCATCGATTGTCAGTTCTGGATCCAACGAGCGGGACACACACGGGTACGTGATGTCGGTTCTCGACCGTTCGCTTGGCGCGATGATGTCGTCGCGATGGTCCGGTCGACCGCGCAGCACGGCAACTTCACAACTGCCGCAGAGTCCGTTCTCGCACGAGGCAGGCAGGTCGGCGACGACCGTGCGCAGTGCGTCGAGCATCGACGTCCCGACCGGCACGGTCACCGTCGTCTTCGACGCTGCGAGTGCGACCGAGAAGGGAGTGTCGGCACCGCATTTCTTGACGGTCGGTACGAAGCGCTCGATGTGCGCGGAAATGTCGTCGCGGTGCGAGGCCAGATCCACGACGGCATCCATCAGTCCGTTCGGCCCACAGCAGTACACGGCTGCGCCGCTCGGGAGTTCAGCGATCATGCCCTCGATGTCGGGTCGGGGGTCGCGTTCGGCGTTGCTCAAGGTCACGCGGTCGCCGTGTCGTTCGGCCAGTTCGGCGCCGAACGGCATCCGGTCGACGCCACGGCCACGGTAGAGCAGCCGCCACGACCTGCCTGCGGCGGACGCACTCGCAATCATCGGCAGCAGCGGAGTGATGCCGATCCCGCCCGCGACGAACAGGTATTCCGCCGCGTCCTGCATCGCGAAATTGTTGCGTGGGCCACCGACCCGCACGGGAGATCCATCGGCTAGGTCGTGGATCTCCACCGATCCGCCTTTGCCCTCCGGTTCGAGCAGCACGGCGATCCGAAGAATCAGCTCGTCCTCAGCCGAACTGCACAGCGAGTACTGGCGGACCCTGCCCGATGGAAGATGCAGATCGATGTGCGCGCCGGGCTCCCATGCGGGCCATTTTTGGCCGTCGACGCGGGCAAGGTCGAGTATGTCGACGTCGGGTCCGGCGGCCGAGGTCCGCGTGACGATGGCGTCGACCGGGCCGTTTCGGTGTGCTCGTCGTTCGGTCTCGCGCGGCGGGCGACTCCACGGCTCGTCGTCGCTGTGCTCACCGACCACCGCTCCGAGGCCGGGCATGCGGCCGGGATAGGACTGCGCGGCGCGTAACTCGGCACGGATAGCAAGTTCGGTCGCGGCAAGTTCGCCGAACTCGAGCAGCATTCGTGGGCTAGGTCCGCGCTGGCGGACGGCGGAGAAGATCGCCCGTACCAGGCGCGGGACGGTGTAGACGCCCTGCGGCTTCACGAGACGCTGGTGGATGTCGGACAACTCGGTACCGCCGACGCCGTTCACCACAGCGGCAAGGATCTCCGGCGGCACAGCAGGGATGCGGGTCTCGAGATTGCCGTAGTGATAGGTCGGCAAACATTCGAGGTCTCGGGCGCGTTCCCATGCGCGGGTCGCGTCGTCGAGCGCCTTCGGGTCGTCGAGTACGTCGACGACATGTTCTGCCAGTCGTCGGCCCATCCACATTGCGTCGCGCATGCCCTGGCCGAGCACGGGGTCCTTGAAGTGACCGGCATCGCCGATCAGCGCCCAGCCCGGACCGGACGAGCGGCGAAAGTACGCGTGGGTCTGGCCAGTTGCACGGATTTTCGATTGATTCCGGGCGCCGGCGATCCGTTCGGCGAGGATCGGGAACTCCGACACCTTGCGTGCGAAATAGGCTTCGCCGTCGGCGCGGGCTTCGGCAACCTCCGCTCGCGGGCCCATGAAGAGGACGAGCAGCCGACCCTTCGGTGTGCACGGAAATGCGAACGCGATGGTGTCCTCGGTTCGGCCTTCCCACAGCGTCGACGCCCAGGTGGTGTCGGCCGCAGGATCGTCCAGGTACCGGAAGACCATGCCCCGGCCGTTGCGGGAACGGCGGTAGGGCTCCCAGACCCCGACCTGGTGAGCGACGGTCGAATGCCGGCCGTCGGCTCCGACGACGAGGTTGGCGCGGATCTGACGCGTGGTTCCGGCGGGATCGGTGTACTCGATGCCGATGGCGCGGCCGTTGTCGCGGACGATCCGGGTGACGGCGCATTGTTCCCGCACGTCTGCTCCGGCGTCGCGGGTTGTGGCCAGCAGCGCTGCGTCCTGGTCGACCCGCGGAACGCTGATGCCGTAGTCGATTCCGTCGACCTCGCGGAATTTCTCGGTGCGTCCCGCTCCGAGCAAGTCGATCTGCAGATGCGTCATGCGAGACGGTTGGAGAGCGAGAATCCGGTCGAGGGCACCGATTTTCGCGACCTCGCTGACTCCCATCGGGAACAGCACATGTGTCGAGAGGGTGTCGGACGGGAATGCTGCCCTGTCCAGCACGACGACGCTGCGGCCGGCCCGTGCGAGTGGTGCGGCCATTGCGGTACCCGCGCAGCGTGAACCGACGATCACAACATCGGCACGCTCGACGATCTCTGGCATGGGAGCCCCTTCGTAGGAAGTTGCCACCATTATTGCATCGATATAACAGTGATATAGCACTTATCGTGCTAGAAACATTGCGATGGCCACCCGCCGAACCGAATCGCCCATGCACGTGCGCCTGCTCGAAAGTGCCGCCCACCTGCTCGCTTCCGAAGGCCCGAGTGGCCTGTCGACCCGAAAAGTTGCAGCAGCGGCAGGCACCTCGACGATGACCCTCTACTCCCAGTTCGGGTCCATGCCGGACCTGATCAAGGCCGTCGTCGACGAAGGATTCGCGCGGCTCGCCGTCGAATTCGACCAGGTCCCACAGACCGACGACCCCGTCGCCGACCTCGGTGGGGTCTTCTCTGCCTACCTGTCGAACGCACGCGCCAACCCGGACCTGTACGTCGTGATGTTCGGGTCCGCGTCGTTGGGCGGCTACCGCGGAAGTCCCGACGACACCTTGCAGACCGGGCGCTACACCTACGACTACATCGTCGAAGCCGCCCGCCGGGCCGTCGAAGCCGGACGACTCGACGCACTCGGACCGGTGGCGATCGCGGCTCAGATCTGGAGTGCGCTGCACGGCTACGTGGTCCTCGAACTGGCGGGTTATTTCAAACCGCCCGAATCAGGTGTTCGCAACGTGCTCCAACCCATGCTGCTGAACCTCGTCGTCGGACTCGGGGACAGCCGCGAATCGGCGACCGAGTCCGCACGTTCGTGGTTTGCAGACGACTGATCGTGCAGACGTGCTGAGATGGGACGGCGGTCTGGGGTCAGGCCGCAAGTCTGGGAGGGTGTGGTGCGTGCCTACTGATCCGAATGTCTCGCGGCCTGGAAACGTTGCGTCCCCGTTCGATATTGCGATCGATCACAACTCGTCGGCAGTGGCGCCGTACGAACAGTTGCGACTGGCGATCATCGATCAGGTTCGGGCAGGCAATCTCGTTGCGGGAACCAAGATTCCGACGGTCCGCAAGCTCGCCGAGCAGCTGAAACTGGCTGCGAACACCGTCGCTCGGGCCTACCGCGAGCTCGAACAGGATGCGGTGATCGAGACCCGTGGACGGCAAGGTTCGTTCATCAGCTCGAGTGGTGACCCGACGCGAGACCTCGCTGGTCGGGCAGCGACGGCGTACGTCGCCGAGATCCGGCGGCTCGGCCTCGCCGATCGTGACGCCGTCGCGTTGGTCGAGACGGCGCTCGTTCGAGGTTAAGCAGGGTTGACGCTAGCGCCAGCTCGGCAGCCAGAGTTGCTGTTCCCACATCGTCGTCGAAATCGGCAGCGCGGTGAGAATCGGCCACAGCCAGACGAAGTTCGCGATGACGACGCCGATGTACAGAGACACCGCGAGCAGACCGGTCGCTCGGCGTTCGTCGCCGTTTCCGGCCTTGCCGAGAATGTCACCCAGCGTCAACGCCAACCCCATCACGAGGAACGGCGCGAGCGCGGCAGCGTAGAAGTAGTACATCTGGCGATCGAGGGTGAGGAACCACGGCAGCAATGCCGCGCCGTATGCGGTCAGGACAAGCGCGTAGCGCCAATCCCTGCCGACCAGCCAGCGCCACAGGCCCCAGGCGAGGACAGGGAATGCGAGCCACCACATGGCAGGCGTACCGACGAGCATCACGGCTTTGACGCAACTGGTCTGACCGCAGCCGGTCACGTTGTCGCCGTCGGCGTAGTAGTACAGCATCGGCCGCAGACCCATCGGCCATGTCCATGGCTTGGATTCCCATGGGTGTCGGTTGCCCGCCGAATTGGTGAGTTCCTCGTGGAACTGCAGGACGTTGCCGCTGTAGTACCAGAGCGATCGCACCGCATCCGGAACGAACGAAAAGGCACTGTCGGCGCCGATCTTCGTTCCGACGGCATGACGGTCGATGCCTGTCTCGCTGGCGAACCACGCCCAGTACGTCGAAAGATAGACCGCGATCGGGATCACGACGAGTGCATACAACGCGGGGCCGAGATCGCGAATGGCTGTGCCTCGCCACGGCTTTCGGACTCCGTACGCACGTCGGGCAGCGATATCGAGCGCAACGCACGCGATGCCGAAGAACGCGACGAAATACACGCCCGACCATTTGGTCCCACAGGCAAGACCGAGCAGAACCCCCGCACCGAACCGCCACCAGCGCACGCCGAGTCGAGGTCCCGCCGCGGTGACACCGATACGGCCCTGCGCCGCTGCGACGGCGAGACGCTGCCGCACTTGATCTCGATCGACGACGAGACAACCTAGTGCGGCGACGACGAAGACCGCGAGGAAGATGTCGAGCATGCCGAGGCGTGCCGATACGAAGGTGACGCTCTCGGCGATCATCAGGATGCCGGCGATCGCGCCGATCATCGTCGAACGTGACATACGGCGAACGATGCGAACGACGAGCAGTACGAGCACTGTGCCCGCGACCGCGGCGGAGAATCGCCAGCCCCAGCCGTTGTAACCGAACAGGGCCTCGCCGACCGCGATCAACTGTTTACCGACGGGCGGATGAACGACCAATCCGTACGCGGGGTTGTCTTCGATCCAGCCGCCTGTCAGCACCTGCCAGCCCTGCGGCGCGTAGTGCTTTTCGTCGAAAACCGGTGTGCCCGCGTCGGTCGGGTAGTTCAGGATCGTGAACCTGGTGATTGCAGCAACGACGGTGATGAAGGCGGTGACCATCCAGCCGCGCACCGTGTCGGTCGGCCCGAACTCGGAGGCGGGCAACACGGGTCCGGGGCTTGCTTTCGGACGATCGTCGACCGCATCGGTGACGGCGGTGGCGGTCACCGGCGCTCGTCCGTCAGCTTGGTCACGTACCCGATCGTATGCTGTCCGGAATGGGAACCGATCGAGCGGAGCAGGGCACGGGCGGGAACGCGCAGGTCGAGGCGGCGACTGGCCGACTTGTCCTTGCAGGTACGCCGATGGGAGAGGTTCGCGACGCGTCCGAACGGTTGCGTGAGGCTCTTGCGACGGCGGATGTCGTTGCCGCCGAGGACACCCGCCGGACCAAACAGCTGGCCCGTTCGTTGGACATCGTCATTACCGGCAGGATGGTCAGCTTCTACGACCACGTGGAGGTCGCGAAGATTCCTTCGCTACTCGACGATGTCCGGGCCGGGCGGACGGTCCTGCTCGTGACGGATGCCGGGATGCCGTCGGTCAGCGATCCGGGGTACCGACTTGTCGCCGCCTGTGTCGAGGCGGGCTTGCCCGTCACCTGTCTGCCGGGCCCGTCCGCGGTCACAACTGCTCTGGCGGTGTCGGGACTGCCCGTCGAACGGTTCTGCTTCGACGGCTTCGCGCCACGTAAGCAGGGTCAGCGCCGGGCCTGGTTCTCGACGCTCGCCGACGAGGAGCGGGCGTGCGTCTTCTTCGAGGCGCCGCACCGGTTGGCCGATTGTTTGGCCGACGCGGTCGCGGTGCTCGGCGCGGACCGACGGGCCGCCGTGTGCCGTGAGCTCACCAAGACCTACGAGGAAGTAATCAGAGGCACCCTTTCGGAGTTGGTCGTGTGGGCACAGGATGGCGTGCGTGGCGAGATCACCGTCGTCCTTGCCGGCGCGCAGTTGACTCCCAAGGACCCCGAGGATCTTGTCGATCGCGTCGAGGAACTTGTCACCCTGGGTGTCGGTCTCAAAGATGCGTGCGCGCAAGCAGCGACCGCGGGGGTATCGAAGCGGGAACTCTACGAAGCTGTGCTCGAGGCGCGCCGCGGTCGCTGAGGCGCTGGTTCAGCCTGCCTGTCGTCGTCCTTCGACGTGGTCGTTGCCGCGTAGGGATGCGCGTTCGGCTGCGGCCTGGCCCGCATACCACCCGGCGGAGTCGACGGGAGCTGTCCGCGTCGGCTTGGTCGCCGGGAACAACCGCTCGAATTCTGCGTCCACCGCGGCACTTTGGCGAGCGAGGACGGGAAGTACCGCGCTGACCGCAACATCTGCTTCGGCAGCGGCCTGTGCCGTTGCCGAGGTGCCGGTCATTCGCAAACGCTGACCGATTCGCACGGCGAAGCCGTACAGGAACGCCCGCCGAAACGATGCCACCGACCCCGAGTCGCCGCTGTCGACCGCTCGTCGTGCCGCGTCGGCCATCGCTCGGGTTACCTGAACGAGCAGTGATGTGAACAGCAATTCGGTCTGCTCGAGGTCGATCGCCGTCCCGACGCAGGTCGCGATCGCCAGCTTGTCGAACCAGACGGTCCTGACCCTGTTCGTCGACGCGATCTCGGACAGCAGCAGCGCCTTCTCCTTCACGTACGGCGACTCCAGGTGGACACGTCGGGTATGGACGTCCGCGGCCGCAGACGTGTCGGCATTCGCCTGCAGTAGAGCGGCGGTGATCGCGTACT
This sequence comes from Antrihabitans stalagmiti, assembly GCF_016482825.1. Lineage (GTDB taxonomy): Bacteria > Actinomycetota > Actinomycetes > Mycobacteriales > Mycobacteriaceae > Antrihabitans > Antrihabitans stalagmiti. The sequence continues at coordinate 85,666 of NZ_JAEMNV010000005.1, read as the reverse complement.
TCGTCATGAACTCCTGCGCTTTGGCAGTGAAAGTCTCCGCCTCCTCGGCGAATTCGGTCGATTCTGCCTTTGCGAGCAACGCGCGGATGCGGGCGAGCACCTTCGGATCGACGCCGACCCGCGGCGCGGTCGATTCGGTTCTGCGCTCCGGCCACGTCGATGGCCGCGCGCATTCCGGGGCCAGCCGCGGCAGATAGCGCCACAGCTGGGTGACCGCCGTTCGTTGCAGCGAGCTGGAGCCGTCGGGCCCGGGTCGTGCTTCGATCTCGGCGATAGCGCGCAGTTGCCGCAACCACTGCTCGGGCGCACGATCCTCGGCTTTCGACATGGCGGCCTCGTACCGAATGGCCCAGACCGCGAGCCGGACCTCGCCCGCGCCGAGTGATCGCCGGGTCGCGTGCATGATGTCGGCGGGCTGCCAACCCCGTTCGTATGCGCCCGCAAGAGCGTCGAGCACGGAGGTGCCGTCGGCTGGTGAAGCGACGGAGTGCAGCCCTCGAACTGATGTTCTATTAGTCATGCGGGGAGTGTGCCGCATGTCACCGACAAGCTAGGCCGCTACGCGGCTCGTGAGTCTTTTCGGAGGGCCCGACCTCCAAAAAGACTCACGAGCGGCGAAGCCGCCTACGGGGTTTCGGGTTCTACGTAGCGCGGGAAGACCGGCGCAGGCGCAGGCAGGGGAGTGCCCGCCACGAGCGGTGTCGCCAGATCTGCGAACTGTCGGTGATCTGGATCCTGGCCGACGAGATCGAGGATCTTGTTCGCAGATTCCGGCATCAGTGGCTGAACGAGGAAGCCGACGGTGCGGACTATCTCCAGCGTCACGTACAGCACCGTCTCCATACGGGCCGGATCGGTCTTGCGCAGCACCCACGGCGCCTGGGCCGAGAAGTAGCGGTTCGTCTCACCGAGCAGCGACCAGATCGCGTCGACCGCGAGATGGATTGCCTGGCTGTCGAATTCCTTGCGGACCCGATCGAGCAGACCGGCGGCGAGGTCGAGCATCGTGCGATCTTCGGCACTGAACTCACCTGGCGTCGGGACGACACCGCCGAGGTTCTTGGCGACCATGGTCAGCGAGCGCTGCGCGAGGTTGCCGAGTTCGTTGGCGAGGTCGGTGTTGATTCGGCCCACGATCGCGTCGTGGTTGTAGTTGCCGTCCTGGCCGTAGGAGAATTCGCGCAGCAGGAAGAAGCGCAGCTGATCGAGGCCGTACTCCTCGATGAGTGCGATCGGGTCGACCCCGTTGCCGACCGACTTCGAGATCTTTTCGCCCTTGATGTACAGAAACCCGTGTACGAAAACACGTTTCGGCAGTTCGATCCCGGCCGACATCAGGAACGCAGGCCAGTACACGGCGTGGAATCTGGTGATGTCCTTGCCGATGATGTGTAGGTCCGCGGGCCAGAACTGCTTGAACGCTTCGGATTCGGTGTCGGGGAAGCCCGCAGCGGTGAGGTAGTTGGTGAGCGCGTCCACCCAGACGTACATGACGTGATCGGGGTGGCCGGGCACCGGCACACCCCAGTCGAAGGTCGTCCTCGAGATCGACAGGTCGCGCAGTCCGCCTTTGACGAAACTGACGATTTCGTTTCTGCGCGTTGCGGGTTCGAGGAATTCGGGGTGCTCGGCGTAGAGCGCGAGCAACTTGTCCTGATAGGCCGAAAGGCGGAAGGTGAAGTTGGCCTCTTCCGTCCACTCGACCGGCGTCTGCGTTTCCGTCGATACGCGGGTGCCGTCGCCCTGGACCGTCGTCTCGGCTTCGGCGTAGAACGCTTCGTCGCGCACCGAGTACCAACCGTCGTAGGTATCGAGGTAGATGTCGCCGTTCGCGAGCATCCGCTCCCAGATCGCCGTGCTTGCGAGCTGATGGTCGGCGTCGGTGGTTCGGATGAAGCGGTCGTAGGAAATGCCGAGCGCCTTGTCCAAGTTCTCGAACACGTCGGAGTTGCGGCCTGCGAACTCGGCTTCGGAGATGCCTTCAGCGCGTGCCGACTGCTGAACCTTCTGGCCGTGCTCGTCGGTGCCGGTGACGAAGCGGACGTCGAAGCCATCGAGCCGTTTGAAGCGGGCGAGTGCATCGGCGGAGATGTACTCGTAGGCGTGTCCGATGTGCGGTGCACCGTTCGGATACGCGATCGCTGTTGTGATGTAGAAGGCAGGTCGGTCAGATGCGCTCATGGTGGCGCCTATCGTAATCGGCGTGAAGTCGGACCGTCCCGCACCTGACCTGCCAGAGCCGTTGGCGCCATTGGTCGACGCCCATACCCACCTCGACGCGTGCGGCGCGGTCGATGCGGACGGTGTTCGTGCCGCGGTCGACCGTGCCGAATCCGTCGGTGTCGGTCGGGTCGTGACCGTCGCCGACGACCTCGCCGCAGCTCGTTTCGCTGTCGACGCCGCGCAGTGGGACAAGCGTGTGTTTGCCGCTGTCGCGATCCACCCGACCAGGGCCAACGTGCTCGACGACGTGACGAAGGCCGAAATCGAGCGGCTCGCCCGCGACCCCCGGACCGTTGCGGTCGGAGAGACCGGTCTCGACTACTACTGGCCGGGCAAGCTCGAAGGCTGCGCGGATATCGCCGAGCAGGTCGAGGGTTTTCGCTGGCACATCGACCTCGCGAAGCGGCTGCGCAAACCGCTGATGATCCACAATCGTGAGGCCGATCACGATCTCCTTGCGGTGCTGCTCGACGAGGGCGCTCCGCAGACAGTGATTTTCCACTGCTTCTCCTCGGACGCGAACATGGCGACCGCATGCGTCGAGGCCGGCTACATCTTGAGTTTCTCGGGGACCGTCAGCTTCAAGAACGCGCGCGAATTGCACGAGGCGGCCAAGCTCGTGCCCGACGATCAGCTGCTCGTCGAAACGGACGCGCCGTATCTGACACCGCATCCCTACCGTGGCGCACCGAACGAGCCCTACTGCTTGCCCTACACCGTCAGGGCCCTCGCGGCGCTGCGTGGACAAGACCCCGAAGAGCTCGCGCTGGCCGCTACAGCGACCGCTGAGCGGGTCTATCGACTGCCCTGGAATTGAGTCTTGCTACCGCCGCGCGCGTCGACGATGCCCGATCGGCGAAACCCGTTATCGAATCACACGGCCTATGCGGGATCGTGACCGGGTAAACCGCAGGTCAACGCGCTGAGGTTGCGATACCCTTTTCCGTTCGTTACCGTACTGTGACCATGTCAGCAATCAGTCGGATCAACAACGCCCGATCGCCGCTGCTGTATGCCGTCGTCGCAGCCGTTCTCGCGACGCTCATCGTCGGTGGCGGACTTGCGATCGCGAAGCAGAAAACGATCACGGTCGACGTGGACGGCGAGTCGATCTCGTTGACCACGATGACGAACGACGTCGAGGGCGCAATCGATGCCGCGGGTTACTCCGTCAAGGAACGCGACGTCGTCGCGCCTGCACTCGACACGCCCATCAACGATGGCGACACCGTGGTCCTGCGTCGGGCCCGTGAGGTCAGCCTGACGGTCGACGGTCAGCCCCGTCAGGTCTGGACGACCGCATTGACGGTGGACGAAGCTCTCGCGCAGCTGTCCATCGCGAGCGATGTGCACACCTCGGCATCACGCTCGCAGCGGCTGCCGCTGGAGGGTGCCAACCTGGACATCCTCAATCCGCGCGTCGTGAAGCTCGCTGACGGTGGCGTCGAGGCAGTAGACGTCCGTCTCGCAGCGCCGACGGTCGGCGAGTTCCTCGCAGCCAAGGGTGTCCCGCTGGAGCAGGCAGACACGGTGGAGCCGCCGGCAACCACGCCGTTGACCGAAGGTCTGCAGATCGCGGTCACGCGTAACCGAACGGTCAGCAAGGTCGAGACGATGCCGGTCGCACCGCCGGAGAACATCATCGAAGACCCGACCATGAACATGTCGCGTCGTATCGACGAAACGCCGGGCGTGCCGGGTGTGCAGGACGTCACCTTTGCGGTCAACGTCGTGAACGGCAAAGAGGTCGGCCGCCAGCAGGTGTCGGCGAACATCACGACGCCTGCCCAGCCGAAGACCGTTCGGGTCGGCGCCAAGCCGGGCACCGAAGTTCCTCCCGTCGAGAACGGCGCAATCTGGGACGCGCTCGCCCAGTGCGAGGCGACCGGAAACTGGGCCATCAACACCGGCAACGGCTACTACGGTGGCGTGCAGTTCGATCAGAACACCTGGGAACGTCAGGGGGGTCTGAAGTACGCGCCCCGCGCCGACCTCGCAACTCGCGAAGAACAGATCGCCATTGCGTCGGTCACCCAGCGCAGTCAGGGCTGGGGCGCGTGGCCGTCCTGCACGTCGCGGCTCGGCCTTCGGTAGCTTCCTCCACAGGCTAGATTGCGGGAGTGACAGATTCCCGTAACGAAGCCGCTCTGCTCGGTCCAGCCGAGGTTCGTGCGCTCGCTGCCGAACTGGGAGTCAAGCCGACCAAGCAATTGGGGCAGAACTTCGTGCACGACGCCAATACGGTGCGGCGCATCGTTGTTGCCGCAGGCGTCGGCCCCGAAGACATTGCGCTCGAGGTAGGGCCAGGGTTGGGATCGCTCACCCTGGCCCTTCTCGATGTCGTGGCAGCGGTCATCGCCGTAGAGATCGATCCGGTACTCGCGCAACGTCTTCCAACAACCGTCGCCGATCGTGCTCCCGCGCTCGCCGACCGTCTCACCGTCGTCGAGGCCGACGCCCTTCGGGTTCGATCCGAGGACCTGAACGCTGCTCCGACCGCACTCGTCGCCAACCTGCCGTACAACGTCGCTGTGCCGGTGCTACTGCATCTGCTTGCCGAATTGCCAAGTATCCGAACGTCGTTGGTGATGGTGCAGGCAGAGGTCGCCGACCGTCTCGCCGCGCCGCCCGGCAGTCGCACCTACGGTGTGCCGAGTGTGAAAGCGGGCTTCTTCGGGACCGTCAAACGCGCCGGGGCGGTTGGGCGGCAGGTATTTTGGCCCGTACCGCAGGTCGAATCGGGTCTCGTCCGGGTCGAGCGTTACTCGGATCCGCCGTGGCCGACCGACGAGGCGCACCGCAAGCGTGTGTTCGCCGTCGTCGATGCGGCTTTCGCGCAGCGCCGCAAGACCTTGCGAGCCGCGCTCGCAGGCTGGGCCGGGTCGACGACGGAATCGGAGCGCCGCCTCCTCGCCGCCGACATCGACCCATCCGCACGCGGCGAGACTCTCGACACCGCTGCCTTTGTCAGGCTCGCTGCGACCACCTAGCTGGTCGCTACCGCGCGACCCGCGCCGCCAACCCGCTGTTCAGGACGACGAACACGCTCGACAACGCCATCGCCGCACCGGCGAGCATCGGGTTGAGCAGCCCCGCCGCAGCCAAGGGAATGGCGGCGACGTTGTAACCGAACGCCCAGAACAGGTTCGTCTTGATGGTGCGAAGTGTCCTGCGGGACAGGCTGATTGCCTGCGCAACCGACCGCAGGTCGGCACGGACGAGAGTGATGTCGCTCGCCTCGATCGCGACGTCGGTGCCCGTTCCCATCGCCATGCCGAGATCGGCTTGCACGAGGGCCGCAGCGTCGTTCACACCGTCGCCGACCATCGCGACGACCGCACCGCCCGCCTGCAACTGTTTGATCGCGTCGACCTTGCCGTCGGGCAGCACGCCTGCGATGACGTCGCCGATACCGACCTGATCGGCGACCGTGCGCGCAATCGTCGGATTGTCGCCCGTGAGCAAGATCGGTTTCAGGCCGAGTCGCACGAGGTCTGCGATTGCCGCTGCGCTCGTTTCCTTGACCGTGTCGGCGACAAGCAATAGACCACGCACCGCGCCGTCCCAGCCGACGCCAACGACTGTGTACCCCGAACTCTCGGCTGCAGTGGCGGCGGTGTCGAGCTCGTCCGACAACCGCAGCGACCTCTCGGCCAGGAAACTCGTTCTGCCCGCGACGATCTCGACACCGTCGACGATGCCCGTGACACCACGACCGCCGTGGTTGGCAAAGTCGGTGACGCCTGCGAGGGTGCCGATGCGGTCTCGTGCACCCGCGGCGACGGCACGAGCGACGGGATGCTCGGACGCATCCTCGAGTGCGCCCGCCGTGCGAAGTAGCCGATCGGCCGATTCGCCTTCGGCAGTGACGAGATCGACGAGCCTCATCCGCCCCGTCGTCACCGTGCCGGTCTTGTCGAGCACGACGGTGTCGATTCGCCGACTGGATTCGAGGATCTCGGGACCTTTGATGAGAATGCCAAGTTGGGCCCCACGGCCGGTGCCGACCAACAGCGCTACCGGCGTCGCCAGGCCGAGCGCACAGGGGCAGGCGATGATCAGGACGGCGACTGCAGCGCCGAACGCGGCCTGGACAGGGTTGCCCGCACCGAGCCAGAAGCCAAGGTTGGCAACAGCAATTGCGATGACGACGGGCACGAAGACACCGGCGATACGATCTGCGAGTCGTTGGACCGGAGCCTTCCCCGTCTGCGCGTCCTCGACCAGTTTCGCCATCTGAGCAAGCTGGGTGTCGCCGCCGATCTTCGTCGCACGGACCGTAAGCACCCCGCTCGTGTTCACACAGGCTCCGACGACGCTGTCGCCGACCGTAACTTCGACGGGGACCGATTCGCCGGTGACCATACTCATGTCGATTGCGGACCCACCGTCGACGACCACGCCGTCGGTCGCGATCTTCTCACCTGGCCGCACCCGGAACAGCTCGCCGACGGCGAGTTCGCCTGCAGGGATTCGAACTTCGGCACCGTCGCGCAGGACGGTCACTTCTTTGGCGCCGAGTTGCAGTAGCGCTCGCAGTGCCGAACCCGCGTTGCGTTTGGATCGCGACTCGAAATACCGTCCGGCCAGGATGAATACGACGACACCGGCGGCAACTTCGAAGTAGATGTTCGCCGCCGCGTCGGCGCGGTCGATGGTGAAGCTGAACGGATGGGTCATGCCGAGTTCGCCTGCGCTGCCGAAGAACAACGCATACAGCGACCACGTGTACGCGGCAAGGGAACCGATGGAGATCAGGGTGTCCATCGTCGCTGCGCCGTGCCGAAGATTCGTCCACGCAGCACGGTGAAAGGGCAGCCCGCCCCACGCCACGACGGGCGTCGCGAGTACGAGGGAAAGCCATTGCCATCCCGAAAACTGCAGTGCCGGAACCATTGCCAAGGCTATGACCGGTAGCGTCAGTGCAACGCTGATCGCCAGCCTGGAAAGTCCGTCGTCGGTCTCGGTCGCTCTATCGGGGGTCGGTAGTTCGGCCGAGTAGCCCGCGCGGGCGACCTCCTCGATCAGCCTGTCTGCCGAAATCGCCTCTGGATAGCTGACTTTGGCACGTTCGGTCGCATAGTTGACTGTCGCGTCGACACCGTCGAGCTTGTTCAAGCGCTTCTCGATGCGCGCAGCGCACGAGGCACAGGTCATGCCGGTGATGTCGAGTTCGACGACGTTGAGTGCCGTCGCATCGGGCGCTTTGGCGGTCACGAATGCTCCCCGTGTGCGTGCAATGTGAATGCGGCCGTGCGAACGACGCCCGCGTGCTTGAACTCGAGAAACAGGCGGTGGTTGTCGGTGCTGATGGCCTGTGCGTGGAATGCGATGTCGGGTCCGGCGTCGGTCTGCTCGTCGGGATGGACGTGCAGGTAGGCGAGATCGGTGGCGCGCAGTGCGACAAGATGGCCGTTCGCGCCGAGATAGGCCTCCAGGTCGCGAACGGGTTCGCCGGCGCGGGTCACTGTAAAGGTCAAGGGTCCGCCGTCGGTGCTGAGTTGGCCATCGAGGGTCACCGTGTAGTCGTCGACCACTGCGGTAGTACTCGCCGCAGGAAGCGGCGTTTCAGCATCAGGTCCCGAGATCTCCAGAGTCCGACCCAAGGTCACCTGCCCGCTTCCGCCGGTCGGTGCGAAGTCCGCGAACACTCGGTAGGCGCCGCCGGTCGGCCAGGTCCAGTCGACGGTCCAGGTGCCGTCTGGCGTCAACGTCGGATGTAGGTGCCGGTATTGGCTGGTGTCGGATTTGACGATGATCAGGTGCAGTTGCTTTTCGTGGAGTGTGTCGAATGCAGTGACGTCGCCGTTCGAGGCGTCGAGGATGCGGAAACTCAACCGACCTGCCACGCCCGCGTCTGTGGGTGCCGATATCCGGCCGAGTGTGTAGCCGTCGAGTGTGTCGACGGTTCCGTTCGGAACGGCCGCGTCGTGCCCACCGCCGTGTGCGTCCGTATGGGCGGGAGCCGTCTCGGTCGGCTCGCCGACCAGTGATCCGACGCCGAAAGCGACACCGAGAACTGCGACGAGGCCGGCTCCGTAGAGACCGAGTTTCACCGGAGTCCGCATCAGGAACGCACCGCCTGGTAGCCGGCCTCGTCGACCGCGGCGACAACGTCGTCGTCGGAAACGGTTGTGGCACTGGAGAGGGTGAGCCTGCCGGTGGCGAGTTTCACGTCGACGTCGGTGACGCCGGGGATGGCCGACACCTCTTCCCGAACCGACGCGACGCAGTGGGCGCAGGTCATTCCGGTGACGGTGTAGGTGGCTGTCGGCATTGCGACTCCTCGCGATCGTGGTCGTACGGATACGGTGTGGGGGTATCCGGCTTTCGATTCGAACCATACCCCCTAGGGGTAGTTACGGCAAGGAGCTCACGCCTTCGCGTACCGCGCGCTCAATCTGGCGTGCCGCTGCGCGATCGCCTGGCATTCCGCTCGCAATTCCGGCGGGTCGAGGACGGTGAAGTCGACGTCGAACTCAGCGAGCCACCGGGCGAGCGACGTCTGGCTGTCCGACACGAGCACGATCACACACGTGTCGTCGTCGCCTGCCTCGACCGTGCCCCAGTCCGAGTGGACCATAGGTGCGATCTGCTCGATCGGAGCATGCAGCAGTATCCGCGCCTGCGTCTGCTGAAAGGCACGGTTGATGCCCCGTGCGACGAACTCCGCTGCGCCACCCGCGGGAAGCGCACGAGCGGTGAAGCGCGGACCCGTCGGAATCTTGGGGGTCATCCGGTCGACGCGGAACGACCGCCAATCCGACCTGCTCAGGTCCCAGCCGACGAGATACCACCGCAAACCGGCTCGGACCAGGCGATACGGCTCGATCTCCCGCCGACTCTCCGTACCGTCGTGGGTCCGGTAGTCGAAACGCAGCCGCTCGCGGTTGTGGCACACCGAGGCGATCGTGGCGAGCACGCTTGCTTCGACGGCCGATTTCGCCTGTGGCCGCGCGACGACGTCGACCTGCAGTGCGTCGAGTCGATGACGCAATCTCGACGGCATCACCTGTCGCAGTTTGGTCAGCGCTCTCAGCGAGGGTTCGCCTATGCCGACGATCGGTCCCGTCGCACCCGACTGCAAACCGAACGCGACCGCCACTGCTTCCTCGTCGTCGAGGAGCAGCGGCGGCATCTCTGCGCCCGCGCCGAGCTGATATCCGCCGCCGACCCCGACCGATGCGTTCACCGGATAGCCGAGATCGCGCAACCTGTCGACGTCGCGGCGGACCGTTCGCGACGTCACATCGAGTTTGTCCGCGAGCTCCGCCCCTGACCACTCGCGCCTGGTTTGCAACAGGGAGAGCAGGCGAAGCAGCCGTGCCGATGTTTCCCACATAAGAAATATGGTGCCACCAAACGAGGACCGAAGCTGTCCTAAATCGGTCGTAACTTCTCTTTCGAACCGACCGAACGAAGGGGAACGACATGATCGAGACCAGGGGTTTGACCAAGACTTTCACCCGTAAGAAGAACACTGTCGAAGCGGTACGCGGCATCGATCTGGATATCCGCGAGGGCGAACTCGTCGCACTGCTCGGACCCAACGGTGCAGGCAAATCGACCACGCTGCGAATGCTCACCACACTGCTTGCTCCCAGCGCTGGCACGGCACGCGTCGCGGGGCACAGCATCATCGACGACCGAGATGCAGTTCGTCGTCACATCGGCTACGTCGGCCAGGGGAGCGGGGCCGGCAACAACCAGCGGGTCCGTGACGAGTTGTTCACCCAGGGCCTCTGCTACGGACTGACGAAGGCAGATTCACGCGCGCGAGCGGAGGAATTGACCGAGGCGCTCGAGTTGACCGAGTTCGCGGGTCGGACGGTCAGCACGCTGTCGGGCGGCCAACGTCGCCGCCTCGACATCGCGCTCGGGTTGGTCCATCGCCCGCCGCTGCTGTTCCTCGACGAGCCGACCACAGGTATGGACCCGCAGAGTCGCGCGAACCTGTGGGAGCACATTCTGCGACTGCGCAAGCAAACGGGAACCACGATCGTGCTGACGACGCACTACCTCGACGAAGCCGACTCGATGGCGGAGCGCGTGATCGTGATCGACAAGGGCATCGTCATCGCGGACGACACCGCAGCCGCGCTCAAGGACGACCTGGCGAGTGACCTCGTCGTCCTGACGGTGACAGATCCCACCGCCGCCGCGCGGGCCGCCGAGGAGATCCACCGCCTCGACGCTGTGCGCGACGTCACGGTCGGCGGTGACCGGCTCCAGATTCGAACCCGAAACGGCGACAAAGCAATTCCCGAACTATTGCGCGCAACCGAGGCGGTCGGCATCCGGGTCGAGGCGGTCGATCTTTCCAGGCCGACCCTCGACGACGTCTTCCTCGGTCTCACCGGACGCAGCCTTCGCGAAACCCAGCCCGCCTGACCACCGCCTGCCTCACTTCGAAAAGGACACAGACATGAGCACAATCGCATCCGACTCCATGATCGTCATGACCCGCGAGCTTCGACCCGCACTACGAGACCCGTTCACAGTGGTCTTCAGCCTCACCCAGCCGCTGATCCTGCTCGCGCTGTTCGGACCGCTCCTGGACGGCGTCCCCGGCATGGGACCCGACGTCTGGAACTGGTTCGTTCCCGGCGTACTCGCGATGATCGCGATCTTCGGCACGTCGATGACGGGTTCCAACCTGCTGCAGGAACTGCACGACGGTTCCCACGAGCGGATGCTGGTGACGCCGTTGCGCCGATCGTCGCTGCTGATCGGTCGTGCGTGCAAGGAAATGATTCCGCTCGCGGCGCAGGCCGTGGTGATCCTGCTCGTCGCACTGCCGCTCGGCATGAATCTGAACCCCGCGGGAGCCGTTGTCGGCATCGCGATACTCGGCATCTTCGGTGTCGGTCTCGGTGCGCTGTCCTACGCACTTGCTCTCGCGGTACGTGACCAGGACTGGGTGTTCTGGACAGTCCAGCAGACGCTGCTCTTCCCGATGCTGATCCTCTCGGGCACGATGCTGCCGCTCGACAATGCTCCCGGCTGGATGGAGGCGCTGGTGACGATCAATCCGCTCAAGCACGTTGTCGACACCGAGCGAGCGTTGTTCGCGGGCGATTTCGCATTCGGTCAGCTGTCGACGGGGATCGCAGCGGCGGTCGGGGTCGCCGTCGTCGGACTCGTCGTCGGAAGCAAATCCGTCAAGTAGGCGGCTGCGCCGCTCGTGAGTCCTTTCGGTGGTCCTGACCACCGAAAGGACTCACGAGCGCTCGCGCCTATAGGCTTGCACGTGTGCTTTCCGTCGTCCCGCGCCCTGTAACGGTTCGCGCTCCCGCAAAGGTCAACCTGCATCTGGCAGTGGGTGACCTCCGTCCCGACGGCTACCACGAGCTCACGACGGTGTTCCAGGCGCTCTCGCTCACCGACCAGGTCGAGATCTTTCCAGCCAAGGAATTGACGATCAGGGTCCGCGGCGAAGGTGCTCGTGACGTTCCGACCGATCGAGGAAACCTGGTGTGGAAGGCCGCGACGCGTCTCGCCCACCTTGCCGGTCGCGAACCTGCGGTCGAGATCGCGATAGACAAGTCCATCCCCGTTGCCGGTGGCATGGCAGGCGGGAGCGCCGATGCGGCGGCGACGCTCCTCGGACTCAACGCGCTGTGGCATCTCGAGCTGAGCCGCACCGAACTTGCAGCGCTTGCGCTCGAGCTCGGCAGCGACGTCCCGTTCGCGCTGCACGGCGCGACCGCCATCGGAACGGGACGTGGCGAGAAGCTGCTTCCTGTGTTGTCGCGCAACACGTTCCACTGGGTCATTGCTTTCGCGAAGGGTGGTTTGAGCACCCCCGACGTCTTTCGTGAACTGGATCGTCTGCGTGGCGCCGGCCAGCCACCGCGAATCGGGGACGCCGAAAAGCTGATGCAATCGCTTGCAGCCGGCGATGCACGCCAGCTTGCCGGACTGCTCGGCAACGACCTGCAAGCCGCTGCCCTGTCACTCAAACCCGAACTACGCCGAACGCTCCGAGCTGGAATAACGGCGGGCGCCCTCGCCGGTATCGTGTCCGGCTCGGGACCGACCTGTGCCTTTTTATGTGAAACATCCGATGCCGCAATCGAAGTCAGCGCGGAGCTGGCCGGTGCCGGAGTCTGTCGAAGTTTGCGGGTAGCGACCGGGCCTGCGCCCGGTGCCCGCGTCGTCGACGCCGATGCAAGTGGGAAGCCCTGATGCCGAACCTGATCAACCTCGAGCAAGTCAGTAAATCGTTCGGAATCACGCCGCTGTTGGAATCGGTGTCGATGGGTGTCCACGAGGGCGAGCGCATCGGCGTCGTCGGGCTCAACGGCGGCGGCAAGACGACGCTCCTCGAAGTCTTGACCGGCCTCGAACCTCCCGACTCGGGTCGCGTCAGCGCGATCGGCGGCTTGCGTATGGCAGTGGTCACGCAGCGTGGTGTGCTGCCGCCAGGATCGACCATCGCCGACATCGTCACCGCACCGCTCGGCGGTGAGGAGCACGAGTGGGCCGGTGACGCCCGCATTCGAAACATTCTGTCGGGCATCGGAATTGCCGACCTCGGTCTGGACAGCACGGTCGACAACCTGTCGGGTGGCGAACGTCGCCGCGTCGCATTGGCCGCCGCGCTCGTCCAGGACCTCGACCTGCTCGTCCTCGACGAACCGACCAACCATCTCGACGTCGAAGGCGTCCAGTGGCTCGCCGCGCACCTGCTGCAGCGTCGCAGCGCGCTTGTCGTCGTTACCCACGATCGCTGGTTCCTCGACACCGTCGCCACGAACACGTGGGAAGTTGTCGGCGGCAAGGTCGAGAGTTACGAGGGTGGGTACGCGGACTGGATCTTCGCGAGAGCCGAGCGCGATCGCCAGGCCGACGCGTCCGAAGCGCGGCGTCGCAACCTTGCCCGCAAAGAACTGGCCTGGCTCCGACGTGGCCCGCCGGCCCGAACCTCGAAGCCCCGCTATCGGATCGAAGCCGCGGAGTCGCTCATCGCCGACGTGCCACCGCCGCGCAACAGCGTTGCGTTGGCGTCGTTCGCGCGGCGTCGGCTCGGACGGGTTGTCATCGAACTCGAGGACGCGCGCCTCGAGTCACCCGACCACCGCGAACTGCTCTCCGACCTCACCTGGCGACTTGCGCCGGGGGAGCGGATCGGTCTGGTCGGCGTCAACGGGTCGGGTAAGACGACTCTGCTGCGCGCGTTGGCCGGCGATGCACAGCTGTCGGCAGGCAAGCGAATCGAAGGCCAAACGGTCAAGATCGGCTGGCTGCGGCAGGAACTCGACGACCTGCCCGTCGGGATGCGGGTGCTGGAAGCAGTTCAGGACGTCGCGATGCGAACGATGTTGGGCGACAAGGAGATATCGGCGGGCCAGCTGGCTGAGCGGCTGGGCTTCGCTCCCGCGCGGCAACGCACACCCGTCGGTGACCTGTCCGGCGGCGAACGTCGCCGACTACAACTCACGCGCATTCTGATGGCCGAGCCGAACGTGTTGCTCCTCGACGAGCCGACCAACGACCTCGACATCGACACGCTGCAGCAGTTGGAAGACATGCTCGACAGTTGGCCGGGAACGATGGTGGTGATCAGCCACGACCGGTACCTGATCGAACGGGTCTGCGATACAACCTGGGCGTTGTTCGGTGACGGCAAGCTCACCAACCTGCCCGGCGGCATCGAAGAGTATCTACGCCGCCGCGCGACAATGGCGGCGGGAGCGGCAGGCAGCTCGGTCGCGCCGACGGGTGCCGCTCCGACCGATGCTGCGACCTACCGCAACGCGCGCAAAGAACTGAGCAAACTGGAACGCCAGGTTGCGAAGTTGGACGATCGGGAACGAGCGCTACATCTCGCGCTTGCCGACGCTGCACACGATCCGGACAAGGCGGCAAAGCTCGGTGCGGAGTTGAACCAGGTCGTCGCAGACAAGTCCGCCGCTGAGGAGCGCTGGCTCGAGTTAGCTGCTGATCACGACTGACGCCCTTGTACGTTGGGGAATGCAGCTGACGCTCCACTCGTGACCTCGGCGGGCGGGAAACCGCTCGGCAAAGGCGCTAGTGGAGCGTCAGGCGTGTAGGTCAGTTCGCAGCTTCGCTACCGCTCGGCGCGCGTGCCTCGTCGGCGGTCGAATCGGAGCCGGAAGCGTCGGCCTTCGCTGCCCTGTCGGCGGGCTGTCCATCGTCGGGCAGTTGACCGAGCATCTGCAGCAAGGCGAGGCCTGCCGTCGCTACCTTCTTGACCATCTCGTCGTCGGCGCCACGCTCACGAGCAAGCGTGCACAGAGGACAGCCGCTGCAGCCGCTCGGGTCGAGTTCGGTCTCCTTCGCGCCCTCGAGTGCGGGCTTGAACCGTTCCAGCAACGGCTTCGCGTAGGTCTGTAGATCGCTCAACGCACTGAGTAGCTCGACGTTCATGCGGTGGTTCCCCTAGGTGGTAAAGCGAATCGGACTCGGTCGAGCCTAGGCGCGGGGGTTCGGTGCAGTGACGAGAATGGGCGCTATCGGCCAAACTTTCGCTGTATTGGTGGGTTGCACAGGATGTTCCGCTGTTGTTGTGGCGAAGGTTGGCAATTTCCCGCGCAAGTCCGGCTGCGTGTTCTAACTTTTGCCAATGAAGTGGAGTTACGTCTTGCCCGCCGTGCCCGCTGTCGGTGTCGCTGCCTTGGCCGCGTACGACCTCATCCAGAAGCCGCATGCGCTGCTTCGCAACTACCCGGTTCTGGGTCACATGCGCTATCTCCTGGAGGAGATCGGGCCGGAGATCCGCCAGTACATCGTGACCAGCAACGACGAGGAACGGCCGTTCAGCCGGAATCAGCGTCGCTGGATCTACGCGTCGTCGAAGCTGCAGAACAATTACTACGGGTTCGGCACCGACAACAACATGGAGTACACGCAGGGGTACCCCATCATCAAGCACCGCACATTCTCCACCATCTCGCCTGCGACGGGTCAGCACGCAGGCGAGGAGGACGCGATTCCGGCAGCCAAGGTGCTCGGCGGTCCGCGCAATCGGACCAAGGCGTTTCGGCCACGTTCGATAGTCAACATCTCCGCCATGAGTTTCGGCTCGATGTCGGCCAACGCCATCGAGGCGATCAACCGCGGTGCCGCTGCGGCGGGATGTATGCACAACACCGGTGAGGGTGGATTGTCGCCGCACCACAAGAACGGCGGCGACCTCACGCTGCAGATCGGCACCGCCTACTTCGGGTGCCGAGACGAGAAGGGCCGCTTCGACATCGAGAAGTTGAAGGACGTCGCGGCGTCGGGACCGGTCAAGGCAATCGAGATCAAACTCAGCCAGGGTGCCAAACCAGGTCTGGGCGGCATGTTGCCGGGTGCGAAGGTCAGTCCGGAAATCGCGGCAATCCGCGGCATCCCGGAGGGTGTCGACTGTGCAAGTCCGTCGCGGCACGCCGAGTTCCACGACGTCGACAGCATGCTCGACTGGGTCGAATTCATCGCTGCCGAAACAGGTTTGCCGGTCGGGATCAAGTCCGCGGTCGGCAACATGGATTTCTGGGACGAGCTTGTTGCCCAGATGTCGACGAATCAGCGCGGCGTCGACTTCATCACCGTCGACGGCGGCGAGGGCGGGACGGGAGCGGCTCCGTTGATCTTCAGCGAGTCGGTCGCATTCCCGTTCCGCGTCGGGTTCACCGAGGTCTACCGTCGATTCGCGGCGGCGGGTATCACCGACAACGTGACGTTCATCGGCTCGGGGAAGTTGGGGTTGCCCGACAACGCCGTCGTTGCTTTTGCGCTCGGCGCGGACATGGTGAACGTCGGTCGCGAGATCATGCTTTCCATCGGCTGCATCCAAGCGCAGAAATGCCATACCGACGCCTGCCCGACCGGTATCACAACTCAAAACCAATGGCTTGCAAGAGGATTGGATCCGACACTGAAGTCGGTCCGCGCGGCGAACTATGTCAAGACCCTGCGCCGCGACCTGTTGAAGGTGTCCGAAGCGTGTGGCGTCGCCCATCCCGGTTTGATCAGCGCAGACGATCTCGACATCCTCAACGGCTGTGAGTCCCGTACACCGTTGCGATCCGTCTACGGCTACGAAACCGGGTGGGGGCAGCCGTCTGTGGTCGACAGTGCAGAGATCACCCGGTTGATGACAGGAGCATCTCACGGTGAGTCGGCGCCGGTCTCCGCGACGGCGCGCTAGATCCAGCCCTAGATCCAGCCAACGTACATCACGGCGAACACGATATTGAGGGCCGTGAACATCGACATGAGGAGAACCAGACCCCGCACTACCTCGGGTTGAGTGCGGGCTCTGCCAAGAACGGCGTGATAGGTGCCGAGCAGGATCGGTGCAGCGAGCACCTGCACTGGCAGCATCTGCCGCGGGAAGACGTGGTCGATCGCGCTGAGAAATATCGCGATCGCGCACGCCGCCGCAAACATCGCAAGACCGATGTAGTGGGTCCGGCGATGGCCGAGGCGAACTCCGACGGTGGTGTAGCCGACTTCGACGTCGGCGTCGTAGTCGGCAAGCGTCGTCGGTAGGTAGATGGCGCAGCCGACCAGCAGTCCCTCGACCACCATGATCCAGGGAAACTCGCCGATGGGTCGAACCACGCTCCAGCCGGCCAACATGGCGAGTGCACCCATCGACACCGCGTTGACAGCGACATCCCAACCCGGCCGCGACTTCAGACGGAGCGGCGGGACACTGTATGCCCAGCCGAGCGTCAGCAGCGTGAACATCAGTGCGGCAGTGGACAGATCGACCGTTGCGGCAACAAGCAGGGTAACCGTCGCGGCGGCGTAGGCGACCCAGGTGGCGGTCCGGGGGGACAGCCGCCCGGATGTCAGCGGGGAACCCGCCTTACGCGGATTGTTGAGGTCGCCTTGGAGATCGAAGGCGTCGTTGATGGCAAGTGTTGCAAGCCAGAACAGCGGGCCGATCACGACGACGCCCGTGACGAGTGGGCGGATGTCACCCACGCAATCCGCTGTGAACGGCGTACAGCTGTGCGGCAGGAACTGTCGGGTCGCGAGCACGTAGCCGAGGCAGAAGGGCAGCAGCGACGTGATCCAGACGCTCGGCCGCGAGAGCGCGACCATCTCGTTCACACGTCGAACGAAGGTATTGGTGGGCCGTTCGTCGATAACCACTGCTCACCACCTCGAAACTGTCGGACTCCAAGCTCTGCAACGACGACAACGACAACGTCCGACCGTCCGCGACGTGCGAACGATCGGACGTTGTCGAGGGCGTGCCTGTCGGCGGTGTGGCTAGTGGTGTTTACCCTGGTAAGTGCGCCTGCCCTTGCCGACGATGTTGTCTTCGTAGGCACTGTCGACCCAGCCGCCCGCGTCGTAGCCGTCCATCGTGAAGCACGCTTCGCAGAACTGCTTGCCGAACAGTGACAGGTAGATGCTGCGGTAGATGTCGATCGTCTTCTTGGCTTTGTCGTGAGCTTCGTCAGCGGTCGGATGCGCCGACAGCAACGAGTAACGGCGGTAGTCCTCGACCGGCTCTTCGGAAAAGCGAACCAGGCCAAGACGATTCAAGTTGGCGAGGTAGTGCTGATCACGATCCGGCCAGGCACAGCCTGCCATGTCAGCGATGTAGCTGATACCGCCGGCCAAGCGTTCGGAACCGACGTTGAACGGCGTCTTGGTTCGAACGTCGATCGCAGGCTGTGGACCGGCTACAGCGAGGAAGCGCAGGATGCGTGCTTCGTCCGGTACCAGCGCGTCGAGGATCTGTTTGAACGCCGGATGTTCCTCCCGCGGTTGGTTGGCGACGTTCCACGACATGTCGATGAGGGCGTCACCCTGCAGTTTCAGATCCTTGAACGTCGCACCGCGCTTGCCGGACGAGCTGACACGGTCGTCCATACCGAGGGCATTCCACGCCGCCGAACGCACCTGCTCGACACGATGATCGACGATCTCGGTGATCGGCTCGCCAGCGCTGATCTCGTGCGCGATCTCGTTGGCTGTGTCGATCGAGCCCTTGGTCAGTGCACCCATCGCGCGTAGCAGCGACTTGCCTGCCAACTTGGCCAGGCCGGATGCATCGCTCGGGTTGGTGGAGACACCGGTTTTTGCCAGGTCGCCGAGAAGCCCGGCGCCGCCACTGCTCGAGGTGGCGGCTGCTTCGGTCTCGGTTATTTCTTTGTCGTTTTCTGGGGCAGCGTGAGTCATGATCAGGCTCCAAAAATAAGGATGTGGACGGCACCGACAACAACACCGAGTAGACCGCCGTGCACGTACAGCAGCCACGCGTCCTGTTCGATTGCGGCGTACAACATTTCCATGAACTCACCCGGGGTGAGTTCACGTAGTTTCTGCGACGCGAATTTGTCGAGCTTCTCGGCCTGGAGTTTGCCGAACTCGACGTCTTCGAGCACGCTCGGCGCGAAGTCGAGTGCTGCGCGCTGCGAACCTTCCAGGATCGAATCCAGCTCGCTACCGCCTACGGCGGCTCGAACCATGGTCTTCATCGGTCCGAGGACTCGGGTGATCTCCTGGCCGATGACCGCCTGCAACAGCTTCTGCGTCTTGTCGCCGCGTGGGCCTTCGAGCAGTTCGTGTGCGATGTTGGGGAGTGTGAGCACCTGGTAGGCGATCGCGTGGCCGAAGTCGCCCGCGGCTTCGTGCTGTCGCTTGGCGAACTTGGCCTGCTTCCAGATGTACTTGTAGCGGGGCTGGGGGTCGCCCGGTTCGAACACCATCTTGATGCACAGAATGTTGACGAGAACACCGATGACTGCGGCGCCGATGAGCACCATCAACCAACCCGGCAGTGCCCCGATCAGTGGGATGTAGTGGTAGAAGTGCAGCCAGATCGCCAGCAGAAGGCCGAGTGGGAAACCCATCAGCCCGATGCGAACCATAAACCGAAGTTCGGGGCCACCGAGGCCTTCGATGATGTCCTTGAGGACGCCCGGGTTCTTACGGAGGTAGCCGACGACGAGCAACTTGACGTCGATCAGTTGGTCGACGTTGTCGCCGATCGACTCGAACGCGTGCTTGGTGATCGAGGGCAGTTCCGTGTCGACCCGCTGGTAGAGCACTTCGCGCATCTGCGGTGTGAAGTCCTTCCACAGCGCCGGATGCTGGGTGGCCATTACTTCGTCGACCATGTCGCGCAGCTGCACTTTTGCAAGCACCGCGATGTGTTCGGCGATTGCCTCGGGATCGAGTTCTTGGAAGAAGTCCTTCACATTGCCGATCTTCAGGATGGCTTTGTCGCAACAGATCGCGGCCATTTTTTCGGCTCTAGCAGGTATGAAGCCTTGAAATCCGAGGATGCCTCCCGGTGCGAACACCGGGAGAATTTGCACTTTTCGTGGAAAGAAATTGAATAAAGTTTTGAGGCCGGGGACATAGAAGCCGGTAAATTTCACCGGCGCAAAGAGCATCAAGACTCCGGTCCAGTTCGTCAGTAGCCCCGCGATAGCGCTGAAGATTGGGATGCTGACGATCTCGAGCACAAACTTGCTGTCTGTCAACGCATCCCAGGGGATATTGAACAAGTTGCTAGGTATCTCGGACAAGACGAACGCTCCCTTGTGAACACGTGCAGCTGGGTCGATTGCCAGTAGGACTTATCTTGGACTGCGGCGGTCTGCGCCGTCCTGGAAATGACTCATAAACATTGGTCGAGCGGGGCAGGACAGGCCGGATTGCCCGGTAGTTGCGCAGGCAGGTCGCACCTGTCGATCTCGGCTCGTCTATGGCGACGGCCGAACGGTTTTCCGCCGCCGATCGGGCGGCGGATCTCTTCACACGCGGGTGGTGTTCACCAGCAGCAGATTCGTTTCGATACCGTGCGTCACCTTGTTGGCGACGGAACCGAGCAGGCGAGAGGCGCCGCTCATCCCACGGTTGCCCATGACGACGAGCTCGTACTTCCAGGCTTTGGCGATCAGCGCGCTGCCTGCCTGCGGATCTTCGAAAACCTCGCGTTCGATTTCGACACCGGGGGCGTCGCCCTGGACCTGTTCGGCCGTTTCGGCCAGTGTGCGCTCGCCGTCCGCGACGTTCTTTGCAGCCGTGACCAGGCGCGGAGTTGCGTCGATGCCGACTGCGAGGGCGAGGCCCCTTCGGACGGCCTTCACTGCCGTGTCCGAACCGTCCGTTGCAAGCGCAACGAAATTCCACACCTTCGGCGCTGGTTCGCGCGCGTAGAGCACGTCGGCGAGGCTGTGGTGGGCGAGCTTGTTCGACGTACTTCCGACCAAGCGGCTGGTCGCCTTGGCGAGGCCGGCCGACCCGACCGCGATCAGCGCGTCGGGGTTGGTTGTCGAGGCGGCGATGAGAATGTCGTCGGCGTCGCCCTTGGCAGGCCGGGTGGTTACGTCGGTTGCGCCGATTTCGCGGGCGAGCGCCGCGGCGTCGTCGGTGATACGAACGGCCCAGTCGTGGCCTTTGTCGTCGGGTCCGTTGCTGTCGTCTTCGTACGAGGTGATCACTTCGAGCGGCACCGCCAGTTGTTTGGCGATGAAAGCCCCGATTCGTACGGCTGCGGTGGCGTCTGGAGAGCCGTCCGTTCCGACGATCACCCGCGGATATGACTCCATTTGTTGATCCTTCCGACGCCGGGGAACGGCACAGCAGTCTGGCCCGACTCGATGTATTTCGTGTGGTCATCGACGTTGTGAGCTGGTAATTCTCCCCAGCTCGACGGGGGATGACGCTACCATCGGGCCACTGGCGCGGGGGGCGCATTCGCCCAATTCTTCCGACCGCCAACCGTAGAACCCCACCGTCGCGACGTGAAAAGAATTTGTGAATCGAGTCGCGAACGATTTGGACAGCAAAAAATTGGACGCCCAAGAATCGGGCGCCGAATTTACACGCCGAAGATGGCCAGGTGGAGGAATCCGGCGAATGCTCCGAGAACGCCGCCGTGGACGAACAACAGCCACTCGTCCTGTTTGATCGCAGACCGCAGGAGTTGGACGAAGTCGTCGGGTCCCATCAGGGCCATCTGCTTGGCGATGAATTCCTTGATCTTCGACGACTGCTCGCGACCGAACTCCGCGTCCTCGTAGATCATCGGAGCGAAGGCCGTGACCTCGGTGCTCATCGAGTCCTTGAGGCGGTCGTACTCTTTGCTGCCCATCGCCACTTTGACCATCAAGCGCGCGGGCCCGACGGCTTTGTCCGCCGCCGGTTTCAAAGTGTGTTCGAGCAGTGCCATCGTGCGGTCACCACTCGGTCCGTGCAGCAGCTCGTCGCCGATGTTCTCCAGCGTCATGACCTTCTCGGCGACCATCTCTGCGTACAGCACGGTGATCTCCGGCTGCCGCTTGAGCAGCAGACCTTGGCGCCACGGGCAGAACCACTTCGGGAAAACGGGCTCGAAAATCATGCTGATGCCGATGTAGTTGACGACCCAGCCGATGATGATGCCGCCGACCGGCAGGACGTACCACTCGCGGTGTACGTATTCGAGGAAGAAGACAAGCACGAAGCCCATGGGGACGCCGAAATAGAAGCCGAAGTTCTGCATGAACGTCAGTTCCTTGCGGCCCATGATCATAAAGAGGTCGTTGAGCAGCTGTGGGTTCTGGCTGAAATGCTTGATGACCATCAGCTTGACGTCGATGAGTTCGTCGATGTTCTCGCCGATTTCGACCTTCAGCGCTTCGACGATCTCGGGTAGCTGTTGCTTGATCCTGGCGTGGATCGCCTCTTTGATCGGACTCGGTAGGTTACGCCACAGCGTCGGATTTTCGCGCTCGATGATCTTCTCGACGACGCCACGGATTTCGGCTTCGGCAACTGTCGTGAAATGGGCGGCGATCTGGTCCGGATCCATCGTTCGATAGAAGTCCGACACCCCGCCCAGTTTGGAAAGACCTTTGTCGACCGCGAGGCTGGCCATCTTGTCCGCCCGCGACGGCACAATGCCCTGCCAGCCGATCTTGCCGTCGGATCGAATCAGCGGCAGGACCTGGATCTTCTTGGGTAGCAGCGGGAACAGCGTCTTGAGTCCCGGCACTTTGAAGCCGTAGAAGGTCAGCGGCTTGAACAGCATCAACACGCCTGTCCAGTTGGTGATGTAGCCGATGATGCCGGTGAACAACGGCACTGTGATCAGCTCCATCAACAGTGTGTTGTATTGGTGCAGCACCTGCGCCTCCTGCTACGTACGACGGAGCGAGAGCGTCCGTGAGATCGGCTGCGGTCAAACTAGCACCCGTACCTCGGCGGCCCGTCGACTACGGCCTTGCTCAGGTAGCCGGGCGTAGCGTGACCCCGGCAGGTATACGTCCGATGGCGCCGATCGGATACACCCGCCAGGCCGCAGTGTTGCGTACCAGCTCGACCGGTGCCCAGCCATGCCCGCGCGAGTCGTCGGAGGCGGCGAAATTGTCTCCGATCAGGAAGAGCATTCCGTCCGGAACAAGTTGTGGTGTAACGACATTCGTCATCTTCCCAGCCGCTGTGCAGCAGTTGCTCGCAGTGGGTCCCCAGCGTGCGTTCCACGCCGGGTTGTCGACGATCTGCCATGGGCCCATACCGCCGGGTTGGACGGAGACGATCCCGGTGCGGATTCCTACCTTCTCGATCTTGACGCGATCGCCGGGTAGGCCGATCACCCGCTTGACCACCTGCGCGCCGTTGGTCGAGAACTTTGCGACGACGATGTCGAAACGGTCGATTTCAGGATCGGACCACGGATCGACGACGATGCGGTCGCCGTCGGACAGGGTCGGCGTCATGCTGACGCCGCTGACCGGAACCGAGACGAGGATGGATCCGGCGACCAGAGCCAGGGCAGCCGCGACGACAGCTCCGATGGCGATCAACAGCCGTCGTAACCCAGTGTGGGCAGGCACTCGACCTCCGGATTCCGATCGGCGCAACTGGATGTCGGCTGCGACGAATGAACCCCAAAGCTAGCAGCGGAGGTGTCCCGGTTGCCCTTCTTGCTTCGCTACTTGCTGTGTACGAGCTCGCGTCGAGGCTGCTCGGACAGCGGGGTCGAGACCGGAGGTGCGCTCGCCCTGCGCCGGAACGGGGCCGCGATGCTCGCCCGCATGCTCGCCCACGTGCGGCTCGGCACGAACAGCAACAGCCAGACCGCGATCATCGCGGGCACCACGAGCCACACGTTGCGCCAGGCGAAATCCACGACGGCGAAGAAGAACGCGATAATTACGATCGGAATTCCGGACATCTTTGCCTCCAAGGGGCGAATTTCTTCCATTGGAACGCGGCATCGTTGCTCGGGCGCTCTTGTTCTGTACAACGCCATTGTCCAGCGCAGACAGCTCTTTTAGAAAGTAAAAGCGAGTGCATTCACAATGCACCCCTGCATTGTGAGCGCGCGCACAATCGCCATTTTCTGAAACGACCTCTGGACGCAAATACACCCCCGGTCTCGGACCGGGGGTGTAAATAGAACTCGTCGGGTTAGCGGCTGTATGCGACCCGCTTGTCGAGGGATACGCGGGCCGTTGCCGGCTCTGCGTTCGATCCGCCGAACAGTCCGGCGATCGAGGTACGCATGCTCGACCAGGTTTCGTTCGGGACGAACAGCAGCAACCATGCGATCACCAGGACGGGGACGACCAGCCATGCATAGGTCCACGCGAGGCTCATGGCGCCGAAAAAGTAGCCGACGATGAGAACTGGAACCGAGGACATGGTGTCTCCTTTGTCAGGATTGCGGATGAACGACCTGGGGTTGTCCCGTATCGCTCATTGCCTTGTGCAACCAAGTCTCGGGTCCGCGCAATCCGGATGGAAGGGGAATGAGACCGCCCTCTCATCGACCCCCCGTGGCGTGACCTGCGCAACACGGCGCGGCACAAAACGCGCTCTAGCTGGGGTTATCGGCGCGGATGCAGTTTATGTAACCGCGCGAAACGTCTACCGTGCGGCGAGCGTCACAGCATCGGCCGACAGCGGTACCGCTGACCGAACGTCAGTCCGACGAGGTGTTCACGAGCAGTAGGTTCGTCTCCAGGCCGTGTGTGACCTTGTTTGCGACCGAACCGAGCAGCCTCGATGCCCCACTCATGCCGCGGTTGCCGATGACCATCAAGTCGTAGTCCGGGCCTGCCTCGACGAGTGCCTTGGCAGGCAGCAATCCGATCAGCACGTCACGAACGAGTTCGGTATCGGGCTCGTCGAACTCGAGTTCACCGATACTCGCCGACATCAGTCGTTCGCCCTCTTCCTGATCTTTCGCGACCGTGACGAGGTGCGGGGTTGCCCCCATCGCGTGCGCCAGTTGCATTCCGCGCCTGACCGACTGACGTGACGTCGTCGATCCATCCGTGGTGAGGGCGATCGACTGCCAGCGTGCAGGCAACGTGTGGTGGGCGAACAAGACGTCGGACTCGCTGTGGTGCGACAGGCGGTTGGCGACGCTGCCGAGCACGCGGTCCTTCGCGTTGCCGAGGCTTGCGCCACCCACGATCAGAAGTGAATCGGGATGGTCCGCACTCACCGCAACCAGCTGGTCCGCCGGGGTTCCCGTGGGTTGCAGTACAGAGACATCCGTCACGCCGAGCGAGCGCAGCTTTGCCTGCGCGGTCTCGGAAGCCTCGCGTGCCCACTCGAAACTCTGCGGTTCCGGAACGTTCGTGTAGCCGTCCCACACCGTCACGACCGTGACGCCGACAGCGAGCCCGACGGCGAGAGCCGCACCCAGTTCTATCGCGACCTCGGAATCCGAACTTCCGTCTGCCCCGACCAAAATGCCTGGATACGCGTCCATTCCGCTCGTCCTTTTCACTGTCGCCACCGCAGGCCGCAATACTGCCGGTCTCGTTCTGATCGATTGTTACTGCAGTTCGGAAAGCCCCTGATCGACACCGGTACGGCGCGACTCGACGCTACCACCAGGGCACGGCGAGCCGGTGTCGAATGTCGATGCAGAGCGCCCGGTGGCAATGGCCTACCACACATCCGCGAAATGGGGAATCGGGGGATGGGCACGGTAATGTTCGCGTGCGTCTACCGCGGCCGCAGTTGTTTCTACCACGCCCGGTGAACGGTGAATGGAATCAGGGCGACCGGCTCGAGAATGATAGTTCGGAGGTGCGTAGTTCGTGGACCATCACCTGTTGATGGAGCTCATCACCATCCCGTTGTTCACGGGAGTCATCGGGTACATCACGAACTGGACAGGCGTCCTGATGTTGTTCGTGCCGATCGAGTTCAAAGGGTTTCACCTTCCCGGCCTCAAGTTCTTGTTCCCCTATTGGCCGCGACGAGTGCAGGTCCTTCCCGTATTCAAGGACGGTCACCGCTTCGGATGGCAAGGGATGGTGCCCTCACGTGCGGAGAAGATGGCGAGCATCGCCGTCGACAAGAGCCTTGTGAAGGTCGGCAATATCTCCGACTTCTACCGCGAGCTCGATCCCGACAGCATCGCCCAACATTTCGCGCAGACGTTTCTGCCGCAGATCCGCGCCGTCGTCGACAGCATCATGATCAAAGAAAATCCTCGGCTCTGGTACAACCTGCCGAATTTTGCGAAAGAAGTCGTCTACAAGAAAGTCGAAGACGATCTTCCCGCGAATGCGACAAAGATTGCGGATCAGATCGGCGAACATCTCGAAGAATTGATCGACGCGAAGTACATGGCGATTCGAATTCTCACCGAGAACCCCAAACTGCTCAACGACATCTTCAGAACGATGGGCGCAAAAGAACTGCGTTTCATGCAGAACTTCGGCTTCTACTTCGGACTGCCGTGCGGCTTCGTCCTCGTCGGCGTGTTGCAACTGCTGCCGCACTGGTGGGTGTTGCCGATCGGCGGAATCATCATCGGGTGGGTCGTCAACTACATCGGTCTGACGATGATCTTCGAACCACTCGAACGCAACAAATGGGTGCCATGGAAGCAAGGGCTTCTGCTCAAGCGGCGAGACGAGATCGCGGTCGGATTCGGTGAGACGTTCTCCAAACACGTGATCACGCTCGACAACATCAGCCAGGAACTGCTGACCGGTCCGCGCTCGGATCGCTCTCTGTTGTTGCTGGAGAACACGATGCGCGACACGGTCGACGAAGCTGTCGGTCGTGCCCGATTCGCGGTCAAGACAGCGGTCGGCAGCAAAGAGTACGAGCGGATGAAGGCCGCGGTGATGCCTGCAGCGCTGGAATTTATGCCGCAGATCTTGAACGACCCGGAGTTTGCCGACCAACAGGCGAAGAAGATCAGCACATTCGTGCAAACTCAGATGAGTAAGCTCAGCAACAGAGACTTCGGTGAGCTGCTTCGTGCAGCAGTCAAGCAAGACGAGTGGTTGCTGTTTGTTCATGGTGGTGTACTTGGAGCCTTCGCCGGGTTCCTTCATCTAGCGATATTTCCGATGTGAGAATGATGAGCAACGAGATAGCACTGAACGGGCAGCGTCAGATCAGCAACGAGGCACGCCTCATACGCGGTGGCTTCAGGCTTGCGAGCCTGCTCGCGGGATCGGCGCTTCGCGCTACGGGATCCGCGGTGGACGTCGGTCGGCAGATCGTGCAGGCCGCGATGGACGGCGAATCCAACCAGGAGATCGCGGAGCGGGCAGGCTCGGCGATTCGGTCGCTGGCACGCAACACGCTCGGCGTCACCGACGCCTCGGTTCGCGAAATCGTTTCCTACGTCCCGTCCGGACTCGGTTCGTCGCCGACTCAGCCGATGCAGGCGATAACGGCGCGTGCCACCTCGGATCAATTGCGGATGCGTGGCGAAGCGCTTCTTGCGCAATCGGCCGACGTGTACAGCTCCGACGACCTGCACCCGGCTTTCGACCGAATTCTCGAAGAATTGGCTCCCGACGAAGCACGCATTCTTCGGTATCTCGCGATGAACGGTCCGCAGCCGTGCGTCGACGTGCGCACCAATCGTCCGCTCGGAATCGGCTCGGAAACCATCGCGTCCAATCTCAGCATGGTTCCGGAGAAGGCGGGTTGCCGTCGTCCCGAACGCGCGAAGTCCTATCTCGTGAACCTCGTTCGACTCGGTTTGGTCTGGGTTTCCGACGAGCCGACCGAACTGAGTTTGTACATGGTCGTCGAAGTGCAGCCCAATGTTGCGGACGCGATGAAGAAGGCCGGTCGCGTTCCCAAGATCGCTCGCAAGAGCATGCGGCTGTCCGCATTCGGCGAGGATTTCTGCGAAACCTGCTTCCCGGTCGAAAAGCACAGCTGAACTTTGTAATTCGGCTATCGATATCCGGTCGCGGGTGAGATGGTATGCAGCATGGACCTCGAGGCCGTTGCGGCCATCAGTCGACTGAAGTATCGCTATCTTCGTTGCCTCGATACTAAATCTTGGGACGAATTCGCCGACACCCTCACCCCTGACGCGACCGCTACCTACGGGGTCGACCTGCAATTCGAGTCGCGGGACGCTCTCGTCGATTTCATGCGCAATACGTTGGGCCCGCACGTGATTACCGAGCACCACTGCGATCATCCCGAGATCGATATCGATGGCGAAACAGCCACCGGCATCTGGTATCTCGCGGACACCGTCCTGATCCCCGAACACAACATGGTGCTGCGCGGCGCCGCCTTCTACTCCGACCGGTACGTCCTGTGTGACGACGGCGAGTGGCGAATCGCCCACACCGGCTACGAGCGCACCTACGAGGTTGTGGTCTCGCTCAAGGATGTGCCGAGCTTCCAGCTGACGTCCAATCGCTGGGCGATGCACCAGCCACGGTCGGCGTGATGACGTCGCCTGCGGACTTTCCTCGACCGGGTGCCCTGCCCTATCTGACGGTTCGTGGTGCGCAGGCGGCGATCGACTGGTACCGAAGTGCGTTCGGCGCCACTGTGATCGGTGATCCGATCGTGATGGACGACGGCCGGATCGGGCATGCCGAACTGCAGTTGCCGAGCGGTGTGGTCTACCTGGCCGAGGAGTTTCCAGAGATGGGCCTCACTGCGCCGGAGTCCGGGTCGACGTCGGTGAGCCTGATGCTTCCGGTCGCCGATACCGACGTGGTGCTCCAGCGCGCGCACGATGCGGGCGGAACCGTCGAGCGGTGGATCTCCGAAGGCCACGGTCGACGAAACGCGACGCTGATCGATCCGTTCGGCCATCGCTGGATGTTGAGCGGTCCGCCGAAAGCCGGGTCCGATTGAGTGCGTCCCGCGACGTTCGCGCCTGGTTGCGGACGGTTCCGATGGCGCAGCTCGTCGAGGACGGACGTAGTGAACCCGATCCCGACGCAGTCCCCGACGCGGTCTTTCTCGACTGGCTCGGGCACGCGATCGATGCGGGTGTCGCCGAGCCGCATGTAGCGGTGTTGGCCACCGTCGATGGTTCCGGTGCGCCGGACGCACGGGTGTTGTTGTTGCGGGACGTCACAGCGGACGGTTGGTGGTTCTCCGGTCCGTCGTTCTCGCCCAAAGGGCGGCAGCTTGCCGCCAATCCTGCTGCGGCGCTGACGTTCTACTGGAGTTCGGTCGGTCGCCAAGTACGCATCGCAGGCCGGGTGAGCGAAGGCTCGGCCGCTGCCGTTGCGCGTGATTTTCACGAGCGGTCGCGAACCGCGAAGGCTGTGGCTACGGCAAGCAGGCAGAGCGAGGTGCTCAGCAACGAGGGTGACTATGCAGCGCGTGTCGACGAGGCGGCGACCGAGCTCGACGACCATCCGGATCAGGTACCCGAACATTGGCGAGCCTGGTGCCTCGAAGCCGACACGGTCGAGTTCTGGCAAGCCGAACCGGGCCGACGTCATCAGCGCTGGCGCTATCGGCGCACGTCCGATGGCTGGCTCCGGGAGACACTGTGGCCGTAAGGGCGCTCCGCGCCTCGTGAGTCCTTTTGGTGGGCGGGCGCGCCGAAAAGACGCACGACCGGCGCCGCGGCCTAGTCGGCCGCAGCGACCAGCGGTTCGAGGGTGAGTTCCGGCATTTCCTTCTGGATGTACTGCAGTCGCCACTTGTCGCTGACGAGTGCGAGGAGCACACCGTCGGACCGGGTGAAGACTTCGACCCCGCGCTGGCGACCCAACTCGTCCGCCGATTCCGCGTCGGTGCGCCGAGCGATCCCGTAGCCGAGCGGTTCCATCCGTGCCTCGACGTTGAACTCCGCCTTCATACGAGCGGAGACGACCTCGAACTGCATCGGCCCGACCGCAGCAAGCACCGGCGCGGCGTCGCCACGAATCTCGTTGCGTAGCACCTGAACAACGCCTTCGGAATCGAGCTGGTCGACCGCCCGCCTGAACTGCTTGTACTTGCTCGCGCTCTCGGCACGCAACACAGAGAAATGCTCGGGAGCGAACGACGGGATAGGCGGATACTCGACCTTCTTGTCCGCATACAGCGTGTGGCCCGGTGCCAGTGCAGTGGCATTGACCAGTCCGACGACGTCGCCCGGATACGCACTCTCGACCGTCGATCGCTCGCGGCCGAACACCGTCTGCGCGTACTTGGTCGTGAACGGTTTGCCTGTCTGGGCATGGGTGACGACCATGCCGCGCTCGAACACTCCCGACACGATGCGCATAAACGCGAGGCGGTCGCGATGGGCGGCATCCATGCCGGCCTGCACCTTGAATACAACAGCGCTGAACGGATCGGTGACCTCACGTTCCCGACCGTCGATTGCCGCGCGCCCGCGTGGTGGCGGCGCCAGCTCGATCAAAGTGTCCAGGATCTGACGGACGCCGAAGTTCAACATCGCCGAGGCGTAGATGACCGGTGACGTCTGTCCAGCGAGGAACAATTCTTCGTCGTGGTCCTGGCCGGTCGCGGAGAGCAGCTCGCTCTCCTCGGCAGCCGTCTCCCACTCTTCGCCCTCGCGGATCGCGGCGGCCTCGGCAGTCAAGATTTCCTCGGGCGCGATAGTCGCTCCGCCTGCGGTACGCGTGAAGCGGATGTACTCGGTGGCGACGCCGTCCTCGCCTCGACGCAGCAGCCCACGGAAATCGCCGGCAATGCCGACAGGAAGAAACAGGGGAGTCGGGACGAGGCCGATACGTTCGTTGATCTCGTCGAGCAGTTCCAGCGGCGCCCGACCCGGACGGTCCCACTTGTTGATCACGGTGATCACCGGAATGCCGCGATGCTTGCAGACCTGGAAGAGCTTCAAGGTCTGCGGTTCCAGACCCTTCGCGGCGTCGATGAGCATGACCGCGGCGTCGACGGCGGTGAGGACGCGGTAGGTGTCCTCGGAGAAGTCGGAGTGACCAGGGGTGTCGACGAGGTTGATCACGTTGTCGACCGAACTGCCCGCGGAACGGTAATTGAACTGCAGCGCAGTCGAACTCACCGAGATACCGCGAGCCTTCTCCATCTCCATCCAGTCGGACACC
Organism: Antrihabitans stalagmiti; assembly: GCF_016482825.1. Taxonomy (GTDB): domain Bacteria; phylum Actinomycetota; class Actinomycetes; order Mycobacteriales; family Mycobacteriaceae; genus Antrihabitans; species Antrihabitans stalagmiti. The sequence goes on along the minus strand of NZ_JAEMNV010000005.1, from coordinate 55,199 downwards.
GTGGACCTACGGCCCGCTTTACCGTGGATCGCGCCGGCTTCGGAGATGACTTTTGCATGCAGCGCAAGGGCTTCGGTGAGCGTCGACTTACCAGCGTCGGGATGCGAGATGACCGCGAACGTACGACGACGCGACACTTCCTCCGCAAGGACCTGCGAAGCTTTGCCCTCGCTCCGCTCCACCGGCGCAATATCCCCCTCGCTCCGCTCCACCGGTGCACCGTCGGCGGCGTCGTCAGCGAACACGTCGGCCGAATCGGGCGGGGTAGTCACGGGAGGTCCTCTTCGTAGGTGAAGCAGTCAGGTGTCGAGGGTAGTCCGACTCAGTGCAGTCGGTTCTGCGCGGCTTCCAGGCCGACCTGCAGCAGCAGCTCGACGGCGTCGGCAGCTTCTTCACAGACGACACCCAGATCTTTGCGCTCCGCAGTGGAGAACGGCTTCAGCACATAGCTGGCGGGATCCATCCGGCCCGGTGGACGACCCACACCGAAGCGCACGCGCAAGTAGTCCTTCGTTGCGAGCGAGCTCGAGATCGAGCGGAGCCCGTTGTGGCCACCTTCGCCGCCGCCGAGCTTGAGCCGAACGGTTCCGAAGTCCAGGTCGAGTTCGTCGTGGACGACGACGATGCTGCCCGGATCGATGGAGAAGAATCGGGCGAGCGCAGCCACCGGCGGGCCGGACACGTTCATGTACGAGCGCGGCTTGGCGATCACAACTTTGCGATCGCCGAGCCGCGCTTCGACAACATCTGTGCCGGACTTCTTGTGCACGCCAAATGTGCTCGCCGAGCGAGCTGCCAGAACGTCGGCGACCATAAATCCGGCGTTGTGGCGGGTGTTCTCGTACTGCGCACCCGGATTGCCCAGCCCGACAACGAGCGCTGAGCCCGTTGTCGGATCGGACATGGGCAGTGGGTTCTAGCCTTCTTCGGAGTCGCTCGAGGCGTCGGCAGCGTCGCCTTCGCCCTCGGCGCCTTCGCCTTCAGCCTCTTCGGTCTCTTCTTCTTCCTCGGCCTGCGGTGCGACAACGTTGACGATCAGCGTCTCGGGGTCGGCCTGCAGCGTCGAACCCTTCGGCAGCACAAGCTCGCCTGCGAGGACCTGGGTGCCGATCTCGAAGCCTTCGACCGAGACCTCGATCTGCTCAGGGATCGACATGACGTCGGCCTCGATGGAGATGGTGTTCGCGTCCTGTGCGACAACGGCACCGGGTGCGGCGTCGCCTGTGACGACGACGGGGATGTCGACGGTGACCTTCTCGCCCTTCTTGATCACGAGGAGGTCGGCGTGCTCGATGTAGCGACGGATCGGGTGAACGACGACCGACTTGGTGAGCGCGATCTGCTCCTTGCCCGCGATGTCGAGGTGGAGCACGGCGTTGGTGCCGTTGTCGCGCAGAACCTTTGCGAACGAACGGGAATCCAACGCGAGGTGCTGCGGATCGGTCTGGTGGCCGTAGAGAACGGCGGGAACCTGGCCGGCACGACGGGTACGACGCGCAGCGCCCTTACCGAACTCGGTGCGGACGATGGCTTCGAGACGATTGACGTCTGAGGACATGATGAAACGGCTCCTAGAACTTCGATTTACGATCCGGCAATGGTCTACTCGTCTCGGCAGAGTGGACAGACGAGGACAGGACGGCCGGGGAGCCGTGTCCGCGTCGATCACGGTGAGCGAAGCAAGCTGACACTTCGCAGTCACCCTCGCCGAGACAACGCGAGAACTTTACCGCATCGCTCGTTGGCGTTGTTAACCGGTGTGTTCTACCTGCGACGACACGAATTCGGTTGCTTCGGTTCGAGCTCTCGCCGCTGTCACAGGCACGCGACAGCGGCGACGAAACTGTCGAGATCGTCATGGGAAACGAAGTAGTGCGGCGACGCTCTGACGAGCGCTGAGATGCCTCGCGCTGTCATGTCGAGCAGTGTCGAGCTGCGGTGGCTGACCGTCACGATCATGTTGTCGGCGGCGAGTCGGTCCCTGACGTTTTCGGGCTCGACGCCTGCCACGGTGAACGACACGATCCCGCTTCGGTGGCTGCCGAGGTCGAGGGGCGTGACGTTCGGTAGCTCGGCGAGGCTTGTGCGCAAGTAGTCCGCGCGCTCGGCGACCTGGGCGTAGACCGTGTCGGGGCCGAGGTCGAGCAGGTACCGCAATGCGGCTCCGAAGCCGAGTCGGGCGGCGACGTCGTGTTCCCAGAATTCGAACCGCGCGGCACCTGCGGCGACCGTGTAGTCGTCCGCCGCCGTCCACGCGGCGCTACCGAGGTCGAGGGTCGCAGGCTGCAGTGCTGCGGCCAGCTCGGCACGGACGTAGAGGAACCCGGTTCCACGAGGTGCGCGCAGCCATTTGCGGCCCGTAGCGGACAGGGCGTCGACACCCAGCGCCGCTACGTCGACGGGCAACTGTCCCACCGATTGGCAGGCGTCGAGGAGCACGAGCGCGCCGACTCGGTGGGCAAGTTCGACGACTTCGGCGACCGGGTTCACCAGGCCGCCGTTGGTCGGCGCGTGAACGAGCGACACCAACCGCACTCGATCGTCGAGCAAGCTTTCCAGCGCGGTGAGGTCGATCTGCCCGGTGGAATCGCTTGGAATTACATCGACGATCGCACCGGTTGCCCGCGCCCGTTGCAGTACCGCGATCGCGTTGCTCGCGTACTCGACTTCGCTGATCAGGACGCGGTCGCCCGCGTGGAGCGGGACGGCGTAGAAGAAGTCGGTCCAGGACCGTGATGCGCTGTCGCTCAACGCGATCGACGTCGCAGGCTCGGCCGCATTCAGCAACGTTGCGATCGAGCGTTTGACCTCGGCCAGGTCGTCGAGTCGCTCGCTGCCCGCGCGGTAGCCGCCGATCTGCGTCTCGCGTCGTAGGTGGTCGACCATGGTTTCGACGACGACCTGCGGGGGTAACGACGAACCAGCGCTGTCGAGAAACACGGTCTCCCGGCAGCCGGGCGTGTCCTCGCGTACGCGCTCGAGATCGAACATGATCGCGACAGTACCTACAGCTGGATACAGCGTTCGCTGTGCACGGATGTTATGACGAGTTCATGAACGTCATGCTCGCCGTCACGCTGATATCCATTTACTGTCGGTGGCAGTCTCTACGATCGCCTGTACCGGACCCACCCGCCAAGGATCGGAGGTCATCATGGCGATGGCACTGGACAACTCTCTGCTCACGACGCGGGCTGCTGCCGAAGCGTTCGTCGGGGGTGTGTGCTTCAAACTCGGTCCACCCGCACTCATCGGTGCCGAACTCGAATGGCTCACCGTCCGGCAAGCCTCTAGTAACGGTGACTGTCCGAATTCGCCGACACTCTCCACCCGACCCAGCCTTGCCACGATCGCGGCGGCACTGGGACCGCACACACCGAAATCGCTCGATCCCTCCTCGCCCGCCGACCCACTTCCTCGTGGCAGCTACATCACGATCGAACCCGGCGGCCAGATCGAAATCTCGAGCGCACCGTTTTCTTCCGCCGAGCAACTGTGCCGGTCGTTGCAAGAAGACGAAGAATATTTGCGCACACTCCTCGCCACCGAGTCCATTGCAGCCCTCGCGCGTCCGACGGACGCAGATCGGCCGCCCGAGCGGTTGCTGCGAGCCTCCCGCTACACCGCGATGGAGGATCGGTTCGCGAGCATCGGCCCGTTCGGAACCCTGATGATGTGCAACACCGCAGCCACTCAGGTCAGCGTCGATGCAGGCCGCGATGCTGCCGACGTCGCTGCACGGTGGAACGCACTCGATGCCATCGGCCCGGCGTTGCTCGCTGCCTTTGCATGTTCCCCGACCTTGGCAGGCGCGCCGGCAGGCCGGTGGGCGTCGCAGCGCATGCGGACGTGGCTGCAGTTGGATCGATCCCGAACCTCGCCGCCGCTCGGTGATTCGACCGATCCGATCGCCCGATACGCGCAGTGGGCGCTCGACGTTCCGTTGCTCTGCGTGGTCGGCGAGCAGGGCGCGAACTGGGCGGCACCGCCCGACGCGACGTTCGCAGACTGGATTGCAGGATCGCTCGACGACCTCATCGACAGGCGTCCGACCCGGTGCGATCTCTCCTATCACCTGACCACGCTGTTTCCACCCGTGCGGGCGTCCGGTCATCTGGAGGTTCGCTACATCGATGCCCAGCCCGGGCACCTGTGGGCGGTTCCGATCCAGGTGCTCGATGCGCTGCTGTCCACACCGGAATCGGTCGCATCGGCGACGGCGCTGGCAGCGGGTACCGCGCACAGATGGTGGGACGCTGCAGAGTTCGGGCTGGCAGACGCAGAGCTTCGTGCGACGGCGGTATCCCTGTTCGAGTTGGCCGCCGAGCACACGGAGTGGCCCGATGCGCGCACGGCGTTGCGTGCTGCGGCAAAGCGCTGTCGCAACGGGGTTGCACCGGGAGCGGACGAACGAGGAGAGGACGCAGGTCGATGAGTGAGACAGAAGCACTGCGGACCGAACTTGCGGCCGCGCTGACGAGGAGCAGGGCTCGATCGGCTGCGCTGACGGATTGTCTGGACGAAGACGAACTGGTTGCTCAGCATTCTCGGCTGATGAGTCCGTTGATCTGGGATCTCGCGCACATCGGGAACCAGGAGGAACTGTGGTTGGTGCGTGACGTCGGGGGTCGGGAGCCGGTCCGGAGCGACATCGACGAGCTGTACGACGCCTTCAAACACGCCCGCTCGAATCGGCCGCAGCTGCCGCTGCTCGGTCCCGTCGAAGCTCGGACCTACGTCGGGCAGGTTCGCGACAAGGTCTGGGACATTCTCGACACGTCACCACTGCGCGGAAATCGGCTCGAACACGACGGCTTCGCGTTCGCAATGATCGCCCAGCACGAGCAACAGCATGCCGAGACGATGTTGGCGACGCACCAATTACGCAGTGGCCACGCGGTTTTGGCCGCCGCCGCACCGCCCGCCCCGAGTCGACGCGTAGTCGGCGGCGAGGTTGTCATCGCCGCAGGGGAGTTCACGATGGGCACTTCGACGGAACCGTGGGCGCTCGACAACGAGCGGCCTGCCCATCGACGCCACGTTCCTGCATTCGCCATCGATGTCGCACCGGTGACCAACGAGCAATACCTGGCCTTCATCGCCGACGATGGCTACGACCGGCCCGAACTGTGGTCCGACCGCGGTTGGGCGCATCGAATGGAGGCGCAGTTGGTCGCGCCCGAATTCTGGGAACGAGATGCAGGCGGGCGGTGGTGGCGTCGCAGGTTCGGCACGATGACCCCCCTTCGTCCCGACCAACCCGTCATGCACGTCTGCTACTTCGAAGCGGAGGCGTACGCGACGTGGGCAGGCAAACGACTGCCGACCGAAGCCGAATGGGAGAAGGCTGCCCGGTTCGATCCGGACACCGAAAGGTCACGTCGATTCCCGTGGGGTGATGCCGATCCGACCGACTCTTCTGCCAACCTCGGTCAGCGTCATCTCGAACCTGCCGATGTCGGTGCGTACCCGGCGGGTGCGTCACCGGCTGGTGTGCACCAGCTCATCGGTGACGTGTGGGAGTGGACGTCGTCGAGCTTCGAGCCGTACCCGGGCTTCGAAATGTTTCCCTATGCCGAGTACTCGCAGGTCTTCTTCGGCGGCGATTATCGGGTGTTGCGCGGCGGCTCGTTCGGAACCGATTCGGTCGCCTGCCGCGGGACGTTCCGCAACTGGGACCACCCGATCCGCAGGCAGATCTTTGCCGGGTTCCGTTGTGCGCGTGATGTTCTCGATACGACCCGCGGCGGGCGGTAGCGAGCGGACATGTGCCGTCATCTCGGCTATCTCGGTCCGGCTGTGCCGGTGAGCGAACCGATCACCCGCGGTCCGCACTCGCTCCGCGTGCAGTCGTGGGCCCCACGCGAGATGCGTGGTGGCGGGACGATCAATGCGGATGGGTTCGGCGTCGCGTGGTGGCCTGCGCAGGCTCCGGGCGACACGGATGCCCTCGATGCCCAGGATGTTGAGCCGACTCGCTACCGCAACGCCGCGCCGATCTGGACCGATCCTGCCGTCGACGACGTGCTGTCGCAGATCGAGGCGACTGCCGTGCTCGGCGCGGTGCGGTCGGCAACGGTCGGCATGCCGGTCGAACGTACTGCGTGTGCGCCCTTCACCTCGGGTCGCTTGGCCTTCAGCCACAACGGTGTAGTGCCCGACTGGCGAGCGGTATGCGCAGCCGTGTCGAAGGAGGTCGGTGGCGTCGACCCGTTCGAACTCGAAGCCTCCACCGATTCGGCCGCGCTGTGGTTGTTGGTCCGGGCGTTGCTCGAGCGCGGCGCCGACCCGTCGGAGGCCTTGACCGAAGTGGTCCGCCGCGTCGTCGCCGAGCGAAGTGAGGCGCGGGTGAATCTGCTGCTCGGTGACGGCGAACAGCTATGGGCGACAACCTGTTACCACTCACTGTCGGTCCTCGTCGACGACACGAGTGCAGTTGTGAGTTCCGAACCGTACGACGACGATCCCCGATGGCAGCCGATCGACGACCGCTCGGTCGTCACGGTCCGTCCTGGGCACGTTGCGATCGAATCCCTATGACCTCGTCTTGTGCAGACGACCGATACCGAGGAGTTGCTCGATGACAGCACCGACCCTGGAGATCCACCTCTCCGAGGAGCAGATGACAGAGGCGCTGCGAACCGATGCGCGTGTCGGTCTGACGGCGTCACCGAAGTGGTTGCCGCCCAAGTGGTTCTACGATGCACGGGGTAGCGAACTGTTCGAACAGATCACCGAACTGCCCGAGTACTACCCGACTCGCACCGAGCGTGAGCTGCTGCGAGCCAGCGCAGCCGAGATCGCCGCGGTGAGTGCACCGCAGATCCTCGTCGAACTCGGTTCGGGATCGTCGGACAAGACCAGACTGCTCCTGGATGCGATGACCGCGCACGGCACCCTCGAACAGTATGTGCCGCAGGATGTTTCACCGGCCGCATTGGGTAGCGCCATCGAGGCGCTCAGTCGCGACTATCCAGAACTACAGGTGCACGGCGTGGTCAGCGACTTCACCGACACCCTGCATAACCTGCCGACCGGCGGGCGCCGGATGATCGCGTTTCTCGGCGGCACGCTCGGTAATTTGGTGCCCGCCGAGCGGGCGGAGTTTCTGGCAAGCATCGCCGCGGTTCTCGAAACGGGCGAGCAGTTGCTCGTTGGCGTCGGTTTGGTGATCGACCCGGCGATACTCGTTCCGGCCTACGACGACGCCGCGGGTGTGACCGCGGAGTTCAACCGAAATGTCTTGCATGTCCTCAACAATCGACTGTCGGCGAACTTCGAGCCCGATCGTTTCTCCCACGTCGCCTATTGGGATGCGGACAACGAGTGGATCGAGATGCGTCTCGAAGCGACGGCCGACATGACGGTCCACGTCGGAGATCTCGGACTGACGGTCGCATTCGGCACAGGCGAACAATTGCGAACGGAAATCTCCGCGAAGTTCACCCTCGACGGAATCGGTCGCGAGCTTGCCGCCGCCGGCTTCGACGTCGAACAAACCTGGACCGATGCCGACGAGCGCTTCGCTCTGATCTGCGCAGGGAGGCGGTAGGCGAGGTCAGCGCCTCGTGAGCTGCGCCGCTGGGAAACTCACGCCGGTGAGGTCCTCGGATGCGGTCCACAGGCGCTTGGCCAGTTCCTTGTCGCCCGCTTCCTTGGTGCGGCCGACCAGTTTCGGGTTGCCGCGCATCTCGTAGAGACCCTTCGGTCCGACGTAGCTGCCGCCGGGGATGTCCTGGCTCGCGGCGAAGAGGCTCGGCCATGCGCCTGCGTCGGCGTCCTGCGCAAGCACCATGTTCCCGATCTTCATCCCGAAGTCTGCGATCGGGTTGGCGGCGTGGGACTGCAGGTTCGTCGCGGACCAGCCCGGATGCGAATTGAGCGCGCGCAGCGGTGAGCCTGCGTCGTCGAGTCGACGTTGTAGTTCGAGGGAGAACAGCAGGTTCGCGAGCTTCGACTGACCGTAGGCGCCCATGCGGTTGTAGCTGCGCGTCTTCCAGTTGAGGTCGTCGAGGTTGATCGTGCCGCGTCGGTGCGCCTGCGAGGCGACCGTGACGATGCGGTCGGTGATATGGGGGAGCAGCTGGTTCGTCAGTGCGAAGTGGCCGAGATGGTTTGTGCCGAACTGGGTTTCGAAGCCGTCCTTGGTTTCGCCGTGCGGCGGAATCATCACGCCTGCGTTGTTGACGAGGACGTCGATGTCGCCGGTCCACTCGTCGGCGAAACGCCGAATCGAGGACAGGTCGGCGAGGTCGAGTTGGCGAACTTCGACGCTGCCCTTGGTCGAGCCCGCTGTGATGGAGGCGGCTGCCTCGGCGCCGCGCTTCGGGTCGCGGACCGCAAGGACGACGCGCGCGCCGACCCGAGCGAGTTCGCGAGCGGTCACGAGGCCGATACCGCTGTTGGCGCCGGTGATGACGACGGTCCGGCCGTCGAAGGATGGGAGTTGAGCCGAGGTCCACTTGGAATTTGTCATGCCACCAATGTAGGCACTGACAACAAAGTAGTCAATGCCAACATTTTGCGGAATGTTCGGTATTCTGCAGTGGCTATGACTTTCACTCGCCCCCGCTCCTATCACCACGGGGACTTGCGCGGTGAACTCCTCGTTCGCGCCGAGGAGACGTTGCGCGAGTCCGGTGTCGACGGCCTGTCGCTGCGTCAACTCGCGCGCGATATCGGCGTGAGCCACGGTGCGCCAAGCCGTCACTTTCGCGACAAGCAAGCGCTGCTGGATGCGCTGGCACTCAGTGGGTTTCAGCGGTTGGACACGTTGTTCTCGACCGCGGTCCTCGGAGGCACCTTTGCCGAACAACTCGAAGGTATCGCGCGCGGATACCTACGGTTCGCGATCGAGAACTCTGCCCTGCTCGAGCTGATGTTCGCCCGCAAGCACAGCCCGAACGCCGGCACCGAACTGCCCGCGGCGGCCGAAGCGGCTTTTCTGACACCGGTCGCGTTGATCGCCCGCGGTCAGGCCGACGGCGACGTCGTCGCTGGGGACATCCAGCGGATCGGCCTCGCAGCGTTCGCGAGCATGCAGGGACTCGCGACCTTCGTCAGCTCCGGCTTTGCCCCGGCGGAACTTGCCGAGGAGATGCTGTCCGACGTCGTGACCCAGATGCTGGACGGACTGCGCCCGCGGTCCTGAACTCCTCAAGCGAAGACGTCGCCGAGCCAGTCGACGAGTGGCCGGATCGCATTCCACGATGCGCGGACCTCTTTCACGGTGCGCGGCGTCGACAGCCATGCGGGCGCGCCGAACTCTCTGCCTGCCGTCAGCGACTTGTGGCGCAGTATGTCGATTCGCGGGTGTTCGGATGCGAACCCCCGTGGTGCCGTCTTCAATTTGTCGCCGCCGATGCGGAACTTCTTCGCTTCGGGGGCGGCTAGAATCTCTACCAGTTCGGCTCCGCGCGACGAATCATCCACCGCTGCACGGAATCTCGCGATCTGCGCGGTCTCGCCGGAATAGAAGCCGCCGCCGACGTAGAGTCCGGCCGCATCGATCTGGACGTAATAGCCGCTGCCCGCGTTGACGTGAACGACAGCGCCCTGCGCGGTCTTGTACGGAGATTTGTCTTTTGCGAATCGAACGTCGCGATGCGGTCGGAAGATCTTGGCGGTACCGAACTCTGCTTCGAGTTCCGTTACGAGCGCCGTGATGGGGGCGCGAATCGCGGTGTCGTAGATCTCCTTGTGCGCCGTCCAGAAGGTCTTGCTGTTGTCCGCAGCCAGGTCCTCGTAGAAGTCGAGCGCTTCGATGGGTATGCCCGTGAACACCTAGGCAGCGTAGCTCGTCGTGAGTCCTTTCGGAGGTCGGGACCACCGAAAGGACTCACGAGCGGCGTAGCCGCCTCTTACGCGTTGCCGTTGAACAAGCTTGTGACAGAGCCGTTCTCGAATACCTCACGAATGGTGCGGGCCAGCAGTGGCGCGATGGACAGCACCGTCAACTGCGGGAACTTCTTGTCCTCGGTGATCGGCAGCGTGTTGGTGACGATCACTTCCTTTGCACCGCAGGAGGCGAGACGCTCGGCCGCGGGACTCGACAGGACGCCATGGGTCGCTGCGATGACGACGTCGCCTGCACCTGCTTCCTTCAGCACCCGGACCGCGCCGGCGATCGTGCCACCGGTGTCGATCATGTCGTCGATCAGGATGCAGGTGCGGCCTTCGACGCCACCGACGACACGGTTCGACTTGACCTGGTTCGGCACCAGCGGATCACGTGTCTTGTGGATGAACGCCAGCGGTGCGCCGCCGAGGGAGTCGGCCCACTTCTCGGCCACCCGCACACGACCCGAGTCGGGGGAGACGACCGTGATGTTGTCGAGGTTGTAGCCGTTGCGGATGTACTCCGCGAGCTGGTTGTGCGCGTGCATGTGGTCGACGGGACCGTCGAAGAAGCCCTGGATCTGATCGGTGTGCAGGTCGACCGTGATGATGCGGTTGGCGCCTGCGGTCTTGAGCAGGTCTGCGACGAGCCGCGCCGAGATCGGTTCGCGGCCGCGGTGCTTCTTGTCCTGACGCGCGTACGGGTAGAAGGGGAGCACCGCGGTGATGCGCTTGGCGGATCCACGCTTGAGCGCGTCGATCATGATCAGCTGTTCCATCAACCACGTGTTCAGCGGCCAGGGGTGGCTCTGCAACACGAAGGCGTCCGAGCCGCGGACCGACTGTTCGAAGCGGACGAAGATCTCGCCGTTCGCGAAGTCACGTGCAGTCTGCGGAGTGACGGTGACGTCGAGTTCTTTCGCGACTTGCTCGGCGAGCTCCGTATGCGCGCGGCCCGAGAAAAGCATCAGGCTCTTTTGGTTGTCTACTGAAAACGCGCTCACTGCTTGTCGCCGTCCTTTGGCTCTGTGTGCTGATCCGAACTGCTGCTGTCGTTGCGTGCCTTGTCACGATCGGCCAGTGCTTGCACCGCCGCCCTTGCCGCTGGCGTACCGGGTCGTTTGCGCTGCACCCAGCCCTCAATATTGCGCTGCGCCGTGCCGGACACCGCAAGCGCCCCCGGCGGAATGCTGCGCCGGACCACTGTGCCAGCGCCGGTGTAGGCACCGTCGCCGATCGAAACAGGTGCAACGAAGGTGTTGTCACTTCCGGTGCGAACGTGCGAGCCGACCGTCGTGTGGTGCTTGTTCACACCGTCGTAGTTGACGAAGACGCTCGATGCGCCGATGTTGCTGTGCTCGCCGATCGTGGCATCGCCGACGTAGGTCAGATGCGGCACCTTGGAATGCGCTCCGATTTCGGCGTTCTTCGTTTCGACGAAGGCGCCGAGCTTGCCCGAGACTCCGACGACCGTGCCGGGGCGCAGGTAACTGAACGGTCCGATCGTTGCGCGTGACGCGATGGTCGACTTTTCCGCGTGACTACGCACGACGGTTGCGGCTTCACCGACCGATACGTCCGTCAATGTGCTGTCGGGACCGATCACGGCGTCCTCGCCGATGTTCGTGCGTCCGAGCAGCTGGACGCCGGGGCGAATGATCACGTCGCGGCCGATGACGACACCCGCGTCGACCCACGTGCTCGCTGGATCGATGATCGTGACGCCCGCACGCATGTGCCGTTCGAGGATGTAGCGATTGAGAGCGCTCGTCGCTTCCGACAGCTGGACGCGGTCGTTGACGCCGGTCACTTTGGCCGGATCGGCAAGCACCGCACCGTAGACGGGCTTGCCTTCGTCACGCGCGATCTTGAGAACGTCGGTCAAATAGAGCTCGTGTTGCGCGTTTTCGGTGCTCAACTGGCTGATAGCAGCACGAAGCGCGGCGGCGTCGAACGCGTAGACACCGGAGTTGACCTCCGTGATCGCCGACTGCTCGGGTGTGGCGTCGGCGTGTTCGACGATCTCGGTGACGCCGCCGTCGGCCGACCTGACGATCCGGCCGTAGCCGTTTGCGTCGTCGGGAACGAAGGTCAGCACGGTGACGGCAGCGCGGTCGGAGTAGCTGCGGTGTTCGTCGAGGAGTGCGCCGAGGGTGTGGCCGTCGAGCAGGGGCACGTCGGCTGCGGTGACGAGAATGTCGCCGGTGAAGTCGGCAGGTAGCGCGCCGAGAGCGCACTGCACCGCATGACCGGTGCCGAGTTGGTGTTCCTGAACAGCGATGTCGATCTCTCGACCGATGTCGTCGGCGAGCGCTCCGACCGCAGCGACAACTTGCTCGCGATCGTGGCCGACAACAGTTATGAGATAGTCGGGTTTTATGTCCTGCGCGGCATGGATCGAATGAGCCAACATGCTGCGACCTGCAAGAGGATGCAGCACTTTGGGAGTCTTCGACCGCATCCGCGTGCCTGCGCCAGCGGCGAGGACGACGACGGCGGTCTGCTGGTGCATAAAGCTCCTCTGGTGCCAAACAGGTTTCGTGCGGCGCAGTGTTCGTAGGCCGCTGCGAAGCGTCATTGCTTGCAAGCGTGCTCCGCCGCCAGGACTCGAACCTGAACTATCTGAACCAAAATCAGAGGTGCTGCCATTACACCACGGCGGATTGCTGACCAGCGGACAAGGCTCGACCGTACCCGACAAAACCTATGGTTCTGACCGAGGAAGACGTTGCACAACCCCGCCACCGCGACCACGATCCTCGCATGCCGACCACGCGTACGTCGAACTGCTTGCGCGATTCGAACAGGTGTGTCGATACGCTGAGCCAGAGCTCGTATCCAGGGCAACAATTTTTCGACACAGCGCTCGAAAGGCGGAAGAACATGGTCGGCGACGGCGAGGTTCTGCGTTGACCGGCGGCGTACAGCCGGCGGAGCGGGCGCCCCGGACGCGCATGACCGGTACGCAGCGGCGCGAGCAGCTCGTCGAAATTGCCAGGTCGCTCTTCGCCGAACGCGGTTACGACGCCACCTCGATCGAGGAGATCGCGCAGCGGGCCAATGTGTCGAAGCCGGTCGTCTACGAACATTTCGGCGGCAAAGAAGGCCTCTACGCCGTCGTCGTCGACCGCGAGATGTCGATTCTGCTCGAGATGATCATGTCCTCCCTCACCCAGAATCGCTCGCGCGTGCGGATCGAGCGAGTCACGTTGGCGTTGCTCTCCTATGTGGAGGAGCGCACCGACGGGTTCCGCATCCTCGTCCGCGATCAACGCGCGACGTCGAGCGACGGGACGTATTCGAGTCTGCTCAACGAGGCGATCGGCCATGTCAGCCACATCCTCGCGGGTGACTTCTCCCGGCGCGGTCTCGATCCTGCTTTGGCGCCGCTGTACGCGCAGGCGTTGGTCGGCATGGTTTCGACGACGGCGACCTGGTGGCTCGACGAACGAATTCCGGCAAAAGAAGTCGTCGCGGCGCATCTGGTGAACGTCTGCTGGAACGGCCTCACCAATCTGGAGTCGAACCCGCAGTTACGTTCTGAGCCCGATCCCGGTTTGGGCGGCGATGACCCGAGCAAGTAGAAATAGGAAACGCGCCAGGCAACCTTTCGGTAAAAGGAGGTCTCGACCCGATGACTGAAGCGCTGGGTGAAATCCGCCCCGGTGGTACGGTTCACCTAACCTTTGTGTGCTGTTGGGGTCGTAATGTCGGGTTGATCCGGGGATGGCGAGGCAAGAATGGCTAGGCAAGCACGCGCGGAGATCACTCGCGACTCCGTGCTGGCCGGTGCCGCTGATGTGTTTCTGCGTCTAGGTTACGCAAACGCGAGCCTCAGCGAAATCATTGCGCAGTCGAATGTGACCAAGGGCGCTCTCTACTTCCATTTCGGCTCGAAGGAAGAACTTGCGCGCGCGGTCGTCGATCAGGGCAGCGAACGGCTCAACGAAGCCTGCAAGGGCTTTTTCGACAGTCGCGTTCCCGCGTTGGAGGCCTGCATCGGGATCTCCTACGTTATTGCGGACCTGACGCAGAACGATCCGATGGTTGCGGCGATGTTGAAGCTGAATCATCAGATCGGCGACTACCGCGGCACCCAGGGCGACAGCATCGCCGCGTTCTGGGAGAAGACGCATCGGATTCTCGCCGAGCGGGCGATCGAGCAGGGTGACCTGGAGTCCGATCTCGATCCCGAGGTCGTCGGGATGCTGTGGCAGGAACTGACGGCCGGCGTTCACGTCGTCGCGGTCGGGACCGACTCCGTCGATCAGATGGCGGCGCGGATGGAGCGGCTCTGGTACTTCCTGCTGCCCTCGCTGGTGCCGAAGGAAAAACTGTCCTACTTCCGTGAGTTCGCCGCGCGACGATTGCGACGGTACGAGCCGTAGCGCTCGGCTCCGACACGGCACGAGAGGTGACACCGCAACGGCGGGTGTCGGTGCAACCTCATAGAATCGTGGATCGGTCCTCGGTTCGACGGCCGATCTGATTACCCCTGCGTTCAGGAGCATGCTGTTGTCTTCCATTTCACCGCCCATGGCGGGTTTGGCTGCCGCAGTATGCGCCGACGACGCGCTCGCCGGTATCGCTGATCGAATCGGAAGTCGGTCGCTCGATTTCGTCGGCCCCAATGCCGTCAGGCCGTTCCTCACCGCTGTGATCGCCAAGCAGACGCACGTGCTTCTCGTCACGGCGACGGGCCGCGAAGCAGACGACCTCACCTCCGAGTTGCGGGAAATTCTCGGCGGCGCGGTCGCACAGTTCCCGTCGTGGGAAACGCTGCCGCACGAACGGCTGTCGCCAGGTGCGGACACGGTCGGCAAACGGCTCGAATTGCTGCGACGTCTTGCCGCCCCTGACGACTCCGACTACGGACCGCCCCTTCGAGTCGTCGTCAGCACGATCCGTTCGATGATGCAGCCGATGGCCCCCGGCCTCGGCCACATCGTGCCGATCACCCTTCGGGTCGGAACCGAGTACAGCTTCGACGACCTGATCACGAGGCTTGTCGAATTCGGCTACACACGCGTCGACATGGTCGGCAAACGTGGCGAATTCGCTGTTCGCGGCGGCATTCTCGACATCTTTTCCCCCACCGCCGACCACCCTGTTCGGATCGAGTTCTGGGGTGACGAGGTCACCGAGTTGCGAGCATTCGCCGTTGCGGATCAGCGCTCACTTGTCGACGAGACCGTCGATGCCGTGATCGCTCCGCCGTGCCGTGAGCTGCTGCTGACCGAAGAGGTCCGTGATCGTGCCGCGCAGTTGGCGACGGACAATCCGGCAGACGCCGCGCTGGTCGAGATGCTCGAGAAGCTTGCGGCGGGCATCCCGGTCGAAGGTATGGAGGCGTTGCTTCCTGTTCTGATACCCGGTCGATTGCAGTTGCTCACCGAGGTACTCCCGGACGGTGCGCACGTCATGCTGTGCGATCCGGAGAAGATTCGCACGCGCGCAGCAGATCTCGTTCGAACCGGCATCGAGTTCCTCGAGGCGTCGTGGACCGCGGCGTCGATCGGTGGTGCCGCGCCGATCGACACGTCGAATCTGCGCGGGCAAGGGCTCGATCTCGCGGCGTCCGGCTATCGTCCGCTGCGCGAGGTGCGCGAGGCTGCAGAAGCGGGCGGGCACCCGTGGTGGACGATCAGTCCGCTCGCCTCGGGTAGTGGCGATCAGCTCGAGCTCGCCGTCCAGCACGCCCCGACGGCACGCGGATCCGAAGACGAACTCGCGACCCTGTTCGCGATGCTGCGCGGGCATGTCGCAACAGGCGGGCGCGCCGTTGTCGTCGTTGCAGGTCACGGCACCGCGCAGCGCATACTCGAGCGTCTCGCCGAGGCCGAGGTCCCCGCGGGGACGCTGGCAGGCGGTGCCGAACCCGAGCCGGGTGTGGTCGGTGTGCTGTGTGCCTCCCTCGGTGCGGGCCTGTTGCTGCCCGCCGCAGGCATCGTCGTCGTCGCCGAGTCGGACCTCACAGGCAACCGTATTTCCGCCGCGGGCGACGGCAAGCGGTTGGCGGCCAAACGGCGAAATCAGGTCGATCCGCTCGCGCTCAACGCAGGCGACATGGTCGTGCACGATCAGCACGGTATCGGTCGGTTCGTCGAGATGATCGAACGGACCATCGGCGGAGCGCGGCGCGAATATCTGGTCATCGAGTACGCGCCGAGCAAACGCGGGCATCCGGGCGACCGACTGTTCGTGCCGATGGATTCCCTCGATCAGCTCTCGCGTTACGTCGGTGGTGAGATGCCGTCACTGTCCAAACTGGGTGGATCGGATTGGTCGAACACAAAACGTAAGGCGCGCAAAGCTGTTCGTGAGATTGCCGGTGAGCTCGTGCAGTTGTACGCGGCCCGTCAGGCAGCGCCGGGCCATGCCTTCGGCCCCGACACCCCGTGGCAGAAAGAGATGGAGGACGCGTTCGCGTTCACCGAAACCGTCGACCAGATGACGGCGATCGCCGAGGTCAAGGCCGACATGGAGAAGTCGATTCCGATGGACCGCGTCGTCTGCGGCGACGTGGGCTACGGCAAGACGGAAATCGCTGTCCGGGCAGCGTTCAAGGCCGTGCAGGACGGTAAGCAGGTCGCCATCCTGGTGCCGACAACGCTACTGGCACAACAGCATTTGCAGACCTTCACCGAACGGATGGCCGCCTTCCCCGTCAAGGTCGAAGGTTTGTCGCGGTTCACCCACCCCAAGGAATCACGAGAGGTGTTGGCGGGCCTTGCAGACGGAACGGTCGATATCGTCGTCGGCACCCACCGCCTGCTGCAGACCGGTGTGCGGTGGAAGGATCTGGGACTTGTCATCGTCGACGAGGAGCAGCGCTTCGGTGTCGAACACAAGGAACACATCAAGGCGATGCGGACCGCGGTCGACGTACTGACGATGTCCGCGACACCGATCCCGCGAACGCTCGAAATGAGCCTCGCAGGTATTCGTGAGATGTCGACGATCCTGACTCCGCCGGAGGAGCGGCATCCGGTGCTCACCTACGTCGGTGCCTATCACGACAAGCAGGTAGCGGCCGCGATCCGGCGTGAACTCCTTCGCGACGGCCAGGTGTTCTACGTGCACAACAGGGTGAGCACGATCGACAAGGCGGCCAAGCGAATTCGCGACATGGTGCCCGAGGCCCGGATCGTCGTCGCGCACGGCCAGATGAACGAGGACACCCTCGAACGAACGGTGCAGGGCTTCTGGGAGCGCGAGTACGACGTGCTGGTGTGCACGACGATCATCGAGACCGGACTCGACATCTCCAATGCGAACACATTGCTCGTCGAGCGTGCCGACGCGCTCGGACTGTCGCAGCTGCACCAGTTGCGCGGTCGCGTAGGCCGCAGCCGTGAACGTGGCTATGCGTACTTCCTGTATCCACCCGAAAAGCCGTTGACCGAAACGGCATACGACCGCCTCGCGACCATCTCGCAGAACTCCGATCTCGGTGCCGGCATGGCCGTCGCGATGAAGGACCTCGAAATCCGTGGTGCCGGTAACGTTCTCGGCGCGGAGCAGTCGGGACATGTTGCGGGCGTCGGCTTCGACCTCTACATCAGGTTGGTCGGCGAGGCCGTCGAGGCGTATCGAGCTGCGGCAGACGGTCGGCCGATCACCACCGACGAGGCTGTCAAAGAGGTGCGCATCGATCTGCCCGTCGACGCGCACATCCCGCCCGACTACGTTGCGAGCGACAGGCTTCGGCTGGAGGCATACCGCAAACTTGCTGCTGCGAACGACGATTCGGAAACCGCAGGCGTCGTTGCTGAGTTGATAGACCGCTACGGCGCGCTTCCCGTCGAGGTCGATCGCCTCGTCGCGGTTGCGCGGCTGCGGTTGCTCTGCCGGGAGTACGGCATCACCGAAGTCGCCGTCGCTGGAACGTCGTTGAAGTTGACGCCGATGATCCTGCCGGATTCCAAGCAGACCCGACTCAAGCGCCTCTATCCGAGCGCGACCTATCGGGCGGCGACAAATGTGGTGACGTTGCCCCTGCCTCGGGTCGAGGACTCCGTCGGGTCGGCGCGCGTGCGCGATGTGGCACTTTTGCAGTTCATTGCCGACCTACTTCTCGCCATGGATGGTAAACCTGCTGGTGTGGTGAATCTTTCAGCTCCACTCGGAGTACTCGTGTGACGGTGATTCTGCTCGACCCGCTGCGACCGACGCTGGTTCCGTTGGAGGCTGTCGAGTTTCTCGGCGGGCCTGTGCAGTACACGGTCGAGGTTCCCGTCTCGGTGCGCTGGCGCATCCCCGGCACACTTGCGCCCGACGCAGTCGATGCCGTGCTCATCAGCACGGACCCGCGCAGCGAGGCAGTGCTCGCCCGGATCAGCAACGGCGAGAACGTGATTGCTGCACCGTCCTTGCCCGGCGACGCTTTGCTGGAAGCAGTCGACGTCATGGATCGGCTGTGGGGATTCGGCGGCTGGGAGGTGACGCAGAGCCACGATTCGCTGCGACCGTACCTGCTGGAGGAAACCTACGAACTGCTCGACGCCATCGGTCGATCGGATGCGGCCGAGATCAAGGAAGAACTCGGCGACCTACTACTGCAAGTGTTGTTCCATTCTCGGATCGCTCAGGCCGCAGGCGATTTCGTCGTCGACGACGTTGCCGCGACGCTGGTGGCGAAGCTTTCCCATCGCAGTCCGCACCTCGGCGACACGATGGTCGGCCCGATCGACGTCGCCGCACAGGAAAAAGCTTGGGAGAACCAGAAAGCCAGCGAGAAGGCGCGTCGCTCGTGCGTCGACGGCATCGCGATGGCACTGCCCGCGCTGGCGCTAGCGGAGAAGGTGCGCTCCCGCAGCGCCAAGGCCGGTCTGCCCGACGACCTCGTTCCCGAGACGCTCAAGCGCGTCGAGATCGGTCTGTACGGCAGCGCGGAAGAGGAACTTCGGAAGGCTGTTCTCGCCTTCGTTGCCGACATCCGAGCGGCCGAAGATGCTGCAGAGGCCGAACGGGGCGAGCGGCGTGCGTTGTTCGCCAAGCAGTGGCACAGATTCTGGCCGACATCAGAACAGAACCGTTAGGCGAGGCTGCGATGTACGACTACTGCGTGATCGGCGGCGGCATCGTCGGAGTCGCAACTGCGCGTGAGATATTGCGCAGGCACCCCGATGCGAGCCTGCTACTGCTGGAGAAGGCGGGCAGTCTCGGCTTCCACCAGACCGGCCACAACAGTGGTGTCATCCATTCCGGCATCTACTACGAGCCAGGCAGTTTGAAGGCCGAGTTGAGCCGTCGCGGTGCGGAAGCGACGAAAGCATTTGCCGCCGAACACAACATCCTGTTCGATGTTCGTGGCAAGTTGCTCGTCGCGACGAATCCGGTCGAGCACGCGAGAATGGTTGCGCTGTACGAGCGTTCGAAGGTCAACGGTCTCGATGTCGAAGTCATCGACCGCGCCGAACTGATCCGTCGCGAGCCTGCAGTCACAGGGACCGGCGCACTGTTCGTCCCGACGACCGGCATCGTCGACTATCGGCGAATCACCGACGTCCTAGCTGATTCGGTTCGCGCCGCCGGTGGCGAGATCAAGCTGGGAGTCGAGGTCGTCGGCATCACCGAGTCGACCGACGGAGTCGCGATCGACAGCCTCGAAGAATCTTGGAGTGCAACGCAACTCGTCGTCTGTGCCGGTTTGCAGGCCGACCGGATGGCTCGCCTCGCAGGCATCGCGGTCGACTTTCAGATCATCCCGTTCCGCGGCGAATACTACGAACTTCCGGAGCACCGATCGAAGCTGGTGCACCATCTCATCTACCCGATCCCGGACCCGGATCTGCCGTTCCTCGGTGTGCATCTGAGTCCGACCGCCGACGGGAAACTGACGGTCGGTCCCAATGCCGTCCTCGGGCTTGCTCGCGAGAAGTACAGAAAGTTCGGCTTCGACGGCCGCGACGTCTGGGAGTACCTGAGATTCCGCGGCTTCTACTCCGTCGCCCGCGCCAACATGCGGACCGGAATGGGGGAGATGCGTGACTCTCTCTCCAAGCGCGGCTACCTCGCACGCTGCCGCAAATACTGTCCCGAACTGACGCGCGGCGACCTGCTGCCGCGCGAAGCCGGAATCAGGGCACAGGCGGTCCTGCGCGACGGGACCTTGGTCCACGACTTCATGATCGAGCGGACCCCGCGCTCGGTCCATGTGCTCAACGCACCCTCGCCGGCGGCGACTTCGGCCCTGCCCATCGCCGAGATGATCGCGGACAAGCTCGGGCAGCCGCGCCGCTCGTGAGTCTTTTCGGCGCGCCCGCCCTCCGGAAAGACTCACGAGGCGCGTAGCGCCGTTGCGTCAGATCTGCCGGGGCGCAGCCAGGCGGCGCAGTGCGGGCGCGACCGGTCGACCTCTCAAAAGGCCAGCTACGCTGCCCTTTTCGAGCGCCTGGCGGTATGCGACCATCGCCTGCCGACTCGCTTCGATCGTGTGCTCGATGTCAGCGTCAGTGTGCGCGGCCGATACGACGAACGACTGCCCGAGCACACCTCGGTCCAGCAGTTCCTGCAAAAACAGCGTCCGAAAAGCTTGCGAAGGTGAACCATCCGGGTCGCGGGTGACGAAGACCGCACAGGACGGCCGACCGATCACCTCCAGATGCTTGTCGACACCGAGCTCGCGAGCTGCATCGTTGAACCCGGTCGAGAGCATGTGACCTGCTCGTTCCATGCGCCCGATCGGGTCGTCCGTTGTGTAGGCGTCGACTACGGCACGGAATGCCGCAAGTGATCCGGATTCCGGACCATGCGTCGTGGAAAGCAAAAAGACGCGGTCCTTGTCGGTCCGGAGACCGCCGAGCTCCATGTATTCCCGCTTACCTGCGAGCGCAGACAACGGGAACCCGTTCCCCATCGCTTTGCCCCAGCACGAGAGATCGGGCCGAACGCCGTATAGGTTCTGAGCGCCGTGTTCCGACCACCGGAAGCCGGTGATCATCTCGTCGAAAATCAGTAGGGTCCCGTAGCGGTCGCAAAGGTCTCGCACGCCTTGCAGGAAGCCCGGCTGTGGCTCCGCAGTCGAGGTCGCGGCCTCCATGATGACGCAGGCGACGTCACTCGCGGCAAGGACGCGGGCAAGCGAATCGAGGTCGTTGTACGTGAACCGGACCGACGTTGCGGAGCTCTCTTTCGGTATTCCGCTGTCCATATCGGTCGTTCCTATAAACCAGTCGTCAACCGAAAAAAACGGCTGATCGCACATCGCAACCGCGTCGCGGCCGGTCGCGGCCCGTGCCAAACGAATAGCCGCCGTCGTCGCATCCGACCCGTTCTTCGCAAACTTCACCATGTCAGCGCCCGGGACCAGACGCAGGAAGTCTTCAGCGGCAAGAAGCTCGAGCTCGGTCGGGCGGCTGAAATTCACCCCGTCGCGGATGACTTTCGCCACAGCGTCGACAACCGGCCCGAAGCCATGCCCGAGGGTGACCGCGCGCAGCCCCATGCCGTACTCCACGTACTCGTTCCCGTCGACATCCCACACGCGGGCGCCGCTGCCGCGCGCCAGAATCGGGGCCATGAACTCCGGGTATTGGTCGGCTCCGCGTGCATAGGTGTGCGCACCGCCTGGAACGAGGTCGTGCAAGCGGTCCTGTAGTTCGTTCGAGCGATCGAAGCGGCGCAGCAGCCGTGACGGATCGTCACCGGGTGTCGAACTCATGCCCACTCCTCGTCGTCGGTGCCGTCGCTCCGCGTCGCGCGAAGCTCTGCCGACTGTGATGCTAGAGGCTCGTTGCCTAATCGTGTCGGTTAGCCGATGAGTAAACGCGGGGTCGCGCCGACATCCCTCAAGCGACCGTGAATTCGCCGAGCAGGTAGCCGCCATCAGGATCGCGTGTGTACTGCGCCAGTTCCATAGGCCGAAACGCCACCGAATATGTTGCGTCCGTTTTCATTTCGCCCCACAACACACGAACGCGGACCGAGTATTCGCCTGGCGCCAAACCGCCGTCGATCATGACCAGATCCGTTTCGGTACGACTGGCAGGCGACGCGGCGAGATCGTCGTAGCTCTGCTCCGCGTAGAGCTCACGCAGGTCGATCCGAGAATCGATGGTGCGGACGACCGTGCCGGATGCGTCAAGGATGTCGTATTGCGGTTTCCATGCCTCGTAGGTTGGGGCTGTTCCAAAGTTGGTCCAGTCGAACGTCATCGGGACATCTGCACGGGGCGCGGCTCGCGTCGGTATCGCTGAGCTCGACACCGCGTAGCGATAGCCTGCGTACTTGTTCGCGCGCGACCAGAGGTCGTAGAGGTCGTCAGGCATCCGGTCGGCTGAGCGCTGAGCGGGAAAGCCAGTGCTCGCCGTCATCGAGACGTGGTCGTTGACGACGTCCCGCAGACCAGTCTCGTAATACTCTCGCTCGGTTCCACCTTTGAGAAATTGTGGTGGCCATTCGGTGATGGTCGGAGCGATCCGAAATCGGTTTCGCACAATGTCGACGATTGGATCGCCGGTTTGGACATAGCGGGAGAACTCGTTCTCCGCCCATGTCGGTATCGGCCGGTAGGCACCGAGGCCGTCGCTGCGGTTTCCTACCGGTTTCACGACGTCGGCGAGAGCCGGGCTGTCGCGCATCAGCTCCTTGGTGATCTGTGGATTGCCGAGCGACGCGACGATCTGAGTGTCGGGAAAGGCTCGCAGGTTTGCTTCGACCAGGTACTCGATCGATTCGCTGGTGATGTATTGGTCACGGTATTGGCTGAAGTAGCCGAGTTCGGCTTCGCTTTGTTCGGGTTCGGGTGCTGGAATGCCGAGTTCGTCGCGCATGAAAGCAACGTGGTTCTCACTGAAGTCCCCGTATCCCGACATCTCGAAGACCGCTACCCGCTCGTCCTTGTTGTATCGCCGGCCGAGCGCACCGAGCAAGTCGGCGAAGTACGACAGGTAACTTTCGTCGTTCCAGTTCGGAATCACGTAGGTGACGCCGTTGTGGTCGTAGTCCTGGGTCGCGCCCTCGATAGTTCGTAGCCAATCGGGTACGGATATGTCCGTGTTGTCCGGGTAGCTGTCCTGGCAGCACGAATTGAACGAGGTGATGCGGAATCCGACGCGTCTACCCGTCTTGCCGGCGTTCTCGATGATCGCGTCGAGCTTGGAGAAGTCGTAAATATCCTCGTCATCGGCATTTGCTGAAATATTGCGAGGGTCTTCTGGTTGCAGCAGCCGCCAATCTATGCGAGCGCTCGTATCGCTGGTTCCTGGCCATGTCGGAAACTGACTTTGAGCAGGATTGGACTGCGGAAACAAGTCTGTCACGAGGTTTTCGTACTGGCCGCGAAGTGGGTTCACGAGGTCCGGTGCCGAGAACTCGATGACACCTCGGGGTGCGGGGTCGTCGACCAGGTCCGACGAGGTCGCACACGAGGAGATGACCGTGGCGGTGGTTACGGCGGTCATAGCGGCCGCCGTCCATCGAGCGAACACGTCGAACCTCCCTCCGTAAACGGATAGCTCATGCAGGCGGTGCGGTCCGTTCGTGAGAAGGCAACGCAGCCACCGGTTGGTTGCCGATCGGCAACAACTGCGTCTCCAGTTTCGATAGCCGCCACGCTGCGCCGGCCAGTGCGATCAGCAGCC
The DNA here is from genome assembly GCF_016482825.1 of Antrihabitans stalagmiti. Lineage (GTDB taxonomy): Bacteria > Actinomycetota > Actinomycetes > Mycobacteriales > Mycobacteriaceae > Antrihabitans > Antrihabitans stalagmiti. The sequence continues at coordinate 31,776 of NZ_JAEMNV010000005.1, read as the reverse complement.
ACGTCAGGTACCAGATCTGCGCGAAACCGGCCGTATCGAGAATCAGCCCGATGACAATCGTCGCGATCAACGATCCCGCAATAGCACTCGACAGTTCAGCAGTCGAACGCGATGCTACCTGCGCGCCTCGAATGGCGAGGATCAGCGGAACGAACAAGAAGACGAGGTAGGACACCAATCCGATCAGGCCGGTTTCCATCAGGCGCGAAAGATATTGGCTGTCGAGGACAGGTTGGTCGAGAGCCGGATACGACCCGACGCCTTGGCCGAACCACAGATGTTCGCGGTAGGTGTCCGAAACGTATCTCGCTCCGACGGCTCGCGACGCGATCGAGGAATCCGACGACGAGTTGGCGAAGCTCGACACGAGCGCTGAGACGACCTTCGTTTGTGCCAGCGCAGCGAGTCCGAGCACGGTGCCGGTTCCGACGAGCAATGCGGCCATACGTTTCACCGGCCACCGCCAGCACATCACCAACACCGCGGCACCGAGACCGATCACGGCCGAACGCGAAATCGTCACCAGCGCACCCGCCGTGAGAATCAGCGTGCACGCAGCCCACGGCATATAACGTGCACCGCGGGCCCGCGCACTGAACGTGACGCCGAGCGCGAGGGGCACGAGTACCGTCAGGACAGCGCTCAGTTCCAAGGGATGTCCCGCGCTGCCCTGTGGACGACTGAGGCCTTCTCGCATCAGATTCGTGACGAGAGTGAACGCTTCTGCCTTCAGGCCGGGGAGCCTAAATTGAGGGGCGAGGTCGATCCCGATGCCGAACTGTACAAGTGCGAACGTGCCGCTGATCGTGCCGCCGAGCACAAGCCCTTTCAAGACCAACTCGAGGGCTCGTCGACTGTGCACGACAGTGATGATGAAGAAAACGACGCTGGCGAGGGTCAAGTCCGCGAAGACGTAACGGTCCGCGAGGACGACTGCTTTCGGTGGCAGGCCGCGGGCCATCGCCGCGCCGTAGGAAACGAGCGAGGCGAGCAGATAGAGCGCCATGGCACCGGTCAGCAGGCGGAGATGTGAGGGCGAGCGTGCTCCTGCGATCCGCGTCAGTACCCAGAAGGCGCCACAGACTGCGAGGATCGCCTGGGCCATGCTCTGCCCGAACGTCAGCGGCACCGTGAATGCCTGCCGCATGCCGAGCAGCAGAAATCCAGCGAGTGCGAGGATGAGAGCTCCCGCATCGGGAAGGTGGCGGTCCCTTACCTGGATCGCTCCGAATTTGCGCACGTCAGGATTGTTATTCGGCTCGACTGTCGGCTGCGGTCCGAGTGCTGGTCGCAGGGCGGGTCTCGTCGGCAGACGCATCGCCGGCTCGCGAGCGGCGGTCACGAAGCCACTCGAGGGTGACCTCCAGAATGAGCAGGAACAAGATCCCGGCGATCAGCGCCGCGCCGAAGTATGCGCCGGCAGATCGAATCGGACTTGTCGCGACCACCTCACCTTGCAACGGATCGGTCGTCGTGATCAGCAGTGCGTTGTTGCGCGGGGGAACAGCGGCGTCGAGCTGGATCTTTTCGAGCCGGGCCCGGGTGAAATCGATCAGTGCAACTGCGCCGCGGCGGGAAGACTCGGGATCGGGCCCGTGGGTGACGATGACAAGTTGCGGTGAAAGCTGGGAGAACGAACTCGAGTCGCCTGCGACCGTGTCTACCGTGTAGTCCGCCGTTGCGCCGGCGTCTTCGACGGACTGCCGTGCCGCACTCGACTGCGCCGCCGAGCCGAGGATCACCGCGAGCTGTGCCATGTTGTTGTTCAGATTGATGAATGGGTTGAGGCCGGCATCCGCGTCTCCACTGCCTGGCGGGATTACGACCACAGCGGCGGTGGACTCGTATTTCGCCGTGGTCGACGTCCAACCGTAGGCGGCCGCTGCAATGGCAAGGAGTATCAGGACGGCGCCCGCAAGGGGACGCCGGACGAGCTTCGAAAGGAACTCGGCGACGGTCAACAGTTTCTCCCTTGTCGGCTGCGTCGGGAATGTCAATGAATGTCGTGATAGTCATGAATCGTTCTGTAGTTCGTACTGCGCACTCGGATAGTAGCCGCAGTACGCTGATCGGTTGCCGAACGCAGGTAGTCTTCCGTTCATGCAGCCTATGCGGCGCCGACCATCGAGTCGACACAGCGCTTCCGTCGGTGCCGATACCGTTGCGCCCGATGCCGTCACGTGTTTTTTCGCCTCGTGAAGGTCGCCCGATCGGCGCATGGCTGGGACACGCCCATCGGCCCGGTTTCGCTCGATGGAATCAGCTACAGTCTGCGGGTTCCGCGAATCGATGACGCCGGACTGTGGCGCGCAGCGAGGTCGGCCGAACGCGATCGCCTCCTTCCAGCCTTCGGACGTACTGATCTGTCCTGGGAAGAGGCGCACGCGCCAGTGATCTGGGTCGAGTCGTGGATGCGTATGCGCAGTGCCGCCAAGCGCGGTGAGGCAATCTTTTTCGTTGTGATCGAAACAATCTCCGAGGTTGCGACGATCGTTGGGGAGGTGGCTGTTGCGGGAATCGATCCGAACTCCGGGAGTGGTGAATTGTCGATTTGGGTAAGTCGACGCGCGACGGCCGAGGTAGCCAAGTGGGCGATCGCCGAGACAGTGTTACGAGCGTTCGATGCGCCATATCGAATTCCCCGTGTGATCGGGCCGATAGCCGTCTCGAATCGCGCTCCGGCGCGTCTGGCTGAGAGTATGGGATTCGTCGAACTAGCGCAGCGGCGGGCGCTTCGTGTGTACAACGGTGAACCTACCGATCACGCACTGTGGGTGTTCGACAACAACGAACGAAACCGAACGAGGATGCGAAACGTCGTGAAGCGATGACAAGAGATCCCGCAGTGCCGCGCATACTCATCGGTGGTACCCCGGTCGACCGATACACCGAGCACGACTTGCTCGAGATGATCCGCGACAGAGTCGCCTCGGGCGACAACCGGGCACTTTCGGTTGTCTCCGTCAATTTGGATCACCTGCACCATTTCGAACGTAGAGGCAACGTGATCGGCGCGACCGACGCACCGTTCGACTGGGTGATGGTCGCTGATGGCGCGCCGATCGCCTGGCGCGGCGGAAGCCTGTCGAAGCAACCATGGCCGCGCGTTACCGGCGCCGATCTGCTGCCCGAGATCGTGTCGATGTGTGAGCGCGAAAAGATCACAATCGGATTTCTGGGTGGCCTTCCCGACGTCCACGATAATCTGACTATCGAGTTCGCCGAGAGATACCCGGCGCTGCAGGTGGCTGGATTCTGGGCTCCCCAGCGGGCAGTGATCGAAGATGCGGAGCAGTCGGCGGCGCTGGCTCGCGAGATTCGACAAACGGGCGTCGAAGTGCTGGTTGTCGGACTCGGAAAGCCACGGCAGGAGTTGTGGATCGAGGAATTCGGGGCTGGGACAGGCGCGAAGGTGTTGCTGCCGTTCGGTGCGTCTGCGGATTTCCTTGCTGGCGCAGTTGATCGAGCGCCGAAGATGTTGCGGAACAATGGATTCGAATGGCTCTTCCGGCTCTGGCAAGAGCCGAGGCGACTCGCTCGGCGATACCTCGTCCAGGGTCCCTTCGCGCTGGCGCACCTCAAGCGCGCGGTCATGGTCGACAGCGAACCGCCGACTACACCGACTTCAACAGCCGAGCAAGCTCCTCGGCCATGATCCCCGACGTGAAACGTTCACGCGCTCGACGGCTCGCGGCATGACCCATCGCGATTCGGCGGTCGTCGTCGGCAAGCAAATTCTTGATCGCCTTCGCGAAGGCATCGACGTCTCCCGGACGGACAAGCACGCCGGTCTCGCCGTCTTCGACGTAGTCCGACACTCCAGGATTGTCGGTGACGACGATCGGCCGACCGCTTGCCATGGCTTCGAGTACAACCGTCAGCCCGGATCCCGTGACGGTCGGATGAAGCGCGACCGCAACGAGGCTCGATCGACGGTAGAGGTCGCGCATGCGACCGTCGAGGCGGCCCGTATGAAGTATTCCGAAATCGGAGGGGAACTCGACGGGCAGTCCGGTTGCGAGTTCGAGCGTGGTGTCGCCATGGGTTTGCCGTACCTGAGCGACGGCAGCGATCAAAAGGGCGTGGTCGCGATAGCGGTCCTCACCAGCGGAGACGACAACGTTACGTTCCTCTGGCGGCGGCTGGACGCTGTAGAAATCGGTGTCGATACCCAACGGCACGAAAGCGAGCCTGGATTGGGGCACACCCCACTCGCGAGCGACGAACGGCAGTATCGGCGCGTTCTGCGACCACACAGCGGCGGCGCGGGGCAAAGCCCGCGCTGCGAACATCGCTTGTGCGCGCTGAGTGCTTGCGCGATCGGTCAGCCAGCCGATACCGGTGACGGTGGGAGCGCTCGAGCGACCGCCGAGCAGGCTCGCTGGTATGCCCGTTCTTTCGTCGTAGCTGAGGACCACATCGGTCTCGGTGAGAAGTCTGTACCTACGTTCGGCAACCGCTTCGATGATCTCCAGGCCACCTGTCCTATAGCGGACCGACGCGGCCAGGCGAGCCGAAACTTTTGCGAGGTCAGCACTACCGAATTCGATGTCGATACCGAATTCGGCGAGCTGGTGGAGACCGTAGGGTGACCGATCGGGAACTTCGCCCCGACCATGACGGTCCCGCCAGGCTTGATCCGAAAGGCCGTGCGGTAGAGGGACAAACGCCTTCATTTCCCCCCAATCCGAAATCGGCCACCGTTGCGGACGATAGTAGCCAAACTGTGCGCGCGGCACGGGGACAGCGGTCCGTGTCGAATCGAAGGATTGCACACGCCTTCGGTCAACAGTTGATCTTTCGCGCATTGGGCATGGTTGCGTCAGTCGTCACAGTCGCGATCACGACCCGACATCTTGGTCCGGTGTCCTACGGGCACCTGACCACGGCGATCATGTTCGTCGGACTGTGGACCAGCCTCACCGAGCTCGGTGTCGGAGCGGTGATCGTGCGCCGAGTCACTTCCGGCGCAGGCGATCTCGGCAGGTTGGTGCGCGTCAATTCGGGTCTGTCGGTTATGTATTGCGTACCTCTCGCATTTCTTGCGGCAGTAACCGGATTCGCGACCTATCGCAGCGATCGTGAGGTTGTCGCGATGGTGCTGATCGTGTGCGGCAGTCTGGCGCTGACGACTCTCGCGTCGTGTTTCGAACCGGTTTTCCTCGCGGAGGTCAGGTTTACGGCCGTCGCTGTATCGGATCTGTTGAGCAGACTTCTGTCCCTCGGTGGGACCGTCGTCCTCGTCGCGATGCACGCCGACCTCGTGTGGTTCGCGGTTGTTCAGATCATCCCGCCGGCAGTGCAACTGATCGTGCAAGGAATCGCGGCATCGCGGATCATCGATTGTCGTCCGGTCTTTGCGCTGTCGGAGAGCTGGGACCTGCTGCGGGAAAGTCTGCCGCAGACCGGAGTTCTCATCATTGCCGTGTTGTACTGGCGTGCAGACGGTGTCATTCTCAGCCTGTTCAGCACAGCGGATCAAGTCGGTGTGTACGGACTTGCCTACACCCTCGCGTTCACGGCTTCGGTTGTATCGACGTTCTTCCTTTCATCGACTCTGTCGACGATGACGCGGCTCTACGCCGCTTCCAAAGACTTGTTCGCCACGTTCGTCGTTCGGAGTGTCGAGACGATGCTTCTCGTCGGACTGCCGGTTGCCGTGGTTGGTGCGATGCTGTCGCATTCGCTGGTCGAGCTGATGGGGTCGAGCGAATTCGTCGAGGACGGCGGACCGACACTGGCACTGCTTTTCGTCGCGGTCGGTCTGACATTCCTGACAGGGGCGATCAGCCAAGCGTTGTTCGCGGCGCACGACCAAGTCTTCCTGCTGCGGCTCAATGTTGCGAACCTCATTGTCAACATCGCGCTGAACATTGCGCTCGCTCCGCATTTCGGTGCGAAGGGCGCAGGCGCTGTTTTGCTCGTAACCGAAGCCACCGGGCTGATCGTCGTCACGTGGCGGCTGTCGCGCCGTTCGCCCTACGCGACGCCGTGGCTCTATCTACTACGTCTGAGTGTGCCTGTCGCAGCCAGCGCAGGTGTCGTTCTCGTTGCGGGAGGACTGCCGGTCCTTGCGACGGGTGCCCTCGCGGCCGCGACCTACCTCGCGGTCAATCTTGTCATTGGACCGGCAACGTTCAAGTCGATCAAGTCGATGCTCTCCGGTGGCGGGGACGCACCCGGCGCAGTTGCAGCCGACGACACCAATCCCGGGAGGATTCAACCATGACGCGGGAACTCGAACGCGCGTATCTCCATGGCCATACCGGGCCGGCGCTACCACCGCAGCCGACACAAGTCGGTGCGCGGCAGCTGGCCGTTCTTATCGTCGCGTACAAGAACCCCGACCTGCTCGAGACATGTCTGCGCGCAGTCGAGACTCATCTCACGGATGTGCGAACGTTGGTGTGGGACAACTCGGGCCTGGACTATCCGGGCATGGCCGAAGTGATTGCACGCCATCCAGATATCGCCTGGTCACTGGGATCGGCGAATATCGGATTCGCAGCCGCTGTCAACGCGTTGGCCGCGCAGGCCTCCGATTGTGATCTGCTGCTGCTCAATCCGGATGCCGTCCTACTGGGGCCGCTGGACGGCACGCGTGCGGCGATTGCGAGTCACGGGGTTGCTGCCGCGGCGCCGCTGGTGATCGATGCGCAGGACGCCACCGACTCGGCCCGTCCGTGGGATGTCGCCCATCGCGACCGTGGCCTCGTTCGAGCGCTGGTATCGAAAGCTGGGTACGCCGAAAAGCTCAGGCGCACAGGATTGTCCGATCTGTATCCCGCGCCGCCAGCGGCTGTCGAGGGTTACCTGACCGGCGCCTGTCTCGCGATCTCGCGTGCCGCCTGGACTGCGGTCGGACCGTTCGACGAAGAGTTCTTTCTCTACGGTGAAGAGACGGATTGGCAACATAGGGCACGTTCGGCGGGCTGGCAACTGAAGCTCATCGACGAGCGCGGTGTCGAACACACCGGGCACGGCACGGTTGCTGGAGATCCGATCGCTGGCATGCGATCACGTGATTTGCTGCGCGCAAACATCGCGCTGAATCTCGAGTTGAACGGCAACGTCCACAAGGCTGATGTCTATCTCGCTGGGACGTCGTTGCTCGATCGTGTGCAACGGTCTGCGCGAAAGGAGCGGGCAGCGCGCCGACGGAAGGGGTCCGCCAAGCCCTCCGTGATCATCACGACCAATCGTCTTGTCTACGGGGGTGCCGAGCGCCAGCACGTGCTGTTGGGCGCCGAGCTGGATCGACGCGGCTACGAGGTGGTGATCGCCTGCATGCAGCGCTTCGGACCGCTCGTTGCCGAGGTCCCGTCGTCCATTCGGGTCGTCCGGCAGCCGTGGTGGGTGCCGGCGATCGATATCGGTGACGGCAAGTCGGTACTCGTCACCGGAGATACGAACACCGAGACTGGTTTCGCAACACTGTGGCGTCGAGGTGGCAAGCAGCGTCGATGGCTGGTCGGATCGCACATTCCGCCCGAAGTCGACGGCCCCACCTACTCGCGCGGACTTGCTGCCGCGATGCGGCGTGCTGACGGATTTGTTGCTCTCTCGCCGCGGCATTGGGAAGAGGCCAACGAATATCAGTGTGTCGGCAGGCGTCACTTCGTTGCGCCCAACGGCGTCGAATCCGTAACTGCTCTCGAGCAGGTCGCGTCACGGCCGCCTGTCGGCGATGTGCCGAAACTTGTCATGTTGTCGCGAATCGTCGAACACAAGAACCCACACCTGCTTGTCGAGGCGCTCGACGGTCTCCGCGAGTTGCCTTGGGATCTCTCGATTTTCGGTGACGGTCCCGATCGGGAGCGGCTGGAAGCGTTGACCCCGAGCGATCTTCGTGATCGGGTGCATTGGCGCGGTTGGTCGCCGGGACCGGAGGCCGCTCTCGCGGACTGCGACTTGCTTTGTGTACCAAGCCGATCCGAAGCCTTCCCGCTCGTCATTCTCGAGGCGATGGCGCGTCGCATACCGGTGATCGCGTCGTCGGTATGCGCGGTGCCGGATATGCTCGATCAGGGTCGCGCGGGTGCACTGGTCGAGGACATCACTGTCGATGGCTGGCGCCGAGCCTTGCGTGGTCTGCTGGAGCAGCCGCAGACGTGGCCGGCGCTCGGCGATCGTGGTTTCGACCGGATGCGCGAGCGTTACACGATCGAGGCGATGGCGGATGCGTACGAGGCGGCAATCGCCGGGGTATTCGCATGACTGTCCGTCGAGTGCTGTGGTTGTCGCCGTGGATGCGCCCTTTGGCCCGCGTGTATTGCGAGGCGCTGGCGGGTGCGGGCATCGAGGTCATGTTGGTGACATCGAATCAACATCCGGAGTCCGACGCTGCCCGACCGTACGAGCGGGTGCTCGACCCTCGTCCGAAGACCCCGAACACGTGGCGGCCGTTCGGCCGTGCGCTCGCCGAGGTTCGGCGGTTCGCACCGGATGTGGTTGTCACAGAACTAGTTCGCGATCCTCGCTGGTTGGCCTTCGGACGACTTGCGCCGCGGGTGCAACTGATCCACGACGATCGGCCTCACGACGCCGGGGAACAGCGCCCTGGGTGGGAGCGGCGCCTGTTCGATCGATGGGGCGAGCGGGCGGCGGCCACCGTCGCATTCAGCAACTATGTAGCCGGGGCGATCGGCGGCGCGGACGTCGTCCCGCTGACGAGCGACCTCGACGAAGCGCTTGTTCCCGCGTTCGTCGATGCCGAAGGCCGCCGTGATGTCGTGCTGATCGGGCGGTTGAACAGCTACAAGAACATCGAGGTCACGATGGCGGCCTGGCGGGCGCACGTCGAAGGACCTGCGTACCGCGGTGACGATCTCGTTCTCATCGGCGGGGGAGACACCGACGTCGACCTTCCGCCGAAAGTGCGATGGATCAAAGGTGCGTATTCGTACGCGGACGTACTTCCGGTGCTCAGCAGGGCCAAGGCGTCTGTCGTGCACTACAGGCGCGCAACACAGAGCGGCGTGCAGGTATTGGCTATGCAGGTCGGGGTCACTCCGATCGTGTCGACGGAGGGTGCGTTGCCGGAGTTTCAGCCGCCTGGCGAGACCCCGATCGGTGTCGACGACGTCGCTGGTCTCACGCGGGCGTTCGACCAGCTGGCCGATCCGTACGTCGCGAGTCGTCGCGGTGCGGCGGCGCAGGCGCATTATCGGCAGAATTTTGCAGCCGACGTATCCGCAGCCGCATTGACGGGCGCACTCGATCGCGCCGTCGTGTCACGAGCTCGATCCATTCGCTAGCCAGAGCGTTGTACCAGACTTCGATGTCGAAGTCTGCGGCACGCCTGCGTGCACCTTCGGACAGCGTGTGCCGCAGGTCCTCGTCTGTCGTGATCTCGGCGAGGGCCGCCGCCAATTCGTCAGGTTTTCCCGGTGCGACCAGAAGTCCGTCGACTCGGTCGGTGACGGCCTCCGGTATGCCGCCGACAGGCGTTGTGACGGGAACGACGCCATTCGCCATGGCCTCCAGAATCGCCATAGGCAGGCCTTCTTCGTAACTCGGGAGTACGAAAACACTTGCTTCGCTAAGTAGTCGGTCGCGCTCGACACTGTCGACCCAGCCGAGCACGGATACCGTAGAACCCAGGTCGGCTGACTGTATCGCCGCTCGGACCTCGTCGATCTCGCCGTCGCCCGCCAGCGCTACATGCATCCCGGCTCGGATTGCCGGGGAGAGAAGTTCGATTGCACGCACGAGGTCGTAGCTGCCCTTTCGGTGGCCCAGCCTGCCGAACGACACGATCTCGATAACGCCGGATTCCGGTGCGGCGGTAGGACGGACGTCGGCAAGTTTTACCGGGTTGTACAGAACCCGGACCATGCCGGGCGGCAGGTCCAAGCTTTCTAGATACTCCTCGGCGAGGCCATTGCCGAGCACCAGCCAGCGGTCGGCAGGCAACGCAGCGCGGACGAGACGCGCGGCAGGCTTGGGAATCCGTTCCATCCAGCCTGCGAAGTCGAAGCTGTGTCCGTGGACGATCGCAGGTACACCCGACAATCGGGCGGCAAGTAACGGCAGCGATTTTCGTGCGACGCTGCCACCGTGAGAGAGATGCAGATGCACGATGTCGACGCGGCGAAACAGGACAAGGAACGTTGCTTGGATCATGCCCAACATTCCGACGCGCAGTCGCGTCGGTGTGGACGCATCGACGAATGTGGGAACCACACGAATGTCGAATCGAGGGTCGGGGTCGTCGAGCATCAGACGCATCACGGTTGCCATGCCACCTCGGCTCTGCGCAGAGGCAGGAGCGGGGCCAACGAGTAGAACGCGAATACGATCGGTCACGAGTGGCAAGTCTAGGCGGACAGTATTGTTGCGGGATGCCTCTTGCCGCCGCAGCGCAATTGCGGTCCTTTGGCGTGATCGGTCCTGTCGTCCTACGCTGGTCGCTTCGCATGGCACGGAGAAACCTGCGCGTCCTCCGCGCGCGAGGCAACAGGTGGCCCGTGCCAGGAGAAAGTGTGACTTCGATCAGCGGTCGCATCCTGACGATCGGCGAGCTGACCAGGGACCGAGTCGCGACGCTGTGCGATTCTCCGGACCCGGAAATTCGTGCGGTCGCGCGTTTGTATCGCGATCGCCCGGGGCGCTACCCGATGGCCTTCGTGCTGTTGTTCGACGACGTGTTGGGTGGACTTGTTGTATCCCGCCTGGACCAGGGCACTGCCACAGCGGACGTCGATCTGCTCTCTTATGCCTCCGACCACAGTGTGGTAGCCGTGAAATTAGTTGCGCAGCAGATTGTCCCGATCCTGACGAAGCGCGTTCGCACGCTGCGCAGGATTTCCTGTGCGATCCGTGACGACGACGACGTGGCGGCGAACGGGTTGGCCGCTGCAGGTTTCGAATCGGAAGGTTGGGCACCGCCCTATCTTTGGGACGATGTCGGCGCGGCAGGTGCACACCGCGAGATGTGGACGTATTTCGTCGACTCCTCCGACGTCACCCCCTGATCGGTCCGGCAGGATCGTCGATAAGCCATCTTCCGTCGAGCTCTGGAAATCGCCGACTCACTTCGCCGATGAGGTCGGGCAGGGTCAGTAGCACGGCGTCTGGGTCCGCTGCGACGAGCTCGTCCGGCGAGATGATCGGGATGTCGGTCCCCGGCATCCGCCGGCCTTGCTTGGAGGGTGACGCGTCCGCGACAGCTGTCAGCAGGGTGTGATCGAGCCTCGCGAGGCTGAACAGCGCGACGGCCCGCGATGCGGCGCCGTAGGCGTAGACCCGCTCACCTGCCGCTGCTCGGTCGACCAGCCAGTCGCGCAACGAGTTCGAATGTGTGTCAGCCGCTGTTTGCAGACTGCGAACTCCATCCGCGTCATCTATGCCTGCAGCCTGCTCACGTTCGAGCACCGACCTGATCGAACTGTCGGCGGCGCGAGCGGTGTCACGAACGGCAGCGATCAGCACCGTCCCCCCGTACAGGTCGAATTCCCATGCCGTGACTGCACGGAGACCGGCGTCGTCGAGCAGTCGGACGAGAGCTGTCAGCGAGTAGTAGCCGAAGTGTCCGTGCCGCAGGGCATTCCACTGTCCGTCGGACACGATCGTCGCTAGGGAGTGATATTGCAACAACAGGACGCCGTCCGGTTGCATTGCCTCCGCACGTCGGCGAAATGCTGCGCGCTGGTCGGGCTCGTGCATGATGCCGAAGCAGTCGAGCACCACGTCGGCAGGGGAGTTCGGTTGTGCAGGAAAGAATCCCCGTGCGGTGAGCAACGGCAACCAGGTACCGCCGTGCGGACTCCCGAACTCGGTCACGGCGTTGCCTCGAAGGAATCCCGATGTGGCAACACGTTCCACAGCATCGGCCGCCTGGTCTTTCAGCGCCTGCGGTTCGACACCGCGCGGCTCGTCGGTGACCGTGTCGTCGTCGGCGAGTTGGGCAAGTCGACAGATGACGCAGAAATCCATCGCAAGAGGATGGCTCGACTCCGCAGCGTCCACCGCCCCCGAAGCCAAGGGAAAGTGGTCTGCAGCGGGCACGGATCCGAGGTCGAGTACGCGGCGGAGTTCGAAGCTTCCGCATCCCCTACAGGCGCTCATGGCAGGATTGTTCCATGCGAGTCGAGACTTCCGAACTGGCCGATGTTCTCGTGTTCGTGCCAGAGCCGTTTCAGGATGCCCGCGGATTCTTTACCAGGACGTTCGACGCCGACATCTTCGACGCCGCGGTCGGGCGCACCGGTGCCGCGGCGTCGTTCCTGCAGGATTCGCAATCCCGATCCGTGCAGGGCGTGGTTCGTGGAATGCACGGCCGCTCGGGCCGTGGCGAAGCCAAACTCGTCCGCTGCGCGCAGGGTGCCGTTCACGACGTGCTCGTCGATATTCGGCGCGATTCGCCGACATTCGGTGTGCAGCAAGCTTTTCTGCTGGACGATACCGAGTTCAGGCATCTGTACGTACCGCCTGGGTTTCTGCACGGCTTCCAGGCGCTCACCCCGACCGCCGACGTCTGCTATCGCATCGACCGTCCACACGATCCTGCCGAAGACCTCGGAGTCGCCTATGCGGATCCCGACCTCGAGATCGCCTGGCCGCAGGCAGTGACGGTCGTGTCGCCGCGCGACGCAGCCGCGGGGAGCTGGGCCGAACTGCTCGAAAAGGTGTGACTCACTCACCTGACGAGGTGTTGATCCGACGCATCGTGTCATCGAGAATTCCTGCCGCCTTGAGCTTTTCGAGGTGCGGCAAACGAGTGAACCGCTTGAAGAAGTCGTCGCTCGACAGTCCGGCCGACGTGTATTCCTTGTACAACTCGACCGCACCTTCGGGAATTGTCCACTGCGCTTCGAAGCCGAGTGCGTTGCGCATGGCGGAGAAATCAACGCGGTAGGAGCGAGGATCGGCACCGCTTTCCCCGGTTATGAGGAGTTTCGAGTTGGGGACAGCGTCGACGACCGCCTCGGCGATCTGTGCGACGGTGAGGTTGTTCTTCTCTGTTCCGACGTTGAATGCGACGCAGTTGATCTTGTCGACGGGAGCGGTGAGGCAGGTGGCGAACGCAGCTGCGATGTCCTGGGCGTGTACGAGTGGTCGCCACGGTGTGCCGTCCGACAGCACGCGGACATCACCGGTCAACACCGCATGGCCGACAAGGTTGTTCAGGACGATGTCCGCGCGTAGGCGCGGCGAGAAGCCGAAAGCTGTTGCGTTGCGCAGAAATACCGGTGTGAAGCCCGAATCGGCGATCGCGGCGACGTCGTCCTCGACACGAACTTTGCTTTCGGCGTATGGCGTCAGCGGCCGTAGCGGCGCGCTCTCGGTGACGAGTTCCTCACCGGCGGAACCGTATACGGAACAGGTGGAGGCGTAGAGGAAGCGGGCGACCCCGGCGTCCTTCGCAAGCTTTGCGAGCCGGACCGACGCGTGATGGTTGACGTCGTAGGTGATTTCGGGGGCGAGGGCGCCAAGCGGATCGTTCGACAGCGCCGCAAGGTGAATCACGGCGTCGAAGCCGCGCAGCTGATCGACCGTGACGTCGCGCAGATCCACTGCGAGACCTGGCGGGTCCACCGGTGCCGGTCCGAGGATGCACTCTGCGAACAGCCCGGAATCGAGGCCGACGACATCGTGCCCCGCCGCCTGCAGAATCGGCACCATCACAGTGCCGAGATATCCCTGATGACCGGTTACGAGAACCCGCATGTCATTGCCCTCCAAATGAAATCGTCGCTTTTTCTATTACGAACGCCTCGGCATGTTCGCTTCGGCATTGCACGCCCCGCAGCCTCGACAGGCCGAGGAACGACGCATCGTCGAACCAGTCGTGAACCACTTGCGAGGGGTAGTGCTCGTGCAGCAGGCGCACTTTCTCCTGCGCCGACCGTGTCTCGATCGGATGGAACATCGTCGGGCGCGGAGTATCCGTTTCCCATTTGAGGATCTCGTAGCCGAGGATCAGGTGATCTCGAAATTCCGTCGGCAGGACCTTGGCAAGCAGCCGATGGTCCTGGTGAGCGTCGTCGCGCTGCGGACCGAACACGATGTCGGGGTTGCAGGTACGGCGAAAGGCAGCGAGTTCGTCTTTGATCCGATTCCAATGCGCGGGTGCGCGACCGTCGGGAATGTCCAGGATCGTCACGGTCAGGTCGGTGTTCGGACAGAACGCCGCAAGCGCCGAGCGTTCCTCGGCTTCGCGAGGTGTCCCGCCGCCGGACAGGACGAGGGCATGCACCCGCAGCTCCGGGCGTGCCTGCGCGATCGTAAGCAGCGTTCCGCCCATACCGATCGCGATGTCGTCGCAGTGCGCCCCGAGTACAGCAAGCTCGGCAATCCCGCTCGTTGCCAGTTCGATCATGCGGGAGCTACGACGTCTTCCTTGTCTTCGGCTTCCCACACCATCCACGGACGGATGCCGTGCTGGTAGTTGGCGTCGAGTTCGGCACGCTCTTTGAAGGTGTCGGTCGGCTTCCAGAATCCGAGGTGCTTGTAGCCGAACAAGCGACCCTGCTGGGCCAGCGTCCCGCACACGTCCTCGACGAGGTCACCGCCAGGAGGCAGTAGGTCGAAGATCTCGTTGCTGAGAACGAAGAATCCGCCGTTCTCCCAGATCGGCATGCGACTGACGGGCGCGATTTCGGTGACGACGCCGGACTCGGTCACGTCGACGCAGTGGAACGACGACTGCGGCGGAACGATCAACATCGAGGCCGCAGCACCGGAGGCATGAAACTTGTCGATGATCTCGTCCATCGGCGCGTCGGTCAGCACGTCGGCGTAATTCGCCAGGAAGTACTCGTCACCGTCGAGGTGCTTGCGGACCCGGCGAAGTCGCTCGCCGATTGCGGACTCGACACCGGTGTCGGCGAACGTTATGGACCAATCACTGATATCGGTGTGCAGTAATTCGACTTTGCCGTCCCGAAGAACGAAGTCGTTCGATGCGGCTTCCTCGTACTCCAAGAAGTAGTTCTTGATGTGCTCTGCGCCGTAACCGAGGCAGAGAATGAAGTCCTTGTGGCCGAAGTGCGCGTAATACCGCATGACGTGCCAGATCAGTGGGCGCGGTCCGACCATCTGCATCGGTTTGGGGATGACATCGCTGGAATCGTTGCGCATCCGCATGCCGTAGCCACCGCAGAACAGAACTACCTTCATCGTGCGTCCCTCTCGGTGTTGCTCAGGTCGGCTTCGTGCACGTGGGGGAGGGGGTAGACGAGCCGTCCGCCCCATTCGGAGATATGTCTTAGCTGTTCGGTCAGTTCTTTTTCGAGATTCCACGGCAGCACGACAACCACATCGGGTCTGTCTTTCTCGATCTGCTCGATCGGCAGAATCGGAATTCGAGTGCCAGGGGTGAACCGACCGTGCTTGTAGGGATTGCGGTCGACGGTGTATTCGAGCAAGTCGGTCCGAATTCCGCAGTAATTGAGCAGCGTGTTGCCTTTGCCCGGCGCGCCGTAACCGACGACGCGTTTGCCTTCCGCGCGCCGATCGAGCAGATAACGCAGCAGATCTTGTCGAACTTTCTGCGTACGCGGCGTCAGTTCGCGGTAGCCGTCGACGTCGTGCAGGCCCGCCGCTTCCTCCGCCGCCAGGATGTCGCGGTACCGCTGCGATGGTTCGCCGGCCACGGCCTCGGGACGCGCCCACACTCGAATCGAGCCGCCGTGCGTCGGAATCAGTTCGACGTCGACGACTGTCAGCCCGGCTGTCGCGAGTGCACGAGTAGCGGAAAGCACTGTGTAGTACTGGAAATGCTCGTGATAGATCGTATCGAACTGACCGAGTTCCACGAGGTTCTGGGCGTGGTGAACCTCGATGCTCAACCAACCGTCGTCCGCGAGAAGTGCTCGCAGAGAGCGAGTGAAGCCGAGCAGATCAGGAATATGTGCGTAGACGTTGTTCGCAGCGACAAGATTCGCTTTGCCGTGTTTCGCAGTGACGGCAGCGGCGAGTTCCTCGTCGAGGAAGGCGGTTTCGGTCGGCACACCACGTTCACGGGCCGCTGCGCCGACGTTGACCGACGGCTCGATTCCCAAGCAGGGAACACCGGCAGCGACGACGTGCTGCAGCAGATAGCCGTCGTTGCTCGCGACCTCGACGACGAACGACGACTCGTCCAATCCCAGTCGCTCGATGGCGCTGTCGACGAAGGTCTTCGCGTGCTGGACCCAACTGTCGGAGAAAGACGAGAAGTACGCGTATTCGGTGAAGGTCTCTTCAGGAGTGATCAGCGGCGGGATCTGTAGTAGCAGGCAGTCTTCGCACAGTCGCAGGTGCAACGGGTACGTGGGTTCGGGGAGATCGAGTTCTGCGGATTCCAGGAACTTCTCACACGGCGGAGTGGCGCCGAGATCGAGAACGCTGAGTAGTCGGTCCGAATTACAAAGTCGACAATGCACGCAAATCCCTTGATTAGTTCGACCGCGAGAGGAATCAATCCCTCCGGCGAGTGTTCGAGGATGTCCACCCGGCGTTAATTATGCACGTCGAAACAGACAAAACAACGAGAAACGAACAGGTCCGAATCTGCGATGGTGGCAGGTTGCCAGGAGTTGGCCCTGGTTCGAACGGCGGCTCTCTCAGCCCGTCCTCATAAACCTTGTGGATGATGTGGAGGTGAAGTTGAAGGCCTTGGGTGCCGCGGTTGTCGCGGGTTTCGTGTTGATCGCGGCTGCGATCGTCGCTGTCGGATTCGTTGGCGATCTGCGGCAACCGCGTGTCGATGTCCCTGACGGCGTGCCACCGGGAGTCGGCGCTCCGCTACCTGCGATCGACATCAACGCACCCGGCCGCACAGCAAGCCAGCTCAACCAGTGGGCAACGCAGCGCTCCGAAACGCTGGCCATCTCGGTCACCGCACTGGAGGCCTACGCCTATGCTGCCGCGGTCATGAGTGAGACCCAGCCCGATTGCGGTATCGGCTGGACGACCATCGCGGGTATCGCGAGCGTGGAGAGCAAACACGGCACCTACCAGGGCTCGACGGTGGCGCCCGATGGTCAGGTCTCGCCGCCGATTCGTGGCGTGCCTCTCGACGGCGGACCCAACGTTGCGGAGATCAGGGACACCGACGGCGGTGTCCAGGATGGGGATTCGGTCCACGATCGGGCGATGGGCCCGCTGCAGTTCATCCCCGAAACGTGGAAGCACTGGGGTGTGGATGCCAACGGTGACGGCCGCGTCGATCCCGACAACATCGACGACGCGGCTCTGTCGGCGGCGCGTTATCTCTGCGCTCGCGGCGGCGATCTGAAGACGGCAGAGGGCTGGCAGGCAGCGTTGCTCGCCTACAACCAGTCCGGTGCCTACATGCGCGATGTCCGTGACCGGGCGGCTCTGTACAGCTTGTAGGCGCCGTGCGCTCGCAGAGGGCGGAGCGCCTAAAGGCACCGCCGGAGTGTTGGGGCTAAGCTCACACTCGCATTGTGTCCGTAGGAGAAGGAGAACCACCCGTGGCCATCATTGAGCAGGTCGGCGCTCGCGAGATCCTCGATTCCCGCGGTAACCCGACGGTCGAAGTCGAGGTCGCACTCGACGACGGCACGCTGACGCGCGCCGCGGTTCCGTCCGGCGCATCGACCGGTGAGCACGAAGCCGTCGAACTTCGCGACGGCGGAAAGCGCTACGGCGGCAAGGGCGTGGAGAAAGCTGTCAACGCCGTTCTCGACGAGATCGCCCCCGCACTGATCGGATTGGATTCGATCGAGCAGCGGACCGTCGACCAGACTCTGCTGGACCTCGACGGCACCCCGGACAAGTCCCGCCTCGGCGCGAACGCGCTGCTCGGCGCTTCGCTCGCCGTGGCACGTGCAGCCGCCGAGTCGTCCGGACTCGAACTCTTCCGCTACCTCGGCGGACCCAACGCGCACATCCTTCCCGTTCCGATGATGAACATCGTCAACGGTGGCGCGCACGCCGACTCCGGCGTGGACGTGCAGGAGTTCATGGTCGCCCCGATCGGCGCGCCGACTTTCAAGGAGTCGCTGCGCTGGGGCGCCGAGGTGTACCACTCCCTCAAGTCCGTGCTCAAGGAGAAGGGCCTGTCCACCGGACTCGGTGACGAGGGCGGCTTCGCTCCCAGCATCGCCGGTACGCGTGAGGCGCTCGATCTGATCAGCGTCGCGATCGAGCGGACCGGGCTCAAGCTCGGCTCCGATATCGCGCTCGCGCTTGATGTCGCTGCCACCGAGTTCTACACCGACGCCACCGGCTACAAGTTCGAGGGCGCCGACCGCACGGCCGCGCAGATGGGCGAGTTCTACGCAGAGCTGCTCGATTCCTACCCGCTCGTCTCGATCGAAGATCCGCTCGACGAGGACGACTGGGACGGCTGGGTCGCATTGACGGACGCCATCGGTGACCGCGTGCAGCTCGTCGGTGACGACCTGTTCGTCACAAACCCGGAGCGCCTCGAAGACGGCATCATCAAGGGTGCGGCAAATGCGTTGCTGGTCAAGGTGAATCAGATCGGAACGCTTACCGAGACCCTCGACGCAGTCGAGCTCGCACATCGCAACGGCTACAAGACGATGATGAGCCATCGCAGCGGCGAGACCGAGGACACCACCATTGCCGACCTCGCGGTCGCAGTCGGCAGTGGTCAGATCAAGACGGGTGCGCCGGCGCGCAGCGAGCGTGTCGCGAAGTATAACCAGTTGCTTCGTATCGAAGAGGCGCTTGGCGACGCCGCACGCTATGCAGGCGATGTCGCGTTCCCGCGGTTCAACTTCGAGGGTGCTAGCTGAGTTCATGAACGGGCAGGGGTCGACGGTGGCGGGGACTGATGGCTGACAATCGGCGTAGCCGCAGGTCGGGCAGCAGTCCCGGTGGCCGTGACTCTCGCAGGTCCGGACGCTCGGAAAGTTCGCGGCGTACGGACCGGACCAGGCGCGCACCGGAGGGAAAGCCGACTCCGGAAGTATCCGACCGCGATCGTCCGCCTCGCGTGGTCAAGGGCAAAAAATCCGAGCCGACGCCGGAACGGACGATTCTGGGATTGTCCACGGCCCGCGCGGTCATCCTTGCTGTTGTCGTATGTGCGCTTGCGCTCACACTCGCGGTGCCACTGCGGACGTATTTCACCCAGCGCGCCGAAGCGGCTCAGGTTGCTGCTGATCACAATCAGCTGCAAGCCGACGTCAACGCACTGCGTGCCAAGAAGGCGCAGCAGGACGACCCCGCGTACATCACCGCCGAAGCCAGGAACCGGCTGCGACTCGTCAAGCCAGGGGAGACGCCGTTCCAAGTGCAACTGCCTGGCGCGTTCGAGGCGGAGCAGGCGCGGCGCGCGAAGCCTGTTCCCGAAGGTGGACCCTGGTACACCGACCTCTTCGGTCAGGTGTCGCAGCCGCAGAATGCTGCTGAGCCGAACCAGCCGGGTGGGCCGACCGGGTGAGCGACGAAATCCCAACACCCGAAGACCTCGAAGCCGTTGCAGCCCAACTCGGGAGGGCTCCACGAGGCGTGCTCGCCATCGCCTACCGCACACCTGACGGCAAGCCTGGCGTTGTGAAAACAGCACCGAAACTTCCTGACGGCACCCCGTTTCCGACGTTGTACTACTTGACCGATCCGCGTCTGACCGCCGAAGCGAGCAGGCAGGAATCGGCTGGCGTGATGCGCGATATGACCGAACGTCTCGACACCGATCCTGTTCTCGCTGAGGGGTATCGGCGTGCGCACGAGAGTTATCTCGCCGAGCGAAACGCGATCACCTCGCTCGACACCGACTTCACGGGCGGCGGGATGCCTGATCGCGTGAAGTGCTTGCACGTGCTCATGGCGCATTCGCTCGCGAAAGGGCCGGGTGTCAATCCCCTCGGCGACGAGTCGGTCGCGCTCGCAGCACACGGAAAGCTCAGGGGCACTGCAATTCCCGCGGACTGGCCCGAACCGACCACAGCGCAATCCTGACGTCTCAGCCACCGGTCTGTGGCTGTAAGCCGTCGGTAATGTCAACTTCGAGAGGACGCCGTCAATGAGAGTCGCCGCCGTCGATTGCGGGACCAACTCGATCAGGTTGCTCATCGCCGACCGCAATACGGCCGGCGTCCTGACCGATGTGGTGCGCGAGATGCGCATCGTCCGACTCGGGCAGGGGGTCGACGCCACCGGCTCGTTTGTGCCCGAGGCGATCGAACGCACGCGCGTCGCGCTTCATGATTACGCAAACCTGATGCGGGACAACGGTGTCGAGGCCGTACGGATGGTCGCGACGTCGGCAACCCGTGACGCGTCCAATCGTGAAGACTTCTTTGCGATGACGCGCACGGAACTCGGTGCGGTGATTCCCGGGGCCGAAGCTGAAGTTATCAGCGGCGACGAGGAAGCGAGACTGTCGTTTTCGGGTGCGGTCGGTGAATTGAATGCTGCAGATGGACCTTTCGTCGTCGTCGATCTCGGCGGGGGATCGACCGAACTCGTTCTCGGTGACGAAACCGGTGTGGCTGCAGCCTATTCCGCAGATATCGGCTGTGTGCGTATCACCGAACGGTGTCTGCCAGGCGACCCGCCGACGGCGGAGCAGGTTGCCGAGGCGCGGGAGTTCGCGGCCGAACGGTTTGCGGACGCCTTTGCTCACGTGCCGATCGAACGAGCGCGGACGTGGGTCGGTGTCGCAGGGACGATGACGACGATTGCCGCAGTCGCACAGGACCTTCCGAGCTACGACGCGGAGCGGGTGCATCTGTCACGGCTGTCGTTGGAGGACGTGCACGCAGTTGCCGATCGACTCGTCGGAATGACGCGTGTCGAGCGGGCGGCCCTCGGTCCGATGCATCCCGGTCGCGTCGACGTAATCGGTGGCGGAGCAGTGATTCTGACTGTTCTAGCCGACGAATTGTCCCGACGCGCCGGCGTCGACCAGCTGATCGTCAGCGAGCACGACATTCTCGACGGGATCGCGCTCTCGATCGACGTTTGAGAGACGTGTTCGTTTCGAGCGGATAGCGGCTGTTGAGAGGTTGTTAACTCAGTCACCATTCGCGTCAGGGCTATGTAGGACGTCCTAGCATCGAGTACACAGGAATGTTTACTCGAGTGTGAGGACCCGTTGTGACCCAGCAGCCCAAGCACATCTTGATCGTCGGTGGTGGAACGGTCGGCATGTCTGCCGCCATCCGCTTGCAAAAGAAGCTGCGTGCAGGTGAAGCACGCATCACCATCGTCGATCCGTTGCCGCACATGACCTATCTGCCGTTTCTGCCGGAGGTATCGGCCGGCTCGATCGACCCACGCCACATCGTGGTCCCGCTACGCACCGTGCTGCGCAAATGCACCGTGATCACAGGCAAGGTGTCGAAGATCGAGCACGCGTCGCGTACCGCGTGGATCACGGACCCGAGCGGCAACGTCGAGACCCTCTCCTACGACATTCTGCTGATGACGGCCGGTTCCGTTGCTCGCACACTCCCCGTTCCCGGGCTGTTGGAGCAGGGCATCATGTTCAAGACGGTCACCGAGGCTGCTTACCTGCGTGATCACGTGCTGTCGCGACTCGACGATGCCTCTGCGACGGAGGATGTCGAACTACGCAAGCGGCTGCTGACGTTCGTTGTCATCGGTGGCGGCTACGCCGGAATCGAAGCGCTTGCCGAACTGCAGGACATGGCGCGGTATGCGGTTCGGTACTACCCGAACATCACCGCGGACGACATGAACTGGATACTCGTCGAGGCAACCGGGCGGATCATGCCCGAGGTTAGCCCGAAGATGGGCATCTACACGATCGAGCGTCTCACCGAGCGTGGCATCAAGGTCTACCTGAACACTCGTGCCGATTCGCTCGTCGACGGCAATGTCGAACTGTCCGACGGCAGCAAGTTCGGTGCCGACACGATCGTGTGGACGGCAGGCGTGAAGGCAAACCCGATGCTCGCGCACACCGATCTGCCCGTCGATCAGCGCAGCCGTCTTCGTTGCACCTCGACGCTTCAGGTTGTCGGTGTATCGGAAGCATTTGGTGCTGGTGATATCTCGGCCGTTCCGGACCTGTCCAAGATCGACGAGGATCCGACGGCGACGTGCAGCCCGTCTGCTCAGCACGCCGTGCGCCAGGCAAAGGTGATGGCAGACAACACCGTTGCCCTCGTCCGTGGCAAGAAAATGCGCGACTACGAGCACAAGTACGCGGGATCAGTTGCGTCGCTTGGCCTCTACCGTGGTGTCGCCGATGTCTACGGCATCAAGGTAAAGGGGTTGCCTGCATGGTTCATGCATCGCGGCTACCACGTCCTCAAGATGCCGACACTGTCTCGCAAGGTTCGCATCGTCGCCGACTGGACGCTGGCATTGTTCTTCCGCCGCGAAATCGTCGCGCTCGATCAGATCGACCACCCGAAGGCGGTTGCGGAATCGGTACGCGCGCTCGAGTCGGCGCGCAAAGCGAGCTGAAGTCCGAAATACCCCGTCAAGAATGGTGTTTCGGGAATCAGACTCTAGGTTTGTTCTGCAATGTCACGGCTCGGTTACAGCTGATATGTAGTTAGTGCTGCTACGTTCCGACCAGATGCGGCTTACCTATATGGCCGCCAATCTTGGGCGGAGCCGAGATGAAGCTTTTCCCCGTGGCGGTTGTGGCGGTTCTGGTGTGCACGTTGCTCGTCGTTGCGCCCGGTATCGCGTCGGCTGATTCAGCGGTCGAGGCTGAAACGATGACCTGGACGCCGACCGCTGGGGGAGTTGTCGGTGCCCAAACCGGAGCTTCAGCGGGATCGGCACTTACGTTGCTGGGCAACGCGACTGCGTCGAAGACATTCACTTTGGCCGCCTCGTCCAAAGTCGTGGTGCGCGCGAAGGCGCAGCTCTGCCTTGGCGCTCCGAGTATGAAAGTCAAAGTCGACGGCACGGTTATCGCGACGATGACGGTCATGTCGACCGCGTGGACGGACTATGTTGCATCGTCGGCCATTTCGGCAGGCTCGCATACGATATCGGTCGAGTACACGAACGAGTTCAAATTCAGCACCTCTTGCGACAGAAACCTGTTGTTGGACAAGGTGACTGTCGTGTCGACGGCCGTAGCGACAACAACACCGCCTACGACAACGCCGCCGCCCACCACGACGACACCGCCCGCGACGACGACACCGCCGACCACCACAACACCACCGCCGACAACGACCATCACCACGACGACACCGCCACCGACGACAACAAGCACCACGCCCCCGCCGACGAGCCCGTGTCCGGTCGGTCAGTATCGAGCTCGCTACTACAACAACACGAACGCAACCGGAACGCCGGTTGTCGACCGTTGTGAGTTTTCCGTGGGTGGCAGGTTTTCCAGTTCGCCTACCGCTGGTGTGAATGCAGACAACTTCTCGGTCCACTACACCGGGCAGCTGAATTTCCCTCAGACGGCCAACTACGCCTTCAACGCGTCGACAGGTGATGCAGGAGTGCGGGTTTGGCTCGATGGGCAGTCGGTCCTCGACAAATGGACATCGTCCTACTGGGGAGATGATCAGGTTCTGAAATCCGTTCCGGCCGGCCTGCATACGGTTCAAGTGCGCTATTTCGACACGAGCGGCGTTGCACTGGAGGAGTTTTCGGTAACGCGCGCGAGCCACGGTGTGGCTTCGACGAACGGTAACTTCTTTGCGGTCGATTCGTTCTGGAACACGCCGGTGCCCGCAGGTGCGGTCGTCGATTCGCGATCGGCGGGTTGGGCCACCGCCTTGATGAATCACCCGTCCATCTCACAGATCAGTGTCAACGACGACGCGTGGACCGTGCCGATCTACCGGGCGCCGCCGGGAACGCCGAAGGTCACGATTCGCGTGACCAACAAGAACAAGAACATTCAGGTTCCGTATCTGTCGTCGTACCGCCCGAGTCCGGATTCCGACTCCCACCTGGCGATCATCGACCAGGCGACCGGGTGTGAATACGAGTTTCAGACGTTCAACGCGTCGAAGAAGACAGCCGTCGCCCAGGCGACGTACCGCGTAGACACAGGATCGGGCGGCCACGTGAGTGGACCGGCGCACGCGGGTGGTGAGTTGTCCTATCTCGGCGGCCTGATCACCCCGCAGGATGTGAGCGCAGGCGTGATCGATCATGCGCTGCGCTTCGCGGTTCCGATCGGTGCGCCGTCGTACCTCTATCCAGGGACGCGATCCGACGGCACTACGGCGAACGGCATACCGCAGGGCATACGCGCTCAACTCGACCCGAACCTCGATCTGAACCAATTCAATCTGACGCCGTTTCAGCGAATGGTTGCCGTTGCCTTGCAGACCTACGGAGCGTTCAACGCTGATACAGCGTCCGCGTTCGCGCTGTATGCGCAGAGCATGACCGATGGGTCCACCTACAGTCAGCCGATCGGTGACTTGCCGGAGGCTCTGATCGGGCACCTGAGGTTTCTCCAGCCGACCGTGGCCTCGACGGACCTGCAGTTGGACGGACCGGCGGATATAGGTTGCGCCCAACCGAAATAGCTGACAGCTCGCCATATGGAAAGTAGTATCGACCGATGCCAGCGCCTGATCGTCACGTCCCCGGTTCGGTTGCCTAGTGGCGCTGCCCAGTTCTTCGGAGCTGATCAAGCGGATCGGCGAAACATCGCCATTAGGTCCGCGAATAGTCAACGGTCGGTCCGTCGTCCTGCGTCAGGCGCGCTTCTCGGATGCACAGGACTGGCAGCGACTCAGGCTTCGTGACCGCGACTTCAACGAGCCGTATGCGCCGAGTTCGCCTCTGGGTTGGGAAGCGCAGCATGTTCCTGAACAGTGGGTGCGCCGATGTTTGGCGCTACGTAAGGCGCAGAAGGCCGGGCGCACCGTCCCGTTCGTTGTCGAAGTGGATGGCAGGTTTGCCGGCGAATGCGCGATTACCTGGACCGAAATCGGCACGCCTATCGCGGAGTTGAGTATCTGGCTCGACGCTCGAGCGGCACGGGGCGGTGTCGGTAAACTAGCGGCGGCGATGATCGTCGATTTCGCGTTTGATCGGTTGCAACTCGCGGTTGTCACAGCGGCGACTGGCACCTCGAATTATCCGGCGTCGCACGGCTGCAAGACACTTGGCATGCGCCATGAGGCCACGATGGAGGAATACTTCGATGCAGGAGGCGAGCGTAAGCAATACAACTTTTGGACGCTGCTGCGCGCGGACAAGCAGCAGGGTGGGTTTGCCAAGCTAGCAATCGACAGCGTCCGACCTGCTGCTCCCGCAGAAGTCGCCGAGGTTGACTCGGCCGGCGGTCCTTCGGCCTTGGCTGTTGCGCTCTACACCGCCAAGTTCACTTACGAATCGACAGTGTCCGCGATACTTCGCCGGCTACAGCACAGTCCAAAGGTCGCGCGTGGGCCGAAGTCGGTTGCAGCGGGCAACGTCGAGCTGCGCAATGTTCGCAGATCCGACGCCCGCGCGTTGCGCGCGATAGCGCCGGTGGACGTTGTTCCCGAGCTTCCCTTGTCGATCGAGTTGGACGGCAAGCTTGTTGGTCAGACGTGGCTGCGACTGATCAATGGATTGAGTGCCGAGCTCGGACTGTTCACCGCATCGGCCGCACCTGACGTCGAGAAAGCGGCTGCCGACTTGATGGTGGAGTACGCCTTCGAGGTTGGTTGCGAACGCATTTGGGTGCCGGCCGTCGTCGGCGACGTGCGATTGCGACAGCTTGTCGAGCACCTTGGAATGGTGCACGAAGGTACGTTGACGCAGTACCGCGAGGTTGATGGCGTCCGCAAAGACCATGAGCTATGGGCCATTACGAGAACTCGCTACTCGAATCGGTCGACCGTTCAGTTGTAACGAACGGTAGCCCACCGCCGGACGTATTATCGACCGGTGCGAACCTACGAGTGCCCAAACTTCATCGGATCGATCTCCTGATGGCGCCCAGCAAGTCGGAGCTGATCAAGCTCATCGCCGAGGCGTCCCAACTAGGTCCTCAGGTGATCAACGGTCGGTCGGTCGTGCTGCGTCTGCTGCGCGTCTCGGACGCTGCGCAATGGCGGCGGATCCGGTTGCGCGACCGCGAGTTCAACGAGCCGTATGCCCCGAGTTCGCCGTTGGAATGGGAAGTTCGGCACAGTCCCGAAGAGTGGGTCAGGCGTTGCCTCGCGCTGCGAAAAGGGCAGAAGGCTGGACGGTCCGTCCCGTTTGCGATCGAGGTCGACGGCATCTTTGCAGGCGAGTGCGCGATCACCTGGTCCGAGATCGGGACCCCTGTCGGCGAGCTGAGTGTTTGGCTCGACTCTCATGTCGCACGTGGTGGGGTCGCGAAACTGGCAACGGCGATGCTGGCCGATTTCGGGTTCGACGTGCTCGGAATGGACGTGATCACGGCTGCAACGGGTACGGCGAATCTGCCTGCCACGCGTGCGTCGGAAGCACTCGGAATGAAGCACGAAGCGACCATGGACGAGTTCTTCGATGCAGGGGGCGAGCGCAAGCCGTACAACTTTTGGACCCTGCTCCGTGCGGACAAGCCGGAAGGCGGATTCGCGAAACGAGCGATCGACCGCGTCAAACCTGCTGCTCCCACCGAGGCCGTAGAGGTCGATTCGTCTGGCGGCCCTTCGGCTTTCGCTGTGGCACGCTACACCGCCAAGTTCAATTACGAACTGCTGGCCCACTCGGTATTGCAGAAGATACAGCGCAGTCCGAAGGTTGCACGTGGTCCGAAAGCGACTGCGGCAGGCAATGTCTCGCTGCGCAACGTTCGCAAGTCGGACTCAGGAGTGCTGAGCGCGATTGCACCGGACTCCGACCCCGAACTAGCGCTGGCAATCGAAGTGGACGGGAACCTGGTCGGACAGACCTGGCTGCGACTGATCAGTGGACTCAGCGCAGAGTTCGGCCTTGCCACCGACTCGGCGGCGACGAATATCGAGAAAGCCGGCGCCGAGCTGATGGTCGACTATGCCTTCGAGGTTGGCTGCGAACGCATTTGGGCGTTGGTCGTCGTCGGCGACGAGCGGATGCGGCGTCTCGTCGAGCACCTCGGCATGGTGCACGAGGGCACTTTGACGCAATACCGCGCGGTCGGCGGTATCCGCAAAGACCATGAGCTGTGGGCGATCACAAAGACTCGCTACTCGAACACTCGAACCACCTAGGTCAGGTTTTCGTTCAGGTACGGGCCGAGCACATCAAGTGAGGCAGGGTCGAGCATCGTGCCGTGCGCCGTCGGTATCTCGTAGTTGACGACCCGGCCGGACACATAGGGTTGCCATTTCAGTGCGGCGTCCTCTGGCTCCGGGTTGTCCAGTGCTGCACTGAAGAACGCGAGATCGCCGGCGAAGACCCCGAACTCGTGCTGTTCTTCCAGCCGCACCATCGCGACGGCACCGGCGAAGATGCGCTGGACGTGTTCAGGTGTGATCATGTCCGGAACGTCCTGGTAGGTGGCCAGGATCTCCCGCGCACGTTCGAGCGATATCTCGGACAGGTTGCCATCGTCGGGCAGCGTGATCCCGAGGGCCCGGAGGTGGTCGGTGAGTTCCCGCGCGAACACCTCGAAATCGGATTCGGGTGTCGCGTCCATCAATCCGAGCAGTTCGACCTCGTGGCCCGCCTGCTGTAGCTGCACAGCAACGGCGTGGGCGATGACGCCGCCGAGTGACCAACCGAGGAGGTGATACGGCCCCTCCGGTTGTTTGGTCTGGATCTCGCGAACGTATCGCGCCGCGAGCTCGTCGAACGACCGGTACTCGAAGACCGGCTCCAGTATCGCGGGCGACTGCAAACCGTAGACCGGTCGATCGCGATCGATGTACTGCGCGAGTCCGAGATACGCCCACGCCAGCCCGAACAGCGGATGGATGCAGAACAGCGGTTCGGCAGTTCCGGTCGGGCGCAACGGAATAAGTACTCCGAGGCCAGAGTCGTCGTCTGCAGCCGATGCGGGTTTCACCAAACGCGAGGCCAACTCGGCAACGGTGCGATCGGTGAACAACCACTGCAGTGCGACCCGGGTTCCGAGCGCGTCTTTCAATCGCTGCGTAGCACGGACTGCGACAAGGGAGTTGCCGCCGAGTTCGAAGAAGTCGTCGTCGAGGCCGACTCGCTCGACGCCGAGTACGTCGGCGAAGATCGTCGCGACGGTGTGCTCGATCGGACTGGTCGGCTCACGGTAGGTTTTCGCCTCGAAGACCGGATCCGGCAACGCTTTTCGATCGAGCTTGCCGCTGGGATTCAACGGCAACGCGTCGAGCACCACAAACGCGGTCGGCACCATATAGGAGGGGACTCGCCGACCGAGTTCTGCGCGAACGGTCTCGACGTCGACGGCGTAGCCAGCGGCACCGACGAGGTAGGCAACCAACTGATCGCCGACCTGGGCGTCGGCGCGGACGACGGCAACGGTCTGCGAGATCGTGGCCTGCTCGGTCAGCAATTCTTCGATCTCGCCGAGTTCGATGCGCAGGCCACGCAACTTCACCTGGAAGTCGGTGCGGCCGAGGAAGTCGATCTGGCCATCCGAACGCCACCGGACGAGATCACCTGTGCGATACATCCGTTCGCCGGCTGAGCCGGTTGGATCGGGTACGAATCTTGCGGCGGTAAGGTCGGGCCTCGCCTGGTAGCCGCGCGCCAATTGGCTTCCGGCCAGATACAACTCGCCGGGCACACCGACCGGAACCGGCTGCAGGCGTGAATCCAGCACGTATACATGCGAATTGGGGACGGGTCCACCGATCGGTATGGTCGGGCCGGTCGAGGTGGACAGTGGACGACTCCGTGTGATGCTGACCGTGCCTTCGGTCGGTCCGTACTCGTTGCGGAACTCAGCGTCGCTGACCGACTTCAGCGCCGACACCAATCGTGGTGTGAGGGGCTCGCCGCCGCAGATCACCCAGCGCAGGGATGCGACGTCGTCGCGGGAAACGGCTGGGACGAACAGTTCCAGCATCGACGGCACGAAATGCATGAAGGTGATCCGATGTCGGCTGATCATCGAGGCCAGGTACTGCGGATCCCGGTGCCCTTCGGGCGTCGGAACGACGAGTCGGCTGCCGACGAGCAACGGCCACCAAAATTCGCGGACGGATGCATCGAAGGTGAACGGCGTCTTCTGCAGCACCGCATCGTCGGACCCGAGCGGTACCCGATCTTGCCGCCACGCAAACCCTGCAGCGACGGATTCATGAGCAACCGCAACACCTTTGGGCCTACCGGTCGAACCGGAGGTGAACAGTACGTAGGCGGTGTTCTGCGGCCGCAGTGGCGCGATGCGGTCGGCGTCGGTGATCGTAGCCGCACCGAGACCCGACACATCCAGCGTCATGGTATCGATGATCTGGCCTGACCAACCATCGAACTCGACGCCGTTGCCCGACGTCAGTACGCAGACCGGGTCTGCGATCGACGCGACATAACCGATGCGCTCCGCGGGTTGATCGGGATCGATCGGGACGTAGGCGCCGCCGGCCTTCGTTACCGCGTACATGGCGATCACGAGGTCGATGCTGCGCCGGATCGCCACCCCGACCGTCGACTCCGGTCCGACACCCGCGGCAATCAGCCAGCGCGCCAGCCGATTGACGCGGTCGTCGAACTCGGCGTAGGTGAGCGTTTCCGAATCCGATACCAGTGCAACAGCATCAGGGGTGCGGGCAACCTGGGCGTCGAAGAGCGCTACCAGGGTCGCCGCCGGGTCTACGTCGAGATCCGTGCCGGTGCCGTTGTCCCGCAGCGTCAACCGCTCGTCGGGGCGCAGGATGTCGATGTCGCCGACCGGTTGCTGCGGATCTGCGCTGATCGTTGTCAGCAGCGACACGAAGCGGTCCGCAAACGACTGGACCGTAGTTTCGTCGAAGAGATCCGTTGCGTAGGTGATCGATCCGACCATTCCCGCGTGCGCGCCTGCTTCGTCGCGGTAGTCGGTGAGTAGGAAGCCGAGATCGAATTTCGCTGTGTGCACATCGAAGTCGACGGCAGAGATGCTCAGACCCGGCAGCTCGAGGGAGGTGCTGGCAAAGTTCTGGAACGTCAGCATCACTTGGAAGAGGGGGTGGCGAGCGGTCGAGCGCGCAGGATTGAGCACGTCGACGAGACGCTCGAACGGCACATCAGCGTGCGCGAAGGCACTCAAATCGTTTGTGCGCGTGCGGTCGACCAACCCGGCGAACGGCAAGCTCGGTTCGACCTCGGTGCGCAGCACCAAGGTGTTGACGAACATTCCGATCACGTCGTCGAGGTCACGCTCGCCGCGGCCGGCGATCGGGGTGCCGATCACGATGTCGGTCGTACCGCTGAGACGTGCCAGCAACGTCGCGAGCGCGGCATGCACGACCATAAACAGTGTCGAGTTGCGGGCGCGGGCAATGGCTTCCAAACCGGCACGAACGTCCTCGTCGATCGTGAACGGCAACCGGGCACCGCGTTGCGAGGCGACCTGTGGACGCGGCCGGTCGGCCGGAAGGTCGAGCTGATCGGGCAGGCCGGCGAGCTGCGTGCGCCAGTAGGTGAGTTGCTTGCTGGCGATGGAGTCGGGATCGTCCTCGTCGCCGAGGACGGTGCGTTGCCAGATCGCGAAGTCCGCGTACTGGACGGCAAGCGGCGTCCACACCGGTCCGATGCCGGCAGCACGCGCCGAGTAGGCGAGCATCACATCACGCGTTAGTGGGGCGATCGAGAAGCCGTCTGCCGCAATGTGATGGACGACGACGACCAAGACATATTCGTCCGCACCGAGGCGCAGCAACGCCACGCGGAACGGGATCGCGGCGGTGGTGTCGAAGCCGCCGACGACCAAAGGTGTGACGACGTCGAGCAATTCGTCCTCGTCGACCCGCGTCACGGTCAGCTCTGGAACTGCCTGTACCGCAGGCACGATGACCTGGTAGCCGGTGCCGTCGTGGTCGGGGTAGACGGTCCGCAGCGACTCGTGCCGTTCGACCACGTCGGCAATCGCGGCGCGAAGAGCCGCGACATCGAGGTTGCCTGTGAGTCGGATGACGGCAGGAATGTTGTTGACACCCGAGGCGGGATCGAAACGGTTGAGAAACCACATCCGTTGCTGCGCAAGCGACAACGGAATTCGCTCGGGTCGCTCCTGCGGAACCAGAGGAGGATGTTGCGCCCCACCGCTCTGTTCGGCGGCCCGGGCGGCGAGTGCCGACGCCGATGGGTACTCGAAGAGATCGCGCACGCCGAACCTCGTGTCGAGTGCGTTGTTGGTGCGGGCGATGACGCGCATGCCGATGAGGGAGTTGCCGCCGAGTTCGAAGAAGTTGTCGTCGGCGCCGACGTGTTCGGCGTCGAGGAGTTCGGTGAAGATGTCGGCGATGGCTTGTTCGGTGGGGGTGGCGGGTGCGCGGTAGGTGGGGGTGGTGTGGTGGGTGTCGATGCGGGGGAGTGCTTTGCGGTCGAGTTTGCCGCTGGCGCCTAGGGGTAGGTGGTCGAGTTCGACGATGTGGGTGGGGACCATGTATTGCGGCAGTGCTGTTTCGGCGTGTGCGGTGAGGGTGGCGGTGTCGATGGGCTGGCCGTTGTCGGCGACGACGTAGGCGGCGAGTTGATCGCCGGGGCCGCCGTCTCCGATGACGGCAACGACGGCGCGGGCGACGCTGGGGTGGGCAGCGAGAACGGTTTCGATTTCGCCGAGTTCGATGCGCAGGCCGCGGAGTTTGACTTGGAAGTCGGTGCGGCCCAAAAACTCGAGTTGGGCGGTTCCGGTGGGGGTTTCGGTGATGCGGACGAGGTCGCCGGTGCGGTACATGCGGGCGCCGATGTCGGCGGGGTCGGCGACGAAGCGTTCGGCGGTGAGGTCGGGGCGGTTGAGGTAGCCGCGGGCGAGTTGGACCCCGGCGAGGTAGAGCTCGCCGGGGACGCCGATGGGGACGCGTT
>NZ_JAEMNV010000044.1 GCF_016482825.1 Antrihabitans stalagmiti | reverse complement strand
GTAACGCAGGCGCGCGACGAAGAACTCTGACGCCTCGTTCTTCGGCTCGGCATCCGACCTCTCGGAATCACCCGATGCGGTGAGAAGGGAGCTCAGCGGCTCCGGATCGAGCATCAGGATCTCGTTGACGCGACGCCCGGTGAGAATCAGCAGCAGGTATGCGCGCATGACCTGCGGATCGCCGAGCCCGAACACCTCCTTCTCGTGACCGTTGACCACGATCGTGCGGGACTCGGTGGTGGGCAGTCCGATCAAGTCCAGATGGGCGGTGACTCGACTGAGATCGTCGGCGTCGAGGTACTCCGGTGCCTCGGTGGAATGGGTCACCGAGATCGTTTCCGCGCGCGGCCACATGATCAGGTGCCGTTCGGTGATCTCGCGCCATCGCGGGTCGCCCAGCACGAACGCGGCTTCGTCGCGATGTTCAACAAAGAATGCGTACATCGAATTCACCGCAGTCTGGGTCAGCGAGATCGTTTTGTTGCTCAGCGGCTGTCCCTTGTTGGGTCCGCTTCCCGCGCGACGGGTGCGCAGCCATCCGAGGAAGTCGTTGGCAAAGGGGCGCAACATCGTGACCGGGTCGGTGACCAGTACCGGACTGTCGATACCGCGTTCGATCAGGAACGGTCCAAAATGGGAACACAACACCGTCCGGTACCGGCCGACGCTGCCCCACCGAATCCGGTCGGCGTTGACGAGTGTTCCCAGCCACCACTGCCCTGCCGCACGCAACCAGCCCGGTTCCACGCTCGACCAGTCGACAGTGGCCTGTCCGCGCGGTTCGTGCCGTCGCCCCGGTATCCGAGGGTCATGGACCGGGTCCCACAGGTCGGCCTGCCACCACGCTTGCTCGTGATAAGCAATGCCCAACGCCCGCCTGATACGGCGCAGGATATGCACATAGTTCTGGCGAAACGTCGCCACGGGCAGACGGTGGTAGCGGGCGGTGTATGCCCCACGCGCCTCGGCCTCCCAGGCGTCGAGGTCCAAGTCGAGGAACGAGGTAATCGGCGGATGACCCCGCTGGACCCGAGAGGTGCTGATCGGCCCGATCAGACGC
>NZ_JAEMNV010000043.1 GCF_016482825.1 Antrihabitans stalagmiti | reverse complement strand
CAGGGGTGAGGCAAAGTCGATAGTCAGGTGGGTTGAGCTGCGGGTTTGATATGCGACACGCCGAAGAATTCAGGTGTGGGCGCAGGCGCGGCGGGACCGTTGATCATGAAGGTTCCTATGCCGTCTGATCCTCGGAGAGCCCGCCGTGCCTGCTGTCTCATCTTCACCTATCGATGCCCTTGCCCGCCAGTTCGAGCCGGTCGCGGAGATCCCCGCCGCGGTTCGGCGAAGCTTGCTCGACGCCCTCGAATCGGTTCCGGATCCACGTAAGAAGCGTGGTGTGCGCCACCGGTTCGGTGCAATAGTGTTCGTCTCGATCTGCGCGGTGGTTTCGGGCGCGAAGTCGTTCGCCGCGATCGCCGAATGGGCAGCCGACGCGGCCGGGGACACCCTGCGGGGTATGGAAGTAGGAGCGCCGGACGCATCCACGATCCGTCGGGCGTTGACCCGCGCGGGTGGAGACGGTTTCGACGCGGTGATCAGCTCGTGGATCGCCACGCGGCTGTGCGCTGCGCGGGCGGCGGGGACCGCAGGTCGGCGTCGGGCGGTGGCCGTGGACGGTAAAACCCTGCGCGGCTCACGGACCGGCGATGAGCGGGCCCGGCATTTGATGGCGTGCTTGGATCACGGCGCAGGTGTGGTGCTCGGGCAGGTCGACGTCGACATCAAAACCAACGAAATCCCCATGTTTGCAACACTTCTCGATTCCATCTCGGATCTGACCGAGGTCGTCGTGACCGCGGACGCGATGCATGCCCAGCGCGGGCATGCCGAGTACCTGCACGGCCGGGGAGCGCATTACGTGCTCACGGTGAAGGGAAACCAGCCGAAGCTGCGCCGCCAGTTGGCGTCGCTGCCCTGGGGCGATGTCCCCGACGGGCACCGTGAGACCGACACCAGCCACGGCCGCAAGGTGACCCGCACCTACAAGGTGGTCACGATCGCCGCAGGAATCGCGTTCCCGCACGCCGCGCAGGCCGTGCGGATCACCCGTACCCGCAAACGGATCGGCAGCAGTGCGCGGGCGTCGCAGGAGACGGTGTACGCAGTTACTTCGCTGACCGCGCCACAAGCTCAACCGGGCGAGTT
>NZ_JAEMNV010000042.1 GCF_016482825.1 Antrihabitans stalagmiti | reverse complement strand
GACGACGACGCCTTTGGGTCGTCCGGTGGAGCCGGAGGTGAAGATGACGTAGGCGGCGTTGTCGGGGTGCAGTGGTGGGGTGGGGCGAGGTGCGCGCTTGTCGAGGTCGAGGGTGTCGATGCGCAGTCGGGCGACGTCGGTGGGCAGGGCGGTGTCGGTGTCGTCGTCGGCGGTGAGGATGAGGACGGGGTTGCTGGTGGTGATGACGTAGTGCGTGCGGTCGGTGGGGTGGTCGGGGTCGATGGGGATGTAGGCGCCGCCGGCTTTGAGGACGGCGTAGATGGCGGTTATGAGGTCGATGCTGCGGCGGATGGCGAGTCCGACGAGGGTGTCGGGTCCGACACCGGCGGTGATGAGGTGTTGGGCAAGAGCGTTGGTGCGGGTGTCGAGTTGGGCGTAGGTCAGCTCGTCGTCGTCGGAGACGAGTGCGATCGCATCCGGGGTGCGATCGACCTGCTCCGTGAACAAGCCCACCAGCGTGCTCGAATCATTCTGTGAGACAGCTCCGTTGATGGAATCGATCAAAAACTCTTCGGACTCCAGAACGATTCGAAGGTCGCCGACAGTCACGGTCTCGTTGAGGGCTACTTCCTCCAGAACGGCGCGCAGGCGTGCAGCGAATCGTTCGATCGTCCCGCGATCGAAGAGATCGGTCGCGTACGTGACGGTGCCCGACGCGCCACCTCGTGTGTCGCCTGCCTGAATATGCTCGGCGACAACGACACTGAGGTCGAGCTTCGCGGCGACGACGTCGGGCTCGATAGGCTCGATTGCCAAGTCCGCCAGAGCGAGCGTCGGCGGGGCGAAATTCTGCAACATAAGCAGCACTTGAAACAGTGGGGAAAAGGCAAGGGATCGGTTGGGGCGCAGCAGCTCTACGACTCGGTCGAACGGGAGGTCGGCGTTCGAAAACGCCCCGAGATCGGCGGCCCTGACTCGATCCAGCAGTGTGGTGAAAGAGTCGTCACGTGCTACTTCGGTGCGTAGTGCGAGGGTGTTGCCGAACATGCCGACGAGGTCGTCGAGGGCTTCTTCACCACGTCCGGAAATCTGGGTGCCGATGCAGATGTCGTCGGAGTTGGACAGTCGGGCGAGCACGATCGCCATGGCGGCGTGGATGACCATGAACAGTGTGGCGTTGCGGTCGCGGGCGATGTGGTGCAGTCGGTCG
>NZ_JAEMNV010000041.1 GCF_016482825.1 Antrihabitans stalagmiti | reverse complement strand
ATGTCGATATCACCCACCACCACCGACGGATCAGCACACACCGCCTCCAACACCCGAACAAACCGCGCAGCCAACCCCCGCACCGTCACCTCATCGAACAAATCCGTCGAATACTCCACCAACCCCGTAATCGCACCCGGACCCGCCACCGTCGCCGGCTGCTCAGTCAACGTAAAAAACAAATCGAACCGCGACGACCCCGTCGACGCCGCCACCGGCGACACACTCAAACCCGGAAACTCCAACCGCGGCAACGGATTATTCTGCAACGCCAACGACACCTGAAACAACGGGTGATACGCCGTCGACCGACCCGGATTCAACAACTCCACCAACCGCTCGAACGGCGCATCCTGATTCTCATACGCCGACAACGCCTTACCCCGCACCTGCCCCAACAACTCCTCGAACCGCGGCGCACCCGACACATCCACCCGCAACACCCACGTATTGACAAAAATCCCCACCAAATCCGACAACGCCTCATCCGTACGACCCGCCACCGGACCACCGATAGCAATATCGACACCCCCACCCACCCGATGCAACAACACCGCCAACGCCGACTGCAACACCATCGACACCGTCGCCCCACACGACCGCGCCAACTCACCCACCGCCACCCGCAACCCCGGCTCCACCACAAAATCCACCACCGCACCCGCAAACGACTGCACCGCAGGCCGCGGCCGATCCACCGGCAACTCCAACACCTCCGGCACACCCGCCAAAACCTCACGCCAATAACCGAACTGCGCCGCCATCACACTGTCCGGATCAGACTCCTCCCCCAACACCTCCCGCTGCCACAACGTGTAATCGGCATACTGCACCGGCAACGGCACCCACCCCGGCTCCACACCCCGCACCCGCGCCGCATACGCAACAGCCAAATCCCGCGCCAACGGCGCCATCGACGCCCCATCGCCGGCAATGTGATGCACCACCAACACCACCACATGCTCAACCTCCGACACCCGCAACACACACACCCGCACCGGAATCTCGACCGCCAAATCAAACCTGTACCGAGCCGCACCCTCCACCGCCGCAGCCAACCCACCCGACTCCACATCACCGACCACCAACGGCACCGACACCTCACCCACCGACACCACCCGCTGAAACGGCACCCCCTCCACCTCATCGAACACCGTCCGCAACGCCTCATGCCGACCCACCACATCACCAAACGCCGCACCCAACGCCGCCACATCCAACCGACCCAACAACCGCAAACC
>NZ_JAEMNV010000040.1 GCF_016482825.1 Antrihabitans stalagmiti | reverse complement strand
TGAACCGTCCCGCGTTTGATGCACACATTTTTATTTGTGTGTTATCGGTTGATTGCCGTGGTGTGCAGCGTAGTACGCCGTTTCGTACTCGATCGGCGGTATCCGGCCCAGGCGGTGCATGAGCCTTTGCGCGTTGTACCACGCCACCCATGCGGAGGTGGCTTCCTCGACGTCGCCGACGGTCCGCAACGGCCCGGTGCGAAACGGTGAGTCCGCCGCGATGCATTCGGCCTTGTAGAGCCCTATGGTGGTCTCGGCCAGGGCATTATCGAAGGCATCGCCCACCGATCCGATCGACGGCAGCAAACCCTGGAGGAACAAGGTCTCCCCGAACCGGACCGCGGTATACTGAGAACCGGCATCCGAGTGGTGAATAGTGTTGCTCTGCAACGGGTTGCCTTGCATGGACCGCAACGCGACCGCCTGGTTGACGGCCCGTTGCACGAACGCGGTTTCCTTCGACGTCGAGCATTCCCAGCCGAGGATCGTGCCCGCGAACGCGTCGATAACGAACGCCGTGTATGCGAAGCAGGGCACCATCCTGACATATGTGAAATCGGCGACGTAGAGCTTGTCGGGGCGCTGCACCCGGAAGTTGCGGTCGACCAGATCCAGTGGCCGCGGCGCCGACGGATCGGGCACCGTGGTGCGCACCGTGCGGGCTCTGGTCGCACCCTGCCAGCCGTTGGCGCGCATCAGCCGCTCCACGGTGCAGCGGGCCACCTCGATGCCCTGACGCTGCAGGTGAGCCCACATCTTCAACGACCTGTACAGCGACTCGGGCTTTCGCCGTCCGCGCTCGTCATGCTCGACGTAGTACGACGCCAGCACCGAGGTGATGGTGGCGTCCCAGAGTGCTCGTTTCGACAACGGGCGCTTGGACCAGGCGTAGAACGTTCTCGGGGCGATGTTGGCGCCGTGCTCGGTGAGCACCCGGCAAATCGGTACGACCCCGAACCGAGCGCGATGCTCGGCGATGAACCGGCAGATCACTTGTGTGGCGGGCCGCACTCCCGCACGAAGAAAGACGTTGCGGCCTTGAGGATTTCGATGGTTTGCTCCAGCTCCCGCGTTTTGCGGCGCAACGCCTTCAGCTCGGCCTCAGCCTCGGCGGGCAACGTGGCCGGCGCAGGGTCCTCGGTTCGATTCGGCTTTGCGGACCCACACTCGTACCGTCTCGGCCTTCAACGACATCCGCTCGGCGATGGTGCGGATCGCCTCGGACTCCGACGGGTAGTCACCGCGATGCTCGAGCACCAGACGAACCGCCTTCTCACGAACCTCGGCTGAATAAATCTTCGACATGAGCAGTCACCTTTCCAATTGGGAAGGTGTGCATCAAAGCCGGGATGGTTCA
>NZ_JAEMNV010000004.1:399654-697257 GCF_016482825.1 Antrihabitans stalagmiti | reverse complement strand
AACGGGCAACCAGAAGACCACCCGACACGACGCGCCGGGTGGTCCCATAACTGGCAATCCAGGTGGTCCCATGCACCTGGCAGAAATCAGCTCACAGCGGTCCCATGCTCATGGCAGACGACACGCAAACGACCCGGCGCCACTACCTGACACCAGACCGCACACCCACCTACCCTCACTACAGGAGCGCCGAACGTGAGGAATTGTGTGACGGCAACCCCCGGGGAATTTCGTGGCCATCGACATTGGGACGCCGATACCTATCGGGCAACATCGATGGCGGACGATTGTGTGCTTGAACCGATTTGCTGTGAGGCCGGACGACGTCGAACCTCGCGCCGAGATTCAATATGCCTTGTGTGATTTTCCCATCACTGCTTACTCGTGGCGGACTGGCGTCAGCAACGATTTTCCAGTACGAATTTGCGCCTGCGGACTGCATCGTGGACAAAAGGAAGCACGATCCGAACCGTCTGCCTGCACAACCGTGACTGTTCTCGACAGGGAGTCTTCGCACTCACCGCACCACGGGAATCCGGAGTTCGAGTGCTTCCTCGAATACGTCGGCGGCGCAGGAAGATCCGCGAGTCGCGCGAGGAGTACCCGAGCGGGAAAGCGCACACCTGTTGGGTTTTTCGCCAAATAGTCCGCAAGGTGCTTTGCGTCCCAGCCAGCGCGAAGCGCAGCGCTGATCTTCGGTGCCAGTAGAAGTCGATCCCTTCGACCAACCGTCCACGGGGGCGGGAGTCTCTGGAGAAGTTCGACCGCGGCGTCACTGGATTCGGATGGAGGTTCTATTGAGGGGTTAATGGGGTCCACCACCGGTTCTCCCGTGGGGTCTCGATATGACACCCCCTCCGTTTCACGGCGAACCGGGCGGAGTTTCGAATTGGGACCGGGGGGTGTCGAATCGGGACGGGGTGAAACATGCGGCGCGTCAGGGTGGTTGAGGAAGTATCGACTCGACCGCTGTGCTCCCGAGTCGTGGAATTGGGCACGCCTGGTGACCAGCCCGCCGGCCTCCAACGTCTTGAGGGCACGAAGGACCGTGCTTCTGCCCGCGCCCGACTCAGCCATCAGCGTCCGGATCGACGGAAAACAGGAGAATCGCTCGTCTGCTTTGTTCGCCAGCAAGATCAGAATCAACTTCAGTGTCGGCGAACCGACGTCCGCGTCGGTCGCCCAATCAACCGCTTTCCAGCTCATTGATTAATCACACTCGTGCAGATTCAAGCCAGGCGTACACGTCACGCCTGGCCCACCGGCGATGGCGCACGCTCAAACGCAAATGGTGCGGCCCGGGTGCATCGAGTCCACGCTCCCTCTTCGAAGCCCAGTCGTGCAGAGTCGAGACCGGCACGCCGGTGATTTCGCGGACTTCGTTGGCGGTCAGCATGTCTCGTTCGGTCGGTGGATGGCTCATGCCCTTGTCCCTTCTGAATGAATACTGATGTTTCGCTACACATGTGCGGTCGAAATATTTCGAAGAGCGGTGGGAGTTGGGACGTCAGCGGGCTGCGGTGCCTTTTGCAACATCCGGCCGACCGTCTTGTGATGCACACCAAGCCGGACGCCGATCCGCCGATGGGACCAGCCCTCCGCTTTCAGCGCTGCGGCGACCTTGGCCGGGTCATCATTCGAGGCGTGTAGATCCGATGCACTCGCCGGTAGGTTCGGGCTCGGTTGGGCTCGGCTAGGCGATCGATTGCCGTCGGCATTACTTGCCTTTGGCGATCTCTGCTTCGTCGGGCGTCGATCCGTAATCGGTTGGTCGTTGATCGGCATCGGTTCAGCCTGCTGGGTGACCCGGACCAGGAGCGCAATCCCGTGTGTAGCAGCGAGAAGGCTTACTGGTGCGACAGTTGCAACGGCCGCGCTGACCAACGGTGCCAGCGTGCGGCCAGACGATATTCCGGCGTGGAAGGCGTTGCCGGCCACTGAGACACTGGCTGTGCTCGCGAGGACCATCCAGAAGAAGCGCAGCGCAGGTTTACCGCTTTCGAGGCGGGCGAGAGTCACCACGCTGATGGTCGACTGCAGGATCGCTCCGTCGACGATGACTGGCCAAATCCATGCGAGATGACGCGGTTGGCCGGCTTGCACGGCCAAGTCCGACAGTGCCGCGAATGAGAGCACAAAGGCGCCTGTGGCGATCGCGACGGTCAAGCCGACAGCGGAGATGGTTGCCATCCGGAGAGGGCGAGCTCGACTAGCGGTCATGTGCGGCACCAAGACCGGCGATGTCGCGATCGCGACGAGCTGGGTCCGATTGTCGTTGCCCACCGCTCGATGGGCTAAACCGCCTTGAGTGGTGTAACGACGCCCGATGTGCCGCGTACCGTTCACCATGATTTACAGAAAATGAGGACAGTACTGGGTACGGCAGATTCGACGGTGGCGTGCCAACACGTGCCAAGCCGAAACGCGCGCGCTGCTCTCGCGTGATCATCGCTCGCGCCCCGAGTTCGATTCCTGCGGCTGGACGTCGAAGGCGTGACCCGCGCGGAGCGAAGGGAACATTGGGAGTTGATCGGACTCGTCAAACGGTTCGCTCGTCAGCACCTGGTCCGGATCGCCGACTTCGTTTATGTCGGCCTCTGACCGTTCCGCGGTCGGGTCGGTAGATGCCTGGACGATCGCATCTGAGGCCCTCATGCCGAGTTCGCAGGCGAGGTTGTCGATAAACGACCAAAGCCTGTGGTCTCGCTCCGGATTCTTCTCTGTAGCAACGATTCCGGCGATCGTCATTGCCGAGATCGCCTGATCGCGGCTCACCTGCCGGTCATGAAGCCAAGACACCAACCACCGGTCGTCGCCTCTCGC
This sequence comes from Antrihabitans stalagmiti, assembly GCF_016482825.1. GTDB lineage: Bacteria > Actinomycetota > Actinomycetes > Mycobacteriales > Mycobacteriaceae > Antrihabitans > Antrihabitans stalagmiti. The sequence goes on along the minus strand of NZ_JAEMNV010000004.1, from coordinate 694,434 downwards.
CAAGCGTTTCGCGGTGTGATCACTGATGTTGCTCGTCATCGCGTCATCGGTTATCCGGAGACGCGACACGCGGTGAGTGCCGGTCATCGCCGGCCTTGACCGAAGAAGGGGCGACCGTAAGGATGCGGACCATACCGCCGCCATACCAGTAGCAACGCCGCCGCGAGCACGGCCCCGGGAATCCTGACCAATAGCCACGCAGCGATCAGCACCGCGGCGAAGAACACTCGGGCGTTCATCACGCCACTCCGCGGGTGTGCGAGTCCGCGAGTGGACGCGCGAGAGCGAACAGCTCGTTTCGATCGATGCGGATGGCGCGCGGACCCAGCCGGTAGCCGGTGAGCCGGCCTTCCGAAATCCAATTTCGCAACGTCTTCACGCAGACACCGACCGTTTGCGCGCCTTCCTGCAGACTTACCAGCGACGGATCGCCGGGCGAGCTGTGGCGACCATCGGGGTACTTCTTCGAATGAGCCATCGAATTCGCTCCTTGGATTGATTGCAGCGGAAACACCTTGCAACCCAATGAAACTGACGATCTCCGTCACACGACAGTGCACACAGTGGGGCACTCGACGCGCCTGGGGGCACACAAAACCCCGACCAGGCCGTTCGCTTCACGCGGAAAGGCGAGGGGAACGCGTACACCGTAGACTCGGCGACGAAGCCCTCGTACGATCTGAGGATTCGTAAGCGCGTGGGCCGACCTCGGAGCGCGGGAGAAACTGGAACAGATGATGCCAACACGACATGCGTTTCCTACGTCGCTCCCCACTTCGCTTTCTGACGCCGGCGAAATCCGCCGCAACGACTGGGCCGCGTTTCGCGGCGTGGCGACGCTCGACGATCATTGGTCCCTTAGGAATTGGGATGACAACTACTCGGCTTACTACTGGTACCTAACGTTTGATGACGGCGAGCTCGCGAATCTCGCCCGACGCTGCCAGGCGGCCTTGCCGACTGACTACCTCGACCCAGTGCCGGTAGACGGCTTGCACATGACAGTGTTAAAGGTCGGGCCGTCGGCCGCGGTCTCGAGATTCGAACTAGACGCCATCGCCGCGGATGCTGCAGAACGTCTCGAATCGATGGACGCGTTTTCCATCACGATCGGTCCATTAGCTGGCTCGAGGGGTGCAGCGAGGTTTTCGGTTACACCGTGGACCGACCTGTTTCGCCTCCACCACGAACTCGCAAAGGCGAGCCTCCGCCCGGGCGCGAGTCCTGTGGATACGAGCTTGTTCCGCCCACATCTCGGCATCGCATATAGCAATTGCAGACGCCCTACGGATGAACTCGTGGAGCGTGTGGAGCAACTGCGGTCGCTTCCGCCAGTAGTTGTGCTGGTGTCGAGCGTAGATCTCGTCGAAGTTCGTCGGGAGGGCCAGCAGTATCGGTGGGCAAATCGCCACAAAGTCGTTCTGCGGGATGCCAACTCGGCGCACTACGGAGCGGCCAGTGCTGAAAACTCCTTCGCCCGGGTCGACCACTCACGTAATGCGTCTGAATAGTCCTTGACCTCAGGTACTTTGACCGATTTCGCGACCGCACCCAGCTCGTGGGCACGCTGCCAGACAGATCGGATTGGGCGGTCGTCCGATGCCATCAGGGCTTCGTGCCCCAGTTGCATCGCCTGTTCGACGTCCGGCCGGCTGGAACGAATTAGTGCCGTTGCCATATCGAGTCGCACGAGCGATCTGCTCCATACAGAATCAGACTCATTGACGAGCTTTTCGACATCCTGCCCATAGTCCAGGGTCCGGTCGAACTTGCCAGCAGAAAGAAACGCAGTCGCTGCGTTCGCGGCCAGCCTCGCGGCACCGTACGAATCGAATGTCAATGCCGGAGTGAGCCCCTCCGAAGGGCTATGCATCGTTGAGAGCGACATAGCTACCGCGATCACTTCCTCGACCCCATCAGCATCGCCGAGCTTCCCCAAGGCCCGCGCAAGACCGTTCGAGTAGAGCCGGACAGACTGCGGGCCATTGCCGGCATATCGAACACCATCACGTGCGAGATCCGCAGCTTGTTTGAAATCTCCCACGTAGTAGGCGCAGAAGCTTTCGGTTCCGCGGATCCAGCCCTGCAAGCCGGAGTCGTCGATCAACGATGCGATGCCGAACGCTTCGCGGCAATAGATTCGCGCATGGCCGAATCGGCCCCGATTCACAGCCATGTATCCGAGCGTCCCCGAAAGCTTGGCGGCAAGGACGTATAACCGGTGTAGCTGGAGGGGATGACGAGTCTGCTTCCGAAGCACTTCAATCCGCCGACGTAAGGCGAAAACCTCCGGCGCCAGACGGCGAGGACCTTCGAGCTCGTAGCGCAGAAGGATGTCGGTCAGAGCAAAATCGATGATGTCGAGGACCCCGTCGTCAACATCCGTCGACGAAATCTGTTGCAACCGCGCGGCAATGACAAGTGGGCTTTCGAAGCCTTCATCGGAATTGGAAAGGCCTTGCGGCGTCGAAACACTTACTTGGGGATAGCCCACGTCAGCCGGGATGAGATCGCGACCGGTCAGTTCGGTCAGAACAGAAATCAACACGTCGCAGCTCCGCTGCCCTGGCTGGGAAATGATCCCGCTCAAGTATTTTGCAATCGTGGTGTGAGTGGTTGCGATGCGCTCGCCGTTTGAACGCACACTCGCTTCACGCATGCGACTAGCAAGGCCTTTGTTGCTGACTCCAGTTTCAACCATCAGCGCCGTTAGTCGCCGATTCGGCGTCTTCCCGTTCGCGGCCACAACAACCCCTTTGCCCCCACTCAGCAGCACGCACTGCCACCTATTTCGCAGATCGTACTCCGCGCATGCGCCATTCGTGTGGCAACACACAACCACTCGTGTGGCAAACATGTGGCAGAGACGTTTCTGTTCGCTGCCATCCGATTCACAATGTCTCCACTTGCTGCAGATGCGAAAATCTTGCTTGAACTGGTATTATTAGGCAGACAGTTGCACGTCACAGATCCGCGTGATACGAAAATTTGCAACGGACTTTTAATCCGCAGGTCCTCGGTTCGAGCCCGAGAGGGGGCACCATTTTCTTCGCAACACCGGTCGAGTCAGGCCGAATCTTGTTCCTCGACAACACGAGCCAGCTTGCGTGGCGCGACGAGGGCGTACGACGTCCGGACCCACTCGCGTAGTTGCGCCCAGCGTTCCTCGTCGGCGTCGGTGGCCATTCGCAGGTTCACCCAGCCGTGCCGACCCAAGCCGTAGCCTGCCGGCTCGGCCGTAGGGTCGGTCGCAACGACGGCTGCGGCCTCGTCCTTGGTCAACTTGAACGACAATCCGACGGCGTCGAGATCACTGAAGACGAAGTTCTTACCGCGCACCCGAAAGGTCGGATGCCCGCCCCACTCTTCGATGTCGACGCGCACGGCTTCGGGCAACTCCGCTGCGATGGCTTCGAGCCGCTCCATATTCGTCATCGGAAACCCGAAAGATTCAACCAAGCAGGCGCGTGACGAGGTCGACGTACCGCTGCTTCGCGTCGTCGGTGCTCGTGCCCTTCAGCTTGTCCCACGCGTCGTACTTCGCGCGATTGACCATGTCCAGCCGACCGGGACGCTTGCCGTCGACGTCACCTTTCGACGCCTGCTTGAACAACGAGTAGAGGCTGAGCAGGTCGTCGTTGCTCGGCTTGGACGTGAGCTTCTTGACGTCTTCCTGAGCCTGTGTGAACGACTGATCGAGGTCCGACATTTTTCTCCACTCCCGGCGATGAACGTGCGATGGACGAACTGCTGCGAACTCGGCGCAATCCTAGTCCGCACGCCAGGAACCCTCCCGCAAACCAACTTGGATCATTATTGTCAGCGCCACGGGGCGTTTGACGATAAATGCCCATGAGTAGGCGGGCCCGCATGGCATCACTCGAAGACCTCATGTCTCAGATTCCGATCAGTCAGATCGCTGCACAGCTCGGCGTCGACGAGCAGACCGCAAGCAACGCGGTCAAGACCGTCGTCCCGACACTGGTCGGCGGACTGCAGGCGAACACTCAGGATCCGAAGGGTGCGGAGTCACTGGAAACGGCACTCAACCAGCACGGCGATCTGCTCGACGGTGGAGTCGACATCGACAAGGTCGACGTCGCCGACGGCAGCAAGATCGTCAGCAACATCTTCGGAAGTACCCAGAATCAGGTTGTCAGCACGCTAGGCAGCGCACCGGGTGGTGTCGGTGGCGACCTCATCAAGCAGCTGCTGCCGATCCTCGCTCCGATCGTCCTCGCCTACGTCGCCAAGCAGCTCACCGGCGGTGGCGGCGCGGCCGCACCTCAGGCTCAGGCACAGGCCCCGGCAGCGACGGGTGGCGGCGCCCTCGGCGATCTGCTCGGCGGCCTGCTCAAGGGTGCAACGAGCGGCGGTGGCGGCGCAGCAGGCGGCCTCGGCGGCGTCCTCGGTGGTCTGCTCGGCGGTAACGCCGGCGGTGCGATCGGCGACGTTCTCGGTGGACTGCTCGGCGCAGGCAAGAGATAGCGGTCCTGTAGCGAACACGTTTTCCGGCGGCCGCGGGCACCTTCTGCCGCGGCTGCCGGAGCCGTACACTGGACGTCGCGTGCTGATCCAGGGCCGCCGATCTAGTGCGTGAAATGCACGCACGATAGGCCAGCGACTAGCGCTGACCTGTGCTGGTTGCGTTTCACAACCGACCTACGGTCGCGTAGGCTGACCTAAAATGCGCCAGCCCAGCATGGGCCAAGAAGTACGAAATCTGCGATTTATGAGGGGCAAGTAATGGCGAGGGAACTGACTCAGCTAGAGCTGCTGACGGAGTTGCAACCCGTCGCAGAAGAGAACGTCAACCGACACATCTCCATGGCCAAGGAATGGCATCCCCACGACTACGTGCCGTGGGACGAAGGCCGAAACTTCGCCGCAATGGGTGGTGTCGACTGGGATCTCGAGCAGTCACATCTCGACGAGGTTGCCCGCGCGGCAATGATCACAAACCTGCTGACCGAGGACAATCTCCCCTCGTACCACCGTGAGATCGCCGAGAACTTCTCGATGGACGGCGCCTGGGGTACCTGGGTCGGTCGCTGGACCGCTGAAGAGAACCGCCACGGCATCGTGATGCGCGACTACCTCGTCGTCACCCGTTCGGTCGATCCCGTCGCGCTCGAGCAGGCTCGTATGGAGCACATGACCAACGGATTCGCCTCGCCCGCCGAGGTCGATGCAGGTCTGCTGCACTCGGTTGCGTACGTGACCTTCCAGGAGCTCGCGACTCGCGTCAGCCACCGAAACACCGGCAAGGCCTGCAACGATCCGATCGCCGATCGCATGCTGCAGCGCATCGCGGCCGACGAGAACCTGCACATGATCTTCTACCGCAACATCTGCGCGGCAGCGATGGATCTTGCACCGGACCAGGCGCTCAACGCGATCAACCTGATCGTGCAGAACTTCCAGATGCCGGGCGCTGGTATGCCGAACTTCCGTCGCAACGGCGTGCTGATGGCCAAGCACGGAATCTACGATCTGCGCCAGCACCTCGAAGAGGTCATCTGGCCGGTACTGCGCAAGTGGAACGTCTTCGAGCGCAACGACTTCAGTGCACAGGGCGAGAACACCCGCGAGGATCTCGCAGCCTTCCTCGAGAAGCTGGAAGGTCAGGTCCGCAAGTTCGAAGAGCAGCGCGACCGCCTGCTTGCCCGCGAAGCGAAGCTGCGCGAACAGCGCGCGTCCTGACCCACGATCGACGACTGTGCCCGGCACCGACCATCGGTGCCGGGCACACTTCGTTCGACAGTCACATTCTCCGAGGTTGCCGTGAATAACCCTGCTACGCCGTTGCGCATAGGTTCGCTCGAGCTCGCAAGTCCCGTTGTGCTCGCACCGATGGCCGGCATCACCAATGTCGCGTTTCGCACCCTGTGCCGTGAGCTCGAGATCGCCCGAGCCGGGAGTGTGTCCGGTCTCTACGTCTGCGAGATGGTGACCGCCCGCGCGCTCGTCGAACGCCAGCCTGCGACGCTGCACATGACGACCTTCGGCCCGACCGAGACGCCGCGCTCGTTGCAGCTGTACACGGTCGACCCCGAGACGACCTATCGAGCGGCGAAGATGATCGTCGACGAGAACATGGCCGACCACATCGACATGAACTTCGGCTGCCCGGTCCCGAAGGTCACCCGCAAGGGCGGCGGTGCCGCACTGCCCTACAAACGGACTCTGTTCGGCCGGATCGTCGCTGCGGCGGTCCGCGCGACCGAGGGCACCGACGTCCCTGTCACCGTAAAGTTCCGCGTCGGAATCGACGACGCCAACCACACTCATCTCGACGCGGGTCGAATCGCGGCCGCCGAGGGTGCCGCCGCCGTTGCGTTGCATGCGCGGACCGCGGCTCAGCGGTACTCGGGTTCCGCGGATTGGAACGAGATCGCCCGTTTGAAGGAACATGTGACGGATGTCCCAGTGCTCGGTAACGGGGACATCTTCGCCGCTGCCGACGCGGTCAGGATGATGGCCGAGACCGGCTGCGACGGCGTTGTCGTAGGTCGCGGTTGCCTCGGCCGACCGTGGTTGTTCGCGGAGCTGAGCGCCGCACTCGCGGGCAGACCCGAACCGGTTCCTCCGACGCTCGGCGAAGTGGCCGTCATCGTTGCCCGTCACGCAGAGCTGCTCGCGGACCACCACGGGGAAGACAAAGGCCTTCGTGAGCTGCGTAAACATGTGTCCTGGTACCTGCGTGGGTTCCCAGCGGGATCAGATCTGCGCGTTGCACTCGCACTCGTGTCGAGCCTGGCCGAACTCGACGGCCTGCTTGCTCAGCTCGACCCGACCATCCCATTCCCCAAGGACGCCGAGGGTCCACGTGGACGTCAGGGATCACCGGGAAACGTTGCGCTACCCGATGGTTGGCTCGACGATCCAGAGGACTGTCTGGTGCCCGCTGGCGCGGATTTGATGCACAGTGGCGGATAGCACAATGCGGTAGCTGGCCAATAGCCGGTTGCCATCCGATCTTCACAAGTCGGACGTGACTTCGTGCCACCTGCATTGCTGGAGTGGACCACGGTCGCCGAGTAACTATCATTGCTGAAACGTCGGGGACGAGTTGCAGTCGTCCGGGGACGACACGCAGAACAGATCAATCGGAAGGCGCGGTGTATCGGTGGGTGACAGCCAGACGCCAGGCGACCCCACGCCTGACGGTCGAGCCCCCTGGGAGCGGTACTTCAACGAGTCCGGCCAGCCGATCGATACCGACTCACCCCGCAGTCGTTCCACTCGCCGCCGCGGATCCAACGAGCGGCCGTGGTGGTCAGCGCTCAAGCGCGAAGACAAGAGCGCCGCACCGGGCAGGGTAAATCGTCGAGACGCCGTTTCGGTGTCCGATCTCGTCGACAAGGTGTCCGGACGACCGGCGCGCGGCGACATCGACGACCCGACCGAGACGATCCCCAAGGTCACCGACACGAACGACCCCTCGACCGGATCCCACCGCGCCTCGAACAAACCGGCACCCGAACGCAGGCCCGCCCCGCCACGAGCGCCGCAGGTATCCGTTACCAAACCCGCTGCCAAGACCGCTGCCACCGGACGCACCGAGCCTGCGGCACCCGCAGCCGCAGCACATGTGCCGAGACCCTTCATACCGGTGGCCGAATCGGCACCGATTCCGCTCCCACCCTTCACTCCCCCGACCGCCGCACCAGCATCCGACTCCGCACGGATCATCGGTGGTACGCCAGCTACTGCCGGACCGGTTGTCGTCGGTACGCCGGGCAAGAACGCCACGCCGCTCACCCGCCTCGCGCTGAGCAAACAACGCCGACGCAAACGGGTGCGTGTCATCGGCCGCACGCTGACCGCGCTCGTCGCGGTGATGGCATTGACCCTCACCGGTCTGGTGTGGGCCTACCTACGGTCGACGGACAACGCTTTTGCTCAGGTCGCGGCACTCGACGAAGATTCGACAGACGTCGTCGACCCGATCGGTCAAACCGGCGACGAGACCTATCTGATCGTAGGTACCGACACCCGCGCGGGCGCGAACTCCGAGGTCGGTGCCGGAACGGTGGAAGACGCCGAAGGCGCTCGGTCCGACACGGTCATGCTGGTCAACATTCCGGCGAATCGCGAACGCGTAGTGGCTGTTTCCTTCCCACGAGACCTCGACGTGCAGCGCCCCGTCTGCCAAGGCTGGGACAACGACACGGGCAAGTACACCAACGAGACGTTCCCTGCCGCGGACGGCGACAAACTCAACGCCACCTACGCGCTCGGTGGACCCAAGTGCCTCGTCAAAGTCATCCAGAAGATGTCGGGACTCAAGATCGGCCACTTCGTCGGAATGGACTTCTCCGGTTTCGAATCGATGGTCAACGAGGTCGGCGGCGTCGAGGTGTGCACGACCCTGCCGCTGAACGACTACGAACTCGGCCCGATTCTGACCCAGACCGGCCGACAGACGATCGATGGCAAGACTGCGCTCAACTACGTTCGCGCCCGCAACATCGAATCGGAAGGCAACGGCGACTACGGCCGCATCAAGCGTCAGCAACGCTTCCTGTCGTCGCTGCTGAGGTCGGCGCTTTCGAACAAGGTGCTGCTGGACCCGGGCAAGCTCAACGGGTTCATCAACGCGTTCACCCGAGACACCTTCGTCGAGAAGGTCACGACGAAAGACCTCGTCACGCTCGGCCGTTCGCTGCAGAACGTCGACGCCGGAGCGGTCACGTTCCTCACGATCCCGACCGCGGGAACCACCGAGTGGGGCAACGAGATTCCCCGCGACGACGACATCGACGCGATCTTCAAATCGATCATCGACGACGACCCGCTGCCAGGCGAAGAACGCTCGAGCAACGGCGACTCGACGACGTCGGGCACATCGACAACGACTCCGCCAAGCTCGACGGCAGGCACGCCGACTCCGCTTTTGGCCGTCGAACCCAGCGAAGTCACACTGCAGATCTCCAACGCATCCGGCATGTCCGGTCTGGCGGCCTCGACGGCCACGAGCCTCGGCGCCTACGGCTTCGGCATCTACAGCGTCGGAAATTACAGCGGCACGAGCACATCCTCGGTCGTCCGGTATTCGGCGGGCCACGAGAGCGACGCAGCGACGGTCGCATCTGCGGTGCCGGGAGCGGTCCTCGAGGAAACAGCAGGCCTCGGCAGCATCGTCGAAGTTGTCATCGGGTCCGAGTTCGCGGGATCCATCAAGGCGCCGACCCCGAGTGGTTCACCACTCACCCGTGTGGCGACCCAACCATCCAGTTCGTCGGCACCTGTTCTACCCGCTGACCTCGACGTTACGAACGCGGGCGACGATTCCTGCTCGTGAACTAGAGTGGGACCTATTCACCGTCCGTTCACCGAGTGCTCGTCACTTGGACCATGACTCAAAGTAAAGTTTTCCATCATGCGCGTTGCCTATAACGAACAAATGGCCGAGTTGGCGAACCTACTCGGCGAAATGGCCGGCCTTGCCGGCTCCGCGATGGAGCGTGCAACACAGTCGCTCCTCCAAGCCGACCTAGCTCTTTCCGAGCAGGTGATCACCGAATACGACCGAATTTCCGAGCTCAGCGGTGTTGCCGAAGAACGGGCGTTCGCACTGCTCGCACTCCAGGCTCCGGTCGCGGGCGATCTCCGTTCGGTCGTGAGCGGTATCCAGATCGTTGCCGACGTCGACCGGATGGGTGCGCTCGCGCTGCACGTAGCGAAGATCGCCCGTCGCCGGCATCCGAACCATGTTCTGCCCGAAGAGGTGAACGGCTACTTCGCAGAGATGGGACGCATCGCCGTCGCGCTCGGTGCGGCAGCGCAGGAAGTGCTCGTCACCCGCGACCCCGAACGTGCCGCGCGGCTACGTGACGAAGACGAAGCGATGGACGACCTGCACCGCCACCTGTTCAGCGTTCTGATGGACCGCGAATGGAAGCACGGCGTTGCCGCAGCGGTCGACATCACCCTGCTCGGACGTTTCTACGAGCGCTTCGCCGATCACGCCGTGGAAGTCGGTCGCCGGGTCATCTTCCTCGTCACGGGCAAGCTCCCGTCCGATTCCGACGATGAGTACGGCATCGCCTCCGCGCCTCGCTAGTTTCGGCTGCACAACAACTGCTCAGCGCTGCCCCGCATCGACCGACGAGTCGATGCGGGGCAGCACTATTTTCGCCGAGACGGCGTCGGAAGCGACGAAAGGCCCCAGCGTCACGCTGGGGCCTTTCGCAGTGCTTGTGCTTGCGCTCGCCAACTCAGCCGAAGCGGCCCGAGATGTAGTCCTCGGTCGCCTTCTGGGTCGGGTTGGAGAAGATCTTCTCGGTGTCGTCGATCTCGATCAACCGGCCGGGCTTGCCCGTCGCCTCGAGGTTGAAGAAGGCGGTCTGATCACTCACACGCGCAGCCTGCTGCATGTTGTGCGTGACGATCACGATCGTGAAGTCCTTCTTCAGTTCGGTGATCAGATCTTCGATGGCCAGGGTCGAGATCGGGTCGAGCGCCGAGCACGGCTCGTCCATCAGCAGAACGTCGGGCTGGACGGCGATGGCGCGGGCGATGCACAGACGCTGCTGCTGACCGCCGGAAAGACCGCCACCCGGCTTGTCGAGACGATCCTTGACCTCGTTCCACAGGTTCGCACCGCGCAGCGAGCGCTCGGCGATCTGGTCGAGTTCCTTGCGGTTACGCATGCCCTGCAGCTTCAGCCCGGCCACGACGTTGTCCTTGATCGACATGGTCGGGAACGGGTTCGGGCGCTGGAACACCATGCCGATGGTGCGGCGAACGCTAACGGGGTCGACGCCCGACCCGTAGATGTCGTCGCCGTCGAGCAGGATGGCACCCTGGACGTACGCGCCGGGGATGACCTCGTGCATACGGTTGAGCGACCGCAGGACGGTCGACTTTCCGCAACCCGACGGACCGATGAACGCGGTCACCGCGCGGGGCGGCACGGCCAGTGACACGTCGGCGACGGCGTGGAACTTGCTGTAATAGATGTTGACGTCTTTGATGTCGATGCGCTTCGCCATGGCTGGCTCCTGGATCTGCTTCGGTGTGGTTTGTGGTCCGGCGGACGTCTGTGTCAGACGCTCTTGGGCGAGAAGAACTTGGAGACGAGTTTGGCGAAGATGTTCAGTACCGCCACGAGCAGGATGAGGGTCAGCGCCGCACCCCAGAGTCGTTCGTCGGCCAGGCCGACGACCGAGCCGCTGCGTTGGTCGACCATCATTCCGGGCAGCGACGCCATCTCTCCGTCGAACAGGTCGAAGTTGACGGTCTTCGTGTAGCCGACGAGCACGAGCAGCGGCGCCGTCTCGCCCATGACCCGAGCTAATGCGAGCATGATGCCGGTGACGATGCCCGAGAGCGCTGTCGGCACGACGACGCGAGCGATCGTCTTCCATTTCGGTACGCCGAGTGCATAACTCGCCTCGCGGAGGTCCTGCGGAACGATGCGCAACATCTCTTCGGCCGAGCGGACGACAACCGGAATCATCAGCAGCACAAGGGCGAGCGAGACCGCGAATCCCGATCGCGGGAAACCGAAGGTCGTGATCCACAGCGAGTAGATGAACAGCGCGGCGACGATCGAGGGAACACCCGTCAGGATGTCGACCATAAACGTGGTGACTTTGCCGAGCCGTGACCCGTTGGAGTATTCGACGAGGTAGATCGCGACGAACAAACCGATCGGAACCGAGATGATCGCGCACAACAGGCCTTGGAACAGGGTGCCGATGATCGCGTGGTAAGCGCCACCGCCCTCGGTGCGGTTGGTCATCAGGTTCTGCGACTTCTGCCACCAGTCCGGATCGAGCAGCGGATCGAGTCCGCGTGACACAACCGAGAACAGCACCCAGACCAGCGGGATGAGTGCGATGAGGACTGCAAGAGTCACCAGCACGGTGGCCGTGGAGTTGACGAACCGTCGCTTGGCGCTGGTCCGACGGAAGGTCGGCTCCTTGACCGGCTTGTCCAGTGTCGTCGTCATGGGTCAGGCCTTCTTTCCGGCGATGATGGCGCGGGCGAACGAGTTGACGATGAACGTCAGCACGAACAACACGAGGCCGGCGGCGATGTAGGCGCCTGCTTCGAGATTGTTGTTGAACTCGGGTGCGCTGGACGCGATCTGCGTTGCGAACGTCTTGCCGCTGTCGAACACCGACCAGCCGAAGAAGCCCGGCGTCGAGGAGAGGATCAGGAGCAGAGCAATCGTTTCACCGAGCGCACGTCCGAGGCCGAGCATCGAACCACTGATATAGCCGGATTTGCCGAACGGAATGATCGTCGTCCGGACCATCTCCCACCGGGTAGCGCCGAGTGCGAGCGCCGCTTCGATGTTGGTACGCGGTGTCTGCATGAAGACTTCGCGCGTTACGGCCGCGATGATCGGAAGGATCATGACGGCGAGCACGATGCCACCGGTGAAGATCGTTCCGCCTGCCCTGATGTCGATGTCGCCGTCAGCGAAAATCGGTATCCAGGAAAGGTTTTCGTTGAGCCACAGGGCAACGGGCGCGATCGCAGGCGAGAGCACGTAGATGCCCCACAAGCCGTACACGATCGACGGCACCGCTGCTAGCAGGTCGATAACGTACGCAAGCGGTGCTGCGAGACGCTTCGGCGAGTACTCGGTGAGGAAGATCGCGATGCCGAGTGCGATCGGCATCGCAATGATGAGCGCGATGATCGAGACGAACACGGTGACCTGCAACAGGTCCAAGATGCCGAAATGCATCGCGGCCGTGTTGTCGGTCTCCCACGATCCGCGGAAGGTGAGGAAGTTCTCCTCGTTGTTTCGTAGCGACGGAATCGCTCGCCACAGCAGGAAGAACGCCACAGCGCCGATGAGGAAGACGATGAACGTTCCCGAGCCGACAGCCAGACCGGAGAAAATACGATCCCCTGGGCGGACAACTGTCTTGCCGCTTTTGACCGGTGGCACTGGCGGTTCCTTTCCTTGCTTGGCAGTCACCGTCGCCGCCGAAGTCGCTTCCGCTACTGACGGCATCGTTCGCGGTTGCGGAGGTGCGTCGCTCATCTTCGCTCTCTTAGCTTGTTCGAGAAAACACGGGGCCGATCACCCCGCCCGGCGCTACACCGGGCGGGGTGATCGAGGGGGTCACGCGATGGCGTCGATAGCGGTCGTCACGCGCTCTTTGAACTTCGACGGCAACGGCGCGTAGCCGACGTCGGCGAGTTCGGCCTGGCCTTCGTTGACCGAAACGGTCAGGAAGTCCTTGACTGCCGCAGCGGTCTCGGCGTCGTAGCCCTTGGAGCACACGATCTCGTAGGTGGCCAGCAGGATCGGGTAGCTACCCGCTTCCTTGGAGCCGTAGATCGACGCGAGATCGAGGGTCAGGTTGTTGCCTTCGCCTGCGAACTTCGCGGTGTCGACCGACTTGGCTGCCGAATCCGCGGTCAGCTCGACAGGACCGCTGCCGTTGTCGATCTGCGCGTAGACGAGTTCGAGGTCGTCGGCGTAGCCCTTCTCGACGTAGGTGATCGAGCCGGAGATGTTCTTGACCTTCTCCGCGACGCCCGAAGACTTCTCTGCGCCTTCACCAGCGCCACCCTGCCAAGCGCCGTCGTGGCCCTTGTTCCAGCTCTGCGGGGCTGCGGTCTCGAGGTAGCGACCGAAGTTCTCGCTCGTTCCTGACTTGTCCGAGCGGTAGACCGGCGTGATCTTCGTGTCGGGCAGGGTCGCGCCCGAGTTCAGCGCGGCGATTGCCGGGTCGTTCCAGGTGGTGATCGCGCCGGTGAAGATCTTGGCGGTCACGTCGGCGTTCAGGACCAGGTTGTCGACGCCGCTGACGTTGTACGCAAGGGCGACCGGTCCGAAGACGATGGGCAGGTTCCAGGCGTCGTTGCCTGCGCAACGCTCTTTCGCCTTGGCGGCCTCTTCCTCGCTCAGTGCCGAGTCGGAGCCTGCGAAGTCGACGTTCTTCGAGAGGAACTGCTCGCGACCCGCACCGGAACCGGTCGGGTTGTATGCCACGGACTTACCCGAGCATGCTGCGCTGTATGCGGCGCTGAACAGGTCGAATGCGTTCTTCTGTGCCGAGGAACCCTCAGCACTGAGCTTGTCCTTGCCCTCGCACTTCACGTCGCTGGACGATGCTGGTGCTGCGCCCTCTTTAGTGTCGTCGCCGCCACATCCGGCTGCGGTCAAAGCGACGACCGCGAGTCCGATAAGGACGCTGCTGCGCTTACGGTTCACCTAATTCCTCCAGGAATCTCGATCCACCGCGCTCCCTAGACAGTGCTAGCCGGGCGGCGAGTTGTGGATGCGGGAGCAAACCCGGCACCAGGCAGCGTGACGCCGCCCATCGAGAAAGGTAAAGGCACCTGGTGGACAGCTGGTCCCAGTTCGGTGAACGGGAGGTGAACAGGCTGGTGGTTATGTCCGGTTCGAAGTATTCACCGCGTAGTCGAGTTACGTACGTCGCAGACAGTCTTCACAGGTAGACGACGTTCATCAACCAGCGGTATAGGCGACGTCCGTGTAGTGCGTCTCGAAGCCGAGCTTGCGATAGACGTGCACGGCCGCAGCGTTGTCCGCCTCGGTGTAGAGCAGCACGTTCGCGAGGCCACGGTCGCGCAGGTAACGCAGTCCTGCGACGGTGAGCAATCGACCGAGACCCTTGCCGTGGATGTTCGGATCGACGGCGACGACGTACACCTCGCCGATATGCGGCTCGACCTCGGTGTGCACCTTGGTCCAGTGGAAGCCCATGACCCGATCGGCCGAATCCACGGCGAGGAACAACCCGTTCGGGTCGAACCAGGGCTCCGCTCTTCGTGCGGAGATGTCGTCCGCGGTCCAGTTGCCTTGCTCCGGATGCCAATCGAAGGCCGCGTTGTTGACCCGAAGGATTTCGGTATCGTCGGCGTTGCGTCGATAGGTTCGAATCGAAACATCCTCGCGCACATCGATTTCCGGTAAAGGAGTCGACCAAAGGGAGCGACGCATCTGCAATAGTTCGCGCGCTGTGCTCAGCCCGAGGCGAGATGCCACAGCACGAGCGGGCGCCAGATTTCCGTGCGCCCAGACCCTCGCGCCGGTTCCGCCCGCGCCGAGGGCTGCGGTCACCAGGTCGCCACCGACGCCGTTGCCGCGCGCATCCGGCGCCACGACGACCTCGGTCATCGCGGGGTGGTCGGCGGTGCCTGGAACGAGGTTGGCGTAGCCGACGATCCGGCCGTCGACCGACCTGACGAGGTGGCGGGTGTCGGACGTATGCGCCAACGACAGCACCACCTGCTCCGAAACAGGTGCTGTGCCATCGGCCTTCGATGCGGCAGCGATCAGTTCCCGGACCCGAACGACGGCGGCGTCGTCCAGGGTTGTCGTCCAGTCAGCAGCGGTCACTCAGGGTGCCGATCCGTTCGCAGGTGCGTATTCGGCGTCTTCCGGTCCGTCGTAGTCGTCGACGTCGTCGGCTACGGCGACAGGATCGACCCTGCTGGCGTTGCGGGAAGGGCGGACGGCCTTGTATCCGACGTTGCGGACGGTTCCGATCAGTGACTCGTACTCGGTGCCCAACTTCGCGCGCAGGCGTCGGACGTGCACGTCGACCGTCCTGGTGCCGCCGAAGAAGTCGTAGCCCCAGACCTCCTGCAGCAGCTGCGCGCGGGTGAACACACGTCCGGCGTGCTGAGCGAGGTACTTGAGAAGTTCGAATTCCTTGTAGGTGAGGTCGAGCGGACGCCCACGCAATCTGGCGGTGTAGGTGCCTTCGTCGATCACGAGTTCGCCGAGTGTGATCTTGCCGGTGTTCTCGGGACTTGCGATGCCACCGCTGCGACCCACGAGCAACCGCAGCCGCGCATCGAGCTCGGCGGGGCCGGTCCCTGGAAGGAGGATGTCGTCGAGGCCCCAGTCCGCGTTGACCGCGACGAGGCCGCCTTCGGTCAGTACCGCAACCACTGGTATCGCCGAACCTGTGGTGCCGAGCAGCCTGCACAGACCACGCGCAGCAGCGAGATCGATCCGTGCGTCGACAAGAGCAACGTCGGCCGTGCCTGCCTCGAGTAGCGACGACACCTCGGTCGGCGCGGGCCGCACTGTGTGCGACAACAGCGCCAACGAAGGAAGCACTGCCTCGGGATTGGAGTCGGAAGTCAGTAGGAGTAGTTCCATGAAACCCTCCCTCTCGCCGTGACGCATTGGATTTTCGGCCGCACGTCGATGTGACAGACATTTGTACTTTGCGTGACAGACTAGCGCGCCGACGTGCGTTTCCGTGTCCTGGCGAGGGTGCAGGGGCATCGTCGTGGCAGATGAGGTTCGACGTTTCGGTAACAATGGTGTGGTGCGGAAACTCATCATCGGGCTCGTGTGCCTTCTCGGCCTCGCCGTCGTCGTCGACTTCGGCGCGGCGGCGTACGCGGAGTACAGCGTTTCCAGGGCCATCCGCGACGGCGCCGAGTTGAATTCCGATCCCGAAGTGACGATCCACGGTTTTCCGTTTCTCTCCCACGCTGCCAAAGGCAAGTACAAGAGCGTCGACATTCGGGCGAACGGCGTACGCGCCGACCTCATCGGCAACACAACCGTCGAGGCGACACTCACAGGTGTGTCCGTACCCGTCAGCGATCTGGTCGACGGCAATGTCCACCGAATCCCGGTCGATCGTGTCGAGGGCCGCATCCGCATCGACGCCACCGAGCTCGGCAAGCTATTCGATATCCCTGACCTGCAGGTTTCCGCCGCACCCGCCGACAAATCCGACGGTACGGGCGGTTCAGGCGGAAGCGGGTTGTTCACAACCGGCGGCGTGGTCCTGACCGGCACGGTTCCGATCGGCCCGATCGAGACCAAAGTGAGCGTCGAGGCCGAGCTCGTCCTCGACGGCGACAAGCTGCGGGTCCAGGCAACGGACTTCTACGTCGACGCCGGGGCAGGCATCGGTCTGAACATTCCGATTCCCGATCGCGACGGCGTACTCGGACTGTTCACCCGGACGATCGACACCAGTCAGCTTCCGTTCGGTGTGCTTCCGACCAAGGTGACGGCGATCGGATCGCAGATCGTCATCGAGGGTTCGGGTAACAATGTCATCATCAACCTCGACGACCTCCAGAAGACATGACGCAGATCACAGTACTGATTCTCACTCTCCTCGTCGCAACGATTGCCGGCGTAGCATTGCAACGCCGAGCAGGCAAAGTCCGTGCGACCAAGGCGTCCGAAAACACCGACAGCGAGCGGATCGAACTGCTTTCCGGCGTCGGCGTCGGCACTGCCGGGCCGACGGTGTTGCACTTCTCCGCCGATTGGTGCGGTCCGTGTGCGGCGGTGCGACGGGTCGTCGGTCAGGTTGTCGCCGAGTTGGAACGGTCGCCGAAACCGCCGGCCGAGGTCGAAGTCGACATCGACGAGCACCCCCGTCTCGCGAAGGAACTCGGTGTCCTCTCCCTACCGACGACCTTTATCTTCGACAGTCCAACTGCGGAAATGTTCCGCATTTCGGGCGTACCGACCTCCGCCGATCTGCGGACCGCCCTCGTCCCGCTGAGTAGCTGAAAACTGCAGGTCAGGACGAAATCGAAGACCGAGGATTCAACTTTGCCCAGAAAAGGGTAAACTCCGCCACGTGCAAACCTGCCGCGAGCTGATGCTCACCCGTCGCCGCACAGTGGACCTGTGCCGCCTCGGCGGCTGTTGTTGTCGCCCCTGCCGCTAGATCACCAGGCCAGGTCTGCTGCTCCCCCTTCTTGGGCGAGCAATAGCTGACGTCCACGCTGTTCGGCCGATTCGGTGCTCTACATCGCCGCGATGCCTCGCATCCCCTCGCCCAAATTCTGCGCAGGAGCACGTCATGTCAACAACTTCTCACACCTCGTCCACCACCACCTCGACCGTCGCCGTCGATCAGGTCGACGTCCGCGGACCCCGATTTGCCGCCTGGATCACGACTGCAGTTCTGGTCGTCGTTCTGCTGACAGCGGCTTTCTCACCGGCCGTCGCGGGCGTTCTGCTTGCACTGCAGGCCGTCGTTTTCGCGATCGGCGCCGCGGTGGGGCCGCGCAGAAGCCCGTACGGCCGGGTGTACGCGACACTGGTGGCACCACGCGTCGGACCTCCGACCGAGCGTGAACCAACCGCACCACTGCGCTTCGCGCAACTGGTCGGGTTCGTCTTCGCAGCCGTCGGAGTACTCGGATTCGCCATCGGAGCGCCGCTCGTCGGTGCTGTGTTCGCCGGGTTCGCTCTTTTCGCGGCCTTTCTCAACGCAGCTTTCGGAATCTGCCTCGGCTGCCAGATCTACCCACTCGTCGCCCGCTTTCGTCCGGCGACTGCCTGAGCAACCCCCACTCTTTTCCCCTTGCTCGAACAACCCGCACGAACAATTCGAACGTCACAAAGAAAAACCCGAAAGGAACAACATGGCTCGCTCCGACGTCCTGGTCTCAACTGACTGGGCCGAGCAGAACCTGAACGCACCGAAGACCGTTTTCGTCGAGGTCGACGAAGACACCGCCGCATACGCGGATGGTCACATCGAGGGTGCGATCAAGCTCGACTGGAAGACTGATCTGCAGGACCAGGTCCGGCGTGACTTCGTCAACCGCGAGCAGTTCTCCGATCTGCTGTCGGCACGTGGCATCGCGAACGACGACGAGGTTGTCCTCTACGGTGGCAACAACAACTGGTTCGCCGCGTACGCGTACTGGTACTTCAAGCTGTACGGCCACGACAACGTCAAGCTCCTCGACGGTGGCCGCAAGAAGTGGGAACTCGACGGTCGTCCGCTCTCGCGTGACGAGGTCACCCGCGAAGCGACGCAGTACAAGGCAGCCGAGCCGGACCTGACGATCCGCGCGTTCCGCGACGAGACCATCGAAGCAATCGGTGTGAAGAACCTGGTCGACGTGCGTTCTCCCGACGAGTTCTCCGGCAAGATCCTGGCACCGGCTCACCTCCCGCAGGAGCAGAGCCAGCGTCCGGGCCACATCCCCGGTGCAATCAGCGTGCCGTGGAGCAAGGCAGCCAACGAGGACGGCACGTTCAAGTCCGACGAGGAGCTCACCGAGATCTACGGCGAAGCCGGCCTCGACGGATCCAAGGACACCATCGCCTACTGCCGGATCGGCGAGCGCTCCAGCCACACCTGGTTCGTGCTCAAGGAACTGCTCGGCCACGAAAATGTCAAGAACTACGACGGCAGCTGGACCGAATACGGCTCACTCGTCGGCGTACCGATCGAATTGGGAGAATAGATATGTGCGCAGCACCAACACAGGGCCAGGCCATTCCGGCCGGCGTCGATGTCGAGAAGGAAACTGTCATCACGGGCAAGGTCGTCGCCGGTGACGGGCAGCCGGTCGGTGGCGCGTTCGTTCGCCTCCTCGATCGGTCCGGTGAGTTCACGGCCGAGGTCGTCGCTTCCGGCACAGGCGATTTCCGCTTCTTCGCGGCACCGGGCGACTGGACCGTGCGCGCGCTGTCGTCGTCGGGCAACGGCACTTCCGCTGTGAGCCCCGAGGGCAACGGCGTGCACAAGGTAGACGTCACCGTCGGCGTCTGACGCACCTGCCGAACGGGCGGTTGTCGCGCAATGTCTTCGGGCGTTGCCGCGATAACCGCCCGTTCGTCGTTTCCGATACGGCGGGGCTAAACTACTCCTCGTGGTCCTATTCTTCGAGGCACTCCTCGCGCTGGCATCGGTGTTGATCACCTGGTTCGGGCTGTATGTCATCTATCGACTGGTGACCGACGAGTCGTGAGCCAGGACCCTTCGGAGCCATCCGCTCAGGGCCCTGACGATCACGTTGCGCGTCGCAGTGGCGATCAGGCTGTCGCCGACGCTGCCGAGCGTGCGCGGATAACGGCGACCCTCAACATTGCGACGCTGCCGGACCTCCCCCTGCCGGAGGACACAGCGAATTTGCGACTCGGTCCGGACATCAATCCCGCCATGCTCGCGCTGCTCCCCCTCGTCGGTGTCTGGCGCGGTGAGGGCGAAGGCAACGACCCAGAGACCGGCGATTATCGCTTCGGGCAGCAGGTTGTGGTGTCCCACGACGGCGGCGACTACCTCAATTGGGAATCTCGATCATGGGTGCTCGATGCCGACGGTGCCTACGTACGCCCTGACCTTCGCGAGACCGGTTTCTGGCGCGTCAGCGGTGACGGCACCAAGGAGAACGAGGTTGTCGAGCTGCTACTGACCCACAGCTCGGGGATCGTCGAGTTGTACTACGGCCAGGCGCTCACGCAGTCGTCGTGGGAGTTGGCGACAGACGTAGTGATTCGCAGTCAGTCCGCCGCGGTTGTCGGCGGCGCGAAGCGGCTGTACGGCATCGTCGAAGGCGGGGACTTGGCGTACGTCGAGGAACGCGTCGTAGCCGACGGACCGCTCGTGCCGAGGTTGTCTGCTCGGCTCGCGCGCTACATCGGCTGACGGCAACCTACGTCTGGTCGGTGACCGACAACACCCGGCTTTCGTATGCGGCCCGTGCCGAATGATCGACGCCTGTGAGCGCACGGTTTCCGTCGGCAAGGCTGCGAACCAGGTTGAGCAGTCGCTCGGGCGCGACCGCGAGGCCGAGGTCTATCGCCGAAAGGTAGCCCGGCACAGGCGTTTCCGCCTTACGTGAACGACAGGTCGCGACGATGGCGGCCGCTACGTCCTCTGGATCGACGGTCGGCATGCCGTGGCCGAGTTCGATACCGGAGGACAGCATGGTCCGAACCGCCGACGGCAGAATGGTGCTGACGCTGACGCCGTGCGGTGCGAATTCGAGTCGGGCAGCGGCTGAAAGGCCGACGGCCGCGAACTTGCTCGCGTTGTAGGCGACGAGCCCGGGGATCGGAATCTTGCCCGCGAGCGACGCGACGTTGACCACGTGGCCGTAGCCGCGATCGATCATGCCTGGCACCACAACCCGCATGCCGTGACTCAGCCCGAGCACGTTGATGTCCATCGTTGCTTCGATGATCGCGTCGGTCTCGTCGAGAAACGCCGCCACCGGCATCACACCCGCGTTGTTGACGAGCACGTCGACCCGACCGAGTTCGGCGACGGCCTTCTCCCAGTCGTCGCGGGAACGAACGTCGAGTTGCAACGCTGTCGCGGAACCGCCGATCGCACCGGCCGCGATCTCGGCTGCCGCGAGGTCGACGTCTGCGAGGACAACCCTCGCGCCTTTCGCTGCGAACAGTTCTGCGGTTGCGCGGCCGATCCCACGGCCACCACCGGTGATCAACACCATCGAGTCCGACAGATCGATGCGCGGGTAGCTGTTTCCGAATAGCGTCATAGTTTCGGATACTAGCGGTATTTCAATGCGAAAGGGAAGGGAGCCTCGCCGACGATGTCACTCGCCCGCGTTGCGACTGCTCACGATCAGCGCGTTCAGCGTTTCGACAATGTCCGACTCGACCTTGGCCTTGGCCACACCGAGCTCCGAAAGTGGCCCGCTGCCGTTTTCGAGTTCGAGCAGCGCAAGCAGGATGTGCTCGGTGCCGATGTAGTTGTGCCCCAACCTCAATGCCTCGCGGAAGGTCAGCTCGAGCGCCTTCTTGGCCTGCGCGTCGTACGGAATCAACTCGGGAACGTCTGCAACGGCAGTCGGCAGCATCGCCGTGGCCTTCTCGCGCACTGCCGCCAGGGTTGCACCGTGCGACTCGAGGAGCATTGCGGCGAGGCCTTCCGGCTCGGCAAGTAGGCCGAGAAGAATGTGCGTCGGGCCGATGTGGTCGTTGCCTGCTGCGCGCGCTTCGTTCTGCGACGCCATCACCACGTTCTGCGCGCGCGGAGTGAACCTACTGAAGCCCTGCTTCGGGTCGAGGTCCGGCGTCTCACCTTTGGCAACAAATCTCTTCTGAGCAGCCTGCTTGGTGACGCCCATACTCCTGCCGATGTCGGTCCACGAAGCGCCGGAACGCCTGGCCTGGTCGACGAAATGGCCGATCAGGTGGTCGGCGACATCGCCGAGAGCGCCCGCCGCAATCACGGCATCCGACAGTTGATCGAGCACATCGTCATGGATCTGTTTGATGGCCTCGATCAGATCGTCGAGACGGACCGGATTTGTCATTTTGATTGGCTTCGTCATGCGTCAACCATAAGTTGACGTTCCGCTTGTCGTCAACCCCTTGTTGACGACAAGGTGCCGGAAATGCGAACGACCCCCGAGCCATACCGACGAAGACGTGAACGTCGTTCGCAGGTTCCGGTCTGGACAAGACCGGAGGCTCGGGGGCCGGGTAGCTGCCTTGGATTCGCTAGCCGCTCGCGCGGAGAGAAGAATCCGTCAGCGGTAGCGGCTAGCTGGCAGCCACCTCACGCGTCCTATGGATAACCAACTCCAGACCACCTCCTCTCTTGTGTACTCACGAAAGTACGTGCCTCCGCTGCGTTCGGCAACGTATTTTCGCGGTCCGCGAAATCGAGAGAAAGCACCTGGTCAGGGGTGCAATCCCGGGGCAGGTGATGGGTCACGACGACGACGGTGCGACGGGGGTGCACCAATCCGGAACCGCGCTGCAGCAAAGCGGTCAGCAGGTCGGCGCCGGCCTTGGCATCGAGGTGCTCGGTCGGCTCGTCGAGTAGCAGCACCTCGGCGGGCGAGCAGATCGCACGGGCAAGCAAGATGCGGCGGCGCTCACCGCCGGATACGGCCCGCTCGCCACCGGTCAGGACCGTATCGAGACCGTTCGACAAGCCGTCCAACCAGTCACCAAGGCCAACCGAACGCACTACCGCCTCGGCCTCGTCCGCGCTCAGCTCACCTCGCGCCACACGCAAGTTCTCCAGCACAGAGGTGTCGAATAGGTGGGCGTCCTCCGCGAAGAACGTCGCAACGCGTCGCACGCTCGCTGGCTCGAGGTCGGTGATGGGCGTGCCACCCAACGTGAGCCGACCTTCGACGGGAGACAGCAATCCCGCGAGCGTCATCAGCAACGACGTCTTGCCGACCCCGCTTGGACCGGTGATCGCGACCCGCGCGCCGCGGGCGAGATCGAGATCTATTGCTCTGGTGGACTTTTCGGGACAGGTCGACCAACCTGCACGCAGCCCGCGAGCGCGCAGGACCCAATCGTCGACAGAGGCTCTGCTGGTGCCGACCTTCGTCGTCGACGCAGTATCGATGAGGGCCGTGTCGATAAGGGCCGTGATACGGCCCGCCGCTATCCGCGCTCGGCTGACCGCCTGCGCGGCGGCCGGGAGCGGTCCGACTGCCTCGAACGCGGCCAAGGGCAGCAACACCAGTATCGCAAGCGCCATCGGCGTCATCGTGCCGCCGTCGTAGGCAACAACGCCGATGAGCAGCGATCCGAGCACGCTCACCCCGGTCGCCAACGGTGTCGCGGCCGCCGCGAACGCCGCGCGTGGCGCCGCTCTGTCCGTGGCCGCAGCAACCTCCGCACTCGCTGACCGCGCCGCTTCGACGACGGCGTCCAACCTGCCCGCAACCCGCAACTCGGCAGCATGGTCGAGTGCGGCGACAGCGTGTTCGGCATACTCCGCGGTCGCAGCCATGCCCGCGAGTTCCGCAGTCCGGGCTGCGCTGGTCGCCAGCCACGGCGCGACGATGCCCGCGACGGCGAGAGACACAGCGAGAATTCCCGCTGCCGCCAAAGAGATGGTGGCCAGCAATCCGATTGCGGCGAAGGACAATACAACCGCAACAGCCATGGGGACGATCCCGCGCACGACGACCGCGCCGACCGTATCGATGTCCTCGCCGGTTCGTGAGAGCAACACACCGCGTCGCACACCCGTCACCGCCGCAGGGTCACCAGTCGCCAGGCGGCGATAGATGTTCGTTCGAGCAGCAGTCATGCCACGAAACGCGGTGTCGTGACTCGCCAGTCTTTCCAGATAGCGAAACACCCCTCGCGAAATTCCGAGCGCACGTACCGCAACGACGGCCACCGTCAGATCGAGCACCGGCGGCATCTGCCAGGCTCGTGCGATCAACCACGCTGCCAAAGCCGCCAACGCCAAGCCACTGCCGACTGCGACCGCTCCGAACACCACCGCGGTCACGATCCGGCGAGGCTGCAATTGCAGCAGAGCCAGAGCGCGCCACAGCGGGTCGGTGCTCATGTCAGATCCCTTCCCCTGGGAGCGTGGACTCCGCATTCACGGTGTGCCTGCCTACCTCGACGATCACGTCCGCGGCGGCAAGTACGGACGGACGGTGTGCCACGACGACGACGGTGGCGCCGACATCGGCGCACCGAACGATCGATTCGAGTACCGTTGCCTCGCTTGCACTGTCGAGGTGCGCCGTCGGCTCGTCCAGCAGCAGAATCGGTTTGGCCGACACGAGTGTTCGGGTGAGCGCGAGCCGTTGCCGTTGCCCGAGCGACAGCCCGACCCCGCCCGACCCGACAACCGTGTTCCAGCCGTCCGGCAACTCGGCGAGGACGGCGTCGAACCCTGTTGCCGCACATACGCGATCGAGGTCGACGCCGGGTTCACCGACGAGCTCGAGGTTTTCGCGCAACGTTCCAGGCACAAGTACCGGACGCTGCGGAAGCCATGCGATGTGGTCCCACCACCACGCCCGATCGAGTTCGCCGACGTCGATACCGTCGACCGTAACCCACCCGCGGTCCGGTGCTACGAGACCCAGAACCGCCTGCAGCACTGTCGATTTACCGCTGCCGTTGGCACCGGTCAACACCGTCACCGAACCTGGGCGAAAGACAGCACCGAATTCGTTCGGCGCGAAGCCATCGCGGGAGCGCACACCGAGCCCGCCGACCTCGATGATTCCGTTCAGGCGAGCGGGCCTGCGCTCGCCTGCGCTCGGTGTGGCTTCGCGCGCAGCGAGAACTCCGAAAACCTTTTCTGCCGCAGCCATTCCGTCTTCTGCAGCATGGAATCGTTCGCCTACCGACCGGAGTGGGTGATACACCTCCGGTGCCAGGATCAGAGCGATGATCGCGGCCTGCAGTCCCATTTCGCCGAAGACGAGCCGCAAGCCGATACTCACCGCAACGAGGGCAACACACAGGGTCGCGAGCAGCTCGAGGACCGCCGAGGACAGGAACGCAATTCGCAATGCCGACATCGCAGTTCGCCGATGTGCGTCGCCAAGTTCCTCGACCCGGGCCTGCGGTCCCTGTTCGCGACCGAGTGCGCGCAGGGTCGGCAGACCTGCGAGCAGGTCGAGCAGTTGGGACGACAGCGTCGACATCGCCTCGAGCGTAGAGCGCGACTTACCGCGGGTCAGCAGACCGATCAGGATCATGAACAGCGGAATCAGTGGCAGCGTCACACCGATGATCGCAGCCGAGATCAGATCCTGCGTCGCGATGACGACGAGCACCGCAGGCGGAACGATGACGGCGAGGATCAGTGCAGGCAGGTAACCGGACAGGTAGGGCCGTAGATCGCCGATGCCGCGGGTCAGCACCGTCGCGAGTTCGCCTCGCCGCGAATCGAGTTCGCGAGGCTCGAGGCCGACTGCAGCGGCAAGCGCTTCGCCTTCGAGGTCGGCGACGACGTGCGATGCGGAGCGGTGTCCGAGACGGGCCTGCAGCCACACCCCGACGACTCGTATCCCGAACGCTGCGCCGAGAATCGACAGCAGCAAGGTCCACGACTCGGCCGTCCGCTCACCTGGTTCGGTGATGATTCCTGCGAGCAGTGCACCGATCACCAAGGCCGAGACGATGATTGCCGCGGTGATCAGCACCGACAGCGCAACGCTCAGCACCAAGTACTTGCGCGCCGCGTGCGAGTACCGCCACAGGCGCGGGTCGATCGGACCGCGCATGCGACTCTCGACGGCGGCGGTCACTTCCCGCTACCCAACTTCAGACCGATCGACGGTGGAATCTGCTCGGTCGAGATCCGTTGCCGGAAGACCCAATACGTCCAGCCCTGGTACAGCAGCACGACCGGCGCGGAAAAGGCTGCGGCCCAACTCATCACCTTCAGTGTGTACGGACTGGACGAGGCGTTGTAGATCGTCAATCCGTACTCGGCTGCGGTGGTGGACGGCATCACGTTCGGAAAGAGCGAAGCGAACAGCAACCCGATGAAGCCAAGTATCACAATGGCATTGAACGTGAAGGCCCAGCCTTCACGATTTGCCCTGATTGTCGCGATCACGCCGAGCAACGCTGCGAGCACGGCCGCTACCAACGCCCACGTCCAGGTCTTGCCGTACGCGGTCTGGGTCCAGATCACGAAGACACCGATCACCGCCAGAGTTGGAAGAGTCAGTCGCTGTGCGACTTTCATGGCATCGGCATGAACTTCGCCGCTGGTCTTGAGCGCAATGAAAACGGCACCGTGCAGCGCGAACGCAAGTGCGAACGTCATACCGCCGAGCAATGCGTACGGACCGAACAGATCGAAAAGGCTCGACGTCATCTGCTTGTCGGCGTCGATAGCTACGCCGCGAACCAGGTTCGCGAAGGCGACGCCCCACACGATCGCAGGCACCCACGACCCGATCATGATGCCTAGATCGCATCGCCGACGCCAGGTCGGGTCGTCGATCTTGCCGCGCCATTCGATGGCGCACACCCGCAGGATCAGCGCGACAAGGATGAGCAGCAGCGGCAGATAGAAGCCGGCGAACATCGTTGCGTACCACTCGGGGAAGGCCGCGAACAGGGCGCCACCAGCGGTGATCAGCCACACCTCGTTGCCGTCCCACACCGGTCCGATGGTGTTGAGAAGCACCCGTCGCCGGGTGTCGGTTCGACCGAGCACCGGGAACAGCATGCCGACCCCGAAGTCGAATCCCTCCAGCACGAAATAGCCGAGAAACAGTACGGCGATGACGACGAACCACGCCTCTTGTATTCCCATCACGGCTCCTTTGCAGTGCTGTGGACCAGCAGTTTCTAGTACGCGAACGAAAGTTGTTTCGGCCCATCGGGATCGGCCGGTTCGGGTGCGCCAGGGTGTTTGTCGTGTTCGGACGGACCTGCGGCGACGTAACGTTTGATCAACGTGAACCAGACGACGGCGAGTCCCGCGTAGATCACCGTGAACGTCACGAGCGACGCGATCACCGTCGCGGACGAATGCCCCGACACCCCTTGGGAAACGGTCAACCGGATCTGGTCGACCCCTGTGGGATTGGGCGCAACAACCCACGGTTGGCGGCCCATCTCGGTGAACACCCAGCCTGCGCTGTTGGCGAGGAACGGGGTCGGTATCGCGGCGAGGCTGAGCCAACCGAACCAGCGCTGATGGGGGACGCGCCCGCCGCGGGTGACCCACAGGCCGGCGAGTGCAAGCAGGAACGAACCTGCCGACAGGCCGATCATCATTCGGAAAGACCAATAGGTGACAAAGAGATTCGGCCGGTAGTCGCCAGGACCGTATTTCTCGGAGTACTCCTGCTGCAGCTCGTTGACGCCCTTGAGATCGACGCCCGAGAACTTGCCCTCTGCGAGCCACGACAGGACACCGGGTACTTCGATCAAGTGCGTCACGCTGTCGCAGTTGTTGTGCGTTCCCACCGTGAGAACCGAGAAATTCGGATCGGTCTCGCTGTGGCACAACGATTCTGCCGACGCCATCTTCATCGGCTGCTGTTCGAACATCAGCTTGCCCTGCACGTCACCGGTGTAGATGAGTGCGCCACCCGCGACGACGATGACGCCCATCGCAAGGCGAGCGACCGGGCGGAACATCGTCGCACCCTCGCCGTCGGGGTGCTTGAGGCCGCGGACCATCCACCACCCGGCAACGCCTGCGACGAAGGTGCCTGCCGTGAGAAACGCACCGGCGACCGCGTGCGGAAAGGCCGCCAGCGCAGTGTTGTTGGTGAGCAATTCCCAAATGCTGGTCAGTTCCGCCCGACCGGTTTCCGGGTTGTACCGCGCACCGACGGGGTGCTGCATAAAGGAGTTGGCCGCGATGATGAAGTACGCGGAGGCGTTGACTCCGATTGCGACGAGCCAAATCGTTGCCAGGTGAACAAGTTTCGGGAGTCGGTGCCAGCCGAAGATCCACAGACCGAGAAACGTGGACTCGAGGAAGAAGGCGACCAGACCTTCGAGAGCGAGCGGAGCGCCGAAGACGTCACCGACGAATCGGGAGTATTCGCTCCAGTTCATGCCGAACTGAAACTCCTGCACGATGCCCGTTGCGACGCCGAGAGCGAAGTTGATGAGGAACAGCTTGCCGAAGAACTTGGTCAGTCGGTACCAGTGATCCTTGCCGGTCACGACCCAGGCCGTCTGCATCACCGCGATCAGCGGGGCGAGACCGATCGTGAGCGGGACGAAGATGAAGTGATAGACGGTTGTGATGCCGAACTGCCACCGGGAGATGTCCAAGGCGTCCATGCCTGCTCCTGCCGTCGTCTACTACACACAACGTACTACAGGCAGTAGTAGGCAGGAACCCTTTTCGAAGAGAAGCGGACGTGATCCTTACCGCACAGATCAGGCCTACTTCGATGCCCCAATCGACTCGACAGCCACGTCGACCAGTGAGACGATCTCGTCCGCCCGCGCAGACCGCCGCATCACCAACCCGTCGAGGGTGTGCACGCGTGCGGCGAGGGTCACGCTCGACAGCAACCACACCCCGTCCGAGGTGATGAGGTCGGCAGGGAACAGCGGCGCGTACTCACACGCGAAGCCAGCGTCCTCGGCCACCTCGAACAGCGCGCGTTGGGTAGTGCCAGGAAGAATTCCCTGCGTTGCGGGCGGCGTGATCAACGTCCTGCCTCGCTCGATCACGACGGTCGACCGCGGACCCTCCAGAACACGGCCCTCACTGCTCACGAAGATCACGTCGTCGGCCTCGTAGCGTGCAGCGAACCGCAACGCGGCCATGTTCGTCGCGTAGGACAGCGTCTTGGCACCCAACAGCTGCCATGGCGCTGTCTGACCGAGCTCGGTCGAATGGCCACGTGCGAGCGTCATCACCGAAATGCCGTCGGCGCGCGCCCGCTGCACCCGCTCGGCAAGCGGTCCAACGGTGACGAACGCGGTCGGGTCGCCCCCGGATTCGCGACCTCGGCTGTAGACGAGTCGCATCGCGCCCTCCGCCTCGGTCCCCCACTGCTTCGCCGCAACCTCCGCGGCGTTTCGCCACTTCACGACGTCGGGCTCGGGCAGATCGAGCGCCTCGGCCGACCGCTGCAGGCGCGAAAGGTGCAACTCGATCGTGCACGGTCGGCCTGCGCGCACGAGGAGTGTCTCGAAGACCCCGTCGCCGCGCACAGCGGCAAGGTCGTCGGCGCACAGCAGCGGAGCGTCGGGGTCTCGGACAACACCGTCCAGAGTCACTAGTACTCGATCAGCCATAAGCCCAAGGGTAGAGGCGTGGTGCCGCGACCCGCTCGCGCGTTATTGACCGTACGATGCCAAGCGGAGAAGGTCGGGTCGTGTTTACTATCCGGCAAACCAAAGGTTAGGTGGACTCAGCAGATGTATGGACCGATCCGACTATCGTCGATAGCCGCAAAGCTCGTGGTCGGCGGCGCAGCGTTGGCGCTGCTCCCGCTGGCGGGCATCGGCACAGCAGCGGCCGATCCGGTAGCCGACGGCACTCTCCTCGCCAAGGTCACCTCAGCGAATGGCTCCTACGTCGAGAAGGTCGAGTCCAAAGGACCGCAAGACCTGATCATCTACGTGCATTCCGGGTCGATGAACAGGACCTTCCCTGTCGAGGTCCAGCGACCACACGACACCAGCGTGCCGCGGCCGACCCTGTACCTGCTCAACGGCCTCGACGCCGGCGTCGGCGACGCGTCGTGGCAGGCCCGGACGGACGCCTTCGACTTCCTGTCCGACAAGAACATCAATGTCGTCTCGCCGATCGGTGGCATCGCGAGCTACTACGCGGACTGGCGTAATCCTGACCCGGCTCTCGGCGTCAACAAGTGGAAGACCTTCCTCACAGCAGAACTGCCCCCGATCATCGACGCGGCGCTCGGCACGAACGGCAAGAACTCGATTGCCGGCCTTTCGATGTCGGGAACGTCCGTACTTTCGCTTGCCCAGTCCGAGCCGACGTTGTACGAGAGCGTCGCCGCCTACAGCGGGTGCGCACAGATCGCCGACCCCCTCGGCCAGCAGTTCTTGAAACTCACCGTCGAACGCGGTGGCGGCAACTACGAAAACATGTACGGCCCACCCAACGACCCGATGTGGGCCGCGAACGACCCTCTTATCAACGCCGAGAAGTTGCGAGGCATCGATCTCTACATCTCGAACGGAAACGGTCTGCCAGGCGCGCACGAGACGCTGACCGATCCACATCTTTTGGTGCAGAACGGAAATGCGCCCGCATCGCTGGCCAATCAGGTCATCGTCGGCGGCGTGATCGAGGCGGTTGTCAACTACTGCAGCCACAACCTGGAGAACAAGCTGAACCAGCTCGGTATCCCGGCAACGTACAGCTTCCCCCCGAGCGGAACGCACTCGTGGGGGTACTGGGAAGACGAGCTGAAGAAGTCGTGGCCGGTGCTGTCAGGCCGGCTCGGAATTTAGGCGGCTCCGCCGCTCGTGAGTCTTTTCGGCGGTCCCGCCCTCCGAAAGGACTCACGAGCGGTAGGCCTGCGCACCTCTACTATGGAGAGGTGGTGGAATCGTTGTTAGTCCCCCCGAGTGTTCTGCTCGTGGCACCAGGCGCCGTCCCAGGCGCACCGGAAACACCCGACGCCGCAGTCGCCTGGCATTACGGAGATCCTTTCGCCGAGCAGCGGGCGGCTGCACAAGCTGTTGCTGTGCTCGACCGATCGCATCGCTTCGTGCTCACGATCACCGGCGCCGAGCGGCTGACGTGGCTGCATACGATCTCGAGCCAGCACGTTGCCGCCCTGCCGGATCGCAGAACGGCCGAAAATCTCAGCCTCGACCTCAACGGTCGTGTCGAGCAGCACTTCGTCATGACCGACCTCGACGGCACGCTGTGGATCGACACCGAAGCCGAGACCGGACCCGCGTTGCTGGCCTTCCTGCAGAAGATGGTGTTCTGGGCGAAAGCCGAACCGTCCGGAGCTCCTGATTTCGCCGTTCTGAGCCTCATCGGACCCGATGCCGCAAGCCCGGCGATCACCGCTGCGCTCGGCATCGACGCGTTGCCTGGCATCTACGAAGCCACTGCGCTGCCGGGCGGTGGCTTCATCCGCGCGATGCCGTGGCCGACCCCTCACTCCTACGACCTGATCGTCCCGCGTGGCGACCTTGCGCAGTGGTGGAGCCGATTGACAGCTGCGGGTGCTGCGCCTGCGGGTATGTGGGCGTTCGAAGCTCTTCGCGTCGCAGCATTGCGACCACGCCTCGGCATCGACACCGACGACCGCACGATCCCGCACGAGGTCCGCTGGATCGGCGGTGTGGACGCCGGCGGTGCTGTGCACCTCGACAAAGGCTGCTACCGAGGTCAGGAAACCGTTGCCAGGGTGCACAATCTCGGCAAGCCGCCACGGCACCTGGTGCTGTTGCACCTCGACGGTTCGGCAGATGGTCGCCCTGCGCCCGGCGACGCGGTGACCGCAGGCGGACGCAGCGTCGGACGAATCGGGACGGTCATCGACCACTTCGAACTCGGCCCGATCGCGCTGGCACTGATCAAGCGTTCCGTGCCGGTCGAGACCCAACTCGACGCGGGTCCGTGTGCAGCGTCGATCGATCCAGACTCTGTTCCGGCTCATGACGAGGTCCAAGCGGGACGCGCTGCGATCGATCGGCTCCGCGGACGGTGAGTGCGCGGGTCGGAAACGAAGCAAACGTCGGAAACGTCTTGGCCGTCTGCGTCGTATTCGCCGACATCCCGCAGCCTCGTGCGATTCCGATCACCGCCATCGACAAGCGGCCCGTAGCCGGCCCCGTGCGGATCGAACCGCTCGGACCCGAAGGCGACCACGTTTGCGACACGAAACATCACGGTGGGCTCGATCAGGCTGTCTACGTGTACGGCGAGGACGAGGCGCAGCGCTGGTCCGACGAACTCGGCAAACCGGTACCTCCCGGCTGGTTCGGTGAAAATCTGCGGGTCAGCGGAATCTCCGTCACCGACGCTGTGATCGGTGAGCGGTGGCGGATCGGGAACGTCCTGCTAGAGGCAACGGCACCGCGGATACCGTGCGTGACCTTTCAGATCTGGACCGGGGAGAAGCACTGGGTGCGGCGGTTTGCCGAACGCGCGGACGTCGGCGCCTATTTTCGTGTGCTCGAACCGGGAACGATCTCGGCGGGCGACAGCATCGAAATCGTCGACATCCCGACACACGGGGTCACCGTCCGCGATCTGTTCGTGGCGACCGACGCGGACCGCCTCGCGCGCCTGCTCGACGAACCGTCGCTGTCCGATGGGTCGCGCTACCTGGTCGATGCGGCACTGCGCCGGATGGACAGGCGGAAGGACCGATCCAAATGAGCGTCGAACTTGTGGAAGTCGTCCGATCCGGCTTCAGGGAATGCGTCCACCGGGGATCGTTCGTCGTGCTGCGGCCCGACGGCGAGATCGACATCGAGGTCGGTAGGGTCCACACGCCGATCTTCCCGCGATCCTGCAACAAGCCGATGCAGGCCGTTGCGATGCTGCGTAACGGGTTCGTCCCGAGCAGCACCGCCGAGCTCGCCATCGCGTCTGCGTCGCACACAGGGGAGCAAACCCACCTTGCCCTCGTCCGCGGCCTGCTCGCCAGGCACGGACTGCGTGAGGAGCACTTGCAGTGCCCTGCAGACCTGCCGACCAACGAATTCGCGCGTGCCGCTGTCCTGACCAACGGCGCCCGTTCCAAGCGGATCTACATGAACTGCTCGGGCAAGCACGCCGCAATGCTGGCGACCTGCGTAGCGAACGACTGGCCGACCGACAGTTATCTGCAACCGGGGCATCCCCTGCAGCAGGCGGTTGTCGACACGATCGCCGAGCTGACCGGTGAACCCGAGACCGAGCTGGGAATCGACGGGTGTGGGCTGCCGATCGTGCCTGTGTCGTTGGTCAATCTCGCGAGAGCTTTCGCGGCGCTCGTCACAGCTGCGCCCGAAAGCAACGAACGAGCCGTAGCCGACGCGATCCGCGCGCATCCCGCTGTTGCGAGCGGGACCGACGAGGACGACCTGACGTTGATGTCGGCGGTGGCCGGACTGTTCTGCAAGGCGGGTGCCGATGGCGTTCATGCAGGTGCACTGCCGGACGGGACCGCGTTCGCACTGAAATTGGACGACGGTGGCGAGCGCGCGCGGGTACCGATGACCGCGGCGATCCTCTGCAGAATCGGCGTCGACGGCGGTGACGTGCTCACCGACCTCGCAGCCCGGCCGGTGCTCGGTGGCGGGGCCAGGGTCGGCACGATCAGGGCAATTCCTGGCGTGTTGGACCTGTGACACGCGGGCGATCCGGCCGACCCGAGCAGTCGTGGAAGCGCGACCGCGATTTGCACGCTAGAGTGTGTCTCAGGAAAATACACACTCAAACGGGGCCGCCAAATTCCCCAGGCCGCCCCGCAAAGGCGCGAGGGGGTTAGCCATGGGCCGCGGCCGGGCTAAGGCAAAGCAGACCAAGGTTGCACGTGAGCTCAAGTACAGCTCACCATCCACCGACTTCGACAGCTTGCAGCGAGAGCTCTCTGGAGGAGGTTCACCCATCTCGCACCGGAATACTGTCAGGCCGCCAGACGAGCCCGACACACGTTCCCGTTGGGACGACGACGACGCGTACGAAGAGTGGCGTCGCTGACCTTTGAATGAATGAGGGGGAAGCCGACTTCGGTCGGCTTCCCCCTCATTTCATCTTTGGACTCTTTCGAGCACATCCACCGAGATCGAACGTTCGATCTGCGGCGATCTGTCAGAACCTCGGGTGGTCTCCGACGAGCAGTGCGCGGTCCCCACCGTCGGCCTTTTCCGGCGTCTTCGTGTTCGCCTTCTTCACCGCTCCCAGCGTCCAGCACTTGATGTGCCGTGCCGTCAGGATGGCCAGGGCCCGGTCGACATCCTCCGGTGCCACGATGGCAACCATGCCGACGCCCATGTTGAACGTGCGTTCCATCTCAGCGCGCTCGACGCGACCACGCTGCGCGATCATCTTGAACACGGGAGCGGGATTCCAGGTGCCGCGGTCGAGCTCGGCGACCAGACCCTTCGGCATGACCCTGGCGAGGTTGGCGGCCAGCCCGCCGCCGGTCACGTGCGAGAACGTACGAACATCGGTTTCGGCGATCAACGCAAGGCAGTCCTTGGCGTAGATCTTCGTCGGCTCGAGCAGTTCCTCACCGAGCGTGCGACCGAATTCTTCGACGTGCGCGCTCAGCGACATCCTGTCGATCTCGAGCAGAACCTTGCGGGCAAGGCTGTAGCCGTTGGAATGCAGTCCCGACGATCCCATGGCGATGACGACGTCGCCGGGACGTACTCGGTCCGGCCCGAGTACCTGGTCGGCCTCGACAACGCCGACGCCCGTTGCGGACAGGTCGTAGTCGCCGTCTGCCATCAGGCCCGGATGTTCGGCCGTTTCGCCACCGAGCAACGCACAGCCTGCCCGCACACAGCCCTCAGCGATGCCTCCGACGAGTTCTGCGACCCTTTCGGGCACAACCCTGCCGACAGCGATGTAGTCCTGCAGAAACAGCGGCTCGGCGCCGCAGACGACGAGGTCGTCGACGACCATGGCCACGAGGTCGAGGCCGACCGTGTCGTGTTTGTCCATCGCCTGCGCGACAGCGATCTTGGTACCGACACCGTCGGTCGACGCAGCGAGCAGCGGTTCGCGGTAGCCACTCTTGAGTGCGAACAGTCCGGCGAAGCCGCCCAGACCACCCTGCACCTCCGGACGGCTGGCTTTCTTGGCGAGCGGAGCGAACAGTTCGACAGCCCGATCGCCCGCCTCGATGTCCACACCCGCGGCTGCGTAGGAAGCGCCTGTGCGGCGGTGGGTCTGGTCGTTCATGGGGTCGGCGCTCCAACTGTGGTTCGCGTGCAGATGCGGCCTCACGCTACCGGAGTCGACTATCGAGACAGTAATGCAGTGACTTGGACGACGGTCCCAACCACCTACAACGCTCTCGTCAGGCTGTTTCCTCGACCCGTCGCGTCGTGTCGACACCGGGCATACTCGGCCGTCCGCTCCGGATCAGCTCCCGTTCGCCGCGGGCGAGGGTCGCGTAGCTGGGGGCGCTCGGGCCCCGCAGGGCGATGCGCAACGGACCGGCGGGGGCGAGTCGCGGCCGGAAGTGCACCGCGCGCAGTGTGCGGACCGCGAGCTGGAACGCCAGTTCGTCGGCCGAAGTCCAACGTAGACCGTAGATCTCGCGAATCCGAGCAGGCAGACTCCCCTGCACGATCAGGGCCAGCGCAGGCGCGCCGTGGCGCAATCTGCCGGGCAACGGGTACTTCTGCCGCTCGGCACCTGCGAGATGTGCGCCCACCAGGCGCGCTTCGGCGGTGAGGAACAGTTGGTCCGAGGCGAGGTAGGTGTCGAACGAAGCCCGAAACTCACGGTAGGTGGCCGGCGCGGCCGATCTCGGCATGCCGAACAGTTCCGCCCAGCGCACGAAGTCCTGCCACAGGCCCTCGCGCTCACCGTCGGTCAACGTGCGGACGAGCAGATCGTGCATCGCCTCGGCGGAATCGAAGGTGAACGCCATCGTCATGTACATCAGATGGGGATCGCGTGCGCTGTAGTGCATGCCGGCCGGATGGTGGGGTCCGGCTGCTTCGGGGAGACCGCCGACCACACGTTCGTGCTTCTTGCGCGTGAAGTCCAGAGCCCTGTCGGCCTCGGCCTTCGTCCCGAGAAACACGGCCTCGAACAGTCGACCCGTCAGCGCGAGTCGGTTGTACGGCGTCTCGCGGTGACTTGTGTTCTCGGCCGTTCCGACGTAGAGCAGCGGGTTGGTCGCACCGACCACCAGAGCGCGCTCGCCGTAGGTCAAGCCGACGGCTCGTTTGCTCATGACCCGAACGGCCATCGAGTCGGCGGGGAAATATCCCTGCTTACCAGGCATCGTTGCCTCCTGTTCGATTCTGGCAAGAGCATCCCCCAGAATTGCGAATCTGGCAAGAGAATGTGCCACAATTGCGTCGTGTCGACCGCGAAGCGTGCCTACGGTGGGGTTTCTGCTGCCGATCGCCGCGCGCAACGACGCGACGCCCTCCTCGACGCAGCGCACGAGATCGTCGGCACTCGCGGCTTCGCGAAACTCACGGTCAGCGGACTGTGCGCCGAAGCAGGTCTCAACGAGCGCTACTACTACGAAAGCTTCGGCAACTTGGAGGCCGTGCTCACCGCCCTCTTCGATCGGATCGTCGCCGAACTCGGCCGCGTGATCCTGGAGGCGGTCGCCTCAGCGCCCGACAACGCCGACGCCAAATCGAGGGCCGCGATCGGCGCGGCCGTCGACATGTTGATAGACGACCCTTGCACTGTGCGCATTCTGTTCACCGAGGCGCTGATCCATCCAACACTCGCTGCGCGCCGCTCGGAAACGATGCACACCCTCGCGAGCCTCGTCGTCTCAGCGGGCCAGCAGTACTACGGTCCGGCGACGGCGTTGCAGGTCGGCGATCGCGCGCACTTCGCGGCGATGCACCTCGTCGGTGGCCTGCACGAGACCATCACGGGGTGGATCGACGGCACGCTTCCGATCAGCCGCGACGAACTCGTCGACCGCTCGACCGAACTGTTCGTGCTCGTCGGCGGGTACCTCGCGGGCGAGACCTACCCAGCGCGGTAGGCACTCACGTGATCGCGCCGAACAGCGCGGCGTTCTGCGCACGCCGCGCCCGCTGCTCGACGGGGTCCGGAACCGGTACTGCCGCAACGAGTCTGCGTGTGTAATCCTGCGTCGGGTTGCGCAAGATCTCCGACCGCGTACCCAATTCGACGAGCGCCCCGTTGCGCAGGACCGCCACTCGGTCGGCAAGCAGGTCGACCACCGCGAGGTCGTGACTGATGAACAGACACGCGAACTTGTTCTCCTGCTGCAGTTGCTCGAACAGTTCGAGCACTTTCGCCTGGACGGACACGTCGAGTGCGCTCGTCGGTTCGTCGGCGACGAGCAGGTCGGGATTCAGCGCCAAAGCCCTTGCCAGACTGGCACGTTGACGCTGACCACCCGACAGCTCGTGCGGATACCTAGCCGCGGTCGCCCGCGGCAACTGCACGTCGTCGAGCAGTCGATCGACCTTGTCGCGCAGGGCTTGCCCTTTCGCGACCTTGTGCACGATCAGCGGCTCCGCAACACACTCACCGACGGTGAGACGTGGATTCATCGACGTCGCGGGGTCCTGGAAAACGAATCCGAAGCGACGCCGAATCGGCCGCAGTTCACGCTCGCGCATCGCGGTGATGTCCTGGCCGAGCACTCTGATGGATCCGCTCGTCGGCCGTGCAAGCGCGGCGACACATCGACCGATCGTCGATTTGCCCGAACCCGACTCCCCTACCAAACCGACGGTCTCGCCACGCGCGATGCTCAGGCTCACGTCGTCGACCGCCTTGAATGCAGGACGACCGATCGCTCCCGGAAACTCGACCGTGAGATGCGAGATCTCCAGCACCGCCTCGGCTTCCGACTCTGCCACGGCCGGCCCCTTGTGCAACTCGTCGCCGGTGCCGAGGTGCGGCACAGCTGCAAGAAGCGCCCGCGTGTAGTCCTGCGCTGGGCTGGCGAACAACTGATCCACCGGCGCCTGCTCGACGACGCGACCGTCTTTCATCACTACGACCCGGTCGGCCAGATCGGCGACGACGCCCATGTTGTGGGTGATCAACACGATTGCGCTGCCGATTCGATCGCGCAGGTCACGAAGTAGTTCGAGGATCTCGGCCTGCACCGTCACGTCGAGTGCGGTCGTCGGTTCGTCCGCGATGATGACCTTCGGTTCGCACGCGATCGCGATCGCTATGACGACTCGCTGCTTCTGACCACCGGACAGTTCGTGTGGGTAGAAGTCGACCCGCTGCTCCGGATCGGGCAACCCGACCAGCCGTAACAACTCGACTGCCTTCTCCTTCGCAGCCTTTCGTCCCATGCCTGTGTGCGCGCGCAACGCTTCGCCGATCTGAAAACCGACGGTGAACAGCGGATCGAGTGCGCTGCCGGGCTCCTGGAAGACCATCGAGATGGCACCGCCACGAACGGCGGTGAGCTCACGTTCCGACATCGACGTGATCTCGTTGCTCCCCAGCCGAACAAGTCCTCGCACGCGCGCGGTCGGCGGCAACAGTCCCATCGCGGACCGAGAGCTCACCGATTTGCCGGATCCCGACTCGCCGACGATCGCAAGCACTTCTCCGGGAAACACCTCGAACGAAACATCGGAGACAGCATCGACCGGGCCGGAATCGGTTGCGAATACAACGGATAACGATTCGATCGTCAGCGCGGCATCGGTCACTGGACTGCCCGCCGGGTGCGCAGTATCGGGTTGAACACTTCGTTGAGGCTCTCTCCGACCAACGTCATCCCGAGTACGACCAACACGATCGCAACACCCGGAAAGACTCCGGTCCACCAGATTCCGTTGGACACGTCTGCCAGCGCCTTGTTGAGGTCGTAGCCCCACTCCGCCGCCGAAGTCGGCTCGATCCCGAAGCCGAGGAAGCCGAGGCCGGCGAGCGTCAGGATTGCTTCGGCACCGTTGAGGGTGATGATGACCGGCAGCGACGCCGTGACGTTGGCGAGAATGTGCTTGAACATGATCCGAATCGTCGACGCACCGGTGACGCGCGCCGCATCGACGTACGGTTCCTGTTTCACCGCGACAGTGGCATTGCGAACCACCCGAAAGTACTGCGGCACAAAGACTGCGGTGATAGCAACGGCGGCCGACAGGACGCCGCCGAACGCACTCGAATTGCCGCCGGCCACCACGATCGAGACGACGATCGCGAGCAACAGCGACGGAAACGCGTACATCGCATCCATGAACAGCACCAGCACCCGATCGATCCACCGACCGATGTAGCCCGAGAGCAATCCGAGTGGGACACCGATGATCAGCGACAAGACGAGCGACAACGCGATGACGAGCAAAGCTGTTCTCGCACCGAAGATCACGCGGGACAGCACATCTTCGCCGCGGACCGAGGTGCCGAACCAGTGCTCCGCCGACGGCGCCTGCTGCCGAGCGAAATCGACTCCGTCAGCCGAGCTCTGAGCGAACCCGTACGGTGCGATCAGTGGTGCGAAGACGGCTGCGATCACGAACGCGGCAATGAGGATCAGCCCGAAGATCAACGTGATCCGTTGCAGCCCATGGGTCGAACGCAGGAGCGCGACACCGGGTACGCCTCGCCGCCGAACCCGAG
Source organism: Antrihabitans stalagmiti (assembly GCF_016482825.1). Taxonomy (GTDB): domain Bacteria; phylum Actinomycetota; class Actinomycetes; order Mycobacteriales; family Mycobacteriaceae; genus Antrihabitans; species Antrihabitans stalagmiti. The sequence goes on along the minus strand of NZ_JAEMNV010000004.1, from coordinate 655,252 downwards.
GGGGCGGCGGCAGATCGGGCTCTTTGGCGAGCGCTGCGGCGGTCATCAGAACCTCACCCTCGGATCGATAATCGACACGACAACGTCGACGACGAAGCTCATCACCGCGACGAGCAGGGCGACGAACGCGACGATCCCCTGCACCGCAATGAAATCGCGAGCCTTCAGATACTCGGCGAGTTGATAACCGAGGCCTTTCCATTCGAACGTCGTCTCGGTCAGCACCGAGCCACCGAGATGCACGGCTATGTACATCCCCATCACCGTCACCACCGGAATCAAGGCGTTCTTGAAGGCGTGCCGACCGGTGACGACACGAGCCGAAAGTCCGCGCGCACGAGCAGCTTCCACACTTCCGCTGCGCAGCGTCTGCAGCAGATTGATCCGGACGAGTCGCAGGAAAACACCTGCCGTCAGCATGCCGAGCGCGAAGGACGGCAGTATCGCGTGTTTCAGCACGTCGCCGATGTAACCGATGTCGCCGTAGAGAAATGCGTCGATGATCATGATGTTCGTCTTCGGCGACACATTCTGCAGCGCGAGTTCGACATTGGTGCTTGCCCGACCCGATCCGGGCAACCAGCCGAGTTTCACCGAGAACAGCAACTTGAGTAGCAGACCGACGAAGAACACCGGCGCTGCGTAGGCAAGTATCGCGAAGAGTCGGAGCACGACGTCGGCGGGCCGGTCGCGATGTGTAGCGGCATAGCGACCCAACGGAATACCGATGGCGAAGGCGATAAGCAGAGACCAGAACACCAACTCGAGCGTCGCGGCACCGTAGACGGTGATCACTTCGCTGATTTCGCGATTGTCGGCGGACCGGCCGAAATCACCACGCATCAAACCCGACAGATACTCCCAATACTGCGTCAGGATAGGACGATTGAGGCCTGCGGCTTCCTTGCGCTCGTTGATCTGCTCGGCCGTCATGCGTCCACCCATGGCCGCGGTGATCGGATCGCCGACCACCCGCATCAGGAAGAACACGACGGTGACGAGGATCCACGCCGTTGGAACGATCAGTGCGAGTCGGACCAGGAGGTAGCGGGCGAGCGCGGCTCGTCGTGAGCGCGCGCCCGCCCTTCCTTTACGGCTACCTGGTGGTGGACTGTCCGAAACCTGTGCTGGCGCAGGCTCCACCATCTCGCTCATCTGTCAGTTCTTGCTCAGGACGGTGTAGCGGAACTTGAACGACGCGTCGAGCGTCTCGTCGACCCCGGCGATGTTCTTACCGGATACCGCAAACTGCTTGCCTGCCAGCAACGGCAGCATCGAAATGTAGTTGCGGGCAAGCTCGTCCTGAACCTGCCGCAGAATCTCTTCACGCTTGGCCTTGTCGGGTTCCGTTGTCTCCTTGACCAACAGATCAGTGATCACCGGATTCTCGAAGTGATTCTGCAGGAAGTTGTTCGGCGCGAAGAAGGGGGTGAGGTAGTTGTCGGCGTCGACGAAGTCGGGGAACCAGCCCAACTGATAGAGCGGGTACGCGTCCTGCACCCGTTCCTTCTGGTAGGTGACCCATTCGGTCGACTGCAGGTTCACCGTGAACAAGCCGGTGCCGTCGAGTTGCGACTTGATCGCGGCATATTCCTCGGAGCTGCTGCCACCGTAGTGGTCCGGGTTGTATTGCAGATTCAGCACGACGGGCGTTGCAACTCCCGCGTCGGCGAGGAATTTCGCGGCTGCTTCCTTGTTCGGCTTTTCGCCGTAGATCTCCTTGTAGGACGGCTTCGCGCCTGGAAGTCCTTCGACCACAGACGAATACGCGGGCAGATAGTTCCCCTTGTAGACGTCGTTGGAGAGTGCGTCACGGTCGACCGACGATGCGATCGCCTTGCGCACAGCCAGCTTCTGCTCCGGCGTGTCACCCGGCATCGTATTCATGTTGAACACGATGTAGCGGAGTTCGCCGCCGATACCCTCGTGGACGACGACGTTGTCCATCCCTGCAAGCGACTCGAGATCCGTTGGGCTGTAGGAACGGAAGCCCACATCGATGTCGTTGTTCTGCGTGTCGATCTTGAGGCTGTCGGTCGTCGCGAAGTATCTGACAGTGATCGCATCGGTCTTCGGCTTGCCGAGAATGCCGTTGTAATCCGGGATCGCCTTGTACTCGACGAGCTGATTCTTCTGGTAGCTCTCGATCGAGTACGGACCCGCGAACGGCTTCTTCTCGACGATCTCGGCATCGTCGAGGAGTTTGTCGGCGGGGAACACCTTCTCGTCGACGATCGGACCGGCATTGGTGGCGAGGACGAGCGGGAACGTCTGGTCGTTTGCGGCCTTGAGCGTGAATGCGACCGTGAGATCGTCCACCACATCGGTCTTTTCGAGCTGGCCGAGCAACGACGCCGGACCGTTCGGATCGTTGATCTTGGTGATTCTGTCGTAGGAGAACTTCACGCTCGTCGCTGTGAGCGGATTCCCGTTCGCGAACTTCAGTCCCGGCTTGAGCTTGCACGTGTAGACGGTCGGTTGCGAGAAGCCACAACTTTCTGCGGCGTCCGGCGCGAGCGTCGGATTGCCGGGTGCGAAGTTCATCAGGAACGGATAGACCTGGTTCATGGGCGTGAACGAACCGTTGTCGTAGGCGCCCGCAGGATCGAGTGTGACGATCTTGTCCGTCGTGCCTACGACGATCGCATCGCCCGTGTCGGCCGTGCCGGAACCCTCGTCCGTGCGGCCGGAGCCACACCCAGCGGCGACCAACGCGACGACGCCGAGCATTCCTACCGTGGATATCGCGCCGCGGCGTCGCCGTCGGCCACCGTGCTCGGCAGTTCGTGTTCTGCCCGAACCAATCAGAGGTGATTTAGCCTGTCCCGACCCAGCCATGCGGTGCCCCGATCCCCGAGCCCGCTCAGTCGCAGAGGTACCGGCGTCGACTCGCTCGATTGCGGTTGAATTTCAACTCTGCGCAATCTACCGATGAACCGTTTCCTGCGCAGCGCAAACGAAAAAGGAAATAGAACAGGAACCGAGGGGGCTCAAGGCCTGCTGAGTGCACTCACATTGTCGTCGGCGGGTGCAACTTTTCGAGGCGTCGACGCCGTCAGCACACCCTCGAGCAGATTCTTACCGATCGCTTCCTCGTGCGGCAGCGCGATGGGGTATTTGCCGTCGAAGCAGGCCGCGCACAACCGAGATCGCGGCTGTTCCGTCGCGGCGATCATGCCGTCGATAGAGATGTAGCCGAGCGTGTCCGCGCCGATCGAACGACGGACACCTTCGAGCATTTCGTCGATCGTGTCAGCACCGTTGGCAATCAGTTCGGCAGGCGACGCGAAGTCGATGCCGTAGAAACACGGCCACTTGACGGGCGGCGACGCGATCCGCACGTGGATCTCCAACGCCCCTGCCTCACGCAGCATGCGGATGAGGGCGCGCTGGGTGTTGCCGCGGACGATCGAATCGTCGACGACGATCAGCCGTTTACCGCGGATGACTTCCTTCAACGGATTGAGCTTGAGGCGAATGCCGAGCTGACGAATCGTCTGCGACGGCTGGATGAACGTTCGCCCGACATAGGCGTTCTTCATCAGGCCCTGGCCGTACGGGATGCCGGACCCTTGCGCGTAGCCGACCGCGGCGGGGGTACCCGACTCGGGGACCGGGATGACGAGGTCGCCCTCGGCGGGGTGTTCCTTGGCGAGTCGACGGCCGATCTCGACTCGTGCGGCGTGTACGGACCGACCCGAGATGACGCTGTCGGGACGAGCGAGATAGACGTATTCGAAGACGCAGCCCTTGGGCTCGGGATTGGCGAACCGGGAAGACCGGACACCGTCGGCGTCGATCGCAAGCAGTTCGCCGGGCTCGATCTCACGAACGAACGACGCACCGACGATGTCGAGCGCCGCGGTTTCGCTTGCGACAACCCAACCGCGGTCGAGCCTGCCGAGGCAGAGCGGACGAACGCCGTGCGGATCGCGAGCCGCATACAGGGTGTTCTCGTCCATAAACGTCAAACAGAAGGCGCCCCGGACCGTGGGGAGCAGCTCCATCGCTGCCTGCTCGATCGTGCGATCGGCGGCGGCATGTGCGAGGAGTGCGCCGATCACGTCGGAATCCGACGTCGCGGCCATCGCTCGACGCGAATTGATCAAGCCTGCGGAGCGCGCGCGGTCGGCAAGTTCACCGGTGTTGACCAGGTTGCCGTTGTGCCCGAGCGCCAAGCCGGTCCCGACCGCGGTCGTCCGGAAAACCGGCTGAGCGTTTTCCCAGCTCGTGGACCCGGTGGTCGAGTAGCGGCAGTGGCCGATGGCGACGTGGCCAGGCATAGCGGCGAGGGTCTGCTCGTCGAAAACCTGGCTGACCAACCCGAGATCTTTGAACACAAGGACCTGCGACCCGTCGGCGACCGCGATGCCGGCCGCTTCCTGGCCACGGTGCTGTAGCGCATAAAGACCGTAATAAGTGAGCTTGGCTACATCTTCTCCGGGAGCCCAGACGCCGAAAACTCCACATTCTTCGCGGGGCTCGTTCTCGTCCTGGTCCGGAAGATCGTTCGCTTGGTGAAGTGGACTGTCGACCGATGTATCGGCTGTAGTCACCGGGGCGCTCCCTTTGCGGCTGGGTGAGGGGTGCTTGCCTAGTCTACGGGTGATCCGCGCCACTGCGAGCCAACCAATCGCGATGAACCCGGCGCACCTGGGCGTTCGTCCCGCGAATGTCGGGCAAATCACGCTCTGGAGAACACCCTGTGGAACGTCGGGCCGCTATCTACGTCGAATGCTAGCGTCACGCCCGTGACTAGCGACGACTCGAGCGTTAAGGCCGCAACAATTGCTTCGATCCGCAACCCACGAGTCTGGCTCGCACCGGTCGTCGTCGTCGGACTGGTGATGTCGCTGCTCGCGGTGCTGTATCTGGACAGCATTCTCGACCCGCAGAAGAACCTGCACGACTTCCCGATCGCCGTCGTCAACCAGGACGAAGGCGAGAACGTCGTCGCACCCGACGGGACGACTCAGCGTCAGACATTCGGTGACCAGATCGTGCAGGGACTTGTCGACGGGATCCCGAAGGACAAGGTCGACCTGCGTCAGGTCGGTATCGCCGAAGAGCAGACGCTGCTGCGAAAGGGCGAAATCTACGGCTCGATCGTCATTCCGAGCGACTTCAGCAAGCGGCTGCTCATCCTCGCGCAGGCAAGCGTCGTCGACGGCGACGTCGAAAAACCCGTCATCACGGTCAAGACGAATCCGCGAGCAGGCACCTTCGCGATCAGTATTGCCACAACGATCTACGACCAGGCCATGGAACAGGTCAATACGACGGTCGGCAAGCAGTTGACCGAGCAGGTCATTGCGCAGTTGAACGCTGGCCCCACCCCGACCCCCATCTCCGGGGCGAGTCGCCTGGTGCTTGCCGAACCGATCCAGATCGAGACTGCGCAGTACAACCCCTTGCCCGCGGGTTCGGGCAACGGTCTTGCCGCGTTCTACTACGCACTTCTGCTACTGCTCGCAGGGTTCACCGGCGCGATGATCGTCAGTTCCCTCGTCGACGCTCAGCTCGGTTTCGCACCTGCCGAGTTCGGCCCCTGGTACATCTACAACCCGTCGGTCCACATGTCGCGGTTCCACACGCTGGTCGTGAAGTGGGCGATCATGATCGTCGTCGGCATAGTTGTGTCCGGGCTTTATCTGGGCATTTCGACGTTCCTCGACATGCCTGTGACCAGACCGGCGACGCTGTTCGCCTACGGCGCCTTTGCCATTGCGGCAGTTGGCATTACAGCGACCTCGATCATGGCTGCGTTCGGTACCGCCGGCCTCATCATCAACTTGATTCTGTTCATCATTCTGGGTGTGCCTTCGTCGGGCGGCACCGTCCCACTGGAAGGTCAGCCGCCGTTCTTCGCCTGGCTCGCCAATTTCGAACCGCTGCACCAGGTGTTCATCGGCGTGCGCGCAATCCTCTACTACGACGCCAGATACGACTCCGGTCTATTGCACGCGTTCTGGATGACGGTCTTCGGCCTCATCACCGGCCTTGTCGTCGGTACCGTCGCAACGCGGGTCTACGACCGGAAAGGCTTCCACCGCAAGGCAGCCGACGTTACGGCCTAGGTCTGATCCGGTCGTGGCAGCGGCACAAGCGGTAGCCACTGACCGACCTCGGCTGCGCGCCCACCCGACGCGGTGAGCGCGCCGGAATCGAGCGCGGTACCGAAGTCCAGCAGGCCTGCAACAAGAAGCAGCCAGGTCCGCGGGTCCGTCTCGACCACGTTGGGTGGGGTGCCACGGGTGTGCCGGGGACCGGTAATACATTGCACCGCAACAAAAGGCGGAATCCGCACCTCGACCGACGACCCAGGTGCATCCTTGGCAAGCGCTCGTGCCGACACTCGAACCGCCGTCGCGAGGTCGGCACGCGGGGGCTTGGGCAGTGTCTCGTCGTGCAACCAGGCGGCGACGGTAAGCAGGCTGGTGCGCAGGTCGGGTATCGCTGGCTTCATCTCGCGTCCGAACCGAGGCGCGTCGTGAGGGCACCGACGACGTTTATCGCCAGATGTACAAACGCCGGCGCGGCAAGGCTGCCGCCACGGCGACGCAGAAACCCGAAACCGTAACCCGCAACGGCAGTGGCTACGACGGTCGCCGCGACGTTGTCACCAGCCGCACGTGCTGGATGAATGTGCCACAGCCCGAAGGTGAGCGCTGCTACCGTACTGCCGATTTCTACTCCGAATACGCTTTCCAACAACGGATCCAACGTTCCGCGGAAGATTGCTTCCTCCGCGTACACGGTGCCGACCGGGATGTGCAGCCCGATCCATTCTGCGAATTCGAGCGGAGTCCGATGTTCGCCGGCATGCCCGGCGACCGCCTCCCGCAGCGTTGGAACCGACGCGATCACGCCGTACCCGGCGACGGGAACGGCGGCGACCGCGACACCGAGTGCGGTCCCCTCGCGTGAGGTCCATGGCACAGGGGCAAGGTCTGGGTTGGTTGCGTGGATCGTTCGATCGAAGGCAGTGGCAAACACCGCATTCGCTGCCGTCCGTCCGCGATTTCCTAGTCCGAGACGTGGCAGCATCAGGTTGCTCCACGTCAACGCAGTTGCCACTGCGACAAGCGCCTGCGCGCGATCGCGGCTCACTTCACGTCCTGCTCTCGGTCGGCGAGCATGACCAGGATTGCCCGGATCTGCTCCATTCGTTGCGCCGACCAATCCGGCGGCGTCGCGACAGCCGCCCACGCATCGAGGACCAGGGTCCCGTAGTTGTGACCGTGCCCGTCGGAGACGCCTTGCGCATTCGTGAGGTCAGCGGCGACCTGCCAGAACGTGACGAACGGACGCCACGTCATGTCGGGTGAGACGTCCGAACCGCGGTCCTCGCTGAGCCAGTCCGGTCGTTCGAAGAGCAGGTCGGGCGACCACCACACGATCGGGTCCGATGCGTGCTGCAGATAGGCAACGCGGGGGGTGAGCCAGGGACCAGCAGGGTGCGCGAGGTCACCGGCATCGCCCGCGAACCGCACGACCAAACCGTCGGCGTACACGGGCTCGGTTTCCGGGGACCCGGGATCACGTCGCGAAACAAATTGGCGCCAAATGCGATTCGAGTTGGGCGGGCCGACCCAGAGCGCACCGTCGACCTTGGTCCGCAAATCGGCGATACCGTCGAATGCCGCTTCCGAACCCTGCGACCCGAGGCTCTCGCCGTAGACGTACAGCTTCGGTCGTTGCCCCTCCGGCCGGGCGGCCCAGTGCTCGTGCACCTTGTCGAACAACAGCTTGCCCGCGTCGGCGACCTTGGTGCGGTCGGCGAGAAACGACAGCACACTAGGCAAATACGAGTATTGCGTCGCCACGATCGCCGAATTTCCGCCGTACATCAGCTCGATGGCCGAAGCCGAGTTCGTGTTCACCCAGCCCGTTCCGGTGGTGGTCACGACTACGAGCACAGCCCGATCGAAGGCACCTGTTCGTTCCAATTCCGCGACGGCCAACTCGGCTTGCGCTTCGGGATTCTGCGCCGACTCCAATCCGGCGTAAACCCGAATCGGTTCTTGCGCAACGCGACCGGTCAACAATCCGAGCTGTGCGGCGTCGAGTCCCTGCGAGACGAACCATCGTCCCTCCGAACCGAGCGTCTCCCATTTCGCCAGCGAGGCCGGGCTACCCGACCGTTCGGGAAGATCCGGCTGCACCGCGGCAGGTGAGGTCAGGTCGTTGCGAACGCTGAAGGCCGAGTTCGCCACCGCGAACAGCGCGGTGGACAGGACACCGTTGATCAATGTGACCGTAAGGAAGACCATGATGACAAACCCGGCCGTCGGGGCGAGCGCCCGCGGGATCCGAACCCAACGGTTCAGCACTTTCGCCATCCAGCGGACCATTTCACGCACGGTGCGAAACGCCGCGACAACGGCGGCGGCCACCGCGAAACTCAGCGCACCGGTCCGCAGATAGGCCGGTGTGGTTGTGCCTTCCATACCCATAAGTGCGGTGAGTTCACGCTGCCAATGCGCCGCCTGAATCAGCATGTAAGCAGAACCGGCCACAACTGTGACGACGACCGCTAACCGGACAGAGTTCGAAACCCATTGCGGCGGATCGGAAATCCGTAATTTCGGCAACACGAGGCTGCGGAAGAGCCATTGCAGAACACAGCCGAAGCCGTAGCCCATCGCGGCGTTGATCCCACTGATCAGACCTTGGAACATCCAGTCTCGCGGTAGCAACGACGGGGTGACCGACCACGCGAAGAACAGCCCAGCCACCGCGAGACCGACGAAGTTCAGGTCGATCACTCGCCAAGCCCGCTGCGCTGCGAGCGTCAGCGACGATCGGCTCAAGTCGTACTCCCCGCTCTCAGCTGACGTGCGAACCGAAGATCGCGGGAAGCGTCCCTTCGAACGTCGAGCGCAGCTCGTCGAGTGTCACCGAGAATTGGTCCTGCACCTCGACCGAGTCGGAGCCTTGATCGACCACACCGATTCGTACCCAAGGCAATTCGCGCGCAGAGCACATCTTGGTGAAGCGCGTCTCCTCTGTACGCGGTACGGCTACGAGTACCCGTCCAGACGATTCGGAGAACAACGCGACGAACGGATCGGCGCCTTCGGGAAGCAGGATTCGGCAACCGGTCTCGCCTGCCAACGCTGCTTCGACGACCGCCTGAGCAAGCCCACCCTCGGACAGATCGTGTGCGGCGCTGATCATTCCGTCACGCGAACCGGCGAGCAGGACGTCGGCGAGAAGCTGCTCGCGCGCGAAGTCGACCTTCGGCGGAACACCACCGAGGTGGTCGTGCACAACCTGCGACCAGATCGAGCCACCGAACTCGTCGTGTGTGTCGCCGAGCAGAATCAGCGATTCGCCTGGTTCGAGTCCGAGACCGGTCGGGATCCGACGACGTACATCGTCGATGACGCCGAGCACACCGACTACCGGGGTCGGAAGGATCGGTGTCTGTCCGGTCTGGTTGTAGAAGCTGACGTTGCCGCCTGTCACCGGAATGCCGAGGGTGACACAGCCGTCGGCGAGGCCACGGACGGCCTGTTGGAACTGCCACATCACAGCGGGATCTTCCGGCGAACCGAAGTTGAGGCAGTTGGTGACCGCCTTCGGCGTCGCACCTGTCACGGCGACGTTGCGGAACGCCTCAGCAAGAGCGAGCTGTGCACCGACATACGGATCGAGCTTGGTGTAGCGGCCCGACGCGTCGGTCGCGAGTGCAATGCCACGACCGGTCGTCTCGTCGATGCGAATCACGCCTGCGTCGGCGTGCTCGGCGAGAACGGTGTTGCCACGCACGTAGCGGTCGTACTGCTCGGTGATCCAGCGCCGGCTGCACAGCTGCGGGCTGCCGATCATCTGCAGCAGGGTCGCGCGCAGTTCGTCGGGGGTCTGCGGTCGCGTCAAGCTATCGGACGTGTTCGCGATCAGCGCATCCTGATCGTCGGGACGCTGGACCGGGCGTTCGTATACGGGTCCGTCGTGTGCGACGGTCCGCGGCGGCACGTCTACAACGGTCTCGCCGTGCCAGGTGACGACCAGGTGCTCACCGTCGGTCACCTCGCCGATAACGGTTGCCAGCACGTCCCATTTGCGGCACACGTCCATAAACGCGTCGACGTTCTCGGGGGCAACGACGGCACACATACGTTCCTGAGACTCGCTCGACAGCACCTCGGCGGGCGTCATGCCGGTGGCACGCATCGGAACCTTGTCGAGCTCGATGTGCATACCACCGTCGCCGGCCGCGGCAAGCTCGGACGTCGCGCACGACAGGCCTGCGCCGCCGAGGTCTTGAATGCCGATCACGATCTTGGCTTGGTAGAGCTCGAGACAGCACTCGATGAGTACTTTCTCGGTGAACGGGTCGCCGACCTGAACCGCCGGAAGCTTCTTGCGCCCGCCGCCCGTCTCGTCGCCGTCGAACGTTTCCGATGCGAGCACCGATACGCCGCCGATGCCGTCGAGGCCCGTCCTTGCGCCGAACAGAATGATCTTGTTGCCGGCGCCCGACGCGAAGGCGAGGTGTAGGTCTTCGGTCCGCATAACACCGGCGCACAGGGCGTTGACCAGCGGGTTGCCCGCGTACGACGGGTCGAACACGGTCTCGCCGCCGACATTGGGAAGGCCGAGCGAGTTGCCGTAACCACCGACGCCACGCACGATCCCGTCGACCACCCGACGTGTATCCGGCGCATCCGCTGCTCCGAAGCGCAGCTGATCCATCACCGCGATCGGGCGTGCACCCATTGCCATGATGTCGCGGACGATGCCGCCGACGCCGGTAGCTGCACCCTGGTACGGCTCGACGTAGGAGGGATGGTTGTGGCTTTCGACCTTGAACGTCACAGCCCAACCGTCACCGACGTCGACAACGCCCGCGTTCTCCCCGATACCGGCCAGCATCGACGACCGCATTTCGTCCGTCGTCGTTTCGCCGAAGTAGCGCAGGTGCACTTTCGAGGACTTGTACGAGCAGTGCTCGCTCCACATCACCGAATACATCGCCAGCTCGGCATCGGTAGGACGCCGACCGAGGATCTCCTTGATACGCGCGTACTCGTCTTCCTTGAGCCCAAGCTCTTTGAAGGGCTGCGGGGTATCGGGATTCGCAGTGGCGGTGGTGACGGTATCGACGTGCGTAGACACGGAGGTGGGGTGTCCTTTCGACCTGAGCTGGCGATGCGGGGCGAAAAGGCGTCGCCGCGGTGAGAAGCCTGCATCGAGTCTAGACGGGTACCACGACACCTCATGCTTCGCCAGTGCACAGGCGTGACGCCCGCCACCAGTGCACTATTCGCGGAGGTCCTCGGTCAGCTGAATCAGGAGTTCGGCTACTTCGTCCATTCGTTCCGGTGTGGTGTCGATTCCCGCTTCAGGAAAAATCGTGATGTCGACGTCCCACGAGTCACGCACGGTCTCGAGCGAGTAGCCCCGATGTCGGTCGATCGTGATCATCGGGGAGTAACTGCCGAACACCTCGTCCCCGATTGGCGGCCACCTCCGATCCTCGAACGCCGGCGGCGAACTGTATACAGACATGCTTCCGATCTGCTCACTTCCGGCCATGAACAGACAGCCAGCGCGTGCATCGACGCGATCGTTCAAACCTTTTGTCGTCGTATTTGCTGACCTCCACCCTGACCAACGGTAGGTCGTCGGCCCTCACATCCTCCAAGTACGCGAGCAGTGGATTGCACAGGTCGCGAACGATTTTCGATGACCGCGGCGCGGGTACGAATGGGTCCTTCAAACTGGTGACCACCCAGACGGACCAACCGACCAAGGTGACCATGATCGCTGTGCCGAGCGCAACGAGCACAACGAGTCCCACAGGAAATCTCTTGGTCGGCGTTCGAGGCATCCCTGCGCTATTCATGCAGGTCTTCTGTGAGCTGAATCAGCAGCTCGGCGGCCTCTTCGATCCGCTCACGGGTCATGTCGATACCTGCCTCCTCATCGATCTTGAACGACGCTTCCCACGGGCCGAGCACTGTGGCGAGATTGACCCCACCGAAGCGAAGGTCGAGGGTGACCGGCTTGGAACTGCCGAGCACCGTTTCCTCACCTGGCGGGGGGAACACCCGATCCGCGGGATCGAACACGCTGTGCAGTTGCACAGACGCGTATGCCTCGCGGTCGTTTATGAAGTAGCAAGATCCCGACCTTCCGATCGGTTCGTCGCCATCTCTGACTGTGGAGATTCTCGTCGGCCCGCTGCCGCGTCCGTCTGCCAAAAAGTCGGAAACTGCGGCGCACAGTTCTCGTTCCCCATGCGGCGATTTGGGTGGAGACTCGATCCTCTCGATCGATAGAACGGCCCAGACAGCCCACGCCACAATTACGGAGAAAATCACCGCGACAATCGCAACGCCCACAAATAGCTGCGAAGTTCGCTTCATCGCGGCGTCCTTTCGGACAACCGGATATCGGTATTGATCGACCATTCGTTGGAGCCATCGGCAACTGACGCATCGTCGTAGGCTGCGCCGGGCGCGACGGCGGGCGGCCACTGGTAGCCCAACCCGATATTCGATCCCACCGCGGAACCGAGTTCGTTGCCAACAATCATTTCCTCTTGAGCCAATTTCAGGATCGAAGCGGCCGCATCGACCGCTGCGTCCTTTATGAGCCCGACCAGACGCACAATCTCGTCAGCCTCCGTCACCGCAGCGGGACCCTTCCCGACGATCGCGGCGAGACTCGTCGAGACATTCGTGATCAGCTTTGACAAGTCTGTTGCCAGAGTCGAATAGAACGCGAGTATCCCGGAAGCAAGATTCTCGAGAGATTTCGCAACAGACGTCGCCAAGGCCGGTACCGCGTTCAGTGCCTTCTCTTGCCGCGACGCCGCGTCGAAGTATCGATCGGCCGCGATACCTGACCAATCGGAGCGCAAAGATGTAAGGGTCTGAAAGTTGTACGCCTCAGCGGCTTTCGCGCTGATATCACGCCAAACTACAGCCTTGTCTACGAAGGTGACCGGAGCGAGGATGCCTTCGGCAATCTCCCCGAGTTTTTCCGTTACCTGCGACAGCACTTCGTGAATCTTGTCTCGACGCTCCCACAGCGCATCCGCGATCTCGTTGGCTGCCGCGAGGCCGGCAGCAGCGCCGAAGATGCCGCCGAATGGCAGGCCGATGAGACCTCCGCCCCATCGGATTGCAGAGATCACCTCTTCGAACTTGTCCTGCACATCGTCGGGCATCTTCCGAATGTTCTCGGTATCTGCGTTGATGGATTCGATCGCTGCGATCAATTCCTCGCGGGTACCCATGACTCACCACATCCTGTTTAGTTCGTGCAACAGCAGCGCCTCTTCGATTGCGTACGCGTTTGCGTTGTCGGAGAGCGTCGCAGCTATCTGGCCCATGACGGCGGTGCCTTCCGCAAGCCGGTCACGGAAAAACCCTGGCGCAACGGCGTATTTGTCGAAGGCAACTTGAAAGAGTCCCGCCTCCAGTCGAGTGAGCTCTGTGTCGTCGGTCATTGCGCCAGCCTCGGCAAGTGCGCCCGCAACCTGTCGCCACGCACTCGCGACATGCCGCATCCGTTCGAGTGCGGCGCTGACCTGGTCTCCGCTGGGTGGCTCAGCCATTGGTCGACCTGCTTCGGATCAGCGCGAAGCGATGCTCGGAATGCTGAGCCGCCAGCTCTTCGTCGGAGAACGGCGTGTAGTCGCCACGCACGGCGAACACCGGCTGCTGCTGCCGCAATTGGTCTGCACACCAGAGGATTTCGCCCTCGATGTCACCTGCTCTTGCCGTCTGCGCCCATTCCGACCAGACAGTGATCCGTAGTATCGACGTTCTGTCTGCGAGGACCGTTACGGCAGGTTCACACCGGTCGGTGGCGTGACCGTGTACGGTCACCAACCTGTGGTCGAACATCGCGGCGCTGGCGGCCGCGTACTCGTCCCAGGTTGTGGTCTCGAGCAAAACCATGTGTTGCGTCCGGCGCGGCGGTATCGCTCCTCGATGCTCCAGCTTGCCTGCGCTGAGCGAGTCGACAACAAACTGGGCAACGGCCTGGTTGTAGGCAGCGAAGATCTCGCGGCCGATCTCCGCCGCTCCCACGAGTTCGTGCCAGTTGCGGCTGATCTCGACTGCGGTCGGCAGCAAAGAACCGTCGAGTTCGATCCGCACCGCCGACGACCCGATCGGCGCGCTACCGACCTCCGAATCAACCTCGTCGAGATCGTCCCCCCGATACCCGAATTGCAGGTCCGTCATCACTCCCCCTCGTAAACCGTTGTCCTCTACTCAACTTGGACGCGGGAAAACGAGAAACGGTTCCAGGAGGCAGCACGCTGCTCGTGAGTCCTTTCGGAGGACCGGACCTCCGAAAGGACTCACGAGGCCGAAGGCCCCTACGGCCCTAGAAACGCTGCGAGAGCGGCCGCGTAGGCGGCAACATCGTGGGCACCCATCAGCTCACGGGCCGAGTGCATCGCGAGCTGCGCCGCACCCACGTCGACAGTCGACAGACCTGTGCGCGCCGCTGTGATCGGACCGATCGTCGAACCGCACGGCAGATCTGCTCGATGTACGTAGCGCTGCAAGGGAACTCCCGCCTGCTCGCAGGCCAAGGCAAACACTCCCGCGCCGGAAGCGTCTGTCGCATAACGCAAATTCTGGTTCACCTTGAGAACCGGACCGCCGTTGATCTCGATGCGATGGGCAGGCTCGTGCCGATCCGGATAGTTCGGATGCGTCGCGTGCGCCATATCGCCTGAGGCGCAGACGGATTCCGACATCGTCCGCAGAAACTCCTCACGCCCGCCACCGGCCGCAAGGACGACCCGCTCCAGCACCGTGTTCAACAGATCGGATTGCGCGCCACGGTCGGAGGTACTGCCGACCTCTTCGTGGTCGAACAATGCCAGCACTGGAACGACCGATCCGGGCTCCTGCACCGCGGCGAGCAACGCTTGTGTCCCCGCATAGCAGGTGCCCTGATTGTCGAGTCGCGGCGCGCTGACCAAGTCGGATTCGACACCGATCACGCTACTGGGCGCCAGGTCGTGCGTCATCAACTCCCAACCGAGGACCGCATCCGCATCCACGCCGACCTCAGCGGCCAGGTACTCGATCAGGCCCGGCGACGTGCCGGTTCCCCACACGGCGTTGACGTGGCGCTGCGGATCGGGGTGCACACCTTTGCGGTCTTCGCTCAGGTGGATCGCGAGTTGCGGCACCCGCAAGATCGGCCGATCGACCCGAACCAGCTTCTGCTGCACAACATTTCCAACGCGAACCGCGAGCCGTCCCGACAGACCGAGGTCGCGATCGAGCCACGAGTTCAGCCACGCGCCGCCATAGGGTTCCAGTCCGACCAACTGCCACCCGGCCGAGGTCAGATCGGGATGCTGCTTGACGCGCAGGTTCGGGCTGTCCGTGTGGCCACCCACGATCCGGAACGGAGCAAGCGGCGCGACACCCTCGGTACTCCACGCAACGAGCGACCCGCCTCGGACGACGAAGTACTTGCCTTCGGAGACAGGCCACGCGGCCGCCTCGGCCAACTCGACGAAACCGGCGTCAGTCAACTGGGCGGCGACCGTCGCGCAGACATGGAACGGTGACGGCGACGCGTCGATGAAGGTGCACAATCGGGTTGCGGTCGCGTTCGTTGTCGGCGGCATGCACCGAGATTATGCCTGCACCGCAGGCGCGCGGCGCCGCGCGGCGGAACTACCCAACCGTCTCGAGTAGTCGTACTCACGTGCCGAGCAGCACCCACCGGCACAATTTTGTGGCATGACAACCCCAACTGCGAAGTCCCGCAACACCACCGCGTTCTATATCCAGGCAGTCGTCGCGTTCGGCGTCAGCCTCTTCGGCACTCTTGTCGGCGTCTACTATCTGCCGATCGATCCGTGGCAGAAGGGCTTCTTGATCATGACGGCGTTGTTCCTCGTGACCAGTTGCTTCACGCTGGCGAAGGTGGTCCGTGATCAGCAGGAAGAGGCGATGCTGCGCGAGGCCCGCATGGAACGGTTGATCACCGAACACGATGCGCCGTTCAAGATGTCGAAGAACTGACCCGTCGCAGCGCGAGTGCCGTCACCACGGTCACCAGCAGCCCACCGACGCCGGCGACCACGAAAGTCGTTCGAGCGTCGGTCAACTGGAGCAGGATGCCGCCGAAAAGATACGAAAGCCCTGCTGCGACGCCGACCAAACCATAGAGCGTGCCGAATACCCGGCCCAGCACCTCGCGCGGCACGGTCCGCTGTAAGTGGGTGTTGATTGCGACATCCAATGCCGTCAGCCCGAGCCCTCGAACGATCTGAATCAGCAACGCCGTGATCACGACACCGGCGAGTCCGGTTGCGAGATTGCCGAGGCTACTGATGCCGAACCCCACGATCAACAGAGCGAGCGTGGGGAAGCGGGATGCATAGCGCGCCAACAGCGGATAGCCGATCGCCAGTCCGATGCCGACACCCGCGTACAGTGCCGCGGCCTCCGAATCACTGCCGTGCAGTGAGTCTTTCGCGAGAAACACCAAGGCCACATCGTCGACGCCGTTGAATGCGACGATCGCGAAGAAGCCGACGGCGATCACCCGGATTGCCGGTGCCGACCAGAGGAAGCCGATCCCGGCTCGCGTCGAAGTGATAAGGCCTTGCTCGATATCTACGCGAGCGGACGGCAGTTTCGGGAGTGCAACCAGAACGACTGCAGCGATCAGATAACTAGCGGCGGTGATCAGCAGTAGTCCGCGCACATCGAGCAGCCCGAAGAGTGCTGCAGCGACAAGTGGTCCGGCTGCTTCGAGTCCGTAGGTTCCTGCGCCGAGAGTCGAATTCGCCGACTCGACGTCTCGATCGTCGACGAGACTTGGGACGGCACTACGAGATGCGGGCAGATAGATCTGTGCGGCAAAACCTCGAATTGCGACGAGCAGAAGCAATATCGGCAGCTCAGGCAGCCAGATGGCAATGACCGCCGTCAGCAACGCCTGCGCGACCTCACATCCGATCATTACGCGACGCAGATCGAACCTATCGGCGATTGCACCCGCCAGCGGCCCGAACAGACCTGGCACGAAGTCGCATGCGACAAGCAGCATTGCTGCCGCAATCGCTGCGCGCGATGTGCCCTCCAGGTGCACGAGCAGCGCAACCAGACCGAGCGATTCACCGAGATACGACGTCGCCCGTGACGACCACAGCAAACGGAACGACGCGTTCCGTCGAAGCAACGAGCCGCGGGCGGGCGGAGTCGACTCAGTCAATCCGCGACACGACCATCTGTTATGCGGACACCAGCGAGTCGAGCACCGAAAGGAACAACCCGAGCCCATCGTCGCTCGGTCCGGTCAATGCTTCGGTTGCATGTTCCGGATGCGGCATCAGGCCGACGATCCGACCGTTCGCCGAGGCGATACCGGCGATTCCACGCTGCGAGCCGTTCGGGTTGTCGCCCGAGTATCGGAAAACAACGCGACCTTCGCCCTCCAACTCGTCGAGCACCTGCTCGGATGCCTGGAAACGGCCTTCGCCCGACTTGAGTGGCACCAAGATCTCGGCACCGACCTCGTATCGCGACGACCAGGCCGTGGAGTTCGAGTCGACGCGCAGCCACTGGTCACGGCAGATGAAGTGCAGACCTTCGTTGCGGGTCAATGCGCCTGGCAGCAATCCGGCTTCACAGAGCACCTGGAAGCCGTTGCAGATGCCCAACACCGGCAGGCCCGTACCTGCCGCCCGGATCACTTCGCCCATCACCGGGGCGAATCGTGCAATTGCTCCCGCGCGGAGGTAATCGCCGTACGAGAAGCCACCCGGCACCACAACTGCGTCGACGCCCTTGAGGTCGGCGTCCGCGTGCCACAGTGCGACGGGTTCGGCACCGGCGAGCGTGACAGCGCGTGCTGCATCGACGTCGTCCAGGGTCCCCGGAAATGTGATGACACCGATCTTGGCGGTCATGGCAGACGTGTCACTTTCCAGTCCTCGATCACCGTGTTGCACAGCAGTGATTCGGCGATCTTCTCCAACTCGGTGTCGTCGACGTTGTCGTCGACTTCGAGTTCGAAACGCTTGCCCTGCCGCACGTCGGACACACCATCGAATCCGAGGCGTGGCAGTGCGCCGACTATGGCCTGCCCCTGCGGATCCAGGATCTCAGCCTTCGGCATGACATCGACCACGACTCGGGCCACGTGAAACTCCTCGCTCGATACTGCGGTTCTTCGGCGCTGGAGAACCTTGAAAGGTTCGACGACCATGGAGTTTACCGGTCCACCACAGCGACGTTCCGGCGCATACTCGTACGTATGCGAATGAGTCACTTCAGGCACTCCTGCATCCTCGTCGAAGACAGCGACACGAAGATCCTCTTCGACCCTGGATCGTTTTCTCACGGTTTCGAAGGCATCGGCGGCCTCGACGCCATCCTCATCACCCACCAGCACGCCGATCACGCCGACGCCGATCGACTGCCGGCGCTGGTCGAGGCGAATCCCGGCGCCAAGTTGTACGCCGATCCGCAGACCGCGGCGAAGTTCGGTCCGGCGTGGACCGCCGTGCGCGCGGGCGACGTGTTCGACGTCGGCGGCATCCAGGTCACGGGGGCAGGCGGAACTCACGCCGTCATCCATCCGGATCTCCCGTTGGTCGACAACATCGCCTATCTGCTCGGCACGAAGGACGAACCCGGCAGGCTGCTGCATCCCGGGGATTCACTGTTCGTCCCGGACGTCTCGGTCGACATCCTCGCACTCCCCGCGGCGGCTCCATGGATGAAGCTCAGCGAGACCGTCGACTACCTCCGCGCTGTCGCACCACGATTCGCATTTCCGATTCACCAGGAGGTCGTCTCCGACGCCGGCCGCGGCATCTACTACGCGCGGCTGAAGGAACTGGCCTCCGCGGGAACGGAATTCCGGGTGCTACCGGAAGAGGAAGCACTGCAGTTGCGCTGACGGCAGGTCAGGCAGCGCGGGACTGCGGCTCCGACATCGACCGGTAGACATCGGAGTTCGCGCCGTGGTGCAGCGCGAGATCGACCGCGTCCAGCAATGCCTGGCGCGGCCCCGATCGGCCGAGTTGCTTCGCCGAGATCGCAAGCCGGAGTGTGCCTTCCTTGCGCGCAATCCGGCCGGCACCCATGACCAACGCTCGGCACCACCACGGCTCTGCTCGGAACCCCTCACCGATTCCGAGAACCCGCGCGCGCACGGAGTCGCCGCGGTCCAAGTCGTGGATCGCACTCAGACCGGCAGCGACGCGGAAACCCGCACCAGGTAGCGCTGCCATCGCTCCGTCCGATGCGGACCACTGTGGTGCAGCGAAAATTCTTGTCCGCAAACCGGTTTCTTCGAGGACACGGTCAGCGGCGATGAGCCGTAGCCGAGCCTCGTGTGCGGGGAGGGCCGCGAACTCCGCTCGACGGCGCTTCGTCGCTGCCTGGTCGTAGCCGTGCAAGACGATGGCGTCGCCACCATCACGCCTGGCGCGCAACCATTCCTGCGTGTGCTCGTCACGCACGAGCCGATACTTGTCTGGCAGCCGTGGCGCGACCAGGAGGGAAAGCCGAACACCGCGACCATCCATCGCATCGGCGAAGTCGGTCGCGGCGGAAAGGGTTTCGGTCCTGATACCGGAAATCGAAACGATCAGTTCACCGCTCATGGGTTTCACTGTCGCAGCCGAAGGTGTACAGGTCGTTCCCCGAGAATGAACTCGGCCCGACAAACTGGCCGTACACACGAGTGAGTCCTTCCGGAGGACTGGACACCCCGGAAGGACTCACGTGTAGCGCGGGACCCTATACCAGCGCTTTCTCTTTCGCTGGTCCCTCGTTCGAGGGCCTCGCGTCATCTTCGGGGGCCGGACCGTGGTCGTCGACCATGGTCTCCTCGTCGAATGGATCGTTGCCGTCGAAGACTGCCTTGACCTTGTCGTTGTCGATAGTCTTCGTCCAGGTGCCGACCAACATCGTGGCGACTGCGTTGCCCGAGAAGTTGGTCACTGCACGAGCTTCCGACATGAACCGGTCGATTCCGACGATCAAGCCGACACCGTCGAGCAGTTCCGGACGGTGGCTCTGCAGTCCACCGGCGAGTGTCGCAAGGCCTGCACCGCTGACGCCGGCGGCGCCCTTGGAAGCGACGATCATAAAGGCGAGCAGTCCGAGCTGTTCACTCAGTGCGAGCGGCTGTCCCATGGCGTCGGCGATGAAGATCGACGCCATCGTGAGGTAGATCGCGGTGCCGTCGAGGTTGAACGAATATCCGGTCGGGACAACAACTCCGACGGTGGTGCGCTCCACGCCGAGGTGCTCCATCTTGGCGATCAAGCGGGGCAGCGCAGACTCGGAGGACGACGTGGCGACGATGAGCAGGTACTCCCTCGCCAAGTAGCGAACCAGGCGGAAGATCGAGAAGCCGGAGACGAACTTCAGGATCAGGCCGAGGATGCCGAAGACGAAGATTGCACAGGTGATGTAGAACGCAAGCATCAAGGTGCCGAGTTGCACGACCGCGTCGAGTCCGGTCTGGCCGACCACATTCGCGATGGCACCGAAGGCGCCGATCGGTGCGAGCCACAGGATCATCGCCAGGATGCGGAAGACCAGCTTCTGCAGATGCCCGACGCCACGAACGATCGGCTCGCCCGCCTTGCCCATCGCCTGCAGACCGAAGCCGACGAGGAGGGCAACGAAGAGGGTTTGCAACACGCTGCCTGCCGTGAGCGAGGACAGCAGCGACGTCGGGATGATGCTCTGGAAGAAGTCCATCGTTCCGCCGGCACCGTGTGCCTTCTCGGCGTAGTCGGCGCCCGCTCCGACATTTTCGGAGATGTCGAGACCGCTGCCTGGCTGCAGGAGGTTGCCGACCAGAAGGCCGATTCCGAGTGCGGCGGTCGACATGGTGATGAAGTAGGCGAGTGCGAGGCCACCGACCTTGCCGACGCTTGCCGCGGCTTTGACCGATCCGATGCCGAGCACGATCGTGCAGAAGATCACCGGGCTGATCATCATCTTGATCAGGCTGATGAACATCGTGCCGAGCACGCCGAACGACTTACCGGTATCGGGCGCTAGCCAGCCGACCAGGATGCCCGCGAACACAGCGACGATGACCGCCATGTAGAGCCAGTGGGTCTTGTCCCTCTTCTTGGGCTTCTCGGTTACTGGGTTGTCATCAGGGCGAATATTGCGAGTAGTCATCTGGTGTCCTCTCCCGTGTCGGGTGGTGAAGTGAGGTGAATCACTTCGCCTCAGTAAGAATGTTGGCCTGCGGACGTGATGTGAGTCACGATTGCGTTCATTACGTTCACAAAGGCTCGGTTGCCCAAACCGAAACCGGCGTGTCGAAGGAGGCCGAGTGACCCGAGGACGTGTGACGGCGGGGCGCGTTTCGCTCGCGCGGCAGGTCCTCGTCCTGCAGCTTTTGGTGCTGACGATCGTCATCGCCGCAGGTACCGTCCTCGCGATCGTCGATGCACGGCGTGACAGCGACTCTGCAACCCGGGAAGAGGTCGTTGGCATCGCCGTGAGTTTGGCGCAGGCACGCTCGACCGCGGATGCGTTGCAGTCGGCGGACCCGACCGCGATATTGCAGCCGGAGACCGAACGCATCCGACTCGCGACGGGGATGGACTTCATCGTCGTCATGGCGCCGGATCGCACGCGCTACACGCACGCGAACCCCGAGCTGATCGGCCAACTCTTCTCCGGCAACATCGATCAGGCACTCGCGGGTGAAACCTTCACCGAGACGTACGCGGGATCGCTCGGGCCGTCCATTCGGTCGGTTACGCCCGTCTACGACGACGGCGGCGCGATTGTGGGACTGGTGTCAGCGGGAGTGACGCGGGCGCGTATCGGTGAGCAGGTGACGCGTGGCCTGCCGATCATTCTCGGCATCACGGCAGCAGGCCTCGCAATGGCAGTTGTCAGTTCGTGGTTGCTGAGTCGTCGGCTGCGACGCCAGACGCACGGTATGGCGCCCGACGAACTTCGCACCATGTACGAGCACAACGACGCCGTACTGCATTCGATTCACGAGGGCCTTGTTGTGTTCGGCGTCGACTCCCCCGACGTCGCCGACGTCGTCAACGACGAGGCACGACGGTTGCTCGACCTGCCGGCGGGTCCGGTGCGCCGCACCGACCTGCCCGAATCCATGCGCGACCTGTCACCTTTGTCGATTCGCGACGAGATGCACGTGACGACCAACCGAGTGCTCGTCGTGAACACCGACCCTGTCGAGTTCGACGGCCGGGTGGTCGCGACAGTGTTGACGATCCGCGATCACACCGAATTGCAAAGTGTCATGGGCGAATTGGACTCGGTTCGCGGATTCGCCGAATCGTTGCGATCTCAAGCTCACGAGTCCGCCAATCGGTTACACACAGTCATCACCATGGTCGAACTCGGCCGCTACGACGACGCCGTCCAGTTCGCGACATCGGAACTTGCACTGTCGCAACACCTCATCGACCGGTTAATGGGGTCGGTACACGAGCCTGCGCTGGCAGCACTGTTGCTCGGCAAGATCGGACAGGCCGCCGAACGGGGTGTCGAACTGTCGGTCAGCGAGGAGACCGCCTTGGCGTCGTCTGCTCCCCTATCGACGACCGAGGCAGTCACCTTGATCGGCAACCTGACCGACAATGCGATCGACGCCGCCCTCTCCTCCGCCGATGCCTGGGTCGAAGTGACTGTCCACGAGGTAGATTCGCAACTCGTGGTCAGAGTCGCCGACAGTGGTCCGGGCCTGAGTACCGAACAGTTCGCCAAGGCGACCGGCCGCGGATACTCGACCAAGGAAGATCACCGGGGGTTGGGGCTTGCTCTGGTCAGCCAGTTGGTCGCTCGCCATGGCGGCACGATAGTTGCCGAGCAGGAGCCCGAAGCCGCTGTCGTGGTGTCGATTCCACGCACGGGAACCCGAGGCCGACGATGATTCGAGTACTCATCGTCGAAGACGAGATCTTGATCGCCGAAGCACACCGAACGTATGTGGATCGCGTCGCGGGATTCGAGGTCGCGGGAGTCGCCCATACGGGTCGCGATGCGATGCGAGCAGCGGCGAACGCAGCGGCGGCCGGTACCCCGATCGATCTGGTGCTTATGGACATCGGCCTTCCCGACATCAGTGGACTCGATGTTGCTGCAGCATTTACCGGTACCAGGCCGAGCCCCGATGTCATTGCGATAACCTCGGCACGCGACCTCGCGATGGTGCGGTCGGCGGTCGCGCACGGAGTTGTGCTGTATCTGCTCAAGCCGTTCACGTTCTCGGCGTTCCGGGACAAACTCGACCGCTACGTCGAGTACCGAAAAGCGTTGACTGCGGGTGAAACCGCTGTCAGTCAACGCGATATCGACCGTGCGATGGGCGTTCTGCGATCGCCGGAAGAACGTTCGGCCTCACCCAAAGGTGTTGCACCACAGACCCTGGACGAAATCGCCCGAGCGGTACGGGATTCAGCGGACGGTCTCGGTGCCGCAGAGGTCGGGTTGGCGGTCGGGGTATCGCGAGTAACGGCGTGGCGGTACCTCGAAAAGCTCGCCGACGACAGCATCGTCGAGAGGCAGACCGAATACGGTCGGGCGGGTCGTCCGCAGGTTCGTTATATCTGGAAGGCCGCAAGCGGCTCGTGAGTCCTTTCGGAGGGCCTGACCACCGAAAGGACTCACGAGGCCGAAGGCCAATAGGGAGACATTTTCAACATCGAGCGACGCGCCAGCGGGCGGGCGACCGGCATCAGATACCGCTTCCACCCCAACGTCGCGGCGATGTCGGCCGTGATCGCGTCGAAGTCGTAGCGCTGATAGTTCAACAGTCGCTGGCTCTCGTCCGTGTCGACCCAATCGGTCGCGTAGGCCTTGTCACTGAACGCCCTCGCAGGCAACGGTGACAGCCCCATCGCGGCGAGAATCCGCGTCAGAAACTCCTGGTAGGTGACCTGACAACTCGCGCCTCCACCGATGAACAGCGTTGTGCCCCAGACTTCGTCGGTCTCGAGCGCGTTCGCCATGGCCAGTGCAGCATCGCGTGGATGCAGGACTTCGATTCGGTTGTGCAGTCCGATCTCGAACATGATCGGTTCGGCGGGCCTGATCCCTATGATCGGCACATCGACGAAGCGTGGGATGAACCAGTCGAGGCCCGACTTCCGCACCAGCGCTTCGCATTCGATCTTGTGACCGCTGTAGGCGTCGATGGCCTGCAGGGGATCGTCGACTCTCCGTGGGGGCGGTTTGTCGAGGGTGTTGCCGTGGACGTCGAAGGTCGACGCGAAGATCAGTCTGGGCGGCGTGGTCTGACGCTGACACGCCGCGATGACGTTGGCGGTGCCGTCGACGTTGATCTGCCGAGCGAGCGCCGGTGCCGCTTCGCTGGCGGGCGGAATCATCGCGGCGAAATGCAGCACCACGTCGACACCTGCCACTGCGCCCGATACCGCATCGGGATCACGGATGTCTGCCCATCGAACATCGTCGACGGACGAAAAGGCCTCGGCTCGCTTCCTGTCGGCACGAGTGTCCTTGGCAAAGCACCGAACCCGGTGACCGCGAGACAACAGTTCCGCAAGTACCGCGGATCCGATGTTTCCGAACGCACCGGTCAACAGAATGTTCACAAGCGCGTCCTGATGGTGCCGCGGCCGGGAATCAACGGAAGATCCAGTGCCGAAACGAGTCCCGGGGCGAGGCCGGCCAGTGCGGGTATCGCATTGATCGCCCGCATTCCCGTCGCGAGGCAGCCGCCGGCGATCGGATCGTTGTCGGGACCGCCCCGAAATGCGGTCTCCTGCGTGATGTTCGGGCTTCCTTCGATGATCACGCGGTAAACATCGTTCTCGACCGAGGTAGCCCGCGGCCAGTGTGGCGCTGCGGCATTGGTGATTCGGTTGACGTGTTCGATCACGATCTTCGCCTCGGCGCCGACCCAGCCGCGGATCTCGAACCGCACCGCCGCCGTCTGGCCGGGCTCGATCACCCCGTATGGATAGACGATCGCCTCTGTCGCAGGCCATTTTTCGTAGACGGTGTCGATGCGGTCCAATTCGACTCCGACCGCGTCGGCGATCATCGGAATCGTGTGGCCCCACGCGAAGATCAGAATCTCGGGAATTTGCAGGATCGCTTGCGTATCCAGAGGCGCACCGATACCCATCGTGGCCTTGTAGTCACCCGCGTAGTTGGCATAGTCGAGCAGTTCTTGAACCCGCACAGTGTCGACCCGACCGCACACGCCGAGCAGCGTCATCGGGAACAGGTCGTTCGCGAATCCCGGGTCGATTCCTGTTGTGAAACAGGCTTTTCCGCTGTCTAGACAAGCTTGCTCCAACGCCGACCTCAGCTCCCGCGGGCACGGCTTGGGATACACGAGCGGTGTCATCGAGGTCGATACGACGTGCTTGCCCGACCGCAGCGATCGACACATGTTGTCGATGTTCTGGACCGCATATTCGGCTGTCGGACCGAAGTACGCAACCGCATCCGCGTCGATGGCCAACGCGGCATCGATGTCGGTTGTTGCGCTCGGTCCGCACTGCTCGGCGCCGACGAGTTCGCCGACATCGATGTCGTCCTTGGCGGGGTCGTGCACGATCACGGCGACCAGTTCGAACTCGGGGTGATCCAACAGCTCACGGATGACAAGCTTGCCGACAACTCCGGTACCCCACACGATAACTTTGTGCGACACAGTAATCGACCTTTCTCGAGTCGCCCTCTGTCTAGCGGAAGTACTCGCCTGCGTTGACGAAGATCGTCTGACCGGTGACCATGCGCGCGTAGTCGGATGCGAAGAAGACGGCCGCGTTTGCGACGTCGCCGTCTTCGGGAATTTCACCGAGCGGCATGTTCTTGGTGATTTTCGCCTTGACGTCCGCTTCGGGCACCTTGCGATGTTTAGCTGTCATCTGCACGTACAGCTCGACGTTGGGACCCCACATCCACGTCGGCACAACCATGTTCACGCGAATCTTCTTCGGGCCGAGCTCACGGGCGAGTGAGAACATCGCCGCGTGCAGTGCGCCCTTGGATGTTGCGTATGCCGCCTGCGGGATCTGCGGATGAAACGACGATTGTGTACCGATGAACACCACCGATCCCCCACCCTTTTCGAGCGCGGGCAGCGCCTCCTGAACAAGCTGCAGCGTCCCGATCACGTTGGCGTCCAACATGGCTCGCCAACCTTCGAGGTCGGCACCGGCGAGACCGCCGAACACGTCTTCTTTGGCGGCAACGTTGAAAAGTGCGTCCACGCCACCGAATTCGTCGACGGCAGTGGAAATCAGTCCCGCGCAGCCCTGTCGATCCATGATGTCGGTGACGACGTACCGAACATGCGTGCCGCTCGGATCCAACTCGTCGGCGACGGCCTTCAGGTTGGCTTCGGTGCGGGCGCCGAGCACGACGTTGGCACCATCGCGGCGCGCAGCGACAGCGATTTCGCGGCCGAGTCCGGTACCGACGCCGGAGACGACAACCGTCTTGCCTTCGAGCAGCTGGGACATACAATTCTCTTCTGTCGAGGTGCGGTCGGGACCATAACGTAACGCGATGTAACGATACATTCAACGTAACGCCGCGTTACGATATTCGGCAATGGTCGACTCACTTTCTCCCGACGACACTCCCCGCGACCGCCGCCCCGGACGGCCGCGCGACACCGCCATCGACGACGCCGCTCTCGCCGCTGCCCGCACGCTTCTGGCAGAGGTCGGATGGGATCGGACGACCATGGTCGCCATCGCCGAACGCGCCGACGTCGGCAAACCCGCCCTCTACCGGCGCTGGCCGTCCAAGACGCATCTGATCTTCGAAGCCGTCTTCGGCTGGGTACCCGACCACGTACCCGTCGCCGAGGCACAAAGCGCCGACGACTGGGTCGAGAAGTCGTTCGACTACACCCTCGACATGTTCGGACGTCCCGACGTGCGAGCGGCACTGCCCGGGCTGCTCGCGACCTTGCGCGACAACCCCGACCTACAGTCGAATCTGTGGCGGCAGTTCGGCTCACCAGCTGTGCACATGCTGTCCGACACGCTCGATAACGACGGTGCGACAACGGATTCCGCGCTCGACGCGCAGGCGACCATGCTGCTGATCATCGGATCGAGCATGCTGGTGCGACTCTTGCTCAGAGGCGACGCCGCCGACGCGGTCGCTGCCCGGCTACCCGGCATCCTCCGCACCGGGTAGCCGTCGGAACCAAACCCGGAAACTTACGTCGCCGCACCCGACGTCGTCAGGATCCACGCGTACTCGAAGGCTGCTTCCTTCCACCGCGCGTACCGACCGCTGACGCCCCCGTGCCCGGCCGTCATCTCGGTCTTCAGCAGCAGTGGCGAATCTCCGGTCTTGGTTGCGCGCAGCTTGGCGACCCACTTGGCAGGCTCGACGTAGAGCACCCGGGTGTCGTTGATGCTGGTGATCGCCAGAATCGCGGGATAGTCCTTGGCTTCCACATTTTCGTATGGGCTGTAGGACTTCATGTAGTCGTAGACCTCTTTGTCCGCCAACGGGTTTCCCCATTCGTCCCATTCGATGACGGTCAGCGGCAACGACGGATCGAGGATCGACGTCAGCGGATCCACGAACGGCACGTTGGCGAGGACACCGGCGAACAACTCGGGTGCGAGGTTGGTGATGGCACCCATCAGCAGTCCGCCTGCACTGCCACCGGTCGCAACCATACGGTCCGGCGTCGTAGCGCCGGAGTCGACGAGATGCTGTGCGCAATCGACGAAGTCGGTGAACGTATTACGCTTGGTGAGCTTCTTGCCGTTCTCGTACCAGAGTCGACCCAT
Organism: Antrihabitans stalagmiti; assembly: GCF_016482825.1. Taxonomy (GTDB): domain Bacteria; phylum Actinomycetota; class Actinomycetes; order Mycobacteriales; family Mycobacteriaceae; genus Antrihabitans; species Antrihabitans stalagmiti. The sequence goes on along the minus strand of NZ_JAEMNV010000004.1, from coordinate 627,489 downwards.
CTCGCCGCCGCCACGAACATGGGCGATCGCAATCACCATGCCCCGGTCGAGCAGCGACAATCGCGCCACCGAAAAGCCTGGGTCCTGACTTGCCTCGTAGGAGCCGTAGCCGCCCAACAACAGTGGCGCCACACCCGAACCTACGATGCCCTTGCGTGCGACAAGCGAGATGGGGATCTTCGTCCCGTCGGCAGCCGTCGCCCAATCACGATGCTGCTCATAGTCGTTCCTGTCGAACTCACCGAGCACCGGCTGTTCCTTGAGCAACACCAGCTCACCCGTCGCGAGGGTGTAATCGAACACCTGCGTCGGCGTGATGAACGACGTCAATCCGATGCGCAGGGTCGGCTGTACCCATTCCGGATTGCTGGACAGCCCGACCGAGTACAGCTCGAGCGGGAACTCCAGCTCGCGCCGCTCGCCGTAGCCGTCGGTGGTCAGCGGCCAAATGGCAAGCCGGGTAAGCGCTTCCCTGCGGTAGCTCAGAACGAGGTGTCCCTCGAACGCGTCGACTTCTTCGAGCCTGACGTCGTCACGATGAGAGATCAACATCGTCGTGTTCGCCACGTCGTCGACGGGCGCTTCGACCAAGACGAAGTTCTCGGCTTTGACGCCGTCGACGACATCGTTGTGCAGGATCAGGAATCGATCCCGACCTCCGACGACCGCATGCTCGACGCTGTACTCGACACCCTCGCGACGCGGCATGATGACGGTGAATTCGCCTTCGGGATCGGCGGATTCGAGCACCCACCCCTCCGTCGTGATCTTCGATCCCACCCAGATCATCAGATACTTCTCGCTGCGGGTCGATCCGATACCGACCCAGAAGCGCTCGTCCGGCTCGTGAAACACCTTGACGTCGCTGGCTTTTTCGGTGCCGAGCTTGTGCCGCCACACCGTGTCGGGACGCCACGCATCGTCGACGGTCATGTAGAAGACGTGCGCTCGATCGAGCGACCACGTCGCACCCGGCGCAACACCACTCACCTCGTCGGGCAGCAACTCCCCTGTGGTGAGGTCAAGGAAACGCAGGGTGTATCGCTCGTCGCCGACGATGTCGAACGAGTAGGCCAGCAGCGTGCCGTCATGGCTGATCGAGAACGCACCCAACGCAAAGAACTCGTGGCCCTCCGCGAGGACATTGCTGTCGAGCAGGACCTGCTCGTTCGGCACAGCCACCGAGGCCGTCAGCTGCGGTGGCGTCCAGTCGTCCGGACCGGAGATCGGGCACCGGCAATGCACGCCGTACTGCTTGCCCGCGAAGCTACGCGAGTAGTACCAGAAATCGCCCATCCGCGTCGGCACCGACAGGTCGGTCTCCTGGGTGCGCGACTTGATCTCACCGAAGATGGCGTCGCGCAGCGGTTGCAGCTGCCGCGTTTCCTGATCGGTGTACGCATTCTCGGCCTCGAGATAGGCGACTACCTCGGCGTTCTCCTTCTCGCGCAGCCACTCGTACTCGTCGACGAACACGTCGCCGTGATGGACGCGCTCCTTGGGCACCTTCTTGGCGATCGGCGGGTCGAGAGCGAATTCTCCTTGTGAAGCATCTGCGGACATGGCGTCAACCGTAGCGGACGACCTCAGTGCACCCAGTCGGCGAACGAGAGTCCGGAGATCCGCTCGTAAGCCTCGATGTAGCGGGTGCGCGTAGCCGCGACGATGTCGTCGGGAAGCGGCGGTGGCGGTTCGTCCGAGGAGCGATCCCAGCCGGAATCGGGACCGGTCAACCAATTGCGCACGAACTGCTTGTCGAAGCTGGCCTGCCCTTTGCCCTCCGCGTAGCCGTCGGCAGGCCAGTAACGCGACGAATCGGGCGTGAGAACCTCGTCGGCGAGGATCAGGTTGTTGTTCTTGTCGAGGCCGAACTCGAACTTCGTGTCTGCAAGGATCAATCCCCTGCCCTCCGCGTAGTTCGACGCGCGGAAGTAGATGTCCAGAGTGTCTTCACGCAGTTTGAACGCCAGCTCCGGGCCGAGTTGGTCGATCACGGTCTGGAAATCGATGTTCATGTCGTGCTGACCGATGTCGGCCTTGGTGGCCGGTGTGAAAATGGGGTCGTCGAGTTTGCTGCCCTCGACCAAGCCCTTCGGCAGCGGGATCCCGCACACGCCACCCGTCTTCTGGTAGTCGACCAAGCCGGACCCGACCAGATAGCCGCGGGCGACGCATTCGATCTCGATCATCTTCAGCCGCTTGACCACCATGGCCTGACCGACGAGTTCGGCCGGGATGCGCTGATCCTCCGGATCGCCCGCGAGATGATTCGCCGCACCGAGCAGATCGAAGAAGAAGAAACTCATCGCGGTCAGCACGCGTCCCTTGTCGGGAATCGGCGTTGTCAAGACATGGTCGTAGGCAGAAATGCGATCTGTCGCGACGAGCAACATGTAGTCGTCGTCGATGGCGTAGAGCTCGCGGACCTTCCCACGAGAGAGGTACTTGTACGAAGACAATGATGGGCGCACGAAGGCACCCTATCGGCATCACGTGCGTCCGCGGTGATTAGTGAGAACTTCACCGGTCTTCGACACGGTGTTGTCGGAATCCGTACCACTTTCTCGTCCGTCGACGAGGCCCGCGATCGCTAATGTCGTCCCATGCGCGTCCACGCCCTGCTCGGTCGACCTGCAACCGTCCTAGCCCTTCTTCTCGCGGGCTTCGTTGCCACCACCGCTGCACCGGCGTCGGCGTGTGCCTGCGGCGGCGTAGTGAGCACCGACCCCGCCGCGGCTGTGAACGGCGAAGCAGCACTTGTGCATTGGGACGGTTCGATCGAGACGATCGTCATGCGGTTGACACTGCAATCGAGCGGCGACAACGCCGCCCTCGTCATCCCGACGCCGGCACCCGCCGAGGTGACCGCCGGAAAGGCGTCGACGTTCGACGAATTGGAAGAATTGACGGCCCCGCGCATCCGAACCGAGTTGCAGTGGTGGGAAAGTCGCGAAACAAGCGGCGGGAGTGGCGAATACGACACCGCCACCGCGGGCGCACCAAGCGGCGGACCCACGGTCCTCACGCAGGTCCGACTCGGCCCGCTCGAAGCGACGACGCTCTCGGGCGGCGACTTGCCCGGCCTACAGACCTGGCTCGCCACGAACGGTTACACGATGAAGCCCGAGGTGACGGCCTCGCTGGCGCCGTACCTCGAGGAGGGCTGGGCTTTCGTCGCGATGCGGCTCACGAGCGACGTCCCCCTCGCCGGTGGCCTCGACCCCGTCACCTTGACGTTTCCGTCGTCGCGCATGGTCTATCCGATGCGAATGTCCGTCGCGGCAGACCGATCTCAGGACATCACCGTCTACACACTTTCCGAGCACCGTCAGCGACGCAGCGACGCAGACGCGGACACCCAGATCGTCGACACCGAGTTCGCCGGCCGAATCGACGGCGCAAGCGACCCCGAGCTCGCCGAACTCGTCGGGTCAGGCGCGTATCTGACACGGCTGTCGACGTTCATCGGTAATCCGAAGCAGATCAGCTCCGATTTCGAGTTCTCGAACGCGGCGACCGACGACGAATACGTTCGCTACCGCTACGTCTCGCAGGACGTGCGGATATTCGGGTTCATGGGCGGACCGTTCCTGGTCGCGCTCGGCGCGTTCGTCGTGGTCGGTCTCGCGGTTCTCGGGTTCGCGATCGTTCGAACAGGCCGACTACACCGGTCGTGAGTCCTTTTGGAGGTTGGGCCGTCCGAAAAGACTCACGAGGCGCGCAGCGCCCTACTGATCGACCCGGCGAGGTAGTCCAGATCGGCACGACGCGGACTCGTCGGGCGGCCTCGCAGACCGAACCCGTCGCCGCTGGTGCGGGGTATGACGTGCAGATGCACGTGAAATACCTCTTGACCTGCGGCAACCCCATCGGCGAGGAAGAAGTTCACGCCATCACACGCGACTTCACTCGCCCGCAACGCAGCCGCCAGCCGCTGCCCGACCTGGAACAGCTTGCCGCCGACGGCGGGATCGAGCTCTGCGAGGCTGCGCGCGGGCACCTTCGGGATCACCAACAGATGACCGGGCGTGAACGGCCGAATGTCCATAAACGCGAAGACGTCGTCGTCCTCGTACACCGGACTCACCGGCGCTCGACCAGCGAGGATGTCGTCGAATACGGTCACGATCGCCTACAGGATCGGACTCGGCACGTATGCCGCTGCCGCCGGGTACTGCTCGGCGAGCTTCTGCACCGCCGCGACAACGGCCGAGACCTGCGCATCTGCCGCACCGATGAACGCCGACTTGTCCGCAAGCGCGGCGTCGAGCCCGGCACGGTCGAGCGGAAGGCGATCGTCGCCTGCCAACCTGTCGAGCAGATCGGGTTCCCTACCCTGCTCACGCATCGCAAGCGCAACCGCGACGGCGTGTTCCTTGATCACTTCGTGCGCGGTCTCGCGACCGACTCCGGTGCGGACCGCTGCCATGAGGATCCGGGTCGTCGCAAGGAACGGCAGGTACCGGTCCAGCTCGCGCGCGATCACCGCAGGGTAGGCACCGAATTCGGCGAGGACGGTCAGGAACGTCTCCATCAAACCGTCGATCGCGAAGAACGAGTCCGGTAGCGCAACCCGTCGCACGACCGAGCAGAAAACATCGCCTTCGTTCCACTGCGCGCCTGCGAGTTCGGCTGCCATCGAGCCGTAACCGCGCAGAATTACCTGCAGACCGTTGACGCGCTCGCACGAACGGGTGTTCATCTTGTGCGGCATCGCCGACGACCCGACCTGACCCGGCTGGAAGCCTTCGGTCACCAGCTCGTGGCCTGCCATGAGGCGAATCGTGTGCGCGAGCGACGACGGACCCGCGGCGACCTGAACAAGCGCCGAAACGACGTCATGATCGAGCGAGCGCGGATAGACCTGCCCGACGCTGGTGAACACGTGGGAGAACCCGAGATGCGTCGCGATCTTCTGCTCGAGCGCATCCAGTTTCGCGGCGTCGCCTCCGACGAGGTCGAGCATGTCCTGCGAGGTACCCATCGGGCCCTTGATGCCGCGAAGCGGGTACCGCGCGATGAGCTCTTCCAACCGCGTCAACGCGACCAGCAATTCGTCGGCAGCAGATGCGAATCGCTTACCGAGTGTGGTCGCCTGGGCAGCGACGTTGTGCGAACGACCAGCCATGACGAGCGGCGAGTATTCGGCCGCACGCTCGGCCAGACGCGCTGCAACGGCGACACCGTGAGCGTGGACGTGCTCGAGCGAGAGCCGAATCTGGAGTTGCTCGACGTTCTCTGTCAGATCGCGGCTGGTCATGCCCTTGTGGACCTGCTCGTGTCCGGCGAGAGCGTTGAACTCCTCGATCCTGGCCTTCACGTCGTGGCGCGTCACTCGCTCGCGCGCGGCGATGGAGGACAGGTCCACATTGTCGAGCACCCGTTCGTAATCCGCGATCGCGTCGGCTGGCACATCGACGCCGAGGGCGGCCTGCGCGCGCAGAACTTCGAGCCAGAGGCGACGCTCCAGAACGATTTTGTATTCGGGCGACCACAGCCGGACCAATTCGGGGCTGGCGTACCGGTTGGCTAAGACGTTCGGGATGTTGCTCACGAAAGGCCAGTCTACGGACTCGCGGCCGACCCTCGACGCGCTCTACCGCTGTAAAGGCGGCGCGACGATATCGATCACTTCGAGGAGCGCGCTCCGAGCCATCACACGGGGGTCCGGGTCGAGTTCGCTCAATGCACACACAACAGCGCCGTCGACGATGGCGACCAGACGCCGCAACTGTTCCTGACGACACGCACGGCCGGACCGACGAAGGACGTCGGCGAGCAGATCGTCGAGTTGCGCACGCAGCCGAACCTGAACATCGCGCAGCTCGGGATGACGTGCCGACGCCACGGACCGTTCGTAGCGAACGATCAATTGTTCGCGCGCGCTCGGATCAGGTCCCTCCGGGCCGACGAGCAGGTCCACGATCAGATCGACGGTCGACTCCGCTCCCCTGCGCCGATGGGAAACCTCGGCGACTCGGTCGCGCATCAGCGACAGCTCCGCGCTTCCGGTGTGTTCCACCGCCCGCGCGATGAGGTCTTCGAGCGATGCGAAGTAGTACGTCGTCGATGCGAGCGGGAGGTCGGCGCGCGTGGCTACCGATCGGTGCCTGACCGCATCGAAACCACCCTCGAGCAAAAGCTCAGCAGCGGCTGCGACCAGCGCCTGGCGACGACGTTCGCCTTTGGGTGTCGTCGCTGTGGTCACCTGGCTATGGTGCCAGCACGGCACGTTCCATCCATACGAAATGAGCAAGGCCGACTGGAACGCGTTCTGCGTTTCTACAGGCTCTGCAACCGCTGCAACGCTTCCGCTATCTCCGCCGTCGCGCCTGCAAACGAAAACCGAACGGTACGAGTACCTCTCGCCGTGTCGAAGTCGACGCCGGGCGCGAGCGCAACGCCGGTTTCGGCGAGCACGTCACGACACCACGTCGTCGAATCGTCGGTGAGATGGCCGATGTGGGCGTAGACGTAGAACGCGCCGTCTGCCGGTGCCAGTTCGGTGATGCCGAGCTGAGGCAATCCGGTCAGGAGGAGCTCACGGTTGACGCTGTACCGCTGCACGTGGGAGTCCAACTCTGCCTTCGATTCTGCAGTGAAGGCAGGTATCGCGGCGTACTGCGATATCGCGGGCGGACAGACGGTCATGTTCGACGCCAACCGCTGCAACGCACGCCGCAGACCGGGCGGCACCAACATCCAGCCGAGCCGCCAGCCGGTCATCGAGAAGTACTTCGACACCGATCCGATAACCACCGATTCGCGCGAGGTCTCCCACGCCGACGACGTCGTCACGTCGTCGCCGTAGGTGATGCCGTGGTAGATCTCGTCGGAGATCAGCAGGGTGCCGTGCTCGTCGCACCAGCGGGCGATCCGAGCGAGCTCGAGCGGATCGATCACGGTGCCGGTCGGATTCGCGGGACTCGCGACGATCAGGCCGGCGGGCGGCGACGGGAGCGCCTCCAGCATGGCCACTGTCGGCTGAAATCTGACTTCGGGTCCGCAGTCGAGTTCGACGACTCGACAGCCAAGTGCGGCAAGGGTATTCCGATAGGCGGGGTAACCGGGACGGGCGACGACGACGGTGTCACCGAGGTCGAAGGCAGCGAGGAAGATCAGCGTGAATGCGCCCGACGATCCTGTTGTCACCACGACATCCTCGGCGTCGACGGTGATGCCGGACACCTGACGATGATGCGCGGCAATGGCGGACCGTAGCGGCTCGATCCCGAATGTCTCGGTGTAGCCGAGCAACTCGGCGTCCAACGCTGCGCGAGTCGCGCGCAACACCGGCGCTGGAGCCGATGTCGACGGTTGTCCCGCGGCAAGGGAGAGCACATCGCCGTGGGTTCGAGCCCGTTCGGTCGCGGCCTTCAAGACATCCATGACGTGAAACGGTTCGACTTGGGACCGCAGCGATTCGGAGCGCACCTCCACGACGCTAGCTGGCGTTGCACTACAACCCGGTATCGACTTGGACCGAACCTCTCTTCGGGTATTTCGCGACTGTTATGGTCGGCTGCAGGTGCCCGTGCCGGCTGCTGCCGCTCGGACGCGCGAACACGTACGACCGAAGGACGATTGTTGCTGGGCTTGGTAGGCCGAACCCGCGCGCTTGTCGTGGTATTGGCTGCCGCGGCACTATTCGTCGCGTCCGATACGTCCCATCTCGACGTCACCCCGCGCACTACGAACTCACCCGATGTGGCACCAGCGGTGTTTGCGCGCAGTGCCGAGGTCGAACCACTCGACCTCGATCACGACATCGAATTGCTATCCACACCGGGCTCCGACCTGTCGTATCTGAAGCAGATCGCGAAGGGCGAACGGATCCGCGAGCAGAAGGTAGTTGCGATCGCAGCGGCGGCAACGCTCGAACGAGCCAAGCGTGAAGCAGCTGCTGCGGTTGCAGGCGAATACCAGCCGTGGATGTCCGGTTCGGGCGGAACCGGTTCGGTACTACCCGGCGTCGGCGGCTACACACTGCCTGCGCGTGGGGTGTTCACATCGGGATTCGGCGCGCGCTGGGGCGCCATGCACGCAGGCATAGACATCGCCGGACCGATCGGCACACCGATCTACTCGGTCTCCAACGGAACCGTCATCGACGCAGGTCCGGCAGCCGGATTCGGGCTGTGGGTGCGCATTCGCCACGACGACGGTGCCGTCACCGTCTACGGCCACCTGTACGACTTCTTCGTCTCCGTCGGCGAGCGGGTGCCCGCCGGAATGCAGATCGCGCGTATGGGCAACCGCGGCGATTCGACCGGGCCGCACCTGCACTTCGAAGTGATCATGGAAGGCCAACACGTCGACCCGCAGCGCTGGTTGGCCTTGCACGGCATGCGGGTCGGCTAGCAGGTACGGCGTCAGGGGCACCCTGACCTCGCTGGACGGCGTGAATGGACCACCCACGCCACGGATCAGATGCTGATGCGACCCTCGACGGCAGCCAAGCCGATGTCGGTGCGAAAATGCCCGCCCGCCAGCTTGATGGCTGCCAACGTCTCGTAAGCATCCGCGCGCGCGCCTGCAAGGTCGGTCCCGACACCGACAACACTGAGCACCCGGCCACCCGACGAAATCAACGCACCGTCGTCCCGCTTGGCAGTGCCTGCATGCAGCACCTCGTCGCCGTCGGCGCCGGTGATCACGTCGCCGGAGCGTGGGCGCCCCGGGTAGTTCTCCGCCGCAAGCACAACCGTCACTGCGGCGCCGGCACGCCACTGGAGCGGACCGACAGCCTCCAACGTTCCCGTCGCTGTCGCCTTCAGCAACTCACCGAGCGGACTTTCCAGCAGTGCCAGCACGGCCTGCGTTTCCGGATCGCCGAAACGGCAATTGAATTCGATCACCGTCGGGCCTTCGGAATCGATCGCAAGACCCGCGTAGAGCAGCCCGGAGAACGGGCAGCCGCGCCGCACCATTTCCGAGGCGACCGGACGGGCGACCTCGTCGACGATGCGAGTGACCATCGCTGCGGGCAACCACGGCAAGGGTGTGTAGGCGCCCATACCGCCGGTGTTGGGCCCGGTATCGCCGTCGCCGACGCGTTTGTGGTCTTGCGCGGGTAGCAGCGGGACGACGGTCTCCCCGTCGACCAGGCAGAACAGCGACACCTCGGGGCCGGACAGAAACGATTCGAGCAGTACTGGATGCCCACGCTCGAGGAGTTCGGCGGCGTGATCCCGTGCGGCGCGGCGGTCGGCGGTGACGACGACACCCTTGCCAGCGGCGAGGCCGTCGTCCTTCACGACCCACGTCGGCCCGAACCGGTCGAGGGCAGCGTCGAGCTCCGCCGGGGTGTCGACGATCTCGCTGAGGGCGGTCCGCACGCCGGCCGCGGCCATCACGTCCTTGGCAAAGGCCTTCGACCCTTCGATACGAGCGGCCGCTGCCGATGGTCCGAAGGTTGCAATACCAGCAGCACGGACGGCATCCGCAACGCCGAGCACGAGGGGAACCTCGGGACCGATGACGACGAGGTCCGCAGCGATCTTCGTTGCCAGCGCAACCACGTCCTCCGCGGACGACGCGTTCACCTGATGCAGGGTCGCAGCAGACGCGATACCAGCGTTGCCGGGTGCACAGTGGACCTCGGACACACCAGGGTCGCGCCCGAGGGCAAGTGCCAAGGCATGTTCACGAGCTCCGGAGCCGATGACGAGTACGCGCACGATCAGTCAGCCTAATCTGCGCGCACCCGGTGCGTCGAAACGCTCGGATCGTCAGCTGCCCGCTTTGGGCTTGGTCAGGTCGTAGACGGTCACGCCGTCCACCTGTGCCGAGGCGAAGTTCGACTCGACCCAGTCCGAGATCAGCGCCGATCCGCCGGACCCCGACCCACGCATTCTCTCCATGCCGCTCGCGATGAAGTAGTGCACTTTCCCGTCGGTCACGTCCCGCTCGAACTGCTGCAAGGTCGGCGAAGGATCCGTCCCGTTGAAACCACCGATCGGCATGACGGGAAAGCCCGTTGCCAGTTGATATCCCGCGGCACTGTTGGCACCGATGGTCGCTGCCATCCAGGTGTAGGACTCCGCTCCGCGTTCAAGCAGTTCGACCACCTCGGGGCCGGGCGTGCTGCCCTTCAACAGACCACCGCCAGGACCGCCTCCCATCGCCTCGACAGCATTGGCCAGCCATTCGGGTATCCCGCCGCCGAGTTGCCCCGCGTCGCCCTGCCCCTGACCACGATGGCGGCCACCGAACATGTCGCCCCCACTCGGTGTCGGGCCCGCGGATACCAGCGAACCCACCCTCGGCCGCGATATCGTCTCCGCCGCATACGCTGCCGGACCCGCAAGCGCGACGAACAACGCTGCGACCACGCCTACGACCGCAAAACGTCGTGACAGCGCGATCGGTACCAGCAGCGCGACGGTCGCAACAATCGCAGTGGCGGCAATCGCCCAACGCAGCCACGGCACGAAGTCCTCGGTACGGCCGAGCAAGATCCAGGCCGTGACCGCCGTAGCCACGACCACGATTCCGAGAGCTGTTCGTACCCAGATCTTTTCATGACTTCGCCAGGCAACCACCGCTCCCGACCCGACCAGGGCGGCAACCGCAGGTGCAAGCGCAACCGTGTAGTACGAGTGGAAGATTCCTGCCATATAGCTGAAGACACCACCCGTCACCACAAGCCAGCCACCCCAGACGATGAACGACGCGCGCTGCGGATCCATCCGAGCTGCTCTGCCCCGCAGTGCAATTCCCACGACTAGTAGCAGTAGGGCGGCGGGGAGCAACCAGGCGATCTGTCCACCCTGAGCGGGATCGAACATCCGAGTCAACCCGGACGATCCCCACATCTTGCCGCCACCGTGTTCGGCGAATTCTTCGGCGAACTGGCCGCCGACCGGGCCGCCGCCGACGCTGCCGCGCTCGTTGCCGTCGATCCGGCCGAGACCGTTGTAGCCGAGCGTCAGCTCGACGATCGAATTGTTCTGCGAGCCACCGATCCACGGCCGCGACGAGGCGGGCCACAGTTCGACGAGCAGCAACCACGATCCGGCTGTTGCGACCAAAGCCGCACCTGCAGCGAGCAATTGAACGATCCGCTTACCGAGCCTCGGTGGCCCTGCGAGCAAGTACGTCAACGCAAGTGGCGGTACCACCAACATCACCGCCAACTGCTTCGTCAAAAAGCCGAGGCCGACCAACACTCCCGTCGCAACGAGCCACCGCATCCTGCCGTCTTCGACCCCACGCAGCAATGCCCACACCGCTGCGATCATCAGGAACACCAGCAGCGCATCGGGATTGTTGAAGCGGAACATCAGCACGGCAACCGGCGTCACGGCAAGTACCAACCCGGCAAGCAGGCCTGCCGCAGCGCCGAAATACTTGCGCACGGTCGCCCACAACAGCGCGACCGAGGCGACGCCGAGAAGGGCCTGCGGCACCAGGATCGACCAGCTACTCAACCCGAAGATGCGGATCGACAACGCCATCAACCACAGCGACGCAGGCGGTTTGTCGACGGTGATCGAGTTCGCCGCATCCGACGAACCGAACAGAAATGCTTTCCACGACACCGAGCCTGCTTGCGCCGCAGCGGAATAGAAGGAGTTCGCCCAGCCTGCAGCGCCGAGTCCCCATACGTAGGCGATCAGGGTGGCCAACAGCAGTGCAGCGAGCGCCCAACGCTCCCAGCGCTTTCCAACATTCGTCGGCGAAGATGCAACGCTCGTCGTCATCGAACCTGCTCGACGCCCGTGCGGAACACCCACCGCAGCCCGACGAACCGCACCACGGTCGCGGCCAGATTTGCCGCTACCAACACGGCCAAGTCCACGTGTCTGCTTGCAGCAGGGACCCATTGGTGCAGCACGAACAGCGAGCCACTCGTCAGGGCGAGCGCGAGACAGAAGACGACGAGGCCCTGCATCTGCTGCTTGGCTGCGCCGCCCGACCCGCGGACGCCGAACGTGAACGCGCGGTTGGCTGCCGTGTTTCCGATCGCGGTCACGAGCAATGCGGTGAAATTGGCAGCCTGAGCACCCATGGCAGGATGCAGCAGGAGGTACAGCAGCGCGTAGGCGAGAGTGCTTGCCACACCGACGATTCCGAATCGCACGAGCTGCCCGACCATCCCTCTCGGCACGCCCTGCACCAGCGGCTCACGACCGAGGCTGCGGCGCAGTTCGTTCACCGGAAGCGTTCCAACGAACAGCGCCCGACTCAACCGAGCGACGCCGAGCAGATCCTTGCGGATGGTGTCGGTGATGTCGACGCGCGAATCCGGATCGTCGACCCAATCGACAGGCACCTCGTGGATCCGCAGACCGATACGTTCGGCAAGCACGAGCAGTTCGGTGTCGAAGAACCACTCGCCATCTTCGACCAGCGGAAGCAACTGCTGCGCAACGGTTCTCCGCATCGCCTTGAAGCCGCACTGCGCATCGGAGAACTTCGCGTGCAACGACGCACGAAGAACGAGGTTGTACCCGCGGGATATGAACTCGCGCTTCGGTCCGCGGACGACGCGCGCCGACCTGTTCAGCCGCGATCCGATCGCAACATCCGAATGTCCGGATACCAACGGCGCAACCAGCGGCATCAGCGCATTCAGGTCGGTCGAGAGGTCGACGTCCATGTACGCGACGACCTCGGCGTCCGATGCGGTCCACACCGACCGCAGGGCGCGACCGCGTCCTTTCGCATCCAGATGCACCACCCGGACCCCGTCCAACTCCAACGCGACACGATAGGCGACGGACAGCGTCTCGTCGGTGCTCGCATTGTCGGCAATGGTGATGCGGGCCGTGTACGGCACTTCGCTCTTCAGATACCGATGCAGCCTTCGCACACACCGCTCGAGGTCGGCCTCCTCGTTGTACACAGGCACAACGATGTCGAGCATAGGGGCGCCGATCGTGCGGGTCGAAGCTCGCTCGGGCCGCGTCAGTGGTTCGGTCATGAGGTGAACTCTTGTGCTGCAAGCTTCGCCGATCCTGGGTCGAGGCTGTGAGTTACCTGGCAGCGCTAGGGTCGAACCCATGCCTTCCGTTTTTTCCATGATCATCGCCGGCGACATACCTGGACGATTCGTCTGGGAAGACGACGACGTCGTCGCATTCCTCACGATTGCCCCGGTCACTCCCGGCCACACGCTTGTGGTGCCACGCAAAGAGATCGACCAGTGGCAGGACGTCTCCCCCGCCGAATTCGCGCAGCTGACGACCATCGCCCAGACGATCGGGCAGGCGGTTCGCAAAGGCTGGGATGCTCCCCGCGCCGGTCTCCTCATTGCCGGTCTCGAAGTACCGCACCTGCATCTGCACGTCTTCCCGGCATTCGACATGGGCAACTTCGACATCTCGAGTGCCGACACCGAAGCGTCGGGCGAATCGCTCGACGAGGCAGCGGCGACCATCAAAGCGGCCCTTCGCGACCTGGGCTACGGCGGGAACGTCCCGGATTGACGCGGCAGCGCGACGGTGAAAGTCGCGCCTTTGCCCGCGACACTGTCGACCTGCACAGTGCCGCCGTGTGCCGCCACCAGCGCGGCCACGATCGACAGACCGAGGCCGGTGCCGCCACTACCGCGGGTTCGGGACGAGTCGGTTCGATAGAACCGCTCGAAAACCTTGTCGACATCGGAATCGGGCAGACCACGTCCGGTGTCGGCGACCTGCAGGATCGCGTCGTTCTCGGTCGTCGTCACCCGCACGGTGACGGTCGCTTCCGGCGGGGTGTGGGTGAGCGCGTTGCCCACCAGGTTCGACAACACCTGCCGTAGCCGTGCCGAGTCGCCGATGGTTTCCGGCGTCCCGGGTCCGTCGAGTACCACCAGATCGATAGTGCGTTCCGGAGCGACCGCCCTGGCATCGTGGACGGCGTCACTTGCCAACGCCAGCAGGTCGACCGGCTTGCGCTCGAGTGGGCGCTGCGCGTCGAGACGAGCGAGCAGCAGCAGATCCTCGACGAGGAGACCCATACGTGCGGATTCGCTCTCGATTCGATTCATCAACATTTTTGTGTCGGTGGCGGCGCCCTGACGGAACAGTTCGGCGAAACCGCGAATCGTCGTCAGCGGCGTCCGCAATTCGTGACTCGCGTCGGCTACGAATCTGCGCATCTTCTCCTCGGAGCGCTTCGCCGCAGCTTCGGACGCGGCCGAGACGGCAAACGCGTGTTGAATCTGCGACAGCATTCCGTTCAGCGCAACCGACAGCCGATCCACCTCGGTGTTGTTGCCCTGCACGGGCACTCGACGATGCAGGTCGCCTGCCGCGATGGCCGCGGCGGTGCCCTCGACAGCGACGAGCGGACGCAGACTACGCCGGATGACGAAGTAGGCGCCGACCCCCAGCAGGAGCAACACCGCGGCGCCGATGCCTACTTGTAGCCCGATCAGCCGGTCGACGGTCTCCTGATTTTCGTCCAGTTTGATCGCGACGGTGGTTGTCCCCTCCGGCGACGTGGTGCTGAGAACTCGCCACTGGACCGACGAGTCGCCGACGGACCCGACAGTCACCGGAACTCGGGTCGGTGAACCCGGCAACGCGGGTTCGACCGGGCCGTCGTTGATCGTCAACACCCGCTGATCCGCGGTCTGCAACCGTACGTAGAACAGGCTCGGCGGCCGGCCTGGACTTGGCATACCGGGCGGACCCGGTGGGGACGCTCGAATCATGCGTGGCTTCGCCCAACCGTCGGCTGCTTCACGCAGTTGCTGATCGGTCCGATGCAGCAGCGAGTTCTCGATTGCCGACGTCACGGCGATTCCCGATGCAACGAGCCCGAGCGCAGCCATGACAACCAGCGCGGCAACCAGCGTGACGCGCAGCGGGATGCCGGCAAGTCGTCTCACCGTGGTTCGCGCATCACATAACCCACACCGCGGAGCGTGTGGATCAGCCGCCGATCGCCGGTGTCGACCTTGCGTCGCAGATAGGAGACGTAGGACTCGACGACGCCGACCTCGCCACCGAAGTCGTAGCGCCACACGTGATCCAGAATCCGCGGCTTGCTCAGCACCGTTCCGGCGTTGACCATGAAGTACCGCAGCAAGGTGAATTCGGTCGGCGAGAGCGCAACCGGCTCACCGTCTTTCCACACCTCGTGGGTGTCGTCGTCCAGTTCGATGTCGGCGAACGTCAGTCGTGACGACCGCACCTCCCCGGCGCCCTTGCCTGCTCTGCGCAGAATGACTCGAAGCCTGGCGACCACTTCTTCGAGGCTGAACGGCTTGGTGACGTAGTCGTCGGCACCGAGCGTGAGTCCCGTTATCTTGTCGTCGAGTTCGTCTCGCGCAGTCAGGAACAGGACGGGAGCATCGATACCGTCGGCGTGCAGTCTGCGGAGCAGCCCGAAACCGTCCATCCCCGGCATCATCACGTCGAGGATCATCGCGTCGGGCCGAAACGACCGTGCCTTGTCGAGCCCCTCGGCACCGTTCGCCGCCGACGACACCTCGAAGCCCTGGAAGCGCAAGCTCACCGACAGCAACTCGACGATCATCGGTTCGTCGTCGACGACCAGCACACGCGCCTCGGCGTTCTTCGGTGTTGGAGTCGAAAGGGTCACCCATAAAGCTTTACCCCCATCGCTTTGCCCGACCTGGGTGATTCCTGCGAATTCCCTGTGAATGCCGTCGCGCGGCGGGTGGGACTTTTCACATGCAGGTCGTCGGACCGAGCAGATCGACCGAGGCGCCCATAGGGTTGGGGCGTGGATGTCGGTTCGTTCGTGCTTTTCCCGGTGAAAGTGACGCTCGCAGCGGCAGACTCGGCGTTGGTGGTTGCCGAGGGATCGATCGGCGTCGCGCGGTCGGCGCTGGCCACACCGTTCGGTAAGCCCGCGGTCGCCGATCAGCTCGAATTCGCAGGCCGGATGGCGTCGCTCCTGGAAGACGACCGAGCACTCGGCCAGACCCTGCGCCCGGGCGGACCGGTCGATCGCTTTCTGCAACGGGGTGGCGTCGCCGACCGGTTGACCGTCCGCGACGGCCCGCTCGACAGATTGCTCGCAGAGGGCGGTGCAGTCGAGCGATTGTTCGAACCCGGCGGGATTCTCGATCGGGCGCTCGAGCCGGGTGGGCTCATCGACCGACTCGTTGCACCAGACGGTCCATTGGAACGGGTGACCGCCAAGGGCGGCATTGCCGAGCGGCTCCTCGAAGAGGGCGGCTTGCTCGACACTCTCGTCGCTGAGGAGAGCGCTATCGAGCGGCTGGTGACCCCTGGCGGTGCGCTCGATCAGCTTGCGACAGTTTCCTCTGCGCTGTCGTCGTTGGCACCGAATCTGGACCAACTCGGCCGAAGCATCGACCTGCTGCAGGACACGACGAACCGGCTCGGGTCGGCGGTTGGCTCGCTCACCGATCTCGCCGCGCGGCTACCCGGACGCTGGCGTAGGCGCCCTGCGGTCGACGATCAGGTCTGATCCGCAGTGAGATGGGTACCGAAGAATGCGAAAACTCGGCGCCACGCGTCTTCGGTCGCCGCGTCGTCGTAACCGAAGCCGACGATGCGCAGTAGCGGAGCGGCCGGGTATTTGTTTGCGAAACTGTGCCCCGCGCCCTGATACACCTTGACATCGTGTGGAATGTTTCTGCGCTGCAACGCTTTTTCCATCTTGGGACCGGCCCCGATGTTCACGACGTCACGGCTGCCGAGACTCGCAACAACAGGGCAGGCGCCTTCGAACACCTTCTCGTAGCTCTGGGCGAGGGACGGATAGAACGGCGCGGAAGCGTCGAATCCCTGCGATGCCATCACAAGTGCGAAGCCGCCCCCCATGCAGAACCCGGCGATGCCGACCGATCCCGTGCAGTCCTCCCTTGCGATCAGATGGTCTTTCGCCGCCTGCAGGTCGTCGATCGCTCGGCCTTTGTGGGCGTAGAGGTCCGACATCACCTGCTTTACACACCGGACTACTCCGCCGCGTGAGTAGAGGTTCGGAGCGATGGCAAGAAAACCCGCGTCGGCAATCCGGCGGGCGATCTCTTTGATGTCACTGCCGTAGGTCGCCATGTCGTGAACGACGACGACCCCCGGCCACGGTCCGGCGCCCTTCGGGATTTCGAGTACGCCGTCGATCGGGCCGGCTGGGGTTTCGATCGTGATGTCGCTCATGGTTCACGAATGTAGCTCTTCGGGCTGCCCGGCTCTCGGCGTGGCTCGATCGGGCACCTCGAACAGCTCGACCCGGGTGAAGCCGAAGGCCTGTGCCAGCAGATTCTTCGGCGTGGACGCTATAGAACGGTTGTATGCCTGGGCCGCGCTGTTGAAGGTCTGGCGTGAATACGCGATCCGATTTTCGGTTGCGATCAGTTCGGTCTGCAACTCGGCGAAACGTCGATCCGATCGGGCTTGCGGGCTTTCTTCCGCGACCGCGATCACGTGGCGAAGGGCGAGCGTCAGCCGTTCTTCGATCTCGGCCTGCACGCCGGGTCCGCTCGGGGCGTCGGCACTTGCACGGGCTGCCTCGACCACGTCGAGAAGTCGCGTCCGGTCTTCGTCGCACCCGTCTACCGCCCGAACGAGACCCGGCACGATTCCGTACCGGCGACGCAATGCCACGCCGACCTGAGACCACGTGTCCGTGACCGAGTTTCGTTGTCGCTCCAGTGCATTGCGAACTGCGAACACAAGTCCCGCGACGACGACGATCGCCACGACCGGCCCGAGTACGGCGAGTACGCCCACTACTACCCCTACCTGCAAATACCAGCCACATTTTGGATCGGCCAGACAAGTGTCGAGGTAGGACGCACAGGAAAGTAGCCACCCTCGGGTGGCAAATACCCACCCTAGGTGTCTGGAATCCGAGAGCCGGTTCAGTCTCGGGCGGAAGGCCGCAGGATTCGCACCAGTAGTCGGGTCATCATGCGGGTGTCGGCGTTCGCACGTTCGATACTGCGACGCAGTTCTGCGAGCTCGACGTCGTTGCTGACCAGCCGCTCGTCTGCTTCGGAAAACTTCGAACGGGCGATCATCTCGACCTCCTGCCAACCCGCAGCGTGTGTGTCATTCCAAAGTAGGTACGGCTGCGGACGAGGACACGAGTAGTCGGCTACCTGTATCGCGGATTACACAGCGGCCATCGGCCCGGCAGCAACAAGCAATCCTGTCGCAATCGTTGCGACGACCGTCACGTAGGGCGTGACAGTTGCGATCGTGCGATAGCCGCGTCGGCCGAGGGTTGCAAGAGCGGCAGCACGGAGCGGACGCGGATGGAAATGCGGAACATTCCAGGTGGCCGACTGCTCACCTGCAGAAATACTGACCATCAGGGAGCACCTTTCACTGGGTTGGTACGACCGAAGAGGCCGATGCGTTAATCATTACCCAAGCGAAGCACTTTACGGAAGGTACTCGAGATGGACGACACAGTAAATACTCAGCAAACTTTGGATCTGGTCCGACTCGCGCGCCGGCGTGATTCCATCGAACGGGCTGTCAGTGTCCAGTTTCGGCGCGAAATGTGGCACTGGTGGCCCGTTCGCGGTCTTCGTCGCGGAAACGTCGCACCCCGGTCACGCCAGGATGCAGAAGTGGAGCCTCCTAACGGGATTGAACCGTTGACCGCTCGCTTACAAGGCGAGTGCTCTACCGCTGAGCTAAGGAGGCGGGGAAGCGTTGCAATCATACCGGCAGCACGGATGCGACCGAACACGTAGGTTTCAAGTGTGAGCACATCGGAGATCGCGACGGTCTTGGCGTGGCATGACGCACTCAACTCTTCGGACGTGGAAACACTTCTGGATTTGTCGAGTGACGACATCGAAATCGGCGGCCCGAGGGGCGCTACGCAGGGGTTGAATGCCTTGCGGGACTGGGCAACCACTGCAGGGATCACCTTGGAACCACAACGCATGTATGCCCACGACGGCATCGTCGTCGTCGAGCAGACTGCGGCTTGGGCGTCGGATCCTGGAAACACCTCGACGGTCGCGACCGCGTTTCACGTCTCGCGCGATCGTGTCGTGTCGGTGTTCCGACACGGCGACCTCGAAACGGCTCTCGCGGCGACTGATCTCAGCGAAGCCGATCTGGTCGACTCCTAGAACCGATTCACGCCGCCGCCGACCGAGGTCGACGGCGTCGCAATTCGACGTGACTCTCAGGCGTTCTTCGCGCGTGCCGCTTCGTCGGCAGCCATCGCTTCGCGAAGGCTCTTCGGACGCATGTCGGTCCAGTTCTGCTCGACGTACTCGACGCACGCCGGACGGCTTTCCTCACCGAAGACAACCCGCCAACCAGCGGGAACCTCTGCGAAGGTCGGCCAAATGGAATGCTGGTCCTCATCGTTCACCAGAACGTAGAACCGGCCGTCTTCGTCATCGAAAGGATTGGTGCTCATCTCACCTCATTGGTTGCAAACGCTGTGTTGTTCGAGTCTTTCACCCCGCACGGACGACCCTAGCAAGGATGCCCTGATCACCGCGACGACCTGCCGATCTGCAGTACATCACCGAGCGAGGAGCTGACCCGTTGGACATTGTCGAAGGAACGCTCGAACACGATCTTCCGTACTACGCATTCGGAGCCGGCGAGGCCCTGGTGGTGTTGCGCTGGTTCACACCGGACCATGCCAATCCGACGGGGCTGGAACGCCGTAGCGAGCTGAAGGCCCTCGAAGACCTTGGGAGATCGTTCCGTGTCTACGCCGTCAATCGTGCACCGCATATGCCTGCGGGAACGACGATGGCCGACATCGCCAACGACCACGCCGACGCCATCCGCAAGCAGTTCGGCGAAGCCGTGTTCGTGCTCGGCATGTCATCGGGTGGGTCGCTTGCTCTGCAACTTGCCGTCGACCACCCCGACGTCGTCCGCAAACTTGTGATCGCGGGCTCTGCATACACGCTCAGTGAGAAAACGCGTGCGGTGCAGCGCGATTACACCGAAGCCGTCGCAGCGGGTAAGCGCGGCGCGCATCTGCAGGCGCCCGTCACCGTCGACTCGAAGCTCGAGCAGGCTCTGCTGGTGCCGGTGTTGTGGCTGACCGATCCGTTCCTGCGCCCGGAAGATCCGCAGGACATGCTGCATTTCGCGCAGGCCGAGGATTCGTTCGACGTCGGAGACCGCCTCGGCGACATCTCGATGCCGACCCTTGTCATCGGCGGCGATCGCGATCTCGCGTATTCGACCGAGCTTTTCCGCGCGACCGCCGAGGGCATCCCTGGCGCCGAACTGATCATCTACCCGAAGGCCGGGCACATCGGAACCTTCACCAACAAGCGCTACGTCGACGACGTGACGACCTTCCTGCAGGGAAAGACCGTACAGAAGTAACGCTCTCAGCTCGCGAAGTAGTCGATCAGAGCTTTGTTCACAGCATCCGGTTGCTCGAGGTAGCCGAAATGCCCTGCGTCCGGAATCTCGGTGTAGACGCCACCGGGGATGACGTCGGCGACTTCACGCGACAGGTAGGGCGGAATCATCCGATCGTCGGCGAAGCCGATGGACAGACATGGCACTCGGATAGCTCGGTACGCCTCGACCCGGTTGAAGTCGTGGTCCATCTTTCGTTGCGCCCGAATACCCGGCGACACAGCACCGCCGGTGAACTCGAAAAGGTCGAGCCAGTCGGCCGCCGACCGCGGATCCGCCAGCGTTGCCGGTGAGAGGTTCATCACGGCGGTCAGCGCAGCTTCGTACTTCGCGGGCAGTGTCACGCCGCTC
This sequence comes from Antrihabitans stalagmiti, assembly GCF_016482825.1. GTDB lineage: Bacteria > Actinomycetota > Actinomycetes > Mycobacteriales > Mycobacteriaceae > Antrihabitans > Antrihabitans stalagmiti. The sequence goes on along the minus strand of NZ_JAEMNV010000004.1, from coordinate 606,844 downwards.
GCATCGAGTTCGTGCTCACCGAGCGAAAGCGTCTTCTGAAACTGGTCCAGCCTGCCGTGGCCGGCCATGAAGACCGCTTTGCGAACCAGTTCCGGCCGCGCGAGCGCAAGTTCCTGCGCGACGCGTGCACCCATCGAGGTGCCTGCGACAAACGCGGGCCCCTCGTTCAAGTGCGTGATGAGGCCTGCGGTGTCGGCAACGAGGTCGCTGATCTGCATGCCGTTGGCGCTCTCGGTCGAGGGAGCAATGCCACGGTTGTCGAACGTGCAGACGCGATAGCCGGCACTGACCAGCGCGGGCACCTGATGCAGGCCCCACACGCGGCCAGGGCTTCCGGTCCCCATGATGAGGACGACCAGTTGCCCGGTCCCCTTGACCTGATAGTTCAGCGAAATACCGTTCACAGACGCCGTCGGCATCGACTCACCCTCCTGAAAGATCTTGGACGCACGCGAGCGCAGTCCGCAGGCAACGGTAATGCAAGTGCGCAGCAAGTGGCGTCGAGGCAACCAGTTCTCCTAGAGTCGTCTGCAAAGAAGCTGCGGCCCCTGATCGGGCCGCTATCCGGGAGGAGCCACGATGGCCACCAAAACTGCAACCGAAATCGCCGAAGAAGATCTCGAGCCCGTCGCCGACGAGACCGCGCGTCAGGCACAGCGTGTCGTCGCGGCGTACGCAGCCGACGCCGACGAATGCCGCATGCTGCTGTCGATGCTCGGAATCGTCGCCAGCGGTCGCACCGAATAGTCGAGCAACCCTTACGGCCGGCGACCAGGGCATGGTTGGGCACCGCTCGTAACGGGAATAGCCGACATAACGCGCACACTCGAGGGAACATGGTCTCGAACACCGGCGCGTACAACAGCGTCTACAAAGAGCGCATAGCAACGGGAGAAACGTGACAGGGTCGGATTTTGTCGTTGTCGCGAACCGACTTCCGGTAGATCTCGAAACCCTTCCTGACGGCAGTACGCGGTGGAAACGTAGTCCCGGTGGACTTGTCACCGCACTCGAGCCCATCCTCCGGGGAACGCAGGGTGCGTGGGTCGGGTGGCCGGGTGTTCCCGATGTCGAGCCAGAACCGCTCATCGAGGACGGCGTCGAACTGCATTCCGTGCCGTTGAGCGCGCAAGAGGTCTCCGACTACTACGAGGGCTTCTCGAACGCCACCCTGTGGCCGCTTTACCACGATGTCATCGTCAAACCCGAGTACGACCGCAAGTGGTGGAGCGCGTACGTCGAGGTCAATCGCCGATTTGCCGAGGCGACCGCCAAGGTCGCAGCCGACCGTGCAACTGTCTGGATCCAGGACTACCAGTTGCAACTGGTGCCGAAGATGCTGCGGATGCTGCGCCCCGACCTCACCATCGGCTTCTTCCTGCACATTCCGTTCCCACCGGTCGAGCTATTTATGCAGCTGCCGTGGCGGACCGAGATCGTCGAAGGTCTCCTCGGCGCAGACCTGATCGGCTTCCATCTGCCGGGCGGCGCGCAGAACTTCCTGTATCTGGCGAGACGCCTTGCGGGACAATCGACGTCGCGCGGCAGCATCGGTGTGCGCTCGAAACTCGGTGTCGTACAAGTAGGTTTCCGCACGGTTCGCGTGGGCGCATTCCCGATTTCGATCGATTCCGGACAACTCGACGAGGCATCGAAGAGCAAGTCGATTCGCGACCGCGCCAAGCAGATTCGCAAAGATCTCGGCAGCCCGAAGCACATCATGCTCGGCGTGGACCGACTCGACTACACGAAGGGCATCGACGTTCGACTCAACGCCCTGCGCGAATTGCTCGACGAGAAACGTGTCGATCCTGAGGAGACTGCGCTCGTCCAGCTGGCGACGCCCAGCCGTGAACGTGTCGACAGCTACGTCAAGATGCGTGGTGACATCGAGCAGCAGGTCGGCAGGATCAACGGCGAGTACGCCAGAGTCGGCCATCCCGTCGTGCACTACCTGCATCGGCCGGTCCCCCGCGACGAACTGATCGCCTTCTTCGTCGCCGCCGACGTCATGCTGGTGACACCGCTGCGCGACGGTATGAACCTGGTTGCCAAGGAGTACGTCGCGTGTCACAGCGATCTCGACGGCGCCCTCGTCCTCAGCGAGTTCACTGGTGCCGCAGCCGAATTGCGCCAGGCGTACCTGTGCAATCCACACGATCTGGACAGCGTGAAGGACGCGATGATGTCCGCGATCGACCAGGATCGCGAGACACGGCGACGCCTCATGCGAGCGCTACGCCGCCAGGTTCTGACACACGACGTCGACCGCTGGGCCAAGTCGTTCCTCAGCGCGCTCGGCAACGGCGAAGTCGGCGGCTCGGCGCTGATGTCGGAGGACGAGCGTTAGATCTTTTCCAGTCCCGAGATCAGCCACTCGCCGTCGGAGCGGTCGAGGCTGACCCGGAGGCGGCTCGCTGTGATCGGGTTGTTCGGAAACTCCGGGCCTGTCGTGAGCTGATTGAGGTAGACGAGTACGACAGCGTCGTCTTCGCCCGCTGACGTCACACCCGCGGCCTCGACCGTTGCCGAGACGTTGACCTGCTTACCTTCGACCGCCGGGATGATCGCGGTCTCGATGACGGTCTTGTACTGCTCCTTGAAATCGCCCGTCAACCTGTTGAGAGCCTCGTGCAACTTGGCGTCGGCCGTGTCGCTGTCGTAGGCGAACATCTGCACGACCAGTTCCCGTGCCGCCGTTGTCGCGTCGGCTCTGGTCTGCTCGACCTGCTCGTCTTCTCGGTGATCCATGAAGAGCAATCCGACTGCCGCAATCAGGGCAATGATCGCAATACCTGCAACGGACGCGACCGCGATCCTGACGTAATTCCGTTGTGCACCATTGCCGGTCATGGGACGAACTCCACTTTCGATGCTGTCATTCGGCCGTCTGCGTCGGTCACAGTCACACGAAGCCGGAACGTGCGGTTCTGCAGTTCGGTTGTCCCCGCGTTGGTGAATTGCATGCCTGCAACGACCAGCACGGTAGCTGTGTCGCCGTCGTCACTCTCGAGCGCGGATTCGATGATGTCGCCCGTCGCGTCGATCTGTAGCCGTTGGACGATGTCGGCCAGCGGATCGGACTTGCTTCCGAAGTCCTGCATGAACTCACCGCTGGACTGATCGAGGAGCTTCTTGACGTCGTCGCTCGCCGAGTCCTTCTTGAAACTCGTCATGTTCAGAACAACTTGCCGTGCCGTGCTGACGAACTCGCCGCGACGCGCGTCCCGCGAATCGTCGTTGCGTTTGGCGATCGCGAGTACGACCGTCGCAACGACGAGTGCGACGATCACGAGTGCGGCGGCGCCCGCCAACACCATGCTGCGCACGCTCCGCTTCGCCCGCGGCTGCTTCGACTCGGCCTCGGCGGGGGTGGCGACGACAGGTGCCGGGGTACTTTTCGCACCCGAATCAGCTTTTGCAGCAACGGGTTTGCTCAGTTCGACGGGCTTGCTCGTTGTCGGCTTCCTCACCACCGTCGCGTGGGCTTCACCGGGCGGCGGGCCCGCCGGCCGACTCGACCGACGGCGACCGCGGGGGGTCGCGCCTACTGCCTCGTCCGGCTTGTTCTCTGCGTCCTGCTCGTTGTCGCTACTCATAATCCCAATTGCTCGGTCATCACTGTTTGCCATCCGGTCGATGGCTTCTCTCCACTATCCTGCGCGAGGCCGGGTTCTCGGTAGGTCTGGCCGTCCGGACCGATGAAGATTCCGTTTTGCGGATCGTACGGCCGCGCGGTCGCGCCGGGGGCGGCGGCGCCCGGCTCGTAACTGCTCGGCGTAAAGCCTTCGATAGGTTGCGGTGGTCCGAGCGCCGGGTTGGTGCCGAGCGGGACGTATTCCTGGTCGCTGCGGCATATTTCGGGACTCGGCGCGCGCTTGCCTGGAACTTCCATACACGGGGTGTTGCGCGCACCACGGACTGCCTCCGGACCTTCCGGGGCTACCTTGCAGAACAATCCGGGCGGCGTCGGCGGCACGCTGTAGTCGGTGAAAGCGCGGCGCTGATCCGGCGGTAGAAAGCCGGTCGTGCAAGCCGGTGGATCGTTGAGTTCCAGATGGAAGTCCACCAACGCGCCTTCGTCGAGCGGCCCGCTGGTCACCGCTGTGTAGAGCGCGGCGATGAGCGGCGGATAAACCACGAGGATCTGCTCGATGCCCGAGTGATAGATCGCGCTCACCTCACCAACGCTCACCAGGTTGGCGAGGAAGATCGGCAGCGTCGGCCGCAGGTCCTGGAACAGTTGGTTCGCCTCGTTCGCGGCGCCGGGGCCACGTTCGATCACCGATCGAAGAACGGGATCACTCGCACGCAGTTGATCGGTGAACGTCATCAGATCCTGGGTCCAGCTGCGGATCGCGTCGCTCGTGTCGACCTGGGTGTCGAGCAGCGGACCGACCTGATCGATCAGGGTTTTCGTCTGTTCCGAATTGGCGTCCGCTTCCTGGATGAAGAGGTACGCGGAGTCGAGGAACTTCTGCAGGTCCGGTCCTGCGCCGTTGAACGCCTTGAACGCCTCGTCGACGACAGTCGCCAGGCGAGTATCGGCGATACCGCGAAGCAGTCGGTCCATCTGATCGAGCATCGGACCGACGTCCTGCGGGAGGGCGGTATTGCTGACCGCAACCGTGTCGCCGTCGCGGAAGTCGGGTCCCTCGTCGGAATTGGGAATCAGGTCGACGTACTGCTCGCCGACCGCCGAGACGCTTTTGACGACGGCACGCGAATCTGCGGGGATCTTGTAGTCGCTGCCGATCGACAGTTCCGCGTCGACACCGGTTGGTGTCAGCCGAACAGCTTCTACCTCACCGACATTCGTGCCTCGGTAGGACACGTTGGCGTGCGAGTACAGACCGCCGGTCGACTCGAGCTGCACGGTGATCTTGTAGCGTCCGATGCCGAGCATGGCGGGCGCCTTGACGTAGATCGTCGCCATGGCGACGACGCCGATCACGGTCAGTATCGAGAAGATGATCAATTGCACGCGAACGAATTTCGAAAGCATCATGGTGTCGGCACCCCCGGCAACGGAACCGTGATACCCGGGATCGCGGGCAACCCGGGTATCGGTGGGAGACCAGGGATCGTCGGCGCCGCCGCAGGACCTGCGGGTGGCATCGGTCGGAGCGGATCCGCATATGGATCACCCTGTTGCGCTGCGGTTCCCGCGCTCGTACCCAAGACTCCCTCGGGTCCACCGAGCGAGCCACCGAGAGGTGTGCCGGTGAGGAAGTTCGCGTCGAGGCGCGGTCCGGTGAGGTCGAGCATCATCATGAGGTTCGCGTAGTCGCCCTTGATCGCGTGATCCATGGTTTTCATCGGGAACGGGAACGTGATGAGCAGGCTGAGCACATTCGTAAGGTCGTCACCGGTGTCGGCAAGCGATTTGAGCACTGGTGCAAGACTTTTGAGATTCGCCCTGAGATCTTCCCCGCTGCTGTCGATCAACCGTGTTGCAGTGTCGCTCAATACGCCGAGCGCGACGAGAGCATTCGTGAGGTTCGGTCGCTGTTCGACGAGAACCTGCAACGCGGGGTGAATCTGTTCGAGTGCTGCGGCGAGAGTGTCCTTCTCCTGCGCAAAGGTGACGGCCACCCGGTCGAGACCTGACAACGCGGCAACGATCTCGCCCTTTTGCGCATCGAGCTTCGTCACCAACTCGGTGATCTGTGGGAGCAGATCGTGCACCGCTCCCTCGCGTCCGTCCAGCGCAATGTTCAGTTCGCGTGTGATGTCCTGCAGCTGGGCCAATCCGCCGCCGTTGAGGACGACCGACAGCGACGACAGCGTCTGCTCCGTCGTCGGATACGCCCCTGCTCGATCGAGCGGTATGACGTCGCCGCCTTTCAGAACGCCTTCGGGCCGCACGTCCGTGGGGGGCGCGAGTTCGAGATGGTTGGAGCCGAGCAGGCTGGTCTGCCCGATCTTCGCGACGGCGTTGGCGGGCAGTTCGACACCGGGATTGATCGACACCGTCACCAGCGCGTGCCAACCTTCGACCGTGATGTCCTGCACGGACCCGACCGTCACGTCGTCAACTCGCACAGGCGAATTAGGCGACAGCGTCGTGACGTTCGGCATCTGGATGCGGACCTGGTACGACCCCTCGCCGGTTCCTTCGGCGCCGGGCAGCGGCAGCGAATTCAAACTTTCCCAGCCGCATCCGGACGCTCCGATACCCACGGTGGCGGCCACCGTGGCAATGAGCAACCGCTGACGACGCTTCACCGGCCACCGCCGGGCAGTAGCAGCGAACCGAGGTCGAGCGGCGCGGGCGCGGTCACGGGACCGACGGGTGGTCCGCGCTTGGGAATCTCCGCTTCGAGCGACGGCGGGCTGTATTCGATCTGGTTCGGGAACGCGTGCACGCCGGACGCCGGATTCAGCAGCAGCGGTGGGTAATTCAGCGCCAACGTATTCATCACCGGCGCAAGCAGCTGCGCACAGAGGTCGGCGCTCCGCTGCGACTCGTTGGCTTCGAGGCTCTGGATGGAACCACAGATGAAGTTGATCGGGTTGGCGAAGTTGCCCAAAGCGATTGCGCCGGTGAGTGTTCCCTGCGCAGGCTTGTAGATCTGATAGAAGTTCGCCAGCGCCGTCGGGCCGACATGAAGGACCTGCTCGAGTTCGGGACGCTTCTCGGCAAGCACCGCCGTTGCATCCGCGAGCCTGCCGACGCTCTCGCTCAGCGATTCCCGGTTGTCGGTGACGAACCGCTGCACATCACCGAGTGCCACATCGAGATCGCTCAAGGCAGTTCCGAGTGCATCCGAACTCGACGCAAGCACGTCGGACACCGAGGCGAGCCGATTGCCGAACTGCACGATCTCCACATTGCTGTTGGACAGCGCGGATACGAACGCCTGCAGATTGCGAACGGTGGCGAAGAGGTCGGTCCGGCCGTCCGACAGGATCCTGATCGTGTCCGACAACTCGTGCAGCGTCTCCCGCAACTTCTGGCCGTTGCCGTCCAAGTTGTCCGCCGCTGTGTTCACGAAGCGGCCGAACGAGCCCTGTTCGTCGTTTTCTACCGGGCCCAAAGCTGTGGACAGTTTGGTCAGTTCGGCTTTGATGTCGTCCCATTCGACCGGTACGGCAACGCGATCCAGCGGTATGACCCCGTCGTCCGCCATGGCCGGACCACCGTCGTACACGGGCGTCAGCTGGACGAACCTGGCCGAAACCAGCGACGCCGCTATGATGACGGCACGAGCGTCGGCCGGTATCTCGACGGCAGAGTCGACCGACATCGTCACCTTCGCGGAGTCGGCGCCCGGCTCGATCGAGTCGATCTTTCCGACGTTCACGCCGAGAACTCGTACATCGTCACCCGCGTACAGGCCCGTCGTGGACGGGAAGTACGCAACGATCCTGGTCTTGCTCACGCGGGTCAGGTAGACGTAGGCGACGACGGCAACGAGGGCAAGTACCAATGCCGCAGCAGTGGCGATGAGCCACTTGCGATTGGGTCGCGTAGCTGTCGTGGTCATCGGTTCGGATCCCTCAGCTCGATGGACGGCAACGGATCGAAGTACGCGCGCAGGTCGTCGGGCAGATGTTGCGGCCACACCAACGCGTCGACCATCGTGCGAATCACTTCGCCCGATCCGAAGTTGGACACGTAGGCCTGGAAGTACGGACCGCTGCCGACCTGCTCACCGAGCGCGAGCGCATAGGGACCGAGCCCCTCGAGTGCTTGCGCGAGGTTGTCCTTGTTCTGCTGCAGCAATGCGAGAACCGAATTCAGCTTGTCGAGAGTCGGCTTCATCTGCGCTTCGTTGTCCGCGACCAGGCCCGACAGCTGTTGCGAGACGGCCGAAATGTTGGTGATCAGTTCGCTGATCGCAGTGCGACGCAAGTCGAGCTCGCCGAGCAGTTGATTGCCGTCGACGAGCAACGCGTTGACCTGCTCGCCACGGTCGGCGAGTACCTGTGTGACGCCCTTCGCCTTGGTGAGCAGTTCGCGCAGGCTCTCGTCGCGCGCGTTGATGCTCTGCGAAAGCCGCGTGACACCGTCGAGCGCTTCGCGCAGCGGCGCCGGGGTGTCCTTGAACGCCGCGGTGAGGGTGTCGAGTGTGGTGTTGAGCTGATCGGTGTCGAGATCGCGAATCGTGTTGCTGAGATCGCCGAGGGCGTCGTTGAGCGAGTACGGCGACGTCGTCCGGTCGAGCGGAATCGTGTCGTCCGCGTCGATCGCACCGGAACCGTCCGGCGTCACGAACAACGATTTTCGGCCGAGCACGGTGTTGGTCTTGATTGCCGCCGTCGTCCGATCGCCCAGCTCGATGCCTTCCGAGACGGTGAATTCGACGAGCACCGCGGTGCCGTCGAGTTCGATGTTCTCCACCTTGCCGACGTTCACGCCTGCAACTTCCACCTGATCACCTGTGACCAGACCGCCGGCATCGGCGAAGTTCGCGGTGTAGGCGATTCCGGAGTGGATGAACGGCAGTTTCTCGTACTGCAGCGTTGCAACGACGATCGCGAGACCGACGACTATGCCGACGATCCCGCTCTGCACGAGGCGCGAGGGTTGCTCGTTCACGATGGCGCACACCTACCGTTCGTCTGACCGTCTGGCAGGTTGATGACGAGGTCCTTACCGTCGGGTCCGGTGACTTTCAGCTTCGTCGAGCACACGTAGAGCTGCAGGAACGAGCCGTAGGTGCCGAGCCGGATCAACTTCCGATAGGTGTCGGGGAGTCGTTCGAGCACCCACTGAATGTCGTCGCGACCTAGGTCGAGCTGATTCGCTGTGCGTCCCGTCTGCTCGATAGTGGCTTGCAGATCGGGTCGTGCCGCTTCGAGCAACTCGGCGAGATCACCTGTTGCACCTGCGATTCGAGGTATGGCGTCGCCGATCGGTTCACGATCCTGTGCCAGCCCACTGATGAGCTGCTGCAGTTTGTCGATCGTCGTCGAGAATTGGTCCCCTCGATCGTCGATCGTCTTCAACACGACGTTGAGGTTGGTGATCACGCTGCCGATCAAATCGTCGCGGTCGGCAAGCGTTTTGGTGAACGATCCGGCCCCACCGAGCAGTGCGACAAGCGTCTGCCCCTGACCCTGGAACACCTGAATCAGCGCGGCTGTCAGGTCGTTGACCTGATCGGGATCCAGTGCGCGCAGTAGCGGTTTGAAACCACCGAGCAGCATGTCGAGGTCGAGAGCGGGTGCCGTCTGCTCCTTCGGAATCGTCGCGCCCTCCGGCAGTTCCTCCCCGGATCCCGGCGCGTCGAGCAGTTCGAGATAACGATCGCCGACGAGGTTCTCGTATCGCACGGTCGCTTTGGTGCTGCGCAGCAGCGGGTACTTCGATTCGACGTCGAATTCGACGTGAGCAAGGTTGTCCCGCCCGACCTCGACGCTGCTCACCGAGCCGACAGGCACACCTGCGATCCGGACCTTGTCACCCGACCCGAGACCCGACGCGTTGACGAAAGTCGCGTGATAGTCCTTGGTACTCGCGAACCTGACCTGGCTGAAAACGATTGCGAGACCGGCGAAGATGAGTGCCATCACTACAGCGAAGATGGTGAGTTTGACAGTGGTCGCCCGCTGGCCGCGCCTTCTCCTACCTTTCATCAGTTCACCCCCGGCATTCCACCGAAGAGAATCTGAAACACTTTGGGCGCGTTGACCGTCAGTTGACTGTTTGGCACGTATGGGGTCTCGCCCGTATCGAGGACGACGTAGGGCGCGTGTTCGCCGGGCACGGGGTGCGGCAGTCCGTAACAATTCGGTCCGCCGGTCGCGTTCACCACGGGGAGATCACGCGGGTAGACGTAGGGGTCCACGCCGTACATGAAGCTCGAATTCAGTGCGATGCCTTCTTGATTGCCGCCGAACACAGCTTCGGCCAACGGCAGGGCGTCGCTGATTCCGACGATCAGGCAGTTGAGCACGGGCGCGTACATCTCCAACAGTCCGGTGGTCGGTCGCAGCAGATCGAGCGCGGATACCAGGCTCGCCTCGTTCTCGGTCAGCACCCCGTTCGCCGTATCCGACAGTCCGATCACGCTGAGCAGCAACGAATCCAGGTTGCGCTCCTCGGCGACGATGGTGTCGCTGGTACCGGTGACGTTGGAGAGGGTCTTCAGCAGTTCGGGCGAAACGTCCGCGTAGAGATTGGTGACCTCGGCCGCCGCTGCGAAATCTCGTTGCAGCGCAGGCAAACTCGGATTCATCTTCTTCAGATACGAATCCGTCTGCGCGAGCAGCTCACCGACCTTTTCACCGCGCCCCTGCAGAGCAGTCGCCAACGCGCCGAGGGTTGCGTTGAGCTTCTCCGGCTCGAGGGTGCGCAGCACATCGGACAGGTGCTGGAACAGCGTGTTGAACTCGACGGTCACCGAATCCGCGGCGATGGTAGTGCCCGCCTTCAATGGCGTCGACGACGGATCCTGTGGCACAACGAAGTTGACGTACTTCGCGCCGAACACAGTTGTCGATTTGATATCGACCGTCGCATTCGACGGGATCATCTTCAGCATGTCCGGCCTGATGTCGAGCGTCAGCTCGGAGCCGTCGGCGGTCAGATCGATCGAGGCGACCCGACCGACTTCGACGCCGCGCATCTTGACCTTGGCATCGGGATCCATGACCAACCCGGAGCGTGGTGCGGTGACCTTGACGGGAACGGTTTCGGTGAATCCGCCCGCGAACATCACCATGGAGACGACGACGATCACCGCGAGTGCGGCGACCATGCCGAACCCGACAAGCTTCTTGAACCATCCCGATTCCAGCATCGCCATCACCTAACCCGACAGGTTGAAATTGCCGGAGGAACCGTAAATGGCGAGCGAGATGAGCAGGGTGACGGTGACGACCGCAATCAGCGACGTTCTGACGGCGTTGCCGACCGCCACGCCGACGCCGACCGGACCGCCCGATGCGTTGTAGCCGTAGTAGGTGTGGATCATCATCACGGCAATGGCCATCACGATGGCTTGCGCGAACGACCACAGAATGTCGGTCGGTATCAGGAACGTCGAGAAGTAGTGGTCGTACACACCCGGCGACTGCCCGTAGATGAAGACAGTCGCGAACCTGCTCGCGAGGAACGACGCGATGACCGCCAGTGAATACAGCGGGATGATCGCAATCATTCCGGCCATCACCCGGGTGCTGACGAGATACGGGATCGACGGCACGGCCATCACCTCGAGCGCGTCGATCTCCTCGGAGACCCGCATGGCGCCGAGTTGCGCGGTGGATCCCGCCCCGATCGTGGCTGCCAAGCCGATGCCCGCGATGACGGGGGCTGCGATTCGGACGTTGATGAAGGCCGCGAAGAAGCCCGTCAGAGCTTCGACGCCGATATTGCCGAGCGAGCTGTAGCCCTGCACCGCAATTGTTCCGCCCGCAAACAGCGTCAGGAATCCGACGATCACTACGGTGCCGCCGATGACGGCCAGTGCGCCGCTGCCCATGCTGATCTCGGCGATCAGGCGGATCGTTTCGCGGCGATAATGGGTGAGCGCCATCGGTGCGTAGGCAATGGCCTTGCCGTAGAAGATCGCGTGTTCGCCGAGTGAATCCAACGATTTCGATGCGCGTTTCGCGCGGATCTTCGTCCGCGGAAACCGCTGGGAGAGAACAACTACGGCCATGTCAGCCCGCCGTCAATTTGATGCCGACGGCGGTGACGACAACGTTGACGACGAACAACGCCATAAACGCGAACACGACTGTCTGGTTGACCGCGTCGCCGACGCTCTTGGGTCCACCTTTGACGCCGAGTCCGAGGTAACACGCCATCAGCCCGGCGATCATGCCGAACAGTCCCGCCTTGACTTGAGAAATGATCAGTTCGCCGAACCCGGTGAGCAGCGTGATCCCGTTGACGAAGGCGCCGGGATTGACGTCCTGCAGAAATACGGAGAAGAGGAAGCCGCCAAGGATGCCGATCGTGCAGACCAGACCGTTGAGGAGCAGGGCGACGAACGTCGACGCAAGCACTCGCGGCACAACGAGGCGCTGAATGGGATCGATGCCGAGTACGCGCATCGCGTCGATCTCTTCGCGGATCGTGCGGGCGGCGAGGTCGGCACAGACAGCGGTAGCGCCCGCACCCGCGACGATCAGCACGGTGACGATCGGTCCGACCTGTGTGATCGAGCCGAGGGCAGCGCCGGCGCCACTGAGGTCGGCGGCGCCGATCTCGCGCAGCAGAATGTTGATCGTGAAGCTGACGAGCACGGTGAAAGGGACTGCAACCAGGATCGTCGGAATGATCGACACCCTGGCGATGAACCAGGACTGGTCGATGAATTCGCGAGTTTGAAACGGCCGACGAACAGACGCACGGGCCGTATTGGCAACAAGTTCGAAGAATCCGCCGACGGCGCGCAAGGGCACAGTAAGGAGGTCGTTCAACACAGCACCTCGACTCACTCCTGTCGTCCCGAACTCGGGTTAGCGTAACTAGAACGTGTTCACGTGTCAAAGCCCTGACCAGCATCGACGCTTACTTGCAATATATACACACTCGGTTCGGCGAACTGCCGAATACTTCCACAGTCCCGAGTCCGTTCACACCTCACCCCGCACGAAGACCGCCATACCGATCGGCGATCTCCGACTTCGACTGAACAGTACTGCGCTGCAACACAATTGCTGCATCGATTCCTGCGTCCCAACCGGCTGGTGACCTCGGGCCGCGACCAAACCGAGACCACGCGCCCTTGCCGCGCTCGGGAAGAAATCCAGGCGACGAGCAATGGGTACAGAGAGATCGCCGTGTCCAGATTTACACCGTATATTGAAACACGTTGCACCTAAGTTCCCACTTGCGCCTAGCCCCTCTGCGCGCCCCTCAGCCCATCTTGACCCCCCAGCCGAGGAAATGGGCCGGATTCAGACCTTAATCTTCGGCTCCAGTCGCAGCGCCTGCGACGCCGAGAAGGTCAGCGTTGCGTCCCGATCGGCAAAGTAGTCACCGAGGCCGCCTGCAAGTTCGCCCGCCGACCACGCCGACCCGACCGCATCGAAGCGTTGCTCGACGGTCGGAGCAGCCATCAGCGCAACCATCGGCCCGTACACAACGAACACCTGCCCACTGATCGCGGCTGCGGCCGGCGATGCCAGATAGGCGACGAGTTCCGCGACATGTTCGGGCGATAGCGGATCGTCACCGTCGTCGGGTGCCGCACCGAATACGCCTTCGGTCATCGAGGTCCGAGCTCGAGGGCAGATCGCATTCGCTCGGACCCCGTACCGCGACAATCCGCGGGCAGCAGAAAGGGTCAATGCTGTGATGCCTGCCTTGGCCGCACCGTAGTTCGCCTGACCCTCCGGACCGAGTAGACCCGCTTCGGACGAGGTGTTGACCAGACGTCCGTAGATCGGCGCTCCGGCATCCTTCGACTTCGCGCGCCAGTACTGAGCAGCATTGCGACTCAGCAGAAAGTGGCCACGCAGGTGCACCTTGAGAACAAGATCCCAGTCGTCGTCGGACATGTTGAACAACATCCGATCACGCACGACACCCGCGTTGTTGACGACGATGTCGACGCTGCCGAACCGATCCTGCGCGGTGGACATCAAGGCATCGGCCGTCACCCGCTCGCCGACGTCACCACCGACGAATGCCGTGTCCGCCCCCACCGCCCGTAACTGATCGAGGGTGTCGTCGACCGCGTCGCTTGGTCCGAGGTCGTTGATCACCACCGCGGCACCTGCACGCGCAAGTGCGATCGCCTCCGAACGTCCGAGACCCGCACCCGCTCCGGTCACGATCGCCACCAGGCCTTCGAGACTCACTTCCGATTCGCTCACACGCCGAACTTTAGAACGTGTTCTCGTTCCGAGCAACCATGGGTCATGGCTGCTCGCGCAACGCGACCTTCGGGCACTGCGCTATCGCATCGCGGACATCTTCTTCACGACCGGCAGGCACAGGTCCACTAGCCACCTGAAGCTCGTCGTTATCGTCGAGATCGAAGATATCGGGCGCGATTCCAACGCAAATGCCGTTCGCCTCGCATTGATCGAAGTCGACCTTGATCTCCATGACAGCACCCCTCAGCGAATCGGAAAGCGATGACGAAGGGCGTCGAAACCGGGCTGCGGTTACTCGCCTTCGAGGTTCAACACTAGAACCTGTTCCACCTCCTGTGCAATGATTCGAACAAGTGGGATGAGAGGCAAAGAGACATGCGAATCGCGTACACCGCGGAGCAACAGCAGCTGCGCGACGAATTGCGGGAATACTTCGCTCGATTGGTCACGCCGGAGCGCCGCGAGGCACTCAGCTCGCAATCCGGCGAAGTCGGCTCGGGCACCGTCTACCGCGACATCGTCGCGCAGATGGGCCACGACGGTTGGCTCACGCTCGGCTGGCCCAAGGAATACGGCGGCCAGGAACGCTCGATGATCGACCAACTCATCTTCACCGACGAGGCCGCGATCGCGGGCGCGCCAGTCCCGTTCCTCACGATCAACTCCGTCGCGCCGACGATCATGCACTACGGCTCCGAGGAACAGAAGAACTACTTCCTGCCGAAGATCTCGGCCGGTGAACTGCACTTCTCGATCGGCTACTCCGAACCCGGCGCCGGCACCGACCTCGCAAGCTTGCGAACGACGGCCGTCCGCGACGGTGACGACTGGATCATCAACGGCCAGAAGATGTGGACGAGCCTCATCGCCTACGCCGACTACGTCTGGCTGGCCTGTCGGACCGATCAGGACGCGAAGAAGCACAAGGGCATCAGCATGTTCATCGTGCCGACCGATGCCGAAGGCTTCTCGTGGACTCCGGTCCACACGATGGCAGGTCCAGACACCAGCGCCACCTACTACCAGGACGTTCGAGTGCCTGCCACTGCGTTGGTCGGCGAGGTCAACGGCGGCTGGCCGCTGATGACCAATCAGCTGAACCACGAGCGTGTGGCCCTCACCTCCGCCGCCCCGCTGCAGACCTCGCTGGCCGAGGTCCTCGAGTGGGCGCAGAACACCAAGGCCATCGACGGTTCCCGCATCATCGACCGCGAATGGGTCCAGATCAATCTCGCCCGAGTCCACGCCAAGGTCGAGTACCTCAAGCTGATGAACTGGGAGATCGCCTGGACGGTCGGCGCTGCGCCGAACAAGTACGACGCGTCGGCGTGCAAGGTCTACGGCACAGAACTCGCGACCGAGGCCTACCGACTGTTGATGGAAGTGCTCGGCGCGTCCGCGTATCTACGCCAGGGCTCCCCCGGCGCCGCGATCCGCGGTCGCATCGAACGATGGCACCGATCGGCGTTGATTCTCACGTTCGGCGGCGGGACCAACGAGGTCCAGCGCGACATCATTGCAATGACAGCCCTCCGCCAGCCACCTGCGAAGCGTTGAAGGCTTCGTCGTAGATATAGGGGCAACAATGGATTTCACTCGCACCGAGGCACAGGACGACCTCGGACAGCTCACCCGCAGCATCACGGAGAAGCTCGTTACGTCGGATCGACTACGCGCGCTCGATGGAGCCGAGGACCGCTTCGACGACGTCACCTGGCGTTCGCTCGCCGAATCCGGTGTGCTGTCGGCGGCACTTCCCGAGACGGTCGGCGGTAGCGGCTTCGGCATCCTCGAACAATGCAGCGTGCTGCAAGAGCTCGGGCGGACCCTCGCGGCAGTCCCCTACCTGCCATCGATCACGCTCGCGGCAAGCGCACTCGCCCAATTCGGCTCCGCTGAGCAGTGCGACTTGGCACGCAAAGCCGCACTGGGCGAGACGATTCTGACCGTTGCTCTGGCCGAGGAATACAACGACGAGCCTGCGCGACCGGCAACTCGAGCAGAGCCGGACGGTGCAGGCTGGGTGCTATCGGGAACGAAGACGACTGTGCCCGTGGCGACATTGGCCGCTCGCCTGCTCATTCCCGCGTCGACCCCCAACGGGACAGCTGTGTTTCTCATCGATCCGGCGGCGCCCGGTGTGACGATCACCCGCCAGCAGGTCGTTGATCTGAGTGCCGAAGCGATCGTCGAGTTGGACGACGTACGCGTCGCTGCCTCCGATCTTGTCGGCACCGAAGAACGCGGACCCGAGATCATCGACTGGCTGCTGACCCGAGCAGCCGTCGGTATCAGCGCACTACAGCTGGGCACGCTGGAGCGAGCGCTGGAAATGGTGAGCGACTACGCCCGTGAGCGCACCCAGTTCGATCGCCCGATCGGCAGCTTTCAGGCTGTCGCACAACGCCTTTCCGATGCCTACATCGATGTGAAGGGCGTGCGGCTAGCGGTCACACAAGCGGCGTGGCAACTCGACGACGGATCGGCAACCGAGGCGTCGATCAGGACCGCGAAGTTCTGGGCCGCCGATGCCGGCCATCGCGTAGCGCATACGGTCATCCACGTGCACGGCGGCGTAGGCCTCGACCGCGATCATCCGGTGCACCGCTACTTCCTCGCCGCAAAGCACAACGAGTTCGCACTCGGCTCGGCGACGGATCAGCTGCGGCGGCTCGGGCGCCACCTCATGACAACGTCGAGTGCATAGCTGTTCAGGTTCCGCGGGCGGAATTTGCCTGAACAGCTATGCACTCGATCGCTGCATAAAACATCTGCCAACCGAGGTCGAGTCTGCGGACGACACCGGCGTCGATGCATCGCAGACGGGTTCGCGACTCCATTGCGGACTCAGCCTGCATATCCGCGTACTGCAACAACTCGGCGACCTGCCGGCAGCCACGCTTACCGGCGTGTGATTCGAATTCTTTCGCCAGTTCGGCGCGCGTGTGACGTCGCCGCAGAGCCAGATCCGGAATGGCCAAAGCATTGCAGTGTCTACCGCTGTTCGCAGTTACGTGGTCGCTGTGGCGTTGCCGATCTGGACGAGGTCGCAGTCGTCGAACTCGTCGCGATGGACGATCAGGCCCGATTGCCGGCGCGTCATCCGCGCGTCGCGAGTGAGCAGGTGGACTGTGTCGTCGTCGACTACCGAAATCCCGTGAATCTGCGCGGCAGTGTTGCGGCAGGCGGTCACGGAGCTGGCACCCATAGACAGACGCGCGGCTTCAAGCGACAACATGGGCGTCGGTTGCTGGTCCTGGTCGCGATAGACACCGCGAAACACCCGGATCCAGCGGCCGTGCCGAACCACGGTTTCGATCTCATCCGACTACTGTGCGACAGCGACCATCCGGCTCAGCCTCGGCGACCTGCGGAAACAGCTTGCCTGTCGATAAACTCCCGAATGCATAGTTGTGCAGGCGATTTCGAGGCCGGAGGCCGGTAGAACTATGCAGTGGACGCAGGTTTTCGCGCTGCCGTGGCGATTCGTGTTGCAGCGCTGTCGAATCCGCTGACCAGCTCTGCCATCACCTCGGCGACGGGCCTGATCTCGTTCATCCGTCCGACGATCTGACCGACCGGCATCGCGACCACTTCCGGATCCGACGAGTCGGCAATCCGACGATGCGCGTCACTGACCAGGATGTTTTGCAACGGCATCGGAAGTGGGCTCGGCGCATCGGGTTTGGACCACGCATCGGTCCACTTCGTCTTGAGCAATCGAGCAGGCTTGCCGGAGAAGATCCGGGTCCTTACGGTGTCTGCCGATGTTGCCCCGAGCAGTGCACGCTGTACGACGGACGGCCCGTCGGAGCCTGCTGCACTGCCGAGTTTGTACTCCGAGCAGGTCAGCCAGTACGAGCCCATCCACACACCCTGGGCGCCGAGCGCGAGCGCTGCCGCCACCTGACGACCGCTGCCGATACCGCCTGCGGCGAGCACGTGCGCGTCGTCCCCGACCGCGTCGACGATCTCCGGCACCAACACCATCGACGCGATCTCACCGGTGTGACCCCCGGCCTCGTAGCCCTGGGCGATCACGATGTCGACGCCGTTCTCGACGTGATGGCGAGCGTGTGACACCGCACCGGCGAGAGCTGCCACGGGCACACCACGTTCGTGCGCCTGATCGATCACATCTTTCGGCGGCGATCCGAGTGCGTTGGCGATGAGCGCGATCGGGTGCCGCAGCGCGACGTCGACGTGCGCGCGAGCGACCGAGTGCAGCCAGCCGAGCACTCCTGCCGCATGTTCGACGCCGGTCGCCAGCGGCGGCACCCCGAGGTCGTTCAGAGTCCTGTCGACGAAGGCGCGATGCTCGTCGGGGATCATCGCGTCGAGGTCCATCGACGTACCTTCGGTCGGTACCTTTGCCGGCATCACGATGTCGACGCCATAGGGCTTGCCGTCGGTGTTGTTGTCCATCCAGACGAGGACGGCCTCCAACTCTTCGGGGTCGTTGAATCGGACACAACCGAGTACGCCGAGTCCGCCCGCTCTACTGATCGCGGCGGCGACGTGCTCGGACGGGGTGAAGCCGAAGATCGGATACTCGATACCGAACTTGTCGCACAACTCGGTCCGCATCAGCTCGAACTCCCGGCCGTAGTCTGTGACCGCAGGTGGTCGTCGGCTTCCCGTCCTTCGGTCTGTTCCTTGGCCCAGCGGTAGTCGGGCTTGCCCGCGGGCGATCTCTTGATCTCGTCGACGAACCACACGCTGCGCGGCACTTTGTACGACGCGATCTGGGTGCGACAGGTCTCGACGAGCTCTTCCAACCGAGGCCGAACCCCTTCGCGCAGTTGGACGACGGCAGCGACGCGTTCACCGAATCGCTCGTCGGGCACACCGACGACAAGGGTGTCGAACACGTCCGGGTGCGACTTGAGCGCGCCTTCGACTTCCTCGGGGAAGATCTTCTCGCCGCCGCTGTTGATCGACATCGAGCCGCGGCCGAGCATCGTCACCGTTCCGTCCGCTTCGACGCGCGCATAGTCGCCGGGGATCGAGTAGCGGACGCCGTTGTATTCGACGAACGTCGCCTTGGTCTTCGCTTCGTCCTTGTAGTAGCCGAGTGGGATGTGGCCTTTGCGCGCGATCACCCCGATCACGTCGGAGCCCGGTTCGACGGGGTTGCCTGCCTGGTCGAGGACGGTGGTCGACGCGTCGATCTTCACGCGGGGCCCGCCGTTGTGCTCACCGCCCTTGGTGACCATGCTCAGGCCGCCGAAGCCGGTCTCCGAGCTGCCGATCGAGTCGGTGATCATCCGGTTCGGGAGTAGTTCGCAGAACTTGTCCTTGAGGCTCGGCGAGAACAGCGCGGCGCTGCTGGCGATCACCCAGAGCGATGAAAGATCGTACGGCTTACCGGTTTCCGGGTTGCCCTCGATAAGCGCGTCGGCCATCGGTCGCGCCATCGCATCGCCGGTGATGAACATCAGGTTGATGCCGAGTTTGTCGATCAGTTGCCACACACCGTGTGCATCGAACTCGGGGTGCATCACTGTGCGGCCACCACCGAAGAGGCTCTGGAACGTGGCCCACTGGGCGCCGCCGTGAATCATCGGCGGGATGGGAAAGCGCGTCATCGGCGGATTCGCTGCGCCAGCTTTCGCGAGTTCCCATTCGTTCTCGACGTACACGCCGGTGATGAAGTTGATGCCACCACCGAGTACGCGCCAGACGTCTTCCTGACGCCACATGACGCCCTTCGGATTGCCTGTCGTTCCGCCGGTATAGAGCATGTAGAGGTCGTCCGGGCTGCGCTCGCCGAAGTCGCGTTCGGGCGAGGCCTGGCTGAGCGCGTCCTCGTATTCGACTCCGGCGTAGGCGAGATCGGTGCCGTCTTCGACGACGACGAACGTGTTCAGCAGCGGACACTTCTCCGCGACAACGGCGACCTTGTCGGAGTATCGGCGCTCGTGCACCAGGGCCACCATGTCCGAATTTTCGAAGATGTGTTGCAACTCGTTCTCGACATAGCGGTAGTTGACGTTGACCATCACTGCGCGCAGCTTGAACACAGCGACCATCGCCTCGACGGCTTCGATCGTGTTCCGCGAGTAGATGCCTACCTTGTCGCCGGGCTCCACACCTTGTTCGTGCAGGTAATGAGCGAGTCTGTTAGCTCGCTCCTCCAGTTGGGCATAGGTCACCTCGCGTCGTTCATCGGCGAGCGCAACGCGCTCGGGCATCAGGTCGACGGCGTGCTCGACAAGGTCGGCAATGTTATAGGCCACGTCACAAAAATAGAACGTGTTACCGTTTCTGGCAAGACCGTAACGAGACCCAGCTCACACCGAATCGGGAGCACCAGACATGTCCACCGCTTCGACATCGACAACGACCGAACCGGACAATTCGACCGGAGCCTCTACATCGCCTGCATCGCAACCACACTGCCTGGTCGAACAGCGCGGCCACGTCCTGATCGTGACGATGAATCGTCCCGAGGCACGCAACGCGCTGTCGGGAGAAATGATGGCGATCATGCGCGACGCATGGGATCGCGTCGACGCAGACCCGGAGATCCGCGTCGCCATCCTCACCGGCGCGGGCGGCGCCTTCTGCGCAGGCGCCGACCTCAAAGCAATGACGTCGACCCACCCCGGCGACTCGTTTTCGAGCGGCGGCTGGGACATGTCGAAGATCGAGGCACTGCTGAAGGGACGACGGCTGACGAAGCCGCTCATCGCAGCAGTCGAGGGTCCGGCGATCGCAGGTGGCACCGAGATCTTGCAGGGCACAGATATCCGAGTCGCGGGTGAGAGTGCGAAATTCGGTGTCTCCGAGGCCAAATGGGGACTGTTTCCACTCGGTGGATCCGCGGTTCGGCTCGTTCGGCAGATTCCGTACACGATCGCGGCCGACATTTTGCTGACCGGCCGGCACATCAAGGCACCCGAAGCCAAGGAGATCGGCCTGATCGGACACGTCGTACCGGACGGTCAGGCTCTGGAGAAGGCGCTCGAACTGGCCGAACTGATTGCCAAGAACGGACCGCTCGCTGTCCAGGCGATCCTCAAGACGATCCGCGACACCGAAGGATTGCACGAGGAAGAGGCTTTCCAGATCGACGCCCGCCTCGGCGTCGAAGTCTTCAAGTCCAAGGACGCCAAGGAAGGCCCTCGAGCGTTCGCGGAGAAGCGTCCGCCAACGTTCGAGGGCCGATAGCTCGTGCCCGCGCCTAGCGTGCGGGAACCAGCTCCTTCACCTTGTTTGCCGGCCGTAGCGACAACACCAACGACCCTGACACGACTGCGACGATCGCGGCGAACAGGTACGCCCGATCCGCATGGCTCATCGCGTCGTCGATCGATACGGGCGAACCGAGAATCGCAATAAGTGCTGCGGTTCCGATGACAGCCCCGATCTGACGGAACGTCGCGCTCAGCGCACTCGCCGCACCGAATCGCTGCTCAGGCACGTCCGCAACCGCCGCGGCTCCCATGATTGGCAACGCCAATCCGATGCCGATCCCGCTCGTGATCGTCCACGGCATCCAGTCGAGCAGGAAATTCGGCTCGGACCCCACGAAGCAGAGCCCGACAACACCGAGTGCGTACAACGCGACACCGGGCAGGATCACGGCACGATGACCGAAGCGGTCGGCCAGTCGGCCGGCTGGGCGTGCGACGATCGTCGTAGCCAAAGCCCCTGGCACGGCGGCCAATCCAGCCTGCAGCACCGAGTAGTCCCAGATGCTGGTGAGGAAGAGGACGTTGCCGAGGATCACCGCGAACATCGCCGTTGCGAAGACCAGCATCCCGAGACTGCCGACTCGAAACGACTGAATGGCCATGAGGGCGGGATCGATCACGGGACGGTCGTGCTGCAGCGAACGCCACACCAACACACAACCGAGCAGAGCCGACACCGCAAACGACCCGAGCACGGCCGGACTCGTCCAGCCCCAGTTGTCACCCTCGACGAGACCGAGTGTCAACAGACCGAGCGCACCGACAGCGACGGCGGACCCAAGAAGGTCCGGAAGTCCGGTCGACTCCGTATCCCGGCTATCGCGAAGTGTGCGAATGCCGAGGACAGCGACAACTGCGCCGAGGGGCAGATTGATCAGGAAGATCCAGCGCCAGTCGGCGATCTCGACCAACAGGCCGCCGACGGGCGGTCCGGATGCCGCAGCCAACGCTGCGGCAGCACTCCACACAGCAACCGCCGTGCTGCGCTGGCCGATCGGGAATTCGCGCAGTACCAACGCAAGTGACGCAGGGACGATGACAGCGGTTGCCGCGCCCTGCAGAACCCGTGCCGCGACAAGGAGTTCCAATGTCGGGGCTACTGCACACAGAATGCTCGAGCCGACGAAGGCTCCGATTCCGGCGAGGAACACCTTCTTGCGACCGTAGCGGTCGGCCAGCGCTCCTGCCGGAACCATCAGCGCCGCAAGAACAATGAAATAGCTGTCGAGAATCCACGAGAGCTGGGATCGATCCGCGCCGGAGAAGGTCTCCGACATACTCGGAAACGCGACGTTGACGATCGTCGCATCGAGCAGGCCGATGAAGGCACCGCCCGATGCTGCGACCAGTGCGCCGATTCGTCGTCGCTTGGTCCGGCGTTCGTCGTGATCGTCTGGTGGACGCTGGTGAGATGACATGTGCCGCTCCAATAGTCGTGCTGACAGGACTATTGCGAGGTTGTCCGAATTGCACATTCGGCAGAAAGACACCTAAGGGTGGGCAAACTGTCCACCTTGCGACACTGGCGTCGGCCGCCTCGAGACACCATTGGCGATGCACGAAAGTTGTTGTCCAACAGACGAATTAAATTAGAAGAATCGACTCGATACGGGTCAGATGTGCACTTGGTTCAAAATATGGGCTACCCATATTGCATGGGGACTTCTCTCCCCACAACCCGACGCGGGTCAGCAGACCTTCCAAGCGCCACCCTCGCGCACAAGATCGATCGAGTCGGACAGGATGTCGTCTGGTTCGTCGACGCTGTAGTGGCGGGTTTGTGCCGAAGCTTTCGCGCCGTCGACGCGAATGTCGTCGACGCTCTGCAATCGGAGTCCGAGGAACACCTCGTCGAACGGCGATGATTCGCGCGAACTACTGACAGGCTGCCGCTTCGCTTCGCATGCGTAGCCCTGGAACCGCTCGTCGTCCAATGTTCGCAGCGCGTCGAAACTCTGCTCGACCACGTCTCGGATCGATTCCTCGTCGCTCACACCGGTCGGTGAACCTTCGGTACCGCCCGAACCGCATGCAACCAAACCGCCCAGCAGAAGTACGGTCGCGAGCAGCATCGCCTTGTGCACTGTCGCCACGTCTCGTCGCCCCCATCGATGCGACGAAGATCGTCGCGACTCCTATATTGCCCGCTCCTGGGCTGCCCAGTACGGATCTCGGAGTTTGCGTTTCGGCAGTTTGCCGTTCGGATCTCGCGGCAGCTCGGTCATGTAGTCGACCGAGCGAGGGAGCTTGAACTTCGCGAGGCGCTCGCTGGCGAAGGCGAGCAACTCCGCCGTCAAAGCGTCGTCACCGACGACCCCGTCGACCGGTTGCACTACGGCCTTGATCTCCTCGCCCCAATCCGCATGTGGGACACCGAAAACGGCGACATCGGCAACCTTGGGATGGATTGCCAGCTGACCTTCGATCTCAGCGGGGTAGATGTTGACGCCACCGGAGATGATCATGTCCGACTTGCGGTCGCACAGATACAGGTAGCCGTCTTCGTCGAGATAACCGATGTCGCCGAGGGTGAACAGGTCGCCGACGCGGGCTTCCTCGGTCTTCTTCTTGTCGTGGTGGTACTCGAAGCTGGACCCACCCATTCGCATGTACACCTGGCCAGGCTCGCGGACCGGTAGCTCCGCACCGTCGTCGCCGAGGACCTTGATGACCGACCACGGCCACGGCTTGCCGACCGATCCCGGCTTGCGCAGCCACTCCTCGCCGTTGATCGCTGTGCCGCCGCCTTCGGTCGCCGCGTAATACTCGGTGACGACCGGTCCCCACCACTCGAGCATTCGGCGTTTCGTTTCCTGCGGGCACGGAGCGGCGCCGTGGATCATGCAGCGCAAGGACGACACGTCGTACCGGGCACGGACCTCGTCGGGCAGCGCGAGCAGGCGATGGAACTGCGTCGGGACCATGTGGCTGTGGGTGACCCGATGCCGCTCGATCAGCGCCAACATGTCCTCGGGATCCCACCGATCCATCAGGACCGCCTTGTGCCCCAACTGAATCGAGATGACGACAAAGTTCAGCACAGCGGTGTGATATAGCGGCGACCCACAGATGTGCACGTGGTCGTCGAACGGGCGGATGCCGAAGATTCCGAAGAAACCGCTCGCAGCAACGGGCACCGTGTCGGGGTCGTTGCCGGTGAGCGGACGTCGAACGCCCTTCGGCCGACCCGTTGTTCCCGACGTGTACAACATCGGACCACCTGCCGTGCGGATGTCCGGCCTGCCGACCTCGTCGGCGCCGAGATCGGACAGCGGCGTGAAGTCGTCGATCGTCCCCACCGAGAACCGTCCTCCGGCAGGCAATTCCGCTTCGTCGGCCGCATTTCTGGCGACTGCCGCGAAGCGATCGCTTGCGACGAACGCCTTCGCTTCGCTGTCCCGAAGGATGTACGCGACTTCCGGTGCCGTCAGATGCCAATTGACCGCGACGATGTACAGACCCGTCTCGAACGCCGCGAAGTAGAACGCGACGAGGTCGGCGGAGTTGTGCAGCATCATCACAACCGAATCGCCGGGCCGCAGACCCATCGCCTGCAGACCCCTGCCGTAGCGGTCGGCGGCAGCGGCCAGTTCTGCGTAGGTCGTCTCGGCGCCGCCCGGGTCGACAAGGGCGATTCGATCCGGATCGCTCGCGGCGATGTTCCACAAACCAGGTTCGACGGTATCGGTGTCGGTCACCACTCGAATCTAGAACGTGTTCTACCGACTCAGCAAGTCCCAACGACAGATGCGAGCCGCTGGAGTTGTTCGGTGTCCCCACAGGTAACCAGAAGCATGGTCACGCCGGCCGCCTCCCACACTCCGATCTCGGAGCGAACGTGCTCTGCATCCCCGATGATCATCGTCTCGGTGACCATCTCGTCCGGCACGGCCGCAACGGCCTCCGCCTTGCGTCCTTCCTGAAAAAGTCGACCGATCTCGGCAACCTCGGACTCGTAGCCCATCCGCCGGTACACCTGGGCATGGAAGTTCAACTCCGGCGCACCCATCCCACCGACGTACAGCGCAACGACGGGCTTGACGCGCGCAATCTCGGCTGCGCGGTCGTCGGTGATCACGACCTGACAGGACGCGGCGATCTCGAACTCGGCACGCGTTCGGCGCGCACCTTCGCGCGCGAAACCTTCGTCGAGCCACTCGTTGTACATCGGCGCCAAGCGCGGCGAGAAATAGATCGCCAACCAGCCGTCTGCGATCTCCGCCGTCAGCGCGACATTCTTCGGACCCTCCGAACCGAGCCATATCGGCAGGTCTGCCCGCAGCGGATGGGTGATCGGCTTGAGCGGTTTGCCGAGCCCCGTCGAACCGGCGCCCAGGTACGGGAGCGGGTAGTGCGGACCGTCGTTTCGCACCGGCGCCTCGCGAGCAAGCACCTGCCGAACGATCGAGACGTATTCACGAGTTCGCGCTAGCGGCTTCTCGAACGGCTGCCCGTACCAACCCTCGACAACCTGCGGCCCCGAGACACCCAATCCGAGTATCGCGCGCCCCCCGCTCAGGTGATCGAGCGTCAACGCGTGCATCGCGCAATTCGTCGGCGTCCGACCGGACAGCTGCGCAACCGACGTGCCGAGCCTGACTCGCTGCGTCGACGAGCCCCACCAGGCGAGTGGCGCGAACGCATCCGATCCCCAGGATTCGGCGGCGAAAACCGCGTCGAAACCGTTGGCCTCCGCCGCACCAACCAACTCACCGTGGTTCGCGGGAGGCTGCGCGCCCCAGTAGCCGAGCTGCAATCCGAGCTTCATCGTCGACCTCCACCTGAGCGGCGCTGCAACAGTGGCACTTGCCACCAGAATAAGAACCTGTTCTACTCGACTTCGTGACCATTGTGAACAGTACGGCACCAGATGTTCACCACATCGACGAGCGCGACAAGCCGCTCACTGCCCCCCTGAACGTGCAGTTCGACTACACGAGGTCCGTCGGTCCGACCATCGGCGGCTTTCTCACCGGGCTGCGGGATCGTCGCGTCGTCGGTGTCCGTGGCAGCGACGGACGTGTTCTCGTTCCACCACCCGAATTCGACGCCGTCACCCACGAACCGCTGACCGACTTCGTCGACGTCGAATCAGTCGGCACGGTGAAAACCTGGACCTGGGCGGCCGAACCGATCGACGGTCAGCCACTGGAACACCCGTTCGCCTGGGCCTTCGTACAGCTCGACGGCGCCGATTCGGCCATACTTCACGCCGTCGACGCAGGCTCGCCCGAGCGCATGAGCACCGGTATGCGGGTCCACATTCGGTGGGCAGAACAGACAACGGGGTCGATCCTCGACATCGCCTGCTTCGAACCAGGCGAAGCCGAGGCCAGCAGCGAAAGCGATTCCGCAGCAGCGGCTTCCGAACCGGTGACCATGATCACGACGCCGGTCAGACTGCAGTTCCACCACTCGGCGTCCTACGAGGAAAGCTTCTACCTGCGCGGACTCGCGGAGGGCAAGCTGATCGGCGGGCGAACACACCAGGGCGCCAAGGTCTACATTCCGCCGCGCGGTGCAAGTCCGACCGACGGATTGCCGACCCGCGAGCAGGTCGAACTGCCCGACAAAGGCACCATCACCACGTTCTGCATCGTCAACGTGCCCTTCCTCGGGCAACGCATCAAACCGCCCTACATCGCGGCGTACGTATTGCTCGACGGCGCCGATATCGCGTTCCTGCACCTGATCCTCGATTGCGATCCCGCCGAGGTGCGCATGGGCATGCGGGTCGAGGCGGTCTGGAAACCGCAGGACCAGTGGGGTTTCACGCTGGAGAACATCGACCACTTCCGCCCGTCCGGTGAACCGGATGCGGAATACGACACCTACAAAAACCACCTCTGAGGAGCCCCATGACCGACGTTGCGATAGTCGGCTTCGCGCACGCTCCCCATGTTCGCGAGACGGATGGCACGACCAACGGCGTCGAAATGCTGGTCCCCTGCTTCCAACAGCTCTACCGCGAACTGGGAATCACCAAGGCAGACATCGGCTTCTGGTGCTCGGGGTCGTCCGACTACCTGGCAGGCCGAGCCTTCTCGTTCATTTCCGCGATCGACGCCGTCGGCGCTGTGCCACCGATCAACGAATCACACGTGGAGATGGACGCCGCCTGGGCGCTGTACGAGGCCTGGATCAAGATCAAGACAGGCGAGGTGGACACCGCGCTGGTCTACGGCTTCGGCAAGTCCTCCGCCGGTCCGCTCCGCAAAGTCCTTGCCATGCAGCTCGATCCGTACACGGTCGGACCACTGTGGCCCGACTCGATAGCCCTTGCCGGCTTGCAAGCGCGCGCGGGCATCGACGCCGGCAAGTGGACGGAACGGTCGATGGCCGAAGTCGCGTTCGGGAGTTCTCGAGCAGCACAGGGCATCCGAAGAGGACCCGTCGACATCGACGCACTCCTCTCGGGACCCTATGTGGCAGATCCA
Organism: Antrihabitans stalagmiti; assembly: GCF_016482825.1. Taxonomy (GTDB): domain Bacteria; phylum Actinomycetota; class Actinomycetes; order Mycobacteriales; family Mycobacteriaceae; genus Antrihabitans; species Antrihabitans stalagmiti. The sequence continues at coordinate 579,423 of NZ_JAEMNV010000004.1, read as the reverse complement.
CTCCGCAGACACGACTGCGCACCGATCACCGACGGCGCCGCCGCGATCGTCCTCGCAGCCGGTGACAGAGCACGGGAACTGTGTGCACGGCCGGCCTGGATCAGCGGGATCGAGCACCGCATCGACTCCCCGAACATCGGTGCGCGTGACCTGACGATCGCACCGTCCGCGGCAGCCGCCGCAGCCGCCGCATCGGGTAGTGACACCAGCTACGACATCGCGGAGATCTACGCACCGTTCACCCACCAGCAGTTGATCCTCACCGAAGCGTTCGGACTTGGCGACCGCACGATCGTCAACCCTTCGGGCGGCCCGCTCGCAGCCAACCCGATGTTCGCCGCGGGGCTCGAGCGCATCGGATTCGCAGCGCAGCAGATCATTTCGGGCACCGCGGGACGAGCCCTCGCGCACGCAACCAGCGGTCCGCTGCTGCAGCACAACCTCGTCGCAGTTCTGGAGGCCGGAGAATGACCAAAGCGCTTGCGGCTGTGCTCGGCACCGGCCAGACCCACTACGTCGCCAAACGGCACGACGTCACGATGTCAGGGATGTGCCGCGAGGCTATCGATCGCGCTATGTCGGACGCCGACGTCACGTGGGACGACATCGATGCAGTGGTGGTCGGCAAGGCACCCGACCTCTTCGAAGGCGTCATGATGCCCGAACTCTTCATGGCCGATGCCTTGGGTGCCACCGGCAAACCGCTGATCCGCGTGCACACGGCCGGTTCGGTCGGCGGATCGACCGGAGTGGTTGCGGCGAGCCTCGTTCAGGCCGGTGTGCACAAGCGGGTTCTCGCCGTCGCGTGGGAGAAGCAGTCCGAGTCGAATGCCATGTGGGCGTTGTCGATTCCCGTGCCCTTCAACATGCCAGTCGGCGCGGGTGCAGGCGGGTACTTCGCGCCACACGTCCGCAGCTACATCCGCCGCTCCGGTGCACCCGACCACGTCGGTGCGATGGTCGCCGTGAAGGACCGCCGCAACGGCAGCGTCAATCCCTATGCGCACCTGAAGCAGCCGGAGATCACGCTCGAATCCGTTCAGTCGTCACAGATGCTGTGGGACCCGATCCGCTACGACGAGACCTGCCCGTCTTCCGATGGCGCCTGTGCCTTGGTGATCGGCGACGAGGAGTCTGCGCGTCGAGTCGAGGACGGAGGTCGGAAGGTGGCCTGGGTACACGCGACGGCTATGCGAACCGAACCGACGACTTTTGCAGGCCGCGATCAAGTGAACCCGCAGGCGGGTAAAGACGCGGCAGCCGCATTGTGGAGTGCCGCAGGCATTACCGACCCACTCGCCGAAATCGATGTCGCGGAAATCTACGTCCCCTTCTCCTGGTTCGAACCGATGTGGTTGGAGAACCTCGGATTCGTACCTGAAGGCCAAGGTTGGAAGCTGACGGCCGCTGGCGAAACCGAGCGCGGCGGCAGGTTGCCCGTCAACCCCTCCGGCGGCGTGCTGTCGTCCAATCCGATTGGAGCGTCCGGGCTGATTCGCTTCGCGGAAGCAGCCATGCAGGTTATGGGTCGCGCAGGCGATCACCAGGTGGCCGATGCCAAGAAAGCGTTCGGCCACGCGTACGGCGGTGGTTCGCAATACTTCTCGATGTGGGTGGTCGGCTCCGAGCGCCCCGAAACGAACGGAAGCCGGTCCGCATGAAGTTCACACTCGGCATCGCGATGAGTCCGCTCGATCAACTCACGGAGCTTGCCAAGACCGCCGAAGAATGCGGCTTCGCATCCATCGCTCTGCCCGACTCGTTGTTCTACATGGAAACGGCGGCGGAGAAATACCCGTACACCCCCGACGGTTCACGGATGTGGAACGCCGACACACCGTGGGTCGATCCATTGATCGGCGCGACCGCAATGGCAGCCGTGACCACGACATTGCGGTTCTACAGCAATGTGCTCAAGCTCGGCTCCAGAAATCCGCTGCTGCTTGCGCGGCAACTCGGCTCGGTAGCAGCGATGACGGGAAATCGGTTCGGGTTCGGCGTCGGAATAGGCTGGGCACCCGAGGAATTCGAGTGGTGCGGTGCGCCGTACGCCAAGCGCGGCGCCCGTGTCGACGAAATGATCGAGGTGATCAAACTCGTTCTCGGCGGTGGAATGGTGGAATACCACGGTGAGTTCTTCGATTTCGACAAACTGCAGATGAGTCCTACACCGACACAGCCTGTTCCGTTCTACGTCGGCGGCCACACCGGACCCGCGCTTCGCAGGGCAGCAAAGGTCGGCGACGGCTGGTGTTCGGCGATGATGACCTTCGACGACCTCGTTTCGACGAAAGCCGAATTGGACAGACTGCGTTCGGAATACGGTCGCGCCGACGAACCTTTCGAAATTCAGGCGGTGTGCATCGACAGGTTCGATACCGCGGGCTACGAGGAGATGGACGCAGCGGGAATCACCGATGCGATAGTCGTGCCGTGGCTGTTCGACGGCGTTGCCTTCGACGGACCGTTGGAAGCAAAGCAGGAATCGTTGCGAAAGTTTGCCGCTGTCAACATCTCCGGGCAGGCATGATCGATGACCGTTGAGCAACATCCGGCGCGCGCAGCAGGACTCGCATCGCAGGCAGCCGTTCGCGCGAAGGACAAAGAGAGTTGGCTCGATCTGTTCGCCGCGGATGGCTCTGTCGAAGATCCGGTCGGGCGTTCAGGTTTCGACCCCGCCGGTACGGGCCATCACGGCCGTGCGGCCATAGGAAAGTTCTGGGACATGAGCATCGGTACCACCGAGTCCATCGAGTTCCTGTTCGACGATTCGTTCGCATGCGGTAGCGAGGCCGTTTTCACCGGGACGATCAGGTCGGTGGTGGGCGGCATGGTGATCGACGCCGAAGGGGTCTTCACCTATCGCGTCGACGACAGTGGCAAAATCCTTGCACTGCGGGCCTTCTGGGAGATCGAGCGCGCAATGCGCACGGCGCGCAAAGTCTGATTCCTCGCACAATCTCGACCAAGATATCGATAAGGCCCCTGCTCCTCGAGCAGGGGCCTTATCGATGCGAAAGACCTGTCAGTGCACGACAGGGCACTTCGTCTGGTAGTCGACCTGAAACTCCTTGATTCCGTTCAGCCATCCCGAGCGCAGTCGTCGCTCGTCGCCGACCTTGGTGATGTCAGGCAGAACATCGGCAATTGCGTTGAAGATGAGATCGATCTCGAGGCGAGCGAGGTTGGCGCCGAGGCAGAAGTGCGCGCCCGTTCCGCCGAAGCTGACGTGGGGATTCGGATCTCGCGTGATGTCGAACTTCGTCGCGTTCTCGAACACGTCCTCGTCGAAGTTCGCCGAACTGTAGAGCATGACGACGCGTTGGCCCTTCTTGATGGCGACGCCGCCGAGTTCGGTGTCTTCGAGCGCAGTTCTCTGAAACGACGTCACCGGCGTTGCCCATCGGATGATCTCGTCCGCGGCAGTCGCAGGGCGCTCTCGTTTGTAGAGCTCCCACTGATCCGGATTGTCGATGAAGGCTGCCATGCCGTGTGTGATGGCGTTGCGCGTCGTCTCGTTGCCTGCAACCGCAAGCAGAATCACGAAGAAGCCGAACTCCTCGGGGCTGAGCTCGTCGCCGTCGACGTCTGCTTCGATCAACCGCGTCACGATGTCGTCAGCTGGGCACTTCTTACGTTCGGCAGCGAGGTTGTAGGCGTAGCCAAGGATCTCCATGGACGCCAAACGCGGGTCCGCGTCGACTTCGGGATCGTCGTACGACGTCATCTGGTTCGACCAATCGAACATCTTCATACGGTCCTCTTGCGGAACACCGATGAGTTCGGCAATCGCCTGCAGCGGCAACTCGCACGCCACCTGCGTCACGAAGTCGCCTGCGCCGGCCGCGGCCGCCGTCTCGACGATCGTTTTTGCTCTGGCCGTGAGTTCGTCACGCAGACTGTTGATCGCTCGCGGGGTGAAGCCGCGGGACACAAGCTTGCGAAGCTTCGTGTGTTCGGGCGCATCCTTGTTGATCAGGATGAACCGCTGCTGGTCGATGTTCTCGCGCGGTATGTCGTCCGAGAAGCGCGGTATTGCGGTGTTCTCGTGCGTCGAGAAGACGTCGCTGCGGCGCGAAACTTCCTTGACCTCCGCGTGCTTGCTCACGACCCAGAAGCCGCCGTCGTTGAATCCGCCGACGTCCGGCCGCTGGGCATTCCACCAGATGGGCGCTGCCCTGCGAAGCTCTGCATATTCCTCGAACGGAACTCGATCCTTGTAGACGTCAGGGTCCGTGAAATCGAATCCCGGGGGAAGGTTCGGCTCTGCCACGAGTATCTCCTCAAGGATGCTGTGCACATCGTCCATGATGTGGAACACGTTCTACATGCATTCAAGCACAGGTGTCAGGAGTTGTGAAGAAATGGCAGGTAGCGCCTTGCATTCAAGGGAGAACGTGTTCTACTTTTTGAAGTGACCAACGCTTGGTCGGGGAAGGAGCCACCCATGGGTAGCCCAGTGATCGTCGAGGCAGTACGCACACCGATCGGCAAACGCCGAGGCTGGTTGGCCGGCTTGCATGCCGCCGAAATTCTCGGAGCGGTGCAGCGCGGAATCATCGACCGCGCGGGCATCGACCCGACGCTCGTGCAGCAGGTCATCGGCGGTTGCGTCACTCAGGCAGGCGAGCAATCCAACAACATCACCCGCACGGCCTGGCTGCACAACGGTCTTCCGTGGCAAGCAGGTGCGACAACGATCGACTGCCAGTGCGGCTCGGCCCAGCAGGCGAACCATCTGATCGCGGGACTGATTGCGATGGACGCGATCGACGTCGGGATCGCCTGCGGTGTCGAGGCAATGAGCCGCGTCCCACTCGGGGCCAACGTCGGCGAAAACGCGGGTCCACGGCGGCCGGATTCGTGGGATATCGACCTGCCGAACCAGTTCGAAGCCGCTGAACGGATTGCCCGTCGACGCGGAATATCGCGCGCGGATGTCGACGCCCTCGGCGTCTCCTCACAGCAGCGTGCAAAACAAGCGTGGCTCGAAGGCCGGTTCGATCGCGAGGTGCTGCCCGTGACCGCGCCTGTGCTCGACAAGGACGGAAACCCGACCGGCGAGACAACCGTGGTCGACCGTGATCAAGGTTTGCGCGACACCACCCTCGAATCCCTCGCCCGCCTGAAGCCAGTATTGGAAGACGGCGTGCATACCGCGGGTACGTCCTCACAGATCTCGGATGGCGCCGCGGCAGTGATGCTGATGGACGAAGCGAAAGCACGTGCCCTCGGACTCACCCCCCGCGCGCGGATCATCTCGCAGTGCCTGGTCGGTGCTGAGACCGAGTTCCATCTCGACGGCCCGGTTCAGGCGACGCAACGACTCCTCGAACTGAGCGGTATGAAGATCGGCGATCTCGACCTGTTCGAGGTGAACGAAGCGTTCGCCTCCGTCGCCCTTTCCTGGGCGGCAGTGCACCGACCCGATCCGGATCTGGTCAATGTCAACGGTGGCGCACTCGCGCTCGGCCATCCCGTCGGCAGCACTGGGGCACGACTCATCACGACGGCTCTACACGAATTGGAGCGCCGTGACGGCTCGACGGCATTGATCACGATGTGTGCTGGCGGTGCGCTGTCGACCGGAACCATCATCGAGAGAATCTGATCGGGCCTACTCGTTGCCGAACCTCCTCGGACAGAAGCCAACTCAGTTTCGGCGTGTCAGGTCGTTGATGATCGCTGCAACTTGACGCATCAATGTAATCTGATCGGATTCGTCGATGCTCGGGTGAGTCACTGTCAGGCATACCCAGCCGGGCGACGACGACAGCTCGACCGAGAATCGCGGTGCCAGGACGGGTGCGGTTTCCGATCGCGCAGCAGGAAACGTTTGCTCCCACCGATCGAGTTCGGCCGAGACGTGCGTAAGGATCGCCCGTTCGGTAGGCACCGTTTGTTCATAGTCCGGATTCGACCGCTCCCCACCCGCTCCAAGGACCCACTCGCTCTGCCGATAGTGCAACGAAAACCGCTCTATCACAACATCACTCCCCAGTCGCTCCCCACGCACTCCGCAAGCCACTCCCCCGAACGCACCATCGACACCTTCCACAGGCGCTTGCTTCGGTCATGCACAACCGAGGTCGGACGCTCGATCACACCAGGAGCTCCGTGCGCGAGATACCGCCCGCACCGTGCGTGCATTTGCAGCCACGAGCACAGATTCGCGCTTACACATGCGTAACTCCCGGTGTTCCTCGCCACAATCCAAGTTGGATGACCGACCAAGTAGACAACAATAGCTACCTTTCAGCAACCCAAGAGATCGCCCTACTGGGCGTCGCGACTGGGCGCTTTTCCAAACTGGACACGCGACCAGAACATCGCTGCAACTTTTGGCAAACTGGCGTTTCCACGTGGTCACGGGAGTACGCGCGCTCGGACGTTGGCCATAAAACGGACCCCAATCGTATGATTTCAGTTACTGAGCCGCTAATATCGAAACAGAGCTCTTTGCAAGTAACAGGTCAGATACCAACGAAGGGATGTGGGGCGGCTCATCATGGCTGATTTTTCTGCGCGGCTGAACAAGCTGTTCGAAACCGTGCACCCGCCTGGGCGCAAGCCCCACACCAACGCCGAGGTAGCAGCTGCCTTGACGGAGAGCGGGCATCCGATATCCAAGCCCTACCTATCGCAGCTGCGATCCGGGCAGCGCACCAATCCGTCCGACGAGACGGTCGCCGCGCTTGCGAAGTTCTTCAAGGTAAAGTCCGACTACTTCTTCAACGACATCTACGCAGCCAAGATCGATCACGACCTCGAGCTCCTGTCACAGCTGCAGGGCTACGGGTTGCGACGGCTGTCCAGTCGCGCATTCGACCTGTCGGAAGAATCGCAGAACCTGCTGACGTCGATGGCGGAGAAGCTGCGCGCAAGCGAGGGACTGCCCGAGGTCCCACCCGACGGCACCGAATAACACCTCGTCAGCTCAGCTTCCGGATTCCTTCGCGTACGCGACCGCTATGTCGCCTACCCAACGCCGAGTCGAGACCCCGCCCGGCGGCGAAATCCAGCGAGTATCGAGTGGATCCGACTGCAGCGGATCGATCACCCAGCGCGCAACCGAACGAGCACGTTCGGGGCCCTCGATCGGCGTCGAACCTCCGTCGACGAATGCACCGCTACCCGCCTGCAGAAACAGCGCATCCATGATCTGAGCTACCTGGTCCGACGCACGTAGAACAGTCGTCGTGTGCTCGGCATCGTCCTGGGTGACCTCAGGGAACCGTTCGGTGAGAACTCGATGGAGGACCCGCACCCGACGTAACAACACACGAGCACGAATCCAGATCTCTACCAAAATGAAGATCGCACCGATGCTGATCAGCAGACTTGCGATCGACCAGGCCCAGGCGAATTCCTGGGTACGCGCGGTGACCGAATCGTCGAGAATCTCATGCCGCAACTGCCAGGCAGACAACGCCGCCACCAGGGCCGTTCCAGCAACGAAGATGGCGATACCGCGACCGAGCGGCGTCCAATCGAGAGCCCGCAGACCTGTGATGGCGATGACGACCGATCCGAATGTGACCGCACCCCAGCCGAATCGCGCCGACCACATGAGAACTGCGAGAACGACGGCAGTCCCGAGCGCGTAGATGATCATGGCCGAATGACGCAGGTTCTTACGCGACGTGATCGGCCAGGTCGCCGCCGCGACAACGGTCGTCGCCGTCGTGAACCCGACCCACATCGAGATGACAAGCAACACCGACAGTCGTTCACCGTCACGGACTCCACCGGGGGCGAGTCGATCGATACTCACAGCGACATCCGGTATCGCGACCGTCGAGGCAGCCGCCACACACGCGACGGCAACAACGATGGCGACGCGCACAGTGGTTGCCGGTCGAACCAGCACGCGTCCAACTCTCGCGCCGGCTGCGATCCACACTGCCAGCGCGGTCAACCAAAAGATCACCCGAGAGCCTCGTCGAATCTCAGGACCGAAACGCCTGTTCCTCGATTCCCGAAAACCCTCAGTCGGTTGAGCAGCATGCTCGCGAAGGTTTCTGCTTCCCACTCGGCGAGATCGTCGTCGCCGTCGTCGACCTGCTGATACGAGCGCTGACTGAGCATGTACGCAATCAAGTCGTCGCTCGCCTCGAGAGTCACCTCTCTGGCAGGAGCACCAGGATGCTTGAAAACGATGTGTCCCAGTTCGTGTGCGAGCGTCCGATTACGACTCGGCAGGCCTTTCGCAAGAACGATGACGTCACGGTCCGGGTAGGCGCGACGCTGACCGCAGACACCAGGACCTAGATCCGCAGCAGCTATTTCGATCGGTCGCTTGCGCTCGCGCGCAACTGCGTCCACCACCTGATCCAGCGTCACCGAGTCGGAATCTGCCGCCAGGTCACACACCGCATCGACGGCAGCCGCGACTCTGCGGTACGACCGAGTGCCGCCCCTCGTGGAGTTCGGAGTCATCAGCCGACGCCCGGACCGAACAATTCGGCACGCGCAGACGCGATACGAGCCTGCGCGAGGTTGGCGCCGTTATAGCTGATCACGGCCGCGCCGCCGCCTGCGAGAGCAAGCGCGAGCAGGCCGCCCAACACGCCGAGCGGGTTCGGCAACGGTGACGATGCATTGGTGTTGGCGACATCGGGCGGCGCACTCACGATCACCGGGATACTCGCCGCAGGCGGTGGCAGAACTACTGCGGGCGGCACTGCTGCGGGCGGCGCCACGATCTGCTCGGCAGGTGCGCTTGTCTCCGAAGACAGCGCGACAATGCCGGGTGCTCCCGATAGCGGCAATCCCGGAACGATGATCGGAGGTGCCGCGGGCACGGCAGGCACACCGAGTCGCGGATTAAGCCTCGTGCCGATTGTCGGCTGCGCCGGCGTTTCGACCGACGGAGTGACCACCGACGGGCTGGACCCCCACGACCTTCCCCGACCACCCGAGGACGGCGGCGAAGGATGGTGATGGCACGGCGGGTCGATCCACGGCAGCTCGACCTCAGGCAGCTCGACCTCGGGCAGGTCTACGTCGGGCAAGTCGACATCGGGTAGCTCGAAGCCGGGCGGATCCGGGTGGAAATGCTGCGTATTCAGGCTGTTCGGCGAGTTCTGAGTGTTGGGCGAGTTCAGGCTGTTCGGCGAGTTCGAGTTCGTGTTGGCATTCGGCGACGAACTCGGGCCGCCGTTTCCAGAGCGATGGCCCGAGCTGTTTCCGCTGTTCGACGGACCGCTGCTGGAAGGGCCATTGTTCGACGGACCGCGGTTGGACGGACCGTCGAAGTCCGGTACGCCACCACGATTTCCTGCGCCGCCACGATTGGGCTGACCGGAGTTGCCCGAGGGTCCGCTATTGGAAGGGCCTCTACTCGAGGGTCCACTGTTCGAGGGGCCACCACTGTTCGAGGGACCGTGATTCGACGGACCGTTGTTGCTCGGCCTGCTGCTGCCGCCCGAGTTCGGGCCACCTCTCGAGTTGCCCGAGGGTCCGTGGTTGGACGAATTTCCGCCGTTGTCGGAGTTCTTGGGCGCGGCGTCGGCGACGTTCGGAGCCATAAAAGCGAGGCCGACGGCTACGCCGACAGCGGCCGCGAGGCGGACAGCACGGTCGCGAATCACGGTCCCTCCCCTCTGTCTCGGACCAGCCCGGCGAATCGTACTCGAGCCTTCGCAAGAATAGCCGCCGAGTAACCCCACGACATAACTCGCCGTCACGCACTGCGCGAATCCGCTCCCCGGCCTGTGCTTATGTCAACCCTATTCAACAAATTCGCTCTGCGCTACATCGAGCCGTATACCGGCACAGGAGGCTGGGCGCTCGAAATTAGTTTGCTTACGACATCGGCGAGTTCCGACGGATCCCAACGTTCGCCTTTGTCGATCGGGTCCCCGTGTCGCCAGCCATCCGCGATCGCGATCTTGCCGCCTTCCACCTCGAATACACGACCGCTCACCTGCGCCGATTCGCTGCTGCCCAACCACACAACGAGGGGAGAGATGTTTTCCGGCGCCATCGAATCGAAGCCGGCGTCGGGTTTCGCCATCGTGTCGGCGAAGGCAGACTCGGTCATACGGGTCCGGGCTGCTGGCGCTATTGCATTGACCGTCACGCCGTATCGCGCGAATTCTGCCGCTGCATTCAGGGTCAACGCGGCAATGCCGGCCTTCGCTGCTGCGTAATTGCCCTGACCTACGCTGCCCTGCAATCCGGCACCCGAACTTGTATTGATGATGCGCGCATCGACTGCCCTGCCCGCTTTGGATTCCGCTCGCCAATATTCGATCGCGTGCCGCATCGGTGCGAAATGCCCCTTCAAATGAACTCGCACAACGGCGTCCCACTCGTCCTCGCTCAGATTCGCGAGCATTCGGTCGCGCAGAAAGCCGGCGTTGTTGACCAATACGTCCAGTCGACCGAAATGCTCCAACGCGGTACCGACAAGGCGCTTCGCGCCTGCCCAGTCCGCGACGTCGTCGCCGTTGACGACGGCAGCACCACCTGCCGCCTCGATCTCAGCCACCACCGCCTGCGCTGGATCGTCCACCGATGCCGAGCCGTCAAGCCCTGCGCCGAGATCGTTGACGACCACTTTCGCGCCCGCCGCCGCGAATGCGAGGGCGTGCGCTCGCCCGATACCTCGGCCGGCGCCGGTGACGATGACGACGCGATCGGCACATATTCCGGTCACTCAGTTCTCCCTGTTCGTGTTGTCGGTAGTAGATGGCGCAACGGCGGCAGGTTCTCGACCCGCGGCCGCAGCAAGAAATGCCGGACGTTCGCCGCCGCCGTGGACTGTCAAGGTCGTCCCGCTGATGTAGGAGGCAAGTGGGGACGCGAGGAACACCGCGGCGTTGCCGACATCCTCTGGCCTCGCCATACGCAGCATTGGGATCGTGTTCGCGACCCGCCCGAGTCCGTCGGGACCGCCGTAGTGCAGATCGCTGAGTTCGGTCTCGACGAGACCGACGACGATCGAGTTGATCCGAACTTTCGGCGCCCATTCGACGGCGAGGCTTGCGGAGAGGTTGTCGAGTCCAGCCTTTGCAGCGCCGTAGGCAGCCGTGCCGGGCGACGGGCGACCCCCGCTGACGCTCGACACCATCACTATCGATCCGCCGTTCGGCTGCTTCTGCATGATCTCGTTGGCGGCCTGCGACACCAGCAATGGTGCAAGCAAATTCAGTTCGACGATCTTGGCGTGGAAGTTCGCGCTCGCCTCGGCCGCCGCGGCGAACGGTGATCCGCCCGCGTTGTTCACAACTGTGTCCAGGCTGCCGTACTCGGCGACGATGCGGGCCGTCAGGTCTCGGACGGCCGCGGCATCTCGGATGTCGCACGATTCGAAATGCACCGTGCGGCCACCGAATTCGACGGTGTGCTCGGGTGGTCGTCGAGCACAGGCGACTACAGAAGCGCCTGCTTCCAGAAACTTCCGGCTGATGCCTGCGCCGACGCCGCGGACGCCACCGGTCACCAGGACGACCGTGCCGTCGAGGGATACGTCGATACTCACCGTGCTAACCTACCAAGCAATCGCTTGGTTTGGCGACAACCTTAGGAACCACACATGCCAATCACTTCACAGACCGACGGATCAGGGGTTGCAGTAGTCACCATCGACTACCCGCCGGTCAACGCGTTTCCCACCAAGGGCTGGTTCGATCTGGCGGACGCCGTGCGCAACGCCGGCCGCGACCAGCGCAACCGTGTCGTCGTCGTCAGAGCGGAAAATCGCGGCTTCTGCGCTGGCGTCGATATCAAGGAGATCCAGCGCAATCCCGGCCATCAAAGCCTGATCGACGCCAATCGTGGCTGCGCGGAGGTGTTTTCAGCGGTATACGACTGCCAGGTCCCAGTGGTCACCGCGGTCAACGGCTTCTGCCTCGGCGGCGGCATCGGCATCGTAGGCAACTCCGACATCGTCGTCGCCTCCGACGACGCCACCTTCGGTTTGCCCGAGGTCGACCGTGGTGCGCTCGGCGCCGCAACACATCTCGCCCGTCTGGTGCCCCAGCACTTGATGCGCGCACTGTTCTTCACGGCGCGGACGATCACAGCACAGGAACTGCAGCACCACGGCTCGGTGTTCAAAGTTGTCCCGAGGAGCGAGTTGGACGATGCCGCTATGGAAGTCGCAGCAGACATCGCAGCCAAAGACGGCCGGGTCATCCGCGCTGCAAAGGAAGCCTTGAACGGCATCGATCTACAGAACGTGCACCGCAGCTACCGCTACGAACAGGGATTCACCTTCGAACTCAACCTCTCGGGTGCGGCCGACGAGATCCGTGAACGTTTCGAAGACGACCTCGCGCGACAGCGCGCTGCAGGAGGAACGCACTGATGCGAGACAAGCGAACGACGCTCGACGCAGTTGTCGGCGAACTCCGCAGCGGCATGACGATCGGAATCGGCGGCTGGGGCTCGCGCCGCAAGCCGATGGCATTCATCCGAGCGATCCTTCGATCGGACCTGACCGATCTGACCATCGTCACCTACGGCGGTCCCGACCTCGGCCTGCTCTGTTCGGCAGGCAAGGTCCGAAAGGCCTACTACGGCTTCGTATCCCTGGACTCTGCACCGTTCTACGATCCATGGTTCGCACAGGCCCGCACGACCGGCAGCATCGAAGTTCGCGAAATGGACGAAGGCATGCTGAAATGCGGACTCGAGGCAGCAGGCGCACGTCTACCGTTCCTGCCGATCCGTGCCGGACTCGGTTCCGACGTTCGCAACTTCTGGGGCGACGAATTACGCACCGTCACATCGCCTTACCTCGACGAATCGGGTCGGGCGGAAACTCTTGTCGCGATGCCTGCCTTGACGCTCGACGCAGCGCTGGTGCATCTGAACCTCGGCGACAAGCACGGCAACGCCGCCTACACCGGCGTCGATCCGTACTTCGACGACCTCTACTGCATGGCCGCAACGAAGCGGTACGTATCGGTCGAGCGCATAGTCGAGACCGAAGAGTTGATCGAAGCTGTTCCCCTGCAGGCACTTCTGTTGAACAGGATGATGGTCGACGGCGTCGTCGAGGCGCCGGGCGGAGCGCACTTCACACTCGCGGGCGAGAGCTACGGCCGAGACGAGAAGTTCCAGCGCCACTATGCCGAGGCCGCGAAAGATCCTGCTGCGTGGCAACAATTCGTCGACACGTACCTCGCCGGTAGCGAGGACGACTACCAAGCGGCCGTGCGGAAGTTCACGGACGCCGCAACGAACGGTGAGGGCAGGCAATGAGCGAGCAGATCACCCGAGCAGAGGTTTGCGCGATAGCCTGCGCCGAACTCTTCACCGGCGCAGGCGAAATCATGGCAAGTCCGATGGCGACCCTACCGAGTATCGGAGCTCGGCTCGCACGTCTGACGACCGAACCCGACCTCCTCATCTCCGACGGTGAGGCCCTGCTCCTCGCTGCTACCCCGGCGCTCGGTGCGAAGGCTCCGATCGAGGGTTGGCTCCCGTTTCGCAAGGTGTTCGACGTCGTCGCGTCCGGACGACGGCACGTCGTGATGGGCGCCAATCAGATCGACCGCTACGGCAACCAGAACCTGTCCGCCTTCGGACCGCTGCAGCACCCGACGCGACAGATGTTCGGCGTTCGAGGCGCGCCGGGAAACACGATCAATCATGCGACGAGCTACTGGGTACCGAAGCATTCGGCCCGTGTCTTCGTCGACAAGGTCGACGTCGTATCGGGCGTCGGCTACGACGCAATCGATCCCGACAACCCGGCGTACAAATACTTGAACGTCCACCGCGTCGTCAGCAATCTCGGTGTGTTCGACTTCGGCGGACCGAATCACGCGATGCGTGCGGTGACCCTCCACCCGGGTGTCAGCCCGGACGACGTCGTAGCGAACACAACCTTCGAGATCGTCGAACTCGCCGCCGCAGGAACCACCAGGTTGCCGAATGCCGATGAGTTGCAACTGATCCGCGAGGTGATCGATCCGCGCGGGTTCCGAAACAAGGAGGTCGCGGCGTGAGCACACTCGTGACACCGCTGACCGAGTTGGTCGGCATCGAACATCCGATCGTCCAGACCGGGATGGGTTGGGTAGCCGGACCACGACTGGTTGCGGCGACGGCAGAGGCGGGTGCACTCGGAATTCTGGCGTCTGCGACCATGACCTACCCGGAACTCGAAGCCGCTATCGCGAAGACCAAAACTCTGACCGATCGACCGTTCGGCGTCAACATCCGTGCCGACGCAAGCGACGCCCCGCAGCGAATCGAGCTACTTATCGAGCAGGGAGTACGAGTTGCGTCGTTCGCCCTTGCTCCGAAGGAAGCGTTGATCGCACGGCTCAAAGCAGCTGGCGTGGTGGTGATTCCGTCCATCGGTGCCGCCAAACATGCCAAGAAGGTCGCAGCGTGGGGTGCGGATGCGGTGATCGTGCAGGGCGGTGAGGGCGGCGGACACACGGGTCCGGTCGCGACGACCCTGCTGCTGCCGTCGGTTCTCGACGCGGTCGATATTCCGGTTGTCGCAGCCGGCGGTTTCTACGACGGACGAGGTTTGGCAGCGGCGTTGGCTTACGGCGCGGCAGGCGTCGCAATGGGGACACGCTTCCTGCTCACCCAGGAATCGACGGTGCCGGATTCGGTGAAGCAGGAGTATCTGCAGCGCGGGCTGCAAGACACGATCGTGTCGAAGAAGGTCGATGGTATGCCACATCGAGTGCTGCGAACCGACTTGGTCGACAAACTCGAAGATTCCTCCAGCACAAGAGGACTCGTCGCAGCTGTCGGAAATGCGGCGAAGTTCAAGAACATGACCGGCATGAAGTGGTCGACACTGGTCCGCGACGGACTCGCGATGCGCAAGGCCAAGGAACTCACGTGGTCTCAGGTTGTGATGGCCGCGAACACACCGATGCTGCTCCGCGCGGGGCTCGTCGAGGGGAACACCGCTGCGGGGGTGCTCGCGTCGGGACAGGTTGTCGGCATGCTCGACGACCTACCAACGTGTGCTGATCTGATCACCCGAATCGTCGACGACGCAGCCGACCGCATCCATGCGATTGCGACGCTGACTCGCTGAGCAGTGCAGACTGGTCATCATGAAGGTGATCCTGTTCGGTGCGACCGGGATGGTCGGCCAAGGCGTTCTACGTGAATGCCTACTCGACCCGCGCGTGACCGAAGTACTTGCGGTCGGCCGGACTCCGTTGCAGCGCAACGACCCCAAGCTCACCGAGTTGATTCATTCGGATCTGCTGAACTTGGAGTCTATCGAGGACCGACTCACCGGGTACGACGCCTGCTTGTTCTGCCTCGGCACATCGTCGGTGGGTATGGACGAAGCCGACTACACCCGGGTGACGTACGACTATACGATGTCGGTCGGGCGCACCCTGGCGCGGCTGAACCCGGATTCGACGTTCGTCTACGTTTCCGGTGCAGGAACCGACAGTACAGAGCAGGGTCGCTCGATGTGGGCCAGGGTCAAAGGTAGAACCGAGAACGAACTGCTTGCACTCCCGTTCTCTGCCTACATGTTTCGCCCCGGAATAATTCAGCCGCTGCACGGCGTGCAGTCGAAGACGCGGCTGTACCGCACCGCATACACCGCCGCGACCCCGCTGTTCTTCGTGCTGAAGCGAGTGGCGCCCAATCTCGTCGTTACGACAGACCAGATCGGTGCAGCGATGCTTGCGGTAGCCGCCAACGGCACCGACAAACGTGTGCTCGAATCCGGCGACATTCGCGCCGCCTCTCGTCAGTGAGGCGGTTCGTCGAGCGGCACCGACGGACCGAGGGCGCCGGCGAGCGTACGCAGGCACAGCTCTCGTAGCTCGTCGCGGGTGACCGCACGACTTTCGACCCAGTCGACGCACACCGCCCGGGTGAAGACCAGCCAGCCGCGGACCGCAATCGTTGCGACGTCTTTCGAATGCCCTTGCAAACCAACGGCTTCGACGATCCGCTGCTGCAGCACACCGAGTTCCCATTCGACGATCTCGCGAATGTCCTTCTCCCCCGACAGTGCGCCACGATTGACCGCCATGACGTGGTGCGGATTGTCGACGACGAAGTCGATGTAAGCGTCGAGTCCGGCAGCGACCTGGTCGGCGATCGGCAGTTCCGGATCGACCTCGGTCGAGGCGAGTAATTTCTCGGCCGAGAGCCGAATGATCGCCGCGAAGAAGTCGCGCTTGGTCGGGAAATAGTGGTACATCAGACCGCGAGATACACCGGCGAGTTCGGCGACCTCTTCGATCCACACATCTTCGTAGGGACGTCCCGCGAACAAGCGCGCGCCGATGGTGAGCAACTGCTCTCGCCGTTGCTCCGGATCGAGTCTCTTTCGTGCCGATGTCATTGCCGCCTCGATGTTACTTGACACGGGTTCAGTAGCGCGTAAGTTCGCTACTAGACATGGGTTCAGCAACGGAGCTGGCTCGTTTATATGTGGAGGCGCCTGTGAGCACCGAGGTTCTCGAACAAGAGTCACCGGCGTCGATTCCACACCCGCCGGGCCGTATCCCGATCCTCGGTGACGTCCGAAACTCCAGTCCGCGCAGACCTATTCAAGATGTGATGCGATTCGGCAAGCAATTGGGACCGATCTTCGAGCGCAAGATCTTCGGACGCAGGCTCGTCTTCGTTTCCGGCGCCGACATGGTTGCCGAGTTGTCCGACGAGGCCCGATTCGCAAAGTACCTCAGTCCAGCGGTCGCACGATTGCGGCAGATCGGCGGCGACGGTCTCTTCACCGCCTACAACGACGAGCCCAATTGGCGCAAAGCACACAATCTCCTGCGTCCCGCGTTCACTCAGGCCGCGATGCGCTCCTACCACCAGATCATGGTCGACGTAGCGCGCGAACTCGTCGCGGATTGGGACACCCGAACGACCGTCGACGTATCCGCCGACATGACCAAGCTGACGTTGGAGACGATCGGCCGCACCGGGTTCAGCCATCCGTTCGACTCGTTCCGACGCGAGCGGTTGCACCCGTTCGTCGAGGCGATGGTCGGCGCGCTTCGGCATGCGCAACTACGTACGTTTCTCAGTCCGCCGCTGGTCGGAGAACTGCTGTGGCGCCGCGCGGACAAACGCAACCTGGACCGCATCGCTTTTATGAACGGCGTCGTCGACGAGGTGATTCGTGAGCGGCGCGAGGTTGGCCATACCGGCCCCGACGACCTGCTGGAGTTGATGATGCGGGCGGCGCGCGACGACGACCCCGACCGTATCGACGACGTCAACATCCGACACCAGGTGCTGACCTTCCTCGTCGCCGGGCACGAAACAACCTCTGGCGCCTTGTCGTTCGCGTTCTACTATCTGTCCCGACATCCCGAGATACTCGCGAAAGCGCAGGCCGAGGTCGACGAGGTGTGGGGTCCCGACACAGGAGTCGACCCGTCGTTCGAACAGATCGCCAAGCTTCGGCACGTCCGCCGGGTGCTCGACGAAGCCCTTCGGATGTGGCCGACCGCACCCATCTACGGTCGCGAAGCTCGCGAGGATACGACGCTCGTCGGCAAGTATCCGATGCGAGCAGGCGACGGTGTTCTCGTGTCCATACCGTCGCTGCACCGCGACCCGGCATGGGGACACGACGCCGATGTGTTCGACCCCGACCGCTTCCTCCCCGCCCGGGTGAAAGGACGTCCGGCGCACATCTACAAACCGTTCGGAACAGGTGAACGCGCCTGCATCGGAAGACAATTCGCGCTTCACGAGGCGGTGCTCGTCTTGGGGACGATCCTGCGTCGGTACGACCTCGAGCCCGACGCGGACTACCAGCTGCGGGTGCAGGAACGGCTGACGCTTATGCCGGAGGGCTTCCGCCTGCACCTGAGGCGGCGCAGCCGGTCGTGAGTCTTTTCGGAGGTGCGGCCCTCCGAAAAGACTCACGAGGCGCGCAGCGCCCTACGCCCGGTCGGTGCCGATCGGGGCATCGTGGCCCCAGGTCTCGCCGAGTTCGTCGACCGTCGCACCTTCCTTGCCGACGACCAGCAGGTACTTCTGCAGATTCTTCGCCTCGAAGGTGAGGAACACGACGGCGCCTTCGGGGCTGTCTTCGAGCGAGTAGAGCGTGTAGTCCGAGCCATCATCGAGCTGGCCCGGCTGCGGCTCCGACAGTTCGAGCGTCGCCAGCGCGGTGTCGACAGCGGACGCCGTCGGGAAGCTGTAGATCCCGAACTCGACGGCGTCGGCGTCCTTGCACTCGATGCCGGCCGTGGCACCGGATTCCTCACCCGGCGATGCGTTCGTCTCGCACGAGGCACCGTGGTATCCGGTGGCCGACGGCGAGGCGGGGAGCAGATCGGGGAACGCGTCGGCGATCGCCTGCGCCGGTCCCCACGGCGCCTTCGGTGCTGCATTCGACAGCGCCGCAGTGGATACCGCAGTGGTGCCGATGACGGCTGCGACGATGGCGGTGCGGGCGAACGTACGGATGGTGATCATGTTGTTGCCTTCTCTCGGTGTGAAGTAGTGCGTTGAGAGAAAGCTTCGCCGGTAGCCCTGTGCGGCCTCTTAACGAACGCTGAACGCCACTCAGTGGTCGAGACGCTCGATAATCGTCGCGTTCGCCGTTCCGCCACCTTCGCAGATCGTCAGCAGTCCGTAGCGGCCGCCGGTCCGCTCCAACTCGGCGAGCAGGCTCGCGAACAACTTCGCCCCCGTCGCGCCGAGCGGGTGCCCGAGCGCTATTGCTCCACCGTTTACGTTGACGCGGTCCGGATCTGCACCCGTCTCCTTCAACCAGGCGAGCACGACCGGCGCAAACGCTTCGTTGATCTCGATGACGTCCATGTCGTCGATCGAAAGGCCGGACTTGGCGAGTGCGTATTCGGTCGCGGGGATCGGGGCGCTCAGCATAAATATCGGATCGGCGCCGCGGGCACTGAGATGATGAATGCGAGCACGTGGGACCAGATCATGTTCAGCGAGAGCGCGTTCCGACGCCAGCAACGTTGCACTCGCACCGTCGGAAATCTGGCTTGCGACAGCGGCAGTCAGTCGACCCTCAGGACTCAACGGTTTGAGTGACGCCATCTTTTCCAGGCTTGTTTCACGTGGACCTTCGTCGGTCCTGTAGTCACCGACCGGGACGATCTGCTTGTCGAAACGGCCATCGGCGATGGCCGCTCGCGCGCGTTCGTGGCTACGTAAAGCCCAACGCTCCATGTCTTCTCGGCTGATATCCCACTTCTCGGCGATCATTTCCGCGCCACGGAACTGCGATACCTCCTGGTCGCCGTAGCGAGCCGCCCACCCCTTCGACCCAGCGGTCGGAGTTTGGAACCCATACTGCTGCCCGACCAACATCGCTGCTGCAATCGGGATCTGACTCATGTTCTGTACACCGCCGGCTACAACGAGGTCGGCGGTTCCGCTCATGATCGCCTGCGCCGCAAAGTGAATCGCCTGCTGGCTCGATCCGCATTGGCGATCGACGGTGACGCCTGGCACTTCCTCGGGCAGACCTGCCGCCAACCACGCTGTGCGAGCGATGTTTCCAGCCTGCGGACCGATCGCATCGACACAGCCGAAGACGACGTCGTCGACCTTCGCAGCATCGATGCCGTTACGTTCGATGATCGCTCGAATCACCGTCGCACCGAGATCGGCGGGGTGAACCGTGGAGAGTGCACCGCCACGTTTCCCTACTGCTGTGCGGATGGCATCGACGATATAGGCGTCGGGCATGACGAACTCCTCGGATCTTGTTGTTGCAGTCAGGGTTTGGCAAGGCCGTCGAGTACG
The DNA here is from genome assembly GCF_016482825.1 of Antrihabitans stalagmiti. Taxonomy (GTDB): domain Bacteria; phylum Actinomycetota; class Actinomycetes; order Mycobacteriales; family Mycobacteriaceae; genus Antrihabitans; species Antrihabitans stalagmiti. The sequence goes on along the minus strand of NZ_JAEMNV010000004.1, from coordinate 559,719 downwards.
ACGGCAAGATACTGTTTGGCAATCGTCTCGGCGGTGAAGGATCCGCCAGGGCGGTACCACCGCACGGCGACCCAGACGGTGTCGCGTAGGAATCGATAGACGAGTTCGACGTCGATGTCCGGGCGAAAGCTGCCGTCCTTGGCGCCCGCGCGGAGCACCCCGATCCAGAGCGCTCGGAACTCGACGTTGCGGTCGTTGATGTAGGCGAACCGCTCGACGGTGCGCAGCCGCTTCGCCTCGTCCTGGTAGATCGCGACAGCCGAGTGCGACGCGTCGATCGCTTCGAAGGACGCGACAACCAGGGCCTCCAAGGTGTCGCGAGGACCGAGCCCGGCGTCGACGATCTCGCGGTAGCGAGCGAACAGTGCATCGAGAAAGCTGCTGAGGATTTCGTCGACCATCGACTCCTTCGAGTCGAAGTGGTGATAGAGGCTGCCGGACAGGATGCCTGCCGCATCTGCGATGTCGCGGACGGTCGTCGCGCGCATGCCGCGTTCGGCAAAAAGCCTGGCAGCAAGCTCGAGCAACTCGTCTCGGCGTCCTGTTGCCTTCGTCTGATCGTTGAATCCAAGTGACGACGTCATATCTGGAACTTTAGTTACCAAACGCTTGCTAGGCATATCTGTACATCCCTAGGCTCGCTGGCTGCTGACGGAGACAACCTCGCCCGTCAGGTACGTCGTGTAGTCGCTTGCGAGCATCGCGATCGTTGCCGCAACCTCCCATGGTTCCGCAGCGCGACCGAACGCTTCACCCGCGGCGAGTCGCGACAACAGTTCCTCCGACGTCACCTTGGCGAGGAATGCGTGATTGGCGATGCTCGGCGCGACCGCGTTGATTCGGACCCCGAACTCCGCCGCCTCGATTGCACTGCAGCGGGTCAACGCCATGACACCTGCCTTCGCCGCGGCGTAATGCGCCTGGCCATGCTGCGCCCGCCAGCCGAGAACACTTGCGTTGTTGACGATCACGCCGCCGTGTCCCGCGCGCCGAAAATAGTTCAGCGCTGCCCGCGTACACCTGAACGTGCCGTTCAAGGTGACGTCGATGACGCGGTCCCACTGCTCGTCCGTCATGTCGACAACCGGTACCTCTCCCCCGAGGCCGGCATTGTTGACGACGATATCGACGCGCCCCAACTGATCCGCCGCCGCCGCGAACAATGCGGTCACCTGTTCCGACGAGCTCACGTCGCACACGACCGCGCCGACCCGCTGCTCCGGATGAGCCTCGGCCAGTTCGGCACGTGTCGCCTCCAAACGTCTTTCGTGCCAATCGGATACAACGACGTCAGCGCCCTCGGCCAGCATGCGGCGCGCCGTCGCGGACCCGATACCGGTTCCCGCAGCAGCGGTTACCACCGCCACTCGACCGGTGAGCAGTCCGTGGCCTGGAATCTCTTGCGGTGCAATCGACAACGAGTCGGTCACGGTCGCGCCTCTCTCGGCAGGCCGAGCACACGCTCGGCGATGATGTTGCGCTGTATCTCGTTCGAACCGCCATAAATCGTGTCGGCTCTGGTGAAGAGGTACAGCCGTTGCAGTTCCTGTAGTCCACCGTTCTCGACGGCTCCGTCGGCGACGAGCGACTGCGCGCCCAGCACCTCCATCGCAAGCTCACCGAGACCTCGATGCCAGTTGGCCCAGAACAGTTTGGCCACCGAGGCAGCGCCGCCGGACGAATCGGCGGAGTCCATCGTTCGCAGCGCGTGCGCGCGCATGACGCGCAACCCCATGGCCGCGCGAGTGAGCTTGGCGCGGATCAGCGGATTCTGCGCTGCCCCATTACGTTCCGCGAGTTCGGCAATACCGTCCAGTTCGCGTGCGAAGCCGATCTGCTGACCCAGCGTCGAGACACCACGCTCGAAGGTGAGGGTGCCCATGGCAATTCGCCAACCTTCGCCGATGCCACCGACCACCAGATCCGCATCGGTGTGTGCGTCGTCGAAGAAGACCTCGTTGAATTCCGACGTACCGGTCAGCTGAATGATCGGGCGCACGGCGATGCCCGGTTGCTTCATGGGGACAAGAAGGTAGGAAAGCCCTTTGTGCCGAACCGAACCCGGCTCGGTCCGCGCGACGACGAAACACCAGTCCGCGACGTGAGCAAGCGAGGTCCACACTTTTTGACCATTGATGGACCAGCGGTCGCCGTCGAGACGGGCCGCGGTCGATACAGACGCCAGATCCGATCCGGCCCCGGGTTCGGAGTAGCCCTGGCACCACAGCTCGGTGACGTTCTTGATACCCGGCAGAAATCTCTGCTTCTGCTCCTCGGTGCCGAATGCGATCAGCGTCGGGCCGAGCAGTTCTTCGCCGATATGGGAGACGCGCGCCGGTGCGTTGGCGCGGGCGTATTCCTCGTGGAAGATCACCTGTTGTTCCAGCGTCGCCGCACGTCCGCCGTACTCCGTCGGCCAGCCGAGACACGTCCAACCGGCTGCCGCTAGATGCCTGTCCCACGCCAGCCGTTCGTCGTAACCTTCATGTTCACGACCAGGACCGCCGAGGCCGCGTAGCTTCGCGAACTCACCCGTCAGATTGTCGGCAAGCCACGTCCGTATGGACGTCGCGAACAACTCGTCGTCGTCGGTCCTGCCCTGGCTCACTCCCACACGGGTAGGATAACCTACCAAGCACTTGCTTTGTCGAGCGGTTAGGAATGTGAGTGACAGACGACGCTGTCTCTGGGGCAACCGAGGCCCCGCAGACCACTCCGGCTGCGCTGCATCATGCTGCGCGCGCCTTCGGCGACCACGACGCAATCGTCGACGGCACCGTGCGGTGGACCTACTCCGACCTGTTGCAACAGGTCAGAACCGCAGCTCGCGCGTTGATTGCGCGCGGCATCGACACTGGGGATCGCATCGCGATCTGGGCACCCAACACACACCACTGGATCGTCGCCGCCCTCGCCGCGCAGTACGCGGGAGCCGCGGTCGTCCCGATCAACACCCGCTATACCGGGACCGAGGCGCACGACATCATCCACCGTTCGCAGGCGCGAGCACTCTTCGTCGCAGGCAGGTTCCTCGGCAAAGACCGACTCGCCGACCTACGTTCGGTTTCCGGCGAGCTGGCGATCGAGACGGTGATCCGAATCCCCGTCGACGACGACGAAACCGATGCCACATCTGGTGATCTCACCTGGGCCGACCTCGAACTGTTCGCTCGCGCGGTGTCGCCCAACGATGCCGACGAACGCGCGCTGGCTGTCGCACCCGACGACCTCGCCGACATCATGTTCACCTCGGGCACCACAGGACGCAGCAAAGGCGCGATGTCGGCACACAGACAATCGTTGGCCACATCGCGCGCCTGGGCGAAATGCGGCCAACTGAGCAGCGCCGACCGCTACCTGGTCATCAACCCGTTCTTCCACAACTTCGGCTACAAGGCCGGCATCCTGGCGTGCCTGCAAACCGGGGCGACGCTCGTACCGCAACTCGTCTTCGACGTGGAAGCGGCCATGCGTAACGTGGACGAACAGAAGATCACCGTGCTGCCCGGTCCTCCGACGATCTATCAAACAATTCTCGACCACCCCGCTCGCGGCACATACGATCTCAGCTCGCTGCGGTTCGCAGTCACCGGCGCCGCGGTGATTCCTGTCGTCATGATCGAACGTATGCAAGCCGAACTCGACATCGATATCGTGTTGACGGCCTACGGGTTATCCGAGGCATCGGGCTTCGGCACCATGTGCAACGCCGACGATGACGCTGTCACTGTTGCTACGACCTGCGGACGCCCGATCGCCGACTTCGAGTTGCGCATCGCCGACTCCGGCGAAGTACTGCTACGCGGACCGAACGTGATGCTCGGATATCTCGACGATCCCGAAAACACGGCCAAGACAATAGATTCCGACGGTTGGCTGCACACCGGCGACATAGGGTCGCTCGACGAACGCGGCAATCTTCGTATCACCGACCGCCTCAAAGACATGTACATCAGTGGTGGTTTCAACGTCTATCCCGCCGAGATCGAACAGGCGTTGGCCAGAATCGACGGGGTCGCGGAGACTGCCGTCATCGGCATTCCCGACGAACGCCTCGGTGAGGTCGGCAAAGCGTTCGTTGTTACCGCACCCGGCCGCAGTGTCAGCGCCGACGACGTGATCACCTTCGCCAGAACAGAATTGGCGAACTTCAAGGTGCCACGAGTGGTGGAATTCGTCGATGCCCTTCCCCGCAACGCGGGCGGCAAAGTACTCAAACGTCAGCTACGCGAGGAGTCGTCGTGACAGATCCCGAGAACGAAGCGGTCACCTACGCCAAGCGCGGCAAGATCGCGGTTGTCACGCTGAACCGCCCCGAGTACCGGAATGCGCAGAACTCCGTCATGACCTACGCGTTGGACGCTGCCTTTCAGCGGGCGGTCGATGACGCCGATGTGTCGGTGATCGTGTTGGCGGGCAACGGAAAACACTTCAGCGCGGGACACGACATCGGCACCCCTGGTCGCGACCATCACGTGCACTACGACAACAAGGCGGTCATGTGGTGGGACCACGTCGACCGTGCAGGCGGTGATCAGCGCTACGCCAGGGAGATGGAGGTCTATCTTGGCATGTGTCGGCGCTGGCGCGAACTGCCGAAGCCGACGATCGCCATGATCCAGGGCGCGTGTATAGCCGGTGGACTGATGCTGGCCTGGGTCTGCGACATGATCGTGGCGTCCGACGACGCGTTCTTCTCCGATCCCGTTGTGCGAATGGGTATCCCGGGTGTCGAATACTTCGCACATCCATGGGTGCTCGGGCCACGAGCCGCGAAGGAGATCTTGTTCACCGGCGACCGCTTTTCCGCACAGCGCGCCTACGAGTGGGGCATGGTCAACCGTGTAGTGCCACGCGAAGATCTGGAGACGGAAACCTTTGCCATCGCGGAGCGAATCTCGGCAATGCCACAGTTCGGGTTGGCACTCACCAAAAAGGCTGTCAATCAGTGCGAAGACCAGATGGGCATGCGTAACGGTATGGATTCCGTGTTCGGTCTGCACCACTTCGCGCACGCTCACAATGCCGAGGTCGGCGCCGATTCACTCGGTGGGATGAACGCGAAGTCCATGAAAGACAGTGCTTCCGAGGTCGGCGCTTCCAAGGACAAGGCTGCAGAATAATGGATCTCGACCTCGACGAGGCTGCGACGACGTTCCGGGACGAGGTCCGCGATTTCCTCGCGGCCAATGTCCCCGCCACTCCGCTGGCATCGATGGACACCAGAGCGGGTTTCGAGGCGCATCGCGAATGGGAACGCACACTGGCGGCGGCGCGGCTGTCCGTCGTCGCATGGCCGACCGAGCTGGGTGGCCGAGACGCATCGCTGCTCGAGTGGGTGTTGTTCGAGGAGGAGTACTACGCGGCACAGGCACCGGGACGGGTCAGTCAGAACGGCATCTTCCTTTTGGCACCAACCCTTTTCGAGCACGGAACTCCCGAGCAGCTCGCTCGATTGATGCCTCGGATGGCCCGAGCCGACGACATCTGGGCGCAGGCGTGGTCGGAGCCCGAAGCGGGCAGCGACCTGGCCTCCATCCGGTCCACTGCTCGGCAGACCGATGGCGGTTGGATCCTGAACGGGCAGAAGACCTGGAGTTCGCGAGCCAGTTTCGCTGACTGGGGCTTCGGGCTGTTCCGCACCGACCCGGCTGCGCAGCGTCACAAAGGCCTGACCTACTTCATGTTTCCGCTGACTGCCGACGGCGTGACAGTACGCCCGATACCGCAACTCGACGGGGAGCCAGGGTTCGCGGAGATCTTCTTTGCCGACGTCTTCGTACCGGACAGCGACGTCATCGGGACTGTCAACGACGGTTGGCGGGTCGCCATGAGTACGTCGAGCAACGAGCGGGGGTTGTCGCTACGAAGCCCGGGCCGATTCAATGCAGCCGCCGATCGGCTTGTGGAACTGTGGAATTCGAGCGCCGACCCTGCCGACACCGCGTTGCGCGATCGAGTCGTCGACGCGTGGATAGGTGCACAGGCATACCGCCTGCACACGTTCGGCACCGTTACCCGGCTCAGCGACGGTGGCTCGCTCGGCGCCGAGTCGTCCATCAACAAGATCTTCTGGTCCGAATTCGACGTGGCGCTGCACGAGACCGCGCTCGATCTTCTCGGACCCGATGCCGAACTCGCGGGTTCGTGGCAGGACGGCTACCTGTTCTCACTGTCGGGTCCGATCTACGCGGGCACCAACGAGATTCAACGCAACATAGTCGCCGAGCGGCTACTTGGACTTCCGAAAGCGAGCCGATGAGATTCGCCCTTTCCACCGAGCAGCAGGATTTCGCAGCCAGCCTGCGCGACCTCCTCGCCAGCGCGAAGACGCCCGATGTGATCCGATCCTGGGGTGCGGGCGAACACGATCAGGGCCGCAAGTTGCTACGCCGATTGGCAGACACGGGGGTGTTCGGGCTCGGGATCGCTGAGGAGACGGGCGGGCTCGGCGATCATCCAGTCGACCTGGTGACAGCGTTCGTCGAAATTGGCCGCGCCGGTGTACCCGGTCCGTTGGTCGAATCGGCTGCGGCGATCCCCGCGCTACTTGGAGCATTGCAGGACAACGCAAGTGCGGAGCACTGGCTACCGCGCATTGCGGACGGCGATGCACTCGGCTCACTCGTCGTGCAACCGTGGACACCGCGCGCCCTCGATGCCGACATCTGCGACGTCGTGGTGCACAGCGACGGGTCCATGCTGCATTACGGCAATGCAGCGTCCAGCGTGAAGTCGGTCGATGCAGCACGGCGGCTTTACGAGGTCGACGCGGCAGAGTCGATCGCGTCGGGTTCCGACGTAAAGCAGGCAACAGCAGCAGCTTTCGATCGAGCAGCGCTGGCGTGCGCTGCTCAACTGCTCGGTGCGGGTTATGCCACGCTCGACATGGCCACCGAATACGCGAAGGGCAGAGTGCAATTCGGCCGACCCATCGGCGAATTCCAAGCGATCAAGCACCATTTGGCCGACGCGATGGTAAGCCTCGAAATGGCGAAGCCACTGCTGTACGGCGCCGCGGTCGCCGTCTCGAACAACGAACCGACTGCGTCGCGCGATATCTCTGCCGCCAAGGTCGCATGTGGGGACGCCGCCTACCGCGCAGCGCGGAAGTCGTTGCAAACGCACGGCGCAATCGGGTACACCGCCGAATACGACCTTTCCCTGTGGCTCACCAAGATCCGCGCTCTGCTCGCTGCCTGGGGAACTCCAGCGATACACCGGCAACGTGTGGCCGATTCCTTGCGGACCGTGTCATGAGCCCGCCGACCGACGAACAGCTAACGCTTGCCGCGACCGTCCGCGCGGTCTTCGCGAAACATGCAGGTCCGACAGCGGTGCGAGCGGCCGCCTCGAGCGAACGCGGCTACGACGAGAAGCTATGGGCGTTGTTGTGTGACCAGGTCGGAGTCGCGGCACTGGCGATACCGGAGGAGTACGGCGGAATCGGAGCAGGCCTCGTCGAAGCGAACCTCGTGCTCACCGAACTCGGACGAGCGCTCGTGCCCTCGCCGATGCTCGGATCAGCCGTGCTCGCAGCGCACGTTTTGCTGGAGTCGAACGACCCCGACGCGTGCGCACGACTGCTACCCGGGATTGCCGACGGCACCACGATCGCCGCCTTCTGCTGGGCAGACGCATCCGGTTGGTCGACGCCGGGTCCGCGTGTCGCTGGCAACGGCACCCTCAGTGGCACAGCACATTACGTGCTGGACGGCAAAGGCGCCGACGTCTTGATCGTCGCCGCACGCGCGTCGCAGGGCGTATCGCTGTTCGAGGTCGATCCGGGACAGGACGGCGTCGTCCGACGTACCTCACCCGGCATGGACCCGACGCGACCGCTTACGGTCGTGGAGTTCTCCGAGGTCGATGCCAGACCCATCGCAACCGTAGACGCCGAACAGACACTGGCGCGGGTTCGACACATCGCGTGTGCGGCACTTGCTGCCGAGCAGGTCGGCGCCGCCCAACGTTGCCTCGAACTCACCGTCGACTACACCAGGTCACGCGTGCAATTCGGCAGACCGATCGGCAGTTTCCAGGCACTGAAGCATCGAATGGCAGACATGTACGCGCTCGTCGAGACCGCGAGGTCGGCGGCCGACGCCGCTTCGGCTTCGCTGGATCCCGCCGACTGCGCGGTCGCCAAGGTGTACTGCTCGGAGGCGTTCAGCCACGTTGCAGCCGAAGCAATTCAGCTGCACGGCGGTATCGCGATCACGTGGGAGCACGACGCGCAGCTGTATTTCAAACGCGCGCATGGCAGTTCGCAACTGTTCGGTCAGCCCGACGAGTATGTCGAGCGATTCGCTGCAAATTGGGCCTTCGGCTCGTGAGTCCTTTTGGTGGTCGGGCCCTCCGAAAAGACTCACGAGGCGCGCAGCGCCCTAGTCCGGCCAGACCTCGTTCGCCCACGATGCTCCGAACGCACTGCGTGGGAAGACCCCCGACGCCATGATCGTTGTGTGCAACTCGTGGCAGATCGACCCCAGACGCTCGAATCCGTCGTCTCCCAACGCTTCCCACGGTGCCAGCGCCAGATCGTCTGTCAGCTCCTCGACGGCTTGTCGCACCTCGGTGCCCAGTTCGGTCAGTACGCCGGCGCCGTCGAGCAGGTCCCGATCACGCAAGCCTGCAGCAGCGCCGTCCCACTGCTCTTGCGACCACCCTCGTAGGGCCATGGCCATGTCGGCGACGAAGCCGCGCTCGGTCGCTGTGTGCGTAATCAGCGCCTCGAGCCCCGACAGTCCGACCGTCATCAAAGCACCGGTATGTCCGTCGCCGCGGTATTCACGCAGCAGCGTCAACGCGTGCCACAGGCGCAAATGCGGTTCATCGGGCAAAGTCAGCCCAGCGTGCGCGGCGAAAAGGGGACGCCCGTCCGGCGCCGCCGAAAGTGCCGCTGTGGCTGCAAGATCCGCGGCCTCGGCGACGTTCGACGATTCGACAAGTCGGTCACCGAGGACAGCACGCATGGCCGCATCGACACCGCGGACGCGGGCGGCCACGATCTCCTCGGGCGTACAGAGTTCCCAGGCTCGCGGAATCGACTCGGCGATCAATACGGGATTGAAGTTGTAGAACGTCGCGGCGACAACGGGCGCACTGACCTGACCCATCGCAGCCGACCGACTGGCGAAGTAGCACATTCGGCCTGCTTCGAGGCCTGCGTCTACGAGGCTTTCCGCCACAAGGGGCGAGAAGTACGACAGCGTGTGTACGGTGTCCAGTGGTTTGGCGTATCGCCCGACTGTCGCAGCATCCATGCTTGCAACCTACCGTGCGGGGCGCTACGCGCCTCGTGAGTCTTTCCGGAGGGCCCGACCACCAAAAGGACTCACGAGGCCGAAGGCCCTACAGCCAAGTATCGAGCGATGTTGTCGTGAGGAAGGCTTCGAGGTCGTCGCGCCAAGGCGCGGGAACCGTCTTGTCCGGCTCGATTGCGGTGTACTGACCTCGGTAGAACAGCAGCGGCCGTTCGTCTTTGAGTTCACTGAGCGACGAAACACGACCGAAGACGACGAAGTGGTCGCCGCCATCGTGTACCTGCTCGACCGTGCAGTCGATGTGGGCGAGGGCGCCGTCGAGGATCGGCGACCCCAAGGGCGACGGTTGCCAGCCGATGCCGGCAAATTTGTCCGGCTCGCGGGAGCCGAACCGGGCACAGGTCGCCTGTTGATCCTCGGCGAGGACGTTCACGCAGAACTTTCCGGACTGCTCGATCGCCGACCACGACCGCGACACCTTGGTCGGGCAGAAGAGCACGAGCGGCGGATCGAGGGACAGTGCGGCAAACGACTGGCAGGCGAATCCGACAGGCCCCTCGGCGTCCATCGTCGTGATGATGGTGACGCCGGTGCAGAACTGGCCCAATACCGTACGAAAGGTACGGGGATCGAGCACACCGGGATTCACGGCCACCGTTCGATCACCCACCAGTCATGCCGACGCTGAAGTCGTGACCCCAGAGACTAACCGCCGTGCTTTCTCTGGCAATCCAGTCGTCGTCTTCGACTTGCCTTCCTTCGCAACCGAATTCGACGTCGAAACCACCGGGTGTTTTCATGTAGAAGGACAACATCAGATCATTGACATGCCGACCGAGGGTCGCCGACATCTTGACCTTGCGCCGCAAGGCTCGGTCGAGGCAGAGCCCGACGTCGTCGGAGTTCTCGACCTCGATCATCAGGTGAACGATGCCACTCGGCGTCGGCATCGGCAGGAACGCGAGGGAATGGTGGCGCGGATTGCACCCGAAGAAGCGCAGCCATGCCGGTGTGCCGTCGGCAGGGCGACCGAGCATCTGCGGGGGTAGCCGCATCGAGTCACGCAGCTTGAACCCGAGTACGTCGCGGTAGAAATGCAGCGCCGCTGCGTCGTCGGTGGTCGACAGTACGACGTGCCCGAGCCCTTGTTCGCCGGTGACGAACTTGTGACCGTATTGGCTGACGATGCGCCTGTGTTCGAGCGCTGCACCGTGAAAAGCCTCCAGCACGTTTCCCGACGGGTCCTCGAACGAGATCATCTCGTCGACCCGACGGTCTTTCAGCTGTTCTGCTGTGCCTTCCTTGTGCGGCACTCCCGCGGTGTCGAGCCGGTCGCGAATTTCCTGCAGCTCAGCGGCATTGGCGGTCTCCCAGCCGGAGACCAGCAATCGGTCCTTATCGCCGGGGGTGATGACGAGGCGCGCTGGAAAGTCGTCCATCCGTAGGTAGAGCGAATTCGGGTCGCTGCCTTTACCTTCGACCATTCCGAGAATCTTGAGACCGAATTCTCGCCACGCCGCCATGTCGGTGGCTTCGATGCGCATGTACGCCAGTGATCGAATACCCATCATGCGCCTCCCTCTAGCAGGAAATCTGCTGCGAGCCTGTTGAACTCGTCGAACTTTTCGAGTTGCGCCCAGTGCCCGCAGCCGCCGAATACGTGCAGTTGCGCACGCGGAATCATTTTCAAGGCAACGAGGGCGCCGTCGAGCGGATTGACGCGATCTTCCCTACCCCAGATGAGCAGGACCCGTTGCCGCAGCTTGTACGCCTCGCGCCAGAGCATGCCCTTTTCGAAATCGGCACCGGAGAACGACCGACCCATCGCCTTGGCGGCCGCAAGCGACTCAGGAGTGCTTGCTGCCGCGAACCTTTCGTCGATCAACTGCGGGGTGATCAAGGATTGGTCGAACACCATGATGCGCAGAAATGCTTCGAGCGACTCACGCGTCGGCGTTCCGCTGAACTTCGCGAGGTTCTTGACACCCTCGGTCGGGTCCGGCGCGAAGAGGTTGACGCTCAGGCCGCCCGGACCCATCAACACCAGCCTGCCCGCTCGTTTCGGGTAGTCGAGTGCGAACCGCACCGCCGTACCGCCACCGAGCGAATTACCAAGCAGATGAACACGTTCGGTGATCTGCAGGGTGTCGAGCAGATCGTTGAGAGCCGTCGCACTGTGTACGAAATATTGCGGATGCTCGGTCGGCTTGTCGGATTGCCCGTAGCCGGGTTGATCGACAGCGATGACGTGGAACTTCGCCGCGAGCACCGGAATGTTGCGCGCGAAGTTGGACCACGACGAGGCACCTGGTCCGCCGCCGTGCAGCAGCACGATCGTCGGCCCGTTTCCGGCTCCGGCTTCGTGATAGTGCAACGCCAAGTCGGGCCGCACCTGCGCGATCCGAGAGGTTGATTCGTAGGTAACGGCCTGCTCGACAGCAGTCACAAATATCCCCTAGACCATCGTGTCCGAGATCGGCAGACCGAACTCGCCGGCACCGAATATCATGTATGCGCGTTCCGGGTCGTTTGCCGCGTGAACACGTCCGGCATGGGCGTCACGCCAGAACCGTTGCAGTGGTGTGCCGTTCGACAGAGCGGTTGCTCCCGAACTTTCGAAGAGCTTGTCGATGGACGAGATTGCCCGGCCCGTTGCGCGCACCTGATCACGTCGAGCACGCAGACGCATTTCGAACGGCACCTCTTTGCCCGCGGTCAGCAGTGCGTACTCGTCGGCGACGTTGCCCGACAACTGGCGCCACGCGGCGTCGATGTCGCTGGATGCCTCGGCGATGCGGACCTTGGCGAACGGGTCGTCCTTGGCCTTCTCGCCTACGAATGCGGCGCGGACCCGTTTGCCCTGATGCTCGACGTGAGCGTCGTAGGCGCCGTATGCCATACCGACGATCGGAGCGGAAATCGTCGTGGGATGGATTGTGCCCCATGGCATCTTGTAGACCGGAGCGGTGTTGCGTTCGAGGCCTGGCGCCGTGAGGTTGCTCATCGCGCGGAAGCTGAGGGTGTGATGACGAGGAACGAAGGCATCTTTGACGATGACGGTGTTGCTGCCGGTGCCGCGTAGACCGACAACATTCCAGACGTCGTCGATGCGGTAGTCCTCGCGCGGAATCAGGAAGCTGACGAAGTCGACCGGGCGACCGTCCTTGATCACCGGACCGCCGAGCACAGCCCAATCCGCATGATCACAACCCGACGACCAAGCCCAGGCGCCGTTGACCTTGTAGCCGCCGTCGACGACCTCCCCAGCACCCATCGGCGCGTAGGACGAGGAGATGCGGACGTCGGAGTCCTTGCCCCACACGTCTTCCTGCGCCTCTTGGGGGAACAGCGCGAGATGCCAGTTGTGCACACCGATGATCGAGGACACCCATCCCGTCGACCCGCAGGCACTCGCGATCCGCCGAACCACGTCGTAGAACAGGGTCGGGTCGGCCTCGTAGCCGCCCCACTGGGAAGGCTGTAGCAGGCGGAAGAACCCGGTCTCCTGTAGCTGCTTGATCGATTCGTCCGGAATGCGCCGTAGATCTTCGGCGTCCTGCGCGCGTTCACGCAATGTCGGTAGCAGCGCTTCGACCCTTGCTACGACCTCATGGTTGTCGTGGTCACTCACTCCGACGCTCCTTTTTCGGTGCCGTGTTTCACTGCTCCTGAGACTAGAACACGTTACCGTTTATGTCGAGATGCGGCCTTGCTAGCAGGTCAGACAACACAGCAGGCGTGGCGGAACCGGCGAAAATCTAGCGTTTCTGACACAAGTTCTATAACGTGTTCTAGTACAAGCCAAGGGAGCGGACAGGACACTATGGCGAAGATTCGGGAGATCGATGTCGGCACTACGCCGACCCGGTACGCACGAGGCTGGCACTGCCTCGGACTCACGGAACCCTTCAGGGACGGCAAGCCACACGCGATCCAAGCGTTCGGAACCAAGTTGGTGATTTGGGCCGACAGCGCGGGCGTACTGCGAGTCCTCGACGCGTACTGCCGTCACATGGGCGGCGATCTCACCCAGGGTGAAGTGAAAGGCGACGACATCGCCTGCCCGTTCCACGACTGGCGCTGGGGCGCGAGCGGAAAATGTACGTCGATTCCCTATGCCCGCCGAGTACCGCCGCTGGCTCGCACGCGCGCGTGGACGACTCTCGAACAGAACGGACAGTTGTTCGTCTGGCACGACCACGAAGGCAATCCCCCACCCGACGACGTCACGATCCCACGCATCGAAGGCGCGTACAGCGACGAGTGGACCGACTGGACCTGGAACTCGATGCTCATCGAGGGTGCCAACTGCAGGGAGATCATCGACAACGTCGTCGACATGGCGCACTTCTTCTACATTCACTACGCGTTCCCGACGTACTTCAAAAACGTCTTCGAAGGCCAGGTCGCTACGCAGTACCTGAATACCAAAGGCAGGCCCGACATCGGGATGGCGTCGCAGTACGGTGGCGACACCCTGCTCAAGTCGGAAGCCTCCTACTTCGGCCCGTCGTACATGGTCAATCCGTTGATCAACATCTACGGCGGCTACGAAGTGGAATCGGTGCTGATCAACTGCCACTACCCCGTGACGCAGGATTCTTTCGTCCTGCAGTGGGGTGTCAGTGTGAAGAAGCCCGCGGGCATCGACGACAAGACGTCACAAAGGCTCGCCGAGAAGTTCACCGAAGGCATCAGCGTCGGCTTTCTTCAAGATGTCGAGATCTGGAAGAACAAGTCGAAGATCGACAACCCGCTGCTCTGCGAGGACGACGGACCCGTTTATCAGCTGCGACGCTGGTACGACCAGTTCTACGTCGATATCGCCGACGTCACCGAGAAGATGACGCAGCGATTCGAGTTCGAGGTCGACACCACGAAGGCGAACGAAGCGTGGGAGGCGGAGGTGCAGGAAAATCTGCGCCGAAAGAAGGAAGCAGAAGCTGCAGCGGAAAATCAGCCGACTGTCGCCGAACATCCCGCGGGCGTGTAGCCGATGAGCGGGCCGTCATGGGCAAAGGCACCGGATTTCGCAGGCCAACCCGGCAGGATCGATGCCGTCCGCGCCCAGACCGCCGTCGACAAGCAGAACTATCTCGACTCCGGCATGCAACCCGTGCAGTGCCGGACGTGCGCAACGAACGTGCTCGTTCGCAAGAACAGCTTCAAACACACAAGCGTGCAGTGGACCGCCGAACCCGAACGGACATGCCCAGTTTTCCGTGACGCGGCCGCACAGGGCAACGGCGCACCACGCCCGGACTCCTGTGCACAACTGCAGGCCAGCATCAACCGCGCGGTCGTCGAAGGATTGATCGAAGTGCGCGACCGAGACGGCAGCTAGACCGCACTCACGCACAGAACCCCCGACCGATTCGGTCGGGGGTTCTGTGTCGAAACTTTTGGATCAGTTACGAACGACGCTTTCGATCGCACTGGAGACGTCGACGTCGATGCCGTTCTGCTTCGCGGCCTGGTCGACCTGCTCGGCTGCAAGGACGATCGGATCGGCCGGACGTGCCGGCGCGGGAGCGACCTCGGGGGCCGGTGCAAGGTCAGGCTTGCTGTCGGTGGTCAAGCCGGTGCCACAAGTCGGCCATGCGCCCTTGCCCTGCGACGCGAGAACGTTCTCGGCAACGCGGATCTGCTCTTCCTTCGACGCGTTGTGCGCCGAACCCGAACCACCGTTCGAGGACCAGGTGCTCGGCGAGAACTGCAGGCCGCCGGAGTAGCCGTTGCCGGTGTTGATGGCCCAGTTGCCGCCCGACTCACACTGTGCGACAGCGTCCCACTGTGCGACGGATGCTGCCGAGGCGGTGCCGCTGCCGAGTGCCAGCGGCGCGACGGCGATGGCGCTCGCAGCTGCTGCGAAGGTGGCGGTGCGCTTGATGGTGGTGATGACGGTACTCATAAGTTTGTGAACCCTTTCCACATTGTTTGGCGAGATCAGCGCATGTCGGGCGCGCTGAAGCGTCTTCCGTTGTGGTGATCGCTTCTCGCATTTGCCGCCGGGGATGTTTATCGTCCTCACCTGGCGGGCAAGTACTCGTAATACGTAGGTCGTATCAGCGGTTTCGAACTGCCGATAACGTTACCGTAACGTCGCGCCATTGTCTGCGGTCGAACATCACTATTGACAATCGCTGCATCTATCAAAAATGAAGCAAAAGCCCAGCTAGAATTCATTTCTCTGATCAAACTACGCCATTGTTACGTCCGCAAATGTAAGCCGCGTCATATCCATGTTGAGACGTGGGTCACGTTTTCGATCTGATTCAAAGGGTATTCCTCGGACACGAAACGTCGAAATCGACGCAATAGTGTCGTGCAAAAATTGCAACGACGCCGACTCGTCTCCGCATCGTTTCCGACAACGCGAAAGCATTCCTGACCTGCAAGAACTGCTGGCTTTATCTAGAACGAATTGCCACCTGCAGCAGCCGATGCGCACTAGCCTCGTGTGATGCCGCAGCCACAGTTTCTCAACTCGGCCAAGACCTTCGTCGCAGATGCTCTACGCGGGGCACTCACCTCGGCCGACGACCTCGTCTGGCACTCCGAACCGGGCTACCTGACCCGAGGAAAGCCGTTGCCGCCTGGGCAGGTCGCGCTGCTTTCTGGCGGCGGTTCGGGCCACGAGCCCCTACATGCAGGGTTTGTCGGCGCGGGCATGCTGACCGGCGCCTGCCCGGGATTGGTCTTCACATCGCCGAACGCACTGCAGATCGCCGCAGCTACTCGCGCCGTCGACGCAGGAGCCGGGGTCGTTCATATCGTCAAGAACTACACGGGCGACGTTCTCAACTTCCGGATCGGCAGCAACCTTGCGGCCGAATCGGGGGTCACCGTCAGCCAGGTACTCGTGGCCGACGACGTCGCCACCGAAAGCGACGAGGGACCTGGACGACGCGGGACCGCAGCCGTCATCGCGGTCGAAAAGATATGCGGCGCAGCTGCAGAGCGCGGTGACGACCTGGCCACGGTAACCATGCTTGGCCAGCGCGTCGCCGACAACGCTCGCACGATGGCCGTTGCATTGCGCGCGTGCACCCTGCCAGGTGCCTCGTCGCCGTCGTTCGATCTCGCCGACCACGAGATCGAAATAGGCATCGGCATCCATGGCGAACGCGGTGTCGATCGCATCGCCGCACTGCCGGCGAACGAACTCGTTCGTCGTCTGGCCGATCCTGTGATCGCGTCGCTGAGCCTTGACGCGGACGAAGAAGTGTTCGTGATCGTCAACGGCCTCGGCGGCACCCATCCGCTGCAGCTACAGCTGCTTTTCGCCGAACTCGTCGACTACCTCGCCACCAGGTCGATCGTCGTGCGGCGGACCATAGTCGGCAGCTTCGTCACCGCGTTGAACATGGAAGGCGCATCCGTAACCCTCGTACGCTGCGACGAGGAGATCGTGCAACTGTGGGACGCGCCGACTGCGGCGCCGGGGTGGCCCAATGCGCCGTCAACCGAGGCCGCGCAGGTTCCCGCATCCTCCGACGTCGTGTTTCGTGCGCCGATCGCCGCCGACCGCGGTGACTCGGAGGCGAGCACCGAACCCGACTGCCTCGACCGCGCAGCCGTCGGCAGCTGGCTCGGCAACTTCGTCGAGAAGGTTGTCGCTGCCGAGCCCGAGCTCACCGACCTCGATCGACAGGCCGGCGATGGTGACTTCGGCACCAACATGGTCGCCGCACTCGATCACGTCGATATCTCCGGGGTTCGGGACACGTTCACGCTGCCAACGGCGTTCCGAACCATCTCCGACGCCTACCTCGGCCATGCAGGCGGTACGTCCGGTGCGCTGTTCGGAATCTGGTTTCGTGAGTTCTATCGAGCAGCCGAAAAAGGGCTGACGGTAGCCACCATTGCTGCTGCCGCCCGACAGGGCCTCGACACCATCGCCGAGCTAGGCAATGCAAGAACGGGTGACAAGACCATGATCGATGCCATCGCACCAGCAGTCGACGCGCTGGAGCATGCGGTCGCAGACGGGAGCGATCTCGCAGCAGGACTGTCCGCTGCTGCCGACGCAGCAGGGCGCGGGGCCCGATCAACCACCGACCTCGTCGCGAAACGTGGCAGGGCAAGCTACGTCGGTGCCGCCGCGCGCGGGGTTATCGATCCTGGTGCGCTGGTCATCTCGTGGTTCTTCGCCGAAGCCGCTGCAGCGGTCGATCGACTTGACCTTCGACTTACCTGAACCTTCATGATTGGCCCGTGAGCAATTCGCGCGACGACCCGCTGATCACGATCGGCGTCCTGGCTCGAGCCAGCGGGCTAACCCCGAGCGCAATCAGGTTCTACGGCGATTGCGGTCTCCTTGTTCCTGCGGCGGTGGACGACGCCACCGGCTACCGCTACTACAAAGAGGCCCAATGCCAACGAGCGGTGCTGATTCGACAATTGCGGGCGATCGATATTCCGCTCGATGCCGTCGCCGTGATTCTGTCGAGCGACGACGACGCAGCCGCCCGACTACTCGACGAACACGTGGGTGAACTAGAGCGGAGGGCGCACAACGCCGCGAAGGTCGCCGCCTCAGTCAAGGCGTCACTGCAATCTCTCAACACCGTGACTCTGTCCGGAGCAGCGCTAGCAGGTGCCATCGACCTGGTAGGTACAGCGGCCGCATGCAGCAACGACCATGCAGTACTCACCGGCATGTTCCTCGAAACTCGTTCGAACGCACTGACCCTCACCGCGACCGATAGGTACCGACTGATCACGCGAAGTCTTGCGCTCCACCACGATGCACGCTCGGATTGGTCGACAGTCGTCGTGTCCAGCGACCTTGCGGCACTGGCACCTGCGCTGCGGCAGCTAGACATCGTGGCGTTGACGCCGACGTCCAGCGGTTTGCTTGTCGCCGGCGCCGGTGCCCAATTCCGCTGCATGACGATCAGGGAACCGTTTCCCGACTATCGGACGATGATCGGGAGCCTCGCGCCTGTAGTGACCCGGGTTGTCGTCGCCCGTGAGGCGATGCTCGCAGCGATCGACGAGGTGGGAGGCGCATCGCTGAGATGCACTTTCGACGGCGACATCGCGATGGTGTCGGCTACACACGAGGGACCAAGACACTTACCTGCGACGGTGACGGGCCCTCGCTTCGACGTTTCCTTCGATCCCGCGACGCTGCGTCCGGCCATTGCGACCACCGTTGGGCCGGACCTCATGCTCGATCTCGCACGAGGAGACCAACCCGTCGTCGTCCGCTCGGGCGACGACGGCGATCTGACCACTCTCGTGATGCCACGTATGCCCGACAACTTCACCGAAGGAGTGCAATGACCACACCGGACACTGTCACCGCGAACGCTACGATGGCCGTCATAACGCAGGCGGTCGCATTGGGACACGACGGAGATCAGGATGGTGCACGCGAGGCACTGCTAGAAGCCTGGGCGACGATCGGGCCTGCGGGCGATCCACTGCACCGGCGCACGCTCGCCCACTACCTGGCCGATCTGTACACCGACCCCGCTCAGGCGCTTGTCTGGGACATCAGAGCACTCGACGCGGCGGACAGCCTGACCAACGACCGTGCGCAGCAACACCACGCCGACCTGGACGTCCGGGCGTTCTACCCGTCGCTGCATCTCAACCTGGCCGAAAACTACCGTCTACTCGGTTCTTTCGACGTCGCACACGATGAGATCGTCGCCGCCAGAGGCTGTTTGGACACGCTTCCCGACGACGCGTACGGGACGCTCATCCGTACCGCTCTCGACGAAGTCGAGGCAGCAATTCAGGACCGCTCGACCGAGCGACGGCACTAACCCTTCGCCGCCGCTTCCTTCTGCAGTTCGATTGCTATGTCGATCAATTGGTCCTCCTGGCCGCCGACCAGTTTTCGGGCACCTGCTCGCACGAGCATCTCGGCGGACGATACCCCGTAGCGTTCCGCTTGCCGCTCAGCATGTTTGAGGAAGCTGGAGTACACACCCGCGTAGCCCATCATCAGCGCCTGCCGATCGAGCAGACATTCTTGCGGCATGACCGGCCGGACGACGTCTTCGGCGGCGTCGGCGATCTTGAAGAAGTCGATGCCCGTCTGCACGCCCAACTTGTCGCAGACACCGACGAAAGCCTCGACCGGCGTATTGCCGGCACCGGCGCCGAATCTCCTTGTACTGCCGTCGATCTGCGAGGCACCCGCGCGAATCGCATACACCGAGTTGGCGACAGCGAGGTCGAGGTTCTCGTGACCGTGGAACCCGACCTGAGCATCACCGTGCAGTTCGTCGACGATGGCGGCGACTCGATCCGACACCTGCTCCAGAACCAGGGCTCCCGCCGAATCGACGACGTACACGCACTGACATCCCGCGTCCGCCATGATCCGCGCCTGCTTGGCCAGGAACTCCGGCGGTTGCGTGTGCGACATCATCAAGAAGCCGACGGTCTCCAGGCCGCGTTCGCGGGCGAGACCGAAGTGCTGGATCGACACGTCGGCTTCGGTGCAGTGCGTCGCGATTCTGCAGATCGATGCACCGTTGTCCTGAGCGATCACGATGTCCTCTTTGACACCGACACCAGGCAGCATCAGGAAGGCGATCTTCGCATTCTTGGCAGTCTTTGCCGCGATCGAAATCAATTCCTGTTCAGGTGTTTTCGAGAATCCGTAGTTGAAGGACGAGCCACCGAGGCCATCCCCGTGGGTCACCTCGATGACAGGTACGCCGGCACCGTCGAGCGCCGCAACGATGTTCTCGACGTCCTCCGCCGTGAATTGGTGCCGCTTGTGGTGGGACCCGTCACGCAGTGAGGTGTCGGTGACTCGGATGTCGATCGCGTCGGAGAAGGGGCGAGGCGTATTCGTCTTGTTCGTCATAAGTCTGTTCCTCACACACGCACGTCGAGTATTTGCTTCGCGGCTTCGGCGCCAACCTTGGCGGCGGCCGCGGTCATGATGTCGAGATTGCCCGCGTAGGGCGGCAGATAGTCCCCGGCACCTTCCACTTCGACGAAGATGGACACCTTCGCAAGACCGCCGGACACCACCGACGGCGGATCGAACTGCGGTTCGTTGAGCAACCGATAGCCGGGTACGTAGTCCTGCACGGCTGCCACCATCCGGTGTACCGATTCGGTGATCGCGGCTGTGTCGGCATCCTCGGGGATGGCACAGAAGATGGTGTCGCGCATGATCATCGGCGGATCGGCCGGATTGAGCACGATGATCGCCTTGCCCCGCTTCGCGCCACCGATGGTTTCGACGCCACGGCTGGTCGTCTTGGTGAACTCGTCGATGTTCGCGCGCGTCCCCGGACCCGCGGAGACCGAGGCCACCGATGCGACGATCTCGGCATAGGAGACTTCGACGACACGCGAGACCGCAGCAACCATGGGGATGGTCGCCTGTCCCCCACACGTGATCATGTTGACGTTCGGCGCGTCGAGATGCTCACCGAGGTTCACCGACGGCACGACGGCAGGCCCGACCGCAGCGGGTGTCAGATCGATCGCGCGAATGCCAGCTTCGGCATACCTTGGCGCCGCGGCCCTGTGCACGTATGCCGACGTGGCTTCGAAGATCAGGTCGGGCAACTCGGGCTGTGCAAGCAGCCAATCGACGCCACCCGCAGAGGTTTCCAGGCCGAGACCGCGGGCCCGGGCAAGTCCGTCGCTGTTGGGATCGATACCGATCATCCACCGCGCTTCGAGAACGTCGGAGCGTTGCAACTTGTACAACAGGTCGGTGCTGATGTTGCCGGAACCGACAATGGCCACTGTCGCTTTAGTCATCTGAACCCCTATACGAATTGCAGCGAAACGGACCCGAGCCCGCTGAAGTCTGCGTGGAAACTGTCACCTGGCCGAACGTCGATCGCCCGCGTGCACGACCCGGGCAGGACGATGTCGCCGGCTTTCAACCGCACACCGAAACTCGCGACCTTGCGGGCAAGCCACGCGACGGCAATCACCGGATCACCGAGAACCGCGTCGCTGCGACCTTCGGCGATGAGTTCGCCGTTGCGATGCAGGGTCGCATCGATCCCGCGCAGGTCGATGTCGCCGGGCTTTACTCGTTCCTTGCCGAGGACGAAACCCGCGGAGGACGCGTTGTCGGAGATGGTGTCCTCGAGCTTGATCTTCCAATCCGTGATGCGACTGTCGATCAATTCGATGGACGGCGCGACGGCCTCGGTTGCCGCGAGGACGTCGGCTTCGGTGCAGTCCTCGCCGGGCAGATCGGCGCCGAGTACGAACCCGACCTCGACCTCGACGCGCGGAAAGCAGTATCGCGCAGCCGGTATCGGTTCGTCTTCGCTCACCGCCATGTCGGCGAGGAGGTGGCCGTAATCGGGTTCGTCGACGCCCATCATCTGCTGCATCGCCTTCGACGACAGCCCGACCTTGTGCCCGACCACCCTGGCTCCGGCGGCGAGCCTGTTCCGGATGTTGAGTAGCTGAATTTCGTAGGCGTCGACGACGTCGATGTCGGCAAAAGCTGCGGTGAGCGGACCGATCGGCGTCCGGTCACGCTCGGCAGCGGCGAGCCTGCCCGCGATGTCGGCGCGTTCCTCTGTGGTGAGCATTGGTCCCTTCCCTGTCCTACCTGGCTACCCGGGCACGCTGCGCGGCATGCAAACCAGCGCGCCTGCCGGAGAAAATGCAGTCCGCGATCGACAACCCGCTGACGTAGGAGTTCGAGCAAATTCCGACGGCGGTCCGGCCCGCCGCATACAAACCTGGAATATCCTGCCCACCCGCTGTCTTGACGGCTCCCGTTGCTTCGTCGACGACGACGCCACCGAGCGTCAGCATCGGGCACGGATTCGTCACGCTCGGTTTGATAGAGATATCGAACAACGAGAAGGGCGGCGTCCGTACGGCTTTGGTGAACTCGGCGGGCTTCCCGACCGGATCGGGTTCGCCCGCGTCGATGGCGAGGTTGTGTTCGGTCACGGTTGCAAGCAGACCCGCGGGGTCGACACCCGCACGTCGCGCCACTTCCTCGACTGTGGCGCCTTTCTTGGCTTCGAGCCGGAAGAGCCCCTCGGCCTGCAATCGTTGAAACCAGGTCGACTGGTCGCCGAGTTGGGAACGCGCTTCGCGAACGAGGTCGGCGTCGGCGAGCAACCAGCCCCTGCCCTCGTGGTCGGCGATGAGGGCGTGACCGACTGCGGCGCCGTATCGGGATTCGTCGATCACCCGCGACCCGGCCTTGTCGACGACCAATGCCCGCAGGAACGCTGACGGCGGAACGATGAAACGCCATGCGGAGACGTTGCCGAGCCGATCGGTGGCGGCGCCGACACTCTGCGCGAGCGCGATACCGCTGCCGTCGTCACCCGTCGTTCCGAGAACCAGGCCGCCACGGTATTGCGGTGCGTGTTCCTTGACGAGTTCGCGGTTGGCGATGAAGCCGCCTGCACTCACGATCACACCGGACCGAGCTTCGATACGAATCGGTTTGGCATGCGCGCGTTCGAGCTTCAGGATCCGAGCTTCCAACGCCCGCCGCAGTGGCGGGTAGTAGATGCCAGGTTTTGCCGAGAGCCGCGCCAATCTGGCGAACAGGGTCTGCACCTTTGCCGGTGCGTCGCGCATCGTCGTGGCCTCCACGCCGATCACTCGCCCCTCGTCGTCGGTGACCAACTTCGTCGCGCGGGTGTGCGGCCGGAAGTCCACACCCGCAACCTTCGCCGCGGCTGCCAGTGGACCCGAGATCTTCTTGCCCGACGTTCCCTTGGCTTTCGCGCGGTGTCCTCGCGGCGCGGGCTTTGCGATGCCACGGAAGGCACCTGCCGCTTCGCTTCCCGAGTAGTAGAGATAGTGCTTGTTGCTCGGGTAGGACGTCTTGTACGGGCACAGCGACCCTTCGAACGGGACACCGTGTGCGCTGAGCCAATCGATCATCGCTGGGCTGCCGTCGACGAATCGACGCAGCGTCTCCGGGGACACAGCGTCGCCGACCTCGTGGGTCAGGTAGGCCAACATCGCCTCCGGTGTGTCCTCGACTCCGGCTGCCCGCTGGATCGACGTTCCGCCGCCCGCGTACACGACGCCACCGGAGAGTTCGGTCGCACCGCCGCCGTTGAAACGGTCGATCGCAACGACCTTCGTGCCCCCGGCCACAGCCTCCAGTGCCGCCGACGTACCGGCCGCGCCGTAGCCGATAACGACCACATCGGCCGAAAGATCCCAGGTCATCGATTGCACCTCTCGCAAAACTGCAACGTGTTTCGGTTTGGCTCGCAAAATTCCGCGATACTTCCTGGCAGAAAGATTGGACCCGCAGGCCCATCATTCTATAACGTGTTCTACATGAGCAAGCTCGAATACGACATCGTCGTTGTCGGCAGTGGCGCCGGCGGCATGACCTCCGCCCTCACCGCGGCCCACCGCGGACTGAGTGTCGTCATCATCGAAAAGGCACCCCACTACGGCGGCTCGACAGCCCGCTCCGGTGGTGGCGTCTGGATCCCGACCAACGAGGCACTCGCTGCGGACGGCGTCGACGACGACCTCGAAGCCGCGCGGACCTACCTCCACCACATCGTCGGCGCAGACGTGCCGCCCGAGAAGATCGACACCTACATCGATCGTGGACCCGAGGTCATCTCGTTCGTGCTGCGACACACCCCGCTGCGGTTCAGTTGGGTTCCCGGCTACTCCGACTACTACCCCGAGGCACCCGGCGGTCGTCTCGGTGGCCGCACGATGGAGCCCAAACCTTTCAACGCCAAGACGCTCGGCGCCGAACTTGCCAATCTCGAGCCCGATTACGGCAAAGCTCCGCTGAACGTCGTTGTCACACAGGCCGATTACAAGTGGCTCAACCTCCGCAAGCGGCACTACAGGGGCAAACTTCGTATCATGCGGGTCGGTGCGCGGCTCACGCTCGCGCGGCTCACCGGCAAACATCTGCTCGGTCGTGGCCAGGCGTTTGTCGCCGGCATGCGAAAAGGGTTGTTGGACGCCAACGTTCCGATCATGCTCGACACCCCGATGACCGATCTCCGCACCGAGAACGGTGTCGTCACCGGCGTCGACGTGTTGATCAACGGGCAACCGCAGCTCATCACAGCTCGCTACGGTGTCATCCTCGCCTCCGGCGGTTTCGAACAGAACGAGGAGATGCGCAAGAAGTATCAGCGCGAGCCCATCGGCATCGAGTGGACTGTCGGCGCGAAAGCGAACACCGGCGACGGCATCCAGGCCGGTCAGAAACTTGGTGCTGCAACAGATCTGATGGAAGACGCATGGTGGGGTCCATCGATCCCGCTCACCGGCGGGCCGTGGTTCTGCCTTGCCGAACGCAACCTGCCCGGCGCGATCATGGTCAACGACCGCGGGCAACGATTCCTCAACGAGGCCGCACCCTACGTCGAAGCAGTACACCGGATGTACGGCGGCGAAAACGGCATCGGCGAGGGGCCAGGCGAAAACGTCCCGACGTGGATGATCCTCGATCAGCGCTATCGCGACCGCTATATGTTCGCGGGACTGCAACCGGAGCAACGTTTTCCGAAACGATGGGTAGAGGCCGGAATCGTCACCTCGGCGCCGACCATCGCCGAGCTTGCGACCAAGGTCGGTCTGCCTGCAGACGCTCTGACTGCAACGGTCGAGCGGTTCAACGGCTTTGCGCACAAAGGCCACGACGACGACTTCGGTCGCGGAGTCAGCGGCTACGACCACTACTACGGCGATCCGCGCAACAAACCGAACCCGAGTCTCGGAGCGTTGGAAAAGGCGCCTTACTACGCGATCAAGATGGTGCCCGGCGACCTCGGCACCAAGGGCGGGTTGCGCACCGACACCGCTGCTCGAGTGCTGCGCGAGGACGGCAGCGTCATCGACGGTCTCTACGCGGTCGGCAACACCAGCGCACCGGTGATGGGACACACCTACGCCGGCCCCGGAGCAACCATCGGTCCCGCAATGACATTCGGCTATCTCGCCGTACTCGACATCGCCGAACGGGCGAAGTCGAAGTCCCAGACCGCCGACCGCATCACGAACTGAGGACGATCAGTGCCCATCGATCCGAGTACCGCAATCGGTGCCGAACTACCCGCGGCGTCGTTCAGCTGGGACCCGTCCGACGTGCAGCTCTACCATCTCGCACTCGGCGCGGGCGCGAGCCCGCTGGCAGACACCGAGCTGCGCTACCTGGAAGATGTTGCACCACAGGTGCTTCCCACGTTTGCAACCGTCGCAGCAACCTTCCATGCAACCGAAGCACCTCGGGTGTCGTTTCCCGGCGTCGAAATAGATCTCGCAAAGATCGTGCACGGCAGCCAGGAGGTCACCGTCACCCGGCCGCTGCCTGCATCCGGAAAAGCGACGACGACAACGCGCATTGCCGAGGTGTGGGACAAGGGCAAGGCTGCGGTGATCGTTCAGGAATCGACAACGGTCGACGTGGACGGCAACGAGCTGTGGCAGTCCCGCTCGTCCATCTTCGCCCGTGGTGAAGGCGGATTCGGCGGTGAGCGTGGCCCTTCCGAGTCGCGAGAATTGCCCGACCGCGCACCCGACCTCGAGGTGAAGACGACGACGCTGCCCCAGCAGGCGCTGCTGTACCGGATGTGCGGCGACCGAAATCCGCTGCATTCCGATCCCGCGTTCGCCGCTGCAGCAGGATTCCCGCGACCGATTCTGCATGGCCTCTGCACGTACGGAATCGTCTGCAAGAGTGTTGTGGACGCGGCGCTCGGCGGCGACGCCGCGCGCGTCAAGGGTTTCCGCGCCCGTTTCGCCGGAGTTGTGTTTCCCGGCGAGACGCTCCGTATCCGCATCTGGCAGGCGGACGGATACCTGATCGTCGACGCGTCGGTCGTCGATCGCGACAACTCACCTGCCCTGTCCGATGTGGTCCTTACGTTGGCCTGAAGTAGCCGCCGCGATCGGCGCAACGGCCAACGCGAACAGCAGTACGACGACAACCGGGGCGAACACCGGCAGCCACGCCACCTCCAGTGGAACAGCAACGACCGCAAGACCGACGCACGCGAAACCGACTGCGCCGAGCAGGGTCTGCCACGTCGTCGGTAGCGACTGCACGGTGGTCGTCGCCTCTGCGTGAATCATCAGCAGATACAACGTCGCGGCAAGACCGGCTGCCGAGGCCAGTACTGCCGACGGCTCGCCCAACGCCAGAACCGCGACGCAGGCAAGTACCGCGGGCGCTGCCGCGGAACGAATCCACGCACTCAAAACGACGAGCAGGGCGGCAGGGGCAGCGACAGCCATCGCAATCGTTGGCGCGCTGGGCAGCGTCGCGGCAACCATGACCAAGCCCGCTGCGACGGCGAACAGCCGATAGGCGAGGTTCTGCGGGAGCTTTTGCGAGGTCTTCGTCGAGGTCATCGCCGCACCCTGTGTTTGCCTGCATGGTCGGGGACCAACTGCAGCACCAGGTCGAGGGTGATTCCTTCTCGCCACGCCACGATATCCACCCCGACCGTCCCCATGTCGCGATACATCGCAGCGCGCTCGAGCCGCCACATTCGTGCCAACCCAGGGGTGAGTTCGTCTTCGAACGGGGGTCCACGCAATACATCGACCGCAACTACCGGATGTCCCCGCTTCCGGAGGTCGATCAGCGACAACGCAAATTCGGTGTCGAGCAACGTGGAGAACGCAACCACCAACGCTCCGGGCGGCAAGGCCGCCCGTGGCGCCAAAGTGCCTGTAGTGCTGGCAAACTCGTCGCCGACAGCGAGAACTGTGTCCAAAATCCGATAGAACTGGCGACGACCCATGTCCGGCGCAAGCCAACGCGGCGCCCGACCGAGCCCGATGACTCCCGTGCGATCACCACGTTGCAGCGCGCTCTGCACCACCTGTGTTGCACCGCGTACCGAACGCTCGGTCGCCTCGGTCGCAGGCCCCGGCGCCTGGTCGTAGGTATCGATCACGACGACCACGTCGGCCGCCCGATCGGTGAGCCGTTCGGTCACATGCAATCGCCCGCGCCGCGCGGACACAGGCCAATTGATCACTCGCAGTTGATCTCCCGGTACATACGGCCGAATGTCGGCGTATTCCACACCCGGTCCGTGATGGCGCGTCAGATGTGTGCCGAGGCGGTCGGGCAGATCGATGCGAGGGATCGGGGTGCGCTGTGTGGCCGCGAGCGGGTAGACGTGGACCTCCCCGACCTCCGCGTCCGCGGTGCCGACCAACAGCCCCGCCGCGGAGGTGACTTCGACGCGAACCATCGGCAGATACCGGCCCCACAATTGCGCCGAGACGCGCATGGTATCGCCGTCGGATTCGACGTCGAGACCACGAACCGCTGTCGGGGCAACGCGGACAATCGAATTCGACGAATCCGTCGTGTCGAACCGAACCTCGATCTCGGCGTCTTCGGTTTCGAAACACCTGACAAGTCCGGGACTGGCCGTGACCCGCACCCTCGTCTCCCGTTGCTGCCACAGCACCGAGGCAAGCACACCTATCAGCGGTGCGGCGAAAGCCAACAACTGCCAACTCGAACCGATGACCGCGACCGCGAGTGCGGCAGCGGCGCAGGTGACCACCGACAGCGTCAATGCCGATGGACTCCAACGCAAGGCAACCTCGTTGCTTGCACGATCATGCGCCGCTGGAATCGAGGTGGTCATCCCGACGTCCGAGGGACCGGCAATCGCTTGAGCAGTTCCTCGACGATGTCCTCACCGTGAATTCTGCGGACCCACATCTCCGGTCGAAGACTGATTCGATGGGCGATCGCTGGGACAGCAAGTGCCTTGACGTCTTCGGGTATGACGTAGTCACGGCCGAGCAGCAATGCCCGTGCCCGCGAGAGCTGCACCAGGTCCAATTCCGCGCGCGGACTCGCGCCGACCTCGACCTGCGGATGACTGCGCGTCGCACCCGCAAGCGCGACGACGTAGCGCAATACATCTCGGTGCACGGACACCTGCTCGACCGATTCGCGCATGGCGAGTAGGTCGGTCGAGTCGATCACCTGCCGCACCGTGGCCACGACGGACCCCCGGTCCAGTCTGCGGCGCAGCATCGTGTGCTCGTCCTCCTCGCCTAGGTAGCCGAGCCGCAGCCGCATGGCGAAGCGATCCAGCTGAGCTTCCGGCAGCGGATAGGTGCCCTCGTACTCGATCGGGTTGTCGGTCGCTAGAACGATGAACGGTGACGGCAACTTTCGCGTTTCACCGTCGATGCTCACCTGCCCTTCACCCATCGCCTCCAACAGGGCCGCCTGGGTTTTCGGTGGTGTTCGGTTGATCTCGTCCGCCATCAGCAGATTCGTGAAGATCGGACCGGGCCTGAATTCGAATCTGCCCGAGTGCATTTCGTAGATCGTCGAGCCGAGCAGATCGGCGGGCAGCAGATCGGGTGTGAACTGGACGCGGTTGAAATCGAGCCCGAGAGTCGCAGCAAAAGATCTGGCTATCAACGTCTTTCCGAGACCTGGCAGATCTTCGATCAGTACGTGCCCGCCGGCAAGTACCGCCATCATGATCATGGTCATGGCGTCGCGTTTGCCGACGACGACACGTTCGAGTTCGACGAGCACCGCCTCGGCGCGCGCAGTCGTGATGTCCGATGGCGCAGTCATGGTGACCTCACCTTCACAACTTCTCCAATCGCTCGAGGATCTCGTCCAAAGCAGTCCGCCCAGGCCCGGGGTCGTCGCGGTCGGCGAACGACACGTCGAGTGGGTCGACCCATTGCCACAGCGTCGGGCCGAACAGCATGCGGCCCGACGCAACAAGTGCTGCACGGTCTTTCGTTTGTCGATGCCCGCTGGAGGAGGAGAATTCCCGAGCAAGCAGTGGCCGCAGATGCCGGTCCCAGTCGCCCCTCGATCCCTCCGACCAGCTCAACTTGATCTCGGTTCGAGATCGCCACCGCCGCAACGCTTCAACGGCAAGCGAGTCCGATTCGACCTGTCCGGCATCGTCTTCGGTGCTCGCCAACCAGAGCACGAAACCCAGCAGCACGAGCGCCACCGCAATACCCGTCACGAGCAACAGTATCGAGCGGCGATCCGCAGCGAGCACCAATAGCTCGACCGCCACCACCACCGCGATGCCACCGCCCAGAATCTTTGTCACAGTGGGCTCCGCAGGTCCTCGGACACCAAGCGGAGCAGTCCGATCGCGGACTCACGGTCCGCTTCCGTCATCCGATGCTGACTGAATCTGGCTTCGGTGAACAGGCCGACCAACTCTGCGGCCGCACCCGAATGCAGCACACCGTTCCCGACTGCACGGGCCAGCACTTCGGTCGGAGTGTCCGATGCCAGCGGCGCGGCCTCCGGAGCCGCGGACAGGGCTCGCTCCATCGCCGTGTAGCAGGCGATGATCGCGGTACGCGGGTCGCGATCCGGATCCGACATTGCCGCCAAACCCAATTCGGCAGCGCGAGCCAGTGATTCGGAAACCGAGTCTTCGCTGTCCTCGGTGTCGTCCCCGGTCGGTTCGGCACCGACGTCGCGCACAGGTCGTCGAGCCGCGATCACAACGCCAGCTGTTGCAATGATCAGCAACAGCAAGCCGGTCACAACAATCGTCGGCCCGAGCGTCGGCTCGTCGGAGACAACGGGCTCGACAACGTCGGCCGTTGGTCCGCCGTCTCCCGCCTCCGCAGCATCCGGTTCGGACGTCGCATCGCTCGTGTCTTCGGGTTCGGCGCCGAGCGATGCTCTGCCGAGCAGAGCGAACACGGCGACGAACAGCACACCGATGACGATGGCCGCGGCGACGGTGCGCCGATCCAGTGCGACCGAACTGGTGTCGATCGGCAGGTGCACCCGCGTCTTACGTTGGTTCCACGACGCGATGACAGCCATAAGCAAGATCAGAACCGACGCTCCGAGCAGGAAGTGAACGGCGAGGAAAGATGCCGTTCCGCCTGCGGCTTCATGTTTGAGGGGCGCGTCGACCGCGGGCAGATAGCCGCGCAACGACACTGCCGCAATGACTACGAGCGCCAACAGTGCGGCGGTGCGTCCAACTGGTCGACCGGTACCGCCCATCCGTGATCCTCAATCCCGGACGACGACGACCGGGTCGTTTGTCACGATGGTACGTCTGGCACCTCGATCAGCGGTACCAACTGTTCGATGATCGCCGCGGTCAACTCATCCTCGGTCTGATCGATGTCGACAGTGATGGCTGCCTCGTCCGACTGTGGTGGTTCGAGTGTGTGCAGCTGCGATGTCAGCAACGACGCAGGCATGAAGTGGCCGGTCCGGCTCTCCATCCGTCCCCGTAGCAGTTCCTCCGAACCCTCCAGGTAAACGAACACGACGCCGTCTCGGCGAAGCACATCCCGATAGGTTCGTTTGAGTGCAGAACACGTGACGATGCCGGACGTTCCCGAATCGATGTGGGCGCCGATCCAGTCCGCGATCAGCTGGAGCCACGGCCAGCGGTCGTTGTCGTCGAGCGGTTGACCGCCCGCCATCTTGGCGATGTTCGCCTTCGGATGGAGGTCGTCGCCCTCTTGCAGTTGCCAGCCGAAGTGCTCCGCAAGAGCAGTTGCAACAGTCGACTTTCCGGTCCCGGACACACCCATGACGACGAGGACCGTCATACGACAACACTCAACGCGAGGACTCCGACGAGCCCGGACACCGAGATGACGCACTCCATCGCGGTCCAGGTCTTGAGGTTCTGGACGACGGTGACCCCGAGATACTCCTTCACCAGCCAGAACCCGGCGTCGTTGACGTGGGACAGGAACAGCGATCCGGACCCGATTGCAAGCACCATAAGCGACACGTGAGTGCTGGACAGATCGAGCGCAACGGGCGCGAGAATTCCGGACGCCGTCACCGTCGCAACCGTTGCCGAACCGGTTGCGACGCGGATCAGCACAGCGACGAACCACGCAAGCAACAACACCGGCAGCGAGCTGCCCTTGATCGCATCGGCGATCGCATCGGCGATGCCGGTGTCGATCAACACCTGCTTGAAGCCACCGCCCGCGCCGACGATCAACAGAATGCCCGCGATCGGCGGCAACGAGTTTTCCAGAGTCTTGGAGATGTCGTTGCGGTCCATACCGCCGCCACGACCGAGCAGGACGATGCCCGCAAGCAACGCGAGTCCGAGCGCGATGACGGGCGTGCCGAGGAAGTCGAGCACTGCCTTCGCCGGGGACGTCGACTCCTCGGCAACCACATCGGCGAGTGCCTTACCGAGCATCAGAACAACGGGAAGCAGGATCGCGGTCAGCGCGATCGCGAACGATGGCCGCTGCTTCTTTGCCTCTGCCTCCTCGTCGTCCTCCGATGTCAGAAACAGTGCAGGCACTGGCACGTCCACCCATCGCGCGGCGAGCTTGCCGAACAGGGGGCCCGCGATCACGATCGTCGGGATCGCAACGAGCACACCGAATCCCAGGGTGAGCCCGAGATTGGCGTCCAACGCTGCCACCGCGACCAGCGGTCCTGGGTGCGGTGGTACGAGACCGTGCATCGCGGATAGACCGGCGAGAGTCGGGATCGCGATCGTGATCAGCGACAGACCTGACCGTCGCGCAACCAGAATGATGACCGGCATCAACAGCACCAGCCCGATTTCGAAGAACATCGGTAGACCGATGACCGCGCCGACCAGTCCCATCGTCCACGGCAGATACTTGGTATTGGACCGACCGACGAGGGTGTCGACGATGCGGTCGGCGCCACCGGAATCGGCAAGCAGCTTGCCGAACATGGCACCGAAGCCGATCAGGATTCCGACGCTGCCCATGGTGGAACCGAACCCGTTGGTGAAGCCTTTCACCGAGTCGGTTGCACCGAGTCCCGCGCCGATGCCGACGCCGATGGCCCCGACCGTCAGAGATACGAATGGATGGAGTTTCAGCCACGTGATCGCTACCACGATGACGGCAACGCCGACGATGGCAGCAATGATGAGCTGTGCGTTGCCCATTCCCGGCACACTACGCCGTAGACACCGAACTCGGGGAAGCCTCGTGCAGTGTGTACAGGCGACTTGCTGCGCGGCCTATGTCGAGCACCTCCTCGGTACCCCTCAGCACTTCGGCGAGGGGCAACTCGGCTTCGACGGACAGTTGGACAGCTGAGTCGTGCAGTACGTCCACAACGCTGCAGAAGCGGGCGACCGCGTCGGAGTTCGAAGTGGCCAGGCGCGGAACACCCACGATCGTCCAGCGTTTGAACGTCTTGGCAAGAATCACATAGTCCGCCGGACCCGTCGGCCGACCGCACAGGTCGTCGAACGTCAGTCGGATGTCGTTCTCCCCGAACGCAATGGCGCGGACCGACCGATTACCACCGACCGGGATCATGATCGTGCCGCAACGTGGATTTCGTAGCCCAACAGCGTACGAGCCACCCGCGAATCCCGTAGCTGCGCGAGACGTAGCGGTCCGGCGATAATCCTGCGTGCCGTCGACGGCGACGACGGTCATCATCCGCAGGATCGAAGCGATCGTCGGGAGAAACTTCATGTGGAACAACGGATTTGGGAGCAGCTCGTCGGGCCGATAGTTCGAGGTGACGACAAGGCGGATCTGGCGCCCGAAAATGTACTCGAGCACCTTCGCGACGAGCTTTGCGTCGCCGATGTCGTGAACGTGAAGCTCGTCGAAACAGAGCACTTCGCAGTCGCCGACGAGCGACGCGATTGCGCTGTCGATCGACCCCTGTTTGTGCGCGCCTCGGTGCAGGTCGGCGAAGAAGGAATGGAAGTGGTAGCGGCGCTTGCGCTGCGTGACAAGGGAACCAAAGTAGGCATCGAGCAACCAGGTCTTACCGCGACCGACCGGACCGGAGAGGTACACCCCGTGCGCGCCTCGTGCGGCCAGAACCTCAGCGGCTCGCAGTTGTGCGTGGTCAAGGGCGAACCCTTCGCGGACCGCTCGTTCGGCGATTGTGTCGACGAGACGCCGTTCCTCTACATCCATAGAGTTACTCTATGAGTACCGAGCGAACTGCAGCAAGGAGCAGTGATGGAGCAGACATCCCGAGATCCGTACCGGCGCAGTCGTATAGCCGAATGCGCGATCAACATCGTCGGCACCGACGGCATGCGCGCACTGACGCATCGGGCCGTCGACGACCGGCTCGGACTGCCAGCCGGCTCGACGTCGTACTACTACCGCACCAGGCGCTCGCTACTCGAGGCAATGGTCGGGCACCTCACCGAGAAGTCGCGCCAGGATTTCCGTTCGACCCGTAGGGCTGCGCTACCGGATCTCGACAGAACCAGCGTCGTCATCGGCAGATCGCTGGATCACTTACTCGCCAGACGACGTGCGGACATTGCCGCTCGCTACGCGCTTGCAATCGAGGTGGCCGACGATCCCGATCTGCGAGCAGCGCTCGCGTCGTGCTTCTTCTCCCGCGACCATGCGACCGAGTTGTTTCGACAATTGCACGCCGCCGATCCCTACGCTGCAGCCGCGGACCTGGTCAGCCTCTGCGAAGGATTGGTGTTCGACCGATTCGCCGGTGCGCGATCGCTGGACAAATTCGTGGCCGGCACGTCGGCGAGTGTTGCCCAGCTGACCGCAGCCGTGTCGACCTTCCTGCGCGGTGTCGGCACTGCTCCGAAATCGTGAAGACCTATACCCCCTGTAGGGGGCTCGAGTCTTCACGATCTTCACACCGTCAGTACGAGACCCGATGTGGGGACGCCTGTTCCGGCGGTAACCAGCACATTTTCGACATCGGGCACCTGATTCACCGACGTCCCGCGAACTTGCCGCACACCTTCGGCGATGCCGTTCATGCCGTGAATGTACGCCTCGCCGAGTTGGCCGCCGTGAGTGTTGATGGGCAGCCTGCCGCCGAGTTCGATTGCGCCGTCTGCGATGAAGTCCTTCGCTTCGCCACGACCACAGAAGCCGAGTTCCTCGAGCTGCATCAACACGAACGGTGTGAAGTGGTCGTAGAGAACTGCCATCTGCATGTCATGTGGACTTAAACCCGACTGCGCCCACAACTGATCGCCGACCAGTCCCATCTCCGGCAGGCCTGTCATGGCGTCGCGGTAGTAGCTGGTCATGATGAACTGATCCGTTCCTGAGCCCTGTGCCGCCGCAGCGATCACGGCAGGTTTGCAGCGCAGATCCTTCGCACGTTCGACGGAGGTGACAACGATCGCGATGCCACCGTCGGATTCCTGACAGCAATCGAGCAGATGCAGCGGTTCGGCGATCCACCGCGACGCCTGATGATCTTCGAGTGTGATCGGCTTGCCGTAGAAGAAGGCTGCCGGATTGACTGCCGCGTGTTTACGATCAGCGACCGCGACCCGACCGAAATCGGCACTGGTAGCACCGGATACGTGCATATAGCGCCTGGCGACCATCGCGACCTGGCTGGCGGGAGTGCCGAGCCCGTGCGGATACGACCAACTCGCGTCGACGCCTGCCGACGACGGCGTCCCCGCCAAGGCTGTAGACACCTGGCCGAATCTGGTTGCAGAGCGTTCGTTGAATGCACGATAGGCGACAACGACATCGGCCACCCCGGTCGCAACGGCCATCGCAGCCTGCTGCACGGTCGCGCACGCGGCGCCGCCACCGAAATCGATGAGGCTGAAGAACTTCAGGCTAGGGATGCCGACCGATCGCGCGACTGCGGTTGCCCGGTTGGAATCCATCGAGAACGTCGTAAGTCCGTCGACGTCGGCAGGGGTGAGACCGGCGTCGGCGAGCGCGGCAGTCACTGCTTCGGTCGCGAGTCGGAGTTCGCTTCGCCCCGAGTCCTTCGAGTAGTCGGTTGCCCCTATACCGACGATGGCCGCTTTGTTCGAGAGGCCGCTCATAGCTGAGACCCTGCTGCCTGTGACGGAAGGGTAATCGTCACTTTTGCCGTGATGTGGTCTCCCAACGCATCTTTGCCGACGACGTCGATACCGATGTCGTTGCCGACCACTTCCGTGACCTCACCCGTCAGAACAAGGGTGTCGTAGGCGTACCACGGCACACCGAGGCGCAATGCGATCGATCGGACAACCGCTGTCGGGCCTGCCCAGTCCGTGACGAACCGCTGCACTAGACCGGTGTCAGTAAGGATATTGACGAAGATATCCTTGGAACCCCGTGCGATCGCCTTGTCACGATCGTGGTGGACATCCTGAAAGTCCCTGGTAGCCAATGCCGTACTGACGACGAACGTCGGGTCGGCCGTGACCGTGAACTCCGGGAGCCTGTCCCCTGCCACCGGCGCGATCATGCCGTCGCTCCCGACCGCGGACGCCATGCGGGCAGCGTCAGGTCGTCGTCGATCTTCACGAACTCCACGTCGACACCCATCCCTATTTCGACGGACGAAGGGTCGACACCACGCAGTTCACCCAGCATCCGCACACCTTCCTCCAACTCGATCAGCGCAACCACGAACGGCAGGGTTCTACCGGGCACTTTCGGTGCGTGGTGGACTACGAAGCTGAATACTTCGCCGCGACCCGACGCGACGACGTAGTCGGACTGCTCCGACTTGTCCAGCCACACAGCGGGTATCGGTGGATGGCGCAGCGAACCATCGGGCAGCTTCTGAATTCTCAGCTCACCGAGCGCAGCGCCTGCCCAGAAGAACTCGGTGTCCTTGGAAACCATCGGCCGGATCGCTTCCGCCGGATCGATGCCCTCTGGCGCCGACGCAGCCTGCCTCGGCGCGAACTTCAGAACTCTGAACAGCATCTCCGCTACGACCTCGTCGCCGACCGCCCACACGTTGCGGGTGGTGACGAACCAACCCTCGCCGAGGCCTGTCTTCTTCGGTCCGACAACACCTTCCAGCACCGTCGAGATCGTCACTTCTTCGCCGAGGCGAAGGTAGCGGTGGTAGGTCTGCTCGCAATTGGTGGCGACGATCGAGGTGAAGCCGGCCTCGTCGAGAAGCTCCATGATCGCGCCGAGCGGGTCGTCGTCGGCTCGGGTGTAATGCAGTCCGCCCATCGTCCACACCTGGGCCATGGCAGGCGGAGCTACCACGCCGTCGTGGCCCGCCGCACGAGCCGCGGCGTCGTCGACGTAGATCGGGTTTGTGTCACCGAGCGCTTCGACCCAGTTGTTGATCATCGGCTGGTTCACCGGATCGCGCCCAGGACGTGGCTTGCTTGCACCGGCAGCCGAAATACGTTCCGCGCCAGCTTCTATTGTCTCCGTCACGGAAGATCCTTATCGGGGTACGCGGGGTAGTTTCAGGCCTGCGGTCGCAATCAGTTCGCGCATCACTTCGTTGACACCACCGCCGAAGGTGATGACCAAGTTTCGTTTGACCTGCTTGTCGAGCCAGTTCATCAAGTGCGCCGTCGCCGGATCCGACGGGTCACCGTAGCGGGCAACGATCTCCTCGGCCAGGCGGCCGATGCGCTGTATCCGTTCGGTGGCAAAGACTTTGGTGACCGATGCGTCCGCGATGGAGACCGCGTCATCGGCACTGGACGCCACCTGCCAGTTGAGCAACTCGTTCAATCGGTACGTGGCGTGAATTTCGCCGAGCGCACGCCGAACGTCGCCGTGCCCGAGCAGTTCGCGCTGCGCCGCCCACGCATGCACCTTGTCGTACAGACCGCCGATCCGCCCGGCGGGCCCGAGCATCACACGCTCGTGGTTCAGCTGCGTCGTGATCAACCGCCAACCCTGATTCTCTTCTCCGACAAGCATGTCGGCAGACACACGCACATCGGAGTAATACGTGGCGTTGGTGTGGTGGGCACCGTCACACGTGATGATCGGAGTCCACGAGTAGCCGGGATCGGTTGTATCGACGATCAGGATCGAGATGCCGCGGTGCCGCGAATCCGGCGCGCCGGTCCTGACCGCAAGCCACACGAAGTCCGCGTCGTGACCGCCTGTCGTAAAGATCTTCTGACCGTTGACAATCCAGTCACCGTTGGCGTCACGAACAGCCGTGGTCCGCAACGCGGCCAGGTCCGTGCCTGCTTCGGGCTCGGAGTACCCGATCGCAAAATGCACTTCGCCCGCGAGGATCGCAGGTAGAAACCTGCGCTTCTGCTCGTCGGTGCCGTAGGTCTGCAGCGTCGGTCCGACGGTTTGCAGCGTCACGGCCGGCAACGGCACGTCGGCTCGTATCGCTTCGTTCGCGAAGATCTGCTGCTCGACTTCACCGAAACCGCGGCCACCGAATTCTTTCGGCCAGCCGACGCCGAGCCAGCCGTCGGACCCCATTCGCTTGATGACTTCGCGATAGGTGGGTCCGTGACGTTCGGTCATCATGATCTCGGCCTCGTCGGTGCCGATCAAGGTCGAAAAGTATTCGCGCAGTTCGTCTTGCAACGCCTTCTGCGCCTCGGTCAGATCGATGTACACCGTGCCCCCAACAGTTCGAGCCGGTAGGAGGATCCGCCGATGATCCGTGCGAGATCCTTGATCGCAGCCGAGTAGCGATGCATCGGATAGCTGGCATCGACACCGAGACCACCGTGCAAATGGTGCGCGACCTGCATTGCCGCAGGCACTTCCGTGGCAAGCCAGTAGCCGACCACGTCGAGATCGTCGTCCGCATCCAGGCCCTGTTCGAGCCGCCACACCGCGGATACCGCGGCGACATGCAGCGTGCGCGAGGTGACGTAGATGTCCGCGATCTCCTGCGCTACCGCCTGGAACGTTGCGAGCGGCTTGCCGAACTGATGCCGCGTGCCGATGTGTGTCGAGGTTAGTTCGGTTGCGCCGGTGAGCAACCCGTCCGACAAGGCGCCGATGCTCGCGAGGGCAAGCCGCGAAAGCGCTCGAACATCGCCGGTCAGAACTGCCGTCCGGTCGACCCTGACGCGATCCAACCGCACGGCGAATTCGGGGGCATCCGTCGACGACGGAGTCCGTACGAGCGAAACCCCTTCGGCATCAGGCGATATCAGAACGATGCCCGCGTCGGTCGGCGTAAGCATCCGCAGCGCTCGGTCCGCGTAGGGAACCGCGATCTTCGTTCCGGATACCAGCACCGAATCACCATCGAGCACGGCCGTCGTGACAGGCGCCGTCGTGAACGGCGAACCCGGCTCGCCGAGAGCGGCCGTCAGCACGGCACCGTCGGCAACGGCCGCGAGAATGTCGTCGTGGCGTTCATCGCCACCGAGTGCAACGAGCGGCAGTACCCCGTAGCCGAGTGTTGCGAGCGCCGGACTCTGCACAGCTCTGCGACCCAGTTCGGTCAGCAGTGTCGCGACCGCAGCTACGCCGAGTCCGTCACCGCCGACCCGCACGGGCAACGCGAGCGAGAGCAGTCCCGCAGCTGCGAGGCTCTGCCACAACTCCTGATCCGACAGGTCGGAGGCATGGTCGAGCCACTCGTTCGCGGCCTGCGCCACCGCGACTTGAGTCTCGTCTCTTGTGAAGTCCACGCTCGTCCCTCGAAGTCCTCTGCACTGAGCTCTCGATGTCAAATTCTAGAACACGTTCCAGTTGTATCACCGAACCGCGATCGACGGAAGTCGCCGACGTTCACTTCCTCGGCAACCCCAAGATCCGTTCGGCGGCGACGGTGAGCAGAATCTGCGTTGTCCCACCGGCGATCGAGAGACAGCGCGTGAGCAGAAACCCATGTGACGCAGGCCCTTCCATCGCTCCGTCGACACCGGACGCATCCAACGCGAACTCTGCGACATCCTGCCGATACCGGACTCCGAGCAGCTTTCTGACACTCGACAGCGGCCCGGGATCCTGGCCTTCCAGCTGACGCAGCGTCATCCGCGCTTCGAGTTGATTCCCGACCATGGCGTCGCCGATCAAGGCGCCGAGTCGGTCGGACAGCACGGCGTCCGATGCCGGAGTCTTGTCGAGCAGCGAGGTCAGCGACTCGTCGAGTGCGGACCCCTTGCCGATCGCAACGCGCTCGTTCGCCAACGTCGCGTTGGCAAGACGCCACCCACCGTCGACAGCGCCGACGACACAATCGTCCGGGACGAAGACGTCGTCGAAGAACACCTCGTTGAAACGTTCCTCGCCGGTGATCTCGCGCAACGGCGAAATGCGAATGCCCGCCGACCGCATGTCGACCAGAAAATAGGTGATCCCACGATGTTTCGGCGCATCGCGGTCGGTACGCGCGAGACAGATACCCCAATCGGCAATCTGCGCCTGCGACGTCCACACCTTCTGCCCAGCCAGCGTCCAGCCACCGTCGACTTTGGTTGCGGCTGTACGTAATGCAGCCAGATCCGATCCAGCACCCGGCTCGCTGAACAGCTGGCACCACACCACCTCACCGCGCAGCGTCGGCAGCACGTGACGCTCGATCTGCTCTGTGGATCCGTAGCCGAGAACTGTCGGTATTGCCCACCAACCGATTACCAGGTCGGGCGATTCGACTCCGGCGGCCTCCAATTCTTCGGCAATGAGCAACTGAGTTGCGGGATCGGCGTCGCGCCCGAACGGCGACGGCCAGTGTGGAGCGAGAAGTCCGTTCTCCGCCAACGCAACTCGACGATACTCGACAGGCAGCGCCGCGACTGCGGCGACGTCGGCCCGGATCGCTGCCCGAGCGTCGACGAGACCGCTGAGGTCGATCGTCGATCCGCGCCGGGCACCTGCCCTGCTGAGGTCGGTAACCCGTGCCCGCCAGCGCGAGGACCCACCGAGCAGTTGCCGCAAGGCAGTAGCTCGACGCAGGTAGAGATGAGCGTCGTGTTCCCAGGTGAAGCCGATGCCGCCGAGCACCTGAATGCAGTCTTTCGCGGCCGCGACCGCCGCGTCGAGGGCAACCGCTCCTGCAACGGCGGCGGCGAGCGGCACATCTTTCTCGTCCTGGGCAGCGTTGGCTGCATCCCACGCGACAGCACGTGCACGTTCGGCGTTGCACAGCATCTCGGCGCACAGATGCTTCACCGCCTGGAAGGACCCGATCTTGGCGCCGAACTGCTCCCGGATCTTGGCGTAGTCGACAGCGGTGTCCAGACACCAACCCGCGACTCCTGCCGCCTCTGCCGCTGCGAGCGTGACCGCAAGGTCGAGAACGAGGCCTGGCCCGATGCCGGTGAGCACTCGATCGGGTGCAACGTGCACATCGGCGCATTCGACGCGCGCGACCCCGACCGTGCGATCGAGTGAATCGACTGGCTCGCAGTGCAAGCCACTCGCGGAACCGTCGACCAGGCACCAGGCGACCTCGCCGTCGAGCACGTAGGACAGCAGCACATCGGCACCACCGACAGCTCCGATCGCCAGGCCCACCGGACCGTTCAGGACGAGACCGCCGTCGGGTGCCGACGTCGCCGATGCGGGTGTGCCGTCGACGACAACCGCGCAGGGCCTCGTCCCATCGGCGATCTCAGGACCCCTACGTTTGGCGACCGGTTCCCCCGACCGGTCGAGGATCAGCCCGACAAGTGCGGTCGAGAGCACCGGACCACCGACCAACGCCGTGGCCGCGGCCTCCAGCATTGCCGCCAGGTCGACGACGGTTCCACCTGCGCCGCCGAGTTCTTCGCGCATCGCCACGGACAGCAGGCCGACCTCCGCCACCCCGGGCCACAGCCCACGCCAGTAGTCCGCGCGCGCCGGATCCGCTTCGACCGAGCGCAGCGCTGCAATCGGCGCAGCACCCCGCGCCCATGCCCGAATGGACTCCTGCACAGCGTTCTGCTCGTCGGTCGTGGCGATACTCACAGTTTTTGCCGCCTCTCACAAATGACATCGGCTCGTAGAACGTGTTCTAATGTGTACTCCAGTCAAGTGTCAAGTGGGTACCGAAGCACCAGGTCAGCTCGCTGCACCGGGCCTTATAACGAGAGCGGGGGTTTGTCGATGGCATCGTCCTCAATGCCTTCTACGTCACGGACCGCGAGCAACGGCGCTGTGCCGACACTCAGCGACGAAGACCTGAGCTCGAACGCACAGCGTGAACGTCGTAAGCGGATCCTCGACGCGACCCTGGCACTGGCATCGAAAGGCGGCTACGACGCCGTCCAGATGCGTGCCGTCGCCGAGCGGGCCGATGTCGCGGTCGGCACGCTGTATCGCTATTTCCCATCGAAGGTGCACCTGCTCGTCTCCGCCCTCGCGCGCGAGTTCGAGCGCATCGACAACCGTCGTCGCATCCCACCCGGCGACTCGCCGCAAGAGCGTATGCACCTGATGCTCGTGCAAATCACCAAGGCGATGCAGCGTGATCCGCTGCTCACCGAGGCCATGACCCGCGCGTTTATGTTCGCCGACGCTTCGGCCGCCGCAGAGGTCGACCGGGTCGGCAAAGCCATGGACCGCCTGTTTGCCCGGGCGATGAGCGACGGCGAACCCTCCGAAAGGCAACTCGCGATCGCACGTGTGATCAGCGACGTGTGGCTGTCCAACTTGGTTGCGTGGCTGACGAGGCGATCGTCTGCGACGGACGTGACGGCTCGACTCGAGCTGACCGTCAGCCTGCTGCTGGGTAGTGCCGACGACGAGATTCAACAGGGTTTGTAGCAGCGACTGTGATCTGAGACAGATTCCCGACGGCAATGCAGTACCAGGCGCGGTCGATCGCATAGGTTTGCAGCGTGAGTGCTTTGGATCTACCCCTCGAGCTGCGGCGTGCACTGGCAACTATTGCCCGTACCCCGCGATTGCTCGTCACATCCGACTACGACGGCACGATCGCGCCGATCGTCTCGGATCCGACCAAGGCGTTTCCGCATCCCGAATCCGTGCGCGCTCTCCGCGCGCTCGCAGGGCTTTCGGGCACGACGGCGGCTGTCATCTCCGGTCGCGCACTACGCGACCTTGCTGCGCTGTCGCGACTGCCCGTCGAGGTGCAGCTCGTCGGTAGCCACGGGTCCGAGTTCGACGTCGGCTTCGTGCACGCGATCGACAACGACGCAAAGCAACTGCTCGACGAGTTGGTCGTCGAGTTGGAGCAGATCGCCGCTGCGAACGCGGGCGTCACCGTGGAACACAAACCGGCGAGTGTCGCGCTGCACGTCCGCAATGCAGAACCCGTGATTGCCCGCCAGGCCCTCAACAAGGTGCGCCAGGGCGCTGCCAACTGGGTCGGCGTGCAGGTCACCGAAGGCAAGGCGGTGATCGAACTCGCCGTTATCGTCACTGACAAGGGCGAGGCTCTCGATATCCTGCGCCATCAGGAATCCGCCTCCGCAGCAGTATTCTTCGGCGACGACGTCACCGACGAGAAGGCCTTCGCACGGTTGCACGGGCCGGACATCGGCATCAAGATCGGCGACGGCGAAAGCCTCGCCCAGTACCGAGTCGACAGCACCGAAGACGTGTCGACAGCGTTGGCATTCCTACTCGACGAGCGCCGCAGATGGCTGTCGGGCGCGAGCGCACCGCAGATCGAGCGGTTGACGCTGCTGGCAAGCCCGCGGTCGGTCGCGCTTGTCACACCGGACGGCACGATCACCTGGATGTGTCATCCCGAACCAGATTCGGGCGCGGTTTTCGCTCACCTGCTCGGCGGTCCGGATGCCGGTCATTTCTCGGTCGGCCCACAACGCGCCGCGCTTCCGCTGTCGCAGCGTTACGTCGATCGCACGATGACCGTCGAAACACGGTGGTCGAGTTTGCAGGTCACCGACTACCTTCCCCACGACGTCGGCCTCGAACGCACCGACCTCACGAGGGTCATCACCGGCGACGCCAAAGCGGTCGTCAGCTTCGCGCCTCGTCCCGAGTTCGGCCAGGTGCCGATCCAGATCGAGCGAGAGACGTTCGGACTCAGGGTCTTCGGGCCGAACGATCCATTGGTGCTGCGGTCCCCCGGTGTGCACTGGGACATCACAACCGACGGCGTCAACCAGAGCGCGTTCGCCGTCGTCGACCCTTCCGAAGGCCCGATCACCCTCGAACTGCGCTGTGGTACTTGGGATCTAGCGCCGTCCACCCTCGAAGAGCCGGAACGGCGCGCGCTTGCGGAGTCCTACTGGAGCACCTGGGCGGATCAGCTGGTTCTGCCACCCCTGAAGCCGGATCTCATGCGTCGCTCGGCGTTGACCCTTCGAGGGCTGGTGCACGCACCGTCGGGGTCGATCCTCGCCGCGGCGACAACCTCGCTGCCCGAGGACATCGGCGGCGTCCGCAACTGGGATTACCGCTACTGCTGGCTACGCGATGCGGCCCTCACAGCGTCGGCACTCGTATCGGTCGGCTCGTTACGCGAGGCCGAGGAGTACCTCGCCTGGGTGCACGACGTGCTCGAAAAGCTCCCCGGCCCTGAGCGTTTGCACCCGCTGTACACGATCTACGGCACCGGCCTACCGCCCGAAGCCGTGATCGACAACCTTCCGGGTTATGCCGGGTCGCGACCGGTCCGCGTCGGCAACGCCGCGAACATGCAGGTCCAACTCGACGTGTTCGGGCCGATCGTCGACCTCATCTCCACGCTCGCCCATGCCCGGGTAGCCAAGGGCATCACCGATCCCGACGAGGCGCTGCCCGATGTCGACTGGGAACTGGTGTGCGCCATGGTTTCTGCGGTGCAGCGCCGCTGGCAGGAACCCGACCACGGCATCTGGGAGATCCGCGGCAATCCACGCCATCACGTGTACTCGAAGGTGATGGGATGGGTCACGGTCGACCGCGCGGTGACGCTGTCCGAGCAGTTCGGCCGCTCCATCGATCCCGCCTGGGCCGAACTGCGACAGACGATCTCCGACG
Source organism: Antrihabitans stalagmiti (assembly GCF_016482825.1). Lineage (GTDB taxonomy): Bacteria > Actinomycetota > Actinomycetes > Mycobacteriales > Mycobacteriaceae > Antrihabitans > Antrihabitans stalagmiti. The sequence continues at coordinate 515,929 of NZ_JAEMNV010000004.1, read as the reverse complement.
AGGTCCTGCAGAAGGGGTGGAACGACGAGGTCCAGTCGTTCACCGCCGCCTACGACGGCACCGACCTCGATGCCGCAACGCTGCACATCGGCCTCAGCGGGCTCATCGATCCTGCCGATCCGCGTTTCGCCGCGACCGTGGTCGCCACCGAAGCCGAACTACGCAGCGGGTCAACGGTTTACCGCTACCACCACGACGACGGTCTGCCCGGCGGCGAAGGCGGCTTCCACCTCTGCGCGGCCTGGCTCGTCGAGGCCTATCTCCTCACCGGCAAACGCTCGGATGCCGAGGCCTTGTTTGCGCAGCTCGTCAGCGTTGCCGGACCGACCGGACTGCTCAGCGAGGAATACGACCCCGTCGCCGAACGCTCGCTCGGCAACCATCCGCAGGCCTACAGCCACCTCGGCCTGCTGCGCTGTGCTCAATTGCTTTCCGCGAACTGAGTTTCGGCCCACCCCGTTCGACCACGTCGCTCACCGATTGCCGACTTCACATGCCTGATCAGGCGTGTGAGGTCGGCAATTTGTTGGCGACGTCGCGAAGATTCCCGGTGAGAGCTGCGCCACAGCAGTGCATCTCGCCTTAGCGGCGGATCCCCAGCAAAGGCCCTGATCAGCCGTGTTTATGTGAAAGTTACCGTTTGTTTGTTCAACCGACACATTCCGTTCAGCGCTGATTTTAACTGTTCTCAGCTCGTTCTCAGGTGACATACGGTTTCGCTCCGAACGGAGAAGACATCGCCAGCTCAGCCAAAGATATTCCATGGCAATGTTTTTCAGCTCGGACCAACCGGACGAGACAGACCGTGAACACATAAAGGACCGAGAATGAAGATCCGCAAATATGCCGCTGCGTCGGCACTCGTGATTGCCGCGACGGGAATCTCCGCAGGCACCGCATACGCGGCACCGGCGCCCGAGCCTGGACAAGAGGCTCCTCTCAGCATCGACATCGCACCGAGCGTCAACTACACGGCGTACCAGAACGGTGCCTCGGCTGTCATCACGATCGACAACGCAGGCAAGCTGATCGTCGCTGACGGCAAGTTCGAAATCCGGTCGAATTCCGGCCAGACCCTTGCCGGCGTTCCGCTCGAATACAGCATCGACGACATCGCCTTCCCGATCGATGCGTCCATCGATGGCAACACAGCAACGCTGACGCCGTCGACCGACCCGGCCCGCGCCTACTACAAGCCCGTCGCGCTGCCGTTCGAAAACCAGGCACCGTGGAAGACGCCGTACGAGCGTGAAGTTGCTGCCTGGACCCGCCTCACGCAGACGATCACTCTCGGCACCGGCATCGGCGCCATCTCGGGCGCCGTGATCGGTGGAGCCGCGGGCTGCATCGTCGGCGGCGCGGTTGCCGCTCCGACTGCCGTGCTGACCGCCGTCTTCGGTCCGCTCGCCGGCTGTGTCGCGGGCGCACTCGTACTGGCACCCGTCGGCGCCCTCGGAGGAGCGATCTTCGTCGGAGCGCCGGTCGCGATCGGCGCAGCGATTCAGTACTTCTCCACGATCAATGCACCGTTCACTCCGCCTGCGGAGCCCAAGAAGTAGTTCTCCACAAGCTCGACGCGGCCCGACTCGGTTTCCGAGTCGGGCCGTTTCGGTGTCGCGGCTCCCGTACGGGTCATATGCGAGTTACGCAATAGGGGAAATCGACCGCTAATCTGTAACGGTAACGATTTCCATTAACGTTCGAATTCAGGAGCGACCCGTGTCTCGATCCCGCGCATCCAGGACTGCCATCGCAGCGGTCGGCTTCGCCATCGCCTCGGCGGCGACCCTCAGTGCCTGCAGTTCCGACGACGCGACCTCGAACGGCAAGCCGACGATCGTTGCCTCGACGAACGTGTGGGGCAGCGTCGCCGCCGCCGTCGCAGGCGACGACGCGAACGTGACCTCGGTGATCCAGGATCCGAGCGCCGATCCCCACTCCTACGAGTCGAGCCCGAGCGACGCCGCAGCGGTCACCGATGCCGACCTCGTCGTGTTCAACGGCGGCGGCTACGACGAGTTCATAGAAAAAATTCTCGGATCGGCGAAGGACAAGCCGGTTGTCGACGCCTACGAACTGCTCGGTGCCGGTCATTCCGACAGCGAAGGCGACGCACACAACCACGCTGGCGCGGGAGACGACCATGACAGCGAGGGCCACGAGGGCCACAACCACGGCGCCGTCAACGAGCACGTCTGGTACGACATACCGACCGTCGACGCCGTCGCTCACAAGATCGCCGACGAACTGAGCAAACTCGACCCGGACAACGCGCAGAACTACACGGATCGCGTCGATGCGTTCGACACCAAGCTGCACGCAATCTCGGATATCACCGCCAAGATCGCCGTCGATCACCCGAAAGCGCCTGTCGCACAGACCGAGCCGATAGCGCACTACCTGCTCGAAGCAGCCGGCGTCGAAGACCTGACCCCCGAAGAGTTCGAGAGTGCCATCGAAGAAGGTTCCGACCCCTCGCCGAGTGCAGTCGCGGCGACACGGGACCTGCTCGTCGGCAAGAAGGTCGATGCGCTGGTCTACAACATTCAGACCGAAGACAAAGTGACCCAGGACATGCGGGCCAATGCCGAGAGCGCGGGCATCCGGATCGTCGAGGTCACCGAGACTCTGCCCGATGGGCTCGACTACATTCAATGGCAGACCCGCAACGCCGAAGCACTCGCCGAGGCGCTCAATTGACCCTTGCCGCAAGCGCCGTCGCGGCCGACCACGAAGCCGACCAGCCTGTGTCACAGCCCGATTCAGCGCTCACCGCCAACCGTGCACCCGCGATAGCTCTCGCGGGTGCACGGTTGGCGTTCGGTGAACGCACGCTGTGGGACCAACTGGATCTTGCGGTCCAGGCAGGCGAATTCGTTGCGGTGCTCGGACCGAACGGGTCAGGCAAGACGTCACTGTTGAAAGTTCTGCTCGGCCAGTTGGCTTTGTCTGCGGGGACGGCAGACGTCGCGGGCGTGCCTGCCCGGACCGGAAATTCGGCGGTCGGCTACATCCCACAGCAGAAGTCGATCGACGAGGGCCTGCCACTGCGCGGTGTCGACCTGGTCGGTCTCGGTGTCGACGGTCATCGCTGGGGTACCGGACTGCGGCGCCGCCGTGAGCGTCGACGCATCGTCGAGCAAGCGATTGCCGAGGTCGGTGCACAGGCCTTCGCCTACGCACCGCTCGGAACCCTTTCCGGTGGCGAACAGCAACGCCTCCGCGTCGCCCAGGCACTGGTCGGCGATCCGAAGGTGCTGTTGTGTGACGAGCCATTGCTCAGCCTCGACCTCGCCAACCAGCGCCTGGTGTCCGAACTGATCGATCGTCGCCGCCGAATTCACCGCACCGCAGTACTTTTCGTGACACACGAGATCAATCCCATTCTGCCGCTTGTCGATCGGGTGCTCTACCTCGTCGACGGCCAGTTCCGAATCGGACCACCGGACGAAGTGATGACCTCTGCTGTGCTGTCGGAGTTGTACAACACCGACGTCGACGTGCTGAAGGTTCGCGGTCGGCTCGTCGTCGTTGGAACCGGTGACGCGCTCGACGCCCTCGGGTCCGCAGGCAAACACCACGTCGACGAGGACCACTCGTGAACGACAAACTGGCCGAAGTGTTTTCGAAAATGTTCGACTTTTCGATCACCGCAAATCTCCTGTCGTACGACTTCGTCCAACAGGCTCTGCTCGCTGCCTTCATCCTCGGCCTGCTAGCGGGCATGATCGGGCCGCTCATCATCAGCAGGCAGATGTCGTTCGCTGTACATGGCACCAGCGAACTCTCGCTGACCGGCGCGGCGGCCGCATTGCTCGCCGGCGTCAGCGTCGGACTCGGCGCAATCGCAGGATCGGTCATTGCGGCGATATTGTTCGGAATCCTCGGAACCAAAGCACGCGAACGTGATTCGGTCATCGGCGTCATCATGTCGTTCGGCCTCGGGCTGTCGGTGCTGTTGATGTGGCTCTACCCGGGCAGGACAGGAACAAGCTTCTCCCTGCTGGTCGGCCAGATCGTCGGAGTCGGTAACACCGGCCTCACCCTGATGCTCATCTGTGCTGTCCTCGTTCTCGGCGTGCTCGCCGTCGTCTACCGACCGCTGCTGTTTGCAAGTACCGACCCCGAGGTGGCGCTCGCCCGCGGCGTGCCGGTCCGCGCACTGTCGATCGTGTTCGCGGTGCTGGTCGGTATCACCGCCGCGCTCGGCGTGCAGATCGTCGGCGCCCTACTGGTTCTGTCGTTGCTCATCACCCCGGCGGCCGCTGCCGCGCGAATCACCGCGAACCCCTTGCGTGCGACCTACCTGTCGTGCGCGTTCGCGCTGACAGCAGCTGTCGGCGGCATCCTCCTTTCGCTGGCACCGGGTGTCCCGGTATCGACATTCGTCACCACGATCTCGTTCCTCATCTATGTCGTGTGCCGAATCATCGGTTCTCGTCGCGACCGCAACGCGGGCCGCAAAGTCCCCATCGCCGCCTGAACTCGCTGCTCAGAGCAACTTCCACGGTTTCGCGCTGCGCGATTGGGGAATTTCGGTCATGATCGAAGTCGGGGTCACGAGAGGTACGAGCGATGGATACGAGAACAACCCTCCCCGCCGCCGCGTTGGCTCTGGGTGCGTCGCTTGCCGTGCTACTTCCTGCGTTCGCCTCGGCGACCCCCGCGGCGTCGGACAACCTCACCCGGGTACCGGATCGAACTGCCATCACGGTCATCGATCTGCGGACCGGCTCGATCACTCGGACTCCCAACGCGAGCGAACCCCGACCGGCATTGTCGATGGTCAAGCTGTACATCGCCGACTACGCACTACGCCATGGCGATCGCTCGATCACTGATCTCGATCTGGTCGAACAAATGATTCGCTACTCCGACGACTTCTCGGCATCGCAGCTCGAGAGCAAATATCCCACCGCCATCGACGCGACCGCGGCCGAGTTCCGACTCACCGACACCACAGCCGGACCCGATTGGGGTACCTCGTACACGACTACGGACGACGTTGCCAACTTCCTGCGAGCCAAACTGAGATCCGATCGCGGGTCGCCCATATTCCCCTTGATGGCAACGGCGGATCGCGTCGCAAGCGACGGCACGATCCAGGACTGGGGAACCTCGACAGTTCCGGCCGTCACGGGTAGCAAGTGGGGCTGGTCCGACATGGGTTCGCCGATGGTGGCGTCGGCCTCGGTCGGACCTGGCTTCGTCGTCGCAGCAACCACGTTCGGACCAGGTGACATACAGACCGCCGACGTCGCGGACGCGTTCTCGACCGATACCCACAAGCCCTAGTTTCGACCTTCCTCAAATCCGGTCTCGTAGTGCGAATCATGGTTAACTTATCGCGGCAATGGAGCTGACGAGAGGCGCACACCGATGATCGACTTCGCAATTTCCGACGACCTCGCCGCCAAGCGAGACCGGATCCGCCGATTCGTCGAGCAGCAGATCGTTCCGTACGAACGCGATCCCCGCCTCACCCAGCACGGACCGACCGACGAATTGCGCAACGAACTCGTCGAACTCGCCCGCAGCGCAGGGCTTCTCACCATCCAGGCAGCTCGAGCCGACGGCGGCTGGGGACTGTCGCACGTCGAGCAGGCCGTTCTGTACGAGGCGGCAGGCTGGTCGACTCTCGGGCCGATCGCGATGAACTGCGCCGCCCCCGACGAGGGCAACATGTTCCTGCTCGGCAAGATCACCACACCCGAACAGGCCGCAACCTATCTGGCGCCGATGATCGCAGGCCACCAACGTTCCGCTTTCGCGATGACCGAACCTGGTGGCGCCGGCTCCGATCCAGGCCAGCTGCAGACCTCGGCGACGTTCGACGGCGAAAACTTCGTCGTCAACGGTCGCAAATGGCTCATCACGGGCGCGCGGGGGGCGAAGACCTGGATCATCATGGCCAACCTGGAGGACAACCCGCACCTGCCGAGTGGGCCGACCTTGTTCCTCACCGACGGGGACCAGGCGGGCATCGTCATCGAACGAATCATGAACACCATGGACCGCAACTATGTCGAAGGCCATGCGGTCGTCGAGTTCCGCGACCTGACCCTGCCGAAGAATGCGCTGCTCGGCGAATCGGGGCAGGCCTTCAGATACGCCCAATTGCGTCTGGCGCCAGCACGTCTGACCCACTGCATGCGCTGGCTCGGTGCTGCCGAACGTGCCCAAAGCATCGCCATCGCTCACGCGAAGACCCGCACGGCGTTCGGCAAGCCGATCGGCGAGCACCAGGGCGTGTCGTTCATGTTGGCGGACAACGAGATTGCGCTGCACCAATGCCGTCTGACGATCTGGCACGCCTGCTGGCTGATGGACAGCGGCGCCAAAGGCCGCCACGAAAGTTCGATCGCGAAAGCCTACGTGTCCGAAGAACTGTTCAAGGTCGCCGACCGCTGTGTGCAGGTACTCGGCGGCATCGGTATCAGCGACGAGACGGTCGTCGAAATGATCTTCCGTGACATGCGTGCGTTCCGCCTCTACGACGGACCGACCGAAGTGCACAAATACGCAATCGGCCGCCAGATCCTGCGTTAGGCGGCTACGCCGCTCGTGAGTCTTTTCGGAGGGCCCGCCCTCCGAAAAGACTCACGAGCCGAAGGCCTAGGTCGAAGAAAGAACTGCGAGCAGGATGATGCCGATCGCGACCAACAGACCGATCGCGATGAGTGCCGTGCCGATGATGCCCATGATGTAACCCGCCATCACCTGACCGCGACCACCGATTGCACCACCGGAGGCGTCGATCTCCTTGAGCGCCTTCTTGCCCATGATCCAGGCGAACGGCGCACAGATCGCACACAGCACGATGCCGAGAATCCCAAGGATCAGGATGACCGTCGACTGCGGATGATCCTGCGGGATGCCGTATCCCTGACCGTACGGCTGCGCCTGGTAGCCGGGCGCGCCGTAGGACTGGTCGCCGTACGGCTGACTCGGGTACGGCTCAGCACCCGAAGGAAAATTGGGGTCGTACGGCTTGTTCGGATCGCCCGATGGGTAGCTCATGGGTAAATAGTCCAGAATCGGAGCCGTAATCGCAATCCGTAGCTCAACGAGTTCGTCGTTGCCTGGCTAGATCGGCAAGTACGACACCTGCCGCCACCGAGGCGTTGAGCGATTCGACGTCACCGGCCATCGGAATGCTGAGCACAGCGTCGCAGGTCTCGCGGACGAGGCGAGAGAGCCCCTTACCCTCGGAACCGACGACGATGCACACCGGACCAGACCCGTCGAACTCGTCGAGCGTGGTGTCGCCACCGGCGTCGAGGCCGACGATCGTGACCCCCTTGTTCTGCCAATCCTTCAGTGTCCGAGTCAAGTTCGTCGCCCGCGCGACAGGAAGGCGCGCCGCGGCACCCGCACTCGTCCGCCAGGCCACCGCAGTGACACTCGCGCTTCTGCGTTGCGGAATCAACACACCGTGGCCACCGAACGCGGCGACGGACCGAACGACGGCGCCGAGGTTTCGTGGATCGGTGATGTTGTCAAGCGCGACAAGCAGAGCCGGTTCCGCGGCCGACCTGGCCGACGACAGCAAATCGTCAGGATGGGCGTAGCGGTACGGCGGGACCTGAAGAGCAATCCCCTGATGTAAGCCGTTGGCGCTCAAGCGATCCAGGTCGGTGCGTGGCACCTCGAGGATCGAGATGCCTGCGTCGGCGGCCCGCTGCACGGCTTCCTTCAGCCGGTCGTCACTCTCGGTTCCGGTCGCTACCCACAGCGCCGTCGCGGGCACTCCTGCTCGCAGGCATTCGACGACGGGGTTGCGACCGAGCACAGTCTCCGGACCGTCCTCTGCCTTACGTCCCGCGGTGCGAGCTCCCCCACGTGTCGGTGCGGCCTTGGCTGCCGCTCGCGCACGCTTCGACGCGGGATGCTTCGTGCGTTCGACTGCGGGCGGTGTTGCACCCCGAGCCTCCAGACCACGCCGCCGCTGGCCGCCGGACCCGACAACCTGACCTTTTTTGGTGCCGGTCTTGCGGATTGCGCCGCGCCTGCTGGAGTTTCCGGCCATCAGTTCAAATTTCCTTCTCGCATCGAGTGCACCTTGTGGCCCGACTTCAGAGTCCACTCAGGCCCGTTCGGGGTGTCGGTGACTTCGACTCCCGCTTCGGTCAAGCGGTCGCGGACCTCGTCTGCAACCGCCCAATTCTTGTCCGCCCGCGCCTGCTGGCGGCGGTTCAACTCTGCTTTCACAAGCACGTCCAGCGCAGCCGTTGCAGCACTGTTGTCCGAGCCATCCGCCCAGTGCGGGTCCAGCGGGTCGATACCGAGGATCTGCAGCATCGCCCGCACCTGGCCGGCAATGTCGACGGCGGCCGCGAGGTCGCCCGCATCGAGCGCCTTGTTGCCGTCCGATACCGAACCATGAATCTCCGCAAGAGCTTTCGGCACGCCGAGGTCGTCGTCGAGTGCCGCGGCGAAGGCGTCTGTCCACTTGCCGACGGGCAGGTCCCCCGCCCGATCACGCACCTTCAAGACAAAGGCTTCGACACCCTGATACGACTTGGCCGCGACTTCGAGCGCATTGTCGGAGTACTCGAGCATCGAGCGGTAGTGCGCGCTGCCGAGGTAGTACCGAAGTTCTTGTGGCCGAACGTTTTCGAGCACATTGGGTACCGAGAGCACGTTGCCGAGAGACTTCGACATCTTCTCCCCGCCCATGGTGACCCAGCCGTTGTGCAGCCAGTAACGAGCGAAGGCGTCGCCTGCGCATTTCGCTTGCGCGATCTCGTTTTCGTGGTGCGGGAACACCAGATCCAAACCACCGCAATGGATATCGAACTCGGGGCCCAGATAGAACTCGGCCATCGCCGAGCATTCGAGATGCCACCCGGGACGGCCTCGTCCCCACGGTGTCGCCCATGACGGCTCGCCTGGCTTCGCCGTCTTCCACAGTGTGAAGTCGCGAGCGTCGCGTTTGCCTTCGCCCGCGCTCTCGCCCTGGTGCACGTCGTCGAGCTTGTGACCGGACAGGCGACCGTAGTCCGGGTAGCTGCGCACGTCGAAGTAGACGTTGCCTTCCGACGCATACGCGTGACCGTTGTCGATCAGACGCTGCATCATCTCGATCATCTGCGGAACATGCCCGGTCGCACGAGGTTCGATCGACGGCGGTAACACTCCGAGACGGCAGTACGCGTCGTCGAAAGCCCGCTCGAACGTGGTCGCCCATTCCCACCATGGCCTGCCCGCGGCGGCGGCCTTGTTGAGGATCTTGTCGTCGATGTCGGTGACGTTGCGGATGAAAGCTACGTCGGTGCCGTGAGCTGTCAGCCAGCGCCGCAGCACGTCGAATGCGACGCCGCTACGTACGTGGCCGATATGTGGTTCGCCCTGAACCGTTGCTCCACACAGGTATATCGACGCGTGGCCGGGGACCCGGGGAACGAATTCCCGCAAGGTCCGCGTCTCGGTGTCGAACAGGCGCAGGGTCACGACGAGCGATTCTACCTGGCCCTTTCGGTCCGACGGACCGATGGGCGATGTGGTCGCGCAGATCAGACGCTCGCCCTCGCGGATGGTGCCGTCCGTGCGGATCCGTTCTGCGGAGTCGCGCCGATACCCGAACCGATCGCGGCGGCTTCGCTGCGCCGCGCGTTCGCCAACTCGACAGCCAGCCGATCGGCTTCGGCTTCCAGATCGATCGCGCCTCGATCGGGTGCCATCAGCACTGCCGTGATCGGAACGGCCAAGGCAAGCAGGCCGACAACGAAGACCGGGAAGAGGAACGTGAACACCTCGAGCCCGCCCGGAATCGGGGCCGACTGGTCGACCTCGACGCTGACGGCAGCCATACCGGTGAAGTGCATGCCGACAACGGCAACGCCCATCACAAGACCTGCAACGAAGCGGAGCCACAGCGATTCGAGCACTAAGGTGAACCACAGCGCGACTGTCGCAGCGACGACAGCGATCGCGATCGACAGCCCCACGTAGACCTTGTTGTAGCTGATCTCGCCCTGCAGCTGCAGCGCCCACATCCCGGTGTAGTGCATGAGGTTGACGGCAAGTCCCATGATCACGCCACCAACGAGCAACCGCGGCACGTTGACCGTGCGACCGACAACAACCAGGCCAAGGAACGTCGCACCGATCGACAACACGGCCGAAGCGAACGTCCAGCCGAGGTTGTAGCGAATGACACTGCCAGGTACCGCGAACCCGAGCATCGCGATGAAATGCATCAGCCAGATCGCAACGCCACCGATGGCGACGGCCGCCATCGCCAGCCAGCGCAGCCGATCACGCTGAACCTCGGCGTCCGCCGATCGCCGCGTGCAGGCCAGCCCGACGACCGACCCCGCCACCGAAACGATGTAGGCCAGAATCAGGAGCCAACTGCCCATCTCGAAGTGGTGCACATGATCGGAGACGCTGTGCGTGTGGGATTCGGCGAGAATCTCTAGCGTTGTCATCGGTTGTCCTTACAGGAGATGTCGATCGGCCTTACAGAGACGGGTAGTTCACAACGCCATCGTCGAAAGACGATCGAGCGAGTATTCGGTGACAGCGACAAGGGCTCGCTTGGCCGACTCGCGTTTGCGCGCATCGATGCTGATGATCGGAACGTGCGGCCCGACCGCAAGTGCACCGCGCAGATCCTCTGCCGGATACCGCGGCGAGTCGTCGAATTCGTTGACTGCGACCAGAAACGGCAGTTGCCGCGCCTCGAAGAAGTCGACCGCGGCGAAGCTGTCGTCCAGGCGGCGAGTGTCGACGAGAACGACAGCCCCGATCGCCCCACGGACCAGGTCGTCCCACATGAACCAGAAGCGCCGCTGGCCCGGTGTGCCGAACAGGTACAGCACCAGATCGTCTGCGATCGTGATGCGGCCGAAGTCCATGGCAACCGTCGTCGTTGCCTTCGACGGGGTCGAGTCGACGTTGTCGATCCCTGCCGATGCCGTGGTCACCAACGCTTCGGTCCGAAGCGGGACGATCTCCGACACCGCACCGACGAAGGTCGTCTTGCCGACGCCGAAACCTCCGGCGACGACGATCTTGGTCGACGAGACCCCACGATTTTCAGAGTGCGAGAAGGCCACCGAGGGTCCTTTCGATCAGGATGCGGCGTTCGGAAACGGTCGAACGCTCGGTGAGTGTGGCGTGGACTCGGAGATGCGACGACATAACGAGGTCGCCGAGCAGTACTCGTGCGACTCCGATCGGAATCGAAAGCAGAGCAGAGACCTCGGCAACGGACGGACTGCGTTTGCACAATTCGACGATGTCGGCGCGTAGGTCGCCTGGCGCCCAGTGGTGGGACGAGGCTTCCGCGGTCGTCTCCAGAGCTGCCTCGAGCGGCAGGTCGATCGACGACCTCGTCCGGCCGCCGGTCAAGGTGTACGGCCTCGCGAGGTTCGGTCCACCAGTCCCCGCCGACGAACTGACGGTCATCGTCATCGAGCGCCCTGATGCGAACGGGCAGACGCCTGCACCGTCTTGCCGACGCGGTCGACAAGAACTGCCATCTCGTAGCCGACCTGGCCGATCTTGGCCGCGGTCGAGGCGAGGGTGGCAAGTATCGAACCGTCACCGACGCTCATCAGCAGCAGGTAGCCGTTCTGCATCTCGACGACCGATTGCAGAACTGTGCCACCGTCGAACAGGTTGGCTGCGCCGTGCGACAGACTCGCAAGCCCCGACGTGACCGCGGCAAGCTGCTCAGCGCGGTCGACCGGCAACTGAGCGCTCGCTGCCATCAGCAGTCCGTCGGCGGATACCAGAACAGCGTGCGAAACGCCGGGTACCTCGCGTACGAAGTTCGATACCAACCAATCGAGCGTGCGGTCGGTCGTAGGCCTGGTTCCGGTTGTCATCGGTCTCCTTCGCGGCTGTGTCGGCCTTCTTCGGTGCGGGTCCGTCCCTGTCGGACACCTGCGAACTGCTCGTCGAGTAGTGCACGAACCTCTGCTGGATCACGCACGTTCCGGATCGTTCCGCCGCCGGTGCTCGCATTCCAGCGCGCGTGACCTGGAACGAGGCGAGCGCCCCGCTCTCGCAACGGAAGCCCGGATTCGGTGTAGCGGTCGATCCTGCTTTCGCTGGCGTGCTGCGCGGCCGACCAACCTGTATCGGCTGGCGTCGACCAGTTGCGCTCGCCCGAGTCACCTGGCGTCGTCTCGAGCAGCCACTCCGAGGTGAGGCGCTGGAAGATCGGCGGAGCGTCGGCCGCGGCCATCGGCTCGGCGTCCACAGACACAGCCGGTGGGGCAGGATCCGGGACCGGAAACTCGACCGTGGGCCAGACGGGATCGCCTGCGGGCTGGCCGTCGGAATTGTCGATGGCAGGCCTAGGGCTGAAGAAGTCGTAGGTCTCCGACTGAATGGGACGTCCGGTGTCCGATGTCGTCGCCGGTGCCGGGGTCGGCGTCACCCCGATCGGCCTGAGCATCGATTCCGCACTGACACCACTCGCACCCGGTGAACGTCGCGGCAGACCTGGCGAATACGTCGGATCCGATGCAGGTTCGACAGGCGTCGATATCCTGCCTGCGAACACCGCATCGTCGGGTTTGCGTTCGGTGTTGTCGGCGACCCGTCGAGCACCGAAGAAGTCGGCAGATTCGATGGCACTGCTGCGGACCGGTGTGCCTGCGTTCTGGCCGTTGGTGCGGTCGACGGCACGTGGCGCTGCGATCAGCGCGCCGGGAAGATGCACGCTGACCGTGACACCCGACTGCCCGTGCTGGCCAGATGTACTTCGAATCCGCACTGTCGCATCGTGGCGTCGGGCGAGCCGGCCGACAACGAAAAGTCCCATGCGCCTTGCAGTTTCGGGCGTAACCTCGCCACCCATCGACAGCCTGTCGTTTGCAGCGCGCAGGTCGGCCTCCGGCATCCCGAGCCCGCCGTCGACGACCTCGACGAGGATGCCGCCGTCGACAGCGCGTGACACCGTCAACGCGACGTTCGTGTCGGGTGGCGAGAAGCGCAATGCGTTGTCGATGAGTTCGGCAAGCAGATGGCTGATATCCGCGGCGGCCGAACCCGTCAATGCGGCGTCCGTGCCCGGACCGATCTCGACGCGGCGATACTCCTCGACCTCCGACATCGCGGCACGCAGCACATCGCCGACCGGAACCGGATCCAACCGCCCACTGCGTTCGGTCGTGTCCGCGAGGACGAGAAGGTTGTCGCCATTGCGTCGCATACGGGTCGTGAGGTGATCGAGGCGGAACAGATGCTCCAACCGCTGGGGATCCTGTTCGTCGCGTTCCAGCGTCTCGATGAGGGAGAGTTGCTCCTCGACGAGTGAACGGCTGCGCCGGGACAGCGTTTCGAACATGTCGCCGATCTGCAGGTGCTGGCCGCGCTCACTCGCCAGGCGCAGGGCCTGGTAGTGAATGTCGTCGACAGCCCTCGCGAGTTGACCGATCTCTTCCTTCGTATGCACCGGAACGGCCGTGATGACCGGAACGCCGCCACTGGAACCGAGGCGTTCGATCTCTTCCGGCAGTCGGAGCCTGGCAACCTGAAGCGCCCCGTGACGCAACGTACTGATCGACCGGATCAGCGACCGGCCGACGGCGAGCGCAAGAGCAAGCGCTACGAGGACGGCGCCGAGCACGATTGCCGCATCGCGCAAAGCCGCCGACCGAAGGTCGTTGGCGCGTCCCTGGACGGTCTCGCTCAGTTCCGTGCCGAGTCCGCTGGTGAGTTGGCCGTACTGTTCGGCACTCGACTCGGCCGACGTCGTGAACTGGCTGGCCTCGACGGCGGCCGCGCCCGGCCTGCTGTAGGCATCTCTGCGGTTCTGCACAGCGGACAGCAGTGCACTGACGTCGACCGATGTCGATCCGAGTCGTGCCAATTCGTCGAGGGCAGCCGTCTCGGTTCCCGCAGCGGCAGCGACCTGGACGCGGACCGCGACGTCGTCACCGAAGTCGGTGGACTCGACCAGCACCTCCTGCGTGGTCAGCGAGCGTTGCGCCGAAAGAGCGACCGCCAAGCTGTCGGCCAAAGTCCGGACGCCGTCGTCGTCGATCGATCGCATCGTGGACGTGAGTGCCGCCGACGTGCTCGCAGTGACGTCGTCGGAGAGTTGAGCCAACTGCGAAACCGGCGCTGCACCTGCCGACACCAACTTACGCAGGGAGTCAGCAGTTGTTGTCGCCGTTGCGAAGTCGGCGGCGACGCTGGTTTCGAATTCGCCGGACCTGATCAATTCGCCGAATCGTGTTGCGATCTCGTCGAAACGAGCGGTAGCCGAGGCTACGTCGGTGCGCGTTGCGGCCGCTACGGCGAGATCGTTTGTGCGACCGATGAATTCGACCGCGGGAGAAACGATGTCGGAGTCGTCCGCAGCGATACTCAGCCGCGAGGCGTCACGTAGTTCCGATTGGACTCGAAGTGCGCCGAGCGTCATAGCCAGCACAACAGGCAGAATCAAGATCGCGGCAACCTTCCACCGCAGCGGCCACGCCGCTACCGACCAGGCCGGCACAGTTCGAGGTTCGTCGTTGGTGACGGCGTCTGGTTCATCGACAACCATGAGTTACCACCCGTTCGATAGCAGGTCTTCTGTGCTTCTGGCCTGCAGAGCAGTTGAAGGACGTTCGCGGCGAATAGCTGCCGGTCTGTCGCACGCCCCGGATTCGAGGGGTGAGACGTGCGACACACCGGTGAAAGGGAGCATAGACCACGGGTCACAACTTCGCATCTATTACGTAACGACGCAGCCGCAGATGTGCTGCGACTTGATCACGTATCGGTAACTAGCGAGTTGCTGAATCAGGCCGATCGGATCGCGTCAAACCCGCGAACATGCCTGTTCAGAGGTGTCTTCCCGCGATCACGCGACCGGCGATGCCACCGTTATCAATGCCGTCGCCACAGCGGCTATGCCCTCGCCGCGGCCTGTCAAACCAAGGCCGTCCGTGGTAGTGGCCGAAACCGAAACAGGAGCACCGAGCAGGGCAGACAGTGCGTCCTGCGCCTCGGCTCGCCGTGGGCCGATCTTGGGACTGTTCCCGATCACCTGAACCGCGGCGTTTCCGACAATGAAGCCTTGCTCGGCAAGCAACCTGCGGACCTCGGTCAACATCGCAGCGCCACTCACTCCGGCCCACTCCGGCCGACCGGTACCGAAAACCGCTCCCAGATCGCCCAACCCACCAGCCGACAACAAGGCGTCGCACAATGCGTGGACCGCGACGTCGCCGTCGGAATGACCGGAACAACCGTCTGCGTTCTCGAACAGCAGTCCGGCCATCCAACACGGCCTGCCAGGTTCGATCGGATGCACATCGGTACCGATTCCGACTCTCATCCCAACCCCTCGTCGGCAGTGTTCGTTGCTGGTTTCGTTGTTGCTGCAGTCAGTGCCCGAGCCAAGGTGAGGTCGAGTTGGGTGGTGATCTTGAAAGCGAGCGGGTCGCCGGGGATCGTCCGCACGCGCTCGCCGAGCCGCTCGACAAGTCCCGCGTCGTCTGTCGCTGGGTCGTCGGCCGACGCCGCCTCGTATGCGCGACGCATCAGTGCGGCGTCGAACCCCTGCGGTGTTTGAATCCCGCGCAACTCGCTGCGCTTCGGAGTTCCCGTCACGCCACCGAGAATGTCGACGGTTTTGATGGTGTCGGTGACTTCCAAAGCGGGAACCACAGCCTTGCGACCGCTACGCAGTTCCGCGACGACGCGCGCGATCAAGCTGGTCGGTGTCAAAGCCCGTGCGGCATCGTGCACGAGGTAGATGTCGGCATCGGGTGCCGCGGCGATTCCGGCGCGCACCGAATCGATACGCTCGGCGCCACCTTCGACAACCTGTACACCGGCTGGAAGCAGCGCAACGGCCGCACCGATCAATTCGGCGGGTGCAACGACGACGACATGGTCGACAACGCCGGAGGCGAGCAGACCGTCGACGGAAAGCCGCATCATCGACGTGCCCGCGAGGGTGACAAACGCCTTGGGCGTTTGTTCACCGAGGCGAACGCCCCGGCCGGCCGCGGGTACCAATGCGACAACGCGGCCGCCGGATGCTGTGGTCACAGGCGTACTGCCAAGTCCAGGAACGATGTTCCTTCAGCGGACATTGCTCTGAAAATCACTGTCCTGAACGAATCAGGACGCTGCAGCAAGAACCTCGTCGAGAATGATCTCGGCCTTGGCGTCGTCCGTGCCTTCGGCGAGAGCCAATTCGCCGACCAGAATTTGACGAGCCTTGGCGAGCATGCGCTTCTCTCCGGCAGAGAGACCACGGTCCTGCTCACGACGCCACAGGTCGCGCACAACTTCGGCGACCTTGTTCACGTCGCCGGAAGCAAGCTTTTCGAGGTTTGCCTTGTACCGACGCGACCAGTTGGTCGGCTCTTCGGTGTGCGGTGCGCGGAGCACCTGGAAGACCTTGTCGAGGCCTTCTTGGCCGACTACGTCGCGAACACCGACGTACTCTGCGTTGTCCGCAGGAACGCGAACGGTGAGATCTCCCTGTGCAACTTTGAGAACGAGATATTCCTTTTGTTCACCTTTGATGGTGCGAGTTTCGATTGCCTCGATCAACGCCGCTCCGTGATGGGGGTAAACGACGGTGTCTCCGACCTTGAAAATCATGTGTCCCGTGCCCCTTTCGATGTAGCCAGTTTAACACGGCGCAATCGGGCGGTGGGATCAACGGTGCAGGTCAGGGGCATCGCGACCTGATCGTGGGGGTTGACACAGGCGGCGATACGTGCATTGTGCTGTGCCGGAACAGGTTCCCGGCTACAGAGAAATGGTCGCGTTCTCCGTTACGGAACCGGCCCAGCGGCTTAGGCTCTGCAGTGGACTACTACGCTGCGTGGTTGGAGCGAGAGTACCCACGCCCCCAACGTCAGAACTCGATGGAGGACCCCCGTGAAGACCGTAGCGCCCACACGTCGCGTCGCCGCACTCATTGCGCTCGCCGCGGGCACGACGCTCGCCCTCGTCGGCTGCGGCTCGGGCCAGATCTCACAGATGACCACGCAGGTCGCAGCGGTGAACGGCAGCGCAGGAGAACTGGGCCCCATCTCGCTGCGCAACCTTCACGTGCTGTATCCGAGCGCTGATTACTCCAATGCCGAGGGCGGCAAGGCTGCCCTCGCGTTCTTCGTGGTCAACACCAGCGAGGACAAAGCCGACAAGCTGGAGAAGATCACCTCGGACGCAGGGTCGGTCACGATCAAGCCGGAGGCCACGCCAGAGCTCGACCCGCAGGCAGCAATCGAGGCCGTGCCGCCGACTGCTCTGGCATCGGAGTCGGAGTCGGAATCGACGGCACCCTCCACAGCGTCCGAGCAGGCGACCGTACGTAAGACGAAGCTCGTGGTCGAGATCAACGATCTGAAGCGCAGCGTCTCCCCCGGGCTGACCGTCGCGGTCACGTTCACCTTCGCAGAAGCAGGCGACATCACGATCAACGTTCCTGTCGATGCCGCCGCAGCCGAACGGATCGAGACCGAGAAATCGGGGCTTACCGAAGAGCACGGTTCAGCAGGCGGGCAAGAGGCCGAGGGCGGCCACTAGTTCCCCTGGGCTCACACCCGGCACGCCGCCGTCCGATTGTCGGACGGCGGACCTAGGCTCCCGAACGTGGCCAAACCGAAATCGAGCTATCGCTGCTCGTCCTGTCAGCACACGGTCGCAAAATGGGTCGGCAAATGCCCTGACTGCGGTACCTGGGGTTCGGTCGACGAGGTTCCGATACTGGCCGCGGTAGGTACAGCTCGCGGAATCGGCGCGCCACGCGCAGCGATGCTGCCGTCCACCCCTGCAACGCCGATAACGCAGGTCGACGGCAAAACGAACATCGCGCTGCCCACCGGGGTCGGCGAGCTCGATCGGGTTCTCGGTGGCGGGATCGTTCCTGGTTCGGTGGTACTACTCGCCGGCGAACCCGGTGTAGGCAAGTCCACGTTGCTGCTCGAAGTCGTTCACCAGTGGGCTAGACGTGCCGCGGGCGAACGCGCCCTCTACGTGACCGGCGAGGAATCCGCTGGGCAGGTGCGCCTGCGCGCCGACCGCACCGGCGCGGTCCACGAACGGGTCTATCTGGCATCGGAGTCCGACCTAGCTACCGTCCTCGGCCATGTCGAGCAGGTCGGACCCACACTCGTGATCGTCGACTCGGTGCAGACCATGTCCGCCACCGATGTCGACGGAGTGATCGGCGGCGTCACCCAGGTTCGCGCGGTCACGACAGCGTTGACATCGCTTGCCAAAGCCTCAGGCATCGCCGTGCTGCTGGTCGGCCACGTCACCAAGGAAGGCGCGGTCGCGGGTCCGCGGACCCTGGAGCATCTTGTCGACGTCGTGCTCAATTTCGAAGGAGACCGGCACTCGACGCTGCGGATGCTGCGCGGCATCAAGAACCGCTTCGGGGCCTCCGACGAGGTCGGTTGCTTCGAGTTGCACGAGGACGGCATCGAGGGCATCAGCGACCCTTCCGGGCTGTTTCTGCACAATCGCGCCAACGCGGTTCCCGGTACCGCAGTCGCCGTCACGATGGACGGCAAGCGCCCGATGCTCGGCGAAATACAAGCTCTCACAACACCTTCGCAGATGCCGACACCCAGGCGGGCGGTCAGCGGTCTCGACTACAACCGGGTCGCGATGATGCTCGCGGTCCTGGAGAGCCGGGCGAAAAAGTACTTCTCGAAGCACGAGGTCTACGTCTCCACGGTCGCGGGCATGCGAATGACCGAGCCGTCGGCAGACCTCGCCATCGCGGTTGCCCTCGCGTCGACACTCGAAACCACGGCGGTGCAGGCCGGCACGATCGTGATCGGCGAAGTGGGCCTGACGGGCGAGGTGCGTCGGGTCTCCAACATCGGCCGCCGCTTGGCCGAAGCTCAGCGCCTCGGCTTCACCCAAGCGGTAGTCCCCCTCGACCACGGGCCGATTCCTGCGGGAATCAAAGCGATTCCGGTCGCCGATCTCGGCGAAGCTCTGCGCGGCGCGATGCCGGGCTTCTGAGCGAAACCGTTTCGGACAGACCGGTAATCTCGCCCGCATGCAGGAATCGATGCACAAGGGCACCAACATCGCACTCGAAGCGGACAGTGTCCGCGCTGTGCTGACGTGGACCGTCGATGTCGGCACACCCGATGTCGATGCGTCGTGCTTGCTGCTCACCCCCGCGGGCAAGGTGCGGTCCGACGACGACTTCGTCTTCTACAACCAACCGAGGCATGCGTCAGGCGCAATTGTGCACGGCGGCAAGCAGAATGGCGCAGGCGTCCGCCACGATCAGTTTGCTATCGAACTCGGGGCGATCGAAGCCGACATCGACCGGATCGTCGTTGCAGCATCCGCGGACGGCGGCACGTTCGGTCAGGTGCGTGGACTCGTCCTGCAGCTCGTCGACGGGAGCGACAGCGTGGTTGCCCGATTCGACATCACCGATGCCCGCTCCGAGTCGGCCTTCGTCTTCGGCGAAATCTACCGTCGCAACGGCTGGAAGTTCCGCGCGGTCGGGCAGGGCTACGACTCCGGATTACACGGGCTCGCAACAGATTTCGGGATCAGCGTCGACGAATCACCGACGCCCGTACCTACTCAACCCCGGGCAGCCCGACCAGTGCAGGCAGCCTCGGTATCGAACACCGCGGGCGAGGAAGCTCTGCCGGTCGACATGCGCAAACGGTTGTCTTTGCGCAAACAGCAGGTCGCGGTGTCACTCGCAAAGAAGGGCGCAACGGGCGTCGTCGCGCGGGTGATCCTCATACTGGATGCCTCCGGTTCCATGACGTCGCTGTACCTGAAGGGAACCGTCGCCGACGTCGTCGAACGCATGGCTGCGGTCGCGGCCCAACTCGACGACGACGGCGCGATGCAGGCCTACACGTTTGCTACGAACTGCGCGCGGCTGCCCGACCTCCACATCGCGGACCTACCCGACTGGCTCGCGAACAACGTTCGCGTCGGCGCGATGAAGTTTCCCGGCCGTAAGCTGAAGGCGGACCCGAGCGGTCGACTCGACATGCGCAGTATCGGAATCGGCAACGAGGAACAGAAGGTGATCGCCGAGGTCCGTCGCTTCGTCGCCGACAACCCAACGCCTGCACCGACACTCGTGCTTTTCTTCTCCGACGGCGGCGTCTACCGCAATCGCGAGATCGAAACAGAACTTCGCGGTGCGGTGCAGGAGCCGATCTTCTGGCAGTTCGTCGGCCTCGGCAAATCCGGATTCGGGATACTGGAGAAGTTCGATACGTTGACCGATCGAGCCGTCGACAACGTCGGCTTCTTCGCCGTCGCGGACATCGCAAAGGTCCCCGACGCCGAACTCTACGACTTGCTGCTGTCGGAATTTCCGTCCTGGATCGGCGCGGCACGCGGACTGGGCATCTTGGCCTGACCACGGCGGCGTCCACATTCGCACACACGCATGCGTAATCTGAGATGCACACATGTTCGGGCGCAAGCTCGAAACACACGCGACCGACCGTAGCGAATCAACCATGAGGGAGAGGGTGGAGTGGAAGAGCCGACAGCTGCCTTGCGCGACGCCATCGCCCGACTGGCCCCAGGCACTGTGCTGCGCGACGGTCTCGAACGGATTCTGCGCGGCCGAACCGGCGGGTTGATCGTGCTCGGCTACGACCCGAGCGTCGAGGCCATCTGCGACGGTGGCTTCTCACTCGACGTCGAATTCGCACCGACCCGGCTTCGTGAACTCTCCAAGATGGACGGCGCAGTTGTGCTTTCCACCGATGCCGCGCGCATCGTGCGCGCCAACGTTCAGCTGGTTCCCGACCCGAGGATCCCGACCGTCGAATCCGGCACCCGCCATCGCGCGGCCGAGCGCACGGCGATCATGACCGGCTTTCCGGTTGTGTCGGTCAGCCAGTCCATGAGCATCGTCAGTGTGTACGTCGGCGGTATCCGGCACGTCATGGCAGGTTCTGCGACGATCCTGTCACGGGCGAACCAGGCGGTCGCAACGCTGGAACGGTACAAAGCCCGTCTCGACGAGGTGAATCGGCAACTGTCGGTCGTCGAGATCGAAGACTTCGTGACGCTTCGCGATGCCCTGACCGTCGTGCAACGACTCGAGATGGTCCGTCGAATCTCGGTCGAGATCGAGCAGGACGTCCTCGAACTCGGCACCGACGGGCGGCAATTGGCGTTGCAGCTCGAAGAACTGGTTGGCGACAACGAATTTGCGCGCCAGCTGCTCATTCGTGACTACCTGGCCGGGCAGGAACCGCCGAGCGGGCAGGCGATCGACGAGACGCTGGAATCCGTCGACACGCTCACCGATGTCGACCTGCTCGATCTCACGATGCTGTCGCAGATCTTCGGCTATCCCCCGACTATCGAGGCGCTCGATACTCCGATGAATCCACGTGGCTACCGCGTACTGACGCGCGTTCCGCGACTGCCGTTTCACCAAATCCATTGGCTGGTCGGCTCTTTCGGCTCACTGCAAGGAATTCTGGCTGCCACTGCCGGCGACCTGCAAACGGTCGACGGCATAGGCCAGAGCTGGGCGCGTCATATCCGCGAAGGTCTGTCGAGGCTCGCGGAGGCGAGCATCTCGGGTCCGTACGACTAGGCGCGGAGCTTTGCGTAGCGACCATCCAACCTGACCGACCGCCTCACGCGATGTTGAACGGTTCCGGACCGCTGCGCAATGCCCCGAGCTGCGCGATGACCGTGTAGGCGCCGGGTGCGACCGGTGCGCGATCTCCCGCACATTCCGGCTGTGACGTCGTCCCGGACCACTTCACGGTGAACAGTGCCTGCTCGCCCGGCTTGAGCTGCTGTATGCGCGATTCCGGGTTAGGGAAGCAGTCGATGTTCGACCACAGCCGAACTTGACCGTCGATGGTGTAGACCATCGCCTGCTGCAAGCCCGCGCCGAGTTCGCGTTCGCACGGCGTCGGTGAAATGTTCGTGATCACGATGCCGAAGACGGGTTCCTGACCGACCTGGTAGGTCGGTTGCTCGACGGTGGCCTTGATGGCAAGTGACTGATCGGGGCACTGTCCCGGTGCGACGGGGGCTGCCGATGTGGGCGTCCCTGCAGCCGTCGACGTTTCGCTCGAATCCGAGCCCGACCCCGAACCGCCGCCCGAGCTACCGGGCTCGCCGGTGTCGACGACCGAGGTCGACGATGCGGCAGAAGGCAGCGTCAACGAGGAACTCGCTGCAGCTGCGGTGGTGTCGGGCGATTCGTCCCCGCCGATCGAACTGACGGCCCAGACGACGAGGACCAGCACGACCACCGCGACGCCGATCGCGAGCATACGACGACGCCAATAGATTTCGGGTGGCAGCGGTCCGGTCGGTTCCAACACGTTTACACGGTAGGTGTCTCGACCTAGGGAGCGAGCGACCTGACTCGGCGTGTCGGCATCGAACGCGTCACAGACGCGCTCAGACGACCTCGCCGATGTCACCCAGCGAGCTGTGCAGCTGAACTTTGCCGTCGGCGAGCTTGTAGGTGACATGTGCGATTGCACACTTACCGGACGCAACACGATCGGCGATGATCCGCGAACGCTGCATGATCAGTGACCCGGTTTCGACCACGTGGCGGGTCTCCAGCTCGTCGACGGTCGTCAGACCTTCTTTGCGGCCCATCAGGATCGACGGGGTCACACGCTCGACGACACTGCGGATGAATCCGTCAGGGACCTTGCCGCGGTCGAGTGCGTCGAGGGTCGCCTGCACGGCACCACAGCGATCGTGACCGAGAATCACGATCAGCGGGACCTCGAGAATCGCCACTCCGTATTCGATCGACCCGAGAACGGAACTGTCGACGACATGGCCTGCCGTCCGAACGACGAACATGTCGCCGAGGCCCTGATCGAAGATGATCTCCGCGGCGACCCGCGAGTCGCCGCAACCGAACAGGATGGCGGTCGGATGCTGCTCGTTGACGAGCTGCGCGCGATAGGCCGCACCCTGGCTAGGATGCTCCTGAGCTCCGGCAACAAATCGCTCGTTGCCCTCACGTAGGGACTTCCAGGCGCTGATCGGGTTGGCATTCGGCATGGTGCCATTGTGCATATTCTGCAGGTTACCAGCGAGTTCGACGCGTAAAGCATGCGGAAACTCTCACCGACAGCGGCTGCAGGGAGGTTGTGAGAACCGTGTCTTTGAGCAAGGGCAACGGCACCGAGGAGCTGCTCGAGTGGTACCGCGGCAACGCTCGTGACCTGCCGTGGAGGCGTCCTGGGGTGACGGGCTGGCAGATCCTGATGAGCGAGGTGATGCTGCAGCAGACGCCGGTTTCGCGGGTCGCGCCGATCTGGGAGCAGTGGGTGGCCCGCTGGCCGGTTCCGTCAGCGATGGCCGCGTCCTCACAGGGCGAAGTGCTGCGAGCCTGGGGCAAATTGGGCTATCCCCGCCGCGCCTTGCGCCTGCACGAATGTGCTCGCGTCCTGGCAGCCGAATTCGACGACGTCGTGCCCGCCGACGTCGATGCGCTACTAACTTTGCCGGGCGTCGGCGCTTACACCGCACGCGCCGTTGCCTGCTTCTGCTACGGCGCCAGGGTGCCCGTCGTGGATACGAACGTTCGCCGAGTTGTCGCACGCGCTGTGCACGGCCTCGCTGACGCAGGCAATCCGTCGACGACGCGCGACCTCGCAGACGTCGAAGCGCTGCTGCCGACAGATATGGCACGCGCCGCGACGATGTCGGCCGCACTGATGGAACTCGGCGCGGTCATCTGCACGGCACGCGCGGCCGACTGCGCTCGGTGTCCGCTGCCGGATTGCGCGTGGGTCGACGCTGGCAAACCCCCGTCCACGGCTGCGCCGAAGAAGGTCCAGAAGTTCGAAGGGACCGACAGGCAGGTCCGCGGCAAACTGCTCGACGTGCTTCGAGCAGCAAGTGCGGCGGTCGAACGAGCACGCCTCGACATCGTCTGGTCCCACGATCCTGCACAGCGTGATCGCGCGTTGGATTCGCTGCTGGTCGACGGTTTGATCGAGCAGACCGAGGACGGCTTGTTCGCACTGGCCGGTGAGGGTGCTCAGCCGAGCCCGCCGAGAAATTCTTCGACCGCGACGCGATAGGCGTCCGGCTGGTCGTCGTGCACGAGGTGGCCTGCCTGCTCGATGCGGACGTAGGTCGAATCGGGGTGCAGGTCAGCCATTCGCTGCATCTGTCCCTCCGGGGTGATCGTGTACTCGCCTTCGATCAGTAGTGCAGGCACGCGGACGTCCTGCCACTGCGCCCAGAAGTCCCGCGTGCCCCATTCCTCGGAGATGTCACGAAAGGTGTCCACGTCGCCGTGGAGGTACCAGCCGTCGGAGCGACGACTGAACGAGTCCAGAAAGTATTGTCCCGCAACATCTCCGAAGAAGTCGACGAGCTCCGCTTCCGTTCGGAACGGTTGCGGCCACGCCCTGATCATCGCCGCCCAGTGCGCGGCAGTTCGACCCTGGAAGTCCGGAGCCATGTCCTCGACGACGAGGGCGGTCACTCGATCGGGGTACGCCGCAGCGAAGCACCAACCGTGCAAACCGCCCATCGAGTGCCCGATCACCGTCAGCGGATCGTCGATCGGCGCGACCGCAGCCGCGAGGTCGTCGACGAACGCTTCGGTGGTGAGGTGCGTCGGCGCGGGTCTGCCGTGGCCTGCGGCGTCGAAGGTGTAGATGTGGCCGTGCTCGCGCAACCACGGGACGTGACGACGCCAGGTGCGCGCGCTGCCCATCAGTCCGTGCAACAGCACGATCGGGGCTCCCGAGCCACCTTCGTCGTGCAACACCTGACGCACCCCTCTCGGTTCTGTCGGCCGGGTACTGTTTTCAAGCATGGCAGTCGTGAAGATCAACGCAATCGAGGTCCCCGAAGGCGCGGGACCCGAACTCGAAAAACGATTCGCTGCGCGTGCGCACGCGGTCGAGAATTCGCCGGGCTTCCTCGGCTTTCAATTGCTCCGTCCGGTCAAGGGTGACGACCGTTATTTCGTTGTGACGCAATGGGACTCCGAGGAGTCCTTCACAACGTGGCGGGACGGGCCAGCCCGTGAGGCCCATTCCGGTGAGCGCGCGAAGCCCGTCGCCTCAGGTGCCTCGCTACTCGAGTTCGAGGTTGTCCTCGACGTGGCAGCCAAAGGCTGACACCCACACCTGATCAGTCCTGCAACGACGCGACCAACTGCGCGGCGAGGAGCACCATCGCCTCCCGCGGGCGCATCGGATCCAAGCCGGTGAGCGTCGCAACGCCTGTGAGCCGATAGGTCACGGTGTTGCGATGGATCCCGAGTCGGCGGGCGGCAGCGATCTGGTTGTAGTCGCTGTCGAAGAACGCGGTCAAGGTTTCGTCGAGTGTCGGCTGCGCGCGCAAGTGATCGATCACATCGGCCAGATAGCGCCGCACGCCGACCCCACTCAGCAATGCGAAGTGCACGAGTACGTCCTCGGGCCGCGTCACTACGCCGTGCCTGTCGAGGTGTCGGCAGATCGACGCGACGTTAGTTGCATCCCGAACCGCGGTCGGTATGTCGGCGTGCGTATCCGCGGGGGCGACGCCGATCCACAACCCGTCCGTCGGACCTGTCGATTCGGTCTTCTGCAAGCAATTCGCCACCGTGGCCGCGGTGTTCTCCACGGAACCTGAAAGCGGTACAAGAGCGGTCCAGCCTGTGCGGTCGAGCCTCGCGAACGCCCCTGGAATCCGGTCGAGTCTGCTGCGCACCATCGCGGCAAGAGCCGGATTCGCCGATCCCCCGACCGCAAACACCACGACGAGAAAAGCGTCCGCGACGGCAACGGTTCCATCGTCCATCCACTCGTGTGGGGTGCGACCGTCGATCAGCGCGTCGATCATCGCGCGGCGCCGGTCGCGTTGTTCCCACAACGGGTCGCTGACGTGGTCGATACACGCGACCGCCACGTGCGACGTCACCGTCGCGACGTACTCCATCAGCAACGGACCGGCGGCGCGCAATGCAGCCAGTTCGTCGTCATCGGACGTGCGTTCCAGTTCCGCCCACAGAAACCCGGCACCAGCGCGGTAGGTACCGAGAACGGTTTCCAGTGGCACCCCGTCGCGAACGCGTTGCAGTGCCAGATTGGTGATAACCGCAAGTTTGTCGGCCGGCACTGGGAAGCCGTTTTCCAGACACTCGAAAAACGCTTCGACGTTCGCCTTTGCACCCTCGACGAACTGGGTCTCCACCAGAGCTGCCGGCACCTGTTCGTAGGGCGGCAACGCTGCGGAGAAGCCCCCGATCAGCGCTGCCGCTCTCGTTCGCATGGCCGCAACGACGTGGGCTTGGAGCCGCGGAGGTTGTGGCCGCGACATCACGACACAGGCTTAGTGATGAACCCCGCGATGTAGGAGCTTGCGAGTTCGGGTACGCCGTTGTTCTGTTTCTCGGCTGCGGTCACTACGTCATAGTGCCGGTAGCCGGGTAGGAACTTGGCGTTGTACGGCAGAAGTCCACCCAAACCGGCGTTCTGCACCGGTGAATCCCCCGACAGCAACGTGAGGTTCCGCGCGCCCGCCGGTGTGCTCTGCCAGCGGCCGAGGTGCAGCAGAAAATCGAGGACGCCGCCGGATCGGTATTCGAGGTGCTCGAGGTCGCCGTCTCGACCGACACCGAGCGCGAAGATCATGTCGGTGATCAACTTGATCGGCGTGTAGAGCTCGAAGAAGTCGGTCGGCTGCCCGCCTGGGTTCATAGCTCGTGCGAACTGCTGCACATCGGTCACTTCATGGTCCTGGTCGGTCGGTGGACCGTGGCCCAGATCGGGTCCGTCGATGCTCGACTCGGCGACGGCGTCGTAATTCCGCCAGCCACACAACGCTGATTTGTCGGCGGGCGTGTAATTCTGGCCGAAGCCGACACGCTGCGGGATGACGAAGATCGTGGGGCCGAGGATCGGCACCGACGCAAGGCCGTTCGGAATCGGATACGTCTTGCCTTGCACGGGGCAGTCGTAGAACCCCATTCCGGTCTGTAGGACGTATTCCGCCGAGTTCTGATCGAAGAACATGGCGAGGGCGGCCGTGTTGGTGATCCGGAAATCACGAGGCAGGTTGGATCCGGTGAACAGATCGAGGTAGTCGCGCCCGTAGAACAGCCGCATCCACGGTTCGGTCCGCAGATCGGCTGGGACGATCCTGCCGAGATCGCTCTCCCCCGTCGGATCTTGCGCAGCGGCCATAGCAGCCAGCTGATAGGTGTTCATCACCTCCGATGCTGCGATGACGGGGAGTTGACCGACGCCAAGACCGTTCGCGAGCAGATAGTCGACGCCCTTACGGACGAAACCGCCTGCAGTCGAGACGAACTCGTCGAGCAGCCCCGTTCCTTCCAGACCCGCGGGATCTGTCATCGCAAATCCGTCCAACGGCACGCTGCCGCCACCGCACAGGTTGAAGCCGGCGTCGGCCTCGGTCTCGCGTTTGCCGTCGAAGTCCCAGGCCATCATCGGACCGACGAGGAACGCCCCGAGCGAATGGCCACCGCAGAAGGACCTGGTGCGGTCCGCCTCGTTCGGCAGGGCATGTTCGATGACGGCCCGCCAGTCGTCCAGGGTCAGCGCCAGACCGTATTCGCCGAGGAAGGCAAGGTCCTGCGGGGTCTGGTACCGATACTTCTTGCCGTCGATCTCGGCATCGCCGAAGTAGTAGTTCGCTGCGACGTGATAGTCGCCTACCTCCTCGGCCGCGGCCCACCCCGTCCGGTCCTCCGCGCAGTTCGCTCGCCTGTCGATCGAGAGATACTCGACGTACTTGCCCTGCGCTGCCGCCTTCCGAACAACCTGCGGCGCTTGCGCATTGAGGTTGGCGGCACCGGAGTACAGGCCCGGCTGCATGGTGAGGATCGCATCCGCTTTCGCGGAGTCCTTGGGCCCCTTCGTCGAGCGGTACCGGAGGTAGGAGATCCAGTCGCACGCCTCCGGATGGTTCGTCGTCGAGAACGGGCTCGGATAGTGCAGTCGCACGTAGGTCTGCTCGACGTCGTCACCGAGAGCCGGGTCGGTGACCGGTGTGACGACCTCTTGGTCGGGTACGCCGGGCACGATCGGTGCCGCAGTGGCCTCGACGGGGGTCCCTACCAACACCGAACTCGACAGCAGCGCAACAACAATGGCGCCGATCAGCCAGTGGCCCTTACGCGTTGTCACCTCACAGCCCCGTGATGAACTCGGCGAGGTACTGACCGCTGTAGTCGGGTTGGCCGTTGTTCTGGATCGCGGCCGCACCGATCGTGTCGATGTGGTTGTACCCGGGCAGAGTGTTCACCTGCGCCAGCATGGGTGGCGGAAAGAGCACGCCTGCTGTGCTTCCGACGACGCCGTCCCCTGCAAAAGCCGCGAAGTTAGGTTTGGTGCGACTCATATTGTCGTACCGCAAATTCACCATTTCACCGCTCCTGGCACCACCGAAGCCTGCGCCGATATCGACGACCACGCGCGACGGGAAGTACGTCTCCCAGTACGCGGTCGGACCGCCAGTCGCCAATTGCCTCGCCACATCCCGAATATCGGCGACCTCATGGTTCGGCGCCGTGTACGGCACGCCGCGAACATCGTCGTAGTTACGCCAGGTGTAGAGCACCGTGCGGTCGGTCGGAGCGACTCGTTTCTGCGAACCCGCACTCAACCGCAGGTAGGTGCCGAGGAGCGGTATCTGCGTGACCTCGCCCGGATTCGGAAAAGATTTGTCCTGCAACGGTCCACCGTCGAGCGCACCGATACCTTGCTGGAGCAGCGAGAAATTGGACGAGTTGTTGTCGATGAAGACACCGAGCAGAGCGTCGTTGGTGAAACGGAAATCGCGCATCGTTCCCGAGCCGTCGGCACCGTTGGTGACGAACGAACTCCACGTCGGGGCAAAGAGGGTGTTGAGCGTCAGATCCACCTCGAGATCATGTGGAAGATGGCTCAGGAGTTGCGATTCCGCGTCCGGCTCGAGATGCGCGGCCAAGCCTGCAAGGCGGTAGATCATAAACGCTTTCGTCCCGACGACAGGTGCGGGGCCGAGAGTTCGCGGCAATACACCGGCACGGAATCCGGTCTGCAGGACGCCGTTGGTGGTACCGACGATGACGTCGGTGACGTCTCGGAAGAAGGGAGTGTTTTGAATTGCGACCGGATCCGAGGTGATCATCGAGTCCTGAGCCGCGAACGCCGCGCACTGGTTGAAGCCGGCATCGTCGTTCGTCGCAGCGTTGCCGTCGAAATCCCAGTCGGCGAACATTCCGGTCACCAAACCACCGAGTGAGATTCCGGTGCAGACGAATTTTCGTTGGCGCTCGGCCTGGTCGGGCAACTCGGCGAGCATGATCTCGTACTGGTCGCGGACGACGCGCTCGAGGCCCATCCAGTCGGTCACCTGCAGGTCGTGAGACTGCTTGAAGCCGGGGAACTTCTGCCCGTCGAGTTGCTTGCCGTTGAAGTAGTAGTCGACTGCGTCGAGGTAGTTGCCGGTTCGAAGCGCGACGTCGAAACCGAACGTTTCGTCGAGGCAGGCACTGCGTCGGGCGAGTGCCCAGTACTCGATTTCGGTGCCGAGGTTGCGGGCGGAGTTGACGGTATTGAACGACACACCGTCGGAGTTGATGGCACCGCCGCCGAGTCCTTGCTGCTGG
Organism: Antrihabitans stalagmiti; assembly: GCF_016482825.1. Lineage (GTDB taxonomy): Bacteria > Actinomycetota > Actinomycetes > Mycobacteriales > Mycobacteriaceae > Antrihabitans > Antrihabitans stalagmiti. The sequence goes on along the minus strand of NZ_JAEMNV010000004.1, from coordinate 486,381 downwards.
ACGACAACGTGGTCTGCGTCGCGCGAGTTGGTCGGGCCGTCTGCGACGCGGTAGCGAAGGAAGCCGACCCGGTCGCATTCCGCGGGATGCGCCGGCGCGTCTGCGGGCAGAGGCAGAAGGTAGCTGACGTAGGTGACCGCGATCCCGTCACGCGAGTACACCGGATGCTCCTGGCGGTCGGTCGCCGAACTGACCGGCGCTGCGCTCACACCGGGCGCAGCTACCACCTGGACGACCGACAACCCGAGCAGGAAGGCGACGAAGGCCGCTACCGACCGCTTGCGGGTTCGACCCGCCGACAAGGTTCCACTCCGAACCGCACTGTTCATGTGCACTGACGGTGCCAGCGATTTCCCGTCGTGTCATTAGGCACTGTGCCAACGCTCAATGGACGGGTTGTGCGAATTTCCAAGCGTCGGTCGTGAACGACCGCTTTTCAGAAGTACCGGGAGGGGGTATAGTCCGAACTGCGAACTAATACCCCCAGGGGGTACCAGGTTTCAATCGAAGGACGGCGCAGAAAGATGCACAACGACACCCATGCCGATACCGAAACGACCACCACGGATCCGGACCACGTCGGGTCCGAGCACAGCCCAGCCGGGTCCGGCAATTCGGAGCACTCGGGCCACGGTGGGCATGCGGGTCACGGCGATCACGTCGGCATGTTCCGACGCTTGTTCTGGATCATGTTGGCGCTCGCGGTCCCAGTGGTATTCGCCTCGGACATGTTCGCGATGCTCGTCGGCTACTCGCTACCCGACGCCTCGTGGATCGCCTGGATCTCACCCGTCCTCGGCACAGTTATGTTCGTATGGGGCGGATCTCCGTTCCTCACCGGGGCAGTCAGCGAAATACGTTCGCGTACACCGGGAATGATGCTTCTCATAGCATTGGCGATCACGGTCGCATTCGTTGCATCGATGGGAGCGAGCCTCGGTGTGCTCGATCACCAGCTCGACTTCTGGTGGGAACTGGCATTGCTGATCGTGATCATGCTGCTCGGGCACTGGATCGAGATGCGCTCACTCGCACAGACGACGTCCGCCCTGGATTCACTGGCCGCTCTACTGCCAGACACAGCCGAACGTGTCGAGGGCGACGACGTCGTTTCGGTATCTCCGGACCAACTGCAACTCTCCGACGTCGTCGTCGTTCGCCCCGGAGGGCGGGTGCCCGCAGACGGCACCATCGTCGCCGGTTCGGCGAGTATGGACGAATCGATGATCACCGGAGAATCGCGCACCGTCCGCCGCGGCGACGGCGATCAGGTCGTTGCGGGAACCGTGGCAACCGACTCCGGCATTCGGGTCCAGGTCACCGCGATTGGGCAGGACACCACCCTCGCCGGAATCGGCAGGTTGGTCGCCGACGCGCAGAATTCGACGTCACGTGCACAGCGCATCGCGGATACCGCAGCAGGGTGGTTGTTCTGGTTCGCGCTCGGAGCAGCAGCAATCACTGCCGTCGTGTGGACCCAGTTCGGAATGGGTGACGATGCCGTCATCCGCACGATCACCGTGTTGGTCATCGCTTGCCCGCACGCACTCGGCCTTGCCATTCCGCTTGTGGTCTCCATCGCCACCGAACGAGCAGCCCGAGGCGGCGTTCTCGTCAAAGACCGATTGGCACTCGAAACCATGCGGACCGTGGACACGGTGCTTTTCGACAAGACCGGCACCCTGACCAAAGGCGAACCGACCGTCACCGCCGTCGAGGTGTCCGCAGGCCGCACTGCAGACGAGGTCCTTGCACTCGCCGCTGCAGCGGAAACAGATTCCGAGCATCCACTCGCACGCGCTATCGTCGCCGCCGCACGGCACCGGAACCTGACGGTCCTCGCCGCCACCGAGTTTCGGTCATCCCCGGCCATCGGAGTGTCGGCCGAAGTCGACGGAGCCCGAGTTCAGGTCGGCGGTCCGGCCCTCCTGGAGCAGGAGCACGCGACCGAGCTCGCAGTCGCCGACCGCTGGCGCGCCGAAGGGGCGATCATCCTGCACGTCCTCGCGGACGGCGTCGTGATCGGAGCACTCGAGCTCGCCGACGAGATCCGGCCCGAGTCCCACGCAGCGGTGGACGCGCTCCACGACCGCGGAATCACGGTGGTCATGATCACCGGTGACGCCGACGCCGTCGCAAAGTCCGTCGCCACCGAGCTCGGCGTGGACCGCTACTTCGCCGGAGTGAAACCAGAAGACAAGTCGCACAGCGTCGCTGCGTTGCAAACAGAAGGCCGGACCGTCGCGATGGTCGGTGACGGAGTCAACGATGCGCCGGCACTCGCCCAGGCCGACGTCGGCATCGCGATCGGCGCGGGCACCGACGTAGCGATCGCATCGGCCGGGGTCATCCTGGCCAGCGACGACCCCCGATCGGTCCTTTCGGTGATCGAACTCTCGCGAGCTTCCTACCGGAAGATGAAGCAAAACCTCTGGTGGGCAGCGGGATACAACCTCATCTCCGTTCCGCTAGCGGCAGGCATGCTGGCACCGGTCGGATTCGTGCTCCCGATGTCGGTCGGGGCAATCCTGATGTCCCTCTCGACGATCGTCGTAGCAGCGAACGCACAATTGTTGCGCCGACTCGACCTTAGTCCGGACGCCGTCACCGGTTCTCTGGGCCAGGACAGCCGGGACGAGCAGAACGAGCCGATGGCTATCGGCTGAATCTCGTACGGAAGGCCGCACCCCCGAGCAGAGGGTGCGGCCTTCGGTCCCTAGCGGATCAGGTCAGCCGAGAAGCTGCCGCATAGCGTCGATCTCCCGCTGCTGAGTTTCGGCGATCGTGCGAGCCATCCCTATGGCATCGGGATTGGAACCTTGCGCGATTTCGACGTTCGCCATCTCGATCGCACCCGTGTGGTGGGCAACCATCATCGTCAGCCACAGCCGGTCGAAGTCCGGACCGGACGCCGACATCAACGCATCCATGTCCTGCTGAGTCATCATGCCGCTCTGCGAACTGTGATCCATTCCGCTCATCTCACCCATGTCTGCAGAGGGTGCCGGCTGGCCCCATTGGGCCAGCCACGCCGTCAATTGGTCCATTTCCGGCTGCTGTGCGGATTCGATCGCCGCAGCCAACGACAGCACCTCCTGATTGTCTGTGCGGCCGACTGCCATCGCAGCCATCTCGACAGCCTGTGCATGGTGCGGGTACATCATCTTCGCGAACATCACATCGGCATCGTTGAACTCCACGGACGCAGGAGCCGGGGGTGTCGAGTTTTGCGCCGTCGACGAAGGGGCCATCGAGTGCCCTTCCATCGACGAATCGGTCGGGTTGTCGGTACAGCCGGAGACGACGAACGCGCTGACTGCGGCAGCAGCGAGCGTCGTACTGATTTTGGTACGCATGTGAAACTCCTTGCAAGAGTGGTCAATACAGGAATCAAGGCCTAACGACCCGCCGAGACGACTACACATCTCGGACTCCCTGTCACACTCGCAAAGTCACCGATCGATCCAACACCCACACGGCCCACGGTGGCGCGCGTCCCATCGGCGACTGGGTTCGGCCGCCGATTCCGTCCACCGCTGCGGGGAAGAGTTCGATGCCGACGCGCGAGGTCGGCGCTGTCGATGCAGGCCACGACGTCACAGTGCCCGCGCACGGATGCGTCATCTGATGCGCCGAAGGGCAGTCGTGCTCGCTGAACGCGATCGGAATCGAATTGTCGACCGAAGGCGTGGCCGCCATCGAGGCGTGGCCTCCACTCGTCGACATCGACGTAGCGGTAGCCGTCACCGAGTGCATCGACAACACACCGAGAGCTGTCAGTGCAATCAGCAATCCAGTCGCCAAGGCTGCGCCTGGTCGACGGCGTCGGATCACTGGCTGCACGTTTTCGATCCTACCCAATATACCGCCAGGGGGTATATTCGCCTACGAACTTCGATTGGAACCGCACCAATGCACCTGACGTGGTCGAATGGCTTCTCGACACCGGACTCTCTATGTGGTCGGAAGTTCCGCGCACGCAGAGTAGTGCCACGTTTGGGCAGCATTTGCATCACGACGCGAGCCGGCGCCAACTACGATTGACACCACCTGTTCACAGGTGCGAAAGTGCCGATGACAACGTGATGGTGAAGCGGTAATACCGGTGCAACACCGGAGCGGTCGCGCCACTGTGATCCGGCGCTTATACGCTGGTCAGCCAGACGCCCCACCATCGCAATTCGCTCGACCGGGACGCGTAATCCCAGGAGGATCCAAATGGCAATTGCACACACTCCCAGCCAGGCGACCGATTCGGTCGGCACGCTGTTGATCACAGTAGGTGTCGTGCTCATGGCACTGCTCACGCTGTACCTTGTCGGTTTCGACCAGGGCACCATCTCGCGCAGCGGTATGTATCTGCACGAGTTGATGCACGACGGTCGTCACCTGCTGGGGCTTCCGTGCCACTGACCGGAACTCTGAAAACCCTCCTCATTCGTGGTCTGCTCGCTGGCCTGATCGCCGGCCTCCTCGCGGGCAGTGTCGCGTTCTTCATCGGCGAACCGCACGTCGACGCAGCCATCGCGATCGAAGAGGCCAACTCTGCCGCCGAGCCACACGACGACTCCGGGGCGGTCGCCGGTCATTCGCACGGTGACGAAGCTACCGAGGGCCATTCGCACGGCGACGATGCGCTCGTCTCCAGGGACGGCCAGAAGGGCGGCCTGTTCCTCGCGACGGCGTTGGCGGGTCTCGCCCTCGGTGCCATCTTCGCGGCGACAGCGCATTACGCACGCCGCGTGGTCGACCTTCCGGGACCGGTGCTTGCGGTAACCCTTGCAACCGCAGGCTGGCTCGCCATCGAAGCAGTGCCGTTCTTCAAATATCCGGCCAACCCGCCCGCGGTCGGCGATCCCGAGACCATCAACAAACGCACGTTGCTTTGGCTTGCTGCTGTGATCCTCGGCCTCGCCGCGATCGCGGCAGCCGCATACGTGTCGAAGATCGTTGCAACGCAGCAGTTCAGTGTTCGCCTCGCTGCACCGGTCGCGTCGTTCCTCGTCATCGTCGTGCTCGGCTACGTGTTGCTGCCGGGTGTCAACGAAGTCGGTCCCGATTTCCCTGCCACGCTGCTGTGGGAATTCCGACTGTCCTCACTCGCCACACAGGCAACGCTGTGGATCGGCCTCGGTCTCGCCTTCGCCGTCCTCACCGATCTGGCTACCCGCCAGCGTTCGGACGCCGAAAAGCTCTCCGCCACTCGCTGATACGACACGAACAATAGCGGGCCCGCCCAACGGCGGGCCCGCTCTTCGTTGCCATCGGTCATACCTGAGAGGGACATCGAATCACGACCACGGGTTGATGTGGCGCGCCGATGTGCCGACGCAGGATTTCTCCATGACCGCAACAGTTCTCACGCCATCCACCTCGGTTTCGGTCGAGCGAGCCTTCGTCGCCGTTGTCGTCGCAGTCACCGCCGGTGCGGTCGAGGCGGTCCTGCGAACAGCCGTCGAACTCGACGAGCCCGGGTCGGACATCGGCGCTCTGGCAGCGGGTCTCGGGGTCCGCGCCGTTGTCTACCTCGTCGTTCTCGGTATTGCCTTGCGACTTCGGGCAGGCGACGGCTGGGCCCGCACGACGCTGGCCGTCGGACTCGGCACCGTCGGGCTGGCGTCGCTCATCATCGAGCCGATGGCCGCGACACTGTCCGCCAACGGTTTCGGCGAGCTGATCGACGACCTCGACCCGGTATCAGTATTGATCGGCGTCGTCCGAATCGTCCACATCGTCGCTGTCGTCGCAGCATTGCGATACATGTTTCGACGCGATGCGCGCGACCGTTTCGCCGGACGAGGATAGCCCTACGGGTATGGCAGCGCTGCGGAACTGCGATCTCGCAGCAATTGGTCCATCACAAGAACCTCTTGCGTCTGCTCGTAAACCATTCCCGTCGCGATCCGTTCGATCGGTGCGACGTCGGTGTGGCCGGCCGCGTAACCCGCCATGTCCAGCCCGCCTTGATGGTGGCGGAGCATCAGTTGCAGAAAACGAACCTCGGCAGCTCGGCCGTTGAGCCCGCGTAATTCGTCGATCTCCATCCAGCTCGCCATACCTGGCAGCTGCGCCGACGAAATATCATGGCCGCCATGATGTTCCGAACCCATCCAGGCCATCGGCGTCGGCGACGACTGCGGTAGGTCGTACAGTTCCAACCAACCGCGCAGCATTCCGATCTCACGCCCCTGATTGGCTCTGATGCCTGCGCATACCTGGCCGACCTTCGGGTCGACATCTGCAGCCAGGTTGTCGCACAACGATATTGCCTGTTCGTGATGAATCGACATGTCTTGCGCGAACCCGATTTCGACGGTGCCGAGCACCGGACCGCCGTCGTCCGTCGAATTCGGTCTGCCGAGAAAGACACCGGCGGCAAGCCCGATCAGCAATGCGGCGACAACAGAGACAATCGTTGCGGTTCGACGTCTGTTCACCTGAGCGGATACACCCCGTTGTCGAGTTGCAAGGCCATGAACCCGTTGTCCATGCAGCTGACCCAGATCTGATCGCCGTGGAACTCCGGCGGCGACATACACCAATCCGCACTCATGTCGGCTATCACCAGATGCGAACGTGGACTGAGTACTTCGCCTGCCGAGATCTGGCCTTCGACGATCGCGCGTGCGATCGCGATGGTGCCGATCAGCGGCGGCGCCGCAAGATTACCGACCGTTGCATGCAGCGAGTTCACCAGAACGCCGTTCTTTCCTGCCTCGCCGCCGGGGTTGTAGTACGCAATCTCCTTGACGTCGTTCACATCTCGGATGTCGAAAACCCTGATGCCCGACTGAATCCAGCCACACGCCAATGCAGTCGGGTCTACCGGCCGGTCGACCGAACAGTAGTGGGCGTCGTAGCCGAACACGCTGTTCCCCGCCGCCGACTGCGACCAGCGGTCGGCGTTGGGTGGCAGGTTGATCTCCAGCTTGATGGTGTTGACCAACTGCAGATTCTGCTCGTCGGTGGCGTCGAGAATCTTCACGCCGCCCGAACCGGCCTCGTCGACGGTCAGCAACAGCTGGCGACCGTCCTTCTCGATGGGAATCGTGTGCTGCGTGATCTGGCCGTCGATCCAGAATCGCCGCGAGATGTGCGGAACGTTCGGGTACGGGTCGCGGCGCTGCACGGCGCTGACATCCAGAACGGTGATACCGCCGAGGGTCGAGATGTAGAGCCGGTTGCCGTCGGGACTCACACCGAACCCGTGGTTCTCCAGTCCGGTGAACCCGGACCAGATCACCCGCGGATTGCTTGGGTCCCTGATATCGATCGCATGCAGCAGTCCTCCGACCGTCCCTGCTGCCCAATAGGTATTGCCGTCAGGCGAGAAGCCACCCTCGTGCGTCGTGATCGGAATCGGCATCGTCAGATTGCTGCCGGTTCCCGGATTGAGCAGGCGAGGATGCGCGCAATCCTGGGAGATGTCGTAGACGGAGAAGTAGCCGGCGCCGACCAGAATTCCGGTACCGGTACCAGCGAGGAGACCGCGCTTCTCGTTGACCTTCAACGACTCCCAGGTGCCGCCGTCCATTGCAGGTTCGGTGAGGTTCGCCGTCATCCGCGGGTTGCCCGGATCGGCGGCGTCGATCACCTGCACGCCGGGGTGCGGGCTCAAAAACCCTGTAGGCCAATTTGATCCAGTGTAAGAGCAGTTCTTGTAGGTCGGGCTGACAATCCCGGCACCTTCGCCTTGGTACTGGCCGATCAGGCTCATGTTGCACGAGTACGCGGTCTGACTGCGGCCGCTGTCGCGGTCGGCGAGCGGGACCTCGCCCTGCAGCCCGGGCTCCGGCGCCGACCCGGGTCCGCAGTCGGCTCGGGCGACCGCGGTCCGGTGCACAGCAAAAAAGTCGCCGACCGGATCAGCAACCGCGGTACCCGGAGTTGCCAGAACAACTCCGAGCGTCAGAGCGAGAATGCCGATCGGTCTGCGACTGCGTGCACCGTCCATAGACCCGAGAGTAGGTTGCTCGGCGCCAGCATGACACGGTATTCACATAATTCGAGCTTCAACGCAAAACGCTCGTGAGCCCTTCCGGAGGCCAGGACCTCCAAAAGGACTCACGAGCGGCGTAGCTGCCTAGTCCTTGGTCAGGACCGGGGCGGGGGCTGCATCGTCTGCAGCGATGTCGACGAGCACCTTCTTGGGGCGACCCTTGAAGGTGAACTTCGCATCTTCGCCCGTGCCTTCGCCGTCCCAGCCCTCGACATCGACGTCGACCGTCTGGCCGGGTCCGATCTCGTTGAACAGGATCTTCTCCGAGAGCTGATCCTCGATCTCGCGCTGGATCGTGCGACGCAGCGGACGAGCGCCGAGGACGGGATCGAAGCCACGCTTCGCGAGCAGCGACTTCGCCTGCTCGGACAGCTCCATGTCCATGTCCTTGCCTGCCAGCTGGCGCCCGACACGAGCGATCATCAGGTCGACCATCTGGACGATCTGGTCGGTCGTCAACTGATGGAAGACGATGACGTCGTCGATACGGTTGAGGAACTCCGGCCTGAAGTGCTTCTTCAGCTCGTCGTTGACCTTCTGCTTCATCCGCTCGTAGTTCGACCCGGCAGCGTTGGACTGCGTGAAGCCGAGCCCGACCGCCTTGGAGATGTCGGACGTACCGAGGTTGGACGTGAAGATCAGCACGGTGTTCTTGAAGTCGACCGTACGACCCTGGCCATCGGTGAGCCTGCCGTCTTCCAGCACCTGCAGGAGGGTGTTGTAGATCTCCTGGTGTGCCTTTTCGATCTCGTCGAACAGAACGACGGAGAACGGCTTACGGCGGACCTTCTCGGTGAGCTGGCCGCCCTCTTCGTACCCGACGTAGCCGGGAGGTGCACCGAAGAGCCGCGACGCGGTAAAGCGGTCGTGGAACTCGCCCATGTCGATCTGGATCAGAGCGTCGTCGTCGCCGAACAGGAAGTTCGCAAGCGCCTTTGACAGCTCGGTCTTACCGACACCGGACGGGCCGGCGAAGATGAACGAGCCCGACGGACGCTTGGGATCCTTGAGGCCTGCACGAGTACGACGGATCGCCTTCGACACAGCTCGCACTGCGTCTTCCTGGCCGATGATCCGCTTGTGCAGTTCGTCTTCCATACGAAGCAGACGGCTGGTCTCTTCCTCGGTCAGCTTGTAGACCGGGATGCCGGTCCAGTTGCCGAGGACCTCTGCGATCTCGTTGTCGTCGACCTCGGCAATGACGTCGAGATCACCCGAGCGCCACTGCTTCTCACGCTCTGCGCGCTGTGCGACGAGGGTCTTCTCCTTGTCACGCAGGCTCGCTGCCTTCTCGAAGTCCTGCGCGTCGATCGCAGATTCCTTCTCGCGACGGGCATCGGCGATCTTGTCGTCGAATTCGCGAAGGTCCGGCGGTGCGGTCATCCGGCGGATGCGCATCCGGGCGCCCGCCTCGTCGATGAGGTCGATCGCTTTGTCCGGCAAGAACCGGTCGTTGATGTAGCGATCGGCCAGCGTTGCTGCCGCGACGAGAGCGCTGTCGGTGAAGGACACGCGGTGGTGTGCCTCGTACCGGTCGCGTAGTCCCTTGAGGATGCTGATCGTGTGCTCGACAGTCGGCTCGCCGACCTGAACCGGCTGGAACCGACGCTCGAGTGCAGCGTCCTTCTCGATGTACTTGCGGTACTCGTCGAGGGTCGTTGCACCGATGGTCTGCAGTTCGCCTCGAGCCAACTTCGGCTTGAGGATCGATGCCGCGTCGATTGCACCTTCGGCAGCTCCCGCGCCGACGAGCGTGTGCAGCTCGTCGATGAACAGGATGATGTCGCCGCGGGTGTTGATCTCCTTGAGCACCTTCTTGAGGCGCTCTTCGAAGTCACCGCGGTAGCGGCTGCCCGCAACGAGCGAACCGAGGTCGAGCGTGTAGAGCTGCTTGTCCTTGAGCGTCTCCGGGACCTCGCCGTTGACGATGGCCTGCGCGAGGCCTTCGACGACCGCTGTCTTACCGACACCGGGCTCGCCGATCAGGACGGGGTTGTTCTTGGTGCGGCGGCTCAGCACCTGCATGACGCGCTCGATCTCCTTCGCGCGGCCGATCACAGGGTCGAGCTTGCCTTCCAGCGCAGCCTGGGTGAGGTTGCGGCCGAACTGATCGAGCACAAGCGACGTGGACGGCGTGCCTGCCTCGCCACGGCTGGTGCCGGACTCGGACGGTTCCTTGCCCTGGTAGCCGGACAGCAGTTGGATGACCTGCTGCCGGACCCGATTGAGGTCGGCGCCGAGCTTGACGAGCACCTGAGCTGCTACGCCTTCACCCTCGCGGATGAGGCCGAGCAGGATGTGCTCCGTGCCGATGTAGTTGTGCCCGAGTTGCAGAGCTTCGCGCAAGCTGAGCTCCAGCACCTTCTTGGCGCGTGGCGTGAATGGAATATGGCCGGACGGGGCCTGCTGGCCCTGACCGATGATCTCCTCGACTTGGCTGCGAACGCCTTCGAGGGAGATGCCCAACGACTCCAGAGACTTCGCCGCTACGCCTTCACCCTCATGGATGAGGCCAAGCAGGATGTGCTCGGTGCCGATGTAGTTGTGGTTGAGCATCCGGGCCTCTTCTTGGGCCAGGACGACGACGCGACGTGCGCGGTCGGTAAACCTCTCGAACATCTGCTCTCCCTCACTTCTTGCCCGGCACTGTCTCCGGATCGATCGCCGAACCAATCAAGGTTCCAGTCCCCCGGTACTACTCTAGTTGCCCAGGATTCGACCCGCCGCTCGTCCACCCATTTAGGCGGGCTGTGAATGCCGGCATACGTAGTTAACGCCGCAGCTAGGGGTTTCGTTTCCGTTCCTGTACGCCAACAGCGAACAAGGGTGCACACGACCCCTGTAGGACCCCGACAGCACCCCAGCAGCAACCCCTTGCCCACCTTGGTGGTGATAGTCGCACCCCCGGGGTGCTTCGGCTCAGCACTCAGGGGCCTTATTCGGAGTCGTCCACCGGAGCAGAGTGAGTCCTATCGCACCCAGTCCAGTACACGAACTCACGGAGCCCACCATGTCGATCACGAGCACAATCGCCGAAGCGGTGGAACGTCGTGCCATGGTGACAACAGCTGACGGTGTACTGCTCTCGGTTCGCGAAATCGGATCCGTCGACGCGGCACTGACCGTGGTCTTCCTGCACGGGCACTGCTTGCGGACCGAGTCGTGGACCTACGTCCGCGCAACACTGCGGAATCAGTTTCCCGATGCCCGCATCGTTTCCTACGATCACCGCGGTCACGGCGACTCCGCCGAAGCTCCCGCCGGGACGTACACGATCACTCAGCTCGCTCACGATCTGCATTCGGTCCTCGACGCCGTCGCTCCGACCGGCCCGGTCGTGCTGGTCGGACATTCGATGGGTGGGATGACAGCACTGACCTACGCGGGTCTGTTTCCGCACGAGATCGGCAACCGCATCGCAGGTGTCGCGCTGATCGCCACCGCGGCGAGCGGCCTTGCCGAAGCCGGCTTCGGTCGCGTGCTCCGCAACCCCATCGTCTCGGTCTTCCAGGCTGCCGTCCGCCGTTCACCTGTGACGATGCAGAAGGCCAAGCGCTTCGGCTGCAAGGTGTTCGCGCCGGTCGTCCGTTCCGCCGAGTTCGGTACCCGCAAGGTCAATCCCCGTGTCCTCGCTCTTGCGAACGCGATGCACAACGCGACCCCGATCGTCACGATGGCAACCTTCCTCAGCTCGTTCATGACTTACGACGAGACGGAATCGCTCGATCTGCTCTCCGCGATTCCGACACTCGTGCTGTGCGGATCCGCTGATTTGATGACGCCGCCGTCGCATTCGATCTCGATGGCCGCTCATGTCGAGTACTCGGATCTGGTGATCGTCGAAGGCGCCGGCCACTCGGTGATTCTCGAGCAGCCGGCGCTGGTTTCCGATTCGATCGTTCGTTTGCTTGCACGTGTCGGCGGCACGACCTCGAACGAGATCTCCGGGCTCGCCCTGGTGGCCTGAACGGAACTGCCTACACGGATTTACGGCCGAGCAGAACCAGCGCCCAGGCCAAGGTTCCGAAGGCTGCCGTGTGCGCAACAGCTCGCACGATGTTCCAGTTGACCCAGGAGGAGTAGAAGTCCGCCCATGCTGCGGCTGGATCACCGAGCCTGCTCGGATCCCCCACCGCGTCGAGTTGGTCGTTGAGCGGAACGTTCAGGGCGATCGTGATGATCGTGGCAACGATATTGAGGACCGCAGCTGCCGCGACCCAGGCGAGCAGAGATCTGGTGTCCTTGCCGAGTACCAAGGCAACCGCTCCGACGGTGGCGAGCGGTGCGCCGAGGAAGGTCAGCATGAACATCGGATTCACGATCACGCTGTTGATCCGCTGCATGACGTCAACCGCCGCACGGTTGTCGACCTGGTTCAGCGCGGGCATCACCGAGGTCGCGTAGGCGTAGTACACGCCGGCAAGCAAGCCGGAGGTCAGCGTTGCCACGATCAAGGTGAGGGTGCGAATCGTCTGCATGGCGTTACTCTCCCTGCTCGGTCACGGCGGCCCAGATGCCTGTCGCCGCAGCGTCTGCGACGAAGACCTTGAAGTCGCGTGGCTCTCGACCGAGTGCTCGCTGCACGCCGTCGGCAAGCGAGGCGTTCCTGCCGTCGAGGACGTGGGTGAAGAGGTAGATCAGCAGACCGATTACCTCCTCGGGCGCACCCTGCTCGGCGAGACCCGCGGCGAACTCCTCAGCGGTGATGGAAACGAAGGCGATCTCGCGACCTGTTGCCGAGGCGATCTCGGCAACAGCATCGGCGAAGGTGAGCAACCGCGGACCCGTCAACTCGTACAACTCACCCACATGCCGGTCGTCGGTCAGTGCTGCGACGGCAACGTCGGCTATGTCGTCCGCGTCGACGAACGGCTCGGCGACCGAACCGACCGGCAATGCGACCTCGCCTGCCTGGATCGGCTCCAAGAAGTACGACTCGTTGAAGTTCTGCGCGAACCACGTCGCCCTGATGATCGTCCATTCGAGGCCGGCGGCCTGGACGACCCGTTCGCACGCCTCGGCATCTTCCTCACCCCGGCCGGAGAGCAGGACCAACCGCTGCACTCCCCGTGCGACAGCCAGCTCGGTGAAGGTCTGGATGTCGGCGATCGATCCCGGCGCTGCGAGATCGGGGAAGTAGGTGACGTAGGCCGCGTCGACGTCGGCGAGCGCGGCGCCCCAGGTCTCGCGGTCCGCCCAGTCGAAGGGAACGTCCGACGAGCGTGCGCCGTGGCGGACGTTGTAGCCGAGGTCGCTCAATCGCTCTGCGACGCGACGGCCGGTCTTGCCGGTGCTGCCGACTACCAAGATCGTGGAATTCGTATCGATCGTCCTGTTGATTGTCATTGTTTCGAGCCTTTCGGGTTGGTGTGTCCTTCGTTGTGCCTCCAATTACAGTTCGGCTAGGCGAGACGATCCATCGCTCAGACTCTCGTTTCCATGTTCGATCGTCTACGATCGACGGCGTGGATGTGCTTGCGAGCCTGCTCGAAGGCCCCCGCGCTCGCGGGGCGTTTCTGATGCGTTCGATCCTGGATCCGCCGTGGTCGTTGCGTGTGCAGGACGAAGCGCCACTCACCCTCGCCGTGGTGCTGCGCGGTGACGCGTGGATATGTCAGGACGACGGGAGCACAACCCAACTCGCCGCAGGCGACATAGCGATCTGCCGTGGCCCGGAGGCCTATACGGTCGCCGACGATCCTGCTACCGAACCGCAGATCATCATCGCGCCGGGCCAGGTCACGATGACGCCGGACGGTGAAATACTTTGCGAAACATTAAGTTTGGGCATCCGCAGCTGGGGAACCAATCCGGCAGGCGAAGACATGATCGTGACCGGAACCTACGAGATGGCCGGAGCGGTCAGCCAGCGACTACTGCGCTCACTGCCTCCGCTCACGGTCCTGCGAAACGGCGAATTGAGCGGTCCCCTACTGCAATTGCTCGAACTCGAGATCGGCAGAGACGAACCCGCACAAGGTGTTGTGCTCGATCGACTGCTCGATCTGCTGCTCATTGCAGCACTGCGAGCCTGGTTTGCGCGCGAGGATGCACCCGCCTGGTACCACGCCTACGCGGACCCATTGATAGGCAAGGCACTTCGGCTGATGCAGAACAATCCGGCGCACGGCTGGACAGTGGCGAATCTCGCGGCCGAAGTGGGTGCGTCCCGCGCCGCGCTCGCCAAACGCTTCACCGAACTTGTCGGCGAATCACCCATGGCTTTCCTCACCGAATGGCGTCTCGCGCTCGCTGCGGACATCCTCCGCGAATCGGATGCGACCATCGAAACCGTTGCCCGACAAGTGGGTTACGGCAGCGCCTTCGCGCTGAGTACGGCCTTCAAGCGTGAACACGGGGTAAGTCCACGCGAACACCGACTCGGCGCGTGACGACGATCCACGCTAGAGATCGCGTTCGGAGATGACACCGCTCTGCAATGCGAGTTCGGCCAACCGGACCCGCTTCTGATTCTGCGGTAGATCCTCGACCCCGAACTTCGCGAACAGCGCGCGTAGATGGGTTTTGATCGCGTCGACGCTCAGATACAGCTCGGCCGCGATCTGCTGATTCGACGCCGGGCTCGCAAATGCTGCGCTGTGTTTGTACGGCCTGCACAGTGCGACCAACACCGAGCGCTGTGTCTCGGTCAGCGAACGCAACGTCGGGACCGCGCTCGACGACACCCGCGTCACATCGTCGACCCCTGCGCCGAATTCGTGGAAGGTCAGCAGCGCGCCGCCGATGCGAATGCGATCACCTGCACGCAACCGGCGCCGACCGGCCAGCCGCTCGCCGTTGACGAAAGTGCCGTTGCGCGAGAGACCGTCGTCCAGGATCGTCCAGTGCGTTCCCATCCACTCGATCGCGGCATGCAGGCGCGATACCTCGTCGTCCCACGTCAAGGGAACGTCCGCCTGAGGTGACCGTCCAAGGGTCACCCGAGGGCTCTCGGGTGACAAAACCAGCTCCTGCTGGCGTCCTACTTCGTCTGCATATCGCAGGCACGGCCCGTCAAGTACCGACACATCGACCTCTGTTCACGGGTCAATCGTGCCGCTTACCTCTGTTTACAGCAAGATCGTCGATGAACGTGTCGCGCTCGAACTACTTTCCGCGGCCGGGAAGACCGGTGCGGCCAAGGCGGATCAGCAGCATTCCGAGGCTGACGCCGTCGCGTCCGAGCTGTGCTTCGAAACGGCGCAGCACACCCATTTCGGCATGTCGGGTCACTTCAGGCAGCCCCGCACCCACTCGGGCCAGGCCGGCACGCCGAGTGATCTCGACGCGCCGGCGGACGAGAGCCACGATCTGTGCGTCCAGGTGGTCGATTTCTTCCCGCATCATCAGCTGGTCGAGTTCGTCGGAGAGGCTCTCCAGCGCATCGATCGGGGCCGCATCGATCTCGTCGATCTTGGCCTCGAACGGGGCATGCGTGGTGATTGTCATTTCCGGAACTCCTTGCATTCGGCGGTGTGGTCCGTCTCTGTTGGACAACTAGATCCTTTCGTGACCGACCGACTACCGGAAGTCACCCTAGGAGGGGCAAATCCGCACCCCCTGCGAGCCGGTTGCGCCCTCACAATGGATTCACACAGAACTCACGAGTCCACCACCCGAGAACCGCTACGAGAGGCAAGACACTGACCGGCTACGAGGGCGATCCGAGTCATCCCGCTGACCCGAGCCTTCAATCCGAGCTGGCCGCAGCCGGTTTCGAAGGCGCAACAGAGGTCGGCCGCGGTGGTTTCGGTGTCGTGTACCGCTGCTGGCAACCCGCGCTCGGCCGCACCGTGGCGATCAAGCTGCTGTCGTCGGACCTCGACAGGGAGAACCGCGAGCGATTTCTGCGCGAAGGTTATGCGATGGGCCGACTTTCGGGCCATCCGAACATCGTGAACATCCTGCAGCTCGGTGTCACGGCAACGGGCCGTCCGTACATCGTGATGCCCTATCTCGCAAAGGATTCCCTTGCCACCCGCGTCCGCCGCGACGGCAACTTCGAGTGGCCTGACGCCGTCCGGATCGGCGTCAAACTCGCCGGCGCGCTCCAGACCGCCCACGAGGGCGGAACCCTGCATCGCGATGTCAAGCCGGCGAACGTACTTGTCGGTGATTACGGTGAACCACAGTTGACCGACTTCGGAATCGCCCGCATCGCAGGCGGATTCGAGACTGCCACGGGCGCGTTCACCGGCTCGCTCGCCTACACCGCGCCCGAGGTACTCAAGGGCAGGCCACCTACGATCGCCGCCGATATCTACGGGCTCGGTGCGACGATCTTCGCGTTGATCGCGGGCCGCGCGGCCTACGAACGCAAAACCGACGAAGAGTTGATTGCTCAGTTCCTGCGAATCAGCACGACGCCGATACCGGACCTACGACCCAACGGGGTTCCCGACGACGTCTGCCGCGCAATCGAGCGGGCGATGGCGGACGACCCGGCAGGTCGATGGCAGACGTCCGCCGATTTCGGCAACGCACTACGCGAGGCGCAGCAGCAGCACGGCCTCAAGGTCGAGGCGATGGCGCTGCCATCCGGTGACGACGAGGTGACCGAATATTTCACTGCGCCGCCTACCGGACACTCCGGACCGAGCCATCGATCAGGTCCGCACTATCAGCCGGTGCTGCCCTACGACGCTGCCTTCGGGCAGCCGTCCGGACCCTCGACTCAGCACGCGGTACCCGCTGCGGCATCGGGCCCTCACCATCGGGCCCCCAATCCCGTTGGTGCCGAGCGCAAACGGCGCGGCCTGGCATTCGCGGTCGCTGCCGTTGCCGCCTTGGTCGTCGCCGCGTCGGTCGGTGGAGTCGTGCTCGCCCGCAACGACTCGACCGGTTCGCCGATAGCGTCGAGCGCGTCCTCGGCACCGTCGACGGTTGCCGCAGCCGTGCCGCTGGAATGGCGATCGCTCAAAGACGCGAAACTCGCTCGTCAACAGTCCGCGACGGTCGTCGACGACGGCACGATCTGGGTCTTCGGCGGTCTCGACAACAACGGGTCGACCGCCGCGGTCCAGGGTTACGACCCGGCGATCGACACCTGGAAGTCCGGACCCGATCTGCCCCTCGCACTCAATCACCCCATGGCAGTCGCCTACCGGGGCGAGCTGATCGTCATAGGCGGTTGGGAGCCGAGCGGCGCCGATCTCACCGCGAAGACGTCGGATCGGGTGTTCGCACTTCGCAACGGCGCCTGGGTCGACATCGCGAAGCTTGCCCGACCGCGCGCTGCCGGCGCCGCGGTTGTGGTCGACGACAAGATCGTCGTCGTCGGCGGCCAGTGGGAAGACCAGCAGCTGTCGACCACAACCGAGATCTTCGACGGCACGGCCTGGCGTGTTGCCCCCGGCGTCATCACACCGCGTGAGCATCTCGCTGCGACAACGGACGGTAAGTCGGTCTTTGCGGTCGGCGGCAGAGACCTGTCGGCCGACAAGAACTCCGGAGCGATGGAGGCGTACGACCTGACCTCGGAGGTGTGGACCTCGCTTCCCGCCATGCCGACGCCGCGCGGCGGACTCGGCGCGGTGTACGTCGACGGCCGCATCATGACGGTCGGCGGCGAGGAACCGACCCGGGTGCTCGGCACAGTCGAGTCCTACGACATCGTGTCCCGATCGTGGTCCGCGCTTCCGCCGATGCACACACCACGGCACGGTCTGGCGGTTGCAGCGGTAGGCAATTGGATCTACGCGATCGGCGGTGCGAGCAAGCCGACACATGCGGCGTCGATCGCGACGACCGAGGCGCTCGCATTGCCTGCACGTTCGGCACAACCGGCCGAAGCGTGGCGGCAACTCGATGATGCGCGCCTTGCCAGGCAGCAGTCGGCCACGGCCATGTCCGACGGCACCATCTGGGTGTTCGGCGGTCTCGACAACGAGGGCTCGACAGGAAAGGTGCAGGGCTACGACCCGGCGATCGACACGTGGAAGTCCGGTCCCGACCTACCTATCGCGCTCAATCACCCGATGGCCGTCGACTACAGGGGTGAACTTGTCGTCATCGGCGGCTGGGAACCGCAGGGCCACGACCTGACCGCGACGACCTCGGACCGGGTGTTCGTTCTCCGCGACGGCGCCTGGGTCGAACTGCCGAGGTTGCCGGAACCACGCGCAGCAGGAGCGGCCGCTGTCGTCGGTGATCAGATCATCGTCACGGGAGGTCAGGCGAACAGCACGCTCTCCACGACAACCGCCGTATTCGACGGCACTGCGTGGCGCGATGCCCCCGGCGCTCCTACGGCACGCGAGCATCTCGCGGCGGCTACCGACGGAACCTACCTCTATGCACTCGGTGGACGAGATTTGTCGTCGGACAAGAACACGGGCGCAGTGGAGCGGTACGACCCGGCTACCCGGACCTGGACGACGCTGGCGGCCATGCCGACCCCGCGTGGCGGGCTAGGAGCGGTGTACGTCGACGGACGCATCGTTGCCGTCGGCGGTGAGGAACCGACGCGGGTGCTCGGCACCGTCGAGGCATTCGATGTGGCAACGGGGACCTGGGCAACGTTCCCCGCACTGCATACGGCACGACACGGTCTTGCGGTCGCGGCGGTAGGTAATACGGTCTATGCGATCGGTGGTGGAACGAAACCGACGCACGCACAATCGACCGCTGCGACGGAAGCGTTGGATTTCTCGTAGAAAACACAGCTCGGGCCGAGTCGATACCCAAGATCGACTCGGCCCGAGGTGGGAGTTTCGAGTGGTGCTACTTCTTCGCCTTGTTGTAGGCGTCGGTGATTTCTGCGGAGATGCGGCCGCGGGCAGATACCTTATGTCCGTTTCGGCGAGCCCATTCACGAATTGCTGCGCTTTGTTCGCGGTCGACGGAAACGCGGCTCTTTGTGCCGCTGGCCACAATCGCAGGCTTGGGGGTCCGGCGACGGCCGCTCACCTTGCGCGCACTCGAAACCCACAGGTCGAGTTGTGAACGCAGTTTGGCTGCGTTTGTCGACGACAGGTCGATCTCGTAGGAGACGCCGTCGATACCGAACTCAACGGTCTCATCCGCCGACGCTTCGCCGTCCACGTCGTCGATGAGCGTGACAGTGACCTTCTTAGCCATGGGGTGACTTTCCTCTCGAATGGAGTGGCCTCCATTGCAGGCCTACTACTCGCGCCTAGAGTACCCCTATTGCGAGATATTCCACGACAAAGATAATGCGAATGCAATAAAGACCACTCGCTTGCGGTCGAAAGACTCCGCAAAGGCGGCTAGCGCGCGGTCGGCCGCACAATTGGGAACAAGATGGTTTCTCTGATTCCGTGTCCGGTCAGCGCCATCAGCAACCTGTCGATTCCCATACCCGTTCCGGTCGTAGGCGGCATTCCGTGCTCCATTGCAGCGAGGAACTCTTCGTCGAGAACCATAGCCTCGTCGTCACCCGCCGACGCCAGGCGAGCCTGATCGACGAAACGCTCGCGCTGCACCACGGGATCGACCAATTCCGAATAGCCCGTTGCCAATTCGAAACCGCGAACATAAAGGTCCCACTTCTCGGTGACACCGGGAACGGATCGGTGCGCACGAGTCAGCGGTGACGTTTCCACAGGGAAATCGCGAACGAAAGTAGGGGCGTGCAACTTGTCGCCGTACTGGTGTTCCCACAACTCTTCGACAAGTTTGCCGTGGCCGTACCCCTTGCCTTCGGGAATCTCCAGTCCGACGCGCTCGGCAAGTTCGAGCAATTCTGTGACGCTGGTATCAGGGGTGACCTCGACTCCGATGCTTTCGGACAACGACGGATACATCTGCACCGTCGTCCACTCGCCCGACAGATCGTATTCGGTGCCGTCGGCGAGAGTGACGACCTGAGTTCCGAGCGCCTCCTGAGCAACTTCCTGTATCAATTCCCTGATCATCTTCGCGGAATCGTCGTAGGTTCCGTAGGCCTCGTAGGTTTCCAGCATCGCGAATTCCGGAGAATGCGTCGCGTCGGAACCTTCGTTTCGGAAGTTCCGATTGATCTCGAAGACCTTCTCTATGCCACCGACCACACACCGCTTGAGAAATAGCTCGGGCGCGATCCGCAGGAACAAGTCGATGTCGAGTGCGTTCGAATGCGTTACGAACGGACGGGCCGCCGCACCGCCGTGCAGTGTTTGCAGCATCGGTGTCTCGACTTCGAGAAAACCACGTGCCTCCAGTGCATTTCGGAGCGCACGCACAACAGCAATCCGCTTGCGCGCCATTTCGCGCGCCTGCGGACGAACGATCAAGTCGACATAGCGTTGCCGGACCCGCGATTCTTCGTTCATTTCCTTGTGCGCGACCGGGAGTGGTCGTAGCGATTTCGCTGCCATCTCCCACGAATCGGCTAGAACGCTCAATTCGCCACGCCGCGAACTGATTACCTCGCCACGAACGAATACGAAATCACCGAGGTCGACGTCGGACTTCCAGTCCGCCAACGATTCTGCGCCTACACCGGCGAGGCTGATCATGGCCTGCAGTTGCGTCCCGTCGCCTTCCTGCAAAGTGGCGAAGCAGAGCTTTCCGGTGTTGCGCAGGAAGATGATTCGGCCCGCAACGCCAACGGTTTGCCCCGTTGCGATGTCGACGGCCAAGTCCGGGTACAGCGCGCGAACTTCGGCAAGCGTATGGGTACGAGCAACCGAGACCGGATACGCCTCACGGCCCTGCTCGAGCAGTCGGTCGCGCTTGGCCTGACGCACCCTGATCTGCTCGGGGGTGTCGTCGACGGGCGGCGTATTCGTATCACTCACGACCACGCAGCCTATCGGTAGTCACTCCCGTACCCAGCGGGCGGTTTGCTCCTCCCAGGTCGGCGGGGTCCCCGGCAGTTCGTCGCCACCGGTGTTCCGCAGTCCGTCGATGATCACGGCCAGTTGCCGCGTGCGTAGCTCGGCGGTCCGGGCGCTGTCGCCGAGTGCGCTTTTCGCGATTAGCTCGAGCAGGTAGGACACGTCCAGATACGTGACGCCCGATCGCAATTGTCCTGTCGCCTGGGCTCGCTCGAACAATTCGACGCCGAGAGCCAACATTCGTTCTGCTTTGTCCAGCTGTTCGGCTGTCGGAGTGAAGGTGCCTGCCAGCCTGACGGTCAGTGAGTGCGTATCGGCCTCGACGATGCGGCGCAGGAAGTCGACGTAGGCATCCCAGGGGTCCGCGTCGCTGCTCAGAGCACGTTCCACCTCTTCGAGGTACTTGTCTTGCCCGCGGGAGCACAGGGTGGCGAGGAGGTCCTCCTTGCCTGCATAGCGGTTGTACAGCGCACCGATTCCGACGCCTGCGCGCTTCGCGACAGCCGACATCGGTGCCGACGGATCCGTCACGAACACTTCTCGCGCTGCGTCCAGAATCGTCGCGTCGTTGCGTTCGGCCTCGGCGAACCGGCCGCGCCGAGAGTGCGATGTCTGCTCTGACATTCCTCGACCTTACCCCTTGAACGGAATGATCCGTTCAGTTATTCTTGAACGGAATGATCCGTTCAATTCAGGGGAGCAGCACAATGACAGAGTCCAGCGCGCAGATCCGTCCGTTCCGAGTCGAGATCGCGGAAGCGGCGATCCAGGATCTGAAGGCCCGTATCGCCAACACCCGTTGGCCCGAGCAACTCCCCGGCGCCGAGTGGGAACGTGGCGTTCCCGTCTCCTACCTGAAGGAACTTGCGGCCTACTGGGGTAACGAATTCGATTGGCGCGCAGCGGAAGAGCGACTCAACCAGCATGCGCAATACCTGACCGAGATCGACGGGCAGACCATCCATTTCTTCCACGTCCGCTCCCCCGAGCCCAATGCGACGCCGCTGGTACTCCTGCACGGGTGGCCGGGATCGGTGGTCGAATTCCTCAATGTCATCGGTCCGCTCAGCGATCCTCGTGCGCACGGATTGGACCCCGACCAGGCCTTCCACCTCGTCATTCCCTCGATGGCCGGCTTCGGCTTCTCGACTCCCCTCTCCGACAGCGGCTGGGGCAGCATGCGCAACGCCAAGGCCTTCACACAGCTCATGAGCATGCTCGGCTACGAAAAATACGGCGTTCAAGGTGGCGACTACGGCGCCTTCGTCGCGCCCGATATGGGTCGTGTCGCACCCGACCGTGTGATCGGCGTGCACGTCAACGCGGCGACGTTCGGCTTCATCCCCCTCGGCCCGGTGTCGGACGACGACCTAGCGGACATGACGGCGACCGAGCGTGAACGAATCGCACGCCTCGGCCATTGGACGGCCGAGCAGGACGGCTACTTCAAGATTCAAGCAACGCGGCCTCAAACGGTCGGGTACGGACTCGCCGACTCCCCCACCGGTCAGCTCGCGTGGATCGTCGAGAAGTTCAAGGAATGGACCAACAGCACCAAAGCGCTTCCCGAGGACGCTGTTTCGCGCGACGAGATTCTCGCCGACGTGTCGGTGTACTGGTTCACAGGCACCGCGACGTCGTCGGCGAACATGTACTACGAGAGCACACACGGCGGCGAATGGCCGGTCCCGTCGAACGTTCCGACCGGCGTTGCCGCATTCGCCGAAGACGTCTCCATCCGCCGTTACGCCGAGGAAGGGCACAACATCGTGCACTGGAGCGACTTCGAGGTCGGCGGGCACTTCGCCGCGCTCGAAACTCCGGACCTACTGGTAGGCGATATCCGTGAGTTCTTCGCCGCACTCGGCTGAAACCGCTCCACCGCCCGGGCGTCCGGGGCCGTCAGCTTGCGACGACGGTCTCGGACACCCGGTCGAAATGGGCTGCACCCGAAGCGACTTGAAGTAGGCCTGCCGCTTGGATCGCCTTGTAGCCACCGACCAGATCTGTCGCCCTGTGTAGGCCGAGCTGCTGCAGGGCAGCCGCCGCCAGGCTCGACGTGTACCCCTCCGAGCACACCACGATCCATTCGACGTCGTGATCGACCGCCAACGCGATCCGAGCCGAACTGGTTGGATCGCAACGCCATTCGAGCACATTGCGCTCGATGGCCAGTGCGCCGGGAAGCGCGCCTTCACGGACCCGCTGCGCCTGCGGTCGAATATCGACCAGAATCGCGCCGCGCGCAACCGCCTCGGGTAGCTCGAATGCGTAGATGCGGGTGAGCTGCTCACGCGCCTGCTCCAGCATCTCGTCGATCGAAAGTCGTTGTTCTGCAAGCTTTCGTGTCATCGCTACAGATCTCCCTCTGGCATGTCGGTGAGCTTGGTCCGAGTGCGACGCAATCGCTGCCCGTCGGCAACTTCGTAGTAGGACATCGCAGTCAGCGGTGGCGAATAGGCGTGGACGCTGAGCGTCGGTTCGGAAACGTCGGAACCACCTGGCACATCAGGAGCACGCATCACGTCGTGCACCCACCCGATCGGGAACGAGGCCTGGTCGCCTGCGCTCAGGGTCCGGCGTCGCAGTTCCGCACCGGTCCAACGGTATTCGGACAACGCACCACTGAGAACGGTCAGTGCGCCGAGGGAGCCCGCGTGATCGTGCAGTTCGGTCGATTGGTCGGGAACCCAGCTGATCAGCCACACGTCGACGTCGTCGTCGGAGCTGAGGCGAACTGCCCAGCGATTGCCCGTCGGCCACTGCCCACCCGATGGCAGCAGGTGGTCGTAGTGCCCGTTGAGGACGTCGACAGCGCCTTCGTCGGTGAGCCGCAGCAGGTCGGCCGGGCGCAGGCGAGTGGGAAGCGCCGAAGCGATAACGCGATCGGAGACGTCGCGGGAGGCGTGCGGTGCGGGACGAGCAGATACACGTGTTTCCACAGAAGATGCGGAGAGCATGAGGTTTCTCCAGGAAGTGTTAGTTGGTCAAGGCAGAGGTCAGCCTCGACAACACTCCTGGGCACTCATGCGGGTAATCACCAGAAAAGTGTAGCACCTACGGTCACAAACCTGAGCGGGAGAAACCTAAGCGTTGCGCAGGCGGCCCTTGGCGAGATTGCGCTCGTAGACCAGGCGCAGGCCTTCCAGCGCGAGGTCCGGCTCGTGATGGGCGATCACGTCGGACTCCGGGATGATCAGCGGTGCACTGTCACCGGTGGCAATCACAGCGACGTCGTCGCCTTCGAAGCCGGGAAGATCCGCCCTGACCCGCCTGACGAGTCCATCGACCATTCCCGCGAAACCGAATACCGCTCCAGCCTGCATACATTCGACAGTGTTCTTGCCGACTGCCGATCGCGGCCGCAGCAACTCCGCTTTACGCAACGATGCGCTGTGCACAAGCGCATCCATGGAGATCTCGACCCCGGGGGCGATGCAGCCCCCGAGGAATTCACCTTTGGCGGAAATCACGTCGACGCACGTCGCTGTTCCGAGATCGACGACGATCGCGGGCGTCCGGTAGAGGTGATGTGCCGCAATGCTGTTGACGATCCGGTCGGCGCCGACCTCCTTCGGGTTGTCGACGAGCAACGGCACTCCGGTGCGAACACCCGGCTCCACGACAACGTGCGGTACGTGACCCCAGTATTTTCGCAACATCGTACGAAGCTCGCGCAGCACCGACGGAACCGTGGAAAGTGCTGACACACCGGTGATTCCCTCGATATGGCTGCCGAGCAGGCCTCTCAGAGCAAGCGCAAGCTCGTCTGCGGTGATCCTGGCGTCGGTGTGCATACGCCAGTCCCGCACCAGCTTCGAGTGCGATCCCGAGCCGGTGAACAGACCGAGGACGATGTTCGTGTTGCGAACATCGATCGTGAGCAGCATCTACCGGCGCCGGTCAGACTACGGAAAGCGTACGGGGAGTGATCAATCCGGAACCGGCCGGCGCGTGAGCCGGATCGGACCCGAGTTCGACAGGCTTGTTCGCCTCGTCGACGAACACAACCCGTGGCTTGTAGTCGCGCACTTCCTGCTCGTTCATCGTGCCGTACGCGATCAGAATCACCAGATCGCCAGGCGCGACGAGATGCGCTGCAGCACCGTTGATTCCGATCACGCCGGAACCCGCCTCGCCGGTGATGACGTAGGTCTCGAGGCGCGCGCCGTTGGTGATGTCGACAATGCAGACCTGCTCGCCTTCGAGCAGATCGGCTGCCTCCATCAGGTCGCGGTCGACGGTCACCGACCCCACGTAATGCAGGTCGGCATGAGTTACGGTCGCGCGGTGGATCTTCGATTTCATCATGGTCCGGAACATCGCTGGCCCTTTCCTAGTGGGTGGAACTGCTGAGTGGGTTGGACTGTGCGTGGTCGCCGGTCTGCGGATCCTCTGTCCGGATACCGAGCGAGACACCGACGTTGTCGATAAGACGGGTGGTACCGATACGGGCCGCGACCAGCAATCGACCTTGGCCGTTCTCCGGCGCCGGACCGAGGTCGGCGCCACGAAGTTCCAGATAGTCGACCTCGAACTCGGGCACCGCCGCCAGCACCGACCGAGCCGCAGCGAGCACGGCGTCGGCACCCTTGGGGCCCGCGCTCGCGCCTGCGAGCAGTGCCGCCGACAACGCAGTCGCGGCTTCCCGCTGATCCGGGTCGAGATAGCGGTTGCGGGAGGACATCGCGAGGCCGTCTGCTTCGCGAATGGTCTGGACTCCCACGATCCGAACGTCGAAGTTCAGGTCGCGGACCAGCTGCCGGATCAAAGCGAGCTGCTGGTAGTCCTTCTCGCCGAAGTAGGCATTGGTCGGTCGGGCGATCTGCAGCAGTTTCGCGACGACGGTGAGCATCCCCGCGAAATGTGTAGGCCTGCTTGCACCTTCGAGATCAGCACCGACCGGGCCCGGATGGATCATCGTGCGACGGCCGTCCGGATACATGTCGGCCACCGATGGTGCGAATACAACCTCGACACCTTCGTTGCGCAGCATCGCGATGTCGGCATCGAGCGTCCGCGGATACGCGTCGAGGTCCTCCCCTGCGCCGAACTGCAGTGGATTGACGAAAATCGACACGATCACAACCGAATTGGCGCGCTTGGCCTGCCGGACGATCTCGATGTGTCCGCGGTGCAGCGCTCCCATCGTCGGAACCAGCGCGACACTTCGACCGACGCCGCGCAGCGCGTTCGAGATAGCCGTGACAACTTTCGGATCGTGATGAACCGTCAGTTCACCCGGGACGAAGGCACCCTGCAACGGGTTAGCTGTTGTAGTCATCTCCCCTCCTCCAACAGGTCGATCAGTTCCGCACCGGCACCGATGCGCTGTGCCGAACGCAACGACATCGCTCGATAGCCGGCTGCCAGGTCTGGATCGGCGGCTTCGAGCACCGCGAGGTGAGCCGCGACCGCAGCGACGTCGCCACGGGCGACGGGGCCGGTCAATGCCGACTGTCCGCGTCGCAGCGCATTGTCCAGCGCCGCCGAAAGCAGGGGCGCGAGCATACGTTCTGCGACACCGTTCGGCTGTTCGTCGATGGTCTGCTGACCGAGCAGTTCCTGACCCGCCAACGCAACCCGAAGTGCCGCAACAGCGTCCACCACCAACGTGACGAGATGATTGCTGCCGTGGGCGAGAGCCGCGTGGTAGAGAGTTCGGTTGGCCTCCGCGACGCGGACCGGTTCGCCGCCGATCTCGATTACCAACGATTGCGCGACCGCATAACCGATTTCGTCAGCTGCAGTGATGCCGAAGCAAGCGTTGGCGAGGCGCGCGGTGTCCTCGTCGTGGCCGGTGAAGGTCATTGCAGGGTGAATGGCGAGCGGCGTCGCACCGAGTGCGGTCAGCGGCGCAAGGACGCCGATGCCGTTTGCACCGGACGTATGCGCGACAAGTGCACCCGGGCGCACAACGCCCGTCGACGCCAAACCACTGACGATCGTTGCAAGTTCGGAATCGGGGACGGCGAGAACGAGCAGTTCGCTTCGCTTGGCCACTTCGTCGATCGGGAGAATTCGCGATTCCGGAAGCCGGGTCTCGGCGCGGTGCACCGAAGCGCTCGACACTGCGGAAACTCCGAAGACGATATGGCCGACGCGTTCGAGAGCGGCACCGATAGCTGTTCCGACGCGACCTGCCGAGACGATTCCTACCGTCAATCGTGCAGGTGCTGGGCCACCGACGTGGCTCGCTGAGGTCAACCCATAGGAGGTCAACGCTGTCCTCTCGTTCGTTCCAGTCCCGCTCGGCGGGTACCAGACGTCCTTCGCACAGGATATCGGCTAGAACATCGCCGAAGCTATGCAGCGGAGAGTGATCTACAGCTCACTGGCCGTGGCGTGAACGACGACCGGAACCCTCGCTGCCGACCGTCTCCGACCGAAGATTCGCCATCAGTTCGGCGACCGAGATGCTCTTCGGCGCCATACCGTCGACCTCAGCGGCCTCAGCTTCGGCACGGCGACGACGTCGTGAGCCCGCGGCAGGCTCGGGTAGCAACGGCAGCTCGGCGTCGACGTCAGGCTCGAACTCTGGCTCGAACTCCGCCTCAGGCTCGACAAACGGTTCGGGCGCGGTGTCGGCTGCATCATCCTGCGGCAGGTGCTGCTGGGGAGTGGTAACGATAGGCGGCTCGGGCGCCGACGCCGGCGTGGTTGGCATGGGACCGAACTCGGGGATGGCTGCGACCTCTGCGGTGACCGGCTCGTCGTACGGCGTCGCAAATTGCGGTCGTTGGTTGTTGTCGGCAACGTAGGCGGGGTCCGGCGGACGATTGCGATCGAACACGGGAACGTCGCGGCCGTTCTGACTATCCCTAGCACGGGGTTCCCGATAATTCGGATAGTCGCCGTCCTGGCCACTCGCCAATTCCTGGACCCGCGTCGAATCGGCACGCAGGGCGACGCGTTCCGACGGCAACTGGCCGTCGAAGAGGACCTGCAGGTTCGCGCGCAACGCGACAAGTTCGGCACGGAGTCCGGCGAGTTCTTCGGCATCGGCACGAACTTCTCTCCGTACGCGCGCCTCGACACCCATCTCGAACTCGCGTCGTGCGGAGATCTCGCGCTCCAACTGCAACTCGTAGACCGTCTGCAGATCGCGGGCCTTTGCCTTGTCGACAGCGGATTCTCGACGGTATTTCGTCATCGCGATACCGCCGACGATGGCGGCCCACGCAGCGGCGACGACTCCGACGCGAAGCAGTTGCACGCTGTCGGCGAAGATCAGAAAAATGCTCGCGATCAGGCCCAATCCGAGCATTGCCGCCAGGATCAGCTGGCCCGCGCTGCGTCGGCCGCGACGCGGCGACTTGGTGCGGGAAGCGGACGTCATGACGCCAAGGGTAGCCGTCGCGAGGTCTAGAACCGTGGAGCGGTGCGGCGATTCCGCCGCTCGGTAGTCGTGCAGAGGCGACCGATTTCGGCGTTGACGGACGCCTCGAGCATCAATGTGCCGGCTCGTCCGGCGGGTCCTCCGGTGCCTTGCAACAGTGTTCGAGCCACAGTGCGGCAACGACGAGAACAACTCCCGCGGCCAGCCCGACGATTGCACCCGTGCTGTCGGCGACGGCTGCGCTCAGCGTGTCGCGCTGCGGAAACACGTAAAGCAGGAAGCCGAGCCATACCCCGGCGCTCGCAGCGCCTACCAGCGCGGACGCCTTGGCGAGTGCTACTGCGCGTGCTGCGGTAATCGGGTGCAACTGACGGAGGCCGTCACCGATCTCGTGGTTGTTGACACGCGACCGAATGATGAACGCCGCAATCACCTCGACCACGGCGACCGGATACAACGACGCTCCCGCGTAGACCGGAATCGGCGGTAGCTGGCCGTAGAACACTCGGACGAGCAGCCACGTCGCCGCGGTGGCAAAGACGAGCAATACAACGAGGTCGGGTATCCGTGTCGGCTTCATCACTGCGCCCGCCTTCGAAGCTGCAGCACAAGTTCTGTGGCGGCTACACCCGTACGTTCGTCGTCGGGCAGGGCAGCGAGTAGCTGCGTCAGAGGTGTGGCAACGCCACCGACGTCGAGCACACCGTCGGGTTCGACGTCGATCCAGGGAACGAGGACGAACGCGCGTTCGTGCGCGCGCGGATGCGGCAACGTCAACTCCGGGTCGTCGCTACGAATATCGTCACAGGTGACGACGTCGACATCGAGCGTGCGAGGGCCCCACACCACGGTCCGCGTCCTCGCGGCGGCCTGCTCGAGTTGCTGACCGCGGTGCAGCCAGCCGAGACAATCGACAGCGGGATCGTCGACAACGAGTATCGCGTTGAGAAAGTCGTCCTGATCGATACCGCCCCACGGCGCAGTTGTATATACAGGTGAAACATCGACGACGGACGCTCCGAAGGCATCGAGAACCGACTGCAGATTCTGCACTCGATCGCCCATGTTGGAACCGATCGACAGCACCGCTCTGCTCACTCGAGCAGTCCTGGATCGTCAGTGCTGCGACGAGCACCTTTGCGAGATCGGCGAGCGACGACGCGGACATCGGCAAAGGTGAGTGGGATCGGCGCGGCCGGTTTGTGCAGCATTACCTCGACGGCGTGCACAAGTTCGAGGGTCATGACGTCCTCGGCGATCTCGACGGCAACCGTCTCGATCAGATTCCGGGGCGGACCTGCCACGATCGCGGCTGCACGAGCAGCAAGACCGCCGTAGTCGACGGTGTCGGCAAGGTCGTCGGTGACCGCTGCGTGCGACATGTCCAACCAGACTGTGATGTCGACGAGAAACAGTTGGCCGTCGCGGCGTTCATGGTCGAACACCCCGTGGTGGCCGAAAACCTCCAGCCCGACGAGTTCGATGCGATCAGACATGGTTCGCGCCTTCCCCAGCGGCACGCCAGGCGGCGCTGACTCGCAGCGCGTCGACTGTGCCTGCGACGTCGTGGACCCGGACACCCCACGCGCCGTTGACCGCTGCCAGTGCCGACACGACAGCCGTCGCTGTCTCGCGGCCGTCGGGGGGCCGAATCATCCCGTCTTCGGCAAGCAGGCTGCCGAGGAAGCGTTTCCTCGACGCACCGATCAAGATCGGAAAACCTAGACCGGTGAGCTCGGGCAATGCGGCAAGCAGAGCCCAGTTGTGGTCGGCATTCTTCGCGAAACCGAGGCCGGGATCGAGCACGATCGCAGCCGGATCGACTCCTGCGTTTACGGCCGAATCCAACTGCACCAGCAGTTCGGCACGGACTTCGGCAACCACATCGTCGTAATGTTCGGCGGAACCGGTATGGACATAGTCCGCCGCGGAACGCCAATGCATCAGGATCCACGGCACCTTCGCCGCCGCGACGACGTTCTTCATCCCGGCATCCGCCCTGCCCCCCGATACGTCGTTGACCACGGAAGCACCAGCGGAAATCGCAGCCTCGGCGACCGTCGACCGCATTGTGTCGACGCTGACACGGATGCCGGCAGCCACCAAATCTTCGATCACGGGGACGATTCGCGCTGCTTCGACAGCTGGATCGACGCGTGCGGCTCCTGGCCGCGTCGACTCGCCGCCGACGTCGATGATGTCGGCGCCTGCTGCCGCGAGCTCGACACCGTGCGCGATCGCCGCGTCGTGATCGAGATACCGGCCACCGTCGGAAAACGAATCACTCGTCACGTTCAGAACACCCATCACGACGAGACCACGATCGTGACGCGCCGCGGGCAGGTTGCTCACTTGCGCAACATCAGGTCCAGGGCCTCGGATCGTGAGGCCGCGCTCGACTGGAAGAGTCCACGCACCGCCGAGGTCGTCGTACTGGCTCCCGGCTTGCGAATTCCGCGCATAGCCATGCAGAGATGCTCGGCCTCGACAACGACGATCGCTCCGCGGGGATCCAACTTCCGCATCAAGGCGTCGGCGATCTGGCTCGTCAGCCGTTCCTGGACCTGCGGTCGCTTGGCGTACAGATCGACAACGCGCGCAATCTTCGACAACCCGGTGACGCGGCCGGTGGTGCCGGGGATGTACCCGACGTGCGCGACCCCGTGGAACGCGACGAGGTGATGCTCGCAGGTCGAGTACAGCGGGATGTCGCGGACCAGCACCAACTCCTGGTGACCTTCGTCGAACGTGGTGTTGAGAACTTCTGCAGGTTCGACGAAGAGGCCTGCGAACATTTCGCGGTAGGCGCGAGCGACCCGCGCAGGCGTGTCTTTCAGCCCTTCGCGATCCGGATCCTCGCCGACCGCGAGCAACAGCTCGCGGACGGCCGCTTCGGCCCGCGGCTGGTCGAAAGGATTGCCGGTCTGCAGTGCCTCGGCGAATTCGCCGGCGCTGCCGTTGCTGTCGAGTTGCTCGAGCGCCAAGTGACACCACCTCCAGTTTGTGGCTCTCCTTCGGCGTCAGGGCCTGTCGTCAGGCCGAGCATCCGACGGTCGAGCATTCGAATAGAGCCCTGCGGCTAAACCCTAGGCCGGACCCTAGTGCCGCCCGTTCGGGCCTTCCCAGGATTCAGGTTCGCCGTTCGGGCCGTATCGATCCGATCCGTCGTGCCGGCCACCTGGCTGCGGATTCCAGGCATGCGTCGGTCCGGAAGGACCGTTGCCCTGCGGCGGTCGAGGTGGCTGACCTGGCTGATAGCCATGCTGACCCGGCGTCCACCGATCCCCCGGTGTCGGACCGTGAGGTTCGTCGGTTTCCTGCGGCGGCCAGCCGGGGGCCGACCAACCAGCAGGTGCACCGTAGTCGGGACGTGATGGTTGCGGTGCCTGCCGCTGTGGCGGACCGTAGCCGCCACCCGGAACCGCTGCAGGCTGGTGATAGCCGTTCGCCGGAGCGTGCCGCGGCAGTTGCGACGGATCGCTCGGCGTCGGCGGCAACTCGGGCGGCCACGTCTCGCCGCGTTCGGTCGCGAGTTCGCGTGGTGTCTTGACCGGCGGCTTGTCCGACGGCGTACGACCGCCGAAATCGTTGAACGCGGTGATCCGAGGACGCTTCTCGACGTCGCCGAAGATTTCTTCCAAGTCCGTGCGGTGCAACGTTTCTCGCTCGAGGAGCTCGGTCGCCAAGATATCCAGCACGTCGCGGTACTCGTTGAGGATTGCCCAGGCCTCGGTGTGTGCGGCCTCGATCAGGTTGCGCACTTCCTCGTCGATCTCGCGTGCGATTTCGTGCGAGTAGTCCGGTGCGACACCCATCGACCGACCGAGGAACGGATCGCCCTGCTCCTGGCCGTAACGGACAGCACCGAGCTTCGCACTCATGCCGTACTCGGTCACCATCGCGCGAGCAATTTTGGTCGCCTGATCGATATCGGACGAGGCACCCGTGGTCGGCTCGTGGAACACCAATTCCTCGGCTGCTCGCCCACCCATCGCCATGACGAGGCGCGCGATCATCTCCGAACGCGTCATGAGGCCCTTGTCGTCCTCGGGCACCGTCATGGCGTGGCCACCCGTGCGCCCGCGGGCCAGGATCGTCACCTTGTAGACGGGCTCGATATCGGGCATCGCCCACGCGGCAAGGGTGTGGCCACCTTCGTGATAGGCCGTGATCTTCTTCTCGTGCTCGCTGATGATCCGGCTCTTGCGACGGGGCCCGCCGATCACTCGGTCGACGGCTTCCTCCAACGCATCGCCGACGATCACGGTGCCGCCTTCGCGCGCGGTGAGCAGTGCGGCCTCGTTGATGACGTTCGCCAGATCGGCGCCCGACATGCCGACCGTCCGCTTCGCCAAACCGTCCAGGTCTGCGTCGGTGGCTATCGGCTTGCCCTTCGAGTGCACCCGAAGGATCGACCTGCGGCCGGCAAGATCGGGATTGCCGACCGGGATCTGGCGATCGAAACGTCCTGGCCGCAGCAACGCGGGATCGAGGATGTCGGGACGGTTGGTGGCGGCGATCAGGATGACGCCGGTGCGCTCACCGAAGCCGTCCATCTCGACGAGCAGCTGGTTGAGCGTCTGTTCGCGTTCGTCGTGCCCACCGCCGAGGCCTGCGCCGCGCTGACGGCCGACCGCATCGATCTCGTCGACGAAAATGATGCAGGGGCTGTTCTGTTTCGCCTGTTCGAAAAGGTCACGCACACGCGACGCGCCGACACCGACGAACATCTCGACGAAATCGGAGCCGGAGATGGTGAAGAACGGAACGCCCGCCTCGCCTGCGACCGCGCGGGCAAGAAGCGTTTTACCTGTTCCGGGTGGGCCGTACAGGAGCACGCCCCGTGGAATCTTCGCGCCGAGTGCTTGGTAGCGCGCCGGGTTCTGCAGGAAGTCCTTGATCTCGTAGAGCTCTTCGACAGCTTCGTCGGCACCGGCGACGTCGGAGAACGTCGTCTTCGGCATGTCCTTCGTCAGCTGCTTCGCCTTCGACTTACCGAAGCCCATCACCCCGCCGCGACCGCCACCCTGCATGCGGCCCATAACGAAGATGAACAACCCGAGCAGAATCACGAGCGGCAGCACGAACAGCAGCAGCGAGCTGACCCAGCTTTCGCCGTTGACCTCGGTGTTGAACTTGCTTGCCCCGGAATCCTGCACGGCGCGGAAGACGTCGCCCGACGCCGCGTTCGGGTACTTCGCGATGACCTGGGTCTTGCCGTCCGTCGCGTCGTTACCGTTCTTGAGCTTCAGGCGAATTTGCTGCTCGCGGTCGTCGATCTGCACCTCGTCGACGTTTTTGTCCTTCAGCTGCGACAGCGCGACGGAGGTGTCCACGTTCTGCCAGCCACGTGTGTCGTTACCGAAGTAGCTGAATGCGTAGACGGCAAGGAGGACGGCGGCAAGTATCGCCAGGTTTCGAAACACAGTCTTGCGGTTCATACAGCGTCGGCCGCGATGGCCAGTCCTTTCGCGTGAACTCGGATCATCGAGTGTTTCGGTCTTTCCCGCCGGAGGAAACCAGGTTACCGCGAAGGTTCGGTGTCCAGATAGCAGGCGGTCTCGCCGGATAAGTGCCGCACTCGCTCACGACTACAACGTCCACGCGATACGAGAGGTTCCCAGCCGGGTTGCGACAGCCCCGATCGCCGGCAATCGCGATGCAACCTCCCCTGCCCCGATAGCATCTGCAGAATGGTTCCCGGTACCGGGATTCACACCGCTCGATCGACCGAACCGACCGCGGCGTCCGACGCCGCGGAGCCTGTCGGTGGGCAATCGCGGACCGTGCTGGCCGACGTCGTCGAGCGTTTCGCCGCCGCCTGGAACGGACTGACTGCATCGGATACACCCCCCGATCTGATCAGTTACATTCCGCAGTCGCCCGCGATCCGCCGCGTCACGATGATCGAACTCGTCAAGATCGACCTCGAACACCGGTGGCTCGGCGCCGATCGCCACGGCAAGCGCCACAAGCGTCTCGCCGAGTACTGCGACGAACTTCCGGAACTGCGTGCGATGCCGCTGCCTCCCGATTTGATCTACGAGGAGTTCATCGTCCGGCGTCGCAGCGGGCAATCCGTCGATGCTGCCGAGTACACCGAGCAGTTCCCCGAGCAGGCCGACGAACTGTCGTCCATCCTGACAACCGGAGATTTCGAAGGCACGCTCATAGCGCACTCGGGGAACCCGATCGCACTGGACGAAGTCGACGTCGGACAGCGTGTCAGCGACTTCGACCTCATGACGAGCCTCGGCCGTGGCGCGTTCGCGAAGGTATTTCTGGCAAGGCAACGGTCGATGCAGCGACTCGTCGCCGTCAAGATTTCCGAGGACCACGGCACCGAACCGCAGACGCTCGCCCAACTCGATCACGACTACATCGTTCGAGTCTTCGATCAGCGGGTGCTCGAGGGACGGAAGCTGCGGCTGCTCTACATGCAGTACGTTCCCGGCGGAACGTTGCTCGACGTGCTGAAGAAGGTTCGTACGACACCGGTCGAGCAGCGGTCGGGGCGTTTGCTGCTTGACGTCATCGACGCGGGCCTAGCGGACAAGGGCGAGATCCGCCCGAGTGAGCCAGGCGTGCGCACCGAACTGGCCGAACTCTCCTGGCCCGAGACCGTTGCATGGCTCGGTCGGCGCTTGGCGGATGCTCTCGACTACGCAGGCCGCCACGGTGTGCTGCATCGTGACGTCAAACCGGCGAACGTGCTGCTGACGGCCGAAGGTGTGCCGAAGCTTGCCGACTTCAACATCAGTTTCAGCGGCAACGTGTCGGGTTCGAGTCCTGTCGCCTACTTCGGCGGGTCGCTGGCGTACATGTCGCCAGAGCAACTTTCCGTCGTGCAACCCGACTCCGGGGTCAGCGCTGCGGATCTGGACACGCGAAGCGATCTGTACTCGTTGGCTGTGGTGCTGTGGGAACTTCTGACAGGCGTCAAGCCGTTCGACGACAGCGACGTCGCGCAGGCAGGTGACCGAACCACACTCGAAGCGATGCTGCGGCGCCGCCGCGACGGACGCCATCCCGCTCCCGACGATCTACCCGCCGATTGTCCGACGGCCCTGCGGCGAGTACTGCTGAAGGCGCTGGCGCCCGAGCCCGCGGATCGTTGGTCGACCGGGAACGAAATGGCTCAGCAACTCGACGTGTGTCTCGACGCGCACGCGCGAGATCTCGTCGATCCACCCCCGCGCAGTTGGCGACTGCGGTTGCGGTTGTGGGCGCTGCCGGTGATGGCGCTCGCGATCGCCGTTCCCAATGCACTTGCAATCGCATACGGCTACAACCACAACGCGACGCTGATCATCAGCAAACTCGATGACGATGCGCAGCAACGCTTCACCCAACTGACGCTGTGGACCTACTCGATCGCGTTTCTGCTCGGCTTCATCGCGACGAACGTCTTCCTTTATCACCTTTGGTTCGTCTCGCTCGGTCTACGGAAAGGCCGGTCCTACGATGCCGCGGCCTTGGCCAGCGCGCGTGCGGACACGTTGCGGCTCGGTCATCGAAATGCGTTGGCTTGCTTCTGTTTATGGGTGATCGCCGGAATCGGTGTGCCGGCCACACTTGCTGTGACCGGCACCGAGATCGCCACCGGCACCTACATCCACTTCTTCGCGACGCAGATCGTATGTGGCGCGATCGCCGTGGCCTACCCGTTCTTTCTCGTGAACTTCTACGCCGTGCGGTGTCTGTATCCGATCTTCCTTCCACACGGTGCCATCAGCGACGACGACGCGACGATGCTGCGCCTGCTCGATCGGCGCAGCACTTTCTACCTCGCCGTCGCCGCGGCCGTGCCGCTGATAGGTGTTGCGGGAGCGACGTTCATTCCGCCCGACGACCTGGCCGAGGTGATCGTTCCCATCCGGGTGCTGTGCGTCGGCAGCGCGATTGCGTTCGTCGGCGTCTACTGGGTGTTTCGAACGCTGGAAAACGATCTGCGCGCGCTGGAACGGGTCGCGTCCTCGAGCCCTCTCAACGGGCCTGCCAACCCATCGACTGACACGTAGGCTGAAAACATGTGCCGAAACATCACCGCACTACGCGGACTGGAGCCACCTGCGACGCAGGACGAGATCACCGCGGCAGCGTTGCAATACGTTCGCAAGGTTGGTGGTCTGTCCTCTATCTCGGCGAACAACAAGGCTGCCGTCGACGTGGCTGTCGCGGAGATCGCCGCGATCACGGCTCGCCTGCTCGACGACCTGCCTGCTCGTAAGGTTCCGCCCAAGAACGATCCGCCGTTGCGACGTATTCACGCTCGCCAGCACACCCACGCGCACCCGCACACGCACGCCTGAGTGCTAGCCGCTCACACCGTAGGTTGCGGCGCACGCCAGTGCGGTCTCCAGCTGTAGCCTTCGGCCTTCGACGTCGTGACCGAGGAGTTCTTCGACTCGCTGGATGCGATATCTGACCGTGTTCTTGTGGACGCCGAGCACCTTGGCCGCCGCATCCGGACTGCGCTGGCACTGCAGGTAGACGTGCAGCGTCTGCCGCAGGCGCGCCGAACCCACGTCCTGACCGTCGATGCCTGCGAGCTCACGAGATATCAACGCGCGCATACCTTCTCGATCTGCCGACAGTAGGTGCACCAGCTCCACGTCTCGGTAGTCGGTCAGCCACTCGGACCCGCCTGCGCTCTGCGCGACGGCCCGCGCCGCGACAGCCTCGCGGTGGCTTCGACGGAAGCCTGCAACACCGGTTCCCCAGCCACCGAGTGCGACGCGAATCGAACTGTCCGCAAGCCGATCGGCGCGCAGGTCGACCAGATCCGTCGCCGAATCGAACGCCAGCCAGGCCCACAATCCCCGAGCACCCGATGGCACCGTCAGCTTGTTGGTCGCACCTACCCGCTCTGCGATCGACGCCGCGACGCGATCGAGCGCGGCGATCACATCGCCGTCGGCCGCAGCGTCGTCGGACCAGACGACAAACGCGACATGGCGCCCGGGGAGTCGATAGCCGAGCCGCCTCGACGCAGTATCGGGGTCGGTCGCATCGCCCGCAAGGATCGCGCGGACCGTTTCGGCACGGCGGGTGAACACATCGCGCAGGCTCAGTTCCCGCTCTTCGACGAAGGTATCGGTCAGCAACTCCAGGGAGATGCCGAGCCATTTGTTCGCCAACTCGAAAAGGCGAAGGAGTATTGCCCGCTCGAACGCGTACGGCAGATCCTGTTCGGTGATCACGTCGGCCATGTACTCGGTGCCCGCCTGCTGACCAGCCCGATAGATATGCATAAGAACACGCATTTCCAGGCCGCGCCGCGCGACCGTTCGCGCGAGGGTATGCGCCTCGGGTGGCACGACGACGTTGAAGTCGTCGTCCGTGAAGGCAACGAGCAGGCTGTGCAACTGCGCTCTGGTACTCGCCCTCAGATCGTGCTGCAGTTCACGGTCGGCGAGCCCGGGAACAAGCGCAACAATCCGCGAGTCGAGCCGGTCGACGAGCGGAATCATCCGCTCAGGATTGAGGTTTTCCGCAACGTAGGCACGCAACCAATCCCTGATCTCGGCCTCCGGCGCGGCGCTCACCACGTTGAGCGCCTACCGACCCGACGCGTGAGAGACGAAGTCACGCACTGCATCACGATCGTCGTCGACCCGCCAGGCTATCGACAGTTCGCACGGCGCAAGGTCGAGGACCGGTCGAGCGACGATGCCCGGCCAGCGGTAGAGCGGTACAGCACCCTCGGCGATCAAGCAGATGCCGAGCCCGTGCTCGATTGCTTCGATTTTCTCCTCGGCTGTATCGGCTTCGGCACCGACGACGACAGGGCGACCACCACGCGCGTAGGTCGCGAGCCAGTAGTCGCGAAGGGCTCCAGCTTCGGGTGGCAGGGCAATGAAGGGCTCGTCGAATAGGTCGACCATGTTCACCCCGTCGGATTCGGCCAGTCGATGGCTTTCGGGCATGATAATCCACTGCAGCTCGCTGCGGAGGGTGCGCGAAAGATACCGTTCGTCGGCCGGCGGGACCCAGACAAGCGCCAGATCCGCTTTCCGAGTCGCGAGTCCACAGGTCGGGTCGATCCACGGCGAGGGGTGGAATTCGAGGGTCTGCCCGCTTCCCCGTTCGAGATCGTTGAGCAGGCCACGGTTTATCGCCGTTTGCAGACCTACGCGCAGCGTCTCCCCGGCGTGATTGAGCCGCAGGCTGATCCCGTTCCATGCCGCGAGAATGCTGCGCGCACCTTCGAGCAGTTCCTTACCTGCAACCGTGAGCGCGACCGACCGCTGGTCACGGTCGAAGAGCGTCGTTTCCAATTGTGTTTCGAGCTGGCGGATCTGTCGCGACAGCGTCGGTTGCGCGATCCCGAGTCGCACCGCGGCATTGGTGAAATGCAATTCCTCGGCAACGGCGACGAAGTATCGCAGGTCACGCAGGTGCGGCTCCATAGCTAATGGCTATCAGAAATTTGATTGAAGGTCCAACCAGGCGCGGGCTGACGCTGGGGCCCTCCTCGACCATGTGAATCCAATGTAGGCATGGGCGCGCGCTACGAGCCCCGCCTATTGCGGTTTGAACTCGACTGCGGTCTACTAAGTGAATATCACCTAGGTTCGATTCGGAGAGGTCGCGCATGAGCAAACGAGTAGTGGTAGCGGGCGTCGGAATGATTCCTTTCAAGACACCGAGAAATGCCGAGCCGTACGGCGCGATGGGCGAACAGGCAGCGCGGAAGGCACTCGCCGACGCGGGCGTCGACTACACGTCGGTGCAGCAGGCCTACGTCGGCTACGTCTACGGCGATTCCACGTCCGGCCAGGCAGCCCTCTACGGCCTCGGCCAGAGCGGCATCCCGATCGTGAACGTCAACAACAACTGCTCGACCGGATCCACCGCGCTGTTCCTCGCGCGACAGGCGATCGAGACCGGCGCAGCGGAATGCGTGATCGCCCTCGGGTTCGAACAGATGCAACGCGGCGCACTCGGATCGATGTGGAGCGATCGACCCAACGCATTCGGCCGATTCAACGACAGCACCAAGGCGCTGCAGGGCTGGGACAACGACGCACCGTTCGCCGCGCAGTACTTCGGTGGCGCGGGCACCGCGTACGCCAACAAGTACGGCGTCGACCCGAAAGTGTTCGCGCAGATCGCCGTCAAGGCACGAAAGCACGCCGCCAACAATCCGTACGCCGTCTTCCGCGATCCGATCACCGTCGAGCAAGTCCTGGAATCCCCACGAATCTTCGGTCCCCTCACCCGCCTCCAGTGTTGCCCGCCGACGTGCGGAGCAGCCGCGGCCATTCTGTGCAGCGAGCAATTCGCCGCCGCGCACGGACTCGACGATTCCGTCCTGATCAAGGCACAGGCGATGACCACCGACTTCCCGTCGACGTTCTCCGGCGACATGCTCCGCGTCGTCGGCTACGACATGGCCAAAGCCGCTGCGGACCAGGTCTACGAGGCAGCTGGCGTCGGACCGGAAGACATTCGCGTCGTCGAACTGCACGACTGCTTCACAACCAACGAACTTCTCACCTACGAGGGCCTCGGCCTCACGCCCGAAGGCACCGCGGAAAAGTTCATCGCCGACGGCAACAACACCTACGGCGGCCAGGTCGTCACGAACCCGTCGGGCGGTCTGCTGTCGAAGGGACATCCACTCGGGGCGACCGGTCTGGCGCAGTGCGCAGAACTGGTGTGGCAGTTGCGAGGTCAGGCGCAAGGCCGTCAGGTCGAGGGCGTCAACCTCGCGTTGCAGCACAACATCGGACTCGGCGGAGCCGCAGTCGTCACCCTCTACGAGAAAGTGAGCTGATCTCCGTGGCACTCGACACCACAATCATCGGGACGACGTTCCCAGGCACCGAACTGACCCTCGATGCCGGTCGACTTCGCTTCTTCGCCAAGGCAATCGGCGAGACAAATCCGATCTTCACCGATCCCGAAGCCGCCAGAGCAGCTGGACATCGCGACATCCCGGCACCGCCGACCTTCTTCTTCTCGATCGAACTCGAAAACCCGAACCCGTTCGGTTGGGCTGCGGATCTGAAGATCGATCTCCGTTACGTCCTGCACGGCGAGCAGCGTTTCGTCTATCACTCCACTGCCTACCCCGGCGACACCTTGACTGCGACATCG
Source organism: Antrihabitans stalagmiti (assembly GCF_016482825.1). Classification (GTDB taxonomy): domain Bacteria; phylum Actinomycetota; class Actinomycetes; order Mycobacteriales; family Mycobacteriaceae; genus Antrihabitans; species Antrihabitans stalagmiti. The sequence continues at coordinate 446,159 of NZ_JAEMNV010000004.1, read as the reverse complement.
ACGATCTCCGACATCTACAGCAAGAAGGGCGGAGCGTTGGACTTCATCGTCAAAGACACCGCGGTGACCCGCGCCGACGGTTCCGCTGTCGCCGATCTGACAACGATCATCGTGGTCCGCAACCCGGCAGGAGCGAACAAATGACAGCTACCGACACGATCGAGGTCGGCACCCAACTGCCGCCACTCGAGATCGCCGCGATTTCCCGAACAACCCTTGCGCTCTTCGCAGGCGCGTCCGGCGACCACAATCCGATGCACGTCGACATAGACGTGGCCAAATCGATCGGCCTGGAGGACGTCTTCGCGCACGGCATGTTGTCGATGGCCTACCTCGGTCGACTGATCACCGATTGGGTTGATCCGCAAGCGATTCGCTCCTACGGCGTCCGCTTCGCGTCAATCACACCTGTACACGGAAAGCCGACCGCGACGGGGGAGGTCGTCGCGATCGACGACGTCGACGGCGAACGTCGCGCAACGCTCGCCCTCACCGTCACCCTCGCTGACGGCCAGATCACCCTCACCGGCGACGCAGTCGTCGCCATCTGATCATCCGAACCGAAAAGGACTGCAACACATGGGAAATCTCGAAGGCAAGGTCGCCATCGTCTCCGGCTCGGGCCGAGGCATCGGACGCGAGATCGCGCTCAAACTCGCCCGGGAAGGCGCAAGCGTCGTCGTCAACGACCTCGACGCCGATCCGGCCGCGGAAACGGTGGCCGACATCGAAGCGGCCGGCGGCAAAGCCGTTGCCTGCGCAGGCAGCGTCACCGAGGACGGCTTCGCGGAGCGTTTCGTCCAGACCGCCGTCGATTCGTTCGGCGGACTCGACATCATCATCAACAACGCTGGCTACACCTGGGATTCGGTCATCCAGAAGATGACGGACGAACAGTGGGACGCGATCCTCGACGTGCACCTCAAAGCACCGTTCAAAATCTTGCGCGCGGCGCAGCCCGTCATCGCTGCCGCGGCAAAGAAGGCCAGGGAAGCGGGCGAGCCGATTCCCTGCCGCAAGGTCGTCAACATCTCCTCGATGGCAGGCACCGGCGGCAACGCCGGCCAGGCGAACTACTCAGCGGCCAAGGCAGGCATCACCGGTTTGACCAAGACGCTGGCCAAGGAGTGGGGCCGCTACAACGTCACCGTCAACACCGTTGCCTTCGGTTTCATCAAGACCAGACTCACGGAGGCATCGGCCGACGGCAGCAGCACCATCGACATCGAGGGCAAGAAGCTCAAAGTCGGCGTCAACCCGCACCTGCTCGCTGCGATGGAGCAGATGATTCCCCTCGGCCGCGCAGGCACACCGACCGAAGCAGCCGGTTCGGTCTACCTGCTGTGCACCCCCGAATCCGACTACGTCAGCGCGCAGACCCTCGTCTGCGGTGGCGGCTTCAGCATCTGAGAACGGAATTCACGTGACCACCGCTGGGTACCGCTCGCCATGGATCGACGACGAGATCGTCGCTCTGCAAGACATGGCTACCAAGTTCTTCGAAACAGAACTCATTCCGCACCAGGAACGGTTTGCCGACCAGAAGCATGTCGATCGCGAATTCTGGAACCAGGCAGGCGCCCTCGGCCTGCTGTGCGCGTCGATACCCGAGGAATACGGCGGCGGCGGCGGAACTCTCGCCCACGACTTCGCCCTGTTCGACGCTCAGTACGGACTCGGCGACACCGCATTCGGCAACATGGTGCACAGCGGTCTTGTCGCTCATTACATCCTCGCCTATGGCAGCGAGGAGCAGAAGCAGCGTTGGCTTCCCGGTATGGCAAGTGGCGCTATCGTCGGCGCCATCGCCATGACCGAGCCGGGCGCGGGATCGGACCTGAAGTCGTTGCGCAGCACAGCTGTTCGCGACGGTGATCACTACGTCGTCAACGGATCCAAGACGTTCATCTCGAACGGAAAACACGCGGATCTCGTGATCGTCGTCGCCAAGACCGATCCGAGTGCGGGCGCAAAAGGTACGTCGCTGATCGTCGTCGAAACAGCAGACGCACCGGGCTACGAGGTCGGCCGGCTGCTGAACAAGGTCGGCATGAAAGGTCAGGACACCGCGGAACTGTCGTTCACCGATGTCCGCGTTCCGGCAGCCAATCTCCTCGGCGAGGAGGGAGCAGGCTTCGGCTACCTCATGAAACAACTCGCTCACGAGCGGCTGGTCGTCGCAGTATGCGCGGCCGCCGCGACCGAGGCTGCCGTCGCGTTGACGGTGCGCTACACCAAGGAGCGCAAAGCATTCGGGGCCACACTGTTCGAGATGCAGAACACACGTTTCGAACTCGCGGAGTGCGCCACCCTCGCACATGTGTCACGCGTGTTCGTCGACAGCTGCATCGAGCGCCATCTTCGTGGCGAACTCGACGGCGCGACTGCGTCGATGGCGAAGGCGTACACAACCGACATCCAGGGCCAGGTTGTCGACCGCTGCGTACAACTTTTCGGCGGCTACGGCTACATGCTCGAGTATCCGATCGCGCGTATGTACGCCGATGCCAGGGTCCAGCGGATCTACGCGGGCGCGAACGAAGTCATGAAGGAACTGATCGCGCGCTCGCTGTAGCGCACCCACGCCAAGAATCCGAACCCGAAGGAACAGCAATGTATTTGACACAATCACTGCACCGAAACGTCCAGCAGCAGCCTGACCGCCCGGCGACGATCTTCGGCGATCGCACGCGGACGTTCGCCGAATCCGCCGACCGGATCGCACGATTGGCAGGTGCTCTTTCGTCGCTCGGCGTCGCACATGGCGACCGGGTCGGCATCCTGGCACTGAACTCCGATCGCTATCACGAGTACCTGTTCGCAGTGCCGTGGATCGGCGCTGCGGTGAATCCGGTGAACATCCGCTGGAGTCCTGCGGAAATTTCCTACTCCCTCGTCGAGTCCGACACCCGAATCCTGTTCGTCGACGACACCTTCGCCCCGATGATCCCCGCTCTGCGGCAACAGTTTCCCGGTTTGGCGACCATCGTCTTCTGTGGTGAAGGCGCTGTACCGGACGGGGCGCTCTCCTACGAAGACCTCGTTTCGGGCAACGATCCGATCGAGGACACCCGTACCGGCGACGGCGAACTTGTCGGCGTCTTCTACACCGGCGGCACCACCGGCCATCCCAAGGGCGTCATGTTGAGCCACACGAACCTGCTGACGTCGGCGATCGGCAGTCTCGCTTCGGGACAGTTCATTTCGGCGTCGGGACGGCTGCTGCACGCGGCTCCGATGTTCCACCTCGCAGACATCGCCTCGTGGACGGCAGGCAACCTCGTCGGTTCGACACACGTCATCGTGCCGATGTTCACACCCGCAGGTGTCATGAAGGCGATCGCGGAGCACGCGGCGACCGATGCGCTGCTGGTACCGACGATGATCCAGATGCTCGTCGACGATCCCGCGATTGCCGATTTCGACCTGTCCTCGCTCGACCACCTCGTGTACGGGGCGTCCCCGATCTCGGTGGCACTACTGGAACGGGCACGCAAGGTGTTCCCGTCCGCGGGGTTCACGCAGGCTTACGGCATGACCGAATTGTCGCCCGTCGCAACACTTCTCCAGCCAGAAGATCACGACAACCCGGCACTGCGTCGCGCTGCCGGGCGCGCTGCTCCGCACGTCGAAGTCAAGATCGTGGATCCGGACGACAACGAGGTCGACAGGGGTGCGGTCGGCGAGGTCGTCGTTCGTGGCGACAGCGTCATGCTCGGCTACTGGAACCGTCCTGCAGATACGGCCGCCGCAATCCGCGACGGCTGGATGCACACCGGCGATGGCGGCCGTATGGACGAGAACGGCTACGTGTTCATCGTCGACCGCATCAAGGACATGATCATCACCGGCGGTGAGAACGTCTATTCGGCCGAGGTGGAGAACGCACTCGCGGGCCATCCGGCGGTTGCCTCGTGTGCGGTGATCGGCGTACCGGACGCGGAGTGGGGCGAACGGGTACACGCCGTCGTCGTGCTGCTGCCCGAAACCTCGGCGACCGAAGAAGAGATCCGGGCGCATTGCAAATCGTTGATCGCAGGCTACAAGTCACCACGCAGCGTCGAATTCGTCGAGGCACTGCCGATGTCGGGTGCCGGAAAGATTCTCAAACGCGAACTGCGCAAACAGTATTGGGATACAGCCGCAAATCAGGTCTCCTGACCTCGCTCGGGGTTGGCCGACCATGACGACCGATCCCGAAGCGGTCGGTCCGCTTCGGGGCACACGGCCCGCCAACCGCCGCCAGCTCATCGTCGACGCTGCCGCGGACTTGTTCTACCGCAACGGCTTTGCCGATGTGGGAATGAGCGATGTCGCGGCAGCGGTCGCAATCGGTCCGTCGGCTCTGTACCGGCACTTCCGTGGAAAGCAGGACCTACTTGCGACGGTCGTCTCGGCCGCGCTCGCCAAGCTCGCTGCCTCGCTGACCGCGGCAGAATCCGACGAGTCGGTCGACATCGCAACAGTGCTGGCAGCGGCCGCTGTGGACTACCGCGGCGTTGGCGTGCTGTGGCGCCGCGAAGCGCGCCACCTGTTACCGGCCGAGCGCAAGGCGATGCGCGCGGAAACGCGTCGAATCGAAGGTCGGGTCGCTGCCGCGATCGTCCGCACGCGGGGAGACCTCGGTTCTGCCGAAGCAGACTTCCTCGCCAAGTGCGCACTTGCCGTCGCGAACAGCATTTCCTTCCACGGTGTTTCGCTTCCGGAGCCCGAATTCGTTACGGTGCTGAGCGATCTCGTCTCCTCCGTGCTGACCGCTCGGATTCCGCGGGTTGGCGAGCGGTCGACCGGTGTGATCGCGCAAACCGCTGGAGCGCTGACCGCGCGATCACGGCGCGAGGCCATTCTCGCCGAAGCCACTCGGCTGTTCGCGACGAACGGCTACTCGAGCGTGAGTGTCGACGACATCGGAGCTTGCGTCGGTATGGCCGGACCGAGTGTCTACAACCACTTCCCGAACAAATCGGACATCCTCGCGGCGGCCATTTTTCGAGGTGACGAGTATCTGCAGCTCGAGATGAACAGGGCCTTCGCTGCGGCGCGCGATCCGCAAGACGGCCTGCACCGACTACTCGTCGGTTACTGCACCACCTTCTCCGACAACCCCCACATCACCACGCTGATCGTTTCCGAGACGATGCATCTTCCGGAAGCCGAACGCACTCGTGCCCGCAACGCTCAGCACTCCTACATCGCCGAGTGGGTACATCTGCTCCGGCTGATCCATCCCGAACTCGACTACGCACGTGCACGACTACGTGTTCAGGCCGTGCAAATCATGATCAACGAGATCGTGTCGTTGCCGTCGACGAATCCAACTGTGCCGACGGCGCTGATCTCGATCGGTGCAGACATATTCGGGATAAGGCGGCTGCGCCGCTCGTGAGTCTTTTCGGAGGGCGGAACCACCAAAAAGACTCACGAGCCGCGGAGCGGCCTCTCTCAGTCTGGCGCAAGACGAGCCCACGGCCGGCGTTGTTCCAACTGCGCGGCGAGGGCGAGAATGACGGCTTCTCGGCCGGGTGCCGCCGCAATCTGGACAGCGAGCGGCGTCCCGGTGACAGGGTGTATGCCGATCGGGACACTTGCCGCGGGATAGCCCGACACGTTCCACAGTGCCGCGTAGGGCGCATATCGAATGCTCGCGAACATGTTCGACAGCCACGATTTTTCGCTGAACGCTTCGGCCTTCGGAGGCGATTGCGCCAGCATCGGCGTGAGCACGACGTCGAATTCGGCGAAGAATTCGCGCAAATTGTTGTCGAGACGATCCGACTGTGCGGACCTGACCAGTCCGAGCCGCGTTACGGCTTTGCCAAGGCGCACATGCCAGCGCGACCGCTTCTGCAACTGCGTGCGATCGAGGTCTCGCGCATCGAGCGCGGTCGAGGCGGTCCAACGCGCGATCTCACCGACGGGGTTCTTCGGATACGGCAGTGCGGTCGTCTGCACCAGGTGCCCCGCCGAGACGAACACGCCCGCCGCCGTCCGCGCGGCTGCTGTCCAGTGCCGGTCTACGCGGACGATCGGCGACGGCGATCCGACCGCGAGACCGATCTTCAGCTTTCCCGGATGTCCTATCGTCGCGAGCTCGGGCTGATCGGCCATGACCGACAGGACCAGCGCTGCGTCGGCGACTGTTGTTGCAAGCGGACCGTTTTCGGCCATTCCGTACCAGTCGTTGCCGCCGATGCCTGCCGGCACCAGACCGAACCCGGGTTTGACGCCGACCAGTCCGCAGCACGCGGCCGGACTTCTGATCGAGCCGAGTCCGTCGTTGCCCTGCGCGACGGGCACCATGCCTGCGGCGACAGCGGCAGCACTGCCACCGGACGACCCGCCCGCGGTGCGCTCGAGGTTCCACGGGTTCCTGGTGATCACACCGGGACGGTCCGTCACACCCCAGGCACCGAGCTCCGGCATCGCGGTCAGGCCGACGACGACGGCCCCTGCCGCTCGCAGTCGTGCGACGACTTCGTGATCGGCAGCCGACGGCACGTTGCTTCCCGCGCGCGAGCCGGACAGCATCGGCTCACCCGCAACCGGCAGATTGTCCTTGACTGCAATCGGAACTCCGTACAGCGGTAAGGATTCCGAACCACTGCGGTCCGCGAGCGCCGCAGCTTCCGCGAGCGCTCTATCGGTGCGGACAGCGACGAATGCACCGATCTCGCCGTCTCGTTCTGCGATGTTCTCCAGCGCTCGCCGGACGACGTCGACGGGATCGGCACGGCCGGATCGGCAGTCCTCCGCAATTGTCACGGCGGCGTATCGGTCCTGATTTCGGTCCTCGATCGACATTGCGGTCACCTTCCGAGCGCTCCACGAAGGCAGGAGTGTCGTGCCGCAAGTTATCATTCTTCATGCCTCCCGGACGACGCCGGAATGCGAGAACCCACGGTCATGACACGCAATGACACAGGCTGAGCACACGGTCGTACCACCGTATGTCGCCGATCGATTCACCGCGGAGTGGGAATCGACGGGTCGGCCACCCGATTTCGACGCCTACCTCCCCGACGCCGAAGCGATCCGTCGTGTCGCACTCATCGACCTGATCAGAATCGATCTCGAACACCGCTGGTTGCATGCACGACTCCCCAAACGGCTCACCGACTATTGCGTCGACTACCCGGAGTTACGTGCCGACAGGTTGCCCGCGACGTTGATCTACGAAGAGGTGCAACTCCGCCGACGCAGCGGCGACGTTGTGGACGAACTCTCCTACCTGCGTGAATACCCAGCTCAGGCGCGGCAATTGGCGGCCATGCTCGACGCCGCGGAGGACACCCGAACTGTCGCAGCGCGAACCGAGGTCGGCACCGATGCAGTCACGAACGCGGTCCGGGTTCCCGATGCGCTCGAATACGTCGAGGTCGGTCAGCGGGTCGACGAATTCGATCTGCTCACCGGTCTCGGCAGTGGTGCATTCGCACGGGTCTTCCTGGCGAGGCAGCGGTCGATGCAACGGCTCGTCGCGGTCAAGATTTCCGAGGATCACGGCACCGAACCACAGACGCTCGCGCAACTCGACCACGACTACATCGTCCGGGTCTTCGATCAGCGGGTAGTGAGCGACCGCGGTCTCAAATTGCTCTACATGCAATACGTTCCGGGTGGGACGCTGCTCGGCGTACTGCACCGCATCCGACAGACGCCTGCCGAACTTCGTAGTGGCCAACTGCTGCTGGACGTCATCGACAGCGTCCTTGTCGACCGTGGCGAGATCCGCCCCGCCGACTCCACAGCACGCGACGAGCTGGCCACCCTGACCTGGCCCGAGACGGTTGCCTGGCTGGGCCGCCGGCTCGCCGAGGCACTCGATTACGCGCACAACCACTTGGTGCTGCACCGAGACATCAAGCCCGCCAACGTATTGCTGACCGCGGAGGGTATTCCCAAACTCGCGGACTTCAACATCAGCTACAACCGAAACGTCGACGGTGCGAGCCCGATCGCCTACTTCGGTGGCTCGCTGTCCTACATGTCGCCCGAGCAACTCGAAGCCTGCCATCCCGACAATCCCTCCACCGCAGCAGAATTGGATACCCGCAGTGATATCTATTCACTCGGGGTCGTCCTTTGGGAACTGCTGACGGGGAGAAAACCGTTCCCTGACAACAGAATCGCCGCCGAAAACACCCCGGGTAGGGCGCTGCCGGGCGATCGGACCACACTCGACGCGTTGCTCCTCCATCGCCGCTCCGGTGTGTCGGACGAGATGCTCGCCGACCTGCCTGCCAACACCCCCGCGACGCTGCGCCGAGTGCTGTTGCGCTGCCTCGCACCCGAGCGCGACGACCGCTGGGCGACGGGCGCCGAACTGGCACAGCAATTGGATCTGTGTCTGGACGCGCGCGCCCGAGATCTCGTCGATCCACCACCGGGAAGTTGGCGCTTCAAACTGCGTCCATGGTCGATTCTCATCATGGAACTCGGCGTGGTCGTACCGAACGCACTCGCCGCGTACTTGAACTACTTCATCGTGAGTGCACTGGTCGCCGGCAAACTCGACGAAGCAGCCCAACACCGCTTCGATGTCATCTGGTTCGTCGTGACCGTGGTGTCGTTTCCCATCGGCGCCCTGCTCATCCTCTACATGCGTCGCTACCTCGTTCTTGTCCCGCACGGGCTCAAACACGGCAAGACCTATCCGCCCGACATCCTCGCCCGTGCGCGTAGCGATGCGCTGCTGCTCGGCGACCGCGTCACGGCCATCCTCTTCGGCGTGTGGATCAGCTTCGGTATCGGCTGGGCCGTGACGATGGCGATCGTGATCGGTGATCTGTCACAGCGCGACTACGTCTACTTCTTCGCGTCGATCGTCGTGTGCGCTGCCATTGCCGTCTCGTACCCGTACTTTCTCGTTGCGTTCTACGCGGTCCGCTGCCTCTACCCGACGTTTCTGCCACACGGTGAGGTCAGCGGCAAGGATTCGACAGTGATGGTCGGCCTGCACCGTCGAGGCATTCGCTACCTCGCGCTTTCGGCTGCGGTCCCGCTGGTTGCGGTGGCAGGTGCGACATTCGTCCCACTCGACGAAATAGGTTCGGTTATCGTCGCTGTACGCATCCTGTGCATCGGCGGTGTCATTGCGTTCATCGGCGTCTACTGGCTGTTCAGGAAGGTCGAAGCCGACCTGAACGCACTGGAGGGCGTCACGTCGAACACCTCGGAACAGATACCTTGACCATGAGCACGGAGCACCTCGGCAGTCCAGCAACAGACCCCAGCGTCGTAGACGATTTCGTCACCGCGTGGGAGTCGACCGCTGTGCCACCGATCCTGGCGAACTTCCTGCCCGACACCGCAGCGATACGCCGGACGGCGCTACTGGAACTGATCAGCATCGACCTGCGGCATCGGTGGTTGCGGACCGGCCTCGGCAAGCGCCTCGACGCCTACTGTGACGAGTTTCCCGAACTCGAGCGCGCCGAGCTGCCTGCCAGCCTGATCTACGAAGAATTCGTGATCCGGAGGCACAGTGGCCAGACCGTCGACCCGCGCGACTACCTCAGCGAATTTCCGGCGCAGGCACAGCGACTCAAACAACTGCTGAACACCGACGAGGACACGAGCACGGTGCTGGCTCGACCGCCCGTGCCCGACGAGCCGACGCAGTACTCGGGTGATCCGACCGAGGTCGCCGACGAACCGACACAGTATTCGGGTGATCCGACCGAGGTCGCCGACGAGGCGACCGCATACGCCGAGCGCACGGCCTACGCCGAAAAGACCGCTTACGTCGAAAACACCGCCTACGCAGATGAATCCACCGCCCTCGGGATGGATTCGATGACGTTCGCGGCGGCGACGGAGGATTCGACGAGTACCGCCATGTATCAGGATCCGAGCCTTGCGGCCGCTGGCGCGTTCGTCGAACCCGGCGGCATGGAGGATCTCGACACCATCGAGGTCGGGATGAGTATCGACGACTTCGATCTGCTGACGGTGCTCGGCAGCGGCGCATTCGCCAGGGTGTTCCTTGCGCGACAGCGGTCGATGCAGCGGCTCGTCGCGGTCAAGGTGTCCGCCGATCACGGCACCGAACCGCAGACCCTTGCTCAGTTGGACCACGATTACATCGTCCGCATCTTCGATCAGCGTCTGATCGCCGACCGCAAGCTGAAACTGCTCTACATGCAGTTCCTGCCGGGCGGCACCCTCCTCGGGGTGTTGCAGTGGGTGCGCGCCACGCCGGAGGCGAACCGTTCCGGTGCGCTTCTGCTCGACGCGATCGATGCCGCGATGGAGGAGAAGGGCGAAATCCGGCCGACCGATTCGAGTGTTCGGGCCGAGATCGCCCAGTTGTCGTGGCCCGAGACCGTTGCCTGGTTGGGCCGCAGGCTCGCCGACGCCTTGGACTACGCGGGTGGACGCGGTGTGCTGCACCGCGACGTCAAACCTGCCAACGTGTTGCTGACCGCGGAGGGTGTGCCGAAGCTCGCGGACTTCAACATCAGCTTCAGTCGCAATGTCACCGGTGCCAGCCCTGTCGCGTACTTCGGCGGTTCGCTGTCCTACATGTCGCCCGAGCAGTTGGCCGCGTGCCATCCCGGCAGGCCGGGCAGTGCCGCCGAACTCGATACGCGCAGCGACATCTATTCCCTCGGTGTCGTGCTGTGGGAGCTACTGACCGGACACAAGCCGTTCGGCAACGAGGGTGTACAGGGCGGGGACACAACAACACTCGACCGAATGATCGAACGGCGAAACGACGGCGTCGCCGCCGATGCCTGCACTCATCTGCCCGCCGATTGTCCTGCTGCGCTGCGCCGCGTCCTGATGACGTGTTTGGCTCCCGCGCGGGCTGACCGCTGGTCGACGGGGACGGAGTTGGCTCAGCAACTCGACCTCTGTATGGACGCCCGAGCCCGCGACCTGGTGGATCCGCCGCCGGACAGCTGGCGGCTGCGGCTGCGCAAGTGGGCAATTCCGGTGATCGCGCTGGCGATGGGCATCCCCAACGCGCTCGCAAGTGTCTACAACATCCACCACAACCAGACGTTGATCATCAGTCGCCTCAGCGAGGATGCGCAGCTGAAGTTCGGGATCATCACCCAGATCATCAACCTGACGTTCTTCCCGCTCGGCGCAGCGGTGATCATCTATATCTGTCGGTACGTGCTGTCGGTGTCGCGCGGCATGATCGCAGGCAAGACCTACGATCCGAAAATTCTTGCTCGCGCTCGTCGCGATGCGCTGCGCATGGGCGACGTCGTCGTCGCGATTGCCTTCCTACTCTGGGTGATCGCCGGCATCGCCTTCCCGATCACGCTGCAACTCGTCGCAGGCAACATTCCCGCGGACGCGTACGTGCATTTCATCGGTTCGCTTGTGGTCTGCGGCGCGATCGCGGTTGCCTACCCGTTTTTCCTCGTCAATCTCTACATCGTCCGCAGCATCTACCCGATGTTCCTCACCTACGGCGAGACGAGCAGAGCGGACGCTCGACAACTGCAAAACCTCGACAGGCGTTGCAATCAGTACCTCGCCATCGCCGCGTCCGTTCCGTTGTTGGGTGTGGCAGGCGTGACGTTCATACCGCCGGGCGACATTCCGAGTGTCATATTTGCGGTGCGTGTCCTGTGCGTCGGCGGCATCATTGCGTTCGTGGCGACGTACTGGATCTTCCGATCGCTCGAAGAGGACCTGCGGGCGCTGCAGCGGGTCGTCTCCAGCGAGTCCGACCGGTGACCGTCATCGAATGAACCGATTCGATGCCGGCCGTCCGAGCCTGCATGCCGCGGACGCCGTCGGGCGGTTCACCGTGGCATGGGCGACCGCGGCGACACCACCCGAACTTGCCGCGTTTCTGCCCGACCCCGACGCCATCCGCATCGGCACGCTGCTGGAACTGATTCGCATCGACTTACGACAGCGATCGCTGCGAGGTGCCGAACCGAAGCACCTCGCCGACTACCGCGCCGAGTTCCCCGAGCTCACAGCTGACCTGGTACCGCTCACGACCGTGCACGAGGACTTCGTGATTCGGCAGCGTCGCGGCGAGAACGTCGACCCCGGCCAGTATCTGCTCGAGTACCCGGCGCACGCCGAACAACTACGTGGCCTGCTGACCGTCGACGACGAGACGGCGTACTCGACGGCGGACGTCACCAACGTCGCAGAGCGGACCGCAACGCACCGCTCGGGCAGTACGACGGTGGCACGGCCTGGACCGTTCGAACCGCTCGAAGAGTTGGCGGTCGGGCAGCGAGTCGACGAGTTCGACCTGCTCACCAGCCTTGGCAGCGGCGCCTTCGCACGGGTGTTTCTCGCGCGGCAACGATCGATGCAGCGGTTGGTCGCCGTGAAGATCTCGGAAGACCGCGGTACCGAACCACAGACGCTCGCGCTGTTGGATCACGACTACATCGTGCGGGTGTTCGACCAACGCCTGGTGCCGGAGCGCGAACTGCGGCTGCTCTACATGCAGTACCTGCCGGGCGGAACGCTGCTGAACGTGCTGCGCAACGTTCGCCGAACGACGTGGGAACCGAGCCGAAGTGGTCAATTTCTGCTCGATGCGATCGACGAGTCGATGGAGTCGCGGGGTGAGATCCGGCCGACCGATTCGAGTATCCGCACGGAGCTTGCGGCATTGTCGTGGCCGGAGACGATCGCCTGGCTCGGCCGACGGCTTGCCGACGCTCTCGACTACGCGGACCGCCACGACGTTCTGCATCGAGACGTGAAGCCCGCCAACGTCCTGCTCACGGCCGAGGGTGTCCCCAAGCTTGCGGATTTCAACATCAGCTTCAGCGGCAAGGTGGCAGGTGCAAGCCCCGTCGCCTACTTCGGTGGATCGCTGTCGTATATGTCGCCCGAACAGCTGGAGGCGTGCCATCCCGGTCGCTCCCGTACCGCGGCCGAACTGGACACCCGTAGTGACATCTTTTCCCTCGGCGTCGTGTTGTGGGAGTTACTCACCGGCCGAAAACCGTTCCCCGACAATCGCATCGCCGGTTCGGACGAGTTGACCGCGGGCGACAACAGAACGCTCGACGCCCTGCTCGACGATCGCCGAGCAGGAGTGAGCGCCGACGCTCTCGACGACCTGCCGCCCGACACTCCGTCGACCCTGCGGCGGGTGTTGCTCACCTGCTTGGCGCCCGACCCGAACGATCGGTGGCAGTCGGGCGGGGAATTGGCGCAACAGTTCGATCTTGCCCTCGATCATCGTGCTCGCGATTTAGTCGATCCGCCCGAGCGCAGCTGGCGGCTGCGGCTGCGCAAGTGGCTGGTGCCGATCGTCGCGTTGTGCGTCGTCATCCCGAACGGCATTGCCAGCCTGTACAACATTCAGCAGAACCAGATGCTGATCTTCAGTCGCCTGTCCGAGCGCGCGCAGCAGCGCACCGAGTTGCTTGCGTTGCTGGTCAACACCATCGGATTCGGACTCGGGTTGCTGCTGATCGTCTACCTGTCCAGACGCTTGCTGACCGTCCCAGGCGGCCTGCGTAAAGGTCGCACCTACAGCGCTGACACCCTAGCCAAAGCCCGGGGCGACGCGCTGCTGCTCAGTCGTCGCATCGTCGCCGTCGTGTTCGGTCTGTGGATGCTGTCGGGTGTCAGTTGGCCGTTCGGACTCGCCTCCGCGGACGCGACCATTCCGGTGAGCGCGTACGTGCATTTCATCGCCGCGCAGGTTGTGTGTGCGGCCATTGCGGTCGCCTATCCGTTCTTCTTGCTCACGTTCTATTCGGTCCGCTGCATCTATCCGATATTTCTGCCCTACAGCGATATCGACCAGCGCGACGCTGCCCTACTGCGCAGGCTGCGGAGCAGGAACAGCTTCTACCTCGCGCTTGCGGCGTCGGTCCCGTTGCTAGCGGTGGCAACGGTGACGTTCCTCGACGTGCGCGACATACCGTCGGTCTTCGTCGCGGTGCGCATACTGTGCGTCGGCGCACTCGTCGCATTTGCGGTGTCGTACTGGTTGTTCCGGCTTATCGACACCGATCTCGAATCGCTCGAACGGGTTGTCGCGAACAGTTAGAGGTCGCCGTCGTCGGAGTAGATCTTCGGATCCAGCGTGCCGATGTAAGGCAGGTCGCGGTAACGCTCGGCGTAGTCGAGGCCGTAGCCGACGACGAATTCGTTGGGGATGTCGAAGCCGATCAACGCAACGTTGACGTCGGTCTTGACCGCGTCGGGTTTCCGCAGCAGCGTGACGACCTCCAGCGACCCCGGATTTCGGCTGGAAAGGTTGCGGATCAGCCAGGACAACGTCAGCCCCGAGTCGATGATGTCTTCGACGATCAGCACGTTGCGCCCGGCGATGTCTTTGTCGAGGTCCTTGAGGATCCGAACAACGCCCGACGACGACGTCGACGACCCGTAGGAGCTGACCGCCATAAATTCCATCTGCGTAGGAATCGGCAGCGCGCGGGACAGGTCGGTCATGAAGAAAATTGCGCCTTTGAGAACACCGACGAGAAGTAGGTCGCCCTGCGGCGAACCGACCGGATAGCGCTCGGCTATCTCTGCCGCCAATGACTTGACGCGTTCTTGGATCTGATCCTCGGTGAGTAGAACCGATGCGATGTCGCCCTCGTACACGCCGTGGACCCCTTCATCTGTTGTCGAAACCCAGGGTCAGCCTGCCATGTTCGCGGGTGCACACCAACCTGGCGCCCGCAGAGCCCCCACCGACCGCGACTCCACCCTGCCCTCGCCACGCGACCATCAGGTCGTCGATTGCGCGTAAGTGCTTGTCGGTCAACGCTTTTGCTCCACCGTCGAGTAGCCACACACGGATCACCCTGCGACGAAGGGCAGCGGGTTCACCGACAAGAGCGTCGACGATCAGGTCGCCGTCGACGCGAACCCTTGCCAGAATCGCGTCCGCCGCAGCATCGAGAACAGCACCGTCCTCGCGCAGTTGCTCGGCAGTACGAGCGAGTGCCGGAGCAACAGCGCCGCCGAGCACATCTTCGAGCAGCGGAAGAACTTCGGTCCGCAGTCGGACTCGGGTGAAGTCGGGCTCGCTGTTGTGCGGATCTTCGTACGGTTCGAGACCGAGGTCGACGCAAGCTTGCCGCGTCGTCGCGCGACGTACGTCGAGCAGCGGGCGCCCCCACGGCGGATCGAAGGCGCGCATACCCCAGATCGACCTGCCGCCGGAGCCACGTGCCAGACCGAGCAGCACCGTCTCTGCCTGATCGTCGAGTGTGTGTCCGAGCAGAACGGGAGCGCTGCCACGTGCGGTTTCCAACGCGTCGTAGCGCGCGGTTCGCGCCGCGGCTTCGATACCGCCGACGGTCCCCACCGTCACTGCGACGACCTCGGCGGTCGCACAACCCAACTCGCGCGCCCGGGTGGCCGCGGTTCGTGCGACCTCGCCCGAACCATGCTGCAGCTGATGATCGACGACGATCGCACGGACGCGATCGGTTTCGGCCACAGCTGCAGCGGTCAGCGCGAGCGAATCGGCGCCACCCGACAGCGCGATCGCGACGTCGTCGTAGGGATGAGCGTCGAGCCAACGCCGAACAGCCTGGCGGAGCAGCAGCAGCGCGGGCGTTTCGGGAAGCATCGAGCGTCAGCCCAGGACCCTGGCGATCCACTTGTCGGGCGCTTCGATTTCCGTCGTCAACGGCAAGGTGTCCGGTCCGGTCCAGATGGCGTTGAACTGTTCCATTCCAACCTGACCGACCACGGCATCGACGAACTTCTTGCCCCGGACGTACTGCTCCATCTTCGCGTCCATGCCGAGCAGCGCCCTGATCAAGCGCTGCACCGGGTTGGCGGAGCGTTTGCGCCGGTTGTCGAATGCGCGTCGAATTTGCTCGACCGACGGCACCACAGCGGGTCCGACGGCGTCCATCACGTGATCGGCATGGCCTTCGAGTAACGTCCCGAGCATCAGCAAGCGGTCGAGTGCCTCCCGCTGCGGCGGTGCCTGGGTGGCGCGAAGCAGACCGACGACGCCACGCTGTTCGGCGGGCCCGTCACCGTTGTTCGCTCGCTTCCGTTCGCGCAGCGCTTCACCGAGCCTGCCGACCAACTCGGACACGGATTCGTCGCCGACCTCGCCGAGCACCGCGACCGACTGCTGCATGTAGTCGGTCAACCACGGCGACGACGAGAACTGCACGCGGTGCGTCACCTCGTGCAGGCATACCCACAACCTGAAATCGGTGGGCGAGACCTTCAGTGCGCGTTCGACCATCACGATGTTCGGCGCGACGAGCAACAGCGTGCCGTCCGGGCCGGTGAACGGGTCGTACTGACCGAGGATCGCCGACGACAGGAACGCGAGCATCGCGCCGGCCTGGACGCCGGCAGGCTTGCCTGCAAGCAGTCCCTTGTCGGCATCGTCGCCACCGAGGCCGGTCCCTGTCATTTGCTCCATGGAATACGCGGCGGCCCGGACCCATCCTGCGCGGTCGACCACCTGCGCGGCAGGGATCGGCAGTCCGTCGGCAAGTCGAGTGACTTCGCGAACCGGACCTTCGGCGCGTATCGACGCCTCCGACAGCTCGGTTACCGCTGCTTCGGCCGTGTACCGCGACACCTTGGGTCCGCGCGGGGACAACCGGACCCCCGCCTTCGCAGCGAGTTCCCAGTCGACCGCGCCTGCGAAGCTGTTGGTTTTCTCGGTGGCAGTGTCCGACTCGGCGTCGGTACCTTCTGCGGTTTCGGTCTTGTTCTCTGTCACTGACATCCACACCCTTGCAACGTGGCGGCGACCGCATCGAGTGCGGGTCTGCTCGCCTCCGGGGGTCGTCCGTTCGACATCAACGCGAACGTCAGCACTCGTCCACTCGAATCCACGACATATCCGACCAACGCGCTCGCGTCCGATAAAGTGCCCGTCTTCGCGCGGACCCAGCCCGCGCCGGCCCGATCGCCGGCGCCGTAGCGGTCGGACAGGGTGCCCGTCGCGCCCGCGACAGGCAGGTAGTCGAGCATCGGCCGAAGCTCTGGCTCGGCCTCACCGGCCGCCGACGTCATGATCGCGTCGAGCACTCGGGCAGGCACCCGATCGTCGACCGAGAGTCCGCTGAGGTCGTGCAATGTGACGCCGCCGAGGTCGAATTCGGCGTCGGTCAGGGTGTCGAGCACCGCGGTGACCGCACCGTCGAACGACGCTTCGCCTTTTTCTTCGATCGCGATCTCGCGTCCGATCGCTTCGGCGAGGACGTTGTCGGAGCGTCCCATCATCTGCCCGAGCCGATCACGCAGCGGAGCCGACTGCACGCTCGCCACCGGTGCTGCACCCTCGGATGCCTCACCGGGTCGAACCTTCCCTGGATCGAGGCCGAGTTCGACAGCGAGCAGCCTGCCTGCGTCCAACGCGGGTGTCGCCGTGCGCGGTGATTCGTCTTCGAGTGGTTTGAGTCGACCGCCGTCGATCATCACCGGTTCCATCGGCGCGATATAGCCGCCACCGATGTCGCTCGGGAACCAACCTTTCGCAAGGGTCGGTCCGCTGTAGGCGCGGGTGTCGACGAGAATTGTGTCGACCTCCGCACCACTGCGTTTGATCTGCTCGACGAGATCCTGCAGCCGCGGCGCCCCGGCGTAGATGCTCGGTTCGCCGACCGCCTGTGCTGTGAGCGTGGGATCGCCGCCACCGACAAGTACCAATTCGTTGGGCTGCGGACCTGCGACAACAGTGGTGCTCACCCGATGATCGGGCGGCAGCGCCAGCATCGCGGCGGCTGCGGTGAGAACTTTCGTCGTCGACGCCGGTGTCATCGGCCGATCCGGCTCGGTGTTCCACAGCACTGCCCCCGACTCTGCGTCGGTGACGGATCCGGAGAAAGTGCCCAGGTCAGGATTACCGAGGGCAGGCGTCAAGGCCGCGGACAACCCTGCCGAAGATGGAATCGGGGCCGAATCCGGAACGGGGACGACCTGCGGTGCAAGCACGATGGGAGGAGGTTCGGTAGCTACGGTCAGTTTCCTACCGGAGGCGCCGGAATCCCACGGCGCAGCGACGACCAGCACTGCCGAACCGGCAGCAAGCAGCAGCACAACTACGGTGACTGCGAGTGTTCTGGTGTGGCGTCGACGTCGAGCGGCCAATGCGCCGATGTTCTTTTTGCCCTGGCCGACCAAGCTTTCCTCCACTCCTGTGTGAGCCAACACTATCCTTGACGCGCTAGCCTTCCCGAAGCGAATTGCCGAGACACAAGAAGAAGAGAGGCATGGCGTGGAGTTCGACGTCACCATCGAGATCCCCAAGGGTCAGCGCAACAAGTACGAGATCGACCACGAGACCGGACGGGTTCGGCTCGACCGCTACCTGTACACGTCGATGGTCTATCCGGCCGACTACGGCTTCATCGACAACACCTTGGGCGAGGACGGCGATCCGCTGGACGTGCTGGTGCTGCTCCCCGAGTCCGTGTTCCCCGGTGTCCTGATCAACGTTCGCCCGGTCGCGATGTACCGGATGACCGACGAGAAGGGTGGCGACGACAAGGTCCTCGCAGTTCCGGCAGGCGACTACCGCTGGGATCACATCCAGGAACTCGAAGACGTCCCCTCCTACGAACTCGACGCGATCAAGCACTTCTTCGAGCGCTACAAGGATCTCGAGCCGGGCAAGTTCGTCAAGGGTTCGGAATGGGTCGGGCGCACCGAGGCCGAAGCCGAGGTCGTTGCGTCGATCCAGCGGCTCAAGGATCAGGGACACTAAGTCCTACTGGCGTTATTGCAACGCCCCGATGATTGCTCCCATCGCCGGATACGCGACGGCGAAGTAGCCTGCGTCGATGGCGAACAGGGTGAGGCTGCGGCGCTCGAAGAGATAGACGACTCCGAGCGCGCAGCCGACCCAACCGATACCCGCGGCCGCACCCGCCGCGGCCCCGAACACCACTCCCTCGGTACCGATGAAGGGTGCGAGTGTCGCGGCCATCACCAACGAAAGTGCCGCGGCCCCAACGAAGATGCGCGGAGCGCCCGTCGCTAGTTGGGCATCGCTCACGTCCGCCGCACGCTGCCACGGCGCCGCGAAGAGCGCCGAATACCACACGCCGCCGATGACGAACGTCGACGCAGCGGCAAGCACGATTGCCAGCAGATTCACTTCGCTCATGCTCGGCAAGGTAGCCGTCGCAGACGTCCTTCGAATTGTAGAAAATTTACCCGAGGTCGCCGATCGGTACGAACGACGCGTAGTCGTGTCCGAGCCGACCGACGATGTCGAGATAGCGCGCTGGTGTGAAGCCGGTGAAACGTTTGAACGTCGCGATGAAGTGCGATTGGTCGTAGTACGACGACGACGCGACAAGCTCGGTCCAGGTCGGGGTCCGGCCGTCGAGCGGTAGTGCGTTCAGAAACTGGTGCAGCCGAACAACATCGGCGTACGCCTTCGGTGCGATACCGCAGTACCGCCGAAAAAGTTCGATCAGCGTTCGATGCGCAATCCCGAAGTCCGTTGCCAGACTTGCGATATCGAGATCGGAGTCCGCATCGATCCGACGGCAGGCTGCAACGACCCGAGGATCCGGTTTCGAGCGCGGCAGCGCAAGAATGAACTGCTCCAAGCGATCGCAGGCGTGCTCCGCGGCGCAACCGGCAAGGTGTTCGCGCAACCCGTCGCTACCGGGGAGCACGTCGCCACCTGCGCGAACGGTTGTGGTCAGAGCCGCGACCGGCAACGCCGTGAAATCCCGAATTCCGTACGGCTGGAACTCGATTCCGACGTGGTGCAACACCTCAGGATCCTCGATCACGACATAGCGCGGCTGAATGCCCGAGACGAACCCTGCGGCCAATTCGGTGTGCCGATCACCGTCGGGGCCCACGACCCAGTACGGGTCGGACAGATTGACGATGAAGTGTACGAACGGCAGAGGCAGAATCTTTTCGTACCGCGCCGGTCGGGGACCACGCAGGAACCACAGCTTGCGCACGTACGGCGCAAGCTGTGGTGCCGGCGGACGCTCGAAGTACTGCACTCGAGCACAGTAGCTGTCAGGCCTCGTCGGCTTCGCGCTCTTCCTTCGCGGCCTGTGCCGCAGCCGCGATACCGCCCGCCGTTCGCAGTGGCACTTCTTTCCAGAAGAACACCAAGACAAGCGCTATCAACGCGAGACCCGTCGCGGACAGGAACACCGTCGACATCGATTCGGCGAAACCGACCTTGAACGGCCGTGCCAACTCCGGGCTCAACTGCTGGATGATCGAACTGTCCTGCAGCACACCGGCAGCGGCGGACACATCTTGATTCGCCAGCCCCTTCGCCAACTGAGCATCGACGGGGTTGCTGCTTTGCAACCCGTCGGCAAGGGCCTGTTGGAAGGTGGGATCCTTTGCAGCGGCTTGCAATTCGCTCGAGATATTCGGAGTCACCTGCGCGAACAGAATCGAGAGGAAGATCGCGACACCCATGGTTCCGCCGATCTGACGGAAGAACGTGGCCGCAGCCGTCGATACT
Source organism: Antrihabitans stalagmiti (assembly GCF_016482825.1). Lineage (GTDB taxonomy): Bacteria > Actinomycetota > Actinomycetes > Mycobacteriales > Mycobacteriaceae > Antrihabitans > Antrihabitans stalagmiti. The sequence goes on along the minus strand of NZ_JAEMNV010000004.1, from coordinate 425,761 downwards.
CCCATGTCTTTGGGAGGCAACGCATTCTGCAATGCGAGCGTCATCGGCTGCATCAGGTTGCCGAGCCCGAAACCGGTGATCGCCATGTAGATCATGGCGAGCCACAGCGGGGAATCGGCATCGATGAAGTGCAGTAGGAACAGCCCCAGGGTCAGCAGCGTCGCACCGATGATCGGGAACGCGCGATAACGTCCGGTGCGGGAGATCATTTGACCCGACACAATGGATCCGACCATCAGTCCGAGGACCAACGGCAGCATCTGCAGGCCTGCGTCTGTCGGGCTGGCGCCGCGTACCACCTGCAGGTACTGCGGGATCAAGGTGATGCCGCCGAACATCGCGGCACCGACGACCACGGAGATGACGACACCCATTGCGAAGGTCGAGTTCTTGAACATCCGCAACGGAATGAGTGCAGCGTCTTTCAGTCGTGATTCGACGAGGACGAAACCGACGACGCCCACAACGCCGACGACGTAACACAGGATCGCTCGGCCGCTGCCCCAACCCCACACGCGTCCCTGCTCGGCGATGATGAGCAAGGGAACGATGCCGACTGCGAGCACGAATGCACCCCACCAATCGACGCGCACGGTCGGCTTACGGACCTTCGGCAGATGCAGCACCCGGAAGACGACCGCGAGTGCGAACAGTCCGATCGGCACGTTGACGAGGAACACCCAGCGCCAGCCGCTCACGCCCAGAATGCTTTCCTGCCCTGCGAAGAGGCCGCCGAGCACCGGACCGATGACGCTGGACGTACCGAACACCGCGAGGAAGTAGCCCTGGTACTTCGCGCGCTCACGAGGGCTGACGATGTCGCCGAGGATCGTCAAGGCAAGCGACATCAGACCGCCTGCGCCGAGGCCCTGGAACGCGCGGAATGCCGCCAGCATGTACATCGATTGCGCGATGGTGCAGAGCAGCGAGCCGACGACGAAGATCGTGATCGCGAGCATGAAGAACGGCTTGCGCCCGTACATGTCGGACAACTTGCCGTACAGGGGCGTCGCGAGGGTCGCCGTGATCAGATACGCGGTCGTCACCCAGGCTTGCAGCGAGTAACCGTCGAGGTCGTCGGCGATGGTGCGGATCGCGGTCGCGACGATGGTCTGATCGAGTGCGGCGAGCAGCATGCCGAGCATGAGCCCACTCATGATCACGAGAATCTCGCGGTGGGTGAAGCCTGCCTCGTTGGCCTCGCTGTTCTTGTCAGCCGGGTTCTTGTCGGCCGGGTTCTTGTCGGCCGGGTTCTTGTCAGACTTGGCAGATGTCGTCACGCCTGGTCCTCTCTGGTCGTCACGTTCGCTGCGTGCGCCTTGTTGGCCGCGTGCATGGCAGCGAGCATCTCCGGACGCCTGTGCTCGTAGCCGTCGACGAACAGCGCAAGCAACCGGCGAAATTCTCGTCGGTCGCTGTCCGGCCAATCGGCTAGTACCCGGCTGAGGTTGTCGTTGCGACGGCGTCGCATCTGTTGGGCAAGTTCGTGACCGACCGTGGTGACTGCAAGCACGCTTGCCCTGCCGTCCGCGGGATCGGCAAGCCGCTCGACGAACCCTCGTTCGACGAGATGCGCAACCTGCCTGCTGACCGTCGAGGGATCGGAGAACAAAGCTTCCGCCAGCGCTCCCGAGCGCATCGGTCCGTCCGCGATGAGGCGGAACAGACAGGTGAACGCTGCCGGATCGATCTCGCCTTTCGACAGCGCTGCGATCTGAGCAACCGTTCGATCCCTGATGCGTTGCAGACGGATCAGTTCGCTACCGATCGCGTCGACAAGCTCGCCCTGCTCACTATCGTCAGTCATCTTGCTTGCAACTCTCAACTAGTTGTACAAAGCAAGTATGTAGCGGTTATCGCAGGTGGGGCAACATATTTACCGTACTTTACCGACCCTTGAAGTTCGCTTCGCGCTTCTGCGCGAGGGCCGTGATCGCCTCGGTCAGGTCTTCCGACGGGAGGAAAGCCGCGTTCCATGCAGCGACATAGCGCAGCCCTGCCGCGACGACATCGACCCTTTCCTGGGCGAGAACATCCTTGATGCCGTGCACGACAAGAGGCGGATTCGCGGCGATCTCGCGAGCAGTCGCGTGCGCGGCGGCCAACGCGGCTTCGGCGTCGTCGTACACGTCGTTGACGAGTCCGATCTTCTCCGCGCGCGCTGCGTCGATGTCCTTGCCGGTGAACGCCAGTTCGCGCAGATGACCGTCACCGATGATCGCCGGTAGCCGGTTCAGGGAACCGATGTCGGCGACGATCGCGACCTTTGCCTCACGGATACTGAACTTCGCGTCGGCACTGGCATAGCGAATGTCGACCGCGGCGATCAGGTCGACACCGCCGCCGATGCACCAACCCTGAACAGCGGCAATGACCGGCTTGCGGCAATCGGCGACTGCGGTCACCGAGGCTTGCAGACCTTTGAGGTGATTGTGGAAGTCGGTGCGCGGCGCCGCGAGTGCACGGTCGGCGAGCAGCGGACCGAACAGCGGCGACATGGCAGGAAGGTCGAGCCCGAACGAGAAGTGCTTCCCCGATGCGGCCAGCACAACCGCTCGGACCTGCGGATCTGCATCCAATTGGCCGAAAATCTGCGGGAGTTCAGCCCAGAAATCGGGTCCCATCGCGTTGCCTTTACCCGGCCCCGTCAACGTCACCTGAGCGACATTGTCGGTGGTCTCGACGGTGAAAGCCTTCCAGTCAGTCATGCCGGTCAGCCTAGCGAGTGCGACGTCACACTGTTACGCCGCGTTAAGACTCTGTCAAATGGGTACTCATGTGTAGAAAAACCGACGAGAGGACGCGGATGATCGAATTTCGCCAGCAAAAATGACCTCGCCTCCGAAAGGTTCCGGGATGTTGATGCACCAAGGTCTCGGCCTCGACCGATTCAACGCGATACCGCGCGAACGCGCGATCCACGCGTTGTTCGAATGCTGCTGTTGCGTCACATGGGCGCGCAAGGTAGCCGACGCGAGGCCGTACGACACTCACGAAGACTTGCTCACGAAGTGCGACATAGAACTACTCGCGTTTTCTCAGGCTGACCTGAATCGCGTGTTCGAGTCCTGTGTCCACTGCGAAACCTCCGACAACTCCGTCGAAGAACTCTCTCGGGTCACCCGTGCACGAATCTCTCGCATGCTTGGACCCGTCGGCGGCTATCCGGAATATTAGTCTTGAGGACATGCGGAAGCTGCTGCACCCGAATGCTTCACACGTCGCCGATATTCTGATCTCCCGTGGGCACCACGGCGTCATCGTCACGCGCGAGGAAGAAACCCGAACGGCTGCTCAAGCCGCGACCGCACTTGGTATCGACGTCGGCGCGATCGCCAAGTCGCTGGTGTTTCTCCTCGACGACGATCCCATCCTGATACTCGTCTCGGGCGCTCACAACGTGAATCTGAAGAACACGGGTGAGCGCCTCGAGGGCGAGTTGACCCGGGCTTCGGCCGACGTCGTCAAGCATGCGACCGGTCAGCCGATCGGCGGGGTCGCGCCTGTCGGGCACCCGACGAATCTCCCGACCTACCTCGACAATGCGCTGGCCAAATTCCCCGAACTGTGGGCTGCGGGTGGGCACCCGAACACGTTGTTCCGTTCCTCGTTCGCCGAGTTGCTACGAGTCACGGCGGGGTTGGCGATAGACGTCGACTAGCCTTTCGCTCGAGGGTTTCGTAACCCGTTTCACCCCTGCGACCCGCTGATAATCTCGACGGATCATGACGACACGGGTCTGGCGGCGACTGCACGTAGACTTGTGCCGTATTTCAACGAGTATCTGTTCGTAGTCGTATCTACTCACGACCGAATATCACATCTCGCGCCCACGCCGGGCGGTCCGGAGTTACTGCTGTGTCCGAGCAAGCACATTCTCACGACGTGACCGACTTCGCTGTCCCCGACGACGCCAGTGGCATAACCAGCGATCAGTATCGATCGGCGATGCGGCACTTTCCCGCTGGCGTCACCATCATCACGCTCGATTCCGAGGCAGGCCCTGTCGGCTTCACCGCGACATCTTTCGCGTCGATCTCACTCGATCCGCCGCTCGTCTCGTTCAATATCGCGCACACGTCGTCGAGCATTCGAGCACTGCATGCAGCGGACTCGCTGGTGATCCACTTCCTCGGCGAACATCAGCAACATCTGGCGCAACGTTTTGCGAGGTCGGCGGATCAGCGCTTCACCGACCGGTCGCTGTGGACGAAGCTAGACACACACGAGCCGGTGCTACACGGCACACCGCTGTGGTTGCGGGTCGTTGTCGATCAGCTGATTCCGATCGGCGATCACACCCTGGTCATCGGGTTGGTCACACGCGTCCACGACGAGACAGGTGACGAGCCGGCAGCGGCGCCGTTGCTCTATCACAACGGTCGCTACTACCGGCCGACTCCACTCGACGGCTAGGCGGCTCCGCCGCTCGTGAGTCCTTTCGGAGGGCCGGCCCTCCGAAAGTGCTCACGAGGCGCGAAGCGCCCTGAGCACATCCGAGTTCACATCGGCGCCGACGGCAACGCCGCGCTGCCCCAGCCCCGGAACCACCTGCTGCACAATCAAATCCAACGATCCCGGCAATTCGAGCGGGCGGATCGTCACACCGTCGGCGACCTCGGCGGTCCGGATGTCAGCGATCAGTCCGACCAAGCCGGACGGCGTCCCGATGTAGGAGATCGAGTCGTTCCGACGGCGGGTCCGCGGATCGGACTCGACCTCGGCGAGCCGAACTCGGGCGTCTGCAGCGGTTGCGGCAACGATGGTTTCGATGTCGAGTAACACCGTGACCGATTCAGGGTCCCGGCCGGTGCCGATGAGGTCGGCACGAATGCCGTGCCGGATCCGCTGCGCCTCACGGAGGTCGGTCGCGGTGATGCGAACGACGGTCGGGGGAACCGCCACGAGATCCAGCGGCCCCGACGGTCCGTGCGGGTTGGTCAGTTCGATCCAGTAATCGGAATGCGCTGTCTGACTTCTCAGTTCGAGCGCAACACGAAACGGACGGGTTGGAGCAAGGACAACCGACGATGACATGGGTACATTCCCTCGAAATGCGTGCGTGACGGGCTGAAGGTCCAAACGGATTCGAACGTGAAACAGTTCGAAAACCTCAACAGGTGCCGGACGCGGTACGACACAGATCGACGTGTCGACGCTGGACGAGTTCCAGCCGACGCCCCTTCGATTCCCATGCCATAAGTGCGAGCGTACTCGCGCTATTTGCAGGCAGGCGAGCCATCTCCTCGCGGTGATCGAAACCGGGGACGCGGAAAGGATCTCGTGTCTGGGCTCGGGTCCCAACGGCCGTCGGTCTCCTCGTAATGCCAGGTCGCGCCGGTTTCGCACAGTGTGGCGACGGCGTCGACCAGTCGATCGATATCGGAACTCGACGTGCCGAGACCGACGCTCGCCCTTACCGCCGCGGATACTCCGAGTCGCGCGAGAAGCGGGTGCGCACAGAATCGTCCGTCACGTACGCCGATGCCATGCTCGGCGGACAGATAGGCAGCTACATAACTCGGGGCGTAGCCGTCGACCGTGAAGGTCACGATGCCGACGGCATCGGCGGTGTCGTCCCAGATCTGCAGGACCTCGATGCCGTTCAGTTGTTCCAGGCCGCTACGAAGCCGATCGGCGAGGTCACGTTCGTGATCGGCAACGACGTCCCAATCGAGGGTGCACAGGTACTCGCAGGCCGCCGCCACTGCTGCTGCGCCGATGACGTTGGGGCTGCCCGCCTCGTGACGCTGCGGAGCCGGTGCCCACTCCGTGCTGGTGAGGCCGACTTCGCGGACCGCTCCCCCACCGGCGAGGTACGGTTCGGCAGCGTCGAGCCAATCACGGCGTCCGACAAGGACTCCCGCACCGAACGGCGCGTACAGCTTGTGTCCTGAAAAGGCGAGATAGTCGACGCCGCTGCTCGCGAGGTCGATACGACGGTGCGGCGCCAACTGCGCGGCATCGACGAGAATCCTTGCGCCACAACGGTGTGCAGCGTCGGCAAGTCGTGCAATGGGCAGTACTTCACCGGTGACGTTGGAGGCACCGGTTATTGCGAGGAGTGCCGCAGGTCGGCTGCACAATTCTGCGATCACACGACGGACGGTCTCGTCGATCGTCGCGGCGGCAGTCACCACTCGACGGCCGTTCTTGTTCCACGGCAACAGATTTGCGTGATGTTCGATGTCGAGCACAACGGTGTCGCCCGGGACACAGGAGGCAAGGAGGTTCAACGAGTCGGTGGTGTTCCTGGTGAAGACGACGACCTGGTCGTCGGCCGCGCCGACAAAACGGGCGACGGATTCGCGGGCTCCTTCGTAGCAGTCGGTCGAAACGCGAGACGCGTAACCGGCGCCACGGTGGACGCTTGCGTAGTACGGCAGCACGTCGGCAACGCAGTCGGTCACTGCAGCCAAGGCAGGCGCACTCGCCGCGTAGTCGAGGTTTGCGTACGTGCATTCGCCACCCTGCACAAGCGGAACTTGCAGGTCACAGCCCGAAACTCGGGCGAGCGGCGCACAGGCAACAGCGGCGGTCAATACAGCAGTCATCACGAAATCCCATCGTCCCAGGGACCCGTCGGTGGTTGTAAACCTCGGAGTCCGCGCTTGCCGCGCCCAGGCATTTGGGCGTCAGCCAGGTCGTCACCCGGAGCACCCCACCGCGGAGGAGGGTTGCCGACCAGCAAGCCGGGGCTAAGCGCTGGTACTCATGACCTGCGCCAAGATTGGCAGAACCCTCGCGAATTTGTCAACCGGGCCGCCGCAGTCGTGCGTCCTTTCGGAGGTCGGGCCCGCCGAAAGGACGCACGAGGCCGGAGGCCCTGTACGTTGAATCGACGTGAGCGAATTGGAGCTGCCAGCCCTGCTGCTCGAGTCGGTGCAGGACGACGACGATGCCGACCTGATCGCCCGCGGTTTCGCCACGGTCGGGCGACGGACCTGGATCGAGCACCTGCCCGGCACTATCGACGAGCTGTCCGCGCGGTGGACCCTCACGGTCGGTCGGCCGTTCCAACCTGGCGGGGTCGCATCATGGGTTGCGAAGGCGCGCAACGACAATGGCGACCACCTCGTTCTCAAAGTAGGGTGGCGGCACGAAGAGGCACTGCACGAGGCCGACGCACTCCGAGTGTGGAACGGCAACGGCGCTGTGCGACTGGTCGATTCGGTCACAACCACTGACACTTGCGCGCTACTGATCGAGGAATGTGATCCCGGGACCGCATTGTCTGCCGCACTGCCACCGCTGCAACGAGACGAAGTGATATCCGAACTCCTGCAACGCCTCTGGATCGAGCCCGCCGCGCCACATCCGTTTCGTCCGCTGAGCAGTATGTGCGATCTGTGGGCCGACGAGTTCGACCTGAAATTGCAGGACGCACCCAGCCATGGACTAGACCCGGGCATCACAGCCGCGGGGATCGAGTTGCTCAGAACACTGCCATCGACCGCAGCCCGGCACGTACTGCTGTGCACCGACCTACATGCCGGGAACATCCGCGCTGCTGCACGCGAACCATGGCTCGCGATCGACCCGAATCCCTACCTCGGCGACCCTGCCTATGACCCGATTCAGTACATGCTCGACGCCTCCGACCGGCTCACCGCCGATCCTGAATCATTCGTCGGGCGGATGGCCGCGCTACTCGATCTGGACCGCGACCGGCTCCGACTCTGGCTGTTCGCGCGGTGCGTCCAGGAGTCGCTCGACAGCCCCGAACTGATAGCGGTCGCCGAGCAACTCGCCCCCTGAGGTCAAATGGTTTGCCAAACGGTCTACCAGTGCGTTCTCATCGCTAGGTGACGATCACTCTGCTCCTCAGCTTCGCCGGCCTTTGCGTGCTGCTGGCAGTAACGCCCGGACCGGACATGTTCTTGGTCGTGCGTTACAGCATCGCGGGTGTGCGACCGGGCCTGGCTGCAGCGGTCGGGTCCGCGTTCGGCGGGATCGCCTGGGCTATCGTCGTCGCGGCTGGCCTTGCCGCGTTGCTCGAGCAGTCGGCTGTGGCCTACCGGACGCTCAAGATCGTCGGCGGTATGTACCTCGTCTACCTGGGTGTGCACGCGCTGTTGGAGCATCGGCGCAACGCGGCCAAGCCAGGCGAACCGTTGACTGCGGTCGCGGCATCTATGAAGTCCGCGGCCGTCGCAGGGTTCCTTTCGACCGTCTTCAACCCCAAGGTCGGCCTGTTCTACCTCGCTGTGGTTCCGCAGTTCGTCACCGAGGTGACGTTCGGAAACACCTTGACGCTAGGCGTGATCGAGGCCACCGTGGCGGGCACGGTGATGGCCGCGCTTGCCTTCGCGGCGTCACGCGCGGTCGTCGTTTTGAAGAAGCCCAAAGTCATTCAGTGGCTGGCTCGCGTGAGCGCGGGCATGCTCGCAGCACTCGGCATCGGGACCCTCGCCTCCGCATAGGCGGCTACGCCGCTGGTGAGTCTTTTCGCCAGGGCCTGCCCACCAAAAGGACTCACGAGGCCGTAGGCCCTATCGCCAATTCGGGAGACTGTCACCGGAGGCCCAGGTGCTGTGGGTGCCACTGGAAATGCGCTCGGGCAGACGCAGCCTCGCAATTGGTCCCAGGGTTACGTCGGCCGCCGAGAAGATCAAGCACTCCGAGCGATCGTTGCCGACATCTGTGGTGAGCGTGATCAGGTAGCCGTCATCCTCGGCCGTGGACCCGATTCGGGGTGCCATCGCGGTTTCACTGCCGAAGACGCCGTCTCCGAACGAGTAGTGCTCCTCCTTGCCCGTCGCGCCGTCGTGTTTGAGCAGCCCGTCGAACAGGAAGAACCCCGGAACGCCGGTCGTGGCGTAGGTGTAGCGATGCGGCCGACCGATGTAGTCGGGGTTCAGCATCGGGAACTCACTCAAAGATTCGCTGAGCCGCTCTTCGGTCGTCGCGCCGGTACGCATGTTCAAGCGCCATCGATGCAATCTCGTCTGCATGCCGTCCAGCGACAGGAACCTCGAAAGGCGTTGGTAGTAGCTCGATTCGGGCGGCACCGTCGGCTCGGGATTGTCCTGGAAGTAGCCCTCCAAAACTATCTCCTCGCCGTCCTCGTAGGCGTTGGACCAGTGCAGCACATACGTGGGATCCGCTTCGAACCAACGGATTTCACTCGACTGTCCGCGCCTCGGAATGACTCCGAGCCGGGTGGGCAGGTCCGGCCGAAACCTCGACGCGTGACCGCCCTTCTTCAGGATGTCGGGGTCCCAGAACAACGGCAGGTCGTTGAGGATCGCGTAGTTCTCGGTGTAGGCCATGTCGTGTGGCAAACGTGGACCCAGCAACTCGATGTCGACGTAGTGCACCAGACGATCGTCGGCGTCGACAACGCCGTAGTGCATGTAGGGCGCTTCGGTGCCGTAGTTGAAGACCAGCATCTCGCCGGTGCGCTCGTCGACCTTCGGGTGCGCGGAAACCCCTACGTCACTGGGGAACTGCCCGTGCCATGTCGATTTGCCAAGATCGTCGAGGGTCAGCGGGTCGAGCCGGTACATGTCACCGCACTGGTAGAAGCTTGTGATCGCAACGCCCGCATGGACAACGACGTCGGTACTCGACGAATCCTTCATCCGCCCGCGGGCACCCCAGCCGTCTTCCCGGATTGCCTTGGACGGTCGCTCGGATATGCCCGCCCACAACGCATGTCCGGCCTCCTGCTCGGCCAGCAGACCATCGGTGCGTACAAACCTGTTGCGGTAGAACGCTTTTCCGTCACGGAAGCCGACGACGTGCACCATCGCGTCACCGTCGAACGGATGGTAGCGACCGATGGACGGAGCCACGGGGTTCTCGGTGTTGCGCAGGTAGACGCCGTCGAGGTCGTCGGGTATCGCGCCTTCGACCAGCTCGAGATCCGGCGCATCCCACTCGGTGGTCTGAGGCGCCCAGGCTCCGGTCCGGTACGGGTGATCGTCATCGGCAGGCAACGAACTCAGGACCCTGCCTACCAGCTCGATATTTGTCACAACGCCCCTGACTTCTGTGTACTCGAATCGGTCTCTACGACAAAGCTGACAACAGTCGTTGTACTGCCGCCGATGTTCACAGTCCCGAACGTCCGCGCGCCGTCGACCTGGCAGGCACCCGCCTGATCGGTGACCTGCTTGTAGGCGTCCAACAGCATCCGAACGCCAGTTGCTCCGACAGGATGTCCACCGCCGATCAGGCCACCACTCGGATTCACCGGCAACCGACCGTCGCGTGCCAGCACACCGGCTTCGACGGCCTTCCAGCTTTCCCCGGGCGGTGTGATGCCGAGATGGTCGATCGCCAGGTACTCCGACATCGAGAAGCAGTCGTGCACCTCGACCCCGTCGACGTCGTCGACCGACCCTCGCGCCGCACGCCCGAGTGCATCGACGAAGGTCTGCCTGACGTGCGGGAGGACGTAGACGTCGTCGGCGCTGCGTTGCAGTTTCCGATCGAGCGGAAGTCCGACGGTCCGGTGCCCCCACCCGGCGATCCGTGCCCGATCGGGCGTTCGTCGGAATCGATCCGACACGAGCACGACTGCCGCAGCGCCGTCGGTCAGCTGGCTGCAGTCCTGGCGCCGCAGCCGCCCGTCGACGACGGGATTTGCGGCGTCGTCGGCGGCGAAGCTGGCGGGACCGAACTCCCAGTCCCGCGTCTGCGCACATGGATTGGCGCGCGCATTGTTGATATTGAGCTCGCTGATAGCACGCAGATAGGTCTCGTCGAGTCCGTAGCGGCGGTCGTACTCGTCCGCCAACAGGGCGAACATCCGCGGCCACACGAAGTTCGTGTCCTGCGCCTCGTGACCGACCCAGGCGGCGGCGCCCATGTGCTTCGCACCGACCTCGCCGGGCACAGTCTTCTCCAGTTCGGCGCCGACGACCAAGGCACAGTCGTAACGGCCCGATTCGAGGTCTGCCATCGCACCGAGAACAGCCAAACTGCCTGACGCACAAGCACCTTCGTGACGGGACGACGGGACGTTCCACAGTTCGGGCAGCACCGTCGCGGGCATGGCACCGAGGTGGCCCTGGCCCGTGAACAACTGACCGAAGGCGTTGCCGACGTGGACGACCTCGATTTCGTCGACGTCGACTGCCGCGGCTGTCAACGAACGCGTGATCGTCTCGGCGAACAAGGCGTCGTAGCCGAGGCCGCTTCGATGCCAGTTACGCGCGTAGTCGGTTTGATACCCGCCGACGACGTAGCAATCCGATCCGGACACGACGCCACGCTACTCGCGCCACGACGCCGCAGCCAGGAAGTTCACGGATCGATGATCACCAACCGCGCAGCTTGTCCGGCTCGATCCGAACGAGCACCGAGTAGTCGGCGCGAAACTTCTCGGGCGTGTAGTCGAGCCCGACGATGTCGTTTGCATATTTCGCGACGTAACGCTGCCATTCGGCGTCGGTCGGTCCGGTGTCGTCGACCCGGGCGATACCGGTGAACACTGCCACCGCGCCACCCTGGGCGCTGCTGTTGAAGTTCAAAGCCACCGCTGGATTGCGACCGATGTTGGCGAGCTTGCCGACACCCGGCTGGCTGAAGACGAGAAACTCCGTTCCCGACCACAGAAACCACACAGGGGTCGGGGCGGGTGTGCCCGTCTTGCCGACCGTCGTCAACCAGATGACGGTTTCGGCGTTCAGCCGGCCCGTCACCTTCTCCGAGATTTCCGATACGTCGAGCGCCATCTGAAGCTCCTTCGTCGACTCCCACGAGACCACTGTGTGGCACAACACAGGACACGGCCGCGATCTTCCTTTGCAGCGCAGCGAACCGCATGGCCTGGCGTTAGCCTGAGACCGGACATTCGACACCGTGTCGAGAACGCGCGCCGTTCACCTGTTGGAAAGACAACCGTGGGATAACGAGTCTGCGCGTGGACCCGATACGCGGGTTCGCTCGATACGAAGGTAGGCCGGTTGTCTCTCCAGTCTCGCGACGCTGACCCGACGCAGCAGCAAGAGCCGCAGGATGCTGCACTCCTGGCACAGGTGCCGAGTGCGTACCTGCGCTCCTCCCTCGCTGCGGACGAGCGCACCCTCGTCGACGTCGTGACCGCCACCGCTGCCGAATTCCCCGACGCGCCCGCCATCGACGACGGTTCAGTGAGTCTCTCCTACTCCGAATTGCTCGAAGCGATCGACGAGGGCGCGCATTGGCTCGACAGCGCAGGCGTTCGGGCGGGCGACCGGGTCGGCGTCAGGATGCCCTCGGGGTCCTATTCCCTCTACGCCGCGATCCTGTCGATCCTCTCGGTCGGTGCCGCCTACGTCCCCGTCGACGCCGACGACCCCGAAGAGCGGGCTGAGTTGGTGTTCGGCGAAGCCGAAGTGACGGCGATCATCACCGAACACGGAATCGAGTCGAAGCTCTCGCCCGAGGAGTTGACACAGCGCGAGAGCGACCCGAACAGAACGAAACGACGTCCGACGCCGGACGACGACGCCTGGGTCATCTTCACATCGGGATCGACGGGCACACCCAAAGGTGTTGCTGTCAGCCATCGCAACGCTGCAGCATTCGTCGACGCCGAGGCCCGGCTGTTCCTGCAGGAGGCGCCGATCGGCCCCGGCGATCGGGTGCTGGCGGGACTCTCCGTCGCATTCGACGCGTCCTGTGAAGAAATGTGGTTGGCGTGGCGCTACGGAGCCTGCCTGGTTCCGGCGCCGCGCGCGCTCGTCCGAAGCGGCGTCGACCTCGGACCATGGCTCGTTTCGCACGATGTCAGCATCGTGTCCACGGTGCCGACGCTCGCCGCCCTGTGGCCGGCCGAGGCACTGGAAGCGGTGCGGCTGTTGATCTTCGGCGGTGAAGCATGCCCACCGGATCTTGTCGAACGTCTTGCCGTGGACGGTCGTGAAGTGTGGAACACCTACGGACCCACCGAGGCCACCGTCGTCGCGTGCGCCGCGAAGTGCGTTGCCGGTGAGCCCGTCAGCATCGGTCTGCCGCTCGACGGGTGGGATCTCGCCGTCGTCGACAAGTACGACCACCCGGTCGCCGACGGCGAGATCGGTGAACTTGTCATCGGCGGCGTCGGTCTCGCCAGGTACCTCGACGCCGAGAAGGACGCCGAAAAGTATGCTCCCATGCCAACTTTGGGCTGGCAACGCGCCTATCGCAGTGGCGATCTGGTCCGTCTGGAACAGACTGGATTGATGTTCCAGGGCCGTGCCGACGACCAGGTCAAGCTGGGCGGACGCCGTATCGAACTCGGCGAGGTCGACGCCGCTCTACAGAACCTGCCCGGCGTCGCGGGTGGCGCGGCCGCCGTCCGCACGACCGGTGCGGGGCACCAGATTCTGGTCGGCTACGTCGCCAGCGCCGACGGTGACTTCGACATGAAGGCGGCGCGCGAGCGTCTCGCCGTGCAACTGCCTGCTGCTCTCGTGCCTCGTCTTGCGTTGCTCGACGAGCTACCGACCCGCACCTCCGGCAAGGTGGATCGCGCAGCGCTGCCGTGGCCGATCCCAGGTTCGGGTCCCGATGCAGCCGACCATGGACTGACCGGAACGTCGGAATGGGTCGCCGGACTCTGGTACTCGATCCTCGGCGCCGACATCACCGGCCCGGACGACGACTTCTTCGACGTCGGTGGCGGATCGCTGGCAGCGGCGCAACTCGTCACAGCCCTGCGAGAGCGCTTCCCCAAGGTGACGGTCGCCGAACTCTACGATCATCCTCGGCTCGGATCCCTTGCCGACATGCTCGACGAGTTCGCACCGACCGTCGCGACGGAACCACGAACCGTGCGACCGACGCCGCGGCGCTCGCAACTGCTGCAGGTCGCTTGCACGGTCCCGCTCACCACACTCACCGGGCTGCAGTGGGTCACCTGGCTCGCCATCGTGGCCAACGTGTTTTCCCACATCAACCCGGTACTTCCGACCCTTTCGTGGTGGTGGGTCACGCTCGGCTTCGTGCTCTTCATAACCCCGATCGGGCGGATGGCCATCTGCGTCGTCGGTGCACGGCTACTGCTCCGAAACGTGCAGCCGGGTACCTACCCACGCGGTGGCAGCGTGCACCTGCGACTGTGGATCACCCAGCGGTTGTCTGAGGCGAGCGGTGCCGAGAACCTCTCGGGCGCACCCTGGATGGTCCCCTATGCCCGCGCACTCGGCGCGAAGATCGGACGCGGGGTCGACCTGCACACCTTGCCGCCGGTGACGGGCATGCTCGAACTCGGCGACGGTTGCTCGGTCGAACCCGAAGTGGACCTCTCGGGACACTGGATCGACGGCGATGTCGTCCACATCGGTTCCGTCAGCATCGGTCCCGGCGCGGTGGTCGGTGCGCGATCGACTCTGCTCCCCGGTACCAGGATCGGCCGCAACGCCGAGGTCGCTGCGGGGTCGGCCGTCATCGGCAAGGTAAAGGCCGAACAGGAATGGGCCGGCTCGCCCGCGGTGAAGGTCGGCAAGGCAGGGCACGCGTGGCCCGATCAGACCCCACCTCGCGCACCACATTGGGTCATCGTTTTTGCGATCACGTCGTTCGCTCTTGCGGGCATGCCGATCTTCGGTCTGGCAGCGGGTGTCGCTCTCATCGGCTGGTGGATCTCGGACGCGGACACGCTCGCGTCGGCAGCCGCGCAATCGTTCGTCATGCTTCCCCTCGCGACCATTCTGAGCATGGTCGTGTTCGCGCTCACGACGTTGATCGCGGTCCGACTGCTCGGCATCGGGCTGACCGAGGGCCACTATCCGGTTCGCAGCCGCGTCGGCTGGCAGGTCTGGGCGACCGAACGACTGATGGACTCCGCGCGGACCTTCCTGTTTCCCCTGTACGCGAGCCTGCTGACCCCCGGCTGGCTGCGTTTGCTCGGCGCGAACATCGGCGACGGCGTCGAAGCGTCGACCGTCCTGCTCCTGCCGAAATTCACGACCGTTGCCGACGGCGCTTTCCTCGCCGACGACACGATGATCGCAAGCTACGAACTCGGCGGCGGCTGGCTGCACATCGCGGAAGCGAAGGTCGGCAAGCGCGCATTCCTCGGCAACTCCGGCATGACCGCGCCGGGGCGAAGAGTTCCGAAGAACGGCCTCGTCGCAGTGCTGTCCGCAGCGCCGTCGAAGGCGAAAGCTGGGTCGTCGTGGCTGGGTAGTCCTCCTGTTCGACTGCGCCGCGCAACCAACGAGGCGGACGATTCCGAACGCACCTTCGACCCGCCGCGCAAACTCAAACTTGCGCGTGCGGCCGTGGAGACGTGCCGTCTGATCCCGATGGTCGTCACGTTCGGGATCGGACTCGGTGTGCTGTTCTCCCTTGCCGCGATCGCCGCAGCCGCCGATTACTGGGTTGCCGCCCTGGTCAGCGGCGTCGTGCTACTCGTCGCGGGAGCGATAGCGGGAACCTGTGCCGTGATCGCGAAATGGCTCGTGGTCGGCAGAATCTCCAACGTCGAGCATCCACTGTGGAGTTCTTTCGTCTGGCGCAACGAGGTGTCGGACGCGTTTGTCGAGACGGTCGCAGCACCATGGTTTGCCCGCGCTGCAACGGGTACTCCGGTTCTCAATGTGTGGCTTCGCGCACTCGGCGCGAAGATCGGACGCGGCGTGTGGTGCGAAACCTATTGGCTCCCTGAGGCTGATCTCGTGACGCTCGGTGACGGCGCAACTGTCGAGCGGGGGTGTGTCGTGCAGACTCACCTCTTTCATGATCGGATCATGGCTATGGACACGGTGACGATCGGCGCGGGCGCGACCCTCGGTCCGCACTGCGTCGCTCTGCCTGCCGCTGGTATCGGCGACGGCGCAACCGTCGGTCCGGCGTCACTCGTCATGCGCGGCGACACGGTGCCACCCTCTACCCGCTGGCAGGGCAATCCGATTGCACCATGGAATGATTCGCCTGCAACCGAACCGACCGAACGGGGTGATGGTCGATGACGAAGTTCTACGAAGAGCCGATCGACCCCTATATCCCACAGAACGGGAACCGCGGTTTCCGGGTTTCTCGATACGAGCTCGAACTGCACTACAGAGTCGCGAGCAACAGACTTATGGGCAAGGCCTCGATCACGGCTGTCACCACCGACGTCAGGACGAAGTTCACACTCGATCTGTCCCAGAGCCTTTCGGTGTCGAAGGTCTTCGTCAACGGCGGCAAAGGGGCCAAGCACCAGCATCAGCGCGGCAAGCTGATCGTCACGCCGCAGGATCGAATTCCGGCAGGCGGTGTGTTGTCGATCGTCGTGCACTACGGCGGAACCCCGAAGCCGATCCGCGGGCTGTGGGGCACGGTCGGTTGGGAGGAACTCACCGAAGGCGCGATCGTGGCAAGTCAGCCGAACGGCGCGGCTTCCTGGTTCCCCTGCGACGATCACCCGAGTTCCAAAGCGAGCTACCGGATTTCGATCACGACCGATTCGCCGTTCTACGCGTTGGCGAACGGCACGCTGCTGCGCAAGCAGACCAAGGCCAGCCAGACGACGTGGGTGTACGAGCAGACCGAACCCATGGCAAGTTACCTCGCGACGATTCAGATCGGACGCTACGAACGCCGCCGGGTCGGGCAGAAGCCAGTGCCGATGAACGCCGTCATTCCGACGAACCTCAGAAACGCCTTCGACCACGATTTCGGTCGTCAACCGTTGATGATGTCTGCCTTCGAGCGGATGTTCGGTCCGTATCCGTTCAGCGGCTACACCGTGGTCGTCACCGACGACAAACTCGAGATCCCGATCGAAGCACAGGGCATCTCGATCTTCGGCTCCAACCACTGCGACGGCAGGCGCGGCGCCGAGCGGTTGGTCGCGCACGAACTCGCCCACCAATGGTTCGGCAACAGCTTGACGATCAAGGCGTGGAAAGACATCTGGCTCCACGAGGGTTTCGCGACGTACGCCGAGTGGCTGTGGTCGGAGGAATCCGGCGGACCGACAGCCGAGCAGTTGGCAAAGGCAGCGCGGCACAACCTTTCTCGGCTGCCCCAGGACATCACGATCGGCGATCCGGGTCCGGAATTGATGTTCGACGACCGCGTGTACAAGCGGGGCGCCTTGACGTTGCACGCGTTGCGCCTTGAACTACGCGACGAACGTTTCTTCGAACTGCTCCGCACCTGGACCACTCGGCATCGCCACTCCTGGATCAGCACAGACGAATTCACAGATCTGGCAGCACATTTCACCCACATCCCGCTGCATCCGCTGTGGGACCAGTGGCTCGGCGAGAAGGTGCTGCCGGAACTGCCACCCAGGTAAGCGAGTTACGGCACCCAATACTTGGCTGCCAGTTCTTCGATGATGGGGTCGTCGTCGGCGACCTCGTCGAGGACAGCGAGATCGTTCTCCAACACGATCAATCGGGGGTCGTCGCCTTCGGCAATGTCGGCTGCATCGCCACCGTCCTCGGCTATCTGGCGGCGCAGCTTTGCTCGCAACCGTTCTTTGAGCGAATCGGTCATTCGTCGTCACCCTTCCGAAAGACCTGCCGGGCAACCGGTATCAGTGCGACAAGCGCGCCGACGAGGACGATGATCGACACGATTTCGAGAAGCATGGGTACTCGTCTCGTCAGGCCGGTGCGAGCCAATGGCCCCACGGCGTATTTCGAAAAACGGTGAAGACGATCAGGAAAACAATCACCGCGATCGTTGCGGGCTTGTGCAGCACGATCATTCGACCCGAGTCGCCTCGCAACCTTCGGCGCACCCACAGCACCCAGGCACCGACGAGCACCACAAGCAGCGGCAAAGCGATCACATTGCTGGACAACGATCCGAGCAGATCACCGTTGGTCAGGTCGTTGACGGCACGCATCCCGCCACATCCGGGACACCACAATCCGGTCAGGTAGTGGAACGGGCAGATCCCGTACGAGTTCTGCACATGCGGATCGCGAAAATGGAGCAACGCCACAGCACCGACCCCGACGCCTGCCACGATCGCGGGTGTGAACAACGCTCGCGATCGGGCAGGCCTGCCGACGCTCGAGTGCGCAACGGCATGGTTCGGGGTACGGGACGTCATGGAGTTCGAGCTTTCGCTGTGATCGATACGTCAAGCCTACTGAGTCTTGAGAACGACCGACTTGATGATCATGTCGTGCCAGGTCTGCTTCTTCTGATCCCACAGTGGCCACAGGAAGTCGAGGAAGCACAGGCCGCCGAGAACGGCGAGCAGGATCCAACGAAGGATCGCGCCGCCGACGCCGAGCGGCTGGCCGCTTGCCTCGTTGACGACCTTGATGTTCAGCCACTTCTTGCCGAGGGACTGGCCGGTCTTGCCTTGGCGGAAGCCGAGGTTCCACACCGCAATCGCCAGGCCGACGACGGCTCCGAGGAAGATCAGTCCGATGCCGAGTCCAGCGCCGCCTGAATCGACGTCGTCGACGGTGGTGTAGCCGTAGCTGTCGGTCGAGGTCTCGGCGCTCGAGAAGAGCACGACGTAGCCGATGATCATGATGATCGTGCCGGGCAGGGAAACCAGCGCATCGAGGATGTAGGCGAGGACGCGTGATCCCCATGATGCTTAGTTGCCTGCGCCCGGGTACTGGCCCCCAGGAGCACCGAAGGCACCGGCGTACTGCGGTTGTCCGTACTGCGGTTGCCCGTACTGCGGTTGTCCGTACTGCGGGGGCTGCTGACCGTACTGAGGCTGCTGCGGCTGACCGTACTGAGGTTGTCCGTACTGCGGTGGCTGCTGGCCGTAATTCGGCTGCTGCCCGTACTGGGGCGGCTTGTTGGGATCTGGGTTCTGGGGGTAGGACACTGCGACGCTCCTGATCGAAGTACGAGGGCGCCCTAGCGTAACCGGACCGAGCTCGAAAAGGCCGGGTGAGAGTCCATTTCGGCGCCCATCACACACGCTGCGTCACGCGCGGCGGTGTCGTGCGCCTTTCAATGGCAATCCGTTGTCCCGAAGCTGCAGTTGTAGCGAAATTCGATGGATCGGCGCGGTCGCGACAGTTGCGTCGTCGTTCACTGTCGTGAGACCGAACTCCAGACCGTCGGGGGCGGAGTCGCTACCGCGTAGCTGGAGAGCCAACTCGACTTCCAATTTGCCGTAGGAGAAGGAGACCTGCTCGTCCCGATTCTTCGCTTCCGACTCGATCAACTGCCGTTTCAGCACTTCGAGCGCGTCGGAAAGCCCGACCCAGTTTTGATCCGCCATTCTCACCCTCCCGACATAACCCGACCGTTCTATATGTAATTGCCCGTGCAATCAGGGATCAGGTACAGCTATTGTGCGTGCTCAACAATGGCACGGCTGCGCAAAGTTCGCTCGGCGACGACGAAGAGAGGCTGAATCGACGACCTCGGCTGATTGCCGGGTTACCCGCGATAGGTTGACCGACATGCGAGTCGATGGGCGGGAGATCACGGTTGCAGGGAGCCTGCTGCAACCATTGATCCGGCGGACGAGCGATATCGTTCGCGTAGCACTGTCGGGCCTGTTCCTCGTCACCGTCGTCGCGGGTTCGCTGATCACACGCAATCAGTGGGATGCGCTCGAGACGTCGGTATCGAACATCGTCGGAGTGCTCACACCGGATCAGTCCAATCTGGTCTACATCTGCTACGGCATCGCAATCCTCGCCCTGCCGTTCGCGATCCTCATCGGCCTGATCGCGAGCAGGCAGTGGAAACTGCTCGCCGGCTACGCGACTGCCGCAATCGTGGCGGGACTTGCTCTTTCGATCACAGACTCCGGATTGTCCCTCCCCGACGTGCATCTCGGCGTTCCCGAGCGACTCGATACCTTCCTCGGCCAGTTCCTCGACGACTCACGGTGGATCGGCATGCTCGCCGCCGTGCTCACGGTGTCGAGTCCGTGGCTGCCCGCGCGGTGGCGACGCTGGTGGTGGGTACTGCTGTTTGCGTTCGTACCGATCCACCTCGTGGTCAGCACCGTTGTTCCTGCCAGGTCGATGCTCGGACTGTCGGTCGGTTGGTTCGTCGGCGCGATGATCGTTCTGGTCGTCGGGACACCCGCTTTGGAGGTCCCTCTCGCGCAGGCGGTTCGCCTGCTCGCCCAACGTGGTTATGTCGTAACCGGATTCACAGTGTTGAGGCCGGCCGGACCTGGTCCGCTCGTGTTGTCGGCCGCACGGGAGGTGCCACACGACAATCTGATCGTCGACCTCTACGGACAGAATCAGCGCAGCGGCGGCGCACTGCGACAGTTCTGGCGCTGGCTGACTTTTCGCAAAAGCGAAAGCGCACCCATACACACGTCGCTGCACAGGGCGGTCGAGCACAGGGCTTTGATGGGGATCGCGATCGGCGATCTCGGACTTGCAAGTAGCAAGCCTGTTGCCATTGCCACGCTCGGACGTGGCTGGGAGCTGTACGCGCAGAGCCCTTTACAGGGAAGAGCGATCACGGCCGACTCGGACGACGAGCTTAGCGACAACATCTGGCGTTCGCTTGCCGTGCTGCATGCCAACCAGATCGCACACGGTGACCTACAACTCTCCAACCTTAGGATCGAAGACGACACAGTACTTTTCGGAGGTTTCGAAGTATCCGAACTCGGTGCGTCGCAAGCACAACTGCAGTCCGACATCGCGCAACTGCTGCTATCGACGTCAGCATTGTGTGGCGCCGAGCGCGCTGTGCGAACAGCGATCGACATATTCGGCTCGAAAGCTGTTCTGACAGCGTCACGGCGGCTGACCAAAGCCGCCATGCCATCTCGTATTCGAAACTCGGTACAAGAGGCCGGTGCTGCGCTGACCGCACTACGCGACGAGGTCGTCGTACAGACCGGCACCGACGAAATCAAGACCGAACAGGTCACCCGGTTCAGCCGCAATCAGATCATCCAGTTGGTACTGCTGATCGGACTTGTCTACGTCGCGTACCCGTTCATAAGTTCGGTTCCGACGTTCTTCAGCCAGCTCAAAACGGCCAACTGGCTGTGGGCGCTCCTCGGCCTCGGAGTCTCGGCAATGACGTACCTCGGTGCTGCGGCCGCGCTCTGGGCCTGCGCGTCCGGGTTGGTCAAGTACCGGAATCTCGTGATCATGCAGGTGGCCAACACCTTTGCGGCCACCACGACCCCCGCAGGCGTGGGCGGACTCGCACTGAGCGTTCGCTTCCTGCAGAAGGGCGGACTTGGCACTGTTCGCGCGACTGCCGCTGTGGCACTGCAACAGTCGGTTCAGGTAATCACCCATGTCGGACTGCTGATCTTCTTCAGCATCGCGGCCGGGACATCGGCGGACCTCGGGCATTTCGTTCCCGACCCGACCGTGATCTTTCTGATCTGCGGCGCCGCCCTTGGGGTGGTTGGGACGTTTATGTTCGTCCCCAAACTTCGTCGATGGCTTCGCTATTCGGTACGCCCACAGGTCAAGGAGGTTTTCGGCGAATTGGTCGAATTGGTCCGCGACCCCAAGCGTTTCGCCGTGATCTTTCTCGGTTGCGGCGCAAAGACTCTCGGTGCCGCGCTGGTGCTGTGGGCGAGCATCGAGGCGTTCGGTGGCGGCACGACGTTCGTGACCGTCACAGTCGTAACCATGATCGGCGGCACTCTCGCGTCGGCAGCACCGACACCAGGCGGGGTCGGCGCTGTCGAGGCCGCACTGATCGGTGGACTCGCAGCTTTCGGACTTCCTGCCACGATTGCGGTGCCGTCGGTGCTGCTCTACCGGGTGCTCACCTGCTGGCTACCGGTCTTCTGCGGCTGGCCGACGATGCGGTGGCTGACCAAGAAGGACATGATCTGATCCCCGACGCCTTCGCCGCCGGGTCCCTTCTACAACGCACCGTTGTGAATTGGTTCGACATGCCTGTTTCACTCCCAGACCGATACCACTGACACTGGAACCATGACCCGCGCGATCACGGCCTCGAGCACCCAATACGACCGGCTGGAACGCGCGTGCGCAGACCTCGACGGACCTTTTGCCGTCGTCGACCTCGATGCCTTCGACACCAACGCTGCCGACCTCGTTCGCCGCGCAGGTGGCACTCCCATCCGCGTAGCGAGCAAGTCGATACGGGTGCGCGCGCTGGTACAGCGCGCGTTGGACAGCTCACCCGAATTTCAGGGCGTCCTCGCATTGACGCTCCCCGAAGCGCTGTGGTTGGCGAAGGAGGGTTTCGAGGACATCGTCGTCGCGTACCCGTCCACAGATCGGGCTGCACTCGCGTCGTTGGTCGGCGCGGGCGGTCGGATCACGGTCATGGTCGACAGCGTCGAGCATCTCGACCTCATCGAAGCAGCCGGCGCCAACGCCGCGGAGCCCGTGCGGGTGTGCCTCGAACTCGACGCGGGCCTGTGGCTGCTCGGCGGGCGGATCAAACTCGGGCCTCGCCGGTCACCGCTACACACTCCTGCCGACGTGGTCGGCCTTGCCGAGGAAGTTCTGCGTCGGCCGGGTCTGCGCCTCGTCGGACTGATGGGCTACGAAGGTCAGATCGCCGGGGTCGGCAACAACGTCGCAGGCGCGCCGCTCACCAATCTGCTGATTCGAGGCATGCAACATCTGTCTGCGCGCGAATTGGTCTCTCGCAGAACCGAAACCGTCGAACGCATCCGCGCGTTGACGCCGCTGGAGTTTGTAAATGCGGGCGGAACGGGAAGCCTGGAAACGTCATCGGCCGAACCCGGCGTCACCGAGGTCGCAGCCGGTTCGGGGCTTTATGCGCCGCGCCTCTTCGACACCTACGCCGGATTCCATCCAACCCCTGCCGCGTTCTACGCACTTCCGATCGTGCGTCGTCCAGGCAAAGGTGTCGTCACCGCTCTCGGTGGCGGATATGTTGCGTCCGGCGCAACAGGACCCGATCGTTTGCCGCAGCCGGAATACCCTTCGGGCCTGCGACTAGACGCACGAGAAGGCGCAGGCGAAGCTCAGACGCCGCTACTCGGCGAGGCTGCCGACCGACTGAAGATCGGCGACAAAGTATGGATGCGGCATGCCAAGGCCGGCGAACTGTTCGAGCGCTTCGACAGCGTTCACCTCATTTCCGGCGAAGCGATCGTCGACGAGGTCCCCACCTACCGCGGCGAGGGGCACGCGTTTCTCTGAGGTAGTCGGGCGACTACTTCGCGTCCTCGACCTTGCGAACCGCAGCCGCGAACAGGTCGATGAACGCCTGTGCATCCGGCGTCCCCTCGCTGATGTTCACGGCGTTCACCAGCACCGTGACGCCGCGGACGTTCGCAAAGCCTTGGTACGAGCCTCCCTCGATCGGCTCGCCCTCTCCGATCGACGTTTTCGTCGAACTGCCGTATGCGAGCACGTTGTCACCCTGCAGATCGTCGGGTAGCTCGAGCTTCTTGTTGCTGTTGACGACGACGACCGACTTACCCTCGGTCACAAATTTTTGGGTGGTTTCCGCGCACGGATCGGTCGTGGCAGCAGCCAGCTTGGAGAGATCCTGTTCACGGTCGATGATTGCTTCGAAATACAGCGTCGACTCGGCGAACGCGGCGATCACTGACGCCTCGTTCAACAGGTCCTTCGTTGCACCCGCAACATCCTTCTCGCTGGACATACACTCGGCCGGATCGATCTCGGCGGTCTCGAGGAGCTTCGCCTGCTCGTCGGACTTGGCCTGCAGATCCGCCGCCGTGATCGGCTGCACCTTGCTTCCCTCTGGGAACTCCGCTTCGCTCAGCAGCATTTCTTCCCGAGGTGTGCTGGGGTTATCCGAATCGGACTCCGACGACCCACCGCAGCCGGTGAGTAGGAGCATTCCTGCGGCCAGACCGACAACAGTTCTCGTAGTAAACGAGCGCATCGAAATCCTCCGGGTAGTAATTGTCAGCTGACGTCGAACCAGCTATTTCGCGTTCTCGACCTTACGCACTGCTGCGGCGAAGAAATCGACGAATTCAGCGGTGTCAGGCGAACCGCCGTCGAGGTCAGCAACACTCACACCAACGGACATTCCTCGGACTACGGCGAACCCTTGGTATCTGACTTCGTCACGCGGTGAGTCCGAACCGAAAGTGATCGTGGTCTTGCTGCGGATCGCAACCACGTTGTCGCCCTGAAGATCGGATGGAAGGTCGATCTTCTCGTTGCGAGTCACACCGGCAACGGCAGTGCCACCGATATCGAACTTTTGAGTGGTGTCTGCGCACTTATCGCTAGTCGCGTCGGACTGGCTCCCGAGATCGAACTCGCGATCGGCCACTGTTGTCGTGTAAATCGTCGAATCCGTGAGAGCCGCAGCAACCGAGGCATCTTCGTAGAAGCCTTTCATCGTGGCAGCGAGGCCCAACTGTCCGGTCGCACACTCCGGCGGCGTAGTCACGGCGCGCTCGAGAATCTCGGCGAACTCGCTGGCTCCATCTTCGAGTTGCTCTGTGGTGATCGGCTGCATTTTGCTGCCCGCCGGGAACTCCGACTCACTCAGGAGCAACTCGTCACGCGGGGAAGCAGGCTTGCCGGAATCCTGCGCGGCCGTTGACCCGCAGCCGGATACGACGATAACCACAGCGCAGCATATGGACGCGCACGCCAAAAAGTTGATTGACCGCTTCAAAAGATTCCCCCAAGCATTTCGTCGTCACCCCTCCGATGAACGAGCAGGCTGAGCGTAACCGACACCGCTTTTGCACTGCGTCAATGCCGCCATCAGGCAAGATGACCGAGTGTCGACTCTGGTTTTTCTCCACGCCCACCCCGACGACGAAAGCTCGCTGACGTCCGGATCGATGGCTCGTGCGGCCGAGGAAGGTCATCGTGTGGTCGTCGTCTACGCCACCAACGGTGATCACGGCGAAGTCCCGGACGATCTTGCACCCGGGGAGTCCCTCGTAGATCGCCGCCGCAAGGAAGCCGACGCGTCCGCAGCCGCAACGGGAACACACCGTGTCGCCTGGCTCGACTACGTCGATTCGGGCATGACCGGTTGGGTGGAGAACACCGCGCCCGAGTCCTTCCTGCAGGTCGATCTCGACGAAGCTGCCAAACGACTGGTCCTCATTCTCGACGAGGAAGACGCCGACATTCTGATCGGCTACGACTGGCACGGCGGTTACGGCCACCCGGACCACATCAAGGTGCATCACGTCGCCCATCGAGCAGCCGAGCTCGCCGCGCGGAAGCCACGGGTGCTAGAGGCGACGTCCAACCGCGACCGGATGCGGATGTGGCGCGACCTTGCGAAGGCATCGGGTACCGAATCCGAATTCGATCCCGATGGGCCGATGGACGACGGAAACCCAATGGGCACACCCGAATCCGACATTCACTGGCAGGTGGACGTGTCTCCCTACATCGGTCACCGACGCGCGGCAATGCAAGCCCATGCCAGCCAGGTCACCGATATAGGAATGTTCATGGCGATGCCGCCCGAGATGTTCGCGGGCGCATTCGGGACGGAGTTCTACATCGAACCGGGTCGGCCGGCAGGAATGGTGGACGGCTGGTTTCTCGACGCCACGGATGGTTACCTGTCTCAGGACGGGCAGAGCTGATCGATCCACTTCTCCATGGCGTCGTTGTACTTGTCGTAATCCGGGTCGTCGAACTGAATGCCACCGGTTTCGACGAAGTGGTCGATCGCAGCCTTGGCCGAGGCAGGCGGATCGTAGCTCTCGAGCACATCCGCCGCCTTCTGCGCGTCTTCCTTGGTAGTGGCAACGAAGAGGTCGAGGTTGGCGTCGGTCACTTCGACGCACCCATTCAGGTCGAGCGGCGTCACTGCTTCGTCGTCCGAAGCCGACTCGTCCTCCGATGACGTCGACGCGGCGGACGAGGTCTTGCTCGACTCCGCCACGGGTGAGCCCGTCTTCTCGTCGGCGGAACAACCCGGAACCATCAGCGCCGCAGCCAATCCGGCAATAGCAATCCATCGACGGGACATACGGCACTCCTCGGAGGAAGCCGCCGCCAGCTGCGGCAGATTTCAGGGAAGCTAACACAGAGTTTGCGGATCCGTCCGACGAATCGGTGTCCTGCTACTACGGGTGTGTGCAGTGTTAACACTCGTTGGGAACGAACCGATTACACCGCCCAACTACGCAACGCGCTCCCGCACTGCGCAGCGCGTCCCGGCACTGCGCAGTTCCGTCTCAGACCCCGAAGCCAGCGAGCGAAGCGAGCCAGTGTCACGGCGAAGGGGTCCACGCGAGCTGGACTGACGACGGCGGGAGCGGAGCGACCAGAGAAGGAGGGAAGCGCGCGTGACTTAGACCCCG
>NZ_JAEMNV010000004.1:0-399558 GCF_016482825.1 Antrihabitans stalagmiti | reverse complement strand
CCAGCGAGCGGAGCGAGCCAGTGTCACGGCGAAGGGGTCCACGCGAGCTGGACTGACGACGGCGGGAGCGGAGCGACCAGAGAAGGAGGGAAGCGCGCGTGACTTAGACCCCGAAGCCAGCGAGCGAAGCGAGCCAATGTCACCGCCTCAGTCGCGGTACACCACTACGTATGCGTTGGTTGTTGTCCCGACACTCAGGGGACCGAGGCATGATGCGGTGCCGCCACCGTTCGGGCTGAATGATCCACTCCACGAACCGCGGTAGGGACCAACGGCCAAGAACGGAAAAGCGTTCGGAATGGGCGCCAGGCCGAAGCATTCGACGATCAGCGAGTACTCCCTGCCGGCGGGAAATTCGTTCTCATGACACGCCGCGGTCGCGCTGATCAGGTCTCGCGTGACTGTGCAATCCTGCGGCGCGGCCTGGGCCGTTCCCGAACCGAGAACTGCAGCGAAGCCAAGAACCGACACTGCGGTCGCGGTGACCCGTGCAGCGGCGACCATAGATTTTTTCATTGAAACCCTCCCCGTTTTGCAATGTCTTCAAGTAATCGTTGGCCAAAACCGAAGTGTTACATAGTGATGTGCCGACACTGCATCGGCGGATCGGCTTTCCTAATCCAATTCGACTGCGCGCCAGCTGTTTCCGCCGCTGCGCTTGACCTTGTACAGCTGCGCGTCTGCGGCCGCGACGATCTCTGCCGCAGAATGCTGTGTCGCACCTCCCCGCGAAAAGACACACGCACCGATCGACAATCTCACGCCATCGTCATTGTGCGGCGCCGCCGAGTCCGAGGGGGCGAGCTTTGCGACCGACTCCACGCAACGACGAGCCAGCGCCTCGACGGCATCGAGGGATTCACGTGTGACGACAAGAGCGAACTCGTCTCCACCGAGCCGGCACACCCGATCCCCTTCGGCAGCGCACTCGACGAGAACATCGGCAACCTCGGTGAGGACGCGATCACCTGCCGGATGTCCGAACTCATCGTTGACCGACTTGAACCTGTCGAGATCGCAGTACATAAACGCATGCACGGTGGACGGCGTGTCGCCGCGCCCCAGTCGTTCTGTCAGGTCGAGTAATGCGACGCTGCGCACGGCGAGGCCGGTCAGATCGTCTCGTTCCGCGCGCGCCCGCAGGTCGACCAGTTCGAGGTGGCGTCGGTGCGATCCTCCGCGGTACACACGTACCGCTCACCGGATGCCCCTTCGACTCGCTGCACCCGCACTCGCGCCCACCGAGAACGGCCATCGGGTCGACGCACTCGACGATCGGACGAGCCGTCGGGTTGGCCATCCTCCGAAGGTGTATCCGCTGCGTCGAATACATCGTCTATCGCCTTGCCTGCCAAGTCCGAGTTCGATTGCCCGACAAGGGCTTCGAACGCGCCGTTGACCTCGACAATCCGGGAGTCGGCCCCCAGCATCGCTGTGGCGATCAACGAATTCAGGAATACCACCCGATATTGGAGCTGTTCGTCGTGCGCGCTGCCGGTGCGGGCCGCTTCGGCGATCGCCACGCCTGCTTGACCCGCGAAGAGTTCGAGCATCGCGCATTGCTCCGCATCGGGCACTCTCCCCGAGACGGGCAGATCGACACTCAGGACACCCAGCAGGTCGTCCGGTCCCGCCCACATCGGCGCTAGCAACAGGAACGACGGCTCCCAGGCCGTCTCGCCGACACCGGCGGGGACAGTCGGATAGTGCGAGACGTCAGGATCGCGGTACGCCACCGGGCCCTCCACGTCGAGCGCCTCCAAGTCCTTGCTGAACCTGAGATCACCCCAACGGTCCGACTTGGACAGCACTTCCAACCAGGTCGAGTGGGCCATGGTTTCGCCGACCATGTCCAGTACCTCGGGTGGCCCGAAACCAGTTTTGATCACCAGTTCGTCGCCGGGCACACGGACGTTCACAACAACGGCCTGAAAGCCCAGCACGTCAACGACAGCCCGGACGATACGGTCGAGGGTCACGTCGAGACTTTCGCCGACGCCGAGGCCTCGCACGACCGCGAGAATGCGGTTCAGCGATTCACGCTGGAGCGCCACGTGGTCGACCATCGCAAGATTCTCGCAGAAATGCGCCCGAGGTCCATACCTGCGGTTCTAAGCCGAAACAGCGGCTATGCGAATCGCATAACCGCTGGTGGGGATGGATGGAGCCGCCTAAGAGAATCGAACTCTTGACCTTTTCATTACGAGTGAAATGCTCTACCGACTGAGCTAAGGCGGCGGTGCCTTGCGGCGCAGGCGAGTCTATCTGCTCTTCGCCGCAACGCGAAAACGGGCTGCCATGGATGGCCCGGAGCGAATGCGACAGCGGTACCGCTATGCGGGACGAATGTCACATTCGCCCAGTTCAAACGGCTATTGGCTAGCGAACTGCCGCACCGAGTGTGGCGACCATCGCAGCGACGGCGAACTTCGGCTTCACGTTGATGGCCAGTGCTTCGCGGCATTCGAGGATCGCCTCGACGCACCGGAGCAGGCCTTCCTGCGACGCCATGTCGGCCAGCCTGCCTGCCTCGTCGGCCATATCGGGGTGCGTCAAGGTCCCGTTCGCTCCGAACGACACCGACAGGGCATCGCGATACAGCCCGGCGAGGTCGATCAGCGCACGATCGAGGGAGTCTCGACTCGTCCTGGTCGCGCGCGATTTCTGACGCCGCTCCAGGTCTTTCAACACACCCGCGGACCCACGCATGACGCCCGCGGTCCCCTTGCCGGACCCGCCAGCGCCGAGTGCGGTCTTCAGTTCTTCGGTCTCCCGCTCGTCGCGGACCTCGCTCATCGCCTTGGCCTCGGACTCCGCGTCCTTCACAAGCTCGTCAGCCGCCTCGTACGCCCGCGCTGGACGCGATGCCGCAGCCGCTAGCCCCAATGCCTTCTTACGACGGTCACGTGCCTGCTCGTCGGTCGCAAGACGCCTCGCGCGGCCGACGTGGCCACCGCTGATACCGGCAGCCCACTGCGCCGTCTTCGCATCCAACCCGTCGACCTCACGCAGAACGCCCGCGATGGCGTCCACACCTGGCGTCACGAGGTGAACGTGACGGCAGCGCGACCGCAGGGTCACCGAGATGTCCTCAGGATCGACAGACGGCGCACACAGCAGAAATACAGTCTTTGCAGGCGGCTCTTCGACGACCTTCAGCAGGACGTTGCCCGCGGCTTCGGTGAGTCGATCGGCATCCTCGATCACGACGACCTGCCAGCGGCCGGTGCTGGGCTTCCGTGATGCGATCGGGACGATGGACCGCATCTCGGCCGTTCCGATGCTCAGACCGTCCGGAATGACGCGACGGACGTCGCCGTGCGTGCCTGCCATCGTCGTCGTGCAGGCGTGGCAGTGGCCGCAGCCGGGAACACCTTCGTCGGTGCACTGCAACGCCGCAGCAAAGCACAGCGCGGCTATCGACCGACCCGAACCGGGAGGACCCGTGAACAACCACGAATGTGTCATCGCCGATCCCGACGCACCGATCCCACGCCGCGCGGCGACGGCGGCCGCGCTGAGCTCGGCCTCCACCGCCTGCTGACCAACCAATCGATCGAATACTCGCGCCACGAAAAGAACCCTAGCGCCGAGCCCCGACAGCGACGGACCGCTGTCGGATCAACTCTTGCGAGCCGGCGTCTTCTTCGCAGTTGCCTTCTTAGCCACGGTCTTCTTCGCGGCTGTCTTGGTTGCTGCCTTCTTGGCAGCCTTCTTGGCCGGTGCCTTCTTACGAGTGACCGGTCCGCGAGCACGACGATCGGCAAGTAGCTCCGACGCACGCGCATCGGTGATCGACTCGACTTCGTCGCCCTTGCGCAGGCTCGCATTGGTTTCACCGTCGGTGACGTACGGACCGAACCGGCCGTCCTTGATCACCATCGGTTTGTCTGTCGCAGAGTCGTTTCCGAGTTCACGCAGCGGCGGCGCAGCAGAGGCTTGGCGCCCACGACGTTTGGGCTCGGAATAGATCTTCACGGCATCTTCGAGAGTGACCGTGAACATCTGCTCTTCGTTCTCGAGCGATCGAGAGTCGGTGCCGCGCTTGAGGTACGGACCGTACCGACCGTTCTGCGCAGTGATCTCCTCACCGCTCGTCGGGTCGGTACCGACGACGCGGGGCAGCGACAGCAGCCGCAAGGCGTCTTCGAGCGTCACTGTCGCGAGATCCATCGACTTGAGAAGTGAACCGGTACGGGGCTTTACGGCAGCAGCCTTCTTGGCCGCCGTCTTCTTGGCAGTCTTCTTCGCAGGCGCCGCGGCCGGATCCTCCTGCACAGGAGCAGGTTCTGGGAGGATCTCGGTGACGTACGGACCGAATCGTCCTTCCTTGGCAACGATTTCGTGTCCGGTAACCGGGTCGGGACCCAAGCGTCGACCCTCTTGCGGTGTCGCGAAAAGTTTTTCGGCGTACTCGACCGTCAGCTCGTCGGGCGGCAGGTCGTCGGGAAGATTCGCGCGCTGCGAGATCGGATCGCCGTCCGGATCGTCCGGATTCTTTACCGAGCGTTCGAGATACGGTCCGAAGCGGCCGACGCGGACGAAGACGTCGCGACCTTCCTCATCGGCGAACAGCTTGATCGAGTTGACCTCACGAGCATCGATCTCTTCGAGCCGCGACCCGACCATCGTTTTCAGACCGCCCGACCGTGCAACCGATCCTTCGGCGCCACTTTCGCCACCGAAGTAGAAGCTGGACAACCAGTTTCCGCGTTGTTCGAGTCCGCCTGCGATCTGGTCGAGGTCGTCTTCCATTGCGGCAGTGAAGTCGTAATCGACGAGACGGCCGAAATGGGCTTCCAACAAACCGATTACAGCAAATGCCACCCAGGCAGGCACGAGGGCACTGCCACGTTTGTAGACGTAACCGCGGTCGAGGATCGTTTTGATGATGGAGGCGTAGGTCGATGGACGGCCGATGCCCATCTCCTCGAGGATCTTGATCAGCGAGGCTTCGGTGTAGCGCGCGGGCGGGTTCGTCGTGTGACCGTCCGGATTGAGCTCGCTGGCAGTAACTTCCTGACCTTCGACGAGCACGGGCAACCGCGACTCGGCGTCGTCGGATTGACCGCCCGCTTCTTCGTCGACGCTCTCGACGTAGGCCTTGAGGAAGCCTGCGAAGGTGATCGTGCGGCCGGACGACGAGAACACACACGTCTCGCCGGTGCCCGCGACGCCCTCGATCTTCAGCGTCAACGTGGTGCCACGGGCATCGGCCATCTGCGACGCGACGGTCCGCTGCCAGATCAACTCGTAGAGCTTGAACTCGTCGGTGTCGAGCGAGGAGTGCAATTGGCCAGGCGTCGCGAAGACGTCACCGGCGGGGCGGATCGCCTCGTGTGCTTCCTGCGCGTTCTTGACCTTGCGCGTGTACTGCCGAGCTGTCGGGTGCACGTATTCCGGACCGTAGAGGTCCTCGGCCTGCGAGCGCGCGGCATTGATCGCGGACTCCGACAGCGTCGTCGAGTCGGTACGCATGTAGGTGATGTAGCCGTTTTCGTAGAGTCGCTGCGCGATCCGCATCGTGCGCTCCGAGGTGTAGCGGAGCTTGCGGCCCGCCTCCTGCTGCAGCGTCGACGTCATGAACGGCGGGTAGGGCTTGCGGGTGTACGGCTTCGATTCGGCCGAGGACACCGTGAGGTCGACACCGGCGAGCGCTTCGGCAAGGCGACGCGCATGCGACTCGTCGAGAACGGTGACACTGCTGGTCTTGAGTTTGCCGTCGGCTCCGAAATCACGACCGCTGGCAACCCTGGAACCGTCGACGCTGGCGAGTCGGGCACCGAACGTCCGCGGACTCGCTTCCGCGCCGGCGTCGAGCTTGGCCGAGATGTCCCAGTATTCGGCGGAACGGAACGCCATCCGCTCGCGTTCGCGCTGGACGATGACGCGCGTCGCAACCGACTGCACGCGACCGGCCGACAAGCGCGGCATAACTTTCTTCCACAGGACCGGGCTGACCTCGTAGCCGTACAGACGGTCGAGGATGCGGCGGGTCTCCTGGGCATCGACCAGGTCGTTGTCCAGCTCGCGGGTATCAGCTGCGGCCGCGCGGATCGCCGCCTCGGTGATCTCGTGAAAGACCATCCGGCGAACGGGGACCTTGGGGTTCAACGTTTCGAGCAGGTGCCAGGCGATCGCTTCGCCTTCGCGGTCGGGGTCGGTTGCGAGATAGAGCTCGTCGGCGTCCTTGAGCAGGGCCTTGAGTTCGGTGACCTTCGACTTCTTGTCCGGGCTGACGACGTAGAGCGGCTGGAAATCGTGATCGACGTCGACGCCGAGGCGGGCCCACGACTCGCCCTTGTACTTGGCCGGCACGTCAGCGGCACCGCGCGGAAGGTCGCGAATATGGCCGACGGATGCCTCGACCGTGTACCCGCGTCCCAGATATGGGGCGATTTTCCGCGCCTTCGTCGGTGATTCGACGATGACGAGGCGACGCAGGTTCTGTCCTGCCCCGGGCGATGCCGCGGCCGTCCCTTTGTCCTTTGTTGCCACCTGCTGCCGTACCTTTCATCGATCTTCGCTGCTCACGAGCATGCACCACAGGCCATTGCCGACCCGTTATATATGCATCCAGCGAGTTACAGAGTTGCACACAGTATGCAAATACCTGCAGTTCTCCTCCACCTGCGGCCCGTCAGAAGGGGGGCCAGCCGACGTTCGGGTCGGCGTCGGGGGGTGCTTCGCCAATGTTTTCCGCGAGCCTGGTCAGTCGTCGTCGACCGGCAATACGCAGGCCCGGATTGGCACCTCTCGTACCGATCATAGTCGGCGCGATACCTGCACGAATGAGCGATTGTGCGAGCGGCGCATGCGTATCGGGCGCGCGGGGGTCGAGTGCAAGGACGAAGCGTTCGCCACCGTTTTCGCCGTGACCAGCGGCCAGAGCCCAGATCCGCAGTTCACGAGGACCAGGCACCCAGCCACCCGGCGGCGACTTGATCGCACCGCGGGTCCACTGCGAGGCCAGCGGTGCCAGCGCAGGCACACTTGCGGTCCTGACCAGCGGATGTCCTTCCTCGGACACTCCGATTTCGGCGTCCAAACCGCATTGCTCGATCTGCGCGGCAACCGCCCTGGCCCGCCACTGCGCATCGACGACTACCGAGATGCGGGCATTTCCGTTCGCTGTAACTACCTGGCCGGGTCCAGCGAGCAGCCCGCTGAGATCCGTGACCGCGGGCGGCACGGATTCAGCAGAGAAGAAGGACAGCTGGACCACAACCGCGAGAGTAGGTCAGATCGTCGTGGCCGACATCGCGACACGGAACTTGGCAGAAAGGTTTGTCCTATATATCCGCGCAATGTCGCACTTGGCCCCAGAACCGACTCGTCCCCCGGCACCGGACGGTGACGGGGGACGAGCTGGACGCGTCTAGTTGACCGAGCCCATGCGGATGTCTCGTTCGAAGTGAACGAATTCGATCAGACTGCGCGAACGCCGGTGGCCTGGGGACCCTTGGTGCCCTGACCGACCTCGAACTCGACGCGCTGATTCTCCTCGAGGGTGCGGAAGCCGCTGCCCTGAATCTCGGAGTAGTGAACGAAGACGTCTGCTGAGCCGTCCTCAGGTGCAATGAATCCGAAGCCTTTTTCGGCGTTGAACCATTTCACAGTGCCCTGTGCCATGCTGATCCTTTTCTGTCTAACCGGAATCGGCGGACAGCACTTACAGCCCGCCGGGCCCGTTCCGACCGCTGCGCTTCTGACCCCCTCAGGAAGCACAAAGCACACCGCTCGCAACTAGAGATCCTGCGAGCGCTTGCACATCGAAGAGCGTACGAACACAGAAGCTTGCGACCAGAAGTCAGTCAACCACGAGACCGCTAGGTTCGACAGTCGAGTTCGGCAACAATTCAAAAAAGTTGATCTTGTGAAAGCGCAGGTGAGGGGCTATGAGAGGCAAACATGAACCGCCGGTCTGTTTGCCGTCCGATAACCGGAATGCAGTTCGGCAGAGGAGCGAAGAGTGACCATCTCGTCCGGCGACGACAACGTGGCCGACGGCGCCCAACTCGGCTACGGCCGACAGTTGCTGAACCGTGTCTTGGCCGGAACACCCGCTGCCGACGACCCCCTCACCCACGTCGCCGATCTGCCCGCGCGAGCCGCGGCGACGACGCAATGGCCGACGTGGGCGTCGCGTGAGGTGATCGAAGCGCTGCGCGAAGCTGGCGTCAGCGAGCCGTGGACGCACCAGGTCGAGGCCGCGTCGATCGCCGCAAGCGGGCGCAACGTCGTCGTTTCGACCGGAACAGCGTCGGGAAAGTCGCTCGCCTACCAACTCCCGATCCTCACGACGCTGGCGCAGGATCCGCTCGCCACCGCGCTGTATCTCGCTCCGACGAAAGCACTCGGTGCCGACCAACTCCGCGCGGTTCGCGAACTCACCGAGTCGACGGATGCCCTGTTCGGCGTCCGACCGATCGCGTACGACGGCGACACCCCGACCGAAGTCCGGCAATGGGCCCGCGAAAACGCGCGCTGGTTGTTCACCAACCCCGACATGCTGCACATCGGAATCCTCCGCGCGCACCCGCGGTGGTCCTTCTTCATGCGCAACCTGCGTTACGTCGTCGTCGACGAATGTCACTACTACAGAGGTGTGTTCGGCTCCAACGTCGCGCTCGTTCTTCGTCGCCTACGCCGCATCGCCGCTCGCTACGGCGCCGATCCCGTCTTCGTCCTCGCCAGCGCGACGACCTCCGACCCTGCCGCGGCCGCGACCCGGTTGGTCGGTGCGCCGTGCGTCGCGGTCACCGAGGACGGGTCACCGCACGGGCCGCGGACGGTCGCGTTGTGGGAGCCGCCGCTGCTGAAAGAGGTCACTGGCGAAAACGGTGCGCCCGTCCGGCGGTCCGCTGCCGGTGAGGCGTCCCGGATCATGGCCGACCTCCTTGTCGAGGGTGCGCGGACGCTGACCTTCGTCCGGTCACGCCGCGGCGCGGAACTCACCGCGCTCGGAACCCAACGGTTGCTCGCCGAAATCGATCCCGACCTCGTCTCTCGCGTCGCGGCCTATCGGGCGGGCTATCTGCCTGAGGATCGGCGCGAACTCGAGGCCGGCCTGGCCGACGGGACACTGCTCGGAGCGGCGACGACCAACGCGCTCGAACTCGGTGTGGATATCGCTGGTCTCGACGCGATCGTCGTCGCCGGCTTCCCTGGAACGGTCGCCTCGTTCTGGCAGCAAGCGGGTCGGTCGGGGCGCAGGGGTCAGGGGTCACTCGTGTTGCTCGTCGCGCGTGACGATCCGCTGGACACCTACCTCGTTCACCATCCGGCGGCGCTGCTCGACAAACCGGTCGAGGCGACCGTCACAGACCCGACCAACCCGTACGTGTTGGGTCCGCAATTATTGTGCGCCGCTTTGGAATTGCCGCTGACCGACGACGAAGTACTCGAACTCGGCGGCTGGGACGTGCTGAGCGCACTCGCCGAAGAGGGGTTGATTCGAAGGCGCGCGCACGGCTGGTTCGTAGCAGGTGAGACCAATCCGCATGCGGCAGTGAGCATTCGCGGTGGTATCGGCAATCAGGTCGCCATCGTCGACGGCGAATCGGGCCGTATGCTCGGCACCTCCGATGCCGGACGAGCACCGGCGACCCTGCATCGCGGCGCGGTGTACATCCATCAGGGTGAGACCTTCGTCGTCGACGAACTCGATCTCGACGACGGCATCGCACTCGTCCACACCGAAGAACCCGAATGGACGACATCGGCGCGAGAAGTCACCGACATCACCATCGACGAGGTGCTCACCGACGAGCGTTACGGCGAAGTCCGTGTCGCACTTGTTCGTGTCGAGGTGACCAATCAGGTCGTCGGCTATATGCGAAAGCTGGTGTCGGGCGAAGTCCTCGACCAGATCGAACTCGACATGCCCGCGCATACGCTGCACACCCGAGCTGTGATGTACACGGTCACACCGGAATTGCTCGAACGCTCCGGCATCTCGCTGGACCGGTTTCCCGGCTCACTGCACGCGGCCGAGCACGCGGCAATCGGGTTGCTGCCGTTGGTCGCAACATGCGATCGGTGGGATATCGGCGGCGTCTCCACCGCTTTGCACCAGGACACAGGACTACCGACGGTGTTCGTCTACGACGGCCATCAGGGCGGTGCGGGCTTCGCGGATCGCGGTCACAGCGAGATCGAGGTATGGCTGACTGCCACTCGCGACGCCATCGCATCGTGCGAATGCGGCGCAGGCTGTCCGTCGTGTGTGCAGTCTCCCAAGTGCGGCAACGGAAATCACCCGCTGGACAAGGACGGCGCTGTGCGGTTGCTCACCGCTGTGCTGGGT
Organism: Antrihabitans stalagmiti; assembly: GCF_016482825.1. Classification (GTDB taxonomy): domain Bacteria; phylum Actinomycetota; class Actinomycetes; order Mycobacteriales; family Mycobacteriaceae; genus Antrihabitans; species Antrihabitans stalagmiti. Next base: position 389,249 of record NZ_JAEMNV010000004.1, on the reverse strand, counting down.
CAGCTGTCGACGTGAACATGTGGTCGGCGAGCAACGTCGGGCTCGGCTCGGCGTAGCACTTCACGCGTCACGGGAGCGACCTCGCCTTCGCCGACGAACAGGAACTTCAAAAGATTCGTGACAGGGTTGCCCTCGGTCCACTCGAAGTAGACGTGCGGCAACGTCTTCCATTCGTCGCGGATCTGCAGAAGCACTGCCGCAACGGTATTCGGAATCACTGCACCGTCGACCCGAAGGATGCGGTTCTCCCCCTCCTGGCACCCGCGAACGTGCAGATGAGCGCTGAATTCGGACGCGTCGACCACTTTGACTTCGAAGAAGATCACCGGCTCGGCGCCCGGGATCCGGCTGTCCTTGCGTTGGTGCGCCTCTTTGAGCCGGTATTCCTCCATGTCCAGACGGTAGGCGTCGTGGCAGACGATGCGGATCTGGCCGAATTCCGCTGCCTCGGTGAGTAATCGACGTGCGGTGTCGTCGAACTGAACGTCGATCGCGCGCAATTCGAACGACCGTAGAATCCGCGATGCAAACGAGGTGACGACGATCGCCAGGATGAACAGCATCGCGATCTGCAAGCCCTCGGGGCGTTCGAAGATATTCGCCACCGTCGTGTACAGGAACACCGCCGCAACGACACCGAATCCGATCGCTTTGCGAGACTCGCCTTTTCGCGCCGCCGACAGCGTCACGGCAACAGCTGCCGAGGTGATCAGCACAAGCACGCCCGTGGCGTAGGCAGCGCCCTGGGCATCGACGCTGGCATCGAAATACCAGGTGATACCGAAGGCGACGACCGCGAAGACAACTACAAGCGGGCGTACCGCCCGGCCCCATTCCGGCGCCATACCGAAGCGAGGTAGATAACGCGGCACCAGATTGAGCAAACCTGCCATGGCCGATGCACCGGCGAACCACAGAATCGCGATCGTACTGACGTCGTAGACAGTGCCGAAGATCTCGCCGAGATGTTCGTGCGCGAGGTAGGCCAGCGCGCGCCCGTTCGCCGGCCCACCGGCCTTGAAGTCGTCCTCGGGTATGAGGATCGTCGTAATGAAACTGGATGCGATCAGGAAGCTGCTCATGATCAACGCCGAGGTCAGCAACAGGTGGCGGGCACCGCGAATTCTTCCGTTCGGGTCCTTTTCGGTGTCGTCGGCGTCGCCCTCGATCTGCGGCATCACCGCGACACCGGTCTCGAAACCGGACAGTCCCAGTGCAAGTTTCGGGAACACGAGCAGCGAGATCCCGATCATCATCCAGATGCTGCCGTGTTCGGTTGTCATCGCGGACGTCCAGTCCGTGATCAGGCGCTCAGCAGTGAACACCTCGTACAGGCCGACGATCACAACAACGAGATTCAGGGCAAGGAACACCGCGACCAGCGTGACCGCGATGCCGATCGCTTCCGTGAACCCTTTCAGGAACACCGCCGCAAGCAGGGCGAGCAGGATCAGCGTGATGATCAGGTTCTTGTCGTGAAAAGAATCGGGCGCGAACGGGTTCTCGATGAGGTGAGCCGCACCATCGGCGGCGGACAAGGTCATGGTGATGATGAAGTCGGTCGCGGCAAAACCGAGCAGCACCAGGACGAAAATCTTGCCGCGCCACTTCGGCAACAGCTTCGCCAGCATCGCGATCGAGCCTTCGCCGTGTGGACTCTCCCGCGCGACGCGACGATAGACCGGTAGCGCGCCGAACAACGTGAGGGCCACCAGCACGATGGTTGCCATAGGAGACAGGACTCCGGCAGCAAGCGCCGCGATACCCGGCTGATAGCCGAGGGTCGAGAAGTAGTCGACGCCGGTCAGGCACATCACCTTCCACCACGGGTGCTTCTGCTCCTCGGTGGCCACCTTCCGATACGGACCCTGATGGTTGGCGGGCTGCTCGGTGATGTCGGCCAGGAACCACCCGCGAAGGCGGGATTTCGCCGTGTCCCCAATGCCCTTGGTGCTCATGCGACGAATACTGCCACCGCTGCCGAATTCTGCACGGCAACTTTCGGTGAGAGGTTCGAGGCGCAGGTCGGTAGCTGGTTTCGCCAGTCAATCCTCGTCCGCCGGACCCGCCCGTGCGATGGCTTGCACCTCCTTTGCCCCGAACGTCGGCAGTTGGACCGCATCCGTCACCGTGACGACTGCATCCCAACCGTCGATTCGGCATTCCCGCACGGCTACCGACATCCGGGATGCGATCGGCTCTGCGGCGGCGCACGCCGCGTCAGCCCCCTTCTCGATCGATCCCGCAACAGCGAGAGCTGCTAGGTCGGCAGCGGACTGGGCTCGATGACGAACCGCAACCAGCGACCCAACATGGACGATCAGCATCGTGACCACAATCAGCGCAAGCATCACGAAGCACGCGACAACTGTTGCGGCACCACGCTCGTCGCGAAACCTGTCAGTCATCGGCATCGGGCTCCACTGCAGCGACGGCCTCCGCCGTGATGTCGAGCAGCGGTAGCAGTGGCGTACTCGCCCGCACGGTCGCGATGACGTGATCGCCGTCGTCCCGAACGCTGACGACGGCTCCATCCGGCGCAACCCGAGCCGCTGTCGACACCGCGTTGTCTCGGTCGCCCCGAGCGGCCAGGCGCGCAGCCTCGCGTGCTGCATCGACACATCGGATGTGCATCGACACGGCAAGCACCGCGCCGATACACATCACGACAACAAGAACGATGGCCGCAATGGCTATCGCGGCTTCGACTGTGGCAGCGCCTCTTTCGTCGGCGATCGCGCAATGACGACCGGTTACACCGAGGTGGTGAGCGCCTTGTCGATGATCCGGGTCAACGCGTTCACAATGCTGTCGCCGGTCACGACCGTGTACAAAACTGCGCCGAAAGCTGCTGCCGCGATGGTGCCGATTGCGTATTCGGCGGTCGACATGCCGTCGTCCTCCGTGATCGCGAGTAGTAGTCGTGACTGAATCCCCTGGTACGCCGACCTCAACATTCGAATCCCCTCCCTCGTTCTCCGACACGGTGTTTCCGCATCGGTGTTCACTACGCGGTTTGCTCATAGCAATCCCCCGTCCAACACCTTCGTCGCGAGTCCGATCACGACCGGGACTATTCCCAGACAGATGAACGCAGGCAGAAAGCACAGCCCAAGGGGTCCGCTGATCAACACCCCCGCCCGCTCGGCTTTCGCCGCTGCAGCATCTTCTGTCTCTATCCGCCGAGCGATTGCCAACTCGGTCATCGCAGCGGCCAACGACGAACCCGACCGCGCCGACCTCCGCGCCATTCGAGCAAGCGATTCGATCGAAGGATCCGCAGCAGCGTCGGCCCACGCTGTCGCTGGTTCGGCACCGAGCGTGAGCAACTCCGATGCTCGTCGGAGTGCGAACGACAACTGCCGAGGAGCTGTACTCGCGACTGCCGCGGCGGCCGTCGCCATGGGTAGTCCGGCACGAAGGCACGCTGCGAGCAGATCGAATGTGGTTGCGACGGAATGTGGGTCGTCGTCATTGGAGCCGGGTGCAGAAACACCCTGCGCGACATCTCCTCCGAGCTCGCGCAATCGAAGGTGAGCGGACGCGCGTACGGGAAGGACAAGCAACGCGCATGCAAGCAACGTCAGTGGCACGATCATGCAACGACTTTGCTGGTGATGGCATCGGTCCACAGCAGGCCGACGCAGGCGAACGCGGTGCCGACGACGAGCAGGACTCCCCCGGTGCCGCCGCCGAGCAGCACCGTCAACGGGGCGGCGCCCATCAGCTGACCGAGCAGGATGCCAAGGACCGGAAGGCCTGCCAAGACAGTGCCTGTCGCCCGCGCTCCCGCAAGACTGGACTCGGTCCGACTCCGAAAGCGCAGGCGCCCAAGTATATCTGTTCGGGCCGCTGTCAGTAGCTCGGCGAGTGCAAGGCCATGGGTCTCGGCGACTCGCCAGGCGTGCCCGATTCGCCCCAACTCTGCCGTGATCGCCGTATCGGCGGCCTCGATCCCGTCCGCGCCCGACCCACCGAGGCGACTTCGCGCTGCCGCTACCGCAAGCACCGTGGCGACCACGCCGCTACATTCGGCAGCCGCCGCCTCTGCTGCAGCCGCCGGGTGAGCTCCGATTTTCAGTTCACCGATCACTATGTCGATGCCGTCCAACAACTTTCGCCGCTCGACTTGCATCTGTTCGTCCCGCGACGCGGTGGCGCGCCTGCGACGGAACAGCAACACCACCATCGCGGCAGCGAGCAACCCGTGCAGACCGCCGACAAGAAACGCTGGCATGCAACACAATCCGATTACGTTCTCGAACTTCGGAAAGCCTCTCCGCACTCCGGCCCGTTCGAAGATGGTGTCGAGCCGACGCTGCCGGGACTCGGATGGCGCGACTATCAGCGCTGCTGCGATGCACACCAAAGCCAGCGTCATAACGCAGACCGTCTGTCCAACAACACCGTCAGCGCCGAGGCTGCCGGTGCGTCGCAGTCGGGACGCCAGGCCGGCTCGATGTTTACGAAACCGTGCGCGTTCTGTCGAACCAGGCCGATCTCGACAAGCCGTCGCGAACCATCCGCTCTGCGATGCACATGCAAGACCACCTGAACCGCTGCTGCCAACTGACTGTGCAACGCAGCACGATCCATTCCGCCGAGCGCAGCGAGCGCTTCCAACCGCGCGGGCACTTCTTCGGGTGAGTTGGCGTGGACCGTACCTGCGCCACCGTCATGACCGGTGTTGAGCGCGGTGAGCAGATCGACGACTTCCGCGCCACGAACTTCACCGACGACAATTCGGTCGGGACGCATCCGAAGTGCCTGCCGCACGAGATCGCGGACCGTCACCTCGCCGACGCCCTCGATGTTCGGGGCCCGCGCGACCAAGCGGACGACGTGCGGATGCTGAGGCGCCAATTCTGCCGCGTCCTCGACGCACACGATCCGCTCGCCTCGATCCACTTGTGCGAGAAGCGCGGCTAGCAAGGTAGTTTTTCCGGCCCCCGTTCCGCCGACGACAAGGAAGGCCAAACGAGCAGAAACGATCCGCAGCAGCAGTTCGTGAGCGTCTCGAGGTATGGCACCCGAGCTCACCAACGCAGCCAAGCCCTGTGTCGCAGGCCGTAACACCCGCAGGGAGAGACAGGTTCCCCCATGGGCGATCGGCGCGAGGACCGCGTGCAGCCGCACTCCGAAGTCGGTGTTTCCGACGCCGGGCAGTCGACCGTCGACCCACGGCTGCGCGTCGTCGAGACGTCGCCCTGCCGACAGAGCGAGCCGTTGCGCCAGACGTCGCACCGCAGCGTCGTCGGCGAACGTGACGTCGGACCGCTGCAGCCCTCGCCCGCGGTCGACCCACACCGCATCGGGTCCGGTCACAAGCACGTCGGCGGTTGCCGGGTCCGAAAGCAGTGGGTCGAGTGGACCGACGCCGGTGAGCTCGGTCTGCAGTAGTCGCAGGGTGGCAAGCATGTCCGAATCGCCGAGCACGCCACCCGCTTCGGCACGAATCGCGGCCGCGACCGTCGCAGGGGTCGGATCGGTCGAACTCTGGGACAACCGATCCCGAACTCGGTCGAGCAACTGGTTCGTCGCGACCGCGGTCATGCCGCCCACCGAGTTCTCGGCCGATCACCGAGTGTGGCGAAGACGGATTCGGCCGCACGGCGTAGCGGACTGCGTCGACCGAGTTCGAGTCCGCCGCGCTCGACGAGGTCTGCGAGGCGGGGTTCGGGCCGGATCGCCGCGAGCAGCGGGAGGCCGAGCGCATCGGCAATGTCGGTACCTCGGAGTCCGCCCGGTGCCGGCCCTCGCACGACCACACCGAGATTGGCGTTTCGCTCGGACACCATTCGTGCTGTCGCCTCGGCTGCCGCACTCGCTCGCAGCTCGGCGGGGACAACCAGGACGACCAGATCCGCGGCCTCGAGGAAGGTGTCCGTCGCGGGTGTGGTCCGCCTGGCGACGTCCGCGACGACGAGGTTGCCCGCGCTGCGACCAGCGTCGAGGACGGCGGCCACCGCTGCTGCACTCGGGTCTCGCGCCGTGTGACCGCGTGCGCACGACAGCACCGACACATACGGTGAGGCGGCGGGCAAAGCATTGCGCAACGCGGCGGCCGACACCCTCCCTCCTTCGATCGACAGCGACGGCCAGCGCAGACCCGCGACGTTCTCGATGCCGAGCAGTAGGTCGATGCCACCGCCGAAGCTGTCGCCGTCTACGAGCATCGCGTGCGACCGAAACTTCGTCGACTCGACGGACAAGGCAAGCGCCGCAGCGAAAGTCGACGCGCCGGCACCGCCGCGACCGCCGACAACCGCAACGACGAAACCGTCGCCCGACCCGACTTCCGGCCGTGCGCCGAGCACTCCGACCAGCAGGGACTCCTGCCGCGGCAGACCGACGACGTATTCGGCACCGATGGCGGCTGCACGTTGCCAGTCCGTCAGTTCGGGTTCGCCGTCGGTGACAAGGACAACTCCCCGCCGACGCGGCAGTTCGTCGTCCGACACAACGCGCGCCGCATCTGCGTCGAGCACGACGGTCGATGCTCGTCCCCACAGCCGCCGGGTGAGAACACCGGCAACCTCGTCGAGCGCGACATCTGCGGCCGCCGCGACGCGTCGCACGTCTTCACGCAGTTTCACGTCGCGGACCACCATCAACGCCCCTGTTCGGGTGCGGTCGTCGCGGTCGGTTTCCTGCCGGTCGGTGTTCATGCCGACAACACTCACGCACGTTCCACGACCGCAACAGAGGGTTTCTCGCGATTGTGGATAACTTCGGCCTTGTGGATAACTTTTGGTACGGCGGTGCCAGAGTGTGAAACCGGAGTGAGGGGTCCCTCGACAACGTTCGACGGCGGCTGGGGTCCCTTCACGCCGTCGAAACTGAAGAACGACCGACCCGTAAACAGAGGACGACCCTCGCCAGGGGGGGAGGAGGCGAGGGTCGTCGGGTTCAGCCCCGGGGGGTCGGGCTGAACGCGCCTGGAACAAGTCCAGGTACCGGCAATACTACACCCGAGGGTGCCGGATATCGCAAGTCAAAGTTTGAACGAGTTCGTTCCTACGACGCGCTACACCAAACGCGATGCGACCCGCCGATTGCTCGTGCATATCCTTGTAACCGTGACGGCACAGAGTTCAGCAGAGACCGCGACGAAGCGAATCGCGGCCTTCTTCGATCTGGACAAAACAATCATCGCGAAGTCGAGCACTTTTGCATTCAGTAAGCCCTTCTTCGACCAGGGGCTACTCAATCGACGGGCGGTACTCAAGAGCAGCTATGCGCATTTCCTGTTTCTGCTGTCCGGTGCCGATCACGACCAAATGGAGCGTATGCGAGCACATTTGGTGAAGATGAGTACGGGATGGGACGTAGCTCAGGTCAAGTCGATAGTTGCGGAGACGCTGCACGATGTCGTCGATCCGCTGATCTTCGCCGAAGCCGCCGACCTCATTGCCGACCACAAGATCCGCGGCCACGACATCGTTGTCGTATCCGCATCCGGTGAAGAAGTCGTCGGTCCGATCGCGGAGGCGCTCGGCGCGGATTTCACGGCCGCCACACAATTGGCGGTCGAGGACGGCAAATACACCGGCGAGGTCGAGTTCTATTGCTACGGCGAGGGCAAGGTCCAAGCAATCGAACAACTGGCCGAACAAGAAAACTACGATCTCGCCCGATGCTTCGCCTATTCGGATTCGTTGACCGATCTGCCGATGCTGCAAGCCGTCGGACACCCGACGGCGGTCAACCCCGATCGGGGTCTCCGCAAAGAAGCGGCGTCCCGCGGCTGGCCGATTCTCACGTTCTCCAACCCGGTCTCGCTGCGTGCCCGATTCCAAGCGCCGTCGTCGACGACCGTCGCTGCGACAGCGGCCGTCGGGCTGAGCGCGCTGGCCGCCGGCGCAATCACGTACGGCCTTCTACGCCGTCGCCGCTGACGACACGCCCAAAACCCTCGATCAGAACTTCCTCTTGATGTGAGCGGAGTCACAGAGTACAAAGGAGATACGGAAGAACGGAAGGCCAAGGTCGAGCCGGAAGAGAAGGACCGACCTCCCGACCGCGATTCCCAGCACGGAGATCAGGCACCCACGCGGAGCGCGCCGCGACAAGGGCAGAAGCGTTGTGGGCCTGCGTGATTCGGGTCTTTGCTGGCGAAAACCCTGCACGGGTTGCGGGGATTAACCAACGAAGGTCGGATTGACGCCGAGGCCAACCACACAACCCACCTTAGCACGCTTGGTAACCGGATATTCCGTGCTAGCGGGCGGCGAAGTCGTTTACGACATCGCCGCCCGCTTTTACGTGTGTGCAAGCGCTGCACAGCATTTCGTTGAAAAGTCAGCTACTCATCGCTTCGGCGATCGAGGTCGCCTCACGTGCGCCTGCCTCTAATGCGCTGCAGCACAAGATCACCCAGTCCCCGACGCCCGCCGGGTCACCCGACGCGAAGGCGTCGATCGCATCACGATAATGCGCCTCTCGACGCATCCAGGTGACCTCGGGAACGCCGAGATTGTGCGGATCGAGACCGCTGGCTACCGAAACGAGTCGCGACGCCGCGCGGGCAACGACGCCGTCCGCAGTTCCGAAGGGACGTAGGGCGAGCAATTCGCCGTGTACGACAGCAGCGATGACAGGCGCAGGCGCCGAACTTCCGACGACCACATCTGCCAACATGGCCAACCGATCCGCAACGCCACCGCTGTCTCGTGGCCGGCCGAGCGAATCCTGATCCTCGACGAGGCCGGCGCCTGCGAGTAGATGCAGTCGAGCCAATGCTTGCAGCGGCGCGCGCTGCCACACCCCGACGAGGATCGGCAACGAGTCACCGTCCAGCGCCTGACCGACGCGCAACGCACCCGCAAGGATCGGATCTCCCGGCTCACCTTCGGACGGCAATTCGGTCGACCCGCCGTCGAGCACCGACGACGATCTCGCGGCCCGCACCGCAGCCTCGGCCGCAGTCGTCGGCCAGCCACGTCTGTTGGTCTTGTGGCGGTGCACCTCGGCGAGCGCATCGCGCGCCAGGTCGGCGGCGGCGCGCACGCCCGGCAGCTCGGCGAGTGGTTGCAATGGGTCCGGCACTCCGGTGACGTTACTGAGGTCGCTCGGACCTACCCAGACGTGCCCCCTGGCGTACCCCTTACGAAGGCAACCTGTCAGGACCCGACCAACAGCTCACGCCCAGGTATCGCTGCCAGCAGCTTGCGGGTGTATTCCTGCGCCGGATTGTCGAAAACCTCGACAGTGCTTGCGGCCTCGACAACCTTGCCGTTGCTCATCACGACGACATTGTCCGCAATCTGCCGCACCACCGCGAGGTCGTGGGTGATGAACAGGTAGGACAATCCCAGTTCCGCCTGCAGGTCGTTGAGCAGCTTCAAGATCTGTGCCTGCACAAGAACATCGAGCGCCGACACCGCCTCGTCGCACACCACCAGCTCGGGTTGCAGCGCCAACGCCCGCGCGATCGCGACCCGCTGGCGCTGACCGCCGGACAACTCGTTCGGATACCGCTTCAGCACCGACGACGGGAGCGAGACCTTGTCCAGCAGATCGCGAACCACACCCTCACGCTCCTTGGTGCTCCCGATCTTGTGGGTCCGCAACGGTTCTTCGATGGTTCGATAGATCGAGTACATCGGATCGAGTGAGCCGTACGGGTTCTGGAAGATCGGCTGCACCTTGCGGCGGAAGGCGAACTGCTCCGACTTGCTCAGCTTCGCGACGTCGGCGCCTTCGAACTCGACCGTCCCCGAGGTCGGCTCCAGCAAACCCAGAACCATCTGCGCCACAGTCGATTTGCCGGACCCGGATTCGCCGACGATCGCCGTCGTCGTCCCGCGTCGCACAGCGAACGACACGTCGTCGACAGCAACGAGTTCACTCGACTTCCACGGCGCGCTACCTCGGATGCTGAACTTCTTCGTAAGCTGCGACGCGACGACGACGTTCGCATCCTCGACATCGGCGACCTGGGTCGCGACCTCGATGGCCTGCGCCTGAATCTCTTTGCGCGCCAACACCGACGACAATCGCTGCGACGCGAGCGACGGCGCCGAATTCACCAACTTCTTCGTGTAGAGGTGCTGCGGATCCCGCAGGATGTCCAGTGCGGGACCCGATTCGACGACCCGACCGCGGTACATGACGACGAGATGCTCGGCGCGTTCGGCGGCGAGCCCGAGATCGTGGGTGATGAGCAGCACCGCGGTGCCGAGTTCACGCGTCAACCCGTCGAGGTGATCGAGGATCTGGCGCTGCACCGTCACGTCGAGCGCCGACGTCGGTTCGTCGGCGATCAACAGCTTCGGTCGGCACGACAGACCGATGGCGATGAGCGCGCGCTGCCGCATGCCGCCCGAGAACTCGTGTGGATACTGATTGACGCGGCGCTCCGCGTCGTTCATCCCCGCCTCGGTGAGCAATTCGACCGCACGACGTTTTGCAGCCTTTCCTTTCGCAATGCCGTTCGCTCGCAACGTCTCCGCGATTTGGAATCCGACCTTCCACACCGGATTGAGATTCGACATCGGATCCTGTGGAACCAATCCGATACCCGTGCCGCGCACCGCGACAATCTCTTTCGCCGATGCAGTTGCCAAATCCTTGCCCTCGAACAGAATTTGACCAGACGTCACCTTTCCGGTGCCGGGCAGCAGGTTGATGATCGAGTGCGCCGTCGTCGACTTGCCGGATCCGGATTCGCCGACGATCGCCACCGTCTGCCCCGGATATACGGTCAGGTCGACGTTGCGGACAGCCGGCACCTCTTTGCCACCCGAGGTGAACGAGACGCTGAGATCTTTGATTTCGAGCAGCGGTTGCACAGCGTCGGAGGTCATCTCGAAGGTCATCTCGGACATTATCGCTTTCTCGCTTTCGGGTCGAGAGCGTCACGCACAGCGTCACCGAGCATGATGAAGCTGAGCACGGTGATCGCCAAAGCCGTTGCGGGATAGAACAGGATCGGTGACGACCTGATCTCCTTCTGGCTCGACGCGATATCGCCGCCCCACGACACCACGGTCCGCGGCAGGCCGACGCCGAGGTAGGACAACGTCGCTTCGGTGACGATGAATACGCCGAGCCAGATCGTCGTCACGACGATCAGCGGTCCAGCGGCGTTGGGCAGCACATGCCTGATCAGCGTCCGTAATCGGGAGACGCCCAACGCTTTTGCGGCAAGCACGTAGTCGCTGCCTTTTGCCTCGATCACCGCGGCACGTGCTATTCGAGCGGCTTGCGGCCAGGTGAACGCGGCAAGGATCGCAACGACAGTCCAGATGGTCCGCGAATCGAGCAACTGCATAAGCACGATCGCGGCCAGCATCAGCGGCAATGCGTACACAACTTCGGCGACGCGGGAGACGATCGAATCCAGCAGTCCCCCATAGAATCCCGCGAGTGCACCTAGGGTGCCGCCGACGAGAACGAACAGTAGCGTCGCGCCGATGCCCGCCGTGACCGACGCCCGCGCCCCGTACACGGTCCGGGCGTAGATATCGCAGCCCTGCCTGTCGTAGCCGAAGATGTGGCCTGCGCTGCCCCGATCCATACTGAAATCACCGTTGCAGTAACGGGGATCCTGATCGGTGAAGAGGCCGGGAAATATCGCGACACTGAGGACGAACAGAATCAGCACCGTCGCGATGACGAACAGCGGATTCCTGCGCAGCTGCCGCCACGCGTCGGTCCACATGCTCGTCGGCGATCCCGATTCGTCGACCACGTCGGTCCCGAGCACCTCGACCTCGTCCTCCGGTGCGACGAAATGATCTTGGCCACTTCGCTTCTTGCTGAAATCAGACATAACGAATCCTCGGATCGAGCACGGCGTAGAGCAGGTCTACGAGCAGATTCGAAATCAGGAAGATGACGATCAGGACCGTCACGAACGAGACGACGGTCGGGGGTTCACCACGGACGATCGCTTGGAACAACGTTCCACCGACACCTGGAATGTTGAAGATGCCCTCCGTGACGATCGCGCCTCCCATCAATGCTCCGAGGTCGGCTCCGAGGAACGTCACGACGGGAATCATCGAGTTTCGCAGAATGTGCACGACCACGACCCGCGGGCGGGAAAGTCCTTTTGCGGTCGCGGTTCGGACGTAGTCGGCGGACATGTTCTCCGCCACCGAATTTCGGGTCAGCCGCAAGACATAGGCGAACGAGAGGGACCCGAGGACGAACGCCGGAACGAGCAACTCGGTGAACGTCGCATTGCCCGTCACCGTGACCGGTGCGATGCCCCACTTCACGCCGAGCAGGAACTGGGCAAGGAAACCGACGACGAAGATCGGCACGGCGATGATGACGAGACTGACGACCAACAACGTCGAGTCGAAGAACTTGCCCTTCCGCAGTCCCGCGATCAGACCGAAGACGACGCCGAAACCGCCCTCGATCACCACCGCCATCAGGGCCAGTTTGAGAGTGATCGGGAAAGCGCGGGCCAACTCGTCGCGGACCGGCCTGCCGGAGAACGCGGTACCGAAGTCGAAGGTGACGATCCCCTTCAGATATTGCAGGTACTGCACGATGAACGGTTGATCGAGGTGGTAGCGCGCTCGCAGTTGCGCCTCGACAGCGGGCGACATCGGCTTGTCACCGGCGAGTGCGGCGATCGGATCGCCGGGTATCAGAAACACCATCGCGTAGATCAGCAGCGTCGCTCCCAGAAACACCGGGATCATCTGCAGAAGGCGGCGAACGACGTACCAGGCCATGCAGGCCCTCCCTCGGGAAGGGCTCGTGAGTCTTTTCGGAGGTCAGGACCACCGAAAAGACTCACGAGCGGCGAAGACGAAGACGCCTATTTCTCGATGTTCTCGAAATCGAACAGACCGTTCCACGCCAGCGGAGCCGTGCTCACCTTGTCCGACCGACCCGCAGCCGCGACATAGTCGAACACGGGAATGTCGGCCATGTCTTTCAGCAGCAGTGCCTGCGCCTGCGCAACGATCTTGTACGACTCCTCCGGTGTCGGCGCCGCGAGTGCCGCGTTGAGCAGGCGATCGAATTCGGGGTTGTTGTAGTCGACGTTGTTCGTTTCCGAGAAGCTGAAGTACTGCGAGGTCAAGAACTGCAGCATCGACGGATAGTCACCCTGCCAGCCGTAGCGGAAGGCCTTGTTGATCGTCTTGGCGTTGACGTCGTCACGAACCTGTTTGAACGTCGGGTAGCTGACGCCGGATGCGTCGATGCCGAGCGTGTTCTTGATGCTGTTGGCGACAGCTTCGATCCACGCCTGATGATCGCCGTCGGCGTTGTAGGCGATCTCGTACTTGCCGGTCCACGGCGAGATCGCGTCGGCCTGCGCCCACAACTTCTTCGCCTCCTCCGGGTTGAAGTCCAGCACTTCCGAACCCGGCAGGTTCCCGTCGTAACCCGGCAGCGTCGACGCCGTGAAGTCTCTTGCGGGCGTACGGGTTCCGTAGAATATGTTCTCGGAAATCTGCTCTCGGTTGATCGCCATCGAGAGTGCCTTGCGACGCAGCAGACCTTCCTCTCCGCCGAAATGCGGCGTCGAGGTCTGGATGCCGATGTGCGCGTTCTGAGCGGTCGGCACGGTGATCGCGCGATCGCCGAGATCCTGCTTGTAGGAGCCGAGGGCGCTACCCGGAATCGTATCCAGGGCATCGAGATTGCCAGCCTGCAGATCGGCATAGGCAACGTCGAAGTTCTGATACATCACGAACCGCAGGCCCTTGTTCTTCGCGGGCCGCCCACCCTTGTAGGTCTCGTTGGGCACAAGGTCGATCTTGACGTTGTGCTCCCAGGCGCCGTCGCCTGCGAACTTGTAGGGACCGTTGCCGATCGGATTCTCACCGAAGGCCTTCATGTCCTTGAATGCAACTTCCGGCAGCGGGTAGAACGGTGCGTAGCCGAGGCTGATCTCGAAGTCGATCGACGGCTCGGTGAGTTCGACGGTGAACGTCTGGTCGTCCACGACCTTCAGACCCGACATCGTTTGCGCCGTAGGCGGATCGACCGACACATCGGCGAAACCGACGATCGGAGTGAAGACGTAACTCTGCAACTGGGCGTTGGTGGACAGTGCGCCGTAGTTCCACGCGTCGACGAAAGACTTTGCGGTGACCGGTGTTCCGTCCGTGAACGTCCAGTCCGGTTTGATCTTGATCGTGTAGTTCTTCTTGTCGGGTGAGGTGATCGACTCCGCCATCTCGTCGAACACCTCGCCCTTGGCGTCGTAGCGCCGCAGCCCGGCATACAGCCGATCGACGACGCGGCCGCCCTGGTTCTCGTTCGTGTTCGTCGGAACGAGGGGATTCTGTGGTTCCCCAGCGTTGACGGTCACGAAGTCGCTGTCGCCGGAACTGTCGGACGAACAGCCCGCCAACCCGATTCCACTCGCAGTCACCAGTGCCGCGATGATCGCGGTCGTTCTTTTCAGCCTCAACTCGAGCTCCCCACTGCTAGTCGGTCGATGAGAAATGCCTGCTTGCACGTATCGAGAAACGTGCCAGGCGAATGCGTCGGACCTTAGCCATTCGAACGGCTTTTGTCAGTGCAATGCCCCCGCCGAGCACCAGCGGATCCTCGTGACGCCAGAGGTATCGACGGCAAACCGATGAACTAATGTCGGGCGAGAGTGGCTTACGTTCACCGATGCACGGAAAGAGGCAGCGAGAATGACTGGTACACCTGCACAGGATGCCTACGCGCCCAGCGACGAATTCGTCGCGGCAGCCAATGCCGGACCGGAACTCGCCGCAGCCGCCGAAGCGGATCGACTCGCCTTCTGGGGCGAACAAGCAGCGCGGTTGCACTGGCACGAGCCGTGGACGGAGGTACTCGACTGGTCCGCCGCTCCTGTCGCACGGTGGTTTGTGGGCGGCAAACTGAACGTCGCGTACAACTGCGTCGATCGGCATGTGATCGACGGCCACGGCGATCAGGTAGCGATCCACTGGGAGGGCGAGCCCGGCGACAGTCTCGATCTCACCTACTCCGAGCTTCTGGCCGAAGTATCAAAGGCTGCAAACTATTTCACCGAGATCGGCTTGACAGCGGGCGACCGCGTCGCCATCTACATGCCGATGATTCCCGAAGCGATCGTCTCGATGCTGGCCTGCGCACGCCTTGGGTTGACACACTCGGTCGTCTTCGCAGGCTTCTCCCCAACGGCGCTACGCCAGCGGGTCGACGACGCCGAAGCGCGGCTCGTCATCACGACGGACGGCCAATGGCGACGCGGTAAATCAGCACCGCTGAAGGAGGCTGTCGACGAGGCGTTGTACGCCAATGGCGATGTGCCGCACTCGGTCGAGCACGTTCTGGTCGTCCGTCGTACCGGCGTCGAGGTGCCGTGGACCGAGGACCGCGATGTGTGGTGGCACGAGACCGTGGCGAATGCGTCACCCGAACACGAGGCGCAACCCTTCGACGCGGAGCAACCGCTCTTCATCCTCTACACATCGGGCACGACCGGTAAGCCGAAGGGCATCGTCCACACCTCCGGCGGCTACCTGACCCAAACGTCGTACACCCACCACAATGTCTTCGACCACAAGCCGGGCAAAGACGTCTACTGGTGCACCGCCGACATCGGCTGGGTCACCGGGCACAGCTACATCGTCTACGGACCACTGTCCAACCGCGTCACCCAGGTCGTCTACGAGGGCACGCCCAACTCCCCCGACGAGCACCGACACTGGAACATCGTCGAAAAGTACGGCGTGTCAATCTATTACACGGCACCGACGCTGGTCCGCACGTTCATGAAGTGGGGTCGCCAGATCCCGCAGGCGCACGACCTGTCCTCGATCCGCCTGCTCGGCTCGGTCGGCGAACCCATCAACCCAGAAGCGTGGCGCTGGTACCGCGAGGTGATCGGCGGCAACACAGCACCCATCGTCGACACCTGGTGGCAAACCGAAACCGGCGCGATCATGATCTCCCCTCTGCCAGGAGTGACGGCGACGAAACCCGGCGCGGCGATGGCGACGCTGCCCGGCATCTCGGCGAAGATCGTGGACGAGAACGGCAACGACGTGACGCTCGGCGAGAAGGAAGCCAACGGCTACCTCGTGCTGGATCAGCCGTGGCCGTCGATGCTGCGCGGCATCTGGGGCGACCCCGAACGCTACAAAGCGACCTACTGGGAGCGCTACGCCGAGCAAGGCTGGTACTTCGCAGGCGACGGCGCGCGGTACGACGAAGACGGCGCACTGTGGGTGCTCGGCCGGGTCGACGACGTCATGAACATCTCGGGGCACCGTATCTCGACGGCGGAGGTCGAGTCCGCACTCGTCGGGCATCACAGCGTCGCAGAAGCGGCTGTTGTCGGCGCCAACGACGAGACCACCGGCCAAGGCATCGTCGCGTTCGTGATCCTGAAGGGCAGCGCGGAAAACACGGGCGATGCTCTGATCGACGAACTCAAAGCGGAGGTGTCTCGCTCGATCAGCCCGATTGCGAAGCCTCGCGAGATACACATCGTTCCCGAACTACCGAAAACACGAAGCGGCAAGATCATGCGTCGACTACTCCGAGACGTGGCGGAAGGCCGCGAACTCGGCGACACCTCGACCCTCGTCGATCCGAAGGTGTTCGAGGACATCAAGTCTCGCTGACGCACCGCCCAACGCCTCTCGAAAAAGAACACCTGACCTGCGCGATCAAGGCTGTCACACCATCTCTTGTTAGAGTGATCGCGGAGCGCCGGGAAGTCTGGTCGGCATCGATCGAACGACCCCATTCGACGAAACCGAGCCTGAGAGGCCACCGTGATCCAGCCGCTGCGCTCCGAGCTCACCCGCTACCTGCGTGCCGAAACTGTCGGTGGCGCAATACTTCTCGTCGCCGCGGCAGTCGCCTTGATCTGGGCCAACTCCCCGGTCGGTGAGAGCTACTTCAGCGTCCGAGACACCGTCGTCGGCATCTCCGCACTACATCTCGAGCTGTCAATCGGCGCCTGGGCACAGGACGGGTTGCTCGCCGTCTTCTTCTTCGTCGCCGGACTCGAACTAAAACGCGAACTCGTCGTCGGCGAACTTGCCGACCGAAAGAAGGCGCTGCTGCCGATCATCGCGGCGGGCGGCGGTGTCGTCGTACCGGCGGCGATTGCGTTTGCCATCGGGTTCGGTGCACCCGGCATGGACCGCGGATGGGCGATCCCCGTTGCGACCGACATCGCGTTCGCTCTCGCCGTCCTCGCCATGACGGGCTCCCGAATTCCTACCGGCGCCCGAGTGTTCCTGCTGAGCCTTGCCGTCGTCGACGATCTTCTCGCCATCGGGCTGATCGCGATCCTGTTCACCGCGTCGATCGCCATGCTGTGGCTGTGCGCATCGGCACTGACTTTCGCCGGCTACGCCTACGCACAGCATCGGCGCATCACGACGCCGTTCCTCTACGTCCCGCTCGCGCTGTTCGCCTGGTACGCGGTGCACGAGTCCGGTATCCACGCGACCATTGCCGGCGTCGCACTCGGCCTGCTGACGCGTGTGCGCAAGGACCGCGGCGAAGCGGAGGCACCGGCAACGCGGCTCGAACATCGTATCCAGCCTTTCTCAGCAGGCTTCTGCGTCCCCGTCTTCGCACTGTTCGCATCGGGGGTGCCCCTGAACAGCGACGTTCTCGGCGAGCTGTTCACCAACCGCGTCTCGCTCGCCGTGATCGCAGGTCTGCTCATCGGAAAGACGATCGGAATCTTCGGGATCAGTTGGCTTGCGATCCGCACCGGCATCGCGACACGCCCCGCGAACCTCTTCAACAGGGACATGTTCGCCCTCTCGGTACTCGGCGCGATCGGATTCACGGTCAGCCTCCTGGTCGCCGAACTCGCGATGGCAGACGTCGGTGACGGCACGAGTCTCGAAATCGCGAAAGCCGCCGTCCTGATCACGTCTTTGGCCGCATCACTCATCGGATCGGCGCTACTGTTGCGACGCGGCCGCGTCCACGGAGCGCGCCGCGATGATGAGCGCGACGGTGTGTTGGAATAAGACGCGGACGAGACGGGTATGCGCTGCTATGCGAAGCAGCACATGCCGAGTACCGAACGACCGAGCAACCGGAGGGGTCGACAAGTGAGCTTCACCAAGAGCAGCAACGGCAGGGACAGTGCAGGCCGCCACGCTGCACCGACGACTATCACGGCGATCCCGCTGTCCGATGTGGACGTACCCGGGTCGGCGAGCGTCGGCAGTCTCGTCAAAGAAGCGACGACTCAGGTGTCGACGCTGGTTCGAGCCGAAGTCGAACTCGCCAAGGCCGAGGTCACAGGCGAGATCAAGAAGGGCCTCGTCGGCAGCGTCTTCTTCATCCTCGCGCTGACCGTGCTGCTGTTCAGCTCGTTTTTCTTCTTCTTCTTCCTTGCCGAACTGCTCGACTGGCTGTGGTTCGAACGGTGGCTCGCATTCCTGATCGTGTTCCTGCTGATGATCGTCGCGGTGGTGTTGTTCGCGTTGCTCGGCTATCTGCGGGTCCGCAAGATCCGAGCGCCGGAGAAGACCATCAGCTCGCTCAAGGAAGCAAAGTCGGTGCTGCCCGGCGGCGCGAACGACGGCTTCGACGGCCGCCACGCCAGCGGAGCACTCGGCCGCTAGTGGTCACGCAAGCCCGCTTGCACTCACGCAAGCTCGACTGAACGCCGCCGTGGAACAGCCCGACCCCTCCACCGTCAGATTCGACGGTCCGTGGACCCATCGAGACATCCATGCCAACGGCATCCGCTTTCATGTCGCCGAAGCGGGACCGAGTTCGACGGACGCACCGCTCATCGTGATGCTGCACGGCTTCGGGGACTTCTGGTGGTCGTGGCGACACCAATTGACAGGCCTCGCCGAAGCGGGCTTCCGCACCGTGGCCGTCGACCTGCGCGGCTACGGCGACAGCGACAAACCTCCCCGCGGATACGACGGCTGGACCCTCGCAGGCGACATCGCCGGACTCGTCCGCGCACTCGGCCATACGGATGCGACCTTGCTCGGGCACGCAGACGGCGGACTCGTCTGCTGGGCGACCGCCGTACTCCACCCTCGCGTCGTCAAATCGATCGCCCTCGTCAGCTCACCGCATCCGATCGCCCTCAAACGCGGTGTACTGCGCGACTCTCCCCAGCGGTCGGCGTGGCTGCCCAAGTTCTTGAAATACCAGGTGCCGCTGCTCCCTGAGCGGAGCCTCACTCGCGACGGTGGTTTCGAGGTCGAACGTCTCCTGCGCACACGGTCGGGTCCGGCGTATCCGCGCACCGCCGAGTTCACCGATGCTGCTCGCCGGATGCGGTCCGCGATCAGGATTCCGGGCGTCGCCCATTCCGCGCTGGAGTATCAGCGATGGGCTTTCCGTAGCCAATGGCGAACGGACGGTAGACGATTCATGGCGATCATGGACAAGCAGATCAACATCCCCGTGCTGCAGATCCACGGGGATCTCGACCCGTACATCCTCGTCAACACACTCGCGCGATGTACGAGGTGGGCACCGCGGCGTGAACTTCGCACCATCGGGTCCGCCGGCCACTTCGTCCACCAGGAGCGGCCCGATCAGGTGACTGCCGAAATCGTCCGGTTCGCTACGTAGCCCTCTCGGCTACTCGGTCCTTCTGACCAGCGGTCACAGGATGCACGCGCCGGTCTCGACGATCGCAGTCACCGACGGAGCCATCTCCAACTGCTTGGACACCTCGTTCTCGGTCAAGACGAAGCCGGTGTCGCTGTTGTCGACCGCCGCACCGAAGACGACCCCGAGGATGCGGCCCTGACTGTCGACAAGGGGACCGCCCGAGTTGCCCTGTCTGATCGACCCACGAACCGTGTACACCTCGCGTTCGACAGTGTCGGATCGGTAGATGTTCGGCCCGGTGAGGTCGAGCGTCTCACGGACCCTCGCCGCGCTCGCGGTGTACGGTCCGCCGCCGGGATAACCGAGCACGATGGCGTCGGCACCGGTTCGGGCCGGTTCGGGCGCCCAGGACAGGACGGGTGCGGTGAGGCCGGGCACCGCGAGGATGGCGATGTCGACCGACGGATCGAACAGCACGACCTGCGCAGCCAAGGGTCCGTCGGCGGTGTCGACGGCGACCTCGGTGGTACCTGCAAGCACGTGTGCATTTGTCATGACCCGTTCGGGCGCGACGACGAAGCCCGAACCTTCGAGCGCGCGCTGGCAACTCGGCGCGGTCCCACGGATACGCAGCACGCTGTCCTGCAGGGTCCGCGCGATGGGACTTTCGAGGACACTCGGATCGGGTGGTTCCACCGACGTGATCGGGGTACGTCCGAACGGACCGATCACGTCCGGCAGACCCGAGGTGTCGAGCAGTGCCGAGAATTCGCTCGGCAGTCGACGCATCCACTCCGGGGCTACCTCGTCGACCTTGCTCAGCACTGTCGAACCACGGACCGCTGCCGCAACAGCGGGTTGCGACGACGCCGTGAGCGGGACCGCGAGCAGCCAACCCGCGACGAGTACGGCGACGGCCTGCAGTACCGCACCGACGGAACTGTCGATCGCGCGTGCCGCAGGGCTGTGCATGCCGCTGCGAGCTGCGCGACCAAGCACCATGCCGGCGACTTCGCCGACGATCACGAGGGTCACGATCAAGAGGACACCGACGAGCACCCGCGCACGGCCCTCGTCGACGTGGACCAGGACGTGCGGTGCGATGAGAATGCCTGCGACAGCACCGAGTACGACGCCGAGGAAGGCGAGCGCGGACGCTACAGCTCCTTGCCGCCACCCCGATGTCGCTGCCAGCAATGCGATGAGGAGGACACCGATGTCGAGCCAGTTCGACGACGTCATCGGTCAACCTTTCGCAGCGACGGTGAGTCCAACTCGGGTGGCAGGACGAGCGAGTCTCCCATACCCGCTGCGGCGAGGGTGGATTCGAGATCGCGAACATCCGACCGATCCCATTCGACCTCCCAGCCGGACACAGCGAACACGCCGGCGAGAATACCGCCCGTGAAGCCCCAGACCACCATCCCGTCGACCGTGAACGCAGGCCCGAAGTAGCCGAGCGGATGCCGAACGATGAAGCGGTTGGCTGGGTCGAGCAATGTGCTCACCGGAACCCGCACGACCCGCTCGGCTTCGTCGCGGTCGACGACATCGACGGCACTAGGCGTACGCCAGTAGGCGATGACGGGGGTGACGTCGAAGCGTGACGGTGGGACGTAGATGCCGGGCCACGTCGCCAGTGGTTGCACCCCGGCAGGATCGAGGCCGGTCTCTTCCTCTGCTTCCCGAAGCGCCGTCGCGATCGGACCGTCGTCGCCCGGATCCGCGCCACCGCCGGGAAACGCGACCTGACCGCGATGCTGACGTAACGTCGAAGCTCGTTGTGTCAGAAGCACTTCGGCATCGGCGGGTAATCCACCGCGCGCGTTGGGGTCCGCGTCGGCGGTGCCACCGAACAGCACGAGGACCGCTGCCTCACGGGCATCGGCGTCGGCGGCTGCGTAGCGGGCGAGGATGGGGTTGGTCCCTGTCGAATCCGTAGGAACCTCCTCGGCGACCCGACGCAACCAGTCGGGCACCGCGACACCACCCGACGGCGGCACGTTGTCGGCTATCACGCTGCGACACCGAGATTCTCGGCGACGACGTCTGCGATTTCGTCGACACTGGTGAACGGTTTGACGACCACCTTGGCAACGGACCCGTCCGCACGCAGCAGTACCGATACGGGCAGCACCGGGGGCGCCCCGACCGCGGTCCTGACCCGCAGTGCGGCGTCCTGCACCCCTGGCAGGTGCACCGCCAGATCCGCAAGTCGTGCCAACGCCATCTCCTCGTTCGTATCGGAGTGCACGGTCAGCACGTTCACCGACAGCTTCGCGCGTTCCGCGTATTCCTGCAGTATGGGCAACTCGTCTGCACATGGTGCACACCAGTACGCCCAGAGGTTGAGCAAGGTCGGCGTTCCGGCAAGCGCAGCGCCGAGGTCGACCGTCGTTCCGTCTGCGAGGCAACTCAGCGTGATGCCGTCGAGTGGACCCGGTGTCGGGCTGGAGCCTGGCTGCGGCGTCGGGCATCGGCGGAGCGCTGCTGCGGTTCGAGACGGACCGAGGTCGGTATCGGAGGTGACTCCGGACGAAGGCGGGGTGCGCTGCACGGTCGGGTCCGGCTCGGCGTCACGCGGCCACAGCGCGACCACCAACCCCACGACCACTACGAGAACAGCAAGCGACCACCTGCCGGAGTTCGACATCCTCACCTCACAGGCCGGCCATCGCCAGCAGGTGTTCGAGTTCGGGACCCTTCACCAACTTGGCAGCGGTCTCCTTGTCCGTCGGCCCGAGTCCGTAGGAAGGGCAATCCTTCGCAAGTACGCAGACACCGCAGGCAGGCTTCTTCGCATGGCAGACCCGCCGACCGTGGAAGATCACGCGGTGCGAGAGCAGAGTCCACTCCTTGCGCTCGATCAATTCGCCGATCGCGTGCTCGACCTTGACCGGGTCCTCTTCCGTCGTCCACGCCCAGCGCCGAACCAGCCGACCGAAGTGGGTGTCGACCGTGATGCCCGGTACGTCGAACGCGTTGCCGAGGATCACGTTCGCCGTCTTGCGGCCGATGCCGGGCAACGTGACCAGTTCGGCGAGAGTGTGCGGGAGCTCACCGTCGAATCGCTCGAGCACGGCCTGACCCAGCCCGATGAGCGAGCTCGTCTTGTTCCGATAGAACCCGGTCGGCCGGATCAGCTCCTCCAGCTCGAGGCGGTCTGCGGTGGCGTAATCGCGGGCAGTCTTGTACTTCGCGAAAACGGGCGGCGTCGTCTCGTTGACCTTCTTGTCCGTGCATTGCGCGGAAAGTATTGTCGCCACTGCTAATTCGAGCGGTGTCGTGAAATCCAGTTCGCAGTAGACGTGCGGAAACGCTTCGGAAAGACGGCGGTTCATCCTCCGCGCCCGTCGCACAAGGCCTAGTCGAGTCTCTTCGCCCTTCGACTTCGACGATGCCGCGCCTGCGCCGGCGGATTCGGTGTTCGATTCGGTGGCTCGCACCTCATAACTGTACGGATACGACCGACAAGAAAATCCGTGCCGTGTTCCTTCTGAGACCTTCGCCGTGTTTACTCACCGGTATGCAAGGACTCGCTGTGGTGCTCTTCCCGGTGCTGCTCATGCTGTTTGCGCTCGCCATGGAACGTGTCGAGTTTCGCCTGAGCCGCCTCAACGTCCGCGAACAAGAGGTCCAAGAGTTCCTCGACACCGCCAGCAAAGCCGAGGTCGCATCGCTGGCCAAGGTCAGCATGCCTGTCGCACTCGCTCGCTTCCACCGCCGTCGCAATCGTGGCGACGGACAACGCACCCGCGCTGCCGGTGCCCGCCTCCTCAGTGTCCGAAAGGCCAGCTGACCAGGCACGACCCCCGGCTTCAGTAAAGTCCGAACACGGTTCGGACACATCGGCGCGGCGATTCCTTGTGCGGTAAGTGGCCTCTGTCACTACGGTTGGAGCCGTGCGAAGTAGACTGCACTTTCAACTTCTGCCCTCATAAGGAGCACACGTGGACGAGGCCCTGGCCAGAGCCGGCATCTTCCAAGGCGTCGAGCCCTCGGCCGTAGCTGCGTTGAGCCAGCAGCTGCACCCGGTCGATTTCCCGCGCGGACATGTCATCTTCAACGAAGGTGAACCGGGCGACCGCCTTTACATCATCGTTTCCGGCAAGGTGAAGCTTGGCCGCCGATCCCCAGACGGACGCGAAAACTTGCTCTACATCATGGGACCGTCGGACATGTTCGGCGAACTGTCGATCTTCGACCCCGGCCCGCGCACCTCGACGGCAACCACCGTCACCGAGGTTCGGGCGGTCAGCATGGACCGCGACGCACTCAAGGAGTGGATCGATCAGCGACCCGAGATCGCGGAGCAGTTGCTGCGCGTCCTCGCTCGTAGGTTGCGTCGCACCAACAACAACCTCGCAGACCTGATCTTCACCGACGTGCCCGGCCGGGTCGCAAAAGCGTTGCTGCAGCTCGCACAACGCTTCGGCACCCAGGAAGCCGGTTCGCTGCGGGTCACACACGACCTCACGCAGGAAGAGATCGCTCAGCTTGTCGGCGCTTCCCGTGAGACCGTCAACAAAGCGCTTGCAGACTTCGCACACCGCGGTTGGCTGCGCCTGGAAGGCAAGAGCGTTCTCATCTCGGACTCCGAGCGTCTGGCACGCCGAGCCCGATAGCGGGCCTTCGCGCCTCGTGCGTCCTTTCTCCAGGGTCCGCCCTGAAGAAGGGACGCACATGCGCGCTAGCGCCTCAGGTATTCCAGTTGCGCTTTGACCGAGCTGCGCGCTGCGGGCCACAGCTTCTTGTCGATGTCGGCATACACGTGCCGCACGACCTGCATGGGCTTCGCGTCGGCACCCAATACGTCCAGCGCGGCCTGTACCTGCTCCAGTCGTTGTTTGCGGTGTGCAAGGTACTCACGGGCGACGGCCGCCGCATCGGGACGATCCGGACCGTGCGCAGGCAAGAGCACTCGACCTTCGCCGACTTCGGCGAGGATGTCGAGCGAGCGCAGATAATCTGCGAGCGTGCCGTCGCGAGTGTCGATGACCGTCGTTCCGCGGCCGAGGATCGTGTCCCCGGTCAGTACGGCGTCGTCGAGCACGAAACTCACGGAGTCGCCGGTATGGCCAGGAGTCACCCGCACTTCGATCCGTAGACCCGCTGCTTCGACGATCTCACCGTCACGTAGCGGCACCGTCGATTTGTGCAGAAACTTCGGGTCCGCCGACCGCACAGGGCTGTCGGTGAGCTTCCTGTGGCGTTTCAGGCCACCGGTGTGATCGAAATGTCGATGGGTGATCAGCGTCATCGCGACCGGCGCGGACTCGGCGATCAGCCCGATGTGCGCTTTGTCCCGGGGACCAGGATCCACCACAACACATTCGGCGCTGTCGGGTGCACGCAAGATCCAGGTGTTGGTGCCGTCGAGCGTCATCTTGCCCGGATTGTCGGCCAACAGCACCGCAGCCGTCGGCGTTACCTGCCGCAGCCGGCCGTACGCGGGATGTTCGAGCACCACCCCCGCCCACCTCCTGTTACGAAACCTCGACGATGAGTTCGACCTCGACCGGCGCACCGAGCGGGAGTTCGGCGACCCCGACTGCGGACCGCGCGTGAATGCCTGCGTCTCCGAACACTTCACCGAAGAATTCCGACGCACCGTTGACGACGCCCGGCTGACCCGTGAAGCCTTCCGCGGAGGCGACGAAGCCGACGACCTTGACGATCCGCACGATCGCATCGAGCCCGACCAGGTTGTCGATCGCGGCGAGTGCGTTGAGCGCACAGGCACGAGCGGCTGCCTTGGCCTCGTCGGCGTCGACCTCGGCACCGACTTTGCCTGTCGAGCTCAACGCACCGTCGACGAACGGGAGCTGGCCGGAGGTGTACACCAGCGAGCCCGTACGGATGGCGGGGATATACGCCGCAACGGGTTTCGCGACAGGCGGAAGCGCGATGTCGAGCTCCGCAAGGCGTTCGGTCCAGGTACCCATCCGACTCAGCCCTTCGGGCGCTTCAGGTAGGCGACGTGCTGCTCACCGGTCGGGCCGGGCAGCACGGTGACGAGTTCCCAGCCATCGGAACCCCATTGGTCGAGAATTTGCTTGGTTACGTGGGTGAGCAACGGAACAGTCGCGTACTCCCAGGTGGTCAATTCACTCATGTCGCTGAGGGTAGACGCCTTTGCCTCGTGTATGCGGATTCCCCCATCGGTCCGCTCGTTCGACAGACCTAGTTATAGGCTCGTGACGTGTCTTCAACAGAGAATCCGCTCGAGGTGGACAACCCACTCGAGGACAGGTGGCCTGCGAAAGCCGAGAGGGCCCGATTGCACTTCGTATCGGGCAAAGGCGGCACCGGTAAATCCACCGTCGCGGCCGCCCTTGCGCTGACGCTCGCAGCAGGCGGCCGACGGGTGCTGCTCGTCGAAGTCGAGGGTAGGCAGGGTATCGCCCAACTCTTCGACGTTCCGCCACTCCCTCCGACCGAGACCAAGATTGCGACGGCCGATCGTGGCGGCGAGGTCTATGCGCTGCCGATCGAAACCGAGCATGCGTTTCTCGAGTATCTCGACATGTTCTACAACCTCGGGTTCGCCGGGCGCGCGATGAAGCGGATGGGTGCGATCGAGTTCGTAACCACCCTCGCGCCGGGCCTGCGCGACGTCATCCTCACCGGCAAGATCAAGGAATGTGTGATCAGGACCGACAACGCCGGTAAGCGCGTCTACGACGAGGTCGTCGTCGATTCACCGCCGACCGGCCGCATCACGACGTTCCTCGACGTCACCAAGGCGATGGCCGACCTCGCTGCAGGCGGACCCGTCGCCTCCCAGAGCGAAGGGGTTGTGACCCTTCTGCATTCACCCGACACCGTGGTTCACCTCGTGACGCTGCTCGAGGCCCTGCCGGTACAGGAAACGGCGGACGCGATCGCCGACCTCACCGCGGCCGACCTGCAGGTCGCGACAGTGATCGTCAACCGCGCATCGCAGGGAATCCTGGCGAAGGAGGTCCGCGAGAATGCCGCGCGAGGTGAGATCGACAGCGCCGCAGTGCGCGAGAGTCTCCAGGCGGCCGGTATCGAACTGTCGGACAAGGACTTCGAAGGCCTCATCACCGAGACGATCGAACATTCGTCGACATTGCAGAGCCAGGACGACGCAGCGGGCGAACTCGACAAGGTCGATGTCGCCAGGCTGCACCTTCCCGCGCTTGCCGAAGGTGTCGATCTCGGCGGACTGTACGAATTGGCGGCACGGTTGAGCGAACAGGGTGTGCGATGACGACTTCTACTGCGCCGAACCTCGAAATCGGCAGGATCCTCGCCGACCCGAACACGCACCTCGTCGTGTGCTGCGGAGCGGGCGGTGTCGGCAAGACGACGACAGCGGCCGCACTCGCGCTCCGCGCAGCCGAGCAGGGTCGCAAGGTCGTCGTGCTGACGATCGACCCCGCAAGACGCCTCGCGCAGGCACTCGGGGTCGAAAGCCTCGACAACGATCCGCAGCCTGTGAATCTCGGCCCCGAGGTCAAGGGCGAACTGCAGGCGATGATGTTGAACATGAAGCGCACGTTCGACGATATGGTCGTCGAGCATGCGCCGGAGAAGGCCGAATCCATCTTCGCCAACCCCGTCTACCAGACCGCTGTGTCGTCGTTCGGTGGCACGCAGGAATACATGGCGATGGAGAAGTTGGGCCAGCTGTCCGACAAGGGCATCTGGGATCTGATCGTGGTCGACACTCCACCGTCGCGCAACGCACTCGACTTCCTCGATGCACCGAAGCGGCTCGGAAACTTCCTCGACGGCCGCATGATTCGCGTATTCACTGCTCCCGGTCGCGGTTTCGGTCGCATCGTCACTGGCGCGATGGGCCTCGCGCTGAAGGGTGTTTCGACGATCGTCGGCGGGCAGATGTTGTCCAATGCGTCGGTGTTCGTACAGTCGCTGGATACGATGTTCGGCGGTTTCCGGGCACGGTCACAACGGACGTTCGAGTTGTTGTCAAGGCCCGGAACGGCTTTCATCGTCGTCTCGGCTGCCGAACCCGACGCGCTTCGTGAGGCGTCCTTCTTCGTCGATCGACTCTCGACCGAGAACATGCCGCTCGCCGGACTTGTCCTCAATCGCACGCATCCCGAATTGTCTTCGCTCTCTTCGGATCACGCGCTGACCGTTGCGGATCAGCTCGAGTCGGCAGGCAAGCCCGAAAATGCTTTGGCCGCCGGTGTTTTGCGTGTGCACGCGCAACGTGTTCTCACGGCAAAGCGCGAACAGCGTCTCCTGCAACGGTTCAGGGGTGCGCATCCGCGGGTCGCTATCGTCGGCGTTCCGACATTTCCGTTCGAGGTCGTCGATCTCGATGCATTGCGTGCCGTCGCGGACGAACTGACTCGACACGGCTGAAATCGTTCGGTCCACAAATAAATGTGGAATGCAGATGTTTCACGAAAAAACAGAAACGGCGCAGGGACTGTCCCTGCGCCGTATTTTTTGCTTGGTTACATCTTTTGGCTACATCTTCGGCTACATAGCCGGCTGGTGATGCCGCTGCGATTCGAAGAAGTCGGACCACGAGTCGACCTCGGGATGCTGCTTGAGCAACGCTCTCCGCTGACGTTCCGTCATTCCGCCCCACACACCGAATTCCACGCGGTTGTCCAAAGCATCTGCGCCACACTGCATCAGCACTGGGCAGTGCCGACAGATGGTTGCGGCTTTACGCTGCGCCGCGCCTCGAACGAACAACTGGTCTGGATCTACTTCTCTACACCGGGCTTGCGATACCCAGGCAATTCTTGCCTCTGCTTCTTCCACGTCCAGTCGGGCGATCGGGGTGGTCATGTGCATTCGGTTTGCCCCTTTGCAGTCCGAACACCGAATCAACGGCGCTCAAGAAATTCGCGTAGCAAGTGGATCTTCGTGATCCACAGTGAGCCACACCATATTCATTTTCAGCGTGTTAGCTGTATCACACTGAGAACATAATCTAGGGAACTAGTTGGCACCGGCGCAAGTGCAGGCGGGCCTTTTTTGGTACGACCGTCCATAGGACACCAAAACGTTATAAAGCGAGCCCCCAATTGGAGGGGATACCGAGCCCGCTGCCCGCTGATCGTGACCCGAAAGCGAGCCTTCTGGATCGATCGTGCCGCCGACGCCACGTACTCTGTGTCTCGTGTCCGTCACTAATACGATCGCCAAGCTCGCGGGCAGCTGCCTCCTCGCGGCCGTCCTGGTGGCGGGGCTGCTGTTCCCGCTCGCCGGTGGTTTCGGTTTCATCTCCAACCGCGCAGCCGACACCGTCGACAACGTTTCCGCCGAGCTCGTCGAAGGAACGGTTCCCGCCGTGTCGACCATGGTCGATGCTGCGGGCAATCCGATCGCCTGGTTGTACGAGCAGCGCCGGTTCGAAGTACCTAGCGACAAGATCTCGAACGAGATGAAGGCCGCGATCGTCTCGATCGAGGACAAGCGGTTCAACGAGCACCAGGGTGTGGACTGGCAGGGCACGCTTCGTGCGTTCCTCACCAACACCACCAGCGGCGAAGTGCAGCAGGGCGCATCGACGATCGATCAGCAGTACGTGAAGAACTACCAGCTGCTCGTCGTGGCGAAGACCGACGCCGAGCGTCGCGCGGCCATCGAAACAACGCCTGCTCGCAAGATTCGTGAGATCCGGATGGCGTTGACGCTGGACAAGGAGCTGTCGAAAGACGAGATCCTCACCAGGTACCTCAACCTCGTGCCGTTCGGTAACTCGTCGTTCGGGATCCAGGACGCTGCCCAGACCTACTTCGGTGTCGACGCGGCGGCGCTCAACCTAACGCAGTCGGCGATGCTCGCAGGCATGGTGCAGTCGAGCTCCAAGCTCAACCCCTACACCAACCCCGAGGGCGTCACCGAACGCCGCAACACCGTCCTCGACACGATGATCCAGAACATTCCGAGCCGCGCGGCGGAAATCCGCGAAGCCAAGACCAAGCCGCTCGGTGTACTACCCGAGCCGAAGGGTCTGCCGCGTGGCTGCATCGCCGCGGCCGACCGTGGCTTCTTCTGCGACTATGCGCTGCAGTACCTCGTCAACGCCGGAATCAGTCGCGAACAGATCGATCGCGGCGGCTACCTGATCAAGACGACACTCGACCCTGCGATACAGGCATCGACCAAGGCCGCCGTCTCCAACGCGGCCGATCCCGAACTCGGCGACATCGCCGAGGTCATGAACGTGATCGCTCCCGGGCAGGACTCCCACCGGATCCTCGCGATGGCGAGCAGCAGGACCTACGGCCTCGACGGCGACAAGAACGAGACCGTGCAACCGCAGCCGTTCTCCATGGTCGGTGACGGCGCGGGCTCGATCTTCAAGATCTTCACCACTGCCGCAGCCATGGAGAAAGGTCTCGGCATCAACGCCACGCTCGACGTGCCGAAGCGCTTCGAGGCAAAAGGCCTCGGCAACGGCGGCGCGAGAGGCTGCCCGGCCGCCACGTACTGCGTCGAGAACGCCGGACCGTACAAGTCGCCGATGTCGGTGACCGAAGCGCTCGCAACCTCGCCCAACACGGCATTCGTGAAGTTGATCCAGGCTGTCGGCGTCCCCGCGACGGTCGATATGGCGGTCCGCCTCGGACTGCGCTCGTACACGAACCCGGGCACGTCCGGATTCACCGACCAGAGCCTCGCCGACATGGTCAAGGAACAGAACCTCGGGTCGTTCACCCTCGGGCCGACAGCGGTCAATCCGCTCGAACTGTCGAACGTTGCAGCAACCCTCGCGTCGTCCGGCAAGTGGTGCCCGCCGACCCCGATCGACTCGATCTTCGATCGCGAAGGGAAGCCGGTTCCGCTGTCCCAGCAGGCATGCGAGCAGGTCGTCGAACCCGGTTTGGCGAACACGCTCGCCAACGCAATGAGCAAGGACGACATCGGCGCAGGCACGTCCGCCGCGGCTGCCAGCGCGACGGGCTGGAACCTCCCGGTGTCGGGCAAGACGGGTACCACCGAATCGCACCGCTCGTCGGGCTTCCTCGCTTTCACCGACTCCCTCGCAGGCGCGGCGTACGTCTACGGCGATACCCCGACGCCCGGCGAGATCTGCTCGTTCCCGCTGCGCAACTGCGGCAGCGGCAACCTGTTCGGCGGTAACGAACCTGCCAGGACCTGGTACAACGCGATCAAGCCCATTCTCGGCGGTTTCCCGCCTCCTGCGCTGCCTCCGATAGATCAGAAGTACGCGCGCGGATCACAGAACGCACAGGTCCCCGACGTCACCGGCTTGAGTCAGGGTTCGGCGACGGCTCAGTTGACCGGAGCAGGCTTCCAGGTCAACGCGATCACCACATCGGGTACGCAGAGTCGCGGAACGGTGACAGGAACGTCACCCTCGGGTTCGGCGATACCGGGGTCGACGGTGATCATCTACGTGAGCGACGGCAGTGCGAAGCCGCCGCCTGCACCACGTCCGGAACCTGCACCGCCGGGCGCTCCCCGACCACCGCTGCCTCCGCTACCGCCACTGCCCCCGATACCTGGGCTGCCGATACCGCCGAGGTAGGCGGCTACGCCGCTCGTGAGTCTTTTCGGAGGGCCTGACCTCCGAAAAGACTCACGAGCCGAAGGCCCTAGAGGCGGGCTTTGACCGCCGCCGAAATGCGGGAACCGTCGGCTTTTCCTTGCACAAGGGCGTTGGCGGCCTTCATGACCTGGCCCATCTGCCGCATCGACGGCCCGCTCGCCGAGTGCCTCGGCAACTTGAGCGATGGCCGTGTCGACCGCATCCGCAAGTTCTGCGTCGTTGTACGGGGTCGGCAGATACTCGTCGATGATCTGCGCCTCTGCGCGTTCCTTCGCTGCCAGCTCGCCGCGGCCGTTCTCGGTGTAGATCTCGGCAGACTCGCCGCGCTTCTTCGATTCCTTCGCGAGGATCTTCAACACGTCCTCGTCGGTGAGGTCATGCGCTTGCGTTCCCGACACTTCAGCCGTCTGGACAGCTGCGAGCAGCATGCGCAGGGTCTCGCGCCGCAGCGCGTCCTTTGCCTTCATCGCCGCCGTGAGATCGCTCCGCAATTGCGCCTTGAGTTCAGCCATGGGCGCAACGCTACGCGTCCGGTATCTACAATCGCTCGCGGATTTCGCGCGTCAATTATCCTTGTACGGTGTCTGACACCCGGAAGGTCCTAACGCGCGCCGCCGGAGGGGCAGCTGGCGCTGCCGTCCTCGGTATCGGATATGCCTCGCTCATCGAGCGCAACGCATTCACGCTCCGCGAAACAACGATGCCGGTGCTCGAACCCGGTGCATCGACGATTCGGGTGCTGCACATCAGCGACCTGCACATGACGCCGGGGCAGCGCCTCAAACAGAACTGGCTGCGCGAACTCGACAGGCTCGAACCCGACCTAGTCGTCAACACCGGCGACAATCTGTCGCACCCGAAGGCAGTTCCCGCTGTGGTGCAGGCGCTCGGCGGGTTGCTCGCTCGTCCTGGACTTTTCGTCTTCGGTAGCAACGACTACTTTGCGCCGGTCCCGAAGAACCCGCTCAAGTACTTCAAGAAGGATCACAAGCGGGTCCTCGGCGATCCGTTGCCGTGGAAGGACCTGCGGGCCGCGTTCACCGAGCGTGGCTGGCTCGATGTCACGCATGTCCGCCGCGAGCTCGAGGTTGCGGGTGTGCGGATCGCCAGTGCCGGCGTAGACGATCCGCATCTGAAGCGCGACCGCTACGACACGGTGGCCGGTGTGCCCAACCCGCTTGCCGACCTACGTCTCGGCCTGACGCACTCCCCCGAGCCGCGCGTCCTCGACCAGTTCGCACACGACGGTTACGACCTCGTCCTCGCAGGCCACACTCACGGCGGCCAACTGTGCCTGCCGTTCTACGGCGCGATCGTCACCAATTGCAACATCGATCGTTCCCGCGTCAAGGGTCCGTCGAAGTGGGGTGCGCACACGCAACTGCACGTGTCGGCCGGTATCGGCACGTCGCCGTGGGCGCCTGCACGGTTCTGCTGCCGTCCGGAAGCGACGCTGCTGACGCTGATTCCCGCACCGCCGCGCAAGGCTGATTCCGGAACGAATCACGGCGCGTCGACGTCGGAAGCAGTGGTGAGCTGACCCGTTTTGTTCGGGTAGTTCTCGCGGCGTGCGCAATTGTCGTCAGCTTGTTGTGCCTGCTCGCCTCGATCCGTTTTCTGCTGCCGACCGCGAGCACGAACGAACTCCCCGGTGCTGCTGAGAAGCAACTCGAGTTCGTCCGGTCGGCGTTGGACGGCGGCACGGATCATGATGCGCAGCAACAGTTTCCCGAGGGCTATCTGTTCGCCAACGCGCTGTACGGGATGGCGTGGGTGCAGGTCGGGCTGACGGATACAGCTCGCGCCGACGCGGCAGTGAAGGAAGCTCGCTGGGCGTTGTCTCGCATCGAATCCAGCTATGGCACAGCGCCTTTCAGCGCCGGGCTGGTTCCTGAATACGGCGTCTTCTACGCGGGTTGGACGAACTGGCTTCGCGGCGGAATCATCGCTTTACAACCCGACGTCAACGCAGGTGAAGCCGCTCGCTACGAGCAGACGAGCGCCGACCTCGCTGCCGCCTTCGACGCCGCTGCGACGCCGTTTCTGCAGGCCTATCCGGGTCAGGCCTGGCCGGTCGACTCGACGGTGGCGATCGCGTCGTTGGCGTTGCACGACCAACTCGTTCAACCACGTTTCGGCGACACGATCGCGCGCTGGCTCGATGGGGTTCGGGAGCGCCTCGACCCCGCGACGGGTCTGCTGCCGCACCGTGTCGACCCAATCGACGGTCGACCCATCGAAGGCGCGCGTGCTACGTCGCAGAGCGTGATCCACCGATTTCTTGTCGAGATCGATCCTGCGTTCGCGCGGGAGCAGTACGCGGGATTTCGTGCTCGGTTTCTTGCCTACCCGCTCGGGTTCGGTCCGGCGATTCGCGAATACCCGCACGGCACCGACGGCGTCGGCGATGTCGACTCCGGACCCCTCGTACTCGGAATCAGTTTGTCCGCCACGGCGGTCACACTCGGCGCGGCGCGAGTCAACGGCGACGGCGACCTTGCTGCTGCACTCGCATCCGAGGCGGAGTTGCTCGGCGTTCCAGTGAGCGGACTCGATACCAAGAGATACGCATTCGGCCTGCTCCCGATCGGCGACGCGTTTCTGGTGTGGTCGGCGACGGCGCGTCCTTGGGGTGTTGCGCCGCAGCCGGATCAAGACGTCGGAATCCGCTGGTGGTGGCGACTGCCCTGGCTCACGACGCTGGTCGTCGTGGCCCTGCTTGCCTGGCTACCGGTGCTCGCATTACGCCGAAAACAGCCGCGAGCTGGCGATTTACGTCCTAATCACCAACTGCTGTAAGCTGACGCAGGTTGCAAACACGGGGTGTGGCGCAGCTTGGTAGCGCGCTTCGTTCGGGACGAAGAGGTCGTGGGTTCAAATCCCGCCACCCCGACGTGTTGGTTGAGACACAAGGTAGGCCCTGATCCGCAGAGATGCGGGTCAGGGCTTTACTCGTTCCTGGAGGCCTTGGCGCGAGACGCGGCGTCGAATCGCTCGAGTGCCTGCCGCTGCTGATCATTGACCAGGTCGAAGGTGTAGTCGCCGAGCAGGTCGGCAGACCCTCCCAACGTGCGGTTCAGATCGGCGACGAACCCCTCGCCGACCACGGATCCGAATGCCTCGACGGCAAAATCGACAGCTGCGGCTATGTCGTCGTCGGTGCTGTCGGGGCCGAGCTCTCCGAAGCGTTCAGCGAACGTGGTTACTGCCGGGAGTCGCTCGGGATCGCTCAGCCATTCGTAGAAGCTCGTCAAATACGGCATCGCGTCCTCCCCGGCCAGATGGGCGAGCAACACCGAGTGCAGCCGGTCGCTTTTCGCCAAGTCCGGGGACAGTCCGGCGTTGGCAAAGGCCGCAGAGAACGGGCCTGCGAATCGAGCAAGCTCGGGCGGCAGGTCTGGCGCCGCGTTGTGGTCACGCAGTTGAGCGATGACCTCCCGCTGCTTCGTCAGCCGGTCGATCTGTCCAGCCAACTCCAGGTCCAGTTCGTCGAGCAACGACGATGCATCCTCGGTGTCGTCGAGAAGTTCGGACATCCGATCGAGCGATATCCCAAGGGACGCAAGCCGTTTGATGCGCAATACGCGGACGAGGTCGTGCACGTCGTAGCTGCGATAGCCGTTGCTGCCGCGCTCGGGCTCCTCGAGCACGCCGACCTGGTGGTAGTGGCGAAGCGCCCGTACGGTGACCCCGGCAAGGTTGGCCACTTCGCTGCTACGCATCGATGGCCACCGCCGTCTTGTCGTTGGTCGTCTGGTCGTTTTCGGGTTCCAGATTACCCAGCAGCGACCTGGTAAAGACGGCCATCGCGAGGAGCCACACACCGGGGAGCACAATCGCGGCGACCTTCACGCTGCCGTACTGGGTGAGCAGGGCGGCACCGAGGATTCCGATCGACGGGGCTATGGTCAGCACCGCGTTTTGCGTCCCCATGATGCGACCCTTCATGTCCTCTGGGATCCGTTCGATCATAAGGACTCCGAGCAGGCTGCCGAACAACCCACTTGCCAGCCCGACCACAAAGGCCCCACCGAAAAC
Organism: Antrihabitans stalagmiti; assembly: GCF_016482825.1. Classification (GTDB taxonomy): domain Bacteria; phylum Actinomycetota; class Actinomycetes; order Mycobacteriales; family Mycobacteriaceae; genus Antrihabitans; species Antrihabitans stalagmiti. The sequence goes on along the minus strand of NZ_JAEMNV010000004.1, from coordinate 354,178 downwards.
TACCCAGGTCGAGGACAACGTCGCGATCAAGGCAAACCCGAGAGTTGTCCCCGAAAGTCCAGCGACGAACGATGTCCGTCGACCGATGCGTGCACCGCAAATCGCATAGATCGCGCCGCCGACAAGCATTCCCGCAGCAAGAGCGGTGAGGACGAAGCCGAGTCGGCCCGGCTGATCCTCGAGCGTGAAATAGACCGGCAGGATCAGTCCTTGCAGCGCAGCCAGCACGACCATCGACGCGACGCTGAGCATCGTCGTCGCGACCAGGAATCGGCTACTCAACAGCACTCGCCAACCGTCTCGAAGCTGCGTCCAGGAGTTGCTCGCGTTCGCAGGGATTTCTGCGATCTGCCCGACGGAGTGCGGGATCAACAGAGTGAGTAGCGCCGCGACCAGCGACGTCGTTGCCGTGATCCACAGCAGCGTCGATCCGTCGAAAACGACCATCAAGGTGCCCGCCGCCGCAGGTCCGATTAGCAACGCACCCGCACCGAGACTTTCTCTGATGCCGACAAGTCGCTCGGAGGCGATCGAGCCGTGCCGCACGATCGCGGGCAGCAGCGCGTCCCGAGCAGTCATACCGGGCACATCCCCGAGTGACCCGACGATCCCGAACAAAACGAACCAGCCGACGCTCAGACCGGTGATCATGTCGATCACGGGTAGCGCGGCAACCGAGGCGGCCGAGACCAGATCCGTGACCACCGACGACGTTCGTCGGTTGATCCGGTCGATCACAACACCCATGAACAACCCGGCCAGAACGGCTGGGACGGCGGTTGCCGCGGCGACGATGCCTGCACTGAGCGCACTGCCGGTGACCTGCAAGACGATCAACGGCAATGCGACCGCTGCTATCGAGTTGCCGAGCAGCGACAGTAGGTACGACGAGAGATATGCAACGGGGACGATTTTCATACGTCCAGTGGAAACTACGACGTTAGGGCGGGGTCAACCCGTCAGCTGACCCTTGATCTCGTTCTTCAGCACTTTCCCGACCTTCGACCTCGGTAGATCCGGCCAGATCAGCACTGCTTTGGGTGCTTTGACGCTGCCGATTCGCGCCTTCACAAATGCAATGACCTCACCTTCGTCGACCGTCCGACCCGCGTGCGGTTGGACGACGGCGACCACTCGTTCGCCCCACTTGTCGTCGGGCAACCCGATCACGCCGCAGTCCTGGATATCGGGATGCTCCAGCAGAGCCTGCTCGACTTCGACCGAGTAGACGTTGAATCCGCCGGTGATGATCATGTCTTTGGCGCGGTCGACGATGAACAGGAAGTTGTCGTCGTCGAGATAGCCGATATCGCCGGTGTGGTGCCAGCCGAACTTGGCGGCCTCGGCCGTCGCCTCCGGATTTTTGTAGTAGCCGGCCATGACGAGCGAACTGCGGACGACCACCTCGCCACGTTCACCGGACGGCAGCAGCGTGCCGTTGGCATCCATGATGGCAACGGTCACCAGCGGTGCAGGCCGACCCGCCGACGCCAACCGGGCACGTGCCACCGTGCCATCGGTATTGAAATGGTCTTTCGGTGGCAGCATCGAGATCATCATCGGCGCCTCGCTCTGGCCGAACAGTTGCGCCATCACCGGACCGAACCGGCCGAGCGCTTCTTCGAGACGCGTCGGCGACATCGGTGCGGCGCCGTACCAGAAGCATTGCAGCGATTCGAGATTCGTTGTAGCCAACGCCGGGTGTTCGAGCAACATATAGATCAGCGTCGGCGGCAGGAACGTGTGCGTCACCCGCTTCTGCTCGACAAGCGAAAGAAATTGTGGCAGATCGGGTTTGGGCATGATCACGACCTGCCCACCCAGTGCGAGAATCGGGAAGCAGAGTACGCCCGCAGCGTGCGTCAGCGGTGCCAGCGCGAGGTAGACCGGCCTGCCGTCGAACGGATAGCCCATCAGTGTCAGCGCAGACATCGTCTCGATGTTGCGACCGGTCAGCATCACACCTTTCGGCTTGCCCGTCGTGCCACCGGTACCGACCAACATGGCTACGTCGTCGATCGGGCCGAATTCCGCATCAGCAGTCGATGATTCACCGATCCACTCCTCGAAGGACGACGCGCCGTCTGCTGGTCCGTCGAGGCAGACGAGGGTTGTCAGCGTCGGTAGCTCCGGCTTGATGCGATCGACAAGCGCTTGGAACGAGCTCTGGTAGATGAGGCATCTGCAGTCGAAAAGGTCCAGCAGATCGCGGTTTTCGGCTGCTTCGTTGCGCGGGTTGACAGGACACCACACCGCACCTGCTCGACTGATGCCGAAAACGCAGGTGAACGCCGTCGGGTCGTTGGCCGACAGGATCGCAACCTTGTCACCCGGCTGCACGCCGGACCGGTTCAGCGCCAAGGCAATTCGGTGGCTCTGACTGACGATGGCACCGTAGGTGTAGGACCGATCGCCCATGGTCAGGCATGGTGCTGCCGTTCCAAGCGACGCACCCTTGTCGAGATAGTCGGTCAAACGCATGTCGGAAACTCCGTCCCTGTGCGTCCTTTCGGAGGTCCTGACCTCCAAAAGGACGCACGAGTGTTAGGCGTTGCGGGTGACTACCGGCTCGAGGACCAGACCGAAACTGCGTAGTACACCGAGCAATTCACGATGGCCGAAGGCTTGGCAACCCGATGCGAAACCTGCTCGCTTCGGCGGCTGCTGCAGCAGCGAGTAGGCCGAGTACGCCTGCAGCAGTCCGGTTTGCTTGTAGTTCTGATTGCCGTGGATCACGACGTGCGCGCGGCCGAGTGGGCCTGTCGCATATACCGAGTCGAGTGAGATGTTGATACGCGGATTCTCGCGCGGTGGCATACCGGCCTGGACGGAGCCCGCAATCTCGGCGAGTGCGGCTTCCTGCTCCTCGACCGTCGGCAGCGTCTTGATCTGCTCCTCGACCATCTTGGCCGTCTGCACGACACCTTCCATCACAGCACGATTGAAGACGCCACCCATGGCCTTGCAATTCGCCACGCGCGGATCGTCTTTGAACCACACGGGATGACACGTTCCGCCCCACGGCAGCGCAAGCGCCGTCTCGTGCTGGCCGGGTACGACGACCTCGGCGCTCGCACTCGAATCCCACTTCGCGTACTGGTTCTGCTCGAGGTAGAACCAGTCGGCCTTGAGGATCGTGAAGATCGTCTGCGTCGAGGCGTAGGTCGGAAAGCCTTTCCACAGCACCAGAATGTCGAGGGTGTCCAGCCCTGGGGTCTCGAGTGCGATGTTCGCGGCGATCTCCCCGGTCGTGTACATCTGCGCGATGCTCGGCGCGATCACCAGACCTTTCTCGGCGTACGCGGGTCCGTACTTGGTCTTGGCTTCCATCAGCCAGTCCTGCTCACCGGTTGTGTCCAGGTAGTGGCAACCGGCGGCGAGCGCGGCCTCGGCAACGATGGGTCCGTACTTGATGAACGGTCCGACCATGTTGCTGACTACTTTTGCGCCCGTGAACAATTCGGTGAGCGCCTCGACGGTGTTCTCGACCTCGACGACCTCGTGCTCGACATCGTCGATGCCGGGGACCTTGTCGAGGACTTCTTGAATGCGGCCCTTGTCGCGGCCTGCTGCGATAAACGGAACGTTGAACTCCCGCAGATACTCACAGACGAGTCGGCCGGTGTAACCGGACACGCCGTAGACGACGACGGGCTTGGTTGTGCTCATGGGTGTGGTGCCTTTCTTCGACGTTGAAGTGGGTTGCAGTGCAGAGAGTTCGGTTACATGCCCATGCCGCCGTCGACCGGCAGTCCGATGCCGGTGACGAACCGCGCTGCGTCGGATGCGAGGAAGACAACCGCGTCGGCCATGTCTGCGACCTCGCCCAGGCGCCCTAGCGGGGTCAGTCCGATGACGTCGCCGACCGCGGCTTCAGGCGAGGGCCACAGGCCGAGTTTCGCCATGTCCGAGGCCAATCCGAGGCCCATGTCGGTTGCGACGAGGCCGGGATAGATGCAGTTCACGCGAACGCCGTAGCCGAGTTTGCCCGATTCCTGGGCAGCGACCTTCGTCATTCGGTCCACGGCGGACTTGGTCGCCGAATAGCCGGCGATCGCGGGGAATGCGATTGTTGCGGCGACCGAAGAGACGTTGATGATCGAGCCACCCTTACCGGCTGCGCCTTCGGGTCGCATCGTTCGCAGGCCGTGTTTCACACCGAGCAACGAGCCGAGAATGTTCACCTCGCACATACGTCGTACGTCGTCGGGGTCGATGTCCACGATCAACGCCGAGATTTCGATGCCTGCGTTGTTGACGAGGATGTCCAGACCGCCGAGTTCTTGCACAGTTGCGGCGACCGCAGCTTCCCAGTCCGAGTCACTCGTCACGTCCAACTTGACGAAACCTGTTGTTGCCCCTGATTTTCCGATCGCATCGGCGGTCTCTTTGCCGGCGCCCTCCTGAACGTCGCCGATCATCACCGCCGCACCGGCGCGTGCCAGCGCCTCTGCCATCCCCGCGCCGAGGCCTTGCGCGCCTCCGGTTACCAACGCCTTGCGCCCGCTCAGATCAAAGACACTCATCGAGAACCCTGCCTCCGTGATTTCGCCGAATCCGACTGCTGACCTCGCCGTTTCGAGGGTTGCCGTCGAAGTGATGTAGCTCACAGACTTCTCGAACTTTGGACGAGTGTCAAGGCTTTTTTGGACAGTCGTCAAGATTTTTCTGGACAGACGTCATAGGTGCGGCGGTACACTTGCCCGACGCGGTGCACAGTGTGCCGCGCACGCAAGCACGGAGAGTCAACGCAGTGACATCGGTCGCCGAGAAAAATGCCGACAGGATTTCGCGCCGTCAGGTCGACAAGTTCGCCGAACGGCGCGATCAGCTTGCCGAGGCAGCGCTGCATACCCTGTCCGAACTCGGTTATGCGCGAACAAGTTTGCGTGAGATAGCGCAGAATTCCGAGTTTTCACACGGCGTGCTGCACTACTACTTCAGAGACAAAGTCGACCTCATCACGCATTGCGTCAAGTTCTACAAAGCACGCTGCGTCACGCGTTACGACGATGTCGTCGCCCATTCCCGAACACCCGAAGAACTAGAGGCCGGCTTCGGTGCCGCGATGGCCGCAACGCTGCGTGAAGAAGCAACGATGCACCGCCTCTGGTACGACCTGCGGGTGCAGTCGATGTTCGAGGAGTCCTTTCGCGCCGACGTCGCAGACATCGACAAAAGTCTCGAAAACATGATCTGGCGCATCGTGGCTCGCTACGCCGAGCTACTCGGCGCAGAACCCGTCGTCTCCCCTCGGGTCATGTACGCGCTGTTCGACGGTCTGTTTCAGCAGGCGCTGATCGCACACCTCGCAGGCGACGACGATGCTGCGACCGTTCTGCAGACGAACGTCAAAACCGTCCTGGTTCAGGTCATTCCAGCTGCGTAGTTCGTGTGATGAAACCGTTGCGTGACAGCAATCCCAACCCGTGCCCATAGTGGAGGTAACGGGAGGAGAAGCTATGCAGACCGTGATCGTTTTCATCCTCGCCTGTGCCATCTACTGGTTCGGGCTGCTCTGATTCGCGTCGCCGGCGCGTGACCCCACGTACTCGACGAGCCGATCCAGGATCGGGATCTGACCTTTCACCAGCTTGGTTCGAGCAGTCGGCACGTCGAACCATGCTGCACGGTCGATTTCGGGAAAGCTCTGCATACGACCTGATTTCGGCGGCCACTCCAACTCGAAGGTGTTGCTGACGATGGCAGCTGCGTCGAAGTCGGCCTCGAGCACGAACGCGGTGATCTTCTTGCCGCTCGACTGCCGAAACTGACCCAGGTCGACCAGCTCTCCGTCAGGGACCGGCGAACCCATCTCCTCCAGAAACTCCCTGACGGCAGCGACCTCGGGTTCTTCGTCGACATACTCGCCCTTGGGGATCGACCAGGCGTGCTCGTCCTTGCGAGCCCAGAACGGACCGCCCATGTGCGCGATCAACACACGAATCTCACCGTCGGCGTCGACCCGATAGAGCATTACTCCTGAGCTGAGTGTCATGTTCTATTCATAAGGCAGCTTCGCTGCTCGTGAGTCTTTTCGGAGGGCAGGCACTCCGAAAAGACTCACGAGGCGCGGAGCGCCGTCGGGAATACATTTCCAGAAGGGGTCGTTGACCACACTGTCGGCGTCCGAACAAGCCCCGGGCCCCACCCCATAGTCGCCACGAGCGACCACTTGCCGAGAGGCGCCTGTGGGACGTCGACGCTGGGAAGGCCGCTCACTTCGGTGAGCGGCCTTCTTCGTTGCCGCCGACACCACTGTTCACTCGGGTCGGGCAGGATGACCGCCGTGACTACGGACAAGCCCGCCGAATTGAAACGGCGGCTGGGACTCTTCGATTCGGTGACCATCGGTCTCGGGGCGATGCTCGGTGCCGGCATCTTCGCCGCATTCGCCCCCGCGGCAGCGTCCGCTGGCTCGTACCTCCTGATTGCCCTGGCGATCGCGGCGGTCGTCGCATATTGCAACGCTTCGTCGTCGGCACGCTTGGCCGCGCTGTATCCGCAGTCGGGCGGCACCTACGTCTACGGGCGCGAACGGCTCGGAGCGTTCTGGGGCTACCTCGCAGGCTGGGGATTCGTCGTCGGCAAGACCGCATCGTGCGCTGCGATGGCGTTGACGATCGGGGCATACGCGTGGCCTGCCCAACAACACGCCGTTGCCGTTGCCGCTGTGCTCGCCGTGACGGCCCTGAACTACTTCGGCGTCCAGAAGTCCGCAGTTGCGACGCGTGTCATCGTCGCGATCGTTCTCGCCGTCTTGACGATCGTCGTCGCCGTCTGCGCATTCGGACCGAATGCGGCGACGGGTTTCGGCTCCGGCACCGCCGACGTGCACGGCGTCCTGCAAGCGTCGGGACTGCTGTTCTTCGCCTTCGCAGGCTATGCGCGGATCGCGACGCTCGGCGAAGAAGTGCGTGATCCGGCCCGGACGATCCCCCGTGCCATCACAACCGCTCTTGCGATCACGCTCGTCGTCTACGTCGTCGTCGCAGTGGCCGTCCTGGCAGTTCTCGGCCCCGACACTCTCGCAACGGCGACGGACCCGCTCGCTCAGGCCGTCTCCAGTGCAGGCGCGCCCGCCCTCGCGCCATTCGTACGCATCGGTGCCGTCGTCGCAGCCGTCGGCGCGCTGATCGCCCTCGTCCTCGGCGTCTCCCGCACCGTCCTCGCGATGGCACGCGACCGACATCTGCCGAAGGCACTTGACGCGGTGCATCCGAAGCACGCAGTGCCCCACCGCGCCGAACTCGCCGTGGGTGCGGTGGTAGCGGTGCTCGCCGCAAGCGTCGACCTACGGTCCGCGATCGGGTTCTCGTCGTTCGCGGTGCTGTTCTATTACTTGGTCTGCAATGCCAGCGCGTGGACCCTCGGCCGCCGGCAACGGTGGGTTGCTGCGACAGGGGCGGTCGGCTGCATCGTCGTCGGACTGTCACTGCCCGCCGAATCGATCGTCGGTGGATCCGTGGCACTTGCCATCGGAGCGGTGGCCTGGCGGTTCACCCGGGCCTGATTCCTGGCGTTCTCGGATCGGTACCGGTACAGACGACGATCGCGCAGCCGGGCGGCCAGTTGGCAGCAGGCGGCGCCAAGCGCAGGCCGAGGCACTCGAAGAGTGTGCAACCGGGGTACGCGGCGGGCCCGATACCGAAAATGGCGAGGGAAATGCTTGCGTCGGCGAAGTCGCTCACGTCCGGATCCTGCAGCGGCGGTTCGACATACGGACCCGGGTCGGGCACGGCGACATCCACTATCGCTCTGGACAGCAGCCGAAAGAAGCTGTGTGGAAGTTCCGACGTGTTCTGCGAGGTACCGATCGGACCGAGACCCGACCGGTTTCCGAAGGCACCGGTCCACACGACAACGAGGTCGAGGTTCGGCACCACGAATACGTTCTGCATACCGAGACCCGACATCCAGAAGATGCCGGTGGGCAACGACGCTCTTTCGCAACCGGGTGCCTGCAACCAGAAGAGGAAGCCGTAGCAGGGGTTTCGCGGTGACGGCGTAATCGCCATCCGCAGATACTCGGCCGAGACGATGCGCTCGCCGCCCCAGCTGCCGCCGCCGAGCAGCAGCAATCCCAGTTTCGAGAGATCGTTTGCCGGCATCAGAAGGAACGAGAAGCCGTACGTGTGACCCGACCGATCACGGGCCCAATAGTAGTCGCTGCGTTCGATACCCAACGGGTCGAACAACTTTCGTTGCGCGTAATCCTGAAACGGTTCTCCGACTGCAATTTCGACGACAGCTGCGAGCAGATCGACGGCGCGCTGGTTGTACTCGAACACCGAACCGGGTTGATGCGCGAAGGGCATTCCCAACCCCTGAGCAACCACATCCGGATCGAGTTGGACGACGCCGCTCGCACCTTCGGACACCGTCGCGCTCAGTAGACCCGACGTCTCGGTGAGCAGATGCCGGACCTTGATCGCTCGGTGGGCGGAATCGCCGAGACCGGGAGCGAGATACTTGCCGATCGGATCGTCGAGCCCGAGCCGACCCTCGTCGTACGCCAGACCCGCGACGAGAGACGTCACACTTTTTGCGATGCTCCAGTTGTTCCACGCAAGATTGCCCGTCTCCTGATTGCGTGGACCTTCTGCGACCAAGCAGTTGCGCCGGAAGATCTGTATGTTCACACGATTTCGGTCCGCGGCGAAGGCGACGGCATCGGTCAGAGCCGCGGGGTCCATGCCGACTTCCGCTGGTTCCGCTCGCGGGAATTGCCGTCCGCTGCTGACCTCGCAGAGTCGGGGCTGCGACGGCGCCGCTACACCTGCTGCAGGCAGCACCATCAGCGCAGCCGCCAGCACGACGACCACGATAAGAGAGTCCCCGACCCAGCCGCGCCGAGTCATGGTCACACCCTAGCGACACCTCGGCGCGGCGAGCGGGTTATCTGCCGACTGTTGTCAGGCAGTTGCTGTCGCGCTTCGGTTGGTCGTCGAGCGTGGCGCGCGCGAGTGTCCGCGACAGGTTGAATCGGTACCAGGGCTCCGACTCGTCGAGGCGGTCCGCCGCGTTGGAGAGCAGGCACGATCGCATCGGTTCGGGCAGTCGGTCGAACTCCGGAACCGCGTCCGCGGACAATGTCGAAAGGAACGACACGTCGATCTTTCCGGTGGAGTCGTAGCGGTCGATGTTGCGATCGGCGATGTAGGCATCGGGGTTCCACGCCGCCAACACAAGCAGGGCAACGACGCCGGCGCCGACCACAGCGCGCGGCAACCACGGTGCCGACATCTTCACCCCTGCAACGCAAATCATCAGGAAGATCGATCCGAGCCAGAGTTCGATGGTCGTTACGAGCAACCGCAGCTCGGTGAAGCCGTAGGCCTGTTCGTAGGTCCACATGCGGAACACAGCCGAACTCACGATCACCATCGACGAGACACACAGAACCCCGATCAGTGACCGAGCGAGGGTGCGATCCGACGACGACTCGCGTGGGGCCTTTCTGATCGCAACGGCGAGGACAAGCAGGATCAGCGCCGTCACGGCGAGAAGTTGCCAGAACCCCTGGCGCGCATACTCCGCGTACGTGAGGTTTTCGGTCCGCAGCACGTGCTCGCTGCCACCGAACAACACCGTGATCTGCACACCGACGAAGACCACGAAGAGCGCAGCGAGCACCGACAGCGGGACTGCCCACTCCCAGCGCTGCGCAGACTTCCCCGGAGCAGGTGCGATCGCGTCGAACTTGGGAACGAATAGAACGAGGTAGGACGACGCAAGAACGAAGACCATCGCGAAGACGCCGACGAAGACCTGGCCCGAGATGGTCGGAGCATCGAGGTCTGGCGTCACGCCCGCAACGAGGTGAGCGAAGGCGGGATCAGCGCCGGCAAACAGCGCTCCGAATGCGCCGACCAATACGACGGTCAACGCCGCCACCCCGAGGATCCGCAGCTTGCGTCCGCTCGTCTTGCCGCGCAGTAGAACGCGGCCGCCGCGCGTCGTCCAACCGAGCACTCGGGCGGGCAGCATCCAGACGACGAACGCGCCGAAGAAGATCGAGGTCCACGTTCGACCGCCGACCAACGCAGTCCAACCGGCGCCCCAGGACGCAAGGATGCACAACACGGCGAGCCAACTCGCGTCCCGGAAGGCCGGAACGCTGAGCAACGCGAGGGTCAGTGCGATCCAGACAGCTTCTGTTGCGGTCGGGCGTCGTCGCGCGGTTCCGAATGCGACGCCGAACACCAGAATCGCGGTCAACAGGAAGCCGATGCTCACGCTGTCGAAGTGCCAGACGATGGAGCAAATCCAGCCGACCACCAGTGTCGCTGCGAGAACCTGCCACGATGCCGCTGCCGACTGCGTTGCGGGCCAGACCTTTTCGGGCCATATCGTCGCGCGCCGCACGGGCACCGGCTGCGGCCCGAAGGGTTGTTGCGGTTTGCCGGGTTCTGTTACTGCAGTGGTCATTTCGTGTCACTTTCGCCGGAATGGGGCTGCCCTGTTGGAATGTGGCCTGATGGAATGTGGACGCGGATGCGGCAGCCGACGCTCTGGTCGACCACCTCGATCGTCCCGCCGTGCAATTCGACGGCCCACCGCGCAATAGCTAGACCGAGACCGGTCCCGCCGTCGGTGGATCCGCCGCGGATGAAACGTTCGAAGACCCGCTCCCGCTCGGCAGGTGCAATCCCCGGACCGTCGTCGCAGACGTCGATCTGCAGACCGTTGCGAGTGCTCTCGGCCTCGACCACCACTCGACTACCCGGCGGTGCATGCCGCGTCGCATTGTCGAGCAGATTTACGACCACCTGATGTAGACGCGCACTGTCTCCGGTTGCGACGAGATCGGTTGGGGTTACTCGAATTTGGGTCCGGACGCTGGCGTGTGTGTGCTCGACCGCTTCCCGAAGGAATTCGGCTACGCCGAAGGTGTCGAGGTCGAGCACTATTGCGCCACCTTCCAGCTTCGACAGGTCGAGCAGATCGCCGACCAGTCGGCCGAGCCTTTCGGTCTGCGAGAGCGCGGTTCGCATCGTTGCGTTGTCCGGTTCGGCGACGCCGTCCACGACGTTCTCCAGCACCGCATGCAGTGCCGAGATCGGGGTACGAAGCTCGTGCGATACATTGCCGATCAATTCGCGTCGATACTGTTCCGCCGCAGCGAGATCCGCGGACATCGCATTGAAAGCCGCTGCCAGCTGGCCGACTTCGTCACGCGAAGATGCGCGTACCCGAATGCTGTAGTCACCGCGGGCCATTGCCTGTGCGGCCGCTGTCATTTCGCGCAGCGGCGACGTCATCCCGTGTGCGAGTAACTGAGTCAGCACAAGCGCAACCACCAATGCGAGCAGTAGCGCGTACCGAAACGGCCAATCAGCAACGAACCAGAAGGTCACGCTCGCCAACAGCAGCGCACCGCCGACAAGCACGCTGACCTTCGCCTTGAACGATGCCAGGGGGTCTAGCGGGCGCGGTAGCCACGACCAACCGCGCGTCATCGCGGTAGCTCCAACGCGTAGCCGACACCGTGAACGGTTCGGATTAGATCGCCGCCGAGCTTGCGCCGCAACGCTTTTACATGACTGTCGACGGTCCTGCTTTCCCCCGCACTGCCCCACCCCCACACGTGCTCGAGCAAGGTCTCGCGGGCGACGACTGCTCGCGGACGCTCTGCCAAGAACAGCAGCAGATCGAATTCGGTTCTGGTCAGATGAATTTCACTCTCGCCGCGTTGAACTCGACGCTCCTGCACATCGATTCGCACGTCACCGACCCGCATCACGTCAGCCGCTGCGGCAGCAGCACCGCGATCGGATCGTCTGAGCAACGCATGCACCCGCGCAACGAGTTCGCGCATACTGAACGGCTTGATCAGATAGTCGTCAGCTCCGACACCGAGTCCGATCAGCATGTCGGTCTCGTCGACTCGCGCAGTGACCATCAGCACCGGCACCGGCCGATCCGCCTGGATCCTGCGGCAGACTTCCAGTCCGTCGAAACCCGGCAACATCACATCGAGCACGACGAGATCGGGAACAAGGCGTTTGCTCGCCTCGACAGCCGACGGACCGTCTGCCGCAATGTCGACGTCGAATCCCTCCGCGCGCAACCTCGTCGCGATGGAATCGGAAATGATCGGTTCGTCGTCGACGACGAGAATTTGTCGTCTGCCCTGCTCAACCCTGCCCGGATCACTCATGGGGACGACTCTATGCAGCGGTCGTGGTGATCACGGTCGGGCGATGTGAAGATTCTGTGGAGGTCTCACCCCGTGCGAATCTCAGGACTGCGAGAGCAAGACCTCTGCGATTTGAATCGTGTTGAGCGCAGCTCCCTTTCGAAGGTTGTCGCCGGAGACGAACAGCGCGAGGCCACGTCCGTCCGGAACACCCGGATCCTGGCGAATGCGTCCTACGAACGATTCGTCGGCACCTGCGGCCTGCAGCGGAGTCGGCACATCGACCAATTTCACACCGGCAGCAGCGGCGAGCAGTTCTTGCGCGCGCGCAACGGAGAGCGGCCGCTCGAATTCGGCGTTGATCGACAGCGAATGGCCCGTGAAGACCGGAACGCGCACGCAGGTGCCACTGACCAGCAGGTCGGGTAGGCCGAGGATCTTGCGACTCTCGTTGCGTAGCTTCTGATCTTCGTCGGTTTCACCACTGCCGTCGTCGACGATCGAACCCGCCAAGGGGAGCACGTTGAAGGCAATCGGCGCGACGTACTTGTTCGGCGCCGGGAACTCGACGGCACTGCCGTCCTTGACCAACTTCTCCGCGTCGTCGATCACGGCACGAGCCTGCGACGCAAGCTCTTCGACGCCGGCGAGCCCGCTACCCGACACCGCCTGGTAGCTGGACACGATCAGCCGCTTCAGACCTGCCTCGTCGTGCAGCACCTTGAGGACCGGCATTGCCGCCATGGTGGTGCAGTTGGGGTTGGCGATGATGCCCTTGACCAGATTGCGCGTCTGCTCCGGATTGACCTCGCTGACGACCAGCGGCACGTCGGGATCCTTGCGCCATGCCGACGAGTTGTCGATGACGGTCACGCCGGCCGCAGCGAACCGCGGTGCCTGCACACGCGACATGGTCGCGCCCGCCGAGAACAGCGCGATGTCCAGACCGGTCGGGTCCGCCGTCTCGGCGTCCTCGATGACGATGTCGGTGCCGCGCCACGGCAGCGTCTTACCTGCGGACCGCGACGATGCGAAGAACCGCACCTCGTCGGCGGGGAAATTACGTTCTTCGAGAAGTGTGCGCATCACAGCGCCGACCTGACCGGTCGCGCCGACTACGCCTACTCGTAAACCCATAACTGCTACTACCTTCCAGTTCCCGCATGCACGACGGCCTCTTCGTCGCCACCCAGGTCGAATGCTTCGTGCAACGCTCGAACAGCCTCGTCCAATTCCGTATCGCGGCACAGGACCGAAATTCGGATCTCGGAAGTGGAGATCAGGTCGATGTTGATGCCGGCTTCGGCAAGCGCTTCACAGAAGGTTGCCGTCACACCCGGGTGGCTCTTCATGCCTGCTCCGACGAGTGAGACCTTGCCGATGTGATCGTCGTACACGATGTTGGAGAAGCCGATTTCTTCCTGCAGCTTCGTCAACTTCTCCACCGCGAGCGGTCCGTCGGTCTTCGGCAGGGTGAAGGTGATGTCGGTCTTACCGGTCTCGACCTTCGAAATGTTCTGCAGCACCATGTCGATGTTGATGTCCGCGTCGGCGACGGCACGAAAGACCCGTGCCGCGTAGCCGGGCTGGTCCGACAGACCGACCACGGTGACCTTGGCCTCGCTGCGATCGTGCGCAACACCGGTGAGGATGGCTTCTTCCACGGGAATGTCCTCCATCGATCCGTAAACGTAGGTGCCTTGATTGTCCGTGTACGACGACCGGACGTGCACCTTCACGTGGTAGCGGCGGGCGTACTCGACGCACCGCAGGCCGAGCACCTTCGTGCCGCACGCTGCCATCTCGAGCATCTCTTCGAACGAGACACGGTCGAGCTTCTGCGCGTTGGGCGCGATGCGCGGGTCGGCGGTGTAGACGCCGTCGACGTCGCTGTAGATCTCGCACACGTCGGCGTCGAGTGCGGCCGCGAGTGCAACAGCCGTCGTATCCGAACCGCCACGACCGAGCGTCGTGACGTCCTTGCTGTCCTGGCTGACGCCTTGGAAGCCTGCAACGAGAACGATCGACCCTTGATCGAGCGCTGCGCGGACCCGGCCGGGCGTGACGTCGATGATCTTCGCCTTGCCGTGGGCACTTGTCGTGATCACGCCTGCCTGCGAACCGGTGAACGACCGCGCCTGCGCACCGAGCGACGAGATCGCCATCGCGACCAGCGCGCTCGAGATGCGTTCGCCCGAGGTGAGCAGCATGTCCAACTCACGAGCAGGCGGTGATGGGCAGACCTGGGAGGCGAGGTCGAGCAATTCGTCGGTTGTATCCCCCATCGCGGAGACGACGACGACGACATCGTTGCCGGCCTTCTTCGTCTCGACGATCCGTTCAGCGACGCGTCGGATGCGCTCGGCCGATTCGACCGACGATCCCCCGTACTTCTGGACGACGAGAGCCACGCGGATGTACCTCCGAATAAGTGCTGGTAACTGGGTTTCCAGCTTGTGAGCCTACCGAGAACCAGGTCCCGTGTGGCGCTCAGCCCCAGTACGTGCGCCCGATCACCTATTGACAAAACATATTTTTACGTTCAAAGTGGTTTTTGTTATGAGAGACGTCGTGTACTTGGAAAACCTCGAGCAGGCCGAGTCCCTGCTCAAGCCGCAACGCATCGAGGTGCTGCGGCAACTGGCCGAACCCAAGACCTGCACAGAGATCGCGCAGGTACTGGGCCAGACGCCACAGCGGGTCTACTACCAGGTCAAACGCTTGGTGGACGCCGGCCTCGTCGACCAGGTATCCGAACGCAAAGTCCGAGGGATCCACGAGGGGATCTACCAGGCGACAGCCCGGTCCTACTGGCTGTCACCCCGGCTCGTCGGCCGGATCGGCCAGCGCAAAGTCCAAGACGAACTCAGCCTCGGCTACCTGCTCGACCTCATGGAAGACGTGCAAGCCGACGTGGCAGCGCTCGACCGGCGCCGACCGGAACTGCCATCGATCGGAGTATCCGGCGAAATCCGAGTACCAACCGAGCACCGCCAGCAATTCCTCGCGGATTTGCAATCCACCCTGCAAGACCTGTTCACCCGCTACGGCGGCTCCGAAGGCGACGCCTTCAAACTCGCCGTCGCCTGCTACCCCAAAGGAGAAGAGAACGATGACTGAACCGATGATCGTGCGCGCACGAGTTGCGGCGCCCAAGGCAGCAGTCCTACACGCACTGACCGATCCGGATACGTTGCGACGCTGGTTCGCCGAAGAAGTCGAGGTCGAGCTGCCGAGCCGCTACGAATTCTGGGGCCGCTACACACCCGAGGGCGATGCCCCGCACCAAAAACTCACCCACGTCGACGACGACGGTCTCACCTTCACCTGGCTGCTCGACGGCGTCGACACCACCACCTCGATCACCCTCGAAGCCGAAGCCCCTGACACCACGGTCATCGTGCTGTCGCAATCGCACTTCGACGTCCAGGAAATGTTCGAAGGCAAGACGATTCGCGGCGTGCTGCACACCTTCTGGGCGATGTCGCTAGCCAACCTCGTCGACCTGCTGGAGGGTCGCGAGCTCACGATGCGACACGACTTCTCCGATACCGAGTTCCGCGCCGAAACGCTCATCGACGCGACGCCCGCAGCGGTCTACGACTCGCTGATCGACACCGAGAAGGTATCGACGTGGTTCGGCTACCCGATTTCGATCGAGCCATGGGTCGGGGGTCGGTACGCGATGGGCGGCTTCGACGCTCCCTTCCCTCCCGCGAAGATTCTCGAGCTCGAACCGAACCAGAAGGTGACCGTCGACTGGGGTGCTCCCGGCGTCCAGACGTGGGAGCTGGCCGAATCCGACGGCAAGACCCGACTCACGTTCGTCCAGAGCGGTTTCGACACGACCAACCCACCACACGCGTCATGGCTCGGATCGGTTTCGGGGCTCGCGGAACTTCGCCGATTCCACGAACTGACCGACTGGACGCCGATCTGGATCAGCGAATCGGTCTGAGCGGCTTCGCCGCGCGCAGGTGCGCTGCACTCTGGCACGATTGCACCGTGAATACCCCCAAACGTGTACGGGTCCAGGCGTTGTCCGAGCGAGGAACGGTTTCGCAGCTGGAACTGTTCTTCGACCTGGTGTTCGTATTCGCCCTGACCAGGGTTACCGACCTACTCGCCGACAACACCAGCGCCGCCAACGTATTTCGGTCGATACTCGTGCTGGCTGTGCTGTGGTGGAGTTGGGTCGGTTACGCCTGGCTCGGCAACCTCGCGCGCGCCGACGAGGGCATCGTCAAGGTGGCGGTGTTCGCGGCGATGGGCGCCTCGTTCATCATCGCGCTTGCGCTGCCGGAGGCGTTCGACGACCTGCCTGGTGGACTGTCTGGGCCCGTCGTCTTCGCCATCGGCTACTTCGTCGTTCGCGCGGTCCACATCTCGATCTTCTGGGTCATCGGGAAGGACGAACCTCGGTTCCGCAGAACTGTTCTTCGCTGGCTCCCGTCGCTGGCCATCAGCACGACCCTGCTGCTCATCGCGTCGCAGACGACGGGAACCGTGCAGACGCTGCTGTGGGTCGGTGCGCTCGCCGGAGACTACCTCGGCACAGTATTCGCAGGTAACGGCTGGATTCTGCGCTCTGTCACGCACTTTGCAGAACGCCACGGCCTGATTATCATCGTCGCGCTCGGCGAGTCGATCGTCTCGATCGGAATCGGCGTTGTCAGCCTGCCGATCTCCTGGGCGATCATCGTCGCGTCGCTGCTCGGCCTCGCCGTGTCGGCACTGATGTGGTGGGCCTACTTCGATGTCACGGCACTCGCCGTCGAACACGAACTCGACAAGGCGGGCGGCGCACTGCAGATCAAAATTGCGCGAAACAGCTACTCGTTCGCGCATCTGCCGATGATCGTCGGCGTCATCGGTCTGTCGCTCGGCCTCAAGAAGGTTCTCAGCTACGTCGGCGACGACACCGAGCACGACCTGACCGATGCTCTCTACGGAGTCCCGATCTTCACCCTCTTCGGTGGAGTCGCGCTCTACATCGCGGCGCTGGTGTTCTTCAAGTGGTACGCGGTCCGCACGATCGCCGTGTCCCGCGTGGTCACCATCGTCGTGTTGCTTGCGCTCATCCCAGTTGCTGCCGCGCTGCCCGCACTGGCCTCGCTCGGACTACTGACCGCTGTGCTCGCCGTGATGATCGCGTTCGAGACAACCCGATTCGCACAGATGCGGGACGAGATCCGGCATCACGAAGCTCACTGACGTTTCTTCCGGAACGTGATCTTCGCGTCGATCCGGTGAATCAGTAGGTCGGACGACGGAATCACGAAGTCCTCGGTGATACGTACCGTCGCCAACCTGCGCCCGAACAGACCAGCGTCGAGCAGATATTCGGTGTGCACGACATCGCCGTCGACGGCGGCGTCCAGCTTGCGGACACCCATGATCACTCGGTACTGGGGCCCACGGGAAAGGCTGCGCTGCAAGTGCTTACCCGAACGACCGGTCTTGACTCCGACCTCGTAGCGGACCGCGCCTCGCGCAAAGGGAACGGACTTTCCGTCGTGGGAAACGAGTGCGTCGATGTAGCTGCGCGCTACCGCGATCCGGTCGGTCATACCGGTGATTTTGCCCCGCGCTTCGCGGCGTCCTTACCTCGGACAGCCATCTTTATCTGATCGACGTTCTCGCGGATCGCGTCCGACACCAATTCGTCGGTACGAGGGTCCGCCAGCACCTGCAACATGATCCTGAACGTGGTGTCCGTTGCCAGACCGATGATGTCGTCGTGGAACGGAATGAACTTCAGCCGGCCCGCCTGGGGGTCGCGCTTGATCTGCTCGAGGATCATGTTGTCGAGCTCGACCCGATTCTCCTCGAGAGCGCGGGCGATATTGCCCGTGTAGTGCCCGGTCTGCAGTACATCGCCGACCTCGTCGAGAACCGCGACAGTGATCGGACGCTTGATCGCTTCGACGATCGTGCCGACGAACTTGTTGACGATCGCTGCCGTGATCCGCTCACCGAATGCGCGGTCGGCCATACGTCCGAGTCGGGCAAGAACGACGATGATCCGCAACAACCTGAAGGAGCGAAAGGCCGGGTCGGACACGGGGATCATGCCGAGTACCTCGTACCAGTACTTCGCTGGGAAGATCCAGCCCTCGCCCGATTTGCGCCAGCGGTAGGCGAACTCGATCGCGAAGATCGCGCAGACCGCGTAGTCGACGTAGATGACCCAGTGCACGATGTCGGGGTCGACGGTCCAGAAGGTGATCCACCCGAGCAAGACGACCGACACCAGGGCCAACAGCAACATCGCCCAGTCGATCAGCTTGACCGGAGGCTTCCTCGGGTAGGGCCGTAGCGCCTCCGCAGGCTTCTCGAGGGATACCGGCTTCTTCGATCCGCGCATCACCGCTCCTCACGTCGAATTCCGATCGTAGGTGCGGATACCGCAATCAGCTGGCGATCATGCCTGGCTGCCATGCCGTGTCGATGAGATCGCCGAGATCGATGACCGTCGCCGCACGCCCGGCCGGGCTGTCCAGCACGGTGTCGATATAGGTGATCGTCTGCGCGCGAAGCAGGCTGTCGATACGACCGATCTTCAGCACATTGGCAGACATTCGACGCTCGTCCAAGGTGACCGCAATAGCGCTCGGGCGCGGGCGAACGACGTCGATCAACAATTCGAGTGCCCCGTTGACCTGGGGCGCGATCGTAATCGGTACCACGATGCGAGCTGCGACGTTCTTGCGCATACGACCGACGACGATCACGATCTCCAAGCTGACCGGCACCTGCGCATGCAGCGTTCTGTTCGGCCCCTGCACGACTTCGATGGTGCCGACTCGGCCTTGTGCGACTGCCTTTGCGCGTTGTCCTGGACCGACACCGATCGGTCCGATCGAGAATGTCTCGCCCATCAATTCAGCGATGACGGTGCGGATTCGCTCGGGGCTGGCCGCACGGTCGACGAACGAATCGGTGAAGGATTCGGGGACAGAGGTGGGTGCCTCGGCAACTACCGGACGGGTCCCCTGCTGCAGACCCAGCGCAACCCGCAGGTCGTGCATCGAGTCGAAGTGGCGATACATCGAGGTCGGCGTCGTCCCCAGCGCACGCGCGACTTCGCGCAACGAGACGGTCGCCGGGTCGCGGTCGCCCAGCCAGGTACGCGCGGCGTCGACAACGGCCTGCTTGGTTTCGGGATTAGCCTTCACGAATCTGAGTGTACAGGCGTGCACTGAATTCTGGAATGCTTTTGCCGGCGACGATGCCTTCGGTATTGCCTGTCCAGCCCCGCAGGCCCCATGTAGACTTCCGAACTATGCAGCGGCGGCTCCTCCTTGATTGCCGCGGCGGGGTCTGATCCAGACCGGCTTCCCGTCGCGGGGTCCAGTCGCGCCGGTCGATCCATAAGTACGGACGACCCGTCCCCCAAATCTCGGAGTCAGACATGTCACCCGCAGACGCCTTCACTTCCGGTTCGCGCACGATCAATCCGCCGACCCGCCCAGCCCCCGCCGATCAGCCGGCGTGGAACCCTCAGAAGAACTCCTCGATGCCGACATTCCGGTATCGCCCCTTCGCCGAAGAGGTCGAAACGGTCGCAGTTGCCGACCGCACCTGGCCCGACAAGGTCATCGACCGAGCACCGATGTGGTGTGCAGTCGACCTCCGCGACGGCAACCAGGCACTGATCGATCCGATGAGCCCCGCTCGCAAGCGACGGATGTTCGAGCTGCTCGTGCGAATGGGTTACAAGGAAATCGAGGTCGGCTTTCCGTCGGCCAGCCAGACCGATTTCGACTTCGTACGCGAGATCATCGAAGAGAACGCAATCCCCGACGACGTCACCATTCAGGTCCTGACGCAGTGTCGCCCCGAACTGATCGAGCGCACTTTCGTCGCATGCGCCGGCGCGCCGAAGGTGATCGTCCACTTCTACAACTCGACATCGATCCTGCAGCGCCGGGTCGTCTTCCGAGCCGACCGTGACGCCATCAAGAAGATCGCGACCGACGCAGCGCACAAGTGTCTCGCCGAACAAGCCAAGTACCCGGACACCGAGTGGCGTTACGAATACTCGCCCGAGTCCTACACGGGTACCGAACTCTCCTACGCGAGGGACGTCTGCGACGCCGTCACCGAGATCATCGCGCCGACGCCATCGAATCCGATGATCATCAATCTGCCCGCAACGGTCGAGATGGCGACGGCGAACGTCTACGCCGACTCGATCGAGTGGATGAGCCGGAATCTGGCTCGTCGCGAATCGGTCGTCCTGTCGCTGCATCCACACAACGACCGCGGAACTGCCGTTGCCGCAGCCGAATTGGGCTACCAGGCCGGCGCGGACCGTATCGAGGGCTGCCTGTTCGGTAACGGCGAGCGCACCGGAAACGTCTGCCTGGTGACGCTCGGCATGAATCTGTTCTCCCGTGGCGTCGACCCGCAGATCGACTTCTCCAACATCGACGAGATCCGCCGCACGGTCGAATACTGCAACCAACTGCCCGTTCCGGAGCGCCACCCCTACGGTGGCGATCTGGTCTACACCGCTTTCTCGGGAAGCCACCAGGACGCGATCAACAAGGGCCTCGACGCGATGAAGTTCGATGCCGACGCACAGGACGCCGACGTCGACGACATCCTGTGGCAGGTCCCGTATCTGCCGATCGACCCGAAGGACGTCGGCCGCACCTACGAGGCCGTGATCCGCGTGAATTCGCAATCCGGCAAGGGTGGCGTCGCCTACATCATGAAGGCCGACCACGGCCTCGCTCTGCCACGGCGACTGCAGATCGAGTTCTCCCGCGCGATCCAGCAGATCACTGACGGCGAGGGCGGTGAGGTGAGCTCGAAGGAGATGTGGGACGTCTTTGCGAACGAATACCTGCATCGCCTGCTGCCGCTGGAGCGAATTCGTCAGAAGGTCACGGCATCGGAGACCGACGACGGCATCGACTCGATCACCGCGGTGGTGAAGGTCGACGGCAAAGAGCAGGAGATCTCGGGATCCGGCGACGGACCGCTCTCCGCATTTGTGGACGCGCTCGCCAGTATCGGCATCGACGTTCGGGTGCTCGACTATTCGGAGCACGCGATGACGTCGGGCGTCGACTCCCAAGCCGCCGCATACGTCGAGTGCGCGATCGGTGACAAGGTCGTGTGGGGTGTCGGGATCGCGACGTCCATCACGACAGCGTCGCTGCGTGCCGTTGTGTCGGCCGTGAACAGGGCAGTCTGAGCGAAAGCAACGTTCTCGAAGGGAGTCGGCAGCTGCCGGCTCCCTTCTCCGTTTCGCATGCCGAAAAATAGCTGGTCCCACTCGCTCGAATCGCTCCGATTCGCCTGCGAGTGTTAGCCTGGTCGCCGCAATACCAGCACGAACAAACGTGTCACATTCTCGGGGGGAAGCCGTGAGCAACGATTACAGTCCGTCCACGCCGCCGTGGCTGCAGAGCGAACCGCCCAGTAAGCGGAATGGCCACTCCACGCCGGATCGGAGCGAATCCGAAGCTCAGCAACCTTCTGCGCCCCCGGCGCCCACAGCACCCCCGACTCAGCGGCCGGAGCAGTTCCAGCAGAACGAACAGCAGCCGCAGCACCATCCCGAGCAGTACCCGCAAGCTCCCAGCAACTGGCAGCAGAATGGTTTCGGCCCGACTCCGCAGCATGCGGAACAGCAGCAGCCGACGCAGCAGCGGCCGGTCCAGCCGTCCTCCCACCAGTCGTTCGATGCAGGTCAGCTACCGCGTGAGCGAGCCGAGATCAGCTCCGACGGCACCGTCCGACGCGTTCCCTTCCAGGAAGATCGCGTCGCGCAGATGTACCAGGCACCGCCAGAGGGCCAGCAGCAGAACGGCCCCGTCTACAGCTGGGCACCGCCCGCCGCGGCGCAGCAGCCGCCACCGCAGCCTCAGTGGCAGGGCGGTCCCCCGCCGCAGCAGCACGCACCGCAGCCACCTGCGTCGGTCAACGACCTGAGTCTGTTGCGCCGCGCGAAGCGCCCGCCCCGCAGCGGCTGGCGTCTCGCCTTGCACAAGGCATCGGGTAAGTCGATCAACCCGGGCGAATCGCCTGCCGACATTGCGCACCGTGAACTTGTCGACCGCGTCAATCAGCCGGTCCGCGGCGACTACCGAATTGCGATCCTCTCGCTCAAGGGCGGCGTCGGCAAAACGACGACGACCGTCGGTCTCGGCTCGACGTTCTCATCGCTACGTGGCGACCGCGTCATTGCGATCGACGCAAACCCGGACCTGGGGACCCTCGCACATCGGGTTCCGAAGCAGACCAATTCGACGGTACGAAATCTGCTCGACGACAAGAGCATTCACCGCTATTCCGATGTCCGCGCGCATACCTCGCAAGCTCCGAGCCGCCTCGAGGTGCTGGCAAGCGAGCAGGATCCGGCAGTATCGGAAGCCTTCAGCGAGGCCGACTACCGCGCGGCGATCGGCATCTTGCAGTCGTACTACAACATCATCCTGACCGACTGCGGCACCGGCTTGATGCACTCGGCGATGACGGGTGTGCTCGACATGGCGAGTTCGCTCGTACTGGTCACCTCCCCCGCCATCGACGGCGCCCGCAGCGCATCGGCGACGCTGGACTGGCTGGAGCACCACGGCTACGGCAAGCTCGTCGAGCGGACGGTGGTCGTGGTGAATTCCTCGCGTCGCGGTGCAAGCTCGATCGATATCGACCAGTTGCGCAAACTGTTCCTCGATCGCACTCGCGCGGTGCAGGTCATCCCGTTCGACGATCACCTCGCAGAGGGCGCCGAAATCGACCTGGAACTCGTCAGCAAACCGACCCGCCGCGCGTTGCTCGAATTGGCAGCGATGGTTGCCGACGAGTTCGCGTTCACAAGTGCGCGGCAGCCCGAATAACTACCGCGCGGCCTCGACGGCCGCAGCGGCAGCCACGAACGCGTCGAGCACCGCAGCTATCGCGGGTCGCTGATCGGCGTAGCGCCGAGTCGCCAGTTCGTAGCTGCGTCCGGCGCGCACTCCGGTGAACGGAAGCACGACAACATTCGGGTTGCCGACGGCGTGACGAGGCATCAACGCAACCCCGAACCCGGCCGCGACGACTGCTTCGATCACCTTGAAGTCGTTGAGCCGCTGGGTGACTCGTGGCTGCACGCCGGTGACGGCAGCGATCGACAGCAACACGTCGTCGACGGGAAGTCCACCGCGGACGCTGATCCAGTTCTCGTCGACGAGGTCGGTCAGCGCGACCGACGTACCGCTTGCAAGCGGGTGCGTCTTCGCCAGCACGAGGTCGATCGGCTCGCGCAGGATCGTGCGGGAGGCGATTCGATCCGAACTGATAGCTGGCGCACGGTCGTCGCGGTGGGTGAGCACGACGTCGTAGTCGGCGAGCAGTCGCGGTACCGCCGATGACGGCAGGTCTTCGTCACCCGCCTCGATGTCGACGTCCGTTCCTGCCATCGCGGTGAGGACCAGCGGTAGCAGCAGCGAAGCGCCGGAGGGAAACATCGCGACACGCACCCTGCCTCGTGGCGATCCGCGATAGGACTCCATCTCGGCCGCGGCGCGATCCAGGGCCGCCAGCACGTCCTCGGCGCGCAAAACGAGGGCGTTGCCCGCGTCGGTGAGCCGGACGCGGCGCCCGTCCGGCTCCAACAGGGTGACCCCCGCTTCCCGCGCAAGAATCTTGAGTTGCTGCGACACCGCCGATGGCGTCATCGACAAGGCCGCTGCGGTCGCGGCGACGGTGCCACGATCAGCAAGCTCGCGAAGCACGCGCAGCCGCTGTGTGTCCATCGAAAAACCTCCTGAGGCCGCAAGCGGCTCGTGAGTCTTTTCGGAGGGCCCGACCTCCGAAAAGACTCACGAGCGATAACGTAGCGTAGCTACATTATCGCCTAAGTATTATTCGATTGTACTGACGGTTTGCGGCCCGCACGATGGGATCATGACCACCCGCGACCGCCTGCTCGCCCTGACCGTCGTACTGCTCTGGGGTCTCAACTTCCTCGCACTTCGCGCCGGACTCGACCGCTTTCCGCCGTTCTTTTTCGCCGGGCTTCGATTTCTGGTCATCGCCATTCCGGTGGTGCTGTTCGTCCCTCGCCCGAAGGTGCCGCTGAAGTGGCTGCTGCTCTACGGCGCCGGCTTCGGCATCGCGCAGTTCGCGTTCCTGTTCACGGCGATGAATGCAGGTATGCCGACCGGGCTCGCCTCGCTGGTCCTGCAGTCGTCGGCGCCGTTCACCGTCGTCCTCGGTGTGCTGCTCCTCGGTGAGAAGTTCAACAGACGTCAGCTGATCGGCCTCGCAGTTGCGTTGTGCGGGATGGTCGCGATCGGTTGGGACCGCGCGCAGCACGCGACCCTGCTACCCGTGTTCCTGACCTTGCTGGCCGGTCTCGGCTGGGCTTTCGGCAACCTCGGCTCGAGACTGGCCAAGCCCGAGAACCCGATGCGGCTCACGTTGTGGATGACCGTCGTTCCCCCGCTGCCGCTGCTCGCGATCTCGGCAGCCGTCGAAGGACCGACCACCGGTTGGCGCGACCTCGCCAACTCTTTCGACGCGAACGGTTCGATCGGCCTGATCGCGCTCGCCTACATCGTGATCCTCGGCACGATCGCCGGCTCCGGCCTGTGGACCTACCTGATGACGCGCTACCCGGCCGGCATCGTCGCTCCCTTCTCGCTGCTGGTCCCGGTCGTCGGGATCGCCGTTGCCTGGCTCGTTCTCGGCGAACAACCGACCGTCCTCACCGTCATCGGCGGAGTCGTCGTCATCACCGGCGCTATGGCCGCGACACCGCGCTTGCCGAAACCACCGGTCGTTGTCCTAGCCGACCCGGTGCCGGTGCCGGTGCCGGTGCCGGTGCCGGTGCCGGTGCCGAACCCCACACGCGGGTGGCCGACGTCGGCCGCACTACTTGTGCCAAACTCGGCGAATGCTCGATCGTGAAACCAGAAAGCGGATCTCTCCGCGTGGCCGCTTCGCCCTCCGCACCGCACAGGCCGCATCGTGGGCGTCGCAGAAAGCCGGACGTGGCAAAGGCTCCATGATCGGCGGCCTGATCGCACTCAAGATCGACAAGTCGATCATGGGCCAACTCGGCGAAGGTCGGCGCACGGTCGTGGTGACCGGAACGAACGGCAAATCGACGACGACGCGGATGACGGCGGCAGCGCTCGCGACGATCGGCGACGTTGCGACGCAGGCAGACGGCGCGAACATGGACGCAGGCATCGTGGCTGCACTCACCGCCAACCAGACCGCGCGCCTCGCCGCGCTCGAGGTCGACGAACTGCACGTACCGCACGTCTGCGACGCCGTGAAACCCGAGGTGGTCGTGCTTTTGAACCTCAGCCGCGACCAACTCGACCGCGTCGGCGAGATCAACATGATCGAACGCCGACTCCGCGCCGGCCTCGAACGCCATCCGGAAACGACCGTCATCGCCAACTGTGACGACGTCCTGATGACGTCCGCCGCCTACGACGCAGCCAAAGTTGTCTGGGTTGCCGCAGGCGGCGGCTGGGCCAGCGACTCGGTCAGCTGCCCACGGACCGGCGAGCCGATCGTCTGGGACGGCCCGCACTGGCGAAGTACCGGATCCGATTTCGCTCGACCGACTCCCGACTGGTGGCTCGACGACAACAACCTCTACGGTCCGGACGGCCTGACGATTCCGATGCAGCTGACACTGCCGGGTAAGGCGAACCGCGGCAATGCCGCACAGGCAGTCGCGGCAGCAGTCGTCCTCGGCGCGGATCCGGCCGCAGCCGTTGCTGCGGCAGCATCCGTGCAAGAGGTGGCCGGTCGCTACAGCACCGTCCAGGTCGGACCGCACAACGTCCGGATGCTGCTCGCGAAGAATCCCGCAGGTTGGCAAGAGGCGCTGTCGATGATCGATCACTCGGTCGACGGTCTGGTGATCTCCGTGAACGGCCAGGTGCCCGACGGCGAGGATCTGTCGTGGCTGTGGGACGTACGTTTCGAGCACTTCGAAGGCGTTCAGGTGGTCGCATCCGGTGAACGCGCGACCGACCTCGCAGTGCGGTTGACCTACGCCGGTGTCGAGCACACAACCGTGCCGGATCCGGTGCGAGCCATCGCATCCTGTCCCGCGGGCCGCGTCGAGGTGCTCGCCAACTACACCTCGTTCCGCGACCTCAACCGAGCATTGGAGACCGGACGTGGCTGACTCGACCGTTCGTATCGGCCTCGTCCTCCCCGACGTCATGGGCACCTACGGCGATGGCGGCAACGCGCTGATCCTGCGTCAGCGGCTCCGGCTTCGCGGTTACGACGCGGAGGTCGTCGAAATCACCTTGAGCGACCCCGTTCCCGAGTCGTTGGACCTGTATACCCTTGGCGGAGCAGAAGATTCGGCACAACGGCTCGCGACGCGTCATCTGCAGAAATATCCGGGCCTGCAACGCGCCGCCGAACGAGGTACACCGGTCCTCGCCATCTGCGCGGCGATCCAGGTGCTCGGACGCTGGTACGAAACCTCGAGCGGCGAACGAGTCGACGGCGTCGAGATGCTCGATTGCACGACCGCACCGCAGGCGACGCGCTCGATCGGCGAGGTACTCACCAAGCCGACCATCGACGGCCTCACCGCCGCACTGACCGGCTTCGAAAACCATCGCGGCGGAACCTCGTTGGGTCCGTCGGCCGCCGGCCTTGCCCGAGTGACCCACGGGGTGGGGAACGGCGTCGGCGACGGGCTGGAGGGTGTCGTCCAGGGTTCGGTGATCGGCACCTACATGCATGGTCCGGCGTTGGCGCGCAATCCCGAACTCGCCGACCTCCTGCTGAGCCGTGCGCTCGGCGTCGACGAACTTCCGCCTCTCGATCTGCCCGAGGTCGACAAGCTACGCAAAGAACGGCTCGCGGCCGGACGTCGCTGAACGATGGAGGACACCCTCAGATCGACCCTGCTCAAAGTAGGGCTGACGTGTGCGGTCTTCGCGCCCATCGCAGCATTCACAGGACTACTGGCAAGCCTGGAAGTTGGCTTCGACCCGGATTCGGCGACAAATTCCGACTATTCGTTCGCGATCGGCGCACTCGTGATCACGATCGTCACCTACGTCGCTGCAGTCGCCTGCGCAGCGACCGTTGCGCTGAACAAGACGACCGCAGGGCAGCGGGCCGCTCTCGGCATCCTTGTCGCGTTGATCGCTGCACCGGCGCTGCTGGTCGGCTACTGGACCGTCGGTCGGGCCTGACAGCACGGCGAGCGGAGAATCCCCCGCTTCATGATCACGAACGAACACACCCCCGGATGTCCGCAGTGCCGTTGGCGTGCGGTGGTACTACGGGAGGTATGGAATGTCTTTCCTGCCAAACCGGAAGCGATCACTGCCACGGCACACTCATCGTGCACGTCGACGGCATGTTCGGCCGAAACAAGATCGAGTGCACGCAAGAAGACTGCACCGACCGTCTCCTTGCACGACACGGCTTCATAGTCGACTGTCTCGACCTCGCCGGCGGTTGCGGCTGCACTGCCGTGCTTGCCGACTCGGTGCGACGCGCAGGCTGAGCGCCTCGGCTCCGCCTGCACCACCTGTTTCTTACATCGCCCGCCGGCCCGACAACGCGCGCCCGAGGGTCAGCTCGTCGGCGAATTCGAGATCGCCACCCATCGGCAATCCGGACGCGAGCCTCGTCACCGAAAGTCCGGGGAACACGCGCAGCATACGAACCAGGTAGGTGGCCGTCGCTTCGCCTTCGGTGTTCGGATCGGTCGCGATGATGACCTCGGAGACGTCGACGCCGTCGTCCTGATTTCCGATGCGGGCGAGCAACTCTCGGATCCGCAGTTGGTCAGGGCCGATTCCGCTCAGCGGATCGAGTGCACCACCGAGCACGTGATACCTGCCGCGGAACTCTCGCGTACGTTCCACTGCCTGAACATCTTTCGGTTCCTCGACCACGCAGATCATCGTGCGATCGCGACGCGGATCCGAGCAGATGCGGCACATCTCCTTGTCCGACACGGTCCCGCACACGATGCAGAACTGCACGCCGTCGCGCACCTTCTGCAGAGCGCCCTGCAGCCGATCGATCTCGGGTGGCTCCACGGACAGCAGGTGAAAGGCAATGCGCTGTGCGCTCTTCGGGCCGACGCCGGGCAGTTTGCCGAGCTCGTCGATCAGATCCTGAACTGGACCTTCGTACACGCTCGCCCGCTAGAATCCGGGCAGGCCGGGAAGTCCACCGCCGCCGCCGAGAGCGCCCGCGAGTGGGCCGAGTTTACTTTCCGCGACCTGCTGAGCCTGCATGTTCGCATCGGAGATCGCACCGATGACCAGGTCCTGCAAAGTTTCGACGTCGTCGGGATCGACCACTTTCGGATCGATCGTCAGCGCCACCAGCTCACCACTGCCCTTGACCGTCGCAGTGACAAGTCCACCACCGGCCTGACCCGTCACCTCGGTCTCCGCAATCTCTACCTGCGCCGCCATCAGCTGCTGCTGCATCTGCTGCGCCTGCGCCAGAATCTGCGCCATGTCGGGCTGTCCACCTGGTTGCACGATGCCGCTCCCTTTCGTTCAACGGCGGTGCCGTCGTCCATTCACGTCACAATCCAGCGTAGACGTTGCCCAGCCACTGCCGGCGACGCCCGCGCCGGACTACTATCGGAAATGCCGAGTTGGGGTAAACCACTTCCAAAGGCCAAGTCATGAGCAGCACCCGGGGAGTTCGAGTACGTAGCTTCGTCGCGGCCGTCGGGATCGCGGCGGCATTCGGGTTGTCGAGCGCAGGTTCTGCGACTGCCGCTCCCATCGGTTTCGGTGGCGACTGCGTCCTGTACACCGAAAATCGGGGCGCCACAGTCGATTCGCTGCGCTTTCGATGCAATCCCGGGCAACACGACGCGATCTATCGTTGGGCTACGGCCGGTGCCCCGCCGATGGGCGTCAAGGCGGGTTGGGTCCTGTCGCCGCCGGTCACGGCGGCGATCGCTCCTGCCATCTGGATCGGCAAGGTCTTCTATCCGGGTTTCGTCCGAAATCGACTGTCGCCGTTCGGTTTCGAAGGCGTACAAGGCTCGGTGTACGTTGCTCCGTCTGCGACCGACGGCCGGGCGTGCTGGATCATCGACTACACACGTTCGGAACTGCCGTGGTTCATCGACGAGATGCGTGAAGTGACACCCGGCGTCTACCTGGGTATGTCGTACCGCTACGCAGGCACTCGGGAACTGGTTTTTCTGCTCGGCTGAGCAAACCGTTGACTCTCCACCTGCTGGAGGGTGTTTGCTCTAACCCATGACGGCACTGGTACCCATCGGGGAGTTCTCACGGCTGACTCATCTGAGCGTGAAGACGCTGCGCTACTACCACGACATCGACCTGCTCTCACCAGCGACGATCGACGAGAATTCCGGCTACCGGAGGTACTCGACAACTCAGGTCGGCAGCGCCCAGTTGATTCGCCGGCTGCGCGATCTCGATATGCCGCTGCCGGAAGTGCGAACCGTTCTCGCCGCGGCAGACCCGGAGACTCGCAACGCCACCATGCGGGCGCACCTGGAACGTATGGAAGCCGAGCTGACACGCACCCAGCAGGTGGTGGCATCGTTGCGGTCGCTGCTGGGCCCGATCGACGCGTTGGCTGTCGAATATCGCTCCGTAGCAGCGCTTTCCACACTGGCGATCCGAGCGGTCGTTGCACGTCGCGACGTCGGCGACTGGTGTGGGGCCGTCTTCCCGCAGCTGTACATCACGGCGGAACAACACGGGATCGAGATCACGGGACCCGGTGGAGCTACGTACTCCAGCGAATTCTTCGAACACGACTCCGGCGAGGTCGTCGCGTTCGTCCCGGTGCCCGCCGGTACTCCGGTTGTCGAAGGTCTCGAAGCGCTTGTATTGCCGCCTGCGCGGCTGGCGGTCGCTGTGCACGCAGGGCCGTTCGAAGAATGCGACCGCACCTACGGAGCACTTGGCATTCACGTCGCCGAGCACGACGTCGCGATCCCCGACCCGATCAGAGAGATCTACCTCGTCGGTCCCAATCACACCGACGACGCCACCACGTTCAGAACCGAGGTGTGCTGGCCGATTCAGCACGCCGCCTGATCAACCACACCGATCGAAGGAGCACATAATGGCAATTTCCCTGGAACACATCACCTTCGACTGCGCCAATGCGACCGAGCTGGCCACCTTCTGGGGTGGGCTACTCGACCGCCCCGTGGACGAGGGTGCAAGCGAGTACTTCGCAACGGTGGGTCGCTCATCGGGCGCCCATCCGGTACTGATGTTCATCGCTGTGCCCGACAAGAATCCCGGCAAGAACACCGTTCACATCGATCTGGTGTCTGCCGAATGGACCGACGAGATCGCGCGAGCTGTATCCCTCGGCGCAAAACACATTGCCGACTACGACGAGTTCGGCACCAAATGGGCGACGCTCAGCGATCCCGAGGGCAACCTGTTCGACATCGGGTGCGGTCTGTAGTTGCCGTTCGCGCACTCGGCCCGGTTCAGCGGCCGAGTGCGTGTGCCCAGGAAACCTTTGCGCCGGTGAGCAATACGGACCGCTGGTAGATCCGCGCGGACACCCAGGCCGACGCCGCGCAGGCGGCAACCATGAGGGCAATGGTGCCGACGACCTCGAACGTCGATGCGTTGCCTGCCGCGATCTGCATGGGCATCAGGATCGACGAGAACGGCGGAATCCAACTGATGATGCTGTAGAAATTGCTGTCCAGACTGCCGACTCCGAAGAAGCCGAGATACGCAGATGCCATGAGCAGCAACATCACCGGCAAAGTCGTCGAGTTGATTTCCTCGACGCGCGAGACCATCGAGCCGCCTGCGGCGTACAGCGTCGCGAAGAATACGAATCCGAGCACGAACCACACAAGCGTCGCGATCAGCATTCCGGCTGCTGCCGTTGGTATTTCGAGCAGACCGGTGGCCTGCGCCGTGATCAACCCCGCCGACGCGATGACAACGACCTGCGCTAGTCCGACCGCACCGAGGCCGATGATCTTTCCCCAGAGCAGGTGCAACGGTTTGATCGTCGACAACAGCAACTCGACGACTCTGCTCGACTTCTCCTCCGTCACACCCATTCCCACTGCAGGCGCGAAGTTCGCGACCCCGATGAACAGCAGGACCGCACCGACAAGCGCCAAAGCGATCCGCTGGTCGTGATCGCTCGCCTGCGGGTGTAACGCCGTGACGGCCAGGTTCGTATCGCCGACCTGCGCAGCGAGTTCGGCCGGGTCGACTCCGTTGTTTCGCAGTGCTCCGTCGAGTGCGTTCTTCTGCACAGCCGACTGCAACACGGCCCGCAACTCCGGCGACAAATCCTCCTCGACAACCACGTCGGCGTCGCCGACGAAGGCAGCCTCCAGGTCACCGTTCTCGACCTGCGCGCGCGCTTCGTCCGGACCTGCGACGTCGACGATCTCGATCGTCGTTCCCGCGGCGCGACCTGTCGCGACGATCGTCTCGGACAACGATGTCGCCGAGCCCGTCACGCCGATCTTCGTCGCTGCGCCGTCGTCGTCGGAGCGAACGGCGGCCCACACGATCAGCCCTGCCACCACGACGACCAGCAGCAAGGCGTTGACGATGACAAAGGACTTCGTATAGACCTTGACGAGAAATTCCCGCTTGGCGACCAGCAAGATCGGATTCATCAGGCGACAACCTCTCGGAACAGTTCGGCCAAAGACGGTCTGCGAGATATCAGTTGATGCACCGGCCCGGTCGCGAGTGCTGCACGCAAGATCGCCTGATCGTCGGCACCGGGCTGGAGTTCGAGTAGGGTCCGACCCTTTCCCTCTTGCAGCACAACGGTATTCGGAATTCCGGCCGCCCAGCCAGGTGGTGCGCTCGGCGCGAACACCTCCAACTGCGGATTACCACGTGCCTGTAACTCGGTGATGCTGCCGAGCGCGCGCATCCGACCGCCCGCGATGATGCCGACCCGGTCGCATTCGCGCTCGACGAGTTCGAGTTGGTGACTGGAGAAGATCACCGGAACGCCCTCGGCTGCTTTCTCCTTCAGCACCGCGCTCATCACGTCGACCGCGACGGGATCGAGTCCCGAGAACGGTTCGTCGAGCACGAGCACCTTCGGGTCGTGCACGAGGGCCGCCGCCAATTGGACGCGTTGCTGATTGCCGAGCGACAACGCCGACACCATATCGCCGAGCCGCTGCTCGACGCCTAGTCGTTCGGTCCAGCGCTCGACGGCAGACGCCGCGTCGGACTTGCTCAGCCCGTGCAGGCGCGCGAGGAAGTTCAGCTGGTCGCCGACCTTCATTTTCGGATAGAGGCCGCGCTCTTCGGGCATGTAGCCGATCCGGCGGCGGGTATCGAGATCCACTGGGTGTCCGTCGACGAGCACCTCCCCCGAATCGGCAGCGAGGACGCCGAGAACGATCCGCATCGTTGTCGTCTTGCCCGCGCCGTTGCTGCCGACGAAGCCGAAGATCTCACCGTCGGCCACTTCGAAGCTGGTCTCGTTCAATGCCAGCAAATCGCCGTAGCGCTTGCTGATCCGATCGACTTTCAGCGACATGCACTCCCCCTACTCGTGGCCTTGGCCTGAAGCCAGGCTAACCATGAGTGGTGGTAGTTGTCGTCAGGCATCGGCGTGCGCGTGTTCGGATCGGGGTGCACTCGACTCAGCGCACGCCGACCCGAACGGGTGCTGCTGCTGACGAATCAGGCCAGCGTGTTGCTCAGATTCGCGAGAACTTCGGCCTGAATCTTCTTCAATCCGAGCGGTGCGAAAGTCTTCTCGAAGAATCCGCCGATACCGCCTGCGCCGGTCCACTCCGTCTTCGTCGTGACCTCCGAACCGCTGCCACTCGGGACGACGGTCCACCGGGTGACCATCGACGAATTGCCGTCGGTTTCGGTGATCGTATTGCCTGCTACAGCGACCGTCGCCGTGACGTTGCGACTGCGCTTCGACGTCGCCTGCAAGGTCCACTCGGCGACCGTTCCGTCGCCATGCCCGCCGGAGACAAGGCGGTAATCCCGGTAGTGCTCGGAGAGAATCCTCGGCCGAACCGTCTCGTAGTCCGACAATGCGGCGAGCACCGCCTGCGGTGCTGCGTCGACTGTCACCGAACTGCTCGCGCTGACCTGTCCCACGTGTTCACTCCTTGATCGATGGCAATTCCACTGACCATCCTGCCCTGCCACGACGATCGGAGCCTCAGTCGGTCGACCTTGTCAGCTCCTCGAGGAACGGTTTCGGAACCGCAGGCCAATGCGGCTGCCACCGGTTTTCCAGTTGGTCGCGGCGCAATTCCGCGAGCAACTCGACAACCTGTGGTCCGCCGTCGAGCAGAACACGCCCGGTGCCGAGCTCGGCGCACCGTGCGACGCACAACACGGCAATATCCTTCGCCTCGGCGAGCCAACCTGCAGCGAAGAGAGCCGATGCCAACAGCAATTGCGCGTGCTGGCCT
The DNA here is from genome assembly GCF_016482825.1 of Antrihabitans stalagmiti. Lineage (GTDB taxonomy): Bacteria > Actinomycetota > Actinomycetes > Mycobacteriales > Mycobacteriaceae > Antrihabitans > Antrihabitans stalagmiti. Next base: position 320,624 of record NZ_JAEMNV010000004.1, on the reverse strand, counting down.
GCGCGCGGCCGATTCTGCATTTCGATGATGTTCGCGAGCTTGCGGGCTCGCGTGCAGGCAACGTCGTCGCTGTCGAGCGTGTGCGCGGCGAGCAGACGTGCGATCGCCGTACTCTCCACGATCTGGCTCGTCGCGAGGGCAATTCCGTCGTATGTCGCCGCGTCGTCGACGGTGACGGGTATCTCCGCGACAGGCAGACCCAGCCGCAACTGCTCACGGTGTACGTGTGCAGCCAGACGCCGCAGCACTCGACGACTCGCAATGGCAGCCCCCTCACGCAAGATCGTTGCGGCGGCGGTCAGGTCGCCACGAAGTGCTTTGACACGTGCACCCGTGACGTAGGCGGCGACGAGGAAGTCGACGACCCCCAAATCGGCACCGAGCTCGCGGCTTTCGTCGAGCAACCGTTCCGCGGTCGCGACATCGCCTTGTTCGTAGCGAAGTTCACCGAGCATGGCGTTCGCAATTCGGGTTGCGTGCAATCGTGCGTGCTCGGCGGTAGCGGCCACCTCCTGAGCCTGCACGAAATTGGCTGCTGCCGAAACGAAGTCCAGCTGTTCACGAGCTGCGATCCCGGCGTAGCAGTATCCGTGGACAAGCCCGAGCGGTCCCGACGACTGTTGGTGGTACGGCCGCGCCCAGGACTGACGCGAACGCGCGGCGTCGAACTCGAAGCGACCGAGGGCTGCGAAGGTCGCCGCGTTCGCTGCCTCCGAGACGACACCGGCAGCAACCGATTCAGGATGTTCGAGGCACTCGGCGACGAGCTGATCTATATCGACGACGCGGTCCGCACCGACCTCGGCGGCCGCTTTCACGACGTCGGCTTCGATGCGAGCTGCATTGTCGGTCGCGGCATTTCGGTCCAGTAGTCCAGAAATCCGGTCCAGCGCAGAGCGTGCTGCCGTCGACCTGTGCAACGACACGTTTGCCTTGGCCACCGCCAACATCAGCTTCGACCGCGAGACAACCTGCGGTGTAGGCAATTTGGCCACCAGACCGAGCAACGTGGCGAGCCGTGAGCCATCGATCAGTTCCATCCCACTCGTCTCGACCAGTTCGAGTGCACGCTTGAGATCGGCGGCGGCAATCGCGTGATCGACTGCCTCCCGAAGAAATTGGTGCTCGGCAAACCAGATCGACGCCTTCAGATGCAGCGAGCGTGCGCGGCCGGGCTGATCCCGCTCCAGCCTTCGACGAAGAAAGTCCGCAAACAGGAGTTGAAATCGGAACCATTCGCGATCGTCGTCGATACGGCGAAGAAACAGGTCACGCTCCTCGGCCTCCTCCAACATCGCTTGTCCGTCGTCGGTATCCGCGAGGGTCGACGCCAGATCACCGGAAACGCGTTCCGCGACACAGATGGAGAGCAGGAACTCCAACATTCGAGGTTCGAGCATGTCGAGGACGTTCTCGACCAGATACTCGCCGATTGCATGGTGCCGTCCGGACAGCCTGTGGATCAGGTCGGCAGGATCTGCATGGTTGCTCAACGACAGTGACACCAGTTGTAGTGCAGCGAACCAGCCCTCGGTGGACTCGCACAAGCCCGCCACATCGGAGTCGGTCAAACGCAGCCCGTTGCGATCGACCAAAAATGCGCGAGCTTCGTCCACGCTCAAACGCAGTGCATCCGAATCGATCTCGACCAGTTCGTCACGAACTCGCATGCGGCTCAGCGGCAGTCCTGCTCTCGACCTGCTCGACACGATGATTCGCAGGTGGTGGCAGCCGTTTTCGATCAGAAAGTCCAGCGCGCGAACGACACCTTCGTCGGTGATCCGCTGCCAGTCGTCGACGACAACAGCGACGGTTTCGCCGCTTTCGTGGATCTGATCGATCAGCGACGTCAGAACGTATCGCTGTGCGTCCTCCGCCTGATCTTCCAGCGAATCTGCAAGTCCATCAGCAAGTTCCGGCCGAACCCGCTGGACCGCTTCGACCAGATGGGTCAGAAACCACACGACGTTGTTGTCGTCGAGATCGACGCTCAACCACGCGACCGATATCCCCGCCCCCGTCAGGACGTCGCGCCACTGCGCGACCAAGGTCGTCTTGCCGAATCCGGCCGGCGCATGAATTACGGTCAGCCGACGTTGCTTGCCCGCTCGCAGCACGTCGATCAGCCGTGGCCGCGGTAACCACGCCCGGGCGTGCGACGGTGGCCGGAACTTCGTTGCCGCAGTGCGTGGCACCGCCGAGGTCGATGTACGTTCTCGCGACCGCGTCGGCGTCGGATTGCTCGTTCGCGGCTCGGCTGCCGCCGTTATCGCATCCGCCGACAGCAGCGCCATCTCGTCGACCGGCAATCCGTTGTTGGCTTCGATCTCGCGCAACATGTCGCCGAACGCGGCGGCCGTACTCGGTCGGTCGGTCGGGTCGTGCGCCATCGCAGCTTCGATAGCGCCAGACACATCGGGTGGGATATCGCTACCCGTCAGGTCGGGTATCGGTTCGGTCGTGATTCGAAGGAACTGTGCGACAACCTTTTCCCCGGTTCGCCGTTCGAACGCCGCATGACCGGTGACAAGCGCGAACAACGTTGCACCGAGTCCGTACACGTCGGACGCGGCTGTCGGCGGTCGGCCGGTCAGCACTTCCGGAGCCGTATACGCGGGTGATCCGGTGATCATGGCGCTGGACGTCTCGAAACTTCCTGGCACACGGGCGATTCCGAAGTCCGTCAACTGTGGTTCGCCGTATGCGGTGACGAGGATGTTCGCGGGCTTCACATCGCGATGCAGTATTCCCGCGCGATGCGCCGACTCGATAGCGCCCGCAAGCTTCACACCGATTCGAAGCGCCGCAGACCAAGACAACGGCCCCGAGGTACGGATCAGATCGTCGAGAGAACCCTGCGCATGGAAGGGCATCACGATGTAGGGCCGCCCCGTCAAAGTGACGTCTACCTGCAGGATGTCGACGATGTTGGGATGGCCGGACAGTCGTCCCATCGCGTGCTCTTCGCGGAGAAATCGGTCGACGTTCTCGGCATCGAGGTCCGAGGACAACACCTTGATCGCGACGGTCCGGTCGAGCGAGGTCTGCGCGCAGCGGTAGACGACGCCGAAACCACCCCTGCCTATCTCGACAGCGTCTTCGAACCCAGCTGCCTCGAGCTCGGCCACGATCGAAGGCCGCATGTCCCGTTGGGTGGACTGCGGTTCTCCGTCTGACATGCGATCACCCCTTGGAGCAGGAAGATCAGCATAGCGCCGCGACCTACACCGTCGTGACGGGGATCACAGAGCTCAAAGTTTCGGTCGCTCAGCAGGAACCGTCGGGGACATCCGGTCCACCGTTTGACGCGCACGCTACATCTGCATGAAGATTCCTCTGGGGAGTCCGAATATCGGTAGCCGAACAAACAATCTAGCGATACCGTCGAAGAGTGGTCGCATCTATGAATGGTCGCGTTGCTGGGTCCGCGTCCCGTAGAACGGGGTTCGCGGCGCATCAAGCTGGCGTCGACCGTCTGCTCGCGAGCTACCGGGCCATTCCTGCCGACGCAACTGTGCGCCTCGCGAAAAAGACCTCGAATTTGTTCCGCGCTCGGGCCAAGTCGACGGCGCCCGGACTCGACGTGTCAGGCCTCACCGGGGTCATCGCGATCGATCCGGTCGCGAAGACTGCCGATGTCGCAGGAATGTGCACCTACGAGGACCTCGTCGCTGCGACACTGCCGCACGGTCTCGCACCTCTCGTCGTGCCGCAGCTCAAGACGATCACGCTCGGCGGCGCCGTCACCGGCCTCGGCATCGAGTCGACGTCGTTCCGCAACGGCCTCCCCCACGAATCCGTGCTCGAGATCGACATCCTCACCGGCGCAGGCACTATCGTCACGGCGACACCGGAAAAGAATGCCGATCTGTTCGCCGGCTTTCCCAACTCCTACGGAACTCTCGGCTACGCCACACGACTGAAGATCGAACTCGAAACCGTCGAACCTTACGTCTCGATCCGGCACCTGCGCTTTCACGACGTCCGGGATCTCGCCGCGACGATGGACCGCATCATCACCGATGGCAGCTACGACGGCGTTCCGGTCGACTATCTCGACGGCGTTGTGTTCACGGCCGACGAAAGCTATCTGACGCTCGGTAACCGAACGGCTGAGCCGGGCCCGACCAGCGATTACGTCACCGGTCAAGCCATCTTCTACCGGTCGATTCAGCACGACGGACCCGAGGCCAAAACCGACCGACTCACCATCGGCGACTACCTCTGGCGCTGGGACACCGATTGGTTCTGGTGCTCGCGGGCGTTCGGCGCACAGAACCCCAAGATCCGACGGTTCTGGCCGGCGAAATACCGTCGCAGCAGCGTCTACTGGAAGCTCATCGCACTCGACCACAAATACGGCATCGCCGACCGCATCGAAGCCAGGCACGGCAATCCGCCACGTGAACGAGTCGTCCAGGACATCGAGGTCCCGATCGAACGCACTGCGGACTTCGTCGAATGGTTCCTCGCCGAAGTCCCGATCGAGCCGATCTGGTTGTGCCCCCTGCGGTTACGTCAGCCGGGTGGTGGTGCGAAACGCCCATGGCCCCTCTATCCCATCGCACCCGACCGGACCTACGTCAACGTCGGGTTCTGGTCGTCGGTCCCCTCGAGTGCCGGCGATTCCGAGGGGCTGACAAATCGGTTGATCGAAAAGAAGGTCACCGACTTCGACGGGCATAAATCGCTGTACTCCGACGCTTATTACAACAAAGACGAGTTCGCAGTCCTCTACGGCGGCGATGCGTACACCGCGCTCAAGGCCGAATACGACCCCGATTCCAGGCTGTTAGACCTCTATTCGAAGGCGGTGCAACGCAAATGACCACATACAAGGAACGCAACGACACCCGCGCAGACGCTCCTCCGAAGTTGACCATCGCCGAGATCTTCGAGATTCTCGCCGATGGCGAGGTTCCGTTCCGGTTCACCGCCTACGACGGCAGCACCGCCGGGCCGGAAGACGCCAAGTACGGCATGGAGCTCAAAACACCGCGTGGCACAACGTATCTCGCGACCGCGCCCGGAGATCTGGGTATGGCCCGCGCATACGTTTCCGGCGATCTCGACATCACGGGAACGCACCCCGGCGACCCGTACGAGGTCCTCAAGGTGATGGAAGAGCAGTTGCAATTCCGTCGACCGTCGGCATTGACGATCGCCAATATCACCCGCTCGCTCGGCTGGGAACTCCTTCGTCCCATCGCACCGCCGCCGCAGGAGGCACTGCCCCGCTGGCGTCGCATCGCAGAGGGTCTTCGGCACTCCAAAACCCGTGACGCAGAAGCCATCTCGCACCACTACGACGTCTCGAACACCTTCTACGAGTACGTCCTCGGTCCGTCGATGACGTACACCTGCGCAGCCTACGAGAACATCGGCCAGACGCTCGAAGAAGCACAGGAGAACAAGTACCGGCTCGTGTTCGACAAGTTGCGGCTCAAAGAGGGCGACCGACTACTCGACATCGGGTGCGGTTGGGGCTCGATGGTCCGCTACGCGGCGCGCCGCGGTGTAAAGGTCATCGGCGCAACTCTGTCCCGCGAACAAGCCGAATGGGCGCAGAAGGCGATTGCCGACGAAGGGCTGTCGGGTCTCGCCGAGGTTCGACATTCGGACTATCGCGACATCGAAGAGACCGAATTCGACGCGGTCTCGTCCATCGGCCTCACCGAGCACATCGGAGTACAGAACTATCCGGCCTACTTCGGGTTCGTGAAGAGCAAACTCCGCGACGGCGGCCTGTTTCTCAATCACTCGATCACGCGTCCCGACAACAATCGCAGCGCCCGTGCCGGTGGCTTCATCGATCGGTACGTCTTCCCCGATGGCGAACTGATCGGGTCCGGGCGCATCATCACCGATATTCAGAACGTCGGGTTGGAAGTGCGCCACGAGGAGAACCTGCGCGAGCACTACGCGTTGACCCTCGCCGAGTGGTGCAAGAACCTGGTCGACAACTGGGATGCCTGCGTCGCGGAGGTCGGCGAGGGCACCGCGCGAGTGTGGGGTCTGTACATGGCGGGGTCGCGGCTGGGTTTCGAGCGCAATGTCGTTCAGCTGCATCAGGTGCTGTCGGTCAAACTCGACGACAAGGGTCGGGCCGAACTGCCGTTGCGGCCCTGGTGGGAGTGAGGCGGCTCCGCCGCTCGTGAGTCTTTTTGGTGGTCAGGCCCTCCGAAAAGACTCACAAGCAGGGCAGCTGCCTGGGGTTTTTTCGGACCCACCCGTTGCGAGCAAGCACGTGCTCGACCTCGGCAGCAACAGCGCACGGCTTCTCGGTGACTTCTTCGTAGCCGAAGGTCAGGCGTGGTCTACCCGCCAACTCCGCGGCATTGTCACGGCGTCGGTCCCTGAAGGCCACCTGCGGAACCGCGTGTACGCGCTTGCCGTCCAGTCGTACCAATAGCGGAACGCCGACGTCCGAGTAGTCGCAGTCCTCGTACAGCGTCCTGCCGTCGACGACGACCGGACTCTGCTTACGCGACACAGGCAAGCCGTGCGCTTCTTCGACATCGACGACGTAGCGATGTTCGAGTACCGACTGCACGCCCGAAGCCAGTAGCGCCACAGCTGCATCCAACGCCTTCCGATAGCGACGTGGCGCACGCTGCTCCAGGCAGCCTCGGATGTCGTCCAAGCGGATATTCGCATTGGTCACCGTTGCGATCAGAGAACTGTGCGCAGCGCGGGCCGACGGTTCGCCGACGGCGAGATCGATTGCGGTGTCGGTCTTTTTGGTTCGAGGGAAGATACCGTCCACCGCGATATGCGCCTGTGCTCGCGACCGATGGACGACGACGCCGGGATGGCGCAGGTCGCCTACCAGTGGCAGCGGTCGGGCTCCGGCCGCCGGAGGCGAGACGTAGGTCGGCGATTGACACTTCGCGGATTCGCCGTAAGGAACGGTCACGTGAATCGGCTTGGTCGGATCGACAGGAAGTATGCGCCATTCTTCCGCTGCGGTTCGATGGCTCAGAATTGCCCGCGGACCGGCATACAGAAGTGCGGCCATCAAGGCCATCTGCCGTGTGAGCGGTCCGTTGGTGACGGCGTAGATGCCGCGCAGGACTGCCACCCACTGCCCGGTTTCGACCAGATGCCGTAGTCGAGGGCGGGCGTAGCCGTAGGGAGCGAGTTGCGTCTGAGTCGCGAGGCCGTACTGCGAATCGAGCAACACTTGAAAGTTGTTGGCGGACCGAGGAGACGTCATACGCCAATAGTGCGGTCACGGGGGATGGGCCCGGAAGCGCGACCTGGGCTTTTGGATTGCCCTGTGGATAACTATAAACCTGTGGACAACCGGGGTCGTGAGTCCTTTCGGAGGTCGGAACCTCCGAAAGGACTCACGAGCGCGCTAGCGCAAAGACGCCGGCGGGGTGAAGCGCTCGCCGTACTTGGCCGCGAGCTCCTCGGCGCGGGCGACGAACGCCGCCTTGCCACCGTTCGGGTAACCGACGATGAACTGGTGCACGCCACCGGTCCAGGCCGGGAAGCCGATGCCGAAGATCGAGCCGATGTTCGCGTCGGCGGTGGTGGTCAGAACACCCTCGTCGAAGCACTTCTGCGTCTCGATCGCCTCGGCGAACAGCATCCGGTCGATCAGATCCTGGAACGGAACGTCCAGTTCGGGCTTGGTCTTGAAGTGGTCACGCAGACCTGCCCAGATACCCGTGCGCTTGCCGTCTTCGTCGTACTCGTAGAAGCCGGCCTTTTCGAGGCGACCCGGGCGGCCTTCGCTGACCATGTAGTCGATGACCTCTTGCGCAGCGTGACGCTCGCGGCCCATGGTGGTGTCGCCTGCTTCGGCGGCCTCCATCGTCTCCTTGGCGATCTTCTGCATGAGCTTCATGTTCAGCTCGTCCGCCAACTGCAGCGGCGCCGCCGGGTAACCGGCCTGCAGACCTGCCTGCTCGATCGTGGCAGGCTCGACACCTTCGGCGAGGAACGCGATGGCCTCGTTGATGAAGGTACCGATGACGCGCGAGGTGAAGAAGCCACGGCTGTCGTTGACGACGATCGGGGTCTTCTTGATGGCCAGCGTGTAGTCGAACACGCGAGCAAGCGCCTCGTCGGAGGTCTTCTCACCACGGATGATCTCCACCAGCGGCATCTTGTCGACAGGCGAGAAGAAGTGGATGCCGATGAAGTCTTCCTGACGCTTCACACCGGCGGCGAGGCCCGTGATCGGCAGGGTCGACGTGTTCGAGCCGAGCAATGCGTCGGGATCGACGATGTCTTCGATCTCCTGGAAGACCTTGTGCTTGAGTTCGGTGTTCTCGAACACTGCCTCGACGACGAAGTCGACGCCCTTGAAGTCGTTGGCATCGGCGCTCGGGGTGATGCGAGCGAGCAGTTCCTTCGACTTCTCTTCGGTGGTCTTACCGCGAGAAAGGGCCTTGGCCTCGATCTTCTCGGAGTAGTTCTTGCCACGCTCTGCTGCCTCGATGGTGACGTCCTTGAGGACGACCTCGTAGCCTGCCTTCGCCGAGACGTAGGCAATGCCTGCGCCCATCATGCCTGCGCCGAGGACACCGATCTTCTTGATGTCTTTCTTCGCGACACCTTCCGGGCGGGATCCACCGTTGTTGATGGACTGCAGGTCGAAGAAGAACGCCTGGATCATGTTCTTCGCAACCGGGCCGGTGAGCAGCGAGACGAAGTAGCGCGACTCGATGAGCGACGCGTTGTCGATGTCGACCTGCGAACCTTCGACGGCTGCGGACAGGATCGCCCGCGGTGCCGGCATGTTCGTGCCCTTGATCTGCTTACGCAGGTTGGCCGGGAAGGCAGGCAGGTTCGCTGCGAATGCGGGCGAGGACGGGGTGCCGCCGGGGATCTTGAAGCCCTTCTTGTCCCACGGCTGAACGCCACCTTCGGGGTTGGCCTTGATCCATGCCTTCGCGGCAGGAATCAATTCCTCGACCGAACCGACGAGCTCGTTGACGAGGCCGATTTCCTTGGCCTTGGTCGGGTTGTTGCGCTGTCCCTGCAGCAGCACGCCCATCAGCGCGCCCTGCAGACCGAGCATACGAACGGTACGGATCACGCCACCGCCTGCGGGCAGCAGGCCGAGGCTGACCTCAGGGAGGCCGATCTGCACACCGCGCACGTCGGCGGCGATGCGGTAGTGCGTTGCGAGTGCGATCTCGAGGCCGCCACCGAGTGCGGCGCCGTTGATCGCGGCGACGACAGGCTTGCCGAGAGTCTCGAGGCGACGCAGCGCACCCTTGATCTGGGCGAGCTCGTCCATCAGTGCCTGGCCGTCGTCGGGGCCGACTGCAAGCATGTTCTTCAGGTCGCCACCGGCGAAGAAGGTCTTCTTCGCCGAGGTCAGCACGACACCGGCGATGTCGTCCTTCTCAGCTTCCAAGCGCTCGACCGTTGCGGTCATCGAGTTCTTGTACAGCTCGTTCATCGTGTTGGCGCCCTGGTTCGGGTCGTCCATCGTCAGTACGACGATGTTGTCCGAATCCTTTTCCCAACCGATCATGTTTGCGGTTTCTGTGGTCGTCACAGCGTTTGTCTCCTAGAAGTTTTCGGTTGGGCGTCAGACGCGTTCGATGATGGTGGCAACGCCCATGCCGCCGCCGATGCAGAGGGTGATGAGGGCGTAACGACCGTTGCGACGCTCGAGCTCGTCGACCATCGTGCCGGTGATCATGGCGCCGGTGGCACCGAGCGGGTGACCCATCGCGATGGCGCCGCCGTTGACGTTGAGCTTCTCGTCAGGGATGTTCAGGTCCTTCTGGAACTTCAGGACGACGGACGCGAACGCCTCGTTGATCTCGACCAGGTCGATGTCGTCGAGGGTCAGGCCGGCCTGCTTGAGGGCCTTCTTGGCGGCCGGAGTCGGACCGGTCAGCATGATCGTGGGATCGGCGCCACTGGTAGCGGTCGCCACGATGCGTGCACGCGCGGTCAGGCCGGAAGCCTTGCCTGCGTCTTCGCTGCCGACGAGGACCAGCGCGGAGCCATCGACGATGCCCGAGCTGTTTCCACCGTGGTGAACGTGGTTGATCTTCTCGACGGCGTGGAACTTCTGGAGTGCAACTGCGTCGAAGCCGCCCATCTCACCGATGATCGAGAACGACGGGTTGAGCTTCGCGAGGTCTTCCGACGTGGTGCCGGGACGCATGTGCTCGTCGTTGTCGAGCACGACGAGGCCGTTGATGTCCTTGACCGGGACGATCGACTTGGCGAAGTAGCCGCCGGTCGTCGCCTTGGCCGCGAGATCCTGCGAGCGGACGGCATATGCGTCGACATCGTCGCGGGAGAAGCCTTCGATCGTGGCGATCAGGTCGGCGCTCACACCCTGCGGCACGAAGTAGGTGTCGTAGCTGGTGGCCGGGTCCATGGCCCATGCGCCGCCGTCACTGCCCATCGGCACGCGCGACATCGACTCGATGCCACCTGCGATGACCAGCTCGTCGAAGCCGGAGCGAACCTTCTGTGCAGCAAGGTTGACAGCTTCCAGGCCGGAGGCGCAGAAGCGGTTGAGCTGGAAGCCGCCGACGGTGTCGGGCAGACCTGCGGCGAGCACTGCGGTGCGCGCGATGTCTGCACCCTGGTCGCCGACCGGTGCGACGCATCCGAGGATGACGTCGGAGATGCGGTCTTCGTCCAGGTCCGGGAATCGGACGCGGAGCTCGTTGATGAGTCCGACCACGAGATCGATCGGCTTGACCGAGTGCAGCGACCCGGTCTTCTTTCCACGGCCACGCGGAGTGCGAATAGCCTCGTAGATAAACGCCTCTGTCGTCACTTTGACGTCTTCCTTCCTGTGTGCGGCCAGCGCCGCTCGTTCGAACTAGATCGGCTGCCGAGAAATCGGCAAGCCTGTTGGCGGGGCCGCCAGTAGGACGTGTACGAACTTCACGTCCATTCCCGACGAATGTTGACGCTGTATAAACATCGCCAACGCAGTAGAGCGGTCCATTGCACGCTCCACCATAGAACGAACAGGCATGCGGATGGAAGCTGCCCCACCTTAAATCCGGAAAATATGCGAATTTCAGTTAACTTAGAGCGCCGTTCAGGCCCCGTTCAGCTACAGACCCTGGCACAACGGCGACTCGGCCCCGTACTGCGCGATGCACGCGCCCCACTCGCCGAGCGCCCCGAACGCATCCGGAACGAAGCCGAGAATCGTGCTCGGCAACAAAGGAATCAGCGCGGGAATCAGCCCGAACACGTCAATACCGAAGATCATGTCAATTTCCCGTCAATATCCCTTGGACGATGTGGCTCGTGTCAGTATGGCCGCCGACGACCGCACGCATGGCGGGTCCGACCAAACTGACCCGCACTGCCTTTGCGAGGCTCAAACGTCGAACGGTTTTGCGCCGAGCTCGGTCTGCAGAAGCTCCAATGCGACATCGTCGGGGTCACGCCTGTCGGCCTGGTCGACCGGCTGCGCGGACTCCTTGATCATCTCGTCTTCCTCCTCCGGGGTTGGAGGCGGTGGCGGACTCGGGTCGTCCGGATAGTCGGGCTCCTCAGGAGGCGGGGGCACCTCGTCGTCGGTCGACGGCGACGACGATCGCGCAGGCGCCTCTGGTTGCCCGCGACTCGGGCGCGAGAACCGTGGACCCCCGTCTGCGGGAGCGGTGCGCGGGGCAGCCTTCTTGGCAGGCTTGACGGCCGCGGACGCACCTGGCAATCCGGTTTCGCACCGGACCTCCCAGTCGACACCAAGCACGTCGCGGAGGGCATCGCGCACGACCTCAGCATTGCGCGATTCCATGAGTCTCTTTGCGAGAGGCGCGGATTCGTGCGTCAGGACGATGACGCCTTCGCGCACATCGGCCACGGTTGCGCCGGAAAGCATAACCTCGACCGTCCGGCTGCGATCCCGAACTTTCGCCCGCACCTCGGACCACACGGCGCGAACCGCGACGGCGTCGGGTTGATTGGACGCTGCTGCCGGAACTGCTTGCTCCTGTGCTGCTGGCTCGGGTTGCGGGTCCGATCCTTTGGCGACGGGCGGTGCTTCGGCCGGCTGCTGCGACGACCGCCTGAATGCAGGCTGCGCCGCGGGCGGGGCCTGTTCCGGTGGTGTCACGGTCGGCGGAGCAGGCCGCTCGGTCGGTGCAGGTTGTTGCGCAACTGCGGGCGCCTCGACGGCAGCCGGCACGACCGCGGGCGGCGAAACCGCTGCGGCCTCAGGCCTTTCGACACTGCGTCGACGGACCACGGGAGCAGGCTCTGCCGCGCTCTCCACGTCGGAGCCGCCCGACGGTCGCGTCACATCGAGTCGACGTTCGATGCGCTCGATCCGCTGCAACGCCGCAGATTCGGCGTCGGACGCCGATGGCAGCAGCATCCGGGCACAGATCACTTCGAGGAGTAGTCGAGGAGCGGTAGCGCCGCGCATCTCGGTGAGCCCGGCATGGAGAAGCTCTGCATATCGCGCCAGCGTCGCCGGACCGATCCGCTGGGACTCGTCCAACATCCGCTCGAGTACATCGCCGGGAGCATCGACCAGACCGCGTTCGCCTGCGTCGGGAACAGCGCGAAGCAGGATCAGATCGCGGATACGTTCGAGCAGATCGACGGCGAAGCGGCGCGGATCGTGACCCGCCTCCATCACCTTGTCGACAGCGCCGAAGAGCGCTGCGCCGTCGTTGGCTGCCAGAGCGTCGACGGCTTCGTCGATCAGCGCGATGTCGGTGACGCCTAGCAAAGCCAACGCGCGCAGGTACGTGACACCTTCGTCGCCCGCGCCGGCGAGCAGCTGATCGAGCACGCTCAGCGAATCTCGCGGCGAACCACCACCCGCACGGATGACCAGCGGATACACAGCGCCCTCGACAGCGACGCTCTCCTGGGCGCAGATCCTTTCCAGCAGACCGCGCATGGTCAGAGGTGGCAGCAACCGGAACGGATAGTGATGGGTCCGGGAGCGAATGGTCGGCAGGACCTTGTCCGGCTCGGTCGTCGCAAAGATGAAGATCAGGTGTTCCGGCGGTTCTTCGACGATCTTGAGCAACGCGTTGAAGCCTGCGGTCGTGACCATGTGCGCCTCGTCGACGATGAAGACGCGGTAACGCGATTCCGCCGGGGAGAAGAAGGCACGATCACGCAATTCACGGGTGTCGTCCACACCGCCGTGGCTCGCGGCGTCCAGCTCGATGACGTCGAGATTGCCCGGCCCACCGGGAGCAAGCGCCTCGCAGGAAACGCAGACCCCGCACGGGGTCGACGTCGGTCCCTCGACGCAGTTCAGCGACCTGGCAAGAATTCGAGCGGACGACGTCTTGCCACACCCACGCGGACCCGAGAACAGGTACGCGTGATTGATTCGCCCAGCATCGAGTGCGGTGCTCAGCGGCTCGGTGACATGCTCCTGCCCCACCACCTCGGCGAAGGTTGCGGGTCGATACTTCCGGTACAGGGCCACGCGGGTGAGGGTACCGGCGCGCGCCGACAAGCGGGGACGGCAGCCGCGAGTTCACCGACTTGTCGGCCGGCGCCGGTAGGTTCGCCGACGTGACCTTCCAAGGTGTCGATCTGCTTGTCCGGCGCGACGATCCGCGCATATCCGAAGTCCGTGCCGCGACAACCCCCGATCCGGAGGACGGGCAGGTTGTCGTCGAGGTGCAACGTTTTGCACTCACCGCCAACAACGTCACCTATGCGACGGCGGGCGACGTGCTCGGCTATTGGCAGTTCTTTCCGGCGCCCGACGGCTGGGGCCGAGTTCCCGCGTGGGGTTTCGCCGAAGTTGTCGCAAGCTCGACGGAACTGGCGAGCGTCGGCGATCGTCTCTACGGCTTCTGGCCGATGTCGACGCACGCGACCATCACCCCCACAGGCAAACCCGGCTCACGGCTGCTCGATGCGACACCACATCGTCGTCAACTGCCTGCGCTGTACAACGCCTACCTCCCAGCCGGGCCCGAAGATCCGACCCGGGAAGGGCTGGAATCGCTTGTTCGTCCACTGTTCGGAACGGCTTGGCTGATCGCGGACCAGCTCGAACAGGCGGGTTTTCACCAAGCCTCGACGATCGTTCTGTCGAGCGCATCCAGCAAGACCGCAGCAGCGACGGCCTGGTGCCTCGGCCGCTACCCGAACCGTCCGCAGGTGGTCGGCCTGACCTCACAACGCAATCGTGATTACGTCGACGGTCTCGGCAGCTACGACGCAACGATCACTTACGACGAGCTCGCTGGTTCGACGCTCACCGAACCGATCATCTACGTCGACGTCGCAGGCAATGCCTCGACCAGACGCACCGTCCACACCCTTTTCGGAGCCGGTCTGGCGCTGTCGCTGACCGTCGGTTCGACGCATTGGGAGGACCCAGCGGGTTTCAACGGCGACGACACTCTGCCAGGACCCACGCCGCAGATGTTCTTCGCTCCGTCGCAAATAGAGAAACGGACCACCGAACTTGGACGGCACGAGTTGGTGCGGCTGATCGGTGGCGCACAGAACGAGTACCTCGACGTCTTCGCGCAATCGACGAGCATTGTTCTCGCGACTACTCACGACGATGTCCAATCCGCTTGGAGCGCAACGAGCGGCGGATCGACGGAACCGTCGAGTGGGATCGTCGCAACGCTCCGTGACCACACCGGCGTGTAGCCGTTCGATAGCCCGCCGACGATCGACGGACCGGCTCGCCATATTCTCTTGCGAGCATCCGGCCTGCGAAGGAGATAGAAGTGTCGATCGATCCTGCCGCCACAGCGTGGTTGCTTGCGAGTACGGCTCTTGTTCTGTTGATGACGCCGGGTCTGGCGATCTTCTACGGCGGGATGGTCCGTTCGACGGGTGTCCTCAACATGATCATGATGAGCTTCATCTCGATCCCGCTCGTCACGGTCGCGTGGTTGCTCTTTGGTTACAGCCTTGCATTCGGTGACGACGCAGGTGGCGGCCTCATCGGCAACCTCGATCACGTCGGCATGGCAGGCATCGACCCGACCACGGTCCGAAGCAACGTGCCCGAACTGCTGTTCGCAACATTCCAGCTCACCTTCGCGATCCTCACCGTCGCACTCGTCAGCGGTGCCATCGCGGACCGCGCGAAATTCTCCGCGTGGATGCTCTTCGTGCCGATCTGGGCGACCCTCGTCTACGCCCCCGTCGCGCACTGGGTGTGGGGACCGGACGGCTGGCTCGCGAAGTTCGGAGCACTCGACTACGCAGGCGGTTTGGTCGTCGAGATCGTTTCAGGATCATCTGCGCTTGCCCTCGCGCTCGTCCTCGGTCCCCGGATCGGCTTCAAGGCCGACGCGATGCGACCCCACAACCTGCCGTTCGTTCTGCTCGGCGTCGGCCTGCTGTGGTTCGGCTGGTTCGGCTTCAACGCAGGGTCGGCGCTCGCAGCGAACGGCATGGCTGCGGCGGTATTCCTCAACACGATGATCGCGGGCTGCCTCGGCATGCTCGGCTGGCTTGCGGTCGAGCAGATCAGAGACGGCCGTCCGACCACATTCGGTGCGGCATCGGGCGTCGTCGCCGGACTCGTCGCGATCACGCCGTCGTGCGGTTCGGTGACTGTCGTCGGTGCGCTGGTCGTCGGCCTGCTCGCCGGTGTCGTGTGCTCGTTCGCTGTCGGCTGGAAGTTCCGTGCAGGCTACGACGATTCCCTCGACGTGGTCGGCGTGCACTTCGTCGGCGGCGTAGTCGGTGTGCTGCTGATCGGCTTCCTCGCTGCCGAGGTTATGACCGGCGGCCCCGAGGGTTTGCTCTACGGCGGCGGATTGGCTCAGCTCGGAAAACAGGCTGTCGGTGCTGTCGTCGTCGCCGCGTACGCGTTCGCAGTGTCCTTCGCCGTCGGCAAACTGATCGACAAGACGCTCGGATTCCGCGTGAGTGCCGAAGACGAGACTGGGGGCATCGACTTTGCTCAGCATGCCGAAACCGCGTATTCCGAAGGTGTGCACGGACATTCACAGAAGCGACCGGGACCGTTCGGGTCGGGCCAGCCGAATCGCGAACGAGACTGAGACGTTCCGTCCCGCGCAGGCAGCGACGACGATATCCTGACGCCGCCAGTTTGATCGTTGGGGTTTGTGCCGAGCATGCGGAGGGACGTCAATGCTCGTCCGTGTTGCGAGGCTTGCGGTCCACCGACCGCGGATCGTCCTCGTCGGGGCCCTGATCGTCGCTTTCCTGGCGATCGTGTTCGGGGCCTCGGCTGCAGACCACCTCAAGGGTGGCGGCTTCATCCCTCCCGATGCCGAATCGACCAGGGCGACAAACCTTCTCAACGACAGTTTTCACGGTGGTGAGCCCAACCTCATACTGCTGATCACCACGACCGACGGGGTCGACTCCAATCCTGCTGCACGCGCAGCGGGCGACCGGATCGCTGCAGCTCTTCGAGCCGAACCCGAGGTCAGCGCGATCACCTCCTACTGGGAGGTGCCCGCCAATCTTGCGTCCGCACTGCGAAGCAAAGACGGCCTGAGTGCGCTGGTCACGGCGCGTGTGGCCGGCGACGACAACGAAGCGCCCGCTCGCGCCGAGCGCATCGTGGAGGGACTGACCGGTACCGCCGACGGCGTCACGGTTAGGGCCGGTGGTTTCACAGTCGTCTTCCAGCAGATCAACAATCAGATCACCAAGGATCTTGCCGTTGCAGAGGCAATAGCAATCCCGCTGACGCTGCTGCTGCTCATCTGGGTGTTCGGCAGTGTCGTCGCGGCCTTGCTACCGCTGTTGGTCGGTCTGTTCGCCATCGTCTCGACACTTGCGATCCTGCGAGCGTTCACGCTGGTCACCGACGTATCGATCTTCTCACTGAACATGACGACAGCCATGGGTCTGGCGTTGGCGATCGACTACAGCCTGTTCATCGTGAGTCGATACCGCGAGGAACTCGAGCGCGGACTCGAACCCGAACAGGCCGTCTTCCGCTCGGTGCAGACGGCCGGGCGGACCGTCTTCTTCTCGGCACTGACCGTCGCTCTGTCACTTGCCGCACTTGCCGTCTTTCCGCAGTACTTCCTCAAATCGTTCGCCTATGCAGGACTGGCAGTTGTCGGTACCGCGGCGCTCGCGTCGATTCTGGTGCTGCCTGCAGCACTCGTTCTGCTCGGTCGCCGAGTCAATGCGCTGGATGTGCGCGTGTGGTGGCGTCGCCGCACCGGTCGCCCGACGCCCACCGTCCCCGACCCGGAGCAGACGCTCTGGTACCGCGGCGTCACCGCTGTGATGCGAAGGGCCGCGCCGGTTGCCGTTGTCGTCATCGTTTTGCTGTTGTTCCTGGGAGCACCTTTCCTCAACGTCAAGTTCGGTTCACCAGACGACCGCGTGAATACCGCGGACGCGACCAGCCGCCAGGTCGGCGACATCATGCGGACCGATTTCGCACAGGACGCTGCCGCGACGACCACTGTCGTTCTGCCTGATTTCGACGGCAGGTCGGAGGAATTGGCCAGCTACGCAAGCGCTCTCTCGAAGGTCGACGGCGTCACCGGTGTGCTGTCACAGGCTGGGGTGTTCAGCGCGGGTATGCGCATCACGGATCAGTCGCCCTTCCCTCCGAACGGCGTCGGGACCTACCTGAGCATCGGAACGAGCGCCGACCCGTTCTCGGATGCGGGCACCCGTCAGATCGATGCGCTGCGCGCAATACCCAGCCCGGGTGAGTCTCTGTTCACGGGTGCGGCAGCGCAGAACGAAGACACTCTCGATTCGCTCGGCGAGAAGTTGCCACTCGCGCTCGGCCTCATCGCTCTGACGACCTTCGTGCTGTTGTTCCTGTTCACGGGCAGCGTTGTGCTCCCGTTGAAAGCACTGGTGCTGAACACTCTTTCGCTGACGGCCGCATTCGGGGCGATGGTCTGGATCTTCCAGGAAGGCCACCTCTCCGGTCTGCTCGACTTCACGGCAACCGGCTTTCTTGTGCCGACGATGCCGATCCTGATGTTCTGCATCGCGTTCGGCATGTCGATGGACTACGAGGTTTTCCTGCTCTCCAGAATCCGTGAAGAGTGGTTGAATTCCGACCGTACCGATGCCGCCAACACCCACGCCGTCGCGCTCGGAGTCGCCCGGACCGGCCGAATCATCACGGCCGCAGCAGGTTTGATGGCAATCGTCTTCTTTGCCATGACGTCGGCGAACATCTCGTTCATCCAGCTGTTCGGGCTCGGGCTCACGATCACCGTCCTCGCGGACGCGACGCTCATCCGCAGTGTGCTGGCTCCTGCGTTTATGCAATTGCTCGGACGGGCGAACTGGTGGGCACCGAAACCGCTCGTCGCGTTGCACAAGCGAATCGGGCTGGAGGAAGAACCACCGTCGCGATAGTGAACACTGGCGACGTGAACGCCTTCTACATCCCGATCGGTGACGGCCGCTTCGAATCGACCGAACACACCCGTGGACCTTGGTCGCCCGACGCACAGCACGGCGGTCCGCCGTCGGCGTTGCTGGGCCATGTCATCGAAAGATGCGAGCCACGTGAAGGTTTCGATGTCGGTCGGGTCGCCGTCGAAATACTCGGACCGGTTCCGCTTGCACCCTTGACCGTCGAGGCCAGGGTGACGAGGTCGGGCCGCAGCGTCGAGTTGATCGAGGCGACGCTGAGCTCCGAGCGCGGCGTCGTGATGAAGGCGAACGCATGGCGCATCAAACGATCCGATCCCCCGCTCGAGCTCGACCCTGCGGTGCTTCCGTCCGGTAGTCGTCCAGGTCCCGACACAGCACGCGGGGATGCACCGTTTCCGTCGGATCAAAAGATCGGCTTCCACACCGCGATCGAATATCGTTTTGTATCAGGCACTTTCATCGAACCCGGACCCGCTGTGTGCTGGATCCGGTTACGTAAGCCGATCGTCGCCGGACACGACCCGAGTCCGCTCGAACGCACCCTCGCGGCCGCGGATTCCGGTAACGGCGTCAGCGCAACACTCGACTGGAACCGCTACGTCTTCATCAACACCGACCTGACCGTGACGCTGCACCGACAGCCGGTCGGCGAATGGGTGTGCCTCGATGCGGTCACCTATCCGCAGCCGCACGGCATCGGGATGGCGGAGTCCGCACTCTTCGACGAGCAGGGTCCGCTGGGCCGGTCGACTCAAACGCTGCTGGTGGGTCGGCGCTGAAGTTCTTGGATGCTGAGGCTCGTCAGGGTGCGCCGATCCGGGTCGGTGTGCAGCTAACTGGACGCCCGCTGACCGCAAACGGCGCAACCTGACGCATCAAGCTTTCTGCTTCGCCGCTGCTTTGGCCTGCTTCTTGAATTCGCGGACCTCACCGAGCGTTTCGGCGTCGACGACGTCGGCGACCGAACGCCTGGACCCCTCGTCGCCGTAGGCTCCCGCAGCCTCACGCCAGCCCGCGGGCTGCACGCCGACCTGCTTGCCGAGCAGGGCGAGGAAGATCCGCGCCTTCTGATCGCCGAAGCCCGGCAGCGACTTGAGCCGCTTCAACACCTCTTTGCCGTCAGGGTCGCCGACGGTCCAGAGCGCTTCCGGATTGCCGTCGTATTCGTCGACGAGATAGGTACAGACCGCCTGGATCCGCTTCGCCATCGAGCCGGGATAACGGTGAATCGCCGGCGTCGTGGAGCACAGCGTCGCGAACTCGTCGGGATCGAATTCCGCGATCTTGTGCACGTCGAGTCCACCGATGCGGTCGGCGATCTTCTTCGGGCCGCCGAACGCGGCCTCCATCGGGTACTGCTGATCCAGCAGCATTCCCGTCAACAACGCGAGAGGTGATTCCGACAGCAGTTTGTCCGCGTCGGGGTCCTGCGCGAGCCGCAGCGTGAGTGCCATGCTTCGATCCTGCCACGACCGGCCGGGCAGTTAACCGGCGATCAGCTTCTCGGTCGCGGCGAGCAACACACACGTTGCGACGCCGTCCATCGCCGACGCGACCTCGTCCAGCGGCGGCAGCGACGGGGCGAGGCGGATGTTGCGGTCGTCGGGGTCTTTGCCGTACGGAAATGCCGACCCTGCCGGTGTCAATGCGATCCCGGCTTCCTTCGCCAATGCGACAACGCGCCCCGCGGTTCCGTCGAGCACGTCGAGGCTGATGAAGTAGCCGCCCTTGGGATCGGTCCAGGACGCGGTCTTGCTTGCACCGAGGCGGTCTTCGAGAATGTCGCGGACCAGCGCAAACTTCGGCGCCATGATCTTGCGGTGTTTCGCCATATGGGCACGGACGCCGTCGGCATCCTGGAAGAACTGGGCGTGCCGCAGTTGATTGACCTTGTCCGGCCCGATGGTCTTTTTGCTTGCGTGCTGGACGTACCACTTCAGGTTCGCCTCGGAAGCACCGATGAAGCTCACCCCTGCGCCGGCAAAGGTGATCTTGGACGTCGACGCAAACACCAGCGGACGGTTCGGATTGCCTGCGGCCGCGGCCATCCCCAACACGTCGAGGTTGGGTGCGGCCTCTTCGACCAGCGGATGGACGGCGTAGGCGTTGTCCCAGTACAGCCGGAAATCCGGAGCTGCCGTCGGCATCGAGACGAGAGCTTTGACGACAGCCTCGGAGTAGACGACACCCGTCGGATTGGAGTAATTCGGTACCGCCCACAGTCCCTTGATCGAGGGATCGTTCGCGACGAGCTCTTCGATCGCGTGCACGTCGGGTCCGTCGGGGTTCATCGGAATGGCGATCATCTCGAAGCCATATGCCTCGGTGATCGCGAAATGCCGGTCGTAGCCAGGGCTCGGACACAGGAATTTGCGACCCGGTTCGTTCGCCCACGGTGCCGGCGAATCGACCGTTCCGGCGAAGAGTGAGTAGACGACAGTGTCGTGCATCAACTCGAGGCTGGCATTGCCGGCCGCGTACAGATTCTGGACGGGAATACCCAACAGCTCGCCGAAGATCGCCCGCAGTTCGGGCAAGCCGGTCAGTCCGCCGTAGTTTCGACAATCAGTACCGTCGGCAGCACGAAAGTTGGTTCCCGGTAACGAGAGGAGGTCTTGCGAGAGGTCCAGCTGCGCAGACGACGGCTTACCTCGGGTGAGATCCAGCGTCAGCTTCTGCGACTTGAGCTGCGTGTAGTTCGCCGTTTGGCGATCGCGCTCGGCAACGAGCTCATCGGGACTCATCAACCCGTATTGGGTCTGGGTAGGCATCCTGCTGACGACCTTTCGACGGCACGACGATCACGGCACGGTGTCGGCGTGTCACGTTACTCGAATGACGACTGTCGGTCGCTCCTACGTACGGCGGCCAGAAATGTAAGGGGACCCCGCGCACCCGGCAGAGCCCGTTGACCCTTGCTGCCTTCCGGCCCTGGGGGAGTTCACAGGATGCGCGCCGCGCGGGATCCATCGAAGAGTGTAGCGGGACGCACCGTCAGAGCCCGCAGCGGTCGGCGATTCTTGGAACGAGGGGGTTAGCCGGTATGCTGCTCCACGGAGGATTCGCCTAGTGGCCTATGGCGCTCGCCTGGAACGCGGGTTGGGTTAACGCCCTCAGGGGTTCAAATCCCCTATCCTCCGCCACAAGATCGGAATCGAAGCCCGCCGAATGCGAATTCGGCGGGCTTCTTTGCGTCCGAGAGACTCCGCGCGTGGCCTACCGACCTACCTCGGCGGCGCCTGTGCCGCGATGCGCACCGCCTCGCGTTCGGCGAGCACTTCCTCCGCATAGCCCACTTGCCGGACCCGAACATCGTGGTAGATCAGGGTTTGCAGGATCCGGAAGAACGAGATTCCGATCGCGAGCGTTACGACCATTGCGATCCAGTGCACCATCATTCCGACGATCATCGTGACGATCGAGATCCGGACGACAACGACGAACCAGAGCAGATGAATTGCAAGCAGACGCCCCAGTGCAGGGTGGGTCAGGCTGTACGTCCGCTTGCAGGTGTCGACTAGTCCGGTCTTCTCGATCACCATGACGATCGGCGCGAGGCTGAGCAGCACGCCGGCAACGAACTCGACCGCAATCAGAGCAAAGGACGGCAAGATCAACAACGTCTCCGCTCCCCCGCTCATGACGATCATCGACATCGGCACGATCAGGATGTACGGCAGCAGGAGTATTGCGTAGAACACCACTATCAACGGGATCAGCGCGAACATACGCGAGGGCGCACCGCTCACGACCGGCCCGATTTTTTGCTTGCTCACCACGAATCGCTCGGTCCGCTCCGACGACTGTCGCCCTTCCGATGAACGCGTCCATCGGAAGGGCGACGGCAGTCACGATCAGAAGAGTTGTGACGAACGCCGTCCACAGAGCGTCGACCGAGAACGCGTCCGAGGCAATCACGGTGAATACCAGCTGAACCAGGAACATGATTCCCGCGATGCAAGTGCTGATCACAATTGCGGGGAGCACGAGGGTGATCCGCGGATTGCGCTTCTCGGTGGAGACGCCGTTTCCGAGTGTGAGCAACGCGAAGAGCCCGAACAACGCCGCACCCGCCCATGCCAGGTGATACGGCTTCAGGTCGAATCTCGGCGCAGGTTCCCTGACGGGCCTCCAACGGTCGGTCGCGATGTACGCAAACGTACAGCGGCCAATTGCGTTGGTATGTACGTTATTTGACGGACATGGCAACCTGCGGGCGAGCGTCGACCACCCTGGCGTTCCTCACTTTTCGAAGCGACAGTGGCACGGTTCACAACCGGATGCCCGCAGCTAGGAGTTGATATCGTGGCGGAATGAAGGTGACCTCGTCGGACGCAAAGTTGCCACGTGGTCCACACCGACTGAGCCGCGCCGAGGTCCTCGAATCCCAGCGCGGACGTCTCTACGTTGCGATGCTCGACGCGGTCGCTGAGCGCGGCTACCAACCCGTGACCGTCGCCGACCTCGTCTCCCGCGCGCAGATTTCGCGGCGCACCTTCTACGAACTGTTCGACACCAAGGAAGAGTGCTTTGCGGCCGCGTTCGAGTTGATCGTCGATCTTGTCGGCATTCCGCTCAACAACGCAATTCGATCGGCTGGGCAACTGGACTGGGAACAATTGGTCCGCACCTCGTTGACCGCCTACCTCACGATCCTCACCGAAGAACCCGCCGTCGGCCGCGCACTACACATCGAGGCACTCATCGCAGGCCCACCCTTGACCGGGTATCGCCGCAGGATGATCACCCTGTTCGCAGACCGCATGCGTGCGGCCCGTGCACTCGGCGTGCACGAGCATGCCGTGAGCGGCGAATTGCCCGACGAGGTTTTCGAGTTTCTGATCGGGGGGATCGACGACCGGATTCGCGACTGTCTCCACACTCGCGGACCCGCCGGCCTACTCGATCTCGAGCCTGGCTTGTCGGATGTCGCGCTGCTGCTGCTCAGCTCTAACGGTTCGCCGGCTACTCCGGATCCTTCGGTGCCACAGCGTCACTGACGGCTTTGCTCGCAGCCTTCGCCCGACCGAACAACGACGACGCGAGACCGGTGGCCAGGTCGGCGGCACCGGTGACAGCGTCGGTGACGGTCTTACCTCCCGGGACCACGGCTGCGACGGACCGGATCGGTTGCGTACCTTCGCCGATCAAACCCATCGATACTTGGACCGCACTTTCCGCGGCTCCCCTGACAGCAGCCGAGGCATGAATTGCGGTGTCATCGAACGTCTTCGCGTAGGCATCGTCCTTTGCATACTGCGCGAGAAGAGCTTTCGCGAACCAGAGCGAATCCGTGGTATCAGTTGTCTCCGAAGCCTTTTCGGCCGCCATCTGGATCAGCCGTGCCGGAACGGTGAATTCGAGCGGCACACCTTCGCTTTCGGCACGTTTGTGGATCCCGCTCAGGATCGCAAAGCTGGTCGTCCACTCGTTCGTCGCTTCGGCCGCTTTGAGCACGGACGGCATCACACCGTCGAGTGGCAGGAATGCCGCACGCTGCGAAAGTTGCTCCAGGGCAGGCAAAGGCACGTCGTCGGCCAGCTTGAGCAGCTGATTCCAGACGTTCTGCTGATCGTCGGGTTCCAGGGTCACACCGAGCAGATCGTCGTCTTCGGCGCTGTCGGAGATGATCCCGACCGTCTGTTCACGCGCGGCGAGCGGCATTCCGGCCGCAACCTCGAGCAACTCGGGCAGCACACCGTTTTCACTCGCATCGACCAGTGCCTCGCGCATCTGTGTCGGGTCGAAATTCGCGGCAAGGTCGGAGACCCGCTCCTGGGCGGCCTTTGGCAACATCGGAACGATCGGCAACAGTTCGGTCAAAGCATTTGCAGCGATGACACTTTGGACGATTCGTTCGAATTCCGACACCTCCAGCTTGCCGACAGCGGCGGCCAACCGTTCCTTGATGGGATCGGTTGCCAGCGGGAGTATCAAAGGGAACAGTGCCGGGACGGCAGCCGCCGCATCGACCAGCTTTTCCACCCCGTCGACGTTGCCGAGTGCGGCAGCAAACTCTCGACGCCCGGCGGCGGTGAAGTTCGGGACGAGCGGAACGACGGCTGCCCAGAGATCGTCGCGATCTGCCGCGGCAACAACGCCTTTCATCACGTCCGCGGTTTCGAAAGCCTTCGACTTTGCGAAACGCGCCAGATTCTGCGGCTCCATCCAGGTCGTCGTCGGTAGGAGCATCGCGAAGCTTCCGGCGGAATGCACAGCGTGCACAAGCGCGTCGAGGACGCTGTCACTCTGTTGCGCAGCGACATTCACCATCCGCCCACGGACCTCGAGGCTCACCTCGGTCAGCAGTTCGACGGCGTTGCCGAGCATGCCCGCCTCTTTGGCGGTCTGGATCGTCCGACCGATTCGTGCGTCATCGATGAGCGGCATGATGACGTTGAGCTGCGCCTTGTTCTCGGTGACCTCCGCGATCCGCAACAGCGAGATGTCGTCGACGACGGGTAGCAGACCCGCCAGCATCTCGGGCGTCACGAAGTCGATGAACTGACCCAACGTGATGAATTCTTCGCGCTCCAAAAGGATCGGTGCGAGCCTTTGCGCAACCTCGATCGGCACCTTCGAGATCAGCGGACCCACCCGACGGGGATCGATGTACACCGACGCGTCCGCCATCAACCCCACAGGAAGTTTCGGAACGAGCTTGAGCGCCTTGTCCTCGTCGATCAAGCTGGCCACCGCCGCCGCCATCCTCGGCTCGAAGTACTTCGGTGCGAGCTTCACGATCACCGGATTGGGCACCAGCTTGGCGGCAGCGGCGAGATTCTTGAGCCTCGACTCGGCCGCGACGAAAAACTGATCGGTCGCCTGCTGCCGAAACTCTCGCAACGCCTGCCACCCGACCGTCTCCAGAAATGCCAGTTCGGAGACGTCGACGTTCAAGATCCTCGACAGCTTGACCAACTCTGCCCTGGTATCGACGACCTCGGTCATTTCTTTCCTCCGATGATCGCTCGCACGGGCCCGCGCAACATCATCGGAAGACCGTTGATGGTGTCTTCGGTGCTCTTGTCCAGGTCGGCGAGCTGGACGACCTTCGCCGACTTCAGGGTCTCGAGAAGCCAGGCGAGCCGCTCCTCGCTCAGCTCTCGAAACCGTTCGGGTAGAGAACCGCCCAATTCGTCGGACAATGCTTGCTCACTGCTGTTGCTCATCGGCACGTCTTTCGTTGTCGGGCATAAAGATGTCGGCCTTGGACTCGAGGGCGCGAGGCTGCCGACCGCTTCCAGCGGCTCCCGCGTAGGCCTGAACCACCTGCAACCACCTGTCGGCCGCAAGACCGACGGCCTGCAGATCCGTGTCGTCGCGATGTCTGCGGCGCGCGGCGACCAGGCAGAAATCCAGCGCCGTTCCAAGCACTCTCGACGACGTGTGCGCGGGTCCGGCAATCCACTCGACGCCGCTCGGCAGCGTGAGTTCGAGGCGAACTTCTTCGTCGGGCGGGTCCTGGTCGTGCGCTCGAAACGAGCCGTCACGATTCTCGACCGCCATGTACGCGGTGTGCCTGAGTCGATCGGTTGCGTCGATCCCGAGCCCGAGGGCGTCCGAGATGTCGACGGTGTGCGCCCACGTCTCCATGATGCGAGCACTTGCCATCGCCGACGCGGTGAGCGACCGGCCGAACCACGGAATTCTGCGGTCGCTCGGTAACTCGATCAAGGTCTCGGCAAGCTTTCGTCGGGTGGCACGCCACAGACCGACGACAACGGGCTGGGGCATACGCGCGGTCAGTCGCGCGGACTGGTCGCCGAGCACCGACGGATCCAACGCCTTGCCCGTGACCTCCGCCGGTGACGGCGGCGTCGCGAGGCCAGCAAACTTCGCGGCGGCCAAGGCAGCAGCGTCACTGGTTGCGAGATGCGCGATCTGATCTTTGATACGCCAGCCTGGACTCGGCGTCTCGAGATTCCATTGCGCCGACGAGAGCTTTGCGATCATTCGGTCTGTGGTCCCCCACTCCTCGCGGAGTTCGCCGACGACCACGGCGATGTCGCTCATCTGGGCGACGTTAGTACAGCTCACGTATGCCTCGACGGCGATTCTGCGGAATTGGACGTGATCGTGACGCACGTAGGATCGGGGCGTGCCCGACATCGAACGTGATCGCGACGAGGACGGCAGGGCGCGCAGCTCACGACCCCGCGACGCACTCGGTCGACCACTGCCGCCGGGAAGCGAGGGAGTCGAGCGCATCCCCGACGACCTCGACCTTCCACCTGCCGAAACGCTCACCTACGCACAGGATTTGCTGGACCGCGGCCTGGCTTTCAACGCGCACGAAGTACTCGAGGCGGCGTGGAAGAACGGGCCCCAGTCCGAGCGTGAACTGTGGCAGGGCCTCGCACAACTAGCGGTCGGGATCACCCACATTCAGCGCGGCAATGTCAAAGGTGCACTGACCTTGCTGCGGCGGGCCGAGCTTCGGTTGGCGAACGAAGGCGAAGCCCCACCACACCAAATAGACGGGCCGGGTCTCGTTCTCTTTGCCGCGGGGATATCGGCAAAGCTGGAACACGGCGACGAGATCGACCTGACGCAGTTGCGACCCCGCCTCGAAGTTGTCCGAAATGTGCAATCGCCGGACAGCGGTCCAGGCTGACAATTAATTTATGAACACGACGAGTACACCCGAAGAGCCCACAGCCGACCGTTACCGTCGGCTCGCCGCCGCGCTGACCGATCGTGTCGACGCTGTGCCGGCAAAGAACTGGGACGCGCAGTCTCCCTGCGAAGGATGGACCGCGAGGGACGTACTTCGCCACGTCGTCGAGAGCCAAGCCGACTTCGTGACGAAGGTCGACCTCTCGGTGGCGCCCGGACCGTCAGTGGACGACGATCCGTCCGCAGCGTGGCACCACACGCGTGATGCGGTGCAGAGCATTCTCGACGATCCCGCCAAGGCCGATCGCGAGTACGACGGCGGCTTCGGCACGACCACTCTGCGTGCGTCGTTCGACACGTTCTTCTGCGCCGACCTCATCGTCCATGGCTGGGACATCGCCCACGCGACGGGCATCGAGGACACGATCGACGCTGCCGACCTCGAGTGGGTCGACGCGTTCGCGAAAAGCATGGGTCCGGCGATTCGGACACCCGGCGCCTTCGGTCCGGAGTTGGACGCACCCGTCGATGCCAACCAGCAGACCGCGGTGCTCGCATTTCTCGGCCGAAAAGCCTGAGGCCGCAAGCGGCTCGTGAGTCCTTTTGGAGGGCGGGCCCGCCGAAAAGACGCACGAGCGGCGTAGCCGCCTGCAGTATCTTGGGCGGTTGTGAACCCAGCAAAATTCGTCCCGCGGTCGGCTGCGGGTCACGGTCGGTTCGCACCGAGCCCGTCGGGTGACCTCCACCTCGGCAACCTTCGAACAGCTTTGCTCGCATGGCTTTTCGCGCGATCCACAGGCCGCGGCTTTGTGCTGCGGGTCGAAGATCTCGACCGCGCGCGGTCCGGCTCCGAAGAGCATCAGCTCGCCGATCTCGCTGCGATCGGACTCGACTGGGACGGCGACGTCGTTCGGCAATCCGAGCGTTTGCCGCGCTACGAAACCGCGATTGCCCGACTCCACGATGCCGGTTCCACCTACGAATGCTTCTGCACACGACGCGAAATCCAGCAGGCGGCTTCGGCGCCGCACGCGCCGCAGGGCGCCTATCCCGGCACCTGCCGCGATCTGACGAACTCCGAGCGTGCTGCGCTGCGGGCCACAGGTAGGGCTCCCGCGTTGCGGTTGCGCGCAACGGTCAACGAGTTGACGATCACCGACGAACTGCACGGCCGCTACACCGGCGTCGTCGACGATTTCGTCCTGCGCCGCGGCGACCTGACTCCCGCATACAACCTCGCGGTCGTGGTCGACGACGCCGAACAGAAGATCGATCAAGTGGTCCGCGGCGACGACCTGCTGCCGTCGACACCTCGCCAGGTCTATCTCGCGCACACCCTCGGCCTGCCGGTCCCCGCGTACGTCCACGTCCCGCTTGCTTTGAACTCACAAGGCCAGCGGCTCGCCAAACGCGACGGACCGGTGACGCTGGCCGACCACCTCGCCGCCGGCCGCACCACGAGCGATGTCGTCGCCATCATCGCGGCATCACTGCAGCTGAACGGAACGACGCCGGCGGAGTTGCTCGACAGGTTCGACCCGGCTCAACTCCCCCGCACGCCCTGGGTTGTGACTCAGTAGGTGTAGTCGATACTGCCGATCGCAACGATGAAGATGATTGCGAGGACGATCGTCAACACCAGCCCGACCGCCCCGACGATCAGGCCCGCGAGTGCAACTCCGCGTCCCTCTTGGCCGGTCTGCTTCACCTGATTCAACGCGACGAACCCGAGAATCCCGCCGACGATCGACGCGACCGGCGCGAGGAAGAAGCAGAAGAAGAACAGCGGGATCGCCGCAATCGAGGTGATCAGCGATCCGATGGCCATTCCGTTGGTCCCCTGAGGGCGCGGGACGTCACCGAACGACTGCGGATACGCGGTGGGATATCCCGGCTGCTGCGGGTAACCGGGCTGCTGCGGATAGCCCGGCTGTTGGTAACCCGGCTGCTGCGGATAGCTCGGCTGCTGTGGGTAACCGGGCTGCTCGTAGCTGGGCTGCGGAGGAAACGCCTGTGTCGGGTACGGCGTCCCCTGCGGCGGGGCCCCGTAACCCGGGTACGGCTGCGGGGCCGCTCCGGCGTTCGGATCGAGGGGATAACCCGAGTACTGAGGTCCGGCATCGGCCGGTGGATACGGCGATGGGTTCACAGTGGTTTCGTCCGCGGGTGGCGTCGCACCCGGCGCCGCGCCGGAATCGTCGCGCTTGCGCAGCCAGTCGTCATTACCGCCAGCGTTGGTCATAGCGGAAAGACTAGAGGGGCGATACGCAAACTTCGCGCCTGAGGCCACCGCTCGATTGTGCGCTCTGGTCATCCTGCTGATTGGATGTAGCGCGTGACCGAGCCCAACAAGCAGGACCCCGCCTCATCCGACACCGCGTTTGCGCACGTCGGCAGGGGGTTCTACCCGACGATTGTTGCCCTCTTCACCGCGACGCTGATCATTTCCAACGTCTGTGCGTCGAAGGGCGTGGCGTTCTTCGGGACGTCGGAGCTCTCGCTCGGTCCGCTCCAGATTCTGCCGATCAACACCGATGGCGCCTTCTTCCTCTTCCCACTTGCCTACATTCTCGGCGACATTCTCAGCGAGGTGTACGGCTTCAAGGCTGCGCGCAGGGCGATTCTGCTCGGCTTCGGTGCGCTGATCCTCGGTGCGTTCTGCTTCTGGGTCGCCGTCGAACTGCCTTCGGCGTCGTTCTACGAGAACCAGGACTCGTTCCAGTCCGTCGTCGGTGTCGTGCCGCGTCTGGTGTTCGCCGGCTTGATGGCCTATCTCGTCGGCCAGTTGCTCAACTCGCTGGTTCTGGTGCTGATCAAAGAACGCACCAAGGAAAAGCATCTGTGGGCACGATTGATCGGCTCGACGGTCGTCGGCGAACTCGCCGACACGCTGATCTTCTGCTCGATCGCCGCCGGCGTCATCGGCATCACCACCTGGCGAGATTTCGTCAACTACGTCATCGTCGGCTTCCTGTGGAAGACGCTCGTCGAGGTGTTGGTACTCCCGATCACCTACCGTGCGATCGCGTTCATCAAGAAGCGCGAACCCTCGTACGCAGCGTCGGTCTCAGTTCCCGTAAAAGCCGGCTAGCGTCTGCTTCTTCAAGTCGTCGAACCAGCCGCCGTCGATGCTTTCGCGGATCTGATCGACGAGTCGAATGGTGAATCGTTCGTTGTGAATCGTGCACAGCGTGGACGCCAACATCTCCTTCGCCTTGAACAGGTGATGCAGGTAGGCGCGGGTGTAGTTCGCGCAGGTGTAGCAGTCGCACTCGTCGTCGATGGGCGTGAAGTCGCGGCGGAATCGACTGGTGTTGATGTTGAAACGTCCAGTCGGAGAATAGATTGCGGCATTTCGAGCTACTCGTGACGGATTGACGCAGTCGAACGTGTCCGCACCGTTCTCGACGGCGACGAACAGGTCGTCGGGCTCGCTGATGCCGAGCATGTGGCGCGGCTTGTGCTCGGGCAACTCGTCGCTGCACCACCCGACGATCGTGCCGAGATTGTGCTTCTCCAGCGCACCGCCGATGCCGAAACCATCGAATCCACGACCGGTCTCACCCGTGATCGATGCGAGCCCGCGACTCGCTTCACGACGCAGATCCTCGTACTGCGCACCCTGCACTACGCCGAACAGCGCTTGATAGGGCTTGTGCGACCGCTCGGCCGTCAATCGCTCGTGTTCGGCAACGCACCGGATCGCCCACGCCTGCGTCCGAGCGACCGATCGTTCTTGATAGCCACGGGTATTCAGCAGAGTGGTCAGCTCGTCGAAGGCGAAGATGATGTCAGCACCGAGCTGATGCTGAATCTGCATCGACACTTCGGGAGTGAACCGGTGCGCCGACCCGTCGAGGTGCGATTTGAACGTCACCCCGTCGTCGTCGACCTTGGCCAGACGTTCTTTTCCCGACGCGATGACGTCGTCGTTCTGCACGCCGACCGCTTCCATGGCGAGCACCTTCTTGAACCCGACGCCGAGTGACATGACCTGGAAGCCGCCACTGTCGGTGAAGGTCGGTCCAGGCCAGTTCATAAACGCGCCGAGACCGCCTGCCTCGTCGATGATGTCCGATCCGGGCTGCAGGTAGAGGTGGTAGGCGTTCGACAGAACTGCCTGCGCGCCAAGCTCTTTCACGGCCTCGGGGAGAACTGCCTTGACCGTCGCCTTGGTGCCGACCGGAATGAAAGCGGGGGTCCGAATCTCGCCGTGCGGTGTGGTCAGCAGTCCCGTTCGGCCATGCTTGCCAGGCAGTTGTGTTGTGACGGTGAACAGGTCGGGCGTGGATTCGGAGGGCACCCTCCCATCCAACCAGGCGTGCTCAGGCGTCAGCAGCCGCGCCGACGAACTGGCTGTTGTAGAGCCGATAGTAAGCGCCACGGCTGGTGAGCAGCCGATCGTGCGTGCCCTGCTCGACGATCTGTCCGTGCTCCATCACGACGATCAGGTCCGCGTCGCGAATTGTCGAAAGTCGATGTGCGATAACGAAACTGGTGCGGTCGCTGCGCAGCGCCGCGGTCGCGTGCTGAACGAGGGACTCGGTCCGGGTATCGACCGAGCTGGTGGCCTCGTCGAGGATCAGGATCGACGGCTTCGCCAAGAATGCACGGGCAATCGTGATCAACTGCTTCTCACCCGCGCTGACGCCCCCGCCCTCTTCGTCGATGACGGTGTCGTAACCGTCCGGCAACGAGTGCGCGAAACGGTCGACGTATGCCGCCTGCGCTGCAGCAAGAATGTCCTTCTCGCTTGCCATCGGGTTCCCGTAGGCGATGTTCTCCTTGATCGTTCCGCCGAACAACCAGGTGTCCTGCAGCACCATGCCGATTCGCGACCGCAGGTGGTCGCGGCTCATCTTCGAGATGTCGACGCCATCGAGGGTGATGCAGCCGGAGTCGAGTTCGTAGAACCGCATGATCAGGTTCACCAGCGTCGTCTTGCCCGCACCCGTCGGCCCGACGATCGCAATCACCTGACCGGGTTCGGCGACGAGCGACAACCGCTCGATCAGCGGGGTGTCCTTCTCGTAGCGGAAAGAGACGCTCTCGAACTCGACGCGCCCGCGATCGACGTTCGGCCGCTCCTCCGGATCAGGATCGGGCCGTTGCTCGTCTGCGTCGAGAATCTCGAAAATCCGCTCGGCCGAGGCGACGCCCGACTGCAGCAGGTTCACCATCGCACCGATCTGGGTGAGCGGCTGGGTAAACGAACGGGAGTACTGGATGAACGCCTGGACTTCGCCGAGACTGAGCTGACCCGACGCGACCCGAAGACCACCGACGACCGCGACGAGGACGTAGTTCAGGTTTCCCAGAAACATGATCGCAGGCATGATCATTCCGGAGATGAACTGCGCCCTGAAGCTGGACTGGAACAGTTCCTCGTTGCGCTTGTCGAAGGCTTCCTCGACCTCGGCACTGCGACCGAAGGCCTTGACCAACTCGTGCCCGGTGAACGCCTCTTCGACCTGAGCGTTGAGCAAGCCAGTGTGCTTCCACTGGTCCGCGAAGTGCGGCTTCGACCGTTTGGCGATCTCCGCCGTCACGATGATGGCCGCGGGCACCGTCAGGATGGCGATGAGCGACAGGACCGGCGAGATCCACAGCATCATGATGAGAATGCCGAGCACCGACAGGACCGACATCATCATCTGGCTGATCGTCTGCTGCAGGCTCTGTGACACGTTGTCGACGTCGTTGGTGACGCGGCTGAGCACATCGCCGCGGGCTGCCCCGTCGAAGTAGCTCAGCGGCAGTCGATGCAGCTTGTCTTCGACGTCGCTGCGCAGGCGCTTGACCGTCCGCTGGATCGTGATGTTGAGCAGGTACCCCTGCAACCACTGGAACACCGATGCAACGACATAGATCACGAGCACAAGCAGGAGCACTCGCCCGACGGCGCCGAAATCGATACCGACACCGGGCGTCACGTCCATGTTGCCGAGCATGTCGGCTACCGTGTTGTCGCCACTCGCCCGAAGTTGTTGTATCGCTTCTTCTTTGGTGTTGCCAGGCAGATCCTTGCCGACGACTCCGTCGAAGATGATGTTGGTCGCGTGGCCGAGAATGTTCGGTCCGAGCGTCGTCAGAACAACGCTGATGACGGCGAGTCCCACGATGATCAGCAGTGCTAGACGTTCCGGCGCGAGGCGGTTGAACAGGCGCTTCAGCGACGGGCCGAACGACTTCGGCTTGGTGCCGGGCGCTCCTGGAGCGACCATTCCCGGGCGGGTCATGTCGCCGCCATCTGTGAGTCGACGATCTCGGCGTACTCAGGGCATTCGGTGAGCAATTTGTCGTGTTTACCCATCGCGATGATTGCGCCGTCGTCGAGCACGATGATTCGGTCCGCGTCCTTGATGGTGGACACCCGCTGCGCAACGATGATGACGGTCGCCTGCTCGGTCACCGGTTTGAGCGCCGCACGCAGGCGCGCGTCGGTCGCGAGATCGAGCGCCGAGAACGAGTCGTCGAAGAGGTAGATACTCGGTCGCTTCACCAACGCCCGTGCTATCGCCAAACGCTGCCGCTGACCGCCGGAGACCGTTGTACCGCCCTGGGACACCGGCGATTCGAGTCCTTCGGTCATCTCCCTGACGAAGTCGGCCGCCTGAGCGATTTCGAGACAGCGCCACAGTTCGTCGTCCGTCGCATCGGGGTTGCCGTAGCGCAGGTTGCTGGCGATCGTTCCGGAGAACAGGTACGGCTTCTGCGGCACCACGCCGATCTGGGAACGCAACAGATCGGGGTCGAGATTGCGGACGTCCGTCTCGCCGACGTAGACAGCGCCGTCGGTGACGTCGATCAGGCGTGGGATGAGGTTGAGCAACGTCGACTTGCCCGACCCGGTCGCGCCGATGATCGCCGTGGTCTCGCCGGGTTCGGCGCGGAAGCTGATCGATTTGAGCACCGGTTCCGCGGCGCCCGGGTAGGCGAACTCGGCAAAACCGAACTCGACGAGTCCCGGGTGGGCGGCGAAAGGTTCGGGCTTGCGTGGCGGCTGGACACTCGTCTCCGTGTCGAGCACCTCGCTGATGCGTTCGGCGCAGACCGAGGCTCGCGGCACCATCATCGCCATAAACGACGCCATCATCACCGACATCAGGATCTGCATGATGTAGCTGAGCATCGCAGTCAGCGAACCGATCTGCATGTCGCCGGACTCGATCTCGTACCCGCCGAACCAGATGACAGCGACGCTGGTGATGTTGCTGATGAGCATCACCGCCGGGAACATCAGCGCCATCAGCCGACCGACACTGAGCGCGGTTTCGGTGAGTTCGGTGTTGGCAACGCCGAATCGCCACGTCTCGTTACGTTCGCGGACGAAGGCGCGGACCACTCGAATACCGGTGATCTGTTCGCGCAGAACACGATTGACCGCGTCGATCTTCACCTGCATCGAGCGGAACTCCGGCACCATCTTGACGATGATGTAGCCCATCACGAGTCCGAGTGCAGGCACCGCGACGACAAGGATCCACGAGAGACCGAGGTCTTCGCGCAATGCCATGAAGATGCCGCCGACGCACATGATCGGCGCCATGACCATGATCGTGCAGCTCATGACGACAAGCAGCTGAACTTGCTGAACATCGTTGGTATTGCGCGTGATCAGGGACGGCGCACCGAAGTGGCCCATCTCGCGCGCGGAGAACGTGCCGACCTGATGCAACACCGCGCCTCGAATGTCGCGACCGGCGGCCATCGCCGCACGAGCACCGAGAAAGACAGATCCGACAGCACAGACAATCTGGACGAAGGTGAACACCAACATCATCAGGCCGGTCGACCAGATGTAGCCGATGTCGCCCTTGGTGATGCCGTTGTCGATGAGGTCGGCATTGAGGCTCGGCAGATACAACGCCGCGATCACGGAGATCAGTTGGAGCACAACGACCCCCACCAACTGATTGCGGTAGGGGTGCAGATAAGTGCGAAGCAGCCTGATCAACATACTTCCCGAAGGCTACCTTCCCTGGCTCGCGTGCGCCGCAGCGCTGCCGATGGTGTGTTGCTTGTCGTGTTGTAGGTCGATCAGGGTGCGCCGATTCGGGTCGGTGTGCAATTGATTTGATGCTCGCCGACCCTGAGCGGTGCATCCTGACGTGTCATCCACAGGCCTGAAGTTATCCACAGGCGAGACGAAAGCCCAGGTCGGCCGAAGTGGGGCGGCGGAACGGTCGGGCACGATCGCAAGCTATGGAATCGAACGATCCGCGTCTGCTGCGACGATCGGATGGCCTCGCACATGGCTACTCGGACGATGAGCTGAGACGGTGGTGCCGCAACGGCGCGCTGACTCGACTTCGTCCGGGCGTCTACGCCTCCAGCGAGGACATGGCTCGGCTGGACTTCGCCGAACGTCATCGCGTTGTGGCCAGAGCGACTGTCCAAGGACTACACACAGACGCTGTGCTCAGCCATATCTCTGCAGCCGCGATCTACGGCTTGCCGATCTGGAACGTCGACCTGTCCAAGGTCCACGTGACGAGGAGTGGTGCAACCGCCCGATCGTCCAGCCGCATACGGACCCACGCGGTTGGCATCGCACCCGACCAGATTCGGATTGTCGATGGTCTTCGGGTCACCACGCCCGCGCGAACGATTGTTGATCTAGGTCGGCTGCTGCCGTTCGAGCAGGCGGTGGTGATCGGCGACGCTGCAACGCGGCTCGAGGAGGGTGCCGTGGACGTTGCGCCCGAACGACATCGTCATCGCAGAGGTGCAGGTGCCGCCCGAAGAGTTGTCTCGTTTGTCGACGGTCGGTCGGAGAGCGTCGGCGAGTCGCGCAGCAGAGTCGCGATTCATGTTGCGGGTTTGCCTGCACCCAGTCTGCAGATCGATGTGTTGTCCGTGCTCGGCGGTTGGCTGGCCAGGGTTGACTTCTTGTGGGAGCAGTTCGGCGTGATCGGCGAGTTCGACGGACTCGGCAAATACGTTCGCCACCTCGCTCCTGGCCAAACGCCGGGAGACGTCGTCGTAGCCGAAAAGCTCCGAGAAGACGGTCTCCGCGCAGCCGGATGGACCGTTGTTCGGTGGACCTGGAGCGATCTCGCAGAGCCTGCAGCATTTCTGGAGCGCCTACGTCGAGCGTTCGCAACCGGATCGCCACGGCCCTCGCCGACTCGGCCTGGATGACACGTCAGGATGCTCCGGTTCGGGTCGGTGTGCACTCAGCATGGTGCACACCGACCCGAATGGGCGCACGCTGACGGGCGTGCCCCGCTTATCGACCGCTAGGCCACGATCACCGATGCGGACGGATTCACCTGGCACAGGATCCCGTCGATCGGCGCGAACATCGCGACGAGAATTCGTCCCGACCCTGTTGTGACCGTCTTCGAGAGCACCGGCAGCGGACCGTCGAGGTCGACCATGCCGTTCGCGCCGTTACTCGTATTGACCCAGCCGACGACCATGCGCCCGGCGCCGGAAAGGAACGGCACGGCCGGCCGCGCCTCGAACCGGACCTGGCCCGCACCGATCGGTGGGTTCGCCTCGGGTCCGGATTGGGCGGATGCCGCGGACAGGGTCAGCGGCGCAGGCTGTGCGCAGCCGAGCGTGAATACCGGTGAAGGAAATGGCACGGGTGGGGCAGCGCTCGCAATTGCAGGGACGACGGCGCCGGCCGCAACTACCGCGAAAATTGCGCAGACTCGACGGATCGATGGATACAGCTTCATTCTTTGCTCCTAGAAGGAGAGAGGTTATTTTCGGCAGGTGCGAATAGGACTGCACAGAAGACTGCGCATGGGACTCGACATGACGCTCGACATGAAGACAGGCGAGGCCTCTCGAATTGTCGCCATAAATAACTTCACCACGGCGGCACTTTCCGAGTCAATGGCGAATTGCAATTCATTTCAATTCTTTGCCCGGCAGACCTCACCTCGAACCGATTTCGACGCATGCAAGCGCACGTGCGGACTGGTTACCACAACCCCGTCCGAGTGCTAGGTTGCCTGTGGTCGGTGCCGAGCAACGTTGGGTAGAAGAGATGCGTACACAAGATTTCACGACAGGTCGGCGAACTTTGGCCGCCTCCGCTCTCCTCGCCTTGGGTCTCGCGACGTTCGCGCCTGCAGGCGCATCGGCCGAGCCGATGCCCGTCGCGCCACCGCCGATCACAAGCATGAATGCGGCCCCGAACGTGGCCTTCAGCCAGCAGGGCGGCATGTTCATCGCCGATGCCCCGACCAATCAGGTGGTCCACATGACCGCCACTGCCCGACCGTCGACGCTGCCCTTCGGCCCGCTCGCAGGACCGATGGCTGTCACTGCCAACGGCGCGGGCGACGTCTTCGTTGCCGACACCGGACACAACCGTGTACTCGGCCTCGCCGCAGGTACGACGACGCCGTTCGAGGTGCCGATCGAAGGTCTCGTCGCACCGCAGGCATTGGGTATCAACAGCCTCGGCGAGTTGGTCGTCACCGATTCGGTGCGGGTACAGGCTGTGAAGATCGAGCGCAAACCCGTTGCAGGGCCTGGAGATCCAGGCTTCGACGAACTGGCAACTCCACCGCCGCCCGCCGTCTTGAAGACGTGCATCGGCATCATTGTGATCTGCTGAAATAGTCCAATCCGCCCGGTCGTCCGCTCCGAATAATGTCTGTGGGTAGCACTTTCGAGCACCCACCGAACATGGCGGAGGGACTCGAAGATGACGGATCTGGCACCGTTCTATACGGATGTGCAAGCCCATTACGACCTCTCGGACGACTTCTTTGGGCTGTTTCTCGACAAGACCCGCACCTACAGCTGTGCCTACTTCGAACACGAAGGCATGACGCTGGAGCAGGCTCAAGTCGCCAAAGTTGATCTTGCACTTGCGAAGTGCGATCTTCGTCCGGGTATGACACTGCTCGACGTCGGCTGCGGCTGGGGCGGCACGATGATGCGCGCCATCGAGAAGTACGACGTCAACGTCATCGGTTTGACGCTGTCGCGGAACCAGCACGATTACGTGCAGGGTCTGTTCGACAAACTGCCTGGCAATCGCTCTGCCGAGGTCCGTTTGCAGGGCTGGGAAGAGTACGACGGCGGACCCGTCGATCGCATCGTGAGCATCGGCGCGTTCGAGCATTTCCGCAGGGAACGCTACGACGCCTTCTTCAACCTGTGCCACGATCTGCTCCCCGCCGACGGCAGGATGCTGCTGCACACGATCGTCGGATACCACCGGCATCAACTGCGCGACATGGGCTTGAAGGTAGACCGGAACTACCTCTCCTTCTGCAAGTTTCTGATCGACGAAATCTTCCCCGGTGGTCAGCTCCCCGAGCCGCCGTGGGTCCGGACCGGAGCAGAAGCGGTCGGCTTCCGCGTGGAGCGAATCCATCCGTTGCAGCTGCACTACGCACAGACTCTCGAAATCTGGACCCAGAACCTGATCGACCGTCACGACGACGCCGTGGAGATTGCCTCGCAAGAGGTATTCGATCGGTACATCAAGTATCTGTCGGGCTGCGCGACGATGTTCCGCGACGGCTATTTCGACATCATGCAATTCACGCTCGTCAAATAAACAACCCCACAAGCGCCCCGATATTCGACTCCAGCGGATATCGGGGTTTTTGTGTGCACTGAATATTGCAACCATTGTTTTACACACGACCGAAGGCGAACAGTCGAATGACTGCTCGCCTTCTCCTAGCCTTCTTGCCCTATCGGCGTCGACGTAATCGAATTACCTCTCGATGTAGCTCTGCAACACCTCACTGATTACGTCGACCGCTTCGCCGGCGATCATTTCGTGGTGCTCACAATCGACGGCGTGCTCGACGATCTGTCCGCCGACCGCCCTGTCCCACTCCCCGACCAACTCCGAACCCCGCGACGAGTTGGCCGCGGTGAAGAACAGCGCGTCACCGTCGAACACGTCGGGTGTGAAGTCGTTCATCAAGGAGGCGACGTTCTCGAAACCGGCGTTGATCCGCTTCAGATGCGTCGGTGTGAGACCCGTCTGATGACCGAGTGACTCGTCGATGAGTTCGATCGCCTGCTCGAAGGTCAGCTCGGCAACGCCGCTGTAGCCGTTGAGCTCGACGCCGAGGTGGCGCACCATCTCCTTCAAGCTCAACCCGGGGCGCTCGGTCTCGTCGAACCCGTCCGGCCCTGCGAGATGACTGTCCATCAGTGCCAACGTCTGAACTTCCTCGCCGGCGGCCCGCAGTTCGACGGCCATCTCGTGCGCGATCGCTCCACCGAGCGACCAGCCGAGCAGGTGATACGGGCCCTGCGGCTGCACGGCGCGAACTTCTTCGACGTACCTGCGGGCAAGATCCGGGATCGACTCGAACTTCGGTTCGCCGCTCAACGCAGGCAACTGCAGACCGTAGACCGGGCGATCGTCGCCTAGTTGATGGGCGAGTCGCGCGTAGCCCCACGACAGCCCGACCGCAGGATGTACGCAGAAGAGCGCGGGTTTCGTGCCGCCCGTCTTCAGTTGCACGAGCACCCGCAGCGCCTCGTCGATCGAATCGGTCGTGTCGCTGGTGGCCGCCAGATGCGTCGCGAGATCGGCTGCGGTCGACTGGACGAAGATCGCCTGCAGCGGAATCTGTCTGTTCAGGCGGTCCCGCAGGGCGGGGAGCACCTTCGTCGCCATGATCGACGTACCACCGATGTCGAAGAAGTTGTCGTCGACGCCGACGCGGTCGATGCCGAGGAACTCCGCGAAGACCTCGACGATCGCGGTCTCCATCTCGTTCGACGGCGCGCGATATTCGTGCGTCGTCGAGGTGAGGTCGGGTGCAGGCAATGCGCGGGTGTCCAACTTACCGACCGGAGTCAGCGGCACCTCGTCGATGGCGACGACCGCGGTCGGCACCATGTACGACGGCAACCGCTCGGCGGCGAACTCCCGCAGCTCCGACGTCGTGTCCTCGTCGCCGTCGAGCAGGACGTAGGACACGAGGACAGTCTCGCCGGACGGCGCCGTGTGGCCGAGTGTCGTCGCGAACGAGACGCTCGCGTGGCTGCTCAGGACGGTGTCGATCTCCGCGACCTCGATCCGGAAGCCGCGGACCTTGAGCTGGAAGTCCGACCGGCCGACGTACTCGATCTCGGTGCCGGTCGGTGTTGCGATCCAGCGCACGACGTCCCCGGTTGCGTACATCCGCGCACCTGGCAAACCGAACGGGTCGGCGACGAAGCGCGACGACGTCAAGGCTGGCCGGTCGTGATAGCCGCGGGCCAAGCCTGGTCCTGCGACGTACAGCTCGCCTGCAACTCCGACCGGTACCGGCTGAAGGCGCGTGTCGAGGACTGCGACATGGAAGCCGCGCGACGGGCGGCCGATCGTGATCGCGCCGTCGCTGGTCATCGGCTGCGACAGGGTCGCCATGATGGTCGACTCGGTCGGTCCGTAGGCGTTGATCATGCGTGTCGTCGGCGACCAGCGGTCGACGAGTTCGCGTGGGCACGCTTCGCCTGCGACCAGCAGTGTCTCGACCGCTCCGATGTCCGACGGATCCAACGTTGCGAGGACGGTCGGTGTGATGAACATGTGCGTGACGTGCTCACGAGCCACCAGGTCTGCGAGATCGTCGCCGCCGTAAATGGTCGGCGGCACGATCACGAGCGTCGCGCCGGCGCAGAATGCCATGATCTGCTCGAACACCGCCGCGTCGAAGCTCGGCGAAGCATGATGCGAGACAACCGATTCGGGCGTGAGCGCCAGCGCCATCCGCTCCTCTTCGGCCAGATTGGCAAGACCGGCATGGGTGACGACGACACCCTTCGGCCGACCCGTCGAGCCCGATGTGTAGATGACGTAGGCCGGGTGCTCGAGGCGAAGAGTCGCGGTCCGCTCGGCGTCCCGCAGCGTGGCCGACGAGGTATTCCGCAGTTGCGCTTCGATTTTCGGGTCGTCCAGGACAGTCCATGCCACGGAATCGGGAAGTCCATCGCGAACGGCCGCGGTGGTCAGACCGATTGCGGACCTGCAATCGCCGAGCATGTAGGTGATGCGATCGGCCGGGTAGGTCGGGTCGACGGGAACGAACGCGGCACCGGTCTTGGCGACAGCCCAGACTGCCGACACCGATTCGATCGATCGCGGCAATGCCAGCGCGACAACCGATTCCGGCCCGACGCCTGCCGCGATGAGGACTCGCGCCAGCCGGTTGGACCATTCGTCGAGTTCGCGATAGGACACCGAGCGGCCTTCGCACCGCAAGGCGACTGCACGACGGCTGGTTGCGGCCGCACCGGCGAGAATCTCGGGCCACAGGCGCGGCTGCACCGACAGGTTGCCCTGCGCAGGAACAAGTTCGGCTACTTCGGCACTTGTCATGAGGTCGATGTCGCCGACCGGCAACGTCGCTGCCTCCGTGGCCGCGGTGAGGATCCTGACGAAACGTTCGGCGAACGCCGTCACGGTCTGCGCGTCGAACAGGTCGGTCGCAAAGGTGAACGCCGCCTCGATACCGCCGGGGCCACCGTCGTCGCCTGTCGACTCCGCAAGGATCAGCTCGAGGTCGAAGTTGCTGACCGACGGTGCGAGGTCGAGACCCTCGACGCGCAGGCCGGGAAGCTCGAGGTGCGGGCGTTCGTTGTTCTGGAATTCGATCGACACCTGGAACAGCGGCGAGTACGCAGTCGAGCGTGTCGGTTGCAACACGTCGACAAGCCGTTCGAACGGAACGTCGGCGTTGGTGAACGCTGTCAGGTCCGTCTCCCGATGGGAGGCAAGCAGGTCGGCGAAGGTCGCCGACGAGTCGATCCGGGTGCGCAGAACCAGCGTGTTCACGAACATGCCGACGAGGTCGTCGAGTTCGCGTTCACCTCGGCCTGCAATCGGTGTGCCGATCGAGATGTCCTGCGCCCCAGACAGTCTCGCGAGCAGTACGGCGAGCGCCGCATGGCACGTCATGAACATGGTCGCGTCGTTGTGACGCGAAAGCGACGTGAGCGCACGATGCAGGTCGGCGTCGATCTCGAATCGAACGACGCTGCCGGCGAACGACTGTTGCACCGGACGCGGGCGATCGGTCGGAAGCGCAAGAACATCCGGCGCGCCTGCCAGCTGGGTACGCCAGTAGTCGAGTTGGGTCGACACGAGGCTGGCGGCATCGGTTTCGGATCCGAGGATCTGGCGTTGCCATAGTGAGTAGTCGGCGTACTGCACTGCCAACGGGGACCATTGCGGTGCCGTTCCCGCCGAGCGGGCGACGTAGGCGCTGACGATGTCGCGCGCCAACGGTGCCATCGACGCACCGTCTGCCGCGATGTGGTGAACGGCAAAGGCGACGATGTGCTCGTCCTCGCCGAGGGCGAACAACCCGGCGCGGACGGGCACGTCACGTGTCACGTCGAAGCCGAGGCTGACCAAGGCCGTTATCCTGCCGAGCAATTCGGACTCGTCGACAGCAATGCGGTTGAGATCGACGACCACCTGATCGGTGTCGAGAATCTGCTGACTCGGACCTGCAGCGGTGTCGGGGAAGACCGTGCGCAGGATTTCGTGCCGCTCGATAACGTCGCGGACCGCCGCGACCAGCGCGGACCGATCCAGTTTGCCGGACAGCCTGATTGCCATCGGGATGTTGTAGGCGGCCGAGGTCGGGTCGAACTGGTTGATGAACCACATCCGCTGCTGCGGTACCGAGACGGGGATGATGTCCGGTCGTTCCTGCCGCACGAGAGCTGCGCGCGAGATTGTCGATGTGGTTTCGCTGGAAACTCTTTCGGCAAGGCGTCGGACTGTCGGAGCCTCGAACACCGCGCGCACGCCGACGCTGATGCCCAACTCGGCGTTGAGGCGCGAGATCACCCGCGTCGCAACGAGGGAGTTGCCGCCGATGTCGAAGAAGCTGTCGTCGATGCTCACCTTGTCGAGGCCGAGAACGTCTGCGAACACCGCGGCGACAGCGACTTCGAGGTTCGTCTCCGGCGCGCAGTAGTCGACGCCGTCGCGCGAGAAGTCCGGGATCGGCAGTGCACGCCGGTCCAGCTTGCCCACCGGCGTCAGCGGCACCTCGTCGAGCACGGCGATCCACGATGGAACCATATGGGCGGGAACCTGCTTCGCAAGGTGGTCGCGTAGTTCCCTGGTGTCG
This sequence comes from Antrihabitans stalagmiti, assembly GCF_016482825.1. Taxonomy (GTDB): domain Bacteria; phylum Actinomycetota; class Actinomycetes; order Mycobacteriales; family Mycobacteriaceae; genus Antrihabitans; species Antrihabitans stalagmiti. The sequence continues at coordinate 277,638 of NZ_JAEMNV010000004.1, read as the reverse complement.
ATGGTGGAGCCTTCGGCTTCCAGAACGTAGGAAGCGAGAACGGTCTCACCGGACGGTGCCCTGTGGCCGACAGTCACGGCGAAGTAGACGTCGGGATGGTTCATCAGCTGCGTGTCGATCTCGCCGAGTTCGATACGGAAGCCACGGACCTTGACCTGGAAGTCGGAGCGACCGATGTAGTCGATGGTCAGGCGACCGGAATCGTCTGTGGCCCAACGAACCAGGTCGCCGGTGCGGTACATCCGGGTGCCGGGCGCACCATATGGATCGGCGACGAAGCGCGACGCCGACATACCACGGCGGTCATGGTAGCCCCGCGCCAAACCGATACCCGCGAGATACAACTCGCCCGCGACGCCGACCGGAACCGGCCGAAGTTGCGCGTCGAGGACGACTGCGCTCGCACCGCTGATCGGCGAGCCGATCGTCACCGGTCCGTCGACTGCCAACGGCGTGCTCATCGTTGCAGCGATCGTCGTCTCGGTCGGTCCGTACACGTTGACGAAATTGCGCCCCGGCGCCCAGATGCTCGTCAGCTCACGCGACACCGCTTCACCACCGACGAGGAGGTACTGCAGCGCGTCGAGGCCGTGCGGATGCACCGAGGACAATGCGGCCGGGGTTGCGAAGCAGTGGGTAACACCCTCTGCTGCAAACAGTTCGGCAAGTTCGTCGCCACCGTAGATCGACGGAGGGACGATCACAAGCGCGGCACCGGACGAGAAGGCGAGCAGGTACTCGAAGATCGACGCATCGAAGCTCGGCGACGAGAAGTGCGAAACCCGAGCCGCCGCCGTCAGATCGAAGCGGCCGATCTGATCGAGAGCGAAGTTCTCCAAGCTCGCATGGGTTGTGACAACGCCTTTCGGCTTGCCGGTCGAGCCGGACGTGTAGATCAGGTAGGCCGGGTTCGCGAGATGCACCGGAAGCGTACGGTCCGTATCCGAGATCGGGCCGGCCGGCTTGCCGACGATTCGGCGTTTGGTACCTGCCTCGTCGAGGACGAGCCACCGGACGGTCCCCGGATCGTCCGGCATGCCGCCGGGCAGGCCGTAGACGAAGGTCCGTGTGGTGAGTCCGACTGTTGCGCCGGAGTCGGCGAGCATGAAGTCGACGCGGTCGGTCGGGTAGTTCGGATCGACCGGAACGAACGCTGCGCCCGCCTTTGCCACCGCCCAGATCGAGGTGATCGAGTCGATGGACCTCGACAACGCAACCGCGACAAATGTTTCCGGACCCACACCCTCGTCGATCAGAACCCGAGCAATGCGGTTCGATTCGGCGTCGAGTTCACGGTAGGTGACCGACCGTCCGTTGTAGCGGATCGCAATCGAATCCGGCACTGCCGCCGCGGTATCGGACAACAGTTGCGGCAGCGTCCGAACGGTTCCACCCGCCGCACCGCGAACCGGTGCCAGCAACTGAGTTTCGTTGTCGGACAGCACCGACAGCCGAACCAGCGGCAGGTCCTGGTTGGCAACCATCGCCGTGAGCACTCGCTGCACCCGCGCCGCAATCGCCTCGACGGCGTTGGCCTCGAAGAGGTCGGGCAGGTACTTCATCTTCAGGTGCAACTCGTCGTCGAGGTACGCGACGACACTGAGCGGGTAGTGCGCGGCGTCCGTGCCCGCCACGTCGACGATGCGCATACCTGCGATATCGGTGTCGTCCGACATACCGGCCGCGTCGACCGGGTACGACTCGAACACACTCAGCGTGTCGAACGAAGCGCCCAACCCGACTGCCTGCTGGATCTCGGTGAGACCGACGTGGTGGCAGTCGAGAAGTCCCGCCTGCTCGCCTGCGATGCGGTCGAGCATCCGGCCGAGACTCTCCGACGGGTCGAGGGTGATCCGGACCGGAATCGTGTTGATGAACAAGCCGATCATCGATTCGATGCCCGCCAGCTGCGGCGGCCGACCCGACACCGTGGTGCCGAACACGACGTCGCGACGTGACGTCAACGCTCCCAACACGATTCCCCACGCGGTCTGGATCATCGTGTTGAGCGTGATGCCGCGATCCGCGGCGATTCGCTGCAGTTCGGTCGTGAGGTCGGAACCGAGGTCGAGGACGAGATCCTGTGACGGCGCGCTACTTTCGGCAGCAACGACGCCAGCAAGCAGAGTCGGATCCTCGGTGCCGTGCAACGCCTTGGTCCACCGCGCACGAGCCTCGTCGGCGTCTTGGGCACCCAGCCACGCGAGGTACTCGCTGTAGGAGCGTGGGCTCGGCAACTCGGTGGTGACGCTGTCCGTCGCGTAGAGCACGATCAGTTCTTTGATCAGCAGCGGCATCGACCAGCCGTCGAGCAGGATGTGGTGATTGGTGATCGACAGCGTGAACTCGCCGTCACCCAACGTGTACAGGCACATCCGAAGCAGCGGTGCCGCCGTCGTATCGAAGCCGGCGGTGGCGTCGGCCGCGAGCGCCGATTGCAATGCCGCTGCCCGTTCGGACTCGGCAACGGTCGACAGATCGACCGCACGCCACGGCAATTCCGCCTGGCCGACGACAACCTGCAGGTGGTGGCCCGCCTCGTCGGCAACAAATGCCGTCCGCAGATTCGCATGCCGATCGAGCAGGGTTTGCCCCGCACGTCGCATCCGGTCTGCGTCGACCGTGCCGCGTAGTTCGAGCCGAAGCTGAACCATGTAGGCGGGGTTGGACAGATCGTCGGCGCTCAGCAGGGAGTGGAACAGCAGCCCGGACTGCAGCGGTGACGTCGACCAGACCGATTCGAGCGTCGGATAACGCTCCTCCAGGCGTTCGATCGCGGCCTGATCGAGGTGCACGAGTTGCAGGTCGGACGGGGTCAGGCCACCCGAATCAGGTTGTGCCGCATGACGTGCGAGTGCTGTCATCGCCGTTACCCACAGTGCTGCAAGCTCTTCCACGTCCTCGGCTGCGAGCACGCCGGATGGGAACGACCAGCTTGCGTGCAGTTCGGCGCCGCGTTCGGTGTCGCGCGTGACGGCATTGATATCGAGTGCTGCCGCCGCTGGCATCTCGGGATTGGACGCGCTGCCGCGATCGAAACCTTCGACCGGCAACCAACCGAACTCGGGAGCCGATTCCACCGCGGAGGTGAAGCGTCCGAGGTAGTTGAAGCTGATCTGTGGGGTCGGCAGCTCGGCGAGCACCGCCGCGCTCTCGGGGTCGAGGTACGCGAGCATCCCGAACCCGATGCCGTGATCGGGAATCGCAGCCAGGTGTTCCTTGACGGCCTTCACCAGCGCACCGGCCGAGGGACCGCCGCGTAATGCGTCGTCGACATCGAGCGCCGCAACATCGAGCCGGACCGGGAAGATCGTGGTGAACCACCCGATCGTCCTGGCGAGGTCGGCGCCGTCGACAGCGGACTCTTCACGTCCGTGACCTTCGAGACTGATCAGCTCGGAACTGATGTCGGAGCCGCGACTGCGCCACCACTTCGTCAGTGCCAGAGCAAGACCAGCGACGAGACCGTCGTTGATCGAGCCGTGGAACGCTGCGGGCAAGCTGCTGGACACGAGGTCGGTGACGTCTGCGGGCAATGCGACGGAGACTGTCTGCACGGTCGCGTTGACGTCGATGCTCGGGTCGAGCGCACGCCATCCGATCGGCTGCTCGTCGACCGAGAGTGTCCGCACCCAGTGTGCGAGTTCGCCACGACGCTTCGGCGCTTCGTCGAGGAGGCCGTGCGCCCAGCGGCGCATCGACGTACCGACGGGAGCAAGTTGCGGTTCGGCTCCTTGGCTCAGTTGCGCCCACGCGGTAGCGAGGTCCGGTACGAGGATTCGCCACGACACACCGTCGATCGCGATGTGATGGGCGACGATGAGCAATCGACCTGCACCGCGGGCGGCATCGAACCACACCAGCTGCAACACGATTCCCGACGGCGGATCGAGACGATCCGCTGCGGCGTCGAGTTCGGAGCCGGCGAAGGCGAAGAACTCGTCGGAATCGGCGACAGATTCGACGGCGACGCGACGCACGATGTCCGCTGCATCGATGCTGCCGACCTCACCGACGGACAGCGCACCTTCGAATAGGCGCGATCGCAACATGTCGTGGTGATCGACGACGGCAGCGACGGCTCCGATCAGATTGTTCGCGTCGATGCCGACCGGGAGGGTCAGCAGCGCTGCCTGGGAGTAGCGGTCGAAGGTGCCGCCACGGTTGTGCATCCAGCGCACGATCGGGGTCGACGGCAGGTCACCGACGCCACCGCCAGCGAGCTCTTCGAGGACAGGCGCTGCGCTGGAGCCGAACTGCGCGACGGTGGCAAGGCGAGCGACCGTCTTACGTTCGAAGACGTCACGCGGTGCGAACTGCACACCGGCTACCTTGGCACGCGAGACGAGCTGAATCGACATGATGCTGTCGCCACCGAGGGCGAAGAACGAATCGTCGACGCCGACGGACTCGAGTCCGAGCACCTCGGCGAACAGTTGCGCGAGCGTCTGCTCGAGCTGGTTGGCCGGCGTGCGTGACGCGACCGACCTGCTGCTGAAGTCGGGATTCGGCAACGCCTTTCGATCGAGTTTGCCCGTCGAGGTGACCGGCAACTCGTCGAGGACCAGCAGTGTCGCCGGAACCATGTAGGCGGCCAATTGCTGGCCGACGAATTCGAGCGCCTCTTCGATATTTATGGACACGTTGTCGACCGACGAGTCCGATTGTGGGACCACGTAGCCGACAAGGCGCTCGGGGGTACGCCCGTCGGCTACGTGGTGCTTCACAACGGCGCGTGCAACCCCGGAGAACCGGGTGAGCGCCGCTTCGATTTCGCCGAGTTCGATTCTGAACCCGCGTAGTTGGACCTGGAAGTCGCTGCGGCCCAGGTATTCCAGCAGGCCGTCACGGTTCCAGCGGGCGAGGTCGCCCGTTCGATACATCCGCTCGCCGTTGGTGCCGAACGGGTTCGCGACGAACCGGCTACTCGTCAGGTCGGTACGGCCGAGGTAGCCGCGCGCAAGCTGCGCGCCTGCGACGTACAGATCGCCGGTCACGCCGATCGGCGCAGGCCGCATGCGGTCGTCGAGGATGTAGGTGCTCAGCCCCGGGATGGCCTGTCCGATAACGCTTGCCGATGCGTTGCGCGCGAACTCGCGGTCGAGTTCGAGCGCCGTCACATGCACGGTTGTCTCGGTGATTCCGTACATGTTGACGAGTAGCGGCGCGTTGTCGGAGTGGTGGGTGTACCACCGTTCGAGCTGGGCGAGGTCGAGTGCCTCCCCACCGAAGATGACAAGGCGCAGCGGCAATACCGTTTGCGCGCCTGCGGTTTCGACGGCTGCCAGCTGGTAGAACGCCGTCGGCGTCTGGTTGAGGACGGTGACCTGCTCGTGCCGCAGCAGCTCGAGGAAGGCCTCCGGCGACCGTGCCGTGTGGTAGTCGACGACGACGAGCCTGCCGCCGTAGGCGAGCGGTCCCCACAGTTCCCACACGGAGAAGTCGAACGCGTAGGAGTGGAACATCGTCCAGACGTCACGCTCGTCGAAGGCGAGTTGCACGGCCGTATTGGTGAGCAGCGTAACGACATTGGCGTGCGGGACCAGGACGCCCTTCGGGCGTCCGGTGGAGCCGGACGTGTAGATGACGTACGCGGTCGCGTCGGGCCGAAGAACGGCCCGACGTTCGACGTCGGTGATCGGCGCGGTCGAGAAGCTGTCGATCTGCTCAACGATCGATGCCGAATCCAGCGAAACGACGGGAACCTCGGTGTCGGGCACCCCCGCGGATTCGCTGTCCATCGTCAGCACGCAGACAGGCGCGGCGTCGGCGAACATAAACGCCAAACGGTCTGCCGGGTAGGTCACGTCGACGGGGAGGTAGCCCGCGCCGGACTTCAGTACGGCGAGCAATGCGACGACGAGTTCGGCCGAGCGCGGCAGCGCAACGGCGACAAGCGTTTCCGGGCCCGCACCGCGGGCGATCAGCAGTCGGGCGAGCTGATTTGCCCGCCCCGACAGTTCGGCGTAGGTCAGGGTGCGATCGCCTGCGGTAACGGCAACCGCGGTCGGGCGTAGCGCGGCCGAGCGATCGAACAGGTCGACCAACGTCACAGCCTCGACGTCCGCGCCGACGTGATTCCACTCGGTCAGAATCGTCTGCTGCTCGGCAGCGGTCAGTAGGTCGATGTCGCCGAGGGTCGTATTCGGCTCTGCAACAACCTGGTTCACGATCATCGCGAGGCGGTCGGCGAAGGATTGCACCGTTGCGTGATCGAACAGGTCGGTGGCGTAGGTGAATGCAGCGTCCAGTCCACCGCCTGACCGCTCGCTGATCGACAACTGCAGATCGAACTTCGCAACCGCGAGACTCGGCTCGAAAGCCTCGATACCGAGGCCGTCGAGTTCGAACTGCGCCCCACCATGATTTCCGAATTCGAGCAGGACACCGAAGAGTGGCGAACGGTCGGTCGCACGCGCCGGGGCGAGCGTGTCCACAAGAGACTCGAACGGAAGATCGGTGTTTCCGAATGCCGCGACGTCGAATTCTCGCGTCCGCCGGAGGTGTTCGGCGAAGGTGAGTCCGGCGTCGGGTCGGGTCCGCAGCACGATCGTGTTGACGAACATTCCGACCAGATCGTCCAATGCTTCCTCGCCGCGACCGGCGACCGGCGTTCCGATGGCGATGTCGGCCGTATTCGACAGTCGGGCAAGAAGTACCGACAGTGCCGCGTGTACCGCCATGAAGATGGTGGCGTCGTGGCTGCGAGCGAGGTCGACGAGACCGGCGTGCTGTGCGGGCGTGAGCGCGAACCGGATCACATCGCCGTGCAGCGACGGACGGGCCGGCCGCGGGCGGTCGGTCGGCAGCGCGAGGGACTCCGGCAGCTCGGCGAGTGCGTCGGTCCAGAAGTTCGCTTGCGCTGCTGCCAGGCTGGTCGGGTCCGAGGCGTCGCCGAGCAATTCTCGTTGCCACAGTGCGTAATCGGCATACTGAACCGCGAGTGGCTCCCACGTGGGGGCGACGGCGTTGGAACGCGCCGCGTAAGCGGTCACAACGTCGCGGGCCAGCGGCGCCATCGAGGCACCGTCCGCCGCGATGTGGTGGACGGCGACAGCCACGACATGGTCGTTCTCGCCGATCTGGAAGAGGCCGAAGCGAACCGGTAGCTGCGTGGTGACATCGAAGCCTGCTGCGACGAAACGCGTTACCTCTGCAACGACGTCGTTCTCGGCAACCGAGCGAGTCTCGACAACGAACTCGACGGACGCGTCCAACACCTGCGCTACGGGACCGTCTGCACCGCTCGGATAGATCGTGCGCAGTGCTTCGTGGCGGCCGACGACGTCGGACATTGCCGCGCGCAATGCTTCGACGTCGAGCGTGCCGGTGATGCGAATCGCAAGCGGGATGTTGTACGCCGATGAGGCCGTGTCGAATTGGTTGACGAACCACATCCGCTGCTGCGCCCAGGACAGCGGGCCGGCGGCCGTGCGCTCGCGCGTCTGCAGGGCGGGACGCGTTGCGGCACCGTCACGTTCCTGCGCCCGAGCTGCGATCGCTGCGACGGTCGGGGTGTCGAACAGCGTCTTGACGCCGATTGCGGATCCGAGTGCTGCGTTGACTCGCGCCACAACTCGAGTCGCGAGAAGGGAGTTCCCACCGCGTTCGAAGAAGCTGTCGTCGGCACCGACACGCTCGACGCCGAGCAGGTCGGCAAAGATCTGCGCGACGATCGTCTCGGCAGCGGTCGCCGGTTCCCGGTAGCTGTCGACGGCAGCGGCGAAGTCGGGTACCGGCAAGGCCGAGCGATCGAGCTTGCCAACCGGCGTCAGCGGCACAGCTGCCAGCACGGTGATGACCGAAGGCACCATGTACGACGGCAGTAGCTGTGCCACAGCATCTTTCAGCGCACTGACATCGATGGCACGGCCGGCTTCCGGCACAACGTAGGAGACGAGCACGGTCTCCCCCGACGGCGCTTCGTGGCCCAGGGTGACTGCAAACGATACATCGTCGGACTGCGACAACGCCGCATCGATCTCGCCGAGTTCGATACGGAACCCACGGACCTTCACCTGGAAGTCACTGCGACCGACGTATTCGACAACGCCACTATGGGTCCAGCGACCGAGGTCGCCGGTGCGGTAGAGGCGTTGCCCCGGCTCGCCGAACGGATCTGCGACGAACCTGGCAGCGGTCAGCGCGCTGCGACCGTGGTAGCCGCGGGCAAGGCCCGGGCCTGCGACGTACAGTTCGCCGACGACGCCGACCGGAACTGGACGCAACCGCGCATCGAGCACAACCTGCCGGAAACCCGTTGCGGGGCTGCCGATGTCGATCACGCCGTGCGGCTGCAGCGGAGCACTGATGCTGGATGCAATGGTCGCTTCGGACGGACCGTAGCCGTTGAACACCAGGCGACCCGGTGCCCAGCGCGCGATCAATTCCGGCGGAGATGCCTCGCCTGCTACGACGATCGTGTTCAGCGAGACCAGGTCAGCAGGATCGATGGAGGCAAGGGCGGACGGCGTGATGAACGTGTGCGTCACATCCTCCGCGACGAGCAGCCGTGCGAGTTCGGCTCCGCCGTAGACCTCAGGCGGAACGATGACGAGGGTGGCTCCACCGGAGAACGCGATCGTCTGCTCGAAGACCGATGCGTCGAAGCTCGGCGATGCGAGGTGCGAGACGTTGGATGCCGGTGTGATCGAGAAGTGTTCACGCACTTCGGAAGTGAGGTTCGCGAGCCCGGTGTGCGTGACGACGACACCCTTCGGCCGACCCGTCGAACCGGAGGTGTAGATGACGTAGGCGGGGTGTTCGATGCGCAGTGGTGCCGTGCGATCAACATTGGTGATCGGTGCAGCCGACTGTGCTGCGATGTCGTCGCGAGCTTCCTCGGAGTCGAGTTGCAGCCACGGGATCTGCGCAGCCGCGACCTTGCCGATCTGGTTGCCCGTTGTAATGCCAAGCGTGGCAGCACAATCGTCGAGCATGTAGGTGATTCGCTCGATGGGATAGTTCGGGTCGACCGGAACGAACGCGGCGCCCGCTTTCGCGACGGCCCAGACAGTGGCGACCGACTCGACCGAGCGTGTGATCGCCAGCGCGACGAACGACTCAGGTCCGACATTGCGCGCGATCAGCACACGCGCGAGCCGGTTGGACCAGGCATCGATCTCGTCGTAAGTCAGCGATCGGCCATTGCTTCGAATCGCGATTGCGCTGCCGCGCATGGCAACGGCGCCGGCCATGATCTCGGGCCACAACTTTGCCCGAAGACTCGGAAGTCCGTAAGCGGGCGCGAACTCGGCCAGCTCGGAGGTCGAGGCGATGGGAATATCGCCGACAACGGCTGCCGAGTCGGCGGTGATTGCCTCGAGCACGCGGACGAAGCGCTCGGCGAAGGTCTGCGCCGTCGCGGCGTCGAACAGATCTGTCGCATAGCGGATCCCGCCACGCACCCCTGCAGCCGTTCCGTCTGCGTCGAACGTTTCGGACAACGACAACATCAGGTCGAAATGTGCCAACGCGGCATCTGCTTCGACAAGTGCTACCGACAGCCCGGGCAGTTCCACGTCGGGACGCGGGATGTCGCGGAACTCCAACATGATCTGGAACAGCGGCGTGAACGCAGCCGAGCGCACCGGATCGAGCAATTCGACGACCCGCTCGAACGGCACGTCCGAGTTGGCGAAGGCCGCCAGGTCGGTGGACCGCACGCTGCGCAGCAGGTCGGCAAAGCGTTCGTCGTCTCGCACGGCGGTTCGCAGCGCCAGGGTGTTGACGAACATCCCGACGACGTCGTCGACTTCGCGGATACCGCGGCCGGCGACCGGCGTACCGATCACGATGTCGTCGCTGCCGGACAGTCGGGAGGCGACGATCGCAAGGGCCGCATGGACGACCATGAACATCGACGAACCGTTGTCTCGGGCAAGACGCATCAGCGCTGCATGGAGCTCAGGTGCAATCTCGAAGTCGACGACAGCGCCTGCTCCGGAGCGCTGCGCAGGCCGCGGGCGGTCGGTCGGGAGTTCGAGCAAGTCGGGCACACCCGCGAGAGTCGTCTCCCAGTATTCGCGTTGCCGCCCCGCGAGCGAGTTCGGATCACTCTCTGCGCCGAGCACGTCGCGTTGCCACAGTGCGTAGTCCGCGTACTGGAACTCGAGCGGTGCCCAATCGGGTGCGGTGCCACCGACGCGGTGCTGGTAGGCGACCATGAAATCACGTGCCAGCGGCGCCATCGAGAAGCCGTCTGCCGAAATGTGCTGCACGACAACGGTCAGGACGTGATCGGCGGTGCCGAGACGGAAGAGTCGGGTCCGGATCGGGACTTCGGTTGCGACGTCGAATCCCGCGGCGACCACCTGCTGGATCCGGTCGGTCAGCTCTGCGTCGTCGGCGATCTCGATGGTTTCGAGCGGAAGTTCGACAGCCTGCTCGATCACCTGGACAGGTCCGCCTGCTCCGAGTGGGTAGCGGGTCCGCAGTGACTCGTGCCGTGCGACCACATCGGCGCTGGCGGCTTGCAGTGCATCGATGTCGAGGGCGCCGGTGAGCCGGAGCGAGAACGCCAGGTTGTATGCCGACGAGTTCGTGTCGAACTGATTGATGAACCACATCCGCTGCTGAGCGGGTGACAGCGGCAGCTCACCGTCACGCGACGCGGCGACGATCTGCGGACGGCCTGCCTTGTCTGCGGCGGTCGAATCGAGCAACTCGACAAGCTGCGCAACGGTCGGCGCATCGAACAACTCGCGGACAGCGACCTCGGTATCGAGAGCAGCCCCGATTCGCGCAGCCATCCGCATGGCGACAAGTGAATTGCCGCCGAGTGCGAAGAAATTGTCGTCGATGCCGACGCGCTCGACACCGAGCATGTCGGCGAACACGCCGGCCACGACCGCCTCTGCAGCGGTGCGGGGTGCGACGTAATCGGTTACCGGCAAGACGAATTCAGGCATCGGTAGCCGGTTGCGGTCGAGCTTTCCGTTCGCGCTCAACGGGAACTCGTCGAGGACCGCAAGTTGCGTCGGCACCATGTAGGCGGGCAGGCGACGGGCAATCCTGGCGGACAGTCCCATCGTGTCGACGCCTGCAGCCGAGGCTGCAACGACGTAGCCGACCAGCACGTCACCAAGAGTGTCGGAGTGCTTGAGGACAACGGCGGCCTGAGCAACCGACGAATCTTCCAGCAGCGCTTGCTCTATCTCGCCGAGTTCGATCCGTAGACCACGCAGCTTCACCTGGAAGTCGGAGCGACCGAGGTAGGTGAGGTTCCCGTCGGCGCGCCATGCCACCAGGTCGCCGGTCCGGTACATCCGGGCGCCGGATTCGAAGGGCGACGCGACGAACCTGTCGGCCGTCAGTCCACCCCTTCCGACATAGCCGCGGGCCAATTGTGATCCGGCAAGATACAGTTCGCCGACCGCTCCGGGCGGGACGAGCCGCAGCCGCGAATCCAGCACGTGCAGTTGCGTATTCCAGACCGGTGCACCGATCGGCACGGTCGTCTCGTCGGTGTCGACACATTCCCAGTAGGTGACGTCGACAGCCGCCTCGGTGGGTCCGTACAGGTTGTGCAGCTGAGCCGAGGACAGAGCGAGGAAGGCGGTGGCCGTCGGAGCGGGCAGCGCTTCGCCGCTGCAGAACACCATTCGCAACGGCGCGCACCGATCGCGGTCCGCAGCTGCTGTGAACACGGCGAGCAACGACGGGACGAAGTGTGCGACGGTGATCGCGCGACGACCGATGATGTCGGCGAGGTAGGCGGGATCACGATGGCCGTCCGGTGCGGCGACGACAAGGCGTGCACCGATCTGCAAGGGCCAGAAGAACTCCCACACCGATACGTCGAACGTGGACGGCGTCTTCTGCAGCACTGCATCGGATTCGGTCAGTCCGTATTCGGCCTGCATCCACCGCAGCCGGTTGACGATGGCCCGATGTGTGACGGCAACGCCCTTCGGACGTCCTGTCGAACCGGAGGTGTAGATGACGTACGCCGTGTTGTCCGGCCCGAGGGTCGCCGTGCGCTCCCGCTGCTCGATCGGCGTCGTTGCGTAGGCGGTGAGGTCGAGTGAATCGATGACGAAAACCGGTGCCGCGAGAGCTAATTCGGAGCGCTCGGCGGCGGTTGTCAGCACGGCCGCCGGACGTGCACTGTCGATGACATAGTCGGTGCGCTCGGCTGGATGATCCAGATCGATAGGCAGGTAGGCCGCGCCCGAGGCAACGACTGCATACATTCCTACGACCAGGTCGACCGAGCGGCGCATCGCCAGTCCGACGATCGATTCCGGTCCGATGCCGACACCGATCAGGTGTCGAGCGAGCGCGTTGACCTCGGCGGAGAATTCCGCGTAGGTCATTGTGCGATCACCGAATTCGAGCGCTACGGCGTCTGGGGTCAGCGCGGCCTGCGCTGCGAACCGATCGAGCAACATCTCGTCGGCAACCTCGACGGTTGTCGCATTCCACGTGGCGAGCAACGCCAACTCGGTGCTGCCGAGGATCTCCAGGTCGCCGATCGGCGTTGCGGCTGACGACGCCACGTCGCCGAGAACTGCCAGATAACGCTGCGCGAACGCAGTAACTGTGCTCTCGTCGAAGATGTCCGTCGCATAGGTGAGAACCGCATCGATCGGCTCCCCCGTCTGCTCCGGGTCCTCCGTCAACATCAGGTGCAGGTCGAATTTGCTTGTACCGGTGTCGACCTCGTCGACGTCGATGGTGAGACCCGGGAGTTCCAAATGCGCCGCCGTGTTGTTCTGGTAGGCGAGCATCACCTGGAACAGCGGTGTGTGGGTCGGAGTTCGTTGCGGCCGAACAGCATTGACGAGCACATCGAACGGCAGATCGGCGTTGCTGAAGGCGTTGAGATCGACCTCGCGAGCCCGGCGGACGAGATCGTCGAAAGAGGCCGTCGGGTCGAGTACGGTCCGCAGCACGACGGTGTTGACGAACATGCCGACTAGGTCGTCGAGCAATCCGTCGCCGCGGCCCGCCACCGGAGTGCCGACGGTGATGTCGCGGGCACCTGACAGGCGACCGAGAACCACGGCGAGCGCCGCATGCAACACCATGAACAGCGTCGCATCGTGTCGACGCGCGAGATCGCTCAATGTGCCCCGCAATTCGGCGGGTATCGCGAAGCGGACGACGTCACCGCGAGCCGATCGTCCGGGCAGACGTGGCCGATCCGTCGGGAGTGCCGAAACCTCAGGCACCTCGGCAAGCGCGGTCGTCCAGTAGTCGAGCTGGGTCCTGGCAACGCTGTCCGCGTCCGTGGGGTCGCCGAGCAGTTCCTGTTGCCAGAGCGCGTAATCGGCGTACTGGACCGGCAGGGCGGACCATTGCGCGTTGTCACCGTGGCTGCGCGCGATGTAGGAGGTCATCACATCGCGTGCCAGCGGCGCCATCGACGCACCGTCTGCTGCGATGTGATGAACGACGAACGCGACGACGTGAACGTCGGCGGCGAGAGCGAACACGGCGGTCCGCATCGGCAGTTCACGGCTCACATCGAAACCGGCGGAAGCGAATTCGTTCAGGCGCACCGGCAGGTCCGCCTCGGTCGCGGGGGCGACCTGCGTGTCGAAACTGAAGGCGCCGGCGCCGAGGATGTGTGCGATCGGTCCGTCGTCGGTGCCTGGGTAGATGGTGCGGAGGGACTCGTGCCGCTCGACGACGTCGGCAACGGCAGCAGACAAGGCATCGATATCCAACGCGCCCGTCAACCGGATCGACATCGCAATGTTGTAGGTCGCCGCTGTCGGATCCATCTGGTTGACCAGCCACATACGTTGCTGCGCAGCCGAGACCGCTACCCGGTCGGTGTGTTCGCGGGCAAGAAGCACCGGACGCGCCGGACCGCTCGACTGCTGCACCCGATCGGCGAGCAAGGCCGCGGTCGGCGCGTCGAACAGTTCGCGCACACCGGCGTTGGTGCCGAGCGCAGCGTTGATGCGCGCGATCACCCGCGACGCGACCAACGAGTTGCCACCGAGGTCGAAGAAGCCGTCGTCCACGCCGACCCGCTCCAGGCCGAGAAGTTCGGCGAAGATCTCGACGACAACCTGTTCGGCTGCCGTGGTCGGCTCGCGATACGTGTCGGCGTTCGCAGTGAAGTCGGGGGTTGGCAACGCTGCGCGATCGAGTTTTCCGACAGGCGTCAGCGGAATCTTGTCGAGCACGATGATCGTCTGCGGAACCATGTAGGACGGGAGCCGTTCACCTGCAAAGGCTTTGAGCCCGTCCGAGGCGATCGTCGCACCGTTTTCGGCAACGACGTACGCAACGAGCACAGTCTCACCCGACGGCGCAGCGTGGCCGGCCGTGACGGCGAACGACACCGCGGGATGTGCCGTCAACGCTGCATCGATCTCGCCGAGTTCGATGCGGAATCCGCGAATCTTCACCTGGAAGTCGGAGCGGCCGACGTATTCGATCTTGGGCGCCGACACCGGACCGATCCAACGAACAAGATCGCCTGTGCGATACATACGATCGCCCGGCTCACCGTACGGATCTGCCATAAATCGCGTCGCGGTCAGCCCTGCACGGCCGTGGTAGCCACGGGCGACTCCGCGACCTGCGATGTACAACTCGCCGACCGCGCCGACGGGAACTGGCCGCAACTTGTCGTCCAACACAACTTCGCGAACACCCGGCAGAATCGAGCCGATATTGATCGTCTCGCCTTCGACCAGCGGGTCGCTGATGTTGACCACAATGGTCGTCTCGGTCGGACCGTACGCGTTGTACAGCCGGCGGCCGGGCGCCCAACGTGCTGCAAGTTCCGGCGGGCACGCCTCGCCTGCGACGGTGATCACTTCGAGCGCTTCGAGCCCAGCGGGATCGAGGGAACCCAATGCTGCCGGTGGGAAGAAGGCGTGGGTTACTCGCTTGGTCCGCAACACGTTTCGCAGTTCGTCGCCGCCGTATACCGAGGGCGGAATGATGACGAGCCGGGAGCCGCTGCCGAACGCGAGCAACTGCTCGAAGATGCTGGCGTCGAAACTCGTCGACGAAAACGCGGAAACCCGTGACATACCGGTCGGATGAACTCGGACACGCTGTTCGGCAACGATGTTCGCGATCGACGCGTGTGCAGTGGCAACGCCCTTGGGCAATCCTGTCGAGCCCGAGGTGTAGATCAGATAGGCAGGATTTTCGAGTCGCAGCGGTCGGCAGCGTTCCGCGTCCGTCACAGGCCCGTTGGCCATGCCGTCCGCGACCTGTGGATCGTCGAGCAACAGCCACTTCGTCGACGTCGGGAGCGCGGCGACGTGCCGCGAGACCGTCAGACCGACTGCGGCACCACAGTCTTCGATCATGTAGTCGATGCGCGTGCGTGGATAGTTCGGATCGACAGGGACGAAGGCGGCACCCGACTTGGCGACCGCCCAGACCGCGACAACCGATTCGATCGAGCGCGGAAGTGCCAGCGCCACATATGTTTCCGGTCCGATTCCGGCTGCGATCAGGACGCGCGCCAGACGCGAGGACCACTCGTCGAGCTTGCTGTAGGACACCGTGCGATCGCCGTACTCGATTGCGATCGATTCCGGAATCAAGCGGGCTGCAGCAGAGAGGATCGTCGGCAGGAATTCCGACTCCACTGCGGGGCGGTAAGCGGGGACGAGCGCCTCCGACTCTTCGATGGTCACTACCGCAATGTCGCCGACGGCGACCTTGGGCTGCGACGTCACGACACCGAGAACTCGAACCAACCGCTGCACCAGCGCGCTGACCGTCGTCTCGTCGAACAGGTCGGTTGCGTACCGCGCCTGCACCTTCAGGCTTTCTGCACTGCAGTGCGCGCAACGGCTCTCGAACACGGCCACCTGCAGATCGAAGTGGTCTCGATGCTCGACCGGCTCGACTCCTGCGTCGTCGAACACCTCGAGCAACACCTGTGCGAAGGGCGCGAAAGCTTCGTTACGCGCGACGCCGAGTTCGGTGAGCAGATCGTCGACCGGCACTCCGCCGTGTGCCGCGGCGACTGCTCCCGCGGCATCGACTCGGCCCAGCAAATCGGAGAAGGGTTCCGCCGCCTCGATCAGCGTCCGTGACACCACCGGGTTCGACGACGGTTCGTTCGGGCGCAGTGCAATGGCGATGTCGGATGTTCCCGACAACCGTGCCAGCAGCAGCGCGAGTGCCGCGCGAACTACTGCGGAAACCGTTGTCTCGCAGTCGTCTGCGAGTCGGGACAAGGCGTAGCCGACCTTGCCGGGAACGTCGGCGTCGGTGTAGCCGATGTCGTGCGACTGGCTGACCGGTCGCGCCCTGTCTGCGGGCAGCTCCAGCAACTCCGGAGCACCGGCGAGTTCGCGCCTCCAGAAGGCGAGGCGATCGTTGTCCCGCCGAAGCAGGTCCCCGGTCTCGGCGGTCGCGCGATGGATCGTTGCCAGGGACGTAGCGGTATCCGCTTCGACAAATTCGTGGAACAACTCGACGAATGCACGGTGATGCGTACGCAGCTCGTCATCGTCGTAGGAATTGGGGTTGGCACGAAAGTCGATGAACGTCTTGGAGGGGGTACCACTTTGGTAGACGTTGACAAGCAGGTCGTCGACGGGTCCCGAGGTGACGATGTTGTACTCGCCGACGACGTCGCCGAGTCGCACCTCTTGATGGAAAAGCATCACGTTGATCATCGGCCCGGTGAAACGGCGCTCACCGATACGGACGCCGGCGTCGCGGCGAATGTCTTCGAGGCTGCATTTCTGATGCCGTAGTGCACCGGTCAGCTCGAGCTGCACGCGTGCGACCAATTCGGCAACGGTGTCGCCCGGCTCGACGCTGATGTTCAGCGGAGCCATGTTGACGAGCATTCCGCCGGAGCGTCGCAGCAGCGCGGTTCCGCGGGCAAGCACCGGCAGGTTGATCAGCACACTCTGCTTACCCGTCAACCTCGACAGGTAGGTGGCGAAGGCGGCGACAACGACGGCGGCGGACGAGTCGCTGGATTCGAGTCGGGTTACGACGTCGTCGGGCAACGCCGCACTTTCCAAACTCACGTGTGCGGTCGGCTCGCCGACTCGTCGGGCAAGCGTCGAACCGTCTTCGAGCCCCTCGACCCGGCCCGCCCAGTAGGCCCTGTCCTTCTCGAAACGACTCGACGAGCGGTACTCCAGGTCCAGGTCGTACAGCGTGCGGAGGTCGGCTGCGGGTGCAACCTTGAGCTCGGTCTGCTCGACCTCGGCGGTGTACTGGCCCGCGATTCTGTTCAGCATCGTCACCGCACCGAAGCCGTCGAGTGCGATGTGGTGAATCCGGCTGTACCAGAGGTAGTGGCGCTCGCCGACGCGGAGAACCGTATTCAGAATGAGGAGGTCACGCTCGAAGTCGACGGGCTTCAGGTAGTCGTCGTCGATCCACTTCCGTGCTGCTGCCATCGGATCTGCTTCGTCACGGAAGTCGTGGAGGAGGATCCGATCCTTCGCGTCATGGTCCACGTATTGGTACGGCTCGCCGTCGACCTCGACCACCCGCAGGAAGGGCGACCCGAACTCGTGAGCGACCTCGAACGTGATCCGACGGAGCCGCTCGAAGTCCAAATCGCCGTACAGGTCGACGTACTGAGCGATGCAGATGGGTACCTCAGGGGCGAGCTGCTGCGCGAACCACATGCGGCGCTGCGCGGACGACAGTGGGAACGCATCCGACGGGATGGGCGCACGTCCAGTAGTCAACGAACTCCCCCTATTCAGTGTTGGCAATCGATCCCTGTCAGCTCCGACCTATGCCCGCAGGGTCTTCTCTTGTCACATTCGTTGCCATGGCAACCCTGGATGTCTCACAACCTTTCGCATTCTTCGATTTACCGGAGCACAGTCCGAGAGTGCGCATCGCTTGCGCGTCAGTTGCCTTGTCAGCATTGTTCGTGCGTCACCATCGAGGGCCGTTCATAACGGCTTCATAACGATCGAAATAGTCACTCATCCGGACGTAATTCGGCTACGAATACCTCGCTCCAAATCCATTGTTTGCGATCGGAGAAGATTGGCTCGCGCGAAGTCTTCAGTAATCTTCGCGATAGTTGAACAATGAGTTGACTGCGCCCGGTGGCTGTGGTGCAGTCTTTCGATAGTTCCGATTCAGGCATGCACGAGGGCGGGTTGACCTGCTCGTTTCCGGAGGAGCGCACAATGAGGACACACCGCATCGGCAGCTGGGGACCAGCACTCGTCGCGACCATCGCGGCGTTGACCTTCGCCACCTCGGGGGCCGCTTCTGCCGAACCCGCCGCTCCGACGTCGGGCGACCTCATGGCAATCGCAGCTGCCGATTCGCCGGAAGCGGTTGCCATTGCCGAGGACCTACTGCATTTCGCAGGTCCGAGCACGGGATCGTTTTCGCCGGCAACCAATGTCCCGCAGCCATTTCCGCAGGCAGCGCCTACATTCGGTGGCGGCTGCGGCGGTGGAATCACCCCCGTCGCAATGACGCGGGCATGGGTTCACCCCGGACCGACGGCCGTGCCCGAAGTTCCGGTGGGCGAAGTCAAGGTCTACGCCGCACCAACCATCCCTGTGCTGCCCGCACACTCGGACCTCAAGTTCGCGTGGCTCAACGTCGACACCAACATCGGCGGACTGGAAACGCTCGACGACGTGATCGGCGATGTGCCGCAATTGTCGAAGACCGTCAAATCGGGTACCGGACGAATCGTCGGGACGCTGTACGGTTCATTGTCATACGTCAACGGAATAACGTGCGCGCTGACGCCGACGATGGGCGGATTCTTCGCCTGACACGTTGACTCAGGTCGGCGGTCTCAATTGTTGACAGTTATATTATCGAACGGCAGCAACGGTTCGACTGCGGGAAATACGAGCAAGAACAGTACCGCTACCGTCAGCGCAAACAAAACCAGACAACCGACCAGTTTTGCGAACGTTCCTCCGGGCAACTTTCGCCAAATCCAACCGTACATTATTCGATCACCTCAACTCTTCCGGCAATCCATTCGCCTTCGGTCGCGGATCACCGACCATTTCAGCATGAATGATCATTCGATCGAGGGTGAAGTATCTTTCCTGGCACGTGGTCAAAGTGAGCAGTCGCCTCGTCGGCAGCTCGCCCGGACGCGATGGCACAGGGAGGACGACATCGATCCGCGATGCATCGACAACCTCCCTACCTGGCAGGCCCTCCTGATCGCGAACCGTTGGATCGCCGGTAGCTCGATCACCGAGGACCCGGTAGACGAAGTAGTCGGAGCGCGTCTCGATCACGATCGCGTCGCCTGCGACAAGTTTGTCCAGATCGTCGAACGGCGAGCCGTACCCGCCCCGATGCCCGGCAACGGCGAAGTTCCCGACCTCACCTGGACGAGCACTACCTACGTAATGCCCAGGCCCATCGGTCAAAGCGTCCTGCGTCGTACCTTCGACGATCACTTTCACGTAGTCACTGCCCAGCGCGGGGATCCGAATCAACGCAACCCCGGACCCGATGGGCGGGGTCGGAAGCGAACCCGAATCCGCCGCGAGAGGATCGGCGCCACGGTCCCACTGCTCGGTCAGAGCGTTCGTCAACTGCGACTGCCGATAGCTGTTCATCACACCGGTGAACCAGACCTGATACACCGCGAACAGCAGGACAACGACGCCGACCGTGAGCAGAGTCTGACCTAGACCCCGAGCCAGCAGACGACCGTGGTCAGACCAGCGCTCCCGCGACGATCGCGGCTGCACGTACGACTCGGTAATCGAATCAGTCCCTCGAGAAGGCGTCGAAACGCCGCTGACCGGGCGGATTCGGCTCGATCGCTTCCGGTGGCGTAAATGCCTCGGGTGCGTCGGCGTAGTAATCCACAGGCTCGGGATCGGCCGCCTTTGCCCGGCGACGTGACCGCCGTGACGACTTCTCCTGCAGCCGTGACGATTCCGCCTCGGCTAGTTCACGACGATGCCGACTCCGCGCAGGCTCGTCGGCGTCGTCAGCTGATTGTGTGGCGTCGGCACTCCTCGGTTCCACGGCGGCGACAGGTTCGGCTGCGGCGGCCTTACCTTCTCGTCCAAGAACGCCGACGACCTTACGGCTCCGGTCACGCAACGCGCGGCCGCTCAAATTCTCGGCCCAACGCATAGCCGTCTCCGGCGACACGAACGACAGATACAGAATGAACATCGCAAAGCTGAAGAAGGCGACAGCGAGACTGGTCAAGATCATCAGGTGCATGACGACGCCCGCGATCAGCACATACGGGCGCAAACGCTTGTTCCAAACGAACACACCCAATGCCAACTCGACCAGCAACGTGCCCCAGGTTGCGACGTTCATGAAGAACGGACTCGTCCAAAGCCATTCCGGCGCAGCGAAATTCTGCAAATCTCGCAACTGCAGCGCGTACGCGACAGCAGTGCCGTCGTTCCACGTCGTTCCTGCAACCTTGCCGTGCACGGTGACCAAGTAGATCAACGACAACTGCACCTGCATCAGACGAATTACCCACGGCGCCCGCAACTGTGCCGACCAGAACGAACCGGCGGTTCGGCGTCGATCCAAGGACAATGCCGCACCACACGGAGCGAGTGCCAGCATCAGCGCTTCCATCCGAACGAGGACATCGCCGGAGTTGAAGACGTAGATGTCGCGACGTTGGAAAGAAACCATGCAGACGAACACGAGCAGAGCCGCGAGCCGACTGTGCCAACCGAGGGTCAGCGCAATCGATCCGACCATCAAGGTTCCCCAGACGGCCCATACAGCGATGTCGCCCGACCAGATGTTGAGAACGCTCCACTGATAGTCGCCGGGAGCTGCCTTTGGCTGCACACCCGATTCGCCGAACAGGTCGTGCAGGTCCGGCAGCAGGGACACGGTCCACACGATCGCCAGCACGCCGTACGCGATGCGGATGAAGCCGAGCGTCGCCGCCGACTGCGGCTCGAACCAGAACTTCCGCCATGCCTCGACGCCCGCGGACACCCAGGAGAACCGGGATTTGGTCGTTGTCGTCATGGCTTGACCTCGAAGAACTCGTCGTAAACGATGCGCTGAGCTATCTGCGGGGGCGCGGTCGACCCCGGCGGAATCAGAGCTTCCATCTGCAACAGAACCTGCGCACGCGCCGGCTGTTCAGAGCCAGCCATCTCCTTCGCAACCCAGTGCACGAAATTGGTCCACAACTCCGGATTCAACAGTTGCACAGCCTGATCGGTGACCTGGAGGTTCGTCAGCAGGTTCTCCTTCAACTTCTGCCAGCGATACCACGAATACTGCCCGATGATCGGATCGCCGTGTGGCAACGTCCACACCCGATCCGAGCCGTCAGGCATAAAGACGTGGACCTCGATCGTGTCCAGACGACGCGGCGGATCCGGCGCGAACACGCGCCAATTCTGATCCAGCCCAACACCTATCGCGATAGGCGCCAACGGCGGAAGCACAGCCCTACGGATCGTGGACTCGGGCATCGACCACACGACTGCGACGAGTATTGCCGTCACCACCATCGCACTGATCAATGCCTCACCGAAAACGGTGCGCTCCAGCCGCTCCTGCAAAGTCGCAAGATTCGTCCGCATGTTCTTCTTTTCAGCCACGTTTCAGACCCGCTTACCCTGCGACTTGCGTCGTCCAACCACCATGAACAGACTTCCGAAGACAATCGCCAAACCGGAAATCACCATCAGCGAAACAAGTTTCGCGCCCGTCGTCGGCAAGAAGCCGGCGAAGTTCTCCGGGCCCGCCTGAACTCGACCAGCCAATTCCGGAACACCGGTCGACTGGCCGAAGCTCGTCGCGCCGCCTGTCGGAGCACTCACCAACGTCGTCCCGGTAGGACCGCCAACCGTCACACCCGTCGGGCCGGTCGGGAAGCCCGTTGTCGGTCCGGTAGCCAGACCGGTCGGCCCACCTGTTGTCGGCAGACCCGTCGTCGGTAGACCGGTCGTCGGCCCGGTCGCCACGCCAGTCGGCGTGCCGGTCGTCGGGAAGCCGGTTGTCGGGAAGCCGGTTGTTGGAAGACCAGTCGTTGGGAGGCCGGTTGTCGGTCCGGTAGCCACGCCAGTCGGCGTGCCCGTCGTCGGGAACCCTGTCGTCGGGAAGCCGGTTGTCGGCAGACCCGTTGTAGGCAGACCGGTCGTCGGGATGCCGGTCACTGTCGGAATTCCCGTGGTCGGGATACCCGTCACTGTCGGGATACCGGTCACCGTGCCAGTGACCGTCGGAATACCCGTGGTCGGGATACCCGTCACTGTCGGAATACCGGTCACCGTTCCCGTGACTGTCGGAATGCCCGTGGTCGGAATACCCGTCACCGTTCCCGTCACCGTCGGAATACCCGTGGTCGGAATACCGGTCACCGTCGGGATACCCGTCACCGTGCCGGTCACCGTCGGAATACCCGTGGTCGGGATACCCGTCACTGTCGGAATACCGGTCACTGTCGGGATACCCGTCACCGTCGGAATACCGGTCACCGTGCCGGTCACTGTCGGAATACCGGTCACTGTCGGAATACCCGTCACTGTCGGAATACCGGTCACCGTTCCCGTGACTGTCGGGATGCCCGTGACCGTCGGGATACCCGTCACCGTGCCAGTGACCGTCGGGATACCCGTGGTCGGAATACCGGTCACCGTCGGGATACCCGTCACCGTGCCGGTCACCGTCGGAATACCCGTGGTCGGGATACCCGTCACTGTCGGGATACCGGTCACTGTCGGGATACCCGTCACCGTCGGGATACCGGTCACCGTGCCAGTCACGGTCGGAATGCCAGTCGTCGGAATGCCCGTCACCGTCGGGATACCCGTCACTGTCGGAATACCGGTCACCGTGCCAGTCACGGTCGGAATGCCAGTCGTCGGAATGCCCGTCACCGTCGGGATACCCGTCACCGTCGGAATACCGGTCACCGTGCCGGTCACTGTCGGAATGCCCGTGGTCGGGATGCCCGTCACCGTCGGGATGCCCGTCACCGTTCCCGTGACTGTCGGGATGCCCGTGACCGTCGGGATACCCGTCACCGTGCCAGTGACCGTCGGGATACCCGTGGTCGGGATGCCCGTCACCGTCGGGATACCCGTCACCGTGCCAGTGACCGTCGGGATACCGGTCGTCGGGATGCCCGTCACCGTCGGAATACCGGTCACCGTGCCAGTCACGGTCGGGATACCGGTCGTCGGGATGCCCGTCACCGTCGGAATACCGGTCACTGTCGGGATGCCCGTCACCGTCGGGATACCCGTCACCGTTCCCGTGACCGTCGGAATACCCGTGGTCGGGATACCCGTGGTCGGAATACCCGTCACCGTCGGAATACCCGTCACCGTGCCAGTGACCGTCGGAATACCGGTCGTCGGAATGCCCGTCACCGTCGGAATACCCGTCA
This sequence comes from Antrihabitans stalagmiti, assembly GCF_016482825.1. Lineage (GTDB taxonomy): Bacteria > Actinomycetota > Actinomycetes > Mycobacteriales > Mycobacteriaceae > Antrihabitans > Antrihabitans stalagmiti. The sequence continues at coordinate 254,336 of NZ_JAEMNV010000004.1, read as the reverse complement.
CCGTGCCAGTCACGGTCGGAACACCAGTGGTCGGGATACCCGTCACCGTCGGAATACCGGTCACCGTGCCAGTCACCGTCGGAATACCGGTCGTCGGAATACCGGTCGTCGGAATACCGGTCACCGTGCCCGTCACTGTCGGAATACCCGTGGTCGGGATACCCGTCACCGTCGGAATACCGGTCACCGTGCCAGTCACGGTCGGAATACCAGTCGTCGGAATACCGGTCACTGTCGGGATGCCCGTCACCGTGCCCGTCACGGTCGGAATACCCGTGGTCGGAATACCCGTCACCGTCGGAATACCCGTCACCGTTCCGGTCACCGTCGGGATACCGGTCGTCGGAATACCGGTCACCGTGCCCGTCACTGTCGGAACACCAGTGGTCGGGATACCCGTCACCGTCGGAATACCGGTCACCGTGCCAGTGACCGTCGGAATACCCGTGGTCGGGACACCGGTCACTGTCGGAATGCCCGTCACCGTGCCAGTGACCGTCGGAATACCCGTGGTCGGGATACCCGTCACCGTCGGAATACCAGTCACCGTGCCGGCCACCGTTCCCGTGGTCGGAATGCCAGTCACCGTCGGAACACCGGTCACAGTCGGAATGCCGGTGATCGTGCCCGTCGTAATACCAGTCACCGAACCAGTCGTTGGAATACCAGTCACCGTCGGAATACCAGTCACCGTGCCGGCCACCGTTCCCGTGGTCGGAATACCGGTCACCGTCGGAACACCAGTCACCGTGCCGGCCACCGTTCCCGTGGTCGGAATGCCAGTCACCGTCGGAACACCGGTCACAGTCGGAATGCCGGTGATCGTGCCCGTCGTAATACCAGTCACCGAACCAGTCGTTGGAATACCAGTCACCGTCGGAACACCAGTCACCGTGCCGGCCACCGTTCCCGTGGTCGGAATACCGGTCACCGTCGGAACACCAGTCACCGTGCCGGCCACCGTTCCCGTGGTCGGAATGCCAGTCACCGTCGGAACACCGGTCACAGTCGGAATGCCGGTAATCGTGCCCGTCGTGATACCAGTCACCGAACCAGTGGTCGGAACACCGGTCACCGTTCCCGTCACCGTGCCCGAGGTCGGGATACCCGTCACCGTCGGAACACCGGTCACGGCGCCCGAGGTCGGAATTCCCGTCACCGTTCCGGTGACCGAACCTGTGGTCGGTATACCTGTCACAGTTGGAACACCCGTGATCGTGCCGGCAGTAATCCCGGTTACCGCGCCCGTCACCGTCGGACCACCGGTCACCGCACCCGTCACTGTCGGAATGCCGGTGATCGTCCCGGTAGTAATCCCAGTAGCAGTCGGAATGCCTGTGACGGCGCCGGTAGTGATGCCGGCCGCTGAGCCTGTCGCCGACGTAATTCCTGTGCCGGTAATCGTGCCGGTCGTGATCCCCGTGCCGGTGGTGATTCCGGTGACCGAACTGGCGACAGTGCCGGAGGTGATGCCTGTGACCGAGCTTGTCGCCGACGTGATGCCCGTCGCGGAACCGCTAGCGGTGGCTGTACCCGTGGTCGGGATACCCGTCGTGAAGCCAGACGTCACGCCCGTCGCTGCGCTCATGGAGGTGCTGGAGGTCGAACCCGTCGTCCCGCCGGTGCTGATTCCGGTGACTGTTCCAGTTGTGAAGCCTGTCGTGCCTGTCGTCGGAATGCCCGTGACGCTTCCGGATGTGAACCCGCTCGTGACGCCGGTGGCTGCGCTCAACGTTGAACCCGTCGAAATGCCAGTCGCAGAACCACTCGCTGCACCCGTGGTAATTCCAGTGACGCTGCCTGTGGTGATGCCTGTGGCCGCACCCGTTGTAATGCCCGTCGCGCCTGCCGTGGTGGCACCTGTCGTCGCACCCGTCGTAATTCCTGTGGCACCCGCAGTAGTCACGCCAGTGGTCGAACCAGTCGTCGTGCCGGTCACGGCACCCGTAGTTATGCCGGTAGTAGTTCCGGTCGCACTACCCGTTGCTGCGCCTGTCGTGAAGCCTGACGTGATCCAGCCGCCGGAGGTCGACGATGTCACCGAGCCCGTAGAAAGACCTGTGGCAGCCTCGGTGGTGACTCCCGTTGTCGTCCCGGTGATCGTTCCGGACGTAACTCCCGTCGTCGCCCCAGTTACCGACCCCGTCGTCACGCCTGTGGTTGCACCCGTCACTGCACCGGATGTCACACCCGTCGTCGTCCCCGTAACCGAGCCAGTCGTCAGACCCGTTGTGTCACCTGTTGTAAGCCCCGTGACCGCGCCTGTTGTCGTTCCTGTCACGGTCCCGGTCGGCAGACCGGTCGTATCTCCCGTCGGAAGCCCCGTAGTCGCGCCAGTTGTCGTACCCGTAGTCGTACCCGTGACCGCGCCAGTCGTCGCACCCGTCACCGCGCCGGTCGTCGTGCCCGTAACCGCGCCGGTCGTCACACCCGTTGTGTCGCCTGTCGTGAGTCCGGTCGCCGCACCGGTGGTGGACGATGTCACCGATCCGGTCGTCGCGCCAGTCGTCAAACCTGTGGTTGCGCCGGTCACGCTCCCGGAAGAGACACCGGTGACGGATCCTGTGGTGATGCCGGTGGCTCCGCCCGTTGCCGAGCCGAGGGTGCTGCCCGTGGTGCTCGCGCCTGTTGCGCTGCCGACAGTGGAACTTCCGGTGGACGAGCCGGTGATCGTTCCCGTCGTAAAAATAGGCGTGACGGTGCCCGTCGATCCACCGGTCACCGTGGACGTGAAGGGCGCTGCTGAAGCAACCGAACCTGCGAGGGCGGTGTAGCCACCCAAGATCAGACCGGTCGCAATCGAAACAGCGCCGACACCACGACGCGTTCTGCGACTTGAAGCCATGCGGGGCACTTCCTTCTTCCCCGGCCCGGTGCGGAACGGTAGCAGTATGAGGGTGCTCACAGCCAGTCCATCGGTGTGAGTCGCGCAATAATTACGCAACCGGCGTGTCGGGCCGAGAAATTTTTGGGCGTGTCGCCTAGTCGAGATCACTTACGGCATGGATCCAGCAGCCGGACCAGAGGAGTAGGGAAACACGGCGACATATTGGCACATCCCGAGCCGGTCGGGAAGATCAAGTGCCGCAACGCAATCCGAAACGAACCCATTTCATCGGTCGCCGACTTCCCATTTGGAGAACCTCACGGGGCGAAATCGAGCCAACTATCGAATTTGAACAACTGTCCAACGAAAACGACGACGGGCCCACCTGCCGGAATTGGAAGCAAGTTGCTTGTTTGCTTCGGCGTCCGACCGATGGGCCCGTCGATTTTGGAGACTCAGCTGACTGGCTGCAGATCCTTCCGCAGTTCGTCAGTGGTAGCGAGCTGGAGCTTCTGCCCCTCGATATCGACGTTCGGCAGAATTCGATCGAGCCACTTGGGCAGCCACCAGGCAGCATCTCCGAGCAGTGCCATGACCGACGGAATGATAACCATCCGGACGATGAAGGCGTCGAAGAAAACAGCCGCGGCAAGCGCGAAGCCCATTGCCTTGATGAACGAATCGGGTTCTGCCATGAAGGCCGCGAAAACCGACATCATGATGATCGCCGCAGCGGTGACAACGCGGGCACCGTGATTGAACCCGGCGACCACAGCCTCCTTGGCGCTCGCACCCTTCATGTACTCCTCACGCATCCGGCTGACCAGGAACACCTGGTAGTCCATCGCCAGACCGAACACCACGCCGATGAGGAAGACGGGCATGAAGCTGACGATCGGCTGCGGATTCGAGATGAGCCCGAGCCAGCCTTCCTGGAAGATCGCGACCGTCGCACCGAAGGTCGCGGCAACGCTCAGTAGGAAGCCCAGCGTGGCGGTCAGCGGTACGAGGATCGACCGGAAGACCAGCATCAGCAGCACGAACGCGAGGCCGACGACCACTGCCAGATACGGGATGAGCGCGCTCTGCAGTCGGTCCGAGATGTCGTTCTCCAACGCGGTCTGACCCGTGATGCCGTAGCTGGCACCCGTGCTCGACTGCAGTTCCGATTCCGCGTCACGAAGATTCTGGACGAGATCCTTCGTCGCGTCGCTGCTCGGTGAACTTTCGGGGGTGACGAGAATCTGCGCTGTGTCACCGGCCTGGTTGACGCCGACGATCTGCGCGTTCGACACATCCGACTGCGCCTCGATGGTCCGGACGACATCGGCGAAGGCGTCGGTTGCTGGGACTCGCGCGTCCTTGGCGTCGACGACCACCAGCAGCGGACCGTTCTTGCCCGGTCCGAAACTTTCGCCGACGAGGTCGTAGGCCTTGCGTGCACTCGTCGTCGGATCAGCGGTGCCTTCGTTCGGCAGCGACAGCGCGAGGTTGGTCGCAGGGATCGCGAGCAAGCCGAGCAACAGAATGCCTGCACCCAACGTCAGCGCCGGAGCCTTCGTCACGAATCGTGCGTAGCGGACAGCCCTGTTCGGCTTCGCAGGATCGCCTTCGCCGACACGCGACTTCAGGAACGGAATCCCACCGGCGATCGCCTTGCGGCCGAACAGTCCAAGCAGGGCCGGCAGCAACGTCAGTGCGATCAGTACAGCAATCAGCACGGTGAATGCCGCAGCTGCACCCATGTCCGACAGGAACGGAATCCCGACGACGCGGAGAGCGACCAACGCGATGATGACGGTCAAGCCGGCGAACACCACTGCCGACCCGGCGGTGCCGACCGCTTTACCTGCGGCTTCCGCGCGGTCTTCGGTTTCCTCCAGCTCATGCCTGTAGCGGCTGACGATGAACAACGAATAGTCGATCGCGACAGCGAGACCGATCATGATCGCCAATGTGGGCGTCATCGAGCTGAGATCCATGAACCCCGTCGCGATGGTGATGCCCAGGCTGCCGATGGCGATACCGATGATCGCGGTAATCAGAGGCAGACCAGCTGCGACGAGCGAACCGAAGGTGATCATCAAAACTACTGCTGCGACGCCGATGCCGACCAGTTCGGCGGCTCCACCCGGCATCGTCTGCTCGGTGGCCGCATTGCCACTGACCTCGACGGTGAGGCCTGCATCGCGGCCGATCTGGGCCGCGTCACCGATCTCTTGGCGCAGTTCCGGCGTGACGTCACTCATGCCACCGTTGAACGGAACTTCGAAGTAGCCGACGGTCTTGTCGGGACTCAGCGACGACACTGCCTTGGCGTTGGCGAGCGCCTGATCCGGCGACGACCCGTCCTTGGCAGCTTGATCGAGCGCAATCTGGGTCATGTTCTGCTCGGCAACAACGGGATTGGATACCTGCTCGGCACCACCCTTGATGTCCGGAATCTCGCGGACCTTGGCGATCATCGCGTCCATCGCCGCTTGATTCTGCGGCGACTCGAGCGTCTGCCCGGCGGGAGCCTGGATCACGTACCGCGCGCTGAGCGAGTTCATCGGATCTTCGGCGCGATCAGGGAAGCGCTCGGCCATCAGGTCCTGAGCCTTTTGCGCCTCGGTACCCGGGATCGAGAACGATTCGCTCGTCGGCCCGGACAGCGTGGCCGCGCCGACACCGGCAAGTACAAGAAGTACCAGCCAGGCGGCGAGCACTACGCCTTTTCTTCGGTAGGCGAACTTACCGATTCGATACAGATAGGTAGCCACGATTCTCCTCGTGAAAGTTGTCGGTCGTCAGTTGTGAGTGGGCTGCGGTAGCCCTGCGCGAAGGAGCGCGAATGCTTCGGACACCAGTTGCTCGGGCGTCCGGCCGCCGGCGTTTTCACTTATGGAGAGTTCGATCACGGTCTTCATCGCTCCCCCGACTGCAACCTGCAGCAGGTTCGGATAAAGATCTGAGTCGATGTCGGTGCCTGTGCGGTCGGCAATGGCTTCGCCGAACAGCCGCGACACCGTGTTGTGCATTTGCACCGTCCTGGCCATCAATGCAGGTGACTGCTCGACCAGCCGAGAAACGACGCTCAAATCTTCGAGATCGCGGCTGTCGTCGCTGACGTAGGCGATGGCCAAAGCTTCGAGGGAATCCCAGATCGGCTCGTGTGCAGGGCGCGCGCGAAGGTCGTTGACCCACTCCTGAACCGAGGACTCCGCTTGATAGAGGATTGCGTCCTCTTTCGAAGGGAAGTAGTTGTGGAAGGTACGGGTGGAGACATCGGCTTCGGCGGCGATGGCTTCTGCGGTCACAGCGTCGAGACCGTGCAGACGGGAGAGTCGAACCGCGGCCGCGCTGAGTGCTGCTCGGGTCGCAGCCTTCTTACGGTCTCGAAGTCCGGTTGAACTGGTCATGCGACTAACTGTACGGAACTTGCAGAACCGTGCAAGTTTGCAGACCGGTGCAATATTTGTGTGATCCGCTACACGACGTGCCCGAATGTGTCCGCCGTCACTCGAAACCAGGCACCCTGAACAGAACGTGGAGGTGATGTAAGAGCGTGAAAAGCAACAAACGAGCAGCGACGACCAACTCGCGTCATCGCTGGCACCTGCTCGACACTCGGACCGGCGAAGACACCGGAACCACGTCCAATCGCGTGCGACGAACGAACCTGCTCCGCCGCCGCGCGTGGCATCCGACGGCACCGTCGCCGACCGACTCCGACACCACCGAGGTGATCGGCCCGCAACTTCCCGACGACTCCACCGTCAACTTCGTGCTCGACCTCTCCCTACGAATCGGCGAAGTCCAGATGTCGAGCGGCGCGGGCGCTTCCGACGTGACGGCAACGATCCTCGCGCTCACCTCCGCGCTCGGTTTGCCGCACTGCGAGGTCGACGTGATCTTCACGTCGATCACCGTCACCTGTCATCGCGGAACGACGATGGCTCCCGTCACCGCATTGCGCGTCGTCAGGTCCCGCAGCCTGGACTACACCCGGCTCACCGCGACCGAGGTGCTGATCCGCAAGATCGTCCGAGGCAGCATCGGTGCCGACGCTGCACAGATCGAGTTGCAGAAGATCACCGAAGTCGGTCACCCGTATCCGCGCTGGGTTGCAACGATCGCCTGGGGCGGTCTTGCCGCGTTCATCACGTTGATCCTCGGCGGCGGTTGGGACATCGCGATCGTCGCGATGGTGATCAGCGCGGTGGTCGACCGGATAGGTCGTTTGCTCAACAGCTTTGCGCTGCCGTTCTTCTTCCAGCAGGTCATCGGCGGTCTGGTAGCGACGCTGACCGCGATGGCCGTTGTGAGCAGCAGTTTGCTGACGACCGACAAACCGACGCTGGTCGTCGCCGCTGCGGTCACGGTGTTGCTCTCCGGACTTTCGACCGTGTCCGCGGTCCAGGACGCGATCACGGGCTATTACGTCACGGCCGCCGGTCGGACGATGGAGACCGTGCTGATGACCGCGGGCCTGATCGCGGGCGTCGTCCTCGCGCTTAAATCCGCTGTACTGCTCGGCTTGCCCCGAACCCCACTACCGGAGGTCGTCGACTCGACGCCGCAGCAGTTGCCGGTCATCATCCTCGGCAGCATCGGGGCGGCCGCCTGCTTCGCACTTGCGTCGTATTCGACGATCCGGGCGATGGCGGTTGCGGGCATTGCCGGCGGAATCGGTGGTGCCGTGTACGGCGCATTGAAGCTCACAGACCTGGGTGCGATCGGCTCGTCCGCGGTCGCCGCGACGCTCGTCGGCCTCGGCGGCGGTGTTATTGCACGCCGCATCAAGGTGACGCCGCTGGTGGTGGCCGTCTCTGGACTGACGCCGCTGCTTCCCGGCCTATCCCTGTATCGCGGCCTGTACGAACTGGGTGTCGAACCGGGAGGAAGTACCTCGACGATCATGACCGCGATCGGCATCGGCTTGGCGCTGGCCGCAGGCGTCGTCCTCGGCGAGTACCTCGCCCAACCGCTGCGCACCGGACTCGGCCGCATGGAACGAAAACTCTCGGGTCCGAGAATGGCGGGCCCACTCGCGCCTACGGATCGACGGTTGGACTGACGGTTTCGCGGCGCTGCCATGCCTGTGGGTCCGCGGTGAGCTGGGCGATGAAGTCGGGCAGCTCGTCCATCGCGACATCGGCGATACTCACCCGCTCGAGTACCGCTCGGAGATTCACGCGCACCGCGATCCACACGCGCTGCAGCGGCTCGGCATACCCCGTGTACTGCACATCTTCGGGTCGCTCGCCGCGGACCGACGCAAGCGGACCTTCGACAGCGCGGATGACGTCAGCGATGCTGATCTCCGCTGCCGGCCGCGAGAGCCAATACCCACCGTCGGGCCCGCGCCGGCTGGCCACGAGTCCGCTGCGGCGCAGTTCGGCGAGAATCGTCTCGAGCAATTTCGGCGGAATCGATTGTGCGAGCGCGAGTCCGTCGGCCTTGGTCGGACTCTCCGGAGCGTGTGCCAACTCCAGCAACGTCCGCACGGCGTAGTCCACCCTCGCGGTGATGTGCACGCCGACCGTCCTCCCCTGCTCCTAGGTGGCGTCAGTTTAGGCGGGCGTGCCGTTCAGAACAGACAACGCGACACCCAACAGCACTCGTTCTATGTCCACGACCGTCGCATCTGGCACTAATTCGTTGGCAGTCAGTGCGACACCGAGCACCTCGAGCGTGGCGGCCGCGCGAAGTTGCACCTCGACAGACGGATTCGGTCCGGCGAGCCATTCACGCATCCGCTCGTTGATCTGCATCAACTCTGGGAACCGATCCCCAACCGCATTGATGATGGCAACCGCGTCGCGGACGAAAAGAACGCCGACGTCACGCTGCCGAACCAAGCTCGCGACGTAGCGGCCCAACAAATCCTGTACAGCCTTCGCGCTATACGGCGTTTCGTCCAGATCTACTGCAATGAGCCGCATTTCGTCGAAAATCGGCGCGACGATCTCGGCGAGCAGATCCGCTTTGGATGCGTAGTGGTAGTACAACGAGGCCTTGGTGATACCGACTTCGTCCGCGACCTCGCGCAAGCTCGTCTGATCGAAGCCCTTGGCCGCAATCAGACGGATCGCGGTCGTTCGGATGGACCCTTTTGTGTCCCGGACCCTCATTGGTCGACAGCTTCCTATTGCGATTCTCACAGGTTCGACTCAGAAAACTCGATTGTCTACCTGCCGTGCGGTAGGTAGCGTACCTACCGAACGGTAGGAGCACGCAGTTTCGGAGGGGGAGCTCGACTCTGTGCGATTTCGTGCCCTACATCCACACGTGCCATCGAGGAGAAAATCGTGTCCGTTTACTTGTATCGGTGGGGGAAGTTCGCGTTCCGCCGAAAATGGCTTGTCTTGCCGATCTGGCTGGTGTTGCTCATCGGACTCGGCGTCCTGTCGTCGGCGATATCGCAGCCGATGGAAGACGACTTCACCATGCCCAACCTGCCCTCCGAGAGGGCAACGGAAATCTTGGACAAGCACTTTCCCGGGGCCTCGGACGCGTTCGATTTCGACGCCGTCACAGGGACTTACGTCATCGCCGCTCCCGAGGGGCAGAAGCTGACTGACCCCAACAACGAAGCGGCGATCAACGCGCTGGTCGACAAGCTCAACGGTCTCGACATCGTCGATCACGAGAAGCAGATCGAAAGCCCGATCACCACGGCCGGCAAGCTCGAAACCAGCGATGGCGCAACGTGTCTCACGGCCGACCGCACAGCGGAGCAGTTCAGAGCCGACTGCAGTGGTGCACCGCTCAACGTTCTCAACACCGAAAAGCCGGACACCGTCGCAACATTGGGCGCCAAGTTCACGATCGCCAAGTTCCAGGACATCACGCCCGAGGATCGTGAGAAGGCCTACGACATCGCCGACGACGCGCGCAACGCCGGCCTCACCGTCGAGCTAAGCGGCTCGATCGCACAGGAGAACGCAGCGCCCGGCGGTTCCGCCGAACTGATGGGTATGGGTGTCGCACTGATCGTCATGATCATCGCCTTCGGCGCCCTCGTCGCACCGTTCATCCCGCTCATCACCGCGGTCGTCGGGTTGGGCGCAGCCACCATGCTGATCATGGCGGGAACATCGATCATCTCCATCCCCACCTTCACGACGTTCCTCGCGTCGATGATCGGTATCGCCCTCTCGATCGACTACGCGCTGTTCATCGTGTCGAGATACAAACACGAACTCACGGTCGCCGACACACCCGAAGAGGCAGCCGGTGCCGCACTCGGTACAGCTGGTTCTGCGGTCGTGTTCGCTGGTCTCACCGTCATCATCGCGCTCAGCGGCCTCAGCATCGTCGGCGTCAAATTCTTGACCTTCATGGGTATCGGCGGCGCAATCGCAGCGGCGTTCGCGGTGCTGGTGGCGCTCACATTGATGCCCGCGTTGCTCGGAGCCTTCGGTAAGGCTCTGTTCAAACCGAAGCTGCCGTTCATCGCCAAGCACGATCCCGAGGACGACTCCGTCGTATCCAACGGTCAGCGCGTCGCAAAGTGGATCGGCAAGGCACCGGCCGTGGCGCTGACGTTCGGCATCGTCGTCCTCGGCCTGCTTGCACTGCCCGCGGTCAACCTCAACCTCGGCCTCCCCGGCGACGAGAGTGCACCGACCGACACCACCGTCCGCCAGGCCTACGAACTGCGGACCGACGGATTCGGCGAGGGCAGCAACGGCGTACTGCAAATCGCGGTCGACCTTGCCGATGTTGCACCGGATCGTCGTGACGCAGCACTCGACGCAGTCCGCCAGCAACTCGTCTCGTACTCCGATATGGACTACGTGATCGGACCGAACAAAAGCGAAGACGGAGCGGGCGCAACGTTCGACGGCGTTCCGAAGTCGGGCCCGAACAACCAGGACACCAAGGATCTGGTCAAGGAGGTCCGCGGCGCGGAATCGGCGCTGACCGACGAATACGGGCTGGAGTACGGCGTCACAGGTACGACGGCGATCTTTGCCGATGTCGACGACGTGCTACTCGGCTCGATCGTTCCATACATCGCGATCGTCGCAGGTGCAGCGTTCCTGCTGCTGATCCTGGTGTTCCGTTCGATCCTGGTTCCGCTGATCGGTGCACTCGGGTTCCTGTTGTCGATGGCAGCGACCTTCGGTGCGACTGTGCTGATCTTCCAGGAAGGCAAGTTCGGGCTGATCGCCGATCCACACCCGATCGTGAGCTTCCTACCGATCATGTTGATCGGCCTGGTGTTCGGTCTCGCCATGGACTACCAGGTGTTCCTCGTGACTCGTATGCGCGAGGAATACGTCCACGGCAAGCCTGCCAAGGAGGCGATGATCTCCGGCTACCACCACGGCGCGCGCGTCGTGACGTCGGCGGCGATCATCATGATCTCGGTATTCAGCGCATTTATGCTGGAATCCGACCCCACCGCCAAGACGATGGGCTTCGCACTGGCAGTCGGCGTTCTCCTCGACGCATTCATCGTGCGCATGCTGATCATCCCGGCGCTGCTCGCGCTGCTCGGTGACGCAGCCTGGTGGATGCCGAAGTGGCTCGACCGCATCGTGCCGAACATCGACGTCGAAGGTGAGAAGTTGAACCTTCGCAGGCACGGCGATGTGGCGAAGGAACCGGAGCCGGTAAAGATCTCCTGACGCTCCAAGGAACACGACGAAAGGCCCTCATCTCGCGCAGATGGGGGCCTTTCGGTGTGGTGTGGATCGGTGGAGGTCGTGCGCACAGTTAGCTACGGACTCATCGGTCCGGTGGACGATCGGTCAGGGAGCACGAGTTCGGGTCGGTGTGCACTCGATCGGGAGCACACCGACCCGAAACGACGCACTCTGATGACTTGATCTCCGACCGACCGGAGATCGGTCGGGCAAATCCGGCCTTTCCCCGCATGTCGAACACAAATTTCGACTGTGCCGTCACTAACGTTCTGCTCGCGGGGGCACGCGGGCCGAAACGGAGTTTCCCATGTCCAGGAGTGGGTTCCTCGATCGTCTTCTGGTGGTGTCGACGTGCGCGATCCTCGTCGGCGCCGGAACCGCCGCCGTGCTGGTCGACCCGCCGCTGGCCGCCGCCGCACCGCCCCCGCCGGTCGAGATCGCACCCGACGTGTTGTTCGACGCCGAAACCGGGATCACCATTCACGCCTATCACTGCACTGCGGGCAATCAGAAGTACAAAGTCCCCGAGGGGACGACCAGTCTCTACATCGAGGCTGTCGGCGGCGAAGGCCAGACGCCGAACCCGAACTACGCAGGGATCGGCGGGCTCGGTGGACAGGTCACCGGCGGCCTGCGCGTCACGCCAGGACAGGAGTTCGACGTGCAGGTCGGGTGCCGCGGCACCAGCGACGGCGGGTATTCCCCCTACGCATCCGGTGGTCCGAAGGGACTCGCCATCGCCAACGTCACCAACTTCGGCACCGTGTACTCGAACGGTTACGACGGCGGTGGCGGCGGCGGTGCCTCGGCCGTGCTCTACAACGGTGAACCCATTGCTGTTGCCGGTGGCGGTGGCGGATCGGGTGGCAGCGCGCCCGACTGCTATTCCGTTTCGCCCGTGCGGGATTCGACGTTTTTCTATTGCGGCGGCGGACCTCGACGCCAAGGTGGCGACGGTGGCGACGGCAGCGGTCCGTTCAGCTACGAAGACGTTCCGCCGTACGAGGGCGGCGCCGGTGAAAACAACCCAGCGGGCGACACCTCGAGCGGGCTGAGCTGCACTGGTCCAAAAGAAGGCGGTGCCGGCGGCACCTTCGACACCACCGGCGGCGGAGGCGGTGGAGGTGGCGGCGGAGGCGGTTACGAACACGGCGGTTGCGGTGGCGCCCAGGCACCCGCGACCCCGATCGTGCACGGACCCGAAGCCGCAAAAGGTGCAGGCGGCGCGGGCGGAGGTGGCGGCACATCCTTTGCCGCACAGGCACTCACCAATTCGAACATCCAGACGGCGTCCGTCTCGGGTGACGGCTACATTCTGTTTCTGACGTCCGCCGATGGCGTTCGCACCAAATCGTTCGGCGTCCGAGGCGAGGAAGCGCAGTACTACTGCGTCGGCGACGGCGTCAACGAGCTCTACGTCGACGCACTCGGCGGATCCGGTGGTGGCGGCGGCCGCGACTTCGACGACAATGTCAGCACCGGCGGGTCCGGCAGCGGCGTCCAAGCCGTCGTTGCGGTCACCGAACGCAAGCAGCTGAAGATCGAAGTCGGGCACTACGGTGGCGCCAGCGGCGGTTGGGGCAATGGCAGGGGCGGTGGCCGAGGGACCGCCGACTCGGACGCGTCCTACAGCGGCGCAGGTGGCGGCGGTTCGACATCGGTGAGCCAGACCGACGCCGACTGCGATGCCTCGACTCACGACGCACGCTCCGAGTACCTGGTGATCGGCGGGGGCGGCGGCGGTGGCGGCGGCAACGGATTCAGCGCAGACGGTGGGGACGGTGGAGCCGCAGGTGTCGATCCCGAAGACGGCAAGGGCGGCGGCTTCGGTGGCGGCCCAGGCGGTCTCGGCGGTGAGGAGAGCGGAACCAAGGGCGGCGACGGCTCCGGCAGCAGCACCGGCGGAGGAGGAGGCGGCGGCGGCGGCGGACACCGCGGCGGCGGAAAAGGTCACGGCGCCAACGACGGTGACGACGGCGGTGGCGGCGGAGGCGGGGGTGGCGAGTCCCTCGCTCGTAGCGTGCCCGGCCAAACGCCGTCCTACTACAGCGGACCGAACGGCGATTTCGGCAACGAGGAAGGCCGCAACGACGGACACGTCGACCTGGTGGTCCCGATCCCAGCCAAACGCAGTCGGGTGGAGCTGATTTCGGGGAACAGTCAGAGTGCGTACTCGGATCAGCAGTTCGCGCAACCCCTTCGAGTGCGATTCGTGGATGCGATCGAGGGTCCGCAGGCGAACAAATCGATCACGTTCACATTGCCGTCGACGCAGGGTGCCGCAGCGAAATTCTCCAATGGCGAGTCCAGCATCTCGGTGAACACCGATTCGGAGGGGTTCGCCGAGACGACGATCAGAGCATTGCCCGCTGCCGAGCAGGCGTCACTGCCGGAAGGCTTCGTCGTAAACGCAACGGTCACCGACGATCCTGCGCACCTCATCGGTGAGACAACCTTCCGGCTGCACGATGTCGAGGTACCCACCAGCATCGAGGTGACGACCGATGCGACCGACTACATCTCGCAGCCCGGACAACCGGTGACCTTCACCGCGAAGATATCGCAGCAAGAAGGTACAACTCCGTCCTTCGGTACGCCGAGCGGTCACGTTCAGTTCAAGATCGACGGAAACGACGTCGGCGGTCCGCTCGAATTGAACTCCGGCACAGTGACTTTGCCACCGGTGAGCAACCTACTGCCTGGCACCCACCACATTCTGGCGACCTACCTCGGCGACGATCCGAACAAGACCTTCGCTCCCGTTTTCGGCAGCGTCGGTTTGCTCGTCGACGCCGACGGTCAGACGATGACCTTGGAGTCGTCCCACAATCCGTCCTATCCCGGCCAGCCTGTGACGTTCTCGGCCGTTGTCACTCCGGACTCCGGTGTGAGCGATCGACCAACCGGCACAGTGCAATTCGAGATAGGCGGGAATCCGGTCGGTGAGCCGGTACCACTCGCCGCAACCGGACCGGCCTCGGCGACAAGCGTTCCGGTGGACAATCTGCCGCTCGGCACAACAGTCGTCACGGCAAAATACTCGGGCGATGCTCGATTCGCGTCGAACACAAAGACGCTGGACCAGAACGTCGCCAAGCTCGGGACCGAGACTCGCCTGACCCTGCCACCGCCGCCTGTGCTTGCGGGGGCTGTGGTCGGCGCGACGGTCACCGGACCGGCCGGTGCACCCAAACCAACTGGTGCCATTGCATTTTCGCAGAACGGGACGAGTCTCGGCGAGCCGGTGCCGCTGGATGCCGACGGTAGCGCGACGTCACCGCCGCTCGCTGCTGGCACGGGGGGCGTCGAAGCGCGCTATCTGGGCAACGAGGTCTACCTGGAATCGACTGCGCAACAACAGATCGACGTCTACACCCGGTCATCGACAACGACCGTCACCGCCAACCGCAACCCGGTCGCCTTCTTCCAGCAACTGGACCTGACCGCCACGATCACCACCGATCCAACCGGGCCGGTCAGTGCGGGCACGGTGCAATTCGCTGCGGACGGGGCGGCAATGGGCGGGCCTGTGCCGGTGGTGAACGGCAAAGCCGTTCTGGTCAAGGCTGATTTCTCGAAGTTGAAGTCCGGGGCGCACGTCATCACGGCCGCGTACACGGGTGACACGGCGGCAGGAATCGGGCCGAGTACGGGGCAACTGAGCTTGTCGGTCCTCAACGTCGGCCAACAACCCGGCGACGCGCCCTCGGATGTGTCGATCGATATCGCCACCCCGCAGAACGCTCCACGAGGGTCGACGGTCCCATCGACGATCACCGTGCGTAACAACGGTGCGCAGCCATCGAATGGTGTCACCGTAACGGTGTCGCACCTGATGTTCGCCCGTATCGTCGACCCAGCAGGCGGTCAGGTCGCGGGCAACACCGTCACATTCGCAATACCGACGCTCGCACCGCAGCAGACGGTCACCTATACGGTCGTTTTGGAAGCTCAGCCTCGACTCGGCCTCGGACTTGTGATCGGCCGCATCAACACCACGACAAGGGACTCCAACGTGCTGAACAACATCGACTACACCGCGACGTTCGTGCGGTAGGGGGTTTGGGTCGATCGGTGTGCGTCGATTCGGGTCGGCGTGCGTCAGTCGGGATGCACGCCGACCCGATTCGATGCACGCTGACAGCAAGAAACCCCTCGCTGAGTTGCTAAGCGAGGGGTTTCTATGGCGGTGGCGGAGGGATTTGAACCCTCGGACGGGGGTTACCCGTCACACGCTTTCGAGGCGTGCTCCTTAGGCCGCTCGGACACGCCACCGCCGCAGACTCTACCGGAGATCGGCAGTTGCGCTAAATCGCGACGTTAGACGCCGGATCCGCCGCCGGTGACCTTGTCTTTGAGATCGGTTGCTGCCTCTTTTGCCTTGTCGACACCCTCGAGGAGCGCATCCTTTGCAGCAGTGGCCAGCTCCTCTGCCTTGCCGAGCGCGCCTTCGACTACTTCCTTCGCCTGACCGCCGATGTTCTCAGCCGTGCTCTTCGCATCGTCTGCAATACCCATGGTTCCTCCGTCAGAGTTTGCGCGCCGGGTCGTCCGGCACAGAGGCAATATTCGCACCAAGTTGTCTTTTTTCGTCGGGAGTCGAAGAAACTTGCTTGCTCAGAGTTCGCCGACGTCGCGGCGTCGTGCACGGAAGAAGTCGTCGAGCAGCGCAGCGCACTCATCTGCCAGGACACCGCCCCGGACCTGCGGGCGATGATTCAATCGACGGTCACGGACGACGTCCCACAGCGACCCGACCGCACCCGTTTTCGGCTCCCACGCGCCGAACACAACTCGCTCGACGCGTGCGAGAACGAGCGCGCCCGCGCACATGGTGCAGGGTTCGAGAGTGACGGCCAAGGTGAGCCCGTCCAAATGCCACCCGTCGCCGTGGACCCGCGCGGCGTCACGCAACGCAAGGATTTCGGCGTGCGCCGTCGGATCACCCGTCGCCTCACGAGCATTGGCTGCGCGAGCCAGGACGTTGCCTGCAGCATCGACGACAACTGCACCGACCGGAACGTCGCCGTCACCCGCTAGTGACGCAGCGTCGATCGCGGCGCGGATGAGCGTCTCGTCGTCCAAAACCCGCTACCGGGGAAGCTTGTCGAGCACAGCCGCGAGCTCGTTTGCGAAGCCGAGGCGAGCCGCGATCATGCCGATCTGCTCGTCCGGGTAGAGGTCGGTCTCCGCGACGATGACACTCAATACCGGCTCCGGCAGACCGAGATCGGCGAGCACACCGAGGTCGCCCTCTTCCCACGGTTCGATGTCGTCGAGCTCGTCAGGGTCGATGTCCGGAATTTCGACGTTGATCGCGTCGAGCACCTCGGCTGCGATGTCGTAGTCGATCGCGGCCGTGGCGTCCGACAGCAACATCCGCGTGCCCGAAGGCGCCGGACGCAGGACCACGAAGAACTCGTCGTCGATGTCCAGCAACCCGAACACCGCGCCCGAACTTCTCAGCTCGCGCAACTCGGTCTCGGCGGTGTGCAGGCTTGTGAGAGCACCGGAGGAGAGTGGAGTGCATTTCCACACACCCTCTTCCCGCGTCACCGCAACGCCGAATCCTTCGAGATCGTCGAAGTCGTCCGAGGGTGCTGTGTTGATACTCGAACGCTGTGCAGCCATGCGCGCAACGGTAGTCCGCCCACCCTGAAATGTTGAAGTCAGAGTCCGTGAACAGCGGCGAGTGTGAAAACCTGAGTGCGTGTCAGAACACGTCGAACCGCCGATCTGCGTACTCGGACTCGGTCTGATCGGGGGGTCGTTGCTTCGTGCGGCCGTCGCCGCCGGCCGGACTGCCTGGGGTTACAACAGGTCGGCCGATCCGGTTCGTGACGCCGTCGCCGATGGTTTCGATGCGACCTCGGACTTGAGGTCCGCACTGGTCAGGGCACGTGAGGGCAACGCACTGATCGTCGTCGCGGTGCCGATGCCTGCGGTCGATGCCGTGCTCGCAGCGGTGGCCGAGCACGCTCCCGGGTGCCCTTTGACCGACGTCGTGAGTGTCAAGGCACCCGTTGCCGCGGCCGTTGCTCGCGTCGGTTTGACCGAACGCTACGTCGGCGGTCACCCGATGGCTGGCACCGCCGACTCGGGTTGGGGTGCATCGTTCGCTGAGCTGTTCAACGACGCGGTATGGGTAGTCGCGGCAGAGGACGGCGCGGACCCCGCGGTGTGGTCGGCAGTGACGCGATTGGCGCTGGCCTGCGGCTCGGTTGTGATACCTGCCGAGTCAAACGAGCACGATCGTGCGGTCGCCCGCATATCGCATCTTCCGCACGTCCTTGCCGAGGCGCTGGCAACATCGGGCGCGGCTGGTGGGGACCTGGCACTCGGCCTCGCTGCCGGGTCGTTTCGCGATGGCACACGGGTAGCGGCGACGGCACCCGACTTGGTGCGCGCGATGTGCGAGGCGAACGCCGACGCATTGCTCGACGCTTTGGACGAGACGCTAGCCGTGCTCGCCGCAGCGCGCGAGACGCTTGCGGCAGGGTCGCTTGCCGATCTGGTCGGTGCCGGATTCGACGCACGCCAGCGCTACGAAAAAGCGGAACGCTGGGACATCACCGGCATCGTTCCAGGCGATATCGGCTGGTTGGAGGCGTTTCGTGACGCCGGGCGACGGGGTGGGGCGCTTCGCGCCTTGTGAGTCTTTTCGGTGGGCGGGCCCGCCGAAAAGACGCACGAGCGGCGGAGCCGCCTAGATGCGAACTGCGAGGCCTGGATAGTCGATTACGAAGCCCTCGGCATCGACCGTCACCGAAGAACTCGACACCGGCGACAGCACATGAATGCCATCGCTGCCGCTGCTGTAGGTGAGGCTCGCTTCCTGCACTCCGAGATCGGGCAGGTTGACGTACACAACGGGCACCTGTCGATCCTCGGTGGCCGTCTGCAAGCCGTAACGCCGGATCGGCAACGTGTTGAAAAACGGACTCAGCACGACGTCGACATCGAGCGCTCCCCCGAAGGTCGAACGCAGATGGGTGCTGCCGCTTTCGATCATCCAGTAGCCCTCTTCGTCACGGCTGATCGAGGTCTGCCGCTCGCCCGACGCGATGGACGTGCGCATCGACAGGCGACGAGTGACGCCGTTCTCGTCGGTCACGAGGTCGTAGGAGGCGCTGAACGCTGGGTGGTCGGAGCACTTGCCGCCGATGATGCGGCCTGACGCTTTTATTCGGTTGCCGCTGACCTGAACTCGCACCGATTCCATCCGAGGAGCGTTGTGGGCTTGCCATGTCAGAATCGCAGGCCAAGCGCTGACGGCTTCGTCTGACGGTGCAGACCCCTGAGCTGGATTGGTCACTCGTCTACGTTATGCGACGCAGCGCCCGGCAGCACCAGCGGTGGCAAAGATCTTCCAAGTTCGTCCCATTCACACCAGCGACTCGCGCCACGCTGCATGCAAACGCGCAAATCTGCCAGAGCCGGCAATCAGGTCGTCCGGCGAACCGTCTTCGACTATGCGGCCGCCGTCCATCACAAGAACCCGATCTGCGATGGCGACCGTCGACAACCTGTGCGCGATGATCAGCGCGGTCCGGTCCCGGAGAACGGTTTCCAGAGCGCGCTGGACCAGCCGCTCGCTTGGAATGTCCAGACTCGATGTTGCCTCGTCGAGGACGATGACGGCCGGCGCCGCCAAGAAGACGCGCGCAAACGCGACAAGCTGGCGTTGCCCTGCCGAGAGCCGACCACCGCGACGCCGCACATCGGTGTCGAACCCGTCCGGCAGTGCCATCACTACGTCGTACAGACCCACTGCTCGGGCTGCGTCGTGCACATCAGAATCGCTCGCGTCCGGCCGACCGAGTCGGATGTTGTCGGCAACCGAGCCGGAGAACAGAAACGACTCCTGGTTGACCATGACGACATTGCGACGAAGATCGTTGTCGCTGATGTCGCGCAAGTCGATGCCGTCGAGTTTCACGACACCGCCCGACGGGTCATAGAAGCGGGCCAGCAGCTTCGCCAGAGTCGACTTACCCGCGCCTGTGGCACCCACGAGCGCGATGACTTGACCCGCGGGAATGTCCAGCGAGAACGACGGCAGGACGGGCTTGGCCGGATCGTTGGCATACGAGAACCAGGCCTTGTCGAATGTCATTGCCCCCGTTGCCGATCCGATAGGTTGCGGATGCAGCGGCTCGACGACCTCCGGCTCTTCTTCGAGCACTCCCGATATCTTCTCCAGCGCAGCAGCCGCCGACTGGTAGGAGTTGAAGACCTGCGCAAGCTCGTCGAGCGGACCGTAGAACCGCCGCAGGTAGAGCAGGTAGGCCGCGAGCACGCCGACCTCGATGTGGCCGTTGATCACTCGCCAACCGCCGACCACGAGGATGACCGCGGTCGTGACGTTGCCGATAAGTCGGGTCAGCCCCGTGTAGGTCGCCATACCGCGCAGCGCGTCGGCGTTCGCGGCCCGATACTGCGAATCCTCGCCCGCCAGAATCGTTTCGTTGCGGACCTCACGGCGAAACGCCTGCACCGCGCGAATGCCGCCCATCGACTCGACGAAGTGGACGACCACTTTGGCGATGGTGCCGCGGGTTCGGCGATATCCCGCACGCTGGCGACGCTGTGCCGAGCGAGTGACGTAGATCAGGGGAACGAAGCCTGCCATGACGACGAGCGCAAGCGGAACATCCAGGTACACGAGGATCGCCGCGATGGTGACCACCGAGAGGATCGCGCTGATGGCATCGTTGAGTGCGCTCTCCAGCAAGCTCTCCAACGATTCCAAATCGCTGGTCAAGCGGGAGATGATCCGACCAGACGTGTACTTCTCGTGGAAGCCGACGCTGAGTCGCTGCACGTGATCGAACACCCGCAGCCGCAGGTCGAAGAGAATGCTCTGGCTCAACTTGCCCGAGACACGGAGGAAGACATACGTCGTCGCAGCACCCAGCGCCGCCATGCCGATGAAGCCGCCGACCGCCCAGTACAGCGGACCCCAGTTGCCGCCGAGCGCTTTGTCGACACCTACGTCGAGTGCGTACGCGACGAACAGAGGTCCCGCGACCATCGCGACGTTGTCGATCAGGATGATCGCGAGCGCAAGCAACGCAGACCGCTTGTACGGCCGCACGAGCGACGCGAGCAATCGCCGAGAACGGCTCGCCAGCACCAGATTTCCGGCGGCGGTTATTTCCTTGTCCTCGTTCGCGACGCCACGCCACGATTCCGCGGCAGGTGCGGATGACTCCTTCCGAAGGTCGATCGGAGTCGGCTGGGTCGCCGTGTCTTTTCCGGCCTCAGCGGTGTCGGTCATCGTGCACACCTCCCATCAGGTTTCGGTATTGCTTCGATGTTTCGAGCAAGTGCTCGTGTGTTCCCGTTTCGGTGATGCGGCCGCCCTCGAGCACAGCCACTCGGTCCGCGAGTGCGGCCGTCGACGGTCGATGTGCGACAAGCAATGTGGTCGAGTGTTCGAGTACGCGTCGCAGCGCGGCCTGAACACGTTCCTCGGTGTCGACGTCGAGCGCCGAGAGCGGGTCGTCGAGAACGAGGATCCGTGGCCTCGACAGCACAGCCCGAGCGAGCGCAAGGCGTTGTCGCTGCCCACCGGACAGACTGAGCCCCTGCTCGCCGATCCTGGTGTCGAGTCCCCACGGCAATGCATCGACGAACTCCGTTGCGTGCGCTACTTCCAGCGCGTCGCGAACCTCGTCGTCGCTCACCTCGGGCCGGCCGAGCGCGACGTTCTCGCGCACACTCGCCGAGAAGAGCACCGGCTCTTCGAACGCGACCGCAACAATCGAACGAAGATCTTCCAAACGCAGCGACCTGATGTCGACACCGTCGACGGTGATCGACCCTGCCGTGACGTCGAACAGCCGCGGCACGAGGTTGAGCAGTGCCGTCTTGCCGCTACCGGTTGCTCCGACCAGCGCGAGAGTTTCACCTGGCCCGATGGTCAGCGACACGTTGTCGAGTTGAGCGCGTTCGGCATCGGGAAAGCGGAAGCCCACCTGATCGAAGCGAAGGTCGCCGCGTAACGGCGTGGGTAGCGCGCGCGGGGCTCTGGGCTCGTCGATGTCGATCGGCAGGTCGATGATCTCCCAGAATCGGTCGGCGGCAGTGCGCGCATTGTTGAGCTCGGCAAGCAGGAAGCCGAACGATTCGATGGGCCACTGGATGAACGTCGCCAAGGTGATGCCGGCAACCAACGTGCCGAGCGTCATCGTTCCGTCGACTATCGCGTGCGCTCCAACGGCCAGCATCAGACCGATCGACACAGCGGGCAAACTGACCATCACCGACCACAGGAACGCGCCGTAGCGAACCTTGAGCAGCTCGGTGGATTTCAGGTCGCGAGCCTGCCGGGTGAACAGACCGCCGACGTGCGCAGCGCGACCGAACGCCTTGACGACACGAATGCCCTGCACTGCCTCCTCGACCGTCGTCGCGACATCACCGGTCTGATCCTGGGCCCGCCGTGCTGCGACCCTGTACAAACGCTCGAAGCGAATACACAAGAACAGCAATGGAATTGCGATCGCCAACTGAACGAGTCCGAACTTGGGATCGAGTACGAACAGCGCGACGAATCCGACGATCACCGTCGCGGTGTTGATCACGATGAACGGCGCGATGAACGCGACGAATCTGCGCATCGTCGACATGTCGGAGATTGCCCGCGACAGCAGCTGGCCCGAATCCCACCCGTCGTGCACGCCGACCGACAGCGTCTGCAAGCGCGCAAAAAGCTTGGCACGCATATTGATTTCGAATTGGCTCGACGGGCGCGCGACCAGCCAACGGCGACCCCACACACCTGCGGCGTCGACCAAACCCAACGCGAGCACGACCAGGACTGGCAGCCACAGGGCGCCGAAATGGCGATCCGCAATGGGTCCGTCGATGATGCGGGCGGTGATCAACGGGATCACGATGCCGGTCATCATCGCGACGAACGACAGGAGGATCGACCCACCGAGCGGTAGGCGGAACTGCTTGATGTGCGGCCAGAAGCGGAGCAGCGAATTGCGGGTGTCCGGCTGCGGCTGCGGCTCGACGCCGGACTGCAATCGCTCGTTGTGCGCATCGAGCAGATCCCAATCCGGTGTTTGCACTTCCGTCGTTACCGACACCGAACACCCCAGACTTGTTGATTTCCCCTTGGCGAGATGGTCCCACCGGGTACCGACAGAACCAACCGATTTTCCGGTCGCCTCATTCCTGCAACAACAGTTTCGAACCTGAAGCTCGGTTGAGGTCAAGGCCTCGCGCTGCGTCGTTGCGCGATGTTGTCGGCGGGCTCGAGTAACGTTCCTCGAGAAGTCGTTGCAAGATCGCCGGAACTATCTGTCTCGAAAGGGTTGTGCGTGGCTGCCGCAAGCATGGTCGGGCTGTTCGCCGGAATCGGCGGGTTGGAGCTCGGGCTCAGCGAGCACGGCTGGCGCACAGAGCTGTTGTGCGAGATCGATGCCGGTGCGCAGGCAGTCCTGCGAGCGCGATTCACCGACGTTCCGCTGCAATCCGACGTCACCCGACTCCGGTCGTTGCCATCCGGAATCGAACTCGTCGCAGCAGGATTCCCCTGCCAGGATCTGTCCCAGGCCGGGCGTACGGCAGGCATCGGCGGCACCAGATCAGGGCTGGTCGACGAGGTTTTCCGCTTGGTCAAACGCAAACGTGGACCACGCTGGCTCCTGATCGAAAACGTGCCGTTTATGTTGGCCCTCGGCCAGGGTGCTGCGATGCGACACATCACCGATGCACTCGAAGAGCTCGGCTACACCTGGGCCTATCGAGTTGTCGATGCGCGCGCTTTCGGACTCCCCCAACGTCGCCAGCGGGTGTTGATGCTCGCGTCGAGAACCGACGATCCTCGTACCGTGCTGTTCGGCGAAGACGCCGCGCCGACCGAGATGGGCGACGCCGACGAGCACCCGTGTGGCTTCTACTGGACCGAAGGCATCCGCGGCCTCGGCTGGGCAGTCAACGCCGTGCCGACACTCAAAGGTGGCTCGACGATCGGCATCGCAAGTCCGCCGGCCGTGTTGTTGCCGTCCGGCGAGATCGTGACCCCCGGCATCGTCGACGCCGAACGGCTGCAGGGTTTCGACCCCGACTGGACGGCCCCCACGACCGATGCGCCAGGCGTTCGTCCAGGTCATCGCTGGAAACTGATCGGCAATGCGGTGAGCGTCCGGATGGCGTCGTGGGTCGGCAATCGACTCGACAACCCGATCCCGTACGACGCCACCGGCGAAACCCTGCTCGAGCACGGGCAACGCTGGCCGACCGCAGCATGGGGTAGCAAAGGCAAGGCCTACCGCGTCCACTGCTCGACCTGGCCGGTCAACGAACCCTACGAAGACCTTTCCGGCTTTCTCGACGACTCACGACTACTGTCGGCACGCGCAACGGCAGGTTTTCTTCGTCGCACTCGACGTGGCAACCTCCGCTTTCCGGCGGGCTTCCTCGATGGCGTCGAAAGTCATCTGGACCGTATGGGCGGCTACCCGGAAGTCGCCGCATGACCGACGGGCTGTTCCCGGTGCCCGCACCCAAATCTCTCGCACGCGCACTTCGCCTCAGCGGTACGAAACCCGCACCCGACGCAGACCGCGGCGAGAAGAAGAACTACGCGCAGCGCCTCTCGAATCATCTGGCGCAGACCGTCGCCGACGCACTTCGATCCCGCTACCCGGACATCACACCGACCGCGAGCGGCGCAGGCCAGGAAGCGACCGTCGACGTCGCAAAAGGCCGAAAACGGTTGGACGTCAAGTCGATCGACCCGACGCTCGGCCTGGTGCTGTGCGTGTCGATCAAGACCTACAGCTTCCAGGACTACAGCCCGACCTCGGGCAAACTGGGACGCTGGACCAAGAACATCGTCCGCAACGATCACGAATTGCGCGGCGAGGCAATGGTGTTGCATCAGCGTCAGCCGTACAGCGTCTTGGTTGCGGTGATGTTCGAGCCGTACACCACGTGCGACGACGGCGATCCGACGAAGGCGAGTGATATCGGCAAGTCGTCGTTCGCGCACCACGTCACAACGTTGGCCAAGCGAACGGGCCGCGGCAAACGGCCTGTGCTCGGTGGCGACGACAAACTGTGGGTCGACCTCGGCGCCGAAGACACCCGGCACGATCTGTTCGAAAAGGTCTACATCGGGTTGTACGACACCGAGGGTTCGGTTCGGTTTTTCGACGTCGAGAACGCGCCGCCGCGCAACGGCCGACCGCCGGAGTCGATCACGCTGTCCTTCGACGATTTCGTCGATTCCGTCCACGCGGAGGTGGAGCGGCGCAACCGATTCGCACCCACCTGGTCCGAACCGGAATCCGACGACTGACGAGCAGGCCTACCGTGGCAGGGTGCCGTCCACCGACCCAGCGACAAGCGCTCGGCTGAGCAAACAACGCCGTCGCGACACCAAACCGGAGGTGGCGCTGCGTCGCGAATTGCACCGGCGGGGACTCCGCTTCTTCGTCGATCGGGCGCCGCTGCCGGGACTACGTCGACGCGCCGACCTCGTCTTTCCGCGGCGTCGCGTTGCCGTCTACGTCGACGGTTGCTTCTGGCATCGCTGCCCCGACCATGCGACGGACCCCAAGAACAATGCCGCGTGGTGGGCCGACAAACTCGCCGCGAACGTGACGCGTGATCGCGATACCGACCACCGGCTGACCGCCGAGGGCTGGCACGTCGTCCGGGTGTGGGAACACGAATCGCCGGCCGCCGCGGCAGACAAAGTTCAAGCAGCTGTGGGCCGGGCTCTACCCTGAACGCGATGAGTACGTCATGCGCCGACGCATGAGGGCACTGCTGCGAGCAGGTCTGCCGATCCCGCTGATCCTTGGCGGGATCGCCTATTCGTCGTGGGTCCTCGAGTTCTTCATCGAAACCGGCCTCGATCCGCGCAATACGTTTCTGAGCGAACTGGATGCGGTCGGGCAGCGGTACCGCGACGTCTTCTCCGTTGCGGACTCGGTCACCGGCACACTCATGATTCTCGCCGCGCTGGCCGCGCTGATTGTGCTGCCGCGACGGCCGCTCACCACAACAGGCTGGATTGCCCTCACGGTTTTCGGAGCAGCCACGATCGCAGACTCCCAACTGCCGATCGGCTGCATCGCGACGCCCGAGCATCCGTGTAGTTCCGAGCCGAGCGGACTGTTCCCCCAACTTCATCACATCCATGCGCTGACCAGCACTATTGCCGTCAACGCAATCTTTGTCGCCATGATCGCGTTCACCGTCGCGGCATTCCGATATCGCATGTTTCGGGTACTGCGCCTAGTCGGATTGCTGCTTTTCGTCATCGCTTCGGTGACGACAGCGTGGATGTTGATCGCCGACAACCTGGACGGTGCCTACAGCCTCGGGTACGCGCAGCGCGGACAGGTCGGCGCGATGTCGCTATGGATAGTCACCCTCGGCGTAGCGGTGCTCGTCGGAATTCGGTCGCCTTCTCCTACCGACAGCTAGTTTGATCAGCGCCATGAGCAATCGTATAAACGTGTCGTCGCAATCGGAGTGGGAAGGGCCCGTCGGCTATTCGCGGGCTGTCCGCGTCGGCCAATTCGTCTGGGTCGCGGGGACGACGGCCGCCTCACCCGACGGATCGGCTGTCGGCGGAGCCGACATCGGCGCGCAAGCACGAGAAGCGTTGAAACGAATCGTCGCCGCCTTGGCCGAGGTGGGCGCCGGACCCGAGAACGTCGTCCGGACGCGGATGTTCGTCACCGACATCAGCAGGTGGGAGGAGGTCGGCCGCGCGCACGGTGAAGTGTTCGCAGAGATCCGTCCCGCGGCGACGATGGTCGAGGTGAAAGCGCTGATCTCACCCGATTTGCTGGTAGAAATCGAGGTTGACGCAATCGTCTGACTGCAAGGCTTGCATCGAGATTGGGTACTGTGACGCCGGTCAGCACGATCGAATGGGAGACGACGGATGGTCCACGTGCACAACGAGTCGACGTTCGCGATACCTCGCGAGTACGCCTTCGACTACATGTCCGATCTGCGCAACGGCGGCGAATGGATCTTCGGCATCACCAAGCTCGAGGTCGTCGGTGAGCCCGTCTACGGCCTAGGCACCGTGTACGACGGCGGCATGAAGCTCGGACCCAAGACTTTGCATTCGGTGATCAAGGTGGTCGAGTTCGAGCGGCCGGGAAGCTACCGCACCGACTACGTTTCAGGTTTCGAACTCCGCACCAACTGGAAGATCAACGAACTCGGGCCCGAGCAGTGCGAGGTTGTCGTCGACATCAACTACGAACTGCCCGGCGGCATCGCGGGCAAGGCCCTCGGCAAAATCATCGAACCCTTTGTCGCCATCGCCATCCGGCACTCGGATGCGACGGTCAAGAAGAAGCTCGAGTCCGAGTACAAGGCGTCGAAGGCGTCCTGACACCGCGCTGAACAGCAAAACACCCCGCCACCAATGGTGACGGGGTGTTTGTTGTGCGCCCGAAGGGATTCGAACCCCTAACCTCCTGATCCGTAGTCAGGTGCTCTATCCGTTGAGCTACGGGCGCGAGCTAATTCAGTTGTAGTCCAGCAACGATCACCGGATGTGGCGGAGGCGAGAGGATTTGAACCTCCGGTCCCTTTTAAAGGGGACAACTCATTAGCAGTGAGTCCCATTCGGCCGCTCTGGCACGCCTCCCGAGCTTCCCTTGAAGAGGAGCCGGTCCTTTCGAACCGCCGAGGGGAAAGGTTACACAGACCCGTCGCAGTACGCAAAACGCCTGCGTACAGGCGTTCTAGCGCAGGTTGCTGTCGAACCAGTCGAAAATTCTGGACTGCGCGTCGAGGAGGACGTCAGCACCGCTTTCGAACTCTTTACCGATGTCACCCGCCGCAGTTTCCTCGTCGGCTCGATGGCCTAGTCCGGCATAGCTGACGACGTTCGTTGCGACGGATGCGGTGGCGACAGCGTCACGTAGGCGCTCGACATGCTCCGACGGCGTCTCCGGATCGTCGAATCCGTAGAGCGCGAGCCACGGCGCCTGCAAAGTCTGAACCGCGTCGAGCAAGGTCTGGGCGCCCGCGGTGATCGGTTCGACGATGCCCCTGGCCGCGACACTGACGACAGCGCCTACGGGCCTGTTGGTCGCCACAAGAACGGCAGCTGTTCCCGCGTCGTCGAAGCCGAGCACACCGATGCAGTCCGCGAACACACCTTTGGCTCTGAGCCAGTCGAAGGACGCGTCGAAGTCACGGAAGAGGTTGTCGCCGAACACCTCGGCAGCCGAGTCTTCCGGTTCCCGATGGAAGAGGTGCGGCGCGACGGCAATCCAGCCTTCGTCAGCGAGAGCCCGCATCAAGCCGAGCAGCGCTGGTGTGAAGTCCCTCGACTCGTGGAGTACGACGATCCCGCCGCGAGCGTGGCCG
Source organism: Antrihabitans stalagmiti (assembly GCF_016482825.1). Taxonomy (GTDB): domain Bacteria; phylum Actinomycetota; class Actinomycetes; order Mycobacteriales; family Mycobacteriaceae; genus Antrihabitans; species Antrihabitans stalagmiti. Next base: position 226,499 of record NZ_JAEMNV010000004.1, on the reverse strand, counting down.
TCCGGCTCGATCGCACTGACCGGAACGGTCCCCGGCGATGCGGTCTCGTCCCCATCGTTCGTACGCTCGACAGCAGTGTCTTCGAAGATTCCCGACATGCAACAAGCCTAGGGCGATACGCAACAACGCGCCCGAAATACTGTTGCCGGCCGAAGAAACCCCCTCGCGCGGAAAAGGCCTGCCCGAAACGCACACGGCGGCGCCCTTCATACTTGGCTGGTGACAGCACGAATTCGGCCGGACCTCGCGTCGATCCCCCTCTACGTTCCCGGCCGGGATTTTCCGGGTGCCTACAAGCTGGCGAGCAACGAAACGACACTCGGACCGCTGCCGAGCGTGGCCAAAGCTGTCGCAGAAGCGGTCGAACTGGCGCATCGCTACCCGGACAATCGGTCGACCGAACTGGTCGCCGCACTTGCCGAAGCACTCGATGTGCCCGCCGAGGGCGTTTCCGCAGGCTGCGGCAGCGTGGCTATCTGCCAGGAACTCGCGCAGATCACCTGCGTTGCGGGCGACGAAGTGCTCTACGCGTGGCGGTCGTTCGAGATGTATCCGATCGTCACGCAGGTCGTCGGTGCGACAGCGGTGACCGTTCCACTCACCGAAGGTCACGTGCACGACCTCGACGCGATCGCGGCGGCCGTCACCGATCGCACCCGGCTGATCTTCATCTGCAATCCGAACAATCCGACCGGAACAGCGGTCGGCCAGCGCGCGCTGGAGTCGTTCCTCGACCGAGTCCCCCCGCACATCCTCGTCGTGCTCGACGAGGCGTACTTCGAATACCAGCGCTTCCCGGAAGGCGACCGGCCGGACGGCGTCGAGCTGGGGCGAACCCGACCCAATGTCGTTACGCTGCGGACTTTTTCGAAGGCCTACGGCTTGGCGAGCATCCGCGTCGGCTACGCGGTCGGCGATCCTGCCGTCATCGCCAATCTCGGCAAGGTGCATGTGCCGTTCAGCGTCAGCCGCGTCGCGCAGGCCGCTGCGATCGCCTCGCTGCAATCGCAGGCCGAACTGCTCGAGCGCACCGACGCCGTCGTCGCCGAGCGCGTCCGGGTGCGCGACGCGCTGGTCGGCGCTGGGTACGACGTTCCCCCGAGTGAAGCAAACTTCGTCTGGCTGCCACTCGGGTCGCAGTCCGCTGACTTTTCGGCTGCGAGCGCTGCCGCAGGTGTGCTGGTTCGGCCCTACGGAGTCGACGGGGTCCGTGTCACGGTCGGCGATCCGCACGAGAACGACGCATTCCTCGAGTTCGCCACCAACGCCGCGAGCCGGCGCTTCGCCGATGTGTCGGCAAACCGCTGAGACAGGACTGACACAAGTCGCTGATCTGAAACGAAAATGTAACTCGCACTTGGAGTACCTGTAAGCGTCGGCTTGGCAGACTTCGACAGGTGGGCGAAAGGTGGTGCGTGTGCTCGGTCGCTTGACGACAGTCTTCGCGTGCGCCCTCACAGTCGCCGGTTTGCTCGCGCCCACACCCGCCGTCGCACAGTCGACCGACACGGTCGACGTCCGTTTGCTTGCGTTCAACGATTTCCGCGGCAATCTGACGCCGCCCGACGGTAGTTCCGGCGTCATCGAGCAGGTCGACGGCTCCCCCGTCCCTGCAGGAGGCGCTACTTACCTCGCGGCGTATGTTGGCCAGCTGCGCAGCCAAGCGACCAATTCGCTGCTCTACTCCGTCGGCGACAGTTGGGGTCCGTCGGCGTTGGAATCGTCGCTGTTTCACGGCGAGCCGGTGGTCGAGATGCTGAACTCGATCGGCGTCAACGCCTCGGGCATCGGCAATCTCGAACTCGACGGCGGATTTTCGGAGTTGCAGCGGTTGCAGCGCGGCGGCTGCCACCCCGTGGACGGTTGCACGTTCGACACAACCTACGACGGCGCCTCGTTCCCGATGCTCGCCGCCAACCTCACCCTCGCCAACGGCTCCCCTGCGACGCTGCCGTTCAACGTCGACTTCGTCGAGGGCATACCGGTCGGGGTGATCGGGGTCCTGCCTCGCGACGCCGGTCAGTTCATCGCCGCCGACCGCGCGACCGGACTCACCTTCGGAGACGAACTCACAGCGATCGACCGCACCGCCGACCTACTCGACTTTTTCGGCGTGAAGGCAATAACCGTCCTGCTTCACAAAGGCGACGAATCGGGTCCGGGCGGTCCGGACACCTGCAATCTCACCACCAGCGCTGCGCGAACGATCGCGGAGAAGGCCAGCCCGAAGGTCGACGTGATCTTCACCGCGGCGGGCAATCGGCAGTACAACTGCACGGTTGCCGACCCGATGGGTGCTCCGCGCGCGTTTATGCAGGGCGCTTCCAACGGCAGAGGCGTCTCCGTCGTCGACATCAACATCGACAGGGACAGCCGCGACGTCCTGCGTGATCGGACGAGTTCGTTCAACCAGATCGTGACGCGCGACATCACGCCGGACCCAACCGTGTCAGCGCTGGTAGACCGCGCGACCGAGAAGGCGTCGGCCATAACCAGCCGCCAGATCGGGCAGATCACCGCCGATATTGTTCGCGACGAATCCAGGACGGGTGAGTCACCACTCGGCAACCTCGTCGCTGATTCGCATCTCGCGGCATCCCGGTCTGCGGGCGCCGACGTCGCGCTGACGAATGCAGGCGGACTGCGAGGCGACCTCAACGTGATTTCGACGTCACCGGTACCAGGATCGGTCAGCTTCGGTGAAATCTTCGCCGTCCAACCGTTCGGCAACCAGTTGCAGGTGCTGACCATGACCGGAGCGCAACTCGACTCCGTCCTCGAGCAGCAGTTCCGGCCACCGGCGGACGGGCCCGCGGCTCGGGAAATCCTCGCGCCGTCGGCGAACCTTCGTTATCGGATCAGCAATTCAGCACCGCTAGGAGCGAAGGTATCCGGGTTGACGATCGACGGCATTCCGGTGGATCCGGCCGCGGCCTACCGCGTCGCTGTCAATCAATACCTCGCCGACGGCGGTGACAACTTTGCGGGATTCACAACCGGCACCGACCGCACCGACGCCGGCAAAGACGTCGACGCTCTCGTCGACTACGTCACTGCCAATTCTCCGATCGAGCCGCCGGCAACCGACCGGATCGCGTGCGGAGACTGCTACTGACCAAGTCCGGCAGCAAGCGTCGGCCAGGAGTTGGCGAGTTCCTGCGTCCAATACGGCCACGAATGTGTCCCGACAGGCCGATGGTTCACCGTTGCAGGGATACCGAGTTCGGCCAATCGGCCGGCCAATTGTTGTGTGCACTGATTGGTGATCGCTTCGATCGGCCCGCCGAACAGGACGGAATTCAGAGCGTCGGGATTTGCGAGGTTCTCGAACGGCCCCGGTAGACCGCTTCCCGCAGAGATGTAGATCGCCTTCCCACGCAGTCCGTCCGCGTTGCCGATCACGTCGTGCGCCGCCCACTCGGGATCGGTCGGCGGACCGAACATGTTGTCGGCGTCGCCGCGGAAACTCGCGACGACCAGTCGCATCTGCGCCTGACCGAGATCGTCGGTCGTTGAATAACAACCGCTGTACGACGCGACGGCCGAATAGACCTGCGGGGCTCTGAACGCGAGCATCATCGCCGCCTGCGCACCCATCGAAATGCCTGCCACCGCGTTGCGACCGTTGCCGTCGAACGCCGAATCGATCAGCGGCGGAAGCTCTTTCGTCAGAAATGTCTCCCACCGGTAGGTCCCGAGGGTCGGGTCCGCCCGCTGCCAATCGGTGTAATAACTTGCCGTTCCGCCGACAGTCATAACGACGTTGACGTCCTTGTCGGCGAAGAACTCCACAGCGCCGCCGCGATCGGTCCAGTGACTACCCGAACTGTCAGCGCTACGACCGTCAAGCAGATAGACGGTCGGGCGCGGCGTCGACCGATTCTTCGGATGCAGTACCTGCACTTCGACGACCGAGCCCATGGCCGGCGAGTCGACGAACACTCGAACCCAGCGGTCGGTGATGGATTCGACACGATCGATGGTCGCAACGGGCGCGGCCGACGCGTGCTGCACAGGCACAAAGAGCATCGTGACAGCGGCGATCGCCGCAACTACTGCGCTAGCTCGTGAGCGCACTCTCGATCGTCGGCCAGGCGTCATGCAGGTCATCTTGCCAATACGGCCACGAGTGCGTTCCGATCGGCCGGTAGACGAACTGCGCAGGGATGCCGAGCGAATCGAGTCGACTCTGGAATTCCTTTGTGCAGATCAACGCACCGACCTCGAGCGGAGCACCTTCCGACAGCACTGTCGCTGCGTCGATGTCGCCTTGAAAGTCGTTGTTGCCGGGCACTCCGTTGCCGACCGACATGTAGAGGACCTTGCCGCGCAACCGCTCGGCGTTCGTCCACGGATCGTGAGCCTGCCAGTCGGGGTCGGAAGCGGGTCCCCACATGTTGGTCGCATCGCCCCCTCTCGACGCCACGGTCACGCGGACGAGGTTCTGCGACGCCGGCGAGCCTGTGTCGGGGCACGCGCTGAATACGAAGGAGCCACGGTAGAGGTCGGGGTTACGCGAGGTCAGGATGAGCGCCGCCTGCCCACCCATGGACAACCCGCCGATCGCTCGAACCCCGTTGCCGTTCATCTCTCCGTCGATGATCGGTGGCAGTTCCTTCGTGAGAAACGTCTCCCACATATTGACCCCGAGCGCGGGATCCGCCTTCTGCCAATCGGTGTAGTAACTCGCCATACCGCCGACCGGAAGGACGACGTTGACGTTCTTTCCCGCAACGAAATCGACGATGTCGGTCTTCTTTGTCCACGAACTCTCATCGTCGGTGCTGTCGACGCCGTCCAAGAGATAGAACGACGGACGTGGCCCCTCCGACGCCGGGTGCAGGACCTGTACCTGCACAATCCTGCCCATCGCCGGCGAATCGATGAACAATGCGGACCGCGTCGGCGTCAACTCGTCGACCGAGACGACGGTCGCGGGTCCACCGGGTCGTGGCAGCGCCGGGATCGGCGCGCCGACCGCAGAGGGAACTCCCCCAGAGAGCACGAGCGCCAACGCAAGACTGGCGGTCGCGAAAAATCTCCGGCCCATCGACGTACTTCCTTCACGGCTCGTAGCCGGACCACGGTAACGCAAACGGTAGGTTCGAGAAGGAAATATGCACAATGGAAGTGCGAAGGCACGAACGCTGACGGTAGAGGTGGAGATCGCAATTTTTATTCTTTTGCTCATTATCTGCACATGTACCCTCGCGGCGCTGATCGTACTCATCGTGCTCGCGCGGCGACTGCTGAGCCGAGACGAGCCGCACACCACGCAAGCGGTGCTCACAGGCGCCCGAACGGTAGGCCGCGGGCGGATACTGACCGTGGAGATCGTCAATCCGCTCGAGGTCGCCGCAGCTAACAGCTGGATCGGCGGTTTCGCCGGCAACTTCGCTCCGTCACTCGTCACGAAGATCGTGTACGAGAAGGCCGCCAAGATCATGCAGGACGAACTCGGCAACCACGGCGTCGAAGCTGTCGTGGAGATCCGGTCCGCTACCGCAGGCGCAACGCCGAAAGCACCCGCAGCCAAGTCTCCGGAAAAACAATCGAACGGCTCGAAGCAGCCGGCCAAGTCGACGGCACCGCCTGAAACGCCTGCCAGGAACGGCAGCAAATCAACCCCGTCGAAGACCGGTTCGGCACCGAAGAACGGTACGACGAAGACCGAACCCGCACCCGCCTACGTCCGCGAATTCGAGCCGGACGAGGTCTAGCCGAGCCCCGCTCCCCTGCTAGCGGATGATGCTTCCCATGAGCCCGATCGTTCTCCCGTCCCGTCCCGTCATCGGGATCCTGCACCCCGGCGTGATGGGTGCGTCCGTCGGTTCGGCGCTCAAGCCTGTCGCCGGGGCGGTGATCTGGGCAGCGGCCGGGCGCAGCGTCACCACGTCGAAGCGGGCTGAGATCGCCGATTTCGTCGGTGTACCCGACCTGGCCGAACTGGTCCGTCGTGCCGACGTGATCATTTCGGTGTGCCCGCCGGACGCTGCTCGCGGTGTTGCAGAGCAGGTTGCCGCCGCGGCAGGCGATCGCCGACCCCTCTATGTCGACGCCAACGCCGTGTCGCCTGCAACCGTCGCTGGCATCGGTGACCTGTTCGGGGCTGATCGCACCGTGGACGCGGCGATCATCGGTCCACCCGCGTGGGAGCCGGGGCACACGGTGTTGTGGCTGGCCGGCGAGCAGGCACCCGTCGTGGCGGCGCTGTTCGACGGTTCGCCGTTCACGGCTCGGGTCCTCGACGGCGAGATCGGGTCGGCGAGTGGATTGAAGGCATGCTTCGCGGCGCAGAGCAAAGCACTGCCGACGATCTGGCTGGCCATCGCGGAAGCCGCTCGTGCCTACGGGGTGCAGGACGAGCTACGCGACGAACTCGCACGGACCGGCAAGGACCTCACCGCCCTGCTGCAGCAGCTCGACGACCGCGCTGCAGGGAAAGCATGGCGATGGGTCGGTGAGATGGAAGAGGCAGGCGACGCGTTCGCGGCCGTCGGACTGCCCGATGGGTTCTCCCGAGCTGCCGCGCAGATGTATCAGCGGATAGCAGACGCCGATCCGGTGGACCTGGCCAACAGTTGGGGTCTGCGCGGCCGAGCGGTCTGAGGCGTCACGCCCCGATCGCGGACCCGATCATCGGCCACGAATCGTGCAGGTCGTCCTGCCAGTACGACCACGAATGTGTGCCCAACGGCCGGTAGGCGAAATGCGCGGGGACTCCCATGCCACGCAACCGTTGCTCGAATCCGACGACGCATGCGAAGACCATCGCCTCGACAGGTCCGCCGGTCAGGATGTTCTCGGCCAGCTGTGGTTTGAGTTCGAGCTCGTGCGGGCCGGGAAGGCCGGTGCCCGTCGAGATGTAGAGCGCTTTGCCTCGCAAGCGGTCGGCGACGAGCGCGGGGTCGTGATCTCGCCAGCCTGCACCATTGATCGGTCCCCACATGTTGGTCGGATCGCCGCCGCGCATCGCGATGGACGCGACGATCGCAGGCATCGACATCGCGGTATCCGGGCAGGCACTGAATCCCGCGACTGCGCGATACAGCCACGGATTGCGAGCCGCCAGAATGAAGGCGCTGTTGCCACCCATCGACAACCCGCCGATCGCGTTGACGCCGTTGCCGCCGAACTGCCCGTCGATGATCGGTGGCAACTCCCTGGTCAGGAAGGTCTCCCACTTGTAGTTGCCGAAGCGCGGGTCCGGGCGGTCCCAGTCGGTGTAGTAGCTGGCGAAGCCGCCGACCGGCAGCACGACGTTCACGTTCTTGCCAAGAAAGAACCGTTCCGCGTCGGTCGCGTTGGTCCAGGTGCTCTCGTTCACCCCGGGATGCAAGCCGTCGAGCAGGTAGTAACTCGGGCGCGAACCGCCGCCTGCCGGATGCAGGATCTGCACCTGGACTACCTGATTCATGGCCGGCGAACGGACGAAGACGGCGGTCCGCGTCGGGCTCAAGCCGACGACGTTCACAACCTCTGCTGCGTTCGCCACCTGCGGCGATGCCACCGCGCCGACCAAGCCTGCAACCATCGCAACGACCAACAACAGCACTCTGCGCATCCGAAAACCCTCCCCAACGACCACCCGGAGCGTCAAAACTAACCCAGACCGGCTGGGGAGAACATTGCTTGGGACAACGATCGAGGAGCAGACGGATAACGGCTGGTTGATCTGGCCGGGCAGGCGTTGATCGTCCTTGGTCGCGTGTTCGTCCAATTCCGAGCGCCGCCGGATTCGGACGCAAATTCGACCGAAAGTATGGTTTCGACGCCAATACCGACCGGATTGTTAACGCGGCACCCATTCCGAAATGCCCGTTTTCGTAAACGGCTGCAAGTGAGTTACGTGAATCACATTCGCGTGTCGAGACCGTCTCGATCAGGCATTTCGGGCATGTCGCGCGATAGCCGAAGCGCTCCCCGCCACGTCGGAACCCGACTGCCAGCCACGCCCAAATTCGTTCGATCGCAATCGAACCCGATGCGGCGAGCGTCGTCGTCCGTGGTATCGGCAGGTTCGTGATCGGGAGGTGGCACAGCGGTGACTATGGTTAGTAACGTTCCGTAATTCTGGGAAGCACGCCTGTCTGATGAGCGTGTCACTGTAACGCCGGGAAATACTCTGTCGATGACTAATACGGGTGAGGAGTTGGACGCCGCAGTTGCACTAGCTGCAAACGGCGACCGATCCGCTCTTTCCCAAGTGCTGGAGATTGTCCGGCCGTTGGTTGTGCGCTATTGCAGAGCCAGGGTCGGGTCGGCGGAGCGTGGGCAGCTCTCCGCTGACGATGTGGCTCAGGAGGTATGCCTCGCTGTGATGACAGCATTGCCGCGGTACCAGGACCAAGGTCGACCGTTTATGGCCTTCGTCTACGGCATCGCGTCTCACAAGGTGGCCGACGCTCACAGGAGCGCATCGCGAAACAAGTCCGACCCGATGGCAGATGTCCCCGACGTCATCTCCACCGACAGCGGACCCGAGCAGCACGCTCTCGATTCAGAGGCCGCGCGACAGATGAACACGCTCCTCGCCACACTGCCTGAACAGCACCGAGAAATACTTATACTCAGGCTCGTCATGGGTCTATCGGCAGAAGAAACCGCCACCGCGGTGGGCAGCACAGCGGGAGCGGTGCGTGTCGCTCAACATCGAGCGCTCGCGAAACTCAAGACAAGAGTGGCGACGGTGGGTGAAACCAATGGCTAGGGACAAGAACCGCGGCTTCGGTGCGGACCCACAGAACGGCGCGTCGAGCGTCGAAGCGCCGATCGATATCGCCGCCGTCCAACGTGACGACGCCCTCATCGACGCGATCGTCAACGGCGAGGCGTTCGACGACGACAACGACATTGCTGCGCTGCTTTCGAGCTGGCGCGCTGACATCGTCGACGAGCCTCTGCCAGCAGGACCCGACATAGACGAAGTGCTTGCGGCGATCCATCAGGAGATCGGCGCCAAGCGCACCCGCGACCGTTCGTCCCGGGTGCTCCGGATGGTTCGTCCGCTTGCAGGTGTAGCCGCGGCAGTCGCCTTGGTCGGCGGCGGCATGACCGTTCTTTCCTACAACGCCGAGCCTGGCGATCCGCTGTGGAACGTGAAGCAGGTCGTGTTCAGCGATGCCGCCGACTCCACGGTCGCCAACATCGATACCTCGACCTACCTGCACGAAGCCGAGCAGCTCATTCAATCCGGCCGACCCGACGAGGCGAAGATCCAACTCGCGGAAGCATCCTCGCGTGCCAGCGATGTGAACGACACCGCAGCACACGACGTGCTTATGGAGTGGTCGACTCGGCTCGAACAAGAGCTGAATCAGAAGCTGAACCCGACCACCGTCGAGGCAACTGTTGCGGCGAGCGCAACTCAATCAGCGGCGGCGACAACCGCGACGTCGACTGCCGACCCGAGTAACGCAGCGACGTCCGTGAGCCAGGTGCCGCCGGAGACACCGACGCAGACCCCGGTGCCCGCGCCGAACCCGACGATCGATTTCCCACCGCTGCCGACACTGCCACCGCTGCCGACGCTTCCCCCACCACCGTGGGAGCAGCAGCCGCCGCCGGCTGGCTAGATTTCGCGAAGAACCCCGTCGCCTGAGGTGGCGGGGTTCTTTCGTTCCGGCGGACTCGAAACCGTGGAGCGAATGTGGCATACGTACCCCTCGGCGGGACCGATGTCGCATCGGCTCCGAGCCGGAGCGGGATAAGAGTGGCGCTGACACCACTGGACGACGTGAAGGTGCCCCCGACACCGCAAAACTTTGGCGGAAGCGGAGGGATTTGAACCCCATTCGACCCTCTGGTCAGAGGCCCGATTCGCCGTCTAGCTGCACAAACACATCACTGTAATTCACCTAGATTCACCATGTTTCGTGGGCAAGTGTGGGCAGAATGTGGGCACGCAGGCGGCATGCTGGACGCAGTCGGCGCTACCGTTTCGGTTCGTAGTTCCAAATGTCGAAACTCTTCCACCCGGTGGGGAAGCCCATGACAGCCTCGGTAACCACACCATCTCGAAGCGGAAGTTTGCTGACGACTGTCTTAAAAGATCGAGGCCAATTGGTCTCGGGTTTGGAAAGTGTCACTATATGCGCGCTCAGTGCCGCTGCAGTGTAAATCCGCTTCCTATCGTCGTCGCCCAACCTCGACAAGTGCGTTAGCGCAGCGGGGACCTGTTGTTCGTGCACGGCTGGAATCCCGTACACCGCGATCCGGTTCCATATCCTGTCGTGGTGTGCGCAGTGATTTCGCACATTGTTGAGCCGGATCAGCCACTTATGCAACACGTTGTGGCCCTTCACTCCGAAATGATCCGAGATCCGCCGCTTGTCCTGCTTGTCGAGCATTCCGTACAGCCGGACAAGCTGACCGAACTCTAAGATCTCAACCGCCACCCAGATCGGTAATTGGCCGTCGTACTTTTCGCGAAAATGTCGAATGAAGTCCTCGTTCTGAGAGTCAGAGGCGCGGCGCTCATACCGGTCAATCCAGTCTGTATGCACGTCTTTCTCGTGGGTGCCACGCCGTCCTGCGCACTCACCTTCGTCGAGATGAACCCGGTCGAGGTGACCGAATCTTTCGCGCTTTCCGAGAAAATAAGCGACCTGAACGCGGAGCGCTACCTCTACGATCTCTGCGGCTACGAGCATCTGCGCTCGCAGTTTGCTGTCGAAATCGCATAGTTCCACGACCTGTTCGAAGGTCGCACCTGCGATGAACTCGTCACACCGTTTACCCGGGCGATCTGGGTCGAAGCGCCGGAATGGGTAGGAGTAGGCGGACAACCGGTAGTAGCCGATTCGTTTCAGCGCCTGCACGGCTGCACGATCGTCCTCGCAGCCCAACCCTCGCGACTTCATGAGCGCAATTTGCTCGTTGAAATTGCGATGGGGCTTGTTGTACTCCGCCACTGGCGCAACTGCTCCCAAAAGAAAACCGGCCCTTGTTAGCCGGTGACACGCAGTCGGTGACTAACAGAGGGGCCGGGGTTGATGAATAAAAGGTACCCGCGTCGCGCCAAGGTCGTCAAAGGCAGGTCCGTCTCCCGGCCTGGTGCTAGATAGCCCTTAAATGGCTCACAGCGCCCTCGGTAGGCGCGGGTCCAGAAGGCGGTGTGGCCGTAGCGGCGTTCGGCCGTCAGCGCCCAAGACGGACGCCCCTAACTGCAGTCGTTCGACGGCGCACAGGGGGTTGGGCTATTGACGTGAAGTAACGCTTTCGTAACGGTTAGGCCTAACCCTGTCGACAGTGCCGGAAGCTTTTCGACGTTCGGCCGTCCAAGTTTTGAACCCTCCGCGCGTTTTAGAGCTCGGTCGCTCAGTGCCCGGAGATTCGGGGGAGAGGCCCCACCCCCCTGGGCCTGGGCAGTACTGCAGGCGGTCGCACGTAATCCGTTGGTGTGCAACAGTTTTAAGATTCGGATCGTGTTGCTAGACCGGTACACAGTCCGATTCACATCGTCGTGCCCGAGATCCCACGGGCTCACCCGCAGCAATCCGTTTCGTGCATCGTGCGCAGTCCACCAACCCCTCACCCCTTGACCCTAGTTCTAAGCTTTGGGAGTGACCTCGCGGATGACCGACGAGCAAGTTCGGCAGTGGATGAATGCGCAGATCCGGCGCCGCCGAGAGCTGCGGGCCAGTTCGACGCCGTGCCGAGTGAATTGGCAATGAACTATCGCCGACTGAACGCTCGGCAACTCGAAATCCTCCGTTGGATCGCGTCAAAGTCGACCGAAATAGCCTGGGACGCGGCCACATTCGGGACAACCGTGATTGCGCTCGCGGACCGGCAGTTGGTGACCATCTCCAGAACATCGAAAGACCTCAACCCGAAGGTCACCGCTGCCGGCGTGCATTACATGGAGCATGAGACCTTCCCAGAGGGACATTCAAAACCAACGTATGGCCGCTGGCAGAACAGCGAACTGCGGGTAGACGCGACCGTACTACCGCCGCCACACCCCGTGCACCCTCTGGCGACTTTCTACAGTGTCACTGAAGCAGCCGAGCGGTTGGGAGCCAAAGAATCCTGGTATCTCGACAAGTTGCACGCTCGGCGCCTACCCGGCCACAAACGAGGCGGTAGGTGGCAAGTGACCGAGCATGACATCAAGGACGCGCTGCAACTCACCTACGTCGCAACGCACTTGCCGCCCGACGATTCTGGCAAACACCCACGCCGAATGAAGTACAACGTCACGACCACACAAGCTGAGTTGACCGAGGAGCAATCCATCCCGGATCCGCGTCCGATCGTCACCTATTCGGTCGCAGAGGCGGCCAAAAAGATCGGCGCTAGCAAAGAGTGGTACACCCGACATCTTCGTGAACGGAAGCTGCCCGGCCACAAGATCGGACGAAAATGGCGGCTCACTGACAGCGATATATTCGCCGCGCTAGACCTGACCTACAAGCCCGCACTTGTACTTGCTCCCGACCCGGCGGGCTTGTCCCCGAGATCGAGGCAATACGTGCAGAGGAATTCGACGCGCCGAGCGACAAAACGACTAGGTTGCTAAGCCGCCCGTCATACCGACCGGGGTGCGGGACCAGTAGGTCCGCTCACGCACTACATCACCGGTCAGAATCAGGTTCAATCCGTCGCGGCCCACAATGTTGACGACAGCCGAACTATTTGCCCTTCGTTCCAGAGCCCGACTGCTTCGACGCTGGCCGCGGGACGGTGACTGTCGGGCGGGGCGGCATCTGGAACGTCTGTCCACCCGATCGAAACACTCCTCGGGACGCGCCGCTGCTCTTCGAGCTCGACGAACCCGACCCACCATTGAAGGTCACGAATTTCGCACTCATCAAAGCTCTCCCTGGTTCAGTTCAGTCGAAAAGTAGTGCTTCCGCTTGATCCACCTAAATCCCTCGTGCAGGTTGATTCCAGCGACTTCGACTGGTCCTCCCACTGTATCCGGCCCCAGGTTGAAGTGGGTGAATCCAGCAGTGGTTTCTACCATGAACTTCGCTAGCGCGATCGCGTCGGGGAAGGGCATCGCTGGATGAAGCGGAACCCTGTGATGTTCCTCCAGTAGGGCGACCATATCGGCATGATGCTGCGGAGGCGTTGCTGCCAACAACCTCGCGAGAAGACGCTGGTCGTAGCCCCGAAACAGGCGATCTACAGCGTCAGGCTGCGCGTACGCCTCGTACCCCCATCGGTCGGTGGAAGCAACCTGCTCCGGTCCAGGCACCTCGTCGACCTTGTCTTCGAATTTGAGAAGCCAAGCTTCTGACTGGTCACTCTTTGCAGAAAACCCGGCAACCAGGTAGCCCAGCTGCCCTGGCCAATCGTCCTGGTTGGTCTGTTTCATCAGCTCACAGAACATTTCTGCGACGCGCTCTGCGACCCCTTCGATGGTGTAGGTGTCCGCGTCGACTTCCCACTCCGGGTGGTCAGGATCACGTCCCATTAGTCTCAATCGGAGGCTCTTCGAAACCGTTGAGATGGAAGCGGGACCTATTTGGCCCAGTCCCCAGGTCATTGCTCCAATCGGTAGCTTCCTGTGGAGGTGAAAGATCTTGTCGGCATTGTTGTAGACCTGAGCCGAACCATTCGGTAGCAGCGCCGTACTCGCAGAGTCCGTCGAAAGCACGATTCCATCAAACACTTTCACCCATACCGCAACCGTCACGCCGGTCAGACTAGTCGGCGCAGGTGAGGACGCTCGACCGGCGCGCGCGGGCTCCTCCTGGTTTCCATTACTCGCGATTCGCGATTGTCGGGTCCGTGCGCCGCTAACAAGCCGTCGGCCCCGATGCAACCCAAGTATGCGTGGGCCTTCTTTGGCCGTGATCCATGGCGCAAAGACCGCAACCCGGAGGATCTAGCGCGTGCACACACCCTCTTCAACACAGATCGACGCGCTCCGCACATTGCTTGATCAGCTCGATTTCGCGGGGATCATCAGCAACGACCAGAGGGCGAGGTTCATACTCGCAACCGATTTTCTGCAGGACGACGCAAGGCCGACGGTAACGGTGCAGTCACAACAGACCGAGCACAATTCGCGCAAAAGCATCGGCGCGCCGATCGACAACCCACCACACTTGCTAGACATCCAAGGAATCTCGGCGAGGACTGGACACACGCCGAACCGCATTCGCCAGCTCAGAGTGAAGGGGCATCCTCTTTACTCGCAAGCTTGGAAGAACGGTGATGCGCCGAATTCGCCTCTGCTGCTTGAGGAATCGACTGTCGACGCGTGGTGCGCAGCCCAGAGCGCCAAAACCCGACGGGCATGAGCGCCTTGAGAAGGATGGCCTACGCCGATTCGCTACGCGTCTCGCCGCGACAAGCAGGCTGGGCAGAGAATCGCGCTAAGTTCATTTGGCTCGATCAGGCTGCTGCAATCGATACATCCTCGGGCGATATTAGGACGGAACTTCCGAAGCATGTGGTGTTGTCGCCCGCCGGCCGACTCACCGGATTCAAGGCTTCCATCCTTCGATCGGGCCCGTCGGCGTGCACTGGTCATTGCGACGTCCGGTCGCCGATTGTCCAGCCGAGGGCGGCCATCGCGCGCGGCGTTAGTCCGAGAGCGTCGCCCGCGTGACGTGCTTCTTGCGCGAGCCACGCTGCGCCCTCACCGGCAAGCAGCTGAGTCTCGTATGCGATGAGCAAAGCGACGGTTACGGCCGCCGATTCGTCCCATTGCGTAGCCTGCGGCGACGTCCACAGCTCTTTCCAACGCTGTTTTTCGACCCTCGACCACACTCTGCCTGCCGGAATTTTGGGGACAGGGTCCGTGCACCCTTCCCTCGGCAGGACGACGAAAAAGGGCCGGTGACCAGGAGCGTTCGACCGACGTCGAGCCCGGCTGTTCGGTGTCTGCTGGTTCATCAGGGGCGGCAATTCACCCTCCTAGCAAAGTTCCCACTTGAGTTTTTCGGTCGACATACCTTCTAGAGCCTGGTCGCTCAGTGCCAGAGACGGATGGGAGAGGCCCACCCCCCTGGGTAGCTGTGCACCGGGACGGGGACCCCGCAGAGGCTTCCGTCCCGTTCACAGTTCGCGCGTTTCCTATGCGTCGGCGGGAGCGTTGTTGCTGGTCGCAGATTGCTCCTGCGTTTCGTGCGCTGGTTCTGCGGCGTAACCGCTCTGCGCGCTCAAGTGGATGGTGATCTGGGCACCCATCGCGTCGCCTTGATCGACACTGGCGGCGACATCGCGGTACGTGGCGAGATCGACATCAGCACGGGCAGCGAATCGGATCAAATCTGCTGCGGCACTTGTCGGTGCCATGTTCGCAAACCGGTCTGCTATCGCGTGATCGACGAAGCTGAGATCCTGTACGGCGGGCGTGAGCGTCGTTCGCATGGTCGAGGCGTCATACCCCTCCTGCATCGCCGACAGACTCGTGTTGCTGTTGAACTTCGACCGGTAGTAGGCCGGCGCGAATCGCTCCGCACCGAGGACGTCGTCGACGGCAGCGTCGCTCAGCACCTGGTTGAGTGGTCTGCCCCGCTCCAACTCTGGCAACACATTGTTCCGCCACGCTTGTTCCGTACGGATCAGATCGGCAGCCGAACTCGCATCCACATGAGGCCTCTCCCCTGCCGCAGCGATCTTCAACTGCGCTGCGGTTTGCGCCGCTTTCTGTGCGTGCTCAGCGAGTACAGCATTGCCATCACGAAGCAGCTGCGCTCGAACCTCGCTGGCGCGCTGCGCGTTCGCTTCTCGTGTGTAGTTCGGATCCGGCTTCGTCGCACGGCGGATGTTGTCCGTCAGTGCAGCCCTCAGCGCGATCCGCTCGGACATCAGTGTGTGCATCAGTGTTTTCATGGGGGTCCTCCTGCGGTTGGTTCGTTTGTCGGGGTTATGCGGGGGCTGTGGGGTTATGCGGGCGGTACGGGCCAGCCTGGGCCTACAGGGACGATCGGCGGCAGCGGCTGCGGATCCGCTGCGGATCCGCTGCGTCGCGGATCGGCACCCGCGGGACCAATCCGCCCGTGTCTGGACTTATGCGGAACTGGGCCGCGCCGTAGATCTTGGCGCCGTGCGGATCGGTGTACACGCCTGTCTGCGAGAGAACGCCGCGCCCCTCTGGCAGGTAGTAGTTTCCGGCTGCGTCGAAGTGACCTCTGCCTGGAGCGATCGCATCTTGCATTAGTTACTGTCTCCCTTTGCTTTTCGTTCGGTCTAGGATCGTCCGCCCATGGCGTAATGCTGTGTCGCGCGGCCGAGCCACCGCTCCCACTCCCGGCGAATACCGATCGAATCACCGGTCGGTGCGTTGATGTTCACGGTTCCCATCCGTCCGAAGACACCACCGACAATCGCGTCGACGTCCATCGCTGCGGCGCCCCGTCCGCTGCTGCCCCCGTGAATGCCGCCGTCGGCGTGCATACGGACGAGCTGGAATCCTCGGCGCCGTGCCCATTCCTGACCGATCGCCACATGCGCGGGATCGTTAGTGTCCGGGATGTAGAACTCGTCGTCCTTGGCTCGATCGCCCACGACGCGCCACGTGTTCGGGCCGACGATGCTCGCTTTACCTGCCGCCATCGGCGACAGTTCGATACCGCCGTCCTTGTATCCCTTGGCGGTTGGCCAAATGTTGGCGAGATTGCCGTACCGATCGTTGGTGTATTTCATTGCTGCGACTGAGTTCGCCAACGGATTCAGCACGTTGTTCGCGAGTTCCGGATCCCGGAACGCCGCGAACGTGGCGGGTTTCACCTGCAGCAGCCCGCGGGGATTACCGTCCGCCGAATCCGGACCGACCGCGTCCGGGTTACCGTTCGACTCGATCCGAGCCTGCTCCTGCGTCCGACCCAGGTCCTGCGACGGATTACCCGTGCGAGACAACGCCTCTGCGAATACCGGTGCCCACTGCTCGACACCACGACCGGAGTCGTAACTGATCGGCTGCTGATCCATCACCTTCGGATCCGAGTCATCGGTCGTCGGTGCCGTGTCGAACTCCTGCTGCCGTTTCCGACGCCCGTCCCCGGTGGGGTCGGGATCGTATTCGGCGATGCTGCGACCCAGACTGATCGACTTCCCGACGATCCCGCTGTCGTTGACACCGAGAACACCGAGCACATCACCCACCACCGACGACACGACCTCGCTCGCCAGAGCACCAGCCGCACCCGACAGTGTCTGCGGAAGGTCGCTCAGCGCCTGCCCCGCAGACCTGTTCTTGTCGGTGCCTTGTGCATCAGGCTCAGCGGTGCTGCGGTCGCCGCGGTTCTCGCCCGTTGACGACTCATCGTCGCGGGAGGACTCACGAGACGTGGCGGTGAGCGGTGGATCGAACAAATCCGACGGCATATAGAACTGCTTCACGAACCTCGGATCGTTCGCACTGAGCGCACCCGCGCCGTACCGGACACCGTTACCGCCCGACTCGACCGGGACACCGTCGAGATCGCCCGCCATATGCTCGTCGTTGACACCGATCACGAACGGACCCTGCGACCCCGACTTCAACCCGGCAGTGTTGCCCGCCATCAGATCGTGCGTCGTGTACAGCCGTCCAGGCTCGTGACCCATTCCGACCGCTTGAATCGCGGACATGAACCACGAGCAATCCCGCGAGCCCCACACATACGGCAAACCGTTCTGCGACTGCGCGAAATCTTTCATCCGGTCGACCGCGATCCGACCACCGTCCTTGTACCCCGGCAACATCGGGAACGTGCCCGCGTTGATCTCATCGAACAGACGCGGACCGTACTTATCGACCATCGCTCGCCGCGTGATCTGCTCGCCACCGTCGAGCCGAACCGCAGGCATCCCGGAAATCATGCCCAGGAACCCGTCCACAACGTCGGTCCCCGGTCCCGACGTCGGCAACC
Organism: Antrihabitans stalagmiti; assembly: GCF_016482825.1. Classification (GTDB taxonomy): domain Bacteria; phylum Actinomycetota; class Actinomycetes; order Mycobacteriales; family Mycobacteriaceae; genus Antrihabitans; species Antrihabitans stalagmiti. The sequence continues at coordinate 208,683 of NZ_JAEMNV010000004.1, read as the reverse complement.
GCCCACCCGTCGCGAGGCCCGGCGGCCGCCCGAAGGTGACCCCGGAATCCAGCACCGCAGCGTTGGCGACCTGCTCAGGGGACCCGACTCGTCGCGGGACAATGTCGACGTACCGAGTCCGCGTCGCGCTGTCGATCACCTTCGTGATCTGATCAAGTTGCTGCAACGCCGTTTCATTCGGCGCGGTGATCTTCACCAGGTTCGGGTGTCCTGCAACTTCTTCGATCTTCACGCCGAGCACTTCGAGTTGTTTGCGGGCGTCCTCGGTCGGTGCATCGACCGTGACCGACGCCCCTGCGCCAGCCTTCGCAAGTTCCTGGTTGATGATGAACAGCTCTTGCGTCGACTCGCTCGCACCCTGTAATGCCACCGCCGACACGATCGTCTCGGGCACGAGACCCGCCTCGCGTGCCATGCGCTCGATCTGGTCGGCACTGATCCCGTACTTGGCGGCAAGCGGACCCAGCGCTTCGGCTGTGCGTGCCATCTGCTCGCGTGCGGCCTGCTGAGCTTCGGCGACAGTGCCGGTCTGAATCTTCTGGTTGTAGGCAGCGAGCGCAACTTTTTCACTTTCGCCACGCAACCGGACCAACTGATCGAACAGCGCCCCACCGTTCGGCAGCACCGTGTTGACGGCACCGTTCACACCAACAAGAGCGTCGCCGAACCCCTTCGTCTGATCGACCGCCTCAGCAGTGGATTCGACAACCTTGTTGATGGTGTCGTTGTAGGACGCCACCGCCTCCGACAGCGGAATCTGCTTGCCCGACAACACATCCAAGATCTCGTGCAAAGCGCTGAGCTGTTCCTCGGCAGACGAGGACGTGTCCGCCAGCGTCTTCACCGCAGCCGACAAATCCGACACGCCCGGGGTCAGCAGCGCCGCGTCTTGCCGGGCGCGCACCGCCTCCTCGTGCAGCGGGCCGAGTTCGGCGAGCAACTCGGCACCGCCCTGCCCAGCCCCTTCGAGCTTGCGCTGCAGTTCGGGCCACGTGTCATCGTTGGCCAACTGCTCGGCCAACTGCTGCGCGTTCAGGCCGAGGCTTTGATAGACCGCCTTCATACGGTCGCCGCGGCCCTCTTGCTCCTCCAGGTAGGCAGTATGTTCGCCGGCCGAGTTCGCCCAAAACCCCGACACAGTCTGCAAGGCGTCGCCGACATAGTTCGTCCAGCTCGCGCCGCTCTCAGTCAGCGTGTCGATCTTGCCGGTTACCGCTTCGACCTGCACGCTGATCGACGACAGCGCCAACTGCGACAATCCGCCGTTGGATTCGGTGAACGCCTTGTACATGTCGCGCTGCGCGGCCGCGATCTGCACCGTCGCGTCCCGCAGCCGCTTTGCGCGTTCGGCCGCAGCGTCGTTGCTCGCCATCCAGGACGTGATACCGATGGTCGCCGCCGCGAGCGCGAGCACCCACGGTCCGCCGAGCGCGGACGTCAACGAACTGATCCCGACCCGCGCGACCGACATACCACCTGCCACGACACGACCAACCGCACCGAATCGCGTTGCCGCAGCCGCCGCGGTCGTGAAGGAAGTTGTGACTGCGGCAAGTGCGCCGACCGCCTGGCCCGTTGCGGTAATCGCGAATCGGGACAGAGCCGCTCCCGCTGTCGCTAACGAGGCTGTGATCGCGGGCATAAGCAACCGGAACGCGACCAACGCGACCACTGCGGATTGCACCGGACCGGGTAGCCCAGCGAAGAACGAACCGACAGCACCGACCGCTTCCGCGAACGGGGTGAGGATCGTCAGTCCGGCACCGGCGATGTTGACAAGTCCGTGCAGCGCCTGCCCTGCCGTCTCGACCACACCACCGGATTGCCCAAGCGCCTCGACGTTCTCCCGAACGACTTCACCGATCGGACGCAAGACGTTGATGACCTTGCTGCCGACCTCGGGCAGACCGTCCCAGGCTGAGACGAATCCCTGCACGAACGGCACGGACGCCGCTGATCCGGATCCGAGATTCCCGACCGCCTCGGTAGCGCTGGTGAGTCCACCAGCAGCGAAGTTCGCCAACCTCTCTAACGGACCATCGACGAGTTCGTACAGTGCCAGCGCAGAAGTCTCGGCTGCGTTCTGCACCCGCTGCAACGCACCAGGAAGCCCCTGCGTCTTCGCGGCCGCAACTTCCGCCGCGCCACCCTGACGAGTGATGGCGCCAGCCATCTCATCCCAGCCCGCTGCGCCTTCGGCAACCAATGCAGTCGCACCACGGACCGCGTCGGTGCCGAACGCAGTCGCCGCCGCCGCGGTGAACTGTTCGGTCGTCATCCGCTGCTGAGCAGCCGCTAACTGCTCCGTCACCACGCGCATACCGACGAACTGACCCTGAGCGTTGAACTGCTCTACACCCAACTCCCGAAGAGCAGCGGCCTGCGCCTTACTCGGCGACTCCAACGCGATCAGCATCGTCTTGAGACTCGTGCCGCCGTCTGATCCCAGAAGGCTGTTCTTCGCGAAGAGTCCGAGCGTCGTTGCAGTGTCCTCCAGAGAAAGGCCGAGTCCTTTCGCAACAAGTGCGGACTGATTCAGCCCCATCGCGAAATCGCCAATCTCACCGCTGGCTGCGTTCGACACGTTCGCTAGCGTGTCGGCTACGAGAGTTGCGTCTGACGCCTCCAGTTTGAAGGCGTTCAACGCACGCGCCTGAATATTCGCGGCCGTTCCGGCGTCAATCTGCGCGGCCGCCGCAAGCTGCAGGCTGCCTTTCGCAGCAACCATCGTCTGTTCGACCGACAGACCGCCCTTGGCGAGTTCGGTCATCGCCTCGGCTGCATTCGTCGCCGACGTGTTCGGGATCGTCATGTCGTTGCCGAGCTGCTTTGCCCGTTCCGACACGGCGGCCATCTGATCAGCGGTCGCCGACGAGACCGCCTGCATGGTGTTCAGCGTGTTCGTCAGATCGTTGCCGAGGCTGACGACTTTGCCGAACCCTGCCGCGATCCCGGCGACACCAAGAGTCACACCCATGGCGCCGCCGAGGGTCTTGAGCTGCGACATAGCGGCCGCGGTGTCGAGGTCTACAAGAATGTTGATCCGGCCACCGGTCATCGGAGTATCACCGTCCCCGCTCGAAGGCTGTGACGCATGTGTCGAACAGCTCGGCGCTCGTCATCCCTTTGGTCTCGAGCACTTGGAACAGCGGGGCTACTATTCGTGACGACAGAAGCACGAGGGCGTCACCCATTACCGCTTGCGCGAGTTGGCCTTGTGCCTGGACTTCGTCGGTGATCACGCGCACTGCTGAATGTGAATCTTCCTTCAGCACAAGTAATTTCGTGACGAGTTCGGCGGCGTCGCGGAAGATTTGTTCGCGGTCGACCGACACTGCCGGCACACCGTCTTGATCGACGAACACTTCGTAACTCATGTCAGACCACCGCCATATCGCGTGCCGTTACGAGTCCACGGATTTCCTCGACTGCGATTCGCGGGGTCCTGGCGCCGAGCAGGATCGGATGCAACTTCCCCGTTCGCACCATGCGCTGGACTGTCGAGTACGACGCCGAAAGCATCTGTGCGGCTTCGGAATAGTCGACAAGAGTCTTGGTCATGTCGTCAGATTCGGCCTCCGGTTCCGAAGGCGCAAACCGTGACCGCTCCTGACCGTTACTGATCGTTCGTGACCACTCGATGAGGTTGTGTTCCAATTCTCGGATTTCGGCAGGTATCACCATCCCTGACCGTTTGCGGTGCTGGATGTACCTCTGCAGCGCGATGCAAACGTGACGACAAATTTCGGGCGGCAACGCCAACATCACCGCGCCGGAGCCCGTCACGCGACGCTCCGGTTCGCCGCCAACGCGCGGCGCGTCTCAGCTTCAACCCTGAGGAGGTCGTCCTCACAGAATCCGACGAGACCGTCCGGAAGCAGCATCCGTTCGACTCGACCGTCCCTCACCCACCGCAAGATCGTTGATCTTGAGCGCGAGGTGAGTTGCATCGCACTGCGCAACGGTATGTAGATCTCAGAGTCGATGTCGAGCATCTTATTTCGTTGCACTGGAATGCTTTTCGGAACTGCTGCGCGTTCGTCGGAGCCTCTCGATTCGCCGCCGACGATGCCGCTTACCTCTCGGTGATGAATGTCCATCCGCTGCAACCATTCCCGGCATGCGGACAGATCGAGACATCTGCAGCACTCGGCGCGTGCGAGGCCGTGGCGAACTGTGCGAGCCTGGACGGATTCTCCGTCAACGTCCGCGTCGAACAACTCCGGACGACCCGCGCACCGTGCGGTCGGCAAGCTCGGTGCACCCACCAACACAGCATTGACGAGGTTGTCGTAGAACGAGGAAGTCACCGGATCATCCCTGCGCCGTCGTACACCTTCGCAGTGTGAGCGAGATGCGGCCTACACAGCAGACACGGGATAGGTCGCCCGTCGAAATCTTCTCCGCGCCAACCACTGCAGCGTTCTGCATCGTGGGCGGTTGGCGGATCGTCGTTGATCGGTTCGCCGTATCTGTCGATCGTCGTGGTCATGCTGGCCTCCTGATCGGCGCGCGCACGTGATTGCATTTTCGGACGGGGTTTTGTTCGTCATCGACGACCCATCGGGTGCCGTGGCAGTCCGGGCAGCTCTTGACGTCGCGGTCGAACTTGCCTGTCGCGCGCGTGTCTCTGTCTTCTAATTCTTTGAGAGAGGAAAGATTCGGGCGTTTGACCGATTGATAAGTCGGCCCTTTGGCCGAATCGATTCGGTCAATTGACCGTGCCCCTGACCTGCCATCCGGTTGTTTGACGTTCTCGAATCGGGCGTCTGCCCGAATGGCAGGTAGCGGCCTGATCCGGTATGACAGGGTCTGGTCGCTGGCGCCGCCAATTCGATGTTTGTACGACTCGATTTGGCCTGAACTCTGAAGCTTCGGGAGTGTTCGCCGCAGAGCGTCCACCGACAGTCCTGTCTCCTGTGACAGCGTGGACATGGATGCGCGCCACCACCGGCCGGATACGTCCTCGACTCGCCCCGTTCCAGCCAGCCCACACCGGAATTCGATTCGCGCGTAGACCAAGGCGGAGTTGGCACTGCCGAGACGACGGACCAACGCAGGCGACACCTTCATGAAATCGTCTGATTCGTCTCTGGTCCCGGGCGGGCTTGGCTCCATTTGCTCTCATGTCCTCGCTTCGGAGGTATCAACGGCCGTCAATGCCAAAGCGAGCGCGGCTGCAAGTTCCGTCGCCTCCGTGAGGCTCAAATGAACAACGAGTGACGCGTAGCGGACGCTGATTCGAGCCCGGTCCGGCTCGTTGGGATAGTTTTCCGTCCGGATCTCGGGCTGCTCGAGGATGGCGTCCATGTACGCGTACGCCATCATTGGGACCGTTCAGCGCGAGCGACGTCAACGGCGAGCAACAACAGGTGTGCTAGCCCTGCAGCCTCGTCCAACGTCAGCCGGTAGCGTGAACCGGGCTGCGGCAGAACATCATCCGTATCAACCATGCCGTGACGAAGCAATTCGACAATCGGCGCGGTCTCTACTGCCACCTGCGCAAGCTGCACTGATGCGAACGCGTGCGTCAGCTGCTTCTGACCCTTGTGCAACTCCCCGGCGTGACGGTCGAGTCGCACGCTCAGCGGAACCGAACAGAACTCGGTCTGTGCAGCGACATCGGAGTACCGAGTCCAGTTGCTGCTGATCCATTTTTCCGCTGGAGGGCGGATCGAAGTCAAATCAGTGACGGCCGCATGCTCGAAGTCGTGGCGGTGCCAGCGCCAAAGAGCGCTTTCACGAGCGACGTCCGGATGCGCGCGGGACATCCACGCGGCGAACTCGTCGGGACTGGCTTCCGAGGATGGTTCAGGGCTGGACATGATCACATCTCTCCGTTCTGTTGGTCAGGCATGTCATGACGCGTTTGCCGTTGTAAGCCGCGCCATTCGTCCTCGGGGAGCACGAAAGCTTCGACTTCGTACCCCAAAGTTGTTGCGATTCTTTCGAGTTGGTCAATGTCAAGGGCTCCGTGACCCTTCATCCGACGCCGTAGCGTCGACACCGGGATTCCTGTAGCGGTAGCAAGCGATAGGCGGGTTGTGCCTGCAGAATCGAGCGCAGTCTCGATGCGATTTATGGCGATCTCTGCAAGCGCAACCGTTTCAGGCCGCACCGCGACCGCCGTCTGTGCGAGCCATGGTGTTTCCGTCGATCCACGAGTAGACGTCGGCCCAGTCATAAAGCACTCGTTTGCCGAGCTTCTTAAACTTCGGACCAGTCCCCAGATAGCGCTCCTGCGCCAACGCGGCGACTGTTACCCGCCGATATTCGGCAACCTCAGCGGGTGTGGCCAACGGTGGCCGACCTTCCTCGTTCATGAGCCGATTCCTCACTTCTCAATCCGATGATATCTTGCGGTCTGAGGCCAGATAACCACGATTCACTGCCAATCGTCAAGCCGACGATTTTTTGCGGTACTCTCTCGGTCATGGAAACGCCAGTGCCCCTAGCGAAAGTCGTCGGCCAAAACGTGCTCCGGCTGCGAACGACGTACGGCGCCACGACTGACGAGATTGCAACCGCAGCACGCCGATTTGGTTTGAAATGGACCGACAGCCGCGTGTCTGCACTCGAAAAGGGCAAGGTAAGCCCGACGCTTCCCATGCTCATCGCGCTCTGCGTGACGCTCAGCGAGGTGACGCAAGCGGAAGTCGGCCTCGGGGATCTGTTTCAGTACGACGGCCTGGTCCAACTCACCGAAAGGATCGAACTAAGCGGCGCTGACATAGTCAGACTCGTCCAGGGAACACCCGCAGATCGACGTAGGAACGTCGTGGGCCACGACGCCGGCGGACGCCCGATCGTTGAGCTAACCCACGACGAGTTCGAACGGAATCTTCGCGACATGGCCTTCCGCCAGGCGGGAGGTGAAGCCGAGTTGCGCGCGGCAGCCTCCCTGAACATCTCACCGAAGCGCTTTGGCGAACTGGCACAGAAACTTTGGGGCAGATCTTTCTCGGCGGAGAGAAACTTCCGAGCAGGCGAAGGATCGAGCGCCCAGAAACGCGGGCGGGTCGCCCGCACCCTCAAATCAGAGATGCGGGAGAGGCTAATCCGTGGCGACAATTGAGAGCTACCAGACCGCAACGGGCAAACGTTACCGAGTCCGGTATCGGACGCCCGACCGCCGTCAAACGGACAAACGCGGATTCACCAGCAAGAGACAAGCACAGGACTTCGCCGCGACGGTCGAAGTCGAGAAGATGCGGGGCGAGTATGTGCCGCCGAAGCTGGGTTACATCATGGTCGGCGAGATCGGGCCGACGTGGCTGGAGCGCAAAAAGTCCGACCTGAAACCGTCTGCCTACAAGTCCCTCGAAACTGCGTGGCGTGTGCACGTCGAGCCACGATGGGGCGGGGAACGCCTTGCCGACGTCGACCTCGATGCGGTCGAGCGCTGGATCGCCGACCTCGGCCGCGACAAGACAATCGACGGTGTGAAGGTGAAGGGCAAGGGTGCGACCGTCGTCATCCGCGCATACGGCGTACTTGCCGGGGTGCTCGACAGCGCCGTGAAAGCGAAGCGACTGGCGAAGAACCCGGCGCGGGGCGTCGAGAACCTGCCACGCAAACAGCGCAAGGAACGGATCTACCTAACGCATACGCAGGTGGATGCACTCGCGACCGCCGCCGGTGACCGCCAGACGCTCGTGCTCCTACTCGCGTACTGCGGCCTCCGGTGGGGCGAAGCGATCGGTCTACGCGTGAAGCATCTTGACCTGTTGCGTAAACGTCTCGTCGTAAGCGAAAACGCCGTGCAAGTAAACATGGTCATGCACGTCGGCACTCCGAAAAGTCACGTGACGCGCTCAGTCCCGATCCCAGACTTTCTCGTCGTCGAGCTGGCCCGCCAGTGCGAGGGCAAGGCGCGCGACGATCTCGTGTTTCCCGGCCGCGACGGTGAGCACCTTCGACGATCGGTCAGCTTCACCGGCTGGTTCACGAAGGCAGTCGAGAAGTCGGGCATCCCCCGCGTCACGCCGCACGACCTTCGCCACACCGCGGCAAGCCTCGCGGTTTCGGCCGGCGTCAACGTGAAGGCACTGCAACGGATGCTCGGACACGCCTCGGCGGCGATGACCCTCGACACGTACGCAGACCTGTTCGACGAGGATCTCGACGCCGTTGGCATCGCCTTGGATAAGGCTAGATCTGGCGCGAATGTGGGCAATGTGTGGGCAGCGACGTAGTTTGATCTTGATGGCGCGAGCAACAAAAAGCCCGCTACCTGCACGTTAGATGCAAATAGCGGGCGGTCGAACTTTGGCGGAAGCGGAGGGATTTGAACCCCCGGTCGTTCTCACGACGCTCGCTTTCAAGGCGAGTGCATTCGGCCGCTCTGCCACGCTTCCGTCGCAGATACTAGCCGCTGACCCCGGTGGCGTCCTATTCGGATTGTGTCTCGGCGATGGTTGCGCTGACCTTTCGGAAGGCGTCGCCGATGGTCTGCAGTTGCTCGGGCGTCAGAAGATCGACGAAACTCCGCCGCACTCCTTCGACGTGTGTCGGCGCTGCTTCTTCGTGCCTGCGGCGACCCTCGTCGGTCAGTTGGGCGAGCACTCCCCGACCGTCGTCGACGCAGGTGCTGCGGCGCACCATGCCCTGGGTTTCCATACGGCGAATCTGATGGGTCAGGCGGCTGCGTGAGGAAAGCACGCCGTCGGCGAGTTCGCTCATTCGCAGTTCGTGGTCCGGCGCTTCGGAAAGCATGACGAGAATTCGGTACTCGGCGATCGAGAGGTCGTGACGATCCTCCAGGTCGCGGTTGAGCTGATCTGTGAGCCTCTGCTGGCCGTCGATGTAGGCGCGCCAGGCCTGCTGTTCGACGGCGGTGAGCCATTTCGGTTCCAGCCCCGACTGGCCGGTTTGGTCATCCTGCACACGAACATTCTATTCGCACAGCTCAGCGCTATCGGCCGACTCGCCTGCGCTACCGTCGGCACATGTACGCGATCAGGTTGAACGGTTTCGGCGGACCCGAGGTTATGGAATGGACCGACGGGCCCGACCTCCATCCGGGCCATGGGCAGGTTCTGATCGACGTCGTCGCAACCGCCGTCAATCGTGCGGACATCTTGCAGCGGCAGGGCTTCTACCCGCCACCGCCCGGTGCGAGTGACGTTCTCGGACTGGAATGTTCCGGCGTGATCTCCGAGGTCGGCGACGGCGTGACCGGTTGGAAGGTCGGCGATCGGGTGTGTGCCCTGCTGGCAGGTGGCGGATACGCCGAGGAGGTCGTCGTCCCCGCGACCCAGGTACTGCCTGTACCGGAGAGCCTCGACCTCTACGCCGCAGCGTCGCTGCCGGAGGTTGCCTGCACGGTCTGGTCGAACGTCGTGATGGGCGCCGGACTGCATTCGGGCCAGTTGCTGCTGGTCCACGGCGGCGGCAGCGGGATCGGCACCCACGCGATCCAGGTTGCGGTCGCTCGCGGCGCGACCGTTGCCGTCACCGCAGGCTCGCAGTACAAGCTGGACCGCTGCAAGGACCTCGGTGCCTCGATCCTGGTCAACTATCACGACGACGATTTCGTCGCTGCTGTACAGGAACATGGCGGCGCCGACATCATCCTCGACAACATGGGCGCGAAGTACCTGTCCCGCAACGTCGATGCGCTGGCTGCGGACGGTCAGCTCGTCGTTATCGGTATGCAGGGCGGCATGAAGGGCGAGTTGGAACTCGGCAAGCTGTTGATGAAGCGTGCGTCGGTGACAGCCGCGAGTTTGCGCGGGCGTCCCGAGACCGGCCGATCAGGCAAGGCGGAGATCGTCTCCGAGGTCGTCGAACATCTGTGGCCGTTGATCGCGGACGGAACCGTCTCGCCTGTGGTCCACGCAGAACTCCCGATTGCCGACGTCGCCGCAGCTCACGACCTGCTCGATTCGCCGGACAGTGTCGGCAAAGTGGTGCTGCGAATCAGATGATCACAGGCTCGACAGTGCGCGGCCGAGCTGATCGATTTCGTACTTGGTCGTGTACGGCGCCAGACCGACGGTCACTGCGCCGCCTTCGTCGTTGACGCCGAGTGCGTCGAGCAGCCGACTCCCGCCGTGGCTGCCGCTGAGCGTGCCGATCCGATGGTCGGCCAGTTTGGCTGCGACCTTCTCCGACTGCGTGCCTGCGACGGTGAAGCTGACGGTCGGAATTCGAGTGGACGCGCGCCCGATGACCGTGACCTTCGGCAGATCGCCCAGCGTCGCCATGAGGTGCTCGAACAGATCGTCCTGGTACGCCTGCAGCGAGCTGATCGACGTCTCGAGCCGTTCTCGCCGAGTTCCGGTGGCTGCTTCGTCGAGACCGGCGAGGTAGTCGATCGACGTGGTGAGCCCGGCAAGCATCGAGTACTGATGACCGCCGACCTCGAGCCGCTCGGCACCCTTGGCGTACGGGTTGAGCGACATGGCAGGAATGCGGTCGAGGAAAGCAGGGTCGCGAAACGCGAGCGCGCCGACCTGCGGACCGCCCCACGACGTGCCGCTGACGGCGATGATGTCCGCACCGAGTTCGTCGATGTCGATATGTGCGTAGGGCGCGGCTCCGATGGCGTCGACGACAAGCAGCCCGCCGACCTCGTGCACACGGTCGGCGGCGACCCGAACATCCGGCGCCGACCCGACGATCGGCGACGCCGCCGTGAGCGCAACCAGACGTGCGGTCGGGCCGATCAACTCCTCGAATTGCCAGGCGGGGAGCTCGCAGGTTTCGATCTCGACTTCGGCCCAGCGCACGTGAGCGCCGTACCGATTGGCGATCCGCAACCACGGTGCGACATTGGCTTCGTCGTCGAGACGGGAGAGCACGATGCCGGTTCCGAGCCCGAGACGCGAACTCAGCGACTCCGCCAGCCACGCCAGTAGGAGCGCACGGTCGGGTCCGAGTACGACGCCGGCCGGGTCGCCACCGACCAGATCGGCGACCGCCTGTCGGGCGCGCTCCAGTATCCCGGCACTGCGTTGCGACGCACTGTGCTGACCGGTGTGCGAAAACGACGAAGTCCTGAATCCTGTTGATACAGCGCGGAATACAGCATCAGGCACCTGCATTCCCGCCTGTGGATCGAGATGGATCCACCCGTCGCCCAGGGAGGGGATGAGCCCTCTAACCCGTGCGACGTCGTATGTCATGCCCGCCACTCTAAATGGTCCGTCGTCGAAGCAGTGATGCAGATCCCTCTCATCATGTAAGCCCAGCCTTCATCACATCGACCCCCCGCAACGACCCATTCCAGGATAGAGCTCGAGCTTCTTGGCGCAATTCGTGTGCAACCGACAAGATGGGGTCATGACGCACGCGGACAACGAACAAGTGGTCGTTATCGGACCCGACGGTCAACCTGTCGCCGTTTCCCCCGAGGAAGCAGCCGCGGCCGGAGCGACCGCGCCGAAGACCGGCACCGAAGGCAGCGAGCACGAGTCACTCGCCGGCATGGTCGAGCAGCCTGCCAAGGTGATGCGGATCGGCACGATGATCAAGCAGTTGCTCGAAGAAGTTCGTGCGGCTCCGCTCGACGATGCGAGCCGCAATCGGCTCAAGGAGATCCACCGCTCGTCGATCAGCGAGCTGGAAGAAGGCCTCGCCCCCGAGCTACGCGACGAGCTCGAGAGGCTGACGCTGCCGTTCAGCGAGGAGTCGGTGCCGTCCGACGCGGAGCTGCGGATTGCGCAGGCGCAGCTGGTCGGTTGGCTGGAGGGACTGTTCCACGGCATCCAGACCGCACTGTTCGCACAGCAGATGGCAGCGCGCGCGCAACTGGAGCAAATGCGTCAGGGTGCACTGCCTCCCGGCCTGCACTCGGCCGATCCGCGTGGTGGGCCAGGCCCTTCGGCACCGGGTGGGACCGGGCAATATCTCTGACCCCCGCCCGACCCCGGTAGGCTCGGCAATCGTGTCGACTGCAGCTCCGGATACCGATGACGAGGTTTTACCCGTCTCGGACTCACAAACATTTCGGCGCGCCTTCAAGGACCTGAGCGACGGGTTCAGCCAGCGTGAGCTTTGGTTGTCGCTCGGTTGGCAGGACATCAAGCAGCGGTACCGGCGTTCCGTACTCGGTCCCTTCTGGATCACCATCGCCACCGGCGTGCAGGCGGCGGCCATGGGAATCCTCTATTCGGCCCTGCTCGACATACCGCTCGACGAGTTCTTGCCCTACGTCACCGTCGGGTTGATCGTCTGGCAGTTGATCAGTGCCAGCATCCTCGAGGGCTCCGAAGTGTTCGTCGCCAACGAGGGGCTGATCAAGCAGTTGCCCTCGGCGTTGAGCGTGCACGTCTATCGGCTCGTGTGGCGTCAGATCCTGCTGCTTGCGCACAACATGCTGATCTACGTGGTGATGTTGGTGGCTTTCGGCGTGTGGCGGGATCTGACCTGGACGTCGTTCGCGGCGATCCCCGCGCTGGTACTGCTGATGTTGAACGCGCTGTGGGGGTCGATCGTCTTCGGCATCTTCAGTACCCGCTACCGCGACATCGCACCGATTCTCGGCAGCTTCGTGCTGCTCGCGTTCGTTCTGACACCGATCATGTGGACGACGAAAGCGCTGGAGCAGCAGGGCGGTCAGGCGGCCGAACGGGTGAAACTGGCAGAGCTGAACCCGCTGTTCCACTACCTCGACATCATCCGTGCGCCGCTCATCGGCGAGGAGCAAGAGGCCTACCACTGGTACATCGTGCTGGCGTTCACGGTGCTCGGCTGGACGTTGGCCCTACTGGCCATGCGCAAATACCGGGCCCGCGTGCCCTACTGGGTTTAGGGGATACGTCGTGTCGGTAGGTATCGAAACTCACCAAGCTTGGGTCGAATTTCCCATCTTCGACGCCAAGTCGCGCTCGCTCAAAAAGGCGTTTCTCGGCAAAGCGGGCGGCGCCATCGGTCGCAATCCGTCGAAAGTTGTTGTCGTCGAAGCATTGCGCGACATCAACCTTTCGCTGAAAGAGGGCGACCGCGTCGGTCTCGTCGGACACAACGGTGCGGGCAAATCGACGCTGCTGCGGTTACTTTCGGGCATCTACGAACCGTCACGTGGCAGCGCGCAGATCCGCGGCCGCGTTGCACCGGTGTTCGACCTCGGGGTCGGTATGGATCCCGAAATTTCCGGCTACGAGAACATCATCATTCGTGGACTGTTCCTCGGGCAGACGCGCAAGCAGATGCTCGCCAAGATCGAAGAGATCGCCGACTTCACCGAGCTCGGCGACTACCTCGAAATGCCCTTGCGTACCTACTCGACGGGTATGCGGGTCCGGCTCGCGATGGGGGTCGTGACCAGCATCGACCCCGAGATTCTGCTGCTCGACGAGGGTATCGGCGCCGTCGATGCGGAGTTTATGAAGAAGGCGCGCATCCGGTTGCAGAAACTTGTGGAACGCTCCGGAATCCTGGTGTTCGCAAGCCATTCCAACGAGTTCCTCGCCCAACTCTGCGACACCGCGATGTGGATCGATCACGGCCAGATTCGCGAACGCGGCGGGATCCAGGACGTCGTCACGGCCTACGAGGGACCCGAGGCCGGCGAACATGTGGCACGCACGCTGCAGGAACTCGAAGCGGAGAAAAAGCGCGGCGAGCAGGGATGACCGAAACAAGCTCCGCACCCCGGATCGTTGCTGTCGTTGTCACCCATCGACGACGAGCGCTGCTGGCCGAGTCGTTGGCTGTCCTGACCTCACAATCGCGACCGGTCGACCACATCGTCGTCGTCGACAACGGCAACGAGTCCGAGGTCCGCACGCTTGTCGAAGATCAGCCCGCGAGCGTCACCTATCTCGGGTCCGCGCACAATCTCGGCGGCGCAGGCGGTTTCGCACTCGGCATCCTCTACGCCCTATCGATCGGAGCCGATTGGGTCTGGCTCGCCGACGACGACGGTAGGCCCGAAGGCCCCGACGTGCTGCAGATCCTGCTGGACTGCGCGCTCCGGAACGGGCTGGCCGAGGTGTCACCCGTCGTCTGCGACATCGACGAACCCGACCGCCTCGCGTTCCCTTTGCGCCGCGGCGTCGTATGGCGACGGCTGCGGTCGGAGTTGGGCGAAGAAGATCTGCTGCCCGGTATCGCGTCGCTGTTCAACGGCGCGTTGCTATCGGCCGACGCGATCGATGCGGTCGGCGTTCCCGATCTGCGGCTGTTCGTACGTGGCGACGAAGTCGAGGTGCACAGGCGACTCGTGCGGTCGGGACTCCCGTTCGGGACCTGCCTGCAGACCGCCTACCTGCACCCGAACGGTGCCGCGGAATTCAAGCCGATCCTCGGCGGGCGGATGCACACGCAGTACCCGGACGACGCGACGAAGCGGTACTTCACCTACCGCAACCGGGGCTATCTGATGTCGCAGCCAGGAATGCGACGACTGTTGCCGCAGGAATGGATCCGTTTCGGCTGGTTCTTCCTCGTCACCGAACGCGACCCAGCGGGTCTGCGGGAATGGTTGCGGCTGCGCAAGTTGGGCCGCAAGGAACGGTTCCAGCGGCCCGCCGAATAAATAGCTTGCGCAGGCGCCGCAAGTCTGCGATTTTTAAGGTTCAAGCGATTCGAGTGGAAAGGGAGGTTGTTGTTCGTGGCTGTCGTATCGGTTGTCGTGCTGCGCACAATCCACCTCCCCTGACCCTCCGCCGACGTGCGTCGAGGGTCTCCTCCTCGACGAAAGTTCAATCCCAATGCAACAGCTCCACCTTCTCGACCGTTACGGCTGGAACGATTCCGTAGCAAGGCAATTCGAAAACCTCCTCGCCGCCGAAAACGAGTTCAGCCCTGCTCGGGTTGTCCGCGTCGACCGTGGCGAATGTGATGTCATAACTCCCGACGGACCGATCCGCGCCCGAACGATAGAGCCGGTATGCACCGGCGATTGGGTAGCGGTCGGCGACCACGGCGGTCATCCGAGCGTCATGCACGTTCTCGATCGCCGCAGCGCAATCCAACGGTCGACGGCGTCGGCACGATCGGAAGCTCAGATCCTCGCGGCGAACGTCGACACCGTGCTGATCGTGACCGCACTCGACGGTGACGTCGACCTCGGGCGCATCGAGCGGATGCTCGCGCTCGCCTGGGAAAGCGGCGCCCAACCCGTCGTCGT
The DNA here is from genome assembly GCF_016482825.1 of Antrihabitans stalagmiti. Lineage (GTDB taxonomy): Bacteria > Actinomycetota > Actinomycetes > Mycobacteriales > Mycobacteriaceae > Antrihabitans > Antrihabitans stalagmiti. The sequence goes on along the minus strand of NZ_JAEMNV010000004.1, from coordinate 193,604 downwards.
TTTGACGAAAGCCGATGCCGCCGAGAATATTTCACAGAGCCTCGACGACGTTCGAGCCATCGCCCCCGGCGCGACTGTCCTTGCCGTCAGCTCTACGAACGGCGAGGGGATCGATGTCCTCACCGCAATGCTCGACGGGACGGTCGTGTTGATCGGACCGTCGGGAGCAGGCAAGTCGACACTGGCCAACACGCTCCTCGGCGAGGAACGACTGGCAACCAATGCAGTCCGCGGCGTCGACGGCAAAGGCAGGCACACGACGGTCCATCGCGAACTGTTCCCGCTGCCCTCCGGCGGCACGTTGATCGACACGCCGGGACTGCGCGGTATCGGGCTTTGGGATGCCGCACATGGCATTTCGACGACATTCAGTGATCTCGAAGAGCTTGGCGAGGATTGCCGATTCGACGATTGCGGACACCTGCACGAACCGGGCTGCGCAGTACTGGCAGCGGTCGAATCCGGTGAGTTGGCCGAACGCAGACTCGACAGCTATCGCAAACTGCTCCGCGAGAACGAATGGGTCGCGTCGCGCACCGATGCACGACTACGCCAGGAGCGCACCCGCACGGTCAAGGCGCGGTCACGCGCATTACGGGAGGTGTATCGCACGCGGAAGTGACGTCGGTCTACCGTTGCCGGAAGACTATTTCCGTTCAGGGAGAAGAGGCGCAATGACGACATCGGTAGACAAGCCGCTCGCAGGCAAGACCATGATCATGTCCGGCGGCAGCCGCGGCATCGGCCTTGCCATCGCGCTGCGAGCGGCCGCCGAGGGCGCGAACATCACGTTGATCGCCAAGACCGACACCCCGAACCCGAAGCTGCCCGGCACAATCCACACAGCTGCTGCTGAACTGGAGGCTGCCGGCGGCAAGGTTCTGGCGTTTGTCGGCGACGTCCGCAACGACGAATCCGTCGCGGCCGCCGTCGCGCAGACAGTCGAGAAGTTCGGGGGCATCGACATTGTCGTCAACAACGCGAGCGCGATCGATCTGTCGAAGACCGACGCCGTCGCGATGAAGAAGTACGACCTGATGCAGGACATCAACGTCCGTGGCACGTTCCTGCTCTCGAAGCTGTCGATCCCGTCGTTGCGTGAATCTGCCAAGGCCGGACGCAACCCGCACATTCTGACCTTGTCACCGCCGTTGAACCTCAACCCGAAGTGGGCAGGCGGCCACCTCGCGTACACGATGGCCAAGTACGGAATGAGCCTGACAACGCTCGGCCTCGCCGAAGAATTGAAGGGCGACGGCATCGGCGTCAACTCGCTGTGGCCGCGGACCACGATCGCGACGGCAGCGGTCCGCAACTTGCTCGGCGGCGACGCGGTTGTCAACGCCTCGCGGACCCCGGACATCTACGCCGATGCTGCTTACGTCGTATTGACCTCTCCCGCAACGGAAGCCACCGGTAACTTCTACATCGACGACGAGGTCCTCGCCGCCGCGGGTGTCACCGATCTCGAGAAGTACCGCGCTGGCGACCCGAACGTCGACCTCGTGACGGACATCTTTCTCGACGAGTAGGCGAACATCCGCTATCGAACCCCGTGAGGTCGCTACCATTCCGCTAACGACACCGCGGATCGCGGGCTCAGGTGGGGCGAGAGGTTCGAGTGGCTCTTCACGTCGATAAACAGTTGGCGGTGATCTGGCGTGCCATCGCACGAGTTGCAAGCGATGGCGTCATCATCGCGACTGCCGACGGCACCATCATCGAATTCAATCCGATTGCCGAACGCATCTTCGCAAGCAACCGCAACGACGTCATCGGGTCGAAGATGATCGATGTCGTGGTCCCCGCACATCTGCGGGGACCACATCGGGCGTCCGTCGCACGGTTTCGGGCGAGCAGTCAACTGCCGTACGAACGCGCTTTCAAGTTCCGCACGCTTGGCCGGCGCGGCGACGGAACGAGTGTGCCGATCGAAGTGACGATCACTGCCACGCCGGGTGACGACGTCGATTCCGGGGCAGCACCGGAGTGGATCGTCGCATTCATCCGTGAACCCGCCGAGCACGGAACCCTTGTCGAAACGACGACGCCTGTCGGTCCGGTCGCCTCGGACAAACGTTGGATGTCGGGTGATCAGATCAGCGAAATCCTCGGTTCGGCGCCACTGGTGGTGTTCTCACTCGATCTCGACGGGGTAATTCGCGTCGCTACCGGTGGTGGCCTTGCCCGGATGGGTGTCGAGTCCGACGATCTTGTCGGCCGCAATGTTTTCGACCTCCGGCCAGGTCGAGAAGATCTCGCCCGAATCTATCGCCGCGCTTTGACCGGCGAAAAGTTTCGATTCCGCATAGAGGCCAAAGAGCGGGTATGGGATACGCACTATCAACCGCTGTATTCCGACGAGGGCGAACTGACAGGCAGCCTCGGCGTGAGTATCGATGTCACCGCTCAGGTGATCAGCGAGAAGGCGTTGCGCTTGCTGGCGGAAACCGACATCGTCACCGGCCTCGGCAGCCGCTCGCACACAGAGGACAGTTTGGCCGAACTGCTGTCGGACGGCGAACCACTCGCACTGCTCTTGATCGACCTCGACGATTTCAAGGACATCAACGATTCCCACGGTCATGCGATGGGTGATCGAGTGCTGCACCGCGTCGGTACGCGCATTCGCAAGACAGCGCCCGCGCGGTCGATCATCGGACGCCTCGGCGGCGACGAGTTGGTCGTCGGTCTGCGGACCGCCGACGTGGACCAGGCTGCGGCCGTCGCGTCGTCGATCATCGACGCGATCTCGCGTCCGATGCGAATCAACTTCGATGTGGCCGGCCAGCCGATTCGACTCGACATCAGCGTGACGGCAAGCGTCGGCATCGCTGTGGCACCGGGCGACGGGGTGTCGATCGCCACGTTGCTGACCCGCGCGGACAGTGCGATGTACGCAGCGAAGCGGTCGGGTCGAGCCGCGCATCGCTTCTATCGCGCCGATGCGGACCGTGCGAGTCGCCGCCTCAAGGTGTCGACCCGACTTCGCAAGGCGATAACGTCCGGCAGTCTCGACGTTGAGTTCCAACCGATCGTCGACCTGACGGCGTCTCGGATCACCGGATTCGAAGCGTTGGCTCGGTGGAACGACACTCAGCTCGGTCCGGTCGGTCCCGACGAATTCATTGCACTGGCGGAGAATTCGCCGCTGATCGACGAGTTGTTCGACCTCGTGCTCGATCGTTCTCTTCGAGCGGCCGCGAACTGGAATGCGCAGATCGACGCGACGACGGCTACGCCACGCGCCAAAGGTGGCGAATTGCTGACCGTCGGCGTCAACGTCGCTGCTCGCCAACTGCGGGACAGGACGTTGCCGAGCAGGATCGTCGACGCTGCGGCGAGCGCTGGGCTGACGCCGTCGTGTGTTGTGTTGGAACTGACCGAGACTGCACTGATGGACGATTCTGGACGGTCTCGGGCCGTGATCGGTGCCTTGCGCGACGCCGGTATCAGGGCGTTGATCGACGACTACGGCATCGGTTACTCGAATATGGCTCGACTCAGCGACCTGTCCGCGACAGGTCTGCTCGACGGCATCAAGATCGACCGCACTTTCGTCTCGGACCTACCGACCGACCGCGCGGTGACGCTTCTAGAGATGTTCGTGACGACGACGAAGGCGCTCGGGGTCAGTGCTATTGCCGAGGGTATCGAGAGCGACGAGCAGCTGAATCTGCTGAAGTCGCTCGGCTATCGGTTCGGCCAGGGTTGGCGGTTCGCTAAACCGATGTCCGCGGATGCGGCGGCACGGTTCAGGTTGGGCGACTGACGGTTTCACCCAACGTGTGCGGCTTCGCGCTCGGCAAGTTCTTTCAGGACGAGCAGTTGTTTGCGCATCATCACCAGATCACCCAGTGCGAGCGCTCGCGCGAGCACAGCCGGCCCCTCGAAGAGCACACGCACGTGCAACCGCGAACCTGAACCCGCGCGGCGCACCGAGTAGGTGGTGACGACACGATTCGTGCGCAGCGTGATGTGCTCGTCGGCGACGAAGGACACCAGATCGAACAGGTTCATAAACCGCTGGCCGAGTTGGAGCTCGACAAGTTCGGGGTCACGGGTCCGTGGGCTGCGTTTGCCGAAGTTGTCGAACAGGTCGTAGCTGTACGGCGCTACCCGCAGCTGGCACAGCCAGGAGAACACGACGGCGGGCGGCGCGTCGACCGAGATGGCGCGGTCGGCAGTTGTGCCTGCGTCCGGCAACAGGTCGTCGCAGGGCAGTGGGAGTGCCCGTTCGCCGGGCGTGGCTCCCCACACGAGTCCGGGGATCAGGTCGGTGATCATGCCGCTGCCGCGATCTTTCGCAGCATTCGTCCGACGACGATCCTGTGGCCGCCACTGCCGATGACGAGGGCACGGTAAATCTTGCCGTGGAGACCGGGGAACGCCGCATGGGTGTAGGCGGTCAGCCGGGTCCGGGACGGTCCGCTTTCGTCGAGGGTGAAGGCCAATTCGTAGATCGAGAAGGGATGTCGACCCCTCAGGACAAGACGGTTCGGCGCATCGGCTTCGTCGACCTCGAAGCCTGCGGGTGGGGTCGGAGCGGCGGGATCTTTGCAGACGACGCTGAGCAACGCGTCCCAGGTATGTGCCCGATCGGAGGCGATCTCTGTGGCATGCTCATCGATATAAGGCAAACGTTCCATATAGAAGGACTGTACTAGATCATGGCTCCACCCCGCAAGCACAGCACCGACGTGATCCTCGACGCAGCGCGCGCATTGGTGCTGGCAGACGGCCCGCGCTCGGCAAGCGTCGCCGCGATCGCCGCGCGCAGCGGCGCACCGGCAGGCACGCTCTACCACCGCTTCGGCAACCGCGACGGCATCCTGACAGCGGCCTGGCTCCGCGCTCTCGAGCGATTCCAAACCCGCGCGAAAACTGCGGCGCAACTACCGGATCCACTGGAGGCGGGTGTAGCCCTTGCCCGGAGCGCGATCGTGTTCGCGCGCGAAGAACCGCAGGATGCGCGGCTACTCCTGAACACGAGGCCTGCCGACTTGATCGACGGCCCGCCGGACGACGCCTTCACGACCACGCTCGCTGCCATGAACGCGCCGATGTTTGCCGAGGTCCGCCGGATTGCCCGAGCTCTCACGGGAGCCGACGATCCGCGCAACCTCGACGCCGTCGCGCGGGCGATCGTCGACCTGCCCTACTCGGCCGTGCGGCGCCACGGTCGGACCGATCCGCTCCCGGAGTGGCTAGAGGACGACATCGCCGACGCAGCGAGGACTCTGCTGGCGAACATATAGACGGCTCGCTACCTCAGCCGTCGCGCCACTGCAGCCGAACGACTTGGGACATGTGGATCGGTGACCGTTCCTCGATCGTGAAACCACGCTCTGCCAGTTGCCGATACTCCGGCGACGTGTCGAATCGGTACGGCGGGAGGTTCCACACTTCGTTCGAGGTGTGACGAATCGTTCGTGCGGTGTCGCGGTCGGCGTCGGCAACGAACCAGAGCACCCGGCAGCCAGTGAGATCAGCATCGGGAATGGTCAGGTTCTCGTCCCACAGCCAACCTTCGGCGACCGCGGAACGGCCTACCCCCACGTCCCGTACACCGTCGAACGCGGTCGGTCGGATGTTCATCGCCACCCGTGCCGAGGTCGGATTCCAGGCGGAGTCGTTTGTGAACAGGACGCAGTCGCCGGGCGCACCGTGTGTCTCGAAGAAGTCGGCGACGGCGCTGAAGTCCATCTCGCTCGGCTTCGAAAACGTTCCCCGTTGCGCGAGGTATGCGGGAACGGCCGTCGCGAGCAGCACGGCTGCCAAGGCGGGCGCTACCCAGACCCGAGCCGAGACCGCCGCGATCGCTCCTCCGACCAGCAACGCGACCGCAGGGGTTGTGAAGGTCAGATAGCGATCGAGATAGATCGGCTCGGCGAGCAAAGAAAACAGAAGCAACGCAACCGTGGGAACAACCGCCCACGGGACGGCAACAGCCAGCAACGACCTGTCGATGCGAGGTGCTGCGAGCGCAACGACGACAACGGTTGCTACCGCGAAAACGGGCGCCCCCACGAACCACTGATACTCGAGCACCGACCGCACGACGTGACGATCGAGCGGTGGAATCCAGTCGACCTGCCCCGATTGCCCTCGAATGAATACGACTGCAGGCAGGGCCAACAATCCGCCGACTGCAGCGGCGGAAAGCCACCGCAGCAACGACTTCCGCGACAGAATCGCAACGGTCAGCAGATGAGCACCGACCAGGGTCGCAGTGTCGACGAACAGCACGATCGTCACCGCAGCCCCGGCGGCATAACCCGCCCACCACGACCACCGCGTGCCACGCAGAGCGACGACAAGAACAACCGTCAGCCACACCGCAGCGGCAGCGGTCAGCGCGTACGACCTTGCCTCGACCGCAGCCCAGGTAACCCGCGGGAGTATCGCGAAGACGACACCGGCGAACAGCCCGACCCGATCGTTCACCAGTAGGCGGCCGAGAACCACGACACCGGCCGCGGCTATCCCGACCGCTAGAGCACTGGGAAACCGGGCACTGAACTCCGAGTTCCCGAACAGTCGGAACCAGAAGTGCATGCCGATGTCGTAGAGCCCGTGCACCGCATCCTGGTGTTCGAGAATGCGTCGCAGGTCAGGCAGTGGACGCGACGAGACGTAGACGGTCGCGGCCTCGTCGTACCAATACGACGGACGCCACGAGCCGAGTACGCCCAAAACCAAGGCGAACACAAAGGCCGCAACCGGCCCGACGAACCTCGAATCAGCTCGTTGGAGGCTTCGCCGCATACAACCGTTCCCAGTTTTCGCGGCTGGTCAACGTCGGAAGCGCATCTCGATAGTCCTTCTGCACGGCGGGCAGTTCCTGCCGCAGACGACGCAGTACCTTGCGCGTCCGACGCAGCAGATCACGCGCTTTTGCCTTGTCCCGCTGGCGAACTCGAACCCCCGACTGCGACGCATCTGTCACGACGACGTGATCGAACAGCGAGATGTGCCACCAGTGCGCATCTTCACGTGTCACCCCGATGATGCCGTGTTGCGTACGGCCGAACCATTGGTCGATCGCACGCTTGACCAGGATCAGCTTGGCGTGACTCGGCTCGCCCGATGCGCGACGGGTGTGCAGATGTGACGATTGCACGGGTGCCGTCGCCGCCGGATGCTTGATCGTTTCCGGGTAGTCGGCTCGCCCCTTGCGGATCGCGGCCATCGCTTCGATACCGCCGTCGGCCAGACCCTTCGGGCCGTCGAGGAAGTCTTCGATGCCTTTCAGCGTCGTGTAGACGAGGCCGTACTGCATCGCGACCAGATGTTCCGAGATCGAACGGAAGAACTGACGCGACAACGCTTTTGCGTCGAGTTCGGTATGCAGGGCACCGACGATCAACGAGTTGCGCGTGCTGAAGTAGCGCGCCCAGTCGTCGAAGTCCTTCCAGTAGAAGTCCGCGTGCCATACCGCGGCGTTGGGCAGAGTGACGGTGACGAAGCCGGCTTCGCGAGCGCGGATGCCGTATTCGACGTCGTCCCATTGGAAGAAGATCGGGATTGGCAGACCGATCCTGGCGACCACCTCGGCCGGGATCAAACAGGTCCACCAGGCGTTGTAGCCCGCGTCGACCCTGCGCTCCTGCCGCTTGTTGAGCATGCTGACGTTGCGCAGCGCCTTCGGCACCTTCTGGCCGTGCATCAGCTTGTGCAGATGCACTTCCTCAGCGCCGACATTCAAGTAATCAGGGTTGAGCAGGAACAGCATCTGCGCGCCGACGAGCGTCGGCTCGACGGTCAGGTTCGCAAAAGCGTTGAGCCGCAACACCGTTTCGGGCTCGCACAGGATGTCGTCGTCCATCAGGATGACGTCGGCATGCTCGTTGAACGCCGACACCTCGTATAGACCGCGCGTAAAACCGCCTGCCCCACCGAGATTCGGCTGCCGCAGGTAGCGAAGTTTGTCGCCGAGCTTGGCCGCGGTCTCGGTGTAGAGCTGGCGATCCTGCACGAGGTCGGTGCCCTGATCGACAACGAACACGGCATCGATCGCGGCGACGACGGTGTCGTCGGAAGCCAGCGCGGCGATGGTCTGGGCGCAGTCGTCGGCACGGTTGAAGGTGCAGATCGCGATCGCGACCGGGCGCACGTGATCGGGCGCGTCGACGGTCCAGGCCAGGTCGGAAATTTCGACGTCACCGCCGATCGCAGCGAATTCCAGCCACATCGCGCCACCGTCGACGAACTTGTCGAGTGGCGCTGTCATCGTGAAGCTGCCCGATTCGGTGACCTCGATGCTGTCGACGATGCGCCGATGTCCCGCGATGTCGGAGGCGAGCAGTTTGATCCGCGCGCGACGCGCAACGTTCAACGTCGCCGAAACCTGAACCTCGGTGACCGTCGTCCAGCGCTGCCAATAGCTCGCCGCGAACCGACCGAAGTAGGTATTGAGATTCGCCTCGGCACCCTTGTTGAGCTGGATGGACAGGCGCTCTCGCTGCGAACCACCTTTGACCACCGCGTAGAGCTCGTCGTTGATGGTCGGCCAGGGTCCGACGAAGATTCCGCGCTGTACGACGAGTCGCTCGGGAGCTTGGTGATCCACCAGCAGGCTGGCAGGGGCCGCCCCCGAGTCGGGTTCGCTCGTCACGGCCTGTGCTGCCGGCTGATCCATGGAGTCCTCTGCGTCGGGCAACCCGAGGGCGCGGGTCGCGGCTGACGTGAGGATACCAACCGGTCAGCGATTCCTCCCCAGTGCGAAGGCCCGACGTGGCGGCCGTTACGGCTGGCGATTTTCGGTCTTGTCGCTGCCTTTGCCGCCGTCTCCGACGAACACGAATTTGTCGTAGGCCCAGTACCTGAACACCACCGCGACGATCTGACCGATCAGCGTTCCCGAGATGTTGTCCGAGAGCGGACTCGAGAGGTCGAGCACGTACCGCGAGAACCCGAGGCAGCCCAGCTGCAGACCGATCGCAACCACGTTGAACAGCGCATACAGCACGTATTCGCGTAGCGGATTGTCCGTCTTCTTGTGCGAGAAGGTCCACCACTTGTTGCCGAAGTAGGTGACGACCGTCGCGACAGCGATCGCGATGATCTTCGCCTGCAGCGGCGCGTGGAACAGCGGACCTTCGCCACCCCAGAACACAAGGAGGTTGTAGGTACCCGCGTCGACGAGAAAACCGATGCCACCGACGACGAGAAACGCACTCCCCTGCCGCAGACCCAACTTGACCTTCTGCAGCAGCGAATCGGTAGGGGTCGTCACACGGCGAGGGTACCGACTCCCTGTAACCTGCCCGTGCACACTGTTCCTTCATAGGGACCGCACAGAAACCATGAGCAGAGGACTACCAGGGGTGGATTCCGCCGACCTTCGCATTGCCGCAGTCGTCCCGTGCCACAACGAGGAGGCAGCGGTCGCGAAAGTGGTGGCCGATCTCAAGGCAGCAGTCCCTGGAATCGTCGTCTACGTCTACGACAACCTCAGCACCGATGCGACCGCGGAACGTGCTGCCGAAGCCGGCGCAATCGTTCGTCGCGAACTGTCCAAAGGTAAAGGCAACGTGGTTCGCCGCGCGTTCGCCGACATCGAAGCCGACGTCTACCTGATGATCGACGGCGACGACACCTACGAGGCCGCCGCGGCGCCCGAGATGATCCAAGCCCTGCTCGACGGCCCTTTCGATCACGTCCTCGGTGTCCGCAAACAGATCGACAGCACCGACACCGCGTACCGCGCCGGGCACGAAACTGGCAACAAAATCCTGAACGGCGTCGTCGGCAAGGTGTTCGGCGAGAACGTCCAAGACATGCTCAGCGGATTCCGCGTCTTCTCGCGACGCTTCGTCAAGAGCTTCCCAGCGGTGTCGCGTGAATTCGAGATCGAAACCGAACTGACCGTCCACTCGCTGCACCTGCGCGTGCCGCAGACGTCGGTCGAGGTCGACTTCCGTGACCGTCCGGCGGGCAGCGAATCCAAACTGCGGACCTACCACGACGGTTTCAAAATTCTCTCACTGATCGTCGGGCTGGCCCGGCACGAACGGCCTGTCGCGTTCTACGGTCTGTTCGGCACGCTCAGCCTGCTGATCTCGATCATTCTGTCGGTGCCGATCATCATCGAGTTCTACGAGACCGGGCTTGTGCCACGGTTCCCGACGCTGTTTCTCGCGTTCACCCTCGTAATGCTCGGCTGCCTCGCCTGGACCGCCGGACTGATCCTCGACGGCATCCGCAGATCACGGCACGAGACGGCCCGCCTGGTCTACCTGCGCTATTCGGCCGTGTCGGAAGGTCCGCGGCGGTGACGACGGCTCCTCCTGAGCAGGATTCCGGGCAGGAGTCCAAGTTCGACCGAGCCTCGTCGACCATCGAACGTTTCGGCACCGCGTCTGTTGTGTTCGCGATCCTGGCGGCCATTTTCGGCGTGACGTTCGCTGTCGTCACACCGCCGTTCTGGGGCCACGACGAGATCACTCAGTTCGGTCGCGCATACCAGGTCGCACACGGCGGCATCCTTCCCCAGGAGATCGAGGACTCGCGCGGGGTCGCCTACGGCGGCGACGTGCCGAAGAGCATCGACGATCTGATGGGTTACGCACTCCGCGACTACACGGACAATCCCGCAGAGCCAGGGCCGATGGTCTTCGAGCCGGGTCGCTACTCGGACCTGGAATCCGCTGCGATTTCCGATGAGCAGAAGACGATCTGGTTCACGAACACGGCTGCCTACTCGCCGGTCCCGTACATTCCTGCCGCGGTTGGCATCTGGACGGCGGAGGTGTTCGACGCCGACGTCGGAACGACGATTCTGCTGACGCGGCTCGCCGGTCTGGTCGCGTATCTGCTGATCGTGGCGTTCGCACTACGCGCGTTGCGGGAACGCCGGGTGCAGTGGCTCGCGTTCACGGTCGCACTGCTGCCGATCGCGGTGTTCCAGGCTGGCACGGTCACCGCCGACACCCTGACCAACGCGTTGGCGATGCTGGTCTCGGTGCTGATCGTGAAGGCGCTGTTCGTCGGCGACAACCTGAGCAAGGTCGAACGCGCTGCGCTGCTGCTGTCGGTCCTCACGCTGCCGCTCTGCAAGCCGACCTACATTCTCCTTGCGATGCTCGTTGTGGTCGTGCCGCCGGAACGACTCGGTCTAGCCGGCCGTTTGCGTTGGTTGCCGTGGGGATTCGCCGCGGTCGGCGGCGTTATGTTCCTGATCTGGACGAAAATTTCGGCACCGACGACCGAGGGCATGGGCCGCATGCGGCCGGAAAAGCAGTGGTACTCGGTGGTGCCGAGCGAGCAGTTGAAGGGCATCCTTTCGGACCCGATTCACTTCGCGAGCGTCTTCGGTCAAAGCGTGATGCGCCGCGACCACGAGTGGTTCGCGGAGTTCTTCGGCGAACTCGGCTTCGCTTACATCAACGTCCCCGCGACGACGATCGTCGCGTGCCTGCTCGCGATCGTGATCAGCCTCGGCGTTGCAGAGCGGATGGTCGCGACGCAGCGCCGGACCGTGTTGGTGCTGCTGGCGCTACTGGCAACGGTCGCAATGATCTACGTGACGCTGTACCTGTCGTTCACGCCTGTCGGATATTTCATCATCGACGGCGTGCAGGGCCGCTACTTCGTTCCGCTTGCCGTCATCGGGTTCGCCGTCGCGCTGCGCTGGTTCCGCCTGCGGTTGACCGACGAGTCCGGCGGTCTGAGCATGCGCGGTCCGGCAATCGCGGTCATCGCGGCAACCGTCGTGTCGCTCGCCGCGGCCGTGACCAGGTATTACACCTTCGTGTGGGGTTAGTCAGCTCGGACTGACATAGCGGGAACAGACGAAATCGACTGTCTCGCTGATTAATTGGTGCTTCGCAGGTTCGGGCAGCAGCCGTAGCGGACCGTCGATCAGTAGAAGCGACAGACCGTGCACGGTCGACCACGCGGTGGATTCGACGATCGCCCGATCCGATTCGGCTACCAAGCCCGCCCGAACCAGGCCCTCGACGATGCTCACCAACATTTGATACGGCTCGTAACCGGTGTGTGGATCGCTCGGCGGTTCGGTTATCTGCCCGCCACGCGAGAAGGCGGTCCGAAACAATCCGGGCTCCGCGATGGCGAAGTTGATGTAGCCCTCCCCCGATGCGCGTAGTCGCGCGAGGGCGGCGGCCTGACTCGAGTCGTCGGGATCGATCGTTGCCAGGCGTCCGCCGATCGAGGTCGCCAGTTCCACCATTGCACGTTGTTTGACAGCGTCGAGCAGTTCGTCGCGGTCTGCAAAATGCCGGTACGCAGCGGTCGGGGTGACGCCGACACTCTTCGCGACCGCGCGCACGGTGATCTGCTCGGGCCCGTCCGAGGCCGCAAGTTCCTCTGCGGCTCGGGTCAGCGCGTTCTTCAAATCCCCATGGTGGTAGCTGCTGCGTTGGGACTTCGTCGACGGCGACACAACCTAGATGTTGACAGGTGTACACATCGCGTGGCAAGTTAACACTCGACAAGTTAACACCCGTAAAGATTGGAGTCCGCGATGCTGACTCGTTTCGGCCACTTCGTCACTTCCCACGCACGAGCAATCCTCGCCGTGACACTGTTCGCGCTGATCGGCGCCGCAGTGCTCGGCTCGACAGCGTTCGGCAACCTGCAGTCGGAGGGCTTCGACGACCCAGCGTCGGAATCCAGTCGCGCAGCCGTACAACTCGCCGACAACTTCCCCGGCGGCGCCGACCTGATCCTCGTCGCAGATGCACACCGCAACGTCGACGACACCCGCGCCGCAGGCACACAGCTCACCGACCGGCTGGCAGCAGATCCGGCGGTCGCCGGCGTCATCTCCTACTGGCAGACCAACGCACCGACCATGCGATCGGACGACGCGACGATGGCGATTGTCGCTGTGACACTGAAAGCTCCCGCAGACGAATCCGCGAAAAGCATCATCGACAACTTCTCCGGTTCGGTCGACGGGTTCGACATCTCGATCGGCGGCAAAGAAGGCGTGATGCACGACGTCGGCGAACAGATCGGCACCGATCTCATCCGAGCGGAGATGATCGCCATTCCGCTGATGCTCGTGCTGCTCGGACTTGCGTTCGGCAGCATCGTCGCCGCCCTGCTGCCCCTTGCCATCGGGGTGTTCGCAATCTTCGGGACGTTCGCCGAACTCGCGATACTCGGGTCCACGACGGATGTGTCCATCTACGCGATCAACCTCACGACCAGCCTCGGCCTCGGCCTCGCCATCGACTACGCCCTACTGATGGTCAGTCGCTTCCGGGAGGAGTACGCGAAGTCAGGCAACGTCGACGCCGCCGTTGTCCGAACCATCGAAACTGCAGGCCGCACAATCCTGTTCAGCTCGACAGCCGTAGCAGCTGCCCTCGCAGTGCTGACCGTCTTCCCGATGTACTTCCTGCGGTCGTTCGCCTACGCGGGGATCGGCGTAATCGTCATCGCGATGCTCGGCGGGCTGATCGTTCTGCCCGCGATGCTGACGGTGCTGGGCCCTCGGGTGAATGCGGGCAAGCTGCCATGGGCAAAGCATCTGCCGAGCACGGTCGTCCCGTTCTGGGGCACGCTCGCCCGACTGGTGATGCGACGGCCGCTCGTCACCGCGCTACCAGTCGTCGCGCTTATGGTCCTGCTCGCAGCACCGTTGCTGCATGTCGAATTCGGCACTCCGGACGACCGCGTGCTGCCGACCTCTGCATCGAGCCGGGAGGCGGGTGATGCATTGCGCGACAAGTTCACCGCCGACGACACCTCCGCAATCGACGTGGTGAGCACCGGGGCGGTCGTGGATCTGCAAGGTCTTGCCGGTCGCCTCTCACAACTCGACGACGTCGAGCGGGTCGACACAAGCGCAGGCACCTTCGTCGACGGTGGTCTCGTCGCCACGTCGCCGATGGACTCTCGCTTCGCAGCCGGGGATGCGCAACGGTTGTCGATCGTCACCGACATCGATCCGCGCTCGGATGCGGCGAAGGAACTGGTCACCGCTGTACGGTCCGATACCGCAGGCGCCGACGTGCTCGTCGGTGGCGAGACAGCAGAGATCATCGACAGTCAGGACGCAATCGCGTCGCGGCTGCCGCTTGCGATCGGGTTGATAGTGCTGTCGACCTTCGTTCTGCTGTTCCTCTTCACCGGCAGTGTGCTGCAACCACTTCGAGCCCTCGTACTCAACGTGATCGGTCTGTCCGCGACGATCGGCGTGCTGGTGCTGATCTTCCAGGAAGGCTGGCTGTCGGGATTGCTCGGCTTCACCCCGCTGCCGCTCGACACGTCGATGCTGGTGCTGATGTTCTGCATCACCTTCGGCTTGTCGATGGACTACGAGGTTTTCGTCATGAGCCGCATCAAGGAAATGCACGACAACGGTGCATCGGACGAAGACGCCGTCGCCGACGGTCTGTCACGCACCGGCCGCATCGTCTCGATGGCCGCAGTGATCCTCGCGGTGAGCTTCTTCTCGTTCGGAACCTCGTCGGTCAGCTTCATCCAGATGTTCGGAATCGGCGCCGGCCTTGCCGTTCTCATCGATGCGACGCTGATCCGCGGCGTCCTCGTTCCGGCAGCGATGCGAGTGCTCGGCAGATCGGCATGGTGGGCGCCCGCGCCACTACGCAAGATCCACGATCGGGTCGGAGTGTCGGAAGAGCGGGAATCGGTCAACGCCTAGACCCTCGCCGAGTGGGCTTTCAGCGCGGGATTCACCTCGAAGATTCCCGCAGTGAGAGCCCACTCGTCAGGTCTGGGCGGCGTCGCCCTGTTCGACTTCGCCCTGGTCCACATAGGCCTGCTCGGTCGCCGCTTTCCGCGGCCGCCACCAGTCTTCGTTCGCCCTGTACCACTCGACCGTCGAGCCGAGACCGGACCGGAAGTCGCCGAACTTCGGTGACCAGCCCAATTCCGACCGCAGCAGAGAAGAGTCGATCGCATAACGCAGATCGTGACCTGCCCGATCCGACACGAAATCGAAGTCGTCGGGTTCGCGACCGAACGCTTCGAGGATCATCTCGACGACGGACCGATTGTCGAGTTCGCCGTCCGCGCCGATCAGGTAGGTCTGCCCGATCTCGCCTCGTTCGAGAATTGCCCACACCGCACTGTTGTGGTCGTCGACATGAATCCAGTCGCGCACATTTTTGCCCGCGCCGTAGAGGCGGGGTCGGACGCCGTCGATCAGATTCGTGATCTGGCGTGGAATGAACTTCTCGACGTGCTGGTACGGGCCATAGTTGTTGGAGCAGTTCGAGATTGTGGACCGCACCCCGAACGACCGGGTCCACGCACGGACCAGCATGTCGCTCGACGCTTTGGTCGCCGAGTACGGACTCGACGGGTTGTACGCCGTCGACTCCGAAAAACGTTGTGGATCATCGAGTTCCAGATCGCCGTACACTTCGTCAGTCGAAATATGATGGTAGCGAACGTCGTGGCGGCGAACGGCCTGCAACAACGAATAGGTGCCGACGATGTTGGTCTGCAGGAACGGCCACGGATCGGCGATCGAATTATCGTTGTGCGACTCGGCAGCGAAATGCACAACCGCATCGACGCTGCTCACCAATTCGTCGACAAGATCCAGGTCGGCAATATCGCCGTGGACGAAGTCGATCTTGTCTAGCACCGGATCGAGCGAGGCACTGTTGCCTGCATAGGTGAGCGAATCGAGCACGGTGACAACGACATCCGGGCGCTCCGTGACCGTCGTGTGCACGAAGTTCGACCCGATGAAACCCGCGCCTCCGGTGACCAGCAAGTGCATTTCTGCGACGATACGCGATTCGCTCTCGGCCGAGAGTATTCGCGACGAACTTGCGCCGGTAGCGCGGAAACCTGAGACTTGTCGATTATGCGTGGAATCATCCTCGCGGGCGGAACGGGATCACGCCTGCATCCGATCACGATCGGCGTCAGCAAACAGTTGGTTCCGGTTTACGACAAACCGATGATCTACTACCCACTTTCGACCCTGATGCTCGCTGGTATCCGCGACATCCTCATCATCACGACCCCCGGCGACGCCGACGCGTTCCAGCGGTTGCTCGGCGACGGCGCACAATTCGGCATCTCGCTGACCTACACCGAGCAGCGAGAACCCAACGGTCTAGCGCAGGCGTTCGTTCTCGGTGCCGATCACGTCGGCGACGACAAGGTCGCGCTTATCCTCGGCGACAACATCTTCTACGGCCAGGGCATGGGCACCCGGCTGAATCGGTTCAACGATGTCGACGGTGGCGCCGTCTTCGCCTACTGGGTATCGGATCCCTCGGCATACGGCGTCATCGATTTCGACAAGGACGGTCGGGCGATCTCGATCGAAGAAAAGCCGGTGCAGCCGGCATCGAACTTTGCTATTCCAGGCCTCTATTTCTACGACAACGACGTCGTCGCGATTGCGCGGGACCTGCAGCCGAGCGCGCGGGGTGAGTACGAAATCACCGACGTCAACAAGGCATACCTCGAAGCCGGCAGGCTCGGTGTCGAGGTTCTGCCGCGTGGAACAGCGTGGTTGGACACCGGGACCTTCGATTCGCTGCTCGACGCGAGCAACTACGTGCGCACGATCGAGGAACGCCAGGGTCTCAAGATCGGTGCGCCGGAAGAGGTTGCGTGGCGGCGCGGCTTCATCACCGACGACCAACTGCGTGAGCGTGGCGAGACGTCGGTCAAGTCGGGTTACGGACGGTACCTACTGAACTTGCTCGAACGCGGCCGGGATTGGTGACTGTCGATGCAGATACGTGAACTGGCTATTTCCGGTGCCTGGGAGTTGACGCCGAAGCAGTTCGGCGACGACCGTGGCGTCTTCCTCGAGTGGTACAAGGCCACGGAATTCACTGCCGCGGTCGGTGCGCCGGTCATGCTTGCGCAGGCGAACTGTTCCGTGTCGGCGGCCGGCGTACTGCGCGGCATTCACTACACGGACAACCCGCCGGGCCAGGCGAAGTACGTGACCTGCGCACGAGGCGCCTTTCTCGATGTGGTCGTCGACCTGCGGGTCGGTTCGCCGACGTTCGGGCAGTGGGATTCGGTGCTCATCGACGACGTCGATCGGCGCGCGGTCTACCTGTCCGCAGGCCTCGGCCACGCCATCCTGTCGTTGGAGGACAACTCGACGGTCATCTACCTGTGCTCGCTCGAATACAGCCCAGAACTCGATCACGACGTCAGCCCACTCGATCCGGATCTGCGAATCGACTGGCCGACCGTCGGCCGCAACGGCGAGCCGCTCGACTACTCACTGTCTGCGAAGGACTCCGTCGCACGGAGCTTCGCGCAGGCTCGAGCCGACGGACTGCTACCCACCTTCGGGGCGTGACAGCCGAGCCCGCAGACCCATCGCATCATGTGGGGAGCGCACCTTCGCGTCGTTGTCGAAGTAGACGAATGCGTCGCGATCGGTGGTCCAGCTGCGGAGCTTCTCGGCCCAGCGGTCCAGCGCGTCGTCGGTGTATCCACTGACGTAGAGCTCCTCGTCGCCGTGCAGTCGGGCGTAGACGAAGTCGGCGGTCAGTTCTTCGGGGGCGGGGAATTTTCCTGCGCTGTCGGCGATCACGAGCGCAATCCCGTTGTCGCGCAATATGTCCGCAGCCTCCGGTACAGCGAAACTCGGGTTGCGTATTTCGACAGCGTGACGAAAGGGTCGGTCGGCGTCGGTGCTCGTCCAGGCGCGGCCCTCGACCTTGTCGCCGTGGCCTTTGGCAAATTCGACGGCTTCGTTCGTCGTGCGTGGCAGTCGTTGGGCGAAGGCGGCGAGGACCTTTACGTCGAACGTCAGATTCGGCGGAAGCTGCCACAGCACCGGACCGAGCTTCCGGCCGAGCGCGAGGATCCCCGACGCGAAGAAGTTGGCCAACGGCTCTTCGACGTCGACCAACCTCTTCATGTGTGTGATGAAGCGTGGAGCCTTGACCGCGAAGACGAAGTCGTCGGGGGTCTGCTCCGCCCATTTCTGATAGCTGCTCGGTCGTTGCAATGCGTAGAACGACCCGTTGATCTCGATGGAGTCGACTCGCTCGGACATGTACTCGAGTTCACGACGATGCGCGAGGCCCTCCGGATAGAACTGTCCACGCCAAGGCGGATAGACCCATCCGGAGGTGCCAACGCGAATCATGGCACTACAGTTACCCGATCCTTCGGTTCGCTCGACACCGCGGGTGTCTTGTCGGTCCGGCCGATGAAGTGGGTCGCCGCTACCAGCACCCCGACCACTGCGACAATTCCCACGAACACCAGGCCCGGCCTGTAGGCGTCGAGCACCTCGTCCGGCGCGGTCGCGTCGGTCGTGATGATCGCGGTGGTGATCGCCAGGACGACCGCCGCCCCGACCTGCATCGACGTCTGTACCAAACCGGCGGCGAGGCCCTGTTCGTGATCGTCGATCCCGTTGGTCGCCTGAATGTTGATCGACGGGAATCCGAGCGCGAAGCCGAGGCCGAGCAGCAGCACCGTCGGCAGCAGCAATGCGACGTAGGCGGGATGGGTATCGACACGGAGGAACAGGAAGTAGCCGATTGCCATGGCTACCAGGCTGACGATGATCAGACGTGGTGTGCCGAAGCGGTCGATGATGCGGTCAGCGAAAGGCGCGCTGAACGCGACAAGCAAGCCTGCGGGTAGCAACGCCATGGCCAGCGCCAACGGCGACCAACCGAGCGTCTTCTGCAAGTAGATCGTCACGATGAACTGGAAGCTGAAGTACGAGCCTGCCATCGCGATGATGGCGACATTGGCACGAACGAGGCTGCCGCGACGCAATATTCCGAGGCGAAGCAACGGATGTGCGACCCGTTGCTCGACGCTGACGAACGCCGCACCGAGGGCAACAACGGCGACGAACGATCCGATCGTGCGAGCCGATCCCCAGCCTGCTTCGGGCGCCGAGACCACGGTGTAGACGAGAAGCAGCATCGCGGAGGTGGACAGGATCGCGCCTGCGATGTCGTAGCCGCCCGAGGTGTCCGCCTTGTCGCGCGGGATGAGGATGAATGCTGCGATCAGTGCGCCGATTGCGATCGGGACCGGAAGCAGGAAGGTCCAGCGCCAGCCGATACCTGTCATCAGACCGCCGAACACCAACCCGGACGAGAAGCCGCTCGCGCCGAACAGGGTGTAGATCGACAGCGCCTTGTTGCGTGCTTTTCCTTCGGCGAAGGTCGTTGTGATGATGGAGAGTCCGGTCGGGGCGGTGAACGCGGCGGCAAGACCCTTGATGAAGCGGGTTGCGATCAGCAGCGGTCCCGAGTCGACGACGCCACCGAGCAGCGACGCCACCGCGAAGACGCTCAGTGCGATGAGGAACACCTTGCGGCGACCGAGGAGGTCGGCTGTGCGGCCGCCGAGCAGCAGCAGTCCGCCGTAGCCGAGGATGTAGCCGCTGATCAGCCATTGGAGTGTGGAGGTCGACAGGTTCAGTTCGTCGCCGATGGACGGGAGAGCGACGCCGACCATCGAGACGTCGAGTCCATCGAGGAACAACACGACGCAGAGGGTGATGAGAATTCCCCAGAGGCGAAGTGACCAGTTCGAATCGTTGTCGGCGGGCGCGTGCTCCGCGTTCGGAATCGTGGCAGTGGAGGTCATGGGATGAGACATTACATGCGTATGCATTAAATGCAACAGCAATAAATGCGATTGCATTCAATGCGTGTGCATGCTAGTGTCGCGGCCATGGCAGAGCACTCGACGGCGAGCCGGCTCACCACCACACCGGACGCCGACAGCGAACTTGTAGACCAGTGGCGGCTTCTACTCGCCAAACATTCGGCGGTGTCGTGCGCGCTCGAAAAGGCCTTGCAGGACGGGCACAACATCGGCGTCAGCGAATTCGAGACGTTGGACCGCCTCGTCGACGAAGCAAGCGGCAGCTACCGGATGAGTGATCTGTCCCAGGACATCTATCTGAGCCAGAGTGCGCTGTCACGCACGGTTGCGCGGCTCGAACGCGATCACCTCGTCGAACGAAACATGTGTACAAGCGATCGTCGATCGATCTTCGTCTGCCTCACCGATACCGGCCGCGCCCTGCACGCCGACGCCCGCAAGACGCACCGAGCCGTGCTCGCTTCAACGTTGGTCTGAACTAACGCCGCATCTCGCGGACCTTCGCCGACTGCCTGCGTTCTTTGAAGCGCCAGAACTGCACAGCGCGAACACTCGACGCCATCTGATGTACCGGACCGGACAGATCGCCGAGTGAGTTCTGCAGCTCGGCGCCCATTGTCGAAATGTCGTCGACCATGCCTGCCAATTCGATCAGGCTCAGCACAAGCTCTAGACACAGCCGGATCGTCGCGGCGATGGTCACGCCCATCACAGGTGCGACGACGAGGAGGAACAGCACTCCCGCGAAAATCGACCACTGGAACACCAGCACAGTCAGGGCGATCGGGATTGCAACGGCAAGCACCAAACCGAGGGCGTAAACCGCAGGCAGCAGATCCCGCGTCGCTACCCGGGTGAAACGGATGTCGAGCAGCCCACGCGCGACAGAGGTGGCCCAGTGACCGAAGGCAACGACGCGGTTCGGCCACGTCGCAGGCGTCGGCTCAGGTTCGGGAGCATCTGGTTCCCAGTACTCGTCGGAGTCGACTGCCCACGTGGCCAGGTCGACGTCCTCGTACTGTCGCGACTCCTCACTCATGCTTCGATCTTCCCCTGCCAGAGTGGGATTCGCGAATACTGCGGCGAGTCGCCCGGCATGTGCAGGTAACTTGACTGCCATCATGCTCAATCGACTTCTCGAGGCCCTCCTCTACTTCCCGTCGCGAGTGATCCTCACGACGCCGGCGGATGTCGACCTGGTGTACACGGACTTGCGCTTTGTCACCGAGGACGGCGTCACCGTCAACGGCTGGTGGCTGCCGACGCCGATCGCCCCGTCGCGCGGCCACATCCTGTTCGCACACGGCAACGGCGCAAACATCGGCGACTGGATCCTGCCTGCCGCATTGCTGGTCGCCGCAGGGTTCGACGTCATGCTCTTCGACTATCGCGGCTACGGGCACAGCGAAGGCCGGCCGACCGAAAAAGGCACCTACTTCGACGCACGCGCTGCCAGGACAGCCCTGCTCGAACAGGACGAGGTCGACCCGGACAGGGTTCTCTACCTCGGCGAATCGCTCGGCGGCGCGGTGATGATCGAGTTGGCGACGGCTTATCCTCCCGCAGGCCTGATTCTCACGTCGACGTTCACCAGCGTCCGCGATGTCGCGAAGGTTCACTTCGGCTTCATTCCGACACGGTTGGTACCCGACGCCTATCCCAGCTTGCGACGAATACGGACTCTGCGGTCGCCGCTGTTGATGGTGCACGGAACGCTGGACGAAATCGTGCCCGTCTCGCATGCGCATCGACTCTTCGCCGCCGCGCCCGAGCCCAAAGAGCTGCACATCATCGAGCGGGTCGGCCACAACAGCCTGATCCCCGAAGCAGGCACCGAGTGGGTCGAGACGATCTCTGCGTGGGTAACCGGGCTCGGCGACAACTAGGTTTGGCAGCCTTTTACGGTTGCCAGAAAGTTGCTCAGGCTCGCGGGGTGGAAAATTTCGGCCGCGCAGACCAGCTACGAGAAGCACGCGATCGCTCTTTTCGCCGATTTCGGGAGGGTCGAAAGCCCAGGAAAGCCCGCTTTAGAGCCCCCGCGGGCTCGCCGAGAAGTTTTTGGGCTCCTCTCACGAAATTCTCAGTAACTTTTTGTGCGCTGCCTCCGATACCCCTTCTGAAGCACCGAGCAAGCAAGTTTCACGAAGGAGAAAAGAGTGCGCACCACCGCCGGAACATCCGTCTCCCCAAGCGCCCTGGCTGCATCTGCAGACGAGTACACCAAGCGTGGATGGATGGTAACGACGACCGCCAACGGAATCTCGCTCATCACCGATGCCAATGTTTGCGGCATCGAGGTCCCAGCCGAGTACACCGATGGCGTTCACGCATTCATGCAGGCGAACATGCTCCTCGGTCCCGTTATCGAACTTCCAGGGTCCGAGACCCGGCAGATCCACCTCGTCACAGGTGTAGCGAAGGCCGCACTGGCCATCGCAGCGCTGCGTGAACTGGGTGCCATCGTCTACATGGACGGCGACACCATCGCGTTGCCGCCAACCCAGATGATCGCCGGTTCTGCCCGCTGGGCCGTATCCCCCGAGGAATCGCGCTGGGTTCCGCCGCTCGTTGCGGTCGCAGCAGCTGTCCGCTCGGTGAAGTCGAGCAGCTGGGCTCGACGCAACGCCCGCGTCGCCTGCTGAGCTGTCCGACCCACGATCGAGAGATCCCAACTACTGCTGGACCCTCACTGCCTCTCGCTGATTACAGCGAGAGGCAGTTTTGTGTCGTAAACCACATTTTTGCGGAATCAGAATCTCGCCACTCAGGCCCTAGCGGTAGCTGAAAAGTTACCAATTCGTTGTGTCGGCTCGGACACACTCCTCATGTCACCTCGGCGACAGACCGAGATGCCTCGCAAACTCCACCATTCGGAGGACACGTTCCCACTCTGGAGGCACCATGCGAGACGCACACACCACCCCGACGGTCACGAACATCCTCGACGCCTTGCGGTCGAGTACAGCGCACGCGGCTGGACCGTACGATCCTCTGCGATCGGACTCGAACTCGTGACCGGTCCGACGCTCTGCGGCATCGAGTTGCCCGCCGACCTCGCGCTGGATATCCACAAGTTCCTTCGCGTGCACCTGCTAGCCGGGCCGGTCATCGAACTGCCGACCGTCCCACGGCGCCACATCGTTCTCGCCGCGACGACAGGGGTCTCGCACAACGCGATGGCCACGATCCGCGACCACGGCTTGATCGTGCACACGGGCGGCGCTCGTATTCCGTTGCCGCCGACCTATCTGCTGACCGGCCCCGTGCGCTGGTTCACGGCACCGTCGTCACGGACCACCCTGCCGCCCCTCGTTGCTGTGTCGGCCGCGTTGCGTGCGGTCGCGTCACCGCGCTGGCACGGCGCGGTATCGGCGTTGGCGTCCTGAGAAGCTCACGTCTGGGATCGGTACGGTAAGCATCGGCGGGCGCGCCTGGCAACAACACTTTTTGGGGGATTCGAATGAGCGGCACCGAGGACGATCGAGCGTCGGGCTCGCCCGAAAATGCGTGGGGTCCGCCGCCGGCTTGGGTTCACGAACCTCCCATGGGCCCTGCGACCAACCCGACAACCGTGTACCCGAACGGCATGCCCCCGCGGGCGCAGTACTTCCCACCACCACCCCCGCCGCCCCGGCGAAACACTGCCCTCATCGCGGGCGGAGTTGCCGTCGTCGCCTTGCTGACCGCGGTCCTCGTGCTGGTGATCGTCACCCGCGGCAGTTCGGACAGTGGCACGCCGACAACTGCCGAGGTGTCGTCGGCAGAGTCCTCGGCTGCCACAACTCGCGCTGCGCCGAAGACCACACACGAGGGCGATTTGCCCGCACCCGCTCCGGTGATCGACGGCTATCAGTCTGTTTTCGTGCCGAGCCGCGGGGTGGCCTACGACGTCCCCGCGGACTGGGACGTCGCCTCGCAAGGCACGATCGGTGGCACCAACGGTGTCATCGGCAAGGGCGTTGCCGACTACGACGACGGCTACTGCGGCAACTGGGTGAAAGCTATGTCGGTTCTCATTACAGCAGGTCAACCCGACCCGACCGCGGCGGCGATCGAGGTTGGCCGGAGAGCGTCGAGCGGCTACAACTCCCCCGACATCAAGTCGTCTCCCGCGGTTCCGTTCCAATCTCGCGACGGCCAGTCCACTGGTGTCTTCGTCGAGACCTCCGGGTCCCTGACCTCGACCGAGTCGTGTGCGCCGCCGAGATTCTCGGTGTTCACATTCGCCGTGCCGAACGGGCCCGACACCGACCTGATGGTGATCGTCGCCGATCGCGGAGTATCGGGCGAACTGACCACCGACGATGCGAAGACGATCTTCTCCAGCATTCGCAAACCGACGGGGTGAGCGCCTTCGACCCCCAGGGTGTCTAGCTCCTGACGCGGTTCGAACCGACAGTTGTTACACCAGGTCGGATCGTCCGTAGGAGTTTGCTCAGATGCCGAAAACACGTCGCAATGCCGCTGCACTGCTGTTGGGTGTCGCCGTCGGTGCAGCGCTGCTCAGCGGCTGCGGTTCCGACATCACCCCACGGGCGGTCGCCGAACCTGCGTCCGAGAAGGCGCCGGACGCACCGAAGCCGACGACCCCGAAACGAACCCCCACCCCCAAGGCCGACGAGCCGGTATTCACCGCCGAAGTGGGCGACTGCGTGAGCCTCACCGGATCCGATACGGCCCCTGTGATCGCGCTTGCGCCCTGCGGCACGCCCGCCGCCGGGTTCAAAGTTGTGGCCACAGTCGCCAAACATGATGAATGTGCTGCCGATATCGATCAGTGGTACGCGTCGACGCGCGGCGGGGTCGAGACCAGTGCGCTGTGCATGGACGTCGACTGGGTTGTCGGACAGTGCTATTCGACGGCCGGCGACGTCATCGGCAAGATCGACTGCGCCGCAGTAACTCCTGGCGATGTGCGGCTGCTCCGGATTATCAGCGGCTCCGACGATCCTGCAGAATGCGGGGCAGGGCAAGGCTTCGCGTACACGGTTCGCAAGACCGTCGTCTGCGCTGAGCGGCTGTAGGAGGCGAACATCGTGCCGCACAATCAACTTTCGATCGCCTCCCACCGCTACCGGGTGAGCTGGCCTGCTCTCGCACTGGTCAGCGCGACCTTCTCCGCCCTGATCCTGCTGCACGTGACGGCGCCGCAAGCATGGGTGCTTGCTCTCATCCTGGTGCCGTTGGCTGTCGCGCCGGAGTGAGAGGTCTGGCGCTGCTCGACATAACCGATGCAGCAACGCCGGCCACGACCGCCCACACGCTGAACGGATACAAGGCAACTCGCTCGACAACGCCGAACGGTAGGTCGGTGACGACGATCGCCAGCGTGCCGAGAGTGCCTGTTACACAGGCTGCTGCGGTGAGTATGCCGAAGTGTCGCCATTGTGTGTAGATCGGTCGGATCAGCAGAGCGAGTGCAGCGTTGCGTGCGATGAAGGTTGGTATCGCGACGATTTGATGCAGCGATTCGTCGGTATCGATCGGGACGAAACCTGTTGCGGTGCAACTTATTGCGGTTACGGCAAGTAGTGCGAGAACGATGTTGCTCCGTCTACCCGGCGGAAGCAGGTTTTTGAGGCCGAACGCTCCGACCGCGACCAGAATGCCGGTCACCATAAACGCCCAGTTCATGAGATCAGGCAGCGGGGAACAGATGTCGCCCGTGCAGTGGATTTCCCCGAGGCTGCTGATGGAACTGGTGGCAGCGTTGTAGGTCTTCGGCAGCGCGGCAACGACGACCGCCTCAGCAACGAAGTAGCCGGCAATGAGGATCCACGCGACAGCACCGATTCGTTCGCGCACCGACAGGGTCATGGGGTCATTGTCGCTGGGTTCGCATTCGCCTCGGCCAGGTCTCCATCCGCCAAAACCTAGCCTCCGAAATCTCGGCGTCGTCGTGGTACCGCATCAAGAGCGCAATGGTTAGAGCGCCAACGGCCGCGATCACACGAAACATCAACGGCCGCATCGGTTTGATGCCAGACTCGATGAATGTCCACACAGGCGGTTGACAAGTCGGGGACGAAACACGGTCGGGACTCATTCGGCACGCGACGAGTCTTCATACTCGCTGCCATCGGCTCGGCCGTCGGTCTCGGCAATATCTGGCGGTTTCCCTACGTCGCGTACGAAAACGGCGGTGGGGCGTTCATCATCCCTTACCTCGTTGCGTTGCTGACGGCTGGAATTCCGTTTCTGTTCCTCGACTACGCCGTCGGTCATCGTTACCGCGGATCGGCGCCGTTGTCTTTTCGGCGGATCGCTCGCGGCGCCGAACCCATCGGCTGGTGGATGACCGGAATCTGCGCAGTGATCGCGATCTATTACGCGGCGATCATCGCGTGGGCGATCCGTTACACGTTCTTCTCGATCGAAGAGCGGTGGGGAGACGATCCGAACGCCTTCTTCTTCGGCGAATTCCTGCAGGCTGCAGATACGCCGGGGGCATCGCTGGACCTGGTGCCGGGGGTGTTCTGGCCGCTCCTGCTTTTGTGGATTGTCGTCGTAGGAATCATGGTTCTCGGCGTCCAGAAGGGCATCGGGCGGATGGCGATCATCTTCATGCCACTGCTTCTGCTGGTCTTCGCAGCGCTCGTCGTGCGGGCGCTGTTCCTTGATGGTGCGGGTGTCGGACTCGATGCACTGTTCAGCCCGAACTGGGCGGCGTTGACCGAAACGAGTGTATGGGTAGCCGCGTTCGGACAGATCTTCTTCTCACTGTCGGTCGGCTTCGGCATCATGATCACCTATGCGTCGTATGTCAGACGTCGCACCGATATGACTGGCTCGGGAGCCGTGGTCGGCTTCTCCAACTCGGGCTTCGAGCTGCTTGCCGGAATCGGAGTCTTTGCAGCGCTCGGCTTCATGGCCACTGCTGCAGCGGTGCCGGTCGACGAGGTTGCCACTTCCGGACTCGGGCTCGCATTCGTGGCCTTCCCGACGATCGTCTCGGAAGCCCCGGGAGGTGGCCTCCTTGGCGTGTTGTTCTTTGCGTCTCTGGTAGTCGCTGGACTCACCTCGTTGGTGAGCGTGCTCGAGGTGGTTGTGTCCGCGGTGCGGGAAAAGATCGGACTCTCGCGCGTTTCGGCTGCTCTCTGGGTGGGACTGCCCGCAGCGGTGCTGTCGATCGGCCTGTTCTCGACGACCACGGGTGTCTATGTACTCGACACCATGGACCACTTCGTCAACAGCTTCGGAATCTTGGCGGCCGCTGTCGCGAGCATGGTTGCGTTGACTTTCGTGTTCCGCAAGCTCCCGGTGCTGATGGCGCATATGAACAAGTTTGGAACGATCCGCCTTGGACGATGGTGGCAGTTCCTAGTTGGCGGTCTGGCACCTGCCGCATTGGCCTTCATCCTGTTCCGAGACTTCATGTCAGAACTCGAAGCGCCGTATGAAGGATATCCGTCGACCTTCATCAACATCTTCGGCTGGGGAATGGTGGTCGCCCTCATCGTCGTGGCGATCGGCTTGTCGTTCTTGCCATGGAGTCGCCACACGCCCATCGAGGAACCAGGCTATGACGACGAAACGAACAGTGACAAGGAGGCTGAGTCGTGAGCACCGCAGCAGTAGTCATGATGATCGTTGCCATGGTGACGGTGTGGGGAGGACTTGCACTCGCGATCTTGAACCTGTTGCGGCATCCCGGACAGGACTGAGCCAGGTGTGATGTAGGTCCCGGTCAGCGGATTGCTCGCCTCGGATCCGGATACTGGATCCGGTGAACCGCATCTGGGACGAGCTCGGCGCCTATGCGCCAATCTTCGTCGCGGGTCTGCTCGTGCTCTTTCGTCCCTTGTGGTCGCTCAATCGACACCTCGTGACACTTGTTCACGAGGCTGGGCACGCGATCGTGGCGCTCCTGACCGGACGCAAACTGGTGGGAATTCGACTGCACACCGATACGTCGGGATTGACGGTGTCGCGGGGAAAGCCGCGCGGTCCAGGCATGATTGCGACTACTGCCGCGGGATATCTGACACCGCCCCTCGTCGCTGTTCTCGCGGCAATTCTGCTGACCGGCGGCCAACTGGCAGTCCTGGGCTGGGCGACACTCGCGGTGGTGGCCGCGATGCTGCTCTACATCCGGAACCTGTTCGGTGCCGCGATGCTCATCTTCACCGGCGTGATTCTGGTGTATCTCGATCGGCACAGTCCCGTCGAGATACGTCAGCACCTGTTCTTCGTCGGCGCGTGGGTACTGGTTTTCGGCAATTTCCGCACGCTCGTCGAGGTCTCGCGAAATCGATCCGGCCGGACAGATATCGATCAGCTCCGTTGGCTCACTCACATTCCACGAATCTTTTGGATTCTCGGGATGTTCGGCGTCACGTCGTTCTGCGGATTGGCCGTGTGGGAGATGCAAGGGCAATAAGCGGGGTTCGGTGATCTGCTAGACGGGAGTGTCCCGTGAGCGGCCAGGCACGGCGTGGACTGACGAACGAGCGCGTGAGCGGCCAGGCACGGCGTGGACTGACGAGCGAGCGCGTGAGCGGCCAGGCACAGCGTGGACTGACGAGCGAGCGCGTGAGCGGCCCGGCACGGCCTGGACTGACGAGCGAGCGCAGCGAGTCGAGGAGGGAAGGCCGTGCCTAAAAGGGCCGCTCACACCCGGAGCGAAGCGACGGCAATGTCACAGCGAGTCGAGGAGGGAACGCCGTGCCTGAAAGGGCCGCGAACAGCCGGAGCGCAGCGACGGCAATGTCACAGCGAGTCGAGGAGGGAAGGCCGTGTCTATGGGGCCGCTCACGCCCCGGAGCGCAGCGACGGCAGTGTCAGGGCACAGCCGCCATCGATCGCGCGACTGCACCGGCGTCGCGGCGTGTCGAGACTCCGAGTTTGCCGAGAATCGAGGAGACGTGATGGTCGACGGTACGCACGGAGAGAAAGAGTCGGTCGGCGATCTCGGCGTTTGTCAGTCCCTGTGCGACGAGATCGAGGACGTCGGCCTGGCGCGCGGTGAGGCCTGCTGGGTGGGCTTTGGTGGACGAGTGTGGTCCACGTGGAACTACTTGCATGCCATGAGTTTTCAGCTGTCGGCGTACCGCCGCCGCGGCGGCCGCAGCACCGAGTCCGTCAAGTATCGACAACGCCTCTCTAGTCTGCTCAGGAGTACCGGCTTCGACGAGCTCGAGGGCGCGCTCGTATGGATCGCCGATCGTCTCCCATTGTGCGACGGCAGCCGCCGCATCACCTTGCAGGCCGGCGGCCCAGCGCTCGGGTATGTCGTCGAGAGCTGCGGCGCCGATGTCGACGCCCGCTCGGGTGCAGTAGCGGAGAACTTCACCCCACACCGGTCCGGCGCCGGGCCGGTCGCAGACGCTCTGCCACTGTTCGAACACCATGGCCGCCAGGTCGGCGCGGCCGCTGATCCAGGCGTACTCGGCCAATGCCGGCCCGGCGAACGAGAGAGCAAGCAGCGAACCTTGTTCGACCGCGGTGTGCCAGGCGCCGAGAAGCGTTGCTGCGAGGTCGGTGTCGGGGTTTTTGCGAGCGAGCAGACGTGCGTAGGTCGGGACGCTGTAGACACGCAACATCCCCGGGTCCTCTGCGCGATCGATGATGGCCGCCAGTGCGTCCTCGCCTGCCTGCCAATCGCCCCGCCGTATCCGCAGCAGCGCTTGATGGACCTCGAGATTGAATGCGTGCGAACCGAAGCCACGCTCGGCGGTGAAGCGCAGCGCGCTACGCAAGCACACGTCCAATTCATCGAACTTGGCGC
This sequence comes from Antrihabitans stalagmiti, assembly GCF_016482825.1. Lineage (GTDB taxonomy): Bacteria > Actinomycetota > Actinomycetes > Mycobacteriales > Mycobacteriaceae > Antrihabitans > Antrihabitans stalagmiti. Next base: position 164,302 of record NZ_JAEMNV010000004.1, on the reverse strand, counting down.
TGCGGTAGAGGATTTCACCGAGATTGGTGTACGCCCTCGCAGCGTGTTCGTGATGGCCGTGTTCGAGCGCAAGCGCCAAACTCTTTCGGAGCAAGGCGATCCGCCCGTCCTGGTCGACGTCGCGACGGACGAGACTCTGATAGTTGAGGCAAAGCTCGATCAGGTCGACCCGTTCGGATTCCGTAGCGAGTTGGAGCGCGCGATCGAGGATGGGAGCGGCTTCGTCGGTGTCGCCGGCGAGCGCGAGAACAGCGCCGTGCGAGGTCGCCGCGTAGGCCGTCGCCCCGAGCGAGGAGGTCTGTTCCAAGCCTTCCAACGCTGCTCGCGAGGTTTCGACCGCACGACGAGTGTCACCGATCATGTAGTAGTGCCGCGACAACCGCACGCGGGCCTCGCCGAGCAGCACCGGGTCGCCGACGTCGAGGTAACGCGCGACGGCGCGCTCACCCACGTCGACGGCATCGGAGAATCGGTGCGCGTTGTACAACTCCCATGCGTAGTCGTCGAGCAGTCGCGCAAGATCGACCGTCGACAACGTGTCCGCATAGCGCAGCGCTGCCTCGAAATGCGCGAGCGCCTGCCGGTGCGAACCCACTGCGGCAGATTCCCTTCCAGCGCGAGCGGCAAAGCGGATCACGGTGATGGAATCGTTGGCGGCCAAACCATGGTGGACCAACCTGGCGAGATCGGGACGCGGCATCGCGCCGAGCGCCCCGATCACGTTGCGGTGCAACGTGCGGCGCCGCAGACCCGACAGGCTCGCTTCGACCGCTCTGCGCGCGAGCTCGTGTCGAAACGCGATGCCGTCGCTGCGAACCTGCACGATTCCGCTGTCCTCGGCACTCGTGAGGTGATCGATGCGGTCTCCGAGCAGTACGTCGGCGAGTTCGAACTCGACAAGCGTCGGTACGACCGACAAGCGTTCGACCGCGTCGATGGACGTACTGTCCAGCTGCCGCACTCTCGCCAGCACGGCGTCGGCGACGGTTGCGGGGACAGCGTCGTCGGGAGGAGCTGCCAGTGCTTCGGTGACGTAGAACGGATTGCCGCCGGTCAGTTCGTGCAGCGTTGCTGCGTCCCAATCGGTTTGGTCGGCCAACTCGGCAACTGCGCCGGCGGACAACGACGGCAACACAATTCGCTGCACAGGCAGGCCTGCGAGCGAGCCGAGCCACCGATGCAGCGGATGACCCGGAGCGGCGCCACCGTCTCGGATCGTGACCAGCACCATCGCGGCGACAGAGTCGATCCGACGCGCGAGAAAAGCGAGGACGTCGAGGGTGGCGTCGTCCGACCAGTGCAGGTCTTCGACGATGAGCAGGGTCGGCGGCTGGGTTCGGAGTTCGGTGAGAGCGCCGTCGAAGACTTCCTCGCCCGCCCCACTTGCAAGGGCGTCTTCGAGCGGCCCGCACGACGCTGCCGCAGCGTCACGCAACGGTCCGAAAGCACGCGCGGTCTGCAGATCGTCACAGGCGCCGGACAGAATTCGTACCGCTCCCAGCGACTCCCGAAACGCGCGAACCACGCTGGTCTTGCCGATTCCTGCCTCACCCGTTACCAATACGACGGACCCGTTGCCGCGCACGGCATCCTGCCACTTGCTCGCGAGCGCGCCGAGGATCTGCGTTCTCTCCAGCAATCTGCTCGGTCGGGTCGTCGGTTCGGTCACGTGCGGCTCGCATCCTTGTCGGGTCAATCGAACTCGTTCATGCAGTTCGGCGCAACTTTTATCTGACTTGGACAAGAGTGCCGGAACGCGCTGCACCCGTCTGTCGCGGACGCGACGCTGCCAGTGTCGGCCTGCCGACAGTTCGAGGGTTTCCACGACGATCCGCAGAGGACAAGATGAGACGATGAAGACAGCGCTACGAACGTGTCCGCTATGTGAAGCAGTGTGTGGTCTGACGCTGACCCTGGACGACGACAACCACATCACCTCCGTCAAAGGAGATCGTGACGATCCATTCAGCAAAGGGTTCATCTGCCCGAAAGGTGCCAGCTTCGGCCACCTCGACGAGGACCCGGATCGGCTCTCCGCTCCCCTGATTCGCCGCGGCGACGAATGGGTGACGGTGAGCTGGGACGAAGCCTTCGCCGCAGTGGCAGCAGGATTGGGCAAAGTCATTGCCGAGCATGGACGCAAGTCGCTTGCCCTCTACGTCGGCAATCCGAACGCGCACACCGTCGCTGGTGCGCTGTACAACACGCCGCTCATTCGGGCACTCGGAACTCGCAACATCTTCTCTGCGAGCACTGCGGATCAGATGCCCAAGCACGTGTCGAGCGGCTTGATGTTCGGTGATCCCGTCGCCATCCCGGTACCCGACCTGGATCGGACCGACTATCTGCTGATGCTGGGCGCGAATCCGCTCGAATCGAACGGTTCGCTGTGCACCGCTCCTGACTTTCCGGGCCGGTTGAAGGCGATTCGCAAACGCGGCGGCAAGGTCGTTGTCGTCGACCCGCGCCTGACTCGAACGGCGAAACTCGCTGACGAACACATCTTCGTCAAGCCGGGCACCGACGCCTATCTGCTGTTCGCGATCGTGCACACGTTGTTCACCGAAGGCCTCACCGCCGTCGATGTCGAAAGTAACGGTCTCGACGAGGTACGCAGCGCTGCAACACCTTTCACACCCGAGGCGGTCGCCGCGCGCACCGGTGTGCCAGCGGACGTCATCGTGCGGATCGCCCACGAACTCGCTGCCGCTCCCACCGCCGCTGTGTACGCCAGAATCGGTACGTGCACAGCCGAATTCGGCACACTCGCTCAGTGGCTAGTCGACGTGATCAACGTTCTCACCGGCAACCTGGACCGCCCCGGCGGAGTGATGTTCGCCAATCCCGCGGCACCCGGGCCCCGCAGAACCCGCGCATTCACGACCGGTCGCTGGACGAGCCGGGCCAGACAACTACCGGAGGCGTTCGGCGAACTGCCGGTCGCGACCCTCGCCGACGAATTGGAGACCCCCGGCGACGGCCAGGTTCGCGGATTGGTCACCGTCGCAGGCAATCCCGTGCTCTCGGCACCGAGTGGTCCACGGATCGGGGCAGCGCTGTCGAACGTCGAATTTATGGTCAGCGTCGACAGGTACCTCAACGAAACCACCGAACATGCCAACGTGATACTTCCGCCGCCGCCGTCGACGCAGTCGAGCCACTACGACTTCGCTCTGCTCGGCTTCGCGGTCCGCAACTACGCGCGCTACTCGCCGCCGATGTTGCCGCTCGGCGATCGACCGTCGGAGGCGGAGATCCTCGCTCGACTCTCGATGATCGCCGCAGGGCAAGATGGCGACCCGATGCTCCTCGACGAGATGATCATCGATCAGACGTTGCGCGCGGCGGTAGGCGCCAAAGGCTCGGGCGTGGAAGGTCGGGAGGTCGGCGATCTACGCGCCGACCTGCAGGGCAACTCCGGCGTCGAACTGCGGCTGGACATGATGCTGCGGCTCGGACCGTACGGCGAGTGGTCGGGCGGCGGCAACCTGTCGTTGCAGACCCTGCTCGACAACCCACACGGACTCGATCTGGGTCCGCTGGAATCGCAACTACCCGGCCGGCTCCTCACCGAATCGGGCAAGGTCGAGTTGGCCCCGGCCAAGATGCTCGACGACGTCACGCGCCTTCGGGAAAGTCTCGAACGAGCACCTGCCGACATCGTTCTCATCGGGCGGCGGCAACTGCGGTCGAACAACAGTTGGATGCACAACGTGTCGACGCTGGTCGGCGGCTCCAACAAGTGCACGCTGCAGATCAACCCGTTCGATATGGAACGCCTCGGACTGACGGACTCGGCGACGATCAAATCCGCGGCGGGCGAACTGATCGTGCCGTTGGAACCGACGGACACGATCATGCCGGGGGTCGTGAGCCTCCCGCACGGCTGGGGCCACAGCGGCAGTACCCAGCGAGTGGCGGCAGCTCATGCGGGCGTCAATGCAAACGCACTGACCGACGACGCTGTGGTCGACGTCCCATCGGGCAACGCGGTGTTCAACGGTGTGCCCGTGACAGTTTCGCCGGTCGGCTAGGCCCGAATGGTGCCGTCGCCCGTTCGGGTCGCCGTGTGGCTGATCCACGTCTCCATACCCGCGTTCGGGTTGTGGTTGCTGGTATCGAAGCCGCACCTCGACGTTCACTACGAACATCACGGCGTACATTTCTGGCTCGTCCTTGCGACTGCGTCGACTGCGATGGCACTCGGGTTCGTGTTGCTTCGCGCGGCGCGACAGCGCAGTGACGCGCGTTTGATTCTGGTGTCGCTCGTATTCCAGTTCAACGCAGGCTTTCTCGGCCTGCACGCGCTCGCGACGCCTGGCGTCATCCTGTCGAGTCCCAACGCGGGTTTCGTTGCCGCGACCCCGGTGGGCCTCGTTCTCGGCGGGGTGGCAGCGTTGGCGTCGTCGATCGACTACGGACCGTCGGGCGCAGCGCGAATCAGACGTTTCGAACCGCTGCTCGCCGCGTTGCCACTCGTCCTGCTCGCCGTCTGGGCCATCGTGTCGCTTGCCGGGTTACCACCGCTGGATCGGGCGCCCGACCCGTCCGAGGCGCACGGTCCACTGGTCGCCGCGGCGTTCGTGGGTTCGGCGTTCTACCTCACCGCAGCGATCCGGTACCTCCTGAAATATCTGCGCACTCGCGGAGTTGTGCTGCTCAGTGTCCTGACCGCGTTCGTGCTGCTGTCGGAGGCACTGTTCGCCGTCGGGTTCGGGCGCAGCTGGCGAGCATCGTGGTGGGAATGGCACCTGCTGATGGTCGCGGCGTTTGTGCTCATCGTGTTCAGCGCTCATCTGCAGTTTCGGCGCGAGGGGTCGGCGCACGGGTTGTTCGACTCGGTCACGCTGCGCCAGACGATGGCGGCGATGGAACGCGACTACGCGCGAGCGCTCGAGGAGATGGTGAATGCGCTACGCCAACGCGCCGACGGCGGCGTCGCGGCGACCGAACCCCTCGGGTCGGTCGGAGTGGAACTGTCGCGTCGCTTCGGCCTGACCGAACGTCAGATCGCCGTCCTGCAACAGGGCGCGCACGCGCTCGGCAACGAACGTGAGCAGGTCCGCAGGCTCGGCGCGCTTGCAGCTGTCGGTGAGCGCTCCAGCGTGATCAGAAGCGAGGCCGAACTGCTGGACGAGGTGGTCGGCCTCGCGGCCTCGGCGTTCGATCGAGACAGGTTGCGGCTCGGCCTGATTCGCGGCGGGCAGCTGCAGTTCGCGGACGGTGGCAGCGCGGACTCAACCGCGTTGACCCTGCCGCTGACAGTGAAGGGGACACCGGCAGGCGTTCTCGAGGTTGCCCGCGATGGCGAGTTCTCCGACTCCGATATCGCACTGCTGCGCTCGTTCGCATCGCAGACCTCGGTCGCCCTGGAGAATGCGCGGTTGTATCAGCAACTCGACGGACTGTTCCGCTCGTACATGTCCCCTGCGGTCGCGACGGCACTCATCGCGGATCCGACGCAGGCTGGTCTCGGTGGCGAAATCGCCGAGGTGAGTGTGTTGTTCGCCGACCTGCGGGGCTTCACGCCGTTCTCGGAGCAGTCGTCACCCGATCAGGTGGTTGACATGCTCAACACCTACTACGGCGCGATCGTGCCGGTCATCCTGGACGAGGGCGGGACCGTCGTGCAATTCGTCGGCGACGCCGTCATGGCACTGTTCAATGCGCCGACCCGCCAACCCGACCATGCCCATCGCGCGGCGCGAGCCGGGCTGAACTTGCACCGCGCGATCGAGGGCGTTGCTGACGGCCGTCCTGATTGGCCACGGTTTCGCGTCGGGGTGAACACCGGACCCGCACTGGTTGGCAATGTGGGGGCTGCACAAATGCGCAACTTCACCGCGATCGGCGACACGACGAACCTCGCAGCGCGGCTCGAAGGATTGGCCGAGCCTGGGACTGTTGTCATTGGGCCACTGACGAGGGCCCAACTCGGCGACAATGCGGTGGTGAGCAGCCGAGGTGAATTGCAGGTCAAAGGTCGCCGCGAGCCTGTCGCGGTCTACGTCCTCGAAGGTATGCGATGACCGACTTCGATCTGCTTCGCAGCCTCTCGGACGACGAGCGCAGACACGTGCTCTCGACCTGCACTCGACGCCGGTTTCGCAGGCGCGACATCCTCTGTCACGAAGGCGATCCGGGCGATTGCGTTCATCTGATCCAGTCCGGCAGGCAGATCGTTCGGGTGACGACACCGCTCGGTCACACGGCGACGTTGTCGCTGCTCGGGCCCGGCGACTCGTGGGGTGAACAGGCTTTGCTGAGTCCACATGCGAGGCGAACTGCGACCGTCGTGGCGATCGAGGACACCGAGACTCTGACGCTGAGCCGCGAGCAACTTGCCCGGCTGCGGCGACAGCAGCCACAGATCGACCGATTTCTCACCGACACCCTGGCCGCTCAGGTGCGACGATTGTCGGCGATGGTGCTCGAGGCGTTGTATCTGCCGGTCGACGAGCGGGTGGTACGACGGCTTGCCCATCTCGCGCGGGTCTACGGCGGTGCAAATGCGTTAGCGGAGATCCGCTTGACGCAGGATGATCTTGCCTCGATGGCGGGAACAACACGCGCGACTGCGAACAAGGTTCTGCGTGAATTGGAGGACAAGCGAATAGTGACGCTCGGCCGGGGGACGATCACTGTGATCGACCGTGCGGGTCTCGACAGAGCCGCACGCTGAGGGCTTAAACCGGATACGATTGCTCGAAATTGTGGAGAGGATCCGATGTCCGACGATAACCGGCCTGGCAGTAACGGCGAGCACCGGCTGCAGGAGCGCTTCGGCACCCAGGATCGCGCCGACAAGTTCTACTCCGATCAGGTACTCGACCGTCTCAACGAGACGATGATCGAGTTCGTCGGTCGGATGGACATGGCCTTCATCGCAACGTCCGACGCCAACGGCGAGTGTGACTCGAGTTTCCGGGCGGGCACCCCCGGCTTCATCCACGTGATCGACGAACGCACGGTCGCCTACCCGGAGTTTCGAGGCAACGGTGTGCTGGCAAGTCTCGGCAACATTTCCGAGAACCCGCACATCGGCATCTTGCTGATCGACTTCGTCGAAGATCTCATCGGTCTCCACATCAACGGCAGCGCCCGGATCGTCGCTGACGACGTGATTCGCGCAACGGTCCGCGGCCTACCCACCGAACGTGCGAAGGGGCGGCTGCCGGAACGCTGGGTCGTCGTCGATGTCGAAGAGGCCTACATCCATTGCCGCAAACACATTCCGCGAATGGTCCCCGAGTCCCGGGTGCGGGCGTGGGGTACCGACAACATGCGATCCAAGGGTGGCGACTACTTCGGCGCGAAGGCCGAGCCACGTCCCGTCAAACTCAGCTGATCTTGAAGATCACGACCCGCTGGACGATGAAGTTGATCACCGTCGCGGTTCCCTGCGCGATGACGAAGGCAACAGGAACACGCCACCACTCGTCGTCGAGCGCGTGGTAGATCGCCCAGTTGATACCGACCTGAACCGCGAACGTCACGGCATACAAGGCGACCACTGCCACGAAGCGCGCACGACTCGGCGGCGCTTTGAACGTCCAACGTCGGTTGATCAGGTACGCAGTGGTTGTGCCTGCGATGAAACTGATCGATTTCGCAACGTTAACGGGCAGCCCGATCGCCAACCCGAGCACGTAGAGCCCGAAGTCGACGATCGCAGAGAGCCCGCCGGTCAACCCGAATCGGATGATCTGCGTCTTGAGGTCGACGTCGGTACCGCCGGGCTCGTCGACGAGTGGTAACTCGACGGGCAAAGGCAGATGGGGCTGCGGGTCGGTTCCGGACACGCTGACGAGCCTATCCGGCGCCAGGTAGCCTCTACTCCGATGTCCACCACAACAACGGAGACGGCAGCGGCGCCCGACGAAGCCCAGCCGTTGCCCACGCAGCCCCGCACGCTCACCGGTTGGGGCCGCACCGCCCCCACGACGGCGCAGGTGCTTTCGACCCCCGATATCGAGCTGATCGCGAAGGCGGTCGCGCAGGTCGCCGAGCAGAACGACAGCAAGCCAAGCCACCTCAAGCGTGGCGTCGTCGCTCGCGGTCTCGGTCGTTCGTACGGTGACAACGCTCAGAACGGCGGCGGGCTCGTCGTCGATATGACGCCGCTGCGACGTATCCACAAGATCGACGCCGACACTCGGCTCGTCGACGTGGACGGTGGCGTCACCCTCGATCAGCTGATGCGGGCAGCTCTGCCGTTCGGCCTGTGGGTTCCGGTGCTTCCGGGCACGCGTCAGGTCACCATCGGTGGCGCGATCGGGTGTGACATTCACGGCAAGAACCACCACAGCGCAGGCAGTTTCGGTAACCACGTTCGCTCGATGGAGTTACTGACCGCCGATGGCAAGGTTCGGCATCTGACACCGAAGGGTCCGACGTCCAAGCTGTTCTGGGCGACTGTCGGCGGCAACGGCCTCACCGGCATCATCCTGCGCGCGGCGATCGAGATGACACCGACAGAGACGGCGTACTTCATCGCCGACGGCGACGTGACGTCCAGCCTCGACGAGACCATCGCCATTCACAGCGACGGCAGCGAAGAGAACTACACCTACAGTTCCGGCTGGTTCGACGCGATCAGCGCGCCGCCGAAGCTCGGTCGTGCCGCAATATCGCGAGGCTCGCTCGCGACGTTCGATCAGCTGCCCGCGAAGCTGCAGAAGGACCCGCTGCGCTTCGACGCGAAGCCGCTGTTCACCTTCCCCGACCTCTTCCCGAACGGGTTGCTGAACAAGGCGAGCTTCACCCTCGCGACCGAAGTTTGGTACCGCAAGGCGAAGAGCTACCGGAACCAGCCACAGAGTTTGACGGCGTTCTACCACCCACTCGACATGATGAGCGAGTGGAACCGGGCCTACGGCTCGAACGGGTTTCTGCAGTACCAGTTCGTCGTTCCGCCGGAAGCGGTCGAGGAGTTCAAACGCATCATCGTCGACATCCAGTCCAGCGGGCACTACTCCTTCCTCAACGTGTTCAAGCTGTTCGGGCCGGGCAACCAAGCGCCGCTGAGCTTCCCGATCCCGGGCTGGAACATCTGCGTCGACTTCCCGATCAAGGCCGGACTCAACGAGTTCGTCACCGAGCTGGACCGTCGGGTCCTCGAGTTCGGTGGCAGGCTCTACACAGCCAAGGATTCGCGGACGACCGCCGATACTTTCCATGCGATGTACCCACGGATCGACGAGTGGATCAAGGTCCGCCGCACGGTCGATCCAACAGGCGTATTCATGTCGGATATGGCTCGCAGGCTAGAACTACAGTGAGTTGGAGCTACTAAATTGATCAATGCCGTTGGCAATCCGCAGGCGCTGCTACTTCTCGGTGGCACGTCCGAGATCGGGCTCGCGATCGTCGAGGAATACCTGAAGAAGGGGCCTGCGCGCGTCGTCCTCGCTGCGCTGCCCAACGATCCGGGTCGCGACGCAGCCGTCGCGCAGGTGCAGGCTGCCGGTGCATCCAAGGTCGATGTCATCGACTTCGACGGCATCGACACAGCGAGCCATCCCGCCGTGATCGATCAGGCCTGGTCAGGCGGTGATGTGGACGTCGCGATCGTCGCATTCGGTCTCGACGGTGATCCCGAGGAACTCTGGCAGAACCAGCGCAAAGCCGTGCAGATAGCCGAGGTCAACTACACCGCAGCGGTGTCGGTCGGCGTGCTCGTCGGCGAGAAGATGCGCGGTCAGGGCTTCGGTCGGATCATCGCCATGTCGTCGGCCGCAGGTGAGCGTGTCAAGCGCACCAACTTCGTCTACGGCTCCACCAAGGCAGGACTCGACGGCTTCTACCTCGGCCTCGGCGAAGCGCTTCGCGAGTACGGCGTCCGCGTTCTGGTGATCCGTCCCGGCATGGTCCGGACCAAGTTCAGCGCGCACGTGAAGGAAGCACCGCTGACCGTCGACAAGGAATTTGTTGCGGCACTTGCTGTTCGGGCCTCGGACAAGGGCAAGGAGCTCGTCTGGGCGCCCGGGCAGTTCCGCTACGTGATGATGATCCTGCGTCACATTCCGCGGCCGATCTTCCGCAAGCTGCCGATCTAGTTCGATGACGGTGGACGAAATCGCGCCAGGCACCGCCCCGGCGCGACGCGCACTGTCGACACTCGCCGAGATGGCGGCGGCGATCGTTGTCGCTGCCCTCGTCTCAGCAATCGGGTTGTTCGCGTTCGCCCAGGTTCAGTGGCCCGCGTTCAGTTCGTCGAACGTGACGCGCGCGCTCACGACCGTCGGGCAGGTGGCCTCGATCGCGGTGCTCGGCGTCTCGATCTGGATGCTGCGGGTCCAGCGCTGGCCGCTGGTCGCGAAAGCGCTTTCCTGGGGCGGACTTTCGGCATTCGTCACCGTCACACTCGGCATGCCGCTAGGTGCTACCAAGCTCTACCTGTTCGGCATTTCGGTCGATCAAGAGTTTCGAACCGAATACCTCACGCGACTGACCGATTCCGCTGCACTGCGCGACATGACCTATGCCGACGTCCCGCCGTTCTACCCGGCAGGCTGGTTCTGGATCGGCGGTCGTGTCGCGAACCTGACCGGCATGGCCGGCTGGGAGGCATACAAGCCGTATGCGATCGCCTCGCTGGCTGTAGCATCCGTCGTCGCACTTGTGTTGTGGAGCAAGCTGATTCGCGGTGACTGGGCGGTAGTGGTCGGGCTGGCGGTCGCTGCGGTCACCGTTGCCTACGCCTCTCCCGAACCGTACGGCGCGACCATCGCCGTCCTGATTCCGCCGGTGCTCATCCTCGCGTGGGGAGGTTTGCATCGTCCCGACAGCACCGGCACGGGCGGTTGGGGCGCGGTCATCGGGACGGGATTGTTCCTCGGTGTCGCCGCAACGTTCTACACGCTCTATCTCGGCCTCGCGGCGTTTGCAGTGACAGCGATGGCCGTCCTGGCAGCCGTGCTCGCAGTGCGGGCGGGCAATACGTGGCGTGCCGCGGTACCAGTCGTTGTTCGCTTGGGAGTCTGCGGCGCCATCGCGATCGTGATCGCACTCATCGTGTGGGCGCCCTATCTGCTGGAACTTCGCCACGGCCGGCCGGCCGGATCGGGGACGGCGTTTCATTACCTGCCAGAGGGTGGGGCTCGGCTGGCCTTTCCGATGCTGCATTTCTCCGCTATCGGCGGTCTCTGCCTGATCGGCACGATCTGGCTCGCGGTGCGGTTCGGTTCGTCGCGTCGGGCCCGCGCGCTCGGCTGTGGTGTTCTCGCGATCTACGTCTGGTCGCTTGCGTCGATGGCGTTCACTGCCCTCGGCAGCACGTTGCTGTCGTTCCGCTTGGAACCGATCTTGATCGGCTTGCTGGCTGCGGCGGGGGTTTTCGGATTTCTAGAAGCGACCCGCTCGGCCTACGACAACATCGGGAGCCCAGCTGGTTTTCGCTATGCCGTGCTCGCCGTTGGTCTCGCCGGTGCGATGTCGTTCGCGCAGGACATCCCACAACACCTGGAGCCCGAGATCAACACCGCCTACAGCGACACCGACGGCAACGGCGTCCGCGCCGACAAGCGGCCGCCCGGCGGTGCCGCGTACTACCGCGAGATCGACGACGCTCTTTCGACGCAACTGCAACGGCCGCGCGCCGACACGGTTGTCTTGACGGCAGACACGAGCTTCCTCAGCTACTACCCGTACTTCGGTTTCCAGGCGCTGACCTCGCATTATGCGAACCCGCTCGCCGACTTCGACGGTCGGGCTGCGGCGATCGCCGAGTGGAGCAAACTCGAAACCCCCGACCAGCTGATTGCGGCAATGGACGCGGCACCGTGGCGCGCGCCGGACGCGATCCTGTTCCGCTACGGACCCGACGGCTACAGCCTGCGTCTGGCCGAGGACGTGTACCCGAACGATCCGAACGTTCGCCGCTACACGGTCAGTTTTCCCGAGGAACTGTTCGCCGATCCTCGCTTCCAGGTGACCGAGATCGGGCCCTTCGTACTCGTTGTCAGGACCTAGGCCGCTCCGCGGCTCGTGAGTCCTTTTGGTGGTTCCGCCCTCCGAAAGTGCTCACGAGCCGCTTGCGGCCTTTAGTTCGGCGGCGATGCCGCTCATCCCCCGCAGCGTCAGATGGAAGGGCAGCAGCGTCTGATCTGCGAGGACCGGTTCGATCCAGCGTTCACTACGTGGCGCGCACGCATCGTGACCTAGGCCCGCAGTCCGAGTTTCTACGTAGACGGCACCGTGAGCAGCGGCTACGCTCGAGACAACGGAGTTCAGCTCGTCGAACTTCGACTGCACGTAAGCGGCATTCGGCCCGGTCAACAGAGCATCGGCGCACCCTTGCGGACGCAAGTAGATCGGCCAACCGTCGACGACGACGTTGGCGTCAGGTGAACGGCGGTGGATCTCCTCCAGCGCGGCTGCATAGGCCGGACGAATGGCTTGGATCGCCGCGCTCCACTCCTCGCCGCGCGCGCAGGTGCGGCCAACGAGATTCTCCGCGACGCAGGAAAGGATGAAATCGCTGAACCGCGCATCGTTCGCGCCGATGTGGAGAGTCACGAGCTTCGTGTTGGGGCCGAGCGCATCGAACTGCGGTGCGACCCCGGGACCCTGCGAACCGTAGAGGTCCGGAATCTTCGCCGAGCTGCAGGTTCGGTCGTCGAGCTGGACGCCGAGGGTGCGGGCGAGCAGCTTCGGGGTGTTGGCGGTCGATTGCGCGCACCGCAGCGGCGCCTCGACATCGAAGCTCTGCACACCCGTTGTCGCAGCACCCGAATCACCCAGGGCGACGTAGTACTGGCCGTCTGCGATGGTGTTGTGTCCTGGCGCCGCTGCAGCGACACCGCCCGCAAACACAGTCGCGCACAGCAGGCTTGCGGTGACCGCGATTGCTCGTAAACGCCATGCCAGCATCATCGTGCAGACCTTACCCGCGGCGAGTGGGCTCACAGCGTGATCGCCACTCGCTCGTTGCCGCAGCGAAAGCCCGTTCACCGCCTTCGTTGTGCCCTCGCTGCACAGCCCGCTGTGTCACACTGCACCAAATTGCTCCTCGTCGGTTCCGCCGAACATCGGAGGCTCTGCAATGTCGACCTATCTGTATCGGCTGGCGCGGTTCACCTTTCGGCAACGCCGCTGGGTTCTTGCGGTGTGGTTGGCGCTCGCTATCGGAATGATCGTGCTGGCAAATGCCAGCGGCGGCAAGACAAACGACAACTTCACCATCCCAGGGACCGAATCCCAGGAGACCGCTGACCTGCTCGCATCGAAAATGCCTGCGATCAACGGCGGGCAAACCCAAGTTGTGTTTGCAACCAACGGTGCTGCGAAGCTGACGGATTCGGCCGCGAAGGCCGCGATCGAGTCGTCGGTCGCCAAGCTGAAGACGCTTCCCGGCGTGGTGTCGGCTTCCGATCCGTTCGCGCCGGGATCGATCGCGCCGAACTCCGATGTAGCCATCGCCTCGGTTCAATTCCTTGCCTCCCCAGTCGATGTTCCCGAATCGACGTTGGCAGCGATCCAAGCTGCGGTCGTGCCTGCCGAAGACGTCGGCGTCGACGTCGCCTACTCGGGCAGCGTCTATCCCGGTTGGCTGACCGAAGTGTCCGAACTGCCCGAGATCGTCGGCCTGATAATGGCTTTCGTCATTCTGCTGATCACGTTCGGCGCGTTCGTCGCAGCGGGTCTGCCGATCGTGACTGCGATCATCGGTGTCGTCACCACCCTGATGGGTGTCACCGCGCTTGCGTCGGTCGTCGACATCGCCTCGGCATCGACGACCGTTGCGCTGATGCTCGGCCTCTCGTGCGGCATCGACTACGGGCTGTTCATCCTGTCGCGGCATCGAAACAACCTGCTGCAGGGGATGGACACCGAAGAGTCCGTCGCGCTGTCCGTCGGCACGGCCGGGAGTTCGGTTGTGTTCGCTGGACTTACGGTGATCGTGGCGTTGTGCGGACTCGCCGTCGTCGGCATACCGTTCCTGACCGTCATGGGATTGGCCGCTGCCGCTGCGGTTTTCGTAGCCCTGTTGATCGCGTTGACGTTGCTGCCCGCGATGATGGGATTCGCCGGTGGCAAGGTCGCGAAGTTCCTCGCGACCCCACTTCGGCCGGGACACCACGAAAAGATCGCGCTCGAAGCCGCGTACACGCCCGAGAAGACGGCTGGCGCTGCGTGGGCGCGGTTCGTAGTCAGATTCCGGGTACCGGTGCTTGTCATCGGGGTCCTGACGTTGATCGTGCTAGCGATTCCCGCGACTCAGATGAAGCTCGGCCTGCCGACCGGCGCATCCAAGCCGGAGGGCGATACCGCGCGCATCGCCTACGACCTCACCACCGAAGGCTTCGGTGTCGGCTTCAACGGCCCGCTGCTCGTCGTCGCGGAGAATCTCGCCGACCCGGCTGCCGCGGCGCCGATCGTCGAAGCCTTGAGCAAGGAAGAAGGTGTCGCTGCTGCGACATTGGCAGGCGCCGACAACGGTGTCGTCATCATCAGCGTCATACCGACCACCGGACCGAACGACCCTGAGACAGCGAAACTGGTGGACCGCATCCGCAGCGACCGCACTCGCATCGAAGGGACGACGGGCGCGACGCTACTCGTCGGAGGTGGCACGGCGTCCAATATCGATGTCTCCAAGAAGCTTTCGGACGCACTGCCAGTGTTCCTCTTCGTCGTCATCGGCCTTGCGTTCCTGCTGCTGACCTTCGCGTTCCGGACGATCCTCGTCCCGATCAAGTCGATCATCGGTTTCCTGCTGTCTGTATCCGCGGCGTTCGGCGCACAGGTAGCGGTGTTCCAGTGGGGCTGGGGCCAGGAATTGCTCGGCATCACACCGAGCGAAACCGTCAGCTTCCTGCCGATCATCATGCTGGCCATCATCTTCGGCCTCTCGAGCGATTACGAAGTGTTCGTCGTGTCGCGCATCAAGGAGGACTACACCAAGACCGGCGACGCACGTGGCGCCGTCGAACGCGGCACCGGACTGTCGGCGCGTGTTGTCACCGCCGCCGCGCTGATCATGTTCTCGATCTTCCTGGCGTTTATGGTCAACGACGACCCGACGATCAAGGCGATCGGTTTCAGTTTCGCGGTCGGCGTCTTCCTCGATGCCTTCGTCGTCCGACTGACGTTGGTGCCCGCTGTGATGGCGATCGTCAAGGGCACGCTCTGGTACCACCCGTTGTGGTTCGCCAAACACGTCCCCGATCCCGATATCGAGGGTGAGAAGTTGGAGCAGCGGCTCGCAGCGGAACACGGCGCCGACGTGGCTGCGCTCAGCTGAGTCGCTGCTGCAACCGAACGGTCACCTCCACGCCGGCCTCTGCTTTGCCGATTTGTTTGCACATCGCGGCTCGCATCGGCATCCAGTGCGGACCCGAACCGGATGGCATCAGCGTCGCGTCGAACGGGTGCCCGTCGACGGTGCCGGACACTTTGATCGCACGTCGCGTGCCGAAATACTCCGCGGAATTCGGCACGGTCAGGAAGGTGGCGAAGGCTCCGTTCTTTTCGATCGGGGCGGTGAATTCGAGGTCGATCGGATGTGCGGTCTTGGCAGTCGACATGGCAACTCGCTTTCGAGGCTGGGACGGTTCGACAGCTATGACTGTCGAACCGTCCCGGAATCATCGCTACTGCACGCGACCTCGGTCGAGGTTGCGGCCGCCCCACACCCCGGACTGGCCTGTTGCCCGCCCGAACTCGCCGCACTGCAGCATGATCGGGCAATTCGCACACACCGAAAGTGCGTAGCCGTAGTCCTGCGTCGGGAAAGGAAACCAGGCTTCGGGGTTGGTGTCACCGCGGCACGCAGCCCGGAGCCAATCGGGCGCGTCCGAGATCGGCAGCAGGTCGGCGAGCGTCCTGATATCCAGTACTTCGGTCATCGAATTCCTTTCCAGGCGGCTACGCCGCTCGTGAGTCTTTTCGGAGGTCGGGCCCTCCGGAAGGACTCACGAGGCGCGGAGCGCCCTCATTTCCTTCCAGATCCGCTGCTGCGTCTTCTCTTCGTGCCGAGGGGCTTTCGGCTCCCAGAGCAGACGCATGCCTGCTTCCTCCGGCGTGCGGTCGCTCTTGTAGCAGTTGCACTCGGCGCAGCAGGCGATCAAATTCCCCCAGGTGTCAGGTCCACCACGGCTGCGCGGCAGGATGTGGTCGACCGTGCCCGCGAACGACGCATCGCAGTAGCCGCACCTGTACCTGTCACGCCGGAGCACACCCGCAAATGTTGCTCGGCTTCCGTCGTAGACGAGCACGTAGTGTTCGATGTAGACGTAGCGAAGCAGCCGAATCGTCTGCGGCAGAGCCATTTCCGTGTAATGCGACCGGATCGGGAAGACCGGATCGCGGTCGGCGACCGACTCGGCGGCACCCACGCTCACCAAAACCACCGCGCGGTCGGCGGGGATCTCGGTGAGAGCCTCGAACGTCACGTTCAACACGAGTACGGACGTGCGTATCCAGTTGTCGGCAGTCAGTACTGCGGGTTGGTTGCGAAAGCGCATGGGACATCACCGTCTCGAGAAAGGTAGTGCGGGAATGCAGGAATCAGGACTGGATCGGTTGCGCTGAATCCAGGCAGCAGCGCAACGGACCGGCGTCGGCCTGCCACATAAATCGAACTTCGACACTGTTCGGCGTGCGCACTGCTACTCCCTTCTGCTCTTTCCTCGCGTGAACCATTACCCGTGCGGCAACGTATATCGAAGACAATGCTGACACATCGGCTCGACAATGTAGAGCGAGTTGTTTTGCGGGATTACCCTGGGACGATGGTGGAGATCGTCGACCAAACCCCTCCGGATCGGGCGTTGGTCGACAAACCGCTCGATGTGCATGCCGTCGGCGACTGGCAGGCGACGTACGACTGGTTCGTTGCGGGCAAAACCAATGGGGAACTGTCCGGCGCGGACCTCGTTGCGTTGGCCGAGGCCGCGTGGTGGCTCGGCAAGATCGACGAATCACTCGATGCGTTCACTCGCGCTCATCGCATTTTCGTCGACGTCGGGCAGACGGCCGATGCGGCGATGGCGGCCTTCTACCTGGGCCTGCACACGGGCCTGCGTGGAGATGTGTCGAAGGGCGCCGGCTGGATGCGCCGCTGCTACCACCTGCTCGACGAGATCCCCGAATGTGCCGCCCACGGCTTCCCTCTCTACCTCGAAACGGCTCAGGCGCTCGGGCGCGGAGACACCGACACGGCGATGGCGTCGGCGACGCGGATGCATACGCTCGGCCGGACCCTTGCAAACACCGATCTCGTCGCGGTCGGTGTTCTCTGCGAAGGCAAAACGCTTGTCGCTCTCGGACAGCTCGACGAAGGCCTCGCGTTACTCGACGAGGCGATGTTGATGGTGTCGACGGGAGAGGTCACCCCGTTCTGGTCGGGGGCGATCTACTGCCACGTGATGTCGGTCTGTCACGAACTGACCGACCTTCGACGGGCAAGCGAAGTCACGAAATCCGCGACGCAATGGTGCAGCCCACTGCCCGACGCGAACCTCTACCCCGGCATCTGCCGCGTCCATCGCGCTCAGGTACTGCAGTTGCACGGCAGCTGGGACGACGCCATGACGGAAGCGCTGCGCGCACACGCCGACACCGTGAACGTCAACTCCGGCGTCGCCTCGGACGCGCGTTACGAAGTCGCAGAGATCCTTCGGTTACGCGGCGACCTGGCAGGCGCGGAGGAATCCCTGCGCGCCGCCCACGAACTCGGTGCCGATCCCCAGCCCGGTCTCGCTCTGATTCGGCTGGCGCAAGGCAACACCGAGGCTGCCGCGTCCTCGATCCGTACGGCGCTTGCCGACGAGCACCTGAGCCGATCCGCACGGAGCCGACTTCATCTCGCACAGCTCGAAATCGCCTTTGCGGCTGGCGATCTCGACACCGCTAGGCGGGCATCGGCTGCGCTGACCGAGGCCGCGCAGACGCATTCCGGCTCCGGGCTCGCCGCAGCAGCCACTCGTGCGCGCGGTGCGGTGCTGCTCGCCGAAGGCAAGGCGGTCACGGCACTTCCGGTGTTGCGTACGGCCTGCAGACAGTGGCAGCAACTGGAAGCGCCGTACGAGACGGCCCGGACCCGTCTTCTGCTGGCCGAAACCTACCGCGGGTTGGGTGACGACGACGCCGTCGCACTCGAACTCGACGCAGCAGCAACGGTTTTCGAACGGCTCGGCGCACTCCCGGACATCCAGAGGGTTGCAGCACTACGGGGCGCATCGACCGCGCCGGGAGGGCTGAGCACCCGCGAAATCGAGGTGCTGCGCCTCATCGCTGCAGGCAACAGCAACCGTGAGATCGCGACAGCGCTGTTCCTCAGTGAGCGGACCGTACACCGGCACGTCGCGAACGTCTTCACCAAGCTCGGGGTCACATCCCGCTCCGCCGCAACGGCTTACGCGTTCGAAAACGGCATCGTGGACCCGCGTCGCCGCTGACCGCTGTGGGTAGAAATGCCCACCCGGACAGTCCGACAACGACGGCCGATGCCGATGTCCGACACAGGCCGCCGACCGTAATTTTGGTATCGCAACCCCAACACCCGGGGACACCCTCGAAGGAGAAATCCGATGCCGAAGTACGTAATCGAACGCGACATGCCAAGCGTTGGCAATCTCACGCAGGCAGAACTGCAGGGCGCAGCCCAGACCTCGAACGCCGCGTTGGCCACGATGGAAGGCCGCGCACAGTGGCAGCAGAGTTACGTGACCGACGACAAGATCTACTGTGTCTACGTCGCCGACGACGAGGACGCCGTGCGCGAACATGCTGAACTGTCCGGCTTTCCGGCGAACAGGATCAGCCGCATCGGGACCGTCATCGATCCGACAACCGCCGACTGATCCGCGCCGGACAGCTATCTTGGCAGGTATGGCCACCAGTTCCGGTAAGTCGAAATCTCCTGCCGTCGAGCTCGAGATCGACGACAAGGTGGTGCGGATCAGCAATCCGGATCGCATCTATTTTCCGGAGACCGGTGCCACCAAACTCGATCTCGTCGAGTACTACCTATCGGTCGGCGACGGCATCGTCAATGCGCTCTACGAGCGGCCGTGCATGCTGCATCGCTTTCCGACAGGCTTGAGCGGCGAGAAAGTGCACCAGAAACGCGTACCGAACGGGGCTCCGCCCTGGTTGAACACGGTTCGGGTGCACTTCCCTCGCTACAACCGCAACGCCGACGAGCTGTGTGTGACCGAGTTGGCGCACGTGATCTGGGCGGTCCAGATGTCGACCGTGGAATTTCATCCGTGGAACACACACAGTGCAGCCGTCGAATTCCCCGACGAGTGGCGCATCGATCTCGATCCGATGCCGGACTGCAGTTTCGACCGCGTGCGTCGTGTTGCGCACGTCGCACACGAGGTGCTCGACGACCTCGGAGCGATCGGCTGGCCGAAGACCAGCGGCGGCAAGGGTTTACACATCTATGTCCGCATCGCTCCCGACTACGGCTTCAAAGACGTCCGCCGGGCGGCGCTCGCGTTCGCGCGTGAAGTCGAGCGCCGGGCACCGTCCGAGGTGACGACGACGTGGTGGCGCAAAGATCGCGACCCCGCCGCATTGTTCGTCGATTACAACCAGAACGCGCGCGATCATACGATCGCCAGCGCCTACTCCGTGCGAGGCAATCCACGCGGAACTGTCTCGACGCCGATCGCGTGGGACGAGATCGACGACGCCGACCCGCAGGACTTCACGATGCAAACCGTCCCAGCACGTTTCGCCGAACTCGGCGACCTCCACGCCGGAATGGACGACGCGGTTTTCGACATTTCACGGCTGTTGGAGTGGGCCGAACGCGACGAAACCGAAGGTGTCACAGATCCGGGTGGGGACGACTGACCGGTGGTGGCGCTGCCCGCAGATGTGTCAGCACGGCAAGGACCCGCCGGTGATCCTCCGGTTCGGGAGCAAGTTCGAGTTTGACGAAGATGCTCCGAACATGGGCTTCCACGGTCCGCTCGCCGAGAAACAACGACGCACTGATCGCCTTGTTGGAACGACCTTCGGCCATAAGCTGCAACACTTCTCGCTCGCGGGCCGACAGTTCGTCGAGCGGTCGATGCCCCCGGTGCGGTCGGGAAACGAGCCTGCCGACCAGATCCGGATCGATAGCGGACCCGCCGTCAGCGACGCGGTTGAGGGCGTCGACGAACTCGTCGACATCGGCAACACGGTCCTTGAGCAGGTAGCCGAGACTGCCCGCTCCCCCGTCGAGCAGGTTCATCACGTTCTCTGTCTCGACGTACTGAGACAGCAACAGCACCCCGGTGTCCGGATAGTCACGACGGATCGTGATCGCCGCCTCGATACCTTCGACAGTGTGCGTCGGTGGCATCCGAATGTCGACGACGGCAACATCGGGACGGTGTTCGGCCACCAGTTCGAGCAGAGCGGTCGCATCGCCCGCTTGCCCGACCACATCGATGCCCTCGTCTTGCAGCAGCCGAGCGATTCCTTCGCGAAGCAACACCGAATCGTCGGTCAGCACCACTCGCAACGCCTGTGAGTTCGGGGCGAATGCGGTGACGTCGGGGTCCGTGGCGTCCAAGTCGAATGTGCGCGGGACCCTATGTGGCACGGTCTGATCCGGCTCGGCAGCAGCCAACGCCGCCCTCGCCGCGTCGACCATGTCCACACACGAGTCGTAGCGGTCGGCCCGCTTCTTGGCCAAACCTTTGGCAAGCACCTGATCGAACGCTGCGGGCAGCCCAGGTCGGAAAGCACTCGCCCGCGGCACCGGAGCGTTCAAGTGTCCGTTCATGATTGCCGACGGGTTTGGTCCCGGATAGGGCGGTGCGCCCGTCACCAGATGAAACAGTGTGCACGCCAACGAGTATTGGTCGGTCCGATGATCGACCTCGGCACCGTCGATCTGCTCCGGCGCTGCGTATCGCAGTGTCGCGACCAACATCCCGGTCTCGGTGAGGTGCACGGTGTCGTCGAGTGCCTTAGCAATACCGAAGTCGGTCAACAACACTCGCTCGGACTCGCCCGGGTACGGCGCATCGGCAAGCAGGATGTTGGCGGGCTTCACGTCACGGTGAAAGACTCCGGCGCTGTGGGCGTAGTCGAGTCCGCGGGCGACCTCGTAGGCGATGTGCAACGCCCGATCCGGCGGCAGCACTTGATCCCGAACCAATTGTGCGACATCGGTTCCCGCGACGTACTGCATCGAGATCCACAACTGATTGCGGTGCCTGCCGCGGTCGTAGACTGCGACGATGTTGGGATGTTCGAGCCTGGCGGCGTGGTCGGCTTCGAATTCGAACCGCGCACGGACGTAGTCGTCCGACGTCAGATTCTTGTGCAGCAACTTCAATGCGACGCGGCGCGGCAGGTTCGGATGGCGCGCGACGTAGACCGATCCCATTCCGCCGACACCGATGCCGTTTTCGATCGTGTAGCCGGCGAACACGGCACCCGGTGAGAGGTCGTATCCACCCATGTCTCCACCTGTTTCGCTGGCGTCCTGGCTATCAGCCCCCGAGAAAGCCCGAGACACCCATTCAACCCCAGCCCGCACTAGAGCGGCAGGTGGACCGTCACTTTCGTTCCGCCACCCTCGGGGCTGAGCACCGCCAGCCGCCCGCCGAGCGCCGAGGCGCGATCGAGCAGTCCACTCAAACCGCCACCCGGGCCGAATGTCGCGCCGCCACAGCCGTCGTCGGCGACAACGAGCTTCAGTTCGCCGTTCGCAGCGCTCATCGCGATCTCGACGTGGGTGGCCGCGCTGTGTTTGATCGCGTTCGTCACCGCTTCGGCCGCGATGAAGTAGGCGGCGAGTTCGACGGCCGCCGCTGGGCGCTCGGCCAGGTCGTCGACTATCTCCAGCGGCAGCGGTGACCGCTCGGCGAGTCCGTCCAGCGCGGCTCCGAGCCCACGCTCCTGCAGCACCGGCGGATAGACACCGCGGGCGAGATCACGCAGCTCCTTCAACGCCGAATCCAGTTCTGCCGCACCCTGAACGAGCAGGTCGCGCATCTGTGGGTCGTGCTGCGACCGTTGTGCGCGGCGCAGCAGGATCGACGCGGCGACAAGCCGCTGCTGGGCACCGTCGTGTAGATCGCGTTCGAGCCTGCGGCGTTGCTGGTCACCGGCAGCGACGATCCGACCGCGGGATTGCCGGACCTCCTCGAGCTGCGCCTCGAGTTCGGCTTGCAGCCGATGATTGTCCAGCGCAACGGTTGCGGCGCTGCGGACCGCTGCGATCAGTTGCGGCTGATCACGAAGTGACTGGTCGTAGACGAGAGCACCGACGGGCACCCCGTCGCGTTCGAGGACCGTCGCCGCTCGCGGACCGTCGTCGTCGGGCAGTCGATGCCCGAGGCCCTCCGCATCGACGTAACAACGCCGATCGGCCGACCAGGACCACAGCACCAAGCTCGGATCACGGACCGCGCGTCGCAGTGCCCTCGAGAAGTCTTCGCCGAGTGGCGCGGCACCGACCTCGACCATCACGTCGCTGACGGCACCGCGCGCAACTCGGAAGCGCCACAGCCCCAACGCGATCGACAGCGGCGACAGGATGGTCGCGGCATACCCGATGATTGCACCGGCTTCGTCGAGTGCACCTGGCGACGTCGCGTCGATCGCGTACAGCGTCAAGACGACGGCCGTTCCGATCAACGCCACGATCCACAGCGGCGCGAACGCGGACCGGTATGCCGCGGACCCGCGCCGCCAGCGGCGGTACAGCACGACGATCATGACGATCGCGATGGACACGTCGATGAGGCCGAAGACAAGCTGCAAGGCATCGAATACGTCGGGGTCGTCGCGTATCAACAGTAGGTTGATCGGTTCGCCAGAGGTCTGACCGGCGACACGACCCGGATCGGCGAACGCCAACTCCAGCATCGCGGAGCCGAGGTAATAGGTGTAGCAACCGGCAACGAACCACCGTTCCCACGATTTACGCAGCCGACCGAGCGGAAAGCCGAGCACCACCTGGATGAGCACTGCGAAGTACGCGACGATCAGCGCCCAGCCGATGGTGAACAGCATCGGCTGGCTGGAGAAGTTGAACCCGCGAGCGAGCCAGAGCAATCCGGCTCCGATCATCAGCTTGCCGGTGTTGTCGTGCGGGCGGATCCGCCAGCTCGCGATGCCCGCTCCGACGAACGCCCACCCGACCAGGACGAACATCACCAGTTCGAGTGGATTCTTCACCGCCCGGAATGCGTCCCAATCGACGGCGACAACCATCGCGGCGGTCAATCCGGCGGTGGCAAGAGCGACCGCGACAATGCTCAGCCGACTCACGGCCCGACCTCCTGTCCTGGTGTCTATTCGTCCTGGTTTCGATTTGTCCTGGTGACGATTTGTCCTGGTGTGGAGTTCAGCATCCTCGTCGCAACCCCGTCACCGCTACCGTGCTGCCACTGACGAAACCCGTGTCGCTGGATCGGTCGAACACCTGGCTGCACATGCCCCCGCCAGGCGCTTCCGTGCTAACACGGAGATCCGCTGCGGTGCCAGCACGGGCTTGCCCGCGTGGGCTGCGTGCTCGCACAGGGTCCGCCGATACCATCTGAACCTGTGCCACCTGATGCCAAGCGCCTTCGTACAGCCCGTCTGATTGCAATCGTGACGGGTCTGCTGGGCTTTCTGCTTGCCCTAGCCACTCCCCTGCTCCCGGTCGAGCAAGACACCGCGAGCATCGACTGGCCCCAGGCCAGCGCGGAAAGCGTTGACGCGCCGCTCATTTCGTACACACCGCTCGGGTTCGCAGCCACCATTCCCGCTGCCGCAGTCAAGGATCTCGGCGCGGAGGGCGGAACGGTCGTCTCGACCATCCCCACCGAGTCGAGTCGGGCTGCTGCCGAAGGTCTCGTCGTCAAGGTGGTCAAAGGCGAGCAGGGTGCGGAACCACTGCTCGAAGTCTTGTTGCGCGACAACCCCTTGGTCTCGCTGCCCGTAGCCGAACTGCCCGACTCGTCGACGATCAGCATCAGCGCGGATCCAGCGGGTGCGATCGCCGAGGTATCCAACATCGAGCCACCGATCAAAGCCGATGTCCGACGTGACATCCGGCCGCAGGTGGTCGGCATCTTCACCGATCTCGATCCGGATTCGGTCCGCAGCGCAGCGAGCGCACCGGCAGGCCTCGGCGTTCATCTCGACCTCGATTCCCGGTTCTCCTCCAGCCCGTCGCCGCTCAAGTTCGCTGCGATGATCGTCGCCGTGCTCGCGACGATCGCATCCCTGATCGCGCTGCACGTTCTCGACGGCACCGACCGCCGCAAACCACGTCGCTTCCTGCCTTCGTCGTGGTGGAAGATCTCGCCGGTCGACCTCGTCGTCATCGGCACGCTGGGCCTGTGGCACTTCATCGGCGCCAACACCTCCGACGACGGCTACCTGCTCAACATGGCAAGGGTGTCCGACAACTCGGGCTACATGGCCAACTACTTCCGCTGGTTCGGTGTCCCCGAGGCACCCTTCGGCTGGTACTACGACGTCCTCGCGACGTTCGCGAAAGTGTCGACCGCGAGTCCATGGATGCGTTTGCCAGCCCTGATCGCGGGTGTTCTGTGCTGGATGGTGATCAGCCGTGAGGTCCTGCCGCGACTGGGTCGCCTCGTGCGTCGCAGCCAGGTCGCATTGTGGACCGCAGGGCTTGTATTCCTCGCGTTCTGGCTGCCCTACAACAACGGTCTCCGTCCAGAACCGATCATCGCGCTGGGCGCGCTGCTCACGTGGTGCTCGATCGAACGCGCCATCGCGACCGGACGTCTGCTTCCTGGCGCGTTCGCCGTCCTGATCGCGGCCTTCTCGCTCGCGGCGGGTCCGTCGGGACTCATCTGTATTGCCGCTCTGATCGCGGGGTCACGGCCGGTGCTGCAGATTATCGTCAAACGAGCCGGTGCGGCAACCGACATCGGCAAGCTGCGCAGCTACGCGTCCCTGCTCGCGCCTGGTCTCGCTGCCGGCACGCTAGTGCTGGTCGCGATGTTCGCCGATCAGACGCTCGCCTCGGTCCTCGAATCGACGAGCGTGCGCACTGCCGTCGGCCCGAACGTCAAATGGTTCGACGAACACTACCGCTGGGATTCCCTGCTGGCGATCTCCCCCGACGGATCGCTCGCCCGCCGCTTCGGCATGTTCGTGATGCTGCTCTGCCT
The DNA here is from genome assembly GCF_016482825.1 of Antrihabitans stalagmiti. GTDB lineage: Bacteria > Actinomycetota > Actinomycetes > Mycobacteriales > Mycobacteriaceae > Antrihabitans > Antrihabitans stalagmiti. Next base: position 139,205 of record NZ_JAEMNV010000004.1, on the reverse strand, counting down.
GATCGTCTGCGTCATGCAGGTTCTACGTAAGGGCGGCCGCATTCCGGGTACCGCACGCGGACCTGCGACGCGGGTCCTCGGCATCATCTTCGGCGCGCTGCTCCTGATGATGTTCACCCCCACCAAGTGGACCCACCATTTCGGCGTCTACGCCGGTCTTGCCGGTTCGCTCGCAGCATTGGCAGCGATAGCCGTCGGTGCGCAGAACATGCGCTCACCGCGCAACAGGTCGCTGTTCGCCGCTGCCGTCATGTTCGTGACCGCGCTAGCCTTCACCAGCTCCAACGGCTGGTGGTACGTGTCGAGCTACGGCATCCCGTGGTGGGACAAGCCACCGTCCATCGCGGGCAAGGGTTTTGCGACGGTCATGCTTGGCCTGACGATCCTGCTACTGCTGCTGGCGATCTGGCATCACTTCCGCGAGCCGTATGTGACCGCATCGACGACTCGGACCCGTCGATTCGCTCCGGCACCGTTGACGATCGCCGCCGGTTTCGTGGTCCTGTTCGAGGTTGCGTCGTTCGCGAAGGGTGCGGTCTCGCAGTACCCCGCGTACTCCATTGCACAGTCCAACCTCGATTCGCTCGCAGGCAACACGTGCGGACTAGCCGACGATGTGCTCGTCGAAAACGATCCGAACTCCTCGATGCTCACCCCCGTCACCGGTTCGGTCGCCGACGGTCTGCGTGCCACCGGTGACGGTTTCACCCCGAACGGCGTCGCCTCCGACCTCACCGCCGACGAAGAGGAAAAAGCGGTCGGCTCTGCCAACTCGATCCGCACCGACGACCCCGGCAGGACGACCGACACGACCGCAGCAGGTACCGGTGGCGGTACCGAGGAGAACGCAGGCATCAACGGAAGCAGTGTGAGCCTGCCGTTCGGCCTCGACCCGAAGAAGACGCCGGTCCTCGGTAGCTACCAGACCGGGGAACAGAAGCCGTCGACGCTGACGTCGCAGTGGTACGGACTCGACCGACCAGCACCGGAGAACAGTCTCGACAAGATTCTCGTCATCACCGCAGCGGGCCGAATTCTGTCGTTCGATGCCGACGGCGTGCTGACCTACGGGCAAACCTTGCTGGTCGAGTTCGGTACGAGGAGCCCCGACGGTCAGGTCACCGACACGGGAATGCTCACGCCGCTGGACATCGGTCCGTCCCCGTCGTGGCGAAACCTGCGGGTACCGCTCGCAGAAATCCCGGACGCGGCGAACGTCGTTCGGATCGTCGCAGTCGACAACGACATCACCAGCGACCAGTGGCTTGCGGTCACCCCGCCGCGAATCCCGCATCTGCAGACGCTGGACGAGGTCGTCGGACGGTCGCAGCCGGTCCTGCTGGACTGGTCGGTCGGGTTGGCGTTCCCCTGCCAGCGACCGTTCGACCACCACGACGGCGTCGCCGAGGTACCCGACTACCGCATCCTGCCCGACCGAATCGGCGCCGACTCGACCAACGCGTGGCAGGACAACATCGGCGGCGGACCACTCGGCTGGACCGGGTTGCTGCTCGCCGCCGAATCGGTGCCGACGTACCTGGACGACGACTGGCGACGGGACTGGGGATCGCTGGAACGGTTGACGCCGCTCGACAAGAACGCGGTACCCGCGCAGGTCGGCGTGACGGTGACAACGCGAAGCGGGACCTGGACGCCGGGACCGATCCGAGTTCGCTGATGCCCGTATAGCATTTGCAACCGTGCCCGACCTCGTGAAAGCCCCGCAGGCCGAAAAACCAGCCCCCATTTCCAGGGGGACGGACGTGCGGTCCGACTTCCGGACCGCGCGTCTGATCGCTCTGGTGACCGGTCTACTCGGCGCTCTGTTCGCCCTTGCCACACCGTTTCTGCCGGTCACTCAGACGACAGCAGTACTGAACTGGCCGCAGGACGGTGTCATCGGCAACGTCGACGCACCTCTGATGGCGCAGGTGCCGATCGACATCGAAGCGTCGCTGCCGTGCTCGACGGTCGCGCAACTGCCCGAACGTGGTGGGTTCCTGCTGGCGACCGCACCTCCGCAGGGTGACGGCGCCGCGCTCAACGCGATGTTCGTGCGCGTCAACGAAGCGACCGTCGACGTGCTCGATCGAAATGCGGTGGTCGCGTCCGCCCTGCGTTCCGACATGTCGAAATGCTCGACCATCACCATCTCGTCGAACATCGACGTCACGTCGGCCGAATTCGTCGGGCTGACGACCCCGACAGGCGATCCGGTGAAGGGTGAACTGAAGGGCGACCTCCGGCCGCAGGTGGTCGGCGTCTACTCCGACCTGCGCTCGGGTGCTGCGCCGGAGGGGTTGTCGTTCACGATGACCGTCGACTCGCGCTACTCCTCCACCCCGACGTTCCTCAAGATCTTCGCGATGATCGCGGCGGCGTTGCTGACGTTGATCGCACTCGGCGCGCTCGCCCGACTCGACGGCACCGACGGTCGCGGCCATCGCCGACTCTTCCCGTCGCACTGGTTGCGCCCGACCCCTGTCGATGGCGTCGTCGTCGGCGTTTTGCTGGTCTGGCACTTCATCGGCGCGAACACCTCCGACGACGGCTATTTGCTCAACATGGCCCGCGTCGCCGAACACGCCGGTTACATGGCCAACTACTTCCGCTGGTTCGGCGTCCCGGAAGCACCCTTCGGCTGGTACTACGACGTTCTCGAAGTGTTCGCAAAGGTGTCGACCGCCAGCCCGTGGATGCGGTTACCTGCCCTGATCGCAGCCATCCTGTGCTGGCTCGTGATCAGCCGCGAGGTCGTCCCCCGCCTCGGTCGTGCGGTCAGGCAAAACCGGGTCGCGCTGTGGACCGGCGGTTTCGTCTTCCTCGCCTTCTGGCTGCCCTACGACAACGGTCTGCGGTCGGAGCCGATCGTCGCCCTCGGCGCGCTCCTGACGTGGTGCTCGGTCGAACGTGCGATCGCGACGGGACGATTGCTGCCCGCGGCTGTCGCCTGCCTCGTCGGCGCCTTCACCTTGGCCGCCGCCCCGACCGGTCTGATGTGTGTGGCTGCACTCATCGCAGGTATTCGCCCGATCACCCGGATCATCGTCAAACGACACAGGCAGGTCGGCACGCTGCCGCTGCTCGCGCCGATGGCCGCCGCCGGTCTACTCGTGCTCACCGTGGTCTACAACGACCAGACCTTCGCAGGAATTCAGGAAGCCAACCGGGTTCGCCAGGCCATCGGCCCGAACCTCGAGTGGTACAAGGACTTCCTTCGCTACTACTACCTCTTCGTCGAAACAGCAGACGGCTCGTTGTCGCGGCGCTTCGCGTTCCTCGTCATGCTGCTCTGCCTCTTCACGACGCTGTTCATCCTGTTGCGGCGCAAGCGAATCCCCGGCGTAGCGAACGGTCCGGCGTGGCGTCTGATGGGCGTCGTCTTCGGAACCATCTTCTTCATGATGTTCAACCCGACCAAGTGGACCCACCACTTCGGTGCCTACGCGGGAATTGCCGGTTCGCTTGCCGCGCTGACCGCGGTCGCGGTCGGGGCGAGTGCGCTTCGCTCGCGCAGAAATCGCACTGTGTTCGCCGCAGGGCTGCTGTTCGTGATGGCGCTGTCGTTCTCCGGCTGGAATGCCTACTGGTACGTGTCGTCCTATGGCGTCCCGTGGTTCGACAAACGCGTCCAGCTCGGCGGGCAAGAATCCAACACCGTGTTCCTCGGACTGTTCGGTCTCGCCTTGGTCCTCGTCGCCTGGCACTACCTGCGGGAAGGCTTCGCGAAACCGCAAGCGTCGGCCGCTACCGCACGTGGTCGGCGGATCAGGAAGTTCGCGGCCGCTCCGCTGACCGTTCTCGCCGGTGCGATGGTGCTGTTCGAAGTGCTCTCGCTCGCGAAAGGTGCGCTCGCGCAATACCCGGCGTACTCGATCGCCCGATCCAACTACGACGCGATCACCGGCAACTCCTGCGGACTCGCCAACGACGTCCTCGTCGAATCCGACCCCAATTCCGGCAACCTCACCCCGCTCGTCGACCCTGCCAATCCACCGAAGGATCCGAACGATCCACTCGCGGGCGGACTCCCGGTCGGCTTCTCGCCCAACGGCATTCCCGAGGACCTCTCCGCCGACTTCGTCGAGGTCAAGCCCGGCATGGGTAACACGGACACCCAAAGTGTGGGTCCGGCGTTCGAAACCGGCGAAGGTGCAGGCACCGGCGGTGGTACGGGTGCTCGCGGCGTCAACGGCAGTACGGCGAAGCTGCCGTTCGGCCTCGACCCAGCGACCACACCGGTACTCGGTAGCTACCAGGCCGGCGTGCAGGAGCCTGCGTCCGTCGTCTCCAGCTGGTACCAACTACCGGCACGCTCGGACGACGCTCCGCTCGTCGTCATCTCCGCCGCGGGTCGCATTTTCTCCATCGACGCGACCGGCGCCATGAATTACGGCCAGTCGCTGAAGGTCGAATACGGTCACCGGTTGCCGGACGGAACGGTTCAGCTGCAGGGCGAGTACCTACCGAAAGACATCGGTCCGGCACCGTCGTGGCGTAACCTGCGGGTCCCGCTCGACGAACTGCCAGCCGACGCCGACGTGGTCCGCATCGTCGCGAACGACCCGATCCTGATCGGCGACCAATGGCTGGCATTCACGCCGCCGCGAGTGCCGAAGTTGGCTTCGCTCAACGACGTCATCGGGTCCGAGCAGCCCGTACTGCTCGACTGGGCGGTCGGTCTGCAGTTCCCGTGCCAGCGGCCGTTCTATCACAAGAACGGCGTCGCGGAGGTCCCCGGATATCGCATCCTGCCCGACCGTCCGTTGGCGGTCAGTTCGACCGACACCTGGCAGGCCGCGGAGAACGGCGGTCCGCTCGGGTTCACCGAGATGTTGGCCATGGCCGTGACCGTGCCGACGTATCTGCGCGACGACTGGAGCAGGGACTGGGGCTCACTGGAGCGCTACGACCGCTACTACCCGACATCGCAACCCGCCCAACTCGATACGGGTGAGGCGACACGGTCGGGGTTCTGGTCGCCGGGTCGGTTGCGGGTGTTCTGAGTTTGCGCTGAGCGAATGTGACATCGGTACCGCTATGCGGGTCCGGTGTCACATTCGCTCCGTTCAGCTCGCCAGCTTCTCCAGCAGGTCCGCGGCTTCTCTGCTCGAATCGTGGGTTGCCATCTCGGCCTGCACTTTTCGGGCGGCTACCCGGAAGCCTGGCTCGTCGAGCACTCTGCGGACCGCGGCGCGGACCTTATCGGGTGCCGGCCCCGTCTTGCCGAGGCGTAGCCCGACGCCGGACCACTGGATGCGGGCAGCGATCTCCGCCTTCTCCTCCGTTGTGCCCGCCTGCACGATCGGGACACCGTGCGACAACGCCAACGTGACACCCGTGTAGCCACCGTTGGTGACGAAGACGTCGGCCTTGTTAAGGATCTCGTCGTACGGAATCCATTGCTCGACAATGCAATTGGATGGCAACGCTTGGCCGTAGGCGGTCTCGACTGCCGACCGGCTCGGTCCACCCGTCGTCACGATAACCCGCGCGTTCTCGTCGGCGAGCGCACGGATGGCAGGGACAACCAGCTCGGTCATATCGGGTCGGAGACTGCCCTGGGTCACGTGCACGACTGGTTTGCGGTCGGTCCCGAGGTCGGACCACCATGCGGGTTCGACCCAGCCTGTGGTCGGGTCCGGCTTCAGTGCGCCGATCCAGTTGATATGCGAGGGCAGGTCGGCGTGTGGGTACTCGAACGCCGGTGTGCAGCCCTGCATGTGCAGCATCGGTGATGCGACCGAGTCCAACGCGGAATTGGGGTCACGAGGCAGGCCGAGGTCGGCGCGAATGGCGTCGTAGGTCCGCTCGGCGTTCTTGAAGATCACCTTCGCGGCGATCGTACGCACGAGTCGATTGCGTAGTCGTCCTATCGGCCCAGCCATCGGCATCATCCCGGGCCCGAACGGAGGCGTGTCCGCGTCGGCGTACGGAAGGGGTCCGTCGGCGAAGGTGGCCCACGGGACCCCTTCGAGTTCGGACACCATGCCGACGCCATAGCTCAGACCCTCGGTCAGCATCGCGTCGACCGATCGTCCTTCGGTTCGTTCCGCTGCGATGATCGCTCGCAGGTCGGCGACGCGGTGCGGTGCGTGCCCGACGAAGATCCGGTCGAATGCGAGGCCGATCTGCTTCGGCCCTGACATCCCCTTGAACTCGGGAAAGAACTCGAAGATGTCGTGGCCGCTGAAGTCCGGCGCGTCGACGTACGGCAGCGGCGTGGCCCCGATTGCGGCGATGCGATCGTGGAACGCCTTGCCGGAATACCACAGCACTCGATGCCCGCGTTCGACCAAACGCGCGGCTATCGGAAGTGGATTCGTCGTGTGGGCCTGGACGGCTATGGATGCGAACAGGAAGGTTGCCATTGTGCTGTCTCCTCTGGGGCTCGTACTCTCTTGGAGACATACGCAAATCGATTGAGTGTGGTTCAAATGAATTCGTCCGCGTCCGACGCCCGCTCCTACGTCAGCCCACTGCGCGCCGAACAAACGGCATTGACGCAGCACCGAATCATCGAAGCGGGGTATGTGCTGTTCATCGAACGTGGTTACGGCGCAACGACAATGGCAGAGATCGCGAAGACGGCGCAGGTATCGACGCAGACCGTCTACAACACGTTCGGCTCGAAGGCCGCGTTGCTCAAGCGGATCTACGACGTTCGTCTCGTCGGCGACGATCTACCGATCCCGCTCGCCAAGCGTCCACACGTCGTCGCTATGTACGCCGACCCCGATGCCGCGCGCTTTCTCCAGGCCTACGCGCGACTCGGCGTCGAGTTGATGGAGCGCTTGGGTCCGCTGCTGGTCGCCGTGACAGCCGGTGCCGGCGCGGGAGACGCCGACCTCGTCGCACACCTGAGGACCATCGACGGCGAACGGCTCGTCGGCGCAACGATGGTCGCCCGGCGCGCGAACGAGTTGGGAGCGCTACGCAGCGAACTGAGCGTCGAGCGGGCGGCGGACATCGTCTGGACCCTCAACAGCGTCGAGGTATGGGAACTGCTGACCGGTCGCCGGGGGTGGTCGACCGCAGACTACGAAGGTTGGCTGGGCAATTCGCTGTGTAGTGGAATTCTGGCGGAGCCAATGTGACATCGGTACCGCTATGCGGGTCCACTGTCACATTCGCTCCGCGATTTTGGCACGAAAGTTATCCACAGGCTTACCATTTCCCCAGGTCAGCTGCCGAGCGCGATGATCCACCTCGGGCATGATCGGCACATGCGCGGGGGCGAACTCGATCGACTAGTGAATGCCAGCTGCGATGGAGTCGTCCTGTCGACCACATTGCAGCAGCTGGGAATGGCGCGTAGCTCGATCGCGCGCCGGTGTGGCAACGGCGGCGTCTGGCAACGTATCCTGCCCGGCGTTGTCGTGCTGCACAACGGCCATCCGTCGCAGCGACAACGCAGTATCGCGGCGCTGCTGTACGGCGGTGACGACGCTCTGCTGACAGGTACGAGCGCTCTCGCCGCATACGGCTTCGAAATAGCGGGAAGCAACGCTCATGTCCTGATCCCGCACACCCGGTCGCGAACACCGACCGCGTTCGTTCACATCGAGCGGACATGGCGCATGCCGAACGGTGCAAAGCGCGGTTCGTTGCGGTGCGCGCCGATCGAGCGGGCAGTACTGGACGCCTGTAGACGGATGACATCCGCCGATTTATGCCGTACGGCCCTGACCAGAGTTCTACAGCGCGGCGACACCTCCTTGCAAGCCTTGGTCGACGAGTTGGCCGCCGGCAGCGATCGCGGGAGTGCCTTACCTCGCACCGTTCTCGGCGAACTCAGCGCGAACGCGCACTCCATCGCAGAGTTGCGCGCACGCAAGCTCTATCGCGGTTTTCGACTTCCCACGATGGTCCACAATCCCGACATCGTCTCCGGCACAGGCGAGTTCATAGCGCGCCCGGACGGCTGGATCGACAGTGTCGCGATGGCGTGGGAGATCGATTCGCTTGCCCACCACATGTCCGTTCGCGACCATGTGGCGACTGTTCGTCGTCGAGAACGTATGTTGGCCTGCGGAATCGAGGTCGTGACGCACTTGCCGACGCAGCTGTCGGACGAGCCGCTCCTCGTCGAAGCACAGCTTCGAGCCGGCTACGAACGAGCCTGCGGGCGGCCTCGGCCGAACGTTCACATCAAAAGCGCAGAGCGAATGTGACAGCGGTACCGCTATGCGGGACGGATGTCACATTCGCTCGAGGGGTTGCTGCTAGATCGGCATCAAGCGATGCTTGCGCGGCATCCGGCTCACCTGCTTGTCGCGCAGCAGTTTCATCGCCTTGCGTAGCTCCAGGCGGGTCTGCGACGGCTCGATGACGGCATCGATGTAGCCACGCTCCGCCGCAACCCATGGGGTCGGGATGGTGGCGTTGTAGTAGTCGATCAAGTTCTTGCGCACGGTCGGACCGTTTTCGCCCGCCTCCTGGACCTGGCGACGGAACAGGATGCTGACCGCACTCTCTGCGCCCATCACCGCGATGCGGGCAGTCGGCCAGGCGAAGTTGAGGTCGGTGCCGAGTTGCTTGGACCCCATCACCGCATACGCGCCGCCGTAGGCCTTGCGCACGATGATCGTCACCTTCGGCACAGTCGCCTCGACGACGGCGAAGAAGAAGCGACCGCCGCGCCGGATGACGCCGATCTTCTCCTCTTCGACGCCGGGCAACACACCGGGCGTATCGACGACGAACACAAGCGGAATCTCGTAGGCATCGCAGATGCGGACGAATCGAGCAGCCTTGTCGGAGCACCGCGCGTCGATCGCACCACTGAGCACGAGGGGCTGGCTCGCAACTACGCCGACCGTCCGACCGTCCACCCGCGAGAAACCGGTGATCATGTTCCGCGCAACGTCTGCGCCGACCTCGTGGAAGTCGCCGTCGTCGAAGATGCGGAGCAGGATGTCGTGCATGTCGTAGCCGGCGTTGTCGGCGTCCGGGATGATCGAGTCGAGTTCGAGGTCGCTCGCCGTCACCTCCGGCTCCAGACCTGGATTGACGATCGGGGGCTGCTCCTGGCAGCTGGACGGCAGGAAGCCGAGGTAGGCGCGAACCCACTCGAACGCAGCCTTCTCGTCGACGGCAACGTGGTGCAGGTTGCCGTACTCCATCTGATTTCGCGCGCCGCCGAGTTCTTCGAGCGTGACGTCCTCACCCATGACGTCACGAATGACGTTGGGGCCGGTCACGAACATGTAGGAGTCTTCGGTCGCGACGAGCGTCTCGGTGCCCGTGATGGGCGCATACACGGCGCCACCTGCGCATTTACCGAGAATCATCGAGACCTGCGGAACCACGCCGAGCAGCGGTTCGTGCCTGCGACTCATCTCGGCGTACCACGCGAGCGATGTCACCGCGTCCTGGATGCGCGCACCGCCGGAGTCGTTGATCCCGACAACAGGGCAACCGATCTTCGCGGCGAACTCGAGGATCGCGGACACCTTGCGACCGAACATCTCGCCGACCGAACCGCCGAAGACCGTCTGATCGTGGGAGAAGACAGCGACCGGACGACCTTCGACAAGCCCATGACCGGTGACAACTCCGTCGCCGTACAGTGCCTTCGGGTCGCTCGACTGCCGGACCAGTGCGCCGATCTCGACGAACGAGCCCGGATCCATCAGCATGTTGATGCGCTCGCGCGCGCTGGGGATACCCTTTTTGGCGCGCTTCGCTGCACCGGCTTCGCCGGCGGGCTCCTGGGAGAGAGCCATCCGCCTACGCAGTTCGGCGAGCTTCTCGGCCGTAGTGCTCACTGAGTCAGTTCCCCTTCGAGATGGTGACGAGCTTGTCGGTGAGGTGCTTACCGATTTTCGCGATGTACGGCTCGTCGATGATCTGGATGTGATCGCCTCCGACCTCGACGATCTCCAGCTTCGGCAAGTACGGACCCCAACCGCCCTGAGGTGCACGGTGCTTGTAGGCGGGCTCTAGCTCGATCATGCCGTCGTGGTAGCGCTCGGCGAGGTAGAGGACGACGTCGCCCTCGTAGTTCGACGGTTGCGCGTTGGCGAGTGCTCGGCTGTCGATGAACGACGTCCGCTGATGTTCGATCACGCCGCCAGGAATCTTGACGCCGCTGACCTTGACCAGGTCCATGACTATCCGGATCTGCTCTTCTTCGCTGGCACCGGCGAGTTTGTCCATCGGCAACGGAGCGTCGACGCCGTAGGTCGTCTTCGCGAATGCCGTGTACCGCTCCAGCCGCGCTTTCGCCTCCTCGGGACCGTCGGCAGGCGGGTTGGCGGGCAGCGCGAGGTCGATCATGCCGACCAAGCGGACGTCGGCACCTTCGGCACGCAGCAGCTTGGCGACCGCGAAGGCCAGCACGGCTCCGAGCGACCAGCCGTACAGCACGTACGGACCGTCACCCTGAATCTTGCGCAGCTCCGGAATGTACTGCCGCGCACGGTCTTCGATCTCACCTTCGACACGTTCGAAGCCGTACATCGGGGTGTCGGCAGGCAACCGCTTGAGCAATGGCTCGTAGGCAACCGTCGATCCGCCGGACGGGTGGAACACAAACACCGGTGTGGTCGTCGCGCCTTCGGGACGAGCCCGAAGTGTGCGCACGATCCCGTCGATGCCACCTTCGAGGTGCGGTCGAATCACGTCGGCAAGTGCTTCGATGTTCTCGGCGTCGAGCACGTCGTCGAGGGTGATCTCGCCCTTCGCCCGCTCGGACAACCGAGCTGCGAGCTTCTCGCCCGTTTCGTCGTCGAGCACAGGCAGGGTGTTGAAGATGCCCTTGGCGGACTCGCCCGTGACAACAGCCCAGGTCGCGTAAGCCAACCGCTCGGCAGCATCCCGCGGCGGCACGTCGGAACCCGCTGCGTCCGCCGTCGCCTGCTTGCCACCGAGCACTGCCGCAGGTTCCGGTGCCGATTCCTTGACGATCGCTTCGGCTTCGGCGAGCACCGTCGTGTCTTCGACGGCGAGCACTGGTTCGCCCGCTGTATCCAGAACTACCGGTCCCTCGACCGCTGGGCTCTCGACCGCTGGTCCCTCGACCACGGCACCCTCGGCTGCAGCATCCGCAGCCGCCTTCTCCGCTGCCTGCTTGTCGGCGAGCGCCTGGACCTCTTCGCGGTTGTCGACCGCGTAACGCAGGTACTTCGCGACCTCCATGAGGTTCGCGTCGCGGACCACCTGCAGTTGCAACTGCGGGATGTCGAATTCGTACTCGACGCGGTTCTTGATGCGAACACCCATCAGGGAGTCGAGGCCGAGCTCGATCAGCGGAATCTCGACCGGAATGTCTTCGGGCGCATAGCCCATCGACTCCGCGACGATGAACGCAAGTCGGTCTTCCAACGTCTGGGTGCCGTTGGGATCCCAACGCTCACCGAAGGTTTCGACGACCTCGGGCAGAGCTTCCGGGTCTGCCTCTTCCACAACGGCAACGGGTGCGGCGACAACCGGCTGCGGCAACTCCGCGCCGGAGGTGACGACCGCGTCGAACAGCAGCGTGAACGCCGAACCCTGCTTGGCGTGCACCTGAACCGATGCGCCACCGGGGTGCGGGTTGAGCGTCGTCGTCAGGGTTCCCACGGTCGGGACGACACCGTGCGCGATCGAGGCACCGAGTGCCACGTCCGAAAGTACCTGTGTCGCAGCGGCTGTCACCAGCGCGGCGAGGTCGGTCGCGGCAGTCGCGTCGATCTCCCAGACGTGGCGACCATCGGGCAGCGCGACGTGCGCACCAGGGATCCGAGAGTTGCCACTGCTGTTCAGGCGCGCATCGATCCAGTACGGCTTGCGGATGAACGCCGTCCGCGGGATGTCTGCGTAGTCGCCGGGCGTGAACAGCGTGTCGATGTCGACGTTGTGCCCGTGTACGTAGAGCTGAGCAAGCGCCATAAGCACACCGAGTTGCTCGTCTTCCTTGCGCTTGAGGGTGCCGATCAATTGCGGATTGTGCAGGCCGGCGGCGAACGTCGTTGCGGCAACCTGCATCAGCGCAACAGGATTGGGCGCAAGCTCGAGGAACGTGGTGTGGCCGGTATCGACGGCCTGCTTCACAGCGTTGGTGAAGTACACGCTGTGGCGCATGTTCTTGACCCAGTAGTCGACACCGTGAATCGCCTCGTGACCGGGACGGTAGTACGTCTCTTTGTCGACGGTCGAGTAGACGCCGTGCTTCAGTTTGGTCGGCTCGATGCCTGCCAGTTCGGCGGCGAGCTCACCGAGCAGCGGGTCCATCTGCGACGTGTGGCCCGCGCCCTTCGTCTGCAGCAGACGGTTCATCTTTCCTGCGGCCTCGGCCTGGGCCATGATCGCCTCGACCTGCGGCTCCGGACCTCCGATGACCGTGTGCGTCGGGGCGGCGTAGACGGCGACCTCGAGGTCCGGGTACTCGCTGAGCACGCCGACGATTTCCTCGGCGCTGTATTCGACCAGAGCCATTCGGCGAATTGCGTCGCCAGACAGCATCGACTCGCCTTCGCCCATCAGCCGCGACCGCGCACAGATCACGCGAACGGCGTCCTCGAGCGCGAGTCCACCGGCGATGTACGCGCCCGCGACCTCACCGAGCGAATGCCCGACGACCGCGGACGGCTCGGCACCGTGGTGGCGAAGCAGTGCGGCGAGGCCGATCTGGATGCCGAAGATGCCGACCTGCGACGTGCCGACATCCCAGTCCTGCGCGTCGTCGAGGTACATCTCCTTCACGGAGTAGCCGGCCTCGTCGAGGATCAGTTCGTCGACCTCGTCGATGGCCTTCGCGAACACGGCGTTGGCGAGGTAGAGGTCCTTGGCCATCTTGCGGTGCTGTGCGCCGAAGCCGGACAGCACCCAGACCGCACCCTGTGTCGCGGGTGAGTCGGCCGAGTAGACGCCCTGCGCGAGCTTGCCAGCAGCGACTGCCCGGAAGCCCGTGACCGCCTCGGCGTGGGTCCGCGCGAGCACAACGGCCCTGGTACGACCGTGATTACGTTTTGCGAGCGCGCGGCCGACATCTTCGAGCGGGGTGTTCGCACCTGCGTCGGATTCGAGCCAGTCGGCAAGGTCGGCAGCCGCGCGACGGCGACGTGACGGCAGGTAGGCGGACAGCACGAGAACGACCGGCAACGGCTCGCGAGCGTCATCGACCGCGGCGTCGGGGGCACCTTGACCCTGCTCGATGGCGTCGGGGGCACCCTCGTCCGAGACCTCGGCGTCCACGACAGCCGGGATGTACTCCTTGAGCACGACGTGCGCGTTGGTGCCACCGAACCCGAAGCCCGATACCCCTGCGACGGCAGTGCCCGTGTAGCGCGGCCAATCGGTCGGTTCGGCGACAACCTCGAGGTGGGCCTTCTCGAACGGGATGTACGGGTTCGGACCCGCGTAGTTGATCGAGGCAGGAATCTTGTTCTCCTGCATCGCCATGACAACCTTCGTCAGGCTTGCGGCGCCGGCTGCGGACTCGAGGTGCCCGAAATTGGTCTTCGCCGAGCCGAGCAACATCGGCTTGTCGTTGTCACGACCACGACCGACGACGCGTGCAAGGGCGTCCGCCTCGATCGGGTCGCCGAGGATGGTGCCGGTGCCGTGCGCATCGACATAGTCGACGCCCGACGGCGCGATGCCGGCATCACGGTAGGCGCGGCGCAGCACATCGGCCTGGGCGTCCGGGTTCGGCGCGAGCAGGCCGTTGGAGCGGCCGTCGGAGTTGACCGCGGAACCTGCAATGACCGCGAGAATCGGGTCGCCGTCACGCTCGGCGTCTTCGAGCCGTTTGAGTACGACGAGTCCGCCACCTTCGGAGCGAACCATGCCGTCGGCGTCCGACGAGAAGGCCTTGATCTTGCCGTCTTTGGCGACCGCGCCGACCGAATCGAACCCGAGGGTGACGAGCGGGGCGAGCAGAGTGTTGGTGCCGCCCGCGAGCGCGAGATCGGCGTCACCGCTGCGCAACGCACGGACCGCCTGATGAACGGCAACCAGCGTCGACGAGCAAGCGGTGTCGACCGCGACGGACGGGCCGCGGAAGTCGTAAAAATAGGAGACACGGTTCGCGATGATCGACGACGCTGCGCCGGTCAGTCCGTACGGCGTCGACCCGTTGTTGGGGTCGATCGCGGCAAGCATCGTGAAGTCGTGCGACGAACTGCCGATGAACACACCGACGGGTGTGCCCTTGAGGCTGCTTGCGGGAATCCGCGCGTGCTCCAAGGCCTCCCACGTCAGTTCGAGCGCGAGGCGTTGCTGCGGATCGACCTTCTCGACCTCGGTGGGCGACATGGCGAAGAACTCCGCATCGAAGCCCTTGATGTCGTCGAGGTAGCCGCCGCGGGTGTTCGCCTTCGCAACCTGCGCCGCGACCTCGGGATCGGACGTGAACTCCTGCCACCGACCCTCCGGCAGTTCGGTGATCGCGTCACCGCCGTTGATCAAAAACTCCCACGTCTGCTCGGGCGTCGTGCCCGCGTGTGGGAAGCGGGTCGACAGGCCGACGATCGCGATATCGTGCGACTCTCCGGCCGGGACCGCAGACGTGTAGAAGGAGTCGTCGTTCGACTCTTCCGGCGCATCCGGCTCGCCCTCGATGATGCGCGACGCGAGCGACGCGATCGTCGGGTGCTGGTACACAACCGTCGCGGTGAGCATCACACCGGTCAGGTCTTCGACTTCACCACCCAACGCGATGGCGTCACGCGAGGACAGGCCGAATTCTTCCATCGGCCGGTCGTCGGCAATGTTCTCCGCTGGTTGCCCGGTCGCCTGTGCGACCCAGTTGCGTAGCCAGGTGCGCAGTTCGGCGACGGTCAGCTCTGCGCCGTCCGAACCGTGTACTTCCAGGCTCTGTGCAGCCGAGCCTTTCGCAACCGCGCCGTCCGAGCTAGCGCCAACACTGTCTGAGGGCGTGTGTTCTTGTTCAGTCATCAGATCCACCAAGTTACCCGCCCGTAGAAGCTAATCGTTAGCGGCGTCCGGGAAGGCTGTCTGGGTGTATCCACCGCGGAGAGTTCCTTCGAGGTACGCCGATTTGCATGCGCGACGCGCAATCTTTCCGCTGGATGTGCGAGGAATGCTTCCCGCGGGCACCAACAGAACGTCACGAACGGTGACACCGTGCCGAGTCGCAATGGCCGCGCGGACGGTGTCCGCGATCGGCTGCGGATCGGCTTTGCCAGCGCCCGGTCCACGTTCGGCGACGACGACGAGCTGTTCCGAGCTGTCGTCCGGATCGAACTTCAAGCCCGAATGGCTGCTGTGTTCGAACACGACAGGCGGCAGCTGGTTGGCGGGGACAGCGAACGCCGCGATGAAACCGGGACGTAGTGCCGTGCTCGCCTCCTGTGCGGAGTACTCGAGGTCCTGCGGGTAGTGATTGCGGCCGTCGACGATCACCAGGTCCTTGACGCGACCGGTGATGTACAGCTCGCCGTCCACGTACACGCCGAAGTCGCCGGTTCGCATCCACGTCGCATCGTCGGGAGCGCCGTCGGAATGGCTGTTCTCGGCAAGCGGCGTTGCGATCGTGTTCTTGAACGTTTCCGTCGTCTCGTCGGTGCGGCCCCAGTAGCCGATGCCCATGTTGGCGCCGTGCAACCAGATTTCGCCGACATGTCCGTCTGCCTGCTCGATGCCCGTTTCCGGGTCGACGATCGCGGCCCACTGGCTGCGCGCGACGAACCCGCACGAGACCTGCGGGATCGCGTTCTCCGAGTGTGGATCGACCTTTTTGATGACGCCGGCGTTCAGTTCACCGCGGTCCACGTAGATGACCTTGGCTTCGTCCTCGTGCTTCGTCGCAGATACGAACAGGGTCGCCTCGGCCATGCCGTAGCACGGCTTGATCGCGGTCTTCGGCAGCCCGTAGGGCGCGAACGCGTCGTTGAACTTGCGCATCGACGACGTCGTTACAGGCTCGCTGCCGTTGATCAGTCCGATCACGTTGCTGAGGTCGAGCGTCTCGCCCGGCTTCGGAAGTCCGCGAGCGGCGGCGTGCTCGAACGCGAAGTTCGGTGCGGCCGCGAAGGTTCCGGCGCCGTCGTTCGCGGCGGCCAATTCCTTGATCCAGCGGTACGGCCTGCGCACGAACGCACTCGGCGACATGATCGTGATGTATTTGCCACCGACCGCAGGCAGGATCACCGTCAGCAGGCCCATGTCGTGGAACAGCGGCAACCAGGTGACGCCGCGAGAATCCTCGGTGAGCTCGATCGCGTCGATCATCTGCAGCAGGTTGGTACCGACGGCGCGGTGCGTGATCTCAACGCCTGCGGGGACTCGGGTCGAGCCCGAGGTGTACTGCAGGTACGCGATGTCGTCGACCTTGATGTCCGGACGAACCCAGGTGTCGCCGACGCTGTCGGGAATCGCGTCGACGGCGATGATGCGCGGACGCTGCGCGGCAGGCAGGGCACGGAAGAACTGACGGACCCCAGCGGCGGAAGAAGTAGCCGTGAGGATCGCCGCAGGCTCACAGTCGCCGAGAACGGCATGCAGCCGGTCGGTGTGGCCCGGCTCGTCGGGGTCGAACAACGGCACGGCGATGGTTCCGGCGTAGATAGCGGCAAAGAAAGAGATGACGTAGTCGAGTCCCTGCGGTGCGAGCACCGCGACGCGGTCACCAGGCTTGGTCACCTGTTGCAACCGAGCGGCCACCGCCCGCAGCCGGGTGCCGAATTGGTTCCAGGTCAGCTCGTGCGCTTCACCGTCGCGCTCACGGGAATAGTCGATGTACCGGTACGCCAAGTCGTGTGCGTCGGCGCGGGTGTGCTTCTCGACGTGGTCTACCAGCGTACGACCCTCGGGAATGAAAATATTCCCGTTGTCGTCGAGGTAGTCATCGAAAGTCTCGTCCATTCCTTCTCCTCCGAAGCGCCTGCGCACTCACGTCACTGGCGTGGTGCACCCCGACTTGCTTCGCCCGCGGGTGTTCTCTCGTCGTGCAAGGTTATTGGCAATCGAACGCGGCGTTCACCGTATCGGCTACATGTTTGGAAACCAGAAATATGTTACAGACGTCCGCGTCGGTGAAACGCGCGGAACACTGCAAACCCCGGCGCTACTCACCGCGTAGCAACGGAATGATTGGTGCGAAGGCATCCATCTGGGTCGGGAACACACCCACGTAGGACATCGTCGTTTTGGCACGGGTGTTTCGGATTTGATCGGCGATCTCTTCGAACGTCCCGATAGCGATGTAGGGCGACGTCAGAATGTCTTCGACACCGAGCTTCACGTCGACTTCCATGTTGGGCGGGAAGCCCTTGTCCAGCGCCTGCAGTGCCATCTCGGCGATCTGCTCGCGGTCGTCTGTGATGACGATCGTGGTGATCGCCCAGTTGAGCTCGATGTCAGCGAATCGGTCGCCTGCGGCCTGACGAATCAGGTCGACGCGCTCGATCGTCTTCTCCATCGTGATGCCGGAAAGCAGCAGTTTGCCTTCCTTCGTCGTAACGGGCACAACGGAGACGATGTCGGCATGCTTGGCTGCCAGCGCGAGCATCTTGGGTCCGCCGCCGCCGACCGCAATCGGCGGACGAGGACCCTGACGCGGACGAGGACTGCCCTTCAAACCCTTGATCTGATAGTGCTTGCCCTCGAAGTTGCACTCCTGGCCACGCAGCAGCACATCCAGGATGGTGAGTGTTTCGTCGAGTTTCTCGATGCGCACCGACGGCTTGTCGTAGGTGATCCCGCCCTTGTCGAACTCTTCCTTCATCCAGCCTGCGCCGATTCCGAGTTCGAGCCGGCCACGCGAAAGAACGTCGATAGTCGCAGCATCCTTGGCAAGTACTGCCGGATGCCTGAAGCCGTTTGCCAGCACAGCTGTGCCGAGCCGGATCTTGTCCGTGGCAACAGCGAGGGCGCCGAGAGCCGCGATCGGTCCGACCTGATTGCCGAGGTGATCGGGAATCATGAAGCTGTCGTAACCGTATTCTTCGGCCTGCTGCGCGAGTTTGATGAACTTGCGTGCACCGCCCTCTTCGGCGTTGCCTTCGCCACCCGCAGCGAAACGGAACTTTCGCAACGGCGGGCTACCCGGCTCGACGGCGGAGGTCATCGATTCACGCTCTCCTCGACTATTGGTGCTGGTCAGTAGGCACGGCCACGGTGGCAGCCAGCCAGTGCGCCACTCTAGCGGGTGCGCGCTCTCGAACCTATTTCCGCTCCGTCACACATACTGTTACGCCGATTAGGCGGTCCGTGACTTCGAACACGCTGATCCGAGCCGATCACGAATGCGCCGGCTTCGGGGCGTTGTTCACCAAATCGATCGCCCACTGTGTCGTCCACTGCGTCGCTGTCGTGCCTGCGGGATCGACGACGAAGCCGTTGTAGAGCGTGTGGACGGGATTGCCTGCCGCACCTGCAAGAGCTGCGAGACTCGGCAGAATGTTGAAGGGATTCAACGCAGCTCGGGGTGCATCGCAGATCAGATCTCCCGGTGCACAGATGGAGAACGTGCGGTCGGACAGCTGTCCGAAGCCGCCGGGTCGGGCGCCCGTCATCGAGATGCCGGGGACCTCGATGCCGCGCAACGACACTTCGGCACCGACACCCGCCGGATTGGGTCCGATCGGAATCGACTGCGCAGGATCGCGACGGCCGTCTGCGATAAGGGTCACACCGAGAACCAGGTCAGCGGGTACGGGTCCGTTGCCTGCCCCGATCTGCGCCGCAAGATCGCCTGCGATCACGGCACCCTGCGAAAAACCGGCTAACACGAAGCTCGACAGCGGACATCTGGCATGCATGTCGACCAGAGCTTCGGTCGCCTTCTGCATGCCCTGCGTTCGACTGTTGTTGTAGGACTGCTGACCGTCCGGTGGCAACGCGATCGGATTCGAGAACTGCGCGACGTACGGCACCGTGAAGACATCGGTCCGAGACACCGGAAACTGCTGTTGCAGGGGCCGACTTATGTTGAGCATCAACGAGATCGGGTTTGCGGTCGGGTTGAACGGGTCGTCTGCGGCATTTGATTCCCAGGTGCCGGGAACGACAAGTACCCGCACGTCGGGGCAATCCGCTGACTGCGTGTCCGGTCGCGGTGGTTCGGTTGGCCCCGGCGTAGGACTCGGCAACCGACCCGCGAGCAGATACCAGACCAACAGGATGACGAGCAGGATCAGCAACCCGACGGCAAGCACGCCTATCAGACCGAAGAGCTTGCCTCTCGACCGTTTACGAGTTGTTCGCGACGCCATCACGGACTACTTGCAGTACGACGTCTTCGCGGCATCGATGAACACCTGGGCGGCGTCCTCGGGCGTCAGCGTCGTCTCGGTTGCAGGATCGCCGCCGACGTAGGCGACGACGGTCGCCTTGACGGTTGCCGGGTCGCCGTTCTCCTGCTGCGACTGGCAGACGTAGTTGGCCATGACGGTCGCGCTCTCCTGCGACGTCGTGATGCCACCCTTCTTCAGCTCGGCCAGCATCGCCTCGTCACGCGCGACCGGCTTCGGAGCCTCGGTCGGTCCGGGGAATCCGCTCGGAACCGGCTGCGGCTCCTCGGGCGGTGCCGTTGCGGCTGCACCCGGGCTCGTCACCGGCGCCGACGACGGCTGGGCTCCTGATGCTTCGGGCGCCGATGTTTCCGCACTCGTCGGTACGGCCTGCGTGGTCGGCGTCGGATTGCCCGTAGCCGTCGAATCGTCTCCGCCGCAACCGGCCAACAACCCACACGCAGCGGCGGCAACCGCAACAGCGGACATGGAACGGACAAGGGAGAAGCGCGGCATTCTTTCGTTTCCTAAGCAGTCGTGGCTGGTCGTTTCCCTACAGGCTTTCGTACAGGCTACAGAGCGAAATTGACGAAACTCTGGCAGTGATTCGAGACTCGTGAGTCTTTCAGGAGGCTCCACCCTCCGAAGAGACTCACGAGGCGCGAAGCGCCCTGCTAGTGAATCTCCGCCTTGTCGTCCTTGACCGTGATGTAGCCGAGTTGGAAGTTCTGCTGCGTTCCGCCAGGTATGTCGAACTGATCGCCGGTCGGGAACCCGAGCTTGCCGTTCTCGTAGCCGACGCTCTTCCAGGCGTCGAAGATGGGTCCGTTCTTGATGGCCCATGCACCCGACAACGGACTCCAGTAGATGTTGCCGCCCTCGAACTCGTTGAATTTCCCGAAGTCCTTGACCGACTGCTCGCTGCCCTTGGGGAAGCCGAGCCAGCTGTCCTCGTAACCGAGGGCGCCGTATTTGCCCATGATCATGCCCTGCACTCGGTGTGTGCCGTTGTTGGGGCTGTAATACATGGCACCGATTTCGAAGCCCTGGACGACGCCGTCCTTGTTGGGCGTCTTCACCTCTTCGGCCACCGGGTAGCCGAGAGGTCCACCTTCGTAACCCTGTTTCGACCATTCGTCGAGGATCGATCCGCGGATCGCGTGCGCGCCGGTCTGCGGGGTGAAGTAGATGCTGCCGCGCTCGAAGAGTTGGTAGCGCCCACGGCCGTCCGGCGCGCCGCGCTCTTCGCTGATCGGCAACCCCAGCGGTCCGCCTGCGCCACCGTTGGCCTCGTAGTCGCCACCGATTCGGCCGGCGACAACCTGGGTCCCACCGGTCGACGAGTAGAAGATCCGGCCGAAGCGGAAGTCCTGTGCGACGCCGCCTGCGACGTTGTATTCGCCGGTGAGGCAGTCACCGAGCCAGTTGTTGGCCGATGCCAAGCCAGCGATCGCGCCCGCCGGGTTGCAGGCAGGCTTGTCGACCTCGACGCCGAGTGCGCTCGCCGCCTGCGGCCACGACTGCCGCATCTCGAAATCCCAGTACGGCCAGGAGTGCGTGCCCGACGGTCGGTAGTTGACCTGCGCCGGAATACCGAGCTGATTGAGCTTCGTGGCGAAGTTCTGTGACGTGAGGCGTGCCAGAATTTCCAGGCCCATACCCGCGAAGTTGGTACTGACTCCTGGGATTCCCGACGGCTGGTCGAACGGTCCGGTCATGCCGCTGCCGCTCGAGACGTAGAGGCTGATGCCTTTGAGCTTGTCGGCGAGCATGTAGGGATCGTGGCCGGTCCAGTCCGCGCTGTTCGGCGGACCCCACATCGCTCCGGAGTTGAAGCCACCCGCGTCGTTCATCGCGTATTGAATCGCCTGCGGCATGCCGAGCGAGGTGGTCGTCAGGAAGCCGGAGTAGGACGCCGCGTACTTCACGAAGTCGGGGTTGCGCGCTGCGAGGAACATCGCAGATGTGCCGCCCATCGACAAGCCCTGCACACCGCGGACATTGGTTGTGCGCCACTGGCTTTCGAGCAGCGGTGGGAGTTCCTTCGTCAGGAACGTCTCCCACTGGTAGTTCTTGCCGTTGTCCGGTTCGAGCCAGTCGGAGTAGAAGCTGGACTGGCCACCGATCGGAAGTACGACGTTGACGTTCTTGTCGGCGAAGAAGGTCTCGGCTTTCGCGTCGAGCGTCCAGCCGTTCTCGCCGTCCTGCGCGCGGAGGCCGTCGAGCATGAACAGCGCGGGGAACTTCGACTCGGGGCGGGCGTTCCAATCACGGGCCAGCAGCAGTTGCACTTGGACCGGAGCTGCCATCGACGGAGATTCGACCCAGAGCGAAACGCGACGATCCGTGAACCACGTGACGTTGGTGATCGCGGCAGCGCCAGGTGCTTTCGCAAGCGGCGGGGCTTCGTATGCGGGAGCGAGTGGCGTCGCCGACGCCGTCGCGGAGGTGAGTCCGGCGGCGAGCGGCAAAACGAGCACCGCCGCACACATCCCAAAGGCTCGAGAGCGTAAACCGGGTGCGCGTCGCATCGGCGTGGCCTCACTTTCCGTCCAATGGGCACCCTTCGGCACCCGCATGCAAGCTCTGTTCTACACGCCGAAAGAGGCCATTCCGGGGACGACGCGCAGGGGACGGGTAGTTTCCAATGTGACGGATGTTGCAATTGGTGCATGAAACTGTGGCTCGGACCACATCGAGCGTAATAGGTAGTGACAAAGTTCGTCTCGGTAACGATACGAAGGACATGACCAAACAGCCAAGATACCGATTTCGAAGTCTTGCGTTTGCGCTCGGAACCGTTGTGGCGCTTGCCCCGTTCACAGCGGTCGGCAATGCGAGCGCGGAACCGACCGACTACGGCAACGGCTGTGCGGTGTATCCCGACGACCGCGCTGCCACCATCGACGCACTGCGGTTCAAATGCAGCGTCGAGCAGCAGGACGAGATCTACGTGTCCGCTGCCGCCGGTTCCACACCCCGCGGCGTAACGAGTGGTTGGGTCACTCGGCCGGCAATCATGGCCGCAATGGCACCGCCACTGTGGATCGGCAAGACGTTCTACACCGGAAGCAACGGCGGGCACCTGCAGAACCGCATCACCGGTGCCGGCATCGAAGGCTGGGTCGCAGACGTCTACCTCGGAACCTCGAAGGTGGAT
The DNA here is from genome assembly GCF_016482825.1 of Antrihabitans stalagmiti. Taxonomy (GTDB): domain Bacteria; phylum Actinomycetota; class Actinomycetes; order Mycobacteriales; family Mycobacteriaceae; genus Antrihabitans; species Antrihabitans stalagmiti. Next base: position 116,864 of record NZ_JAEMNV010000004.1, on the reverse strand, counting down.
AACGAACCGGCCTGGATACTGAACTACGCACCCTCACCGACGCCGCCACTCCTCGACGAGATTCGGGAAGTCTCACCCGGTGTCTGGTTCGGGCTTTCCTGGTGGCGTGATCCAGCAATCTCGCCACTGTTGCTTGCCTTCGTCGTGAGCTGACACCCCCGACACAAACAACCGCCCCGCGCAATCGTCGAGATTGCGCGGGGCGGTTCGGCGTTCGGTTCGACCGTTTCGGTCAGCGTGCGTTGAGAACGTCCAGGAACATGTCGCGGGACTTGAACAGCTCCGCTTCCCAGTACTTCCATGAGTGCGTGCCAGCAGCAGGGAATTCGAAGCGGGCCGGGACACCGAGCGTCGCGAGACGGATCTGGAAGGCGCGGGTGTTCACGAGTGCGAGCGCTTCGAGCGCCATGCCGTTGGCCGTGTTGTAGACGCCGAGCGCGGATGTCGGACGGTCGTAGGGACCCGGGAGACCGCTTGCAGCGGAGATGTAGAGCGGGAGGCCCTTGAGCTTCGGTGCGAAAACGAACGGGTCGTTACGCAGCCAGTTCGGGCTCCACGGCGGACCCCACATGGAGTCGACGTTGAAACGACCTGCGTCGAGCATCGCGATGCGAATCGCTTCACGCATACCCGGTGCCGAGATGTTCAGGTAGCCGGAGTACGCGGCAGCCGCCTTGAACTGATCGCGGTGGTACGCGGCGAGGGTCAGCGCTGCACTGCCACCCATCGAAAGGCCGGCGATCGCGTTGTTGGTCGGCGAGACGCCGTAGTTGGCGAGGAATGCGGGAAGTTCCTTGGTGAGGAACGTCTCCCACTTGTAGGTCGTCTTCTGCCCGTTGAAGTTGCTGGGCGCGTACCAGTCGCTGTAGAAGCTCGACTGGCCACCGACGGGCATGACGAGGGTGACGTTGTCGCCCGCGAACTGCTGCAGTGCGTTCGTCTCGAACGACCAGGCGTTGCGGTCGTTGCGAGCGCGGAGTCCGTCGAGCAGGTAGAGCGCCGCGTTGCCGCCGCGGGCGGCCCACTGGACCTGCACCTTGATCGGGCCCATGCCCGACGGGACGATCAGTTCTTCGAAGCCGCCCGAGGGCGCGCTGAGAACCGGTGCGCCATGGATCGGCGACGCGGTGGCGACGCCACCGGCGATACCGGCCGACACCGGCAGCACGAGCGCTGCGGCAGTCAGGCCGAGGACCCGCTGTTTCCAACTGCGGGAAACGCCCCGACTTCCGGACGACGTCGCGTTGCCAAGACGCATGAATAGAGCTCTCTTTCTGCTACTGCGGTGTCCGCCAGGGCGGCTCTACCAACTTCAAACGGACACGACCGCCATTACGCAGGCGGGTAGTGCAATAACGTTCCGGTCACACTCGCTCGGTGACAATATTCGACATTGCCCGCCGAGGCAACCGAGCCCCCGGCGATCCAGACGCATTTGTCCGTTATTGGTTGGTGACCCTAGCTTGTCCTTCCCGTGTTGCGACAACCACTTTCGGTCACGACTTGATAACCATGACCTGAGGTGGCCGGACACAACGAAACCGGCCCTGCCGAGTGGCAGGGCCGGTTTCGTAATCGCTTACCGGGTCGGTATCAGCCGATGTAGTTGCTGAGGTCCGGAATCATGCGGTAGACGTTGTCCGCCCACCACGGCCAGCTGTGGGTACCAACCGGCGGGAAGTCGTAGACGACGTTTCCGTAGCCGAGGGATGCCATACGGAGCTGGAACGCCTTGGTGTTGGCCAGGGAGATTGCTTCCAAGCCCATGCCGTTGGCGGTGTTGTACAGATCGACGAACGACCGCGGCTGATCGTAGACGCCGGGAATGCCGCTGCCTGCCGCAATGTAGAGGCGCGTGTTCTGAGCCTTGAGGCGCGGTGCGAACACGAACGGGTCGTTACGCAACCACCGCGGATCCCACGGCGGACCCCACATCGCGTCGATGTTGAACCCGTTCTGGGTGAGGAACGCGAGGCGCATCGCTTCCTTCATGCCGGGGGCAGACACGTTCAGGTAGCCGGAGAACGATCCTGCGTACGAGAACTGGTCCGGGTGGTAGGCAGCCAACGTCAGGGCCGCACTGCCACCCATGGAGAGACCGAAGACGCCGTTACGGTTCGGATTGAAGCCGAGCCGGTCGCGCAGAGCGAAGCGGAGGTTCTGCGTGAGGAAGGTTTCCCACATGTAGGTGTTGCGCTGGCCGACTGCTCCCGAGGATCCGGTTGCGGAGCCGGACGACGATCCGGTGCCGATACCGAAGAAGTTGCTCGGTGCAATCCAGTCGGAGTAGAAGCTGTTCTGGCCGCCGACGGGCATGACGACGTTGATGTTCCACTTCTGCAGCTCGACGACGACGTTGGTGTCGATCTCCCAGCCGTTGAGGTCGTCACGCGCGCGCAGGCCGTCGAGGGCGTACACCACGCGGTTGGTGTTGCCGTCGTTGGCGCGGAAAATCCGCGACTTGATCGGTCCCATCGAGGAGTCGACCCAGAAGTCGATGCCCGACGGATTGAACGCAGCTTGCGCAGTTGGGGCGGTCGTACCGACCACGGCCACGGCGAGCGGTGACAGGAGGGCCAGCGACAGTGCCGCGGCGGACCGCCTCAACCATGATCGAGAAGTCCGGCGGGCGCCGGGCTCCCTGGTGCGGTGTGCGAATACTCGCATCTACTTCGCCCTTTCAATTCACGCGACCAACTGAGGTCGCGAAGTTCTTCGTGCCGGGAGATTCACATCAGCCCGTGTGGCCCCCGGTGCCAGAGTGACTGATGTTGCGTCTGGCAACATCTTTTAGGTACATCGTCGAAAAGACATCATGCGTTATCGAACCGAGACTCAAAGTACCGCGAACGATACCGAACCGCTGCGCCTCGGAGATAAATCCCGTGATGACAGTTCCATCAGTTTCCATTCGTAGCAACCGGTGGGGTCAGATGGCACCGTTGGATCTCGTATTTCGGCACCCTGTCGATCCGGTAGTCCGCGAACTCGAGTGCACGCTTGAAATTCTGCTTCCAGCGGTCGAAGGTCAGCTCCGATCGGTACGACGTGATCAGCGCCTGGGTCTCCGGACACATGACGGCGACCTGAGCCTCGTCGACCCACTCCTCGTCGAAGTAGGCAGGCATCCACGGATGCATGTCGACCATCGCAAGGTCGGCGATCACCCAGTCGGCATACAGGTTCTTGTCGTGCCCGATTCGGCCGTCCTCGAGTCGATCGGTATGCGCAGCCAACGGATAGGCAAGCCCCATCTGGTCGAGCACACGGACGTCAAGGCCGACGTTCATGCTCGTCATGCCCAGGTTCAGGAAGTACACGGTGTGGCCGGCACCGCCCGGCGGAATCGGTTCGGGTGGTGGCACCAGATCCCAGTACATAAACGACGGGGTATTGATCAGCAGACCGCCGTTGGGGTTGTCGTCGATCGTCCTGATCATCGCGCGCATTCGCGGGTAGTCGAGGTAGTCCGAAGCCCGGATCGGATGTTCATGGCCGGTATTGAGGGCGTAGAACGCCCGCTCGTCGACAATTCCGGACTTGCCGATCGTGGTGCCGGCCGCGGATCCGCCCGTGAAGGCAACCAGGCTCGCCCAGACGACCGTCGACAGCCAGACGACGACGGCGACCCCGAAGATCGCCATATTGCCGGACCTCGTGTCCGCGGACGCCCGAAATGCGGTCGGCACGGGTACCGGAACGACGGCGACGGGGAGCAGGAAGATGAACAGCTGCGGCAGCAGCATGCGGCCGTGCATGAAGTCGCCACCGACGCGCAACGCGTACACGGTGAGGAGCAACCCGCTGAACAGGAACAGGCCGACCACGAACCTCGGTGACCGCAGCTCGGCCTGCACTCGCGTCCACACAGCGCGAGGGGAGCGATCCTTGGCCTTGGGCTGCGTTGCAGCTTTCGCAGTAGTCAGCCTGGCAAGCACGATCGCGCCGACGAGCAGGATCGCCAACGGCAGCCACAACACATACGGACCCGCGAGGTTCCAGAGGTAGGCGAAGCCCTGGCCCCACTTGGCCCCTGCGGCGTCCTTCGCGACGGCAGTGTTCGGATAGGGCAGCGCGTAGTAGCCCATCCGCCAGATCTGGTAGCCAACCGGCAGAATGCCTGCGACAGCGACCATGGCGGCGCGGACGGTCCACTTCCGCTGTGGCGCGAGGAACACCAGCGCAAGCACCAGGACGGACACGAGCACCATCTCGGGCCGAACCAGCGGACCGAGCCCGGCCACGAACGACACGACGAGAATCGACGTCAGGCTCGGCCGATCTGCGGTTGCCCAGCGCAGCAGCAGCACCCACAGCAGCGCAAGCCAGAAGATGACGAGGCAGCTTTCCAGCCCCGAGGATGCGTAGTCACGAGCGGGCGGCACCGCGATGTAGACGAGTGCGCCCGCGGGGAGCAGAAGTGCAGAACCCGAACCGATTCCCGAGCGACCCCACAGCCGACCCGCGCCGAGCATCGCAAGCACGATCGCAGCCACCGACAGCGTCAGCGAGATCGTCAGGACGACGTACTCGAGCCTCGCATCGGACAGCCAGCTGAAGGCGTAGACGATGTAGGTCCACGCGGCACTCGTGTTGGTCTCGACTCGCTCGCCCGCGTTGAAGACGGGTCCGTTTCCTGCGAGCAGATTGCGGACCGTACGCAGCACGATCAATCCGTCGTCGGCGATCCAGCGGCGCTGCCAAGCGCCGGTCAGGAAGATAAGGCCTGTGACAACGATGCCTGCGTAGAAGACTCCGCGGGTCAGTGTGCTGCGTCTGGCCTTCGCGCCGACCGACCCGTTGTCGGCTGCTGCCGTATCGCCGACTGTGCGACGGTCCGCGCGGCGACTGTGCCTACGCGTCGTGCCTGCTTCCGACACGTCGTCAGACGAGGTAGACAGCGACACCAACCACTCCGATCCAAGCAATCGCGAGGAGCTGCAGGACGCGGTCGCCCAGTGCGATCTCCTCGGGTTCGCCGGCCTCGCCCCCATCGACGTCGACCGCGTAACGCAAAATAGCGATGGTAAACGGAACCATCGAAATTGCGAACCAGTTGGTGTCCATCAGACGGTCCTGCTCGAAGGCCCACAGACCGTAGAACACGACGACAGCGGTCGCCGCGAGCGTCCACACGAAACGCAGGTAGGTCGGCGTGTAGGACTCGAGCGACTTCCTGATCTTGGCGCCCGTGTTGATCGCGATCTGAATTTCGGCGTAACGCTTGCCCGCAGCCATGAACAGCGAGCCGAACGCCATGATCAGCAGGAACCACTGGGAAAGTGGGATGTCCGCGGCAGCGCCACCTGCGATGGCGCGTAGCAGGAACCCCGAGGACACGATGCAGATGTCGATGACGTGCTGATGCTTGAGGCCGAGGCAGTACGCCAGCTGGACGACGATGTAGACGGCCATCACGACGGCGAGATGCCAGTTCGCGACGAACGACAGTCCGATCGACCCGACCAGCAGTACGGCCGACATCGCATACGCCAGATTGACCGGAAGCACACCTGCGGCGATCGGGCGGAAACGTTTGGTCGGGTGTGCGCGGTCGGCCTCGACGTCGAGCGCGTCGTTGACGAGGTAGATGCCCGACGCCGCCATGCAGAACGCGACGAACGCGATGGCGACGGGGCCGAGCACGTCGAGTTGGGTCGCCGAGCCCGCTGCGAGCGGTGCGGCGAGCACCAGGACGTTCTTGACCCACTGGCGCGGGCGGACGGCTTTGACGATGCCGCCTGCCAGCGTCTTCGGCGGGCCCTTGGTCACGCCTTCTTCGAGATCGTGGCCTGTGGGCTCTTCGCTCATCGGGGTCTGTCTCCAAACTTCTTGTCGGCAGCGAGAACTGCCGCAGCCGACGCCGCGCCCAGTGCGGAGCCTGCGAGCACATCGGTCGGATAGTGCACGCCGAGCACCACCCGCGACAGCAACATCGGCGGAACCAGCAACGCTGGCAAGGGTAGCCCGGTGAGGCGACCCATCAGCACAGCAGCCGCGGTGGTGGACGTGGCGTGCGATGACGGAAAGCTCAACTTGCTCGGCGTCGAGACGTTCACGGCGACGCTGGGATGGTTCGGGCGCGGTCTGCGGACAACCCTTTTGATGACGATCGACGCAGCGTGTGCACCGACCGCTCCGACGGCGACGCCTGCCCACTGGCGGCGGCGAGGTTTGTCGGCGACCCAGCCGATCGCGGCAAGCCCGACCCAGCCGAGTGCGTGCTCGCCGAAATGCGACATGCCGCGGGCAGCCGCGATGACCGACGGGTTGCCACCGATGCCGGATTGCACGGCCTGCAGGACCGCGACCTCGCGCGGGACCGGTTGGATGTCAAATTCCGAAGACATCTGCCCACCGCTTCCTGCTCGTCAGTTCGGGGTGCGCTGCCTGGTATTCGGCTTTGAGTTCGGGGAAGCGTTTGGCCAATTCCTTGCGCAGCCGCATCGCTTCCTTGAACAGCTCGAGAGCCTTGCGCGGACTGCGTTTGCGGAATACGACGCCACGGCCGTCCGCTGTTGTGACGGTGACGCCGTCGACCTGGGAAAGCAGATACCAGCGCGCGTCGAGCGTCGGCACGTTGAGTTGTGGGCGATCGTGATGTTCGGGGTCGGCGGGCTTGAGGTTGTGCGCGATCCCCTTGCCGAGGCGCGCGACCTTCGCTACGGCGTTGCCCGGTTCTCCGACAGCGCCGACGCCGGCTCCCGATGCCAGCGGCAGGTCCGTCGACGACGGCACGACGACGGCGTCCGGGAACTGTTTGCGCAGGTCGTGGACCGTTCCGAGCGCCGTGGGCAACAGGTCGAACAGGCGGTCGGGGCCGGCCATGAAGTCGGCGATCGCGAGGTTCTGGATGGCGACCGTCGAGTATTCGAGGCAGAGCAGGTGCTTGAGTGTGGCCTTGACGGTGTTGACGACGAGGCCGCGGCCGTTGCCCGGCATGTGCAGCGACGCGACGACGAGTCGGTTGCGCAGGTGGAAGTACGCCTGCCAGTCGATCGCGTCGTCCTTGTCACTCCATGCCATGTGCCAGATCGCGGCGCCGGGCATCGTGACGGTCGGGTAGCCGGCTGCCCGCGCACGCAGGCCGTATTCGACGTCGTCCCACTTGATGAACAACGGCAGCGGCTGACCCAGTTCCTCGGCGACGACGCGCGGGATCATGCACATCCACCAACCGTTGAAGTCGACGTCGATGCGACGGTGCAGCAGTTTCGAATTGTCGCGGTCGCTCAGCGGGTACTTCGCGAAGTCGTGGTCGTATTCGACGTTCGGTGCAGAGGTCCACATGAAGATGCCACGGTTGACGGCCTCGCCCATCGAGTGCAGATGCGACCGCTCCTGCAGGTTGAGCATCTGGCCGCCGACCAGCGTCGGCTTCTTCGCGAACCGGGACAACGCCAACGCCCGCAGAATCGAGTCGGGTTCGATCTCGATGTCGTCGTCCATAAAGAGAATGAACTGGCAGTCGGTCGTCTTCAGCGCCTCGTACATGATGCGGCTGTAGCCGCCGGACCCGCCGAGGTTCGGCTGGTCGTGCACGGCGAGCCGATCGCCAAGTGCCGCAGCTGCTTCGGCGAAACCGGGTTCGTCGCGGGCCTTGCGGGTGCCCTGATCGGGGATTATCACGGCCTTGATCTTGTCGAGTACCGCCGGATCGGAGCCAAGCGCCACAAGGGCTTTGACGCAGTCGGTCGGGCGGTTGAAGGTCGGGATGCCGACCGCGATGCTCGCCTCGCCAGGCGCATCGATCGGGGCGAACCAGCCTGCAGACAACAGCTGCACCTCTGTGTCGGAGGTGATGTCGAACCAGATCCAGCCACCGTCTTCGAACGGCGCGAGCTCGATCTCGAATTCGAGCAGTCCGCCGACACTTTCGTTGCCCTGCACATGAATTCGTGACGAGTCGGCCTTGGAGCGGTAGACGTCGACCCGGCAGTGGCCGGTCAGCTCGATGCGAAGAACCACCGACTTCAGGACGCTGTAGCGCCGCCAGTAGCTCGCGGGGAACGCGTTGAAGTACGTGCAGAACGACACTTCCGATTCGAGACCGATGGTCAGCGAGGTCCGCGAAGTGGCATGTGCGCGACGGGCATTCGTCGTCGCCTCCTCCAAGTAGAGGGTCCGCACGTCGAGTGGCTCACCGGGTCGCGGCAGCAGGATCCGCTGCAGGAGCGACTTGCCTTTGGAGTCGGTTCCAGCTTCGAACAACGGCGAATCGACCGTCGCGATCAACTCGTGCTTCGGGCTCATACGTCTTCTCCGTGCAGCGCCTCGCCGGTTTCGAAATGCGGGCGCAGTGTGTTCTCGAACATCGAAAGCGCGCTGGCGATCGCCATGTGCATGTCGAGGTATTGATAGGTACCGAGGCGACCGCCGAACAGCACCTTGCGAGTTGCCATCTCCTGCTTGGCAAGTGCGCGGTAGGCGTTCACCTTCGCGCGGTCCTCAGCGGTGTTGATCGGGTAGTACGGCTCGTCGCCACTCTCGGCGAAGCGGGAGTACTCCCGCATGATGACCGTCTTGTCCTTCGGGTATTCACGTTCGGGATGGAAGTGGCGGAACTCGTGAATACGCGTGTAGCGCGCGTCCGCGTCGTTGTAGTTCATCACCGGGGTGCCTTGAAAGTCCCCGCAATCGGTCAACACCTCGGTTTCGAAGTCGAGGGTCCGCCACCCGAGTTCGCCCTCGCTGAAGTCGAAGTAGCGGTCGAGCGGTCCGGTGTAAACGATCGGTGCATCCGGGCTTTCGGCGATCAACTGGTCGCGAACGTCGAAGAAGTCGGTGTCGAGGCGAACCTCGATCTTCTCGTCGGCGGCCATGTTTTCGAGCCACTTGGTGTAGCCGTCGACGGGCAGACCCTCGTAGGTGTCGTTGAAGTAGCGGTTGTCGAAGTTGTAGCGCACCGGCAGTCGCGTGATGTTGCCTGCCGGCAGTTCCTTCGGGTCGGTCTGCCACTGCTTGGCCGTGTAGTCCCGGATGAACGCCTCGTAGAGCGGGCGACCGATGAGCGAGATCGCCTTTTCTTCCAGGTTCGCCGCGTCCTTGGTGTCGAATTCGGCAGCCTGTTCGGCGATCAGCGTGCGTGCTTCCTCAGGCGAGTAGTAGCGGCCGAAGAACTGCGAGATCAGGCCGAGGCCCATGGGGAACTGGTAGGACTGGCCCTTGTGCATCGCGTAGACGCGGTGCTGGTAGCCGGTGAATTCGGTGAACTGCGTGACGTAGTCCCACACCCGCTTGTTCGACGTGTGGAAGAGGTGCGCACCGTACTTGTGCACCTCGATGCCGGTTTGTGGTTCGGCCTCGGAATAGGCGTTGCCGCCGAGGTGGTAGCGCCTGTCCAACACAAGGACGCGCTTGCCCAACTGGGTGGCCGCGCGCTCGGCGATGGTCAGTCCGAAGAATCCGGAGCCGACGATGATCAGGTCGTATTTGCCGGGGGGCGGGCCTTCGGGCGTAGCAGCGGTCACGGGAACTGAGCGTATCGGACGCCGAGGGCGCGCCGCGCCTCGTGAGTCTTTCCGGAGGGCCTGCCCTCCGAAAAGACTCACGAGCGGCGTGCCGCCTACATGCGATCTGCGAAGACCCGCATCGCATCGCGGATGAATGCCGCGGTGCCCTCACCATGGACGTCGAAGGTCGCCGTGAAGCGAGGATCATCGACGTACATCTGGCCGAGTCCGGCGAAAGCTTCGGCCTCGACAGCCTTGCCTTGCCAACCGATACCGACCCAGTCGTAGAGACGCTGCGTGATCGCCTGCACCTGGTCGCTGTCAGCTGCGATACCGGCCTCGTGCGCCTTCGCGAAAGCACTGGCGATGTCGACCTGGCGCTGTTGAAACCCCTTCTTCTCGGAGTCGCTCATCGAGTTCCACCACTTGTCGCCGCTCTCGTAGGCTTCCTTGCCCCAGCGCTCGATCACTTCGTCCTTGTACTGGGTGTGATCGAACCCGTCGAAAACTTCCTGTGCCATAAGTTGTTCACCTCCTTCCGTTTTTCGCAGTGTTGTGTGTACCGACTGAATCTGACGGCGGATCCGGTCCTGCTCCTGTTCGAGCAGGCTCAAGTGGGTCCGTAGTGCGGCTGCTGTGTCCTGTTTGCCACGGAGAACCTCGCCGATGGCCTCCAATCCGAGGCCGAGGTCACGCAACAACAGGATTCGTTGCAACCGAACAAGTGAGTCCTGGTTGTAGTACCGATAGCCGTTGCTACCGATCCGCGACGGTTCCAACAGCCCGACCTGCCCGTAGTGCCGCAGAGTCCGACTCGTCGTGCCTGCCGCCTTGGCGAGGTCCTGGATGGACCATTCCGTCGGTTGCAGCGTCGCGATCTTCTCGCCCATTCCTCCTCCGTTTCGATTTCGTCGATGGAACAAGCTTGCAAGTTGACGCTACGTCAAGGTCAAGGGTGTTTTCGAGAAATCTTTTCGAGCGGAGTTCGGTCAGACGATGTCGCGCACGAGCGGCGCGACGAAGAGGGTGAGCAACTCGCGTTCGTCGTCGGCGTTCGCGCCGGGAACCGTCAAGAGAGACAGCACGACGCGAAGCAGCCAGCGACCCAGCTTGGCCGCCCGTTCCCCCGCCAAGCCGACCTCGCCGAGTATCGCGCCGGCAAGGACCTCCAGCATTTCCGACGAGTGCGCCAGTTCGTTCGCGACGCCGGAATCACCGGTGCTGAACCACGCAATCAGGGTCGGGTCGGCCCGAACCTCTTCCACGGCGGCCAGGATCGCCGACACCATCTGCTCCCCCGGGTCGCCGCCGAGGCTGAATTCGCGTGCGATCCGTCCGGCGATGCGCCGGGTCTCGCGCTGCATGAAGGCAACCTGCAGCGTCCGGCGGCTGTCGAAATAGCGATACAGCGTCGCCCGCGAGCATCCCGACGCCCGCGCGATGTCAGCCATCGACGACGCCGCGACACCACGCTCGACGAACAGTTTGGCTGCCGCGTCGAGGATGCGGTCGGACGCGACGTCGTTGCGTTCGGTGCCGAGCCAGTCGCTCATACGCCACTCACCTGGAACGGCACGCTGACCGGCCTGCGCACGTAGTTGCCGTCGGCGTAGACGACGCGATCGATGTCGACCGTGAAGTCGGGGCAGCGCGCGAGCAGTTCTTCGAGGGCGACACGTGCCTGCAACCTGGCCGCCGCGGCGCCGAGGCAGTGATGTGCACCGTGGCTGAAGGTCATGATCTTCGATGGTTTGCGCCCGACATCCAGACGCTCCGCATCGGGTCCGTACTCACGCGGATCACGGTTGGCAGAACCATAGAGCAGCAACGTCTTTCGGCCCGCGGGAATGATGCAGCCGTCGATGTCGACGTCTCGGGTCGTGGTCCGGGCCAGACCCTGGACAGGTGCGGTGAGCCGTAACAATTCTTCGACGGCATCGGGGATGGTCGCGGGATCGTCGATCAGACGGCGACGTTGGTCGAGGTCGATGGTCAGCAACTGCACTGCGCCGCCGAGCAAACCGGTTGTGGTGTCGTTGCCGCCGGTTACCATCGTGAACGCAAACCCGAGTATCGACAGCATTCCCGCGATGTCGCCGTCGACGCCCATCCCTGAGGCGACCAGGTGCGAGATCGTGTCGTCGGCGGGCTCGCGACGGCGGAGTTCGATCAGCTGCGCGAAGTAGCCCATCAGCTCGGTCACCGCAGTCGCTGCCTGCAGCGGATCGCCGAGCGCATTGGCGGCAACGATAGCTTCGGTCCAGCCGTCGAACCGATCGCGATCGCTTTCCGGCACACCGAGATAGTGGGCGACGACCATGCTCGGCAGCGGCTTGAACAGCTCGCGGACCACATCGCCTTCGCCCGCCGACCGCAGTTCTTCGATGCGTTCGACGACGAATTCCCTGACCACGGGTTCGACGCTGGTGACGTGGCGCGGGGTGAACCCCTTCGACACCAACCGCCGAAATGCCGTGTGGTCCGGTGGATCCAGCATCACCAGCGGCGGATTATCTTGCAGGCCAATTTTTTCCAGCTCGCCGTAGGTTGTCGTGAGGCCCTTCGCGGAGGAGAACGTCGTTGTATCGCGTGCTGCCGCATAGACATCCGCGTGCCGCGAAAGGACGTAGTAGTCGTCATCGGGTTCTTCGTCGGGCACCACATGGTGGACGGGATCGGTATCACGAAGCGCGGCATACATCGGCCACGGATCACGCCAGGACTCGCCTGACCTGGGCAGGAACACTGCACGATTGGACGAAATCGCCGTCATGTGTCGACTATGAGACAGATGCGGCCAAGTGTCAAGGCGTCGATCCGTAGGCGCCGACCGTGCATCCTTTATGAATCGCTTTCTTCTCGACGGCTTAGAAATATGCACAATTCGCGGCACGCACAATTCGCGGCACGCCCGTCGTAGGTAACGATTTCGAGCTTGACCGCAGGTCGGCGTGTCAGTACAAATACGGAACAGACCAAGGCGGTGGAGGCCGGAACCGACGGGAAACGCAGTGCTGTCCGATGTGATCGACGTCGATCTACTTATCGAGCACCCACGCCAAGCGGTGTGGGATTTCCTCGTCGCGCCGGAATGGTATTCGCGTTTTTTTCGTGGCATCGGCGCAAGTGAACAGCTGCTCGAATCCGAGTCGGGTCGGCCGGCGGTCTTCTCGCTGACGATCGGCCCGCCGGATGCGAAGGCTCGCGACCACCGACTGCACATCGTCGTCGGACGCCGCGGCGAGGAATTCACGATCGAAAGTCTCGACACCGGAAGTTTTGTATCCGTCCGGCTTTTCGAGGCCGACGCGAATCGCACTCGAATCATCGCGACCTTCTTCAAACCAGGCGCGATCCATCCGAAGGTCGTCACCTACGACAATTCCGATCTGACCAATTGGACGAGGGACGGGATCGCCCGCGTCGGGGACTACCTCGCAGGCAGATCGACATCACTGGTTTCCAACTCGGGCGACTACCGCTCGCTGCAGTTGAGCATCGCCAAAACGATGGTCAAAACCGGTGTGGTGCGGGCAGCTCGCCCGGACAAGGGCATCCGCCAGCTCAACTCGCTGGCCAAGTGGGGCTTCAATCTCGCGGGCGGGTTCGCTGCGGCTGCCGCGCGCGATCCCAAGCACGTGGCGATCATCGACGAACGCGGCTCACGCACCTTCGCCGAGCTGCACGAACGTACTTCCCGCCTGGCGGGCACGCTGCCGACGATCGGCGTCACACCCGGATCGACCGTCGCGATACTCGCGCGCAACCACTCGGCGATGGTCGAAGCAATGGTGGCGTGCGGGAAGCTCGGCGTCGACCTCGTCCTGTTCAACACCGGTTTGGGCGCGCGGCAAATCGAAGAACTGATCGATCGTCACAACCCGGCGGTGATGTTCGTCGACGAGGAATTCGAACCCGTCATCGCCTACCTTCGACCCCAGCTGCCGAGGGTGAGTACGTCGCCTCGATCGACACCGTCCGGCCGCCTCACCTTCGACGAGCTCGTCGCGATGGAACCCCGAACCTTCGCTCGCCCAAGCGAACCGGGTCGACTCATCGTGTTGACGTCAGGCACCAACGGCAGCCCGAAAAGCGCACGGCGACCCGCACCGAAAGGCTTCGGCACCGTCGCCGCGATGTTGAGCCGGATGCCGTTGCAGATGAACGAAACCATGATGATCGCGGCGCCGCTGTTCCACAGCTGGGGTTTCGCGGCGCTGCAGATCAGCACCCCGATCCGATCGACGGTGGTGCTGCAGGACAAGTTCGACGCCGAAAGCTGCCTGCGGGCCATTTCGGTGAATCGCTGCACGTCGCTGATCGCGGTCCCGGTGATGTTGCAGCGAATCCTGGATCTGCCCGCCGACGTGCGCTCGCGCTACGACACGTCGAGCCTGCGCATCGTCGCGAGCAGTGGATCGTCGATGTCGGGTTCGATGGTCACAGCATTTATGGACACGTTCGGCGACATTCTCTACAACTTCTACGGCTCGACCGAGGTGTCGTGGGGAACGATCGCCGATCCCGCCGATCTTCGGGTTGCGCCGACGACCGCCGGGCGGCCGCCGCTCGGTACGCGAATCGACATCGTCGACGAGCACGGGAACCACTTGCCACGCGGCGCCGTCGGCAAGATTTTCGTCGGCAACGACATGCTGTTCGACGGGTACACGAACTCCGCACCACCGACCGTCGACGGAACCCTGATGGACACCGGCGACCTCGGCTACGTCGACGCGGATGGTCGGCTTTTCGTCTCCGGTCGCGACGACGAAATGATCATCTCCGGTGGTGAGAACGTCTTCCCTCGACCCGTCGAGGAGGCGCTGTCCTACCTGCCGCAGGTCAGCGAGGTGGCGGTGGTCGGCGTGCCCGATGCCGAGTACGGTCAGCGCCTCGTTGCTTTCGTCGTACCTCGTGACGGTGCGCGCCTCGACCAGGACATGGTCCGCTCCTATATTCATCACCGGTTGAGTCGGTTTTCCGTGCCGCGCGACGTCACTTTTCTCAGCTCGCTGCCTCGAACCGCGACGGGCAAGATCCTCAAGCGGATGTTGGTCGCACCCTCGTCCTAGAACGCGAAGTCGGGCCGCCTCGAGGGCGACCCGGCTTCGGGATCGAGATCAGCGCGCTAGGCGATCTTGCGGCGGTAGATCCGCATCGCGAAGAAGTACGCGACGATCAGGATGCCAACGCACCAGGCGAGTGCGATCCAGATGCTCGTGCCGACCGGTTGCTGCGCGAGCAGGTCGCGGATGGCGTTGACGATGGACGTCACCGGTTGGTGCTCGGCGAATGCCCGCACAGGGCCTGGCATGGAGTCGGTCGGCACGAATGCCGAGCTGATGAACGGTAGGAACACCAGCGGGTAGGAGAACGCACCCGCCCCGTCCGGGGTCGATGCTGTGAGACCGGGGATGACGGCAAGCCAGGTCAGCGCCAGGGTGAAGAGCAGCAGAATGCCTGCGACGGCAAGCCAGGCAGGCACTCCTGCGGAGGAGCGGAACCCCATGGCGAGGGCGACGAGCACGACGACAACGATCGAGATCAGGTTGGCGACCAGCGACGTCAGCACGTGCGCCCACAGGATCGCCGAGCGGGCGATAGGCATCGACTGGAACCGCTCGACGATGCCGTTCTTCATGTCCAGGAACAGCCGGTAGGCGGTGTAGGAGATGCCCGAGGCGATCGTGATGAGCAATATGCCGGGCAGCAGGTAGGTCACATACGAATCTGTTCCGGTGTCGATCGCGCCACCGAAGACGTAGACGAACAGCAACAGCATTGCGATCGGAGTGATCGCGGTCGTGATGATGGTGTCCATGCTGCGCGTGATGTGCCGTAGCGAGCGCCCTAACAGGTAGCGGGTGTCACCGAGGGTGTGGGTGGTCATGGCCGTTCCTGTCCTGTTCGCGCCGACTGCGCGGCTGCATTCGGGTTGCCGACGATCGCGAAGAAGACGTCCTCCAAGGTGGGACGCTTTTCGACGTATTCGACTTCGGCGGGCGGGAGGAGTTGCTCGAGTTCGGCGAGGGTGCCGTCGACGATGATCCGACCCTCGTGCAGGATCGCGATCCGGTCGGCGAGTTGTTCGGCCTCTTCAAGATACTGCGTGGTGAGCAGCACCGTGGTGCCTGCGTCGGCGAGTGCCCTGATGGTCTGCCACACCTCGACGCGAGCCTGCGGGTCGAGCCCCGTCGTCGGCTCGTCGAGGAAGATGACCGGTGGATTCCCGATGAGGCTCATTGCGATGTCGAGCCGACGACGCATGCCGCCCGAATATGTCGACACCTTTCGCGCGCCCGCGTCGGTCAGGGAAAAACGTGCCAAGAGGTCGTCGGCGACGGCGTGCGGGTTCGCCACGCGCCGCAGGTGCGCGATCAACACGAGATTCTCACGTCCACTGAGGATTTCGTCGACTGCCGCGAATTGTCCGGTGAGGCTGATGGATTGGCGGACTCGCTCCGGTTGCGTCGCGACATCGAAGCCGTCGACGGCCGCCGTCCCGGCATCGGCGGTGAGCAGGGTCGACAGGATCTTCACGACCGTCGTCTTGCCGGCACCGTTGGATCCGAGCAAGGCGAAGATGCTCCCACCTGCCACATCGAAGTTGACGCCTTTGAGCACGTGCAGGTCCCTGTAGGACTTCTCCAGTCCTTGCACCCGGATCGCCGGGGCTAGTTGTCGTGTCGTCATGTCGGGCGGCCTACCTTTCGGTTCCGGTGTCGCCGGCTGCACGCTCGATCGCGTCGGTCAGCCGGTCGCGTTCGCGGTTTTTCCACGAATCCTCTTGGTAGTTCTGGGCGAATTCGTCGATGAATTCGACAGGGTCATCGCCGACGACCTCACGGATCGGTGTTCCGGCCGCTGCACTCTGTTCGAACAGATCGATGAGATCGTCGAAGATCGCCACGCCGCCGCCCGGTCCCAAGACCATCAGGTACCGCTCGAAGGCTTGGACCGCCTCGCGATAGTTCTCGGGCAGCTGCTTCACCCGCACCTTGTACTGGCGCCACCGCCGTTTTTCGCCGAAATCGCCGAGCACCTTCGAGGCGAGTTTCGAGATCGGCTTCGAGTCGGACATGGTCATCTACCTCCGTCGTGGAGCTGCTGAAGTCGTTCCGAGAGGAAGCTCCACGTCCTCCAGAACTCGTCGAGATAGTCCTGTCCCGCAGCGTTGAGGGAATACACCTTGCGCGGCGGACCCTTTTCCGACGGGATCTTCTCCACGTCGACTAGGCCGCGCTTTTCGATCCGGACGAGCAGGGCGTAGATCGTGCCCTCCGCGATATCGGAGAAGCCCTGCTCCCGTAGCCACGTCGTGATCTCGTACCCGTACGCAGCGCGGACGGACAGGATCGCGAGGACGATGCCCTCCAACGTGCCCTTGAGCAGTTCTGTCATCTGTTTGCCCACCGAACACCTCCTCGTACTACTCAGTGTTAATGACTACTGGTAGATAGTGACACTGAGTAGAGGGTTGCGCAAGTCCCTATTTCGGCGACTTGTCCACCATCGGGTTTGTTGATCTCATCAATTAATGCGCATATAAGCATGTGTTACCGCCACGGCGACCAACCGCCGTGTTCGGTTCGTTCAGATGCGGAAACCTGGTCTCTGCCGGCCGGTAGGCCTCAGACGTCGAGATCCTCGATATGCGGGTTCTCTACTGCATCGACGACGATCCGGTACAGCTTCGCGGGAACGAGAGTTTGCAGTTCGTCGAGCGAATCGACCACATCGAGGGTGTACGCACCCCAGTCCAGACTCCCGACCCCAAGCATGCTTCGCAGACTGTGGATGCCGGTCAGATCCTTGAGCCAGTTCCCCGTGGTGCCCTTGCGCCATTCGGTCCATTCGGACCAATCCGAGCGCTGGAGATGGGCAACGAACTTTCCCGATCTGCCCTGATAGATCCGATACCGATCGTGCACGTGGCCGTCGTCGCTGTCACGACTCCAGTCGGCGAGTAGTCGGCCCGAAAAGCGTTGTCTGCGAGCACCATCCGGGCCGACACGCAGGACAACTTCGTCGAAGCCGGCGATGCGCCCTTCCTCGATCTCGATGAACCGCCGCAGTGCCGCGACGATCGCTCCGGACAGGTTTCCGCCGACCAACTCCTGCGCGCGTGCGAACAGCGGTTGATCCTCGTCCGACACATAGATTGTTTTGTTTGGCATACACGACCTCCCGATTCCGACTATACGTATCCATATACGTAGACGCAAGAGTTCGGGTCGAAAGCCATGCTCAGCGGACGGAAATTGCTGCGTCCCAATCGATGTGGTGATCGAACATAACCGCCGCGGACTTGTCGCCGCCCTTCGCCATCTTCCGCAGGAACATAGGAAGCATTGCGTCGCGGATCACCCGACCGACCGGACCGACGGCCTTGCTGTTGCTCGACTTCGCGCCGGCAGCAACGATGCGCTGGACCCGGGTCCGGCGCAGAGTTTCGTAGACGCTGCATGCGGTGGCTGTATCCGGTTGATCGCGAAGGCATTTGGCCAGGATCACGGCGTCTTCGATTGCCATCGACGCGCCCTGTCCGGACGCGGGAGACGTCGCGTGCGCGGCGTCTCCGATGACGATCATCGAATCTCGATGCCACACAGGCACTTCCGGTAGGTCCAAGGTCGGCCAGGCCCGGATCTCACCGGGTGTCGCTTCGATGATCGCCGTCGCAGGGCTGTTGTCCACCGACAGCAGGTCGCGCAGTTCGGAACGCCACTGCGCGTCGGTGATGGCGTCGACTTCTTCTGCGGTGGGTTGCTGGCGCCGAGGCGGATTGGCGAACCACCAGATCTCGCCGTTGCCGTTCAGCGTGTACGCGAAGAAGCACCGTTTGCCGAACATCATCTCGAAGGTTCCGGGTTCGACCGGAACCGAAACCTGTCCGCTCGGCACATAGCCACCGACATTGAGCACCGGCAGCGAGCGCGGCTTCGGCGCGCCGGGGTCGATGACCTGCCTGACCGCGGACCGGATGCCGTCCGCACCGATCAGGAGGTCGCCGTCGGCCATCGACCCGTCCGCGAACAGAGCACGTACGCGGCCGCCCGGCAGCGGTTCGGCACTGACGAACGTGCGGCCGTACTCGACTGCAACCCCTCGACGCGTCGCTTCGTCCTGCAGCGCGCCGTACAACTCCGCTCGTTTGATCGTGTGGGTCACGGTGCCGTCGGCAAGTGAGCCACCGAGCGGTATCGCGCCGAGCACCTTGCCTGTGCCACTGCGGAATACGAGCGTCGGCGTCGGAAAGCCGAGGCCGGTGACAACCGTGTTCGCGTCGATCGCCCGCAACGCGTCCATGCCGTTGACGGCGAAGGTGAGGAAAGCTCCGATGTCCGTTGCCGCGCGCGGATAACGCTCGTACACGGTCGAGTCGATTCCCGCTCGTTGCAGCGCCATCGCCGCAACCGGTCCAGCTACCCCACCGCCGACTATCAGCGCTTTCGTCATCGTTTTCTCCCGTCGCAGTTATTTCGTTCGGCCTAACGAAATACTACGCCGAGTGGGCTTCCTCGCCCACTATCTCGAGCATTCGGCGGAAAACTGACTAGTCGAGCGAATCTTGGGTGCTCAGGCCCATTCCTCCGTTGTGACAGACGTCCCGCAGAACTCCGTGGATCGTGTCGAGCGAGTCGAAGGTGGCGATCCGGCGTTGCATACGCTGAGCAGCGACCCGGTAGTCGGGGGTGTCGAGCACACGACGCACAGCTGCCGCGATCGCACGCGGCGTCGGCCTACCCGTTCCCATGTCGATGCCTGCGCCAATGTAGGCGATCCTGGCAGCGATTTCCGGTTTGTCGGCGGTGTCGCCCGCAACGATCAGCGGCACTCCGTGCGCGAGCGCGTAGTGCACACCGCCATAACCACCGTTGGTGATCATGACGTCGACGCGAGGTAGCAACTGTCCGTAGGGGACGTAGTCGACGACGCGGGCATTCGCTGCCGTCAGCCGAGGCCCGCGGGTTGTCGGCCGACCTGTCGTCGCGACAACGAGGCAGTCTTGGTCGGCCAACGCCTCGATCGTCGGTCCGATCAGCTGGTCGAGGTCGTTGTTGTCCCACGTCCCCTGCGTCACCAAGATCACTGCCGCCGGTCCGTCCAAATCGCTCCACCAGTCCGGAACAGGTTGTGCAGGAGGCGGGTCCGGCAGAACGGGACCGGTGAACAGCACTGTCTCCGGCATATCGCGGCGTGGATACTCGAACTCCGGCACCGTCAGCTGCAGCACCCGATCTGCCAAAACTGGCCAGTCGGTGATGAAGACCGGCGACCTGCCTCGCCCTGTCGTATGCAGGGTTCGGTCGAGCTCGCGCCGGATCGCGGCGAACATCACGCGGTGCACCACTCGCGTCATCACGTCGTAGTTCACGTTGGGCATGGGCTGCCAGCCGACACCGAACGGTGGTGTGTCGACGCTGGACAACGCGAGCGGCGCGACTCCGCAGACCAGCACGGGCGGCCGGGGTTCGTCACTGAGCAGCAGTGGGAGCACGCCGACGAACGCGACATCGACAAGGATCGCGTCGACCGGCTTTGTGTCCATCGCGGTTCGCAACGCTTGATGCTGCTGCTCCAGCGGCGCGATGAACACCGCACGCAGGTCCGCACGGCCTGTGAGCCAACCACGCATCAGTCGTGGCATCCACCGCGGTAGCTTCAGCTCCGGCGGATGGGGTATTGCCGCATCGGGGAGCGCTATTGCTCGTGCGCCGGACGCCGTGATCGCAGCGTCGTAGTCGACGCTGGTCAGCAGTTCTACCTCGTGTCCACGACGGCGCAGGTCAGCCGCTATATGCAGCATCGGAAGCACATGGCCGGGCAGTGGGCTGGCAGCCAGCAGGTAGTGCGCCACATGTCCTCTTTCTTCGTTAGCCCGTCGCTTTAAGGGTGCCCTACGCTACGGCTGAGCGGCCCGGGCCCCCGCCGCGCGGCACACCGGGCTGCGTTTTCCGGTTGCGTTCGACCAGCGGCGGGCAACCGCATACATGGCAAGCCCAGATTCAGGCCCGACACCCGACGACTCTCCCGGCCTCGAAGCAGGCGGCGGGGTCACACCCGGCGACACTCCACCCGATGCGGGCCAGACCTCCGGCCTCTCTCATCCGCAACCGATGCCGAGCCGAACGGGTCCGATCATCGCGCTGGTCTTGGTCGCTTTCTTCACGCTCGCCTTTGCAGTTTTCCTGGCCGCGCGCGTCTTCGCCCTGTTCTGACATTTCGGCACCGCACCGAGGCGGTAAAGTCGATCGGTGCCGACCGAGCCAGGCGATAATCCTCCCAGCGAACGAGAAGCCCTGGTAGGCGCTGTATTGCTGGGTGGGCGCGTCCTCAGCACCGCAGCCGTTATGTATCACTCACGCCTGGCGCAGCTGCAAGGTCTCAGCCATCCTTCCGATGCCAAAGCGCTCGACCTCATCGTCAGATACGGACCCATGACGGCCGGCCAACTCGCCGAACGATCCGGCCTCGCTCCAGCGTCGATCACCGGACTGATCGGCAGACTCGAAGCCATCGGCGCAGCTCGGCGCGTCCCACATCCGGACGATGGACGCAAGATTCTGGTCGAATTCAATCCGCAGTACGAGATCGACAATCTGCCGCTTTTCGACGACCTCGTCCGCCTGCTCCGCGGACAGCTCGACGACTACTCCGACGAACACCTGCAGGTGATCGCGAAATACCTCACCGACGCAGCCGAACTCCAGACCGAAGCGACGCGTCTACTCGGTTAGTGCGTCCAGGTTGTCGGTGAGGAAGCTGGCGTCCATCGCACGCGCGCCGAGGACCTCGGTCCACACGATGACGCCGTTGGCATAGATCCGGAACTTTCCGGCACCTTCGGGCAACAGAAACTCAGGACCGACCGGCGCGCCGAGCGAACTTTCCAAACCGCCCAGCTCGCGGTACTTCTCGTCGATCGGTGACAACGGTCCGACAACTTCGGTCTCACCGAGCATGGGCGCTGTGGACGTTCCGGGAGCAACGGCGTCCGGTGCGGTCGGGACCGGCTTCGCGCCGGGGACCGAAGCAGGCGGAGCCGACGCAAGTGCGTCCTCACCTTCACCGTCAGCGTCGCTCGATGCCGAGTACTCGGCGCGTAGGACGGCGCCGCCCTTCATCAGTACGACGCCGCTGGTGGATTCGACCGCCGTCGTCGTCCGCTCGTCTTCGGTGCCCGAACCGCCGTACACCTGGCAATCGGTGGTGTCGCAGGTCTGCGCGTAGTCGGTGCGCTTCTCGGCAGCGGCGTAGGACCGCGCGGCAATCGCTTGTGCGCGAAGCGCTTCCGCACCACCCTGGTCGGCCCAGTTGGGTTGCATCTCGACGGGGACGACGGCAAGCAGGTAGTCCTCGATGTCGACGTAGTTGACAGTGCGGAATGCGGCACCGTCGAGCGCGACGCCGAGCGAACCGCGATACGCCGTATCGCCGTCGCACAACGTGAGATGTTCGGCGGCAGGACGACCGGGTCCCGGATCGATCGGGTCGACCCAAGGATTGTCTGTCTCGCCCTCCCAGACGACGTTGCCCGTGCAGCCCGCGGTGATGGTCACGTCCGCACCCGACGCGGTCGGGGTGAGGTGCACGGCTTCGCCGGGCGCTGCTTGTCTGCCTGCAACGCTGAGCCCGGAGTCGGAATACACGTCGAGGGTTTTGTCGTCACGGCCCTGCAGGCGAACGGTGATCTGCGTCGTCGGCAGAGTTCCGATCGTCGCGTCCGGATAGTAGTGCGCGACAATCTGTTCCGCGCTCCACCCCTTTTTGGCGTAGTCGAGGGCACCGTACTGACCGAGTCCACGGCCGTGGCCCGAGCCGCGTTCGGCGATCGGTTCGGGATCGCCGGTCGGCGTGACGTCGACGCTCGACGTCAGCCAATGTGTCCCTGCCGCAGCAAAAATCAGTGCGGGAACCATTGCGGCGGCGGCCCAGCCACCGGTCGCGGGTCGCCAGCCGCTGCGCAGAGGTCGGCCTGCGGTGAAGCTCTTCTTACGCCCTGGAGACGCCCCACCTGGCCCTTTGACCAACCATCGTCCGGCTCGGATGTTGCGCATTTCGGGGTGCTCCTCGCGTTGCCTCGCTCGACACATCTTTAACTCTCTACTGGAGGTTGAGAGTTGGGGTAATTGTGGCTAGTGTGGCAACTGCGGCGCTAATTAGCAACATAAGCCCCATAAGTAACATCCGCATCACAAGTTTCAGACACACCCGAGCGGTTGCACGCGTTGGACGCACCGGGTCCGAACAATCGGACCCTGCTGCCGAGGACTGCATGGCTACACGAACGCCGCACGGGATGCACCACGGCCGCAACAACTATCAGGGAGATTCTCTTGCCGCACCGCCGACCGAAGAATTCGATCGTCCTTGCCGCAGTGGCAGCGCTTGCCGTTGCCAGCCCGTTCGTGGCCTCGACGCTCACCGACAGCTCACGTGACGACAACGTCCAGTCGACCAACATGACGTCGGTACCCACCGACATCGCCGAGATGGTCCTGGCGTCACTGCCCGACATCGTCGTGCCGCTCAAAGAGCTCACCGGCCTGAACCTCCCCGACCTGCGCCTGAGCGATCTGAAGAACCTGCCGATTCCGGCGAGAATTCCGGTTCCCGAAGGCTTGCCGATCCCAGAGGGTCTGCCGATTCCGTCCGAAATTCCACTGCCGAATCTGGACGGCATCACAGGCGGTGCGCTACCGACCGACCCGGGCACGCCCATCGCACCCGATCAGCTACCGCCCGACATCGTCGACCGCCTCGGCACGACGGTCAAAGAAGTGTCGCGGGAAACGCCGTTCAGCATGATCGCGCTGACCGCGAAAGACCTGACGTCCGCAGATGCCCGAGTTCGGGTGAAGCAGCCCAACGGCGAATGGGGTCAGTGGCTGTCGACCGAGCAGATCGATACCCGCCGCAACGACGGCACACCCGCCGGCGCGAAGACCGGAACCGAGCCGATCTACGTCGGAAATACAACGGCAGCACAGGTTTTGGTGACGCGCAAGAATGCGCCGGCGCCCGTTCCTGCCGCGCCCGATCCAGCAGCGCCCGTTCCCGCCGCACCGGCACCGAGTGGACCTGCTCCCGCGAGCGATCAGGCTCCAGCCCCGCTCGGCTACGTGCCCGCATCCTTCTCCAAGCCGATGCGTGAAGACCCGGCACCAGGGGAGGATCTGTCGGTCGTACTGATCGATCCAGGCTCCGCACCGACCGACGACGCACTAGAGGACATCGCCGAACCGCTGTCCAGTGGTGGACCGAAGGTGATCACCCGCGCGAAGTGGGGCGCAGACGAATCCATTCGCTGCGGGGAACCCACATACGACGACTTCATCGGTGGTGCCACCGTGCACCACACCGCAGGCAGCAACGACTACACCAAGAAGGAGTCCGCCGAGATCGTGCGAGCGATCTACGCGTACCACGCGCAAACCCTCGATTGGTGCGACATCGGCTACAACGCACTCGTCGACAAGTACGGCCAGATCTTCGAAGGCCGCGCAGGTGGGCTCGACAAGCCGGTTCAGGGCGCACACGCGGGTGGGTTCAACGAGAACACCGTCGGCGTCGCGATGATGGGCAACTACGACGAGGTCGAACCGTCGAAGGCGACACTCGAGTCGACCGGCAAGTTCATCGGCTGGCGCTTGAAGGTCCAGGGCGGCCTAGACCCGCAGGGCACAACGACGATGTACTCCGAAGGCACCGAATTCACCCCGTACGCCGAGGGTGAAGAGGTAGAACTGCCGGTGATCTTCGCGCACCGCGACGTCGGCAACACCGAATGCCCTGGTGAGGCCGCATACAACGACATGGACAAGATCCGTGACATCGCGGAGCGCACTGTCAATTCGTCCGGCTCGGACGTTCAGGCAAGTGCTCCCGACGCAGATCAGCTCCCCGATGCCGGCACCGATGCCGACTCTTCCCCCGCCCCGGCGCGACCGACACCGCCGTCCGCAGCGGAGAACGGCGGCCTGCCTGCACTCGCCGAGCAGCTCGTTCGACTGACCGACACCCATCCGATCGCACAACGCTGGGCGGCGCTCGGCGGACCGCTCGGTCAGCTCGGACCCGCACTGTCCGGAATTCTGCCCGCCAAGGACGGCCGTCAGTACGCGAAGTTCACCAACGGCTACATCTACAGCGCGCCGAGCGGACAGCTGGTCACGGTCGTCGGCAAGATCCTGCAGGAATTCATCGAGATGGGTCTGGACTCCGGCGCACTCGGTCTGCCGCTGACCGACGAGATTCCCATTCCCGAGGGCTACAAGACCGAGTTCGAAAAGGGCGCCCTGATCTTCAATCAGGCAACGGGCTTCGTCACCGCGATTCTCAAGACCTACAACGACGCCTACACGGAGGAATACAACAACCCGAGTGACGCTGCAGCTCCCCTACCTGCGCCTGCACCCGCCCCCGAGGCGATCGTGCCTGCGCCCGAGCCGGTCGGCTAGGGCGTGGTGGGGGTGTGTCGTAGGTAATGTCGATTCGTAATAGTGCGCCGCTGTCCTGGACAATGTCCGAATGGACGATCAGCAACCCGAGGCACGGCTGCCCGAGCCGCTCGAACCGGGCGTAACGATCGGCGAGCGCTATCGACTGCTCGAAGCGCACGGCGTCGGCGACGGACTGCAGTTCTGGCGCGCACACGACACCACCAAGAAACTGGATGTGGCGCTCACCCTGGTAGCGGGCGCGGTGGATTCTTTCGAATCCATCCGCGGCCGCACCATGCGCCTCAACCGGATCGATTCACCTGCAATAGCCCGAATTCGCGACATTCACGACGACGGTGACCAGACGATCGTCGTCGCCGATTGGACTGCAGGCACGTCGCTGGACGACATCGGAGCAGACGGACTCGCGCCCGACGCAGCGGCCAAAGCGACCAAGCCGCTCGCCGAAGTTGCCGAACATGCTCATCGGGACGGTTTGGCGGTCGCGCTCGACTACTCCAGCCGCATCCGCATCGATCCCAAGGGCGCGGCCGTACTCGCTTTTCCCGCCACCACCAGCAGAAACGACTCCGGATCCGACATCGTCGGGCTCGGCGCGGTGCTCTATCTACTGCTGACCGGGATCTGGCCGGAACGTGTCGTCGACGCGCAAGCTCCGCACACACTTCGGCCCGAAGTTCCGCAGGAAATGTCCACGATCGCGCTGCGGGCAATGGACGGCAGCGTCACCACCGCCGGCACCGTCGGACAGATTCTGCAGCATGCACTCACCACCGAGCAGCGCCCCGCCGCCGCGGCTCCGCTCGCAGCCTCGCCGACAACGACTGCACGATCGGGTGGCGGCATCGATCCTGAGACGAAACGCAAAGCTCTGATCGCCGGCGCAGCCCTGCTGGTCATCGCGCTGTTCGCCTGGTTGGTCTTCGCCTTCGCGGGCGGCACGTCCGATGATCCGATCGAAGATACGACGGACACAACTCAGATTCTGCCGTCGTCGAGTGCGTTGCCGGCTCGATCGACCACAACATCTGCGCCAGCACCGACAACCGTTCCCGCGCCTCCGGTAGTCGAAGCGACGGTTGCACCGCCTCCTGCGCCTGCGCCTGCGCCTGCTCCTGCCCCCGCGCCAGCACCCGCTCCGGCTCCGGCGCCCGCTCCAGCGCCGCCACCACCGCCACCTCCCGCGCCCGCGCCGGGTGCGCCCGAAATACTCCCGTGCTACCCGGGCTACACCCATCAGCCGGCACCCGACGGTCCGTGCCTGCCGGTCGGTGGCGTCGCACCGGCACCACAAGGCCCTGCGCCGGCACCGGCACCCGCCCCGTCCGGACCTTTGCCCTGCTACCCGGGCTACAGCCACCAACCGCCACCCAACGGACCGTGCCTTCCTGCGCGGTAAGCACCGAACACCAGGAATAATCGAGCGTTATGTCCGCCGAAACGATTCCTGACAACGAGTCGCCAGAGATATTGCTCGAGCTCGTCGACCCCGACGGCACGACCATCGGGCTGGCCGAGAAGTTGTCGGCGCATCGCGCTCCCGGTCGGCTGCATCGCGCGTTCTCGGTGTTTCTGTTCGACAGAGACGGTCGGATGTTGTTGCAGCGCAGAGCTTTATCGAAGTATCACTCGCCGGGGATCTGGTCGAATACCTGCTGCGGTCACCCGTATCCCGATGAGCCGCCGTTTCTCGCCGCAACGAGACGCGTCGTCGAAGAGCTCGGTGTAGCGCCGACAACCTTGGTCTCGGCAGGGACGGTGACATACCGCCACGTCGATCCGATTTCCGAACTCGTCGAGCACGAGTACAACCATCTGTTCGTCGGCTTGGTTGCCGACGAGCTGAAGCCGAACGTCGACGAGGTCGATTCGACGGCCTTCGTCGACGCGGGGGAGTTGGCAGCGCGCCGTGCCGAGACGGATTTTTCGAGCTGGTTCTCGACGGTTCTGGAGGCCGCACGCCCTGCGATCGTCGAGCAATTCGAAGGTTGGCGGGCCTGAGCCAGAATCCTGTGCGTTAGCTCCCGGAATCCGAGTGGAAGCACACAAGATTCGTGGGTCCGCTACCGAGGCAAACCCGAATCTGCGTCCGCTCGGCCGACCTTGCGAAAGTAGCTGGGCGCCATTCCTTCCCAGCGCTTGAAGGCGTGGGTGAAGTTCGCTGTCTCGGCGTAGCCGAGTTGGCTGGCGATCTCCTCGACGCCCGCTTCCGTGGCCAGCATCTCGATGGCACGCTGTCGCCGCACCTCGTCCAGCAGCGCACGAAAGGAGGTGCCCTCGGCAGCCAAGCGGCGACGCAGGGTCCGGGCGTCGATGTGCAGCTCGTCCGCAATGGCGGGCATCGACGGCAGCTCCCCCGGATTGTGGAGCAGCCGGCTGCGGACCTGACCGGCGACGCCGACGCGACCCAGACGTCGTGCGAGGAGCTCGTGACACTGCCGCTCGAACGCGCGTGCAGTGTTCTCATCCGCCTGTGGCAACCGAAGATCCAGCATCGATCGCGGCAAGACGAGCCGATTGCGCCGCTGGCCCGAAACCACACAGTCAGCGGAGATCCTCAACACCTGTCCGAGCAATGCGGCGCGCTCCGGGTCGAGCGTCGTTTCCACCCGCAACGGCGTGAAGTCGATCTGCACACCGCGCAAAGCGGCGGCAAGCCCAGCGACGTCACGCTCGACGACGAACGGCCTGATATCGGCAGGCAATTCGCTGTCGTCTGCCAGCACGTAAGCGTCTTCGGAGTCGCTGCCGATCGAAAACCGCAGGTGAGTCGGCGAGAGTGCGAGAAAGGGGATCGCCCGCTCGACCGCCTCCCGCAATGTCGGTCCGGCCAGCAGCATAAATCCGATCACGCCTGATCGACCGATCGTCGAATGCATGCCGACCTCGATGCCGACGCCTGGGCGGTCGCCGAGTCGGCGAACGATATTGCGGATCACCGCGAATTCCTGATGGGCCCAGATTTCTGTGCCTTCGTCGTCGAGGTCGCTATCGGTCAGTCCGGTACCCGTAAGGCAATCGGCCGCTGTCATGCCGTGTGCAATGCCACCCTGCACCATGATTCGCACGCCCTCGGTGCCGCGCGGCACGGCCCAGACCGGAGCAACAACCATTGTCCGAAAATACCAAATAGCTGTCCTGTGTGAACATTCAGCTGTTGGACAAATCTGCCTAATCTGTAAAACATGACGACCGCCATCGCTGTCAGCGCCGACACCGGCCTCGCCGAGGAACTGCAAAACTTGTATCGCACGACCAAAGCCCAGGTCGGCGACGACGACCTCGACCACATCCGCAACGTCACCGCATACGGGCAGGCGATCAACGCCAGGCGCGTCGAGTTGCTACACGACGGCAGCCCTCGTTCCGTTGTCCGCGCCGCCGTGCTCGAAACGCTGTACAGGGTGATGCAGTTCTCCGAACTCGGGCACAACATCATCCACGGCAGCTACGACGACCTGCCCAACGGCGGCGAGTACCACTCGGACCGGTACCGATGGGACTTCAACGTCGACGTTGACCACTGGAAGGTCATGCATCACGAAGGGCACCACCCGAACACCAACGTCATCGGCAAGGATCACGACCTCGGCTACAGCGTCGCGCGCGGCATGGCGGGCCAGGATTGGTTCGGCCATCACGTGGCGCAGGCCGCGATCATCGGCGGACTGTTGGCTGCGGCTCCGCAGGCCGCCCCGTTCTTCCTTGCGAACGTGGCACGGCTCGTCGCAGGCAAACCGTTCCTCAGTGGCTACACGCTGCGCTCGCCCGCCGAAATCGCAACGCGTGATGCGGTGCAGCGGTACCTACGCGAACCTTTGACGACCGGTGCGAACTTTCTGCCTGCCCTTGTCGCCAACTACCTCGGCGGCGTCGGCGGGTACTCGTCGGTGCTCTTCCTCGTCCTCATCGAACACCACGCGGGTGAGCTGGAAGTCTTCGCAGATCCCGGACCGGACGAGACGCCGGATCAGTACTACGAACGCCAGTTTCGGGCGACCCGAAACTTTCTCCGTAGCCCGGAGGTGGACAACTACCTCGAACGCGTCCTGCTCGAAGAGGTGCCGTTCGACAACCGCCCCGACTTCCGGATCTTCTACGGCGGTCTCGACACTCACATCGAGCATCACCTCTTCCCGGACCTCCCGCCTTCGAAGCAACGCGAAATCGCTCCGGCTGTGAGGGAAATCGCTGCGCGGCACGGTCTTCCGTACCACGAGACACCGCTGCTCGACACCCTGCCGCTCATCGTGAAGACACTGGCGGGCTTGTCGATCCCGTTGGGCGAGCGGGAGTACGGCCGGCCGTTGCGATTGCTGGCGCAGCCATTTTCACTGGTCCGCCGGCTCGCGTTCGGGGCGGCCTACAAGACGTTGCCGGAGGCGCCGTACCTGGGCAAGCCGCGGTTCTACAACGTGCCGGTGAAGGTCCTGTCTTCGAAGTCGGTGGCGAAAGGCCAGGCGCGTTCGGTCCGGCTGCAGAAGCCTCATGGCTGGGACGATGTCCAATGGGAAGCCGGTGCGTTCGTGTCGGTCCGGATGGAAATCGGCGGCGAGGTACTAGTGCGTCAGTACAGCCTGGTTCACGACAGCGAGTCGTCGAACACGATGGAGATCTGCATCAAGCGTGTTGTCGACGGCCGCGTCTCGAACCGACTCAACGACGAGCTGCGGGTCGGCAAGTACGTGACTCTCGTCGGTGTACCGACGACGTCCGGCGGGCTCGCGATGCGGTCCACACCTCGCAAGTCGTTGTTCATCGCCGGTGGCGTCGGCATCACACCGATCATTGCCCAGCTACGCCGGATCGCTCGTGAGTCGGCGGGTTCGGACGCGGTGCTGCTCTACTTCAACCGCG
This sequence comes from Antrihabitans stalagmiti, assembly GCF_016482825.1. Lineage (GTDB taxonomy): Bacteria > Actinomycetota > Actinomycetes > Mycobacteriales > Mycobacteriaceae > Antrihabitans > Antrihabitans stalagmiti. The sequence continues at coordinate 87,085 of NZ_JAEMNV010000004.1, read as the reverse complement.
ACGATCGGTCGATCATCTTCGATCGCGAGCTGCGAGATCTCGCGCATCGGTCAGGCATCAGGGTGTTGTTCTTCACCGACCGACCGTCTCGTCGCAGCCACATCATTCACGATCGGCTCTCCGAGCTTATGATCAAGCGTCATGTCGGCGACGTTGCCGAGCGCGAGACCTTCGTGTGCGCGCCGCCTGCCATGATCGAACTCGCACAGTCCGCATTGAGCGGTCTAGGCCTGCCCGACGAGCGTTTCCACACTGAGTCGTTCACCGCACCTGTACTGGAACGCCCCGTAGACGATGGCCGTCGCTACACTGTGCACTTCCGACGTAGTCGGAGTTCGGTCGAAATCGGCAGCGCCACAACTCTATTGGAAGCAGCTGCGAGCGCCGGAATTCGAGTACCGACCGGATGCGAGCGCGGGCTCTGTCGCGCTTGCGTGACACCAAAGCTCAGCGGCACAACGCAATTCGAAGCTGACGGTGACCAGTTGGCACGAATCACGGTCTGCAACAGCTTGCCGTGCTCGGATATCGAACTCGACCTCTGACCCAACGTCCAAATCCTGTGGCTTTACTCCCGGAATCCGAGTGGAAGCACACAAGATTCATCGGCGTCTAGCTCAGCCCCACCAGCGCTCGAGTACCTGTGCAACCCCGTCGTCGTGGTTGCTGGCCGTCACTTCGTTGGCGGCGGCGAGGGCATCGGGGTGCGCATTCTTCATCGCTACGCCATGGCCGACCATCGTCAGCATCGGCACATCGTTGGGCATGTCACCGAAAGCGATCATGTGCGAGGCGTCGAGGCGGAAATGCTCGGCAACAAGCTCCAACCCGGAGGCCTTCGTGACGCCGTGGGCAGAGACCTCGATCAGGCCGTTGTTGGTGGAGTAGGTGATGTCGGCGCGATCGCCGACCAACGGAGCAAGCGCAGCGCGCATCGACTCGCTCGTTGCGGACGGCAGCCGGATCAGGAGTTTGATTGCAGGCGAACTCAATACGTCCGCCGACGACGTTTCGGTGTTGTCCGGATTGAGCCAGGCATGTTCGTAGCCGGGCGAGCTGACGAACTGCGGCGTCGTCGCGTCGTGCGCGGACTTGCCGACCCGCTCGGCGGCCAGCCCAGCGCCAGGTAGCACCGTCAGGGCAAGTGCGGCAACCCAATCCAGCGTTTCCACATCGAGCACCCGTGCGCTCAGAATGCGGTCGGTGTTGGCGTCGTAGAGCACCGCGCCGTTGCCACACACAGCGAGCGGTGCGTAGCCGAGACCGTCGACGACCGGTGAGATCCAGCGCGGCGGACGTCCGGTCGCGAGGACGAACGGAACACCATCTGCGACGACCGCTGCTACGACAGCCTTGGTTCGCGCGCTGATCGACTCGTCGTTGTCCATCAGCGTGCCGTCGACATCGCTCGCGACGAGACGCGGTTTCGGATCGGGCTGCATCGGATCAATACTGCCTGAGTGCCGACTCGCCGTGGTGGCAGGGGATGCATCGGGACCGTGTCGTAGCATTCGCTCTCGGGGTCGTTCGGTGAAAGGTGAAGATGGGCGGCTTCCTGGCGAGGCGGGCACTCAACTACGCGGTGCTGCTGCTGTTGGCGTCGTTTCTGACGTTCAGCCTGGCATCGCTGACGTTCCGCCCGCTCGATCGTTTCGAAGAGGCCAACCCGCGGCCGCCGCAATCGGTGATCGACGCGAAGGCCGACGAACTTCGACTCAACGATCCAATCCCGCAGCGTTACGTCGAATGGCTCGGCGACGCGGTGACGGGCGACTTCGGCAAGACCCTCGGCGGTCAACCGGTCAGTGACGAGCTGGGCAGGCGAATCGGCATCAGCCTGCAGTTGCTGATTCTCGGCTCGATCATCGGTGCGGTCGTCGGTGTTGTGGTCGGTGCCGCCGGTGCGATCAGGCAATACAAATTCAGTGACTACTTCACAACAGCGGTCTCGTTGTTGCTGCTCAGCACACCTGTCTTCCTGCTCGCCACGCTGCTGAAGTTCGGCGCGATCGAAGTCAACGCGGCAACGGGTGAGCAGATCTTCGAATTCACCGGCCAGACCTCAGCCACTGCCGTCGAGGGGATGCGGGCCGAACTCGTCGACCGCGCTCAACATCTCGTCCTACCGACCATCGCCCTTTCCCTCGGCGGTATCGCCGCCTACAGCCGCTACCAGCGCAACGCCATGCTTGATGTCCTCGGCAGCGACTTCATCCGAACGGCACGAGCCAAAGGGCTGACCAGACGCAAAGCGTTGTTCAAGCACGGACTGCGGACGGCATTGATTCCGATGGCGACCTTCTTCGCCTACGGGTTCGGCGGTCTGGTTACCGGGGCGGTGTTCATCGAGAACATCTTCGGCTGGCACGGCGTCGGCGAGTGGATCAAGCTGGGTATCGACAGTCAGGACACGAACATCGTCGCCGCTGTCACATCGTTCACCGGTCTGATCGTGCTGCTTTCGGGCATGTTGTCCGACATCGTCTACGCCGCACTCGACCCGAGGGTGCGAGTCGGATGACCGGAATCGAGTTGGCCACCAAGGTTGAGACGATCGGCTTGTCGTCGGGTCGGCGGTCGTTGATCTTCCGCCGCTTCCTGCGCAACAAACCCGCAGTCGCAGGCGCGACGATCCTGCTTTTGCTGTTCGTCGCTGCCTTCGCGCTGCCACCTTTTCTGCAATACGACTACCAGGAACTCGACTACACGGCGCTGCTGCAACCGCCGAGCCTGGAGCACCCTTTCGGGACGACGCAGATCGGGCAGGACGTTCTCGCTCAGACCCTGCGCGGACTGCAGAAGTCGCTGATCATCGCATTCTGCGTCGCGTTCTTCTCGACCACGATCGCCGCGCTCGTCGGTGCCTTCGCCGGCTATCTCGGCGGCTGGACCGACCGCGCGCTGATGTGGGTCGTCGATCTGCTGCTGGTCGTCCCGAGCTTGATCATCATCGCGATCTTCACCCCGCGCGTGAAGTCGAGCCAGTCGGTGCTCCTGCTGATCGTGTTGCTGTCGGTGTTCGGCTGGATGATCACCGCACGCATCGTGCGCGGTATGACACTGAGCCTGCGCGACCGCGAATTCGTCCAAGCCGCCCGCTACATGGGCGCCCCGACACACAAAATCGTTGTCAGCCATATCATTCCGAACATCGCGTCCATCCTGATCATCGATGCGACACTCGCCGTCGGCAGTGCGGTTCTCGCGGAAACAGGTCTGAGCTATCTCGGTTTCGGCGTCCAGCGTCCCGACGTCTCGCTCGGCTCGCTGATCGATATGGGTACCGCGTCGGCGTCGACGTATCCGTGGTTGTTTATGTTCGCCGGTGGTCTGCTCGTGCTGACCGTGCTGTCGGCGAACCTCGTCGGCGACGGACTCCGCGACGCCTTCGACCCGAATGCCAAAGGCGCCCGCAAGAAGCGGAAGGGTAAGTCGTGAGCGCGCCGCTGCTCGAGATCACCGACCTCCGAGTGAGCTTCCCGAGCGAAGAGGGCCGCATCGACGCTGTTCGCGGGATCGATTACACGGTCGGGGACGGCGAGGTCGTCGCGATCGTCGGCGAGTCCGGGTCCGGCAAGTCGGTCGCATCGCTCGCGGTGATGGGTCTGCTGCCCGAGCATGCGCGCGTGACCGGTTCGATCAAGCTGCGTGGACGCGAACTGCTCGGACTCGGCGACAAAGAACTGTCCAAGCTGCGTGGATCGTCGATCAGCATGGTCTTTCAAGATCCGCTGTCGGCGTTGACGCCGGTCCATCGGGTCGGCGATCAGATCGCGGAGGCGCTGCTCGCTCACGGCAACGTCGAAGGTAAGGCCGCCGCGCGGGAACGCGCCATCGAGTTGCTCGAACTCGTCGGCATCCCTGATGCCCGCGACCGTGCCAAGGCTTTCCCGCACGAATTCTCGGGTGGCATGCGTCAACGCGTGGTCATCGCCATCGCGATCGCGAACGACCCGGCTCTGATCATCTGCGACGAACCGACTACCGCGCTCGACGTCACCGTCCAAGCGCAGATCCTGAACCTGCTCCGCAAAGCGCGCGACATCACCGGCGCCGGTGTCGTGATGATCACCCACGACATGGGTATCGCTGCGACGTTGGCCGACCGCGTCGTCGTCATGTACGCCGGTCGGGTCGTCGAAACAGCGCCCGTCGACGAACTTTTCGCAGCACCTCGAATGCCGTACACGGTCGGTCTGCTCGGTTCGATACCGCGGATGGACGGTCCGCTGCGGGCTCCGCTCATCCCTATCCTCGGCGCCCCACCCGCGATGCACGCGCTGCCGCCCGGATGCTCCTTCGCGCCGCGGTGCCCGCTTGCACTCGACGACTGCCGCGCAGCCGAACCAGATCTCGAGCCGATCGCGCCGACCCATCTTGCGGCATGTATTCGAACTGCAGAGACCAACCACAACGAGCTGTTCGCCGCATATCTGAAGCAGCAGCAACACCCGGACCCGCCTGAGAACGACGTCGCCCCGAAGACCCCCGTCGTTCTCCAAGTGACCGACCTGGTCAAGACCTATCCCATCAGCAGTGGCATCGTCTTCCGCCGCAAGCGGGGTGAGATCCGGGCTGTCGATGGCATCAGCTTCACGCTCGAAGCGGGTCGCACGCTGGCGTTGGTCGGCGAATCCGGGTCCGGCAAGTCGACGGCGTTGACGCAGATTCTGAATCTCGTTGCCCCAGAGTCAGGTTCGATTCAGGTACTCGGGCACGACGTCGCGACGCTGACCAAGGCGCAGCGTCGCGACATCCGAGGGCGGATGCAGATCGTCTTCCAGGATCCGACCGCGTCACTCGACCCGCGCTTGCCGATCTTCGACGTACTGGCCGAACCCCTTCGGTTGGCGGGGCGAAGCCGAGCGGAGGTCCGCAGCCGCGTTCCGGAACTGTTGCAACTTGTCGGCCTGCGGACCGAGCACGCCGACCGCTACCCCGGTGATTTCTCCGGCGGTCAGAAGCAAAGGATCAGCATCGCAAGGGCTTTGGCGCTGGATCCGGAGTTGCTCGTTCTCGACGAACCGGTCTCGTCGCTCGACGTTTCGATTCAGGCCGGGGTGCTCAACCTGCTGCGCGAACTGCAGGACACCAGAGGGATGTCGTACCTGTTCGTCTCGCACGATCTGTCGGTCGTGCGAAATCTCGCGCACGACGTCGCGGTGATGTACCGCGGCAAGATCGTCGAAGCGGCCAGTGCGCGAACAGTGTTCACCAATCCGACGCATCCGTACACACGTGCGCTGCTCGAAGCGATACCGATGCCGCATACCCCGCGGCCACCCGCGGACGTGCCGGCGAGCGGGTTTCCATCACGATCGGCGGAATGGGCCTAGGCCTACATTATTCGGTCGAACTCGCGGGATTCCGTCAATATCAACGAATAATGTGCGCTCAAGCCCAGCTTGCATGACGACCGAAACCAGAGCGGCGGGACTTTCCTCCAACTGCCATACTTGCCATCTCGTTGCCACAATCCTGGGGGGACCCTCATGTCACAACCGCCCTACGACCCGTACGGTCAGCCGAGCGATCCGTACAACCCCTATGGTCAGCCGACCGATCCCTACAAGCCTGTCGATCCGTACGCGACGCCGGATCCCTATGCGGCGCAATACGGCCAAAGCCCCGCGCCCTACGGCGCGCCTTACGGTCAGCAGCAGCCGATGTACGGACAACCAGCACCGGCGTACGGCTATCCCGCGCAGAAGACCAACGGCATGGCCATCGCGTCACTCGTCTCCGGTCTCGTCGGCATCGCTCTGTGCGGGCTCACCTCGATCCTCGGGATCATCTTCGGCCACATCGCACAGAGCCAGATCAAACGAACCGGTGAGCAGGGCGAAGGTATGGCCTTGGCAGGCCTGATCCTGAGCTACATCGTCACCGTCGGCTGGATCATCATCTGGGTCTTCTACATCGGTCTGCTCGCAACGATCTGGGGTATCGACAGGTCGACGACCAACACCTACTGACACGTCCAACGACCGCTCACCGCCGGAGCCCTTCGACTAGGGTGCTCCCAACACGGTGCTCCTGGTCGAAAGGCGCAGTTCATGAGGTTGTACAAAGTCGCTGTTCCGCTCGTCGTATTCGGGCTTGTTCTATCCGGTTGCAGTGGCGGCGACGACGACCTCGGTCAGGCCGGGTCGAACGCCGTCGGCGCGTCGAGCGACATCAATCCGAAGGGTCCGGACGAACTTCGCGACGGCGGCAATCTGCGCCTGGCGAACACGGCCTATCCCTCGACGTTCAACACGTGGAACATCGACTCCGACGGCGAGGTTTCGGAGGTCGTCGCTCCGATGCTGCCGCAGTCGTACCGGATCGACGACAAGGGCGAGCTGACGGTCGATCCGGACTACTTCACGAGCATCGAACTCACCAGCACCGAACCGCAGCAGGTCACGTACACGATCAACCCGAAGGCGACCTGGACCAATGGTCGTCCGATCGACTGGACCGACTTAGCGGCACAGTTCAACGCATTGAGTGGTCGTGACCCGGGGTTCCTCATCACCGCGAGCGTCGGTTTCGATCGAGTCGAGAAGGTCGAACGTGGCGTCGACGATCGGCAGGCCATCGTCACGTTTAACCAGCACTACGCGGAGTGGAAAGGCCAGTACGGCATCCTCTACCCCAAAGAAGTGATGGCGACGCCGGACAGTTTCAACAACAGCGTTCGCGACAATCTGCCGATCACGGCCGGACCGTTCCAGATTCAGTCGCTCGACGTCGGACAGAAGCGAGTTGTGCTCGGCCGCAATCCGAACTGGTGGGGCGACAAGCCGAAGCTCGACACCATCACCTACAGCGCTTTGGACATTTCAGCATGGGTCCAGGCGTTGCAGAACAACGAACTCGACGTCGTCGACACCCTGTCCCGTGACGACATCAAAACGGTTCGCAACGCACCTGGTATCGCGGTGCGACGATCTCCGGCGCTGCGCTACTCACATCTGACGTTCAACGGTGCGCCGGGCTCGATCGTCGCTGATCCGAAACTCCGTGTCGCGCTGATGAAGGGCATCGACCGCCAGGGCATCGCAACAGCACTTCAGACTGGGATCGTCGAAGAGCCGAAGCCGCTCAACAATCACATTTTTATGAACGGCCAGGTCGGCTACCAGGACAACGCCGGAATCATCGCCTACGACCCGACCGAAGCCGCGAAACAGCTCGACGACCTCGGCTGGAAACTCGTCGGCGATGTTCGTGAGAAGGACGGCAAGAAGCTCGAGATCCGCGACGTGATGCTGCAGCAGGACACGTGGGTGCAGATCGCTCAGATCATGCAGCAGAATCTCGCCGCGATCGGCGTCAAGCTGATCATCGACCCGCAGCCAGCACAGGGGCTGTTCACCGACGTCATCGATCCTGGCAACTTCGACGTCGCACAGTTCTCTTGGTCAGCCAGTGCGCTTCCGCTGGGTGCACTACAGCAGATCTACTATTTCGACCCGAACGATATGAAGGGAAACAAGGGACGCATCGGGTCCAAGGAGATCAACGATCTGATCGACAAGACGATCTCCGAACTCGATCCGCAGAAGGCGATGGAGATGGCGAACGAGATCGACAAACTCGTCTTTGCAGAGGGTTTCTCGATGCCGTTCTACCAGTCGTCGGGCAACGTCGCCGTCCGCGACACGCTCGCGAACTACGGTGCCTTCGGACTCGCGTCGATCGACTACACGAAGATCGGATTCGTCAAATAAAGATCCATGTGCCTGCCGCACTGCGGTATCCATTAGTGATCTCGGCTCTGACCATCGATGTCTGTATCGCGTTTGCGATAGCTTGTATCGCCGCGCTGCCTGCCGACAACGCCCTCGATCAGGTGAGCGCGCTCGCCATCGTCGTGGTCGGGGTTGCGGGCTGGACGTTGCGAGTCTGGTATCGATCGGCTCGGCGGGTGCCCCTTGGAACTGCGGCATCGGTACGGCGGGTCCGCCAGCAGCATCGCCTGACCTCGCGCTCGTGGCTGGAAATCGACGGAAAGACCTGGCTGCCGGTCTTTTTCGATCCCGCACTAGTGACTTTGCCGTCGCCGGTGACAGCCGAGGTCAGCACCACGACGATCGGCTGGAACGGACACGTCTTTATGGTGAGCGGCCGCGCGCTTTCGGCCGAGCCGCCGGGTCGCCTGATCGACAATCCACTCGCGCCGGACGCCGACGCAGCTGAGCGCGGAGCGGTTGCCGCCCGCCCACTTCGACGGCTGCTCCTCGACGCCCAGTCCGCTGTCGTCGGTCCGTTCGTAGGCTTGTTCTGGGTTTACCTCGTCGGTGGCGGGATACCGGCCTTCGTGGGCGCAACCTGCGTCGGCGCGGCAGTTGCCATCTGGGCCAGCGCAATTCGCGGCTCGGATCCGAGCTAGGCGGCTCCGCCGCTCGTGCGTCTTTTCGGCGCGCCCGACCTCCGAAAGGACTCACGAGGCGCGGAGCGCCATGATGGGTAAATGACACTGCGCTCATTGGCCGACGAGTACTGGGAAGCCTTGCTGAAGTTCCGTCCGCTGTTCGCGACGTTCATCGGCGATCACCGCTACGACGATCAGGTCGACGACCTTTCCGTCGAAGGCGACGCCGAGCAACGCGAGACCTGGTCGAAGCTCATCACTGCCGTCGCGGCGATCGATCCGACCGAACTGGACGAGACCGATCTGGTCACCCGCAGCCTGCTGCTCGGCGAACTTCGCGACAACATCATCGCGATCGACGAACGACTGATCGAACTGCGCTCCGATCAGATGCAGGGCGTGCACGCCGATCTGTTGATCACCGCGGGACAGTTGCAGGCGGCCGAACCCGCCCACGCCGCGCTCGCGGTGACTCGCGTCGAGCGGCTCGGCGGCATGCTCGATCAGGCGGGCGAACGCTTTGTCGCCGGCCTTGCCGCAGGCCGGACACCCGCGCGGATCAACGTCGACCGTTCGCTGAATCAGATCGACGGCTACCTCGCCTCACCCATCGACGACGACCCGTTCGTCAACATAAGCGGACCGGCCGACTGGGACGGCGAACCTGAATGGCGTGCGGACCTGAAGGTTGCTGTCGAGCAGCACCTGCGGCCGGCATTCGTTCGCTACCGCGCCGTCCTTGCCGAGCGGCTACTGCCCGCGGCCAGGCCGGACGAGCAGGCCGGCCTGCAGTGGTTGGCCGACGGTCCTGGCATGTATCGAGCACTAATAGCGCTACACACCGGGCTCGACCTGACCGCGGAGGACCTGCACGAGATCGGTCGCCGTGAGGTCTTCGACGTCCTGCCCGCGCAGTATCGCGAACTGGGTAAGCGGCAATTCGGCACCGACGACCTCGCCGAGATCTTCCGACATCTGCTCGACGACGAAGACCTCCGGTATCGCGACCGCGACGAAATTCTCGCCAACGCGACGAGTTGCCTCGAAGCCGCGCAGGCAGCGATGGGCGACTGGTTCGGCATTGTCCCGAAGGCGCCATGCGTGTTGCGGCCGATCCCCGACTACCTGGCTGCCGATGCCCCTGCCGCCTACTACACCCCGCCCGCTCCCGACGGCAGCCGTCCCGGCGAATATCACGTCAACGTGGGTGAACCCACCACCAAAGGCCGCGCAGAGACGGCGTCGATCGCGTTCCACGAAGCGATCCCCGGACACCATCTGCAGCTCGCCATCGCCGCCGAGCGAGACGACCTGCCTGCCTTCCGTCGACTGTCGTGGGGGCACACCGCCTACGTCGAAGGGTGGGCGCTGTACACGGAACGGCTCGCCGAGGAAATGGGTCTGTACCGCAACGACCTCGATCGCCTCGGCATGCTCGCGAGCGACTCGTGGCGGGCGTGCCGACTCGTCGTCGACACCGGTCTGCATGCGATGGGATGGAGCCGCCAGCAGGCGATCGACTTCATGGTCGAACACGCGCCGGTCGGCTACGACGAGATCGTCACCGAGATCGACCGCTACATCGGGATGCCGGGACAAGCGCTCGCCTACAAGGTCGGGCAGCGGGAGATCCTTCGGCTACGTGCGGAAGCAGAGGCTCGGCTTGGCGATCAGTTCGACATCAAGGTTTTTCACGACGCCGTTCTCGGGGCAGCGACGGTCAGCCTGCCGGTTCTCGCTGATCGGGTCGGGCGGCTTCGCCGCTCGTGAGTCTTTTCGGTGGTCGGGCCCGCCGAAAAGACTCACGAGGCGCGGAGCGCCCCGGCCGGTTCGACGGGAGCTCGAACGGGTAGGCCGTGGGTATGGCGACAAACAAGATCCTGATCATCGTGACCAACGTCGGCGAGTACGAAAAGGTCGGCTACCGGACCGGACTGTGGCTCGGAGAGCTGACGCACTTCTACGACTACGTCGTAGAGAACGGCTACAAGGTCGACATCGCAAGCCCGGCAGGCGGATTCGTTCCGATCGATCCAGAGAGCCTCGCGCACGACGTGCTCAGCGACCTCGGCACCGACAAGCGGTACCGGGATCGGGAGTTCATGGATCTGCTCGTCGACACTCGTAAAGCCACCGATCTGGATCCGGACGACTACGACGCGATCTACTTCACCGGCGGGCACGGCGTCATGTGGGACTTCCGCAGCGACGACCTGGGCGCGCTGACCGCGAAGTTCTACAAGGCCGAGAAGGTCGTTTCTGCGGTGTGCCACGGTCCGGCCGGCCTCTTGAATGTCTCGCTCAGCGCGGGCGACAGCCTGCTCGACGGCAAGAACGTCACCGGGTTCTCGTGGGCCGAAGAGGAAGGTGCGCAGCGAGCCGACGTTGTCCCGTTCAATTTGGAAGAGGAACTCTCAGCGCTGGGCGGCAAGTACAGCAAGGCGGACGAACCGTTCGAGCCGCACGTCGTATCGGACGGTCTGCTGGTCACGGGCCAGAATCCGGGCAGTGCACGGGGCACGGCCGAAGCGGTCGTCAAAGCATTGCAGGAAATCTCGGCCCGCGAGGAGTAGCTGAACCGCTAGGGCAACTCTCGAAGCACTCGACACGGGTTGCCCACGGCGAGCACTCGGCTCGGCACGTCGCGGGTGACGACGCTGCCTGCGCCGACGACGGCGTTGTCGCCGATCCTCACGCCTGGGCAGACGATCACTCCGCCGCCCAACCACACGTTGTTCCCGATCGAAATGGGCGCTGCGGATTCCCAACGCTGGCGCCGGGCTTCGTGATCGTCGACGGGATGCAGCGCAGTCAGCAACTGCACACGCGGACCGATCGACACATCGTCGCCGATCGAGATCGGTGCGCAATCCAGCAGAATCGTGTCGTAGTTGAGGAAGCTGTTGGTCCCGATGCTGATCAGCGACCCGTAGTCGCACTGGAATCGCGGCATGATCCACGAGCCGGTTCCGAACGAGCCGAGCAGCTCGGTCAGCAGTTCCGATCGCAGGGCGTCGTCGTCTGCCGACGTCGCATTGAACCTGTCCAGCAGGCGTTGGCACTGCTTGCGCTCGGCGACCAACTCGTCATCACTGTCTTGGTACAGCTTCCCGCTCACCATTCGGTCTCGCTGCTCCCCCATGGCAACCAGCTTACAAACCCAACTGGTCTGACCACTTGACGTCTGGCCTATGACCAGTCACTCTAGATCCATGGCCCTGCAACCCGTCGAACGCCGATCCGTACCCGAGGACGTTTTCGAACAGATCCTCGCGGACGTCATCAGTGGCGAACTCAGCCCTGGCGAATCGTTGCCGAGCGAACGCAGGCTTGCCGAGGTGCTCGGGGTATCCCGACCCGCGGTCCGCGAAGCGCTCAAACGCGTCGCTGCCGCCGGGCTCGTCGAAGTCCGACAGGGCGATTCGACGACCGTGCGCGACTATCGCAAGACCGCAGGCCTCGACCTGCTCCCCCGATTGCTGCTGCGCGCAGGCGAACTCGATGTCTCCGTCGCTCGCAGCATCCTCGAGACGCGGCTCCACAACGGACCGAAGATTGCCGAGCTTGCGGCAGAACGCAGCGGACCCGAGCTCGCCGTTCTTCTGGACGACGCGATCGCCGAACTCGTCGCAAACGACGACCCGATCGAGAAGCAGCGCCACGCACTGACCTTCTGGGATCACGTCGTCGACGGTGCCGATTCCATCGCCTTCCGCCTGATGTACAACACGCTGCGCGCGGCCTACGAACCCGCCCTGCCAGCTTTGGCTGCCGTCATGACAGCCGAGGTCGGCAATCCGGATGCCTACCGCGAAATCGCCGCAGCAATCGTCGCCAGCGACCCCGAGGCTGCATCCAAAGCCGCATACGCCCTGCTCGAACCCGCTACAACAGCCCTGATTTCGGTACTGAAAACCCTGGAGGTTCAACGATGAGCACTTCGACACCCCGCCGCATTCGCAAGAACTTCACGCTTGCTGACGCGGGACGCGAATTTTGGAAACACCCATCGCCATGGATGATCTCGGCCACCCTCGCAGTGGCGATAGTCGCGCGCATCATCGTCGGCGACTGGCAGATCACCGACGCGATCGTTCCGGTCGTGATGCTGGCACTGTTCCCGTTTTTCGAGTGGATCATCCACGTGCTGATCCTGCATTGGCGTCCCCGTAAGGTCGCCGGGCTGACGATCGATCCGCTGCTAGCCCGCAAACACCGTGAACACCACACCGATCCGCGCGATGTACCGCTCATCTTCATCCCGTGGCAGGCGTTGCTCTGGGTGCTGCCTGCGACGCTCGCGATCGCGTTGCTCGCCTTCCCGCGCCTCGGACTCGGGCTGACCTACCTTGTGTTCATCGCGATGCTCGGCATCGTCTACGAGTGGAGCCACTACCTCATCCACAGCGACTACAAGCCGAAATCCCGCGTCTACAAGGCGATCTGGCGTGACCATCGGTTGCATCACTACAAGAACGAGCACTACTGGTTCACGGTCACGACCTCAGGTACAGCCGATCGTGTGCTCGGAACCTTCCCGCACTCCGAAGATGTGCAGACCTCGCCGACGGCCAAGAACCTGCACGCCGCGCGGTAGTTCGGGTCGACTACGCAACGCTGGTTCGCACTTCGCAACGCCTCGAAACTGTTGGGGGCGTTGCGAAGTGCGGCTAGGCGTTGCGCAGTTCACTTATCCCGCCGCTCAGCCTTTGCGCGTCGTTCGGCAAGCTCCGCCTCTTCCAATTCGGCGGCCGCATCGAGATCGGGAGCCCCACCTCCGAGACGCGCGGGCACCCACGGCTCCCCCGCCGGCGCTGGGTAGCCAGCCTGAGCCTTGTCGAGCAAGTCTTTCATCGCCGCACGCAACTCTCCGGTCAGTGCGTCGATCTCTTCGCGCGGCGCTATCGGCTCACCGATCTCGATATGAATCGGAAAGTTGTGTCGGCCAAGCTTTTTGGGGAACCCTTTGGTCCAGATCCGGTGCGCACCCCAGATCGCGATCGGAACAATCGGCTTGTCCGCTTCCAGGGCCATCCGCGCCGCGCCGGATTTGAAGTCCTTCAGTTCGAAGCTGCGACTGATGGTCGCCTCCGGATAGACGACGACCAGTTCGCCGTCGCGCAATGCCGTCACGGCATGCTCGTAGGCTTCGGCACCCGCAGCTCGATCGACCGGAATTGCCTTGCAGTGCTTCATCAAAAATGCGACGAAGCGATTGTTCTGCAGCTCAGCCTTCATCATGTAGCGGACGTTGCGGCCACGGTTGCGGCCGACGAGCCCGATCTCGATGAAATCGAGATAGGCCGTGTGATTGACGGCGAGCACGGCACCACCGACGGCAGGAATGTTGTCCTGACCGTTGATGCGCAGCCGCACACCCTGCAGCTTCAGCATCGACCGCCCCACGATGTTCAGCGCGTCGTAGACCAACTCGCGGGCCATCGACTAGCCCGGCCTACTCGGCAGACTTCGCGCGTCGGGCCGCCATCCTCGCTTCTGCTTCTGCATTGTCGAGTGCGGTGGCTTCTTCAAGTGTCGGCGCACTTCCGCCGAGCCGAGCGGGCACCCAATATGCGCCTGCTGGATGGTCGTAGTCCTTCTGCAGTTCGAGTAGCAGTCCCTGCATCGTGGACCGCAGTTCTGCCGTCAGATCAGCAGCCGGTTCGTACGGCTGGATCGGCTCGCCGACCGCGATCGAGATAGGAGTGTTGGTGCGGCCCAACCGTTTAGGGTGACCCTTCGTCCAGACACGCTGTGCGCCCCAAATCACGATCGGGACGATCGGCACATTCGCCTCGATCGCCATACGCGCTGCACCGGACTTGAATTCCTTGATCTCGAAGCTTCGGCTGATCGTCGCTTCCGGATAGACGCCGACCAGTTCGCCGCGGCGCAACGCGTCGACAGCTTGCCGGTACGACTCAGCGCCAGCAGTGCGGTCGACCTCGATGTGCTTGAGGTTGCGCATGATCGGTCCGGAGATCTTGTTGTCGAAGACCTCCTTTTTCGCCATGAAGCGGATCAAACGTTTCGGCGTCCGCGCCGGCAGGCCCGCATAGGTGAAATCGAGGTAGCCGGTGTGATTGACCGCGACGACGGCACCACCGGTAGCCGGGACATTCTCTGCACCGTGGACCGTGAACTTCAGGCCCTCCAGCGCGAAGACGGCGCGCGCGATACCGACGATGGTCTGATAGAGGGGTTCCACAGTCGGCTAGCGTAGTCGGTGACCAACCGATCACACACACCGATCGAACGCACACGCGCGGCGAAACGACGACGAAAGGTTCGATTCGTGAACCGACAGCGGACAGCGGTATTCACCTGTGCGATGGGAGTGTCGGCAATCCTGCTGGTGAGTGGCTGCGACAGCCGTAGTGGCGTGGACACCGCGTCGAGTCCGTCCACAGCGTCGACTGCGCGACCATCCGCCGCGGCCTCGACGGCCCCGACAACCGGGACGCCGACCTCGGCTACCACTGTCGCGACGGTCCCTGTCGGCGAAGTCCCGACCAATCCGCAAGCAGCCGAAGCGCTGCGACCATGGGCGACCGACCTCGTCGACGGCGACATCGACCTGCTGACGAAGAAGTGCTGGACGATCTCGCCTCAGGGCGTCGCAGAGATGTACACCGACACCGACGCCATCCTCGCTGCCATCGCACAGCCCGGCGTAGATGGCCAGTTCGCAGTCACCTGGACGGGTCCGCAACGGACGGTCAGCGTGAAGCGAAGCGAGATCGCGTCCGGCTATGCCTGCCCGTCGGTACGCCCGACCGGCAGTTCCGCCGACCTCGATCCTCGCGAAGCACGGCACACCGTTCGGCGCTACCTGTCGCGTTTCATCGGAAAGCCCGTCAACCCGGCCGACGTCGAGGGTGACTATCGACTCGTCTGCGATGGCGCACTACAGACCTGGGACCCGGACGGCACCGGCAACGCGACCGCTCCCCCGCTGGCAAACAACCCGGGGCGCCTCACCGGCATCACGGCGTTCCAGGACAGTGAGATCACCTCCGAGCAACTCGGCAACTCCTATGTGCGGGTTTCGGTGCCGGTGACCAACGCGGCCGGCGTCACCACAACCGAAATTTTCACCCTCGATGTCGGCGCGAACGGCTACTGCATCGGCGACGTCAGCCCGTAGGCCCTACTCTGGATAGCTGCAGTCGGTCACCAGGAGGCATACAAGTGCAGGTCACGAGCGTCGGACACGCCGGGTTCCACATTCAGACCAAGGCGGGGTCGATTCTGTGCGATCCGTGGGTCAATCCCGCGTACTTCGCGTCGTGGTTCCCCTTCCCGGACAACTCCCAGCTCGACTGGGACGCCCTCGGCAACTGTGACTACCTCTACGTCTCCCACCTGCACAAAGACCACTTCGACCCGGCGACCCTGACGAAGCACGTCAACAAGGACGCAACGGTTCTGCTGCCCGATTACCCGGTGCCGGACCTCAAGCGCGAACTCGAAGCGCTCGGCTTCACGAAGTTCTTCGAGACCGAAGATTCGGTGAAGCATCACGTCGACGGGCTCGACGTGATGATCATCGCCCTGCGCGCACCCGCCGACGGACCGATCGGTGATTCCGGTCTCGTCGTGTCCGACGGCGAGACGACGTGTTTCAACATGAACGACGCGCGGCCGGTCGACATGGATGTGCTGCACGATCAGTTCGGGAAGATCGACATCCACCTGCTGCAGTACTCGGGCGCGATCTGGTACCCGATGGTCTACGACATTCCCAAGCGCACCAAGGCGAACTTCGGCAAGCAGAAGCGCCAGCGCGGTATGGATCGCTGTCGCAGCTACATCGAGCAGGTCGATGCGACATGGGTCGTCCCGTCTGCAGGCCCGCCGGTGTTCCTCGATCCGGAGTTGCGGTACCTCAACGACGATCAGGCGGACGAAGGCAACATCTTCCCTGATCAGATCGTGTTTCTCGAGCAGATGCGGATCCACGGCAACGACAAGGGTGTCTTGATGATTCCCGGCTCGACCGCGGACCTGCACGGCGCCGACCTGACGCTGACGCATCCGGTCGAGGACCCGATGGCGATCTTCGACAACAAAGCGGACTACATCGAAGAGATGGCTCAGCGGATGGCGCCGGTCCTCGCGGCCGAGAAGGCGTCGTGGGCTTCGGCCGAGGGTGAGCCGCTACTCGGACCGCTGCGGGACCTGTTCGAGCCTCTGATGGCCCTGACCGATCAGATCTGCGACGGCATCGGCTATCCCGTCGGACTCGTGCTGGGTGACGAGACGGTTGTCCTCGACTTCCCGGCGCGTACCGTCCGGGCACCCGGTGAGAACGACGGCAAGTATCGGTTCGGTTTCCGCATCGCGCCCGAACTCGTCCGCACGGTCCTGCGCGACAACGAGCCCGACTGGGTCAACAGCATCTTCCTGTCGACGCGTTTCACCGCCTGGCGCATCGGTGGCTACAACGAATTCCTCTACACCTTCTTCAAATGCCTCACAGACGAGCGCATGGCCTACGCAGACGGTTGGTTTGCGGAGTCTCACGACGACTCTGCGTCCACCGAGCTTGCAGGTTGGGAAATCCAGCGGCGGTGCCCGCACTTGAAAGCGGACCTATCCAAGTTCGGCGTCATCGAAGGCGAAAAGCTGACCTGCAATCTGCACGGCTGGCAGTGGGATCTGCCGAGCGGCCGGTGTTTGACGTCGAAGGGCCACGAACTGCGTTCGCGGAAGCTCGAAGCGTAGTCAGGCGGATCGGTCAGGCCCGGTTGAGCACCGCGTGCACGGTGTTCGCGACGCGGCGTGACCGTGTCTCCGGCCGTTTGGCGTCGGTTATCGCGGTCACGTGCTCGCGGCGAAGCGAGAAGGCAAGCTTGTCGAACGCCTCCCGCACACCAGCTTCGGCGAGCGCTGCTGCGAGATCGTCGGGGACGTCGACCGTCCGTTCGGCGTTGTCCCGCTCGACGGTGACGAGCACCGAATCGCCTGGATGTTTGCTGAGTTCGTTGCGTATCGACTTGAGAATGCCGAGGCACGGGCCGGCACCCATGTCGACGACCGAACCTTTGTACGGAATGCCGTCGAACGTCGCTTCGACCGGAATTCGTCCGCCTCCACCGAGTGCATCGACCACGGCCGCCGGAACTGCCACGTAGGCTCCGCCGCCGCCGGACTCTGTCGACTTGATCTGCGCCTCGAACTCCTCCACCGACAGCAGAGTAGTCCAATGGAAGGCCGGGCCGTGACGACTCGGGCCTACGTTTTGCTTCTGCCTGCCGCAATCCACACGGCGACGAGCGTCAGCACCCCGCCGACCACCACCGTCACGGTCAGGGTCGCACCACTCGCAGGGACGATCGCGTCGAGTAGCAAGGCGCCGAGAAGTTGACCGGCGATGACGCTGAGGCCGAGCAGCAGCACGCCGAGCGTTCGCACCAGCACCGCCGCGGCAGCGATGTGCGCGATGCCGAGCGTTCCGCCGACATAGAGCCACCAGTCCGTCGGCGGCGTCGACGGCCAGCCCCGGACCGTCAGCCCGATCGCCGCGACGATCACCAGCGCTGTCGTGCCCGTTGCGAAATTGATCCACGTCGCAACCATCGGACCGCCGACAGCGGCGACGCGACCGTTCACTGCCTGCTGCCAGGCGAGACCGATACCCGCGATCGCAGGCAGGACAGCGAACAGCAACGCGCTTGCGTCGGCGTCGATCCGACCTGAACTTGCGACGGCGACAGCAATCAAGGCCAGCGCGGCACCGAGCACACGATTGCCGGTGAGCGGACTCGATTCGGCAGGACCGAGTCCCGCGCGGTCGACCAACAGACTGCTCAGCAACTGGCCACCGACAACGGCGACGGTGAATACGGCGACACCGATCGTCGAGATCGTAATACCTTGGCACGCAACGTAAAAAGCACCGCACACGCCGCCGATGCACTGCCATGGCGCAAGGGTTTTCGTCCGCACCGCAGTGCGCACCTCGGCCAGCCGGTTCTGCATCCGTTTGCTGAAAGCCAAACCGATGCACAACAGCACGAACCCACTGCCGAAGCTGATCACCGCGGCTGCGACGCCATCGTCCAAACGCGCTCCGAGGGCGCCGTTGAGACGCGACTGACCGGCGATCGATACACCGACCAGAATCGCGACGACAACACCGAAGCGTTGCGAATTCACTTGGCCAATAGTGCCATCCGTAGTGGACTCGCCCGACAGGGCCGACGAGGGGTTAGCCGCCCTCGGGGTCCTCGGGCACCGCCGGCGTCGTTGTGATCACAGCGGGGGCCGTTGTCGTCGGTACGACCGGTGCGAGTGTCGTCGTAGGTGCCGGCGTCAGAGGCGCGGGCGCCGGTGTCAGCGGTGCAGGCGCAGGCGTCAACGGCGCAGGAGCCGGATTGAGCGGCGCCGGAGCAGGATTCAGCGGTGCAGGCCTCGGGTTACCTGGTTCGACGGGCGCTGCTGGCGGCGGTACAACCGCCGGCGTCGTCGCACTCGTACTGGTCGCGCTTGTTGTCGTCGTTGCCGATTTGGTAGTGCTGGACGTATCGGACGGTTTCGGATCACCGTCATCGGATCCACAAGCACCGACGAGTAACAGCGCGGCGCAACTAACGGCAGCAATAATCAGGCGTTTCAAGACTGGACCCCTCCATTGTCAACATGTACCGAACAGCCGATCGTTGCCGACGCTACTGTTCTGCCGCACGGAATCTTGGCGAATCGGCAAAAGTCAGCGAACGGTTGCCGACGCGGCCGACCAGGTGTTGCACGAATCCAGCGACGTCCGACCCGCACCCTTCGTGAACCACTCACCGAAGTTCCTCGGCGAACCGTGGTCGGCAGGCCTGCCCGGCGCATCGCCACGGGTGTAGTTGTCGCGCTGAGCTACCTGAATGCTTGCGATGTCGAAGTTGGTTCCAACGAAGATCCCCGACAGGCACTGCGCCTGCAGTTCGGTCCGTCGTGACACCTCGAGTCCGTCGGGCGTCTCCCTGCCCAACAGCGTGATCATCTCGGTCGCTGCGCCCAACGTGCCGCTCAATTGCTGCAGGTGATGACCGTATTCGTGGGCGAGCATGCTGATCGCCGCTGTCGGAATCGCATTCCTACCCGCATTTGTGCCCTGATAGCTCGACGGCGCCAGATAGATCGTTCCGTCGCAGTAGAAGCTGTTCTCCTCGGGCGGGCGACCGCAGCCCAACGACGCGACTGTCGCCGACACCTTCAACTCGGGAGCGGTGAACGGGATCGACAGCCGCGCGAGAACTGGTTGCCAGGTGGAATTGAGGCAGCCCATCGCTACGTCGAGGAACGTGCGGACGGTGGCATCGTCCTCGGCCCACGGAGGTAGTACACATGCCTGCTTGCGCAGTGACACGGCCGAGGTGAGCGAATTGTTGCCTATTCCGACGACCGAATTCGGGCGTAGTGACGTGGCCGCGGCCGACGAACTCGGTGCAACCGTGCTGGCAACGGGTTTCGTCGTACTCGACGCCGCGCCGGACATCACGTACTGCGACCCCCCTTCGGAATCGCCGACCATCCGCGCGAGAAGCAACAATCCGGCCAGAACGAGTCCCGCCACAACGGCAACCGACGCGATCACCAGCGGGCCGCGTCGATGCCGTTCGATCACCCGGTCACTGTAGGGCCATGTGACTGGCGCGGTAGCCACTTCGGCACAAGGGCGGCCGCGAGGACCACCGGTATCCCGAGCAGTGCGACCAATACCGGCGTCGACAGCCACACCGACCCGAGCGCGACGGCGGCGAAGATCGCCAGACTGACCACCTCTGCCATCAAACTCGATGCCGACGTCACAGTCGCGCGGGCGGGTCCCTCGATCGCGTCCTGCAAGCGGGCTTCGCTGACGATGGTCGCGTTGGTGATGATGCCGTAGCCGACTCCGATTGCGGCGAACCCGATTACGCCGAGGATCCCGGGTCCGCCGATCAGGGCACCACCTGCCAGCGCGATGCCGGCAACGACGACACCGCGAGCCATCGTCGACGCCTTCATCGACGCCGTTCGACCGGCCAGCGCGGAGCCGACGAGCGAACCCGCGACGGTCAGGCCGATCAATATCGGAATGAAACCTGTTGCGGCGCCATTGTCTTCGGCAAGCAGGCCGAAGTACTCGTCGATTGCCGTGAACCCGAACAGCAACGACGACAGCAGCACGCCGCGGCGAACGGTTTTGTGCCGCAGCGCTTCCGTGACACCACTGCGCAGCATGGTGAGGTAGGTGCTGCTCGGGGCGTCGGTGGCGACATCCGGTTCGTCTTCGTCGTCGTCGATTTCGGCGACGGCGGCAACGGATGCTGCCTTCGGCGCACTTGGCAACGAGGCGGCCAAAAGTGCGGCGCACAAAGCGACGGCGACGCTCGACGCGCCGACCAACCCGTAGCCACCCCAAGCGAACAGCGGTGCTGCAGCAAGGATTCCCAGCAGGGCCCCCGTTTCGGCCGCGGAGTTCGCGAACCCGATGATGCGCGGATACTCCCGTGTCGCCGAGCGTGCGGCCAACTCGTCGTACAGCAGCGCCTGGAAAGTTCCCGACTGCAGTGAGCCGCCGATACCCCACAGCACGAAGCCGAGCGCAAAGCCCGCATACGAGGGAAAGACGGTCCAGACTGCGAAGCCCGACGCGGTTACCAGCGCGCCAAGTACGAGCAGTCCGCGACGGGAGACCGTGTCCGCCCAAGCACCCGACGGCACCTCGAAAACGAACGCGGTGACCGACCAGATGAACAGCAGCGACGAGATCTCCGCTGTGTCCAGACCATGGTCGGCGAAGAGCAGCGCGTAGAGCGCGTACAACGGGATCAGTTCACCGACACCGGAATACGCGATCGCGCGAACGGCAAGCGAGCTATTGGAACTGGGTCAAGTGTCGCCGCTGAAGAATCGCATGCGTCCACTCTGGCAACGAACCGACCGAGCCGTCAAGGCATTAGTTCGGCGGCACCTTCCAGTACCAGACGGCATCGGCTTCGGCCCGGATGCTCTCCAGCAGAGCTCCCCTACGCGTGACTTTTACGTCGATTGCCCGATCCAGCCTGTTCGCCAGACGAAAGTCGTTGTCCTGCTCGACCGTCGTCGTGTCGATTCGGTAGGTACCCGGAACGAAGCCGGGCAGCACGGTGACCAGGTGGTTTCGCGGATTCTCGAGTTCGAACGCTGTCTCGCGGGAATCGATCGTGAGGGTGAATCGATAGCCGTCGTCCGGCACGGGTGTCTCGGGACCCGGACCTGCCGAGCCCGAACCCGACGAACCGGTATCGGGTGCAGCCGCGGCAGGTTGAGCAAGGAGGACCGCTGCGCATCCGATGACGATGACGGTGACGACGGAAATGACCGCAGAAACAAGTGCCCGCAACATGCTCAAAACGATATAAGGCCGCTCCGCGGCTTGTGAGTCCTTTCGGAGGGCGGAACCGCCGAAAAGACTCACGAGGCGCGGAGCGCCATAGACTTACCGATCAGTACGAAATGGCCCTACTCGAGGAGCAGCGTGTCCAAGATTCGCACCGAGCGCGACGGCAGGGTCCTCACGGCGACGATCAGCAACCCGCCGTACAACTTTCTCACCGGCGAGATCATGAAGGAACTGCACGAACTTCTGCTCGAGATCAACGGCGATCGCAGCATCGGCACCGTGGTCCTCGCGAGCGATCTCGACGGAATCTTCATCTCGCACTTCGACGTTCGCGAACTTGCCGTCGCGCCCGACGTCCCGATGGACCAAGGGGTACCGCATGCTGTCGCCAGCGGAACATTGAGGCTGCAGGGTGTCATCGAGCAGATCCCCGGCGCCAGAAACGCGCTCAGCAAAACTGCGGCCGCGGCTGTTTCCGACCTCCTGCATTTCCACGAGACCTGCGCCTTGATGCAGCGCATCGACAAGGTGCTGATCGCGTCCATCAACGGTCGCGCGCTCGGCGGTGGCTCCGAACTCGCCCTCGCCTGCGATATCCGGATCATGGCCCAGGGCCCGTTCCAGATCGGTCAGCCAGAAGTGCTCATCGGAATCATCCCCGGCGGCGGCGGAACGCAACGCCTGCCGCGGGCGATCGGACACGGACGCGCGCTCGAGCTACTGCTCGAAGGCAGGCCCCTGAGCCCGATGGAAGCCCTCGACATCGGCTACGTCAATCACGTCGTTGCACCCGGCGATCTCGTCGAGTTCACCAACATCACCGCTCATCGCCTCTCCCGTCGGTCCAACGATGCCGTCGCCGCGATCAAGCGGACGGTCAACGGCGACGCTTCGCTCGCGAAGGGGCTGCACGCCGAACGCTCGGCCTTCCTCTCGACCGTCTCGTCGAAATCGGCGCGCACGGCGATGCGCGCCTACATCGACCACATCGACGCGCTCGAAGCCGCAGGCGAGGACCTCAGCATCGAATCGCTCGGGCAGTGGCTCGACGGGACGGCGTACGACTTCAACGCCTGAGCAGCGTCAGGGCGGTGACCCGTCAGGGCGCTGTCAGGACGTCCGTTCCGACGAACGGCACCAACGCCGCAGGAACGCGAACCGAACCATCGGCCTGCTGGTGGTTCTCCAGAATCGCGACGATCCAGCGTGTGGTGGCAAGGGTGCCGTTCAACGTCGCCGCGACCTGCGGCTTTCCGTTCTCGTCGCGGTAACGGACGCCGAGGCGACGGGACTGGAACGTCGTGCAATTCGACGTCGACGTCAGCTCTCGGTAGGTCTGCTGGGTAGGCACCCACGCCTCGCAGTCGAACTTGCGAGCCGCCGACGATCCCAGATCACCGGCGGCGACGTCGATCACCCGGTACGGCACCTCGATCGCCGCGAGCATGTCGCGCTCCCATCCGAGCAGACGCTGGTGTTCCGCGTCGGCGTCCTCGGGCTTGCAATAGGTGAACATCTCGACCTTGTCGAACTGATGCACCCGAATGATGCCGCGGGTGTCCTTGCCGTAGCTGCCCGCCTCGCGACGGAAGCACGACGACCAGCCCGCGTAGCGCTTCGGCTTCTCGGCGAGGTCGAGGATCTCGCCGGAGTGGTAACCAGCCAGCGGCACTTCCGACGTTCCGACGAGGTAGAGGTCGTCGTCCTGCAGGTGATAGACCTCGGCAGCGTGCGCGCCGAGGAAGCCCGTTCCGGCCATGATCTCCGGTCGCACCAGCACCGGCGGAATCATCATCGTGAAACCGTTGGCGGTCGCTCGCTGCGCGGCGAGCTGCAGCAATCCGAGCTGCAACATCGCGCCGTACCCGGTCAGGAAGTAGAACCGCGCGCCGGACACCTTGGCGCCACGTTCCATGTCGATCAGATTGAGCGACTCGCTGAGCTCGAGGTGGTCCTTGGGTTCGAAATCGAAGGTCGGTACGTCGCCGACCGTCTCGAGAACGACGAAGTCGGCCTCGCCGCCCGCCGGCGCACCCTCTTGCACGACGTTCGAGATCGCACGGTGCGCGGCGTCCAGAGCTGCATCGGCCTGCTGCTGAGCAGCCTCGGCCTCCTTGACCTTCGCCGACAGCTCCTGCGCACCAGCGAGCAGAGCCGGCCGATCCTCCGGACTCGCCTTGCCGACCAGCTTGCCGCGTGCCTTCTGCTCGGCGCGCAGATTGTCGGCAGCGGCAACCGCAGCGCGTCGGGAGGCGTCAGCTTCGAGCAAGGCGTCCACCAGGGCCGGATCTTCACCCCGTGCTCGCTGCGACGCACGGACTACCTCTGGGTTATCGCGCAGAAATCTCAGGTCGATCACGCCTGCAAACCCTACTTTGGCCGCTAACTGCTGGTCATTCGGGTTTGCGCTTGAACCTGTCGACAAGGTCCTCACGGCCGAACATCTCCGCGGTTTCGACTGCGGTCGGGCTGCCGCCGGTCGGGTCCGCGCCGGCTGCGAGCAAGGCGTCGAGGACGTCGTCGTGCATCTTGAACACCACTCCGGCCAACGGCGTCTGCCCCTTGTCATTGGCCTGATTGACGTCGGCGCCACGATCGACGAGCAGGCGCACAACGTCGAGGTGGCCGTGATAGCTGGCCAACATCACCAACGTGTCGCCACTCTGATTCGACATGTTCACTGGGACACCGGAATCCAAGTACTCGGCCAGTGTCGCCGCGTCGCCGCTGCGTGCCATCGTGAACAGCCGATTGGCAAGATCATGGACGTCTTCGCTCATAGGAAGTCAAACTACGCTGTGCGCCGCAACGGCGACCGGGCATGATGGAGCCTGATGTCCGAAGAAAATGCACCCGCCGACAAGACTTCGAATGCGAAAGCTGCACTGAGCAGACTGCGCTCGAAGCTCATCCCGAATCGACCCGCGGCTGCCGAGGGAACCACTCCCGATGCTGCTGGGGATTCGACGGCCGAGACCGTCAACCTGTCGAAAGTCGACGATGGAATCGGTCCCGATGGGACTGCACCCGAATCTGTCGCTGTCGAAGGAGCCGATCCGGCCGCTCCCAGCCCAGCCAAGCGGCACATGTCGGCGAGCACGACGCGGCGCGTTCTTGCTGCCGTCGCCGTCGGCGCAGTCGTTGCGGCTGTCGGAACGATAGCGATTGCGGGTGGTTTCAAGAAGCCGACTGAACTCGAGACGCACCAACCGGGCGAAGATCCCAAACTCTCCGCGGTCGAAGGCGAAGCGTTCGGAACTGCGGTGCAGGGCGACTGCCTCACGTGGACGACCAGCACCGAGGACATCGGCAAGATCGACTGCAGCGAACCGCACCAATTCGAAGTTGCATCGGAACTCGACCTCAGCCTCTACCCGGGTCGCGAATTCGGGCCCGGTTCGGCCTTCCCCGGCGTTCTGCGGTTCACCGAGCTACAAGACGAACACTGTGTACCCGCCGTCGACGCCTATCTCGGCGCCAAGTTCGACCCGCAGGGCAAGTTCGACGTCGGACTGATCTTCCCGAGCGAAGCAGGCTGGAACGCTGGTCAGCGCACGCTGCGCTGCGGCATCAAGTTCGCGAAGACGAACGGTGCACTGATGCCGATCACCGGGACTGTGACCGGACAGGACCAGTCGAAGATCTGGGAAACCGGCACCTGCGTCGGAATCGACCGCAATCTGCCGACCGATCCCGTCGATTGCTCGCAACCACATGCCTTCGAGGTGTCCGGCATCGTGGATCTCACCACTCAGTTCCCCGGCGGTCCGCCGTCGTCGGACGATCAGGACAAGTACCTGACCGATACCTGCGCCAAGATCACCGACGAATACCTCGGCTCCCCTGACACGCTGCGCAACAAGACCCTGACGATGTTCTTCCCGAGCGTCGAGCCGATGAGCTGGCTCGCAGGCAGCCACCGCGTGAACTGCATGGTCGGCAAGGGGTCGGGCGCAGAGGGTTTCGCGCCGATCGTCGGAACGGCGAAGGGCGATATTCTGATCGACGGTCAGCCGCCGGTTCCGCCGCCCGCCGTCCCCGAGGGACGTGCGCTGCCGACGCCGTTGCCCGGCGCCGCACCCGCGCCGATCCCGGGCGCAGCACCCGCACCGCGCTGACCATGTCGGTTGTAATGTCCGACGACCGCTTCGAGGAGCTGGTCGGAGAAGCGCTCGACCTCATCCCGCCGGAGTTGGCGAAGGCGATCGACAACGTCGTGATCCTCGTCGACTCACGCAACGAGGACGAGCCCGGCCTGCTCGGGCTCTACCACGGCATCGCCCTCACCGAACGAGACAGCTACTACGGCGGCTCGCTGCCGGACACGGTCACGATCTACCGCGACAGCATCCTGGAAATCTGCGCCGACGAAGACGAGGTCGTGCACGAGGTCGCTGTGACCGTCATCCACGAAATTGCGCACTACTTCGGCATCGAGGAAGACCGGCTCCACGAGCTGGGTTGGGGCTGAGCTGCGAAGCTGTGTCGGTATCGGCGGCTAGCGTGAATCGGGTCCGCACATGGTCGATCCAGGAGGTAGCCGATGTCGCATCCTGTCGTGCATTTCGAGGTAGTAGGTAAAGACCCAGCGCGGCTTCGCAAGTACTTCGGCGAGCTCTTCGGCTGGGAGTTCGACGTGCCATCGCCGGTGGCGCAGGAAGTCTCGGAACCGGACAGCTACGGATTCGTCGACTTGATCACCACACCGGACGGCTCCGGCATTCGCGGAGGTATCGGGGGTGGCGCCGAATACGAGAGCCACGCCATCTTCTACGTCGGAGTATCAAACGTCGAGGCCGCTCTGCAGCAGGCAGAAGCACTCGGCGGTAAGCGGGTGATGGGACCCGCAACATCTCCGCGCGGACTAGTTGTCGGACACTTCACCGATCCCGAGGGGACTCTGATCGGCGTTGCCGGAACCGCTTGAATCACGGTCGGCTGTTGCAATACGCGGCTGAAGATGTCGTGATCAGTTGCGAGACTGCGGTAATGGACGAGTTGGACGCCAGGCTGCAACGCATCGGGCAGCATCATTTCCGCGCGAAGTTCCGGCTTCGCGGGCGGGACCGCGCTGTGGTCGATCTGCGCGGCATCGCCACTGTCCGCAAACATGCCGAGGACTTGATCGCAGCCAGGCTTGCCCCGGCCGAGCCACGCAACGATGGCCGCCAGACGCCCTACCGCGGACATCCCGTATTCGTCGCCCAGCACGCGACCGCGACATGCTGTCGGACCTGCCTTGCGCGCTGGCAAGACATCCCTGCCGGTCGTGCACTCGCGGACGCGGAACGCAGCTACGTCGTGGAGGCGATCTGCCGATGGATCGTGGGTCAGTACACGCCGAAGCTACCTCCGACCTGACGCAGATTTTCTTCGACACCGATGGAACCGATCGCGATCGCGTCGCGTCCTAGTCATCGAGGGGGCATTTCTCGGTGATTCGCACACAGGCGGACTCCGGCCCAACGGTGACCGTTAGCGAAGGAGTCCGAGACGATGACCGGTCCGGAAGTAGTCGTCATCCCCGAGATCGTGCTGGCAGCAGCAGCCGAACTCGACGCACTCGCAGGTCGGCTCGAAGTCACCGCGGCGACGGCGGCACCACTGACCCACGTAGTGCCTGCCGGTAGCGAAGAGGTGTCGGTGCTCGCATCGACGTATTTCAATCGGGCTGCCGCAACACACGACACCGCACTTGCCGCCGCGATTGCCGAGCTTCATTTCGCGGCCAACACGCTGCGTACGCAGGTCGCGTCGTACATCGCCGAGGATCTGGCCAACGCGGCGACCATCGCCGCCACAGTCGTTTGAGAATTCACGTAGTTATCGAGATGGGGAATCGATCGTGACTTTTGGTATCACCGGCGTCTTCTGGCTGCCGCGCACCGCAACCGTCAACTCGACCACGCTGTGGGCCGGCGCCGGGCCCATTCCGCTGTCGACGGCCGCGCCCGCATGGTCGGCGATCGCCGCCGCATACGGCGACGCATCGTTCACCGTCACCAGGGTGCTTGCCGAGCTGGCCGTCGGGTGGCAAGGCATCACGTCCGTCGGCGCCTTGGCCCGGCTGGGTGGCTTCAAAATCTGGGCCGACCAAGCCGCTGCGACTGCAATCGTGGCATCGACCAAGGCCGGAGCAAACGCGATCGCATCGACGACCGCACGCGTTGTCATGCCGAGCCTGCCCGAGATCGTTGCAGTTCAGACGGCCAAGGCTGTCGCGTACACGACAGGTGGCGTGCTGAACGGCACCGCCGAAGTGGCCGAAGCTGCCGACCGCGCAATGGATCTGCGTGCCGCGCTCGTCATGGAAGCCTACGAAGCCGCAACGACGACCGTCGTCGTCACGCCGACCGAATTCGTCCCGCCTCCACCGATCGCCAACGGTCTTTCCGAGGCAGGCAATGCCGATGCCGCTCAACAGGGTTCGACCAACCCCGTGCAGGCAGCCGCACTTGCAGCGGGCGCGTTCCTGCAGAACCCCGCAGTGCAGAGTGCTGCCGCCCAGGCCGGACAGATCGCGGGTTCGACCGCGTCGACTGCAGTGTCGGTCGCAAGCAATGTCGGCAGCAACGTCGCATCGGCCATGACCGCGCCGGGTACGTCGACGCCGTTTATGGGCTCACCGATGTCCGGACCGCTCGGCGGTCGTGGCGATTCGAACCCAGGGTCGTCGGTCCGGGCTGTGTCGTATCCGAGCGGAATGCCGGGAGCGACGGGCATTTCACTTCCCGAAGGCTGGGGTCAGCACTCGAGCCCGATCGCAAACGGCTCGCCGGCACCAGCCGCGCCTGGAGCGACGCCGCCCCCGCAGCCCGGCCTCGGCCCGATCGGCACGGCCGACTCCGCCGCGACCCGCGCGGCCTCGTCCGGGGGCCCGATGCTCGGTCACCGCGGTGCCGATGCGTCCGATGACGACGACGAGCACTCCTCGCCCGACTACCTCAAGAACTTCGAGCACTTCGCAGACGGCCGAACAGTGATCCCATCGGTCATCGGCGCCGAATCGGAGCACGCGCGGTGATCGATCTCGGAACCTCCTCCACGGCAACGACGTTGGGGCGAGCAACCCTCTCGGTCGACGAGCTGGACCTGCTGCTCGACCTGCTCGGAATCGACGAACTACCTGTCGTGCTCGACTGGGGTCCACGGTTCGACACGAAGCCCGCACGCGACGCCGCCTTCGAGCGTGCCGACGAATCACTGAGGGCGCGAGGCGCACTCGTCGACGGCGAGGTCGAGGAAGGTCTCGCCGACCGGCTCCGCGCGTTGGCCCGCCCACATTGGGTCCTCGCCCTGCGGTTGTTCGTGGGCGACACGATCTCTCGGCTCGCCATCGCGAAGGGTGAATCGACGTCCGTGCTCGCCCTACGCGGACCGGACGCGCTGATTCTCGACGACGTCGGTACGTCAGCGGTCGGCAACGACATCGCAGGGATCATCGCGACCGCTCTCGGACCTGCCCAGGCCTTGGACTTCGGCGGCCTCAACGCCCCGACTCAGCAGTTGGGCGAAATCTTCGACGACACCCGCGACGCCGCCGTGACTACGCGGAAGTTGTCGGCGATCGGCATACCTTCTCGCGATTCGAACACGATCGCAACGGCGATGGTCCACTGTTTCGCACACGCCGAGATCGTCGGCGTCGTCTACTCCGACGGTTCGCGAGACACCGCTGACGGACACCTCGCAGTCTTCGACACCCGCGGTGGCCGCTTCCTCGCAACAGCGAGCCGAGCGCAGGACGGCACCAAGTGGTCGGCGCTGAGTCCGGGTACGAATGCAAGACTGCGCCAAGCCGTCAGCACCCTTGTTGCGTCGCTACCGGACCGTGCGGAATTCGCGCCGCAGCCCGCCTGATTCGAAGTCAGCCCATCGGATCGTCGGCAACCGGACTGACGTCGTCGGCAAAAGGCGGGTCGAACCGTCCCCACCGCACGCACTCCCAGCCACCGTCGGCGGTCGGTAGCAACTCGACGGTCTCGGTGTTGTCGAGATGATTGTTTGCGGCGAACAGGCCGGGAACATTCGAAAGATGGCGTCCGACAAGCCGAACTGCCGCGCCGTGACTGACGACGACCACGTCGCCCGACTGTCCGTCGTCGAGGTACTTGCTGCGCAACTCACCGACGACCGGTAGGTAGCGGGCAAGCACTTCGTCAGCCGATTCGCCACCGGGTGGTCGGGCAGTCGAATCACCCGAATGCCAGGCGTGGAAAACGGCTTTGAACGTCTCGTGCGACGCCGTGTCGGACCGGTTCTCCAGATCGCCGGCCTGCACCTCGTGCAAGCCGTCCAGCACCTCGACCATCACGGCCGCGCCAGCTTCGATACATGCGGCCTCGATACGGCTCGCTGTCTGCTGCGCCCGCAACGCCCGCGACGACACCAGAGCTGCCGGGGCGCGTTCGGCCAACCGCCGACCCACCGCCTCCGCTTGCGTCACGCCGAGTTCGGTCAGCGGCGCGCCGGGCAGTCGGGTGTCGAGTCGCTTGGCGACGTTGCCCTCGGTCTCACCGTGCCGGACGAGAATGAGCCTGCCTGTCATAGGTCGGCCGTCCCTTCGCGAAGATCGGCGAGCCATGCCGCGGCGTCCTCGTCCGACGGCGGCGCAGTGCCGCTCGGAACCGCGGCGGCCCACGATCCGAGGAATCGAACCGGTCCTGTGCGGTGCAGAGCTTTGAGCGTCTCCCCGACAGCGGGGTCGTCGACGTGCCCGACGCAGTCGAGGAAGAATCGGTAGGTGCCCATGCCGGTGCGTGTCGGGCGCGATTCGATTCGGATGAGATCGACCCCGCGAGTGGCGAATTCCGCGAAGGCACGCATCAAAGAGCCCGGCTCGTTGGACAGTTGAAAAACGACGGCGGTGCGGTCGGCTCCGGTCGCGGCAGGCGCACGACGGGGCGGTGTCACGTACACGAACCGCGTGCGGGCGCCGTCGTGGTCGGCAACACCGTCGGCGAGCGTTGCGAGCTGTAAACGCTTGCCCGCCAACGCCGTCGACACGGCGGCATCGCCGATTCCCTTCGAAACATCTTCGGCCGCACCGGCATTCGACGAGGCGACCTGCACCTCTGCGTTCGGCACGTTCCGTTCCAGCCACAACCGAACCTGTGCCGTAGCAACGGGATACGCACGAATCGATGTGACCTGCTCGAGTGTGGTTCCGGGTCGCGCGAGAATCGAGAAACTCACGTCCAGCTCGGTTTCGGCCACGATCTGCAATCGCGAACCGACAGCGAGGGCGTCCATCGTCGCCGAGATCGATCCCTCGACCGAACTCTCGATAGGTACGACGGCGCCGTCGGCCTTACCTTCGCGGACGAACTCCAAAGCGGCGGGCTGGCTCGGTGCGGCGATTCGTTCGACGTCACCTCCGAAGATGCCGGTCGCCTCCATTTGGGCGAGCGCCATCTCGGTGAAGGTCCCGGACGGTCCGAAGTAGGCGATTCGCTGCACGCCTTCGAGGTTACGCAATCGGACCCACGACCAACCGCATGCAGGGGATGCGTTGGGAAGGCGTTCAACTTTTGTCATCGCGACGGCAAACTGGCGAGGAAGATGAAACCGTCGTCGCACCGAGGAGGGACCAGTGCCGGAGCAACCGATCTCGCCTGCAGTCCTCGGCAGCGCCGTGCTCGATCGCGCCCGCGCGTCGTCGCCGATCAAACCGAACGAGACGGTCACGTTGTTCCCCACCTACGCCGCCAGATCGGCCGACAATCGCTGGTGGGAGTTCGAGCTGCGCGGCTGCATCTTCGAAGCCGAAGAGGACAGCAGGCTCCGACGCCTCAGCATCGACGCGCTGTTCCGACGATTGAAACTGCAGGATCCGGTCGCTGCGGCAATCGCCCGGACCCGCATCATGGCGTTCCTCGTCGACAACGAGGGCGGCAAAGCCGTGACGGTTATGGTCGCCGGACACGTCTGCACATTGGGCAGGTCTACCGAGGACGGCCATTTCGGCGGACGTTTTCGCCTCACTACGGCGACCGCCGAAGCGCACGCGAAAGACGGGGTGCTCGACGTCGTTGCGATTCTGCCGCCCGGTGACCGCAGGATGTTCCAGACCCGCTTGTTCCTGGTCGAACCCGAAGGTCTGACGATCGTCAGCGACATCGACGACACCATCAAGATCACCGAAGTACACAACCGAAAATTGATGCTGCGCCGCACTTTCGCCATGCAGTTCGAAGGTGTGCCCGGCATGGCCGAGCGCTACAGCTCGTGGCTCGCGAAGACGGGCGGTCACCTGCATTTCGTGTCGAGTTCGCCGTGGCAACTGTCGGCACCGCTTGTCGAATTTCTGGACAGCGCCGGATTTCCGATCGGAACCTACGACCTCAAACGCGTACGCCCCAAGCGTGTCCGCAAGACCCTCGCGTCGCTGAAGGCCGACCCGATGGCGACCAAACCGCCGTTCATCCGCGCTCTGATGGCCGTCTACCCGCGTCGGCGTCTCGTGCTGGTCGGTGATTCCGGCGAGAAGGATCCGGAGGTGTACGGCTCGATAGCGCGGGAAGCACCCGGGCGGATCGCACGCATCTACATCCGCAACGTGACGAACGAACCGCAGACAGCGCCGCGCTATCGCTACGCATTCAAAGGTGTGCCCGACGACCTGTGGGTGGTGTTCACCGACGTGTCGGAGTTGCCCGAGACGCCGTGAGCAACTCGGCTACACGCGAGCGAAACTGTAGTCGTCGAGATCGAAATGAGCACTGCGCCATGCCACTTCGAGGGTCGGCGACGGTCGTAGCGGAACGTCACCGTGCGCGTCGAAGTAGTAGCTGTTCGAACCGTCGCACGTGCCCTGGAAGAAGATCTGTCGCGGACGGCGGCCCAGCATCTCCGCGAAGTACTTGTCGTGAGCTGCCGGGGTGACCTCGACACGGGTCGCCTGCTCCTTGCGGGCCCGGGTCAGGCACCGCACGATGTGCCGGGCCTGGTTCTCGATCAGCGTGAAGTACGACGAACCGTTGTAGCCGTAGGGTCCGAGGACCGTGAAGAAGTTCGGGAAGCCGGGCACGCTCGCACCTTCGTACGCCTGGTAACGGTTCTTCTCCCACCACTCACTGAGGTCGAGGCCGTCGCGGCCACGCACGATGAAGGGCGGCATGTTTCCGCTCTCGAAGACCTTGAAGCCCGTCGCGAGCACGAGAACGTCGATGGGATGCTCGACGCCGTCGGAGGTCGTGATGCCGGTAGGCGTGATCTCGGCGATGGGCGTCGTCTCCAGATAGACGTCCGAGCGGTTGAACGTTGCGAGGTATTCGTTCGAGAAGCTCGGGCGTTTGCAGCCGAGACCGTATTTCGGAGTGAGCTTTTCGCGCACTACCGGATCGTCGACCTGCTGTTTCAGGAACCCACGGGCCAAGCGCGCGCCGACGGCAGCGACTGGAAGCACCGAGGCGAAATGTGCGGCGAGCGGGAAGGTTGCTTCGACGTAGGTCTGACTCAAGGCGCGCAGTCCCGCCTTGGCACCTGGCAGCCAGCGCAGGCCAGCACGCAACGGCGCGATGATCGGCGCATCGAGCTTCGGCATGCACCAGATCGGTGTGCGCTGGAAGACCGTCAGATGTTCGACCTCTTCCGCGATCGACGGGATCAACTGCACGGCCGACGCACCCGTGCCGATCACGGCCACCCGCTTGCCCTTCAGGTCGACGTCGTGATCCCAGCGCGCGGTGTGAACCGTTGTGCCCGCGAAGCTTTCGACGCCCTCGATCTGCGGCGGTTTGGGCTGGGTCAGCACTCCGGTCGCACCGACGATGTGCCGGACGCGAAGCTCGGAACCGTCAGCGAGGACGAGGCGCCAAAAGTTGTTCGTCTCGTCGAAATGCGCCTCGGTCACCCGCGTGTTCAGACGTAGCCGTCCACGTAGATCGAAGTCGTCGACGCATTCCTCCGCGTAGTTCTTCAGCTCCGAGCCAGGCGCGTAGACGCGGGACCAGTCGCTGCGCTGGCGGTAGGAGAACTGGTAGCTGAACGACGGAATGTCCACGGCGACACCCGGGTAGGTGTTCCAGTGCCAAGCCCCGCCGACGCCGTCGCCGTCTTCGATGATCAGGAAGTCGTCGATCCCGGCGCGATCCAATGCAATCGCCACACCGATTCCGGAGAACCCGCCTCCGACGATCGCTACTTCGTGGTCGAGCACGGGCGCTTGCGAACTGTTCCGCGGCATTGCGGGCCTTTCGTCGGTGAATCGGAGTTACAGCTATCCGACACGATATACAGATTTGATACTTCTGTATATGCGGGCCGGCGATCCGACTACGCTGCAGGACGTGACGATTGCCGACGAGACGCACGAAAGCACTGCTTCGCGCATCCTCGACGGTGCTCTCCGGGCGGCGGAAAATCACGGCGTCCGGAAGTTGACGATGGACGACATCGCCGGTGCTGCCGGTCTCGCCCGAATCACCTTGTATTCGCACTACCGCAGCAAGGACGCGCTGGTCGCCGCCGTGGTGAGTCGGGAGCAGCAACGATTTCTCGCGCATCTCGAAGCGGTCGGCAGCCAATACGCCGACCTCGACGACCGCCTGGTCGAGACGTTCGCAGTCGGTGTTCGTGCCATGCGGCAGCACGGTCTATTGCAGCGAATGTTGCGGACCGAACCCGCCGCAATTTTGCCGCACATGATGTTCGGCAGCCCGCTGCTCGACATCGCTCGGCAGTGGATCGCTCGACAGTTGGCCGATCCCGCAAGCGAGCCCGGCTTGGCGCTCCAATCGGTCGCCGAGTTGAGCGTTCGCCTGGCGCAGTCGTTGATCCTGAGCGAGCCGTCGGTCCACAACCTCGACGACGCCGACGAGATTCGCGATATCGCGCGGCGCTGGATCCTGCCAGCGCTGCACGCCGCAACCGGCGCGCGGTAGCGATGGGCCTGAGCACCCAAGATTCGTCCAAATCGGCGGGATCCCGCGTTTTGGGCCGAATAATGTGGGCGTAGGCCCATTGCTCAGGCGCGCACGACTCCAACGACCGGCGCGTAGTCACACGGCGGCAGACCGTTGCTGGTGCTGTCCAGCACGCTGCCGAATACCGCGAAAACGACTGTGCCCCTTCCGGTTGCGATGGTGTTCGACAGGGTGACCACGTAGTCGTTCGGGCGTTCCTGGAACATCGGAGCCCGACCCGATGCGCCGGTCGACAGATTGAGCCACGCGACTTCGAGGTTGTCGCCCTGCAACGGTGACGACATCGCCGTGTTCATCGCGTTGAAGAACACGTTGACCGTGCCTGCCGGAATCACCGGGACCGGGAGGTTGTCGTCGACCGCGGGTCCGGCGATGGCTTGGGCGATCCCGACCGAGTCGTTCTGGTCGCCGAATCCGCTCGGCAGGCAATCTGCGGCGACCGTGTCATACAAAAACGGCTGCGCGACACCCTCGACGAGGTGGACCGACCGCGGGAAATAGTTGTAACGCGGTGTGCCGCTGGTCGTCCGCGCGAGCGCGAGCACGATCGACTGCGCGGTCTTGGTACTGATCGGCATCGCTGCCGAGTTGAGCGCGGCGTGTACCGCACTAACGTCGGGCGAAACCGGTTCCGCGTGCGCGGTTCCGACCGATCCTGCAATTGCCGCAGCACATGCCGCGACGGCGACGATTCGTGAACGCATGACAACCCTCCCCTAGGTGCACACGTGAGCGCGACCGCCCGTGCACTGACACCTACGTCGACTCGATGCCACCCGCTGTTACATGCGACAGGAGGTCACGGCGCACGCAGACCACGAACATCGAAGTACGCCAACGCCTCTCGAATGTCGTCGACTTCGATGCCGAGCAAGATGTCGCGGACCGCTGCTGCGGCGTCGGGATGCAGGGCGAGCAATCCGTCGACGTTCGGCTCAGCCAGCGCCGACCGCACGTCCGCGCCACTCAACGCGGCAACCGTTGCGGCGAGGATCGACAGTGCATCGCGACCTCCTGCGGCGCGCACGAAGAACCCCACATCGGCGTGAGCAACGACGGCGAGGAAGTCGGCGATTCGGTCGGGCGCGGCAGCCAGATCGATGCCGGCGCTGTGCCCGGCGGCGACTATCTCGCGAACGATCTCGGCGGTGACGTCCTCGACGAACACGACGATCCGAGTCGGTAGGCGCACCTGCAACGCATCCGCCACCTGTTCCGCGCGGCAGTCGACCTCAACGTGGGTGACGCCTGGGAAATCGTGCGCGAACGTATTCGGATCGGGCGCGGGGCGCTCCGGGTCGAGAATCACCGCAACACCGTCGACGTCGGACCGCACCACGTCGTACACGGCTGCGGTCAGAACGGGGAGTCCGACGAGCCCACCGACCACCCGGTCACGAAACACGTCGGCGTCGTCGCAGCGCTGCTGCAACAGTCCCGCGGTGAGCGCGCGGTTGTCGCGCGGCTTCGGAATTCCCAAGGTCAGCGGTACCGGCACCCGTCCACCGTATTCGAGCGTTCCACTTGCGAATCCTGCCGCCGTCACTTAGCTTAGGTTTACCTGACTTAGCCAAACCTTACTTGGTAGACAAAAGGTCGACACACGACGCGGAGAGGCGATCCATGACGCGAGCGACAACCCAGCAGGGACCCACGACCGCGGAGCGCATCCGCAGCGCCGTTGCCCGCTCGCAGGATTCGATGCTTGCGATCCCTGCCAGCGATCCGATCCCGACGACGTTGCACCATCTGCGCTCGTGCGGCGATGTGATCGTCGCCATCGCGACCGACTCCCGAACGACCGCCCTCGCCTGGCAGGCCGGACAGGGTGGGCTGCCCGCGGTACTCGAACTCGCAGATCACGCGCCGCTTCCGTTGCGTGAGCCGGTCCGGTCCTTGGTCTGGCTGCGCGGCACAGTGCGCCCGGTGCCCCCGCACGTGGAGCGTGTTCTCGCTGCCGAGGTCGCCGCTGAGCATCCACACGAAGCCCTGCTCGATGTCGGTCACGGCACGTCGCTGCTCTGGCTGCGCCTCGATTCCGCCGTTGTCGCCGATGCAACGGGGGCCGAACCGGTCGACGTAGACGAACTGCGTCTCGCCGAGCCAGACCCCTTCTGGGAACTGGAGACCGCATGGCTTCAGCATCTAGACGAAGACCACGCCGACCTGATCTCCCAGCTCGCTCGCCGGCTGCCGCCTTCGCTGCGGCGAGGCAGAGTGCGCCCGCTCGCCATCGATCGCTACGGCATCAGCCTTCGCGTCGAAGCTTTCGACGGCGATCGCGACGTGCGACTGCCCTTCGCCGAGCCGGTCGAGGACATGGCCGGACTGAGCAAAGCGGTCCGGGTCCTCGTCGGCTGCCCCTTTCTGAACGGTCTGCGAACCCGGTAGGCGGCTACGCCGCTCGTGAGTCTTTTCGGAGGGCGGGCGCGCCGAAAAGACGCACGAGGCGCGGAGCGCCCTGAGGCACAATCGCGGAGTGCCGATCACCGACTGGCTGCGCTCGCAGCCACCCGAATCCGACCGACCCGGGCCCGATTCGCACGAACGCATCGGCATCCGCATCGAGATCGTGGTCGTTCTGGTCGTCACGTTCGGTCTCAGCGGGCTCAGCGCGGCGATCTCGCTGCTCGAATCCGCACTCGCGGCGGGCGGTATCGGGGACCAATCCGTCGCTCTCAACCAGACGGCGTCGTCGATCTCGTTCATCGACCTGCTCTACCAACTGCTGCGGGTGCTCCGGCTGTGTGGTTGGGCGGCGCTCGGGTTGTATCTGCTGTGGCGGAGCGGCGTAGGTCCTCGGCTGGTCGGGTTGGCCAAACCCGTATTGCGCGGCGACGTCGTCCCAGGTCTTGGACTCGCAGCGCTGATCGGCCTGCCCGGCCTCGCGCTGTATCTCGTCGCGCACGCGCTCGGCCTGAACGTCGCCATCGTTGCGAGCGGACTGCAGGACCATTGGTGGCGGCTACCTGTGCTCGTCCTCGCGGCCATCGCCAACGCTGTCGCCGAGGAAGTGCTCGTGGTCGGCTATCTGATCACCCGCCTCCGACGCCTCGGCTGGTCGGAGAATGCGAGTCTGGCCGCATCGTCGTTGTTGCGCGGGAGCTATCACCTGTATCAAGGCCTCGGCGGCGGCATCGGAAACGTCGTGATGGGCCTGGTCTTCGGCCGCTTCTGGCAAAGGACGAATCGGCTGTGGCCACTGCTGATAGCGCACGCAACCATCGACGTCGTGGCCTACATCGGCTACACGCTGCTGCACGGACATCTCTCTTGGCTTCCTTGATGCGTAAAGTCGTCCCTCGTGAACGGCGATTTCTTCTCCGACGAACCCGGCAGGCAACCGCCGCCGCGTAGATCGCCGCCCCCACGGCAGGGTCCGCCGCCACGGCAGCCACCACCACCCCGACGCCCGGAACCCGAGGAGACGGAGTTCGTGCGCCGCCCGAGTGTGCGTCCACCGACGCCACAGGCTTGGTCGCAAGCGCCGCAGCAGCCGAACTACCGGCCTCCGCAGCAGCCGCCGCCACGCCAGGCCCAGCCCCCGCGCCCCCCGGCCGGTCCACCACCCGGCTACCGACCGCCCGAACGCAACGACGGCGTCCGCTACGCCCCGACGCAGCAGCCCGAGCGCTTCACCGAACGCCCACCCCGCTATGCCGCGTCGCCGCCACCCCCACCGCCATCTCGACGCAGTACCGGCCCGACCGGTCCACCGCCGCGCCCGCCGAGGGCTCGCACACGACGCAGTCCATGGCGTTGGGTCCGACGGATCCTGCTGCTGCCGTTGATTCTGTTGCTGGTTCTGATCGGCATCGCGGTCTACATCGTCACGCTGCCGCTGGAGAAGGTCGACGCGCTCGTCGACTATCCGGGCCGCGTCGCCGACACACCCGGCACCAACTGGTTGCTCGTCGGCTCCGACAGCCGAACCGGACTGACGCCCGAGGAGGAGCAAGCGCTCGCAACCGGCGGTGACACCGGGCCCGAGCGGACCGACACGATCATCCTGATCCACCTGCCCAAGTCGGGTCCGGCGGTCATGGTGAGCATCCCCCGCGACTCCTATCTCGCGATCCCCGACAACGGGACCGACAAGGTCAACGCATCCTTCGCGATCGGCGGACCCGCTCTGCTTGTGCAAACCATCGAAGGTGCGACGGGCGTACACATCGACCACTACGCGCAGATCGGCTTCGACGGTTTCGCCGGCTTGGTCGACTCGCTCGGCGGCGTCGATATGTGTCTCGACCAGCCGATCGACGATCCCTTGGCAGGCATCAACCTGCCCGGTGGGTGCCAGAAATTGAACGGCGCCGAGGCGCTGGGGGTTGTTCGCAGTCGCGCGACCCCACTCGCCGACCTCGACCGGATCAATCGGCAGCGCCAATTTATGTCAGCACTGTTGAAGAAGTCGACGAGCCCGACCACCGTGCTCAACCCGTTCAAGCTGCTGCCGTTCGCCAAGGGCGCCGTCGAATCGCTGAAGGTCGACCGCGGCGACGGCATGACCGACCTCGCGCGGCTCGGCTGGGCGCTGCGCGGGGAAATGATCACGACAACAGTGCCGATCTCAGGCTTCGAAGACGTCGACGGGTCCGGCAACGTGCTGCTCTGGGACGATGCCCGCGCGGCTCAGTTCTTCGGCGCGCTTGCCAACGACGAGCCGATTCCGCCCGAGCTGATCACGACGGGACCGTAGCGTCCCAATCCAGCTCTGCGGCCTTGTAACCTCAATGCCTATGTCGAATTCGAATGTCAACAGCGACAGCGCTTTCCACGAACTCCTCCGCGAGCAGATCCGGCACGAGTTCACCGCGTCGCAGCAATACATCGTCATTGCCGTGTATTTCGACTCGAACAAGCTTCCGCAGCTGGCTCGCCGGTTCTACGCGCAGGCCGCCGAAGAGCGCTCGCACGCGCTGATGATGGTGCAGTACCTGCTCGACCGCGATGTTCCGGTTCGCGTCGGCGGACTCGACCCGATCACCTCCACGGTCACCTCGGTCCGCGGCGCCGTCGAGTTCGCGCTGAATCAGGAACGGGACGTGACGACGAAGATCACCCAGCTCGCGCAGACAGCTCGCTCGTCCGGTGACTATCTCGGCGAACAATTCATTCAGTGGTTTCTCAAAGAACAGGTCGAGGAAGTCGCGAGTATGACGACTCTCCTTGCGGTAGTCGACCGCGCCGATGGCAATTTGTTCGACGTCGAAGACTTCGTTGCTCGCGATTTCGGGGGTGCTGCGGGGCGGGATCCGAGCGCTCCTCGCGTTGCCGGAGGCGGCGTATAACGCCTACGTAATAGGCGCGCCTTAATTAGGGAACACTGCCCTAAATAAGGATGGACTTGCATGACAGGTGCCCTGACCAGCGGATATGTTGGTTGTCATGACTTCGTTGCAGACTCAGAGAAGCAAGTTCCATTCCCTACTCCACGACCAGATTCGACACGAATACAACGCCGAACATCAGTACATCGCAACGGCTGTCTGGTTCGACAATGCGGATCTGCCGCAGTTGGCCAAACACTTCTACGCCCAGGCCGTCGAAGAGCGTAACCACGCGATGATGATCATTCAGTATTTCCTCGACCGCGATATGAGTGTCGAGCTCAGCGGTGTCGATGCCGCCAAGTCGGAATTCGCCGACGCGCGCGAGCCGATTGCACTGGCCCTCGCGCAGGAAAAGACGGTCACCGAACAGATCATCCAGCTGGCGAGCACCGCCCGCGACGAGGGCGAGTACCTCGGCGAGCAGTTCATGCAGTGGTTCCTGAAGGAGCAGATCGAAGAGGTTGCCACCGTGACGACGCTGCTCACGATCGCCGACCGAGCAGGAGCGAACCTGTTCGATCTCGAGGAGTTCGTCGCCCGCGAGATGGGCGCACCCGCCGAAACCTCCGGTGCACCCACCGCTGCGGGCGGCGCGATCTAACTGGTGTAACTCACCGCAGCGTGACCTGACGGCCACGCAGACCGTCGCGCGCCCGTCGCTCGTCGGAGGTCAGCGGACCTTCGACGGCGAGGGCGTCGGCGAGGCGTTCACCCAGTTGCGCGGTGGCGCTGTTCCATTCACTCGGATGACGTTCGGGGTCGAGATCGAAGACCGGAACGAGCAGGCCGTGGGTGCGGAACGATCCGGCGAATCGTGAGCCTTCGCCGAGATTGAGATTGCCCGCGGCGTGAACGCGTGCGAGCGCGAGCATCAACTCGTCCTCGTCTTCGGGCCGAACCCACCGCAGATGCGCTTTGTCTCCGGCGTCGACCCACCACGCGGCAGAAACTCCATCGAGCCGTGCCGACGGCATGATCGCGGCATTGGCCTGGGTGACCGTTGCAGCGACGTCGGCTGCCGGTTCGACACCTTCCGGGATCCACCAGTTGAAATCGCTGTGGACCGTAATGTCCAGTGCCGCAGTCGCATCGATGACGTCTGCGAGTCGAGGTGACGTCTCGTCGGGTCCGGCAGCAGCGAGCGATTCGCCCGCATTGGCCGCCGATGCCCATGCGATCGCAGCGCCGAGGTCGGCGGCTGGGTCGCCGGACTGCACCTGAACCTGTACGCCGACGTACCCGATTCGCGCACCGTTCTCCTCGCGGGTAAGGGCAGCTACCGCACCCGGCAGAACCGTCGCAACAACGATGGACTCACCGCTGGTCACCGGTAGCGGCGCCGTCGCCGACGGCACGAACTCGCGAAGGGCAACGAGGTCGCATTCGGCCTCCAGACCTTCGAACGGTCTCGTGATCGCGGTCGACGCCTGCTCGAGCGCGGCCTTGCGCTCGGCGATCTTCTCCGCGCGATTGCTACCCGGCTTCGGACTGTTCCTCTTGCTCTTCTTTGCCACGACGCCAAAACCTACACCGCTCACCCGGCACGCGGACCGAGTGTGCGCGTACAGACAGCAGAATTGCATGCCGTCTGCTAAGTAGTGAGCACCTGTTTCTTCAGCGCAAAGGGTGGAAGAATGTTCGGGATTGTGCGGCCGTGTCGACACCGGCTCAGCGAGGACATGCAAACCCAATGGCTGGCCCACCTCTGCGGCCTCTGCCTCGCCCTCCGCAAAGACCACGGCCAATTCGCCCGCATCGCCACCAACTACGACGGACTCGTCATCTCCGTCCTCACCGAAGCCCAAACCGACCACCCCACACCCGACCGCCGCACCGCCGGACCCTGCCCACTCCGCGGCATGCGCACCGCCACCGTCGCCACCGGCGAAGGAGCCCACCTCGCCGCCGGCGTCTCCCTCATCCTCGCCTCCGCCAAAGTCCGCGACCACATCGCCGACAAAGACGGCGTCATGGCCCGAAAACCGATCGCCGCAGCCGCCAAACGCATCGCCACCACCTGGGACCGCGCCGGCACCGGAACCACCACCACCCTCGGCTTCGACCCCACCATCCTCCTCGACGCCGTCGACCGCCAAACCACCCTCGAACACACCGCCGGACCCACCACCGCACTGCTCACCCTCACCGAACCCACCGAAACAGCCACCGCCGCCGCCTTCGCCCACACCGCACACCTCGCCGACAAACCC
Source organism: Antrihabitans stalagmiti (assembly GCF_016482825.1). Taxonomy (GTDB): domain Bacteria; phylum Actinomycetota; class Actinomycetes; order Mycobacteriales; family Mycobacteriaceae; genus Antrihabitans; species Antrihabitans stalagmiti. Next base: position 44,888 of record NZ_JAEMNV010000004.1, on the reverse strand, counting down.
CACAACGCCACACCACTCGCCGAAGCAGGCAAACTCTTCGGCCGCCTCGCCCACCTCCTCGACGCCGTCGAAGACCAGCAATCGGACGCAGCGGCCAACGCCTTCAACCCGTTGACCGTCACCGGCACCACACGCCACGAGGCCCGGCGACTCTGCAACGACGCGGTCCGCGGAATTCGCCTGGCGCTGAAGGACGTGGACCTCCAGGATTCACAGCTTGCCCACCAACTCCTCGCCCACGAAGTCCGCGAATCGGTCCACCGCGTCTTCGGCGACAGCCACAACCACAACTCCGACCTGCAGTTCAACCCCCAGGTGCCGAACCTGCCGTGGGACCAACCGCCACCGCCGCAGCGTCCGAGGCGTGGGCTGATCCAGGGTTGCGCGGTGTGGAGCGGACTGTTCTGCACGTGCCAGATCTGTTGTGCCGATCCGTATCACAGCCCATGGACGGGCGAACCGAAACAGGGTTGGTGCGTCGGCTGTGACTGCTGCTCCGGGTGCGCCGATTGCTGCGATTGCGACGGTTGCTGCTGCGACTGTGGCGATTGTTGCAGCTGCGACTGCTGACTTCTATTCTGCCGCAACGGCTTCGATGATGTTCAACCGTCCGGCGTGCAGTGCGGGTGGGATCGATCCGAGCATGCTCACGGCTAGCGCGGCGAGTGCGAACACCACTTGCGCAGGGCTGAAACGGTATTCGACGTCGATCGTCGCGATCGCCGTGAACGCCGTCGACGCAACGAAGTGGGTGACCGAGCCGAGCAACAACCCGAGCAACCCACCGACGATGCCGATCGCGCCCGCCTCGGCAAGGATCGTCAGCGACGTGAACCGCCGACTCGACCCCATCGCTCGCAACACACCGAGCTCACGACGCCGCTCGAGCACCGAGAGCATCAGTGTGTTCAACAGAGCGATCGCTCCGACGAGGGCGATGATCCAGGTCAGCGCCTGACTCAAAGCTGCTCCCTGGGTGAGGGATTGCGTTCCCGCGTCGAGAAACTCGGTGCCGCTGTAGGCGTATACGTCGTCGGGAATCGCTGCTCGTACCGCGGCACGCACTGCTGCCGCATCGGAGCCCGGCAGGAAGTCCACTTCGAGCCACGTCGACCCCGGGCGATCGAACCACTCACGCAACAGCGGCAGACCGATGCCGATCGCGCCGCCGAGCAGGGACAGGTAGTCGACGAGTTCGAGCACTTCGATCTGCTTCACGCCCGCAGACGTCTGTAGTTCGAGCATGTCGCCGACGTGGAGATTCATCGACCGCCCGATATCGCGCGAGACAACGACACCCTTGCCTGCAACGACCGCCTCTTTTGTCGCCTGTGACGCCGACTGGTCGAGCAGGTCGTTCGCACCGGGAGCGAGGCCTTGCACGATAATCCGATCGTCACCGACCGCAGCGTAAGTCGCTTGTGCAGGAACAACTCTCGCTACGCCCGGCACAGCGGCAACCGTGGCTTCGAGGTCCATCGGCAGGATCACGCCCGTCGGCGTCGATTCCGGTGGTGTGGAACTGACGAACAGATCGGTGTCCGCGACGGTCGCGAACCACTGTGTGCCGGACTCGATCAGGTCGTCGTTCGATCCTGTCACCGAGACAACCATCGCGACGACGGTCGCGCCCGTCATCACCGTCGCCCACACCCGCCGTGGTGCCCGCTCGATCGATTCCGCGCTGAGCCGTCCGGGCGCACCGAAGAGAGCTGCCGCCTTCGACGTCGCAGCGACGATGGGACGGGTTGCGACGAAACAGAATCCGAACGTGCCGAGGAAGAACAGCACAACTGCTGCCAACGCGATTCGGCTGTCGACACGCAGCGCAACGACAAGTGCGACGCCGACCAGCACAGCCGAGATCGCTGCGACCACAACCTGAACGGACATTCGCGTTCGTTCCATGGTCGATGCTGGAACCGGGGCGAGCGCCTCGATCGGCTCGACCCGATAGACCTGCCGCGCCGCTGCAATCGACGCGACGACACTGGCCAGGACACACGCCCCGACAGCGACGCCGATCCCGTAGGTCGGCGGTATGTAGTCGACCCGAGCATCGAAGGACTGCAACACAACCGGCGGCAGCGAACCGATCGCCAACTTGCCCATCAGCAACCCGAGCGGGACCCCGATCAGCGCGCCGAGCAGCCCGACCAACGTCGCCTCGACGAGCAGGTCGGCGACGATGCCGGACCGCTTACCGCCGAGCGCGCGCTGTGTCGAGATGATCGGGCGGCGGCGAACCACCGTCATGTTCATGGCGTTGAAGACAAGGAACGCGGCGACGATGAGCGCGATCGACGCCGTCAGGATCAGCGAGTACTTCATCAGCACAATCGAGTTCGCGGCCTGGACCGAGCGGAAGTCCGGGTCGGCGACGAGGGCGCGGCCGGCAACCGCGCTGGTGACGGCGTCGCGGACCGCATCCAGATCGGCGCCGGGCGCTGCGATCACGACGATCGAGTCGAGTTTCTGTGGGCGGTCCGCGATACGTTGGGCGAGCCCCAGCGGCGCGACGACGAAGTGGCCACCGTTGATGCGGTCGGCGGCGGCACCGGACGCGACCCCCGATACCCGGACATCCTGAGAGCCGAGGGTCACCGTTGCGCCGCGCTCGGCACCGAAAGCCGGACCGACGACGACGCCGGTCGGATCGAAACCGACGTTCCCCGTGACTGCCGACCGTAGGTCGCTGTCCAACTTCGTCGCGGACACATCGGCGCCGATCAGAGTGAACCGATCATCGCCTCTGCCGAACTGCATGCGCAGCAACGGAACAGCCGCTTCGACGCCGGGAGCCGCAGCGACCTGCTCGAGCACACTCTGATCGAAGCCACCCTCGGTCACGCCGGCGACCTCGAGGTCCGCGTTGCCTGCGACAGCGGTGCTCAGCCGTTCGACCGACCCGACGATCGAACCGCTCACACCGAGAACACCGACGAGCAATGCCGACGACACCGCAATGACCGCGATGGACGCTATCGACCGACCCCAGTGCACGGCGAATTCACGAAAGTTGAACAGACGTAGCCGATCCAGTGCAGCTAGCACAGGCAGATCGTCTCGTCGGCCGTGATCGGCAGCGGTGGCATGGACGGTACGGGTGGCATGTACGAACCCCAGTCAGTAGTAACTCTCGCAACGTAGCCGAATTCGCGAGTGGGGCGGTGTTATTCTCGCGCGGTGACGCTGGCGCCGGGATCGATTTTTGCCGGATACCGGATCATCCGGCTGCTAGGTGTGGGCGGAATGGGTTCGGTGTACCTGGCCGCGCACCCTCGCCTGCCCCGAAACGACGCCGTCAAACTGCTCAGCGGCGGCAATGCTCGCAACCCCGAATTTCGCGCGAGGTTCGAACGTGAAGCGGATATCGCTGCCGCCATGCGGCATCCGAACATCGTCTCGGTGTACGACCGTGGCGCCGAAGGCGATCAGCTGTGGATCTCGATGCAATACATCGAAGGTCGCGACGCCGCGGAACTGATCGAGGCCGGACCCAACGTACTTACCGTTCAGCGCACGGTCGACATCATCAGCGACGCCGCGAAAGCGCTCGACTACGCGCACAGCCACGGACTGCTGCACCGTGACGTGAAGCCAGCCAACATCCTCGTCACACCACCGATCGATCGGTACAGCCGAGAGTCCGCGCTGCTCACCGACTTCGGGATCGCGCGAGCCATCGCGTCCGCGAACGAAGGTCTGACCATGCCGGGGGACGTCCTCGCGACGATCGCCTATGCCGCGCCCGAGCAACTCGAAGGCAGCCACGTCGATCATCGGGTCGACATCTATGCGCTCGGCTGCACGCTGTATCAAATGCTGACGGGAAGCTATCCGTACCCGCGCAATTCGATGGCGGCGACAATGCACGCCCACCTCACCGCCCCGCCACCGCAACCGTCGCAGGTCCGTCCCGGGTTGCCACCGGCCATCGACCGGGTGATTGCACGTGCGCTTGCGAAGGCACCTGAGCATCGCTACAACAGCTGTCACGAACTTGCCGAAGACGCAGCACGCGCGCTGGCGATCAACACCGCACCCGCCCAGAAGTCCGGAAGCAATCGGGGTCTGTTGATCGGCGTCGGAGCTGCGGTCGCTGCTGCGGTCGTCGCGATCGGCGTTGTCGTCGCAGTGCAGGTCGGGTCTGGCGACAGCGGATCCGGGGGCTCGACCACAACCAGCCAAGCCGCCGCCGGACCGACTGCCGAAGCCTCGGACGGCAGTTTCGTCGTGAGCCTGCCCGACGGCTGGAGTGCCGAGGATCCCGAGGATTTGCTCAAACTTCTCACCTCCGACGGGCAGGCGAACATCCTCGTCAGCAAGAATCCGTCGTCGAGTCGTGGCAAAACTGTCGACGAGTCCGCAGAAATCAATGCCAAAGGAATCGAGGACGACGTCAAGGGCGTCATCGATTCCGGTGGCGTCGAGGCAACGACGGTCGGTGGGGAACCCGCACGGCGCTTCACCTACAGCCTCTACGCGAAAGACGGGCAAGTCCCGAAAGACGTTCGGGGACGCCAACTTTACGTGCGGCACAAGAGCACCGAGTACATCGTCACCTACACCGGACTCCCCGAGGCGTTCAATCTCGGCGTCGCCGAATACGAAGCGATCATGGATTCCTGGGAGTGGTCGGACTGACGTCTCCGGTGAGCTTGCGTCGGCACCGGTCGTTTGCAGCGCCGAATCACGTCGGTTGAATTATTCTCCTAGCCAGCCCATCAGGTCGGCGCCTACTCGTTAGGGGAAGCAATGTTCGGGATTGTGCGGCCGTGTCGACACCGGCTCAGCGAGGACATGCAAACCCAATGGCTGGCCCACCTCTGCGGCCTCTGCCTCGCCCTCCGCAAAGACCACGGCCAATTCGCCCGCATCGCAACCAACTACGACGGACTCGTCATCTCCGTCCTCACCGAAGCCCAAACCGACCACCCCACACCCGACCGCCGCACCGCCGGACCCTGCCCACTCCGCGGCATGCGCACCGCCACCGTCGCCACCGGCGAAGGAGCCCACCTCGCCGCCGGCGTCTCCCTCATCCTCGCCTCCGCCAAAGTCCGCGACCACATCGCCGACAAAGACGGCGTCATGGCCCGAAAACCGATCGCCGCAGCCGCCAAACGCATCGCCACCACCTGGGACCGCGCCGGCACCGGAACCACCACCACCCTCGGCTTCGACCCCACCATCCTCCTCGACGCCGTCGACCGCCAAACCACCCTCGAACACACCGCCGGACCCACCACCGCACTGCTCACCCTCACCGAACCCACCGAAACAGCCACCGCCGCCGCCTTCGCCCACACCGCACACCTCGCCGACAAACCCCACAACGCCACACCACTCGCCGAAGCAGGCAAACTCTTCGGCCGCCTCGCCCACCTCCTCGACGCCGTCGAAGACCACCAGACAGACACGGCTACCGGCGCCTTCAATCCTCTGGCCGTCACCGATACCGACCGCACACAAGCACGGAACCTCTGCGACGACGCCGTCATCGGCATCCGACTTGCCTTGAAAGACGTTGATTACAGCCATGATTCGAGGTTGGCGCACCAACTTCTCGCCCACGAACTAGCCGAGTCGGTCAATCGCGTCTTCGGCAGCTACGACCCGTACGGCCCGTCCTACCAACCGCCCTATCAGCCGCCGCCACCGCCGCGACGTGGCGCATTCTCGGGCTGCGCCGTGTGGACAGGGTTGTGCTGCACGGGCCAACTCTGCTGCAAGGACCCCTACGAAGATCCATGGGACCGCCGCCCCAAACGCGGCTGGTGCCGGGGAAACAACAACAACAAGCGATCCGACTGCAGCGACTGCTGCGATTGTTGCGACTGCTGCTGAGTCGAGGGCGGGTCAGGCTAGTTCGGCGAGCATCGCCTTGGTGCGTCCTGGATGGTTTGTCGCTATCCAGCTGACGCCGAGTTCGCGGCACAGTTTCACGTCGTCGGCGTCGTCGACGGTCCAGCAGTAGGTCGCGCGGCCGGCTGCTGCGGCGCGATCGACGAGGTCGGGGTGGTCACGCAACGTCTTCACCGACGGACCGACCGCGGTGGCCCCGACTGTTGTCGCTGCGCCACCACCGAGGTAGACCGACGAATCGCCGAGCAGGACGGTCGGCAACAGCGGCGCTGATCGCCGAATCCGCCATACCGCTGTGGCGGCGAAAGACATGACAACCGCTCGAGAATGGGCAGCCGACGGCGGCGACGCGATACCGAACCTCTGCAGCTCGGCGAGCAACTTGTTCTCGACGAGGCCGCCGTAGCGCACGGGGTGTTTGGTCTCGACGAAAAGCTTGATCGGTCTGCTGCGCCAATCCAGCACCAGGGTGATCAATTCGGAGAGCGTCAGCACCGCTGCTGCGTCGTCGTCACCACCGAAATCCAGTTGCTGCAGTTCCTCCAGCGTCATCTCACTGACCAGGCCGGTGCCGGACGACGTCCTGTCGACCGTGCGGTCGTGCACACACACGAGATGACCGTCCCGAGTCAGCCGAACGTCGCACTCGAGCCCGTCAGCGCCTTCCTGCAGGGCAAGTTCGTACGCGGCGAGTGTGTGCTCCTGCTTGGCGGCCGACGCTCCGCGGTGTGCGACGACGAACGGCGCACGATTGTCCGGGCTCATTTCGCCATGACCTCCTGCTGCGCATCGTCTGACCCCGCACCGCCAATTGGTTCGGGGCGTACCGCTGGACGAACGGGGGCGATCACGTGTGTGGCAGGCCCGGTTGCAACGAGCCAGCGTTTGACTGCGCGACGCCGTCCGAGGACATCCTGACCGTCCAACTCGCGGATGACCAGAATCGTCACGATCGCGACGCCGACGGCGACCAGATCGGCGAAAGCGTTGAGCAGCACGCCATCTGCCTCCGCCTGCAGGGACGTGCGGAACCGCCACACGAGCGCAACGAGTGCGACAACCGCGCCGAACGCCCATGCACACCACCAGACGACAACGAGCCGTCGTGTGCGGGGCAGTGCGTCGCGGGTGATTTCGGTGAGGAAGACGCCGGGGAAGATCAGATTCGCGCCAGGGATGATGCAGCCCATCACGATCTGTTCGACGGGCCTTGGATCACGCCGACCGTCGCGCTCGAAGGCCCGCCGTCGGGCGCCGATCAGCCACCCCGCCGCGGCGAACACCGCGAGTGTCGTGACCATCAGCGCGAGGATCGACGTCGCGAGCACAGCCGTGTCGGATGCGGCGAGCAGCAGCGGGTCGATCAGGCGAGTGCGATTGCGCAACAGGATCGCATAGCGTCCGACTTCGGCTACGGCAGCGAGGAAGAACAAGATCGCGGTGAGCGTGAAGATGTTGACCACGTGCCGACCGAGCCCGGCGAGATCGGCGTCGTCCATCTTCGGCGGTGGTGGCGGTGGGTCCACCAGTCCCCACTGCGGGGTCGAGCCGTAGCGACGGTTGCGCGGGATCGTAGTTGCCGCAGGAGCCGACGGGCGACCAGCATCGGGGCGGCGCGCCACCCAGCGATAGGCGCGACGCTGCTGCGCGGGCGCACTGGCCGCAGCCATCGGCGCCGACAGGACACCACGGCACCTCGGACACCACTGCGCAGGCGATTGCTGGACCTGCCACCGCGTACCGCAGCGTGCGCAGACTTGGATGACCTTGCCTGGAATCGGAGCACTCATCGGCGACGGACATCCGTTCGACAGGTTCGGATCATCAGTAGATCTTCGCCTCGGCGCTGCCGTCGCTCACCAGCGGCAGACCCGCCTTCTGCCATGCGACCATGCCACCGCGCACGTTGACCGATTCGTATCCCACCTGTTGAAGATATTCGACAACCCGCGCGGAGCGCCCGCCTTGTCGGCAAATGACGTAAAGCTGCGCGTCGGGATCGATTTCGCCGAACCGCGCAGGCACGTCACCCATCGGAATGTGTACGGCGCTCGGGGCATGGCCGAGCTCCCACTCGTCGGCCTCGCGGACGTCGAGCAGGACGACGGAGTCCGAGAAATCCGCGGGCAGGTCGGCAACGGAAACTGAGTCGACGTGAGGGAATGTCACACCACCGATACTGTCACGCCTCGCCCGACCCGGGCATGCAAAGGGACGGTAGTACTGCCCCCACTCGGCAAACCTTCCCTAATCTCTGATACGGAAAACTTTCAGCGAACTCGAACGAGCGGTTTGTTTTGCGCGCTCTTCCCCACATTCTGCTCTGTTCTGTGATGTGGGTCACCGCACAAAGGTGGGTTATCCACAGTTTCCACAGGCTGATCCACAGAAGTGAACAAATGCGCGGTCCGATATCCACAGTTCGTGCTTGCTCGCAGCAAACACCCAGTCGACCGACCTCGAATCTCGAATACGACCGTACGTATAAACGACGATGCGCCGAGTCGGGTCCTCCCCCTCCAAGGACCCGACTCGGCGCAGCGACTGGGCGTAGAGCGCATGTATTTTTCGGCTTCTCCCTACATCACCTTTGACGCCGGCTGGCGGCGATCGGTTCCTTCGAGAACACAATCCGATAGCCTGAACGGGTGGATCTGAGCGATGTGCAACGCAAGGGCCTCAACACCGCCCTGTCCGAAGCAACCTGCCTAGAAATCGATGTCGACCGGACGAACCTCGTGTTCCAGGTGACTCTCGACGTACTTACGCTGCCCGAATCGGGCCCAGCACCGCAGGACCGAACCGTGATCGTCACCTGCTCAGGTGTCAGCCGGATCGCGGCGTCACTGCGAACTCAAGCCCTGAATCAGTCCGAACCCCTCGTGCTGCCGCTCACGCTCGACGAGCTTCCCGAGGCGCTGCACAGCTTCGGCGGCTGCCATCTGCACGGCTGGGAATTCATCGACCTGCCCGAGAGCAGTTGGACTCAGTGGGGCGACCTGCTCAGCTTCGACACCGCTCTCGCCGAAGATGCCGCGCCGCACGTGCTCGAGCTGTCACAAGAAGAGGGCATGGCGCCACGCGAACTCGATCTCCGGGTGTGGTTCACGTCGCTGCAAATCACAGACCGAGACGGCAATACGGTCGATACGCAGGAATTCATCGACGGCGGTCTGCGCTGGTGGGCAGCGCACGACGCCAACGACCCACGTACCAGTTCCGACTCGGCCGATGTTGCGCCGCCGCTCTAGGGCGTGTCTCCCAAACCCCTCGGATGCTCACGGTGATCGGATTGTCGATCCAGCAAGGCGGAGAAGGAGTCCGATCCCGTTGTTGGATCGGCGACGACGACAACGCAGCTGGGCGGCAATCTGGCGCCGGGGGCGCCGATAGGGTTTGGGAGGCACGCCCTAAGTGTTGGAACCGACCGGGCAACTGACGCCCGTCGCGTGCACAGGGCAGTACCCGCCGGGATTTTTTGCAAGGTACTGCTGGTGGTACCGCTCGGCGTAGTAGAACTCCGACGCCGGTGCGATTTCGGTGGTGATCTCGCCATAGCCCGCCGCGCCGAGCCGCTCCGCATATGTCTTCGCGGTGGCTCTGGCTACGTCGATCTGGTCGGGGGTCGTCGTGAAGATCGCCGAACGGTATTGCGTGCCATGGTCGTTCCCCTGCCGCATGCCCTGCGTGGGGTCGTGATTCTCCCAGAAGTGCCGAAGGACGGACGTATAGCCGATAATCTTCGGATCGAACACGACGAGGACCGCTTCGGTGTGGCCGGTCCGCCCGGAGCAGACCTCCTCGTAGGACGGATTCGGTGTGAAGCCGCCCGTGTAACCGACCGCTGTCGCGCTGACACCGTCGAGTTGCCAGAAGACCTTCTCTGCTCCCCAGAAACACCCCATGGCAACGACCGCGGTCTGCAAGCCGTCGTCGAACGGCGGGCGCACCGATCGACCGTTGACGAAATGGGTGTCAGGTGGCCGGATCGGTTCGGAGCGCCCCGGCAACGCTTCCCCCGCCGTCACCAGGGTCGACTTCGCGCCCACTCGGCCGAGCAACTCTTGAAACCACGACATGATCCGATGCTACGCCCGGCTTTTCGGGGCGACGCTCGCGCAATTTCGCAGTCAACCATCGGTTCGTAGGGACCTCGACCCAACGGTAGAGCGCTTCGGAAACGGCCGCGGTGATGATGAGGAACACGACAACCGCAGCGGTCGGGCCGAATTGAACGGCGACGTGGTCGAACACGCGATACAGGATGAGCGTGTGCACGAGATAGATCGGATAGCTGCGTGTACCCAGCCAGTGCACGATCGGCGAACGCGCGAATCGACTGTCGCGCCGAGCCATAAACAGCACGCAGCCCGTAATGACGAACATCGTCCACAGATAGTGATCGCCACCCCAGTACGAATGGGTGTCCGTTGCGACCCGCACGACGGCGACCTGCGCGAGCCCGGCCGCGGCGACGGCCATCCAGCCGGCCTGGCGGGTCCATGCCAGATAGATGATCTGGCCGACGAAGACGGCAGGCAGCGTGGCCGCGACCTTCGACAGCATCGGCACCGTCCACGCTTCCGGGACGATCTTGTTGTAGGCCAGCAACGCGATACACAGCGCGGCACCGAGCATGGACGCAGCAATCGGCACAGCCCGCAACAAGCGACGCGCAGCGACGCAGTAGACGTAGAACACGATCTGGACGACCAGGGTCCACGTCACCCCGAGCACGACGACCTCAGGATCGAGGAAGAACCCGCCGAGGACGAAACTCAGCGCGGCTTCGGCGTTGGAGATGCCGTCCTGCCTGCTGAACATCGTGTTGATGTCGAGACGCACGAGGACGATCGCGGCCGCGACCGCAATCCACAACAGCGGCAGCAGTCGACCGATCCGCAGCGCCAGAAACCGTCCGGGACTGTGCCGCATCGCCGAGCCCGTGATGAGCAGGCCGGTGAGCATCATGAAGAAGGCGACGCCGACGAACGACAAATGCTGATTGAGGCCGAAGCCCCCGATGAAGATCCCGTAGACACCGTCGATCAACCACCAGCCGGTGCCGAGATCGTCGATGACGTAGTAGGAGACGTGTGAATAAATGACCGCTGCGACGGCGATCGCACGAAGCGCGTCGACGCCCGGTAATCGGACTCGCGGGACCGCAACTGCACCGGCTTGCGCCGTTGAGTCCCGCCCGTCGGTGTTCACGACGCCTTATGTTAAGGCCCTGTTCACCCCGGGGTCGAATCGAAACGATCCACCGCAGGTGAGACCGGGTGCGAGTTCGCACCTCGATGATCACGACTATTGCCGGGGGTGTACGAATGATAAAAGGTGGCAATACCTGAGAAACGAAGAACAGAACATGGGCTGCGCGCCCAGGAGGAAGGGACACTCGTGTCTGAATACACACTGCCGGACCTCGATTACGATTACGCGGCGCTGGAGCCGCATATCTCGGGCCAGATCAACGAGCTGCATCACTCGAAGCACCACGCGGCCTACGTTGCCGGCGTGAACACCGCGCTCGAAAAGCTGGCCGATGCGCGTGACAAGGAAGACCACGGCGCCATCTTCCTGAACGAGAAGAACCTCGCGTTCCACCTCGGCGGCCACGTGAACCACTCCATCTGGTGGAAGAACCTCTCCCCCAACGGTGGCGACAAGCCCGAAGGCGAGCTGGCAGCGGCCATCGACGACCAGTTCGGTTCGTTCGACAAGTTCCGCGCACAGTTCACCGCTGCGGCAAACGGTCTGCAGGGCTCGGGCTGGGCAGTGCTCGGCTACGACTCGCTCGGCAAGAAGTTGCTGACCTTCCAGCTGTACGACCAGCAGGCCAACGTCCCGCTCGGCATCATCCCGCTGCTGCAGGTCGACATGTGGGAGCACGCTTTCTACCTGCAGTACAAGAACGTCAAGGCCGATTACGTCAAGGCTTTCTGGAACGTCGTGAACTGGGCCGATGTGCAGGCCCGCTTCGCCGCGGCAACGAGCCAGACCGGTGGCTTGATTTTCCCGTAGGGCGCTTCGCGCCTCGTGAGTCCTTTCGGAGGGTCCGCCCTCCGAAAGGACTCACGAGCGGCGTAGCCGCCTATTGGCACTCTGCCTATCTTGTGTGCCAGCGGGCTTATGCCGCATCCTCCGTAGTAGCTGGGCAAGGTGGCCCCGGAACGTTCGACCCCAGGTCGGGATCCACCGCGGAGGTAGAAATGAACGGGAACGACTACATCGGGATAGCGCCCTTCCACGCCGACGGCACGCTGCGCGGCTTCGTGATCTCGGGCCGCTGGCCCAATACGACCAAGGAATGGGCCCAAATTCTGGTCCTCGCGGTTCGTGTCGCGACCCTTCCCGGCCTACTTTCCACATCGACCGTCTTCGGCGCACGTGAAGAACTGCCCGACGATCCCGAACCGGGAACGGTCGGCCTCGTACTTGCAGAAGGTCCGGTGATCGGCGAATTCGCCGTTGCCCCCGGCCGCTTCGCTCAGCACCAACCGCCCGCGTTGTTGATGCTGCATCCCCCGTCGGAAACACGGCCTACGCTGCCCGAATGCGTCGGAGCAGCCTCGGGTTGCCTGCTGCTGCCAGGTCTGCCGCACCTCGGGTTGGAGCATCGCGCAGCCTGGGTGGAGACCGAGCGCGACGGCACCGTGACCTCGATGATCAGCCGGGTCGGCCTCGATCCGATCAGCGATCCCGATACCGCGGTTTTGGCCATGCTCCTCGCCGCATAAGGGCACCCGAAATATCGTGGTCGGATCCCCAAACTTATTGTGCGCATTGGGTTTTCGAGAGACACGAGTTGCCGGATAACGCCCGTACGGGTATCGTTGGCTGCAGCGAAGGGGAGTAGCCCCCAATTGCGAAGTCGACATACTGGCGAACTCGAGACGAGGCGCCCGGCTCCGTGAACCGGTTCACCCGGTGGGCGAGACCTTCGGTCAGCAACCGTGACCGGAGGTATGTCCATGTTTTCCGCGATAGTCCTGAGCTTCGGCGTGATCTTCGTTGCCGAGTTGGGCGACAAATCTCAGCTGATGGCGATGACGTTCGCGCTGCGGCACAAGTGGTGGGTCGTCCTTGCCGGCATCACCGCCGCGACCACCGCGGTCCACCTGATTTCGGTCGGCGTCGGCCATTACCTCGGCGCAGCACTTCCGGCTCACCTGATGGCCGCCATCGCAGGCGTCGCCTTCATCGGTTTCGGAGCATGGACGCTGCGCGGTGACTCACTCACCGACGACGAGGCCGACCGTGCAAAGACGACGACCGCACCCGCATTCTTCGCCGTCATGTCGGCCTTTCTGCTCGCCGAACTCGGTGACAAGACCATGCTCGCGACCGTGACACTCGCCGCGGACAACGACTGGGTCGGTGTCTGGATCGGATCGACGATCGGCATGGTCGCCGCCGACGCCCTCGCCATCGTCGTAGGTGCGGTCGCAGGCAAACACCTGCCGGACAACTTCATTCGGATCACAGCAGCCGGGCTGTTCGTCCTCTTCGGCGTCTGGATGCTGCTGGACGTACTCGGCGCGAACACCGCGCTCACCGCTGCCGGCGCACTGGCGGGTATGGCTGCGGTCGTCGTGTTCGCAAACCGTTCCCGCTGGTCGGGCAGTTCTAGCGACGACTCGACACTCGCCGAGTCACCTGCTTCCACGCCGGAACGTACTCCGCAGCGTGGCGCGCAGCCTCGATGATCGAGCTCATCGACTCCGGCACCAGCTTCGCGATCGGCGACGCAACGCCAACCCGCGGCGGACCGTCCCCCTCCCACCACACGGGCTCGAGCAGATGCTTGATCATCGGCAGCGATTCCTCCACCGCTGCCCGACCCCACTGGACCGCACGATCGATCGCCGGACCCGCCGGCGCGAGGTTCGTCGCGGCCAGTGTCGGACTGAACCTGACGATCCGGTCGGCGAACGGCGCATTGCCGACCATCTGTACCTGAACTGCCTGCGTGATCGGCTGCAGCCAGAGGTGCTTCGGATTCCACTGCGGATGGAAGCAGTCCCACGCGTAGTAGCAGGCGTTTCTGGTGCCGAGCTTGCCGTCCTTCACCCGCAGCCACGCCAACTCCGCAGGCACATTGCTGACCGCTCCCCCGTCGACCAGCGCAGCGACCCCCTTCTGGTCCATCAGTTCGTCGAGCAGTGGATGCATTCGCGGATCTGCGCTCTCGTGGTGCAGCACTCCCGGTATCGCCGACGAGAAACTCGCTGCGTCGACGACGTTGGCGTCGACGGTCAATTCGTCGGCGCCGAACACGATCGGTTTCACCACGCGGGTGTCGATGAACGCACTGACCTGCCAGAGCCGTGAGATCAGCGCGGTACCCGTGCCGAGTTTGATGTTGGGCAGCACCCGCATGCCGATGGCCGTGAGCTCCGAGCGCCGGAACCGCGACGGCAGCTGGTCGAAGGATTGTTTGCGCACGCCCGCGACAACCGTCTCGTACGGAATCGCGAGGTCCGACAGCCGCATCTGCTCGCCGTCCTCGCGGCGGAACATGTCCGCGGCGAAAGCGTCGAAGCGCAGCGAGAAGACACCGGTGAGACCATGCCGTCGTTGCAACATCTCGCGGCCGAGAATGCCGCGCAACGTCACCGTCTTCACCCATTCGATGTAGTCGTCGATCGGAATCGGGTTGGTTCGAGCAACGACGCTGCCGACCACCGACCCGATCGAGGAAGTCAGGAAGTAGCTCGGGACGACGTTCTCCTCGACGAGCCGCTGCAGCCCGCCCACATAGACATACCCGGCACCGCCGCCGCCGCCGAGTACGCACACCAGCGCCTTGTAGCCGACCTCGGCATCGAGTTCGTCGAGCGAGAAGTCGTTCGCATGCCGTTCGGCGAGCAGCCTGCGCTGTTCCTCCAACGGCTCCACAAAATCGACTAGTGCTGCTTTGGCCGCGACGAGGCGCGCCTCGAGGTTCTGTTCGGTCCGCAGTGGGTCGTGCAGTGCGTCGACGACTCGGGTCCGGAAGTCGGCCAACTCGTCGGCGACGGACACGTCACCGCGACCGCGCGTGCCACCGGGACCGGCTGCGCCCGGCTCGAACACCGTCAGCCGCGCAAAGCTGATCAGATACCTCAATCTCCGAAATTCAGTGCGTGTCAACACATCCGGATGGACAAGATCGGCCCGCGTGAGCGCAGCCTCCATGTGCTGCAACGCCAGCACCGGATCCCGCTTCGGTAAACCGACGTCCTCGGGTGCCTCCGCGATGTCGGGTAGGGGTCCCGAACCGGTCACTGCATCGCCGTCGACTCCGGCTGCTCTGCCGTCCTGCGCCATACGTTCAGTTTCGACCACACGGCCCCGCCGCGGGCCGAAAGCGGATTTCCGAATCCGCGTCGGCGCCGCGCTCTGCAACACTCGGCACGTGAGCGCAGGCTTTTCCCACCAACGCATCGTCGCGGCCTTGGTCGAGGTCGGGCGATCGGTGGCGGCTGCGCCGGGTCCGCAGGTCGTCCTTGCGGACCGCCGAGACGTCACGGTCGTCGGGGTCGGCGGGGTCGGCGGCTGTGCGGTGAAGCTGCACTCGGCCACTACCTCCCTGGCCGACCTGACCGTACAGCTTGCGATTGCAGCCGATCCCGCGCTAGCCGATGTCCTACTGGCACCGATTCCATTGCGTACCAATGGTTTCACAACAACGATCGCCGACCGTCCGGTCACCGTCTGGCCGCTCGGCACACCCGTCGATCCCGACGACCCCGACAGCGCACCCTGGCAACACGGTGCCGAACTCCTCGCCCGCCTGCACCTCGCGCCGCTGCCGACCGGTCCTGTACCCCCGATGGGCGGACCCGCCCGCGTTGCCGACGCCGTCACTCGGTTGCGCGGTTCTCGAGCTGTGTCGATGTCGCAGGCACGAGCAGTTCTCGACGCCTACGAGACCCTCCCCGCCTGGACCGCACGCGGCGGACCCGCGCCCGCCCAACTGCAGCATTGCCTCGTGCACGGGGATTGGCACCTCGGCCAACTCGTCCGAGTCGACGAGACGTGGCGGCTGATCGACGTCGATGACCTTGGAATCGGGCCCGCCGCATGGGATCTCGCGCATCCAGCAGCGTGGACGGCGGTCGGGATGCTGGCGCCCGAGACCTGGCAGGAGTTTCTCGACGCATATCGGCACGCGGGCGGTCCCGCAATTCCCGCCGGCGTCGACCCGTGGTCGGTACTGGACCTGCCCGCCCGCGCGATCACGGTGCAGGCAGCAGCGCGCGGTGTACTCGCTGCTGCTGCGCAGGATCGGGAGCTCGACGAGGTCGAGGAACTGCTGATCGAATCATGTCGCGGAATCGTGCGGATGGGTACGATTTCCGAAGTGCCCTGAGCACCCGCTGGGGCGGATAAATGGTGGAGGCACACGTGAGCCAGCAGTTCAAGTGTCCGAAGTGTCCCGGCTTCATGCGGACCTACACGCGAAGCGGACTCCAGATCGAACAGTGCGACCAGTGCCGCGGAGTCTTTCTCGACTACGGCGAACTCGAAAGCCTCAACCGGGCCGAGCAACAGTGGAACACCCCGGCACCACCGCCACCGCCCGCCTACCCACAGCAGCCCGCATACGGTGCGCCGCAACCGGTTTACGCGGCACCGGCCTGGGGCGCCTCACACGGTGGCCACTACAGCAGTCACGGCCACCACAAACACAAGAGCTTCGGGAAGATGCTCTTTTCATCCTGACCTGACACGCTCCAGCTCAGAGACCGAAGCTCCGGATGATCCCCGCAAGACCGTCCGCGAAGCCTTGGCCGACCGCGCGGAACTTCCAATCCGCACCGTGCCGGTACAGCTCGCCGAAAATCATCGCTGTCTCGCTGTAGGCCTGCGCTGACAGGTCGTAGCGTGCGATCTCCCGATTGTCTGCCCGATTCACGACGCGGATGTACGCGTTACGCACCTGCCCGAAGTTCTGGCCCTTCTCCTGGCCGTCGTGAATCGAGACAGCGAAGGCTATCTTGTCCGCGTTGGCCGCCAACCTGACCAGATCGACGAGAATCTGCTCGTCGTCGCCCGACCCGGCTCCGGTGCTGTTGTCTCCTGCATGGACGACGGCGCCGTCGGGGCTGTTCAGGTTGTTGAAGAACACGAAGTGCTGGTCAGACAGTGCCCTGCCGTCGGGGCCTGCCACGATCGCCGACGCGTCGATGTCGATGCCGCCGCCGAACGAGCTCACATCCCAGCCCAGGCCGATCGCCACCGCAGTCAACCCATTGGCCTGCTGGCTGAGGTTGACGTTGCCGCCTTTGCTGAGGTTGATGCCGCCACCCTGCCCGGACCGTGCAGGTGCAGCGGGCGGGGCCGGGTTGTACTCGGGCGCAGGTGGTGGCGGCGCGTTGTACGCCGGGGCAGGCGGCGGGGTGCCGTAGGCAGGCGCAGGTGGCGGGGTGCCGTAGGCAGGCGCAGGTGGCGGGGTGCCGTAGGCAGGCGCAGGTGGCGGTGTGCCGTAGGCGGGCGGAGCACCGTAAGCCGGGGCAGGCGGCGGCGCGCCATAAGCCGGAGCGGGAGGTGCGCCATAAGCAGGAGGCGCCCCGTAAGGCGGAGCAGGCGGAGCACCGTAGGCAGGCGCAGGCGGCGGACCGCCGAACTGGGGAGGCGGGGTGTTCATGACCGGAGCCGCGTGCCGGGAAACGCTGCCACCGAACGAGCCGCCGCCCATGATCCGAGCGAGGTGATCGTTGAGTACCGACGGCCAGTCCTGATGATCGACCGTCGCGAAATCGACAGTGAAACGGTTGGTCTTGTCGCTACTGCCGAAGAGGCTGCGCCGATCGATTTCGAGGACGACGTCCATGCTGTTGGATCGCGTCACGAACTTCACCTCGAGCTCGTTGACCTGACCTCGAAACTGCGGCGCCGGGTGGAATTCGACTTCCTGATAGAACGGCAGCGGCGAGCCACTCAGTCGGCCACGCTCGAGGTCGGATCCTTTGAGTCGGAAGCCGATCTCGGCGAACGCAGTCACGATCCGTTCCTGCGCGGGCAACGCGAGGATTTGAATCTGATCGACGTCGCCCTTGTCGACGGACCGCGCAATATCGAGTTCGGTTCGCACCCCGACGCGGACCCCGTGGAACGTCGTGCCCGCTACGACGTTGAACGGCGCTTCCCACGGAATATCGAGTGTGAACGGCACCGGGAATCGTGCGCCTGCCGCCAATCTGAACGGCCCGCTGATTCGACGTTTGTTGAACTCGACGTTGGCGTTGTACTCCGAGTCGTCGGTCTCGACTTCGACCCTTGCCGTCAATGCGAGTTCGATGAAGTTGACGTCGCGATCGGTATGTCCGCCAACGACGTTCACCGTCCCCTGCAGGACGCCACCCGGGTACACCCGCGGATCGTGCAGCACTGTGTCGACGCTGGCGCCGCCACCCATCAGCCCTCTGAATGCCATAGGCCACCCTACCCAGGCCGGCCTACCCGGAAGGGACAATTCGACTAGCCTCTGGCTATGTCGAACGCTGCACTGGTCGTCGGGCCACTCCTTCGTTATGTGGACACCACTCGTGCGACGGTCTGGGTCGAAACCGACCAACCCTGCGAGGTCGAAGTACTCGGTTGCACAGCCCGCACGTGGACCGTGCACGGCCACCACTTCGCACTCGTGATCATCGAGGGGTTGCAACCCGGTTCGCAGACGCCCTACACCGTTCGGCTGGACGCCGATCAGGTGTGGCCCGAACCCGATTCACGCTTTCCGCCGAGCGTCATGCGGACCTTCCGTGATGACGAGACGTTTCGCCTCGCGTTCGGATCGTGCCGCCGCAGCGCACCTTTCGACGACGATGGCCTGAAGCGCTTCGGCGCCGACGCTCTGGCGGCGTTGGCCGAGCGAATGGCAACGGCGCCCTACGAGGAGTGGCCGGACGCAATGTTCCTCGGCGGGGACCAGGTCTACGCGGACACGCCGTCGGACGCGCTCGCCGCCAGGCTGACGGTCGCGCACGAGAATCTGCCGGCGAGTTGGGACGAGGTACGCAAAGAGATCGGCAACTTCGAGGAATACACCTGGCTCTACGCCGACAGCTGGACCCCCGAACCGATCCGGTGGCTGTTCTCGACGGTCCCGACCTGCATGCTGCTCGACGATCACGATCTGCGTGACGACTGGAACACCTCGCAGCAGTGGCGAGATTGGATCACCAACGAGCCGTGGTGGCCCGACCGCGTGCGGGGCGCTTTCGGGTCGTACTGGATCTATCAGCACCTCGGCAATCTGTCGCCCGCCGAACTCGAAAACGACAGCACGTGGGCGATGGTCCGATCCGATATCTCCGACGCCGAGCGATCCGCCGAACTCGACGCGTTCGCGTGGCGATCGGATTCCGAACCGGACAGCGCGCGCTGGAGTTTTCATCGCGACTTCGGCAACGAGCATCTGGGGATTCGGATGCTTGCCGTCGATGCGCGCTGTTCGCGTCGACTCGATCCGCAGGATCGCGGCATCGTCGACCATGCCGAACGCGCCTGGCTGGAGGAGAAGGCGAGCACACCAGCACCCGGCCAAAATTTCGACCATCTACTTGTTGCGACGACACTGCCCTTCCTCATGGCCCAGGGCATTCATCATCTGGAAGGGTGGAACGAAGCTGTTGCGGGCGGGGCATGGGGACGCCGATTCCAACGAGTCGGCGAGAAGATCAGACGTGACGTCGACCTGGAGCACTGGGCGGCATTCCGGTCATCGTTCGGAATCGTCGTCGACATGCTGGCCAAGATCTCCCGTTCCGAGCACACCCCGGCGACGATCCTCATGTTGGCGGGCGACGTTCACTGCTCCTACACAGCGCGTGCAACGCTGCCGGGCGTCGATCCGCAGGAACCTGCCATCCATCAGCTCACGATGTCGCCGTTCCGGAATCCGCTGGAGAAGTCCATTCGCGTCGCCAACCGCGCAATGAAGACGAGGGCAGTCCGGTGGCTGACCCATCGTATGGCCAAATCCGCGGGCGTAGCCGACGTCGACATCGACTGGGAGATCGACAACGGACCGTGGTTCGAGAACGGCGTGATGACCGTCGTCATCTCCGGCCGGGAGGCCACGCTCGAGGTCGACCACGCCTACGTCGACAACGGGCAACAGCTGCTGCGCCGCACCGCAACGCTGCCGCTGACGGGTCCTCCACAACCTCCCGCACCACGCCGACTCGACCGTTTGCGCAAACTGCGACGCAGGTAGGGGTCTACTTCCGTGACGTCGGACACGTCGCACACCCCGCCTGATTCGCTCTGACCCGGATTTGCCCAGCGTGGGCGTCCGAGATCCGTTTCGAGCGGTTCTTCGGACGGGCAGTGTTGTGACGTCGGTCGGTGATAGACAGAGGACATGAATCCGCCCGCCGACTGGAAACGCAGAGCATTCCTGCTGCGTGTGCGGTATTCGGTCGGCATTCTCAGCGCCTACGTCATCGGTGCGATCGAAGTCCTCGCGATCATCGCGCTGCTGTCACGGGGCAAGGAGTCCGTCACGCAGGACCTGTTCACGGTTCGCAACATCGCCACCGGAACGTTGGTACTGACCGGCAGCCTGATCGTCGCCGCGGTATGTACGACGACCTTCGTCGTTCCTGCCCTCGTCTGGTATTCGAAGGGCGAGACGCCGACCGAGGGTCAGGCGTATGCCGCACTCGACATACCGCTGCGCCAGACCCTCGTCCACGTCGGCATGTGGTTCATCGGCGGCGCCGCAATCTTCTTCCTGAACCTGCACTCCGGACTCCGCACGCTTGCTCTGATCGCACTCGGCGTCGTGTTCGGTGGTGCCGCGATCGCCTGCCTCGGTTATCTGGTCACCCAGCAGACCCTGCGTCCGATCATCGCTGTCGCCATGTCGGCGACGCCGCCGCAGCGACCCTCCCCGGGGGTTATGCAACGACTGATCGCAACCTGGGCGCTGTGTACCGCGATTCCGACGACCGCGATCTGCGCGATCATCGTCGACAGGTACACGCAGTGGGTCATTGCGCCGGATACGCCGATAGAAGCACCGATCCTCATACTCGCCGCGACGTCGCTGGGAGCAGGCCTTCGAGGATTGCAGCTCGTGGCACAGACCGTCTCCGATCCGGTCCGCGAGGTCGGCCGTGCCATGCGTGAGGTCGAGCAGGGCAACACCGACGTCACCGTCAGCGTCTACGACTCCTCCGAGATCGGTCGGCTGCAGATGGGCTTCAACCAGATGGTCGCGAGCGTCGCGGAACGGGAGCGCCTGCAGGACCTGTTCGGCAAACACGTCGGGCAACACGTTGCGAGCCGCGCGATGGAAGAGGAACCGACGCTCGGTGGTGACGTTCGGGTCGTTGCCGTCCTGTTCATCGACCTTGCGGGATCGACGACGTTGGCTGCGACGCATCCGCCGACCGAGGTCGCGGACGTGCTCAACGACTTCTTCCACATCGTCGTCACGGCTGTCGACGAGCACGAAGGCCTGATCAACAAGTTCACCGGTGACGCCGCGCTTGCGATCTTCGGCGCACCCCAGGAGATCGACGATCCCGCAGGTGCCGCACTCGCGACGGCACGTGCGCTGCGGACCGCGCTGCGAGCGTTGACGGCAGTCGACTTCGGGATCGGCGTCTCGCACGGCTCGGTGTTCGCAGGCAACATCGGTGCGGAGCACCGCTACGAGTACACGGTGATCGGCGACCCGGTGAACGAGGCGGCGCGCCTCACCGAACTTGCGAAGGACCGCAAGAGCCGGATCCTTGCTGCGCGTCAGGCCGTCTGGTCCGCGGCGCCCGAGGAAGCTGCGCACTGGGCGTCCCGAGGGTCTACGAAATTGCGGGGCCGCACGTCGCGAACCGTTTACGCCGAACCGAGCGCCGAGCCGGATTAGAGTTTGCACATGCTGGATCACCTGGCGATTCAATGTGGCGACGTCGCCGCGAGTGCCGAGTTCTACGACAGCGTGCTCGCCCCGCTCGGCGGTGTGAGACTGATGGATTTCGGCGAGGTGATCGGCTACGGCGTCCCACCGATGCCAGACTTCTGGCTGGGTCCGCAGACCAGCGGTGAGGGTTTCCGCGAAGCCCACATCGCTTTCCAGGCGCAGGATCGCGACACGGTCGTTGCATTTTTCGATGCTGCGGTCGAGGCGGGCGCCGAAGTGCTGCACGAGCCTCGGGTCTGGCCGGAATACCACTCGAACTACTACGGTGCCTTCGTCCGCGATCCCGACGGCAACAACGTCGAAGCGGTATGTCACCGCCCCGAATAGCTACCGGTCGGTAACGCCCCGCGCCAAATCGGCATCTGCTCGTGCAGGTTATGGTGCTGTCAATCGTGGTGGCCAAGGACGGTCGCCGGAAGAGAGGTTGAACTAGTGGAAATTTCGGGAAGCGCAGCGCTGGTAACCGGCGGTGCCTCGGGTCTCGGCGCGGCAACTGCCAAGCGCCTTGCCGACGCCGGTGCGACAGTGTTCGGCCTCGACCTTGCGGATTCGATCGAGCGTGCAGGCGACAGCGTTCCTGCGGGTGTCACCCTCATCGCAGCCGACGTGAGCAACGGCGACGAGGTCAAGGCCGCTGTCGACCAGATCGTTGCCTCCGGTGTGCCGCTGCGCATCGTCGTCAACTGCGCAGGTGTCGGTTGGGCCGGTCGCATCCTTTCCAAGCACGGCCCGCACGATCTCGAACTGTTCCGCAAGGTCATCACGATCAACCTGCTCGGAACCTTCAACGTCATGCGACTCGCGGCCGACGCCATCTCGAAGACCGACGTGGTCGACGAGTCGGGTCAGCGTGGTGTCGTCATCAACACCGCATCGGTTGCAGCATTCGAGGGCCAGGTCGGTCAGATCGCGTACTCCGCATCCAAGGGTGGCGTGCACGGCATGACCATCCCTGCCGCGCGCGATCTCGCGCAGTTCGGCATCCGCGTCAACACGATCGCTCCCGGCATCGTCGACACCCCGATGCTCGCGGGCGTCACTCCCGAATACCGCAAGGGGCTCGAGGCCGGCGTGCCGTTCCCGTCGCGTCTCGCACAGCCGACGGAGTACGCGCAGCTTGCGCAGATGATCGTCGAGCACGACTACCTCAACGGCGAGACGATCCGTATGGACGGCGCTCTTCGGATGGCGCCGAGGTAACGATTCAGCGACAGACAACAGGTGCGGGCGATTCGTCGCCCGCACCTTTTGTGTTTCACGACTCCGGCCAGCGCTGTGACCTGCGGTGGAGAAAACATCGTGGTGTGATATTGGCCACCGTCAGACGCCGAGGTGGGATCTAGCACAGATCACCTGTCCAGTTAACAGTTTTCGCCCCAAAACGAACTAACTATTGGTTTCATATTTGAAAGCAATCTTTCGGTTTGTTTTTGGAAGGAAATTCGATGGGCAAGGCCAAGGTCGCCCGGCAGTGGCGTGACCGCAAGCGCTATCTGTGGGTCATGGGTCCGCTGGCGCCTGCGTGCAGTCTGCTGCCGTCGCAGCTTGTCCTGCACACCGGTCTGCCCATCTTCTGGTGGATCGGACCCATCGTTTTCTTCGTCGCCATCCCGATCCTCGATTTCTTCGCAGGCGACGACGGCGTCAACCCGCCCGAAGAAGCCTTCGAAGAACTCTCCGGCGACCGCTTCTATCGCTGGTGCACCTACCTCTTCCTGCCCGTGCAGTTCATCAGCCTGGCAATCGCCGGGTACCTCTGGTCCGACAGCGCTCTCGGCGTCGTCGACAAGATCGGTCTCGCAGTCACCATCGGCCTCGGCAGCGGCATCGGCATCAATGCCGCCCACGAACTCGGCCACCGCGTCGAGAAGCACGAACGTTGGCTTGCCAAGATCGCCCTCGCGCCGAGTGCGTACGGACACTTCTTCGTCGAGCACAACCGCGGCCATCACGTCCGCGTCGCCACTCCCCACGACCCGGCAAGCTCGCGCTTCGGCGAATCGCTCTGGCACTTCCTACCGCGGACCATCGCCGGTGGCATGCGCTCGGCCGTCCGTCTCGAAGGTCAGCGGCTGCGTCGCCAGGGTCGCCGATGGTTCAGCACTGGAAACAACATCATCCAAGCGTGGGCGATGACCGCAGCGCTGTTCACGTTGCTCCTCGTCGCCTTCGGTTGGCAGATTGCGCCGTACCTACTGATCAACGCCGTGATCGCGTTCGGCCTCCTCGAGGCCGTCAACTACGTCGAGCACTACGGTCTGCTACGCGAACGCAAGAGCAACGGACGCTACGAGCACTGCGCACCCAAGCACAGCTGGAACAGCGACCGCATCGTCACCAACGTGCTGCTCTTCCACCTGCAGCGCCACAGCGACCATCACGCCAATCCGACGCGGCGCTACCAAACCCTGCGGACCAGCGACGAAGCACCTCAGTTGCCCGCCGGCTACGCAACCATGGTCGTACTCGCACTGTTTCCTCCGCTCTGGCGACGGGTTATGGACCCGCTGGTTCTCGCGCACTACGACGGCGACGTTCGACGGACCAACATCCTGCCGTCGGCGCGCAAGCGCATCCTGACCGCACACGGTTACAGCGACGACGATCGTGTCGACGCGGCGGTCGAGCACCCTCGCGCGGCCGTGCCCGTATAACCTCCCTGGTGGAACCTGATTGCCGCCCGTGGGAATCCGGTTGACGGATCGGACGCGGAGGCACCAGCTTGCTGAACAGACGCCAATTTCTGATGGCCGCAGCCGCGTCGACCGCGGCGGTCGGCTCGGGGGTTGCGTTCGCAGCGCACGCGCAGGCAGAAGGTCCGTGGACCCCACTTTTTCGGTCGTGGGTCCCGGAGATATTCGCACCGCTACCCGACCCTCCCGAGCACAGTGAGGCCCTCGTCATCGGGTCCGGGTTCGGCGGTGCGGTCGGCGCACTGCGACTCGCTCAGGCAGGCACGCAGACGACCGTCCTCGAACGCGGTTCACGCTGGCCAAATGATCCGTGGCGCGAGATCTTCACCGGTGACGATCTGCCGGATGGCCGCGGATTCTGGCATCGCACCAGCTTCACCGGCGTCACCAAGGTCCCAGTATTCTTCGACAGTTTCGGCGGCGTCCTCGACTGCACCTCCTACCCAGGCATCGACGTCTGGCGAGCCGCAGCCGTGGGCGGCGGTTCGGTGATCTTCACCGGCGCGATGGTCGCTCCTCCCAAAGCCTTGTTCGACTCCGTTTTCGGTGGCTCGGTCGACTACAACGAGCTGACCAGCCGCTACTTCCCGCGGGTCCGCGACATGCTTCGCCTCTCCCCGATCCCCGCCGACCTGTACGGGTCGGCACCGTTCGCACATTCGCGGGCTTGGGACGAGCAAGCGAGGAAGGCCGGCTACACACCGGTGCCCGTCGATTCGATCTTCGACTGGGACATCGTCCGCGGCGAACTCGCGGGCAGGAGCCGACCCTCGGCAACCGCGGCCCGCAGCAACCTCGGCAATTCCAACGGCGCCAAGTTCGACCTCGACCGCAACTACCTGCAGCAGGCGCGCGACACCGGCAAGGCCGCGGTTTTCCCGGGCCATCGGGTCGACTCGATCGGCAGGGACGGCGATCGATTCACGATCGAGATCACCAAGCTGGCACCGACCGGAGATGTACTCGGTCGGCGAACGTTGACCGCCGACCGCGTCTACCTCGGTGCGGGTTCGATCGGCACCACCGAACTGCTTGTGCGGGCACGCGCGACCGGAACCCTGCCGAACCTCAACGAACATATCGGTGAGGGGTGGGGCACCAACGGTGACGTCGTCCTGGCCCGCGGTGCGAGTTCGATCGCGGGCAACGGCCAGGGCGCGCCCTGCGCGAGCCGCGTCTACGACGATTCCCAACTGCCCACAACGCTCGAAAACTGGTTTATACCAGGCATTCCCATCGATGTCGGCGCACTGGCCTCGCTCGGTATCGTGCTCGACCCGACGCGCGGCAGGTTCGGCTACAACGCGACCGACGGATCGGTCACCGTCGACTGGCCGACCAACGGCAACGACGCAGCACGGGCGTCGGCGGAGGCGGTCAATCATCGGATCGCCGAACGTGGTGGGTCCCTCGTCGAATACGACGCGATCGGCTACGCAGCGAACGCGAACTTCACAGCGCACCCCCTCGGCGGAGCGGTGCTCGGCAAGGCGACCGACAACGTGGGTCGGGTGCACGGTCAGCCGGGTCTTTACGTCCTCGACGGTGCCGCGATCCCAGGCAGTACAGCCACAGCCAATCCGTCGCTCACGATCGCCGCTCTCGCCGAACGCAACATCGAGGCGATTCTTCGTTCGGGAGGGTAGGCCGCTACGCGGCTCGTGAGTCTTTTCGGTGGTCCTGACGTCGCAAAAGACGCACGAGCGGCGTGCCGCCTATCCTCTTTCCATGGGCATTTACGACGACCGCATCCTGCCTCGATTGATCGACGTGACCTGCGGGGCGAGCCTGCTCGATCCGCT
Source organism: Antrihabitans stalagmiti (assembly GCF_016482825.1). Lineage (GTDB taxonomy): Bacteria > Actinomycetota > Actinomycetes > Mycobacteriales > Mycobacteriaceae > Antrihabitans > Antrihabitans stalagmiti. The sequence goes on along the minus strand of NZ_JAEMNV010000004.1, from coordinate 18,603 downwards.
CCGTAAACGAGTCACCGCCGGTTTGCGTGGCGACGTCGTCGAGATCGGATTCGGGTCCGGGCTCAACGTTCCGTTTTATCCGGCTGCGGTCGAGAAGATCAGCGCCGTCGAACCCGCGGACATCGGTTGGCGGTTGGCGGGCAAACGCGTCGCCGCGTCAGCGGTGCCGATCGAACGGTCCGGGCTGGACGGTCAGTCCCTGCCGTTCGACGACGACACGTTCGACAGCGCGTTGTCGACGTTCACCCTGTGCACGATCCCCGACGTCATGGCCGCGTTGAGCGAGGTCCGCCGGGTGCTCAAACCCGGGGGGACCCTGCATTTCGTCGAACACGGCATCGCCCCCGACCCGTCGGTCCAGCGCTGGCAACGGCGACTCGAGCCGATCCAGAAGCGGGTGGCCGGGGGTTGCCATCTGACCCGCGATACCGCACAACTGGTCACCGACGCCGGATTCGAACTGATCGAGGTCGACTCGTTCTACCAACACGGAACGCCGAAGCCATACGGCGCCGCGACGGTCGGCGTGGGCCGCACCGGCTCGTGAGTCTTTTCGGCGCTCCCACCCTCCAAAAAGACTCACGAGGCGCGCAGCGCCCTAAATCAGGCGCTTCGCCAGCAGCTTGGTGAAGTGCGCCGGATCGGTCAGTTCGCCACCCTCGGCGAGCAACGCCATGCCGTAGACGATCTCGGCGGTGTCGGCGAGTGCCTCGTCGTCGGGACGCTCTGCGTGCGCCTTCCGCAGACCCTCGACCAGGCCGTGCGTCGGGTTGAGTTCCAGGATCCGCTTGGTCGGCGGCACGAACTGACCCGACGCGCGATACATCTTCTCCAGCGTCGGCGAGAACCCGAACTCGTCGCTCACGATGCAGGCAGGCGAATCGACGAGTCGCGACGAAAGCCGGACCTCCTTGACCGTCTCCGACAGCGTCGCGGTCATCCAGGTCAGGAGCTCGGCGAACTCCTTGCTCTGCTCTTCCCGCTCGGCCTCGGCGGCCTTCTTCTCTTCCTCGCTGTCGAGGTCGACCTCACCCTTCGCGATCGACTGGAACGGCTTGCCGTCGAATTCCGGCACCGACCCGACCCACATCTCGTCGACCGGATCGGTCAGCAGCAGCACCTCGAGTCCGCGGGCACGGAACGCTTCCATGTGCGGCGAGCTTTCGATCAGCTGCCGGGACTCACCGGTGACGTAGTAGATCTGCTCCTGCGTTTCGGGCATCCGGGCAACATATTCGGCGAGTGACGTCTGGTCCTCGGTCGAGTTCGTCGACGCGAACGACGAGACGCCGAGGATGGCGTCGCGGTTGTCGAAGTCCGAGAGCAGACCTTCCTTGAGCACACGACCGAACTGCGACCAGAACGTCGTGTACTTCTCGGCGTTGTTGGCCTGCATGTCCTTGACCGTCGACAGGATCTTCTTCACGAGGCGTCGCTGGATCAGCTTCAGCTGGCGGTCCTGCTGCAGGATTTCGCGAGAAACGTTGAGCGACAGGTCCTGCGCGTCGACGACACCCTTCACGAAGCGCAAGTACTCGGGCATCAGTTCTTCGCAGTCGTCCATGATGAAGACGCGCTTGACGTAGAGCTGCACGCCACGCTTCGCCTCGCGCATGAACATGTCGTACGGCGCCTGCGACGGGATGAACAGCAGCGCCTGGTACTCGAACGTGCCCTCGGCCTTGAGCGGGATGATCTCGAGCGGCTCGTCCCAGGCATGGCTGACGTGCTTGTAGAACTCCTTGTATTCCTCGTCGCTCACGTCGCTCTTGGATCGCGTCCATAGCGCCTTCATCGAGTTGATCGTCTCGGTCTCGATCTGCCGAGTTACCTCTTCGGATTCGTCGTCGGCCGGCGCCGTCGTCTCGACCTCCATGCGAATCGGGAACGCGATGAAGTCGGAGTAGCGCTTGATGATCTGCTTGATCTTGGTCGGCGCCGTGTAGTCGTACAGGTGATCTTCGGTGTCGGCCGGCTTCAGATGCAGCGTGACCGACGTTCCCTGCGGAGCCTCGGCCAGAGTTTCGATCGTGTAGGTGCCTTCACCTTCCGACTCCCACCGGGTCGCCTCGGTCTCGCCTGCGCGTCGGGTCACCAGCGTGACCTTGTCGGCGGCGATGAAGCTCGAGTAGAAGCCGATGCCGAACTGCCCGATAAGTTCTTCGGGCGCAGCCGAGTCCTTCGCCTCGGCGAGCTTGCGGCGCAGGTCCGCGGTGCCGGACTTCGCGAGCGTGCCGATCAGATCGACGACCTCGTCACGCGACATCCCGATGCCGTTGTCGCGCACTGTCAGCGTGCGGGCCTCTTTGTCGATGTCGATGTCGATGTGCAGGTCGGACGTATCGACATCGAGCTCTTTGTTCTGGAACGCTTCCAGCCGCAACTTGTCCAAGGCATCGGACGCGTTGGAGACAAGTTCCCGCAGGAAGATGTCCTTCTCCGAGTAGACGGAATGGATCATCAGATCCAACAGCTGACGCGTTTCCGCCTGGAACTCCAATTGCTCGACTTGCGATGTCACTTGAATTCCCTTCGAAGCTCATACCGATCCGGGCCGTAGCGGACCGGGTCCAAATTTCCGACGACATGATAGGTCAGCGCTCAGCGGGCCTGTCGGTCGTCCACATAGAACAATGCCAGTGTCGCTGCGAGCAGCGCGGCCGGTATCCATGCGGCGGTGACGCCGAGCTGTTCCGTCGCGACAGCTCCCACCGCTGCGCCGCCGGCGAACGCGGTGATGATTGCCGCGTAAATGCCCATCGCACGTCGTGATTCACGCTTCTTCTCGACGAAGACGGCGTACCCCGACTCCGTGAAACGCATCAGATTGCCCGTCGTCGCGATCGCGATGAACGCTAGATCGCCGACGATGCGGAACAGCCCGATCTGGATGGCTGCGACGAAGGCGATCGGAATGGTCACGACGGCGTTCGGCACATGGCTGGGCACGAAACCGACCGCTGCCAGCACGATTACCTGACCGAGCATCGCCCAGCGAATCGGATGATCGATGCGGTCGAGGGCACGTTCGCTCTTGAGCCAGTTTGCGATCGCGACGCCGACGATGAACGCGAGGATCGGCCACAGATGGGCTAGCGCGCTGTGCCATCGCTGTTCGGACAGATCGACACCGAGCAGAATGACGTTGCCGGTTTGAGCATTCGCGAACACACCGCCACGGGAGATGTAGGTATAGGCATCGAGAAACCCGCTCGCTGCGGTCAGAAGCAACGCGAAGCGCAGTGAGGTCGAGGTCTTCGGTGGCCGCTCAGTCGGTTCGCTCATCGTGTGGTTTCTTCGTCTGGTCCGGGAAGTTGTTTCGGCGGGTGTTCGGGAGTCTGTTTCGGGGTTACCGAATCGCGGAAAGCATTGCCGAGTGCCCGGTTGGCTCCGAAGATCGCCTTGTAGATCCCGCCTGCGGTTTCGTCGTGAATGCTTCTGACGATTCTGCTCGTGTCACGAGTGGCGGGAATTGCATTCAAAATTTCGAACGGTATGGACGCAATCGCCTGATGACTCGCCTGCACTATCCCTGTGCCGAGTTGTACTGCGGCGGTTGTTGTTTCCACTGCATCGGCTACGTCTGCAGCTGCCTCGGCCATCCGCTTGTTCTCCTCGACGACGCCGTCGAGACGGAGATTAGCGGCAGCCACAGTCACGACGTCGCGTTCTGCGCGCTGCCACTGCACGACTACAGCTGCCGTCCCTGCGATCACGGCGCAGGTGGCCAACACGAACGCGACGTCAAGCACCGACCTGGACCTTCACGTCCGCTTTCACTCCCTGCTCGACGAATTGCTCTCGCATGATCGCGGCCGCGCGGTCGTAGACCACCTTGCGCAGGAGGTCGGGCGCGACGGCCCCGGCAATGCCGGAGAAGCGACTTTGCGTCGCTGCGAGTTCGATCGGATTGAGGATCTCGATGGTGATCCGCCGCTCTTTCATCTCCGCAAACACAGGCTCGGTCGCCAGCGGTCGCGCCGCTTTTGCAGTCGTGGCAGCCACGGCCGCCGCAAGGTCGGCGTTGTGTTGCCGCAGCCGTTTGATCTGCATCGCGACGACGACGAGCACAGCAAGGTCGACGACGAGGAAGAGCACAATCGCGATTCGCACGGCACAACGATAAGCCGCAGACCCGCTGTGATGGCGGGGGTTCGAGAACCGTTTACGGAGTAGGCAGCACTTCGCGCTCAGGCTGGAGGTGAGTCCGCAACTGCGCAACCTGCGGGACCTCGGTCACGGCGCGGTCCGACATCCATTCCCGCAGCACTTTGGTCGCGATGACATCGTCCTCGTTGTATTCGAGCAGCCGCTGCCGCTGCGTCAGATCTGGTTCGGCGTCGTAGCCGACAGCTTCGCGGTACCACGCCATCGAGGCCTCACCACCTGCTTCGGCATCACGCCAGTTGAAGCCTGCGACCGGCGCAATCTTCTTGAGCCCCTTGCCGTTCGGGCAGATGAACTGCTCGCTGACAACCTGGTAGATGTCCACCCACTGTGGACCGTCGATAAACGCGCGGACCTCGTCCACACTCGGAACCCCGGGCTGGCCGAGGAATCTGCGTGCGGACTCCAGCAGCCACTTGTCCTCCGCTTGGCGCGAGTAGCAGTACGCCGCAAAAGTTTTGCCGTCGGCAGCCGCTTGTTCGCGAACTCCCATGAGCCAGACCCAGAACTCGCCGAACGAGCGCCCTTCGTCGGAGGTCGGCAGCGGGTCCCACGTCACGAACGACCGGTACGTGCCGTCGAGCAACGTCCCCCACAGATAGGCGCCATGCTCCTGGTAGCTCTCCATGTCGATGTCGACCTCGACGTCGGCGCGTTGCACCTCGACCTCGTCGAAGCGTCGCACCAGCGGCACATCGGCCAGCCAGGCCTGCGCGGTGACGACGGCGTCGGCGAAGGTGCCGTGCTGCCAATCCTGGGGTTGCGGACCGTCCCACTGCGCTAGTTGATCGATCGTGTGTACACCTTCTGCGCGCAGCACCTCGGCTCGCGAGCCCGACGCCACCAAGCTGACATCGCGCGCCTCGGTCAGCCATTTGTGGCAGGACTGCCACCACGGGCAGGAGCGACATTCAGGTACCTGCGATGGGACGGTTGGCAATTCGCCGCGGGCAACGGCGATCCGGTCGGCGAAGCGAAGGTCGTATTCACCGAGGACGGGCGCAAGATCGTGCACGACGATCGTGTCGAACCCGAACCCGATCGCACCGCCGACGACAGCCGGACTCGCCTGCCCCTGCCGCTGCAGCATCCGATACAGATGCGCCAGTCGCATCAGATCGCGAGGTTGCGGACGGACCTTTCGGGTCGGGTCCTCGCGTGGAGCCCAGACGTCGAACGGCGTCGTCGTCGCACCGCCCTCGCTGTCACCGTTGCGGGGGTCGGTGACTTTGTGGTTCACGACGATCACCGGGATATAGCCACCACGATCGGCGTCGCGAAGCAGAATTTCGGACTTGCCGCGTCGACCGGTGTCGAACTCCGACGGCAATACAGCGCCCCAGATCCGCTCGACACCCGCCTCGCACGCTGCCATCGTCGCTTTTGCGCGCTCGGCGGTCGGCGCATCCGGACCGATCACCGACCATTGCGAGCCGAGCGCCGTCAGCGTGTCGCGGACGTTTTCGCGATGCTGCGCGGCTGCCTCACGTCGCTGCTTGATAGCTGAATCTTCGGGTACCCCCTCGACCAGTAATGGCAGTGAGGTGTCCAAATGCAGGTGGTGGCGACATGAGGTCAGCGTCCGGGCATCGATCAGCACGGGACGCGTGCGATCGTCTCGGCCGTTGTTCACATGTGCAGCCTAATTGCGCCCACCGACTCGTTTCGTCGACGTGGCGCACGACAGGCCGGAACCGCACCATGTGCTCGCGGGCTCCGACACCCACCCGATAGGGTGAGTCGCACACTGCTCGACCACTTAGGGAGAGGCCTTTTCGATGGGGTTGTTCACCAAGCGAAAGCGACGTTCCACCCGAAAGGCAGAAGCCAAAGCGCTCAAGCACAAAGCCAAGATCGAGGCGAAGCTCGGCGCCAGGACCGACCGTAAGCGGCTGCGCGCCGACAAACGTTCGCAGAAGAAGATAGAGAAGGCGCAGGTCTCGGCGTTCAAGGCGCAGGAGAAGGTCGCCGAGAAGCAGGCAGCGAAGCTGGAGAAGGATCCGTTCAGCGTCGCGTCGGTCAAGAAGTATCTCGGTGTCGCGCGGGTGCTCGCCCCCGTCCTCGCACCGCTTGCCTACCGCGGGGCGACGTTTGCTCGCGGCCAACTCGAAGCGCGTCGTGCACAGCAACTCGGTGTCGGCGTCGAGCAACTCGGCCAGTTCACCGGTCACGGCGCCAAGTTGAGCGCCCGCATCGCAAGTGCCGAGACCTCGCTCACCGAAATTTCCGCGCTGCACGCAAAAGATGCCGAGACCGGCAAGTTCATCGAGGCAACACGCGAGCGCCTGACCGACCTCGCACCGGCGATCCACGCCGCGGAGCTGATGCCGGCGCCGCGCCGGCGCGCCGCTCACCTCGCGATCTCGAACGAGCTGTCCGGCATCGAGGCCGACCTGCTTGCACGCCTCGGAGTACGCTGATCGTTCGTGCCTGCCAGCCCCACCATCGCCCGCGTCCGCGGCTGTGTGGTCGGGGCTTTCGTCGGCGCCCTTGCGGTAGCCGCACACGGTAGCGCCGGTGGCGAATATCCGTCCGGCACCGCGCTGACTCTGCTCGTCATTGCCTGCGGAGCGCTCGGCGCAACGGCTGCAACCATCACCCGACCAGGACCGCTGGGGATCGCCGCGTTGCTAGCCGGTGGTCAACTCCTCGGCCACTACGCGCTCTCCGTCACCGCGGACCACTCGCATGCCGGCGGCTTCGGGCTCGGCGCGATGGCGCTCGCGCACTGCGTCGCGACGGTCGCGTCCGCGTTCCTGATCGTCGTCGCCGAACGTCTGCTTGCCGTTGTCACCAATGCGCTGCGCGCTGCGCTGCGGCGCGAACCGAGCAGGCCGCCCATCACGCAAGGCCCGCTGCCGATTCGGTTAGAGCGGGCATACCCCCAGTTCAACGACCTTTTACGAGATTCGATTTCGCGGCGCGGTCCACCAGCGGTGTGCAGTTTCTAGCCACCCCGACGACCCGTTCTTCTACATCTCGCGAAAGTACTCATCCATGAAAAGCTTGATCACGCGCGCCTGCGTCACCCTCGCCGCGACCGGTAGCGCAGTCCTGCTCACGGCGGGCATCGCGTCCGCGCACGTCACCGTCGACGCCCCTGGTGCCGCTGCGGGCGGTTATACCGTCCTCACGTTCAAGGTGCCGACCGAATCCGATACCGCAAGCACGACGAAGGTCAGCGTCACCCTCCCCGGCTTCAAGTCCGCGCGGACCGAACCGCTGCCAGGATGGACGTCGACCATCGACAAGGACAGCGAACTGCAGGCCACGTCGGTCACCTGGACCGCCGATCCCGGCGTCGGCGTCGCACCCGGCCAGTTCCAGCGGTTCGTCCTGTCGGTCGGCCCGCTGCCGAAGGAAGAGCAAGTGTCCTTCGACGCGGTCCAGACCTACAGCGACGGCAAGGTCGTGAACTGGAACCAGCCGACGCCCGCGGACGGCACCGAGCCCGAGTACCCGGCCCCGTCGATCATGCTGGCCGCTGAAGGCTCCGACGAACACGGCTCGGCGACGACCGAGACCTCGGCAACCTCGGATAAGGCATCCGACACGACCGCTCGCTGGCTCGGCGGGGCCGGACTGCTCGTCGGCATTCTCGGTCTAGCACTCGGACTCGGAGCGGTCATCAGGAGCAAGCAGTCGTGATGACGCGTCTCCTCGCGCTCATCGGTACGGCAATCGTCGTGTTGCTCGGTGCGACGGTGCTCGGCAGCGGTGTTGCAAGCGCACATTCGGTGGTCACGGCAAGCAATCCGGACGACAGATCCGCCATCGACGCCGGACCCGAACGGGTGAGCGTGACGTTCAACGAAGCGCTGCAGGACACCTTCGCCGCTTTGACGGTCGTCGGCCCCGACGGCAACCTCTGGTCGAAGGGCACACCGACCGTCGAAGGACCCACCGTCAGCGTTCCCGTCGGCGAACTCGGTCCTGTCGGTGAGTACACGATCGCCTATCGCGTGACGTCCGCCGACGGCCACGCGGTGAGCGGAACGCGGACCTTCACCCTCACGAAGGAGGGCACCGGTTCGCCGGGGGTGAAGGCGGATGCAAGCCCGGACACCGAGGGCACCTTCAACTGGTTCTGGCTGCTACTCGGTGCTGCCGTCGTATTGTTCGGTCTCGGTTTGGGATTCGCGCTGCGCAATCCCCGCTCGAAGAGCTGACGATGGCAGCGGGTACGGCCGGCAGTGTGAGCAGATGGGCTCTGCTGCTTGCCGTACCCACCGCCGCGCTCGGGGTCAGCCTGGCGTGGCAATTGGCCGCGCCTGCCCAGCCACAGCCGTCCAGCATGGTTCGGGTGATCGCCGACTGTATGGGCGCACTCGTGCTTGGTTTGGCCGCGATCGGCCGATTGCAGACGAGCGGTCGGCGCAAAGTTGTTTCCCAGCAAGATCTTTGGCGGCCGATGGCGATCGCGGCCGGGGTATGGACCGTCGCGGAGATCGTGCTGCTTGCCTTCGAAGCGTCCGACGTCGAATCCAGTAGGGTCTCCGATCTCGGCGCGAGCCAATTTCTTTCGTTCCTGACGCACATCAGTTCGGGTCAGGTCGGCATTGCTGCGGTCGCGTGTACCGCAGGGTTGGTCGCGTACGCAGCGGTCGCATTTCGGCAGAACGCGAACTGGTCGGCCGATCCGGCGTTGGTGCTGAGCGCCCTCGCGCTGGTGATCCGGCCGATCACGGGCCACATGTCGTTGCAACCGTTCGGTGCCTTGCTCGGAGCGACCCACGCGCTGGCTGCTGGGCTGTGGTTCGGACTGCTCGCGGCGCTGGCGTTGCTGGTCCGAACCCGGGGTGGCTGGGCGGAATTGCTGCCGCGGTATTCGGAGTGGGCGTGGCGGTTCGTGGTGGTGCTCACCGTGAGCGGAGTCGTCAATGCGGCGGTGCGGATCGGGGCCTTCGGTCCGCTGTTCGATACCGCGTACGGCCGTGTGGTGCTGGCGAAGACTGTTGTGCTCGTACTGCTCGTCGGCCTCGGTTGGTGGTGGCGTCGAACCTGGGTCCGACAGGCGGCGGCGCACCGTATGGAGGCGGACGAGTCGCTGCGTCGGGCGATCATCGAGGTGGTCGCGATGGCGGTGGTCTTCGGACTCGCTGCAGCGCTCGCGACAACGGCGTAGGGCGCTCCGCGCCTCGTGAGTCTTTTCGGCGCGCCCACCCTCCGAAAAGACTCACGACCGCGGCGCCGAAACGGCCCGCCTCCGCGAGGGAGACGGGCCGTTTCGGTCAGCGACCGCGTGGAGCGAGGGTGCCCCTCACGCCGGTGAGCGTGGTCAGGGGAGCCCTGATTCCGCTGGTAGCGCGGGTTTTACTTCGCCGGCGGCGTGAACGGGGAGTTCACGATGGTGAAGTACTCGATCGCCGAAGCGATCGCAACCGGCAGGGTGATGAAGAGTGCGCCGACGACGCCGCCGACGACACCGAGCAGGGCCGCACCTGCGACACAGCCCGCGAGCGGGCCTGCGCCGAGGAGTGCGAGAAGCGGTGCCGTTGCGACACCGGCAACACCGGCACCGAGGACGCAACCGATTGCCGCGCCGGTGAGGAGACCGCCTGCGGAGCCGATGGTGGCACCGATGGAGATCTGGTCCTTCATCCGGTTGAACGCTGCCTGCTCACGCTCGTACGGGGTCTTCCACGGTGCGTCGTTCAGACCGGCGACCGGGTGGTACCAGGCGCGGTTGATGTCGAGCGCCGGCGTCAGCTTCGCGGTGTTGCCCTCGATGCTCGCGTCGATCGGGAATGCAACGTCGTCGATGCTGAACGAAAGCGGCATGGCGGCGACGGTGGTGCCGTCGGCGGCCTTGATCTTGAACGCGCCGTCTTCGGTGACCAGCGAACCAGCGTCGGTGGTGATGAACGACGACTGTCCGTCGGCGTGCGCGGTGTAGTTGATGGCCGGTGCAGGTGCGGCCGGGGCAGGTGCGGCGTACGAGGTACCGCCGGCGACGCCGAGTGCGGCAATCGTCAGAGCCGACACAGCGGCAAGTTTCCTGATCTTCATCTTCTCGCGGTTCCTTATCGTTTTGTGACCTGCACCCCGGGCATGACCGCCCGAAGACGAAAGGCATTGCTGCAGATCAGTTTTGAGGCCTTCGACAGATGCATCTAACGGACGATTGACGACGGTTCGGCGACGATTCGGTAGCCGCAATGTGTACGTTTCCTGACAGCCGCAGCGTGACCGCAGTGAGATATGTCCGATATGTAACTGCAACAAAGCCCCAGACCTGCAGTTATGTTCGGACATGGAGTGTTAACCCAGCCGTCTGCTGTGTCGCAGATCTCATGGCCGGGATCAGGTAATTCGTGGCAGTTGCCGACCCAATTCAGGTAAGCGCAGCCTTACCGGGGAAGCGGTTGGTCAGCGACGCCCCGGCAATTGCTGTACGAGCGAGATAAGCGGAGTCAACGCCTTCTGCCAGAAGCTGTTCGAGAAGCCACGCGGTGTGCCGAGGTTGAGCACACGCGTAGTAGCAATCGTCTGCGATTCGCAGTACTTGAGAATTCCTTCGGGTCCGTGGCGCCGACCGACGCCGGAGGCACGCATACCGCCCATCGGCGCTGCCGTGCTCCCGAATGCGGGCGCATACCCCTCGTCGACGTTCACGGTGCCGCTGCGCAGACGCGCCGCGATCGCTTCGCCTTCGGCTTTGGTACCTGCCCAGACGCTCGCGTTCAATCCGTACTCGGTGTCGTTGGCCTTCGCGATAGCTTCCTCGACGTCTGCGACAGGGTAGATCGACACCAACGGGCCGAAGGTCTCCGTGCGCGCGCACAGCATTTCGTCCGTGACATCGGCGAGGACCGTCGGCTCGTAGAACAACGGTCCGATGTCGGGACGCTTGTTGCCACCCGCGACGACCTTCGCTCCCTTCACGAGGGCATCGTCGACGTGACCGGAGACGGCCTTGACCTGACCTTCGGAGATCAGACTGCCCATGTCTGCGGAGAAGTCGTAGTCGGTTGCAAGCTTCATCGCCGAAACCTGCGCGCCGAACTTGGTGGTGAACTCGGCGGCGACCGACTGATCGACGTAGATCCGCTCGACGGAGATACAGAGTTGGCCCGCGTTGGAGAAGCACGCGCGCGTCGCCGCCTTGGCGACCTCGTCGAGCTTGGCGTCCTTGGTCACGATCATCGGATTCTTGCCGCCGAGTTCGGCGGAGAACCCGATCAGCCGACGGCCTGCCTGTTCGGCAAGCAATCTGCCCGTCGCGGTCGAACCCGTGAACATCAGGTAGTCGCAGTTCTCGACGATTGCAGTCCCGACGACCGACCCCGGACCCGGCACCACGGCGAACACGTCACGTGGCACACCCGCCTCGTACAGCAGTTCGGCGTTGACGAGGGTGCAGTACGGCGTCTGGCTGTCGGGCTTGACCACGACGGCATTGCCTGCGAGCAGAGCAGGAATCGAGTCCGAGATCGACAGCGCCATCGGATAGTTCCATGGCGAGATGACTCCGACGACGCCTTTCGGCTGGTGGTGCACGACCGTCTTGGTGAGACCGGGCAGCAGCCCCTGAACCCGCTTGGGCGCCAGCAGTTTTGCCGCGTTGCGCGCGTAGTAGCGCGCATTGAGCATCATGTCGACGATTTCTTCTTGCGCGGCCGACCGCGCCTTGCCGGTCTCGGCCTGCGCGATGTCCATCAGCTCGTCGCGATGGGCCTTCACGAGGTCGCGGAAGCGTTCGATGATCGCGGCGCGTTCCTTCACGGGCACCTGAGCCCATTCGACCTGTGCGGCGCGAGCTTTCGCGAAGGCGGCGGTCACGTCGGCCGCGGTACCGACCGGAATCGTCGCGATCGGTTTACCCGTGAACACTTCTTCGACCGCAAGGACTTCCCGCGACTCCATGTCGTCGATGGCAGCAAGTTTGCGAAGACGCTCGAACGTCGCCGATGACGGAGCAGGCATGGGGCACCTCGAAAGTGAGTGGTTGTGCGATTCACACCAAAGCTACTCCGCAATCGATTGCGCGACAGCGTCGATCCCCTCGGCGATGTCGGCCTCGGTCGATGCTGCATATCCGAGTACCAATCCAGGAGGACCGGGGCTCTGCCTGTGCCAGGACAGTGGGTGCATCTTGACACCGGCCTGCAGGCACCGTGCCGCCACCGCGGTGTCGTCGAGGTCGTCGGGTAGCAGGATCGTCAGATGCAGCCCAGCCGCCGCACCGACGATGACGGCGTGCGGGATTCGCGTGCGCAAGGCGCCGATCATGACGTCGCGCCGACGACGGTGTCGCGACCGCATCGTTCTCAGGTGCCGTTCGAGATCACCCGAGTTCATCAGGTGGGCCAGGCTCAGTTGCGGCACGGTTGCATTTCCGAGATCGGTGTCCCTTTTCAGGTCGACAATCGCTGCTGTCATCGATCTCGGCGCGATGACCCACCCGATTCGCAACGCGGGAGCGAGGATTTTGGACACGCTGCCCATGTAGTAGACCGACTCCGGTTCGTCGGCAGCGAGGGCGGGTACCGGGCGGCGGTCGTAGCGATGTTCGGCGTCGTAGTCGTCTTCGATCACGAGGTTGCCGTTGCGGGCCCATTCGAGCAGTTCGACGCGCCGCTGTCCGGTCAGCACCACTCCGGTCGGGAATTGGTGTGCGGGAGTGACCATTACCGTGCTCGCGGTGTGCTGTCGCAGTGCATCGACATCGAGTCCGTCGTCGTCGACGGGGATCGCCGGGGTGCGGATTCCCCACGCGTTGAGTTGTTGGCGCGCGCCGAGCGATCCTGGATCTTCCACGGCTACCGTGGCGGCACCGTTGGCCTTGCGCTGATGCGCAAGCAGGCTCAACGCTTGCGCCACGCCGGCAACGACGATCACGTCGTCGGGCAGACACGTGATTCCTCGGGTCCGTGCCACCCAGCGACTGATCGCGGTGCGGAGCGGTAGCGCTCCCTGCGCCTGCCCGTAGGCGAGATCGGTCAACTGCGCCGTCGACAACACTGTGCGTTCGGCACGCAGCCATGCCGCGCGGGGAAAGCTGCGTACATCCGGTACGCCGGGGCTCAGATCGATGCGACATGATGCGGCCCTGAGCGTTTCGAAGTCGGCTGTCGATCCGAAGGGATCGACGGTCGCTGTCGGAATCCGAGCAGCGTTGTTCGGATTCGGCCGCGCTGCACTCGGCCCGCCACACACGACTGTCCCGCCACGCCCCAGCGCGGCAACAAGACCCGCGTCGGCAAGGCGGGTGTAGGACTCGGTGACGACCCCGCGGGATACCCCGAGCTCGGTGGCAAGTACCCGACTCGGTGGCAGTCGCTCCCCGGCGACGAGGTGTCCGGTGTTCACCGCTTCGCGGATCCGCTCGGCGAGCCAGCCCGCCTTGTCTCCGGCTTGCTCAGCGAGGGTGGCTGCATCGAGCGACAGGAAGCTGCTCCCACCCTTTATGGACCTGTCGTTGCGCGCATCTTTGGCCCTGTCCACTGGTCCATGGTTCTACGAAACTCGAAACATGACCATGGAATTCTGGATTACCGCCATTGTGGTGACGGCGACGCCAGGCACAGGATCGCTGTTCACCGTCGCTGCGGGCGTTGCTCGTGGTGCGCGAGCCAGTGTCGTGGCAGCCGTGGGATGCACCCTCGGCATCGTCCCGCACCTTGTGCTTGCCGCTTCCGGAGCAGCGCTGGTGGTGTCGACGAGTGCCGTCGCGTTCGAGGTGCTCCGATGGGCCGGCGTCGGCTATCTGCTCTATATGGCCGTGTCCATGCTGCGAAACTCCGGCGCATTGGCCGCGGGCGACGCTCCGCCCACGTCCGCGCTGCGAACGATCGGTACCGCCATCCTGATCAACCTTCTCAACCCGAAACTCACGTTGTTCTTTCTTGCGCTCCTTCCGCAGTTCCTCGACGAGGGGAGTTCGGGAGCATTCGTCGAAACGCTTACGTTCGGTGCGGTATTCATGGTTGTCACTCTCGCGATATTCGTCGGCTACGGGTTGACGGCAGCAGCGCTGCGGCAACACGTCACGTCCCGTCCGCATGTCCTGCTGTCGTTACAGCGTCTTTTCGCGGTGTCCTTCCTCGGCCTCGCGGCTCGATTGGCCTTCACCACGGTGTGAGCGCTACCGCTGTTCTAGGGTTGGTTCCATGAGCGAGCCAGTAGCCACAGCTGACCTAGCCGACGAAATCGGTCCCGACATTCGCAGTTGCGACACGCAGTTCATCCAATTCGGCGCCCGCGCAGTGTTTTCCGGTCCGATCACCACGATCAAATGCTTCCAGGACAACCTGCTCGTCAAGCAGACCCTCAGCGAACCGGGCAACGGCGGAGTGCTCGTCGTCGACGGCGACGCGAGCGTCCACACGGCGCTGGTCGGCGACATCATCGCCGGCCGCGGGGTCGACAACGGGTGGGCCGGAGTGATCGTCAACGGTGCTGTCCGCGACTCGGCGATCCTTCGCACCCTCGACATCGGAATCAAGGCCCTCGGGACCAATCCGCGTAAGAGCACGCAGACCGGCGCAGGCCACAAGGATGTAGCGCTCGAGTTCGGCGGAGTCACCTTCGTCCCTGGCGAGACCGTCTACAGCGACGACGACGGAGTCGTTGTCCGGGCGTAGGCGGCTACGCCGCTCGTGAGTCCTTTCGGAGGTTCCGCCCTCCGAAAGTGCTCACGAGGGCCGGGGGCCCATGACTCGCGCCGACGCAGCACCGATCGAGACCACGTCGCCCGTGTGCAACTGCCGTCCGCGGCGGACCTCGATCTCGCCGTTCACACTGACCAGACCGTCGGCGATCACACCCTTCGCCTCGGCACCGCTGTCGATCAGATTGGCCAGTTTCAGGAACTGGCCGAGCCTGATCACCTCGTCGCGGATGGGGACGTCGTCTATCTGAAAATCTCGGCTCGGCATGACACCTATCTTGAACGCTCAACGGGACTAACGTGTGATCAACATTGACACGTGAAGGGTCGAAGCAAGTGACGAGCAAGGTGGAAGATCCCGCGATCGGGGCCGAGCAACCCGCATCGACACCCGCGGTTCCTCATCGGATCCGCAAGCACGGCAAGCTATCCGAACTTCCGCACATCGCCGGGTTGATCGTCGGAATCTTCGCCGTGCTGTGCTTCTTCTGGAGCATCTCGCCGGTCCTACGTCATGTGACGCAGACACCACGCGAATACGTGGACTCCTATTACTTCGACGCACCCGACACCAGCCTCGCGTGGGCGTTCGTCGTCGCGTTGCTAGCCGGTGCGCTCGCCAGTCGCAAGCGGATCGCGTGGTGGCTGCTGGTCGGATACCTCACGTTGTTCACCATCGGCAACGTGTACGAGATCGTGCAGGACCGCGACGTCAACGCGATGGTCGCGATCGTCGTTCACGTCGCGGTGATCGGTCTGTTGATAGCAGGCAGGTCCGAGTTCTACACCCGGGTGCGACGCGGTGCCGCCTGGAAGGCGCTCGGCGTTCTCGTCGCGGGGCTGACGGTTGGCACTCTGCTCGGGTGGGGTCTGGTCGAACTGTTCCCCGGAACACTCGAGGGCTCGGAGAAGCCGCTCTGGGCGCTGAATCGCGTCACCGCACTCGTCGTCGTCGACAACGAGCAGTTCGACGGACACACACACGGCCTCGTCAACGTCCTGCTCGGATTTCTCGGCGCCCTTGCGCTGCTTGCTGCGGTCATCACGCTGTTCCGTTCACAACGCTCCACCAACGCGCTCACCGGCAACGACGAATCCGCGATCCGCGGCCTGCTGGACCGGTCCGACGTGGAGGATTCACTCGGCTACTTCGCCACCCGCCGCGACAAGGCGGTCATTTTTGCCCCGAGCGGCAAGGCAGCGGTCACCTACCGCGTCGAACTCGGTGTCTGCCTCGCCAGCGGCGACCCGATCGGACCGAAGGAAGCCTGGCCGCACGCGATCGACGCCTGGCTCGAACTCGCCGAACACTACGGCTGGGCACCTGCCGTGATGGGCGCGAGCGAACTCGGAGCGACGGCCTACAAACGCGCGGGTCTGTCGGTACTGCAACTCGGCGACGAGGCCATCCTCTACACCCGGCAGTTCAACCTCAACGGCAGCGAGATGAAGCCGGTCCGCCAAGCCGTCAACCGACTGCGGAAGCAGAACCTGTCGGTCCGGATGCGACGTCATCGCGACATTCCGCAGGCCGAGATGGCCGAGGTGATTCGGCGTGCCGATTCGTGGCGCGGCACCGAAACCGAGCGCGGCTTCTCGATGGCCCTCGACCGCCTCGGTGACAGCCTCGACGGTGACTGCCTGCTCGTCGAATGCGTCGACCCCGACGACCGCGTGTGGGCGATGCTTTCGCTGGTGCCGTGGGGTCGGTCCGGAGTGTCGCTCGACCTGATGCGCCGAGACCCGCAGGGGCCCAACGGCGTCATGGAGTTGCTGGTCGCCGAGCTTGCACTGAACTCCGACAAGATCGGCATCACCAGGGTGTCGCTGAACTTCGCCGTGTTCAGGTCGGTGTTCGAGGAGGGCGGGCGCATCGGTGCCGGGCCGATTCTGCGGCTGTGGCGCGGCATCCTGCTGTTCTTCTCACGCTGGTGGCAGCTGGAAGCCCTGTACCGCTCGAACGTGAAATACCAGCCCGAGTGGGAACCCCGCTATCTCTGCTTCGAAGACAACAGAGAACTCCCCCGCGTCGGCATCGCGTCGGCCATCGCCGAAGGCTTCATCCCGCGGTTCGGTCGGGACTCGGCAACGAAACACACCGGAACTCACGAAGCGGTTCCGCAGGCGCTCGCGACCAGCGGACTGCTGCACTCCGACGGCAGTGCACCCGACATCCCCGAGCTTGCCGCCGAGACCGGACCCCGCCGACCCGATCAGGTCCGCGTCCGGATGGCCAAACTCGCCAAGCTCAGCGATGCGGGCGTCGATGCCTATCCCGTCGCTTACCCGCCGACCCATACGGTCGCCAAAGCACGCACGTCACCGCCAGGGACGAAGGTCCGCCTCGCCGGGCGGTTGCTGCGGATCCGCGACTACGGCGGCGTTACCTTCGCGGTGCTGCGCGACTGGACCGACGACATACAGCTGCTCATCGATCGAAACACCGTCGGCGCCGAGAAGCTCGAGGAGTTCGCGTCGTTCTTCGACCTCGGTGACCTGATCGAAGTGAGCGGAACGATCGGGACGAGCCGCAAGGGTGAGCTGTCGCTGCTTGCAACCGAGTGGCGGATGACCGGCAAGTGCCTGCATCCGCTGCCCGACAAATGGAAGGGCTTGTCCGACCCCGAAGCTCGGGTCCGCCAGCGGTATGTGGACATGGCGATCAATCGTGATGCCCGCAAACTGATCGTGGCTCGTAGTGCCGTCGTCAAGTCGTTGCGCGATTCGTTCGCCGCTCTCGGCTACATGGAGGTCGAGACGCCCATCCTGCAGCAGGTCCACGGTGGTGCGAATGCCGCGCCGTTCCAAACGCACATCAACGCCTACAACCTCGACCTGTACCTGCGAATCGCGCCGGAGCTGTACCTCAAGCGCCTGTGCGTCGCGGGGATGGAGAAGGTGTTCGAGATCGGGCGCGTGTTCCGCAACGAAGGCGTCGACTTCAAACACAATCCGGAGTTCACGATCCTCGAGGCCTACGAGGCGCACAGCGATTACGAACGGATGATGGTGCTGTGCCGCGAGCTGATCCAGGCTGCGGCAGTCGCAGCGCACGGTCGACAGATCATCTTGCGGCCGGCTCCGGACGGAGGGGTCGTCGAAGTCGACATCTCGGGTGAGTGGCCGGTCAAGACGATGCACGGCGCTGTCGCCGAAAAGCTCGGCGTCGAGGTCACACCCGAAACGCCGCTCGACGAGCTTCGTAGGCTCTGCGACGAGAACGAAATTCCGTACCAGACGGGGTGGGACGCAGGTGCCGTCGCGCAGGAGATGTACGAGCATCTGGTCGAGGACCACACCGAGTTCCCGACCTTCTACACCAACTTCCCCACCTCGATGTCGCCGCTGACCAGGCCACATCCGACGATTCCCAATGTCGCGGCCAAGTGGGACCTGGTGGCGTGGGGCATCGAACTCGGCACGGCCTACAGCGAATTGACCGATCCGGTCGATCAGCGCCAACGGCTCACCGAGCAGTCGATGCTCGCTGCCGGTGGTGACGAAGAAGCGATGGAACTCGACGAGGACTTCCTGCAGGCGCTCGAACATGCGATGCCACCTACCGGTGGGTTGGGCATGGGCGTCGATCGTGTGGTCATGCTGATCACCGGCGGCAGCATCAGGGAAACCCTGGCCTTCCCGCTCGCAAAACCGCGATAGGCGGCTTCGCCGCTCGTGAGTCTTTTTGGAGGTGCGGCCCTCTGTTGAGTCCACATACATATGAGACACCTGATGTCTACATACATGTGGGACAGGTTGTTGGATAGATAGGTGATGGCACCTGAGACCGGGCTTGGATCGATCCATGCCCAGATCGGATGCCG
>NZ_JAEMNV010000039.1 GCF_016482825.1 Antrihabitans stalagmiti | reverse complement strand
CTGCCCATCACCACGCCACCGCACCACATCCCCAGTCCGATACAACCGCCCACCACCACCACACGGATCCGCAACAAACCGCGACGCCGTCAACCCAGCCCGACCCCAATACCCCCGCGCCACTTGCCATCCCGCGAGATACAACTCACCGACCACACCCACAGGCACCGCCTGCAAGCGCGAATCCAACACGTACGGGCGCAGACTTCCGAAGGTTGTTCCGATCGGCACGTTCGCTCTGTCGAAATCCTCGACCGGATAGATCGTCGCGAAAACGGTGGTCTCGGTGGGCCCGTAGCCATTGCAGACAGCTGTCGTGCCGTTGCCGCGGCTGATCCACGACCGCAGTCGCGTCGCGTCCACTGCTTCGCCGCCGAGGATGACCAGACGCAGCGCCGAATGCAATGCGGCGGCAGCCCGTTCGGGGTCGGCCTCGAGCAGGTTGTAAAACGCGGCGGGCGTGTGATTGAAGACGGTTACTTGCTCGCGCTCGAGCAGATCCCACAGGCGCAACGGCGTTCGCACCGTCTCCCAGTCGACAACGACGATCCGTCCGCCGTGCAGGAGCGGACCCCAGATCTCCCAGACGGAGAAGTCGAACGACGTCGAATGCGACCAGGTCCACACGTCATCGGCGGAGAATTTGCACCAGTGCTCTGTTCCTGCAAGGAATTCCACCACATTTCTATGTGTGGTCGCGACGCCCTTCGGCACACCCGTCGAACCGGAGGTATAGATCAGGTACGCCAGGTCGTCCGGATATACCTGCGGACGACGCTCACCGTCCCGGTGCGCGGTGTCGAACGCGGTGTCGTCGGCGTCGAGATCGATGATCGGCACAGCTATCTCGGGAAGAACGGACCGAGTGGCCGCGTCGGTGATCACGACCTTCGGCGCCGCATCGGCGAGCAGGAACGCGATGCGTTCGGGCGGATAGTTCGAATCGACAGGCAGGTATGCCGCACCGGCCTCGAGCACCGACAACAACGCGGCAATGAGACGGGGCTGCCGCTCGACTGCGACGGCTACCACCGACTCCGGGCCTACGCCGTGCTGAACCAGCAGCCGTGCAAGCCTTTTCGACTCCGCGGCGAGTTGTCGATAGGTCCAGCGCTCGTCTCCGAAAACGATAGCGACCGCGTCCGGTGTTGCGGCGGCCTGCCACGCGAACAGCTCGGGAATCGTGTTCTCGCCGAGCGCTTCCCGGCTGATCGGTCCTGGTGGCAACAGAGCGAGTCGCTCCGCTGGGTCGAGGATGTCGATATCACCCACCACCACCGACGGATCAGCACACACCGCCTCCAACACCCGAACAAACCGCGCAGCCAACCCCCGCACCGTCACCTCATCGAACAAATCCGTCGAATACTCCACCAAC
>NZ_JAEMNV010000038.1 GCF_016482825.1 Antrihabitans stalagmiti | reverse complement strand
AGCCGCGCCGGGCAAACCTCAAAAAGCCCACAGCATTGAGGTGCTGTTTTTTGTGTCAGGTTACTTGCCCGGCCGTTGAGTCGTTTATGCCTTCACGTATCTCGCGTCGCAAAACCAGAGGTGACTACTGAAACTGAAGCCGTAAGCGATAGGAAGCGTCAGACTGAGGGAACAGCCTCGATGCTCCGGTAGTGTGTCCCTTTGGCGAGGATGGCCCAGGCGATCCTCGCCAGTTTGTTGGCCAGGGCACAGGCCACCACGTTCGAGTGTCGCCGCGCCAACAGGCTGCGAATCCAGACGCCCAATGCATCCGTGCGGTGCTCGATGCGCTGCATGATGGCCCGCGCACATTGCACCAGCAATCGTCGCAGTTCCTTGTCGCCACGCTTGCTGATGCCCAGTAGCGTTGGTTTGCCGCCGGTGCTGTACTGCCGCGGCACCAGACCAACCGAAGCTGCAAACTGCCTTGCTGAGCCATATTGCTGGGCATCGCCCAACTCAGACATCAACACGCTGGCGGTCATCGGGCCAATGCCAGGAATCTCGAGCAGTCGTTCACTGCGTTCATCCTCGTGTAGCTGGGTAAGCAACTCACGTTCGAGCTGGTGGATCTGCTCGTCCAGATACTTGAAGTGCGCCTGCAAACGTTCGAGCACGACCACCAGCCTCGGCGGCAACGATTCTGCCTCGAGCACGGCAGGCAGTCGCCGGATCACTGCCATGCCGCGCGGCAAGCTGATACCGAACTCCAACAGAAACGCATGAATCTGATTGATCGTGCCGGTGCGGTCACGCACCAGCCGCTCGCGCACACGGTGCAAGGCTGAAACGATTTGCTGGGCTTCGTTGTGCGGGCTCACGAAACGCATGCTCGAACGAGCGGCTGCTTCGCAGATCGCCTGGGCGTCCGCGAAATCGTTCTTGTTGCCTTGCCGGAACGGTTTGACGAATTGCGGAGAAATCAGCTTGGCCTCATGGCCCAGCGCTTGAAGTCGACGTGCGATCCAGTGAGCACCGGCGCAGGCCTCCATGACCACAATGCAACGCGGAAAATTGCCCAGCAGCGTGAACATCTGGCTACGCGTGAGCTTTTTACGGAACACCATCCTGCCTGACGCATCCTGTCCATGCAGGTGGAAGCAGTGCTTGCCGAGATCGATTCCGATCAGCGATACCGTGTCCATGATGGCCCTCCAGAAGGACAAAATCCTCACTCAGCGTAGTCCACTGAGTGAGGATCGGGCTGACCATCCTATTAAGCCCGCCGGCAGGCTTGCGCTTGCGGGCGGGCAAAGACACCTCGGGCAGACCCGCGCGGGTGTCGCGTGAAGAACGGAGAACCGGGTTACATCAGAACTTGTGGCGCAGCGCGACGCGCACGGCCACCTGGTTCGACGTCGACGACGGCGCGTCGGTCCCGGGGATGAACGCGTTGTCGAGGATCGAGTTCGTCTTG
>NZ_JAEMNV010000037.1 GCF_016482825.1 Antrihabitans stalagmiti | reverse complement strand
CCATCAAGAATGTCGATATCACCCACCACCACCGACGGATCAGCACACACCGCCTCCAACACCCGAACAAACCGCGCAGCCAACCCCCGCACCGTCACCTCATCGAACAAATCCGTCGAATACACACACGCTGCGCTCAGCCCCGCCGGCGATCCGTCGGCCATGTATCGCTCGGTGACACTCAACTGCAGATCGAACTTCGAGATCCCCGGATCCAGGTCGAGGGCGTCCACCGAGAGCCCAGGAAAGTTGGGGACAACGGTGTCGCCGCGTTGCATCTCGAAAGCCACCTGAAACAGTGGGTGGTGCGCGGTCGTCCGCGCCGATACCACCGCATCCACCAAGCGCTCGAACGGCAGATCGGCGTGAGCGAACGCAGCCAGATCGTTGTCCCGCACGTCCTCGAGAAGTTCGTCGAAACGCATCCCCGGCTCGATGCGGGTGCGCAGCACAACCGTGTTCACGAACATGCCGACCAGATCGTCCAGAGCGGGTTCGCCGCGGCCCGCTACCGGCGTCCCGACGATCACATCTCTGGCATCGCACATCCGCATCAGGACAGCGGCCCAGGCTGCATGCAACACCATGAACGCACTCGCACGCTGCTCACGCGACAACTCGCCCGCTCGAGCGTGCAGCTCCGCGTCGACGTCGAACTCGATCCGGGCTCCTCGCAACGACCGAACCATCGGTCTCGGCCGGTCGACCGGCAACTCCATCGCCTCGGGTGCGTCGGCCAAAACCTCACGCCAGTAACGCAACTGGCGCGCCAGCTCGCTGTCGGAATCCGACTCTTCGCCCACTACCTCGCGTTGCCACAACGTGTAATCCGCATATTGCACCGGCAGTCGTGCCCAGGTCGGCTCGGAATCGGCGGCCCGCGCCGCATAGGCAGTCGCCAGATCGCGCGCCAGTGGCGCCATCGATGCTCCGTCGGCAACGATGTGGTGCACCACGAGCAGCAGCACATGGTCGTCGGGCGCCACCCGGAACAGCCGTGCCCGCACCGGGACCTCGACGGTCACGTCGAACCCTCGCGTCACCACACTCTCGAGTCGTGCAAGCAAAACGCTCGGGTCAACCTGCGTCGCTGTCGGATTCAGATCCACTCGGGTAACCGGCACCACGACCTGCTGCGGGTCGTCCGCCGAGTCCGGGAACATCGTCCGCAACGCCTCGTGCCGCTGTACAACGTCGGCCAAAGCAGTCATCAACGCCGTTGCGTCCAACGGCCCTCGCAACCGCAGACCCACCGGGATGTTGTACGCGGGTGACGCTGTGTCGAATTGGTTGAGGAACCACATACGACGCTGAGCAAACGACACCGGCACCCACGCGGGCCGCACCCGCGACACCAACACCGGCCGCGAACCAGCCTCCGGAGCAATCGAACCCACCACATCAGCCAACCCCGCCACCGTCGGTGCATCGAACACCGACCGCACCTCCACCAACACCCCC
>NZ_JAEMNV010000036.1 GCF_016482825.1 Antrihabitans stalagmiti | reverse complement strand
ACCGACATTTAGATTCGATGGTGGGTCGCGGACGGTCCAGCCACCGACCGGGACACGGTGTGATCCCTGATTTTTGAGTGATCGTCCGCGGCCTGTGTCTGGTCGACGCGGTGTCCTTGTTCGGGAACTTGCGGCCACTGTGGTGGACCGCTGCTTACAGAATGTCTGGGCCGTGGCCGTCGCCGGTCAGTCACGCCCCCTGGCGTCGATGGAAAGGCGGCTCTACCGGTGAATGTGACTCTCGGAATCGATGTGGCGTGCCGCGCCGCACACCAAGCATCCTTGGCGCGCGACGGGCGAGTGGTGTGGCGGGGACGCAAGTTCACAACCAGCACAACCGAACTCGAGGCGTTGTGGGCCGACCTCGATGTTGCGCAGCCGGCGGAGCTGACGGTCGTGCTCGAACCGACCCGTAACGCGTGGATCGTGCTCGCACAGTGGTTTCGCCGTCGCGGTGCGCGGGTGGTGATGGTGCCCACGACCCAGTCCGCCGACCTGCGAAAGTACTACTCGAAGCACGCCAAGAACGACCGCCTGGATTCGGAGATCCTGGCTAAATTGCCGCTGCTGCACCCCGAAGGCTTGCGCGCATTCACTGGCCCGGGAACAGCCGATCCGTTGCGGCGCTTGACCAAACAACGCTCGACCATGGTCAAACGCCGCACTGCGGTCTTCTCCCGACTCGATGCGCTGATCGAGCTGCTCGGCCCGGGCTGGTACGCGGTTCTGGGCTCGGACTACGGCAAGGCAGCGCTTGCCTTCCTGGCCCGCTATGGCGACCCGAACGCGGTCCTGCGGCTCGGACACTCGCGGCTGTCACGGTTTCTGCAGGCCCGCTCGCGCGGGCAGTACGGCGACGCGCCGGCGGCTGGTTTGATCGCTGCCGCGCGTGAGTCGCTCGCATTGTGGGGCGCTGACGGGATGGACTGGGCCGAACTGGCTGCCGATATCGCTGTCGAAGCCGAGCAAGCGATGTATCTCAACACCCAGATCCACGACATCGACGAGCGGATCGCCAATCTCTACGCCGACGCCGACCCCAGCGGGATCGTCGCTTCCGCGCCCGGTGTCGGGCCGGTGATCTCCGCCGTCATCGCCGGCCGTATCGGCGACCCGCACCGGTTCACCAGCCTGGCCGCGATCCGCGCCTACAGCGGCCTGGTCCCGAAGGTGAACCAGTCCGGTGTCGGGGAAACCAAACCCGGCATCACCAAAGCCGGTGATCCATTGTTGCGGGAGATGCTGTTCATCGCTGCCGACCACGCCCGACAGGTCGATCCGCAACTCGCCGCAAAGTACGTGCGCCTGATGTCGGGCGACCGGCACCGTGACTCCGCGATCTGTCACCTCGCCGCCGACCTGCTCACCCGCATCGCGGCCTGCATGCGCTCGGGCACCCCATACGTTCTCCGCGACAACGACGGCCGAGAAATCACCACCGACGAAGGACGGCAGATCGTCAGATCCCAGTACCGTGTCGACCCGAAACGCCGTGACACTGCCGCACACAGGCGCATGCGCGAACGTCGCGCGAATGAGGGCGGGCCAGGGTCACAGAAGTCGCCAAGCGCTCCAACATCCCGGCCCGCCACAACCATCATAGAAACCCACGCCAGCGCTTGACGTCCGTTAGGAACTCA
>NZ_JAEMNV010000035.1 GCF_016482825.1 Antrihabitans stalagmiti | reverse complement strand
GTGGCGCGGGGGTATTGGGGTCGGGCTGGGTTGACGGCGTCGCGGTTTGTTGCGGATCCGTGTGGTGGTGGTGGGCGGTTGTATCGGACTGGGGATGTGGTGCGGTGGCGTGGTGATGGGCAGTTGGAGTTTGTGGGTCGTGGTGATTCGCAGGTGAAGGTGCGTGGTTTTCGGGTGGAGTTGGGGGAGGTGGAGGCGGCGTTGGTTGCTGATGCTGCGGTGTCGCAGGCGGTGGTGGTGGTGCGTGAGGATGAGGGTGTGGGGGATCGTCGGTTGGTGGGGTATGTGGTTTTGGATCGTGAGGTGTCGTTGGTGCGGGAGGTGGTGCGGGAGCGGGAGTTGGTGGGTCAGTGGCAGCGGGTGTATGACGGGTTGTATTCCGGTGAGCAGGTGTATGCCTCTGATACCGAGGCTGATGTGGGTGTGGGTGTGGGTGGGTTGGGTGCGGATTTTGCGGGGTGGAATTCGAGTTATACGGGTGCGCCGATTCCTGTTGTGCAGATGCAGGATTGGCAGGATGCGACGGTAGCGCGGATCGAGGAGTTGGGGCCGCGGCGGGTGTTGGAGATCGGTGTGGGGTCGGGGTTGTTGTTGTCGCGGTTGGCGCCGCAGTGTGAGCAGTATTGGGCGACGGATTTTTCGGCGCCGACGGTGGAGGCGGTGCGGGCTGGTGTGGCGGGTCGGGTGTGGGCGGATCGGGTGCGGTTGCGGTGTCAGTCTGCTGATGTGGTGGAGGGGTTGCCGGTGGGCTTTTTCGACACGGTGGTGATCAATTCGGTGGTGCAGTATTTCCCGAATGCGGGGTATTTGTTGGATGTGCTCGAGGCGGTGGTGGGGTTGTTGGCGCCGGGTGGTGCGGTGTTCGTGGGGGATGTGCGGCATGTCGGGTTGTTGAGTGAGTTTGCGACGGGGGTGCAGTTGGCGGGGGCTGATGAGGCGTTGACGGTGGCGGGGTTGCGGGAGCGGGTGCGTCGGGAGGTGTTGGCGGAGCAGGAGTTGTTGATTGCTCCGGAGTTTTTTGTGGCGTTGCCGGGGCGGGTGTGTGGTGTGGGGTCGGTGGATGTGCAGCTCAAGCGGATGCGGTCGGTGAACGAGTTGAGTCGTTTCCGGTATGACGTGGTGTTGCGGACGGCGCCGGTGGTGGCGCGGTCGGTGGCGGGGGTGGAGTCGGTGGCGTGGTCGGAGTTGTCGGGGTTGGCAGGTTCGGCGGGGTTGGCGGGTGTGGCGGAGTTGTTGCGTGGTGGGGGTGTGGGTCGGGATGGGGTGCGGGTGTGTGGGGTTCCGCATGCGGGGTTGGTGGGTGAGGTGGCGGTGGTGGCTGCGGTGGCGGCTGCGAAGGGTCATGTTGCGGTGGCGGAGGTGGTCGACGGGGTGGCTGCTGCTGGTGTCGATACCGATGCCGATGCAGGTGGGGTGTTGCCGGTGGAGTGTGTGGAGTTGGGTCGGGGGTTGGGGTTCACGGTGGGGGTGAGTTGGTCGGGGGTATCGGGGGTGGCGGGGTTGATGGATGTGGTGTTCGTTGCTGGTGAGGTGGTGTTGTCGGATGTGTTCGTGCCGGCGGGTGTGGTGGGTCGGTTGTCGGAGTATGTGAATGATCCGGGTGCTGGTGATCGGGTGGAGGCGGTGCGGCGTGGTGTGGGGTTGCGGTTGCCGGAGTTCATGGTGCCTGCGGTGTTGGTGCGGTTGGATCGGTTGCCGGTGACGGTGAATGGGAAGGTGGATCGGGCGGGGTTGCCTGCGCCGGATTATGCGGTGGGGGCTGGGGTGTTTCGGGCGGCGAGTACGCCGGTGGAGGAGATTGTGGCGGGGTTGTTTGCGGAGGTGTTGGGTGTTGGGCAGGTCGGTGTCGATGACGA
>NZ_JAEMNV010000034.1 GCF_016482825.1 Antrihabitans stalagmiti | reverse complement strand
TGTCGTCTGCCATGAGCATGGGACCGCTGTGAGCTGATTTCTGCCAGGTGCATGGGACCACCTGGATTGCCAGTTATGGGACCACCCGGCGCGTCGTGTCGGGTGGTCTTCTGGTTGCCCGTTCGATGCGGGCATGGCATTTCGGGAGGTCAGTGTGTACGAGGTTCGTGAGGTGCTCCGGGTCTGGCTCGGCGCGGGTAGCGCGGGGCCGGCACCCGGGCTGCGGACGATCGCCGCCCGCAGCGGAGTCGATCGTAAAACGGTGCGCCGGTATGTGGAGGCAGCGCAGGCTGCGGGCCTTCGACGGTCGGACCCGCCGGAACGGATCGACGACGAGTTGGTCGGCGCGGTCCTGGAAACGGTACGACCGGCACGCCCGGCCGGTCATGGCGCGGCGTGGGAGGCGTTGGTGCCGTTCGAGGAACAGATCCGTGCGTGGGTGAACGGCGACGGTGAGACGAAACCGTTGTCGGTGACGAAGATCGAGATCTTGCTGACCCGGCAGGGCTGTACGGTTCCGTACCGGACGTTGCACCGATTCGCTACGGAGCGTTGCGGTTTCGGATCGAGGGAGACGACGGTACGGGTTGTCGACGGCGACCCGGGTGTGGAGTGCCAACTCGACTTCGCCTACATGGGGATGCTCGACGATCCGGATACCGGTCGGCGGCGGAAGGTGCACGCGTTGATCTTCACCGCGGTCTACTCCCGGCACCAGTTCGTGTGGTTGACGTTCTCGCAGACGCTGACGGCGGTGATCGCCGGCTGCGAGGCGGCGTGGGGGTTCTTCGGCGGCGTGTTCGCGGTGATCATCCCCGACAATCTGAAACCTGTTGTCAACCAAGCAGATCAGTTTAGTCCGGTCCTGTCGTCGGGGTGGCTGGACTACAGCCAGCACGTCGGTTTCGGCACCGACCCGGCCCGGGTGCGGTCCCCGAAGGACAAACCGAAGGTCGAACGCGCCGTGCAGTACGTGCGCGGCAACTTCTGGGCCGGTGAGCGTTTCACCGACCTCGCCGACGCCCAGGACCGGGTGGTGCGGTGGTGCGCCGAGACAGCGGGGATGCGGATGCACGGCACGATCTGCGCCCGCCCGCTCGAGGTGTTCATCGCCGACGAGCAGCCGAAGCTGCTGCCGTTGCCGGCAGTGGCGTACGACCCGCCGATTCTGAAAACAGTGAAGGTGCACAAAGACTTCCACGCCGAGATCGGGAAAGCCCTGTACTCGCTGCCCGGGCAGTGGATCGGCTCGACACTCGACGCCCGCGCCGACCGCGAGCTGGTGAAGTTCTACCACCGCGGCCAACTGGTCAAGGCCCACCCACGCCAGCCCGCGGGTGGACGCCACACCGACCCGAGCGACCTGCCCGAACACAAGGCCGGATACGCCATGCGCGACCTCGACACGCTCGTCGCCACCTGCGCCGGGCACGGCCCCAACATCGGGATCTACGCCGAACGGATCCTCGACGACCCGCTGCCCTGGACCCGCATGCGCAGCGTCTACGGTCTGCTCGGCCTGGTCAAACGCTACGGTGCCGGGCCGGTCGAGGCTGCATGCGACACCGCCCTGACCCTCGACGTGATCTCCGTCCGCAAGATCACCTCGATGCTCGAACGTGCCACCGAGACCACACCACCCGCCCTGCCCGCCGCCGCCGGCGCCGGACCGACCCGCTTCACCCGAGACCCCTCCGAATTCGCCACCCCGAGAACGCATCTGCATGCCGTGCCCAACTCCGACCACACCAGCCAGGAGCGCAACCGATGACCACCACCGGCAACCACCGGACCACCCCCTCGCCCGCCGACCCGATCGGCCCCGACACGATCGCACTGCTCAAAGCCCTCAAACTCGGGGCGCTCGCCGACACCCTCGGCCAACGTGCGGCACTGGCCCGGCAACACAACCTCTCCCACATCTCGTTCCTGGAATCCCTCCTCTCCGACGAGGTTTCACGGCGACAGTCCCGATCAGCGGCCCTGCGCTCGACGAAAGCCGGCCTCGACCAGACCATGCGCATCGACACCTGGAACGCCGTCGACGACCTCCGCTACGACCGCGCCCTCCTCGGCGACCTGGTCTCCCTGCGGTTCGTCGACGCCGGACAATCCGCGATCATCCTGGGACCCGTCGGCGTCGGAAAGACCCACCTCGCAACAGGACTCGGACACATCGTGATCGGGCGGCACCTCAACACCGTGCTGTTCTCCCGCGCCGACAAACTGTTCGCGCGACTACGCGCCGCACGCCTCGACAACACCGTCGACGCCGAACTCCGCAGACTGACCACCATCGACGTCCTCATCATCGACGACTTCGCCCTCAGACCCCTCGACGCCACCGAAACCAACGACTTCTACGAACTCGTCGTCGAACGCCACAAGGTCCGCACCACCATCGTCACATCCAACCGCGAACCCGCCGAATGGCTCACCATGACCGCCGACGCCCTGCTCGCACAATCCGCCATCGACCGCCTCACAAGCAACGCCCACACCCTCGTCATCGAAGGCCCCTCCTACCGACAACGCACCCGACCCAGCCACCGCCTTGACGCCACCACCGACCAGGTGCATCCTCACTAACGCACTCCAAGGTGGTCCCATGCTCGTGGCAAGCAGGTGGTCCCATCACCCTGGCAAATGACA
>NZ_JAEMNV010000033.1 GCF_016482825.1 Antrihabitans stalagmiti | reverse complement strand
CCAGCGCCATGCTGCAGGCGACACACTGGGCCAACTGTCACGGGGCGGCGCTATGGAGCCAATGCGGGGTCGGCATAAGGGCGCCACTTGAGGGGCGGCACATAGGCGCCAGTCCAAGGGCGGCGTAATGGCGCCACGTTAGGGGCGGCGCATAGGCGCCAGCAGCATCAGGGCGAGAACGCGGTTCGAACTTTCCGAGTCGGTACGCTCCGTTCTTTTTGAACGGAGCGTCCATGGCCAACAGGAGGTTCGAATTGTTTGAATACCGCCAAGTCCTTGTCCGCATGCGGCAAGGCGATTCTGACCGCGACATCGCGCGCGGCGGTTTGATGGGGCGCAAGAAGCTGACGACCGTGCGCCGCGAGGCTGAAGCGCGTAGTTGGCTGGATCCGGTGCAGCCGCTGCCGGACGACGCTACGATCGCGGGTGTCTTCGGGCGCACGCCGCACCTGCCGCACACCTGTGTGTCGACGGTTGAGCCATATCGCGAACAGGTCCGCGAATGGCTTGCCGCCGGCGTTCAGGGCACCACGATCCATGCCGCCCTTCAACGCAATCATGGCTACGCCGGCAGCTATTGTGCCGTGAAGCGCATGCTGCGCCATCTGGCTGCCGAGCGCAGCGTGGCCACCACAACGATCCTCGACTTCGCACCGGCCGACGCCGCGCAGGTCGACTTCGGCGCGGGACCCGTGCTGACGGTCGAGGGCATTGCGGTCCGGACGTGGATCTTCGTGATGACGTTGTGCTGGTCGCGCCACCAGTATGCCGAGATCGTGCTGGACCAGACCGTCGAGACGTGGCTCGCCAGCCACCGGCGCGCCTTCGAATGGTTCGGCGGCTGTCCCGACCGGGTCATCATCGATAACGCGAAGTGCGCGATCATCCGGGCGTGTCGATACGAGCCGGCGGTGCAACGCTCGTACGCCGCGCTTGCCGAGGGATATGGATTCCGGATCGACGCCTGTCCGCCGCACGATCCCCAGAAGAAGGGCGTCGTCGAATCGGGCGTCAAATACGTCAAGAAGTCCTTCGTGCCGCTGCGCGAGTTCCGGGATCTGGCCGACGCCAACCGGCAACTGCGCGAATGGGTGATGCAGCAGGCCGGCACTCGTATCCACGGCACCGTCCACGAACGGCCGCTGACGCGCTTCGGCGTCGAGCGCCCGTTGCTCGCTGCATTGCCGGACGTGCCGCCGGTACTGTCGGTCTGGAAGGAGGTGGCGGTCCATCGCGACGGCCACGTCGTCTACAAGCACGCGCTGTACTCTGCACCGTTCACGCTCGTCGGCAAGTCGCTCTGGCTGAAGGCGACCGATACGGTCATCCAGCTGTTCCATCGGCATGAACTCGTCGCAACCCATCCGCGGCAGCGGGCCGGCGGTCGCCACACGGTGCGAGATCACCAGCCGCCCGAAGCGCAGGCCTGGCTCGAGCACGATCCGCAGTGGTGTCTGGCGCGCGCGAAGGAGATCGGGCCGTCGTGCCACGGCGTGATCCTCGCGCTGTTCAACGACAAGGTGCTCGTCAACCTGCGCGGCGCGCAGGGGATCATCCGGCTGCGACAGAAAGTCGGCGATCAGAGGCTGGAAGCAGCCTGCGAGCGTGCGCTCGCGTTCAGCAGCGCGAAGTACAGCACCATCAAGGGCATCCTCGACAAAGGCCTGGACAGCGAACCGGTGCCGCGTCCCGCGTCGGCCCCGACTGGCGCTTACCAGAACGGCGGCCGCTTCGGCCGTGATCTCCAATCCCTGCTGATCCACTGACACCATGAACCCGAGTCCCGAATTGAATTCCATCCTCAAACAGCTGCGCCTGTCCGGCATCCTCGACTCGCTTGAGCAGCGCAACCGTCAGGCGATCGACGGGCAGCTCGCCTATACCGAGTTCCTTGCCATGCTGCTGCACGACGAGGTTGCCCGTCGCGAACACAAGAAGCTCGGCACCCGTCTGCTGCGCGCCGGCTTCGCGATGGGCAAGACGCTCGAGACGTTCGACTTCGACCGGCTGCCTACGTTGAACCGCTCACACGTTCATGATCTCGCGACAGGCCGGTATCTCGACGAGAAGGTCGCGATCCTGATCGCCGGTCCAACCGGCACCGGCAAAAGCCACTTGGCCCAGGCGCTGGGCCACTGCGCCGCCCGCCAAGGCCGCGATGTGCTGTTCATCTCGCAGACCGAGCTGCTCAAGCGATTGAACGCCGCGCGCGCCACCGGCGCCTATGACCGCAAGTTCCAGCAGTACGCCCGGGTGCCGCTGCTGATCGTCGATGACTTCGCGCTCAAACCGCTACGTACCCCGCAGGACGAGGACTTCCACGATCTCGTCGCGGCCCGCTACGAGCACGCGGCGACCATCCTGACGTCGAATCTCGACTTCGGTGAATGGGGCGCCGCGTTCCCCGACAACCGCATCCTCGGCACCGCCACACTCGACCGACTACGCCACGGCGCCTACCGGCTCGTCCTCGAGGGCGACAGTTACCGCACCCCGAAACCGATGCCAGATCCCCCTCAAAATGCAGTTGCCAAAAACGGCAAAAAACCGCAACCTTGAAACCGTTCGAATCCGCGTTTTACCCCCGGTTCTGCTGGCGCCATTACGCCGCCCATCCCCGGCTCCTTTACGCCGCCCCGCGACAGCCGCAGGCAAAGAGCTACCTGTGGGCGCAGGTCAACGGC
>NZ_JAEMNV010000032.1 GCF_016482825.1 Antrihabitans stalagmiti | reverse complement strand
GGTGGATCGGTTGGCGTTGCCGGTTCCGGATTTTGGTGCGGTGGTGGGTTTTCGGGCTCCGGTGTCGTCGGTGGAGGTGGTGTTGGCGGGGTTGTTCGGTGAGGTGTTGGGTGTGTCGCGGGTGGGTGTGGATGACGATTTCTTTGCGTTGGGTGGGGATTCGTTGGTGGCGACGCGGTTGGTGTCGCGGGTGAATGCTGTGTTGGGGGTGTTGGTGGAGGTGCGGTCGGTGTTCGATGCACCGACGGTGGCGGGGTTGGCTGATGTGGTGGGTTCGATTGCTCCGGAGGCTGGTTCGCGGCCGGTGTTGGTGTCGCGGGTGCGGCCTGCATGGGTGCCGGTGTCGTTTGCGCAGCGTCGTATGTGGTTCCTCAACCAATTCGACCCGCAATCGGGGGCCTACAACATTCCGGTTGCATTGCGGCTCAACGGAGATATCGATACGGCGGTATTGACTGCCGCGCTGCGCGACGTACTGGATCGGCACGAGAGTCTGCGAACAGTGTTCCCGGATTCGGAGCGCGGGCCAGGTCAGGTGCTGGCCGACGCAGCCGACGCGGATGTGGACACGACGCCGGTGCCGGTGGATCGGTCGCAGTTGGTAGCCGAGCTGAGCGCCGTGGCTGCGGCGGGATTCGATGTCAGCCAACAGGTTCCGTTGCGCGTAAGGCTGTTTCGGCTAGGTGTCGACGAACATGTGCTGCTGCTGGTTGTTCATCACATCATCGCGGACGGCGCGTCGATGACGCCGTTGGCGCGGGATCTGGCAGCTGCCTACGCCGCGCGACTCACCGGCGCTGCGCCGGAGTGGACTCCTCTGCCTGTGCAATACGCCGACTACTCGCTGTGGCAACACGAGTGGCTCGAGTCCGAACACGACGGCGACGCGCTCTCGGAACGCCAATTGGCCTACTGGCGTGCAGCTTTGGCAGGTGCACCCGAAGTGGTCGACCTGCCTCTCGATCGGCCCCGACCGCAGGTGCGGTCGTTGCGTGGTGGCCGTGTGCAGACGAGTGTGGACGCTGCCGTGCATGGGCGGTTGCGTGCGATCGCTCGTGAGCATCGAGCGAGCGTGTTCATGGCCGTCCATGCTGCGCTGGCAGTGTTGGTTGCACGACTCTCAGGCGAAAACGATGTAGTGCTCGGTAGCCCGGTTGCCGGCCGCGGCGAGCCGGTCTTGGACGAGTTGGTCGGTATGTTCGTGAACACGGTGGTGTTGCGGACCAACGTTGCTCCCGACTCGGGATTCGGGGCCGTACTGAACGAAGTTCGCGACGCGGACCTCGGAGCATTCGCGCACGCCGAGATCCCCTTCGAGCGGGTTGTCGACGAACTCGCGCCCGCTCGCTCCACTGCGCATACTCCGCTGTTCCAGGTCGTCGTCGAGATGGTGGACACCGACCCTCGTCCGACCCAGTGGCCGGGTCTGGCTGTCGAACCTCTGGAGTTCGATCCCGGCTTCGCCAAATTCGATCTGCTGGTGAGCGTCGCCGAGCGGTTCGACCAGAACGGAACACCGAACGGGCTGTCGGTGTGGATCACCTATGCGACAGACATTCTCGACGAGGCATCGGCACGGAGGTTGGGGGACAGGTTCGTTCGGGTGTTGTCTGCCCTCACCGCGGATCCAGATGTCGCGGTCGGAGACGTCGACGTGCTCGATCTGCAAGAACGGCGGGCCTTGGCGCCCGTGCGCGGGTCGGCCGCCGCCTCGGAGAGGTGGTGGGGTGACATCTTGGCCGGTGGACCCTCGAATGCGGTCGCATTGCGCTGCGGTGCAACCGAATTGACCTACGGCGAACTGGCATATCGCGCGGGAGAATTGGCCAGGGTACTGGTCGACCGCGGAGCGGGACCGGAAGTTGTTGTCGCTGTTGGATTGTCGCGGTCCATCGAATCCATTGTCGCGGTCTGGGCTGTGACTCGCGCCGGTGCCGCTGTGCTACCGGTGGATCCCGCGTACCCGGAGGCGCGCATCCGGCACATGCTCGACGATTCTGGTGCGTCGCTCGGAGTAACGGTGCACGGGGCGCGAGAGTCGTGGCCCGGCACGGTGGACTGGGTTGTGCTCGACGACGTAGCGATGACGACACCACTGACATCGGTTACCTCTGTGCCTGATGTGGGCCTGGGCCGGGTGAGCCTGGATCAGGCTGCGTATGTGATTTATACGTCGGGGTCGACGGGTGTGCCGAAGGGTGTGGTGGTGTCGCATCGGGGGTTGGCTGGTTTGGCGTCGGAGTTGTTGTCGCGGTGTGAGGTTGGGGTTGGTTGTCGGGTGTTGGGGTTTTCGTCGCCGAGTTTCGATGCGGCGGTGTTGGAGTATTTGTTGGCGTTTTCTGCTGGTGCGACGTTGGTGTTGGCGCCGGCGGGGGTTGCCGGTGGTGTGGAGTTGGCTGGGTTGTTGGCCGATGAGGGTGTGACGCACGGGTTTTTCACGCCGTCGGTGTTGGCGACGGTGGATCCGGTGGGGTTGGTGGGGTTGGGTCATGTGGTGGTCGGGGGTGAGGCGTGTTCGGCTGATTTGGTGGCGCGGTGGGCGCCGGGTCGGGTGCTGGTCAATGCCTATGGTCCGACCGAGGCGACGGTTGCGGTGAATATGAGTGTGCCGTTGGTGGGTGGGGAGCGGGTGCCGTTGGGTGGGCCGGTGTGTGGGGTGCGTGAGGTGGTGTTGGATTCGCGGTTGCGGGTGGTGCCTGTGGGTGTGGTCGGTGAGTTGTATGTGTCGGGTCCTGGTGTGGCGCGGGGGTATTGGGGTCGGTCGGGGTTGACGGCGTCGCGGTTTGTTGCG
>NZ_JAEMNV010000031.1 GCF_016482825.1 Antrihabitans stalagmiti | reverse complement strand
CGAACCCCACACCGACACACCACCGGCGAGTGCGATGGAACAGTCGCCGGCGCGTAAGGACTGAGAGGCGAGGTGCAGAGCGACGAGCGACGACGAACAGGCCGTATCCACCGTCATCGCGGGCCCCTCGAACCCGAACACATAGGCAACCCGGCCCGACAGCACACTCAACGTCGTGCCCGTCAGTCGGAAGCCTTCCAGCTCTCCTGACACCCTCGCGTCGTAGTCCGAATGACCGCCTCCGACGAACACACCGACGTCGCTGCCGCGCAACGATTCTGGATCGATGCCCGCGTCTTGCATTGCGTCCCATGCGACCTCGAGCAGAACTCGCTGCTGGGGATCCATTGCCGCAGCCTCGCCCGCACCGATCCCGAAGAACTCCGCATCGAACCCACTCGCGTCGTCCAGGAAACCACCGCCGGCGGAATACACCGTCCCCGGTTTGTCCGCATCGGCATCGAGCAGGCGGTCCAGATCCCAGCCCCGATCGATCGGCCACTCCGAGACCGCATCGACTTCACCGAACACCAAATCCCACAGGGCTTCCCGCGATCCAACACCGCCGGGGAATCGACACCCAACTCCTACGATCGCCACGGGTTCGTCTGTGTGGACCGCCGTTCGAGGCGCAGCCGCGACCGGCGTTATGCCGCGGACCTGGCCGAGGATGTAGTCGGCGAGGACGGTCGGCGTCGGATAGTCGAAAACGAGTGTCGACGGCAGCCGGATTCCGGTCGCTCGAGTAAGACGGTTGCGTAGTTCGACCGCGCCGAGAGAGTCGAGGCCGAGGTCGGTAAACGTACTCGCCGGCTCAACTTTCTCGGTGTTGGCAACCACCGCAACGTGTTCCAGCACGAGGGCAAGGACAACCGGTGTGCGATCTGCCTCGACGAGGCCGGCCAACTGCGACGCCAATCCGGAGGTCGGTGTCGAACCAGCCGACACAAGTCCCCTCAGCAACTCATGTATTGCGCCAGTACGAAGCAGAGGTGCCTCGATTCGCGCTGGAATCAGCGCGGCAGTGTCGCTGGCAACAACTGTGTCGAAAAGCGCAAGGGCGGCAACGGTATCGACGGGAACGACTCCCAATCGGTGCCAACGCGCCAGGTCTGTGGCGGCGAGGCGGCCAGCCATCCCGGACTCCGCCGCCCACGGTCCCCATGCCAACGACGTCGCCACGGACCCGGCCCGACGACGACTCCGCGCCACCGCGTCCAACGCAGCATTCGCGGCCGCGTACCCACCCTGCCCCGCAGTACCCAACACTCCCGCAATCGACGAAAACAGCACAAACGCCGACAGATTCAGATCCCGTGTCAACTCGTCCAACACCACCGCACCGGCGACCTTCGGCCCCCACACCCGATCAAGTTGCGACGGTGTCATCGACTCGATCGTGGCGTCGTCGAGGACCCCGGCCGCATGAATCACCGCAGTCAGTGGTTGTTCTCTCGGAATCGCCGCCAAGATCGATTCCAGCGCAACCCGATCCGCCACATCACACGCCGATACCGTGGCGGCACAACCCAACTCGGAGAGCTCCGCGACCAACTCGGCCGCACCTGGGGCGTCCCCACCGCGACGACTTATCAACACCAGTCGACGCACACCGTGTGTCGCTGCGAGATGCCGCGAGACGACCGCTCCCACACCACCGGTGCCGCCAGTGATCAGCACAGTTCCGGCCGCCCACTCGATCGGTGCCGGCGCCTCCGTCGCGGCACGGACCAAACGTGGGACCTCGACGACACCGGAACGGATCCGCACCTGCGAATACCCCGATGCCACAACGGCATCAAGATCCACATCGTCGGAATCATCGGCATCGACCAACACAAACCGACCCGGATGCTCCGCCTGCGCCGATCGCACCAAACCCCACACACCCGCCGCAACAGGATCGAACTCCAACCCCGTAGTGGTCACCACCAACCGAGAATCCGACTCCCCAGACAACACCCGCTGCACACGGTCCAACACACCCGCCACACCCACGCCACCGTCGAACCGGTCGAACGGCTGCGCATCGCCATTCCTCAGATCGACAGGCACCCAGCCCAACTCGAACAACGAGTCGCGACGAACACTGCTTCTGCTTGCCAGCTGTGCGGATTCGACAGGTCGATAGACCAGCGAGTCGATCGATATCACCGGGTCGCCGTACCCGTCGACCGCGGCGATCGTCCATGCCGATTCGCCGCCGACTGCGACCCGCACCCGAAGAGCGGTCACTCCGTCTTGATATCGACGGACACCGTTCCAGCTGAACAACATTCGGCCTGAACCACTATCTCCGAACGCGACAACCGCGCCGCCGTGCAGAACCGAGTCGAACAACCCTGGATGCAGACCGTAGGAGCCGGCGTCCGGGTATGTTTCGGGATCCAGTGCAACCTCGGCGAATACAGCACCGTCGCGGCGCCACGCGGCTCGAACACCGCGGAAGGTTGGCCCGTAGTCGAATCCGACCGCTTCCAACTCCGCGTAGACAGCATCGACGCCGATCGGTTCGGCACCGGGCGGTGGCCACACCGGAGCCGCGAGTTCGGCGAACGGATCGACGGAGGATTCGATTGCCGCGGTGACAGACCCAGCCGCATGACGCGTCCAGTCGTCGTCGGTAGCCTCCAGACGAGAGTAGATCGCGAGAGGACGAGTGCCTGTCTGATCGGGTTCCCCGACTGTCACCTGAACGAGCCTCGCCTCGCCGACATCGAAGATGATCGGCACCTCGAGGGTCAACTCCTCGAGGGTCTCGCAGCGCAGTTGCGTGCCGGCACGCATCGCCATCTCGACGAGAGCCGTGCCCGGCACGACGATGACTCCAAGCAGTACATGGTCGGCGATCCATGGGTGGGTGTCGATGGACAGTCGGCCGCCGAACACGTGTTGGCCGGTGTCGGCGACCGAAACCTCGCTATCGATGATCGGATGGTTGAGATCACCACCGCTGGTCGCATTTCGAGTCTCGGTAAGCCAATACCGTTGGTGCTGGAAGGGATAACCCGGCAGATCCACCCGCTGCGCACCCTGCCCAGCAAAGAACTGCACCCAATCCACCGCGACGCCATGGCAATGCGCTGTTGTCACCGCGCGCACCACCGTCTGCACCTGCGGCCGACCACGACGTTGCGTCGCAACCACAGCATGGGCGTCGATCAGCCCCGACAACTGCGCATCCGGACCGACCTCAACGAACCGCGACCCACCCGCGGACTTCGCCGCCCTGATCCCATCAGCGAAGCGGACCGGCTCCCGCACCTGCCGCACCCAATACCCCGGATCAGCGAACAACTCCGTCTCCACCCGACCGGTCACAGTCGACACCAACGCAACACGAGGCAAGTTCCAGGTCAGA
>NZ_JAEMNV010000030.1 GCF_016482825.1 Antrihabitans stalagmiti | reverse complement strand
CGTCTTCTCCGCATCCTGCGGCATCGCGATGCATCAATGCGTGCAGCACGACATGCAGCCATGCCGAATACTCCGCGCACATTTCCGCCGCTGAAATGCAAAAACCCCCGCCTTTCGGGCGGGGGTTCTTGGCTTAGGGAGCCTGACGATTACCTACTTTCACACGGGAATCCGCACTATCATCGGCGTAGAGTCGTTTCACGGTCCTGTTCGGGATGGGAAGGGGTGGGACCGACTCGCTATGGTCATCAGGCAAAAGGGGTTGTTGCGCTGGCTTCGCAGCACAACCAATCCTGGAAGAAGCAGTAATTTTGGTTGTGTGTATCACACACGAGAATCCAACTTGTCGCTTTGGATCGCAGCCGGTGCTGTCGCACGGCGCCGATCTACAAGGCAGACTTGTTATAGGATCAAGCCTTACGGGCAATTAGTATCAGTTAGCTGAACGCATTACTGCGCTTACACACCTGACCTATCAACGTCCTGGTCTCGAACGACCCTTCAAGGGGATCTAGTCCCCAGGGATATCTCATCTTAAGGCGAGTTTCCCGCTTAGATGCTTTCAGCGGTTATCTCTTCCGAACATAGCTACCCGGCGATGCCACTGGCGTGACAACCGGTACACCAGAGGTTCGTCCACTCCGGTCCTCTCGTACTAGGAGCAGCCCCCTTCAAATATCCAACGCCCACGGCAGATAGGGACCAAACTGTCTCACGACGTTTTAAACCCAGCTCACGTACCTCTTTAAATGGCGAACAGCCATACCCTTGGGACCGGCTACAGCCCCAGGATGAGATGAGCCGACATCGAGGTGCCAAACACCGCCGTCGATATGAACTCTTGGGCGGTATCAGCCTGTTATCCCCAGAGTACCTTTTATCCGTTGAGCGATGGCCCTTCCATACAGAACCACCGGATCACTATGACCTGCTTTCGCACCTGCTCGACTTGTCGGTCTCGCAGTTAAGCACGCTTATGCCATTGCACTATCAGCACGATTTCCGACCGTACCTAGCGTACCTTCGTACTCCTCCGTTACGCTTTGGGAGGAGACCGCCCCAGTCAAACTGCCTACCATGCACTGTCCCCGACCCGGATCACGGGCCAAGGTTAGAACCTCAAACAAACCAGGGTGGTATTTCAAGGACGGCTCCACCGAAACTAGCGTTCCGGTTTCATAGCCTCCCACCTATCCTACACAGATCGGTTCAAAGTCCAATGCAAAGCTACAGTAAAGGTTCATGGGGTCTTTCCGTCTAGCCGCGGGTAGATTGCATCATCACAAACACTTCAACTTCGCTGAGTCTCGGGAGGAGACAGTGTGGCCATCGTTACGCCATTCGTGCAGGTCGGAACTTACCCGACAAGGAATTTCGCTACCTTAGGACCGTTATAGTTACGGCCGCCGTTTACCGGGACTTCAATCAAGAGCTTGCACCCCATCATTTAATCTTCCGGCACCGGGCAGGCGTCACACCCTATACGTCCACTTTCGTGTTTGCAGAGTGCTGTGTTTTTATTAAACAGTCGCAGCCACCAGTTTATTGCAACCCCTTCACCCTTCTGGCGCAAGCCAGTCAAGCTACAAGGGCGTACCTTATCCCGAAGTTACGGTACCAATTTGCCGAGTTCCTTCTCCCGAGTTCTCTCAAGCGCCTTAGAATACTCATCTCGCCCACCTGTGTCGGTTTGCGGTACGGTCATCGTTAGACTGAAGCTTAGAGGCTTTTCTTGGAACCACTTCCAATTGCTTCGCTCCCTAAGGAGCTCGCGCCACACCCTTGAATTCCGCGCCCGGATTTGCCTAAGCGCCTTCTCCAATGCAGCGACCGGGACTTCCAACACCCGGACAACCTTCCGCGATCCGTCCCCCCATCGCATCTAACAATGGTGCAGGAATATTGACCTGCTTCCCATCAGCTACGCATTTCTGCCTCGCCTTAGGGGCCGACTCACCCTACGCCGATGAACGTTGCGTAGGAAACCTTGGGCTTACGGCGAGGGGGCCTTTCACCCCCTTTATCGCTACTCATGTCAGCATTCGCACTTCCGATACCTCCAGCACCCTTTACAAGGCACCTTCGCAGGCTTACGGAACGCTCTCCTACCATGCGTGCTAAGCACGCATCCGCAGCTTCGGTATATAGCTTAGCCCCGTTACATCTTCCGCGCAGGACGACTCGATCAGTGAGCTATTACGCTTTCTTTAAAGGGTGGCTGCTTCTAAGCCAACCTCCTGACTGTTTTAGCCTTCCCACTTCGTTTCCCACTTAGCTATATTTGGGGACCTTAGCTGGCGGTCTGGGTTGTTTCCCTCTTGACACCGGACGTTAGCACCCGATGTCTGTCTCCCGTGATTGCACTCTTCGGTATTCGGAGTTTGCTATGGCGGGGTAATCTGCAATAGACCCCCCAACCATGACAGTGCTCTACCCCCGAAGGTGAGACACGAGGCACTACCTAAATAGTTTTCGGAGAGAACCAGCTATTTCCAGGTTTGTTTAGCCTTTCACCCCTATCCACAGCTCATCCCCTAACTTTTCAACGTTAGTGGGTTCGGACCTCCAGTACGTGTTACCGCACCTTCATCCTGGCCATGGATAGATCACCTGGTTTCGGGTCTACGCCCAGCAACTGAACGCCCTATTCGGACTCGCTTTCGCTACGCCTGCCCTATACGGTTAAGCTTGCTACTGAACGTAAGTCGCTGACCCATTATACAAAAGGTACGCCGTCACCCCTTACGAGGCTCCGACTGTTTGTATGCATGCGGTTTCAGGATCTATTTCACTCCCCTCCCGGGGTTCTTTTCGCCTTTCCCTCACGGTACTGGTTCACTATCGGTCGATCACGAGTATTTAGCCTTGGAGGATGGTCCCCCCATCTTCAGACAGGATTTCACGTGTCCCGCCCTACTTGTCGCACACCTAGTTCTTTCATACTGTTTTCGCCTACAGGGCTATCACCTGCTATGGCCGCACTTTCCAGAGCGTTCGGCTAACAATACAAATAAAGAGTGCAAGGCTCATCCCATTTCGCTCGCCACTACTTTGGGAATCTCGGTTGATTTCTTTTCCTGCGGTTACTTAGATGTTTCAGTTCACCGCGTTCGCTTCGCATGGCCTATGTATTCAGCCATGGATACTCCAAAAGGAGTGGGTTTCCCCATTCGGACATCTACGGATCAAAGCTTGTTTGCCAGCTCCCCGTAGCTTTTCGCAGGCTACCGCGTCCTTCATCGCCTGTGATCGCCAAGGCATCCACCACATGCACTTGTTCGCTTGACCCTATAACGAGTCTGTCTCATCGACAGTCGCTACAGGTTGAGTTCTCGCGTTGTGCCGTATTCCAATTTAAGTCGAACATAGAGTTCGAATCA
>NZ_JAEMNV010000003.1 GCF_016482825.1 Antrihabitans stalagmiti | reverse complement strand
ATGCCATGGAGGCGGCACCATTCGGCGAAGGAGCCGCCGAACGCGTCGGCGACTCCCTCGATATGGCACAAGATCAATGTGGCATGGAGCAGTTTCATCACGGCATCCGATCTGGGCATGGATCGATCCAAGCCCGGTCTCAGGTGCCATCACCTATCTATCCAACAACCTGTCCCACATGTATGTAGACATCAGGTGTCTCATATGTATGTGGACTCAACAGTGGGCCTGCCCTCCGAAAGGACTCACGAGGCGCGGAGCGCCACTACCGCCAGATTCCGCTCGTCTCGAATTCGTGCAGCACCGCCGTCGGGCCGGCGAGATCCATGCCCTGTCCGCGGACCCAGTCGTCGTCGTAATACGTTCCGGTGTAACGATCTCCGCCGTCGCAGAGCAGCGTGACGACGCTGCCGCCACGGCCTGCCGCGAGCATCTGCGCGATGATTCCGAACGCTCCCCACAGATTCGTACCGGTGGAGCCGCCGACGCGGCGACCGAGCATCTCGCTCGCGTGGCGTGCGGTTGCAACCGACGCTGCATCCGGTACCGCGATCATCCGATCGACGACCTGCCCGACGAACGACGGCTCGACGCGGGGCCGACCGATACCTTCGATGCGCGACGCCATCCCGGTCTCGAAGTCGGAGCTGCCCGATTCGTAGCCACCGTAGAACGCCGAGTTCTCGGGGTCGACGACTGCCAGACGAGTGTGATGACGCCGGTAGCGGATGTAGCGGCCGATGGTCGCGCTCGTGCCGCCCGTCCCTGCGCCGACGACGACCCAATCCGGTATCGGGTGCCGTTCCATCGACATCTGCACAAAGATCGACTCTGCGATGTTGTTGTTGCCACGCCAGTCGGTTGCGCGTTCGGCGTGGGTGAACTGATCCATGTAGTGCCCGTCGACCTCGGCGGCAAGACGCGCTGCCTCGGTGTAGATCTCCGACGACTTCTGCACGAAATGGCAACGCCCGCCGTGCGATTCGATGAGCCTGATCTTCTCAGGGCTTGTGCTTGCCGGCATCACCGCAACGAACGGCAGACCGAGCAGCTTCGCGAAATAGGCCTCGCTGACCGCTGTCGAGCCGGAGGACGCCTCGACGACCGTCGTTCCCTCGACCACCCACCCGTTGCAGATTGCGTACAGAAACAGCGACCGCGCGAGGCGATGCTTGAGGCTGCCGGTGATGTGGGTCGATTCGTCTTTGAGATAGAGCGAAACACCCCATGCGTTGGGGAGCGGATAACGAATCAAGTGGGTGTCGGCGCTGCGTTGTGCATCCGCATCGATCAATCTGACTGCGTTGTCCACCCACTCACGTGGGGCGCTGCGGTCACAGATCGTCACTCTCGTGAGCCCGCCGGACGATCGCCGCGCAGTTTGGATCGCAGTTCCGCTTTGTCTCGACGACGTCGTTCGTCGACCGCGGCGATGCTTTCGTTGACACGCCTACGCAGCGACGCAAACAGCACCAGCGACAACGGCAGCGCGATGAGGATTGCAAAGATCAGGATGACGAGGATTGGAATCTCGATACCGGCGACCTTGCCGCCGCCGTAGATGACGGCAGCGATGACTGCGACCAGACCCAGCCTCGCGACCGTGTAGAGCGCAAGGTCGCGGGCCAACTTGCCGCCGGCAGCCGACCGCTTCGATGGAGTGGAATCGTCACCTTTTGTCTCGCTCACCAGCCCAGGGTACCGACCCCCGAACGGCGTCGAACGCTTGCCCGACTGGTCCGATTTGTCTATTACCTCCCCTTTACCAACATTAGATCGTTCGAGTACCTAGGGGTATCGGTGACACCATGGCCAAGTCCCGACCGAACAGCCGAGCACGGAGGCATGCGAGATGAGCGCACCCACAGTCAGCAGAACTCAGGATTCCCTCTTGACCCCCGGCCAGGTCGCCGCGATGTTTCATGTTGACCC
Organism: Antrihabitans stalagmiti; assembly: GCF_016482825.1. Classification (GTDB taxonomy): domain Bacteria; phylum Actinomycetota; class Actinomycetes; order Mycobacteriales; family Mycobacteriaceae; genus Antrihabitans; species Antrihabitans stalagmiti. The sequence continues at coordinate 904,803 of NZ_JAEMNV010000003.1, read as the reverse complement.
CAAAACTGTGACGCGATGGGCCCACGCCGGACGTCTCGGTTCCCTCCGCACGCCGGGTGGGCATCGCCGATTCCGCGAATCCGAAGTCCTGCAACTCCTCGATTCACTGACAACCGAGGCATCGCGTCACTGATCGTTCAAGAACCCTTACCTCGACAGATGCCGAACGGCCCACACGCGGCTACCCTCTAGTCAAGGAGGTGAGGGCTGTGATCTATCTATTGGCCGTCATCGGACTGGTTACTGTTGCGGTGCTGTTCTGGAAAGCGTTCGGACCCGATCTGAATTCTCGCGATCAGCCGCGATCGGTCGGCCCCGATGACGATCCGGAGTTTCTCTGGCGGCTCAATCGGGACGCCAAGCGGTCCGGCGGTACGGACAACAAGGACGGTCCGAGCGAACCCGTCGAGTGATCAGCCGACCTCGATCGGCTGATCAGTTCGGCCGCACACGATCATTTGTGGCGGAGGACATCCGGCGTCAACTCGTCGATCGTCGTGATGCCCGAAAGAGCCATCGTCAGTTCCAATTCGGCCAGCAGGCACCGAATGACGTGTCTGACCCCTGCCTCACCACCGAGCGCTAGACCGTACACGTACGGACGCGCGACGAGCACCGACTTCGCGCCGAGCGCGAGCGCCTTCGCGATGTCGGCTCCGGTCCGTATTCCGCTGTCGAACAACACGGTGATCTGATCGCCGACGGCATCGACAACCTCGGGCAGTGCTTCGATTGCGCCGATCGCGCCGTCGACCTGGCGACCGCCGTGGTTGGAGACGATGACGCCGTCCATGCCGGTGTCGACGGCCCGACGCGCGTCGTCGGCATGCTGAATCCCTTTGAGCACGATCGGACCGTCCCAGTGCTCGCGCAGAAACGCGAGATCGTCCCAGGTGATCGTCGGGTCGCTGAAGTTTGCGACCCAGTGCAGGATCGCCTGCATCCGGTTCTCGTCGGTGATCGGACCACCGACCGACTTCTGGAACACCGGATCGCTGAAGTAGTTCGCGACACCGATGCCACGCAGGAACGGTAGGTAGGCGCCGTCGAGGTCGCGCGGCCGCCAGGCGAGGGTGACGGTATCGAGGGTGACCACCAGAGCCGTGTAACCGGCGGCCTTTGCGCGCTGGAGGAAGCTTGCGGCAAGCTCACGGTCCTTCGGCCAGTACAGCTGGTACCAGCGCAGACCACCGTCGCCGTTGTTCGAGGCGACGTCCTCCATGTTGTTGGACGCCGCCGTACTCAGGACCATCGGCACGCCGACCCCAGCGGTTGCCCGCGCTACCGCAAGTTCACCGTCCGGGTGCACGATCGACAGCACGCCGACCGGACCGAGCAGCACGGGCGCGGGTAGCTTCTGCCCGAACAGTTCGACGGACAGATCGCGGGTTCCGGTGTCACGCAGCATCCGTGGCACGATTCGCCAGTCCCGAATCGCGTCGAGGTTGGCCTTGGCGGTCGATTCGGCACCAGCCGAACCTGCGACGTAGCCGAAGGCCTCCGGCGTCATGACCTGCTCGGCGAGCGCTTCCAACTTGGTGAGGTTCGTCGGCAACTCGGGCGTCGAGCCTCCGAGTCCCTGCAGATAGATCTCGTTCTGGAAGTCCGCGAGGGTTGCCATCGTTAGTAACCTCTTTCTACAACGCGTCGTCGAGTGCACCGGCTGAGAACCAGGCTCGACACTATCCCGTGTAGACGGACCTCAGCAGTCAGACCTCGTGCCAGGTGACAACCGAGTCGACATTTTCACGCGCTGTGCGGAACTTGTTGATCGGATGTTCTCGGTCGGCGTAGCCGAAGCTGATGCCGGCTACCACGTGCCTGTGCTCGGGTATCTCGAAATACTCGTGCAGGAACGGCGAATACGACGCGAGTGCAGCCTGCGGGGCAGCGGCAAGGCCGAGGCTCTGCGCGCCGAGCAGGAACGTATTGATGTACAGACCGCAGTCGACGGCACCGTAGACGCCGAGATCGGCTTCGGTCGTGATGATCGCGACGTGCGGCGCATCGAAGAGTTCGAAGTTGCGCACCATCTGCTTCATGGTCCGCTCGTGATCGCCTTTGGCTATCCCGATGCTGTCGTAGAGCTGCTTGCCGCAGTCGCGGCGACGCTGCCGATATTCGCCGGTGTACTGAGCGGGGAATTCGAGGTCGGGCGCGGGCCCGACCCCGCTCTGGATGTGGGTGAGGAGTTCTTTGCGGAACCGCTCGGTCGCGGCGCCGTCGGTGACGACGACCTGCCATGGCTGCGTGTTGCACCACGACGGCGTGCGTTGGGCCAGCCGTAGCAACTGCTCGATATCGCGCCTCGGAACCGGGTCCGGCAGGAACTGGCGGCAGGTCCAGCGTTCGTCGAGCACTCGGGACAGCGCGGCGAAATCGGTGGTTGTGCTCATACAGAACTCCTCGACAGGTCGGTCCTATTTCGAGACTGAACGCTAACACGACCAGTCTCATTTCGATACCGGTAGGATCGACGTTGTGCGTTACGAAGAACTTGCCGACCTCCCGTGCTCCATCACGCGACCACTGGTGATCTTCGGCGACCGTTGGACGCTGCTCGTTCTCAAGTTCTCCTTCGCCGGCGTCCGACGTTTCAACGCCTTGCAGAGCACACTAGGAATCTCACGTAGCCGATTGCAGGACCGCCTCGACCGCCTCGTCGAACACGACATCCTCGTCAAACAACAGGCGGCGGGCACCGCGTACGAGGAGTACCGACTGACCCCGAAGGGCCACGCCATCTATCCGATCCTGATGGCGATCAAGGACTGGGGCGATACCTACATGGCGCCCGACGGCCCGCCGGTCCACTATCTGCATCGCGACTGCGGTGGTGCTGCGCACGTGAGGCTCGAATGCGACTCGTGCGCAACGGAACTCACCGCTCGCGACATCGAACTCGAAGCAGGACCGGGCATGAAACTGCCCGCCGAGAGCTGATCAGTCTGCGGCAGCCTTCGACTTGCGCTTACCGGAGTGCTTGCTCGCCGCGGCGCTGCCATTCCCGTTCGTGATGGCTGGCGCGACAGTCGTTGTCGGCGTTGCCATTTCGATCGCCTTGTCGGTGTAGACGCGGTAACCGAGGTGCGGCTGGTAGCCGTGAATCTCAGGCGTGTCGAGGAAGCGGATGAAGTTCAGAATCTGCTTGCTGAACACCTGTCCCGGCACCAGCACGGGGAATCCGGGCGGATAGGGCGTCACGAATGTCGCCGACACAACCTGTTGTCCCGCATCTATTTTCGACTCGACCTCCTCGGGTGAGAGGTACTCGCAGAACGAATCGGTGTAGGCAAGGTAGAACGCCTTGCGCACGTCACCTTCCGGCGTCGGCTCACCGTCGCCGCCGAGATCGAGGAAGCTCGTGTGGAAACCGCTGAAGTCGGGCATCGACGTCGCGTCGGCAGTCAGACTCGCCACCTGGCGGTCGTGTATCGCTCGCTCGGTCTGACTGAGGTCGGCGAGATGGTCGTCGAGTTCGCGAGCGATCTTGACCAACACCTCGACCAGATAGGCGACCGAACTACGCGTCGTACCGATGTTCGTCATGAACAGCACGGTGTTTCGCGACGTCTTGTTGATCTGCACGCCGTAGCGATCCATCAACTGCTGCCGCTTGAAGGTATCGCCGTCGTAGCCCGTCGGCCCGATGTAGAGCGTGATTCGCGACGGATCGAGAACGAACTCGTCAGCCGCCCAGGCTGCCATCATGTTCGCCAAACCCGACCGCAACGGCTGTGCGATACCCGACGGCCGGAACTCCTCGGGGATCAGCTCCGCCGTGCTGAGGCAGTGCATGTACTTGCTGAGCAGCGGATGGTTGTCGATCGCGTCGCGCAGCTGCATCGCATTTTCGATCTGCTTCTGGACGAGCTCGACGCCTTCGAGCGCAACCTGCCGACGACCGAGGTCGAGCGAGGCGAGAATCTGATAATTCGGCGACGTCGAGTTGTGTGCCATGTAGGCCTCGTGGAAGGTCTCGGCGACCTTCTGATCGAAGTCCTGATCGAAGACGTGAATCATCGAACCCTGCCGCAGCGAGGTCAGCGTCTTGTGCGTCGACTGGGTCGAGTAGACACGCACGCGCGCCTGCGCGGGATCGGGTAGCAGGCGCTGCGTAAGCAGCTCTTCGTCGGTCGGCTCCGGATGCATCGCGCGCTCGGCGAGATATTCGTTGTAGCGCTCGCGATACGCGGGGTCTTTCATCCGTTCCCGAAGGGTCTTCGCTGCCGCCATTCCGGTACGAGTCCGGTATACGGGGTGGAACCGGGCGAACGCGAACCACGCTTCGTCCCAAAGGAATACGAGGTCCGGCTTGATTGCGAGACACTCCTCCATCACTCGTTCGACGTCGTAGACGACACCGTCGAAGGTGCAGTTGGTCAGCATCAGCATCTTGACGCGGTCGAGCTTGCCCGCCCGCCGCAGACCCAGCAGCTTCGACTTGATCTCGACAAGTGGAACAGCGCCGTACATCGAGTACTTGCTGAGCGGATACGCCTCGAGATAGGTGACGTGGGCACCGGCCATCATGGTTCCGTAGTGATGGGACTGATGGCAGTTGCGGTCGACGAGCACGATGTCGCCCGGTGCGATCAAGGCCATGCCGACGATCTTGTTCGCCGTCGACGTTCCGTTGGTGACGAAGTAGGTGTGGCGTGACCCGTAGGCCTTCGCCGCGAGGTCCTGCGCCTCACGCAACGGGCCGGTCGGCTCCAGCAGCGAATCCAAACCACCGCAGGTCGCCGACGTCTCCGCCATGAACACGTCGAGGCCGTAGAAGCTGACCATGTCCTTGATCCAGTGCGAGTTGACGATCGACTTGCCCTGCGAGATCGGCAACGCGTGGAACACTCCGGTCGGCCGGTGGCTGTACTGCTTCAGCGCACTGAAGAACGGCGTGCGATACCGTTCTGCAACGCCGTGCAGGATGCTCAGGTGCAGCTCGAGGACCCCTTCGCGCGCATGGAAGACCCTGCGGAAGTTGTGGCCGACGCGCCCCGCCATGTCTTCGACTTCGATCTCGGTCATCAGATAGAGGTCGAGTTCGGGCCGAATGTCGGAGATCGAGGCGGCCAGAATCTGCGCCCGCTCCTCCGGTGGATGATCGGCAAGGTCCTCCGATACCCGACTGTCGACGAAGTCGCCGAGCGCGGCAAGTTCGCGACTCGACTTGTGCGCGAATCGACGCCGGACCACGACGGCCTGCAGGTTCACGTTCAGCCGCGCGGCGATCACTGCCTCGTCGCCGCTGCCGACGACGACCAACTCGTAGATGAACTCATCGTCGGCACGCCGCCAACTGCGGACCGCCTTGCGCAGCGCCCGCTCCTGCGACTCCGACATCGTCTCGACGACGAGCACCTCGAAGTAGGGGCGTTCGTTGCCCTCGGCCGAAATGTCTTCCTGCTGACCGTTGTCGGTGTTGAGAGCTTCGTGATCGTGCGCGACATTGATCAGCGATTCGCCGCCGCGATAGGACTCCGTCACCAGCGCGCGGTTGATCTTCGCAACCGTTCGCGCGAACCGGTCGTAGTGACCAGCACTGAACTGCCGCTGGGTCTGCGCGAAGAAAGTCTTGCCGGGGAATGCCCAGAAGTGTTCGTAGGGAGCAAGTTTGGTGACAAGGTCGCCGACGGTCTCGGCCAGCTGGTCGGTCGGTTTGCCGTGCGACGACGCTCTCGCCAACCGCTCGGCAGCCTCTTCGAGTCGACACCACGCATCGGCCCTGAACTGCCAAACACTGTTGTAGGCACGTGCATTGACCTCGGCCATGTCCAACCTCCCGCAGTTATGACCACCACCGGAGCCGACTCGCAATCGCTGAGACGACGTGGCGACAAAACCAACCGTAGGCCCGAAAACTGGCGGGTGAGATTGCTTTGGACAGTTATGCCCGATTTGTAGAGAAGCTTCCCCGAGAGTGCAGATCCTGTTCACCGGGAGGCCGGGGAGGCTGCGGCCCGCGCTCCACTATCGACGCGGATCGGCGGGTTCCCGCGCGCCGGACGCGATCGTGGAGCGTCAGCAGCACTCGATCCTCTAGGTCAAGCCCGCGTACGAGTGCAGTCCGGAGACGACGATGTTGATGACGAAGAGGTTGAAGATCATCGCGACGAAGCCGGCGATGTTGATCCACGCCGCCTTGGTGTCGCGCCAGCCCGAGGTCGCGCGCGCATGCAGGTAGGCGGCGTAGATGACCCACGCGATGAAGGCGACCGTCTCCTTCGGATCCCAACCCCAGAAGCGTCCCCACGCCGATTCCGCCCAGATGGCGCCCAGGATGACACCGGCGCCGAACAGCGGGAACCCGATGATCGTCGTCCTGTAGGCCAAGCGATCGAGTGTCTGCGCGTCGGGCATTCTGGCCGCGAGCCGACCCCAGATTCCGCTGGCTTCACTGCCCTCGGGATGGCGCATCCGCAGCAGGAACATCGCACTCGCGACACCGGAAACCAGGAACACGCCGCTGCCGATGCTGACGATGGTCACGTGAATCGGCAACCAGTACGAGCGCAACGCCGGGACAACAGGGGCCGCGTCGGCGTAAAGCACCGTTGCCGCAAGGAACATCAAAACGAGCACCGGGGGGATGAGGAACACCCACATCGAACGGAACCGCTCGCCACGCATGATCGTCAACCCGACGAGCACCGCAGCGGCACATGCCATCGTCACGAACTCGTACATGTTGCCGAGCGGAAAGCGTTCGGTTGCAAAGCCGCGCAACACGATCGAGGCAAGATGCAGCAGCACACCGACGACGAGCACAGCAACGCCCATGTTGCCGAGGCGCTCCGACCATGGCTTGCGCGGCGCTTCGACGAGGCGCCCAGGCACCCCGGCAGCGGGTCCGGCGTTGACCATTTCCTTCGCAGCCGTCTGCTTGACCCGTGCCGATGCGTACTGCCCGATCAAGAGCAGAAACGACAGCACGTAGACGAGGAAGGCAGACCGGAACGACAGATCGCTGTATCCGGCAAGGGTCTCGTTGATCGGCAGCATGCTCAGTTGGTTCCTATGTCTTGTTCTGCTTGGTGGATCGTGCATCCGGCAGCAGTCGGTCGCACAATCGATCGAACTCGTCACCCCACCCGGCGTGGTCGGTTCGGGCCAACCCGCCAAGTTCTACTACGGTACGTCGTTCGCCATCGGCGGGATACAGACGTACCCAGATTCTGCGCCGCTTGATGAGCAGCGACACCAGCAACCCCAACATCATCGAGATCGAGAAGCCGAGCACAAAACCCTGGGCCGGATCGTGCGACACCTGCAGGTTCACAAATTCCTTCGCGCCATCGAAGCGAACCTGCGTTCCATCGGGCAACGAGGTCGACTCGCCGGGCTCCAGATTCACTCTGGCTTCCTTCGTCAGACGCTCCTGGTTGATCAGTTCCTTGTTGAGCGCGAAGAGCGACTGCGGGATACCGGTGTCCAGTCCGGTATCGCCACGGTAGATGTCGATCGCGACAGCGGGCTTCGTCATCTCAGGGAAGCTCGACGACAGCAGCTCGCCGTGGAACGAGGCGGTCGGCGCGAACAGGCCCTCGATCGCGATCTGGTTCTTCCGTCGATCCGCCGTGTTCGGGTACAACCCACCAGGCGGATCGAACCGCATGACACCGCTGCTCAAGAACGTCGTCGCGTCGTCGGGTCGCCACTGCAGCGTCTCGGTCCGCGTCTCACCGTTCGGGAACGTGACCGTGAAGGTCGGCGCGTAGCCGTGCCCCTGCAGGTAGACGCGGTCCCCCGCGACTCGCAGCGGATGGTTGACCCGCAGCTGATTGTCGCGCCACGTATTCGAGGCAAGGTCGTCGCCGGCCTGGTATTCGATGTCGGAGGTGAACATCTCGGCCTGGCCGTTGTCCAAATAGTCGGCCGTGAAGGTTTTCACGCGTACGCAGATCGGCTCGAGCCCGGTGCCGTCCTCGACATTGCCCGCACGGAAGGAGTCGAACACCGCAGGCGACGTCGTGCAGAAGCCAGGACCGTCGGGGTCGGCGATGACGATCACGTTGCCCTCGTAGCCGAACAACTTGCCGACCGCGATGGCGATGAGCAGACCGACGAGGGAGAGGTGGAAGACCAGGTTGCCGAGTTCGCGGGTGTACCCCTTCTCGGCCGACACGGTGATCTCGCCGTCGTGCGCCGACCTGTTGTCGGCCGAACGCGTCCGCGAACGCCAACCTTTCAGTTGCGACGAGATCTCGGACGCGAGCTGCCGAGGGTCACCGTCGACGGTCGTCAGGTGGTGGTGCGGCAGCCTGCCCAAGTTGCGGGGCGCAGGGACGGGCGGGGTCCGCAGTGCGCGCGCATGGTCGACGCACCTCGGAACGATGCACCCGACCAGCGAAATGAACAGCAACGCGTAGACCGCCGTGAACCAGAAGCTGCCGAACACATCGAAGAGTTCGAAGCGATCCATCAGCGGTCCGAGCGACGGTCGGTCGGCGATGTACTGCTCGACCTTCTGCGTGTTGAGACTGCGCTGCGGCAGCAACGCCCCCGGTATCGCGGCCAGGGCAAGCAGGAAGAGCAGGACCAAGGCGGTCCGCATGCTGGTGAGTCCGCGCCAGGTGTTGCGGACGAGTGCGATCCCGCGGCCGGGCAGGAACTGGCGGGGCGGTCGCGTTGGCTCTCTGGTCAGAGTGTCAGTCATATCGAAGGTTCTGTCATATCGGCAACGTCACGTCGGAGACGAAGGCGTCACGCACCCAGCTGACGAACTGATCCCAGACGCCCGTGACGAGCGCGATGCCGACCGCGACAAGCAGGACACCACCGAAGATCTGGATTGCACGCGCATTGCGACGCAGCCAGCCGACGCCTCGCAACGCTTTTGCCGACCCGAACGCAAGGATGATGAACGGCAACCCGAGGCCGAGGCAGTACGCGACGATGAGGCTCACGCCACGAGCTGCCGTCGTACCCTCTGTTCCCGATGCAACCGAGATCACCCCGGCGAGGGTCGGGCCGAGGCACGGGGTCCAGCCGAGTGCGAACACCGCGCCGAGCAGCGGTGCGCCGACGAGGCTGCTGACGCGTCGCGGCTCGAATCGGACGTCACGTTGCAGTGCCGGGACGAGACCGACGAACACAAGTCCCATCAGGATGGTCACCACACCGCCGACCCGCTGCAACACCTCCCGGTTGACCGAAAGTGATTGCGTCACACCGAAAACCGTTGCGGTCGCAAGGACGAACACAACCGTGAAGCCCGCGACGAAGAGGGCGGAGGCACCGACGACGCGAGCGCGTCCGGTTCGGACCTTCGTCTGTACGGCTTCGGCAGGGGTCACCGGCGGCGCGTCGGCGCCGACCACTCCCGCGAGGTAGGACAGGTAGCCCGGAACCAACGGGACCACACACGGCGACGCGAACGAGACGAGGCCCGCAAGCACACAGGCACCGAGCGCAAGGATGAGCGGACCGCTCGCCGCAGTCGACCCGAACGTGTCACCGACACCGGCAAGGACGGTCATGCAGCTTCTCCGGCGAGGCGTTCGACGGTCGGCTGCAAGTCCTCCGCAAGCAGTTCACGCAGATAGACAGCGGCGACGCGATGCTGCCGATCGAGAACGAGGGTGGTGGGGATGACGCTGGTCGGGAAGTTGCCGCCGAGTGCGATCAGGGTCCGCATGGCGGGGTCGTAGATCGACGGGTAGCCGACCTTGTTGTCGATGACGAAGTCCTGCGCCTTGTCCTTCTGACCGTCGCGCACGTTGATGCCGAGGAATGCGACACCGCTGTCTTTGGTTGCCTCGTAGACCTTTTCGAGGTCGTCGGCTTCACCTCGACAGGGTCCACACCATTGGCCCCACAGATTGATGACGACGACTTTGCCTTCGAAATCCGAGAGCGACGTCGTCTTGCCGTCGACCATGAGGTCGGGTCCGGAGAGGTCGCCGATGGACCCGCGGTCGCTGGCCGGGTCGTAGTAGATCTCGGTCTTGCCGCCGGGTGAGACGAAGTCGAAAGTGCCGCCTTGCGCAACTGCGTCGGTGCCGGTCGAGCATGCTGTGCTCGCCACGATCGCTGCTCCCGCGAGGAGGAGGCAGCAAGCTGCTCGTGAGCGCCTCATGCTCCCGTCACCCTCGGATCCGAGCTGCCCGCAGGCTCCGAGTACACGATGTCGACCAGGGTGTCGCCCTCGTAGACCAGCGACGTCAACGACGCCAGACCGCACTGACGCTGCCGCGGATCGTGCCAGAGTCGGTCGCCCTGCAGGAACCTGCGCAAGGTCCACACCGGCAACTGATGCGAGACGAGAACGACCTCGTGCCCGACCGCTTCCACCCGAGCCTTGTTGACCGCAGCCAACATTCGGTGCGCGATCTGCAGGTAGGGCTCACCCCACGACGGCGTGAACGGATCGCGCAGCTTCCACCAGTGCCGCGGCTTGCGGAGTGCACCGTCGCCGACGGCGACCCGCAAACCCTCGAACGTGTTGCCAGCCTCGATCAGGTTTTCATCGGTCTGGATCTCGACGCCGTGGGCCGCCGCGATCGGGCCGGCAGTCTCCTGCGCGCGTTGCAAAGGCGACGCGATCACATGGCTGATGTCGTGATGGGCAAGCGCAGCACCAACTGCCGCGGCTTGCGATCGTCCGGTCACGGACAACCCGAAGCCGGGGAGACGGCCATACAGAATGCCCTTCGGATTGTGCACTTCGCCGTGGCGAAGGACGTGCACGATCGTCTTGGTGTCGGCCTGGTCGTTACGAGTCACGTCTGGGTCCCTCAGGTGTCGGTCGGGTCGGTCGCTGCCGCTGCAGCCTCGGCGGCAGCGGGCAGGGCGTCGGCAATGATCGAGAAAGCGTCGTCGTCGAGCGCGGCAGAGACGAACCAGGCCTCGAACGCACTCGGCGGCGGGTAGACCCCACGCTCGAGCAACGCGTGGAAGAAGGCTGGGAAGCGCCACGTCTGCGCCGCTTTCGCGCCGGCATAGTCGACGACGGGTCGATCGCTGAAGAACACGCTCACCATGTTGCCTGCGAACTGGACTCGGTGGGTGACGCCCGCTGCGGTGAGTGCATCACCCAGCATGGTGCCGAGCCGCTGCGAGTTGCGGTCGAGTGCGTCGTAGACGGCCTGATCGGCGTTGCGCAGCGTCGCCAGACCAGCGGCGACGGCGACGGGATTACCCGAAAGTGTGCCTGCTTGATACACCGGCCCGGCAGGTGCGAGGCGGCTCATGATCTCGCTGCTTCCGCCGAATGCTGCGGCAGGCAGGCCGCCCGACATCACCTTGCCGAACGTGTAGAGGTCGCCCGCGACGCCGTCGACACCGAACCAGCCGGACGGACTGACGCGAAAACCCGTCATCACCTCGTCCATGATCAGCAGTGCGCCGTGCGCTTTGGTCAGCCTGGCAAGCCCCTCGTTGAAACCTGGCACAGGTGCAACAGCACCCATGTTGCCTGCCGCAGCCTCGGTGATGACGCACGCGATCTCACCCGGATTTGCTGCGAACGCTGCGGCGACGGCATCGAGGTCGTTGTACGGAAGGACGATCGTGTCCTCGGCTTGAGCGCCCGTGACGCCTGGTGAGGTCGGCAGTCCGAGTGTCGCGACGCCCGAACCCGCTTCGGCGAGCAATGCGTCGACGTGGCCGTGGTAGCAACCCGCGAACTTGACGATCTTGCTGCGCCCGGTGAATCCACGAGCCAGCCTGACCGCACTCATCGTCGCTTCGGTACCGGAGTTGACCAGGCGAACCTGCTCGACGGGTGCAACGCGTTCGACGATCGCTTCGGCGAGTTCGATCTCGGCCTCGGTCGGGGCGCCGAACGAAAGACCCGAGGTGGCAGCTCGTTGCACAGCCTCGACGACGGCCGGATGCGCGTGCCCCAGAATCATCGGGCCCCACGAACAGATGAGGTCGACGTAGGTGTTGCCGTCTGCGTCCGTCAGCCGTGAACCTGCGGCCTTCGCGATGAAACGCGGTGTACCGCCGACCGACTGGAAAGCCCGAACCGGGGAGTTGACGCCACCAGGGATAACTGAGCTGGCACGATCGAACAACCGAGCTGAATTGGCGGTGGAGACAGTCACGACACCCAGTGTCTCATCGAAAGCAAATCGTCTCCGACAGGGTGTAGTTGTCTCCCGGGCCTACCCTTGTTTCCATGACCGAAGACACATCGGTTTCGAACGATCCGACCCTGTACGACTGGGCCGGTGGGGGTCCGGCGTTTCGACGTTTGATCGATGCCTTCTACGACCGCGTCGAGCACGACGACCTGATCGCTCCCCTGTTTCCCGGTGGCGTCAGCGAAGAGCATCGCGCGCATGTGACGACCTGGTGGTGTGAGGTGTTCGGCGGTCCGGCGACCTATACCGCGGAGCTCGGTGGGTACGAGCGGATGCTGGCTCACCACGTCAATCTCGGCATCACTGCTGAGCAACGCCATCCCTTCGCGTCGACGATGAGCCTCGCCGCCGACGACGCTGGACTGCCCGCCGACCCGGAGTTCAGGTCGGCGTTCATGGCGTACGTCGAGTGGGGCACGCGACTTGCGATGCACAATTCGCAGCCCGACGCACCGGTAGTCCCGCACGCACCCGTCCCGCGCTGGGGTTGGGGCGTCGCGCCGCCGTATTTCGGCTAGAAGCTTGCGGCGCGAGGGCGCCCCTCACATGATCCGGCGAGGTCTGGGTTGCCCTTACGCCGGCTTGGTGTGCCTGCGGAGTTCGTAGCGGGCGATCGAGCGCTTGTGCACCTCGTCGGGTCCGTCGGCGAGGCGCAACGTACGGACGTGGGCGTAGGCCATCGCCAACGGGAAATCGTCGGTGACACCACCACCACCGTGGACCTGGATCGCACGGTCGATGATCTTCAGCGCGACGTTGGGTGCTGCGACCTTGATCGCCGCGATCTCGACGCGAGCCGCCTTGTTGCCCACCGTGTCCATCATGTGAGCTGCCTTGAGGCACAGCAGGCGGACCATCTCGATGTCGATACGAGCTTCGGCTATCCAGTCCTGAATGTTGGCTCGCTCGCTCAGCGGCTGACCGAAAGTGACCCGCGAGGACGCGCGCTTGCACATCAATTCGAGCGAGCGCTCCGCGATGCCGATCGCCCGCATGCAGTGATGAATTCTGCCCGGTCCCAGGCGTGCCTGGCTGATCGCGAAACCTTCGCCCTCGCCAGACAATACGTCCTCGAGCGGGACACGGACATCGGTGAAGGTGATCTCCGCATGGCCTTCGCGGTCCTGGTACCCGAAGACCGGCAGGTTGCGCACGACCGTCACGCCAGGTGCGTCGATCGGCACGACCATCATCGATTGCTGGCGATGTGTCGCTGCGCTCGGATCGGTCTTGCCCATCACGATGAGGACCTTGCAGTTGGCGTGCATTGCGTTGGACGCGAACCACTTTCGGCCGTTGAGCACGTAGGCGTCGCCGTCGCGCTCCATCCGCATTTCGACGTTGGTTGCGTCCGAGCTCGCGACATCGGGTTCGGTCATCGCGAACGCTGACCGAATTGTGCCCTCCAGCAACGGTTTCAGGTAGAGCTCTTTGTGCTTGTCGGTGCCGAAGAGGGTGAACACCTCCATGTTGCCGGTGTCGGGCGCCGAACAGTTGCACGCCTCGGGCGCGATGTGGCTGCGCCCCATTATTTCTGCCAGCGGTGCGTACTCGAGGTTGGTGAGTCCCGGACCCCACTCCTCGTGCGGATGGAAGAGATTCCACAGTCCGCGCTTGCGGGCTTCGGCCTTGAGTTCTTCGAGGATCGGCGGGTGGAAGTGCGGATCGCCCGCCTCGCGCATCTGCTGGTCGTAGACCGACTCCGCCGGGTACACATGCTCGTCCATAAATGCCAACAGGTCGGCCTGGTACTTCAAGCTGCGGGCACTGGCCTCGAACATGGAATTCTCCTCGGTGTCGACTGCTCGAAACGTACTTGAATCTGACGTCAAGTTCAAGTTTGATCCGGGATGCGCAGTGCGTTCGCCCAGATCCGGGTCGCCGTGAACACCAACTGCTCGAACGTCGCCGAATCGCCTGGTCCGTCACCGACGACGAACGCGCCGTAGGCGAGCCGACTGATCATCGACGACAACGCGCGCGACGCGAGCTCCGCATCCAACTCACGGTCGGCCAACCCGCGACGTTGCAGGTCCGCGATCGAACGCGCATTGCGCTGGACGAACGCGTCGCTGCGACGACGTCGCAACTCGCGAAAGGCCGGATCGACGTTGGACACCTGCTCGAGGAGGCCCATCAAACGCGAATTGCGTTGGTAAGCCTCGAAGTACGCCCGATTGCTCGCCTCGATCACCGCGTGCGGATCGTCGGCGGGGGCGACGCGTCCGGTGCCAGGATGCAGCATGTCCTCCTGCGCGATCTCGAGTACCGCGGCGAGAATTTCGTCCTTGCCCGCGAAATAGGTATAAAACGATCCGGTCGCGCAGTTGGCTTCTTTTGCGATATCGGTCAGGCGCGCGTCGACGTAACCGTCACGCTCGAAGACCACCCGCGCCGCCTCGATCAGCGCAGCCCGCGTCCGATTTCCCCGTTGGGTCGCCGGCGGCTCGCGGAGCAGCGACGCCCGCGCGAGCGACGGCGGCACAACGGAGTCGGACTCGGCATCCGGCCGCTGCACTGACATGTCGCTACTTATACGTGAATCGTGCCTCGAGTCCAAGGACGGTCGAGTGCGGCAACTCACCTTCACTGGACCTCCCGGCGCGCTAACGTCGAAGGTATGGCCATCGCAGACCACCTCCGCAAGACCCTCGACGGACCTTGGCACGAACTGCGCGAGAAGTCCCGCGTGGATCTGAACCGCCCGGAATTCCTCCCTCACTACACCCCCGACCTGGCCGAGGCTCGCGCGAAGGCGCTGTCGCAGATGCAACTCCTTGCGGCAGAGGGCTACGCAGGCAGCGCGTTCAGCGTCGAACACGGCGGTACCGGCAACGTTGCGGGCGCCGTCACCAGCGTCGAAATGCTTGCTATGTCGGACCTTTCGCTGATGGTGAAGGCCGGCGTCCAGTGGGGCCTCTTCGGTGGAGCCATCGAAAACCTCGGCACCAAGCGTCATCACGATCTCTACGTGAAGCCGTTGATCGATCTCGACCTGCTCGGGTGCTTCGCCATGACCGAGACCGGTCACGGTAGCGACGTCCAGGAACTCGAGACGACCGCGACCTACGACCACGAGACACGTGAATTCGTCGTGCACAGCCCGACCCCGTCCGCACGCAAGGACTACATCGGCGGCGCGGCCCAACATGCCCGCGTCGCAGCGGTTTTCGCGCAACTCGTGATAGACGGCGAGTCCAAGGGTGTGCACTGCTTCGTGGTCCCCATCCGCGACGAGGACGGCAACGACCTGCCCGGCGTCACCACGTCGGACTGCGGTTACAAGGGTGGACTGCCCGGCGTCGACAACGGCCGCATCATGTTCGATCAGGTCCGCATCCCGCGCGAGAACCTCCTCAACAAGTACGGCGACGTCAGCGAGCACGGCAACTACTCGTCGGCGATCGACAACACCAACCGCAGGTTCTTCACGATGGTCGGCACGCTGGTGCGCGGTCGCGTGACCGTCGGTGGTTCCGCCGCCGCCGCGACCAAGGTCGCGTTGACCATTGCGACCCGATATGCGTTGCAGCGCAGGCAGTTCAACGCCCCCAAGAGCGACGAAGAAGTGCTGATCATGGACTACCTCGCGCACCAGCGCCGATTGTTCCCCCTGATCGCGCAGTCCTACGCACTCGGCTTCGCGCAGAACGAACTGATCGGGAAGCTACACAAGATTCAGACCTCCGACGACGCGGACCCGCACGAACAGCGCGAACTCGAAGGTCGCGCTGCAGGACTCAAAGCCGCCAACACCGAACACGCGACGCGTGCGATTCAGGAATGTCGTAAAGCCTGCGGTGGCGCCGGCTACCTGACGGAGAACCGCCTGGTCGCGTTGAAGGCCGACACCGACGTCTTCACGACTTTCGAAGGCGACAACGTCGTCCTGACGCAGTTGGTCGCGAAAGAACTGCTGACCGGTTACGCCGACGAGATTCACGGCATGAGCCCGGTCGAATGGATGAAGTTCGCGACCGTGACCGTCGGCGATCTGGTCAAGAAACGCACTGCCGCGATCCAAATCCTGCAGACCATCATCGACACGCGGCAGGACAACGAAGAGGAAGGCAGCCTCTTCAACCGCGGTACTCAACTCGGCATGTTCGAGGACCGCGAAGAATACCTACTCAGCACCGCCGCACGTCGCCTGCAGGGTGCGTCCAAGCGCGAAGACGACCCGTTCGATGCGTTCAACTTCGTGCAGGACCACGTTCTGCACGCCGCTCGTGCGCACATCGATCGTGTTGTCCTGGAAGCATTTATCGGCGGTATCGATACCTGCGCGGACCCCGAGACCAAGGAACTGCTCAACGATCTGTGCGACCTGTACGCCTTGTCCATCATCGACGAAGACAAAGCCTGGTTCATGGAGCACCGCTACCTCTCGGTGGAACGAGCGAAGGCAGTGACACGGGCAATCAACGATCGCTGCCGGGTGCTGCGTCCTCATGCCCGCGAACTGGTCGACGGTCTCGGCGTCCCCGAATATCTCCTCGGCGCGGCGATGCTGGAAGACTAGGCGGCTACGCCGCTCGTGTGTCTTTTCGGCGGGCCCGACCACCAAAAGGACTCACGAGCGGCGCAGCCGCCTTTACGAGCGAACGAGACGCGCGATCGCGTCGGAGGCTTCCTTCACCTTCGCATCGGCCTCGGGGCCGCCTTCGCGCGCTGCTGCTACGACGCAACCCGCGAGGTGGGCATCGAGCAATTTCAGCGAAACCGATTGCAGCGCACTGGTGACCGCGGATACCTGCGTGAGCACGTCGATGCAGTAGCGGTCGTCGGAGACCATTCGCGAGATACCCGCGACCTGGCCCTCGATCCGCCTGAGCCGCTTGAGCAGCTCGTCCTTCTCGGGAGAGTACGAGTTCATCTCTCTACCATACCCCCCTTAGGTACTCAAGAGCCTCGTTCACCGGTCACGTTTCTTCGCGGCCTAGAACGCGCCGCACACAGTCGATGGTAAGCACACCGGCAATCAGAACGAGCAGAACCGCCAGCGTGAGCCACGAACCCGAATAGTAGGTGCCCGAGTACGGCGGGGCCCCCTCCAGCGCCGGACCGAAATCGGACGTCCGCACACCCTGTCCCCAGCAGAGAAACACCGCGACCACGCAGAGCACGACAACGACGCTCTCACTCGCGATCAGCGCAGCTCTACGCGTCATCCGACTCCTGTGGGTTCGAGAACCACGGTGCTGCCGCCTGCCGATAGACGACGACCGATGCAGTGATCAGCAAGATGGGAACCAGCAGCAGGTAGGTCGGGCTCAGTCCGAGGAGGACGGTGGCGATCTGCAGCACAGCGAAGATTCCGGACAGCGTGACCAGCGCACGTCGATATCTGGCGTCGCCCGCCTTGACCGCGCCGGACAGAAAACCGACGACGACGCCGACAAGCAACGACACGATGCCGATCCCGCGAATCAACCGGATAAGTCCATCGATGCTGTCCGCATTCGTACCGAGATCGACCAGACGCGTTCGGAGTACGTCACCAGAAGTGGTGGCAATCAAAAGTCCGGAGAAGACGAGCACAACGGCGGCGAACATCCACAGCCAGTAGGCGACGGAGACCGACGACGGACGCGGCAGGTCGATCGGAGAATCAGGCGAGGTAGTCACGGGACCATCTTGCGGCACATGCACGATTGCTCGCGCGGCGGAACGATCCGCTAGCCGGAAATACTCAGCCGAGCAGGCCGGGAACGGTGAGCAGCACAACCGCAACTAGTCCGAACAACGCCACGATGACGCCGATGATGGCCAGCTCGCGCCTCAGACTGTGGTCCTGCTCGATCACTACGCGCATTGTTGAAAGACCCTTCGCAAACTCGCCCGATAAGTTGCGTGACTCGCACGCAACTGCCATACGTCAATGACCACTCGGTGGCTGTGCGGTGTCGCATTTCCAAACAATGGATTACCAACAGGAGCCAACCGCAAACCCAGTGACAGCACTCACAGTACAGGTGGGCGTGTCGCGTGCAAACTCACGGCGCGTCCGATGGCGTCAAGCTCAGGTTCGAGTAAAGCGTTGCAGGAAATAGGCGTTCGATTCTTTGCGGTGAATCAGGTAGATGGCACCTGCGGCCAACACGGCCTGCACGATGCTCGCACCACCGATGACCAGCATCGCAGCACTGTCGGGCGCAGCAAGACCCAGCAGATTCGGCACGGCGAGAATCACAAGCAGCACGCCGATCATGGTCAGCAGCGTCCGCGCCCACTGTCGACCGCGACGCATCTGGTACCCGATCACAAGGGCGACAGCTCCGACCACCAGGCCGATGACCGCAACGAGAGCCATGCCGGCGAACACCAGCAACTCCACACTGTCCTGGGTCAGTTTCAGGTTCGGATCTCGGGCGGTGACGTCTTTCAGCAATTGTTCGGCGAGACTCGAGCGCTCACCGAACATCAGCGCGAGCGAGCCGAGGAGATTGACGAAGCCGAATCCGACGACGCCCCACCACAACTGGTATGCCGTTGCGACGTCGACAGGTACCGGCGCCGGCTCAGCTTTTGCTGGGTTCGTGATCATGACGACGTTCCCGACAGCGTGCGCGCGATGTCGACCGCGAAATAGGTGAGAATCACGTCTGCGCCGGCCCGTTTGATGCAGACCAACGATTCGAGCGCAGCAGCATCGCGATCGATCCAGCCGTTGTTCGCAGCGGCGACGATCATCGAATATTCGCCGGAGATTTGGTACGCGGCAACGGGAACCGGCGATCGGTCGGCGACCTCGCGCAAGATGTCGAGGTAGGACATCGCCGGCTTGACCATGACGATGTCGGCGCCCTCGGCAACGTCGAGGTCGGTTTCCAGCTGCGCCTCACGTCGATTCGCACTGTCCTGCTGGTAGGTGCGTCGATCGCCCTGCAGCGACGATCCGACAGCCTCCCTGAAGGGTCCGTAGAAGGCCGACGCATATTTCGCGGCATACGCGATGATGCCCGTATCGGTTCGCCCGGCAGCATCGAGTGCACTTCTGATCGCACCGACCTGGCCGTCCATCATGCCGCTCGTACCGAGTAGGTCCGCACCCGAATCCGCCTGAGCGAGAGCCATATCGACGTACCGCGACAGCGTCGCATCGTTGTCGACCGCGCCGTGCGCATCGAGGACGCCGCAGTGGCCGTGATCGGTGAACTCGTCGAGGCAGGTATCTGCCATGACAACAGCGTCGACGCCCAATTCGCTTCGCAGCGTTCGCAATCCGCGATTGAGAATGCCATCGGGATCGGACGCAGCCGACCCGGTCGCGTCCTTGTCCTCGGCTCTCGGTACGCCGAACAGCATCAACCCGCCGACGCCCGCGGCGATCGCATCGACTGCCGCGGAACGCAACGAGTCGAGACTGTGCTGCACGACGCCGGGCATCGACGAAATCTCACGGGGCGCGTCGATACCGTCCGCAACGAACATCGGCAGCACCAAATGTCTTGGCTCCAGCGATGTTTGAGCTACGAGACGACGTAACGCGGGAGTTCGACGCAATCTGCGCGGACGATCGGCCGGAAAGATGGGTCACCCTCACTTCGTTCGGTTGTGCGCGGTTGAAGGGTGTACACCCCTCGACCGCGCACAGGCGCGTCAGCGCCTACGACTCTTCTTGCGCGGCGGTGGGAGCGCACCCTCGGCACGCAGCCGCGACGCATGCTCGGCGAGAGCCTCGACCAGCGGACCGACCTGGGCCAACTCCGGCTGCACATCGACGCGCAGACCGAACTCGATCGCGGTCTCCGCGGTCTTCGGTCCGATGCACGCCACCAGTGTCCGCGCATGTGGCTTTCCTGCAATGCCGACCAGATTGCGGACCGTCGAAGACGAGGTGAACAGCACGGCATCGAATCCGCCGGTCTTGATCATCTCGCGGGTCTCGGCTGGGGGCGGTGCCGCCCGAACCGTGCGATATGCGGTGACGTCGTCGATTTCCCAGCCGCGCTCACGCAGACCCTCTGCGAGGGTCTCCGTCGCAATGTCCGCACGCGGCAACAGGACTCGGTTGACCGGGTCGAAAACGTCGTCGTAGGGCGCGAATTCGTCGAGCAGGCCCTGGCTCGACTGCTCACCGGTCGGCACGAGTTCCGGCTTGATACCGAACGACCGCACCTTGTCGGCAGTCGCCTCACCGACGCAGGCGATCTTCACGCCGGAGAACGCCCGAGCGTCGAGACCGAATTCGGCGAACTTCTCCCACACCGCGCGCACGGCATTCGTCGAGGTGAACACGACCCACTGGTAGCGGCCGTCGACGAGACCCTTGACTGCGCGTTCCATCTGCGCCGGACTCCGCGGCGGCTCGACGGCGATCGTCGGCACCTCGATGGGGATGGCACCGTGCGTGACCAGCCGCTCACTCATCTCGCCTGCCTGATCCTTCGTGCGAGGCACGAGGATCGTCCAGCCGTAGAGTGCGCGCGATTCCCACCACGACATCTTGTTGCGCTGACCGACTACCTTGCCGACCGTCACGACCAGCGGTCCGAGCAGTTCGGCACCGGCGTCGTTCAGCGTCGCGAGCGTCGCATCCACGGTCCGCTGCTGACGTGTCGTGCCGCGCACGGTGATGGCAACGGGGGTCTGCGGCGCAAGACCGTGCTCGACGAGGGCACTTGCCGTCTCGGCGAGATGACCCGACGTGGCATGCAGAACGAGGGGTCCGGGTGCGGCCGCGAGCGAAGTCCAATCGACCTCGCCACGAACGTCGGCCTCGGTGTGCGTCGAACCGAGCGCCATACCGGCGTAGCTCGGAACAGCCGAACCGCCGGGCAGGCCGGGCAGTACCTCGAAATGCACCTGCGTGCGGGCGACGGCTCCGACCTCGGAAATGACCGAGTCGGTCGTCATCGGATCGCCTGCGACGACGCGGACGACATCGTGTCCGTTGCGGGCCTCCGTGATCAGCATCTTGGCGACCTCTGCAGGGTCACCGAGCGCTGGTCGCACCTCGGCTACCGGCTCGCCGGTCTCGGCATCGCATTCGACGGCAGAGCCGATCAACGCGACGACGCCGCGATCGACATCGGGATCGGTGAAGGCCAGCTCGGCGCCGACGAGCACATCGCGTGCACGCACAGTGAGCAGGGCCGGATCGCCCGGGCCGGATCCGACGAACAGGATCCGTCCGGGAGTGTTCTTGCGGGCTCGGCTCATGGGTTGTTCTCCAGTGCTTTTGTTTCTCGAGCAATCAGGTTCATCGTTTGGTCGGTGGCTGTGGCTGGCGGCACCGACCGCAATCGAGGAGGTCGAGGTACCGGCTCACCCATCGCCTCCACCCCCTCTCATGAGTTCACGCGCGCCGAGCTCCAACAACTCGCGAGCAAGGTCGCGACCGAGCTCGTGAGCGCGGTCAGGCGATCCGACGATGGAGGCGCGGACGCCGTCCGAACCGTCGATCGCGACCGCGCAGGCGCGCAGGGAAAGTTCGTCGAAAATTCGGCCGTCTTCGTCGATCGATTCGACGACCTCGGCCAGTGCGCCGACCGGTGCTGTGCAGCCTGCTTCGAGCTCGGCGAGCACTGCACGTTCGGCAACGATGGCCGCGCGCGTCGGTGCGTCGTCGAGCGCCGACAGCGCGGTGGCAAGTTCGGTATCGGTTGCCCTGCACTCGACCGCGAGCGCACCCTGGGCAGGCGCGGGCAGCATCTGCACGGGTTCGAGTGCTTCGGTCACCGCGTCGAGACGGCCGATCCGCGAAAGACCTGCGCGTGCGACGACAACAGCGTCGAGTTCACCGCTGCTGACCTTCGACAGCCGGGTATCGAGATTTCCGCGCAGCGGCACGATGTCGAGCCCGAGGCCGAGCGCATGCAGCTGAGCGATGCGACGTGGTGCCGACGTACCGATCCGAGAACCGGCGGGCAATTCGCCGAGCACCAGATTGTCGCGGGCGACGAGCGCGTCACGCGGATCCTCACGCACCGGGATGGCTGCGATGGTGAACCTGGCGTCGGGTGCGGTCGGCAGGTCCTTGTACGAATGCACGGCGATGTCGACAGCGCCCGCAGCGAGCTGATCGCGAAGCGCAGTGGTGAAGACCCCGACACCGATCTTGGCAACCGGCTCCGACGACTCGTCGCCTGCGGTTCGCACGATGACAAGCTCGGCACGGTGACCTGCGCCGATCAACGCGTCGCGAACGGTTCCCGCCTGCGTAGTCGCAAGGAGGCTGCCGCGGGTGCCGATCTTCCAGACCGTCTGGGTGTCGACGGACGTCTCGTCGGCCGATGCGGTGGTGGCTGTCATGGCCTCGCCCCCCGCTCCTGCGCGCGGATGACGTCGGCGATCTCGTGTCCGATCGTGAAATCGTCGGCCAACTCGACGGCGCCGATCTCCATCGGAGTCGCGACGGCCTGGGCAGCTCCGGGCTTCAATTCGAAAAGCTCGCGCAGCGCTTCGGCATAGGTGTCTCCGCCTGGCGTCGAGGCGAGTTGCTTCACCCGGACGGTCGGCGCGTGCAGCAGTTTGTCGACGACGCGTCGAACGGTACGAGCAACCTCGTCACGCTGCGGATCGTCGAGACTCGGCAACCGGGATTCCAGACGCATCAGTTCGGCTTCCACCACTTCGGCAGCGCGCTGACGCAGTGCTGTGACGGTGGGAGTGACTTCGGCGAGTCGTTGGCCGGTCAGATAGGATGCGAGCTCACCCGCGACAATGTCGCGTGCGGCGTCTTCGTCGGCTGCTGCTGCACCCGCTGCGGGATCACGTTGCAGCGTCTCCATGTCGATGACGCTCACCCCGGGAAGTCCGGAGACGGCATGCTCGACGTCGCGCGGCAGACCGAGGTCGCAGATGACGAGCGGGCTGTCGCTGCGCCGGTCGGAAAGCGCGAGATGCGCCGCGGCGAGAGTGACGACAGTTCCGACCGCGCCGGTACAGGTGATGAGGACGTCGGCCTGCGACATTGCCGACGTGAGCTCGTCGAGAGCGACGGCTTCGGCTTCGACGCCGTTCGAGCGGGCGGTCTCCGCCAACCGTTCGGCGCGCTCACGGGTGCGATTGACGACGATGATCTTGCCGATGCCGGCACGGGTCAGCTGTGCGACCGACAGCCCACCCATCGAACCGGCTCCGACGACAACGCCCGTTCGCCCGACCAGTCCGGTGCCGCTGGTTGCGCCGGCGCCCGCGATCAGTGCGGCTGCTCGATCGAGCGCAACGGACACAACCGACGCGCCCGCCGAATCGATTCCGGTTTCGGAGTGCACACGCTTGCCGACACGCAGCGCGTGCTGAGCGAGCTCGTGCAGCACCCTGCCTGCCGCCTGCTGCGCATCCGAGGACGCATACGCCGAGCGAATTTGGCCGAGCACCTGCTGCTCGCCGATCACCATCGAATCGAGTCCGCTGGCAACCGCGAAGAGGTGTTCTGCAGCGGCCTCGCTGTAGCGAACGTAGGCGTGCTTGGTGAGGTCTGCCATCGGCATCCCCGCGTGCTTGGCAAGCAACTCGCCGACCTCGGCAAGAGCGCCGTGGAACGCATCCACCACTGCGTACACCTCGACGCGATTACAGGTCGACACGATCATCGCCTCGGAAATGTGGCTCGACGCCAGCATCTTGTCTGTCAGCTTCGGTCGATCGGTCTCCGATATGGCGACACGCTCGAGGACTGCGACGGGGGCGCTCCGATGCGAAATCCCGACTAGCAGAACACTCATTGCCGAACCACCGATCCCTTGCTGTTGGTAGTCGTGTTCGCGACGGTGCCCTGCGCCGGTGCGCTCGCCGCGGTCGCGGCACTGCGCGGACCTCGGCTGCGTCCGAGTCGGGTCGATGGAACACGAGACTGGTTGGCGGTTGCAGCTTCGGCGTCGACGATCTCGGCGTTGCGTGCACTGCGGAAAGACAACATCTGCATTTCGACCGCAAGATCGACCCGACGGACCTCGACATGATCCGGTGCTTCGAGCTCGACCGGTGTGAAGCTGAGGATGCAGCGCAGACCGGCCTCGACCAGGCGATCGCACACGTTCTGTGCAGCCTCGTCGGGAACCGCGATGACGGCGATGGTCGGCTGCAACTCGATGCACGCCGCGAGCAGAGCACCTGCGTCACGCACTTCGAGTTCGCTGACAACGGTGCCGACGACGCCTGGCGCGGTGTCGAAAAGGCCGACCATGGCAAATCCCCTGCGGCCGAAACCGCCGTATCCGGCGAGTGCTCTACCGAGGTTGCCGACACCGACCAGTACGACCCGATGGCCTTGGTCGAGGCCCAGCGCGGTTTCGATCCGATCGCGCAGCCGCGAGACGTCGTAGCCGACGCCACGGACCCCGTTCGGGCCGAGGAACGACAGATCCTTACGCAGCTTCGCCGAACCGACACCCGCCGCCGCAGCCAACTCTTCGCTGGATACGATGAGCGTTCCCTCGTCGACCATGATGCTCAACACCCGAAGATAGGTAGCCAGACGCGAGACCGTTGCCTGCGGAATGTCCTTGGCCGCATGCAGACTCTTCGTCGAGTGCAAACCATCGCTTCGGGGAGCAGCGGAAACGCCGCGCACACCTGGCGCCGGGTGCTGCTCGGTCACGTTTTGGCTCCTCGTCCGGCGGTTTCAGCTGCCGGGGTTCACGCTGTTCCGGGGAATGTTTCACACCACGGTAACTGCTTGTGAAGCCATTCCCAAAGTCGGCGATCCTGCCCACCGATCACCCCCGCGACGGCGACGGCACCGAACCGCTGCGTTTCGGCGCAAATCCTCAGCGCTGCAAGTCTGCTCGCAACCGCGCCTCGTCGACCTCCCAATAGCTGTGCTCCCGACCGTCGAGCAGCACGACAGGCAGGCGATCGCCGTACTCGGCGCGTAATTCGGGTGACGTTGCGGCAATTGCGTCGACATCGACGGACTCGAGTTCGATTCCGACCTCACCGCAGATCGAGACGAGCTGCCCCCGGGCCCGCTCACACAGTCCGCAACCGGCGCGGGTCAGCAGTACAACGGAATGTGTGGGCGGTGTCATGGCGTTCACTCTGCCATCGGATCGAACCAGCCGGGCTAATGTTGTTGGGCAGGTTCGAACCCCGACACGGGAGGTATGAGTGCCTGGCCAATCAGGTCCGGACGGATCAGGGCCGGTCGTCGGCCGGCTCAGCGCTGGCACGAGCCGTCGTCGTCCACGAAATCCGTTGGGACCGACGGAAGCCGAAGTCCGCGCAAATCTTGCAGGCGAAGCGAGCGCGGAGGCCGCATTCGCGCTGCACGAAGCCGAAGCGAATTCAGCTCTCGAGCCCGACACGGAGCAGCCTGCGATCCCCCGCGACCTCACCGCTGCCGCATTCTTCGACGTGGACAACACGATGGTCCAGGGCGCGTCGATCGTGCACTTCGCACGTGGCCTTGCCGCAAGGAAGTACCTCAATACCTCCGACCTGGTCGACTTCGCGTGGAAGCAGATGAAGTTCCGCGTGACAGGCAAGGAAAGCAGCAACGACGTTGCAAGCGGCCGCGAGAAGGCACTGTCCTTCATCGCAGGCCGATCGACAGCCGAACTCGCCCGACTCGGCGAGGAAATCTACGACGAGATCATCTTCGAGAAGATCTGGCCGGGCACGCGCGCACTCGCGCAGATGCACCTCGACGCCGGGCAGCAGGTCTGGCTGGTCACGGCGACGCCGCTCGAACTCGCCCAGGTGATCGCCAAGCGACTCGGTCTGACCGGTGCTCTCGGGACCGTGGCGGAGAGCGAGAACGGTCTGTTCACAGGTCGACTCGTCGGCGACATCCTGCACGGCATGGGCAAGGCGCACGCGGTGCGCACCCTTGCCATCCGTGAAGGTCTCAATCTGAAGCGGTGTACCGCGTACTCCGACAGCCACAACGATGTACCGATGCTCTCGCTCGTCGGCACAGCGGTCGCGATCAATCCCGATTCGGATCTGCGGGAGCTTGCCAAGAACCGCGGCTGGGAGATCCGGGATTTCCGGACCGCGCGCAAAGCGGCGAAGGTGGGCGTTCCGACCGCACTCGTGCTCGGCGCGGCAGGCGGCGCCCTGGCGGCTGCGATTACGCGACGCCGCGAACTGCTCGGCTGAGCAGCCTGGCGTTATCCCAGAAAGACGTTGCGCCGCTTGGCAAGTAGCCGATACAGCGTCTGCTGAATCGTTTCGCGGACGTGGTCGGTGACCTCGAACGTGACCATCGGGTCGTCGGCGTCGGCCGGTGTGTAGGAGTCGGTGTAGATCGGCTCGCCGAACTCGATGTACCACTTCGACGGCAGTGGAATCAGGCCGAGCGGACCCAGATGCGGGAACAGCGGAGTGACCGGGAAGTACGGCAGTCCGAGCAGCCGCGCGATCGGCGCGAGGTCACCGATCTTCGGGTAGATCTCCTCGGATCCGACGATCGAGCACGGAATGATCGGCGCTCCGGTCCGCATTGCCGCCGACACGAAGCCACCGCGGCCGAACCGCTGCAGCTTGTAGCGCTCGTTGTAGGGCTTGCCGATGCCCTTGAAGCCTTCGGGGAACACAGCGGCGAGTTCGCCGTTGCGCAGCAGCCGCTCGGCATCGGGGTTGCAGGCGAGCGTATGACCGGCCTTGCGAGCGATCGAGCCGACAACGGGCGTCTCGAAGAGCAGGTCGGCTGCAAGCATGCGCAGCGGCCGATTGAGTGGGTGGTGATCGTGCACCGCGACCGACGTCATCAGCCCGTCGATCGGAACGACACCAGCGTGGTTGGCGACGATCAGTGCGGCGCCGTGCAACGGCAGGTTTTCGATGCCGCTGACCTCGACGCGAAACCAGTTGTCGTAGATCGGCCGCAACGCAGGAAGGAAGATCGACTCGGCCCAGTGGCTGTCGAAGCCGAACTCGTCGACGTGGTAGTCACCGACGACGCGACGGCGAAGGAAGTCGGCGGTCCCGGAGATCTGCTTCGAGACCCGGCGACGAATACCTTCGGCGAGCGATTGCGGCGGGTTCGACTCCTCGATGCGCTCGGTGATCGACGTGACTGCGCCGAATTGCTCGGTGTCGATCGCGTGACGACGCCGACTCACCGTGCGACTCGGCTTTGCCGCCGCGTCCGTGTGCAGAGGGATGACCTTCGCTACTTCGTTCATCTCGCAATGCCCTTCGTATTCGGCGATCCGGCTTGGGCTCCGACGAGCTCGAGCAATCTGGTTTCTGCCGAATTGATCCATTCGGGGTTGATGACCGGCCGCAGCGCTGCGCCCTTCACAAAATCATCGAATGCCTGCAGTGTCGTCCACCGTGGCTCGAAGCCGAGTTCGGTGCGCATTCTCGATGTTTCGAGACCGCAGCCGAAGTGGTAGTAGTCGAGCTGCTCCTGGGTGAACTCGCGCATGACCGTGCCCATCAGGCCCTTGCCTGCGGTGCGGAACAGGAAGAACGGCATCGGCACTTCGATCCTGCCCGCGCGCCGGACCGCCTGCGACATCATGATCACGCCGTCACCTGCGATGTTGTACGTGCCCGCGCGTCCGCCGACGGTCGCGTGCTCCAACGCCGAGAGCGCGTCCTCTTCGTGGAGGAGTTGCAGCCGAGCATCGCGTCCGATGATGGTCGGAACTATCGGGGGCGCGAAGTATCGCGACATCGCGCCGTTGAGCCGTGGGCCGACGAGTGGTGAGAGGCGCAGGGTGGAGATCGCAATATCCGGGCGACGACGCCCGAGGCCGCGCGCGAATGCCTCGACCTCGATCGTGTCGCGCGCGAATGCGCCCTTCGGTGGGGTCCGCGCGCTCATCTGCTCGGTGAACTTGATCGGATCCCTCGCGCTGGCGCCGTAGACGGCCGACGACGACCGAACCACAACTTTGCGCACACTCGGCGCCTTCTGACACACGGCGAACAATTGCATCGCGCCGAGGACGTTGAGGTCCTTCATCGCGGTCCGACTACCCGACTTGGGCGGGCGGGAGATCGTCGCCGCGTGCACGACCGTATCGACGTTGTTGCCCGAAATCACTTTGCCTATAAGCGGATTGCGGATGTCGGCGCGGATGAACTCGGCCCTGCCCATCCGGCGAAGCATGTCTTTGCTCGGCGTCTTGACGTCGACTGCGATGACCCTGTCGATAGCGGGATTCTGCGCGAGTCTGGCAACCAGATAGCCGGAGAGGAATCTGCTCGCGCCGGTGACCAGCACGACGCTCGGTGTGTGCACACCGCGTTCGTTCTGACTCACTAGCGACTCCTCGCGCTGAGGTGGACCCGATCCGGTCCTGACACATCTGCCCCGATGTGGTCTCGAAACGATCGAACTGCCTTGATCAGCTTCGACCAACTTGGTCGAGCCTAACGACTACGTCTGTCGGCCGACAGGTTTGCAGCAGCTTCTTACAGTTAATTAATGTTACGAATCCCACATCGTGAGACGGCCGACAAGTAGTCAAGCGACCAGAATCAGAACCGAAACAGGAGATGCCCGCCCCCTCGAAAGGGACGGGCATCCACGCTGTGTTCGGCTACTTGCCGAGTTTCCTACGCTGCACTCGCGTGCGACGAAGCAACTTGCGATGCTTCTTCTTCGACATGCGCTTGCGACGCTTCTTGATCACAGAACCCATAGCGGGTAGCCCTCGCGTTCTTCTTTTGCCTGGTTGCGCACGCCGGATACGTACGCCTTCATTTTCCGCACAGCGCCCACGAAACCGGCTGGCTGGCACGACAGGTCACCATCGTACCCGTGCCGGGCACGCACAACGAAACCGAGGTCACCCGAACGCTCACGTTCGGATATCGCCGATCGCATTGCGCGCACCCTGAGCCACCGCGCCAGTGATGTTGACCTTCGACCCGTCAGCCGGCGTCGAAGTACGAGGTCTCCAAGTAGTCGTGCACCGCCTTCGAGTGCACCCGGAACGAACGCCCGACGCGCACGGCAGGTAGTTCACCTCCGTGTACGAGTCGGTACACCGTCATCTTGGACACCCTCATCAGACTCGCCACTTCGGCGACCGTGAGGAACTGCGTTCCACCGAGGGTGCCTTGACCGTCCGAAGACGATCCCGAACCCTGCGGCGGCTTGTTTACAGACGCCATAGACCCACATACCTCCGGCACGTCTCGCGCCGCCGGCTTCCCCACCGGCGGAACAGACACGCACGTGCTGTGTGGAGCTTAGCGGGACCAGTGGGGTTAATGCGACGGGTGTGGGCAAATGAACCTTTATTCGTTTGTGACACCCTGTTGCGCCGAACGGTCCTTCGCAGCGTGCAAAGCCTCTATGAATGCAGATCGGAGGCCGTTTTGCTCGAGAACTCGAAGCGCTGCGGAGGTCGTTCCGGCCGGAGAAGTTACTGCTGCTCGCAGCTCGTGGGCGTCTTCGTTCGAGCGGTCGAGCATCGCCGCAGAGCCGATCATGGTCTGAACGACGATCTCCGTCGCCGTCTTCCGGGTCAATCCGAGGCCTACCGCAGCGTCCACCATGGCCTCGACGACGAGGAAAAAGTATGCCGGCCCCGATCCCGATACAGCAGTGACCGCATCCATCTGGTTTTCGGCGACGGTCACGACCTTGCCGACCGATTGCAGGACGTCACGCACCAGATCCAGGTGGGCATCCTTGACGTAGCGACCCGGTGCCAGGACGCTCATGCCTTCACCGACGAGCATCGGGGTATTCGGCATCACCCGGATCACCGGGAAACCTGCGGGCAGCTTGGGTTCGTAACGGCTCGTCGGAATACCGGCGACGAGCGAGACGAGTAGCTGCTCGCGCTCGGCATCGAGCTCGACCTCGGACAGTGCGCTCATCACGGCGTCGACGTCGCCCGGCTTGACCGCAACCACGATCACGTCGGCGCCTTCTGCGGCGTCGGCGACGGTCGTCACGCGCACGCCGAACTCCTGTGCGAGTTCCTTCGCCCTGGCAGGCATCTGTTCGGCGACAACAAGGTCCTTGGTCGCACGGCCTGCCTCGAGGAGCCCGGCGACCAGTGCCTCACCGATCCGGCCGCCACCGATAACTGCAATTCTCGTCATGGCGGAAACAATAGGGCCTTCGGCCTCGTGAGCACTTTCGGTGGTCCCGCCCACCGAAAGGACGCACGAGCGGCGAAGCCGCCTACCGCTGCGGGATCAACGCAAGTTGCCTGCTCTGAACGACGACGGCACCGGTCGAATCGAGGATCAGGTGATCCTCGTCGAAGAAGCGCGTGCCGATCGACCTGCTGCTCGACATGACTCGCAGCCAGCCCGGCGCAGGCCTGCGTTGCAGATAGGTCGTCAGCTGAATCGTCGGCGCCCAACCGAACATGCCGCGGTTGAAGACGACCGGCGGACTGATGTCACCGGCCATCATCGCGAACAGCGGCGCGATATCGGGATCGTTCTCGTCTTCGGCGAACGGTCGCGCCCACAGTCGCAGCATCGGCTCACCCTGACCACCCGTCATAAACGCCGCAGAGGTCGGATCGAGACGAAGTTCGCAACCCTTGGCTATGTTCACGACCTTGCCGAGGGGGCTGCTGCCGTCGTACCGATGCGCGTCCTCCGGCGGCTCGGCCGGCATGGACGTCAGAGCGTCGAGTTGGTGCACCGGCGGATCGACGTCGAGGGTGCCGAGCGTCACGGCGGCACGAACGGCGACGCGGTCACCCTGCATGAGGTTCACGTCGACGAGACAGATCTGCCGACCGAGCTTGCGGACCTCGACCGACAGTTCGACGGCACCGGGGTCCGGCGCACCGAGATAGTCGACACTGACCGCGACCGGCTGCAATTGCGCGGACGGACCCGTCCCCGACCGCAGCTTCCGCCTGGCTGCTGCAGCGCACACGGCGAGCATTGCGCCACCGTGCACTTTCTTGCCGATCGTCCAGATGGGATCGATCGTGCCGCCGTAGCGATCGGTGTCGACATCGGTCAGCGTGCACAGTTCGCGGAACGGTGCCGACGAGATCGCGTCCACGGGTGTCGTTGCGCTTCGTTCTTCGGTGGTCATCGGTCGTGTGCCCTTTCGTCGGCATCGGTGTCGGCATCGGGATCGAGAAGCATCGTCGCCATCAGATGTTGATGAGCGAGTCTGCGAAGTGCTGCGAGCACGGGTTCGTAGATGGCAGTCCCGAGGACGG
Organism: Antrihabitans stalagmiti; assembly: GCF_016482825.1. Taxonomy (GTDB): domain Bacteria; phylum Actinomycetota; class Actinomycetes; order Mycobacteriales; family Mycobacteriaceae; genus Antrihabitans; species Antrihabitans stalagmiti. The sequence goes on along the minus strand of NZ_JAEMNV010000003.1, from coordinate 873,653 downwards.
CGTACTCGACAGTGGATTCTGAAGATCGAGCCGGCATCGATGCGAGATCGATCCGCGCTATCGCAAGCACGTGTTCGCCGTAACTACGCAGCCGCTCGTCGCTCATCGGGATGCCGACGTCTTCCGCGGCGGCGAGCGCGTGTTCCAACTGCGCGACGGCCGGGTAGTCGGGATCGTAGATCTGACCGAGGCGGTCGAGTGCTGCTTTCGCTCGCGGGTAGCCCTCTCGCACGGGCTCGAGGTAGGGCGGCAACGCCGCGAGGGCATGGCCGAGTGTGTCGAACAGCGATTCCCGTGGTTCGTCGATCAGCTCGACGATGACGCGAATCTTGGGCAGTGGTAGACCGATGCCGGCGAGTGCCTTGATCAGCGTCAGTCGGCGCAGGTGCAGATCGGTGTAGTCGGCCCGCGTCGCACTTGTCGACTCCCCCGGCATCAGCAGGCCTTCGCGCAGGTAGTACTTGACGGTCGCGAGCGGCACCCCACTGGCTGCCACCAGTTCCGATACCCGCACGAAAGTCCTCCTTGACATTGGATACCTCGACTATCCACTATTGGATAGTCAAGGTATCCACTGCTGTCGAACACTACTCGCCCCGGAGAGAAATCATGCAACCTCTGTTATCAATCGTGCTGGGCGTCACTGTGCTGACCGTCGTCGGCATCGCATTCGGGGGCACGTTCATGCTGCGCGTCGTGACCGGCGCGCACGGTGCGAACGAGCTGCAAAAGACCTTCTTCCGGGCCGGTCACGCCCACGCGGGGGTGCTCGTGACGCTCGGCCTCACCATCGGCGTGCTCACCCATGCCGCAGGCGCTGACAACGTCTGGGGCGCCGCAGGCACCATCGCCGTACTCACCGCGGCCATCTTCGTTCCGATCGGATTCTTTCTCTCCGTCCTCGGACACGATCCACAGAAACCCGGCCGGATGGTCGCCGCGATCTGGATCGGCGCGGCCCTCTTGACGGTGGGCCTGATTATCTCAGGAGTTGCCGTCGTCGTCGCCGGAGTCAGCGCGCTGTGACTCGACCTGCTGCGATTCGACCTGCTGCGTCGTTTCGGAGGCCGGCGGTTCCGAGCTCGGCGGTTCCGAATCCGACCCGCCTGCCGCAGGCTGCTCGGGAATCGTCCGCCTGTTCAGGTGCACTCGAGCGAACATCAGCGCCTGATGCAGCATCGACGCGCGTTCGGTTGTCGTCTTGGCGTTCTGCGTGTTGATCTCCACAACGGCTTGCCCGTCGAAGCCACGTTTGACGAGATACTCGCAGACCTCGACACACGGCTGTGTGCCCTGGCCGGGGATGAGGTGCTCGTCGTAGGCCGCGCCGCGACCGTCGGCTAGATGCAGGTGGGTCAGGCGCGACCCCATCCGCGCTGCGAGAGCCATCGCATCCATACCCGCCGTAGCCGTGTGCGACAGGTCGAGCGTGTAGTGATCGTGGTCGGAATCGGTCGGATCGTACGACGGGCTGAACGCCGAAAGGCCGAGCCCAGGACCACCTCGACGCTTCAAACGTTCGACCGCAGCGTCTCGCCTGCCGAAGAAGCTGTCCGCTCGCATCGGGAACATGTTCTCGACGGCGACGATGACGTGACTGGACGACTCCAACTCGGCGACCTGGTCGCGAAAGCCTTCCGCGTATTTACGCTGCCACCGGAACGGCGGATGCACGACGACATTGCCTGCGCCGAGCGACTCCGCCATCCGAACCGATCGCTCCAACTTCGCGACGGGATCCGCACCCCACACCCGCTGCGAGATCAGCAGGCACGGTGCGTGGACCGCCTGGACGGGCACACCGTACTTGCGCACAAGTGCCTTGACCGCGTCGAGATTCTGACTGACCGATTCCGCCCAGACCATAAGCTCGACACCGTCGTAACCGAGCTCCGCGGCATAGCGGAACGCAGCTTCGGTGTTCTGCGGATAGACCGATGCCGTCGACATCCCGACGAGAATCTCGCGACGCCGTCCCCTGCGAGCGCGACCTCCCTGCGTTGTGTCGCTCGACGCTTTGTCGGTACCGGCCGCGCTGCCGAATATGTCGCTCAACGGGCGCTTAACAGGAAGGCGAGCGGACCCAATGTCACGAAAACTCCTACTACGACGGCAATCACGATGCTCAGGATGTCTTCGGTCTTGCGTAGAACGAGCACGAGCGCAACCAGTCCCAGAATCACGAGAACCGACAGCACGAGCGCAACGAGCGGCAACACGTCCCACAGCTTTTCGAAACCGGTGAACATCAATGCGCCCGCGATGACGGCGACGACAGCTTGCCCGAGCAGAACGAGCCATTGCCGCGCAGCGCTGCGCTCCGGCTTCGTCGCGGCTTCGGTGTTTTCGCTCGGCGTCCGATCGTCGAGAAGCTGCACGGACCCGTCGGTGTCGGAGTCGCTGTCGAACTCGGAGTCGAGTTCACCCGATTGTCTGCCGCGCATCAGGTCGCCTGCGACGGTCGAACCCGAAAGCAGTTGCGGCTCACGTTCGGCCGAGGACCACGCCGTCGGATTCTGTGTTTTCGGCTCGGCCCGCTTGACGAGATCGGGAGCCTTGTCCTGCGGCGCTCCGAGGTCGGCGGCGGAATCCCGACCAGGCCGACGTTCGACGCCCTTCGGCACGGCAGGCAAGGCTGCGGTGGCCGTTTCGGCCGCGGCGTTGTCCCGATCTGCGCGCTCTGCGGCTACCCGATCACGTTCGGCCTTCTCACGCTCGGTTTTGTCGCGCTCGGTTTTGTCGCGCTCAGCCTTCTCCCGCTCGGCCTTCTCACGCTGGGCCTTTGCGGCTTTATCCCGTTCAGCCTTGTCCCGTTCAGCCTTGTCCCGTTCGGCCTTCTCCCGTTCGGCCTTCTCCCGTTCGGCCTTGTCGCGAGCAATCCGCTCGTCGCGCTCTTTTGCCGCACGCTCCTGTGCGGCGCGCTCGTCGGCGGCTTTCGCCTCTGCAGCTGCGCGCGCTTCGGCCTCGGGATCGTCGACGGGTTCGTCGTCGAGAACCGCATGGAACGATCCCGACGGCGACGAATCCCGAATCACCGGTATTTCGCCTGTCAGCTCGGCGACGGAGATTCCGCCCTTGGTTCCGCGCCGACGACGCCCACCTGCGGCGGAGGCCACCTGCTGGCCGTTGCGGGCGAGCAGTTCGGCCACCGAGATCTGCTTGGGTTCGCCGGAGCCGTTGTCGTCCGTGCCGTTTTCTGTCGTCATCGGGTGCTCACCACCAGGTCACCGCCCATCTCGGTATCGAGCTTTCGCAATATCAATCCCTCGCGCAGTGCCCATGGACAAATATCGATCGTCTCTACCTGCAGCGCCCGCATGGCCGCCTCGGCAATCAACGCGCCTGCCACGAGCTGCGGCGAACGGTCGATGCTCACGCCTTCCAATTCTGCACGGTCGGACGACGTCATCCGGGATATGAAGGCGATGAGTTGCCGCAAGCCGCTGCTCGTCAATGTTCGTCTGACCCGTGGACCTGCACCGGACGGTGCCGCACCGGTGAGTCGGGCGAGGGATCGGAAAGTTTTCGATGTGCCGACCGCGAGGTCGGGAGCACCGACCGTGTTCAGTTCTTTCACCGGGTCGACCAACTCGGCCTCTAGCCAATCGCGCAGCACAGCGACGCGACGCTTTCCTGGCGGGTCCGCCTGCAACCAGTCGCGCGTCAACCTGCCGGCACCCAGTTGCAGCGAGACGGCTACGTCGGGGTCTTCGTCGTGACCGATGCTCAGTTCGAGGGATCCGCCGCCGATATCGAGATTGAGGATTCGACCGGCACTCCACCCGTACCAGCGGCGAACGGCGAGAAAGGTAAGTCTGGCTTCGTCGACACCCGAAAGCACTTCGAGTTCGACGCCGGTCTTCTCCCTTACCGCGGCAAGGACTGCCTCCGAGTTGTCCGCATCCCTGACCGCCGAGGTCGCGAACGCCATCAGCTCGCCGCACCCCGAGGTTTTGGCGATGCTTGCGAACTCGTCGACCGTCGAGACCAGCCGATCTTCGCCTGTCCGGGTGATCCGGCCTGCGTCGTCGATGTTCTCCGACAGCCGCAAAGTGGCCTTTGTCGAACTCATCGGCAGTGGGTGCCCACCACGATGTGCGTCCACTACAAGTAGATGGACGGTGTTACTTCCGACGTCGAGTACCCCTAGGCGCACAGGGACACGGTACTGGGTCTACGGTCAGCCCTTGTGACAGCAGGTGATGGTCGGCCTTCGCACAAGATGGCGCCGACACCCGAAGTAGATCTCGACTTCCCTCGCGAATGGATCGAATTCGCCGATCCCGACAACGCCGAACATATTGTTGTCGCCGATCTGACATGGCTCCTTTCTCGCTGGACCTGCGTTTTCGGTACCGCAGCGTGCCAGGGGATCATCGCTGATCGCCCCGACGACGGCTGCTGCTCACACGGCGCCTTCTTCTCCGACGACGACGATCGCAAGAAGCTCGACAAAGCCGTGAAGCTGCTCACACCGCAGGACTGGCAGTTCATGGACAAGGGCCTCGGCAAGAAGGGCTACGTCGAGCAGGACGAGTTGGAGGACGAGCCCGCTTTACGGACTCGGCGTTATCAGGGCGCCTGCATCTTCCTCAATCGGCCGGGTTTCGAGGGTGGCCTCGGGTGTTCGCTGCACATCATGGCGATGCGTAAAGGCATCGAGCCGTTGGAGGTGAAGCCGGAAGTGTGCTGGCAGTTGCCGATTCGCCGAACCCAGGACTGGGTCACGCGACCCGACGGCGTCGAGATTCTCAAGACGACCATCACCGAGTACGACAGACGGGGCTGGGGTGAGGGTGGCGAGGATCTGAACTGGTACTGCAGCGGATCGCCCGACGCTCATGTCGGAAAGCGACCGGTGTGGCAGTCCTACGCCCCTGAGCTCACCGAGTTGCTCGGCAAAGCCGCGTACGCGGAGCTCGCACGGCACTGCAAACGACGAGAAGGCTTGGGGCTCATCGCGATTCATCCCGCAACCGTGCACGCCCAACGCACCTGAACCCGACCCGGCCACCAACGGCAACCGGGCCGGATTTCTAGCCGACTGACTTACGCCGCTTCGAGGCTGAAGCGACGACGCTCGCTGTCGATTGCGAGAATTCGCACGCTCACCTGGGTGCCCACGGGCCATTCGAGTTGAAACGCGAGGCCGTGTAGACCTCGATATTCGACGAACGAGCCGAAAGCCACAACGTCGACGACGACGCCGTCGATCACATCGCCTACGGCATGACGCTCGACGAATTGCTGCCACTTCGGGTCTTGGTGGCGATTGTCTGGATCCGGAATCATGCTTTCACCTCCTTCCGCTGCAGGATTCCGCCCATAAGGCGGGTTTCGAGCAGAGACGAGGCGGCGGGGCACGGGCCCGCAACCGGATCAAGCGGTGGCCGGGTGTCCGATCTGTGAACGGCGAAGAGCCGACCCGGCAGTCATGTTGTGTAGCTTAGCAACTCACGCTTCGAGTTTGTAGCCAAGTCCGCGCACCGTGACCAGATGTTCGGGCTTGGCCGGATCCGCTTCGATCTTGGAGCGCAGTCGCTTGACGTGCACATCGAGCGTCTTCGTGTCGCCTACGTAGTCGGCTCCCCACACCCGATCGATCAGCTGGCCACGGGTGAGCACCCGACCGGAGTTGCGCAGCAGATACTCGAGCAGGTCGAACTCCTTGAGCGGCAACGTAACCTGCGTTCCGCTCACGAGCACGATGTGGCGTTCGACGTCCATCCGCACGGGACCGGCTTCGAGAACGCCGGTCTCGCCTGCACCGTCGAGTTCGCTGTCCGAACCGCGTCGCAGCACCGCCCTGATCCGGGCGATCAGTTCACGTGCCGAATACGGCTTGGTGACGTAGTCGTCGGCGCCGAGCTCGAGGCCGACAACCTTGTCGATTTCGCTGTCGCGTGCGGTCACCATGATGACGGGAACGCCGGACCGAGTCCGCAGCTGCTTGCAGACGTCGGTGCCGCTCATGCCCGGCAGCATCAGGTCGAGCAGCACGATGTCGGCTCCGGAACGGTCGAACTCGGCGAGAGCGGAGGGTCCGTCGGCGACGACCGTCACCTCGAAGCCCTCCTTCTTGAGCAGGAACGCCAACGGGTCGGCCAGCGACTCCTCGTCCTCCACGATCAACACACTCGTCATCGGTTGGCCTCCACATTTGTTGTTGTCGCGCCGCGCGGCAGTACTTCTCGATGCGCGGCGGTGTCTCGTCGGTCGTTGGATCTGGACGAGCCGATGTCGTCGTCGGGATCGGCTTCCAGATAGGCAGGGATGCGCAGGGTGAACGTCGAGCCTGTTCCGACTTTGCTCCACAACGTGATTTCGCCGTTGTGGTTGGCGGCAACGTGTTTGGCGATCGCGAGGCCGAGGCCGGTTCCACCTGTCGCGCGCGACCGCGCCTTGTCGACGCGGAAGAAGCGCTCGAACACCCGCTCCTGGTCTTCCTTCGCGATCCCGATACCGCGGTCGGTGACGGCCATCGCAACTTTCCCGCCTCGGATGGAGCGGCTGACCGAGACCTGCGAACCCTTCGGCGAATACGCGAGCGCGTTTTCGACGAGGTTGGAGAGTGCGGTCACGAGCAAGGTCTTGTCGCCGAGAACTTCCAGACCACTCGGGTGGTCGGTTCTGACGGTGATGTCGGCTGCCTCGGCTGTGGTTCTGGAGCGGTCGACTGCCTCGGCTACCACCTCGTCGACGTCGACGACGTCGAGATCGGGCAGCTTTTCCGCGCCCTGCAGGCGCGACAGCGCGATCAGTTCGTTCACCATGTTGCCGAGCCTGGAAGATTCGGCGAGCACGCGGCGGCCGAAGTGGGCTACCGATTCGGGGTCGTCGGCGGATTCGAGCAGCGCCTCGGCGAGCAGGCTGAGCGCTCCCACCGGCGTCTTGAGTTCGTGGCTCACGTTTGCCACGAAGTCGCGACGGGTCGCTTCCATCCGGACCTGCTCGGAATCGTCGTCGGCGAACAGGACGACGAAGCTGGTGTCTTCACGACTTAGCAATCTGGCAACACATCGGACGGCGATCCGTTCACGGCTGCTGTTGGGACTCTTCGCGCTCAGGTCGGCTTCGGCTTCGGCACCGGTGGCGAGGACCCGCTTGGCGGCCACCCAGGCGCGTTCGTCGATCAGGCGGTTACGCACGACGCCGAGTTCCTCGGCACGGGGATTGAACAGGATGACGTCGCGGTGTTTGTCCACGACCGCGATGCCACTCTCGGAGGCGAGAACGATCAGATCGAGTACCTGAGACATCGTGAGCCCGGATTGCGCTTGGCGACGCTGAGTGGTCCTGGTGTTCACATAGGGAACAATCAGGCCACCTGCAATCAAACCGGCGAAGCCTGCCACGAGAGCCAGCAGCACCGCCTGAACAACACTCACGCGGCAATCGTACGTTCGATGTAACCCTCACCAACGCAGGGTGCAGCCTTTTTGGCGCAGGTCACACGGCAGAAGAGTGATGTTCGCCCGGCGTTAACCCAGAGTTGGCCGGGTCGAACATTCACTTGCGGTCCGATACCTACTCGGGGTCTATTTTGCGCCCTGATTGGCAACCGCCGCCGCGCCTGCAGCCGCCGCATCGGGATCGAGGTAGGTCCCGCCGGGATTGAGCGGACTGAGGTTTTCGTCCAGGTCGTAACGCAGCGGGATGCCCGTAGGAATGTTCAGGCCCGCGATGTCGTCGTCGGAAATTCCGTCGAGGTGCTTGACCAGAGCGCGCAACGAATTGCCGTGCGCCGCGACGAGCACGGTCTTGCCTGCGAGCAGATCCTGGGAGATGGTCTCCTCCCAGTACGGGATCATCCGCACGACGACGTCTTTGAGACATTCGGTCTGTGGAACGTCGATGCCGTCGTACCGCGGATCGCCGTCCTGGCTGAATTCCGTGCCGGCCTCGATCGGGGGCGGCGGGGTGTCGTAGCTGCGACGCCATGCCATGAACTGCTCGTCGCCGAATTCGTCGCGGATCTGTGCCTTGTTGAGGCCCTGCAGTTTGCCGTAGTGGCGTTCGTTGAGCCGCCAGTCCCGAATCACCGGAATCCAATGCCTGTCCGCAACGTCGAGTGCGATGTTCGCGGTGCTGATCGCACGCCGCAGCAGCGACGTATAGACGACGTCGGGAAGCACGTTCTGCTCCCGCATCAGGCTGCCTGCGCGCTTACCCTCGGCAATTCCCTTTTCGGTCAGGTTCACGTCCACCCAGCCGGTGAACTGGTTCGAGGCGTTCCATTCGCTCTCGCCGTGGCGCAGGAGCACAAGCGTTCCAACGGAGCTGCGGGGGCTTTCGTCAGTCATGCGATCATCCTGGCACGTCGGTGCCGCGCCCGTCCTGCGCACCGTGCACCAGATGCTCGAATGCCTTCAGGTTTGCCAGCGACTCACCGCGCGCGGTACGCCAATCCCATTCGCGGCGAATGGATTCCGCGAATCCGAGCTCCAGCAGAGTGTTGAAGTCGCCGTCTGCTGCCTCGAGCACCTGGCCGAGTACGCGGTCCAACTCCTCGGGCGTGACCGCGTGCGCCGACAGTCTGCCGACGAGATAGATGTCGCCGACGCGGTCGATCGTGTAGTGCACTCCGTAGAGTCGCCGGTTTCGCCGGAGCAGAAATTTGTGGACACCGGCATCGTTCTCGTCCGGATGCCGACAGACGAACGCCTCGATCCGGACGCCGTGCTTGCCGAGTGTCAGCAAGCACGTCGTCTTCAGTTTGCGTTCGCCGGGCAGCTCGACGACGAAGTTGTCGACGCCCTTGCGTGTGTATTCCAACTCGCGGTCACGCAGCGCACCCTCGATGACGTCGGCCAGTTCGGCGGCGCTCACGCGCGGACACCGCGTCGAAGTCTGATCAATTCGCGTAACCGGTGCATGGCGTCCACCTTCGTTGTGGTTTGAGTGTCGATCCGGCCAAGAGCCCCCGCGTACGTTTCCTGCGCTTTCTCGTAGCTCGCCAGCAAACCGGTTGCAGTCCGCTCCCAGGAGAAGTTGGCCGCGTGCCGCTGTGCGTTCTCCCCCATCCGGACCAGCTCGTGCTGATCGGCAAGCATCCAGCGAATCGCCGACGACCAGTCTTCGGTTCGATGCCCCTGAACCAGAATGCCCGTTTCTCGATTGCGGACCGCGGTACCGAGGCCACCGACGTCAGCGGCGACGACGGGGGTACCGCAGGCCTGAGCTTCGATGGCAACCAACCCGAAGGACTCCGAATAGCTCGGGACCGCAACGATATCCGACGCGCGGTACACCTCCACGAGCCGATCCGGCGGTTGCGGTGGGAGGAAGGTCACGTGCTCGCTGATGCCGAGTCCGCGGGCGAGATCGATCAGCGAATCGGGCCGCGCCAGACCCGTTCCCGACGGTCCGCCGACGATGAGGACCCGAAGCGGCATGGTCGCATCGCGTGCCAGCAAATCTGCAGCGGCTCGCACGAGAACGTCGGGGGCCTTGAGCGGCTGGATGCGCCCGACGAAGGTCACGATGTGCTCGTCGTCGCGCAGCCCGAGTTCGCGACGCGCCGCGCCGCGATCGCCTGGTCGATACTTCGCGAGGTCGGCACCGGGAGCTACCACGTCGGTCTTCTCCGGGGATGCCCCGTAGGTTTCGATGAGTTGCTTGGCTTCTTCGGAGGTGTTCGCGATGAGACGGTCGGCTTCTGCGACCACTTGACGCTCGCCGATTTCGCGGGCCGCGGGTTCGGGCGTATCACCCTCGGCGAGGGCAGCGTTTTTCACCGCGGCGAGCGTGTGAGCGGTGTGGACGAGCGGAACACCCCAGCGATCACGCGCCAGCCAGCCGACCTGACCGGAAAGCCAGTAGTGCGAATGCACGAGGTCGTAGTAGCCGGGCTCGTGCCGAGCCTCTTCCCGCAGGACGCCTGCCGCGAATGCACACAACTGCGTCGGTAGATCGCTTTTGTCGAGGCCCTCGAACGGGCCTGCGACGACGTTGCGGACGAGTATCCCCGGCGCAGCTTCGACGACCGTTGGGTCGGCCGAGGAGGTCGCTCTTGTGAAGATCTCCACTTCGACACCGCGACGGGCCATCTGAAGAGCGGTCTGCAGTACGTAGACGTTCATCCCACCGGCGTCGCCGGTTCCAGGTTGAGCGAGCGGCGAGGTGTGAACCGAGAGGACCGCCACCCGCTTCAGGCGGCTGCTTCGCAAGGAACTCACACCTCCATACTGCACTGTGGCCTCACGGCGACCGGTCGAGTCCCGCCACGAAGGTTGTGATCTCGGCTACGAACCGCGCCGGGTCTTCGACGAACGGTGCGTGTTTCGTACCCTCCCAGATCGACACACGAACGTCGCGCAGCAATTGCGCGCCGTGCTGCGCAACCGATACCTCGACGACGGGATCGGCCGATCCGTGCACGATCAACGCCGGAACGTCGAGGTCACGCAGCAGGTCGTCGTGGCCGGCCTCCCTGGCGAACAAAGCTTCGCGGACCCGCGGCGGGGTGCTGAGACTGATGCCGAACAGGTTCTGCGCGACCGCTCCCACGTTGTCGCGGGCACCGGTGTTCGCGTCGCCGAACGCGCCGAACGCGCGCAGCGCGACTCCCGGTTTCTCGGAGTAGACGCCGGGGATCGCTTCTCGCATCGCCGGCCCGACCCGACCGCCGCCCTGACCGCGCCCGATCCCCGTGATGCCGCCGACGAAGACGATGCCCGCCACCGCAGACGTGCCGTCGACCGCGAGGTAGTCGCACAGCACGAGGCCGCCGTAGGACCAGCCGAGTAGAACGGCTCCGGCAGTGATCCGTTCCGCAGCGAGGACCGCTGCCACGTCGGCGGCCCAATTCTTCGGATTGTCGTAGCCCGATTCCGGTGCGCCGGAATAGCCGTGCCCACGTAGGTCGAGCGCGACGACGCGGTACTCCTTCGACAAGCTATCGAGCACCTCGTCACCCCAGCAGCGCAGCGATGCCGCCCAACCGTGCAGCAACACCAACGGCCTTGCCGCTTCCGGTCCGCTGACGCGGTAGACGATGGTGGTGCCATCGTCGGAGGTGGCCTCGCGAATCGGCACGGACTAGTGCTCTTCGTGCAGCGGATCGGACTTGGATGCGCGATCCTCGTAGGTCTTCCGCTGATCCCAGTCCACGTCGAGGATGACGGTGTCCGCCTTGAGCAGCCTGGCGATCCCTTCGCGGCCCGCACGCGGCAGGACGCCGACGATCTTGTTGATCGGTCCGATCAGCGGCGGTACGTACACATCGAAATGCGGTTTGCGCACGGCCGAGACGATCTCGGCGGCAACGTCTTCCGGCTCGCTCTTCGGGATGAATCGGGCGTGGCCGATGCCGGAGCCGAGATCGGTGTTGACGATGTTCGGCATCACACACGACACCTCCACGCCCGTGCCGCGCAATTCGAGGCGAGCCGCTTCACTCACACCGACGACGAAGTGCTTGGTTCCGGAATAGGTTGCGACTCCGGGGAAGCCGGCCTTGCCCGCGGCGGACGCAATGTTGATCAGGTGGCCGCTACCCCGTTCGACGAAGCGCGGCAGCACGATCTTCATGCCGTACAGCACGCCGTGGATGTTGATGTCGACGAGGCGGCGAGCGGTGGCGTCGTCCTCCTCGACGAAGCGGCCGACAGGCATGATGCCCGCGTTGTTGATCAAGACGTCGAGTGCGCCGAGCGCTGCCTCCGCAGCTGCGACGAAGCCTTCGAAGGAGTCGCGATCGGTGACGTCGAGCGGCAGTCCGATGGTGCCGCCGCCGATCTCCGAGGCAGTCTGCGCGGCCAGGTCGCTGTCGAGATCGCCGATCGCAACTCGAGCGCCCGCGTCGACGAGAGCCTTCGCCGTCGCCTTGCCGATACCACGCGCGCCACCGGTGATCGCGACGATTCGACCGTTCAGATTCTCAGACTTCGATGCCATTTTCGAACCGTATCAGCGATTGAACCGAATGCGAACCCTGGTTCACTTCCTTCCCTATGATCCGAGGTCATGAACCCCGCAGACGTGATTGCATCCATTCCCTTCGCCGCGAGCGCCGGCGTCGAATTGATCTCCGCGACGCCGGAAGAGGCGGTCGGGCGCCTCGTCTGGCACGAGGACCGCACGACAACCGGCGGCGGTATGCACGGCGGCGCGATCATGACGCTTGCCGACACGATCGGAGCCGTGTGCGCGTTCCTGAACCTGCCGCCCGGCGCGAGCACATCGACGACGAGCTCGAGCACCGTCTTCACCAAGGGCGTGCGCAGCGGCGCTGTCACTGCAACAGCCCGGCCGTTGCATGCAGGTCGCTCGACCATCGCGATCGTGACCGAGGTTCGTGACGAGGCAGGCAAGCTCGTCGCGCAGACCACACAGTCGCAGGCAGTCCTGACGCCGCGGTCCTGACGAATCGTGAAGAGTTGCGCCCCCTGTAGGGGGTCGGACTCTTCACGATCGACAGCCTCGCTAACGTGACCCCCATGCCGAGCCTGCTCGATCGATTCAGAGCCACCGGCGCCGACCTACCGTTCGGCGACCCGCTGCCCGCACACGGAGTCCCGTCGGAGGGCTACCTCTGGCGGTTCACGCAACCCGAGACCGGGCGCACTCTCACGGCGCTGATCAGCGTCAACAAGGGTCCAGACGGACCGTGGTCGACGCTGGTCCTCGCCGCGCACCCGAACGGCTTCCTGCGCACGGCGGTGCACCCGCAGGGCGTTGCGGATCCGAAGCGACTCGGGGCGCGGGCAGGCAGCGCATTCGAGGGCCGATCCGACCGGCTCACAGTGGATCTCGGTATCGATGCGCGGATCGACGTGCGGATTTCCGAACCCGTGACCTGGCCGCACAAGGTATTCGGCGGCGCAAGCTTCTTCCAGTCCATACCTGCCGTAGCCCAGCGTTGGCATCCGTGGCTCTTCGGCGCGAAGGTGACCGGGACCGCGACGATCGGCACCGAGCAGTGGGACCTGACCGGCGCCCAGGTCTATGCCGAGAAGCGTTGGGGTGGTGGCAGTTTCCCTGAAACCTGGTGGTGTGGCCAAGCGCAGGGCTTCGACGATTCGGGTGCCTGCCTTGCGTTCGCAGGAGGCATCTTCAACACAGGCAAACTTCGCATCGAGACGACGCTGGTCGCACTACGGCTACCCGACGGCAGCGTTCTGCGCTTCGGTGGCCCGAGCACCTCGCACGTGCGCGCCAAGGTCGACGATCAGAAGTGGTCGCTGCACGGCCGAAATCCGCGCTCCGGCATCGAAATCGAAGGTCGGTCGCCGATCGATGACGCATTCGTTCTGCCGGTCCCGATCGCCGCGGAACGAAAGAACGTGCCTGCGGCGATCGCACACCTCGGCGCTCGGCTCGATGTTGTCGTCCGACGCCGAGCCGACATCGTGTGGCGCGGCGAATCGCAGCTCGCAGCATTGGAATTCGGCGGTGTCGACCACGCGAGGGCGGAAATCGAGCGGCGCGGCGGCGATGTTCAGACCGTCGCCGCGCCCCCGACGTAACCGGCCGACCTAACCGAGCGAACGCCGCATCGACGGCAGCGGATCCGCGTACAGCGCACTCAGCGAGGTGACGCTCGCCGCGAACTCCTGCACCCGGTTGCCGAATCCACTGACCCGAATGTCCTTGCGCAGCAACGTCGACGTCTGCGCAAAGGCTGCTGCGACATGCGGAATTGCTGCCGGATACTCGGTGAACGACTGCCCGCCGAGAATCACACGATCGGGGTTGAACAGGTCACGCAGCATTGCGACCGTACGCCCGAGAATCTGGGCGCGCTCGACCAGAAGCTCGTGCGCCGCAGTCGAACCCGCTGCAGCTGCGTCGTACAGGCTGCCGATCGCCGGACGGGAGTCACCGACGAGGATGCCGTCGGCGATCGCCCGACGCAGGAGCGCGCGGTCGCTGACCGTCGCCTCCAAGCAACCTTTCTGGCCGCATTCGCACTTCGCGTCCGAGCCGGTAGGAAGGTGCACGATCGAACCGGGGCCGTTGTTGGGCGTGTGGACCCTGCCGTCGATGGTCAAAGCGACGCCTGCGGTTTCGCGAGCATAGAAGTACAGGCTGGTGCCGACCGGGTCGCGGTCGTCCGGGCTGCGGGGCGCGAGCAGCAATTCCGAGGCCGCCATTGCCTCGACGTGCGCGGAGACCGACACCGGAAGGCCGAGTGTCTCACCGACGATCGCGCCGACACGCGCTCCGCGCCAGCCGAGCCGAGGATGATCTGCGGTCCCCGTCGCCGAATCGACCCGGCCACCGAGTGCGACACCGACCCACAGTGGTTGCCGACGATGCCACCGCGAGGTGAAAGCCTTTGCGCTGCGGGCGATTGCGGCGAGCGCGACGTCCTGGTTCGCACGCGGGGTCGGTATCTCGACACCGCCGAGAATGCGGCCGCGCAGGTCGCTTGCAATGACACTGGTGACCACCGCGCCGACGTGAATACCGACGGTCAGATACGGCTCGTGATTGACCTCGAACGGCACCCGTGGGCGACCGATCGCACCGGATGCCGTCAGGTCGGCACGTTCGCGCAGCAGTCCGGCCCCAAGCAGACCTGCGACCTGTCGATTCACGGTCGCGATGCTCAATCCTGTTGTGCGAGCCGCGGTATCGCGAGATATGGGGCCTTGCGTCGATGCCGAACGGAGTACTGCGGCGGCCGGATTGTCGGCTATTCGCAGGTCCGGTGCGACGATCTGAACGCGTGCGGGTGCGCGATTGGAAACGACGCGCGACAGTTCTAACGGTGTTGCAAGTGCCGGTGCCGCAAGTGTTGGAGTCGACATAGAAGTAATTCCTTGTTCTAGTCCCGGGCTGCGGGAAATGTCTTTGCGATCACAGGGATCTGGCGCTGGATTTGTGGAAACAACGCTGGCAGCGGCACCTGATCGACTCGTCGAGCAAAGACGGGTTCACCCGAAGGCGACGTGATGGCGCGGCGCGCTAGCGACAGCTACAGCGACAACACAGTTCGCGCGCAAGCGGCAGCCGTGAACCCAATGCGGAGGTCACATAGGTGACCCGCAGAGCGGTCGACTGGCCGGCAGACATAGGCAAAATCTAGCACCCCTCGACATGTTGTCCAATCCGCGCAGGTCTGGCGTGCTTGTGATCAGCGTGACCGAAAGGATGTGCGGCGCGATCGAGCGCTGGTTGCGTAGGGCATCGCAGCCCGCGCACGCGCACAACCTTCAGAAAGGTCACCCAGTGTCGATCGATGTCTACTCGTCAGCGGAAACATCCTCTCCAACAACACCATCGGTGGTTAAACTCGGTGCCCACATCGGCGCCCGCATCGACGGAATCAGGCTCGGCGGCGACCTGGATCCAGCAACCGTCGAGCTCGTTCGCAACGCGATTCTCGAGCACAAGGTCGTGTTCTTCCGCGATCAAGGTCACTTGGACGACGACACCCAATACGAGTTCGCGCAGCTGCTCGGCACGCCGACCACACCGCATCCGACCGTCACTTCCCGCGGCACGAAGACCCTCGCGATCGATTCCGAATACGGCAAGGCAAACAGTTGGCACACCGATGTGACGTTCGTCGATCGCATCCCGAAGGCCTCGATACTCCGCGCAATCACCCTGCCCGAGTACGGCGGAACGACGACGTGGGCGTCGACGACCGCGGCCTACGCGGCTCTGCCCACACCGCTCAAGCATCTTGTCGAGAACCTGTGGGCAGTACACACGAACCGCTACGACTACGCCGCGGCATCGGCTCGCACTGCCGCCGACGAGAAGACGCGGGAGTACCGAGCGGAATTCGAATCGACCTACTTCGAGACGGTCCACCCCGTCGTGCGCATACATCCCGAAACCGGCGAGCGCACACTGTTGCTCGGCCACTTCGTCAAGCAGTTCGTCGGTCTCGGCTCGAAGGAATCACAGGCGATCTTCTCGCTCCTGCAGGACCGCGTAACGACACTGGAGTTCACGACCCGCTGGAACTGGACGGTGGGAGACGTCGCGATCTGGGACAACAGGGCAACCCAGCACTACGCGGTTGCCGACTACGACGACCAGTACCGACGCCTCAACCGCATCACTCTCGCAGGCGACGTACCTGTCGACGTACACGGCGAACGTAGTCGGTCCATCACCGGCGACGCCGAGCACTACTCGGTGATCGAGGGCTGAGTAGCGAGGACCGAGGACGCCTCGCATTACGATCGCGACCATGACTACGAACCGCACAGCAGTCGTCACCGGAGCAAGTTCTGGGATCGGCGCAGCCACCGCGCGCGCTCTCGCGGCGGACGGCTTCGACGTCGTGATCGGAGCCCGACGCGTCGATCGACTCGAAGAGCTCGCAGCCGAGATCGGCGCAACGGCACTGCAGTTGGACGTCACCGACGAAGACTCCGTCGCGGCGTTCACCGCCGTGATTCCCCGGGTCGACGTGTTGGTCAACAACGCGGGCGGCGCCAAGGGCGTCGCCTC
Organism: Antrihabitans stalagmiti; assembly: GCF_016482825.1. Lineage (GTDB taxonomy): Bacteria > Actinomycetota > Actinomycetes > Mycobacteriales > Mycobacteriaceae > Antrihabitans > Antrihabitans stalagmiti. Next base: position 857,237 of record NZ_JAEMNV010000003.1, on the reverse strand, counting down.
GGTTGCAGACGCCGATCTCGACGACTGGCGGTGGATGTGGGAAACCAACGTCCTCGGCACGTTGCGGATCACGAAGGCGTTGCTGCCGAAGCTGATCGAATCGGGCAACGGTCTGATCGTGACGATCACGTCGATCGCCGCGCTCGTCTCCTACGACAACGGGGCTGGCTACACCTCGGCCAAACATGCGCAGGCCCTGCTGCATCGCACCCTGCGTGGGGAGCTACTCGGAAAACCTGTGCGGCTCACCGAGATTGCGCCGGGTGCCGTCGAAACCGAGTTCTCCCTCGTCCGATTCGACGGCGACGAGGACAAGGCCGCCGCGGTGTATCGGGGTATCGATCCCCTTGTCGCGAGCGACATCGCCGAGATCGTGTCGTTCGCCGCATCGCGACCGTCGCACGTGAACCTCGATCAGATCGTTGTGCAACCGCGCGACCAGGCAGGTGCAGGCAGGTTCAATCGGCGGAGTTGACCGGCTCAGCCACGCAGCTCGGCGGGCGTCCACTTCGGCCACACGGGCATATGGGTTGGGCGGCCGTCGGCGAAGCTCGCGACCAGCCGAAAGGGGTTGGCCGCGGTTGTGTTGTCGTAGACGTAGGCCTGGTCGACCATGGCTATCGCGATCGCGAGCAGTCCCCACAGCCGACCGAAGCGTTCTCGAATTTTGTCTTCGGGGACGAAGTGGCCGCCGTTCGCTACCCGGTCGACAACGCGGGCGACCGCCAATTGCTCCGGTATCAGCACGATGTGGACGCTGACGTGAAAACCCGCCGCGTTCGCGTCGCGGAGCAGCTCGAGTTTCGACTCGTGGGAAAACACGGTCTCGGCGACGAACGAGCGCCGGTCGGCTATCTGCTGCGCACGCTCTTCGGCGGCAATCCTCGCGGCATCGTAAGAGTGCTCAGCGGCGTGCTCCGGCCACCGCTGCGCCGCGATGACGTCGGCGTTGATGAACGGCAATCGAGTGGCTGGTCCGAGCACACGGTTGTAGAAGGTGGTTTTCCCGGCACCGTTGGGTCCCGCGATGGTGTGCAGGACAGGGTCAGGGCTCAAGCCCTGCCCGACTCGTCGGCACGGGGATGGTGGACGACGTTGCCGTCTGCGTCGAGTTCGACGTACGAGCGTCCAGCGCTGGAGAACTCGTCGGCGAGGTTCAGCTCTTCTCGGCGGGCACCGATTCGTTCGGTCCATTCCGCGCGGACCACTGCCTGCTCACGCTCGGTAAGCGCGTCGTATTCTCTGCGGCCGGCAAGAACGTCGGCGATGGTGCTGTGCGAGACGCTGTGTGACGATTCGAGTTCGCGGCCGATCCGCGCCCAGTGCGCTATTTGCTGAGCGGCGCTGCGGCTCATCACTCCGCCAACAAGTTTCGCGGACGCGTAGAGCTCGTTGTCGATCCGTGTCGGTGATGTAGTCGCCATGGCAGTGACCTCCTCCGATCAACTGTAGCAGTCTGCAACAGCGCAGGCGAAGGTGAGTTCTACCACGTCACAACGCGGATCAGCGACCGGGCGTCGACGGCTGTGCCGGAATGGGCGCCGGCTTGACCGCGGTCGCGGACACCGGAGATCCAGGCTTCTCGGCAAGCGCCGACAGCGACTTCCAGGTCTCCCAGTCGATGGTCCAGTCGTAGATGTCGCCGTCCGCCGCCGACAGGTCGATCCGAGTTCCCGTCACCTCGACCGGATCGCCGTACAGCGCGGTCGGGAAGTACGCCGCAGCGTCCTCCGGTGACAGGTTGATGCAGCCGTTGGTGACGTTGGACGAACCCTGCACTCCGGTCGTCTCCGGATTGGCGTGGATGAACTCGCCGTTGTTCGAGATACGAACTGCCCAGCGTTCGCGAACGTTCTCGTAGAACGGCGGATTCGACATCAGAAAATCTTCGTGTTTTTCGCTGACGACGTGCACACCGCTGCGAGTGACGTTGCGGTCTTCGTTGCCTTCGCCGTAGCTGACCGCGAAGTCGAAGACGACCTCGCCGTCACGAATCACCTGCATGCGGTGGCTCGGCGCACTGGCCTTGACGATCTGACTGCGGCCGATCGAGAAGTTCGACGTGATGTCGGAATCGCCGTAGGCGCCGTCGCCGTAGTTCACGCCGTAGAGCTTCGCGTCGAGGCTGACCTCGGTGCCAGGCACCCAGTAGTTCTGCGGGCGCCAGTGTGCGCGCGAGCCGTTGTCGTCGGGCAACCATGCCCACGAGCCCACGGTCGGCGGATCGGTATTCACCGTCAACGCCTTCTCGACCGCGGCTTTGTCCTCGACGTGCGCATCGAACTGCACGATGATCGACGCCGCTATGCCGACCTCTTGACCGTCGGCGATCTGAATGTTCGCCGAGGTCCGCGAATCCGGCGTCAGAGTCGTGAAGCTGCCCTCGATGGGCGCTGTCTTGTTCTCCTCGCCGACCGCGGTGCCCGACCAGGTGTAGGTCACGCCGTAGCCCAGCGGCTCGCCGACAGTCCACGTCGTCAGGTCGGCACTCGGGGCGCCCTTGACGGGCTTGCCTGCCGGGTTCGTCAGGGTGACGTCGCGCAGCGTGCCGTCTTCGACCCGCACCGAAACCGGTGCGATCGGACTGACGTCGTCGGCATCGGCCGCGGGTTCGTAGACGATCTGCGGACCCTTGGCTTCGGGAGGCTGCTCGGTGTCCGACTTGGTGCTGCAGCCGACAAGCAGCTCCAGTGTGGCGAGCAATGCCGTCACGATTGCGAACGCTCTACCCCAGATCTGCCGAGCACTGCGTCTAGTCACTCGCTCCACGTTACCTGCGAGCTCTCCCCTACCGAGGAGATCCGGCTACAGCGAAAGGCCGACGGTCACCGGCTCCGGTTCGAGTGTCACCCCGAAGGCCGCGTGCACCCCTGCGCGAACCGTTCGGGCCAAGTCGACGATGTCCGACGCCCGTGCTGAACCACGATTCGTCAAGGCAAGCGTGTGTTTCGTCGACAAACGAGCAGGAGCGTCGACGCCGGGGAAGCCCTTCGCGAATCCCGCGCGCTCGATCAGCCACCCGGCGGACAGTTTCACCCCATCGGGAGCGGGAAAACGCGGCACCGTGACCTCGCCCACTCTGTCGGCGATTGCGGACAATACGGTCGAAAGGTCCTCTTCTGCCACAACCGGATTGGTGAAGAACGAGCCGGCACTCCAGGTGTCGTTGTCGTCTGCCGCGAGGACCATTCCCTTGCTGCGGCGGAGCCCGAGGACCGCGTCTCGTACCTGCGCCGCAGGGCGGGTTTCACCTTCGTCTGCGGTGAGGACGCGAGCGAGTTCGCCGAATCGCAGGGGCGCACTCGTCCCGTCCGAGCGCAACGCGAACGTCGCGGACAGGACGACCGCACGATCGGAATGCTTGAGCACACTGGTCCGGTAGGCGAGCCCGAGTTCGTCGGGAGCAACGGTTCGGACGTCGCCGCTCGCACGATCGAGCAGGTCGACGCTCGTCAGCAGCGACGATATTTCGACGCCATAGGCACCGACGTTCTGTACCGGCGTCGCACCGGCGGAACCGGGGATACCGGAAAGACATTCGAGTCCGCCAAGACCAGCGGCGACGGTCTCGGCGACCACCCGATCCCATTCGGCACCCGCATCGACCGACACGCTCGCTGCGTCCATCCGAATCTCGTCGTTGGCAACCCGCACGACGACGCCGTCGAAGCCCTCGTCCGAAATCAGCAGGTTGGAGCCACCGGCAAGCACCAGCACCGGGATACCTGCCGCATCGAGCAGGCGGACCGTTGCGACCAACGCCGCTGTCGTGGACGCTTCGGCAAGAACACGCGCGGGTCCGCCGACGCGCAACGTCGTGAGGTCCGCGAGCGGGACCTGCTCCGACAGCACAGCGCCCGCCGAAGTGAGTTCGGCACGCAGGCGTGGATTCAACACAACTGCAAACGGTAGCGTGCCGCGCATGGGACACCGCATCGAGCATTCCGCTCGGCACACGAAATCCGTCGATGCTCTGCACGCAGCTTTCACCACCGAGCAGTACTGGAAGGACAGGCTTGCCGAGATCGGCGGCCCAGGTGCGGAATTGGTCGAAGCGCGCACGGATTCGGACACGTTCTCGGTCACCCTCATCCAGGGCATCGCAGCCAAACATCTGCCGCCGATGGTGACGAGGATCCGCCCAGGCGACCTCAGAATCGATCGCACCGAGTCCTGGGGACCCCTACGCAACGGCTCGGCGACGGGAACATTCTCCGTCCGAACCGAAGGCGCACCGGGCAAGATCTACGGAACTTTGACGCTCACGACCGACGGCACCGGTTCCCTGCTGCGCATCGAAGGCACGGTCACGGTCGACATTCCGTTCTTCGGCGGCAAGATCGAAGAGGCGATCGCAGAGCAGCTGCGGCGCCTCAACGAGAAGGAAGACGCGTTCACCGAAAATTGGACGTCGGAGCAAACCTGACCGCGCTGTTGGGCGGACGCTCGTTCGAACGGGGTTCGGCGGCCCGGTAATCTAAATGCCCATGGCCCGCCGAATCGACTATTCCGCCCGGTATCACTACAGCACCGAGCAGGTGTATTCGGCATTGACGAACCGTGACTATTGGGAAGCGATCGTCGAGAAGATGCGCGAGTTCTCGCCGAATCACATCGAGAGCTTCGAGGTCGGACCGTCGGGTATCGACATCGTGTTCCACCACATCCTCCCGCGAGAACTGCTGCCCGAGATCGCACAGACGGTGATGCGCAAAGACATGGTCATCACCCGTAAGCAGAGCTTCTCGCCGTTCGGCCCCGAGGTGACGGGTCAGTACGCGGCGTCGATTCCTGGAGGTCCCGGCAGCCTCACAGGCACGATGCGACTGTTCGAGACCGAGGCAGGCTGCACACTGCGGACCTCCTCGGAGGCCAAGGTATACATCCCCGGATTCGGACCGAAGCTCGAGCAACTCATGCTCGTCAACGTGATCGACCTGTTCCGCGGCGAAGCCGAAGTGACCGTCGATTGGCTCGACAAGCTCACAGCGTCCTGACCTGATCCGATGCGCCCACCTGCCCCGCAGGGGGTGATCACCCGCGGCACCACCGGGATCAACCGACTGCGCCGCAGCGATCGCTGGCTCGTTCACAACGATCGGGTTCGGTCTGTACTGTGCGCAGCGCAGGACCCGTTGGTGGTCGATCTCGGTTACGGCGCAAGTCCGGTCACCACGCTCGAACTTGCCGAACGACTCCGGACCGTCCGGGCCGATGTCCGTGTTGTCGGCCTCGAAATAGACCCCGGTCGCGTCGTCCAAGGACAGGACGGTGTCACCTTCGCCCGTGGCGGTTTCGAACTTGCGGGCCTGCGACCGGTTCTGGTGCGCGCCTTCAACGTTCTTCGTCAGTACCCCGAAGAGTCGGTCGAGGCTGCGTGGGCGAGGCTGCGATCCGGTCTGGCTCCGTCGGGCCTGATCGTCGACGGCACCTGCGACGAGATCGGTCGTCGGTGTTCGTGGATTCTGCTCGACACCGACGGCCCGGTCTCGCTCACCCTCGCATGGGATCCGTTCGCCGTCGAGCGACCGTCCGACATCGCCGAGCGACTCCCGAAAGCGTTGATCCATCGCAACATTCCCGGTGAGCAGGTCCACGAGCTGCTCGCCGCCGCAGACCGTGCCTGGGCTTCCGCGGCAGCGGTCGCACCGTTCGGGCCGCGCGTGCGGTGGCGGTCCGCGCTGGAACTGCTGTATTCGGCGGGCGTTCCGGTCACGCTGTATCGCAGGCGGATGCGCGACAACGTGCTGACCGTCCCGTGGGACGCCGTTGCGCCTAACCTTCGAAGAGACCCACGGTGAAAGGTGAACGTATGCGCTCGACACTGCTGTCGCGACGCGATCTCGACTTCCTGCTCTACGAATGGCTGGACGTCGAGGGACTTACGGCGAGGGAGCGATTCGCCGACCACTCACGCGAGACTTTCGATGGGGTCCTCGATCTCTGCGAACAGGTCGCGACAAAGTATTTCGCACCACACAACAAGCTGAACGACGCCAACGAACCGACCTTCGACGGTGATCGCGTGACGATCATTCCCGAAGTTGCAACCGCACTCGACGCCTTCGCGAAGGCCGATCTGCTCGGTATGACGTTCGACAACAGGTTCGGCGGGGCGCAGTTGCCTTTCACTGTCGGAACAGCGTGCTTCGCCTGGTTCCAGGCGGCAAACGTGGGCACGTCCGGCTATCCGTTCCTCACGCTCGGCAACGCCAATCTCCTTGTGGCACATGCATCGGACGAGCTGATCGATACCTACGTTCGCCCAATGCTCGACGGTCGGTTCTTCGGCACGATGTGCCTGTCGGAAACGCAGGCGGGGTCCTCGCTGGCCGACATCGTCACACGCGCCGAGCCTCGCGACGACGGCACCTACCGCGTGTTCGGCAACAAGATGTGGATCTCGGGTGGTGATCACGAACTGACCGAGAACATCGTCCACCTGGTGCTTGCGAAGATCCCCGGCGGTCCGGCGGGTACGAAGGGCATCTCGCTGTTCGTCGTTCCCCGCTTTCTGGTGCACCCCGACGGCTCGATCGGCGAACGTAACGACGTCGTCCTCGCCGGACTCAATCACAAGATGGGCTTTCGCGGCACCACCAATACGGTCCTCAACTTCGGCGAGGGTAGGTACACACCCGGCGGTGCGGCAGGAGCGGTCGGCTACTTGGTCGGCGAGCAGCATCGCGGACTGGCGTACATGTTCCACATGATGAACGAGGCTCGCCTCGGAGTCGGTTTGTGCGCAACAAGTCTCGGTTACACGGGGTACCTGAAGTCGCTCGAGTACGCCCGCGCTCGGGAGCAGGGCCGCTCGCCGCTGAGCAAGGATCCAAGTGCCGCACAGGTTCCCATCATCGGTCACGCGGATGTGAAGCGAATGTTGTTGGCACAGAAGTCCTATGTCGAGGGCGCATTGGCGTTGAACCTCTATTGCTCGCGTCTGGTCGACCTGCAGCACACCGCCGAATCCGACGACGAGCGTTCCGGGGCAACAGCATTGCTCGATATTCTTACGCCGGTCGCGAAGAGCTGGCCGTCGCAGTGGTGCCTCGAAGCGAACAGCTTGGCGATCCAGGTACACGGTGGCTACGGCTACACCCGGGAATACGACGTCGAACAGCACTACCGAGACAACCGGCTCAATCCCATTCACGAAGGCACCCATGGCATCCAAGGTATGGATCTGTTGGGGCGCAAGGCAGTTCAGAATGGTGGCGCGAGCCTGCTGGCTTTCGGTGGCGCGTTGTCCGGGACCGTGGCTGCGGCAACGGAGCGCGGTGGCGAGCTCGCGGAACTCGGGGTGGCTCTGCAGGCGACGTCGCAGCGGCTGCTTGCCGTGACCGCGGAGATGTTCGCGGGCGGCGACATCGAAGCCGCCATGGCGAACAGTTCGATCTATCTCGAGGCATTCGGTCACGTTGTCGTGGCGTGGATCTGGCTGGAACAGCTCGTGGCGGCCGACGGGAAGACCGGCGATTTCTACGACGGCAAACGACAGGCTGGTCGGTACTTCTATCGCTACGAACTGCCGAAAACGGCCCCGCAACTCGATCTGCTCGCGAGCCTCGACCGCACTACCTTGGATATGTCGGACGCCTGGTTCTAGCAGGCGGCTACGCCGCTCGTGAGTCTTTTCGGTGGGCCCGCCCACCGAAAAGACTCACGAGGCGCGGAGCGCCCTAGTCGAACAGGCCGCTCTCCAGGGCATGCAGCACGGCCCGGGTGCGGTCCCGCACACCGAGTTTGAGCAGAACGCTCGACATGTGGTTCTTCACGGTGCCCTCGGCAAGATGCAGGCCCTTGGCGATCTCGCGGTTCGACCAGCCCGCAGCGGCCAGCCGCAGGACGTCCAGTTCGCGCGGGGTCAGCGGCTCGGGAGTCACTGCTCCGCCGATGTTGAAGCTGCGGTCGGTCATGGCGCGCAGCAGCCGCTCGGTAACAGCGGGTTGCAGCAGTGTGCCGCCCGCGGCCAGACAGCGGACGCCACTGACGAGTTGCTCCAGCGTCACGTCTTTGAGCAGGTAGCCCTTCGCGCCCGCGCGTAGCGACGCGAGCACCAGTTCGTCGTCGTCGAAGGTCGTCAACACCAGCACCGGCGTCGTATGCCCACGCTCGGCCATCGCGTGCAAGGTTGCGATGCCGTCGCGGCCGGGCATCCGCAGGTCGAGCAGCACGACGTCGACGTCGACACGGGCCAATAGGTCCAACGCCTCGTCGCCGTCGGCACCCTCGCCCACGACGTCGACCTCGTCGGTCAGCGCAAGCAAGCTGCGAATACCCTGCCGGACCAACGTCTGGTCGTCGACAAGGAGCACCCGGATGGCCGCGGTCATTCGAGCACTCGAGGCAGTCGGCCTTCGATGGCGAAGCCGTTGCCCGGGCTCGACGACACGTTCAGGGTCCCGCCGAGCGCTTCGATCCGCTCTCGCATGCCCGTCAGCCCGTGCCCGGGAACCACGCGAGGGATTCCGCGTCCGTCGTCGACTGCGTGCACGAACGTGCCCTTCTCGTCGGAGCCGACCGTGACATCGAGGCGGGTCGCGCCACCATGACGCAGGGTGTTGGTGATCGCCTCCTGCGTACACCGCACGATGGCCTGCGCGTACTCACCCTCCACCTGCACGGACGCGTCGACCTGCACCGACACGTCGAGCCCAGGAACGTTCTGCGAAAGTTCGGCCAACATCGGCCGCAGGTCCTCGGGTCCCTGGCGCATCTGCGCGACCGCCGCCCGAACGTCCTCGAGAAGTTGCTTCGCGATCGAGCGCCCGCGGACGACGTGCTCGCTCGCGCGGTCCTCGACGAGATGCGAGGCAACCTCCAGCTCGAGCGCCAGCGCCGTCAACTGATGCCCGACGACGTCGTGGAGATCGCGCGCGATACGCATCCGCTCGGCATCCCGGCTCGCGGTCTCCAACAACGCCATGGTCGACCGCAATTCGGCGTGTGTCTCGGCCAACTCGTGCCGCGCCTCGGTCTCGCGGCGGGCAGCGTGGACGACGAGAGCGCCGAAGGCCTGAAAGCCGGGATAGACGAATGCCCCTGCGACCACGTCCACGATCGGCCAGCCGATCATGGCGATGGCGACGACGGCCGCAACGGACTGCAGCAGGATCACCCCGACCACGGCGCGAGTCGAGGCATGCCGAGCAACGGTCGCCGCCGAGACCACGAGAAGCGCCGCGGTCAGTCCGTGGTCCGGGTAGAGCAGGAACGTACCGAGCGCGAGCGCGACAAGGGCCGTGAGCCAGACGGCCGACGGCAGCCGAGCAGGCGGCTGAACGAGTCCCGTCGCGATCAATTGCACGACGAGCAGGACGGCGTAGGACACCCACCACCACACCGGTAGGGCCGGCCCGGGCAGGTCGGTCAGTACCGCCTCCAGCAGCACGACGATGCCCGCCACCAAGGTGCAGGCCAGCAGGGCGTACGCCGTGCGGCGCCCGGCCTTCGGTTCCCTCATCGTTCGATCATAGAAATCCACCCGAATCGCCGCGGGTGCCGGAAGTAACGGACTGCAGCAGTGACCGCAGGCACGTACGCCGACCACACCCGCGCGCCTAGCGTCCTGGAGAACCGACACGCAAGGAGCACACATGAAACTCACCGTCCACACCTTCGTCAGCCTGGATGGCGTCATCCAGGGACCTGGTGCCCCCGAAGAGGATCCGAGCGACGGCTTCACCCGAGGCGGCTGGTTGGTGCCGTTCGATCCGGAACACTGGGGCAGGGTCGTCGACTCGTGGTTTGCCCGTCTCGACGCGTTTCTGTTGGGCCGCAAGACCTTCGAGCTGATGCGCAGCTACTGGCCGGATGTGACCGACCCGGACGACGCGGTGGCAGCCGTCTACCGCACACACCCCAAGTACGTTCTCAGCAGCACGTTGACCGATCCCGGTTGGGCAGGGTCGACGGTCCTGTCCGGCGACCTGGTCACGGAGGTCGGACGGCTCAAGGAGCAGTCCGGCGGCGAACTGCAGGTCCACGGCAGTGCAACCCTGATCCGATCGCTGCACGAAGCCGGCTTGGTCGACACCTATCGGATGCTGCAGTTCCCGGTGGTCGTCGGGCAGGGCAAACGCCTGTTCACCCAGCCGGGTGCCGCCGCCGGTCTCGAGATCACGGCAGCGGAGACACTTCCCGGCGGCATCGTCGCGTTGGAGGCCGAGGTGGTACGCCGCGGCGAGCCAGAGGTCGGGGCATTCGCCCTTTCCTCCGACGGCCGTGAGGTGATCCGATGAGCAAGCTCGTGAGCAGCTACGCGGTCTTGATGACAGCGGACGTCGCAGCGGCGGCACGCTTCTACCGCGAAAACTTCGGCTACGAAACGACATTCGAGGCCGACTGGTACGTCAGCCTCGCCCGGGGTCAGCACGAACTCGCGCTACTCGACCCCGACCACCCCACGATTCCCGAGGCGTATCGCGGACGGACCGCAGCCGGAGTGCTGCTCAATCTCGAGGTCGACGACGTCGATGAGGTTCACTTCGAACTCGCAGGACGGCCGGGCATCGAGATCGTGCTCAGCTTGCGCGACGAGGACTTCGGTCAGCGTCACTTCATCGTGGCCGGGCCGGACGGGGTCCTCGTCGACGTGATCACGCCCATCCCGCCGGTCGGCGACTTCGCCGACCAGTTCGTCGACTGACCGATCCAACTGCGTCAGGCGTCCCGCACCTCAGTCAGGTCGGGACGCCTGACGCAGAGCGCTTTCGGTGGCGCTGCCCGGTGTGCAGTGAAACACGATCATGACCTGGTCCTCGTCCTCGACGGAGCGAAGGACGGTGTCGCACAGGTCGAGCCTGCCCAGCGTCGGATGGTTCAAAGTGGTCCCACCCAGCGGACGCTCGCGCGTCGGGTGGCTCGACCAGAGCTCGGCGAAGCGGGGACTCTGCCGGGTGAGGTCCGCGACGACCGCCGTGATCTCGGGATCGGTCGGCCTGCGGGAGGCCGCCGCACGTAGCCGCCCCACGATGTCCTCGGTGACAAGCGGCCAGTCGGCGTAGAGCGCGCGGCTCTCGTCGTCGAGTAGCAGGACCCGCGCCCAGTTCAGGCCGACGGAGGACCACGGCTCCTCGAAGGCGCGGTGCGGGGCGAACACCCTGTGCGCCAGCCGGTTCCAGGCAAGCACACGCATGCTCCGCCCGAGCACGCCGACCGGGACGCCGTCGAGGTGTCGTATCACCGCGGCCAGACTCGGGAGCAATTCCTCCGGTCGGCCCGGCTGCGGGTGGTCCGGGCTGACCTGCGCAAGTCGGTAGATCTGGGCCTGCTCCTCGTCGGTCAGCCCGAGTGCCGCGGCGACCGAGCGCAGAATCGCACCCGACACGGCTCCTGCGGTGCCCTGCTCGATCCGCGTGTAATACGACGCGCTGACGCCAGCCAGGAACGCGACCTCCTCACGGCGCAGTCCCGGCACCCGCCGCCTGCCGTAGGTCGGTACGTCGACGTCGTCGGGTTGGCGCAGGTTGCGCCGCGATCGGAGGAATTCTCCGAGCGCGATGTCGCCTGCAGATGACCCCATCGCGCCACTGTGCCACGGCTCCCCCACCGTCTGGGAAGTGCCAGAAGGCATGGGAGCCGTGGGGACACACATCAGCGGGGTCGTTCTCCCGTGCGGTACTGCTGCACCGCGAGCACTCCGACGACACCGGCTTGCGCCACCACCCAGACCGTGCCGAGTGTGGTGAGCCCGAGGCCACCACCGACGGCGACGGCGAGAGAGGCGAGCACCCACACTGCGTTGACAGCGATGATCACCCGTACACCGAAGCGTGAGCTTGCCGTGCGCGCCGCCAGCAGCGCAACCAACGCAGCGAACGCCAGGAGGAAACCGCCGATAGCCCGCACATCCGAGGTCTGCGAGCCCATCAGGTCCACGATCACAGGTGCGGCGGCCAGGTAGATCAGGGCGTTGGCACCGGTGATCGCAGCATCGGCAGCGAGCCAGAAGCGGATCGATCCCAGGTCGATGCGGGAATCGGAACGATCCGCGACGCTTGTCACTGGCCTGCTCCGGCCGCCGGATCGAAGAATCCGGTGACGCGGGTCAGCCGACCGTCGTCGCCGACCAACCCGTAGTCGACGCCGGTCAGCGCTGCTTCGCCGTTCGGCCCGACCAGGCGCCACGGAAAGCGAAACGCATCGTGGTGGGCGTCGATCTCCCCCGACCGCACGAAGCGGTGATCGGGGTAGTGCTCCTGCAGCGCCTGGATCAGAGCATCGATCCCGGCGTGCCCTCTGCCGTCGAGCGGCGGGTCGACGAGTGCCGCGTCGGGCGCCCAGCAGCGCACGAGGATCTCCTCGCGCTCGACCGAGTCCACCTCGTTCCAGCCGCTCAAGTAGTCGTCGACCAGGCGGGTCAGATTCTCGACCGCCAGGTCGTTGGTTGCAGTTGTCATGGTGCTTCCTCTCGACGTCAGCCCCGATCTGGGGCCCGAGTTCAGCTTGGAAGAACCTCGACGGAGTAACCACGCCCAGTTGTGCCTACCCCTGCCAGTGGTAGGCAGCTTCGCTGCTTGTGAGTCTTTTCGGCGGTCGGGCCCGCCGAAAAGACTCACGAGGCGCGGAGCGCCTCAAAAGGGCCAGTTGCCGTTGCGGCCACGCTCGATCAGTTCGATCAGCTCGAAACCAGCATCGGTCAGGCCGCCGAACGTGTGCCGATTCGCCGCACCCGACGGTGCGTGTCCGGCGCGACAGCCTGCGACGTTCCAGGTGTACATCGGAACTGTGTGCGGCACGGCATCGTTCACCTGACCTGCCCTGTCCTCCCACGCCTGCTCATCGGTCACGAGCACGACGCGGTCGTGACCCCTGTAGTGCTTGCGCAGCGCGTGAGCGGTCGCCGTACCACCGAGGTCGCCGAACCGATCGACGATGCGAAGAACCGACTCGCCACGACGGAAGTCGACCCTCGAACTCGTCGAACCGAACTCGACCAGGTCGGCACGTTCGGCTCGAACGGCCAGTGCCGCACCGAACACCGCGGCACCGTCTGCCCTCGTCACGGTCGACCGCTGCGAAAGCGGGCTCCAGAACATCGAACCCGAGCGATCGACCAGCACAAGTGTCCGACCCGGCAGGACCGGCACCCGCGAAAGCGAATGGCCCAGAGCGGTTTCCAGCGCATGGGCCCAGCGCAGCGACGGAGCCGCGCGGTACGCCGCCAGATATCTCATGGGCAGCTGCCGCGAACGCGCAACCTCGTCCGGATCGGCCAGTCGTGCAGCGACGTGCGCCGCAACAGAATCCGCCACACCGGCGTCGTCGAAGTTGCGCAGATTCCGTAGCAGAGCCATGTACCCCATCGACGGGATGATCGCCTCCCACGCCTGTGCGTCCATCGGGCCGACCGAGCTCGACAACGCCTCCCAGGTCATACCGCTCGCCGCGAGCAGCTCCGGATTCTGCAGTACCGCAGCATGATTCGGGAGCACTGCCACCGACTGCCGGGCCTGCAGCACCGACAGCGACGCGGGAAGCTCGCCACGACCGTGGCGCCGACCGATTGCGTAGGCGAACAGATCACCTTGACGGTCCGTTGTCGGAGCAGGGTGGGTCAGTTCGATGACGTCGCCGAAGCGGATATCCCGTGCTGCGGAATCCCACTTGAGCAGTGCACGCTCCGTGTACAGGCGCCGAACACCGTCACCGATGCCGCGCTTGACGGGCTTCGGCACCGAACGGCCATGTGTACCAAGCCAATAGCCGAGAAGCTCGCCCGGCTCATCCGCCCGCTGCAGCACTGCCGCCACAACCTCGCGGTTACCGCCATGAAGGCCCGCCTGCAGTCGGCCCGCCACGAATTCGGCGGCGGCGACGAGCGCGGCGGACCGAAGTTGCGCACCGTTTCGCAGCCAAGCGATCAGTCGGGCGGTCCACTCGGGGTCGCTGACGGCGAGTTCGCGAACGAGCGCGACGTATCGCGAATCCCGTTCGGCCCCAGCCTCGTAGAACGTCGACTCGCCGACCATGTTCGTCACTGCGAGTAGGAACAGCTCGCTCTTGGCGTCGCGCAGGTAGCCGGGTGCGCCCTCGCTCGTGAGCGTGGACGGCGTCGGCTCCGAACGGATCATGCTGCGAACAACTTTGCTGCGCAGACCCTTGACGTTGAACTTGCTCATATCTGTTCCTCCTCTCGTGGCAAGTAGGCGAAACATGTTGCGCCGAGATCGAATCGGTGGAGGTAATTCGGGTCCGATGCGGACCCGGCCGGAGTCGAACCGACTGAACCATCAACAGTGGGAAGTAACCCCCGCCTACGCACCGGCGCAGCATGTTTCGGTTCCGAACCGTACGCCTGACCCGCTCGGTTGTCGCCTGAATTTACTCAGGCGGCTTCGCCGCTCGTGCGTCCTTCCGGAGGGCCCTACCTCCGAAAGGACTCACGAGTCGAGGCCCACACGCCGCCACAACCAGCGATAACGCGGCGTCACAAGGCCCATGTCGTCGCAGAGCCTGCGAACGCGGCGAATCGAAGCAATCGTTTCCGCTCGATGAGTGGGGTTCTTGTCGTACGCCTCCAGGATGACCGAGCGAGGGATGTCGTAATTCTTGATGAGCTGCGGCGAGGGCTTCATCATCTTCTGCGCCATGACCGCAAGGATGATCGGCGCGCCGACTGCAAGCGGAAGTCGCCCGAACCAACTCAGGTTGGCCACGCTGGTCCGCAGGTAGCTGTTCGCAAACGACACATGACGCGCTTCCTCCGTCACATGAATGCGCATGACCCTCTCGAACAGCGGATGTAGCTCGCGTCCGCTGCGCAGTACTTTGCGCTGCAGGTAGTCGACGGGTTCTTCTCCACCTAGAACGAAAATGAACAACATCGGCGGAAACACCCGGCCGAGTTCTTTGATGAATCGTGCTCCGAAACGGTCCGACGGCGTCAGCCCGGCTGCATCGAAGCCACTCCGGTTGACGAACTCCTGGAACATCAGCGAGTGCTGTGCTTCCTCGATGACCTCGTGATATGCGTACCGGAACTCCGGTGCCCCGTTGGGCAGTGCGCCGGCGAACTCCAGCAGTCCCTGCTTGAGCACCCGTTCGAACTCCAACCCGAGCTTCATTGCCGACGCGATGGAGTCCAGTCCGAAGCTTGCCTTGGTTCGTGCTGGCAGCGCGCGATACCAGTCCGTCTCTGTGATCGGGTTGTAGGCCGGCAGTTCCCAGCGTGGGTCGGCACGATCGATCGCGAAATCTGCAGCATCCCAATCGATATCGCCGTAGGCATCGAAGTGATGGGTAACAGACAGGCCGCTGAGCCGAGCCAGCAGCTTCGTGTACTTGTCGCGGTCCGCGTCCGCGACGTCGTCGTGTGCGGGGGTCTCGATCGAACTACTCATTTCAATCTCCCTGTCAGGCAATGGTTTTTGTGAGACGCAGTACCGGATTGCCATCAGGCCGGCGGCCCGTCGCATGTTCGGCGATCATCAGTTGCTCACTGCGCCGGGCGCTGCGCAGTGCAAGCGACCGCCTCGAGTAGGCGTCGAGCAGCGCGCGCAGTGTCGGCTGTTCGGCTGCCAATTCGTCCCACCCCGACTGCGTCGGAGCGCCTTTCTCGATCGCAAAGTCGAGTTTCACCGCAAGGTGTGTGTTCCAACGGTGTTGCAGCGCAAGCAATACTCCGCCCGCGCCGCCGAACAACCGTTCCACCTCGAGGAGTCCGTCGAGTTGCAAGCCGTGCTCAGGATTGCGCCGAGCGCGCTCCAACACCGTTTCGATAATGAACGTGCGTGCGTGCACATCCGACCAAGTCATCGTCCCCACCTTCCCGTTTCGGAACCGATGCTTGAAACGCTACGGAGAAATCACCGTCGCCTCGCCGTGCCCGAGTCGGGACTTTCCCTCCTACCCAGGTAGGACGTCACGACCACTCCTGGCACGATGCGAAAGACGGGGGTGGCCCTCTACGCTGGACCAATGCGCGTGACAGATCGACTGTCGGCAACTCTCTCCGCCCGCGGCTACGACTATCCGCGCCAATACGTGTGGCTGGTGCCGCTGACTTTGTGCGGCGCCGCCATCTGCGCGGTAGGCCAGCGCCATGCCTTACTTCCGTTCCATATCGTCGTCTTGGCGGGGTTGGCCATCGTCACCGAATGTGTACTGTCGGTGGTCCTCGGCTGGAACTCGCATCTTGTTTTCGTGACCGTCAATGTTGTTGCGTCGTACTTGCTTATGCGCCATTCGGTCGAGGTGGACTTCACGCCGATCGTTCTCATCACGATGACCATTGCGGTGGCAGCGACGTCGAGTTGGCGGGTCAGCCTTCCCGCTACCGCGGCCGCCGTCGTGACGCTCATATTGTCCGATCTCAGCTCCCAGGTCGAGCGCCTCTACATCGCCGGGGTGCTGTTCGCCTGGCTGGTCGGCTGCATGATGCTTACCCAACTCCGCCTCCTTCACCAAGAACGCGCGACGCACGCCAGCCGTGCAGCCGAAGCCGCAGGTGACGAGCGCAGGCGCATCGCCCGCGAGGTGCATGACGTCGTCGCCCACTCGTTGAGCATCACACTTCTGCACGTAACAGGCGCGCGACGAGCGTTGCAGCAGGACCGCGACATCGACGACGCAATCGAGGCGCTCACCGACGCGGAGCGGATCGGCCGGCAGGCCATGACCGATATCCGGCGGACCGTCGGGCTGCTCGACATGGGACCGTCCACCACCGCACCGGAGCCCGACCTCGACGATATCGACGACTTGATCGCCGATTTTCGGCGAGCGGGACTGCCTGTCGGATACGAACGCTGCGGAAATTTCGAACTCGTCACTGCGGCGACAGGTCTCGGCGTCTACCGCATCGCGCAGGAGTCGCTTGCCAATGTCGCCAAACATTCCCCCGGTTCGCGTACCGGTGTCGAACTGAGGATCGAACAGGAGACGGTCGAGTTGTCGATCGTCAACACCCGCTGTGCAACAGTCGAATCCACAGGCGGGTCCGGTATCGACGGCATGCGTCGGCGAGCCGAACTGCTCGGAGGGACACTGACCGCAGGCCCGGACGGAACCAAATGGGCTGTACACGCGGTACTGCCGCTTATGGTCAGCGACGCTCACTGTCCGATCGGGCTCGTGGGGCGGCAGTGAGCGAAACCGATATCAAGGTGCTCCTCGTCGACGACCAGGAACTGGTGCGGTCCGGGCTGCGCCGCATCCTTCGCCGCAAGGACGGGTTTGTCATCGTCGCCGAATGCGTTGACGGCGAGGATGTTCCCCACGCAGTGCGAACCTTCGCCCCCGACGTAGTGGTTATGGACCTTCGGATGAAAAAGGTCGACGGCATCGAAGCAACGCGTCAGTTGCAGACCGAGGACAAACCCCCACCCGTCTTGGTGCTGACCACCTTCGACGACGACAGACTCCTGTCCGGTGCACTTCGCGCCGGCGCAGCCGGATTCGTTCTCAAGGATTCCGCTGCCGAGGATCTGATTCGCGCCGTTCGCTCGGTCGCGAGCGGGGATTCCTATCTCGACCCGGCAGTGACGTCGCGAGTTCTGACGGCATACCGAGCATCGGCGCCAGCGGCCACGTATCGGGCCGACGGCGCCAACGAGCTGACCGCCCGCGAGCGCGACGTACTCACCCTCATCGGCCGTGGTCGCAGCAACGCCGAAATAGCTTGGGAATTAGGCATTTCCGGAGTAACGGTGAAAAGCCACGTGGGCCATATCTTTCTGAAACTCGGTCTCAGAGACAGAGCGGCAGCGATTGTCTACGCATTCGATCGCGGCATCGTCACGCCGGGCGGAACCTAGGCGGCTTCGCCGCTCGTGCGTCTTTTCGGAGGGCGAATTCACGCGGTGGACGCAACATCTAGCAATTTGTTGAGTCTTTCCTGTGGAGTCTGCCAGTCGAGTGTCTTGCGTGGGCGTTGGTTGAGTTGGAGAGCCACCTCACGCAAGCGCTCGACCGAGTGCACGGACAGCGTTGTGCCTTTCGGGAAGTACTGACGCAGCAATCCGTTGGTGTTTTCGTTGGTGCCCCGCTGCCACGGGCTGTGCGGATCGCAGAAGTACACCTGCATCGCTGTGGCCATGGTGATCTCGGCGTGACGCGACATTTCCCGTCCTGGATCCCAGGTCACGGACTTCTTCAACGCCGCAGGCAACTCTGCGACGGCGGCGATCATCGCATCACGCACCGCGATCGCGTCGAACCCGTCCTGCAACGGCAACAGCATGACGAACCGCGTTGTCCGTTCCACCAGCGTCCCGATCGCGGACCCGTTGTTCTTGCCGATGATCAGGTCACCCTCCCAATGCCCGGGCACCGCGCGATCAGCGACCTCGGCCGGCCGCTGGGAAATGTTGACCATGTCCGGAATCCGCCCGCGCCGCTCATCGCTGCGACGCTGCACCTTGCGCAGCGCACGCCCGGTCCGAAGATGCTGCACCAGTTCACGTTTGAGGCCACCCCGGGCCTGCACATACAGCGACTGGTAGATCGTTTCGTAGGACACGTGCATCTCCGAGCAGTCCGGATAGGTCTGCTTCAGAGTGGCCGAGATCTGCTCCGGGGACAACTTGTCTGTCAACAGTTTCTGCACCTGTTCGCGCAGTGCAGCGTTGACGGCCAGTTTGGCCGGCTTGGGGCGGCGAGCCCGCAACCGCGCTGCCCGCTCCGCAGCATGCGGACGATACTTCGCCAGGTAGTCGCTGTTGCGTTTGAGCTCGCGACTGACCGTCGACGGCGCCCGGCCCAACACCGCAGCGATGGCCCGCATCGTCGCACCGGCGATCCGCATCTCATAGATCACTTCACGCTCTGCGACGCTGAGATAGCGCCCCGAGGGTGGGCTCGGTGGTCGTGGACGCACACCACCGTGCTCCCGTACCCATTTCTGCGCGGTCGTGACACCGACACCGACGGAACTGGCAGCGTCGGGTACCGACACCCCCGAACCCCGCAAATCCCAGAATCGATACCGAACCGCACTCTCGATCCACGGCCACCGTCCAACACCAAGCATCTTCGTCAACACCCCTCAATGATCAGCGATGTTGCGTCGACCGCATGAACCCAAGGAGGGCCTGACCACCAAAAGGACTCACGAGCGGCGGAGCCGCCTCTCCAGAAATCGCGGCCGATTGCTCAAGGCGCCGACCGCCGTCGCAAGGCCCAACGCCGACCCCGGCTCGAACGGCAGGCGCCATAGACCGCCGTGAGCGGCACCTTCGTAGAACAGTTCGACAGGGTTGTCCTTCGCATCGACCGCAGCGGGGACGAACACGTCGTGCACCAGCTTCGCTGCGAGCAGCGCCGACGCAGTCTGCGGCTCGAAGATCTCGACCCCGAACCTCTTCGCACCGTGATAGGCGCTCGCGAGGAATTGATTCTTGGTGACCGATTCCGTCCACGATGCGGGCGCAACGTTGAACGACACGTTCGCGCCCGAGGCGCGCGTCACGATGCCTCGCCACCGTTGAAGTCGTTTTGCCAGAGCATAATTCGGCCCTTGAATGCGGATCTGCGTATCCGCGAGGCCCCAGTGATTACCTTCGAAGTCGACGACCTCGTCGAGATAGTTCGGCCGAAACAACGCCGACCGCGACGTGAAGCGAAGAACATCCTCCAGCGGACCTTTCGCACCTCTGCTCGCCCAGCGACGCCGCGCCTCGGCCATCACGTCGGCCTTGACCGCGTAGCAGTCGGTCGGGGTCGCCAGATACGCGAGCGTCACGTTGCTTCGGTTGGCGAGCAGGTCGGCCGCGATGAGGTCGGTCGCCAGTGTCACCTCGACATGTGCCCGACCGTCCGCGTAGGCGTACATGCCGAAGACCAGCTTCTTGCGCTTGCTGGTGTTGGCGTAGATCCACTCGAGCAACCCGCCGAAGTCTCGACGCACATCCGCACCCGCGCCTGCTGGACCGAACGGATACGTCACCGATCCCGCACCGGCCTCTGCCCGCGCAGTGATCGAGTTCCACCGTGCAGCGTCCGGTAGATCGACGGCAAGCACGTCTGCACCCCACTGCGTGAGCATCGAGTACGGACCCATTTCGGAGTCCGCACCCACAACGACGACCTGATGCCCGGGCAACGCGAGCCACTTCGGATTGTCGACGACGCGTTCGAGCGCCGCGACGAAGCTCGGCTCGACGATTCCACGGTTACGCCAGTCGACCAGTTTCGCGCGCAACGCTGCGCCGCTGAGGACGGTATCGCCGAACGGGACCCGCAATTCGGTGACCGGCTCGGCTGACCCGCGAACGACCTGCGAGGTGAACGTCGTGGTTTCGGCTCGCCACGCGTCGTCGGCGAGCACAGTGTCCGTGCCGTCGCCCGCTAGATACCGGGCGAGGGCGTTGGCTCGGCGCAGACCCGCACCGGCTATGCCGACCGCACAGGTCGGCGACGATGCACTCAACGCCGTCAACGCCCGGAACGCACCCGGGTACTGCGACCGCCATTGCCGGGAGGACTCGATGGCCTGCGCCAGATCCGCGTCGTAGGAACGAACGGCGTCGGCGAGCACGGCCCGCGCAAACTCCGTCGAACTTCGACCGCGGAATGTCGATGGGAGCGCAATGCCGGTGCGCGGTTCCTCGGCCTTGCTCATCATGTGCGCAACCCTGCCACGAATGCGCGACAACTGCGGCGATCGCCCAGCTTGTGTCGCCCGTCACAAACCCAGCACACAGTCTTCACAGAGTTGGGTAAGAAAGTTCGTGGAGAATCGGCTGATGCGAAACAAGGCCGTACTGATATCGACGTTGGTAGTCGCCGCGTTGGTTGCCGCACTGATCGCAGGTGAGGTCATCGCGCGGCACACCGCGAAGAAATGCATGTCCCAACAGTTCGAAAGCCAACTCGGCACGCAGGTGGACATCGGGCTCAGCGTCAAACCGATGCTGCTGCAACTGATCGACAAGAAGGTCCCCTACGTGACCGTCGACAGCGACGATTCCGCCTTCGGACCTGCGAAGGACATGGAGGTCCACGCCCGGGTGAACGACGTGGTCGTCTCCGAATCGGCGCAGAGCAGCGGAACGATCGGCAGTTCGTCCGCCGACATCGAATGGCCGACGGCGGGAATCCAGACGACCATGTCCGAGCAGTTGATGGGTGGTCTGATCTCCGGTGTCCGCTCGAGCGAAAGCGACGGCACGCTGCTCTTCGCGGTCGGACCAGGTGGACTCGCGACCCTGACCGTCAAGCCCCGCATCGTCGGCGACGTGGTTCAGGTGGACACCATGCAGGCGCAGGTCCTCGGGATCGGACTGCCGACCGATCTCGTCGACGGTGTGGTCAAAGTGATCTCCGACAGCCTGCAGGCCTA
The DNA here is from genome assembly GCF_016482825.1 of Antrihabitans stalagmiti. Lineage (GTDB taxonomy): Bacteria > Actinomycetota > Actinomycetes > Mycobacteriales > Mycobacteriaceae > Antrihabitans > Antrihabitans stalagmiti. The sequence continues at coordinate 835,951 of NZ_JAEMNV010000003.1, read as the reverse complement.
CCCGCTCGGCATGAAGCCGAAGTCGCTGGAGGTCACCGACGAGGGTATCCACATGTCCCTAGCCGGCGAGAAGTTCGTGATGCCACCGCCGCAGTCGGGTGCCGACAGCTGCGGCGTACTGAGCTGAACGGGAGACCGCTGAGCTGATCGGGAGACCGCTGCGCTAGGCGGGAAAACCATCGAGCACGGCGCGCGAGGCCGACAGACCGAGCCTCGTCGCGCCGGCTTCGATCAGCTGACGGGCAGCCTCGGCCGTCCGAATGCCACCGCTCGCTTTGACACCTGCGTGCGTGCCAACGGTCTCTGCCATCAGCCGCACGGCGTGAACGCTTGCCCCGCCCGCGGGATGAAAACCGGTGGAGGTCTTGACGAAGTTCGCTCCCGCTCGCACTGCGGCCCTGCATGATCCGACGATCGCCTGGTCGGTCAATGCGGCTGATTCGATGATCACCTTGAGTACCGTGCTCGGTTCGACGGCTTCGCGAACGGTGAGCACATCGGTGAGTACAGCGCCGAAATCGCCGGCAACAGCAGCGCCGACATCGATCACCATGTCGATCTCGACCGCTCCGAGTTCGACCGCAAGACGCGCCTCGGCAGCCTTCACAAGGGAGTGATGTTTGCCGGACGGAAAGCCTGCGACCGCGGCGACGAGCAAGCTCTCTGCCTTGATCGGCAGCATCGACGGCGACACACACACCGCAAGGACACCCAGCTCCTGAGCCTCGGCGACAAGTGCTGCAACGTCGACCGTCGTCGCTTCGGGCTTGAGCAGGGTGTGATCGATCATGGCGGCAACGCTCGCGCGGGTCAGTGCACCGGCGATTCCGCCGGACTTTGCATCGGACATGCCGATGAGCCTGTCACATACTGTGCGCGGTCCTTTCGAGTTGCCTGGACCTGCCGACAACGAGCAGACTGCGCGGTGTGCTGATTCGCCGCGAAACCTTCGCCGACACCGACGCCATAGCCGCCGTTCATCGCAGTGCTTTCGTCACTCCCGACGGCGGAGAACCAGCCGAAGCCACTCTCGTCACGCAACTCCGTGCCGACCCGAGCTGGATTCCCGAACTGTCGATGGTCGCCGATGTCGACGGCGACGTCGTCGGCCACGTTCTTCTCACCCACGCCACCGTCGGCAACCACAGGGTCGCAGCGCTCGGTCCGATCGGCGTAGCAAGCGACGTGCAGGGCGCAGGAATCGGTGCCGCGCTGATGCACGCGGTGCTCGGCGCAGCAGATGCTCTCGACGTTCCGCTCGTCGGTCTGCTCGGCCACCTCGACTACTACCCGCGCTTCGGTTTCGTGCCTGCAGCCGACGTCGGAATCACACCGCCGGACCCCGAGTGGTCGTCGCATTTCCAGGTCCGCACACTTGCTCGCTACGACCCGGCGATCACGGGCGAATTTCGCTACGCCGCACCTTTCCTAGAACTGTAGATTCGGGCGTATGACCAGCGCCGAGTACCGGACTCTGTTCAATTCGACCCGTTCGGATTTCACCAAGATCACACCGCTGCTGTGGGGTCCGGCCGGGCAGTCCCTCGCTTTCGCGATGCGTCATCGACCAGGCGACGTCGTCCTCGACGTCTGCTGCGGAACCGGCACGTCCGCGCTGCCTGCGGCGGCTGCGGTGGGTCCGACCGGACGGGTACACGGGATCGACCTTGCCGAGGATCTGCTCGAGGAAGGTCGCCTGACGGCATCGGCATGGGCGTTTCAGAACGTCGATTTCGTGGCCGCTGACGCAACTACCTGGGAACCACCGAGCGGCGTTCCCGCGGCGGGCTACGACGCGCTCTCCAGTTCGTACGGAGTGTTCTTCCTCCCCCATATGGATTCCGCTTTCGCCAGGTTGCTTCGCCTCGTCCGGACCGGTGGCCGGGTCGGGCTCGCGGTGTGGCGTGAGAAGGCATTCGCCGAGATCGCCGCCACGTATTTCGAGGTACTCGGACGCCGCCATCCCGAACTCGCGCAGGGACAGGCAGCGCCACGCACGCGCGGCATCGAAACCGCTCGCGAAGCAGGTGCGCGGCTCGATACCGCCGACAAACTCGCGGCGTGGCTCGGCGGGTTCGGCACCGAATCGATCCAGGTCACCGAGCTGTCGAATCTGCTCCCCGCAACGGAGGAGTTTTGTTGGAACCTGGTGCTGGGCAGCGGGTTCCGCGCGCCACTTGCCAAATTGGACGACGTGGCGATCGAGCAGATCCGTTCGGATTTCTTCGAGCTGGTCACCGACCGTGGCATTCACACGATCGACGCGGGCACGTTGATCGCAACGGCCGTCGTCACCAGGTGATTCGACCACCTGAGAGACTGTCGCCCATGAGCGTGCCCGCACTTCACGACGACCGTCGTATCGTCCTGACCCTCGGCTGTCCCGACAGTGTCGGCATCGTCGCCCGCATCACTGGATTCATCGCCGAAAACGGTGGATCGATCGTCGAAGCCGGGTATCACGCCGACGCGGCAACGGGGTGGTTTTTCACTCGCCAAGCGATTCGTGCATCGTCGGTCGCAGACGGCGTCGACGCGTTTCGTGCCAAGTTCGCGGGCGTCGCAGCCGAGTTCGGTCCGGAGACGGATTGGTCGGTCCACGATTCCGGCACCCCGAAACGTGTTGTGCTGCTTGTGAGCAAGGAGGGACACTGCCTGCACGACCTGCTCGGCAGAGCGGCAGGCGGGGAGTTGCCGGCGACGATCGAAGCCGTGATCGGCAACCACACTGACCTACAGCGTGTCGTCGAAGCTCACGGCGTGCGGTTTCACCACGTCCCGTTCGCCCGCGACCCCGCCGAGCGTGGTCCCGCATTCGACGAAGTACGCGAACTCGTCGACGCTCACAATCCCGACGCCGTCGTCCTAGCCCGTTTCATGCAGGTGCTACCCGCGGAGTTGTGTGAGCACTGGACCGGCAAAGCTATCAACATTCACCACAGCTTCCTGCCGTCGTTCGTCGGCGCCCGGCCGTACCACCAAGCATTCGCGCGCGGGGTGAAGTTGATCGGCGCAACCTGCCACTACGTGACGGCCGAACTCGACGCCGGACCCATCCTCGAGCAGGACGTGATTCGCGTAGACCATGCCGACGAGGTCCGCGACTTCGTCCGGCAGGGCCGTGACATCGAAAAGCTGGTGTTGGCACGCGGCCTGCGCTGGCATCTCGAGGACCGCGTACTCGTGCACGGCGGAAAAACGGTCGTCTTCAGCTGACTGGAGTGAAGACGACCGTCCGAGCGAGAAAGTAGAGCGTCAGCCCGCGACCGCGGTAACCGACCGACGCGATTTGCGGCGCTTCGACAGCGAACGCATCCGCACGATTTCGGCGTTGAATTCCTCGATTGCCTCGATGTTGCTCATGTGCCCGACGTTCGGCAGGATGACCAGCCGATCGAGCGCGCCGTGCATCGTGAGCGCGTCGGCAAGTTTGCGGGAGTGGCTCGGCGGGGTGAGGTTGTCGAACTCGCCACCGATGACGGTGGTCGGGACGGTCAAATTGCTCAGCGCGGCCGAGACGTCGAGCGATGCGAGGGCGAGGCCCCACTTGCCGCGAGCGCGACCCTTGCATGCGAACACGATGCGCTGGCAGAACTCGACCTGTTCCTTGGTCGAGGACGCCGACATGATGCGCGCGCGGAATACCGGACGAGCGACCGTGGCGAGTGGCGCGAGCGGGACAGGAGCGCCGAGAACCGCGCGCCCGAGCAGATCGGGGACCTTCGTGATGGCTGCGGGGAGGGGGACGACGGTGGTGTTCGCGACGAGGCGATCAGCACCGGTGCTGGTGAGCATGACGCCGCTCGCGTACTGCGTGACCTGCTTCGGATGCCGGCCTGCCCAGGCCATGATGCTCATGCCACCCATGCTGTGCCCGACGAGGAGGGCCTTCTTGCGAGGGGAAACCGTGGCCGCGAGGACAGCAGCAAGATCGTCTGCGAGTACGTCCACGTCGAGCTTGCGCTTTCCGAGCGTGCTGTGGCCGTGCCCGCGGTGATCGTAGGCAATGACGCGATACTTGCCTGCCAACGCGTTGATCTGCGGGTTCCAGTACTCGATGCGGCAGGTCCAGCCGTGGATCAGAACGATCGGCTCGGCATTGGCGGGGCCGTATGCGTGAACGCGGAGCTTGGCGCCGTCTTCGGTGACGAGCGTGACGATCTCGGGTTCGATGCTCGGGTTCCGCAACAGTTCGTTGTCCCACTCACGATCGGTGGGGTCGCGCCGTGTGGTCAGCCCTCGTAATGCTTCGACTGCATCGGCACGAATGCCGGGCATCGCCAAGTTACGCGCATACTTCCGTCGAGTAACGGTCACTTCACACTCCTTTGTGTTGCAGCCCACATTAGCGTGCTTGCGCGCTGCTTGCTACCGCTAGCACTGATGCAAATCAGCCTGCGGCAGTTGTGTTCTCTGTCGTCTCGGAGCCGGACATCGTTTCAGCGACCGATTCGAGCGCGGCGACTATCGCCTCGTCCATCACGTCGACCAGCAGCGAATGCACGACGTCGTGCACCAATGCTCGGCCCTTGTTGATCAGCTCGGACAGGCTTGCGATTGCGGTAGCGTCGAGTTCGAAAGCCGGACCGTCGGGAGCTAGATATTGGTCTGTGACCAAGTTCACAAAACGGTTCGCGACGTCGCGCAAGTCGAGCCGTACGACGGCCGCGTTGTCGAGAATGTCGGGCAACGGAACTCCGGCGTTCAGCAACAGCTCGGTGGCTTCGACCAAGCGTGGATTGGCGATCCGGAACGACTGACCCTCACGCTTGAGCAGCCCGCTGGCCAGCGCACGATCGAGATTGGCGTCGTAGTCCTCGGTGCCGATCAGCTCACGCAGCTCGTCGGCACCCAGCCGACCCGATTCGACGGTCCCGGACGGGCGGACCTCAACGCGGTCGGTATCGAGAATCTCTTCGACGCGCATACCGAACTGTGCTGCTGTCAGCAGCTCACTGATCGTCGCGAACGTGTACCCGCGGTCCAACATTCGGTTGATGACCTTGAGTCGTGACAGGTGCGCCTCGTTGTACCACCCGGTGCGGCCCTCGCGGCGTGGCGGCGGAAGCAGTCCACGGTCCTGATACACGCGTACATTGCGGACGCTGACACCGGCGACGCGAGCGAGGTCGTCGATCCGATACTCCGACGACGGAGTGGGGGACGTCTCGGTTGCTACGGAGGCGGGCGAAAGCACGCCCGCGATGCCGCGAAGCATCCGAGCGGACTCCGCAGCGATGAAGTTCGCCATCTCGTATCAGCTCCGTGTTCTGGCCTGGGTGAACCGGCCTCTAGATTGCGTGGGCGCGTCGAAGCAGGAACTTCGCCGGTCCGCCGATGAGACCGACCGCGTCGAGAAACTCGACCGTCTTGGAGCAGCCTTCACGCAGCTTGCGATGGTAGTGCTCGTTCTCGCTGCGGGCCTTCTTCGCCTCGCGGACGTCGAGTCCGGCGGCCTCGTAGCACTTGTCGTTGACGAGGCTCGTCAGGATGAAGTACGCCGTGACGCCGAGCACCAACTGCACTCCTGCGCGGCCGATCGGGTTCGAGTCCTCCAGCCTGCGGACGGTCTCTTCACGAGCGAACCGAATATGTCGAGCTTCCTCGGTCACGTGAATCTTGCTGACCGTCCGAGTGATCGGCTGAACGCGGTCGTCTCGCATGAAGTCGCGCTGCATCATGTCGAGGACTTCTTCGGCGAACAATGTGCCGCCGTAAGCGAGCGAACCACTTGCCACGGTCTTGAAGGCTCGCGCAGCCTGGTGAATCCACCACTTCGGCCGGTAGGACGGCACTCCGAACTTCGTCGCGGATTTGGCGAACATCGTCGAGTGTCTGCACTCGTCCGCGATCTCGGTGAGAGCGAACTGCACGTGCGCGGTGGACGGATCGTGGTCGTAGACGTCGCGGAGCAGCATCTGCATAAGGATCATCTCGAACCAGAGCCCGGTGCCCGCGATACTCGCTGCCTCGTGGATGGTGAGCGTGATCCGCTGCTCTTCGGTCATCCGGTCCCACAGATCGGTGCCGTACAGGCTGCACCATTCCGGAGTCATGCCGTAGAGGTCAGCGGGGATCGGGGCGTCCCAATCGACCTCGACCAGCGGGTCGTAGGACATCTTCGCCGACGAAGCGAGGAGGCGATTACCCGTGTCGTCCCGTTCCCGCGCCTTGACGAGCCGTGCGGCCCATTCGTCGTCGGTTCTGGTTTCCATGATGGTCATATCTGCTCCTCGCAACGTCATCGGTGCTCAGCGGATCTCGTTAAGACTTACCTAACGATACCATTGTCACAATGCTCATTGTCAAGGTTTGGGCACGGGCCGCAAGCGGCTCGTGAGTCCTTTCGGAGGCCCTGACCACCGAAAAGACGCACGAGCGGCGGAGCCGCCTACCAGCGCGGACCGCGCTGAACTTCCTCGACTCGAGGCCTGACATCGACGAGATACACGCAGATCGCAACGACCGCGATGATCCAAAGGAACATCACCGGCACAAGCAACAGAACCGCAAGCGATGCAGCGAGGATGCCGATCCACACGGGCTTGGTGAGCTTGTCTACTGCGGGAAACGCATCGGTCCGCTGTCGGACTGCGTGCACAAGTGCGAACAGCGCGCCTCCGATCGAGGCGAGCTGCAGACCGAACATGATCCAACCGGTCAACCCGGTGACAGAGGCGAACACAACACCATCATAGAAGGAACCGCCCCCGCACATGATCTGTGCGAGGGCGGTTCGATTTCGAGCGTGTGCAGCAGGAAAGAAATTACTGCGCGGTCTTCTTGGCCGGCGCACGCTTTGCCGGCGCCTTCTTGGCCGGAGCGGCCTTTGCGGGGGCAGCAGCCTTGGCAGGCGCAGCCTTCGCGGGAGCCTTGGCAGGCGTCGCCTTCTTGGCGGGCGCGGCCTTCTTGGCCGGAGCGGTCGCCTTGGTGGCGGCCTTCTTGACTGCGGCGACGGTCTCTTCGACCTTCTCTGCAGCCTCTTCGGCGGCGTCTTCTGCGCGGCCCGTCACCTTGCCTGCGAGCTTGGTGGCCTGCTCGCGGACGTCCTTGGTGGCTTCGGTGACCTTGCCGAGGGCATCCTCGGTGCGGGTGCGGGCGTCGCTGACGAGGCCTTCGACGCGGCCGAGACGCTCTTCGACGCCGGTGTTGCCACGCAGGCGTTCGACGGTCTCTTCGCCACGCTCAGCGAGCGACGCGTACAGGTCGACTGCGACCTTCAAGTATTCTTCGGCAACCTTGCGAAGCTCGTCGACGGTGAACTTCTCACGCAGTTCGGCAAGCTCTTCCGGCAGCTCGGACGGCAGGCTCGCGAGACGCTCGCGGAGGCTCTCGATCTGCTCCTGCACGTCGGACGGCAGCGAGGCGAAACGCTCACGCGCTTCTTCGACCCGGCCGGACACGTCGGTGCTGGTGTTCTCGGCGCGCTCGCGCACCTGAGCGACGACATCGGCAACTGCCTGGACAACTGCGTCGCCTGCGCCGACGGTGGCGTACAGCGGCTTCTTCACGGTCTCGAGACCCTTGTCGGTGGACTCACTCATCTTCGCTCTCCTGTTCCAATGGCTTGGTTTCTGCGGACGGCTCGGCCTTTTCGACTGGCGCAAGCTCGTCGTTCGACGAATCGTTTTCACGACAGAACGATTCGTATATCTCCAGGAGCACCTGCTTCTGCCGCTCTGTTATTGCGACATCGGCGAGTAGCGCATCCCGGACCGGGCTGTAAGGACGCTGTTCGAGATAGCCCGCTCGTACGTACAGCGCCTCCGAGGAAACCCGGAGACCTTTCGCGATCTGACCGAGTACTTCGGCAGAGGGATTGCGTAACCCACGCTCGATCTGGCTGAGGTAGGGGTTACTGACACCCGCCAGCAGAGCAAGTTGCCGCAGGGACACCTGGGCCGCTTCACGCTGAGATCTGATGAAGCTGCCGATGTCTTGCGCGGCATCTTTGACCTTGACGACACGTGCAGCCAGCTCGCCCGCTCCGACCTCGTCAGCCGGATCGGTCGCCCCCTCTGCGGGAACTTCGGGGTAATCCGGCATGTGTATTCACTCTCCTGGTTGGTGTTGCGATATCAACCCTAAGCGAAGGTGCTAACTCTTGCAAGCACCACAGCTAACAGTCGACGAGGTATGGGTCACATCGGCTCGGACTCACATAAGCGATACCCGGTCCATTCAACTACCGAACATAAGATGAGAAACGGTATATATCGACAATCCGGCGAGCGAACCGACAACTGTGCCGTTGATGCGAATGAACTGCAGATCACGGCCCACTTGCAACTCGATCTTCTTGCTTGCTTCCTCGGCGTCCCACCTTGCCACGGTATCGGTGATGATCGTCGTGATCTCGTTCGCATAATTGGCAGCGACATATCGCGCACCGGCAAGCAGCCATCGATCGACCTTCGCGCGCATCTCGTCGTCGTCGCGTAGCCGCTGCCCCAATTGCTCGACGTTCTCGCCGACCTTGCGGCGCAATGTGCTGTTCGGATCGTCGACCGACTCGAGAATCAAGCGCTTCGCAACGCGCCACGTGGCTTCGGCAAGACCGGTGATTTCTTCCCGACCCATGATCTCGGCCTTGATCGACTCGGCCTTCTTGACGGTCGCCTCGTCGAATTGCAGGTCGTTGGCGAATTCGAGGAGAAAGCGATTGGCGGCTTGGCGCACTTCGTGATCGGGTGTGGTCCGAACTTTCCAGGTGAACTCGACCAATTCCCGATAGATCTTTTCCGACAGCAGGATGTCGACGAACTTGGGCGACCATTGCGGCGAATCGCGCAGCACAATTCTGTCGATCGTCTCCTGACTCGCCAGCGCCCACTGATGCGCGCGTTCGGTCAACATGTCGATCAACGGCAATTGCTTGTTTTCTTTGAGCAATTCCGCAAGCACCTTGCCGATCGGCGGACCCCACAGCGGTTCGGCGATTCTACGCACGATGGTGTGGTCGATGACCTGCTGGACGTCCTCGTCGCGCAGTACGACGACAACGGCTCGCAGAATCGTCGACGTTTCCTGCGCGACACGTGCCGCGTTCTTCTTCTGCGCCATCCAGGTGCCGATGCGCAGCGGAATCTGCGCGGACGCAACCTTCTCCGATACGACGTCGGGCGCGAGGAAATTGGTTCCGACGAAACTGCCGAGGCTCTCCCCCAGCTGATCCTTCTTCTTCCGAATGATCGCAGTGTGCGGGATCGGCAGCCCCAGCGGATGACGGAACAACGCCGTCACCGCGAACCAGTCGGCCAGTGCACCGACCATGCCTGCCTCGGACGCCGCTCTGACGTACCCGACCCAACCGCCTGCGCCGCGCGATTCCTGCCACCGGCAGAACAGGTAGACGACGGACGCGAACAACAGAAATCCCGTCGCGATCGCCTTCATCCGCCGCAGGTCGCGACGTTTGGCGTCGTCGTCGGCCATAGCAAGACCACCCGAGGGAACTCGTCGCGCAGGTTTCGGCGGTTCGAGAGCGAGTTCTGCACGATCTTCCGCACCGCGCTGTGCGCGTTCGATGGACACACTGCACATTCTGCCCAATCCCGACCCGATACCGGCTCAATGCCCATCTTCTGCTGCGTCGCGCAGGTCGGCTCATCACCTCGGGCTTAAGCTGGTCGGAATCGACGTACGAGCCCGACACCTACTGTCGATACCGATAGAACGGACCTGGTTTCACCGTGCACCCAATCCCCGAGGGGGCCACCCTGACTACGAAAGACGCCAGAGCGCAGAAGCCGGACGGCCGCAAACGCCGCTGGCGCGAACACAAGGTCGCGAGACGTGAAGAACTCGTCGACGGCACTCTGGCGGCAATTCGGAAACTCGGCGCGACGATCGGTATGGATCAGATCGCGGCAGAGATCGGCGTCTCCAAGACGGTGCTGTACCGGTACTTCACCGACAAGAACGACCTGACCAACGCGGCGATGTCGCGATTCGTCGAAACGATTCTCGCGCCTCGGCTGTACCAGGCGATCGGCGAACAGCTCGAGGAGTACGACCTCGTGCACTCTGCGATCACCGCTTACGTGGAGACGATCGCGAGCGACACCGAGATCTACCTGTACGTGATGAGCAACGGCGCCGGACCTCATCAGGATGCGGTCGCCGATTCGGAGCGAATGATCGCCGAGCTCGTTGCGGTTGTCGTCGGTCAGCGGGCACGGGCGCTCGGATACGACTCGGGCGGCGCGACGCCGTGGGCGTACAGCATCGTCGGCGGCATTCAGTTGGCGACCCACTGGTGGATTTCGAACAAGTCGATGACGTCCGACGATCTGATCGACTACCTCACGATGATGATCTGGGGCGCGATCGAGTCGATCGCCAAGAACCGCGGTTCGGCGGCAGAATTCAAGAGCCAGAAGCACGTCCTGCCGGAGCCGAACCACCAAGTATGAGTGCAGTCAGTCGATGATCGTCGATCGGACGAACTCGCCGATCTCGACGACTGCCTTCGCGGCTTCCGGCAGCAGGTCGGCCGCAGCCTGGAACACGTGGAACTGACCTTCGAACAACTGCAGGCGACACACCACGCCGGCTGCGGACAGTTCGGCGGCAATCTGCTCGGCGTCGACGACAAGCAGTTCGTCGGCACCCGCCTGGACGAGAACCGGCGGCAGACCGGTGAGGTCGACGTGCAGTGGCGACGGGACGCGACCGTATTCGTCGAGCTGGCCACGCTCTCCTTCGACGTCGGCGAGCATCGCCATCATCGAGACCAGCGCATTCGCGGGGAACAGCGGATCTGTCACGTCGCCGAGGCGGACCAGCTTGCGTCCGGGGTCGGTGTCGACCAGCGGCGAGATCAGCACGATCGCACCGGGGTCGCCTAGCCCACGCGCACGCGCGGCAAGAGCGGTCATCAGCGCGAACCAGCCGCCTGCCGAGTCCCCGACGATCGCGATCCGATCGCCGGCGTAGCCCTGCGCGAGCAGCCACTCGTAACCGGCCACGCAGTCTTCGAGGCCGGTGCTCGCCGGCGTTTCGGGCAGCATGCGATACCCGACGCTCAGGGCGGGCGCCGCGCACGCACGCGATATTCCGGACACCATGCGGCGATGCGTTCGCAGGCCGCAGCAGATGAACGCGCCGCCGTGCAGATACAGCAGCGCGCGGTCGTCGGCGGCACCCGGACCCGCGATCCATTCCGCCGAGCAATCGGGCAGGTCGACGGGACCGGACTTGGTTCCCCGGATCGGACGCAGTGGCGTCGCCGCGACGTCGATCAGGCCGTACGGCCACGGCAGATTCGGAACCGCTCCCCACAGCTGCAGTACCGGTCGGACCGTCAACTGGAGTGCGAACCGCAACGCGCGACTGCGACGACTCGGGCCTGCGAAGACGCTGATGTAGGGCGCGTCCCGTTTTCGAGAAAGCCCACGGGAGCTCGAATCGAGGGTCACAGCGACGATCGCTGTCGAGTCATGATCCGACCGTAACCCAGCATCGCGATCTGACCGCGCAGGTCGAACGAAAAGTTCGAGGGTTGCTGGATAATTGCGGACACAATCGGTGCACCCCTGGTTGACGTTTACCGCCGTCGGGTAAGAATGGACGGGTCATGCTCGGTGCCTCGAGCGTTCGTTCTCGATATTTACGCAGTTCGGGCTACCAGCACGGCAATGACAAAGCGGAGGTTCGCGCATGACCAGACGGGTTCCGACATCGCGGTTGGCCCGGGGTTCCAAGCTCGGAGCGGTCGCCGCAAGTTCCATCTTGCGGAGTCAGCAGACCAGGATGGCGATGCTCGGACGGTCCGACGAGGTCCGTGCCCGGATGGCCGAAGAGTCGACCATCCGCGCCGCCGAGCAGCTCGTCACCGTCCTCGGCGGCATGAAGGGCGTAGCGATGAAGCTGGGCCAGATGTTGTCGATCCTCGACCTCGACCTGGTCCCACCGCATCACCGCGAATCGTTTCAGCAGCGGCTCGCCGCGCTGCGCGACAGCGCACCGACCGTGTCCTTCGACGACATGCGAGCCGTCGTCGAGAAAGAACTCGGCAAGCCGCTTTCGGAAGCCTTCGTGGACTTCTCGCGCGAGCCGATCGCTGCGGCATCGATCGGTCAGGTGTATCGAGCCACCCTGCACGACGGCCGAACAGTGGCCGTGAAGGTGCAGTACCCGGGCATCGAGGCCGCTGTCCGCGCCGACCTGAAGAACCTGTCCATGTTCGCCAAATTCTGGCAGACGATCCTGCCGTGGGTATCACCCGCGCTGATCGACGAACTTGCCAGGAATCTGGAAGCCGAGCTCGACTACTTCGCCGAGGCCACAACCCAGCAGAAGGTCGCGGAGCAGTTCGCCGGCCATCCGTTCTTCGTGATCCCTGCGAGCGTCCCCGAGCTGAGCGGTCGCCGGGTATTGGTCACCGAGTACGTCGACGGCCTCGGATTCGAGGAACTGCGCACCTTGCCGCAGGAAGAACGGGATCGCATCGGCGAGATCATCTATCGCTTCTACGTCGGCAACATGTTCACCTACAACGAGTTCTGCGGCGATCCGCATCCCGGCAACTTTCTGCTCGCACCGGACGGCCGCGTCGCGTTTCTCGACTTCGGCCTCTTCAACCGGATGGATGCCGATCACGTCGAGTTCGAGTTGGCGTGCCTGCGTGCGGCCGCCGAGGAGCGCGGCGACGATCTGTATCGAATGATGGTCGACCGCGGTGTCATCAAGCGCGACGCGAAGGTGACCGCCGACGAGTGCATCGATTACGTCTATTCGGCATCGGGCTGGTGCCTCAACGACCAAGACCTGTTGATCACGCCGGAGCTTGCCAGTGGCGCTTTCCTGCTCGCCGTCGATCCGCGCGCGTCGGAGTTCGCGGGGATCAAGTCGAACAGCCTGCCGCCCGAGCATCTTTTTTCGCGTCGGGCAGACTTCTTGACGTTCGGTGTTCTCGGCCAGCTTGCAGCCAATGGCAATTGGCACCGGATTGCGCGGGAATGGATCTACGGCGAGGAACCGGCGACCGAGCTCGGCCGCGCCAACCAGGTATGGGTCGAGCAACAAACGTAACCGTGGCGGCACTTGGCGCCACTGCACACGAAAGCGGAAACACCATGGCATCACAACGCGAGCTCGATCTGGTCCTGTTCGGAGCGACCGGCTTCGTCGGCAAGCTGACAGCCGAATACCTCGTCAAGGCGGCTCCGCCCGAGGCGAAGATCGGTTTGGCCGGACGGTCGTTGGACAAGTTGGCGGCAGTCCGCAGCGAACTCGGTGACGCCGCAGCGCAGTGGACGTTGATCGCGGCGGACTCTGCGGATCAGGCAGCTCTCGATGCGATGGCCGAACGGACCAAGGTCGTCGTCACGACGGTCGGTCCGTACGCGAAGTACGGACTTCCGCTCGTGCAGGCGTGTGCGGCGGCAGGCACGCACTACGCCGACCTCACAGGCGAACCGCTGTTCATCCGCGAGTGCATCGACTCCTACCAGGACGCTGCCGTCGAATCGGGCGCCAAGATCGTCAATTCGTGCGGATTCGATTCGGTACCGTCGGATTTGAGCGTGTACCTCATCTACAAGAAGTCGCTGGAGGACAACACCGGCGAGTTGGAGGAGACGACGCTCGTCGCGAGCATGAAGGGTGGCATGAGCGGCGGCACCATCGCATCGGGCCGTGGGCAGATGGAATCCGTCGCGGCCGACGGCTCGCTCCGCACGCTGCTCGACAACCCGTACGCCCTCAGCCCGGACGACTCGCTGGAGCCCGACGTCGGCAAGCAGTCCAACCAGGCGTTGCGGCGGGCCAACACGATCGATCCGAGCTTGGACGGGTGGGTCACGTCGTTCATCATGGCGCCGCACAACACGAAGATCGTTCGTCGAAGCAACGCGCTGCTCGGCTGGGCCTACGGCAAGAACTTCCGCTACAGCGAAGTGATGAGCGCCGGAAAGTCTGTTGCAGCGCCTGTGGTTGCGGCGGGTGTCGCAGGTGCGTTGGCCGCTTACGAGGCAGTCGGACCGCTGCTGTCGAAGGGGGTCGGAAAGTCGGTACTCGACCGGATCCTCCCGAAGCCAGGCACCGGACCGAGCGAAGAAACCCGCAACAGCGGCTACTTCACGACGAAGACGTTCGCCCGGACGACGTCGGGTGCGAAGTACCTCGCCACCTTCTCCGCGCAGGGTGATCCGGGTTATGCGGCGACCGCAGTACTGCTCGGCGAATGTGGACTCGCGCTTGCCTTCGACGACGAGCTGTTGTCACCTCTGGCCGGAATCGTCACTCCCGCAACAGTTATGGGCGACATCCTGGCGGACCGCTACCGCGCGGCCGGAATGGTCGTCAAGGTCGAACGCCGCTGAGTTTCGCGCGGTCCGCTACCGACAGTAGCCAGTACCGCTAGTATCGGGTACCGTGGCCGACATGCCACGGCTCACCCACAGCGCCAAGCAGCGAGCAGCAAAGGTCTCTGCCAAGGTTTCGACCAAGGGTGCGTCGGACTCTCCACCGCCCCTGCGGTCCGACGCGCGCAGCGAGCGGTGGCGCGACCATCGAGTGAAGGTCAGGCAAGAGTTCGTCGAAGCAGCCGTCCGTGCGCTGGACCGCTGCGGACCCGAGGTCAGCATGGACGACATCGCGAAGGAAGCCGGTGCGGCAAAGCCCAAGCTGTACCGGCATTTCGAGGACAAACTCGACCTCTACACCGCCGTCGTCGCGCACATTCAGCACGAACTGACGAGCCGAATCGCGACCAAGGCGAATCTGCTGACCGACACGACACGTCAGTTGATCGCCAGCAGTTCACGCGAATACGCCGAATTCGTCACCGAGCACCCGAACGTCTTCCGGTTCCTCGTGCACGGTCACTACACGCGAGCGTCCGGGGAACCGGAGCGCACGGTTGCCGCGGCACACGATTCGGCGCGGCGCTCGGTCAGCCTGCTGACGATCGCATTGCGCGACTCCAACATCAGTGTCGAAAACGCAGAGTTGGTGTCCTTCTCGATTTTCGGTGCGGTCGTCTCGGCGACGGACTGGTGGATCGGTCCGAACGCAGCCGACAGCCAACCTTTGCCGATCGACGAGTTCGCCAAGTATCTGAGCGCGATCTCACGCGGCGTCATCGATTCGGCCGCAGCACTGGCCGACATCACGATCGACTTCGATCAACCTCTCTACCTTGCCTTTTCAGCCGCCATGTCGACGACGGCCGAGTAGAGCGGCAAGCACCGATGTACAACGGCACCGCCGCAGCACACACCCGAGTCACCGCCGAGAATGGAGAAACCCACAATGCCGAAACCTGAACCTTTGCAGATCAGTCGGTTCCGATCGACCGACGTCCCGGATCAAACCGGCAAGACCATCCTGATCACGGGGGCCAACAACGGTCTCGGCCTGCAGGCCGCGACGGTTCTCGCTGGAGCAGGCGCAGCCATCGTGCTCGCGTGCCGCAACCAGAACACCGGCAAGGCCGCTCTGGCACAGGTGCGTGCCGCCGCGCCGAACGCCGAGCATCATCTGGTCCGCATCGATCTGTCCGACCTCGCCTCGGTCCGCGCGGCCGCAGCCGAAGCACTCGCAGCGGTCCCCCGGATCGACGTGTTGATCAACAACGCAGGGCTGATGGCGATTCCGTTCGCGAAGACCGTCGATGGTTTCGAAATGCAGATCGGCACAAATCATCTCGGCCATTTCGTCCTGACCGACGAGTTGCTGCCCGCACTGTTGGCAGCACCGGCCGCACGTGTTGTGAGCTTGGCGAGCATCGCGCACTGGCCTGCCAAGATCAAGCTCGACGACCTCAACTTCGAACGCCGTCGCTACACGAAGATGGGCGCGTACCAGCAGTCCAAGTTGGCGAACCTCCTCTTCTCGGGTGAGCTGGCCAGGCGTTCGGAGGCGGCGGGAACATCGATCACGTCGATCGCTGCTCATCCGGGCGTAGCTGCGACCAACCTGTTCGATTCCATGGTGCCGCCGATTCCCGGCGCCGTCACGATGACCCATCTCGGCCTCCGTGTCGTCGGAAACAGCGAAAAAGAAGGCGCATTGAGCCAGCTGTATGCGGCCACGATGCCGGATGCCAACAACGACGACTATCTCGGACCCACGCAACTGCGCGGGATGCGCGGACCCGTACGTCGGTCCCCGCGGTCGAAGTTGGCGCGGGACCGCAAGCTGGCTGCCGATTTCTGGGCGAAGTCGGTCGAACTCACCGGCGCGACCTACGGCTTGCTCGAACCGAAATCGAAGTCGAAACGATGACCAACGCCCTCGACGGCGCAAACCACCGTGCGCTGCAACTCATTTCGCCTCCGAAACTTCGTGACGCCGCCGTGCTCGACGAGGGTTTCGTCGATCTGATCGGTTCGCGGGAGGCACCACAGCCGACCATCGCGCAGCGCGCGATGAACAGCAGTGTCGTCGCCGCAATCTACGAAAGGCTCTGGCGCCCGGTCGGAGTCGCGGCCCTCGGCCTGTGGAAAACCGACGAGCACACCAAGGCAGCCACCGACCTGCGTCTCGGCGGCAATCAGCGGGTGCTCGACGTTGCCTGCGGCCCTGGAAATTTCACGAAGTTCCTCGGGTCGCGACTCGACGGTGACGGCATCGCAGTCGGATTCGACATCTCGCGACCGATGCTGGTGCAGGCGGCACGCGACAACCGCAGTTCGCATGCGGCGTATGTCAGAGGCGACGGGCGCCGACTTCCCTTCGAGGACGGCACGTTCGATGCCGTCTGCTGCTACGCCGCTCTCTACCTCGTTCCCGAGCCGTTCACGATCGTCGACGAGCTCATTCGGGTTCTCAGGCCGGGTGGTCGGATCGCGATCATGACGAGCTGTGCACGTGGCCCGGCATTTCTCAGCAAGGTGCAGACCGTCGCGTCGGATCGGTTCGGTGTGCGAACGTTCGATCGCAACGAATTCACGACGGTCTTCCAGGCAGCAGGATTGACGGAGATCGAGCGAGAGGTCCACGGTGTCGCGCAATTCGTGAGCGCAACCAAGCCGCTGCGCTGACACGATATCCGTCGCTTCGCTCGCCCGCTCCTGGTCGGTTGTGGCAAAGTCCAGGCATGGGACAAGACGTGAGCCTGTGGACGACGCCGGCGCCCGACGCACTGCGGGTGACGCCGGAAACGACTGTCGCGGCTCTGGATACACGCTCGACGCCAGGATTTACCGGTGACAAGAAGGCCGGTGAGCTACTCCTCGTCGAACGTGGCGCAGTGCTCAGCGCGCTGCAGGAGAAGCTGTACGCCAACGGTCGCTCGGGTGACACCCGTTCGGTGTTGCTCGTGCTGCAGGGCATGGACACCTCGGGAAAGGGCGGCATCGTCCGGCACGTGATCGGCCAGGTCGACCCGCAGGGCGTCGACCACGCCTCGTTCGGCGTCCCGACGGCCGAGGAGAAGGCCCATCACTACCTGTGGCGCATCAAGAACGCGCTGCCCAAAGGCGGGCAGATGGGCGTTTTCGATCGCTCGCACTACGAGGAGGTGCTCGTCGTCCGCGTGCACAACCTCGTGCCCGCCGAGGTGTGGTCGACGCGGTACGACGAGATCAATGCCTTCGAGAAAGAACTTGCCGACAGCGGGACCACCATCGTCAAGTGTGCGATGTTCGTGTCGCTGGACGAGCAGAAGGCCCGCTTGACCGAGCGTCTGGAGCGGCCGGACAAGTACTGGAAGTTCAACCCGAACGACATCGACGAGCGGTTGCTCTGGCCTGCCTATCAGGAGGCCTACCAAGCGGTGCTCGACAAAACCTCGACGGAGCATGCCCCGTGGCACGTCATCCCGGCCGACCGAAAGTGGTTCAGCCGACTCGCCATCACCGAATTATTGATCGACGCCCTGGAACGGCTCCAACTCGATTGGCCGCCACCCGATTTCGATATCGAGCACGAGAAGCAACGCCTGGCGAGGGCCTGAACCGTGCCGCTCGGTAACGACGACGATCGAGAGAACGAGCGCGACGAAACAGAAACTCAGCGCCTCGACCGCAACTGGGCGAGCCTCCTGCAGGAACTGCGCGTTGTGCAGACCGGTGTTCAGGTGCTGACCGGCTTTCTGTTGACCCTGCCGTTCCAGGATCGATTCTCGACGTTGGACGGCGTGATGCAAGGTGTGTACCTCGCGACGGTCGTCTGCTCGATCGGCTCGACGGTGTTGCTTGTCGCGCCCGTCGGGATGCACCGTCTGCTGTTTCGGCGGCATCAGTTGACCGATCTCGTGGCTGCATCGCACCGTTTCGCGCTAGCGGGAATCGTGTTGCTCGGCCTTGCCCTCACCGGGGTTGTTGCGCTGGTGTTCTACATGGTGCTCAACGGTGTTGCCGCCGGCGTCGCGGCAGGCCTGGCTGCCGTGCTGTTCGTGTACGTGTGGTGGATAGTGCCGGTGCGACGCCGTGCCTGAGTCCCCAGGCGGTTCGTGAGTCTTTTCGGAGGTTCCACCCTCCGAAAAGACTCACGAGCGGCGTAGCCACTTCACTTCTTTGCACTCGCGCGCCGGTTGGCCTGTTTGATAGCTGTGACAAGTTCGGCTTTCTTCATTGTCGAACGACCCTTGATATCAAGACGTTTCGCAACGCCGCGCAGGTGCTCTTTGGTCGCATTCGCGTCGACGCCTTCGGCCGTCTCGCCTTTCGCGTTCGGACCACCGCTCTCGGCGCGCTCATCGGACGGACCACGTTTCGCCTTCTTTTCCCAGTGGTCGCCGATCTTCTCGTAGGTGTGTTTCAGCGCGGCGAAAGCGACGCGATGCGCTTGTTCACCCTCGCCGTATTCCTTCACAGCGGAATCGTGAGTCTTGGTAAAAGTTCGCTGTGCTTTGTCACTCGACCGTCGCAGAGTGCCAGGTAACTCGGACTTCTTCGCCTTGCCGCTCTTCGCTGTCTTCGCCATACGTCTTCGCTCCTTCGTCGAACTTTCGAGAGGGTTACCCGACACTGAGACCGGCCAATCGCCTATTTCAAGCGTCGCAGCAACCGGATCGTGGCCCGTTCGACGGCGCTCTGGCATTCGTCGTCGATCAGCCGGTTTGCGCGACGTAGTGCCGCCTGGATGGTCGAGCCGTTCTCCCATGCGGTCACCACGCGCGGATCCACGTAGGAGCTACGGGCAAGCGCAGGCGTCCGGTCCGAGCCGACGCACAAGGTTTGTGCGCCCGATCGAACGGGCATCTTTCGCCTATGACTTCGCTCTGGTTGGACCGTTCCCCGATTTCGACAGATCCAATCTCGGGAATGGCAACCAATTACGAGGTTGTTGTCGTTGGCGCAGGATTGACAGGGCTGACAACGGCATTGCTTCTCGCCAGGGGAGGCCGGCGCGTCGCGGTGGTCGAGGCCCGCGAGGTGGGCGCCTGCGCAACCGGCAACACAACCGGGAAAGTTGCCCTCCTGCAGGGAACTCGACTCTCGACGATTGCGAAACGGCACTCTACGAAGAAGCTGCGAAAGTATGTCGAGGCCAACCGTGAAGGTCAGCAGTGGCTGCTGCGGTACTGCGCGGAGAACGGCGTTGCCACGCAGGTCGCTGTCGAACACACCTACGCGCAAACCCCAGATGGAATCCCCACGGTGCGTGCAGAAATGGACGCCGCCGTTACCGCCGGTCTGGACGCCGAGTGGGTCGAGAATCCGGACGTGCCGTTCCCCGCCCTGGCCGCTGTGCGCCTCGCCGAGCAGGCCCAGCTCGATCCGCTGCCCGTGCTGGAGTCCATGACGGCCGATATCCGGCGCCACGGTGGCGAAGTCTTCGAAAACGCGCGCGTAACCGGTGCACGGGAGCGCTCTGCGGGGGTGCACCTGACGATCGGCGACCGTATCGTAACGGCGGACAACGTCGTCTTGGCAACTGGCACACCGATTCTCGACCGCGGTGGCTTCTTCGCACGACTGGAACCACAGCGCTCCTACGCGGCAGCGTTCGACGTTCCTGGCGACTTTCCGCGCGACATGTTTCTCTCGGCCGACCAGCCGAGTAGGTCGCTACGGTTTGCCCCGAGCGACCGAGGCGACCTGCTGCTGGTGGGAGGGAACGGTCACCCCGTCGGTCGTGAACGCAACGCCCACGACCTCGTCGTTGACTTGATCGACTGGACGCGTACCTACTTCCCCGGTGCACAACCCACCCACACGTGGTCGGCGCAGGACTATTCAGCGATCGACGAACTGCCTTATGTCGGGCCATTACTGCCCGGCGACAACCGCATTCTGGTCGCATCCGGCTTCTCGAAGTGGGGCATGACGAACGGTGTCGCGGCTGCGCTTGCACTGTCGGCCCGGATATTCGGCGGCGGCATGCCGTGGGCCGATGTGTTCGAAACCTGGCGTACCAGTGAAGTTGTCGGGTTGCCCAAGGCCGCCCGGATGAACAGTCTCGTCGCTGCCTACCTGACCGGAGGATGGGTGACGTCGGCGCTGCACAGCGCAGGGGAACTGCCCGCCGAGGGCGAAGGCACGGTGGTTCGCAAGGGTGTCAAGCCTGTTGCGCGCTCCACTGTCGACGGGGTGACAACCGAAGTGTCTGCGATCTGCCCGCACCTGTACGGCATCGTCGCGTGGAACAGTGCCGAGAAATCCTGGGACTGTCCGTTGCACGGTTCACGGTTCGCAGCGAACGGTACGGTGCTCGAAGGTCCCACGACTGCAGGCCTGGGGCCATCACACGAGAGGGCAGCGCATGTCGACCACTGACGGACCCGACGACGTTACGTCGGCCGATTTCATTTCTCCCGACCCCGAGGACACTCGGGACGGGGACACTCGGGACGAGGACACTCAGGACGGGGACACTCGGGGCGGGGACACTCAGGACGGGGCCAAGGACCCCGACGGCGACGCCGTCGACTCGACCGACCTCACCTGAGTCCTGCGGCGGGCCGCTGCAACCACCGGACTATTTCAGGCGCCGGACAATCTTGCGTTCGGCCCGCTGCGCTGCGAATTGTTCACGCTCGTACAACAATCCGTAAGTGAAGCCGTTTTCTCCGGTAGCGGTTCCGGCAATGCTCGCAAGCCTTCTGATCAAGGTGCGCGAGACGACGGTGTCTTGATGTTCGCCCAAGATTCGTTGCACCCTCTTGTGTCTCTGGATCAGTGCGGCCGCTGCCCGCTCGCCGAGTACCGGTGTCGCGGCTTCGGCTGCGTAACGCGCGCGTTTGGCCGCTTTGCGAGCACGGTGTAGCGCGACAGCATCCGACTTACCGGCGACCGCGCGGCGGAGTCGCTTGCGGGCCTTGCGTGACGCGCGCTCGGCACAGTGGCGGACGACCTTCCGCTCGCCATCGTCGAAGTCGGACGCAAACTCCGGTAGGTGTTCCCACAACGCAAGAGTCTCGAGCAGATTCAGATAGCGCTCGCCGGCCATTTCCTCCCGCAACACCCGAAGATGTTCGGCCTCTTCACCGGCCAGATGATGGTCGATCCGAGCGATCACCGGACCGAGCACAAGTTCGTCGGGCAACGCGCGGACGGCATCGAGTTGTCGGCTGCGCTGCACCTGCCGGTCTCGTACTTCACCCAACATTGCTGCATACCAACGCAATTCGTCGGCGAGGCGACCCGCCTGAGCGCCGTCGAACAGTGGATCGAAGGTACGCAGGATGCTGCGCAGCCGCCGCGTTGCCACCCGGGTATCGTGTATCGGGGCCAGCCCCCGGCGTAACGCGACGTCGCCTGCGAAAATCGCATCGGCCTGCGCAGCAACATATTCGGCGATTATCTCTTTCGCAGTCCGCTTTCCTCGATGCGTGTTCTCCCGCATCGGCGCCAGGTTCAGTGCTCGTTCCAGTTTGGTTACTCGGCCTGCAGGTTTAGCACCTGCAGCGATCAGGCACTCACCGATCCCGCTCGCGTCGTCCTCGGTTGCAGTACCGAGCTCGACTTCCACTTCACGCCAAGATCTTTCGCTCCGCTTCGTTGTGCCCAAGCGAGTGGAATCGACCATGTCGTCTGCGACTTCGACGACAAGCGCGCCTGCGTCGTCGACCGTTCTCAACACCCTGCGTTGTGTTCGCATGTCGACGACGGGGGTCAGCGTAAGCCCTCGAGCGATGCCGCTTACCAACTCTGCGAGTTCTGCTGGCACTGTGTCGGATTCTGTCAGCGGAACAGAGATCTCCGTCCGGTCGTCGATGCCGGGCACTTTGAGTTGCCAACCGTTGTCGACGTCGCCCTCTCTGCGCCGCAACGTGATTCCACGGTCGAGCAACGCGAGCGTGGCTGTGTCGTAGTAGACGCTCCTGAGTCGTACGACGCGGTCTTCTGCAGCTCCACGGTGCGGGAGGACGCCGTCGAAGGACGGTAGAACGAACTCCAGGTCGACGTCGTACTTGTCCTCACGTTCGCGTGCAGTTTCGACCACGTGCGCCACCTCCATTGTTCGACTTGTCCACACGTTCGTCGGTCATGACACGGTCCTACGTGCGACTTCGGCCAGTACATCGGCGATCTTGTTGCGTCGCCGCAACGTTCGGATCTGAGTCGTTGCCCCGTTACCATGCGCGTGCACGTCGCGGAGCGCCGTGACCACCTGCTCGTATTCGCCAAGTTTTTCGAGCGCAGGACGAATTCGTTCGACCAATCGGCGAAGTAGGACGATCGCGGAGACGGTGTCGCCGGTAGCCATGTCTATGCCGTCCCCGGACAGGCCGTCGTGTGCAGCCTTCCAGTACGCCGCGCGAACGATCTCAGGTGCGAGCTGTTTTGCGACGTCGCCCTTTTCGATCTCCGCCAGCGCGGTCATCACCGCCGCTCGAACGAGAGTCGCATGGAGAACGGTTTCGTCGACAGTCGAAGGCACATCGCTGCAACGGATTTCGACTGTCGGAAAGTTTTCGGAGAGTCTGACGTCCCAATACACCTGCCCGACATCGACCATCACGCCGCTCTCGCACATCATCGCGACGATGCGGTCGTAGTGGGAGGCGGATTCGAAATACGGTGGCGGCCCAGCACTCGGCCATCTCGACCACAATACCGATCGCCAACTGGCGTGCCCGGTATCGACACCGCGATAAATCGCTGAGTTCGCGGTCAGTGCCAACAGCATAGGCAACCATGGGCGCAGGTGATTGCTGACCGCTACACCCGTTTCTCGATCCGGGACTTCGACGTGCACGTGGGCGCCGCATATCCCTTGCTCGTGCGCAATCGCCCCGAATCGCTCGCCGATCTTCCGGTAGCGCGGGGTATCGGTGATCGGAAACTCATGCGGCACAACAGGCGGCACCGCTACTGCAAGAACTGTTGCGCCGACGCTCGACGCTGCTGTTGCAGCTCCCCTACGATGCTCGACGAGGCTGTTTCGCAATTGTGCAGCCGTTGTGCAGACGGGTGACACGGTCTCGACTTGGCACTGCGTCAGTTCCATCGAAAACTCGAGACCGGCTGCCTTTGCCACCCGCACGACATCGGCTCCTTTGGGCACGGGGTGACCGGAGCCGGGGTCGACGAGGAGCAATTCCTCCTCCACGCCGACCGTCGGCACGCTGTCGAGGCGTCGGGATGATTTACCGATCTTGTTCGGCGCGCTGCCGTTGCTCATCGATCTTGGCTTCGGCTCGTGCCTTCTCTGCCTCCGCTTCGTGCTTGGCCGCCTCCAGCTGACTCTCCGCTTTGTCTTGCTGAGCCGCGCCCTCTCGCTGCAGGCCGTCCTGACCGAGCACCGCGCCAGCTACTTCCTTGACCTTGCCCTTAACGCCTTCGACCGCACCTTTGATGCCTTCGATGGGGCCACTCTTGTCGTCGGTCACGCTGACTACCTCCAGATCGGGAACGTATGCAAGGCGTTGATTACCCGGGCCGGATCGCGCCAAACCTGCCCCGCGAGTCAGTTGGGCGGACCATCGGCAAGGACGACATCGACCTTGCGCGTACTTCCTGTTTCGTCGGTGATGTCGAGGGTGATCACAACCCCTGGCAGGCGCGCGGAGATGGCTTCTCGCAAGGTTTTCGACGACTCGACGGGTATTCCGTCGATGGCCGAGATCAGATCTCCTCTGACCAGACCGGCTTCGTAGGCTGGCGATCCGTACATCGCGATCTCGACACGTGCGCCTACAACTGGGGTGCCGTCGGGACGGGTGTCGTCGACGGTGGTCACGAGGACGCCGAGTGTCGCGGTCGGGCCGATGTGTACCTCATCTGAGCGCCGACCCGAGTTGATCTGCTCGACGACGTCGAGCACCTGGTTGATGGGGATCGCATAGCCCATCGTCGGAAGGGGCGGATCGGGATCGGGCTCGGTCGGCGCGGGCACGACAGCGGGCGGCTCCGCGGGCAGTTCTGCGTCGGTGTCGGAATCTGCTGGAATCGTTGCGGCGGTGACCATTCCGATGACAGCCCCGGTGGTGTCGGCGAGCGCGCCGCCGGATTGTCCCGGCGCCACCGCGGCTTCGACCTCGATGAGGTCGGTCAAATATTCGCGGGAGAAATCCGATTCGTTGCGCGCGACGATGGTGGCGTCGAGTGCTGTCGTCTTGCCCGGCGAGGTGGTCGGCATTCCGCCGCGACCACCTGCATTGCCCATAGCGACGATTTCGTCGCCGACCGCGACGTCGTCGGAGTTGCCGAGCCGCGCGCCGCGCAGATCGGCGGCATTCTGCAGTTGCAGCAGCGCGATGTCGTGTGTGCTGTCGTAGCCGAGTGTCGTTGCGTCGTAGATCAGTCCGGTCGTCACGTCGGTGACAGAAATATCCACCGCGCCCTTGATGACGTGGTGGCTCGTCAGTACTTGACCGTCGCCGGTGAGAACGATTCCGCTTCCTGCGCCCTGCAATTCGAGCGGACCGACGCTGACGTTGATGTTGACCAGTGACGGATTGACCGTGCCTGCAACAGCATCGACGTCCAATGGTGGAAGTGGTGCCCGGGTCGATGTCTGAACCGCTTGGGCCGCCGTGTGCGGTCGCGTCGTCTTGCCCGGCCAGTCGATCTCCCAGAAATCTGCGACGATTCCGAACCCGAGCAAGGCTGCCACCAACGCAAAGACGGTGACAGTTTTCGCGATGTAGTGGCGTGGTTCAGCGCGATTGTGCTCGTGCCTCGACTCGTCCATCGCGTGCCCCAATCGATCCAGCTACACGATATGCGATGGGCTGGATCGATTGGTTCTTCGGCGCTACTCTGCCGGCAATCGCGACTAGCCCGCGATCGCCCGCAAGGAGCACAGGGCACTGTCGAGTGAGTCGAATGCGCGGTAGCGGGTGCTCAGATCCGCTGCCCGCAGGAGTCGGTTCACTGCACGGCCGCCGACGAGCGCCCAGCCTGCCGCTCCGTCTCGTGCGTCGAGATCGGCAAGCACCGCCAAGCCGTCCGTGCCGATGAAATCGAGCTCCGACAAGTCCAGAACGAGCTTGCGGTTCCCTGCGATCTGGCTCCGAACATGCTCGCGCAAGGCGGGCATCGTGCTCAGGTCGACGTCGCCACGGACGTAGACGATCACCAAACTGGAACTGATTCGCTCGGAACGAAATTCGATGCCGTCCACGGCGGGACGGGGTGCGCGAGCACGCGCAGTCGGAGCGATCGAGGCGATAGCGGATTGAACGCTGATTCGTTGTTGGACAACAATATTCGGCATACTGGTGTCGCTAGGCAAGATTGTCATAGCCCTCCCATTCGTTGTGATGGTGAGGGGAAGCTGCACGACCGAAAGGTCAGATGCCGCGTAGGAGCTCGTAAGCCGACTCGAAAGTTATGTGGCTTCCCCGAGCGGCTGTGTGCTCAACCTGCTTCTCGAACGGTACGCGACGTAACGGCAACCAGCAAGGGAGTCACCCCTTACCTACGCAGCTCCGATGGTTCGAATCCAGCAGGGCGGGTAGCTATCTATCGAGCCGTTGATGGTCTCCTACATACGCAGTTCGACGCGGTTGCTGTGCGACTGAGTACCCTCGTCGAATAGCCGAGAGAGGTTGGAGTTCGATGCCAATACTGCAGCACATTTCGAACGCACGGTCGGAGGTCTCGTGCCGAACATAGAGGCAGTGGATCGCAATGCCGCTACGTCGCGTTCGGTGGTCGAGCTTCGCGTCCGAGCGGCGGCGACGCAATTGTCGATCATTCGTGCGGTTGCGGCAGCCATAGCGGGCCAGGAGGATTTCGATCTCGATTCGATCGCCGACGTTCGCCTCGCCATCGACGAAGCGTGCAGCCACCTCATTCTTCGCGCTGTCGACGGCGCGTCGTTGGTCTGCCGGTTCCAACCGTCGGAGACGGACTTGAACGTCTCGATCAGTGCACCGACCTCACCTGGAGAAGCCCCGAGTCAGCGTTCCTTCGGCTGGCACGTGCTGAATGCCTTGACCGACTCCATCGAACTGACGCGCGATGTCGATCCCGACAATCCGAGCGGGGAGATCACCGTTCTCACATTCACAAAGAACAAGCAGGGCAGCGACGCGTGACGCCTCGCGGTAACGCGGGCCGCACTCCCCGCAAGGGGGACGACTACGAAGACGTGGCCGGCGCATTCGAAGAGATCGAAAAGCTCGACGAGAACGATCCGCAGCGGCAGAAGCTGCGTGACGAACTCGTCGTCCGTTGCCTACCCCTCGCCGAGCACATCGCTCGCCGTTTCGACGGTCGCGGCGAGGCACACGACGACCTGGTCCAGGTTGCGCGGCTCGGTCTTGTCAACGCCGTCAAGCGTTTCGACGTAACGCGTGGGTCCGACTTCGTCTCGTTCGCGGTGCCGACGATCATGGGTGAGGTACGGCGTCATTTCCGTGACACCGGATGGGCCGTGCGGGTACCTCGCCGTATGAAAGAACTGCATCTGTCGCTGAGCAAGGCGACAAGTGATCTCGCGCAGCGACTCGGCCGAACACCGACGGTCAAAGAGCTGTCCGCCGAACTCGACCTCGATCCGGAGGAGGTCGCCCAGGGACTCGTTGCAGGCAATGCCTATCAAACGGTGTCCGTCGACAGCACGGTCGGTAATCGATCGGACGAACTGCCGCTGCTGGAGACGATCGGCGACTTCGACGCGGCGTTGGAAAACGTCGAGAATCACGAAGCTTTGCGTCCGCTTCTGGAGGCACTGCCCGAGCGCGAGCGTATGGTGCTGCTCTACAGGTTTTTCGGCAACATGACTCAATCTCAGATTGCCGATAAACTCGGAATATCGCAGATGCACGTGTCGCGGCTGCTGTCGCGAACTCTTGCGCAGTTGCGTGAAGGACTCGAGTAACGACGAGTACGATGCAGAAACGATGCACCGACTCATTCGGTGCTGGGCAGTTGGAGCGAAGCGATGTCGGAATCGGTGATAGAAAAGTTGGTCGAACCTGCGGATACGCAGTCCACAGACGACGAACTCGGTCCTTGCGACCCGGAAATCCAGCTCAGCGCGATCCTTGCCGAACTCGCGCGCAAATTTCATCGCGAGCACGACGATTTCGACTCGGTGCTGAGCGAAGTCTGCGAAGCCGCGCGGACTGCGATCCCCGGGTCCGAGCACGCAGGCATCACGCTGATCACCGAAAACGGCAAGCTCGACTCCCGTGGCGCAACCGGCGAACTTCCCGCACTCATCGACAAGATGCAGGAAGAGATCCGGCGCGGCCCATGCATCGATGCAGCACATGACGAGCAGGTAGTCCTGGTCACCGACATGTCGAAAGAGGAGCGGTGGGGCGGGTTCAGTGAGACCGCCGCTTCTGCCGGAGTCGGAAGCATGCTGAGCTTCCAGCTGTGGGTCGAGAAAGAGCACATCGGCGCGCTCAACATGTACTCCAGCAAGACCGACGCCTTCGACGACGGTTCGGCGGACATAGGGCTCCCTCTCGCGACGCACGCCTCGGTCGCGATTGCGGCTGCGCGTCGCGAGCAGCAGTTGCGCGATGCACTGGACAGCCGAGACGTGATCGGACAGGCGAAGGGCATGCTGATGCAGCGCTATTCGATCGATTCCGAACAAGCCTTCGATCTGTTGGTCCGACTCTCGCAACAGTCCAACACGAAGGCACGCGACATCGCGGAGAGCATCACCAAGCGCGGCCTCGACTGACCCGCTCCACCTCTTGCGACGCGACTAGACTTTTGCTGTGACACTGCCGGACACCGAACGAAGTTATGGCGGTCGGTCGGTGGCCGATCGGCGCGCGGAGCGACGTGCGCGCTTCATCGACGGTGCCGTGACCGTGTTCTCCGACAAGGGCTACGCGAAGAGTTCGATCACCGACATCTGCGCGAGTGTCGAACTGTCCCGCCGCCAGTTCTACGAGGAGTTCGGCAGTCGTGAGGACCTTCTGATTGCCGTCTACGACAAGATCCAGGACGACGCACGGGCAGCGTTGGTCGCAGCACTGGAGGGGTCGACGTCGACGGACCCGAGCGAACTGGCAACCGCGGTGATGACGGCGTATGTGGAGTCGGTCGGTGGCGACGCGCGCCGAGCGAAGATCGCCTTCGTCGAGATAGTCGGCGTCAGCGAACGCGTCGAGCAGCATCGGTTCGAACGTCGCGCCAACTGGATTCAGTTGTACGAGGCCGCAACCCATGCCGTGTTCGGCGGTATCGAGAATCCACCACGCGGGGGTTCAGCAATGTCGGCAATCGCGTTCATCGGAGCTGTCAACGGTCTCGTTCATCAGTGGACGATCGTCGAGCCGAAGGCACCCATCGCCGATTTGGTCGAGGTGTTGAGCAGGGTGCTGCTCGGCCTTGTGAAAGGACCCGATCCGGTCGCCTGACGCGATGTCCGCTCGCGGCGGGTGGGTAGATTTTGCGATTCACGTCACACTCCCCTATCGTCTCTGCCTACAGAGTGAGACGCACTCGTCTCACCTCAGCGCTTTCACGAGGGAGCAATATGGCTGGATCATCGTCGATCACCCGTCGCGCACTGACTCTCGCCGCCGGCATCGCAATCGCCGGCCACATCGCAGTCAGCGCACCGGCCAGCGCCGAACCGTCCGTCCCGGTGCAACCGGCGCTCCCCTTTCCGCACTTCCCGCTGCCACCCGAGCTCGATCCGGGCTTCTACGATCCGCCCGCCGACGTCGTGGCATCGAAGGCGCCGGGCGAGCTCATCGCAGCCCGCCAGGTCACCCTCGCGAACCTCTCCCTCATCCCCGTGAACGTGGACGCGTGGCAATTGTCGTTCCGCTCCAACAACACTCGGGGCGAGGCGATCCCGTCCGTCGCGACTGTCATCAAGCCACGTGGCAACGGCACGGGCGCCCGCAATCTGCTGTCTTTTCAGCCTGCAGAAGACTCGCTCGGTCACTACTGCACCGCCTCCTACGCCCTGCAGCAGGGATCGCTACCCGGCCTGATCACGGGTCAGCAGGTCCTCACAGCCCAATTCCTCGAGATACAGGCCGCGGTTGCGCAGGGTTGGGCGGTCGTGGTGCCCGACCATCAGGGACCCGATTCCGCATACGCCGCAGGACCACTTGCCGGCCGGATCACCCTCGACGGGATCCGCGCAGCCGAGAACTTCGATCTACTCGGCCTCGCCGGTCGCGACACGCAGGTCGCCATGCTCGGCTACTCGGGCGGTGCCATCGCAACAGGCCATGCAGCCGAACTGCACGAGTCATATGCACCAGAACTGAACATCGTCGGAGCCGCCGAAGGTGGCATTCCAGCCGACATCACCGCCATGCTCAACCTCGCCGACAACAACGCCGCGTCGGGTCTGATCATGGGGGGCATGATCGGCGTCAGCCGTGAATATCCTGAGCTTGCCGCGTTGATGAACGCCAAGCTCGACCCACTCGGCCAAGCACTCGTCGCCGCGAAGAACCCGCTGTGCGTCGCCTACCAGGCCGCACTGCTCCCCTTCGGCAACCTGAAGGGGATGTTCGACACACCCGGCGATCCGCTCGACGACCCGATTGCGAAGAGCGTCCTCGACAAGATCAAGATGGGCAAATCCGTCCCACAGTTCCCGATGTACATGTATCAGGCGAACCCCGACTGGATCGTCCCGGTCGGACCCGTGAACACCCTCGTCGACACCTACTGCAAAGACCCGAATGCCAAGGTGCAGTACACCCGCGACCACTTCAGCGAACACATCACCCTGGAGATCGCGGCCGTGCCGAGTGCGCTGCTGTGGATTCGCGACCGCTTCGCCGGAGTTCCCGTCGCCGCTGGGTGCACCACAACGGACGTCGGTTCGATGGCACTGGACGAACGCACCTGGCCGGTGTGGCAGTCGGTCGTCGGAGACCTGGTCGCAGGCTTGTTCGGCAAGCCGATCGGCAGCTGACCGCGTCGACGCAGCCTGCTGGGTGGGAATCCCACCGTGGATGGACGGAACTGGTTAGGGTCGGAGCAACTGTTTCGCGCACGCTGATCGCAAGCCTGCTGCAGTTGTACCGACTTCACCTATGGTTGCGTCTCGACGTGTGCCAGCCCCGAAGGAGTTCCTGTGCGCCGCAAAATGATCGCCATCGCGTTCGCTGCCATTGCCGCGGTGAGTTTCACCGGCTGCGGCGGTGACTCCGACGGTCCCGTGATCGACAAGGTCAAAGAAGACGGGGTGCTCAAAGTCGGTACGGAGGGCACCTATCCGCCGTTCAGCTTCCAGGAGAACGGCGAGCTCGCCGGCTACGACATCGAGGTCATCGAGGCTGTCGGCGAGAAGCTCGGCGTGCGTGTCGAGTTCGTCCAGATTCCATGGGACTCGATCTTCGCCGGCCTCGAATCGAAGCGATTCGACCTCGTCGCCAATCAGGTCACCCTCAACGACGACCGCAAGGGCAAGTACGACCTCTCCGAGCCGTACACGGTGTCCGAAGGTGTCATCGTCACCCGCGCCGACAACAACGACATCACGACGCTCGCAGACCTGCAGGGCAAGACCACCGCGCAGTCCGCGACGAGCAACTGGGCGAAGGTAGCCACCGACGCAGGCGCGAAGGTCGAGTCGGTCGAAGGCTTCGTGCAGGCGATCCAACTGCTCAAGGACGGACGCGTCGACGCCACGGTCAACGACAACCTCGCCGTCGCCGACTACCAGAAGCAGAAGAACGATTCCGACATCAAGATCGCGGGCACAACCGACGACACCAGCCTGCAGGTGTTCGCTGCACGCAAGGACAGCGGTTTGATCGCCGACGTGAACAAGGCGCTCGACGAACTGCGGGCCGACGGAACGCTTGCCAAGATCTCCGACAAGTATTTCGGCCAGGACGTCAGCCAGCAGTAGCCGGCGACAACACACATGGATGCCAACACCCGTGAGCTGATCTGGAACAACCTCGGGCCGATGTTAGAGGCCACCGTCACCAAGACGATTCCGCTGACGATCATCAGCTTTGCACTCGGTCTTGTGATCGCGCTGTTCGTCGCACTCGCGCGGATCTCGAAAATCCTGCCGCTGTCGGCAGCGGCGCGGTTCTACATCTCGATCATTCGCGGCACACCGTTGCTCGTGCAGTTGTTCATCGTGTTCTACGCATTGCCGCAGTTCGATATCGTCATCGATCCGTTTCCCGCGGCAGTCATCGCATTCAGCCTCAACGTCGGAGGTTATGCGGCCGAGGTGATTCGGGCCGCGATTCTCAGTATCCCGAAGGGACAGTGGGAGGCTGCGCAGACGATCGGCATGCGGTATCCGACGACGCTGCGACGGATCGTTCTGCCGCAGGCCGCCCGGACCGCGGTCCCGCCGCTGTCGAACACGCTGATCTCGCTGGTGAAGGACACCTCGCTCGCATCGACCGTCCTTGTGACGGAGTTGCTGCGGGTTGCGCAGTTGGCGGCGGCGCCTACGTTCGACTTCTTCGCCCTCTACGGCGTCGCTGCGGTGTACTACTGGGTTATCTGCTTGGTGCTCTCGTTCGCGCAGGGCAGGCTCGAAACTCGACTGGACAGGTACGTGGCGAAATGACCGAACCGTTGCTCGAAGTCGCCGGAATACGTAAAGCGTTCGGCGATCACGAGGTCTTGAAGGACATCTCGTTCACCGCCGCGTCCGGTTCGGTGACCGTCGTCATCGGTCCGTCCGGATCCGGCAAGACGACGGTCCTGCGGGCGCTCAATGCGCTCGATCAGGCCGATGCAGGCGTCATCACGATCGCCGACGTTTCCGTCGACTTCGGCAAGAAGGTCGAGCGCGCGCAGCTGGCCCGATTCCGTGCCCAGAGCGGCATGGTGTTCCAGAGTCACAACCTCTTCCCACACAAGACGGTGCTGCAGAACGTCATCGAAGGTCCCGTCATCGTCCAGAAACGGTCGAAAGCGGAAGCGAAGTCCGACGCCCTCGAACTGCTCGAGAGTGTCGGGCTCGGCGCCAAGGCCGATCAGTATCCGTACCAACTGTCGGGCGGACAGCAACAACGCGTCGGCATCGCTCGTGCGCTTGCGATGAAACCGAAACTGATGCTGTTCGACGAGCCAACATCGGCGCTCGATCCGGAACTGGTCGGCGAGGTGCTCCGCGTCATCAAAGACCTTGCGAGCCAAGGCTGGACGATGGTGATCGTCACCCACGAGATTCGCTTCGCGCAGCAGGTCGCCGATCAGGTGCTGTTCATCGAAGGCGGTCTCGTGGTCGAGTCCGGTCCGCCGGGCAAGGTCCTCGTCGACCCGACACAAGCAAGAACCCGCCAGTTCCTGCAGCGGATCCTGGATCCTGTGTAGTCAGACCGTCACATGGTCGCGGCGTCGATGACGAAGCGATAGCGCACGTTGCTGGCAAGGACCCGCTCGTATGCCTCGTCGATCTTGTCCGCGGCGATCACTTCGATTTCCGCGCCGATACCGTGCTCGGCACAGAAGTCGAGCATCTCCTGCGTCTGTGCGATGCCACCGACCATCGAGCCAGCGAGACTGCGCCGATTGGCGGCGAGGAACGACGCGCGCACCTCGATCGGATTCTCGGGCAGACCGAGTTCGACGAGTGTTCCGTTCACGGCGAGCAGACGCAGATAGGAGTCGATGTTCAAGTTCACGGACACGGTGTTGAGGATCAGGTCGAACCGATTCTTCAACTCCTTGAACGTATTTCGATCACTCGTGGCGTAGTAGTGATGCGCGCCGAGACGTTTGCCGTCTTCCTCTTTGCTCAACGACTGGCTCAGTACGGTCACCTCGGCGCCGAGGGCGTTGGCAATCTTCACACCGACGTGGCCGAGGCCGCCCATGCCGATGATCGCGACCTGCTTGCCGGGGCCTGCGCCCCAATGCTTGAGCGGTGAGTACAGCGTGATGCCTGCGCACAGCAGCGGCGCTGCGACGTCGAGGTCGAGTCCGTCGGGTATCGACAACACAAACCCTTCGGTGACGACGACGTGGGTCGAGTAACCGCCCAACGTGGGCGAACCGTCCGGCAACGGCGAATTGTACGTCGCCACAACACCTTTTATGCAGTACTGCTCTTCGCCTGCAACACACGACTCGCAGACGCCGCACGAATCGACGAAGCAGCCGACGCCGACGCGGTCACCGCGCTTGAATTTGGTGACCTCCGACCCGACGTCGGATACGAGGCCGACGATCTCGTGGCCCGGAACGCACGGATACTGCGTGCCCTTCCATTCGTTGCGAGCCGTATGAATGTCGGAATGACAGATTCCGGCGAACTTGATATCGATCGCTACGTCGGTGGGACCGAGTTCGCGACGATCGATCGTCACCTTCTCGAACGTGGCATCGGGAGCTGAAACGGCATATGCGGCGGCGGTGACCATGCATACATCACTACCCCTGCATCCATGCCGCTGGCAATTCGAAAGCGTGGCTCACGACATATGTTCGCGCGTGCGGCAACCGGGTTAAGGTGTTTTCGGTGCAGTGTCGCCCCGCGACATCGCTGCGGAACGGGAGTGCCACATGGAAGACGGTCAGGTCTCGAAACTCGATCCACACATCCGTATGGGTGAGACGCTCGAAGTCGAAGTGGTCCGGGCATTCCTTCGTTCACTGCAAGCTCTCGATCCAGACGCCGCCGCAGGGCTGCTGTCGGAGACGTTCGTACTGACGCAGTCCGGGCTACCGTCCGTCCGCGGCCGTGCAGCTTTCCGTCACGTGTTCGGTCTGGCAGCGAGCCTGCTGAGCAACTTCGACCTGGTCGGCCTCGAGATCGCGGGCAACGGCGAAGTCGTCCTCACCGCCCGTCGAGAATTCGTCAAGGTCGGCCCGCTGGAAATGGTGATCTGGGCGTTCGGCCGCTTCGAAGTGCACAGCGGCGAGATCGTCCGGATGCACGACTACTTCGACTTCGGCAATCTGGCTTTCGCCGGGCTACGTGGACTCGCGGGAATAGTCGTTCCGCCGCTGCGGCCCAGCCGAAAAAAGCCGTAGGCCGCTACGCGGCTCGTGCGTCCTTTAGGAGGTTCCGCCCTCCGAAAGGACTCACGAGCGGCTTCGCCGCCTCAGGCGCCTGGCCGCAGCGACGAGGTTGCGCAGCGACGGATCGAGTTGCCAGTGGTGCCTCGTCTTCAAACCGCCGTCAGGGTTCGCCCACAACCGGTCGATGTCGACCGCATCGGACGCTTTCGTGAGCAACTCGTCGAGTTCGTCGATGTCAGGGATGCGCGCGGACCTGCTCTCGTACACACCTGGACCGACGCCCCGCGTCAGGCCTGCACCTTCGGACACGTCGCCCTGCAGCGCTTCGAGCACCCACTCGATCGATCGCGTTGCAACGATCGCCGTCACGTCGGCATCGAGTTCTTCGATGGCGTCGACGACGATCTGCAGACCCGAATACCCGATGTGGGTGTGGATCTGAGTCTCGGGGCGCACGCCGGAGGTCGCCAGGCGGAACGCAGCTACCGACCATCGCAGGTACTCCGCGCGGCCTTTTTCTCGTAGCGGCAGCAATTCGCGGATTGCGGGTTCGTCGACCTGGATGATGCCGATGCCGGCCTTTTCCAGGTCGACGACCTCGTCGCGGATCGCTAGGGCGACCTGATCGGCCGTCTCGTACAGCGGTTGGTCCTGTCGGACGAACGAACGAGCGAGCATCGTGACCGGACCCGTGACGATGCCTTTGACCGGCCTGTCCGTCAGCGACTGCGCGTAGGTCGACCACTCGACGCTCATCGGTGCAGGCCGAGACACGTCGCCGTAGAGGATCGGCGGACGCACACAGCGCGAACCGTAGACCTGCACCCAACCGTTGTGCGTGAACGAAAAGCCTTCGAGCAGTTCGGCGAAGTACTGAATCATGTCGTTGCGCTCGTGCTCGCCGTGCACAAGAACATCGAGTCCGATGTCTTCCTGCAGACGTATCGTGGCTTCGATTTCGGCTTGGACGCGCGTGCGGTACTCGTCCCACTCCAGGCGGCCCTGACCGAGTTCGTAGCGCGCTTGTTTGATCTGGTCGCTGTGCGGAAACGATCCCAACGTCGTCGCTGGAACCACGGGCAGCTTCAACTTTTCCTGCTGCGCGACTTTGCGGACCTCGTACGGCTCGCGCTGCCGCATCTCGTCGGTGACCGCATAGACCCGCTGGCGGACAGCGTGCTTCTGCTTGAAATGCACCGAGGTCGGTCGCTTACGCCACTTCTCCGACGGACCGTCCGTGAGCGCCTTGGCAAGGGAGACGACTTCGGTGGTCTTCTGCTTCGCGAACGCGAGACGGTCGGCGACATTGCCGTCGATCTCGTACTCGACGAGCACGTCGTACGGCACGTGCAACAGCGTGCAGCCGGTCGACACGACTAGATCGGGGCAGACCTTCGCAAGCTCGTTCAGGTAGGTCAGGGTGACGAAACGGTCTGCGCGCCAGACGTTTCGGCCGCTGATCACGCCCGCGTACAGCCGCTTGCGTTTGATCCCCGGGATCGCGGCGAGGTCGTCGGGCTTGACTCGATGCGACGCCAGATCCAGACCGATCGCCTCGACCTTCGACGCGGCGAGAATGGTGAGCGCTTCACCGAAGTCGCCGTAGGGGCCGGTGACGAGCATGCGCGGCCGCAGCCCCGACGTCGACAAGCGTTGGTAGGTCTTCTCGAACGCGGCAAGTTCCTCAGACGTCCGGTCACTGGTGAAGGACGGCTCGTCGAGTTGCACACAGGTCGCGTTACGTCTGGCGAGTTCGGTGAACAGCGCCTCGTACTGCGGCAGCAGTGTGTCGAGCAGGCTCAGTGTCGTGAACTCGGGATCCGTTTCGCACGGAGCTACCTTCGAGAGCAGCAACAGCGAGACCGGGCCGAGCACAACCGGTCGCAGTTCGATACCGCGCGCTCGGGCGCGATCGAGTTCGTCGAGCAAAGCTTCCGCGTGCAGCGAGAATTCGGTCGTCGCATCGAGTTCCGGCTGACGGTAGTGGTAGTTCGTCCCGAAATATTTCACCAGCTCCAGCGGCGGATAATCCGGGCCGCCGCGAGCCATGGTGAAGTAGAAGTCCAGCGGATCCATCGAATCCTGGAACGGCTTGTATCGGGTGGGGACGGCACCGAAAAGCAACGCGTTGTCGAGGACGTGATCGTAGAAGGAAAAGGTATTGCCGGGGACCTGGGTGATGCCCGTGGCGGCTAGCTCGCTGATCGCGGACTCTTGCAGATCACGGCCGACGGTCAGCAGTTCCTCGCGACTGACGCTGCCGTGCCAGTAGCCCTCGAGCGCTCGTTTGAGTTCTCGATGTGGACCGATTCGCGGATATCCGAGAACGCTGGACCCGTAACCGTCCCCGCTGCTGGCCATGGAAATGTCGACCTTTCTCCGAAAACGCGAAACGCAGGTGAGCGCACTTGTGACCCTATCGGCCGCCGTGCGCTCACCTGCGTCAAGTGTCTATTTCGCGACGCGGCCGTTCTTGTCTGTGTACTGGTAGAACCCAGCACCCGACTTCTTGCCGACCAGCCCTGCTTCGACCATACGCATGAGCAGCGGAGGCGCCGAGTACAGCGGCTCCTTGAACTCTTCGTACATCGAGTCTGCGATCGACTTGACAGTATCGAGCCCAACCAGGTCGGTCAGCGCGAGCGGACCCATCGGGTGTGCGAGACCGAGGACGGTCGCCTTGTCGATGTCTTCCTTCGTGGCGAATCCGGATTCGACCATCCGAATTGCCGAAAGCAGGTACGGGACGAGCAAGGCGTTGACGACGAACCCGGAGCGGTCAGCGGACCGGACGACCTGCTTGCCGAGGACGTCGCTGGCGAAGGCCTCCGCGCGCTGTGCAACCTCGGTGCTCGTCTTCAGCGTCGTGACGAGTTCGACCAATGGCAGCACTGGAACGGGGTTGAAGAAGTGCAGCCCGAGCACGCGCTCGGGGTTCTTCGTTGCGATGCCGATCTTCATGATCGGGATCGAGGAGGTGTTGGACGCCAACACCGCGTTGGGGTCGGTGACCACTTCGTCGAGTTCGCGGAAGATCGCGGTTTTGATCTTCTCGTCCTCGAGTACGGCTTCGACCACAAGCTGGCGGTCGGCGAAGTCGGCGAGGTCGGAGGTGAAGCGCAGTCGCCATGCGGCTTGCTCACGCTCACGTTCGGTGATCTTGCCGCTGCTCACACCACGATCGAGCGAGCGCAGAATGCGCGAACGCCCGGCGGCAGCGAGCTCGCGGGTCTGCTCGAACACCAGCACGTCGATGTGCGCGCGTGCGCAGACCTCGGCAATGCCGGCGCCCATCTGTCCGGCACCGATAACACCGACCCGCTGAATTTTTTCGGTGGACATGGGGATAGCTCCTCAACTTGCCTGTGCATCGGTGACGAAAATGTTGATCGGTGACAACAGATTTGGCGAGCACATGGGTAACTCGCCGGGCACGCCCAAAGCATGACCACTCACGCACCGGCGGCCCGCAACGCGAATTGCGGGCCACCGACTAGTGCGCCAAAGTCCCGGGGAGGCGGATCAGTGGAACTGGCCCTCTTCGGTGCTGCCCTTGAGCGCTGCCGTGGAGGTGTTCGGGTCCACGGTGGTTGCGATCAGGTCGAAGTAGCCTGCGCCAACTTCACGCTGGTGCTTGATGGCGGTGAAGCCACGCTCTTCGGCTGCCTTGAACTCGCGTTCCTGCAGGTCGACGAACGAGGTCATGCCTTCGCGGGCGTAACCGTAGGCCAGGTCGAACATGCCGTAGTTGAGCGAGTGGAAGCCGGCGAGGGTGATGAACTGGAACTTGAAGCCCATCGCGCCGAGCTCACGCTGGAACTTCGCGATGGTCGCGTCGTCCAGGTGTGCCTTCCAGTTGAACGAAGGCGAGCAGTTGTAGGCCAACAGCTGGTCCGGGAATTCGCTGCGAACGGCCTCGGCGAAGCGCTTGGCAACTTCGAGGTCCGGCACGCCGGTTTCCATCCAGATGAGATCGGCGTACGGGGCGTAGGCCTTTGCACGCGCGATGCAGGGCTCGATACCGTTCTTGACGCCGAAGAAGCCTTCTGCGGTGCGGGTGCCGTCGAGGAATTCACGGTCGCGCTCGTCCACATCGGTGGTGAGCAGGGTCGCGGCCTCGGCGTCGGTGCGGGCGATGATGACCGACGGAACGTCGGCAACGTCGGACGCGAGACGCGCGGAGGTCAGGGTGCGGATGTGCTGCTGGGTCGGGATGAGCACCTTGCCACCGAGGTGGCCACACTTCTTCTCCGAGGCGAGCTGATCTTCCCAGTGCACACCTGCGGCACCGGCGGCGATCATGGCCTTCTGCAGTTCGTAGGCGTTCAGTGCGCCACCGAAGCCTGCTTCGGCGTCGGCAACGATCGGGGCAAGCCAGTTGCTGACCGAGGTGTCGCCTTCGACATTGGCGATTTCGTCGGCGCGAAGCAGCGCGTTGTTGATGCGACGCACGACGGAGGGGACCGAGTTGGCCGGGTAGAGGCTCTGGTCCGGGTAGGTGTGGCCGGACAGGTTCGCGTCACCGGCGACCTGCCAACCCGAGAGGTAGATGGCCTTGAGGCCGGCGCGGACCTGCTGCACGGCCTGGTTGCCGGTGAGGGCGCCGAGCGAGTTGATGTAGTCCTCGTTGTTCACGAGATCCCAGAGGATCTCCGAGCCACGACGGGCGAGGGTGGCTTCTTCTACGACGGTGCCCTGCAGCTTTGCGACCTGCTCGGCCGTGTAGTTGCGAGTCAGACCCTTCCAGCGCGGGTTGGTATCCCAATCCTGCTGAATTTCAGCGGCGGTCTTCGGGGTGCCGGTGCGTGACATTCCTGCTCCACATCTCTTTGATTCTTCGATCACCGCGGATCGGCGATCATTCGCAGCCTTGCGAGGCATAACGTGCGTACTGTTTAAATATGGCACAGCGAAAAAGTGCCGTCCACCTGTTGCTAATGCCAATCTTCGCTAGCTTTTCAAAGCGGTTTGCTAAGTTTGCAAATCACCGCTGGCGAAACGCGACCGATCGGATACCGACGGGTAACGCAAAAAAGCCGGTTACCCACGGCATTCGCACCGCGCTAACCGGACGGACGTACTGGTTACGAGAGGGTCCACCGCGGCGTGGATCCGAGTGACCGAGGGGGCGACTGTGGCGACAGTCACAGTGCAGGCAGCAGCCCATCGAGGGGCAGCGGATCGGCATGCATGAGTTCGGGTCGGTGTGCCGCCTGCTCGGCGCACACCGACCCGAACAGAAGCGTCCTGATCCCCGAACAGACTCGAGCCGCTACCGGATCACTGCCCCTGCGGCACAACTCGGGCACCGGATCTGCTCGCCGATGACCCAACCCTCCACTCGCGCGGAGTAGAGGACCGTCGACGCCATGCCAGCAGCGCTGTACACCCACCGGTCGCAGCTGTCGCAATGCAGCGCCCAGGCGCGACACCCGTCGGTCCCCTGTGTCGCTTCGAGCATGGTTGATCCACCCCTGTCTTGAATGCTTTCCAATGATGCGTACTGCAGCGAGGCCCAGTGTCACAAACCTCGGAGTGCCGAGCCGAAGCCCTGCGTTCAGACGAATTGCGTTCGCGCTATCGATCGAGGAGCGCACAGATTTGGACTGCGGATGCGATGCAGATCGTGTGAAAACGAGGCAGGCATAGCCCAAACTTTCTGTGGCAGACGCGACCGACACGGTAATCGCCAGGGTCCGGATCAACACGGCTCACGATACTCGTAACCAGTGGTCGGTGCCACGAAAACTGTTCGGCTGCGCATGCTTTCGCCCGAACCGGACAGCTGGACGCGTCAACTTTCAGCGGGGCGCTTCGCGCTCGTGAGTCTTTCCGGTGCGCCTGCCCTCCGAAAGGACGCACGACGCGAAAGCCTGCGTGCGGCAAAATCGCACTGTGCACACAGCAGGCTCCGGCGCGGGTTCGACCGACGACAATTACGCGATCAGGGGCCGCGTCGTCACCCCGGATATCGTCGTGGACGACGGCGTGGTCGGCATCGAGGGCACCAAGATCACGAGCGTGCGCACCGCTGCCGACTGGGCGGCCGCGAACCCTGACAGCGCCCTTCCCGATGCCGTAGGAACCGTGCTGCCCGGCTTGGTCGACATCCACTGCCACGGTGGCGGCGGAGGCACCTTCACAACAACCGATCGGACCGCGGTAGCCAAAGCAGCAGCACATCACCATCGAAACGGCACCACAACATTGCTTGCAAGTCTGGTCAGCGCACCGCCGGAGGTACTGCTCGACCAACTCGCCACGCTCCGACCGCTCGTCGAGGACGGCACGATCGACGGCATCCATCTGGAAGGTCCCTTTCTCTCGACGCAACGGTGCGGCGCACAAGATCCTCGGTATCTGATCGAGCCGGACGTCGACCTGACCGAACGCCTACTCGCAGCCGGCGGTGGAACCGTTCGCGCGATGACCCTCGCCCCGGAACTACCCGGCTTCACTCGAGTCGCCCAGCTACTGCGTGCCAACGAGGTTGTGGTGGCCTTGGGTCACAGCGATGCGAGCTACACCGAATTCGCTGCAGCCCTCGGCAACGACGCGAGCCTGGTGACTCACCTCGCAAACGGGATGGCCGCGCTGCACCACCGATCGTCGGGTCCGGTCGCAGCGGCGTTGGTCGCAGC
Organism: Antrihabitans stalagmiti; assembly: GCF_016482825.1. Classification (GTDB taxonomy): domain Bacteria; phylum Actinomycetota; class Actinomycetes; order Mycobacteriales; family Mycobacteriaceae; genus Antrihabitans; species Antrihabitans stalagmiti. Next base: position 795,081 of record NZ_JAEMNV010000003.1, on the reverse strand, counting down.
GGCCCGCCATGAAGCAGTCGTCGAGGTGATCGGCGACGGTGTGCACACCGATGCGGGTTTCGTCGCGCTCGTGTTTGCGGCCGCTCGCGGAAGCGTCGCACTGATCACCGACGCCATGGCGGCCGCGGGAATGCCGGACGGTGACTACGACCTCGGTCCGCAGCGGGTCCGCGTAACCGACGGCGTCGCTCGTGTCGCGTCCGGTTCGATCGCGGGCGGCACAGCGACCCTGCTGGAGGTGTTGCGTCGGACGGTCGTCGACGCCCGCGTGCCGTTAGTGGACGCGGTCCTGGCGGCCAGCGCGACGCCGGCAACCGTCGTCGGAATCGCCGAGCAGCGCGGTGCCGTCGAGGTCGGTTACGACGCGGATCTGGTCGTCGTCGATTCGACGTTCACGTTGCAGCGGGTGATGCGTCGCGGTTCCTGGCTGCCGTGATCCTGGTCGCTGCGGCCGACCAACGGAGACGGCGCGTGGTCCATGGACCATCGGCGCTCGACGGGGAGCGCAGCATCTCGTAAAAATCCAGTGCAGCAATGACATTCACTGAGGTCGGTGACGGCTCTCGACCTGCCCCTCAACTCGATTTGTGCGACCTCCGCCACATTGACTACTTTGTGGGGCAGGACGCTCCCAAGACCCCGGTGCTCCGCCCGCGCCATCACTCTCAGTGGTGGCCGAAGTGCGCACATCTGTCGACATGGACAACCGGGGAAGAGTGTGAGTCAACCTGCTACCGAAACCAGCGACAACCGCATTTCCGGCCGGTTCGGCTGGCTACGCACCGCATCTACGCCCGTGCTGCGTTTCAACTTCGAGACGGCTGCCCGTGCGTTGCGGCTTCTGGACGAAGCCGCAGTCCGCCACCTCGAGCCGGGAACCTCGTTTCGGTTGACCTTCAACGACGTAAGCATCCGTCTCGACGAACTCGCCGCCGCCGTGCTCGATGACGGCGACGCCCGCAGCCGTGCCGACGAACTGCGCAGAGGTAACGCAGCAATACGGGTCGAATTCGAGCGAGAACGCGCACACCTCGCAGAGCGCCGCGCGGCCGAGGCCCGTGCGCGCATGCGGCAATACCACCGATACCAGGCGAGCTGTCGAGTCGCCTTCCGAAACCAGTTGTCTACGAACCCTTTCGAGAGCCGCGAAATATGACGCGCACCGAGCAGCGGGTGTTGGTTGACCGCGAACGTCCGACGAACGAAACTTGTCGAAGAAGAGGTAACGATGGTGGATCGTGAAGGGCCGCTGGTGCGAGCCTTTGTCGACTTGGCGGACACGCTCGTCGCAGATTACGACGTGATCGAGCTTGCGCAGCGCCTGGTCGACCACTGCGTCCACCTCCTGGCAGTCGATGCCGCCGGCATCATGCTCGGCGACCCAGGCGGTCGTCTCCATGTACTCGCGTCGACCAGCGAACAGACACGTCTTCTCGAACTGTTTCAGGTCGAAGTAGACGGCGGCCCCTGCCTGCAGGCGTACCGCACCGGCAGAGAGGCTCTCGTCGACGACCTGCAACTGGACTCCGCTCAGTGGCAAGCCTTTGCCGACCGTGCCGTAAGTGAGGGCTACCTCGCCGTTTTCGCGCTGCCGATGCGGCTCCGCGGCGAGCGAATCGGCGCCATCAACCTGTTCCGGACCGCGACGGGGCACCTGTCGAATGCCGATCTGGCGGTCGCTCGCGCGTTGGCCGATATCGCCACGATCGGCATCCTGCAGGAGCGGGTACTGGCGCGCAACGAGACGGTCACCCATCAGCTGCAGGGAGCGCTGGATACGCGGGTGATCATCGAGCAAGCGAAAGGCGTGCTCGCCGAACGAAGTGGCCTCGACATGGATCAAGCTTTCGCCATGCTCCGAAAAGCTGCGCGTGACAACAACACTCGGCTCACCGACCTGGCCCGCTCGGTCGTCGACGGTTCGGCCGACTCGGCCGATCTGTTCGGACGTAGAGCGACGTGACGCCGTCGGGTGCTCGCTGTTAGGATTTTCATCGGTTGTCCTGTTGTGGTATCACCTAGTCCGATAGCCGCCAATTCGGCTACTCCCGAAGGGAATCGATACGCATGGTTGTCGAGCGACGACGTCCAGCACCGGACACGTCGTTGGGCTACCTGTGGCAACTTCCGGCGATGATACTGCTGGATCGGCTCCCGTCACCCATGGTCGCGGTGCACGTCGACGGCACTCTCGTATACGCAAATCCAGCGTTCGAGCAACTGGTCGGTTGGGACCGCAGCGAGCTCGATGCGGAGACGTTCGAAAAGTTGCCCGCCCTTGCGACCACCGAAAGCGCCGACCGCAGCCCTCTTTACACCGCACTTCGCGAATCCGCAGGCCACCTTGTCGACCTCGTGCACAGCGACGGATCTCTCGTCCGAACGATCGTCAGCACGTCGGTGCTGCTACGCCAAGACGACCCACTCGCCCTGGTGACGTTCTACGACCTGACCGACCAGTTGTGGGCGAACGGTCCCGACGCCGCTATTCCGCCGGCGTTCCTCGAACCGAAGTAGTCAGCGGCCGAAGGCACTACATCCTTCGGCCATCGGCTTGCCCGTCAGTCGGTCGTCGATCCAACTGTTCGCCGCGGGAATACCCGACAGCGCGACGACGAGGTGCTCACCGACGAACTCGTCGAGCCGCACCCGTGCACCCTTCGCGCACCATTCGTCGTAGAGACGTTCGGCGCCTTCCCTCGGGATCCAGATTTCCTGCTGGCCCTGGTAGATGTAGACCGGCGCTGTCGGTGCCTGCCCACCAAGCCGTGTCGCGTCGAGTACGCGTTGCGCAATGGGTGTGGCGACCACATTGGGCACGTCCGACAATGCTTCGACGGGGATCGGAGCGACGACACCGACCGGCGCAAGCGCGGCGAGGCACCAGTCTCGTGCGATCATTCCCAGTCGCCAGCCGTTTGTGTTCATCAATTCGAACAGTTCCGGATATTCGCGTGCGACACCCATCGTCGCTGCCAGAAAGACCGACGATGCGAGATTTCTACCGTTCATCGAGCCGAGTAGGAGTCGGTAATCGACCGGTGCGCCGCCGATCGCGACGCCGACGATGCGGAGTTCCGGTGCATAGGTAGGCGCGAGTTCCGCAGTCCAACCCGACGCGATCGCTCCACCCGAGTAGCCGCTGACGGCAATCGGGGAATCGGGCGACAGTCCCAGCCATGGTGTGTTGACCGTCGCGCGTAGCGAGTCGAGCACTGCGTGACCCGATATCCGGCCTGCCGCATATGCCTGCCGCGGGCCTTGGTGGTCGGTGACGATCACTGCGTAGTTCTTGGCCAAGAGCAGCTGGATTGCGGCGAGTTCGATCTCACTGCCACGCGGCAACGTCCACGACGGCACGCAGGTCAGCCCGAGCGAATCGATAGCCGTGTTGTACGCGACGAGCGGTCTCGCTCCCGGCCCGGTCCACGGCGCCTGCGGCACGATCACCGTCGTCACCACGGGTATCGGCCGATCCTTCGAGTCGGTGGATCGCACCAGTAGTTGTGTCGCGAACACCGGTGTCAGAAGCGGGCCGACCGTCGTGGGACGTGTGTGCAGAACCGTGCCCGGCGCAGTGTTCTCGAATCCTGGCGGGGGAACGAACCACGCATCGGGTAGCGGCGTGGGGTACAGCAGCGCCGGATCTCGGGTCGGTTCGATGATTTCCTGCACCGGATCCGACGTCGCGACGCTCGGCACAGCAAGGCTCACCGAGACCGCCGCAGCCAATGCGATCAGCAATATCCGTCCACTCAACGCCCGCATGCCGACCAACTCTCTCCCGACCGACGTCGAGATCAGCATAGGTTCAGCCGGACGCCGCGGCGGCCCGAATCGGCGGAGATCGGCCGCGATTGCCAATGCCGCACCCCGCTAAATTTGCGAACGCCACATTTGCAAGCCGGCATTACGTCCGTACGCTGGGATGATGTCCAAGACGTACGTCGGTACGCGGCTACGCCAGCTACGTACCGAACGCGGCATGAGTCAGGTCGCGCTGGCACAGACACTGGAGATTTCGGCAAGCTATCTGAATCAGATCGAGCACGACGTACGGCCACTCACCGTCGCGGTGCTGCTGCGCATCAGCGAGGTGTTCGGCGTCGACACAACGTTCTTCTCCTCGCAGGACGACACCCGACTGATCGCCGAACTGCGCGAAGTGGCACTGGATCAGGAGATGGGGATCAGCGCGGACTCGCAGGAGATCGCGGACATGGTCTCCTCGCATCCGAGCATGGCGCGCGCGATGGTCAACATGCATCGGCGATACCGAAACACCTCGGCCCAGCTCGCAGCCGCGACCGAGGAACGGTTCGCCGACGGCAGCGGTAGTGGTTCGATCAGCAAGCCCCACGAGGAAGTTCGTGACTACTTCTATCAGCGACAGAATTACCTGCACGAATTGGATACGGCCGCAGAAGATCTCACCGCGCGGATGCGTTTCCACCGCGGCGATGTCGCAGGCGAGATCGGTCGGCGACTCACGCGGTTGCACGACGTGCAAATCGTGGAACGCATCGACCTCGGGGAGAACGTGCTGCACCGCTTCGATCCCGACAACCGCGTACTCGAAATCTCGCCGCACCTATCGGGCGGCCAGAAGATCTTCAAATTCGCAGCCGAGTTGGCCTACCTCGAATGCGGTACCTTGCTCGACCGGTTCGTCGAAGAAGGCAACTTCTCGTCCGAGTCGTCGCGCAAACTGGCTCTCCTCGGGTTCGCGAACTACTTCGCCGCGGCGACAGTCCTCCCCTACGGCCAATTCCACGAAGCGGCAGAGGATTTCAGATACGACGTCGAGCGGCTGTCTGCCTTCTTCTCGCAGAGCTACGAGACGATCAGTCATCGCCTATCGACGCTGCAACGCCCGAAACAACGCGGCGTGCCGTGGTCGTTCGTGCGCGTCGACCGCGCCGGGAACATGTCGAAACGGCAGTCCGCCACAGGTTTTCACTTCTCGTCCAGCGGCGGAACCTGCCCGCTGTGGAACGTCTACGAGACGTTCGCCTATCCAGGCAAGATCATGACTCAGATCGCGCAGATGCCCGACGGACGCAAGTATCTGTGGATCGCCCGCACTGTCGAGCGCCGTGCGGCACGATACGGCCAGCCAGGCAAGACATTTGCCATCGGGCTCGGTTGCGAACTACGCCACGCGGGTCGGGTCGTCTACGCCGACGGACTCGACCTCGACGACGCCAAGGCGACACCGATCGGTGCGGGGTGTCGTGTGTGCGAGCGCTCGGATTGTCCGCAGCGCGCGTTCCCGCCGCTCGGCAAGGTACTCGACATCAGCGAGCACCAGAGTTCGGTGTCGCCGTATGTCCTCGGGCCGGAGCCGGGGATCTAGAACTGCCCTGAACGCAGCCCTAAAATGCAGCTTCGTCGAGATCCATGATGTCGTTGTCGATGGCTTCGATGACCGCCTTGGTCGCGGACAACAGCGGAAGGATGTTCTTGGCGAAGAACGAAGCGACGGCGACCTTACCCTGATAGAAAGCAACGTCTTTCGCCTTCGGCGACCCTTCGAGGGCGGCGAGTGCGACATCGGCTTGCACGAGCAGGCGCCAGCCGATCAACAGGTCGCCGACCGCGTACAGGTAACGCACGGACCCGAGTCCGATCTTGTAGATCTCGGTCGGCGACTGCTGCGCTGCCATCAGATATCCGGTGAGCGTAGCGGTCATGGCTTGCACGTCGTCGAAAGCCGTTGCTAGCAAGGCACGTTCGTCCGTCAACCGTTCGCCGTTGTCGACGAACTCCTTGATTCGCGCGCCGACATGGCTGAACGCGACACCACGATCACGGGCGATCTTGCGAAAGAAGAAGTCCTGCGCCTGAATTGCCGTCGTACCTTCGTAGAGCGTGTCGATTTTCGCGTCGCGGATGTACTGCTCGATCGGATAGTCCTGGAGATAGCCGGAGCCGCCGAATGTCTGCAGCGATTCGGTGAGCAGTTCGTACGCCTTCTCCGAACCGACTCCCTTGACGACGGGAAGAAGAAAGTCGTCGACCCGTAGTGCCGTGTCCTCGTCAGCTCCTGAAACAAGCTGCGCGACATCGGCATTCTGGTGCGCGGCGGTGTAGAGGTAGACCGCGCGCAAACCTTCCGCATACGCCTTCTGCATGATGAGACTGCGACGGACATCGGGATGGTGAGTGATCGTGACGCGGGGTGCGGCCTTGTCCGTCATCTGGGTCAGGTCCGCACCCTGTACTCGCTGCTTCGCGTAATCCAGCGCGTTGAGATAGCCGGTGGACAGAGTGCCACTCGACTTCACGCCGACCGTCATCCGCGCGTTCTCGATGACGTGGAACATCTGCGCAATGCCGTTGTGCACATCGCCGACGAGCCAACCGACTGCAGGAACATCGGTGGCACCGAAGGTCAACTCGCAGGTCGGCGACGACTTGAGGCCCATCTTGTGCTCGACGTTGGTCACGTACACACCGTTGCGGGCGCCGAGTTCCAATGTCTCCGAGTCGAAAAGGAAGTTGGGGACGTAGAACAGACTCAGCCCCTTCGTGCCTGGACCGGCACCTTCCGGACGGGCCAGCACGAGATGGAAGACATTCTCCGCCGTATCGCTGACGTCGCCGCCCGAGATGAACCGCTTCACACCTTCGATGTGCCAGGTGCCGTCGTCCTGCGGAATCGCTTTCGACCGGCCCGCACCGACGTCGGACCCCGCGTCGGGCTCGGTGAGCACCATCGTTGCGGCCCAACCGCGTTCGTAGCCGGCCTTCGCCCAGTGTTTCTGCTCCTCGGTTCCGATTCCGTAGAGGACGCTGCCCATCAGCGGACCCATGTTGAAGAAGAGTGCTGCCGGGTTCGCACAGATCATCATTTCGTTCACCGCCCACACGAGGACCGACGGTGCGGGGACTCCACCCATCCCCTCCGGTAGGCCGATCCGCGCCCAATCTGCTTCGCGCACTGCGGTTACCGTCTTGCGAAGCAGATCCGAGATCGTCACCGCGTGGGTATCGGGGTCGAAGACTGGCGGGTTGCGATCACCGTCGGCGAACGAATCGGCAACAGGGCCCTCGGCCAGCCGGGCTACCTCGGACAAGATGTTTCGCACGGTGTCGGTGTCGAGATCGCCGTAGTTTCCCGCGTCCAGCAACGTGCCGATACCGAACACCTCGAACAGGTTGAACTCGAGGTCTCGAACGTTGCTTTTGTAGTGACCCACTTGTGTGTCCTCCAGAGGTGCGGCTTGGGCGACGATCGCACTCAACCCTAGATTCCGCGCCGGAATCGCGAGCGGAAACTTCCGGACCGCTCACAGCGGGAAATGGGGTTCGACGAGGGATCGTTCACGCCACGGTAATGCGGGACACAAACATGTCATCGAGAGTCATTCCAACGCAATACTTTCCCTTTACTGTCTGCCTTCACGAATACGACCGCTGTATACGCACGCCGGATACAGCGGTCGTAGTCGGGTGCGGCACGTGCAGCGTTGTGCGGGCCGCGACTCCATCCCCCGAAGATCGAAAGGCCCGCCTCATGCCAGATTCTTGTGGTTCTCATCGCCAACGATCGAAGCGTTACCTCCGGATCATGGCCGCACCGACCGCACTCGCCGTCGCAGGCCTCGTCCTCACAGGCTGCGGTTCGAAGGCCGGCGACGACACCTCGGTCGCTTCCTGCGTCGATACGTCCAAGGACACGATCAAGGTTGGAATGCTGAACTCGCTGTCGGGCACGATGGCGATCTCCGAGGTCACGGTTCGTGACTCGATCCAGCTCGCGATCGACCAGATCAACGCATCCGGCGGTGTCCTCGGCAAGCAGATCGAGCCCGTGAAGGAAGACGGCGCGTCCGAGCCGAAGATCTTCGCGGAGAAAGCCGACAAGCTGATCAGCAGCGATTGCGTCGCAGCCGTCTTCGGTGGCTGGACCTCGTCGAGCCGCAAGGCGATGAAGCCTGTCTTCGAAGGCAAGAACTCCCTGCTCTACTACCCCGTCCAGTACGAGGGCCTCGAAGATTCCAAGAACATCTTCTACACAGGTGCCACCACCAACCAGCAGATCATCCCCGCACTCGACTACCTGAAGGAGAAGGGCGTCAAGTCCCTCTACCTGGTCGGTAGCGACTACGTCTTCCCGCAGACCGCGAACGACGAAATCAAGGCGTACGCGAGCGCGAACGGTATCGAGATCAAGGGCGAGGATTACGCTCCGCTCGGCTCGACGGACTTCTCCACCATCGTCAACAAGGTTCGGACGTCGGGTGCCGGTGCGGTGTTCAACACCCTGAACGGTGACTCGAACGTCGCGTTCTTCAACGAATACAACAACGCGGGCCTCAAGGCTGCAGAGATGCCCGTCGTCTCCGTGTCGATCGCCGAAGAAGAGGTCAAGGCCATCGGCGCGAACGTGATCGCGGGCCAGCTCACGGCATGGAACTACTACCAGACCGTCGATTCGCCCGAGAACAAGGCGTTCGTCGACGCATACAAGGCCAAGTTCGGCGCCGACAAGCCGACGTCGGACCCGATGGAAGCGGCCTACGTTTCGGTGTACCTGTGGAAGAACACGGTTGAAAAGGCGAAGTCGTTCGCCGTCAAGGACATTCAGGACAACGCCGACGGCGTCACCTTCGCCGCACCCGAGGGTCTCGTCACCATCGACGGCAGCAACCACCACATCACCAAGACAGCCCTGATCGGCGAGATCAAGCCCGACGGCCTGATCTACACCGTGTGGCAGTCGCCTTCGCCGATCAAGCCCGACCCCTACCTCACGTCCTACGAATGGGCGAAGGGACTTGGCGGCAAATAGTCCCGCCGGGATGAACGACAGCCGGCACGCAGGCAACTGACGCCGACGAACACGCGAGCAACGAGAGGCGAACAAATCCTATGGATGTCGTTGTAGGACAGTTATTCACAGGACTCAGCCTTGGGTCGATCCTGCTACTGGCAGCACTCGGCCTGTCACTGACCTTCGGTCAGATGGGCGTGATCAACATGGCCCACGGCGAGTTCATCATGGCGGGGTGCTACACGGCTTATGTCGTGCAGCAGGTCATCACCAGCGCCGGTGTCTCCCTTTTCGTCTCGCTGTTCGTCGGCTTCCTGGTCGGCGGCCTGATGGGCGTGCTGCTGGAGGTGACGCTCATTCGCCGCATGTACCACCGACCGCTCGACACGTTGTTGGTGACGTTCGGCGTCGGGCTGGTCCTGCAGCAGGTCGCCCGCGACATCTTCGGCGCACCTGCCGTGAATGTCGTCAGTCCAGAATGGCTTCGCGGCGGCGTCGAGATCCTCGGCGCCGTCGTACCGAAGGCCCGCATCTTCATCATGGTGCTGGCGATCGTGTGTGTGGCAGTACTTGCGCTCGTCCTCAAGATGTCCCCGCTCGGCCGTCGAATCCGCGCGGTCGTACAGAACAGGGACCTTGCCGAGACGAGCGGAATCTCTAGTCGGACAACCGACATCAGCACGTTCTTCATCGGTTCCGGCCTCGCCGGTGTCGCCGGTGTTGCGTTGACCTTGATCGGAGCCACCAGCTCGACCACCGGCCAGGCCTACCTCATCGATGCCTTCCTGGTAGTCGTCATCGGCGGTCTCGGCCAGATCAAGGGAGCCGTACTCGCGGCCTTCTCGCTCGGCATTCTCAACTCCTACATCGAATACTCGACCACCGCATCCATCGCGAAGGTCATCGTGTTCGTCGTCATCGTGTTCTTCCTTCAGGTGCGACCGCAGGGTCTGTTCACCGTCAAGACAAGGAGTTTGGCATGACCGGCCTGAGTTCCATCCTCCGCGGCGGACGAGGCGCGGCGATCGGATTCGCACTCGGTGCGGTCCTGCTGTTCGGTATCGCACCGGCCGTCCTCAGCGACTTCCGACTCAACCTGCTCGCCAAACTGCTGTGCTTCGCCATCGTCGCGGTCGGCATCGGATTGGCATGGGGCCGTGGCGGAATGCTCACGCTCGGCCAGGGCGTCTTCTTCGGCATCGGCGCCTACATCATGGCGATGCACATGAAGATCGCCGATGCCGAGTTCGTGGACGCCGATGTCCCCGACTTCATGCAGACTGCGGGGATTCGCGAATTACCCTCGTACTGGCAACCTTTCGCATCACCGTTCGTCGCCATCGTTGCCATCGCCGTGCTGCCCGCACTCACGGCGCTGCTACTCGGGTACGGCGTGTTCAAACGTCGTGTCAAAGGTGCGTACTTCGCCATCCTCAGCCAGGCCTTGGCTGCTGCGCTCGCGATCCTCCTCGTCGGCCAGCGCAGCATCGGTGGGTCCAACGGACTCAACGGTTTCCAGACGTTCTTCGGTCTCAACCTCTACGACCCCGTCAACAAGAAGATGCTCTTCTTCGTCGCCGCAGCGACCCTGCTCGTCGTCCTCGCCGTCACTCGGCAGGTCATGCACAGCCGTTACGGCGAACTGCTCGTCGCTGTCCGTGATCAGGAAGAACGCGTTCGGTTCCTCGGCTACGACCCCGCCAACATCAAGATCGTCGCGTATACGATCGCCGCATTCTTCGCAGGTATCGCCGGTGCCCTCGTCGTGCCCATCGTCGGCTTCATCACTCCCGCCGATATCGGTATCGCACCGTCCATCGCGTTCCTCATCGGTGTTGCCATCGGCGGCCGGACGACACTGCTCGGTCCGGTGCTCGGAGCGATCGGTGTCGGCTGGGCGCAGAGCGCACTGTCGGAAGAATTTCCGTCCGGTTGGACCTATATCCAGGGCGGCCTGTTCATCGTCGTCGTCGGGTTCTTCCCGGCAGGCATCGCAGGCCTCGCCGCAATCCGATTGCGACGCAAGCGAAAACTCGACTCCGACGATCCCCCTCCGGTCGCGGCGTCCGTTGCCGATCCCGACGTCGAACCGCTCGATCTCGTGAAGGAGCCCGTGCGATGACAAGCACAGAGACCAAGCACGAACCCGCTTTCGGCGGCAACGCGGGCATGTCGAGCGACTATCTCGAAATCCGCAACCTCACAGTCAGTTTCGACGGCTTCAAGGCCAATACCGACGTGAACATGACCTTGCTGCAAGGCGATCTTCGGTTTCTCATCGGCCCGAACGGCGCCGGTAAGACGACGCTCATCGACGCCATCACCGGACTCGTCCCAGCAACCGGCTCCGTCACCAAGTCCGGTGTCGAACTGCTCGGCAAGAAGGTGCACCAGATCGCTCGGCTCGGTGTCGGGCGTACCTTCCAGACCGCAAGCGTCTTCGAGCAGTTGACCGTATTGCAGAACCTCGACATTGCTGCGGGGGCTGGTCGTTCGGCATTGACGTTGTTGCGACGCCGAAAAGCGGTCTTGCCCAAGATCCAGGAGGCACTGGAGATCACCGGTCTCGGCGACCTGACCGACAAACCCGCCGGAGTGCTCGCACACGGACAGAAGCAGTGGCTCGAGATCGGCATGCTGCTCGTGCAGGACGCTTCGGTCCTCCTGCTCGACGAACCGGTCGCAGGCATGAGCTCCGACGAACGTGAAGAGACGGGAAACCTGTTGCGCCGCATCGGTGGCGAACGAACCGTCGTAGTCGTCGAGCACGACATGGACTTCATGCGAGCCTTCGCGACCTCGGTGACCGTCCTCGCAGGCGGGAAAGTGCTCAGCGAGGGCACCGTCGAAGAGGTCCAGGCCGACCCGAAGGTGCAGGAGGTCTACCTCGGCACAGCCGCGGGCGGCGAAGAGTTGGCAGCGGTTGCCGCGTCTACAGCGCACACAACGGAGGAGAACTCGCATGCTTGAACTCGTCGACGTCCGTTGCGGTTACGGTCGGGCCGAAGTGATACACGGTGTGTCCGTTACGGTTCCGACGGACGGTGTGGCCGCCGTGATGGGCCACAACGGTGCAGGTAAGACGACACTGCTGCGAGCTGCGGTCGGGCTGTTGCCCGTGAAGTCGGGCAAGGTCCTGCTCGACGGCGAGGACATCGGCAAGATGCGGCCCAGTGCCCGCGTCAAACGTGGTCTCGCCTACGTGCCGCAGGGTCAGCAGTCGTTCGGTCAGCTGACGACGGCCGAGAATCTGCAGGTCGTCGCGGACGGTCGTAAGCGCGGCAAGGCATTGATCGACGAGTCGCTCGACCTCTTCCCCGCGCTGCGCGGGCTGCTGACCCGGCGGGCGGGCTTGCTGTCCGGTGGCCAGCGTCAGCAGTTGGCGATCGCTCGTGCACTGATCACCGAGCCGCGCTTGATGATCCTCGACGAGCCGACCGAAGGTATCCAGCCGTCCGTCGTCGCAGAGATCGAACGCACCATCGTCGATCTGACCGCACGCGGCGGGCTGAGTGTCCTGCTCGTCGAGCAGCACATCGGGTTCGCGTTGCAGGCAGCGCAGCGGTACTACGTGCTGGAATCCGGTCGCGTCACGTCGGAAGGCGACGGTGGTGCCGGTTCGGAATCGACCGTACGTGCAGCGATGGCAATCTGAGATGGCCGTCTGACCATGGCTCGTCGGGGGAGCTTGCGTCCGAGCTCGCTACGCGAACAGGTTTACGAATCACTGCGTGGGGACCTGACATCCGGATCGATCGCGCCGAACGAACGCCTCGGTGAGGAGCGGCTCGCCGAGTTGTACGGCGTCTCGCGAACACCTGTCCGTGAAGCGCTTGCCCGGTTGCTTGCCGACGGATTGATCGAGCGTGACGAACACGGCCTCTACCCGTACCGACCGCGGCTCGACGACCTCGACGGGTTGTACGAACTGCGCTCGACCTTGGAGGCACGTGGAATTCGGCGGGTCCTCGACGATCCTTCACTGACACACGACCGTGCCGCCGTCGTCGGTGAACTCGAGGTGTGGCAACGCTTTCGGGACTCACCACCCGATCCAGGACCCGAATTGGTCGGGGCGGACGAACATTTCCACACCACACTGCTTGCGGCGTCTGGAAATCCAGCTCTGGCAGAGGCTTTGGCAGGTGTGAACTCACGAATGCGGCCCGTCAGGGCATTGGACGCACTCACGGAGGATCGCGTGGCAACGATGGTCGTCGAGCATATTCGGATCGCGGAGTCCGTCCTGGCCGGACGGCTCGAAGACGCGTTCCGACAGTTGCTCGACCACATCGAGAATTCGCAGTCGGTTGTGCTCGAACGTGCCGAACGCGCGTTGTCGATGGCGAAGCTCGGCCTTGCCGTGCGCGGCTGACCGCTCCCCCCTCCGGCAGCGAAGGTAGCGTGTCGGTCATGTCGTCGCCGCGGATACAGCCAGGCCGGTTCAAAGAACTCGGTCCGATCAACTGGGTGCTGTGGCGGGTGATCTCCAAGGGCGCGGGCGCGTCGGACGCCCACCTGTTCAGCACACTCGGCCGGACGGGCGGACTGTTCCGCGGCTGGCTGCACTACAGCGGCAAACTGATGCCGGGTGGCAAGCTGACTCGCTTCGAGAGCGAACTGGTGATAATCCGCATCGCGCACCTGCGGGAGTGCGGCTACGAGATGGATCACCATGTCCGCCTCGGCCGACGAGCCGGTGTGACCGCCGAGATCCTCGAGCAGGTACTGGAAGGCCCGACGGCCGAAGGCTTGGCGGCGAAGGATCGTGCCCTGCTCAGCGCGGTCGATTCGCTGGTCCAGACGAAGGCCCTCGACGATGCGACGTGGTCGGAGTTGTCGAAGTATTTCGACGATCGCAGGCTGATCGAAATCTGCCTGCTGGTCAGTCAGTACGACGGTCTCGCGACAACCATCGGGGTCCTGCAAATCGACCGCGATTTCGAGTAGGCGGCTACGCCGCTCGTGAGTCTTTTCGGAGGTCAGGCGCTCCGAAAGGACTCACGACCCGCATGCAGTTCTCAGAGCGCTGCGGCTAGGACAGTGGCTACCGGCGTCGACGGTCGACCGATGAGTTTCTGCAGGTCGCCGCTGTCGGTATCGAGGCCGCCCTTGCCCACTCCTGCGTCGGAGTCGGCCAGAATCTTGGCGAAACCCTCCGGCAGCCCGACTTCGACAAGCGCTGCGGCGAAGTCCGCTTCCGACAGATTCCGATAGACGACGGGCTTTCCTCCGACCGCCGAGATTGCTTCGGCGAGCTGCGCTTTCGTGATCCGTTCGTCGCCGCCCAGCTCGTAGATCCGGCCTTCGTGGCCCTCGGTCGAGGCAACTACGGCAGCTGCCTCCGCGAAATCGACGCGTGCTGCAGCGGCGATCTTGCCGTCGTTCGATGCGCCTATGAGTACACCGTGCTCGATCGTCTGCTCGAGACCCTCTGTGTAGTTTTCCCAGTACCAACCGTTGCGCAGCAGGGTGAACGGGATTCCCGACTCGATCAGCACCGATTCGGTGGCTTTGTGCTCAGCCGCGAGGGCGAGCGGGCTGTCCTGGGCATCGAGAATGCTCGTGTAGGCGATGTTCCCGACGCCGGCCTGCTTGGCAGCCTCGATCACGTTGGTGTGCTGGGCAAGTCGCTGCCCGACCGTACTGCTCGAGACGAGGACGAGACGGTCGACGCCGGCGAGAGCGTCGACGTAGGACTGCTTGTCGTCGTAGTCGGCGGCTCGTACCTGCACGCCACGCTCCGCCAGGTCGGCGGCCTTGGCGGGAGTGCGAACCAGCGCGACGATATCGGACGGCGCAACTCCTCGTTCCAGTAGTGCTTCGACGGTCAGCCGTCCGAGATTTCCTGTTGCTCCGGTAACTGCGATTGTCATTGCTGCCCCTCTTGATGTGGTCGAGTAACTTCCTCTTCTACATACACTAACTATTAGTAAGCACTTCTGCAAACGCATGCGCACTATTGAGAGGTAGTACACTTTCGCTATGGCAAAACCGGCGGCCGACAACCCGAACACCGACTCGTTCGAGGTCGACGTCTTCGCGCGGGCATGTCCGTCCCGCGGAGCGCTCCACGACATCACCGGCCGATGGGGTGCGCTCTCGCTGGTCGCGTTGAGCGACGGACCCTACCGTTTCAACGCGCTGCGGCGTCGCGTCGACGGCGTCAGCGAACGGATGCTGGCACAGACTCTGCAGATCCTCGAACGCGACGGGTTGGTGAATCGCGAAGTGTTGGAATCGATTCCACCGAAAGTGGAATACAGTCTCACCGACCTCGGCGCAGCGGTGGCCGCACAACTGTCGGGATTGATCGAGATGGTCGAATCGCGGATGCCGGAAGTACTCACGGCCCGCGCGAAATACGACTCGATAGGCGCTTCACGCTCGTGAGTCCTTTCGGAGGGCAGAACCACGGCGAATTCACGCGGTGGACGCAACATCTAGCAATTTGTTGAGTCTTTCCTGTGGAGTCTGCCAGTCGAGTGTCTTGCGTGGGCGTTGGTTGAGTTGGAGAGCCACCTCACGCAAGCGCTCGACCGAGTGCACGGACAGCGTTGTGCCTTTCGGGAAGTACTGACGCAGCAATCCGTTGGTGTTTTCGTTGGTGCCCCGCTGCCACGGGCTGTGCGGATCGCAGAAGTACACCTGCATCGCTGTGGCCATGGTGATCTCGGCGTGACGCGACATTTCCCGTCCTGGATCCCAGGTCACGGACTTCTTCAACGCCGCAGGCAACTCTGCGACGGCGGCGATCATCGCATCACGCACCGCGATCGCGTCGAACCCGTCCTGCAACGGCAACAGCATGACGAACCGCGTTGTCCGTTCCACCAGCGTCCCGATCGCGGACCCGTTGTTCTTGCCGATGATCAGGTCACCCTCCCAATGCCCGGGCACCGCGCGATCAGCGACCTCGGCCGGCCGCTGGGAAATGTTGACCATGTCCGGAATCCGCCCGCGCCGCTCATCGCTGCGACGCTGCACCTTGCGCAGCGCACGCCCGGTCCGAAGATGCTGCACCAGTTCACGTTTGAGGCCACCCCGGGCCTGCACATACAGCGACTGGTAGATCGTTTCGTAGGACACGTGCATCTCCGAGCAGTCCGGATAGGTCTGCTTCAGAGTGGCCGAGATCTGCTCCGGGGACAACTTGTCTGTCAACAGTTTCTGCACCTGTTCGCGCAGTGCAGCGTTGACGGCCAGTTTGGCCGGCTTGGGGCGGCGAGCCCGCAACCGCGCTGCCCGCTCCGCAGCATGCGGACGATACTTCGCCAGGTAGTCGCTGTTGCGTTTGAGCTCGCGACTGACCGTCGACGGCGCCCGGCCCAACACCGCAGCGATGGCCCGCATCGTCGCACCGGCGATCCGCATCTCATAGATCACTTCACGCTCTGCGACGCTGAGATAGCGCCCCGAGGGTGGGCTCGGTGGTCGTGGACGCACACCACCGTGCTCCCGTACCCATTTCTGCGCGGTCGTGACACCGACACCGACGGAACTGGCAGCGTCGGGTACCGACACCCCCGAACCCCGCAAATCCCAGAATCGATACCGAACCGCACTCTCGATCCACGGCCACCGTCCAACACCAAGCATCTTCGTCAACACCCCTCAATGATCAGCGATGTTGCGTCGACCGCATGAACCCAAGCACCAAAAGGACTCACGAGCGGCGTAGCCGCCTCTAGAAGTTGATCATGTGGCCAGCGAGGCCGTGCAACGCTTCCTGCAGAGCTTCACTGAGCGTCGGATGAGTGTGCACATTGCGGGTGAGCTCGTTCACCGTCAGGTCCCACTTCTGCGCGAGCGTCAATTCGGGTAGAAGTTCGGACACATCGGGACCGATCAGGTGGCCACCGAGAAGCTCGCCGTACTTCGTGTCCGAGATCAGCTTCACGAAGCCTGTCGGATCGCCCAGTCCGTGTGCCTTGCCGTTGGCCGTGAACGGGAACGACGCGACCTTG
The DNA here is from genome assembly GCF_016482825.1 of Antrihabitans stalagmiti. Classification (GTDB taxonomy): domain Bacteria; phylum Actinomycetota; class Actinomycetes; order Mycobacteriales; family Mycobacteriaceae; genus Antrihabitans; species Antrihabitans stalagmiti. Next base: position 778,335 of record NZ_JAEMNV010000003.1, on the reverse strand, counting down.
ATGTCGTGCCCTTCGTCGCGCGCCTGCTGTTCGGTCAGACCGAAACTCGCGACCTGCGGCTGGCAGAACGTCGCACGAGGCATCATCCGATAGTCGTCGATCGGCAGCGTCTCCGCGCCTGCAATCGTTTCGGCCGCGACGACACCCTGCGCCTCTGCCACGTGCGCCAACTGCAACTTCGCGGTCACGTCGCCGATCGCGTAGATGTGGTCGACGTTGGTGCGCATGACGTTGTCGATCGCGATCGCCTTCGGCCGATCCGACAGTTCGACGCCCGTGTTCTCGAGGCCGTAGCCCTCCAGCCGGGGAGCGAAGCCGACGGCCTGCATCACCTTGTCGACGGTGACCGTCTCGATCTCGCCGCTCTTGTTGTCCTTGATCGCAACAGTGACCTTCGAGCCGTCGTCGTCGATCGACTGCACAGCCGCACCGGTGGAGATCTTCACTCCGAGCTTCTTGTACGCCTTCGCGATCTCCTTGGAGATGTCGGCGTCTTCGTTCGGTAGTGCGCGATCGAGGAACTCTACGATGCGGACGTCGACGCCGTAGTTCGCGAGCACATACGCGAACTCCATACCGATTGCGCCTGCGCCGACGATCAGGATCGAGCCGGGCAGTTCCTTCGTGAGAATCTGCTCTTCGTACGTGACGACGTTCTTGCTCAGCTCCGTGCCCGGGAGGAGTTTCGTCACCGTTCCGGTCGCGATGATCGCGTTGTCGAAGGTGATGGTCTCGGTGCCACCCTTCGACAGCTCGACCGAGATCGTGTTCGGATCGGTGAACGAACCGAGGCCGTCGTACTCGGTGATCTTGTTCTTCTTCATCAGGAAGTGAACGCCCTTGACGCGGCCGTCTGCGACCTTCCGGCTTCGATCGAAGGCGGCGCCGAAATCGAACTTGGCCTCCCCCGAGATGCCGAACGTCTTGGCTTCCTTGGTGAACAGGTGCGCCAGCTCTGCATTTCTCAGCAGCGCCTTCGAAGGGATGCAGCCGACATTGAGACAGACACCGCCCCAGTACTGCTTCTCGATAATGGCGGTGCTCAGGCCCAGCTGCGCCGCGCGAATCGCGGCCACATATCCGCCGGGACCGGCACCGAGTACAACGACGTCATAGTGTGTGGTCACGGTCGCCAAGCGTAGTCCGATGCAAACTCGCTGTCCTCGGTCCGGTCAACTAGGGCCGCTAGCTCCACACCTGCGCGGCGACACGGGCGAAGTTTCCACCGAAGATCGCCGCGATCGAGGCGTCGTCGAAGCCTCGTCGCATCAACTCGGCGGGCACGGTCAGCAGGTCTTCCGGCGGCACCCACTGCAGAGGTCCCCATGCGGTGTACGCCTCGGAGAACGCCTGTGGATTGGTCGCGAGCTCCAGGTTGAAATCTGCGCTGTCGAACGAGTAGTCGCTGCCAACTCCGATGTGTGCAACTCCGACCAGGTCGACGCCATAGGCGATGTGATCAGCGATCGCGCGTACACGGTCGCGATGCTGCTCGGGTCCGTTGACCCCGAGAAAAATTCCGACACCGTTGATGCCGATCACGCCACCCGTCGCTGCACAGGCACGCGCCTGGTCGTCGGTGATGTTGCGGGGGTGACTCCACAGCGACTTGAAGTTGGCGTGGCTGTAGATCATCGGACGCTCCGATGCCTCCGCGAGTTCGAGTCCGGTTCGGATCGAGCAGTGGGATCCGTCGACAGTCATTCCGACAGCGTTCATTTCACGAACCAGGTCGCGCCCGTACGCCGACAGTCCTGTGTCCTCCGCATCGAGACAGCCACACCCCGCGGCATTCGCATAGTTGTAGGTCGGCAGCATGGTGCGGACCCCGAGATCGTAGAAGTGCCTGACATTGTCGACCTCACCTTCGAGCGGACCCGAATCTTCGAGATCGAAGGCCAACGCGATCATGCCGTCCTCGGCCGCCGCGGTGAGATCGTCGAGAACCTGGACCGGACGAAAGCGACCGTCCCACAGTGCATTTCTGCGAAACGCATGGCCGAGTGCGCTCGCTTGGGCCTTGGACTGCGGCGAGTAGCCGATATTGACCGAAAGGAACGAACCCGCGGGATATCGCGCCAGTTCGGTGACATCGGCATTCTCCTGCAGCGGAAGGCAGCAATGCTGTTCCCACAGAACCATTTTGGGCGCCGCAGGAGTCGTCCTCGACGCCGCCTCCGGCTCGGGACCTGCCGGAGCGGGCTCCGTGACCACCACCGCCGACGGACGGATGTCGCACGCCAGCACCGTGTCGCGAACCAATTCGTCGGCAGCATCGAGTGCACGGACCAACTCGGCAGGTGTCGTCCCCAGTGTTCCGATGATGGATTGCGCACGATAGGTGAAGTTTTCGGGGGCAATCGACAATCGCCCGGCAGCGGCGACCGCACCTTTCTCGTTGATGAGCCACCTACCCGCCCGCGCGTGCAGTGCGTGCGCGCAGACCTCGATCGCCCGAAACAGACAGCCTGCGACGAACGTCGCATCGCCGCGCCCGACCGCTTTTCGGGCGATGTAGACGTCGAACGAACTCTCCCACAATCGGCGAACGAGGTTCTCGCTCAATGCAGTCGGGTACTCCTGCGCCGCCGCGCGCAGCGCCGTGAGCTCGCCCGTCGGGTCGTCCAGGACGATCGACAACGCAAGTTCGCCGACATACGCGAAGTCGGCAAAACCGAACGGATGACCCACTTGAGCGGGGAACCCGTAGGCGCCCTCCTGCACTCCGGTCCAAATTCGCTGCACACGGTCGAGGTCGCGATAGAGCCAATCGACCGCGTTGTCGGCGATGGTGAGCCATGCTCCGCCGTCCACCCACGGACCCCACACCCCGATGTCGGTGACAGCCGCGCGGGGGCCTGCAAGAGTGCGCGCCACGTCGCCGAGCGCCGAGATGTCCAGTGGCCGTCTGTAATAGATCCCGATGTCGTAGTCGGATTCGGGAGTGTGGACACCCCGGGCCCTGCTGCCGCCAAGTACGACACCGACGACACCCGAGACCTCGCACAACTGTTGCGCCATGTCCTGGAGGAACCCGTCATCGAGAGCCATCACCGCATGCTACCGGCCGTGCCGAGACCCGGAATCGAGATTGGACCAGCGGAGTCGGCGCCTCGTCCGACAGAATGGTGCGGTGACCGGTGATGTGGACAGCAGCGTGAACGATCCTGCGGGCAAAGTACCTATCGACGACCCCTACCTCTGGCTGGAGGTAGTACTCGACGAACAAGCCTTGGATTGGGTGCGGGAGCGCAACGCGCGCACCAAGGAGGAGTTCGCGACACCCGAGCGCTTCCAGGCACTCCAGTCCAGTCTGCGGGCGATGCTGGACACCGACGACCGCATCCCTGCGCCCGGCCGACGTGGGCAGTATCTGTACAACTTCTGGCGCGACGCCGAGCATGTTCGGGGCATCTGGCGGCGGACCTCGATGGCTGAATACCGCAAGAGCGAGCCGAATTGGGACGTCATCATCGACGTCGACGCGCTTGCCGAAGCAGAGGACGAAAACTGGGTGTGGGGCGGCGCGACCGTCTTTCGACCAAGCCAGGAGCGCGCACTCGTCAGCCTGTCTCGCGGTGGCGCCGATGCGAGTGTCGTGCGTGAATTCGACATGACAGCAAGAGCATTCCTTGCCCCCGACGCACCGGACCATGGCTTCTACCTACCGGAGGCCAAGTCGAGCATCGGCTGGATCGATATCGACACCGTCTACGTCGGAACAGATTTCGGCCCTGGATCGCTGACCGAATCGGGCTATCCGCGGATTGCGAAACGTTGGCGACGCGGCACCACGCTCGACGCAGCGGAGACGGTCTTCGAAGGCGATCCTGCCGACATCTCGGTCGGCGCAGGTTACGACAGGACACCGGGGTACGAGCGGCACTACGTATCCCGGTCGACCGATTTCTTCAACCACGAGAGCGCTCTCCTGCATCCCGACGGCCACCTGCAACCCATCGAGACGCCGTCGGACGCATCCGAATCCTGGTACAAGAACTGGCTGCTCGTTCGCACCAAGTCCTCGTGGCAGGTAGGCGAGGATACCTACCCGTCCGGAACTCTGCTTGCGACGAACTTCGACGAGTTCCTTTCTGGTGAACGGCATTTCGAGGTGCTGTTCGAACCGGACGCCCACACCTCGCTGTACCAGTACGGCTGGACCGAGCATCATCTGATCCTCGTCACACTCTCCGACGTGCAGACCAAGTTGGCAGTACTGACGCCGGGACCCGACGGCTGGGCGCGTTCCGAACTCAGCGAAGCACCACCGATGGCAACGACAACCGTCGCAAATCTCGATCCGCTGGAGAGCGGCGACGACTACATGATGACGACGAGCGGATTCACCTTTCCGACAACGCTTCTCGCCGGAACCCTAGGCGGCGAGCTGGAGCTGCTCAAGCAGGAGCCGAGCCACTTCGATGCCGACGGTCTGATCGTCGAGCAGTTCTTCGCCACCTCGCTCGACGGAACGCAGGTGCCCTACTTCGTCGTCAGGAAACCCGGCGCATCCGGCCCGACGCTCCTCGGCGGCTACGGCGGGTTCGAAGTATCGAGAACACCTGGATACAACGCGGGCAACGGAATTGGCTGGCTGTCGAGCGGCGGCATCTCGGTGACGGCCAACATCCGAGGCGGGGGCGAATACGGTCCGCAGTGGCATACCCAGGCCCAGAAGTCCGGCCGGCACAAGGTCGGCGAGGACTTCGCCGCCGTCGCCAAGGATCTCGTCACCCGCGGCATCACGACGCCGGCACAACTCGGCGCCGTCGGCGGCAGCAACGGTGGCCTGTTGATGGGGATCATGCTCACCAAATACCCGGAGTTGTTCGGCGCCTTGGTCTGCCAGGTACCGCTCTTGGACATGTCGCGCTATCACAAACTGCTGGCAGGCGCGTCGTGGGTAGCCGAGTACGGCGACCCCGACGACCCGGACGAATGGGCCTTCATCAAGGAGTACTCGCCGTACCAGAATGTGTCGAAATCGGCTTCCTACCCACCGATTCTGCTCACCACGTCGACGCGTGACGACCGTGTTCATCCCGGACATGCCCGAAAGATGGCCGCTCGCTTGGAAGAATACGGTCACAACGTCTGGTACTACGAAAACATCGAAGGTGGTCACGGCGGCGCTTCCGACAACGCGCAGGCGGCGTTCCAGGGAGCTCTGATCTACGAGTTCCTCTGGACGCAACTCAACCGATAAAGCCTGCGGCTCAGGCTCTGTCGTGCAACCACGTCTCGATTCGGTCGACCGTGGTGGTCGGGTTGCGGATCCAACCGTTGTGCCCCAACGGTTCCGGTTGGTGCCACGTCGTCACGTCGGCGCCGGGCAGCTTTCCGTACAGGTGCTCGGCCGAGGATGCAGGCGCGACGTCGTCGTCCTCGATGGAGATCGACAGCACCGGCAATTTCAGGCGAGAAATCCGTTCCTCGTAGTCGATGTCGGCGTCGGCCGGTAGAAACTTGCCGGTGCGAGCGAGGCGCGACCAGTCCGAGATCAGCACTTTCGATTGCCGACCGAAGCCTCCGAAACCGAGCCGATCTCCCGGCCAGAAACCGGCGAGGTTGGCGGTCAACGACATTGCCGACGAGCCGAGCAGTACTCCCGGCGACATCGTGCCTCGGAAGGACCGGTAGTAGGGCGTCCCCGATGCAACCAGGATCAGTCCGCCGAGCCGTCCCCTGATACGTGCCGCGTACAGCACGCCGAGCTGGCCACCGAAGCTGTGCCCCAACAGGTACGGCGTGCCGTCCGGGAATCGGTCACGAACGACTTCGAACATCGCAGGGAAGTCGACCGACACAAGTTCGTGGTAGCCGTACCGACTGGCGCTGCTCGGCTTCGGTCGGCTGTCACCTTGCCCGCGTAGCTCTCCGACCGCGGCATCGAAACCGCGGGCAGCCAACTCCTTGGCGAATACGTCGTAGTACCCACCGGGAATGCCTAGTCCGGGAATCAGAACGACGACCGGTCGCGGCGAATCCGGCGACGGTCGACGGCTACGACTCTCGTCCGCGGGAAACAACCACACCGGCGATGTGCTGCCATCGGGCATCTGAATCGGAACTGTCTCCACGTCGGCAAGCCTAGGGCGCTGCGCGCCTCGTGCGTCTTTTCGCCAGGGCCCGTCCACCGAGAAGACGCACGAGCGGCGGAGCCGCCTACTCCCCGAGAACGTCCTTCGCACGACCGACGATCAGCGGATCGGCCGTTCCGACGACCTCTTCGTCCTTGTTCTCGTAGTCGAACTTGCCGAGTACGTGCCGCATCGCATTGACCCGCGCGCGCTTCTTGTCGTTGCTCTTCACCACGGTCCATGGTGCGAAATCGGTGTCGGTGTAGCGGAAGCTCTCTTCCTTGGCCGCCGTGTATTGCTCCCACTTGTCGAGTGACGCAAGGTCCATCGGCGACAGTTTCCACTGCCGAACGGGGTCGACCTGACGGATCGCGAAACGGGTGCGCTGCTCCAGTTGCGACACCGAGAACCAGAACTTCACTAGATCTATGCCGTCGTCGACGAGCATCTGCTCGAACAGTGGCGTCTGTCGGACGAAACGTGCGTGCTGTTCGTCGGTGCAGAAGCCCATCACCCGTTCGACACCGGCGCGGTTGTACCAAGACCGATCGAAGAAGACCATCTCCCCTGCCGCGGGAAGGTGATCGACATACCGCTGGAAGTACCACTGCGACGACTCGCGCGCCGACGGCTTCTCCAATGCGACGACCTGTGCTCCGCGAGGGTTGAGATGTTCCATGAAGCGCTTGATCGTGCCGCCCTTGCCGGCCGCGTCACGTCCTTCGAACACGAACACCAGACGCCGACCGGTTGCCTTCGTCCAGTTCTGCAACTTGAGCAACTCGATCTGCAGCAACCGCTTCGTCATCTCGTACTCCTGGCGCGACATCCGCTCGTCGTACGGGTAGTCCTCGCGCCACGTGTCGACGATCGCGCCTTCCGGGTGCGTGAGGAGGATCGGATCGTCGTCGTCATCGTCGTTGACCACGAACCCACTGGTGTTCGACAGATCGACGGCTGTACGCAGATCCCCGACCGCGCTCACATAGCGACGTTCGGACAGTTGATCAGGTCCATCGAGGGCGGTCACGGTTGAAGAAGTTAGCGTTTGCACACGACCGATCGGTGACGAGCCGGTGAACGGTGGACTTCGGTTTCCCACTCGCAGCGGGGTGAGTTCAGGGTCGAAATCGGGGGAAGTCCCGATGTGGCTGAGCTGGCCTGTCCCGCAAACTCGGTGTCATGACATTCGAATCCCAGCCCACCCGCCCCTTCGTCCGCTCGAGTGAGAACAAGATGGTTGCCGGCGTGTGCGCCGGCGTCGCCGAGTACTCCAACCTCGACGTCAACCTGGTCCGCGCACTCACCGTCGTCGGTGCGCTCATTTCGTTCGGCACCGTCGCACTTGTCTACATCGCCGCGTGGATGCTGATGCCACAGGCCTGATCGACAGCTAGGAACCGACTCCGGCAGCCCCGATTGCGCCCGTCAGGGTCCGCGTGAGAACTCTGATCACGTCGTCGAGGGCGGGCCGGGGCTCGGAGATACTCCAGTCGTAGATGACGTAGTTGACTGCTCCGAGCAAGGCGCTCACCCGCATCGCGTAGTCACCGGCCGGGATCTCGCCGTGTGTCGCGGCCTCTTCCGCGACGCCGGCAAGCATCGTGCCCCACACCTTGCGCTGCTGTAGCCGGTATTGCTCCATCCGAGGGCTTGCGCCGACGGACTCGACGATTGCAACCTTCGCGCGACGCGGATCAGCACCAACGGATTCGATGTACGCGCGGACTGCAGCTTCGATCATCTGGGCGACGCCGGCGTCGAGCGTAGCTGCGAGGGCGCAGGCGACCGCGTCCCGTGATGCCCCTTCTATGTCGTCGAACAGTTCCATCAGCAGCGCTTCTCGGCTGGAGAACTCTTCGTAGAACTGGCGGGACGACAAACCGGCGTCCTTGCAGATGGCACCTACAGAGCTGTTGGCGTAGCCATCACGAGCAAACAAGGTCAGACCGGAGTTCACGAAGCGGGCGCGCCGCTCGCGCTGCCGGTCTTCGATGGCTTGGCCGCGGTAAGTCCGGCCCACTGTTTCCTGTGACATTGCCTCGAGATGATACCGAACGTCGGGTTACCAACGCCATACCGAACTCGTAGCACGTTCCCGGCCGAACGCTAGTCCTGGTCCGAACATGCAACAGGCCGATCACCAGTAGGTGATCGGCCTGTCGAAGTTCGCCAGAGATCCTCCAGCAGAACGCGGACCCTATGCCGCCGAGCCCGACGCAAGCAGGCTGAGCAGGGTGGTAAGGAAGCCGAAATCCATCCGAATATCTCCGTTTCGTCCGAGTCGCGGAACGAGTCCCGAGACCACGATCCGCCGTTTGCGGACGCCTAGACGCTACAAAACGAAATATCCGAATGCACGGCCTGAACTAAATGTTCACTCCTCGTTCATACAGCAATTCGGCGAGCACACATTGTGCCCCGACCCCGAAACTGCTATCGGTGCGTGACTCTGGAGGGAATTCGTATTCCGTTACGAGGAAGCAGATCCCGAGCCGCCGAGCGCCTGCAAGAATTCGAGGAGAGTGGTGAGGACGTCAAGGTCTTCGATGCTACCCACAGTTGGGCTCCATTCTTCGAGGGGTGTCGATACTTTTCTTTCGAACGGCAATTGCCGCGTGCCCAACGCTATTAATCAGCGGTCACGAAAGCTATAGATATCCAATATTCTTCGAGACTTTTACTGTCCGAAAGAACGTGACCCGTGCCACATTTGTGCATCGTTTCGACCGTGGCGGTCGGTAGTAGCTGCCATAACCGGCACGCCCTCCAGCTGGGTCCCAGCTAACAGCCGAAGGCCGCCTGCTGCCTTTGCCTTACCTCACGAACGACCGGCTAACCAGCCTCAACAGCTGACCATCGCTGTTACTAGTGTGACTAGAGGTATCTATGTGACAAAAGTCCACTCTTAAACAGGCTGTCAGTCGGTTTTGTGGCCCGTTACCGGATACGCATTCAGCGAGGCGTGCCGGACGGCAGGTCGGCCGGTGCGCCGCATGTCCAATCTGCCCAGTTCGGGGGCAAGCAGGTGCGAAAATCTTGCGATGAATCACGTCAGGTCTAGGGCACGGCGACTGCCCCTATTGCTTTCCTTCCTCGCCATGGCATTCGTCTTGTCCGGTTGCATCCACGCGACCATCGATGCAACGGTGTCGAGCGACGACACCGTCTCGGGAACGGTCGAGTTCGCCCTCAAGGACGAGTACATCTCGATCCTTCCCGGCGGCTCGGAGGAGTTTCGAAAGGAAATCTCCGCCGATGGCTGCGACATCCCCGGTGCTGAAGTAGAACCCTACGAAGAGGCTGGCTTCACCGGCGTCAAATGCACCTTCGACAAAGTCCCGCTTGCCGATTTCAACGGTATGAGCGGTGAGGAAGGTTCCGATACCGAAGACCTCACACTCACGCGGGAAGGCGACAAATTCATCCTGAAAGGCACCCTCGACCTGACCGAAGAGGCATCGGGTGGCGCGCCGGTCGATCCGAGCGAACCCGACTTCTCCGAAGCGCTGAAAGACGCCGAAGTCGAATTCAAATTCACCTTTCCAGGAAAGGTCGAATCTACGACGGGTGTGAAGAGCAACAACGACCGGACTGTCACGTTCACACCCAACGACGAGGGCAAAGCCGACATTCAGGCAACCGCGAGTGCAATCGAAAGCGGTAGCGACGCCAACATCACCAAGATCGTCATCCTCGTCGCAGCGATCGTCGCCGGCGTCCTTCTGGTTCTTCTCGCGCTCGTGTTGTTGCTCAAGAAGCGCAACAAGTCGAAGAACCCGCCGCAGAGCGGCTACGGTCCCCCACCAGCTGGTGGATACACCCAGGCGCCTCCCGGCTCCGCCGGTTACGGCGGTTACAACCCGACCCCGTTCCCGCAGCAGCCGGGCGGATACAACCCGCAACAGCCAGGCGGCTATCCACCCCAGCCGCCGCAGCAGCCAGGTCCTTACAACCCGCCACCACCGCAGCAATAGCTGCAAACCGAAAGGCCGGCCCACCCGAAGGTGAGCCGGCCTTTTGCCGTACTTGGAAAGAACAGACTCTAGAAGTCCATGCCACCCATGCCGCCGGTCGGATCGCCCGCGGGCGCTCCGGCCTTCTCCGGCTTGTCGGCGACAACGGCTTCGGTCGTCAGGAACAGAGCCGCGATGGACGCTGCGTTCTGCAGTGCCGAGCGGGTGACCTTGACCGGGTCGTTGATGCCGGCCGCGAGCAGGTCCTCGTAGACGCCGGTCTCGGCGTTGAGGCCACTGCCGTCGGGCAGGTTGCGGACCTTCTCGGCCACAACGCCGGGCTCGAGGCCTGCGTTGAAGGCGATCTGCTTCAGCGGAGCTTCGAGCGCAACGCGCACGATGTTCGCGCCGGTGGCCTCGTCGCCCTCGAGCTTGAGGTCGTCGAGAACCGGGGATGCCTGCAGAAGTGCAACGCCACCACCGGCGACGATGCCCTCTTCGACAGCTGCCTTTGCGTTGCGCACGGCATCTTCGATGCGGTGCTTGCGCTCCTTGAGCTCGACCTCGGTCGCAGCTCCGGCCTTGATGACTGCAACGCCACCGGCCAGCTTGGCCAGGCGCTCCTGCAGCTTCTCGCGGTCGTAGTCGGAGTCGCTGTTCTCGATCTCCGCGCGGATCTGGCTCACGCGACCGGCGATGGCATCGGCGTCGCCGGCACCTTCGACGATGGTGGTCTCGTCCTTGGTCACGACGACCTTGCGTGCGCGGCCGAGCAGCTCGAGGCCTGCGGTCTCCAGGGAGAGGCCGACCTCTTCGCTGATGACCTCGCCACCGGTGAGGATGGCGATGTCGGCGAGCTGTGCCTTGCGACGGTCACCGAAGCCGGGGGCCTTGATGGCAACCGACTTGAAGGTGCCACGGATCTTGTTCACGACGAGGGTGGAAAGGGCTTCGCCCTCGACGTCCTCGGCGATGATCGCGAGCGGCTTGCCGGACTGGATAACCTTCTCCAGCAGCGGCAGCAGGTCCTTCACGGTCGAGATCTTGGAGCTGACCAGCAGGACGTACGCGTCCTCGAGGACCGCTTCCTGACGCTCGGCGTCGGTCGCGAAGTAGCCCGAGATGTAGCCCTTGTCGAAGCGCATGCCTTCGGTGAGCTCGAGCTGCAGGCCGAAGGTGTTGGACTCTTCGACCGTGATGACGCCCTCTTTGCCGACCTTGTCCATGGCTTCGGCGATGAGCTCGCCGATGGACGGGTCGCCGGCCGAGATACCAGCGGTGGCAGCGATCTGCTCCTTGGTCTCGACCTCCTTGGCGTTCTCGAGGAGGCGCTTCGTGACGGCCTCGACGGCCTTCTCGATGCCACGCTTGAGGCCGAGCGGGTTCGCGCCGGCTGCGACGTTCCGCAGGCCTTCACGAACGAGTGCCTGAGCGAGCACGGTTGCGGTGGTGGTGCCGTCGCCAGCGACGTCGTCCGTCTTCTTGGCAACTTCCTTGACCAGCTCGGCGCCGATCTTCTCGTAAGGGTCGTCCAGCTCGATCTCCTTGGCGATGGAAACACCATCGTTGGTGATCGTGGGAGCGCCCCACTTCTTTTCCAGAACGACGTTGCGACCCTTGGGGCCCAACGTCACCTTGACTGCGTCGGCGAGGGCGTTCAGGCCCCGCTCGAGGCCGCGGCGGGCCTCTTCGTCGAACGCGATGATCTTGGCCATTGCGAAGTGATCCTCCGGGATATTGAGGCTGACACATGTGGACGACCACTTGGGTCGTCTCATCCAACGCTGCTGGCCAGGCTCGGTGCCCGCGACGGACGACCGGAGTGTCAATTGGGTTCCGGTCTCACCGTCCCGACCTGGCACTCACGGTTCGCGAGTGCCAACTGCCTTTTTAGCACTCGGGGGTGGCGAGTGCAAGGCCGCCGACGACTGCAGCTGCGGGCACCGGCCGGCCGAAGTACCAACCCTGCGCGTACCGGCACCCGATCGCACGCACCTGAGCTTCCTGTTCGGTGGTCTCGACACCCTCGGCTACGGTCGCCAATCCGAGTGCCCGCGACAGTGCCTCGATCGCCGAGGTCAAGACGACCTTGTGCGCGTCGCGATCGATTGCGTCGATGAACGACTTGTCGATCTTGACGATTTCGATCGGAAACTTCTGAAAATTGCCGAGCGCCGAATAGCCGGTCCCGAAGTCGTCGATACAGATCGTCACGCCCAGTGCAACCAATTCGCGCAACACCTCGCGCGCGGAAAGATGGTCTTCGATAAGGGCAGTCTCGGTGAGTTCGAGCCACAACGCCGATCCCGGCAGATCGTTGCGCTCCAGTGCCGCCTTCACCGTGTCGAGCAACCCACCGCCGCGCAACTGTCTACCGGAGACGTTGACCGCTATCCGCAACGTCGACTGCTGCCGACGCCACCGGGCAAGTTGCGCGCACGCCGAATCGAGGACCCATTCCCCGATCTCGACGATCAGGTCGGTCGATTCGGCAAGGCCGATGAACTCGGCAGGACTGACCATCCTGCCCTGCAGATGCCAGCGCAACAATGCCTCGTAGGCAATCACCTCGTTGGTGTGCAGTTCGACGATCGGCTGGTAGTACAGCTCGAACTGGTCTCTGCCGACGGCCTCACGCATCGCGTTGGTCAGCTCGAGTTCCGATAACGCGATCGAGCGCAACCGGTCGTCGAATATTGCGGCACCACTCGGCTTGGTGGCCTTCACGTGGTACATCGCCGAGTCCGCTTCCCGGATGAGGTCGTCGGCATTCAGTGGGCCGGCGCTCGGGGCCGAGAAGGACACCCCGATCGACGTCGAGACGAACACCCTGCCGACACTCAATTCGAAAGGCTGCCGCATCGCTGCGAGGATGCGGTCGGCGATCGTTGGATCTGCCGCCGGTGTCTCGGTGCGCTGCTCCTTCGCTGCGACGCAGGGACAATCGTCGAAACTCCAAGAAGCAACGACGAATTCGTCGCCGCCGTAGCGGTAGACAACGCCGAGATCGCCGACGGCAGCGACGACGCGCGTTGCGACGAGTGAAATCAGCTCGTCACCGATTCTGTGGCCGAAGCTGTCGTTGACGAGTTTGAAGTCGTTGAGGTCCATGAAGTGCAGGCAGCAGCCCATGTTCGCCTGTGGACCGCCCGCGGCAAGGTCGTCGTACAGCGCGGATCGGTTCGGCAGATTGGTCAGATCGTCGTGCGTCGCGCGATGCCGCGCCCGATCCTCCTCTTTCTCACTCTGCCCGACGGCGATCTCGCTTCGAATCAGCACAGCGCAGAAGAGCAACGCGAACAGGGCGAGCCGCACCAGTCGGTCCGTCTGCCCGACCGGCGGGTAGAGGACCGTCATCACCACCGACACGGTCAGCACCGCAAGGACGACGACGAAGCGCTGCCGAAAGTTGTCGCCTCGTCGTGGCCGCCGAGGGGGCTTGTCCGCCATCGTGGGGTGCAGTGTGGCCGCGATCATGAACCCGAACCCGATCGTCAGCGGATACAGACACGCTGTCGTCGGCGTCAGACCTGGGTACGCGGGTTGGATTGCGATCAGGGCATGCGCGACGGTGACGCAGGCCATGCCGATCGTCAGCAATGGATAGGCGCGGTTCGCGCGGCCGCGCGCAATGCACAGATGCACGAGCACGGTGAGCACAGCCGCGTCGACGACGAGACACAGCACTCGCAACAACGACGCGTCGAAGGGATCACCCGTTCGCTCGATGACCGTGGTGACGAAAGCGACCCACACCGACATCGCGGTACCGAAAGCAACGAGCAGCGCGTCGAGTGACACCCGAAGGGCCTTCGAACCGGTCTCCCGTCGCAGCCAGTGCAGCGCGGCCCACGACGTCAGGATCATCGGGACGAAACCCAGTGCCGGCGCCACGACCGTGCGAAGGAGTTCGATGTCGGTCGACCACAGGGCCACGACGACACAGCTGACAGCGTTGGATGCAACGACGAGACGCCACGGTCGCCCATCTGCCGGCTTGTTCACGGCGATCCCGACGGTCATGACGACCACCGACCCGAGGGCAACCGTTCCGACGACCGCCAGCATGCCGTCGACACTTCCGATGTGTTGCAATGCGGCAAGTACCGGGACGACGACAACACCTGCACCTGCGGTGCCCCACGACCAGATGCGGCGTCGTCGCATCGATCGATCGCTCGTCATGCCGGTCACTCGCGAGATCCTTTGTCCAGTCACTACACACTTCACGACCCGTCTAGGCGCCTGCGATCGACGGGCGGACCACCTGCTACCCCGGCAACCCGTAGCTTAGGCGTCATTCTCGGCTGCGTGTCGGCGAAAGTCGCGTAGCGATTCGCGCAAATCTTTCAGGAGCAGGTCCGGTACCTCCAGCCCGGCGAAATGGCCACCACGGTCGTAGGACGTCCATCGCACGATGTTGTGTGATTGTTCGGCCAACGCTCGTACCGGTAGCGCGATGTCACGAGGGAACACTGCGACCGCGGTCGGGACAGGCGAGTATTCGAGCGCGCGCAACGTCGTCCAGGATTCCTTGTAGAACCGCGCCGATGAACCCGCGGTGCGGTTGAGCCAATAGATCATCACGTTTGTCAGCAACTCGTCGCGGTCGACTGCGTCGTCAGGCGTGTCGGTCGAATCTGTCCAGTCCTTGAAACGTTCTGCGATCCAGGCCAACTGACCCACCGGTGAATCCGTCAGACCATAGGCAATCGATTGGGGTCTGGTGCTCTGCAGCATCGAGTAGCCGCGTAGTTCGTTGCGATAGCGTGCGCCCGCTTCGAGGCTGCGGAGCTGTTCCGGATCGGTCGGATCGGCGGACTTGGGCCGGGCACTGGCAGAGAAAACCGCGGTGAGGTGCAGCGCGACAAGATGTTCCTGATCGATCAGGCCGAGCCAACGCGAGATTGCCGAGCCGTAGTCACCGCCGTGCGCCGCGTAACGGGCGTAGCCGAGTCGGTGCATCAACTCCGCCCACACCGCGGCGACCCGTGGCACCGACCATCCGACGGTCGCCGTCGGACCGGGAAACCCGAATCCAGGAATCGTCGGAACGACGACGTGAAATGCCTCGGTGGGATCGCCACCGTGCGCACGCGGATCGGTGAGTGGCCCGATGAGGTCGAGGAATTCGACTATCGAGCCCGGCCAGCCGTGGGTGAGGACCAACGGCAACGCCTCCGGTTCGGGCGAGCGCACGTGAATGAAATGCACATCGAAGCCGTCGATCTCGGTGAGAAATTGCGGTACCGAGTTCAGCTTGGCTTCCGCTGCACGCCAGTCGTAAACGTGGCGCCAGTATCCAGCCAGCTCGCGCAGGTAGCCGACCGGAATGCCGTAACTCCAATCGGCGCCGACGGGATCCTCGGGCCAGCGGGTTGCATCGAGGCGGGCGGCGAGGTCGTCGAGTTCGGCTTGTGCGATCTCGATTCGATACGGCCGGATCTCTGGGTGTGCGCTCACCCGAGAAAGCCTATGCGCGAGCCGGAACTGCTTCCGGCGTATCGCGGGCGAGAGCGATCGTCGAGGTAACCATGACGATCAGAGCGATCGCGAGGATCGCCGACATCTCACGATCGGTATCGAGGTACTCGCCGAGTACAAGAAATCCGAGTGCGGTGGCGACGACGGGTTCGCAGACGGTCGATGCGGGCAGCGAGGCTTGCAGCGCCCCCGCCTGATAGGCGTTCTGCTGCAGGATCGTCGCGGTCAGCCCGACCACGACGAGCACATAGGTCTCGGGCGCGCTCAGCAGTGCGCCTATCCCATCACCTGCATGTGCGACAACACCTTTGGTGAGTACGGCAGCGATTCCGAACATGGCGCCCGCAGCTATGCCGAGCAACAGTGCGCGTCGCGGTCCAGGAGAACGACGGGCACCGACGAGACACAGTGCGAGAACGGGTAGTCCGATAGCCGCAATGACGGCCCAGTGTTTGCCCTCAGCGTGCGGACTGCCCGGGCGGGGATCGCCGATAACGATGAGCACTGCTACCGCAATCGTCAGCAGAAACGCCCACGCCCATTCGCTCGGTTTGATCGAACGTGACGCGAAGAACGCACCGAGCGGAAGAGCGAAGAGCAACGACGTCACCAGTAGCGGCTGGACGAGCAGAATCGAACCCTTGCCGAGCGCTGCGGCCTGGAAGACATAGCCACCCGCTCCCACGATGGTGCCGATCCACCAGATCGGTGTCTTGGTCAGCGATCCGACGGCGCCGAGCGCGCCGAGTTGGTCGTCGGGGATCTGCGCGGCAGCGCGTTGGCGCACGACCGCGCCGACGGCGATGCACAGCGCGGCGACGAGTGCGAAGGCAATCGCGGATGCATAGACGGGCACGCCGGAAGGGTATCCGGCGTGCCCGGGTCACGCAGCGCCGAACCAATAACGGCCGAACCATCAGCGGCCGAACCATCAGCGGCCGAGGACTGCCTGCGCCGTCGTGACCAATCGATCGACGTACGCCGCCGCGGAGCCGCCGCGCGAGAGGGTTGCCGCCTGCCCCGCCCATAGATTGACGAAGTCCGGATTGCCCTGGCGGCCTGCCTCTTTGCGGATCGGTTGCATCAGTGCGTTCTGGATCGGATATGCAGGCACCTCGTCCTCCAGCGCCGCAAGGTCACGGACGAATCCGTTCGGAATTCCTCGCGCGTGCCGTCCGGAAAACAGCCGTGTCAGGACGGTTGTCCCGGCGTCGGGGCCGAGTAGTGCAGCCTTGTGCACGGGGTGTGTGCCCGATTCGGTGGTCGTGAGAAAGCCCGTACCGATCTGCACGGCGTCGGCACCGAGGGTCAGCGCGGCTGCGACACCACGACCATCCGCGATTCCGCCGGCAGCAACAACCGGAATCCCGACGGCATCGGCGACTGCGGGGACCAACGAGAAGGTCCCGACCAACGATTCGCGAAGCGGGCTAAGGAACGCGCCGCGATGCCCGCCCGCATCACTACCGGAGGCGACGACCACGTCGATACCAGCGGTTTCGACAGCTACGGCTTCGGCGACGGTCGTTGCTGTCGCGATCGTGACGATGCCGCGGCGGCGCGCCTCGGCAACCACGTGTGCATCGGGGATACCCATCACGAAACTTATTGCGGGCGGCTCGAATTCGAGTAGCGCCTCGATCTGCTCTGGGTAGTTTTGACCCAACGACATGGTGTCGGGGTCGGGCGGATCGACGCCGAATTGTTCGTAGTACGGACGCAGCCTGTCGATATGTTGCGCGAGTTCGTCGATGGTCGGCCGTGGCGCATCGTCGACGTGTGGGACCCACAGGTTGATTGCGAACGGTTTGTCGGTGACAGCCCTCGCCGACGCGACGATGTCACCGATTTCGCCCGGCGAGAAGATGTGTGCGCCGAAGGACCCGAGTCCGCCTGCGTTCGACACGGCAGCAAGCAGTTCCACACTCGAGAGACCGCCACCGAAAGGCCCCTGGACGATCGGGTGTTCGAGGCCGAGCACGTCGCCGAGTCGCCCCGCCCACGTCCCGGTCATGCCGACACCGCAACGGCGGGTATGTTGCCGTCGATCGAGCGTTTGCCGATCGCGAACTGCCGCGCGAGCAATGCAACCCGTCGCCCGAGATGTTCTGCGGTGCGAAGGTCGGCGGACGGTGGCGCGACGTCCGGTGGCGCGTCGGATGGTGCCTGCGCCATGGCTCCGACGAATCCGCCGAGCCGGTTCAGGCTGTCGGCTGTGCCCGTCGAGGTGTAGATCCAGCCCGGCGCAAGGTCGAGGTTCACCCAGGTCATGCCGTGTTGAGCGGCGAACAGAACCATCGACGAGAGGGTGTGCAGTTTGTCGCCGTTCGCGCCTGCCGACGTGGTGAAACCAGCGGCAAGCTTGTCTCGCCAGCCCTGCTTGGCCCACACGCCCGCGCTCGCTTCGGCGAATGCTTGGAACGTCGACGACTGGCTCCCCATGTAGGTCGGTGAGCCGAAGACGATCGCGTCCGCGGAATCGAGTGCATCCCATAGCGATTCGGTAAGTTCCGCGACGTTTCGCAGTTCGACTCGGGCTCCTGCAACCGATGCGACGCCGTCGGCGACCGCACGGGCCTGCCTTGCCGTGTGGCCGTAACCGCTGTGGTAGGCGACGACGACCGAGATCGATGTTCGGTTGTGCTCACTCACTGGCTCGGACATTGCTGCCCCTTTCTTCGACTGTTCGATCCGACGTTTGCGATAGTAGACGACCGGTCAACTATTTTGCAAGAATAGTTGACCGGTCGTATACTCGCCTCATGGGACGGACAAGTGATGCGCGCGAGCGGATACTCGATGCCGCGTGCACCCTCATCCACACCCGCGGCTACGTCGGGATCGGTGTCGCCGAAATCTGCACGAAGGCCGACGTGCGGAAAGGCAGCTTCTACCACTACTTCGAGTCGAAACAAGCTCTGACGCTCGAGGTCGTAGACCTGCACTGGCAGCAACAGCGCGCCACGTGGATCGCAACGCTCAGCACCGACGACGAGCCGCTACAGCGTCTGGAATCCCTGCTGCGACTGCAGATTGCAGCCCAACGAACCGCACACGACACAGACGGCCACATCGACGGCTGCCTCCTCGGCAACCTGGCACTCGAACTCAGTAATCAGGACGGCAGCGTTGCAACGAAGTTGCAAGAAGTATTTGCCGATCAGATCGCTCTCGTCGCTGCCGTACTCGCCGAAGCCGCCGCACAGGGCACCATTCCCGAGTCGAACGCAACCGTCGAGACCGCGCGCGGGGTGGTCGCGCAACTCGAAGGCCTCGTCATGTTCGCAAAACTCAGCAACGATCCAGCCATGCTGGACGGACTGTGGCGCAACACGCTCGGCCTCCTGCGCGCCTGACGCGTTACCCGTCGTTCAGTGCAGTAGGCGTTGCCAATTCGCAGGAACTCGACCTTCGGGTCCGGGGGCAGGCTGATCGAGCGGATGGTGCGTCGGTCCGGCCAACTCCGGACCGTCGTAGGACTGCTTGGTCTCGAAGTTCCAGTACCAGTCCTCGCCGGGCTCGAAGCTCTGCATAAAGGGATGACCGGTCTCGCCTGCGTGCTTCGTCGCGTGCTGAGCGGGCGAGGAGTCACAGCAACCGATGTGCCCGCACTGCGCACATCGACGCAGGTGGAACCACCAGCCACCACCAGCACCGCATTCGACACACCCTGGGCCGCTCGGCGGCACGGCGGGATCAATTCCCTTCGTCATCGTCACGCTCTCTTTCTGGTGCGGTCAACGGCAGCCGAACGATGAACCGTGTGTTGCCCGGCTCCGACTCGACTCGGATGTCGCCGTGATGTTTGTTGACGACTATTCGAAACGAGATATCAAGGCCGAGGCCGGTGCCCTCACCGACGGGTTTCGTGGTGAAGAACGGCTCGAAGATTCGACTCTTGATCTCGTCCGGAACTCCGGTTCCAGTATCACCGATCTCGATTGCTGCGCAGTCGTTTTCGAGGTACGTGCGAATCGTCAAGGTGCCACCGTCTGTGTCCGCCATCGCACCGACCGCGTTGTCGATCAAATTGGTCCACACCTGATTCAATTCCGCTGCGTAACAGGGGACGGGAGGCAGACTGCGGTCGTAATCCTTGACGACCTCTATCGAATCGCCGATCTTTCTGGCAAGCATCACCAGCGTGCTGTCGAGCAACTCGTGCACGTCGACCACCTGGAACGGCGCCCGATCCATCTGCGAATACTGCTTGGCGGCATTGACCAGCGACGTGATGCGAGTGGTCGAATCGCCGATTTCGTTCATCAGCAATTCGGTTTCGATCGTGTAGTTCAGCCAGCGGATAGAACCCTCGAACACGAAGTCCTGCGTATCGGCTAGCGTCGCCTCGACCCGATCCAGCCAATCGGTGTCGATGCCGGCCTGCACGAAGGTCGGCGCAAGATCCCAACCGCCGCTGATGTTGTGCTCCTCGAACCACTCACCGAGGGCGTCCTCGCGGTCGGACTCTTCCATCGGCGTGAGAATCGGCGCCTTTGCGACCTGCTCGGCCGCCTGCTCCTGCAGCGTGATCAACGCTTCCATCGTCGCGGGCGAGAACTTGCCCTTCGCGATCATTCCGAGTTTGTGCCGCATGCCCGCCACCCGCTCGCGTAGCAACGAGGTCGCCCGCACCGCGGCCGCCGCGGGGTTGTTCAGTTCGTGCGTCAAGCCGGCCGACAGTGAACCGAGGGCCAACAACCGTTCCCGCTGATCGATGATCATGCGCGAGTTGCGGTTTCCGAGGAACACACCCTCCAGTAGGTGCACGGCCATCGGAAACCATTCCTGCATCATCCGCGCGAACGTGCCTGCGTCGAGCACGAAGAAGCGCGCTGTCTTCCGCACGTACATCGAACCGCCGTAGGTCTGCTCGACCCGATCGCCGAGGTAGGCACCCCAAGCACCGGCGTAGGCGCCCGCGTGGTCGGAGCGCACGGTCTCGATCTCTTGGCCACCGGACAGCTTCGTCAACGCGATCTCGCCGCTGATCATCACGTAGAAGCAGGTCGCGGGATCGCCTTCGCGATACACCGGCCCCGGTTCGATGACCTCGATGTGACCGTCACGGCACAACCAGGCCAGTTGCTCGTCGTCGAGCTTCTCGAAGAGAAACAGTGTCCGCAGTTCCTCTGGATCACATACGGTTTCGGTACTCATGGTTTCGCCAGGTATCTGTGTACGAGCATCACTGCCATGGCTCCTTCTCCGACGGCCGACGCGACGCGCTTCGCCGAATCGGCATGAACATCTCCGGCGACGAAGACGCCGGGAACACTTGTCTCCAAATGATGTGGCGGTCGTTCCAGCGGCCAACCGCGTGGTCTACCACCGTCGATGGCGAGATCGGGACCGGCGACGACATAGCCGCGGTCGTCGCGGACGACCACACCGTCGAGCCATTCGGTCCCCGGCGCAGCACCGATGAACAGAAACAGCCACTGCGCGTCGACCGTCTCCTCGGTATCGGTTGCGTTGTTTCGCAGCGTGATTCGTTCGAGGTGATCGTCGCCCGCGACGCTCGTCACTTCCGAGCACGATCGAACCGTGATGTTCTCGATGTTCTCGATCTGTTGAATCAGGTAGTGCGACATCGACTTTTCGAGCGACGGTGCGCGGACGACGATCGTCACCGATCGCGACGTTCGCGCAAGGTACACAGCCGCTTGGCCTGCCGAGTTCGCCCCGCCGACGATGTAGACGTCTTCGTTGGCGCAGCGCGCGGCCTCGGTCATGGCGGACCCGTAATACACACCCCGACCCGTGTAGTCGTCGATGCCAGGCGCCGGGTGCCGCCGGTACATCACGCCGGTCGCAACGATCACCGTGTGGGCATCGAGGGAGTCGCCGTCTGCGAACCGGACCGTCCGTGCGGCCCCGCGGACTTCGAGCCCGACGACGTCTCGGGTCGTGATGACTTCGGCACCGAACTTCGACGCCTGCCTGCGGGCACGGTCGGCCAGCTGGGAACCGGACACCCCATCGGGGAAGCCGAGGTAATTCTCGATACGCGAACTCTGTCCGGCCTGACCGCCGGTTGCGGTCCGCTCGACGAGGACCGTCCGCAAGCCCTCCGACGCGCCGTAGACGGCCGCTCCGAGACCAGCGGGTCCGCCGCCGATGACGATGAGGTCGTAGAAGTCCTTGGACGGAGTTGTGTTCAAGCCGACTCGCGCCGCGAGCTCGGCGTCGGTCGGTTCGATCAGCGCCTCGCCCTCGGCAGTGATCACGACGGGACAGTGATCGGCGTCGGTGCCTGCGGCTTCGAGTAAGCGCGCACCCTCCGGTTCGTCCGACATGTACCAGCGGTAGGGCAGCTGATTGCGGGCGAGAAATTCTCTGACCTCCGACGATCGGGCAGACCATCGATGCCCGACGATCTTGGTCTCGGTGATCGGTCGATGCTCTGTGCACAGCCACGCTTCCAGCTGAGCATCGATGACCGGATAGAGCTTCTCCTCCGGCGGATCCCACGGCTTGAGCAAGTAGTGATCGAGGTCGACCACGTTGATCGCGTCGATGGCGGCGTCGGTATCGGCGTAGGCCGTCAGCAGGACCCGCCGAGCGTATGGATGGAGATCCATGGCCTGCTCGAGAAACTGGATACCGTCCATTCCCGGCATGCGATAGTCGGCAACCAGGATTGCGACGGGTTGCCCGCGCAGCTTCATTTCTCGAAGCGCATCCAAGGCGTCGGGGCCCGATTGCGCACGGACAATGCGATATTTTTCGCCGTAGCGGCGGCGGAGGTCGCGCACGACCGCACGGGAGACTCCCGGATCGTCGTCGACGCTCAAGATTGCTGGTTTGACTGCTGCAGGTGAATCATTACGGTCGCGAGGTGCCGTCACCCTACGAGTATGCCGACCAGCGCACGTCGCAGCTAGTTGTCATGCTCACAGCGGAATCGAACAATACGTCGCTACCGAACCTGCAGCTCAGACGCGGTGGTGCAGGACCTGATCGAGTTCGCGAGCGGTCAGCAGACGCTCGAGCTTTTCGCTCGGCCACTTCTTGGGACTGCCCTGCATGCGAGCGGACTCCAGCAGCGGTATGGATTGGACTTCGTGGCGGCGCAGAATCGAATGTATTTTCACGACCGATACTCCATATGTAGCGGGTTTGGCGATGTGCGGTTCAAAGATGTGTAACTGGTTGGTGCATTCACATATCCATCGCTGATATTGCTCCGGGTATTACGTGTTACGCGTGAGACACGCGGGAAGAATGTTAATCAATTCCACTTTTGCGAATGCAGTTTGCAGTCAGTGCGGCGCTGGCTTTGTGCCAATACACCGCGGTCTGGTTCGTCATCCTCGGATAGCCCGCACGCCCTCGGCAATCTGGCTGACAGCACGATTCAGGATGACCTGGATGGGCTGCTCGTCCGAGGCGATCCAGTGCCGAATTGCCGCATGGACGCCCCACACCGACTGGGCAGCAATAATCTTGACCTGTAGCTCGCCGACGTCTTCGAGACGGTCGCGGAGGATGTCGCACACCTGCTGCTCGATGTCGACCAGAAGCCGTAGTTGTCCCATCCGGACGTCGGGTTCGCTGACGACGTAACTCATCCGCCGTCTGATCCGCTCGACCTCGGCCGGGTCCGCGAAAATCTCACCGATCAGCAACGGCGCCGCCGTGACGACGGTGTCGCACAGGTCGCCTACAGTAATTCGCCGCTCGCCACCAGCCATCCGAACGACCTCGAAAATCTGCGGGTCGTACTCATCCCAGAGCACCAACATTTCCTTGGTGCCGAAATACCTGTAGATCGAACTCGCAGACACCGCGGCCGCCCCGGCGACGCGTTCCACGGTAACGGCCGTGTAGCCATGTTCGTCGAACAACGCCAAGGCCGCGGTCTGGATGTCGCGCATTGCCTGGAGCTTCCTGCGCTCCCAGGCAGACGGTCCGGCCATGCTCCTAGCCTACGCCAATTTCTGACAGTCACTTGCAGGTTGGGCGAACTGACCCTAGAGTCCGTACCAGACAGTCACTTTCAGAATTGGGGAATTCGATGACGCTCCAACTCGAAGAGCGGCCCGCTATCGGCTACCGATGGGGCGGATTCGTCGCACGACGCCGCTGGGCCGTGCTCGGCGCCTGGATCGTCCTCATCGTGCTCGGCGGGCTGTCCACGCCACTGCTCAACTCGGCACTCCAATCCCCCGACTTCACCGTGCACAATGCCGACTCGGCTCGGGCGAGCGAGCTCACCACCAAGCACTTTCCCCAGTTGGGCGACGGCCAGGGTGTCATCGTCTTCGACTCGCCGACGTTGTCGGCAGACTCACCGGAGTTCCGTTCGGCGGTCACCGACGCCGTCGAACAAGCCCGCTCCACCCAAGGCGTTGGCAACGTCGTCGGGCCATTCGACGCACTCGGCGGACAGATTTCCGACGACCGGCATGCAGCGTTGGCCGTCGTTGCTCTGACTGGTACCCCGTCGGAGCGCGCAATCACCGCGCGAAAGTTGCAAGACGAACTGACCGCCACGAACCACCCGGATATGACGGTTGGACTCACCGGAATCGCCGCGCTGCAGAACGATCTCGTCGACATCGAAATCGGCGACATCACCAAGGCCGAGGCGATCGGCATCCCCGTCGCCCTGCTCATCCTCGTGTTCGCGCTCGGCGCCGTCGTCGCAGCAGCGCTTCCGATCGGGGTCGGCCTTGCGGGTCTCGCGCTGACGACGGGACTCCTGTTCCTGCTCTCCGGAGTCACCTCGATCAACGTGCTGACAGTGTCGATCGCATCGATGATCGGCATCGGGATCGGGATCGATTACGCGATGTTCATCGTGAGCAGGTTCCGTGAGGAACTCGCACGCGGCAAGGGGGTGACCGAAGCAATCGGCATCGCGATGAGTACGACAGGCAAGACCGTCGTCGCGTCCGGGCTCATCGTGACCATCGCGCTCGGCTCGCTCGTCGTCATCGACGCGCCGATCTTTCGCGGTATCGCCCTCGGCGTCGGGATCTCGATCGTGTCGACCATGCTTGTCGCACTGACCTTCCTGCCCGCACTGCTCGCCGTCCTCGGGCCGAAGGTGAATCGTTGGGCGCTACCCGCACGCTTCCGGCCTGCCGAAGTCACCAACACGACGGAAACCAGCAGGTGGGCGCGGTGGGCTCATCTGGTCATGGCTCGGCCGGTGCTGTTCGGTGTGGGTGCGACGCTCGTGCTGTTGGTCGGCGCTGCGCCGCTCACGTCGATGTCGCTCGGTATCGACATGGGAATGGCGTACCTCGACAAGACGCCGTCGGGTGCCGCTGCGCAGACGGTGTCGACCAAGTTTGCCCCGGGCGCGCTCGCGCCGCTGACCGTCGTCTCGACCGACGGCGCCCGAAACGTCGACCAACTCGCGGCACAGATCGCTCGAGACGACAGGGTTGCGAGTTCCTTCGTCCAACGTGCAGACGGGCAAGCTCTGATCGTCGTCATTTCCGAGACCGCCACCGACAGTCCCGAAACGTCCGAACTCGTCGCACAACTACGCCGCCAGGCCGGCTCCGACTACGCCGTCGGCGGGCCCGCCGCAGAATTTCTCGACCTCTCCGACGAGATCAACGCCAAACTTCCTGCGGTCATCGGATTCGTGCTTATCGTTTCGTTCGCGTTCCTCGTCGTCGTGTTCCGCAGCATTCTGTTGCCGGTGAAGGCGATCCTCATGAATCTGCTGGCCACCGGAGCAGCCCTCGGACTCACCGTGGCGATCTTCCAATGGGGGTACGGGGAATCGGTGCTCGGCTTCCACAGCGTCGGATTTCTCCAGGTCTTCCTGCCGACCATCGTCTTCGTCGTGTTGTTCGGCCTATCTATGGACTACGAGGTCTTCCTGATTCGTCGAATGAAGGAACGTTGGGACGCAAACGCCGACAAGTCCGACGAGGGAAATCGCGTTGCTGTCGCCGAAGGGCTTGCCATCACCGGCCGCCCGATCACCGCGGCCGCCGCCATCATGGTCGTCGTATTCGGCAGCTTCGTGACCGCGAGCGTGCTGGAACTCAAGCAACTCGGGCTGGCGCTTGCGGTCGCGGTCGCGATCGATGCGATCATCGTTCGAATGATGCTCGTGCCTGCGTTCATGCGACTGTTCGGGCATCGGAACTGGTGGCTGCCGAGCCTACGTCGATCATGATCCAGCAACTCCGGCCATAGCTGCTCGAGTCGCCGATCGCGCGGCAAGTGCATTGCGAACCGCGTGGGAGATGTCGGCGTCCCGCCCATATCCGAAGTCGACGGGTTGGGAGTATGTTACTGCGAGTATCAGGTTCACCCCTGATGCAACGCATCTGTACAACGAGACAACGGAGTCATCGCGTGCCGAAGAACCTGCAATCCTCGATCGACGTAGCCGCCACACCCGAGCAGGTGTGGACGGTCGTGGCCGACCTCAAGCGGATGCCCGAGTGGAGCCCGCAGTGCCGCGTCATGCAGCCGCTCGGCACGGTCCGCGAAGGCACTCGAACGATCAACGTCAATCGGCAAGGCTGGAAGTTCTGGCCGACGACCGCCAAAGTTGTCCGTTTCGAGCCGAACAAAGAAGTAGCTTTCCGCATCGTCGAGAATCGCACGATCTGGTCGTTCGAACTCGAACCGACCGCAGGCGGTACAAAGCTCACCCAACGTCGCGACGTACCGAACGGCACCTCCAAGATTTCGCAGCTCGGTGTCGACAAGGTGCTCGGCGGTAACGACAGTTTCGAGGACGAGCTCGTCGACGGTATGAATTCGACGCTGGCGAAGATCAAGCAGGCGGTTGAACAGGGCTGATCGCACGATCGAGCAGCGCCTCCGCAGTTTCGCGAAGGCGCAGCGAATCACCGGTCCAGCCGAGCACGCGCACCGCCGCCTCCGGTATCAGGGCGGGCGCGTGCTCGGGCGAGACGCCGTCGTCGGACCGCATGTTGATCACCGTCTCCACAAGTCGGAACGGTAGGTACTCGACACCGTTCAACGTGTCTGTTCCATTCGCGGCGGGGCGAGTGTCGGCGATCACCTGACGGGACACGACCGCGTACAGCTTCCGCAATTCGTCCCGCCGCACTCGAAACGACTCGAAACGCTCGGTGCGCAGTTCCGGCAGCAGATACAGCGAACCCAGGTTCCACCGGTTTGCGCACAGCTGCCGTGTGTCGTACAGCGCGAGGGCGTAGAGCTTCGGCGCGGGATCACCCGGTTCGGCGATCAACTGCGCTGCGAGCGCAAGCGGTTCGGCGATGGTCTTTTCGAGTAGCGCGTCGAGAATGTCGTCCTTGGTGCCGAAGTGGTGATAGAGCGACGCCTGCCGTATGCCGACAGCATCGGCGATCCGCCTGGTCGAGGTGTTGGCGTAACCGCGGTTGGTGAACAACTCCGCGGCTGCGTCGAGTATTTCCGCGCGGGGGGTGCCGCCTGGACGCCGACGCTGCTCGAGTCGCGGACGGCCGGGACCAGGGTTCACCACGTGCCCCATTCTGGCACTACCTGTCAGCAGGCACCCAGCGAGCGCACGTTCCCGCAGATCCGGTACACGGGCAACAAAGTCGTTACGTAGCCGTCACCGGTCGGGAGCGCGCGTAGGCAAAACTGCCATCTGATAGGTAAAGGTTCTCGGAACAAAGGATCCATCGTGAGCGCACCACCGTTGGCTCTCCCGACCACTACGGACGACGCAGATCTCGAACAGTTCGGATACGAGCAGCAGCTTCACCGCAAGCTCGGCCGCTACGCGTCGTTCGCAGCCGGATTCTCGTTCGTTTCCATCCTGACGACGATCTTTCAGTTCTTCGGTTTCGGCTACTCGTTCGGCGGCGCAGCCTTCTTCTGGACGTGGCCGCTTGTGTTCGCGGGCCAACTGCTGGTTGCTCTCAACTTCGCGGAACTCGCAGCGCGCTACCCGATCTCGGGCTGCATCTATCAGTGGTCGCGACGCCTCGCAGGCGATGCGGTCGGTTGGTTCGCCGGCTGGTTCATGATCATCGCGCAAATCGTCACCGCCGCCGCTGCCGCGATTGCGCTGCAGGTGGTCCTGCCGACGATCTGGGGCGGCTTCCAGATGATCGGCGACGACACATCACTCACCTCGACGTCGGGCGCAGCCAACGCCGTCGTGCTCGGCTCGATCCTGCTGATCGTGACGACGACGATCAACTGCATCGGCATCGACCTGATGTCGCGGATCAATTCGATCGGTGTCACGCTCGAAATCGTCGGTGTCGCCGCAGTTGTCGCCATCTTCCTCACAGGCGCCGAACGTGGCCCCGACGTCGTATTCGAGACGGACCAGGCAGCACCCGGCGGCTACCTGGCAGCCTTTCTCGTCTCCGGTCTGATGGCCGCGTACGTGATGGTCGGATTCGATTCCGCAGGTGAGCTTTCCGAGGAAACCAAGAACCCGCGTCGGGTGGCACCTCGGACCATTCTCACTGCATTGACCGTCTCCGCCATCGGCGGCGGACTTATGCTTATCGGCGCGCTGATGGCAGCACCGAGCCTCGACGACGGCGAACTCGCCAGTGGTGGTTTGGCATACGTGATCACCTCCAAGCTGAGCAGTCCCGCCGGCACACTTCTGCTCTGCGTCGTCGCTGTTGCGATCACGGTGTGCACCCTCGCGATTCAGACCGCCGGATCGCGCTTGATGTTCTCGATGGCGCGCGACGGGAAACTTCCTTTCGCGAAGGCACTTTCGACAGTTCACCCGCGCTTCGGGACACCGATGCTGCCTTCCATCGTGATCGGCGCTCTCGGCATCGGTCTGCTCGCAGTCAACCTTGGCAACGCCGCAATCTTCACGACCCTCGCCAGTGTCTGCATCACCACGCTGTACCTCGCCTACCTGCTGGTGACCGTCCCGCTGCTCCGTCGGCGCCTGACCGGTTGGCCCGCAGAGGAATCCGCCGACGGCGAAAAGTTGTTCTCACTAGGCAAATTCGGACTCCCGATCAACCTGCTCGCCGTCGTCTGGGGTGGCGCAATGGTCGTCAACCTCGCGTGGCCGCGACCGGAGATCTACGACCCGAGCGGGACAGGTGGTTGGTGGATGCTCTGGGCAGCACCACTTTTCGTCGCGCTCACACTGGCAGTCGGCGCTGCCACCTACACCTACGTCGGTCCGAAGTCCGTCGGCGAACCAATCGTCAGCGAGAACGCGCCCTAGCGATATCGTCTACCGATGGTCGACAACCGCATCGAATCGGATTGGTCCGCGTCGTCACCGACGACGGTCCGGCTGTTCTCCTATGGGACGCTGCAGGATCCGACCGTTCAGGTCGAGACGTTCGGCAGGCTGCTGACCGGAACGAACGATCGACTGGCCGGCTACGCAACTCGCATGCTGACCATCACCGACCCCGACGTCCTCGCACTCAGTGGCGCTGCCGAACATCCGATCGTCGTTGCAAGCGACGATCCAGCCGACTGTGTGTACGGGACGGTATTCGAGATCACGCCCGACGAATTGCACAGCGCCGACACCTACGAAGTCGACGACTACACCCGCGTCGAGGTTGTGCTCGACTCCGGCACGCGGGCTTGGGTGTACCTCGCCGTGTGACTGTCTGCGATCAGTACACGTCTCGCACATAACGCTTGTCGGCGACCAGCTTCTTCTTCAGCGACAGGGCGCCCTCGTCGGACAGGTTGCCGTGGATCTGAGCGATGCGCAGCAGCGCGTCGTCGACGTCTTTCGCCATCCGCGTCGCGTCGCCGCATACGTAGATGTGGGCACCGGCCTCCACCCACCGCCACAGCTCGGCACCGTGCTCGATCATGCGGTCCTGCACGTAGATCCGTTCACGCTGATCACGTGAGAAGGCCAGGTCGAGTCTGTTCAGGAAGCCCGCGCGGAACAGCTCTTCCAACTCGGACCGATAGTAGAAATTGGTCGCCTTGTGCTGATCGCCGAAGAACAACCAGTTCTTACCAGAGCAGCCAAGTGCCCTGCGCTCCTGCAGGAACCCACGGAACGGCGCTATACCGGTGCCGGGGCCGATCATGATCATCGGCGTTGCAGGTTCCGTCGGTGGCCGGAAGTTGGGTGACCGCTGCAGAAAGATCGGGACCTTCGTGTTCTCCGCTCGATCGGCAAGGAACGTCGAGCAGACGCCACCGCGACGCGGGTCGTCCTCGCGCCCGAAGCGCACCACCGACGTCGTCAACTGAATTTCCTTCGGACTCACCAGCGGACTCGACGAGATCGAATACTGGCGCGGCTGAATCGGTTTCAGTACCGACAACCAGTCGCTCGCTGACGCGGCGACCGGGAACGCTCGGATGACGTCGACGGCATGGCGACTCCACAGAAACTTGTCGAGCTCGTTTTTGTTGTCGCGTCGAAGCAGCTTCGCAAGCTTGGGGTCCGGGTTGCGCTCCCCAATGAACCGAAGCAAATCCGGGGTGACCTTGCAGATGTCCAAACTCGACTGGAGCGCAGTGCGCAACGGAGTCTGGTCACCGTCGATCTCCATAACGCGGTCGCCGTCGACACCGGTCACCTGCAGCCAACTTGCCACCACTGCTTCGTCGTTGACCGGGAAGATCCCGAGCGCGTCGCCCGCGTCGTAGGTGACATCGAACTCGGAGATGTCGAAACCGAACTGGCGCACCTCTTTTCCGGACGACTCGACGGTGAGCCGCGAATTGCGTACGAGTGGCGCATAAATCGGTTCGGACCTGGTGAAGAACGGCTTCGGCGCGCCGACGGCCGGCCGGATCCGGGGGCGGGTGATCACGCCACCTCTCGGCACTACCGCTCGCGCCGGTGAGATCGAGTGCGCAGGTGCGTCGGGGGTCGTTTCGGTAGCGCCAGCAGCCAAAGCCGTCACAACCTTGGCCAACCATTGCCGGAATGGTTCTTCGTAGTCGGGTTCGGAATCGACGCGCGGCAGCAGCGGTATCGCGCCGAGCGCACTCAGCCTGGTGTCGACGGCTCGACCGTGGCCACAGAAGTCGTCGTAGGACGAGTCGCCCATCGCAAAGACCGCGTACCGAACACCTTTCATAGCTGGGGCGTCGTCGGCACTGAGCCTGCTCCAGAAGTCGGCACCATTGTCGGGCGGGCCGCCGTCGCCGAACGTGCTCGTGATGACGAAAAGGTCTTGCACACGGGCCAGTTCGCTGAGCTCGCAGGTATCCATGTCGACAAGTCGCGCCGAGAGACCCAACGACTCGAGACGATCCGCGCATTGGGTCGCACACTCTTCGGCATTACCTGTTTGGGATGCCCACAGCACCACAACGGATCTGGGCACATCAGTCGGTGCCACGGCTGGCGATGCAGCGCCCGCCGCGGCGGTCCGCGAATAGGTGCCCGCCAACATGCCGTCGACCCACAGCCTGATCGGCTCGGAAATCGGTGCACCGCTCGGAAGTACCGGTACCGAAGTCGGCGGCGCAGCCTGAAGTCCGTTGAGAAAGCCTGCGAGGTAGAGCTTCTCGGACTCCGACAGCGCGGGCGGTGCGATACTGCCGATTCCGAGCGCGGTCGCGATCGGGTTGTCGGCAACCACGACCTGCGGCTCGGTGGCTGCAGGAACGGCAACAGGGGTCACTCGACGCAACGTCACTGCGCAGGCCTTGAATTCGGGCTGCAAAGAGTCGGCGTCGACTGCGTCGTTGGTGACGGCGTTGATCGTGAGGTACTCGCCGTGTTCGTCGTTCCAGTGAAAGGGCGCAAAACAATTGCCCTGCCGGACGCGATCGCTCACCACGGCGGGAAGGACGGCGCGACCGCGGCGGGACGCGATCTCCACCTGGTCTTTCGGTTCTATACCGAGCGCTTCCGCGTCGATCGGGTGGATCTCGACGAACGGTCCCGGGTTCAACTTGTTCAACTTGGCGACCCTGCCGGTTTTGGTCATCGTGTGCCACTGATGTTGCAGGCGGCCGGTATTGAGGACCCACGGATACTCGTCGTCCGGCATCTCCTTGGCAGGCATGTGTGGTCGCGCAAAGAAGTTGGCACGTCGGGTCGGCGTCGCAAAGGCGAGTCGAGGTTGTGTTCCGTCAGCGTCGACGAACAGGGTCTGACTGACGCCGTCGTTGAGGTAACGAATCGGGTGGCGATCGTTGTCGTCGTCGGGTGGACACGGCCACTGCAGCGGTGTCGTCCGCAGACGTTCGTAGCTGACGCCGCGAAGGTCGTAGCCAGTCTTCGGATTCGAGAAGAGCTTGATTTCGTCGAAGATCTCTTCGCTACTCGCGTAGGTGAAGTCCTTCTCGAATCCCATCGCGGCGGCGACCTGTGCGATGAGTTGCCAGTCGGGTCGGGCGTCGCCGGTCGCCTCGATCGACTTCGGCAGCAACGTCATATTGCGCTCGGAGTTCACCATCACCGCGTCCGATTCCGCCCACAGCGTCGCCGGCAGGATGATGTCGGCATACGCATTGGTCGCCGTATCGACGTACGCGTCCTGGGTGATCACCAACTCGGCCGTCTCGAGGCCTGCGATCACCGTCTTTCGGTTTGCCACCGTTGCAACGGGATTCGTGCAGATGATCCAGCAGGCCTTGATCTTGTCCGCAGCCAGTTGGGTGAACATGTCGATCGTGCCCGGCCCGATGTCCGTTCGGATCGTCCCGGGCTCGAGACCCCACTTATCTTCGACGAATGCACGGTCGTCCGCCGCTACCGACGACCGCTGGCCCGGCAGACCAGGCCCCATGTAACCCATTTCGCGACCGCCCATCGCATTGGGCTGACCGGTGAGCGACAGCGGTCCGCTGCCTGGTCGGCAGATGGCGCCGGTTGCCAAGTGCAGGTTGCAGATCGCGTTGGTGTTCCACGTGCCATGGGTGCTCTGGTTCAAACCCATTGTCCAGCAGGTCATCCACTCCCCTGCCGCGCCGATCAGCTCGGCGGCGGTGCGGATGTCTTCGACGGAAAGACCGGTGATGTCGGCGACGCGCTCCGGTGTGTAGTCGGCGAGAAACTCCGGCATACCTGCCCAGCCATCGGTGTGTGCGGCGATGAAATCTTCGTCTATCCAACCGTTTTCGACAAGCAGATGCAGTATCCCGTTGAGCAGCGCCAAGTCTGTGCCCGGCGCGATCTGCAAGAACAGGTCAGCCCTGTCCGCAGTGGTCGTGCGGCGCGGATCAACGACGATCAGCTTCGCGCCCTCTTTCAGCCGCTCCGACATCCGCAGGAAGAGAATTGGATGGCAGTCGGCCATGTTGGCACCGATGACGAAGAAGAGGTCGCTCGATTCGAAGTCGGTGTATGAACCCGGTGGGCCGTCCGCGCCGAGCGACTGTTTGTAGCCCGTACCGGCGCTCGCCATGCACAATCGTGAATTAGATTCGATATGAACGGTGCGCAGGAAACCTTTGGCCAGCTTGTTGGCGAGATACTGCGCCTCGATCGACATCTGCCCGGACACGTACAGCGCGACAGCATCGGGTCCGTGCTCGTCGACGATTCGCCGTAAGCGCTCGGCGGCGTCACGGATCGCGTCGTCGACGTCGACGGCCTCCGGTTCACCACCACGCGTGCCTCGCACGAGGGCGGTTTCCATCCGACCGGTTGCCCGCATCATGTCGGCATGCGTCGCACCTTTGGTGCACAGTCGCCCGAAGTTCGTCGGATGCAGCTTGTCGCCGGACACCTTAGCGATGAACTTGGCGCCGCTCTTCGGGTCCTTCTGAGTGTCGACGACGATGCCACAGCCGACGCCGCAGTACGAGCACGCGGTCCTCGTCCGTTCGATGTCGTCGATGGTCACACCGGCCATCGTGACGCGCTGACGTTTCCACAAGGTTTCCGAAACGTTGAACAGGAGGTCACACCTCGCTCACCGATTCGATATTGCTGCTGAGAAGCGACGCGGGTCACACCGACGCCGCCACCTCCGAATGACGACGAAGGTCGCAAACGCAGGGATTCCGACGAGTCCGATCACAGTGCCGATCCGGTCGCCGGCACCTGCAACAGCTCCGACGGATACGAGAACTACGGACCAGACCCATGCCGACAGCGCACTCAATCCAGCGAATTGTTGGTAGCGGATCGGCGACTGTGCAAGAAATCTCGGTGCCAATGTGCGGATACCGCCGAACAGCGGCGCCCCGAAGGACACCGCGCGCGGGGATCGGTCCGACATCCGCTGTGTCGCAGCGACCGCACGAGAAAGTCTGCCTCCGGTCAATTCGTCGAGCCCTCGCGAGACTTCGAAGGTGGCCACCTGTTCGCGCGCCCTCAGGAACGAATACTGAGTGCCGACCGTCGTTGCGATCGCGACGACACATACTGCCGGAAGCATCGGCACCGTTCCGGTTCCGACGAGCACGCCCAGACTGAGCACGATACTGGAACCTGGAAGCAGCACTCCCACAACGGATCCCGATTCCACGACAAGAATCGCGGCGATGACGGCGAGCAGCAGCGGCGCTGAAACGGCCGATGCGACCAGCTCGAGTCCGGCTGCGATGTCCATGACGGCTCCGATCGTGAGCGGGCAACATTCGTCACCCTTGGCACAGCATTTGCGAATCCCAGGCAACGTCGCATCCGTGGCGACCCCAGTTGTGGCGGCTGCGGAGCGTCGTCGTCACTACAATAGTAGTGGAAACACTACAAAAGTAGTAGTGCGAGAAAGTCGTCCACTGAACATCGACCCGGTGTGGGAGATGTCGCGTTGCCCTGCGTTTGACAGGACCTCACTCGGGTAGTCCATGCAGAGACGCTCGAGCCCGCTGGCGTCGTTCCGGATTTATTCCAATTCTTCTGCTACCGAGTCGATCTCGGCAATTCTGCCAACGTCAGGACAAACACAGTGCCAACAACTACGCCCAAGAACGCGATACTCACGCAGCTGCGAGCGCTCGCAAGGCTGACCAACACCGAGATCTTCCCGCCGTCGCGGTCCGGCGCTCGGTCGTGGCGCAGCCTTGGTCAAGACGATGATCGAGCAGCCCCAACCACTCGATGAGGCCGTACTGGGCGATCTCCTGCTCGAATACCAATTACTACGTCGCGCAACGTATCTCAAGGCGCTCGCCACACAGAAGAATCATCCCGAAGTGACCGATCTCGCCGAACGGCTGATGGTCGCCAGGTAGCTGGATTGCGCGAGCGGGCGACAACCTTGCCGCTGCGGCGAAGCAGTTGCCGGCTCGCGTACGCGAACTGGTCCGACCGAGCGATTCGAAGGTCGTCGACGTAGAGGAACTAGCGATCGACGGTTACGAAGACTTGACCGCCCCAGACGCAGTCGCCGCAATTCGCACACTCGAAGACCCGGCTGCCATTCGCGCAGTGGTGTCTTTCGAGGAGACCAACAAGAACCGGTCCGCCGTCGTTTCGGCAGCCCAGACGCACTTCGCCACGATCGCCAAGGACGCCATCAGCATCTCGTAGCGCCGATCGGGACTCCCACATTCTTGCCGCCTCGATCGAGTCGGCAAAACACAGGGTGATGCCCGAAGCACGGTCATCATCCGCCCTATTCACTCAGGAGAATTTATGACTGTCCACAACCGCACCGATGCTCCGACCTACACAACTCAGACCGGTACCGACGTGCACCGCGGCAACAACGTCTGATCCGCCATCGCGAACGGGCCATCAGTGTCGCAACTCGACGCTGAAACGAGCACTGGTGGCCCGTTCGAGCATTTCGCCTGTGCTGCACCCTCACAAATCCGGCACACGATTTCTCTACACTCGAGGTCGGGTCCGGGACGACGGCCGAATCGCGGCTTCGACGGAATGAGGGGCAGGCGTAATGAAAACTCGCACGACACACACTCGTAGAACGAAGGCCGCAATCGGGGTGGCGGCGGCCGCTGTCGCGGTGCTCGGATTGAGTGGTTGCACAAACTCCGACTCGGGCGATGGCGGGGACGTCACCGTCGTCGGCAACGGTGAGGTCCGCGGTACGCCGGACATCCTCAATGCGACGGTCGGGATCGAGGTCAGCGCCCCCGACGTCGCCGGAGCCGTCTCGACCGCGAACGAGCGGGCGAACGCCATGATCGACGCGCTCTCGGGCAGCGGCGTCGCGAAGGAAGATATCCAGACCAATCAACTGTCGGTCTCGCCGGAGTACAACAACCTTCCGACAGGCGGCACCAACACCATCACCGGCTATCGCGTCACGAACTCGGTGCGCATAGTCGTGCGGGACCTCTCGAAGGCCTCGGAAGTGCTGGACAAGGCGGTCAAGGCTGGTGGCGACAACGCCCGCCTCGACGGCGTCTCGTTCGACATCGACGACAACACCCAACTGCTCGCGGACGCGCGCGAGCGTGCTTTCAACGACGCGAAGGCCCGAGCCGAGCAATATGCCGAGCTCTCCGGTGAATCGCTCGGTGACGTCATCACGATCACCGAGGTTCGCGGCGATACTGCGATCCCACAACCGCAAGTACAACGCGACACCCTCGAAGGCAGCGCCTCTTTCGCGCTCGAACCGGGGCAGCAGACGGTGAGCTTCCAGGTCACCGTCAAATGGTCACTCGACTAGATTGGATTTCATGCGTGCACCGCAGTTGGCACTGACCGGAATTTTCGCGCTCGCCTGTGCCACTGCGTGCGGCACCGATCAGCCCGTGAGGGCGTCGGCCGCCCCGCCGTCGTCGTTCCCTGCTCTCGACGTGGAAACCGTCATGGCGGGACTCGATCATCCGTGGGATGTGGTGACCGCACCGGACGGGACACTGCTCACCGGCGAACGCAGCGGGCGGTTCGTCGCGTTGCGGCCCGGCGGGCAGCCGACCGACGTCGCCGCCGATCAGACCGATCTGTTCGCGTCGGGCGAGACCGGCCTGATGTCGATCGCCCTGGCGAACGACTTCGACAGCTCACGAAAGCTGTTCACCTGTCAGGGTTTTCAGTCGGGCGACACCAAGGACGTCCGAGTGCAGACCTGGACCGTCGACGACGCGTGGACCAACCTCACTCGAACGGGCACGCTGATCGACGGCTTCCCGATCAACTCCGGTCGGCATGGCGGTTGTCGTCTGCTAACGATGGACGACGGCACCATGTACATCGGTGTCGGCGATTCCGCACGACCGACGGTGCCGCAGGATCTCGGCTCGCTCGGCGGCAAAGTGCTGCGGATCGACGCGAACACCGGACGCCCGGCGGCAGGCAATCCGTTCCCCGACAGTCCGATTTTCACCCTCGGGCACCGCAACGTGCAGGGGTTGGCCCTACGTCCGGGCACCGAGAGCATCTTCGCGGTCGAGCAGGGCAGCTCGCGCGACGACGAGGTGAATCTGCTGCGCAGCGGCGGCAACTACGGATGGAAGCCCGACCGAAATCCCGACCGGTACGACGAGTCCGTTCCTATGACCGACCCCGAACGGGTGCCGGGCGCGATCGGTGCGGTGTGGTCGTCGGGTCCGTCGACCATCGCGACAGCAGGCGGCACCTTCGTCGACGGCGACGCCTGGGGCGACTGGAACGGTGCCTTGGCGGTCGGTGTGCTGAAAGGCCAGGAACTACTGCTGCTTCGACTGTCCGACGATGGCAACAGCGTCGCCGACGAGGTCTCGCCCACCGAATTGGACGGCACGGTCGGCAGAATCAGGTCTGTCGCCGCGCAGCCGGACGGGTCGTTGCTGCTGACGACCGACAACGGTTCGGACGACAAGGTGTTGCGAGTTACGCCGCGCGCGAGCTGAGCAGGTCAGACAGGCACACCGGGCAGAGAGACGACCTGTGACGCGTAGGAGAGTCCGGCGCCGAATGCGATGAGTAGCGCGGTGTCACCTGGCTTGGCTTCGCCTTTGCGCAGCATCGTGTCCATCGCCAACGGGATCGAGGCTGCCGAGGTGTTGCCCATTTCTTCGATGTCGTTCGCGACGGCGCAGTTGTCGGGCAGCTTCAGGATCCGTGCCATCACTTCGGTGATTCGGCCGTTGGCCTGATGCGGGATGAGCGCGTCGAGTTGCTCGACCGCTACCCCTGCTCGATCCAACGATTCCCGGCAGACCTTCTCCAGCGAGTGCGCCGCCCAGCGGAAGACGGTGGTGCCTTCCATCGTCAGGTAGGGCCGACGCGCGTCGAGGCCGAGGTCTTCGATCTCTTTGAAGAACTCGACCCAATCCTTGGTCTGTCGGATGGCGTCGGACTTGTCGCCCTCCGATCCCCACACGGTCGGGCCGATGCCGTTGACCTCCGACGGTCCGACGACGACCGCTCCGGCGCCATCACCGAAGAGGAACGCCGTCGTGCGATCAGTCATATCGATTGTGTCGCTGAGCTTTTCGACACCGACAACGAGTACGTGGCGAGCGGTGCCCGACTTGACCATGTCGGCAGCGAGGCTGAGACCGTGACAGAAACCCGCGCAACCCGCGGAGACGTCGAACGCGGCCGTTGTGTTCATACCCAGTTCCGTTGCGATCTGCGGGCCGGCAGCCGGCGTCAGCAACATCCAGGTCGAGGTGGCAACGACGACGCAGTCGACCTGATCGGGAGCAATGCCTGCCGATTCGATGGCGATGCGCGAAGCGTCGACACTCATCGAGACCACCGTTTCATCGGGGCCGCAGAACCGCCGGGTCTTGATCCCCGACCGCGTCCGAATCCATTCGTCGCTCGAGTCGATCGGTCCAGCGACCTCGTCGTTGGTGACGATTCGAGAGGGTCGATACACGCCAAGTCCGAGGATCGCGGTGTGCTTGGCACCCGAGATGGCAGCGATTGAGGCCGGCATTGGTTCTCCTAGCAGGTTCTCCCAGCAAAAAGTGAGGCTCCCTCACATTCTACCCGGCGGTAGGGAAGAGCACCATCCGAGGATCGATTGCCGTGGAGAGTTTGCGCATCGTTTGCCTGGGGTATGCGGACTCGTCGGACACGGCCATGCTCACAAGTGGAGAATGCGTGCAGTCGGCTCGGCCGTCGAATATCGTTATCTCAGTTGGGCAATGACGCCCATCGCATGTTCGGAAGGGGTTGGGTTTTCCATGATTGGAACAATTATCGGCGCCATCATCTTGGGCGCAATTATCGGAGTTCTCGCTCGCCTGGTGCTGCCGGGTAAGCAGAACATCTCGATCCCGATCACGATCGGGCTCGGCGTAGTCGGGGCATTCGCCGGATCGTTCATCTTCAGCGCGATCAGCGGCAAGGACGACACGAAGGGCATCGACTGGATCGCCCTGATCCTCGGCGTGATCGTCGCCGCGGTACTGATCGTGGGCTACGAGCGTTTCGTAGCGAGTAAGGGCAGCAGGCGCGTCTGAGTCTGCTTCGCACTCTGCGCACCTGCACCACCGACCGGGCCGCTCACGTAAAGTGTGGGCGGCCTGTGTTGTTTGGATTGCACCTTGTTCCTTCGACAACACGGCAACCCTTGTTCAACGACGTTAGAGGAGCCCGTGGCCCGCCGCCCAACGCCGATCGGCACTCCCCCGGAAACGGGGATCAACCACTTCGTCGAACTGATTCGCTCGACAATTCCTCCGCTGCACCCCGCTGGCCTGCCCTTTGTCGTCGGACCCCTCGCGGTCGCCGGCCTCGGTCGCAAGCACAGGTGGGTTCGCAATGCAGGTCTCGTAACAGCAGGCGCATGCGCCGCATTCTTCCGCCACCCGAGCCGCGTCCCGCCGAGCCGTCCCGGCATTGCCGTTGCTCCGGCCGACGGCGAGGTCGCACTCGTGGACACCGCAGTTCCGCCTGCAGAACTGAATCTCGGCGACACTCCGCGTCCGCGGGTGAGCATCTTCCTTTCCGTGCTCGACGTCCACGTGCAACGGACCCCTGTTGCAGGCACCGTCAAATCGATCACGCACCAGAGCGGTCAATTCCTGTCCGCGGACCTCGCCGAAGCCAGCGAAGTGAACGAGCGCAACAGCATGCTGCTCGAGACGGTCGACGGACACGAGATCGCCGTCGTCCAAATCGCCGGTTTGATCGCCCGCCGGATCGTCTGCAACGCCAACGTCGGTGACACCCTTGCCCTCGGCGAGACGTACGGACTCATCCGCTTCGGGTCGCGCGTCGATACCTACTTTCCCGTGGGGACGCGCCTGCAGGTCGAGCGCGGTCAACGTGCCATCGGCGCCGAGACGGTGCTGGCCGAGCTCCCATGAGCGCAAAGTCCATCAAGGGTCGAGCGCGCCAGATAAGACCGGTGCGACTGCTGCCGAGCGTCATCACCGTCATGGCGCTGTGCGCTGGGCTCTCCGCGGTGAAGTTCGCACTCGACCACGATCTCCGCATTGCGCTGGCGATGATCGGTGCCGCTGCCGTGCTCGACACCCTCGATGGACGTATCGCCCGCCTGCTCGACGCCACTTCCAAGATGGGCGCCGAACTCGACTCGCTGTCGGACGCTGTGTCCTTCGGCGTCGCACCCGCACTCATCCTCTACACCGCACTGCTGGAACGGAACGCCAACGGCGGCTGGATCATTGCGTTGATCTTCGCCGTCAGTATCGTGCTACGACTCGCGCGTTTCAACACCCTCAACGACGACGACACCCGACCGAGTTACGCGAGGGAATACTTCGTCGGAGTGCCCGCTCCGGCGGGTGCCTTGATCGCGCTGTTGCCGATTGCCATGTTCGCCGAGTTCGGCGACGGCTGGTGGGCCAACTTCTACCTGGTCGCGATCTGGACGATCTTCTCCGCCGCCTTGATCGTGAGCCGAATCCCAACGCTGGCAATGAAATCGGTGTCGGTGCCGCCTCAACTCGCGGCCGTGCTTCTGGTTTTCGTCGCCATCGCTGCGGCAGCACTCGTCGTCTATCCCCTGATCCTGCTGATGGCGCTTGTCGGCATCTACCTCGTGCACATACCGTTTGCGGTCAGGTCGCAGCGCTGGGTCGCAGCACGACCCGAGACCTGGGATCGCAAACCTGCAGAACGACGCGCCGAGCGCCGCGCGATCCGACGGTCCTCGCCTGGTCAGATCCGTCGATCGTCCGCACGACTGCGGCTTCGCAGGCCGAGCGGCGAGTAGCGGCACGTGCCCGAACTCGCGCTGACCGCCCGCCTCAACAACTCGGCCGCCGACACCCGCCGCGGCGTCGTACGCCTTCATCCCGAAGTGCTCACCGCACTCGGCCTGAGGGAATGGGACGGGATCTCGCTTGTCGGGTCCCGCCGCACCGCCGCGGTCGCCGGGATCGCACCGGCAGGTACGCCCACCGGAACCGCCCTCCTCGACGACGTAACCCTGTCCAACGCGGGCATCAAGGAAGATGCGTCCGTCGTCATCGCGCCCGCGACGGTCTTCGGCGCCAAGCGAGTTTCGGTGAGCGGGTCCGCGTTGGCGACCCACTCGATCTCGGCTGCCACATTGCGACAGGCGCTGCTCGGCAAGGTCGTCACCGTCGGCGACACCGTGTCGCTGTTGCCCCGCGATCTCGGTCCCGGCACGAGCACCGCCGCTGCCACACAAGCACTTTCGCGTACCTTCGGCGTCGCATGGACCTCGGAACTGCTGACCGTCACCGCACTCGATCCGTCGACGGGTCCGGTCAGCGTGCAACCCAACACGGCGGTGGTCTGGGGATCGGGTGAGATCAGAACGGCCGTCGGTGCGAGCGGTACCTCGATCACCCCTGCGTCGGCTCCCGCCATGCCCACCGTGGCAGTGGAGGATCTTGTCGGTGCGCAGGTCCAGGCTGCAAAGCTCACCGAATGGCTCGGACTCGCCCTCGACGAACCAGAGTTGCTACGCACGCTGCGCGCGTCCCCACATCTCGGCGTGCTCATCACCGGTCCGGCCGGGGTCGGCAAAGCGACGCTCGCCCGGTCGGTGCTCGCTGCACGCAACGTCGTAGAGCTCGACGGTCCGACCGTCGGCGCGACCGACATCGGCTCGCGATTGCGGGAAGTCAGCGAAGGGGTCGCCGCGGTGGCGACGGGCGGAGTTTTGCTGATCACCGACATCGACGCATTGCTGCCGAACGAACCCGAGCCGGTTGCGACGCTGATACTCGACCAGATTCGCGCAGCGCTCCGCACGCCTGGTGTCGCGTTCGTGGCGACCACCGCACATCCGGACGCAGTCGACGAAAGGCTCCGCGGACCCGACCTGTGCGATCGTGAACTGGCGCTGAGCCTTCCGGATGGCTCGGTCCGAAAAGCTCTGCTGGAGTTGCTGCTTCGCAAGGTTCCGACCGGAGAATTGAAGCTCGACGAGATCGCGTCACGGACACCCGGTTTCGTTATCGCAGATCTCACGGCACTCTGTCGCGAGGCCGCGTTGCGCGCCGCCTCCCGCGCCAGTAAGGCACACGAGGAACCCGTACTCGAGCAGGCCGACCTGCTCGGTGCTCTCGAGGTCATCCGCCCGCTGTCGCGTTCCGGCACAGAGGAACTCGCGATCGGCAGCCTCACCCTCGACGACGTCGGCGACATGGTCGAGACCAAACAGGCGCTCACCGAAGCCGTGCTGTGGCCGCTACGCCACCCCGATTCGTTCGCGCGACTCGGTGTCGATCCGCCGCGCGGGGTCCTGCTCTACGGTCCGCCCGGTTGCGGTAAGACCTTCCTCGTCAGAGCACTCGCGAGCAGCGGTCAGTTGAGCGTGCACGCAGTCAAAGGTGCCGAACTGATGGACAAGTGGGTCGGCGCATCGGAGAAGGCCGTACGTGAATTGTTCCAGCGTGCAAGGGATTCGGCACCCTCGCTGGTATTCCTCGACGAGGTCGACGCTCTTGCGCCGCGTCGCGGACAGAGCTCGGATTCCGGCGTCGGCGATCGTGTCGTCGCCGCCCTGCTGACCGAACTCGACGGCATCGAGCCGCTCCGCGACGTCGTTGTCCTCGGCGCCACCAACCGGCCGGAGCTCATCGATCCCGCATTGTTGCGTCCAGGCCGGTTGGAACGACTGGTCTTTGTGCCTCCGCCGAACGCCGAGGCGCGGCGCGACATTCTGCGGACGACGGGGCGATCGGTGCCACTGGCCGACGATGTCGATCTCGATGCGCTCGCCGACGATCTCGACGGCTATTCCGCTGCGGATTGCGCTGCGCTGCTGCGAGAATCAGCACTTGCCGCGATGCGGCGAAGCATCGACGCCGCCGATGTGACGGCAGCCGATGTCGCCGCAGCACGCAAAGCTGTCCGGCCATCGCTCGATCCGGTGCAGGTAGCCGCCCTCGCTACCTACGCCGAAAACCGTTCCGGCTGAATCACTTCCAGCGCTCGAACAGTGTGTTCGCCTGTTCCGCAAGGGCCATCTGCAGCAGCGGGCCGAAACTTACTCGCGCGACACCCTGATCGGCCAGCTCAGCTTTGACACTCTTGCCTGGTACGCCGATCATGTTCACCGGCAACGGCAGTTCGGAAGTCAGCCTGCGCTGTGAAGCGTCGTCGTGCAGCCCGACCGGATAGAGAACGTCCGCACCTGCTTCTGCGCACAACTTCAGGCGGGCGATCGCCTGATCGACTCGGGTCGACTCGTCGCCGTGCTTCTTGATGATGTAGTCGGTCCGTGCGTTGATGACAACGTGGACGCCCGCAGCGCCTGTGACGTCACGCAGCTTGCCGACGAGGTCGGCATGCTCTTGGGGGTCACGCAACCGACCGCCTTCGCTGTGGACCGTGTCTTCGATGTTGAACCCGACCGCTCCCACGTCGAGGAGTCCCTCGATCAGTTGCGTCGGCTCCAGACCGTAGCCCGATTCGATGTCGACCGAGACGGGCAGCGAGACGGCGTCGGTGATCTGCCGGACGCGGGTGAGCAGCTCGGCGAAGGTCATGCCCTCGTTGTCGGCCCGGCCGATCGAGTCCGCAACGGGATGACTGCCGACCGTGAGACCGGCAAATCCTGCTGCGGCAGCCAGGTTGGCCGACCAGGCGTCCCACACGGTCGGCAGGATCACCGGATCGCCCGGCTTGTGCAGTTGGAGGAATGACGTTGCCTTGTCGCTGAGAGAGGTCATGATCACGATCATTCCTCGAGTGCCCGTGTGGGGCGTATGTTCGCGCAATGCAGACCTCGCGGACGGCGGCAGCCACGGTGTCCGCCGGTGCCATCGAGACCGCGGCATCCTTCGCCGTCGCGATCACGGCCGCGTCGATGCTGGTCGCGCCGCGGGCGTTGCTCGATCATG
This sequence comes from Antrihabitans stalagmiti, assembly GCF_016482825.1. GTDB lineage: Bacteria > Actinomycetota > Actinomycetes > Mycobacteriales > Mycobacteriaceae > Antrihabitans > Antrihabitans stalagmiti. The sequence continues at coordinate 734,798 of NZ_JAEMNV010000003.1, read as the reverse complement.
AGGACCGCGTTGTTCAGGTACTCACGTCGGAACTGATCACTGACAATCCGCACGTCAACGCGGCTGGCATCGCGCTCGGCGCGGTTGCCGCCGTCGTCGCGGGTGCTGCCCTGCGTGGGTCCCGTGCAGCGTGGTGGGTCGCCGCCGGTGCCCTGCTCGTTGCGGGATTGGCTGCCGGCACCACCACGACTGTGGTCACCATCGTCGGAGCGATCGCAGCCGGTATTGCGCTCGGCGCCGCCGCGGCAGCAGCATGGCGACGGGCGTCGGGTACGTCTGCGATCGCGCTCGTCACAGGATTCGCCGGTTCTGCATTGTTGAAAGACTGCTATCTGCAAGACGATTCGCGCCCATGGGCGTCGTACACCCCGTCTGCGACAAGTCCGACCGACCCGTCAGCGCCGATGTGGTTGTTCGTCGTCGCTGTGGCTCTCGCCGCGATAGCTGCGTTTATGGCGACATCGAAACCCGTGACCGAGACTCGCGCGCCGCTACGGCTGTCGTTCGTCTCGGTTACAGCGACGGTCACGCTGCTTGCCGCGCAGGTGTTCGTCGGCGACCAGATCCTGAAGGGAACGATCGGAAGCTACGCCGCCCTGGCAGTCCTGTTCGCCGTTATCCTCGGTTGCGCGGTGCTCGTCGGCAGGATCGACGGTCCGTGGTCGGGGACGTTTTTGATCGTCATGGCGGCGGTGACGGCCGCGGGGTACGCGACCGCAGGCGAGAAGTACACGTCCTCGGCAACATTGCTGCTCATCCCGCTGCTGTGCCTCGGTGCCGGCATCACCGCCGGTGTGATGTTTCGACACCGTCCGTGGCGTGTGATCATTGCGCTCGCTCTCATCCCGATCGCACTCGCGCTGCCGCAGTTGTTCGCACTGACCGGGGTCGCGGTGCTCGGCGGCTTCGCCCTCGGCGTCTGCCTCCCCGGAGCCGGCCCGCTGGCGGCCGTAGTCGCATTGACCATCCCAGCCACGGCAGCGGCATTTGCATCCATCGCCGACGCGGAAGCACAAGGAAGTCCGCGTATCGCGCTCGCGGGGGTTGTGCTCGCCTGCGCAATCGGAACCGTTGCGGTGGGGTGGTTCTCGCGCGCGACGAAGGAGTGAACTCCATCATCGTTCGAGAATCACGCGGTCTCCGAGTCGAGGAATGCCTTACCGCGCGGACTGAGTCGATAGCCGACGGGCAGGCTCTCCGTGAGGCCGAGATTCTTGAGCCTACGCACGCGGAGCTTGAACGGGTCGCGCTCCATCTCGACCTGCGGCGCAAGTTCGCGGGCAACGACCTTGGGATTGGCTTCGATGAGCCGCAAATACTGCCGCGTCCACGGTTGCGCACCATCCATGCGCGCCAACCGCTTTCGCAGGTCCTCCACGTCGTCGGCGGTGAGACTCACATCCGCACGCAAGGCGTGACGCGGATCGGGACCGCCGTAGCGGACGCCCACGCGATATAGCTCGCCGCCATTACGCGATTGCTTGTCGATGATCTTGTTCAGCGCCGCTGCATCTGTGAAACCTGCTGCTATCGCTTCTGTATCGGAGATCGAATCCACCTGCTCGACCGACACGATCTCGATCACCCCGAGAGCATTCGTGATCGTCGAGCCGACCTTGACGCGCGGACGATCCCAGCGCCGGAAGGCAAGCGTCACTCGACCCGCGGCAATGCCCTCGATGGCAGCCGGTGTGAAAAGCATGCGTCAGTATCGCAGGAGCCGACCTGTCAGACGAGGTCCCAATATTCGTGGGGATGGAAATAGTGATTGATCCTCGGTTTTCGTTCCGGATCGATGTGTTTCGGCGGAACCCACAGAATCCGGCCCGGATACTGATGATCGGGTCCGGCGACGATGGTGTGCCAATCGGTGTCTTTGAGTCCAGCCAACCGATGATGCGAATCACACACCAGCGCAAGCTGATCCACATCCGTGAGCCCGAGTTCGGCCACCCATTCCCGGCAATGATGACACTGACACATATTCGCTGGTCGCCAACATCCCGGGAAGGTGCAGCCTTTGTCCCGGGCATAACACACCAGACGCTGATCACCCTGCGCGATCCGTTTCGATCTACCGAGATAGATCGGTCGACCGTCGTCGTCGAACAACGCCAGGTAGTGATGGGCATGTCGTGCCATGCGCAGCACATCCCGGATCGGAAGTAACGATCCACCGCCGGTGATGGCGTGTCCGGATGCCTCTTCGAGCTCTTTGACGGTCATGGTCGCCACCATGGTGACCGGCAGTCCACGGTGCTGGCCGAGGGTGCCGGAGGCGAGCGCGTCCCGCAGCACCATTGTCAACCCGTCGTGTTGACGTTGCCCGACCGACCGGTCGTCGCGTCGGACGACGTCCTCGTTCGGTTCGGCATCGACCGTCGAGTCAGCGTCGTGCGGATTTCCGACACCGGGTTTTGCGTATTTCGCGAACAGTGCTTCGAGGTAGGACCGCAGTTCCGGGTCGACGCAGAAGCTGCCTTTGGTCATCAGGTCGGTGCCTTGTTTGCCGAGGATGAAAGTCCGTTTGCGGTCTCGCTCCACCTCGGGTGCGTTGCCGTCGGGATTGAGGTAGGCGAGGATCCGGTTGCCTGCGCGGCGGAGTTGATCGGGCCGCAGGATCCGGGCTTGCTCGGCAAGTTTGGCTTCGGCCTGCTCGCGGGTCTCGGCATCGACGTAGCTGGGCACCTGGGCGAAGAATTCGCGGATCACGGTGATGTGGGCACGGTCGATCGCCCCGTCACGGTGGGCGGCGGCGGTGTGCGGGTAGATCGGGTCCAGGGGTGCGCCGGAGAATCCGGTGCGGGGTCCGAGGTCTTCGGCGATCTTGCGGCGGGCTTTGGCTTCGCTGGGATGGATCCGCAGGGTGTCGGCGAGGACGTCGGCGAGGCGGTAGTCGCCGAGCTCGCCGGGGATCCATTGTTCCTGCATGTCGGCGATCAGGACGGTTCCGAAACCGGAGATCGTGCGTGTTGCGGTTTCGAAGCGTTGCACGAGGTCGAGACGGTCGCGGTTGTTCGACAGTTCGCCGAATCCGACGTCACGCAACCCTTGGAGAGCTGTTTCGAACGCGACCATCGCAGCTTCCACCGCCGTGGCGGGTTGCGGTGTCGGGTTCGAAAGCATGTGCTAACTATAGCGGCACCCACCGACACGGTTTCCGACGCAAAGTGCCTGCACAAGACCACAATTCCACCTACTACTCGTGAGTCTTTTCGGAGGGCGGAACCACCGAAAAGACTCACGAGGCGCGGAGCGCCCTAGTCCACCAATCCCATTGCCTGCAGGCGGCGAAACACCAACATCGAACCAGGGGCCACGTGGGGCATCGCCGCGTATTCGGCGACGGTGAAATATCGCAACTCAGCGATTTCGCTTGTCGGAGCCGGCTCGTCGACCAGGTCGGCGAGAAAACACGTCATGTGCAAATGCGTCCCGGCCGGGTGACCGAAAGCTTCGGCCTCGAACACACCCAACTCCGAGACGCTGGCGGGGACCAACGCCGACCCGAGCTCCTCGCGAATCTCGCGATGCAGAGCGTCTTCGGCACTTTCGCCTGCGTCGATTTTGCCGCCTGCCATGTAGAACGCTTCCTTGTCCACCGACCGCGTTTGCAGCAGCCGACGGTCGCGCACATAGGCGAGGGCAGCGGTCCGAATCTCGGGCACGGGCGAAAGGTTACTAGGATGGGGTCAAGGTCGAGTCCCTCGGACGCGTCTTTATCCACACCTTTCGTTCTCGTTCCCCACCCCGCCGCCCGACACCCCGCCGCCCGACCGACTTCGGTTCCGGCCAGACCGACGGAGTGATAGCTTGCTCGCGATTTTGCTCGCCCACGTGGTTGCTGCGCTTATGGCACCGGTGTGCGTGCGATATCTCGGACGCAACGGGTTCCTGGTTCTCGCGCTGGTTCCCCTTGCCTGTCTCGGCTGGGTGATCGGAAACTGGAATTCCGACGCGACCACACATGTGACGTGGGCGCCTGGTCTTTCGATGAACATCGACCTGCGCTTCGACGCCCTCGCGGCGATCATGTCGGCGATCATCCTCGGCATCGGCAGCCTGATACTTGTCTATTGCTCTCGCTATTTCCAAGACGACGAACCTCGGCTCGGCGTCTTCGCGGCAGAGATGGTGGCCTTCGCCGGGGCGATGTTCGGCCTCGTGACCAGCGACAACCTGCTGGTCATGTACGTCTTCTGGGAACTGACGACCGTGTTGTCGTTCCTACTCGTCGGCCATTACGCGGAACGTGCGTCGAGCCGTCGCGCGGCGACGCAGGCTTTGCTCGTCACCACGGCAGGCGGTCTGGCGATGCTTGTCGGCATCATCGTCATCGGCCAGTCGAACGGGACGTACCTGCTGTCGGAGTTGATCGCAGCACCGCCCACGGGTTGGTTGTCGCAGGTAGCAATCGTGCTGATCTTGATCGGCGCGTTGAGCAAATCGGCAGTCGTACCCATGCACTTCTGGCTGCCGGGAGCGATGGCAGCACCGACGCCGGTCAGCGCGTATCTGCACGCGGCCGCGATGGTGAAGGCAGGCATCTACCTCGTTGCCCGGCTCGCGCCCGGCTTCGCCGATACGACGGCGTGGAAAGTCACGATCATCCCGCTCGGTATCGCGTCGATGCTGATCGCAGGCTGGCGTGCGCTGCAGGAATACGACCTCAAGCTGATCCTCGCCTTCGGCACGGTGAGCCAACTCGGACTGCTGATCATTCTGGTCGGGATCGGCAGCCCGGACGCAGCACTCGCCGGCATGACGATGCTGGTCGCGCACGCCTTCTTCAAGGCGACGCTGTTTATGGTCGTCGGCATCATCGACCACTCGACGGGTACTCGCGACATCCGAAAACTGGCCCATCTGGGTCGCCGGGTTCCGGCGCTTGCCGTCATCGCGGCGCTGGCCGCGCTGAGTATGTCCGGACTACCGCCGCTGCTCGGGTTCATCGGGAAGGAAGCCGCCTTCACGGCCATCTCGACGACGCCGACACTGGACTCCGGCCTGAGAACCGTTGTGCTCGTAGCAGTCGTGGTCGGAGCGATCCTCACCTTCGCGTACAGCCTGCGGTTCGTCTGGGACGCGTTCGCAGGTAAGCAACGAACCGAGCCGAGTAACGCGGTCGCCAAACTGCATCCACCCGGACCGCTGTTGTTGGCAGCCCCGGCCATCCTTGCCGTCGCAGGTCTCGTCGTCGGAATCGCTCCGGCCCACCTCGGCACGCTGTTGGAGCGCTACTCGCGAACGCTGCCGGGCACCGGCGACTACTACCTCGCGCTGTGGCACGGTTTCGGGCTGGCACTCGGCTTGACCGCAATCGTCGTCGTCGCTGGTGTCGCCCTCTACCTACGCCACGACCTGATCACGCGGATCAAACCCGCCCGGCGAGTTTTCGGCAACGCCGACCGCGCCTACGACGCGACGCTGCGCTTCATGGACCGGACCTCGATGCGGATGACCGGCACGACCCAGCGTGGTTCGCTTCCGGTCACGCAGGCAACCATCCTCGCCACTCTCGTGTTGCTACCGGTCGTCTTCCTTGCGTTGGGCACCCGGTCGGGAGTCGAACTGCGACTGTGGGATTCGCCGTTGCAGATCGTCGTCGGCGCGATGATGATCGCCGCCGCACTCGGTGCGACAGTCATGCGCAACCGGTTGGCGAGCGTTCTTCTCGTCGGCATGGTCGGCTATGGCTGCGGTGTGGTCTTCGCGCTGCACGGCGCTCCCGACTTGGCGCTCACCCAGTTTCTCGTCGAGACCCTGACACTGGTCATCTTCGTGCTCGTCCTTCGTAAACTCCCCGCGGAGGTCGACGACCGTGGCGCTGCGGCGTTCAACATTCCGCGCGCCCTGCTCGCGGTCGCTGTCGGCGCGACGATTACGACGATCGCCGCCTTCGCGACGAACGCTCGCAGGGCAACGCCGATCGCCCTCGACCTTCCCGACGCCGCCTACAACATCGGCAACGGCAAGAACGTGGTCAACGTTCTACTGGTCGACATTCGCGCATGGGACACCCTCGGCGAAATCTCGGTGCTCCTCGTCGCCGCCACCGGCGTCGCATCGCTGGTCTTCCGCAGTAGACGATTCGGCGCCGCACCAAGGGTTTCCGACGCTCCCGCCGAACATCTCGGCATGCTCGGCGACCAGACGACGTGGCTGCGCGGCGGCGACCTCGTTCACCCGCGGCATCGCTCACTCGTCCTCGAGATCACGACCCGACTCGTCTTCCCGACCATGATGGTGATGTCGATCTACTTCTTCTTCTCCGGCCACAATGCACCGGGCGGCGGGTTCGCAGGTGGTCTCACCGCGGGCCTTGCCCTCGTTCTGCGTTACCTAGCCGGCGGTCGGTACGAACTCGGCGAAGCGTTGCCGGTCGACGCAGGCCAGATCCTCGGTGTCGGCCTGATCTTCTCGGCAGGCACGGCAGTCGTATCGATGCTGCTCGGCGCACCCGTCCTGTCCTCGGCCACGCTCGAGGTGACGCTGCCGCTGATCGGCGACATCAAACTCGTCACGTCGTTGTTCTTCGACCTCGGTGTCTACCTGATCGTGGTCGGCTTGGTGCTCGACGTGCTGCGCAGTCTCGGCGCTCGCCTCGATTCGGCAGCGGAGTCGGTGACCACTCGATGAGCGCGAATCTCGGTCTACTCATCGTCATCGGTGTGCTGTCCGCATGCGGCGTCTACCTCATCCTCGAGCGGAGCATCACCAAGATGCTGCTCGGCATCGTGCTCTTCGGCAACGCTGTCAACCTGCTGATCCTCACAGCAGGCGGACCCGACGGCGCGCCCCCGATCGTCGGTCGAACCAGGACAGACGCCGAGTCGACGGCGGACCCGCTCGCCCAGGCCATGATCCTCACCGCTCTTGTCATCACGATGGGCCTGGCCGCGTTCGTCATGGCGCTCGGATACCGGTCCTACACCTTGACGACGAAGGATCGCGTCGAGAACGACCCCGAGGACCTGCGCGTCATCCAAACCCGTCGCTCGCGCGCCGATGCCCCCGACCAAGACCGTTCCGACGATCCCGTCACCGGCGAGCCGAGCCTGTCCGGCGACGCCTTCGACGCGAAAGGTAACCCGATCCCCCTCGACCAACTGCCCGATCACGATCTCGTCGACGAAGACACCGCCGAGGATGATCGACGATGACACTCGATCCTGCCCTGGTCGGAACCCTCGCACCACTGCCGGTGCTGATCCCGTTGCTTGCCGCATCGGTGACACTCGTACTCGGCAGACGACCACGCACTCAGCGTTTCACCGCCGTCCTCGCCTTGACCGCCGCCCTTGCGGTTTCGATCGTGCTGCTCTACCTCGCCGACCGCGACGGTACGACCGCGATCCAGGTCGGCGGCTGGGATTCGCCGATCGGTATCACCCTCGTCGTCGACCGTCTGTCGGCAATGATGCTCGTCGTCTCGTCGATCGTGCTCCTTGCCGTCATCGTCTACGCCGTCGGTCAGGGCATCCGCGACGGCACCGACCAACAGCCGACCTCGATCTTCGCACCGACGTATCTCGTACTGTCCGCAGGTATTTCGAACGCGTTCCTCGCAGGCGACCTGTTCAACCTGTTCGTCGGCTTCGAAATCCTGCTCGCGGCCTCGTTCGTCCTCCTGACGCTGGGTGCAAGCGGTGACAGGGTGCGCGCAGGCGTCAGCTACGTCATGGTGTCGATGGTGTCGTCACTGATCTTCCTTGTCGGCATCGCGTTCGCGTACGCGGCAACCGGAACGCTCAATCTGGCGCAACTCGCAGCCCGACTCGACGACGTCCCGACCGGTACGCGAACCGCGATCTTCGCCGTGCTGCTCGTCGCGTTCGGTATCAAGGCCGCAGTGTTCCCGCTGTCCAACTGGTTGCCCGACTCGTACCCCACCGCCCCTGCACCCGTGACCGCGGTCTTCGCCGGTTTGCTGACCAAGGTCGGTGTGTACGCGATCATTCGAACGCATTCGCTGCTGTTCCCAGGGGGCGAACTCGACAACGTGCTGCTGGTCGCCGGACTGCTGACGATGCTTGTCGGCATCTTCGGCGCCATCGCCCAGAGCGACATCAAACGACTGCTCTCGTTCACCCTCGTCAGCCATATCGGCTACATGATGTTCGGTATCGCGCTCTCGACCGAAGCCGGTCTCGCCGGTGCCGTGTTCTACGTTGCGCACCACATTCTCGTGCAGACGACTCTGTTCCTCGTCGTCGGACTGATAGAGCGGCAAGCAGGGTCCTCGTCGTTGCGTCGACTCGGCGGTCTCGCGGCAGCGAGCCCACTTCTCGGCATCCTGTTCCTCATACCGGCTCTCAATCTCGGTGGCATCCCGCCGTTTTCGGGGTTCATCGGCAAGGTCTTCCTGCTGCAGGCCGGTGCCAGCGAAGCAAGTTCGCTCGCGTGGATACTCGTTGCCGGCGGCACGGTGACAAGCCTGCTCACCCTCTATGTCATGGCCCGGGTGTGGACCAAAGCCTTCTGGCGTTCCCGCGCTGACGCGCCGGAAGGCGATCTTGCCGACAACGCGCCGTCCGCCCTGATCGACGAGTCCTTCGACGTCTCGTTCCACAAGCGGATGGACGTCGGCCGCATGCCTGTATTTATGATCATCCCGACCGTCGTGCTCGTCGGAATCGGGGTTGCGATGACGGTGTTCGCGGGACCGATCATCGGCATCAGTGACCGCGCAGCCAACGACCTGCAGGATCGCAGCATCTACATCGACGCCGTCCTCGGACCCGGCTGGACCGAAATGTCAGGAGCGAGAAAATGACTCGCACCGTAGGCGTGCAGACCTCCGTCATCGTGTGGCTCGCGATCGTCTACGTCTGGTTGTGGGGCGACATCAGCATCGGCAACATGCTCGCCGGACTGCTCATCGGTGTGCTGATCACAGTCCTGTTGCCGCTGCCACGGGTGGGCGTTGCAGGTACCGCGCAACCGCTTCGAATCCTGCAGTTGCTCGCCGTCATCGTGTACTACGCACTCGAGTCCAGTGTTCAGGTCGCGTGGCTCGCTCTCCGACCCGGTCCGGCGCCGATCACAGGGGTACTGCGCGTACGCCTGACGATCAAATCCGACCTGGTGCTCGTGTTGTGTTGCGACGCACTCAACTTGATTCCGGGAACGATGGTGCTCGAGATCGACAAAGACCGCCGGTCCGTCTACGTCCACGTCCTCGATGTCGGCAGCGACGAAGCGGTCACCAAGTTCTATCGCTCGACTCGGCGACTGGAACGACTGTTCATTCTGGCGTTCGAACCCGACGCCGACCGCCACCCGATCGCGGAGGTGGACCGATGAACGTCGTCGACATCATCGCCGGAACCATGTTGCTGGCAGCCGCGATTCTCACGTCCTATCGTGCGCTTGCGGGACCGAACACCCTCGACCGAATGATCGCGATCGACACCCTCATCGCCGTGTCGATGGCGGGTCTCGCGGTCTGGGCTGCCTACAGCGGCGATACGACGATCGTGCCTGCCATCGTCGCGCTGTCGCTGGTCGGCTTCCTCGGCTCGGCGAGCGTCACCCGATTCAGGGTGAGTGACGACGAATGACCGCCGTGCTCAACGTCATTGCCGCCACCTTCATCCTCGTCGGCGCCCTACTCGCGCTGACGGCTGCCATCGGGATCGTCCGTTTCCCCGACACCCTGTCGCGGATGCACTCGGCGACCAAGCCTCAGGTCGTCGGACTGATCCTCGTGCTGATCGGGGCCGTGATTCGGTTGCGCGGCAACATCGACATCTGGATGCTGGTCCTCGTCGGTCTCTTCACGATCCTGACCGCACCCGTGATCGCGCACATGGTCGGTCGGGTTGCCTATCGCGAGCAGCGTGGTCGCGACGGCCTGTTGGCCGTCAACGAGATGGCCGACGACGAGCTCGACAACGACGAGGACGACTGACTCAGTAGCGCACCTCGTAGGTCAGATGTGTGGCGCGATTGCCCTTCCGGATAGTCGGATTCTCCAGTCGCACAGGCTTGTTGGCGAGATTGGCGAAGTACGGTTTGCCGGATCCCAACAGGTAGGGCACCAGGTCGACGCTGATCATGTCGAGAAGCTGGGCATCGAGTGCCTGCTGCGCGATGGTCGTGCTGGCGATGACGACGTCCTTGTCGCCCGCGAGTTCCTTCGCTTTCGCGATCGCCGCCTCGATACCGTCAGTGACGAACGTGAACGGCGCGTCCTGATGCGGCCATTCCTCGGCGGTCGGGACGTTGTGCGTCACAACGACTACGGGGACGCCGACAGGATGCGACCCACCCCAGCCCTGCGTCAGGTCGAACAGCGTCCGACCGGTGACCAGCGCGCCGATGCCTGCGACTACCTGCTCCATCAGCTCGGCGTCTTCGTCCGACTGGTTGAATGTGACGCCATCGTTCGCGGTCTTCGTCTCGACCGGACCCGACGTGTACCACTCGAAGAGCTGGTCGACGCTACCGTGGGCATCCTCGATGAAACCGTCCAGCGACATCGACATGTTGGAAAATACGCGTCCCATGGTCTCTACCTCTCGTAGGTGATCACTCGGTCCGAGCGATCCGCACCTACAGGTCGGAGTCGGGGTCGACACTTCGACATCCATCCGCGAGTGGGCTTTCGCTGCGGCATCGTTCGAGTGGAATTCACAGCCATTGCCCACTCGGCAAGCTCGGTGCCAACTCAGCCCATGCCGATGGACTGGTGGTCGGGCTCGATGAGAGCGGCAACCCGCACCTCGTCGCGAGGGTAGGTCTGACCTGTGTACTTGAGCGCAATTCGGTCGACGATGGCCCAGCCTGCGTCACCCTCCACCCATTCGACGACCCTGCCTCGTAGGATGACGGGCTCGAACGGGTTGTCGGGCGGCGTCAACGACAGTGCAACACGTGGGTCGCGCCGCAGGTTGCGAGCCTTTCGCGAACCGGGCCCGGTGAAGATGGCGATGTGATCGCCTTCGGTACCGATCCATACGGGAACCGAATGGGGTCCACCGTCGGGAAGGACGCTGGCGACGTGGGCGAGCGGATTGCCGTCGAGTACAAGCCGGATGTCTGGTTCGATGGTCATGACCGTTCCTTTCGGGGTTCCTTCAGAAGACCCCACGACGGTAACATCCAGAGTTCCCTCAAGGAACCCCAATTGCTAGACTGACTCCATGCAACGCACGAACTTCCAGGACATGGCCTGCTCGATCGCCAGGACCCTCGACGTCGTCGGCGAGCCCTGGTCACCACTGATCCTGCGAGACGTATGGGCAGGATCCACCCGATTCGATGCGATCCAAACCGACCTCGGAATCTCGCGCAAAGTGTTGACCGAGCGGCTGAACCATCTCGTCGACAACGGCGTGCTCGACCGCCGACCGTACGACCGGCGACCACGCTACGAATACGTGCTGACCGAGAAGGGCACCGAGCTCATCGACATGCTGATGGCGATGGCCAACTGGGGGGATCGGTGGCTTGCAGGCGACGCCGGTCCACCTGTGCTCTATCGCCATCACACCTGCGGTGAGATCGGCAGAGTGGATCAACGGTGCAGTCACTGCGGAGAGCCGATCCACGCGGACAACGTCGACCTGCTGCCAGGTCCCGGCGCGGCTCCGTCACCCACACCGAACTAGCGAGCCGCCAGTTCCACTTCCCGCTCGACCTCTACGCGGCCACCCCAGGCGGCCAGTGTCCCGCCGGGCCTCGCAAAGAAGGTCGCGTAGAAAGCGCAACCGAACGCCGCGACCGTACCGATGAGAAGGAAGCCACCGAGTTCCGGGTATTCGGCGAGTTGCACCGGCAGGTAGCGGAACGACAGCAACTGCGCCGCGAAGAGCAAGGTGCCGCCGGCCACGAGCCGGAAACGGAACCAACCCCAACCACGTTCGGGATCACGCAGTGCAGCCTCGACGGTCAGGCAAAGCACAGCGCCCGCCAAGAGATCGACGCCGTAGTGATAGCCGAATCCCAACGTCGCGACAAGCGTTCCGACGAGCCACACGGTGCCGAACAGCCGCACCCACCATGGACCCGACCGGGAATGGATGAACAGCGCGAGCGCCCACGCGGTGTGCATACTCGGCATGCAGTTGCGCGGTGTGAAGTCGTCGAACAGCATCGGCTGCGGCGTCAGGTCGAACGGCGGCTGACCGCCTGGCCAACTATCGGAAATCTGGAACCCGGCACCGTCCGCACCGAAGGCGAACACCGGACCGACAAGCGGGAAGATCAGGTAGAACACCGGCCCGATGATGGCCAGCACCATAAACGTGCGAACGAGGTGATGCGTCGGCCACGCGAAGGGATTCCGACCGACGTGGCGCAACTGCCAGAAGGCGACCAGCATCGCAGCGATCGGCAGCTCGAAATAGATCCAGTCGATGAACGCCTGACCGACCGGCCCGAGTGCGTCCATCAGCCGCAACGCAGCCCACGACGGGTTACCGAGTGCGTGGTCGGCAAGTTGGGTGTATTCGTCGAGCACCATCGGCCGCGTGATCGCCGATATCTGCAGCCAGGTGACGGCGACCTTCGACGCGACGATCAAAAGTGCGCCGAACGCAACGCCGCGTAGCGCGCTGGCCTTCTCGGCACCCATCCACCGCACAGCGGCAACGACGGCGATCGCCGTCAGCACGATCAGCGGACCGTTTCCGAACGTGAACACGCCGCCACGCAGGACGCGCTCGAGCATAAATACGAGGTCGATCCCGATCGCGGCAACAAGTGCGATGGCGCGTCGGCGATTGTCGAGACCGATCAACGCCAGACCGAAACCGGCCCACGGCACAGACACAGCCTTGGGTGTCGCGATGTAATCGCTGATCAGACTATGTATCGGGCCTTGAAATCCGAAATGCTCCGCGGCGAGTTGGACGCCGATCATCAGAGCCGCGCAGGTACCGATCAAGATCAAGACAAGCGTCAGCGACGCCTTCGAACCCGGGAACCCCCCCTTCGGGGCTTTGAACAGCACCCGAACATAGTAAACGGCAGATGAACAAAGACCGTATTCGTCGAGCGTCCGAGCTAAACGGTGTCTCTGTCCGATGTAGCTTCGACAGGACGCCGACCCCAGATTCCGAGAGTCGAGTCCGGTCTGGCGTAAAACGTTGCGTAGAAAGCGACGACAGCCGCTGCCATGGTCGCAACGAGCAGCGGACCCGCAATTTGGGCGTATTGCGCCATCTGCACCGCGAGGTATCGAACCGCCCACATCAGCACGAGCATCAACACCGCGAAACTGACGACCAGTCGAATCCTGAACCAGCCCCAGCCTCGATCGGAGTCACGCAGCGCGCTCTCCACGCAGAGAAAGAGGAACGCGCCCGCAAGCAGATCCACGCCGTAGTGATAGCCGAAACCCAGTGTCGCGGTGAGTGTTCCGACCAACCAGAAGGCACCGAGGTAGCGCAACCACCGAGGTCCGCCGCGGGAGTGCACGAAGATGGCGAGTGCCCAGGCCGTGTGCATACTCGGCATACAGTTGCGCGGCGTCTCGTCGTCGAAGGGGATCTCGACGGGGTTCACGTCGATTGTCGGCACGATGTGCGGCCAGATGTCGGAGACCTGATATCCGTTGCCCTCGGTCGAAAAGGCGTACACCGGACCGACGAGCGGGAAGACGAAGTAGAACAGGGGTCCGATCATCGCCATCACCAGGAAGGTCCGGACCAGATAGTGACTCGGCCAGTACTCCGGCCCGAGTCGAATGTTGCGGAGTTGCCAGAACGCCACAACCATGGTGGCAAGCGGTAACTCGTTGTAGACGACGTGGATGATGCCGTTGCCCACCGGTCCGAGAGCGTCGACGACCTGAAAGACCAGCCAGGACGGGTTGCCGAGCGCGTGGTCGGCCACCTTCGCGTATTCGTCGAGCACCATCGGTCGGGTCAACGCCGTCAGCGGCAGGAAGGTTGCCGCGACCTTCGCCGCAACGATGAGCAGAAAGCCGAGCGCGCAGGCGCGCAACGCAGCCACCCGCTCGTGGTCCGACCAGCGCACGGCGGCGTAAATAGTGAGCACCGTCAGCACGATCAGCGGTCCGCTGCCGAGGGCAAGCCGATTGCCGATGATCAGACGAATTCCGAGGACGACGATGTCGACGACAAGAGCCGCCGAAAGGGCAATGGTTCTGCGCCGATTGCTCAGCCCGACCATGGCGACCGCGAGACCAGCCCACGGCACCGACCACAGCGCGGGCGTCGCGCCGTATTCCCTGATCAGACCCCAGATCGGACCGACAAGACCTTCTCGGGTCGCAGCGATCTGCAAACCGATCAGCAGGATGGCGCCGCCGACAAGAGCAGCGATCACCGCGACGGATGATCGCTCCTTGTGCACAGCTCCCCCATGCATGACCTTGTTCGACACATCGAAATAATAAGCGAGCGTTCACCGCTGATTCGCCGAGACGCAACGGACGCGCCACGCGACCGGCAGCCGGAACACCTCGATCACATCACGAATCGAGCTCCCGGACGAGTGAGTTCACCACAGCGACCAGATCGCCGTTCGCGTCGGCCGCGACCTGGCGTTGCCGCTGGTAGGACGCGCCGCGACGAGGGATTTCGGCAACCTTGGCCAGCTCGTCGGAGCAACCCAACCGCACAGCCGTCGGGGCGAGACGTTCCAGCAGATCGTCGAGATCGGCGGTGATGAGCCTCTCGTTGCTATCCGCATCGAGAATGATCTCGGCATCGAGCCCGTAACGCGCGGCCCGCCACTTGTTTTCCTGCACGTGCCACGGCGGAATACTCGGCAGTGTCTCGCCGTCTTCCAGCCGACGGTCGAGGTCGACGATCAGGCAATGAATCAGGGCAACCAACGCCGCGAGTTCCGACCGAGTCGAGACACCGTCGCAAACACGGACCTCGATCGTGCCCCACTTCGGTGCCGGCCGGATGTCCCAGTGCATACCGCCGAGTTGGTCGATCACGCCGGTTTTGAGCTGGTCGTGAATGAACGATTCGAACTGCGACCAGTTCTCGAATTGGAACGGCAAACCGGCAGTCGGTAGCTGCTGAAACATCAAGGCGCGATTACTCGCGTAGCCGGTGTCGGCGCCGGCCCACATCGGTGACGACGCGGACAACGCAAGCAGGTGCGGGTATTGCAGCAGCAGCGAGTTGAGGATCGGAAAGACCTTCTCCCGATGCGACACCCCGACGTGTACGTGCACACCCCAGATGAGCATCTGACGTCCCCACCACTGGGTGCGCTCGATCAGCTCGTCGTAGTGCGGCGATCGTGTGAGCTGTTGAGTGGACCACTGTGCGAAAGGATGTGTTCCGGCGCAATACAAGTCGACACCGAGTGGGTCGGCTGCCCGGCGGACGACGTCCATCGTCGCGCCGAGTTCGCCGATAGCTTCCCCGACCGTGTTGTGCACGCCGGTGACCAACTCGACGGTGTTGCGCAGCAATTCCTTCGTGACCTGCTGTGTGCCGTCGTGTGCCCGCAATTCACCTACCGCGTCGAAGACGTCCGAGGCGTTGTTGACGAGATCACGTGAGGTCTTGTCGACGAGCGCGATCTCCCATTCCACACCGAGTGTGGGTCGCGGAGACGCTGCGAACGGGACTTCGCGAACGCCTGACACTCGCTCTACCCGATGACGCCGCAGGCAACGCGAGTGCCAGCGTCACCGGTCTTGAGGGTCTCCTCGTCCGGTGCGGGCGCGTAGCGCTCTGGGATGTTCGCGAAGTTGTCGGCGCCGGAGTGCACGATCACCGCTTTGCCGTCGATGTCGTCGAGAGTGAAGGAATCCGACGTGGTGACGAGTTCGACAGTGCCGTCTTTACGCACCTGCAGCGAGGTCAGGTCGCCCGTGGCGGGGTGTCCGGTGGCGCCGTCCTTCTGGAAGTGGCCGCCAGCGGAATTGAAGTTGCCGACCTCGCCATCGGGAGCTGCGGAGTTCGGCTTGCACTCGGCACCCTGGTGGATGTGGAAACCGTGGAAACCTGGGGTCAAGCCGGTGGCGTTCACCGCGATCTCGACGTACTCACCGTCCGCGGTGAAGGTGACGGTGCCGAGCTTCTTCCCGGTCGCGTCGGTCAGATCGGCGATTCGCGACGTGCTCGAACTCGACGAAGAGCCTTCGGGGTTGTTGTTCTCCGTTGCGGACATGCCGCCCTCTTGAACCTCGGCACTCGGCGCAGCGGAGCTTGTGAACGGAGCCGGCGTCGTTCCCGGCTGGTCGCTCGCCACCTGGCCGTTGCTGCATGCGGCAAGGCCGAGTGCGGCGACCGCCGCGAATGGCGCCGCAATACGCCAAGATGCACGAACAGGTGTGGACAAAGCCATTCGAACCGCTCCTCTACAGGTGGGCAAGCCAAGAGCATCTGGACATGGTGGAAATGGACATGATCCAAGTGGACTTGATCATAGACGTGGGAAAAGTAGGTCGGACCGAAAGGTGGTCGAGCCGACCGAAGTCAGCTGGTGATGATGACGATGACGCCGGCCGGTTCACCGACGATGTCGGCGAAGCGTGGCTGCGCGCTGACGCCGAGCTCTTTCGCTATCTCTTCGGCAGCTTCCTTTTCACCGGATGTCTTGCCGTAGTAGACGGTTGTGGTTGCGACGTCCGTGCGGCTGTAGTTCGCACTTTCGACATTCGTCCAGCCGCTACCGGTGAGCGTTGTCGCCGTCTTGGCGGCGAGACCGGTGACGTTGCTGTTGTTGAGGACCTGCACCGAGATCGCTTTGTCGACCGAACCCGCGGCTCGTGACGTCGAGGTCCCGGAGCTTGCCGAGGCGGTGGTTTCGTCCGACGACGTAGCCGATGTATCGGTAGCCGACGAGCCGGTCGTTGCCGCGGGCGGCGTGGCGTTGCCGACAGTCGCTGCAGTGGTGGTCGCCGAGGTGTTGTCGGTCGCGGCCTCGTCGTCGCCGGAATTACTCAGGGACAAGGCTCCCAGACCGCCGAACACGATCGCCAGCGAGATGAGAACCATCGCAAGCGCACGAAGTGGTGGCCCACCGGAGGGCTGATTCGAGTTGCTCACTTCTCTGACACTAATCGACGGTCACGGTCGGTGACGGTGTTGCGCATCCCTCGGCCCTACCGCGTCAGACCTCGAACCCGAGTCGACGAGCGGCACGAGCCTTCTGCCTACTTGCACGCAGTCGACGCAGCCGTTTGACGAGCATCGGGTCGGCTGCGAGAGCCTCCGGGCGGTCCACCAAGGTGTTGAGCACCTGGTAGTAGCGCGTGGCCGACATGTCGAACAGCTCTTTGATCGCTTCTTCCTTGGCGCCGGCGTATTTCCACCATTGGCGCTCGAAACTCAGAATGTCGTGTTCCCGACGCGTGAGACCGTCTTCGCCGCGTTCTGTGGCGTTCGCCGAGTTTCCCGCTGCCCCAGGCTGATTCCGGCTGCGCGCTGCTGCGCTGTCCATCTCACTCCTTGATAATCACCGTCGCTCCGCTCGCTCGGCGCGGCGAATTACACAGTTGTTCTTCGACGCTCATTCAACCATGACCGACCTCTTGTCAACGGGGTTGTGGCGTGCGCGTCGGAAATTCCGATGCCCGCGTGCCCAGTATCCTTGTCAACCATGGCAATTCTTCCGATTCGCATCGTGGGTGATCCGGTCCTTCACGAGCCAACCGAGCAGGTCACCGAAACACCGGCAGAACTCGCGGAGTTGCTGGCCGACATGCGCGAAACCCTCGCTGCCGCGAACGGAGTCGGGTTGGCGGCCAATCAAGTCGGCGTCGGACTACGGCTGTTCATCTACGACTGCCCTGACCTCGACGAGAACGACAAGCCACGCAGACGCAAGGGCGCGGTGATCAATCCGGTGCTGGAGACCTCGACGATTCCAGAAACGATGCCCGACCCCGATGACGACGACGAAGGTTGCCTCTCGGTTCCTGGCGAGCAGTTCCCGACCGGACGCGCCGACTGGGCTCGCGTCACAGGCACCGACGCCGACGGCGAACCAGTTGTCGTCGAAGGCACCGGCTTCTTCGCGAGAATGCTCCAGCACGAGGTCGGTCACCTCGACGGGTTCCTCTACACCGACGTGCTCATCGGCCGAAACGCCCGCGCCGCAAAGAAAGCCATCAAACGGAACGGCTGGGGGGTGCCCGGACTGAGCTGGCTACCCGGCACCGTCGAAGACCCGTTCGGTCATGACGACTGACCCTTCGGTCGGCTCACGAGTAGTACTTCGATACCGACTGCCGGAGGGCTACAGCCATCCGATGACGGACGTCATCGGCGAATTGCTGTCACTCGATCCGCCGACCGTCAGGACGGCGAACGGTGAAACGGTTCGCATCGCGGCCGACCGTGTCGTCGCGTTGAAGACGTTGGGTCCCAGGCCGATCCGGACAAGCGAGATCCGCAACCTCGAAATCGCTGCCGCCGACGGCTGGCCGGGAACAGAGCAGGAATGGGTCGACGGCTGGTTGCTGCGATCCGGCGCCGGCTTCACCGGACGTGCCAATTCCGCTGCGCCGCTGGAGACTTCGGCAGACACGTCGAGCCTGGGGACCATCGGCAAGTGGTACGCCGACCGCGGCCTCGGTGTGCGACTACTCCTTCCCGACCGCCTCGGCACCGTCCCACCCGGCTGGCAGACCTGGGACGAGGTGCACGTCCTCGCAGCCGACATAGCCAATGTGCCGCTGCCCGACGGACCCGCAATGGCGACCATCACCAAGGAGCCGGGCTCGGATTGGCTTTCGCTCTACCGGTATCGCGGCTCCGTCCCGCCTCCCGAGGCGATCGAGGTGCTGACAGCGGTCCGCAGCGGCGTGCTCGGGTTCGGCCAACTCGGCGGTGTCGGCGGGTACCCACTCGCGATCGCTCGTGCCGCGGTCACCACCGCACCGGATGGTCGGCGGTGGGTCGGGCTGACCGCGGTGGAGGTGGCAAAGGAACACCGCAGGCATGGGCTGGGAACGCTGCTGTGCGCGCGGATGATTCGCTGGGGCAAAGAGCAGGGCGCGACGCATGCCTACCTACAGGTTGCCGTCGACAACCGGCCCGCGGTCGCAATGTATCGCGCCATCGGTTTCATGGAGCATCATCGATACCGCTACGCGGCGCCTGCCGATCGATAGAGCTGTGCCAGACCGACAGGAGACGGGACATGCGGATTTCGCGGATCACATTCGGGATCACATGCATTGCAGCGCTGGCAGTTTCGGCCTGCGGTTCGGGTGACTCGGGGTCGGCCGCGGTGAGCGAGACCGAGTTTATCCTTGCCGAAAGCGGCACGGCGACGACGAGCCCGGCGACTGCGACACCCGAAAGGCTCACGTTTCCCGACGCCACGTCCGCGTCGGGAGCGTTGTCCACCGAAGGTCCGTGTGCCCTTCTGACGGCGGCTGAGATTGCGGCAGCCACAGGCGAAGCGCCGACCTACTCGAGCGTCGTGCGTAAGACCGAGTGCCGTTGGCAGCCGAGTGAGGCCGATCCGACGCCGATCGTCGACATCGAGACCGAAGCGAAGTCCGCAGACGAGTTCGACACAGAGAAGTCGCTGTACGGCGACCCGACTCGTCCCGCTCCGAACCTGGGTTCCGACTCGTTCATCGGAGCACTCGATCAGGCTGCCTACTGGCTGCAGGACGGCACCATGTACAAGGTCTGGATTCAGGTCGATCTGGCCGACGACAAAAAAGAAAAGGCAGCCGTCGAACTCGCTGAAGCAGTTGCAGGGCGGGTCGGCTGAGGCCAGTGTGTGCCACGAGCCACAGACAAGTAACTATCGGCGCGTTGCCGACGACACTCTGTTAGACCACCTTGCTCAGCTACAGGTAGTCGACACGCACCTTGGACCCCGGTGCGTTGTTCTGCTGACTACCGGGCAACTCCAGAGGATCTCGTGAACAAGCACACCGAGTACGACCCCGCGATGGCACCTGCAATGGCAGTCCTCACCGCTGCCTACGGACCAGGCGGTCCGTCCGAAGCAGCATCGATCGCCCGCCAGTACGTTCTCGACGGCGAGGTCGGCGATGCCCGAGATCTGCTCTACTGCCTACTCGACCTGTCGTCGACGCTGTTACGCCGACTCGACGACGGAACCGCAACCAGCCACGACGCCGCACTTCGTGAACTCGGCCTGCAAATCGTCGCCGACCGATCTGCGGCGTGAGTAGCCGACACGCAACTTCGGTAGGTCAGCGCTGGTCGACGTATTCGTAGTAGGCGTCCCCTCCGACGGGTTCACCGAGGTGGTGGCCGCTGTAGGTGTATCCGCCGATCCAGCCGCGACCGAGTCCGTAGATGAGGTCGGTGTCGGTTGTGCCCACGATCTCGGTGACGACCGCGTCGCCGTCGGTGATCCGCCACCGCAACTCGTGCGGGATTCGGGTTGCGTCACCGTCGGGAGCTAGTTGGGGTCGATCGCGATAACTCAGCACGTCGAACTCCACTCCGTGCACCCAGCGGTCGTGGCGGCCACCGATCTCCTTGTAGTACGCAGACGTGAGCAGGTCTTGGCCGAACATTTCGGCGCTGGCGAGCATCAACAGCGCTTCGGGGCCGACCTTGATGACGTGGTAGGTGAAAAAGGTCCACGGCAACTTCATCTGCGCGGGGAACGGGCGACCCAACAATCCAGGCAAACTGAGCAACCGTGCGTGTTCCAACGAGAGCACGCCATCGACCTCGGTGGACTCGCCGCGGTAGGTGAGGGTGCCGCGATAGCGCGCCGGAAAACCGACGTGGTCGTAGATCGGGCTGCGGGCGAACCAGGTGATCTCGTCTGTTGCCGCGACCTCGATGTCGAGTGTGAAGTCGGGCCGTTGGACGGTGATCCGGTAGTCGGGGAACCGGCCCTCGATGCGGAGGTCGTCGCCGAACCGCAGCAGGGAGCCGTCCTCCCGCAAGTCACAGTCGTCTTCGATCGAGTAGCTGCAGAAGCCGTCCGGGGCGGTCGCAGCGGTTCCGAGCGCAATCGTTGCGGTGTTGCGAGGTGAGCCGTGGACGGCATGGTCGATGTCGAAAGCCCGCGTACCGACCCCGCCGATGATCACCGCGCAGCCGAGATAGCGGTGCGGCGCGGGTAGATCGGGGATGACCACGTTGTAATGGCTTGCCCCGTAGCGGCGGTCGGCCGTGTGTGGGAGCAGCAGTTCGCCGCTCGGCAGCGGCGCGTCCGTACTCGCGTGACTGTTCAAGATCTTTCGAAGCGCCGGCACGGCGAGCAGCCGGGCTGCGAGGTCGGTCGGTGATTCTGACATCGAGTACCTCTGATCGAAATCTGTTGTCGACAGCGAGTGCATCGCTACCGGAGTAGTTGAGAAGAGTATTCCGTCATCCGATCCTCGGGAGACTCGGATGCTGCGTCAGCGCCTCGCAACTGACAAGATCCCTGAGTGCTCAGACTCGCTACGTGGAACGTCAACTCCGTACGCTCTCGACTGGATCGCGTCATCGATTGGCTGGACCGGTCCGACATCGACGTCCTCGCGCTGCAGGAGACGAAATGCCGCGACGACCAGTTTCCCTACGACCGCTTCGACGCGGCCGGCTACGAGGTCGCTCATGCCGGGATCAATCAGTGGAACGGCGTTGCGATCGCGTCACGCGTCGGTCTGGAGGACGTACAGATCGCCTTCGACGGCCAACCCGGATTCGATCGCGACGCAGCCGACACGCTGTTCGCCGAACCGGTCGTCGACTCGCGCGCAATCGCAGCGACCTGCGGCGGCGTCCGGGTGTGGAGCCTGTATGTACCCAACGGTCGGGCAGTGACCGATCCACACTTCGAGTACAAGCTCGATTGGCTTGCGCGACTTCACGACAACGCCGAGAAGTGGCTCGTCGACAACCCTGCCGCTCAGATCGCACTGGTCGGCGACTGGAACATTGCGCCGACCGACGACGACGTCTGGTCGGTCGAATATTTCGCCGACAAGACACACACGACGCCGCAGGAACGCGCGGCGTTCGACGCCTTCGTGACCACCGGATTCAGCGACGTCGTCCGGCCCTACGCACCTGGTCCCGGCGTGTTCACCTACTGGGATTACACGCGGCTGCGATTCCCGCGCAAGGAAGGGATGAAGATCGACTTCGTGCTCGCCTCACCCGCGTTGGCAGCACGAGCGACGGCCGCGCTGATCGACCGCGAGGAACGCAAAGGCACCGGGGCCAGCGATCACGCACCCGTCGTCGTCGAATTCGAGTAGCCGGGCTACTGCGCGGGTTCCAGTGGCTCGAACAGAGCCCCTTCGAGTGCGGACATCCCAGCCATCAGCGCCGCTCGCTGCGACTTGTCCAATCGCTCCAGAGCAACGGCGAAATTCTGAATACGAGACGACGTCAAGCCGTTGACCAGCGCTTCGCCACTGTCGGTCGCTTGCAGGAGCGAGGCACGGCCGTCATCGGGATCGGCCTGTCGCACAACGTAACCCGACTTCTCGAGCGCGGTGACGATCCGCGACATCGTCGGTGGCGTCACCCGTTCCGCAGCGGCGAGGTCACCGAGCCTTGCGGGCCCACTGCGAGTAAGCGTCGCCAGCGCGGACGCAACTCCGGGACTGAGTGATCCCGCGTCACCGGATCGGCGCAATGCCCGGGTTATCCGACCGAGCGACAAGTACAACTCTGCTGCTTCCCCAAGAGCCTGCTGGTCCATTTGTCCGATTCTCGCGTATGCCGGTCGCGCGGTCGTCACCCGGTCCGCCGTCTACCCGACAGCGACCTTCTCGGCCTCGCGGTCAGCATCGGCCAACTCCGCCTCTTCGTCGTGAACGTAGCGTCCGCCCGCAAGCCACGACGCGAGGGCACCTGCGAACATCATGAGCGCAGCGGCAAGGAACACGACGATCAGTCCCGAGTGGAACGGCCCGGACATCAGATGTGGGAAGAATTCCTGGCCGGTGAGGACATCACTCGCGACACCGGGTTGCGTGAGCGCGCCGCTCGGGCCGAGCAGTTCCTCGATCGGATTGAACCCGAGGAACGCCGCGAACAGGCTCCCGACGGGAGGTAGGTCGGCGACGGATTGTGCAACGCCCGCCGACACACCCTGCTCCTGCAGACCGGAGCTGAGTGCACCGGGCAACGTGTTGGAGAGCCCGATGATCATCAGCGAGAAGAAGATTCCGATCGAGAGCGCAGTACCGCCGTTGAACAGAGTTCCGCGCATACCCGACGCAGCACCGCGCAGATTCGCCGGGACGCTCGACATGATGGCCGCGGTGTTCGGTGAGGAGAACAGACCGGATCCGATTCCGTTGAGCAACACGATGAATGCGAACACCCAGTAGTTGAAGTCGACGGGGATCACGAGCAGCAGCAGGAAGGTGATGCCAACGATCGCCAAACCGCCCGTCGCGAAGGGACGAGCGCCGTAGCGATCCGACAGGAAGCCCGAAATCGGTCCGGCAGCAAGAAAACCCACCGTCAACGGCAAGAGGTAGATGCCTGCCCACAGCGGCGTGGACTCGTAGGAGAAGCCGTGCAGCGGCAACCAGATTCCCTGCAGCCAGATGATCAGCATAAATTGCAGCCCACCGCGGCCGACCGACGCCATCAGGCCGGCAACGTTGCCCAACCCGAAAGCGCGATTGCGAAACAGCGACAGCTGGAACATCGGTTCCGCCACTTTGGTTTCCACGACACAGAACACAACGAGCAAGGCCAGACCACCGAACACACCAGCCAGCACAAGGGGATTCGACCAGCCGGTAGAGGAGTCGCCATAGGGCTGAATGCCGTAGGTGATGCCTGCGAGCAGCGCGGTGAGACCGCCTGCGAACGTCAATGTGCCTGCCCAGTCCAGCTTTCCAGGGTTCCGGACGCCGAGCTCGTGTAGCGATCGGTACCCCCAGACCGTCCCGAAGATGCCGATCGGAACGCTCACCCAGAAGACCGCCTGCCAGTTCCATTCCGACAGGACGCCACCGATGATCAAACCGAGGAACGAACCAGCAACTGCGGCAACCTGATTGATGCCAAGCGCCATACCGCGACGATTCGAAGGAAACGCATCGGTGAGGATCGCCGTCGAGTTGGCCATGAGCATCGCACCGCCCACACCCTGCACGACGCGCCACAGGATGAGCCACATCGCTCCCCCGCCGCGGTCGAACACGTCGACGGAAAGCGCAACCGCCGCAACGGTGAACACCACGAAACCGAGGTTGTAGATCTTCACCCTGCCGTACATGTCGCCGAGCCGGCCGAACATCACGACAAGCACAGCCGACGCGAGCAGGAAACCCATCAGCAGCCACAGCAGGTAGCTGACGTTGCCCGGCGCAAGCGGATCGAGATGGATGCCGCGGAAAATCGCGGGCAGGGAAATGATGACGATCGACGAGTTGATCGTCGCTATGAGCACGCCGAGGGTGGTGTTGGACAACGCGATCCACTTGTAGTGCGGGTGATCGTGGTCGACCCGGAGTCTTCTCCGAATGGTCTGGACGTCTGCCTTGTCGGTCTGCACCCTGCCGGTATTCACGTCTTCGCTGATGTCACTGCTCACAAGGGCTCCTGATGATCTGGTCGCTGACCGTCACATTAGTTGCATATTGCTAACTAACAAAATTGGGCTTGTCGCCAACGAATAAGTACGTTACCGTAACTACGGTACCGTACTTAGTGGTTCGAAGGGTGAAACGATGTCCAACCGAACAGCAGAACTCGATCCGTGCGTCGTCGTAGGAGCCGGCCCTGTCGGCTTGATCGCCGCCCTCGCGCTTGCTCGAAAGGGACTACAGGTAGTCGTCCTCGAGGCCGAAACACAGGATCGGGTGCGTCCAGGAAGCCGCGCCATCGCGTTGATGTTCCCAACTCTGCGTCGCCTCGACCACGTGCTGCCAGGGCTCGGTCGCCAGGTCACCGAAGCGGGAGTCACACCGACCGGCTACGACGCGTACTACGACGGGCGCCGAGTGTTCAGCCAGCACCTGGATCCGTCGAACTGGTACACCCCGCGGCTTGCGGCCAGCCTTCCTCAATCGACGACGGAGGAGATCTTCTACGCGGAGTGCATCGCGGCAGGAGTCCAGTTTCGGTGGGATAGCCCGGTCGCCGAACTCGATACCAGCCCCGACGGCGTGACCATCACGCTGGCGTCCGGTGAACGCATCGCAGCGTCGTACGTGATCGCAGCCGACGGCGCCCGATCGATCGTGCGCAAAGCCATCGGCGTCACGATGGAAGGTGTCACCGACGAGACACCGTTCATCATCGTCGACGTCGACGAGCACCCCGACGGGTCGACGCCGACTGCAGGCAACTTCCATTACAACAACCCCGTGATCGGCGGACGCAACGTCATGCACATGCCCTTTGCCACCGGGATGCGCGTCGACCTGCAGTGCCTGCCGGGAGACGACGTCGACTATCTGTCCAGCCCAGCCGGTGTTCGCGAATGGGTCTCCACGATCGTGGGTCCCTGGTACGGCGACCACATTCGGTGGATCTCCACCTACCGTTTTCACCAGGTCGTCGCCGACTCCTACACCGACGAACACCGGCGGGTGCTCCTTGCGGGTGAAGCAGCACACCTGTTTGCACCGTGGGGTGGACGGGGGCTGAACTCGGGCGTCTTCGATGCCACCGACGCGGCCACCGCGATCGCTGCGGCGTCGGCAACCGACGATCCGACGCGACGTCGCAGGTTGATCGACGATTGCGCAGCGCAAGGCAGGAAATGGGGAATCCACAACCGCGATGTCTCGTCGAAGGCGCTGCGACAGATGCGCGGCACCGATCGGTCGACTCGGTTCAAACGCGCCATCGCCTCGCGTGTCGCGCCATTCGTCTGGCCGGCCGGAGCGTGGCTCGCCAACGGACCGGTCCAAATCCCGACTCCCCACCTAGGTTCGAGAGGCTACTACTGAGGATGACTACCGTCGTACGGGTGAAACCAGCAGCAAAGCGGCCACGGCAGCCGAGGATGGTGATCGAGGAGCGACGCGAACAAGTGCTCGACGCAGCGCTGCGGCTGCTCAACCGCGGCGGATTTTCGGCGGTAACCATGGAAGCGGTGTCCCGCGAACTCGAACTCGCAAAGCCGCGCATCTACGCTGCTTATCCCGGTGTCGAACCACTGCTGCTCGCGCTGCTCGATAGGGAACGCGAGCGCGCTATCGCCACACTGACCGACGCGATGCCCGCCTTCGACAGCGACGCCGAATTCGACGACATCCTCGTCGGTGCAGCAACGAACCTCCTGCACGCTGTCGCTGCCGATCCGGATTCCTGGCGACCACTGCTACTTCCCGCCGACGACGCCCCGCAGCAGGTCCGCGACAACTTCGAGGCAGGCCGACAGTTCGCGCTCGCGCAGTTACGTGCACTCCTCGAATGGGGAGCCACGACGCGACCAGACTTTGCCGATCTCGACCTCGAACTGACAGCAATGTCGTTGCTTGTGGTCGGCGAACAGGGCGCCCGGCTGCTGCTCGCTGCACCGGACGAGTTCACCGCCGAGCGTTTCGGCCGCTTCACCCGCAGTCTGCTGAACCTGATGTCGCCGAACGCGTAGCTGTACAGGCAGATTCGCCCTCAGAGCGGAACGACAACCTCGCGATACTCCGGGTTGTCTGCGAGAAACCGTTGCACGTACGTACAGACGGGCCGAACCTTCCAGCCGTAGACCCGTGCGTGATCGAGCGCGCCACGAACGAGCACACCCGCAAGACCCCGGTGGCCGAAGTCCTCGGTGATGACGGTGTGCATAAACGACACGACCATGGGTCGGCCCGCACGCCCGCCCTTCGTCAGTTCGCTCTCGTAGAACCCCATGATGCCGACCAGATCGCCGTTGAGCCACAGCTCGAAACGGCTCTGCGCAGCGTTGACCACGGTTTCCGTAGTGATTGCATCCGACAGCATGTAAAGCCCTCCACCATCAACTTGTCGAGCCGTTCGATCCCCACCCGCGACAACGTTGACGCTGTGATGCACGCCACTATTCAACCGTTCAAAGCGTGACTTGTCACCGTCTGGAGGAAACGTCTGCGTTACGGTCGACACCGTCGGGCCGAAACCCCGGCGACAACTACACATCCACGGGGGCTCGCACCAGCGGGCTGAGAGGACGGCTAGGGCCGTCGACCGTATGAACCTGACCGGATAATGCCGGCGTAGGGAGAACTGATGAGGGATACCTCTATTTCGAACGGCCCGACGGGCCGCGGCGTAACCACCGGACCGATCGAGGGCAGCAGCAAGGTATATCTCGACGTCGCGAACAGCTCCGGGTTGACGATTCCGGTCAGACGGGTCCACCTGACGAACGGCGACCATCACGATCTCTACGACACATCGGGTGCCTATACCGATACCGACGCAGACATCGATGTGACAGCCGGGCTGGCGAAACTACGCAACCATTGGGCCAGGTTCGAGCCGATCGACGGTGCGGTCACCCAACTCGTGTGGGCAAGGGCAGGCATCATTACCGATGAGATGCGGTTCTGCGCTGCACGTGAGGGGCTTTCGCCGGAGCTGGTACGCGACGAGGTTGCCGCGGGACGCGCGGTCATCCCTGCCAACCACCGCCATCCCGAATGTGAGCCGATGATCATCGGCAAACGTTTCGCAGTGAAGGTCAACGCGAACATAGGCAATTCGGCTGTCACATCGTCGATCGCAGACGAGGTCGACAAGATGGTATGGGCTACCCGATGGGGGGCCGACACCATCATGGACCTGTCGACCGGCAAGAACATTCACGAAACCCGCGAATGGATCATGCGCAACTCCCCCGTTCCGGTCGGCACCGTTCCGATCTACCAAGCTCTCGAGAAATGCAACGGCGATCCGGCTGCCCTCACATGGGAGCTCTACCGCGACACAGTGATCGAGCAGTGCGAGCAAGGTGTCGACTACATGACGGTCCATGCCGGCGTGCTGTTGCGCTACATACCGCTCACTGCCAAACGAGTAACCGGAATCGTCTCCCGCGGCGGGTCGATAATGGCCGCATGGTGCCTCGCTCACCATCGCGAATCGTTCCTGTACACCCACTTCGACGATCTGTGCCAAATCTTGCGGGAGTACGACGTGACGTTTTCCCTCGGCGACGGCCTCCGCCCCGGATCGATCGCGGACGCCAACGACGCCGCACAGTTCGCGGAACTGCGAACCCTCGGCGAGCTGACGAAGATTGCGAAATCGCATGGGGTGCAAGTGATGATCGAAGGTCCGGGCCACGTCCCCATGCACAAGATCGTGGAGAACGTCCGCTTGGAGGAAGAGCTGTGCGAAGAAGCGCCCTTCTACACACTCGGCCCACTCGCAACCGACATCGCGCCGGCATACGATCACATCACCTCGGCGATCGGTGCAGCAATCATCGCGCAAGCAGGCACAGCCATGCTCTGCTACGTCACGCCGAAGGAGCATCTCGGCCTGCCCAACCGTGACGACGTCAAGGTCGGCGTCATCACCTACAAGATCGCTGCGCACGCAGCCGATCTCGCCAAACAACATCCGCGCGCACAGGAACGTGACGACGCACTCTCCAAGGCGCGCTTCGAGTTTCGCTGGCGCGATCAGTTCGCGTTGTCGCTCGACCCCGACACGGCGCGCGAATACCACGACGAGACATTGCCCGCCGAGCCCGCGAAGACCGCACACTTCTGCTCGATGTGCGGCCCAAAGTTCTGCTCCATGCGCATCTCTGCGGATGTCCGCGAGTACGCAGAACGCAACGGCCTCACGGACGTGGAAGCGATCGAAGCGGGAATGGCGGCGAAGTCGGCGGAATTCACCGACGCAGGAGGCCAGGTTTATCTGCCGGTAGTGTCCCGACCGTGAACCTGTTGCCCCTTGCCCCCGACGGAACAACGCCCGTACGAGTGCTCACCATCGCCGGAACCGATTCCGGCGGTGGTGCGGGCATTCAAGCGGATTCGCGGACCATGGCGATGTGCGGCGTCCACGCATGTGTCGCCGTCGCAGCCGTAACAGTCCAGAATTCCGTCGGGGTCAGCGGCTTTCACGAAATCCCTCCGGAGATCGTCGCAGCGCAGGTGCGTTCGGTTGTCGGCGATATCGGTATCGGCGCAGCAAAAACCGGCATGCTCGCGTCGAGTTCGATCATCGAGGCGGTTGCCGCGGTGTGCACCGAGGTCGGCATCGGTAAGGACCAACCGGTCCCGCTACTCGTCGACCCCGTGTGTGCGTCGATGCACGGCGATCCGCTGCTGCATCCCGAAGCGCTCGACGCCGTCCGGAACACACTCATTCCGATCGCGACAGTTGTGACACCGAATCTCGACGAGGTCCGGCTCATCACCGGAATCGACGTCGTCGACGACCGAACAGCGCGGCAAGCAGCCGAAGCATTGTTCGCGCTCGGTGCCAAGTGGTCGCTGGTGAAAGGCGGGCATCTGCGGACGTCCACCTCCAGCACGGACCTACTGTTCGACGGAGACAAGTTCCTCGAGTTCACCAGCCCACGGATCGACACGGGCAACGACCATGGTGGTGGCGACACTCTCGGCGCGGCGATCGTCTGCGCGCTTGCGAACGGCTACTCGGTCCCGGACGCCGTCGAGTTCGGCAAGGACTGGGTCACCCGGTGCCTGGCAGCGTCCTACGACCTCGGCGCGGGCCACGGCCCTGCCTCTCCACTGTGGCGGCTGCGTACGAACGAACTCTGATCAGATGCGCTTGAGGGTGAAGATCCGCAGATCCTCGGGCACTCCCTGCAGCGGGCCTGCGAAGAAGCTGCGGCGGTACGGCTTGACCGTGTAGCCGAGGTCCTCCAGCGTGTCAGGGCGCAATGCCTGCAGCGTCGCGGCAGACATCATGACGTTGCCGTTGCCACCCGCTTCCATGACTCGGGCGGCGATGGTCACGTCGACGCCGAGCCAGTCGCCACCGATCTCTTTCGGCGCACCCGTGTGGATACCGACCCGCATCTCGGGTCTCAATCCAGCCACTTCGACGTCGGCGAGGTTCTTCTTGGCAGCGACGACCGCTTGGATCGCCTTGTCCGCGGACGGAAACACTGCCATCAGGCCGTCGCCCATCCGCTTGACGACGTGACCGCCACGATCGACGATCGGGGGCTCGATCGCCTTGGCAACCTTGCGCAACAGTTCGAGTGTGGCTTCGTCGCCTGCGCCGAGCGACCAGCTGGAGAAACCGACCAGGTCGGTGAACACAACCGTCACCTCTCGGCTGCCCTTGCCTCGGCCGACACGTTCCAACGCCGCCTGCCAAACCTGAAGCGCACCGAGACCGATTTCGCGTGCAGCGCGAGGTTCGTCGCCGGCGAAACGTTCTGCTGCCCGAGCGACCGCTCGCGCGCTACCGGGCCCGGACGTGGAAAGCGGGTCACCGAACGCCGGGTCGCCTGGCAGCAGCACCCGAACGCGACGGACGGCGTCGATGACCTGCGTGCCACGATTCGCTGCGTGTAACCATTCGGCAAACGCAGGCCTACGTCGATCGCTGCGTCCGGAGCCAGCTTTGTTGGACTCGACCGGCCGCTCGTCGCGAGTGCTGTCGGGCCGGTCTGTCACGGATCGAGCGTAGCTCAGCTCTGTGCCGTGCAGCCTCTCACTTCTCATCGCCTCGAGCCGCCTCACGGTCTGCTCTGCTTGGTACGCCGTTGGGCCCGTCGATGGACTGCGCGTAGGTCTCGACGCTGTACGCGACGGCGGCACCGTTTCGGGCAAAAGCGTCACGATCGATGTTTGCCAGCGTATCGCCGGACGCGTGATAGTTCGCGTCGAAAGGCTCGTCGGCCTCCCCACCCCACTTCTGCGCCTGGTCGGCCGACATCTTGTCTTCTGCGCCGGTGAAGATGCCGCCCGACGGGATCTTGTGCTCGATGAACGGCCCGTAGTCGGAGCGGCCGTCGAAGTCGGTGCCCTCCGGAGTTATCCCCTGATTGAGCAGGTAGGCGTTCAGCATCCGCTCGATCGCCGCGGACCCGTCCGGCCCGGCAGGTTCGCCGGTCTTGTCGGAGTCGTCGCCGTCGTAGGTCAGGTAGGCAGGGTTCGGCGAGGCGATCATGTCGTAGTTGAGATAAAGCGCGATCTTCAGGCGTTCGTCACTGCTGAGCTTCGACACATAATCCGTCGAACCGAGCAGGCCGAGTTCCTCGCCACCCCACCAGGCGAACCGCACGGCGTTCTGCACGTCGGGCTCGCTGCCCATTTGCAGCGCCGTCTCGAGAATTGCAGCCGAGCCCGAACCGTTGTCGTTGATACCAGGCCCATCCGGGACGCTGTCGAGGTGCGCACCGACCATAACGACGTTGTCTGCGGATCCCGTCTTGGTCTGCGCGATGATGTTGCGAGTCGTGAACGTTGTGGCATCGGCGTCGATGAGCAGCTTCACGTTCGCGCCGGGTGCGACGAGTGCAGGGACGTCGCCGACGCCGATACCTGCGGTCGGGATCTTCGCGACATCACGACTGCCGAGCGTGCCGCCGCCGACCTGCTCGCCGACGAACGCGACCAGCAGGGCCGCTGCTCCGCGCTCGGCCGCGATCTGTTGTTTGGCCGCGAACGGGCAGATACCACGTCGCACGATCACGATCGCGCCCGTCACATCGAGGTTGTCGTAGTCGGAGGCCTCGCAGCCGGGTGTGTCGTCGACAGGTACCTCGACGACCCGCGTCACGAGTCCTGCTTTGTCCGTACCCGGCGAGTAGCCGAACGTCGCGACCTTCACCTGTTGATCGCCGACCGTCAGGCTTTCGGATTTGAGATCGAAGGTGTTGATCTCGAACTCGGGCGTCGAGACCTCGAAGCCCTTTTCTTTCAATTTGTCTGTGACGTAGGCGACGCTCGCGTCGTATCCGGGCTTGCCCGCTGCGCGGTTGCCGTCGTTGTCCTTCGCGATGCGGTCCAGATTCTCCAGGTGAGCCATCAGCGCGTCTATCTGCACCGCGCTCGCGACTTGCGCGCCCTGCTGTGGCTCGTCGTCGGAACTGCTCGACGTACAGGCCGCCGCTCCGAGTACAACCGCCAATCCTGCAATCGCGCACCGTATTGCAGATCTCATCGAATCCCCTCCCGGTCGTTACTCACCCTACCGAGAAACACATCAACCCGGTGCGGATGAACATCCCACACCGGGCCGACATGTCACCTTTACCGCGCCGGGCAGCGGCTCGGATCAGGTGCTGTGAGGCGACTCCCCCGACAGGAGTCGCACCCCTCATTCGGTTGGCTCGTTTTCAGCGACAAGCTATGCGTCGCGCTTGTTCACGACGACGATCGCTGCAGCGAAGAAGACCGCGACGAAGGCCGTGAAGTAGATCAGGCTGCCCCACGGACCCCAGTGGAATTCGATGCCGGTGTCGCCACTCATGAAGTGCTGAGCGTTGGCAAACGGCAGGAAGGCCTGCACCTCGCGGCCGAAGCTTCCGAACAGTCCGAACAGGCTCTCGATCAGCAACGGCCACAGCACAACCAGTGAGATCGCGGCGGCCGATTGCTTGACGAGCGCGCCGACCGCAACAGCAAGAACGACACAGAGGAAGGCATAGATCGGCACGCCGTAGACCCCGCGCCACGCTTCTTCACCCGAGAGGGCGAGTGGCTTCTGCGCGTCGGAGTTGGCGACCAGTTTTGCAACCTCGATGGATCCGAAGGTGAGGGCCGTTGTCAGGATTGCGCCGAAAGCACCGATCAGTGCTGCCTTCGCAGCGATCACCGTGCCGCGGTGGGGCATCGCCTGGAACGTCGTCCGGATCGTGCCGAAGCGATATTCGCTGGTCACGACGAGCGCCGCCATGATCATCAGGACCAAGACGCCGAAACCGGTAACGCCTGTGGCTGCCGTCGCCGGTGTCAGACCGGGGAAGCCTTCCGAATCTTCGGGATTGGCGATCGCCTGGTTGGCAACCCAACCCATGATCGCTGCCAGCCCGAGGCCGAGTGCGATGATCACTGCCGCCGACCACCACGGTGATCGAGTCGAAGTGATCTTGATACGTTCTGCTGCCAATACGCCCATCAGAGCGCACCTCCCATCACTTCTTCCATGCCTTCGGCGTGGTACTGCACGTCGCCGCCGGTGAGCTTCATAAATGCTTCTTCGAGCGATCCACGCTGAGCCGAGAGCTCGAACAACGTGACGCCGTTCTCGCCTGCAGCTGCACCGATCACCTCGGTCGTCGCGCCGACGACGAGCAGTGCCGGACCCGACTCAGACTCGCCGTCTTCACGGACGGTGAGCCCACGTGCGATCAGCAGGCTGCGCAGGGCGTCGAGTTGCGGGCTGCGGACTCGGACTGCAGACTCCGACGATTTGTCGATGAACTCCTGCACGGTCGAGTCCGAGATCAGCCGACCGCGGCCGATGACGACGAGTTGTTCCGCCGTCTGCGACATCTCCGAAAGCAGGTGGCTGGAGACGAGCACCGTGCGGCCCTCGCTTGCCAACCGCTGCATGAATCGCCTGATCCACAGGATGCCTTCGGGGTCGAGGCCGTTGACCGGCTCGTCGAAGAGCAGCACGGGCGGGTCGCCGAGCAGCGCGCCTGCCAGTCCGAGTCGTTGCGACATGCCGAGCGAGAAGCCGCCTGCGTTTTTGCCTGCGACCTCGCTGAGACCCACGAGGCGCAAAACCTCGTCGACCCTGGACTTGGCGATGCCGTTGGAGGCCGCCATCCACTGCAGATGGGCGCGCGCCGAGCGGTTGGGGTGCACCCACCGCGCGTCGAGCAGCGCACCGACCTCACGGAGGGGATGGGCAAGCTGGTGGTACGGCTTGCCGTTGATGAGCGCCGATCCGGAGGTGGGCTTGTCGAGGCCCAGGATCATGCGCATTGTCGTCGATTTACCTGCGCCGTTCGGCCCGAGGAAACCTGTCACTTGGCCCGCTGGGACCGTGAAGGACAGATCGTCGACGGCCACAGTCGGCCCGTAGTGTTTGGTCAAACCCTTCACTTCGATCATGTGAAGAAGCATCGCTCATGAGTAGGCACCTGCACATCGACCGCAGGTCGCGACTGTCGTCATCCTTTCGGATGAGGAAACCCTGAGGCTGCTCGTGAGTCCTTCCGGAGCGCCCGACCTCCGAAAAGACTCACGAGGCGCGGAGCGCCCTCAGTCTTTCGGCTTGGATTTCGCCATGAATGTCTTGAACTGCGCTGTGTTCGGCGAGGCTGTGTCGCCTTCGAGCGGCAGCACACTCCGCAGCGCCGCTTCGATCTGCGACGCCCGCTCCTCCAGCCGCAGATCGCGATCGTTGACCTCGCTCGCGGTCAACAGAAAATCTATGTGTCTGACGATCGCTGCCGTCACCACAGAATCGAACTGCGCATTGGCGAGCACGACCCGCCGCACACCCGCTATGAACGCAGCCGCGTCCAGACCATCGTCTTCTACTCGGAAAACCGTTGCACGCCTTGAATTCACGTTGTACCCCTTCTTACATCGAGGGTACATCGCAGGATCGGACCCGCAAGTGTCCTACAGACTCGGCGAGGACGCCTGCGCCCAGAACCGCTTGGGGATTCGACCGGCATGACGTGCGGCGTGTCCAGCTCTGACGGCATCCGCCATCGCGGTCGCCATAAGTTGTGGATTTTTCGCGCGGGTGACGGCTGTGGCGAGGAGCACAGCATCGCATCCGAGTTCCATCGCAAGCGCGGCGTCACTCGCTGTTCCGATACCGGCATCGAGAATCACCGGCACTCCGGCACCGTCGACGATCATTTCGATGTTGTGCGGATTGGCGATGCCGAGGCCGGTTCCGATCGGCGACCCCAGCGGCATCACCGCGGCGCACCCTGCTTCTTCGAGCCGACGGGCGAGGATCGGGTCGTCCGTCGTGTACGGCAGCACGGTGAATCCGTCGTCGACGAGTTGCTCGGCCGCATCGAGCAGTTCGACGGCGTCGGGTAGCAGCGTCCGCTCGTCGGCGATCACCTCGAGTTTGACCCAGTCCGTCTCCAGAGCGTCGCGGGCAAGCTGGGCGGTCAGTACAGCTTCGGCTGCGCCGCGACAGCCCGCGGTGTTGGGAAGCATCGCGATCTGCAAACGCTTCAGCAGATCGAGGACGCCCGTGCCTCCCGCCGCGTCGACCCTGCGCATGGCGACGGTCGTAAGTTCGGTGCCGGAAGCGACAAGCGCTTCCTCCAGCACCGCAAGATTGTCGGCACCGCCGGTACCCATGATCAGCCGCGACCCGAACGACCTACCCGCGATGACCAGCGGACTCATCACCGAATCAGCCACCCTGCACCGCCGTGAGGACTTCGATCTCCCAGCCCTTGCGGACCTGCTCGCTCCAGCGCGACTTAGGGAAAACAGCGCGGTCGACGGCGAGGGCGATGCCCTTGTCGGGAAGCTTCAGATAGTCGAGCAACTCCCGGACCGTCATCTCTTCGGTCAGCAGGTGTTCCTTGCCGTTGACGGTGATGCCGATCAGTACCTGCGTCATCGGGAAGCTCCTGAAAATCTGTCGGGGTCGGCCTGCTTGGCTTCGACCAGTTCTACTCCGTCGAGTAAGCCGAGCACCGCGTCGACCGTGATCGGGGTCAAGAGAATGCCGTTGCGGCCGTGCCCGGATGCGACGACCACCCGATCCGAGACTCTGCCGATGAGCGGCACGTTGTCCGGACTCATCGGCCGCAGTCCTGCGATCGACTCGGCTAGCTCGTACTCGCCGATGCCTGGCATCAACTCCTGCGCATCGGCGAGCAGGTCGCGAACACCGGCAACAGTCACAGCGGTGTCGTGACCCGATTCGTACTGCGTCGCACCGAGGACGATGCCGTCACCGCGGGGCACGAGATAGACGGGTCGACCATGGACCCGAGCACGGACGACGTGCGTCGGCGCAGGCGTCACACCGGGCCTGGCTCGCAGTCGCAAGATCTCGCCTTTGACCGGACGTACCGGCAGGCCTGGCCACAGGCGCGCCGACCGCTCGCCTGCCGCAAGGACGATCTGGTCGGCGTCGAGATCGTCGAGATCGACGACCTCACGCTCGACGACGTGCACCCCTGCACCGGCGACCGCGCGTCGTAATTCGTCGAGCAGGATCCGATTGTCGACGGCAAGTTCGGCAGGGGCAAGCAAACCGAGCCTGACGCTGCGGGCAAGCGCCGGTTCGTAGGCACGCACCTGCGCTCGGTCGAGTAGTTCGAGTTCGTAGCCCTGTGCGCCGACCCATTCGGCGACAGTCCGCAGATCCTGCGCATCGGCGGCATCGAGCGCGACGGTGAGCGAACCCGTTGCGCTGAAGACATCTGCACCAGATGACCCTGACGCTGCTGCCAGTCGCGCGGCGAATTCCGGCCAGCGTGCCAACGACGCTGCGCCGATCTCGAGAACGTCGGTCTCGCCGGGCCAGCCCTCCGACAGCGGCGCAAGCATGCCGCCGGCGACCCACGACGCTCCCGACGCCGGCGCGGGATCGAACAGCGTGACCTGCCTGCCCGATTCGGCGGCTCGCCAGGCGATCGACAGACCGATCACGCCGCCGCCGACCACGGCCAAGGTCCGCTCGTCTCGCACTGTCTCCACCTCACTTCCCACACCACTCGGAGCTGTCGCGACGCTGTTCTCCCGCCCACCGATCAGCCCGTTCCACGGTAGCCGCTACCGTCGAAGCCGTGCATCCATCGCATTCTTTCAGGGGCTCGACCACTCGCGACCGCCTGGCTACGGCATACCTGTATCTGTGCACGGACGCCCGGCGCGAGAAAGGCGACCTCGCCAGGTTTGCGGATGCGGCGCTGGCCGGTGGTGTCGACATCATCCAGTTACGCGACAAGGGGTCGGCGGGCGAAGCCGAGTTCGGACCCATGGACGTCAAAGGGGAATTGGCCGCACTCGCCGAGTTGCGGGCAGCGACACGACGGCACGGCGCTCTGCTCGCCGTGAACGATCGCGCCGATATCGCGCTTGCCGCGCAGGCCGACGTGTTGCACCTCGGCCAGGACGACCTACCGGTGCACTACGCGCGCCGGATCGTCGGACCCGATGTGGTGATCGGCCGCTCGACGCACAACCGAGCCCAGGCGAGTCTGGCAGCGATCGAGGAGGGTGCCGACTACTTCTGCACCGGTCCGGTCTGGGCGACGCCGACCAAACCCGGTCGCGCGGCGGCCGGCCTCGACTTCGTGCGCTCGACTGCAGATGCCGAACCCCACCGACCGTGGTTCGCGATCGGTGGCATCGACGAAGAACGGTTGCCGGAGGTATTGGCGGCAGGCGCGACGCGGATCGTCGTGGTCCGCGCGATCACCGGGGCACCCGACCCCGAAGCCGCGGCGCGACGGTTGAAGGACCGGCTCACTCCGACTGACTGAGCAGACCTAGGCGACCGGCTCGATCCGGACCGGAACACCGTTGAGATGTGCCATGCCCGCGAGGGGTTCGATGTCTTCGACGGCCGTCGACATCAGGAGGTTGACATTCACGCCACCCGCCGCGTTGGCGACCTGCCAGCCACCGCGGTGACCCCAACCGTGCGGCACCGCAATGGTTCCCGCCCCGACCTCGTCGGTCAGGAACGCAGGTAGCTCGATCGAACCGTGTGCCGACGCGATTCGGAACGGCTTGCCGTCCTCGATTCCGGCAGCTTCGGCGTCGACCGGATTGACCCGGGCGGTGTGTGCTCTGTTGCCACGCATCAAGAACTCCGAGTTGTGCATCCACGAATTGTGCGACTTGAGTTCGCGTAGTCCGATGAGCCGCAACGGGAAGTCGGGGTCGTCTTGTCGATCGCCAAGGCTCGCCAACGTGTCGATGATCTCGTCGGGCGCCAGCCGCACCTTGCCGCCCTTGTGTTTGACGACCCGCTTCAGCACACCGGTCTCGACATGTTCGCGAAGGACGATGCCGTGCGGATTGGCGCGTAGCTTCGTCATGTTCAGGCCGTCCCTGCGGAGGCCGAACCTGTCGCCGTATGCGCCGAGTCGCAGCGCGACGTCGATGAGCACCTTCGGCGTCGTTGCCGCACTGGATCCAGGAACGCGCCTGATCAGTCCGCTCAGAACCGCACCGACCCGCTTCGGGGTCGAGACGAACGGTACGACTCCGATGCGTTTGGCGATCTCGTCGATGATCTCCCATTCCTCCCGCGCCTCGCCGTACGGCTCGACGACCCGTTCGGTCGCCTGGATGAACGGTGTCGTACTCAGAGCGCCGAACGGAAGCGGGATGTCGTCGCGTTCGAGGAAGGTCGTCGCGGGGAGGATGTAGTCGGCTTTGCGGTTGGTGTCGTTGACGTAGAGGTCGATCGAAACGAACAGCTCGAGTTCTGTGAGCGCGGCTTCGAGTTCGTCGCCGTTCGGTACCGAAAGCACCGGATTGCCCGCGGAGGTGAACAGCGCTCGCAGGCGACCTTTCCCTGGTGTGGTGATTTCTTTCGCCATGACGGCTGCGGGGAACGAGCCGAGGACATCGGGGAAGTTCCCGATGCGCGAGCGGCGTCGGTCGTAACCGATCATTCCCGTTCGTTGCGCGAAATCGAGGCCGAGGAACGCCTCCTCACCGAATACGCCGCCGCCTTCGCGATCGAGGTTGCCCGTCACGAGCGCGAGAGCGTCGAGCAGAAACGCGACGAGGGTGCCCTGCCTGCCGAGGCACGTCCCGGTGCGGCCGTAGATGGCGGCACGACGGGCCGTGGCCAGTTCGCGTGCCATGGCGCGAAGCCGATCGGGAGCGATCCCTGTGAACGCCTGCGTGCGCTCGGGTGTGAAGCGCGCAACCGCTGCCCGCAACCGATCCACACCTACCGACTGCGCGGCGATGGCCGCCGAGTCCGTACGACCTTCCGCGAACAACACCTGCAACATCGAGGCAAGCAGCCAGGCGTCGCCGTCCGGTCGAATCGGTAGATGCTCGAAGGCCTTCGCTGTCTCCGATCGACGTGGGTCGACGACGACAACTCGACCACCACGGTCGACGATCGCGCGCAGTTTGTCCTTGATTCGCGGCGCTGTCATGACGCTGCCGTGCGAGACCAGCGGATTCGCTCCGACCATAAACAGAAGGTCGGTCCGATCCAGGTCGGGAATCGGAGTGGCGGTCAGCGAGCCGTACAGCAGCTGACTGGCGACGAATCGATTGTTGACGTCTTGCGATCCAGCCGAGTAGAGGTGCCGCATACCGCTGCCGACTGCGAACGCGAGGATCCACAACGTGTGCGAGTAGGAGAACGAACTCGGGTTGCCGAAGTACCAGCCGAGGCTGTCACGGCCGTGGGTGTCGACGACGGCTTTCAGCCGCGCGCCGATGTCGTCGTACGCCTGCTCCCAGGTCACCTGTTCGAACTCGCCGTCGGCACGACGTCGCAGCGGGTGCAGCACACGGTCGGGGTCGTTCTGCACTTCGGCGAACGCGATTCCCTTCGGGCAGGCATTGCCGAGCGAGAGCGGATGTTCCTTGTCCGGCCGCAGTTTCACCAACCTGCCGTCCTCGACCGTCGCAATCAACCCGCAGAGGGGCTCACAGATCCTGCAGTAGGTGACGACCTCTGTTGGCATACAGTCAATTAAGCACCTGGTCGGTCGGGATTGCTATGACATTTCCGGCCATATCGACGCCGTTCGGCACATGTTCGGCCAGCACAGCAGTGAGCGCGGAATCCCGACCGGCGAACGGATCGTCGAACGGGTAGAGCCAACCGAAGCCACCCGACGGCAACTCGATCGTCCGAGGTAGCGCCTCCGTCAACGCCGCACGGTCGGCCTCGGCGTCGATCTGCAGCTGCACCGGAACGGTCTGCAGTTCCTCCCAGCTCGCTGCGAAACCTGGATGCAGCGGCAACGCATGGACGTCGGCCTCAGGTACCCAGCGCAGTTCGGCGCTCTCCATGTTCAACGTCGTCGCCAATCGTGACGCGGCATCGGCGACGACCGTGGTGTAGGTCCACCCGCTCAGTGCCCGCGCGGTCACCCGCTCGGCCCGCACGCGCAGCATGGTTGCCGCGATGCCCGCCTCTTCTTCGGCTTCGCGGACTGCGGCGTGAACGGTCGATTCGTGGCTGTCCCGCGCGCCACCAGGAAGTCCCCAGGTCCCACCCTGATGACTCCAGACCGCGCGATGCTGCAGCAGCACCGCAGGGTGTCCGCTCGCCAGCGGTGCGCGCAGCAACAACCCGGCCGCGCCGTGTTTACCCCAGTGCCGACTGCCGTCCGAGCTCCACGACCACCCGTCACCGTCACCACGCATCGAACTGCCTCACCCGTTCGGTCCTCGAGGACCGAAGGATCCGGCCGTCGTCAGCTTCGACCCTATCGCGTGATTCGTTCCGCACGAGTTGGGTAACCCGCTCGAAGCAACCCGCACTCACCACCCGACGGAAGGTTCCAACTCGATGTCGTACCTGCTCTTCGATCTGCTCACCCCGATCGTGGGAATGGACACAGCTCGATACTGGGCAGAAATGCTCGTCGTCGACCCGATCTGACCCTCCGGTCATCGAAATGCAGTACGAGCGGACCGAGCCGGACCACAATAGAGTTCCGTTTCGTCTGCGCTCACGCCAGTGAGCAGTCCCCTCGATGGAGGTCCACGTGGTCGCTGCCCCGTCGGCCTCGGCTGTCGAGGAGGGCGAGCAACGCCCGACATCGTCGCAGCCCGGCCCGGTCGGATCACGGTCGGAGGACGCGACGCCGCCGCTGTCCGCATTACAGGGATCGCTCACTCCCAAAGCAGCCGCCGCGATCGTTCGGGAGCACCTCGACCCTCGCGATGTGCGGGTCTTTCTGCGGTCGTCGCCCGCCCGTCTGATCGCGATGGGCATCGTGCTCGTCGTCCTGTGTGTTGCAGCGGGTGCGGTTGCCGCCGCGACGGTCCGCGACCGGCAGCAGACCTTGAATACCGTCCTCGACGAGACCGAGCCCTATGCGGCGTCGTCACAGCGGCTCTACAGCTCGCTGTCCATCGCGGACGCGGCCGCGTCGACCGCCTTCATCTCCGGTGGTATCGAACCGAAAGCCGTTCGCGACGCGTACTCGCAGGCGATCGGCGAAGCGGCCGCGGAACTGGCGGTCGGAGCGGCCGACCCCGAGGACGCCGATGCTCGCAAGCTCGCCGCGACGATCGCCTCGAAGCTCCCCGTGTACGCGGGCCTCGTCGAAACTGCGCGGACCAACAACCGTAACGGCCATCCGGTCGGCGCTGCCTATCTCGGCGAAGCATCGACGCTGATGCAGACAACGATGTTGCCCGCCGCCGAGGATCTCAGTGCGCGACAGTCCGCGGCCGTCGTCGACGCCCAGCGCGCGTACACGACACCGCCGTGGTTCTCGTTTGCACTCCTAGTGCTCGCCCTCGTCGCGCTGTTCGGCGTGCAAGTACTGCTTGCCAGGCACTGGCGCAGAATCCTCAATCCCGGGCTCATTGTCGCGTCGGCGATCATGGTTGCCCTGTTCGTGTGGATGGCGGTCGGTGGCTCACTGTCCGCTGCTGCGGCCGACCGCGCGCTCGGCCACGGCACCCTGCCGCTCGCGAAACTCACCGAGGGGCGCATCCTCGCGCAGCAGGCACGGTCGGACGAAACACTGAAGTTGGTGCGTCGGGACACTTCCGGCGAGTACGACGCTGCGTTCGACGACGACATGGCACGACTCGGCGCCGTCCTCACCGACTACGGATCCGATATCGAAGGATCCGATCGCGTCGCCGACGCGCTCAGGGCCCACACCGGTTGGCTCGCCGCGCACAAACGTATGAACGACACGTTGGCGACCGGCGATTTCACCGGAGCGTCGATCGTCGCGATCGGGCCGGGCGACGCAGATTCGACCGCTCAATTCGAAGCATTGGACACAGCCGTGCAGCAGGGCATCGTCGATACCCGAGACACGCTGCGGTCCAACGTATCCCGTGCCTCGACCGTGGTCGACAAGTTGACGCCGGGAGCGTTGACACTGGCGTTCGCCGCGGCGTTCTTCGTCCTCGTCGGCCTGTGGCCGCGGTTGCGGGAGTACCGATGATGGTGCAGCGCGGCACAACCCGCACCTGGCTCACCGCCGCCCTCGCCTGCACACTGCTCGGTGTCGCCGCCTGCTCGGCAACACCTGCCGACCTCGACGACCCGGCGGCACGCGACGTCAGCTACACCGAACCGCCGCTGCCCAACAAAGCCGAAAATGCTTCTGCCCCAACGACCCAGCCATCAACGCCGACGAACGACTGCGGCGACCCGACAGTCAGCCTGCGCCCGCTCGCCGACCCGTCGGAACCACCAGGACCCAACGTGGACGCAATTCGCGCACGTGGACGCGTTGTCGTCGGACTCGATACGGGCAGCAACCTCTTCAGCTTCCGCGACCCGATCAGCGGAACCATCGAAGGTTTCGACGTCGAGATCGCGAAAGAGATTGCCCGCGACCTGTTCACCGACCCCGAACGCATCGAGTACCGAATACTCGGCTCGGCCGAGCGCGAGGCCGCACTGCAGTCCAACGCGGTCGACATCGTGGTGAAGACGATGACGATCAACTGTGCGCGGCGGCAGAAGGTCGATTTCTCGACCGTGTATTACCAGGCGAACCAGCGCATCCTTGCCGTCAAGAATTCCGGGATCCGCGGTATCGAAGATCTCGCAGGCAAGCGCGTCTGCATCGTTCGCGGCACGACGTCGCTGCAGCACATTCAGCAAATGCAGCCTGCTGCTTCGATCTTGACGGTGCCTGGCTGGGCCGACTGCCTCGTGGTGCTGCAGCAGCGCCAGGTGGATGCGGTGAGTACCGACGACGCGATACTCGCGGGCCTTGCCGCGCAGGATCCCTACCTCGAGGTCGTCGGCAAGAGCATCAGCCCGGAGCCCTACGGGATCGGGATCGGCAAAGGCAAGGAGGACCTCGTCCGTTTCGTCAACGCCACGCTCGATCGGATTCGTGCGGACGGCACGTGGAACGCCATCTACAACCGGTGGCTGGCCGTCCTCGGTCCGTCGCCGGGCCCTCCGCAGCCGAAGTACGAGGACTGAGCGCCGTGGCGATCGAAGAACCTGAAGCCGACGAACCTCGGCGCGACGACGAGGCCGACGAACAAGGCACGCAGGCTGCGGTATTCGTCCCCGACGAGGTCGGTACCCAACTGTCGGCCGGCGAGCGGGACGAGCCTGTCGAGGTCGGCACGCAGGCGGCGGCGATGGAACACGAGGACATCGGCACCCAGGCGGCGGGAACCCAAGCAGCCGGAACCCAGTCCGCCGGTACTCGAGCGGCCGGTACCCAAGCGGCAGAAGGCCGGACGAGCGGGACCCAGCGCTCCGACGGATCGGCAACGACTGCGACAACCGCAACGTCGGGGTCCCGGTCGTCGGGGCGCAGTTCGCGAACGGTCCGGTCCCGCCCAGGAATTCGTCGTCTCGGCGGCGGCCTCGTCGAGGTTCCCGCAGTGGCGCCGGTCGACCCCAAATCGGCGGTGCTCGTCGATCCCGTCGTCTCGGAGGGTAAACGATTCTGCTGGAAGTGTGCCAAGCCCGTCGGCCGCAGCGACGGCACCGGCCGCGGCAAGCGAACAGGAGAATGCGCGCATTGCGGTGCGCCGTTCGACTTCCGGCCGCAACTGCACGAAGGCG
Source organism: Antrihabitans stalagmiti (assembly GCF_016482825.1). GTDB lineage: Bacteria > Actinomycetota > Actinomycetes > Mycobacteriales > Mycobacteriaceae > Antrihabitans > Antrihabitans stalagmiti. The sequence goes on along the minus strand of NZ_JAEMNV010000003.1, from coordinate 691,359 downwards.
ACATGGTCGCAGGCCAATACGAGGTGCAGGGTTGTATCGCGCACGGCGGTCTCGGCTGGATCTACCTCGCGATCGACCGCAACGTCAGCGATCGTTGGGTGGTCTTGAAAGGCCTGCTCCAGACCGGCGATGCGGAGGCTCAGGCCGTGGCGGTCGCGGAACGGCAGTTCCTCGCCGAACTCAACCATCCGAGCATCGTCAAGATCCACAACTTCGTCGAACATCCCCTGCCCGACGGCGACCCGGTCGGCTACATCGTGATGGAGTACGTCGGCGGCCAGTCGCTGCGGGATCTACTGAAAAAGCGTGAGCACAAACGACTTCCGGTGCCCGAAGCGATCGCCTACGTCATCGAGATTCTGCCTGCACTCGACTACCTGCACTCGACCGGTCTGGTCTACAACGATCTCAAACCGGACAACATCATGCTCACCGAGGATCAGCTGAAGTTGATCGACCTCGGCGCGCTCGCCGGTATCGAGTCCTACGGCTACCTCTACGGCACACCCGGTTATCAGGCTCCCGAGATCACCAAGACCGGTCCGACGGTGGCGTCGGACATCTACACCGTCGGCAGGACCCTCGCCGTGCTGACGCTGGACCTGCCGAGCAAACACGGCCGCTACCTCGACGGAATACCTTCCCCCGCAGACGATCCGCTGTTGCGTCGCTACGAGTTCTTCTATCGACTCCTGCTTCGTGCGACCAATCCCGACCCAGCACTTCGTTTTGCGTCGGCCCACGAGCTGTCCGGGCAGCTCGCCGGCGTTCTGCGCGAAATTCTCGCGCTCGAAACCGGAGTCGAACATCCCCGCCTGTCCACCATCTTCAGCCCGCAACGGACAAGCTTCGGAACCGACGAGGCGGTCAGCCAAACCGATGTCTACGCCGATGGCGTTCGTCGCGACAAATTCATCAGCGCAAGGGAAGTCGCGCACGCGCTGCCGGTGCCGCTGGTCGATCCGACCGACCCGTGCGCGCCCCTCGTCGCGGCCGCCGTGCACAGCGAGCCGAGCCAGACCCTCGAATCACTACGCCAAGCCCGCGAAAAGAACAGTGCGACCGACGCGGTCGAATCGTTCGATCTCGAGATCACCCTCGCCGAGGTGAAGGCCTACATCGACCTCGGGGAGACAGCAGCAGCCGAACAGCGACTGAAGCGACTGCATACGAAGATCGGGGCGAATTGGCGGATCGATTGGTACGGCGGTCTCGCAGCACTGCTCGGCGGTGAATACGAGTCCGCCTTCACCCATTTCGACGCGGTCCTTGCTGCGGTGCCCGGCGAGATAGCCCCGAAGCTCGCCCTCGCAGCGACCGCGGAACTTGTTCTGCAGCAGTGGGATACACCCGAACCAGAGCAGTGGCAGCAGTTCGCGGAGAGTTTCTATCGGACGGTATGGCGGACCGACCACGGCATCGTGAGCGCGGCGTTCGGGTTGGCGAGGCAACTCGCTCAGCGTGGCGACATACCGGGATCGATCCACGCGCTCGACCAGGTGTCGCCGTCGTCACGCCACTTCAACGTGGCCCGCATGACCAGCGTGTTGACGCTGCTCACCGGTCGAGCAACCGAGGATATCGACGAGGATGCCATCAGGTCCGCCGCGGCGCGCGTGAAGTCGCTACCGCCCGACGAGGGCAGGGCGGTCCAGATGCGGACCCTCGTTCTCGGTACCGCCCTCGAGTGGCTGCGGGCCGATCTCCGGGACAGCTCCCGAACCGGGGATGCCGCACATGTTCCCGAAGGCACCCTTCTCGGGGTGACCTTCGACGAACGCGGATTGCGCTGCGGTACCGAGGCCGGCCTGCGAGCACTGGCACGGACCGCCCCCGGCCGAACCCATCGCTACCGACTGGTCGACCTTGCCAATTCGATCAGGCCGAAGAGCTGGTTCTGATCGCGGCACGCGCGATCGCCAGTTCTTCGTTGGTCGGCACCACCAGCACCGTCACCTCCGCGCCGTCGGGCGAAATCACCCGCGCCTCGCGGCTTTTCGCGGTATTTCGATCCGGGTCGACGGCGATTCCGAAGCGTGTCAGTCCCGCAAGCGCATCGGCGCGAACCCCTGGGCTGTTCTCACCGACCCCGGCCGTGAATGTGATGACGTCGGCGCCACCGAGCTCGATCAGGTAGGCGCCGATGTAGCGGCGCAGGCGATGGATGTAGACGTCGTAGGCAAGCTTCGCGCCCTCGTCCCCCGCGTCGATCAGGCCCTGCAGTTCGCGGAAGTCGTTGACGCCGGAGAGGCCTTTGAGTCCGGACCGCCGGTTGAGCAGTTCGTCGATCGCGTCGACGTCGAGTTCTGCGCTGCGGCGCAGATGCAGAACGATCCCTGGATCGATATCGCCGCTGCGGGTGCCCATTACCAGCCCTTCGAGCGGGGTGAGACCCATGGACGTGTCGATTGCCTTGCCACGCTCGATTGCCGACGCCGACGCACCGTTGCCGAGATGCAGCACGATTTGATTGAAGTCCGCTCGGTCGCGGCCGAGGAATTCCGCAACTCGGCTCGAAACGAAGTCGTGCGAGGTGCCGTGAAAACCGTAGCGCCGCACACCATGACGCTTGGCAACATCGATGTCGATCGCGTATGTGCTTGCCGCAGCTGGCAAACCGTGAAAGAACGCGGTGTCGAACACGGCAACGTGCGGCACCTGCGGCAGCAGCGCTCGTGCGCTTTCGATACCGACGACGTTCGGGGGATTGTGCAGCGGCGCCAAGGTCGACAGTCGTGATATTTCGGCGACGACGTCGTCGGTGATCAGGGTCGGCTCGTAGAACACGTTGCCGCCGTGGACCACCCGGTGACCGACCGCCGCGACACCGGCCGAGGTCAGGCCGTGCCCGGTCCGTTCGAACATGTCGAATGCCAAGCGCAAGCCTTCGGCATGGTCGGCGATCGGTCCACTGTGCTCGATCGTCTCGCCGTCAACGGTGTGGGCGATGATGCCGTCCGCTTCGCCGATCCTTTCGACGAGACCACTGGCAACCGCAGCGCCGGTCGCGGTGTCGACGAGCTGATACTTCAGCGACGACGAACCCGAATTGATGACCAGGACAAGCGAGTCCGTCATGGCTTCACTCCTGCAGCCTGGATGGCTGTGATCGCGACCGTGTTCACGATGTCGGTCACGAGCGCGCCGCGAGACAGATCGTTGACCGGCTTGTTCAGACCCTGCAGCACGGGTCCGACGGCCACGGCGCCGGCACTGCGCTGGACCGCCTTGTAGGTGTTGTTGCCCGTGTTCAGGTCGGGGAAGATGAAAACCGTTGCACGACCGGCTACTTCGGAGTCGGGCAGCTTCGACTTGGCGACCGATGGTTCGATGGCAGCGTCGTATTGGATGGGACCTTCGAGCAGGAGGTCGGGTCGGCGTTCGCGGGCGAGTCGCGTCGCTTCGCGTACCTTGTCGACGTCGGCACCGGTCCCCGATTCGCCGGTCGAGTAGGACAGCAGGGCGACGCGTGGTTCGATACCGAACTGTTCGGCGGTGATCGATGACGAGATCGCAATGTCGGCAAGCTGTTTCGCCGTCGGGTCGGGCACGATTGCGCAGTCGCCGTAGGCCAGCACGCGGTCGGCAAGACACATCAGGAACACGCTGGACACGGTGTCGACACCCGGCGCGGTCTTGATGATCTCGAACGAGGGTCTGATCGTGTGCGCTGTCGTGTGCGCGGCGCCCGAAACCATCCCGTCGGCAATTCCCATGTGCACCATCATCGTTCCGAAGTAGGAGATGTCGGTGATCACCTCACGGGCACGCTCGACCGTCATGCCCTTGTGCTTGCGCAGCTTTGCGTACTCCTCCGCGAAATCGTCGAAGTACTCGCAGTTGCTCGGATCGAGCACGCGCGCCGCGCTCAGGTCGACGCCGAGTTCGGCTGCCCGAACGCGGATTTCGTTCTCCTTGCCGAGGATGGTTAGGTCCGCGATCTGGCGCTGCAACACGCGGCCTGCGGCACGCAGAATGCGATCGTCGCCACCTTCCGGCAGCACGATGTGCTTTCTGGCCTCACGAGCCCGGAAGACCAACTGATACTCGAACATCTGCGGCGTGACGACCGACGGAATGGGAACATCGATGCGCTCGAGCAGTGCTTTGGCGTCGACCCGTTCCTCCATGAGGCTCAGCGCGGTGTCGATCTTGCGTTGCGATCCGACGGCGACGCGTCCCCGCGTTTCGAAGGCCGCCTTCGCGGTGTCGAACGTGCCGAGTCCGGTCGTCAGGATCGGCAGTCGTGGCTTCAAACCTGCGACAAGCTTCGCGATGGACGGATGCGGCAGCATGCCGCCGTTCATGATGATGCCTGCGAGTGACGGAAAGCCCTCGGCATCATGGGCATTGACGAGGCTGAGCAAGACGTCGGAGCGGTCCGCCGGAGCGATGACGACCACACCTTCGGTGAGACGCTCGAGAATGTGTTCGGCCGTCATACCGCCGACCATCACCCGCAGCGCCTCCCGCTGCAGCAACTCGGTGTCGCCGCTGTAGAGCTCACCGTCGATCGAGGTCTGCAGTTCGGCCATCGTCGGTGCCATCAGCAGCGGGACCTCCGGCAGGCTCCAGGACGGCACACCCGTCGACTCGAGCGCAGCGGGCACCTGATCGAGCAGTTCCGGATCGCAGCGATTGGCGATCACCGCGACGAGATGCGCCTTCTGCGAGGCCAACTCCGCCTGGCATACCTCGACCAGGTGCAGCAGTTCCTCCGACGTCCGTCCCGACCCGCGCACGGTGAGCAGAACCGGTGCGCCGAGGTTGACGGCGATACGCGCGTTGAAGCTGAGCTCGCTCGGACTGACGATGTCGGTGTAATCGCTGCCGATGATGACCACCGAGTCGCACAGTGCGGCGACGGTATGGAAGCGCATGACGATTTCGCTGAGGGCACCTTCTGGATCGTCGTGCACCTGCTCGTAGCTCACGCCCATGGCTTGCTCGTACGTCAGATCAGCGGTGCTGTGCTCGAGCAGAAGTTCGAGGATGTAGTCGGGTTCGTCGGTCGAACGCGCGATCGGCCGAAACACCCCGGCACGTGCCGTTGTCGCGCTCAGCATGTTCAGCAAACCGAGAGCCACCGTCGACTTTCCGGTGTCACCTTCGGGTGCTGCTACGTAAACACTGGAGATTCGATGCAGGTCAGATTCCACGGACGGCATGCGCCGAAGCATAGTTGCACCACAATGGCTGCTATGTCCCCTGACCGACTTCCCGACCCGACCGAACAGTCGGCGCTGATGAACGTCGGTGAGGTCGTGCGTGAGTGGTGGGTGTCGCCCGTCGATTTCCAATGGCTGCGTGAGTTTCTGGCAAGTAGGTCGTTGACGGACCCGGTTCGGCTGTTGATCGCACTCATAGCTGCACTACTCGCGGTGGTCCCCGCGCTGGGCCTGCTCACCCACGACGCGCCCGACCACATCGCAGGGCGGGCACTGCTCGTCGTCGCGATGGTGACCGCCGCCGCTTGGAGTGTGCGCTGGTTACGTGGACCATGGCCGACGGCATTCGGCTCCGCCCTGTTCGTGATCTGGGCCGACATCGCGATAACTGTGTGTTGCCTGCTGCACGGCAACGCCCTGTCCGGGCTCGCAGGCACGACGACGTTCGTTCTGATCGGTGCGTACGTCACGTTCTTCCACGGCCCTCGGCCGCTGTGTGCCCAGCTCGCGTGGTCGTTGCTCACGGTCGTCGCACTTGCGATTCCCGTCGCGACGGGACCGGACGGCGATCCTGCGACAGCCATCGGAAAAGCCTTCGTGACGATCGCCGCTGTCGTCGTCCTGCCGCCGATCCTGCAGATCAGCTACACGCTCATCCGTTCCGACGCTGTCGACTCGCTTGTCGACCCACTGACGGGGCTGCTCAATCGACGCGGACTGCAGACCCAATCGATACAACTCGCACGAGGACAACGTGTTGCCGGCGACACGGTTGTGCTGATCTCGATCGACCTCGACCGCTTCAAGACGATCAACGACACTCTCGGGCACTCGGTCGGGGACGAGGTGTTGCTACGAAGCGCACGCCGAATCAGGTCGGTGGTCCGCAGCGACGCGGTGCTGGCCCGGCTCGGCGGCGAAGAATTCGTCGTGCTCGACGTGCTGCCCCTCACGCACGCCGACGAGCTTGCCGAGCGAATTCGCGTCGCGATCAGCGCCAAGGCCGACCGCGCACCTGTCACTGCGAGCGTCGGCTTCGCGATCGCGAAGCGGGACTTGTTCGCAGGTTCGGCGGCCGATGCCGTAGACGCGCTCGAGCAGCTACTCGACCGAGCGGACACGGCGATGTACGAGGCGAAACGAGCCGGCCGCGACCGCGTTTCCCGCGATATCGCCGATATCGCCGATATCCGGGATAGCTCCGACGACGACGCGCTCGAAAGCTAGCCGGCCGCGCGCAACCTCGGCGCAAGATCTCGCTCGAACAGTTCGAGGAACCGCTTCTGATCGTGTCCAGGCGCATGAAACACCAGGTGGTTGAGGCCTGCATCGAGGTACGGCGTGATCTTCGAGACGACGTCGTCGGGGTCTGAACCGACGATCCAGCGCTTGGCGACCTGCTCGATCGGCAGGGCGTCGGCAGCTGCTTCCATCTCGATCGGATCTTCGATGCTGTGCTTCTGCTCCGGTGTCAGGGACAGCGGCGCCCAGAATCGTGTGTTCTCCAGTGCTGCATCGGCGTCGGTGTCGTAGGAGATCTTGATCTCGATCATGCGATCGATGACGTCGGTCGAGCGGTCGACCTTTGCGGCACCCTCGGCGAGTGCGGGCATCAGTTTCTCCGTGTAGAGCTCCATACCCTTGCCCGACGTGCAGATGAAGCCATCGCCCGCTCGTCCCGCATACCGTGCGACGACGGGTCCGCCCGCTGCGATGTAGACCGGCACGCCACCGTCGGGAACGTCGTAGATCGACGCGCCCTTCGTTTTGTAATATTCGCCGTCGAAGTCGACGCGATCCCCGACCCATAGTTCGCGCATAAGCTGAACTGCCTCGCGCAACCGCGCGAAACGTTCCTTGAACTCGGGCCACTCACCTGCGTATCCGGTTGCGATCTCGTTGAGCGCTTCGCCGGTACCGACGCCGAGCATCACCCGTCCCGGATACAGGCAGCCCATGGTCGCGAACGCCTGTGCGATCACGGCAGGGTTGTATCGGAAGGTCGGCGTGAGCACCGAGGTCCCCAGCTGGATCCGCTCGGTGCGCTCGCCGACGGCAGTCATCCACGCGAGCGAGAAAGGGGCATGGCCGCCGTTGTGGCGCCACGGTTGAAAGTGATCACTGACCGTGGCGGAATCCATGCCGTGTTGCTCGGCGAGGACTGCCAGTTCGACGAGTTCGCGAGGTCCGAATTGTTCCGCGGACGCCTTGTATCCCAGCTTGAGCTCAGGCATGCACTACTCCTTTGTCGGCTGACCCGAGCCTAGCGAGAGTCCCCGACGCGCATCCGGGCGGTGCAACGTCGTGAGCAGTAGGAATTGCCCAAGTTTTTCGGCGTTTGCTCTCGCATAGCGAACGGCCGGTCTGTTATATTTCCGAGACCTTTCGAGGCTGTACTACGCACCTAGGTGTGAGGTAAGGGACTTGTTCGCGGCACGGGTGCGGTACGAGCAACGTGAGGTGCTCGGGTCAACGCCGACTGCGCGGCAGCGGTGCCATGAAAGGGGCGGTCCAATGCCACAGCCCAGACATCTCTCCCGCTCGACCGGACAGTCGACCAAGGAACCCCGCCATCGGGCGCAGAGCCAAGAGGCAGCGATACGGGCCGCGAGGCACCGAGCGGCCGCGGATCTCCCGGGCGCAGGCACCCTCGTCGGCGATGGACCCGCCCGCCACCGCGCACATCGACTCCCCGACGACGTTTCGGGCGACGATCGTAAAGGCGACACCGATCGACCCGAGGTCAGCATGTCGTTGCGCGAGTGGACGAACCAGCTCTTCTACACCGGTTCGAGCTGAACCCGACACGACTCGACGACCCCGGTGGGGCAAGATTGCCTTGCCATGACCGACATCGACGACAACCCGCGGGCAACCCGCATGCGACACGTCGTGCGGCTCGTTCTTTTCGCCACTTTCCTGCTCGGCCTGTTCGTTCTCGTTGCTGTGACGCGCGTCGTCGATGTCGAGGACCTCAGGGCAACGGTTGCGGCGACCGGCCCGGCAGCGCCGCTGACCTACGTCGTGTTGGCGGCCGCTCTCGGCGCAGCACTCGTGCCTGGGCCGATCCTCGCCGCAGGCAGCGGACTGCTGTTCGGACCGGTGCTCGGCACCTTCGTGACGCTGGCCGCAACGGTCGGCACCGCACTGACGAGTGCCTTCCTCGGTCGCCGGGCAGGCCGTAACAGCACCCGCGCCCTACTCGGCCCCGAGCGGTCCGATCGCGTCGACGCGCAGATCGAACGCTGGGGCCTGTGGGCTGTCGTCGGTCAGCGGTTCGTTCCCGGCGCACCCGACGCGTTGTCTGCCTACGCCTTCGGCGCATTCGGACTTCCGTTGTGGCAGATGGCAATCGGGGCTTTCATCGGGTCGGCACCGCGGGCGTTCGTCTACACGGCGCTTGGCGCTTCGGTCGGCGATCTGTCCTCACCGCTTGCCTACTCGGCAATCGCGGTGTGGTGCGCAATGGCCATCGTCGGCGCCTACGCCGCGCGGCGTGGATATCGACGCTGGCGTGGCAAGGCAGCACAATGAGGTGGTGACGCGAACAGCGACCGAACTCGACCCCGACGCACAACTGTCGTATCTGATGGACATGGACGGAGTTCTCGTCCACGAGGAACACCTCGTCCCCGGCGCGGACGAGTTTCTGACCGAGCTACGGCAGAACCAGACACCGTTCATGGTGCTGACGAACAACTCGATTCGTACCCCTCGGGACCTGCATGCGCGGCTGGTGCGATCGGGTCTCGACATTCCCGAACGGTCGATCTGGACCTCCGCACTTGCGACGGCGACCTTCCTGAAAAATCAGCGCCCAGGTGGCAGCGCGTACGTCGTCGGCGAATCCGGGCTGACCACGGCACTGCACGACATCGGCTACGTCCTCACCGATACCGACCCCGACTACGTCGTCCTCGGCGAGACGCGCACCTACTCCTTCGAGGCCATCACCAAGGCGATTCGACTCGTCGAGAACGGTGCACGGTTCATTGCGACCAATCCGGACGCAACGGGTCCGTCTCGTGAAGGTTCACTGCCCGCAACGGGATCGGTCGCTGCTCTCATCACGCGGGCCACCGGTCGCGAACCGTATTACGTCGGCAAACCGAACCCGCTGATGATGCGATCGGCGCTACGAGCGATCGGCGCACACTCCGAACACACGTTGATGATCGGCGACCGGATGGACACCGACGTCGTCTCCGGACTGGAGGCGGGACTGCGGACGATTCTTGTACTCACGGGAATCTCCACCCGGCAGAGTGTCGAGTCCTTTCCCTATCGTCCGACGCTCGTTGTCGACTCGGTCGCCGACCTCATCGGACGAACGCGAAATCCGTTCGAAAGCTGACCGCACCCAGCGCAGGGAGCCCCGACCGCGACTGGCACGATCGAGGAGTGAAGCGCGACGTGTCTGCCCATCTCGATGTCGATATCAGGGCTGCGACAACCCTCGAGTTCCAAATTGCCGTTGCGAAGCTGCCGGGCATCGAGGTGACCGAGTCGTTGTCGTTCACTCACGACGGCAACCCGGTCGAGGCTGCGGAGATAATCGGTTTGCACGGCACCAGGATTCACAAATTCGAGGTCGGCGAAGGCAATCTCGTTGCGAGCTATCACGCGAGCGTCACCGGTCGCGCAGAACCCGACGAGGCGACAGACTACGACCTTTCGGTCTATCTACGGCCTAGCCGCTACGCCGAGGCCGACAAGTTCTTCGGTTTCGCCGCAAAGGAATTCGGCCAGTACCGCGACTCCGAAACACTGCTCGCGCAGATATCGGGGTGGGTGCGATCCCGGATGTTCTACGTGCCGGGCAGCAGCGATCCGATCGACGGCGCGGCAGACACTCTGCTGTCCGGCGCCGGGGTGTGCCGCGACTACGCACATCTGGTCGTTGCGTTTCTTCGTGCGATGAATGTGCCTGCCAGAGTGGTCGCGGTGTACGCGCCGGGATGTGTCCCCATGGACTTCCACGCGGTCGCGGAGGCGTACGTCGACGGTGTGTGGCGCGTCGTCGATGCGACCGGTCTGGCGCCACGGTCGACGCTGGTGCGCATTGCTACCGGCCGTGATTCGGCCGATACGGCGTTTCTCGACAACCACAGCGGCGACATCTGGCTCAACCACGTGTGGGTCACCGCCGTCGTCGAGGGGATGCTGCCGATCGACGACATCACCGAGCTGGTGTCACTGGGTTAGCTCGGCTTGCTCGGCTAGCTCAGGGCCTGATCGAGATCGCCGAGCAGGTCTTCGATGTCTTCGAGTCCGACCGAGATCCGGACGACCGAATCGGTGATGCCGATCGCAGCGCGGCCTTCGGGTCCCATTGCTCGGTGCGTCGTCGTCGCCGGATGTGTGATCAGCGATTTCGCGTCGCCGAGGTTGTTGGAGATGTCGACGATGCGAAGTGCGTCGAGCACTTCGAATGCACGCTTCTTGCCCATACCGTCGGGTGCGTCGAGTTCGAACGTGACGACCGTTCCGCCGCCGCTCATCTGGGTCCGGGCAAGCGCATATTGTGGATGCGATTCCAGGTACGGATATTTCACCCAACGGATCGCGTTGTGGCCTTCGAGGAACTTCGCGATGGTCAGCGCGGATTCGGTGGAGTGCCGAACGCGCAGCGGCATCGTCTCCAGTCCCTTGAGCAGGGTCCACGCGTTGAAGGGGCTCAGCGCCGGACCGGTATGCCGCATAAGGGTTTTGACGGGTCCGTCGATGTAGTCCTGCGAACCGAGGATCGCGCCGCCGAGCACTCGGCCCTGACCGTCGATGTGCTTGGTGCCCGAGTAGACAACGACGTCGGCGCCGAGTTCGAAGCTGCGCTGCAGTATAGGCGTCGCAAAAACGTTGTCCAGCACCACTTTTGCTCCCGCTGCATGCGCGAGCTCGACAACGCGCGGCACGTCGACGAGTGATTGCATCGGGTTGGACGGTGTTTCGAAGAACACGGCCGTCGTCGGTACCGACAGTGCCTGCTCCCACTGGTCGAGATCGTCACCGTCGACGAAGACGGTCTCGACACCCCAGCGCGGCAGGATTTCGTTGCAGACGACGAAACACGAGCCGAACAGACTGCGTGCAGCGACCAGACGATCGCCTGCCCCGAGCAGCGCGCCGAGCGCGGTGAACACGGCAGCCATCCCACTCGCGGTGGCAAAACATGCCTCGGCACCGTCGATGAGCCGCATACGTTCTTCGAACATCGCAACCGTCGGGTTGCCGTAGCGCGAGTAGACGAAATGATCGACTTCGCCGGTGAACGCGGCTTCGGCAGCTCCGGCGCTCTCGTAGACGAAGCCGGACGTCAGATACAGCGCCTCGGCGTTCTCTTCGAAACCCGAACGCATCAGTCCGCCACGGACTCCGATGGTCGCGGGACCGACTCCCGCCGGGAGCGGCTTCTCGAACGCGCCACCGGTCGGGCGGCTGATCTTGCCGTCGCTCATGACTGCGTCCAAGGCAACCCGATGGCACGCCAACCGATCGCGCCGCGGTGGCCGTCAGCGTCGATCGGGCCTTCGAAACCTTCGAGGATGTTGTAGGACGGGCCGATCCCGGCCGCGGTCGCCGCCTTGGCCGCGCCGACCGATCGTTGACCCGAACGGCACAGGAACACGACCGGCCGTTCGACTCCGGGGGTGAGACCTGCCTCTTTCAGCTGGTCGACGAAATTGTCGTTGCGTGCACCGCCCGGGTAGCCGACCCATTCGACCAGCAACGACTTCCGGCCGATCGGGGTGGTATCGGCGATGCCGACGAACTTCCATTCGGCTTCGGTGCGGACGTCGACGAGCACCGCCTCGGGGTGCTCGGTCAACAGGTCCCACGCCTCCTGCGGGGTGATATCGCCTGCATAGCTCACGTCATGCGCCTTTCACAATGCCCTGGACTCGCCGGCACTGCACTGGCCTTGGAGTCCGCGCTTGCCGCGTCCGGAATTGAAGCACGGCCAGGTCGTCACCCGGAGCACCCCACCGCGGAGGAGGGTTGCCGACCAGCTAGCCGGGGCTGTTCGCTGGTACTCATGACCTCAGCAGAGGATCGCTCGCAACCCCTGCTTCTGTCAACTTCTGCGCACTGAATCGCCAGTAATTGCGATCAGTTGCACACCAGCCAGCCGCCATCGCTGCGGACGAAGTTCCATTCCGCGACCGGCAGGTCCTTCTCGTCGGCCGCGACGGTGACATCGGCCTTCGCTCGGTCGCCGTCGACTTTCACGTTCTCGACCTTGCTGTAGGTGATCTTGTCGCCACCGGGCTTCACGACGAAGGCCTCGTCGTCGAAACCGGGGCAGACAGCACCCTTCAACTGCGCATCCTCACCGTTGCGGGCCTTGATGTAGGCAATGGTCGCCTGGTCGACGCGCTGCGCTTCGGAGACGTTCTCTTCGGCGGGTGACACGATCCCGCCGATGACGATGGCCGCAATGATCGCCGCTACGACCGCGACGGCGGCGATGAACGGGACGGGAGTGCGCTCCCACTTGGACTCGGTGTCGGCGCCTTCGACGACCGCATTCGTGTCTGTGGAATCTGCGGCGACCTGATGCGCTGCCTCGTCGTCCCTGTTGTTTTTCTTCTTCTTGGCGGTCACGAGGGAATCCTCCACGGGCGCCGCGCGTGGGGCAAACGCGCACCCGGCAAGTCGGCGTGCGGGGTGACGATAGACTTCAACGGCCGAGCCTGCCGCGCACGCGAGCGAACTTCTCGAAGAGCGGATCGGTTCGGCTCGTTGCTTCGGCAGATCAGAGCTTGGCAGATTAGAGATTTGGCTAATTAGGCTCAGCTAAGTTTAAGCTCGCGTCAGCGAACGTCCATTTCGTCGAAAAGGTGCACGGTAGAAGATGACAGACCAGTCTCGAGCGGCTCAGTCGCCCGCCCAGTCCCGTCCGCTTCGCGTGGCCATCATCGGCGCAGGTCCGGCAGGCATCTACGCCGCTGACGCACTGATGAAATCCGACGCCGAGGTCAGCATCGACCTCTTCGAACGTATGCCTGCACCGTTCGGCCTCATCCGCTACGGCGTCGCACCCGATCACCCGCGCATCAAGGGCATCATCACCGCCCTGCACAAGGTGCTCGACAAAGAGCACGTCCGCCTGCTCGGCAACATCGACTACGGCACCGACATCACCCTCGACGACATGCGGCGTTTTTACGACGCCGTCATCTTCTCCACCGGCGCCAACGCCGACCGCGCACTCGAAATCCCCGGCGTCGACCTCGAAGGGTCCTACGGCGCCGCCGACTTCGTCTCCTGGTACGACGGGCACCCAGATGTGCCCCGCAGCTGGCCGCTGGACGCAGAGAAGGTTGCTGTTCTAGGTGTCGGTAACGTCGCCCTCGACGTCGCGCGTGTGCTCGCCAAGACCGGCGACGAGCTGCTGCCGACCGAAATCCCCGCCAACGTCTACGAAGGCCTCAAGGCGAACAAGGCCGTCGAGGTGCACGTCTTCGGTCGCCGCGGACCCGCGCAGGCCAAGTTCACGCCGCTGGAACTGCGCGAACTCGATCATTCCCCCACGATCGAAGTGATCGTCGACCCCGAAGACATCGACTACGACGCAGGTTCGGAGGCGGCCCGCCGCAACTCCAAGATCGTCGACATGGTCGCAAACACCATCCAGGACTGGGCGATCCGCGACGTCGGCAACCGCCCCCACAAACTGTTCCTGCACTTCTTCGAATCGCCGACCGAAATCCTCGGCAAAGACGGAAAAGTTGTCGGGCTGCGGACCGAACGCACCGAACTCGACGGCACCGGCAACGTGCGTGGCACCGGCAAGTTCAAGGAATGGGAGATCGGCGCCGTGTACCGCGCTGTCGGGTACCTGTCGCAGAACGTCTCGGACCTGCCTTTCGACGACCAAGCCGGGACCGTGCCGAACGAGGCGGGCCGGGTGCTGGACGACGAAGGCAACCACGTTGCCGCGACCTACGTCACCGGCTGGATCAAGCGTGGGCCGGTCGGGCTGATCGGCCACACCAAGGGCGATGCGAACGAGACCGTGGCGTGCCTGCTCGACGACAGCGAAAGCTTCACCGGCGCACCGGAACCCGAGGAAAGCTCGATCATCGACTTCCTGGAGAGCAAGTCCATCCCGTTCACGACGTGGCAGGGCTGGTACCGCCTCGATGCCCACGAACGTTCACTCGGCGAGCCGGAAGGCCGCGAACGTATCAAGGTCGTCGAGCGCGAAGACATGCTCCGCGCCAGCGAGCCGCACAAAGCCTGACCCCAAGCAGCCTGATCCCCACCTGCCTCGTCCGGGCGTGAAATACGCCGCATCTTGTCTTGCCCGCTTGGCTTGTGGGGCATGCTTAGAGCTGTGTTCGACGCCCATCTTCACATCATCGACCCGCGGTTTCCGCTGGTCGGAAACAACGGCTATCTTCCTGAACACTTCACGATCGCCCAGTACCGCGAGCGGATGAGCGGTTTCGGCGTCGAAGGCGGTGCCGTCGTCAGCGGCTCGTGGCAGGAAACCGACCAGACCTACCTGGTCGCAGCTCTTGCCGAACTCGGCGACAGCTGGGTCGGGGTGACCCAACTCGACCCCGATGCGACCGACGACGACATCGTCGAACTCGATCGCGCGGGGGTACGCGCGATCCGTTTCAACCTCAAGCGCGGGGCGATCGACATCGCCGGATTGACCCTGCAGGCGTTGCGCGCCCACGAGATTGCCGGTTGGCACGCCGAGCTCTACGTCGACGGCTCGCTGCTGCCGTCGCTGGAACCCGTGTTGACGAAGCTGCCAGCGGCAAGTGTCGATCACATGGGCATGTCCACCGACGGTCTGCCGTACCTGCTGAATCTCGTCGACCGTGGGGTCAAGGTGAAGGCAACCGGCTTCGGTCGGGTCGACATGGACATCCTCGACACGTTGCGGCAGATACATGCGGTGAGTCCCGAAGCTTTGATGTTCGGGTCGGACCTACCGGGGACGCGCGCTCAACGTGCGTTCGATGCCTCGGATATCGATGTGATCGCCGACGCCGTCGGCGACGATCTCGGCGCGGTGCTCGATACCAATGCCCGCAGTTTCTACCGGGTGCCACCGAAAAGCGCTGTCCAGCAGAACGAATCGTCGGCAGCGCTCGGCTGACGGCGCATCACGTCGCGATTGCGGCTACCAACCAGATGCCGCTCGCGAGCAGGGCACCGAGCAGTTCTATCAGCATCGAAAGGCCGACCGCCTTGGTGGCGTGCCACGTCGCGGGCCACGCCTGGTCGTGACGCGAAAGCCGCTGCAGCTCGGACAGATACGTGCCGAGGATGAAGCCGATGAACAGGCCGATCACCGGGACGACGAAGAACCCGACGATGCCGAACAGTGCGCCGATCACGAGGGACCGCTTCGACACCCCGGCGTCGCGCATCTTCTTGCCTGGCCAGGTGTACTTGACCACACCCGAGATAACAAGCAGCACAGTGCAAATCGCGAAAACGGCCCAGCTGCTCACGCCGCCTTCGACAATCGCCCAGACCAGGATCGCACCGAAAACAAGCACCACGCCGGGCAATATCGGAACCACGACGCCGATGAGACCGACGAGGATCACCAGGCCGACGAGGAGCTCACCCCAGCCGCTCATGCGGCTGCCGCGATCCGAGCGCCGGGTACGAGATTGATCATGGGCCAAACCCTATCCGGGCAAACCACCCATCGCGCGGTGCGGCCGCATGCTCGGCGGCGACGGCGCTATTGACCCACGGCCAACGGCACCCGCTCGTGCGTGAAACACGCCGATTCGTACACTGTCGAATCGAAAGCGTATCGAATCGTAAGCATGTCGAATCGAGACCCAGCTCCAACCCGGAACGAGGATGAAGAGTGAGCACAGCGAAACAAGGCCCGCTAGCCGGAGTACGCGTCGTCGAACTGGCCGGCATCGGACCCGGCCCACACGCGGCATTGCTGCTTGCCGACCTCGGTGCGGATGTCGTCAGAGTCCAGCGAGCTGGGCAACTACCCGGCGGGATGGATCGCGCGCAGCTACGTAACCGCACGGTCGTCGAAGCCAATTTGAAGGACCCGGCGGGCGTCGAGATCGTGCTCGACCTGCTCGATCGCGCGGACGTCCTCATCGAGGGTTTTCGGCCGGGGGTCACCGAGCGGCTCGGGCTCGGTCCCGCCGACGTGCATGCCCGTAATCCGAAGATCGTCTACGGCCGGATGACGGGTTGGGGGCAGGAGGGTCCGCTGGCAGATCGGGCAGGCCACGACATCAACTACATCTCCCTCACCGGCGTGCTGCACGCCATCGGCCGCAAGGGCGAGCGACCGGTTCCGCCGCTCAACATGGTCGGCGATTTCGGCGGCGGCTCGATGTTCCTCGTCTTCGGCATCCTTGCGGCTCTGGTCGAGCGCCAGACGTCGGGTGAAGGTCAGGTCGTCGATGCGGCGATGATCGACGGCACGCTTGCCCTCTCACACATGATCTGGGGTATGCGCGGCGTCGGCATGTGGTCCGACGAGCGTGGTGTGAACATGCTCGACACCGGTACGCCCTACTACGACACCTACGAGACCTCGGACGGCAAGTACATGGCCGTCGGCGCTCTCGAGCCACAGTTCTACGCACAGTTGCTCGCAGGCCTCGAGCTCGATCCTGCCGACCTGCCCTATCAGATCGATCCCGCCGGATTCCCGACGCTGCGCGAACTGTTCACCGCAAAGTTCAAGACGAAGACCCGTGACGAGTGGGCCGAGATCTTCGCAGGTACGGACGCATGCACAACACCGGTGCTCACCTTCGAGGAAGCGAACTCGAATGCCCATATTGCGGCCCGCGGCTCTTTGATCGAGGTCGACGGCGTTGTTTCCCACCTACCTGCGCCGCGGTTCTCTCGCACGCCGAATGCCGTACCTACCGCGCCGCCGCGGGAAGCGACCGACCCGTCGACGGTCTGGCGCTGACGGCCGGCCTGCGCAGCGACAAACCGCGAGAAACCTGCCGCCGTAATTTTGCCGGTTTTGCTTACGTTGGAAAAACGGGCTCATACCAACATGCACACACTCGAGAGATTAAGCTTCAAAGCCGAACCGGCAGTCCTCCCAGCGCGCAATAATCCGGATATTCAACTAGGCATCCTCCAGCAAACCGGGGAGGGTGAGATAGAGCGGTAATGTGAACAGCGTGCGGCGAACCCAGCGGCTCGGCGAAGCAGGCGCACCGGCACGCGTGCCGTTCGCTCTCGCTACGTCGACCGTCATGGCGCGTACTACGGGCGGTCTCTTCGCGATGGGCGGCATTCTCGGCACCGTACTCAGCGTCCTGATGCCCCACGACGGTCCCGGCAATCGACTCGTCGTCGCAGTCGCAGCATTCGGCGCTGTCTGTTTCGGTCTCGGTCTGGTGGTGATCGGTGATCGAGTACGCCCGAGCACCCACCAGATCCTGGTGGTTTTCGGGACGATCCTGATCACCGTCGCCGTCCACCAATCGACGAGCAACGCAGCAGCTCTCTCACTTGCCAGCTGCTACGTTTTCGTCGCCTGTGATTCGTCGTTCTTCTTCTCGTGGTTTCGCGCTGCCGGACAGATCCTGTTCGCCGTCGTGTGCTGTATGACGGTCCTTATGTTGCGGCCCGAACTGCCGTGGTGGTCGGGGTTGATTCCGTCCGGCGTCACCATCGCGGTCGGCTGCGTCGTCGGTGTCCTCGCCCGACTTGCCTCCGATGCCGATATCGATTCGCTGACCGGCTTGTTGAACAGACGTGGATTCGATCGGCGTCTCCATTTGGAAATTGCGCGAGCCACTCGTACAGGTTTGCGTCCCGCATTGATTTTGTTCGACCTCGACCGTTTCAAAACTGTCAACGACGAATTGGGCCATCGCTCCGGTGACGCCGTATTGCAACGTGTTGCCGATCAATGGCAGAAGTTACTCGGGCCGACCCGGATTCTCGCCCGCTACGGCGGCGACGAATTCGCGCTACTGGTACCGGACATGTCGGAGCAGGGTGCGATATCGCTCGCCGACCAGATGCGTGAGGCGATCGCGCTCGGGTGCTCCGCAGGCGTCACGTCGTGGCAGCCCGGCGAATCGGGTTCGTTCCTCGTAAGCCGCGCCGACGTCGGGCTCTACCGCGCAAAGCAGGCAGGCCGAAACCGAACCGTCCTGGAATCGTCACGACGACCACCCCTCGCTGTCGAACTTGTCGAGGCGATAGCGCGCGAGACCCTCGAGGTCCAGTACCAGCCCATCGTCAGCCTCGTCGACGACGGGCAGACCGTCGGCGTCGAAGCCCTCGTGCGGTGGCAGTCGGTGACGCAGCCGTCGGTGACGACCGAAGAGGTGATCCGGGTCGCCGAAGAGAACGGCCTGATCGGCAACCTCGACAAGTTCGTCCTCTACCGTGCGTGCCGGGACGCGCACGATTTCCAGAGTGCGGTCGCGGACCGTCGCCTGATACTCAACGTCAACGTTTCGGGCCTCGAGCTGGTCGAAAAAGATTACGTCGGACGAGTCGACGAAGTGTTGCGCGCTACCGGTTGGCCCGCGGCGCAGCTTGTGCTCGAAGTGACCGAAAGCGTCCTCGACGTGAACACGCCGACGGCGATCACGAACCTGACCGACCTTCGTACGCGCGGCATCAGGATCGCGATCGACGACTTCGGTACCGGCTACTCGTCGCTGAGCAGGCTCAAAACGCTGCCGACCGATTTCCTGAAGTTGGACGGGTCGTTCATCACCTCGATAACGTCCGAAGGAGAAGCTCCGCCGCTACTCGAGGTCATTGCGTTGCTCTCGACTTCACTCGGCCTTCCCGTGATTGCCGAAGGTGTGGAGAACTCGCATCAAGCTGCCGTTCTCACCGCCCTCGGCTACTCGCTCGCCCAAGGCTTCTACTACGGTAAACCGCAGTCCGCGAGGGGTTTGATCGACAGCCTGGGGACCCCGACCTCGGTAGGTACCTGAATGTGAGGTGGGGGGTGAGCACGGATCGCGCTAATCGACGATCGATCCGACGCTCTGCGCCGTCCACACTGATCCTTCCTTCTCTGATGTCTCGCACGGCCGGCGGACTCTATGTCTTCGGCGGCGTCCTCGGCACGACGGTGACGATTCTGATGCCGAACGAGACGAGCGGCAATCGCCTGATAGTCGGCAGTGTCGGTGCATCGGCACTGATCATCGGTGCGACGCTGCTCATCTTGGGACGACGAGTCGATCCGCGCACACATCCGGTGCTGATTCTCTCCGCGACGGTCCTGCTTACCGTCGCGATCGTCAACGCGACAAGCAGCATCGCGGCCCTGGCTTTCGCGTCGCTCTACGTCGCGATCATCTGTGATGCCGCCTTTTTCTTCTCGTGGGCGTGGGGTGCGGTCAACACCGTCTTCACCGTCACGATGTGCATGGTCGGCATTGCGGTCCGGCCGGATATCCCGTGGTGGACCGGACTGGTACCCGCAGGGGTATCGCTTGCGGTTGCCTGCTCTGTAGCGGTGTTGGCTCGGATGGCGTCCGACGCAGACATCGACGCGCTGACGGGCCTCGTGAACAAGCGTGGCTTCGACCGGAGCCTCGACCTGGAAATCGCGCGGGCCGGCCGAATCGGAACGCGACCGGCGATTGCGGTGTTGAACCTCGATCATTTCAAGCTTTTCAACGACTCCCGTGGTTACGCCGACGGCGACGCCGAACTGCAGCGTATCGCCGACATCTGGCGAAAGTTGCTGGGTCCGAATCGAATTCTGGCGAGGTACGGCGGCGACGAGTTCGCGCTGCTGATGCCGAACATGAGCGAGCAGGGCGTGATTCTGCTCGCCGACCGGATGCGAGACGCGATCGAGGTCGGCTGCTCCGCCGGCGTCACGTCGTGGCAGCAGGGCGAGTCTGCGTCCTATATGGTCAGTCGGGCCATGGTCGGCCTGTACCGGGCGAAACTGGCCGGGCGCAATCGGTCCGTTCTCGAAACCGGACACGATCCGCAGCCGACCGCCGCGATCCTGGATGCCATCCGGTCCGATGCCGTCGATATCGCGTTGCAGCCGATCGTCGACCTCCAAGCCTGCGGCAAGGTGGTCGGCTACGAAGCGCTCGTCCGATGGTGCGATACCTCGGCACAGACCGTGACTCCCGCCGAAATCGTCCGTGCCGCCGAAGAAAACGGCTTGATCTCACACCTCGGTGCCTTCGTTCTCGCACGTGCCTGCGAACAAGCGATGCGGTTGGCCAAGGCGACGCCGGGTGAGAAGCTGACGCTCAACGTCAATGCGTCCGGGCTCGAGTTGATCGAGGCAGGTTTCATCGCCGGAGTTGACGAGGTGCTGAGGCGAACCGGTTGGCCCGCAGACCAACTGGTGGTCGAGGTGACGGAGACGTTCCTCGACATCGACACGCCGGTCGCCATCGCCAACCTGGCTGCCCTGCGCCGACGAGGTATCAGAATCGCCATCGACGATTTCGGTACCGGGTACTCGTCACTGAGTCGTTTGATGACCCTGCCGACCGACATTCTCAAGCTCGACGCCTCGTTCGTCGCCTCGATCGCGCCCGATTCTCCGCCCCCTCCTCTACTGGAGGTGATCGCGAAACTCGGTGCAGCGCTTGGCTTGTACATCATCGCCGAAGGCGTCGAGTACACGAATCAAGCGACCGCACTTTCGACGCTCGGCTATCGGTTCGCACAGGGCTACCTTTACGGACGGCCGCAGTCGGTCGAGCAGTTGCTCGCAGATCTCGCGGCGAACCACCCCATCCCCACCTGAGCCGTCATACGCACACGAGCGTTGCTTCCTGCTCGTTGCGCGGCGACAACATGTCGTAGGCGGCAGCGAGGGCGGACACCGCTAGACAGAGATCCGCGTCGGTCTGCGCATACGGCAAGCGAATGAACCGTTCGAAGGCGCCTTCGACGCCGAATCGGGGACCGGCAGCGAGCAATACCCCGAAGTTCGGTGCGGTTGCCGCAAGTGACGTCGACACCGGCGACGGCAGTTGCACCCAGAGCGACATGCCACCCGATCCGTTGATCGGCCTCCAGTCGGGCAGGTGATCGGCCAACGCGGTCAGCAGTGAATCACGTTGCCTTCGAAGCAGATTGCGGCGCGCATCCAGTATCGCGTCGGCGTCGGCGAGGAGGTGTGCCGTCGCGAGTTGGTCCATGATCGGAGTTCCGAGGTCCACTGCGGATCGGGTGCCTGCGAGGCGGGTGACGAGTGCCGGATTCGCTCGAATCCACCCGACTCGAAGTCCACCCCAGAACGATTTGGACGCCGACCCGATCGTGACGATCTCCGAACCTCGTGCGAACGATGCAACCGGCGTCGGTGGCTCGACGTCCAGATTCAACTCGGCCATCGATTCGTCGACGACGATGGTCATCCGGGTCTCGCGTGCGATGCGGGCAAGTTCGGCCCGACCGTGATCGTCGAGACACAGGCCGGTCGGGTTGTGGAAGTCCGGCACGAAGTAGGCCATCTTGGCTGCGGTTTGCCTTGCGGCACTACGAATTCCGTCGAGATCCCAGCCACCCGAGTTGCCGTCCTCCGGGCGCAGTGCGACCGGAACAGGCCTGGCGCCTGCATTACGGATAGCCTCGATACCGTTCGGGTAGGTCGGATGTTCGATCAGGACGCGCTCACCGGGCGAGGTGAGGGCGGCGATAAGCAGCCGCAGTGCATGCTGCGCGCCGAGAGTGACCATGATCTGTTCCGGCTCGGTCGGCAGCCCACGAGCGCGATAGCGCGCGGCGATGGCCTCGCGCAGCACCGCGATCCCGATCGGCTCCATACCGTGGGACGGCAGGTAGGCGGGCAATGCCTGCAGTGCAGCGGCGTAGGCGCCTTCGACCTCGGGCGGCGCGGGCAGTGCCGCGTAGCTCATATCGACGGCAGGGCGGTCCGGTTTGGCCACGGTCGCCTGAAACATCAAGCCGTT
The DNA here is from genome assembly GCF_016482825.1 of Antrihabitans stalagmiti. GTDB lineage: Bacteria > Actinomycetota > Actinomycetes > Mycobacteriales > Mycobacteriaceae > Antrihabitans > Antrihabitans stalagmiti. The sequence continues at coordinate 669,287 of NZ_JAEMNV010000003.1, read as the reverse complement.
CGGCGTCGCACCGGAAGGTAGTGCGACTGTGCTTCGGCTCCCCTGCCTGCTGATGAGGTAGCCGTCCTCGCGCAACAGCGAATAGGTGGATGTGATGGTCGTGCGGCTCAGGGCCAGTGCGCTCGCGAGGTCGCGCTCGCTCGGCAGTGCAACGCCGAGCGGCACCCGACCGTCGTGGATCAGCAACCGAATGTTGTCGGCCAGTGCCTGATAGGCGGGCTTCGACGACTTTCGGGAACTTGCCGAGTCGTCGTGGCGGCCCTGCCGCCATTGCCCCAGATCGCGGGTCAGCGAACTCACGCCCAACACTCTCATAGCCATGCAGTCCAGTATTTGCGACTTGGCTCTTTTTTGCAAGGCCAGCTCGCCGCATTGTTTTCCTATGACTACTTTCCTGGCGCTCCTGGCGATAGCGACCTTCGCGGCCATCGTGTACCACTACGCACCCGAGGGTTCCAAACACGGAATCTTCCACCTCGACCAGTTCCGACCTGCGGCTCCGCTGGCGGGCTTCTTCTACGGAGACCGCGAGCAGGATCGGCTCCAGCAGGAGTTGAACGCGATCGCGAGCCGTCGCGACGACGACGAGTGGCCCGAATACGCGAGGCCCGCGACCCCCAAGGCCGCTGAAGTCCCGGAGGAGCCTTCGCAGAAGTTTGCGGCGTGAAGTCCAGTTTTCAGAACTGGACTGACTGTCGGTGGGTACGGGGATACTCGAACACATGACAGACGGTCGGGTGGCAAGCGGTGGATACACGCTGTTCGATACCGCGATCGGCACCTGCGGTATCGCCTGGAACGACCTCGGGGTCGTCGGTCTGCAGCTACCCGAACGCGATGTGGAAGACACGGCGATGCGCTCGGCGCTGGCCTCGGGCAGCTCCGACCACACGCCGCCACAAGCACCGCCGTCGCGTATTGCGACAGCGATCGAGGCGATCATTGCCCATCTCGACGGCTCCCCCGACAACCTGCGATGGATCGAACTCGACACGACCGGAGTTCCGGAGTTCAACCGCAGGGTCTACGAGGCCATCCGAGCAATCGACTCGGGGTCGACACTCACCTACGGCGAGGTCGCCGCGCTGGTCGGAGCGCCCGGCGCTGCGCAAGCCGTTGGACAAGCATTGGGGCGCAACCCTTTTCCAATAATCATTCCGTGCCACCGAGTTCTTGCCGCCGGCAACAAGGTCGGCGGGTTCACCGCCTTCGGCTCTACCCAGACGAAGCGACAGCTGCTGGCAATCGAGCAGGCGCCAGGATTCGATGCTCCGACGCTCTTCTGACCGTCGAGCAGACACCGTTCGGGACCGCTACGAGAGCGGCTGCCAAAGCCGCTTCGGCGACCTCCCGCAGCCGGGGAATTTTCCGTGTGGAAATCAGTGCATCGGGCGACAACTGCGGTAGCGAGTGCATCTCCGCATTGTTACCGGTAACAAACGGCCGAGCAACATTCGTTGTATCCGCCTAGAGACACCCCTGTTGCAAGCCGTGATACTTGTCTTCGACATCAGGTCGGTGTGCGACGACGGCGTCGTACATGCAGTTCTGCCCGACCCGATTTTCGAAAGGGGCTACAACGTGGTTGCCAGTCGAAGGAAAGACGCGTCTCGCGTCCGCAAGGTTGCTCAGGTCAGGTCCGAGCAGACGCACGTTCGTAACGAGTTCACCGATCGGAGCCTGCAGTCCCGCGGACTGGACCTCGGCATTCGACTGACCGTCCGACCACTCATCGCGGCCTGGGCGTTGGCGCCAAATCTTCCGTGGCCGTACAAAGCCTTGGACCAGATCGGCCGGTTGCTGCCTTCGGTACCCGGCACCACCCGACGAGGTGTTTCCCTACCGAACTGCAAGGCGGAAATTGCGACGCCGGAGCGCGTCGACAGCGACCGCTACGTCGTCTACATGCACGGTGGCGCGTTTCTCGTCGGTGGCCGACATTTGCACTCGCAGCTGATCTCGCGGCTGGCACGCGACCTGTCGGCCGAAGTACTCCAAGTCGACTACCGAATGATGCCCGACTATTCGATCGACGACGGTGTCGCCGATTGCCTCGACGCGTATCGCTACGCACTTGCCAGTGGCGTTCCCGCGGAACAGATTGTGTTTGCAGGCGATTCGGCGGGTGCCTACCTCGTCTTCATGACTGCGATCGTCGCGCGTGAGCAAGGCCTTCCGGTGCCAGGTGCAATCGTATCGATCTCACCGCCGACCGAATTCGAGCTCGAATCCAAGCTTCGAGCCGCGCACAACGACGCCATGTTCACGAAGTCGTTCGCTCGTGAATTTATGAAGATGGTCGCGAGTCGAACTGTGCCGCGCTCCTTGGTCGGCTCCGATTGCACCGGACTCCCGCCGTCTTTGATCCAAGTCAGCGACGCCGAGCTGCTGTACCCGGACGCCGAGCGTTTCGCAGTCGAACTCGGCCGGGCAGGCGTTTCCTGCGAACTGCAGGTGTGGCACGGGCAGATTCACGTGTTTCAAGCGGCTGCAAGCATCGTTCCCGAAGCTGCTGCGGCGCTCGACGAGGTTGTCGGATTCGTCGAACGCACGCTGGTGGCCAATTCAGCCGCTCGCTCGGCGTAAACGATCTCAAGTCAGCGCGTGTTTGAGCGCACGAGCGAGCGCATCTCGATCGGGCGCGTCGAGTTTGATGCAGGCCCGGTAGATGTGCCCCTCGACCGTCCGAACCGAAACCGCGAGCTTGTCGGCAATCTCCTTGTTGGACAAGCCGAGTGCGACGAGAGCAGCGATATCACGCTCCCGCGACGTCAGCGGTAGCGGATTCGACGCGTCGATGATCGCGGGTGATCTGGCGTCGTCGCACTCTTTGGCAAGACGTGCGGCAGTCGCTGCCGACGACACCTGGCCGCGCCGATTTTTGTTGCGCTCGTAGGCGATCGAGGATTGCGCGGCCGCGTCTGCCGCCAACAGGATCGCCCCCATCCGTTCCCACAGCGCGGACGCGACGATCAACCCGGAACCGTCGTCAGCGGCGAAGGCCGCCGCGTGCGCGGCCTGCATACGCATCGGCTCGGCGTCGACCGAATCCGTCAACTCGGCCAATCGTTTTGCGACGCTTCGATCTCCGAATCGCGCCGCCGCGAACAGCGCGTTGGCCTCGACGGTCCAGCGGCCGGATTGTGCTGCGATGGAAGCAGATTCGAGTGCGTGCGCGACCGCGGCCGACGACTGCCCCTGCGCGGCTGCGAGCCAGCCACGTGCAATTTCCAGTTCCGTTTCCAGAAGCTGCCCAGCGCCGCCGATCAACTTCTCCGCGCGCGCGAGTGCTTGCGTCGCCACCTCGACCTTGCCGAGCAACGCCGCCGTCTGGCACAGGTTGGTCGCCGCGAAGAATTCCCACGACTGCCCGACGCCCTGCAGTGCCGCGATCGCCTGCTCGAACTCACGACGAGCAGACTCGAGCCGGCCCGTTGCAAGGTAGACCTGGCCGAGCAGCACACCGGCTTTGGCACGCGCTGGTTGCTGACCTACCGCGTAGCCGACATACCGGTTGGCAGCGACCTCGGCAGCCTCGAGATCGCCATGAATCACGAGTGCGGGGACTTCGAGTAAACCGAGATTGAAACGCAGCAGACCGGACTTCGATTGCGAGGCAGCGCGGAGACCCCGCTGGACCAGGTCGAGCGTCTGCTCGATTCGACCGGACTGCAGATGAATACTCGCGGCGATGAAGGCCGCCCAGCCCTGCGACGCAGGACCTGTGAGGTCGGAGTCAAGCACCTCGTGTGCCGTTCGAAGTGATGCCCCGACGTCGTTGTCGACCATCGCCTGCCACATGTCGACGAACACCACGATCGGCCGCGCCGTCAGTCGGGAACGGACGCCGCGCAACACGGTGTCGGCCGAATCACGGTCCCCCAGCATCCAATACAGGTTGGCAGCGCGGGTGGTCGACCAGATCGCGAGCTGGATTTCGTCGAGACCATCGGGGTCGAGCTCGGCGAGAACCGCTTCGGCTTCGCGCCCTTTGCCCTGCCAGGACAGCGACTGCGTAAGTGCAAGAGCAGCTTTGAACCCGCCGCCGAGTGCGACCGCGCGGCGTGCAAGTCGCTCACCGAGCTCCAGATTGCCCAATGTCATTGCGTCGCCACTGGAATCGACCATCGACTCGACGTCGGGTTCACGGTCGCTGTCGAGTGCGAGGGCAACAAGCGCGATTCGGTCGCTGACGTGGGTCGGTCTGCTCGCAGACAGCGCGCCGACGAGTTCACCTCTGATCCGTCGCGCCTTCAGCGTCCCGGTGCGTGCACGAATCACCTCGGCGTAGATCGGATGTGACAGGGCGACAGTGTCCTTGTCCGCGTTGCTCAGCGACTTCGTCAGGCCTGCGGCGGCAGCTGCATCGACCGCACCGGGTTCACGCAACGACCGCAGTACGTCCGCGTCGAGATTTCCGCCGAACGCCAACAGTTCGACGACCTTCAGCGATTCCTCGGGCAAGCCCGCCAGCCGCGCCTCGACGAGCGTCGACAGTTGTGGATTGATCACCGTCGGCCCCCGGAGTTGCCACACGCCGGCCACACGTCGCAGATTGCCCGCTTCGATCGCGCCTTCGACGAGGTGTCGCAGAAACAACGGATTGCCTTGCGACGTCTGCAGCAGCCGGTCGGCGCTGACGTCCTCGAGAGGTCCTTGCAGAACGGTTTCGACGACGTCGACAATCTCGTCGCGACTGAACGGGCTCAGATCGACCCGGGTGAGCAGGCCGTCGCGCCACAGCGCACTGATCGCGTCCGGCACATCGGACTCGATTCGGACGGTGACGACAAAGTGTGCGGCCCGCTCCATCGCCAACTGATGAACTACGGTGGCCGAGAGTCGGTCCAGCAGGTGCGCGTCGTCGACACCGACAACAACGTTGGGGTCGCCGAGCAGCAGGTGCTCGCGGACGGTCCGCAGTATCGCGTGGGGTTCCCGCCGGTCGGACACCTCGACGAGGTGAGCGAAAGCGCCGAGCGGAATACCTTTCGCGGTCTCGGTTCCCGCAACCCAGCGCGTAGTGCCGCTGAGCTGTTTCACCGTGTGCCGAGCGAGCGTCGTCTTGCCGAGCCCGGACCCGCCTGTGAGTACGACACCGCGCGGCCCGCCTCGGCTGCGCAACGCGGCCGACAGGGTGGTCAGGTGGCTTTGCCGTGCAACGGTGGGCCACGGCGACAACATGAACGAATTCTAGGGCGCTCCGCGCCTCGTGAGTCTTTTTGGTGGGCGGGCCCGCCGAAAAGACTCACGAGCAGCGGAGCTGCCTATGCCAAAATGTCGCGGCGCACGATCGTCTGATCGCGACCGGGGCCGACGCCGACGCACGAGATGTGCGCTCCCGCCAGATCTTCCAGGCGCAGCACGTAATCCTGTGCATTTTTCGGCAGGTCTGCGAACGTGCGCGCGCCCGAGATGTCTTCCCACCAGCCGGGCATTTCCTCGTAGATCGGCTTCGCATGGTGAAAACCGGTCTGCGTCATCGGCATATCGTCGAAGCGTTCGCCGTCGACCTCGTAGGCAACGCAGATCGGCACGGTGTCCAGGCTCGACAGCACGTCGAGCTTTGTCAGGAAGTAGTCGGTGATGCCGTTGACCCGCGTCGCGTAACGAGCGATGACAGCGTCGAACCAGCCGCAGCGCCGTGCCCGACCGGTGGTCACGCCCACTTCGCCGCCCTGTTTCGCCAGGTAGACACCGTATTCGTCGAACAGCTCCGTCGGGAACGGACCCGACCCGACTCGGGTTGTGTAGGCCTTGAGAATGCCGAGAACGGTGGTGATCCGGTTAGGTCCGATACCCGAACCGACGGCAGCGCCGCCGGCTGTCGGGTTGGACGACGTCACGTACGGGTAGGTGCCGTGATCGACGTCGAGCAGTGTGCCCTGCGAACCTTCGAGCAACACCGTCTCGCCGCGCTCGAGTGCATCGTTGAGCAGCAGGCGCGTGTCGCTGATGCGGTGCTTGAAGCCTTCTGCCTGCTGGAGCACCTCGTCGACGACCTGCTGGGCGTCGAGCGAGCGGCGGTTGTAGATCTTGACGAGCACCTGGTTCTTGAATTCCAGTGCAGCCTCGACCTTTTGGGTGAGGATCTTCTCGTCGAGCACGTCGGCGGCGCGAACCCCGACCCGAGCGAACTTGTCCTGGTAACACGGGCCGATGCCACGACCGGTGGTACCGATCTTGTTGTTGCCGAGGAAGCGCTCGGTGACCTTATCGATGGCGACGTGGTACGGCATGATCAGATGCGCGTCGGCCGACAGCAGGAGCTTGTCGGTATCGACGTCGCGGGCTTCGAGTCCGGCGAGTTCGTCGAGCAATACACCAGGGTCGACGACGACTCCGTTGCCGATCACGTTCGAAACGCCCGGCGTCAGAATGCCCGAGGGAATCAGGTGCAGCGCGAAGTTGTCGCCGTTGGGAAGCACAACAGTGTGGCCTGCGTTGTTGCCACCCTGATACCGAACTACCCACTGGACGCTGCCACCGAGCAGATCCGTAGCTTTGCCTTTGCCCTCGTCGCCCCATTGGGCGCCGATCAGCACTATTGCCGGCATTGAGTTTCTCCTACGGTCGTTGCGCAGCGTCGCGAAGGCTGGCTGCAGCGTCCTGCCGTTCCTGCGGCAGTGGCCGGGAGCACAGTCTAGTCGAGAGGGTGCGGTCCACCCCAACCATGCTCTGCGCATTCAGCGTGCGGCTATCGTGGCAGTCTCGCACCGCGTCATATTCCCGCGCCCGACACGAGGAGCATTACGTGCACATCTTCGTCCTGCGCTGTGGCGACGGACCGGTGCCTCTTGCACTGGCGTCCCACACTGCGACGACGGTGCCACCGATCCCGACTGCGAGCGATCTCGAGGATCTGCTGCATGCGATCGACGACGAGAAGCAGCCCCGATTGATCGTGCTCGGCGACGATTCGGCGCTCGCGGCGGTCCTGACTGTGTTGATGCGAACCGAAAGACTGCAGGTCGAGGTCGGGTACGTCCCGTGCGACCCGTCGCCGTCCGCGCGGATCTACTCGACCGGCACCGGCGCGCAGGCAGCGAACAACGCCCTCAACGGCTCCCCGGTCGAAATGCCGCTCATCCGCGACGACCTCGGCATCGTCCTCGTCGGTGGCGCCACGATCACCGGCCCGCCAGGGGAAAAACTCGAGGGCGAGGCATACGTCGACGACACCAAACTCTTCACCGGTTTGATCGAGTCGATCGCGCTCGAGCCGACTGCCGCTTTGCCGGGGTTGCGCGCATATGTCCGGCGCCGCACCGTCTTCACTCGACGCCGGTGGGTGTCGGGGCGAGCGATGCAACTCGGTGCCCGTACCGCAGTGCTCGTTCGTGACGGGGTCCCGAGTGCGCACAGCCAGACCAGGTCGGCTTTCTACCGCCACCACGAGCCCTGGCTGCTGGTGCGATGACGTACCCGTCACGCATACGCGCCAACGCTGTCCGGCCGAGCCCGGTGTTCCTGGCCGTCATCGCGCTCGCGGCGGTAGGTGGTGCGATCGCGTGGTCGGCTGACGTCGACAGCATCCTCGCCCACGTCGGCGTGATCATCTTCGTGGTGTTCGGCTGGATCGTGTCCCTGTGTCTGCACGAGTTCGCACACGCCTACACAGCGTGGCGTGCCGGTGATCGCGAGGTCGAGGTCCGCGGCTATCTGACGCTGAACCCCCTCAAGTACAGCCATCCGTTGCTCTCCATCGGATTGCCGGTTCTGTTCATCGCGATGGGCGGCATCGGATTGCCCGGCGGTGCGGTCTATGTACGGTCGGGCATGTTCGGCCCTGCGGTGCAGCGCAGGATCAGTCTGGCTGGACCCGCGGTGAACGCGGCGTGCGCGGTTGTTCTGCTGACGATCGTCAAGATGTTCGGCAGTTCCACCGAAAACGAAGCATTTTGGTTCGGAGCGAGTTTCCTTGCGTTCCTGCAGATCACCGCAACGGTGCTGAACATGCTGCCGATACCCGGCCTCGACGGTTACGGCGCGCTGGAGCCGTCGCTGAGTCCGAAGACTCGCCACACGTTGGAGCAGTACAAGTCACTCGGTCTGCTTGCCGTGTTGGCGCTGCTTTTCGTCCCGCAGCTCAACGCGGCGTTCTTCGACAGCATCTACTGGCTGTTCGAGCTGTCGGGGATACCGTCGTGGTGGTCAGGCAATGGCGCCTTCCTCACCCAGTTCTGGCGCGGGCTCTGACGCCGCCGTCTCGCCCAGCAGTATTTCGACCGCGCGTTCGGCCACGGCCGCAATCGTTTTGGACGGATTTCTACCGATTGCATACGGAATGATCGAACCGTCCATGACGTACAAGCCCTCGTAGCCGAACACTTTGCCGGCATGGTCGACAACACCCTTGTCCGGCGACGACGCCATGTTGCAACCACCGAGCGGGTGCGGGGTGATCAATCCTCGAAAAAGCTTCCAGAACAACGACGGCCATGTGGTTCCACCGGTCTTCGCGGTCAATTCTCGATGCTTCGTGCGCATCGCCTCGATGGTCTGGATCGAATCCGCGGGATCCCACTTCATCTTCAGCGCCGGCGATCGGCGACGACGCCACGATCGGCGAATGTAGAGCTCACCGTTGGACGCGTCGATCGCCTGGCCGAACCACGGCATGAAAGACACTGCTGCACCACGATTGTGCAGCCACTTCTTGAATCCGCGGGACTGCGCGTCGGTTTTGAAAAACACATCAGCGAGGTTGGGTATACCACCGTCTTCGACGAAGAAACGCGCATCGGGTCCGTCGAGGTAGTCGATCGCTGCGGTGATCACCGGTCCCTTCGTCGGCTCGACGGGTCTGTTGCGGTAGCGCGCGATGGTGAGGAAGTCGCCGTTGGAACTCCAACCCTTGCCGAGTGCACTCGGCAGGTCGGGCAGCGTCTTCTCGACATCCCGCGACCATAGGAGGATCTCGGTCGAACCGAGCGAGCCCGCGGCGAGAATCACGTTGTGGGCCAACACGGTTTCGTTTGTCGGCACGGGCGTTCGGAAGTCCCGGTAGTGCACAACCCAGGCGTCACCCGCTTTCGAGAGGTGACTCACCTGGCAAAGTGGACGAATGTCCGCTCCTGCCACACGGGCCCGGGCAAGGTAGTTCACATCGAGGGTGTGCTTGGCGCCCACCGCGCAACCGATGTCGCAGTTACCGCAATGGATGCACGCCTTCTGCCCGTTCTCGTCCGTCGAACCATTCGAGGAAAAGTTGACGGCCAACGGGAGCTTGCGAAACTTGGCGGCCGGGTCGACTTGCGTGATCGCATCGTGCATCAGGTGGTATCGCACGGAGAGCTGATTGTCGGGAACTACTTCCGCTGGCATGACCTCTTCGACCCTCTTGTAGAACGGCCGCAACGTAGCCGATGTCAGCTCTGGCGGCCAGTTCTTCAGGAACGCCTCCTCGCCGGCATCGACGGATACGTTGGCGTAGATGAGGGAACCGCCGCCGACCCCGGCTCCACAGACCACGGTCATGTCGCCGTCCATTCGGCGAACTTCGATCCACCCGTTCCAGCGCTGCGGATTTCGGTTGCTGTAGAACCAGTTTCGTCCGGACTGGCTCGGATAGTCCTTGACCTCCCACTCCCGGCCACGTTCGAGAACGAGGACCCCCTTTCCCGCCTCTGCCAGCCTGCATGCCGCAACCGCACCACCGAATCCGCTACCGACAACGACGAAGTCGAGTGGCTCGCTGTTCATGCCCGCCTCCGCAACAGATAGGTCGATACCAAGCCGGTGGTGAAAAAGGTCAGAAATCGCAGCACGTTCCACACGCGAACGGGCCAGCGCGCGCGAGTGCCGCGCATCGTCGCGAGCATCGCCAACACGCCGGACAGCTTCAGGCGCACAATCCCGGCGCCCACGATGGTGCCGCTGCTGCCGTGTCCTTCGTGGACGGTCGCGTACAGCGTTGTCGTCGCCGGCCACAATCGCCAAACAGCCTCGACACGGATATGTTTCACGCCGACGATCCAGTGCGGACGGCCGTCGATGGTAACCGGCAGCTCGTAGATCATGTGCGTCGTCCTGGCGTGCTCGGTCGGTGTGAACAGACCGAAGGTGCCGGCGACACGGGAGCCGAACTGCTCGCCCCATCTCGGCACATCTACGTCGGCGAGCAAGCCGCCACGATGGTTCGGATCGTCGAGAAATGCTGTGAGGTCGGGGATGTCGATCGTCGCATCGACAACGAATCCCACCGAGTTCGGGTTCTGGTAACCCGCACGCGGATCGGTTGTGCCGAGCGACAATTGCCCAGTCATGACTTCACGAAAGGTGACTCCGCTCATCGGTCGGCCCTCGCGAGGTAGGCCAGTTTGTAGAACCAGCAGGCGACGGCTGCCCAGACGATCAGCCGAACTGTAAGTGCTACAGCACCTTCGACGTCACGATGGGCCAGAACCGTCGACACGACAGCCGACCCGAAAGCGATCACACCGGCCGCACGTACCCCGCTGAACCACTCTGTGACCAGTAGCACTGCAGCGGTTGCCAGGCAAAGGTAGGTCAGGACGAAGAACCAGCCGGTGGGCAGCACATGCTGCGGTGCGGCAGTGCTACCAAGTTGGCGAGCCAGTCCGGCTCCGAGCAATATCGACGCTCCTGCCAGTAGCGCCAGGTTGCTGAAGAGGATCACGCGCGGCATGGTCAGTCCTTGCCCAACTCGTCGATGATCATCGGAAAGACTTCGGTCGCAGCATTTTTCCCGAGGAACACATCGAGATGTCCGTAGTCGGGCAGTACCCGGAAGCTGTGCCGACCATGCTCGTAGGCGTCGAAGAATTCGAAGGTCTTCGCCATCCCAGACGGGAGAAAGGTTGCATTCCGTTCGCCTGTCACGAAGGCGAACCGCGCGTCGGTCTGCGGTGGTTTCGAGGTGAACGTTGCAGGCAGTACGTCGCGATGCCGATCCGACGACACCAGTTCGCCCGCCTCGATAGACTCCTGAATCTGCAGGAAGAACGACATCGGTGCCTGCGCCACTTCACCTTTGAGCCACTCGTGTGTTGCGTCCGTCAGGTTCTCGTGCCGCCACAACGTCGGAAACCCGGTGCCGTACATGAAGCTCGACATCTTGCACACCGAGTTGTTGCATTCGTGATGGACCGCCCGCATCGCAAAGTTCAGTAGCTTCGGCACCGCACCCGGTGCGTGCAAACCCCACTGCGCGTTGAGTTCCGTGACGAACGGGCGCAGGGCCGCCATCGCCAACGGCATCTTCACCCACATCAACTTCGGCACATGCGGGTGCAGGGCAACGGAATTGCTGACGACCGTCGACACCTGAGGCAGCAGACCGGAGACGATCGACATCATAAAACTGGTCGATCCTTGGCAGTGCACGATCGCTTTGATCCTGTCCCGCTTCGTCACGGCGCAGATCGTGGCGACGGCAGCGGGATGGTCGTATACGGCGGCGTCGTCGAGTGTGAAGTCCGTCGCAGGTAGGTCGATGCTCGCTCGCCAGTCGAGAAGCCAGACGTCGTAGCCTTCGTCGGACAGCATTCGAGGCAACGTCCGCGGCAGTGGCGGGCTGAAGATCCCTGCCCGCACACTCGTTCCAGCGATCATCAGCACCGGACCGAGCTCGTTGACCCCCGACCTCGGCTGCAATCGGTGAAGCAGCAACCGCCGTCCATCGAGAGCGTCGAAGCCGATCGTCTCGAACGCCCCATTCAGAACACCTGTCACAACGCCTCCGGCCATCGATCGGCCCCCGACTACACGGTTTAGATTGTGATCGCTCAGGCGCAGTGGAACATGAGTAATCGACTACCTGTTCTCGGCACTCACTGCTGCGGCCAACGCGGCCCGGTCGACGACCTCCAGTTTGGTGCACGCCCGGTAGATGTGACCCTCGACGGTCCGAACGGAGACGACGAGGCGGTCGGCGATGTCGCGGTTGGAGAGTCCGTCGGCGATCATCTTCGCCACTTCGCGTTCACGGTTCGTCAGCGGGAGCGAGCGCGCGGATACCAACAGCGCCGGCGTGAGCGCGTGCCCGCACAGCGCGGAAAGCCTGTGTGCAGCTGCGGCCGCGGACAACTCGTCCGAGCGCTGCCCGGCACTCGCGTACTCGGCCGACGCGAGCGCGGCAAGGTCTGCCGCGATGAGCAGCAGTCCCATCCGCTCGAATTCGGCACTCACCGAGAGCAGTTTTCCGGCACCGGCTTCGAGTAGAGCGGCACCGAGTTTGCCTGCCGCTGCGGCGAACTCACCCGGCACCGCTTGGGAGGCCGTGACGAGGTCTGCCGCGATGGTGCGGTCGCCGAATTGTGCTGCTGTCGTCAGCATTCGGCACAGCACAGCCGTCTGACCGCCGTTCCTCGCTACATCAGCGGCTTCGCGGGCCAGGCTCCTCGCGGTGGTGCTGTCCCCATCGGACGCGGCGACCCAGGCCCGGGCAAGCAGCAACTCCGGCTCGAAGATCGCGACGTTGTCGCCGAAGAGCCGCTCGGCTCGCGCCAAGGCGTCGTGCGCCTCGTCGCGGCGCCCCAGAGCGGCGGCTGCCTGCGCCAAATGCGTCGCCGACAGCATTGCCCACGAGTACCCGGTGCCTTCGAGACCTGCTGCGGACGACTTGAATTCGGCACACGCGGCAGGCAGGTCGCCGCGTGCGAACAGCACCTGTCCTAGCAGTACGCCGCCGATCGACCGACCCGGCTGCTGCTGTTCCGCGAAGTCGACGTAGTGCTTGGCAAGACGATGCGCGTCGTCGAGGCGACCGGTCATGATCAGCGCGAAAGTTTGGCCGAGCCCACAGGTGAATCGGACGTTGCCACTTTCGGCGAGGGTCGCAGCTTCGAGTCCGGGCTCGGCCAGCGCCTCCACTTCGTCGAATCTTCCGAGAAAGGCGAGGCTGACCGCACCCGACGAGCCTGCCCACGCCCGAGCGAGCGGCGTGCTTGCGGGCGAATCCATCAGCCGCGCAACGACGTCGACGGCCTCGGACAAGCGCGATTCGTAGAACATGAAGGTCGCGTCGAGCGCGTCGAGCAAGTTGTCGACCAGCTTCTCGGTCGCTCGCCCCTTCATCAGCTCCAGCAAGGCGCGGCCCTGCGCCGGTCGACCGAGCATCCAGTAGAAGTTCGCCGCGCGCGGCAAACCCCATACCAGCATCTCCATCTCACTGAGCGCAGCCGGATCGTATTGGCCGAGTTCGGCTTCCACCTCCTCGCCGCGGCCGAGCCAGGCCAGGGCGAAGCCGAGATACACCGACGCGTAGAAACCTCCACCACCGGCTTTGGCGCCATTGGCGAGTCGTTCGCCGAGCGTGATCGCACCCATCCGCAACGCGTCGCGAGCGGCGTCCACCAGCAGTTCGGGGTTGGGCGGGATGTCACTGTCGAGCGCGAGGGCCGCCAGACGGATCTTGTCGATGATGTGAGTCGGCTTGGTCACCGACATCCGCCGAACGAGTTCGCTACGAATCCGGCGAGCCGTTGGGCTTGCGGTCTGGCTGCTCAGAACTTCGCCGTACAGCGGATGGCCAAGGCGCGCAACAAGTCCTGCTTCCCCACTCGTGACCCGAACGAGGCCGTCACGTTCGGCGGCTTCGACGGCGTCAGCCGAGCTGAGGTCGGTGAGTACGTCGAGGTCGAGCGGTTCGGAGAAGGAAAGCAGCTCGAGCACTCGGCGTTCGGTGTCCGAGAGGCTGTTGATTCTGCTCTCCACCAACGTGTTCAGGTGCGGCGTGATGGCAGCTTCACCCCGCAGCTGCCACACTCCCGCGACTTCGCGCAGCGAGCCCGCGTCGAGCGCCCCCTCGATGAGGTGGCGGAGAAACAGCGGGTTGCCCTCCGACACACGGAAGATACGGTCCGCGCTCGGCGCTTCGAGGGGTCCGCCGAGAACGGTTTCGGACAGGTCGATGGTTTGCTCACGGGTGAAGGACGACAGCTCGATCCGGTGCAGCCATTCGTCTTTCCACAGTGCCGTGATGGCGTCGGGGGCGGGCTCGTTGTCGCGAATGGTCACGACAAGGCGCGCGCTTCCGCCCATCGCCAACTGGTGGACGAGTGTCGCCGAAAAGTTGTCGAGCAGGTGCGCGTCGTCGACTCCGATGATCATTCCGGCCATACCGGCGACGATGTCGCGACGGGCGGACCGCAGGACCGTCGCGGGCTCGATCGGGCTGGTCACCGAGATCAGGTGGGCGAAGGCACCGAGTGGGACTCGACGCGCAGTCTCGGTTCCGACAACCCACTTGAACGGCACACCGGCGTCACGGACAGCGTCTTTTGCGAGTGTCGTCTTGCCGACGCCGGCGCCGCCGGTGAGGACGACACCGTTCGCGCCGCTGCTGGGGAGCAGCGAGGATCCAATGGCGTCGAGGTGCGTCGCCCTACCGAGGGTCGGCCAAGCAGTTCCCATACGGGGATCCTATTGGCCGCGGGTGCGATTGTCGCTGCGCGTCAATGCAGGTATGCGAAGCCCGGCGCGATCTGTTCGGAATTGGCGCGCCCGCCCGTCAACTCGACCATCGCTGCTACGACGCCACCTCGGCCTATGGTTACCGATGCCGCGCACGTCGTGTCCGACGCCACCGTCGCTGCGGGGACGACCATTCTGGCAACGCCACCGGTCAGCGACTCGAGGTTGAACCAGACCACCGCGAACAAGCCGAGGTCGAGCGGCGATCGGCCGCCGACCTCCTGGTCGAGGGTGAATCTGACGTTCTCCAGATCCGGCGTCGACCTGTCGGCTCGCGCGTACAACTCGGCCCCGGCCGTGCGGTGTGGCTGTACTTGAAATGCGCAGGACCCGCCGCGTTCGGCGGTCATGGGCGCTACCCCGAGGTCGAGTATTCGGCGCGCCGCATCGACCGCTTTGGTCTGCAGCAGCCCGCCCCGTCTGCGCAGTTCGGATTCCGCGGCCACGAGCCGGACCCGGTCGAACATGTCCAGTGTCGGCGAGAACATCGTCCCCCTTTGTCGAACGTCCCCCAGCCTGGAAAGTTATTGACTGCGGCCCCCCTCGTGGCCGCAGTCCCCTAGGACGCTAGGTGCGAGGTGCTACCCAGCGCCTGAGTAGTGGACTACCTGTCTTCGCCAACCACCGAGGCGGCTTCGCCGCTCGTGAGTCTTTTTGGTGGTTGGGACCTCCTGAAAGACTCACGAGGCGCGGAGCGCCCTCATTGGCCACTTATATCTATTAGTTAAGAATTACTCCCTACTTGTATTGACAAGTTGTGGTGACGACCCTCACACTTGGTCCATGGCAAACGAAACGAAATACGACGTCGTGGTCGTCGGTGCCGGCATCGTCGGACTCGCGCACGCGTACCACGCTTACAACCGTGGCCTTCGGGTCGCTGTTGTCGACCACGCCGACGGCGTGACGGGAGCATCGGTTCAGAACTTCGGCCACGCTTGCATCACGGCGCAATCCGGCACGGCCCTGCGCTACGGAACAGCAGGCCGCCAACACTGGCTCGACCTCTCCCGCAAGGCGGGCTTCTGGTCCGCAGAGGTCGGCACCCTGTGCGTCGCCCGACACGACGACGAGCTTGCGCTGATCAACGAGTTCGCCGCCGAACGCGGATCGACCGACGTTCGACTGCTCGACCGATCCCAGATTCTCGACCGACTGCCGATCCGGCCAGAAGGCGTCACCGGCGGCATGTACCTGCCGAACGATATTCAGGTCGACCCGAGATCTGCGGCGCCGTCGATCGCGCGATGGCTCGAGGCATCCGGTGTCGACTTCTACTGGCGAACCGCAGCAACACATTTCGACACCGGCGTTGTCCACACGACGCGAGGCGACCTCCACACGGAGACAACGTTCGTCACCGTCAACTACGACATCGACCGCCTCTTCCCCGAATTCGCCGACCGCGACGAACTGCAGCGCTGCCGGCTACACATGCTGCGCGCGCACGCTCCGCTCGCCTTCACCCTGCCGACCCCGCTCTTCACGGGCTGGTCCCTGGTTCGGTACTCCGGATTCGACCAGCTCGCGTCCAAAGACGCTGTCCTGCAACGTCTACGCGCCGAATACCCCGACTACGTGGACATCGACCTGCACCAGATGTACACCCCGCAACCCGACGGTTCGATCCTGGTCGGCGACACCCACGCGAAAGACGTTTCGACGTCGCCGTTCCAGTCGGAGAAGGGTTTTGCGGTCTTGATCGACGAAGCCGAGAAGCTCTTCGGCGTCCCGCTCACCGTCACGGAACGTTGGCAAGGCGTCTATTCGTCCGCTCCCAACAAAGAATTCCTGATCGAAGAACCGATCGACGGCGTTCACGTCGTAACCGTCACGACGGGAATCGGCATGACCACCTCGATGGGCCTCGCCCTGGAGACCGTGGAAAACGCTCTGCTGCGCAACAACATTCGTATCCCAGCCTGACCATTTCGTCCACAAGGAGAATCATGACCCCCACCGAACAGACCAAGACAACCCTCGTCGTCTTCGACATGGCGGGAACAACCGTCGAGGACACGGGCCTCGTCCAGCAGTCGTTCCTCGCGGCCGACGAGTACGCAGGCCTGTCGAAGAACGCCGACGAGCGTGCCGAGATGCTGCGCTACGTCCACGACACGATGGGACAGTCGAAGATCGTCGTGTTCCGGCACCTCAGCCGCGGCAACGAGGAGCAGGCTCAAGCTGCCAACAAAGCCTTCGAGCGCTGCTACGCGCAGCTCGTCGAAGACGGCAATTGCAGTCCGGTTCCAGGGGCCGTAGAAACCATCTCGGCACTGCGGGAGCAAGGCGTCAAGGTCGCGCTGACCACCGGCTTTGCGCACGAGACCCAGTCGGCCATCATCCGGGCACTCGGCTGGGAGAACCTCGCCGACGTCGTCCTGTGCCCCGGCGAAGGCGTACGTGGGCGGCCCTACCCTGATATGCCCCTCACAGCTCTGTTGCGCACCGGCACCGACTCGGTCCAGCAGATGGTGGTCGTCGGCGACACCTCGTCCGACATCACCAGCGGCGTCCGATCCGGTGCGCGTGCCTCGATCGGCGTGTTGACCGGCGCACACAACGCCGAACAGCTCCGAAACGCAGGAGCGACACACGTGCTCGACAGCGTTGCAGAGCTGCCCGCTCTGCTCGCAACTCTCGTCTGATCCACCTGTAACACCGCAACACCCGATCCACCCACCGCCGCTGGTGTGCGGCCCTCCTCCACCCGGATTCAGCCCCCGGGCGGCCGCACACCGGCGTTGCCTCGCAGCGCAATCGTGCCCTGCCACAAATCATTCGAGCTTTCGGCCACCCCACTCCCGGCTAGGTGCCTACCATGTCGAACACAGTCATGACCCCTCGTAACACGATCCCAGGCTACGAACGCTGGCGACGCCAAATTTTCGCAATCACCTGGATTGCCTATGCCGGCTTCTACTTCACCCGGCAGACCTTCTCCGTGGCCAAACTGGGAATCCTCGAGGACCCCGTGCTGTCGACCACACTCACGAAAAGCACCCTGGCCAACCTCGACGCCGTCTACCTCACCGCATATGCGGCAGGTCAGTTCGTCTGGGGTTCGGTGTCCGACCGCTACGGACCGCGCATCGTGCTCATCGGCGGACTCGCGATGTCGGCCATCGCGACGCTGTTCATGGGCCTGCTGCCTGCTCTGATCTTCTTGGTTCCGCTGATGATCGTGCAGGGCCTCTCCCAGTCGACGGGCTGGTCCGGAACGCTGAAGAACATCGCGCAGTTCTTCTCGATCGGCGAACGCGGACGTGTCCTCGGCCTTTGGAGCACCAACTACGCCTTCGGCGGACTTGCCGCTGCACCGTTCCTCGGCTGGGTTGCCTACAGCGTGTTCGACAGCTGGCGGATCTCGTTCTTCACCGGTGCGATCGTGGTCGCCGGCGTCCTCGTCCTCGTGATCGCGTTCCAGCGAAATACGCCCGCTGACGTCGGTCTGCCGCCTATCGAGGACTACCACTCCCTCGAGGACCTGCCGCCCCTCGACAAGGACGCCACGGCTATCGCAGAACCATCCGCATCCTTTCGCGAGGTCTTCCTGACGGTGACGAAAGACCGGATGGTCATGACGCTCGGCGCCGCATACTTCCTGCTCAAGCCCGCTCGGTACGCAATCCTGCTGTGGGGTCCGGTGATCGTCGCCGAACGTCTGAACGACGCAGGCAACTTCAAAGCGATCACCGTTCCCATCGCGTTCGGCGTCGCAGGCCTCCTTGCGCCCGTTCTGATCGGCCGCATCTCCGACAAGGTGTTCAAGGCTCGGCGCGTGCCGGCCTGTGTGGTCAGCCTGGCCGGTCTGGTCGCCGCCCTCGCGATGTTCGGTCCGCTGACGGAGACCGGAAACATGTGGATCATGGTCGCTCTCCTCGCCGCGATCGGGCTGACCGTCTACGCTGCCGATGCCATGATCTCGTGCGTCGCAGCGGTCGACTTCGGCACCTCCAAGCATGCCGGAGCCGCAGCGGGAACGATCAACGGTTGCGGTTCGGTCGGCGCGATCCTCGGCGGACTGCTCCCCGGCTACATCGCTACCGAGCAGCTGTTCTACGGCTTCGCGGGTGCTGCGTTCATCGCGATGCTGCTGCTGATCCCGCACTGGCGCCGGATGCCCGCCACCGTCTGAACGACCCATAGCAACGCCGGGATGCAGTCACACTGCATCCCGGCGTTCGGCTGTCAGTACCAGAGCTCAGCTGCGGACAGCATGGTTTGCATGATCGCGCGGATCGATCGTGCGGGCGTTCACGATGCTGAAAGCGACTCTGTCGGGTCGGTAGCGGTCGTCGGCGAACTCGAACGGTTCGCCACGCTCGTTCCACGACGTCCGGCGCTCGCGCAACAACGGACTCCCTGCGTCGATCCCAAGATTGTCGGCGTCGACGCCGTCGGCCGAGACGGCATCCATGACGTGCCGCATCGACTCGAAGCGCACTCCGCGTGAAGTGAGGAAGTCGGTGATCGATCCGCCGTCGGTATCGAAGTCGAACAGCAGCGAACCGACGCTCTCGATGTAGGACGTGCGCTCCAGCATCGTCGGTTCGCCGTCCAACAACCTGAGCCGCAGAATCTCGACGACGAAATCGTCGGGACCGATCCCAAGCGCCGACTGTGCGGGCTCGGACACTCGGCGACGCGAAATCTCCACGGTGCGGCTACCTGCGTCGCGACCGGTCAGTCGCGCCCACTGCGTGAACGGGGTGAACGTATCCAAGGTCTGCGTGACGTCGAACCCGCGGACCACCGCCGGTTTGCCGCGTGAGAGAACAACGAGCCCTTCGTTTTTCAGCATTGCCAGCGCCTGCCGGACAGGGCCGCGCGAGACCCCGAACTGCGTGCACAGGGCACTCTCGCTCGGCAACGAGTCGCCGACCTCGTACTCGCGACCGAGGATCTGCAGTCGAAGCTCACGCGCGACCACTTCGTAGCGCGGCTCGCTCACCGACCACCCTTTCGTTGCCCGACACCTGGTGCCGAGCTTAATACGCCGCTCGCGGGTGCCGTTCTCACGGCAGATCCTCGAAACACAGGATGACGCCGTCGCCGATATCGATGGTGTCGCCCGTCGCCAGTGTCAGTGGCTCGTCGGGACGGATACGCGACGGCGCTCGGCCGTCCCTACGGAGATAGGACCCGTTTGTACTGTGCAGATCGAGCGCGACGACTCGCCACCCGTCGACCTTGATCCCGAGGTGGCTCCGCGAGATTTCCCGAGCCGCACTCGGGACCGTAACCAGTTGTGGCAGATCGAGTTCGGAGACTTCCCGAACACTCGGCCGAGCCCCGATCACAAGAGCCTTGTCGATCGGAACGAGCATTCCGGTCGAGAAGCGGATCATCCCGAGCGTCGGACGACGGACCTCTCGCGCGTCACCGGTCAGCGGCGCCGAACACGACCGGCACACCCGCCGATCGGGCGGATTCGCATGTCCCAGTGGACATACGAGGGCAAGCACAGGCGGACCCGACCCCTTCGGGGCGGCACCGTCGGAAGGAGAGACAGCAGGGGCGGCACCCCCTGGCACCGCCGCGACCGCGGTTCGCATCGGATCGGCAACCAGCGGCGCAACCGCTGCCGCCGGTGCGGTGACGGGACCGAACGATTTCACCGCCTGGGGTCGCGGTGCAATTTCCCACCGCAACGACACTTCGGATGCAAGTACAACTCCCGAAGCGATCGGCAATTCGACTGCGCTCGAACCGCTTTCGTCGCCGAGCCGAGCGGTCACCGCGGCGAGCGCACCGTCGAACGGCCCTTCGATCGAAGTCTCGCGATCTCGTCCGCGGACCACCGAACGTTCCCCGCCGCTGACGGTGAGTTCGGCAAAAAGATTGCCACGCATCGCAACTCGGCCTCGACCCGACAGGCCAGGTTCGCGGCTGACCCACACGTAGGCGTACGCAACCTCGAGCAGCGCAAGCACAGCATCATCGCTTGCTTCGTCGAGGAGCGCGTCGTAGAGCTCCAACACGACAGCAGGCGGAACAACAGGAGACAGCAAGATCAAACCGCGATCACAGACAACCGCCGGCCAGCCGCCAGGGCGATATCTGTGGCGCATCACTGCATCCGTTGCACCGGCATCGGCGACGTCGCATCCGACGGAGCGCCCGCTTGCACAGCGTCGACGATCAGCACGGTGACGTTGTCATGTCCACCTGCAGCAACGGCGTCGCGCACGAGTTGGTCGGCAGCAGCTTGCGGGTCTGCGACCTCACGAAGGACCGTTGCGATGCCGTTGTCGTCGACCTCACGGGTCAGACCGTCCGAGCACACCATGATTCGGTCGCCCGCAATCATCGGGAGCAGCCATACGTCAGCCGGATATTCCGTGTTGGGCAACAGCGCGCGCGTGACGATGTTTCGGATCGGATGGAAGTTAGCCGTAGCGGGATCGATCTCGCCGGTATCGATCAGTTCCTGAACAGCCGAATGATCGACGGTGACCTGTTTGAATCCATCCGAATCGAGCTTGTACGTGCGTGAGTCGCCGATGTTGACGACCATCCAGTAGGGCTCCGCATCGTCCTGCGTGACGATCACGCCACTGAGCGTGGTGCCCGGCGGACGGCCGTGGTCGACGTCGATCCGAGCGATCCGTGCGCGCGCGTCCGCAAGACTCGCGGTCAGCATTTCGCCCGTCACCGGAACCTGATCGGCGAGAGCGGAGATAGCCGCGATCGCCTCCCGGCTTGCGACGTCGCCGGCGGATTGACCACCCATACCGTCTGCGACGACGAACACGGGCGGCTGCGTGCAGTAGGAGTCCTGGTTCATCTGACGCACGGCACCGACATCGGTCGCCACACCCCAATTGAGCGTCGCCCCAGCAATAGCTGCGGTGCCTGTCATCGCCGAACTCCGAATCTGCCTGCGCCGATCTCGACTGTCGCTCCCAGCGTACGGACATCAGCGCCGCAAGTACGCGCCGATTGCAGATGTCGGCACACGGCATCGACGCCGAGCGCCTGTGTCGGCAGCAGATGGCTCATCGAAGGCATTCCCGTTCGCTCGTTGGTAGTCACGACAGAACCCGGACCAACGATGTCACGCAACGCGCTGTTCGCTCGGTTGAACCACCGCAGTTGGGCAACTTTGTGCAGACACGCCTCGACCTGGCACCGAATACGGCGCCAGGTCGAGGGTCAGGGAACGGTTACAGGCGTTCGACGATCATTGCGTTGGACAGCCCACCCGCCTCGCACATCGTCTGCAGTCCGTACCGCGCTCCGCGATCTTCCATGGCGCCGAGCATCGTGGTCAGGATGCGGGCGCCACTTGCACCGAGCGGGTGCCCAAGTGCGAGGGCGCCGCCGTGGACGTTGACGCGATCGAGGTCGGCACCGGTCTCGTGTGCCCACGCGAGCACAACCGAGGCGAACGCTTCGTTGACTTCGAAGACGCCGATGTCGTCCAGATTCAGCCCCGCACGACCGAGTACTTTCGCGGTCGCAGGGATGACGGCCGTCAGCATCAGGAAGGGGTCGTCACCGACTACCGCGAAGCTGTGCAGCCGCGCGATCGGGGTGAGTCCGAGTTCCTTCGCCTTCTCGCTCGTCGTGATCATGACCGCTGCACTGCCGTCGCTGATCTGACTCGAGTTCGCCGCGGTGACGTTCCAGCCGATCTCGGGAAAACGTGCCGCCGCGGCCTCGCTGTAATAGGCCGGACGCAGACCGCTCAGCGTTTCCAATGTGCTTCCCGCCCTGACGCCTTCGTCGGTACCGAGCTCAGGCAACGACACGAGCTGCTTGCTCAGCAGGCCACCCTGGCTTGCCGCATAAGCCTTTTCGTGGCTACGCAACGCGAACTCGTCGAGCTGTGTTCGCGACAACTTCCACTTGGACGCAATAAGTTCAGCGCTGATTCCCTGCGGTACAAGACCGCTCGGATACCGCTGCGCGAGTCCTGGGCTCCACGGCGAACTGTCGCGAATATTGCTGCCCATCGGCTGCCTGCTCATCGACTCGACACCACCGGCGACGACGATGTCGTACGCACCCGACAGCACCCCTTGAGCCGCGAAATGTATTGCCTGCTGGCTACTTCCGCATTGCCGGTCGACGGTCGTTCCCGGTACCGATTCCGGATAGCCCGCTGCAAGAATGGCATTGCGGGTGATGTTCGCAGCCTGCTCGTCGACCTGCGTCACAGCGCCGCCGATCACGTCGTCGATCAACGCCGGATCGATCCCCGTCCGTTCGACGACAGCACGCAGGCTGTGCGCCAACAGATCGACGGGATGGATCGAATGCAATGCGCCGGTTGGCTTTCCCTTGCCGATCGGCGTACGAACGGCTTCGACGATTACTGCATCTCTCATCATTCATCCCTTTCTTACGATGCGACGAAGCTGACGCGCCTGTGCTGCCAGTTCTCCTGTCGCGGTGAAGAGTTCGGTCTCGTCGACACTGAGGTCGGCGGTCGACCAGGCTGTGCGATGCCGCAGGTAGTACCAATCGCTACCCGAGTTCGAGGTCGGCGCGAAGTGTGCCGTCATCTCGATCGTTGGTATGAGCACGGGGCTCGTCATGGTCGCGAAGAGTCCAGGGGGCAAGGCGTCGAGGAGAACGGCCGCGCGCCCCTGCTCGGTCAGTCCGTAGTTCTCCCGCAGTCGAATCCAGACGATGAACTCAGGATCGGGCCCACCTGCGAAGGGACGCGCCGAGTTCACGGGCCGAATGTCGACGTACTGGGAGAACGGGACGAAGTCGACCGGAAGCACGAGCGGTTCGAGTTGTTCCGGATGTTGTTCGGCCGCAACCGGATTGACCTTCGGCCACGTGCGGTTGCCGAACGCTTCGCGGCTCGTTCGGACCAGGGCTGTCGCCCGACCCTCGATAGTCGCGGACACGCTGCCGGTCCGGCCGGCACGTACGACATCGAGCGCGATCTCCACCTCACCCGGCTGGACCGGCGCGTACATGTGCGCCGATATCCCGATCGGGATGCTGTCGACGTGTTTTGCCGCGGCTTCCGCGAGCGTGGCGAGGAGTAGACCGCCGTGCACACCGCCGAAGCCGAGCCACGTGGCGTCGAAATTGGTTTTGACCGTCGCCGTCTCGGCTACAGCTAGCTGACTTTGCATTGCCATAGCTAGACCGTACGACCTGACTATGGTTTATGCAAGTTAGATGTAGTATGAAACACATGTCCGGAATGCAACTCGCTGGCGCCCTCGCCGACCGCACTCGCTGGAATACAGCGGAGTGTTCGATCGCGAAGGCGATGGAGATCGTCGGCACCCGGTCGGCGATCCTGCTGATGCGCGAAGCCTTCTACGGCACAACACGTTTCGACGACTTCGCCGAGCGTGTCGGCATCACCCAGGCGGTCGCGGCAACCCGGCTCAAAGAACTGACCGCAGCCGGATTACTCGAGAAGCAGCCATACCGCGAGCCCGGCAAGCGGACCCGTCACGAATACGTGCTCACCCAGATGGGCCGCGACCTGCTGCCGGCTGTCATCGCTCTGATGCAATGGGGCGACAGGTACCTGCAGGGTCCCGGCGGAGCACCGTTGACCATCCTGGACGAGAAGTCGGACACGCCCATTCGTGTACAACTACGCGGAGACGCGGACGAAGTCGTCGAGATGGAACACCTGAAAATCAAAGTGTCGCCCCGAAAATGGGCGGAGCTGACCGCTCAGGACACGTTGATCCCGTAGTCGCGAACGATGCCGTACAACCCCGATGCGTACCCCTGACCGACCGCTCGGAACTTCCATTCAGCGCCACGGCGGTACAGCTCACCGAAGATCATAGCCGTCTCCGACGACGCGTCCTCGCTGAGGTCGAAGCGCGCCAGTTCGGTACCGGACGTCCGATCGACAACACGAATGAAGGCGTTGCGGACCTGCCCGAAGTTCTGCCTGCGGGCATCGGCGTCGTGGATCGACACCGGGAACACCACCGACTGCACAGCCGGCGACAACGCCAGCAGATCGATGTTGACGCTTTCGTCGTCGCCGTCACCCTCGCCGGTGCGGTTGTCGCCGGTGTGCTCGATGGCACCGTCCGGCGAGCGCAGATTGTTGTAGAAGACGAAGAAGTTGTCGTTGACGGCCTTACCGCCATCCGACAGACCGATGGCGCTCGCATCCAGATCGAACTCGACGCCAGTGGTCGCACGGACGTCCCAGCCGAGCCCGATCGTCACGGCGGTGAGGTTCGGCGATTCCTTCGACAGCGATACGTTGCCGCCTTTTGCCAGTGTCACGCCCATGCGATAACCCCTCCTCCTGTGCAGTCCGCCGAGCAGGCCACCCGACCCTCTCGATTCTATTAGCAGTCATCGAGCGTTGCGGGCGGCCATCGCCGCACCGACAGCACCCAATCGCCGCCGAAGCGATTGCGGCGCGACGACTTCCACCCCCGCACCCAACGCCGTCAGCTGCCCGAGCGCGACCTCTTCCGATTCCAACCGCAACTCGACGGTGACCCAGCCCGATTCGTCCGGCGCCGACGGCGTGACCCTAGCCGCCTCCGTTCCGATGTGATGAGCGATATCGCGCCACGCCGTCGGCGACAACCGCAGCGTGGCTGCGAACCGGAGCAGCGACCGATCGAACTCCGCCTCCGCGTGCTCCCACCATGCCGCAAGGTCGAACCCGTCCGGACGGTCGAAGGTGTCGGCGAGCACGACGGCAGACGTGATTCGCGACGTCCGATACGACAGTATTCGGCCGCGGCTGCGGGCAACGAGATACCAGACAGCTGCCTTCGCGACCAGTCCAAGCGGGTCGACGGTCCGCTGGGAGCCGCGGTAGTCCATCCGCAGACGTCGGCCCTGCAACACCGCGTCCGCAACGGTCGGCAGCTGCGGATCCTTTGTACGCGGACGCCTAAACCAGCCCGGAGTATCGACATACAGTCGATCACGCCACTGTTCGGCACCGATTCGCAACGGCAGTGGCAGCGCTCCGAGCAACTTCGACTCCGCGCTGGCGGCAACCGAACCCAGCCCGAGGTCGTCGGCGAGCGCGGGCACACCGAGCAACATCAGCGCAGACGTCTCGGCACCGGTAAGCCCGGACAGCTTCGACTGCCAGCCATCGAGCAACCTGATGCCACCGTTGCGACCCGTCTCGGTCCACAGCGGAACGCCTGCTGCGGAGAGGTCGGCGATGTCGCGATACACAGTTCGAAGCGAAACACCGAGGTCGGCTGCGAGCGCCGCAGCAGTCGTCCTACGGCTGCCCTGCAGGCGCAGCATCATTTCGACGAGCCGACTGGATCGCACGCAGTCGAGCCTATCCTAATTACTGACAGAAGATGTCAGTGATCGCCCCGCAGACTGTAGCCATGGCGACCTGGCAGCAGTTCAACGACGAAGCACCCGACCTGGCCTCGGCAATCGCGGCGCGACTGAGCGCACACAAACATCACGTCATAGCCACGCTCCGCAAAGACGGCTCACCCCGCGTGAGTGGCACGGAGGTCGAGATGTTCGCGGGTCAGTTGGTACTCGGCTCCATGCTGGGTGCGCGCAAAGCCCTTGATCTGCAACGGGAACCACGCTTCGCACTGCACAGCAATCCGGGACACCACACCATGGACGGCGGCGACGCGAAGATCAGTGGCCGCGCCCGCGAGCTCGACGGTGACGAAAAGACGACGATCGTGAACTGCTACCCCGAAAACCCAGGGGAAGCACACTTCTTTGTGCTCGACATCGAGGAGGCCGTGCTCGTCACCGTCGACGACGAGCGCCTGCACGTCGACCTGTGGCAGCCAGGGAAGGGGATCAGACGAACGACTAGGTAGCCGCTTCGTCCGGACCGATTCCTTCTACGGGCACTACGTACGGATGCTCGACCGTCGGCGGGAGCATCGACAACGCGGCCTTACGGTCGAGGCCCGACGCCTGCAGTAGGTCGACGATCGTCGAACGTAGCTGTGCGAGAACCACGTTTGCCGACAAGCCGCCCCTACTGACCAACTCGTAGCGCGCACCCGCCGCCACCGCACGCAGTACCCGCTGCACTTCGAGTTCGTCGGGATCCTCGCCAGGTTTCGCGAGAATCATGCTTCGCAGCACGTCGACCGCATGCGACAGCTTCTCCACCTCGTCGACCAGTCGTGGGTCGAGGATCTCGTCGTCACGAACGAGGGACAGCGACCGCCGCACCAGCACACGAATGTTGCGGAGCGCGTTGTCGAGCGGCTCGGCCATCGCGTCCAGCCGGACGACGCGCGAGCGCGTATTCCAGTGCAGCGGCGAGATTCGGCTGATCTCACGACCACTCGTGAGGTCGTTGCGGAGCGCATCGAGTTTCGTCTGGCTCGCGCGCGCCTGCTTCAACGCTTCGACGAGCAGCTTGGGATTTTGCTCCATCAATCCGTCGGCACAGAGTCGCAGCACATCCGACGCCACACCGAGAACTTCTCCCGCGGTGTCGCGCGCACGCAACATCGGATGGGTCGGCACGATCGCAACCACCGCGATGCCCATCAACCCGCCGACCAACGCGTCGAGCATCCGATCGAAATTGCCGCTCGCACCGGGCGGTAGCAACGTCGCGACCAGCACTGCGGAACTTGCCGCCTGCACCGCGATGATGGGTCCACCGTCGAGCAGAACAGCGATCGTCATGGCAAGGGCTACGACGAGAACGATCTGCCAGGTCCCGCTGCCGATCAGGACGATCAGCAGGTCGCCGATACCGATGCCGACCGAGACGCCGACGATCAGCTCGATGGACCGCCGCATCCGCGCGCCGAGCGCGATGCCGAGCGACACAACAGCAGCGATGGGCGCGAAGAACGGTTTCGGGTGACCGACGACTTCCGTCGCAATCCACCACGCCCCGCCCGCAGCCAGCGCGCACTGCAGAATCGGGAGCAGTGACGCACGAACCCGATGCAGTGAATCCCGGACTCGGTCCTTGGTCTTGGCCCGATTCGGGACGAAACGTCTAGTCGACGCCAAGTGCTTCTGCGGCGCGTGGATCGCAATCTTCGAGCAGGTCGAGGCAGCGCGCGTACTCGTCCGACTCACCGATTGCATTCGCGGCCTTGGCAAGCACCGCAACACATCTCAGGAAGCCGCGATTCGGTTCGTGGCTGTAGGGAACCGGACCGAATCCCTTCCACCCGTTGCGTCGGAGCTGATCGAGACCGCGGTGGTAGCCGGTCCGGGCGTAGGCATACGCCGTGATGGTTGCGCCCTCGTCGAACGCGCGCTCCGCCAGATACGCCCATGCAATCGACGCTGTCGGATGTGCGGCGGCAACGGTCGCCGGGTCTTCGTGGTTCAGCAGCGCGGACTCCGCGTCGTCATCCCCCGGAAGCAGTGTCGGCTGTGGTCCAAGCAGGTCACCAAAGGACGTCATAGGTTACATTGTGCCGGTCGGCGAGGCGGGGCAAACAGCGACGTGCCAGTTCCGCCCTTCTGCTGGCATCACACACCGCAATAAAGGTCAACAAGTACAAGGGGTAGTGCGTGCCGGACGCGAACGACAACAAGACGCCACAGTCCCCGACCGGTCCCACCGCGCCCGCAGCAGACCAGGCGAAGACTGCCGCCTCTGCTGCCGAAAATACAGCTCCTGAAAAGACAGCCGCTGAGCCGGCAGCCGTGCCGACCCCTTCCGCTGCTGCGGCGCCGACAGTGGCCATCCCTGCGCAGCAGGCCGCCGCCGAGACCGCCCGCGCCGAAGCTCCGACCGTTGCCATCCCGGTGCAGCAGGCTGCACCGACGTCGCAGGCTGCGACGTCGCCCGCAGACGAGGCAGTCACCGAAGCGATCCCCGCCGCAGCCAAAGCTACGGATCCGAAGAAGATGTCGGTCCGGCCCGTTCAAGTTCGCAAACCCGAACCTCACGTCGCCGCGCCGTCGGTCCCTCCTGCTACTGCGCCTGCCGAAACTCCCGCACCTCCCGCGCCACGGCCGCCTGCTCCCCGCCCGCCTGCACCGCGTCCGCCCGCTCCCGCTGCGGCGACACCACCGCCGGCATCACCGCCAACGCAGCAGCCCCCAGCCGCGCCTGCGCCGGAGCAGTCCGATCGCAAACCACCGCCGCCGCCCGTCGCCAAGCCGCAACGCGTCGCTCCCGCCCAAGTTCCCAAACGCAAGCGTGGCAAGTGGTTCGCAGCTGCGTTCGCTGCGTTGCTGCTGATTGCAGCGATCGTCGCGGTCGCTGTCGTTGCGACCGGAACCAACGAAGACGCAAACACTCCCGAAGCGCAAATTCGACAATCGATCGCGTCGTATTCGAAGGCACTCGGCGACGGCGACATTCAGACACTTCGCCGTACGTCGTGCGGTGCAAGCGCCGAGTACTACAACGGTCTCACCGACGAGCAGTTCGCCGATGTCTACAAGTCAGCAGTCGAGACAGCGGCGATCCCTGTCGTGCAGAGCGTCGACGCCGTCCAGATCACGGACAGGACAGCGATCGCTTCGGTGACCGCGTACACCAAGGCCGACCCGAGCAACCGGGTGTCGCGGACCCTCAACCTGGAGGAATCCGACGACGGCTGGAAGGTGTGCGACCCGCCCGCCTGATCGGGTCCGCTCGCTTTAAGCACTTCTTAAGCAAACCCCATGCGGGGCACGGCAACCTAGGTCCTACCCACGAGGGGGGAGCTGGGGCCGGGTCCATTTGGAGGGATGTGGATCGGGTCCCAGCTCCGGGTGAGGCGCTCCGCGCTCGTGCGCACTTTCGGCGCGCCCGCCCACCGAAAAGACTCACGAGCGGCGAAGCCGCCTATCGGCCTTCGAAACTCATCATCGTCGACCCGATTCGGATCGCGTCGCCGTCGGACAGGATCGAACCGCCGTCGATCTGGTGGCCCTGAACGAAGACGCCGTTCGCGGACTGCAGATCCCGTATCAACAATCCGGCCGGACTCGGCCTGATCTGCGCGTGATAGCGACTGACCTTCGGATCGTCGAGTTCGAGATCGTTGTCCGTCATCCGACCGATTCGTAGCCCGTCAGCAGGTATCGCGACGACACGACCGTCGTCGAGACGGAGTCGGCCACGCCGCACAGCCTGCGGTATCTCGCCGATCGTTTCGTTCATCGCCTTCGCCAACCGTGCGGCCTGTTCGACCGAACCCACCGTCAGCGGCTCCTGCCGCAGCACACGCTGCTCGAGTTGCACCAACGCCGGACTCGGATCGATTCCGAGCAGATCGGCAAGAATGGCGCGCACGCGCCGACACGCATCGAGAGCCTCTGCCTGCCGATTCGAGAGGTACAGCGCGGTGACGAGCTGGCCCCACAGCGGCTCGCGCAACGGTTGCTCCGTTGTCAGTGCCACCAATTCGCCGACGACCGCAGCCGCCCGCCCACACGCGATGTCGGCATCGATGCGCGCCGAGATCGTCAGCAGACGTTCTTCGTCCATCGCAGCGGCGAAGTCGTCGGCGAACTGCAGACCACGCAGATCCGCAAGCGCCGCGCCGGACCACTCGGCGAGTGCAGCACCGAAGAAAAACGCCGCACCGGCCTGGTCCCCGGACTCCGCGGCTTTGGTTCCTGCCGAACGCGCAGCTTCGAACCGACCGAGATCGGATTCGACGTCCGCGATCTCGAGCCGGTAGCCGGGAGACGCGGTGGTGAGCAGCGCGGCCGGATCGACTCCGGCCGTGCGCAGTGTCTTCCGAAGGTTCGACACGAACACCTGCAAGCTCGATGCGTAGGCATCGGGCGGATCGTCGTCCCATACCGCGTCGGCGATCGCCTCGGACGGCACGGTTCTACGCCTATTCACGGCAAGCAGCGCCAGCATCGTCCGCGGTTTCGGACCGCCGATCGCCAACGGTTGCCCGTCGACCGTCAGCTGTACCGGTCCGAGAACGCGCAGATCTACGCGCGGACCGGTCATCGCCTACGCGCCTCTAGCCTGCGCTGACAGAACGACCCGCGGACTTGAGGTCGTTGCAGGCCTCGATCACGCGCGCGCTCATGCCGGCTTCGGCCTTCTTGAGGTAGCTGCGCGGGTCGTAGAACTTCTTGTTACCGACCTCGCCGTCGACCTTGAGAACACCGTCGTAGTTGGAGAAGAAATGCCCGACCATCGGACGCGTGAATGCGTACTGGGTGTCGGTGTCGACGTTCATCTTGATGACGCCGTACTGCAGCGAGTCGTCGATCTCCGACTTGAGCGAACCCGAGCCACCGTGGAACACGAAGTCGAACGGCTTCGAACCTTCGGGAAGCCCGAGCTTCTCGGATGCGACGCGCTGACCTTCCGCGAGCACCTCCGGCTTGAGCACGACGTTGCCGGGCTTGTAGACGCCGTGCACGTTGCCGAACGTTGCAGCGAGGAGGTACCGCGAACCGGTATCGCCTGCGCCGAGAGCGTCGACGGTCTTGGCGAAGTCTTCCGACGAGGTGTAGAGCTTGTCGTTGATTTCGGCTTCGACGCCGTCTTCCTCGCCACCGACGACACCGATTTCGATCTCGAGAATGATGCGCGCAGCGGCTGCGCGGGCGAGGAGATCCTTCGCGATCTCGAGGTTCTCGTCGATCGGCACGGCCGAACCGTCCCACATGTGCGACTGGAACAACGGATTTTTACCTGCGTCGACGCGCTCCTGCGAGATCGCGAGCAGCGGACGCACGTAGGAATCGAGCTTGTCCTTCGGGCAGTGATCGGTGTGCAGTGCAATCGTCACGTCGTACTTGGCTGCGATGACGTGCGCGAATTCCGCGAGCGCTACTGCGCCGACAACCATGTCCTTGACACCGAGACCCGAACCGAACTCGGCTCCGCCGGTGGAGAACTGGATGATGCCGTCGCTGCCTGCATCCGCGAAGCCTTTGATGGCGGCGTTGATCGTTTCCGACGACGTGCAGTTGATCGCAGGAAAGGCAAAGGCGTGCTCTTTCGCCCGACCAAGCATCTCGGCATAGACCTCGGGAGTCGCGATTGGCACTGAGAAGACCTCCGTGTGATGGTGAGCCCGATCCGGTAGGAGTCGGCACTGGTCTTCATAGCCTAAGGGAGAACACTGTCCTGCCGACACCGGACCCGAAGCTTGTGGTATTGAACTCCCCCGGTGCCGAAGTGGGGTGATGGGGTCGCGACGCCGGTACTGTGGTCGACGTGATTGTGCAGGCAGCGGACTCAGTGACCACGAACCTGGCTTTGATGCCGGACTTCCTCGACCCAGTGAAGATGTTGACCGGTGACGGCCCCTTCGCATCGGCAGTTCTGCCTGCGATTCTCATCATCGTCTTCATCGAAACCGGGCTGCTCTTTCCGCTGCTGCCTGGTGATTCGCTGCTGTTCACCGGCGGCCTGCTCGCGGCACAGACGCCGCCACCGGTCTCGATCTGGGTACTCGTTCCCGCAGTGGTCGTCACCGCAATCGCGGGCGATCAGACCGCGTACTGGATCGGGCGTCGAATAGGGCCCGCGCTGTTCACGAAGGAAGATTCGCGGCTCTTCAAAAAGAAGTACGTCATCGAATCGCACGAATTCTTCGAAAAGTACGGTCCGAAGACCATCATCCTGGCGCGCTTCGTTCCCATCGTCCGAACGTTCACGCCGGTGCTCGCCGGCGTCTCCAAGATGACCTACCGCAAGTTCCTGACGTTCGACATCGTCGGCGGCATTCTCTGGGGTGGCGGCGTCACGATTCTCGGCTACTTCCTCGGCAACATTCCATTCATCGCGAAGAACATCGAGGCGATCTTCCTGCTGATCGTCTTCTTGTCGATCCTGCCTGCGATCATTCACGTCGGACAGCGCGCCCTTGCGTCCCGCAAGGCCGGAGCGCAGCCTGAAGGTGTGCAGCCTGAAGCGGTAACAGCTCCGAACGACCCGACAGGCTGACCATGATCGTCGCGTCAGGCGGATTCAACGTTCTCGAATCCGCGGGTCCAACCGTCGTCTGGGTAGTCGTCCTGACGCTCGTCTTTCTCGAGTGTGCGCTGATAGTCGGACTGTTCCTGCCTGGCGACTCGATGCTGATCACGGCAGGCATCGTGCTTGCAACACATTCGACCGGACGCGAACAAGCGTGGGCGCTGTCCCTAGGCGCGATGATCGCCGCGATCGCAGGCAACCAGGTCGGGTACGTGATCGGCCACCGGTCGGGCGCGAAGCTGGTTGCACGACGCGACGGCAAATACCTGAACACGTCGAATCTGCACAAGGTCAACAGCATGCTCGACAAGCACGGGTTCTGGGCTGTCCTCGTCGCACGCTGGATTCCGTGGGTCCGCACGCTCTGCCCGATCGTCGCGGGCGCAGCGAAGATGGACCATCGCAAGTACACGATCGCGAGCACACTGGGCGCGATCGTCTGGGCCCCTGTACTGATATTGCTCGGCTTCTACGCGGGCGAGTTCCTGGACCGCATCCCGTGGCTGATGCCGCTCGTGATCGGCGGCATGATCGCCGTCCTGCTCGTCGGCACGGTGCTCGGTATTCGCCATTACTTTCAGGAGATGGCGAAACCCGCCGAAGAGGTCGAGGTCGGCGGGGTCGAATAGGGCGGTCCGTCTAGCGGTCGGAGCCGAGCTCCCACAGATGGTCGGTCACGTCGTGGAAGCCGATCAACGCCACTTCGTCGTCGTCGCGGGCCAGGACGGATTTCGTGACGAGGGCCTTCACGATCGACCCGTCACTGTGCCGCAGCGCAATCACCGCACCCGCACAATCGCGGATGACGTCGACGCCGACTACGTCGAACTCAGGATCGTTGGCCACAAGTCGTCGCGCCGCCGTGCCCGCGAGGGTATCCGGCTCGTAGCCGAGCATCTCCTCGAACGCGGGGTTTGCAGAGACGACTGTGTCGTCGTGATGCACAGCGAGCATCGGCACCGAAAGCCGTCGCAACAACACCGACGACGGCAACTGTTCGAGATAGCCGAAAGATTCCTCTGGCCGCGGCTTTCTCCGCTCGTGCATGTGTAAGCCCGCCACCTTTCCGACAGAGTCAAAGCCAAATCCTAGTCACAACCACTGGACGCCCGGCCAGGATCCCACGATTCGCACCGAACCGCGTTACCGGCGGTACGGCGGAAGCGGATTGATGGTGTCGCCGTTCCACGTGACCTGCTGATCCACGCTTGCCCGCAACGCCTCCACATCGGTGCTCGCAAGAACTGCGTCGACGCAGTCACCACTGGCTCCGAGGTAGGTCGTCATGAGGTCGATGTCTGTTGCGACGCACCATGCACGGTCGTCGGGCCACCACAGATGTGGACTCATGCCGATCGGGAAGGTCGGGCTCGACCCGAACTGAACATCCGCCATCGCCAGCGTTCCTTCGAACACGATCAAGCCTCTACCCGGCATAGTCAGCCGGGGTGGGTCGGTCAATTCGTTGACGCGGCCCGACCCTTCCCAGTGCGCGAAATAGCAGCTGTCCGGTGTTTGCGTGAACTGCCGGAGGATGTCGACGAGCGCGTGCAGCGTAGGTAGAGGTAGCGATCCTTCCTCGGGTGACTCGTGCCAGAGGCCGGCCTGTTCCGTTTTCGACCAACTGCCCACGATCGAACCCCACTCCATAACGGAGTGTGCCGTGGTCCCGTTGGCCCGCGCGACATCTGCCCAGCGCACGGGTCCGCCGTCGACATCGGTCGCGGGGTGGAAGATGCGCATGGCAACACAGTTCAAAGAATGTTGGATAACTCTCGGATTCCGGGAGCTATCACCCAAGATTCGGCGCCAATGGAACCGATCCGGCCCTGACACGTCCAAACCGGTGTGACCCCGAAGAAAGTGCACTCGATCATGGCGGCCCAGGACGGCGTCGTGACTCTGGCCCAGGCGCTCGGTGCCGGCATGTCAGACGCAGGCGTGAGCAGACGGGTGTGCGCAGGTGAATGGCGGCGCTTGTCGACCGGCATCTACCTGCGCTCCGATCGAACGTGCGGCCCCGCGGCGGGGCTGCGCGCGGCGGTCTACGGTGCCGGACCGGACGCCGTCGCCTACGGACCAAGCGCTGCCTGGTGGCTCGGCCTCATCGACACTCCGCCGAGGCAGAACTGGGTCACAGTCCCCTGCCGGCGCACACCCCGGGATCGTCCTGGACTCCGGCTGCGTCGTCGAGATCTGCCCGCTGCCGACCTCGGCTCTCGCCGCGGACTCCCGACCACTGCGCTTGCGCTGACCGTTCTCGAGGCTGCGGTCGAGCTACCCAATGGCGCCGCAATGATGGATCGCGCACTGCAGAAACATGTTTCGCTACCAGTGCTGACGGCTGCCCACGAGCGCAACGCAGGGCGGTCCGGCAGCACAGCAGCCGCGGCATTACTGAGGTCGGCCGGCGAAGGTGGCGCGTCGGAGGCCGAACGAATGCTGCAACGGCTGCTTCGAAGGTCCGGGCTGAGAGGCTGGAGCCAGCACGTCCGCAGCTGCGGATTCGAGATCGATGTGGCCTTCGAGGCTCAGCGGGTGGCCATCGAGGTCGACGGCTGGGCTTGGCATCGTGACGCCGATCGCTTCGTCCGCGACGCCGAACGCCAGAACATCCTGGTCAACGCAGGCTGGCACGTCCTTCGGTTCACCTGGCACCAATTACACGACAGCCCCGAGACCGCTTTGGAGTCCATCCGAACCGCGCTGGCCGCCCGCAGATGATGTGGGATTGCTCCCGGAATCCGAGAGCAATCCAGCATCTTTCACCTCGCGTACCCAGCGGTGCATCGCAGCGGCGCCGAGCCCTGACAGCGCACCGAGTGCGACCGCCGCCGCACCGAGCACTGCGACCCCACTGATCACCCCGACCACGATCGGACCTGTGAACATGCCGATGTCATGGGTGAGACGCCACGCCCCGAGGAACTCGGCACGATGGCCGGGCGGCGCGGAGTCTGCCCCGATCGTCATGATGACGCCGTTGCTCAACCCGTTGGCCACACCGAGTGAAACTGCGACCGCGCCGACCGCAATCGCGTTCGAAGACAACGGAAGCGCTGCGTAGCCCACCGCGAAGAAGACCATCGAGGGCACCGCGATCGCACGCCGACCGTAGCGGTCCATCAGCACACCGGCCGGATAGGACAACAGCACGTCGACCGCACCGCTGATCCCGAAGATGACGCTCGTAGCGGCCGCACTCATCCCGATATGTGCAGCCCACAACGGCAGCAGCGCTGTACGCGACGCACGGGCGGCACCCATCAGCAGAGCGCCGGACCCCAAGGTGCTCAACAATTTCCGATGCTCGACCAGCACCGACGTAAGCGACCGCCCGACCCGATCACTACTTGCGGGCGGACCCCGGTCGGGCAGCGACACCATCAAGGCACCTGCGACGAGCGTCGCAACGAGTTGAACCCACAGTCCACCCGTGAGACCCGACCAGTGCACTACGACCGCACCGATGAACGGCCCGACGAAGAATCCGAGACGCATGGACCCCGCCATGGTCGACAACGCCCGACCCAGATCAGCCTGACGCACCGACGAGACGACGTAGGACTGCCTGGCAAGCCCCCATACCGCGTTGGCGACCCCCATCAGCAGCATGCCGAGCCCGAGCACGGCCACATTCCAGGCACAGATGCACAGCACGACACCGACCGCCCCGAGAACCGACCCGATCGCGACGGACCACCGCTCACCTATCCGCGCGACAGTCCGGCCCGCAGGCAGATCGCCCAACACCATCCCGAGGCCCGACAATGCGACGATCACGCCCGCGATCGCTGCCGATGCACCGAGTTCGAGCGCCTTCAACGCGAAGATCGGGGCCGCCGCGCCCTGACCGAGTCCGTAGACCGCGGCAGGAACGAACACCTGCAACGTCATGTCCCGCAGGCGAACGTGTGGGTGCGTCTCCTTCGAACAGTCGGGGTCTGCTGTCGCAGTCACCGCTCGCCCAACGCGTCGGGTATGCGGCCGATCACTGAGCTGCTGCGATCCCGCCGGCGAACCGACTCTGCGGGCGAGGCAGACCGAAGTGGTCGCGCAGGGTGGTGCCGGTGTACTCGGTTCGGAAGAGTCCGCGCTCCTGCAGGATCGGTACAACGGTCTCAGTGAAGACCTCCAGTCCGCCGGGGTAGTACGGCGGCATCACGTTGAAGCCGTCCGCAGCACCGCTGGTGAACCAGGTTTCGATGGTGTCGGCGACCTGCTCGGGAGTACCCGCGAACACCCGGTGCCCGCGCGCACCGGCAAGGCGATGCAGCAATCCGCGCACAGTCGGTCGCTCGCGCTCGACGATACCTGCGACGACCTGCAGTCGACTGCGGGCATTGTCGGTGACATTGCCTGCATCACTGAACAATTCGAGCGGAACCGTGTCGTCCAGCGGGAGGCTGCGCAGGTCCTTGCCGACGATTCCCTGCAGCTGAGCAAGGCCGTACTCGGGAACGGTCAGTTCGTTGAACTCACGCTCGAGCGCCTTGGCTTCGGCCTCGGTGTCCCCGATGAACGGGCTGATGCCGGGCAGAATCTTGACGTGGTCGGGGTTGCGCCCGAAGGTCGCAACTCGCCTTTTGATGTCGGTATAGAACGTCTGAGCATCTTCGAGACGCTGATGTGCCGTGAAGATCGCCTCGGCGTACCGACCCGCGAACGACCGGCCGTCGTTGGACGCCCCAGCTTGGACGAGTACCGGGTGACCCTGCGGCGTGCGGGCAGAGTTGAACGGGCCGCGGACGCGCAGATGCCGTCCGACATAGTTGATTTCGTGGATCTTGTCGGGGTCGGCGTAGATACCCGACTTCTGATCGAGGATGATCGCGTCGTCCTCCCAGCTGTCCCACAGCGCGCCGACAGCGTCGACGAACTCCCGTGCGCGTGAGTAACGCTCGGCATGGACCGGATGTTCGGACAGTCCGAAATTGGCTGCGGCCAAATCGGTTCCGGTGGTAACGATGTTCCAGCCCGCGCGACCTCCCGAGATGTGATCCAACGAGGAGAACAGTCGAGCGAGGTTGTACGGCTCGTAGTACGTCGTCGATGCAGTCGCGATGAGTCCGAGATGCGTTGTAGCGGCGGCGATCGCGGTGAGCAGAGTGATCGGCTCCAGCCCGGGAGCCGCGTTGTACTTCACATTCGTGCGCAACGCTGGACCGTCGGCGAAGAACACAGCGTCGAACTTCGCGGCTTCCGCTGTTCGGCCGATTTCCTGATAGTAGGTGACGTCGTAGATGCGGTCCGGTCGGCTGTCCGGATGCCGCCACGCTGCTTCGTGGTGACCGGACGGGTAGATGAAGGCGTTGAGGCTCAGCTGACGTATCTGGTCGGTCATATCGATGCCCTTTCGGAGATCATGCGGTCGCCGCCACCGGTTCGCGATCGACGCCGAGGCTGGTCAGAAGGATTTCGCGAAGTTCGATGAACTCCGGATCACGATGGGTACGAGGACGATTGAGCTCGATTCGGAGGTCGAGCGCGATAGAACCTTCGTCGAGTACGAGTACCCGATCGGCAAGAAGCACTGCTTCGTCGACGTCATGCGTCACGAGCAGCACCGCGGGCCGATGCCGCTCGCACAGTTCTTGCAGTAGCACGTGCATCTTGATGCGAGTCAACGCGTCGAGCGCGCCGAACGGTTCGTCGGCGAGCAGTAGCTCCGGCTCGCGCACGAGCGACCGCGCGAGCGCCACACGTTGCTGCTCACCACCGGAAAGCTCTTTCGGCCAAGCCTTTTCACGGCCTGCCAGGCCGACCTCGGCAAGCGCAATCTTGCCGCGCTCACGGGCGTTCGGACCGCCGAGTCCGAGAATCACGTTGTCCAGCACCCGCGCCCACGGCAGCAGTCGTGAATCCTGAAACACCACCGACCTGTTCGCGGGAACGTCGAGTTCGCCGGACCCTGGAACGTCGTAGTCGAGTTCCGCCAATGCGCGCAGCAGCGTGCTCTTGCCCGATCCGCTGCGACCGAGCAGCGCGATGAATTCGCCACGGGCGATTTCGATGTCGACGCCACGAAGCACAGCCCGACCGTCGAAGCCTCTGCGCAAATCCTTTGTCCGCACTACCGATTCACTCAGTCCCCCAGCGACTGGCGCCATGACAAGGCTCTCCTCTCGATCGCACGGACACCGATGTCGCTGAAGAGGCCGAACAGCGCGTAGACGACCAAGCCGACGACGATGATGTCGATCTGGCCGTAGGTACGGGCCTGCGTCATCAGATAGCCGATGCCACTCGTTGCGTTGACCTGCTCGACGACAACCAGCGCAAGCCACGAAATCGTCACTGCCATGCGCAATCCGGTGAAGAACCCCGGCAGCGAACCCGGCAGCGCAACGCGACGGATGAATTGCAGACGCGAAAGGCCTACGGTTTCGGCAAGTTCCACGTGTCGCGCATCGACACCGCGCAGATGCGCGTGCGTATTGATGTAGACCGGAATGAGCACACTTGTTGTGATCACGATGATCTTCATCGACTCGCCGATGCCGAACCACACGATGAACAGTGGGATCAACGCCAACGTCGGGATCGCACGCTTGATCTGAATGGGTCCGTCGACGATCGCCTCGCCGATTCTGCTCAGACCTGCAACGAGGGCGAGCACAACACCGATCAGCACACCGAGCACCAGTGAAATGCCCGCTCTCTGAACCGATGTCAGCAAGTTGCTCTGCAGCTGACCGTCGGCGATCAGGTCGTGCGCGGCCTGAACAACGGTCGACGGAGCAGGCAGGGTCTGCGGATCGAGGACCCCGGTTGCCGAGGTGACGATCCACGCCGTCAACAGCAGCGCCGGGCCGATCGCGGCACCGAACGGAATCGCTCGTCCCGGTCCGAGTCTGCGCGCCTTCACTTTTCGCTTACCGAGCCGGGGATCGACCCGAGTCGTCCCCGACGACTGCACAACTTCTGGTCGTCGTCGTGCAACCGGACGACTCAGCGACTGGACGGCCATCAGCTGGCCGTTCTTTCGAAGCTCGCGCCCGACTCGGTCACGGTCCTGGTGATCACGTCGTCGAACCGGAGATCGAAGCCGTCTGAGGCCTTGACCTTCTTCGGCAGCTCACCGGCGTTGTCGATCACGTCGATCGTCTGCTGCTGGCGGTCGACTATTGCCTGATCGAGATGCGGGAACGTGTAGGTGCCGAGCGAATCGACAATGCGCTGACCATCTTCGGGCTTCAGCTTCTGGTTCTGCACGTAGTAGGACTGCAGCCAAGCGTCCGGGTGCGTGTTCGCCCACTGGATGGACCGAATGTATGCGGCGACGTAGGCCTGCAGAGCGGCAGCCTTGGCAGGATCTTGCAAGGCCTGCCGGCGCGCGTAGAGAAAGCTCAGACCTGTCGATGTTCCGTCGGATTCTTCGAGCGGGATGAGCGAGGCGCCGTCGTTGCGCAGGTACCGAGTCAGGTTGGGTTCGTTGAGCGGAGCAACGTCGACCTGACCGGTGCGGACCGCGTCGGGAAACTCGGCGAGTTGCAGTCGCACCAACTCGACGTCCGACGGAGCCAATCCTGCCCGGTCCAAGGCGCGCAACACGATTGCCTGCTGCGCAGTGCCCTCGGCGTAGGCGATCTTGGTGCCCTTCAGATCCGCGAGGGTGGTGATCGACTTGCCTGGAGCTACAGCAAGTCTCGTGTTGTTCGGGTCGGACTGCAGTGCTGCGATGATCGGAACGTCCTGCCCCGCAACCAACGCCTGAATCGGAGGGGTGTCGCCGACGTAGGCAACATCAGCAGCACCTGCACGGAACGCCTCGAGAATTGCGGGCCCACCGACGAAGTTGGCAAATTCGTACTCGAACGGCAACTTGTCGAGTTCGCCGGATGCGCGCAAGAACTGCTGCTGACGCTCGGTCTGGTCGGCGATCACAAGCTTCGTCCCCGGCGGGATATCGGTCGGCAGTGCCGCGTCGGACGCAAGCGCGTTTTCCGGGGTTGCTTCGCCCGCGCAACCCGTCAGAACGGTTGCGGATGCGGCGAGCGCAGCGAGAACGAGTGCAACACCACGGCGTCCTCGACGACGGGGTGTGTTGCGAAATGTGGTCATGGGGAGATTTCACCGCCGAAGCGGTGGGAGCAACACCATTTACGTTGTCGTGATCGGAACTGCCCTAGATCGGTGAGTTCTTGCGTTCCGCTCGTGCGGCAGCTTCCAGGACCATCCAGCCGCTGAGCTGGACGGAGAAGTCACGCTCGGGAATCGAGGACGACCCGACCGCGCCATCGGTGAACCTTGCGATCGCGTCACCGACACCCGGAACCTGTGCTGGGACCGACCAATCAGGACCGAATACGGGTAGGCCTTCGTGATCGTGTTTGTTGTCCCATGCTGCCGTCGCAGATGTCGTAACGATCGCAGCAGCTTTGGCTCGCGCTGCCCTGTCGAGCGGTGTGACACCCGGCAGCGTCGTCGCTACGAAGGCAAGGTATCTGGCGAGGATTCCGGAGAACAAGCCACCGTCGCCGCCGCCGACACCGAAAATCACTCCATTGGTGGTCATTCCGCGTTCGACGGCATCGACGAGGGCGTGCACCCGAGCGCTGTGGCGCGGATCGCCAACCTGCACAGCAAGTTCCGTCTCCAACCCGAGCGTAACCCCTTGGCAGTAGGTATAGAAGGTGCGTTCCATCTTGTGTTCGGTGCGTGCGGGACGGATACCGTCGAAGATCAAGCCGGACTCGGGATCACGCAGTGTCGTATCGATCCAGTCCGCCATTTCCTGTGCGCGCCAGATCTTTCCGGTGCGCGCCAACATGATCCCCGCGGGACCGTTCGCTGGTGCGTTGTAGAAGTCGGAACCCTTGCACCACGGAATGCCGCCACCCTGCTCCGGCGCCCAGGAGTCGTACAACTCCGCTTCCAGCGTCGCGATCGGACTGCGGTGATCGATGAGCAGATTGCGTTCAGCACGCTCGAGCGCAAGGCCGAGCCACGCCATATCGTCGTAGAAGGTGTTGGTCCAGCCGGTCGTATTGCGCAGGCGATGCGAGCGAAACAGCTTCTCGACTCGCTTGAGTCGGCGCGGCGTCACATCACGTTCGGCTGCATCGATCGCGCAATCGATGAGATGCGCCTGCCACCAGTAGTGCCATGGCAACCAGGCGATCCGCTCCTTCGGCACTGCCGGATACGCGACGACTCCGAGTTTGGTGAACGGGAGAGCCCACACCCGGCGCAGGTGTCGAGCGACGACGGCCGCCTCGGCCGCATCCGCACGGTCTCCCCACAGCTGCGCATTCATGACTCGATCTTGCCGCAACGGCTACCAGGCGGTGCCAAGATCGGCATGTTGCCTTATCCACGCGTGCATCGCAATGCCAGCCGCGACACCGGCATTGATGCTTCGCGTCGAACCGAATTGCGCGATCGACACCGTCATCGCGGCGGCGTCGCGAGCGTCGGAGGTGACGCCCGGGCCTTCCTGCCCGAACAGCAGGATGCAATCGCGTGGCAGATCCGCCGTCTCCAGCGGAATCGAACCCGGTGTGTTGTCGACCGCAACGACCGAAAGTCCTTTGTCACGAGCAAAATTCAGCAGCGCTGCTACGTCGGCATGATGTTCGATGTGCTGGTAGCGGTCGGTGACCATGGCACCGCGACGATTCCACCGACGGCGGCCGACGATGTGCACTGCCGCGGCGGCGAACGCGTTGGCGGTGCGAACAACTGTCCCGATGTTGGCGTCGTGGGCGAAATTTTCGATCGCGACGTGAAACGGGTGCCGGCGGGCGTCGATATCTGCGACGACTGCTTCGCGGGTCCAGTAGCGGTAGGCGTCGACGACGTTGCGCCGATCACCGTTTTCGAGAAGTTCGGCGTCGTAGTACGGATCGGTCGGTAGCGGAGTGCCGTGTTCGAGCGCCCACGGCCCGACCCCGTTCGGGTTCTCACCCCATTCGGTCGGTCCGAGTTCCGGGTCACGTTCGCCGTCGGTCCGATCCGCGTCCGCCATCAGCTGCGCGTCAGTACGCGGTTGATCGTTCTGACAACGAAGTCCGGCGAGTATTTCGCCGCGATGGCCAAGGCCTTTGCCTGGATGCCGACCGCATAGTGGACGCCGGGCAACCAGCTGCGGTTGCGCGTGACGCTCCAGATTTCGTTGCCGACGTCCTCCGCGGTGAGTCGGATGCCGAGCGACTTCGTCGATCCGGTTTCGACGCCGTCGACCATCGCGGTTTGCACGAAGAGCGGCCACATCGCGATGACACGGATGTTGTGCTTCCGCCATTCGAGGTCGAGCGCCTCGGTGATGCTCTTCACCGCGGCCTTGGTAGCGCCGTAGGTCGCGAGCTCCGGCTGGCCGTAGATTGCCGACGCCGAGCAGAGGTTGACGACCTGGGCACCCTCGGTGTCGCGCAGATACGGGAACGCGGCGCGCGTGCCATAGACGACGCCTGCAAAGTTGATGTCGATCATGCGCAGATGCACCGAAGGGTCCATCTCTTCGAACGGTCCCGCGGTGAGCACTCCTGCGTTGTTGATCAGGATGTCGAGCCGTTGGTGTGCGGTCCAGAAATCGTCGAGCGCGGACTGCCAATTCTTCGGGTCTGCGACGTTCATCAAGCCCGCGTATGCGCTGCCACCCGCAGTGGTGATTTCGTCGCGAACCTTGCGCAAGCCCGGCTCGTCGACGTCGTACAGACCGACGAGATAGCCCTCTTTCGCGAACCGCAAAGCTGTCGCGCGGCCGATGCCTGCGGCAGCGCCGGTGATGAACACGGTCGGTTTACTCATGTGCCAAGGGTATTTGCTCGCGGCCTCACGCCGTACGTCGGCGCAGGGTCGCGGCACCGCCTGCGATCAGGAGCAGCGCAAATACCACGATGACGGCGAGGTCGCGCCACATCAGATCGGTCGGCAACGGGTAGGTTTCCACCTCACGAAGGGCCTCGGCCGCGTAGCGCAACGGCATGACGTTGCTCAGGGCCTGTAGCGCGCCGGACATCTCCTCACGTGGCCAAATGAGTCCGCAGAGCAGAATTTGCGGCACCACGATCGCGGGCATGAACTGCAGCGCCTGGAACTCCGACTTCGCGAACGCACTCGTGAGCAGACCCGTCGACGAGCCGAGTACAGCTGTGGACGCTGCGATAAGAATCACAACCGCTACGCTGCCCTGCGAGCGCAGACCGAGCAGGCCGTACGTGACCGCAGACGCCACACTGGCCTGGATTATGGCGACAAGCGCGAATGCGATCCCGTAGCCGAAGAGCAGGTCCAGCTTCTGCACGGGCGTACTCAGCAGCCGTTCGAGCGTGCCACTCACCCGCTCCCGCAGCATCGCGACGCTCGTGACCAGGAACATCGACACGAACGGAAAGATGCCGAGCAGCATCAGGCCGATCTGATCGAAGATGTCGGGTCTGCCGTCGAAGATGAATCGCAGCAGCGTCAGCAGCATGCACGGGACCAGCAGGAGAACTGCGAGTGTGCGACGGTCGTGCCAGATCTGGGTCAGGACGCGGCCGACAGTGTTCAACGTGATCCTGACACTCATGCCGACACCTCGTCCTGGGCAAGAATGAGTTCGAGAAATGCGTCTTCCAAATTGCGGGCGCCCGTCGACTCGAGCAGTTGAGCCGGCGTCTCGTCGGCAAGTAGTTTGCCTTCGCGGAGCAGGAGCAACCGGTCGCAGCGGTCGGCTTCGTCCATGACGTGGCTCGAGATCAGCAGCGTCGTTCCCGCGTCCGCCAAGTCGTGGAACTGCTGCCACAGGTCGCGACGCAGTACCGGATCGAGTCCCACGGTCGGCTCGTCCAGGACCAACAGCGCGGGCTGCGCAACCAACGCGCAGGCGAGCGACACCCGTGCGCGTTGACCGCCCGACAGGGTGTCGACCAGCTGTCCTGCAATGTCTGCGAGCCCGACATTGGCGACGGCGGTATCGGCGACTGCGGCACCCGCGCCGTAATTGCGCGCAAAGTAACGCGCGTTCTGGGCGATGGTGAGGTCGCCGTATACGGACGGCGACTGCGTGACGTACCCGACCTCACGACGTAGACGCTTGGATCCCGCGTCGTCACCGAGCACGATGACCGACCCCGACGTGATCTTCTGGACGCCGACGATCGCGCGCAGCAGGGTGGTCTTGCCGGAACCACTCGGTCCGAGCAGTCCCGTCACACTGCCCTTACCAACGGTGAAGCCGACGGTGTCCAGCACGCGCTTTCGGCCTCGCACGA
This sequence comes from Antrihabitans stalagmiti, assembly GCF_016482825.1. GTDB lineage: Bacteria > Actinomycetota > Actinomycetes > Mycobacteriales > Mycobacteriaceae > Antrihabitans > Antrihabitans stalagmiti. The sequence goes on along the minus strand of NZ_JAEMNV010000003.1, from coordinate 624,809 downwards.
CAACCAGGTCGGTCACATCGATCGCTACATCCGTTGGGGCCAAGCCAGTTTCGTCCATATCGGTCCTCATGTCGGGGGCGCTATCGACACCGGTTTGTTGACATCGGAGACGACGAACTCGAGCGCGCCACCTGCGGGAAACGTCAAGATCGTGCGCAACGGCACATGCGGTGCGCGCACTCGCAACCACACGGTGAACTCGGCGCCCGATGCCGCATCGGGCAGGATGGCCGCGAGCGTCGTTTGCGGGACATTGCCCCTCAGCTCGAAAGCAGCAACCCCGTCGAGTTCCGTTTTGGCGAGTGTCGTCGGGGCTTCGAGCGTCGAAAACAGTTGGCTGATGCCACGTTCGGGATCGAGCATGGCTGCTGGACTCGGTAGCGCCACCCCTGCAGGTGCGGGTGTGTACTTACCGGACGGTCCCTTCACGAACAGGACACCGTCGGATTCGATGAAATCGATCGTGCCGAGATTCGTCACTGCACTCCCCGCGGAGGCGGCGGGGCTGGATTCGCGGCTGATATCGGCGTCGAGGCGCTGTATCGACAAGCCTGGGACCGAACCGTCCGCCGTCACCACGAGGTGCGCGCTGGAGATGCTTTTCGTTGCGTACCCGGCATTTCGGATCATCAATTGGGCGTCGGGCAGGCCGCCGGAGCCATCGCCCGCGCAGCCGACTATGCACACGAACGTTGCGAGGACTGCGAGCAGTCCGCCGATCGATCGGCGCATCTTTTCCCATCCCCTCGACTATGGGTAGCCACGCTACCCCACGTGTTGCGTTTAAGGGTAGTCTCACTAACCATGACGGCGGAAGCATTGAAAGGTCATCTCGACGGCCTGATCCTGGCCGTACTTGCAGCACAACCACTCCACGGTTACGGCGTCATCGAATCGCTGAGAACTGGAACCGACGGAAAGTTCGATTTACCGAAGGGCACTGTCTATCCAGCGCTGCATCGGCTGGAACGCGCCGGCTTGGTAGACGGCACCTGGTCCGACGAGACCGGCCGACGCCGACGCACCTACTCGTTGACAGCGGCAGGAAAGCGCAGACTAGGCGTCGAACGCAGTTCGTGGCGCGAATTCTCCGCAGCGGTCGGTGCGTTACTCGACGAAAAAAAGCCATGCCCCACAACGTGATCGACGACTACCTCGCCGAACTGCACGCGCTGCTGCCCCGCTCGCGTGCGCGAGCCTCGGTTGTCGCCGAAATCGCGGACGGGCTGACAGATTCGATCGATCACCACCTCGCCGACGGTCTCGGCTACGGCGAGGCAACCTTGGCGGCCATAGCGGAAATGGGCGATCCACGATCGATGGCGGCGGAGTTCGCCGCGGTGATCTCGGCCGAGCACATCAATCGATACAGCTCGCGATTTCTGCTCATCGGACCGACGATCGGCGTCGCTTGGATATTGGTTTTTCTGTTCGGGTCGGTGGACATCCTCTCCGGAATCCCTGCAATCCTCGGCTGCGCACTCGTCCTGTGCATCGTCACTGTCGCCGGATCATGTGCAGCCGTTGCCGCCGGGGCCACCGGACCGCTGAGCCGGTGGATCGATATTGGCTGGCACACAGCAGCTTCTGCCGTTCTAGTCACCGCCTTCTGCGCTGCGCTCATCGACGCGGCCCTGATCGGCTTCCTGCTTGCCAAGCTCGGTGAGCCGATGTCCGTATCGACGATGACCTTGCTATTGGCCGCCGCAACAGGAAGTGGACTTCGGCTCTGCTTCGCGGTGACTGTTCTGCCGCGGATAGCTCGCATGCGACGCACATTGCTCACCTGACACCCGCACCGTCCAGGCATATTCTTGACGGGGAGGGTCACGTGAACCACGAGCGAATACTGCGCACCGTGCTCGGCATCAGCGCCTGCTATGTCGTCCTGCTCGCGGTCTGGGCGGGATGGCTGATCGAACACACCCCACCAGGCACGATGCCGTATCAAATCGCCGGACTCCTCGGGCTCTTCGGATTTCTGATCGGCGTCGGGATGATGTTGGCGAACAGGCCGACACGGGAGGACCGACGGCTACGCAAACGCGGCCTCGAAGGTTGGGCGCGGATCGACGATGCACACTCCGTCGGGCAGACCGATCACGCGACCGAGCTCACCGAACTGGAGCTCACACTCACCGTGCCAGGATCCGAAACCTACAGCGGGCGTGTGGTTTACGACCTCTCTCCGGTGGATAGGCCACGATTTGCAGTTGGCGAGACGCTGTCCGTGCGGGTGGACCCACAGAACCGTGATCGGATCATTCTGTGCCCCTGAGCATTCCATTCGGCGACGACGTTCTCGGCTGGCAGTTTCCGATGTTTGCGCCGATCGGCGCCAGCGATGCACCACCCGGATGGGTCCGTGCACTCGAAGCCGTCGGCCGCGATCTGCAGTTTCTGCGGTACGGCCGCGACGTCGACCTGAGCCCGCTGCACTGGACACTGAAAATCGACGAGGACTACAACGTCGGTATCGGCTGGATCGCGGCCGGAAAGATCAAGGGTGGATTCGGCGCGTTCGAGACTGGCGGGGCTCTGCCGTGGGACGCCCCGGCTGCCGAAGCCATGGTCTGGATCGCCGATCTGACGCAAACCGAATTGGCGGGCTATCAATCGATCCAGTGGCCGTCGCGAGGCTGGCAGCTGCTACTCCCCCGGCTGATCGACGGCGTCGCGATGTGGGTCGACCCGCATGGGGATGTACCCGTCGCAGCGATAGGCGAGCTGGGCGCGACCGCATGAGGTAGGGGTGGACTGCGCAATGCGTGTTCGCACTGCGCACTGCCTGCAACACGTCGGACACTATGCGCAGTGACAGCACAGGTTGCGCAGTCCGACGGCCGACCATTCGACGCCACTCTCGGAGATAGGTGACAGGATCGACCTGTGGATGTGCGCGCCAGAAACAACGTGAGGATCACCGGATCCGCCACTGGGCCGACGGTGCTGCTCGCGCACGGTTTCGGGTGCGATCAGAACCTCTGGCGTCTGGTTGCTGCGGAGTTGGCGCCGCATTTTCGGATCGTGTTGTTCGATCACGTCGGATCCGGCGCCGCCGATCCGTCGGCATGGGACACCGACCGTTACTCGACGCTGAACGGCTACGCCGAGGACGTCCTCGACATCGTTCGTGAGTTGAATCTGCAGGACGTGACATTCGTCGGGCATTCGGTGGCGTCGATGATCGGCGTGCTCGCCGTCGGCGCGGACCCGAGTCTGTTCCGGCAACTCGTCCTGCTTACGCCGTCCCCGCGCTACATCGACGACGACGGCTACCGGGGCGGCTTTTCCCGTGACGACATCGACGAACTTCTCGAGTCTTTGGACAGCAACTACCTCGGCTGGTCGCACGCGATGGCGCCGCAGATCATGGGTACACCCGACCGACCCGAACTGAACGACGAACTCGACGACAGCTTCTGCCGAACCGATCCGACGTGCGCGAGCGCCTTCGCGCGGGCGACGTTCCTGTCCGACAACAGGGCCGACCTCGCGCGGGTGTCGCTACCGACCCTCGTGATCGACTGTGCGCACGACACTTTGGCGCCACCGGAGGTCGGCGCCTACGTGCATCAGCAAATCGCCGGAAGCGAACTCGTCACCCTGGACGCAACGGGGCACTGCCCGCACCTGAGCTACCCGAAAGAAACCGCGGCTGCGATTGCCTCGTTCGTCAGGAAGCGATGACCGCGGACCGCCGAATCCCGGGCGAACCGCGGGACGACCTTCTCGACGAGACGATCGAGGACCTCTACGAAAACGCGCCCTGCGGATACCTGACTACCTGGCCCGACGGGCGTATCGCGAAGTTGAACAAGACGCTGTCGACCTGGTTGGGCCGCGATGCTCGCGATTTGGTCGGCGAACTGTTCATCGATCAACTCACCGCAGGCGGTCGAATCCACTACGAGACCCATTTCGGACCGATGCTGCGCTTGACCGGACAGTTGGCAGGCATCACGGTGGATCTGGTCGCGGCCGACGGCACAAGGCTGCCGGTGTTCCTCACCGCCAACGTCAAGAAAGACGAAGGCGGTAACCCGGTCATGCTCCGGATCACTGCACAGGACGCGCGCGTTCGGCGCGAGTACGAACGCGAACTCCTCCATGCGCGTCGGCACGCCGAGAACGAACGGGCCCGCATCCAGGCTCTGGCCACCACGTTGCAACGTTCGCTGCTGCCGCCGTCGCTGGTGCCACCCGCAGGCATGGACGCCGTCGCGTACTACCACCCCGCATCGAGTGACGAAGTGGGCGGCGATTTCTACGACCTCTTCGCACTGTCGAACGAGCGCTGGGGTTTCTTTCTCGGCGACGTCAGCGGTAAGGGTGCGGCTGCCGCTGCGGTGACGTCGTTGACGCGCTATACCCTGCGAGCGGCCGCGGTCTACGACGACGACCCGGTCGCGGTCCTACACAATCTGAACACCGTGCTGAATCATGAATTTCACGGTTCCGACCCGCGGTTCTGCACCGTCATCTTCGGGTTGCTCACACCGAGCAAGACCGGTTTCGACGTGCATCTGGCAGGTGGCGGGCACCCGCCGGCGCTGCTGCTGTACGGAGACGGACAAGCGATGAACGTAGATCTGACCGGTGGCCAACTCGTCGGAATTCTTCCGAACCCACGATTCGTGGCTACCCGGCTTCGGCTGTCGCCCGGGGACACGCTCGTTCTCTATTCCGACGGCCTCACGGAGGCGCAGACGGGTGTCGGCCAGTCTCGCTACGACGACGACGGTGCGTTGCTGAAATTCGCGGCTGCGAACAGCCCCTCGAATGCAGCCACGATCGTGGACGCGATACGGACGCTGCTCGACGGATTCGGTTCGGGTCTGCAGGACGACACTGCTGTTCTGGCTTTGGGTATTCCTGACGTCAGCGCGTGACCGCGGCGAGTGCGGTATCCAGATCCGGGTAGAGCGGGAAGACTTGATCGAGGCCCATCATCTTCAACGGCCGACTCGTCGTGGGTCCGTCCGCAACGACCGAGAAATCCAGCTTCGACGAATGCTTCTGGTGCGCGTGTACGAGCACGGTCATCGCAGCGGACGCCAGGAAGGAAACCTCTGTCAGGTCGACGATCAAAGCTGTTGGATGCGTATCGGTTTCGGCGGCGATTGCACTCGCCAAGACTGACGCGGTGGACAAGTCCACCTCGCCTGCCACAGCGATCACCGCCGCACTGTCGGTGCGTCGCGGGGTGACCGCGAACGGCACCGGCTGGGTGTGGGTCGACATGTTGGTGCTCCTAGCGTGGACTCTCGCACGGACACAGAACGAGCGCGCCGAGAGCGATTGATCGGTTCGCCGCTACTGCCGGGACGGCAATGTCGATTCTGCGAATGCGAGGTCTGGGCACAGGGACCGGAGCGAGAAGCCCGATCGCCAGATCAGAGTCGTGGGACGTATTGCCACACTACTGCGCAGCACACACGAGTGGTGAACAACGCCTGTAAACGTTGTCAGTTCCCTAAGTTCTCTGCACGAGTGACTGAAGTCGACTGCACGCGCTCGGGTGTAGTCACGGGTTGACGGTGGCGTTGTCGAGTCGGCGGTGGACCATCGACAGCATCGTGAGCAGTTCGAGTAGGTCGTCATCGGGAAATGGCCTGAGCGCCCGCGGGTCGTGCGCGGTTGGGTTGCGGTACATGCTGTTCAACCCTTTGAGCAGATTGGCGAATCCGGTTCGCTCATCGCGATCGGTTGCCGAGCCGCCGCTATTGATTGTGATCACGGGTGTGCCGCTGTTGCCGGACGCCAACACCGTGTCGATGAGTTTCGCTCCATCTCCGCTCTGTCCGGACATCGTGCGCAGGCGGTCGAACACGCCTTTGGTCGCTTCGAGGGCGGCGCGGAAGTGGCTTCGTTTCAGGAGTTTGACGGTGCAGTAGGCCAACACTTGCGGGTGTGTACGTCGCCGGCGGAGTTCGGCGCGTAACGTCGCCGCGTGTTTGCTGGCCTCGTCCAGGGTGGTCGCGACCGCACCGCGCGCCACTTCGCCCTTATCGTTCACTCGCAGTCCGACGAACGACAGCACTTCGTTGAGTTCGTCCTGGCGGCGGGTGAACTCTTCGGGTTTGTTGAGGTAGCGCACTGGCTTCATTGCCTCGGTGATAAACGTGATCGCGCGACGCGGCGACTTGTCGTGGGCCTGACGGGCCGCGAGCCCCGCCTCCAGTCGCTTCCACTTGGTTATCCGGCCGGGGTCGGGGATTCCAGGCTCGTAAACATGGATTCGATCTCTGGGCCGGTCAATCCGCGGTCGGTGTCGCCGAGCACCTGCGCCACTCCGACAAGCACAGCGGCATCCCAGCTGGCTTCTGTCACAGCGCGATAGAACCACGAACTAGTAGTGCTGTCGAGTGAGTTGCCGACAGCGTGCGAGGGGCGGGACTGCGGCAGGCCTGCCTAACCTAGGTGGACGCTAGCTCTGATAGCCGATCTTCGGCTTGTCCAAGCCTCGACTGACACGCTACAACATAGGCCAGATAGACTGCCGCACATACAGTTTGGCCGTCTCTTGTGAAATTGTGCTCGATTTCAGTCAACTACGAGGCATCGCGAGGTGGCGATACAAGGTGGCTCGGCCTATGCCGAGTACGGCTGCGATTTCGCTTTTGGGTGTGCCGTCTTCGATCATGCGGTGAATTTGTCGGGCTTTCGCAGCGTCGATGCGTTTGGGTTGTCCGCCGACACGGCCGCGCGCTCGGGCGGCGGCGAGGCCGGCGACAGTTCGTTCCTGAATGAGTGCTCGCTCGAATTGTGCTAGCGCACCGAATATTTGGAAGATCAGCATCCCACTCGGCGAGGACGTATGGATCGTCTCTGTCAGTGATTTGAACACCATTCCTCGTGCTCGAAGGCCTTCGACCGTTTCGATCAGGTGCGGCAGTGACCGGCCGAGTCGATCGAGTCGCCACACGACAAGTGTGTCTCCGTCGCGAAGGTGCTCGAGTAAGTCGAGTAGTTCAGGGCGATCGTTCTTTGCTCCGCTCGCTACTTCTTCCCACACCCGGTCGCACCTGGCCTTCGCCAGAGCGTCTCTCTGCAAATCCAGCACCTGATCGGTGCCACTGACCCTCAGGTATCCAAATACGGCGCTCACAAGGGATTACTGTCTCAGAAACGTCGGACACGCTCCAGTGGTCGCTACCGAAGGTGAGACGGGTTTCTGAGACACGTCACAGTTCAGTAACGGAGGTGAGTATTTTCGACTCCGTCCTAGGCTGAGCGGCGACAACCCTCAATTTGTTCGCCGTGCGCAGTCCTGGGCCCGAGCACCGATCGTGTCTCAGCATTCGGTGACTCAGTAACGGCCGTTTTCGACACTCAATCCTCCTGTGATCCTGCTGGTCTTCCCGACGGGGTTCGGTGTGGTCGAGTTCGGCGGGTCTGTTCACGCCCTCCCTGGTCGAACCGGGCTTGGTTGCGACATCCAGCAGTTCGCAGCCAAGGGCGAAGCGCCGTCCCTGGTTGATGTTTGGGTGTGTATCAGCTGACGTAGGCGCCGGTCGCGGCTGTCCAGGCGATAGTGCCGTTGATGAACGTTTGGTATTTGCTGCCGTCTGGGTTGGTGAATTCGGCGGCTTTCGGGAACGAGAGTGATCCGCTGGGTCCGCCGATGCTGTTGTAGAGGTCGCGGATCTCCGCGCACACCTGATATGGCGAGGGCCAATAGGACTGGCAGTTCCCGGCGACAGCCACCGTCGGAACGCCGGGCTCGGCCGGTCCGGCTGAGGCGGTCGTGAAGCCGAACAGTGTTGTGCCGGTGATGATCCCGGCAACAGCGAACGCGCGAACAAAGGTGTTGATCGGTGAGTGCATCGGATCGTCCAATCGTGTGTGAGGAGAGGGGCGAATCGCACGCCTTGCAGAAGTTCGGAGAGCTACCTGGCCCTCCATCCCCCCGGGAGGTAGCGGCTGTCGACACCTATCGGTAGCGACGCTAGCAGTCAGCGTTGAGCGGTCTACGGGTAATTCCGACAAATCAGTTAGCCCTGCTTGATACATAGGCAATAGTCGAACGCTGATATGCGCCACGCGTGTCACAGACCCCTCGTCGTCCGGGAGTAATCCTGTGACTCACCTCCAAACCCCCACCTCGATGGGGGGTGGCTATTATTCTTCAACCAAACTATGCGGGGTTTGGCAATTGTCTATCGAGTGTAGACAGCCCTGCGATGATGACGGTTATTTGTCCTCGCGCCATCTATTTTGTGGGATTTCAGGCTGGCCATGCACGACGTCGGCAATGCTGATGTGCCCAGCCTTGGATTCATGTGGGAGCCGAATCGGCGCGAGCCCCATGTTCTCGCGGCGTTCATTGACTGAAAAGACATACTGCGCAAATTCGGGTTTGACGTGCACATCAGGGAACTCTAATCGCATCTTGTGGACGATTCTATATCCTTCGTCGTACCACTCGAACTGATTTAATCCAGATCGCCACAGCGGTCGCGCGCTGAACCCATCTAGCTCTTCTATAAAGAACTTTTGAAACGTATCAGTCCACGCCATTAGGTCATCCCCGAGGGCTTTGCTCATGCCGATCTGGTTTGGAAGCACAAACGGCCCAGAGCTGCCGACTACGAGCTCCCGCGAAGGCCAAATGGAGCTAGGATGACCAAAATCAGGGTGAACTACAATGGTAAACACGGAATTACATCCTCATTCCCATGGCATCGCAAGCCCCTGTACGCAGCCACTCCACTGTGACGAGTACTGATTCTGGCCAGCCCAGCCAGTCACAAAAGTGCCACTGGGCTCATTACCGACGGACACACTGTTCACCCCGGATGATACATTGCCTCTCTGGCGGCCGAAGTTGCCACTGTCTACATTGGGATAATTTTCTCCGTTGAAGGTGTAGAACGTGCACCCGAGGAAGTCGTACCAATCTTTTCGCGTCGGCGGATAGTTTGAAAAATGGCCGGGGTCGCCGCTGACGGCAGGGTTTGGAGCCATGTGAGTGCGGAAACGGCCACAATATAAGAATATGGGAGCAGCTACGCCGCGAACTTTGAATACGGCAAGAGGCTGGTCCGCTTCCATTTCGTATTCCATGCAAGGTAGGACATCGCTCTCATAGTTGTCGCCTGGCATTGTCGGCTTATCTACCGACATCAGTGGCCAGTAGAGGCCGCGATTGATCACGATGGTGCCAGCAATTTTACCGTTCTGAAATTGCTGCTCATACCAGATGTCACTCGTCTGTACGGCATCCGCTGTGGGGAAACCGTAGGTGCCGGATTCGTAGCCTGCAGCTGCCCAATCCTGCAAAATTGTGCCGCTCACAACCCGCGCTCCATGGCTGGGGTGCCAATAGATGACACCGTTTTGGAAGCGGACCATCGCGCCTTGACCACCGGGAAGCCCTATTTCGTCACCAATCGGATAGCCGAGGAAGCTTCCGCCGGGTGCGGCGCCGCCCACGGTGTTCCATTTATCGCGTATCGCGCCGTTCTTGATAGCGGATCCGACAGCGTTCTGGAACGCGACATAGATCGCGCCGAACTGGAATTCTTGGCGGCGGCCACCGTCGGGGAGCACGATCTCGTCGGTGGTCGGATATTTCAGCCAACCACCTTCGTAGCCGTGGACGCCCCACCGGTTGAGGAAGCTGTTCACGACTGGATGTGCACCGGTAGCGCCGGACCAGTAGATCGGACCATTTAGAAATTGTGTGCGTGCGCCGGTATTGCCTGGGTTGGTGAGTTCTGGAGAGTTGGGGAAGGACAGGAAGCTTCCTGGACCGCCCAATGAGTTGTACTTGTCTTTGATGGCTCCGCACACCTCGTACGGTGATGGCCAGTACACCTGGCATCCGGCCGCGACCCGCGCCATTCGTTGGCGTGCTTCCATGGTTTCGGCTTTGTCAGCGTCGGCCTTGGTGAACGGCGCGGGAATCTCTTCCTGGTCGGACCGCATCTGACCAGGAACAACGGTCGCCTTCGGGTCTTTAGTCGGTGTCCAGTCCGGATCCGGTTCAGCGGTCTTCGACGAAAGCTCATCGCTCTCCGGCTCTAGCGGTTGATCGGCCGCCGGCGCTGCCGGTAAAACGGGCGGATCCACCAGCGCGGGGGCAGGCGGCGCGACCGGCGCAGGGCTTATCGGTTCCGCTGGCGGATCGGGAGCGGTCTTCGGGTCCGGAGCAACAGACTCGGTGGTCGTCGGCGGTTTGGTTTGCTGCGCGTTGTCCGGAGTCGGCGTCAGTTCTGTGGGCTGCGGCGCCTCTGGCGATGGTGACGGTGCCGTTGTCGATGGTGGCGGTGCCGTTGTCGATGGTGACGGTGCCGTAGTAGGGGTCGGCTCCGCTCCCGCTAGCGCGGCGGGAGTTGTCAACACGCACAAAGCAGCTGCTGAAATAGCAAGTAGCCGAATACTTTTGCCTCGCCGATTCCCCTGAAGCATCTGTCGTTTTCTTCGCATAGCAAGTACCCCTCCGAAAATTTCTCAAGATCCCCGAATGTCGTCCCCGCCGCGAATATTTCGCGGGCTTTACCCCTACTTGGGGTAGTGCATCGAATGCGCAACAGTAGCCAGGTATCACTCTGGTAACAGCAGTCACAGGCGTGACCGGCGGGTGCCGGTGTCAACGTCGCCTCGATCAGGCGCGGCTGGGTACAGATGTGCCTCGCGCCTACCGCACGAAGAGCAGGTATTCGTCATCTGGTGACGGAACAGAGGTCGTGACGCCCCATGTCACGAGCGCAGGGAAGCAACGACATCGGGACGCCTTGCCGATGAAGCCAATCTCGTTCCTGCTCATAGCGTTGCAGAGTTTTCAGTGCGTCGCTGTGGTACTGGACGTGATCGACCTGAAATCCGCTGCGGGTCAACGTTCGCCGGATCACCGGTAGAAAGTCGATCAGGAACGAGGTTTCGTGTGTGACGATCGGCGGTGTTCCGGATTCAGCCACCGCATCCGACCACACTCCCAGCGGGCGTGCGGGCGAGCCCGCTGTGAATCCGGCCGTGATAGCAGGCCACCGCCAAGGTCAGCCACCGCTGCAATTCTCTCAGTGTGAGAACAGCTTTCGCGTCACTGTCGTAGGCACCGCGCTCGCGCGGATTGGAGAACGTCGTGCCCGGCAGTTCGTGCACCATCTGCATCATGGTGCCGATCACACGCTCGACAACGCCGCCGTAGTGCGGCTGTCCCGGAGGTCGGTACTCCAGTCGAATACCGTGCTGTGCACACCCGCGACGCAGGGCCTCGCTTTTGAACTCTGCAGCATTGTCGAGGTAGAGCTCGCGGGGTTTGCCGCTCATCGGCCACACCGCGTCCACGCCGAGAGCTTCCAGCCCCGCCCGCTTGTCGGTCACGGTGTGCGCCAAACACAATCCGACAGATGTTGCCGAGGGCTTATCCAACGTCACGACAAGCCCGACGACGCACCTACTCATGACGTCGATCGCGGCTGTCAGATACGGCCGGCCAACCGGCAGACGGTGCCGCTCATCGACGACGATCACATCGATCGGAGTGTGATCGATCTGAACTCGGTCCAAAATCCTGTCGATTGCGGGTGGGTTACCGCCGGCGGCCTATCGAGTGCGCGCGGCGTCCTTCGCGTATCGGGCAGTCACGGTCTTTTCTGCGTCCAGCTTCGCAATCCGTCGCTCGACCGTGCCGCGCGAAGGTGCACTAAAACCACGAATCATGCACTGCCGTTTGATATCTCGAAACACCGACGTCGTAGTTGGACGCTGCCGTGTCAGATATCGCGTTTGGAGCACGAAGCGAACGATGGCTTCCACCTCGTCGGCGAGCCGTTCGCCTGCACGCCCTCCGCTGGACTTGGCGGGAAGAAGAGAGGAGACGACGCCACCGCCTGCACGCCATTTGGCGAGCAGGAGGTATACCTGACGTCGTGAGACACCAAGGTCAGCGGCCGCGGAGTCAACGACGGCGTGGCCGAGGGGGCTGTGCTCCGCAAGTTTGGCAATGACAACTGCGTTGCGTACAGCGGAATCTCATGCCTCATCGGACGCAGTGAGAACACTGCGCTCCACCACTGCGTCCTCGGCCATTCGGGAAGCTCCGTCGTGCACGGTAGTACGGACCAAAACTGACCGTAGTGCACACGAGTGATGCACACCGCATTCACGAAGTCGCCTGCACAGCCAACAAACCCGCACGTCATCGGTGCAGCCGACTACAGACATTCACACCTGTAAACGTTGCAAGCGCGGGGCCTGAGATACGGGGTGCCGTGATCCCCACCCTGTAGGACCTGTCCACCGGAGTCTCGCGCGACGATGCTTAGCCCACAGGCATAGCCGGGCAATTACACGACAAGGTGGTTCGAAGTGGCACTCGGAAACAAATCTCGGTTCGCGAAGTACATCGCCGTCGCGGCGGCAGCGGCAACCATCCCGATGCTCGCCGCGTGCGGTGGCAGTGACGGCGGGGACAGCAGCGCCGCAAACCCAGCGTCGGCGGACGACTTCACGTTCGACACACCCTCGGAGCAATCGTCGGAAGCTGCGAACGTCGACGTCTGCGCACTCTTGTCGGAGCAGGACGCAGCCGACGTCGCCGATGCCGCTGGGCTTGCCGGCGGCCGCAAGGCCGGGATCGAATACTCCATCACCGCAACGAAAGTCGAGTACGACCCTGCCGTCCAGGAATACTCGCCGACCTCGGGGTGCAAGTTCGTCTTCGACTCCGTCGACACGGACGGGGTCGCCAGTAACTCGGGCGTCGTCGTGATCGAAACCATCCCAGCGGACAACTGGGATCTCTACACCGGCGACGGCACACCGATTCCTGGTCTCGGCGACGAAGCATCGACCGTCGCGGGCACGTCCTATGTCCGCGTTGGCGACCTCATGTTGCGAACGGGGCAGAACAGCTTCACGGACTCGTTCATCGTGGAGCTGTACAAGAAGATGGCCCCCAACCTCTGAGCGCCCGCTGGCGATTCAGCGATCGAGGTCCGACATACCTTCGACCAGAAAATATTGCGCCGCTGCATAGGTAGCGAGGATGGCGCCCTCGGAGATTCGACGGGCAGGGTCACCGCGCAGGAACAGGCGGCGAAACACGATGAGCCCGTCGGAGACGGTGAACAACAACGCTCCGAGAGCAAGTCCGCTGCGTGGATCCGCGGTCGGCACGACGAGTCCACCAACGGTTCGGGCGTCGGGAGCAAGTGCCGGATCCGAGGCGAGGGTGGTCGCGGTGGCAAGGGTGACGCCGTACGCGCTGAGCGGCAACGCGACCGCACGTGAGCGGGCGCGCACCAATCCCGCTGCAGCGAGCCACCCGACGACTCGCGGCACAACTGCGGGCGCAGTCGGCCGAGCGTTGTGCCGGAGCAGCAGGGCCGTGTACGCGGCCTGCATTACCGCGAAGGATGCTGCACCTCGGACGAGCTTGGTGTCGTCGTCGGGATCGATCAGCAAGACATCACCGAGCGTTGCGGCGCCAAGACCACCGAGCAGGAGGTTGCGGTCCGTGCCGCGCGCCCGCCGATACGCTCCGACGGCAAGCGCAGGCGCGATCAGTGGTTTCGCGAACTGCTGCACCCGCTCGCTACCGGCGACCGCGCCACTCACGGTCGCCACAGCTGCGGCACCGAACACTGCGTGCTCGATCCGAACCGAACTCATCGCACCTCAATCGTCGTGGGTCAGGTAACGCTCGACGTCGGACAATGCCTGATCCAACTCGTGATCAGGTAGATGTCGACGGACCTTGGCGAGCAGTTCGGCAACGAGTTCGCCGATCTCGCCGCGGCCAGCGTCGTTGCCACACGTTACAGATCGTCGCCCGAGCGCATCCTCGATATCGACTCGAACCGGCATACCGTCACGCAGCCAATCCTCGGAAGGCTTTGTCGCGGCGTCTGTTACGGCCTCCGACGCTGCCCACACAACGTCGAATTCGTCGGCAGCCAACACATCGTCGGAACGATGCGACCGCGGTGGACCCGTGACGCATGCCAGCCGAGCCACCGTCTCCGCCGCCTCGATCGTGATCAGGACGTCACGGTGGAAGGTGGGCAGAAACAGCACTCGAAGAATCTGCACGCCTGGCGTGCGACCGACCAGATCGAAGCCGGGTTCACCCATGCCTGCCAACGATTCGTTGACGCGACGGTCCAGTTTCATGACGTGGCCTCGAGCGCCGCGTCGCAGCGGTCGGCCAGGGTGAGAAAGCGCGCCCCCCAACCGCTGGACAGGCTCACCTCTTGCACAGGTCCGGTGGGGACGAACAGCGACCGGATCTCGAACTTCGGCAGGTCGGCGGCAGTTCGGGCTGCTCGGATGGCGGCGCTGATCTCGTCGACCTCGGCAAGCGCGTCGTCGGCTCCGAACCACGACGACCAGGAGAAGTCGTTGTCCGGTTGCGACAGTAGTGCGCGCAGGTCGTCGAACACCGCAAGCAGCTCGGCACGAGGATCAGCAGTCATCAGACAACCAACACTAGTGAATGGCGACGCTCGCCGCGTAGAACTGCAGGTGTGCCGCCGCTGCGTCGTCCCAGCTGAAGCGCTCGGCGAGTGCCCGTCCACGCTGTTGTCTGCTCGGATCGGGCTGCAGCGCGCCACGTAAGGCGGTCGCCATGTCGTCGATCTCGGCGACGTAATCGACGGCGTCGCCGAACACCTCCCGTAGAACGGGCAGATCACGCGCGACAACGGGGACACCTGCCGCGAGCGCTTCCATCGCAGCGAGACCGAAACCCTCCTTCGTCGAGAAGAACGGCAGTACCGCGGCTCCCGCAACGAGGGCTGGCAACTCGTCGTCGGCCACTGCACCCAGCACGATCGGTTGGATGCCCAGGTCGGCTGCGCGTTGCTCGAACCGCGCTCGATAGTCCCGGTAGTCGAACAACGTCTCACCACCGGCGAAGACGAGGGTGAGGTCGGGCACGTGCGGAGACAGCTGCGCGAACGCGTCGAGCAGGTCGATGCTGCCCTTGCGTGGCTCGATGCCACCGACCGCCAAGACGTACCTGCCGAGTTTCGACTGCCATGCCGACCGCTTCTGCACCGCAACGGGATCCGCGCCCGCCGCTGCGGCGAACTTGGCGGAGTCGACGCCGTTCGGAATCACCGTCGCGTCGAATCCCCACCCTTGCCGCACCTCCTCCGCGACTGCCGCAGACACGCAGATCCGCGCATACGGCGTTGTGATCGCACGTTCGTGGCAGGCGATCAGCTCAGGTGTGGTGAATTGATCGAGGTGGTGGATGGTACGGATGCAGCGTCCCACCGCATTGGCGCTGATGCAGTCCTGCGCGTGGACGATGTCGTAACTCTCTTCTTGAAACGCGTTGCGCAGCAATCTGATAGAACGCAGGATCCGCTCACCGACCGTCTCGGAGTCGATGGGTTCGAACCGAACGAGCTCCGTCCGCACGCCGTGCCCGACCTCGCGAAAGAAGCCGACGTCGCCGCCACGCGCCAAACTCCACACCGTCACATCGGCACCCGCACGGCTCAGCGCCTCGGCCAGATTCAGCGTATGAACCACGCCACCACGGGGTTTCGTCGAGTAGGTCAGTAGAGCGATCCGCATCAACGGGCTGCCTTCTCGTCCAGCAGGTTGTGATAGGTGTCGACGCGTCGTTCCTCGAGATGACGCAACACGCGGCGCGCGCGCTCGACTTCTCGCTCGATGTCGATATCCGCAACTGCGAGACCACCTTTCGACCAGGTCTTCGCAAGAACGTCACCACCAGGACCGACCACCTTCGCCTGGCCGAGAAACCGCAACGAGCCGGTCACTCCGGTCTGATTCGACGACGCCAACACCACTTGGTTCTCTGCTGCGCGGGCCATGTCGTACAGGTCGAACAACCGCGCCTGCCGATCGTTCGGCATCCTCGATGCGCGATCGGTGACGCTCGCCGGCCACGCCGACAGCGCAGCGATGGTGGTCGCGCCGTCCAGTGCCAGCGTTCTTGCAGACTCGGGAAACGTTTTGTCGTAGTCGATCAGCATTCCCATTCGGCCGACCGGCGTATCGAAAGCTGTGAACCCCGAACCCGCTGCGTACGCGAGATGTTCGCCTGCAGGCTGGTGCACCTTGCGGTGGTGACCGAGGATCCCGTCACCGGTGAGACAGGTCGCGGCGTTGTAGCGCAGACCCCCGGCCGACTCGGTGAATCCGATGCAGACGGTCATGTCCCGCGCCCATGAGCAGAGCATCCGGATCTCGGGTCCGTACGGATCGATAGCGGGCGGTATCGACGCGGGATCGGGGTTGCGCAGATCGCCGATGTACCCACCGAGGGTCGCGTCCGGCAGCACGAGGAGATCGACCTCTTCGGCGGCGAGCCGCTCGAGGATGCCGCCGAGTTTCTCCAACGCCCGGCCGATGTCCGGGCCGAAATGTCCTGCCAGCGCCGCAATCCGAGTTGTCCCCACGCGAATCCCCTACGCCGCGGCCGTGTCGCGTACCCGAACGCCGATACGATCCGCGAGAAACTCCGCGTCGCGAGCAACCGCGGCGAATCTGCCTGACCCCCAGGTGTGTTGCCAGGGCAGACCGAGGAAGAAGAGACCCTGCACCGCGGTCACCCCGCGGTTGTGGCACGGATGCCCCTCGCCGTCGAATACACCGACACGAAGCCAGCCGTAGTCGGTCCGGAAGCCGACCGACCACACGATCGAGCCGATGTTCGACGCTGCAAGGTCCAGTTCGGTCTGCTCGTGTTCGGGACGCCACACAGGGACGTACCTCGCTTCGAGGGGTGCATCGATACCCTCGCGCTCGATGTAGGCGTCGATCGAATCTTTGATACTTTCCGCGACGGCGTCGGCAGCGTCGAGCGACGCTTCCAGTGTCGGGGCAAACGTCATCGTGCCGTCCACTACATCGATCATCCTGCCGTAGAGCGACATCCCCTCTAGCGCGAACTGACGCAGATCGATATCGCGGCCACCGTCACGACCTGTCACATAGTGATTTGTGTTCTCACGCTTGCCCAATCCGCCCGGTTGATCGTCGATCGGTACGTCGTAGTGCCCCATGTCCTGTAGCCACGCTACGCAGTCCCGACCACGATAGAAGCGCGCAACCCGGGGTGCGTTGCCCGCAACCAGATGGACCTTTCGGCCATCGAGGTGCAGGTCCTCCGCGATCTGGGCGCCGGATTGTCCGGTCCCGACGACCATCACATCACCGACGGGAAGGTCTGCGCTGCAGCGATATTGCGACGAATGCAACTGCTGGATCGTTGCGGGTAGCTTCTCGGCGAAACGCGGAATGGTCGGTATGTGATAGCCACCAACCGCGACGACGACCTGACCGGCATGCAGCGTGCCAGCCGTCGTATCGAGCTCGTAGCCGCCGTGCATCGACTGCCGGACCGACGTCACCGCAACGCCTTCACGAACCGGAGCATCGAAACTCGACGCATAGCCGCGCACGAACTCGTACACCTGCTGGCGCTTCATAAACCCGTGCGGATCGTCGCCTGCGTAGGAGTAGCCGGGAAGTGCGCACTGCCAGTTCGGGGTGACCAAAGTGAAGTTGTCCCAACGGCTGTCGAGCCACTCGTGGGCGATGGTGTCGCGTTCGAGTACCACGTGGTCGACACCACGCCGCGTCAGATGCCAGCTGATCGACAGCCCGGCCTGGCCGCCGCCGATCACGACGACCTCATGATGTTGTGTCATCGTGCGATTCCGTTCAGCGAAGTTGCATCCGTGGGAAGTTGTCCGGTCATCGACAGAACGAGCACGTCGCCGGGCTCCGAAACCCGTTCTGCCGCGTGGATCTCGTCGAGTTGCGCCAGCGCCGACGTGCAGTACACGCCGTACTTCGCGCGTACCCGTTCGCTCGCCTCGTTCAGCGCCTGCGCGGCGCGACGAACGAATTCTGTTGTCGAATAGCTTCTTCCGACCTCGAGGTAGTCGTGCATCACGAGCGACGGCGAGTAGCAGGATTGGGTGCGACCGCCGGGCCACTGCACGACAAACGTCATCTCAGGCATTGACGGTCTCCAGAACCTCGTTCGGGATCCCGGGTTGGCCGACGACGCCGAATTCGGCGATCACGTCGTGGTAGAGGTCGGGTCGGCGATCACGGAGGTTGTACATGCCGCCACCGCGGGCGAGGCCGAGGACTTCCGCCACATCGACTGTCGCAGTGGCAAGTCCGGGTTCGACTCCTGTCGTAGCGAGGATCTCGCCACCCGGCCCGACGATCTTCGCGCTGCACACGAACCGTAGCGATCCGAATGTCCCTGCCTGATTCGCGGCAACCCACACGATCTGGTTTTCGACAGCCCGTGCCCGATCGAAGATGTCGAAGCGCTGCTTCCAGCGGTCGTCTTCCAGATTCTCGACCGTCGCAGTGCGCGACGTCGGCCAGGCCGACAGCGATGTGACGATCTCTGCGCCGTCGAGCGCAAGCAACCGTGCTGCCTCGGGGAAGGCCTTGTCGTAGCAGATCTGCATACCCATCCGGCCCACCGGAGTGTCGAAGGCTCGATAGGTGTCTCCCGCTGCGTAA
Organism: Antrihabitans stalagmiti; assembly: GCF_016482825.1. Taxonomy (GTDB): domain Bacteria; phylum Actinomycetota; class Actinomycetes; order Mycobacteriales; family Mycobacteriaceae; genus Antrihabitans; species Antrihabitans stalagmiti. Next base: position 606,329 of record NZ_JAEMNV010000003.1, on the reverse strand, counting down.
CAGAGGTTTTCGCCGAGTGGCTGATGCACCTTGCGGTAGGAACCGAGGATGCCGTCGCCGCTCAATGTGACGGCGGTGTTGTATCGCACGTCGCCGTCTGCTTCACAGAACCCCAGTGTGATCACCAGGTCGCCTGCCATGTCGATCACCCGGCGCAGTTCGGGGCCGTCCAATTCGAGTGCAGGTGGCAGGCTTCGAAGCCGACGTGCCTTTGCCTCGTCGCTCTCGTCCCCGCCGCCGAGGCTCGGCAGGTATCCGCCGAGGCAGGCTTCGGGAAGGACCAACAGTTGGCTGCCGCGTTCCCGCGCTGTAGCAACGAGATTGGCGATGGTGCGGTATCCCGCCTCCATGTCGCGGCCGAATTCGGCGGCCGCCACCGATATCGTGACGTTTTTCATGATGCTCCCAATCCAGTAACGGTGCTGTGCACCGCGAATGTCGTTGCGCCATCGGGCCAGCGGAGGCTGACTCCTGGCGTTGTGGTGAGGCGGCCGCATACTGCGCTGTGGGCCGGTCCGGCAGGCGCTACCCGAGCGCCCGGCCGGTCTGCTGTGATCATGGCGAACCCGGGAAAGCAGGTGATCCATTCGCCGAGGGTGGCATCGGTCGGCCGCGGTATCCGTGCAACCTCGAGTTCGGCGCCGAGTCCACTCGCCTCAGCGAGCATCCCTGTGGTGCCTGCCAATCCGGCCATGCTGACGTCCTTGGCGGCGTGCGGTGCGGTGTCGGCTACGAAACGTCCCATTGCCCGCAACTCCACGCTGGACCGCGTCGACGTCGAATCCCACTGCTGACCTTGATATCCCGGCCGCCAGCCCCCGTCGAGGTCGGCCGTGAGCCGTAGCTCGTCGCCGAGTTTGCCGCCGCCGCCACGAACGGGATTCGCGGTACGACCGAGAGCTGTGACGGAAAGCGCTGCCGGAACGCCCAATTGCGTGTGACCGCCGAGCACCGGGACTCCCCAGGTCGCGCTGGCCTTGGCAAGTCCGCGCACAACTCTCGTCAGGATCGAGTGGTTGGGCGCACCGACCGCGTCGAGCAGGCCGACAGGTTCGGCGCCCATCGCCGAGAGATCGTTCAGATTGACCAGGGCGGCGCACCACCCTGCCCATTCCGGATCGCGCTGCACCATCGACGGAATGATGGCGTCACATGCCGCGATCAGGTCGGTACCTGGTACCGGTGCACCATCGTCACCTCTGAAACCGTTGCCACCCAATGCCGTCGACTGCTCACGCAGCGGTGCGAGCACGCCGGCCAGTAGCGCTTTGGTGGCGGCGACGATTCGTTCGACGCGGTCGATCGGCCAGCGCATATGCACGTGCGGCGCCCTGGCGATCTCGACATCGCCGAGCCGCACCCACCCGAGCCGGGTGAACATACCCTCGTACCGCAGGGCAACGGTCGCCTCGAAACGCAACACGTGATTGGACTCTGCATAGGCGCACGCTGCCTGTACCAACGCTGGACCGACGGTTCCCTTACGCCGCCCCTCGTCGACGACGAGTCGGCTGCCCGTCCACCAACCGAGGTCGACGGCAGTCGCGGGTGCCAACCTGACCCCGCCGAGCACAGTTCCGTCGTGCGCCACCGCCACGAGCACCCGGGTCCGGGGATCGTCGTCGATGTCGTCGGCATCACTGCCCGAAAACAGTTGCTGCTGCGCGACGAACGACTCGTGCCGCAGCGTGCGGTAGGCCGCGGACTCACGAGCCCCCGCCACTCGAATCAGATAGCCGGGCGCATCGTGGGAGGTGCGTGCCGGCCCCGTCAGCACACTGAAATCGGCGGTTGTGATCGTCATGTCAGCCTCCTGCGCTCGAAAGGACGCTGCAGGCACCGCATGCAGCGCAACCCGCTCGCTGATCGGAGCCGAGCATTCCGGCGTGTTGCAACTCCTTGGCCACCCGCCTTGTCACGTCTTCGAGCACATCCCTGTTGGGTGCCGACGCATGATCGACGTCGACAGCGAGGGTGCCGCCAAGCGGACGAAACGGAACGACGAACGGGTAGACACCCATGTCGATGAGTTCCGCTGCACCGGAAGCCAGCTCGTCCGGATCCTCGCCGAGACCGACAAGGAGATACGTCGACACCTGGTTGCGTCCGAACACCCGAACGGCTTCCGCCCACGCAGCGCGATATTCGCTCATCGGGACTGTCGCCTTACCCGGCATCCACTGTCGGCGGACGTCGTCGTCGAGCGACTCGACATGGATGCCGATGGCATCGGCACCCGCCTCGCGCAGCTCGGAAATGGTGGCCAGATCACCGGGCGGTTCGCATTGAACTTGGATAGGTAGCTGCGGCACAACCGCTTTGACTGCTCGGACGCAGCGCGCCAGATGCCGCGCGCCACGATCCTTGGCCGCCGACGTCCCCGTTGTCATGACCAGCTGCGTGACACCGTCGAGCCGGACCGCTGCCTCGGCAACCTCCGCCAACTGGTCGGGGCGTTTGACCGCAATGGTGGATCCCGCCGCCAGCGACGCCTCGATCGAGCAGAACCTGCACCGCTCGTCCTCGCCGTAGCGGATGCACGTCTGCACAACCGTCGTGGCAAGAACATTCGAGCCGTGCAGTTTCGCGATCTTCTCGTAGGAAACTCCGTCTGCCGTCTGCAGGTCGTAGAACTTCGGACGACCGATCGGCTCGATTTCCATCCCGATATCAGCGCCGTCGAGGAGCAGTTTGTTGCCGGCAAGGGAGTAGGGGCTGTCGGATCGAATCGGCAGTGCTGCACCGAATCCCCCGATCAGCACATGCCCGTCGTCGCTCGGTCCAGCGCCCGAACGACGGTGCACCGGAGTCGAACCGCCACGAATACCGAGTAGTGCAATGTCTACTCGCGTCGACACGTCGCTCATATCGGTCCGACCTCAGACCTGATAGGTGGAGTTGATGATCGCGCCCTTGCGTGCGTAGTGGATCAACGCGTCCTGTACGTCGAGCGGATGCGCCGGGATGACGCCCTCGATCAAGTCTTCTTCGCGTGCGCCGTGTAATGCCAAGCCGAAGCGGCAGGCGAACACCTTGCCGCCTTCCTTGATAAATGCGGCGAGTGCGTCGTTGATGTTCTGCTCGCCAGGAAAGCCGCTGTCGCCCGTGGTCGGGAAGCCGCGGTTGGCGATGGCGTTGATAGCGCCGGGTCCGTAGAAGTAGATCGCCGACTCGAAGCCTTTGCGCAGCGCGCGGGTGGCCTGCAGTACCGCGACGAAGCTCACCGACGATTCGTGTGCAATGCCGTGCACGAGGGTGAAGTAGCTTTCGCCCGACTCCGCCTTGTAGTCGGGGAAGATCTTCGTCGACCCGTAGATGTTGGTGCCCTTCGGCAGCGACGGGTGCGGAATCTCGGCGAGCGACTTCGTGATGTTCGCTTCGATGGCCTGCTCGATCTCGGCGAGGGCGGTGGGTGTGGTTGTGGTGGTCGTCGGTGCGGACACTGGTTCCTCCTGGAACGATGCGATGTAGCTGAAGGTCTGGGAAGCGGGGAGTGGGCAACCTTGCCCTGATTGCTAAATTTCACGCCTCGCGTATTGCCGTCTGGTCACATTGGGAACAAGTGCAGATGACGGAAAGCTCACGGGTTGTGCGGTCGTCGAGTTGTTGAATCATGTTGTGCTGCAACGTATTTAGTGGCTTGTTAGGATTGCGCAGTAGACGGCCGACAGGTCGAGTTATTCGCCGTGTAACACAAGTCCTGGCGACCAGCCAAAGCGGTTTTACGACCGAGGTTTGCGTGCGCAGCCCGCCGTAACATCGACGCAACGGACGTTCACACCCGAGTCCGGAACAAATACGGATCGGACATATCAGTCGAATCCGGATTTGCGCCGGTACGCTCGAAGGAGTGAAGAGCACCTGGCGGACCGGCGGAATCGTCGCGGTGTTCGTTGTCGTGAACAGCGTCGGTGCCGATACCCTCGCGCGCGGCGGCGACGATCCCATTCCGCAGCCTGCCGTCGAGATACCAGCCATCGGGCTGGTTGCCGATCCTGCGCCGCTGTCGTCGACGATGGTCGCGGGGATCAGCGAGACCTCGGCTCCCGATAGCAGAATCGGCTTCGACGAAACCTCGGCGTCGACCCTCGCCACCACCGGTACCGACGAGTTCCCCTATCTGCGCTACACGGTCAAGTTCACTCCCGGGACCGACGCTGCGACCATGTCGTGGCGTGGCCGGTCGGTCAATCGGAACGACATCGCGATGCACGTCTGGGACGCGGTGGCACAGACATGGGGTACACCCGTTGCGGCCGCTACGCCGGTCACGCCAGGCGGCGTGGTCGAACTGTCCGCCAAGGTCACCGGGTCGGAGCGCTTCGAAAGCGGCACTGCGGCAGTACTTGTGATCGACAGTCCGCGTATCGATGAAGGTTTCGAGACGCGAAACGCGGTGCCGGACGAGCAGTTTGCCAACCCCGAGTCGTACGACTTCGCCTTGCAACACATCACCGACACCCAGTACATCAGCCGTGACGATCCCGAGGTGTACGAGTCGATGACGCAGTGGACCGTCGACAATGCCGAGAAATACAAGGTTGCGTACTCCATGCACACCGGTGATCTCGTGCAGAGTCATATTCGGCCCGGTCGCCCGGAAGATGCGGCGCGCAAAGAGTTCGAAGTCGCCAGCGAGTCGATGAAGATCCTGGAGGACGCCGGTATACCGCACGGCGTGCTGCCGGGTAACCACGACAACCTGTGGAACGCGGCCGGTCGGATGATCCCTGGCGAGCACGAGAAGAACCACGCGTTGTACAACGAATTCTTCGGGCCACAGCGCTACCAGGATCGCCCGTACTGGGGTGATTCGTTCACCGACGAGGACAATTCGGCGCACTACGACCTGATCGACATTGCCGGCGCCAAGTTTCTGATGCTTTACCTCGGCTACAACCCGCCGGACAAGGTGATGCGTTGGGCAGAAGGCGTTCTCGACGATCATCCCGATCACAACACCGTGATCGGTACGCACTACTACTTGAACGAGTTCGGCGACAAACCAAACATGGGATTCAGCGACATCCACGCGAGTTCGGGCGCGCAGATCTGGAATCGGCTTGTGAAGCCCTACGATTCGGTGTTCATGGTGCTCTCGGGCCACATCGACGGACAAGCGACTGTCATCGACCACAACGTCGGTAGAGACGGCCGAACCGTCACGCAACTACTTTCGGACTACCAATACTTCGAGGTCGAGGGCGAGCGGCGGACGGGTTTTCAGCGCATGCTGCAGTTCGACATCGACGCAGGAAAGCTGGCTGTGACAACCCATTCCCCGACACTCGGCTCGTTCCACCCGGAACGCTTCGACCCGCAGAATCGCTACGAAGCCGGATCCGGCGAGTTCGTCGTCGACTTCACGCTGCCCGCCGACCTGCCACGCCGGGTGAGTGCCGAAGGCTGAGGCTTGCGACTCACGACGGATCCCGTGCCAGCACTGACAGTGCAGCCCAACCTTGTTCGCGCAGTGTCCTGGGCAGCAGTAGCCATGATCGGTGTGCTGGATCCCGCAGTTGGTCGGCAAGCACTCGAATTCGGCCGCGGTCGTTTCCCTCCAATCGACCGGCTTCGAACACGGGTGAATCAATTGCGCAGGCAAGCAGTGCTGCGTCGTCCAGGTGCCGACCTCGATCCCGCGAATCCTCCTTATAGGCAGCACCTTTGAGGATCAGTGCACCCAAGGCATCAGGCACGCTCAGCGTGGTCGCGGCATTCGGCTCGAACTGAACCACGCAATTGACCGTCTTACGGAGCGCAGAAGTCCCCGCCGGGATCCGGAAGACCTCGCGGCCAGCGACTTTCGGAATATGCTTCGGCGCGAGATGATCGGCGACCATGACGTCGACCCGATCCTCGCCGCGCGCGAACCTGTGTACAGGATTCTTTCGCGCTGCCGGATAGTGCAATTCGTACCCGATGCTTCCAGTGCCACGCGTGCCTGGCCGAAAGTTGTTGCACCGGTTTCGATATGCAGCACCATGTCCACATCGACGGTCACTCGCTCCAGCGGTAGACCCGCGTGTATTGCGTGTAGCTGCACCATGAGACCGCCGACCAGCGTCCATCGGTCACCGGGCAGTACTCGGCCGATTTCGACCACCTGGGGCCACGGTGGACCCCACCCACCGGCCGGAGCGGGAACATGCCACAACGGGCGGTCCGAATCAGCCACGCCCGAACACCGCCGAGTGCAGCGACCCGAGCTCACGCAGTCCTGCCGCCCGTTCGCGGGTGTTCAACGAATCGGCAAGGTCCAGAGCGACAGCAGCCAGCGGTGGACGTCCGCGGGCGAATACGTCGACACAAGCAACCCCCCTCAGCGTCACGTTCCCCGCAGCATCGTCGACCAACGCAAATCTTTCCGTAAGCGCGTCGACGTCGCCGACCGGCAGGTACGCGTCCAAGTGTTTCTGCGCAGGCGTCAGGCCCCACTTTCGAAGGTTGTCAACGTGGAGCGCCGACCCACCAGTTGGCACGACACGGGACGCGATGTCGTCCAGCATCGTCGTGTGGCATCGAAACCGCCGAACCCGAGCCCGCTGTCGTGCGAGATACACCAGATCGTCGACACTGGACCTGCGAAGACGGTGCATCAGCCGGGTCCGCTCGACAGCCGAGAGCCATGGCGCATCCGAGTCCGAGACGATCGTCAGCGCCGCCCACGCGATCCGCTCGCTCCACGGACGGCCTCGACGTCGCGGCTCTTGCGCCAGCCGTTGCACCGACTCAGCATCGACGACGAATGTGCGACCGAGCAGTCGCGCGCCCTGAAGCTGACCATCGGATGCAAGACGCCGCACTTCGCGAGGGGTCACCCCCAAAATCTCTGCAGCCGCAGTCGAGGTCAGCTCAGCCATACACATATCATCCCTTATCGGGCTATATGTGTAAATAAAACCAGTCGAGGGCCGGTCCTATGCGTTTGCCGGGTCCAGCGTCCGAACCCGGTCCCGACGTCCCCGCGGGGACGTCACATCTCCGCTAGCCAAGTCCCAGATCCTCCAGGCCGAGGAGTGAGCGATATTCCAACCCCTCGGCGGCGATGATGGCGTCGGCTCCGGTTGCCCGGTCGACGACGGTCGCGACACCGACGACGATCGCACCGGCGTCACGCAGCGCCTTGACCGCGGTGAGCGGTGAGTTGCCCGTCGTTGTCGTGTCTTCGACGACGAGTACCCGTTTGCCGACGATGTCGGGTCCCTCGATCTGGCGCTGCATCCCGTGGGCCTTGGCGGCTTTGCGGACGACGAAGGCGTCGATCGGACGACCTTCGGCGTGCATGATTGCCATGGCGACCGGATCGGCGCCCATCGTGAGTCCGCCGGCGGATTCGAAATCCCAGTCGGATACCAACTCGCGCAACAACTTTCCGATCAGCGGTGCGGCAGCGTGATGCAGGGTCGCTCGGCGCAGGTCGACGTAGTAGTCGGCTTCCTTCCCCGACGACAGTGTCACCTTGCCGTGAACAACAGCCAATTCGCGCACAAGCGCGGCCAGATCGTCGCGTTCGGTCATGGCTGCAACCTTAGGCGAGCAGGCGTCAGGTGCGGCCGCGGCCCTTGCCGACGACGTTGTTGATACCGCGCACAACGCGCTTCGGAATCACCCGACTTGCCGCGGTCAGCACTTTGTACTGCACGCCTGGGATGCTGAGAATCTTGCCCTTCTCCAGGTCGTCGAGTGAGGTCGCGACGACCTGATCGACGTTGAGCCACAACACTTTCGGCAGGTCCATCGCAATGCCCGCACGCTCGTGAAACTCCGTGTGCACGAATCCTGGGCACAGCGCCTGAATTTCGACGCCGGTGCCGCTCAGTCCACCGGCAAGGCCCTCGGTGAACGAGATGACGTACGCCTTGGACGCCGAGTAGGTCGACCCGCGCCCCGACACCAACCCGGCGACGCTCGCAACGTTGATGATGCGGCCCTTCGCCGACGCGATCATCGACGGCAACGCGGCTCTCGTCAGCTGCATGACCGCCGTGACGTTGACATCGAGTTGCGACTGCAGCACCTCGGGGTCCAGCGTCCAGAACTCGCCGGTAAGCCCGAATCCCGCGTTGTTGACGAGGAATTGGACGCCCTTGTCAAGGCGTCGCGCGACGTCGTCTCGACCTTCGGCTGTCGCAAGATCCGCGGGCAGGATCTCGGACTTGGCACCGTAGCGACGGTCCAGATCGGCTGCCAACGCAGCCAGCCGCTCCTCGTCGCGGGCAACGAGCACAAGGTCGTAGCCGAGGGAGGCAAGCTTGTTCGCAAAACCAGCGCCTAGACCCGAGGTAGGACCGGTGACAAGTGCGACAGGTCGCGTCGATTTCGACGGCACGCTGGACGACATGGCGGCTAGCTTAGCGGCTCGCGCGAACCGATCCGGCTGACCTGAAACTATCGGGCTGTTCTATCGGCGCGGATCGGCGTCGTGAGTGGACCAGTCGTCCGGGGGCAGCCTGCGCGGCGCCGGCGGTTGCGGTGCAGGCGGCCGCTGCTGGCGCGCCCGCTCCGGCGCCGGATACCGCGGCGGTGGCATCACGCGCGAATCGCCCTGGCTGACGTCGCGGACCTGGTGGGCGTGATTGTCACCGCTCTGGAATGCAGCACCCTGTGCTGGCACCCGAACGGTCTGGGCGGACGCGTCTTCGGCACTACGCGGCCTCGGCCGACCGGGGTCGTGGCCTTCCTGCGCCAAACCGTGCGGCCCACTGGCCGGTGGGAGCACGTGCAACATGCCGGACAGCCGGGCGACAGCGTCGATCGCCGTGTCCCACTCGCGACCCGAGGTCGCAACGGGAAGCGCACCCAATGTCCACATGCCTTCGCTCCACAACATTCCCAACTTGGGTGGGAGCGACTCGGTGAACGTCACCATCCGCTGATCGCAGACGCGCCGCGCAATATCGAGATCGGTGGCGAACATGATCCGCTGACCGATGCCACCGAGAAGTTCGAGGTCGGCGTCGCGCGGCGGTGGTGTGGACTTGAGTCGAAGATCGATGTCGACGTCGGACCCGATCTCGCGGCGGACAGCGACGATCGTCGCCGTCTCCTCCAGATCGAACAGGAAGAACTGCTCACCTCGTCGAACACCGCTGACGATGTCGACAGCGGACAGATAGTCCTGCTTCGCCAGAGCGGCACGGCGCCACGTGGACGGCAGATTCGGATCGAGCGGCGTGTACGTGTACCCCTGCGCCTTGGCCCAGATCTGCCGCACCCTGCCGACCCGTTGCCGCTGGATGTGATCGATGTACAAGAGCGCGCCCGCACCAACGAGTGCGATCGCTGCAAGGCCGAACCACATTGCGGTCATCGCTCAATACCCTAGCTGTCTCGGTCGCCGATCTAGTTTCCGAACCCGCCGACGTCGATCGCCGTGTCGACGATGACCTTGGCGAGAATTTCGTTGTCACCCTGCGAATCGCCCTGCACAGCGATCGAATTGCCGACCTTCAGATCGGACACGTTCGAACCGTTCAACGAAATGATCTGCGTATCGCTGTCAGTGCGGACCGTCACTGTGGAACCGTCGATCGAATCGATCTCGATCGTCGAGCCGTCGTTGCTGGTGATCGTTCCGAGCGCGGCGCCGAGACCCGCGATGTCGGGCAAACCGCTCGGGAGCTGCAAACCCGTCGGGAACTGGAAGGTCGGGTCCGCGGTGGACGGCGACCCCGGCGTGGTCGGCGCCCTGCTCGGAGTCGGCCGCACCGACGAATTGCTGGCGGTGTTGGAGCTGTCGTCGGAGCCGCCACCGCCGAACAGCAGTGCAGCGCCGACACCTGCGGCAACGACGAGAACGGCCGCAACTGCGACCGCGATCCACATACCAACCTTGTTCTTACGTGGCGGCTGCTGACCGGACCCCGGCGGCTGGTGACCGCCAGGCCCACCAGGAGGTGGATAGCCACCCTGCTGGCCGTACGGATCCCCGCCGTACTGAGCGTCGTACGTGGGGAATGCCTGTGTGCTGTTGTAGGGCGGACGGTTCGGGTCGTACGGCTCGGCAGCCGGATACGACCCGTACTGCCCGTCGACCGGATAGCCGGCCGTCGGGTACGCCATCGTCGGATTCGCAGGCGGCGACCCGTACGCCTCGGTCGGGTCGTTCGTGTAGTTGCCACCCTGCGGGTAGCCGGCGTTCTGATCCCCGAACTTCTCGGTCGGTGCATCGAACGGCCCGGGTCCGTTCGGTCCGGGACCGTACGGTCCCGGACCACCGGGCTGACCCTGTCGAGGATCGTTCGGGTTCGTCATAGCTCACCAGCGTAGGCCAGGAAGTTACTTCCCGACGTCCAGTGCACTGCCATCTTCGACGACACCGACCGGCACCGTGTCACCGTCGTGAATGTCGCCCGCGAGCAACCGCTTCGCCAGCTGATCCCCGATCGCCTGCTGCATCAGCCGACGCAACGGACGCGCACCGTAGACGGCGTCGTACCCGCGCACCGCAAGCCACATCTTCGCGGCCGGTGAAACATCGAGCGTGAGCCGGCGAGCCGCCAACCGCTTCTGCAGCTGCACGAGCTGGATGTCGACGATGTCTTCCAACTGCTCCTCGGTGAGTGGGTGGAAGATCACGACGTCGTCGAGCCGGTTGATGAACTCCGGCTTGAACGCCGACCGGACCGCCGTCATCACCTGATCCTTGTCGCCGCCTGCGCCGAGGTTCGACGTCAGGATGAGGATCGTGTTGCGGAAGTCCACCGTCCGACCTTGGCCGTCGGTGAGTCGACCCTCGTCGAGAACAGCCAGCAGGATGTCGAACACGTCCGGGTGCGCCTTCTCGACTTCGTCGAACAGGACGACCGTGTACGGGCGTCGACGGACCGCCTCGGTCAGCTGGCCACCCTGGTCGTAGCCGACGTAACCGGGAGGCGAACCGACAAGCCTTGCCACCGAATGCTTTTCGCTGTACTCGCTCATATCGATCCGGACCATGGCGCGTTCGTCGTCGAACAAAAAGCCCGCCAACGCCTTTGCCAGCTCGGTCTTGCCGACGCCGGTCGGACCGAGGAACAGGAACGACCCCGTCGGCCGGTTCGGATCCGCAACGCCTGCCCTAGCGCGCCGCACTGCGTCCGAAACAGCTTGCACCGCTTCGGCTTGCCCGACGACACGCTTGCCGAGTTCGTCTTCCATCCGGAGCAGTTTCGCGGTTTCGCCTTCGAGCAGCCGACCGGCGGGAATGCCAGTCCATGCCGCGACGACATCGGCGACGTCGTCCGGCCCGACCTCCTCCTTGAGCATCACCTGCTCGTTGGTCGGAGTGGTCGCCGTTTTCGCGGCAAGTTCCTTCTCCAACGCGGGGATTCGGCCGTACCGCAGTTCCGCGGCCTTGCCGTAGTCACCGTCACGCTCGGCCCGCTCGGACTCTCCGCGCAGCGTCTCGAGCTGTTCCTTGAGATCGCGGATCACGTCGATCGCGTTCTTCTCGTTCTGCCAGCGGGTGCTGAGCTGATTGAGCTTTTCCTGCGAATCCGCAAGTTCCTGGCGGAGTTTCGTCAGGCGCTGCTTGGACGCATCGTCGGTCTCCTTCGCGAGTGCGACCTCCTCGATCTCCAGGCGACGCACGCTTCGCTCGACCTCGTCGATCTCGACGGGCCGCGAATCGATTTCCATGCGCAGGCGCGACGCAGCCTCGTCGACGAGGTCGATCGCCTTGTCCGGCAAGAACCTCGACGTGATGTAGCGGTCGCTCAGCGTTGCCGCAGCGACCAGCGAGGAGTCGGTGATGCGCACACCGTGGTGCACCTCGTACCGCTCCTTGAGTCCACGCAGAATGCCGATCGTGTCCTCGACACTCGGCTCCCCGACGAACACCTGCTGGAACCGACGCTCGAGCGCAGCGTCCTTCTCGATGTACTTGCGGTACTCCTCCAGCGTCGTCGCGCCGACCATCCGCAGCTCACCGCGGGCAAGCATCGGCTTGATCATGTTGCCTGCGTCCATGGCGGATTCGCCTGTCGCACCGGCGCCGACGATCGTGTGGAGCTCGTCGATGAACGTGATGATCTGGCCCGCGGAATTCTTGATGTCGTCGAGGACGGCCTTGAGCCGCTCCTCGAACTCACCGCGGTACTTCGCACCGGCCACCATCGAACCGAGGTCGAGCGAGACAAGGGTCTTGCCGCGCAACGATTCCGGCACGTCGCCCGCAATGATGCGCTGGGCGAGGCCTTCGACGATCGCCGTCTTACCGACGCCGGGCTCGCCGATCAGGACCGGATTGTTCTTGGTACGACGCGAAAGCACCTGAACGACACGACGAATCTCGTTGTCGCGTCCGATCACCGGGTCGAGCTTGCCGGTCCTGGCAAGTGCGGTGAGGTCGGTCGAGTATTTCTCGAGAGCCTGGTAGGTGCTCTCCGGATCGGGGCTGGTGACGCGGGCACTACCGCGCACCGATGTGAAGGCATCGCGCAGCGCAACCGGTGTCGCCCCGTGAGCGACAAGCAGTTTCGCGACGTCGGAATCGCCCGAAGCGAGGCCGACGAGGAGATGCTCGGTCGATACGTACTCGTCGTCGAGCTCGGTCGCCAGATGTTGCGCGGCCGTGATCGCGGCGAGCGACTCGCGGCCGAGTTGCGGCGTCGTCGTCGCACCGGTTGCACGTGGCATCCGGTCGACGGCGACCTGCGCCTCACGTCGAACGGCGGCCGGATCGACACCGACAGCCTTCAACAGCGGAGCGGCGATGCCGTCCGTCTGATCCAACAACGCCACCAGCAGATGCGCCGGCCTGATGTCGGGATTGCCGGCGGACGACGCCGACTGCAATGCGGCCGTCAGGGCCGCCTGGGTCTTGGTGGTGGGATTGAACGAGTCCACTGGTCACCTCTGTCTGCATTTAGGACTACTAGTTCTGTGGACAGGTCTACCCGACCACGGTGGTCCGCAGCCTGTCATAGATCACAACGCACAAAAGGTTGAGTCTGTTCCGCTCAACTTTAGAAACTTTTCGGGAACCTGGCAAGAGTGGGTGATTGCACTCGGAATCCGAGCGAGATCGCACAGGATTCGCCGCTCAAGCAGTGTCGCTTGGCTCCTGATCGGCACTGAACAGGACGATCAGCACATAGGGCACAAGGAGTACGGCGTTGCCGAGCGATCCGAGCAACAACCCAGTGCTGGCACCCTCGGCGAAGAGCACGCGGTAACCGCCGAGGGCAAGGCCTGCCGGAACCGCCAGCACCGGCAGCAGCGCCAGGAACAGCGAACACGTGCTGACGGCGTCGCCGACGACCATCGCCGGACCACGCATGCGGGTCCGCTCGAACATCGCGACGAGCCCGAAACCGACGACGATGCCGACGATCCGCACCCCGATACCAACCGGGAGTAGGCAAAGGGTCTGCAGCAGTCCGGGAGAGAAGCCACTCATGGCTTGGATACCCCCGAGGAGGGTTCACCGACGTCGATCACCCGCATTCGGTCGACCAGCCGACCGAGCAGAGGTTTGCGCTCAGGCTGGCTCAGGTCGACCTGAAAAGCCCACCCGACCGCGTCGGGCAGGCGGAGCAGCGGCTCCGTCACGACGTCGGCAGGCAGCCAGGGTGTACCCGCAACAGGCCCGGACGTCACGATCAGGTCCACCCCGTCTGCCGCCAGAGCGTCGGTCAGTGCGCGTGAGTGTGCGAACTGGCGCATGGCCGCTTGCGGAGTCCCGATCGCCGAGGCCTGCGGGCGGGTGAATACGCACACCGCGCGAGAGTCGAACAACCGGTAGAGCAGATCGAATGTCGGTTGATACTGATCCTGCCGCGGGGCAGCAGCGACGATGTCGACCACATCCGCTCGCAGGCGGTCCGCTTCGTCCTCGCCCACGACGACAGCGCACGAACCGACCGAAAACGGCGCGGCGTGCGGCGGTCGCAAGTGGTCGAGAAATGCCGTTCGAAGCGACGGTGACCTGGACGCGGCGGCCTCGTTCAGCACCGTCCGACGGTATAACAAGCTCAATCCAACACAGCCCTGACCGCGGCGGGAAGTCGGTCGCGCCGAGCTCGCGAAGGCACGTCACCGTCGCGCAGGTAGCGCTGCGCGAACGCGAACGGCAGATCGACGACGGCGAGGGTCAGCAGATCGACGTCGGTCGCGCCTGTGCCGCCGAGGAGGTCGGCGCCGAGCGCACGCAGTAGCCGCACACTGTCCGCATTCGCGCGTGCTATCTCGTCGCGCAGGTCGTCGTCCAGGCTCAGGTTGGCAACATCGCGGAGCCGAAAGGTGTCCAGCAGCAGAACATCTCGCGGGTTTGCGAGACAGTGGTCGTAGTTCGCGAGCGCGATCGAGACCGCGTCGACCGCGCCATCGGGTCGCACCGACTGCGTGCCGCGGACAGCGCGTAGCCAGGCGCGTGCGAGCATCTCGTCGACCGATTTGAAGCGGTGGTAGATCGAACCCGTCGGAGCGCCGGCCTGTTCTGCGATCGCCGATACGGTCGTCGCGCGAGCGCCTCGGACAAGCAGAACGTCGCGCGCGCAGTCGAGAAGGTGGTCGGTCGAGTGGGTGACACGAGCCATACTTTCTCCCGTCTGCTCGGCGTTGACATCTCTAGAATACATATTCTAGAGTCTGAATTCTAGACAGAACGGGAGCACAGCCATGGTGGCAACACTCGAGTACCGCGACAACATCGCCGTCCTGAACCTCGGCGACACCGAGAATCGCTTCTCGCTCGAATGGCTCGACTCGGCCAACGCCGGACTCGACACCGTCCTCGCCAGCGAGCCGACCGCGCTGATCACCACGGGTAGCGGCAAGTTCTACTCCAACGGCCTCGACCTGGACTGGCTGCTCGCCAACGGCGAGAAGATGGGCGAATACGTCGGCGAGGTGCAGAAGGTTCTCGCTCGCGTGCTCACCCTTGCCGTTCCGACCGTCGCCGCCGTCAACGGTCACGCGTTCGGCGCAGGCTCGATGCTCGCCATGGCCCACGACTTCCGCGTCATGCGGTCCGACCGTGGCTTCTTCTGCTTCCCCGAGGTCGATATCCGCATCCCGTTCACCACGGGCATGGCCGCACTGATTCAGGCGAAGACCACTCCCCAGACCGCCGTCGCATCGATGACGACAGGTCGACGCTACGGCGGCGAAGACGCACTGGCCGCAGCCCTGGTCGACCGCGTGGCGACCGAAGACGCGCTTGTCGGAGCCGCAATCGAGATCGCGACGCCCCTGATCGGCAAGGACTCGGGGACCCTCGGCGCCATCAAGAAGACCATGTTCGGTGCAGCCGAAGCAGCGTTGCTCACCGTCTGAGCACTACTGACGCGGTCACCGCCAGCGTGTTCTCGGGACGGCACACGAAGTGTGGATAATGTGAGTCGGTACCTTCCACACCCGAGAGGCTCCGGAAGGAGGTCGGCTACGTGAACTTGCGAGCGATCGCACAGGTGCGGTCCAACTTTCGCTCGGTCACCGAGACGACCAACGGCAGCGACCGCCTCACCAACAGCTTCTACGGGTTCCTTTTCGGCGAGAATCCCATTCTCCGCCAGCTGTTTCCGGCCGCGATGGACATGCAGCGCGAGCGCCTCGTCGCCGCAATCTCCTACCTGCTCGACATCCTCGACGACACCGAACGCGCTGTCGGATTTCTCGAACAACTCGGCCGCGATCACCGCAAGTACGGTGTCGAAGGCGACCACTATCCCCTCGCAGGCCGCGCTCTGCACTCGGCGTTGCGCGCCTACACCGGGCCTGCGTTCTGGACGAACTCGATCGACGAAGCCTGGCTCGACGTGATCGACCTCATCGTCACCTCGATGGCGAACGGCGCGGACTCCGACGACCTGCCGTCGCATTGGGAGGCGACGGTCGTCGAACATCGCAAGATCCTCGACGATCTCGCCGTCGTCCGACTCCAGGCCGACGTCCCCGTCCCGTACGACACGGGGCAATATCTTCCGGTCCGAACGCCGCAGCGGCCGAGGATGTGGCGCTACCTCTCCCCCGCGATACCCGCGAACGACTACGGCGAACTCGAATTTCACGTCCGCAAGGTGTCTGGCGGCTGGGTCAGTCCGTCGATGGTCAACGAGACCCAGGTCGGGGACCGGTGGACGATGGCAGCACCGCTCGGCGGGTTGCGCGTCGACTTGACCAGCGGCGCAGACGTTCTGATGATCGGGTCCGGCACAGGGATCGCGCCGCTGCGCGCACAGATCATGGAGATGACAACCCGGGGCATCAATCCCCGCGTGCACCTGTTCGTCGGTGGCCGCTTTCCGTGCGACCTCTACGACCTCGGGACGCTGTGGCAGATCTCGCTGAGCAACCCGTGGTTGACCGTCGTCCCGATCTCCGAATTCGACACAGACCCGTGGTGGCACACCGGCCCGACGATCGAGCCGCCGTTCGGTATGCATCAACGACTGACCGGCGAGATCGGGTCCATCGTCGCGAGTTTCGGCTCGTGGTCGGACCGGCAGATCCAGGTCGCGGGCTCTCCGACGATGATCTCGTCGACGGTCCGAGCACTTCTCGATGCAGGGACACCCGCTTCCCGCATCCAGCACGACCCGGTTTGAGACCGGCATACTTGGCCGGGTGTGGAAGTCAACCGTCGTCGAACATCACCGCCTCCGGCACGACCTAGCCGTCGTCCGATTGATCGGTGATGTCGTCCCTTTCGTTGCAGGACAATATGTTTCGGTGCGAGTCCCACAGCATCCACGCGTCACGAGGCGGTTGTCACCCGCATTGCCACCGTCGTTGGACGGCAAGCTCGAGTTTCACGTACGCACGGTGCCCGCGGGGTGGGTGAGCGGCACGACCGTCGCCGAGACGACACCGGGTGACGTCTGGGAGATCACCGAACCGGCGGGGCGACTTCGCATCGACGACACCGGCCGCGATGTGGTCATGATTGCGGGCGGGACCGGTTTGGCGCCGTTTCGATCGTTGATACTCGATGTCGCCCGGCGCACCGATCCGCCGCGCGTCTATCTCTTCATCGGTGGCCGCAGCCCACGGGACCTGTACGCCTCCGACATGCTGTCGCTACTCGCCGGCGACCTGCCGTGGCTGACCGTGGTTCCCGTCGTCGAGGATCTATTCGATCCGCCGTGGAAAGACGAGTGGTACGAGCAGACGAAGTCCGACATCGGCTTCACCGTGGACGAAGTTCTGCAAGGAACGCTCGGCGATGTCGTCAGCGCTCACGGCGCATTCGCCGACCACCAGGTGTTCGTGTGCGGATCCCCTGCCATGACGCGGGCGACGATCGATCGACTGACCGAATCGGGCACACCCATGGAGAACATCCGCTACGACCCGTGGTGACCGGGTTTCGCGGCTGATCGGTACCGCTTTGTTCAGTACCGCTTTGTTCAGTACAGCGGATCGTGCCGAATGTTCGCGGTCGGTGTACCCGCGGCCATCATCCGGAACTTCGTGGTCTGGACCATCGACGGGGAGCCGGCGATCTGAATGTCGCGGTCGGCCCACGACCCCATGCTCGCGACGACCTTGCCGATCTGTCCGACGAGTGGACTATCCATGCCCGCGAGGTCGGCCTGCGATCCGCCGTAGTACCACCACGGATTGTCGTTGTTCTCGGTGACCGCCGTGACCGTCAGCCAGGGGTTGGTCTGCGACAGGCGCCATAGCGTCGCGTAGTCGTAGAGGTCGCAGGGGTGATGACCGCCGACGACGACATGGACCCGCGGGTTGTTGCGTCGCGACGCCATTTCCATGACCTGCGCTCGCAGTGGTGCGATGCCGGTGCCGCAGCCGACCATCAACATGTCCTGTGTCGGGTGCGGCGGGACACCGAGCGATCCGAGTGGCGATCCGACGAGCCACTGATCGCCGACGTCGACGTGGCCGACGATCGACGGGCTGACCCAACCACCCGAAACACCACGAACATGGAACTCGATCTCGCCCTGTTCGTTGGCAGGATTCGCGGGTGACAGGTAACGCCACATCCGGGGACGCGACGGAATCTGCACGCTCAAATACTGACCAGCGGCGTAGTACATGGGTTCGCTGAGTTGTAGCCGGACGACAGCCAAGTTACGCAGAATTTCCCTGTGCTCGACGACCGTTCCGCCCCACACCGGCGGGTTGCTCTCCGACGCGGCCGCGCCGATCATCGTCGCAGCAATGACGCCGATCGCTTCGGTCCACGCTTTGTCGACCTCTTCGGTCCACATTTCGGTGCCCGCGAAGTTGCGGAGCGCCTTGATCAACGAATTGCCGACCGCGCGGTAATGGGAATCGTCGATTCCGTACTTACGGTGGTCCCTGCCGAGCTGTGCAAGGAAAGGCAGCAGGTTGCCTGGGTCTTCGAGACGGTCGACCACGTAGGCAAGGGCCTTTACAAGGCGATCTCGTTGCGTATCCATTGCTGCGGGAAAGAAATCCCGCACGCCCGGGTTGTCGGTGAACAAGACAGCATAGAAGGACTTCGTCAGCTTCTCAGGACCGTCTTCGCTGGCGGCTACCGCCTTGAAGGTCGTCCTGACCAGCGAGATCGTTCTCGAATCCATGCTGTATTAACCCCGTTCCGCACTCGAACGCTCCCTCGCGTAGATGATGGCGAGTCGCGCAGCCCCGCGGCATGTGCCGATCGGTTCAGGGCGCAAGTGTATGCGAGATTTTCTAGCAGCGGAATCCTCTCATTGAGGTACCCTCGGTTAGCTTCGAGCCCGGGGCCTGCTATAGCAAATAGTTAGCAACGCATTAAAGGGAGTATTTTTATCATGCCGACTTCCTTCGGAGTTAAACAGCTCGAACTACCCTTATCCGAGGTTCAGGGCATCGAAATGCGAACCGACGCCGTCGAGTACGACCGCCGCAGACAATTGCGCGAGTGCATCGACTTCTACAATCTGCCCGAGCTGTCACACCTGCCGACGAGCCGACGACTCAACGTTCTCGCCACCTTCGAAAGCACCGGACGCTACGAACAGAGCGCCGAGGAAATCCTCGTCGGCGCCAAACTTGCGTGGCGAAACCACGCGCGCTGCGTCGGCCGTAAACACTGGCGAACACTGAAACTGATCGATGCGCGCGCTGCCGTCACGCCCGAAGCCATCGCGGAAGCCTGCTGGCAACACCTTCGCCTCGCCACGAACGGCGGCGCCCTGCAATCGGTCATCACCGTCGGCCCGCCGCCGCTGCCGGACGGACGCGAGTACCGAATCGTCAGTCCGCAGCTCATCCGCTACGCCGGCTATCGCAACATCGACGGCACGGTGACAGGCGATCCCGCTCACGTCGACATCACCGAAATGGTCACGCGGATGGGCTGGCGTGGCACCGGCACGCGGTTCGACGTACTCCCGATCTTGATCAGCACACCAGACGAACCGCTGCGCTGGTTCGACGTGCCTCCCGAACTTGTCCTCGAGGTACCGATCGTGCACCCCGACTACCCCTGGTTCGAGGAGCTCGCCCTGAAATGGCACGCGGTGCCAGCAGTGTCCAACATGGACTTCGAGGTCGGCGGCATCACCTACCCGCTGGCACCGTTCAGCGGCTGGTACGTCAACACCGAGGTCGGCGCGCGGAACTTCAGCGACGAGAACCGCTACAACATGCTGCCCGAGATCGCCCGCAGGCTGGAGCTGGACACCAGCTCGGACCGCACGCTCTGGCGCGACCGCGCCCTCGTCGAGCTCAACCGCGCGATCATCCACAGCTATCGGATTGCCGGCGTCTACATGGTTGACCATCACACCGTCGCCAAACAGTTCATCGACCATGTCGAACGCGAAGCCAAAGCTGGCCGCGAATGCCCGACGGACTGGTCCTGGATCAACCCGCCGATGTCGTCCGGACTCACTCCGACGTTCCACCGGTACTACGACCCGCCGAATCTCGATATTCGCCCCAACTTCGTCACGCGGGTGAAGTCGGGCAACGGCTGCCCGTTCACGTAGCTGCTGGTTGTGCGGTGCTTTTCGGTTTAGCTTGATGCTGACAAGGGGATTCCGCACAAGGAACCACAGTCGCGCGTCGGGCGTTGAATGCTCGTGGCACGATCCGATGTGCAACTCGAAACGAATCTCCGTTCGGCAGCATTCGACTATCAACAGCGAGGCGTGCGATGACCGATCCCGTACTCAACCGATTGACCACCGTCGACCAGGCAGCGGTTAACGCACCCGACCCACAGGGTCGCACCGTCATAGCCGACATGGTCGTAGCGAAGATCGTCGGAATCGCGACCCGCGAGATCAGCGGGGTGCACGACGTCGGCGGCGGCGCGGCACGAGTGGTCGGCCGGTTGCGCGAATCGATTCCCAGCGCCAGAACGAATCTCTCGCAAGGCGTCTCGGTCGAGGTCGGTGAGCGACAGACCGCGGTCGACATCGGCATCGTCGCCTACTACGGCACTGCCATCCACGAACTCGCGGCAGCCATTCGGCGCAACGTGATCGCCGCCGTCGAACGTATGACGGGACTGGAGGTCACCGAAGTCAACATCACGGTGCACGACGTCTACTTCGAGGGTGACGACGACATCGTCGAGTCGATCGAGATCACGAAACCGCGAGTGCAATAGTGGACGCCGTCGACGCATCGGAAGCCACTGTTCACATCTCCGCGGAAGGCGCGCTTCGATGACTCACGCAGTGCTCGGACTTTTCGCAGGCCTGCTCCTTGCCATCGCCGGGATTGTCGGCGGCTTCGGCGGATTCCTCTTCGCGCTCGTGCTCGGCGCCATCGGGCTGGTCATCGGAGCCCACAGCGACGGAACGATCGACCTCAGCGCGCTGCTCCGGGGCCGAGGTCGTGGCTGACCACGGATTGTCCGCGACCGAGGCCTCGGGTAGCCAGGCCGACGACCCCGGCCAACGCGGCACGCTCACGATCAAAAATCGCGCAGCGATGCGGATAGTCGAAATCTCCGCACTCGAAATACCCGGCGTGATCAGGAGCAATACTCGACTCGGCAATCTCACCGGTCGTGACCTGCCACGCGCCGTCGTCGACATGGCGTCCGAGCACCCCAACATTCGCGTCGACATCGCAGTCGAATGGCCGAGTCCCATCGCGGCGGTCTGCGGGCAGGTCCGAGATCGCGTCGTCACCGAGGTCGTCCGCCTCACCGGGCGGCACCCCTCTCGAGTCGACGTCGCCGTCACCGACGTGGTCGCGAACATCGACACCGAGATCGTCGCCGAACTGCCGCCCCCACTCGCGGCAGGTGCCACCGAATGACCACCACAGGTGCCGATACCAAAGGTCCGCGTGAACCGCTCGCACGACCACTCGCCGCGCCGTTCGCCATCATCGTGTCCGGATTGCTCATCGCCATCAGCGTGGTCGCAGGGCGCGAGTTCTTCATCGAACGCGACGTCGTCGACGAAGCTCCCTGGATCCGCAACAGCTTCGAGTGGCTCAGCCGAATCACCTGGGAAGGCTGGATGCTGCCCGCCTCGATCGCTGCGGTGGTCGTCGGCATCGGCCTGTTGTTCGTCGCTGCCAAACCGCGCGCACGCACACACTTTCGGACTGCCGGACCCTTGCCGATGTGGTTGCGCCCCACCGACGTCGCGAGACTGTCCACCTCGGCCGCAACGCATGTCGACGGCGTCCGCCGCGCGCAGACAACGGTCGGCAGACGGACAGCCAAGGTCGAGATCGTCACCGACGGACGCGATCCAGCCACTATCACGGGAGCGGTGCAGACAGCGGTGACCAAGTCCTTCACCGAACTGGCCGAAGCTCCGAAAGTGCTTGTCGCCATCGACAACTCGCAGCGCCGATGAACCGCCCGATAGTCGGTATCGACAGAGCGGTGCTCCTCGTCGTCGCACTCGCTCTGCTTGTGCTGGGTGCGCTGCTACTGCTGTGGCGAGGCGGCGTCGAGATTGCTCGCGACGTCTTCGCCCATGCCGACCGACGCTGGTACCAGCTTGCTCCGCAACAGGTTTGGTGGGATTGGGTCATCGCAGGAGTTGCGGTCGGTGCGCTGATCCTCGGCGTGTGGTTGCTGCTTGCAAACCTGCGGCGACACCGACTCGGGTCGGTCGAGGTCGACGGCACCGACGAACTCGGCACACTGACGGTGAACACGGGGCAGGTCGGCAATGCCGTTGCAACGATGATCGCTCAGCATCCAGCGATCCAATCTGCCTCTGCCCGTGCAATTGTCGACCGAGGTCGGCGCACACTCCGGATCACCGTCGTCGCCGAGCCCGACGTCTCGCTCGACCACATTCGACGTATCGCAGCGAACAGTCTCCGCGACGTCGACATAGCGCTCGCAGGTGCGAACGTCGTGACGCAACTCTTCGTGCGCTATCTACCGGCTCGGCACAACTAGGCGTCGCGAGCGCACCTGCTCGTGCCAGCGCTCCAACGGGCCATCAGTGCTCATTTTTTCGTCGAAAGTGAGCACTCGTAGCCCGTTCGCGCTGGGCAATCGCGACCTCGCCAATGCATTGCGAACCTCACATGCCTGATCAGGCGTGTGAGGTCCGGAATCGGGCAGCGACGTCGCAGGCTCGGCAACGACGAGGGTGGGGAAGATACCCCCGAGGGTGCCTATCGGAGGTGGAATATCCGCGCGACTCTTGGCGAGGAAGTACACAACTCGAGGGGGGTTCCACATGAAGCGAACGATCAGCATGTCCTGTGCGGGGGCACTGGCGGCCTGCGCAATGGCGATAGGACTTACAGCCGGACCTGCGCAGGCGCACGGGGTGACGATCGACGATACCGACAGCCAGGGGTATCTGAATTACCCGGGCGCTCGGTGCAACTACACCAACCAGGCGGTCACGATCGCGCGGACCGACCAGTCACTCATCGTCGTCTGTATCACCGGCGCGAACCGCTACTACTACAAGGGTTTACGACTCAGCGACGGCGCGACGATCGAGATCGACGATCCCACCTACGAGTCACCCGGCATCTGGTACGCGCAAAACGGTGAGACGCTCTATCACTTCAACCAGTACGAGTTCTACATCTCGAACTCGAGCGTCGGCATCATCGGCTACGAACCTGTGCTCGAATCGCGGGGTCTGACGAGGGGGTAGGCGCCTGCGGCACTCGTGAGCACTTCAGGAGGGCCCAACCGCCGAAAAGACTCACGAGGGCCGGGGGCCCCTTTTGTGTTTCGGCTGCCAGACCACGAGAGCGGTACTGCGCGGGATAGGAACGAGGTCGCGACGATAGCCCGCATGCATCGACGCGATTTCCGCCGCCATCTCCGTGATGCGATGCTGCAGCGCC
Organism: Antrihabitans stalagmiti; assembly: GCF_016482825.1. Taxonomy (GTDB): domain Bacteria; phylum Actinomycetota; class Actinomycetes; order Mycobacteriales; family Mycobacteriaceae; genus Antrihabitans; species Antrihabitans stalagmiti. The sequence goes on along the minus strand of NZ_JAEMNV010000003.1, from coordinate 583,130 downwards.
TCGACCTGATTCGTCAACTCGATGATTCGCTTGATGCCAGCTAGATTGACGCCTTCGTCCTGGGAAAGACGCTGCACTTCCCGGAGCAATGCAACGTCGCGCGGCGAATAGCGTCGACCTCCGCCCGTTGTGCGTTGCGGGGTGACCAAGCCGAGCCGGTCGTAGGTGCGCAGCGTCTGCGCGTGCATGCCCGCGAGCTCCGCGGCAACAGAGATCACGAACACCTGCGCTTCGGTGACGTGCGCTGCGCTTGCGTCCGCGTCGGGACCCCCTGGGACCGCGCCCTTTTTCGGCTTCCCGGTCACCGCTACACCTCCAAATGGCCCTTCTCGAACTCAACCGAGTTCGTCTCGAACTCCAACACCTTCGGGACCCGCACTCCATCAGGAGTGCGGGCACCGAAAGCTGATGCACAGGTGCGCATTACGCTCCTGCCCACCCAGCGCGCGGATCGAAGCCACTGGCTCGTTCCGCTTCTGCGTACTTCTCCAACGCCGCCGTCGCGGTCGCATCGAGCTTCTGCGGAACCGCAACCTTGACCGTGACGAGCAGATCGCCTGCAACGCCACCGCCACGACGCGGAACGCCGCGACCACGGACTCGCAGGATTCGACCGTCGACCGTTCCCGGCGGCACCTTGACGCCGACCCGACCATCGAGCGTTGGCACCGAAACCGTTGTGCCGAGCACCAGTTCGCCGTAGCTCACCGGCAGGACCAACGTGAGATCGTCACCCGCCCGACCGAATACCTTGTCCGCCTTGACGTGCACGGTGACGAACAGATCGCCCGACGGCGCGCCACGCAACCCTGCTTCGCCCTGGCCCGCGAGTTTGATGCGCTGACCGTCGTTCACACCGGGTGGCACGCGGACCGTGATGGTCCGAGTTCGGTTCTGAATGCCGGACCCGTGACAATCCGTACACGGGTCGTCGATGATCGAACCGGTACCGCGGCAGTCGTCGCAGGGCTCGCTGAAACCGAACGCGCCCTGGTTACGGCTGACTACACCGCTTCCGTTGCAACGCGGACACACTCGCGGACTCGTTCCCGGCTTCGCCCCGCTGCCGTGGCACGTTGTGCACGGCGACGGGCTTGTCATCCGAAGCGGAACGGTGACGCCCTGCGCCGCTTCTCGGAAGCCGAGTGTCGTCTCGGTCTCCACGTCGCTACCGCGGCGCGGACGGCTGGCCGCGGTGCGATTGCCGCCACCACGGTTGAACAACCCGCCGAACAGGTCGCCGAGACCACTGTCGTTGGCCGAGGCATTGCCGAACAGGTCGCCGATGTTGAACTCGCCGCCGCCGAAGTTGCCGGCGCCGCCACCGGTGTAGCCGGTACCCGGGGTAAATCCGCCGCGACCGAAACCGCCGCCAGCGAACAACTTCCGCGTCTCGTCGTACTCCTTGCGCTTGGCGGCATCCGACAACACCGAATGTGCTTCGCTGACGGATTTGAAGCGCTCCTCCGCCTTCGTGTCGCCCGGATTCGCATCCGGGTGATTGTCACGAGCCAGCTTGCGGTACGCCTTCTTGATCTCGTCGGCGGTCGCGCTGGAGGAGACACCCAGTTCCTTGTAGAAGTCCTTCTCGATCCACTCCCGTTGGCTCACTGAGCATCTCCTCCTCTCGCACTTCTAGCTTTGATCGAATTCGGCATGCGCGCCGGAATCCGAGTTCACATCAATCGAATCCGACCCGGCGGACGGCGCGGTTGCGTCTCCCGTCGAATCGGTCACCGTCACGAGCGCGTGCCGCAGCACCCGCTCGCCGATGCGGTAACCCTTGCGAAGGACTGTACCGAGAACAGGGTCGCGACCCTCGCCTTCGTGCTGCACGGCCTCGTGCAGTGTCGGGTCGAAAGACTCACCCTCGGCGCCGAATTCGGTGACGCCCTGCTTGGTCAGCAGGCCGGCAAGCTTTTCGGCAACAGCCTTCAACGGACCCGTCTCGAGGTCACCGTGTGCTCGCGCACGCTCGAGATCGTCGATCACGGCGAGCAATTCGGTCACGACCGACGCCTTGGCGGAATCGATGACGGCCTTGCGGTCGCGTTCGACCCGACGACGGTAGTTGGCGTACTCCGCCTGCAGCCGCTGTAGATCTGCAGTTCGTTCCGCAAGTTCTGCGGAACGAGCGTCCTGCGGGTCCACAATTTCTGCGTCCTCGAGTGCCCCTTCGTCCACCGACCCGGGCTGCGGGGCGGTGCCGGTACCAGCAAGTGGTTCCGGCACGCCCTCGCCATCCCGAACTTCACCGGTCTCGGGGTCGATCTTTCGGTTGTCGACGAAAGTGACCGGCTCGGTGTGGTCTTCGCTCACTGCTTGCCCAGGTCGATCGGCTCGTCCTCCACGACCTCCGCGTCGACGACCTGATCGTCGTCGGCGGCATGAGCGCCACCCTCGGCACCGTTGGCCTCACCTGCGGAGTCGGCAGCCGTCGCCTCGTAGATTGCCTGGCCGACAGCCTGCGACTCGGTCGCGAGCTTCTCGACCGCAGCCTTCACAGCAGCGAGATCGGTGCCCTGCAGTGCGGTCTTGGCCTCTTCGATCGCGGCCTCGACCTTCGACTTGACGTCGGCAGGAACCTTCTCCTCGTTCTCCTTGATGAACTTCTCGGTCTGGTGCACAAGGGACTCGGCCTGGTTGCGGACCTCTGCCTCTTCGCGACGCGCCTTGTCTTCGTCGGCGTGCGCTTCGGCGTCCTTGATCATCCGATCGATGTCTTCCTTGGACAGGCCGGAACCGTCCTGGATCTTGATCGTGTTTTCCTTGCCGGTGCCCTTGTCCTTCGCGGTCACGTGCACGATGCCGTTGGCATCGATGTCGAAGGTGACCTCGATCTGCGGGACGCCGCGCGGAGCCGGCGGGATTCCGGTGAGCTCGAAGGATCCGAGCAGCTTGTTGTGCGACGCGATTTCACGCTCACCCTGGAAGACCTGGATCTGCACGGACGGCTGATTGTCGTCGGCCGTTGTGAAGGTCTCGGACCGCTTGGTCGGGATCGTGGTGTTGCGCTCGATGAGCTTCGTCATCACGCCACCCTTGGTCTCGATGCCGAGGGACAGCGGGGTGACGTCGAGGAGCAGAACGTCCTTGACCTCGCCCTTGAGCACGCCTGCCTGCAGTGCGGCGCCGACGGCGACGACCTCGTCCGGGTTGACGCCCTTGTTTGGCTCGCGGCCACCGGTCAGTTCGCGGACCAGGTCCGAGACAGCCGGCATACGGGTCGAGCCACCGACGAGCACGACGTGGTCGATCGCGGAGACCGAGATGCCCGCGTCCTTGATGACGTTCTGGAACGGCGCACGGGTGCGGTCAAGCAGGTCGGACGTGATCTTCTGGAACTCGGCGCGCGAGAGCTGCTCGTCGAGGAAGAGCGGGTTCTTGTCGGCGTCGACCGTGATGTAGGGCAGGTTGATCGACGTGCTCTGGCTGGAGCTCAGTTCGATCTTGGCCTTCTCGGCAGCCTCACGCAGACGCTGTAGTGCCATCTTGTCCTTGGTCAGGTCGATGCCCTGGGACGCCTTGAACTTCTCGACGAGCCAGTCGACGATGCGCTGATCCCAGTCGTCACCACCGAGGTGGTTGTCACCGGAAGTCGCGCGGACCTCGACGACACCCTCGCCGATCTCGAGCAGGGACACGTCGAACGTGCCGCCACCGAGGTCGAACACCAGGATGGTCTGCTCGCTCTCGCCCTTGTCCAGGCCGTACGCGAGTGCAGCTGCGGTCGGCTCGTTGACGATGCGCAGCACGTTGAGGCCGGCGATCTGGCCAGCTTCCTTCGTGGCCTGGCGCTGTGCGTCTTCGAAGTACGCGGGGACCGTGATGACCGCGTCGGTGATCTCTTCACCCAGGTACGCCTCTGCGTCGCGCTTGAGCTTCATCAGAGTGCGCGCGCTGATTTCCTGCGACGTGTAGTTCTTGTCGTCGATGGCCACTGCCCAGTCGGTGCCGATGTGGCGCTTGACCGAGCGGATGGTGCGATCGACGTTGGTGACCGCCTGGTTCTTGGCGGGCTGGCCGACGAGCACTTCACCGTTTTTGGCGAAGGCGACGACCGATGGTGTGGTGCGTGAGCCTTCGGAGTTGGCCACAACTACGGGCTCGCCGCCTTCGAGAACGGCGACAACCGAGTTGGTGGTTCCGAGGTCGATACCGACCGCACGAGCCATTTGTGTTCCTCCCTATCGTTGCGACGACGCCGATGCGGCCGTCGCTATGTACTGTCTCTGCTTGATGCTGAGCGTAGTGCACTCAATCTTGCCGGGTGCCGAGGCTACTCGTCAACTCGGAGTTGAGCGGACCACACTCAAGTCAGTCGAAGTGTCCAACGGGCATGGTTCGCGATTTGTTCCCGAGCGTCCGGCCGAGTCCCATTCAGGCCAGATGAACGGCGACGCTGTGCTCGATCAAGGCGCCGAAGTCGGTAGTTCCGGCCGCAAGCTCGAGGCTGCGATTCGTGGCAAGCACAGCGATGCCGTGCACGTTCGCCCAGAGTGCGACTGCTTGCCGCTGCGAATCCGCCCCTCGCGCCTGGGTAACGACCGCAGCGAATGCGGCGAACATGGGGACCGTGGTCGAGCGCAGGTCAGCTCCTGCCCCGTCGAGCAGGTCGTGCCGGAACATCAGCGTGAACATCTCGGGCCGTTCTTGCGCGAACGCCAGATACTGCAGCCCGAGTAGGCGAAGACGGTCCGGCGCCGACGCCTCACGAACGTCGAAGCACGGCGCCAACCGGGCATTCAGATCCGCCACACCGGTGGCTGCAATCGCGGCAAGCAGCGCGTTGTGCGTCGGGAAGTATCGTCGCGGCGCACCGTGCGACACCCCCGCCCGCCGTGTGATCGCGCGAAGCGTCACGGCAGCCATGCCGGCCTCGTCTAGCAACTCGACACCGGATTCGATCAGTCGTCCGCGTAGCGGTTCGTCGCTTTCCACGTAGACATTGTCTACCATCACGTGTAGACAGTGTCTACGCGTACGCTGGGTCCATACGAAAAGGATTGTCCATGTGGTACTGGCTGTTCAAATATGTGTTCATCGGACCTCTGCTTCGAGTCGTCGGCCGACCGACGATCGAAGGCGCCGAACATATTCCGAAGACCGGACCCGTCATCCTGGCAGGCAACCACCTCACCGTCGCGGATTCGTTCTTTCTCGTGCTGCTGGTCCGGCGGCGCATCACCTTCGTGGCGAAAGACGAGTACTTCACGGCCCCTGGCATCAAAGGGCGGATGCAACGTTGGTTCTTCTCCTCCGCAGGGCAGGTACCGATCGACAGGTCGGGCGCCGACGCCGCACAGAGCGCATTGAACACGGCGGTCTCCATCCTCGAACGCGGCGGCGTCTGGGCCATCTACCCGGAAGGCACCCGATCTCCGGACGGTCGGCTCTACAAGGGCAAGACCGGCGTGATCCGTGTTGCGCTCGAAACCGGCGCGCACGTCGTCCCCATCGTGACGAGTGGCTCCGAGAAGGTGAATCCGGTCGGCAGTCGAATGTGGCGGTTCGGCAAGGTTCACATCAAGGTCTGCGAGCCGCTGGACTTCGCGCGCTACCGGCCGCTGCGCGAACGTCAGTGCATCGTCCGTGCCGCAACCGACGAACTGATGAGCGTGCTCTACACCTCGTCCGGACAGGAATACGTCGACCGGTACGCGGCCGATGTAAAAGCCGCATCCTGATCGGTCCGGCTTACAAAAACCTGCCGAGCACACCTTCCGCACTACGCGCCGCAGTCTCGCATGCCTTGGCTGTGAACTGATCCAGCAGCGGATGTGCCGCTCGCGCACGCCATTTCCGCACCGCGATCATCGCCGCGGCGCGCTGCTGCTCGGGACCCGTCCCCGCCTCCAGACCGAGGCGCACATTCGGATCGATACCGAACCCACCGACCAGACGCGTCAATTCGGTGACGTCGGCGGCGGGGAGAGCAACCTTCGACGTTCGCAGTCGGCCGAGGAGCCGCAGTTCGTTGAAACCGTGCACATCGGCGAGCATGCGCCTGATCGCAGGAATCAGGTCGGCAGCAGCCGGGACCGACAGGGCCGTCGGATGACTCGTCAAAACACGCTCCAACGCGACAAGCGCCGAATGTGTCTTGAGCTGTTCCGCACGCTGCCCGAACTGCACGTCGATCAACTGGCGTAGCTCGTCGAGCCCGCTGCGCTCGACCAATTGCGCTGCAAGCGTTGGCGAATCACTCACACCGAGCTTGATCAACGTGATGGACAGCCGAATTCCGAAGAGCCCGAAGCGTCGAACGAGTGCCGCGCGCATCGCTGCGTCGACGGGCAGCGGACTGTCGGGTCTGGCAAATCGGTCCGCGGACAACAATGCGATCTGCATGTCCTCGACCGGCACCTGAGCCAGTGCCTGGAACGCGACGAACTCGCTCTGGCGCAACGTGCGCGCAGCGAAGGCGAGCAACCCTGCGACGGGAACAACGGCTTGGCACAACCCCGTTCGCTCCAACTCGGTAGCGAATCGCTCGGCCATGTCCTTCGCCGAACCCATCGCATCGATTCGTCCGGCACCGACCTCGTCGGCACGAGATACAACGCCGACCACACCGAGTGGACCCGACTCGGCGCCGACGTGGGACCCGATACGGCCCAGAAAAGCGACGTCGTTGGCACTCAGACTCCGCAGCAGGTAGACGACTGCGTCTGCGCCCGACGCCGCGTTCTCCGGCGTGAGCAAGTCGAGGGTGCGAGCCGAAACATCAAGCGACAGCGACGATGTACCCGGGGTGTCGATCACGGTGGTGTCCGCGAGCGCACTGGCGGGCCACTCCACCTCGAGTCGATCCACCTGGGCAGCGGTCAGCGGGCCGAGGTCGAAGGTCAACCCGCCCTCCCGACGCTGCACCAAGACGTTCGCGCGTCGACCGCCGTCGTGCCAGGCCGTCACCGTCGGGGTCGAACCACTGCGATACCAGGTCACGACGCGGGTGCACTCGGTGGCGTCCGTCGGCGCAATGTCCTGTCCCACCAACGCATTCAGCAGCGTCGACTTGCCCGCCTTCAGCGAACCCGCGAGCGCGATCCGAAGTGGTTGATCGAGCCGTTGCAGGCATTCGTCGAGTTGGGCCCGCAGTCCAGGATCGTGGCCGAGAGCACGACGAGCGGCGTGTACCAGTTCGCGAGCTTCGTCGATCGACGCTCCGTTGCGGCGGGTCATCGTGTACCCGGCGTCGGTCCGCCTTGACCTGCCGCACCGATTTGACGTCCCGGGGCCGCCGACCGCGGAGCACCGACGGCAAGCGCATCGTCGGACCGGATCCGCAGGGCCGCAATCACTCGAATCTGTTGTTCCAGTTCGGCACAGCGTTGGGCACGCTGCGCGGATTCCACGGTCGCCGCTTCCTGTGCAGCGCGTAACGAATCGTTCAGCGACCGCAACGCTTGATCCGCGATCGCCGTGAAGTGGTCCCGAAGTACTCGCTGGATCTGTCGCAACCGATCCTTCGATTCCTTGTTCGCCTGAAAGCTGACATCCTCGACGAAGCGCCTGATCGCGATCTTCGCCTCTTGGCGGCGACGCGCCAGCCGCTGATCCTTGTCCTCTTTGAATGCCTTGGAGCCCAACAGAACTCCGGCACCGATCGAGATCGGGTTGATCAACGCCAAGCCGGCAAAGGTTGTGATGAGACCGAACATCAGCACGCCGCCGTAGGAGCCCCGCATGCCGACGAGAACCTTCTGCGTGATGCCGACCTTGCCCGAGTCGAGGTCGGCGAGCGACTCGACCGGCTCCATCACACCGTCGAGGTCGTGAATATCCATGTGCGGCAGCGCAACCGAACCTGTCTCGGCGAAGTGTTCGGCTACCTGCTGAGCCAACCACGCTGCACGCTCGTGGGCCCACACGAAATTGTCACCGATCGACGACCCGATCTGTTCGTCGAGCCAACTGCCCAACTGCTCCCAATTCTCACCGGGGTCGGCCGAGTCGACCCACTCCTCGGCTTCACGCGTCACGCGCCGTAGTCGTTCGCGCAGATCGTGATCGATGTCGGCGGCGAGATCGGCGATACCGTCGCCGAGTGTCTGCTGCCATTGCGACGTCCGCTTGTGCAGGTCTTCTGCCGCGATCTTCGCCTTCTGCAGCTCGCGAACCGCGGCCGCGCCTTTGACCGGATCACGAAGGGCGGCAAGCTCGCTGCCGAGTCCGAGCGTCAAATGCTCTGCCGCGGAACGGACATCCATCGCGACTGCCCGACGAATGTTTCCGTCGGCTCGCGCGACAACCCGCTCCCTCAGGAACTGATACAGCACCAGGAAGCCGGACTCGGCGTTCAATTCCTTGTCCTGCAACCGCATTGCGTGCGAACGCAGCAGCGACGAGATCGGGATCAACGGGACCTGCAGACCCGCCGTGTCGAGATGCTTCCGATTCGCAGCGAGGACCTCGCGCCAATGTGGATACAGGTCGGTCTTGCTGATCAGGCACGCAACCGCGGGACACAGACCGACCACCTGACGAATGAACTTGACCTCGGGCTCGGTGAGTTCGGTCGAAGCGTCCGACAGCACAAGGACCGCGTCGGCGGCGGTCATCACTCCGAGAACGCCAGCCGCGTGCGGGTTTCCGTGACCACCCACTCCGGGGGTGTCGACGACGACGACGCCGTCGGCAAGCAGCGGGCTCGCCGCGCCGACCTCGAGCCGCAGCACTTCTCGCCCCTGCGCAAGCGGTGACGAGGGTGTGACAGAAGTGACCTGATCGATCGGAACCGAGACCCGCAGCGGCTCGGACGCACCTGGATCCGCCAACACAAGTTCTGCATGCGGCTGCGCTGCGTACTGCACCAGCGTCGGAATCGCCGTCGTCTCGTCGTCACCGACGGAGCACACGTTCAGGTTCAGCAACGAGTTGACGAACTGACTTTTGCCCTGCTTGACGGGCCCAACGACGACGATGCGCCGACGCGGATCGAGTACCCGTCCCTTCGTCGTCCGCAACGAGGCAACGAGATCATTGCGACCGACTCGTTCGGCTGCTGCCGTCGTTTCGTCGAGTAGAGCGACGAGGTCGCGCGTCGCCTCCGCAACCGGGCGGCCCGCGCTGGCAGCTGGACTGTTCATGAACCCCTGACCGCTCTCTCGACGAACTCAGACACAGTTGTACCCACACACCGACAAACGCCGGTCCCGTACGCACTAACCGCGTACCGGACCGGCGTCGTTACATCCTTGCCGGTTACGGCATCAGGTGATCAGGCAGGTGCGCGGAATCCGGTGCCGACCCGAACTCTGCACCCGTTTCGCCGCTCGCGCCACCCTCGGCGAAGAGGCTGCCATCGAAGGCGCCGCCGGTCTGGGCAGTGCCGAACACTGCGGTCGGGTCGACCGACGACCACGGCGTTTCCGCTGCGCCGACCTGGCCGCCGAGGTCACCGGCTGCACCGGCACCCGCTTCGAGACCTGTACCGAACTGACCACCGAGGTCACCGACCGCGCCGACACCGGACTCGAGGCCGGATCCGAACTCGCCGCCGAACTGACCGCCGGCCTCTCCGCCCGCACCGAGCTGACCGCCCAGGTCGCCAACCGCACCGACACCCGTTTCCAGGCCGGACCCGAACTCGCCACCGAACTGACCACCGAGGTCACCAGCTGCCCCGAGCTGACCACCGAGGTCACCAACAGCGCCGACGCCGGCCTCCAAGCCTGTACCGAACTGACCACCCAAGTCGCCGACCGCACCAACACCGGTCTCCAAGCCCGCACCGAACTGACCACCCAAGTCACCGACCGCACCGACGCCGGCCTCCAACCCTGTACCGAACTGACCACCCAAGTCACCGACCGCACCAACACCGGTCTCCAACCCCGCACCGAACTGACCACCCAAATCACCGACCGCACCGAGACCTGCGCCGAGGCCGGTCTCCAGCCCCGTCTCGAGGCCACCGCCGAGCTGACCGCCCAGATCGAGACCTGCTCCGGTTGCGAGTACGCCGTCGAATGCGGTGCTCAGATCGGTTTCGAGCTGACCGCCGATTCCGAGCGCGCCGCCGAGCGTCGTTCCGAGGACAGCGCCGATCGTCGAGTCGATGCCACCGCCGATCCCGGTGCCGAGGTCGATGCCGGAGCCCAGGTCGATGCCAGCACCCAAGTCGATGCCCGAGCCCAGGTCGATACCCGAGCCGAGACCGGCTCCGATGTCGGTCCCGACGCCTGCTCCTGCTTCGATCGCTGCCTGGAGCACTGCGCCGAGTGATGCTCCGAGGTCGGCGCCGACCTCGCCACCGATGCCGAGTGCGGATCCGAGCATGGTCGACAGCTGTCCTTCGATGTCGAGCACTGCTCCGAGGTCGATACCGGCTCCTGCGCCGAGGGCGCCGTCGAATGCCGCGTTCAAAGCCGTCGAGAGGTCCGCCGTCAGGTCAGCGCCGACGCCGAGCGCCCCGCCGATTGCGGTGCCGATCTGCGCACCGAGGCCGAGGTCACCGCCAAGCCCGAGGTCGCCGCCCAAGCCGAGTCCACCGCCGAGGCCGAGATCGAATCCCGCGCCGACGGCCGTTTCCAAAGCGCCGCCGATGGCGGTGCCGAGCTGCACGCCCGCCGCTCCACCGGCTGCGAGTGCGCCACCGAGAGCCAAAGCAATTTGGGCTCCCAGATCCGCGCCGATATCCGTGCCGAGACCGAGGTCGATGTCGCCGACCGCTCCACCGCCGAGGTTCACATCACCCAACGCGACCGTTCCCAAACCGAGGCCGGCACCCGCACCGAGGCCGAGGCCTGCGCCGAGTCCGCTGCCTGCAACACCGATCGCTCCGACACCCGCTCCGGCTCCTGCGCCGACGCCGGCTCCCGCACCGAGAATCGTCGACAGGCCTGTGCTTCCCGTGCACAGTGCCGATTCGGCGACCATCGGTGCGACGGCGACGATGTCGGCGTGGCTCACACCGGCCAGTCCCGAAGCAGCGAGAACGCCTTCTGGGTTCGCGCAGTACTGGGCGGCTGCCTCGTCGCTACGGAGCAGGTTGAGGATGAATTCGAGTACGGCGTTCTGGGTCATGACGTCTCCTGAGTCGGTTGGACCGGGCCGAATCAGCTTCGGCGGTGCATGCATGCAACGTTATGGAGATCGGGCCGCGGCCCCAACGGGGTGAACCCCCGCACCTGTCTGGGGGTATCGGGTAGGGGCAAAACGACCATTAGGGGCTTTTCCCCTAACCAAGGCTCCCACCAGCCTCAACCGGGCCGAGTACCGTAACGGAATCGACGGCCGACGCGACAACGCCGGTGAGTCGCGCCCCTTACGGTCTATTCGATCGCGAGTCTCGCGACCCATATTCGAGGAGGAGAATCGCGTGGCAACAGGTCTCGGAATCGTGGTCGGATCGCAGAACTCCGTGGCTGCGGTCGATCCTGATGGATCGGGCGCGGCTGACGGCCGCGACTACGTCACGATCAGTCATCCGACGACGCTGCAGCTGTCTGCGGACGAAGCTCCGGTTCTCGGGGTCGTTCACACCTCGCCCGCACTCGGTCGGCATTCGAAGGACATCCTGCTCGACGGCTTCGTCGACCGCGTCGGCGATCCGATCGGCATTCTGGCCGACGACGGATCGATCTACGCAGGCGAGGACCTGACAGCGACTGCAATCGGTTGCCTCGTCGACGAAGCTGCGGCCGGACTCGCGGAATCGCCGACGATCGTCGCGACGTATCCGACATCGTGGGCGCACTACTCGGTCGATGCACTGCGTGATGCATTGGAGCGCGCAGGTTTCTCCGACGTGACACCAGTGCCGGAAGCAACGGCAGCGGTCCGCTGGCTGGACAATGCTCGCGGACCGCTGGCCGACGGCGCTGTCGTCGTCTACGACCTCGGCGGAACGACGCTCGACATCAGCGTCGTCCGCACCGGCGAGTCAGCGGGAATTCTCGGCAAGCCGATCAGGTCCGACGACATCTCCGGCGTGCAGTTCGACCACCTGACGATGCAGCACGTTCTCGCGAGCATGGGTGCGGCCGCCGCGGAGATCGATCCGTTCGATCCCGCTACCGAGGAAGCGCTCGGCGGATTGCGCACACGCTGTGCGCAAGCGAAGGTGTCGCTGTCGACCGACACCGATTCGACGGTCCACGTCGAGTTGCCCGGTCTGTCGCAGCAGGTCCGCCTGGTTCGCGACGAACTCGAAGACTTGCTCAGAACGCCTATCGCGACCTCGGTCGGGCTGGTTCGGGAAGCTGTTCGATCCGCAGGCCTCGATCTCACCGACATCAGCGCAGTGCTTCTCGTCGGCGGTGGTGCAGCAATACCCCTCGTTGCCGAACTCGTCTCGTCGGAACTCGGTTTGCCTGTCGTTGCGGGCCACCGACCCGAGCACACCAGTGCCATCGGTGCCGCCATGCTCGCCACCGACCTTGCCGCTGCATCCACAGCTCTCGCGGAGCCTGTCGCGTCGGCAGCTGTTGCCGTGCTACCACGGGCGGAGTTGGCGGTGGCTCCGATCGCAGCACCGGTTTCGCCGCCGAAAGTACTTCCGGCGCCGCGTGTTCCCGTTACCAACGAACCTGCGAAGACCGGTATCTCCCGAGCGAAGAAGCTCGCCTTCGTCGCGGCGGGAGCCGTAGCGATCACACTCCTTGCCGCGGGCGGGCTGTCCCTCGGAACCGGAGGCGGCTCGGAGCCGCAGCGTTCCGACACGCAAACGAGCGCGCCGGCAGTGCCCGCGGGTGTCGTCGCGTCCAGTGCTCCCGCCCCGTCGAGCAATCCCGAAGCGGCCGCACCGAGCGACGGATCCGCGCCGACAACTCAGGCAGGCGCAGCAAATCCCTCGGCCAGGCCGAATACGGGCAACGGCCCCACGTCGCAGGCACCCGCGGGCGGAGTCGCGCCGGCGCCGGAAGGGGGCTCGAATCCCGATCCCGTCCAGCCGCAGCAACCCGCACCGAATCCCGAACCACAACCCCAACCGCAGCAGCCAGCGCCCCAACCGCAACCGCAGGTGCCGTCACCGGGTGGTGAAACGACCACAACGCCTGGCACTACCGGAGGAATTCCGGGTCTGCCCAATCTGCCGACCCTTCCCGGTGTCAAGGTTCCGATCCTGCAGGGCAACTAGTGGGCGAGTCGTTGCCGAAAAGCGCTGTGCCGCAATCGAGAAACGCTGTGCCGCAGACCAACGACGTCTCTGCGGCAACACGAGAAATCCTTCGCGAAGTCGACGGCGGCGGACCGATTCGGCTGATGCTGCGCGGACAATCGGGAACCGGAAAGTCGGCGATGCTGGCCGCGGTTCGCGACCGCCTCCGCGCACGCGGTCTGTCGGTTTCGGCCGAGCCGTCGGCAGCACTGGGCGGTGCCGCCCTCGTCGTCGACGATCTGCACTCGCTCCCGACTGCAGACGTTGTTGCCGTCCGCACGCTCCTCGATGATTCACCTGCCGCGGTCGTCGTGGTCGCGACCGAGCCACGCGCACACGACACCGACCTACGAGCACTCGCAGCGACCTTCGCGCGGCGCGGTCGCGTCGTCGACATGCGATCGCTCTCCACTGCGGACATCGTCGGCCTCGGACGTAGCAGTGCCGTTACGGTCACCCCTGCGCAGGCGGCTCGAATTCGCGACCTCACCAACGGCATTTACGGTGCGGTAGTCGCAGCGCTCGGCGGTGGATCGCCCGAGGACTCGGTTGTCGGCTGGGTGTGCGCGAACCTGCGCGACCGAGACATTCAGTTTCTGTCGACTCTTGCGATGACGGCGACCGGCATCGGCCTCGACGTCACCGAGGTATCGGATGTCAACGGTATCGACGAGTCGAATGCCCTCACGCTGATCGATCGCGTTCGGGCGTCAGCACTTGTGACCGACCCCGACCTGCTGCTGCCGATCGCCGCGCAACCGCTGCGGACCCTGCTCGGGGACCATCGTTTTCTCGATGTGCAACAACGTGTCCTCACCGCAAGACTCGACCGCGGCGTACTGCGCATCCATACCGCGACCAAGCTCGCCGAGATCGGTCTGCGGGATGCACGCCTGGCCGAATATCTGTGCAACGCAGCAGAATCTGCCGATCCCGCCGTGGCGGCGCAGCTCTACTCGGCCGCTGTGCAAGCGGGAATCGATCCACGCAGCGTCGAGGTGAAGCGCTGCGAGGCGGCAGCACGCAGCGGCGACAGTCGGACGGCTGCGGACATAGCGGAATCGATCCTTGCCCGTGCGGACGACCCCGATTGCGCAAGCAGCACAGCCGAACTCGGTGCGGCGGTCCGCGTGCTCGCCGGCGTCTGGGCCGATCGGGGCACACTCGTCCGCAGTGCCGAACTCTACGAATGGCTCGGCACCGACCGCGTAGGCAACGACGGCGGCAGCGCTGCTGCTGTCATGCTGGTGGCCGGACGGCCAGAGGCAGCAGCCGCCATGAAGTCCGCGAAACCAGCAGGACCGCCGACCGACCTCGCCGCAGGCATCACGATGGTCGGAGACGCTCTCGCGCAATCGATGTCGGGCTCGGGGCAAGCTGCAGTGAACACCCTCGCGCGGTCGCTTTCGCTGTTCGACCGCGCGGAAGCGGTTGCGCTACTGCCGATATCGCCCGCTGCCGCAGCGGTGCAACTGAGCTTGCACTGCGGCGACCTGGCTCGGGCCGACGCACTGCTCGACCGCGTCGACGAGAAGGTTCGGCCCGGCACCCGAATGTGGCACCAGCATCGACTGCTCTCGGCATGGACAGCCATGCTCGGCGGGGACGAGGACCGTGCTCGTTCCATCGTCGAAAGCCTCGCGGCGGACGATCTTGGCAACCGCGACCTACTGCTCGACCGTGCGATCCGAGTCGGCCTTGCGCGTCGCAGCGGCGATCACGGCGCGTTGGTTCGGGCGTGGGAGGCCTCGCATCGGGTCATCGACGAGATCACCGTCGACGTCTTCTCGCTCCTTGCCCTCGGGGAACTGTGGCTTGCCGCCGTTCGGATCGGCGACGTCACCCGCGTCGCGCATCTGATCTCCGAGGCCGACGAATTGCTGAGGCGACTCGGCGAGCCTGCGGCATGGTCCAACACCTTCCACTGGTACGGCGTGCAGGCTGCCCTCCTGTCGGAAGACCCTCCCGCCCTCGTGCCACATGCCCTCGCACTGAAACGAGCTGCCGAGTCGGCCGCTGCGCCCGATACCTATGCCGCCGCACTCGCCGCGGCCGGGTCCACCTGGTTGCGGGTGCTTCGTCAAGAAGCCCAGCTCGACGACATCGAAAAGTCTGCACGGATTCTCGGCTCGATCGGTCTGCCGTGGGACGGTGCCCGCTTGGCCAGCGAAGCTGCCTTGCGTGCCGCCGACACCGAAACAGCGACGGCCCTGCTGCAGGTCGCTCGATCGTTGCGGCAACCACCTCGACGTTCCGAACGCGGAGCGAGCACACCCCAACAACTTCCGACTGCAACACCCCGCCAGGCCATCGTGACGAACGGCCCGCTGTCGGACCGAGAATGCGAGGTCGCGGACCTGTTGGTGCTCGGTCTCACATATCGCGAGGTCGGTTCGCGGCTGTACATTTCCGCGAAGACAGTCGAGCATCATGTAGCGCGAATTCGACGGAGACTCGGTGCAGGTTCTCGCTCGGAGTTGCTGTCGATGCTGCGCGCGATGGGCCACGGCCGAGGTGATCGGGCGCAGCTTGTGTAACCGACCGGGTCCGAGTCACGACATAACATCGGACACGGACAGACGAGACACGGACAGCAAGACACAATCGAGGTAGGAAATGGCGACAGGGCTTGGCCTTCGGATAGGCACGTTCGAGAGCGTCGCGGCGATCGTGACCACGGACAACGACGCCGAACCCACCTACATCGTCCGCGAATCCGTCCTGCACATGACCGCCGACGGCGACACCCGACTCGGTGACACAGCACCCGCGGGCACAACCCACTCCGTATCGAACTTCTTGGCGCGAGTCGGCGATCCCAACGGCATCACCAGCGAGAACGGTGAGCGCTACCGCGCAGAGGACCTTGTCGCGACGGCGATGTTCTGCCTGATCAACATGGCATCACCGCAGCTGAGCGCGCCGACCGAGATCTTCGCCGCCTACCCCGCGCAGTGGACCGCCGAAGCTGTCGACGCCCTTCGCGACGCCCTCGACTATCTGGGCCTCAAGTCCGTTCATGTCATGTCGGAAGCCGAGACAGCCGTCGTCGCAGGCGAAGAACCCGCACACGGAGCCGCGCTGTCGGCGCTCGCTGCCGCATCGGGAGGGCCCGCAACGCAGCCGTCTCCCGTCGTCGCAGCGATCGACGACCCCGCAACCGAAGAGATGGTGATTGCTCCTCTCTCGACCGCTACCGGCACCGGACCGGTGGTGACCGCGCTCGCCTACTCGGCGCTTCCGCAGCCGCCGGAGCCGATCCCCGTCGTCGAGCCGACGGCCGCAGAAGCTGCCGCCGCACGGCGTCGCCGTCGTATGCCCGTCCTGGTCGCCGCGGGCTTTGCCGCGGTGCTGGCCGTCGGCACCGGAATCGGAGCCGTACTACTGCAGAACACGAGCGACACCGCCGTCCCCGTCATTCAGAACGCGGAGAGCAGCCCGACTACGACGAACGCGCCGATCGCGCCCGAGCAGATCGCATTCCCGCCCGCGTCGTCCGTTGCGCCCGCACCTGCTCCTGCGCCCGCAATCGCGCCGGTCGTCGAGGCAGCACCCCCACCGCCGGTCGCGCCGCCGCCGCCCGTAGAGCCACCTGTGACCGAACCGCCCGTCACCGAACCTCCGGTTACCGAACCGCCTGTCACAGAGCCGCCCGTGACCGAGCCGCCGACCACGGAACCGACGCCGACCCAGCCTCCCGTCACCGAGCAGCCGAACGGACGCAATCGGTACGGATTCCCGGAATTCGAGATCGATCCCTATCTGCCGGACCTATTGCCGCAGGTGGAACGCCCCCGCTAAGCCACAGTGAGGGGAATCACGCAGTTGTGCCCTAAGGTGAGGCGCTGATACTGCTGGCGAAGGGATTTCATGCGTAAGTTGGTGGCGCTCCGCGCTTCCGTGGTCGGGTCCACGGCGATGCTGCTCCTCATTCCCTTCTCTTCCTCGAATTTCATCACTTCAGTTGCCGGCGCAGATCCGGCTCCGAGCGCCAGCCCGGCACAATTGGCGGTCGATCAGCTGCCTGGCGAGCTTGTCGAAGCGATCGGTCGCGACCTCAAGATCAGCCCAGCCGAGTATTTGAATCGTGCAGCCAAGGCACAGGAGTTGGGCACGTATGCCCGCGAATTCCGTGCCGAACGCCCCGAGTCGTTCGCCGGGGCCTGGATGGGTCAGGACGGACATCCGATCGTCGCGGTGACGTCCAACGAAGCAGCCCAGATCGCTGCGCGGGCCGGCTACCAGACGCGGATCGCGCCGATCTCGGCCGACGGTCTCGAACGCTCCCTCGCCGAGCTGAACCGCTGGATCTCCGCGATGCCCCGCGAGGCCGCGACGTCGGTGAACTCGATCGCAATCGACGTGCTCAACAGCCAACTCGTCGTCGACATCGCCAACAGCCCAGCGGGACACATGCTCAATCTCCCGACGTTGCTCGCCAACGTCAAGGTGATCCTGTCCCCCGGTGGCGGCGGTGCGAACGAGCGGACACCGATGGGCGGCGACACCTACGTCACCGCGAGGCAGGCGCTGAAGGACACTCCGATGGCAGAAATCGGCGTCTGCTCGTTCGGGTTCAACGCGAGTGACGCTGCAGGACGCGCAATCAATGTCACTGCGGGACACTGCGATCCGAACGCACAGGGTGGCGGCGTCAACGCACCGGTCTTCGTTCCAGATCCGCGCGACCTCGACAAGAGCCCCGAGGCAGGCATGTTCACGCACTCCACCCTCGGCGATCCGGCCACCGGCCTCGACTACGCGCTGATCGAGCTGAACAGCCGCGCAGTCCGCAACGGTCTCGATCGGCCGACAGTCCGTGGCGCAGGCGGAACGACGTTGACGATCACCGGTACGGCTGCTCCCGTCGTCGGTGCCCCAGTGTGCAAATCGGGTCAGACGTCGACGTTCACCTGCGGCGTCGTCGCGGCGGATCGCGTCGAAACGCAGCTGTTCACCGAAGACGGAACCAGCCGCCTCGTTCGCGGATTCGCAAGCACCGCATGCACTCTCGCTGGTGACAGCGGTGGCGCCATCGTCACAGGCACCCTTGCACTCGGCATCACGAGCGGATCGAACGCAAGCACGGCGCCCAACTGCGTCGAGGCCAACCTGGTGTTGGCACCCGACGGCGGCACCGCGAGCCTCGGAATCCCGATCCGCGAGATCATCGCAAATGCCAATTCGACCGGTTCCGCGTCCGGACTCGTGATTCGGACCAGCCAAAGTCCCGCCTAGGCGGCTCCCAGCTTTCACTCGATCGATATGTCCCGGTCGCGCGGACAACTGTGATTCGCGCTACCGAGGCCATATAGTCACTGGGACAATTCGTCCGGGCAGCATCGGTTGCCCGCAGCAGAGAGGCCCCCATGCGACTTACGACCGCACGCCGGGCAGCAGTGTTCGGCTCGGCCGCACTGCTGCTACTCGGACCGACAGTCGCCATTGCTCAGGCCGATCCGGCCCCCGCGCCGGCTCCGCTTCCGGTCGAGCTGTCCGACGCAATCGCACGTGACTTGAAACTCACCGCCGACGAATATCTGCAGCGCGCCGACCTCGCGCAGCAACTCGCAGGCTTCGCCGCAACCGCGCGTACCCAGTTTCCCGCGGCCTTCGCCGGTTCGTGGCTGAACGAAGCAGGGCAGGCCGTCGTCGCACTCGCCGATGCTCCCGACCTCGAGGCCGCGCGGACCGCTGCCGAAAGCGCCGGATTCGTCGTCAAACCAGTTGCGAAGAGCGAGTCGAGCCTCAATGCCGAGAAGCAGTCGTTCGACGCGTGGCTGGCCACTCAGCCGGTCCAAATCGCAAGCCTGGTGCGCGCGGTCGCGATCGATATCGTCAACAACGCTCTCGCGGTCCGCATCGACGCCACCGCAGGCGGCCTGACTCTGCCCGGCTTCCTCGACGCGGTGCGAGTAGTACTCATGCCGCCCGTTCAAGGCGCTGAGCCGGTTGTGCCCGCTGCCGACCCCATCGCGGGCGAATTGGCTCCGAACGCACTCCAAGGCGGCGATCCCTACGCCTCGATCAGTACCGAATCGTCGCTGCGTTGCTCGTTGGGCTTCAACGGGTCCGACAGTGCGGGCAACGTGGTCAACGTTTCGGCCGGCCACTGCGATCCGAACCTTGCAGCAGCAGGCACCCCCGACGCGTCTGCAGTGCACGAGCTGAGGGCCCTCGATGTGCTCGGTCCGCAGATCGGCACGTTCCAGAAGACCAGCCTCGACAATCACGACTACTCGATCATCCGGATCGCCAACGACGCGAAGTCGCGCTTCGACAACAACGGCGTTCGGGTACCCGGTCGGGCGCCCCTGACGATCACCGGCATCGCCGAACCCGTTGTCGGCGCGCCGGTCTGCAAAGCCGGTGCACGCACGGGCTTCAGTTGCGGCGTCGTCAATGCCGTCGCACAGTCCGTTGCAGTCGGCGACCGCAACTTGAACGACAGCTTCTCGGCGAACATCTGCGCGCTGCCGGGCGACAGCGGCGGCGCCGTCGTCACCGGAACGTTGGCACTCGGCATTTCGAGTGCATCGACCGTCGCCGAATATCCGTTCTGCGAGATCCCCAACCTGATCGGACCGTTCATCGGAAACGAGCCGCAACTGTTCTCGACTCCCGTGAGCGTCGTGCTCGCTGAGAACCCCGGCTTGACGATCCGCACCTCGTAATACCCCTGACGTACCAAAACCCGCTCCTGGATCACAGGGGCGGGTTTTTGCATGGCCGGGGAGCGAGGCGTCGGGACGCCGGCACGAGCTGTCAACAAGCTCGGGTCGAGTTAGATGATGCGTCAGGGTGCGGCAATTTGGGTCAGGGTGCACACAACTGGACGCACACCGACCCGATTGGCTGCACGCTGTTGGAGTTCGAAACCATGTACCCCGCCCCTCGAACGCAAAGAACCCGCCACACCGTGACGGGTTCTTTGCGTTCGGGCTGGAAGAACGCTGCGTACTACCTCGTGCCGCCGACGCCAGGCTCGACGTAGTTCCACTTGGTCGTGCCGGGAGGAGCAGTAAGAGTGCCGATCAGATCGATACCCGCAACCACCAGCGCGGGGCCTCCGACGATGATCGTGCCGATGACTGCGCCGACGCCTGCACCCGTCGCAATGCCTGGGAGGCACAGCAGAATCGTTGCGCAACCTGCGATGCCGCCGAGGATGCCGCCGATGATTGCGCCGCCGGCAGTTCCGACAAATCCACCGATTGCAGTTGCAATACCGAACTGCGTCGCGAAGGTTTCCATCGCACGCTGGTTTTCGATCGGAGACGCGACCGGCTGAACGAACAGCGGCTTCGTCGATGCGATCGGTGCTGCCGGAGTCAGTTCGAGGACCTTGCCATCGTTCTTGACCGCAGCGTTGAGGGGGATGGCGATCTGGTCGAGATTGACCGCCAGCGGCAACGTCACAACGGCATTGCCATTCATGTCGTTGACGGTGACCGTCTTCGAGTCGCTAGCGACCTTGAAGACACCGGCGTCGAGAGTCGTTACGACTGCCTTGTCGACCAGCTTGGTTTCGTACGTGATGTTGCTCGGAGCTGGCTCCGATGCGGGGTCGGCATACGACGTCCCCGAGGCAAGGCCCATTGCGGCAATGACGAACACCGCTGTCCCGGCGATCTTGCGCAGCTTCATTCTGTTCCTACTCTCTAACTTCGGTGACCGCTGGGTCCATCCTCAAGCACTAGAGACCTCTTGATCTCGTGCCCCAATAGGATTCTTAGCCCACCCCGAGCTTTAAGTGAGGGAGGACACAGCGGACAGGTCGATGAGAGCGTAGCCGAACCGTGACCGAATCGCTATCTCGGCAACAGTTTCCATTTTCGACTAAGCCTGACCTTTGCTGAACCAGCGTTTTCGCACCGCATAGCGTGTATTTCGATCGAGCATGGAAATTGTTCGTCGGCGCGTCGTGCTCCAAACCGCAACTGTACGAATAACGACAGGGTAATTGGTTATCGCGAGGTAAACCTCGCAAGTTACCGGCGAGTAACATACGGTTGTACGATGATCGGCAGAACCAGGGTGTTGCTGAGCAGCACCGAGAGAAAGGTCGCGACATGAATGCCCTCACGATCACGTTGGGCACGACTGGTGCTGTTCTCAGTCTTTTGTGCTGGGCGTCCTTCCTGAGCGGTGCGTGGACGCAGTTCCGCACGATCACGATCGGACAACCCGCGCCGGACCGCTGGCGTCCGTTCATCCCACGCTTTCGGCAGATGGTCGTCGAGTTCCTCGCGCACACCAGAATGGTCAAGTTCCGTACGGTCGGCTGGGCCCACTGGCTGGTGATGATCGGCTTCATGGCCGGCGCGGTGTTCTGGTTCGAGGCATACGGCCAGACGTTCAATCCGGCGTTCCACTGGCCGATCGTCGGCAACTGGGCGATCTACCACCTGATGGACGAGCTCTTGGGCATCGGCACCGTCGTCGGCATCCTGACGTTGATCATCATCCGTCAGTTGAACCACCCGCGGTTGCCCGAGCGGCTCTCACGTTTCAGCGGATCCAAGTTCGGTGCCGCCTACTTCGTCGAGTGGGTTGTGCTCATCGAGGGTCTCGGCATGATCTTCGTGAAGGCCGGCAAGATCGCCACCTACGGCCACTCGAACCCGTGGACCGACTTCTTCACACTCAACGTCGCGAAGCTGCTTCCCGAAAGCGTCGAGATGGTGTCGGTCTTCGCATTCATCAAACTGATGTCCGGCATGGTCTGGCTCTACATGGTCGGCCGCAACATCACGTGGGGCGTTGCCTGGCACCGCTTCTCGGCGTTCCCCAACATCTACTTCAAGCGTGAAGCCGACGGCGGCGTCGCACTCGGTGCTGCAAAGCCGATGATGTCCGGCGGCAAGATCCTGAACATGGAGGACGCCGACCCCGACGTCGACGCGTTCGGTGCGGGCAAGGTCGAAGACTTCAGCTGGAAAGGCTGGCTCGACTTCACCACGTGTACCGAATGTGGTCGCTGCCAGTCGCAGTGCCCTGCATGGAACACCGGTAAGCCGCTGAGTCCGAAGCTGCTGATCATGTCGCTGCGCGACCACGGTTACGCCAAGGCTCCCTATCTACTCGCCGGTGGCCGCAAGGACATGGGTGGCGACGAGGTCGGCCTGGTCGACAGCGACGGCAAGCCCGACGAGGCTGCGCTGGCGAAAATCTCCGAAGCTGCTCGCGCAGAAGCCGATCGCCCGCTCGTCGGTGACGCCGATGTACTCGGCATCATCGATCCCGAAGTCCTGTGGAGCTGCACCACCTGCGGCGCGTGCGTCGAGCAGTGCCCGGTCGACATCGAGCACGTCGACCACATCATCGACATGCGTCGCTACCAGGTGCTCATCGAATCGGAGTTCCCGTCCGAGCTCGCCGGTCTGTTCAAGAATCTCGAGAACAAGGGCAACCCCTGGGGTCAGAACTCCAAGGACCGGCTCAACTGGATCAACGAGATGGACTTCGACATTCCGGTCTACGGCCAGGATGCGGACAGCTTCGAAGACTTCGAATACCTGTTCTGGGTCGGTTGCGCGGGCGCCTACGAGGACCGTGCGAAGAAGACGACCAAAGCCGTCGCCGAATTGCTTGCGACTGCAGGCGTCAAATTTATGGTGCTCGGCGCCGAAGAGACCTGCACCGGCGACTCCGCACGCCGCGCCGGCAACGAATTTTTGTTCCAGCAGCTCGCAACACAGAACGTCGAACTGCTCAACACCGTTTTCGAAGGGGTCGAAGCCCACAAGCGCAAGATCGTCGTCACCTGCGCGCACTGCTTCAACGCTCTCGGCAACGAGTACCCGGAGGTCGGCGGCGCGTACGAGGTCGTGCACCACACGCAGCTGTTGAACAGGCTCGTCAGGGCCAAGAAGCTCATCCCTGTCTCCCCCGTCGGCGACGACGTCACCTACCACGACCCCTGCTACCTGGGCCGACACAACAAGGTCTACGACGCACCACGCGAACTGATGGCTGCGGCGGGCTCGAATCTGCGGGAAATGCCACGGCACGGCGAGCGGTCGATGTGCTGTGGCGCAGGCGGTGCTCGCATGTGGATGGAAGAGAAGATCGGTAAGCGGATCAACGTCGACCGCGTCGACGAAGCCCTCAGCACCGCACCGTCCAAGATTGCAACGGGTTGCCCGTTCTGCCGCGTGATGTTGACGGACGGCGTCACGGCCAGGCAGGAAGAGGGCAAGGGTGTCGGCGTCGAGGTCGTCGACGTGGCGCAGCTGATGCTCGGCTCGATCAAGCGACTCGACGCTGCCGAACTCGGCGAGAACATCAAGGTCGTGCCACGGGAGAAAGTCGCCGCAGCCGGTGGACCGAAAGCCGCAGAGGCGACAGCCGCGGTCAAGGAAGCCGAACGCGTCGAAGAGGTCGAGGAGGCGATCCCCGCGCCGACCCCGATCACCTCGGCACCGGCCAAGGGCCTCGCGATGAAGGGGCTCGCCAAAGCACCAGGCGCGAAAGCACCGGGAGCAAAGGCACCCGGCAAGCCTGCCGCAGCAGCGGAACCGGCCGACAGCGACAGCACCGAGGCGCCGAAGCCGAAGGGCCTCGCGATGAAGGGGCTCGCCAAGGCGCCGGGCGCGAAAGCACCGGGAGCGAAGGCGCCGGGAGCGAAGGCGCCGGGCAAGCCCGCGGCAGCGGCACCGGAGGCACCAGCCGAAGCCGAGGCCGCGGCCGAAGCTCCAAAGCCCAAGGGTCTCGGACTCGCCACTGGCGCAAAGGCTCCCGGCAAGGGTCTGCAGATGAAGGGCGCAGCCAAGGCACCCGGTGCGAAGGCTCCGGCTGCTACTCCTGCTGCACCCGAGCCTGAGGCAAGCGCTGCACCCGCCGACGCCCCAACGGCAGCAGCGGAAGCGCCTGCAGCCGAGTCGATGCCGACGGTCAAGCCGAAGGGTCTGGCGGTCAAGTCCGGTTTCAAGAAGCCGGGCGCGAAAGCTGCTGCACCGGCTCCCGCTGCCGAGGCACCGGCGGCACCAGCCGCACAGCCCGAACCCGCTGCAGCAGTAGCCGAATCGGCCCCGGCCGAAGCAGCGTCGACCGAAGCAGCACCGACTGAAGCCGCAGCACCCGCGGCCGAGTCGATGCCGACCGTCAAGCCGAAGGGTCTCGCCGTCAAGTCGGGCTTCAAGAAGCCGGGCGCCAGAGCTGGCGCACCGGCCGCCACACCTGCGCCCGAACCTGAGGCTGTCGCCGAGGAGAAGGCACCGGCGGCGCCCGAACCCGTTGCGGCCGAGCCGGAACCAGCCGCGGTCGAAGCCTCGGCTCCGAACGAAGGCACAGCGACCGAGCCGGAGACGGCTACCGAAGCCGAGGTTGCAGCCACCGAGACCGCAAAGCCCTCCAACGGCAACTCTGCGCCACCTCCGGCAGCAAAGCCGGGTGGCCTCGGATTCCGTCCGGGCGCAAAGGCACCCGGCCGCAAGAGCTGATGCAGATTGTGCGCGGTTGAGGGGTCTATGAACCCTTCAACCGCGCACAGCTGTCTAGACCTCCGGTGGCACCCACAGCTTCAGCGGCGGGATACCGGGCGTCTCGAAACCGAGGACCTGGCCGTAGAACGACAACTCCGCTTCACGGGAACTGATCTGGTTGGCCAACTTTCGCAGGCCGTGGGCTTCGCCAGGGTAGGCGAGATAGGCGTGCGGAATGCCTTTGCGCACCATCGCATCACGAAAGCGTTCGGCCTGCGATGGCGGAACGATCGGGTCGGACAGCCCCTGCAGTAACAGCACCGGGCAACTCAGCTTGTGGACGTTGTTGACGGGCGCGCGGGTGCGGTAGAGCTCGACGGCTTGCGGCAACGGGCCGATCAGTCCGTCGAGGTAACGAGACTCGAAGTCGTGGGTCTCGGCGGCGAACCGCTCCAACTCTGCGACACCGTAATACGAAGCACCACAGGCGAAAACATCGCTGCCCGTCAGCGCCGACAACACCGTCCAGCCACCTGCCGACCCGCCCTCGATCGCCAACCGAGCAGGATCTGCGAGACCCGCGTCGACAAGACCGCGGACCGCGGCGATCGTGTCCTCGACATCGACGACACCCCATTGCCCGCGCAGCCGATTGCGGTACTCGCGACCGTAACCCGTCGAGCCGCCGTAGTTCACGTCGACAATTCCGATGCCGCGGCTGGTGAAGTACGCGTACACGAGGTTGATCGCCGGGACGACGTGAGCGGTCGGGCCGCCGTGCACGAACGCGACGTACGGCGGCAACTCGCCATCGGGTCCCGCGAAGTCGGGGTTGGTCGGCGGATAGACGACCGTATGGACGTCACGATTCGGTCCGTTGAACGTAATCTGCTGGGCTGCTGGAAGATACGCCGTATCGGGGAGCTGCTCTGCCGACATGCGGACGTCGCTCAGCTCGCGAGAGGTGAGGTCCAGAATGCGTAACCCGGTCGGTGTTCGCGCTCCGCCGCAACGCAGGAGCGCCTTGTCGCCGACCGTGTCGACCAGTTCCAGTACCGAGATGTCACCGAGGTCGAAGGTGTCGGACTCCCCTGTGTCGACGTCTCGGACGGACAGCGTATCGGTGCCGAAAGTATCTACTGTCAAACACTTTCCGTTGTCGAGAAGGCTGTACCAATGAGCGCCGAGCCGCCAGAGGGGGCCACCGGTGTCGCGCTCCACGGTCGCCACTGCGGTCGCCGAGCCCTCGAAAGCGTTGCTGCGATGAAGATTCCAGAATCCGGAACGGTCACTGAGGAAGAACAGTTCGTCGTCCGACACCCATTCCGGCTGCAGGATCGACTCCTCGACCCCTCCCGCGACGGTGCGCCAATCGGTGCAACGACCGTCCGCGTCGAGCGTTCCGCAGCGTAATTCTGTTCCATCCCATGGCATTTGCGGATGATCCCAGGCGATCCACGCAATCCGCGATCCGTTCGGCGACAACCGCGGGAAGGCGATGAAGTCGGATCCACCCACCACCGCCGTTATTCTGCTCGGATCGGCGCGACCCGAACCGTCGAGTGGAACAACACAGATGTCGCGCACGATGCGCTTGCCGTGTGTTTCGCGGACACACCACACCTTGTTTCCGTGTACGTGCAAGTCGCCGTAGCGGATCCCGCTCGCCACGTCGGGTCGCGGTGTCAGCGGCCGCGGCGATCTGGACGACCCGAACGGACCACCCAGCGCGTACACCCTTTGATCGCTGAACTCGACGAACACGACGGTTCCGTCCGCTGCCACCGTCCACGCGCCACCGCCGTACTCGTGGACCCGGGTCCGTGCGTTCCACGGCGCGGGCAAGACGTCGGTGGGGTCCTCGGCTGGTCCGGTGCGTATCGCTGACCGTCCGCCCTCGGCCGGGCGCATTTCCGACCAGTACACGCCGTCCCCGACGAAGCGCCCCGATTCGACAGGATGACCGCCTGCCGCGACGTCGGCAGCGGTGATGGGTGAGGGCCAAGAGCCGTACGGGACTGTGCGAACCATCCGCACAGCCTAGGCGCGAACTCGACGATGATTCAGAGCGGATACGCGTGCGAAACGTGAATTTTCCAGCGACCGTCATCCTGGCGTCGGAATACGTCCAAACCGTTTTCTTCGACCGTCTCGAGCACTGCCCCTGCGGTGTCGCGCACGGTGAGGGTCCAGATCAACTGCACCGTCGCAAGGTCTCCGTCGACAAGTACTTCGCGGATGTCCGGCGGTCCGTAGGTGAAGACCCGCTCCTGATTCCCGAGGACACCTTGCATCTGTGTGCAGAACGCGTCGTAGTCGCGGTCGGCGCTGTCGGGATAGATGACGCTTACATCCGGAGCGAACAGATCACAGACGGCGGCCACATCCCTAGCATTGAAAGCCTCCGGCCACGCGTTCAACGCCTCGGTTATCGCAGCGACGTCCGCGTCGACAGATGGTTCGGAATCGCCGGAGTCCGAGTTCCCGCAACCGGTCAGCAGCAACACAGCGACCGCGCCGATCGCGGGCAACCAACGGATCATGCGGGTAGCCACGCGCCGTGCAGACCGGACGGGACGCGAATAGGCAAGCGCACCTTCGCGAGCGGGCCCGAACTCGGATCCGATGCGGGCAAGATGTAGAACCAGGACGACAGGTCCGTCTTATCGGTGCCGATAGTGCCCCAGTAGTTTGCTTCGGCACCAGGCATGAAGATCGGTTCGCCGATGGCAATGGCGTCTCCCGGACTCCACTGTGTCTCCGCGCTTCTCGTCATGTCGAAGAAGTAAACGGCATTCATCGCGCCGTCGCGGACGCCGGTCTTGCCGAGGGTTGCGATGGTGCCGTGGTCCTCGGTGAGGAGGCGGTCGTCGACCCGCGGAAACTCGACATCGCGATCGGACACGACGGTCCGCGTCACGTGGCCGGTTTCGGGATCGATCACCGCACGGACCAAACCGCCGTCGCAGGGGGTGCCGGTATCGGCGAAGCCGCTGGGATAGGACCACTGTGCGTAGTCGATGCAGACCTTCCCATCGGGTAGGTCGAACCCGTTTGCGAAGTGCCACACCCAGAATGCGTCGTCGCTTGCCCATCGCACCGCGCCGCCGTCACGTGGGATGAGTGCGATCCGCGTGCCGAGCTGTGGTCGCCAATCGAGCACCGAACCACCGGTCATCGCCGCTGCGATGTCGAACACCAAGGGGCACAACAGAAGCACGATGTAACGCTTGGTGAGCGTCATGTCGTGAATCATCAGGGACTTGTCGACGCCGTCGACCGGTGTCGGCGACCGCAACGCCGTGCCATCGGGCCCGACGACCGACCAGGTCAGGTAGGGGGCATCGAACATGTAGTTGAACAACACCATTTCGCCGGTGTCCGGATCGACCTTCGGATGCGCCGTACTACCGACTGCCATTGCCCCGTCACAACTTTCGCGGCCGAGGGTGGCCAGCGTCGTCGGATCGAGTCGGTACGGTTGATCCGTCTCGGCCATCGCGAGGAGCCTGCCACCGTGGCGGACGACGTTGATATCCGGCAGATCCTTCGAGGTCCACGCCAACTCGCCTGCCTCGTCGGGACCGGGTCGATATAGGTCGGTCACACCCGCCCAGATGGCGTGGCCCGCTTTCTCCTCCTGGATCATCTGCCTGGTCCGGACGAACCGATTGGTGTAGCGCGCTGTGCCGTCGACCAACTCGACGCGATGGATCATGCCGTCACCATCGAGCGGATAGATGTATGAACCGATCGGATCGAAGCGCGGATTCGGTCCGTTGCGGAGGTAGGCGCCGTGCAGATCCTTCGGGATCTCGCCGATGACGTCGAGGCCACGCACGTCAACTTCCTCGCGCTGCGGGGCGAAGATGCCGCTGAGATGTGCGTGGTGCACCATGTCGACGGGCGCGGGACGGGGAATGCGAGTGGACTCGGTAGTACTCACGGTGCACCTGCCAGAACGGGGCTCGGGCGCAGGTTCTCCGTACCCGGGCTGAGGTGAATTGGGCCGACCGATACAGGACGATAGTCCTTTTGTAGCCCTATCGAACTAAAACAAGTGGACAACCAATGGCACGATAGGTCGCGTGAGCACACCTAGCCATCACCATCATCATCATCCACCGCGAGTTCTCGAGCAGTCGACCAAGCTGCAGAACGTCGTGTACGAGATTCGTGGTCCTGTGCACGCTCACGCAGCACGTTTGGAGGCGGAAGGGCACCGCATCCTCAAACTCAACATCGGCAACCCGGCACCGTTCGGTTTCGATGCGCCCGACGTGATCATGCGCGACATCATCGCCGCGCTCCCCTACGCGCAGGGCTACTCGGAGTCGAAGGGCATTCTCTCGGCTCGTCGTTCCATCGTCACTCGCTACGAGCTGGTCCCCGGTTTCCCAGAAATCGACGTCGACTCCGTCTATCTCGGCAACGGCGTCTCGGAACTGATCACGATCACCATGCAGGCATTGCTGGACAACGGCGACGAGATTCTGATTCCGGCGCCCGACTATCCGCTGTGGACCGCGATGACGAGCCTCGCCGGCGGCACACCCGTTCACTACCTCTGTGACGAGACCAACGGCTGGCAGCCCGACATCGCCGATCTCGAATCGAAGATCACCCCGAAAACCAAAGCGTTGCTTGTGATCAACCCGAACAACCCGACCGGTGCGGTCTACTCGGCCGAGGTGCTCACTCAGCTCGTCGACATCGCTCGCCGGCACCAGCTGCTGCTGCTGGCCGACGAGATCTACGACAAGATTCTCTACGACGATTCCAAGCACATCTCGCTCGCGACACTCGCGCCGGATCTGCTGTGCCTCACCTACAACGGGTTGTCGAAGGCATACCGCGTCGCCGGCTACCGATCTGGTTGGCTCGCCATCACCGGACCCAAGGAGCATGCGGCCGGTTTCCTCGAGGGCATCGACCTGTTGGCGTCGTCGCGGCTGTGCCCGAATGTGCCTGCCCAACATGCGATCCAGGTTGCCCTCGGCGGCCACCAGAGCATCGAAGACCTGATCCTGCCCGGCGGTCGGCTGCTGGAGCAGCGTGATGTCGCGTGGGAGAAACTCAACTCGATTCCTGGTGTGTCATGTGTGAAGCCGAAGGGCGCGCTGTATGCCTTCCCGCGGTTGGACCCCGAGGTGCACGAGATCCACAACGACGAGAAGCTCGTGCAGGATCTGCTGCTGCAGGAAAAGATCCTGGTGGTCCAGGGCACCGGATTTAACTGGCCTGCCCACGACCACTTGCGAATCGTGACGCTGCCGTGGGCTCGCGACCTCGCTGTGGCCATCGAGCGTTTCGGCAACTTTTTGGCGAGTTACTCGCAGTGAACGGCGTCCGAAACGGACTGGACGAGCTGTTTGCGAGACAGAAACCCGGAAACGCGCTCGGACTCGCCGCGTAATCAAACCCACGCAGCAAAACCGGTCGTCGATCCTGTACATTGGAGCACGGCACCATGGGTGCCGGTTCTGGCCGCCCACCCCCCCTGGGCCGCCCGGACCGGGTGGCGGGGACATCCCCCCCTGCTCTCCGCCACCCCCTAAACTTTCGTTTACGACACCACCGCCACGGCTCAGCCTGGCGGTGGTTTTCGTTCACTACGCTTGCACGGTGCATGCAGACATACGAGCCGAGTTCCGTCGATGAGCGGACACGGCCACGGCCACAGTCACGACAGCGGTCCGCTGGCGATCGGCGACACCGCCAGGAAGATCGTCATCGGCCTGCTCGTCGCCATCGGAGTCGCCGTCGTAGTCGGCGCCGTCGTCCTATGGCCGAGCAAGCAGAACGTCGACATACCGCTCCCCTTCCAGACCGCAGGCGGCACCGCGTTCGAAACCGAGGCCGGCACCGTCACAGAACAGAAGATCGGTCCGTGCGGCAGCGCCTCGATGGGCCAGGTCTTCGCGGGCGATCCGGCCCCCGCTGCGGACTCGCCGCTGAAATGTCAGCTCACGGTCGTCAGCATCGACTCCGGACCGAACTCCGGCACCAACACACTCCTCGAGGTTCAGGGCGACCCGAACCGCATGGACGCGTTCGTCCTCGGACCCGGACAGCCCGACCTCAGCGTCGGCGACAAGATCCGGCTCGTCCGAAGCATCGACCCACTGTCGGGCTCGGTGATGTACGGCTTCAACGACTTTGCACGAGGTTTCCCGCTGACCATCATCGCGCTGGTCTTCGTGATCGTCGTCGTTGCGGTCGCGCGTTGGCGTGGCTTACGGGCCGTCGTCGGACTGATATTCGCGTTCGCCGTACTCGTGATCTTCCTGCTGCCTGCGTTGCTGGACGGCAAACCCGCCATACCCGTCGCTCTCGTCGCGGGAGCGCTGATTCTCTACGCGGTCCTCTACTTGGCGCACGGGCTCAATCTGCGGACCAGTTCCGCGTTGCTCGGAACGTTGGCGTCGATGGTCCTTGCGGCGGTGCTCTCCTATCTCGCCATCGAGGTCACTCAGTTGACCGGACTGTCCGAGGAGCAGAACACCAACGTTCAGGTGTATCTGCAACACGTCAGCATCACGGGACTTCTGCTCGCGGGCTTCATCATCGGGTCGCTCGGTGTGCTCAACGACGTGACGATCACGCAGGCGTCCGCTGTTTTCGAGTTGGCTGCGCTCGACGAGGGTGCGTCGCGTCGGGACATCTTCACCTCGGCGATGCGGGTCGGCCGCGATCACATCGCCAGCACCGTCTACACACTCGTTCTCGCCTACGCCGGCGGTGCGTTGCCGCTGCTGCTGTTGTTCAGCGTCGCCGGTCGCTCGATCCAGGACGTGCTCACCGGTGATGCCGTTGCGATCGAAATCGCCCGCTCGGCGGTCGGTGGCGTCGCGTTGTCGTTGTCGGTCCCGCTTACGACGGGCATCGCTGTGCTGCTGGCGCGGCCACTGGCCAGAAGGACGGGTCCGGCGATGGCTGGAACAGCATCGATTCCAAAGACGACAATCCCGAAGTCCAAGCCGGGATCAGGTCGACATTCGAAGTAGGCGGCTACGCCGCTCGTGAGTCTTTTCGGAGGGCCCGACCACCGAAAGGACTCACGAGCCGCGGAGCGGCCTAAGGAATCGGGAACGGCAGCGGCGGTATCTGCGGCATCTGGAACGGCGGTGGCGGCGGCAACGTCGGAATCAGGATCGGCGGCAACCCCGGAATCTCGATCGACGGCGGTGGCGGCGGCGGAGGTGGCGGCGGTGGGCCTTCCTCCTGCTGGAACACCGGTGGTGCTTCGACGGTCGTCGTGGTCGTCGGCGGAAGGGTCGTAGCGATCGGCGCGACCGCGTTGGACGGCTCGAGTGTGGTGGTGCGAGGAGGCGTCGTCGGTAACGTCGTTGTCGGACCGCCGTCGTTGGATCCTGGTTCGAGCATCTGACTGCCGTAGCCGAGTGCGAGGCCGATGGCTGCAATTACTGCCAACGAGCTTGCGGCTAGACCTGCGCCACTGATTTCCCGCTTGCGACCCGGCTTCGCTGGCGCAGTCAGCCACACCGGCGCAGTGGGAAGATCGTCGCGTCGATCGGCTACCGGCCGTGCCAACAACGCTGCGCCGCGTGCCGATACGGATTCCGGCGACTCGGGCACGATGACGGGCACATGCAACCAGCGGTGCAGAACCTCACGAACCAGTGGAATTCGAGCACCGCCGCCAATGACGACGATCGCCTGCACGTGCCGATCCGACCGCATGATGACATCGCGCGTCATGCGGGCCGACGATTCGACAGCGAGCGTGACGAGAGCTTCGAAATTGTCACGCGTCAGCAGGACGAGGCCACCGTTGGACGGGATTGCAACCGCGGTGCTTTCGGAGAGCTGCTCCTTCGCGTCCTTGCACAGGACATCGAGGGCAGCGAACTCGACGGGCGACTGCGGCGCATCCGTACGACCCGATGCGATCTGCTGCTCGCGAATCAGCGAATCGAAGTAGTCGCCGCTGATTTCGCTTGTTCGTTCCGCGTACCGAACGTCCCCGCGATCGGTGTCGACGATCGTGATCGACAATCCCGAACTACCGAGGTCGTACACCGCGACGGTCGAGAAACCTTGAATGTCGCCGGTCGAACGAAGAAACTCCAGTGACGCCGCGATTTCGGGCACCAGCTGATAGTTGCCGAGCCGCTGCGTCGCCATAGCAGCGCGCAAGCCTTTGGCCTGCTGCTCGCTGCGGTAAGCAATGCCGGTTGCGTCGATCGGACCACCTGATTCGAGCGCAACGCCGATGGACTCTGCAGTCAGTTCTTCGGCACGCAAACGACCGACATCCACGGCTTGCAAAGCAAAGCCGTCGTAGCGCCCTTTCCCGACCGAGGGGTCGGAAAAGGGTCGTGCCATACGAATGGCACCCGCCCCCACCGATACCCCTAGAACCGAGCTCATCAATCGCCTTTTCTGGTCCGCGAACGCCTGACGGTCGAGCCCCCGATTGCCGACCAATCCATTGATCATCCTAGCCGGAGTCAGCTAGCTAGATAACGTTGCGATCTCGCTATGGTCTCGCTCACGGATCGAGCAAGCGTTTCGCGAAGTGTAGACGGAGGCAGGGTACTTACCAAGCGCTAATTTCAGGGCCGACCCAGGCCGCGGTAGGTCCAACCCGCCGATCGCCACACGTCGGGACGAAGGCAATTACGTCCGTCGATGATCGATTTTCCCCTGACGACCGGCTCGAGGTCTTCCGGGCGGAGTGCGACGAATTCGGCCCATTCCGTCAACACGAGGACGACGTCGGCTCGATCACACGCTTCTTCCACCGACGTCGCATAGTTGAGGGTCGGGAAAACACGTCGAGAATTTTCCAGCGCCTTCGGATCGAAAACGCTGACGACCGCGCCGTGCAGTTGGATCATGCCCGCAACGTTGAGTGCAGGAGAGTCTCGTACGTCGTCGGAATCCGGCTTGAACGCTGCCCCGAGAACCGCGACGTTCGCACCGAGCAGCGATCCACCGACCGCTGACGTCGCCAACTCGACCATCTTGGTCCGCCTGCGCATATTGATGTTGTCGACTTCCCGCAGGAACGTCAGCGCGTGGTCGGCGCCAAGTTCACCCGCCCGCGCCATAAACGCCCTGATGTCCTTCGGCAGGCAACCACCTCCGAAACCGAGGCCCGCATTGAGGAACCTGCGCCCGATCCTCGCGTCGTAGCCGAGTGCGTCGGCCAACTGCGTCACGTCGGCGCCGGTGGCCTCGCACACCTCGGACACTGCGTTGATAAATGAGATCTTCGTCGCAAGGAAGGCATTCGCGGAGACCTTGACCAGTTCGGCCGTCGCAAGGTCGGTCAGCAGGAACGGCACCTCGTTGTCGATGAGGTCCGCGTACAACTCGCGCAGCAGCGCCTCCGCCCGCCCAGGACGGTTCGGATCGATCCCGACTACGAGGCGGTCCGGCCGCAGCGTGTCCTCGACAGCGAAACCTTCACGAAGAAATTCTGGGTTCCAGACGACCTCTACATCTGTCCGGGCGAGTGTGGCAGCACGGTTGCCCAACTCCGCGGCTGTGCCGACGGGAACCGTCGACTTTCCGACGATCACCGACGGACGATCGAGCAATGGCACGAGCGTGTCGACAACCGAATGCACATGACGCAGGTCAGCGCCGTATTCGCCCTTCTTCTGCGGCGTACCGACGCCGAGGAAGTGCAGATCCGCGAACGTTGCCGCCTCGTCGTAGGACGTCGTGAACCGCAGCCGGCCTGCGTCGAGATTCCTTTTCAGGACATCGGAGAGCCCTGGTTCGTAGAACGGCACCTCGCCCGCCGACAGTTTGGCCACCTTGCCGGGGTCGATATCCACACCGAGAACGTCGTGGCCGAGTTCGGCCATACACGCGGCGTGGGTCGCACCCAGATATCCGGTTCCGAACACTGTGCATCGCATACCCGATTGGTAATCGGCGCCGGTTAGCGGACTGCATCGACGAGGGAAGTGTCGGGTCAACAGGAGGTGTACAAGGCGCGTAGCTGCCCGAGTTGTTTCAGGATTCACTCAGGAGACGCCAATACGATGCCGGGCATGACGATTCCGACCTCGACTCGACGCCTGCGCCGACGCCTCGGCGTTGCGCTGTTGGTCGCCGTTCTCGGGGTCACGGGTTTCGTGGTCGCCCTGTGGCCCGTATACGTCGACCCGATCGTCGACGAACCCGAACGCGCCGACGCGATCGTGGTGCTCGGCGGGGCGCACGATGGGCGCGAGGAGCTCGCAATCCGCCTGGCATCGCAGGGCTACGCACCGCAGGTTGTGTTTTCCAATCCGTACGGCTCTTCCAGACGAATGCAGCGGCTCTGCTACGGCGAGTACACCTTCAAAGTCAGCTGCTTCGAGCCCGATCCGGCCACGACGCGAGGCGAGGGTCGCGAAATTCGGCGACTTGCTGCTGAGCAGGGCTGGACGCGCGTCATCGTCGTGACGTTCACGCCGCACATTTCTCGATCGCGGTACATCATCGGCAAATGTTTCGACGGCGAGTTGCTTATGGTGCCGAGTCGCCCGGCGTTAGGGAAGATCGACTGGGCTTGGAACTACGTCTACCAATCGTTCGGCTACGCGCGCGCACTGTTCGAGAACTGCTGAGGGTCCAAACGAAGAATCCTGAAGGACCACCCCCCGACTTATCGGGCGTCGTCCTCCAGGATCTCCGCGTAGCGAACTTTTCAGTACGCTCCGTCTGATCGCGCCACCGCGCTGAGGGTCTTCTTGATGATGAGCAGGTCCTGCATCATCGACCAGTTCTCGACGTAGGAGACGTCGAGGCGAACGCTCTCGTCCCACGACAGATCCGATCGGCCGCTGACCTGCCACAAACCGGTGACCCCGGGGCGAACGAGGAGCCTGCGGCGAACGTTGCCGTCGTACTCCTCTACTTCACGACGTAGCGGGGGGCGCGGGCCGACGACGCTCATCTCGCCCTTGAGGACGTTGATGAACTGCGGCAACTCATCGAGACTGAACCGACGCAGGACCTTGCCTACCTTGGTGACACGCGGATCGTCGCGCATCTTGAACAGCAGCCCCGCGCCCTCGTTCATGGCGACCAGCGCGTCGAGGTGCTTGTCAGCGTCGACGAACATGCTGCGGAACTTGATCATCTCGAACGGCTTGCCGTCGATCCCCATCCGCTCCGACTTGTAGAACACAGGGCCACGGCTCGTCACTTTCACGGCCAGCGCGGCCGCGAGCATGACAGGTGCGATGGCAATCAGCGCGCAGAGCGCGAAACAGAAGTCGAACGCGGTCTTGCCGAACGACTTGGCGCGGTCGAACTGTGGCTTCTCGACATGCACGAGCGGCATATTGGCAACAGGTCGGATTTCGATGCGCTGGCCGGCTACGTCGACGACACCCGCTGTGACAACAAGGTCGACACCGAGCGGTTCCAACTCCCAGACCATGTCCCGGATGCGGTCTGCGCCGAGCCGCTCGGTGGCGGCCACTGCAACCGTGTCGGCCCCGGTCAGTTTGACTGCCTCGACTACGGACATCGCGTCGTCGATGACCGGTATCTCGAGGCCCTCGACCTCGAAGGTCGGCTTGTCGCCGAAGCGTCGAGACGGAGTGCAGACACCGACGACTCGGTAGCCCGACGTGGTGTCACGGGCGAAGGATGCTGTCATCGCCTTTGCCGCATCGCGACCGCCGACGACGAGAACGGAAGTGAGGTAGTTCCCGGCACGTCGCTGGGCCACTGCATATCGCCGCCAACCGCGTCGGCTGAGCATCAAGCCGATCAAGCCCGCGGGCAGTGCGATGGCGAGGTAACCGCGGGCGAGGTCAACACGCATGACAAGCGAGACGATCGCGATGAGGCCGAACAGCTTGAGCGTCGACGACGCAATGCGACGGTATTCCTCGGGACCGCTGCCGATGACTCGCGGCGAGCGGGTGTTGGAGACCGACAGGAAAGCGAGCCAGACCGCCGCGATGGCGACGGAGACCGAGGCGTAGCCGATCTCGGTATTTCGAACCCAGGCCAAAGTGCCCTCGTCGCCGATGCCGCCGAAGCGCACGACCTGCGCCACAGCTACCGCGCCGCAAACAATCATCGTGTCCGTGATCCGCAGACGCCGGGCGTACTCGCCCTGCCAGCGTTCGCGGTCGGAATTGGGAAACGACTGCGTTCGAGCAGCCACATCGACGGCTTGATCACCTCGACCTAGAAAACTCATAACCGACGCACCCACCTCAGGGAGTCCAATGTTTGGATTCAGCCGACCCCCCCGCGGACGTCAGGGTTTGAATACTAGGTGGTTGTACGCACTTACGGTAGGTCAAACAGCGAATTTACATACTTCTAGTTTGTTTCTGACGCCGTTACAGACTGCCGGGCCCGCATTCTGGACAGCTACCTGCCAGCACCGGTTTCGAAGTTGAGGTACGCCTTGGACGGCGTCGGACCACGTTGACCCTGATACTTGGAACCAACGGTCGCACTTCCGTACGGATTCTCCGCCGGACTCGATAGCCGGATCAAGCACAGCTGGCCGATCTTCATACCTGGCCACAGCGTTATCGGCAGGTTAGCTACGTTCGACAACTCCAACGTGATGTGTCCGCTGAAGCCCGGGTCGATGAAGCCTGCCGTGGAGTGCGTCAGGAGACCGAGCCGGCCGAGGCTCGACTTACCTTCCAGCCGACCGGCGAGGTCGTCGGGGAACGTGCACAGCTCCAACGTCGACCCGAGCACGAACTCACCCGGATGCAACACGAACGGCTCACCCTCGGCAGGTTCGACGAGCGTTGTGAGTTCGTCCTGCCGCTGCGCCGGATCGATATGGGTATAGCGCGTGTTGTTGAAAACCCGGAACATGCCGTCCAACCGCACGTCCACACTCGACGGCTGAACGAGGTCGTCCCTGAACGGGTCGAGCCCGAGTCGACCGGCAGAAATCTCGGCCCTGATATCGCGATCTGAGAGCAGCACGACATGAGGCTATCCGGTTCACCACACCGCCCGAGCAGTACCCATCGACGCTGCTAAAGTGGGCGCTCGCGGGGCTTGCTCCGCACGCCGATGTAGTTCAATGGCAGAACGGCAGCTTCCCAAGCTGCACACGCGGGTTCGATTCCCGTCATCGGCTCCATCCACCCGCAGGTCATGCGCACGACGCCATAGCTCAGCTGGTGTGTCCAGGTAGCGGGCCGCACCGAACCTCGAATCTTTCACGCAGCGTGTCGAGCGTGCGGCGATGGTGCTCACGCTTTCTGCGGTGTCCGATCATGAACCGTGCCGTCTGAACCATCCGCCGCGGCAACGGGAACCACCGATCGAGGTCGAACCCGAGGTCAAGCAACGCCTTCGTCGGCACGTTGTCGATCACCAGGCTCATATTGTGCTGGCCGAGCGACATCATCGCAGGCCAGAGTGCTGCCTTTGACTTCTGCCTGAGGTCGACCAGATCGAGCTCGTACAGGTGGGCATCTCGTATCTTGTCCGCGAACAGCAGGTGAGTGGTGAGGAAGCCCATCCACGAGGAGAGCGGGAAGGTCGCGGACCGCGGCTGTATCGAGATCACCCTGCCGCTGCGGGAGGCATACGGCTCGTACGGCCTGTCGCGGAAGAGATAACCCGTGCAGTTCACTATCCAGCTGCCCGGTTCGATCGTTCTGGTGGCCCCGCTGCGGAACAGGATTTCGGTGGCGCCGTCGCGATCGAGGACATCTGCGACGTGGTCCATCGCCACCTCGCTCAGTCCGGCGGCAATCCGGTGACTCTCACCTTCGGACATGGAGGCACCGTTGAAGCTGCCGGGCGCAGGTGTCGACCACGTGCCCCAATGCGTCCGCCACCAATCGCCGACTTCGGACTCGTTGGTCCCGTCGAAGCGCATGGCGACTTCCTCGGTGATACTCGTCGCGAGCCTGCCACTCGTCCATCGTTGCGCTCCCGTGGGAAAACAACGGTCGCGATTCAGGAACCACGTACCTGAACCGGCGACGAGGTTCACCTTCCGTCCGGGGTATTCCTGGATCAGCGCGTCGACCGTGTCCATGCCGGTTTTTCCGCCGCCGACGACCCAGATCGGCGCGTCGCTCGAGCGCATCGCATCTCCGCGCATATCCCAGTCGTCCGGCGATACGGAGCGGACACGAGAGCTCGAAAGTGCCAGTGGGCTATTCGGTACGACTCCGTAACCGTCGGCGTTGATCAGCCTGTCCGCCTCGATCACCATCTGTCGCGCGTCGTCGGATCTGCACGTTATCCGTGCGATCTGATCGGTCTCGTCGTAGGAATCCACCGTCCACCCGAAGAACTCCTCGACGCGTACGCGGCGCTTGATCACATCGAGACAGTGCTCGAAGTGACCGAGCACTTCGTTCCGGTTTGCCAGATGTGGGCGGTCCTCGCCGAGAGTCCATTTGATGTTGCCTGCCGTGAACAGACGATGCGGCTGGTGCAAACGCACATAGGGGTACGTGTCGAGCCACATGCCCCCGGAACGTTTCCTGCGGTCGATCAAGACGACAGTCTGGTCGCGGGACAGGTAGCGACTGGCGACGAACAACGCATTGATTCCCGCGAGGCCCGCACCAACAATGGCGACGTCGCAGCGCACTACATCGACCGACATTCGACCTCCGAATTTGTGGGCTTCACACTGACGCTGCAAGGACGTCGACCGCGATCATCGAGCCGAGCGAGACGGCGATGACGATGGCTGCGGCCAGGAATTCGATTCGCACCCTTGGCATCTCGTCCGGCGGTGCGAATATCCGTTTCGGCCACACCCACCATGACTGGTAGACGAATGTGGCGCACGCGACGAGAAACAGCACAAGCTTCACGCACATCAGAACGATCCACTCGGCACTGGGCCCAGGGGTGATCAATGCCCTGGTCACAGCGAGCCCTGTGCCGGTGACGGCAATTACGGCGATCGTCTGAAGGGCCATCTTTCGTGCACCGTGGGCTATCTGCTGAAAGATGTCCTCGACAGCGTCCGGCTCGGCCGACCGGAGCTGGAAACGCTGCACAAAGATGATGGAATACATCATTATGCCGAACCAGGCAGACAACATCACGGCCTGCGACACCGCGAAAATTCGCATCAGAGTCGTTAACGTCATTGCAAGAAACCTACCTTCTGCCATGCCAGCCATGGTCGGAATTGCTTTGCCCAGACTGGGGTTCCACGAGCCGTGCATCCCACCGAACACGGGGATGGCCGCGATGATCTCGTCGTCACACGAAAACCTTCGCAGGATCGACTGTCGACTGCCATCGGACTTCGGTTGGTGGGCGACGTTCGCCGAAGTTATGCGCTCATTCCGCACCGCTGGCGCGCGGTAGCTTTCGTTTCTGCTCAATTCCGATCAGGACAATTTGGCACCCGACGATCCACTCGTCAGTAGGGATCGGTGATCTCGCGCAGCATTGTGAGTGCTTCTCGCAGCTGTTTCATTCGGCGAACGCCGATGTGTGCGGTCCAGTCAGCGTCGATTCGAGCCTCTTCTGCGCGTGCGATCGGCAGGAGGTCTTTGCCGAATTCGGTTATCTGGACGAGCCGTGCTCGTCCATCGGTGGGGTCGGGGACCCGCTCGGCGTAACCGGCTTTCTCGAGCTGATCGACGAGAAATGTCGCAGTCTGTTTGGCGACCTGTGCCTGCTCGGCGAGCTCGTTCAGTCGTGTTCCGTTCGGGCCTATTCGTGCGCCTAGACGGGCCTGGGCCATGGTGATCTCGGTGAATCCGGCACGGTGCAGCGCCTCGAGGATTCTTTTCTCCGCCGCACGGTGCGCGATGAACATCAGGACGCCGATATGAAGCTCCTCGGTCACATACACCCCTTGCGATAGTCCCATACCCGAACTAAACTAGTACCAGCATGGTACTACTTCCGTGACTCGGGCTGGTGCACGATGACGAACGACGAATCTATTGCTGTGGACTTCCACTTCGATCCCGTCTGCCCTTACGCCTGGATTGCGTCGAGGTGGCTGCTCGAAGTCGACGCGCAACGGACCATCCAGTTGCACTTCCATGTGATGAGTCTGAAGTTCTTGAACCAGGACCGCGTCGTCGACCCCTGGTACTCAGCCAATGTCGAGCGAACAGCCGGGCCATCACGGGTTGCGAGCGCCGTCGCGGTCCATTTCGGCGAGAAGGTACTAGGCGATTTCTATACTGCGTTCGGGGATGCGATATTCGACTACTGGCGATATCCCGATCCAGCAGAACTCGAGGCAGCAGTCGAATCCGCCCTACGCCACACAGGTCTGCCGAAATCGCTTGCAAGCGCCGCGAACTCGTCGGAGTACGACAGCTTTCTACGCCGAAGCCACGACGCGGCGGTTGGTTCTGTCGGCCGTGAGGTCGGGACTCCGGTGATCAGCATCGAGGGCGCAGCGTTCTTTGGGCCGGTGCTCAATTCGATCCCCCGCGGAGTCGACGCACTACGCGTATTCGACGGCGCGCGGCTATTGGCCGGCTTTCCGAATTTTTTCGAACTCAAACGAACGCGGGTCAGTCCCCCGGTATTCGAATGAACGAGTTGGAGAAGCCAATGATCGAGAACGACGTATGGGCTGCGATAGACGTGACGCGGACCCGCACAGCCGACCTGCTGGAACAGCTGTCCGAGGACGAATGGCGTCGAGCGTCGTTGTGCGAGGGCTGGACCGTCCGCGACGTGGCCGCACACCTGACGCTGCAAGAGCTGACATTGGGGGCTGCGATCGCGACCGCCTTCCGGCACCCCGGAGGCGTGAATCGCATCATCCGAGAATCGTCGCGACGCCGAGCCGCATTGCCGACGGAGGTGTTGATCGCGCAGATCCGGGCGACCGTCGGGCATCGGCGACACAACGTCGGAGTGACGTTTCAGGAGACCCTGATCGACAACCTCGTCCACGGACAGGACATCGCGATTCCGCTCGGCCGCCAGCTCGAGATGCCAACTGCTGCAGCGGCTGTCGCCGCTTCGCGCGTGTGGGCGTGCCGCGGCACAGGTAAGGCGAAGGTATTCGACAGCCTGCCGCTCGGCGGGTATCGCTTCACCGCCACCGACACGGAGTGGAGTGCCGGCGACGGGCCAGAGCTCACCGGCCCCATCAGCGCACTCTTGC
Source organism: Antrihabitans stalagmiti (assembly GCF_016482825.1). Lineage (GTDB taxonomy): Bacteria > Actinomycetota > Actinomycetes > Mycobacteriales > Mycobacteriaceae > Antrihabitans > Antrihabitans stalagmiti. The sequence goes on along the minus strand of NZ_JAEMNV010000003.1, from coordinate 541,516 downwards.
TAGTGCTCACCGGTCGGCCTGCTGGGCTTGGGCAACTGACGGGAGCGGGGGTGGAGGCGCTGACTGCGACCGTGCCGGCGCGCCACGACCGAACGCCACTTGGCCGACGTGGCGCGGATCGCCGGAAATAGCGTCAATCCCCGTTGCTCGACCGACCCCGTGCACGGGCCCGCAGAATGTCTGCGTGGACCTTTCTCGGGTGGCCTGGCGGCCGCTGGCTCTGCTGAGCAGCGGTCTCGCCGCCTTCGTGCTGATCTTCAGCGGCCGGTACGGACCGCACCGCGACGAGCTGTACTTCGTCACCGCTGGGCAGCACCTGGCTTGGGGCTACGTGGATCAGCCGGCCTTCACTCCGCTGGTCGCCCGGGTGGTCAGCACGCTGTTCGGCGACGCACTGGTCGCCTGGCGGTTTCCGTCCGCCCTGGCCGCCGGCGCGGTGGTGCTGCTCACCGGACTGATCGCCCGCCGACTCGGCGGTGACCGGTCCGCTCAGTTGTTGGCGGGATCCGCGATGGCAGTCTCGGCATTCCTGCTGATCGTCGGTCACATGCTGAGCACAGCCACCTTCGACCTGCTGTTCTGGACCCTGATCAGCTTCCTGGTGGTGCGTCAGCTCCAGGGTGCCGACCCGCGTGGTTGGCTGCTCGTCGGGCTGGTGACCGGCATCGCCTTGCACAACAAAACGCTTATCGCCGCGCTGATCGCAGCCCTGCTGCTCGGACTGCTGGCGGTCGGGCCACGGTCGGTCCTGCGGTCCGGCTGGTTGTGGGCGGGCGCAGGCATCGCGGCGCTGGTCTGGCTACCGAACCTCGCCTGGCAAGCCAGCAACGGCTGGCCGCAGCTCAGCCTGGCCCGAGCGATCGCAGACGGTAGCTCAGGCTCGTCCCAGCCGTGGTGGCTGTTTCTCCCGATGCAGCTGGTACTGATCAGCCCGGTGTTGGTGGCGATGTGGGTACCGGGGCTGGTCCGGATGTGGCGCGCGGTCGAGCTGCGTCCGGTTCGCTGCTTCGCCGTGGCCTACGTCGTGCTGGCAGTGGTATTTCTGGTCACCGGGGGCAAGCCCTACTACTTGGCCGGCCTGTTTCCGGTGCTGCTGGCGGCCGGCGCCCCGCTCGTCGTCGACTGGCTCCGGCGCCGGTCCGATGCCCGGGCCTGGGTGTCCGGTGGGTTGGGTCTGTCACTGCTGTTCAACGCGGTGTTGATGCTGCCGGTGCTGCCCGTTCGGGTGCTGGCCGACACCCCGGTCGTCGACGTCAACTACGACGCCGGGGAGACCGTGGGCTGGCCTGCCTTCGCCGATACCGTGGCCGGCGTATTCGCGGGTGTGTCACGGGCCGAACAGACCCGGACGGTGGTGGTCACCGAGAACTACGGCCAGGCCGGAGCCATCGACCGGTACGGCCCGGAGCGGGGACTGTCCAAGGCCTACAGCGGCCACAACGCCTACTTCGACTGGGGTCCGCCGCCCGACACCTCGGGGCCGTTCGTGGTGATCGGGTTCGACGAGGACTTTCTGCGGACGGTGTTCGCTGACGTCAGCGCGGCCGCGACGATCGACAACGGCGTCGGGGTCGACAACGACGAGCAAGGCACGCCGGTCTGGATAACCCGGGACCCGCGCGGTCCCTGGGCCGCGATCTGGCCGAGCTTCCGTCGCCTCGGCTAAGACGGTGACGCCGGTGCGGAACGTCGCGGCAAGGGCGCCTGGTCAGCCGACCTCTCGCCTCGCGGTCCGCGGAGCGGGTTCGATGGGCCGCGATTGCCATGCCGCCCAGTCGGCGCTCGCGGCAGCGGCCGCGTCGAGCAGTAGCGGTAGATATTCCTGAGTGAGGGTTTCGACCGACGTTTCGGCTGCGTGGACGGTGACGTTCATAGCCGCGCGGACCACGCCTCGGCCGTCACGGACGGGAACCGCGATGGACCGGATTCCGGGCGCGAGATCTTGATCCGCCAATGCCCATCCGCGCGTTCGCGTTTCGGCGAGGATGTCATCGATCTGATTCGGCGCGAAGGTGGCGACGGGCAGTCCGGAACGGCTGGGTTCGGCCAATACTTCGAGTACCTTTTCCGCGTTCAATGCCGCGAGCAGCACCTTGCCCTGAGATGTCACGAGGGCGGGGAACCTGGTCCCGATGTCGACCCGAAGGGCGATCAGTTTCGGTACGGCGACGCGCGCGACGTAGACGATATCGGAGCCGTCGAGTTGGGCCATCGAGGACGATTCGCCGGTGTGGGCGACCAACTGTTCCATGTGTGGGCGGGCCATGTCCCAGAGGTTCAGTGCGCCGACGTAGGCCATGCCGAGTTCGAGAACTCGCGGCGTGAGCGTGTAGCCGGCATGGCCGGCGCGGACGTAGCCGAGCTCTTCGAGCGTCAGCAGAATCCGGCGCGCGGTCGGACGCGCCAAATCGGTCTCCTTGGCGACGTCGCTGAGCGACATCGCCGGGCGATCGACAGAGAAGCTGCGCAATACGTGCAGGCCTCGCGCCAGCGCCTCGATGAAGTCCGGCCCCTGCCCTCGCTCGGCCACGAATTCTCCTTTGTGTGCGGGTACGCGCTGCCGGTGGCCGACACCACCTGACTCGATGATCTCTCATCACTCGCTCGCGCCAAGAAATGCGGCACCACCAATTTCTCCACTATGACGCTTGACACTTCTAAGCGATCGAGGCATTCTTAGACTACAGCAACGGACAAGCGTCCGCCAGACGGACAATACCTTCTCGAACAGCACTTTTGCCGTGAATACGGCAATCACCCCGCGGTATTCGGCCCGGAAGGTGAAGATCCTCGAAAGGAACCACTCAGCGATGAAAACCTACGACGTTGTCGTCATCGGTTTCGGGCCTGTGGGCCAGATGGTGTGCGCTCAACTCGGCCAAGCCGGCCACTCGGTCGCCGCCTTCGAATCCCACGCGACGCTCTATGGGCTCTCGCGTGCCGGACACATGGACGACGAGATCGTGCGCACGCTGCAGAAGATCGGCGTCGACGAGGAGTTCAAGACCGATGCGGTGCCGTGGGACATGTACGACATGCGCACCAAAGCCTTCGGCGGGGATCTGCTGCTGCGCCTGGACTGGAGTCAGATCGGCCCGCACGGCCATCGCGGACACTGGATCTTCTACCAGAACTACCTCGAGCTTGCGATGAACGGCGCTGTAAGCGCGACGGGCAACGTCGACGTCACGATGGCCACCCGCGCAGTCGATTTCGAGCAGGACGACGAGGGCGTCACCGTCACCCTCGAGAACCGGCAGAGCCGGGAACGCACCCAGGTCCGTGCGAAGTACCTCATTGCTGCAGACGGTGCGAACAGTTCGGTCCGAGAACAACTCGGCATCCAGACCTGGGTCGGGAACTGCGACTACGAGCAACTCGTGGTCGACACCAAAGAGAAGCACAAGTTGAATTTCGAGTTCGACAACGGTCAGTTCGCCGACCCCGCTCGTCCCGGCTGCCTGTTCCAGCTCGGTGCCACCCACCACCGCTGGGAATGGACGCTGCTGCCCGGCGAGACGCCCGAGGACTTCACTGAGGAACGCGTCTGGGAACTGCTTTCCCCCTGGGTCGGCCCCGACGACGTCGAGATCCTGCGGCGCCCGGTGTATCGCTTTCGCGAAGTCGTCGCCGAGCACTGGCAAGACGGCCGAGTTTTCCTGGCCGGCGACGCTGCACACGTGTTGTGGCCCTTCGCCGGTGAAGGGATGTGTAACGGCATCCGCGATGCCTCCGCGCTCGCCTGGCGACTGAATCTGGTGCTTCGCGGCCAAGCCTCGTCACAGATCCTCGACAGCTACACCGCCGACCGCAAACCGAACTTCGTCGCCTGGATGCATTTGTCTCGCGAAATCGGATTGCCCTGCGTGATAACCGATCCCGGAATCGCCGCGATGCGCGACCAGGGCATGAAGGCCGCACTGACAGACCCGTCGCTGATTCCGCCGATGCCCGAAATTCCCGGCCCGACCGCCTTCGCGCGACCCGACGATCCGACCGCAGGAGCCATCGCCCACCAAGGCAACGTGGCGGTCGACGGAAAAACCGGATTGTTCGACGACCTCGTCGGCACCGGCTGGGTCCTGCTCACCACCGACCCGGACGCGTTCGCCGCCTTGACCGACCAGCAACGCGATCTGATCAACCGCATCGGAATCGTGACCGCACACGTCGGCGCACCCGGCTCCGGTGCCCCGATCGCAGATGTCGACGGCACCTACGCGGCGTGGCTGGGCTCATTGGGTCGCTCGACCGTCCTCATCCGACCGGACTTCTGGCTCTTCGGCAGCGTCAGCAACGCCGCCGACGCAGGCGACCTGCTCGATTCATTCGCCGCAGGGTTGGCCGGACGCTTCCCGACACCGGCCCGCGTGCCACAACCCGACGAGTTCGCCGAAGTCTGACCGATGACACAGACGACGCAAACCACACCAGACACCGAGACGCCACCACCGTGGCAAGCCGAAGTCGCCGCGCACAAACGCGCGATGCCGATGCAGCGGTTGATCGGCAACGGCATGGACTACGCCGAGGTCGTGGAGCTCTACGCCCTGGCTGACTCCGGTGTGCCGTGGGCCGTCGCCGCAGCACGTATCGGTACACGCATCGCCGACACCGCCCACGCCGCTCTGAGGGCCGGACACCGCGTCACCGCCCACAGCGACTATCTACGGGCGAGTGCCTGCTTTCGGGTCGGACAGGTACCGCTGCCGGACTCCGATCCCCGCAAGAAGTCGATGTACCACAAGCTAATCGAGTTCTACGGGGCGGCAGGCGATCTCACCGACCCCGCGGTCGAGCACGTCGAAATCCCGTATCAGGGTGGGCACCTGTGTGGGTGGTTGTTGCGCCCACCCGGGGTCACCGCGCCCCCGGTGGTGATCGTGATGGGCGGTTTCGACGGGTGGCGCGAGGAGTACCACGTCGGCGCCACCTATCTGCTCGATCGCGGTGTCGCGGCCTTTCTCGTGGACGGGCCCGGCCAAGGCGAAACCCGGATCCTGCACGGTCTGCACCTGACACCCGATGTGCCGAAAGCGTTTTCGGCAATGGTCGATCACCTCTACGCCGACGATCGGCTTGCCGATCGGGTCGGGATCTGGGGCAACAGCATGGGCGGCTTCCTCGCCGCGCTGACCGCCGCCACGGACGACCGGATCGACGCCTGCTGCGTCAACGGCGGCACCGTACGCCCGGCGGAGATTCTGAACCGCTACCGCCGCTTCATCACCAAGGTGCAGGCACTCCTCGGGATCGACGACCCGATCCACGCCAAAACGGTGATGGACAGCTTCGTGTTGACCGACGACACGCTTGCGTCGCTGCATTGCCCGCTGCACGTCATGCACGGCACACCTGACCAGATTTTTCTGATCGAGAACGCACGTGCCCTGTTCGAACGCGCAGCCTCGACCGACAAGACGTGGAGCGAATTTCCTGACGGCGATCACTGCATCTACAACCACTCCCACGACAAACACACCCGCATCGCCGACTGGTTCGCCGACCGACTCACCGAAGGACACCCGCGATGGCCACCGCCCTCCGCACCGATATTCCTCAGGGCCGCATCCTGATTCGTGGCGCGCACCTGTTGACCCAAGACGACCGACTCGGCGACCTGTTCGGCGACGTCCTCATCGACGACGGACGCATCCTCGCCGTCGGACCCGCGCTGGACCCGACCGGCGCCACTGTCATCGACGGCACCAACCGGGCCGTGCTGCCCGGATTCGTAGACACTCACCGCCACACCTGGCAGGGCGCGATCCGCCAAGTCGGAACGGGCTGGGACTTCCCCAAATATCGCCAACACATCCAGCTCACCTGGGGACCGCAGTTCTCCCCCGACGACGTCTACATCGGCAACCTCACCGGCGCCCTCGGCGCGCTCGATGCCGGCATCACCACCCTCCGCGACGAATCCCACATCCAGAACAGTCCCGAACACACCGACGCCGCGATCGCCGCGCTGCGCGACTCTGGTATCCGTGGCGTGTTCGCGTTCGGCTGGCCCTCGATCGACTCCAACAAATGGATGCTGCGCGGGGAAGCCACCCATCCCGAAGACATCCGCCGCGTCCGCGCCGAGGTCCTCGCCGACGACGACGCCCTGGTCACACTGCAGGCGATGCTGCGCGGACCAGAACTGTCCACCCTCGAGGTCACCACCCAAGACCTCGCCCTCGCCCGTGAACTGGCAATCCGTTCCAGCATGCACGTCGGCAACGGTCCATGGGGTCCGCAGTTCCACGGCATCGGATCCCTCGGCGACGCCGGACTGCTCGGCGAAGATCTGCTGTTCATTCACTGCTGCACCAGCGACGACGACGAACTGAAAATGCTCGCCGACACCGGCGGCCACGCCTCGGTCTCCGCCGCAGTGGAAGCGGTCCTGCCCGGCCTCGGCGCACCCGCCACCGGACGCCTGCTCGCGGCAGGTATCCGGCCAAGCCTCAGCATCGACACGGAAGCCTCCGTCGCCGGCGACATGTTCAACGTCATGCGCGCCGCGCTGCTCGCCCAGAACGTCGGCATCAGCATCGCGCCCGACACCTACGAATCGCTACCGGCGTTCACCCCCGCCGACCTGCTCGCGATGGCCACCATCGAAGGAGCACGCGCATCCGGCTTGGACGACAAGACCGGCTCCATCACCGTCGGCAAGGACGCCGACCTCATAGTTCTCCGGCTCGACGACGCAAACCTGTTGCCCGCCAACGACATCGCAGCCAGCATCGTCGGCGCCGGGCACCCCGGAAATATAGACACCGTCCTCGTCGCCGGACAAGTCCGCAAGCACCGCGGCCGCCTTGTGGGCATCGACATCGACGACATCCGCCGCCGCGCCGAAGCGTCGCGCGACCGACTGTTCAGCTTCGACCTCGTCGACGGCTGACCCGCACCCGCGCAATCGTTCCCGCGTCCGACCCGAAAGGACCCCCAGTGGCTCCCCCCGAATCCGATGACACCCCCACCCGCCCCCTGGACGGAATCGTCATCGCCGACTTCTCCCGCGTGCTGGCCGGCCCGTACGCCACGATGCTGCTCGCGGACATGGGCGCCGAGGTGATCAAGGTCGAAAGCCCCGGCGGCGACGACACCCGGTCCTGGGTGCCGCCGGTGCGCGAGGACGGCGTGTCCACCTACTACGCCGCGATCAACCGCAACAAGAGGTCGATCGTCCTCGACTTCAAGAACGACGACGACCTCACCGTCGCACAGGCACTCGCCGCGAACGCCGACATCGTGGTGGAGAACTTCAAACCCGGCGGGCTCACCCGGTTCGGCCTGGACTACGACTCGGTCAAAGACCGCAACGAGGCCGTCATCTACTGCTCGATCAGCGGTTTCGGCACCGCCGAAGGCGCCTCGATCCCCGGCTACGACCTGATCGTGCAGGCCATGTCGGGCTTGATGAGCCTCACCGGCGACCCCGACGGACCCGCCTACCGGGCCGGGATCAGCGTCTTCGACGTGATGGCCGGTCTGCACTCCACGATCGGGATCCTCGCTGCCCTGCGGCACCGTGCCCAGACCGGCGAAGGCCAGCACATCGAAACCAGCCTGCTCGCCTCCGCGATGAGCGGTCTGGTCAACCAAACCTCCGCCTACGTCGCGGGCGGCGTCACACCGAACCGGATGGGCAACGCGCATCCGAGCCTGTTCCCCTACGAGCCGCTCCCCACCGCAGACAACGACCTGATCATCGCCGCAGGCAACGACGCTCAGTTCCGCAAACTCGTTGCCGTGCTGGGTCTTCCGGAACTCGCCGACGACGACCGATTCGCGCGCAACGCCGACCGCACCGCGAAGCGCGAAGAACTGCGTCCACTGCTCGTCGAACGGCTGAAGACCGAATCCGCGACCTACTGGTTCGACAAACTCAACGAAGTCGGTGTCCCGAACGGGCCGATCAACACCATTGCCCAGGGCGTGCAGTACGCCGAAAAGCTCGGCCTCGATCCGATCGTGCAGGTCGGCCCCGCCGGAGCCAGCGCCGCAGGGGTGCGCAACCCGATCACCTTCTCCACCATCCCCGCCCGCTACGACCTGGCGCCGCCTGCTCTGGGTGAGCACAACGACGAGGTCCGCGCCTGGCTCGCGGCGAATACCGTTGCATCGGAGACGAACCCGTCATGAACAGCCGACAAGATCAGCCCACTTACCCCACCGCGCTTGGCGCATCCAGCCTGCACACCATCACTCTGCTCGGCCAGGATCTCGCCGACGATGTGATGGGCAAGGTCGGGTTCGGTGAGCTCGCGTTCTGGCTTGCGACGCAACGGCGACCGACCACCGGTGAGGTGCGGGTGTTCGAGGCAGTACTCGCTGCCCTCGCCGATCACGGGTTCACCCCCACCGCGATCGTCACTCGGCTCACCTACCTCTCGGCACCGGACTCGATCCAGGGCGCGTTGGCCGCCGGGTTACTCGGCGGCGGCTCCCGTTTCCTCGGCGTCACCGAGGACACCGGCAAATTTCTGCACACCGTGCTCGCCGGGATCGAGGGCGAGCTGCCGACCGCTCACTCCGACTGGGACAAGGTCGCGTTGGAGGTCGTGCAGAACCGCCGAGCCGAGAACGCGTTCGTCCCCGGACTGGGCCACCACGTGCACAAACAGGGTGACCCACGCACACCTCGGCTGATGCAGATCGCCACCGAGGAAGGCCTCTTCGGACCACATCTGGCACTGTTCGCCGCCATCGGACGCGTGCATCCGCAGGTGCTGGGAAAGACGTTGCCGCTCAACGGTGCCGGGGTGTGCGGCGCGGCGTTGGCCGATCTGGGACTGCCGCTACAACTGCTGCGTGGATTCGCGCTGCTCGCCCGCACCGCCGGCCTGATCGGGCAACTCGCCGAGGAACTGCACCGACCGGTCGGCAACGACATCTTTCTGTCCGTGGACCTGCACAACGAATCAGTCGATCCCGAGCCCTACCCGTATTCCAGCTAAGGAGTTCTCCATGGCATTCGTCACCGAGGACAACATCACCGACCTCGCCGTCACACGTTGGGCCACAGCACAATCGCCACGACTGGCCCAGCTTATGACCGCCCTCGTGCGGCACATTCACGACTACGCCCGTGAAGTCGAACTGACCGCCGAGGAGTGGATGACCGCGATCGAATGGCTCACCGCCACCGGTCAGATCAGTACCGACAAACGCCAGGAATTCATCCTCGCCTCCGATGTCGTCGGCCTCAGCATGCTCGTCGTGCAGCTCAACAACCGCTTCGCCGAGGAAGCCACCCCCGCAACGGTTCTCGGGCCGTTCCACATCGACGGGTCACCGCCGGCTCCGTTCGGCCACGACATGTCCGACGGGATCCCCGGCACTCCGTTGTTCATCACCGGCACGGTCACCGATACCGCAGGCACCCCGATCCCTGGTGCCGTCCTCGACGTGTGGCAGGCCGACGCCGACGGCACCTACGAAGCGCAAATGCCCGAGATCGACGAAGCCCGACTTCGCGCGAAATATCAAGCCAGACAGGACGGAACCTATTGCGTGCGCACCATCGCACCGCTCGGGTACACCATTCCGATGGACGGGCCGGTCGGTGACCTGATCACGAAGACCGAGATCAGCGAATACCGTCCCGCGCACGTACATTTCCTGTTCGAGGAACCCGATTACCGCAAACTGATCACTCACCTGTTCCAGCAGGGCGCCGACTACCTCGACACCGACGTCGTCTTCGGCGTCAAGGATGCGCTGATCGTCCCGTTCGTCGAGCACGACCCCGGTCTCAGCCCCGACGGCAAGGTCACCGACGAACCGTTCCTCGTCGCGCACTACGACTTCGTCCTGGAGCCCACTATCTGACCCGCCGGCAGGCGCGTCCCCTCAACTGCTGCGAGGAACCTTGTGGACGCTTTCACCCGCTGCTCCGGAATCGCAATACCTCTGCGCCGCAGCAACATCGACACCGATCAGATCTGTCCATCGGCGTTCATGAAGCGTGTGACCCGAACCGGTTACGACGATGCGCTGTTCGCAACCTGGCGTGCCGATCCCACTTTCATTCTCAACACCACACCCTTCGATCACGGCAAGATCCTGATCGTCGGACCCGATTTCGGCACTGGATCTTCCCGCGAACACGCTGTTTGGGCATTGTTGGACTACGGGATTCGCGTCGTCGTCTCATCCCGATTCGCCGATATCTTTCGCAGCAACGCTGGAAAGAACGGGCTCCTCACAGCACAAGTCACCGGCGACGAGGTCGAACAGCTATGGAATGCGGTCGAGGACGATGCGTGCGAGGAGGTGGCTGTCGACCTGACTACACGCGTCATCACCGCTGGACCGCACGCCTTCACCTTCACGATCAACGACCACACCCGATGGCAACTACTCAACGGACTCGACGACATCGCCATCACCGAACAACACAACGGCCTGATCAGCGCGTTCGAACAGAAAAGGCCGAGCTGGAAACCTCGCACCCTCTGACGCACCGACACCACAGCGCACACGTCCACCAAAGCTGCCAGGAACTCTGCAACCTGGCTGGGGACTTGATCTTTCGGATGTCCACGTTGAGGCTCGCGTCGCGGCGGGAGCTGCGCATCGGTAAAAGTACCGATTGTTGGCAAGTCATGCGCTGGCTACCTTGAGTTCACCGCCTAACCCTGAGTCGACACATCCGCCGGCCCGCGGACCAGGCGTCCTGCCTGCTTTATTCGCCTGGCCGGTTTCCGAAAGCCGCCTGCTGTGGAAATCACCTCACTCACCGGAAGGCCCGACCTATGAACGCGGTCGACGAGAACACTTCGGCAAACGTTGAGCTGGAAAGACTCGGGTACGAGCCTGAGTTGAAGCGGTCTATGAGCTTGGCCGATGTGGTGATCTACGGACTCATCTACATGGTCCCCATTGCGCCGATCGCCGTCTTTGGCATCGTGTATAACTTTTCGTCGGGCGCGGTTGCCTTGGTGTACATCGTCGCCGCAATCGCCATGGTGTTCAGCGCGCTGAGCTACCGGGAGATGGCGTTGAGCTTCCCGATAGCGGGCTCGGCGTACTCCTACGTCCGGTACGGAATCAATCAGTTCGTCGGATTCTTGGCGGGCTGGGCGATTCTGCTCGACTACTTGCTCCTACCCGCTTTGCTGTCAGTCTTCGCAGCGTCGGCAATGACATCCCTAGTCCCCGGCTTGCCGGCATGGATCTGGATCGTCGTCTTCGTTGTGATGACCGCCGCGATCAACCTGCGGGGCATCACCTTTACCGCAACGATGAACAAGATCTTCCTGATCATCCAGCTTCTGGTCCTGGCCGTGTTCGTCGGATGGGCACTGGTGGCAGTTACGCAAGGCAAGGGCCATTTCTCCCTCGATCCGCTATTTCGCGCCGAAACGTTCTCGTGGTCGCTCGTCTTCGGTGCCATCCCCATCGCAGCCCTGAGCTTCATCGGCTTCGACGCCATCTCGACTCTCAACGAGGAAGCCAAAGGAGGCGGAAAGACAGTATCGAAGGCCACCATGATCGTGTTGTGGTTGGTGACAGCGCTTTTCGTCATTCAGGTATACATCGCCGCGATCTTCGTCCCCGCCGGTACCGTGTTCGCCGAAGGCGATGACACCAACAACGCCTTCTACAACCTCACCGGTCAGGTCATGGCGCACTGGTTCCAGGTCGTCGTCACTCTTACTGCGGCACTCATCGCATTGTTCGCCAACATCATGGCGTCGAACGCAACGTCATCACGTCTGGTGTTCAGCATGGCTCGCGACCGCCAGCTCCCAAAGATCCTGGCAGTGGTGAATTCGAGGACCAAAGCACCCGCGAACGCAATGATCTTCATCACGGGGCTGTCGCTCATCGTTGGCATCGTCGGAGTCGAGAACCCTGCACTGCTCACAAGCCTCGTCACGTTCGGCGCTCTGACCGCATACATCCTGCTTCATATCAGTGTGCTGGTGCACTTCGGAGCGCGAATGCAGAGCCGACGGATTTTCGTGCACTGGGTCTCGCCGACCCTCGGCGCAGCCGTACTGATCTACGCGCTCTGGAGTGCCAGCGACAACGCCAAGGTCGTCGGGCTTGCCTGGCTCGCGATCGGAGTTCTGATCGCCGTGTATTTCCGTATGACCGGCCGGTCATTGGCGCAATCCGACCTCGACGACACCCCCGTCGAATCACCTGCGACGGGTAAATCCCACGTCGCGCCGACCATCACCACCTACCAGGAGCGCTGAGATGAGTTCGACTACGGCACGCACCGCATCAGATCGCACGGGCGAATTGGCGCACCTCCACGCCCGTCGAATCCGGGACCGCATAGCAGCTCTATACACCGAAACGGTTGCCGAGGAACTAGATACGAACCCGTTCGGGCCGCACACCGACCGCACGACGCGGGTGCTTCGCTACCTTCGTAGCCTGCCCATCACCGGTAAGGACATCCTCCTCGCACGTGGCGCCGACGGGCCATGGGCGATCGGGCGAATCGTCATCGGTGCACCAGGAAATCTGCTTATCGAGGGCGAATCCTTCGATGACTATGTCGCAGCTGCGCGCGCTGTATTGCGCCGGCGGCACGCACAATTCGTTAGCAACGACTGAACAGGCAGGTTGGATCATGGAACCGCACCCCAGCAAGATATTCGGCTACACCGACCGCCTCTACGCCCGCCCTGGTGAAGCGCTGACCTTCCACGTCAGCAGCGAGGGACCGCCGATGTACGACGCTTCTCTGGTGCGGTTGAGTCACGGCTTCACCGGGTCGGCCGGGCCTGGATTCGTCGAGTACGAGGTGCCCGACGCCGGCTTCGCCGGAAGCTACACCGGGGAACACCACGTCTGTCAGCCCGGATCGTTCGTGGAAATCGACGACCCAGGTTCGGTGTTGGCCGAACCGACGGACATGGCAATCAGCGTGTACGTCTACGCAACGCTCCCGCTGACCGAACGGAACGAGAGCATCGGCGCCTATCACGTGACGCAGAACTCCATCGGCCTGACGAATCAGCGTCAAACCATCTGTGGCACTTGGGACGAAGGCACCGCGACAGGCTACGCGCTGGTACTGGACGAGGGAATCCCCACGGTTCTGTGGGGTGACGACGGACAGCCGAGGTCGCTGTCGACCTCGAGTGCAATCCTCGCCAACCACTGGTACCGCATCGATGTGCGCTTTCCGGGCAGCGAGGTCGACGTCCAATTGACGCAAACCCCCATCGCGAACTGCATGAATCGGGTCTCCGACCAGGCAGCGCAAATCGACGTCGATGACGCGGCGGCACCTGCGGTTGCTCGAAATCTTGCCCGCAGCGCTCATCCGTTCCGAATTGGGGCGCTCGCCCACCGCGACGGCGAGAGATGGCTGGCCGCAGCACCATTCAACGGAAAGATCGGGGCGCTCAGTATCACCCGCGGAGGCGACCCGCTGACGGGAAACGGCGAAGAACTGCTCGCTCGGTGGCACTTCGGCCTCTCCAATCGCGAGGACGGCCTTCTGCTCTGGGATGTCGTCGATCTTTCGGACAATGGACTGCACGGCCGCTGCTTCAACGCACCGATGCGAGCTGTGACCGGTCCGCTCTACGCGGGGCTCTCGGAGGACTTCCGTTCCGTCCCCGACGAATTCGATGCGATTCACTTCCACGACGACGACATCACCGATGCCCAATGGCCCATCGCGTTCACGTTCGAGGTCCCTGAAGACCTTCCCAGCGGCGTCTACGCGGCACGACTGGTCGGCGGCGAGACCGAGCAGTACGTTCCCTTTCTCATCGGGCCTGGGAGCCGCAAAAAGGATGTGGCTCTGCTGCTTTCGACCGCAACATACCTCGCCTACGCCAACGACCGAATCGCGTTCGAAGCCGACGGCGCAGAGGTCATCGTCAGCCACACCCCGGTTCTCGGGCAAGAAGATCTCGACCTGCAGGATCACCCCCAATTCGGCCGATCCTGCTACGAAATTCACAACGACGGCAGCGGCGTCGTGTTCGGTAGCGTCCGCAAGCCGATAATCACCCTGCAACCCAAACACCGTGCGTGGTTTCAAAGCAACGGCGTCTGGGGCCTCCCCGCAGACCTCTGTATCGTCCATTGGCTCGACACTCTCGAGTGTGGGTTCGACGTCATCACAGACGAAGCGCTCGACATGGGCGGCTATGAACTGCTCGCTGACTACAAAGTGGTCATCAGCGGTGCGCACCCCGAATACGTCACGCGCCGCGAAATAGATGCACTCGACCTATACACCGCCCGCGGTGGACGTCTGATGTATCTGGGCGGCAACGGGTTCTTCGCCACCGCCTCGTTCGTGCCGGACCAGCCGTACTTGATGGAGCTTCGCCGATCCGCAGCGGGCACCCGACCCCACCAAACCGCCTACGGTGAACGACGACACGCCACCTCAGGTGAAATGGCTGGTCTGTGGCGGAACAAGGGAAAAGCCCCGCAGCGGCTCACCGGCGTCGGATTCGCGGCCCAAGGCTTCGACCGATCCACCCACTACGTACGACTCGAAGACAGCCGCGATCCTCGGGCAACGTTCGTGTTCGACGGACTCGAACCCGATGAAGTCATCGGTGACTTCGGCATCATGGGCGGCGGCGCTGCCGGAGCCGAAATCGATTGCTACGACCCAGCGCTCGGATCACCACCGGGTACCCTTCTGCTCGCCACCTCCGGAGGATTCACCGATGCGTACTTGGTCGCCTCCGAGGAGGTCTATGAAAACCTCCCTGGGCTGGGCGGCAGCGAACATCCCTACGTTCGGTCCGACATCGTTCTCGGCGCACTCGACGGCGGCGGCGGTTTCTTCTCCGTCGGCTCGATCGCATGGACCGCTGCTCTGTCCCACAACGGATACGAAAACAACGTCGCGAGGATTACCCACAACGTGTTGAAGCGATTCTTGATGAAGGATGCTCTGGATCAGATCATCGTCTGAGCGCAGTCCAGGCGAAGCAGCCCCTCCCGTGCGGCCGCAACGACGGCGGTCGCCCGGGAGCCAGTGTCCATCTTCCTCAATATGCTCTCCACGTGCGACGTCACTGTCCGCACCGAAATCGACCGGAACGCCGCGATCTGCCGGTTGGTGTGTCCGGAAGCCATGCCTGCCAAAATGTCGAGTTCTCTGTTCGACAGCCCGTACGGGATCGGCTCAATTTGGGTTTCTTGCACCAGTGTGGCCGCGTGCAAGCCTTGGTCGACCACACGCGTCAGCATCACCGACGCCCAGTGTCGACCAGTCGGCCACAAACCGACCGCAGCCGGGCTCGACGACCGCAAGAAGCGGGCAACAACTGCCTGAAAGCTGTGGTCCGCCATCGCAAGGGGAAGGTGGAAGCCGTCGACTGGCTTGACCCCTCCGAAGTGGTCGACCACGCCAACAAGGGCGCCCTCGGGGGCTGGGGGTAACAACGCGGGTGGGCGCTTGACGACGATCAGCCGCGACATCACCGTGCCCAACGCAGCGACGAGATCCCTCGCTCGATGGTCGAACGTGCCGACATCCGCCGCCGACACATGAAGCATCCCCGCATACGATCCGTCGTCGCGATACAAACGGCTCGTCATCCCGTCCTGAAATCCTGCTGGAGCCAGCACCTCGCGAAACATGGGAGTTTCTCGATACTGCGGCAGATCATCTATCCGCACCGGACCGGACGCCGTCTCCAGCGCGCGGTTCTCAGCCGAGACCACGTACCGGTCGCCCAATTGTTCGACAGTATCAGCGCGGTAGCCCGCACTGACGATCGGTCGATGTCGCATCTGCAAGCGATCCCACGCCAGCAGTGCGGCAGCCTCGTGGTGCGTGCCCTGCTGGAGGAGTGTCAGAACTTCATCGCCGGACCCCGAGTATCCGGCAGAGCCAGCCGCATACGACACGTCGACGAGCACCCGCGTGTACAGATCGGCCATGGGCACTCCTGGAACTGAGGTCCGTCCAACGATCTAAGCACTGCCCCTCACCTTGATGTCAGGTAGTCAGCCCGAATCCGCGAATACGGCACCGGCGAGATGCGCCCTACCTGCCGTCTGACAACCCCATGAACATGGAGTTATGCAGCGTGGCGACGTGTCCGCGGGCAATGTCGACGGCGGCGATCAGATCCTTTTGTTCGAGCGCGCGCACCAACGCGACGTGGTCGTCGTTCGCACGGCGTAGGAGCGCTATCTCGTACGGGATGAAATGTTCGTAGAGTTCTTCGAGTGCCTGTTCGTACACCGGGTGTGCACCGTCCATGTGTGCGGACCTGGCGACAAGCAGATGAAATTGCCGGTCGAATCGGTGATAGTCGGACCAATCTCGCGCCGCTGCCATCTTCTTGGTCAACTGGTCGAGTTCGGTCAGCTCCGCGGGTGTCGCATTGAGCGTCGCATAGTGAGTTATGGCGCATTCGAACAACATTCGGCGATCCACCAGAGTATGAACGGCGGCGGATTCGTCCGCCGGTGCTTTCAGTCGATCCAGTACGGCGCGGGGCACCTCGTCGGCAACGAACGTGCCACCGTCGCGCCCGCGTCGGCGAACGACGATCCCTTCTTCGGCCAGGCTCGTCATGGCTCGTCGGGCAGTGATCGGACTCACCGATAGCCCCAACGCAATCTCGTTCTGGTCGGGAAGCCGCTCGCCGGGCTTGAGCAGACCGAGCGCAACAGCCCTGCCTATCCGGATTCGGACCGCCTCCACTGCACTGCGCCGGCCGATGCCGGCCAACGCTGTCGACGTCAACACCGTCTCGTCGTTGGAGCCAGCGGTCATGTTCAAACCGTACCTTCGGTCGTGTCGTGAGGCCTTGGCCAATAATAGATCATTGTGATCCAATATGGTTCCGGTCACACACACGACTCGCAGGAACGACATGCCTCGAAACCTTCCCCTCACCGCCGTCCAGGCTCCACCACGCCTGATCGGCGAACCGTTCTCCCAGTTCGCCGAGGAAGCCACACGTATCCGCGCCGACCAGCCGGACACCCGATTGATCGTGTTCCCCGAGCTGCACCTCTTCGGCGACGGGCAGCCGGATCAGCAACGAGCCGACGCGCTTCGCGCCGCCGCTGAGCCCCTCGACGGCCCGTTGCTGCGGAATCTGAGGCAACTCGCGGGCGACCTCGGAGTGTGGTTGATCCCTGGAAGCGTGTGCGAAAGTGCGCCGGGCGGGATGCTGTTCAACACCGCTGTGGTCCTGTCCCCGGAAGGTGAAGTGGCGGCGTCGTATCGAAAGATCTTCCCGTGGCGCCCGTACGAGCCGTACGACCCCGGAAATAGCTTTGTCACCGTAGAGCTGCCCGGCATCGGCCGTGTCGGGCTGTCGATCTGCTACGACGCCTGGTTCCCGGAGACGAGCCGGCATCTGGCGTGGATGGGCGCGGACGTGATCGTGAACATCGTCAAGACGACCACGCCGGACCGTGCCCAAGAGGTCGTGCTGGCGCGGGCCAATGCGATCGTCAACCAGGTGTTCATGGTCAGCCTCAACTGCGCAGCGCCGCCAGGGGCGGGGCGCAGCCTGATCGTGGATCCCGAGGGCTTTGTGCTGTCGGAGTCTGAAAATGGCACCCCGACAACACTATTCGCCGACCTGGACCTCACGCATGTCGATAGGGTGCGGGCCAACGGAACAGCCGGCTACAACCGAATGTGGTCGCAGTTCGGCGCCAACGACGCACCGATCGATATGCCCCTCTACGCCGGTCGGATCGACCCGGCGACCTGGACCCCCGCTGCATCCGACCAGAGGAGTAACCGGTGACTGCACCGACAACATTGACCCGCACGCTCAAGCTTCCGTCCCTGGTGCTGTTCGGGCTCGCCTACCTCACACCGATCATCGTCCTTGGCATATTCGGAGTCGTCGCCGAAACTAGCGGCGGCGCTACTGCGGGTGCGTATTCCGTTGCGCTGGTGGCGATGTTGTTCACCGCCTACAGCTACGGGCGGATGGCGGTGGCCTACCCGGTCGCCGGGTCTGCGTACACCTATGTGCGCCGCTCGATCGATTCACGCGTGGGATTCCTGGTGGGATGGGCGATCCTGCTCGACTACCTCTTTTTGCCGATGGTGATTTGGCTGATCGGCGCGTCCTACCTCAATGCCGAATTTCCCGGCGTTCCGATTGCAGCCTGGGTGATCGGGTTCATCCTGATCACGACCGGTCTCAACGTGGTTGGGCTCAAGGTCGCCGACAAGGCGAACTACATCCTGATGGCGTTCCAGCTGCTGGTGATCGTGCTGTTCGTCGCCCTGTCGATCGGGTCATTGCTCGGCGACTCCGATGCGGACGGACTGGCCAGTGGCGCACCGTTCTTCAACAGTGCCGCAGACATCGGGACGATCACCGCAGGCGCAGCACTGGCCGCATACTCGTTCCTCGGGTTCGACGCTGTCACCACGCTCACCGAGGAGACCGTCGAGCCCGAGAAGACCGTTCCGAGGGCGATCATGCTGATGGTGTTGATCGGCGGCGCCATCTTCATCGTGGTGGCCTACGTGACTCAACTCGTGCGCCCGGGTGGCGTGTTCGACGACTCGGCCTCGATCTCGTCCGACATCGCGCAGCAGATCGGTGGCCATCTGTTCGCGTCGGTGTTCCTTGCCGGGTTGATCGTGGCGCAGTTCGCGTCCGGACTTGCAGCGCAGGCCAGCGCCTCGCGACTGATCTACGCGATGGGCCGCGATTCCGTACTCCCGCGGAAAGTTTTCGGCGTCCTACACCGAACCTTCCACACGCCCGTCGTCAATCTGATCGTCATCGGCGCGGTCGGCCTCATCGCCATCTTCCTCGATGTCTCGACGTCGACATCCTTCATCAACTTCGGCGCGTTCACCGCCTTCACGATGGTCAATATTGCGGTGATCGCGCACTTTCTCCGGCAGCGTCGAGCCGGACGACACCTCAACCCGATTGCCTTTGTGATCGTTCCGGCGATCGGCGCCGTCGTCGACGCCTACCTGCTCACACAACTCGATTCGAACGCGATAGTCCTGGGAACATGCTGGCTTGCCCTCGGCGTTGTGGTGCTCGCGATCATCACCTCGGGCTTCCGCAAGCCGCCGCCGGAATTGGCATTGACCGACGCGGCCGAGCACGACGGCCACGCACCGGCACCTACTCGCTGACCACCAAAGGCATTGAAGGGCAGCCGAATTGCGTATTACCGTCGCCCAGATCGAGTCGGGCACAGATATCGATCGCAACCTCGCAACGATCGAGAGGGTGGCATCGCAGGCAGCCGACGCCGGGTCGCAACTGGTTGTCTTCCCCGAGTACGCGACGTACGAAAAGCCAAGGGTCGACCGTAGTTTCGTCGAGCACGCGCAACCCCGCGACGGCGCGATCGTCGGGCAACTCACCCGCATCGCGCGACAGTCCAGGATCGCCGTGGTGGCGGGAATTGTCGAGCAATCCGACGATCCGGACCGCGCCTTCAACACGCTCCTCGCTATCGACTCCGACGGCGCAATCCTGGACAGCTATCGCAAGATTCACCTATTCGACTGTGAGGGATTCAAGGAATCGACCCACATTCGGACCGATCCAGTCCCACGCTCTGTGACCGTCGTGATCGATGGTGTCCGATTCGGATTGCTGACTTGCTACGACCTCCGATTTCCCGAACTCGCCAGAGTGCTGACGGAGGCCGGAGCGCAGGTGTTGCTGGTGTGCTCGTCCTGGGTTCCCGGGCCATACAAGATCGGGCAATGGCTGACGCTTGCAGCAGCACGGGCGATCGAGAACAGCGTCTACGTCGTCGCGGTCAATCAGACATCGCCGGCGTCGATCGGGCACAGCGTCATCGTCGATCCAATGGGATCAGTCCTCGAACAATGCGGTGAGTCGACGGAAACCCGAACGGCGGATCTGCTACCTGCCGTGGTCGCCGCCGTCCGCGCACGATTTCCCGTGCACGCCCACCGACGACTGTGTTGATGACTCACTGCAGCAAATACAGATCAGCTGGCACTTTCGGAGCGAATGACCGAGATGGTTCCAACGATGTGTTGCTCCATCGCTGTGCGAGCGGCGTCTTCGTCTCGCGCCCGCACCGCGTCGGTGATCCGATGATGGTCGTGCTGACGTTCCGTCAGCGCGCTCGACAGTGGGTTCACAACTCCGGTGGTGTTGATCAGGAAGTCCGACAGATCCCACATGCGCTGACTCGTTTCGGCCATGATCCGTGAGTGCGCCATCTTGTGTATCGCAGCGTGGAATTCGCGGTTGTGAATGCGGTAGCCGTGGGCCCGTAGGGCTGGATCGTCGGAGTCGAGCAGACCATCCACGCGCGCAGAGATCAGATCGAGTTCCAGTAGTTGCTGATCGGTGCGCCGCAAGGCCGCGACGCCCGCGATCGTGCCTTCGAAGCCGCCGAAGAGAGTGAAGAAGTCCTCGACCTCTTGGGTGCTGTAGCTGGCGACTTGGCAGCCGACCTGCGGGATGATCTCCACGAGTTTGTCGCTGGAGAGGCGGCGAAGCGCGTCCATCACCGGCTGCTTACTGACCCCGAACTCCTGGCGGATGGTCTCGACGACGATCTTCTCCCCAGCGCCGTACGTCCCCTCCAACAGTCGTGCCTTGAGGGTGTCGTAGAGGGCAGTCGAGAGGCGCGCACCGGACAGGCGCGCAACTGATAGAGCCGCCGCGGGCTCACCCCCCGCAGACGACGACCAAGCGTTGGCCGTCGTCATCCCACGATCGCTTCGACGGGTCCACCAGACATCTCTCCACCCTCCCACGGCAAATTACAACTTGCATTCTAGCACTAGCATTCTAGTACTTGTGGTCTGGATCACCGCGCGTTATGGTGATCTGGCACGCTAGCATTCTACCGCTCTAGAAGTTGAGCCCTCCTTCCGCGGATATGCCGGCAGCGAACTTCCGGTCGGCCCGGCGACACCGTCGCGGCAATCCACGAGGAGAAACAATGGAATTCAGCATCGGGACCTGCGCAAAGATCGACCAGGTACCCATGGTCAAGCAGGCCGAAGACCTGGGCGTCACGCACTTCGGCGTCGGTGAGGGACCGCTGCTCTTCAGCGATCCGTACCAGTACCTCGCGCTGGCGGCAGCCCAGACGAGCACGATCAACATAGGCACGATGGTCACGAATCCGCTGACCCGGATCGGCCCGGTGACCGCGAACTCGATGGCAACCCTCAACGCGCTTGCACCCGGGCGCACGTTTCTGGGCATCGGGACCGCGAACAACGCGTTGCGGTCGATGGGCAATCGCCCGGCGAAGATCTCCGAACTGATGCACACGATCGAGGTCTCGCGCGAACTGATGGCCGGACGCCGTGTCGTGCACAAATGGCTTGGCCAGGAGCGCGAGGTCGAATTCCTCGACAAGGACAGCGGCTTCCTCAACGTCAAGGACTACATCCCGATCTGGGTCGCCGCCGGCGGTCCGCGTGGGTTGGCCGAGGCCGTGAAGTACGCCGACGCGATCGTCTACTGCCTCGGCCCCAACACCGAAATGATCAAACTGATCCGCAGCAAGCTCGACAAGGCAGTCGCCGAGGCCGGCCGGGCACCGGGTTCGGTGAAGCTGGTGTCGTTGTCCTGGTTCTACCAGCTCGAGAACGGTGAAACCTGGGAAGACGGCGTCACCAACGGTTTCGGGTCCGGCCCGATCTCCTCCTGCATCACCAACTCAGGATTGATGAACGAACACCGCGATCAACTCGGCGACCCGATCGTGGATGCCTCGATCCTCGCCGCGCAGCAGTACCTGGGCGATCCGACCGCACCGAACCAACCGCACTACCTCGACGTGTGGGCGAAGTATCTGCGCGGACTCGACCCCAAACACCGGCCGATCATCACCAAGGAACTGGTCGACTACTGGTGCCTCTACGGCTCACCCGCACAGCTGCAGGAAAAAGCAGCCCTGATGCGTGAGGCCGGCGTCGACATTCTGCAGGTGTTTCTGTCCAACCCGTTCACCGCCCAGCGCGACATCGACAACGTCGGCCACTCGATCATCGCTCACGCCTGACCCGAACCCATACCACCGCAAAGGAATACGTCATGGAACTCGATCCCCGCACCACCGCACTGCTGGTCATCCACTGCCAGGGTGACGTCGTCGGACCCGACGGCGCCTTCGCCGACTTCTTCTATCAGCAGGTCGTCGAACGCGACGTGATTGCCAAGATCGCCAGGCTCGCAGACACATTCAGAACTGCCGGCGGCACCGTCGTCTACACCCGCGTCGCCTGGAAGCCGGATTTCTCCGACCTACAGGTCAACTCCCCGATCCTGGGCATCGTGCAACAGTCCGGCTGCCTCAAGGACGGAAACCCGCTCACCGCGATAGTCGAGCCCCTCACACCGCACGACGGTGACATCGTCATCGACCACCAACGGGTCGGCGGATTCGCCGGCAGCGGACTCGACGATGCATTGCGCAGCAAGGGAATCACCAGCCTCGCCTTCGCCGGCGTCGCGACCAACTTCTCCGTGGAAGGAACTGCCCGCGTCGCCAGCGACCTCGGCTACCACACCGTGATCGTCGCCGACGCCTGCGCCGCGGCCACTCCCGCCGCACACGAGGCGAGCATCGAATCGCTCGGGCTGCTCGCCGACATCTCGACCATCGACGACGTCACCAACGCCCTGACGGCTACCTCCGTCACCTCCTAGTTCAAACCGCTTGCGCGAAAACCACACTCGAGGAGTTTCACCGATGCAGTCCATGCTCACCGCTCGTCTACACCACATCGACGAGCCCATGCGACTCGAATACCTCCCCATCCCGAGCCCGGGCGCCACCGACGTCGTAGTACAGGTCAAGGCCTGCAACGTCGTCCCGAACCTGAAGAACGTGCTCGCCACCTACGCCGAATGGTTCCCCTACCTCCCACTACCAAAGCTGCCCGCAGTGTTCGGACTCGACAGCGCCGGCGTGGTCACCGACGTCGGCAGCCAGGTCAACGACGTCCAGGTCGGCGACCGGGTCTACGTCAACCCCGGACTGTCATGCGGATCCTGCCGAGCCTGCCGACAAGGAGCCGACCAGAACTGCGACAGCTACACCTTCATGGGCTACTTCGCCTTCGGCCCCGGCGGCCAGAAACTCTTCGACGCCTACCCCTACGGTGGGCTCGGCGAGTACCTCACCGCCCCTCAACGCAATCTGGTCAAACTGCCCGACTCGGTCAGTTTCGAGGAGGGTGCCCGATTCGGTTACCTCGGCACCGCGTTCTCCGCGCTCCGCAAAGCGGGTGCGGGTCCCGGCACGACCGTCCTGATCGACGGCATCTCCGGAACACTGGGCCTCGGGGCCTGTCTGATTGCGCTCAGCCTCGGCGTCACCCACATCTTCGGCACCGGACGCGACGAAGCTCTGCTCGCCGACGTCAAGGCGATCGCACCCGACCGCATCGACGTGAAGTCCACGCTCACAGGCGATCTGCGCGGCTGGGTGCACGAACACAACGGCGGCACAGGTGTGGACATCGTGATCGACGCACTCGGCCCCGGCGCACCCGCAGAGTCGATGCTGGAAGCGATCTCGACACTGCGGCGCGGCGGAATCGCAGTCGACATCGGCGGCATGATGGAGCGCCCCCAAGTCGACATGTTCTCGATGATGTGCTCGCAGATCTCATTGCTGGGCAGCCTGTGGTTCTCGACCGGAGAGGCCCAAGACATGGCCGACCTCGCCGGCTCCGGCGTTCTGGACCTGTCGGTATTCGAACACCACACCTTCCCGCTGGAAAAGATCAACGAAGCCCTCGACAGCCTCCCCGCGCGACACGGCGGCTTCACCAACTTCATCAGCGTTCCGTAACCGAAAAGCGAAGTGACACAACCCATGAACGACTTCGACACCGACGTACTCGTCGTCGGAACCGGCCCCACCGGATCCACCGCCGCCCTGGCCCTGGCCACCTACGGCATTCGGGTTCATCTCGTCAGCAGATGGAACTGGCTGGCCAACACTCCCCGCGCGCACATCACCAATCAGCGCGCCGTGGAAGTGCTGCGCGACCTCGGCATCGAGGAGGAAGCCAAGAAGTACGCCACCCCATGGGAATTGATGGGCGATACCTTGTTCACCACCAGTCTCGCCGGCGACGAGATCGCCCGGGTCCGCACCTGGGGCACCGGCGACGACCGAGTCGGGGACTACATCTTGGGCAGCCCCTGCGGACTGCTCGACATCCCACAGCTCTACCTCGAACCGGTCATCTTCAAAAACGCCGTCGCCCGGGGCGCGACCTACACCTTCAACACCGAATACCTCTCCCACGTCCAGGACGACACCGGTGTCACCGTCACCGTCCGCGATCACCTGTTCAACCGCGACTACACAATCCGAGCCAAATACCTGATCG
Source organism: Antrihabitans stalagmiti (assembly GCF_016482825.1). Lineage (GTDB taxonomy): Bacteria > Actinomycetota > Actinomycetes > Mycobacteriales > Mycobacteriaceae > Antrihabitans > Antrihabitans stalagmiti. The sequence goes on along the minus strand of NZ_JAEMNV010000003.1, from coordinate 517,206 downwards.
GGGCCGACGGAGCACGATCCCAGATCGCCGAGGACATCGGCCTCGAAATCGAGGGAACGATGGGCCGAGCCGCAACCGCCTACGTCCTCTTCAATGCCGACCTCAGCCGATACGTCGAACACCGGCCGAGCATCCTGCACTGGATCATGGCCCCTGGCAGCAGCTTCGGGGAAATCGGCATGGGCCTGCTGCGCGCCATCCGACCGTGGAACAAATGGATCGCCGGCTGGGGCTACAACATGGCCGACGGCGACCCGAACTTCGACCCGGCCGAGATCACCTCGAAGATCCGCACTCTGGTCGGTGACCCCGACCTCGAGATCGACATCGAAGCCACCTCGACCTGGCAGGTCAACCAAGCCTGCGCCTCCCATTACTCGAAGGGCCGCGTGTTCTGCGGCGGCGACGCCGTGCACCGCCATCCACCCAGCAGCGGACTCGGCTCCAACACCTCCGTACAGGACGCATTCAACCTCGCTTGGAAACTCGCCTTCGTGCTACAGGGCTATGCCGACCACGCGATGCTCGAGTCCTACTCACACGAACGCCAACCGGTCGGCCGCCAGATCGTGGCCCGCGCCAACCAATCTCGCGTGGACTACGGCCCGATCAACGAATGCTTTCGCACCGAAGGCGCCGCAGACCCCATCGCCGCCGGGCTGGAGAGACTGCGCGACCCGAGCCCCGAGGGCGTCGAGGTGCGCGACGCCCTCGGTCGAGCACTGGAACTGAAAAACTACGAGTTCAACGCCCAAGGCGTCGAACTGAACCAACGCTACGAATCCTGCGCCATCATTCCCGATCCCACTGCAGGACAGGAAGAATGGGCACGCGACCGCGAACTCTACCTACAAGCCAGCACCCGTCCGGGCGCGAAACTGCCCCACACCTGGTTGGTCGACAGCAACGGTCTGCGCACGTCCACCCTCGACGTCACCGGCAAGGGACAGTTCAGCCTCGTCACCGGCCTGGCCGGCACCGCCTGGGTCAACGCCGCCCACAAACTCGACCTGCCGTTCCTGCGCACCGTCGTGATCGGCGCGAAAGGCACCGACGACCCATACCGCAATTGGCAACGGATCCGCGAAATCCACGAGGCAGGCGCGCTGCTGGTGCGGCCCGACGGCTACATCGCCTGGCGACACAGCCCGGCGATCTGGGACGACAACGACGCATTCGAGCACCTCCAGACCGCGCTGGCCGCAGTGCTCGCGACACCCGCCGACGCCGCGGTCACCCACGGCGGGAGCTGAAAATGCCTGTCGCACTGTGCACCATGTCGCATTCACCGCTGATGGGCCGAAACGACCCGGACGCATCCATCGTCGCCGAGGTCGACGCCGCCTTCGCCGATGCCCGTGCATTCATCGCAGACTTCGCACCGGACCTGGTCGTCATCTTCGCTCCCGATCATTACAACGGGGTGTTCTACGACCTGTTGCCACCGTTCTGCATCGGCGCCGCCGCGCAATCGGTCGGTGACTACGGCACCCAGGCCGGACCGCTCGACGTCGACCGCGACGCCGCCTACCGGATCGCGCGAACCGTGCTCGCCGCCGGAGTGGACACCGCCTTCTCCGAACGCATGCACGTCGATCACGGTTTCGCCCAGGCGTTGGAACTGCTGACAGGTTCGATCACGGCGGTGCCGACCGTGCCGATCTTCATCAACTCGGTCGGTGAACCGCTCTGCCCCGTGAGTCGTATTCGCCTGCTCGGCAACGCGGTTGGACAGGCTGCCGCCGCACTGGATCGCCGGGTGCTGCTCGTCGGATCCGGCGGGCTGTCCCACGATCCGCCGGTACCGCGCCTCGACACCGCACCACCCCCGGTCCGCGAAACACTGATCTCCGGTCGCAACCCGACGCCTGAGCAACGCGCCGCCCGTGAGCAACGAGTCATCGACGCCGGACGCGACTTCGCTGCTGGAGTCGCCACGATCCAACCCCTCAATCCCGGCTGGGACCGCAACCTGCTCACGGTGCTGGCCTCCGGCGAACTCGACGAGATCGATTCGTGGACCAACGACTGGTTCGTCGAACAGGCCGGGCACTCCTCGCACGAAGTGCGGACCTGGATCGCGGCCTACGCAGCCCTCGCCGCCCAAGGCGCATACCGGGTCCGGTCGAGCTACTACCGCCCCATCCCCGAATGGATCGCCGGCTTCGCCGTCACCACCGCCCTGCCCGAATGACCGCGGATCACGCAGCACCGCATATGTTTTGAAAGGAACTCCCATGACTAGCGCACCCTCGGTGTGGACGTCGTTTCCCGGACTCGACCACACCGTCCGCCACGTCCAGGTCGGCCGCTGGAACACCCGCATCTTCGAAGCCGGAACTGGACCCGACACTGTCGTCCTGATGCCAGGCACCGGCGGCCATCTCGAGGCCTACACCCGCAACTTCGCCGACTTCGCCGCCCAGCACCACGTCGTCGCGTTCGACTACCCCGGTCACGGCTACACCACCCACGCCGATCACGATCTGGAACTCGACGACTACGTCGAGCACCTCCTCGGACTTCTCGACGCATTCGGTATCGACAAAGCCCACCTCAACGGTGAGTCGCTCGGTGGTTGGGTAGCCGTGAAATTCGCTGCCGCACATCCCGATCGGGTCGGCAAGCTGGTGCTCAACACCCCGGGCGGCACGATGTCGACCCCCGAAGTCATGGAGAAGATCCGCGGCCTGTCCCAAGCCGCCGCCGACGACCCCAGCCGCGAACGCATCCGCGCCCGACTGGAATGGTTGATGGCCGACAACGACAGTGTCACAGACGAACTCGTCGAAATACGCCGAGGAATCTACTCCCAGCCCGGGTTTGCCGACTCGATGCGACACATCTTGTGCCTGCAAGACCCCGACATCAGACTGCGCAACCGGATCACCGACGCCGAACTCGCGGCCGTCCCCAATGGTGCATTGGTCATCTGGACCAGCAACGACCCCTCCGGGCCTGCCGGAGCCGGGATGGACATGGCCGAGAAAATTCCCGGCGGTCGATTCGAACTGATCACCGACGCCGGGCACTGGCCACAGTGGGAACAAGCCGAGCACTTCAACAAGGTCGTGCTGTCGTTCCTCGCCGAATGACCGCGCCCGCCACAGTGAAGGACAACCAGATGATCACTCCAACAGTGGAATCCGCAATCGTCGTCGATGCGGCCGACCGCCTCGCGACCGCAGCCAGCACCCGACGTCCCTGTCCGCCGGTGATCGATCTGATCGAGCCCGACGACGTAGACACCGCCTACCGGGTGCAAACCCACAACGTCACCGCCGCCGTCGACGCCGGTCGCCGCATCGTTGGACGCAAAATCGGACTCACCTCACCCGCGGTGCAACGACAACTCGGCGTCGACCAACCCGACCTCGGTGTGCTTTTCGCAGACATGGACTGCAGCAACGATTCTCACGTCGAGCACACACGACTGCTTCAGCCACGCATCGAAGCCGAGATCGCGTTCGTCCTCGCGCGCGACATCACCGCACCCATCACCGCCGACACCGCCCCTGATTACGTCGACCAAGTCGTCGCCGCGTTCGAGATTGTCGACAGCCGCATCGAAGCCTGGAACATCAGCCTCGCCGACACCGTGGCGGACAACGCCTCCTCCGGCCTCTACGTGCTCGGCGACTCGATCCCCCGAACCGACGCACCCGACCTGGCCACCATCGACATGACCATGACCGAAAACGGGATCGCCGTCTCGCGTGGTGTCGGATCGGACTGTCTCGGCAGCCCCTGGCACGCCCTGGCCTGGTTGGCCAACACCAGCCTGACCTTCGGGTCGCCGCTGCGCGCGGGTCACGTCGTCCTCTCCGGCGCACTCGGTCCGATGGTCCCCGTCCTACGCGGTGCCACCTACACCGCGACCATCACCGGTGTCGGCGACGTCCGCGCCTCCTTCACCGCCTGACATCAGAAAGCTACCGCCATGCCCAAAACCAAAGTTGCCGTCATCGGTTCAGGAAACATCGGAACCGACCTTGTCATCAAACTAAAACGCGTCGCCGAATACCTCGAGATCGTTGTCCTCGTCGGCATCGACCCCAACTCCGACGGTCTCGCCCGAGCACGACGGCTCGGCATCGACACCGTCAGCAACGGTGTGCAGGGCCTGATCGACCACCCCGACTTCGCAGACATCGCCATCATCTTCGATTCCACGTCAGCACAAGCACACATAGCGAACGCAGAAGCGTTGCGGCCCTTCGGTAAACACCTGATCGACCTGACGCCCGCGGCGCTGGGCCCCTACGTCGTCCCAGCTGTCAACCTCGACCAACACCTCGCCGCACCCGATATCAACATGGTCACCTGCGGCGGACAGGCAACCATCCCGATCGTCGCTGCCATCTCGCGCGTCACACCAGTGCACTACGCCGAGATCGTCGCGTCGATCGCGTCCAAATCGGCTGGCCCCGGCACTCGCGCCAACATCGACGAATTCACCGAAACCACCGCCAAGGCAATCGAAGAGGTGGGCGGCGCGGCCCGCGGAAAGGCGATCATCGTGCTCAACCCCGCCGATCCGCCACTGATCATGCGCGACACCGTGCTCGCCCTCGTCAGCGCACCCGACCAGGACGCCATCCGCGAATCCATACAGCAGATGATCGCCACGGTGTCGGCGTACGTACCCGGCTACCGACTCAAACAAGAGGTCCAGTTCAGCCAGGTCGACGGCAACGTCGCCACCCTCATCGGCGACGACCCCGTCCCCGGACCGCTCTGGAAAGTCTCGGTGTTCCTCGAAGTCGAAGGCGCCGCACACTACCTGCCCGCCTATGCAGGCAACCTCGACATCATGACCTCTGCCGCGCTTCGAGTCGCCGAAACCCTCGCCGAGAAAACGACATTGGAGCTGGCACGATGACCACACCGACCCGCACCGCCGACGACGGCGTCGCTCTCTACATCCAAGACGTCACCCTGCGTGACGGCATGCACGCCACCCGACACCACATCACCCCCGCCAATGTCGCAGCTGTTGCCGCCGCCCTCGACCGTGCCGGCGTCGACGCCATCGAGGTCTCCCACGGCGACGGACTCGCCGGGCACAGCCTCACCTACGGCCCCGGCAGCAACACCGACTGGGAATGGATCGAAGCAGCCGCCGGCGTCGTCCACCGAGCACGACTGACCACGCTGCTACTCCCTGGGATCGGCACGGTCGCCGAACTCGAACGGGCGCACGCACTCGGCGTCACCTCTGTCCGCGTCGCCACCCACTGCACCGAAGCCGACGTTTCTGCCCAACACATCAGCGCCGCACGCGAACTCGGCATGGACGTATCCGGCTTCCTCATGATGTCGCATATGGCCGAGCCCGGCGAACTCGCGAAGCAAGCCAAACTCATGGAAAGCTATGGCGCGCAGTGCGTGTACGTCACCGACTCCGGCGGCCGACTGACAATGAACGACGTTCGCCAACGTGTCATCGCCTACCGCGACATCCTCGACGAAGCCACTCAAATCGGCATCCACGCCCACCAAAACCTCTCCCTCGCCGTCGCCAACTCGGTCGTCGCGGCCGAAGCCGGTGCTTCCCGCATCGACGCGTCTCTCGCCGGGCACGGCGCCGGTGCAGGCAACTGCCCGATCGAACCGTTCGTCGCCGTCGCCGACCTACACGGCTGGAAACACAACTGCGACCTGTTCGCCCTTCAGGACGCCGCCGACGACATCGTCCGGCCCCTGCAGGATCGCCCGGTCCAGGTCGACCGCGAGACCCTCACCCTCGGCTACGCCGGCGTCTACTCCAGCTTCCTACGACACGCCGAAACTGCAGCCGACCAATACGGCCTCGACACCCGAGACATCCTGCTTGCCGTCGGACGACGCGGACTCGTCGGCGGGCAAGAGGACCTCATCACCGACGTGGCGCTCGATCTCCAAGCGGCCGCGAACCAGTGACCGAACTCGACGGTTATGTCGCCGTCGTCACCGGTGGGAGTCGCGGAATCGGCGCGGCCATCACGCGAGCATTCACCGCGGCCGGCGCGACCGTCATCGTGCATTCGCGCGCTGACAGCGCCGCCGCGCGCACCCTGACCCGCGAGTTACGCAGCGGACCCGGCCGCGCCGTCAATGTGTTCGCCGACCTCGCCGAAACCGAGGGGCCAACCCAGATGTGGCAGGAATTCGACCGTGTCACAGCCGATCTCGGCCTACCACCCGAACTGGACGTGCTCGTGAACAACGCAGGCATCAACGCCCGCGGAACGATCGACACACTCACCCCAGCCGACTTCGACCGGCTCATCGCAGTCAATCAACGCGCACCGTTCTTCGTCACCCAACACGCCCTGCCGCGCATCCGTGACGGCGGCCGAATCATCAACGTTTCCTCCGGATCCGCCCGCTACGCCAGCCCGCACATCGTCGGCTACGCCATGACCAAAGCGGCGATCGAAAACTTCACCCGCAGCATCGCCGTCGAAGTTGGCCGCCGGGGTATCACCGTCAACGCGGTCGCCCCCGGCGTTCTCGATACCGACATGAATGCCGCGTGGCTACGGCACGACATCGATCAACCCCCGAGCGCGGCTCAGCACACCGCACTCGGCACGCTCGCCGACCCCGCCGATATTGCCGCCGTCATAGCGTTTCTCGCCAGCCCCGCGGCAGGAGCAATCACCGGCTGCGTCATCGACGCCACCAACGGAAACCGCCTGTGAAAATTGCAGTTGCCCCGGTATCGACGCGAGTCGACCGATAAGGATCGTTTGCCCAGGCATTGCGCCACAACGATTGTCGAAGCAATCGGCGTGCGTGGGTTCAGTCCATCTACTTTTTAGCCGCCCCGTGAAATTGGATGGCACATCGATCGCCGCCCCGCAATACTCGTAGCTGCTGCAAAGGAGGAAATGTGAAACTGGCAGAAGCGTTGGCCCTGCGTGCGGACAACGCACGCAAGGCGGAGCAGCTACGCACCCGAATCGTTGACAACGCGCGGTACCAGGAGGGCGAGACACCCGCTGAGAACGCGGCTGCGTTGCTCGCGGACTCCCAGGCTGTCTTCGATGAGCTGGAGTCGCTGATCCGTCGAATCAACAAGACCAACGCCGCGGCGACGGTCAACGACGGCACGATGACGGACGCGCTCGCACGAAGGGATGTGCTGAGGCTGCGCCACCGGACCGTCACCGCCGCGGCAGATGCCGCCTCCGGCACCGGCGGTCAGGGCGGGTACGCACGTCAGCTGCGTTCTGAGTTGACCTACGTTTCGGCGCTGCCCGTGGCCGAGATGCGTTCGACCGCAGACGATCTGGCACGGCAGCTCCGCGAGCTCGATGTCGAGATCCAGCGGCGCAATTGGGAGGTCGATCTGGTCGATTAGGCTGCGGCGGAAGCAGGTAACCGTTCGAGAGGCGAGCACACACCGCGGCTGGGCGGTACCCAGCCTTCTTGGTGCGCGGAGGGCAGCGCAGCGGGTTCGATTCCCGATCCGACAGGGCAGCCCAGCATCGGGCACAAGTGACCGTGTATTGCGTACATCGCACTACCGCGTGCTGATCTCGTCGGCGAGGGTGGGTATGGGGACCTCCGCTGCAGCAACAAAGAACAAGGCTGTATACCGTCGCTGTATATGAAGCAAAGGGCTGGAACGATCGCGGCTGCCGCGGCCTTCGTAGGAACGCTGATCCTGGCGAGTTGTGCAACCCAAACCGACGTGGCATCCACATTCACCGCAACAATGACAGTCACCGGCGAAGCGGACCAAGCATCTACAGAATCTGGCGAATGCGCCATCGAAGGGATTCGTGTTGCTCCCAACGACCAAATAAATCTCTTCGGGGACGGTGGCGCCGGATCCACCAGATCGATACTCGAAACCAAAACGATCGATCGAAATTTCGACGGCTCTGGAACCTGCACGTACACCGCATATTTCGATGCCATCCCTGCGAACCAGAGAAGCTACAACGCATACGTCGACGAGGGCTTCGCACAGCGGTCCTTCAGTGCTGACGAACTGAAGGATGGCGCTACTTACGTTCTGTACGGCGTCGCCTGAAAATGGCTAGCCGCGTAAGGCCGCGATTCGTCGCGCTGGTGTTTCGATGCCGTCACGACTAGTGCTTGAAAACATCCGCGTCGCCGGACTCGGTCTCCATGACGTCGCGGTGGAAGATCAACAGGTAGGCGAAGTACACGCCGCCGGCGAGGAGTAGGCCGAGCGAAATGAAGACGGCGGATCGCGCCTCTGCCGGCGACACAAGGATGAACACAACTAGGACCGACCACAACAGCGCACCGATGGCCACCGGCATCTCGATACGCCCGATATCGAATGCATCTTCCTGGCGACCCAGCCGTTTCCGTACCGCGAGATAGGGCACCACGATCGCGCGCGGAACGCTCCGAAAAGGATCCCTCGCTTCCTCGGCCATGTTCGCTGCGGAGTCGAACCCTACGAGCGTTGCGAGTCCCATGATCATCGCGGCCGCCAGTCCACCGCCGATCTCATCCAGCGCAGCCTGAGATTCCGCCGTCGAGCGGAATGATCGTGCCGGTCAGATAGGAGCCGGCGCGGGAGGCGAGGAACCGGACAGTGCCGATCAGATCGTCGGACTGTCCGTAGCGGCCGAGCGGGACGCGCTCGAGGAGTCCGGCCTCCACCTCTGGATCCGCCGCGGCGTGTCCGAGCATGTCCGTCAAGACAGGTCCGGGGGCGATCGCGTTGACGGTGATGCCGTCGGAGGCCAGTTGCTTGGCCAAATGACGGGTGACCATGTGCAGCCCGGCTTTGCTCGCACTGTACGAATAGTTTTCCCAGCTCGGCGTCGCCAAGGCGTCCACGCTGCCGATGTTGATGACACGAGCGGGCCGGTCGGGGCGGGCTGCCATACGAAGCAGCGCAAGCGTTCCCGTGATCAGGTAGAACGGCGCGACAAGGTTGGTGTTGAGCACCTTCGTCCAACCGGTGAGGGGAAACTCTTCAAGTGGCGCGCCCCACGTTGCCCCGGCGTTGTTTATGAGGATGTCGATGCTTGTCAGGTGCTCGTCGAGCCAGTCGACCAGGCCGCGCACCCCTTCCACCGACGACAGGTCACTGACGACGGGAGTGCATCGTCCCGCCGTTCGCGCAGCGGCGTTCCGCTGGAGCACTACCTCGGCATCCTTGGCATGACAGCCTGACCGCGTGGGCCGGAGTGTGCGACATTCTTCGGCCGGATCCGGGACATACCGTGTTGATCTCGGGTGCCTCTGGCGCCGTCGGAAGCGTGGCTGTCCAGCTCGCGAAGCAGGCGGGCTCACGGGTTGTCGGAATCGCAGGAGGCGCCGCGAACTGCTCGATGGTTGCCCGACTGGGTGCCGACGCCGTCGTAGATCGCAAGGCTTCCGATTGCAAGGAGCAGCTCGAAGCCGCAACACCACACGGCATCGACCGCCTCTTCGAAAACTCCGGAGGTCCGATGTTCGAGACATCGATCGCACGGCTGAACAACCACGCACGCATCGCGTTGTGTGGGTTGATCGACGGCTACAACTCGACCGAAAGACCGCCTGGCCCAAGCAACTTCGGACTTCTTCTCACCAAACGTATCCGCACACAGGGATTCATCGTGCTCGACTACATGGACCGTGCCGCAGAGGTTGAAGGCTTCCTTGGCGAACTCATCAGTTCCGGACAGTTGGAGGCCGTGCAATCCGTACTGCCCGGATTCGAGCAACTGCCTGCTGCCTTCGTGAACTCGTTCTCCAACAGCCAACCAGGCAAGCTGATCATCGACTTGACTGCGTAGCCGCCTCGATGGAGCCGGGTAGCCGAGTCCCGGGCATTACCTTGTCCTGACGTAGTTGGTAACAGTTACTCCACAGCTACGGATATGCGGGTGTCCCTGATAGTTCCGAGCCGTCTTTGTAGGAGGACCACATATGAAGCAGCGTGTAGCGATATTGACCGGGTTGGTAGGCACCGTCCTTGTGGCGCCACTGTTGACGACCGCCACCGCGAACGCCGACGTGTGGCAGCCAGTTCCGGGAATTTCGATCCCGATACCCGACGGTGTGTTCCGTGGCCTGCCCGGCGTCATCGCCACCCCGCCGCCCGGGCCAGCGCCGACCGAGGGCGCCCCCTGTGGAGACGGCGGCCACTGGGTTCACCTCGACGGTGGCAACGCGGCGCACTACGGCACCGAATGGCTGTGCGCCCAAGGCTGACACCCTCCTGGAGACGGGACCGCGCCGATCCAAAACACAAGGGGCGCGTGATGATCACCGGCACCGGCAGCGCGGGTGCAAGGATCATCGACGCCATCTGCCTCCCGACTGAGCGGTCGCGTTCGTAAGTTCGCAGGTGCCGGGCGGCAATATACTTACCCGACACGCGAACCGGCCGGAAGCCAGACCCGGAATCCCAACGTCGCCAATGCATTACCGACTTCACATGCCTGATCAGGCATGTGACGTCCGCAATCGGCGAGCGAGGTCACGATAACGCCCAGGAACGGGCTGTCGAGCCATCCGCTGACTCGTCTTCGAAGATCGGCTTCTCTCACTCGCTGCCAGCGCTACTGTCGATTCGAATCGACGCGTGAGCGGCGCCTGATGGGCTCAGGGAGGACTGCGATGAGCCGAGCGGTCGAGTCCCGAGCAGTCACCGACTTCCTTGACTGCGCAGTCCGCGGTCCTGCCGGATTGGTGGTGGAGGGTGAGGCCGGCATCGGCAAACCACCCTCTGGATTTATTTCATGACACATCTGATGTTTCTCGACAAACTCCGCGAGACACCCCTCTACGAACTCGACGGCGAAGCATTGGCCGGCAAGTCCAAAGAAGCGCTCATGTGGACAGCCGCCGCGCTCGGTCAGTACAACATCAGCCTCATCTTCGACGCGGTCCCCATGAAAGTGTTCCTACAATGCGGGCTCGACCTCGACCGCTGGTACCCGCTGCCACGCAGAATGCTTGCGACCCTTCACTTCATGCGCACACACCACGCTGACCGCGAACACCATCGGCAGACGCTCGACACCATTCGCGAGCGCTTCGACGTCAGATGCGGACCACTTCCACACAGCTGAGGCGGGAACTCGATTCCGTCACGAATGCGGCACCCACATCTGGTACGCGGCGATCGGAAGCGAAGGCACTGATCGCCAAAGCGTCCCCGCGGGGACGCTTCGAGAAAGGTGACGTCCCCGCGGGGACGTTTTTGAGGGTGATGGCCAGGCGGAACGCCTCCAACTACCCAGCTATGAGACGCGACCACCCCCTCCGACGCTCGGATATTGGGCCGTAATCGAACGAGGCGTGAACCGTTTCTGATCGGAGCCGTCGGGATTCATCGAAGCGAGTTCCGCGCGGTTCGAGGTCGATATGTCGACAACCAGCTCACCCGACTGCGTCGTTGCTCTCGTATAGAGGATGCGGGAACCGTCTGGGGTGAACTGCGGATGCACCGCATAGGTCTCGGTCAGCCGGGTGATCTCTCCGCCGCCGGCCGGCATCGAGTAGATCTCGGAGCCATTGTTGCCGCCGCGATTGCTAGAGAACACCAGCGTGGAACCGTCAGGAGAGTACGCGGGATCCGCGTTCCAGAACTGGTCCCGCAGAACCACCTTCGACTCTCCGCCCGCCACCGGAGTCTCGACAAGGTACCCGGCCACGTTGCAGATTATCCGCGACCCGTCCGGCGAGAACCTCGCTCCCGATCCCTCCGGAGCGATGACCCGCACGTCGGAACCGTCGATGTTCATGATGCTGATGTCGTCACCGCTCGTGAACGCGATGGAGGACCCGTCCGGCGAGAAGGTCGGCTGATAGCCACCTTCGTGCACGGTCCTTACATCGCCCGATTCGAGATCCACTAGGTCGATGAATTTGCCGCCGCGGGTGTAGGCCAACTGCTTGCCGTCCGGTGATACCGCGGCGAAGTTTCCGTATCGACCGTCGGACATGTCGTCGGCCACGGTCGGGGTGATCTGCCGCAGGCCGCTGCCGTCGACGTTGGCGACGAAGATCTGACCCCACCCGTCGTCGAAGGACACGATCACCGGCGCAGGCTCCTGGGGCGAGTCCTGCGCACACCCCGTCAGGGCGAGAGACGCGGCAACGAGAACGGGCACTAACCGGAAGCAACGCATCACGTGATCATTGCAGCTAGCGAGTTTGGTAGCGCGCGTAGATGAGTCCGCTGTCGAATGCCCGCTGCTCGACCAGGTCCAGATCGAGGCGAACGCCGTCGGGAAAGAATCGCTTGCCGCCACCGACCACGCTCGTCGTCATAAAGAGGTGGTACTCGTCCACCAACCCGGCAGCGATCGCCTGCGCCGCCAGGTTCGGGCCGTCGATGCTGAGGTCGTGATCGGAATCGGCCTTGAGCTTGCGCACTACGTCCGGGTCGAAGGTCCGCTCGATCCTGGTCTTTGCGCTCGACACCGACTCGAGTGTCGTGGAGTACACGACCTTCTCCGCGGCCTTCCAGTCGTCGGCGTACTGCAGGATGTGCGGCGGCACATCGGGTTTCGTGTGCACCGTTTCCCAGAACACCATCGTCTCGTACATCCGCCGGCCGTACAGGAACGTGCCTACGTGACGGAAGACGTCGCCGATGAAGGTGTGTACCTCCTCGTCCTCGGCGCCCGTGCCGAGATCTCCCTCCGCCGCCTCGGCGTAGCCGTCGAGTGAGGTGATCATCGAGTAGATCAGCTTGGCCATGGTCGACTCCCTTTCGCGAGGAGAGTCGGGTGACTCATCACTTGCAAACTAGCAAGCCGTCAGAGGTGAGTCAAGCGACTCACCTCTATGCAATACTGGGTGCATGTCACGCGAACTCTCTGCGTATCATCGGTCGGTTTCTACAACGAACCGTGCAGCCATTCTCGCCGCCGCAACGGACCTGTTCCTCGAACTCGGTTACGACCGAACATCTCTGGCGCGGGTTGCCGCGACCGCAGAGGTCTCCAAAGCGACGCTCTTCAAGCAGTTTCCGACCAAGGCGGAACTTTTCGAAGCAACGGTGCTCGCAGCGGGTGACACACCTGACAGAGAGCTCGAAGAACCGCCGTCCGGAGACTTTCGCGCAGGCTTGGTTGCCCTCGGCCTCGCCTACGCAGAGTTGCTGACGCGCCCGCGCATGGCGGACTTGATCCGGGCCGTCATCGCCGAGTCGCCGAAGTTCCCGGAACTGCGCGAGCGGACTTTCGATTTCGGCACGCTGCCAGTACTGGCGGCGCTGATGCGCTACTTCGGCGCGGAGAACGCTGCGGGAACCGCCGACATCGCCGATCCGGACGTGGCGGCAGCGCAGTTTCTCGGCATGATCGCCACCGTCGTCTTCTGGCCTCGCCTGGTTCACGGCAACTGGTCGCTATCCGAAGCGGAGACATTCCGAGTAGTGGACGAAGCAGCTCTCACGATGGTGGCACGCTACGCAAAGCGGTGAGAGCGAGTGTGGCGACGAGCTTCGGAACATCCGCTCCAGCAGGGATTCTCGTGGCATAGGGGATTTGCCCCCTCGGTCGTGACTGCCACAGGCCAACTTCTCACACCACGTCGCTGGAGGACGAGGGTGTTACGAGGGCGCTTGTCATGCTCTATCTCGTCTGCTTCGGCTACCGCCGCGCAGTCACCGAAGGTGGATCGCAGTGCTAGCTGGCGAATTCGGGCTCAACCGCGCCGTACGCGATGAGCCGGCCGATCGTCCGGGCGGTCGCTTCCCTACCGGCGTCGTCGAGTTGGTCTCGCAAAACTCGACGCATCGCAGGCATGGTGATGCCGACCATCGCATCGGCTACCGCCGCGGTGTCCAAATCCTCTCGCAGATAGCCACTTTCGACCCCATTGGCCAGGTATCCGGCTGTCGTCACGGCGAGTTGGTCGGTGAGGTCGTCGATCGCGTCGGGCCGGGCGGCCTGCGCTTGGACAAGTAGGACGCGGACAAGGACACTTTCGCGAGCGGCCATGTCGAGTAGTCGGTGCGCGACGGCGGTGATCTGGTCGACGAACTGTGCAGCCGTCCGTACCGGCGAATCGCCGACGCCATCTTCGCGCATCGCCGCCAGTATTCGACGTACCGCGTGGCCGACGATGTGGTCCATCAGATCTTCTTTTCCGGTGAAGTACCGGTAGATGGTGCCCTGCCCGACGCCGAGATGGTCGGAGATATCGGCGATGCGCGTGTTCGCGTAGCCACGCTGATCGAACACCACGCATGCGCCGTCGGCGATCTCTTTGCGGCGCCGCTGGGTGAGGTCGTCGTCGGTACTGCCTGCGCCGTTGGCGCTCTTACGCGGTTTTTCGGTTGTGCGCATACCGAATCCTAACTGCTGCAAAACGGGGACTGAACGATCAGTCAGCCTTGCGAGTAACCGAAGGCAACAGCTACAGTGACGGAATGAATCCTCAGTCAGCAATGAAGCCGGCGACCAAAAAGACTCTCACCAGCGCAAACGAGCGGCTGCTGCAATACGGAGATCGCACGCGGCGCGGGTCCGCTGCCCACACAGTGCTCAGTGACGGGACGGCGTTTTATGCGATGCTGCCGATCCTGACCTATGTGGTGCTCAACGAAGGCAGCAGCAAGGGCGTCGACGATCACGACCCGGTGGCCGGTGTCGCCGTTCGGGACAACGTGCGGTTCGGGACAGCCGTGAATCGGCTGGTGGACACCATGGATCTGGTTGCCGGACTGCTTTTCGCTGACGACGAGGAGCGAGAACTGATCGCGAAAACGATCGGCGAACTGCACCGATTCGTAGAGGGCACCCTCGACGACGGCACCCGGTATCACGCCTGGAACAAGGAGCTGTGGGCCTGGACCTGGGCCGGGATATTGAAGCCGGTCATCGATGCCTACGAGATTCTGCATGGGCCGCAATCGCAGGAATTCCTCGACGACGCCTATATCGGGACGTTGCAACTCGGTGATCTGATCGGCGTTCGAGGGCTGCCCGACACCTATGGCGAGTTTCTCGAGTACTGGGAGAAACAGTGGATCCCGAAAGCTCTGGACACCGGCACAGGTCGATTCATCGCGAATCTGCCGGTCAATTTGCCGCGGCCGGCCACCGCACCGTGGATACCGCAGGCGGTGTGGAACACGATCTACTGGCCGGTCCGCAATGTGCTTCTTACCAGTTCGTTCATTGTGATGGAGCCACGACTTCGGCACTTGATCGACATCGAACCGACCCCGGCGGACCGAGTCAGTGTCGGCGTACATCGCCTGATCTGGCGTGCGGTGCCGCGTGCGCTCACCGGCGAACTGTTCGGTACCTACCTCACTCTGCGGCTGCGCTACGGCAACACCAGCTGGAAGCGTCACTACTCCCCTGCAGCGCTGGCCGACCGCCGCAAACAGGTCGAACACGCTCGAGCACAAGGGCTTCCGCAACCGAAGCGGCACTGATACGCAGGCCGACCGCACACTCCCGACGACGATAGGCTATTTCCGATGACCCCCACTTCTCGACGCATCCTTGTGCTCGGTGCCACCGGTTTCACCGGCCGCCAGGTCGTGTCCGACCTCATCGGGCGCGGACAGACCCCGACACTGGTCGGCCGCTCCACCACGCGCCTCGCCGCGGTCGCCGAATCGCTCGGCACCCAACTGCCAATGCTCCAGGCCGATGTCCGCGACGACGAGGCGATCACTACATTGATCGGTAGCGACGACGTTGTCGTGTCCACTGTCGGACCGTTCCAGCGCTGGGGGCGCGGGGTCGCGCGAGCCGCCGCCGACGCGGGTGCGGTGTACTTGGACTCGACCGGCGAACCTCCCTTCATTCGCTGGGTCTTCGACGAACTTCGCACCGCCGCAACGACATCCGGAGCCACGCTGGTGCCGGCGTTCGGTTACGACTTCCTGCCGGGCAACCTCGCGGGTGCGCTCGCCGTCACGCGCGCCGCCGGTAGAGCCCGCCGCGTCGAAATCGGATACTTCCTGCTCCCCGGAACCAACGACTTCGACCGACGCGCCACGCTGCGAGACACCATCGAACTGACCACCGGCGCGACCCGTGCCTCCCTTGTCGGCGTGATCGCCGAACCCGCATTTGCCTACCGGCCGAACGGATCCGGGTCGAGTCTGATGACCGAAATGAGCGGACAACGGTTACACCGCTTCCGGTTTC
Source organism: Antrihabitans stalagmiti (assembly GCF_016482825.1). Lineage (GTDB taxonomy): Bacteria > Actinomycetota > Actinomycetes > Mycobacteriales > Mycobacteriaceae > Antrihabitans > Antrihabitans stalagmiti. Next base: position 501,115 of record NZ_JAEMNV010000003.1, on the reverse strand, counting down.
GTGACATCGCCCGCGCGGGCATCACCATCGGCGGTTCCGAACACTTCGGGCTTCCTGAACTGTTCCCCGAGTTGGAGTCGGTCGATGTATGTATGGGCTGGTTCAACGGCTGGTCGCTGCCGGTCCAGATCGTGTCGACCGCCTTGTCACCGGTCATCGATACCGCCCTCACGCGCCGGTTGCTCGACTCGATCGCGCAACATCTACCCGGCGCCGACCGAACCCCAACCCGGTCGGGAACCTCGTTGGTTACCGCGATCGCCCGCGACGGCGCCGGCCGCATCGTCGAGCAGGTATCGCTCGCCGGACCCGACCCTTACACCATGACCGGGCGACTACTCGGCTACGGCGCCGCACACGCCACCGACCACCCGCTGACTCCAGGCGTGCGCGGCCCGGTCGCAGCGTTCGGACTGAGCGAATTGCACACTGCCGCAATCGAGCTCGGCCTATTCGAAGTCACCGACACCGCCGGAGCACCGGCAGTCGGAGCGTCCATGGCGAGCAGTGGGCAACCCCGATGAGCAGCCGACGCGGCGTTCTACGCGGATAACGTCTCCGCGGCTCGTCGAGTCGACTATGCACGACCGTCGCCGACGGGCTGCGGATCGGCATACTTGACGACCATCTCGATCGCACGCTCGAGGTCACGACGCGCACGCACGGAGTCGGGATTGGTCACGTACTGCACGATCACGCCGTCGAGCACGGCGAGCGAGAGCCTGCCGAGGGTGCCGAAGTCGACAGCGCAGCTCTCGTTCGCCGCATTCGCGGCTTGCTCGCAGAATTCGCTGACCAGCGCGGTATAACGCTCGAACTGCAGCTGCGCCAGACCCCCGGAGCCCTCGCTACGCACCGAGTACATCGCCAACTCGTACTGCATGACCTGCACTCCGACGCCGCCCTCCACGAGGGTGTCCCAGAAGCGAAAGACACCGTGCCGGAGTGCGTGCGCCAGACCGCGATCGAGTTCCAGGCCGGACTTCACCGCAACCAGCACCTCGTCGATCAGTGCGGCGATCACTGCACGCAACATCTCGTCCTTGGACGGAAATACGTAGTGCAACGTGCCCAGTGGCACGCCTGCTTCGACCGCAATCGCGCGCAGCGTTGTGTTCGGCACGCCAACCGAGCTGAGCACTCGGATCGCCGCTTCGACGATTTGTTCTCTGCGCTCCACAGCCTTGACGTAGCCCATGCAGACCTCCTCGGTGCCCCAGACTTCGGCAGTACAGACACTAGTGCCGTGTCGGACGTCCGACCGAGTGGCGTATTTCTCGGATCGAGGCCTTTACGAGCCGAAGCAACGTGTGGCCTAATAATCTTGGACGGACGTCCGACATACATTTGCGAAGTCGCTCACGGAATGGAGTCGAGGATGCGGCAGGAACCAGCACAGACGGCCCGGGCGGCCGATGCGGATATCGCCACGACTGTGGCAGTGATCGGGGCCGGACTGTCCGGCTTGATCGCAGCCCGCGAACTGCGGCGTCAAGGCATCGACGTGGTGATACTCGAGGCCGCCGACCGATTGGGCGGACGAGCCTTCAGCGAAACCACCCCATTGGGGTCACGAGTCGACCTGGGCGGGCAGTGGATCGGCCACGATCACCATCGCGTCACCGCACTCGCCGCCGAACTCGGCGTGCAGAAATTCACCATGCACTCGGAGGGATTGCCTACCGCGATCGACGGCCGACGGCGGCTTCCGCTCTGGTCGCCGTCGATGCTGGCCTTCGGCGCGATCCTTGTCGGCGTCGAGGCACTCTCCCACCTAGGCGGACCGACCCGGTGGAATGCCGTCACACTCGCCGATGCCTTGCGTAGGGTCCCCGGACGCACGCCGCGTCGACTGCTGGAGGTTGCCGCACTCATCTCCTGGACCGCCGATCCCGATCGGTACACGATTCTGGCGATGACGAAAATGATCCGCCAGCAGGGCGGACTGCGCACGATACTCGCCACCACCGGCGGCGCACAGGAAGCGTTACTCGCCGAGGGCGTCGGCGCTCTCGTCGACGGCCTCGCTGCCGAACTCGGCGACCGGGTGCGGGCAGGTCATCGAGTCACCTCGATCACCCAGAGCAACGGCGAAATCACGGTGGACACGGTGGCAGGTCGAGTGCGGGCAGCGAAGGTCATCATCACGGTTCCGCCGCCGACGCGGCGTCGAATCTCTTTCGTCCCTCCGCTGTCCGCCCGCCGAGATGCGCTCGCGCACAACACCTACATGGGTTCGGTATACAAAGCGATCGCGGTCTACAACACCCCGTTCTGGCGGAACCGTTGCAGCGGTGAGTTTCTCGTGCTCGACGCACCGGGACGCGCGGTGTTCGACACCAGCCCACCGGAGGGGCCGGGCCACCTGTGCATTCTGGTGGCAGGCCCGGAAGCTCGTGCACTCGACCGTCTCGACCCTGCCGAGCGTCGGGCGGCCCTGCTCGGGGCGCTCACCGACTACGTCGGGTCCGAGGTGCTGGAACCGGTGAGCTGGCATGAGAAGGCCTGGCATCAAGACGAATTCGTCGGCGGCGGCTACTTGGCACTGCCGGAGCCTGGAACAACCGAAGGATTTCTTCCCGTGGACGCAACGCCGGTCGGTGACATCCATTGGGCGGGTACCGAGACCGCCGAACACCACGCCGGCTACTTCGAGGGTGCTATCGAATCGGGCAACCGCGCGGCCGCCGAGGTGGCCGCAGCGCTCGCCCGGCGCACCTGAGCGGATACACAAACACCATCGCACTGGCGCAAACTGTCCACCTGTCCTATGATTCGACCATGCGGTCGAATAATAATCCAAGCGGTCTAACATTTATCGAGGCGGCGCGGCGCGCGCAAATCGTCGACGCCGCCGTCGCGTTGATCGCCGAACTCGGCTACCCGCAGGTCTCGATCGCAAAGATCGCCGAGCGGATCAACGTGGCGAAAAGCGTTGTGCTGTATCATTTCAAGACGAAGGATGCGCTGATCGCCGCGATCGTCGAAGACGTCATGACGACCGCAGCGGTGACGATGGCGCCACTCCTGACGGCCGAGTCGACCGCGGCAGGCAAACTGTCGGCCTACATCCGAGCCAATGTCGCTGTCCTGCATGAACATCGGCTCCGCAGCGTCGCGATGTTCGAGATCGTCGGCGGCTACCGCAGCGCCGATGGTCGCCGCTTCGACCAGGTCGCCGCCGAGTCGGTCCAGGCAGATCCGCCGCAGGGCGAGCTGGCGCTGCTGGATCCGCTCGCGATCTTCGACGCAGGGGTCCGTTCCGGCGAATTTCGGCCACTGCCTTCGGTATTCATGCGAAATGCGCTCCGGGCCGCCCTCGACGGTGCGGTCTCCGAACTCGCGCGCGACCTCGACTACGACGTCCTCGGCTACGGCGAGGAACTGGTCACCATCTTCGACCTTGCAACCAGGAGGACTACATGAGCACGATCGTAATCGTCGCCTACGGAACGCGCGGAGACGTTGCCCCACTTACGGGACTCGGTGTCGGCCTGCAAAAGTCGGGCCATCGGGTGGCGGTTGCCACCACCGAGGCGCAGGCCCCGCTGGTCACCGCCGCTGGACTCGAATCCCGTTGGCTGCCTACCGATCCAGAGGAAGCGACGCGGGCCTCGGACTTCGCCCAGGGCCTGATCGACGGCGACAGGATGAAGCCGTCGAAGGCAGCTATGCGGGAGATGGTCGAGCAGCTCGACGGTGTGGGTCCGGCAATCGCGAAAGCGGCCGAAGGCGCCGACCTGCTGTTGCTTGCCGGGCCGGTCTCGACGCTGTTCGGCTACCACGTCGCCGAGGCAATGGACGTTCCGAGCGCGGCGCTAGGTCTGCAACCGATGGCCGCGACCGGCGAGTTCCCACCTGCTGCGCTCGGGACACGATCACTGGGGCGAATGGGCAACCGGACGCTGTGGAAACTGGGTGGACTCGGCGAGAAGATCTACCTGCCGCAGATCAACGCTCTCCGCACGGACCTCGGCCTACGGTCTGTGAAACTGGCCGACTACCGCGATCGCCGCGACACCGAATGGCCGATCCTGCATGGATTCAGCCGTCATGTGGTGCCGCGTCCAGCGGACTGGCGTCCCGGTATCGAGATCACCGGGTACTGGTGGCCAGCACTGCCATCGGACTGGCAGCCACCCGCCGACCTGGTGAAATTCCTCGACGCCGGCGAGGCTCCCGTCTACATCGGCTTCGGCAGTACCGCGACGAGGAAGAGCGAGGAACTGAGCGACCTCATTGCAAACGCAGTCGACGCGGCAGGCGTCCGCGCCGTGGTGCATTCCGGTTGGGCGAGGTTGCACGGCGGTGGCGACAACATGATCACCGTCGACGACGTCCCGCATGAATGGCTGTTCGAACGCGTCGCCGCCGCCGTGCATCATTGCGGCGCGGGAACTACTGCCGCCGGACTCCGCGCAGGTGTGCCGACGATTCCGGTGGTTGGCATCATGGATCAACCTTTCTGGGCCAAACGCCTCTGCGACCTCGGCGTGGCTGCGAGCACGATCAAACGCAAAGACCTCACGACCGAGTGGCTCGCCGATGCAATCCGTACCGCGGTCTCCGATCCCAGCTACCGCGATCGTGCGCGGGCCGTGTCGCTGCAACTACAAGCCGAAGACGGCACTGCGACCGCCGTCGAGGCGATCAACGCACAACTCGGCGGGGATCGACACGTCGGCTGACAGTTCGCAGTACAGGCGTTGTTCGAGTTCGCTACTCCGGGCAGATAGCGAACTCGGGTATCGGATTTCGGCCCGTGATGGCACCGCTGCAGGCGTAGGGACGAAACCGCAGCGACCCGTGCTCGGTGAGCATCGGCTTCGCCTTGTCCTCATCGATTGCCACACGATGCGCGCCTCGACGGTGGGCAAATTCCGTCAGAGCCGATTGGTCGCGCCAGAGCGAGAAGGTCGCGTAGAACGGCGGATTGATCAGCGCCGTCGCCCAGATCGACCCTGGAACTGTTGGGACATGATCCTCCGCATCGCCACCGAGCCTGTTGAACCGGACCAACTCCGACTCCTTGGTTCGGGCGAGGGTGAGCGCTGCAACCGGACCGTCGTCATTGCGCGGCGCATCAGGTGAAACCGCCGGCAGATCAGGCCAGTTTCCAGCGACGCGAATCGGCTCCAACCGAATGTGCCAACCCGACGCGAGCCTGTGAGCGACGGGGTGTGTGGCGAGAAATTCGGTGATTGCGTCGTCGCTGTCCCAGTCCGCAACAAGACCGATGCGATTGGCGTTATGAATCGACTTGGGCCGCCCGGTCAGCGGAAGCACGACCGCCAGCGTGGATCGCCGTAGTCCGGGAGCGGTGGTCGGTTCTCGAAGAAGCTCCTGGACCGCCCTGAACCCCACATCCGCGAAGTGAACCGAAGTGACCATGACCCCACCGTTCAATCTACTAGTATCCGTAGTACTACAGACATTAGTAGCTATCGACCTTCACTGGAACAGATACGCGACCACTGCGCCTCTTACGAACGATCAGCACGACCAATCCGATCACGACGAGGACACTCACAACCTTGCTGACGGGTCCGGTCCAGTCCTGCACTACAGCCCAGTTCTCGCCGAGTAGCCAGCCGATCCAGATGAACGCCGCGTTCCAAATGCCACTGCCGATTGTGGTGAGGACTACGAAAGTCGGCAACGGCATCCCCAGGACGCCTGCCGGGATCGAGACGATGCTGCGTAGAAAAGGGACGCAGCGGGCCAGCAGGACGACCTTGCGTCCGTGCCGGTCGAACAGGTCGTGACCGCGGATAATGTCGCCCCGACTGGCAAAAACGAACCACGGGCGGGCAGCGAGCCGTACTAGCCGGTCGTAACCCAGCCATGCTCCCAGCCCGTAAAGCAGCAGGGCACCCACGACGGAACCCGCTGTCGCTGCAGGCCAGAGGAGCCAGACGTTGACGTCACCCGTACGTGCACGAAACCCCGCCAGGGGCAGGACGACCTCCGACGGGATCGGCGGGATCAGGTTTTCGAGCAGGATCAGCAGCCCAACCCCCGGCGCACTCAAACGGTCGATGAAGGCGAACACCCAGTCGGTCACGCGCTCACTCCGCCGGGGTCACGAGGTCGGCCGCGGGAAAAAGGGGCATATACGACAGATACCTATTCCGGAGCCAGGTGACAACGCGAGTTCGCTCACCCATCGACTCAGCGTGAGCAATCGCGACGCGACCCCGCAACTTCCTCAGCCAGATCAACCCAGAGACGGGATGAATAGGCGACTAGGATCGCGGCTGCTGTATAGGTCGCTGAGCGCGGGGAATAGTTCCTGATTTTGCTGGACTCGAACGGGTGTTCTAACTAAAATTGGGTTATGGGGCTGGGGGAACTACTCGACACGATCGACGGGCACAACCCGATCGAGCCATGCGATTCACCGACACCGAACTCGCAAACCTCGTCCCCGCACTGTCGGCCTCGATCCACACCTTGGAATCGATACGAATTCGGCTGCTCACCGAAGCTGTCGAACGCGCCATCCCGCAAGGACGCGGCGCCAACGGAGCCGCAGCCTGGCTCAACAACCTCACCACCAGCACCTCACTACGCTCGGCGATCCGCACCGCCAAACTCGCCGCCGCCCTGACCACCGACGCAGGCGTCGCCGCCGCCTATCACGCCGGCCGCATCAGCGGCGACGACGCCGTCCTGATCATCGCGTTCCTGGAACGTCCCCCGACCGGCATGCCCGAAGAAGCTGCCGCCGCCTCGCGGGACTACCTGATCGACACCGCCGCCGGCGGCGACACCCGCGACGTCCGTCGGGCCATCGCCCGACTCGAGCACATCTTCGACACCGACCACGTTCCTGCCGCCGAAGATGTCGACCGCAACGAGTTCTACGCCTCCACCAGCCTCAACGGTCGCATGGCGATCAAAGGTGACGTCGACGCCGAAACCGCGGAAATGCTGCTCGCCGCACTCTCCCCGCTCGCGGCACCGCACCCGAACGCCGCCACCGGAGACCGAGACGCGCGCAGTGCCGCGCAACGCCGCGCCGACGCATTCGCCGAAATTCTGCGGCGCTACCTCGACTCCGCCACCGGACCCACCGAAGGTGGAGACCGTCCACACCTGTCGGTGCACATCAACGCCGCCGACCTCATCGATCACCACACCGACACATGCGCACCGAATGCTGCTGACCTGTCCGACCCGGAACAGCCGCAACCCGACCGCCTTGCCTACCGGCAGTTGTTCGAGAACACCGAGACCGGCTGGATGCCGTGGATGGGTCCACTGACCGTGCGCTCCACCCGACGTCTTGCCTGCGACTGCGTGCGCACCACCATCGTGTTGGACGAGGACGGCTGCCCCGTCGACCTGGGTCGCACCACCCGGGTGGTGTCGAAACGGCTCCGCAAAGTCGTCGCTGCCCGCGATCACGGGTGCGCCTTCCCCGGCTGCGGTCGACCCGAATCCTGGTGCGACGCACATCATGTGCACCATTGGGTCGACGGTGGACCCACCGATCTCGACAACCTCGTGCTGCTGTGCCGATTCCACCATCGGCTGATGCACCACACCGACTGGGATGTGGTGATGGGCACCGACCGCCACCCCTGGTTCATCCCACCCGCCGGGATCGACCCACGCCGACAACCCATCCCCGCCCACGGCCGAGCCAGTCCCATGGCTGCCTGAGCACAACAACCGAACACCGACTCCGCATCGGACCCAACCACCGATGCGGAGTCGACGTGCGCTCGAACCCGTTGTGCCCTAAATCGGGCCTAATACCTCGACACCGTCGGTGACGATGACCGATTTCCGCCAGCGTAGGGCGAGGCAAACCCTGTTAGACCGAATCACGCTGCGTGACGGCAAAGTAGTCGAGCGACTCGCCTACTTCGATCCCAGTCCGCTGATCGTGGCAATCGCCAGCCTTCACCGTCGACCGAATCGTTTGCGCAAATCGCTTCGCATCCCCTCCAGCACGTGTCCGACACTCGCGTCGAAGGGATTGTCGTGGACCATGTACGTCCACGTCGCGGACGGCCTCAGCACTCCCGCAGCCTCCAGATCGACCTTTCCGTCGACAACCATCAGATCGGAGAAGGTCTGCACCGCTTGTAATTTCGCTTCGTCGATGATCTTGTGGAACTCGGGTATCGCGGCACGGTGGAACTCGTCGATCGGCGTCTCCTTGCCGAGGGCACGCAGGTGAATGCTGTCTCGGACGTCGGCGAGGAAGGCGAGGTGATCTGCCCACAGTCGGTCGATTTGGAACAGCAGAATCTCGCGGCAGACCTGTTCCAACGAATCGTCGGCGAGTCCATTCTCGAGCTCGGCGTAGTGGTCCGCAGCCTGCGCCCGCATCAACTCGGCGGCGGCGTCACCGCTGAGCACACCGTCGCGGAATCGGAGGATGTCGTCGCGCTGCCGCTCGATCAGCCGCGTGTAGCGCCATGTATTGCGATGGATCTCCAGATTGACGCCTTCGAGGACTCGCTGCGCGTGGTCGACGTGCGGTGGCACTCGCCGATCGGTGACCTCGCCATCGTCCTCGGCGACAACCCCTTTGGGGACATTCGGCTCTCCCATCAGCACAACCTCGTCTTCGAGGCTTGCGAAGAAAACACTGCCGCCCGGGTCGCCCTGCCTGCCCGCTCGTCCACGCAGCTGATCGTCGAGCCGGCTGCTCTGGTATCTCGCGGTGCCGATCACATACAGACCGCCACGCTCGACGACGTCGTCGTAGGTCGGGCCAGTACCTGTGTGACCGCCGAGTTTGATGTCGGTGCCGCGACCTGCCATCTGGGTGGAGACGGTGATCGCACCAGGCGCTCCGGCTTCGGCGATGATCTTCGCTTCCTCTGCGTCGTTGCGCGCGTTGAGCACTGCACACGTCAGTCCGGCTTGCACCAAAAGCTCTGCGAGCGCGTCGGATTCGGCGACGTCCTGCGTACCGATCAGAATCGGGCGGCCGTCGGCGTGCACCTTTTCGATCTCGGCGACGATCGCGGTCAGCTTCGCTTCCGCGGTTGTGAAAATGCGGTCGGGCTCGTCGATTCGGATGTTCTCCTGATCCGTCGGAATGACCGCGACCTCGAGCTCGTAGAACTCACGCAGCGTATCGGCAACGGCGACAGCGGTTCCCGTCATTCCAGCGACCGTCGGGTAGCGCGAGATCAGCGCCTGCACCGTGCTCGAATCCAGGATCTCCCCGCTGTCGGAGGGCGCCAGCTGTTCCTTCGCCTCCACCGCAGCTTGCAGCCCGTCGGGCCAGCGCTGGAGCACGGCAACTCGCCCGCGCGACTGATTGATCAGCTGCACGGCTCCGTTGCGGACCAGGTAGTCGACGTCGCGGGTGAGCAACGCTTCTGCGTGCAGCGCGAGGTTGACCGAGGCAAGGCGGTCCGAGCCGGAATCGTCGTAGAGGTCGATCCCGCCGAGCGCCCGCTCGACTTCGGCCTCCCCAAGTGGGGTCAACCAGACGTTGCGGCCGGGGTCGACCTCGTAGTGCTGCTTTGGACGAAGCCGTCGAACGATGTTGGCGATCTCGACATGTGTGACCCCAGGATCCACCGACCCCGCCAGCACCAGCGGAACTCGCGCCTCGTCGACGAGCACCGAGTCGGCCTCGTCGATGATCGCGACCTCCCGGTGTGGTGCCACCTGGTCACCGGGGACAACCACGAGACGGTCACGCAGCACGTCGAACCCGATTTCGCTGACAGCGCCGTACGTCACCTCGCACTCGTATGCGGCGCGCCGCTCGTCGTTGGTACTCGACTCCTCGACGAAGCCGACGGTGACGCCGAGCAGGTCGTAGACCGGACGCATCCATTCGGCATCGCGTCGAGCGAGGTAGTCGTTGACCGAGACAACGTGAACGTGGTTGCCGCGCAACGCATAACCGGCTGCCGCGATCGCACCGACGAGCGTCTTGCCCTCACCGGTCGCCATCTGCACGACGTTGCCCGAGAGCATGCCCATTGCACCCAACAGTTGAACGTCGAAAGGTCGTTCGCCGAGCGCGCGGTCGGCGGCCTCGCGTCCGAGCGCACACATGTCCGGCAACCACGCCTTGTCGTCGACCGACTTCCGCAAGCGGTCCGCGGCGGCACCGATCTCCTCGTCGGACAGTGTGCGGAGGTCCGCCTCGCGCTCGCCGATCGCAGGCAACAGTTTTGTGTACCGCGTGAGGTCGACGCTTGCAGTGCGGTCTGTGAATCGCCGCAGTCGCGCGACGAGTCCCTTTCGATTCGACATCACTCGAGTGTTCCAGAACCCGGGCCGACGCCTCGGATCGCTGGCGAGGCAGTCCGGCGAGCCCGATATTGTCGCGGCATGAGTGCGGCCGGACCCGAGCACGATCTGGAGCAGTACCGCGTCGAGTTGACGGGCTACTGCTACCGGATGCTGGCGTCGCCCTTCGATGCCGAGGACGCCGTGCAGGAGACGTTCGTAAACGCCCTGCGCAGTATCGATCGCTTCGATCCTGCTCGCGGCGATGTGCGGCCGTGGCTGTATCGCATTGCCACCAACATCTGCATCGACACCGCACGAGGCCGCCAACGGCGGGCAAGAGCAATGGATCTGGCGGCGCCGTCACGCCCGGGACCCGACGTGGGAGCGCCGCTCCCGGAACATGCGTGGGTACTGCCGATCCCCGACCATCGAGCGGTGCCAGCTGGCGATCCGGCCGATGTGGCGTTGCTTCGCAGCTCGATTCGCCTCGCGTTCGTCGCAGCGCTACAACGCCTGCCCGCCCGACAGCGCGCCGTTCTGATCTTTCGGGATGTGTTGTGCTGGAAGGCAGACGAAGTTGCGCGGCTGCTCGACACCACAACGGCGTCGGTCACCAGCGCGTTGCAACGTGCGCGGTCGACCCTTGCATCGGAACCACTCGGCGACGCACAACCGATGGACTCGACGCAGCAGGAACTGCTGGCCCGCTACTGCTCCGCGTTCGAACGCTATGACGTCGAAGCTCTCGTTGCGTTGCTGCACGAGGATGCGACGACCTCCATGCCGCCGTACCTGTGGTGGCTGCGCGGCCGCGCCGACATTCGCAGCTCGCTACTTGCCGGCGGCGACTTCTGCAGCGGCGCCAGGCTTCTTCCCACAACCGCCAACGGTGCGCCGGCGTTCGGTCAGTACCTACCGACCGGACCGGACGGCAGCCTGCGACCGTTCGCCCTCGTGGTCTTCACCATCGTCGACGCGACGATCACCGAGACAACGACCTATCTCGACCCCGACCGGCTGTTCGCACTCTTCGATCTCCCGCCGGTTCTCGTCACGACCGATTAGTTTTCGGCAGCCGACTCGTATCACTGGTGTACCCACCCGATACGAGAGGACCGACAACACATGGCCGACTACATCGACGTCAACGGAATCAGCACCTGGTACGAGGACGGCGGGGCAGGTGCGCCGGTCGTACTGCTGCACGGTGGTCTGACCGACAGCCGAGACTTCGACGGCAACCTCGACGCGCTGGCCGCCGACTACCGGCTCTTGCTCCCCGAACGCCGCGGCCACGGCCACACCGCCGACCAGCCCGGTCCCATAACGATGGATCTGCTGGCCGAGGACTCGGCGGCCTTCATCGAGCGGATCGTCGACGGACCCGTCCGGTTGGTCGGCTACAGCGCAGGTGCCGTCGTCGCACTGGTCGTCGCGATACGCCGACCTGATCTGGTCGACCGGTTGGTCCTGATCAGCGGTGCCTTCGACCAAAACGGCGCCATTCTGAAGCCAAGCGCGGACGCCCCACCGCCGCCGGTTCTGGTCGCCGCCTACGCGGAGGTGTCCCCGGATGGGGCCGACCACTTTCCAGTCGTCATGGCGAAAGTGGCGCGGTCCGCCAACGACGACCCGCCGATTCCCGCGGCAGACCTGGCGACCGTTGCGTGTCCGACGCTGGTCATGGCCGCCGACGACGACATCGTGACCCTCGAGCACACACTCGAGCTGTACCGGTCGATTCCCAATGCGCAACTGGCGATCGTGCCCGAAACGTCGCACCTGTTGTTGCACGAGAAGCCTGAACTGTGCACGCGCCTCGTGCGCGACTTCCTGGATGGAACACCCACCACAACCTGGATGCCGATCCGACGCGCCGGCGCAAGCGAATCGGTGATTCCTGAAGCGCCGTGACGATCACTTGTTCGTGTCGCGGACGTCCTTCCCCTGTTCGGCGAACGCCGTGAAGTCCTGCATGTGCTGTTGCGACTGCTTGCGGAAGGCGCTGGGCATCAGAAGTCCCATCAGCCGCATCAGCAGACCACTGAACCGGTATTCGCTCTCGCACTCCCAGAGCGTCGTCTCCGGGTTTGCTGCGGTCAGCCGATCGCGGACGACGCTCCACATACCCGCGCCCACGATCTCGCGGTCGAAGTGAACGACGGTCCCTTTAGGGATCCCGTGTAGGTCTGCAGGCTCTCGGCGGGTGATCGTTTCGATGCATTCGATACTCCGCTTCCCGGACTGCATCACGACCCGCGACGTGGTGCCGAGCTCCCCGTGTATCCCTCTCAGCGGCTCGTGCAGCACCATGCCCCGTAGCCACTTCGGTAGCTGTGCTGGGTCTGCGAGCAGCAGGGCCACCCTCTCCAGCGGCAGCGCGATCTCGACCGAGTTGGTGTACTTCATTGCGTACATTCCTTATCTGCCTGGGACGAAATGCTGGGTGCGTAAAACTCGGTGGTGGCCGCGACCTGCTCCGGCTCGCCAAGTGAGCATGTCCCCATGCCGCGGCGCTACGCCGGATGAACTCGCGCCCCTCGGGTGACTCCTTGATTCCCCTCGTGGTTGGCAGTCTCACCATCGGACACCAGCCTGGCCAGGGCGAGGAGAGCCAGGTCCCAGCCAACCACGCCTGCGCCGGGGCGGGGGCCTTGAAGAGAGGTTCCTCGAGGATCGCGAATCACACCGGTTTCACTCACATAACTCTAGGCCGGCTTATGTACGCCGCGATCCCCACCACAGCGGCCGTGCACTTTCTGCCGACGAAATCTCAACGTCGCCAATGCATTACCGACCTCACATGCCTGATCGGACGTGTGAAGTCCGCAATCAGCGAGCGAGGTCGTTGCGGATTGCGACCTGCAATAGGTCTTCGACGGCGTGTCCACACCACTACCGCGGCAGCGCGCTTCTTGCTAACTGCCTCGATCGACGAACCGATGCCCGTCGAGCACCGGCACCGATCTGCTCTCGTTCACCTCTGCGGCAACCGCGACGTCGGATGCGTAGCCCGCGGCAAGGAATTCCCGCCCGGATGCGCACTGCGCCAACACCGCCGCCAACCGATCGGACACCGAATGCCATGCCGCAGCTGCGATCTCAGCCTCCGGGGACAGCGCCAGATCCGGTCGCCGAGCGACCAACTCCGCAAGGATCGCACCAGCACCCAGCAGATCCTCGACAGCAGGGCGGAGCGTCCCATCGGGCCAGCGCTCACCCGCCGCGATAACCGACAATGCGGTTCCGTCACGGTGGTTGTCGGAGATCCATTCGGCGACTGCCGACGCATTGCGCAACGCGGCGCCGATGCACACGCCTGAAGTCGCGGCCAGCGAATGCGCGATCGAGGATCCGTTCGGTGACGGCAGCACCAGGCGCTCCAATCCTTGGGCCGATCGGACGGTGGCGGGCGACAGGCTCACCGCGTCTCCCACCGCTTCGTTCCGACCGACAGCAAGGACCGCTTGATGGTCGGCCGCGTACTGAGCCGCCGAGTCGTCGTTCCACCGATACGGCAACACCTCTATGCCCCGATCGGCAGCAACCGACAACGTCGTAGTGAAGGACAACACGTCGACGACAATCGCCACTCCGGCATCGGTGCCGATGGCGGAAGCGCCGGAGGAACCCCAGTCGAACCTGCCCAGCAGAATCCCCCGCGAACGGGCTCTCAGTGTCCAGTTCCGACCCGAAATGTGGCACTGGCAGCCCGTTCGCGGACCCAACCGGGCTTCCTTTCCGACCCTGCAGCCGACCGATCGAGGCAAGCCTGTAAGGCTCTTTTCATGAGCGAAGTTTGGCCACTGGTGCACGCGGAGCGCGCGGCACTGATCGACGACCTTGCCAACCTCACCGACGATCTATGGGACCGGCCGTCACTGTGCGGCGACTGGACGGTGCATGACGTCGCCGCCCATCTGGTGGCCAACGCAAAGACCACCCGACTCGGAATCGTGCGTGCAATGGTCCGGGCGCGGTTCGACTTCGATCGCCAGACCGCCCAAGGTGTCGAACGCGAACGCGGTTCCACTCCCCGCGAAACACTGGCGCGGCTTCGGCAGGTGGCCACACTCACGTCGACGCCGCCCGCACCGCTCGACAGCAGACTGGTCGAAGAGGTGGTCCACGGTGAAGACATCCGTAGGCCACTCGGGATCACGCGCAATTACTCAGCAGAGGCGGTTGTCAGGTCGCTGCGGTACCAGGCGCGCACACCCGTATCCTTCGGTGGCGCAAAACAACTCGTCGCTTCGATCAGGTTGCGGGCCACTGACGCCGACGTATCGATCGGTGACGGACCTGAGGTCAGCGGTCCCGCACTGTCGCTACTCCTGGCCATCTCCGGACGCACGATCGCGCTGCGAGATCTCGATGGGCCGGGCTTGTCGGCGCTGACCTAGCTCGCAGCCACGCAAACCCTCTGAGCGAATGTGGCACCGGTACCGCCATGCGGGACGGATGTCGCCTTCGCTCCGCATGCTCAGGGCAAAGAAGAGGAGCGACCCAACTTCTGGGTCGCTCCTCGTCGTATCAAGCTATTCGACTACTGATTCGCGCGCTGGCGCTCTTCGTCGACCTTGGCAGCTGCGCGAGCGGCCTCTGCTTCGGCTTCCTTCTTGGCAGCTTCGCGCTGGTTCTCGGCCTTGTCCTGCTGTGCCTGGCCCTCGCGAGTCAGATCGTCTTGACCGGTGACCGCACCGACCGCTTCCTTGACCTTGCCCTTGACGCCTTCGACGACGCCCTTGACTGCTTCTGCTGGTCCGCTGTTCGAGTCAGTCATGCTCTTCCCTCCGTTGGGTATCGGTACAAAAGTCGAATACCCGCGCAACCCGGGCGAAAACGCTGAGGGCCCAAATGCGACCTAGCTCACCCAGGTCGGTCCTCACCACGGCTTAGGGTGGTCCTCGTGCGAACGAACGACACCACTCGCTACGGGGCGATCGCGTTCTCCGAGGCCAGCGCGGAGCGCCAGCGCGCGACGGGAAGCATCAATTGGTACGGCCACCAGATGGCAGACAGCGATAATTCGGGTGAACGCCAGGATCTGGATGGGCAGACGATAGCGCTCATCCGTGCAACCGACTCACTCTTCATCGCGACCGTGACCCCATCGGGCTGGCCCTACGTCCAACACCGAGGCGGCCCAAAGGGATTCGTCCACGTACTCGACCCGTCGACGATCGCGCTCGGCGATTATTCGGGAAACCAGCAGTTCGTCACTCTCGGCAACCTCGATCACGACAATCGGGTCGCGCTGTTCTTCGTCGACTACCCGACCCGCACCCGGGTGAAGGTGTTCGGCCGCGCCGAGATCGTCGAGCGCACAGACGATCCCGAGTTCATCGACCGCATGCTCACCATCGGCGACGGCGTCGTCCGCACTCGCTGCGAACGTGCGTTCCGGATCGACGTCGAAGCGCTGGATCGCAACTGCATCAAGAACATTCCGGTCAAATACAGTGCCGAACGTATGGCCGAGTCGCTGCGCCTGGCTCGCGAACCTCTGAACGACGAGATCGCACAGTTGCAACGTCGGAATCAGGAACTCGAGGCCGAGATCGCCCGGCTACGCGCCGAACAACCTGCCTAAAGCTTTCCGGTTGAGCGTTGCGCACCGTCTGCCTCGAAGAGTTCGGCAGACCAGCGGGCGAGAACGTCGCGTGAATCCCAGTCGTCGGGGTGGAAGCCCGGTCGGTTGTAGGTGTTGTAGCGAGTGACCGCGTCCCAGCTGAAGAACGGGGACTTGCGAATGTTGTTGAGGCTCTTCAATAAACGAATCGGATTGTAGGACGCGGGATCGGAGACGAGCGAGCGACCGGTCTGTACGACGACCTCGGTCCAGAAGATCGCCGACGCCAGGTACATGATGCCGACACGCAGCGTTTCGCTGTCGATGGTCTGGCGGTAGACGTCGAAGGCCACCGCCTTGTGCTCGGACTCTTCGAGCGCGTGCCACAGCAACATCGGGCGCACCTCGGTGTCGTCGCCGACCAACTTCTGCGCACGCTCATCGGTGAGCAGGATCTCGGCAAATGTTGCGGTGTAATGCTCGAGCGCTGCTGTGGCCGCCAAGGACCAGCTTTGCGGAAGGACCCGCTCGACCAGACTCAGCAACTGACCTACGTGGCGATCCACGCGCGCTGTCGGGTAACCCATCTCCTGTAAGCGTTCGTTGAGCTGGCGATGCTGGTGCCGGTGCGTGGCCTCCTGGGCGATGAATCCCTTTATGGCCTCGCGCAATTCGTCGTCCGTTATCTGGTCCCGATAGTTGCGAACCGAGCGGATGAAGAAGTCTTCGCCCTCAGGAAACATCGCCGAAAGCGCCGCGACCAGGTGGCTCAGCACCAGGTCGTTGTCGACGTAGTGCTGGCGGTGCGCACCGGTCGGATAGTCGAATCGAACTCGGCGCGCCTTGATCGGCTGCGTGGCTGGAGCGGTGGAACTTGTCATGGGCGTCTCCGTTGACGGTTCCATCTGACTAAGGCCATGGTCAGATGACATGTCAGACTGTAGCGCGTGAGTTCGGCACGTGTCTACGGTGGAATGACCGCTAGCGAGCGCGGTCGTCAACGCCGCGCGCAGTTGCTCGTGGCAGCGGTGACACTTCTGGGCACGCGCGGCGCAGCGGACACGACAGTGACGGCGGTGTGCAGAGAAGCCGGCCTCACGTCGCGGTACTTCTACGAGCAGTTTCAGGACCGCGACGCCCTCTTGCGCGGGGTTGCCGACGAAGTGTTCGCCACGCTGGAAGCGACCCTCGTCGGCGCGATGCAGTCGGGTGTCGACGATTTCGGCGTGCTGACACGGGCTCCGATCGACGCGTTGATTCGCCTGGTCGACAACGATCGGATTCTCGCGCGGATCATCTTCGTCGAGTCCGGTGCCGAACCGATTCTGCGGGCGCTGCGCAACGACACCATTTCCCGTATGACGAACCTTCTCATCGACAAGGTGCGCAATCTGTTCCCGATCCGGGACTCTGCGCTGCCCACCATGCAGTTGACGGCAACCATGATGGTCAGCGGAATGTCGGACGTGTTGCGGCGATGGCTCGACAACGAGATCGACATGTCCGCCGATCAAGTGGCCGAGCACACCACTGCTCTGTTCGCCAGTGCCGCCGCCTACGCGATGACGCTTGCCGCCCCCACCGGAGACTGACGGTCCGCGGGATTCCACCCGAGCGCCGGGGCAACATGGGTGGCGAACGACTCGAGAATGTGCGCGTTGAAGTCGACACCAAGTGCCACCGGGATCGTCAACATCAGCGTGTCGGCCGACATGACGGCTGCGTCGGCGCGCAGTTGCTCGATCAGCACGTCGGGCTCGGCGGCGTAGGTTTTGCCGAAAGTGGATCGGTAACCGTCGATCACGCCGACCTGATCGGAGTCGGTGGACCCGAAGTATGCGCGGTCGAGATCGTTGATCAACGGAAAGACGCTGCGGCTGACGGACACTCGTGGCTTGCCTGGATGTCCGGCCTCGTCCCATGCTGCGCGGAAGCGGTCGATTTGTTCGGCCTGGAGGTCGGCGAACGGGATGCCGGCATCCTCGGTCAGCAGCGTCGACGACATCAGGTTCACACCTTGACGGCCTGCCCATTCAGCGCTGTCGCGCGTCGCGGAGCCCCACCAGATGCGGTTCTTCAGACCTGGCGACAGCGGGCGGATGGGCTGCGGACGATCGGAGCCGGTCATTCGCGGGTCGCCGGCTGCGATACCTTCGCCGTCGATCGCCGCGATGAACTGGTCGAACTTTACCCGAGCGATGTCGGCGCCTCTGGGATCTTTGCTACCGGTGTAGCCGAACGATTCGTAACCTCGGGTCACGGTTTCCGGCGATCCACGACTCATCCCGAGGGCGATTCGCTGATCGGCGATGATGTCGAGCGACGCAGCCTCCTCCGCCAGATACAGCGGGTTCTCGTAGCGCAGGTCGATCACTCCGGTGCCGACCTCGATGTGCTTGGTCCGAGCCGCGATAGCTGCCAGCAACGTCATCGGGGCGGACTGCTGCCTGGCGAAGTGATGCACTCGGAAATAGGCGCCGTTGACGCCGAGTTCGTCGGCGCGGACGGACAGGTCGATCGCTTGGTGCAGAGACGCATGCGCATCGACGACCTTCGATCCCCGACCGGGGCCGTAGTTTCCGAAAGACAGGAACCCGAATTTCTCCATGTTTGGTTGAACGTTGAATCAGTTCGGGACATTCCCTGGCCCAACCGCCTGCCGCTGACGCCCTGTCGCCGCGGTTGACATGCATGTGACCCACCGATACATTAATTTGACAAAACCGTCTGATTGTCAACTTCGCGCAAGCGGACCGACAACCTCGGCCACGGTGCTGTCATCAACAAGCAATAGTCAACAAGGGAGTTGAACGATGTCTGTGACGATCGAGTCCGTCGACGAAAACACCGACGGCGACTTCGCCAAATACGTCGAGAAGCTGCACCAACTGTCCGAAGGTTCGGTACACAAGCGTTTCGACCCCTACGTCGACATCGACTGGAACTCGCCCGAGCTGGCTGTCTTCGCCAACGACGAGCGTTGGATCCTGCCCGAGTCCGCCGACCCGCTGACCAACGGCGATTGGTACCGCTCGCTGCCGAAAGAGAAGCAGATCGCGATCGGCATGTGGCGCCAGGCCAACGTCGCAAAGGTCGGCTTGCAGTTCGAGCAGATCCTGATCAACGGGATGTTGAACTACATCCAGACGCTGCCCAACGGCTCGCCCGAGTTCCGCTACTGCACTCACGAGATCATCGAAGAGGGCAACCACACCCTCATGTTCCAGGAGATGGTGAACCGCGTCGGCATGAATGTGCCCGGCGGTTCGCCGTACATGAAGGCGTTCGCGCCGCTCTTCCCGATCGCCGGGCGGCTTATGCCTCTCGTGTTCTTCGTGGGAGTACTCGCGGGTGAGGAGCCGATCGATCACATTCAGAAGTCGATCCTGCGCTCCGGCGAAGAGATTCACCCGATCATGGCCAACGTCATGCGTATTCACGTAGCCGAGGAAGCCCGCCACATCTCGTTTGCCCACGAGTTCCTCGAGCACCACATCAAGGAACTGAACACCGCCAACCGGCTTGCGCTGTCGATCGCATTCCCGATCGTGATGCGGGTGCTGTGCGACTTCATCGCCGTCCCTCCGCCGCAGTTCTGGGAAACCTTCGACATCCCGAAGTCCGTAAAGAGCGAGTTGTTCTGGGATCACCCGAAATCGCAGCAGACTCTGCGGAACTACTTCGCGGACGTCCGGATGCTCGCCGAGAAGGCCGGCCTGATGAACCCCGTTTCCAAGCGAATCTGGAAACTGATGGGGATCGACGGCAAGCAGTCGCGTTACCGCAGCGAGCCGAATCGTGCCGAAGCACTTCTGCTGAAGTCCGCGTAGCGCTCAGGGCAACCCGTCAAGCAGGTTGCGGCTGCTCTTCGAGGACGACGGAGGGCGGGTTGGTGAGCGGGCACGCTTCGAGGGTGCGGGCGATAAGCCCGTCGCGTACCTCGTCGTCGAGGTTCGGCAGGTCGAAACCAGCGGTGACGCTCAGGCGGTAGCCCTCGCGAAGATCGTGTTCGAGCGTGACCTGCGCGGTCGCTGTTGCGTCGGTGAGGTCGAAGTCGCCGGTCGCAGCTGTGATCTTCAAGGTCTGCTGCAAGCACGATGCGACAGCGGCGGCGTAGAGCCGTTCCGGAGTCAGCTCAGCGTCACCCGCACTGTCAGGTGTCGTGATCTTGTACCGCAGCTCATCCTGCCCATCGATCTCGACGTGCTCTTCCCCCGCTGACGCGCGTGCGGTGAACGACTTCTCCGACATAACGACGACCTTCCAGGCCTGTTGGTGTACGTACCTACGTTCGGCATACCCGGGCAATCGATGCACAAACGCTGCGTACCTGCCGTCGGTTGCTCTCGAGCGCAATAATGCGGGCATGGGGAAGACCTACGAACGGATCGACGGCAGGTTGCGGGCGTTCATCGAGGAGCAGCCACTGTTCTTCACCGGCACCGCACCCCTGGCCGAGGACGGGCACGTCAACATCTCGCCCAAGGGCCGCGCGGGTTCGCTCCGAGTGCTCGACGACCGGACCGTCGCCTACCTCGACTTCGGTGGGAGTCACGCGGAGACGATTGCCCACCTACGGGAAAACGGCCGAATCACGTTGATGTGGTGTGCATTCACAGGCCCGCCCAATATTGTGCGGGTCCACGGGACGGGTGTGCCCGTCTTCCGCGACGACCCACGCTTCCCCGAGTTGGTCAGCAGATTCGGCGATGCAGACGCGCCAGGCCTGCGAGCGGTCATCGTAGTCACCGCAAAACTCATCAGTGACACGTGCGGATTCGCCGTGCCGTTTATGGACTACCGCGAGGAGCGGACGCTGCACACGGACTACTTCGGCCGCAAATCCGACGAGGAGTTCGCTGCCTACTGCGAGAGCAAGGACCACAACGGCGTCAGCATCGACGGCCTGCCCGCCCTGCCGTTGCCACTGCCGCCACGGGACTGACCTGTCGCGTCGAGTGCATAGCTGTTCAGGCTGAATCGCCCCTCCGCGCCTGCAAACCTATGCGCTCGATGCTTTCTTGAATGCCTTGACCGCACGCATGGCAGCGGGCGTCACCTCGTCGGCAATATCGTCGAAGTCGTTGTGCTTCTTCAGATATGACGCAACGTATGGGCAGATCGGCACGATCCGCTTACCGGCGGTGCGTGTTTCGTTCAGCGCCGCCGTCACGAGCACACTCGCCAAACCTTGTCCGGCAAAACGGTCGTCGACCTCGGTGTGAAAGAAGATCCGCTGACCACCCTCGTCGATGTACTCGGTGAAACCAGCGACGTCGTCTCCGACGAGAATCTCGAACCTGTGCCGGTCCGGTGCGTTCCGAACTGCCATTCGATCGTCTCCGTTCATACGGGTCAGCGAGTCCCCGCGACCGCGTCCAAGATGATATCGGCCGTCGCCTGCGGTTGTGCGACGAAGGATGCGTGCGACGAGGCGACCTCACGAACCGAGGCACCCATTCGCGCTGCTTGGAAGCGTTGCGACGACGCCGGAACCACCCTGTCCTCTGTGGTGACCAAGTACCAGCTCGGTGTAGTCCGCCAGGACGGCGCACCCGAGAGTTCCAGGTTCGCGGCCACCGCGAAACTCCGCTGCCGCTCCGCCATCTCCGCTGCCTTCGCTTCGCTCACATCGGCAGCGAAGATCGGACGGAAGAGTTCGCGGGTTATGACGAGGTCGACGTTGGTACCGCCGGGGAATGTCGGATCCGCCACGACCTTCGGCAGCACCACCGGCGGAACGAGCAACGTGATCGGGAAGCGGATGGGATCGAGCAGCAAGGCCGCGGGCTCGTTGAGGTCGGTCGCAATCGCGGAGATGAAGACGAGCGCCTGCACGCTCGGATTGTTCACGTTGCTGATGACTTCGCCGCCGTAGGAGTGCCCGACGAGAACGATCGGACCGGAGATGTCTGCGAGCACCTTCTCGATCGCTGCGGAGTCGTTGGCCGGTCCGCGCAACGGATTGACGGGTACGACGACCTCGTAGCCGCGGTCTCGCAGTATCTGCGCCACATCGTCGAAGCCGGACGGATCGGCGAACGCACCGTGAACCAGCACGATGGTCGGTCGAACCTCGGCTGCGGCAGGTCCGGCGCCGCCGACGACCACGAGGCCAAGCGTGCATACGAGACCCATCACAAACGAAAGGACGACACTTCGGATCCGGCGTTGGCGCATCATTGGTCGACCTTCCCACACTGGCGCAGTGTCGTGTCGAGAGCCGGTTAGTCGTGCCCTATCGCTGCTGCGACTTCGACGACGGAAATCAACGGTCCCACCCGATTCCGCAGGCCGCTTTTCTGGACCTGCGGAATCTTGACAACCAAATCAACCGGTTGATGAGGCCACCCCTGAATCCGTCTACCCGGTTTGGCTTCATGGAAACCGATACCGCCAAATGCATCGGGCCTGCATCGACTGAAAGTGGTGCTGCATCGACCGAACCTTAGCCTCAAGGCAGGGGATGCTCACATTCGACGAGTTGGCGCGCAATGACTTCCACCTTGATGTTGGCATCTTGTGACAGCCGGGCGAGCAGGTTGAACGCTCGCACCGCGTCGACGTTGTAGCGCTCCATGATCATGCCTTTGGCTTGGCCGATGATGTCGCGGGTCGCAAGGGCCGATTGCCACACCGATTGTCGTGGTCGGTGAAAAGCTCGAAGGACATCATGGCGCCGATGCCGCGTGCGAACGCGGCCGAGGCGAATCGTGGCCACCGGCTCTCGTGTTCCATGTCGGGGGCGTGCACCGTCTCGTGTTCCCAGGCAGCTTGTAGGCACGGACCTTCGCCGAGTCGCTCCTGGAGTTCGTCGAGCTCGCGCGGTAGCGCGGAGGTGGCTGCCCGAGATTCGACCTTTCGGCGGCCGACAACCAGGGTGACGCCGGCGTGTGTAGCGCCCGCGACCTTCTCGATTGCGGTGTGTGTGATCGCCTGCAGTGTTTGCTCCACGCTGGAGTGCTCGCGCTGCATCTCACGTGCCAACGCAGCCATCTCGGCCCGCAGGTCGGTCCGGGCAGCCTCGTTAGCCATTCTTCGAATGCTGCCACGGTTGTGCCTCGAAAGCTTCCGTTCGTCGCGATCGAGGTATCTCGACCGCAGCGAACACGCCGCTCGTCGAATGGATCGCGAAAGGTTCCAACGTGCGCTGGACGGCACGCTTCGAGGGTGTTCGTCGTAGCTGCGGATGGGTCGCTGACATCACTCGCCACATCGTTTGAAGGCGACCTCGCTGGGTATTCAGCACAAGGTCGCCCCCGCTTGAGAACACAGTCGGGCTAGGCCAATCAGCGATAGTTCTGCCTCCGGCGCACAGGTATGTCGACCGATTGCAGGGCAGCTCATTCGAGCACCATTCCGACGCTATCCGGCGCACAACGTCGGGCACGGCGCACAACACGGCTCGCGTTAGAAGCGACGAGTCGAAGGAGTCACGATGACTACACGCAACACCCTTGTTCGCTCCATGCACGACGTCGGCGCTGCAGCTTGGTTCGGCGGATCGCTGATGGGTGCCACCGGCCTCAACGGTGCGGCAAGTGACGTCAAAGACCCCAACGATCGAGCGCGGATCGCTGCCGACGGTTGGGCTCGATGGGCGCCGATCAGCGCAGTTGCAATCGGCATGCACGGCATCGGTGGGCTCGGATTGATCGCTGCCAACCGTGGACGCGTAGCCAACCAAGAGGGCGTCAAAGCCAACACCACTATCAAGACCGCGGTTACCCTCGCCGCAGCTGGAGCGACCGCGTACTCCGGTTACCTGGGATCCAAAGTCGCAAGCGCAGGCCGCATCCCGGCGGCCGGTGCCACCGAACCGGCACCAGGCACTCCCGAAGGCGCACAGTCTGCACAGAAGCAGCTTCGCGTCATCCAGTGGGTCATCCCGGTCCTGACCGGTGCAGTTGTCGTTCTTGCAGCTCAGCAGGGCGAGCAGCAGCGCGGCAGTCAGATCGTTTCGGGTCTGGGCAAGACGCTCGCAAACAGGTTCGGTAACTGACGGCGTCGAGCAGGCTGTTGCTGCGATGTGCACTCGCACGATGCTTACGTAACAGCCTTCTCGCGCCTTCCGGTTCGATCGACACTGCTAGCCGATTCGACTCCACGTCGATGTATCGGGCATAAGCCGTTCGAGGATGTCCGTGAGAGTGACGACGCCGAGCACGTGCTGGTTGTGGTCCTGGACGACCGCAAGATGGCTGCGCGCATCGCGAATGTTCCGTAATGCGTCCGAGACGGAGGTCTCCGGCTCGAGGATCAATACCGTTCGCATCAGGTCGCGGGCGGTCGTCGACGGATCGGCCAGCAAGGTGTCGCGCACGTGCACCACACCCTCGACACCGTCGACCCCTGTGACAAGCAGACGAAGGTGCCCGCTGCTACGACCGACGGCACGGATCTCGGCAGTCCCAGCGCCTGCCTCGACGCCGGCAGGGGTGACGCGTTCGCGGAGCATGTCGGCAACGGTGAGCGTTTCCAGCTCGAGCGCGTCGACGAGTCGTCGACGGTAACCCTCGTCGAGGACACCAGCAGTCGCGGAATGCTCGACCAGTTGCCGCAACGATTGTGGGTCTTGCCCGGTCGCGAGCTGATCGACAGGTTCGACCCCGACCTTCACCAAACACCAGTTGGCCATTCGGTTCAGCTGATTCAGCAACGGCCGAGCGGCCCACATAAATCCCCGCATCGGAATTGCGAGCATTGTCGCCGACTTCTCCGGATGCGCGATCGCCCAGGATTTCGGTGCCATCTCGCCGACAACCAGGTGCAGGAACGTGATGATGATCAGGGCGAGAACGAAGCCGCCGACATCGGCGAGCCAGGTGACGGCGCCCCACCCCTCCAGCAGCGGGGTCAGCCAATGATGCACTGCCGGTTTGCTTATCGCGCCCAACGCAAGCGTACATACGGTGATACCGAGCTGAGAGCCTGCGAGCAGGACCGACAGTTCCGATGCACTCCGCAACGCCGCACGCGCCGCGCGGCTGCTCGCGGCTGCGTCTTCGAGGCGGTGTCGGCGCGCCGCGATCAGCGCGAACTCCACCGCGACGAAAAACGCGCTCGCGCCGATCAAACCGACCGTAATCAGTACGACGACCCACGGGTTATCCATGTGCAGCCTCCGCAACATCGTCGGCTCGACCGCTCACCGTGACGAAAACCGATGCCGGAACATGCTTTTCGACACCGCGCACCTGCATCGCTGCGACCCGAACGGTCGGCTCCTCGTCGGAGATCAAGTCGGCTGCGTCCGGCGGCAGCGACACGGTGACGGTGTCGCCGACCTCCGGAAGACCGCCGAACTCGGCTATGACCAGACCGGCCAACGTTTCGTAACCGCCTGCAGGCAAACGATGGTCGAGGATGCGTTCGACCTCGTCGATATGCAAGTCGCCGGGAATCAGCCAACCGCCTTCGGCACGAACAACTCCGGTGACGACCGCGGGGTCGTGCTCGTCGGCGAGTTCGCCGACCAACTCCTCCGCCATGTCTTCGATCGTGACCATGCCAGCGAAACCGCCGTACTCGTCGACGACGAGGGCTAGCTCGTCGCCGGCTTCGACCAGCCGTCCGAGCACCTCGGGTAGCGGAAGCGTCGAGGGGACGACAACTGCTGTGCGGGTATGTGATTCGACCGTGCCATGGACATCGTCGGCCAGCAGATCGTGCAGGTGTATCACGCCGAGGAGGTCGTCGACGGTGTCGCCGACTACGGGGTACCTGGTGTGCCCGGCCCCCATCCTGGCGAGTACCGCGGTCACCGATTCGCCGACGCCGACGGTGTCGACCCGTGGCCTCGGAATCATCGCGTGTTCGGCGGTGCGGGTCGGGAAGTCGAGAATGCGGTCGAGCAGTATCGAGAGATCGCGAGGCAATTCACCGTTGTGGCGGGACTCGGCAACGATGTGCGCAAGGTCGCGCGGGTTCGCGGAATGTTCGACGTCGTGGACGGGCTCGATCCGCAACACCCGCAGCAACTGATTCGACGCCTGATCGAACAACCAGATCAGCCAGCCGAACAATCGCAGGTAGAGGGTGGTGGAGAAGGCAAGGCGGCGAGCGACAGGTTCAGGCCGAGCGATCGCAAGGTTTTTCGGAAACAGCTCACCGAACACCATCTGCACGAACGTCGAGAACAGGATCGCAAGCACGGCCCCGATTCCGATACCGACCGCGGTTGGAATTCCGACACCGCCGAGCAACTCCCCGAGCCCACGACCGATCAACGGTTCGGCGACGTAGCCGACGAGAAGTCCGGTGACGGTGATGCCGAGTTGAGCGCCGGAAAGCATAAACGAAGTTCGACGTGTGACGGCAAGTGCACGGGCAGAGGCTGTGTCACCGGCGTCGGCGCGAGCCTTCAGGCGGGACCGGTCGACTGCCATGTACGCGAACTCTTGGGCGACGAAGTATCCCGTCAGGACGGTGATCGCGAATACGACACCGATGCCGGCAAGGACGGTCAGCGCAGTCACCACGGCGGTATCACCACACGCACATGTTCACCGGAACCGGCATTGGGCGGGACGGGTCTTCGGTGGCGCTTTGCGCGCTTCATGACCTGCTTTCTGTTGCTTAGATGGAGTTCTCTCCGAGAATACGGCAAATCGGACACAGGGACGTCGCCCTTGTATCGGGTGACTAGTTGGCGGACGAGCTCACATCCTGCCGCGCAGGGCCGATCGCAGTTCGGTGCGATCGTCGAAAGTCCGCACGTCACCGCCGTACAACTGCACGGGGTCGCACCCACGACCGGTCACGACGACCACGTCGCCGGGCTCGGCAAACCCGACT
Source organism: Antrihabitans stalagmiti (assembly GCF_016482825.1). Classification (GTDB taxonomy): domain Bacteria; phylum Actinomycetota; class Actinomycetes; order Mycobacteriales; family Mycobacteriaceae; genus Antrihabitans; species Antrihabitans stalagmiti. The sequence goes on along the minus strand of NZ_JAEMNV010000003.1, from coordinate 474,528 downwards.
GCCAGATCGAATGCCGTGCGACGGTCGGGTTCGACGACGACCTTCGCCTGCTGCGCCGCCAACGCTCCGGCGGCCACCGCCGCACGGATATCGGCTGGATCCTCCGAACACGGGCTCTCGTCACTGACGATGACGACATCCGCCAGCGCGGCCGCCGTCCTCCCGAGCGGGAATCGTTTGCCAGGGTCTCGGTCACCGGTCGCGCCGACGACCACGATCAGACGTCCCGCAGTCAGCGTCCGCAGATACGGCAGCAACTGACGTTGGCCAGCCGTGTTGTGCATGTAGTCGACCAGAGCGAGGAAAGGCTGACCGACATCTATTCGTTCCAATCGACCCGGTACACCTGCCACACTGTCGAATCCGGTGACCGCAGCACCGAGGTCGCGGCCGGTCGCGGCAAGCAACGTCATCGCGGCCAGAGCATTGCGGACCTGATGCGGGCCCAGCAGTGGCAGCCTGACGTCGTAGCTGCCCATCGGCGTGCGCGCTGTGAACGTCGTTCCGGAATCCCCGCAGTCGATTCCTTCGCCGACGATGTCGGCGGTCGGGTCCACGGTGGACCACGTCCAGGACGGCACCTGGGTGGTGGCGACAAGCAGTCGGCCGTAGTCGTCATCGATGCCGATGGCCGCCACGGCGGTTCGCTCGGGGGTGAACAGCGCGGCTTTGGCGGCGAAGTACAAGTCCATCGACCCGTGGAAGTCCAGATGATCCCGGCCGAGGTTGGTGAATGCCATTGCAGCAAAACGTGTTCCGTCGACTCTCCGGTGGGTGACCGCGTGCGACGACACTTCCATCGCGGCAACCGTTGCCCCGGCGTCTCGGAAGGATGCAAGGGTTTTCTGGAGCGGCGCGGCCTCAGGGGTGGTGCGCAATGCCGGGATACATCCGGCCGGTCCTGAGATGGAAATTCCGGTGATCGTCCCGATGGTCTCACCCGCGGCCGTCAGCGCCGCGTCGAGGAGATAGGTCGTACTTGTCTTGCCGTTGGTACCGGTCACGCCGAACACCTCGAGCGCGGTCGACGGCATTCCATAGATTTCCGAACTCACCGGACCGGCCCACCGACGTGGGTCCTCGACGCGATCGTCGGCAGCAGTGTCGACGGTCGGTCGCTGAGAACGGCGGCAGCGCCGCGCGCGAAGGCGTCTGCCTCGAAGTCGAGTCCGTGCACGTGATCGCCCGGTAGCGCGATGTAGAGGTCACCGGGTTCGACGCTGCGCGAATCGTCGCTGGCCCCGGTGATCGTGACCGCGACATCGCGGTACCGCGCACCGACCGTTGCTGCCAGCGCGGCAAGAGACGAACCGGTCGGCACAAGCGAGGCGGGGAGGCGGTCGCACGTCACAGGGGTGCGGTCCTGCGCGGACAACGCGGCAGGCCCGCATACGCAATGACTTTCATCGATCGGGTATACCCACCTCGGCCGGATCGTAAATCGGGCCTTGGCCGACGTTCAGCGCATCACGATCGCAAGCGCCCGATCTTGCGAAGCGCGCCGTCCCACGCCACTTTCGCGGTAGCGACGGCCTCGCCGCCGACGTCGCTCGGCGTCACCATTCCCGCGGCAACCTTTGCGGCCAGCGCCTTGGTCTTCGGTGACGCCTTGCTGAGGTGTCCGCTGTCGAACGGCGGCTGCGGGTCGTACTCGATGAGCAGCTGTATCGCCTCGGCGCGAGCCTGGCCCTCGATCTCGCCAACGAGCCACAGTGCCAAGTCGATCCCAGCCGAAACGCCTGCAGCGGTGACGATCTTGCCGTCTTGCACAATTCGTTGGCTGCCAACAGGTTTCGCACCGAACGTCCGAAGGATCGGCAGCGCCGCCCAATGGCTGGTTGCAGGTCGACCGTCGAGAATCCCGGCTGCAGCGAGGATCGCCGACCCGCTGCATACCGACAGTGTCCAGGTGGTGGTGCGGTGCACGCCGCGGAGCCAATCCAACAGCCTCGCATCTGCGGCAGCGGTCATCGTGTCCGTTGCGGACCCGCCGACCAGCACGATGTCCGGGGTCAGCGTGTCCGCGAACGAGTGTGTGGCGCCGAGGACAAGCACTCCACTGTCGGTCACGATCGGGCCCACCTCGTGCCAGACGAAGCGGATCTCCGCGCCTTTCATCGCGCGCAGCACTTCGTACGGTCCGACGACGTCCAAGGCCGTCATGCCCGGATAGAGAACGATGGCGATCTGCATAAATAATCATAGAATTCGCGCACCGAAAGGGGCACTCGGCCTCGTCCGTACGCTGGTGTTGTGTTTCTACTCTTCGGCTTCGGCACCAAACGCAAGCAACTCGGCCCAGGCGAGACCCGGACCTGCCCGCGTTGCCACAACACCACGCAGTGGGCGCGCATGAAGGAGTACAAGCAGTTCACCGTCTTCTTCATCCCACTTGCGCGGTGGAAGCGTCGGCAATTCGAGGTCTGCGAGATCTGCGGCGCGGCTGTCGAAGCCTGATTTGCAGCGTTATCGCAGCGACGCGTTCAGCCTCGCGGCCTGCCGGGTGAGGTGGTCTCGTTCGGGGAGATTCGACGCCGATCTCGCAGCCTCGGCATAAAGCCGGGCCGCGGTCGCAGCGTCACCATCACGCTCACGCAAGTACGCCTCGACGGCGGTGTAGCGAGGCAGGCCGGAATCGAGATCGGCCAATGCGGCCAAACCCGCACGCGGACCATCAGCCTCACCGACGGCAACTGCGCGATTGAGCCGGACCACAGGGCTGTCGCTGAACCGCAGCAACTCGTCGTACCACTCGACGATCTGCACCCAGTCGGTCTCCTCGGCCGATCGCGCATCGGCGTGCAACGCAGCGATCGCCGCCTGAGACTGAAACTCCCCCAGTCGATCCCGAGCAAGAGCCGCCTGCAGCACGTCGACGCCTTCGGCGATCAGGGCGGTGTCCCACAGGCTGCGGTCCTGCTCGGCGAGGGATACGAGGCTGCCGTCGGCGCGAGTTCGCGCAGGCCGACGCGCGTGATGCAGCAGCATCAAGGCAAGCAGACCCTCGACCTCCTCGTGCTTGGTCAGTGCAGCGACCTGCCGCGTCAGCCGGATCGCCTCGGCCGCGAGATCCACACTGCCGCTGTAGCCTTCGTTGAAAACGAGGTACAGCACGCGAACCACGGTCGTGACGTCGCCCGGTTGGTCGAACCGGACTCCCGAGACGGTCTTCTTTGCTCGGCTGATGCGTTGAGCCATGGTCGCCTCGGGGACGAGGTAGGCCTGCGCGATCTGTTTAGTGGTCAGACCGCCGACCGCACGCAGCATCAGCGCGACCGCCGACGCCTGCGTCAAAGACGGGTGCGCACAGAGGAAGTACAACGCGAGGGTGTCGTCCACCGTCTCGGTCGGGCCAGGTTCCGGCTCGAGCTCGACAAGTTCCTCACGCCGCTGGCGCGATGTGGCAGCTCGGGTGGCGTCGAGAAATTTTCGCCACCCGACCGCGATCAACCAGGCCTTCGGGTCCCGCGGCGGATCGTCCGGCCAGACGCGCACGGCCTCGACCAACGCGTCCTGCACGGCATCCTCGGCCGCCGCGAAATCTGCTCCGCGCCGGACGAGGATGCCGATCACAGCCGGAGTGAGGGTCCGTAGTAGAGCCTCATCCATGGGTCGTCGTCACTCCGTGACAGTGCTTGGTGCGCCCATAAACGGACGGATTTCGAGCCATTCGTGAATCGGCTTCCCACCTGCGCCTGGCGCAGCGGACAGCTCGCCTGCCAATTCCAGTGCGCGCTCGTAGTTTTCGACGTCGATCACCATGAACCCGGCGATCAGATCCTTCGTCTCCGCGAACGGACCGTCGGTGACGGGTGCGCGGCCCTCGCCGTCGTAGCGAACGAACGTGCCCTGATCCGAGAGTGCCTGCGAGTCGACGAATTCGCCGGTGCCACGGAGCCGATCGGCGAAATCTTCCATGTATTGCATGTGGGCCGAGATTTCCTCCTGCGTCCACTGATCCATCGGCACGTCGTTGACCGGCGTCGGTGCGCCGCGGTAGTGCTTGAGAAGTAGGTACTTGGCCATCGTGTTCTCCTTGCTGCGGTACGGCCCATTCTGGCCGTGTTCACTGCTGGGACGCAGCCGCTGTCGGGTTCTCGACATTCCTTACCCACAATCGTGCAGATCCATAGCCAGAGCCCGGACGCTGAGCACCCACGATCGGGATTTTGGGACGGGATCCCGTCCCAAACGTCACGAATGGGCGGTGAGCGTCATGGCTGCCTGTGTGTCTGCATTCACCAGATCGGCATTGATGTGCGCGCCCGCCAATGCACCTGCAGCGGCCGAGGCACCGACCTGAGCTGACAGGTCTGTGGCGTTGCCCGCGACCCAGACGCCAGGGACCGACGTCGTACCTGCCATGCCGGTGACGAAGTGGTTGCCCATCCCCATGGGATGGTCCTGCATCGGCAGGTTCAATGCCTCGATGCCGTCGGTCCGCGCGAGCATCGTTGTGGCAACGGCAATTACACGACGCGGCACAATTTGCCCGTCCGCCGACTGCACTCCGGCGATTCCGCCACCGGCCGCCGCAACAACCCGATCGACCGGCCCGTCGACGATCCGAATGTTGCGCGCAGCGAACCGTGCGCGTGTGTCGTCGTCGAGTTCGGTGTCGCGGGTGAAGTAGACCAGGTCGTCGGTCAGTTGCCGGAACAGCATCGCATGGTGCACCGACGCGGGACCCACCGCAAGAACACCGATCGGCTCGTCACGCACTTCCCAGCCATGGCAGTAGGGGCAGTGCACGACACTGCGCCCCCAGTGTTCGGCCAATCCTGGAATGTCGGGCAGTACGTCGCGCAGACCTGTGGCGACCAGGATGCGCCGCGTGATCAGCGTGGTTCCGTCGGCAAGGGTGACGGTGAAGCGCAGGTCTCCGTCGGCGGACGCCTCGGCCGGTGCAGCGTGCACAACCTCACCTGTCACGATCGTGCCGCCGTAGCCGCGTACTTCGGCGCGGCCCCGTTCCAGGAACACGGCCGGCGGAGTTCCGTCCTGGCCGAGCAGTCCGTGAATACCCGCGGCGGGCGCGTTTCGCGGTGTGCCGCTGTCGATCACAACCACCGACCGACGTGAGCGCGCGAGCATCAGAGCACCGTTTAGTCCGGCCGCACCGCCACCGATCACAATGGCGTCAAGGGGCTTGTCGTTTGCGTCGGTGCTGGTTGTTGCACTCATGTTGTCTCCTTCTTCTCACTACCTCAGTGTTCGAGGCGATGAATCGACCATAGCCGGGCATTGCCTAAGAGGCATAGGGTGTTGCGTATGACGCAAGACAACGGTGAGTTGGACAGCCTCGTACGCAAACGCATCCGCGCCTTGAGGGTGGCGCAAGGCTTGTCCCTCGACGAACTCGCCGCCCGCGCACACGTCAGCCAGTCCACGCTCAGCCGCATCGAGAACGGCCAGCGCCGCCTGGCTCTCGACCAACTTGTCACCCTCGCTCGGGCGCTCGACACCTCGCTCGATCAGCTTGTCGAGACGGCCACCGACGACGTGATCGCCAATCCGATCATCGACGCGGCCAACGCCATGCTGCGCTGGCCGATCAAGGCACAACCCGGCATCATGGTCGTGCGGCAGCGCCTTACCAATCCGCCGCCGGACAACCCCGCACGAATGCGTGCACACACCGGGCACGAGTGGCTCGTCGTCCTGTCCGGTACCGCCATCCTGATGCTGGGCAATCAGCGCTTCCGGATCGAAACGAACCAGGCCGCCGAGTTTCCCACGATGCTCCCGCACGCTATCGGCTCGGAGGGCGGGCCGTGCGAGCTTCTCGGCATCTTCGACAACGCCGCCCGCCGCGGTCACAAGAACGGCGACGAACCCCACACCTAACCGCGCGTGCTGGCTCGCTCCAGCAGCGACGAATTCGGTTCTCCGAAGCCGAATTTGCGATAGAGGTCGTGGGCGTCGGCCGTATGCAGCATCCAGCGAAACGTCCTGCCCGGACCGTTCTCGATCATCTCGGTGACCAGCTGCACACCGAGTCCGTTACCGCGATGAGCTGGCAAAACGAACACATCCGCGAGGTAGCCGAAATTGACGCCGTCGGAGATCGCGCGGGCAAAGCCGACAAGCTCGCCGCCACGGTCGTAGCAGCCGATAACCCGCCACGACCCGTCGATGGCTGCAGAAATGTCCTCATGAGTCCGCCAGGTCGCCCAGTAGGCGTGGGCCATCAGGAAGGCGCTGATCGCGTGCCGATCGATCCGCGCAGGGTCGTCGCTGAAGCTGTATTCGTCGCTCGGCATCTTCTGATCATGGCTGTGCTCCACGGATTCGGACAACCGTATTTGTCTCACCCGACTCAGAATCTGATGTGCGCCAGACCGACCGCCGCTCGGCGCACCTGGTAGCGGACCGCACCGAGCCGCGGCTCGTCGAGGGCGAGACCGACGCGTCCAGCTATGTCTTCCACGACGTCGTCTATACAGCGGTCGTCGGTTGCGACGTGCTCTGCAAACCGATCGTCGGCAAGCGCCGCGACGCAGCGATCGATCTGTGCCATCGCCCAGGTTTCGTCCCGACCCACCACACGACCGATCACGTACCCGACCCGAGTCCGCAGTCGTTTGCGCAGCGTTTCCGGCGTTGCGACGAGCGCGAAGTGCCTCACCTCGACCCCTGCGGCGACGAGTCCCGTCATGATCTCGTCGAAATAGTCAGGGTTCACCAGGGTCATGGGAACGATGACCGGACCGTCGTGTGCCGCAACCGCATCTGCCAGCGTCGACGCGACTGCCGCTCGCCATTGCGGTCGATTCTGAAAGTCGACCCGAGCGGTCGCCGGCAGCATTCGGTGGATGGCAAACCCGATGAGCTCAGGATCTGCGACGTGCGAATTCGGCACGCGCCGTTGCAATTCGAACGCGGTATGCGTCTTTCCTGCACCGAACGCGCCGTTGATCCAGATCAACATCAGTCCGAGCCTAGCGAGAACGTCGCGAATTTCGATTGAGTCACAATGACCTACGTCAGGCAGAATGACTTTGCCAGGTAGCTGGAGAGTGGCATTCTGTCACTCCAGTAACTTTTTTCACTCTAGTAACAGCTTCACGTCCGAGTCAGGGAGAACCATGAACCGTAAACGACAGGGATCACGGTTGGCAGCTGCCACCGCTGTACTCGGAACTGCAGCGCTCACCATGGTGCTTTCCGCGCCGACTGCCTCGGCAGGCGTCACCAGCATCAACATCGAACCTGGCCTGAGCACCGGATCGTCGAATGTCTACGGCGCAGGCTGCACCTACAAACTCACCGCGACGACCGACAACGGCGACCAGGTTTTCTTCCAGTCGACCGGATTGGCTTCGTTCGGCGCGATCAACGCGTTCCCTGTCAACAATCGAGTCGAGACGACATGGACACCGCGCCAGAACGGTCGATTCTGGGTCACGGCATCCATCGGTGACGGATCGTCCTTCAGCAACGTCGAGGTCACCATCGGGCGAGGAATTCCGATCGGACCCTTCTGCATCGTGATTCCCTGACAGGCTGCGCGACTAAGCCCCGAAGATCAGCAGATGCACGCAGCCGACGGCAATGCCGAGCACGGCGCCGTGCAGATACAGCAACCACGCATCCTGCTCGACAGCACAATAAAGCAGTTCTACGAAGTCTTCCGGCGGTAGCTCGCGCAGTTTCTGCGCGCACAGCAGGTCGAGCTTCTGCGCCTGCACCCGGTTGAACTCGGGATCGGTCGCCAACTCCGGTACCACTGCGATCGCCGTGCTCGTCGAACCGCGCCGTATAGCTTTCATTCGTCGAGCCCCGACCGCAACACTCACGAGCGGCTTCATCCGGCCGAGGATGCGGTCGATCTCTTCGGCAAGAACTCGATTGAGCAGCTTCTTGGTCTTGTCACCGTTCGGTCCGTCGATCAGGTGCCCGACGATGACCGGCATCGTGATGACCTGATGGGCGATCGCGTGGCCGAAATCGGTTGCCGCGGCCTCCTGCCGACGAGCGAACCTGGCCTGCCGCCACGGACACAGGTACCAGGGCTTGGCAACGGCCGGGGTGAACACGACACGCACTGCGATGACGTTGACCGTCACGCCGATCATCGCCGCACCGCACAAGATCACCAGCCAGTTGGGGAGCACGCCGACGACCGGGATGCTGTGGTGGACATGCAGGTACAGCGCCAGCAGGATGCCGAACGGGAACCCCAGCAGGCCGCTGCGGACCATAAACCTAAGCTCTGGTGCGCCGATGCCGTGCACGACGTCTTTCAACAACTCCGGTCGTGCGGCGAGACATTCGATGATCATCGTCTTGACGTTCAGCAGTTCGTCGACGTGTTCGCCGATCTCGTAGAACGCCCGGTTCGCGAGTTCGGGTAGTTCCTCGGCGACGCGCGCGTAGACGACTTCGCGGACTCGTGGCGGCAGGTCGTCCCACAGATCGGGGTAGGCATGCTGGATCACCGTGTCCACGGTCGACCTCAGGTCCGAGGCGATGATCGAGGCGAATTGATTCGCGATCGCGACAGGTTCGAGTTGGCGGAAGAAGTCGCTTGGGCCGCCGATCCGCGAGATGGCTTTGTCGACCACCATCGACGCCATCTTCTCACTTCGAGCGGGGATGAATCCTTGGAAGCCGAACCGTCCGCCCGCTGCGAAGATCGGCAGAATCTGGACCCTCCTCGGAAACCACGGGTAGATCGCCGCAAGTCCCGGAACCCGGAAGCCGGCGAACTTCACCGGTGCGAACAGCATCCACACGCCGGTCCAGTTGGTGATGAGACCTGCGACGGCGGAGAAGATCGGGATGGTGACAAGCTCGATCGTGAAAGTCGACCAGCCGGTGAGCTCATGCCAGTCGATGATTCCACTCAACGCGACGGCGGACATCACGCCCGCCTGAGCGCAGCGGCGGGCTGGCCGTCGGCCATCGCGTCGTCGATGAGGTCGTCGAGTGCGGCATGCAGACTGGTATTGACGGCAGCGACGCCGAGTGCACGCATGTGGTCGAGGATCGCCGAACGGTCCTCATCGGTAGGTTCGCGCGGATCGGCCGAGAGACCAACGGCAACACGGCCTTTCGCCGCATCGACCATCAACCGTGCAATACCACCGACCGCCGCCGCGACCGATTCGTACAGCTCGACCAGTTCGCGCAGCTGCAGGCCGTAGCGATTCAGATCGGTGAAGATGTCGAGCAGACGGGGTTCGGTGAACGTGACCGTCGACGCGTCGGAGTTCGCGGTGGCGAGCCCGAGTCCGACGAGTTTGTCGATCATCTGCGAACCGCCGACGCCGAGAAAATTGTCGACGAGATCGAGTGGAATTCGAATGGTGCCGTCGTCGGAGTCCTCGCCTGTGGCGGGTTCGAAACCGAGTACCTCACTGAGGTCTCGGCCCGATTCCAAGCAGGAGATGATCCCCCCGATGTGAGCGGAGGTGAACTTCCGCTGCAACAGCGAATCGATGATCTTCAGCCGCTCGAGATGGGTTCGGTCGTAGATGGATGCCCTGCCGCGATGCCTGGTCGGCGGTGGCAGCAGTCCACGCTCCTGATAGGCGCGTACGTTTCTCGTCGTTGTGCCTGCTGCGCGGGCGAGTTCGTCGATACGGAATTCGGTCGGGTCACCTATGGCGGCTGATATGGAATAGCCGACGAGGCGTAGCGCCCGTGCCCCCGCACGGGTGAGTACAGCTGGCACGGGCGCTACCCGACCGACGGCCATCAGCTCACAGCGGCCCTGTCACTCGGGCGCCTGCCGGCCTTCGTCGAATCCTTCGCCAGCACGAAGTCGCTCAGGTCGAGCTTGCGCAGCTGGTTCGCGTACTGCGTGGCGAAGCCGGGGAACATCGTGGCGTTGAAGCCGTCCTCGGTGAGGTACCAACTCTGGCAACCGGAGTTCCACGTCGTCGATTCGAGACGCCGTTGGATGTCGGCGTTGTAGCGGTCCTGGACGTCGCGCCGCACGTCGAGCATCGTGAGGTTCTTGTCGAGAACGGTGCGGACCGCATCGGTGATGTAGTCGATCTGCGCCTCCATGTACACAAGGGCGGAGCTGTGTCCCGGACCCGAGTTCGGTCCGAAGGTCAGATACAGATTCGGGTAACCCGACACCGCGACGCTCTTGTAGGCGTAGGCGCCCTTGCTCCACTCGTCCGACAGCACCCGGCCGTGCCGGCCGACGATCGGAATCGGAGTGCCTGTCTTCGACACGTCGAAACCGGTCGCGAACACGATGCAGTCGAACTGGTGCTCGATGCCTTCGACTGTCCGAATGCCTTTGGGAGACAACGTCGCAATCGGCCAGGTGATCAGTTTGCAGTTGTCCTTCTGCAAGGCCGGGTAGTAGTCGCTTGTCATCAGCAACCGCTTGCAACCTGCGCGAAAGTCAGGGGTGAGCTGACGCCGCAACCACGGATCCTTCACCTGCGCACGAAGATGCGCTTTGCCGACGGTTTCGACGACGCGCGTCAGCGGGGTGTTCCACACGACACCGAGGGCCACCGATTCGTGTCCCCAGAACCATGCTTGCCGCGCAAGGGATTCCGTGACCGGGAATTGGCGATAGAGCATCTTGGACACGCTGTTGGTACGCCGGTTCACGCGGGGCAGCACCCAACCGGCAGTGCGCTGGAACACCTTTACCGACTCGGCCTGCTTCACCAATTCGGGAACGATCTGCACTGCACTTGCACCGGTGCCGACGACGGCGACCTTCTTGCCTGTGAAGTCGTAGTCGTGATCCCACTTCGCGCTGTGGACCTTATGGCCCTCGTAGGTATCGATTCCTTTGATGTTCGGCAGGCTGGCGTTCGCCAACGGCCCCGACGCCACAACGACGGAGCGGGCGAAAACCTTGGGTTTGCGACCCTCGAAGGTCACGGTCCAGAGACCGGCTTCCTCGTCGAACTGCAGGTTCGTGACAGTGTGCGCGAACCGAAAGTGATTGCGCAGACCGAACTCTTCGACCATCGACTCGACGTAACCGAGGATCTCGGCGCTGCCGGAGTAGGTGTGCGACCAGTCGGGGTTGGGGGCGAAACTGTAGGAGTAGAGCCGCGACGGGATGTCGCACGCCGCTCCCGGGTAGGTGTTGTCTCGCCAGGTGCCACCGACGCGAGTGTCGCGTTCGAAGATCGCGAAGTCGGTGATTCCCTTCTGTTTCAACCGAATTGCAGTGCCGATGCCGGCGAATCCGCCGCCGATGATTGCCACGTCCAGTGGCGCGACCTTACTCATGCGACAGGCTCGTAGGTCAGTTCCTGCGCCCACTTGGGATCGGAATGAATGAAGCGTTCCGGCACGTGCGCCGTCACCTTGACCAGTGTGTCGGCAAGGAGGTGGTACGGGTGCTTGCGGTTGATGACCATGGAGCCGTGGTACTTGATGATCTGGTACATCGGCAGCCGCTTGGCGAAGTCACCGCGTTCGCCTGCAGCCTTGAAGCGATTCATCGCGCCGTAGAGGCGCTCCTCGTCGACGCCCATGGCAACGATGTTGTCGCGCATCTTGTTCAACAGCGGGACATAGCTCAGCGCGCCGATGATCAGCGACGGGTTGAGCCAGCCGCCGACCAGGTCGATGGCAAGTTTGCGAGCCGTGGCATGACCAAGCAGATCCATTACCTCGAAACCGACTGCCAAATGGCGTGATTCGTCGTTGTTGATCCGCTTGAACACCTGCTGCGCGACGGGGTCGGGAACTTCGTCGGTGATGAACTTGATCAGTGCGCCATCGAGGGCCACCTCGAGCATCGGGATGACCGTGCCGAGGAACGAGAGCGACATTCCGTCGGCATAACGATCGAGCCAGTCGATGACGATCTTGACGTTGATGTTCGGCTCGGGAATCTTGTCGCCGTCGAGCATGCCCCAGCGCCGCATCAGGGCGAGTTCCGCATTGGCATGCTTCTGCTCTTCAGCGTGGAAGTGCTCGTAGATGCTCTTGAGGGTGTCGTTCGGCGCCTTCTTTGCCATTGCCGCGAAGCCACGCGCACCGACGTTTTCGATCCACATCAGATCCGCCATGAACGGCTTCAACTTCGCGTGCATTTCGGGGCTGATGGTGTCCGCCCCTGGTCCGTCCCAGTCGATGTCGGCAAGTGCCCACTGCTTGTCTTTGATCATCTGCAGCATTTTTTCGAGGTCCATAGCCATGGTCAGACTCCTGTCTTCTGAGTGGAGCTCGGCGCCGGTGCGGCCGCCGTGTCTTCTTGGGGGAGAATGCGATTGAGCATTCCGATGCCATACGCGTACTGCGCGGGGAAATGCCGCTTGAGATGCCAGACGAGGTTGGCGTCGAGCTGCGGGAGTACGTAGAGCTTGCCTTTGTCATGGGCGTCGAGAGTTGTCTTGGCGACGCTCTCGGGCGAGAAGCCGGTCAGTCGCATCAGCGTGTCCGCGAGTTGCGACGACTTGGCGGTGATGCGGCCGTCCTTCGCGACGTTCGTCTTGACGAACGTCGGGCACAACACGGTGACGTTGACGCCGGTCCCGCTGAGCTCGGCGGCCATCGTTTCCGACAGCGACATCACTGCCGCCTTGGACACGTTGTATGCGGCCATCGATGGTGCTGCGGCAAATCCGGCGGCGGAGGCGACGTTGATGATTCCGCCTCGACCGGCGGCACGAAGTTGGGGTGTGAACAACTCGCAGCCGTACACGACACCCCAGAGGTTGATGTCGAGTGCCCACTTCCAATCGTCGAGACCGATACTGCCGACCGGCTTTCCACCGATGCCGACACCGGCGTTGTTGATCACCAGGCTCGGCGGTCCTTTGAAGATCAGTTCCGCATGCAACGCAAGGCTTTCCACGTCCTCACGGCGGCCGACGTCGCAGAAGAACGCGTGCGCCGTTGTGCCGTAGACCCGTTCGATGATGCGAACGGTTTCCTCAGCGCGCTCCTTGTCTATGTCGGCGCAGATGACTTCGCCGCCACGAGCTGCGAGTTCGAGCGCGAAGGCACGGCCGATGCCGCTTCCTGCACCGGTGACGACGGCTTTCGCCTTGTGCGAGCGACCGTTACGAGTGAACGGGGCAAGCATGGTGTCGAGTCCCAGCATCAGCTGACCCGCCTTTCTGTCAGTGTCGCCGTCTGTTCGAGCGACGTGGTGATGAAGTGCGCTGCCCGTGCGACGGCGTGGTTGGCTTCCGGAACGAGGAGCGACAGCGCTTGGAAGACGTGCATCTGGCCCGGCCAGATTTCGAGGTCGCAACTACCGCCGGCCGCCCGCACGGTCTGCTGCAGGTACCTGGCGTCGGCACTCAACATCTCCACCTCACCTGCCTGTACGAGGATCGGCGGAAGATTGCTTCCAGCAGGTAGTTTCAGCGTCAAGCGGGTGTGTTCGGCATCGTGTCCGGCGGTGTAGAGGGCGACAAGTTCACGTGCGCCCTGCGCTGTGATCATCGGATCGGGGCGGACGCGTTCCTGATCCGCCGACAAGCGGAATGAAAGGTCGACGAGCGGCGAGAACATAACGCACGCAGCAGGTTGCGGGGTCGCGGTCCGTACGTTCTCGATCATCAAGTCGAGTGCGAGATGTCCGCCTGCGGAATCGCCTGCGACAACGAGATCGCTTGCCAGGAAGCCACGTTCGAGCAACCAGCGGTAGCCGGCTTCGATGTCGTCGGCAGCCGCGGGAAACGGATGTTCGGGCGCGAGGCGGTAGTCGGTGAGGAAGACGGGCAATCCGGTGGCGCGCGAGAGTCTGGACGCGAGCCCGCGGTGGGTGCGGGCCGAGCAGATTACGTAGCCGCTGCCGTGGATGTAGTAGACCGCTCTGTCACCGAATTCGACGCCAGGTGCTGCGACCCATTCGCCACGGACCGCGCCGGATCGAACCTGGACTACTTTCGTCCCCCGCAGCGGCGGTCCGAGGGTGGACATAAACCCTGCGATCAGCTGCCGTGATGCCCACACGCCGCGCGCGTTGAGCGGCAATGCGCTGGTCAGCGGCCGTAGCGTCACGGATGTCACCATCGCCGCGAGCCTGGACGGGATTGAAGCCGATACCGGTACCGGCCGAATTTGGGTCGTCGTTGACCCTGCGTTCGTCATGCTTAACAGGGTCACCCATGTATGTGCCATTTGTCAATGGCTCATTTATCAGCCACACTTTGACCATGACCGCAACGAAGGCCAACGACGCCCGCTCGTCAGCGCACTCGCTCGAAATAGTCAAAGTGATCGAGGAGACGTCCGACGCAGTCTCCATCGTCTTCGATGTCCCAAGCGGCAGCGAAGAGGCGTTCGCCTACACCCCCGGTCAGTTCCTGACCCTGCGCATCCCCCATGGCGACGATTCGGTGTCGCGCTGCTACTCGCTGTCGAGCACGCCGTCCGCCGGTCGCCAGTTGCAGGTCACGGTCAAGCGTGTCGACGGTGGACGCGGTTCGAACTGGTTGTGCGACAACGCAACTTCTGGAATGCGTCTGGACTCACTCCGTCCCGGCGGGATGTTCACTCCGACCGACTGGGCAGACGACTTCGTCCTCGTCGCCGCCGGAAGTGGCATAACGCCGATCATGTCGATCCTGCAGACCGCACTTGCGGAGCACACCAACACAATTCACTTGGTCTACGCCAACCGCGACGAGGAATCGGTCATCTTCGCCGACCAACTGCGAGCGCTCACCACAGCACATCCAACACGCCTGTCGGTCCAGCACTGGCTCGAATCAACCTCGGGACTTCCCACCGACGAGTCGCTGCGCAAACTCTTCGGCGACGTTGCGGGGCAACGAGCGTTCATCTGTGGACCAGCGCCGTTTATGGAGGTTGCGGGACAGGCACTGTCGTCCGCCGGCGCTTCCCCGGACATGATTCACAAGGAAGTTTTCGTCTCGCTGAACACCGACGCGTTCGCGACACGCACCGCCACACCGACTGCGCCGTCGAATTCCGGAGCCGTGGTCACCGTCGACCTCGAGGGCGAGGTACACACACTGAACTGGCCGCGAGATCAGGTACTGCTCGATGTTCTGCTCGACAACGACCTGGACGCGCCCTACGTCTGTCGTGAAGGGAACTGCGGCGGCTGCGCCTACTCCTTGCGTTCGGGTGTGGTGACGATGCTCGTGAACGACACGCTGGACCAGTACGAACTCGACCGAGGCGTACGCCTTGCCTGCCAATCGATCCCCGAAACCGACGAGCTGGATATCGCGTTCGATCGCTGACGCCAAAGGAAAACTAACTGTTACTACCGGCAGTCTTGCCTGTAGGTACGTTTCGCTATAGCGTCGGGCTGTGCGCTCTCCGATCCGGATGACTCAGAAACAACGCGTCGACGCAATGCGAAACCGGCTGCTCGACGCGGCGGTCGACTGCCTGTGCGAATCCGGGTACGCGGGGCTGTCGACCAACGACGTGGTGCGCCAGGCCGAAGTGTCGAGGGGTGCTCTGGCGCATCACTTTCCGACAAAGTCCGATCTGGTGGCAGCCTTGGCCGAGCACCTGATCGGCCAGCGGGCCGAGGAGTTTCGCCGCCGTTTCGGAGCGCTGCCACCGTCGAGGCGGACCGCACCCGAAGCATTGGACGTGCTGTGGTCGCTGTACGACGACCGCAATTTCGCTGCGTTGCTGGAGTTGACCGTGGCGGCACGCACGGACGACGAGCTGCGCGAGGAAGTAGCAGCAATCCCCAAGCAGCTCAACGACATGACCCGCTCCGTCGTCACGGAATACTTCCCCGACCTGGCAAACATGCCGTTCATCGACGACATCATCAGCGGCGTCGAAGCCCTCTACACGGGCCTACGCGTGCACTCGATCATCGACGGGGATGCTCGCGGTCGGCAGTCCGCCGTGCGCGAACTCATCAAATTTGCGATTGCAGGCGCGCAGGGATCGTCCCTGCTCAGTTCCTTTTTCCATCCGCCCGATAACAGGAGATCACAATGAGTGCTCAGCCCATACCTCAGCGCGCCGTGAAGACACGTCGAATCGCCTTCTCGTATCCAACGGGCGGACTCGATCGGCACTACGTCCAGGGCGACCTGGTGATGAGTCACGCCGTTGCCGTGCTGTCGGCCATGTTCCCCGAGGGTGAAGATTTCTTCATTCGGTCCGTGAAGCACTACCAGGACAAGATCACCGATCCAGAACTGAAGAAGCAGGTACGCGGCTTCATCGGGCAGGAGGTGACGCACGGTCGCGAACATCGAGCGCTCAACGATCGTCTTCGTGAAATGGGTTACCCGACAAGGCTTGTCGATCGATTCGCGCACAATCTGCTGATCCGCACCGATCGCATCGTGCCGAAGCGCTTCCAGCTTGCAGTCACAGCCGCGCTGGAGCACTACACGGCCACCGTCGCCGAACGGCTGCTGACCAGTCCGGAGGCGCAGGAACTGCTCGGCGAGACCGAGGTTCGTTCGATGCTGCTGTGGCACGCGCTCGAGGAGTCCGAGCACAAGTCGGTCGCCTTCGACGTGTACCGGCACACGGGCGGAAGCGAACGTCTGCGGATCTTCACGATGTACCTCGTCAACGCGCTGTTCTTCCCCATCGTCATCATCTTCACGGCGATTTCGCTCCTCGGCGATCGCGCGACCTACAACCCGAGACGCTTGGTGCGAAGCATTGCGGCACTGCGACATTCGCCGTTCCTCGCACGCGTCGTCGTCGAACACCTACGCGCCTACAACCACAACGGCTTTCACCCCGACGACGTCGATGCCACCGCACTCCTCGACTCGTGGCGCACCGAACTCTTCGGCGAGCAGGGTGTGCTGACCGATCATCTAAAGTAGGCGCACACCTACGAACGGGGACAATGGACGTCAGGCGGCTCACGCGAGAGGACGCCTCGCCACCAAGCAAGTGTGCGACGGCGGCGGCCACGCGCTCAAGACCGAGCACTTCTTTGTTCGAACACCCACGATGCGCGAACAATTCGCCGCGGCCGGGGCAGCCAGCGATCCCGAAGCTCAGCGGTGGCTCGGGTGGCCACAGGGCAATGTGATGAACGAACCCGAGCATTCCCGGGAACTACGGGTCACCCCTGGCACCGGACCCGCGCCCGCACTCGCGACTCCAGGTCACAAAACGTTGGTTGCGATCGACGACGCAGCGAGAAGGGTTGCCGGACTCGTCACGGTAACTCCGAAGGACAACGGTACCGCCGACATCGGCAGTCGTCGATGTGCGAGGATCCGCAACCGATCAGCTGACGCGAACGGGCTCACAGTGCTCAGTTTCGCCAAAAAATGAGCACTGAGTGCCCGTTCGTGGAGGTGTTCTGAACGGTTTGTCCGAGTACGACATTCGGCGCCCTCTTACCCCTACCGGGACCAATCTGCTCGGTCTCGTCAAGCATCTGATCGGGTGCGAGCTCGGTTACTTCGGCGACACTTTCGGCCGACCGTTCGAACCGTTGCCGGGCTGGCTCACCTCCGAGGAACCCAACGTCGACTTCTGGGCGACCGCTGACGAATCGCGATCGGAGATCATCGACCTCTACCGACAGGTCTGCGCGCATTCCGATGCGACGATCGAGGCGTCGACGGTCGATACCGCAGGCTGTGTCGAACATTGGCTACCCGAGCACCGTGACGTCACCCTGCATCGCATTCTGGTCCATATGCTGGCCGAGACGAATCGGCACATCGGGCATGCGGACATCGTCCGTGAATTGATAGACGGCACAGCAGGTTTCATGTTGGGCAACGACAACCTACCCGGCGCCGACGAGACGTGGTGGCCCGACTACCGCGACCGGCTGGAACGTGTGGCCGAGGACGTCCGTGACGCTCAGACCCGCTGACCGCGCATGCGGATCAGCCCTTCCCGAATGCGAGACTTGACGGTCGGGAGCGCCACTCCGAGGGCTTCGGACACTTCGCGATAGGTGCAGCCGCCGAAGTAGGCCAATTCGATCGCCTCACGCTGCGGACCGCTGAGCCGGGCCATCTTGTCGCGGACCTCGTCCCTCTCGATGCGGTCGAGTGCGTCCTCGCTGACGTGATCGAAGACGCCCGTGTGACCGCGCGCGGCATGCAGGCGATCACGTTGCGACGCCGAACTTTCCGTGCGAACCCGATCGACCGCTCGCCTGTGGGCAAGCATCGCGACCCAACTCCACGCACTGCCCTGTGCCGGGTCGTATCGGTGCGCGTCGCGCCACACCTGCAGAAACACTTCTTGCGTGGTGTCTTGCGCGAACCCCGGGTCACGCAGAACTTTCAGGGCGGTCCCGTACACACGGTCCGCGGTGAGGTCGTAGAACTGGGCAAACGAGTCTTTCCTGCCCGACGCGATGTCCGCGAGCAGGCCGCCTGGATCGACGGTCTGCTCGTCTACTACTGGACCTCGTTCGGTCAAATGCCCTGCCTTCGAACGTCACGCGGAAAGTGACGCCGACCACATCACGTGACGAGGGTTCCCAGGACCTCGGCGGGCGAAACCCCAGGTCAGGGAGTGAAGCCGGGTCAGCGGCGGGGCAAGTCCGTGTACAGGTCTTCGATCGAGCCGGACAGCAGCTGCTTGACCTGCGCGGTGAAGTCGTCGACTACTACCTCGTAGACACCGGATTCGAGACCGTCGTATCCGGCTCGCACAACGTCTGCGGGATCCAGTTTGGGCACATCGACAGCTGCGGCCATCGGGGTGTCGACCCATCCCATGTGCAGCCCGAGGACGTGGGTGCCCTGCGGTGCCAACTCGATCCGGAACGAGTTGGTCGCCGACCAGAACGCTGCTTTCGCGGCGCTGTAACTACCGCCGACGCCGACCCAACTCAGCACGGAGTGCACATCGATGAGCGCTCCCCCACCATTGGCGCCGAGGATGGGCGCGAACGCGCGCGCGACCTCGATCGCGCCGAAGAAGTTGGTGTCGAACATCTGCCGAATATCGGCGCTCGACCCCGTCGTCAGTGAGTTGTTTGCCAAGCCGATGCCCGCATTGTTTATGACCAGCGTCGCGTCGGCGGCGGCGAGTGCCACGGCATCGATCGACTGTTGATCGGTGACGTCGAGCGGCAACGCCACCACACGCGGATCGTCCCATTCACGTGGTGACCGAGCCGTCGCGTACACCTTGGTCGCTCCACGTTCGAGCGCCTGCGCCACAAATTCCTGTCCCAGGCCGCCATTGGCTCCCGTGATGGCGACTACCGCGCCCTTGATCGATGTGCTCATTGTGCTGCCTTCTCTCGGAGTCTGACTTGCGATTCGATAGCTAGAGTACATCGACTTCACGACCCTGGCTACTGATTCGCTAGACAGCGTAGGATTGCGTAGGTGAGCAGCACCGAACCCCCGCGGCAACGGATCGACAACGCGTACTGCTCGATAGCGCGGACCGTCGACCTGGTCGGTGACCGGTGGCGCTTTCTCATCCTGCGAGAGGCCCTGCTCGGCGGCGTCGAGAAGTACGCAGACTTCGAACGGGCCTTGGGCATCGCTCCCAACATCCTCGCCGACCGGCTGAACACCCTGGTCGAAGGCGGAATTCTGGAGAAGCGCCAGTACAGGGAAGCCGGCGCGCGACCCCGCAACAGCTATCACCCAACGCCAGCCGGGTTCCAGCTGAAGATTGTGCTCGCAGCACTTCAGCAGTGGGGCGACGGCTACTGCCCGCCGCCCACAGGAGCGACGATCGATCGCGAAACCATCGACGACCACCGCTCGGTCCGCGTCGGCTTCATCGACGAAGACGACCGGCCACGCGATATCGACGAAGTGACGTTCGTGCGGAGTGCGAACTATCCGTCCGACAATCGACGTTGACGTCGCCTGCGGTCCGCAAAGTTCAGGATCGCTGCCGCCGTAGCCGCGATCGTTCGATCATCGTCAGCGGTCAGGTCGACGAGAGCGCGCTGTGCAGCCGGACCCGGAATCTCAGCGAGCGCCTGCGTGATTCGCAGCCGAGCCGGTGCGTCGACGGACACAGCGAGCTCGCGCGTCATGGCCTCGACAATCCCGTCGGCTGCCGACGCTTGCACCGCCAGAATGCCGAGTACCTCGGCGGCCTCGACGTCGCGCTGCCCATCGATGATCATGCCGAGCAGGGCGGACGTCGACGTTGTATCTCCACGTGAGCCGAGAGCCAGGGCCGCGCGCGCCCGGACCGTCGTGTCCGAGTCGTCGAGGGCTCGCAACAAATGCGTCGACGCCTCGGCCGTATGGACTTCCGCTATTGCCACGGTCGCCCTACGCCGGACGTCGACGTCGGGCGAAGCGAGACCGTCGGCAAGGCGCCCGAGCCCGATACCGTCAGCCCGCGACAGCGACCACTGCAACGCACCTGCCACGTTCAGGTTGTCCTCTGCAAGGAGCGCATCGACCAGCGCCTCGACAGGCAGCGCCGCATTCCCGTCCTGCGAGAGGATCGCCTGTTGCCTGCGCCCTGCGGACTCCGACTCCAGCCCGCGCAAGAGCGTGACGATGCGCAGGACATCGTCCCACTCCGCTGGTGAGGTAGCGTCGATGCGCTCGAGGGTCGTCAGCAACTCCTGTTCGGCAGCGATCCGCCGGCGGGTGTGTCGCATAAGGTCACCCACCAGTTCAGCCGGTGCAAAATCGGGCTCGTCCATGGCTCGTTTGGCCTCGTGCAACGAAAGCCCCAAGGTCCTCAGGCTCTCGACGTGAAAGAGGCGACGGATGTCGTCGGCGGAATACTCGCGATAGCCTCCCGACGTACGGCCCGTCGGCTGCACCAGCCCAAGAGTGTCGTAGTGCCGCAACATCCGGGTGCTGACGCCGCAACGCCGCGAGACCTCGCCGATCAACATGCCGTCTCCCTCCCTCACTCGTCCGAAACTTCAGTCGTCCGAAACGCCGACGCTCGCGCGTTTCGCCACCTCGAGCGAGAGAACGAATCCACCTTCCGGGTCGTCCCAGAGGCGTTTCGTCGCATCCGCGTGGGCACGCACGCGAGGGCTCGAACTCCTCGTCGCCGAGTCGAGGACAGGCAACACCGCTTCGTCCAGACCCACCAGCGCACGGCTGAGACTCAGCTGCACCTCGCGGTCACCACGGCCGAGTTCGGTCGCCAGCTCGGCTGCGAGCGCAGCCTCCTCACCGGCAGGTACGAGCACCACAGCCGCTCGCCATGCGCTTCGAGCGACTTCGTCATGCGCGTCGTGCACCAGGGCTGTCACCGCAGACCAAGCCTGCCGATCGCCGATTTTGGACAGCGTGTGCAACGACTGACTGCGTGCCTGGACCACGCCGGACCCGAGCTCGTCCATCAGCGTCGGCACCGCGATCTCCGCTGGCAGGCGGCATAGCGCCCAGGTCAGCATGTCGCGGACGAAGAAGTCCGGTTCCACGGCACACCGATCCACCAGGGTGTCGACGAGCTGCGGATCGGGGTGGGTACCCGCAGCGAGTGCTGCTCGCAGCCGGACCGATGGGTCGGCGGCGACCAATGCTTGGACGAGGCGGGCAGTGTGCCCGCCGTGGTTGGTTGTGTTCACGACAACCACCTCCTTCGTCGACTATTGAAAACCTTGTCACAGTGTCAAGGTCAAGCAACTTCTGCGGATCGGGTCAGGTTTCGACCGATCGGTAACGTTCTCGTATGATGTACGATAATGAGGTCGTATCGCTCGATTCCGCCTGACTCGATTTCATCCGAGGAGCCTCTCCTGGCCGAGCTTCATGCCACCTATCTCACCGACCGTCACATGTTCGCGCTCTGGCGTTGGCCCGCATCGCCATCAGGGCGAGCACCAGACGTCGAGGGCGAGCCGCACACCGTCGCCCTCGCGTTGCCGACCCCGGGACGCTCCACCCTCGAGGTGGTCGAGACTCCGTGCATCGTCGTCGAACCCGATACATTGCCGACCAACGAGACGGCTGGCAGCTCGCTGAGCGCCTGGCTTGCGACGCGTGAGCACACCGACCGTGCGCTACCCGTTGCGGCGCATGCGGTTCCGAATCCGACTCGAACTGCGATCGACTCGGCGCACTATTCGCGGACGACATTTACGCGCACCGTCGCATTGGGCGCCGAACTCGAATCGCTGCTGCACGCCGACCTGCGGCCGTATCAGGTCCGCGGTATCGACTGGCTCGACAGCACAACAGCCGAACACGGCGGCGCAATACTGGCCGACGAGATGGGCCTCGGTAAGACCCTGCAGGCCATCGGGCACCTGCGCCGCAAAGCCGATTCCGCCGCACCGCAACTGGTGATCTGCCCGACCTCGTTGGTCGGCAACTGGGAGCACGAGATTGCCAAGTTCGCTCCCGATCTGCATGCAGTCGGCTACCGCGGTGGGGAAATCGATGTGACCAACCCGCGCACCGTCATCGTCGCCGGTTACCCGACGCTACGTTTGCATACCGAGCGTTTGGTCGAACAAAGCTGGGCTACAGTCGTTTTCGACGAAGCGCAGGTGCTGAAGAACCCACGAACGCAGGTATCGCGGGCAGCACGCAAATTGCCTGCAGCGCACCGGATCGCCCTCACAGGAACACCGGTCGAAAACCACCTCGACGAGCTCTGGGCACTGCTCAATCTCGTTACGCCGCAGCTGTTCAGCCACAAATCCCAGTTTCGACGACGGTTCACCAAACCGATCGAAGCTGGATCGGCAAGCGCGATGAACCGCATGCTGGATGCAGTCGAACCGGTGCTACTGGCGCGCAAGAAGATTCACGTCGCCGCATCACTGCCCTCGAAGATCCACAGCGACCTGCTGTGCGACCTGACAGACGAACAGGAACGTGTGTACGACCGGGTCCTCACCGAAGCCAGCGAGGGCGGGTTCGGGTCCGGCGCGCAACGGCAGGCGCGTGTACTCGCAGCGTTGACCGCGCTCAAGCAGGTCTGCAATCACCCGGGCCTGATCACCGGCGACCTCATCGAGCTGGCCGGCCGTTCCGGCAAACTCGAACTGTGCGCCGACATCGTTGCAAACAACCTCGAAACCGACTCGCCCACAATTATTTTCACTCAATATCGCACGACCGGCGATGTCCTCGTCCGGCACTTGTCCGAGCGATTCGGTATCACAGCACCGTTCTTTCACGGCGGCCTGACGCAACGCGAAAGGGCTGACATCGTCGCAGGCTTTCAAGCACCCGATGGACCGCCCGTGTTGGTTCTCAGCGTCAAAGCCGCGGGAACCGGGCTCACCCTCACCCGCGCGGCCGACGTCATCCATTTCGACAGATGGTGGAATCCAGCGGTCGAAGCACAGGCGACCGATCGCGTACACCGCATCGGGCAGACGCGGACCGTCACCGTCACAACTCTGACCTCGACGACGACGCTCGAGGAACACATCGCGAGGATGCACGATCGAAAATCGACGCTGGTCAATCTCACCGACCCCACAGGCAAAGCCGGCGTCGCGGAGTTGGCCCGCCTCGACGACGACCACCTGATCGACATCCTTCGACGGAAGCGGGAGAACGCCTGATGTCAGTGGATCGATTGGCTACCAACGAGTTCGGCTACACGCCGTGGGGAATGGACTGGGTCCGTCTCGCCGAACCACTCGCCCAGAAGCGCCCGGACCCGCTGCTGCCGCGGGCACGTAGTATCGCCCGAAACAATGGCGTCACAGCCGAATTCGAGGGTCACATAGCCCATGCCCGCATCCATCGCGGCAACGATGCGTCGGTTGTGCACGTCGAGGTGGCACCCATGTCGCGGGAGCGCATCACCGCGCTGGGCGCTGACCTCGCAGGCACCCTGACCAACGAGGTCTACGCAGCGATCACCGCGGCGGGCCAATCCGTAGCGCCGACCATCGTCAGCACCGACTGTTCATGCTCGGCACGGACCGCTCGTTGCGTCCACGTCCTCGCCTTGTTCTACGAGACCGCGCGGCGGGTCGACGACGATCCTCGAATCACGTTGCAACTACAGGACTTCTACCGGGCGACAGCCGACAACGCTGCAGTTGAAGACGCCGCCCAACCGCCACGCTGGACGCTACTGAGCGCGATCGACGCTCGGAACTTCTTCACGGTCACCAACTGACGTATCCCAGCTGACATAGCCCAAGTCACCGCCTGCGCGGTTTCTTCCCTTTGGCCACTTGCTTCTTCGGCTGTCCCCTGCCGCCGGCCGCGGTGCGCGGCTTCGGTTTCGGAGCACGTCGGGGCTCGGCCTTGGCCGGTGCGCGCGAACTGTGCAGCGACCGACCGCGCACAACGCCGACAAACTCCTCGAACAGCTCGGTCTCACGATCCGCAAGCCAGGCAAGCGCGATCTCGGTGTCGGGAGCGTCGGTGACGGTCCGGTAGACGAGGTCCTTGCGGGCATGCAGGCGAGCGATGGAATGTGGCACGACCACAACACCGACACCGGCTGCGACGAGCTCGAAGGTCGCCGTGATCGAGTCGATGTCGTCGGCCGCATGTACCTGCTCGTCGACGAGGTCCGCGGTGGCGATCAGCTCGACCATCGCAAAGAGGTGTTCTTTCGGAACGACGACGACGGGCGTCTCGCGATAGAGCGGTATCGCCTTCATACCGTCACGTTCGATCGGGAGCCGGACGAACGCCATGTCGACACGCTCGTCGCGCAGCGCCTGCTCCTGATCAGCTGCCTC
The DNA here is from genome assembly GCF_016482825.1 of Antrihabitans stalagmiti. Lineage (GTDB taxonomy): Bacteria > Actinomycetota > Actinomycetes > Mycobacteriales > Mycobacteriaceae > Antrihabitans > Antrihabitans stalagmiti. The sequence goes on along the minus strand of NZ_JAEMNV010000003.1, from coordinate 450,029 downwards.
GACGGGAACCACGTCGAGCGGAACGGTCGGGAACCGCTCGCTCCAGATTCGGGTCCATTTGCTCACGGTGACACCGGGAACGAAGCCGACACGAAGGCCTGCCACCGTGACCGGCACCTCCTCGGCACGCTTCGCCGCCTCGGCTGCGAGGAACTCACGCGCCTCGAGAAGGAGTGCATGTCCCTCGGCGCTGAGTTCGGTCGGCTGTGCGCCGGGAACGAACAGCTTGTGTCCCAGCTCGGCTTCCAATTCGATGACGGCGGCGCTGAGTTTCTGCCGAGCAATGTTGAGCGTTTTCGCGGCGCGGCCGAAATGTAGCTCCTCCGCGACGGCGACGAACCACGTCAGGCGTTGTACGTCGTCGGAGGAGAACTCGCTCATTTCACGAAGGCTATTGCACCTGCGCGGTAAATGATCGCAGCGCCCCGGATACCCTTGATGTCGTGAGCCCGGATAAGCAGCAGCAAACGATGAAGCCTTTGACCGCGGCGAACAAGCTCGGCATCTACCTCCCCGCGACGCCCGAGGCGTTCCAGAACTCGACGATAACTCGCGCCGAGCTCGACGAACTGCGCACGAATCCGCCGGAATGGCTTGTCGAACTTCGGAAGACGGGCCCGTTCCCGCGTGATGTCGTGTCGAAGAAGCTCGGCGTATCCAACACGGGTCTTACGCGTGCGGACGTCAGCGATGCACTCACGGCCGCCGAGATCGACGAACTGCTCGCGAACCAGCCGCCGTGGCTGGTCCGCGAGCGCGAGAGTTACGCCGCCGTGCTGAAAGAGAACGAGCGGATCAAGGCGAAGGCCGCCGAGCGAGCAGCAGCTACGAACAGGCCTGCGAAGAACCGCTGACGGTTACATCCGCGTCGACTCCGGTTCCTTCGGTTTATCGGCCCAGCCCAGCAACATCGACCGCTGGGCAGCGTCACGTCGCCACGGCAGCGCGATGGCAACCACAACCGCGCAGACGAGGACGGCACCGACCGTGACGTAGCTGGCGATGTGGAAACCGTCGAGCACGGCGACCTTCATGTTCGTGATGATGCCCTCGATCTGCGGCGCGAACATCGACCCCTGCTGCTTTTCTCGCAGACCGATGATGCTCATGGCCGTCTGCCGCATAAATTCTTTGTCGGTCGCGTTGGCGAGCGTGTCCGGGATCTTGTCGACGATCGGCCAGATCTGCGTCTTGTAGGTCGACGCGACGATCGATCCGAGCACAGCGACGCCGAGCGCACCGCCGACTTCACGCGTCGTGTCGTTCACGCCCGCACCGGCACCGACCTCGTCTTCCGGCACCGCGGACATGATCGCCTCCGTCGCCGGGCCCTGCACGATCGCGAGACCGAGGCCCATCAGCACCATCGAGATCAGCACCGTGCCGACGTACGGCGAATCGATGGTTACCTGACCCGCGATGTACATGCCGACCGCCAGGATGAGCAGACCTGTGACGATCACTGCCGTCGTACCGAATCGTTGAGCGAGCAGTACAGCGATCGGAGCAGCGAGGCCGACCGAGAGCGCAAACGGCAGCGAGTGCAGGCCGAATTCGAGCGGGCTGTACTCACGAACGCCTTGGAAGTACTGCGTGATCAGGAACAGAAATCCGAACATCGAGAAGTACGCGACGGTGATCGACAGCGCGGGAAAGGAGAATCTGCGGTTGGTGAGCAGACGTAGGTTCAGCACCGGGTAGGGGGCTTTCAACTCGCGCCATACGAACAGGGCGAGGCAGGCGAGTGCGACGCCGTATCCGGTGAGCGTGACCTGCGAGGTCCAGCCGTTGTGCGGCGCTTCGATGATCGCCCAGACGAGCGCGGTGATGCCCGACAGCGACAACACGATACCGAGCACGTCCAGTGGCCCACTGTGCGGCGCGCGTGACTCCGGTACGAGCAGCAGCGCGGCGACGACCAGTGCAGCGGCGAGGGGGACGTTGATCCAGAACACCGAACGCCACGAGAAGTGTTCGAGCAGCCAGCCACCGACAGTCGGGCCGAGGGCAATTGCGACGCCCGCCATTGCGGTCCAGGCCGCGATCGCTGCCGCCCGTGCGCGAGGGTCGCTGAACAGGCCCGTGAGCAGCGCCAACGTCGCCGGGAACACAGCCGCCGCGAACACTCCCATGCCGGCACGGACTGCGATGATTTGCCCGATCCCACCGACGAACGCCCCAGCGAGCGACATGACGCCGACTCCGACGAGGCCGATGACCATCACCTTGCGGCGGCCGTACCGATCACCGAGATGCCCGAAGGCGAGGAGCAGACCGGCGAAGGTCAAAACGTAGGCGTCGACGATCCATTGCAGGCTGCTGAAGCTGCCCTGCAGGGCGGTACTCATCGACGGCAACGCGACGTTGACGATCGTGTTGTCGAGTAGCACGAGCATTTCTGCGAGGCACAGGACGATCAGCGCGAGGACGGGACGGACTACCCGGGTCCCCGTTGCGCTCACCTGCCATCCGGTGGTCGTGTGGTTTGCGGTCGCGGTCATGTGCAGTCACCTCTCCATTGGGGCTCTGTTGGGCCGCCTCAAAACCTATGCACTTGTGCATAGAAAAAGTGGAGATAGTGATGGGCGATGCACGCCTACCGATTACGTGACAGGCGTCACAGCATGTCGGGCACAAGCGCTGGCAGTCCGGCTTCGATGCGGTCGAGCGCACGTGTGCTGCGCTGAGCCTTCGACAGCATGATGGCCCCCTCCAGCGCCGCGATCACCGTTGTTGCCAGCGCTTCGGCGCGCTCGAGTGCCAAGCCTCGCTGCCAGAGCGCGGCCGCGACCATCGACTCCCACATCGCGAAGGATTCGCCTGCTGCAGCGCGCGCTGCCGGCGTCCCACCGCCTTCGAGTGCCGCCGCACCGATGGGACAACCGGAGGTAAAATCACTGTCCAGCAATTCTTTTCGGAAGGTGTCGATAAGAAACGTGAGGGTGGCCTCCGGGCCATCTGCGGCGAGTTGATGAGCAACTGCGGCGGTCACCGCTGCGCCCGCCATCCGCGTCGCCTCTTCGGCGAGCTGCGCCTTTCCGCCAGGGAAGTGATGATAGATCGAACCGCGCGGTGCATCCGCGTCGGCGATGACCTCACCGATCGCCGTGCCATCGATTCCGTGCCGCCGGAACAACGCGACCGCACTCAGCAACATCTTCTCGCGCGCATCCGATCGTCGTCCCACGCCTGCTCCTCGTTGTATGCCTGCCGTCATAGTACGTGGAGGAGGTGGGCGATAGCTTTGACAGCTTTCGTCGAAACTGGAATTACGTGATTGCAATATCGTGATATTGATGTCACGATAATTTCGCGGCTGAAAATCAGCCCTACGACGAGAACAAAGGAGTTCCACGATGCGTAGTGCCGTTACCGACCTTCGCAAGCTCGCCGACCAACATCTGGTGAAAGATGTGGAACGGATGAACGCCGTCCGACTGGCGCCGCGTCCCGACAACGGCTTCTACGGCCCAACATCGGTGAACTGGGAGATGTCGCGCCGCTCACCACTCCCCCTGGTGCTCGGCATCCTGCGGGGCGCCATCGAGGTGTTGTTCGACCCCCTCGTCGCCGAGTCTGTGTCGACCCACAGCGTGATGCGCACCGATCCGCTGACTCGGGCGCGGCGTTCCATCATGTTCTTTCAGATGGCCTCGTTCGGCGATTCCGAGTCCGCGATCCGCGCGGGTCGCACGCTGTTCCGGGTGCACTCGCACATCAACGGTCTGGACCCGATCACCGGGCGCGAGTACCACGGCACCGACCTCGAGATGGCGTTGTGGACACACGCTCTCGGAATAGTCAGCCTCGGAGAATGCTTCGACCAGTTCAGTTCGGGTCTCAGCCGGTCGGAGAAAGATCGCTTCGCACGCGAGAACGTCCCGTTTGCTCAGTTGGTCGGTGTCGATCCGAAGGATGTGCCGCTGACGTTCGAAGGATGCCGCGAGATCGCACTCGGCTGGATGCCGCAGATGGCGCTCGGTCTGAAAGGGTCTCGTGATGTCGACTTCTTGCTGCGCCCGCCGCGAGATCCGTTCTGGCCGATGATCGTCGGTCAGCCAGGTTTACGCATCGCGTCGACCGCCTTCGCACGTCATCTCACCCCGGACCTATTGGAAATGGCGCGTTTTCATCCGTCGAAGGTGAGCATCAGCTTGGCCGAGATTGCAGTGCGTGGTGCAACCAAGGCCCTGGCTGTCGAGCCGCTGCGCACGACCATCGCCAGCATCATCAGCCCGGAGGGTTGGGGCATGATGCGGCAAGCGCTCGAGTCCGACCCGAACCTTCCGCTTGCCGATCCTGAGATACGTGAGGATCTACATCTGGTCGTCCGCCAAGCGGGCCCAGGCAACCGGCATTCGGACAAGGAACAGTCGCCTTTCGTCAGCAACGAGGCGACCACCACGGAACTCCGCATCACCAGCACCGCATAGTCGACCCGCCATGTCCTACGTGATCGCCGAGCCGTGCATCGATGTAATGGACCGGGCATGCATCGACGAGTGCCCGGTCGATTGCATCTACGAGGGTCCGCGAAAGCTCTACATTCACCCTGACGAGTGCATCGATTGCAGCGCATGCGAACCCGCGTGCCCGGTCGAGGCGATCTTCTTCGCCGAGGACCTACCGACCGAATGGCACGTCTACGCCGACGCCAACGTCGACTTCTTCACCGACCTCGGCTCACCAGGTGGCGCGGCCGCGATCGGACGACGTGACCGCGACGCAGCGTGCGTCGCGGCGCGTCCCATCCCCGCGATTCGGTCCGCGCAGGAGAAGCACGAGGTGCCTCCTGTGTGGGTGAGCCTTGGCAAGCTGGCGCGGCGATGGCTGCAATGACCTCTCACCTTGTCCGATACCCTCACCGGGTGACGTCGGATGCTGCGCCTGCTCGCAAGAGAGGTCGGCCCAAAGCCACACCCGAAGAGGTCGATGCACGACGGCAGAAGCTCGTCGACGCCGCCTACACGGTCTTTCTCGACAAGGGCTATCACGCAACATCGATCGCCGACATCACCGCTCAGGCGGGACTCGGCTTCGGCACCTACTACAAGGCATTCGGCAACAAACGCGAAATCCTCGATCCCGTAATCGATTTCGGAGTCGAGAAGATCCTCGGCGACATCCTGCTCGACGACGTTCTGCCAGGAGCCGAGTCACTTGCAGTCGTGGAGCAGCAGTTTCGCACGATAGGACTACGTATCGGCGATGCCTTTGCCGCTCGTCCCCGGCTCGCGAAATTTCTTGCGCTGGAATCGAACACGATCGACGACGCACTGACGACGCGATGGTACGGCCTCGTCGATCTTGCGCAGTCACTTGTCGCCGGTTATCTCGACAGAGGCGTCGATGCAGGCGTCCTCCGCAGCAATCTGGACACCACCGAAACCGCCAAAGCGATCGTCGGCATCATCCTCATGGCTGTTCTGCAAGCCGCTCGCACCGAACAGCACCCGATCGATGCCGACAGCTACATCGACGCCGCAACCGCGCTCATCATGACCGGAACAAGGGGCGCACAGCCCAACAGCGCCTAGGGTCGGCGTCGACGAAAACGCTTGGCGCGGTTCATGTCACGCCAAGCATCGCGTCTACGAACTCGGCCGTCAGCCGATGCCAGCGCCACGGCCGGTTTAGCATGAAGTGGCCAGCACCGTCGAAGGCCCGCCACTCCGCTTGCACTCCGCGTGCGGCCGCGTGTTCGGTTTGACGCCGCGAGGCGACCGGATCGGTCCACCTGTCGGCGGTGCCGTGCAGAACCTGCAGCTTCTTTCCAGCCGGCATCAGCCGTCCCTCGTCGTTCGGCCACCACGGCGCAAGTGCAACAACTCCGATGACAGATCCACCCTCGGGCCCTTCGGCCAGATGAGCGGCTACTCGGCCGCCCATCGAATGCCCGACAAGGACAACCGGTACAGGACCGAAACGGTTACGCGCAGAACGTAACGCCGCTTCGCCGTCACGGACCGCAGGCAAATCGGGCGCATTCCAGCCGCGATAACGGTAATCGAGTTGCTCGACAACGTAACCCGGGGCGAGCTTGGCCCGAAGGGCTCGTGTCACCAACGCGGTTCGCAGCCCAGCCAATCGCCATGGCTGATACTCGTCGACACTCTCCGGTTTGCCACCAGGCAAGACAAGGACGTAGCCACGCACCTTCGCGTTCTCCCGCATACCGTGTGTTCGTCGCCGAAGGCGATCGAGACGTGCGCGTGTGATCGGCTTCTCATGAGCGTTGCACCAACCCGCCGAGCTGCCATCACTCAGACGAGGTCCCAATATTCGTGGGGATGGAAATAGTGATTGATTCGGGGCTTTCGAGTCGGGTCGATATGTTTCGGAGGAACCCACAGAATCCGACCCGGATACTGATGATCAGGTCCGGCGACGACGGTCTGCCAGTCAGTGTCTTTCAATCCCGCCAGCGGATGGTGCGCATCGCACACCAGTGCCAGTTGATCGACATCGGTGAGCCCGAGTTGAGCAACCCACTCCCGGCAATGATGGCACTGGCACATATTGGACGGCCGCGAACAGCCCGGGAACGTGCACCCTTTGTCCTTGGCGAAGCAGACGAGGCGTTGGTTGCCCTCGGCGAGCCGCTTGGACCGACCGAGGTAGATCGGACGACCATCATCATCGAACAACGTCAGGTAGTGATGAGCGTGCCGTGCCATCCGCAGCACATCCCGGATCGGCAGTAGTGATCCACCGCCGGTGATCGCGGTCCCGGACGCGTCTTCGAGTTCCTTGACCGTCATCGTCGCCACCACCGTCACCGGCAACCCCCGGTGTTGGCCCAACGTTCCGGACGCCAAAGCATCGCGCAGGATCGCTTTGAGTGCGTCGTGCTGCCGTTTCTCCAGGGACCGATCATCACGCTCGACCGTCTCGGCCGCGGGTTCCTCCTCGACCGTCGACGCCTCGTCCGCCAGGTTGAGGACACCTGGTTTGGCGTACTTCGCGAACGCCGCCTCCAAATACGCGCGTAGTTCCGGGTCGACGCAGAAACTGCCTTTCGTCATCAAATCCGCACCCTGGGGGCCGAGAGTGAAACTACGTTTACGCGCCCGTTCTGCTTCCGGCTGCGGACCGTCCGGGTTCAGATACCCCAGAATCCGGTTCGCCGCCGTCCGTAGTTGATCCGGCCGCAGCATGCGGGCTTGCGCCGCGAGTTTCGTTTCGGCGAGTTCCTTCGTTTCCTCGTCGACGTGGAGTGGGACGTGGCGAAAGAAGTCGCGGATCACCTGCACATGCTCGACACCGATAGCGCCGTCGGCTTGAGCTGCGGCGGTGTTGGGCATGACAGGGTCAAGCGGTGCACCGGAGAAGGTCGTGCGCGCGGCGAGGTCGTCGGCTACGCGAATACGAGTGCGAGCATCGTGCGGGGTGATCCGCAACGAGTCGGCGAGGGTGTTGGCGAGGTTGTTGTCGCCGAGTTCGCCACACCGGAATTCGCGCTGCATGATGGCGATGAGGGTGTTGCCGACGCTCGGTATCGTACGGACGGCTGCTTCGAGGCGCGCCAGCATGGCGAGGCGTTGTTGGCCTGTCGACAATTCGGTGAATCCGGCCTCGCGCAACTCGCGCAATCCTGCTTCGATCATCGTCACCGCAGCGTCCACCCGGGTGGCGGGGTGCGGTGTCGGGTTCGAAAGCATGTGCTAACTCTAGCGGCACCCACCGACACACTTCCGACGCAAAGTCCCTGCACAACAACACAATTCCGCCCACTACTCGTGAGTCTTTTCGGAGGGCGGAACCACCGAAAAGACTCACGAGGCGCGGAGCGCCGGCTCTTCCCGCTCGGCCGACTCCCGCTCCCGCTCCCGCTCCCGGAGCGCCAGCCGGACGCCCGTTCCGATCATCCACAGCGCCAACCCTGACTGCGCCGGAAACAGCGGCGTGAAGGCGACGTTCTCGGTCAGCGACGTCAGAGGTCCCGCGAATGCATACGCCGTACCGGTCACAGCAGCGATGCCGCCGAGAATCCACGCCGGCTTGGTGCCCGCATCGCGAGCGACCGCAAGAGCAAGAGCAGCGGTCGTCAAACCGAGCGCTGGAGTTGCAAACATCTGCAAGAACAGGTGCACGTCGAGGATCGGGGTAGCCGTTCCAGAGACCACACCGTCCAGTTCTCTGGATGCCAGCACGTGCGGTATCAACTCGACGGCACCGAGCGTCGACCCGCAGGCCGCGACGAGCAACCAGATATCCACATCGCGTCCGAACACACCCGCGCGGCGGGCTGCAAGGTAGGTCGGAACAACGAGGACGAGTGCGATCAATTGCGTGAGATGCGATGCAGCCCAGGTGCTTTGGCCGAGCATCGATGCCAGGTAGTCGTCGACCTCGTCGCCCGATCCCCGTGGATGCAAATTGCCGCCGACAGCGAGCAACACGCCCGCACCGACTAGTCCAGCCACGACGGGTGCAGTCGTTCGATTCATTGTTCCTCATTTCACTAGAGACTTACTCAGTGAATATAGACTAACAATCCCAATCGAGTACAGTAGGAAAATGACCTCCGAATCGACGAGCGCTCGCCCGTATCGGTCGTCGTTGCGTGCGCAGCAGGCCGAGCACACCCGAATGCTGATCGCTCGGGCGGCGCGGGAACGTTTTGTCGCCCAGGGCTGGTCGGGCACCACGGTCCGGTCGGTGGCCGAATCTGCAGGTGTCTCCGAAGCAACCGTGTACGCCACGTTCGGCAACAAATCCGGGTTGGCGATCGCGCTGATCGACAGCGCCGATTCTCAGGCCGACATCGCCCGAGTATCGGCAGAACTCGAAGCCGGCGCAGGCGATCCTGCTGCTCAGCTACGCGCGATGGTCGGGTTCGACCGCCGCCTTTTCGAACTGTCCGGCGACGTCATCCGCATCATCCTCGAAGGACGTCGCCAGAACGATGCCCTCGATTCGGCATACAGAGAAGGCCGCGGACGCGGTGACGCCATTCGTCGAGAAGTGTTCGGTAGCTGGCCGGCAACGACGTGGCGGTCGGGCGTCGACACAACCCGAGCCTTGGACATCTTCGCGGTGATGTGCTCGTTCGAAACCTTCGACATCCTTCGCCGAGAACGTGATTGGGACGCCGACCGCATCGAATCGTGGTGGTACAGCACGCTGTGCGAACTACTGTTCAGACCACCAAGCTGACGCTACCTACGAGCCCGAGCCTGCTTCACGGATGTTGGCGAGGCTGACGAAGATCGGCTGTTCCGCATCGATGACGACGCCGAGTCGCCTCAGATGCGAGTCGATGATTCCCCAGATCAAGGGCGTCACCACAACCACGAAATTGTCCTTGTCCAGCGGGTCCCCGGCCGCAGTCGACTCCAACCAGTAGTCGGTCGACGCGAGCATTGCCCCCACTGCGGCATACACCGCCAACTCCATGCCGGACGTCTCGACCTCGACCGACTTCAAGACCGCTTCGGCGATGCTGACCATCTTGCGCGCGACATCCCGCCCGATGTCGAGTGGAAACCCGGTGCCCTCGCCGCCGTACTGCGACCGACTGCGGGCAAGAAATCGAAAGACCCCGGGATGCTCGGCAACCACGTCGGTGAATGCGCGAATCGTTTCCCCGAGCGTTGTCTCAGGAGAGCTCAGAACAAAATTGAAGTCCGGCCGAATCCGTCGAAATATGTCGTCAGCCATCCGCTGTGCGACGGCGCGGTAGAGGTCGTCCTTGTCTGCGAAGTAGCGATACAACCGCGGTTTGCTCGTATTCGCCTCGCGCGCAATGTCGTCCATACTCGGATCCGGACCTTGCGCGTCGATCACACGGTATGCCGCGTCGACGAATTCGTCTCGAACGCTCGTTTGGCCGTCCTCGGCCGACCTCGACTCGGTCACTGCGGTTCGCCTCCGCGCCTTCTCTTTGAGGTCGATACATTGCGATCGATAACTTTGCGGTCGATAACTTTGCGGTCGATAACTTTGCGGTCGATAACTTTGCGGTCGATAACTTTGCGGTCGATACTGCCACGCTCTGCACGGGTATGTGTTACTGCGGCATAAAGCCTGACACGAGGTGGGCGCCGCCTGCGTCCCACTTGACACAGCGCCAAGAAGGCGCGATTCTCAAGTTTGGTCGTACCGCAAGTAACGCTTATCGTTTCCGAAGGTACGGCGTCCTGCCTCACCGCCGAGGTTGGAATCGATCCCGACAGGATGACAATGAAGTTGATCCGTCTCGCTCCCGATGCGCGCGAGGTCACCGCGCCCCGCCGATCGACCGTCCGGAACGGTCCGATCGAGCTAGCTGTCTTCGAGTACGGACCTCGCGACTCGCGCACCGAAACCGTCGTCCTCATCCATGGCTGGCCCGACACCCACCACCTGTGGAACGCCGTCGTGCCGCTGCTCGCCGACCGTTTTCACGTCGTTGCGTACGACGTCCGCGGCCACGGCCAGTCGACCGACCCAGCCGGTGTCGACGACTTCGCGCTTGCCGAACTAGCCAAGGATCTGTTCGCTGTCATCGACGCGGTCAGTCCTGATCAGCCCGCGCACGTCGTCGCGCACGACTGGGGTTCGGTGACTGCATGGGACGCGGTATGTGAGCCAGGCGCCGCGAACCGGATCGCTTCCTTCACCTCGATCTCCGGCCCGAACCTCGACCATCTGGGCAAATGGGTTCGCGATCGGCTGTCCAACCCGACGCCGCGCAACCTGTGGGGGCCGATCAGCCAGTTGCTCTCGTCGGCCTACACAGGGTTCTTCAAGCTGCCCGTCATTCCCGACGCGTTCTTCCGAGTTGCAGGCACCGAGCGCATATGGACCCAGGCCCTGCGAATCATGGAAGCAATGCCGGACCAGCATCTCGAGTTCTCCGAGACGCTGCGCGCGGACATGATCAGCGGTCTGCGGTACTACCGCGCCAACATCGTCGAGCGTCTGCTGCACCCGCGCGAGCGCCGCACCGAGGTCCCTGTCCAGTTGATCGTCAACACCCGCGATGTCGCGGTTCGCCCCGCAGGTTACGACGACACCGGCAGGTGGGTCGCCGACCTCCGCCGCGTCGACGTGGCAGCCGGGCACTGGTTGCCGTACTCCCGACCCGAGCTGATCGCAGAACTTGCAACGACGTTCATCGAGTCGCTCACCACCGAATCCGACACCGCCGCAACGAAGGAGTCCCTGTGAAACTGCTCGGTCGCGACACCGTCGCCACCCCGGACAAGTCGATCACCGACCCCGGCAAGGTCGACCTGCACGCCCGCAACGTCACGTTCGACTGGGCGGACACCCCGTTGCACTGGATGCCGGACGAGCCGACCGCATCGCATCTGATCAGCGCACTCACCCTGCTGCTCCCCGAGGGCGAGCGGATGTTCTGCGCGACGTTCACCGAGGCGTTGCCGCTGATCAAGGATCAGAAGCTGCGCGAAGACGTGCTCGGCTTCATCGGCCAGGAGTCGATGCACGCCGAAACGCACGACAAGGTGATCTGGGAGTTCCTCGCCGCGCACGACATCGACGCACGCAGCTTCGTCGACCACGTCGAGTTCCTGTTCCGCAGAATCATCGGCCCTCGTCCCGGTATCCGTCCCGCGGCGCAGCAGCAGTACCTGGTCGAGCGGCTTGCCGTCATCTCCGGTCTCGAGCACATGTTCGCGTTCCTCGGCGACTGGATCATCAATGCCGACCTCGAGAAGTTCGGTGGCGAACCCCGCATGCTCGACCTCTACCGGTGGCACGGTGCCGAGGAAGTCGAACATCGCCACGTTGCCCATGACGTCGCGGAATACTTCGAGGTCGGCTACTTCCGTCGCAACACGACGATGGTCCTCGGTGTGGCAAGCCTGCTCATCTTCGTGGTCAGGGGCACGAAGTACCTGACCCACGAAGATCCGTCGATGGACAACCCCGGCTACGCAAAGACGCTGGGTCGCGTGTTCGGCGCGATGTACCGCGGCGCGCTGCCGACCCTTCCGATGATCGGCAAAAGCCTCCTCCTCTGCCTCAAGCCTGGCTACTCACCCGAATCGGTCGGCAATACGGCACAGGCCCTTGCCTACCTGGCCAAATCGCCCGCCGCACGGGCTGCGGCGTCTTGACCGGTTATCGACCGGCGCCCAAGGTCGTTCCACCCAATCTGTACGGGCGGCGCGACCGTGACCTGACGATCCGGTTCTACGACAGGTTCATCGGCGGATACGTCCGTTGGTCGATGTTGATCCACCGGGGCGCGGTCAAATCTCGCGTGGACGACAACACGACGACCATGGTGATTCTCGACAAACGAGTCGAGGCGCAGGACGAGAACGTCATCAGCCTGATTCTCGCTGCACCGGACGATCACGAGCTACTGCCGTGGCACCCGGGCGCACATCTCGATCTACGGCTGCCCTCGGGTCGGCAACGGCAGTATTCGCTGTGCGGCGATCCCGCGGATCGGCGGCGCTATCGAATTGCTGTGCGCCGCATACCCGAGGGCAACGGCGGCTCGATAGAGATTCACGACGAGCTGCAGGTCGGATCCGAGATCAAGGTTCGCGGACCCCACAACGGCTTCGGTTTCGCGGCGCCCGGCTTCGGGTCACCCGCCAAGCATCTGCACTTCGTCGCGGGCGGTATCGGGATCACGCCGATTCTGCCGATGGCTCGGCTGGCGCAGCGACTGCAACTCGATTGGACGATGACCTACACGGGTCGCAGTCGTGATTCGCTGCCGTTCCTCGACGAGGTCGCCGAATTCGGTGACAGGGTAACCATCCGGACCGACGACGAGCACGGCCTGCCCGACCCCAAAGAGCTGCTGAACGATGTCCGACCGAACACCGCCATCTACACGTGCGGTCCGGTCCCGATGATCGGCGGGATGCTCGACGTCCTACGCAACAACCCTGAGGTCGAGTTCCACTACGAACGCTTCTCGGCGCCACCTGTCGTCGACGGCACCGCTTTCGAAGTGGAGTTGGCGCGAACGGGCGAAACCGTCGAGGTGCCCGCGGATCGAACCGTGCTCGAAGTGGTCCGACAGAAACGGCCCAACATCGCATACTCCTGCCAGCAGGGGTTCTGCCGTACGTGCATCGTTCGAGTGCTGGAGGGTTCGGTCGATCACCGCGACACCGCGCTGATCGACGAGGACCGCGACCGCGGCGACATGCTGGTCTGTGTTTCGCGTGCCGCAGGCGATCGACTCGTACTCGATCTCTGATCAGTTCGTACTGACGCTCTGCCCCTGTGCGACAACCGAATCAACGATCGCCGGATCCGCGCCCAACCCCGTCATCAGGTTGATCAGCGCCGGAACCAGGATGCGTTCGGCTGCCTCACGTCCTGAACCGAAGTAGCCGGCGGTGTGCAGCATCAGGACGCCGTGCAGCGTGCTCCACAGTTGTGCGGCGACATTCGTCGCGTCGTCGGCGACGATCTGGCCTGCGGCAATCGCTCTGCCTGTCACCTCGATGATCTCGTCGAAGGTGTACTTGCCCGCGCTGAGTTCGTCGGGCGTGTTCGGACGGTAGCCGCCAAGCGAAGCGCTACCGAACATCACCGCGTACAGATGCGGATTCGACAGTGCATTGGTCACGTACGCACGCGACAGCCCTGCGAGGTCGGCGACGGGGTTGTCGGTCCGCTCGACATCGTCGAAGAGGTCGGACAACCGAGCGAAACCCTCGTCGACAACGGCATCGACGAGGTCACCGATCGAGCCGAAATGTGTGTAGACGGCCATCGTCGTCGCGCCTGCCTCGGCCGCGGTCCGCCGCGTGGTCAGCGCGCTCGGACCCTCCACTGCCAGCAGTTTTGCCGCAGCTTCGAGTAGCCGAGAACGCATCTCGGGGTCGGCTCGCCGCTTGCTCATATCGGTCGCCTTCATGTTGTAGACGCTGCAATAACACAATGGTATAACAGTTGTTATACGTTTGCCGTCGAACCGACAGGACCACCTATGCACCCGTTCCGCGCCGCAGTCGAAGCCAAGCAGTGGGACGCGCTTCCACAGCTCCTCGCCGAGGACGTCGTCTTCCGTAGCCCCATCGCGCATAAGCCGTACCACGGCCGCGACACTGTCGGAGCGATCCTCGGCGCTGTGTCGAACGTCTTCGAAGACCTCACCTACGCCAAGGAGATCGGCGGCGAGGGCGACGTTGATCACGCGCTCGTCTTCAACGCGAAGGTCGGCGGTCTGGACATCCAGGGTTGCGACTTCCTGCACACCCGCGAAGACGGACTGATCGACGAATTCACCGTTATGCTCCGGCCGCTCAAGGCCGTCACCCTCTTCGCCGAGAAGATGTCCGTACAGTTCGCCGCCGCGATGGAACAGATGGCGCAAGCCCACGCAGCAGCAGAGGCAGCCAAGTGACGGATGTGCTTGCCGGCAAGACGGCCTTCATCAGTGGCGGTAGCCGTGGCATCGGTCTGGAGATCGCTCGCACGCTCGCACGTGCTGGCGCGAACATCGCCATGATCGCCAAGACCGACACCCCGAATCCCAAGTTGCCCGGCACAATTCACGAAGCCGCCGACGAGCTGCGAGCGTTGGGCGCCGAGGTCCTACCCATCGTCGGCGACATCCGTGACGAGGACGGTGTCGCCGAGGCCGTCGCCAAGACGGTGCAAAGATTCGGCGGTCTCGACCTGTGTATCAACAACGCGAGCGCTCTGAACCTTGCCGATATCGGGTCGCTGCCGATGAAACGCTTCGATCTGATCCAGTCGGTGAACGTGCGCGGGACCTTCGTCGTTACGCAGGCCTGCCTGCCGCACCTTCGCGAATCCGAGCACGCACGTGTGCTGACGCTGTCGCCGCCGCTCAACCTCGACCCGACCTGGTTCGCACCGTCGGCATACACGGTCTCCAAGTACGGCATGAGCATCGTCACGCTCGGCGTCGCGCAGACCGAACGCGCGAACGGCGTTGCGGCGAACTGCCTTTGGCCGCTGACCGCCATCGCGACCGCTGCAGTCCAGAACCTGCTCGGCGGCGACGAAGGGGTCGCGCATTCACGCACGCCGCAGATCGTCGCCGACGCGGCAGCCATCATGCTGCGCCGCGACGTCGACTACACGGGCAACACCGCGATCGTCGAAGACGTCCTCGCCGAAGAAGGCATCACCGACCTGTCCGCATACAGCCACAAGCCGGGGCAGACCTCGTTCGCACCGGACTTCTTCATCGATCCGAAGCGTCTGTCCGACGACGAAGGCTCAGCAGACGCGCTGAAGATGCTCTACGACCTGTAGCGGTCTCAGCGCCCGCTCCCGATCGGCAGACCGACGATCATCGACAGAGCAGTCGCAACAAACGGCGGCAACTCCGCCGCGACACCAGGCTCGAGAAGTGTGCTCGGCACCGTCCGGATGTCACAACCGGACGGCGTCGGTGCACCTGGAGCCAGGCGCTCCTTCAGCCATTTGAACGCGGCCGGTCCGCCCGTGGCGACAACGGTGCCGTGGGTGGTCAGGATCTGCGGCGCAGGATTGGGGGGCAGCTCTTCACGGCGATACGTCACCGCGGCACCCCGTGCGCAGTACCCGTTGACCAGCTTGTCCGTCCCGACGATCGGCGCGACCTCTTCGGTGACACCGTTGTAGACGTAGACCGGCACCTCGGGGGTTCGGTCGCTCACCCCGCGGATGTCGATCTCGCGCCGCAGAACCGGGTTGGCCAGGACCACCTCGATGGGGGCGTTGAGAAAGGTCTCGTACCGAATCCAGATGTTGCTCAGCACATTCTGCGAGGCACAGTGGTTGCGGGTCTCGTCGACGATCGCCTTGCCCTGCGGGGTCAAATACTTCGCGAGTTCGGTTTCGAACTCCGGAGAATCCTTACCGATCGCCGACAGCGCGAGCGGGATGAGACCGGCGAGCAGAGCTCCGTTGACGGACCGGAGCGACGCCTCGAGATCGCGCTCGGGCGCACCGAACGCCGCGCCCTTGATGTTCAACTCCGGGGCGTAGGTCGGCTGCTCTTCGACAGCCCAGCTGCTGGCGATGGCACCACCGGAGTAGCCCCACAGCGCGGTCGGCGTCGCGGCACCCGCAAGCCCGAGTGGGCCGAAATTCTCCGCTGCCCGGATACCGTCGAGCACGGCGAAACCTGGCTGCCGCGGCGTGAGGAAGCGGTTGTCGACGCCACCGTGATCCGGCATCGCGACCGCCCAGCCCTCGGCCAAACCACCTGCGGCAAAGGCAATCTCCGCGGCAGGGACCGGCAGGGTGATCGGACCGGCCGGGCTGCTGAAATCGATCGGCAGACCGTTGACCAGGCCGTACGACGGGTTGCAGATCCGCAGCGTCGAGTCGGTCGCCCCCTGATAGGACAGCAGTGGCCGCGGTTTGGCAGGGCCTTCAGGAATCATCACCGTTGTGACGGCCGCATCGGGTGCGCCGTTCGCATCGGCCGTTCGGTACAGCAGCTGCCAGGCTTGCACCCGAATCGGGAACAACTGGAACGCTTTGACCGGCACGGGCCTGCTTCTGATGATGTCGCCGGCCGCAAACGAGGCGAGGTCGGCAGGCCGATCGTAGAACGCATCCGCGGGCGGCGCAGGTTCTGCTGCCGCATGTGGAACCTGGGCCACCGAGAGCATGGTCAACGCTGCAACACACGCAACGATTGCCGCCAACACACGCGCTGACCAGCGCTGATCTTCAATTGCAAACGCCGCACCCCGTTGTGACATGGACAACATCCAATCACATCGGTGAGCGTCTGCTCAGCCCCGCTTCGGCGGTAGCGGAAAGAAGTAGCTCGTCCGTTCCTGGTACTCCGGATAACCCGGCCGCTTGGACATGGACTTCTCGAGCAGCCGTGCTCCGGTCGCGAAGATCAGGAAGTACGTCATAACGACGGGCGACAGAATCGTCAGCGCACCCGGCCAGGCGCTTGCCGCGATCAGCCACAGGCCCCACCACACGCAGGCGTCGCCGAAGTAGTTGGGGTGCCGGGTCCAAGACCAGAGGCCACGGTCCATGATCGTGCCCTTGTTCGCCGGATCGGCCTTGAAGCGGTTGAGCTGCTCGTCCCCGATGGCCTCGAACAGCAAGCCGACAATCCACACGACCACACCCGCGACGAAGACGAACCGCCACGGACCCGTCGTCGGACCCGCGGCGGCCGATACCTGCAACGGCAACGACACGAACCACTGGGCAGCAGCCTGGGTCAGGAAGATCTTGCGAACAATGGTGCCTGTTCCGCCGCCTGCTCGATCCAGCAGCTCGCGGTACCGCGGATCCTCGCCTTTGCCGGCGGATTTGCGATGTACGTGCCAGGCGAGCCGAAGTCCCCAGATCGCGGCCAAAAAGAAGAGGGTGAAACGTCGGGACGAATCACCGTCCCCGACTATCGCCGCAACGGCCGCGACGACGACGAAACCGATACCCCAGGTGACGTCGACGACGTTGTAGCGTCCGATCTTTCGACCGATCGCGAAGGTGACCGCCTGAAGTACCGCCAATGCCAGTAGCGACACCACAGCGATCGACGCGAAACAGGCAGGCGAGAAGTCGTTCACGCCGCACCGACGCCGATGTTGTCGCGGCGGACCGCGGGCCACGAAAGCTCGTCATCGGCAGCCGGTTTCACGGACAGAATCTGATCGACGCCCATCCGACCCTGCCGGAAGCTCAGGCCGCCGCCGACCAGATACAGTCGCCACACTCGCGCCATTTCCATGCCGACCATGTCGACGACTTCGTCGAAGTGCGATTCGAACGTCTTCAGCCACTCCTCGACGGTCCACACGTAGTGCTCACGTAGGGCGTGGACGTCGCGGACCTCGAGTCCGGCGCGTTCGAGGTAGCCGACCGTCTCGCCGACCGGACGCATCGTCATGTCGGGAGCGATGAACGACTCGATGAAGGGTCCGCCACCGGGATGCGGTCCACTGCGCGACATCTGCTGCACGAGTACACGCGCACCCGGTGCGGCGTTGTCGTACAACGCTTTTGCGTAGACAGCGTAATTCTTCTCCCCGACGTGCTCACCCATTTCCAACGACGCGACGGCGTCGAACTGCTCACCGGTGATCTCGCGATAGTCCTGTAGCCGAATCTCGACTCGATCACCTAGTCCGCGTTCGGCGATTCGTTTGTCGATGAAGGCCTTCTGCTCACGGGAGATGGTGATTCCGACAACCTTCGCGTCGTAGTGCTGCGCGGCATGCAAACTCAGCGAGCCCCAGCCACAGCCGACGTCGAGCATCGTCATCCCAGGCCGACCCAAACCGATCTTGTTGCATACCAGATCGAGCTTGTCGAGCTGCGCCTCCGCGATTCCGTACGCCGGATCTCGAGGCGCCCCAGGGGCATTACGCGTGAAGTAAGCACACGAGTACGCCATCGCAGGATCGAGTATCAACGCATAGAAGTCGTTGGACAGGTCGTAGTGATGACTGATGGCTGCGCGGTCGCGAAGCGCACTGTGCAACCGACCTTTGACATGGGCCTGCGTCACGGGCGGGGCCGGCCTTCTGCCGAACGCGCCGAGCTTGACGGCAACTCGCAGCAGCCTCGCATACGTGGCTATCGAGGGCCGGATGCCGGTGAGTTCGCGCTCGGCGACGACGGTCCATACATGCCGCAGCGCCGCATCGAGATCACCCTCGACGTCCAGCGCTCCGGTGACGTACGCCTGCGCTGCACCCAATTCGCCTGGGCTCCACAGCATCGCGCGCAGCGCCTCGGGTCCACGCAACACCACGTGCGGTGCGTCGAGCGGGCCTGCCGTACTGCCGTCCCAGCCGGTCAGCCGAACGGGAAGTTCACCGCGGACGATCGGCCGTAATGCTCGTTCGAGTTCGGCAGCGACAGTCATCGGACAACCTCGTCACGGTGCAGGACAATCTGCTGCACGTCGAGATACCCCGACCTGAAACCAGCTTCGGAATACGCGAGATAGAACTTCCACATTCGGCGGAAGGTCTCGTCGAAGCCGAGCGCCTCGGCGTCCGCGCTCGCCGCACCGAATCGCTCCTGCCAGAGTCGCAACGTTTCCGCGTAGTGCGAACCCATCCGTAGTCGTTCGGCGACTCGTAGCGAGGTGTGTTCCGATGCAACGGTTTCGATCGCCTCGACCGACGGGAGAAAGCCGCCGGGGAAAATGTACTTCTGCACCCACGTGTACGTCTTCTTGGTTGCAAGCATCCGGTCGTGCGGCATGGTGATGGCCTGCAGCGCGACACGGCCACCGGGAGCGAGCAACTCGTCGAGCGCCCCGAAGTACGTCTGCCAATGCTGGTGCCCCACAGCCTCGATCATCTCGACCGAGACGATCGCATCGTAGGAGCCTTCGATCTCGCGATAGTCCATCAGGTCGATGTGCACCGAATCGCCGTGTCCCGCAGAGTCGACGCGCTTGCGTGCCAACTCCTGCTGCTCGCGCGACAACGTGACCGACCTGACGATCGCACCCCGTGCGGCAGCCCTGATGCACAACTCGCCCCAGCCGGTGCCGATTTCCAGTAGGCGCGTACCCCGCTGCACACCAACTGCATCGAGGAGACGGTCGATCTTGTTGTGCTGCGCCTGCTCCAACTGTTCCCACGTCGCCGGTGGGCACGGCTGGTCGACTCGCAACAGCTCGACGCCGCGCTCCACGCCGTCCGCGACGGGTTCGCTGAACAGCGCCGCCGAGTAGGTCATCGTCGGATCGAGAAACAGTCCGAACAACTCGTTGGACAGGTCGTAGTGGCGCGAAATGTTAGATCTGGCATTCTCTTCCGAGCCGTGCTCGGTCGCGGGTGGGTTCGCGACGAACAGTCCACGCATCCGTTGCAACGGTCGCGGCACCAGCCTGGCCATTTTCGTCGCGAACGCGGTGAGCACCGCCGCAGGATCGGGCGAGGTCCAGTCACCGACCATGTAGGCCTCACCGAACCCGATCAGGCCGCGCGTGCCCATTCGCTCGGCGAAGGCGTCTGGGCGTCGAATGATCATGCGTGGCAATATGTCCGAGCCGCCGTGTGCTCCCACGACAGTGCCGTCCGGATACTCGACGCGGACCGGAAGCTTCTTGGCGGCCCTGCGGAACAATCGGTCCGCCCCACGGGTGAAGAGCCGGCCGCGCAGGCCGTGCGGTCTGCGGACCAGATCGCCCCACGCTGGGGTACCTGCCGACGGTGTATTGCGGGAAGTTCCGTCGTCGACACTCTGACTACTCACTGCCCTACCTCCTGCGACACCTGGGCACTGCTTGGAACTGGAACACGAGGAACAACGGGTAAACCGCGGGCCCACAACCAAATTCCTTGTTTCCGAATCCTTGCCGACACGACGAGCGGCGCCAGCGGTGTCCGCAATTGCGCACGGACCACGGTCCGCGTCGTGGCTGGCAGACGCCGACCGCGCATCGTTGCGACGAACGGTGCTCGACCGTCTCGGCGCAGCGTGATGCGAACCGCGAGTTCATCTTCCGGCTCGGGCACCGACATGTCGTAGCGACCGTCGACCTCGTTGAACGGCGAGACATAAAACTGCTTGTCGGTCTGTGCCCGACCTGCCCCGTCGAGTTCGAGCAGATACGGATGGCGTTCCCCATAGGTGTTGTGCACCTCCGCGATCACCCAACGCAACACTCCGTCGTCGTCGCGACACCAGAACACACTCAGCGGATTGAACACATGACCGAGTACTCGGGCGTTGAGTAGGGCCGTGATCCGGCCACCACGGAAGGCGACGCCTTCGCTCGCGAGGAACGCCTCCACTCGGCCACGGAGCGTGTCGGGCCCGAGGTGGTCGTCGCCGGCAGGCGCTTCGAAATGATCGGCGGCGCGGAACTTCGCGAACGGACGCAACCAGAGGGGCAGCCGCGGCAGCTCGTCGAGGTCGACGAACCAACTGTAACTACGGTATTCGAAGGAATGGCGGATCGGATCGACACGCGCGTGCCGAATTTGCGTCTCGAACAGCGCGGGATTCATGACCGCACCACACGAAGAGACCTGGTTGGCGCCACATCGGCACCGTCCTCCCATGACCCACCGAGGCGCTCGGCCGCGCGCAGTCCGGAAAGCGCGCCGTCCTCGTGAAACCCCCAGCCGTGGTACGCACCGGCGAAGGCGAGCGTGTCCGAGGCGATCTCGGGCAGCCGCTGTTGTGCTGCAACAGATTCCGGTGTGTAGATCGGGTGTTCGTACGTCATTTCCGAGAGCACCGTCGCCGGATCGACGATACCTTCGCCACCGAGTGTGACGAGGAACCTTCGACTACTGCCGGTTTCGATTCTCATCAGCCTGGTCAGGTCGTAGGTGACGACGACGCCGTCTGTCCGCTGCGCCGGAATCAGGTAGTTCCAGGACGCACGAGCACGAGGCGCGTCGGGTAGCACCGTTGTATCTGTATGCAGTAGTGCGCGATTCACCGAATACGGCATCGCCCCGAGCACACTCGATTGCAGCTCCGTCGGCTCGGCGAGCATTGCCAGCGCGTCGCGCGGATGCACCGCAACCACAACGGCATCGAAACTCGTGCCGGCCCCGGACCGGTCGGTGAGGTGCATACCGTCGGGGCGCGCGTCGATCCGCTCGATCGCAACACCGGTGCGGACCTCGTCGAGCCCAGCGGCGACCTTCTCGACGTACTGCACCGAACCACCCGTCACAGTCCGCCAGGTCGGCGAGCCGAACACGGTCAACATGCCGTGATGAGAGAGAAAACGGAACAGGTATCTCGCCGGGTAGTTGGCGGCGATCGCCGGATCGCACGACCACACCGCGGCAACCAGGGGCTTCACGAAATGCTCTAGGAAATAGTCGCTGAACCTGTGGGCCAGCAAGAAGTCTGCGAGCGTTTCGTCGGGGTCGGTGTCGGCAGCGCCGTCGAGCAGCGCGCGCGCGGCTCGGTGGAAGCGGGTGACCTCCCACAGCATCCGAAGATAACGACCGTTCGTCGCCAACCGCGCCCGTGGGAACAATCCGCCGAGGCCTCGTGCGCCTGCATATTCGAGTCCGTCGACATCGGATCGCACAGACATCGACATGTCCGATTCCTGTGTCGCCACATCCAGTTCGGCGAACAGCCGAAGCAGCGTCGGATACGTGCGATCGTTGTGAACGATGAAGCCGGTATCGATGTTCACGTACGTGCCATCGCCGAGTGGCGCTCGCTGGGTGTGTGCGTGTCCGCCGAGACGCTCGTCCGCTTCGAAAAGCGTCACGCGATCGCGCTTGGCGAGTACGTGCGCGGCAGTCAATCCTGCGACCCCGCTGCCGACCACGGCAACATTGCGCCGCAGGCCGCCGGCGGTCGCGGTCGATCCGATATGCATATCAACCTTTCGGAGCCGAACCACGTCGAGGACTGGTCCTCGAAAATCATGTGGCCCGGAACACACCTATCCCGCGCCCGATCTGTTCCGAAGACATCCGATCGGTTTGGCACACTACTCTGGAGGTACCGGTGACGGCGTTCGGAAGACGACTTGTGTTCGGTCCCATAGCAATTGCGGCCCTCGTACTCGGTTCCGGCATGGTCGGATCCGGTGTGGCGGCCGCACAGCCCGCACCGATCTGGCAGCCACTCGCACCGATCGCCTCCCTCGATGTCGCCCGTTACATGGGCACGTGGAATCAGATTGCGGCCGTTCCACAACCGTTCAACCTGGAGTGCGCCCGCGACACCCAGGCCACGTACACCCTCCTCGATCCCGCGAACGTCGAAGTCGAGAACAGATGTACTACGTGGACCGGCGGGGCGAGCGGCATAACCGGTAACGCGCGAGTGAACGATCCGGTAACCAATGCCCAACTGCACGTGAGCTTTCCGAATGTTCCGACACAGGGATCACCCGACGGCCCGACCAACTACATCGTCACCTACATCGCCGACGACTACTCGTGGGCGCTCGTGGGGGACCCCTTCCGCGTCTCGGGGTTCGTACTGTCCCGCGAACCCGTCGTGACGGACAGCGAATGGCGCAACATCCGGTTCGTCGTCGAATCTCGTGGGTACAACTCGTGTGTACTGCTGACGTCGCCGACGACGGCCGCGAACAACGACATCCGCCCGCTGTGCACAGTGTGACCGCGCAGGTAGTTACAGGAGATCTCTGATGGGTATCGAATTCGAGAGCACCATCGACTTCCCGCAATCCGTTGTTTTCGAATGGTTCTCACGTCCGGGCGCGATGCCTCGGCTGATTCCCCCGTGGCAGCCCATGCGTGCGGTCGAGGAGGCCACCTCCCTCGCCGACGGTCGCGCGGTGCTCGGTTTTCCCGGCGGTCTCCGCTGGATCGCCCAGCACGAGGCAGCAAGTTACGACCCTCCGAACCGATTCGTCGACGTGCTGAGTTCGGATGGCATCGCGACCCTGCCGCCACGGGTGATCGGCAAGTGGCGCCACACCCACGAGTTCGCGCACGCGGGTCACGGTTCCACGCGAGTCATCGACCGGGTCGATACGCCCGTGCCCGCGTTTATGCTGCGTTCCACCTTCGAATACCGGCATCGCCAACTCGTCGACGACCTCACCGCGCACCAGCGTGCGGCCGATCAGGGTGCCGTGCCGCTCACCGTCGCCATCACCGGATCGTCCGGTCTGGTCGGTTCGGCTTTGGCTGCCTTTCTCACCACGGGTGGCCATCGCGTCGTTCGCCTGGTCAGGCGCTCGCCGACAGGTCCGGACGAACGTATGTGGGACCCCGCGAATCCAGCGACGGACCTCTTCGCCGACGTCGATGCAGTGGTTCATCTCGCTGGAGAATCGATTGCCGCGAGATTCACCGAAGCGCACAAACGAACCCTCCGCGAGAGCCGTATCGACCCGACTCGCAAACTTGCCGCCGTCGCAGCGAAGTCGTCGAGCAAACCGGTATTCGTAACGGCGTCGGCGATCGGGTTCTACGGTCCCGACCGCGGTGACGAAGAACTGACCGAAGACAGTGAACGTGGTGGCGGCTTCCTCGCCGATCTCGTCGAGGACTGGGAGAACGCAACGGCACCCGCATCGGACGCTGGCCTGCGGGTAGTGCAGGTCCGTACCGGCATCGTGCAGACCCCTGCCGGCGGCACTTTGGGCCTGCTGCGTCCGCTGTTCGCAGCTGGGCTCGGCGGTCGTCTCGGGTCGGGGTCGCAGTGGTTGTCCTGGATCGGCCTCGACGACCTTCTCGACGTCTACTACCGTGCACTGTTCGACGAGCGACTGCGCGGACCGGTCAATGCCGTTGCGCCGCAGCCAGTTCGCAACACCGAATACACGAAGGTGTTGGCCGCTGTGTTGCATCGTCCTGCTGTTCTGCCGGTGCCCGGATTCGGCCCACGGCTGTTACTCGGCAGACAGGGCACCGAAGAACTTGCCGAGGCCGACCAGCGGGTGCTGCCGAGGAAGCTTGCGCAGCTCGGCCACGAGTTCCGTTACGCGGGGCTGGAAGAGACCCTGCGACATCAGCTCGGCAAGAGCCGTTCGAGCGTCTGAGCTGTTTCGTTCTCGGATTCGATCAGCCGCTTCAGTTTGAGCAGGGCATCTCGTTTTCTCGCCTTGATCGCAGGCAGACCGACACCGAGTAGACGCGCGGTTTCGTGCTGGGTGAAGCCGTCGTAGTACGTGGCAACAAGAGCTTGGCGTTGCAGGGCTGTGAGTTCGTCGAGCCGATTTTCGAAGGCGTCGCTCGACATCCGCGAGATGACGGTGCACACGACAGGGTCGTCGTAGTCGCGGCGATGATCGAGTCGTGCCGCCAAGCTTTCCCTGTCGGTCCGCGACTGTTCGGACCGAACGCGGTCGATCGCCCTGCGATGGGCCAACGTGAGCAACCAGGCGAGCGGTGAGCCGCGAAGCGGGTCGAACGTGTCTGCCTTGTTCCACACTTCGAGGAACACCTCCTGGGTGATTTCCTCGGCATGGCTACCGTCGCGAAGCACCCGGACGGCCATCCCGTACACGCGCCCCGCCGTTGCCCGATAGAGGTCGGCAAAGTTGCCGCAATCGCCGACAGCGATTCGTCGGAGCCATTCGGACAGACGCTGCGTTTCGTCGGCGCCGGTTGCCGCAACAGTTGCCATCTATGTCGTCTCCGAAATGGGTCGTCTCCGAAATGTGAAGTTTGGTGCGCACGGTGCGTCGCTACGTCCGATTCTGGCACTGTTTTCGATATTGTGCATCGCTCGTGCATCGTTTTGGTATCTCATCTTGGTATCGCCTTCCGCCGAGCGGTGATCATGAGTCAAGATGGAGGTATCGAAACGAAACCGACAGCAACGGAGTCACCCGCGTACACGGTGCGCGCAGTGGCGGAGCGGATCGGCGTGCCAACGCCGACCCTGCGAAGTTGGAGCCAGCGATACGGAGTCGGTCCGCAGGGTCATCAGAGCGGGCGGCACCGCTACTACACCGAGGCCGACATCGCGATACTCGAGCAGATGGTTGCCCTCATGCGAGCGGGTGCCAGTCCGGGTAGTGCCGCGCGCGCAGCAACCGGCGGGCAAGCCCCCGCGCCTGATCTCGGCGACACCGGCGCGCTCATCGAGGCCGCTTTCCGTCTCGACACAGTTCGTCTGCTTCGGATGCTCGAGGAGCACGTTCGCCACTACGGCATCGTCGCTACCTGGGACCACCTGTGCAGGCCCGCGTTCGGCATCATTTCCGAACGGCAGTACAACGAGGGCGGCTGCATCGACGTCGAGCACCTGCTGTCTTGGACGATCGTGTCGACACTGCATCGAATGCCACAGCCGACGAAGCCCGATTCGGTTGTTCTGGTGTGCGCCGACGTGGAGTCTCACACGATGCCGCTCGAAGTACTTCGCGCGGCACTGTCAGAAGCAAACGTCAGCGCTCGCATGCTCGGATCGCTCCCCTCGTCGGCGCTTGCCGACGCACTCACTCGAACCGAGCTGCCGACAACGGTCGTCGTGTGGTCGATGAGCAGCACTCCCGAAGCGATCGAGATGGTGAACATCGGCCTGCGCAACGCTGCGAAAGTATGGGTTGCCGGGCCAGGTTGGGACGATGTGGACCTGCGGTC
The DNA here is from genome assembly GCF_016482825.1 of Antrihabitans stalagmiti. GTDB lineage: Bacteria > Actinomycetota > Actinomycetes > Mycobacteriales > Mycobacteriaceae > Antrihabitans > Antrihabitans stalagmiti. The sequence goes on along the minus strand of NZ_JAEMNV010000003.1, from coordinate 424,098 downwards.
CGACGTTTCCGTGCTCGGCAGTCTCGGCGAAGCCGTCGCGTTCATCCGCTAGGCCGCTCGAGTTCCACGTGACGATCAGCGAGCCTTGATCTGCTCGTAGCGCGCCAGTGCCTCGAGCCTTTCCTCTTTGTGGTCCACGATCGGCTCCGGGTAACCGTTCGGACGCCCCGCCTTCAGCGTGTGCACCGCTTTGCCGTCGACCTCGCGCAGCTCGGGTATCCAGCGCCGCACGTATTCGCCGTCGGGGTCGAACTTCTCGCCCTGCGTAGTCGGATTGAAAACCCGGAAATAGGGTGCCGCATCCGTACCCGTTCCTGCGGTCCACTGCCAGCCGTGCTGATTCGATGCCAGATCCCCGTCGACAAGAAGGTCCATGAAGTGCTGCGCACCACGCCACCAGGGCAGGTGTAAATCCTTCGTCAAGAACGACGCCGTGATCATGCGAACACGGTTGTGCATCCACCCCTGCGCGCGCAGCTGCCGCATGCCCGCATCGACGATCGGAAATCCGGTTCGACCTTCGCGCCAGGCTTCGAACGCCTCGTCCGCCGCTGCACCGGTGTTGTAATCGATCCTGTCGAACTTCTTGTCGAGATTGTGTCGTGCCGACCGCGGATTGTGATGCAGCACGTCGGCGTAGAAATCCCGCCACGCGAGTTCACTTCGCAGCGTCGCCGAGCTCGCATCCTCACCCCGAACGTCGGCAAGCAGCGTGCGCGGATGCACGCAGCCGTACTTCAGGTACACCGACATCCGGCTCGTCGAATCGAGATCCGCGCGATTGCGCTCGCCGTCGTAGCGGGTCAGGTCGTTCGCCACAAACGACTGCCACTGCTCCAACGCGGCGGCCTCACCTGCTGCCGGCAACTCGGTGGTCCCCAGATCTTCGTCGTCCGGCACCTGGATTCGACCCTCGATGTCGTCCGGAGCGAGCCACTTCAGCGTCGACGCGTCGGTCTTCGCAGGCGCACGCCAGCCGTGGTCGTACCACGCCCGCCGAAAAGGTGTGAACACCTTGTAGGGCGTCCCGTCGTCCTTGCGGACTCTGCCAGGAGCTACCGCGTACGGCGATCCGGTCTCGACCAGGTCGACGTCACCGAGGCCTTTGCGGACCGCAGCATCGCGTCGGGCACCGTACGGTCCGAAGTCGGCACTGACATGGACGCTGTTCGCACCCACCGCCGACGCAACCTTCGGCACCAGGTCCGCGGGATCGCCCTCGACAACTACCAGCGAACCCTTCAACGCGTCGTCGAGCTCACGCAGGCATCGATAGAGAAACGTCCGTCTGACAGCCCCCGCCGACCGCAGCAGTCGATCGTCGAGCACGAACAACGCGACCGCACGCGCCGACATATCAGCCGCACTCAGCAGCGTTGGTAGGTCGGTCAGCCGCAGATCTCGCCGGAACCAGACGATCGATGTCTCCATACGTCCGAGAGTAGGTGTCGATCCCTTAAGTCCGCTTTAAGTCAGGGGCAAGTTCGGTCGTGGAATCTCGTCCCATGCACATCGCCACCTACCCGGCCTACGCGCCGGGTCACATCGCCGCGCTTCTTCCCGACGACGGCAGCGGCCGCGCGTTCCAGCTGCTGGTTGGTACAAACGTGGTCGGCCGCGGTTTCGACACGGCGTTTCGCCTCGCCGATCCGGGGGTGTCTCGGCAGCACTTCGACATTCGCTGGGACGGCCACACCGCGGTGCTCGTCGACCTCGGATCCTCCAACGGAACGACAGTCAACGGCATTCGGATCGACACGAGCTGGCAGCTGGTGCACGGCGATCAGATCAGAGTCGGCAGCACACTCGTCTACTTCAACGTGGGTTGACGCCACGGGGTACTGATGCACCGGTCGGTACACACCTCCATAGACATGATTCGATGACGCTCTCACCGCAGACGTCCGGACGCCTCGCGGCCGCCGTCCTTGGCAGCATCGCCGGCTTTCAGGCTGCTCTTGCTGCTGGGGCGCCGCTCGGGGCGGCGGCCTACGGAGGTGCTCACCCTGGAACTGTGCCCAACCGACTCCGGGCGGTCAGCGCCGCGGCAGTCCCGATTTACCTCGGCCTGGCAGCGGTTGCGGTCGGCGCGGTCGGAACACCCCGCGTTCGCGACGTGGTGACGCGGGTCGGCGCGGTGGGGCTTGCCCTCGGCGTTCCGATCAACCTGGCCTCGCCTTCGCTGCCGGAGCGCACGATTTGGCCGCCGGTTGCCGCCGCCGGTGCAGTCCTCCTTTGGCGCGCTGCGCCGCGGGCGAGCCTCGAAGGCAAGCCCGCGCCGGCCTCCAGCTGACATCGCGAGCGAGGTGATCAGCCGAGGGTGGCAGCACCGAAGGAGACATCGAAGCGGTCACACCAGATACTGACGCTGGTGAGGCCGTCGATATCGACGTCGGCGGGTACGACGTAGTTGGAACTGCCGATATTGCCTTTGAGCTCGCCGAGATCTTCGTAACGGCCATCGTCGAACACACGCCAGCCCGCGGTGCCGTCGACGACGGGAGCATCGGTGAGGAACACCTTCAGAAGTGGGCCGTTGCTTGTGTCGAGGTTTTCGATCCGTAGCACGCGGGTGCCGTCGGACAGCTCGAGCAACTCGACCGAACCGGTCGTCGTGTGTTCGTGACTGATGAACGATCCCGCTGCGAGCACCACGGGCTCTGCGCTCGGTCGGCCGTCGGTCTGCGAAACGGTCGGCAAGGCCTCGTCGACGGTCTGATCGACGACGAGTTTCCACGGTTCCAGCCAAAACGCGGCTACCGCGATCGCGACGGCCACAACTCCAAGCACAGAGAGGATGATGGGCCGCTTCAGAAATGGGCGGCGTGCGGTTCGAGTGTTCATAGGAAGTCCAGTGTGTGAGTGCGCCGAATTCGTTACAGCCGTCCCTACATTCGATCCGTCGGGAACAGCGCGATGAAGGCGAACGCGAATCCGAGCATCCCGATCGCAATGAGTGCAAGCACCAACGAGAAGTCGGTGACCCCCTCGGTCCGTGTGGTGGTCGGGCTTTTGTCGTCGAAGTTCGTCATGAGACAAAGAATCGGCCGACCCCCTTAGCGACCCCTTATCGTCGGCTTAACCCACCTCTCGCAGCGGTTCGCGCAGGTAGCGGTCGCCATTACCTCTCGGGTAATCGCCGTGCTACCGCATCGGTTCTAGCGTCGCCTCATGAGAAATCGACAGCCGAAGAAGACGACCACACATCCGCATCGAATACTGCGTGCAGTGCTCCGAGCCGACCGGTCCGGCTCCGCGTGGGCGATCGGCCTCGCACTCGCCATTGCTCCGGCGATGATCCTGTTCGATCCGCTACGCGACATGGTGTGGTTGGTTCGCATCGGAGTCATCGGACTCGCGCTGTGGCTTGCTGCGCTCGGGATGCTGATGGCGTGGGGACTGACACGCTCGGTGGTACGCGGTGAGGAGCTTCCGAACGACTGGTGGATGTCGATGATCGATCCCCGCTGACCTCTGATTTGAACCGGTCCGGGCCAGGTCGGACCCATTCGGGGTGCCGCATCGGCTGCTATCGTTGCAGGACGTTTCGTTGGGGGGTCGTCGCGCGGGTTTGCGACTCCAACTCTGGAGTACGACGCAAACAGGGAGGAAGATGCGATGATCAACGGTATGAGTGACGTGTCCGAGGCCGGGGCCGACGACGGCCTGCGCGCCAAAGAAATGGTCGTCGGGTCGGTAACCCACGACGCCATCGAACGTTGGATCACCGAGCGCGAGAACGCCGGCCGAACGATCGATCTGTACGAGCGCGACGCCGTCAAAGACCTCGCTCGATTCATTCGCAATCAGCTTCTTGCCGAGGGCCTCGCCTGATCCCTTCACCGGGACAGGTTCACCGCTGCAACTATCTGGGTACGCCTGTAAGAAGCCCCGGACAGGGCGCTTCGAGGAGGCAAAACGTATGGATACCTGGGTCATTGTTGCAATAGTTGCGGTTGTACTCATCGCACTGATCGTCGCGGTTGCGGTAGTCGCGGCACGGAAACGTCCCGCTCGGCGACGCGCGGAAGCCGAAGAGATCAGGCAGCGCGCGTTCGAGGAAAGCTCTGCGATCGAGCAGCAGCGCGCCGAGGCTGCCGAGAAGCATGCCGGTGCAGTCCGGATGCGTGCCGAAGCCGAGCAGCGTGCGGCGGAGGCAGCACGGCTGGAGCGCGAAGCTCGCGAGCAGTCAGCAGCGACAGCCGACGCGCGTCAGAAGGTCGACAAGCAGTGGCAGCGCGCCGACAAGCTCGACCCGCGTACCGACCGCGATTCGGTCGCGCAGGGTCCGATCAACGCGCAGGGTCCGATCAACGCGCAGGGTCCGATCGATCAGCCGGTTGCACATCCGAACGACCAGCCAGGCATCCGCCCGAACGACCAGTCGGGCATGGGCAGGACCAACCGCAACAACTGATCGAGGGAGAATCCGCTGGGGTCGGCCAACTAAGCTGAGGCCATGACCACCAGCGGTTTTCTGTCGCAGATCCTCGGTGCGTCGTCCGACGACGGCGATCCCGCGATCCTCGATGGCGCATTGGCAGCGTTTCTCGACTTCGGCATAAAGCGAACGAGCATGGGCGAAATCGCAAAGCGGTCGGGGGTCAGCCCGGCGACGTTGTATCGCCGGTACGCCAGTAAGACAGCGGTCGTCGAGGCCGTCGGTCTACGCGAGGCGCAACGGTTCGTCACCGCTGTGGACAGTCGCGTAGACCGAAGCGCACCCGTCGAGGTTCAGGTGGCCGCCGGATTTTCGTCGTTCGTGGCAATACTGTCCGGCAATCCGCTGCTGCGACGGTTGTTGATCACCGAGCCCGACGTGCTGCTGCCCTATCTGACGACCAACGGCGGACCGCTGCTCGCGCTCGGTCGCGCCTACCTGGCGGACTACATCGGCGAATTGCAGGGCAATGCCAAGCTGCGCGAGTTCGACACCGAGCAGGTCGCCGAGATCCTTGCCCGATTGGCCTTGTCGCTTGCTCTGACACCGGACGGAATCATTCCAGTCGAGGACGAAAAAGCAGCCCAAGAGTTTGCTCTGGCCCACATCGCCACGCTTTTGCGCATACCGTCCACATAACAATTTCACGCAGCCTTTCGTTATCGTTCCGCAACCAGTCGCGGCGAGGTGCGTCGCAGGCGCTGGCACTGAGGCACATGGTCATAGCTGCGGCAACACTCGGCTGGGCGGCTGTTTCCGTCCCTGTCGCACTGCTGCTCGGGCGCCTTTTCGGCAACGACGGTCGGCAAGACTCGCGCCCGATTTGAGTTGCTACGGGGGTTTCGACCACACCGACGACCCCATCGTTAGCTGCGCTATCAAAACTTTCGCCTCTCCCCGACCCCACAATCTTGCTAATATTTCGGCGTTTTGTGCTGTCGTCGCACCGGTCGCGGCCGAAAAGGCAGGGCTCCTTACGCGCAGACTTCGTACGCGCAGACTTCGAGATGAGGCACCGAGGTGAAGAAGACCAGTTCGATCGTGTTAACCGCTCTCGTGAGCGTCACTGCGTCGCTGGTGGTTCTCGCACCTCATGCGGCCGCAAACCCCAACGCGATCAATCCCATTCCCGTCATCAACGGCACCAACGGTCTGCCGCAGTTGCACGGCAGAACCCGAGCGGTGTTCCAGGCGACAGGTCTGGCGAGTCCTAACAACACGGCGAGCTACAACGTTCTCGGTACCGACCTCGGCATCATGTGGGACAACGGCGGCGGCGAGATGCTCACAGCCTTCGGAGACACCGCCGGCCTCGGCTTTCCGAACCTGCTGGCAGGCAGCATCTGGGCGTGGCGAAGCAACATCCTCGTCCGCAGCCACGATCGGAATCCAGCTGACGGCATCTTCTACGACAGTGTCGCGCGCGACATCTTCGGCCAAGCCAAAGATCTCGTGCCGAGCCCCAAGATCCCGTTCATCGAAATCAGTCGCATCCCGACCGCAGGCGTTTCCGTCAACGGTGTCCAGTACCTGAGCCTGATGTCGGTCAAGACCTGGGATCAACCCGGACAATGGACCACCAATTTCGCCGGCCTAGCCGCATCCGGCGACAATGGCGAGAACTGGGGCGATCTGCCGCAGACGCATCGTCCGGCCGAAGCAGGCAACCGGAACTTCCAGATGAACGCGTTTTTGAAGGACGGCGGTTTCGTCTACGTCTACGGCACGCCGCCCGGACGAAACAATCTTGCCCACGTAGCCCGTGTTCGCGAGAACGACATCGCCAATCTCGCCGAGTACGAATATTGGACCGGCAGCGAATGGAAGAAGGACGACGTCAACGCAGCCGCCCCGATCACGGGCGGGGTCGGCGAGCTCTCTGTCCAATACAACCAGTTCCTCGGCCAATACATCATGTTGACGACCGATCCCTGGAACTCGGTGGTCATGATGCGTGCACCGTCACCGCAGGGGCCGTGGAGTCCGCCCGAAGTCCTGATCGACACCCGGGAGCTGCCGACCGCCTACGCCCCGTCGCTCTACCCGTACCAAACCGGGTCCGATCTCTATTTCCTCACCACCATTCACAACCAGTACAACGTGGTGTTGATGAAGACATCCCTCGGCTGAGTGGACGCCAAGGACTGGGACGATCGGTACGCGCAGGCCGATCTTGTCTGGGGTGCACCGCCGAACTCGCTGGTCGTCCAGCAGCTATGGCCGCTGCAGCGTGGTCGGGCACTCGATCTGGCGTGCGGAGAGGGTCGCAACGCTATTTGGTTGGCCGTCACGGGGTGGCGTGTCACTGCCGTCGACTTCTCCCGCGTCGCGCTCGACAAGGGTGCGACGGTTGCGGCGCGGTCGCCACGGTCGGTTCGTGAGCGGATCGAGTGGGTAAGAGCCGATGTCACCGATGCGCAGTTCGACAGCGACTACGACCTGGTCCTGCTCGTCTTTCTGCACCTGTCCGCCGACGAGCGCGCGGCGGTGCTGACGGCGTCGATCGACGCGTTGACGCCTGGCGGGACCCTGATCGTCCTCGGCCACGACTCCGACAACATCACCTCCGGCGTCGGCGGACCGCAGGATCCGGCGATTCTGTTCACCCCGGACGACGTCGTAGCAGAGTTGGGCACCCGAGCCGAAATTCGCGTCGCCGAACGACGCCTACGCGAAACACCTGCGGGCGACGCCATCGATGCACTGGTCGTCGCTACGAAGCTCTGAACGACCTACTCGCTCCAGCGCAGCAACCAGGGCTCGACCACCTCGCCGATGACGGCCGCGCTCTTCTTCAGCGCATGCGTCTCACCAGCGAGTACGTGTACAAGCGCGGCGTCGGCGGGGTCGGGAACGCCGAACGGGTCGCGATCTCCGTTGAGGACGACGACGTCGGTTCCTGCTCCGCGTAGCTCCTCGACCCGCGATTTTTCGGGTTGGCCAGGCGGATGCAGCGGAAATGCCAATGCGATGACGCCGGCCGCACCCAGCGCGGGCGCGGTCCGACACGCGACGCGGGCACCGTTGCTGCGCCCGCCGAGTATCAGCGGGACCTTCTTGAAGCGCCTGCGCAGATCGGCGACGATTTCGAGCCATGCCGCGTCCTGGCGAACGGCAGATCCGGGTGCCCGACCGCCCGCCACGCGGTACGGCTGCAACACGCGGGCGACCGACCCGCCGAGTTCGACCGCCTTCCGTCGGACCGCGAGCAGGTCCGGTGCGTCGACTCCACCCGCCGCGCCGTGGGTGAGAACGACCAGAAATCGGGGATTCGTCCGGCCGTCGATCCAGACCTGGGCTTCGCCCGCTGCTGTCGGGATAGCCAACTGCCGCAATCTCGTTCGCCCGGGTTCCATGTTTCGACGGTATGTCATTCCGCCGCCAAACGTGAGGGTTCCTCACGATCTGGGGCCGGGATCCGTTGTTCGCCAGTGGATTTCACGCGATCGCGGCGTGTGTGCAACGCATCACACAATGGACTCGAACTCTTGGTCGTTGTCCGTATCCGGGCGTAACATCGACACTAAGTTACTGGTGAGTACACCGCCATGGTGTAGGAGCTGGAACCACACGGGCGGGACTGGGTTGACCAGACCGCACCCCTGACTCAATGGAGAGCGAAGAACGATGGGCCACTACAAGAGCAACGTACGGGACCTCGAATTCAACCTGTTCGAGGTACTTGGACTCGGCGAGACCCTCGAAACGGGCGCGTACGGGGACTTGGACGCAGATACCGCTCGCGAAATGCTGAGCGAAGTTCGCAAGCTCGCCGAAGGACCGATCGCCGCGTCCTTCGCCGAAGCCGACCGCAATCCTCCGGTGTTCGATCCCGAGACGCATACGGTCAAGATTCCCGAAGCATTCAAGAAGTCGTACCGCGCCTACGCCGACGGCGGCTGGGATCGCCTCGGCATCGACGAGGAACTCGGCGGCACGAACGTCCCGCGCATCCTGTACTGGGCGATCGCAGAAATGATCCTCGGCGCCAACCCGGCCGTGTTCATGTACTCCGCGGGCCCCGGCTTCGCCAATATCTTCTACGACAACGCGACCGACGAGCAGAAGGGCTGGGCCAAGATCGCGGCCGAGCGCAACTGGGGCGCAACGATGGTTCTCACCGAGCCCGACGCCGGCTCCGACGTCGGCGCAGGCCGCACGAAGGCCATCAAGCAGGACGACGGCTCGTGGCACATCGAAGGCGTCAAGCGCTTCATCACCTCTGCTGACGCCGACGACATGTTCGAGAACACCTTCCACCTGGTGCTCGCCCGCCCCGAAGGCGCCGGACCCGGCACCAAGGGCCTGAGCCTGTACTTCGTCCCGAAGTTCCACTTCGATTTCGAGACCGGCGAACTCGGCGAGCGCAACGGCGCCTTCGTCACCAACGTCGAACACAAGATGGGCCTCAAGGTCTCGACGACATGTGAGCTCACCTTCGGTGGCCACGGCATTCCCGCGAAGGGCTGGTTGGTCGGCGAGACCCCCAACGGCATCGCGCAGATGTTCGACGTCATCGAGCACGCTCGCATGATGGTCGGCACGAAGGCCATCGCGACACTGTCGACCGGCTACCTCAACGCTCTCGACTACGCCAAGGAGCGTGTCCAGGGTGCCGATCTGACGCAGATGACCGACAAAGCAGCACCGCGCGTCACCATCACGCACCACCCGGACGTCCGTCGCAGCCTGATGACGCAGAAGGCATACGCCGAGGGCCTGCGCGCGATCTACCTCTACACGGCAGCTCACCAGAACGAAGACACCGCTCTGCTGGTGTCGGGTGCCGACAAGGACACCGCGTTCCGCGTCAACGATCTGCTGCTCCCAATCGTCAAGGGTGTCGGCTCCGAGCAGGCCTACGGCAAGCTCACCGAGTCGCTGCAGACCTTCGGTGGGTCCGGCTTCCTGCAGGACTACCCGATCGAGCAGTACATCCGCGACGCGAAGATCGACAGCCTCTACGAAGGCACCACCGCGATCCAGGCGCAGGACTTCTTCTTCCGCAAGATCGCGCGTGACCGCGGCGTCGCTCTCGCGCACGTTGCCGGTCAGATCCAGAAGTTCATCGACAGCGAGGCAGGCAACGGCCGGCTGAAGGCCGAGCGCGCGCTGCTCGCCACCGCTCTGGAAGACGTTCAGGGCATGGCCGCGACGCTGACCGGACACCTTATGGGTGCCCAGCAGACGCCGTCGGAGCTGTACAAGGTCGGTCTCGGATCGGTGCGCTTCCTGATGGCCGTCGGCGACCTCTTCATCGGTTGGCAGCTGCTGCGCCACGCCGAGGTTGCCCTGAAGGCCCTCGACAACGGAGCCGATGCAGGCAAGGACAAGGCGTTCTACGAAGGCAAGATCGCAGTTGCTTCGTTCTTCGCGAAGAACATGCTGCCCGAGCTGACCGCAACGCGTAACGTCCTCAGCAACATCGAGAACGACATCATGGAGCTCGACGAAGCTGCGTTCTGATTCATCGCAGCAGCCCGAAGAACCGCACTCTCGGATACTTATCCGGGGGTGCGGTTTTTTGCGATCATGATCTGGGCGAGCAGGGAGACGATAGCCAACACCGCCACGGCAGCACTGAATGCGATCGCCGCGTCACGCAAACCCATCGGTCCTGAGGCCAGGCCGACCAGCACAACGGGGAACGAGATGCCGACGTAGGCGACCAGGAAGAAGCTCGTCACGGTCTGAGCCCGCTTCGCGGGTGGGCTCTGCGCGGTGATCTCGGCGATGCCTGCCCGGAAGCAGAGCGCCTGGCCTATGCCGATCACAACGAGGGCAACAACCAAAAGCACGAGAGATTTGGCAGGCAACGAGGAGCCCAGCAGCGTTGCCCCGACCGCAAGGACGACGCAACCCAGCCGAAGTGCGGTCCGCGTCGGTACGCCGCGCAACGCCACCTGACCGAAGGTGGAAGCTGCGAAGATTGTGAACACGACCACTCCGGTCAGCGCGCGGTCGTGCCGATCGAGCACGGTGGTAAGAATTCCCGCCGACACCGATGTGACGAGACCAAGCGCGGCGAAGCCCGCGAACGCGGCGATCGCCGCGGGCACGAACACCGCTCGCGCTTCGGCCGCGACAGCAGGCCGAGTAGGACGAAGCGATCCACCCTTCGGTTCGACGGTTTCGGGAGCGAGCAGAACGGCCGCAAGCGCGAGTGCCAACAGCCCGAGGTGGACGGCGTACGGCGTGATCAGCGGCTCGCCGAATACCTCCGAGAGCACACCCGCGACCAGCGGACCGAGCCCGAGGCCGAGCATGTTTGCTGCTGTCGCCACAAGCGCCGCGCGCGTCGCCTTACCCGAGCCCGCTCCCCCGTCCGAGCTTCTGCCTGCAAGCTCGACGAGGTAGACCGTCGCCGTCGTGGTGACCAAGCCGGCGCTGATCCCGGACAGCACCCGACCCACGTACAGCCAGCCGAGCGCGGGCGAGGTCACGAACACCAGCGTGCTGAGCGCGGATACCGCAATCGCAAGGAGCATCACCCGCCGCCGACCCAGTACGTCCGAAGCCGTGCCGAGTAGCAGCAGTGCGGCGATCACGCCGACGGCGTACGCCGCGAAGACCACTGTCACCGTCAGCTGGCCGAAGCCGAGCTCCTGCTCGTAGAGCGGATACAGCGGCGTCGGCAGCGTCGTTCCTACCATCACGACAACGAAGGCGAAGGTGACTCCGACAAAGCCTGCCGTCCTGAGCATTGACATACGACGAGTCTGTCAGCCCCCGACCGTGGCCCGATTCGGCCATTCGAGGTTGGCCTGTTCACGCGATGCGGCAGAAGCACTCCCAGCGGTTGACTTGTAGTCACAACCCGCTGAACGGAGCCAAGGACATGATCGACCGAATCGCCACCCGGACAACCGAATTGCTCGGCCGGCTCACCATCGACAGCCGTTTCAACGGCCCGCCCGCCAGTGCCAACGGCGGCTATGCGTGTGGGCGCATCGCGGCGTTCGTCGACGGTCCCTCGCGAGTGACGCTGCGGAAACCGCCGCCGCTCGAAACGGAACTCTCGGTCCACCGCGACGACGACGGCATCATGCGTGTCGTCGCCGACGGTGTCGTCTACGCCGAAGCGTGTTCCATCGATCCCGGCATCCTCATCGCTCCGGCTCGGCCGACGATGGCCGAAGCCGAAGCAGCCCGCAACCGCCATCCTGGCAACGGTATTCGCCACCTACTGTCGGATTGCTTCGTGTGTGGACCCGAACGCAGCAACGGCTTGCACGTAAGCCCAGGCATTCTGGACGGGCATGACGACGTCACCGCCTCACCGTTCGTTCCCGATGCAACGGTCGGCGACGCCGACGGCGTTGTCCCGTCCGAAATCGTCTGGGCCGCACTGGACTGCTCGAGCTATCCAGCCGTCGCACTGCAGAGCGGGCCGATCTGCCTGCTCGGCCGATTGAGCGTCGTCCAGCGTCGCCCGATTCACGTCGGCGATCAACTCGTCGCAGTCGGTTGGACGCTCGCCGTGTCGGGCCGCAAATATCGCACAGCAGCAGCCCTCGTCGACCCCGACGGCGTTACAGTTGCTCAGTCGGAAGCAGTGTGGATTGCTCTCACCGGAGATGCGTCGTGACCGATCTTGCAGACAGAATCTTCGAATCCCTCGTTGCCGGTATGGAGTTGCTGACGATCGACCTCGGTCGGCGTCTCGGCCTCTATCGCGCCGTCCACCGTCTCGGCACCGTGAACTCGGCCGAGCTTGCCGCCGAAGCAGGCATCGCCGAGCGATACGCGCGGGAGTGGCTCGAGCAGCAGGCTGCGGCAGGCTTCATCGCGGTTGCCGAAGCCGGGGACGAACTGCAGCGGCGTTACGAGATCCCGAGCGAACACGAACCCGTCCTGCTCGACGAGGAAAGTCCGCTGCACATGATGGGCGCTGCGCCGATGATGGTCGGCTGCGGGCTCGCGTTGCCCGCGTTGCCTGCCGTCTATCGGTCCGGCGGCGGCGTCGCATACGAGGAGTACGGCGAGGAGATCCGGCACGGTATCGGCACGTTCAACCGGCCGGGATTCATCCACGACCTGCCCGAATGGATCGGCTCGATGAAAGACGTCACGAACCGCCTGCGTGACGGTGCCGTTGTCCTCGACGCCGGCTGCGGAACGGGCTGGTCGAGCATTGCCATCGCCGAGGCCTTCCCCAACGTCGAGGTTGTGGGTGTCGACATGGACACGGCGTCGATCGAAGATGCTCGCCGCAACGTCAGCGAGCGTGGGTTGGAGGATCGGGTCCATTTCGAAGTCGCCAACGCCACCGCGATCGGCGAACTCGCGAAGCAGCGCAAGGTGCAATTCGACTTCGCTCTGATCTTCGAGGCGCTGCACGACATGGGCGACCCGGTCGGGGTGCTTGCTGCGATTCGTGGCGCCTTGACCAGCGACGGTGTCATTCTGATCGGCGACGAACACAGTGGTGACGAGTTCACCGCCAACGCAGGCGAGATCGAACGGCTGCAGTACGCATTCAGTGTGCTGCATTGCCTTCCGGCGACTATGGCCGAATCGACGCACATCGCCAATGGCACGGTGCTCCGCCCCGGAACGGTCCGCGGTTGGGCCGAAGCCGCCGGGTGCACGTTCGAGGAGTTGCCACTCGGGCACGACTTCTGGCGGTTCTATCGGCTGGACAAGTCCTAAGATTTCTTTCGTGGGTACACCCGGGCAGCGGTTCTTCCGGACCGACGTCGGCGGGCGTGCGGTCGCGTGGTCGGCTGTCGGTACGGGTCCGCCGCTGATCTTCGGCGGTTGGTGGTGCTCGCACCTCGAATTGGATTGGCAGAACGGTCTTTTCCGAGATTTCATCGCCAAGATTGCCACGCACCGAACCGTGATCCGCTACGACCGGCCGGGAATGGGACTATCCGAACCCTCCCCGGATTCGGCCGTGACGTTGCTCGGCGAGGTCGCGACACTTGCCGCGATTGCCGACGCTGTTTCCGACGAATTCGCTAGCACGGCAGTAGATATGCTCGGCGCGTCGTCCGGCGGTACGGTTGTTGCGTGTTACGCGACGCAGCGGCCGGAGCGGGTCCGCAGTCTGGCGCTGTACGGATCCTACGTTCGCGGCGCCGAGATCGCGGACGCCGCGGCACGCGATGCGATCGTTGCACTCGTCGCCGAGCACTGGGGTGTCGCATCGAAGTTCCTAGCCGACGTGTTTCTGCCGGACGCGACAGCTGACGAACGACGCGATTTCGTCGAGTTCCAGCGTGCGGCGGCAACCGCGGAAACCGCGTCGGCAGCATTGAACGGCGTGTATCGATTCGATGCGACGCACTATCTTTCGCACGTCACGGCTCCGACGCTCGTCCTGCACCGTCGGCAGGACCGCGCCGTGCCGTTTGCGCTCGGTCGCAAACTTGCCGCTGCGATATCGGGTGCGCGCTTCGTTGCGCTGAACGGTCTCGATCACTATCCGTGGCGCGGAGATTCGGACGCAGTCGCGTCGGCGCTTCTGGATTTTCTCGGTGTCGATGCGCGTCCGGCCACTCCGGTGAGGTCGGAACTGTCGGGTCGTGAACGTGAGGTCGTTGCCTTGATCGCCCAGGGCATGACCGACCAGGAAATCGCCGACCGACTGGTCCTCAGCGCACATACGGTGCACCGCCACGTGGCGAACATCCGCTCGAAGCTGGGTGTCACGTCCCGAGCAGCGGCAGCAGCGGCGGCAATTCGCGCAGGATTGGCGTAGGCGGCTCCGCCGCTCGTGCGTCCTTTCGGAGGGCAGGACCTCCTAAAGGACTCACGACCCGCTTGCGGCCTTTCGTGCCCGATACGCGGCGACATTGGCCCGATTGCCGCAGTTTCCGGTGTCGCAATAGCGCCGAGACCTGTTGCGCGACAGATCGATCAGCACGGCATCGCAGTCGGGCGCCGCGCAGTGTTTCAACCGATCGAGGTCGCCGACGCGAATCACGTCGACCAACGCCATCGCGGCTTCGGCGGCGATCCGGTCGGTAAGTGGGTCGTCGGCTGCGGTGACGTGCAGATGCCAGTCCCAGCGGTCGTGCCGCGTCAATCGTGGCCGCGCGTTCGAGTCCAGCAGCATGCGATTCACGATGTCGACGGCGACAGTCTCGTCCGCGGCATCCCACACGCCGCGGAGGCTGCGGCGTAGCCCGCGAACCTGCTGCAATTCGACGTCGCTCAGATCGCGCCTGCCCGTGAACTCGTACTCGTCCAGGAAATCGTTCAGCGCGGCAGGATCGCTCAGCGAGTCGTCGTCGCCGAGCAGTGTGTTCACCAAAGCCGTCGTCGTCACGAGCGCATGATCGGTGTCATGAGCAAAATACATTTTGACTCCTGACGCGTGCTGTCGTTAGTGTCATTAGCGTAATCGAAATTGGTCCTGACACGAAAGCCCGAGGAGGTGGACTCATCAACGTCGACGCACACCGGATGCGCACCGGAATCTGGCTGATGATCCTCTCCGGAATCACCTTCGGGCTGTCGGGATCGTTTGCGACCGCCCTGATGGACAACGGCTGGTCACCCGGCGGCACACTCGTCGTCCGGCTAACGGGCGCAGCCGCGATCACGCTGGTCATCGCCGCGATCGTCGATCGGCGCGGCCTACTCGACGCACCGAGACATTTTCGGACCGTCGGCGTCTACGGAAGCGTCGCAGTGGCAGGCGTGCAGGCCACGTTTTTCCTGTCGATGCAACACCTTTCGGTCGGCGTGACGCTGATGATCCAGTTCCTCGCACCCATCGTCGTCATCGCCTGGGAGTGGCTGGTCCGCAAAAGGCCGGCAAGCACCCTCACGATCATCGGCACCGTCGTTGCCCTCGTCGGTGCCGCGGCGGTCATCGACGTCTTCGGCGGCCTGCGACTCAGCCTGGTCGGCCTCGGTTGGGCTGGTTTGTCGATGCTCGGCAACGCGTGTTTTTTCCTGCTGTCCGAACGGACCTCGGATTCGCTCGCACCCATCGTCCTGCTTGCGAGCGGTATGACTGTCGCAGCTGCTACCGCAGGCGTCCTGATCGCAACGCAGATCATGTCGGCGACGTTCGCCACCGACTCCGTAGACCTCGCTGGGCAGCAGCTGCCCTGGTACGTCCCCCTGTTTCTGCTGATCACCGTAAGCACCGTCCTGGCCTACGTTTTCGGCGTCGCAGGCGGTTCTCGAATCGGCTCGACGCTGATGTCACTTGTGCTGCTGTCGGAAGTTCTCTTCGCGTCCGTCTTCGCGTGGTTACTGATCGACCAGTCGATCACCGTCGTGCAAATGCTCGGTGGCGCAGCCATTGTCGGCGGCGTTGCCATCGCGAGACTCGGCGGAGCAGGTGCGGCCATCCAAGCTGACCTGCCAGTTGTTCGCGACGCCGATCAGCTCGACGCCGCCGCAGCGAACGGGACGGACGAGTGCGACAGGTCGACCGACCGAGTCGGGTGAGTCCACAGGCCGCGACGCTCGAGAATCGGCAGCACACCTTCGCCGAACCAGTACGCCTCCTCCAGGTGCGGATACCCGGACAGGATGAAATGCGAGATGCCGAGGTTCGCGTACTCGGCGAGGCGATCCGCAACCTCCTCGTGCGAACCGACCAGTGCTGTGCCCGCACCACCGCGGACCAACCCGACACCTGCCCAGAGGTTCGGTCCGATCTCGAGACGATCCGTACTGCCACCGTGCAATTCGCGCATTCGGCGCTGCCCCTCGGACTCGCTGCGGGCGAGATTGGCCTGCACACGTTCGACGGCGGCCGGATCGATCGCGGCAAGCAGGCGGTCGGCCTCGGCCCACGCCTGCTCCGCGGTGTCGCGACTGATTACGTGAATACGCAACCCGTACGAAAGGATTCGGCCCTCGTCTACAGCTAGCCCCCGAATCCATTCGAGCTTCTTCGACACCGCGGCAGGCGGTTCACCCCAGGTCAGATAGGTATCCGCATACTTTGCCGCGACCGGTCCGGCCGGACCCGACGACCCACCGAAGAACACCGGCGGCAGTGGGTCCGGCTGCCGACCGAGTGCTGCCTTCTCGACGTGAATGTGCTTGCCCTCGAACGTCACCGGGCTCGGCGACGTCCACAGTCGGCGGACCACATCGAGAAATTCACCGCACCGTTCGTATCGTTCGTCCTTGCTGAGGAAGTCGCCGTAGGCTTCCTGCTCGTGCTTCTCACCACCGGTGACGACGTTGAGCAGGAGTCGTCCGCGGGACTGCCACTGGAAGGTCGCCGCCATCTGCGCGGCGAGGGTCGGACTGATCAGACCCGGCCGAAAGGCAACCAGAAACTTCAGCACTTCGGTGGTCTCGACCATCATCGCCGTGGTGAGCCACGCGTCCTCGCACCAGGCACCCGTCGGCGTCAGTACCGCCTCGAAGCCGTTGTCCTCTGCGGCAGCGCCGATTTGGTTGAGGTAGCGCAGGCTCGCGGTCCTGTCGCCGGACATCGACGTCCCGTGTCCGCCTGCAACGAGATTGCGCGAATCGCCGTAGGTCGGCAGGAACCAGTGGAAGGACAGTGAATTGGCCGAACGTGTCATCGAGTAACTCCAAAATTGTTACAACACATAATGTTTTCGGTTCCGTCAGATCAAGCCATGCCGCGGCGGCGCCTCGTTGTGCAGGAGAACGCGGCCGATGTGCTGATACTTCCATCGGACCGGATCGTGCAACGTGTGCGTTCGAGCGTTACGCCAATGCCGGTCGAGATCGAGATCCGCTGCAGCCGAACGTGTCCCGGACACCTCGAACAGCGCCGCCGATACTTCGACCGCACTCTTCTCTGCGACGATCTTCGCCACGGCGACCGCAATGGACGCATCCGCTGCACTCTGTTCGGTCGGCTCGTCGAACGCCGCATCCACGGCACGGCCCGCCGCGACAAGTGTGGCCTCGGCAGTCGCCACGGATACGGCGAGCTCACCGAAGCGCTGCACAAGCAACGGATCGTCCACGGCACGTTCGACCTTCGCCTCGAACCACGGGCGACTCTTCGTCCGCGCGAAGGCCGCAGCCTCGTCCAGCGCGGCACGTGCGATGCCGACATCGATTGCCGTATGCAGCAATTGAGCGAAGGCGCCGTAGCTGGTAGGACCATCGAAGGCCGGCGACCGTCGAACCACCCATTCCGGCTGGACAGCAACACCTTCCAACGTCACAGTGCCACTGCCCGTCAGGCGCTGACCGAAGCCGTTCCAGTCGTCGACGACGGTGAGCCCGGCAGCATCGGCAGGAACGTAGAGCACGTAGTCCCCCGCGGGCAGAGCCGATAGCCGATCGGGATCGTGCAACCGCGCCAACACCGGAATCCACTGCGCGAAAAGCGTCCCCGTGCAGTAATACTTCGTGCCGTCGAGCCGGAATCCACCCGACTGCGCCGGTGTGAACGTCGTCGCGATGTCGGTGATCGTCTTCCCGCCGCGTTCGGACTGAGCGTTGGCAAACCGTTTGCCACGCAGCACTTCTCCGAAGAAGAAGCGTTGCTGCTCCGGGTTCGCCGCTACCTTCAGCAGCTGTACGTACACGAAGTGGCTCTGCGGTATCTGCGCGATGTTCGGGTCCGCGGTCGCGAGGATCCGCAACACCTCCGCCAGCACGGACGGTGCAATATCGGCTCCGCCGAACGTCGCTGGAACGGTTGCGCCGTACAACCCCGAACGAGAGAGCTCAGCTATCTCGTCGACGGGCAACCGCCGCGCACGATCTCGATCGGCGGCACCGACCGCGAACCGCGTCGCGAGCTCGCTCGCCACCGACACCGCCTCTGCCGCAGTGGAAACCAGTGCGGCGTCGAGGGACGCGGTCATGCGAGCAACGGCTCCAGTTCGCGTTCTTCGTTCGCCTCGAGTTCACGGACCAGCGGCAACACACGTGCGCCGAAGTACTCGATTTCCTCTTGGAAGTGCAGAAAGCCACCGAGGATCAGGTCGACGCCGCGGCGACGGTATTCGACGATGCGCTCCGCGATCTGCTCGGGTGTGCCGATGAGCTGCGTCCGGAAGCCGTCGTTGTACTGCACGAGATCCTCGAACGACGAGTCGGCCCACATGCCCTTCTTGTCGGCTGTCGACGCGCCGGCTTGCTGCACGGCACCGCGGAAGCCCTCCACCGCAGGCTTGTTCGCCTTTGCGATGATCTCGCGCAAGGTGTCCCTTGCCTCGGCCTCGGTGTCACGGGCGATGATGAAGCCGTTGAGCCCGAACTTCACCTCCCGCTTGTGTGCTCGGGCAACATCCCGCACGTCGACGAGTTGCTCGGTGACGCCGTCGAAGTCCTTGCCGTTGCTGAAGTACCAGTCGGAGTACTTGCCTGCGTTCTGGCGTGCGGCTTGGGAGTTGCCGCCCTGGAACAGTTCCGGGTTCGGACGCTTCGGGGTGTTCAGCGGCTTCGGCTTCAACGTGAAGTCGTGGATCCGGTAGAAGTCGCCTCGGAAGTCGACGTCGTCCTCGGTCCAGATCTTGCGGAGCACCTGCAGGAATTCGGCGCTGCGACGGTATCGTTCGTCGTGCTCGAGCCACGGCTCGCCGAGGTGGGTGAACTCGTCCTTGAACCAACCGCTGACGACGTTGACCGCAAACCGACCGTTGGACAGGTGATCCGCGGTTGCACCCAGCTTCGCGAGCACAGCAGGCTGCCACAGACCCGGGTGCACGGCCGCGATGACCTTGAGTCGCTCGGTCGCGAGCAGCAGAGCCAGACTGAAGCTCGTGGACTCGTGCTGGAATTCGGCCCCGTAGCTCGCCTCGTAGCGGACCTGGCTCAGCGCGTATTCGAAGCCGTTGTTCTCTGCCGTCTGCGCGAGCTTCTTGTTGTATTCGTAATCCCAGCTGGTGCGCTGCTCGATCGTCGAGGTGACGAGGCCGCCACTGACGTTCGGCACCCAGTAGGCGAACTTGATCTCGTCTGCGATGCGTTCGGTGCTCATGGGTGTCGAGTCTCGCGATCGAACCGGCCGCACCCAACCCATGCGCGTTTCACGAGCGAAACCCTTGACAGCCGCGGCCAACGGCGCCTAAGTCGCTCGTGCGTCTTTTCGGCGCGCCGGACCACCGAAAGGACTCACGAGGCCGGAGGCCCTACTCGCACTTCACGATCGGCACCGGGTCGTACTTCACCGTGCGAGTGTGGCGATAGACCTCGTTGCCGCTCGCGCGGTCGGAGATGATTCTCGTGTTGCTCGTCGTGAAGCCGGGCGCACCTTTCGATGCGACGCAGTCATCACCCTTGGGCAGCGTGACCGATTCCGGTTGGGTCTGGGCGTACCGATCTCCGGTGACGGATTCGACGTCGACGGTCTTGGTTCCCCAAATGCGAACGGTCACATTCGAACTGTTGCCGAACGACTCGATCAGAATGCCGCTGCTCGTGTTGTTGCGGAACTGCAGGTCGATCGCACCCTCGTACACCGTCGCTTCACGTGCTTCTGGATACCGCGAGATGTAGTAGCTGTGCTCGGTGTGCGTTACGTCTTCCAGGCCTGCGAAGTAGGTCGCGTTGTAGAGCGTCGTAGCGAACTGACTGATCCCGCCGCCGACCGCTTTGGCCGGCCGACCGTGATCGATGACGCCGGACTCGACGTAACCCTGCTCGAGGCCGCGCGGACCGGTGAAGCCGTTGAGCGAGAAGGTATCTCCAGGCTTCACGATCGCACCGTTCACAACCTGCGCCACCTTGCGAATATTGACACCCGACGCGGATTCGAACCCGCCCGTCGAGTATTCGCCGATCACTTCCTTGATTCCGAGTCCGGTCGCGCCCTCGGTCGTCAATGCGGGCTGCACGGGCTCGTAGATTGCGGTCGCGGTCCGCGCACCGCTCGCACCCAGTAGAGCAGGCAATTGATCGAGCGTCTTCTGCCACGACACCATGTCACCGACGACCGCTGGAACGATCCTCGGGAATCCCGAATCGACCGCGATGACAGCATCTTTCGGCTTGACATCGGTGACGGCGAGTTGCGGGGCAAGGATTGCCGTCGCGGCGTCGCGGTTGTACTCCGGAGCGAGCCCGCCGCGACCGTCAGGCACAAACGTGAGCACTGCCCCGACCAACTCGGGCCGCAGCACGGCGGACTTGTTGTCGCGGCCGGTGAACACAACCTCACTCGACACCGCCGGCCTCGCTACCTCCTCGATCGCCCGGTCGACGGCAGTCGCGTCCACCGCAACTCCCCCGACCTCGACAGGTAGCTCGACGGGATTTTCGTCGGCCCATCCGGCAATCAGCGCTACCTTCGCACCCTCGACATCGAGTGTCTGACCGACGGCGGGTTTGACCGGTACCGGCTCAGCGCCCTCGAAGACGACATTCCCCTCGACGGGTTTGCGGTCGGTCGACGCAGCGAGATCGGTGACGGCCGCTGTGAGGGCGGCGTCGTCGACAACCGACGTCACGTCGGTCTCGCGGGTCGTGAAGAAAGACGTCAGCCTGGTGATCGGGTTGAGCGGTTGCGAACCGACGGCGTCCATCGTCGTGGCCACGTCGACCTGCAGACCTGCGGCGACCGGAACGACCTCGGATCGGAGGTCGCCGATCGCTACGGCGACAGGTTGCTCGGACCGCTCACCCAACCGGTCACGCAGTATTGCTTCCGCCTCGCCCTTGTCTTTGCCGCCCAGATCGATTCCCGCGACTGTGACACCTCGTGGGACCGAGCCGGACGAGACGAACAGATCGATGCCATAGGCGATTGCGAGCACAGCGAACAGACCACCGACGAGCAGCCCGACACGTGGACGACGCCGCAGCCGACGCTTGGCTGCGAGGCGCGTCTCGCCGGGTGGCCCCGCTGGTGCCGCAGCCGCTGGTGCAGCAGATGCCGATGCTGCAGGCTCGTCGGCCGCAGCGACGGGCGCCTCGACCACGACCGGAATAACCTCGGTGACCGCATCGTCGGGTTGCTCGACCGAGTGCCGACCGGCGCCGTTGTTGCGCTCCGGAAGCGATCCAGGATCGGCAGCGTGGCGAGGAGACTTCCCTGACACTTCGGTCACGCACATCTCCCGCCAGGTTCGGAGATCGTCGCACCGTCGAATGGGCACGACAATCTGTGAGCACAACACTGTGCGGATGCCTCGAGCGTACTTGGCGCAAACCTCGACTTCTTGTCGAGCGAAACGGCTGGAGACATGGAAGGCCCCGCGCGGCTGCCGGGTCGGGGGTCGGGCAGCAGCGCGGGGCCGCCTATGACATCGCTAGGTTCGTACGGGCGTTACACCCGCGGCGAATCTTTTTTTCAGCGTTCGATGATCGCGGTGACGCCCTGGCCACCGGCTGCACATATGGAGATCAGGCCACGGCCCGAACCCTTCTCTGCCAGCATCTTTGCGAGCGAAGCGACGATGCGTCCGCCGGTCGCGGCGAACGGGTGTCCGGCCGCGAGCGACGAACCGTTGACGTTGAGTTTGCTGCGGTCGATCGAGCCGAGCGCGCTGTCGAGGCCGAGACGCTCCTTGCAGTACGCGTCGCTCTCCCAGGCCTGCAGAGTCGCGAGAACGACCGATGCAAACGCTTCGTGGATCTCGTAGTAGTCGAAGTCCTGCAGCGTGAGGCCGTTGCGAGCAAGCAGCCGCGGCACCGCGTAGGTCGGTGCCATAAGCAGTCCGTCCTTGCCGTGAACGTAATCGACGGCGGCCGTCTCGGAGTCGACCAGGTGTGCGAGGACAGGAAGCTTGCGCTCGGCGGCCCATTCGTCGGTGGACAGCAGCGCGGCGGAGGCACCGTCGGTGAGCGGCGTGGAGTTGCCTGCCGTCATCGTGGCGTCGCCGAGCTTGACACCGAAGACGGGGTTCAGCGTGGCGAGCTTCTCGACCGAGGAGTTCGGACGCAGGTTGTCGTCGCGCGTCAGACCGAGGAACGGCGTGACGAGGTCGTCGAAGAAACCACGGTCGTACGCTGCGGCCATATTCTTGTGGCTCGCGGCGGCCAGTTCGTCCTGATCTTCGCGACGGACGCCGAATTCCTTCGACGTGATCGCGGCGTGCTCACCCATCGACTTACCGGTGCGCGGCTCGCCGTTCTTCGGGATCTCGAGGCCGAGCATTCCCGGACGCACGTGGCCGAGCAGCTTGAGGCGCTGACCCGTGGTCTTTGCGCGGTTGAGCGAGAGCATGAACTCACGCAGGTCTTCGCCGACACCGATCGGGGCATCGGACGTGGTGTCGACGCCGCCGCCGACACCCGCGTCGATGCGACCGGCTGCGATCGCATCGCCGACGGCGATGATCGACTGCAGGCCGGTGCCGCAGGCCTGACCGAGGTCGTAGGCCGGGGTGTAAGGGCTCAGCGCGCTACCGAGGACGGACTCACGCATGAGGTTGAAGTCGCGGCTGTGCTTGAGTACCGCGCCACCGACGACCATGCCGAGCCGCTCACCCTGCAGATTGAACCGGCTGACCAGTCCATCGAGGGTGGCAGTGAACATGTCCTGATTGGAAGCGTGTGCGTAGGCCTTGTCCGACCTGGCGAACGGAATTCGGTTGCCGCCCACGATCGCGACCGGGCGCAGCTGCTTGCTTGTCACTTGACGTCTCCAAGATGGGTGTTGGGGTCTGCTCGACATTGAACTTACTCCGGAGTAAGTTCAATGTCGACTCCGCATGCTGAGAAATTGTGCGGTCTTCACTCGTGTCAACTCAGAGAAGGTAGGAAAGTGGCAGCAACAAAGGGAGCTCCCGACCTGTATTCGTCGTTTCTGTCCACGGGGGCAGGTGCGTTCATCGCGAAACAAGCTGGCCTTCCCCAGCCCGAGAAGCTCCGCCGGTACAAGGCCGGCGAGCCGCCCCTGGCCGGTCCTGTGCTTCTCGGTGGCAACGGCCGTCTCGTCGAGCCGATCCGCGAACTGCTCTCGGATTACGAGTTCGCAGCAGACGGATCAGAGGGCACCAAGTTCGGCGCGTTGGTATTCGACGCCACCGGCATCGAGAACGTGAGCCAGCTCGACGAGCTGTACAAGTTCTTCCAGCCGGTCATCCGCAACCTGGCACCGTCGGCTCGCGTCGTCGTCCTCGGTACGACTCCGGACGAAACGTCGACGGTCGACGCTCACATCGCGCAACGTGCGCTCGAAGGCTTCACACGCAGTGTCGCCAAAGAGGTCCAGCGCGGCGCTACGGCTCAGCTCGTCTACGTCTCCCCCGACGCGGCGACCGGCCTTTCGGGCCTCGAATCCACCCTGCGCTTCCTGCTCTCGGCAAAGTCCGCATTCGTCGACGGTCAGGTCATTCGAGTCGGCGCAGCCGAGTCGACGGCTCCCGCGAGCTGGGATCGCCCGCTCGAAGGCAAGGTCGCAGTCGTCACCGGCGCGGCCCGCGGCATCGGCGCAACCATCGCCGAGGTGCTCTCGCGTGACGGTGCGCACGTGATCTGCGCGGACATCCCGCAGGCAGGCGAGGCCCTTTCGCAGACCGCGAACAAAGTCGGCGGCACCTCGCTCGCGCTCGACGTCACAGCAGCCGACGCTGCCGACGTTCTCGCGGAGCACATCCTCTCCCGTCACGGCGGCGCGGACATCATCGTCCACAACGCAGGCATCACGCGTGACAAGACGTTGGCCAACATGGACGACGGTCGGTGGAACTCGGTTATCAACGTGAACCTGCTTGCGCCGCAGCGCATCACCGACGTGCTCATCGAAAAGGGTGCGCTCAAGGAAGGTGGCCGCGTCGTCGACGTTTCCTCCATCGCAGGCATCGCGGGCAACCGTGGCCAGACCAACTACGGCACGTCGAAGGCGGGCGTCATCGGCCTCGTCAACGCGAGTGCACCGGTTCTCGCGAAGAAGGGCATCACGATCAACGCTGTTGCCCCCGGCTTCATCGAGACCGCGATGACGGCAGCCATCCCCTTCGCCACCCGCGAAGCCGGCCGTCGCCTCAGCTCGCTGCTGCAGGGTGGCGAGACGGTCGACGTCGCCGAGACGATTGCCTACTTCGCAAGCCCCGCATCGAACGCTGTCACCGGCAACGTCGTTCGGGTCTGCGGACAGAGCCTGTTGGGCGCATGACGATGGCCAAAACAGAGACGCTCACAGAGCAGCCGAAAATTCGCGACCTGTACTTCAAGGCCGCGCTCGGTGCACTGCCCATCCCTGGGCTCAGTGCGCGTAGCGAGTCATTGCCGGAACGGACGTTGGAGCTCAAAGGTCTTCGCGTCGATCCGGATCACCTCGCTGCCTACGTCAAGGCGTGCGGGCTGCGGTTCAGCGACACCCTGCCGCTGACCTACCCGTTCGTTCTGACGTTCCCGACCGTGATGAAACTTGTTACGAGCAAGGACTTTCCGTTCCCCGCGATCGGATCGGTTCACGCCGAGAACATCATTCGTCAGGCCCGACCCATCTCGGTCAGCGAACCGCTGGACATCCGCACACACGCGGAGAACCTGCGCGAGCACCCGAAGGGTCTGCTCGTCGACATCGTGACCGTCGTCAGCGTCGGCCGCGAAGAGGTGTGGCATCAGACGACGACGTTCCTGCACCAGCAGAAGACGTCGCTGTCCGGTGGTCCCAAGCCCGAGCCCAAGCCGGACGAGGTCCCACCGACGCCGATGAGCACGCTTCGTATCGATCAGAAGACGATCAGCAAGTACGCGGCGGTATCGGGCGACCGAAATCCCATTCACATCTCGGGACTCGGCGCGAAGGCATTCGGCTTCCCCGGCACGATCGCGCACGGAATGTTCACTGCGGCAGCAACTCTGCAGACCGTCGAAGGTCGGATTCCTGATTCGGTGACCTACAGCGTGAAGTTCGGCAAGCCGGTATTGCTTCCGGCAACCGTGAACGTCTACGCAGACGAGGTCAGCGACGGCTGGGATATCTCGCTGAAGCATCCCAAGAAGGGCTACCCGCACCTCACCGCAACACTGCGCTAGCTTTTCCGAAAGCCAACGCACACAGGGTTTCTCGTGCGCGGCCGACCGGTCTTCCGACCCGTCAGTCGCGCACGGGGCCCGATGCCCGCAGACCGCGCCAGGCTAGATTCTCGAGTAGGTCCGCGGCCTCGCCGACAGCGATCTCGCCGCCCGCGATGCGGTCCGCCACAGCTTCGCCCGCACCGATGAGTGCGACGGCCATAACACTGAAGTTCCAGGTTGGATCAGGGTTCTTCGTGCTGGATTCCAGCAGCTTGGCGACCAGGTTGATCAACATTTCGCGGCTCGACTGCACCTGCCCTGTAAAGGCCTGCTCCGTCATCGCCTGGCGGTAGAGCACCATCCACGATTGCCGGTTCTTGTCGACGAAATCGAGGAACGAGAACAGCGCTGTGCGCACCTGCTCACGTGGGGTCAGGTTCGGATTGCCCGCAGGGGACACAGCTTCGACGAAGCGGACGCCTTCGCGATGTATGCAGGCAGCGAAGAGTTCTTCCTTCGAGCCGTAGTAGAGGTAGAGCATCGGCTTGGAAATGTCCGCCTCGGCAGCGATCGCATCCATCGAAGTCGCGTGATAACCGTTGCGCGCGAACACTTCTACCGCTGCATCCAGCATCTGCTGCTCACGAACGGCGCGCGGGAGTCGTTTGGTACCGCCGGCCACTGCACCGTCCTCTCGCCGCCTGGTAGGGCTATCTTACTCTACGGTAAGGAAGGTTGGGTCGGACGACGCGATCAGCAGGACAACACGCCCTTGAAGCGGGCGACGCGAAGAACTGACTCGTCAACTTGTTTCTGTGGCAGGCGACCTGCCGCAACCGCCTGCTCCAGGTTGTCGAGGACGGCCTTCACGGAGTCGGTCGAAATCCACAACGCCACATCGGCACCTGCGACAAGCGCTGCTTCCACCGCTGTCTCGATGCTGTACTTCGCCGTGATCGCTGCCATGCCGCTGAGGTCGTCGGTGAAGATGACGCCATCGAAAGGCCGCGGTGGGGCGGCATAGTCGCCCGTCCGCAGCAGTTGCATCGCCGCAGGACTGATACTCGTCGGCACGTTCGGATCGGTGAGACCAGGGACGTCGAGGTGGCCGACCATGACGGCAACGTCGGGCTCGGAAACGAGGTCCGCGAACGGCAGCAGGTCGTTCTTCTTCAGCTCGTCCAACGGCGGTGTGGAGACGGCGCCCGTATGCGAATCGCCCGAACCGTGCCCGTGGCCGGGGAAGTGCTTGATCACAGCACCGAGACCGGCGTCGCGTAACCCGTTGATGTAGGCGCGGCCGTACTCGGTGACCTTCGCCGGGTCGTCGGAGAACGACCGATCACCGATGACGGAGTTCGCGGGCTGGCCGCTGACATCCACGTCCGGAGCGAAATCGACTGTGATGCCGAGCTTCTTCATCTCCGTCGCGCGCTTGTTCATCCGTTGCTGCGCCTCCGCGGCGGAGTAGGTTGCCGCCACTTCACGCGCCGACGCCTCCTCGCCGATAAGTTCCGGTATCCGCGAGACCCGACCGCCCTCCTCGTCGATCGTCACCATCAGCGGGACCTTCGTGTTCGCGCCTTTCACCCGAGCCATTTCGGACGCGGTGAGCAACGACTGATCGGTCCAGCCGCCGATGAAGATGCCACCGACGTGTTCTTCCGCCGAGACCTGCGCTGCATCGTCCGGACCGGTGACGCCGACCGTAAGCAGCTGCGCGAGCTTCTCCCGCTGCGACAGCGACGCGAGAAACGGTTCGGCACCACAGGGGTCGGCAGGCGGACTCGGTTGCGGCGATGCACTCGACGATCCGACGGGCGGCGCGCTGGCTGCGGGTCCGGGCGTCGAGGCACTTTCCGACGAGGTCGACCCGCCGTTCGAACATCCCCCCGCGACAACCGCGCACAACACGACAACCAGCCCGACCGTCTTCCGCATGGTGTCCGACGGTAACGGATCATTCTCACTCGACGCATTGCGCTGCCAGCCAAGTCGGTCGCCGGTAGTGTCGCCGGTAGCGAATTCGGCTGTCTGGACCAGGAGGTTCGCAATGCCCTGCGACCTGATGCTCATTGCTTACGACGGCTCCGACAACGCCAAGCGCGCGATCGAATACTCGGGCAGATTTCTCTCCGCGAACAAAGCGGTAGTTCTCACTGCCTGGGAACCGATGGTGCGCCAAGCGGCTCGGATGTCCGGCCTGTCCGGGGTGATGCAACCCGACTGGGTGCCGGACGAAGATCTGGAGGACGTCGCGTTCACCGATGCGAAGGCAACCAACTCCGAGGGCGTCGAACTTGCCCGCGCCGCAGGCCTCAACGCCGAAGCTCGGACCGAGGAGTGCTCGACGACGATCTGGAACACGATCGTCGACATCGCAGACGAACTCGACGTGGACATCATCGTTGCGGGCACACGCGGCGCAACCGGCATCCGGGCGTTGCTGCACAGCAGCGTTGCCGACCACGTGCTCAAGCACTGCCATCGACCCGTGCTTATGGTGCCGCCTTGCAAGAAGTCGACGCCCGTTCGATGACCACCTGGTCGCGACGGCAGTTCCTGCAGCGCGGCGCCGGCCTCGTCGGCGCAACGGCAGCTTTCGCCGCCATGTCCCCGTCCGCCCGGCTCAACCTCGCACACGCCGCACCGACCGGTTCGCGGCTGAACGACATCGAACACGTCGTCATCTTCATGCAGGAGAACCGCTCGTTCGACCACTACTTCGGAACCCTGTCCGGCGTAGCAGGTTTCGACGATCCGAACGTTCCACGCGACCCTCGGACCGGACTGTCGGCGTTCGAGCAGTTCGACCCGACCGCAAACGGTTTCGCAGGCGGCGTCTTGCTCCCCTGGCGTCTCGACACCCGTGCCTCGTCGGCGCAGCACCTCATCGATGTCGACCACACGTGGCAGACCCAGCACTGGTCCGTCGCGAACGGCACGAACGACAACTACGTACGCAGCCACATTCCCGTCGACGTCGGTCTCGCCGCAGCGAGCAGCCAGCCGGACGCGGTTCGCAACGGCGGCGGCAGGGTGATGAGCTACTTCACCCGCGACGAGTTGCCGATGCACTACGGGCTTGCCGACGCGTTCACGATCTGCGATCGCTACTTCTGCTCGGTGATCGGTCCGACCAATCCGAATCGGCTCTACCTCATGTCCGCGTCGATCGATGCCGAAGGCACCCACGGCGGACCCGATGTCGCGAACCTGCGGTCGGGCTTCAGTTGGAGGACCTACCCGGAGCAGCTGCAAGCCGCCGGTGTCGACTGGTATCTGTACCGCGAGCGCGACGACTTCGGCGACAACATGCTCGACCACTTCGTTGCCTACCAGGACGAATCGACCGAACTCTTCCGCAGGGGTCGGTCGACCATCCCGGACGGACAGCTGATCCCGCAGTTACGTCGCGATGTCGAAAGTGGCAACTTGGCGCAGGTGTCGTGGATCTGCGGTCCGCAGTGGACGACCGAGCATGCCGACGAACTGCCGGCAGCCGGCGGGTTGTACCTGCAGGGCATTCTGGAGGCGTTGACCTCCAACAGCGAGGTGTGGCGAAAGACGTTGTTGATTCTCACCTACGACGAGAACGGCGGCTTCTTCGATCACGTGCCTCCGCCGCTGGCACCGCCGGGCACGCCCGGCGAGTACTTGAGCCAGCGGGCCCTCCTCCAGTCTCCGGAAGCGACCGGGATGGCAGGCCCGATCGGCCTCGGTCCACGGGTCCCCACGATCTTGATCTCACCGTTCACGCGCGGCGGCTATGTGTGTCACGACACGTTCGATCACACCTCGATCCTGCGGTTCCTGGAGACCAGGTTCGGGCCGGAGGTGCCCAACCTCACGGCGTGGCGCCGCG
The DNA here is from genome assembly GCF_016482825.1 of Antrihabitans stalagmiti. Taxonomy (GTDB): domain Bacteria; phylum Actinomycetota; class Actinomycetes; order Mycobacteriales; family Mycobacteriaceae; genus Antrihabitans; species Antrihabitans stalagmiti. The sequence continues at coordinate 394,969 of NZ_JAEMNV010000003.1, read as the reverse complement.
AAACCTGCGGCGACCTCACCTCGGCATTGAACCTGGCAGGGACGCCGCAGCTGTCGGTTCCGACCTTTCCTGACATGGGTCCGCTGTACCGGGAAGCGGTCGCCGAGATGCGGCTTCCTGCGCCGCAGGTGCCGCAGTTCCAGACGATGCCCCGCCAGGAGAGTGGATCACGGCCGACCCCGAGCGGCGTTCGCTGACGCTACTGTCGATTTCACTATGGATGGGTTTCTGCTCGCCCGGACCGATCAGGTCGTCAGGACAACGGGCGCACGCGAACGGTTCACCGAGGTAGATGCAGCTGCTGCGAGTCTGCGTGCCGGTCGGGTACCGCTGATTGTGGGAGCACTCGCGTTCGACCCGGCACGTGGCGGCGTACTGACGGCACCTCAATCGGCCACCTTCACACCAGGCCGGTGGCAGACCGACGGAACACTCGCCGAGTTGCCGTCGAGTCGGATCATCCGGGAGAACCCCTCCCCGGCAGCACACATGTCACGAGTGGCGCGCCTGATCGGCTCGATCGATGCCGGGCGAATTTCGAAAGTTGTTGCAGCGCGGTCGGTCACGGTCGAGGCAGACACGCAGGTCGATCCGGAACTGCTCGTCTCCCATCTCGTTCGACGGCATCCGAATGCCAACGTTTTCGCCGTCGATCTTTACGACTCGGACCTCGGCAATTCGACCTTGGTCGGTGCCAGCCCCGAGGTCCTCGTGAGCAGACATGGCAATGCGGTGCGGCTACGACCGCTTGCCGGCACCGCGCCGCGGCGGAAAGATCCGATCGCCGACCGCGCGGAAGCCGACGGGTTGCTTTCCTCGACCAAGAACCAGCACGAGCATTCGTTCGTCATCGACTGGATTCGCGAGCGACTCGGTCCTGTGTGCGCCGACCTGACGATCCCCGACCGACCGATCCTGCTGAGCACACCCGAGGTGTGGCATCTGGAGACGCCGATCCACGGCGTCCTCCGCGACAGCGCGACGACCGCACTCGACGTAGCCGCGCTGCTACATCCGACGCCAGCTGTTTGTGGCACACCGACCGAGGTGGCGCTCGCGACGATCGCCGACGTCGAAGGCGACCGCAGGTTCTACGGCGGTGCCGTCGGTTGGTGCAACGCCAACGGTGACGGTGACTGGATCGTCGCGATCCGGTGCGCCGAACTCGCCGGCGACGGCCGCACCCTCGAGGCCTACGCGGGCGGCGGAATCGTCGCCGGCTCCGATCCACGGTCCGAACTGGACGAGACGACGACCAAGTTGGGCACCCTTCTCGGCGCGCTGGGGGTTCGACTCGACGACACAAGCAAGGCAGGGGCAGCGGCAGGTGATACCTTGACCGAGGCAATGCAGGAACGACGAAATGTGGGAGAACCGAGATGAATTTGACCGCCGCGGGTGCAGGTAGCGCAGTGGCCGGCGCCGTCTTGGGTGCACTCGTCATCATCGGAGTCACGTTCGCCGTCCAGGACAACAGTCGTCCGGAGATCGATCGCAGCGGTAACGCCGATTCCTCGCTGCTCAACCAGGTCGAGTACGGCAGCCGCTGATCGTCGCGGATTCCACACCGCCTGAGCCGACCGCGCCGCTCGATCGTCGCTGGTTCGCCGGCGCAGCACTTGTCTGTCTCGTTCTTGCCTTCGTTCAATCACCTGGGCTGACCGCCGCCGATACCAAGTACGACCTCGCCCAGAATCCGCTGGGATTCCTCGAGCGTGCGTCACATCAGTGGAGTAGTCAAGCGCCCCTCGGCCAAGTGCAGAACCAGGCCTACGGTTACTTCTTTCCACACGGTCCGTTTTTTGCGATAGGCGACCTGGCATCGATACCGCCGTGGATCACACAGCGAATCTGGTGGGCGCTGCTCCTGCTTGCGGGTTTCTGGGGAATCGTCCGTCTCGCCGAGACCCTCGGCATCGGTAGTCGCGGCTCGCGCATCGTTGCGGGCATCGCCTTTGCCCTCTCCCCGCGGGTGCTTACGACCCTTGGTTCGATCTCGTCGGAAACGTTGCCGATGATGCTCGCGCCGTGGGTGTTGTTGGCGCCCGCTGCGATCGCGTCGGGGCGGATGGGCGCCTATTCACCCGCCCGCCTTGCTGCACAGTCGGCGGTCGCGGTCGCGCTGATGGGATCGGTTAACGCTGTCGCGACGGGTGCCGCGTGCCTGGTCGCAGGCGTGTGGTGGCTCTCGCATAAACCGAACAGAGCGTGGTGGATCTTCACGGCATGGTGGATTCCCTGCCTGTTGCTGGCAACACTGTGGTGGATCGTTCCGCTACTGCTGCTCGGCAGCGTCAGTCCGCCCTTCCTCGACTACATCGAGTCCGCGGGCGTCACGACACAGTGGACCTCGCTCGCGGAAGTGTTGCGCGGCACCGACAGCTGGACCCCTTTCGTTTCGCCAGAGCGCATCGCGGGTGCCGTCCTCGTCACGCAGCCCGCCGCCGTGATCGCGACGGGCGTTGTTGCCGCGGCGGGCATGGCTGGTCTCGCGATGCGGTCGATGCCTGCACGTGGGCGGCTGGCGCTGATCCTCTTCGTCGGATTGGCAGGCCTGAGCGCAGGTTACGTCGGCGAACTGTCGTCGCCGATCGCCGAGTCGGTCCGTCATTTCCTCGACTCCGGCGGCGCACCCCTGCGCAACGTGCACAAGTTGGAGCCACTGATTCGGCTGCCGCTCGTGCTCGGGATCGCGCACCTGCTCGCGCGCGTCCCACTGCCTGCATCGGCGTCGTTCGGACGGCTGCGCACCGCCTACGGCCATCCGGAACGCAACCCGATGGTTGCTCTGACCGGCCTCGTCCTCGTCGCACTCACGTTGGCGACCTCGTTGGCATGGACGGGAAAGCTTGCGCCGCGCGGCGGCTACGACGAGGTGCCCGACTACTGGCACCAGACCGCCCAATGGCTGGAAGACAATTCCGGCGGGCAACGCGCCCTCGTCGTTCCCGGTGCACCGTTTGCAAGTCAGGTGTGGGGTCTGACCCGCGACGAGCCACTGCAGGCGCTTGCGAGTACACCGTGGGCGGTCCGCGACGCTGTGCCGTTGAATCCGCCCGGTGCGATCAGGGCGATGGATTCGGTCCAGCGTCTGATCGCCGACGGGCGGCCGTCGGACGACATGGCAGCGGCATTGCTGAGTCAGGGCATCGGCTACGTCGTGCTTCGCAACGACCTCGACTCCGAAAACTCGCGTTCGACACGGCCGATGCTGGTGCACCAAGCCATCGACGGTTCGCCAGGCCTGACCAAGGTCGCGCAATTCGGCGACGACATCGGTCCGGCGAAGTCCGACGGACTCGTCGCGGACGGCGACCTCCGCCCCGACTACCCAGCGATCGAGATCTACTCGGTGTCCGCACCGGGTGCACCCGACGCCTCAGCCCAGACCAAGCCATATACGACCGACCTCGCGGCGGTCCCGATAGTCCAGGGCGGACCGGAATCGCTATTGCGACTCGGCGCTACCGGTCCACATCTGCTTGCGAGTGATGCGGCCCGAGCCGGCCTGCCGATCGACGCCGTTACGGTCACCGACACGCCGACCAACCGGGAGACCGACTTCGGTCAGGTCGACAACCACAGTTCTGCGCTTCGTACGCCCGACGAGGCAAGGCGTACCTACAACCTCGTTCCCGACTATCCCGTCTACGGCGCCGACCTTGTGAACGGCGAGTGGACCGGCGCGACTGTCAGCGTGTCCAGTGCGGCATCGGACGCAACGCAACTCGGCGGCGCCTCACCCGGCAGCGGTCCGGCCGCGACCGTCGACGGCGACAACGCGACGAGTTGGCTGAGCAACGGTCTGGATCCCGCGCTGGGTCAATGGCTTCGCCTCGATCTCGATACCCCGGTCGACAGCGCACTACTTCGGGTGACGACCAGCCCCGCCGCGCTCGGCACACCGGTGACCTGGGTGGAGATCCAGACCGAGAACGGCAGCACCGCGGCGCGGGTCGAGAAGCCGGGCACTCCGATCACCGTCTCGCTACCACCCGGGCGGACATCGTGGCTTCGAGTCGTCGCCATCGAGACCGAAAATGGTTCGGGCGGTAGCCAATTCGGAGTCAGTGAAGTCTCCGTCGAAGATTTCAGCAACGCGGCTGCACCGAGGTTCGTACCGATACGCCACCGGACGGTGTTGCCGCCGACCCCGCCGGGCGCAGCAGTCACGGGCTGGGATCTGGGCCAGGAACTACCTGGCCGTACCGGCTGCGCCGACGCTCCCGACCGAGTTCGCTGCAGCAAGGGCCTCGCCCTCGCACCCGAAGAGCCGACGACGTTCGAACGGACGCTGGACGTTCCCGCGCCCACCACGGTTGTCCCCGAGCTCACGGTTCGCTCGCGACAGGGCCCTGCGCTGGAGACCCTGCTCAGCGCACCAGGTCGACCGGTCGCGCGTGGCCAGGCCGACATCGGCGACATCCGTGGCTCTGCCTTCGCGGCGACGGACGGCGACCCGCGGACGTCGTGGACCGCTCCCGAGGACACGGTGCGGAAGTTGGGTGGAGCAAAACCGACGCTGACCATCGAACTCCCGTCGCCGCAGTTGGTCACCGGCCTCGACATCGCAGCGAGCCTCGGTGATCTGCCGACGCGCCCGACCGTCGTTTCCGTCAACCTCGGCGACGGACCCCAGGTCCGCGATCTGCGCGGCGACGAGTCGACCATCGACCTGCACCCACGCGTCACCGACCGCATCGAACTGAGTATCGTCGATTGGCGGTCCGTCCTCGACCTGACCGCGATCGGGTTCGCACTGCTGCAACCAGCAGGGCTTTCCGAGGTGACGGTGCTGGGTCCGGACTCGCAGCCGCTCTACCCTGCCCCTCTCGACCTGCAACGCCGCATCACCGTGGACTGCGCCGATGGTCCGGTGTTATCGGTTGCAGGACAACAACTTCGGATGTCCGTGACGGCAACGGTCGACGAGTTGCGCAGCGGCGCGCCTGTTCGCGCGCAACTCTGCGAGGGTCCGCAGTCGATCGTCCTACCGACCGGCCGGCAGGACGTCGCGGTCGGCCCCGGGCCGCTGTTCGTGGCAGACGGTCTGCGTTTGACGACCACCGATTCGACGAAGCCACCTGCACCCGTCCGTGCAGTCCCGACCGGCGCCTGGACCGAAAATCACCGCGAGCTCCAACTGCCGACGACGTCGACGGATCAGTTGCTCGTGGTCCCGCAGAGCAACAATGTCGGCTGGATAGCGACGGGACCGGACGGAACCACACTGACACCCGTCGTCGTCAACGGTTGGCAACAGGGCTGGATCGTTCCCGGCGGAACCGACGGCACCGTGACACTCGACTTCCCGACCGACCGCTGGTACCGCGTCGGCATCTTCGGCGGCTTGCTTCTCCTGCTGCCGCTGTTCGCGCTGGCACTACTGCCTGCACGACAACGTCGTGCAGCACCGGTGTCACCCCGGTCGTGGCGCAGCCGGACCGTCGGCTTCGCAGGGCTCCTCGCGTTGACGTGGGTGATCGCCGGAGCGGCAGGTCCGATTCTCACCGTTGTGATCGCCGCAGTCGCGATGCTGATCGCCCGTAACGGCCGGGTCGTCGCAACGTTGCAGGCAGCCGTCGCGGTGGCCGGGCTGGGCACCGCTCTGTCGGTGGCGGCGCTGTCGCGGGGACCGTGGCGCGCTCCCGACGGTTACGTCGGGCATTCGATGTGGGTTCAGTTGCCCGCGTTGATCGCGGTGATCGTCGTCGGGCTGTCCGTCCTCGCAGGACTGTCGGACGATCCGTCGTTCGGACCGCCGATCCTGCGCCGACTTTCCCACCGCTTGACGGCACGCCGAACGGGTTCCTCCACCAGCGCGTAACTCGCCGACGCCACAGGTATCGACAGCACGATCGTGAGCACGAGGACAAGCACGAAGCTGCCGCGGAACGGCACGATGCCGAACACCGGAAAGATGATCGACAAGATGGCGACGTGCCACATGAACAGCCCGAACGACCAACGTCCGACGGCAAGCATCAGCGGACTTTCCAGGATTCGGTGTCTGTGCGAATCACCGAGCACCAGCGGTGCGAGCAACGCGAAGCCAAGGATCGCACCGAGCAGCATCTTCACCGCGTGCTGCCAGGGTTCGGCGCGGGTGAGACCAGCCGGACCTGCCAGGTCGGTAGCCGCGAGCAGAAACGCGGTGATCGCGACAGCGGCCATCAGCCCTCGATTGGCAAAGAAGCGCTCCCACCGGACCGGGGGCCCGACCGCCAACTCGGCGAGCAACATCCCGACCGCGAACCAGGGCAGGTAGCCAGGCAGCCAATTGTCGGCATGGGTTCCTTCGGCGGTCGGGATCGGCAGAAACGACCAACCCAAGCAGAGCACCGTCGACGCGAGCAGAGCGGGAATGCGGTACCGCGCACGCTCGCCGGACAGCCACGCCATGGCGAGCGCAAGCAGCGGCAACACCAGATAGAACGCCACTTCGACGGACAGACTCCACATCTGCGTCAAGCCGTCGGTCAAGGTCAGCGGCACGAACACCTGGACGAGCCCGAGGTTGGCGAACCACACCCGCCAGCCACCTCCGGCCTGCGGCAGGAACAGCAGCACGAGTATCACGACGACCCAGTACGCGGGCAGGATGCGAGCCGCACGATTGAGTAGATAGCGCTTGGCCGACGGCTTCGGCGCCAGACCGCGAGCGGCCGCGGCGTGCGCGCGCCACAGCAGGAAGCCGGACAATCCGAAGAACAATGCGACAGCCATATCGAAACGTCCCCAGATCCGGCCGATGACCGGCGAGCCTGCCGCGCCGGTCTGGAAGGCGACGTGGGTGACGAGCACGCCGAGAGCCGCGGCACCACGCATACCCTCCAGCGCGGGGACGAAGCCACGAGCCTGACTCGGCTGTTCCACTAGGGCGCGACCGCTGCACTCGACGGGTCGACGATGATCTTCGCGTGTTCCTCCGGCTTGCCGAGCGCTTCGAATGCCGTTGCTACCCCCGCCAATCCGACCTTGCCGGTGATGAGCGGTGTCGGATCGACCTTGCCTTCGGCGAGCATGTAGAGGGCGTCACGGAATTCACGTGGGTCGTAGCCGAATGCGAAGCGCAGCTCGATTTCCTTGTTGATCGCCATCGCAGGCCGGAACTTGTCGGTCTCCATACACACCCCGACGACGACCACGCGCGACAGCAGCGGGGCGCTGGCAACGATCTGGTCGATGACGCCCGGCATGCCGACACATTCGAAAATCACCGGCCCCTGCGGCGTCGCTCCCACGGTGTCTGCGAGCCGAAACACGTGCCACCACGGCGTTTTCGGCGCCCACCGCAGTTTCTCCATGGTGTCCATGCCGAGTTCGAGCAGTCCCGTGACCTTGCGGATCTCGTTGCGCTCCGGATACGACGTCCACGGCGACTGCTCGGCGGGATCGACGACGAGGTCGGCACCGCACTGTTCGGCCAGCTGGCGACGACGCGGCGAGAAGTCGCTCGCGACGACGTGTCGCACCCCCGCTGCCTTCAGCATCGAGACGACAGCCAACCCGATCGGTCCGCACCCGATCACGATCGCCGTCTGTCCCTTCCCGACCTCACCCTTGCGAACCGCGTGCCAGGCGACCGCCATCGGTTCGGTCAGTGCAGCCTTCTCGGGTTCGAGGCCGTTGGGCACGGTCATGGCCATGGCTTCCTGAACAACCACGCGTTCCGCGTAGCCGCCGGGGGCCAGCGCGGAGAGCCCGGTCAGATGAATTTCGGAGCCGCGGCGAACGATCGGCAACGCAACGACCGGTGCACCCAGCTTCCATCGCTTGTGGGTTGCGGGACCGTATTCGAGAACGGAGCCGCAGAACTCGTGACCCATGACGATGTCCTGGTCCGATCGCATGAAGCCGGTGTAGCCGGTTTCGGCTGCCAACTCGGCCATGTCGTCGCAGTGGACCCGGGAATGCAGGTCCGATCCGCAGATCCCGCACGCGCTGACCTCGAGCAGAACCTGTCCCTTGCCAGGAGTGGGCGTCTCGACCTCACCTACGGTCAGCACGGTCTCCCGGCAGACGACAGCCTTCACGATGGACTCCTATCGGCTCTGGTTCGAACGGCGGCGGCTACGAACCTGCGACCACCCTAAACGCGTCCAGGTCGGTCGTGTATCCGCCGCGGGTCGACCGAATAGTCCCGAATCGACCGCGCCGCCATTGCCTGAGGAGACAAGGCTGTTAGTGTCTGACTCGATGTCGGGCTGATCTGGCGACGGATGACGTCGACTCCATGAATTTTTCGCGGAGTCACACGTCGAGTCAGGCAAATTTCGGTTCGTGGATCTTTTCGTGATCTGTTGTTCGTGAATATAAGGAGCGTCAGCATGGCGGAGCGTTCAGGGCCGAAAAAGGCGCTGGTGTGCATTCTGTTTTTCTTCGGTGCCTTCCTACTCGTTGCCGCCATCTTGATTCCGACCTACACGTTGCCCAAGCTGGCCAAAACGCCGCTTGACCTCGAGGTCACCACGATCGCCGTGACGCCGCAGAACCAGGGCGGTGAGGTGCTCGACGCGAAGTCGCTGACCTCGCCGACAGGTGCTGCAGTCGTCGACAAGAACGTCCCGCTCGTGTCGCAGCGCTTCATCACGGTCGAAGAGCCGTCGGACTCCGACGTCGTCACCCTGCAGGGTGGCTCGACGTTGCGTCGCACCGACAAGAGCGCCGATACCGGCCTGCTCACCGCGAGCGTCGTCAAGGGCACGTTCGATCGCAAGACCGGCGATCCGATCGAATCGGACAAGGGCGCGATCCAGGTGCAGAACGACAAGCCTGCCGAAGAGGTCGACATCACCGGTCTGGTCTACCGCTTCCCGTTCAACACGGAGAAGAAGACCTACCCGTACTACGACACCAACTCGCGTGAGACGCATCCGATCGATTTCGTCGAAGAGACCGAGATCAACGGCGAGAAGGTCTACCACTTCAACCAGAAGGTTCCGGCGACCGACCTGTCGAAGGTCGTCGATTCGCCGACCAACAAGCTGAAGTTGCCCGCAGCGAAGTGGGGCGTCACCGACACGACCGAAGACGTGACGATGACCCGCTGGTACAGCAACGAACGTGACATCTGGGTCGACCCGATCACGGGCACCGTCATCAGCGGTCAAGAGAAGCCGTTCCAGTACTACGCCCGCTCGGCCGACAAGCCCGAGGTGACCGTCCTGAAGGCCACTCTCGCTTACGACGAGAACACGATCGAGAATCAGATCACCACTGCGAAGGACGGCGCGGACAAGATCTCGCTGTACGGCAAGGTGCTTCCGATCATCCTCGGCATCATCGGCATCGTTGCGCTGATCGCCGGCCTGATCCTGCTGTTCCTCGGTCGCGGCGAGCCGGGTCGTCGACGTGCGAACGGTGGCTCGACCGGTGTACCGCCTGGTGCCGGCGCCCCGCAGCCCGGCGAAGGCCGAGGCGGTCAGAGCTGGACCGGCACGAACGACCGAACCGAAGAGATTCCGGTGCAGAGACCGAATCTCAACAAGTAGGCCGAAACCGACAATCGGGCCCGCGACGCAGAAATTGCCGTCGCGGGCCCGATTTGTTGCGTCGGCTGCGCTCGGTTCACCCACCGAGCGCGTCGCGGAGGAGCGCTCTGGCGTTGCCGCGCAAAGTATCTGCGGCGTCTACACGGGACAGGCCTGCTACATCGACGAGCCAGATCAACGATTCGATCCCGGTGGCCGAACGGATCGCGATCGCCAGACGCTTGACGTCGATGTCGGGACGCGTCTGGCGCAGGGGTGCTAACGCGTCCTCGATCCATCCGATCGCGCGGCCCCCGCGCAATACAGGTGCCTCGTCGTGTCCGGACTCGAGCGAGAGTCGCAGTGAGGTGCGAAGTTCGGGCTCCCACTCCAGGCTGATCCGAATGCATTGATCCATCACCAGTTCCAGGCGGGCGGTGGGGTCAGCCGGAGCGGTATCGGGCAACAGCGATACCTGTTCGATTTCCGGTCGCACCGCACTCAGCAGTGCCCGTTGATTCGGGAAGTACCGATACGCGGTCGTGCGCGAGATGTCGGCCGCGCTGGCGGCCTCTTCCACAGTCGGGACTTCACCTTGCCCGAGAAGGGCTCGCGTCGCAGCGATCAATGCAGCGCGAGTGCGCGCCTTCTGACTACGACGACCCGTTATCTCATATGGGATAGCCATCCTATTATTGTATGGCAATGCCCATCATGGTACTGTAATCCCACATCACAGCGTGTTGGATTCGAGGATTGCCATGAGTACGGACCCCGCAGTCACCGACCCTGAGCTGTATCGGGTCATTTTCGAAAACGATCGAGTGCGAATCCTCGAGTACCGGGACCAGCCGGGTGCGCGCACCCAATGGCACTCGCATCCGGATGCCGTCATGGTTCCGCTGGCGTCGTTCCGGCGGCGTATCGGTGCCCATGGTCGCCAGGTCGAGGTGCAACTGGCTGCGGGTCAACCGCGCTGGGTCGGCGCCCAGGAACACGCAGGAGAAAACATCGGCGACACCGACAGTCACGCCCTCTTCATCGAGCTCAAGGAACCTGGTGTCGTCTCGGAGGACGTGCCGATCGGGCCGTCTCCGGCATAGGACCTGGGGCATTTACCTAGGTTTACCAGCGGCGATGATGGGGAATCCTACAACTTCATCGCTACGAAGCTACGGAGACGTCATGAATCGCAACCGGTCCTTCTTCGCCCGACGACAACGCACCACTCCCGTAGCGCGCCGAAGCAGGTCGAGCATCAGCGGACTCCTCGGCGTCATCGTGCTGATCTGGCTTGTCGTTGGAGCCGTCGCAGCGTGGCAGCGCGACTACTTCGACAGCGCACCGACCAACTGTGCAGGCACAGGCACCATCGCCCTCACGGTCGTCGCCGGCCCGCTCAACTACCTCGGCCTCAACCCCAAGGTCACCGATTGCGAGTTGCCACAACCGAGTCCGTAACCCCGGCACCATCCCCGACCGAACGGACGACATTTGTGAACATGCAACAGGACCTCGTCGCAATCACCCAAGCGACGGCGTACGACCAGTCCGGAGCAAAGATCGGCAAAATCGATCAGCTCTACGTCGACGACGAGACGTCCGATCCGCTGTGGCTGACCGTCCACGCGGGCTGGTTCGGTTCGACGAAGGCGATTCCGTACGAAGGCGCCGTTCTCGACGGCCGGGAACTGAAGGTCGTTCCGACGAAGGATGCGGTCAAACACTCCCCCGAGCTCGGCAAGAACGACATCGGCGAGGAATTCGAATCGGATCTGTGCCGCTACTACCAACTCCCGCTGCCCGAGGATCAGTTACGCAAGCGTCGCGCCGATGTTGCTGCTGTTGTGGACAATCGCACCGACGAACAGCATGAGCTTGCAAAAACGTCTCAGGAGTTGCAGGACAGGTATGCACCCGATGCTCGCTCGTGTGTGGTGCTGGAGGGCAGTGGCGGCGCGATCTCGGGCACCGCGTTCGGCACCCCGGTCGAGCAGGAGGCTTCGTCAGGGGCGCGGTTGCGCAGGTTTGCCTAGCAACGCCAGCCAGGAGACGATCACGGTCGTCACCGCCGCACACGCAACGGCGATCGCTATCAACTGCCCGATCGAGTCGGCAACCGTGAGCATGACGCTTATTTCGACGGCAAGGCCTACCCAGGCAACAAGAGCGAGCCAGGTTCGGTCACCTGCGATCGCAGACAGCAATGCGCCCTGCAGCAGCGCGAGACAGGCACCGTGCAGCGCGAAAGCCCACAACGTGCCTTGAATCGGTGCGTAATCCTCGTCGACGACGATCGGTAGGAGCGGTGACGCGAGCGCTGCGCAGGCAACCGTCACCGCGCCGATGCCTGCCAACACGGCCAACGCGGACCTGATCGCACGCGCCGAGTGCTCTGGATGTGCCATCCGCGGATAGAGCACGACTCCGACCGCCTGCGGCAGCCAGAACGCGACCTTCGTAGCGACGGTACCGAGCGCGTAGCGGCTCGCGTTGTCACCGTCGAGTACAAGTCGAGCGACGACGATATCGAGCGACGACAACGCGATCAGCGCTAGCTGAACCTGCGAAGCACGCAGGACCGAGACGACACTCGCCGGCAGCCTCGCCGCAACCGGACCCTCTGCCGAACCGGTCAGCAGTCGGGCACCCGCGTAGGTCACCGCGCTGCCGACGGCACCGGCGATCAGAGCGGGTGCGGGTCCACCGCCGACGGCAAGTACGGCGACCGCAGGAACGACGCGGGCGACGCCTGCCGCGCCGAGCACAACGGCGAGGGCCTTGAACCGGCCTCGCCCCTGCAGCAGTCCCTGCTCACCGGACAGTAGGACGAGGATGGGTGCGACGAGCAGCGCGCCGATGGTCGCCGCGACGCTGACGTTCAACACCATGGACACGACCGGAACAAGCGCGGCAGCCACGATCGCGACCAGACCGGCACTACGTATCTGCAACGCGCGTAGGGCCGCCGTGGACGCGCCGTGGACGACCTCCCGCGCAACGACGGTCTGCAGCGCCAAGGCAGGCACGGCCAGCACCAACTGTGCGGCGAGCAACGTGGCGAACTCGCTGTACCCGTCGAGCCCGAGCCAGCGACTGGCAAGCAGCTGCAACAGGTAGCCGGCGACGTTGGCCGTCATTGCCCCCATCGTCACCAGTGTCAACCCAGCCATCGCCGACCCCGCGTCGAGCTTTGCGGTCGCGGTCGGTCGGTTGGTCACTTGCCCATGATGTCAGGCAGCATGAAACACCCACGTATCGTGCGGCCCATGGCAGACCTACGCTCGACGACAACGCGGGCGCTGCCGGGCGGCTACAGCTTCGCCGTTGCAAGCGTGATTTTCGGTCCACTGTTCGGACCCGGGTACCTACTGCTGCGCGACGCCGTGAGCACTCCACGGTCCTACCTGACGGACTCCGCCCTCGGACTCGGCGACGCCGCTCCCCGAGCCGTCCCGCAGGACGCCGCTCTCGCGATCGCATCGTCGATAGTCGACGGCGGCGTCGTCGTGAAGCTGATCCTCTTCGCAGCGTTGTGGTTGTCCGGTTGGGGTGCCGCGGCGCTGGTCAGATCGATGCTGAGCGGCGTCGCGGTCGGTCCGCAACTCGTCGCCGCGACCGTTGTGATGTGGAACCCGTACGTCGCAGAGCGGCTACTGCAGGGCCATTGGAGTCTGCTCGTCGGCTACGCAGCGCTGCCGTGGACAGCGAAGGCGGCGATCGAGCTCAGGTCGGGCAGCGGGGTTCGCGGGTGGTGCGCTCTCGCCGTCTGTCTCGGCGCCGCAGGTCTCACTCCGACGGGCGCGTTGCTTGCGATCGTGGTCGCGGTGGTCCTCGTTCGGCCGAAGCAGCTGATCGGCGTCGGCGCGATGGCCGTCGTCACGTCGGCGCCGTGGCTTTATGCGGCGATTGCTTCCGGTGCGGGTGCTACGACGTCGGATCCTGCTGGGGTCGCTGCCTTCGCAGCGCGAGCCGAGCCTGGTCTGGCCACGTTCGGAAGCCTCGCCGGGCTCGGCGGCATCTGGAACTCCGCAGCCGTGCCTACGAGTCGAACGAGTGGCTTCGCATTCGTCGGGACCGCGCTACTGCTCGGGGTCGTTGTCATCGGAGCGCCGTACCTGTGGCGGCGCAGGCAGGACCGCGCAGTATTTGCGTTGGCTTGCACTGCAATCGGTGCGCTGCTGTTCGCCGCGGTTGCGGCGACACCGTTGGGCATCAGCGCCGGGGAATGGCTGGTCGTCGAGGTGCCGGGAGCCGGCTTGCTTCGTGACACCCAGAAATGGATCGCCCTCGTTGTGCCGCTGTACGCGCTTGCTGCGGCTGCCGGGTGCCAGGCGATCGTGGCGCGCTTCGCCGAACCGGAGCAGCCGAACCCAGCCCGCTTCCTGACCCCGGCCGCGTCGATCCTGCTGCTGCTCGTTGCGCTTCCAGACCTGGTCTGGGGTGTCGGCGGTGCGTTGCGGCCCGTTCGGTACCCGGCGTCGTGGGAGCGAGTTGCCGAGTCGATCGACACCGACCTGCCAGGAGCCGTCGTGGTCGTCCCCGAAGGGATGTTTCGAGCATTTCCCTATACCGGTCGAGCGCCGGTTCTCGATCCTGCGCCGCGGATGCTGCCTCGCGACGTCCTGCAGTCGGGCGAGTTGATAGTTGCGCAGGGCAGGGTCGACGGCGAGGGATCACGGGCCGCCGAAGTCGAACAGTTGCTCGCCACGGGTGCACCGGTTACCGAACTCGCCGTGCAAGGCGTCGGGTGGATACTCGTCGAACGCACGGCCGTTGGCCGAGCAGGCAAGCCCGATGTGAGCATCGACGGCGTCGAGCGGCTCTACGCAGACGACGAACTGGCGTTGTATCGAGTACCCGGCGTCGCAGCCGAGGACGAAAAGCCGCGCGGCGCAGCACTGTTCGCCCACGCCATGTGGAGTGCGCTACTGGCGGGCGGAATCCTCGGCAGCGTGTTCTACATAGTGATCCGCGTACGACGACGACCCGATGAGTCCTGACACGGACTCGCCACGCGCGGTCGCCTGCAGCACATCGAAAACCCCGGATGCCGTTTGCTCCCAAGAGAATTCGCGTGCACGCACCCGAGCCTTCTCGCCAAGCACAGTCCGGGTGTCCGGGTCGCGCAGCAGCGTGTGGACCGCGTCTGTCAGTTCAGCACAATCGCCGACGAGCAGCCCGGTGACGCCGTCGATGATCGAATCGGTGAGACCACGCGAGCTGCGGTAGCCGACCGTTGGTACCCCGTGCTGGGCAGCCTCGATAACGGCGAGGCCCCAGCCTTCCTTACGCGACGGGAGGACGTGCACCCATGCGCTGGAAAGCAATTCGTGCTTACGCTCTTCGGAAACGTGGCCGTGGAACGTGACCCGACCTTCGATGCCGAGTTCGTGCGACCGTTCACGCAGCTTCTCTTCCCACCAGCCGCCGCCGACGACGTCGAGTTGCAAACCCTCGATCCGACCACGCAACGAGGCGACGACGGCAAGTGCATCTTCGATCTGCTTGTGCGGCACCAGACGCGACAGCACGACCAAGCTCGGGTGTGCGGTGCGAGTGTCCGGCGAACCGGTGTCGACGCCGACGGGTATCGCTTCGGCACCGTTGCGCACGACGGCAATCCGGTCGCGGTCGACACCGAGGCCTGCCAACTCTTCGGCCGACGGCAACGACACAGTCAGATACTGATTACGTCGATGCGCACGCGGCGAGAGCACCGATTCGACCCACCAGCCGACCCGGCCGATCAACCGACCGGCCACAGGCCATTGCTCACGGTGGCCGTGATGGACGAGCAGGGTGACCGGCGCACCCGCTACCGACCGTGCGAAGAAAGGTATGCCGTTCTGCGTGTCGATCACCGCATCGGGACGGATGCCGCGCAGCGGACCCAGACCAAGGCGCCCGAACGCAATCGCCGCGAGCGCGCGTGGGTAGACGCTGTACCGGCCGCCCGCACGGCTGATCTGGATACCGGCGATCGATTCGGCCTTCGGCACACCTGGATAACGTGCCGTCCGCAAGGTCACCTTGATGCCACGCGCCGCCAGTTCGGTGCCGACCTGCTCGAGGTAACGCTCGCTACCGCCGCCCTGCGGATGCCCGGTGTCACGCCAGCACAGGAGCAACACTTCGCGCACGTGAGCGACCTCTCTGGCAGTGACCGGGGATGGCTGAGGATGTCTTGGTATGTCTGGCGGACGTTCGGTTCGAAGAACACACTAACGGCTGAGCCGACGCCGGTCGGTATTGCGGCAGCAGTCGCCTCCGGAAGTGCCGCTATTGTTGCCTCCCGTGTCTGCCCTCGCCCGCCGTCGCCGTGCTGTCACGGCCCGGTTCGCGCGTCGCGCGACATTGCGGAGATCGGTGCAACTGCTTGCCGATTTCAGGCACGAACAAAGCGATCCGCAACTGTTCTACGGCGCGCTGGCGCGGGATTCGGTCGACATGATCCGCGACCTGTACGCGGGTTCGGTCGATCGCGACCTTGCCGGAACCACGGTGCTCGACGTCGGTGGCGGTCCTGGCTACTTCGCCCAGGAGTTCGCGGCTGCCGGCGCCCGCTATCTGCCCGTCGAGCCCGACCCGTCCGAGATGCACGCCGCCGGGTTGGCCGTGCACGGCGCGGTCCGAGGATCCGGCATGGCACTGCCGTTCCAGGACTCCTCCGTCGACATCTGTTTCTCGTCGAACGTGGCCGAGCACGTACGCGAGCCGTGGGTCATGGCCGACGAGATGTTGCGGGTCACGAAGCCCGGTGGACTGATGGTGTTGTCGTACACGATCTGGTTCGGCCCGTTCGGCGGCCACGAGACCGGTCCCTGGCACTACCTCGGAGGTGAGCGGGCTGCCAGGCGTTATGTTCGAAAGCAGGGCCGCGAACCGAAGAACAGATTCGGGACGTCACTGTTCGCAGTCGGAGCCGCGGACGGATTGCGTTGGGCACGTTCGGTTTCCGACGCAGACGTGCTCGCGACCTTCCCGCGTTATCACCCACGCTGGGCCTGGTGGGTGCTGCGGGTGCCGGGGTTGCGCGAACTGTTGGTCAGCAATCTGGTGATCGTCGCGACGCCTGCACCGCGAATTTCCGCCCCCTGAAGCCACAGGATCGCGCACAGTAGAGCCATGCGCAGTAGCGGGACGGGCAGGATTGCCCTCGACATCGGCGGTACGAAGTTTGCGGCGGCACGGGTGGCCGACGACGGGACGCTGGTAGGTGTCGAAACGACGCCGACCCCGAAGGTCGGCGTATGGGACGCCTGCGCCGCGCTACTTATCAAAGTGGCGGGCACCGAGCCGGTCGACAGGGTCGGCATCGGGTCGGCAGGCCCGATCGACACCGTCGCAGGCACCACAGGCCCGCTCAACATCGCAGAGTGGCGGAACAACTTCGGGATCGTCGCTGCTGTACAGGGCCTGTTTCCGACGGCCGAGATAACCTTCGCCATCGACGGCGGCTGCGCTGCGCTCGCGGAGTACCGCTACGGCGCGGCGCGCGGCGTTCCCAATCTGCTCGGGATGGTCGTCTCGACGGGCATCGGCGGTGGCATCGTTCTCGACGGGCAGATCGTGCGCGGCCGTACCGGCAACGCGGGCCACGTCGGACACATCGTCGTCAACAACGAGGACCCGTGCGCGTGCGGCGGCGTCGGCTGTATCGAAGCCGTTGCCAGCGGTCCGTCGACGGTCCGCTGGGCGCAGGCCCAAGGTTGGGCGGGTACGACGGGTATCGAACTGTCGAAGGCAGCGGCGGCAGGCGATCCGATCGGCACAGCCGCGTTGGAGCGGTCCGGAACCGCACTGGGCCAGGCTATTTCGTCGGCCGCGGCCCTGCTCGATGTCGACCTCGTCGTCGTCGGAGGCGGGTTCGCGCAGTCCGGACCGCTGCTCTGGGATCCGCTGCAGGAGTCGCTGCGTCGCCACGCGGGGCTGTCCTTCATCAAGGAGTTGCGGGTTGTGCCCGCAGAGCTCGGCGGGCTCGGAACGCTGACCGGCGCGGGCGCTCTGACGTTGGATTCCTGACGCCCCTGTTTTTTCGAGAGCATTTCTGTAACGTGTTCCAGTATCCGCACGGCTTCGAATCACGGGATACGGGCTCATGACTGACTACGACACACTGTTCATCGGCGGCCACTGGGTCGCACCCGCCACCGACGCACGACTCGAGGTGATCTCACCAGCCACCGAGGAACGTGTCGGTAGCACCCCGGTTGCCGGCCCAGCCGACATCGATGCAGCGGTCGCGGCGGCTCGGCGCGCTTTCGAGTCCGGACCATGGCCCCGAACCAGCCCGTCAGACCGCGCGGCAGTGCTGTCGAAGGTCACCGCGCTGATCGAGGAGCGCAGCCCGCAACTCACCTCGACCCTGACCTCGGAGATGGGCGCGCCGACCATGATGGTCGGCATGCTGCAGCAGACCCCTGCTGTCGCGGTACTCAATTACTATGCGGGCCTGGCAGATTCGTTTCCCTGGGAGGAGACGCGGCACGGAATCTTCGGGCAGACCACCGTCACCCGCGAACCCGTCGGCGTCGTCGCAGCTGTCATCGCGTGGAACGTCCCGCTCTTCCTTGCAATCAACAAGCTCGCCCCCGCACTGCTCGCGGGCTGTTCGGTGCTGCTCAAACCTGCGCCGGAAACACCACTCGCCGCGAATCTCATCGCCGACATCTTCGCCGATGCCGGACTGCCCGAAGGTGTGCTGTCGGTACTTCCCGGCGGCGCCGAAACCGGCGAGTACCTGGTGAGCCATCCCGGCGTCGACAAGATCACCTTCACGGGCAGCACGGCGGTCGGTCGCAAGATCGGCACGATCGCCGCACAACAGCTCAAACGCTGCTCGCTCGAACTCGGCGGCAAGTCCGCAGCAATCCTGCTGGAGGACATGGACGTTGCGTCGACCATGCCGATGCTGCTGATGTCAGGGCTGATGAACAGCGGGCAGGCCTGTGTCGCTCAGACTCGAATTCTGGCGCCGCGCAGCCGGTACGACGAGATGCTCGACGCCATGGTGACCGGAGCCGGGTTCATGGCGGTCGGCGATCCGACCGAACCGACGACCGCACTCGGTCCCCTGATCTCGTCACGGCAGCGTGACCGCGTCGAGGGCTACATCAAGAAGGGCATAGACGAAGGCGCGCGCATCGTCCTCGGCGGCGGTCGGCCGGCTGGGTTGGACAAGGGCTGGTACGTCGAGCCGACGATCTTCGCGGGTGTCGACAATTCGATGACCATCGCGCGAGAAGAGATCTTCGGTCCCGTGCTCGCGGTGATTCCCTACGACTCCGAAGACGAAGCGATCAAGATCGCCAACGATTCCGACTACGGGCTGGCCGGCTCGGTCTGGACGTCGGACGTCGACCGTGGTCGCAAGGTGGCAGCGCAGGTCCGGACCGGCACGTACGCCATCAACTGGTACGCCTTCGACCCCGGATCCCCCTTCGGTGGCTACAAGAACTCCGGCATCGGTCGGGAGAGCGGTCCGGAGGGTCTCGACGCGTACTGCGAACAGAAGTCGCTGCTGATGCCTCCCGGTTTCAGCGGTTAGGTCGACGTGACATGAATCTCATCCGGGCACGAGACACACTCTCCTGTTCCACCCATCAGCAAACTCTGGGAAACTTGCGGCGTTAGTGCGCATGGTGACAGGGAGTTCCAGGTGGTTCGCGATGGATCGAAGTGACGCTGTTCGGCGTGCTCGGATGTGGTGGTCGGCAATCTCGGATACCAGCTACGTACCGATGTCGTCGCGTGACGCCAAGGAGGCGCTTGCCGATCTGCTCGTCAACCTCGCCGACGCTTTGGACGCCGAGCAATTCGACCCGACCGTCGGCGCCGAGGTCGGCTCGGCGTTGGTACGGATGCGGTTGACGAATCCGGTCGTCGTCGCCAGATCTGCCGAGGTGCTCGCCGAGATTCCCCGGCTTTCGGAATCCGGTACTGCGTACTTCCGATCCAAGTACGCAGCGCTGATGGGCTCGTTCGGTCAGGGTTACGCGTCTGCGCTGCAAGCGAAGACAGTGTCCGAACAGGGGTCGACGGATGCACGTTTCCGCGTTGTTTTCGACAACGCTGCGGTGGCGATTGCGATCGGCGATCTGCACGGTGGCCTTGTCGACGTGAACCCGGCGATGGCCGAGATGCTCGGTCGCGACGCCGCCGACCTCCGTGGGATGTCTGCCTTCGATCTCGGCCATCCTGACGACTACGACCTCGCGCGTCGACGCATCCTCGACGAGTTGATCGCCGTCGGCTCCGGCACGGTTCGGCTCGAAGCGCGCTTCCGTCGCAGCGACGGCACCTACGGCTGGGCGATGTTCGCGATCACCCTCGTGGCAGGCGACGGCGAGGTCGACAGCTATCTGCTGGGTGTCGGCGAGGACGTCACCGAGCGCCGCGAGTTACAGGCGGCTCTGTATCGCCAGTCCCGCCACGATCCCTTGACCGGACTCCCGAACCGGCTGTTGCTGCACGAAAACATTGCCGACGCCATCGACATCGCCGGACCGGACGATCGCATCGGCCTGTGCTTCCTCGATCTGGACGGCTTCAAATACGTCAACGATCAGTTCGGCCACGCCACCGGCGATCGGTTGCTTGCAGCTGTTGCCAATCGGTTGCAAGAGCAAGGTATGGCCGACGGGTACATCGTTGCCCGCCTCGGCGGCGACGAGTTCGTCGCGGTGATGTTCGCACCTATCGATATCGACGCCGTCACTGCTGCTGCGACCCGTTTGTTGGCGAGCATCCAGGATCCGTTCGAGGTGGACGGACACAAACTGTCGATCTCGGCCAGCATCGGCGTTGTCGCGCAGCCTGTGTTCGGTGCCGACGCCGACGCCATCCTCGAGACTGCCGACGCGGCGCTCTACCGCGCGAAGGCCGACGGTGGAGCAGGATTTTTCGTGCACGAACCCACTCCGAGCTGAGCTCGACAAAACTCTGGACACCGAGCCGAACCGTCTTCTACACTCCGTAGTATTAGAACGTTCTGTCAACTCGCTCGGGAGTTCAGATGACAATCGACACCACCACCTCAAAGAAGCTCGCTACCTGGACCTTCGCTCAGTGGAGCGTGCTCGTCATCTCGTTCGTTCACGTCGTGTGGTCGATCATTGGTTGGATCGCCGAGCCGAGTTTTGCGACCGGGCCAGGTGCACCGACGACCCCCGTCCTCGGGATGGACTACAACGGTTGGCACGCCGTCGCAGGTCTCGCGCTGTTTCTCCCCGGTCTGGTCTTCGCGACCCGCCGCTCGTGGGCCGTGCTCTACTGCTTCGTCGCAGGCGTTGCAGGCGGTCTACCAGGTGTATGGGCGCTGTTCTCGAATCAGGTCGCCTACATCTTCACGTTCCCGAACAACGAACTCGACGCCATCGAACACTTCGTCACCGCCGCCATCTTGATCGGCATCGGCCTGATCCAGGTACGACGCGACGGCGGACTGAAGCAGGCTCTTGCCGGACTCGGCCCGCGCTTTCCTGCCGGCTGACGCAGCCCCTCCTTCGCGATCCAAGGCGAGCGAATATCTTCCGACGCCGACCTGGCCACTCGTCGTGCGGCCCCGATGTGCTTCACCCCACATCCACGGACTGTCACGGTTCGCTGACGAGCGGTGTCTTATGGCAAACCCATACAGACCGCAGGTCTTCTCGGAAGGATGGACACATGAATCACATCGTTGTCGTCGGCGCAGGATATGCCGGGGTGCTTGCCGCAAACCGGCTCGCCAAGGTAGCGGGATTGTCGGTGACGGTCGTCAATCCGCGGCCGGACTTCGTCGAGCGAATCAGGTTGCATCAGTACGCGACTGGATCCGGGCCTGCAACGCGACCACTGTCGAAGCTGCTCCGGCGCAACGTCGAACTCCGCCTCGGAAAGGTCGAGTCGATCGCCGAACGGTCGGTACTGCTCGACGACGGGACCGCCATCGACTTCGACTACCTCGTCTACGCCGTCGGCAGCCACGTCGACCGCCGACCGAACACCTACAACGTCGGTGCACTCGAAGACGCCGACCGACTCGGCTCCCGACTCGACGAACTGACCGCGGGCGCACAGGTCGTTGTCGTTGGCGGTGGGTTGACGGGCGTCGAAACGGCTGCGGAGATCGCTGAGCAATTCCCCGAGTTGGACGTGCACCTGGCGTCCGATTCGGTCGCAGGTTGGCTCCCGGCAGCGACTCGCGACTACGTAGCGGGCACCCTCTCGGAGCTGGGCGTCACGATCCACGAGGCAACGACGATCACCCAGGTCGACGCCGATGGGGTCCGGACCGCATCCGGCGCAACCATCGCAAGCGATGCCACCGTCTGGGCAGGATCGTTCACCGTCCCCGCCCTCGCGCGGCGAAGTGGTCTCCTCGTCGACGATCTGGGCCGGCTACGAACGGACGAAAGCCTTGTGTCGCTGTCCAATCCGCGCATCGTCGGCGTGGGCGACGCGGTTGCACCACCCGTCTCCGTCGCCGGTCACCTACGGATGAGTTGCCAGTCCGCGATGCCGCTCGGCGTACACGGCGCCGCAACCGTCGCGGCTCTCGTGCGTGGACGCTCGCCACAGCCTGTGTCCATCGGAATGTTCGGCCAATGCGTCAGCCTCGGCCGCAGAGCGGGCTTCATGCAATTCACCCGCACCGACGACACTCCGACGCGTTTCGCCGTGAAACGCCGGATCGGGACGATGACGAAGGAGTTGGTCTGCCGCTTCACTGTCGTCGGCTTGCGCGGGCGGACCGTCACATCCTGGCGTCCCGCTGGCCCGAAGGTCGCTGCCAAGGAGGTCACCGTCGGTGTCTAGCTCCGAACCGTCCAGTTCCGAGATCTTCACCGAACATCGACCACTGCTGTTCACGATTGTCTACGAGATCCTCGGTAGCAAGGCGGATACCGAGGATGTGTTGCAGGACAGCTACATTCGATGGAGTCAGGTAGATCCGACCGAGGTCGACAATCCCCGCGCCTACCTCGCCAGAATCGCAAGCCGCCTCGCGCTCAACAACCTTCGTACCGCCCAGCGCCGACGCGAAGACTATCCGGGCAACTGGCTGCCCGAACCGATCCAGACCGCGTCCGACGTCAGCGACGACGCAGTGCTTGCCGAGTCGGTGTCGATCGCGATGCTGCTCGTCCTGGAAACGCTCAGCCCGGACGAACGCGCAGTGTTCGTACTGCACACCGTGTTCGGCTACACCTTCCCGGAGGTGGCCGACATGGTCGGCAAGACCGACGTCGCCGTCCGCCAGATCGCCCATCGCGCCAAGGCACACGTACAGGCACGGCGACGCCGCTTCCAACCCGAATCACGCACGGCGACAGAGATCGTCGAAAAGTTCTTCGCAGCAGCGACCAGCGGCGACATCCAGGGCCTGATGGATCTGATGTCGCCCGACGTTGTCGAAATATCCGACGGCGGTGGACATGTCAGCGCAGCACGTCGACCCGTTCTCGGACCCGAACGTGTTGCCCGGTTCGTACTCGGCATCGCGCGGGGTGAACTGGCGGAGCCGACCTTCGAGCTGACGACCTGCAACGCCCAGCCTGCGATGCTGGTGCGCTCCCGCGGTGCACTCGAATTCGTGCTGTTGTTCGACATCGTCGACAACGTGATCCAGGGCCTCTACGCCGTCCTGAACCCCGAAAAGCTCGCAACAGCGCACCTATCCAACCCGCTTGCCCGAGAAAGGGACTGACGTGGAGACCCTCACCGTCGAACAAACCATCGCGGCACCGATCGAGGACGTGTTCGCGTGGCTCAGCAACGCGCACAACTACACGCGCTCCAAGTTCGTGCTGCGCGAAAGACTGGCCGAACCCGGCGCCGACGCGCCCTACGGGCTCGGCGCTCTGCGGGTGCTGCTCTGGACCGTCGGCATCTTCTACGAACGAATCACCGCCTACGACCCGCCGCGCAGCTTCGACTATCACGTCGAGCGCAGCTTCCCTCCTTCGCGCCACGAGGCCGGTCGGAAGTCCTTCACAGAAGTTGCGGGCGGTACTCATGTCACGTGGACGAGCACCTTCGAAATTCGGCTGCCACTCGTCGGCGCGTTCCTGACGCGGGTCGTCGGGGTCCCGATAATCAGGCGGGTGTTCGGCAGAGTCCTCGACGCCGCGCAGGCAGACCTCACCGGAGCCCGTATCCAGCCGCACTAAAAGCGATACCATCCGCCCGTGCCGCTATTCATCGCCCGCCTCCGCCTATTGATGCGGCCCCTGGTGACCGGCTGGGCGCTGCCGCTGACGATCGCGCTCTTCGTATTCGCAACCAGTTGGCTCGCGATGTGGCTGGTCGAACCGTCGACGAACGAGATCACCAAGCCGCAGAACTATCCGTGGTACTTCGTCGTGACCGCCGCGACCGTCGGCTACGGCGATTTCTTTCCGACGTCAGCCGCTGGTCACGTCGTCGGCGCGTACGTGATCGTCGGCGGCATCGTCGCTCTGACAATGCTTTTCACACATCTGGTCGACAAGCTGTCCAGGGCGAAGGGACAACGAATGCGTGGGCTCGCGGAACTCGAACTTACCGACCACATCGTGCTGCTCGGCTACACGGAAGGCCGCACAGAACGGCTCGTCGCCGAGCTGATCGCCGAGCCGACCGTACAACTTGTGCTGTGCGCATGGGACAACGTGCACGAGCATCCGATGCCGAACGAACAGCGGGTCCTGTTCGTCCGTGGCGATCTCACAGATTTTGCTGTCCTCTCCCGCGCGTGTGTGCCGTCCGCGGCGATCGTCCTGATCGACGGGCGCGACGACAACGAGTCGCTGGCGATATCGGTTGCTGTCGCACATGCGAGCCGACCGAGTGGCCGCCGCGGTGCCGCCGAGAACCGCACACATCTGATCGTCGCGCTTCGCGACATGAGCCGGACCAGCCAGTTCCAGTACGTCAGCTCACGCGTGCAGTGCGTGCAGTGGCACGTGCCGAACCTGCTTGTCGAGGAAGCCCACGACCCCGGCATCAGTCAGGTCTACGCGGAGCTGATGACCTCGGGTGGCAGTGGCAACACGTACTCGTTCCGACTACCGCGCGACTACGCCGGTTTCGGCGACGTGCAGACCGACCTCGGGCGGCGGTTCTCGGCGATCGCACTTGCCGTTCGGACCGACACGGACCTGGTGGTAAGTCCCCCGTGGGACGCACCGGTACCCGCGGGAACGACCATCTACTACGTCGCCGCCCACCGCTTGGATCCAGCGGCGATCTGACCGTCAGCCGAGGTTCTCAGTGAAGAACGCAGCAAGCTTGTCGAACGGGATCAGGTCGGTGCGGTCGTAGAGATCGACGTGACCGGCGTCGGGCACGATCACCAGTTCCTTGCGGTCACCGGCCAAGCGGTAGGCCTCTTCGCTGAATTCACGTGAGTGCGCATTTTCGCCGGCAATGAACAGCATCGGTCGGGGCGAGATGGTTTCGATGTCCGCGAAGGGGTAGAAGTTCATGAACCTGACGTTGCTCGACAGCGTTGGGTGCGTCGTAGTTCCGGGACTGTTACCCCGCGTTGTGCGATAGAAGTCGTAGAACTCACGATCGATCGCGGTCGACTGATCGGTCAATCGTTCGGGAGTTCCGCCGGTGTACGCCGTTTCTCCACCGGAGAATTCCACATCACGTTGCGCAGCCGCCTTTGCCAGCATGTCCCGCCGCTTTTCGAGCGTGACCGAGTGGTTGAGGCCGTTGCGGCTGACGCCACCCATGTCGTACATGCTGACCGTTGCGACTGCTTTGATCCTCGGGTCGATCTTGGCGGCACTGATGACGAAACTGCCACTGCCACATACGCCGATCGCACCTACGCGCTCCTTGTCGACGAACGACTGTGCGCGCAGGTAGTCGACTCCGGCACTGAAATCTTCGGCGTAGATGTCGGGTGCAACCAGGTTGCGCGGATCTCCGTCGCTTTCACCCCAGAACGACAGGTCGAGTGACAGAGTTACAAAACCCTGTTCGGCCAGCTTTGTTGCGTAGAGGTCGGCGCTCTGTTCCTTGACGGCACCCATCGGGTGCCCGACAACCACAGCCGGGTTCGTGGTGTTGCGGTCGAGGTCGTCGGGAACGAACAGGTTGCCGGAAACGCTCATTTGGTACTGATTCTGGAACGTCACCTTTTCGACGGTGACGCGATCGCTGGTGTAGAAGTTGTCGGCTCCTCTGGACATGTCACCGGCAGGCAAATCAGTCGCTTCGGCTGTGCGACTCGACCAGCCCGGGGTCGACTCCGCGCTACCGCAGGCCGACGTTGCAAGTACGCCGAGCAGGGCAGCGCCGGTGCCGGCAAGTTTGGTCCAGCGACGATTGCCTCGCCGTGTCGAGATGGTGGTCATTTCGGTACTCCTTTTGATTGTCGAACAGTTGTCGAAGGGTCGTCAGTCGGCGGTGACGATCAGACTGGCGTCGTCGTCGGAGTTGGCAATCGCGTCGAGTCCGGTCTCGATCTCGCCGATCATCACGATCCCTGGGTCGGGGATCCGGAAGCTGTCTTCGCGGTAGTAGATGGCCAGGTCGCCGCTGGGCGGCCAGTAGCCGAGTTGCCCTGCCCGATAGTCGCTTTGACCCTGTCCGCTGGTGAGATCGCGTGGCAGCGCGCCAGCTTTCTCCCGCCCGCCGAGATCGTGCAGGCTGAGTGTGGTCGGTAGCAGGGAGGCAAACTCTCGCGCCGGCGCGTTGTCGTAAAGTCGCGCTGTCGCCTCGTCCGTGCCGATCCTCAACCGAATCTGCGTGGACGTGACTTGCTGGCCGGGTTGCGTTGTTGTGGGTTGTGTTGTCGGTGAAGCGACCGAACTGTCGGAAGTCGACGGGCTCGCACACGCGCTGAGTCCTGCGACAGCGGCGGCTGCGACAAGGCCGACCAGTCTGATGCGCATCAGATTCCCCGTCTCGTCACTGCGGTCGCCATGGTCAGCTCACTCCCACAGCAACCCGCGTCGGCTCAACGCGGGATGACGTCGTTGTGTCTGTGCGCGAGCGGGAACGAGCAGCCAGCAGGGCGAGCGGGATCAGCGCGGTGACTGTGATTCCAGCGCCGAGCACTGCAGGTCCGACCACACCGAGCGAGCTCGACAACGTGGTCGCGGCAAGAGCCGACCCGGTGGCGGTGCCGAGGTTGAACGCCGCAGTGGCCAGCGACGAGGCGAGTCGTGAGCCGTGCCCGGCGAACTGCAGCGTCTGCGCGATCAGCACCGGGTTTGCGCCGAGGCCGGTCGCGCCAACCACCACAACAAGTCCAACGACCACCATCGAATGACTTGCCGTTGCCGCGAGGATCAGCAGCAGCACCGAGGTCGCAGACACTGCGACGGCAACAGTCGTAAGCGGTCGCCGGTCCCCGAGACGTCCGCCGATTGCGGTGCCGGCCAGAGCACCGATACCAAATCCGACCAGCACCAACGGCACAAGTACCGCGGGTAGACCCGCACGGTCGGTCAGCAACGGGCTGATGAAGCTGTAGGCCCCGAGGAACCCAGCCTGAGCGAGGACGATCACCCCCAACACCAGCCACATTCGCCCCGACCTGACCGTTGCCACCTCCGCACCGATAGCGACCCTGGTCTGCTTGTTTCCAGCGGCCCTCGGTGCGAACCGGAGCACCGCGAAAATGGCCGGGACCGTCAATGCGGCCAACATCCAGAAGGGGCCGCGCCACCCGACAAACTGGCCGGCGAAAGTTCCCAACGGCACCCCCGCGACCACCGCCAGGCTCAAGCCACCCGACATCACCGCGAGTGCCCGCGCGCTGGCCCCCGGCCCGGCGACCGCTGCAGCAACGACGGCACCGGTGGCCCAGAACGTGCCTGTAGCCAGTGCGGTCACTACCCGCGAGACGATCACCACGGTGAACGAGTCGCTGACCGCCGCGACCAGGTGTCCAGCGGCGAATACCGCCAGCGCACCGATGAGCGTGGCCTGCGCGGGGAGTCGCAGCGTCGCCAAGGCCATCACCGGCGGACCGATGACCATTCCTACCGCAAACGCCGTGACCAGCAACCCTGCCTGCGCGAGATCCACGTTCAGATCCGCGGCAACGTCGGGCAGTAGCCCGGCGACCATGAACTCGGTCGTGCCCATCAGAAAGATTCCAGCTGCAAGCACGTACACCAGTGCAGGCAGCCTGCTGGTCGGTGTTCGGGAGGTCGGTCGCGATGTCATGTCACCATGCAACGTCGCGGACGAGCCGTGTGGGAGATGCGGACGAGAGGTGTACTGGCAGCACCCCCCTCACAGAACCTGGCAACCGCCTACCCGGGAGTCGTAGCCTCAGCGGTATGGAGTCCATCGACCGAGCGGCCGCGATCGGGCAGTTCCTGACGTCGCGACGTGCCAAGATCACGCCCGACCAAGTGGGGTTGCCGGTCTACGACGCCGCCAAGAGACGCGTGCCCGGCCTACGCAGGCAAGAGGTCGCCACTCTCGCCGGGCTCTCCGTCGAGTACTACACCCAAATCGAACGAGGCAAGGTCAACGGTATTTCCGAATCGGTTCTCGTTGCCATCGCGCGAGCACTCGAGCTCTACGAAGCCGAACGTTCGTACCTGTTCGATCTGCACCGCAGTGCGTTGACCAGCCCGCAGCGGACACGTCCCCGCCGGACGGGTCACACGATCAGGCCGGTCGTTCAGCGGCTGCTCGACGGTTTCTCGGGGCCCGCCTTCGTGCGCAATGCCCGCCATGATCTCGTCGCTGCCAACCAACTCGCCTATGCCTTCTACTCGCCGCTGTACCCGGACCACATGCGACCGGACCCGACGACGCCGGTCAACTTCGTCCGATTCTGCTTCCTTGACCCCCGAGCGCGTGAGTTCTATCCCGACTGGGATCAGATGGCCGACGGCGGGGTGAACCTGCTTCGAACTGATGCGGGCCGCGACCCCTACGATCGTGGCATCTCCGACTTGGTTGGCGAATTATCCACCCGCAGTGATGAATTCCGCATTCGATGGGCCAGACATAATGTGCGCCTGCACTACACGGGCACAAAGACTTTCCACCATCCCGTCGTCGGCGACATCACGATCGGCTACGAAACGATGCCGCTGCCTGCCGACCCCGGCATGGTCCTGACGTTGTACAGCGCAGAACCCGGCACCCCGTCGGCCGACGCCATGACGCTGCTCGGGAACTGGGCCGCCACCAACCTCGCTACCACCGCAACGGCCGATCAGCCGAGCCGCAGCCCGAGCGAATAGCGAACTAGAGTCCTGTCCAGCCGGCTTCGACCGATTCGCGCGCGGCCACAGCGTCGTCTCCGGCGTATGCGAACAGCGCGGTGAGCATCGGAATCGCATGTGCCAGAGCTGCTTCGGGTAGGGGTCCGGTTGCGACGAGTGAGGCAAGACCGTGCCCGATCACCCACGTCTGGGTCGCGAGATCGATCGGGTCCACGTCGGCACGAAAGCGGCCGGCCACCTTGGCCCTCTCGGCAGCGGCAACGAGTACGTGAAGCGTCGCGTCGGCGCCCTCCGCATCCTCCAATTCGAACCCCGCGTCGAACATGACGCGATACAGGTCCGGGGCTTCCAGCGCGTTGGCGGTGTACGCGGCCCCGAGTGCTGCCAGATCTCGAACTGGATCCGTCGTCGTCGGTACCGTCGCGACTTTCGTCGCCAGTCGACTGAAGCCCTCCTGGCGGACCGCTCTCCACAATCCGTCCATGCTGCCGAAGTAGGTGTAGACGGCCATCGTCGAAAGTCCGGTGCCGTCGACGAGCGCGCGCAACGTGACCGGCTCTCGTGTGCGGAGCATCTGCGCCGCTCGCTCGATCAGCTGGGCTCGAACCTGAGGTTGTTTTGTCCTTGCCATGGTGCTTTAAGTATAACATTGCTATGTTATGAAAACCATCCCACAAACCGAGGAGCAGACATGACCGTCACCGTTATCAATCCCGATGGACTACCCAAGCCGGAGGTCTACCGGCAGATGTCGGTCGCGACCGGCACCAAGTTCGTATTTCTCGCCGGACAGGTTGCACGAGACGCAGACGGCAACCAGGTCGGTGCAGGTGATCTCGCCGCACAGGTCGAGCAGAGCTACCTCAACATCGCGACAGCACTCGCAGAGGTTGGCGGGTCCTTCGACGACGTCGCAAAGCTGACCGTCTACGTCGTCGACTGGTCCGACGAAAAGTTCCCTCTACTCGGTGAGGGCGTC
Source organism: Antrihabitans stalagmiti (assembly GCF_016482825.1). GTDB lineage: Bacteria > Actinomycetota > Actinomycetes > Mycobacteriales > Mycobacteriaceae > Antrihabitans > Antrihabitans stalagmiti. Next base: position 365,342 of record NZ_JAEMNV010000003.1, on the reverse strand, counting down.
GCGCGCGCTGCCGCGAAGCTCGGCGTGAACCCGGTCAAGCCGATCACTTTGATCCCGGTCGCGTCGTTGACCGAGCCAGATCTTCTCGTCGAAGTAGACGCGACAGCCGTACTGGACTGACCGGTCAGAGTTTGCAGGGACTGTCGGGGCCGCGCAGGTAGGCTTCGACGTCCGCCTTGGTCGGGTTGTCTTTCATCAGGCCGATGACCGGTTCGTCGTTGTTGACCTCGTCGAGGTAGTACCGCTTTTCCTTCTCGCCCTGCTCGAACTCGACAAGGCAGTTGCCCAGCTTCACGTCCGCCTCGAAGACCTTCTTGTTCGAGCTCTTCTTCGGGCGCTTCTTGGACTTGGTTTTCGTTTTGGACGACGACGCTTTCTCCGATCTGACGTCGGATACCGAGAAGCCCGCCTGCTCGAGCTGCTTCCGAAAGTCCTTCTCCTGCTTGGAACAACCGGACAATGCCAGCATGACCGACATAGCGACAGCAACGATCGCCGCACTCCTGTGAACCTTGCGCGCCATGATGGTCTCCTCAACAGATCGGGCAATTCCCGCATTCAGCGTTAACCAGAATGACACCTCGCAGCCGTGAGCGCACGAAGTTGGTGCGCGCCAACGGTTCGCGTGCCCAATCTTCACGTGGCGGTGAACCTGGCCTACGGTGAGCAGATGGCCGACGCCGAGCAGGAATCCAGCCTCACCGTCGTACTCGCTTTCGCCGCAAATCTGTTGATAGCACTGGCGAAATCGGTTGCCGCCGCCCTTACCGGATCGGCGTCGATGGTTGCCGAAGCAGCGCATTCCTGGGCAGACGCAGGCAACGAGGTCCTGCTGCTGATCGCCAACAGACGCTCGTCGACACCACCGGACGACGAGCATCCACTCGGTTACGGCCGCGAGGCCTACGTATGGTCGATGTTCGCCGCACTCGGACTGTTCGCGCTCGGAGCAGGCGTGTCCATCACCCACGGCATTCAGGAACTGTTCCACTCCGAACCGTCGAGCAACTTCCCGGTCGCCTACATCGTGCTCGGCATCTCGTTTGCACTCGAGGTGGTCTCCTTCCAACAGGCCTATCGCCAATTACGCTCCGAGGCAGCCGATTTCGATCGTGACCTGTGGCAGCACGCGCTCAACACCTCCGACCCGACGGTACGAGCCGTGTTCGCCGAGGATGCCGCCGCGTTGATCGGGCTCGCCATCGCATTCGTCGGCATCCTTATGCACCAACTCACCGGGTCGCCGATTCCGGACGCGATCGGGTCCATCGCGGTCGGCATCCTGCTCGGCGTCGTCGCCATCTTGCTGATCGACCGCAATCGCCGCTTCCTCGTCGGCGAACAAGCAGCACCCGAGCTACGCAACGTCGGGATCAAAGTACTGACCTCGTTGCCGGAGATCGACCGCGTCACCTTCCTGCGAATGGAATACCTGGGTCCGCGTCGGGTCCTGCTCGTCGCGACCGTCGACCTCGTCGGCGACCGACCTGAATCCGAGATCGCACAATCGTTGCGCGACTTGGAGTCCCGCATCGAGACGAGCGAGCACGTCGTCCGTGCGGTGCTCAGCCTCGCGACAGCAACAGAGCCGACCATCACCGCCTGATGTGGCGTAGTCGCAGGTACCCTCTCTGACATGGCAGCCTTCACACAGACACGCACAACAGTAATCAAGGCGGACGCAGCAGCAATACACAAGCTGCTCAACGACTTCCATCAGTGGGGCGCATGGTCTCCGTGGGAGAAGCTAGATCCCCAACTACAGCGACATTTCGCAGGCGCCGAGCAAGGCGCGGGTGCGAAGTACTCGTGGGAGGGGAACAAGAAGGTCGGGTCGGGCCGGATGGAGATCACCGACTCCACTCCAGATCGGATCGACATCGACCTGGAGTTCATCAAACCGTTCAAAGCGTCCAACAAGACGATCTTCGAGCTGAAGCCGACCGCGGGCGGAACCGAGTTGTCCTGGACCATGACGGGCAAGCGCAACCTCGCCATGGAGATCGCGGGGAAACTGTTCTTCGACAAAGCAATCGGCAAAGACTTCGACAAAGGACTCGCCGACATCAAGCACCTGGCTGAGGGCTGATCTGCTTCACTTGTCCCATGAGCGGACCTGACGGCATCGACTGGGAGTGGGCGCAGCGGACGGGTGGCAATCTCGATCGTCGCCAAAAACTGCAGCTGTCGGCAACGTTGGCGCGGTCGCTACCCGCATTCACCCTCAGTGCCGTCCGCACTCGAATGGGCCGGCGAGGCAGTGGCGCCCTCGATTTCGGGGGCATCACACTCCCCGACTCGAAGCTTGCCAAGGCCGCGGAAATGCAAGCACGCGAATCAGTTTCGGCACACGTGCTCGAACACAGCTATCGAACCTACTATTTCGGACGAGTTCTGGCGGCCCTCGATGGCGCGACCTACGACGACGAGATTGTGTACGTCGCATCGTTGCTGCACGATCTGAACCTCGAGAGACCGACACCCGGCACCTGTTTCGCTGTCGTCGGCGGCACGCGCGCAGTCGCGTTCGCGGCGGAGCACGGCGCGGAACCCGAACGCGCGCAGGCCATCGGTGCTGCAATCGCCGCGCACATCACGGTCGGCGTCGATGGCGACCTCAGCGACCCAGGCGGATTCGTCTCGGCCGGCGCGAGCGCGGACGTGATGGGCTCGCGCGTCGACGAATTCTCGCCAGAGTGGGTGGACGAACTGCTGCAACGGCATCCCCGACTCGGCTTCAAGAAACACATGGTGTCCGCGTGGCTCGACGAGAGCAAAGCGGTGCCCAACGGGAGAGCCAACTGGGCCAGGCGCTACGCGATGTTCCCGCTGCTGATCCGGCAGGCGCCGTTCGCTGAGTAAGGGCTATCAGTCCCTGTTGCCATCGCCAGCTGATCGAACTCCTAGTCGCGCTAGCACTGGAATTCCGGGTATTCCAGCTCACTGCGCAGCATGCGTTGACACTGCGCACGCCCCCGGACACGTTACGCGGGTTGCGCAGTGCGAGAACGCGTTGCGAAGTGCGAGAACGTGTTGCGCAGTCGAGCCGACCCTCGAAGGACCGCACTCAGCCCTTGAAGTAGACGACCTGGTGACTGGTCGCGAGCAGGTTCTTTCCGACTCCCCACAATTGTGCGGTCTGATCGAAATACCCTGCGCCGAAAGCTTGCCCGCGTGCGGTACCGAGGATGTAGTCGGTGCCGTATGCCGCCAGAGTTGCAGCGTCGGCGTGGAAGTAGGTCGTCATCGAGACCGTTCCGGCGACGGTGGGGCGGCCCAACCTTCTGAAGATGCGCGGGTAGAAGGCGTCCGCAATCGATGTCAGTGCCGGAAAATCGAGTGGTCGAACGGGCTTGTCGCGCAACCACAACGTCGACACCGACTCGGCGTTCTCGCTGCCGTCGAGTTCCATCAAGCCACCCTCGACGAAGCGCATTTCGTAGTTCTGCGGCCACGCGTAGATGTCCGGAAACGATTGCTCGGCAACAGTTTCGGCATCCGGGACTGACGGAAAACCCGCTTCGGTCGCCGACCAGGTCGAGCGCCGAAAGCCGAACACAGCCGTCGCCGTCGTCACCGCCGCGCCGTCCTGGCTTATCTCGACGGACCAGTGTTGGGTCGCGCGGTTGGTTCGCACCGGCCGCACACTCAGATCGAAATCTCCGTACGCGATGGGACCGAGGAAGTTCACCGTCAACGTGACGGGATCACCGAGCACATCGGGATGCTGCTGAATTGCCCGCACCACGACAGCGGCCGTGACACCACCGAAGGGGCCGACCATGTTGGCGTATTCGGGAGTCGTTCGGCCCGAAAGCTTTTCGCCGGAACCGGTCAATTCCAGCGCATTGTCGAAACTATGCATCTCCGAATCAGGCAACGCCGACCACACGACCCAAGCGCTCCGCCGCAGCCTTACCGTCGACGATTCCCGCTTCGAACGCCGGGATTCGTTGCGAATCGTCGAACGCGCTGAGCGGACTGATGGGGGTCTGCGGTCGCAACACCTCGGTGTCGATGCCACGTTCGATCAACTCGGCGACCTCACGATCGGTCGACCTGTTGAAGGCAACGCCCATCGGATCGCTGCCACCGAGCGGCGACACGACAACGACGGCGTCCAAGCCTGCGTCGAGCAGAAGATCCGCGCTCGTCGGTGACCAGAGACCACCGTCGACGTACTTGGTTCCGTCGATCTCGACGGCCGGGAACACACCGGGAACCGCGCACGAGGACGCGACGACGGAGGGAAGCGGCGCAGAGTCCGCCGCGGACCACAACTTGCGTCGGCCGGTCTCGACATCGACGGACACGATTCGAAGCGACGGTGCCCAGGTGCGCTCGCCGAGTTCTTCGGTGAACGCCTCGACCCACGCTGCTTCGGTCATCGTCCGCGAGCCGAGTGACAGCTGCGCGATCGCGCTCGTCGAGGATTCGTCGAACTCTTTCACCGACATCCACCGGATGAACACCTGCGCGTTGACGCCACCGTCGCCGTCGTTCTTCGACTTGCCGTTGAGCTCGAGCGGTGACCGCTCCGGGTCGGCGACGAGTCCCGCCAATTCCGATGGTGCGATCCCGCCGAGCACGAGTGATCCGACGATCGACCCTGCCGAGGTGCCGACAACGACGTCAGCAGAGGTCAGATCGACACCGGAGTCGGCAAGGCCGACGATGACGCCGGCCTCCCACGCCAATCCGGTGACCCCGCCACCGGCGAGTACGAGACCCCAGCTCACGCGGGCTCGCCGCTGAGGCGCTCCTTCAGCGACTCGAACTCGTCGCGAATACCGGATGGCAGTTTGTCACCGATGAACTCGAACCATTCTTCGATGAGCGGAATTTCCTTCTTCCACTCTTCGACGTCGACCTTCAGTGCTTCGTCGACGTCGTTGGCATCGACATCGAGGCCGGCGAGGTCCATCTGCGCAGCGGTCGGAACGTTGCCGATCGGTGTGGCGACGGCATCTGCCCGACCCTCGATGCGGTCGACGATCCACTCCAGCACGCGGGAGTTCTCGCCGAATCCTGGCCACAGGAAGCGACCGTCTGCACCGCGGCGGAACCAGTTGACGTAGAAGATCTTCGGCAACTTCTGGGCATCGGCGTTCTTACCGATGTTGATCCAGTGACCGAGGTAGTCGCCGACGTTGTAGCCGATGAACGGAATCATCGCCATCGGGTCGCGGCGGACCGTACCGACCTTGCCTTCTGCGGCGGCGGTCTGCTCGGACGACAACGTCGCGCCCATGAACACACCGTGCTGCCAGTCGAACGACTCGGTCACCAGCGGGACCGTCGTCTTGCGGCGTCCACCGAACAGAATTGCCGAGATCGGCACACCCTTCGGGTCGTCCCATTCGGGAGCCAAGGTCGGGCACTGCGACATCGGGGTGCAGTAGCGCGAGTTCGGGTGCGCTGCCTTCTCTTCCGACTCGCGATCCCAGTCGTGGCCCTTCCAGTCGATCAGGTGATCGGGGTCGCCTTCGAGGCCTTCCCACCAGACGTCGCCGTCGTCGGTGAGAGCAACGTTGGTGTAGACGGTGTTGCCACCTTCGACGGTCTTCATCGCATTCGGATTCGACGACCAGTTGGTGCCGGGGGCAACGCCGAAGAAACCGAACTCGGGGTTGACGGCGTAGAGCTGGCCGTCGTCACCGAACCGCATCCACGCGATGTCGTCGCCGAGGGTCTCCGCACGCCAGCCGGGAACGGTCGGCTGGATCATCGCGAGGTTGGTCTTGCCACACGCACTCGGGAACGCGGCCGCGACGTAGAACGACTTGTTCTCGGGCGAGATCAGCTTGAGGATCAGCATGTGCTCGGCGAGCCAGCCCTCGTCGTGTGCCATAGCCGACGCGATCCGCAGCGAGTAGCACTTCTTGCCGAGCAACGCGTTGCCGCCGTAGCCCGAGCCGAAGCTCCAGATTTCGCGGTCTTCCGGGAAGTGAGTGATGTATTTCGTCGAGTTGCATGGCCACGGCACATCTGCCTGACCGTCTTCGAGAGGTGCGCCGACCGAGTGCAATGCCTTGACGAACGGCTTGTCCGTGCCGAGCTTTTCGAGTGCAGCAGCACCCATGCGGGTCATGACCTTCATCGAGACGACCACGTACTCGGAGTCGGTGATCTCGACACCGAGCTTCGGATCCTCCGCGCCGAGCGGGCCCATGCAGAACGGGACGACCCACATCGTGCGACCGCGCATCGAACCGCGGTACAGCTCCGACATGGTCGCGCGCATCTCGGTGGGATCGATCCAGTTGTTCGTCGGGCCTGCGCCCTCGGGAGTGCGCGAACAGATGTAGGTGCGCGACTCGACACGAGCGACGTCCGTCGGATCCGACAACGCGAGGAACGAGTTCGGCTTCTTGTCAGGATTGAGCTGCTTGAAGGTGCCTGCCTCGACGAGCTGGGCCGTCAGCCGGTCCCATTCTTCTTCGGAACCATCTGCGAATACGACGCGTGCGGGTTGGGTGAGCTCGGCGATCTCCTGGACCCACGCCAGCAGCTCTTTGTGCTGAGTAGGAGGCTGGGCTGAAGCTCCGCCCGTTGGGCCGTCGACACCTGGAATGGTCGCTGAGGTCATCAAACTCTCCCTGAGGTGGGGCCGGAACCGGAGCTTCGGCGCTGGCTGGCACCGCATCCCCAGTTTCCCCCTGTCGGCGGGGGGCTACCCGTTTCGTCCGCTCTTACAAACTTCGTGAAGCGGTCCTGCACGGGGGCCGGGGTTCCTAGCCCTAGAGGTTAACGTGTGCTACGCCAACCACAGAATCGGGTCGTGTCCGATTCTCGACCTTTTGTTTCAACGCCACGCCGACCGGTTTGCACCGGCGAAAATTATTCGCCCAGTTTACCGTTATCAGTGCGTTTCCAATGCGTCTCACCGTCTTCAGAGTGGTGAAACTCCCACGCAGCGAAGTCCCCGTCGGTGTCGACGATGGTGAGGTGATCGGCGAATCCGTCGAGATCGGTATCGGTCGCTACAACGAAGGCATCGTCGGTGCGAAACGTCTCCGTATCGAGGGTGCCGTCGGCGTCGATGTCGTGGCCCGGGGTGTCGAGTTCGACTGCGCCCAGGTTCTCCAGCGGGGTCGACGCATCCGTCAGCTCCGGAATGCCCGGAAACTCGTTCGACGCGATCATCAGTGTGCTCCCAAAGTCGGCTCACACTGTTCGACGCACGCCGACCCGTCGCGGTTCCATCGGACTGGACAGCACGTCGAGATCCCGCTCACACGAGGCGAGTTGTGCCGTCGTTCGTGCGTTGAGCTGCCGTATTTCGGCGTCGATCCGCGCAACCTCCTGGTCGATGAGGATCTGCCGCGCCGAACTGTCCCGCACCACACGATCGGCGAGGTCGGCTTCCGCGCCGACGACTGCACCGACGACCCGTTGTTCGAGTGCAGATTTGAGCGTGACAAGCACGTCGGCGGTCCACTGCCGCAGATGCGCACGATCGGCAACCAGGCTGCGTGACCTCGTGAGCCACCAGGCGGCGAACCCGCCGAGCAGCAGCGTGATCGGAATACTCGCAATATCGAGAGCAGGGACGATCGACAGCGGCGCGACGGCCAACCTGCCTATCCCGAATCCAGCCGATGCGCCGATCAGGACCATCATTCTGTCTTCGATCCCGTGCCGACGAGGCTCGGGTCCGGCACCGAGGTCGGGCGCGGGTGGCAATCGCAGCCCGTAGCCCGATGCGTCTCCCGATACGTCTGTCGGTTCGAGTCTGCTCAGTACTGCGCTCTGCACAGCGCCGACTCTGGCCACCACGGACTCGTCGGTCTGCGCAACAACCGCGGAGACGATCCCGTCCAGTCGCCCGGGAAATTCCGTCACCCCGCCGCGGTCCGCGCGCTCGATCTCGGTTCGCGCGCCGACGTTGACCGACCGCACCCGATTGCCGACCTCGTGCAGCAGTTCGTGCCGCGCCAACTGGATCTGGCTGCGCAGTATCGCCATCGACTCGACACGACCACCGTCACGACGTGCGACGAGGGCGGTTCGCTCGTTCCGCAGCACCGCCGACTCCGTTGATGCGCGCAGTTCGGCAACCTTCGTGGCGATACGACGTCTGGCCTCGACGACAACGGCAGCACTCGCGTGCCGTAGTTGCATCGCACGCGCCGACGCGGGATCGGCTCGGAGCACGTCGCCGATCTCGCGCACGAGATCGTTCGGCGCCGATCCGCCACCGACCGGCCAGATTCGGGCATCGCCGAAGCGTGCGGTGTGTGCCCCCAGGATTTCGATGTTGCGATCACGAACGATCCGCCAGTCCGCGTGTGCGTCGATTCCGGTCAACGCGAACACGACCGGCTGCCCGGCGGCACTCGACCGTGTGACGAGTTCGAGTTCGGTCCGGCCGATCGGCGCGGCAGCGTCGAAGCGAACGACGAGCACCGACGCCGCCTCGGGCGAATCGACGAACCGTAATCCGGGGTCTGCCTTGGCGAGTTCGTCGTGCAACACACCGTCGACGTCTCCGACGATTGCGACGCGACCGTCTGTTCCGGAGGTATGTCTGATCGCGACGAGCTGATCGACGCCTGTGGGGTGCCAGCGTTGCAACACTGCTTCGACGGCAGGGGGAACGAGTTCGTCGAGGTTCGAACTTCGATCAGCCATCGCGCACCGCTCTCGCCCACGACCGCACGTAACCGTGGTGGATCCGCAAGGCTGCGCGCTTGCCTGCCCCGGTCGGATCGCTGCGCGTGTCGCCGGCGTCGGCGAAGCCACGCCACCACCGGGCAAGCTGCAAGGCCTGCTCATCGTCGACGGGATCGACGAGTTCGTGCTCACCGACAACAGCCGCGATATCCGGCGAGGCCCACGCTCCGACGAGCCCGATCTGCGCGGCACCGTCGGATCGCAGAAAGTGCTCGATCTCGTCGCGAGCCGCACCCTCGAGCGCACGAGTCGCGAGCCGTTCGAGGTCGTCGATCAGCCTCACCCCACGTAGCGCCTGCGCTTGTCGACGTTGCCGCTCGAATGCCGTCTGCAGACCGCTCGCACCACTCGCAGCGGCGAGGATCTGCGTCAGCGTTCGCGCGCTCGTTTGCGGGTTCCGACGCAGTACATCGATCGCGATGCCGACTCCGAACGACCCCCAGCGCTCGACCAGCGTCGGATCGTTGTCTGCGCAGTTTCTGAACAGAGCGAGTTCGGCTGGTGTGACGGCACTGCTCGCAGCGGTCGCCGCGGTGTTTGCGACGAGCGGAAGTGTTCGCATGCCGAGCGAATCGGTGCATTCGTTCGCACGTGCCAACACCGTTGCCAAGGACGCGCCGACCGCATCTGCTTTGTTCAAGACGACGAGGCCGTGGCCGGTCGGAATCGATCGGACGGCGGCACGATCGGCGGGATGCAACGAGGCAGCAAGGACGTAGAGGACCAGATCGCCGTCCAGCGTCGGGTCGGGTGTCGCGGGGCTGTCGACCGGGTCCGTGTCGGCGGGGTCGAACCCGAACGGCTCTGCCCGTCCGGCGAGCAGAGCTCGGATCACGCTCGATCGTCCCGTGCCTGCACGACCGGCAACCTGCACTGTCAGCGGTCGTTGATACCGCGCGACCGACTCGGAGAGTTGATCCGCGACCGAGGCGTCGACGCGGCGGACCCGCTCGACGAGCCGATCGAGCGCGTCGTTCGACGGCCCGTGGTCGGACAATCTGTAGCCAGACAAAACGTTCCCCCCAAAGCACCCGCGTTCTGCGAAATCTTCCCAGAAGTCGAGGAAATGTGTGCATTCGCGAGCTCTACCTGGACGGCAACAGCATTGCTGGGAGGAACATCACAGCAACGACGACGGCTGGATCGGCCGTCGGTCTCGTCCCGGACGCTGCTTTGTGCAGCGTTTCGGACACTGTGACGGCTGCAGTACGGGTAAGCGTGACAACGCAGGTCACAACGTTTCCGCTGGCTGTTGCGGCCTCCGACCACGCCGCTTTTGCCCAGCGTGAGATGGGTGGAGATGTCGTTGTGATCTGAAACGTCCCAATAACAACTTCAGACCCTTGTGTCACAGCAGCGGTTTATGCGTGACAATGGTCGAGTGAACGACGCCGAACAGATCGCGACGCGGGGCTCACGGCTGCACCCTCGAGTGACCAGTTTTCGGTCGCGCCGTGGCGCGCTGACCGAGACTCAGCAACAGAGTTGGAACCGAATGTGGCCGCAGATCGGCCGCGATGTCGGTGACGAACCTGTCGACGTCGCTGCCTGGTTCGGTCGCGAAGCACCGCTGATCATCGAAATCGGATCGGGCACAGGCACCGCGACGGCGGCAATGGCGAGGGCAGAACCCCACGTCAACCTCATTGCCATCGAGGTCTATCGGCCCGGGCTCGCGCAACTCGTCCAGCAGGTCGAGCGCGAGGACATCCCCAACATCCGTTTGCTCCGCGGCGACGCCGTCGACGTTCTCGAAAATATGCTCGCCCCCGATTCGCTGACCGGCGTTCGCGTCTTCTTTCCCGATCCCTGGCCGAAGGCCCGTCATCACAAACGACGACTGCTTCAACCGCCGACCGTCGCACTGATCGCGAACAGGCTGCAGGCGGGCGGAGTGCTCCATGTCGCAACCGACCATGCGGAATACGCCGAATACATCGCCTCGGTAGGCAATGCTGATCCCCATCTCAGCGCACTCGATTGGGATTCACCCATGACGCACGAGCGCCCTGTGACGAAGTTCGAAAGCAAAGCTCATCGCGTTGGAAGCTCCATCACCGAGCTGATATGGGGGAAGATCAGGTCATGAGCATCAGCGAAGCGCCGCCGGACCCCGTCCTTGGAGTCGCAGATGTCCTGGGTGCAGAGGGTGGCCTGCCGGGCGAACTGCCCCGGACCAACCGCACGGTCCGACGCGTTCTGCTCGTTTGGGACGCTCCCAACCTCGACATGGGCCTCGGCGCGATCCTCGGTGGCCGACCCACCGCCGCATACCGACCCAGGTTCGACGCCCTCGGTCGCTGGCTGCTCGGCAGGACAGCAGATCTTTCCAACGGTAAGAGCGCATCGCTCGAACCGGAAGCAACAGTCTTCACCAACATCGCCACCGGCAGTGCCGACGTCGTCCGGCCATGGGTCGAGGCGTTGCGCAACGTCGGTTTCGCTGTCTTCGCAAAACCCAAGATCGACGAAGATTCCGATGTCGACTCCGACATGCTCGCCCACATCGAACTACGCGCCCGCGACAACGGTCTCGCCGGAATCATGGTCGCCTCTGCCGACGGCCAGGCTTTTCGCGAGCCGCTCGAAGCAATCGCCGCGACCGGCGTTCCCGTGCAGGTGCTCGGATTCCGTGAGCATGCCAGCTGGGCTGTCGCATCCGACATCCTCGACTTCATCGATCTCGAAGACATCCCAGGCGTATTCCGCGAGCCGCTTCCACGCGTAAGCCTCGATTCGCTACCCGACGAGGGCGCGTGGCTGCAGCCGTTCCGGCCGCTGTCCGCTCTGTTGGCGTCACGTTCAGGAGTTTCATAGTGTTCGCCGGTTGGGGCCGCTTGGTCTACAAGCTTCGGTACACCGTCATCGGTCTGATGGTCGCGGGCCTGCTAGGGCTCGGCGCCTACGGCCTCGGTCTCGAAGATCACCTGAGTCAGAGCGGTTTCGACGATCCCGGGTCGGATTCTGTTGCGGCAGCCCAACTTCTGGACAAGACCTACGGACGTGATCACAATTCCGACGTCCTCGCGCTCTACACTGCCCCGCCTGGCAAGACGATCGACGATCCGCAGTTCGCACAGGCCATCCAAAACAATCTGAACAGCCTGGTCAAAGACCATCCCGACCAGATCCTCAAGGTCAACATCTCGTACTACCCGGTCGAAGGTGCGATCAACAACCAGGCGGCGGCCGACAAAGAGAAGCAGCATGCGGTCGCCAGCATCGGCATCGTCGGCGATACCGACACCGAACTGACGCAGAACTTCCAGAAGGTCAAGAGCAACTTCTACATCGACGGCGTCGACGTCCAACTCGCCGGTTTGCAGCCGGTCTTCGGAACGATCAACGACACGATGCAGAACGACATCCACCGCATGGAACTGCTCGCAATTCCTGTTGTCGGTGTCCTGCTCTTCTTCATCTTCGGCGGCGTTATCGCGGCAGCGCTGCCGTTGATCGTCGGCGGCCTCACCGTTGTCGGTGCGTGGGGCGTCGTCCGCGTCATCACGATGTTCACCGAGGTCAACGCCTTTGTCTCGCCCGTCGTCTCGCTCATCGGACTAGGTCTGGCGATCGACTACGGACTGTTCATAGTCAGCCGCTTTCGCGAGGAACTAGCCGAGGGTTACAGCACCGAGGACGCCGTCCGACGGTCGGTGATGACGGCAGGGCGAACAGTTGTGTTCTCCGCGACGATGATCGTCGCCAGCCTTGCGGGTCTGCTGCTGTTCCCGCAGGGCTTCCTGAAGTCCGTCGCCTACGGTGCCATCGCCACCGTCAGCTTGGCTGCGCTTGCCGCAATCACGGTCCTACCCGGCATCCTCGGCATCCTCGGGCCCCGAGTAGACGCGTTCGGCCTCAAGCGTTTCCGCAAAACGAAGACGGCCGAAGAGGTCGAGGCGAGTTTCTGGGGACGCCTCACCCGGTTCGTGATGAAGCACCCGCTGAAGGTCGCGATCCCGATCGTCATCGGCCTGCTGCTGCTGATCATCCCGGTGAATGCCATCAAGTTCGGCGGCATCAGCGAAAAGTATCTGCCACCGGACAACGCGACACGCGTCGCGCAGCAGGAGTTCGACTCACTGTTCCCCAACCTGCGTACCGAGCCGATCAAACTGGTCATCACCGGCGCGAACAGCACTCAGGTTTCGGACATTCTCAAAGAGGCCAGCAATGCGCCGGGGTTGGTGCAGAAGTTCACGCTCAATCCGCTGTCGCCGACCAAGGACAACGTCTTCAGGTCCGAAGCCGGGCTCAAGGATCGCAACGTCGCAACGCCTGCGATCGACTATCTCCGGAGCATGGACGTTCCCGACGGCGTGAAGGTCGGTGTGACCGGCACCCCGGCGATCGAGGCGGACAGTGTCACCGCGCTGCTCGATCGAATGCCACTGATGATCATCCTTGTCGTTTTGTCGACGACCCTGTTGATGTTCTTGACGTTCGGATCGTTGGTGTTGCCGATCAAGGCCGCGTTGATGAGCGCGCTCGGTCTCGGGTCGACACTCGGCATTCTGACCTGGATCTTCGTCGACGGTCATGGCTCAGGAATCTTGAACTTCACGCCGGGGCCGGTGAGTTCGCCAGTCCTTGTGCTGATCATCGCCGTCATTTACGGCCTGTCGACGGACTACGAAGTGTTCCTGCTCTCGCGGATGGTCGAAGCGCGCGCGATGGGAGCGAGTACAACCGAGGCGGTCCGCATCGGTACCGCGCACACGGGCCGAATCATCACGGCCGCCGCGTTGATCCTGATCGTCGTCACCGGCGCGTTCGGCTTCTCCGATCTGGTGATGATGCAGTACATCGCCTACGGCATGATCGCGGCGCTGATCATCGACGCCACCCTGATCCGGATGTTCCTTGTCCCAGCGACCATGAAGCTGCTCGGTGACGACTGCTGGTGGGCTCCTGCATGGATGAAACGCATTCAGGAGAAGCTCGGCCTCGGCGAACCGCTGCTGCACGAGCAGAACATTCCCCACGATGTACCCGACGTCGGTCCCGCTGCGGTCCCACATCCTGTCGGGCGCGCGACGCATCATCATCAAGCTGCGGCTCCGGAGCCGCTTACCGAACCGCTTCCGCGGATCTCGGCGACGCCGCCGGTCCGTGCGGTGCGGCCACAGCCCCGCGTGCAGAAGCCGACACCACCACCCCCGGACCGCAATTCGAGCGGAATCGAGAGTTGGCTCGCCGACCTGCGTGGTTCCACACCGCGTCCGACGCAATCGGGGTCGGCTGGACCGACGTCGGATCGGCCACAGCGACCGCCCGCGACCATGGGCGACAACGGCGCTAGCACCCCGCCTGCGACGGATCCTCCGAGCGACGACCTCGACGACGACACTGGTCGGCACCGTCGCAGTGCCGACCATCCAGCCGTCAGCGTCAGCGAGCTGCTGGAGCGGGAGAACCGTCACTAGCCTGTTGCTCGGCCAGTTCGGCAGCGCTTTCACGCTCCGCGAAGGCCCGTGCGTACTTGGTGCCTGCGACCAGCAGTAGCAGCCCGACCGCAATGAAGGCCGAGACTCGGAACAGGCCGTCGAGGGTTGCCAGGTCGAAGAGGAACAGCTTCGCAATCGCGGCAGCGCACAGCGCAAGCCCGCACAGCAGCGTGAGGTGTGCGTTGCTGCGAACCCGCAGTCCGCGCATCAGGACGAGTGTTGCGACGATCATCCACGTGATCGTTGCGACGCAGTGTCCGCCGATGAACCCGTCCCTGCCTGCTATCGCGACGCCGGCTGCGACGGTTGCTGTGGTCATCGCATAGAGACCGGCGAGCCCGGCCAGGAACGTCAGCGGCTCGACAGTGGACTTCGCCACGATGCCGGAACGTTGTCCAACCCACACCAGCAAGACCAGCACTGCAATGGCGGCGGCGCCCGCGAGGACAACCGAGCTGCCCAGATTTTCGACCGCACGGCTCGCCGACGCGACGCTGTCGGGTGAGGCCTGTGCGAGGTAGGCGAACCCGGCGACGACGGTGAAGCCGAAGCCGATCCCGTAGGCGACCTTCGACCGCAGCCGATCCGATGCTGCGATGAATCCGGCGGCAACGACAAGGAGTGCGATCGCGAGCGTGTTGCGATCGGTTGCAGCGAACGTGGTCTGCAGCAGGGCAAGTACGGCGACCGTGACAGCAGCAATCCTGGTGTGCGCGGCGAACATCGGCAGCGCAGCGATGAGCAGCAGCACAGCGGCGAACGGCGCTTCGATCGCGACAACGATGGGACGCTCGAACAGCGCGCTCGTGAACAGCAGCGGCAGTGCGGCTGTTGCGAACATCGCGCTACCGAGCACGTCGACGCGACGGCGACCGTAGGGGACGACTGCTGCGATGCCGACCAGTGCGACGACGATGCTAGACGCGAGCAGCCAGTACTCGTTGCTCGAATCGGAGTCGACGACGCTCAGCGCGATGGCGAGCAGCAGGGCGAGTACCACCGGGATGGTGCGTGCTGCTTCGAGATAGGGCCACGGACGAACCAATTGCACTGGGTAGCAAGCGATCTGGATGACGACGAGGAAGCCGATGAGCACAAGTGTGATCCCGTCGGTGACGATCGGCGCAAGCACGGCAACGCCGACGACGACGAGCAGCGCCAACGACTGCGACTGCCATTTGGCCGCAAGCGCAACACCGAAGGCCCCGACCCCGAGCGCGACGAGCAGCCCGAGCGGCGGAACGAGCCAACCGTAGATCGAGGTCACCGCCATCACGTCGAGGTACGCACCTGCGATACCCGTTGCGGCCAAGGCGATTCCGCCGACCCGGCCGCCGGTTCGCCCGAAGACACGCGCGCCGATTCCGACCAGCACGATGGACAGCGCCGCTCCCGCTGTGACACGAGCGACCGGTCCGAAGAAGCCCGCCTGCGCGGCGATCACAAGCAACATGACCACACCGATCAGCGTGACGCCTGCACCCGCGACGGCGAGCAACTTGCTGATCACGCCGTCGCGCTGCCACCACGGCGTACGCGGCGGGAGCTGTGGACGGGGCCTTGCCTGCTGCGGCGCGGGTGACCAATACTGTGGCGGCGGCTGTGGCGGGCGGTACTGCGGCGGTGGTTGCGGCGGCCGGTATTGCGGTTGCACGGGCTGAGGCGCTACTTGCGGTGCGGGCTGCGGCGGTGCGGGCTGCGGCGGTGCGTGCTGCGGCGGTGCGGGCTGCGGCGGCGCGGGCTGCGGCGGCGCTACTGCCGCGTCCAACTGCGTCCGCAGTATCGCGAGATTTCGGCCGACGTGGCCGAGTTGCGCGCCGAGGGATGCGAAATCGTCGGAGAGCCGCGTGACTAGTTGCGGATCGACGAAAGGCGACCGAGGTGATGTCATGACACAAGACTCGTCCATCGACCGCTCTAGCAGATGAGTATCCCTACTCAGCCCGGGTAGGGAATTGGACCCTGATCTGCGGGTAATCAGTCCATCTGACCGAGCAGGCGTCGCCAGCCGGTGCCGAAGGGATGCTTGGCGGTCACCGAGCCGAAGCGCATTCGGCCCCGGACGACGAGGTGCAGCGCGCCGACCGGCGGACCGGTTCGCACCTTGTTGTTCGCGCTCGCGCCGACGAGGTCGAGCCCGTTCATGTCCACCGTCGCGTTGGGCGGAACGATCAGGGAGACGCTACTGGCGAAATCGTCGACGACGACCTCGACGACCTGCGTCGAGACGACTGCTTCGGTGAAGTCGAGGGTCACGCTCGACATCTTGGTGCTGACGAACAGGGTCGCCGGCACGTGCCACGGTCCTTTGCGCGAAAGTCCCGACATTCTGCCGCGGACGACGTCGCGTTCACCAGGTGCGACCGTGGGGTGCTGCTGCTGCGGACCCGAGGTCGGTTGCGGAGCCGTGTACCCACGGTTGGCTGTCTCTGCACCGACCAGGCGCACTCCAGGCAGATCGACCAGCACTATGTTGAGCTCGGCGCGCGTTTTCGCCGCAAGCGCGGTGTCCATTCGTTCGGTGAATTCGCCGAGCGAAAGCATGCCCTGCCCCACCGCGCTCTGCAGTATCCGCCCGACGTGTTCGCGTTCGGCGTCCGATACCCGCAAGTCTCTTGCGTCCATAAATCCAGAATAGGTGTTATTCGAGACCTTGCTCGATTGCGTAGCGCGTCAGCTCGACTCGGTTGGCGAGCTGCAGCTTGCGTAACGTCGCCTGTACGTGGTTTTCGACGGTGCGGTGACTCAACGTCAACCTCGTCGCAATCTGCTTCGCACTCAGGCCTTTTGCGACCATCCGGAGCACCTCCGTCTCCCGTTCGGTCAGCGCGGGAACCTCGGGTGCGCGCTCGTCGGCCGGTGCCGTCGCCATCCGTCGATACTCCCCGAGCACCAGACCTGCCAGCCCTGGAGTGAACACCGGTTGACCTGCCGCGGTTGCGCGAACGGCGTCGATCAGCTCCGTGGCCGACGCACTCTTCACGAGATAGCCCGATGCGCCGGCTTTGATCGCATCGAGCACGTCCTCCCGCTCGGCGGACGCAGACAGCACAAGGACCCGACTGTTCGGCGACACGTCGAGCACCTTCGCGGTTGCCTCCGCACCGTTGCCGTCGATGAGCTGCATATCCATAAGCACGACGTCGGGTTGCACGGCAGCCGCTCGGCGGCTTGCTGTGCCGACGCCGTCTGCTGTCGCGACCACCGTGAAACCCGCGGCCTCCAGGTCACGGGACACTCCGTCGCGCCACATCGGATGATCGTCGACAACCATCACAGACACCTGATCCGCTTCGGTCACGTGTGTCTCCCCTTCCGCTAACGATGTTTGCCGATGTCCGTTGTATCGCGGGGCACCGTGAATTCCCATTCTGTCCCGCCGCCGGGCTCGGTCACCAGTGTGGCGGTGCCACCGAGCGCTTCGACGCGTCCGCAGATCGATTTCGAAACACCGAGCCGCCCTTCGGCTTCGGCCTCCGCCAGCCGACCGGCAGCGATACCACTGCCGTCGTCGCGAACGCTGAGGATGATCTCGGTGCCCATATCCTCCAGCAACACATACGCTTTCGCGCCCGCGCCGGCATGGAGTTCGGTGTTGGACAGTGCCGTCGCCACGGCGGCGGCGAGTTCCGTGCCGATGAACCGTCCGACCAACACCGGATCGGCAGGAGTGGACACCGCAACGAGAGGCCGCGCTTGCGATCGCAACAGCGGGCACAGATCGATGGCGCCGCCGCCTGCATCGGACTCCGCACCGGCGCCCTGCTCCGAGATCAACATCCTGAGGGCGACTTCCTGTTCACCGGCCTTGGCAGCGAGTTCGACTGCCGGACCGCCTATTTCAGCGCCCCGCCGCTGCACGTAGGCGAGCACCTGCAGCACCCCGTCGTGTACTTCACGAGCAAGTCGCTCGCGTTCCTCGGTTGCTGCGGCGAGCCGGACAGCGCGCTCGAGCTGCCCGTGTGCGCGGGTCGCCGCACTCGACGCCAGCCCGATCGCCAGCCCTGTCGAGACCAGCATCGGTACCGTCGCGTCGCCGCCAAGATCGAGTGTGATGCGTTCCTGCACATAGAGACTTACCAAGGCGATGCCAAGTCCCGATACGACGCCGATCCACGGTCCGCAGAGAATGGCAGCCGACAGCACGGCGTTGGCAGCCCACAGCGTCGTCGGCAAAGTCTGCTTGGTTGTGTACCAGTCGTGATCGGCGACAAGCTTGGTCGCGAGCATCAGCCCCGCGACGACCAACTGGTCTGCGGCCACGATCCACCAGCGGGGTAGCGAATTGACAGTCAGTGCCAACGCCGACATCCCGGTCCACACAGCCATCAACGCGAAGAAGAACCAGGCGAGACGCTGATTCGTGTAGTTGTCGATAACGGTGAACTGGTAGGACGCCGCGTAGACCAAAGTGATCAGCCGGAACGCTTGTGACGCTCGCCAGAGCGGCGCAACGGGATCCGCCTCGACGCCCGTAACGGCGCGCAGGTTCAGCCTGCGGCGCTCACGCCCGCGGTGCAGCCTGCGCTCACCTCTACCCTGCTGGTTCATCGGGTTTATCGGGTTTATCAGGCTCGTCGGGTGTCGCAGCGAACGATGGACCGGTCACCATGTCGGCAGTCTGCTCCTCGAAAACCTCGTCGGGCTCGTCGACGAGCAGCGACCTGATGGCGGTGTTCAAGAAGGCGACGAGCGGAACGGCGAACAACGCGCCTGCGATGCCCGCAACGACGAGGCCCGCGGTGATCGCAAGAACAACGGCCAGCGGATGCACCCGTACTGCCCGACCTAACAGAAGCGGCTGCAGCACATGGCCTTCCAACTGCATCACCGCGACGATGATGCCGAACGTGATCAGAGCGGTGAGTAGACCCTTGGTCACGAGCGCGATGAAGACGGCGACGAAACCGGCGACGAAGGCGCCGATGATCGGAACGAAGGCGCCGATGAACACAAGTGACGCCAACGGCAGCGCAAGGGGCACACCGAGTATTGCCAGTCCCGCGCCGATACCGATCGCATCGACCGCAGCCACAGCGACCGTCGCGCGTACGAAGCCGACGAGGGAACCGAAGCCCTGCCGACCGGCGACCCGCACCCGGCGACGCGAGTCGGTCGGCACGATTCGCGTTAGGAAGTCCCAGATCTGTTCGCCGCCGTAGAGGAAGAAGATCAGGATGAACAATGCGAGCAACGAACCCGTCAGGATTTCACCGATGACGGCCGCGGTCGTCAGTGCGCCGCTCGTGAGCGAATCCTGATTCGATTCCAGCGCTTGGCGCAGTGAATCGCCGCCGCTGCGGATCTGGTCTTCACTGAAGTGCAGGGGACCATCGGTGAGCCAATTCTGGACCTGCTCGATGCTCGTCGAGAATTGGCTGACCAACTGGGGCAGACCTTCGATGAACTGCTCGACCACGAAGGTCAGAATGCCTGCGAGCACACTGATCGAGCCGACGATGGCGACGACGACGGCCGCGGACCTCGGAACCCCTTGTCGTTGCATCCAATTGACCATCGGTGCGAGCATCGCGGCCCCGAGAAGCGCGATCGCAAGTGGAATCATCACCGTCGCGAGCTCTTGGACGATGTAGCCGATCGCAAGGAGTCCCGCGAACAGAACGAGCAGCCGCCACGTCCATTCGGCGCCTACCCGAACCAGCGGATGCACCGAATCCGCATGCGATTTCGGAGCCGGTTCTGACGCGGGTACCTGGGCATTCATTGCGCCGAGCCTATCGGGAAAGACCATCACCGGGCGGTACGCACACCGGGAACGCTAAATTGGTTCCGTGTCAGCGCCACTCGAAGCGGTCAAACAGACGATGCATACTCGCTGGCCGCTCTATGTCGTCTCGATGGCCTTGGCAAACGGCTTCGGAGTACTGCTGGTCTACGCCTTCATTCAGCACGGCCTCCCTGTTCCCCAATCGTCGGCGGTGATCTCGGATCGCAGGCGTAGCGCGACCATCATCGCCGCCCTGCTCGGTGTCGGCGCGCTCGTGAGTTTGGGGTCGTCGGCGTTTATGCTCAGCCCGGTCGTGCGATGGCAGTTGCGGGGTGGTCCGCCGAGTCGGCGCGAACAAATGGCCGCGCTGCACGCACCGCTTCGGCAGGCGATAGTGCATTTGATCCTGTGGATCTTCGGCGGCACCGCATTCGCGATCCTCGCGATTCCGAGTGCGCCTGAGTTGTCGGCAGCCGTGATCATGACCTACATCATGGGTGCGGTCATCGTGTTCGGCTTCTCCTACATGCTCGGCGAGCGCATCCTGCGCCCGGTTGCGGCAAAAGCGTTGA
Source organism: Antrihabitans stalagmiti (assembly GCF_016482825.1). Lineage (GTDB taxonomy): Bacteria > Actinomycetota > Actinomycetes > Mycobacteriales > Mycobacteriaceae > Antrihabitans > Antrihabitans stalagmiti. The sequence goes on along the minus strand of NZ_JAEMNV010000003.1, from coordinate 344,919 downwards.
GCGAAGGCAGTTTCGACCGCACTCTCACTCCCGGCATCGGTACCCGGATGGCGATGACCTGGGGGCTCGGCACACTCGCGCCCTCGATCGCGATCGTGTTGCTGTGCGTCACGCAGATTTCGACGGACCTCGAATACTCGTCGAACTCGCTCGCTGTCGCCGTGCTGCTGCTGACCATCGTGGTGATCGTGCAGGCGTTCGCGCTGTCGATGCTGACCAGCGGCAGCATTTCCGATCCCATCCGCCAACTCACCAGGGCCATCGACAAGGTGCAGGAGGGCGAGCCGGACGTTTCGGTCGAGGTGTTCGACGGTAGCGAGATCGGCCGGCTGCAGGTCGGGTTCAACAGGATGATGGAGGAAGCGTCCGAGCGCAGGGTCCTGCAGGAGTTGTTCGGCCAGCATGTCGGCGAGGACGTAGCGCGGCGTGCGCTGCAGTTCGGTACCGAACTCGGTGGTGAGACCCGTTTCGTCGCTGTGCTTTTCGTCGACATGGTCGGGTCGACGGCGACGGCGGCGGAGCGACCCCCCACCGAGGTCGTCAGCTTGCTCAACGAGTTCTTCCGGATCGTCGTCGAGGTGGTCGACCGGCATCACGGCTTCGTCAACAAGTTCATGGGTGATGCCGCGCTTGCGATTTTCGGTGCGCCACTCGATCGTCCGGACGCGCCGACCGCTGCTCTTGCGGCCGCCCGAGATATGCGGATAGAGCTCAGCAAAGTCGTCGGACTCGACATCGGTATCGGCGTCTCCGCCGGACTTGCCGTCGCCGGAAACATCGGCGCCGCAAATCGGTTCGAGTACACGGTGATCGGCGATCCGGTCAACGAGGCGTCGCGATTGACAGAGCTGGCGAAGCTCCAACCGGCGCGTGTTCTTGCGTCGAGCAGCGCACTGTACTTCGCGGACGAGGACGAGCAGAGCAACTGGGAACTCGGCGAAGAAGTGCAATTGCGTGGTCGTCGCAGGAGGACACACTTGGCGTCTCCTGTACTTCGCAGCTAGATCGAAGTACCTCGTTCGCTACTCTAAAGGTGTGGCACAGCCCGGACCTGACGCGCCTGATGCCGAGCCCGCGCCGAAGCGGGGCAGATTTCGGTGGGTCAAGTGGGTTGCCGGAATCGCATTGCTTGCTTTGTTGACCGGCGAAGCCATCTATTTGTGGCCACGGTTGCACGAATCGTGGAAGAGCCTGAGTGAGATCCATTGGGGCTGGTTGAGCGCGTGTATCGCGGCGCAGGCGGTGTCGCTGAGCGGCTTCGGTGCATTGCAACGCCAACTGCTGCAGGCCGGTGGCGTTCGGGTCAGTCAACGTAAATCGGTTGCCGTCATCTATGCAAGCACCGCGATGTCGGTGACGCTGCCCGCAGGTCAGGTCTTCTCGACGGCGTTCACCTATCGCGAGACCCGTCGGTGGGGTGCAAGTCCGATCGTCGCGTCCTGGCAACTCGCGATATCCGGCGTCATCGCGGCCTCCGGTCTCGCGCTCATCGGTCTTGCCGGCGCGATCGCGGTCGGTGGCTCGGTGAGTCCGTTCACGCTGATCATTTCGATCGGCGGCATGGTTGCGCTGATCTATGCGGGTCAGTACGCCTCGACGCATCCGGACAGTCTCGAGCGCGCGGTCGGCTGGGTGGTCGGTAAGTACAACCGGATTCGCAAGCAACGGTTGGACGTCGGGATGGACCGCGTTCGCGAAGTGATCGATCAAATCGAGTCGGTCAAGCTCGGCGTCCGTGACGGGGGGCTCTCGATCGTCTGGGCGGTCCTGCACCGTGGTGGCGACGTCGCCTGTCTGGCGTTCGCCTGTTATGCCATCGGCGCGGATCCGACGCTCGCCGGTTTGCTCATCACGTTCGCGATCGGCAAGGCGGTCGGGACTGTGCCGTTCGCGCCGGGTGGCCTCGTCTACGTGGACGCGACCTTGATCGCGACGCTGACCTCGGCTGCTGCTCTGCCTGCCTCTCAGGCCGTCGCAGCCGCCTTCGTCTATCGCGGGGTCAGCTTCATTCTGGTCGCGCTTGTCGGCTGGATCGTTTTCCTCTTCCTGTTCCGGCGGCATCAGCACGAAGATGTCGACTTCGCAGCAGAGTTGGAACGTCCGATCCGCTGAGTTTGCGATCTTCCGAGTCAAGACCCATGGAATAAAGCGGACCGTAGTCCGATTGAGGTATAGTATTAGTTGAAACCTCAACCACACAGGAGCTCACATGACCACCGCAACGACCACCAAGCTCACCGCAGGCACCTGGAACATCGATGCCAGCCATTCGACTCTCGGTTTCTCGGTTCGCCACCTGATGGTGAGCAAGGTCCGCGGCCGTTTCACCGACTTCTCCGGCAAGCTCGTCATCAACGAAGACGGCACAGCCTCCGCCGAGGCCGAGATCAAGGTCGCCAGCGTCACCACCGACAACGAGCAGCGTGACGGCCACCTCCGTACCGCCGACTTCTTCCACGCCGAAGAGTTCCCGACCGCGACGTTCAAGTCGACCGGTTTCCGCGTCAACGGTGACGACTTCGTAGTCGATGGCGACTTCACGATCCACGGCGTCACCAAGCCGGTCTCCCTCGAGGTCGAGTTCAACGGCGTCAACGAGGGCATGGGCAACGGCCCGGTCGCAGGCTTCGAGGCCAAGACCACCATCAATCGCCGTGACTTCGGCATCACCATCGACATGCCGCTCGCCAACGGTGGCGCGGTTGTCGGCGACAAGATCAACCTCGTCCTCGAAATCGAGGTTGCAAAGGCGTAGGGCGCTCCGCGCCTCGTGAGTCTTTTCGGAGGTCGGGACCACCGAAAAGACTCACGAGCGGCTTGCCGCCTACGCTTGTTCGTATGAAGCGGCACGCCCCTGCACTTGCTCTCGACGTTGGACTCGTTGTGGTTTTCTGCGTGATCGGTCGACGCAGCCACGACGAGTCCAACGCCATTTTCGGCCTGTTGGGCACGGTGTGGCCGTTCCTCGCCGGCCTCGGGGTCGGCTGGCTGGCCACGATCGCGCTGTACAGGGAGAAGTTCACCCCCGAACTGGTACTCCCGACCGGCATCCTCGTCTGGGTCACGACCGTCGTGGTCGGCATGGTGTTGCGCGCCGTCAGCGGTCAGGGAACGGCAACCAGTTTCATCATCGTGGCGACGACCGTGCTCGGGGTTTTCCTGATCGGCTGGCGCGCTGTCTACCGCGCGGTCGACTCGCGCCGGACTAGGGCTGCTGCGTCTAGGGCTGCGGCTTCTAAGGCTGAGGCTTCGACAACGCGCGGAACATCCGAGTAGTCATCTTCGCGGCCTGATCGGAGCCGTCCGCATCCTGGATGAACACGGCGAACGCCAGGTCGCCGCGATTTCCGATCAGCCACTGATCGCCACCGTTGGACGCAGGATAGGCAGCCACATCCGGCATCGATCGCAGGCTCTCGAGGTCGGGATTCTTTGCCGCGTCGCGCATCAGTCCACGCAACCGCTCGACCATGTCGGCTCGAAGCGGCTCCTGCTCGGTGTCCGCGGTGCTGGGTTGGCCATAGGCGATCATCGGTGCCGTCGGTGCACCGCGAGCGATCGACGCAGACACGACGGCCATTCCGAACGGACTGACCATGACCGCGTCCGACTTGGGCTTTCGCTCGCGAATACCTTCCATCCCGGACCCGTCGCCCGGCAAACTACCGGTGACTTCGTCCAACCCCGGCACGTCGAAATCGACGCCGATGCCGAGGTCGCTCGCTGCATCGAGGATGTCCGAAGCCGAAACATTGCTCGGCGCTACACCTTTCATCGCAGCGGCGGCGTCGCGGAAAAGTTCGAGGTTCGAGCCTGCCGGAAACAGTCCGGTCAACGAGATCGGTCCGATATCGGTGGCGTAGCTGTTCTGCGCGACCGCGAGAACAGCGCCGGTCGACGGTTGAATCGCGACGATCGTCGCCGGTGTGCCGACGCTGACGACCGCATCTTCGGCAGCGAGCTGCAGCTTCGGATCGAGTGTTGCGGCGACGTCCGGGCCCGGAGGTCCTTGGAAGCCTGCCATCTGGATCGGCTCACCACCGCTGCGTTCGGAGATTCGTACTGCCCAACCCGAGGTCGCGTCGCGATTGGCCTGCCAGACGTTGCGGAGTCCGTCGAGAACGGGCGAGACGACGCGCCGGTCGGTTGCGATCAGTTTCGGCTGCTTTTCCAGGACGACGCCGGGGATCGGACTCAACTCGGGCTCGAGGATCTCGAAGTCCGCGTCACGCAGTGTCACCGCCGTGATCGATTTACCCTGTGCCACAACCAGATCCTGCAACAACGACTGCGACGTGATCAGCGGTGCGACCGGCTCGATCGCCTTCGCGAGTGCGGTCGTCGATGCGACGGGGTCCGGCATGTGCGCGGGATCGAGCCTGATGGCATTGATCGTCTGCTCGTCCATCAACACCGCGCCGGAGGCGTCGACGACGCGGGGCGCCGCCGCGTCCGTGCGGACGAGGTTGACGGCTCGACTGTGGCCGAGTTCGGGCATTACGACGGACGGCTCCCAGGAGATCCGCCAGCCGACGGCAAGTTTGCGGACACTGCCCGAGACGCTGTAGGTCCAATTGCGGTCGCGTCCGAAATCCCAGACGGCGTCGAGGGTGAAGAATCCGGATGCCTCGTCGAGGCCGATGAACTGACTGACCTTGTAGTCGACGCTTTCCGGGTGCAGACCGTCGAATATTTGCTGGATCGATGCCGAGGCTGCGTTCGGGTACGACGTCAGCGACGCCGCACCGCCGACGTCCTGACTGTCGAGGGCCTCCGCAAAGTGCTCGACCAGCCTTTCGGCTTCGCTCGCTTGCCGACCGACCGCACACGACCCCAAGGTCGCTACCAACGTCGCAACCGCCACTGCGGCAGTTGCACCGGTTACGCCCACCCGACGAGACATCTCAAACCCCATGAGTAACAATCTCCACTCTTGTCACATCAGTAACAAGCAACCGCGCCGCACGATGGCATCACAATATCGCCACGGAGTGAAGAACAGGCCAACTATCGTCGACGGGTGATCGAGCTGAATTTCGGCGCCGGCAACGACCGGTTGCTGGTCCCCGTGATGTGGTTGTTCGTTGCAGTACTCGTCACCTTCGTGGCAACGCGACTGGTCACGCGACACATTCGCGCCCGCTCGACTCGCGAACCGTCGGAGGCAACGACCGAGGTCGAGTCGGAGGCGACGACCCAAGTATTTCGAGACATCAACATCGGCGGTGTCCACATCCATCATCAGGTCTTCGGAATCCTGCTGATGGCCATCGTCGGGGTCGCACTCATCGCCACGACGCCCGAAGGCGCTGCCCTGAACATCTTTTCGGCCGCCTTCGGTGTCGGACTAGCCCTCACTCTCGACGAATTCGCTCTGTGGCTGCACCTCGACGATGTGTATTGGAGTACCGACGGACGCAAATCGATCGACGCGATCTTCTGCGCATTGGCAATCACCGGGGTGCTCATCGGAGGCTCGGAATTTGTCAGCGGCACGATCGGCTCATCGGGTTGGTGGCTATCGATCTGCTATCTGCTCGTCGGGTTGGCGATATCGGTGGTCTGCATGCTCAAAGGAAAATTCGTCACCGGAATCGTCGGCGTCATGGTCGAACCGATCGCGATCATCGGTGCGCTCCGCCTCGCCAAACCGGATTCGTGGTGGGCACGTCGTCGTTACGCCACCAAACCGGCACGGATGCAGCGCGCTCGGGCCCGATTCGGCGAAGAGTACAACGCCCGCTGGAACCGAATTCGGGACCTCGTCGCGGGCGAGCACGGCACAGGCACGTCCTAGCGCGCGCGGAACTGTTCCGATCGAAGGAAGCGTCCAGCGGCCTCCAAAGCCGGCCCGGAACTGTCGGCGTCGGAAACGAACACCGCAAACGCGACGTCGCCCGCGATTCCGACAAACCAGCCGTGTGCAGGGCCGTTGCCATGCTCGGCGGTTCCGGTCTTGCCGCGCAGGTCTGGAATGTCGTTCAGAATCGTCGCCGTTCCGCCGGTGACCGTCTCTCGCATCATCGTCAATAGCTCCGACGATATGTTCGGTGGAAGCTGGTCCGGCGTTTTGTCGCCCGTTCCCGGCTTCCCCTGGACGATCATCGGTGCGCTCACGCCGTTGTTGGCGATCGATGACGCGACGAGCGCCATACCGAACGGCGACGCCGTCACCTTGCCCTGACCGATGCCGGATTCGACTCGCTCCGCAGGTGTGTCGGCCGGAGGAACCGAGCCGGTGACCGTCGTGAGGCCGGGGGTGACGTAGTCGACGCCGAGACCGAACTGCGCCGCTGCCTTGGTCAACGCGTCAGGCGGAAGGGCGACGGCGAGGCGACCCAAGGTCGTGTTGCACGACCGCGCGAACGCGGTGTGGAACGGCACCTGACCGAGGTCGAAGTTCTCGTCGTTCGGGATCTGCCGACCTTCGATGTTCTCCGTGCCGGGGCACGGCAGCACGGTGTCCGGCGTGACCGTCCCCGCTTGCAACGCGGCCGACGCCGTCACGGTCTTGAACGTGGAACCCGGCGGGTAGAGCCCGGTGAGTGCGATCGGACCTTGGGCATCGGCGGACGCGTTTTGCGCGACGCCGAGAATGCCGCCGGTCGAGGGCTCGATCGCCACGATCGCTGCCGGCTGCTGAATGGGAGCGAGCGCAGCTTCGGCAGCGACCTGCAGGTTCGTGTCGAGTGTCGTCGCGATGTCCGGCGTTGTCTTGGCATCTTCGCCGATCAGGCGCTCTGCGCTGCCGTCGGGCGCGATCGACGCGACCTCCCAACCCGCCGCGGCGTCGTTGGCTTCCTGCCACAGTTCGCTCAGCCCGTTGAACGCCGGCGAGGTGAGCGCGCGGTCGGCGGTGAGCAGCCGGGTCTGTTGAACGAGTTCGACGCCCGGAATCGCAGCGAGCGCAGCCGAGATCGGCGCTGCATCCTGTTCGCGAAGAGCGACCGGAGTGATCGGTTTGCCTTCTGCCGCAGCAAGATCGGTCTGCATCGACTGCGCGGTGACGGTCGGCGCGACGGGTGTGAGCAGCGCGGCAACAGCAGCGGTGTCCGCGGTCGGTGACACGTTGACCAGCGTCACGACCTGCTGCGTCAAAAGATCACGGCCGGCGCTGTCGGCCACACGAGCAGGTTTCGGATACGTCGCGCGGTAGACCAGCGAGCCGGTGCTGCCTGCTTCGAACGGCGCCAGAACGGACGGGTCCCAGCTGATCCGCCAGCCCTCGGCACCATCGATCGCCGTCGCGTTTGTCGTGTATTTCCACTCTTTCGGCGAGTCACCTCCGCCGAGTTTCCAGCTGGCGGCGAAGGTGATCGTGTCGTCGTCGCCGGACTTACCTGTCTTGTCGACGGAGAACTGCACTTCCTTGCCGAGCCCGTCGTACACCTGCGTTATGGCAGCGCTCGCCTGGGCGGGGTCGGAGGTCAACGCGGCCGCAGCACCGACATCGTCGCTGTTCAACGCGTTCGCGAACTGCTCCCCGAGCGTCTGCGGCTGGTCTGGACCGCTGTCGCCACATGCGGTGAGAATCATGGTCAAGCTCGCCCCGACGGCGAGAAGCGTTGTGCGCACGACCTCGATAATGCCCGAGACATCGAGCCGCGGGCATTATCGAGGATTCGCCGCGTTTCACGCCTGACGGGCTCGCCACCATTCGACGGTCTGTTTGATCGCTGTGTCGAACGGGGTCGGGCTCACCCCGAGGACCTTCTCGCTGCGTGAGGAGTCGATCACGAACGGCTTGCTGAACTGATACGACGTCTCGGCGAGTTCCCGCGAATCCGTCGACACGACGCCGCCGACGTGCAACACCCAGGCTGGGATCGCCGACATCTTGGGAGTCGGCACATCCCCCGCGCGGGCAACCGCTTCGATCAGCTCTCGCTGTGTCACCGCAGGTGCGGTCGGTGCGTGATAGAAGCCGTTCCACAACTCCGGGTTGGTCGCTGCAGCGATCATCGCGCTCGCCAAGTCCGGGACGTAGGTGAACGAGTGCGGCATGTCGAGGCTCCCGATGACGCGCATCGTCTTGCCGGCCAAGACCGTAGGAATCATGCGCTCGCCTGCATGCGACATCATCACGTGCGGACCGAAGAAGTCCGATGCCGCGACGCTGACGGTGTTGGTTGCGGACTCTTCGCGGGCGCGTAGCAGCTCGGTGCGGATGCCGAGCTTGCCTTTCGTCGCATTGCGCGGAGTGTCTTCTGTGATCGGACCGTCGACATGACCGTAGGAGTAGAGGCTCTCGGGGAAGACGACAACGGCGCCGACCCTGCCCGCTGCTTCGAGTACTGCCTGCTCGGCGACCGGCAACTCGGCCTGCCACGCCTTGGCTGTGTAGGCCGATCCGTGAATGCAGTGGTAGACGGCCACCGCACCGTCGAAGGCCGCGGCAAGCTGCTCGGGCTTGGATACATCGGTCTTGCGGCGTTCGATCAGCGCGTGCTCGGGTCCACTGCCGGACCTGGTCAGGATTCGAACCTGATGGCCCTGCGCCGCCAACTGCTCGGCGATGTTGGTTCCGACCTGCCCCGCTCCGTTGACGACATGTATTCCGGTCATTTCGTTCCCCTGATCTCGTTTGTGAGCACTGCTCTCGGTTCGATTCCAAGCATGCACCCGGATCGCCTTCGAGTCAAGAGCACTGCTCTCTTTTGTTGACACTGCTCTTGTAGACGGTGCAAGCTGACACCATGACCAGCACTCCACGTGAGCGTGCCCGGGTACAAACGCTCGAAGACATCACGCGGATCGGTCGAGATCATCTGGCCAAGGAGGGTGCTGCAGCGCTCTCACTGCGTGCCGTCGCGCGCGACCTCGGCGTCGTCTCGTCGGCGGTCTATCGCTACGTCAAGAGTCGCGACGAGCTGCTGACCCTGTTGGTCGTCGACGCCTACAACGAACTCGGCGACGAGGTGGACGCCGCTCTCGCCGACGCGCCGGCCGACGACTACCGCGAGCAGTTCCGCGCAATCGGCTGGGCGGTCCGCAGTTGGGCGCTGCGGGAACCGGCTCGCTACGCACTCTTGTTCGGCAGCCCGGTTCCCGGCTACGCAGCTCCCGCCGAGCAGACGACCGGACCGGGCACGCGCGTGATCACCGCATTGGTCGGGCTGTACGAACGCGCCTACCGCAGCGGCGATCTGACGATTCCGACCACCGTCGCCGCGCCCGCCGAGCTGCATCGCAGCTTCGCCGCGATCCGCACCCAGTTCGACCTGGAGGCACCGGACGAGCTCATCGCACGCGGTGTCTTCGCGTGGGCAGGGCTTTTCGGCGTCGTGAATTTCGAGGTGTTCGACCAATACGGACCGCATACGTTCAGCGACAAATCCGCCCTGTTCGCCCACCATCTCGAGGTGCTGCTGGAATCGATCGGCCTCGTCTGAATTCTCGGCGCAATCTCTGCGAGCGTCTTAACGGACAACCCCGCCGGAACGGTGCGATGATGTCCTGGTGGCACAGGGAGACGAACCCGACGACCAGACAACCCGGGACGATTGGGGCGAGCGCAGCGACGGTGGAGCATCGCGTCGCGGCGAGGGCCTCTCGGCAGACCACTGGGAGCCCGAATCAGTCGTGCGCCCAGGCAGCCTGCTGGTTGCCTCGACAGAACTTGTCGAGCCTGCCTTTCGAAGAACCGTCATCTACATCATCGAGCACAACGACTCGGGCAGCTTGGGCGTCGTGATCAATCGGCCCAGCGACACCGCGGTGCACAACGTGCTGCCGCAGTGGTCCAGCCTCGTGTCGCGTCCGCGCGCGCTGTACGTCGGCGGTCCGGTCAAGCGCGATGCAGCGCTCTGCCTTGCGACGCTCCGCGTCGGTGTCGACATCGACGACGTCCCAGGTTTGCGGCGAGTCGACGGCCGCGTAGCGATGGTCGACCTCGATTCCGATCCCGACGAGATCCGCCCGCTGGTCGAGGGCGTTCGTATCTTCGCGGGCTACTCGGGGTGGACCTTCGGGCAGCTCGAAGGCGAGCTGGAACGACAGGACTGGATGGTGTTGTCGGCGTTGGCATCCGATCTGATCGGTCCGCCGCGCGTCGATCTCTGGGCAAGCGTCCTCAGACGCCAGCCGCTACCCCTTGCCATGCTCGCGACCCACCCCATCGAGGTCGAAAGAAACTGAGGTGGCTGAGGCGGCTTCGCCGCTCGTGAGTCCTTTCGGAGGGCCTGCCCGCCAAAAGGACTCACGACTAGTGGGCGAAATGCGCCGCGTGCGAGTGCCCGTTGCGACCTCGTTCGCACAATTCCTTGACCACTGCCTTTATCGCCACCATCAGCATGTGACCGAGATCCGCACTGAAGCCTTCGCGGAACACGATGCGCAATACGGCGACGTCCTCCGCATCCGCGGGCATCGTGTACGCAGGCACCTGCCAACCACCGGCGCGCAGTTCGTGTGAAATGTCGAAGACCGTGAAGCCGCATTCTGCCTGCAGCTTGAAGGTCACCACCGGAATCGCCGACCCGTCGGTGATCACCTCGACCTCGGGCAACTCCGCGAGCTTGCCACTGACCCGAACTGCCGTGTCGCGCAACGTTTCCATGATCGCCGTGTAGCCGCCGCGGCCCAGCCTGATGAAGTTGTAGTACTGCCCAACCACCTGGTTACCCGGCCGCGAGAAGTTCAAGGTGAAGGTCGGCATGTCGCCGCCGAGATAGTTGACGTGGAAGACCAGGTCCTCGGGCAGGTGCTCGCGGCTGCGCCAGACGACGAAGCCGATGCCCGGGTACGTGAGCCCGTACTTGTGGCCGCTCGCGTTGATCGACACCACGCGCGGAACCCTGAAGTCCCACAACAGATCCGGATCCAGAAACGGGACGACGAAACCACCACTCGCCGCGTCGACGTGCAGCGGTATGTCGGGTCCGCCGTCGGCAGCCAGCTTGTCGAGCGCTGCCGCTATCTCGGCGATCGGCTCCAACTCGCCCGTGTACGTCGTTCCGAGGATGGCGACGACGCCGATCGTGTTCTCGTCCACGGCGTCGAGCACCTGCTCGGGCGTGATGACATACCGATCGGGAGTCATCGGCAGGTACTTCGCCTCGACGTCGAAGTACTTGCAGAACTTCTCCCACACGACCTGAACATTGCTGCCGAGAACAAGATTCGGCTTCGTCGTGTCTTTGTCCGACCCAGCTTTCCCAGCCCGCGCATCCCGCCAGCGCCACTTCAGCGCAAGGCCCGCGAGCATGACAGCCTCGCTCGATCCGATCGTCGACACACCCGTCGCCGATCTCGAATCCGTCGGATCCAGATCCGGCGCGTGGAAGAGGTCGGCGACCATATTGACGCACCGCTCCTCGATCGATGCCGTCGCTGGATATTCGTCCTTGTCGATCATGTTCTTGTCGAACGTCTCGGCCATCAGCCGCTCGGCCTGTGGTTCCATCCACGTCGTGACGAAGGTAGCCAGATTCAGCCGTGAACTGCCGTCGAGCATCAGCTCGTCGTGGATGTACCGATACGCCACCTCGGGATGCATCTCCGAGTCCGGAAGCCGAAGCGCCGGAACAGGTTCGGTATCGAGGCGAGCCGTATAGGCGGGTGCGAGAAAGCCATCGGGATGGGTGATCCGCTTCATCGCTCCAACGCTAGACCTGCCGGTCGCTGCGCCGCCGCGATTTCCGTTGCTCGAAATTCTCTGCGCTGCATTGAACCCTCCCGACCGCTGTACCGTTTGTTGTGCGGGAGGTGACGACGTGCCCGACGATCAGGCCGAGTTGATGCAGGTTCTCTACAGCGAGCATGCGACAGCGCTGTGGCGATACACGCTCGGCCTCACGGGCGATCCGGGTCGGGCAGAAGACATCGTGCAGGAAACTCTGCTGCGGGCGTGGCAGCGGCCCAACATTCTCGATCAGTCGACGACGTCGGCGCGGGCCTGGCTGTTCACGGTGGCACGCAATCTTGCATTCGACGAGCATCGCAGCGCGCGGAGCAGGCGCGAGTTCGGCATGGAATCGCCACCCGAGGTGCCGAGCCCCGATCAGTCCGATCGTGCACTCGACGCGTGGCTGGTAGCAGACGCATTGGCCAAGTTGAGCGTCGAACACCGCGAGGTAGTCGTTGCCGCCTATTTCCGTGGGCTGTCGACCCACCAAATTGCGGCTGAGCTTCGAATACCCGATGGCACGGTGAAGTCGCGGATGCACTACGGAATCCGGGCTCTGCGCCTCGCGCTGCAGGAGATGGGGGTGACGAGATGATCGACGAAGACGATCGCTACGACACCTGGGACGCCGCCTACGTTTTGGGTGCGTTGTCCGCGACGGACCGACACGAGTTCGAAGCACACCTCAAGGGCTGCTCGCAGTGCCACCAGGCGGTCGGCGAGGTGGCGGGTGTTCCCGGCTTGTTGTCCCTTGTGCCGCACGACGTCGCGTTGTCGTTGGTCGACGCCGAGCCTGAGCCGACGACGCCGGCACAGCCGGACCTGATGCTGCATCGGCTGGTGGCCGAAACACGTCAACGCCGCCGACGTGGACGTCTCGTTGCCATCGGCGCCGCCATCGCCGCTGCGGTAGCTGCGGTTGCCATCGCTGTCCCCGTGACTGCGAACTACCTCGACAACCGAAATCAGGGGACGTCGGAGACCATCGTCGCCGAGCTGGCGATGACGAACGTCGTCCCGTCGTCGTTGTCTGCGAACTTTTCCCTGCTCGCGCTGCCGGACGGTGGGACGCGTGTCGCCATGGAATGTCGATATGCGGATGCGGGTGGACGTAGCTATACGGGCACGTTCGCGATGTGGGTGACCAGCGCGGACGGCGTCGAGTCGAAGATCGCGCAGTGGTCTGCCCGCCCCGGCGACACGGTCGACACCACCGCTGTCACCAACAACGTGCCCGACGAAATCCGTACGGTCGATATTCGGTCCGTCGCAACCAACCAGGTGCTTTTGGTCGGGACGGTCTGAACCATTCGGTGCCGAGCTTCGTATCAATAGGTATGAACGCGGCCACCCATGACCAGGTACAGCGCCCCCAGCGCGTAGTCGACTACCTGGTCGACGCGATCGCCGCACTCGGTGTGCACCACGTCTTCGGCGTCGACGGCGCCAATATCGAGGACCTCTACGACGCTATCTTCGCCACCGACAGCCCCGTCACGGGGATCGTCGCGAAGCACGAATTCTCGGCAGCGACGATGGCCGACGGCTACGCCCGCTCGTCGAGTGGCCTCGGCGTCGTGGCAGCAACCTCGGGTGGCGGCGCGATGAACCTGGTGGCGGGACTCGCGGAGTCGTTCACCTCACGTGTTCCCGTGCTCGCACTGATCGGTCAGTCGCCGACCTCTGTCGAAGGCAAGGGCGGCTTCCAGGATTCGAGTGGCAAGGCTGGATCGATCAACGCGCTCGCACTGTTCTCCGAGATCGCCAACTACTGCGCACGGGTCGAACGCGCTGAAGACATAGAAGAGCAGCTCGATCGTGCGGTCCGCGCCGCACTGCGTGGCGGTCCGGGAATTTTGTTGCTTCCCAAGGATATCCAGCAGGCGACGTTCACCCCGAAAGCTGCCTATCGAAGGCCGGTTGTTCGTCCCGTCCGCGATCTGGTCGGTCTGGCGGCGGTCTCCGACGCCATCGCAACGGCGCGTACAACCGGCAAGATCACGATCATCGCAGGTGATCAGGTCGCGCGGAACGATGCGCGCAGGCAATTGCGTGGCTTGGCTGGAGCTTTGGACGCATCCGTCGGTGTCGCACCCGATGCGAAAGACGTCTACGGCAGCAACGACCCAGGCTTCTGCGGTGTCGCCGGAATCATGGGCAACGCCGAACTCGTTGCAGCGGTGCGGAACTCTGCCTTGTGCCTGTTGGTCGGCACTCGGCTACCGTCCACCGCGGGCGCGGGTCTCGCTGCCGCTCTGGCCGATACGACGGTCGTCAGCATCGGCGCCGAAGAGCCCTACGTCGCGTCGACCCACGCCACGAGCAGCGATCTCGGCGGTACCCTCGCCGAACTCGCACAAGCCTTCGGGTCTCCCACACCTGCCGAGCGCAGCATCGCGACCAACACCGTGACGACCCTGCACGTACCTGCCTCGGACGGTCCGGGCCTGCGGTATCGCGACGCTGTCGACGCCATCGCCGCAGTTCTACCCGCCGGTGCCGACGTCTTCGCCGATGCAGGCAACACCGGAGCGTCTGTGGTGCATCATCTGCCGATTCCGGACGGCGGACGTTTCGTCGTCGCCCTCGGGATGGGCGGCATGGGCTATGCCTTCGGCGCCGCGATCGGGTCGTCCTGTGTACGCGAGCGGCGGACCTTGGTCATCGCAGGCGACGGCGCATTCTTCATGCACGGCATGGAGATTCACACGGCGGTCGAACACGGGCTGCCCGTGACGTTCGTCGTGTTCAACAACAACGCGCATGCGATGTGCCTTACTCGCGAACAGCTCTTCTACCAGGATCGGTACAGCTTCAACCGATTCCAGCCGACGATGATCGGCGAGGGTGTCGCTGCGATGTTCCCGACCATGCCGTCGTTCGCAGCACGTGACCTTCCACAACTGGCAGCCGCGCTCGCCGCAGCAGCCGACCATGACGGACCGTCCTTCATCGCGGTCGACTGCGATCCCGACGAAGTTCCACCGTTCGTGCCGTTCCTTCAATCACTCGGCGATCGAGGAGAGATCACGTGACCATCGCACTTCCCGCGCTCAGTGATATCGCGTCCGACGACATCCAGGGGATACTCAGGATCGAGAACTCGGACAAAGACGAGACGACGCCGATCATCGTCGACATGCTGCGGTCGGTGTATCCGCATCAGCAGATCTTCGGCGAGTTCTGCCCGGTCAACGCCTACATCGCGGCCCCGCCGCGAGACGTGTACGAATACCTGGCGGACACACGAAGTTTGGAGGAGTGGACCTACAGCCTGCGCGGCTTCGTCGAAACCGACGAGCCCGGCCTGTGGCTCGCCGAAGACAGAATCGGCAAGAACACCAGCATCTACACGCGGACGGTCGCCAATCCGGACGCGATGACGGTCGACTATCACTGCGCGTGGGACCAGGGCAAGCACCTGTGGATGATCTACCTGATCCGTGTGGTCGACGCGCAGCAAGTCTTCGACAAGCCGGGATCGGTTGTGCTGTGGACGAATTGCCACCATCCGTTCTACGACGAGAACCCGTATCCGGAGACGGCACCACCCACGCGCCCGGTGTGGGTCGGTGACTTCTGGGACATGTTCTCAGCCGGCCACCAGATCGAAATGGACAACCTCAAAGCAATCTGCGAATACCGCGCGACGCACAACCTCCCGATCAAGCCCGAGTGGATGAACAGATGACACCTCTCGCAACGGTGAGCCTGGTCGATGTGGCCAGCTATCTTCCCGAAAACCGCGTTCCCACCTCGTATTTCACTCAGTACGCCAAGACCGACCGGATGGCGAAGAACATCATGTTCCGTGCGCCGACGTGGCGTCATCACGTCGCCGCCGACGAAACTGCGGTCGACATGGCGGAGCGCGCCATGGCACCACTGATCGAACGTCGTGGTGCGGCAGAGGTTTTGGGGGTCGATATCCTGCTCACCCACACCCAGCTGCCCGACCTGCCCGTTCTCGGCTGCGGCTCCGAGCTCGCGAAGCGGATGGGCATGAAACCCGAATGGATCCTCGACGTTCACAATGGCGGATGCGCGTCGTTCCCCTACATGATCCAGCTTGCCCAGATGATCATGAGCACCACCACTGCAAAGTCCGCGCTGATCGTCGCCGTGCAAAACGCTGCGGGACAGGGCATGACGCAGACGGAGGTACGCAAGCTCGCGCAGGCAACCATCCCCGGCGACGGCTGCGGTGTCGGTCTACTTCTCAAGTCCGACGAGGCACCCGTGCTCGGTGTGCTCGCGCGCAACTATCCCGAGTTCGCCGGCGACATGACCGGCGAGGTCGAGCCTGCTCGCAAATACTGGGAGCCCGGCGAAGGTCAGTGGCGAATCGCGTTCACCGAAGCCAAGATCATGAAGGTCTTCGCCCGCGGCAACCGGCTCGTCCCCGAGGTCGCAACCGCACTGTGCGACGAACTGGGAATCAAGCCATCGACCGTCGATACGTTCGTCACGAATCAGCCGAACCGACTGTTCCTACGCAACTGGGGAGACGCACTCGAGCTACCGGCCGAGCGCCATCCCGACACGTTCGACGAATGCGGAAACCTTTTCGGTGCAGGCATTCCCATCACCCTCGACGTAGAAAACCAAGCTGGACGAATCAAAAACGGGTCGTTCGTGCTGATGTCGGCGTTCGCTCATGCGGGCGACTTCGCAGCAGCGGCAGCCGTGCAATGGGGAGCGGAGCCCACGTTATGACTGCTGGAATGCTCGAACCGACAATTCCTTTCGATCCGTCGCAGTTTGCATTGACGGGCAGGAACTTCGAGCTCGGACTGAGCGAAAACCCCTTTCCGCCATTGCCTTCGGTACTCGACGCGTTGACAAGCGTGATGGCGCAGGCCAACAAGTATCCGGAGTTTCTGCCGGAGCGCCTACCTCGTGTGATCGCCAACCGCGTCGGCGTTGCACCCGATCAAGTTGTCGTCGGGTCCGGTGCCACCGGGGTCGCGATGCAGATCATGCAGTCGGTGATGACGACGGGCGACCGGATCGTTTTCGCGCTGCCCAACTTCGACGGCTATCCGATCATGGCCGGGATCGTCGGCATGCGGGCGACCGCGGTGCCGCTCGACAGCGCGGGGCGCCAAGACCTCAGGACGATGGCTGCGGCGATCGACCGTCGGACCAGCGTCGTCGTCGTGTGCCGACCGCACAACCCGACCGGAACCCTGGTCACGGCAGCGGAATTGGAGCGCTTCCTCGCTGCGGTCCCGAAGCGAGTGACGGTGATCCTCGACGAGGCATACGTCGAGTTCGTCAATGCTGCGAACGCGGTCGATGCTCGCGCGCTGGTTGCGAAACACCCCAATCTGCTTGTGCTGCGTACGTTCTCGAAGGCGTTCGGTCTCGCTGGGCTGCGTATCGGCTATGCCTTCGGTTCCCCGCAGCTGATCGAGCGGGTCCGTCGGTGGCAGCTACCGTTCGGGGTCAACTCCGCAGCGGTCGCCGCCGTCACCGCGTCATACGCTGCCGAGCACGAACTGAAGGCTCGCGTCGCCAGGATCACAACCGAACGCGAATACCTGCGTAACTCGCTGTTGCACTTGGGCGTCCGCGTTCCACGTAGCTTCGCGAACTTCCTTTTCCTCAAGGGTCCAGGCATCGCATCCGCGCTGGAAGACGTCGGCATCCTTGCCAAAACCTACGCGGACGGCAGTGCGCGGATTGCGGTCGGCGATCCGGTGGCGAGTCGTGCGGTGCTGAGGACTCTTCGCGCCGCTGCGCGCGGCTGAGGTCTAGGCCGCCGATGCCAGGGTGTCGGTGTTGCGGCGGCGTTTCTCCAGGTCCCAGTTGCGGAGCAGCACATCGGTGGCGAAGCTGGCATCGAGCGGTTCACCGGACCAATCAGCAGTGACAGCATCGGGATCGACGTAGCGATAACGGCGGGCGAGGTCGTCGGCATCGCCGAACAGCAGTGGGGCGTAGTCGATTCTGCGTCCGTCGAGGTCTGCGAAGGTGAACTTCTGATTGCCGTCGGCGGTGATGGTGAACAACCCGTCATGCAACGCGCGGTGATGCTCACCGCACAGCAGGGTCAGATTGTCGAGATCGGTCGGACCGCCCCGCGAATAGTAGACAACGTGGTGCGCGTGCAGGAATCGGGTGCGGCCGCAGCCCGGAACCGTGCAGCATCGATCCCGGATCAGCAACTGCCGCAGCAGAGTTCGACTCGGCCGACGTCGAGACTTATCCCAGGCGATGGTCGGTCCGAGACGCCCGTGCCGGATCAGCCGCACCGACGCGGTACACAACACCGCCTCCAGAGTCTGCGAATCGAGACCGGGACCGTCGTCGAGATGAGCATGCGGAGCGTCCAGTGGTGTCCCGTCCGGACCGACATGAACCAACACATCCGCGGACGGAGACACGACCGGAGACTCGGCGGTGCACAGGGTCTCGGCCATCGCCACCATCGCCGGCACCGGATTCGAGGGTGCCGGTGCGGTCAGATCCGGGTCAGGGGTGTCGGGTCCAGTCGCGTCGGTGCGGGTTCGTTCACACTCGGCGCGGGTGAGGGCGGCGAGGAATCGGGCACCGTCCTCGGGACGGAATCGGGCCATCAGAACCAGGTAGCCGTCGTCGTCGTAGAACCACCGCCCACCGGCACGGTCGGTATCCGGGTCATCGGGGGTGCGGGTTTGTCGGACCAGGCCGCGGACGAGTCGGTCCAGCTGCGCCGCCGGTGCTTGCAAGGCGATACGCAGCAACGACTCTTCGGTATGGGGTGTCGCGACCCGGGTGAGAGCACGGACTTTGGAGTAGGACACCCGGCCCTCGGCAAACGCCTGCGCAATCCGCGGCAACACGGTCACGGCGTTCGCGACGCGGACCTGCTCACGAGCGGTGTGCAGGCTGACGCCGGCTTTCCAGGACAGCCAGTGGGCGGCGGAGTGTAGTTGCCAGCCGGCCCAGCCGCGGCGGGCGTCGAATTCGGCGAGCAGGGTCAGGAATCGGGCGGTGGCGGCGGCGATTTGCCCGGCGAGAGAACAGATTTCGGTTTCGATCTCCTCGATCGGCCGTTGCGCCGGTTGGTCTGCCGGTAGTTCTGCGGTGTTCATCGAATCTCCCCGTTTCGATAGAACTGATGTTCGACAAACCTACCGCGACCCACCGACAGAAACACGATCACCGAAACGTCCCCGCGGGGACGTCGGAACGCAGCCCACGCGTCCCCGCGGGGACGTCGAAGCGGCGCGACCGAGCCACCCGAGCCGCCGAGCCACGGAGTTACCGACAAGAACGGGCCATCAAGCGTCCCCGCGGGGACGTCCGGAACTCGGTCCGACCGACCACGCCGCCGCCTCACCACGGAAGTTCCACTGCCTTTCGGCATGCTGGCTTGAAACCGTCCACACGTCCCCGCGGGGACGCCCGACCGGTCCGTGTCAACCGTGTACGTTCGCGGAGCGCCGATCGGCAAATGAATTGATTGCACCTGCCATGGCGTCGGCATGCTGGGTGGTGATCGTCAGCATCAGCCCACTTGCCGCACCGATCTCGACGGCAGGTCCGGTGGTGGTGACGATCCCGTAGCGGCCGCGGCCTTTCGCGCGCAGCCCCCAACCGCCGTAGTCCTTGAACGGATTGACGTGGACCGACTTTGCTCCGGTGATCTCGTCGATCGAGATGTCTATCGACGTGAGACCGAAATTGCGGACCCGCACCCCGGTCGAGTCGACGATCACTTCGAAACGCATCAATGCCAGCAGGACAAGGACGACGGGCACGGTCGCAACAAGGGGCCATGTTGCATCGACGAAGAGACAACCGACCGCCGCGACTGCGACCACCGACGTCGCAACGACGACCGATCCCATTCGGCTGAACCCGACGGTGTCTTCGATCGAGGCCAGCACCCCGCGCGGCAGCGTCGGTGGCGGTGGTTCCTCGGCGCGGATCCGGACACGGAAGTCACGCAACATCGCTGCGCCGGTACTGCCGAACAGGATTCCGGCGAGCACGCCCAGACTGATGACCGGCCACGGCAGGCGCACGTCGGTCACGGAGTCGCGGTCGAGCTGGATCACCAGGATCGTGATCTGCAAAGTGAACAACAGCCCGACGATCGTCAGCCCGAGCAGCAGCATCGCTCGCCGCATCAGCAGCAGTGCCTGCGCCAATGCTGCGACAGCGCAGCATCCGCCGCCGATCAACACGATCACGAGCGCGAACACCCAGGCGAAGGTCATCGGCTCGGAGAACGAATCCGGTTTGGCGGCCGTCCAGTGCGTCGCAATCTGGTCGGGTAGGCGCGATTTCAGCAGCGCGGTCACGGCGATCCCGACCGCGGCGGCGAGTATCGGCACGATGATGCCGAACACGAGGCCGACGGGGTCGATCAGACGTTTGTGCTTCACAGCGTCGCCAGCTTCACAGCGTCACCGGCTTCACAGCGTCGCCGGCTTCCGGTGCCGCCACGGCCAGCGCGACCGCGCTACCGGTTGCAGTCCGATCGCCGTGAGGTGGTCGGCGAAGGCACGCGCGTCGGCGTATGTCGTCGTCTTCGGTCGGTCTTTTGCCCAGGCGCAGTAGAGGTCCTGGAAGCGATCCCCGCACGCATACGTCAGTCGCGGATACCGCCGACCGACCTCCTGCGCGCGTTTGCGAAGCAGTGCTCGGGACGCTGTGGCGAGTGCATCCCGATCGAAGCCTTCGGGTGGTTCTGCGCCCGCGACCAACGCCCGAACCAACGCGGCCTGCCGCGCCGCCAAACCGTCCGTCATCGATTCGACCATTCTGTTGCTGCGGTGATTCGGTCCAGACCGGCCGAATCTGCGATCGCGTCGAGCTCGGCGAGCAGTGCCGCAGCGGGCGGATAGTTGCCGTCGAGTTCGAGCATCAGAGGTGCAGATGTTGCCGCGCGGAGCTCGCCGACCAGGGCGAGGACCTCCTCCGGCACCCGATCGGTGTGAGTGTCGTGATACATCCCGTCGAATTCGCTGCCGCCTGCGACGTGGCAGTATGCGATCTGCTCGATCGGTAGGCGGGCGAGTTCTGCGCTGGCGTCGAGACCCCGGTTGCGGGCGTTCGCATAGACGTTGGCGATGTCGAGCAGCAGGTACACACCGGTCCGTTCGATCAACTCGGCGAGAAATTCGGATTCGCTGTATTCGGCATCGGGCCAATCGAACAATGCTGCGATGTTCTCGACTGCGAACGGCACCTCGAGCCCGTCCTGAACACGGCGGATATTGCGCGTCAAAACGTCCAGCGCTTCGGCCGTTCGGGGCATCGGCAACAGATGACCGGCTTCGACGCCATCGGCGCGGACGAATGCGATGTGCTCGCTGACCAACGGCGCGTCGAGGGCGTCGGCGCAGGCGGCCAGATGGGCGATCCGTGCCGAATCGACATCGTCGACGCCACCTATCGACAGTGAAATGCCGTGCGGAACAACGGGAACACCGCGGGAACGCAATACCGTCAACTCATCGGGTATGGCCAACCCGCGATTCCCACTTACCAGTGACTCCGCGATCACCTCGCAGAAGCCGATGTCGAGTTGCGCGATGATGCCGCAGATCTCCGGTCGCCAACCCATCCCGAGTCCACGATCGGCGAGCGGGCTGCTCAGCCCCCGCATCCGCCACCACCGCCACCACAACCGCCGCCCCCACCGCAGCTTGATCCGCCACCGTCTCCGCTCGACGACGAGCCGCCGTCGCCCGATGAAAAAATGCCGCCCGACGATTCCGACGACGACACCCCGGACGCACCGGCGACAGCGGGATCGAGCAACCACAGTGCAGCGCCACCGAAGATCGCGGCGGACACGGCTGCGCTCGCAGGTCCGTAGGACCCGAGCGCAGGCGCGCGACTCGGTCGCAGATGCGCGTTGTTCTGCCACGCGATCATCATCTCGGTCATACCGCGCCGGGTACGACGTGAGGACCGCGCGACAAGCAGACCCGCCATCGTCAGCATTACGAGGGCCAAAATGAGGAAGAAGACCGGCTTTCCGTTCAGCACCCCCGCGATGACGCGAAGCAGTCCGACAACGCCGACGACGACGATCGGTACGGTTGCCATCTTCGCCGCGCGCCGATGGTCGGGCCCGACGAGTAGACCGCGGTCCACAAGCGAACCGCGCAGCTGCGCAAGGGGAACGGTGAGCGAGGACGTCAGCGCGCCGACCGACAGCGACCCGCCCATTGCGATCCGGTCGTACACGCTGCGCGTGAACGGATCCAGAGCGTGTGTGTCGGCTGTTGTCATCGATCGAGCGATGCCGGTGGCGGTGATCAACTGCGCTCCACGCAGCAGCGCGAGCGCCGCCAGCACTGCCCGTTCGTCGGAAACCAGCATGCCCATTTCGGGCGGGGTCAACGGACCGACGCTGCCGCGCGGATTCGACACGCTGCGGGTGTATGCCTTACGTAAGAAGATGCTGAGCACGATCGCGATGACGGCGCTCACCAGGAACCCGCGCAAGAACTGCCCGCTCGGAATTCCCCAGGTGTCGGCTGCTGTTACTGCGTCAGCGATTACATAAACGTTCGACATCGCAATCACCTTTCTGCGCGGACTGGAACGGCGGTAGAACTTTTGCCGCCCGTGCGCGTCAGCGAGTGCAGGTACTCGTCAGGTTCGCGCCGACGCGGAGCATCTCATTTCTCGCAGGCATCCTTGAGCGAGCACGAACCACACGCGTCACCACAGCCATCGACCGCGGCGGTTGCAGCTACTGCACGAGTTGCGATCGATCCACCGATTCCGGCGATCACCAATGCCGCGAATGCAGCGACGACGACCGCGACGATTGCGATGACACCGCTGAATGCGAAAGCGGCGACGCCACCGATCGCGAGCACGCCGGCGCTGGCCAGCATTGTGGGCGCAGCAACTTTGTTGGCAAGCTCGAATGCAGCGTCGTCACGCAGGGTTTCCGCAGTCCGGATTCCGGCCCAGCGGTTGCGCGGCAACTGGCCGGTCAGTCCTGCAAGTCCGACACCTGCAACGACGACCGCCAGTACGAAGAAGACAGAAGCGACGATAACCACGTATGCAGGATACGGCGGAACTGCCTGCATGCATAAATGAGTTTCACGACGCTTTACGCTGATACACGAGTTTCGAGACTGTCGCCGAGAAGATGTGAGAGCCCTGTGCCGAACGCCGAAGTACCCGAGCACCGCTACGACGCCGCCGCGGCGGGGCGGATCGAGCGCCGGTGGCAGCAGCTCTGGAACGAGCGTGGCACGTTCAACGCGCCCAATCCGGTCGGTCCGCTGGCGACCGGATCCCCCGTCCCGAAGGACAAGTTGTTCGTCCAGGACATGTTCCCGTACCCGTCCGGCGCGGGCCTGCACGTCGGCCATCCACTCGGTTACATAGCTACCGACGTTTTCGGCCGCTTCCACCGCATGCGCGGCCACAACGTGCTGCACACACTGGGCTACGACGCGTTCGGCCTGCCAGCGGAGCAGTACGCGGTGCAGACGGGAACCCATCCGCGGATCACGACCGAGGCCAACATCGTGACGATGCAGGCGCAGTTGGATCGGCTCGGTCTCGGGCACGACAAGAGGCGCTCGTTCGCGACGACGGATCCCGAGTACTACCACTGGACCCAGTGGATCTTCCTGCAGATCTTTCATTCGTGGTACGACGAAGCGCAGGGCAAAGCGCGTCCGATCACGGAGTTGACCGACGAATTCGCCTCCGGCACAAGGCCGCTACCCGACGGTCGAGCATGGGCGGACCTGAGCGAAGCCGACCGCGGTGCCGTCCTTGACTCGTATCGCCTTGTCTACCAAACCAACTCGATGGTCAACTGGTGCCCCGGCCTCGGCACCGTGCTGGCGAACGAGGAGGTGACGCCGGACGGGCGCAGTGAGCGCGGCAACTTCCCGGTGTTCCGTAAGCGCTTGCAGCAATGGATGATGCGCATCACGGCGTACTCCGACCGTTTGGTAGACGATCTCGAGTACCTGGACTGGCCCGACAAGGTCAAGGCCATGCAGCGCAACTGGATCGGGCGATCGCGCGGCGCCCAGGTGAAGTTCGAGGCCGATGGCGGGGTGATCGAGGTTTTCACCACCCGGCCCGACACGCTGTTCGGCGCAACGTACGTCGTGCTCTCACCGGAACACGAACTGGTCGACACCCTCACCGCGGCCGAGTGGCCCGACGGTGTCGACGAGCGCTGGACCAACAACGGCGCGGCGACCCCCGCAGAGGCAATTGCCGCCTACCGCAAGACGATTGCCGCGAAGACCGATCTCGAACGGCAGGAGAACAAGGACAAGACCGGCGTGTTCGTCGGTTCTTACGCAACCAATCCTGTCAACGGCCACAAGGTGCCGATCTTCATCGCCGATTACGTCCTCAGCGGCTACGGCACCGGAGCGATCATGGCGGTCCCCGCTCACGATCAACGTGACTGGGAATTCGCAACGGCTTTCGGGCTCGACATCGTCGACGTCATCGAGGGCGGCAACTCGGCAGAGGCTGCCTACCCCGGCGACGGACCGCTGAAGGACTCCGACTACCTGAACGGTCTAGGCGTCGACGCGGCGAAGGCCGCGGTCATCGCCCGGTTGGAGGAAGACGGTCACGGCACCGGCACCATCCAGTACAAGCTGCGCGACTGGCTGTTTGCGCGGCAACGGTATTGGGGCGAACCGTTCCCGATCGTCTACGACGAGAACGGTGCCGCGCACGCATTGCCGGAATCGATGCTGCCCGTTGAACTGCCCGAGGTCGAGGATTACGCACCCGTCTCCTTCGACCCGGACGACGCCGACTCCGAGCCGTCACCCCCGTTGGCGAAGGCAACCGAGTGGGTCGAGGTCGAACTCGATCTCGGCGACGGACCGAAGAAGTACCGTCGCGATACCAACGTCATGCCCAACTGGGCGGGTAGCTCGTGGTATCAGCTGCGCTACATCGATCCGACCAATCCGGATACGTTCTGCGCCAAGGAAAACGAAGAGTACTGGGTCGGTCCGCGGCCCGAGTTGCACGGTCCGAACGATCCGGGCGGCGTCGACCTCTACGTCGGGGGCGTCGAGCATGCCGTGTTGCATCTGCTGTATTCGCGGTTCTGGCACAAGGTTCTGTTCGACCTCGGCTATGTCAGCTCGAGCGAGCCCTACCGGCGGTTGTTCAACCAGGGCTACATTCAAGCGTTCGCCTACACCGACGCTCGTGGCGTCTACGTCGCGGCAGACGAAGTCCGAGAGCGTGACGGAAAGTTCTATCTCGGCGACGACGAGGTCTTCCAGCAGTACGGGAAGATGGGCAAGTCGCTGAAGAATGCTGTTGCGCCCGATGAGATCTGCGACGAATACGGTGCCGACACACTGCGTATGTACGAGATGTCGATGGGTCCACTCGACACCTCGCGCCCGTGGGCGACCAAGGACGTCATCGGTGCCCATCGCTTCCTGCAACGCGTCTGGCGCGTCGTACTCGACGAGGAGACGGGCGAGCTAAAAGTCACCGACGACGCGCCGTCCGACGCGACACTTCGCCTGCTGCACAAGACGATCGACGGCGTCATCGCCGATTACACCGCTCTGCGCGACAACACGGCGGGTGCGAAGCTCATCGAGTTGAACAACCACCTCACCAAGGCCTACCCGGCCGGAGCGCCGAGGTCGGTCGTCGAGCCGCTGGTGCTGATGCTGGCTCCGCTCGCTCCGCATCTCGCCGAGGAACTGTGGGAGCGCCTCGGTCACACGGAATCGTTGGCGCACGGACCGTTCCCGACCGCGGACCCGGCGCTGCTCGTCGACGACACCGTCGACTACCCGATTCAGGTCAACGGCAAGGTCCGCAGTCGGATCACCGTTGCAGCGGATGCAGACAAGGCTGCTGTCGAGGCCGCCGCGCTGGCCGACGAGAAGATCGTTGCGCTGCTCGACGGCAAAGCGCCGCGCAAAGTAATCGTGGTTCCGGGACGGATGGTCAACGTCGTCGCTTGACGCTACGCTCACTCCATCTAGAACACGTTCTAACTTTGGATGGAGTGAGCGATGACGTCGACGTTGACGGACACAATCCGCGCGACTGTGGAGCGCTATGTTGCGCTGGTCGCGACAGGCACCGCACAGGAGCTTGCCGACCTCTACACGGCCGACGCCGTCGTCGAGGATCCGGTCGGCACCGAACCGAAGGTCGGGCATGCGGCGATCCGTGACTTCTACGAGGTACTGCAGGCCGCCCAGCGGGAGACGAAACTACTCACCGCTCGCATCGCGGGTAAGCAGGCAGCATTTCACTTCGAGTTGACGACGACTTTCGGCGAACAGAAGGTCGTGCTGGCGCCGATCGATGTCATGGAATTCGACGACGACGGCAGAGTGACGAGCATGAAGGCGTACTGGGGTCAGGACGATCTGAAACTGACGTAGTTCGCCATTCGGTTCTTTAGCGGCAGGCGCTGCTGAGCGACTGATACAGGTCGGCCTTCTGCTGCGTCCAGTCCGCGATCGCTTGTGGGTTCAGGTCGCCGACGTTCATCTGCGAGATCGTGCTCGACATCGCTTCGAGCGCGTCCTGCAGCGTGACATCGGTCGTCTGGCCCGCCAGATCGGACAACTTCTGCGCGGCATCGGCGGCGTTCTGTGCCGAAATGTCGGGGTTGTTCACATCCGGGGTGAAGTTTGCTGCCTGCAGTGCATCGACGCAGACGCCTGCCTTGTCGACCGTTGCCGCAGCCTGGTCGAGCGTCTCGCAACCACTGAGAACCAGGACTGCGAAAGGGGCCGCAACGAAAGCGGCAGTGACAGAACGGCGGACGTGCTGGCGGAGGCGCATAGCCGGAGTTTACCGGCATATCGGACGTTGACGAAGGCCCATGTGAACAGCGCGATCTTCCAGCAAATCCGGCGTCGAAACGCACGGATAACGACTCGCCGAAGAGGGTTAGACGGGTAGGTGAACCCGCGCTAGTATCTCGATTCAGCATCGGTGAGGTCACAGCGTCGTCACACTCACCGATTGCTACAAGTTGGGTCGCGACCGGAACCGGATACGGGGATCTCGATATATGTACGAAGAGCGAAAGCCTGCGCCGGACACGGCACTCGGCTATTTACATCAACTTCCGGCACTGATCCTGATCGACCGCCTGCCGATACCGATCTTGGCGGTCGACGCAAAAGGTGAGGTACTGCACGCCAATCCGGCGTTGGAAGAACTGCTGGGTTACGACCCCGGCAACCTCACCGGTCGGCCGTTGGACAATCTGCTCGGTCGGTCGCCGGACGAATACCAGAGCGCTATCGGTGTTCTCGCCTGCCACGGTGGTCAGCCGATAGCGCTGCGTCACCGCAACGGCGACCCGGTACGGGTGATCGCGAGCGACTCGGTCTTCATGCGTCGCGACGATCCGATCACCCTCGTCTCCCTACACGATGTCACCGAAAACCTTTGGGCCGGTGGCCCGTACATGTCACTAGGGCGTGCCCACGGGGCCTAACCCTCGCCCTGTGGTGAGCGGAAGGTCGACCGCGGTCAGTAGTCCCGGCCGCGCTTCGATCACCGCCGAGACCGCGCTGACAAGTCTTGCCGCCGTGCCGACGAGTCCCGCTGTGCTGTGTTCGCCGTCGCTCGCAACGAGCTGTAGATCGAGGACGTAGTCGGGCTCACCCTTGATTTCGACTCGGTAGCAACCTTTTCCAGCAGGCTGTGGCCATTGTGGCGCGAGATCAGGGCGTAACCGGGTGACGTGTTCGAGCACGAACACCGCCTTGCCCGCCTTCATGCCGCACACCTGGAATCGCAACGCCGCGGCCGTGCCCTCCGCAATCTGGTGACCGGTGAAGTCGAACGACTCGGGCGCGGGCACCCGCTCGAAATTCTGCTCCACACCGTCCAAATCCACGTCGAGTGCGCTCGCGAGCTGCCGGACGACGCTTCCCCATGCCAACGACAGAATGCCGGGTTGCAAGAGCAGCGGCAGGTCGTCGAGCGCGCTGCCGAAGCCCATGATCTCGAAAAGGACTTTCGGATTGTCGTAGGTCGAGTAGTCCATGACCTCCGAGCAGATGATCTGGTCGAACCGCTCGCACCCGCTACTCAGCAGCAAAGGCAACCAGTCGTTGGCCCATCCGGGATCGATACCGTTGACCCACAACGACACTCCACCCTCGACGGCGGCGTCGACGATCGGATCGATCGCCTCCTGCGGCAGCGTGCCGTACGGAAACTGCAGAAATACAGGACTGCTGGATACGACGTTGATGCCTGCCCGCAGAAACTTCTTCAAGTCCTCTACGGCTTCCATCAGTCTGTCGTCGGCCATCGCCGTATGGACTATGCAATCCGGCTTCAGTGCGACGAGCGCATCGGCGTCGGTGGTCGCAGCAATTCCGACCGTATGGTCGAGGCCGGCCAGTTCACCAGCGTCCCTACCTGCCTTCTCGTCGCTGGACACCCACACGCCGATCAGTTCCAGCTCCGGACGCGCGATGATCGACCGCAACGCCCAGCGCCCGACATTTCCAGTGCTCCATTGCACGACGCGGTACGCCACAGCGATCTCCTTGGTTACGGGGTTTACAGGTCAGGTAGGCCGAGTTCGAGGTTCGGCGCTTCGATTCCGCCGTCGATCTCGAGCACTTTGCCCGTGATGTAGCTACCGGCTCGCGAGCCGAGATAGACGATGGCCGCCCCGATCTCCCACGGCTCACCGAGGCGACCGAGCGGTGTGGCCGCTTCCATTTTTTCCTTGATCGCCGGATTGCTCGCGACAATGTCCAGCGCCGAGGTCAGTACCGAGCCGACTGCGATCGCGTTCACTCTGATTCGCGGCGACAGGTCGGTCGCGGCAAGCCGGGTCCAGTGCGCGAGTGCAGCTTTGGCGGTTCCGTAGGCAAGAAAACCGCGGCCGGACACACGACCCATCACCGACGAAATGTTGATCACCGCACCGCCTCCGCTGGCAAGCAGATGTGGCACGGCAGCCTGAGTCAGCGCGTGGGCCGTCGACACATTGAAATGAAAGGCCTCTTCGAGAAAGTCGGTCGAGGTTGTGAGAAATGTGTTCGGCATCGTCCCGCCGACATTGTTGACGACGATATCGACACGTCCCAATTCTTCGGCGGCAGTGGCGCAGAAGCCGCGGACAGCGTCCAGATCCGACAGGTCGGCAGGCACGACGACGACCCGTCGGCCGAGCTCGCGGATCCGGTCGGCAACCTCGACCAACTGCGATTCGGTCCGCGACGCGATGGCAACGTCGGCACCCGCTTCGGCGAGGGCGAGAGCGGCAGCAGCGCCGATACCGCGACCCGCGCCGGACACAACGCCAACCTTGCCGTCGAGCGAAAAGTTGTCGAGTATCACGTGCCGCTCCTCCAATGCGCCGATGCCCTTCGAGAAGGATTATTAAGACCGCTGTCTTAACTGTCAATGGGGTAACATCATGCGATGACGATCTCCGCACGGGAACGGCTGATCCTCGCCGCCGAGCGTCTGATGGCGGAGAAGGGCCCGTCGGTATCGCTGCGCGACATCGCAATCGCAGCCGAGCAACGCAACAACTCGGCGGTGCAGTACCACTTCGACACCCGCGACGGCCTGATCCGTGCGGTCGTGGATTACCGCATAGAAATGCTCGAACCGCGACGTCGGGCCCTGTTAGCCGAGTATTTCGGCAGCACCGTTTCGTCCGCCGAAGCGGTCAACCCCGTCCACGGCTTGCTCGAAGTCCTCACGCTGCCGATGTTCGAACTCGGCCCACGCTTCGGCGCAACCCACTACGCACGGTTCCACGAACAGGTCCGCGCGAACCGCGCAGTCAGCGACGCCACCAACCTCGGCGACGAGCGCAGGTCGTCGATCCTGACGATCATGCGTGGTCTCGACAAAGCCCTGGCCCCGCTGCCTGCGCGGTTACGCGAGCGGCGGCTTCGGTCGTTGCCGACCGTTCTGTTCTCCTTGCTTGCGGACCACGAGCGAGCGGTCGAGGCCGGTCGCATCGCCGCGGATGATCCCAACGCTGTTGCGGAGTTGCTCGACATGGCGAACGGACTGCTCACCGCGCCCGTATCGGCGGGCCTGCACGTCCGCTCCGACCTCAGCGTTTGATCGGTCGCAACACGATTTCGGTCGGATGGGCGTCGCGCGGTGTCGCGATCGCGTTGGCAACAGTCCGGGCAACGGTCTGCGCGGTCAGAAATTCGTCGGCGTTGTATTCGCGACCTTCGTGACCGATGATTTCCCGCTGCATGTCGGTGTCGATCCGGCCCGGGTGGATGGATGTGACGCGAAGGTCGGGTTCTTCGAGTCGAAGCGCGTCGCCGAATGCCCGCAGCGCGAACTTGCTCGCCGCATACGAGGCCCAGCCCGCGTTCGCGCGCAGACCGGCACCCGAATTGATGAGTACCACATGGCCTTTCGATGCACGCAGCACAGGAAGGAGCAGTCGGGTGAGTTCGGCGACGGCAATGACGTTGCCTTCCAACGTGTGCCGCCACTGCTCGACGCTCGATTCTGCGATCGTGCCGAGATCGGCGACACCGGCATTGTGCACGAGAACGTCGAGTTTCGTTATGGCACTGGCGGCTTCGGCAACGGCGTCGTAGTCGGTGAGATCGGCTGGCCAGGCACGAGCGTCGGGAATTTCGTCGATCAGAGCGGTCAGCGCGTCCGGCGTTCGGGCTCCGACAAACAGGTCGTGGGTCGGTGCGAGTTCGCGCGCGATGGCGGCGCCGAGTCCGCGGCTGGCACCGGTGATCAATGCTGTCGGTCGCATACATCCGAGGTTAGCCCCACAATATGACCATGGCCGACCGTGGATTCACCCCGACACAGCTGGCTGCCCGCGCTGCATACCTGCTCCGCGGCAACGACCTGGGCACGATGACCAGCGCCGCCCCGCGCCTGTATCCACACATGTGGAGCTGGGATGCGGCCTTCGTCGCGGTCGGTCTAGCGCCGCTGAGCGTCGAGCGCGCGGTCGTCGAACTCGACACCCTGCTGTCTGCACAGTGGAAGAACGGCATGATTCCGCACATCGTGTTCGCAAACGGTGTCGACGGCTACTTTCCCGGGCCCGCGCGCTGGGAGTGCAGAGAACTCGCCGCGTTCGCACCACTGGGTCCGGATACGTCGGGCATCACGCAACCGCCGGTCCACGCGATCGCACTACAACGAATCCTCGACCATTCCCGCAAGCACGGACGCACCACCCGGTCGGTCGCAGAAGAGTTCCTGAACCGCCGCTGGCCCGACCTCGTGCGCTGGCACCGCTGGCTCGCCCATGCTCGTGACCAGGACGAACGCGGTCGAATCACGCTGTACCACGGGTGGGAATCCGGCATGGACAACTCGCCACGCTGGGATCGCGCCTACAGCAACGTCATCCCTGGCGAGCTGCCCCCGTACCAGCGCGAAGACACCGCGATCGTCACCGATTCGTCGCAGCGACCAAGCAACGTGGAATATGACCGGTACCTGTGGCTGCTCGAAGAAATGCGTCAATCCCGTTACGACGACACGCAACTCGCAGCAACCATGAGCTTCGCAGTGGAGGACGTGTTCGTCAGCGCGATCTTCGCATTGGCGTGCGACGTCCTCGCTCACATCGGTGAGGAGTATTCGCAACCCAACTCCGATGTCCGTGAGCTGCACTATTGGGCCGACCACTTCCGCAAAGGCGTCGTCGCGACGACCGACGAACGTTCTGGCGCGGCACGCGACTTCGACGTTCGACTCGGCCGCTGGATCAGTACGGAAACGCTCGCAATGTTCGCACCGCTGTTGTGCGGCGGGCTTCCTCGCGCCCAAGAGCGCAATCTGCTGAGAATCTTCGAGGGTCCGCGATTCTGTGGTCACCCCGACCTCCGCTACGCACTGCCGCCGTCGACGTCACCGGTCTCCAAGTACTTCCGGCCCCGCGAGTACTGGCGGGGTCCGGTGTGGCCGGTGATGAGTTGGCTGTTCTCCTGGGCTTTCGCGCGTCGGGGTTGGGCGGAACGTTCGCTCGGCCTGCGTGCAGAGGGTTTACGCCAGGCCAGTGACGGCAGCTTCGCGGAGTACTACGAACCCTTCACCGGCGAGCCGTTGGGGAGTATGCAGCAGTCGTGGACGGCGGCTTCGGTCCTCGACTGGTTGGGGTAGCGCCGGCCGGGCCGCGTGGGCTGGACTGACGAGCGAGTGAGCGCAGCGAGTGAGCGAGGAGGGAAGCTCACGCGTGAAGCCCGGCCGGCGCCAGGAATGTCACAGGCCTATGGTGTTTTTATGGGGGTTACTTATCGCAGACAATCGGTGTTCGTAGCACTGGCCAATCTTCCGATCTTGAACAGCCGTTCGAGAATGCGAGTGCTGAGGCACGCAGGGGTCGTCGCAGGCACTCCGTCGCTTGTGCATCGCGGAGTTGTGGTGCAGGGCCTCGGGACCCTGCGCCTCGGGTCGGGTTGCTTCGTCAACTACGGCTGCTACTTCGACACGGTCGCCGATATCACCATCGGAAACAGCGTCTTTCTCGCCGACCATGTCCGGGTCCTCACCAGCAGCCACGAGATCGGCAGCGCTGCGCAGCGGGCGTCGACGCTCAAATCGGAGAGCGTCATGATCGGCGACGGTGCCTGGATCGGATCTGGTGCGGCGATCATGCCGGGTGTGACGATCGGATCAGGCACCATCGTCGGTGCGAACTCGCTGGTCACGCGTGATTGCAAACCGAATTCGGTGTACGCAGGAAGCCCGGCCGAGTTTCGCAGGGAACTCGACTAGCCCCTAGACCCCGATTCGCCCGCCACCCGATTTCCAGACTGCGACGACGGACGGTCGTGGCTGGCTGTCGCCACCGTCCGGCCAGTGCGAGGCTGGGTTGTCGGCGCTGGCATCGTCTTCTTCGCCGGGATGCTGGACGCAGACCGTGACGCGGGCATCGGAGATGATCGGCCCGCAGGTCTCGGCACCCTTCGGAACCGAAAGGAACTGTTTGGTTTCGCCACGGTTCGGACCTTCGAGGACGACGGAGAACAGGCCGTCGTTCGACTTCAACGCGTTGCCGTCGGTCGAGATCCACAGGTTGCCGTAGTCGTCGAAGGCAAGGTTGTCCGGGCACGAGATCGGGCTCACCTTGGTCTTGTCGAAACCGCTGAAGTAGGTGTCGGCCGCTTGCGGGTCGCCGCAGACGAGTAGCAGCGTCCACGTGAACTTCGTGCCTGCGTGCTCGTCGGTGATCTCGAGTACCTGCCCGTTTTTGTTCGTGTTTCGCGGGTTCGCCTCGTCTGCAGGCGCTTTGCCCTCGGTGCCACGCTTGTCGTTGTTCGTCAGCGCGACGTACACCTTGCCGGTCTTGGGATTCGGCTGGATGTCCTCGGGGCGGTCCATCTTGGTGGCCCCGACCTTGTCGCCCGCGAGCCGCGTGAAGACCGCGACCTCTTCGGCGCTCATGCCGTCGACGAACGACTCGCCCTTACCGTCCTCGTTGGTCTTCAGGATCGGCAGCCATTCCCCCGTGCCGCTGAATCCGTTGTCGGACGGCACAGTTCCGGACCCGTCTATCTTGCTCGGCTCGTTACCGGTCAAGCGCGCGACGTACAGCGTTCCGGCGTCGAGCAGCGTCATGTTGTGTCGCATGCTTGCCTGCCCGGTACCGGGTTGCATCTTCTTCGACGAGACGAACTTGTACATGTAGTCGAACTTCTCGTCGTCGCCGCTGTACGCGACAACCGTTCCGTCGCCGGTGATATGGATGGTGGCGGCTTCGTGCTTGAAGCGTCCGAGCGCGGTGTGCTTGATGGGAGTCGACGCCGGATCCCACGGGTCGACCTCGACGACGTAGCCGAACCTGTTGGCCTCGTTGGGTTCTTGCTCGAGATCGAACCGACGATCGAAGCGCTCCCACTTGCGCTCCGACGCGCCGTCGACGAATCCGTACCGCTTCAAGCGGTCCTTGGCGGTCTGGTCGCCGACCTTGTCGTAGTTGCCGAAGTACTGGTTGAAGTTCTCTTCACCCGAAAGCACTGTGCCCCATGGCGTCACACCACCCGAGCAGTTGTTGAGTGTGCCTATGACCTTGGTTCCGGTTGGGTCCGCAGCGGTCTTCAACAGATCGCTCCCGGCCGCGGGACCGGTGACGACGAACTCGCTGTTGGCCGAGATGCGCCGGTTGTACTGCCCGAAAGCCGGTGTGAGCTTGCCACTTCCGGACTCACCCTGCACCTGCACGACCGACAAGCCGTGCGCGGTGACCGCAACCTGGAACTGCTCGAGCGTGGGATTCTCTGCGTCGTAGCCCTTGAACATAAACGGCTCGGTTGTGTATTCGTGGTTGCAGACCAGCAAGAACGTATTCGGCTGACCTTCGATCGGCAGAAGGCCCGCGAAGTCGTTGTTGAAACCGAACTGCCGCTCCTGCGCCTGCGGCGTCTGACGATCGAAGTCGAAGGCGGGCGCATCGGCGAACAGTGGCTCGCCCCAACGAATTACGACGGCCTGCTCGTAGCCGTCCGGGATTACCACGGCGTCTTCCTTGTTCGGAGCTACGGCTGTGAACTGAGTGCCGGACGGCGATCCCCCTGCCTGCGCCCCCGTGCTTGTTCCACCGCCACTCGACGAGCCGTCGTCACCACACGCAGCGAGCACGCTTCCCGCACCCACAGCGAGGACCGCCGCGGCGCCACCTTTGAGCACACCACGACGCGACATCGCGGAACGAACGATGTCTCCGAAGTACGCACCGTCGGAGTTGTTCGGTACCTCGTGCGAACACGCGTTACCGCACTTGTACTTACACGTCACGCCCGCGCGGGACGACTGTCCGTCGTGCTTAACGAACAACGCCAAAGGTATGAGACTCACTTGCAGAACTCCCCGAGTCGGTTGGTCAACTCGCTGGAACATATAAACCACAAAAGAGGACAAACCAACGTGCGGGTGAACGATGCAATAACGAGGCGACCCTAAGTTCAGCGGTTCGGCCGGTGCACAACGGACAGGGCGCTTGCATCGGGGCTGGGCACATTCCTACCCCGCCCGGCTGACGGTGTGCACAAAGCTCGCTCAGATGGGACATCAGCGTGCATGCATTCGGGTCAGCGTGCGCTTGACTGGACCCACACCGACCCGAACTCGCGCATCCTGATGCTCCAGAACCTGCCAGACTTCGAAAAGCTCAGAGCACCTGAGCCAGAAATTGCTGCAGACGATCCGTCTCGGCGTTGTCGAACAGCGCAGCAGGTGGACCCGTTTCGATGACGGTGCCGTGGTCCATGAAGACAACCGTGTCGGACACCGACCGCGCGAACCCCATCTCGTGGGTTACGACGATCATCGACATACCCGTCGAGGCGAGGTCCGCCATCAGCGCCAACACGCCTTTGACCAACTCGGGATCCAGCGCCGAGGTCGCCTCGTCGAAGAACATGATCTCCGGCTTCATCGCCAGAGCCCTGGCTATCGCGACCCGTTGCTGCTGACCACCCGAAAGGTTGCCAGGACGTGAGTCCGCCTTTGCCGACAGCCCGACCGACTCGAGCTGCTCGAGTGCAGTCGCCCGTGCTGCCTCTTTGGACAGTCCGAGCAGCTTCTGCGGTCCGAGTGCGACGTTGTCGGCGACCGTCTTGTGAGGGAACAGGTTGAAGTGCTGAAACACCATCCCGATGCGCTGCCTGAGCTTGTCGGGGTTGTCCTTCAACACCGAACGACCGTCGATCAGGATGTCGCCCTGATCGGGTTCGTGCAGCCGGTTCAGCGCGCGCAGCAACGTCGACTTGCCCGACCCGGACGGGCCGATCACCGTCGTCGTCTTGCCTGCATCGACGTGTACGTCGACCCCGCGCAGCACCTTGTTCGTGCCGAACGCCAAATGAATGTTGCTGCCTGTCAACGAAACCGGCGCGGTCGTCGGCGCTGTAGATACCGTGCTCATCGGCTAACCTCTCTCCACGACGATGGCCTGCTCGAGCGGATCGAGCGTCCCTGATTTGTCTGCCTTGCCGGTCCGCAAGCGCTTGTCGATGTAGTTCACGAGATGTGTGAGTGGGATCGTGAGCGCAAGGTAGAACAGTCCGGCGGCGACGAGCGGCGAAAGATTGCCGGTCTGCGCGTTGAGGTCTCGCCCGACTGCGAACAATTCACGCTGCGACGCAAGGAGTCCGAGGAAGTAGATCAGCGACGAGTCCTTGATCAGCGAGATGAACTGGTTCATCAACGCAGGGAGAACCCGGCGCACACCCTGCGGTATGACGACGAGCGTCATCGCTTGGTTGTAGCTGAATCCGATTGCTCGCGCTGCTTCCAACTGGCCCGGTTCGACACTCTGTATGCCGGAGCGGAAGATCTCGCCGATGTAGGCGGCAGCCAGCAACGAGAGCGCCGCCGCGCCGAGCCAGTACGGATTGTTTCCGGTGATGCCCTTGACCACCGGACCGATGCCGAGGCCGATGATCAGGATGATCACAACCGCGGGCAAACCACGGAAGATGTCGGTGTAGATCCGAGCCGGCCAGCGTAACCACCGTGTGCGCGAAATGCCTGCCACCGCAAGCACCATGCCGAGGACCGATCCGACGATGCCCGAGATCAGAGCGAGGATCAGTGTGTTCGGCAGGCCCGTCGTGAACAGGTCGGGTATCGCTTGGCGGTACAACTCCCAATCGAAGAACGTGTCGCCGAGCTGCTCGAACGTGCCTTTCGGCGAGCTCGGCGCTGCTGCATCGCCCGTGCCTGCATTCTCGGCGGCGAGTGCCGCGAAGTCCGGCAGGTCGGGAATCGTCGTCGCCTTGCTGCCGGGCTTCCAGCCTTCCGGCAGCTCCCGTGGCACCCAATCGGCGTACAGCTTTGCCCAGGTACCGTCCGCGATCACCGCGTCGAGGCCCGAGTTCAACGCATCGGCCAGGGCAGGATTGTCTTTGGCGACAGCCCAACCGACGAAGTTGTTGAGGCTGAACGTGTTCTGGACGATTGCGGTCGGATCGCCGTCTTTGATTGCGCCTTCGGCTTGCTGTGACGGCGCTACCCAGGCGTCGATCTGGCCGGTCTTCAGGTTCGCGTATGCCGTGTTGTAGTCCGGGAACTTCACGGGATCGAGCTTCAACGTGTTGACCACGTAATCGTCTTGAACTGTTCCCTGAACGACGCCGATTCGGGTGCCCGCGTTGAGATCTGCGAATCCCTTCACGGAACTGTCTGTCGGTGCGACGAGGGAGAAGTAGCCGAAGTCGTAGCCGTTGGTGAAGCCGACCGTGTTGCGACGCTCGTCGGTTGTGGTGATCGACGACGATCCGACATCGAAGCGTCGAGTTGCCACCTGCGACAACAGACCTGCGAATTCCGTTCCCGAAAACTCCACGTCCAGGCCAAGTTTCGCGGCAACGGCCTTCAACAGTTCGTTGTCGTATCCGGTGAACGTCCCCGTGGAGTCGACACAGATGCTCGGCGGCGCATCCGACAGTGTGCCGACGCTGATCTTGCCCGGCGTGATCAGACCCAGCTTCGTGACGTCGATCTGATCGACGGGCGTCGTATTCGCTGTGGTGTATCGATCCTCGCCCGTTTGTGCCGAAGCATCGAGATTCGTCGGTGCTGCGGAGGAACTGCCGACGCCGGGAGGGGAGCACAGATCGCTTGTCCCCGAACTCGAACCATTGTCGCTACCGCAGGCCGCCAAACCGAGCACGAGCACCGCAGACAGCAGCACCAGCACAAATGCGCGGGCCTTCACCGTGAATTTCCGGACCATTCTGATCAGCCTAGCCGTGTGCGACCTCGGTACTCCGGTTGCGATCCCCTGGATTCCAGGGGAATACGTCAGCACTACTGCGCCTCAGGGGGTGGGCATTGATCACCCCTCTGGGGACTGCTTTGCGGGTCGCCGCCCAGCCAAACTTCTTTCAACACCAAAACAATCCAACACCCGCTCAACTCGACCGAAAGGAACTTCGATGACCACCAACATCCGACTCCGCAAGGCAATCGTCCGCACGACCGTCGCCGCCGCCGCCACTGGAATCGCGGCCATCTCCGCACTCGGTCTTGCCGGCACCGCAGCCGTCGCATCGGCGCACGACTTCGGACCCAACACCTGTAAGTCCGGATACGTGTGGCGTGAGGCCAACGAGAGCGACCTCGTCTGTGTCACTCCCGACATCCGCGAGCAGGTTCGGGTCCAGAACGCCACGCCGCTCGCGAACCGTGTACTGAGCGAATACGGCCCGGCGACCTGCGACTCGGGCTACGTCTGGCGCGAGACGCAAGCCAGCGACCTCATCTGCGTCACCCCCGAGATTCGCACGGCGGTGCTCGGCCAGAACGCGGACCCGACCGCACACCGTGCTTCCGGTGGCGGCGCGTTCGGACCCGACACCTGCGAATCCGGCTACGTCTGGCGTGAAGGTTTCGACGGCGACACCATCTGCGTCACGCCCGATTTCCGGGCCACGATCCTGGATCAGAACACCGCACCCGAAGCGAACCGCGCGGCCGACGACCTGGCCTACGGTGCCGACACCTGCATCGACGGCTACGTCTGGCGTGAAGCCTTCGACGGCGACACCATCTGCGTCACCCCCGACATCCGCACGCAGACCCTCTCCGACAACGCGGCGGCCGCGAGCCGGGTGGCGTAACACCACAACAGCACCGACTTGAGGCGGCTACCGATCGGGTAGTCGCCTCGAGGCGTCGTCGGCCAGGTTCGCACTTACACTGATGCGATGCTGCGGGGGCGAGGCGTCGTGCCGACAAGACCGCTTGGGTTCCGCGAGGCCATCGACTATCCCTTCGCGGTGATTCAGGCCAATCTTGCGCTTCTGGCCGCGCTGACGGGGATTGCCGTCGCGATCGGTGCCTCGATCGTTTCGATCGCAGCTGTCGTCGCGGCGGCCGCAACCGGCGAGATCGGGTCGGCCGTGGAGTGGACGGTCGCGGGCGTAACCCTCTTCGTCGCATGGCTCGCGCGCGTTTTCCTGGCGACGTTCACGACGACCGTCTCCGCCCTGACCTGCACACAAGCGCCCGTCACGTGGCGAGCCGTCCGGTCACGATCGACGTCGTCGGCACTGGTCCGAATTTCCGGACTGCAGCGCAGTCAGATTGTCATCGCAGTGGGAGTACTGAGCGCAATCGTGTTGATCGCCGACGACTCCGTCGGAATCGGCGTATCGGTGCTCGTCTGTCTCGGTTTCGCCGTGCTCGCACTCGTCTACTTCGGTGCACGCAATTTCGTCGCTGCGCCCGCGGTGATCGAAGAGAACATCACCACCTCGAGGGCGATCCAACGGTCGGCAGCTCTGACCACGAATGCAATAGCAAGGATGCTCGGACTCTGGATCACGATGTACAGCATCGTCATTCTGCTCGTCCTGCCGATCGCCAGCCTGCCGCTCTTCGTCATCGACGCTGTCGGGGGTCCGGACTGGGTTGCGTTGCTGCTGACCGTCCTCGGGTTCCTGCTGATCGCCGGTGTGTCGATCGTCGTCGAGTCGGCGACCAGGACGGTCTCGTATTTCGATCGCCGGTGTACCCGTGAGGGTGCGGACATCTACGCCGTGCTCGGTAGAACATCGCTGACGATAGGTGCCAAGCGGTGACCGAGCACGAGCCGCACAACGCACCCGTTGCCGAGCCGCTCGGACCCGCCGCCGCACATCGCGACAGATCCGAACACGCTGCTGCTCAACAGGATTACTCGGCCGCGGTGCAGGAGAGATTCCGCGCGGTGATTCGCGGGCTGGAGCAGGGTGGTGTCCTCGAAACGCGACGATCGCGCACTGCAGACGAGACCGCCGCCGCCGCATCGGACCAACTGCCCGCCGACGCGGACGGTTTCACCTCCTCGGCAGTCGTTTACGACGAGGTCGTCTACGGTGGCCGGGTCGCGACGCCGGACGACTACGCGCTGCTTGCACACGTCGACCGATTCTCACCGACAGCTCCGCCACCCGCACCCGACGAACAGACCGGGCCCGACGAGACCGCCCGCACAGCACGCCGCCGGCGCCGACGTCGCCAACGTCGTTCCCTCCGGACGCCAGGATTTCTGGCCTCGTCCAAGCTGTGGATCGTCGTCGCGGTCACGGCAATCCTGTTGGTGCTGCTGC
This sequence comes from Antrihabitans stalagmiti, assembly GCF_016482825.1. Taxonomy (GTDB): domain Bacteria; phylum Actinomycetota; class Actinomycetes; order Mycobacteriales; family Mycobacteriaceae; genus Antrihabitans; species Antrihabitans stalagmiti. The sequence goes on along the minus strand of NZ_JAEMNV010000003.1, from coordinate 305,265 downwards.
TGTTTGCGCCTCGCTCGTGTTCTGTACCCGACGCGTCACCGCCGCCCCAGTCCCAGTCGGACGACGGATACGACGGCGGCTCCGGAAACGACGATGCGGAGGAGCCCGATACCCTGTTCGATCGCCTCCCACCCGAGGTGGTGTTCGGCGGAGTTCAACTGTTCGTCGCTGCCGTGCTGTTGGCACTGTGGCGCGCGCGTCGACGGGGCGCGCTCGTTCCCGCCGAACGGCCCGTCGAAGTGAGTGCGAACGAGCTGACCGAGGCTCACGCGCGGCTGTACCGCAGGTCCGGCGACAGCGAGCACGTCGCCGGCGTGCTGCGCGGTTCGATGTTGCGACGCGTGCTGCCACGCCTCGGGCTTGCGCCGAACTCTCCGCACGACCGGATCGTACGAACACTCGCCGAACACACCGGAGCTCCACCCGATCGCATAGGCGCCATGTTGTACGGCCCAGTCGAAGACGACGAGACACTGACCATTATCGCTGCCGAGTTGGACGCGATCGAGGGAGAGATTCGAGCGAGATGACAAGCGAGACAACAGTAACTCCCGATGCTGCCGGCGCGGCTCTCGGCGCGGTTCGCGACGAGATCGGCAAGGCGGTCGTCGGCAATCACAACGCCGTCATGTACCTCGTGCTCGCGCTGCTCTGCGAGGGCCACGTCCTCCTCGAGGGTGTGCCAGGCGTGGCGAAAACGCTTCTGGTGCGGTCTATGTCGCGCGCACTCGACGTGGACTACGCCCGGGTCCAGTTCACTCCCGACCTCATGCCGGGTGATGTGACGGGCTCGCAGATCTACGACCCTCGCACCGGCGACTTCACCTTTCGTGAGGGTCCCGTATTCACGAGCCTGCTGCTCGCCGACGAAATCAACCGGACGCCACCCAAAACTCAGGCGGCACTACTCGAAGCCATGGAGGAACGGCAGGTGTCGGTCGACGGCCAGGCGCGGCCGCTACCGAATCCGTTCGTGGTGATCGCGACGCAGAACCCGATCGAACACGAGGGCACGTATCCCTTACCGGAGGCGCAGCTCGATCGCTTTCTGTTCAAGGTCGACGTCGAACTACCAAGTCGTGACGATGAATTCCGAATCTTGGAACGCCACGCCGCTGGTTTCGATCCGCGGGATCTGGAAGGTGCCGGTGTCTCACCGGTTGCCGGCGTCGCTCACATACAGGCTGCGCGCCAGGCGGTTTCGATGGTCACGCTCACGCCGGCGGTGCTGGCGTACATCGTCGACGTGGTGCGGGCATCGCGATCCTCACCCGCTGTCCAACACGGTGCATCACCTCGTGGCGCCACGGCTTTGCTCAAGGCGGCCCGGGCCTATGCCTGGTTGAACGGCCGCGGCTACGTCACCCCCGACGATGTGAAAGCCGTTGCTGTACCGGTACTTCGGCATCGCCTGTTCCTGCGTCCCGAAGCCGAGCTCGACGGCGCAACAGCGGAAGCCGTGCTGAATTCGTTGCTGCTGTCGGTACCGGTCCCGGTGTAGTGCGCACCCAACTCGTCGTCACGGGCCGGGCCGCGTTGGTTGCGGCGCTCGGCAGTATCGTCGTGGCCGTTCTGGCGCCGTCGTGGCTTGGCGTTGCCGTGATGACGGTCCTGCTGCTCGGCGCGGTCGGAATCGACCTGAGCGTTGCGGGCAACTGCCGCGCGGTGACGATCACCCGACCGACGTTCGCAACGGTCAGGCTCGGCCGACGCGTCGAGGTACCGCTCACGATCGCCAATGGGAGTGCGGGCCGGGTACGCGGAACCCTATGGGACGACTGGCAATCCAGCGCCGGGGTCCTGCACCGCTCGCATCCGATCGATCTTGCACCGGGCCAGGAAACCCGCCTCGACAACGAGGCCGAGCCTGTCCGACGTGGCGATCGCCTCGGCAGCGCGGTGACACTGCGGGTGATCGGTCCACTGGGCCTCGGTGGTCGCCAGATTCGCCACACGATCGATACAACGATCCGCGCGCTCCCTGCCTTTCGGAGCGAGCGCCAATTGCCCTCCCGCGTGCGGCAATTGCAGCATCTCGAAGGGCGGAACATCGCGACGGTACGCGGCCAGGGTACGGAGTTCGACTCCTACCGCGAGTACGCGATCGGCGACGATGTCCGGTCCATCGATTGGCGCGCGACCGCACGTGCCCGCGACGTGGTCGTCCGCACCTGGCGGCCGGAACGCAATCGCCACGTTCTGCTCATCCTCGACACCGGACGGGCGAGCGCTGGCCGAACGATCGACGGCACCCGCCTGGACACGTGTATGGAAGCGGCGCTGCTGCTCGGCGGACTCGCGTCCCGTGCTGGCGATACCGTGGATCTACTCGCCTACGACCGTGCAGTGCGTGCAGAGGTGCTCGGCATCACGGGGAAACGTCTGCAGCACAGGCTGATGGACGCAATGGCACCGCTGACGCCGAGGCTCGACGAGACCGATTGCCGCGGCCTCGTCGAAGCTGCGCTGCTGCGCACCAAGCGACGCAGCTTGGTCGTCTGGTGCACGAGCATCGAAAGTGGCTATCCTGCAGCTGATCTGCTGCCCGCTGTGCGCACGCTCGCGCATCGGCACCACGTCCTGATGGTGTCGGTCGGCGATCCGGAGGTCACCGCATTGGCCGGTCGACGCGACGACGCCGCTGCTCTGTACAGCGCAGCCGCTGCCGAACGTGCAATTGCCCGTCGCGATCTCGTCGGTGAGACACTTCGCCGAATCGGCGTCAAAGTTGTTGCTGCCGAACCAGAACGACTACCGGCCACACTTGCCGACGAGTACCTCGAGCTCAAACGCGTCGGGACGATGTAGCGGTCAGGTCGGTAGCGGTCGGATCGGCCTCGAGAGTGCCCGACGTTGTCGTTCGGCGAGCACAGCCGCGAGAACCTCGAACGGCGGAATCGGTGCAGGCACCTCGACTCGCATGCAGGCGCACACACGTTGCGTCAGCTGTAATCCCACGTCGAAAGCGACCGGCGGCGCGAACTGTCCGTAGCGTTTGAGGTAGTCCCTGAACAGTAGCGCAAGCTCGTCGGGTACCGCGTCGATGTCGAGCTGGGCGGCCCACATCACCATACGCGGCGGTGGCTGCAACAGCGAAGGCGCGAAATAGGCCGCCTCCGAGCGGATTACGACGGTTCCCGCCAGCAGGTCACCGACCCGACGCCCACGGGCTGAACAGGTCGACGACACCACCGCGACGAGGCCGAAGAAACCAAGCATCCAGAAATCGACGATGGCTCCGCACAGGCCACGGGTGAGCGCATGACGAAACTCGGCGGGTCCACCGTCCGCACGGACCACCCGCAGGCCGAGCGCGAACTTGCCCGGCGACCTGCCTCTTGTCAGCGTCTCCCACGCCACCGGATAGCCGACCAGGACGGCGACGGTCGACACGATGACCAACGCGGCGAGCAACGCCTCGTCAGCGCGGTATGCCGCGATCCCCACAAAGGTCAGAAGCCCGAAAAGGGTCACCAGCTGCAACATCAGATCGATGAGAAAGGCGAGGCACCGTGTCGGCACACGAGCGATCGGCAAGTCGAGAGCCACTGCTTCGCCGGTGACGAAAGTGGTGTCGCCTCCGGTCACCGATGCTGTTGTCACGTTCGTCGTCCCCCAGGTTGCGGCGGTTCGCAGCGTAACATTTCGATCGCGACAGCCACCGGCTACGCGAGTAGGCGATCCACACGCCGGAGCAGGGGGAAGCCACGTGGAGTTCGACGTATTCGTTCACAAGCGCACGCCCGGCTGGCGACGCCTCGATCACCTCGTTGGTCGGCGTCGACTCACGGGCGCCGAGGCCGACGAGCTGGTCACGCTCTATCAGCTGGCGTCGGCCGACCTTGCGCACCTGCAGGTTGTGGCCCCCGAGCCGATCGTGCTCGCTCAACTCACCGACCTCGTCGCGCGCGCACGGGCCAAAGCAGTCGGTGCGCGGACCGGCATCGGTGAAGAAATCGTCGTGTTCTTCGCCTACCGCTTTCCTGCGGTCCTGTACCGATCATGGCCATGGTGGGTAAGCGTCGCCGGGGCGTTCCTGCTTGTCTCGACCGTGACCGGCGTGTGGGTGGCAAACGACCCGAATGTGCAGGCGACCATCGGTTCTGCCGAGGAGATCGAGCGCGTCACAGCTCCGGGCGGCGAATTCGAGACCTACTACTCGGAGAATCCCGCAGCATCTTTCGCCGCTCAGGTCTGGACGAACAACGCGTGGGTTGCCGCTATCGCCCTCTTCATGGGCGTACTGATCGTGCCTGCGGTGTACGTGCTGGTGATGAACGCCGTGAACATCGGTGTCAGCGGCGGTCTGATGGCGGACGCTGGACGCCTCGACGCCTTCTTCGGATTCATTGCGCCGCACGGCATTCTCGAGCTGACAGCGATATTCGTCGCAGGCGGCGCAGGCCTGCAACTCGGCTGGACGCTGATCGACCCCGGCAGGCAGAGCCGTGTGCAGGCGCTCGCGCGCCAGGGGCAAGCGGTCGGGGCGATGGCACTCGGCCTCGTCGTCGTGTTCCTGTTTGCGGGCACGATCGAAGCCTTCGTCACGCCGAGCAGCCTCAGCACGCCGGTCCGCGTCGGAATCGGCGTATTTGCCGAAGCCCTTTTCCTTACCTACGTGTTCGTGCTGGGTTCACGTGCTGTCGAATCCGGGTACACGGGTGCGCATCGCAGTATCGACCGCACCATCGAACCGTCTTCAGGCAAGCCCGAGCACAGCTTCCGGTGACCGCTCGTCGCGCCATTGAATGGCTTCGACAACCCCGTCCAGTTTGTACTTCGGACCGCTGGTCCCGACCGTGAACAGTGATACGCCGCCATCGACGAAGGCCTGCGCCTTGTCTGCACCTGGCCATGCGACGGAACGTTCGATCTGGGCCGGGTCGGTCCCCACCGTCGCGCAGTGCTCGGCGAGCACAGCCGATTTATGTTCCAGCACATCCAAATTCGAGAAGCTGTGCCAAATCTGGGCATACTCGGCGACCAACCGCAACGTCTTTCGTTCGCCACCGCCGCCGATCAGGATCGGAATCTGGCGTGTGGGTTGCGGATTGAGCGCACCGAGTCGGGCTGAGATGCGTGCAAGGTAGTCCTTGAGCAGCGCGAGCCGACTCCCCGCCGTCCCGAAGTCGTAGCCGTACTGCTCGTAGTCCTTCGCGAACCAGCCTGCACCGAGCCCGAGAATCAGCCTGCCGCCGCTGATGTGATCGACCGTGCGGGCCATGTCAGCGAGCAGATCAGGATTGCGGTAACCACCGCCGGTCACCAAGGCACCGATCTCGACCCGTTCGGTCTGCTCGGCGAACGCACCGAGCATCGTCCAACATTCGAAATGCTCGCCATCCGGGTCTCCCGACAGCGGATAGAAATGGTCCCAGTTGAAGACGATGTCGACACCGGCGTCCTCGGCCCGCAGAACCGCGTCGCGGATCAGACCGTAGTCGGGCGCGTGCTGGGGCTGTAGCTGGACTCCGATACGGACGGGACGCGACATAAAAGTGCTCCTCAGCGACGAAGAATGCTCACTCGAATTCCGCGCCGAGCCTACCGCCGCCACCCTCGTCCCGCAGAAGCCCACGTCATCGGCCATACTCCCTTCTGCGTCGCAAACCGCGCCGCACCTCCTTTACTTGGATCGTCCGGCACGTTCCTGCCGGTGAAGGGATTTATTTGTCATGGCTTCTGTGACGTTCGATCGAGCGACCCGGCTCTACGCCGGCTCGTCCGATCCCGCTGTCGACCAGCTCGAGCTGCAGATCGAGGACGGCGAGTTCCTCGTTCTCGTCGGTCCGTCGGGCTGCGGCAAATCGACGTCGCTACGCATGCTCGCCGGACTCGAAGAGGTGGATGCGGGCCGAATCTTCATCGGCGACAAGGACGTCACCAACAAGGAGCCCAAAGAACGCGACATTGCGATGGTCTTCCAGAACTACGCGCTGTATCCGCATATGACGGTTGCCGAGAACATGGGCTTCGCACTCAAACTCGCGAAGGTGAGCAAGGCCGACGTCAAGACCCGCGTGCTCGAGGCTGCGAAACTGCTCGATCTCGAGGACTACCTCGACCGCAAACCGAAGGCGCTTTCGGGTGGTCAGCGGCAGCGCGTCGCCATGGGCCGGGCGATCGTCCGACAACCGCAGGTGTTCCTGATGGACGAACCGCTCAGCAATCTCGACGCCAAACTGCGCGTCCAGACCCGAACCCAGATCGCGCAACTGCAACGCCGACTCGGCACGACTACCGTCTACGTCACCCACGATCAGGTCGAGGCGATGACGATGGGCGACCGTGTGGCTGTGCTGAAAGACGGTGTGCTGCAACAGTGTGCGACACCGCGCGAGCTCTATGCCAGGCCGGTCAACGTGTTCGTCGCAGGATTTATGGGCTCACCGGGCATGAACCTGTTCACGCTGCCCATAGAAAACGGCAACGTCACGATCGGCGGCTGGCAGATTCCCGTGTCACGTGAGGTCATCGAGACCTCGCTCGACAAGTCGGTCGTCGTCGGAATCCGGCCCGAACATTTCGATATCGGGACGATCGGCATCGAGATGGAGGTCGACGTCGTCGAGGAACTCGGTTCCGACGCATACGTTTACGGTCGCGCGATCGCACCCGCAGACTCGCAGAGCACAGCCGTAGACACCACCGGAGTGCAGATCACGTCCCGCGCGGACTGGCGCAACCCGCCCGCGAAGGGTGCCCGAGTGAACCTGTACACCGATCCGAGCCACATTCACTTCTTCGCAACGTCGGACGGCCGACGCCTGACCTGACCGGTTGTCCGGCGGCCCTGTGACAGTCAGGCCGTCGGACCACTCACGGGTGGTATGCCGAGCCCGATCGATTCCGCGGCCTTGTCCGCGAATTCGACGCCTGCTTCGTCGTAGATATGGAACACGGCGTCGACGCCTGCCTCGCGCAGCGTCACCATCTCCTCGGAGTACTTGACGATTGCGGCGATCTTGCCGAGGAACTCCCGATGGTGCAGCTGTTCCATCGCGAAGATGTTTCCCGAGTGGTCCGGCATGGCAAGCATGACGACTTCGACGGTGTCGGTGAGCAGCAGCTTGTCCCAGAAGTCGGGGTCGGTCGCGTCGGCCTCGACGACGTTGTAGCCGGTGTCGCGGAAATTTCGGACCTTGTCCTCGTCCGATTCGACGCCGAGCACTGTCACGCCGTATTGCTCGACCAACCTGTCGTAAGCACCGTGGCCGACTCTGCCCATTCCGACGACCACAGCGCGCGCATCGCCAAGCTCGATCGGTTTGTCACCGTCGTGCAGCTTGCTCGGATCCTGCGGCGGCAACACCTTCACCGCCTTCTCGTACAGCTGCGGGCTGAAGGTGTTCAACAGCGCTGCGATGATGAAACTCATTGCTACCGCGAGCGATACGACGACCAACCAGTCGTCGGTCAGCCAGCCGTGCGTCGCGGCGAGTGCGGCGACGATGAGTCCGAATTCGGAGTAGTTGGTGAGACTGAAGGTCGTGAGAAGCGCCGTTCTGTGCCGCAGCCGGAGACCGTCGAAAGCGATCATGAAAAACAGGCCTTTGAGCGGCAGGGCGAGCAACAGCAGGGCGGCGATCCCGAAAGAACTCCACGTCGGCAGCGCTTCGAGTCCGATGGTGACGAAGAAGCCGACGAGGAACAGCTCTTTCATCTCGAACAGAGATTTGGACAGACCGCCTGCCGACGGGTGCGACGCGAGCAGCATGCCGATGATCAGGGCACCGAGGTCGCCCTTGAGTCCAACCTGCTCGAAGAGTGTGTAACCGACAACCAGCGCGAGCACGACCCCGTAGAGGATCTGCATTTCGCCGTGTCCGATACGTGGCAGCAGCGCACGCATCAAGGGGGCGGCCGGGATGAGCAGAACGAGCGCGAATGCCCATGGGCTCGGCCAATGTCCGGAAGACGCGGTGATGAAGACGACGGCGAAGATGTCCTGCATGACGAGCACACCGATTGTCGTGCGGCCGTAGAGCGAGCGCATCTCACTGCGTTCCTCCAGCGCCTTGACAGCAAAGACCGTGCTGGAGAACGAGAAGGCAAAGGCAAGCACCGCCATGGTCGTCCAGCCCGCATCGGCGAGGAGTGCGATCCCGGCAAGTTTCATCAGGCTGAGGAACCCGATCAGGGCAAGGGTGGACGCGATCACATTCGATGTCGCCGAACCCCACACCTCGCGCCGAAACAGCGTCCGCACATTTAGTTTCAGGCCGATGGTGAAGAGCAGCAGCGTGACACCCAAGTCGGAGATCGTCTGCAGTGCGTCCGTCTTCTCGTAACCCATTGCGTTGAGCACGAATCCGGCCGCAAGAAAGCCGACCAGTGGCGGCAGTCGCACCAGCATGGCAGCAAGACCGCCGACGAACGGCACGATGAAATAAGCGGCATCCACAGACTTCGGCTCCTCCGATAGGGGGGTCGACGGACGCCTAGAATACCTGCCGGACCGCCGAACCTCGGTTCGAGAACGCGCCTGGTACTGCAACGGCACTTGCCTGGCTGGGGTCCATCAAGCGGTGGATCTACCGCGGGGACAAGCCGCATACCATCGCGAAGCTGCTCAACCGGTACTGGTCGAGCCAGTACAGCTCGGGAGGTCGGCTCGCGCGGTCACGCGACGTCGAACTCGAACTCGAACTCGAAGGACGTTCGAGCGGTCGGCCGATCAGGTTTCCGATCGTGCTGGCTGACGTCGACAACGTTTGGTATGCCGTATCGATGCTCGGCAGGAACGCGAACTGGGTTCGCAACGTACAAGCTGCCGGCGGCGACGCGCTGATCCGCCATGGCGGCTCGTGGAAGGTGCGACTCACGGAGGTCCCTCCGGCAGCGCGCGCTCCAATCCTGGCGCGATATCTCGACATCGCACCAGGTGCCCGTCCACACATCCCGATCGACAAAACCGCGCCGTTGGACCGATTCGAGGACATCGCGGCCGACTACCCAACTTTCCGTATCGGGGTTTCTCGCCAACCGAGCGTTCTTGAGAGGCACCCGCGACGCGACAGTTCAACTCGGCGGCTGTGCAAGGTCAGCCGCAGGTAACCGACAACCGGTCTCCGCAGAGATGACTGATGCCTTCAGGTACCCGATCGTGATTGCGTTGCCGTTGTGGCCATATAGCCGCACGTTGCGGTTGCCGGGCATGTCGGACAAAACCTGCACCTCGGTGATTCCCGCCTCTCGAGCGATATCACGGGCGGCCTGCAAAACGCGCGGCCATTCGCCGTCCGGAATCGGCACGTCGGACACCGTGTGCGGTGTCGAAACCCACCGGCTACCAGTGTCCTCGTACTCGTACGCGCACGAGTATTGCGAGCGTTCGCGGTTTGGACGCCAGATCAGTGATGGAACGAGTGCGGTGGCCGCCTCGGCAATCCCACGTACTGTGTCGTTGACCAGCCGTTCGGTCTCCTCCAACGACGGCCACGCCCGCAACTTGGCTTCCGCCTCCGTGGTCTGGCTCTGCTTGTTGTCCTCCACCGACTCAGCCCCTTCGCAACCGGCGATGACCGTCGCCGCCAACGCGACAACCAGTATCTCGGCGGCCATTTTCAGTTTCATTCCCGCACCGCCAACTCCGGCAAACCCGCCACCACTGCTGCGATGTTGTAACCGGACATCCGCAGCGTTCTACCGTCGCTACCTGTTCGCGCATAGTCGGCGTGGGTCAGTGCACCCTCCCTCGAGGCTCCGTCAGGTGTGGTGCCCGAATCCGTGGACAGATGCGCAAAATTCGGGTTGGTGTGGGGGTCCGGTCCGAACCATTCCACCACCGTCGCGTCGTCGATCCAGTCGTCGGCGTCGCCCAGCATTGTGTACCCGTGACCGTGGTCAATACCCAACTGTTCGGTCTTGTCCGCCGCGATGCCCGGTGACCCGTAAACGACCATGTCGTCGGCTGCCTCACCCGGCTCGCCGAGTGCCATGCCGGTTACAAGCGAACCGTAGGAGTGCCCCACCGCCGTGATATGCGGATTCTTGTCCGCACCATCAGTGTCGTGAGAGGCCACCTCCAGCCCCTCCAGGAACTGCGCCAATCGCGGCGCCGCCTCCGATGCCTTTAGCTCCGCCCCTGCATCGTGCCAGCCCCGACCGCTGTCGAAGTTCCCTGGCCCGGTCGCGTTTGGCGGCTCATAGCCCAACCAGCCGATCGTCGCGACAGTCTCATCCATTCTGCCGACACGATCCAATTCTCTCAGGCTCAACTCTCGCAACCTTGCTGCTTCATCGCTCATCCCCTCAAACGAGCCGTTGATCGTGGTGTTGATACCGGGTGCCGTTACGGAGATGTGATCGGCGGTATCCGGGTCACCGATCGCGAACGCGGCCTTACCCCGCTCCCCGGTCATGTCCATATTCAAGATCTTGAAGTCCGAGTTCGATTTCGCCAACTCTTCCAACTTGTCCAGATCCTTCAGTTTCTGCTCGGTGTACCAGAGTGCAGCATCGTCGTTGGTGAACGTTCCGCCGAAGACGTTTTCGTCCAGTTTGCGCTGCAACTCGTCCCGCTCGTGTTCCAGCCGGTCGCGTTCGGTTCCGATGCGGGCGATGTTTGCGTCGTGACGGGCCTGGCTCGGAATCCCGTCCAAGTTGCCCACCCATTCCGGGTGCTTCGCGATCACCTCCGCGCGCTGCCAGTCAGGCATGGCCTGCCAATAGCCGTTCGCCGCAGCAGGATTCGTCGCCGCGTCGGCAGGTGGTGCAGGTGCACTCAGCGACCCTTGGGACACGCCGGCCGCCGCAGCGGCATCGATAGTGGTCGCACCGTGATCGTCGATCTTGCCCTCAGCGGCCTTGTTCAAAACCTGAGCGGCGTCAGCCGAGACGTCTTCTGCCTGCAGGATCAACGCCTTCGCCCGCGCCTCGAGTTCTACCCGGCGTTGCTCACGCGCTTCGGCTTCTTCTGGCGACCGCTCGGCGGTGTCGACCACCTTGACCGCACCCGAATCGTCCACCTGCATTCCATCGGCGGCCGCGTCTGCTTCGATGTCGGCGAGTTCCGTTTTCAGGTGTGCGACCGCTTCGCGGGTTTGGCGCGCGCATTCGCCGACAGCCGACAACGCAGCTGCCTCATCGGTCAAATCGTCTGAAGTGACCTGGAATCGGCGCCGCGCAACCTCGCCGGCTTCACTCAACCATGCAGGCAGACGACCGATATCGGCCAGTTGAAGCTGGACATCGGCGACCGTCTCGATCCGCCGCGACAGCGAATCCTCCAACTGCTCGAGCGCGCCGAGATCCCACGCGCGAACGTCGTCGAGCTCCACCCAACCCCCCGAGTTGCCTCCCGTACCCCTGTCCGGCAGCCTAACATCGCGTCAGGAGCAACCGAGGGGGAGCGAATGCCTGCCGAACCAACACCTGCTGGACCGTCCGTCGACGTCGACACGACCATGCTTCGCATCGCCGCGGACAAACTCGATTCACTGTTCGCCGACGCCGCAAAACGATTGAGCGACACCGACAATGCCATCGCCTCCACTGGACGAGGGTGGACGGAAAACGCACGGAGCAGCTTCGACCGCTTCACCGGCTATGTCGACACCCGCCGCGTCAGCCTCCTGACAAACATTGCCGGACTTTCCGAGGCTCTCGTCGCCGCCGCGATTGCGTACGAGACCCAAGATCACGCCAACGCCACCGACATCGCGGCCTCTGGCTAGGCGAGCTGAACCGTCGCCCCCGCCCGACCGAAGATCTTCTTGCCGTCGGAGGTTGCGACGATCGTGACCTCCGCTGTCCGCGCGGCTTCGTCGAGCGATTTCACCTTGCCCGTCAGATGCACCTGCGCCGGGCGCTGCGGGTCGACGAATACCGGGCGGGCGAACCTCGCTCCGTAGGCGCGAATGGCACCCGGATCCCCGACCCACGATGACACGAGTCCCGAACCCAGCCCCATGGTAAGCATCCCGTGGGCGACAACGGTGTCCATGCCGACCAGTTTCGCGATGAGATCGCTCCAATGGATCGGGTTCGGATCTCCCGATACGCCGGCATAGTTCACGAGGTCGCCGCTGGTGAGTTCGACGACGTGCGGTTCGAGTTCGTCGCCGACCGAGACGCTCTCGAACGACCGATTCGGCTGCGGCACGAATTTGGCACTGACCATAGGCTGCTCACGCTGGTGAATCGCGGCGTCGACGTAGCCGATTGCTGCCGCACCCTTGCGTGCCGAAGCGGTTGTCATACTTCGCATCATCAGCGCGTCGACTGCGACGGCCAGATTCTCGTCAGCGGCACCGCCACCCGACCGCGCGACGATGGTGGTCCACGACGACTGCACAAGCGTTTCGTCGCCGCTGACTTCGCTGATGTCGGTGCGAAAGACGAAAGTGTCCTGACCGTGTCCCTGCCGGAACCCTTCGAACGTCACGTCGGTGACGAGTCGGTCGCCGACGACGAACGGCCGCCAGAAGACGATCCGCTGCTCGGTGTGCAGCACCTGGCTGAGGTCGTAATGCGGCAGGAACTTTTCGAAGATGCAACGCTGCGAGATCGCACCGAGAATTGCGCCGAAGGTGGGCGAGGCCGGTAGTTCGTCGTATCCGAATTCCTTCGCAGCGGACTCCACCCAGTGCACAGCATTGAAATCCTGCACCGCACGGGCGAACTCACGGATCTTCTCGCGCCCTACGTCGTAGAACCCGACAAGCCGAAGTGGCGATCCGAGCGTCGTGGTTACCTCGTCCGTCACGTGGTCGGCACATTTCGTTGCAACAGACTCGCCATGGGTCGGGGCTCCCTCGTGGTGAAGTTCGGGCATTGTTGTTCGACGCCGTGTTTCGCGCACGTCATCAGGGACTTCGTAACCGGACACGGCAACGGACGGGTCAGTGTGCACCCGAACCGATCCGAACACCACACTCGGCCATCGTCGACCGGATGAGCAGGCCGGCCTCGACGCCGACCAACTCTGCCACCAATTCGAGGTATCGAGCAACGAATTCCTGTCCGTGCGGCGCGACATCCAGTTCGGACGGCTCCAGATGGTGTGCCAGTTCGTGCAGCACGACCAGTTCACGCAGCGCCCATGCGCGCGCCCCGACGTGCAGCGGCACCGCAATCGTCGCCGTTTCCACCTCGTAGTGCGCAGCCTGCTGGCCGGCCCGCTGCCGCACCGACACCGGAACGTACGCTCGTTTCCATTGCGCCCTAACCCAATTCAGCGCGAGCACGCTGTCGACATAACTCTGCACCGACTCCACCGACGCGAACCGACGTTCGATCGGCAACGTGATCGTAGAGCCGAGTAATTCCAACTGCCTGACGCCGTATTCGTCCGCCCGATCGAACACTCGGCGCACCAGCGCTTCTGCGTCGTATACCTTTCCTCGTTGCGTGTCGCGTCTCATCAGGAAGAGAGTTGCCCGCGAGCAGCACCGAGTTCCGGAGACGTCCCAAGCCGAGCGGCTCGACCCGCACGGTCGCCTGCGCGTCGCGCATCCGACGAATACCCTGCAGTCGCTCGTGTACCTCGCCACGTCCCACGCGCTTGCGAGGTCTCGGAGTAGTAGTCCTGCAACTCGATCTGCTTGTTGCGCAACACAAGCGCCGTTCCGGTTCCGGCCACCTCGGCTGCGACGATCTCGGCTTCGGCGTCACGTTTCACGGCCGCAAGTCGTTCCCCGATGCGGGCCGCGTAGGCAAGCTGGAAATTCAACCGAGCTGTCACACCCGCGATCGGCACCTTGACGCGGCGCGTTCGCTTTCGCAGGCCACGCCCCTCTGTGACCAACTTTTCGACCGTCGCCTCCCGATAGCTGCCCGACTTGATGTAGGTGTCGGACGCGCGAACCATCTGAATGATCAGACTCGCGTACAGCGCTTCGCACGCGTCGATATCGGTATCGAAGCCATAGGCATAGACCTGGGTCGACGACTGCGTCACGTCGCATTTCACGTCGTTCGCGTGCGAAATCGCCAGGAACAACTGGACGTAGGTCCGTAAGCCCTTCTTGCCCGGCTCGCCGATCCGAATCATCCGCTGCGTCGGAACGGGACGGCGTTCTCGATTGGCGGTGTGCGAACGGGCAACCGCGAGGTCGATCGACGACTGCGTCGCCAAACGCTGCGCCGCCGCCATAAACGCCTGCGCTTCGTGCTCGTTGTCGGTCGACTCCGCCTGCCGCAGCAGGCCGCCGATCCGGGTCAGCATCTTCTCGGAACTCACGGCGCCGAGGGTAATGGTTGCCGCCGACACGCGCCGAGGACGCCGACATCTGCAGCGTTCGCGAGTACCGACCCGTTTCGCCGCTTTCCGTGCCAAAGTATCTTGCGATGTGCGTCACGCATGCGTCCGTCGCTGCCTGCGCCGAGAATCCACGACAAACTGACTACTGGAGAGAAATCTATGTCATTGCATTCGAGAGCTGTACTCCCTAGAGCAGTGCTGGCGGCAGCAGCCGTCGCGATGCTCGCCGTCACCGGATGTTCGAGCGATAGCGACTCCTCCGACAGCGGCTCGAGCTCGGGCGGCAACGGCCGCGGACCGATCACCTACGTCGAAGGCAAGGACACGACCGAGTCCGGCGTCGTCCGCCAGCTTGTCGACAAGTGGAACGAAACGCACCCCGACGAGCAGGTCACCTTCAAAGAGCAGTCCAACGACGCAGATCAGCAGCACGACGACCTCGTCCAGAATCTGCAGGCAAAGCAGTCCAACTACGACGTCATCGCGCTCGATCTGCCGTGGACGGCCGAATTCGCCGCACGAAACTGGCTGCAACCGCTGACCGGCGAGTACGCCCTCGACACCAGCGCGCTGCTGCCCTCGACGGTCGCGAGCGGCACCTACAACAACACGCTCTACGCGGCCCCGAAGAACACCAACGGCGGTTTGCTGTTCTACCGCAAGGACCTGGTCCCGACCGCACCGACGACCTGGGCCGAGATGATGGCGTCGTGCGAGATCGCCAAGACCAACGACATGGGCTGCTACGCCGGCCAGTACGCCCCGTACGAAGGCTTGACAGTCAATACAGCCGAGGCGATCAACTCCTACGGCGGCACCTTCGTCGGTCCCGACGGCAAGACGCCGACGGTCGACAGCCCCGAGGCACGCGCCGGACTGCAGGAACTCGTCACCGCATACTCCGATGGCAACATTCCGAAGGAAGCGATCACCTACAAGGAACCCGAGAGCCAGAGTGCATTCGAGTCCGGCAAGCTGCTGTTCCTGCGCAACTGGCCGTCTGTGTACGAGAACGCCAACAAGGACGGCTCGGCTGTGAAGGACAAGGTCGGAGTCGCTCCGCTGCCCGGTTCCACAGGCGTCGGTACGTCGACTCTCGGCGGTTACAACATCGCGATCAGCGCCTTCTCGAAGAACAAGGCAACCGCGCTCGACTTCCTGAAGTTCATCACCGGTGAGCAGGCTCAGCGGATCATCGGCGAGAGCGGTCTGCCGCCCGTGCTGCCCGCGCTGTACGACGACCCTGCGCTGATCGAGAAGATGCCGTATCTTCCCGCATTGAAGGCAGGCATCGAGAACGCCGTGCCGCGACCGGTAACCCCCTTCTACCCGGCGGTGTCAAAGGCAGTGCAGGACAATGCCTATGCTGCACTCAAAGGTGAGAAGTCGGTAGACCAGGCGATCAAGGACATGCAGGCGGGCATCGAGTCGGCCGGGCAGTAACACAGGAGAACAGCAATGGCAGTTTCTGCTGGTGAAACCAGCGGAGCCAAGCCAGACGTCACCGCGGCCGGGAGTCCAACTCCCGGCCGCGGTGCTGGTCGGCGTTGGTTCGGGAGCCTTCGTGCCTGGCTCCTCATTGCTCCGGTCCTCGTCGCGCTCGGCGTGGTCATCGGCTACCCGGTCGTGCGTGCCTTCGTCATGTCGTTCCAGAAGGACCAGGGTCTTGACCCTGCCACCGGGATGTTCGTCGAAGGTGGCAGTGCGGGCTGGACCAACTACACACACTGGCTCTGGCAGGAGTGCCCGACCATCTCTGGTGGCGTCGCATCGTGCCCTCCGGGAACGCTCGGCTCGCAGTTCTGGTCCGCCGTCGGCGTCACCTTGTTCTTCACCGTCGTCACGGTCGCGCTCGAGGTTGTGATCGGCCTCGGCATGGCGATCGTCATGGGCAAAACTTTCAAGGGCCGTGCGCTGCTTCGCGCTGCGGTGCTGATCCCGTGGGCGATCCCGACCGCCGTCACCGCGCGGCTGTGGGAGTTCATGTTCGCTTACGACGGCGTGATCAATCGAGTGTTCGGCACGTCGATTCTCTGGACGTCGGACGAGTGGCCTGCCCGGTTCGCTGTCATCATCGCTGACGTGTGGAAGACGACGCCGTTTATGGCGTTGCTGATTCTTGCCGGGCTGCAGATGATTCCGCAGGACGTCTACGAGGCAGCACGCGTCGACGGGGCGTCGGCATGGCAGCGTTTCCTGCACATCACGCTGCCGCTGGTGAAGCCCGCGCTGATGGTCGCGATTCTGTTCAGAACGATGGACGCGCTGCGTATGTACGACCTGCCCGCGATTCTGACGCTCGACAACGACGCGACCCGGACGGTCTCGATGCTGGTCGTCGACCAGATCAGGCAGGGTCCCAACAGTGCCTCGGCGCTGTCGACGATCACCTTCGTGATGATCTTCATCGTTGCGTTCGCTTTGGTGAAAGTGCTTGGTGCCAACGCCGTTCGCACTCAGGAAGACCAGCGAAAGGGCGCTCGATGACCCATCGCAAACCCGACACACTCGAGGTCGTCGTCCCGGCTCGCCGCTGGAAGTTCGGGTCGCTACGCGTCTACGTCGGCGTCGCCATCATCCTGATCTGGGGTTTGGCGCCGTTCTACTGGATGGCCGTCACCGCATTCCGCAATGCCGACTACACCTACGACACGACGCCGTGGCCGACGCATCTCACCTTCGAGAACTTCCGCAACGCGTTCGACACCGACAAGGGCAACCACTTCACGCGAGCGCTCACAAACAGCGTCGTCATCGGCGGCATCACAACAGCGATCGCGTTGGTGCTCGGCGTCTTCGCCGCGTATGCGCTTGCGCGCGTGGCATTTCGCGGAAAGTACCTCATCGCCGGGTTGATTCTTTCGGCGTCGATGTTCCCCGTCGTCGCACTGGTGACGCCGCTGTTCCAGCTGTTCACCGATCTCGAATGGATCGGCAAATACCAGGCGATGATCATTCCGAACATCTCCTTCGTCCTGCCGATGACGGTTTACATCCTTGCGTCGTTTTTTGCGGAACTGCCGTGGGAACTCGAGGAGGCCGCGCGAATCGACGGGGCAAGCAAATTCCAGGCGTTCCGTCTGATCATGCTTCCCCTCGCCGCACCCGCGGTGTTCACGACGGCAATTCTGGCGTTCATCGCCGCCGTCAACGAATATCTGCTCGCGCGGTTGCTGTCCTCCGACGCCACCGAACCCGTCACCGTTGCGATCGCGCGCTTCTCCGGTAACGACCCGCAAGCTATTCCTTATGCGGCGATCATGGCGGCAGGGACGATCGTCACGATTCCGTTGGTCATCATGGTCTTGCTCTTCCAACGCCGAATCATTTCCGGTCTGACGGCCGGTGGAGTCAAGAGCTGACAGGTGGCTGGGCAATTGCTCGAGTCAGCGGTTACCCTGGGCTTCCGATCCGATGCAAGGATCCAGGTAGGAGGCGTCCTGGAGTCCGGAGGCAATGAACGTGAGTTCCCACCGCGCTGCGACGCTGCCGCAACCGTCGCCGGCCGATGAGCCGACGAAAGATTCGGCAGGCGGGGTGAGCTCGGCGTCCGGCGCTTCTCCGAAACGGCCGAAGGATCGCTCGCCCAAACGCAAGTCGAAGTGGCGCTACGTCCGGCGCACCCTTTTCGTTCTCGTCGCACTCGCGATCATCGTGCCTACGACCGCATTCGTGATCAGTTACAGCCAAGCCGAGGTGCCACGGCCCTCGGATATGCGCGTCAATCAGGTCGCGACGATATTTGCGACCGACGGAACGACCGTCCTCAGCAAAGTTGTTCCGCCCGAAGGCAATCGCACCGAAGTTCCGATCACCGATGTGCCGGAACACGTCCGCAACGCAATGCTCTCGGCGGAGGATCGCAACTTCTATCAAAATCGTGGCTTCTCGGTCACCGGATTCTTCCGAGCCGCTCGCGACAACATCCAGGGCAAGGAAAGCGCGGGCGGCGGGTCGACCATCACCCAGCAATACGTCAAGAACGCGCTCGTCGGATCCGATCGCAGCGTCAGCCGCAAATGGCGCGAGCTGGTGATCTCCGCGAAAATGGCGCGGGAATGGAGCAAGGACGACATCCTTGCTGCCTACTTGAACACGATCTATTACGGCCGTGGCGCTTACGGCATAGCGGCGGCGTCGAAGTCGTACTTCGGTAAGCCGGTCGGCGACTTGACCGTTGCCGAAGGTGCCGTCCTCGCCTCGGTCGTGCGAAGTCCGTCTAGTCTCGATCCAGAGTTGCATTCCCAAGAACTGACAGCACGCTGGAACTACGTGCTGGACGGCATGGTCGAAATGGGTGTTCTCCCGAGCACAGAGCGAGCGGCCAACGTCTTTCCGCCGATCATCCCGACCAATCAGGTCGGCGACGAGAACATCGCGCGTGGTCCGGAGGGCCTGATCCGCACTCAGGTGCTCAACGAGTTGCGCGCAGCTGGAATCAGCGATCAGGATCTCAACACCGGCGGTCTGCAGATCACGACAACGATCGACCCGAAGGCTCAGCAAGCCGCTATCGATTCGGTCACCAGCATTTTCGAGGGCGAACCCGCCGAGCTACGGACCGCTGTCGTGTCCATCGACCCACGAACCGGTGCCGTTCGCGCGTACTACGGCGGTGCCGACGGTGCCGGCTTCGACTTCGCGCAGGCCCCGCTGCAGACCGGTTCCGCGTTCAAGGTGTTCGGGCTGGTTGCAGCGCTCAAGGAAGACATCCCGCTGTCCGCTATGTACAGCAGCGCGCCACTGACGGTCGGTAGCGTCTCGATCTCTAACGTCGGCGGCGAGACCTGCGGAACCTGCACCATCGCCCAGGCTTTGAAGCAGTCCCTCAACACGAGCTTCTATCGACTGACGCGATCGATGGAAAACGGTCCCCAGAAGATCGCCGACGCCGCTCACGAAGCCGGGATACCTGAGAACATTCCAGGGGTACCGGGTAAGTCGCTGTCACAGGACAACGGCATTCCCGAAGATGGCATCGTGCTCGGTCAGTACCAGGTTCGACCCATCGACATGGCGTCCGCCTACGCCACGCTCGCCGCGTCGGGTACCTACCACGCCCCGCACTTCGTCCAGCGAGTCGTCACTGCGGACGGAACCGTTCTCCTCGATCGCCTGCCCGACCCCGGTGAGCAGCGCATCGAACCCGCTGTGGCCGAAAACGTAACTCAGGCAATGCTTCCCATTGCTTCGTACTCCCGGGGGCACGGCCTTGCAGGTGGGCGGCCGTCGGCGTCGAAGACCGGAACGGCTCAGTACGGCGACACCGGATTGAACAAAGACGCGTGGATGGTCGGCTACACACCGTCACTGTCGACCGCAGTCTGGATCGGCACCGAGCAGGCGCAGGCCATCACCGACCTGTACGGCAGCAGCATCTACGGATCCGGATTGCCGAGTGACATCTGGAAGAAGACGATGGACGGAGCGCTCGCGGGCACCGACGTCGAAAAGTTCCCCTTCCCGGACCCCATCGGTGGGCAAGCAGGAGTTCCGGCTTACAGCGCACCGGCCAAACCGGCACCGAGCACGTCCGCAGCACCGCCTCCGCCACCACCGTTGATCGTGCTGCCGCCGCCACCACCGATGCGGCAGATCGAAATTCTGCCGGGCATCACGATTCCGATCCCAGGCTGAGTGGTCCAGACGCGTTGACGAACAACACCTTTCGTATGGTCGACTCCCACATTCATCAGTGGGATCCCCATTCGACACCCCGCGACTGGCGCTTGAACCTGACCCCTGCTCGCCTGCTGCCGCCGGTGCTCGACCTCGGTTTCAAGCTGCTTTCGCGCGCCGATAGAGAATCGATCGCGGATCCCGTCTATCTCGCGAAGCCGTATCTGCCCGAGCAGTACCGCGCCGATATCGACGGCTTGCAGATCGACACCGTCGTCCACGTCGAATCCGGATGGCGGGGTCGCGGAGAATTCGCTTCGGTCGACGAAACCCGTTGGATCGCATCACTTCCGTTCGAGCCCGACGGTCTTCGTCTCGGCGCAATAGTCGCCGCGGCCGATCCGACGTCGCCGAACTTCGCGCAGGTACTCGACGCGCATCTCGACGCCTCGCCTCTCGTTCGTGGCATTCGCTCGATTGCTGCGCACCACCAGGACAAAGCGGTCCGCTCGTGGACCTCGGTGTACAGACTGCTGGTTCAGCCGCGATTTCTCGACGGTTTCGCCAAGCTCGCGGAGCGGAAGCTGACATTCGACACGTGGGTTTACGCGCACGACCTACCCGATGTCGCAGAGTTGGCGATCCGCTACCCCGAAGTGACGATCGTGTTGGACAACATCGGCACTCCGGCGGGCGTGTTCGGGCCCGTCGGCCGCAGCACGGGTCGTTCGGAGGCCGAGCGTCGAGCGCTGTTGGCTGCGTGGCGCGACGATCTCGCTGCCGTGGCGCAACAGCCGAACGTCGTGGTCAAGTTGACCGGACTGGCGTTGCCGGTCCTGGGACATCGGCTGCCGTTGCGGGGAACGTCGGTACCGGTTGCCGAATTGGCAGAGCGGGTTGCACCGTTGGTCGACTTCGCGCTGGATCAGTTCGGATCCACGCGAACGATGTGGGGATCGAACTCCCCCATGGAGAAACCGGTATCCGATCCGCGTGGCGTCGTCGAGGCGATCAGATCGATCATCGCTGAACGACAGAACGACCGAAGCGCGTCGGAACACGACGACGTCTTCGGTCGGACTGCGGAACGGGTGTACGGGTTGAACGCCTCGCGCTCGTGAGTCTTTCGGTGGGCGGACCCTCCGAAAAGACTCACGAGCGGCGTAGCCGCCTATGCCTCGACGATGAACGCTTCGAGGGCGGTGCGTGCCTTGTCGTCCGCCATCTGGATCGGCGGGGACTTCATCAGGTATGCCGATGCCGGGTAGACCGGTCCACCGACACCACGGTCGAGGGCGATCTTGGCGGCGCGAACCGCGTCGATGATGATGCCTGCCGAGTTCGGCGAATCCCACACCTCGAGCTTGTACTCCAGGTTCAGCGGAACGTCACCGAAGGCGCGGCCTTCGAGGCGGACGTAGGCCCACTTGCGGTCGTCGAGCCAGCCGACGTGATCCGACGGTCCGATGTGGACGTTGCCTGCACCGAGCTCACGAGTGAGGTTCGACGTCACTGCCTGGGTCTTCGAGATCTTCTTCGACTCGAGGCGCTCACGCTCGAGCATGTTCTTGAAGTCCATGTTGCCGCCGACGTTGAGCTGCATGGTGCGCTCGAGGAGCACGCCACGATCTTCGAACAGCTTCGCCATCACGCGGTGGGTGATGGTTGCGCCGACCTGGCTCTTGATGTCGTCACCGACGATGGGGACGCCTGCGTCCTTGAACTTCTGCGCCCAGACCGGGTCCGACGCGATGAAGACGGGAAGGGCGTTGACGAACGCGACACCGGCGTCGATGCAAGCCTGCGCGTAGAACTTGTCGGCCTGCTCGGATCCGACGGGGAGGTAGGAGACCAGTACGTCGACCTCGGCGTCCTTGAGTGCCTTGACCATGTCGACCGGCTCTGCGTCGGACAACTCGATGGTCTCGGCGTAGTACTTGCCGATGCCGTCGAGTGTCGGTCCGCGCTGCACGAGGACATTGCTCGGCGGCACGTCGGAGATCTTGATCGTGTTGTTCTCGCTGGCGAAGATGGCCTCGGAGAGGTCGAAGCCGACCTTCTTGGCATCCACGTCGAACGCGGCGACGAACTTGACGTCGCGGACGTGGTACTGACCGAACTTCACGTGCATGAGGCCTGGGACCGTGGCGGTCTCGTCGGCGTCCTTGTAGTACTGCACGCCCTGGACCAGGGAGGAAGCGCAGTTACCCACGCCCACAATGGCCACGCGCACCGTGCTGCTGTTCTCACCCATGGTCGGGTTCTCCTTCTTTCGGTAATGCCGATTTCGTCGACTGCTCTGCGGCAATCAGTTCGTTGAGCCAACGCACTTCGCGTTCGCTGGATTCGAGGCCGAGCTGGTGAAGCTGTTTGGTATAGCGGTCGAGCGATCCGCTAGCCCTGCCTACGGCCTCGCGGAGCCCCTCGCGGCGCTCCTCGACTTGGCGTCGCCTGCCTTCCAAGATCCGCATCCGCGCTTCCGCGGGGGTGCGGCTGAAGAAGGCAAGGTGTACGCCGAAGCCATCGTCGGTGTAGTTCTGCGGTCCGGTGTCGGCAACCAGTTCCGAAAAACGTTGTCTGCCCAGAGGCGTGAGCTGATAGACGCGACGAGCGCGTCGTTTCACGTTGCCGGTCGGGCCGGCATCCTCCTCGATCAACCCGTCGGCCTGCATCCTGCGCAACGCCGGGTAGAGCGAGCCATAGGAGAACGCACGAAACGCTCCCAGCAGGCCTGTCAATCGTTTTCGCAACTCGTAACCATGCATCGGCGACTCCAGGAGTAGCCCAAGAATTGCCAGCTCGAGCATGGGCGTCACCTCCTGAGGTCGACAGTTCTAACCGATTGATGCGATGCGTAACTATATCGCACCGATATAGTTCGGCATAGTGCAATCGAACACATCGGAGAACGGGACGAGACTAACCGGTGAACGGGAGCGGTCGCGAAGCCTGTCCGCCCTACTTCGAAATACGCAGAATTTCGCCGGTGAACGAGGCTCTGATGTAGCCGCCCTCGTTGAACGAGTTGTTCAGATAGATGTAGACGGCAGGACCGCCGCCGTCGGTGCGCAGCCCGATGTGACTGATCTTCGCGTCGGCGACACCGATCGCCGCCGGCGCATCTGCGATCAGTCGGACCAACGCTTCGACGTCGACCGCCGCAAGGTCGATGACCGACTGGTCCGGCTTGCGCGCTTCGAGGTCGCCGGGTGAGAAACCACCCTGAAAAGTCCACCTGCGCATTCGGTTCGGTTCCCCCTCACCACGCTCCATGACGGCGTAGATCCCGTCGGGATACATGTCGACCTCGTCGGCGATCGTGTCGCCGAACCGCTCGCGATAGAGGTCGCGGAAGCTACTGATCCCGGCAGCGGTCGTGAAGTCGGTCTTGGGAGCGACGATCGGAACGACGCCCGACGGCACCGGCACGGGTGCCGGCGTCACAACCGAGGAGGTCGAGGACGCAGCCGATGCAGCCGGGGCCGGGTCGTCGTCGGATCCGCGGGATGCGACAAGAACAGTTCCGACGACCAGCGCGACGACCCCGACCCCGACCGCGCCCGCGACGATCAACGGCGTCCTACCCCTGGACTGCGCAGACGAAAGCCGAACCGTCGACTGTGCAGGCGGCAGATCGACCGAGGCCTGCAGGTCCGAGACCAGGGCTTTCAAGTCGGTCAGCGTCACGGCCGCCCGAGCTTTTCCAATCCGGGACCGATGCTCCTCGAAACTGAGCTGACCATCGGAGTAGGCGTTGTCGAGGGCGGTGCAGACGATCGCCCTGTCGATGTCGCGGGCTCGCAGGTGGCGGATCGGTGTCATCGGCATCGCACAGACCTACTTCGAAGGATCGAACGGATGGACCGACAAAAAATGACCACGAAGATCCGCCGTCAGAAAACCGGATTCCTCCAACTCGTTCTTCGCATGCATCACGACCTCGGAATCGCCGTCGTCGGTCGGCCGAATCACCAGGTAGATCTGGCTGACATCGGTGAGGTTGAGGCTCGGACCGGCACCGGCGACGATCCCCGCAATCCAGGCGATGTCCATGTCGGCGAGGTCGACAACCGGCGCCGCCGCCGCCCGGGTGCCCGACTCGCTCGGCTCACGGAACTCGCCCTTGAAGTAGAAGCTCAACTGTTTCCGCGGCGTCTGGGTATCGGCGCGGAAGACGACCGCGTATTCCTCGTACAGCGTGAGGTCGTCGACCCGAGTGTCACCGAACGCATCCCGTATCGCTGCGACCACCTCGGCCAGCCCCTCCGGAGACAGATACCCGTTCTTCTCCGCCTCGACCACCGACTCCGGACGGTCGCCACCACCACTGTCACCACCACCGCCGCCAACGATCTTTCCCGCGCCCCAGATACACAGGCCGAGCACCAGCAAGGTCGCCATCGCGGAAACGGCCATCTGCACAACGCCGGGCGACCTGGGTCGCGACGGCGTCTTGGCGAAATCGTGCAGCGGAGCAGCGCCCTGCAGATCGGCGGTCAGATCGTTGAGTTCGCGGATCGTCCGTGCAGCCATCGCCGCCCGGACCCGTGCTTCGTGGTCGGAACTCGACAGCTGCCCGTCGGCCAATCCCGCATCCAAGCTCGCGCAGGTCGCGACCCGATCTTCGTCACGCGCGCGTTTGCCTACGGCGATTCGGTTGGCCATCGAAAAAGGATAGATTCTCGACACCGCTCAGGTGTGCTGTCCCCTTCGGTACCCGTTACACCCGGGTCCGCCACGACCGTCGAGCGCGACACTCTCCACGCCCCAAGCGGCCCGTACAGATGGCGACGCACGTACTCTGGTTCTCGTGCGAATACAGCGGCAGGTCGTGGACTACGCGCTTCAGCGTCGGTCCGTGCTTGCCGAGGTTTACGCAGGAAGAACCGGCGTATCCGAGGTCTGTGACGCGAGTCCGTACCTACTCCGCGCGGCCAAGTTCCACGGCATGGCCAGTAGTGTCGTCTGTCCCATTTGCCGAAAAGAACAGCTCACTCTCGTATCCTGGGTGTTCGGCGACAAGCTCGGACCGGTCTCAGGATCGGCCCGAACCTCCGAGGAACTGGTCCGATTGGCGGCCAGCCGCGAAGAATTTGCGGTACACGTCGTCGAGGTGTGCAGGACCTGCAGCTGGAACCATTTGGTCCAGTCCTATGTCCTCGGAATCGCACCGACACCGAAGCGATCGCGCACTTCGCCTCGTACACACGAGCCGAGCCGTCGCACTGCGATCGAATAGACCAGTAACCGGACGCGGCGCACAACTGCTGAAAGCAGAACTGTGCCGTTCGCCAGGTTGACCGTTCCTACCACGGGAGTTTGTCAAGTGAGTTTCCCCGACGACGACCAGCCGGGTGACAACGCGGCGCGTAATCGACCGACAGGACCGCCGCCGGGCGCTCGCCCAGTGCCGCCGCGCCCTGCCGGTCGAGCAGGTTCGCCGCCGCCACGCCAGACACCCGGACCCGGCAGGCACTCGTCCGCGCCCGGCGCGCGGCCACTTCCCGAGCAGCCTCCCGTCGGTCGACGTCAAGGCCCCCCACCCGGGTACGTGCCGGGTGCACGACCGGTGCCACCGCCGCCCCCGCGGCCAGGTGCCGAACCTCCGACCGTTCAGATGAACCCCGGACCACTTCGTCAGGGTCCGCCTCCGAACGCTCGCCAGAACCCGAACCCGCGGCCCAACCCGAACGCACGGCCCGCATCGGTGCTCGACAATCGACCACAGCCGCAGGCGGGCCAGCGCCCGCCCCCCGGACCTCCGCCGCGTGATGGTGGCGGTGACTCCGGCGATGGAGGAGGACCCACGCCCAACCGACCGAAGAAGAAGTCGCGCTGGCGCACAGTTCGGCGGGTTATCTACACGCTGATCGCGCTCGGCCTCGTCGTTCCGCTCGTCGCGTTTCTCGTGGCCTACGTGATCGTCGACGTTCCCCGACCCGGCGATATCAAGACCAACCAGGTCGCGACGATCTACGCCTCGGACGGCACGTCGGTGCTGAGCAAGGTGGTGCCTCCGGAAGGCAACCGCACCGACGTGAACATCGATCAGGTGCCTGTGCACGTCCGCAACGCGGTCATCTCGGCCGAGGACAGGGACTTCTACTCCAACCCCGGCTTCTCGATATCGGGCTTCGCTCGTGCTGCGCGCGACAACGTTCTCGGCAAGGACAGTGCCGGCGGCGGCTCGACGATCACACAGCAGTACGTCAAGAACGCGCTGGTCGGTTCCGAACGGTCGATCACTCGAAAGATGCACGAGTTGGTCATCTCGTCGAAGATGGCTCGCGAGTGGAGCAAGGACGACATCCTTGCCGCCTATCTCAACACCATCTACTTCGGTCGAGGCGCCTACGGCATCGCGGCTGCGTCGAAGGCGTACTTCAACAAACCCGTCGAAGAGTTGACGGTGTCCGAGGGCGCGGTTCTCGCAGCGACGATTCAGCTTCCCTCCGCGCTCGATCCGGAAACCAATCCGAAGGGCTCGCAAGCGCGCTGGAACTACGTCCTGGACGGCATGGTCGACGAAGGAGCGCTCAGCTCCGCGGATCGTGCGGCAATCCAGTATCCGCAGGTCGTTCCGCTCGACAGCCTCGACAACCCCAACCAGGACAACGGGCCGGAAGGCTTGATCAAGACGCAGGTTCTCAAGGAACTGTCCGAGTCCGGGATCAGCGAACAGGCCCTCAACACCGAGGGATTGCAGATCACGACGACGATCGATCCGAGGGATCAGGCCGCGGCCGTCGACGCCGTGAACAACAACATGAAGGGCGAACCTTCCGAACTGCGGACCGCTGTCGTCTCGATCGACCCAAAGACGGGCGCTGTGCGCGCCTACTACGGCGGACCGGAAGGCAAGGGCTTCGACTTCGCGAACTCCGGCCTGCAGACCGGCTCGTCGTTCAAGGTTTTCGGTCTGGCCGCCAACCTCGCGCAGGGCATTCCGCTGTCGAAGATGTACGACAGCTCGCCGCTGAGCGTCAACGGCATCAGCATCGGCAACGTCGAAGGCGAATCGTGCGGTACCTGCACCATCGCCGAGGCACTGAAGCGCTCGCTCAACACCAGCTTCTACCGCATGATGCTCGCGATGGACAACGGTCCGCAGGCGATCGCCGACATGGCACACAAGCTCGGCATCCCCGAAGAGATTCCCGGCGTCGGCAAGACCCTCACCGAGCCGGACGATGCAGGCCCCAACAACGGCATCGTGCTCGGCCAGTACCAGTCACGTGTCATCGACATGGCGTCCGCCTACGCCACCCTCGCGGCATCCGGAACCTACCGCGCACCGCACTTCGTGCAGAAGGTCGTGACGGCCGACGGTGAGATCCTGCTCGATCGCGGCGTCCCGGCGGGCGAGCAGCGCGTCGATCCTGCCGTCGCGGACAACGTCACGTCCGCGATGAAGCCGATCGCCGGGTATTCGCGTGGTCACAACCTCGCGGGCGGTCGTCCGTCGGCCTCAAAGACCGGCACGGCACAGCTCGGCGACACGGGTGAGAACAAAGACGCCTGGATGGTCGGCTACACGCCGTCACTGTCGACGGCGGTCTGGGTCGGCACCGAGCAGGGCCTGCCGTTGCGAAACGTCTACGGCGGACCGATCTACGGATCCGGACTACCGTCCGACATCTGGAAAGACACGATGGACGACTCACTCGAGGGCACCGAGGTCGAGAGCTTCCCCGTGCCGGGTGCAATCTCGGGGCAGTCCGGTGTTCCCGACTACACCGCGCCCTACGTTGCGCCGAGCACGACAGCTCCGCCGTCGAGCGCACCGACTGCGACCCCGCCTCCGGTCGTCGTACCGTCTCAGATCGAAATTCTGCCCGGCGTCGTGATCCCGGTTCCAGGTTTGGCGCCTGCACCGACGACCCAGCCTCCTGCGACAACCGAGGAAGAGCCCGCCGGACCTCTGCCTGGTCAACCGGTCGCCCCAGGCGGCGCTACGGGCGGCACGACGGGCGGAACAGGCACGACAGGCGGGACCGGAAACAACGGCGGCGGTGCGGGCGTGCCGCGCCCACGGGGGTAGCCGAGTTCTCGACCACCGGTAGCCTCGTGCCGTGAGCGACGAGCGAACGTTGATCGGGCCGGCCCCGCTGGCCAACGACCGACGGTCAGCGGAATGGCGCGACCTTCCCGGCCGCAACGATCCGCTGACTCGCGAACTGTCGAAGGTCGTCGGTGGGCCGATCGGCCGCCATGCGCTGGTCGGCCGGTCGAGATTCGTGACCCCGATGCGGGTCCTGCTCGCGCTTGCCGTCGTCTTTCTTGCCTTCGGCTGGTTCACCAAAGCGGCGTGTATTCAGCAGGGCCCGGTCGGCGAGAACGGCGCCATCGGGCTCGACTGGAGCGGTAGTCGCCAATACGTCGCACTGTGTTATTCCGACACGGTGCCGCTGTACGGCGCCGAGCGACTCAACGAAGGCGCTCTGCCGTACAAGAAGTCGTGGACCGAGGAAGGCCCGGACGGACGACTGCAGACTCGCTACATGGAGTACCCCGTGGTCTCCGGGCTCTATCAATACGGGTCGATGCTCGTTGCGAAAGCCTGGGATTCGGTTCGAATCCTCCCCGACGGTTTGCCTGTCGCCATCTACTTCAACGTCGTTGCACTCGGTCTTGCGGTCGCCTGGCTGGTGACGGTCTGGGCAAGCGCGCTGCTTGCGGGTCGGCGGATCTGGGATGCCGGACTGATTGCCTGCTCACCGCTTGTCATCGTGCACGCGTTCACCAACTTCGATGCTCTGGCAACAGCTTTCGCTGCGACCGGCATGCTTGCCTGGGCACGAAAACGACCGGTCCTTGCCGGCATCCTGCTCGGGATCGGCGGGGCGACGAAGCTCTATCCGCTCCTACTGCTCGGACCACTGCTGATCTTGTGCCTGCGCACCGGGAAGATGCGAATATGGTTGCCTGCGTTCGGTTCCGCGGTCGCTGCCTGGTTGGTTGTCAATTTGCCCATCTTCGTCGCCTTCCCTCAGGGTTGGCGAGAGTTCTTCCGGCTCAACACCGATCGACACGCCGACCCCGACTCGGTGTACAACGTGATCACCTCGTTCACCGGTTGGCCGGGTTTCGACGGAGTCCTAGCTTCCAGTGACAAGCCCGTCATCCTCAATCTGGTGTCACTGCTCCTGTTCGCAGCTGTCTGCATCGGCATAGCCTGGGTTGCGCTGACCGCCCCGCGGCGTCCTCGCGTCGCACAGTTGTGCTTCCTGCTCGTCGCGGGTTTCCTGCTGACCAACAAGGTCTGGAGCCCGCAATACTCGCTCTGGCTGGTTCCGCTGGCGGTGCTGGCCTTGCCGAATCGGCGAATCCTGTTGGCATGGATGACAATCGACGCGCTCGTCTGGGTGCCGCGGATGTTCTACTACCTCGGCGAACAGAACAAGGGGCTGCCGGAGCAGTGGTTCACCGGCACTGTCATCGTTCGCGACATCGCCGTTCTTGCGCTGTGCGGCTTGATTGTTCGGCAGATCTACAAACCGGACACCGACATCGTTCGCTACGGTTTCGTCGACGATCCGAGCGGCGGAGTACTCGACCAAGCAGCGGATGCTCCCCCGTCCTGGCTACCGCGGGCGCTGCGGCCGAAGGTTCGAATCGACGTCGAGGCCGACGCCAGATTGTGACCCCGCGGTTGCCCGACTACCAGTCGGACAGTCGCGTCAACCCGTCCTGCAGGGCTCGCGCGAACAGCGCAGCCTTGGTCGGCGCTGGCCTGCCGACCGCCGCATACTTGGTCCGGATCCGAGCTATGTGTGTATTCATCGTTCCAGTGGCGATGTAGAGGCTGCGCCCGGCTTCCAGCTTGGAGTCCGCTGCCAGCCAGGCCATAAGCACTTCCCGTTCCCACCGAACGAAATGAGGGAGAGCAACCAGGTTGCTCTCCCTCATCGTTTCGACTACTAACGTCAGACGTCGACCTTGTCGAGGCTGACCTCTTCGGCATCCGCCTTCCGGTTCCGCATGACGCTGGTGATCCAGGCCGCACCGATCAGGACGACACCGACAAGACCGGTGATGATCTCGTTGACGTGGATGCCGATCGACACGAGCAGGATCGCGGCAAGTGCACCGATGGCCCAGTGCGCGCCGTGTTCGAGGTAGACGTACTCGGACAGCGTGCCCTTGCGGACGAGGTACACCGTGATCGAACGAACGAACATGGCACCGATGAAGCCGAGGCCGAGCGCGATGATGATCGGGTCCGCGGTGATCGCGAAGGCTCCGATGACACCGTCGAAGGAGAACGACGCGTCGAGAACCTCGAGGTACAGGAACAGGAAGAAGCCTGCCTTACCCGTAGCGACCACAGCGTCGGAGGGCCCGGTGTGGTCTTCGGGGTGGAACATCGAGCCGAGACCATCGACTGCGATGTAGGTGATCAGACCGAGAAGACCCGAGAGCAGAACCGTCGAGCGGTCGTCGTCCGCTGCGCCGAACTCGGCGGCGGCAACCAATGCGAGACCCGCGACAACGACCGAAAGTTGGTCCAACTTGCCGATCTTCGCGAGCGGCTTCTCCAGCCACGACAGCCACGTGATCTCACGGTCTTCGAAGATGAAGTTCAGGAACAGCATCAGCAGGAACATGCCACCGAACGCCGCGATCTGCGGATGCGCGTCGGTCAGCAGTTGCTCGTAGCTTTCCTGGCCGGAACCCTCCGGCGGCGGGTTGAGGGCGAGATCGAAAGCCCTGACGGGGTTGAGGCCTGCTGTCACCCACACGATCGCGAGCGGGAAAACCAACCGCATGCCGAAGACGGCGATGACGATGCCGATCGTAAGGAAGATCTTCTGCCAGAACTCGCTCATCCGTCGGAGGACGGTCGCGTTGATAACCGCGTTGTCGAACGAGAGCGACACCTCGAGGATGCCAAGGATCGCACACAGAATGAGCGCCTCTGGACCTCCGTAGAGGAACGCCACTAGCAGGGAGACAATCGTGACGATGATCGATATACCGAAGACGCGCACTACCACGGAACGTGGCCTTTCTATTAGGGCCGAAACAAGGTGGGACGCCGACACGCACGCGCTGCTACGCGGACCTTACCCATCAAAGGGTAAAGCCCGCGCAGCGGAAACGCAGTCCCTAGACGTTGACGCCGTAATCCTTGGCGATGCCTGCGAGGCCGGACGCGTAGCCCTGACCGATCGCGCGGAACTTCCACTCGGCACCGTTGCGGTACAGCTCGCCGAACACCATGGCGGTTTCGGTCGAGGCGTCCTCGCTGAGGTCGTAGCGGGCGAGCTCGGTGCCGTTGGCACGGTCGACGACGCGGATGTAGGCGTTGCGGACCTGACCGAACGACTGCTGACGAGTCTCACCGTCGTAGATCGAAACGGGAAAGAAGATGCTGCTGATCGTCGGCGGTGTGGCCGCGAGATCGACGTTGATCACTTCGTCGTCGCCTTCGCCCTCGCCGGTGGTGTTGTCACCGGTGTGCTCGATCGAACCTTCGGGCGAACGCAGGTTGTTGAAGAACACGAAATGCTGGTCCGAGAGGACCTTCTTGTCTTCGCCGGTCGCGATTGCGCTGGCGTCGAGGTCGAAGTCTGATCCTGTGGTGGAGCGAATGTCCCAGCCCAACCCGACCGCGACGGCGGTCAGGTTCGGCGCCGCCTTGGTCAGAGAAACATTTCCGCCCTTGCTCAAGCTGACACCCATTTGGGGCCCTTTCATCGTGTGGTTGTCGTTTAGCTACGGCTTCCCGGCCTTCGAGCGCATGCCGGGGGAATCGCCGGTCGCACCACAACACTAGTGTGCGGCCGCGCACAGTGGTCCGGAGTGGCTGGAGACCAGCACAGATCCGACGGCGACGTACGATTTTGCAGTGACGAGTAGTTGGCCGCGGCGCCTGTTCGGACGCGCCCGCACACGAGAGCCGGATCGCGGTGCCCAGGAGGCACTGACGACGGCGTTCCTCGACATGGACAAACGCCAATCGATCGCCGAGGCCGCGGTTCAGGCGTCGGACCAGCTGTTTCCGGAACGCCGAATGGGCAGGCTGTGGCAGCCCATCGCCGATCGTTGCTACCAGGCATCTGCCGGCTACCTCGCGGTATCCGAGCAGTTCGCAAGTACCGCTACGACCTCAGCGCCTCCCGTGTCGGCTCCGCAGAATTCGTACGAGCGAACCATGCAGGAATTGACCTATGCCGCGCGATCGGTCGATGAGTTCTACCAAACTCACCGGCAGCAGCTGGAAGATGCCGTTGCCCGTCTAGCTGCCGTCCCGGCGGTGGTGACGCAATCTTTGGCTGCCGCGGAAACCGCGCGTAGCGGCCTGCGGGGTGACGGCGAGCGATACATCGGATACCCGTCCGTCCAACAGCGCACGCGCGACCTCGACAGCGCGGTCGCCGCATTGGACGCCGCGCAGGCAGGTGGTGCCCCGGCAGTTCTGCGCGATGCCGCATCTCGAGTTCGCGCAGCAGCGAGCGCACTCGAAGCCGCGTTGGCTGCGGCGCCGAATAAAGAGCGCGAGGCGACGCAGGCCATATCGTCGGTCACCACTCGGATCTCGGGAGTTCGGACGCGCGCCGAGCGTCTCGCACCGGCCTATTCGACGCTGCTACGCGATTTCAACGCTGCAAGCTCGAAGGATCTCGCGGGGAACGAAGCGTCCGCCAAGGCGGAGATCGAGTCAGCCGCGGCAGCGCTCCTGAAAGCGCATATGACCCTGAACAGGGGCGATCCGGAATCAGCTCTCGATCTGACAGCGGCGATTCGCGCTCACCTCGCGAATGCCGAGCGGCACATCGACGCCGTCACGGATAGACTCGCGTTGCTTCGGGAGGTCCGCGACAACCCGAAGCAGAAAGAAGACGAGGTTCGGTTTCGACTGCGAGATGCGCAAATGCTCGCCGTCAACCGTGGGATCGTCTCGGAGTGGGCGTCGGTGCTCGATGCCCAGCTTGAACGGATCGACCGCATATCCGGAGCTCTTAACGGTAGACACCCCGACTATTGGGCATACGTTACCGGGCTCGATGCCGTCAAGACATTCATCTCCGGTGTGGTCCAACGGATGAAAAAACAAGAACCTGGCACATGAAGACACCGATTGGGGGGATATGTCCGAGACCAGCACTCTGAGGCACTTTCGTCAGCTGGATCCGCAGCGTCAGGACGAATTGTTCCTCCAGGCTCCACTGCCGTTCGGTGACGGCGACGATCGCGAATTGCTCGCGGTCGCGCTCGGTGCAACGCTCTACGTTCCCGCGACACGGCCCGACCTTGCTGCCGCCGTCGTGCGACGCGCGACCGAAGGTGTCTGCTCGATGGTCCTCGACCTCGAAGACGCGATCGGAGACCACGAGGTCGAAGATGCCATGACCAATGCTGTGAACGCGCTCGACGAGTTGGCCTCGACCGATGCGGCAAGCCTGCTGCTCTTCGTCCGAGTTCGCGACGCACAGTCGATCCGCGGGATCGCGGAACGATTGACCACAGGGGTCCGCGCGCTCACGGGCTTCGTCGTACCGAAGTTCACCGGCGAGAGTGGCGGCAAGTACCTCGACGAGATCGCAGCGGCGTCGGAGCTGGTCGGCAAGCAGCTGTACGCGATGCCGGTTCTGGAGTCGCCCGAACTGGTCTTTCGCGAGACTCGCGACCGCGAACTCCAGTCGATATCCGCCCTGCTCGCCGAGCATCGCGACCGCGTGCTTGCCGTCCGAATCGGCGCGACGGATATGTGCGGCACGTTCGGTATTCGTCGCGACCGCGACCTCACGATCTACGACGTCCGCGTCGTCGCCGACGTCATCGCAGGCATCGTGAACTATCTCGGGCGCACGGACGGCACCGGCTTCGTCATCACCGGGCCCGTGTGGGAGTACTTTGCCGATCACGAACGTATGTTCCGCCCGATGCTGCGTACGACTCCGTTCGCCGAACACGACGCTGTCCGGTTCCGGCAGCATCTCGTCAGTCGCGATCTCGACGGTTTGCTGCGCGAGATCGCGCTGGATCGCGCCAACGGCATCCAGGGCAAGACCGTGATCCATCCGTCGCATGTCTCTGCGGTGCACGCACTTTCGGCAGTGACGCACGAGGAATACAACGACGCACGCGACATTCTCGGCAAGGAAGCCGGCGGCGTGCAGGCTTCGGGCTATCGGAACAAGATGAACGAGACCAAACCGCATCGCAGCTGGGCGCATCAGATTCTGCTGCGCGCCAAGGTATTCGGCGTGACAAACAAGGGCATCACGTTCGTCGATCTGCTCACCGCACTGGTAGACCGGTGACGGAAACAGCTTGGGCTACAACCGAGCTCGGCTTCGACATCGTCCACACGGCCTCACCGGTCGGTCGGTACGTTCCGGATCTGGTTCGCCCGGGGTTGCGCCGAAACCCGAAACGCGCCCATCTGCTTGTTTCCACCGTGCTCGGCAAGCACATACCGACCGCGCCGAGTGTCATCATCGCCGCCGCCGATGCGTTGGGCGATCTCGTTCTCGATGCACTCGGACCCGATCACCACGACGTCGTCGCGCTCGGATTCGCCGAGACGGCAACGGGTCTCGGCCATTGCGTTGCTGCGCGAATCGGCGCCACGTGTTACCTGCACTCGACAAGGCGGGTCGTTCCCGGTATCGAGATCTTCGCGGCATTCGAGGAAGGCCACTCGCATGCAACGAGTCACATGCTGCAGCCAACCGCCCCCGACCTGTTCGCCAACAGCCTCCCGCTGATCCTGATCGACGACGAAATTTCCACTGGTGCAACAGCTGTCGACGCAATTCGGGCATTGCACCAGCACGTCCCTCGTCGTCACTACATCATTGCGGCACTTGTGGACATGCGGACGGACGCGCACCGCCGCGCAGTAGCCGAAGCAGCGAGCGAACTGGGCGCGCAGATCGACTTCGTCAGTCTCGCAAGCGGTACCGCTGTGCTGCCTGCAGGGCTCGTCGATGCCGTCGCTGGGCTCCCGGACCCCGTTCTCAATCCTCAGGCAGGAAAGACCGGCGATATCGACTCCATCGTATTGCCATGGTCTGCCGCAGTTCCCGATGGCGGCCGCCACGGCTTTCTACACTCGGACGCCGAGTCGTTCGATGCCGCGGTTGTCTCTGCTGCCGACACGCTGGATGCGGCACTCGAACCGGAGCGAGCGTTAGTGGTCGTTGGGCACGAGGAACTGATGTACCTGCCGCTCCGCGTTGCCGCCGAACTGGAACAGCGCGGACGTGAGGTGCTGTTTCAAACCACAACACGCTCACCTGCCTACGTCCTCGATGTCGACGGTTATCCACTGCGACGGGGATTTCGTTTTGCCGCACCAGAAGTGGGGGAAGACGCCCCGCGCTACCTGTACAACGCCCAGATTCCGACCCGCAACGGCAGCGACGCTGCAGCCCAGATCGTCGTTGTACTCGACGAGCCGGCCGATACAGCTCTGCTCCGTGCACCGGGCGGACTGCTCGATGTGCTCACCGCGGCTGGCGAAGACGTTCTCGTCGCTCTCGTCGCGGGCACAGATCCCGCCGCTTTGCGTGCGGCAAGGAAGGATCTCGAATGACTGCGCCACTACACGGTCCGGAGTTCGGTTCCTATGCAGCCGAAGAGGTTTCCTGGCTGCTGAAAGATCTTTCGCACCTGGATCTCGAGGCGGACATCACCTACCGCGAGAAGCGGATCCAGTCGGGCGAAGCGCATTACGCCGAGTCGTTGCCGATCGAGTATCAGCCGGACGCTGCCTACCGCGAACTGTTCGACACCGTGCTGCGGTCGAGTTCGGAGCGCCTGGCGCTCGCTGTCGGCGTGGTGACCGACCTCGTCCTGCACGAGCGTGGCAACGACATCGTGCTCGTGTCACTTGCGCGCGCCGGAACACCTATCGGCATTCTGATGCGGCGGTGGGCGAAGCGGGTTCACGGGCTCGACATCCCGCACTACGCTGTATCGATCGTGCGTGATCGCGGGATCGACGCCGCCGCACTCGATTATCTTGCACGCCATCATGACTCGGAGTCCGTCGTGTTCGTCGACGGGTGGACCGGCAAGGGCGCGATCGCGCGCGAACTCACCGCAGCGCTGCTGGACTATCACCGTGAGGGTGGCGCGCTGTTCAACGACGACCTCGCCGTACTCGCCGATCCCGGCTACTGCGCCCGCACCTATGGCACGCGCGACGACTTCCTCATCGCGTCCGCGTGCTTGAATTCGACTGTCTCCGGTCTGGTTTCGCGCACAGTGCTCAACGACACGGTCATCGGTCCCGGCGAGTTCCACGGCGCGAAGTTCTACAGCGAACTCGCGTCGGAGGATGTCTCGAATCATCTCCTCGACACCGTGACAGCAAGCTTTCCCGCAGTGCGCGAACAGGTTCCGACCGCTCTCGCCGACATCCTCGATTCCGATCGCACACCGACGTGGGCAGGCTGGCGCTCGGTCGAGAAGGTGCGGGAGGAGTACGGCATCTCGACGGTCAATTTCGTGAAGCCGGGCGTCGGCGAGACGACGCGGGTGCTGCTGCGACGGGTGCCGTGGCGGGTGCTGGTCCGGGATCTCGAAGCGCCCGAGCACGCACACATTCGTTTGCTCGCCGAGGCACGCGGCGTTCCGGTCGACGAGGTTGCCGACCTTGCGTATTCGTGTATGGGCCTGGTCAAGGATCTCGCGGAATGAACACGCTGATCGCGACCGATCTCGACCGCACCATGATCTATTCCAAGGCCGCGCTCAAGGCTGCACCGACGAACGCACCGTTGCGAGTGGTCGAGCTGACCAAGGAAAAGCCTGTCTCCCACATGACGGTCGCTGCGGCAGAGCTGTTGCACGAGTTGGCACTTCGGACACCGCTGATACCGACGACGACTCGAACCATTGCGCAGTTCAAACGTATTCACATGCCCGGTGAACCGTGGCGTTATGCCATCACCAGCAATGGCGGCAACATTCTCGTAGACGGCTCACCCGACGAGGAGTGGCGTGCCGGCGTGGACGCTGCCACGCGAGCGGCGGGCGCAAGCCTCGACGAGGTCGCTGCCGAGTTGCGCTCACGCATAAGCGACACCTGGGCCGACAAATTCAGAATCGCCGACGATATGTTCTGCTATCTCGTCGTTCGTCTCGACAGACTCCCGGCCGACTTCCTGCCGCAGTGGGGTCTCTGGTGTAGCGAAAATGGTTGGGCTGCATCACAACAGGGCCGCAAGATCTACGCGATGCCTGCGACGATCTGCAAAAGTTTCGCAGTTGCCGAGGTTCGCAGACGGCTCGTTGACGAAGGCGTGCTCGAGTCCGGCGCCAAGGTGTTGGCCGCTGGTGACGGCGCCCTCGATGCCGAGATGTTGGTCGCCGCCGACGCGGGTATTCGTCCACGACACGGCGAACTCGAAGCCCTCGACTGGCAACATCCGACCGTGCGAGTTACCGATGCCTCTGGTGTCGCAGCGGGCGAAGAGATCGTGCGCTGGTTCGTCGAGCACTCCGCCACCAGCTGACATCGAACGATCAAGGACTCCCCTGTGACCGCCTCTCTCGCAAAGGGCCAGAACGGCCCACTGTCCGCATCGACCGTTGTCGTGGCCGTGCGATCGAGCGCGGCTGCCGACTTGTCGGCGTTGCTGGTAACCGATAGCGGCAAGGTGCGCACCGATGCCGACTTCGTCTTCTTCAACCAGCCGGACGGACCTGGGGTGCAACTGCAAGCGGGTCCGCCTGCGGCGCTTGCCGTTTCGCTCGGTGCGGTCCCTGCGGATATCGCCCAGGTCAGGGCGGTCTTGACACTCGAAGACACGTCGGCACAGTTCGGCAGCTACCCTGCGCCCATTGCGCAGGTGTCCGACAGCGCAGGAAACCTGTTGTACGAGTATCGAATCGATGGCTTGAGCAGCGAGTCGATAGTCATCGCGCTCGAGCTGTATCGGCGTGGCAACGACTGGAAGGTACGTGCTGTCGGCCAAGGGTATGCGGGCGGGTTCGCCGCGCTGGTCACCGATCACGGCGTCTCGGTCGACGATGAACCTGCCAGCACACCGGTCCAAGATGCCGGTGTACGGACCGTCGCCAACGAGGCCAAGCTGTCGCTGGAGACGCGGCAGAAACTCGATCTCCGAAAGTCGGCCGTCGCCAAGGTATTGCTGGAGAAGAAAGCGACCGGCGTGCGAGCGCGCGTCGTCCTCGTTATCGACAAGACCGGCAGCATGAGTCGGATGTACAAGCAGCGGGTCGTGCACCGAGTCGTCGAGCGGATGGTTCCGGTCGCGACGCAGATCGACGACGACGGCCAGCTGGAGCCGTACCTGTACGGCAGCCATTTCGCCCGCCTCCCTGACATTGCGGTGCACGAAGTCGAGGGCTGGTCGGAGGAGTTTCTGCACCTGACAGGCACACATGGCGGTATCGACTACAAACCGATCGGCGGCTACAACGACGAGTTGCCGATCATGAACGAGATCATCGCATCACTTCGCGCAGGCGACTCGATGCCGACCCTTGTGCTCTTCTTCACCGACGGTGGGTTCAGCAAGCGAGCCGAGATCAGCGCCCTCATGGCGAAAGCATCTGCGCTACCGGCTTTTTGGCAGTTCGTCGGACTAGGCAAGGCGAACTACGGCGTGTTGGAGAAGCTCGACACCATGGAGGGTCGCACGGTCGACAACGCCGGATTCTTCGCACTCGACGACATCGACACCGTGGACGACCAGGAACTGTATCGCCGTCTGCTCAGCGAATTCCCGGACTGGTTGCTGGCTGCGAAGTCCGCGCGAATCGTCGGCTGAACACCGCGGTCAGCGGTTTGTGTAGCTGGCCGGTGGTCGTCCGACTATTGCTTTGAAGTCGCGAGCGAAGTGGGCTTGGTCCGCGTATCCGAGGTCGGCGGCAAGCGCTGCGAGACTTACGGATCCGTTGTCCAGCCGTTCGGCCGCCTCATGCAGCCGGTAGCGTTGCAACACCCGTTTCGGAGTCATGCCGACGTGCTCTCGGAACAGTTTCTGCAGGTTGCGTTGCCCAACGCCGAACCGTTCTGCGATGTCGTCGACACGCACGATGCTTCGGTCACCTGCGATGGTATCCACGATCTGGTTCACCAACTTGGTTGCTGCGGTGATGTCCGGTTGCCGTTGTCGCACAAATTCTTCCGCGAGATCGATACGTTCTGCCCGGTCGGTTGTCGACGCGATGCCGTTCGCGAAGCGGGTGGCCGCCGCTCCGAAGATCTCCGATCCTTCGACGACGCGGTTCCCCAGTTCGGCGATCGGCCTGCCATAGACGCACCGAAATCCCGCGGGGCGGAAGGTCGTACCGAAGATGTCGCCGGTATCCCGCAACTCGTAGGTGAACTTGCCGCGGAGGATGCCGTGCACGCGGACCGATCCGGCCTCGACAACGAGCTGAATCTCTGGGCCCGGCAGAACCTCGACAACGTACGGGTCCTCGCCTCGCAGATCCCAGCGGACCGCCCAGTGATTCGCGACGATGTCGCCCAGTCGGGCGCTCGAAGGCAAGAACGCCTCGCGATAGATACCCTGCCCAGCTGTCGGGTCGAGCAAGCCGCGTGGCGGTCGATCGGTAAGGGACTCCACCCGACCAGTGTCCACGGGTTGTTCGCGTTTGTTCAAGACCGGTCTCCGCACGCGCGGCTACCGTTCGAGGCAAGCACAAACCAAGACCGAAGGGAACGCGAAATGAGCCGCACTGCAACAGGAATCGTCGAGAGCAAGGAATGGAATCAGGTCGAGTACGCACCAGTCGAGGGTGCATCGGGGCTCGCCGCCGCCACTGGACACGACCGATACACCGGCGACATCGAGGGTGAAGCGCGCTGGCACGGATTGATGCATGGCTTTCCCGACGGGACCGGAACGTTCGTGAGCTTGCAACGTATGGAATGCACGATCGGCGAGTCGTCCGGAAGCTTCGTACTCGAGATGACTGGCACCTTCGACGGAGCTGGATCTCGAGCGGATTGGCTGGTCGTCCCAGGATCGGGCACAGCCGACTTCGCCACGATCAGCGGTAAGGGCGGTTACACCGCGACCGACGCAACGACGGCCAGCTACTCGCTGACCTACACCGTCTGAACTCCTGCGAGCTCTGCCTCGCCCCGTCAGTACCGCTGCTGTTGCTGCCCCATCTGTGCGGCGATGACGGAGTTGAGGCGTTGCAGTCCGGTCGGTGTGATGCCGTGGATCTGCTGTTCGATGGTGCGTACGACCATGCTGTCGTCGAGGATCTTCTCGCTGGATTGGATCAAAACCGTTCCGGCGCCGGTGAAGTCGAACTGACGCTCCTCGCCGGAGTTGACGCCGAAGCGCGCCGCGCCCGCCGCGAGGAAGCTGGTGATCCAGGTGTGGTCGTAGTGATGGCTCGGTGACGGGCAGTCAGCCCAACCGACGAGTGCCTCAGGATCGACACGTAGCGGCGGCTCGGCGAACATCACGGGCCCGTTGGACGAGGCGAGGAACTTGCCGGTGCCGATCAGGGTGAGGAAGCCCGGCACGATCGACTGATTCAGCGACAGACCCGGCTGGAACGCGAGCAGGTTCGCCGCACGGATGGTCAGGTTGCCGTCTTCGAGATCGTAGGAGTTGATGTCGTAGCCTCGGTCGCCGATGATCAGCTTCCCGAAACCTTCGGCAACGGCGTAGTCGCCTGTGTACAGCGGCGCCGAAAACTGTTGCGCCACCATGTTCAACAGGCCGCCCTGCAGGCCATGTGTCAGTGCCTTGAACTCCATCTGGCCGTAGTAGGCGATCATCGCGCCCTTACGGATGAACCAGGGCGAGTTCAGGTCGATGTTGTAGGCGTAGCTGTTGTCGGGAATGTTGTCGTCGCCGTTGAGATTCGACGGATTCAGCAGTGTGCTCATTTCGAATCTCCGCTCACAACTTCTCTTCGGAAGCCTGGACGTACACGATGCCCTGGCCGACACATTGCAACTGCATTGCTTCACCCGCGCCGCGGCCGACCGCGTCACGCCAGCTCATGGCCGTCTTCAGCTCGGTTTGGACGTTGCCGTAGGCGGCGATGAAGGCCTGGGGATCGACGACGATCGGCGCTGGTCCACCCACCTGCAATTCGATCAGACCACCGTGTGCAAGTAGCACCGCACTGCCCTGGCCGGAGAGCTGAGTCGTGAACATGCCCTGACCTGTCAACGCACCGGTTGCCGCGCCACGCAACGAGCCCATCAGCCCGCCGCCACGGCCACCGCCGCCACCACCCTGGCTCATCACCGATACGACCGAACTCTGCAACCCGGCCGTGTTGGCGAGTAGCCGCGACGCTTCGACCTTGAGAGACGCACCGTGCTGAATATCGACGACGTGCACCTCGAGACCGGCGAAGCCGTAGTGCACTTCACCGTTGCCCTGCGCCATCATCGTTCGCTCGTGTTCACCCTGCATCATGCGGCCGGCCATACGTGCCATTCCGCCCATGCCACCCATCTGACCAGCGCCGGGGACCTGGTGTGGCGAGAAGCCGACCTGGCCGGTGTAGAACAGCATCGCGCCGGTACGGGCGACGACGCCGCCTGCCTGGCCGACGTGCACCTTGACGACCTTCGAGTTCACCTTCGTGAAAGCCATTGGAGTCCTTACCGTTCTGCCGGCTGAATGGACACGATCCCCTGGCCTTCGAACCGGAGCGAGAAGGCTTCACCGCTGCCCTGCCCGACGACCGTTCGCCACGACACATCGGTGATGAACGACTGCTGCAGGTTGCCCTTCGAACAAACGTAGGCGTCCGGGTCGACGACGAGTGGATATTGCGGTGAAACTTCGAGGTGAATGAGAGGTCCGCCCGCCGACAGCAGCGCGACCTGGCCATGACCCGTGACAGTCGTCGTGAAGAGGCCCTGGCCGCCGGATGCGGCGCCCCGAAGACCGGTGAACGTGACGTTGGTCTGCAGATTTCCGTTCATTGCGAGCAGTTGACGCGATTCGACCTGCAGCGTCTCCTGGTTCAAGTTCAAGACCGTGACGTATTGCCCGTTGACCGCGAGAAAGACGCGGCCGTTGCCCGTGCACTCCATCAGCGAGAGCGCTTCACCCGTCGCTCGTTGCTTGAGACCGGCGAGAACGCCTGCGCCGCCACCGAATCCGGCCGACTTGAACGTGACGTTGCCTTCGTAGGCGACCATCGAGCCGGAGATCGCCCGTATGGTCGTGTTGGAAAGCTGGGCTTCGACAACCCGCTTCGACTTCTCGAACAATTGGCCCATATCAGCTCTCTCACGTGGTTGATGCCGTGGAGCGCAAGGCCCCCGGCCACATCGCACCCGCGAGAAGAATAACCGATTCGCGACGCACACGGCGCTCCGCGCCTCGTGAGTCTTTTCGGAGGTCGGGCCCTCCGAAAAGACTCACGAGTAGTAGGTGGAATTGTGGTGTTGTGCAGGGACTTTCCGTCGAAACCGTGTCGGTGGGTGCCGCTACGATTAGCACATGCTTTCGAACCCGACACCGCAACCCGCCACGGCGGTCGAGGCTGCGATGGTCGCGTTCGAAACAGCTCTCCACGGGTTACGTGACGTCGGATTCGGCGAACTGTCCAACAACCGCGACCGCCTCGACCTCCTGCAGCGATTCGAAACCGGAACACGCACCCTCTCCGGTTTCGGAACCGTCCTGATCGCCGACATGCAGGAACAATGGATCCCCGGCGAGCTCGGCGACTACCGCCTCGCCGACGTTCTCGCCGACACCCTGCGGATCTATCCGGGCGAAGCCAAAGCCCGCCGCAAGATCGCCGAAGACCTCGGACCCCGCACCGGGTTCTCCGGCGCACCCCTCGAACCTGTGTATCCGCACACCGCCGCCGAACACCGCGACGGGGCGATCGACCGTGCCCACATCACCGTGATCCGCGAATTCTTCGCCCAGGTCCCCAGCTACGTCGATGCCGAGACCCGCGAGCAGGCCGAAGCGAAACTGGCCGAGCAAGCCCGGATTCTGCGGCCCGATCAACTCCGCCGCGCCGCCAACCGGATCCTCGCCTACCTCAATCCCGACGGCAACGCACCCGAGGTGGACCGCGACCGCAAACGGACTTTCATCCTCGGTAAACAAGGCACCGACCTGATGACCAAAGGCAGCTTCTGCGTCGACCCGGAACTGCGGTCCTACCTCGAAGCACTGTTCGCGAAATACGCAAAACCCGGTGTGGGGAATCCGGCAGACGCCGACTCGACGGTGGATGCGGAACCGACCGACGAGGTGGTGCACCGTGACGAACGGTCGGTCGGGCAACGTCAACACGACGGGTTGAAAATGGTGCTACGCGACGCACTGTCGTCGGGAACGTTGGGTCAGCACCGCGGTCTCCCGGTCACCGTCGTCGCGACCATGACCGTCAAAGAAGCCGAAGAGGCGTCCGGGACTGCGATCACCGGCGGCGGATCACTGCTCCCGATCCGGGATGTGCTGCGCATGGCACGACATGCCCATCACTACCTCGCGTTGTTCGACGATGATGGCCGCCCCATCTACCTCGGCAGATCGAAACGCATCGCGCAGGGTGATCAACGTCTGGTCTGCTACGCCCGGGACAAAGGCTGCACCTTCCCAGGATGTTGGCGACCAGCCAACTGTTGCCAGTGTCATCACTGCCGGGAATGGGTGGCCGAACTCGGGCTCACCGACGTCGATCAACTGGCACTCGTCTGCGACGCGCACCATCCACTGGCTGGACTCAAGGACACCGACTGGCACACCATCGTCGCCGGACCCGACCACAAATATCCCGGCCGGATTCTGTGGGTTCCGCCGAAACATGTCGACCCGACCCGAAAACCGAGAGTCAACAACTACTTCCATCCCCACGAATACTGGGACCTCGACTGACACGCCTGACCGATGCATGCTCAGGCGGCCACGTACCCGGTGGCACGCGCCTGTTCGTCCACGTACTCTCGCCGCCAAGGGGTGGCTCTCGTACAGTGGCTCCCATAGGGACATGGTTTAGGAAGCGTCGGGCAAAGCTTTGGTAAACCCTCGACGGCTCCGCCTACACATGAAGGGCAATCGTCTTGTCTGCAGCGCTTGCGAAGGGCCAGAACGGCCCCATCGCCGTGAACGATGTCGTCATCTCCATCCAGCTGAGCGTCGCGGCGGATCTTTCCGCACTGCTGGTCAAGGACAACGGCAAGGTGAGGTCGGATGCCGACTTCGTTTTCTTCAACCAGCCGAACGGCCCCGGCGTCCGGCTGCAGCCAGGCCCTGCCGGCCAGCCCGCGTCACTTGCGGTGTCGCTCAATGCGATTCCCGCGGACATCGATCAGATACGCGCTGTCATCACCCTCGATGACTCGTCGAGCAACTTCGGTCGTTCGGCTCCGCCCACGGCAACGGTGAGCGACGCCTCCGGCAACCAGCTGTTCCAGTACCGCATCGACGGTCTGAGCAGCGAGTCCATCGTGATCGCTCTCGAGCTCTACCGCCGTGGCGGTGCGTGGAAGGTCCGCGCTGTCGGTCAGGGCTACGCGGGCGGTTTCGCCGCACTCGTCACCGACCATGGCGTATCCGTCGACGACTCTCCGGCACCGGCTGCCCCACCACCACCGCCGGCGTACACCCCGCCGCCGCCTCCGCAGCAGCCTTACCAGCAAGCGCCCCCACCGCAGCCGTTCCAGCAGGCGCCGCCGCCACCGCAGCCGTATCAGCAGACGCCACCGCCGCCCAACTATCCGCCGCCCAGCTACCCGCCCGCCGCGGCCCCACCGCCGTAC
Organism: Antrihabitans stalagmiti; assembly: GCF_016482825.1. Lineage (GTDB taxonomy): Bacteria > Actinomycetota > Actinomycetes > Mycobacteriales > Mycobacteriaceae > Antrihabitans > Antrihabitans stalagmiti. The sequence continues at coordinate 260,734 of NZ_JAEMNV010000003.1, read as the reverse complement.
ACACCTGCACCTGCCGGTTATGCGGCACCGCAGGCGCAGCCGCCGTCCGGTGGTGGCGAGGTGAATCTGCAGAAGGGCCGTCCGGTCAGCTTGCAGAAGGGCCAGAAGGTCACGCTCCGCAAGGAGGGTGGCGTCGCACTGACGACGTTGCGGATGGGCCTCGGTTGGGACCCGGTCAAGACTCGCGGCATGTTCGGCAACCGCACCCCTGACATCGACCTCGATGCCTCGGCCGTGCTGTGCGCCGAGGACCGCATCGTCGACGTCGCCTACTACGGCCAGCTGACGTCGAAAGATGGGTCCGTCCGGCACCAGGGCGACAACCTCACCGGTGAAGGCGAGGGCGACGACGAGGTGATCGCGGTCGACCTGACGCGTATTCCGCCGCACGTCTCGACGATCATCTTCATCGTCACCTCCTACAAGGGTCACACCTTCGAACAGGTGTCGAATGCGTTCTGCAGGCTCGTCGATGCGACGACCAACGCCGAGCTCGCTCGATACTCGCTGCAAGGTGGCATGGCGTTCACCGGAATGGTGATGGCAACGGTCTACCGGTCGGGCAACGAATGGAAGTTGCAAGCGATCGGCGAGGGGATGCAGGCCAAGCACCCAGGCGAAGCCGCACCACAACTCTCCCGATTCATCCAGCGCAACTAAGCCATCACAACCAAGACTTCTCAACTAGGACGGACCTGTGTCGTCACCTCTGGTACCGGGGCAGAATGCGCCGTTGCAGCACCGCCGACTGCGCTTCCGAGCGTCGAGCGCTACCCCGCTCGACGTCTCGGCACTCGTCGTCGATGCCCGTCTGCAGGCGATGTCGTCGGACGAGTTCGTCTTCTACAACCAACCGGCATCCAGCGGGGTGCGGCTCGAATCCGATTGTCTCGCAATCGATCTAGAACAAGTTCGAGCAGATTCCCACGGCGTGCTGTGCCTCGTCAGCGTTGATCCTGCCGCGGCACAACAGTCGGCGTTCACGGCACTGTCGGCAACGTTGACAGACGAGCGGAACGACGGCATCGTTGAATTCGCGATACCCCTGCGGGGCGGCGAAACTGCCGTCATCTGCTTCGAGCTGTATCGCAGGCAAGGTGACTGGAAGGTCCGTGCGGTCGGGCAGGGGTACGCGGGCGGACTCGGTCAGCTGATTTCCACCCATGGCGTCGAGGTCGACGACCCGACGCCGCCGGCTGCGCCCGCCACTGCGACAGCTGCAGCTCAGCCGCTGACCATGCCCGCGACGACACCGTCCATCCAACCGCTCGACCGGTCGCGGTCCTTCGACCGAATGTGGATGATCTTCGAGGACGCTGCCCGCTCGGCGGCGGCGTTCGTGTCGGCGCGCGACTATGCGACGAAGCGCCTCGACGACGAACTCACCGCGGCTGTCGCAGACCCCTCGATGCGAAACTCGCAGGCGGGCAACGAGGCTCGGGCAGTCGCGCAGAAGCGACACGACGATGTCGTTACCACCGCACAGCGGACCTATCAGCACGACTCCGATCATCTGATTCGTGAGCTCGCGACGATCGATCCGCAACTACCGCGTCCGTTGGCGTCGTGGGACTCGCCTGCCTGGTTGATTCAGTCGTCCGACACCGAGCCGAGTGACGGCATCCGTATCGGCACACTGTCGGCAGCCGACCGCGGACCGCTGGAGGTGCCCTTCTGCGTTCGCTTGCCGCTGCAGCGTCCACTCTGGATCGACAGCGAGACTCCGCTTGCGGCGGCACCGGTTGTGGCGTCGTACGTGCTGCGACTCCTCGCTGCAAAATCTCCGACTCCGATCCTGGACGTCGTCGACCTGACCGGATCACTCGACAAGGTGACCGCGCCGCTGGAACGGCTGATCACGGCCGGCGTCGTGCGAAGTCATCTGGACATCTCGGCGCGGCTCGAGTCCATTGCGAGTGCGGTCGAATTGGCGGAGATGGCGGTGTCCAACGGACTCGCCGATCTCGCGCCGCCCGCACGGGTGGTCGTCCTCTCCGACTTTGCGGCAGGCTATGGCGCAGAAGACATTTCGAAGATCATCCACCTCGCTTCCGTCGGTCCTGCCTTCGGTTTGTCGCTGGTGATCATCGGAGGTGACGAGTCGCGATCGACCGATCAGCAACTCGTCGCCCTGTCTCGGCACTGCCAGCACATCCCGGTCAGCGGACAGTTGCGGATGTACGACCCGTGGACCGAGAACGAATGGGAATTCACACCCGACTCGGTCACAGCGGACGAAAACCGCCTTGCGAGGGTGCTGAGTCAGCTGGATCGCTGACGCGACCTGCCGGGCACCGCTAGAGCGACGATGACGACGATCGCTGCGAGCAGCAGGGAGTTCTCCAACATCGGTGCGACAATCGGCGTGTCCATCTCGAAGCCGATTTTCGGAAGCCGCGCCAAGACGACGACCGCGACAAACGCGGTCGCCAACAGTGCGGTCGCCGGGATCCTGTTGGACCGACCGATCGGGGTCAGCAGCACCCCCACCGCAGGTATCAGCCAGACGAAGTGGTGGGGCCATGCGACAGGCGTGATGAGGGTCGCGCCAAGCCCGACGATCGTGAACGCCGCCAACCCACCGCGCACACGGTTGGCCCGCAGCGCTGCCACGCCCGCACCCGCGATGGTCAGAACGACCGCGATCAGCCATGCCGAATCCGCCCAGCCCGCCGGGAGCAGACGAAGAATCGCGCCGCGCACCGACTGATTTCCGTACACCGCGGGGTTCCCGACAGCGACGCGGTCGGACAGCGACGTCACGACATCGAAGAAGAACACCCGCGATTGCGTGGGCAGGAGCAACGCAGCAAGCAGCGTCGCCCCGAGAAAGCCTGCGATACCAGCGATGAACGGTCGCGCCTGGCGAAGGAGTAGGAAGTAGCCGAGCAGCAGACCCGGAACCAGTTTGATCGCCGCCGCAACACCGATCAAGACTCCCTGCGGAAGCCAGCGCGGACGAGCGAGCAAATCGGTCAGGCACAGCGCCATCAGCATCATGCCGACCTGGCCCCAGCCGAGGTGATCGGCGATGGGACCGGACGCGGTCCACACGATCATCGCGACCGCGAGCGACATCGCCGGATGCTTCTTGAAAACGGGCACCCTGTCGTAGCTCAACCAGATGCACCAGGCCATCACGAGAATCGTCGCGAAAGCCCAAAGCCATTGCGCTGCTCCCCATTGCACCAGAGTGAGTGGCACTGCAACGAGAGCGGCAAACGGCGGATAGGTGAACGGCAGCTCCGCACCGAACGAGGCGTCGTACAGCGCGCTGCCGAGCCGAACCGCTTGGCCGGCCGAACGGTAGACGGCGAGATCCTCGGAAAACACCTTTGTGAAGGACTCGAACAGAGTCGCCAACGCCGCCGAGAACCCGACGACGAAGACGACGAAGAAGGCCGGATTTCGAATGGCAGCGACTCGTGACATCAGCCGACGCCGATCGCGGACAGCGGCCCGGCGGCGGAGAGGATCACGTGGCGATTATGCACGTCGCCTCGCGTTCGGCATCAACGCGACTGCGAGCAACCGCGCACTGCAGCCACTTCGTGGTAGACCGAAAGCCGCTGCGAACTTTCGACACGAGGAGCACACATGGCCCCCGATCCGGCCGGGACGAAGTGGAAAGATGCCCCAGACGAGCACGACTATCCCGCGGCGGCGGACTACCTCGCGCTGCTCGCCGATCCAGCGAGCGTGCAGCGGTTGACCGACGAACTGCGTGCCGCACCGATCGTGCACAAGAAGGCCAAGGACATCCTGCGAGCGGCCGGCCTCACACTCTTGCCTCGCGACAATCCGCACGTGGCGGCCGATCTCGACAAGATCGACAATGGCAAATCGCTCTCGCCCATCTTGCTGGTCCGCGGCGATCTTGTGTCGGGCGCTCCCCTGCAGATTGCGGACGGCTACCACCGGGTGTGCGCGAGCTACCACACCGACGAGAATACCGACATTCCTGCAAAGATCGCTGCTCCGAAATGAGCTCCGGCGGAATCACTCTCGGACGATGAGCTTCTCGACACTGGCGCTGATCATGGCGATCGGCCTCGCCGGTCCTTTGCTTGCGGCTCGCAAGAGCTGGAACATTCCGGTCGTGCTGGGCGAGCTTGGTGCCGGAATCATCTTCGGTGCAACAGGATTCGCGATCATCGACGCGTCCGAGCCGACGTTCACCTTTCTTGCCGATGTCGGTTTCGCAGTTACGATGTTCGTTGCGGGAACCCATGTGCCGGTGCGTGATCCAGCTGTACGGTCGGCAATCGGCAAGGGGGCGGGTCGTGCCGCGCTCGTCGGCGTTCTCGCAGCAATGCTGGCGGTTGTACTTGCCCATATGTTCGACACCGGCCATGCGGCTTTGTACGCCGTGCTGCTCGCATCGTCGTCGGCAGCGTTGATCCTGCCGATAGTCGATTCCCTGAGCCTGCGTGGAACGTCGATTCTCGAGATGACGGCGCAGGTGGCGATCGCGGATACCGCGTGTATTGTCGCGCTGCCCTTGGTCATCGACAAAGACAACGCTGTTCGAGCCGCTATCGGGGCAGTACTCGTTTCGCTGTGCGCGGTGGCCCTGTTCTTCGCGTTGCGGTACCTGGAGAGTTCTGGGCTTCGCAAACGCGTCCACAAACTGTCCGAGGACCGCAAGTTCGCGATCGAGCTCCGCGTCAGCCTCGCCATCCTGTTCGCTCTTGCCGCTGTTGCGACAACAAGTCATGTGTCGATCATGTTGGCGGGCTTCGCAGCCGGCCTCGCAGTCGCCGGTGTCGGCGAGCCGCGGCGGGTGGCCAAGCAGCTGTTCGCCGTGAACGACGGCTTTCTCGGACCTCTGTTTTTCGTCTGGCTCGGCGCCAAGATCGATCTCCGAGAACTCGTCGAGCACCCCGGCTACATCGGGCTGGGTCTCGCGCTCGGAATCGGCGCCGTCGCCGTCCATTGCGTCACCCGACTACTAGGTCAGCCACTGCCGCTCGGTGCACTCGCCGCGACCCAACTCGGCGTCCCGATTGCAGCCGTCACGGTTGGCACCCAACTGAACATTCTCCAACCGGGCGAGCCGGCGGCAATCATTCTCGGCGCGCTGGTGACGATGGCGGTCGCCGGTCTCGCAGGATCGCTGGCGGTGCGCAGGGGGCTTACGAAGGTATAGCGCTCGTTGCGTTTTCAGTGCGCCGAAGCGACCAGATCACCCTGCGGCGCAGCGGATTCGCCTTCTACCGAGCGTGGCGCACCGCGTGTACGAACACGCAGGAACGCGAAGAAGAAGAACACGAGCAAGATGGCCTGACCCCACACACCGAACTGGACGATGTTCTCCATCAGGTCGACGGCACCGTTCGTCGCCAACGAGTGGAAGTACAGGAACACGCCGATGCCGATGGCGGCGTCAGCAACGAGATACGCCAAGACGGACGTCCACGGGACCGCGAACAATACGAGGAACGGCAGTAGCCATAGCGTGTACTGCGGCGAATGCACCTTGTGGAACAACATAAATCCGCACAACATCGCGCCGCTCACCGCGACCCACGGGTAGGTGCCGACGGATTGGAATCGCCGCCAGCCGAGCCAGACCGCAAGCGCGAACGCACCGAAGACGAGCAGCGGTGACGCGATGGCAACCGCGTGGTTGTAGGCCTCGTCGCTCCCGGCATCGTCGGCGAACATCGGCCGAAGTCCCCAGTACCAAATCGAATTGGTGGTGATGTCGGCTTCACGCTTCTGCTGGAACGTGAAGGACGCGCGCCAGCCGTCGAAACCGGCAAGCACGAACGGCAGGTTGACGGCGATCACCGTTGCGGACGCGGCACCGGCGACAGCGATGGCGCCACGAATATCGAAGCGGCCCTTCAGTTTTTCGGGCAACTCTCGGCCACCAACTCCGCCGGTCGCCACATAGAGCAGGAGCGGTATGACGAACGCGCCCGGGTAGAGCTTCAGGCAGAAGCCGAGCGCGAGCAGTATCGCCGCACCGATTGCCCTGCGCCGCAGGGGTATCCGCTCGAAGGTCATGAGGAAGATCGCGCCGACCGAGGTCAGCACAACAGGAAGTTCCCAGTTGTGGAATGCGTACAGCACCAGGGGTGAGCCGATGGACCACAGCAGCGCCGCCCGACCGGCGAGACGACCGAGCATCCACGCGGTGAGCAGCGCGAACGGTGCCAGTAGCAGCGCGGAGTTGAGCAGGAACTGGGCGTCGTTGTGCGCGCCCGTCGCGCCGAGCCACATCAAGGCACCGCTGAGGACCGGGTACTCGACTGTGCCACCCGTGAGCGCGCCACCGCTGGTGATGCCGCCGTCGATATAGGGAAAGACGTGGTTGTTGATGTCGCGTCCGAGCCAGAGGTACTGGATGTCGGAGTAGCAGAACCGGCTGTCCTTGATCTTGTCGAAGATCAAGGAGCGGCCGTAGCCGTCGAACGGCGCGCCGGCACATCTGGCCTTGTTGAAGTAGGCGAGCAACAGCGTGAGCCCGCATGACGCGACGATCAGGGCGATCGTCTTTCTACCCGCGGGGGCACCGGTGCGCATGACGACCAGCCTAGGTGGCGTACGTCTCAGGTTTTCCGGCTGCTACGCCGAAAACGGGTCCCCGCGTATCGGACCGATGGCGGCCACGAGACGATTTCGCAGGTCAGCGACCCCTCGTGTACCCTGCAAAGGTTGCTGACGCAACGACCCTCCTGCCACGGAACGTCCGTGGCCGTTCACAGTCCATAGGAGGTGATGAGGTCTTATGCGTCATTACGAACTGATGGTTATTCTCGATCCCAATCTGGACGAGCGCACCGTCGCCCCATCGCTCGATACCTTTCTCAACGTTGTTCGCCAGGATGGCGGCAAGGTCGACAAGGTCGATGTCTGGGGAAAGCGCCGTCTGGCCTACGAAATTCTCAAGCACACCGAGGGCATCTACGCGGTGATCGATATCAGCGCCGAGCCCGCAACGGTCAGCGAACTCGATCGTCAGCTCTCGCTGAACGAATCGGTACTGCGCACCAAGGTCCTGCGACAGGACAAGTGATTTCTGTCTGCCCCCGAGCCGTCGGTACCAACACCTAGGCTCTAGCGCAAACAGACTCCACACAACGCAGGAGGAACCACATGGCAGGCGACACCATCATCACCGTTATAGGAAACTTGACGGCTGATCCCGAGCTCCGTTTCACCCCCGCGGGTGCTGCGGTCGCGAACTTCACGGTCGCGTCCACACCCCGTGCTTTCGATCGTCAGACCAACGAATGGAAAGACGGCGAAGCACTGTTTCTGCGCTGCAACATTTGGCGCGAAGCAGCGGAAAACGTTGCGGAAAGCCTTACTCGGGGTTCGCGAGTGATCGTGAGCGGGCGACTCAAGCAGCGCTCGTACGAAACTCGTGAGGGTGAGAAGCGCACTGTCATGGAGCTGGAGGTCGACGAGATCGGCCCATCGCTTCGCTACGCAACCGCAAAGGTCAACAAGGCAAATCGCGGTAGTGGTGGCGGCGGCGGAGGCTTCGGTTCTTCCGGTGGATCGGGCGGTGGCCGTCCGAATCAGCAGCAGCCTTCCGGCGGCGGCGACGATCCATGGGGCAGTGCGCCGCAGGCGTCCGGCTCCTTCGGTGGTTCCCGCGCAGCTGACGACGAACCCCCGTTCTGATCCTTCCCAGGATCGAACAACCAATAAGTTACGGAGATTGACCAATGCCGAAGCCGCCCGCGCGCGACAAGGTAATCAAGAAGAAGGCATGCACGTTCTGCAAGGCCGCACGGTCGAAGAATCAGAGCGAGCAGTCCATCAACTACAAGGACACGACGTTGCTGCGTAAGTACGTCAGCGACCGCGGCAAGATCCGCGCCCGTCGTGTCACAGGCAACTGCGTTCAGCACCAGCGTGATATCGCGATCGCAGTCAAGAATTCGCGTGAGGTTGCGCTGCTTCCTTACGCCACCACCGGTCGCTGAGAGAGGAGTCAATCATGAAGCTGATCCTTACAGCTGACGTCGACAACCTCGGCGTCCCAGGCGATACCGTCGAGGTCAAAGACGGATATGGCCGCAACTTCCTGCTTCCTCGTGGCCTTGCCATCGTCGCCACCCGTGGCGCCGAGAAGCAGGTCGAGGGCATTCGTCGTGCACAGGAGGCCCGTCAGGTCCGTGGGCTCGAGCATGCCAACGAGCTCAAGCAGGCCATCGAGAACCTCGCCGCAGTCACCCTCACGGTGAAGACTGCGGGCGGTTCGGGCAAGCTCTTCGGTTCGGTCACCCCGGCCGATGTTGCCGGCGCGATCAAGGCCGCTGGCGGCCCCGTCGTCGACAAGCGCAGCGTCGAGCTGCCCAAGGCTCACATCAAGGCGACAGGCAAGCACGCTGTCAGCGTGAGCCTGCATCCTGATGTGACGGCGAAGTTCGATTTGGACGTCGTCGGCGCCTAGCCACAACGCTCACCGAACGGCCCCGCGAACATTGGTTCGCGGGGCCGTTCGGCGTGTTGCGTGCGTGTTCGCGACGGGTTTGCCGATAATGAATACACAACCGCAAAAGTCGTTCGTCTACCGATGCTTACGTTTGAATGGTGCTTTGAAACAGACTGCTTATCCTGTGGGGAATGTCATATTGCAGTTAAGTGGTTGTTTACCCAACACGCCCGAGAATGCCACTTCCGCGACACGCCGCGACGGGATTAGTCCACAGTGAAAATCTTTCAAAAACAGCACTCTAGCTGCAGTTATCTTACTGTGACATGCACTTATCCTCAGGTTATCCACAACCGGTGCACAAAGCTATCCACGTGATTCCACAATTGCTCCCCAAGTGCGTCCACAGGGCAGTTTGAACACCGCCCGGTTAGTCCATATGGTCTTGCAAGCGTCCGACGAAAGCCCCCTTGTCACAGTTGCCAGGGCCGGGTTGTCGGTACGTCGGGGTAGAACGGACGTTCGAGCAAAGCTGCCGAGCTAACAGCGGCACCAACGTGTCTTGACGAGAGGGGCAGGCGATCGCATGGCGGTTGTGGACGATCGTGGTAGGACGGATTACCAAGGCCCCTCGGAGCAGCCGCCAACCGGTGAAGATTTCGGTCGGCAGCCACCGCAGGACATGGCTGCGGAACAATCCGTTCTCGGCGGAATGCTCCTGAGCAAGGACGCGATCGCCGACGTTCTCGAGCGACTCAAGCCCGAAGACTTCTACCGCCCGGCCCACCAGTGTGTGTACGACGCCATCCTCGATCTGTACTCGCGTGGCGAACCTGCCGACCCGGTGACAGTGTCCGCGGAACTCGATCGCAAGGGCGAGCTGCGCCGTATCGGGGGCGCGCCGTACCTCATCACGTTGACGCAGACCGTGCCGACGGCGGCGAATGCCGGCTTCTACGCCGAGATCGTTGCTGAGAAGGCCATTTTGCGTCGGCTGGTCCAGGCGGGCACCCGCATCGTCCAGTACGGCTACGCGGGCGCTGACGGCCAGGACGTGGCCGAGGTGGTCGATCGCGCACAGGCCGAGATCTACGAGGTCACCGAACGCCGCACCGCCGAAGATTTCGTCGCCCTCGAAGAACTGCTCCAGCCGACGATGGACGAGATCGACTCCATCGCCAGCCGTGGCGGCATCTCTCTCGGTGTCCCAACGGGATTCGCCGAGCTGGACGAGGTCACCAACGGTCTGCACCCCGGCCAGATGATCATCGTCGCCGCCCGACCCGGTGTCGGTAAGGCACTTGCACTCGACACTCCCCTCCCGACGCCGAGCGGTTGGACCACGATGGGCGCCGTCACTGTCGGCGACGAACTGCTCGACGGACGCGGCCGCGCAACCAAGGTCGTCGCCGCAACCGAGATCATGGTCGACCGTCCATGCTTCGAGGTCGAATTCTCCGACGGCACCGTGCTCATCGCCGACGAGGAGCACCAGTGGCTCACCGCCACCCTCGCCAACGATGCGGTCCGCACTACCGGCGAAATCGCGGTTACCCTGCACGACGACCACTCGGTTGCCAACACCGAGCCACTGCAGCTGCGTTCGCGCGACCTGCTGGTGGGTCCGTACACACTCGGCGTCTGGCTTGCCGGTGGCGATGCCGAAACCGCGAATATCGTTGCGGAACATGCGATCATCGCCCGCGTAGAAGCAGAAGGCCACCACTCGGCCGGTCTACTGCGCGCCGTCGGAGTATTCGGTGACAAGCACATTCCGATCGAGTACCTACGCGGATCGCAGGCACAACGTCGTGAACTGCTCGCCGGACTGCTCGATGCCGAAGGTGTGGTGACGGACGACGGTTCGGTCGAATTCTCCTGCACCAGTTCAATTCTCGTTCGTACCATCGCAGAGCTTGTCGTCAGCCTCGGCTACAGCTGCAGCACCGCGACCTCCGAGGCTGGTTACACCCTCACCCTCGCAACCGACGAAGATCTTTTCACGCTGCACCGAAAGGCGTTGCTGCACAAGGAACGCTGCGCAAGCAATCCGGTCGCCGAGGTCGCGTCGCGGTACATCATCGCGGTCCGCCGCATCGATAGCGTTCCGGTCCGCTGCGTCGAGGTCGACAACGAAGACCACATGTACCTCGCAGGCCGATCCATGGTGCCGACCCACAACTCAACTCTCGGACTGGATTTCATGCGGTCCTGCTCCGTGAAGCACGGCCGCACCAGCGTCATCTTCTCCTTGGAGATGAGCCGCACCGAAATCGTCATGCGTCTGCTGTCCGCCGAGGCGAAGATCAAGCTCGGCGACATGCGCTCGGGCCGAATGAGCGACGACGACTGGACGCGCCTCGCCCGCCGTATGAGCGAAATCAGCGAAGCACCACTGTTCGTCGACGATTCGCCCAACCTCACCATGATGGAAATCCGGGCGAAGGCGCGGCGACTCAAACAAAAGCACGACCTGAATCTTATTGTGGTGGACTACCTTCAGCTGATGACCTCCGGCAAGAAGGTCGAATCACGTCAGCAGGAAGTCTCCGAATTCTCGCGAAGCCTCAAGCTGATGGCGAAGGAACTCGAAGTTCCCGTCGTCGCGATCAGTCAGCTGAACCGTGGCCCCGAACAGCGAACGGACAAGCGCCCCATGGTGTCCGACCTTCGTGAATCCGGATCACTCGAGCAGGACGCCGACATGGTGATCCTGCTGCACCGCCCCGACGCCTTCGAACGCGACGACCCACGCGGCGGTGAAGCCGACCTCATCCTCGGCAAGCACCGAAACGGTCCGACAGCCACCATTACCGTTGCGCACCAACTACATCTGAGCCGCTTCGTCGACATGGCGCGGGGGTAATGGGTTGTTGTGTAGGTCGCAGGTTCTCGAATAGCTTCGCGGTTTCTCAAATAAATCGTTACGCATCTTGCGGTCCGGAAGCAAAACCGCAGGTCGCGTTCTCAGAAAGATCGCGGACACGAGTGCGTCCTTGGGCCGCAAGGGAACTCCGTCAGGTATTCCTGACGTCTCAGACTGGCGACGGTCCGTTCTGCATCTTGCCTGCGACCGTCACAGGACCAGGGCACATGCATCTGGTGCTGAATGCGACCGCAGCGACCGACCTAGCGAAGAGGACCAGCCTCGGTCTCGCCCCCCCCGATTCGCGGAAGCATTAACACACGCGGTCCCAACTCCTGATCCCTTGTAATCGTTCCCCGCAAGCGGTTCAAACTAGACTCGCCTCGAAATACGCTGTCGCAGTTGACGACACGCAAGTCGCGGAGACTATGGGTATCCGTGCGTATTCGATTCCGTCGTATTCAGTGACACATTTGGGGCAGAGCCTTTGCTGTGCGCCGAACTCGCGGTGTTCAGTCGCCGAACGTGGCACCCGACTAGTTGTTGGCGCGCTGGATGGCGCGTCGGACCAGGCCGCGGATGCCGGGAAGCTGGATGGCGCGGAGCATCAGTTCGCCAGCCCACACATGTGTGCGTGATGGCGGCGCGAATCGGCTGATTCCTTTCCGGGCCAATGCCTGTCGTTTGTGTACTTCCGGGCGCAACGACGTCTCCCAGGCGTCGAGTGCGGTGGGAATGTCGTCGCCGTTCGCCGCGAGCGCGGCGCCGAGCCGGTCGGCGCCGTCGAGGGCCAAGGCGGCACCGTAGCCGGCGAATACCGTTACGCACCATGCTGCGTCCCCGAGTAGGACGACTCGGTCGTGACTCCAGCGATCCATCACGATTTGGCCGACCGAGTCGAAGTAGGCGGAGTCGGGATCGGCCGCGAGTTGGTGGAGGGCGTCGGCGACACCGCCTCCGAGATCCCCGAAGGCTCGGGTGAGAGCGGGTGCGGCGCCGAGTGCCAGTTCGGTGCCAGGGTCGGGGCAGCGGTAGGTGAAGAACGCCGAGGACCGTTCAGGTCCCAGGTTCATCACCGCGGCCGTGCGTCCGGGTCCGATAAAGGTGGTGCCGACACCCTTTGGTAAGTGCTCGAGAACTGTTTCCAGCGGAAACGCGCCGACCATGTGGCCCTGGTCCACGAAGTATTCGGGCTCGGCACCGAATACGAGCTCGCGGACTCGGGAGTGCACGCCGTCGGCGCCGACGAGGAGTTCGGTTTGCAGGCGGTCGCCATCACTGAGGGTGACCGCGACTTCCCCGGAGGTCGGGGCGACGGCCTGCACCGTGGTGCCGAAACGGATGTCGACGAGGTCGGCAACCGCGCCGTACAGCGCCGACTCCAAGTCGCCGCGGAACAGGCTCAGTGCCCGGTTCCCGACAGCAGCCTCGGTGACAGCGGCCGGAATCCTGAACTTCTCCCGTCCGTCCGCGTGGACAAGGACCGATGTAAAGAACCCGATATCGCGCGGGGTCAGTGCCGGTATCAACCCGAGTCGCTCGGCGGCGGCATACCCGGGTCCGTGCAGGTTCACCAGGTAACCGCCACTGCGGCGAGTCGGCGCGCGTTCGACGACGACGACGTCCCAGCCTTGCTGATGCAGCCGCAACGCGGCGGCCAAGCCTGCGATGCCGGCGCCGACGACCGTCGCCCGCCTGCCCGATGTCTTCGCGTGCTGAAGCGCGGCGTTCTCGCGAGCTTCCATGTGTGACTCCTGGATCGATCCGTTGTCGGCGAAAGCCATCTTTGAACTACCGCCATGCCGTCAACTAATAGTTGACGATGGCACGATCGTCAACCTATCGTTGACGGCATGGATCGACAGGCGCCACTGCGCGACGTGATCGCCGCGATCGAGCGGGCCCACCCCGCTAGCACCCTGGATCAATTGACTGCAGCGGTGACTCACGCGGCGCACTGGTTGCGGCTGGCCGATCAGCTGCTCGACTATTTCGTGGAAGGCACCATTCGCTACGAAGGTGACGGGCCGCTGACCGACCGCAGCACAGCGGTTCCCCAGCCTCGCACCGCGGCCGACATAGTCGCCGAACTACACGCGGCGCTTGCTGCGGCTGAGGTCCCTGGTCCGTACGTTCTGGTCGGCCATTCACTCGGTGGGCTCATCAGCCTGCTGTACGGCAAGACCTATCCCGACCAGGTTCGCGGCATTGTTTTCGTCGATTCGCTCAGCCCGACGCTGCCGGAGACGATCGGTGCGACGGCCTGGGCGATCTATCGCGACCAGCTCTTGAACCCACCGATCGAGCAAATGCCGATGCCATCGATGAAGAGTCCGAACTCCGAGCGCGTGGACATCGACGCGAGCATCGCGCAAGTGAAGGCCGCTCCCGCGCTACCCACCATGCCGGTGGCGGTCATGACCAAGACCGAGCCGTTCGCGGTAGCGACGCTGCCTCCCGGACTGACGACAGAGACGCTCAACCAGAGCTACCAGAAGGCTCAAGACACCTTCGTCGCCCTGGCTCCCCGCACTCCCCAAATCTTCGCCACCGGCAGCGACCACTACATCCAGTTCTCGCAACCCGATCTGGTCGTGCAGACTGCCGACCTCGTCGTCGAGCGGGCAACGAACTAGTCCTGCTGAGCTGCAAGCCTGGTAGCAAGTCCGGCCCGTGCAATGACCTCGATGCCTCGACTGGCCGCGACCTGACGGATGAGATCGTCCAGGTCCTCGGGCTTCGGACCCGCCGGCTCGACCCGGTCACGTTTCGTCGACATCACTCGTTCCCGGCAGTGTCTCCTCGGTCGAGAAACTCACGGAGCAGATCAGCGACGCGGTCGGGCGCCTCGATAATCGGTGTGTGCCCCACGTGCTCGAGGGCCGTGGTCGTGATCGTTTGCACTGCCCGGTAGCGCGCCAGTGCCGCATCCACGTTGTAGAAGCGGTCCTCTCGGCCGAAGATGACGAGCGCCGGCAAACCGAGATTGGCCAAACGCGCGTCCAGACCACGCTGTCTGGTCCACGCCTGCCGCTGCTTCATGGATTGGGTGAAGGCGGGATGGTTCAGACTGCGGGCGTCGTCGAGGCCCTGACCGGGGTTGGCAAATGCTGTGGTCATGTCGAAGCCCGGCGCGAATGCCCGCCGAACCACTCGGCTGGTGACGAACGCAGGACCATGGTGCTGCAGGATCGGGCCGATCCACGGGATGTGAATGATCCACTCGCCTGCAGGCAGCGTTCCGGTGCTCGTGTCGGGCCCTTCGCCGATCAGCACGAGCCGAGTAATGCGGGTGCTGTGCTCGGCCGTGGCCACTCCGAAGAGGCTGCCCATCGAGTGGCCGACAACCGTGACATCGGTCAGGTCCAGCTCGGAGAGCAGACGCGAATAGAGCCGACCTTGGCTCTCGGGATCGTAGCCGGAAGTAGGTCGTTCGGAACCGCCGTGCCCGAGCAAATCGACCCGGATGATCCGGAATTCCGGCAGGCGGGCAACGACCTGGTCGAACCATGCCGTCGAGGCACCGAAGCCGTGCAGCATCAGCAGTGTGGGTCCGTCGACCGGGCCGTCCGCTCGGACGTGCAGGTCGACGCCGCCGACGGACATGACGGTTCCCGCGCCGCCTGTCGCAGGCTCGGCGCTGGTGCGACCGGTCAGGCGACCGCCAAGCGACCGTCCGGGTGACGATGCGTTCTTTGTGATCAAGCTTTCTCCTCGTCCGGCTGTGTTCATGATGTGACGCATGGTGACAGCGTGGCGGATTCGTCACCCAGTGGTCTTGGCCTCGAGACCCAGCAGTCGGGTGAGGACGATCCCGATCGTGTCGGCTGGAACACTTCCCGGATCGGTGATCTCTTCGATGGCGAGGCCGTTGTTCAGCGCCAGCATGGTGAACATGAGAGTGCGCGACGAGACGGCTGCGCTTGCGCCCGCGCCCCAGCCGGCGAGCGCTTCGTCCGCCAACTCGGTCAGTTGCTGGTGGTAGTCGCGCCGTTTCTCGACCCAGCGCTCGCGGAGCAGGTCGTCGCGGGCGGCACGAAGCCAGAACTCGGTGAACAGCAACTGCCATTCACGGTTCTGTCGCATCGCGACGGTCAGTTGCTCGCCGGCTGCGAGTGCGGTCGCCTCGTTGATGACGGTGATGTCGGCCCGGCCGAGGATTGCTCGTACCGCAGCGATGCGGCCTGTCACCTCCCGGTCGAAGAGCTCGAAGAACAGGTCGTCCTTGCTTGCGAAGTTGGAGTAGAGCGCACCGGTTGTGAACCCGGCGGTGGCCGCGACCTGTTGCATGGTGGCTCCGGCGAAGCCTCGCTCGGCGAAAACCGTGGAGGCCGCGCGCAATAGCCGCTCGCGAACCTCGGCGCGGGGTGTCCGACGGGAGACGGGGACTGGGGCTGAGATCACGACTGTGCCTTCCTGCCCGCATTATTTTGATAATGATGATTATTCAGTAACCAACGTTATCGAAGACCGTTTGGGCCGTCAAGATGAGCAGGCGCACTTGGCGGATCGGTAGTCTGCGTGCATGAAGATCAGCGAGGGACGCTTCATTGAAGGGCCCACGCCATCAGCGTCAGGTATCGACCGACGAGCGCACGGCGAATTCGTCAGCCCGCGAGGGGAATTGGCGTCGTACGCATTCGGGTGGACGACCGGTGAAGAGAAGCGGGTCGCGCGGTTGACGATCGGTCTAGGGGTGGGAAATCCGGGCGGCGGCAGCTTTCACGCCATGATGTTTCCAACAGAGGGGTCGTTCGCATATGGACTGGTCGACGAGCCGTTCGAACGTGTCCCGCAAGGCGGCCCGGACCTGACCGCAGCGGAGGCCCGAGCGCATGAATGCATCGAGTTTGTCTGGTGGGTTGTCGACACCGTCATGGAGCGTGATCGACGCGCCTGGTGGATGAAGCATTGGGTACTCGGCACGAACGCGATTCAAACTCCGGAGGTGTACGACCTCTCAGAGCCAATTCTGTTGGTATGTAACGACGATGACGGAATTTGGCAGCTCATCGGGACAACTGAGGCTGGGTCCGAAGGGTCGATCAGTCATCTGTTTCACGCTGTGGACAACGACCCCACGTTGATCGACGTCCTCGACCTGCCATCGGGATATTGCGCGACGAGGGATGCCGTCGGCCGTCCATGGTCCCGCTTCGAGCGGCCATCGGACTGACGGATCGGTAGGTCACACAACGATCGGCCCGGTGGTTACCGCCACGACCGTCGTGTGTGCGGCGACCGATTCGCCGCGCGGATCACCACCGACGCAACGGATTTAGGCGCGCTATACGACAGACCGGACCGCCGTTACGTGTCGTAGTCGAGGCCGTCCCACGGTTCGTAATAGCAAATGAAGTTTCCCGGCTCGATGTTGATGAAGTACGTGCCGTCGTCATACTGGCCGACCTTCCAACCGAACGTGATGCCATCGACGTCCTGTGTGAACGGGACCACCTCGATGGGCTCGAGGACGTAGTTTCCCAGCTCGGCCAATCTGGCTTCGACAAGATCCTCTGCACCCGCGGGACCGGCCTGCCCGGGAGGTAGGCCCGCCGGCCGACCGATCTCGTCGACACGAACCTCGTCGAAGGTGCCGTCCGCCTTCCAGAGAAAGACTCCGACGTAGGCCGACTTTTCGGAGAACAGCTCCTCGCTGATGAAGAACTTGCGGCCATCCTCGGCGGTTCCGGCGTAGGGCACGTGGTAGTCGTCGGGAACTATCGTGAAGCGTTCGGGCGCTCGTTCCATAGCTGCTCCTTCGATTGGGCTTACCGACGGCGACGAGGTACACCCGACAGCCAGCGTGAACACCGAGAGCGCGATTATCGTCTGCAGACCTGCCGCAGCGCGCGTCGCGCTTGGTTCGCGACGCCATGGCTTGTACATGGTCGACCCCCGTCGTGGTGTGTGCCTATCACACTAACCGACCAACGGTCGGTTAGTGTGGGTAATCCTCGGGCATCTTTATCACTCGGCGCGGCAACCCAATAGCGTTGCTGTCATGAGCGTGCGGTGGGCCGGGACGGGAGTACTTCGGCCAGGCGTCCTCGAACTCCATGGACCGATGGGCTCGTTGCCGCGCCATGCGCACCACTCGGTTCAGGTCGCAGTTGCCGACGCCGGCAGCTTCGTGATCGAGGATGGCGCGGGCCGGGAGCAGCGCACTCGGGCTGCAATTGTCCCACCGGACGTGGCTCATGCGTTCCGGGCAAGAGACGCAACAGGTCTCGTGGCACATGTCGACCCGGAGTCCGCGCTCGGCAGGGAGTTGACCGAGCTTGTCGAGCGGCCCGACTCGGTCGCGGCGTGGTGCTCAGCTGGAAACACGCTGACGAGCTCGAAACGTCTATGGAACGGGATCGGCCTTCAGACGTCGCTGGAGGCCGAGCCGACCGAGAGACATCCCGCGATAGATGCGGCGATTGCTTCGCTGGCTGCACGCGTCGCACTCGGTCCGATTCGCCTGAGAGATGTCGCTGCCGACGTTCATATCTCGGAAAGCCGTCTAGCCCATCTGTTTACACGAGACCTCGGACTCCCGTTCCGGGCGTACGTTCGCTGGGCGAGGCTCCAGCGCGCCGTGGCTGCTGTTGCTGAAGGAGCGTCGTTGACCGAGGCCGCCCATGCGGCGGGATTCGTCGACAGCTCTCACCTGACCCGAGTCTGCCGCCGAGCCTTCGGGGCGCCCCCTTCGGACTTCGGCCAAATCCGTTGGCAGGTCGTGACTTAGTTAGCAGGTTCGTACAAGCCCCCGTCGTGCTGACGCCACGAAACTGGCGCTCGACACTACGAAGGGATCCACGTGGACATTTTGCACGAACCGAGGGGCATACTCCTGCGTTCCGATCGCGAGGCGATTGCCTGGCGTCGGTGGGTACCGGCAGATCGAACGCGTGCGAGTGTCGTCGTCCTGCACGGTCTCGGGGAGCACTCCGGTCGCTATGCCGTTGTTGCGGAACGACTTACGCATACCGGGTTCGCAGTGACAGCCGTCGACTACGAGGGATTCGGGGAGTCGTTCGGACACCGAGGCGACGTCCGCTACGGACCAACGTGCGGTGACCTGGATCGGTTGATCAGCGAGGAACGCGTCCGCACCGACGGTCTACCGGTCTTTCTCTACGGCCACAGCCTCGGCGGTCTGTACGCATTCCTGTACGCAGCCGACCGCCCCAGCGCTGACTTGGCCGGCGTCGTCGTGAGCGGTCCCGCGTTCGACTCACAACTCCGCCAGCAACGCCTCAAGGTCGCGATCGCGAGGCTGCTCGCACGTGCCCATCCGACACTGTCGCTGCCGAACGGGTTGCGATTCGAAAGAGTGAATCGCAGCAGCGAGGTCGTCGCAGCACGCAAAGCCGACCCGTTGGTGCATGGTCGGGCGACCGCGCGGTTCGCCGTGGATGTCCTCGCCCAGATGGAGCGCGTCAGGTCAGCGGCTCCGAGCGTGCAGGTGCCGTTGCTCGTACTGCACGGCGACGCAGATCTGATCAACCCGATATCGGCCAGTCGCGAGGTCGTTCAGCTCGTGCCGAGCAGCACGTTGGTGACCTACCAGGGTGCCTACCACGGCCTCGAGGAAGAAGCCGAGGCTCGAACATTGCTGAGCGACGTCATCGCATGGCTCGACGAAGTCCTCCTCGACTCAGGTCACCGGCTCCCGGATCCTGGGGCTCGGTAGGCGGCGAGGAAGACCTCGACCCCGGTGTCGGCGTAATGGTCGAGTTCGGCGGCGCTGAACGTGGTGCTCTCTCCGCAGAACATGACCTTGTTGACCGGAATCGACACAATGAGCCAGGTGAAGTGATTGGCAGCCAGCTCCGGCTCGTCGACCCGCAACAGTCCGCGGTCGGTCAGTTGCGCGAAACAGGAGGCGAGCATGGCGTGGACGCGTTCGGGCCCGGCCTCGAAATAGGCGCGCCCAAGCTGTGGAAAGCGCCCTGCCTCGGCGATAACCAGTCGCCGGACTCGCAATTGCGCTGTCCCAGTGAGCAAATGGACGAATCGGTGGGCGACCGCACGTAGCGTCGTCTCGACGTCGTCGGTGGTAGCGAGTTCCCCGATGGCGTCACGGAAGATCCTGTCGATGCCCTCCAGGCGATCGAGAACGATGTGTTCGAACAGCCTGTCCTTGCTGCCGAATCGTTTGTAGATCGTCTGCTTCGACGACCCCGCCACAGCGGCGATCTCGTCGGTCTTGGCGCCGAGGTAACCGTCGCGCAGGAACACCTCCATCGCTGCTTCCATGATCCGCTGCCGCGCCTGCTCGCTGGCGCTGCCCTCGACAGTCTCGGTTGGTGGCATGAGGCCTCCTTGAGGTCGGATTCGAATATCGGTTGACACCTTTCAAGAGAGTACCGTACTGTTCAGTTCACCCAGAACCGTACAGTACGGTACACCCACTCAGACGACGGAGAACCCGATGCGCAAGATCATTTCCAGCCTGTTCGTTTCCGCCGACGGCGTTGCCGAAGCGCCCGACACCTGGCACTTTCCCTACTTCAACGACGAGATGGGAGCCGCGATCGGGGCGGCCATGGCCACGTCCGACGCCATGCTGCTCGGCCGCGTGCAGTACGAAGAGTTCGCCTCGCACTGGCCAACCAGCGACGACGAGTTCGCCGACTTCATGAACAACCAGAAGAAGTACGTGGTCACCAACACGCTGACCGAAGCCAGCTGGAACAACACCGAGATCGTCAGCGGTGACGCATTGACCAGCGTCGAAGCGCTCAAGAAGACCGAGGGTCAGGACATCGCCATCACCGGCAGCCTGACCCTCGTCCAGTCGCTCCTGCGCGCCGGCCTGCTCGACCAGCTACAACTGTTCGTCCACCCCATCGTCGTCGGCAAAGGCGCGCGCTGGTTCGACAAGCTCGACGACACCGTCGAACTGACCCTGGCCTCGGCCGAGACATTCAGCACCGGCGTGATCAACCAGATCTACGCCCCCGCCGAATAGCCCACGCGGATTGTGGGTGATTGCTCTCGGATTCCGAGAGCAATCCCACATTTCCTAAAGACAGCTTCAGGCGTCGTAGTCGACGGTGACCGTCGGTGTGGTCGGGTGCGATTGGCACGTGAGCACGTAACCGTCATCTACGACGGCCGGCGATAGAGCGAAGTTCTGTTCCATTGCGACCGACCCCAGCAGTACCTTCGCCTTGCAGGTGCCGCAGGCTCCGCCGAGGCAGGCATACGGCGCGTCCAGTCGGGCCTTCAGCGCGGATTCGAGGACGGTGTCGCCGGCTGCCAGCGCGAATTCGTGCTGACGGCCGCGCAGGGTGACCGCGACGGTCGCTGCGGAGAAGTCGTCAGCGACCTTGCGCGTCTGGTAGCCGTGGAACAGTTCCACGTGGACGCGGTCCGGTTCGGCGCCGCGCTCGATGAGCAGTTCGCGCAGGTCGGTCACCATCTCGAACGGTCCACACATGAACCAGTCGTCGACCGAAGCCACGGTCAGCTCGACGTCGAGCAATTGTTCGAGCCTCGGACGGTCGACGCGACCGCGCAGATGTGCCGGGTGTCGCGGATCGCGGGAGCGCACGTGGATGATCCGGAGCCGGTCGGCGTACTGCGCTTCGAGGTCGTCGAGCTCGTCGCGGAACATCGTGCTGTCGGCGTCCCGGTTCCCGTAGATCAGGGTGAATCGACTTTCGGTCTCGACGGCGAGTGTCGTCGCCAGGATCGAGAGCGCCGGGGTGATGCCGCTGCCTGCGGCGATCGCCACGTAGTTCTTCGTGGCGAGTGGGTGCAGCGGTGTACCGAACGATCCGGTCGGTGTCATCAGCTCGAGGGTGTCGCCTGCCCGGAGTTGCTCCATCGCGAAGGTGGAGAAGGCACCACCGGGAATGTGTTTGACGGCGATCGACAGCGTGTCGGAGGTGGCCGAGGAGCAGATGGAGTAGTTGCGTCGGACGCCCTCGCCGCCGAGGTCGGTGCGGACGGTGATGTGCTGGCCGGCCTCGAACGAGAACTCGTCGCGCAGGTCGTCGGGCACGTCGAAGCTGATCAGCACGCTGTCGTCGGTCAACCGGTCGGCGCTGGCGACCCGGATCGGATAGAACACCGCGGCGTGGGCGGAGGATCGCTCCGGCATTCGCACTGGGAGGACGCGGGCCAGTTTGCCGTTGATCCTCTTCCACTCGCGGTACTCGTCCGGGTCGAGCTGCTGACCGAAGACGGTGCCGATCGCAGCATCTCGCTCGAGGTAGGCCTCCTCGTTGCGTCGCCAGGTTGCGACGTAGCGGTGGAAGGGAATCGAGGGGTGCAGGTGGTGGACGAGGTGATAGTTCTGCGAGAGAAGCAGTGGTGTGAGGACCCATTCGGAGCCGACGCGGTTGCGGGTTGCACGGTAGCGATTCTCCTGCTGGGTGTCTTCCAGGTCGTGGTGCGGCAGCCAGTCGAACCACCAGGCGAGCACGAACATCGCCACCCGCCCGGGAATCAGGCAGATCACCGCGAGCGTCCACAGATTTCCGGTGAAGGCGGCCCACACGATCACCGTCAGAGAAAACGTCATCAAGGTCGCCGTTTCCAGAACCTCGGCGCGGGGGCGCCTGCGCACGTTGCGTACCAGGAAACCGATGTAGGGCACATCCATCGCCGGGAATCGGATGGGCAGCTGCCACCAGGGTGCGGAGCTGACGAAGTGATCGGGGTCGTTCTCGTCGTCGTTGGTGTTGCGGTGGTGCTCGATATGGATGAACGCGAACGACTTGAACGAGATCAGTGGCGAGACGAAGAACATTGCCACGCGACCGAAGGCGACGTTGACCCAGCGGTGGGTGCTGATCGAGTAGTGCGAGGCGTCGTGCAACACGGTGAACAGCACGAAGACAGCGGTCGCGCTGAGCACGACCGTCACCGGAACCGGAAGCCTGTCGGTCAGCGCCGCCCACGTGGAGAACGCGAAGACCGCGATGGCACCGGAGAAGATCCCGACAATGGGCCACGAGATCGTCGGCACGCTTTCGCCGGGGTCAGGAAGCGCGTGACGCGAGGCGGCGGGCGCGGGTTGCTTTGTGGTCGCTGACATGTTCCCAAAGCTACGAACCGCGAGCTGGCACCACCAGTGGGTCCGGGCACACTCCGATGTGCGCGCAGCACATATTGCTCAGGTGAGTACCACAGTGCCGAGTACCTGGACCAGTCGAAGTGCAGCGTGCAGCTCGGCAACGCGATCAGCGTTGGGACGTCCTCGACGTTCCTCTGCGCGCCGCAGGCGCTGCAGAACGGTGTTGCGGTGCACCCCCAACTCCTCGGCCGCGGCTGCCAGCCCGCCTTGTGCGTCGAGCACTGCCAGCAGCGTTCGTCGTTCCTCTTCCTCGCGGCGCCCCACAACCGCCAAGGCACCGAGCTCGGACGCGACGAAGGAACGGGCAAGGTCCAGGTCACCGCTCATCGTGTCCACCAGCGCCAGCTCGCCGTAGAACGTCACCGGAGCTGCCCGGCCGGATATCTCGACAATGCGACGGCCGCGCTTCGCCTGGGCATGTGAGTCGCGGAAGCCACCGGGACCGCGCGCCGGCGTGCCGATGCAGATCTGGACCATCGCGGGGATCCGACCGGTCAACGGCGCGAGGTCATCCGACGCCACCTCGGGAGCCCGCGTGGTGGAGACCCACCCCCACAGCGCCTGGGCGCCGTCCGGGACGAGCAGCGGATGAAGCGAATCGAAGTGAGCTCCGACCGCGGTACCGACGCGCGCGAGATCGACGTCATCGCGATCGGTCCAGCAGACGAACGCGGTCTGCCATCCGGTGAGCCGGTGAGACAAGGTCTGCTCGGCCCGCGCGAGGTCGATTCGGTCGCCGGCGATCAACCCGCGGACCGCATCGGTCCTGGCCGCGCGGACCCGGTTCTGCATGCGGTCGAGCTCGGCGACGTACTCTGCGGCAACCTCGCTGGAGATGCGGTCGATGTAGGCAAAGGCGTAGCGCTGCAGGTCCGCCACAACCGCAAGGGCCAGAGCCGGATCCGGCACGAAATCGGTGATCCGGGCCAGGATGCGCTCGCTGAAGTAGGCGTGACCCACCCGGTAGAAGCGCAGCATCACGTCGACGTCGTAGCCGCGGGCCGCCATGGCCCGCGCATGTTCGAGGGCGGTGACCGGTGCCGTCGCCGCTTTGACGTCGATACCGTGCCGGACCATCGACAGCGCTGCCTCGAGGTTCGACGAGCACGACCCGAGCGTCAGGCCGCGGAGATCGTCATCGGCACCGGCCTCCGGAATCCGCTCGAGGATGTAGTCGAACATGTCATCGGCGTACGACGACACATTCCCCAACAGATTTGCGGTAGTGCGGCGCAGTTCGATCACGACCGACTCGGGAAGATTCGGCGACTCACCTGCACTCACGCCCATGAGTGGAGACTATCGGGGGTCCTGTGCGAGCTTCACGAGCAACGCAAGCTCGTCGACAAGGTATGTCGCGATGACATCGATGTCGGGAACAAGCTCGCGACAACCGATGAGTCCGAAGTGCAGCTCGCCGCCGAGGCTGTTGACGGTGATGTTGAAACCCTGACCGTCCGTCACGACCGATACCGGATAGTTGGCGAGCAACTTCGCACCGCCGAGGAAGACGTCGACGTTGGGTCCTGGCACGTTCGAGATCACCAGGTTGTACGGCGGGATGCGGTGGAGAAGTCCGGTGGCAAATGCGACTCGGGCGGCGCGTGCAACCAAAGCCGGCGGCGCGAAGTCGGTGACGTTCTCGATGAGCCCGGGCGGGATCGTGGCGTGCTGCGCCTTCGCAACGACAGTCGCTGTGTGCGCGCGTGTCAGGCGGACGACCGGATCACTGACATTGGTCGGCAGCGACGCCAACATCGCAGATACCTTGTTGCCCAGGCTGGATTTGCTGGCCTCGTCCCGGACGGACACCGGAACCATTGCGACCAAGGGAGATTCGGGCAGCGCGTCGTGATCGATCAGCCAATTCCGCACTGCGCCGGCAGACATCGCCATGACGACGTCGTTGACCGACATTCCGAAGGCATTCTTCACGGTCTTGACGTCGTCGAGAGAAACGCTACGGAATGCGAACCGCCGGTGGAGCGTGATCTCCTCGTTGAAGGGTGTGCGTGGAGCCAGGCCGGGGGCTGTCGAGATGACGTCGCCGTCGTTCGAGCCGCGGCCGAGTGCCGCATCGACGTAAGGCGTGACATAGCTCCCGACCATGGGGAGTGAGCGACCGACGATCGTGGCGATCCGAACGGCACCGAGGGGACGCTTCGCAAGCGAACCGGCCGCGCGGGCGAGCAGTTTCGTCGAGCTCGGCGCCGACTCGGGTGTGAATGCGGGTGCGGGCGTCCGTGGTTTCCCTTCCGGCGTCAGATCGAGCAGAACGGTCAGCAGCTCTGCTCCGGATGCACCGTCGATGGCCGAGTGATGCATCTTGGTATAGACGGCCAACTTGCCGCCTGCGAGCCCTGAGATGAGGTACATCTCCCACAGTGGCCTGCGACGATCGAGGGGCCGCGAATGTAGCCGCGCGACCTGCTCCGCAAGTTGCGCATCGGAACCTGGTGCGGGGAGGCAGATTTCACGAACGTGGAACTCGATGTCGAAGAACTCGTCGTCGATCCAGTACGGCTGATCGAGTCCGAGGGGGACAAACTTCAACCGTTGCCGCAGGATCGGGATCAGCGGCGCACGCTCGGCCATCAACGACGTCAACGCCGCGAGGTCGAGCACCCGCGGCGCTTCGGTCGGATCGAGAATGCACACGCCTCCGACGTGTCCAGTCGAGTTATGGGTTTCGAGCGTCAAGAAGGCGGCGTCGAGTCCGGACAATTGTTTCATTGGATTTCCTCATTTGTTGCGGTGGCAGTTGATCGGGAACTGCCTACGAATGTGCGCCGGCGAGTCGAATCGCCAACTCGGGGTACAGCTTTGCGACGGTGTCCGGTTCGGTGTAGGTACCACCTGGAAACCAGCGACAGACATCGACGCAGAGGGAGACGATCGCGAGGGTGACCCCTTCGACGTCGGGCACGGCAAAAGAGCCGTCGTCAGCACCGGTTTGAACAATCCGCCTCACGAGGTGGACGACGTCACGTCGCAGTCCCGCGATCGCCCGAAAGTGTTCGTCCGTCAGGGCTGCAAGTTCGTACTCGACAACCCGCGCCCGGGAGTGATGGGTCGCCTGATTCTTTGCGAACTCACCGACGACGGCACGCAATCGGGCCGCAGGCGCCTCCCCGACGGGGTCGGCGGCTTGCAGCCATTCGAGGGTCAGTTGATGACCTTCGTACGCAATGGCGAAGAGCAGTTCTTCCTTGGACTTGTAGTGCGGATACATTGCGGCTGCACTCATTTCGAGGCGCGCGGCGATTTCTCGGGTTGTCGTGGCACCGAAGCCGTTCGCCGCGAACGCCTCGATTGCGGCTGCCCGCAGTCGAGCGGCCGCTTTGGAACCGCTGACGACGCTTTCATCGAGACTCATCCGACCTCCACCAATGTGATGCGTTCAGAATAAGCGCTTGCTTATTTAATGAGCAAGAGCTTATTTTTGTGATTTGCCTCATAGTCATCGTTACGATCTTCGACATGCCACGCCTCGTTCTGACAGTCATCGGCGACGACCGCGCCGGACTGGTTTCCTCGCTTGCCGATGTCATTGCGTCATATGGCGGCAACTGGGAGGAAAGCCAGATGGCGGAACTCGCGGGAAAGTTCGCCGGCATCGTCGTCGTCAGCATTCCCCCCGAACGGTTGGACGGATTCCTGTCGGCCACTCACACGCTCGATGGACTACTCGAGGTGTCCGTGCACACGGGCGCGCACGACCGCGCCGAGACCGACCAGGAGTCGACGATCCTCACGCTCGCCGTGCTGGGAAACGACCGCCCCGGCATCGTCCACGAGTTGTCGACCGTTCTGTCGACCCGCGGATTGAGCATCGATCGAATGACTACCAATACGCGGGAGGCGCCGATGGCGGGTGGCCTTCTATTCGAGGCGACCATCGATGTTCGCGTTCCGCCGCAGCTGGATTTCGCAGACGTTCGTGCCGATCTCGAGCGGATCGCCGCCGACCTCGGCGTCGATTTGGACGTCGATCAGTCCTGATCGCGGTGTAGGTTTCGCCGGGTTTGCAGGCTCAGTATCGCGATTCGGTCGTCGCCGCTCCGGACCGCTTGCGTAAAAACAGTTGTGGTTTAACAATGGTTGTATGAATACAACCATTGATGCACTCACGCCTAGGCGCAAGGCCATCATCTTGGTGTCGTGTTGCCTGAGCCTGCTGATCGTGTCGATGGACGCGACGATCGTCAACGTCGCCATCCCGAGCATCCGGTCGGACCTGCAGGCGTCGCCGTCCCAACTGCAGTGGGTGGTCGACGTCTACACCCTGGTGCTGGCGTCGCTACTGATGCTCTCGGGCGCTACGGGCGACCGGTTCGGCCGTCGGCGGGTCTTTCAGATCGGGCTCGTCGTGTTCGCGATCGGCTCGTTGTTGTGCAGTCTCGCTCCCGACATCGAGACGCTGATCGTCGCTCGGCTGCTGCAGGCCATAGGGGGGTCCATGCTCAATCCCGTTGCGCTGTCGATTATTTCGCAGGTGTTCACCGGGCGGGTCGAGCGCGCGCGGGCACTGGGTTTCTGGGGTGCGGTGGTCGGCATCTCGATGGCGCTCGGACCCGTGGTCGGCGGCTTCTTGATCGAGCTGATCAGCTGGCGGGCAGTGTTCTGGATCAACTTGCCGATCTGCGCTGCCGCCATCGCGTTGACAGCGATTTTCGTGCCGGAGACCAAGTCGAAGACCATGCGTAACATCGATCCGGTCGGCCAGGGACTGGCCGTGGCATTTCTGTTCGGCGTCGTCTTTACGCTCATCGAGGGTCCGGGTTACGGCTGGAGCGACCCCCGAGTCGTAGCGGTCGCACTCGTTGCGGCTTGCGCATTTGTGGCCTTCGTACGCTACGAGCAAAGACGCCGCGACCCCTTCATCGACCTACGCTTCTTCCGTAGCATTCCATTCGCTGCCGCGACCCTGACCGCAATCTCCGCCTTCTCTGCTTGGGGCGCGTTCTTGTTCATGATGTCGCTCTATCTACAGTCCGAGCGTGGCTATTCAGCCATGCATACCGGCCTGATCTACGCACCGATTGCAATCGGAGCACTGGTTTTCTCACCGATCTCGGGTCGGCTGGTCGGCCGTTACGGCGCCCGCCCGTCATTACTGGCGGCAGGAGTACTCATCACTACCGCGTCGGTCTTGCTGACGTTCCTGACGAAGACCACCCCGGTGTGGGGGCTCGTCTCGATCTTCGCGGTGTTCGGGATCGGCTTCTCGATGGTCAACGCCCCGATCACCAACGCGGCGGTCAGCGGAATGCCTCTCGATCGGGCTGGCGCAGCCTCCGCCGTGACCTCGACGAGCCGTCAGATCGGGGTGAGTATCGGTGTGGCGCTGTGTGGTTCGGTTGCAGGGTCTGCAATCGCGAACACCGGCGCAGACTTCGCCGCAGCAGCGCGACCACTCTGGTTCATCTGCGTTGGGCTGGGCGTCGTCATCACCATTCTGGGATACTTCTCCACGACCCCGCGCGCCTTCCGCTCTGCCGAGCGCCTTGCCCCGCTGATTGCCGGTTCCGTACCACCCAAGGAGGCCGTCCATGCCCACTGAGGCAACCTCGGACGACGTCTGGCGCGCCATGGCGGCGGTAGTTTTCGACAACCGCGACGCTTGGCGGCGAAGCGTGGTCGAGACCTCCGGGCTCCCGTTCAGCAGGATTCGGGTGCTCCGCAGGCTGGCCAAGCGGCAAATGACCCCGAAAGAGATCGCCGAGTCCGCGACCATGGACGCTCCGGCGACCACCGTCGCCCTCAACGACCTCGAGGATCGCGGACTCGTTGTGCGCGAAGCGCATCCGGACAATCGCAGGTCCAAGGTGGTGTCGCTGACCGACGAGGGACGCCGAATCGTCGCGAGCATCGACGAGCTCGAGGATCCTGCCCCTCCGGTGTTCGCCAAGTTGAGTCGAAGCGAACTGAACGCGCTGCAGTCGATCCTCGCCAAGCTCGCCTAGTAGTTCGAACCTGCAGATTGTGGGTGATTGCTCTCGGATTCCGAGTGCTTTCCCACAACTCCCCGCGCGATCGCCGCCTATTGACATCAACCCAACCTCCGGTCATACAATATTGGAACTTGTGTATGACCGGAGGTTGGATCGTGGCGATCGGAAGTCGAGTTGTCATCCTTGGCGGAAGTGTTGCGGGGTTGTGCGCCGCAGGGGCCGTCGCGCCGCACTTCGACGAAGTAATTGTGCTGGAACGTGATTCGCTACCGGCGGATGCACAACATCGACGTGGAGTGCCGCAGAGCAAGCACCCGCACTTCATGTTGAACTCGGGTCGGCGTGCGATCGAGAGTCTCTTTCCTGGTTACGAGGCGGCTCTACTCGCGGCGGGTGGACGGATGTTGAACCCGTCGCGCGACGCGGCCTACTGCGAGGCGGTCGGGTGGGCACCACGCAAGTCCGGGTCGATGACGATGGTCTACGGTTCCCGAATCTTGATCGAACGGGTCCTTCGCGACATGGTCCGCAAGCTCGACAACGTGACCATCCGTGAGGAAGTCGTGGTTCGCGGCGTCGAGACCGCGCGCGGTGGCAGCGGTTCCGGCCGAGTTACCGGCGTCAGCTTCACCGACAGCCAAGGCGAGCAATCGATTTCCGCCGATCTGGTCGTCGACGCGTTGGGTCGAGGTTCGTCGGTCCCTGCCTGGCTTGCCGCGGCAGGCTGGGCAGAACCGCCGGTTCGATCGCTCGATGCCAAAGTCGCCTATTCCTCACTGTGGTACCAACTTCCGCCGGCTGACGAGCGACCCGGCAGTTGGTGGTGGCAGCACCTCGCAATCATGCCCAACCAAGCGAAGGGCGAACATCCGGAAGAGTTCGACTATCTGGTCAACTTCTTCCCGATCGAGGGCGACCGAGCAATCGCCTGCATGGGGGCGTGGGGTCTGGAACTGCCGAAAAAGACCGACTCCTTCATCGCTGCGGCACAACGGATCCGGACACCGGTGTTCGCCGCGGCGATGAAAGAATGCGAACAACTCTCCGAGGTACACCTCACTCGTTCGACTGGCAACAAGTGGCGACGGTACGACTTGATGCCGAACCCACCGCTCGGCCTGGTCGCGATCGGCGATTCGATCTGTGCGTTCAACCCGTTCTACGGCCAGGGGATGAGCTCCGCGGCACGTTCCGCGATCATCTTGTCTGCGCGCCTTCGTAATACGACAGAACTCGATACCCGATTCTTCCGTGACTTCCTCGGCGAGCAGCGCAAGTCGCTTCAGGTTCCGTGGATGCTGGCGATTGCACGCGACCAGGGTTACGACCACGCGACCGGCACCGAAACGGCGTCGCGACTGGTCCGTAAGGTCTCGGCGGCGATGGTGTGGCCGGTCTTCAACCTCATCACGGCCGCAGCGCGAGAGGACGACGTCGTCGAGGACCACTTCGCCCGCGTATTCAACCTCGACGAGTCGATGATCGACATGGCGAAGAACCCGCGCGTGATCGCAGGACTGATCCGCTACAAGGTCAAACTGCTGCTCGGACGACAGAAGTTGCCGAGAAGCTTCGACCTGCATTCCGATCCGCCCGCGACCGACTACACGTTGGACGTGGCATGAGCGCGACGTGTGACGACGCCGCCGAACGGCTGACCGGGTATCTGGGCTTCTCGTGCCACGACGTGAATACGGTTGTGACGGTTAGTAACCCGGCAGATCTCGCACACTGGTCGATGCCGATTCTCGAGATTTTGATCATCGGCGGCGCGGTTTTCGCATTCGTGCATGCGCTGCGCCGGTTGCGCCGAGACGGCGACCCGACGAACCTCTCGCTCTGGTTCGCGTCGCTGGTGTATCTGTTCGTCATCGAACCGCCGTTGTACTTCCCTGGCTGGTTCGGTTTGGAGGAGCAGTTCGGCTTCATATTCGCGCACAACGTCTTCACAGTGCAGTTTATGTTCGACCGCCTACCGCTCTACATCGTGGCGATCTATCCCGCGCTCAGCCAACTTGCCTACGAACTCGTCAGGGTGCTCGGAGTCTTCCAGCGGCGCGGCGCCTTCGTCGGTGCGGTCTGTGTGGCCTTCGTCTGTCAGGTCTTCTACGAGGTGTTCGATCAGCTCGGCCCGCAACTGAAGTGGTGGGCATGGAATCTCGACAACAAGGTGAACCACCCATTGCTGGCGTCGGTGCCGATGAACAGCATCATGCTGTTCGCGTCCGTTTCCTTCGGAGCGATCACCTATCTGCTGGTCAAACTCATCGGCCAGCCCGCGTGGAGCGGCCGACGTTTCCGAGCGCGATCATTGCTTCCCCGAATCGTTTTGGTGGGAGCATTGGCTCCGCTCGCGATGCCCATTGCGAGTGTCCCCAGCGCAATCTTCGGTGGGGACAACCCGAATACGACGGCGCAAGCGATCGTGTTGACGATCGAAATAGTCGTCCTGTGGGTCGTCGGCGGGACCGTGCTGATCCGAGCCTGGCTGGACCGACGAAACGACGCAGCCTCCCGACCCGCGGACGCATTCGTTCGGATCTATCCGGCTGTGTGGCTCGTCGTGTTCGCCCTGCTCTGGGTGGGCGCACTACCCGACTTCCTTGGTGCGGTCGATGGCACGACGACCGCAGGCACACCGATCGGCAATGCGCCCTACACGCTGCTGTGTTTCCTAGCCGCCGCCGCCTGCGTCGTCGCGGTTCTGGTACCTCGAAGCGGTGCCGCACGGCGACCGGAAGGCACCCGGATCGGGACCTCCGTGCGATGATCCGGCAGTGAGAACCCGTGGCTGGCAAGGAGACTTGCCGCGAGACGAGGACGAAGCCCGCGAGCGGATCGTCGCTGCCGCAACACGGTGCGTCGATCGACTAGGCCCAACGAAGACGAACATCGCGGCCGTCGCCACCGAGCTCGGCGTCACCCGTCAAACGGTATATCGCTACTTTCCGGGCCTGCCCGACCTGCTCGTTGCAGTCGCCGAAGCAGGCACAGCACAGTTCCTGGCTCGCATGGAGGCTCATCTCGCCAACGTGACGAGTCCTGCGGAGGCCGTGGCAGAGTCGATCGTGTTCTCGCTGAACACAATTCCGACCGAACCCTATATCGGGCTGCTGCTCCAGGCCGGCGAGAACGAGGTCTTCACTCGCGGCGTGACGTCGTCGCACGCGATGTCCTACGGAGCGCAAATGCTACGGCGGACCCCCGTCGACTGGGATTCGATCGGTGTGCGCGACGGAGACTTCGAGTCGCTGGCCGAGATCGTCATGCGGCTTATGGTCTCGTTCCTCGAGTATCCCGCCGATCCACCTCGTACCGACGACGAGGTGCGAGCACTGGTCCGGCGTTGGCTTGGACCGGCACTGGCGGCTCACGGGTGACGCAGTGAGAGCAACGTGATGCGGATCGAATCTCCATAACAAACGAGCTACTTCGGTAGCGAAATCGCCCGGCACAGCGACTCAACAGGCATCGTCGTTGCAGGCGATGCCCGCCGTAGAGCCACGAAGGAGCTGAATCGAATGCGTTTTCCGATTGCCGCCACCGGATTCGCCTGCACTGCAGCAGCTGCGACACTTGTCCTGTCCGCCGGAACGGCCTCAGCGGCCGATGGAAACACCCAGACGACGATCTACACGCTCGCCAACCCTGGTATCTGCGCAGGCATCATCGATGCAGGTGTCGGGCATTATCCGGACTCGGCGGCCCTTGGCCTCACGGGCATGTTGTACGGCGTCGGACCGTGCTCGGTCGAGCTGACGTTCCACTTCAAACGACAGGGCGACGGCGTGACCGCGGATTACACGCGCAAGCTCAACGGTCCGGGGGCGGTCGGCACCTCGAAAGACATCGTTCAACCGGGAATCGGGATCTGGGACGTCACTGTCACCAGCAACGGTGCATCCTTCGGCGCGCAGCCCATGAAGATCGACATCCCGAAGTATGAGGGCTGACAGCTCCAGTAGGTTCGTGGCATGAGTGAGCGCGTGCCGCGCCGGGTTTCGATCGTCATCTTCGATGGATTCGAACTCCTTGACGTGTTCGGTCCGCAAACGCTGTTCAAATGGCTGCCAAAGCATTTCGACGTCGATCTGGTTGGACCGACAGCCGGACCGGTTGCCAGCCACGGCGGGATCGAGGTCGTCGCCCAACACGGGTACGCCGATGCCTCACCAGGCGATATCGTCCTCGTCCCGGGCGGCCTCGGCACGCGGACGCTTGTCGATGACAGCGCATTCCTCACCTGGCTGGCCGCATTTGCCCGCGATGCCGAATTTGTCACCTCGGTTTGCACCGGGTCCGCGGTGTTGGCAGCCGCAGGCCTCCTCGACGGCTATCGCGCAACCTCGAACAAGCGGAACTACGCGTGGGCGAGCGGCAATGGCGCGGACGTCACCTGGGTCCCGGTCGCACGGTGGGTGCAGGACGGCAACCGCTGGACCTCGTCGGGTATCGCAGCTGGAATCGACATGGCGGCGGCGCTGATTCGATTCCTGCACGGCGACGACGTCGCCCGTGGCGTCGCAGATTCAATGGAGTACGAGACCCACGACGATGCGGACTGGGACCCCTACGCTCGCTTGAATAGTGGGTGATTGCCCTCGGATTCCGAGAACATTCCCACACTGTCCACGTGAAACGTCTAGATCGCCCCGACAAATGGCAACACGGGCCTGCATTGCGGTTCGATTGCGTGTGCGGGATCGAGCGCATTCAGCACGTACTGCGCAACTATCGGGTCGTAAGGCATTTGGAAATGATCCGTGTTGTCGAGCGAGCATCGTTCCTGCACAACGATATTGGTGACGTTCGGTCCGTCCAGGTAGCCCGTCGTATAGGGCGTCGCGATCTCCTCGTTGCGCGTCATGATGTTGGTGAACGAGATATTGGGCGCCACAGCGGCATTGGCATTGAGCACTTCGATGAAGGGTGACCCGACCAACGCCTGATTGCAGGATCCGCACTGTTCGAGGACCGCTGGACCGATCCCGGGCATCCCCATCAGCGCCAGGAGGGTCGGTGCCGCGCCGAGTTGCGTCGTCCCGCGGTACCAGGGGGCTAGTCCAACGTGATGGCGGACCTTCGACGCCCCGCCGAGATAGTTGTAGTAATAGAACGGCACTGTCGCGCCGATCGAGTGACCGACGAGATCGACCTGGTCCGCGCCGGTAGCGGAGCGGACGCGGTCGACGAATTGTCCGACTTCGGCGGCGCTTCGCTCGATCGGGGCCATTGCACCCACCTGACTGGTGGCTGTCACCCCGTAGGTGAGGGCGAAAACACAGAATCCGTTGTTCGACAACAATGGCGACAGCGTTTGCCAGGCGCTGGTCATCGTCCCTAGAAAGCCGTGAACCAGCACAACAGGATTCGGGTGCGCGGCGGACGGCTCGCAGGTCCAGTCGTTGGATCCGGGTGGCGCCGCACCGGGATCGGTGAGCTGAGCGCTGACTCCGGCGAAGTAGCTGTAAGGGACTGGCAGCGGATCCTTCGCTGTACTGGGACCGGCCCCGACCCCGATTGCGAGCCCCGCCACAGCGGTACACATTGCGATGCAGCGGATCACGAAGATCTGTGCGCGAGCGAGCAGAGAACCGGACCGGTGCGATCCCGAAGGCACGGACGGTGTGGCGCATTGAATCCCCCTGCGATTCAACGCTACGGGCACCGTTTCAGCGAGGTTCATGCAGCCAAAATAGCAATGACCGACCAGTCGGTCAAGATGTCTGACCGTATGCTGAGTCGAGATCGAGGAGGCGCGAATGGCACGACCCGCGGAACCGGGACGAAACAACCTGCTCGACGCCGGCATGTCCGTCGTCGATGAGCACGGATTGCGCGGCCTCTCCGTGAACGCTGTTGTAAGCGAAGCGGCTATGTCCAAAGGTGGCTTCTACCAACACTTCCCTGATCGGCGCAGCTATATCGTCGCCTTGCACCGCCGTTACCACGACGAACTGGCAGCACTAGTCATCGCCGCGGTCGACGATCACGAGCCTGGGCTCGACCGGCTACGGACCGGAATCCACGCATTCCTCGACGCTACGTTGCGAACCAGGGGTACCAAGGCGTTCCTCGTCCAAGCCCGGACAGAGGCGGATCTGCTCGACGAGGTTCAGAAACGCAACTCGATGTTCTCCGAGCTCATTTCGTCAGACCTGGAAGCAATGGGCTGGCCTGACGCGAGCCCGATCGCTCACCTCGTCATCGCAATGGTTGCCGACATCAGCCTGCAAGAGCTGTACGCCAGCGGGAGCCGACCGGAACTCCGCCGAGCTCTGCTGGACCTGGTAATTCGATAGACGTCGCGCACAAGGCCCCTTCACGGCAGTTGCGATCCGAAGCGATAGCAACCCACACGACAAAGCGCCGCGGCGCTTTTGCAGTCCGCAGAGGGCGACGTGCATGAAACACGACGTACACCCCGACACGCGGTTGATGTCGAGCGAGAGCTGGATCCCCAGGACCTCGGCTGACGTCCATCCTTGACTTCAACCTTGGTTCAGCTTCTACCGTGGAGTCCATGAATCCACGGCCCACCCTCGACCATCCGACACTCACGTCCATCGCAGCCACAGAGTCCACCGCACTTGCCGCGCAGTTGCAGAAGGGGCTCGAGTCGAGCGATGCCGATGTCTACGACAGCTGGTTCGCAACAGACATCATGTGGGGCAGCCCCAAAGGGCCAACCCTCGTCGGCTACGAACAGCTCAATGCCATCCATCACCGGCTGATGCAGGCCGGCATCGCCCCCGCGTCCCGCTTCGAAGTCGTTGCCGCCCAGGCACCAGCACCCAATGTTGTTGTCGCCCAGATCCGCCGACAGGCAATCGAGCCGGACGGGTTCTCCGAAATGGCGATGTACGTCCTCGTCGAACGCGACGGCGAATGGTGGTTGGCCGCTGCCCAGAACACACCCATCACAGCGTGAACCTTCACCTAGGCTGAAAAGGTGGCCGACAACCTTGGCGCCGTCATTTTTCTGAGTTACGGGTTCGATGCGTCGTACCTGCCGACCGCCTATGTCGTATCGCGAATCGTGTATCTCGTCGTCATCGTCGGTCTACTCGTGGCCATGTACCGCTTTCTGCACCGTTGACAGCGCGCCGCACCAGACTCGATCCGGCACAACCTGCGTACATTGACCACGTGTCGATTCCCGCACACGGACCTGGACCCCGCTGGTTCGGCCACGTCGGGCAACCTGCCCTTGCCCTGGTCTTGGCCGTGTTTCTGCTGCCTCCGGGACTGCAATCGGTTCGCGTCGGAGGTATTTCGACGGCGTGGGTAATCGGCCTCGCGATCGCGCTCGTTGTGTTGCACATCTGCGTCGCGACAGCGCGCCGCTGGCCGAGTCAGTCGTTCGTGATCGGCACACTTGCCTGCGCGACGCTCGCTGCCGGACCCGACATCGACGGCGTAACAGACTTCGTCGAGGCAAGCGAATACAGCCCGATCCTGCTGCCGAGTACCCTCTGCTTCTTTGCGCTGCTGTACTCCGTCAGCGCGCACACCCGACCGCCGCTGCCGAACTACGCACTCGGCCTTGGCCTTGCGGGCTGCTGCGTGACCCTGGCGCGCCTGTGGGGTTTCACCGGAACCCCGATCGCAACCTGGGCATGGTGGTTGTTTCTTGGCACAACGGCATTCGGTGGAACGATCGCAGCCTGGGCGCTGGGACGCTACCGATTCACCCGAGCTCAATGGACCACGCAAAAGGCGGAACGCCTGGCAGCAGACGAACGTCGACACATCGCGCGGGAGATGCATGACGTCGTAGCGCACTCTGTTGCGGTTATGGTCAGCCACGCCGAGGCCGGTCGGCTCGTGGTCGTGAATTCACCTGAGCGTGCACCTGAAATCTTCACCACCATCGCCGACGCCGGTCGCGAAGCGCTCACCGAGATGCGCGGACTGCTCGCCGTGCTGCGCGACGACGCCGCCGCGACCGAACCCCAGCCCGGACTGGCCGAGCTCCCCGCATTGATCGACCGTATGCGCACGGCCGGTGTCGACATCGAGTTCTCCGCTGACGACCAGCTGCACACCACTCCTGCTGTCGCCCTTACGATCTACCGAATCGTCCAAGAAGCGCTGACGAACCTAACCAGGCATGCGGGCGAAAAACCCAGCGCGCGTGTGGCTGTCGAATCCGGCCCCGATGGAATCGAGTTGCACGTGACGAACACCGGCGTGACGCCGACCGACCCTCGTCCTGGCCGCGGATTGATCGGCATGCAGGAGCGGGTCGATGCCGTCGGTGGAACGCTGAAGGTGGGCCCTACCGCAACCGGCTGGGCGGTCGAAGTGACGGTGCCTCGATGAGTGAACTGGAGCTCATCCGCGTCCTCATAGTGGACGACCAGGAGCTGATGCGGTCGGCGCTGCGCATGATGGTCGAGAGCCAGTCCGACCTGGTCCTGGCGGGCGAAGCAGCCGACGGTCACGAGGCTGTCGCGATGGTGCGGTCACACCGAATCGATGTGGCTCTCATGGATATTCGGATGCCCAAGCTCGACGGCATCCAGGCAACAGCGACCATCACCGCCGAGCAACCGAGCTGTCGGGTGATCGTGCTGACCACGTTCGATCTCGACGATTACGCCTTCTCCGCGATCCGGGCCGGCGCCAGTGGTTTCCTGCTCAAGGATGCGCGCAGTGAGGAGATCGTCGACGCCGTCCGGACGGTCCATGCCGGTCACGGCGTCATCGCACCGTCGACCACACGCCGGCTCATCGAGCATGTCGCCGAGCTGCCCAACGCGGACTCCGGCCGAGCCGCTGAGGTACGCGCCGCGCTGACCCCGCGCGAACTCGACACGTTCCTCGAGATCGCGACCGGCGACACGAACCGCGAGATCGCGATGCGGCTTCACCTGTCCGAAGCCACGATCAAAACCCATGTCGGACACGTGCTTACCAAGCTGTGCCTGCGTGACCGGGTTCAGGCTGTCGTTCTCGCCTACGAGTCCGGGTTGGTTGGTCCGTCCCACCGCTGACCCTCCATCTCATCCTGGAGGATGAGACCGCCACGACCTCAGGACGAGGCGCCGGACCGCCCCACTCGCCAAAGTAGTCGGCATGACCATGACGACCGACCACGTCGAGCGCACCCACGCGGCGACCTACTTCCGAATTGGTGCTTGGTGCTGGATCGCAACCGGTACAGGGCACACCATCGGCGACGTCTTCCTCCGCGCGTTTCCGCGGGACGAGGACAAAGCGATCGACGACATCATGCGCGCAAGTTCGTTCGATCTGATGGGGCTGCACCGCTCGTACTACGAGGTAACGATGGGCTTCAGCCTGGCCATGGGTTGCTGCATGGTCTTCGTGGGGATCCTGTTGCTGTGGATCGCCAAACTCACTGCACGACAGGATATTCGGCCTGCGGCGATACTCGGTCTCGCCATGTCGGCAGTGGCGCTCACTATCTGTGCGTTGCTCGAGCCGCCGCCCCCGATCGTGCTCTTCAGCGCGGCATGTGTCGCATTCGGACTTTCCGTGGGCACTGCTGTTCGCGGAGCAAACCGATGACCAAGTGGGCAGGGTGGATCATCACTCTGGCCGGAATTGGGCACACCATAGGAAGCCTTGCCGAGACCGCGCCGGACCACGCCGAAACCTGGTTCGCCGGAACGCTCTGGAGCGAAACCGATTACACGACCTTCAGCGACGCGGCCACAGGATTCTGGTACTCGGCATTCAGTTTCGGGCCGCCGTTGATCTTGCTAGGCGTCATCGTGTTGTGGTTTGCCCATCGCGGCATCACACCGCCAGCGTTCATTGCCGTGGCCATTGCGGCCTGGGTCGCGATCACGTTCATCGCCTCCGGGCCCTCACCCTTGCTCGTCCTGCTAGTCGCATCCGGATTGCTGCTCCGTGACGCGCGTCGAACCACACCCACAGCAGCGCCGAAGGAGATGCAGCTATGAGAATCCCGGTTGCCGCCCACACCGAACAACCGTGGCGGATTCACGAAATCGCGCCCGACTTCCGTGTCCTGGATGTGTGGGCGTACCGCGCACCCGGCTCCGGACCGGACGACCTCGCCACCATGCTCGCCGCGATACGCGCCGCCGAGAGTCGGAAACCCGACCCGCTTCTGGTGCGATTTCTCTTCGCTGTGCGATGGAAGCTCGGTGCGTTGTTCGGGTGGGACGATCCCGAGCAGGGCCTGGCAGCCAAGGGCCGCGTCTCGTCCTTGTGCGAACGGCTCCCGGACGACCTGCGCCAACCACAGTCGGGAACACCGGTACCCGGCATCCCGTTCGTCGAGCTGTACCAACTACACAACGAGCACGCCATCGAGCTGGCCAACAAGACGGTGCACGGCGTGGCCCATCACGGCTGGGTACCCACGGGCGATGGCGAGTACGAACTGCGAATGGCGGTGCTGATCAAGGCGAATGGCCGGTTCGGGAGCGCCTATATGGCGGCGATCGCACCGTTTCGGTACCTGGTCGTCTACCCCGCCATGACCCGCCAGTGGGAACGTGCCTGGCGCGATCGCGCCGAACTGTTGGACGGCGTCGATTCGCGAAGCTAGTCGATGCTCCGAACAACCCTTGCCGGCACACCCACCGCCAGTACAGCTCGGGGAATGTCGCGGGTGACGATCGCGCCGGCTCCGATCACGGAGTCTTCGCCGATCGTCACGCCTTGCAGAACCATCGCCCCAGCGCCGATCCAGACGTTTCGCTCGATCCGGATCGGGGCAGCGGTGATGCCCTTGCGACGCAGCGCCGGTTCGAGAGGATGCCCGGACGAAATCAGCCGCACCCCAGGGCCCATCATCACCTCGTCCCCGATCTCGATGCCGCCGATATCGTCGAGCCGGCATCCCTGATTGATAAAGACGTTGCGGCCGAGCCGAATATTGACGCCATGGTCCGAGTACACCGGCGGAATCAGATTGAAGGTCTCGTCCTCCGGCTGGCCGGTCAGCTCACTCCACGCCTGCCGGATCGCAGCCCTATCGTCGTATGGCAATGCGTTGAGCCGCTCCGTCATTCGGATCGCTCGTTCGACCCTTTCCCTGAAGCCCGAACCTCGATGTGCACCAGCATCGTTCGAGATCCGCTCGGTCATGGGGTTCCCCCTGTGTCGTCGTAGCTACAGCCCGTGACGCTACTCAGCCGGTGCGACAGATCCGGTTGGACGCAACCCCTTATATACCGACTCTGAGTCGGTTAGTGTGGTCGAAGCAACTACGAAAGGAGTTCACCAGTGTCAAGCATTGTTGCCGAGCGCGAGGCCGACCTCGAGCGCTCGTCGCTCGAGTACGTTTTCAACCGCTACCACGACGCGTGGGAGGCAAAGGATCCAGACGCCATCGCCGCTCTCCACAGTGAGGATTCGTCGTACGCCCTGCGCGCCGGTGAAGACCGCGTCCACGGACGGACGGCACTTCGCGAGCACTTCAGGAAGGTTTTCGAGCAGTACCCGAATTTCAGAGCCGACGTCGCGCGACTGATCCTCGGCGCCGGACACTGGGTCCTCGAATGGACGATGGTGATCGACCTATTCGACACCGATGGAAAGCCGTTCACAGCACGCATCGACCTTGTCGATGTCGTCGACGTCGACCAAGACGGCCTGGTTTCGAGAAAGGACGTCTATGTCGACGGACCGCAGCGTGCCGCGGCGTTCGGCCGAGCAGGAGCAATCTGACGGACTAGCTTTCGGCGAGCCCTGACAGTAGGTCGCGCAGTACCTCGCCGAACTGCGCAACCGCTGCTTCGGGATCGTCGGCACGACCTGTCACGAGCGCGGCCTCCATCACAGCCCCGAGAACCAGCTGGGTGGTGGCCGTAACCCGAATGTCGGTCGCGGACGACGGCAGGATCATCGCGACCGCAGCCCTCGTCATACCCGAGAAGTGGCGGTCGTCGATTTCACGCCATCGTTCCCATCCGAGCACCTCGGGCCCCTCCAACAGAACGATCCGCCGCCTACGTGGGTCGATGGCTCGCCGCAGATAGTCCGACAACACCTCGGCGAGAACGCTCGCGGTCAAGGGACCCGGCCGCTGATGCTCCCGCAGCTCGTCGGCGATCTCCCGCTGCAGTTCGTCGACGATCGCGTCGAACAAGACCTTCTTGGACGGAAAGTGATGATAGAAAGCACCTTTGGCGATGCCCGCCTGCGCGACAACGGCGTCGACCGTCACGGCGTTGTAACCCTGCTCGGCCATCAGCGTTCTACCGACTGCCATGATCGCGGCAATCGTCCTTTCGCTGCGTTCACGCTGGCTGGCCAAGAGAGTCCTCTGTCTCCGAGCGACGTCACGCTCGCTCGGAGACTACCTCGCGGCTGCGCAGCATCGTGAGTCCCATTGGTGGTCAGGCACTCCGAAAGGACTCACGATCAGCCAAGCTGCCGGTGCACGATCTCGTCGGCGACCTCGTCGGTAACGGGCATCCCGCTGATCAGCACGCGATACCACAGCGGACCTATGAGGCAGTCTTCGATCAACTGCGGATCGGTGTCGGGGAGCTGCCCGGCCGCCTGGGCGCCGCGTATCCGCGCTTGATTGTGCTCACGTGCAGGAGCGTGGATACCCATCATCATCTGTTCCCGAAGATCGGCGTCGACCAACTGAGCACTGGCCACGCCGACGCACAGGGCGCGAAGCAACGGGTCGACGAAAAGTGCTACGAACCCCCGTAGCCACGACCGTAGGTCCTCGCGAATGTCGCCGGTGTCGGGAATGAGAAAGTAGCGCCCACTGACTTCCTCCAGCAGCGCATCCAGCATGAGGTGCGCTTTGGATGGCCACCAGCGGTACAGCGTCGGCTTGCCGACACCGGCCTCGGCCGCCACCCGGTCCATGGTGACGAAGGTGAAGCCATGCTCGGCACACATCTCGACCGCGGTTCGCAAGATATGGCTCCGCGAGCGTGCGGAGCGAGTTTCGGTAGCCACTCGGACAACGTAGCAGTAAAACGTAACGTTTCGTATTGACGACTGAAGCGGTCGACGGTACGTTACGTAACGTTCTGTATCAGAGAGAGGAAGCATCATGACACCGTTCGAATCGCTTGCAGCCGCCGTCGAAGGTCGTGTGACGACCAAGGCCGACGCCACGGCGACCCACCGCGACTGGACCGAAATCACCAGACCGTGGAACCTGCAGGTCAGTCAAGAAGACGCAGTCGCCGTGGTCGACGTCGACAGCATTACCGACGTCCAGCAGACTGTGGAGTTTGCTGCAGCACATGACCTTTCCGTTTCGACCCAACGGACTGGACACGGCGCCGCCGGTAACGCCGCCGGGACGATACTGCTGCGCACCAACAACCTGAATACACTCGAGATCGACGCCACGAGCCGACGCGCGCACGTGGGCGCCGGTGTTCTGTGGGGCCAGGTCCAAGGGTCGGCCGCCGCTCACGGACTGTCCGGCACACCGGGGAGCTCCCCCGGTGTCGGAGTCGTCGGCTTCACCGTCGGGGGCGGTCTGAGCTGGTTCTCCCGAAAGTTCGGACTCGCAGGTGCGTCGGCGCGAAGTTTCACGGTCGTCACCGCCGACGGCGAGCGTCTGTACGTCGACAACGAAAACGAGCCAGACCTGTATTGGGCGCTGCGCGGCGGCGGGGGCGACGTCGCGATCGTGACTTCGGTCGAACTCCAACTCCAGCCTGCGCCTTCCCTTTTCGGTGGCCGGATGATGTGGCCGGCCGATCGCGCACGCGACGTCATGCTGGCCTACAAGGCGGTCACCGCCGACGCTCCCGACGACTTGACGCTCTGGCTCGATCTGCTGCATTTTCCCGGGAGTCCAACGCCTTTGGTGGCATTGGACTGCACCTTCCTCGGCGCCGAAACGCTGGCACGTGAGCTGCTGAGTCCTTTCGACTCGATTGGTGGTCCGCTCAGCGACACTCGCGCCACGATGAGTCCGGCCGACCTCGCATCGATAACCGGCGACCCACTCGACCCCAGTCCCGGCATCAGTCACGCTGTGCCAGTGCGTATTTTCGACGAGGACGTCATAGCGGCGCTGTTGCGGGAACCGATCTTTCCGCTGCTCAGCGTCCAGGTGCGACATCTCGGCGGCGCATTGCGTGCGGGACAACAAACGCCGAATGGCCCCACTACCAGCGAGCATTTGGTCTACCTGTTCGGCAGTCCGACGCCCGATCGACCGGTCAGCCTGATCCGCGACCGCCTCGCAGCCCTCGCCGATGACCTTGCGCCGTACACCGGGCACGGCAAACCACTGACGTTCCTCGCTCCCGGCGAAACGATGTCGGCCGCATTGCCGGACCAATCCGTACGCAAACTCGCGACACTCAAACACCGATGGGACCCGAATCGGATACTTCGATCCAACTACCCGACGCCCGCGGTCGACGACCTGGTTGGCGCCGAAGTCACCGTGCACTGAGTACAAGGGATCCGTCGCCGCCGGATCCACCAATTGGCCCAAACGAACTGGAGGTCTACGTGTTCAACCTGTCCGACGACGAGCGAGTGTCCAAGAACCAAGAAACCCTCGCTGCCTATGAAGCGATCGCCCTCGAGTACGCGCAGTCGACGGAAGGCTCCTCGACTACCGCGCATCATGCGACGATGCAACACTTCGTCGACTCACTGTCCCCTGGCGACACCGTTCTCGAACTGGGCTCGGGGCCGGGATGGGACGCCGACTTCGTCGAGTCTTTCGGTACCCGGGTTCGACGGACGGACGCAACTGCGGCTTTCCGTGAATTCCAGGTTGCACGGGGTAAACACATCGAACCACTCGACGCGGTCAACGACGCCTACGTCGACCCGATCTGGCCGGCCTACGACGCGGTGATGGCGTTGTACGTGCTTCAGCACATCGAGCGCGAGGACAACGACACTGTCTTACGCAAAGTGGCCGAGGCATTACGACCGGGCGGAAGACTGCTGGTCACCGTGCGTGAGGGCAGCGGCGACCTCTGGGAGGGCACATCCGGCAACCGATATCACGTCACTCGATGGGAGCCGTCAGCTTTCGAAGCGCGTGTCGAGGCTGCGGCGCTCGAGCCGGTCTGGACCGATCACTTCGTCGACGAGGAGGGTCCGTGGCTTGCGCTCATCGCGCGCAAACCCCTGTCCTAGAACAGATATGACTCGGTTCGACGCGGCGCCGAGCGACCCGACCGGCGAGATCTTCAGCCGAGTCGCTTGGTGACCCGAATCCGTGCCCCACGTGCCGGTACGACCGTAATGTGGTGCATACGTTGCTTTTCCGAGCGGTCGCCGACAGCGCGCAACTCGACGTGGCGAAGCACAGTTCGAACCACCGTCTCCATTTCGGTTTGCGCGAACAGGGCACCGAGGCAACGGCGTGTGCCGCCGCCGAACGGAATCCACGCGTGTGACGGGACATCGCTGTCCTCCCACCGCTGCGGACGGAACTCTGCGGCGTGCGATCCCCAGATCCGCGGGTCCGTCT
Source organism: Antrihabitans stalagmiti (assembly GCF_016482825.1). Taxonomy (GTDB): domain Bacteria; phylum Actinomycetota; class Actinomycetes; order Mycobacteriales; family Mycobacteriaceae; genus Antrihabitans; species Antrihabitans stalagmiti. Next base: position 217,012 of record NZ_JAEMNV010000003.1, on the reverse strand, counting down.
GGATGCCTCCGATCGACGGGAGCACGAATTGCCCTGCGGGTAAGGAGAAGCCATCGAGTTGCATGGGTTCCATAAGGCGTCGAGCAACGTTGTAGATGACGGGACGCACCCGCAGCGTCTCCTTGACGACTGCGGTGCGGTAGGGATCGCGATCGTCGTCCAGCCCGGATTGCAAGCGAGCCAAGACATCCGGGTGCCTCAGCAGGCGCTCGAAGGTCCACGCCAACCCGACCGCCGTGGTCTCGTGACCGGCGGCCAGCATCGTGACGAGTTCGTCTCGCACGACCGCCGGGTCGGCATCGCCGTCGACGAGCATCGAGAGCACGTCCGGTCGCGACGCGCGGTCGGGATCGTTGCGGCGCCTCTCGATTTCCTCGTACAGCAATTCATCCGCGTGGTCGAGCTGCCGAATCACAGTGCGCCACGGCCAATATCGGTGTAGTCCAGGCGCGACCCACATCAACATGTCGGTGATCCCCAAACCGAGCACCCCGCGCAATGCGTCGCCGAGGCGTCGCGCGCGAGCAGGATCGTCCACGCCCATCACCACTCGCACGATGATGTCGAGTGTGAGTGCCTGCGTTCTCTCCAGTAGCGGAAAGTCCTCACCCACAGGCCAAGTCGCGACCTCACGAGCAGTCGCCTCCTCCATCAGCGCCACCACCCGTGCGATCCGCGCACCATGGAACGGCGGCAGCAGGCGCTTGCGAGCGGGCTGATGCTCGGGCGCATCCAAGGTGAGGACGGAGTTGTTGCCGACGAGCGGCCGCAGCAACGCGTTTCCCTCACCTGCGTGGACGATTTCGGGGCTGGTGCGAAAGATTTCGCGGATCGCGTCGGCATCTCGAGTAACGACGAGCCGACCCACCGGTGCCGAATTCAACGTGAAGGTGTCGCCGAACTTCCTATGCATCCTCGGTAGGTACTGCGGCCGATAGCCCCACACGAAAACCGTCTGCAACAATCCTGGCGTTCGTGGACCGGGTGGCAACTCGATCGGAGTGCCGGGGATATGCGACCGATCGAGCGGCGTTGCGGACTTCCAGCCGTACAACCGGTCGCGCGTCGACGGTGTCTGCTCGTGCACCCCGGATGTCGTCGCCATACGACCATCTTCGTCCAACTCCAGCGTTTTGGAATCCCCCGAGAGGCCGATATTCGGACCTGAGCGTGGATACACTCGGTCGACAATCGATAGGAGTCCACGTTGCTTACTCGCACTCTTCGGGCCGCACTCGTTCCTGCCGCTGCGGTAGCAGCATTGATCGTCGGCGCACCGTCGGCTGCCGCAATCAACCTGTACACCACCGAGACCACCCTCACGCTGCCGAGTGGGCCGATCGGAGTGGGCTGTGCGGTAACGCTGACTGCCACCGTATCGGCCACGCCGCCCACACCCGACGCAGGCGAAGTTCGCTTCGGCGTCAACGGCAGTTCTGCCGGAAACGTGCAGATACAGGACGGCGTCGCCAAGGTGACATGGATACCGACCGCCGCCGGTGAACAGAACGTGAGTGCGTTCTACACCGGAATCAATACCGGCAACGACGCGTGGGGCTCGTCTTACGACGCGGTCGATGTCACCGTCGTATCGGCCGTCAACACCGGTTCGGGCTGCATTCCGCTGCCGTTCTGACTGTCACGTCGGCTCAGGTTCTGACCTAGGGGTCGGACTGGGTACCCGTGCTCGATGATCGCCGCTTGCCCGAGGACTGATTGCTCGGTGCAACTATCCAGCGCTACCTTTTGGATCCGTCACGGCCGGCACAGTGACCAGTCGGTCGGCAGCACGACCGAGAAGGTTGACGACGAAGCGGCGCCACAGCAATCCTGTGCCGGGAACGCGTTCGGTGAACTCCCCGGACCATCGCACCCGGGTTCCCCCGTCGTCAGTGCGACCCACTTCAACCCGTGAGGTGTAGTCACGCACGGGCCATTGGCTCAATAGTCGATACCCGTGGACATGTTCGGTTGTTCCATACTCGTCGATCGTGACCTCTTCCGCGGTTTGATACTGCGGCGATCCGACCAGCCGGACGTGGCCTACCACGCTTTCGGCGCCGGAGGTTGGACCTGGCTCTCGCCACCTCGACACCGCGATCGGGGCGCCGGCCCACGTCGACCAACGTGTCGCGTCGCGGAGTCGCGCAAATACCTCGTCGTGCGTCACTGGACCGGAACGCTCGAAGGAATAGCAGAGCCGACGCGCCAAGATGTACCTCCCGAAAATAATAGAATGCCGTTACGTTATTCTAGGTTGCAATGGACTCACAACCCCTGCAAGGCGATTCGACATTTCACCGGGCCCGAACCGACGAACAACGGCAAGAGCGCACGAGCGCAATCCACTCCTCAGCGCGCAGTGCGCTCGCGACCACCGACGTCAGCGGCGTGACGCTGAGGAGGATCTCCGCGGGCGCTGCGCTCGCGCCGAGCAATGTGCTGCGGTACGTCGGTTCGCGAGAGTCATTGCTGCTGGACATACTGTCCGACGAGTACGGCGCATGGTTGACCGACTTGAGCGATCACCTCGGCGGTGAACCTCGTTCTGTCGATGAGGTAGCTGATGCGCTGGCAGTCGGTCTGGCTGCACGGCCGATATTGTGCCGCCTTGTCGCGGCGGCCCCAGAGTTGTTGCGCGGCCTCAGATCAGCCGATGCGGCCGAGCGCGCCAGGAACCAGCGTGTCGAAAACGGGGCAGCTGTCGCAGCGCTCCTCGCCTCCTCGTTGCAGATCCCGCTCACTGCCTCGGACGGTGCGCTGCTGACCGCGAGCTTGCACGCATCCGTCACGGCGGCAGCCGCTTTCGCGGATCAAACCGTCTTCCCGGTCACCCCACAGGTCGCTATCCGCGAACTGGTAGCCATACAGCTAGAGGGTTTCGTCGCACGCGCCGCGAACCGCAGGAGAAGCTGATCCCTTGGACGAGCAGGCTGTTGCGTAACCATCTAGCGAGTAGATGTCTCCGCAACCGCCTGCTCGGCAGTCAGTCTGACCCTACGGCGGTCCATCACCCAGTTCTTGCTGCTGGGCGATGACGTCGTCGAGGTTGGTCAGCCGATTCAAGCCCGCCAACGGCTGACTCATCCGATGATTGCCCTTCAATCGGTCGTGATTGCGCGCCAAGAACGTCCAGTAGCCGCCGGTGAAGGGGCAGCCGTCGTCGCCGACTCGTCGAGTGGGCTTGTAGCGGCAGTCACCGCAATAGTCGCTCATCCGGTTGATGTACGCGCCACCGGATGCGTAGGGCTTGGTTGCGATCAGGCCGCCGTCTGCATGTTGCGACATCCCGACCACGTTGCCGACCATTACCCAGTCGTAGCCGTCTACGAAGCTGCGGTGGAACCAGTCCGTAACGGCCGCGGGTTGCCAACCTCGTTGCAGCGCATAGTTCGAGAGCACCATCAGGCGCGGGATGTGGTGCACCCAGCCGTGGTCACGCACTTGTGCGAGAACGTCTTTCAGGCACCGTGCTTCGAGCGCATCGGCATCGAGATCGGTAAACCATTGCGGCAGTGGCTGATGTGCGGCGAGCGCGTTGCGATTGCGGTACTCGTCACCGTGATGCCAGTAGGTGTGCCAGATGTAGTCACGCCACCCGATCAACTGCCGGACATAACCTTCGACGCTGGCCAGTGGCGCATTGCCTTTGCGGTACGCATCCTCTGCGGCGTAGGCACATTCGAGCGGATCCAGCAGCCCGAGGTTCATCGGAGCCGACAATCCGCTGTGCGACATCCACCGATCCCCCGCGAGCATCGCGTCCTCCGTCGGACCGAACTGCGTCAACCGGTTTTCGATGAAATGTTCCAGCGCTGACTGTGATTCGGCGCGGGTGACCGCAAATTCACGCGGACCGTCTCGCCCGACGAACGAAACATCACCGTCACGCTCCCACTTGTCGAGGTCGGCGCGGACCTGTTCGTCTATCTCGTCCTCGTCCGGTAGCCACGGCCCGACCACGTCGAGTCGACCGCTCTTCGGCGGTGGCTCACGATTCTCGGCATCGAAATTCCACCTGTTGCCGGTCGGTTCCTTACCGTCCATCAACAGATCGAAGCGACGGCGTGCGTCGCGGTAGAACTGTTCCAGCAGCAGGCCACGTTGCGACTGCGTCCAGCGCTCGAACGTCTCCCTGTCGGTGGCGAAACCGCGCGCGGGCAAGACATCGACCGACGGCAGGCTCCGCACGAAATTGTCCGCAACCCGCGACGTCGGTTGGCACACACTCACACGACCCGGAACCTTGTCCAACGCTTCCCGATAGGTACGTGTTTGCAGGAAGATCGCCTGGTCGCCGAGTTCGGCCGCCCGATGACGCAACGCCGACAACACGAGGTGCGCTTTGAGTCGGTGGAAACGCCGACGTCCGAATACCGCCCGCGCTTCGATCAGCAACACGGGCTGGTCGTCGGAGTCCAAGAAATGCGGACCTAGTTGGTCGGCGAAACACCAACGCCGTTCGGCACTTTGGGACATGTCGGCTTGTCAGTCCTTAGGTTTCAGTGCGTCGGGTTTGTGCACGGCATCCTTGCCACTTTTGTCGCTGCGCACCTTGTACTGCGGCTCGTCCTTGGATGCTTTGACCGTTCGGCCTGCTGCCTCGGTCTCGGAGGTGATCTTCTTCTCTACCTTCCCCTCGGTGGTGGTGCCGTGGGTCTTCCATTCGACCTTGTCGCCCTTTTCGAATTCGTCCTTGCTCACGCGTGGTTCCTTACTCGTCGTCTGCTGAAGAACGATGCGTAGCGAGGAGTACCCGCCAGAGGCGAATGCAATCGCGCCGATGCAGCGATCTTGCATCGCTTGCAACTTACGAAGCTACGCCGAACCACCTGTTCAGCTGAGTGCGTAGGTCCTGCTGATCGTCGCCGACCCACGCCACGTGGCCGTCCGGACGGAGTAGCACTGCGGGAACATCGAGTTCGACGCTGCCATCGACGATGTGATCGACCCGATCTGCATAGCCCGCCACCGAAAGCTGGCCGGCCCGATCGAGCAGCAGGCCCCGGCCAGCGCGCATCAGTTCGTAAAGGCGACCATTTGCGACCTCGACGTCCCGCATCCGACGACCCAGCAACTCGTGGCCCGCGCCGAAGTCGTATCGAACTCCGATCGCGATGATCTTCTCGGTCAGAAATTGGCTCACGTTGTCGAAGTCCATCAACTCGGCCATCAGCCGACGCACCGCCTGCGCCCCAGGCTCGAGGGACGTCAGCAACATCTGCACGCGGGTGTTGTCCAGGACCGAAGCCGCGACGGGATGCCGTTCGGTCTCGTAGCTGTCCAGCAACCCCTCCGGTGCCCACCCGCGCACCTCTGCGGCAAGCTTCCAGCCCAGATTGAAGGCATCCTGAATACCGAGATTGAGGCCCTGCCCACCGATCGGCGGATGGATGTGCGCCGCGTCGCCCGCCAGGAACACGCGGCCGACCCGATAGTGCTCGGCCAGTCGAGTTACGTCGCCGAAGCGCGACAGCCAGCGCGGTGAGTGTGCGCCGAAGTCGGTGCCGGCGTTCGCACGCAACTGCTCCTTGATCTCGTCCAATGTCGGCGGAACGGAACGGTCGGCAGCGACGCCAGCGGCAGGTACAACGACGCGATAGAGCCCGTCACCGAGCGGCATTGCACCGCAACGCACTTGGGTCTTGCGGACCTCCTCGTTCACGGCCATCACGGTGTCGAGCGACGCCGTCAGCTCCATTTCGCCGAGCAACGTGTCGACCCTGGTCGGCTCACCGGGAAAGTCGACGCCGAGCACGTTGCGCACCGTGCTGCGGCCGCCATCGGCGCCGACGAGGAAACGTGAGCGCAATTGGGTGCCGTCGCCTAGCTCGACAGCTACGCCCTCGTCGTCCTGACTGAACCCGACCAGTTCGTGGTTGTGGCGAATGTCGACGCCAACGTCGATGGCGTGCTCGGTCAAGAGACGGTCCGTGATCGGCTGCGGGATGCTGAGGACATAGGGATGCGACGTGTCCAGCCGTTCGGGTGCCGGCTTCTGGATGCCTGCGAAGAAGCCGCCCAACGGGTACTGCTTACCGAGCGCGAGAAACCGCTCCAGCAAACCTCGCTGATCCATTATTTCGATCGTTCGCGCGTGAATACCAAGGGAACGAACAACTTTCGTCGGCGCGGCCTCCTTCTCCAACACGAGCACACCCACGCCGTGCAGCCGCAGTTCACAGGCAAGCATCAAGCCGGTCGGTCCACAGCCGGCAACGATTACATCGATCACAAAGCCCCCATTCGACTCGTACGCACCCAGGCCAACTCAACGAATTCTGGTTACGGCAGCAGAGTCTGCAGCAAGACCCGGGTCTTGTGGCAAGCCCCCCAGTGCGATATACGTTGAAAGGGGAAGCAAATATCAGCGGTCGACGGTGTCGATCAGCGCGCGACACGCCCGTGTGATGACGTCGACCCAGACGCTGGGATCGGTAGCCCACAGGTCATAGGCGACCTTGGGAGCGTCGATTGCAGAAAGTGTGTGGGATTGCTCTCGGAATCCGAGAGCAATCACCCACTATCCTTGCAGCCGTGTCGGTTTCGTTCAGCGCGGACGATTGATCACCGGTATTTCGATGCTGATAGGCCGCAGTTCGGACATGTAGAGCAGCACGAATTGACGCAGAATCTCGTCGAAGGTCCAGTACGCCTCGGGTGCCATCGGTACTGTCAAAATCCCCTCTCGCACAGCGATATAGGGCTCCCAGGCAACGTCGAGCAGCGGACTCCAGACAGGTTCGCGCGCGATCTGTAGCCAATCGGCGATCTGATCGCCGAGCGCAAAGCGGGTCAACGCACTGAGGACCGGCCTACTCAGCAGGGTGAGGTCGAGGCCGGCGCCGAGGTCGAGAAGTATGTCCGCAAGTTTGATGCCTTCCGGCGTCGGCGCAAGAATCGGATCGAGAACCTGCGCAGCTTGCGAGTCCGCCTGCGCCCACGTCGCCGGAATGTACTGATCCTGGATGCCGAGCATGTGCGCACTCAGCTGCCACGAGTGCAGGAAAGCCTCGGACTCGTCGGCCGGTACCGGGACCTTCCACTGCGTCAACGTTCGCATGACGGTGGTCGGCAGGCTGTGCCAGGTGACCATCATGTCGTTCTGGCTGATCGGAATATCCTCTGGCGCAGTACTTGTCCAATATTCCGACTGCGGAAGTAGATGCCGTACCGCCGCGTGAACAAGTCGCGTCTTCAGGCAGGTCACGATCATTTCGCCGTCTGGTTGGTAGGCGTTGCGAGTGCCGATGTCGTAGCCGAGCTTGGCGGTTTTCGAGATGCGCGCCTTCATGTTCGCGCCGCCTTTGGAGTAGTACACCGCGCGCGCCTCGTTGGGGATGACCGTGCTCATCATTCCGCTTGCAAACCCGTACAGCACACCGAGGTAGGTGCCGCGCTTTTCGTTGAACTTGAAGGCAGTAGCGAGTTTTCCCTGGTCGGTCCACGACGGCAGTTGCCGAGCGTGCTCCATGAAGTCGCGAAGATCGTTCGGTAGTCCGTTGGGCAGCGGCTGGCCGTTTTTGGTCCACGTGCGGAGTAGATCGTTCACCCTCGGCACGTCGCCTCGATCCAACAGTGACGCGACGAGCGGATCTGCTTCGCTGTCCCACACTGTTCTTGGGTCGGCGCCGTCACCCGATCCGAGGACCGAGCCGGCGGGTGACCACCGCCACGGTTGTCGTGCGGCGGCAGGGGCCGCTGTCGCGATGGCGCCGAACACGCTCAGGACACCACCGGCTTTCAAAACGTTGCGCCTACTGAGATTGTCCATTTTTCTCCCCGGATGATGTCGAGCAAGACAGAATGAGGCAATGAAACAGTTAGAGTTTTCGCGTATCATGAGTAACATAAAGTGGCGGTCATCACAACCATCGCAGAGGAGTTGTCCGTGGAACCTGCGCCGAGCGCCGCTTCGACGGCACCCGACTCACAGTCGATGCTGCAGCGGGCATTCATTCACGCCGTGGAGCGTGTCGACGACAACGATCAGACCCGCACACGCCTCCTCGACGCGGCGTATGAACAGTTCTGCCGCATGGGAATTCAACGTTCCTCGATGGAAGACGTTGCGCGAGGGGCCAAGCTTTCGAGAATCACGGTCTACCGGCGGTTCGCCACCAAGGACGCACTGGTCGAGCAGGTCATCCTTCGCGAATTTCGACGGTATTTCGAGCAGTTCCTCGTCGACATCGCCGAAGCGCCGACAGCGGCGGATCGCGTCGTGCTGGGATTCGTAAGCTCGCTGCGCGCGATTCGCGGGAACGCCCTGATAGGCGGGCTCCTCACTGCCGAACCGAACCTTCTGGCGGGCTCGATGATCGGCGACGACGGCCGGATGCTCGCGGCGGTACGACAATTCGTCGCCGGACAGCTCAGTACCGAACAGGCTGCAGGCAATGTCTCCGAGGATCTCGACACCTCACTCGTTGCCGAAATGATGGTGCGCGTCTCGGCATCATTTTTGGCAATTCCTTGCCACATAGTCGATCTCGACGACGACGATCAGTTGGCGTCCATAGCTTGGCAGTTTCTCGTGCCCATGCTGGATCCTCCCGACGCTGCCCGCCGGCCGGCTACGCCGTACCGTCCGCCCGTGCCGCGATGATTCCGGCGAGCTCGACCGGCCGTTCCTCCGGTATCCAGTGCGTCGCGTCGAGGACTTCCAATCGATAGGGCCCCGTTGCATATTCGGCGGTCAGCTCGGCACCTTTGCGCACAAGCGCACTGTCTCGTGTACTCCACACGTGTGTCGTCGGAGTACTGATCTTCTGCGCCCCTCCACCTGGGCTTGCGATCAGCATCGCGCGGTACCAGTTGAGCGCGTAGGGCAGCGCTCCGTTGTCGACGACGTCGCGCTGGATCCGATCGAACTGGTCGCCGTCCATCTGCGACAACGCCAATGCGCGTCGCCGTACAGCAGGTCGACTCGACGATTCGACGGCGCGAAAAACTCGGGAGATCGCAAACTCGGGCAACCACGGAACCTGGAACAGCGCCATGTAAGACGATCGCAAAGCCTGGCTGCTGGTCACCAGCGATCGAATGAACGCCATCGGGTGCGGCGCCGAAACCGATGTCAGCGTGCGAACCCGGTCCGGATGAGCTGCGGCCGTCGACCACGCGACAGCAGACCCCCAGTCGTGGCCGACGAGATGCACCGGTCCCGCACCGAGTTCGGCAATCAGCGCCACCGCGTCGCCAACCAATGCACTCATCCGATATGCATATCGTCCGCTCGGGCGTGCCCCGGGCGAGTACCCACGCTGAGTGGGAGCGATTGTGCGGTAACCACGTTCGTGCAGATGCGGAGTGACGCGTGACCACTCCGCTGCGGTCTGAGGAAACCCGTGCAGCAGCACGACCGGTATCCCCTCGGGCGGACCCTCGTCGGTCACGTCGAAGGTAAAGCCGTCGTTGGTGAACGACGTCAGACGATTGCTCATACCCACCCCCTGCTGTCAAAACACGCGATCTCGGATCAGTCTTCAGGTGCTGCGGCGAATTCCTTCTTGGTCTTGCGGTACCAACCCAACCCCGACACCGGCCGCTTCCACCTGCCCTGCATTTCCTTCAACGCCTCGCGGTGGGTCTCGTCGCCACCCGCGACCATGTCTTTGAGGTGCTGGTCTTGCTGGTGAATGACGTCGTCTGCCTTCTCTGCACTGAACGCCGTATCGCACGGTCCGCCGAGCTGCTTGCAAGTCATCGTCTTCATCGTCCTACCTCTTCCTTGGTTGGTGTGTCGTTCTGAGACAACCGTAGGTTCGGTGTGCAGGCGCGCGCTTCTCGATTCCTGATCGATTTCGGTCGCTAGGAAAGCACATACCCCTTGGACGCCGACCTCATCGCGAACTGCGTCTCGACGATGGTCTCGGGCCGCAGGTAGGGCGCGTCTCCGTGCTTGTTGAGGTAGTAGGTGTTCGAGTTGTTGCAGGACGGGCTCATGAACACGGTGTGCTCGACCCGCTTGCGCATCTTCTTGACGAATTTGGCGGTGGCATCGGCGTCCGCCTCGATCCGTGTGACGCCGTCCGCGTCCGCCTTCGCGATCATGTCGACCGCGTGGCTGACGCAGATCTCGATGGTGTCGAACCACGAGAAGCCGATGACCCCGTACGGGCCGGGGGCCAGAAAGAAGTTCGGGAAACCTGGGACGGCGACACCTTCGTAGGACGCCATTCGCTCTGCGTCCCATTGTGTTTCGAGATCGGTACCGCCGACCCCGGCGATCCGGTAGCTCAAGCCGAATATCTTGAAGCCGGTGGCAAGGACGATCGTGTCGAGTTCGACTTCGTTGCCGTCGACCGTTCTGATTCCCGTCGGCGTGATGCGCTCGATCCCGGTCGTTTCCAAGGTGACGTTGTCGCGTTCGAACGTCGAGAAGTACGTGTTCGACATCGACGGCCGCTTGCACCCGAAACCATAGGTGGGCGTGAGCTTCTCGCGCAGCTCCGGATCCTTTACCTGCGACTTCAGATACGCCTTGGCCAGTTCGGCGACAGCCTTGGTGACGTACGGAAGACGCTTGTTGTGGGTGACCGCAACGGTTTCGGCGACTGCGGTCGTAGAGGAGACGATGGACCGCACGATCCGCTGCGACAGGGGAACCGTCTCGAAGACCTTCTGCAAGGCGCCGGGAATCGCGAAGTTGACCTTGGGCATCACCCAGATCGGCGTGCGCTGGTACACGGTCAGGTGTGCGGTCTCCGGCGCTATCGTCGGAATAACCTGCAGCGCAGAGGCTCCGGTACCGATGACGGCAACGCGCTTACCCGCGACCGAATACGAATGGTCCCAGCGTTGGGTCGCCATCATCTTGCCTTCGAAGTCGTCGAGCCCAGGGATCTCCGGACGCGACGGAATGCTCAGCGCACCGTGGCAGGAGATGACGAAACGCGCGACGAACCGCGACCCATCCGCTGCCTCGACGGTCCATTCACGAGCATCTTCGTCGTAAACGGCAGAGACGACCTCCGTCCCGAACCTGATCTTCTGCCGCAACTCGAAACGGTCTGCGACCTCGCGGGCGTAGGCGAAGAGCTCACCACCCGGCGCGAATGCCGACGACCACCTGGCATTGGGCTGATGACCGTAGGAGTAGTGCACCGCCGGAATATCGGCTTCGACGCCAGGATAGGTGTTTTCGCGCCATGTTCCACCGACCTCGTCGCCGCGGTCGAGGATGACGAAGTCGTCGATTCCTTTGGCTGACAGCTTGATTCCAGCACCGAGACCCCCGAAACCTGCGCCGACGATGACCACGTGGTGGCGTTCGAGGGTCGGTGTCTGTGCAGCAGAGCCATTCGTCATGGTGTGAAGAATAGTCACACTAATTCGACGGTAGACGCGAAGTAGCCAACTTGGCTCGTGCGCCGGGCGCCATGTTGGTCCGCCGAACATCCTGGTCGTAGTGAGCAAGCACCCGCCGATCCATGACACGCCGCCACAGCGGCGGAACCGCCGCGAGCACGATCATGGTTGCGTAACCGGCCGGCAACTGCGGCGCTTCCTCACTACTCCGCAGCGTCTGGTAGCGACGTCCGGGGTTGGCGTGATGATCGCTGTGGCGTTGCAGATGGAACAGAAACACGTTGGTCACCAACCGATCGCTGTTCCAACTGTGCCGCGGTGAGCACGGCTCGTAACTACCACTGCTTGTCGACCAACGAGGCAACCGTTGCCGAAGTAGTCCGTAGTGCTCGACGTAGTTCACGGTTTCGAGTAGGCAGAAACCGACGACAGCTTGCATGACGAGGTACGGCGCAATCCGCCAGCCGAAAACGCCGAGTACGACTCCGAACAGCACGATACTCATCGCCCACGCCTGCAGCAGGTTGTTGTCCAAACTCCACCATCGTAAACCCCTGCGATGCAATCGATCTCGTTCCAAGCTCAGCGCCGACCGCATACCACCGACAACGCTGCGCGGAAGGAATCGCCACAGACTTTCCCCGAAGCGGGCGCTCGCCGGGTCCTCGGGCGTAGCGACTCGCGCATGGTGTCCCTTGTTGTGTTCGACGTAGAAGTGTCCGTAACAGGACTGCGCGAGTGCGATCTTCGACAACCAGCGCTCCAATCGATCGCTGCGGTGACCGAGTTCGTGTGCGGCGTTGATCCCGATGCCACAGCCGACGCCGACGGTCACAGCAAGTCCGATCTTGTCGACGAGGGCCAATGCATCGGACGACCACAGGTAGCAGGCGACGAACAACGCGACTACCTGAACCGGCAGGAACGCGTAGGTACACCAGCGGTAGTAACGATCGTTGGAGAGTTGCTTGTAAGCCTCGTCCGGAGGGTTCACACCGTCCTCCCCGACGAGGGCGTCGACCAGCGGTATTGCGACGAACACGATGATCGGGCCGATCCACCACAGAACTTCCAGTCCGGTCCAGAGCACAAGTTGCGATGGCAACAGACTGCAGGCCGGCGCGATCAGACCGAGGGTCCAGAGGTATCGCTTGCGGTCACGCCAGTGAACCTTTGCAGCGCAATCTTTTTCGACTCTGGCGTGCCTGATAGGAGACATGGCTCCGACCCCAAACTGATGCGATCCCGACCCGAACTGGATATTTGCTAATCGCACCCCCACGCCACCCGTTAGCCATGGCAGCGTTTCGTGACCAATCCGATAGGTCCGGCTTCACACGCCCTCAGTGCGGTAGGCGATATTGCCCACCGACCCGGGTCGCCATCTCTGCGACGTAGTCGACGATGCGATCGCAATCGACGGCTATCGCGTCCGACTGCCATTCTCTGAGTAGTTCGACGAACCCGCCGACGCCGACGATCGCGTCCATCCGCAAGGCCAGTTCATCGACACCCTGCCGGAGCCGCGGTCTCGCAGCGGATGTGACGAGGTCGATGGCTCTGTGAAACGAGCGTTGCCGTTCGCTTTCCAGGATCGGGCTGCCCTCGTTGCGGCTCAACAGGATCTTCGCTTGCGCGGGATGGGAAACGATGTGGTCGACGAGGACCCTGGTCGCGGTCCGAGTCAGGTCTTCCCACGATGTGCCGGGACCACTTTTTTCGGCGTAGGCGACAGCGACGGTTGCGAGTACCTCGCCTTCGATGTGCTGCCATACGGCGGTGAGCAAGCCGTCCCGATCCCCGAACTCCTTGTAGAAGTACCGATCGCTGAGCGCTGCTTCGGCGCAAACGCGTCGCATGGTTACCGCCGCCCACCCGTGCTGACTCCAGATGTCGATGGCGACGGAGAGCATTCGATCACGCCTGTCAGCACGGCGTTCTTCGGTGGTGCGACCTCCCCACACGCCGGTGCGTTCCATTCCTACATCTTGACAACATCGCAGCCTGGACACAAACTGACGGCATACGCCTACAGTTACGGCGGCTGCCATCACTCAGTAGAGGAGCATCACATGACCATCACTTCGAAGGTCGATCAGGATTCTCCGCGAGGTCGTCGCGGGTCTCCCGCACCGTCGACAAATCCGGCAACACGACCCTCCATGCGGCCCGCAAACCGCCTCGGCCGACTAGGCATGACGAAAGACTCGGCAGTGGTCGGGCTGAGCTATCGACGCGGTTGGCTGGACAAGATCAAAGACCACGACATCTCCCGATTCCGGACCGGAACGCGGAGGTACGTGACCCTCACCCACCCCGAGTACGTCGACCACGTCCTGCACTCGGGTCGTCTGAACTATCACAAGTCCTACGAGTACGAGTTACTGCGAGCGTTGCTCGGGGTGAGCCTGTTCACGGATGAGGAAGAGTCGTGGCAGCGCTACCGAACAATGCTGTCGCCGATGTTCTCGAAGCGTCATCTCAACGGACTCGTCGACCTGATGATCGAGCCGATCGATGCGCTGTCCGACGAACTCGACGAGAAGTCCGGTCGCGTCGAAATCGACATGGTGCGCGAGATGGTCGAACTCACTCTCAACGTCGTCGGAAATGCTTTGTTCAGTCAGCAGTTCGGCCCGATCGCAAAGGGAATGGGTCCGATGGTCACGGGAGGACTCCGCTTCGGGGAGAGACTACTGCGCGTATTTATGATCGCAGCGCCACCGAAAGTGGTGTGGCGCACTACATCTCGTCTTGCCTACACTCCACTGCCGCTCCCACCACCTTTCCGCGACGTCCAGAAGATCGTCAAGCTAATCGACGGTTCGGTGTGGACGGTCATCAACGAACGGCGAGCACACCCGATCGATACTCCGGACCTGCTCAACCATCTCCTCGGCGCCACCGACGATCACGGTGGGCTGCCGATGAAAAGGGTTCGGGACGAAGCGATCACCCTGATGCTTGCCGGCCACGAAACGACGGCGAACGCCCTCTCGTGGATGTGGTACCTCCTCGCCCTACATCCCGACGCACGAAACACGATGCTCGACGAAGTCGACTCTGTACTGCAGGGCCGCACACCCACTGCCGACGATCTACCGAGCCTGCCCTGGACAACCGCAGTTTTTCTGGAGGCGATGCGGTACTTCTCCCCTGCTTGGGTCATACCTCGGGTCGCCGTTCGCGACGACGTCATCGGCACCCATCACATCAAGAAGGGCACCACCGTCATCATTCCCGCGCACCTCGTGCACCACGACGCGCGCTGGTGGCCGAACCCCGAGGAGTTCGATCCGTCACGGTTCCTGCCGGGCGCGGGTAAGGACCGTCCACGCTCGGCCTACCTACCTTTCGGTGGGGGCAAGCGGGTCTGCATCGGCCAAAGCTTTGCGACGATGGAATCGGTACTGATCATCGCAATACTCAGCCAGCGTTATGTTTTCGACCTTGTGCCAGGCCATCCGGTCGACCCGGAGGCGACGCTGACGCTCCGACCGCGGCACGGGTTGAAGATGATCGTGCGTCGACGCGGGATCACATCATGAACCGGATCGACCCGCGGGGCGCGGTGGTCGTCGTCACCGGCGCAGGCAGTGGAATAGGTGCTGCCATCGCCGATCGATACGCCGGACTCGGTGCGGTCGTCGTTGCGACCGATGTCGACGAGTCGACGGCGAAAGCCACCGCGGAGGCCTGCAGACAACGTGGCGCGGAAGCGACCTCCTACCAGTGTGATGTTGCCAGTTCCGATGCAGTAACCGAACTGTCCCAACATATTTCGGTCGACGTCGGCAAAGTGGACATCCTTGTCAACAATGCGGGCGTCGGGGTTGGTGGCCCCTTCCTCGACACCACGGTCGACGACTGGGTGTGGCTGAGGTCGATCAACATCGACGGCGTCGTCCACGGGTGCCGGACATTCGGACGCGACATGACGGACCGTCGCCGCGGGCACATCGTGAATATCGCGTCCGGCGCCGCCTACCTGCCCAACCGACGCCTCGCCGGGTACTGCGCGTCCAAGGCGGCGGTGGTCATGTTGTCGCGCTGTCTTCGAGCCGACTGGGCCAACCTCGACGTCGGGGTATCCGTCGTCTGTCCGGGCGTGATCAACACACCGATACTGCAGAACACCCGACTGCGTGGGAGCGCGGTGCAGGAAAAAGAGCTACTGGCCAAAGCATTTCGCGTCAGCCACCGGCCCGAGTCGGTCGCGAAAGCAGTCACCCAGGCCGTTCGGTACAACCGTGAGCTGGTGTCGGTGGGAATCGAAACACAGCTCGGATACCACGCCATGCGATTGCTCCCCCAGCTCAACTCGTTGGTGGCTCGGGCATGACCATTACCAGCCCGCACAAGAGGAAAGACACCCTCACAGCAAAAGTAGCTTCGGTTGGCGGTGTGCAGACCCGCGTCCTGGAAGGTCCGGGATCGGGTCCGACTGTGCTGCTCCTGCATGGTTTTTCCGATTCCGCCGACGGTTGGCGAGACGTGCTGGGTGAGTTGGCGAAGTCAGGCCACCATGGGGTTGCAGTCGACCTGCCGCACTTCGGCCGTGCCGGTCGCCCGAGGTCGAGTTCGGTCCTCGCGGCCTTGGACGAATTCGTCGAGGCTGCTGCCCGCGAATACGACACAGGGCAGGGAGTAGTCCTCGTCGGCAACTCGATCGGGGGCTTGGCGGCGCTGCGTGCGGCTCGAAGAACCGATCTACCGATCGTGTCGGTGCTCGCCATCGGTCCCGCGGGACTCATCGTCCCGTGGTGGATGACGGCGTTGACTCGAACGCGTCCCCTCGTGGATCGTGTTCTTACGCTACCGTCGCCGGCGCTGGTGCACGGTACGGTCGCCGGTCCTGCCATCATGGGCAACCTCTTCGCTCGCGCTGTCGCGTCAGGTCACTTGTCCGCCAGAGCAAAGTCTCGGTACGCCTCGCATTGGGGACCGGGAGATCTGCGAAGACAACTGGTACTCGGTGGTCAGACGCTTGCAGAACTCGCCGATCCACATGCTCTCGACGACGCCGAGTTCCAGATGCCGGTGACGCTGGCCTGGGGTGACAAGGATTGGATTTGCTCCCCCCGGGCTGGGGCACGGCTGCAACAACTACATCCCGACGTCCGCCTCCGATCGATCGCCGGCTCGGGTCACTGCCCTCAGTACGACAACCCGAACGTCGTCGCCGATCTGATCAGGAAGTGCACGGGCCCTACCACCGACTCGACCCAAGCAACCGACAACAAGGGGACAACGCCATGACGGCCGCTTCGCCGAACACAGACAGGTCTGCCCATCACGAGGTCGTGATCATCGGCGGAGGCTTCTCCGGTATCGGCTTCGCAATCAAGCTACGCCAAGCCGGTTTCGAGGACTTCCTGATCATCGACGACGCGGACGCGCCCGGCGGTACGTGGCATTGGAACACCTACCCCGGTGTGGCGGTTGATATCCCGTCCTTCAGCTACCAGTTCTCGTTCGAGAAGCGCAAGGACTGGTCACGCTCGTACGCACCGGGTAGAGAACTCAAGCAGTACGCGGAGCAGTGCGTCGCCAAGTACGGTTTGGCACAGTTCTTCAGATTCGAGACGACGGTTGTGACCGCCGACTGGGACGGCCGCGGCGGTCTCTGGCGGTTGGTCACCTCGACCGGCGACGAACTGACTGCACGCCACCTCGTCAACGCCTCCGGCGTGCTGACGCGCCCCAACACACCGGACATCCGAGGCGTCGACGATTTCGCCGGCCACACGATGCATACGGCGCGCTGGGACCACTCCCTGGATCTTCGCGGCAAGCGGGTCGCCGTTATCGGCACCGGCGCGTCCGCAGTCCAGATCATTCCCGCGATCGCGCCCGAGGTCGATCAGCTGACCGTGTATCAGCGGACGCCGATCTGGTGCATGCCCAAACCGGACATCGCACTGTCGCGGCCGATGCAGTGGGCACTTGGCCGCATTCCTGGCAGCCAGACCGTTGCCCGACTCGCGAGTCAGGCATTCGTCGAAATCACGTTCCCCGTCGCCGCACACTACGAAGGGATCCTGCATTTTCGTCCCGCCGCCGAGAAGGCCGCACGTGCCTACGTCAGATCGCAGGTCACCGATCCGGAGACCCGCGAAAAGCTCACTCCGCGTTACGGTCTCGGCTGCAAGCGGCCGAGCTTCCACAACAGCTACCTGTCCACGTTCAACCGCGACAATGTAGTACTCGAAACGAGTCCGATCACACACATCAGCGCCGACGCGGTCCATAGCGCCGAAGGCGGCGCAAGGGAAATCGATGTCCTGATCCTTGCGACAGGCTTCAAGGTGATGGATCCGGACAACATGCCGACCTACACCTTGCGTGGCGTCGACGGACTCGACCTCACCGACTGGTGGAACGAGCATCGGCTCCAAGCCTACGAAGGCATCTCCGTACCCGGATTTCCCAACTACTTCACCATCTTCGGGCCCTACGGCTACAACGGCTCCTCCTACTTCGCGCTCATCGAAGCCCAGACTGCACACATCATCCGGGTTCTCGAGCACGCCAGAAAGGAGCGCGCGGCCTATGTCGAAGTGACTCAGGCCGCGAACGATCGCTTCTTCGCAGAGATGCTCCGACGGCGAGGCAACCAAATCTTCTGGCAAGACAGCTGCGCCAACGCGAACAGCTACTACTTCGACAAGAACGGCGACGTACCCCTGCGCCCGACTACAACCATCGAATCGGCAATTCGTAGCAGGCGATTCAAGATGTCGGATTACAGCTTCGGGTAGGCGGCTGCGCCGCTCGTGCGTCCTTTCGGCGGGCCCGACCTCCGAAAGTGCTCACGAGGGGCGGAGCGCCCCGAGGCGTACGGTCGGAAATATGCCTATTGCAACGAATGCATTTGCCCACGTCCGACTGACCGTGACGGATATCGAAAAGTCCCGAGCGTTCTACGACGACATCTTCGCGCTGCCGGTCGCGTTCGAGCTACCGGCCGATGCGGACGACGCCACTCGCGAGCAGCTGTCTTTCCTGTTCGGCGGCGTGATCTACAAGCTGGGTGATTCGTTGCTCGGATTACGTCCGGTGTCCAAGGACGGGTTCGACGAGGACCGTACCGGGCTCGACCACCTCAGCTTCGCCGTCGCGGACAAGGCCGCACTCGACGATGCCGCGAAGTTGCTCGACGACAAGGGAATCGAGCATGACGGCGTCAAGGATATCGGTGCGGGATACATTCTGGAGTTCCGCGATCCGGACAACATCGCTCTCGAACTCTTCTCCCCCAAAGCGTAAGCCGGAGCGCTGATTCACCGACGAGTGTCCGCGTGCCGAGCAGCATCCGCGCTCGCGACGAGGATGTCCATTTCCTGCGGACGTCCGTAGTAGAAGCCTTGTGCCAGAGTGAATCCCAGCGGCTCCAGGACGGCTGCCTGCTCGGCGTTCTCGACACCTTCGATGATGACCGGCAGGCCGAGCTTCTCGCTCAGCTTCGCGATCACGCTCAGCAGCGGCGGCGGCGGCGGCGAATCTGCTTGGACTGCAGCGACAAACGAGGCATCCAACTTGAGTATGTCGGTCGGCAGCGACGCGAGTCTGCTCAGCGACGAATAGCCTGTGCCGAAATCGTCTATTGCGATTCGGACGCCCTGCGCGCGTAGCTCCGTCAAGTTCGCGTAGGTAGTTCTGGCATCGAGATCGAGGACGCTCTCGGTTACCTCCAGCACCAATTGTGCACTCGGCCATCCGGTTTCCTGCAGCACCTCGTTCACGCTTCGCACATAGTCGGCGCGAATCAGTTCGAGGCCGGATACGTTGACGCTCAACATCAATGCACGATCGGTGTACATGCGCTGCAACACCACAGCCTGCCTGCAGGCAGTTGCGAGTACCTGCCGACCCAGGCTCGAGATAAGTTCGTATTCTTCGGCAACTCGAATGATTTCCGCTGGGGTTACGCCTTTTTGGGTCGCGGAGCACCAACGCAGCAAGGCTTCGAAACCTATGACGGAAGCACCGGCGTCGACGGCGACGATCGGCTGGAAGGCGACGTTCAGTCTGTCGTTTTCGATGGCTTCGACCAATTCTGCTGCAAGCAAGGGTTGGTGTGACGTCTCGACGACGGATCGATTGCGTCCGGCCTCCTTCGCGCGATACAGGCCGACGTCTGCTCGGCTGACCATAAACGATGCGGACTCACCGAGCTGCCAGGCTGTGATGCCGGCCGAACATCCCACCGATATCGCGTTACGCATGCTTTCGGCGACGCGTACCGCATCGCGTTCGCAGCATCCGGGAAGCAGCAACGTGAATTCGTCGCCTCCGATTCGGGCAAGTATTGCGTTGGTGCCCAACATCTTTCGCCACGTATCGGCCACTTCCTGCAGGGCGACGTCGCCGGCGGCATGACCACTTTCGTCGTTGATGTCCTTGAACCGATCGAGATCGACGAGTATCAGAGCGAGAGCGGTTCGACTCTTCGTCGCGCGGGCGATTTCGAGTTCCAACTGTCGGGCGAACCCGCGCCTGTTCAATAGTCCGGTCAGTGGATCGACGTCGGCTTCCGACGCCACACGCATCAGCACGCCGACAACGAAAAAGACGGCGATGACCACGCCGGAGGTCACCAGACCTGCCCACCAATGCAATCCGGGCCGAAGCCCCAACGTGGTCATACAACATACGACACCGACCACGGTATTTGCCGACGCTGCCGGCCAGGACAGAAAGAACGCCCCGGTGCAGGTGACGGTCACGAAGAAGCCCGCGACACCGATCGCCGCTATGTTGCTCGTCGACTCCCAGACCCCAGCGGCGACAAACGGCGTCGGCGAGAAGAGCAACCATTGCTGCTGCCTGACGGGGATGCGATCGCCGAGCGCCAGGATCACGATTCCCATCACGAGACACGCGGCGGCGAGCAGGGCGCAGACAAGTCGACTGCCTCGCATGTCGACGGGCATGACAGCTGTCTGAGCCAAGCCGAACACGCCGCCGAAGGTGAAGAACGCACCTGTTGTGCGTGCCATGACCGCTGGGCTTACGACGCCGGGGGCGCGGGTGCCGCGTAGGCGCAGCCAGCCACCGATTCCGTTCACATCACCGATTCGTGCTCCAAGTCCTCGGCCCCGACCAGGGTGGGAACCCCTGGATCGAGCGTATCCGAGAGGGCCCGGTTCGAGGGTGCGTCTCGAAGAATGCGAGACGCGGCCTCAGTCTCTTTCCCCGTATTCGTCGAACCAGTGCGCCAATTTGCCACGTCGGCTCACCGCGCGGAGTCGACGTTCCGCCACTTCCCGAGTCTTGGTGGTGGTGACGATCAGCAGCTCGTCACCGACCTCGATCCGAGTGTCCGGCTGTGGGACGAACGTGTGACCCTCGCGAATGATCAGGGTGATGACGCTCGGGTCGGGCAGCCGCAGTTCGAGAACCGAGACATCGTGCAGGCGTGACTTGGGCAGCACCGTCATCGTCAACAGTTCGGCTTCCAACACATCCAGAGGCGCTGATTCGACCTGGATCTCGCGAGTGGAGTCTCGGCGAATCAGCCCCATCCGGTGCGCGACGGGCCGCAGGCTCGGGCCTTGGATCAGGGTGAAGACCACGACGAGGATGAACACGATGTTGAGCAGGCGGCGTGCGTCGGGGACGCCTTCCACGATCGGGTACGTCGCGAGGACGATGGGGACCGCACCACGCAGCCCTGCCCAGGACAGAAAGACCTGCTCCTGCCACGGCACCCGGAATCCGGCCAGCGAGATCACAACGGACAGCGGTCGGCCGACGAGCAGCAGGATGACTCCGACGACGACCGCAGGCACGAGCTCGTCGATCAGCTCGCTCGGTGTAACCAGGAGGCCGAGTAGGACGAACAATCCGATCTGGGCGAGCCAACCGAGGCCTTCGGCAAACGACCGGTTCGCCGCACGGTGTGGCAATCCGGAGTTAGCGAGCACCACGGCCGCGAGATAGGCGGCGAGGAACCCGCTGGCGTGCGCACTGCCCGCGGCGGCGAACGACACCATGCCGAGTGCAAACGTGGCGAGTGGGTAGAGACCGGACGCTGGTAACGCGATGCGGCGCAAGGCCGTTGCACCGATGAACCCGCCGACCAACCCGATTCCGGCGCCGACGACCAACTCGTAGACCACTTCGGCGGCAGCATGCGACGGCGAGAAGGCCAGTGGCGTTGCGCTGAAAACCAGAACGAGGATGACGGCAGGTGCGTCGTTGAAGCCCGATTCTGCTTCGAGCAGTCCTGCGACCCGCCGTGGCAGCGGCAACACGCGAAGCACCGAGAACACCGCAGCAGCGTCGGTCGACGAAACGATCGCGCCGAGAAGCAAGGCGAGCTGCCAGTTGATTCCGAGCAGGAAGTGCGCGCCGGTAGCGGCGACGAGTGTGCTGACCCCGACCCCGACGGTCGCCAGAACCCCTGCTGGCGCAAGCACATTCCGGATGTCGGAGAACCTCGTCGTGAGGCCGCCCTCTACGAGAATGATGGCCAACGCGATGGTGCCGAGGTCCCTCGCGAGCTGCACGTCGTCGAAGTTCAGTCCCAACCCGTCTTCGCCGAGCGCGACGCCGACCGCAAGGAAAAGCAGCAGACTCGGCAATCCGACCCGACTCGCAACCCTGGTTGCGGCAATGCTTGCGAGCAGCACCAATCCACCGGCGAGCAACGCCAGGTAGAGCTGCTGCAACGTCATTTCGACCCCGTTCGAGCCATCGAAGAGATGTGGCTCCGCCAAGTAAATCAGTACAAACGCCACCGGTGCCCACGCAGCCGAGCAAGCCGACTGCAGTGGATGGGCCATGATGAGTGTGTGCACTGTCGACGGTGCGGCGAGGAGGCCGATGATGCGCATCGGGATTGCAGGGGCCGGCGCGGTCGGTCGGTCCGTCGCGCAGGAACTGCTCGACGCGGGCCACAAGGTCCTGCTCATCGAGATCGCACCTCGCCGCTACGAGCCACACACCGTTCCAGCTGCCGACTGGCTGCTAGCCGATGCATGCGAGCTCGCGTCGCTCGAAGAGTGCGGGATGGAATTGTGCGATGTGATGATCGCTGCAACCGGTGACGACAAGGTGAACCTCGCAGCGGCTCTGCTCGCGAAGACCGAGTTCGGGGTGAACAGGGTCGTAGCCCGAGTCAACGAGGCCGCCAATCAATGGCTGTTCACCGAGGCGTGGGGCGTCGACGTAGCGGTCTCGACGCCGATCGCGATGGTCGCCGGAGTGGAGGGTGCCATCGACGTCGGGCACCTCATCACGTTGCGCGGACTCGGCAAGGCCAAGGCAAATCTCGCCAAACTGACCTTGCCCGTCGACAGTCCGATCGTGGGGCTGCAGGTGCGGGCACTGGTACTACCCGAGAACACCGCGTTGGTCACCGTGCTCCGCGGCACCGAGATCATTCTTCCAACGCCGGACGACGTCTTGGAGCCCGGCGACGAGCTGTTGTTCGTCGCCGACAGCGCGGGCGAGGCTCATATCAAAGCGGTCATCGGGACGCCTGCCTGATCGGTCGCTGCTCGTTACTGATCGAACGCGATCTCGACCCGTTCGCTGACGGGTACCGCCTGACATGCGAGTGTCAGTCCGAGCGCCAGATCGGCATCGACGAGGGTGTCGTTCTTGCGCATTCGCACCTCACCCGATCGCACGGTGCATGCGCACGCGCTGCACTCCCCCGCCCGGCACGAGTACGGCGCGTCGATACCTTTCCCGAGTAAGACGTCGAGCAGCGGAGTGTCGCGGGGCCACTCGATGTCGATGCTGCGGCCGTCGATCTCGATGGTCGCCGCCGCCGTCGAGGTTGCGGACGACTCTGCGACGACGATGTCGGCGAACGGATCACCGGTCAGCGACTGAAATTTCTCGATGTGGACGTGTTTGTCGGGCGTCCCGATCACTTGCAGCGCAGCGCGGCAGACCTCCATAAACGGCGTCGGGCCACAGACGAACGTGTCGTATCGCTCGCAGAGGACCAACAACTCGGCGAGATCGTCGACGGTCGGCAGACCACGCTCCGATTCGAGCCAGTGCACCACCTGAAGCCGATCGGGAAACTCGACGATCATCTCGGCAAGTTCGGCTCCGAAGATCACCGATTCGATTCCGACGTTCGCGTAAACCAGATACACGTTGCCTGCTCCTGCGAGCAAGGCAGACTTGGCGATCGACATGATCGGCGTGATGCCACTTCCTGCGGCGAGGAGCAGCAGATCTGCATCGAGTGTCTTCGGCACGAAGACCCCCGACGGTGTGAGCACCCGCAGTCGAGTACCGACAGAGACGTTGTCACACAACCAGTTCGAACCGTAGCCGTCGATCGTCCTTTTGACGGTGACAACGAGTTCGTCGTCGAGGTGCGGCGAGCTCGACAGCGAGTAGCACCGCGCGACCGAGCCGGTTCGATCGCTCGGAATTTCCACGGTCAGAAACTGTCCTGGGTGATATCGGAAGCGCTCGACGAGTTCGTCAGGAACGGCGAAGACCAATGATGCAGCCTCGTCGGTCTCCTTGATCACCTCGACCACTTCCAGCGTGTGCACACGACTCGACATGGCTGATCGCTACAACTCGAAGCCGAGGCGTCCCGCTGCCCGCCGGCCGATCCGGTACAGCGGCACACCGAGATCCTCGTAGCGTGGACCGACGACGCGCGGGATCAGATCGAAACCACGCGCGTCGGCACCGATCAGAACTCGTGCCTTGTTCTTCTCCACCCCCTTGAGGATGATGCGGGCGGCCGCTTCGGGGCTGGTCAGCGCGATCATCTGGAAACCGCGACGAATGTCTTCGGTGTCGACTCCTTCCGGAATGCCGCGCGCATTCACCGCGATGTTCGTCTTTATGCCGCCGGGGTGCACACACGTGACACCGACCGGGTGCCGCGCGATCTTCAGTTCCTGCCGCAACGCTTCGGTGAAGCCACGGACCGCGAACTTCGCTGCGTTGTAAGCGCTTTGCGACGGTATGCCGATGAGCCCGAAGACGGACGAGACGTTGACGATGTGCCCGTCGCCGGAATCGATGAGGTCAGGCAGAAACGCCTTCGTGCCGTGCGCGACGCCCCAGAAGTTGATGTTCATCAACCAGTCGAAGTCCTCCCACGACATGTCGACCACATCCGCGTTCAGTGCGACACCCGCGTTGTTGAACACCAGATTCACTCTGCCGAATTCGCCGCGGACATCACTGGCATGTGCATGGACCGCGGCCCGGTTCGCGACATCGAGCTCGAACGGAATTGCTTTGGCTCCCAACTTCTCACAACGACCGGCAGTATCGGCGACGGCCGCGGTATCGACGTCGGACAACGCGAGTTCGGCACCCCGTTCGGCCAGGTTCAACGCCAGACTTCGACCGATGCCCGACCCGGCGCCCGTGATCACAGCTACTTTGTTCTTGAAGTTCTTCATGTTTCTCTGTCCTTACGCGTTGACGGGAAGAGTGTCGGGGAAGGTTTGCGGCGGATAGTCCGCGGCCGGGACTGTCGGCCGCACTGCCGGCGCAGGCTGCCGACCGATCAACTCGTACTCCGAGACGTCGACCCGACGGGTCTGCAACCAGTACTGCCACGTGAAGCCGGCCCAGAGTGTCCTGTTGTTGCCGTGTTCGTCGAGATACCAACTCTCGCAACCACCGGTGTTCCACACCGAACCCGCGAGGTTGCTCTGCAACTTCTCGTTGAACCGGTCTTGGGCCTCTCTGCGCGGAGCGATGGCTGCGACTCCGTTCGCGTCGACCAACTTCATCGTCTCGATCACGTAGTGAATCTGCGACTCGATCATGAACACGATCGAGTTGTGCCCGAGTCCGGTGTTGGGTCCGAGCAGGAAGAACGCGTTGGGCACGCCCGCGACCGTGATGCCGCGATGCGCCTGCACACCTTCCTTGGTCCACCGATCGGTCAGGTCTTCGCCGTCACGGCCTTTGATGCTCAGGTTGGTGAACGAGTCGATCACGTGAAAGCCGGTGCCGTAGATGATCGCGTCGACCTTGCGCTCGACGCCGTCCTTGGTGACGATGCCGTCTGCGGTGACACGTTCGATGGGGTCGGTGACCAGTTCCGTCTTCGGATTCTCGATGGCTCGGTAATAGGTGTTCGAACCGAGCAGTCGCTTGCACCCGGCTCGGTAGTCCGGCGTGAGCTTTTCTTGCACAACAGGATCCGAAATCTGACTCCTGATGTGTCGTCGACCGATCCACTCGATTCCCTTGAGCAGGCCGGGACGCCTGTTCATCGCGTACGCGCCCGATTCCGCGCTCCAATAGATCCCGTTCCGAAGTGCGAACCGCAAGCCGGGCACGCGTCGCAGCGCCCGCTGGAAGCCTGCGGGGAAGTCGACGTTGGATCTCGGCAGCACCCACGGCGCGGTGCGTTGAAAGAGAGCAAGGGAACCAACGCGGTCGACGATCTCCGGTACGAACTGAATTGCGCTGGCACCTGTTCCGATGACGGCAACACGTTTGCCAGTCAGGTCGACGTCGTGATTCCACTGCGCGGAATGGAACGCGACACCAGTGAAGTCCTCGATGCCCTCCAGGTGCGGAATGCTCGGCACGTGCAGCGCGCCGATCGCCGAGACGACGAACTGCGCGACGTACTCCTGCCCGTCGGAAGCAAATGCATGCCAACGATTTTCGGACTCGTCCCAGTAGCCACGTGTCATGTTCTGACCGAACCTGATGTGCGGCCGCAGGTTGTACTTGTCGGCGACTTCCTTGAGGTAGTCGAAGATTTCCGGCTGCTTGGAGAAGAGCTGGGACCAGTTGTCACGCGGTTCGAACGAGTACGAGTACAGATGTGTCGGAACGTCGCACGCTGCCCCCGGGTAGGTGTTGTCACGCCAGGTTCCGCCGACCTCCGACGCCTTCTCCAGAATGATGTAGTCGTCGATCCCGGCCTTCTGCAAAGAGATTCCCATGCCGAGTCCGGAGAAGCCACTGCCGATGACGAGCACTCTGGTGTGCACCGGCGCTGAGCTGTCCTGTTGCGCTGCTGCCTTTTTGGTGCGGCGAGAAGGTTTGGGTTGCGTCACGATGCTTTCCTGTCACGGTCGAGTTCGTCGAGAATGTCTTGTGGCACAGAGCGAGACAGTTTGAAGATGCGTCTGGTGACCGCACCGTCCAACATGCCGACCTCGTGGCCGAATCGCAGCAGCGGCTCTCCTGCGAAAGTTGCGTTTGCTCGGTAGTTCGGGGAGGTCATCGCTGCGAGGAAGCCCTCCCACGGACTGATTCCCACGGATCGGTAGACCAAAGGATTCACCAACACCGGGTACACACCTAGCACCATCACCGCGAACACCAAGCGGTGGAAAGCATTCGACGCCTTGCCGCGGGCATCGATGGCTCGAACCAATTCCTCGCGGGCGTAGGTGATGTGCCGCGCCTCTTCGAGAACGTGGATCTTCATCAACTGGCGCATATGCGGCTGCAACTCGGGATCGTTCATTGCCTCGCGCTGCAGCCTGTCGAGTAATTCCTCGATCAGTAGCGTGCCTGCGAACGACGACGGCCCGATCGGAATGAGGCCGGCGAGTCGGAGAAACTTCCGTGCCCCCTTCGGCATCAGATACGGCTCGACCCCGGTGATGTTCACAAGTCGGCTGAACATCGTGGAATGCCGTGTTTCCTCGCCGATTTCGGCGAGCGCATAACGCGCGTGGTCGTCGGCGAGACTGCCGCTCTCCAAAATTCCGCGAAGCAGCATCGTCGAGAGGCCCGACTCGGCGTAGATGCCGAAGCTGAGCACGCTCGCGGCCTCGTGTTTGCCGAGTTCGTTGCGCTGCTCCTGAGTCAGCTTTTCCCACAGCTTCGTTCCGTACAGAGACTGCCTGTGCTCGGGCATCCATTTCTTGTCGGGGTCGATAGGCGCGTCCCAATCGATGTCGAGTTCGCCGTCGTAGGAGCGGTCCGCGGTCGACCGCAGCAGTCGCTGTGCCGTCTTCTGTCGATCGCCGACCGTCTTGCGTCGAACTGTCGATGCTCCCGCGGTGGTGACGGCCGGGGTTCGCCTCTTCGTCGATTCAATAGTCATGACAGACCCTTTCTCGTTGATCGGTGTACGTCATCGCTTGTCACAAACCCCGCTTGTCTCGAACCCTGCTCGACTCGACCCAGCCGCATGAACGTTGCGGCAACAGGACCGTCGAGGACTCGTTCTTCGCGGGCGAACCGACGGAAAGACGCGGTTGCGCGCCGTGCATTCCTTCCGTAGTTGGCGCTGAAGAACGCCACCAACGCCCCACGCAGCGGCGCGATCCCGACCGATCTGTAGGCAGCCGGATTCACGACGGCGGCGTAACAAGCCGCAGTGACAGCAGCGAGAGCCCAACGATGCAGCGCGTTGCGGATCGGTCCCTGCGCTTCGATCGCCCTGATCAAATCGTCGCGAGCCAACTCGATGTGACGGACGCCGGATACCGAGTGAATCTTGTTGATCTGCTGCACATGTGGCTGCACCCCAGGATCGGCTGCCAGATCCCGGAGGACCGACTCGAGCATCTCTTCGAGCAGGAGCCGAAAGCCGCGTCCGAGCGGTCCGGACGGTGCCATCAACGTCAGCTTCGTCAGCGCCTGCAGTGGCGCGGGCAAGTTGTACGGCTGTGCACCTGTCGCATTCACGAGACGACTGAACATCGTCGTGCTGCGGCTGTCGTCCTGTATCGACGCCAACATAAACCGGGTTTGGTCGTCGACGAGTCCGGCGCCTTCGACGATGTCGCGAAACGTGAGCATCGACAGAATCGACTGCGCATAGATGCCGGCGCTCAGCATGGATACCAGTTCGTGCTTACCGAGTTCGCGGCGTTGCGCCTCGTCGAGTCGGTGCCACAGCCGGGTTCCGTAGATCGACACCCTTTCCGCAGGCAGCCAATACTTCTCGGGATCAGGAGCCGCGTCCCAATCGATGTCGAGATCGGCGTCGTATTTGGTTTCGGATGCTGCGAAGAGCAGCCGCCGTGCGGTTTCCTGGCGATCACCGACGCGTCGTCGATGGCTCACCGGTCCACCGACCGTTGTCGTCACACTTCGGAAGTTGTAGTCACCACCCGGAGACCCGGACCCTGTGGACATCGTTGTCCTCACCACTCTCTAGAGCCGAAGTACGAACAGGCAGTGTCCGAACAACCGATGGCCGAACAACCGGTATCCAATACTGCCAGTTCCATGTACATTCGTAAGTGTGCACCCGATCGGACTCGTTGTCAACGGTCGGTCGGAGGTTCGATCACCGCGAATATTGCTCAGCTGCAAGAGATTTGGCAGCGATCGCCGAGGGAGTACCGATGAACAGCGTTGTTCCGCACAGCCCGCACGAAGGTTCCGACTATCTGGGTCCGGCGACACTCGTCGTCAACGGCACCGAGATAGTCACGCGCATCGAATTGCGGGGCTACCGCGAACCCATCGACGGGATATTTCGGTGGATCGGCCGCATCGATCCGAATCCGGAGCTGACCGCGCTACTCGGCGACGAACCACGAACCAAAGTCGTGGTCCGCACAACTCACAGCGCACGAGAAGCATTCGTCGGCGATCCCGATCCGTGGCATCGCTACCGGATCATGGGTAAGAGCACGCCGCCGTTCCACGTTGCGACCGAACTGAGCGAGGTCGAATAACGCGATCGAACTCTCCTGCGCTACTGCGCGCCCATTCCGTGTCGCACGAAGTCGACGAGCGCAGCGCTCGACACCGTTACGTCTGCCGCGACACCTTGCCCGCCGAGCGCGCCGACCGTACTCGACAGCAACATCGTCAACAGCGCTTCGCTTGCCACCTCGGAGTCGAGATCACTACGGAGAAAACCCTTTTCGATACCGTTCTCGACGTAGCTCCGGTTCGAGGAGACGAATCCCTGATACGCCGTCAGCATGCGCTGCACGAGCTCCTGGTCGATCGAGGCAGCTTCGAAAACGATGAACTGCACCAGCCGCGGCTCGTCGGCAACCAACTCGTGCAGTCGTCTGTTGATGCGGTCCAGCTGTGCGAGAAAGTCGTCGAGGGTGGTCGCTGAACCCGGATCGTCCGACCCGACGAGCCGATCGGCGAGTCGTTGGCTGCCGTAGTCGATAACGGCGTCGAGCACGTCGCGTCTACTGTCGAAGTAGTTGTAGAACGTGCCGTGGCTCAAGCCGAGCGCGCTGACGATGTCCGCCACCGACGTGTTCCGGTAGCCCTTGCTCAGAATCAGATCCGACGCTGCGTGCACCAGGTCGGCTCGGCGTGCTTCCAGCCGATCAACGGCTTCCTGCGCGGTCATGATGCCGTGGTCTCGGGAACGCGAAGGGCCGCGGCAAGTATGGCGACCGTTGCGGTCGCGAACCGATCGCTCACCGTCGGCGTCAAGGTGCCCAGAATCGCGTGCCGCACACCCGGCATCACGAGAGCGATGACGTAATGGCTGTACATCGCGGTGTCGACCTCCGCGCGTACCCAGCCCTTCTCCTGGCCGTCTTGCATGACGCGCGCGATCGCCTCTGCGAGAAACCCTTCCAACCCGAGCATGCGCGCGTTCAATTCGGCATCTGCCGCGCTTGCCTCGACCAGGATCAGCTTCAACAGATCCGGCTGAACTTCGAGCGTTGCAGCCATTCGCTTCGCGATATCGACCAGTCGATCCGAGAATTCGTCGAGCGAGTCGATCGGTCTCATCAGATCATCGGTCATGATCACGCCGACGAACTGTCCCGCCGCGTAATCGAAGACGTGGTCGAGAATTTCGCGCTTGCTCTCGAAGTACCGGTAGACCGTGCCCTGTCCGACACCCGCATGCCGTGCGACGTCGGAGATGGTCGTCGACTCGTAGCCGTTGGCGGCAAAAACGTGATACGCAGACTGGACGATCTGCTCTCGACGGCGTTCGGCGAGGCCCTCCTGCTTGGGTCTTCCGCGGCGTGGGCGCACCACGTCGGCGTCTGTCGTGTCGCCCGTCACCTGTTCACCGCCTCGCGTCGCCGTCTAGTTCTATGTTCTCTCGCTTCTGCGAACCGTACCGGCCTGGTCGTTCAGCGTTGCGAAGACACACGATTCGCTAGGAACGCCACGTAGGCAACCGAGCCAATCGCACCGACCGGACGCGTCCGGCGGAAGGTGATGGCCAGGCCGAGCAGCAGTTCGGTGAACCCGTTTCGGTAGGTCCACTGGCGTGTCTTCTCCGGAAATGCAGTGGCGGTGAGGGTGTCGAAAGCTCGCGGCGCTGTGAAGTGCGCGGCGCCCGTTCCCGCAAGGCCGAGCCCGATCACCCGTGCGGGCAGACTGTCGGGGGTGCGTACCTTGAGCACGACCGGGGTTTTCGATGCCCTGCCTGACACGAGTGCTTGCTTGGCCTTGCGTTTGCGTCCGTTCATCTGCGACGTTCCTTTCGTGGCGAATGCTCTTGGTGCGGCGAACGGCTACGCTCGAAGTTCACCGGTGTAGATAGAGTGACACGTCAGTCTAATTAATGCGATAGCACGGCACATGGGGCTACCGAAGGGTCCATATGAACGACCGAGTACCGACCTCCCGAGTAGCGCGCGGCTCGAAGATCGGGAAGGCAGCCGCTGGCCAGGCCCTACGCAATGCGGGCACACGTGCATCCATGCTCGGGCGCTCCGATGAGGCGAAGGCCAGGATCTCGGAGAAGGCAGTGCTGCAAGCCGCCGATCAACTCGTCACCGTGCTGGGCAGCATGAAGGGCGCGGCGATGAAGATCGGGCAGATGCTCTCGGTGATCGACCTCGATCTCGTTCCGGAATCCCATCGCGAGCACTTTCAGCGCAAGCTCGCGGTGCTGCGCGATCAGGCACCCAAGGTCTCGTTCGACGCAATGCGGAAGATCATCGAAGACGACCTGGCGCGCAGCATCAGCGACGTGTTTGCCGAGTTCGACGAAGTGCCGATCGCGGCGGCCTCCATAGGCCAGGTGTATCGCGCCCGACTCCACGACGGACGTCGCGTGGCGGTCAAGGTGCAGTACCCCGGCATCGACATCGCGATCCGTGCCGACATGAAGAACCTCGCCATGTTTCTCAAGTTCTGGCGTTCGACGATCCCCACTGTTGCCGCTCCCGAACTCGCACGAGAGATCAAGCTGAACATGGAGAGCGAGCTCGACTACGAGCGCGAAGCCCGTACACAGCACAAGCTCGCGCAGCTGTTCGCAGGCCATCCGTTCATCGCGGTACCCGACAGCGTTCCGGCAGCCAGCGGTCGGCGTGTGGTTGTGACCGAGCTGTTCGACGGACAACCTTTCGACGCGATTCGCGCACTGCCGCAACAGGATCGAGATCGAGTGGGCGAGATTATCTACCGGTTCTACATCGGTTCGATGTTCAGCTACAGCGAGTTCTGCGGTGATCCACACCCCGGAAATATCCTGCTCGGCTCGGACGGAAAGGTCGGCTTCATCGACTTCGGGCTCTACAACAAGATGGATCCCGTCCACGTCGACTTCGAGAAGCAATGCCTCCGTGCCGCATCGGAGAACCGCAGCCAGGACCTTTTCGATCTGATGGTGCGCAGGGGCGTGATCAACGCCGACGCAGGGGTGTCGATCGACGAGTGCCTCGACTACGTCTACGGAGCCGCAGGCTGGCACCTGAACGACGAATCGATCGAGATAACTCCCGCGATGGCGAGTGGGAGCATGTTGCTCGCGATAGATCCGCGAATCTCCGAGTTCTCCGGCATGCGGCATCAGAACCTGCCGCCCGAGCACATCTTCTCCAGGAGAGCGGAGTTTCTCACGTTCGGCGTCCTCGGTCAGCTCGGCGCAACGAACAACTGGCATCGAATCGCCAGAGAGTGGGTCTACGACGATCCGCCACAGACCACGCTCGGCACCGCTCATGCCGAGTGGGAAAGCTCACGAATATTTGACGAATGATACATCAGTCGGTTTAATCAGCTGATGCTTGCCCCGCAGCCGTGGCAGTGCTCGATACCGCTCAGGAGAACGCAATGACCAGTCCCTTCCGCGACCCCGACATAGCCGACGGCGAGAAGTCGGTCTACGGAATTCGGGTCGGGGACGACCCAACGATGTACGAGGTATCGAGCATCGTCGAGCACGACGGCGCCTCGTACGTCTCGGCGGTCGAAGCCGGGGTCAAAGATCAACTCTCGATGCAGGTCGAGCAACGATTCCGCCGCGAAGGCGGCCGGATTCACGCCGAAAGTTACAAAGCGGCAAGCTTTTTCGACGGCAAACTGGTCACCCGCGAAGAGGGCTACTTCGTCGACACCCAACACCTGCAGTTCGGCGGCGAACTCCAGCCGTTCCCGAAGGGTGTCATGCCGCTGATCGGCGGACTGACCCTGTTGCGGGGACTCGACTTCACCAAGGGCGCGAAGTCCAAACACAACATCTGGCTTGCGTTTTCGATCTACTGGCCGCTCGAGGTCAAGATCGAGAAGCGCACAAGGGTGGACATCACGGCAGGCAGCTTCGACGCCTGGCAGGTCCGCATCCGGCCGGGATTCAGTCATATCAACGGCCTGCTCGACAAGGTCATCGCAGGCTTCCTGCCGCCCTTCGTCGCACATTTCGAAGCCGACAACTCACATCGGTTGCTGCGGTTCAGCTTTCCGACCGGGCCGATGCCGTGGAATCCGCGTGGCACCCTCGAACTGACCGCCTGACGTGGAGCCCTTCAGCGCAGCATTCGGGCTCGCCCGAGCCGCTGGACCGGTCATCCGGTCCGGTGCGCTCCGCCCGTCCTCGCCTGCACGATTGGCGAAGATGGGCGTTGCAGCATTGCGATGGGACGTCACTCCCGCCGCTGCTCTCGCTGTAGGCGCACGACGCTTCCCGCACCGAGTCGCGCTGATCGACGACGACGGAGCGATCACCTATCGCACGCTCGACGACGAAAGCACCGCGCTTGCAAAGGCACTCGCGAGTCGCGGCGTGGATGCCACCAGCCGGGTCGCGATTCTGTGCCGCAATCACCGAGGCTTTCTGCAAGCGGTTGTTGCTACCGGGCGGATCGGCGCCGACCACATTCTGATGAATACCGGTCTTGCGGGCGGTCAGCTCACCGAAGTGTTACGCGAGCAGCGGGCAGACGTTCTCATCGTCGATGCCGACTTCTCCGAGACCGCGGGCCTACCGGGTCTGAAGGTAGTTCAAGCCTGGGCACCATCGGACGCGCCGCGCCTCGGGACGAACATTCCGACAATCGCGGAACTTGTTGCATCCCGGTCCAATACGCGCTTGCCCTTCCGGCCGCGGGTCGGTCGTTCCATCATCTTGACCTCCGGCACGACGGGCACACCGAAAGGTGCGAAACGAAGTGCACCGCGCAATCCACTCGCGGCAGCAGCGTTGCTGTCGCGAATTCCGTTGCGTGCAGGCAGCATCGACCTCATCTGCGCTCCGGTATTTCACTCGTGGGGCTTCGGTGCGTTGATGAGCGCCGTCGCGATGGGCTCGACCGCAGTGTTGCAGCGGCAGTTCGATCCCGCTGCAGCACTGCACGCGATAGCGAAGCATCGAGTGGACTCGCTGTTCGTCGTCCCGATCATGCTCGGTCGAATACTTCAACTACCGAAAGACGAACTGGAAGCGGCTGATACATCTACGCTGCGCGCGATCATCGCGTGCGGTTCTGCAATTCCAGCACCCGTCGTAGTTGGCTCCCTGAGGCGATTCGGACCCACGCTCTACAACATCTACGGCAGTACCGAGGTGTCGTTCGCCTCGATTGCGACACCCAAAGAGCTTGCAGCGCATCCGACTACCTCCGGCAGGGCACCGTTCGGGACCACGCTGGCGATACTCGGCGACGACGGCCGTCCAGTTCCGTCGGGAACCGTCGGTCGCGTATTCGTCGGAAACTCGATGTTGTTCGACGGGTACACGCGTGCGGGCGAGTCGAAACAGGTCATCGACGGGCTGATGGATACGGGCGACCTCGGACGACTCGATTCGAATGGACTCCTCTTCCTAGCCGGACGGGCCGACGACATGGCCGTTTCCGGTGGCGAGAACGTCTATCCGCAAGAGGTCGAGCGGCTTATCACCGAACTACCCGGCGTACGTGAGGTCGCGGTGATCGGCGTTCCGGATCCAGAATTCGGGCAACGGCTGGTCGCCTTCGTCGTCCGCTCCGACTCCGAATCCGATACTCCCACAGAAGAATCCGTCAAGTCTGCGGTTAAGCAGAGCCTGGCGCGATTCAGCGTGCCACGGGAAGTTCACTTCATCGACGCCCTACCCCGCAATCCGACGGGAAAGGTGGTTCCGCGGCTGCTTCGGCAGTTGTAGCTAGCCCTCTTTTCGACCCGATGCCCCTATTGGCTCAGTGCATTGACAATCTGAAAATCTAAATTACCGTTATGCCAGTTGTGACGGCCCGCACATGCAACGTCGTGATGTGGCGGCGTCTCCCCCGAAAGAAAGCCTTCGATGATGACTGCCCGTAGATCGACTCGCCTCCTCGTATGTGGCGCCGCGGCCGCGTTGCTGACGACCCTGATGTCCGGTCTGGTCGCGGACGCCGATCCAGCGCCCTCCGCGGTAGCGATCGAACCCGCACCCGCCGTGACCCTTCCGCCAGAGTTCGACGAGTTCTATCGACCAGCAGCTGGTCTGGTTGCCGATGCCGAACCCGGTGAAATTCTGCGGGCGCGCGCGATCCTGCCAGCATTCTTCGGCATCCTGCACATGGACGTCGACGCGCATCAGTTGCTCTACCGCACGAACAACAGCCAGGGCCAGCCGATCGCGACCGTCACCACGATCCTGACCCCACGTGGACCGGCACCTGCCGGCGGACGAAAACTGTTGTCCTATCAGATAGCCGAGGACTCGGCCGCGCAATACTGCGCGCCGTCGTACGTCGTCCAGTCCGGCGCGATCCCGGCCGACTACGTCAACGCTGCCGAGATTCTCATCCCCATCGCGGCAGGCCTCGGTCAGGGCTGGACCGTGGCGATGCCCGACTACGAGGGCCCCAACTCGGCGTATGGCGCGTCGCGCCTCGGCGCCCAAGCCACACTCGACGGGATCCGTGCCGCGGAAAACTTCGCTCCATCGGAGCTGAGCGGTCCGTCGACCCCGGCAGCCCTGTGGGGCTACTCCGGCGGCACCATTCCAACCGCATTCGCCGCCGAGATCAAAGACGAGTACGCACCGGACTTGAACATCGTAGGTGCAGCATCGGGCGGCGTCGCTGCCGCAGACTTCGAAGCCGTTGTGCGGCATAACAACAACGGTCTGTATGCGGGACTCATCAGCGGCGCGTTCGTCGGAATCGCCACCGAGTACCCGGACATGCAACGAGTGTTACGCGAGCGGGTCGACATCGTCGGCCAGTTCGTCCTCGCCTCGAAAAAATTCCTGTGCCACCCGATGGGAACGGCAGTCTTCCCGGGCCTCAACTACCTCGGGACATTCCAGGGTGCCGATCCATTGCTCATCCCC
Organism: Antrihabitans stalagmiti; assembly: GCF_016482825.1. Lineage (GTDB taxonomy): Bacteria > Actinomycetota > Actinomycetes > Mycobacteriales > Mycobacteriaceae > Antrihabitans > Antrihabitans stalagmiti. Next base: position 181,299 of record NZ_JAEMNV010000003.1, on the reverse strand, counting down.
GAGATCAAACACGCGATCATGGACAACTCGCTCGGTCAGCGCACCCCGTCGGTGCCCGTGTTCATGTATCACGCTCAGAACGACGAGATCATCCCGATCGCAGGCACCGACCGCATCTACGAGAAGTACTGCAACGAAGGCGCATCGAGCGTGACCTACGTCCGAGAGTTCCTCGCCGAACATATCTCCGGCGTCTTCACTCAGTTGCCGAGCGGCTTCTACTGGCTCAAGGATCGACTGGAGGGTGTTCCCGCACCTGCAGGCTGCTCGAGCACGAGCCCACAGACGCTCGTGAACGATCCGCAGTTCGGACCAGGACTCGCAGCAATCTTGCCCGCGGCGGCGCAGGCACTCGTCGGCCAGGCGATCGGCGCGGGTCGGTGATCGCACGCGCGATCGTGGCATTCCTACTCACGATCGCGCTATCACAGACTCGGCGGTGCCTACGACCTGCAGCGTAGCGAGAAATCCAACTTTCTTCTGATGATTGGCTTCGCCTGGGATCGGAGCGATTAATACAAGACTGATGAATCAGTCCGATTAATGTGCTACGTTTCACATCGCCCGACGGCTGTTGCGTCGGTAACTGACATCACTCGAGGAAAGAGGGGCGCGTCCATGCTCGACACGCTCGCCCGGACTCCTGCTCGGACGCTCCGCTGGGGCATCGATCTCGGTCTGTCGGCGACCCGCACTGTCGGTCGAGCGCTCCGACTCGGCCTCGACGCAGGCATCTACCTCGCCGTCGACACGGTGCGGCTTCGACATCCCCTGCGAGAGACGCTGCTGCAGGCGTGGTTCATCGTCAGCGTGACCGCCTTTCCTGCCGTGCTGGTCTCCATACCGTTCGGAGTGATCGTTTCCGTGCAGGTCGGTAGCCTCACGCAGCAGGTCGGCGCGACGTCGATCGCAGGCGCTGCAGGCGGACTCGGCGTCATCAGGCAGGGCGCACCGATTGTCGCGGCCCTGCTTCTCGGCGGTGCCGCGGGATCAGCGATCGCCGCCGACCTCGGCGCCCGAACCATCCGCGAGGAGATCGACGCCATGAGGACGATGGGAATCGATCCCGTCCGCAGGCTCGTCGCGCCACGGCTCGCGGCGATGGCAGCGATGGCGCCGCTGCTCTGCCTCGTCATCGTGTTCATGGGGGTAGGAACCGGCTACCTCATCAATGTCGGCGCACAGGGCGGAACGCCCGGCAGCTACCTCTCCTCCTTCGCGTCGTTCGCAACGATCTCCGATCTCTTTGTCGCCCTGGCAAAATCGATCCTTTTCGGCGTGATCGTCGTGATCGTTGCCTGCCAGCGCGGCTTGGAGGCCACCCACGGACCCAAGGGCGTTGCCAATGCCGTCAACGCCGCCGTGGTCATCGGAGTGATGGCCGCATTCGGCGTCAATCTGGTTATTACTCAGCTTGTTTCGATGTTCATGCCAACCAGGATCGGCTGATCGTGATCGATACGACGGCGAAGGTGCGGCCGTACGGCACCAAACACGTTGTCGACGCTGCGGCCAAGATCGCTCGATCGCCCGCAAACGTCGCGGAGCACCTGGGACACCAGTTCACGTTCGCCTGGCAGGTACTCGTTGCGGTGCCACACACCATCCGGTCGTATCGACGCCAGACGATGCTCATCCTCACCGACATCACCTGGGGCAACGGTTCGATCATCGTCGGCGGCGGAACCGTTGCGGTACTTGCATTTCTCGGCGTGGCGGTCGGCGGATCGATCGGCGTCGAGGGCTTCTCGACGCTGGACATGGTCGGCATGGGTCCGCTGACGGGCTTCGTCTCGGCATACGCCAATACCCGTGAGATGGCACCGATGATCGCCGCAATCGGATTCGCAGCTCAAGCGGGCTGCCGAATGACCGCAGAGATCGGCGCGATGCGTATCTCCGAGGAGATCGATGCTCTGGAAGCGACTGCGGTACGGCCGATTCCGTTCGTCGTGACGACCCGGGTCATTGCGGGTGTCATCACCATTGTCCCGCTGTTTCTGCTCACCTTGATCCTGAGCTACCTCTCGTGCGCTGTCGTCGTGAACGTGCTGCACGGTCAGTCGTCTGGAACGTACTACCACTACTTCGGTGCCTTCATCGCGCCGTCCGACGTGTTCTTCTCGATCGTCAAAGCGGTCGTATTCGTCGTGATGATCATCATCATTCATGGCTACCAAGGCTTTTACGCAAGCGGCGGGCCAGAGGGCGTCGGCCGTGCTTCGGGACGCGCGATCCGCGCCAGTCTGATCGGCGTCGTCATCGCGGACATGGTGATGACACTCATCTTCTGGGGACTCGACTCCGGAATCAGGATTTCGGGGTAACTGTGCCTGTATTCCAAGACTTCTCGGGTCGAGCAGCAGGTCGAGCCTCGCTGCGGCTCCGTGGCCTCGCTGTCGCAGCAGTAGTCGCGGTCGCAGCGGTCGCTCTCTCCGCATACAGCGACGGCAAGTTCAGCGACCGGTTCACCGTCTGGATCGACGCATCGACAGTAGGGGAGGGTCTAGCCCCCGGCGCCGAGGTGAAGTTGTACGGCTTCGCAATCGGAAAGGTCACGCAGATCGACACGCTCGGGTTCGGCCACCAGCAGTTGGAGCTCTCCCTCGATCGATCCCAAGCCGAGCACCTGACCGACGATGTGACGGCGCAGTACACCTCGTCGAACGTATTCGGTTCGACCGCAATCGAACTCGTCAACCGCGGCGGAGGTGCTCCGCTCGCCGAGGGCGCGACACTGCACATCGGTGAGAACAGCGCGAACGCAACCATAACCAGCGTGTTCCGCAAGGCCGGACAGCTGACCCGGGTGCTCGACACTGACGAGGTCGACCAGCTCTTCGATCTGCTGATAACCAACACGGAAACACTCGGTCCAACGGTTCGGGCCTTCTTCGAAACCGCGAAGTTGCTTGCGGACAACAAGCGCGCACCTGTTGCGGAATACCTGAGGATCGGCGGCGAAGTCGGCGCAGGCGCTACCGAACTCACGCCACCCGTCGTCGACCTTATTGCTCGACTACTGGACACAAGCGCGTATTTCGGCGAGACAGCAAACCAGGATCGAACGAACAAGGCGATCTCGGGTCTGGCGGATCAAGCGCTCACCCCGCTTGCGGTCATCTTGAGTGACAACCAGACCGACATCTCGACCATCGTCGACACCCTCCTTGACCTGGTGATACCGATCGCGGCTTCGATAGGCACCGTCGCGCCGACATATCACCGACTGCCGCAACTGCTCGAGCGGATCGGTGCCGCGTTCCCTGTTGTCGACGGCCGAGTGCAGTTGCAGCTCGAACTGATCTCGAAGGACATGCCCTATCTGGTGAATTCGATTGTCGGAGTGCCGAAATGATGACCCTCCGTGCTGCCGTCGTGCGGCTGACGATCTTCGTCGCAGTTGTCACCGCATGCACGGTCGTCATCGTCACTGCCCTCAGAACACCGGTGGAGGGCAAGCAATTCGAATACGACGCCTTGTTCGCCGACGTGTCGGGTCTGTTCGCAGGTGACGACGTCCGAATGTCGGGCGTGCAGGTAGGAAAGGTCGAGACTGTCGAACTCGACGGCGTCGTTGCGCGAGTGCGATTCACGGTGCAGACGGATCGACCGGTGTTCCGCACGACGCAACCCGCGATTCGCTATCAGAACCTGTTGGGACAGCGCTACATCGAACTTGTCCAACCGGAAAGCGCGGACGCACCGGTCGAAAGCGATTACACCTTCCCGCTCGAAAGCACGATCTCGAGTTTCGATGTGTCCAAGTTGTTCAACGGCTTTCGGCCCTTGTTCGACACACTCGACTCGGCACAGCTCAATCGGTTCGGAGAAAACATCCTTCGAGTTCTCCAGGGCGATGGTGCCGGGATCGGCCCTGTCCTCGCGGACTTGGACAGCCTGACGAAGTATGCAAAGGACCGCGAGGCCGTAATCGTGCTACTCATAAAGAATCTCGGCGAAATCTCCAACCAGATAGCCGGAAAATCGGCGCAGGTAGGCGATCTCGTCGAGCAGCTCGGCAGCTTGCTCAGCAGATTCAGTACCAAGGCAGACGAAATCGTTGTCTCGACCAAGACTGCCAATCGCGCGCTCCAGCCGGCTGTCGAACTGCTCGAGCAGTTGCAGGACAGCTATGACCAGAGTTATCTCCCGCTCGACGGATTGTTCAGACGACTCACTCCCCGCGCCGACCAACTGGTCGAGATTCTGTCGCTCGTGCCGTCGTTGCTGAGTGGTCTCGACAGTCGTACCGACGCCGCGAGCTACAACTGCACGAGCGGCGGCGCGGACATCCCCGGAATCGGCAACGTCGTACTCGGGAACCAAAGCCTGGTGGTGTGCAAATGACGAAGCTGACGATCCGCAAGCACACGATCAGGACCCGCCGAACCGCTGAGGACGAGGCACAGACCCAACTCCGTTGGGGTGTAATCGGTATCGTCGTCGCGATCCTCGCCCTCGCCGCGAGCGCCGTCATCTATCTCGTTCCGTTCGGCACCAAGACCTACGTCGCCGACTTCTCCAGCGCCGCAGGTGCGCGCAGCGGCAACGAGGTCCGCGTCGCCGGAATCAAGGTCGGCGCAGTCGAATCGGTGCGCTTGGCCGACGACCACGTAGAGATTCGCTTCAGTGTCGACCGAGACACACACGTAGGCGATCTTTCCGCCGTGGAGATCAAGATGCTCACACCGATCGGTGGCCACTACCTGTCGCTGTCACCGGACGGCGACAACGACCTCGGCACGAATCACATACCACCGGAACGCACCCGGACTCCGTACGAGATCACCGACATCCTCCAGGACGCCACACCCGTACTGCGCGACGTCGACGGCCAGACTTTGCGCGCAACGATCACCGAGGTCAACAACGCGATCGCGGGCCAACCCGATTCGATTCGCAACCTGCTGACCAACGTGAACGACCTGACTGGGGTTCTTGCGCAACGCTCGGACCAACTCGACAAGGGACTCGCAGTCTCCGACGAGTTTGTCGCCGCCATTGCCGACGACCAGGCGATCCTTGCCGACTTCGTCCGACAACTCGGGATCGTCGCGGTGAAACTAGGTTCCCAGAAAGCCGATGTAGTGCAGACCTTCCAGCTCCTGCGTCGACTTGCCGATGTCGTGCACCGTCCGGTCATGGCCTACGCGGAGGGACTCGAGCCGCCGATCGCCGATCTCGAAGCAGTTGTGCAGAAGGTGTTCTCGGACCAGGGCAAGATCGACGACGTCATCAGCGGCATCAAGGAGTTCATGGCAAAGATCTCGGGGATGCTCGGCATCGACGGTGTCACCATCGATCAGTCTGCCAACACGATCACCGGCACAGGCCTCTGCATTCCGACCGCAGCGAAGGGCTGCTGACATGGCAGACCGTCGAAAGCTCACCTATGTCGCCCTCGCCGCAGTTGCTGTCGTGGTCCTCAGTGGGGCAGCGACCTCCGCGGCAAACAGCGTCGATCTCTACTCGACGAAAACCCTGTGCGCGGAGTTCACGGACACGGTCGGGCTGTACGAGGGCAACAACGTCAGCCTCATGGGCATCGAGATCGGCAGTGTCACTGCGATCGAACCAGTCGGCGACCGAATGCGGGTGACGATGAAGGTCGACGACGACATCGATCTTCCCGCAGATGTCGGTGCAGTGACCATGTCCAGCTCGATCGTCACCGATCGGCATGTCGAGCTCACCGGCATACACCGCGACGGGCCCCGTTTTGTTGCTGCACAATGCATCCCACTCGACCGCACCCGTACGCCGATCGGTATCAGCGAGACGTTCGACGCGGTCAACACCGTCGCTGCAGACCTGCTCGGTACCAAGACAGCGGCGGGAACTCCAGCGACACAGCCGGATCCGATCCTTTCGGACACCCTCAACTCACTCGACGCGGCGCTCGTCGACACCGGTCCGACGTTCAATTCATTGCTGCGGCGTTTGTCGACGTTGGTCGGCGATCCGGCGGGTCGCGACGTAACGGTCCGGCGACTCATCGACAACCTCGACCGCCTGACAACCATGTTCGTCACCAATTGGCCCGATTTCCGCACGCTGCTGGACAACCTCGGGAACGGTCTCGAAACGGTGGACGGCGTTGTCCAGGGACTCGGCACAGCAATTGCACGAGTGAACGAGCTGCTGCCGGTCGCGGCAAGGACCATCGACAAGTACGACGAGCAGTCCTATACGTTCCTGGACAAAGCGATTCCATTCGCACACCAATTGCTCAGCCGCGCTGGTGATATCCGCGATCTCCTCGCCTATCTTCCCCAGGCGTCGCGGGATCTGCTCGCAATGTTCGACCCGGTCTCGAATGCCGTTCGCGTGCAGTATCTACCACCGCAGATCGAAGTTCGCCGGGACGGCCAACAGACTCAGGTCGACCTGCTTTCGTTGCTTCTCGGTCAGGCGGTGCCGCGATGAAACAGCGACTCGCACCAACACTCGCGTTGGTCGTAATCGGCGTCGCCGGTTGCGGTTTCAACCCCGCGGAACTGCCGATTCCAGGCACCTACGTGGACGGCGACAAATACTCGGTGCGCGTCGAGTTCTCCAGCGCACTGAACCTTCCCGACAAAGCGAAGGTTGTATCCGAGGGAGTGGAGGTCGGCATAGTAGACAGCGTCGATCTGGTCGGCGATTCCGCTGTCGCAGCGGTCGACCTGCAAAGCGCTGTCCGCCTTCCTGTCTCGACCCGTGCAGAGTTGCGCCAGGCGACAATTCTCGGCGAGATCTACGTGTCGCTGCAGCCCCCGGACAACTCGTCGGGACCCTACCTCGCCGACGGTGACACCATCCCGAGAGCGCAGACCGCACCGGCCGACAATATCGAGGATCTACTTCGCGGAATGTCGAGCATCGTGTCCGGTGGACGGCTCGCGCAATTGCAGGATGTCGTCAATCAGTTCAATTCGGCCTTCCCTGCGACGGACGAAGACTTTCAACGGATATTCGTCGCAGGTCAGAGCGCTCTGCGCGATCTGACGGTCAACACCGACGATATCGACAACATTCTCGATTCGGCGGCGTCGATCTCGACCGATCTGGCGGCGAACAAGGAGCGTGTCGACCAGATGCTGCAGTACGGTCCGGCACGTGCAGAGGGACTCAGCGGCGTCGTGTTCGGCGTCGTCGAGTTGATCTTTCGGCTGAGGGACCTGGCGCAACCGCTCGGTGACATCCTTGTTCCGATATCGGGCGACCTCCGCGACATTATTGCTGTCATCGCACCGGCGCTGGTGACGATAGGCAACGCCGACACAACGGTTCCGATGAATATCGACAAGACCAATCAGTTGTTGCGAGACAAGCTCATTCCCTTCCTCTCGACCACACCGAACATTCACATCGACGCCTCGGCGCAAGCTGATCACCTTATCCAGATCCTGCGTTCGATCGGGGTTGTGAGATGAAGATTCCGGCACCTGTCTCGCTAGTCATGCTGCTCGCAATGACGTTGGTGTGTTCGGCCTACATGGCCGTTGCGGTCCTCGACATCGATCCGCGACGGGACACGAACACGATCACCGTCCTCGTCGACTCGTCGGGCGGTCTGATGGAGACCTCCGAAGTCGACCTGAGAGGTATGAAAATCGGCCGCGTACGGCAGATTTCGACAACAGCCGACGGCCTTGCGGTGGAGATCGAGGTGGACGCGGCCTACCCGATCCCGGTCGACAGCGAAGTACGGATCGGCAATCTGTCTGCCGCGGGCGAGCAGTACCTCGATTTCCGGCCACCGTCCGCCGACGGACCCTATCTCGGCGACGGCGCGATTGTTCCTGCAACGCAGGTGAAGGCATCCGCGACAGTCAGCGACACATTGACCAAAATCGATTCGCTGACTGGACAATTGGATGCAGCAACCTTGGAACGGCTGGTAACCACGGTGTCCGTCGGCAACAAGGGGCGTGAGGCCGACATAGCAAACCTGAGCCGGGCGACCATGATGTTCGCGCAGATGCTGCAGGACAAGAAGGACCCGATCACGCGGCTCTACGTCAACCTGCAGACACTCGGCGACAACTTCGACGGCTACGGCAGTGTGCTCGGTGACACGACGCCTGTGGTCTCGGCTCTGACTCCCAACGGTGTTCAGATCATCCAAGAATTCGAGGAATACTCCCACGTCGCCGAGCACGTCTGGGATCACCCGATCGGACCTCTGGTAGCAAAGATCGGCGAGTACCTCGCACTTCTTGCGCCCGATCTTGCGTTGGTATCGACGGTCGTCAAACCCGCGACATCGCAACTCCGACCGCTTCGAGTCGATCTCGGCTCGATCATGAACATCCTGCTCACAGTGTTCCCGGACGGTGGTCCGGCCCGTGTCGCAGTGGCAGTGCCCAACAAGTGAGGTGAGACGAATGACTGTTACACAAGAGAATCCGACGATCGCCGACAAATCCGTCGATGAAGCATCGCTCCAACCAGCGCGCGTCAGCAGAAGGACGACGACTCTCGCAGCCGCGTTCACCATTGCAATGGTCGCAATCGTCGCGGTCCTCGGTTGGAAGTGGCACGCGGCCTCCAACGATCTGAATGCCATCACCGCGGAACAGGCGAACCGCGCCGCAGCAGCACAACTCGCGAACGACTACGTGTTGCGGTCGTTGACCTACGACTACAAGAACCTCGACGGCTTCTTCGCCGGCGTCGCCCAGGACGCCTCGAATACGTTGCAGGACAGATACACCCAGGTCCGCGAGACCCTCGGCGCGATCATGACCGAGGCACAGGTTGTCGCGTCCGGCAGCGTCGCAGCGACATCCGTCGAATCGTCGGGCACCGATCGCTACATCGTGACGGTCTTCGCGACGCAGAAGACTCAGAACGTGCAGCAGCCGGAGCCTGCGAGTGTGCCGAATCTGCTCTCGGTGACCGTCGCCCACATCGACGGCAAGTGGCTGGTCGACGATTACGGTCCCAAGGAGAGCTGATCGTCAGGTCAGTCCACACCAGGTCGACCGCGGCGGAGCAAGCGGACCAATCCTGTAGCGGGAGGCGATATTCCGATCGCCGGAGCGGCGAACAACCATGCCCACAGCCAACCCGAAGCGATGCCTGAGTCGTCGATTGTCGCCAGCACCGTGAGCACAAGCTGTGCGATCCAGAACGGACCTATGTAGAGCAGCGCGGCGAACCCGACGGCGACTCCACCCTCCCAGCGCATCGACGCGTCGGCCTCGTCCCGGACCTGCCGTGCAAGTAGCGTCGCCACGATCGCAATGCCAAGCCCGAGCAAGAGTGCGCACACGTCCTTCACCGGCATTGCTCGATTGTGCCCGTAACCTGCTAGCCCTGCAGGGCCGCGGCCACTTTCGCGTGACCGGCCTGCGTGGCCAGTTCGCGGTCACGGTCGGTGATCGCCGCTCCGCCGATCCGGAGCAGCTCGACAACCTCGACGACGTCGCCTGCGCGATATCCCGCCCAACGGACGTTCGCCGACCACCACACCAGCAGTGCGGTGAGCGCGCGGGCCGGCTCGGCACCGAGGTCCAGGAGCGTCGCGAGCGTGGCTGGAAGGAGCTGTAGCGCCGCAGCCTCGATCGGTCGCTGTCCGCTCGTCGTCGCGGCATTCACGTCGGCTCCTGCCGCCACGAGGCGGCGTACCAGTTCAGGATTCACGTGGTCGCTGCGCTCGCCGAGGCGGTGAATCGGTGTGGCTCCGTCGGAGTCCCGCAACGAAGGGTCGACACCGCGCGACAGGGCCCGCTGCAAGGCCGTCGTACGTCCGAGCAGCACGATCTCGTGCAGGATCGTCGTGAAACGGTCACCCCGCGCGGACAATTCGATCCGCCGACCCGGGTCTGCGCCGGCGTCGAGCAGCGCTAGGGCGGCCTCTGGCTGCAACGAGCGCACGGCGTACCAAAGCGGCGATGCCCCGCAGGCGTCGAGCACGTCGGGATCGATTCCCTTCCCGAGCAGATCGGTGACCGAGGCCCAGCCATTGCCGGCGCGATCGAAGAGCGACTGAACATCGGGAGCGAGCGGTTCGGTCCACGGCGGCGGTGTGACGCCAAGCGCGGCGCACACCTGCAGAGCACCCGATCGTCGGTCACGCAGGTCGTACCACGGCCATGGACCTTCACCCTTCGCGATGTAATCGGTTATGGCCACGCGAGATTCGGACATTATCGATCTGCCGTTGTCGTCGAAGTCCGACCAGAACACGAGTTCGTCCCCGTCTCGCGAGACCACCATCGCGGCGCAGTTCTCCTGGTATCGGGTCAGTTCTTCCATGTGCCCATCTTGACCAACTGCCCCGAGCTCTCATCGACGAATTCCGCTCTACCCTCGGTACGCCTCATGACCGAATACGCCTTCAGTCCAACGGTTTCGGCAGTCGTGGACCCTTGCCCCAGTACTGGTCGTGGTGTTCGTACTTCGTCCAGCCGCCGGCGTCGTAGCCCTCTAGCGTGAAGCATTCGCGGCAGAACTGCATGCCGAAGTCGGACAAGAAGATGCTGCGGTATACCGCAATCGTGCGCTTCGCTCGACGCGAGGCCGCCACCGCGTCCGGGTGCGCCTCCGTCACTTGATATCTGCGGAAATCCTCGACCGGTTCCGTCGAAAAGCTCACCAGACCGAGACCGTGCAGGTTGCCGAAGTAGTTCTTGCTGCGCGCAGGCCAGGCACATCCAGCCATGTCGGGAATGAAGGAAATACCGACTGCGAGGCGCTGCGAACCGATCCCGAACGGCGTATTCGTCCTGATGTCGATCGCAGGCTGCGGACCTGCGATCGCGAGGAACCGCAGGATGCGCGCTTCGTCAGGAGTGATCTCACCGAGAATTCGGTCGAATGCCGGGTGCTTGGAACCAGTTTGCGCCGCTGCGTTCCAGGAGCGGGAGAGCAGAGCGTCGCCACGTTCCTTCAGCGGACGCTTCGACCGGCGCGACGATCGGTCCGAATCACGTTGATCCGCAGTCTCTTCAGCGCCCAATGCTGACATTGCGGCGGACAACACCTGCACGATTCGTTCGTCGACGATCTGAGTTATCCCCTCGCCGGAACTGATCTGTTTGGCGATGTCGTTCGCCGCATCCACCGAACCCTGACCGATCGCGCCGACAGCGCGAAGCAGGGCCGCAGCCGACAACTTCGCGACCCCGGCGATCTCGACGGGATTGGTGGCAAATTTGGCGATCTCGGTGGCGACCTCGAGAGTGGATTTCGATTCGTGCTCGGACGGCTCCGCGTCGGCTTTCGGGGTGGTGTCGTCGCTCATGTCATGATCCGAAAAGTAGTAGGTGCAAGCCGCCGACCCCGAGTCCGAGCAACGCGCCGTGTACGTAGAGGAGCCAGGCATCCTGCTCGATCACCGAGTAGATCAATTCCATGAACTGCGCCGGCTTCAGTTCTCGAAGCTTGTCTCGCGCGAAGCGTTCGATCTTCTCGGCTTGCACGGCGTTGAACTCTTCGTCGTTGACCATGGTCGGTGCATACTCGAGCCCTGCCTCCATCGAACCCGCCCTGATGGCATCGAACTCCTTGGTGCCGACCGCAGCACGAACCACTGATTGCATCCGGCCGAGAATTCGGTCGAGTTCTTGGGTGACGATGTTTTCCATAAATCCGCGGACTCGATCCCCGCGGGGGCCGTTGAGCAATTCGTCTGCGACGTTCGGAATGTTGATCACGTTCGTCGCGAGTAGCTTGCCGAAGTCCTCTGCCGCCTGCGGCTGCCGCTTTGCCAGCTTCGCTTGCTTCCACAGGTACTTGTAGCGGGGCTGCGGATCCGCGGGCTCGAAGACAACTTTGATCGCGAGCAGATTCACCGTAACGCCGATGAGGGCCGCGCCGCCCAGCACCACGACCCAACCCGGGACGGCCGACAGCAGGGGCACGTTTTTGTAGTAGTAGATGACCAGCGCGAACAGCATGCCGAACGGCAAACCGAGCAGGCCGACTCTGACCATGAACTTCAGCTCGGGCGCCGCGATGTTCCAGACGATGTCCTTCAGCGTCTGCGGATTGTTCTTCAAGAACCTCATCGCCATCAACCTGATGTCGATCATCTGCTCGACGTTTTCACCGATCCGCTCGAGCGCACGCTCGGCGATATCGGGCATCTCCGCTTCGATTCTGTCGTAGACGACCTCGCGCATCGCCGGCGTCATGTCGCGCCACAGTCCCGGATGTTCGCGCTCCATCACCGACGCAACCAGCGGCCGCAAGTCACGCTTCACCACCTCGGTCATGTGAACGGCTACCGATTGCGGATCGAACTCGTAGTAGAAATCTTTGACGCTTCCGATGCGAGCGACGGCTTTGTCGACGATGTAACACGCCATCTTTTCGGCGCGGGCGGGTATGAAGCCTTGGTAGCCGATGATTCCGCCGGGCGCCCAAATGGGCAACTGCTGAACCTTTCTCGGCAGAAACGGAAAGAGCGTCTTCAGACCCGGCACATAGAAGCCGCGAAAGTTGATCGGCGTGAACAGCATGTACACACCGGTCCAGTTCACCAGAACGCCGGACACCGCACTGAACAGCGGGACGCTGATCATGTCGATCCAGAACTTCGACAGACCGGTCATCGCCTCCCAATCGATGAACGGACCGGACGCAACTATGTCCACGTGTGCTCCCTCGGTGTCGCGGTCTAACAATATGGCGCTCCGCGCCTCGTGAGTCTTTTCGGAGGTCGGGCGCGCCGGAAAGACTCACGAGCGGCGCAGCCGCATCTCGCCGCTATTTCCGAGGTTTGCCGGACTCTTGGATGCGGTTCATCCAGAGTCGCATCGTGTCGGTGAGAACCGTTGCCGATGTTTCGCTGTCGACCATGGTGCCTGCTTCGCTGACCATCAGACCGAGCGCGCTGGAGGTGATTCCGACCAATGCTGAGTCGAGCAACGCGTTCGCACCTTTGTCATCGGCGGAGACTTCGCCGACGGCGGCGAGTATCGATCGGAGCATCATCTTGGCGACTGTCCAGAATGCCGTCAGCTCGTCGAACCGTTGCGCATCACGACGGACAGCGGCGATGTACTCCGCGGACAGCATCGTGAAGCGCTGGTTCGAACTGAACGTCTTCCACCACCGACCGAACGTATCCAGCTTGCTGTCGACATCCTCACCCGCAGCACCCATCGAGTCTGCAAGCTCGCCGATCACCTGTTTGTAGTGGCGTTCGAGTACTGCAAAACAGAGCGCTTCCTTGCTGGGGAAGTTGCCGTAGATGGACCCGGGGGTTCGGCCCGCGTTCGCCCCGATCTGAGCAACCGATGTGGCGTGGAACCCTTGTTCCAGGAACAGTTCCTCGGCAGCCTCGAGCACGATCTCACGCGTAAGGGCTTGACTCTCTTCGCGAGTCAGCGGCCGGCGCCGCTTCACCACGTTCTCACCTCAGCACCTTTCGCGTACGACAACCAGACGTCGGACAGTATCTCAGGTTGCTCCCCGTGAGGCTGAATTACAGATTTCATTGAAATACAGATTGCACTGATATATGGTTTTGTGGAACCGCTCGGCCGGATTCGCCACCACAACCGTCGGTACCGGGCCGGGCATAGGAGATTCGACGATGAGCACCCGACTACACACCGCAACGAAGCAGTCGTATTCGGCAACAACACAACTCGCTGTTCCCACCGTGAAATGGTGGAGCCTGCCACGATTGCTCGTCGACTACGCCCGCTACGGCGACGACGTCGTCGACAAACTGTTCGACCGCTACGGAGACATCTTTCGGGTCGACGTGCCGATCGGGTTCGAGATTCTCGACGGAGTCCGCTCCGTCGTCCTGTTCCGTGATCCCAACTTGGTGAAGCCCCTCTTCACCGCGTCCGCGGAAGTTGTCGATCCAACCCTGGCCAATCACGTCCTCGAACTGCTTTACGGCGATCGATCGCTATTTCTCGTCGACGGACCAGACCACCAACGCATCCGCAAGCTTGTCCTACCTCGGCTACGCGGAAACGAACTACAGAAGTGGGGCGACGGCCTCGACTCGAGCGTCCGCACAGACGTCGCAACCTGGGCAGGCGCCGGTCCGGTGCACGTGCAGGAACGGATGCTCGACGTAACTTTGGAATCGATCCTGCAGATCACGCTCGGTATTACCGAGGAGCAGATGCCGATCTGGAAACCGCCGATGCACGCGATGTTGCGCACCGCGATGTCGAACGAGTACATCGTGCGTTACGCAACGCGACGGCTCGGCGGACTCAAGACGTGGACGAAGCTGCACGCCGAGATCGCTGCCTGCGAGTCCCTGATCTACACCGAAATAGCTCGGCGCCGGAATGCGCGGGAGGTCGAGCAACCCGACCTGCTCGACCTCATGATGCGGCTCGAGGGGCCGCCCCTCTCCGACCGAGAACTGCGCGACCAACTGTTCACGATCCTGCTCGCAGGCCACGAAACCACCGCATCGACCGTCACCTGGGCGGTGGACTACCTCCTACAAAACCCGCAGCAGCTGGCCATCGCAACGGCCGAAGCCCGGACCGACTCCGACGACTACTCCTACATCGAAGCCGTACTCCACGAGACCCTGCGAATGCACGCACCAGCCCCAGTGTTCGGCAGAGTCACCCGCACCACATACCAATTGGGCAACTACGCCATCGCTCCGAACAGCCTCGTTTTGCCGTTCATCCACGGTATTCACCGCGATGCGACGCTGTATCCGGACCCGAACGTGTTCAGGCCGGAACGTTTCGTCGACACCAAGCCCGGCACCTTCACGCTCATCCCGTTCGGCGGCGGGACGCACCGTTGCGTCGGTGACCGGCTGGCCCTCTTTCAAGCCAAGTTGATGCTGCGCACGATCCTGCGCGACGTCGAACTCACCTTCCATTCGAACAAGAAGACAACCACCAACCTGTTGCCTACCAACAATATTCAGGTTCTGGCGCGCCGCGCCTCGTGAGTCTTTTCGGAGGTCGGGCGCGCCGAAAGGACTCACGAGCGGCGTAGCCGCCTATCTCAAACAAGTAGTATCCAATACCGACGGTTCCGTGTACATTCCGAGGTATGTCTTCCAAACAGGTAACTGGGCTCGCACCGGCACAGACCCCGCAAGCGACCGGCACTGTCATCCAGCGGACGGTTCGCAACGGCGACATCGACATTGCCGTGTTCGAGCAGGGCAATCTCGATGGCGAGACGGTGCTGCTCCTGCACGGTTGGCCTGATTCGCACCACGTGTGGGACGGGGTGACACCGCATCTTGTCGAGCGATTTCACGTTGTGTCCGTTGACAATCGGGGACACGGAGAATCCACGAACCCGAAGAGCTTTCGCGACTTCAGCCTGTCGGCGATGGCATCGGACTACCTCGCGGTGATCGATGCGGTGAGCCCGGACAAACCGGTGCACGTGCTGGCTCACGACTGGGGCAGCGTCGCCATGTGGGAGGCGGTATGCGAGTCCGGCGCTGAGGCGAAGATCAAGTCGTTCACGTCGGTCTCCGGTCCGAATGCCGAGCATCTGAGCAAATGGGCACGCAACAGGCTCACCCGTCCCACGCCGAGGAACGTGGGTCTCGGGCTGGCTCAGCTTGGGTCCATCGGCTACATGTTCTTCTTTATGCTGCCCGTCGTTCCGAAAGCGGTCTTCACCGTCGGTATGTCCGAACAGCGCTGGCGACAGGGTCTTTCGCAGGCAGAAGGTGCGCCGCTAGGCGATATTCATCTAGGGCCGACGTTCAAGGACGACATCAGAAACGGTCTCCGCGTCTACCGCGCCAACGCCATTCCAGCCCTGGCGCGGCCGCGGGACCGGTTCACCTCGGTGCCGGTCCAGGTGATCGTCGGCACCCGCGACCCAGCCGTTCGACAATCCGGCTACGACGACGAGCTCAAGTGGGCACCCTCGGTGTGGCGCCGCGTCGTGAAAGGCGGGCATTGGCTCCCCTTCTCCCATCCGGAGTTGTTGGCAACAGCGACAATCGAACTGATCGACGCAGTCTCCGGCAAGACGCCTGCACGCGCCCTGCGACGTGCCGAGATGGGTAGGCAGCGGCGTCCGTTCGAGGATCAGCTGCTGGTGATCACCGGCGGAGGCTCCGGCATCGGCCGGGAGACTGCGCTCGCATTCGCACGTGACGGTGCCGAGGTAGTGCTGTCCGACATCAACCTCGCATCGGCCAAGGAGACCGCGGCGCTGATTGCCGAGGCAGGCGGCACGGCGCACGCCTACCAACTAGATGTCTCCGACGAGGCGGCGGTGGACGCCCACGCCGACCAGGTGATCGAACAGCACGGTGTTCCCGACATTCTTGTCAACAACGCAGGCATCGGCCAGGCAGGCCAGTTCTTCGACACCCCTGCGGCAGAATTCAAGCGTGTGCTCGATATCAACCTCTACGGAGTTATCAACGGCAGCAGAGCTTTCGGCTCCAAGATGGCTGCCCGCGGCCTCGGCGGACATATCGTCAACCTGTCGAGCATGGCCGCCTATTCACCTCAGCAGGGCTTCTCCGCCTACTCGACAAGCAAGTCCGCGGTCTTTATGTTCTCCGACTGCCTCCGTGCCGAACTTGCCTCCGCCGATATCGGCGTCAGCACGATCTGTCCCGGCATAGTGCACACCAATATCGTTGCTACGACAACGTTTTCCGGGGTATCGAAGGAGGACGAGGCAAAGAAGCAAGAGCGTTTCGACCGCCTGTACAAGATGCGCCGGTACGGCCCGGAGAAGGTCGCGAAGCAGATCGTCAAGGCAGTCCGAAAGAACAAATCGATCGTCCCGGTCACACCCGAAGCACATCTGCAATACCACGCAAGCAGGCTGATGCCCGCGATCGGGCGGTTTGCGGCCACGCGAACCGACATCACCAAGTAGCACACGGAAATAGTGTTGGTTTGCTCCCGGATTCCGGGAGCAAACCAACACTATTCGCTGGGCTCAATCCTGATCGAAGGCGATGTGCACTCCATCAGTTTCCGGAACTGTCTGGCACGCCAACGTGAGTCCACGATCGAGTTCGTCGTCGATCAGAGATTCGTTGAGCAACATACGAGTTCGTCCACTGCGGACCGAACACACGCACGTCCCGCAGGCCGACTCACGGCACACATACGGCACGTCGAGCCCCTTGGCGAGCAGCACATCGAGTAGCGGTACGTTCTTCGGCCAATCGATGTCGTACGTCTCGCCTTCGAATTCGATTGTCGCGGTGTGGGCTCCGGGTGCGGCACTACGGCCGGCCCCGGGTGGTGTCACCGACGCCTCGGGTCCGTCGAACGGAGAGATCTCCAACGATCGATACTCTTCGTTGCGGATTCGCGATAGCGGAACATCCAGCTGCGCAAGCGCTGCGTGCGCGGCAGCCGTGAAACCCGTTGGCCCGCAGATATATGCGTCACGGTCGGCAAATGGCCGGACGAGCGCGGCGATGTCCGCACTCCCCGGCAGGCCGTGCTCTTCTTCCAGCCACTCGGCTACCGTCAGTCGGCCGGGGAAGCGCGCGGCCAGGTCGCCCAACACACCGGCGAAGATGACCGAATCCCGGTCCCGGTTCGCGTAGAACAATGCGACGTCACCGGAACCGGCGGTCAAGACCGACTTAGCGATCGACACCACCGGAGTGATACCGCTACCCGCAGCACACAGCAGTACATCGGCATCGAGAGAACGTGGGACAAACGAGCCGGACGGCTCCAATACGGTGAGAACGGTGTCGACAGCGACGTTGTCACAGATCCAGTTGGACGCGTAGCCGCCGGCCGTCCGCTTCACCGTGACGGCCGGCCTGTCGTCGGTGTGTGGACTGCTGGACAACGAATAGCACCGCGCCACCGATCCATCACGACAGTCTTGGTCGCTCGGGATCCGCAGCGTCAGGAATTGCCCTGGCGAATAGGTGAACTTTTCCCGGACAGCCTGCGGCACATCGAGGACCAGAGTGACGGCATCGACGGTTTCCTTGATCACCTCGAACACGGCGACCTGATGTGCACGAGAATTCATCCTGCCGCTCCCGCCCAATCCGGTACCGCAACGCGAGCTTTCGTGGCCATTCCGAGCAACTGTGCCGTGACTTCTTCGCGCCGCTCGTAGGGCAGATAGTGACCGGAATCGCGGAAGATCAGTACCCGGCTTCCCGCGACATGCTGACCGATGATGCGAGCGTGCTCGACTGTCGTCAGACGGTCTCGCGAGCCTGTCATGACCACGACGTCCAGCCCTGCGAACGACGAAAGCACGACGTGCCGATCATGCTCCAGAATCGATGCCCCGAGTGCTGCGACACAGCGTGGATGTGCTTGCGCGGCTTGCAAAACCGCTCGGTTCATGTCGTGCCGGCGGGGTCGGGCGCCGAACAATCCGCGGCGCGTTCCCTGCCGCGCGAGGAACAGCGGCCGACTCGGCAGCTTCACCCGCGCCGAGAGCGCAAGTGCTGCCGCCGCGAAGCGATGAAATCCCGGTAGCGACCGATACTGCCCCAACAGATTTCCCGCAGCAGTCGACACGAATGCGACGCCGACCAACCGCTCGGCGACCAACCGCGGATGACGCTCGGCGAGCGCCATCATCGTCATCCCACCCATCGAATGACCACCGAATACGATCGGTCCGACCGGAACGACAGCTTCGATGAGGGCCGCGAGGTCGTCGGCCAGAATATCTAGCGACGCAACCGTTTTCGCAGACTTCCCGTGCCCACGATGGTCGTAGGCAAGCACGCGAAGTGTGGGGTCGGCCGCAACCAGTATTTCTGCTACATCCTCCCAACCCTGGCTCGACAACGTCCAGCCATGGGCAAGGACGATCGTCACATCAGGTTGGGGCGAACCCCATTCGGTGACGTGCAACCACGCGTCGTCGGGACGCGGAAATCGATACTCCATCCGCTTCGCGATTCGCGCCACCTTGCTCATCGGCTGCTTCCGATCGGAAGGCCAGTTCGTTCGGCTTCGGGCTTGCTGGTCGGCGACGCCAGGCGATTCAAAACCCGCGTCCCCATTTTCTCCATCGACTCGATCGAGAAAGGTTGCGCGATACGTCGATTGATTCCAGGTGCGATCCTGAGCATAAAGTAGCCGAGCCACGCCTCGGTTCGAACCGGAACGACGGCCAGGTCGAACCGAACGGCTCGAACAGCGGCCCGCGCAACGAGATCGGGACTCATCGGGGCGAAGGGAAGCCGCTCGGCAAACTCCTGAATCTGTTTGCTGATCTCTTTTCCATGCTCGACGAGATCACTGTCGACGCCGACCGTAATCGAGTTCTGGCCGATGTTGGTGTTGATGACACCGGGACAGATGGCGCTGACACCGATGCCTTTGGGCCCGAACTCCAGCCGTAGGCACTCTGTCAGCATTTTCACGCCCGCTTTGGACACCGAATACGCCGACATGACCGGTGTCGGCGTGAACGCTGCGGCCGACGCGATATTGACGATGTGGCCGCCTTGGCCGCGCTCGATCATCTGCGACCCGAACACCCTGCAGCCATGGACGACGCCCATCAGATTGACGCTGAGCTGACGATCCCAGTCGGCAGGCGTGAGGTCGAGGAATGCGCCTCCCACCAGCATGCCCGCGTTGTTGACCAAGACGTCTGCAACGCCGTGGTCGGCAAGAACGTCCCTGGCAAAGGTTTCCCACTCGTCGGATTTGGTGACATCCAGCCTCGACGCGGACGCCGTGTGGCCCTGCGCCCGAATCATCGCCGTTGTTGCCAGTGCCGCATCCAGGTCGAGATCGGAAACGATCACGTGGGCATCACTTTTGGCGAACCTGATAGCGGTTGCGCGACCGATGCCGCTACCCGCCCCGGTCACTACCACCAGTGCCGGTCTCAAGGCATTCACTTTCATACGGTCTCCTTGGCTGCGACCGAGCTGTCGACCGATTCAGCGGCCGCGACGCCGTACTGATACACATCGAGGTCGTAATGCCGGTTTTCCCAGTACATTTCGCCATGGGTCGACGGCCGGAACGGCGAATCACCCTTGTCGTCGATGTAGTAGGTGTTCGATCCCGCGCAGGTCGGTGTGAACAGGAAGTTCCGCTCCTGCCTACTCAAGCATTTCTGGAAGTAGTCGTCGTGCACGTCCTGCCGGATTTCGCACGTCGTCGCCCCGCGGCGTTTCGTCTCGGCGATCGCGCGGCTCAGATGCGCCGCAGTAGCCTCGATCATCCACAGGTACGACCCGAGAACGAACCCGTACGGACCCGTGATCGTGAAGATGTTCGGGAACCCAGGCATCGAAACACCCTGGTACGCCTGGTATCTGTTCGTATCCCAGAATTCTTCGAGATCCTTGCCGTCACGGCCGACGACGGGGAACGGCGGCACTGCGCCCTTCTCCCACAGCTTGAACCCGGTTGCGCAGATCAGGACGTCGATCTCGTGCTCGACGCCGTCTGCCGTCACCACCCCGTTCTCGGTGATGCGGTCGATCGAGTCGGTCACCAGAGTGACGTCGTCTCGGTTGAACGTCTTCAAGTACTCGTTCGACATGGACGGCCGCTTGCAGCCGAGCCCGTAAGTTGGGATGAGCTTTTCGCGGATGACCGGATCGTCGACCTGACTGCGCATCCACTTCCGTGCCGGACCCTCGAGCAGCTTCCGCGTCGAATCGACCAGCCAGGTCGGGCCGGTGAGCATTCCACTCATCGCGAGCTCGGTAGCCACCGTGCCGACGAGTCGGACCGCCGACCGAATTCGTTTGCGCTCCATGATTTGTCGGCCGATGGGACCGACCTCGGCGTCGCGCTTCTTGAACACCCAGATAGGTGTCCGCTGGAAGACGGTGAGGTGACCGACCTCGTCGGCGATAGCGGGCACCAATTGCAACGACGTTGCGCCGGTCCCGATCACCGCCACCCGTTTTCCGGCCAGCGCCACGTCGTGATCCCACAGAGCGGTGTGCATCAAGGTGCCGCCGAAGCTGTCGAGTCCGGGTATCGCCGGCATTTTCGGCCGCTCCAGGCCGCCGATCGCCATCGCGACGTAGCGACCGGTGATCTCGGTGCCGCCGTCCGTCGCCAGCCGCCAAAGTCCGTTGTATTCGTCGTAGATCGCCGACGTGACAGTTGTGTTCAGCCGCAACTTGTCTCGCAACCCGTACTTGTCGACGACGTCGTCCGCATAGTCCTTCAGTTCGTTGCCTGGAGCGAAGACACGCGACCAGTTGCCACGCTGCTCGAAGGAGAAGCTGTAGATGAAGGACGGGATATCAACGGCAACACCGGGATAGGTATTGGCATGCCACGTTCCGCCGACCTGATCCCATTTGTCGAGTATGACGAAGTCGTGAATACCTCGGCGTTGCAACGCAATACCGGTGCCGATACCGCCGAACCCCGCGCCGATGACAACAACTTCGTAGTCTGGGATACGTCGCTGCGCCGTCGGTGCAGGCTCGACGTCTGTAGTTGTGCTCATCTCTTCCGTCCTGCCCGTAGGCCTATTTGACGCGATCTTGGAGGATGCCGTCGGCACCGAAGAGCTCCCGTTGCCACTTTTCGAGGACCTCGTTGGTATCGATGTCGTCGGGATGGAACCCCGGCTTCAGATATTTGCGCAGGTCGGCCATCAGCCCTCGGACCAGCGGGCCGCGATAGACATCGATGGCCTGTCGAGCCACCGTGATCGGTCGCCACGCGCTGGGATCGGTCAATATCGACGCCAACACACCTGCCGACACGAACGGAATGGTGAAGAAGTACATAAATGCCATAACTCCGATGCGCACGGACTCCGGGCCACCGACCGCGCGATAGACATCGAACGCGACGGACTTGTGCTCGAGCTCTTCCATGGCATGCCAGTTCAGGAGGTGCCATGTCTCGGGATCACCCGGAATCGATTGCAGCTCTTCGCTCGACAGCAGTCGCTCGCCGACTGTCGCGGTGTAATGCTCCGCCGCCGCGGTCAACGCGAGATGCACGTAGCCCGGCAGTATGTTCTCCCCTCGGACCAGCCATTTCTGGCGCCTGCTGTCCGGTTCGAACATAAGGAGGCGGACCATCGGATACCCGACCTCGACGAGTTGCTCGTTGAGTTGCCGGTGCTCCCGACCGTGCACGGCCTCCTGACCGATGAACCCAGCCACCCGTTTTTTCAAGACCGGATCGGCGACTTGATCGGAGAACCGCCGCACCGAGCGGATGAAGGATTCCTCGCCAGGCGGAAAGCTGGCCGACAGCATCGCGGCCAAGTGACTCCAAACGATATGACCTTCGACGAAATGATGATGCATCGGTTCGGGTTGACCGAACCGGAACCTCATTCGTCGCACCTTCGGGTACGGGCGGGACTGGACACGATCGGTCGAAACCACGCCGTTGTGGTGTGACACCATGATGTTTCCTAAGTTGTTGCGACGGAATCTATTTGAGGTGATCGACGAGGACACCCTCGGTGCCGAAGAGTTCCTTCTGCCAGCGCTCCAGCAGCTCGTTGGACTCGATGTCGTCCGGATGGAAGCCGCGGCGCAGGTACTTGGCCAGTTCTGGCATCAGGCCCTTGAACATCGGGCCACGGAACAACGCGTACGCCTCCCGCACCCGTTGCACCGGCCTTCGACGTGCATACGGGTCCCGCGCTAGCGACACCGTCAAAGTGGTGAACGTGAGCGGAATCGTGAGTGCCAGCACCGCGGCCATCACAGCGATTCGCATTCGCTCGGATCCGCCGACTGCCTGGTACACGTCGAAGGCGACCGACTTGTGCTCCAGCTCCTCGAGCGCGTGCCAATTCAGCAGATTCCACATCTCCGGTTCACCCGGAATTGCCTGCACCTCGTCATTGGACAACACACGCTCGGCGAGAACGGCCGTGTAGTGCTCCGCAGCAGCGGTCATCGCCAGATGCAGTAGGTCCGGGATGCGGTCCTCGAACCGAATCTGCCTCTCCTTCACCGAGTCTCGGTCGAACCATTCGATCGGGTAGCCCAACTCGACAAGTTGCTGGTTCAGTCGGCGATGCTCTTGTCCGTGCATCGCTTCCTGCCCGATGAACCCTGCGACGCGCTTCTTCAGCACCGGGTCCGTGATCTGATCGGCAAACCGTCGGACAGAGCGGATGAACGACTCTTCCCCCGGTGGAAACGATGCCGAAAGTCCGGCCACGAAGTGGCTGAACACCGGATCGTTGTTGACGAAGTACTTCGCGGCCGCGCTTTGCTCCCCGAAACGAAAGCGAATCCGCCTCGTCTTCGGGTAGGCAGCAGGCGGTGTCGACGTTGTCACCATGAACTTGGCCTTTCCTCGAACAGTAAGTATCTAGTACTACGAGTTCGTACATGTTCGAGGCTAAGTCCACACGGGGGGTTTGGCAAGTGCTCGCGACATACGTACTTCAGCGCGCGACCTTCGCCGGCGCGGGACTGCGACCGGGCGGACCGACTGGATCAAGCCAGCCGTAACACTCAGTCAGTCAAAGAGATTCGGTACGACGGAGAGTTCCTCGTCGGGATCGAGAACGACACCGCGGGATGCGGCCGACGCAGAGAGCGCGCCCCACACGATGACGGTCAACTCGTCGACGAGCGCATCCTTCTCGATCGTCGGGGTATTCAACCAGCGGAGCACGCTCAACGCCACGGCGCCGAGTATCGCATCGACCAAGTACTCCATGTTGTCGCCGTTTCCGCCTCGCATCCGGATGATGGAGCCGAGCATGGCGACGGTTGCATCCGCAAGCGCCATCCCACGTTCCAGCAAATTCGTCGCCGAGTGTGAGCCGGAGAACTGCGAATTGACAACGAAGCGAAACACATTCGGCCGTTCGTCGACCAGATCGACGTAGGCGCGAAGCCCTGATCGAACTGCTTCGAGGGCGGCTCCGGCGACAACCAGGTGCGGCGTCAGCCGTTCCAGCACCAGTTCCTGAACCCGTTCGCTGACGCCCTCGAACAATTCTTCCTTGTCGCGGAAGAAGCGATACAGCTTGGGCCGCGGAATCCCTGCGGTGCCGATGATGTCGTCGATGGACAGATCGGGCCCGAATTCGTCGATGGCTCGCAAGGTCGATTCGATCAGATCAGCCTTCACGCCGGCCCGATGTTCGCGCCATCGGTCCGTCCGGGCGTCACCCTTCAATTCGGGTAGGCGCCCTCGCGCGGAAGTACTGTCCTTCGCCACTCGTCGCACTCTAGTTCACACACGGTCCAGCCGAAGACGGTGTGTCGACAGGCAACCGAGAATCAGAGTGCGTACAGCGGAACGAAGGTGCACGGGACAGGCCGGCGCTGCTCGGCTGTCCCCAAGGCGTTGCCGATCAACGCGACTGCCGTCGGCGAGTACGGCTGGGCGAAGTGCTGGGAGAAGTCGGTGGGGCAGGCCTGATTTATGTACTCGATGCTCGCGTTCGGCGCACCCGCAGGCGGAGTCAGTCCACCGTAGAGACCGACCTCATCGGCGATGTCGGTGATCTGGGTGTAGGTGACCGAGGGCGTCAGATGGTCCGTCGCGAGACCGAGCGCGTACGGGTTGATGAAGTTGAACGGGATCGGCGGAACGACCCCGTTGCGTTCGATCGCGTCGAACACACTCTGCGGGATGGTGTTTCGCGCTATAGCGGCGAGATCTACAGGGAGTCCGGTCGCCTTGTACGGCGAAGAGAGCAGCACCATCTTGTCGACGACCTCAGCGCCGCCGAGTTGTTCGATGAAGTACCGCGACACCAATCCGCCCTGCGAGTGACCGACCATATCGATTCTCGCGGCGCCCGTTGCCTGTCGCACCCGAGCGACGAGGTCGGCAACCTCACGAGCGGAGTTGGCGACTGGGTCGAGCCCGATGATTCCCGGCGGCACGTTGTAGATCTTGCGGCCGTAGTTGATCGTGTAGACGCAATAGCCCTGGTTGTAGAGGTACGGAGCCAAGGCGGTCCAGGTCACCGCAGCCGAGAGGAAGGTCGAGCCAACAAGAACGACTGGATTCGGATGCGCCGCCGATGGCGTGCACTCGTAGTTGTCCGCGCCCGGGACTTGTCCGTTCCAGTCGTTGATCGCGACCGTTCCGAACGCGTAGCCATTCCCGTAGTGAACAGGCAGAGGATCGGAGACGGGCAGGGGATTCGCCGGCGCTTCTGCCGCCGAAACGACAAGGCACGACAACGCGATCGAGAATGCGGTCGCGAACCGACCGAGAACTGCAGAGCTGAACCCCGGCACAGCAACTCCTTCACTACTTTGTGAGCCCCGATTACAACACGGCTCCTTGTTTGTAACAAGGTGTCGTTTTTCTCGAGCTCACCGCTCGTCGCCTGGTCGCACAGCGGAGGACGGTTCGTCAGACGGTGAGGCCCGCAACTGCCAAATGGGTTATCTCGTCGCAGATATCGTCGAGAGTTACTGCTGCTTCGGCACTTTCGTCGGCGAGAGCGAGTTCTTGTGCCAACGAGTTCACCGCACCGATCACTGCAACGGCGAACAGGCGGTACTCCCTCGACTTGGCCTCACCACGCTCGACAGCGCTGTCAGCCTCATAGACGACCACTGCAGCGATTCGTTCGCGCCAACCTTTGCGCCATTCCTCGACAACTTGACTGACACCGACAACCTCGACGTAACAGACACGGGCCGATCGCCTGTCGCGGCACGTCACGGCCAGGTAGGCACGAAACGCGCGGCTCATCCTGACAGGCATTGCTTCGCCCTGCGTCTCCGCCAGGGCGTCCAGAGCCGATTGCGTGGCCTTCGAGGTCAGATCTTCGACAAGCGCGATGAGCAACTTCTCGCGACTTCCGATGTCTTCGTAGAAGCTGCGGGTGGAGACGTTCGCGGCGGAGCACAGTTGCTCGATCGATGTCGCCGAAAAGCCTTTGGTGCCAAAGAGTTCGAGTGCAGCGTCGACCAACCTGCGGCGCCGCTCGTCGCCACGTTCGGCAGCGGAACGTCCACCGTATACGCGGCGCTCCGACGCGTTGGACTCAGAAGTTGGCACGAGGACGATCGTACCGACGCGTGCTACGAATGCATCCTCAGGTAGCCCGATCCGACGAACCTGAATGCCGAAGGCTGTCGGCCTCGATCCCAGGTCTCATATCGTAGGGACCACGACGAAGTAGATCGTGGAACTCGTTCGGATGCAACGGATATCCTGTGAGATGGCCCTGCAGGAAGTGCACACCCAAGTCCTGCAGCACCTGTAGCTCGTCGACGCGTTCGACGCCTTCGGCGCAGATGACAAGGCCGAGTTCGTGCGCAAGTCCGACCACAGCTCGGACAATCGGCTCCTGCTCGGGTCGTTCGCCAAGGCCTGCAACGAAAGTCCGGTCGAGCTTTATGCCGTAGATCGGTAAGCGGTTGAGGTATCCGAGATTCGAATAGCCCGTTCCGAAATCGTCGATGGCGAACCGAACACCCGAACCACGAAGCGTCTCCAACGACGCCAGCACTGCATCGTTGCCCTCGAGAAATGCATCTTCGGTGATCTCGAGGACCAACTGGGTCGGATCGAGTTTCGTATCGAGTAGCGCTTTCGTCACACGAACCGCGAATGCCGCATCTGTGATCTGTTGACTGGACACGTTCACAGAAATTCGGATCGGCCAGCCGAGTTCGGCCCACGTCACGGCTTGCGCGAAAGCGGTGCGCATCACCCAGTCGCCGAGTTCGGCCATAGTGCCGAAGGATTCGGCGAGATCGACGATCTCCGGCGCGGAGAGGATGGGATTCCCGTCCTCGTCCAGCCAGCGCAGCAGCGCCTCGGCTGCCGCAACCGCACCGCCGACGGAGTCGACGATCGGCTGATAGACCAACGACAGTTCCCGCGCTGCGAACGCCGACCGAAAGCGCTTGTCCATCTGAATCCGATGAATCGCGGTCTCGTACATGGCTGTTTCGAACTCTGCGATCGACCCTCGCTCCGCAATCTTTGCGGCTGCGAGCGCAATATCTGCACAACGCAGCACCTCGTCGACCGAACCTTCCTGCTCCACAGTGATGCCCACTGTCATGCTGACTGCGAACGCCATACTGCCGAGGTCGTACAGACCCGACACAGCCGCCTTGATACGTTCGGCGGTGGCCATTGCCCTGGATCGACTCAGGCCTGCCTGCAACATGATGGTGAACTCGTCACCACCGAAGCGCGCTATCAGGGCGTCATCGACCGACCGGCCGAGACGTTGCGCGACCTCGACCAACAGTGCGTCGCCGACCGAGTGTCCGTTCATATCGTTGACCGATTTGAACCGATCCAGGTCGCAGAACATAACTGTCGCCGCTCCGCACGTCAGCAGCCTCTTCCCGAGCTCCGCCTCGAAATAGGCGCGATTCGCCAAACCGGTCAAACTGTCTGTGCGGGCGGCGAATTCGAGTTGCGTGCGCATAAGAATCTGGTCGTCGACATCTCGCAACGCAAGCATGTAGCCTTTGCTGAGCCGTGCCCAACTTGCCTCGATATGGACAGTTGTCCCATCTGGCCTGGCCGCCAGAAACGACAGGTGATCCGACGCCGTTCGACTCGGACTCGTCAGCCACCCCAGCACATCCGTGTCGCGTGGGTCGCGTACGAACTCGTCGATTCGACGTCCGTACATCGACGAGGGATCGCGCAGCAGGACTCGCCGTGCGGCGGGGCTCGCGTACTCGACGAGACCGGACGGCCCGACCCGCACGATCACATCGCCCGTGCTGTCGACGAGCGCGCGGAAATGCCGTTCGCTCGCTTCTATCTGGCGATGCAGCCACAGGTTCGCTCGAACGACCCGCCACTGGCGCGCGGTGATGACGAGCAGAACGATCGCAAGAACTATTCGAGTCCCCGGCGACGTTGCGCCACCGAATATCACCGCGCACACGGTGACGATCTCGAGCACTGTCGCGATCCGAACGACGTGTCCGTCGTCGAGCGGTCGCACAGTCTCCGGTTTTGTGGTGATGCATACCCCACCGACGAGGATAAGCAACGACGACGACACCCAGAGGTAGGCCGCGAGCGAATCGGACACGTCGACAGCACTGCCGAGTACCCGTGAGTCGCCGAGCATCGACAGAAAGAGTCCCGCGGCTACACACCGACCCGCTACCTGACCGAACGGCTTTCTCCCCCATACGATCGCGGCAATCGCAACCCCCACCCAGTCCACGACGACGGCGAGAAAACCCATCAACCCCCACGCGGATGTCGTCTCGTTCCCGCCTTCACCGAAGAACCGAACGATGTCCCACTGAACCCCGATGACAAACGCGCAACCCGTGATCGCGAGCAGGTCCAGACATACCTCAGCGAGCTTTTCCACGGAGTTCTGCGGCAACACCAACGCCGTCAATCCGAGAACTGTTACGAGAGTTGCAACGTTGAAAACAATGCTGGTGGTCCATTCGGAACCGACAAACCACAAGTTCGGATCCGAAAGGACCCACAGATTTCCGACCCCGTTGCAGAGTTGACCGAAGCCGATCAGAAGCCAGCCGCATCGCGCAACCGCAACCTGCCTCGTCGAACCGAGCACACATGCGATTGCAGCACCGAAGGCAGTTGCAACGAGAAGGAAGTCAAGACTCTGCGGTCGCACGAGCGCAACCACAGCGCACACGAGCGCGATTCCAAAAGCGGCGCGTGGCCAGGTCATATCAACACCTGCAGCCTGCCGTCCGCCTTCGGGCATTCGTCACGAGGTTCTCGACTTTCCTCTCACTCGCACTTAGCCGACCGGGATGTCAGCGACTTTCGAGCAATATCGAATGGTCGCACACCTGGATGAGATCTCGCTTGTGACGGGCGCCATAGAGCGCTCGTTGGCCCCCTGGCTGCGACAGCTACGTCGGTCGCGGGTCCAGCCATTGCTCGACCAATCGGGCAAGGGTTCCGTCCGCAGTCAGGTCACGTTGCGCGCCGTCGATGAGGCCCCGCAGTCCGCCGTCGCCTTTCCGAACAGCGACTGCGATCTCTTCGTGGGAGATAGCGCGTTGCACCACATCGACATTCTGGCGGTCGCGTACCAACCAGGTGAGCACGGGAGCTAGCTTCATCACGACGTCACACCCGCCCGACGACAGATCGTCGAGCGCCTTGCCGATGTCGTGATAGTCGTAGGTACGCACCGCCTCCGCACGCCCCTGAGCGACGAGCGCGTTGGCGATCGGCTGGCTTGTATTGCCCTGCTGGACCCCGATTGTCAGGCCTTCGAGATCGTCGATGCCGCGCACGTGCGGTAAGCGCTCGGTGTCGACGGCAATCGATTGACCCGACTGGAAGTAGGCAGAACAGAAGTCGGCCCGCTCGCGTCGTCCCGGCGTTACGGTCGTGCCCGACGCGATGCAGTCGACAATGTTGTCGTCGAGCATGGTGAAGATTCCGTTGAAATCGGTTCCCTCGTAGGGGACCAACTCCCAGTTCCGGCCGAGGACACGTGCAATGGCCTGAGTGAACTCGATGTCGAATCCCGTTGCTGCACCATCGACATACAACTCGAACGGCGGATCGGGCAGCGCGGCTCCGATGCGAAGCGGTGGCAAAGCTGCCATGGCTACTCCTGCCTATCCCAGGCGAACTGTCCGAGAAGATTGTCGCCCTATTTGACCGGAAGTGCACCTTCCATGCCGCCGACATCGGTGATTTTCCAGTCGGAGTTCTTGTCGACGGTCACGTTGTAGGTCACGGTGGTCTGTCCTCCGTCCGGAGTTTGAGCGCTCGTCGAGGTGACGTTGACGAACACGTTGACGATAAAGATGCCGCCGCTGTCGGATGCGACTTTGGCGGCGATCGGGGTCGCCGAGGATGTCCATTTGAGCGGGACCAGGATCTCCTGCAGTTTCGGTGCCGTGGCATCGAATTTGTTGGCCAACTCGGGACTGGTGTTCGCTTTCAGCTTTGCCAACCAGTCGTCGACGTTCTGGAAGTCGATGTTCGACGCGCCGATGGCGTAGTCGGTTGCGACCTGCTCGGCTCGTTGATCGTCGGCGGCCGCCGCGGCGGTGTCGTCGATCTCACCACGAGCCGAGATCAGGAGGAAGCCCAGGATCGCGACCGCAACGACCAGAGCGACGATCGCCGCGGTGATCGCGATCGTCGACATCCGTAGCGACAGAGTCCGGGGCGGGCGTGGCTCGGTCGAAGGTGCTGCGGGCGCGACCTTGTCCGCGCTCGTTACATCGTTCGTTTCGTCGGTTGTCATCGATGACTCCTATGTCAGTGCTACTTGACGTTGATCTGTAGGCGGACTGCGCCGTCGGGACTTGTCGACTCCAACGCTTGCGCGATCAGCGCACTGAGGTCCACCTGCGGAAAGTTGTCGGTCGCCAGTTCCGCCAGCGGTTGGACTGCTGGAGCGAGTGCCCGGAAATCGGGACCCGTCGTATCGAAGTACTCGGCCAGGCGATTCAGAAACGGTACAAGTCCGTTGCCCTCTACATACATTGCCGGCGTGTCGCCCGTGTTACTGAAACGCTCGACCGACTGCGTGATTGAGTCGACACGTTCCGCGAACTGCCGCCACAGCGGCGAACCGGTCTCGAATGCCGGACCGACCCAATCCATATCAGGTGCAATCGCCTGCAGATCGATCAGCAAGCCTGCGAACTTCGGCGTTCTGCTCAGCAGGGTAGCGGCCAGCAGGTCGGTCGATCTCGACAGTTGCGGGACGATCGACTCGGTCCCCTCCAACGCTTCGTCGAACGTATTGATCAACGACGAGATCGCAGTCGGATCGAGCTGATTCAGTACCTCGGTCACCAATCTGGATACCTCTGGAATGGAGATCGGCATCCGGATGGTGCTGGTGTCGACCTGCGCGCCATCGGTGAGATACGGCCCGTCGGCAGTACGCGGGGTGAATTCGATGTACGGCTCACCGAGTGCCGAAATGTTCTCGATGCGAACGACACTCGCCGTCGGGATGCTGAACTTGCGTTCGACTCGGAAGTCGACCTGCACACCATCCTCGACGTTGGCGACCGAGGTCACCTCACCGACTTCGACACCGGTGAGCAGCACCGGCGACCGTGGACCGACACTGCCGGAATTGGTCAACACCATCGACATCGAATCGAATTCGCGGAACGTATCCACTCGAACCACACCGAAGGCAAGGTAGGCGGACCCGAAGACAAGGACGGCAACAATGGATCCCAACGACGCGATCGAACTGATCTTCATCGCACAGCCCCGATCATGCGCAGCGTCTGCAGAATTCGATCGACCTGGTCGTCGGAGGACACCACCTCAGCTGCGGCGTCTGTGGTGGTCACCCCGACCACGTTGACCTTCGGACCACGTTCGACGAACGGAATCACTTTGTCCCGCAACAGCGAGACGAGCAGGTTCAGGTTCGACGGGGCGTCGAGATCGAACGGTCGACGCGTGAACGCCAACGGCACGAAAGCCTTCGCTGCGGCATCGCCTTCGGTGATCAGCGGTCCCAACCATTGCAGCGCGACCCCTACTTCGCCCAGCGCGCCGAGGACACCGACGACCTCGGCGATCGACGCGACAGCATCCGCGATGTGTTGGACCGTCGGTTCGGTCAGGATATCGGCGAAGACCGGTAGATCCTCCTGCACCGCTGCCGACGTCGCGACGAGAGAATCCAAGAGTGCGTCGACCTGGTCGAGGTTGCGGGACAGGTCTTGGATGTCGGAACCGACCGTGTCCGCGATGCGGGCGGTCTCCCTCGGGTCCTGCGGCAGCACCGCATTCACACGTTTGACTATGTCCTGCAACTGAGTGATAGCGCCACCCTGCACGAACAGAGCCATGCCGGCCATCGTGTCTTCGATCTGGACGGGCGGCTTCGTCTGCTCGATCGGGATCACACCGTCCGGCGGGATCGGATCGCCGAACCCATCGGGTGGTGTCGTCACCGCAATGTGGATGTCGCCCAAGATGGTGTTCTGCCGCAATTCGGCACGTGTGGTCCGTGGTAACCGCACCGACTCCGACACGTCGATGTCGACGACGACGTACCCGACCGGAGTGTCGGCCGTCGGGTCGACCACGTGAACGCCTGCGACAGTGCCGATTTGGGCACCGTTGGCGAGCACCTTCGCACGGGCAGGCAGATTCAGAGCGTTCGCAAGTTCGATCTGCACACGGTACGTCTCCCCCGAGACGGTCGTACCTGGCACAGGGACTGTCGACGGATCGATCGCACACCCGCTCAGTGCAGCCAGTGTCGCCGCAACCGCCATCGCGACCAGCGGTCGCCAAAGCTTTTGTCGCATCTGACGATTCATCGTGCACCTGCAATCCCGAGCAACAGCTGCGCAAGCGGAACGCGCATCATCTCCTCGCCTCTACATTGGCCCGGCGTTATAGCATTGATTGCAGCGCAGGCGAGGTCGGCCTGCGGTTGCGCTACCGCCACAGTCGGCGTCGCGTAGGACATCGCGGTCGCACCGGACACTGGATCGACCGATCGCGTGAAGGCCGTCGCTATCGGCGGAATCATCGCGATGATCTCCTGCAGGGAACCGACATTCGCCGAGATCCAGCGCAGCAACGGCACAGTGCTGTCGAGGACCTTGAAGATCGGGTCTCCGAATATGGTGGTGATGTCGTTGAGCATCGGCAGAAGCTGCTGGAAACCATCCACGATGGGAGGCACCTCGACGAACAGTTCGTTGTTGACCTGATCGATGACCGGAGTGAACCGAATCATCATGGATTTGATGTCGCTCCACCCGAGGGCGATGCTCGACGCAAGCGAGCTCAGCGCGTCGATCAACGATCCGATACGACCTATGGCTGCATCGGGGGACTTCAACGCACTGCCGAGCTTGTTGATGATGTCGTTGAGTTGTGGCCCGGAACCGACCGTCGCGTTGTCGAGTGCGCTTATTCCATCGCCGAGCACGGTCCGAGCAGATCCAGCTTCGGAGCCGAGCGTCTCGCTGAACAGCTTGGCGAGCGAGTCGAGGGTTTCGGTCAGGCTCTTCGGAGTGAGCGTTTTGGTGATACAGATACCGCTGTCCCAGTTTTCGGTTGTCGTTCCCATGCCGAGCACAGCAAGATCCCGGTCCGCAACGAGCGTGTCGGACATCGTCGTTGCCGAAACATCAGCTGGCAGCGGGAACTTCGCATCCACGTCGAATTCGACGCGCACCGTCGGTCCCTGTGGCGTCGTGGCGGTCACCGTGCCGACGGGCATGCCGCGCATGGTGACGTGATTGCCGGGGTAGAGGCCGATGCTGTCAGCCATCACCGCGCAGTACGACGTCATCTCCTTGGTCGGTTTCATGATCACGAAGTAGGCGACCGTCGTAACCAAAGCAATGACAACGACGCCTGCAACCGACATAAACGCACGTGCGCCGAGCATCTTGTTCAACATCAGCACGCCTTTCCCGGAACCGGTACACACAGCGGCGGTGCAGTGATCGTGACGTCGGACTGATCGAGCCCGATTCCGCCTGCCGGTGTGATCAGCGTGGTCATCTTGGTGCCGAGTCCATCGACCGAACGGACGAGGCTGTCCAACTTGGCACCGAGTGCGTCGAGCGCGGGCAGCGCGTTTGCGAGCTCCACCGCCATCGGTTTCAAGGTGCTGTTCCACGCGGGGGCAAGCGCTGCGAGCCGCTCGATCACGCTGCGCAGCAACAGTACTGCTTGTTTCACTTCGGCGCGGTTGTCGGTCAAGACTGTTTCGAGGATGTTGACCTTCGTGACAAGTCGGCCGAGTTCGGATTTCGCCGACTCGAGCCCGCTCACGTACTCGTCGGCCAAGGCAAGTGCCTTCGACACATCGGCATTCTGCTTGTCGAGCACGTCCATGAGACTCTCGACTCCGCCCAACATCTTGCGTAGACCATCGGGGCTGTCGACGGTGGCCGATTCGATCGCCGCAAAACTCTCGCGAAGCGTTGTGCCGTCCACTTCCCGGATCGGGTCGCTTGCGTCTTGGAAGGCCTGCACGAGGCTGTAGGGCAAGCGAACGCGATCTGCGGTAATCGCGTTGTCGCCCAACGGTTCCGTGCCCGCGGGGAACACCGCGACGTAGTGCCCGCCCGCGACTGTGAGCATTCTGATATCGAGGGATGTCTGATCGCCGACGAATACGTCGTCGTCGACGGTGAATGTCATCACAACCTTGTCGGGATGCAGCGTCAGCGATTCGACGGAGCCGACCGGGATTCCTGCGACGCGCACGTCGTCGCCCGCTTTGACCGATTGTGCTTCGTCGAGATACGCGGTGTAGGTGGTCTTGCCGATCGGAACGACGTAGAGCACCGCACTCACTGCGACAAGAATGGCCACCCCGATGGCGCCGATGATGCCGAGGCGAATTTCGCGTCGGCGGGTCTGCGCTGCGGTTCGGATGGGCTTGTTGCCGGGCATCCAGCTTCGTTTGTTCAGTTGCATATCGAAATCCGTTGTCCGGAAAGAAGAACGGACACGACCGGCGGAAGGTCGGCGGTTCCGCGCGAGCAGGTCAATTCGACTCCCGAAACGTTGTGTGGAATAGCTGCGTTCAGGGAATCGAGCAGGCCGGGCAGTCGGGACAGTACCTCGACAGCTTCGCCGGGGGCGGGGAACAGTCTGGCTACGATGTTATCGATATCGGGGTTCGACGACCGGGTCAGTCCCAACGTGTCCAACAGGCTGTCGAGCGGCGTCAATACCGCCGGCGCAGTGAGAGCAAAGACGACGAGACCATCGATCTTCTGTTGCAGCACTTCGAAGACGTCGGCGATTTTCGCGAGTAGGACAACCAGTTGCGGTGAGCGACCACCGATTTGATTCTGAATTTCCGACAGGTTCCGCACCAGCGTGGAGATCACCGCTTGTCGGTCCTTCACGTGACTCGACAGGTTGCCGATGGCATCGAGCGCTGGGCCGATTCCGTTGCCGTCACCTTCGATCACCGCAACCAAACTTTCTGCGAACCGATTGAGGTCGCCCGGCGATAGATTCGCGAGAACGGGTTTGAGTCCGTTGAACAGTGACGTCACGTCGAACGACGGGATCGTGCGGTCGGTACCGATGGTCGCACCGTCTGCAATTCGCTCGGTCGGCATCGGCGGCTGCTGAATGTCCACATACCGCTGGCCGGTGAGGGTTTGGTAGCGGATGGCAAGTTCACTGTTCTCGTAGATCGCATGCGATTGTTGAACCACGAGCCGAACGTTCGCCAGATTGTCTTCCAGCGACACCGATTCGACCTTGCCGACCTGCACGCCGTACATCCGGACGTCGTCACCGGATTTGAGCCCGTTCGCATCGGTGAACAGCGCCAGGTGCGACTCGGTATCACCGGACACCGGTCGCTTGATCGCAGAGATGATGACAACCAGGGCCAACACCATGACCATCGCGAAGACGGCAAGCTTCAGCGCAGACTTCAGGACAGAACTCATCGCGGTCCTTCCTGTGGATAGGTCACGGGCAGCCCCGCCAGCAACGGCACAGCGAGCGCAGGCACACCGCGCAAATCGATGGCCAGGTTGAGGACCGGACCATCAGGGGTGTCCTGTATGGCAGAGCCGAGTCGCACCAAGATCTCCCGCAGTTGAGCACTCGACTGCTGTGGCGCGGAGACCGTCTGCGCAAGTGCACCGAGCAACGGCGTGAACATCTCGGCGTAGGCA
Source organism: Antrihabitans stalagmiti (assembly GCF_016482825.1). Lineage (GTDB taxonomy): Bacteria > Actinomycetota > Actinomycetes > Mycobacteriales > Mycobacteriaceae > Antrihabitans > Antrihabitans stalagmiti. Next base: position 145,850 of record NZ_JAEMNV010000003.1, on the reverse strand, counting down.
CCCAGGGCGTCCCGCGCGCTGAACAGCATCCCGCTCAGCGCCGGGAAGATCTGGTCTATGACCGCCGCGATCGTCGCGTCGAAATGGGCACGGTCGTTGCGTAACACTTCGATGTTGTCGACCCGATCGAGCACGTCCACCGTGGAGGAGACAAACGGCGCGACGCCACTCAGCGCCGATCCGTATTCGCCGAACAGGAAAGACAATTCGTAGCGCTGCTGCTCCGAGACGGTCCGCGCGCCGGTGACTATCGCCTGCAACAGCGGAGTGAACGCCTTGACGTTTGTCGCTAGCTTCTCGAGCACGCTCGACAGTTGAGGAGTCAGCACATCGTTGCTCACCGACGCAAGACTGCGGAGCAGGCTTCCCATGGTCGCGTCGTACACGTCGTCTGCACGCGAACCTGTCAGGTCGATAACCATGTCGTCGACCAACGGCGACCCGCCCTTCCCGCGTTTCAGTTCGATCTCACTGATACCGAACAGGTTCGCGGGCGCGTAGTCCACCGCGAGGCTGTCGTCGATCCCGAACAACTGGGATTCGTTCAACCTCATCGTGATTCGCTGCAGACCTTCACCCACCGGTTCGATATCGGTAACTTTTCCGACCTGAACTCCGTCGAGTCGCACCTCCGTGGTGTCGGTGATGCCGTCGCCGAGTTGCTCGGTCTGCAAGGCGATCTCGAGGCGGTCGTCGGTGCGGGTGCTGCTGTAGATCGACCAGCCCGCAACAACGACGGCGACAACGACGGCCGCGACGATGCCAGTGCGCAGCGACGAGCCACGATCGGATTCGACTCCAGGCATTCCGTATTTCGGCATCGCGCTATCCCGTGAAACTGATCGCGTTGTTGAAGCCCCACACAACCATGCTGATCACCATGTCGATGGCGATGATCGCGACGAAGCTCGCGCGAACTGCGCGACCCGACGCGATACCGACACCCTCGGGTCCACCGGAGGCGAAAAAGCCGTGGTAGCAATGGATCATGATCACCACGACACCGAAGATCATCACTTTGATGACGGCGGCGATGATGTCGGCGCCGGTCACGAACTGAAAGAAGTAGTGGTCGTACACGCCCGCAGCCTGACCGTGCACCACGGTGATCAACGTGCGGCAGGAGATGTAGCTGAGGATCAACGCGATCAGGAACGTCGGAACGATCGCGATCGCACCGGCAATCACCCGCGTCGTCACAACGAACGGCACCGACCGCAGCCCGAGCGATTCGATGGCGTCGATCTCCTCCGAAATCCGCATCGACCCGATCTCGGCAGTCATCCGACACCCGGCCTGGGCCGCGAAGCCGATCGCCGCGGCGATCGGGGCAAGCTCACGCGTCGTGGCGAATGCCGACACGATCCCGGTGACCGGACCCATCCCGATCATGTCCAGCGTGGCGAACGACTCCACCCCGACCGAGGCGCCCATCGCAATTCCGAGAACGACGAGCATCGGCACAGTCCCACCGCCGACGATGATCGACCCGCGACCCCACGTCATGTTGGTGATCGTTCGCATGGTCTCGGCGCGATATCGACTGAGCGTCAACGGAATCGACGAGAGCACCTGCCACATGAATCCGAGCAGGAAGCCGAACGATTCGAACGGCGACAGCAGTCCCCGTCTGCGGGTATACAGCCGACCGGCCCAGCCGAAGCCGCGTGGTGTGTGCGGTGCCGCGGTCATCAGGCAAGCCTCGTCGGCACGAACATCGTCGTGACCTGAGTGATCAGCAAATTCACCACGACGATCGACACCACCGACAGAACCACCGCAGCATTCACCCCGTCGGCCACCCCGCGCGGACCGCCCTTCGCTTCCAGACCACGCTGACAGGCGATGACCACGACGAGGAACCCGAAGATCATCGCCTTCACGATCGAGATCCAGACATCGATGACGGTGGTGAACGACCCGAACGTCGCCCAATAGCTACCCGGCGTGACGCCTTGGCCACCGATCGCGATCGCATAGCCCGCGAGGACGCCGACGAAGATGATCAACACGTTCAACAACGGAGCGACGATCAGCATCGCCACCGCCCGAGGAATGACAAGCCGACTGATCGGGCTGATACCCATCGTCTTCAGTGCGTCGATTTCTTCGCGAATGGTTCGGGCCCCCAGGTCGGCCGCAATCGCAGCAGCACCTGCACCGCCCAGCAGGAACCCCGTCGCCATCGGCGCGCCCTGCTTGATCACCCCGAGGCCACCCGTTGCACCGAGCAACGAATCCGCACCGAGGGTATGGATGAGATTGCCGACCTGAATCGAGACGATGACACCGAACGGCACAGCCATCAGAATCGCCGGAATCGCCGTCACCGTCAGCAGATACCAACTCTGATGCAACGTCTCTTTCCACTGAAACTTGCCGCGCGCAACATCAGTGACCGTCCCGGTGACAGTCTCGATCGCAACATCCACAGCCCGACCGAACGTACGCAGACTCGACACGATCGTCTCGGAAAAATTGTCCCGAAGTACGCGCCCGGGCGACGGCTTCGTCGAAGCAGTCGGAGTCGGGGTAATTGGCGTCATACGAACGGCCTTCCATAACTGGCACAAGAGGTAGTCGACATGCTTGTTCTTACGCGGGCGGTACGTTGTTCGGGCGAATATTGAACAGACCGCTGATCACTTCACCGCGATGCTCGTAATCGACCGGCGAGCGCAACGGCTGCGCCGAACGAGTAGCCGAGCAGAGCGTTCTCGACCGGAGAAAGAGGAACTCGACCTCTTTTGGGCATTCGACAAGTATTGACGCAAACGTGGCAGCGGTCACTGCACGAGAGCGAGAAGTTGCGTGTCGAACCTTGTCTCCTGTGACAATGCTGCAATGACTGAACAGTTTCCGCGTCTGTCCCTCGATGCTCCGATCGTGCAACGCTTGCTGCCGCGTCTTTCGGACATTGCCGAGATCGCGATGTCGGACACGGTTGCGTCGGTGCCTGCCTACGCGCACATTCCACCGGAGATCCTCGCCGAGGAGATACTGCCGGTCGTGATGCAGGTCTGCGCGGGATTCGTCAAGTCGTTCATCACCGAAGGGGCGATCGATCCGGTTGACGTCGAGGCGGTCGTCGAGTATTCGACGCGACGTGCCGAGGAACTGATTCCCTTCGAAACTCTCGCGTCCGCGCTGTTCAGTGGAACGCGGAGAATTTGGCGGATCGTCGCTGCCTCCGCTCAACCCGAGGACACGGCAGACCTCGCCGCGTTCGGCGATCAACTGATCGAATACATCCAATTGCTCAGTACCGCGATGACCCAGACCTACGTCGACGTCCAAGAGACGATCTTCGGTCCCGCGAACGAAGCTCGGCGACGGCTGGCCGTGGCGTTGCTCTGCGGTGACGACGTGAGCGATCTGCCGTCGAACGCTGGGATCATGCTGCACGAGCGTTATCGGGTTCTTGCGCTCTCGACGACCACGAAGCCTTCCACCGCCGCGGATGCCGTCGAGACAGTGTTGACACGGCGACGCGTTCGCGATGCACAACGAATCGCGGAAAACTATGCGCGAGTACCTGTGTTGACCACGTTCGACGGTCATTCCGGCGTCCTCCTGCTTCCGATCGCACCGGACGACCACCCGGACAACGGTACCGACATGCTCGTCGACGGAATTGCAAAGCTGCTCAACGACAACGTCTTTGCGGGCGAATCCGAACCCGCTGTCATTTCTGCGCTGCCCACAGCAGCCGTCGAGGCAGCCGAAGTCGCGGCACTGGCTCGGCAACTCGGCCGACCCGCCGGGCTGTACCGCATCGACGACATGCTGCTCGAATACCAGGTAACCCGCCCCGGTACAGCTCGCGACAAAATCAGCCGGAGACTCGAACCGCTTCGCGAGCAATCGCACCTGCTCGATGCACTGCGCTCCCATATTCGCCACGGGCTCGATCGCAAGAGCGCGGCGGACGAGTTGCACATTCATCCGAACACTTTCAGCTATCGACTTCGTCGGGTCGCGGATTTGACCGGTATCGATCCGACCGAGCCGTCCGGCTCCCGATTGCTTGCCGCTGCGCTGACCATCGCCCATGCATTCCCAGATCGCTGATCATTTCGAGGTCACGAGACGATCGATCAGCGGTGCGAACCGAGCAAGTAGCGCCTCGGCCCTCTCGAACGAGAGAATTCCCAAACCGATCCGAACCAAGTCCGGCGAAAGCCTGAACAGGTAAAACATCGCCCACGCTTCGGGATTGACGGGAACGATCGCCCAGTTGCGCCGTACGGAACGATGGATTACCCGCGCCACCTTGTCCGGACCGGCAAACGCAAGTCCCTGCACAGCGCTGGCTTTGGCGGACCAGTCCTGTTCCGCCTCGCTCGTGAGGCCCGCGCGGTTGCCATGGGCGATCAGATCGGTCCTGATAGCTCCGGGCGCGATGGCTGTGACGCCGATTCCGTACTGCGCCAACTCAACTCGCAGCGACTGAGTGGCCATAAGCACCGCTGCCTTCGCAACTCCGTAGGCGGGTCCGAGCTTGGACGGGAAGAAGGCTGCGACAGAGGAGATATTGACGATATGGCCTCGCACACCGGCGTCGATCATCTGTTTCGCGAATACCAGTGACCCGTAGATGACGCTCATCAGGTCGATGTCGATCGTCCGTTGCCACTGCTCCGCACCCATCTCGAGAAACCCGCCGAGGTCCATGACGCCGGCGTTGTTGACCAGCACATCGGGCGGTCCGAACTCGTCGAGTACCCACGCGCCGAACCGCTCCCACTGTTCCTCACTCGACACATCGAGTTTGTGAGCGACCGCAAGGCCACCGTCGGCGATGATCTCGATCGCGGCATCTTCCGCAGCGGTCAGGTCGATATCCGCGATGATGACTCGGTCCCCGCCTCGCGCGAACAACTTTGCGGTCTCGCGCCCGATCCCAGCACCTGCGCCAGTGACGATGACGGTCTTCATTTCGCTGCTCCGCTCACTTCGTCAGCGACGACTCGCTGAGCTGCGTTGTCGACATTCTTGCCGAAGATCTTGCCGCTGAGTTCTGCGCCGAGGTCAGCGAGGCTCATGCGACCGAGGCTCATCAAGCCCCGCATTGCCGATGGTGAAATCCGGGAGAGATACCAGCCTCCCCACGCTTCCAACCCGACCGGAACCGTCGAGATGTTCCACCGAATCGCTTGGCTGACAGCAAAGGCAACCCGGTCGGGTGATCGACCTAAGAACTGCTGACCACCAGCGAGTTTGGCTGCCCAGCTGTTGCTTTCGGCGTCGTCGACGCCGCCACGACTGCCGTTTGCAGCAAGATTCGTCGCGATCAGGCCGGGACAAACGGCACTGACACCGATGCCGTGCGGCGCGAGCTCTGCTCGGAGCGCCTGCGTGCCGAACCATGCGCCGGCTTTCGCAGCGGTGTACGAAGGAGCAACTGCTGTTGGCATAAAGGCACCGACGGAACAGATGTTGACGATGTTCCCGCGAACCCCGGCATCGACCATCCGTTGACCGAACAGCCGCGACCCGACGAGCGGACTCATCATGTTGATCGCGATCATTCGGCGCCAGTCCGCACCGGTCTGCTCGAGGAACCCACCGGCGATGAGGATTCCTGCGTTGTTCACGATGACGTCCGGCACGCCATGGTCGTTGCACACCGATTCCGTGAACACTTCCCAATCTGCGACGTCGGCAACGTCGAGACGCCTGAACTCCGCGCGTCCGCCTTTGGCGGTGATCAACTCGACCGTCTCGGGGCCGGTCTGTTCGTTGATGTCGGCGACTATGACGTTTGCGCCGTCTTTGGCAAACCGCTTGGCAATGGCTCGGCCGATACCGCTGCCCGCGCCGGTGATCACGACTGTCTTCATCGACTGCGTTCCTTCTCGTTGACGTTCTCGAATTCGGTCCTGTACTTCTGCGCGAGATCGTCGTCGATCCGAGAAAGGACCGACCCTGCGACCGCGTGCAGGTCGCGTGATCCAGAGGCCGCGCTGAGTACTTCACGCATACGCACTTCTGGGATCCGCCGAACGATCGCGCTCAACTTGTCCGACGGATGGACGCGCGCCGCAGCATGCAGCAAACCCGCGTTGTCGGACACACCCGCGACGAGTACGTCGATCTGTTCGGGTGTGGTGAACTCGAGGAACATTCCGGCGAGCGCGAAAGCTTTACGGTGCAACAGTTCTCGCGCGACATCCAGCAACAGTTCTGCGGGGATCGTCGGCGCGAGATCTGCGACCGCACGGGGGTCGAGATACGGCGCCGCATCCGCCATGTACGCCGGCCGCAGTTTTGCGAGGACAGCCTGGCCCTTCTCCGGGTGATCGAGTCCCAGGGCACCACCTACGCGGCCGCCGACGAGGGGTGGGATGGCAGCGTGCGCCACTTTGACAACAACGCCGGTTGGGGCCAAGGGCGACAACGCGCTGATTCGGCGAAACATCGCCGCCATCGAGTCGAACAAGTTGTCCGAAATACGCTGTCGCAGCTGGTAAACAGCGTCGGCGCCGAGCGGAGCCAAGGTCTCGAGCCGAGCCGGTTCGGTTTCGAGCAGGACAGCGAGGAGTTCGATCTGCGTTTGCGTTCGCAAGTCGGTAGTCATGTCTGCGCGCCCTAACCGAACAGAATCTTGCGGGCAGCACCGCGTACCGCCCACGGAAAATGGCCGAGCGCCTCGGTGATCGCCATATCGAGCGCGTTCTGCTGACTGGTGCGGGTCTGTCTTATGAGAGCGACGAGGTCTGCACTCTGCTCGCTGGTCAACTGAGCGAGCACCGGCAGGTCGTGACCGAGGACGTCGCCCAGGTCCGATGTCGTGGACTGCTTGGGATCGAACACGTCACACCGTCCCGCTCGTAAGTGTTCTCGACACGGTGTTGGACGAGGCTGTCGTCGAGTACTGGTAGTTGTCGAGAGGGAAATGTTTATTGCCCCACCACATCTCGGCGTGGGTCGACAGCCGGATAGGCGCCGGGTCACCCTGATAGTTGAGGTAGTACGTGTTCGAACCAGCGCAGGATCCGCTGTGCCACAACGACCCGTCTCCACGCTTGCGGCACAGTGCGTAGTAGTCGTCGTGCGGCTTCTGCTTGATCTCCGCCGTCGTCTCACCGCGACGTAGCGTCTCGACGATCACTCGCGCGGCATGCCGGCTCGTGCATTCGATCATGGCGATGTACGACCCTGCCGCAAACCCGTACGGCCCTGTGATCAGGAAAGAGTTCGGGAATCCGGGAACGCTGACGCCCTGGTATGCCTGATACCGGTTTCGGTCCCACCATTCGTTGAGATCCACACCGTGTCGACCGAGGAGCGGAAACGGCGGTGTCGCACCACGTTCCATCACCTTGAAGCCGGTTGCGTAGACGATCACATCCGTCGGATGTTCGCGACCGTCGGCGGTCACGACGCCGGTCGCGGTGATACGGGTGATCGGATCGGTGATCAGCTCCACGTTGCTGCGGTTGAAAGTTGCGAGATAGCGATTGGATACGGACGGCCTCTTGCAACCCAATGCGTATGTCGGCGTGAGCTTCTCACGCAAGACGGGGTCGGGCACCTGCGACTTGTACCAGAGCTTCAACGCAGCACCTGCCGCATCGAGGACGAAAGGCAGTTTGTCGTGCATGGAGTTGGCGACAGTCAACCCGACGTCGATACCGAGAACGACACCCGCTCGAACGGACCGGCGTAGGCCGGGCACAAACCGAAGTGCGGTGCGAGAGGCAGCTGCCATCGCGAAGTCGGGCTTCGGTGCCACCCAGATCGGCGTGCGCTGAAATACGTCCACCTGGCCCGCGATCTGCGCAATTTCCGGGATCAATTGCAGCGCAGTGGCACCCGTTCCGATGACGGCGATTCGTTTGCCGCTGTAGTCGTAATCGTGATCCCATCGCGCGGTGTGGACGGCCTTGCCTTCGAAGGTGTCGACACCCTCGATATCTGGCAACTTGGGTTGTTCCAGTCCGCCGACTGCTCCGATCACGAATCTCGACGTCACCGTCTCTCCGGTGGACAACGTCGCGGTCCAGGTGCGCGTCGCGTCGTTCCATTCCATCGCACTCAAGGTCGTGTTGAGCCGAAGATGCGGTCGCAGATCGTAGTTGTCGACCAACTGATCTGCGTAGGCCTTGACTTCCTGGCCAGGGGCGAAGAATCGTGACCACTTCTTGGGTGGTTCGTAGGAAAAGCTGTAGTAGATCGACGGAATATCCACTGCAACACCGGGATAGGTGTTGGCATGCCAGGTTCCACCGATATCGGTCGCTTTGTCGATTATCACGAAGTCAGCAATGCCGGCTCGCTTCAGCTCTATTGCGGCACCGATGCCGCCGAAGCCGGCGCCGACGATCACCACTTGATGATCGAGCAACGCTGTGTCGGGTGCTTGGTCCATCAGGCACTCGCCTTCGCTGTGTCGCGCTCGCTCGTCGACGTCGCAGCGGTATCCGCAAACTCGTAGTCGTCGAAGCGAACATGCTTGCTCGCGCGCCGCGCACTCAACAACGACGTGGGACGGATGTACGGCATATCGCCCTGCGAGTTGACGTAGTAGGTTCGAAGACCCTTGTTGATCGTGTTGAAGTAGTACTGGACGTTGCGTCCCTGTTTGCGAATCATGTTGTGGTACTTGCTGTGCGCCGCCGCCGAGACCTCGACGTCCAACTTGTCACGTCGAATCGCCTCCGCAATGACGTGAACGGCGTGGCCTGCACTGATCTCCACAAGCGCGTGCCACCCGGTTCCGGTCCACGAGTAGGGTCCGACAAGCATCCAACGGTTCGGCAACCCCGGAACAGCGACGCTTTCGTAGGCCTGCAGATGATTCTCTGCGTAGAAGTCTCCCAGGTCGAACCCGTCACGGCCGACTATCGTTCCGGTGCGGTAGCTCTCGGGATCGGAGAACAGTTCGTATCCGGTAGCTACGACGAGGGCGTCGATCGGATGGGTGACGCCATCGTCGGTCTCGATCGCGTCGGCGGTGATCCTGGCGATCGGAGTGGTGACGAGATCGACGTTGTCGCGATTGAACGCCTGCAGGAACAGGTTCGACGTCGTCGGGCGCTTGCCGAGCAGGCCGTACTTCGGAGCCAGGGCCTCACGATCCGCTTCGTCGACAACGGTTCGTCGGAGATAGGAGCGATATGCGGCCCGCGCGGCAGCGTCGAATCCGCGCGCCGCCGGACCGAACACAGCGGGCGGTGTATAGATGATGGACCGCAGCACGACGTCGACCGCGGCAAGCGATACACCGCTCAATCCCGCACCTACGCCGGGGATTCCGAGAAATTTCTGCATCCACGGGCGCATCGCGAGGTCCGGCTTGGGCACACACCAGACCGGGGTCCGCTGGTACACATCGAGGTGCGCCACTTCGGGAGCAATGGCAGGGGTGATCTGAACGGAACTCGCGCCGGTACCGATCACGGCAACGCGCTTACCGGTGAGGTCGTAGTTGTGATCCCAGTCGGTCGGACGCAATATCTTGCCCGCGAAATCCGCGAATCCGGCGATCCCGGGATCCTCCTTGGCGACGATGTAGGCACCCACCGCGGAGATGAGGAATCGTGCAGTGACAATCTCGCCGTCGGCGGTGTGGATTGCCCACACTTGGTTGGTCTCGTCCCAGACCTCTCGCACGACTGTCACTCCGAAGCGCAGGTGCGGCATCAGACCGAAGCGTTCTGCAACGTCCTGATGGTAGGCCTTTACCTCGGCTCCCTTCGGAAAGAGCCTAGACCACTTGGCATTTCGCGCGAACGAGTACTGGTAGGTGACACCGGGGACATCGACGCCGATTCCCGGATAGTCGTTGTCACGCCAACTTCCGCCGACCTCGTTTGCCCGTTCCAGGATGACGAAGTCGTCGAGGTCGTTCTGCTTGAGCCTGACTCCGGCGCAGATACCTCCTGGGCCGGCTCCGATGATGACCGTCTGGTGATCGGGCGAAGGAGTCGCCGAGCTGCGAGCGTTCGGAGCTGCGTCGGTACGGAGTTTCGTCATGTGGCTACTTTCTTGTTCACGGTGCGCAAGGGTCCGGCGAGCTTCTCGTGGATGAAGCGACCGAGCTCGCCGATTGCGGCGTTCGCCTCGGGAACCACGTCTGCGGTTGCTTGAAATACGTGTATCTGGCGATCCCAGATCTGCAGTGCTACTTGCACTCCCGCCGAAGAAAGCCGATCGGTCATAAGCTCGGCGTCGGATCGGAGCACCTCCGTCGAGCCGACCTGGATCAAGGTCGGAGGCATGCGCGCGAGGTCGGCTTCCAGCAGGGCGAGCAGTGGGTCGCCGGCTGGCGCAAGCCGTTTCCCGATCGCAGAAAGTTGCCGAATGGGAAGGTAGCTGTCGGTTCGAGCATTCGGATGATCGGTGCTGTACTTGCAGGTCAGGTCGACCCAGGGCGAGAGCGCCGCGATGGCAGCCGGCACCGGCAAACCCTGCGCCATCGCAGCGTGCGCGACGGCGAAGACGAGATAGCCGCCCGCTGAGTCGCCTGCGAAGGCGATCCGACTTGCCGGATACCCGTCGTCGAGGAGTTCGCGGTAGACGCGGAGACAATCGTCGACGGTGTGCTCGAGTGTCACTGCAGGAAGCTGGCGGTAATTCACCTGCAGTACAGGTGAACCCGCGGCCGACGAGATCCGAGAGACGAGTCTCCGGTGCGAACGAAGACCGCCCATAACGAATGCGCCGCCGTGAAAGTAGATGACTATCGACGGCGCGGAGTCGGATACACCTGCGCCCGTGACGAGTTCAGCATCGAACTCACCGAAGCTACGCCGGATTGCGGTAGCGCCCTCGGGCAGAGCCAGCGCGCTTCCCGCCAGATCCGCCCAGCGCAGTCGAGCCATGGTCCAATCCGTCAGCGGGGCGTGCGTGAGCAGCGGTCGAACCGCAATTCGCATACCGCGTCCGATGAGCCGAGCTTGCCAGCTGGTCACGGGATGGTGCGATATTGCCGCCATCTCCGGCTCCTTCGTCGTTGAAGTGTCGTGCCGAAGGGCAACCTCGGCTGGTCAGAATAGTAATGCAATTTGAATTGTTTTGCTACCCCAATACCCATGGAATCTTGGATGCAATCTGTGTAGCATTGCTATCGGAGAAGTCGATGCGTTCCTGGTTACCTGCGGTTGTCCCTACGTCCGGCGCCGAACCGCACGGAGGGGAAGAGTGACAAAATGAGCAGTCCGAAGCCGATCAGCAGAGCCGAAGCGCAAGAGCAGACTCGCGAACTGATCCTGCAGACCGCCGAGGAGTTGTTCATTGCCAACGGCTTTCACGCAACTACGGTCGCGCAGATCGCGTCGAAGGCGGTGCGGACCCAAGGCTCCATCTACGGGAACTTCGCAAGCAAAGACGCCCTGTGCCTGGAAGTCATCCGACGTCGCTACCTGAAGTCGTTCACCGACCTCGGAATATCCCTCGCTACCGCAAGCTCACTCGACGCCAAGCTCGACCTGCTCACCGAGTGGTGGGAGACGCTGACCAGTCAGCACGATCTCACGTTCCTCGTAGCCGAGTACATGCTCGCGGCATGGCGCGATCCTGCACAGCGAGCATCGATGCTGGAATACGTCGGCCTGATCAAGTCGGTGGTCGGCAGCATTATCATCGAAAATTTCGGAGCGGTAGACGATGGTTCGTTCCTCGAAATGACCGATGTTGCAACGATTTCGATGCTTTCGCTCGGCAGTGGGCTCGCAGTCGGTCGCGCGACGGGAATCGCGACCGTGAACGAGTCGTCGTTCGGCTTCACCGAAACCATCAAGCTCTGGAAGACCAAGCTTCAGGACAGCGCCGTCGCGAGCAGGTGACAAGTGGTACGCGCTCGGCAGGCGGTCAGGCCGCCTTGTCGACGAGCTCGTCGTTCATCGAATCCTCGGCGAGAGCGCGAGTAGCGGCCGCTGTCATGCCTCGGCTTATCCACCACGTCATTGCAGCCGGAAGCGCCAGGCCCCCCACGATCGAGGCGACCACGATTGCGGCTGCTATCAGCAGGTAGAACATTGCCTCTCCGCTCCGGACGCGAGGTCCAGATCACATGCGAATGTGCGCATCTTCTTCCATGCTAGCTGCCCGCTAGCGGATTGCAAGCAACCCTGGGTGTGCACTTTCTATGAATTCCGCGCTAGGTCACGCGCAAATGCACAAACAGAAAATGTCCTCGTCGCGTCCGCCCGTTCGTTCCTTTGCCGAGGGACCAAACTGGAACCTGACAGTCGACGAAGGAGAATCCGTTGCCGCAGTACCTCGCATTGACCTACACGGCGGACGTGGATTGGTTCGCCCCCGAACAAGCAGCTGAGCTGGCCGAATACGTGCAGTTCGCAAAGGACAACGCCGCAAGCATCAAGGCTGCCGCCGTCCTGCATCCGACCAGCACAGCGACTGTCGTCCGCGTCGAAGGCGCGCGCGGTGGAAACGTCATCACCACCGACGGACCGTACGCCGAGACAAAAGAAGCGTTGACCGGCTACTACCTGATCGAAGCCGCGGACCTGGACGATGCGATCGCGATCGCAGCCAAGTTGCCCGCTGCCTGGGGCGTCGGAGCCATCGAAGTCCGCCCGGTCCTAGCAGCCAACTGAATCGCCGTGGCAGCAGAACAAATCGCGCTCGCACAGACGATCCGGGTCGAGGGTGCTCGCATTCTGGCGACCTTGATTCGGACCGTCGGCGACGTGCAGATCGCCGAAGACGCGGTCCAGGAAGCGAGTCTCGTTGCCCTCACGACCTGGCCGACGCATGGAGTACCGCCGGAGCCGAGGGCGTGGCTCACCGTCGCCGCGCGACGAAAGGCGATCGATATTCTCCGACGCGAGCGGGCCAGACCGGACAAGGAACTCGACGCACTTCGCCTACGCGAACTCGAGACACCAGACCTGCCACAGGAGTCCGTCGTGCACGACGACCTGCTACGGCTGATCTTCACCTCCTGCCACCCCGCTCTGTCCCCGCCGACCAGAATCGCACTTGCACTGCGAACGCTGTGCGGTCTGTCGCCCGCGCAGATTGCCGGCGTGCTGCTGACCACCGAAGTTGCTGTTGACAAACGACTTACGCGCGGTCGACAAAAGATCGCGGCGGCGAATATTCCCTATCGGATACCGGCAGAGCACGACCTTGCAGATCGCTTGCCCGCCGTGTGCGGCGTGGTGCACAGCCTCTACACCGCGGGTCACGCCCCGTTGGAGGGCGATTTCGCATTCGACGTGGACGCCTGCGCGGAGGCCGTACGTCTCGCCGAGCTCCTCTACGATCTGCTTCCCGAACAGCCAATGCCTGCAGCCGTTTTGGCGTTGCTACTACTCACCGAAGCGCGCCGATCGACGCGTCTGGACGACTACGGCGACGTCGTGACGCTCGACAGCGCCGACCGGACTCGATGGGACGGTGTTGCCATCGCCCGAGGTATCGCGCTGCTGAACGACTCACTCCTTCGCACCGCGCGTCAGGCTGATCCATACCAGCTTCAGGCCGCTATCGCCGCGGAGCACACTCGCGCTTCCAGCTACGAGGCAACCGACTGGTCGGAGATCGTGCGGCTCTACGATCTGCTGCTGTCGATCGCTCCGAGTGAGGCCGCTCGACTGGGTCGGGCGGTGGCAGTGGCCGAAACATCCGGAGCCACAGTCGGTTTGACAGCGCTCGACGGGCTTGCGTCGAGTCCACGACTCCATGCGGTACGCGCGGAACTGCTCGCTCGTGAGCAGAGGTACACGGAAGCGGTTGCGGCCTTGGATGAATCGCTGGCAGGCAACGCGACCGCGCAGGAGCGGAGTCATCGACGGCAACGACGGGACACCTTCCTGCAGCTCACGCAAAGTCAGGAGAACTGAAGTGCACGAGAAGAATTCGATTGGCGTTGTATTCGGCGCCGCGCGTGACCGCGTACTCGACCTACACGTCGGCGACGAGGAGGGACGCATGCTGCAGTCGCCTGGCCTCGAGACTTCGGGGAAGTTCTACGCCTTTGTCACGGCGACCGACGTCATCGTCAAACTCCCGCGGGCGCGGGTTTCGGAGCTCATCTCCACCGGCGTGGGCACACCGTGCTCACCACGGCCCGGTCGACCGATGAAAGAGTGGGTCCAGCTCGCCGATCTCGACGAAAGTTCATGCTTGGCATACCTGTTGGAGGCTCGGGAGTTCGTCGCCGAGATCGCCGCAACGTAGTCGAGTAGCGTTGTCGCGGGTCGAATGACCTGAGAGAACGGGGGGACAAATGTCGAAGCGGTGGGCAATTGCGTTGGGAGTGACTGGACTTCTTGTTGGAGGATGTGATGCTGTCGAACCTGACTCGCCGCTTGCGAGACACGATCTACTACCTGTCATAGACGAGTTGCCACCGAATTCCGAGCTCGTGACGCTCGAAGGCGACGACCAACTGGTTCTGGGCGTGGCTCTCGACGCCATGAGCAGTGACGACCTCGGACTACCGGAGGCAACTGTGGATTATTCACCCCCGGAATGCGCCGAAAGCTCCACCTACGCAGATGAATCGCGCCTCTCGCTGGTCAAGGACGCCTCTGGTAGCGCTGCGCGGATCGATGGTGAGCGAACCTACGTGATACTGGTCAGCGAGACGGACCTGGACCTAGAGCGAGTCGCCGAAGCACATACCGGCATGTGCTCGTCCTATGTGCGCACATCGAGTAGCACCGACCACACTTCCGAAAGATCGGTGAAGACTGCGCGCCTGGTACTACCCTCCGCGAAGGATGCCGTCATATTGTCCAGGGTGACCGATCACGCGAATCCGAGGTGGTCCGACGACGAGATCACGCTCGGCTTCGCTGCCGTCAATGGCTACACGGTCCTGGTTCTGGCACATCAAGGCAGGGCCTATCAGCCTGAGTTCGACGACATCTTCTCGCGAGCCATCGACAAGGTTCGCAGCAATACCTAACTCGCGAGAGCGTCGAGCAGCTGCACCGCGAGCCAGAGTGCCCCGTTGAAGGGAGGACGAATCGACTGACCCCTTTGCTAGCCTCGAAGGTATGACACAGCAGAAAGGCGCATGAGCGCCGGTCGGGCGCAGCGCACGATCTCCGTTCTGATCCAAGAAGTTGCGATCGAAGACGGCCAGATCACCCCGCCTCAGGTGGACGCCGTCATCGAGTTTCCGTTGCGCTTCGTCGAACTGCCATCCTCCTGCGGGGATGCCGTAACCATACGAGCGGTCCTCGAGCCGAACGAGCACAATCCCGTCCTGCAACGAACGGGCCTCGACGCCATGCACCGCTGGCAATGGACAGGACTTCTTCGTGGCGACGGCTGGACCGCATCGTGGCGTGGCGACCGACCGCTGACCGGTGCGGTGGAACTCACCGGAAAGTTCTACGGCGTAATGGGATACGACACCGACGGGCGGGTTCGGGGACGAGTACGCCGTGTGCAGATTGTCAGCGAGCGATTTCAACCGAAACCTGGCGAGAGCCGTTCGTGGCGACTCCTCGGTGGATATCGGAAGCTTCGTGAAGTCGATCGAGCACCTCGATTCTTCGATAGGGGAGATACGTACCGAGTTGAGTCGACCGAAGACAAGCCGCGCGAATTCGACCGCGAAGTAGGCGCCCTGATCGAGCTCGATCTCGATGACGTACCTGATCTGCCGCTTCGTCAGAGCATCGTCCCGGGTGCGGTGTCCAGTGCGGCAAACACCCTCTGGGTGCTCGATCGCGAGTTGCCGCTTGTCGTCCAAATTTCCAATGGCGCTGCTGTAGAACAGCTTTTACCCGGCGCTATCACCAGCGAACTCGGTAGAAGCATCTGGGCCACGCCGACAGGCTGCTGGGTAGCGGGTAGCGACGGGACATATCGCTGCGGTGACGGTCAACCTCCACGCCGCATCGACAGCGTTGCCGTCAGAGCTGGCGCCGCGATCGGCGAGACGCTGCTCGCGTGCAGCGCACGCGGACCATGGACGCTGCACACACCGGACGACGAACCGATTGTTATCGAAGCTCCCAAGGGTCTGGTTCAGTCGATCGTCACCGACGACGGCTCGTTTGTGGTCCTCCTGCGCGAGCCCGACCAGAAGGACCACACGACAGCGCGGGACCGTCTTGTCCGAGTCGGCGTCGGTGGCGATGTAAAACTAGGACCCGCAACGACATTCGGATCCCGCTATCGCGCCCTACTTGCGGGGGAACCGCTGCGTGTGTGCCAGGACGCGGAACTGTTCATTGCGGCCGACGATCTGACTCTTCGCGCCGTCGGCACCCTTCCCAGGTCGCCTATCTACGGCGGCCAAGTAGGTCCGTACTTTTGGATCGTCGACCACCCACCGGACGGCTCAGGTCGCTCCGGCTGGTGGCCAGTGGACGGCCCCGTTCCCAACGACGCCACACGGCAGGCGTGGTTGTTCACTCTCCTGGACGCGAACTTCGAACCGATAGTCAGCGCACCCATTTTCAGGCCGGATCCCAGCGTCACCATCGATCCGGACGGCACGGTCTGGGTTGTCGCCGACGGTCTTCGTCGCATCTCGGATCGATCGATGGAACCACCGACCGAAGTGGACGTCGCAGCGCTGCTCGACCGCGTCAGAGGCGAGTGACCGCGGTCGAATACCGCGAATCCGCAAGCTCCGCAAGGGTTTCAGCGGCTGTATGAGCTGGATGCCAGCCGAGGACGGTCTCGGCTCTCGTTGTATCCATCACTACGGATGTCCGCCCGACGTGTAGCCATTCGAGTGCAGACGGAACGAACGGCGCATACGCGAGCACGGCGGACGCGATCTTCGCCGTAACCGCAGGAACTCGAACCGGCCGCGCACCAAACGCCGTGACGACGTCCGACAGCGAGATCTCTCCTGTGCCCGCAATGTTGTAGGCGCCTGCCGGAGCGGTCGTTGTCGCGCACATGGCGATCGCCAAAGCGACGTCGTCGTGGTGGACGAGCTGCAGCGGTATGCCTGGGTCGGGAATCAACGGCTTGAGTGCGGGAACGAGTTTCGTTGCTTCACGGACAGGTCCCGGGAGCTGAGCCCACGGCATCGCATCCGCGAGCGCGGGTGCCTTCGGACCCGCAACAATGCACGGCCGGAGGACGTAGACCTCCAAGTCCGACCCCTCGGTAGCTTCGACGAGCGCCGCCTCGCACGCGGCCTTCTGCGCCGAGTAGTAGTGCTCCTTCGAACCGCGCGTCGGCACATCTTCGGTGAGCGGCACCGGGTTGTCCGAGTGATATCCGTACGCCGCTACCGACGACGTGTAGACGAGTCGCGACGGACGTTCGGCCGCGACCGTCGCTTCGAAGACATTGCGGGTACCGGCCAGATTGATCCGCTCGCTTTCGGCCCGTGACCCCATCACGATGAACGCAAGGTGGACAACGACATCGGCCTTCTCGACCAGTTTTTCAACCGCTTCTCGGTCGAGAATGTCACCCTCGATATAGGTCGCCTTCTTCCACCCGTGATCGGCGGGATCGAATGGGCGCCTTGCCATTCCCCAGATCTGCTCCACCGCGGGATCGTTCTCCAACGCTGTCACAGCTGAAATTCCGATCTCGCCTGTCGGACCGGTCACTGCAACTGTGATTCCCATACTGCGCGAGTACCCGCAGCTCGTCCACACAAACGTTCCGCGATCGCGATCGGATCCGATCCGCGCGAATCACCGCTGATCGTGTGCGGCGAAACGCTCGGCCAGAAATCCGAATCCTTTGGGTGCCAGAAATATTCCACCGGTCACATGTTCACGAGCGCGCATGTCGTAGCGTCGGACGTCCGCGCCGGCGGCTCGCCAGTCCCGTTCCAATTTTCGCGCTTGAGCGTGCGGGATGATCTGATCGTGCGTGCTGGCACCGATGAGTACCGGCGCTGCAGGCGCTACTGAACCGAGGGCGTTCTCGCGGAGTCGGGCGATAACCTCGGGCAATTCGTAGGGTGATTGCTGCACGTATGCGGATACCTTCTTCGGAAACATGCTCGCCCCCAAAGCAATTGCTGAGAAGATATTCGTATTGCCGAACCTCTCGACAGCGCGATGCCCCTTCGGTGTGAGGTGGCTGTACACGTCGAGTTCGGGGTAGGCGGCGTTGAGGCCTATCAGCCCGTAGATCAACAGAAACGCGAAGGTTCCACCGTCGTGCGTCGGGATCATCTGCTCGAGGTCGGCGGGCGCAGCACCGACGACGCCACCGACGAGCGGCAGGTCGGGCGCGTACGTCGGCTGCAGTTCCAATGCCCACCCTGCTGCGTGCCCTCCTTCGGAATAGCCGTAAATGGCAAGGGGGCCTTCTGGATCGAGCCCTGCGGCACCGAGTTGGCGGGCAGCCCGCACGCAGTCGAGGACCGCAGGACCCAATGCGCGGCCCATGACATAGGGGTGATCACCTGGCGTTGCCAATCCCGGATAGTCGGTCAGCGTAATCGCCCACCCACGCCGTAGCGCACCTGCGATGAGGACGGCCTCGTACTCCGTACCGGCCGCCAGCTGGCGCGAGGGCGCCGAGGCGTTCGACAGACCTTGAGTTCCGATTGCGTACCCGATCAGCGGTCGCGCCCCCTTGCCGCGGTACCGAGTCGTCGGGACCAGAACGACGCCCGACACCATAGTCGGATGGCCGGTTGCCGAGGTGGATCGATACCTGATGCGCCATGCGCGAGCGGGCATAGGCACACCGGGAACGATGTAGGCCTTCATCCGCTCTGCGTCGAGCAGATCGCCAGGGCGAAACTCACCGTCGATGCGTACTGCCTGCCCGATCATCGAACTCGTCCGTCTGTCATCGTTGACTTCCCGCCATTCTGAACTTTGTTCATAATGAGTTGCGCCCGAGCGTGCCAGCACTTGCCGACAGCTGTCAACAGTCGGCGCCCGATTGCAACCGGGCTTGCCATCGACGATGCCGGGGAGCATTATGAACACTGTTCATAATTGCTGAAACCAAGATTGGACGGCATGGCAACCAAGTGGGGCGACCGCGAGGCACGGCGATCGGACATACTTCGCGTGAGTCGAGAACTGTTGCGCGAGAACGGTTTAGCCGCCTTGCAAATGCGGGAGGTTGCCCGCAGCGCAGGGATCGCGCTTGGCACGGTTTATACCTACTTCCCTACCAAAGAGTCCCTGTATGCGGCCATGTATGCCGAGCGACTCGACCGGATGCTCACCGAACTCGAGCCCGCGCTCGAGACGCAGACCGACCCCGAGGAGCTTTTCGTCATAGTTGCGACGAGCTATCGCGACGTCTACGCCGAATATGGCAAAGACCTGGACATCCTCTCCGTCCTCGAGGGTCGTCCCGAGCTCGATCCTGCTGTCCGTGCGCAACTCGCAGCTTCGACGATCCAGGTCTTCGCGGGTCTTCGAAAAGTCATCGACGGTGTCGCCGTGGGTCAGCCCGATCTTGCAATGACCGTCTTGTGGTCGACGATCACTGGCCTCGCGAACCACTTCACCAGCATCCGGCACGAGCTGCACACCTACACCTGGGACGAAACCGTCCGATTCGCCGCCCGCGGTCTCGTCCGTGGTTTCATCACCGAAAGGCAGACACAATGAACGTCGTCGACACCATGCTCGACCGTCTGGTCAATCCACCACGATCCGCCGATCCCGATCGCCTACGCGCAGCCGTATCCGGAAAAGTCGTTCTCGTGACAGGCGCGTCCTACGGCCTCGGCGAAGCGACCGCGCGCAAGCTCGGCGCGGCAGGAGCCACAGTGTTGATGGTCGCGCGGACCGCCGAGAAGCTCGATGACGTCGCCGCATCCATCAACGCCGGCGGGGGATCAGCCGTCGCCTATCCAATCGATCTCACCGACGAAGCATCGACGGCCGAGTTGGCGAAACGAATCACCGAGGAACATGGCGCCACGGATATCGTCGTCAACAACGCCGGGAAGTCGATTCGGCGTTCCCTCGATCTGCAATACGACCGCCCGCAGGACTTCCAGCGGACGATCGACATCAACTACCTGGGTCCGGTCCGCCTCCTCCTTGGCCTTCTGCCTTCCATGCGTGAGGCTCGAACCGGACATGTGGTCAACGTGTCGACGATCGGCGTTCGGATCGCGCCGGGACCTCGATGGGGTGCGTACCAGGCATCGAAAGGTGCCTTCGATACGTGGCTGCGCAGCGTCAGTCCCGAACTAAACGCCGATGGCGTCCACGTCAGCTCGTTGTACATGGCGCTCATCCACACACGGATGAGTGCTCCGACACCGATCATGCGCAAACTGCCTGGCCTGCATCCTGACGAAGCGGCAGACATCGTGTCGAAGGCCATCATCGAGCGTCCGCGAACTCTCGAACCGTGGTGGACGTGGCCTGCAGAGCTCGGGTCCGCGATTGCACCGGGGCCGGTCGACCGTGCAATGCGAATCATGCACCGGTTCTCGACCGACACCGCCAGCGCACTCGGCGGCACACGATGACACTCGTCGATACCGCCCGGACCGGAATTGGTGCACTGACACGCTCGCGTCTCGTTGCACCCATTGCGCCGCAACGTATCTACGGCATGGCAAGGGCGGTTCACCGTGGCGGCGCCAACCCTGCGACTCTACTTTCCGTAGCCGCTGCCCGCTGGCCCAACCGCGCGGCCGTCATCGACGACGACGGAGCAATCACCTACCGCGAGTTGAGTATCCGAACAGCCGAACTCGCAGCGGCGCTGTCGACGCGAAACAACATCGGCACCGGCGCTGCGGTTGGAATCCTCTGCCGCAACGGTCGCGGCTTTGTCGGAGCAACTTTCGCGGCGGCAGCGACCGGAGCCGACGTTGTGCTTCTGAACACCGACTTCGACTCACGTGCCCTTGCTGGCGCGATCGCTGCACACAAGATCCGAGTTGTTTTGTGCGACAGCGAGTTTATGGAGCTCGTCACCTCGGCAGACACCAGTGTTGTCGCACTGGATCCCGCCGTGCAGTCGACGGTCGACAGTCGTATCCGCGTGACCCCTGCGGCCGCCGGACGAATCGTCCTGCTGACGTCCGGTACGACCGGTGTCCCGAAGGGCGTGCCGAGGACACCTGCTATCGGGCCCGTACTCGGTGTTGGAGCGACAATCCTCGACCGGACCGGTCTACGCGTCGGCACTCGGATACTGCTCGCAGTACCGATGTTTCACGCGTTCGGATTTGGGATCCTCACCCTTGCAACCGCGCTCGGCGGCACGATGATCACACGACGTCGTTTCGATGCAGAAGCGGCGTTGGCACAGGCTTCGCTGCACCGGGCGGATGCCATCGCCGGAGTGCCGATCATGTTCGCACGCATTGTGGATCTGCCGGATGCGGTCATCGCCCGAAACCCCCTGCGACGTTTACGCGTTGCGATCTCGGGTGGGGCTCCGCTGAGTCCGGCGCTGGCCGAGAGATTTATGGAAACATTCGGCGACATCCTCTACAACGGCTACGGATCGTCGGAGGTGGGCATCGGCACTTTCGCTACGCCGGACGACTTGCGACAGGCACCGGGCACGGTTGGCCGTCCCGTCGTCGGATCACCAATTCGGATACTCGACGACGCGGGATCGCCTGTGACACCAGGAGTTGTCGGCAGAATCTTCGTCGGCGGGGACCTGGCATTCGACGGTTACACCGACGGTGCGACCAAGGCGGTCGTCGACAGGCTGACAAGCACCGGCGACATGGGGTACGTCGACGAATATGGCCGGCTGTTCATCGAAGGCCGGGACGACGACATGATCGTCTCCGGCGGCGAAAACGTCTATCCGCGTGCAGTCAGCAATGCATTGGATCGTCATCCTGACGTCGCGGACAACGCCGTCACCGGCGTGCCCGACGACGCCTTCGGTCATCGTCTTGCCGCCTACGTCGTACGTCGTCCTGGGTCTACTCTCGATGCGCAGATTCTTCGGGAGTACTTGAAGACCAACGCTTCTCGATTCGAACAACCGCGGGACATACACATCGTCTCCGAGATACCGCGAAATCCTGCGGGCAAGGTACTAAAGCGTGAGCTACTGAAGTAGGTCAACTCGGCGGCACGAGGTTGCGGCTTTCGAGGTCGTCGAGCGCACCGACTTCAGCAGCGAGAAACTGCAAACCGTTGATCAGTTTCGCGAGTTCACTGTCCCCGAGCCGACGACGGAGTTGGTCGTTCAGTGCTGCACGGGCTGCGCAGCCCGCGTCGATGACGGCCCAACCTCGTTCTGCGAGTTCGACATTGCGTACACGCTGATCATCGGGATCGGCAACTCGGCGCACGTAGCCGAGGCGTTCGAGTTCGATGGTCGACTTGGAGATCGCCTGTTGCGTCAGACCGAGTCGCGCGGCCAGTTCGCCGATCGTCACCGGGCCGTCGAGAAGATGCTGGAAGACGTAGCCGTGACTGTCACGAGCATCGTCGAACCCCGCGCGAGTGAGAGTTTCCCGGATCGACCGGTTCATGGCAGCGGAAATTGCCGTGCACAGCAGCGAGACATCCTCGGCTGCCGGGATCGGCTCGCGGGCCGAGTTCACACAGCCTCCGCGACGCGCGACCACCGGGAGGCGCTGCGACCCGCGGCGAAGTCCTCGGCACGCGTGGCCTGGACTCGGTAGGGGCGTAACTCGAGCACCGCGAATTCAGCGCTGCGCCATCCGTCCGGCCAGATCGTCCCAGGGTCGAAGCCGAGGGGCGGTGGCGTGGCCGCAATTGTGTGCCACGCAACTTCGAGTTCGTCAGCGCCGAGCCAGCGACAATCGCAGTCGAAGAAGGCTGTGTGATGCTGTGGACTCCAGTACCCACACGTCATCACGGGATGGGACCCGAGGTGCCTGCGCTTCAGTGGCGTGGGTCTCGCTGTCACCAAACCTGTTGTCTCCGTGTTGTTCCAGAGCCAGACGGGATGGACGACCCGTGATCGCGGACGGCCGTCCGGCCCAACCGTGGTGGCGATGCTGTACACAATCTCCTCGACGATTGCTCTTGCCTGCGCGAATACGACGCACGAATTGCTCACGGCACACCTCGAAAACGCTCGGTTTCACATGAAACATTGCAACACTCCAGTTGTACAACCTAGGTGCACAACCACAGTTGTCAATTTGAGCGGATAGGTCGAGGCCGATGACATGAACTCCAGTGGTGGGCGATGTCCGGCCGCATCGGTTGTCGAGATCTCCAACGTCACGGCCCTACCAGGGGCAACACACCTTCGACCCGAAACGACGGCGGTTGATCGATAAGACCTGTTATTGGTTCGACCGAAAGCTCGATTGCCGGATCGTCCCTACGTCAACTCCTCCTGCCGGAGGCAACCCTTTGCATCCTTGTCGGCCTCCCACACTATTTTCGGGTAGCGCCGACGTCGGCCTCCTCGATCTCGCGTCGACGTCGCAAACCTTCGATGATCAGAGGATCGCTACTCAGATCGCGGTAGAGGGATACACACAATCCGATCATGACTATTGCAAACGGCGCTGCAGCGATGATCGTCATCGTCTGCAATCCGCTGAGTGCATCCGAACCACCGCTCCACAACAGCAGTGCCGCAATACCTCCGGTGAGGACACCCCAGAAGACGACGGTCCACCGTGACGGATGGAGCGTTCCCCGCTGGGACAGTGTGCCCATCACCATCGATGCAGCGTCTGCACCGGAGACGAAGAAGATCGCCACGAGCACCATGACCAGGAACGACGAAATGCCTGCGATCGGCAGCTCGGACAGCATTCCGAACAACTGCGACTCGGGACTGCCCTTGCCCGCCAGATCGGCACCGTCACGCTGTTGCCCGATAGCCGAACCACCAAAGATCGAGAACCAGAGCAGGCTGACGACGCTCGGAACCAAGATGACGCCGATGACGAACTGACGGATCGTGCGGCCGCGGCTGATGCGAGCAAGGAACATGCCGACGAACGGGGTCCACGAGATCCACCACGCCCAGTAGAAGATCGTCCACGACGACAGCCACTTCGCCGTCTCGGCATCGCCGGCGGCAGCGGTGCGAGCAGACATCCCGGTGATCTGCGAGGCGTAGTCACCCAGAGCTGTAGGTATCAGGTTGAGGATCAAAACCGTTGGTCCGCAGACGAAGACGAAGATCGCGAGGATCAGCGCCAACACCATGTTCGTGTTCGACAGCCACTGAATACCCTTGGCAACGCCCGACACCGCGGACGCAACGAACGCGAGCGTGAGAACAGCGACGACAGCGACCAAGAGCAACGTCCCTGCCGTATCCATCCAGCCGAGCACCTCTACGCCGGATCCGATCTGGAGCGCGCCGAGACCAAGGGACGCCGCCGTCCCGAACATCGTCGCGAAGATCGCGAGGATGTCGATGACCTTGCCGATCGGGCCTTCGGCACGCTTCCTGCCGAGCAACGGGATGAACGCCGAGCTGATCAGTTGCTTGCGGTCCATGCGATAGGTGCCGTACGCGATCGACAGACCCACGACCGCATAGATCGACCAGGGATGCAGACTCCAGTGAAACATCGTCGTTGCCATGGCCGTTCCGATACCGGGCTCGGTACCAGGCGGCGGCGTGACGAAGTGGGTGAGAGGCTCACTGACGCCGTAGAACATCAGGCCGATGCCCATTCCGGCGCTGAACATCATCGCGATCCAGCTGACCGTGTTGAACTCGGGCTTCTCGCCGTCCTTACCGAGCGGGATCTTCCCGAATCTGCTGACCGCCAACCATATTGCGAACAACACGAAACCGGACGCAGCGACGACGAAGAGCCAGCCGAGGTTCACGACGAGCCAGGTGAGAATCGAATCGGAAATACTCTTCAGGTTGTCGGGCCACACCAGGCCCCACACCAGAATCGCCGCAGCGATCGCGGCAGTCACCGCGAAGACAATGCGGTCGACGGGCACAGGGCCATGGTGCTTCGGACCGGGTCCGTCACCGGTAGTTGAGTCGAGCAGCGCCGGATCGTCGTGGGTCGCCATACCTACAAGGTGCTTTGGTTGGCTTACAAATACAAGCCCTGACCGCAACATTAACGACGAGCAAACAGCAATCAGTCGCTGATGACCGCGATTGCGTCGATTTCGACGAGCATCTGCTCACGGGGGAGACCGGTGAACACTGTCGTTCGGCTCGGGAGCACGTCGCCGACAGTGTTTGCAACGACGAATTCGCCGTAGGCGTCGTTCATCGCGGCGAAATCATCGCGTGTGGTGAGGTAGACGCGAAGCATCACAACATCGTCGAAGGTTGCGCCGCTCGCGTTGACGATCGCCTTGACGTTCTGCAGCGTGCGAATCGTCTGGGCGCCAACATCTCCTGGGTATAGATATTCGTTCGTTGCAGGGTCGACCGGACCCTGCCCGGAGACCTGCACGAACGGACCCTTGCGAACACCCTGGGAAAAGGTGTGCGCTGGTGCGGGTGCGTCGGTGGTGCTTACTGCAATCTTGCCGGTCATCGAAAGCCTTTCTTGGTAGCTGGTTGAATGTCCGGACTCCAGCCGAGTTCGGCTGATACCGCTGCCGCGGCGGCACGCACCTGCGGCAGTGTGGCCAACACTTGATCGTGGTCGAGCAACATGTCGGGAACAGACATGCTGACGGCTGCGACCACTGCGCCGGTTCCGTCGCGGATCGGAACGCCGATACAGTTGACGAAGCTCTCGTGCTCTTCGTGATCCTCCGCATACCCCTGTGCAACAACATGTTCGAGCTCGTCGAGGTACGCATCGGGCGACAGAATGGTCCGCTCCGTGAACTTCGGATATTCGATGCTCTCGGCGATCGCGCGCCATTCGGAACGAGGCCGCGCCGAGACCAACACCTTGCCGACCGCAGTGCAATGCAACGGGGCAGGACGACCTACTCGTGAATACATCCGAACGCTCTGTATCGCGTCGAACTTGTCGATGTACACGGCTTCGCCGGATTCGTAGGTGGCGAGGTGAATCGTTTGTCCGGTGCTCGAATTGAGCGCACTCAGATGCGGTCTGGCAAGCGTTCGGATGTCGCGTTGTTCGAGTGCACGATTCGACAGTTCGAAGAATCGGGAGCCCAGCAGATATCGATGCTCGTCGTCATGAAAAACGAAGCGCTCGGACTCCATCGTCCGCAGCAGACGCAACACCGTCGATTTGTGGACGTCGAGCTGGGTCGCGAGTTGCTCGAGCGACTTCGAATCCTCGCCGAGAGCGGTGAGAATCGTCAGGGCACGCAGGAGGCTTTGGCTCATAACGCCACATTCTCTGGCACACGCAGGCCGGGTCGGTAGTCCATTCGAGCCCACTCCTGCGCCGGCACCGTCGCCAGTGCGTGCAGTTCGGCGACCTGCGGCAGTTCCGCGACATCGCCGTGTCCCGTCAAAGCCGCTGCGGCGCAAAGGTGCCCGAATCGCAGGCGCTCCTGATGGTCCCGACCCTGCAGCAACCCGGCAAGGAAACCGCCGGCGAACGCGTCCCCGGCACCGATCCGTTCCACAACGTCCAGACGCAATGCGGGCACATCGACTCGCTCGTCCCGCCAGAACCCGGTGACCGTATGTGCGTCGTTCTTGACGACCAGGTGCGTCGGCTCCGGAAAAAGTCGTCGTAGTTCGGCGGGGTCTTCCGTGCCGAACACAGCGCCAGCCTCGTCCGCACCCATCAGGACGACATCGGACCCACGGACGTGTCGGGCGAGGATCTCGGCGACCTCGGTCCCCGCGAGGCCTCGCGCCGCCCATAGTGCGGGTCGGTAGTTGAGGTCGAAACTCACCTGGCGGGCCCCACGAGGCAGGGCGACCAGCACCTCGGTCAGCTGCGTAGCGGAGTCCGACAGCGCCGTGGTTACCCCCGTGAAGTGGACGACATTCGCGCGATTCAACAACCCGGCGGCCGGGGACGCGGTGAGGTCGACGGGACTGAACGCACTCGCAGCAGATCCATTGCGGTAGTACAGCATCCGACTCTGCCCAGCGCCGAGTGGGCCGTCGCCGATACCCCGCTCCTTGACATAGACCGCCGTCGGACGAGCGGGATCGGTCACCACGGCAGAGATATCGATGCCGCGCCGCGCCAGTTGCTCAACAAGGTAGCGACCGAAACCGTCGTCGCCGACACGCGACACCCAGGAAGCATCGACGCCGAGTTGCGCGAGAACGGTTGCAACATTCGCCTCGGCCCCACCTGCGGTTCTTTCGAAGGTAGCCGAGTCCTCGAGCGGTCCTGGCTGCGCGACCAGCACTGCCAGACCCTCTCCGACGGTGACCACCCGTGGCCGAACCGATGTTGGCGACGTCACATCAATCTCCTCCGAACCCTTGCGCTTCACGAGCTGTTCATTGCAGAATAGCCAGGTCGAACAAAATACGCAATACGCGTTGCACAATACGCAACGCAAGAACGACAGCCGGAAGGACCCAGACTGTGATCGACGCTCAGGCAGTAGCAGCACTCCGCAACCGCACCCTCGGACCGGAGCACAAGGGCCTGCCACCCGCCGCCTGGGGCTCGACCGTCTACGAATTCCTCAGCACCGCACCTACTTTCGAGCAGTTGATCACCCCAGCCTTGACGCTGGACAACGCTGCCATCGATTCGAACGTCGCCGCGATGGCCGAGTGGGCCGAGCAGGAGGGTGTCTTGCTCGCACCGCACGGCAAGACGACGATGGCGCCGCAACTGTGGTCGAGGCAGCTGGACGCCGGCGCGTGGGCGATAACGCTCGCCACCATCTGGCAAGTGCAGTTCGCGCGGTCCTACGGCGTCGAGCGCATCATGCTCGCAAACGCATTGGTCGATCCCACCGGGCTGCGCTGGATCGCGCAGGAACTGGACCGCGACCCATCCTTCGACTTCTACTGCTGGGCCGACAGCGTCGACACCGTCGCGCTGATGGAGGACACCCTACGATCGGCCGCCGGCGAGGCCCACGTCAACGTGATCGTCGAACTCGGCGGTCCGCACGGACGTACCGGCGCGCGATCGGTCGAGGCGGCCCTCGATGTCGCGCACGCGGTGGCGAAGTCGTCTCGCCTGTCGCTCGCAGGCGTCGGCGGCTACGAGGGGGCGCTGAGTCACGACCGCACTCCTGCCGGACTCACCAATGTCCGCAACTATCTCGACGAGCTCGCCCGCCTTCATGTCGAACTACAATCTGCAGGAACATATTCCGAGCGGGCGATCATCACCGCCGGCGGTAGCGCCTACCAAGACCTCGTTGTGGATCGTCTCGCAAAACTAGCGGGCGAGAGGGACGGCGGCATCGCCACATCGGTCGTCCTTCGTTCCGGCGCCTACATAATTCACGACGACGGTTTCTATGCAGGCATCTCGCCGATGATCGAGGGCCGCGCGGAATCACCATCCCAACATGCCTTGCGATCGGCGATGCACGGCTGGGCGAGAGTTGTCTCCCACCCGGAACCCGAACTCGCGCTGCTCGATGCGGGCAAGCGCGACCTTCCCTACGACGAGGGTTTGCCGGTGCCGCAACGCTTCGCTGGACCGGATGCTCGAGTGCTCGATTCGGGAGCAACCATCTCCGCACTCAACGATCAGCATGCGTTTCTCCGGCTGCCCGGTGTTCGAGCCGATGCCGTTGCAATCGGGGACGTCGTCCGACTCGGACTTTCCCACCCGTGCACAGCTTTCGACAAGTGGCGACTGATCCCCGTGCTCGACGACGCCGACGCCGAACACCCCCGCATCGTCGACTTCATCCACACCTTCTTCTAGACAGAGCGAAACACCATGACCGACTTAGTGATCAGAGACGTCGACGTCGTCGACGGGACCGGTTCCCCGCGATACCGCGCCGATGTGCTTGTCGATGCGGGACGCATCGCCGAGATCGTCGCTCCACGGTCAGGCGTCACAGCCACGAAGACCATCGAACCCGGACCAGGCACCATCCTTGCCCCCGGCTTCATTGACATGCACGCACACTCCGATCTGCGGCTACTGACCGATCCCGCCCACTTCGCGAAAATCAGCCAGGGCGTCACGACAGAGGTCCTCGGACAGGACGGCATCGCCTACGCTCCGATCGACGACCGAGCTCTCGACGTCATCCGTCGCCAAATAGCCGGCTGGAACGGCAATCCCACCGATCTCGACTTCTCCTGGCGAACCGTCGCCGGCTATCTCGACAGACTCGACCAAGGCATCACGCCGAACGCGGCCTATCTTGTGCCGCAGGGCACGCTGCGCCTTCTCGCAGTCGGCGCAGACAAGCGACCGGCGACACCACGCGAGATCGCGCATATGCAGGAGTTGCTCGCCCAGGGCCTCACCGAGGGTGCCGTCGGAATGTCGAGCGGGCTCACCTATACCCCTGGAATGTACGCGGACACAGGCGAACTCGCCGCGCTGTGCGAAGTTGTTGCCGACTTCGGTGGCTTCTATGCGCCCCACACTCGCTCCTACGGTGCCGGGGCGCTCGAGGCGTACGCCGAAATGATCGAGTTGGCACGCACGACCGGCTGCGCATTACACCTCACCCACGCGACCATGAACTTCGGCGTAAACCGAGGTCGCGCACCGGAATTCCTCGCCATCGTCGACGAGGCAATCGAGTCGGGGTGCGATATCACCCTCGACACCTACCCCTACCTGCCCGGGGCGACGACGTTGTCTGCGCTGCTACCCAGTTGGGCGATGTCGGGTGGGCCGGACGCCGCATTGGAGCGCTTCGAAAACCCGGCGCTGCGGGAGCGCATCGCGAAAGATGTGAACGTGCACGGCTCGGACGGCTGCCATGGCGTCACCGTCGAATGGGAGACGATCCAGCTCAGTGGGGTCGCGAATCCTGAACTCGACAGCTACGTCGGCAAGACGGTCGTCGAAATCGCAGCAGAGCGGGACCTGTCACCGGTCGACGTGTTCTTCGACCTGCTTCGTCGCGACAAACTAGCGACGACGATCCTGCAGCACGTCGGGCACGAAGAGAACGTCCGCGCAATCATGCTGCACCCCAAGCACATGGGCGGCAGCGACGCGATCCTCGTCGGTGAACGCCCACACCCGCGTGCGTGGGGAACGTTCCCCCGCTACCTCGGCCACTACGTCCGCGACGTCGGGTTGTTGGGTCTGGAGGACTGCATCAATCACCTGACCGGACGCCCCGCCGAACGCCTCCGGTTGCGTGATCGCGGACTGATTCGACCCGGTTACGCGGCCGACCTCGTCGCTTTCGATCCCGAGACGGTCACCGACACCGCGACGTTCGACAACCCCAAGCAGCAGGCCCGCGGGATCAGCCATGTCCTGGTCAACGGTGTGTGTGCAATCGAAAATGCTACGCCGACAGGCAATCTCGCGGGCCGTGCTCTTCGCATGAACCCGTCCACCAAGGAGACCCGATGACAACCGCACGCCTGACAGCCATGGACGTGATACTCGAGGATCGAGTGCTCGCTGTCGTTCGCGCACCCACCATTCCCGACCCCGTCGCACTTGCAGATGCGCTGGCCGACTCTGGAATTCGTGCACTCGAACTCACCTTGACCACGCCCGGAGTGCTCGAATACCTGCGCATTGCGGCCAACTCGTCGCGTGCGGTCCTCGGCCTCGGCACAGTCCTCACCGGCGAGCAGGCTCGCGCCGCCATCGACTGTGGCGCACAGTTTCTGGTGACACCGGGCGTTCGTCCAGCTGTCGCCGAGGTCGCAGCCGAGCGTGGCATTCCGGTGGTCATGGGGGCATTCACTCCGTCCGAGGTTCTCACTGCACTGGATCTCGGTGCTGCCGCAGTCAAGATCTTTCCGGCCAGGTCACTCGGACCCGGCTACTTCAAAGACCTGCTCGGGCCCTTTCCCGATGTGGCACTGATCCCTTCCGGAGGAGTCAACGCAGGCAATGCGGCCGATTTCCTCGCCAATGGTGCCGTCGCCGTCACCGCAGGAACCGATGTCGTCTCTCCCGCCGCCGTCGCCGACGGTCTGTGGTCCGACATCGCGGCTCGCGCAGCCTCGTTCGTCACATCCATCTCCTAGAAGCATGCACTGAAAGGTCCACCCATGAGTTCCATCATCGATTGGCTACGCACGTCCACGCCGGGTCTACTGGTGCTCTGTGGCCTTGCAATCGCCGTGTTGTTGTTCACGATCATCAAGATCAAACTCGAGCCGTTCATCGCGCTGCTCATCACCGGTCTCGCGCTGGCTCTTGCTGCGGGACTGCCGGTTTCGCAGATCGTCGGTACCGCGATCAAGAGCAACGAATCGCTGCTGGAGGTGGGGTTCGGCAGCATTCTCGGGCACATCGCGGTCATCATCGGTCTGGGTACAGTGCTCGGCGCAATCCTCGAAAAGTCCGGCGGTGCAGACGTATTGACCACGAAGCTGCTCGGCGTGTTCGGTGAACGCGGAGCACCTGTCGCAATGGGGTTGCTCGGCCTGATCTTCGGCATCCCGGTGTTCTTCGATATCGGCATCTTCGTGCTCGCGCCCCTCGTCTACGTCGCGGCGAAGCGTGGCGGCAAATCGCTGGTGCTGTACGCAATGCCCATGCTCGCCGGTCTGTCGATGACGCACGCGTTCCTGCCGCCGCACCCGGGTCCGGTCGCACTCGGCGGCTTGCTCGAAGTGAGCCTCGGCTGGCTGATCTTCATGGGATTCGTTTGCGGTATACCAGGATTCATCGCCGCGGGCATCGTGTGGGGTAGCTACATCGGCAAGCGGATGCACGTCGAGGTACCGCCCGAGTTCCTCGTCACACCCGACCGTGAATCTGGCGACGACAGCGGCGGCGCGGGTGGCGCAACGATCGTGAAGCCGCACCCGACGAAGACGGTTACCGCACCACCGTCGGTCGGTCTGATCGGCGCCATCATCGCGATCCCCTTGGTCCTGATCCTCGGCGCTACCTTCGGAACACAACTGCTCGAAGAGGGTTCGAGCTTGTTGCAGGTGCTCACGTTCTTCGGTACGCCCGCGGTTGCTCTGCTCATTGCTGTCCTGGTTGCCTTCTACGTGCTCGGCGTTCGGCGAGGCTCGAGTGTGCAGGACCTCAGCACCCTCACCGGAGAGTCGCTGCGTCCGGTCGGCATGTTGCTGCTCGTGGTCGGTGCGGGTGCCTTCTTCGGAAAGGTCATCTCCGCCACAGGGATCGGGTCAGCGCTCGCTGAAACGATGTCTGCTGCAGGGCTCCCGATCATCGTCCTCGCCTACATCATCAGTTGCGGCCTCCGCATCGCACAGGGGTCGGCGACGGTGGCCATCGTCACCACCGGCGGTATCGTCGCCCCGCTCGTGGCGGAACAGAACTACTCCCAGATGGCTGTCGCCCTCATTGCCATGGCGATCGCCGCGGGTTCGATCGTTTTGAGTCACGTCAACGACGGCGGCTTCTGGATCATCTCGAAGTTCTTCAACCTGACCGTCAAGCAGACGCTGCAGACCTGGACCGTCCTGGAGACGATCCTGTCGGTTGTCAGCTTCACCGTCGCGGCAATATTGTTCGCAATTTTCGCCTAGGGCGCTCCGCGCCTCGTGAGTCTTTTCGGAGGGCCTGACCTCCGAAAGGACTCACGAGCGGCGTAGCCGCCACACGCCGCCGAGGCACAGCGCACCACCGACGAAGCCGAAGATGGTCGGAACCTCACCGAGGAAGACCCAGGACATCAGGATCGCGATGGCCGGGACAACTAGTGTGGTTGCGGCCATCTTGCCTGCATCAGAACGCGTGAGGGCATACGCCCAGGTTGTGAAGGCGATGGCAGTCGGACCGACGCCGAGGTAGACGACAGCGAGGATCGACGAGACCGGCGCCTGCGACACCTCGCTGATCGCCGCTCCCGAAAATGGCAGCAGTGCAAGGAAACCCGCAAAGCAACCGACCCAGGTCGCCGTCACAGCGTCTACGGTCCGCAAGGCGACCTTCTGCATCAGCACTCCCGCCGCGTAGAGGACGGCAGTGATCAGACCGAGGACGATGCCGAGCGAGTCGTTGGCTCCGCCACCCGATCCGCCGACTGCGATCGTGACCACACCGACGAATGCGATCGCAATGCCGACGACCAGTGGGCGACGAAAGCCTTCCGACATAAACAGCCCTGCGAATACGGCGACGAGGATCGGTGCGAAATTGACGAGCAGTGCGGCAGTGCCTGCGTCGAGATGCTGCTCGGCCCAGTTCAGCAAGACCGTGTAGCCGGCGAACCACGCCAGTCCGTAGCCGACGACCAAGCCGAGGGCGCGCCCGCGCGGTATCGGTCGCCGGTACCGCAACGCGATCACGACCAGCACAACAGTTCCCGCGGTCAGCCGAAGCAGGGCCATCGGGCCTGGTGAGAACTGCTCGCCTGCGGATCGGATCACGACGAACGACGACGCCCACAGGAGGACGGTGACGACCACCGCGAGCACAGGCAGGCTGGGCACACCAGGCAGGTCGAGCAAGCGGCCGCGACGCACGGGTTCGTCAGTCGTCGTCGGCTCGGACGCGGTTGTTGTCATACGTCCACTCTCGACCCTCAGACACGTAAGCACAAATGATTTCTTCTTAACTTCACATCAGTATTGCTGTACATTCAGGCGATGATCGATTTACACCGTCTCCGTGTATTCAGGGCGGTTGTCGCCGACGGTTCCATCAACGGGGCAGCCGCAACGCTCGGGTACACACCGTCTGCAGTCAGCCAGCATCTCACCGTCCTGCAGCGCGAAACGGGCCTCAGCCTCATCGAACGACACGGCCGCGGCGTTGTGCCAACCGCCGTGGGTCGCGCGATTGCGCACGAGGCCGGACGAGTCCTGGAGAGCATGGCCGAGTTCGAATCGTTCGTCGCCGATGTGCGCGACGGCCATACCGGGCGACTGTCGGTCTGCTATTTCGCCTCTGCCGGGTCCGCGTGGATCCCGCCGATCATCGCGACGATCACTACCGAGTTCCCCGGGTTGCGCATAGATCTGCGTCTGGTCGAGTTGGTGGTGGATGCAACCCCCGATCCCGACATCGAGATCTTCGTCGAAGGCAGTCCGCTCGCCACCAGCACCGAGTACGACGTACATCCCCTTCTCGAAGAGCCGTATGTCGTCGTGCTTCCACGAGACCATCGACTCGCCGATCGCGCAGAGATCAAGGTTTCCGAGCTGGAAGCGGAGCGCTGGGTCGACAACGACGTCGCGCGCGGTCCGTGTCGCGAGGCGACGCTACGTGCTTGCGCTGCAGCAGGTTTCATGCCGACGTTCCACATCGAAACGCACGACTATGCGACCGGTATCAGATTTGTGGCCGAAGGGGTTGGCATCACGGTTGTGCCGGTTCTCGGCTGCGGTCAGCTACCTCCGACCGTCATCGCTGTTCCGCTCGTCGACCCGACACCGACACGTCGGATCGCGGTGCGTACCAGGGCGACTTTACGTTCGAATCTTGCTGTCGCGCGAGTTCTCGAACTGCTGCGCGACCACATCGCAATAGGTCGACTCGAAGCAGGCTTTGCCGGGACGCAGTCGACCTGACATGACTGCGTACGACCGAAAAGGCGTGGACGCCGATCCTGGACCCTCCGTAACCTGAGTCCCGCCTCGACCCAAGACCCGGAACGGACCAACACAATGCAACCGCTCACCGAACGCGAGATCCGCTCGTCGTTCGTCAATTGCTCCAAAGGTGCGGCCAAACGACTTCCGGTGCCGCGCAACCTCGACGAGCGCCCGTGGGACGATCTCGACTTCTTCGGCTGGACCGACCCGTCGATGCCCGGGCGGGCCTATTTCGTAGTACCTCAGGACGACGGAGCTGTCGGAGTCCTCCTGCGCTACGAGACCGGTGGATCCGGCAAGACGCAGATGTGCTCGATCTGCCTGACCACCCACTCCGGCGGTGGAGTTGCTCTCCTGTCTGCTCACAAGGCTGGCGAATCCGGCCGTCGCGGCAACTCGATCGGCACCTATATGTGTACCGATCTCGCATGTCCGCTCTACGCGCGTGGCAAGAAGAAGCCTTCGATGGGCACGCGGTACAAGGAAGATCTGACGCCGGAGGAAAAGGCCGCGCGCGTACAGACCAACATCGGAGCGTTTGTCGCCAGGCTCTACGAATAGCCGTCTCCGATCGCGGATGCGGACGCCCGCAGTGCATTACGCGCCGCAACGACGCCAGGATGGGATCCTCTGCCACGTCTGAACGCCATATGGGTCGTCCGTCTGGCAGCCAACGCGCCGAGGACAACGTTCGGCGGCCTGGTCATTGCGCCGAGTTCGGGTACCAGTGCCACGCCCTGCCCTGCTGAAACCAGCGCGAGGACCGTGCTGAAATCGTCGGCGTGGTGACGCACTCGTGGTGTGAAACCTGCTGCCTGACAAGCACGAACGGTCATCGTGTGACACAACGTTCCTGGCGTGCCGAGGATCCAGGAATCGTCTCGGCGCGCTGCCAGAGGTTCCGCATCCAGCGCTGCAAGATAGATCGTCTCGGTGAGGAGGTGTTCGGTCTCCAATGCCGGATCGGGCTCGGCGGGTACGTAGTCGTACTCCTGGAGTAGCGCGATGTCCAAGGCGTCGGTTCGGATCGCGTCCGGGACCGTTGCCGGGTCCAGCTCGGTCACCATCAGTTCGAGATCGGGATGGTTGCGACTCAAGTCGACGAGCGCCGGCGGCAGAATCGTTCGGACCGCGGTGGGGAAGGCGCCGATCCGCAGTGCGCCGGTGAGGACGGTTCGACTGGCGGCAAGGTCTGCGGACGCCTGCTCGAGTGCCGCGAGAATCGTCTCGGTGTGCGCTACCAATGCGTGTGCCGCAGGCGTGAGAACAACGCGGCGACCCGTTCTTTCGAGGAGTGCTACGCCGGTCTCGCGTTCGAGTGCCGTCAACTGCTGCGAGACGGCGGACGGTGTGTACGACAGCGCTTCGGCCACGGCCGCAATCGTTGAACGATGGGCAAGTTCACGCAAAAGGCGTAGCTTCCGGACATCCAGCATCAGTTGATCTTACGCTCCTCGGTGCAAACGTGAAATGGACGTGACGCTCGCAACGGCTCAGTCTGGATGACATGACTCTCTCAGGACTGTTCGTCCCACTGGTGACACCGTTCGAGGACGACGGTGACATCGCATTCACCGCGCTGGAGCGACTCGCCCATTCGGTACTCGACGGCGGCGCAACCGGCCTCGTTGCACTTGCCACAACCGCAGAGACCTCGACGTTGACCGCCGACGAACGTAGTCGGGTACTCGCCGTGTGCGTTCGGGTCTGCGAGGAGCGTGACGTTCCGCTGATCGCGGGCGCGGGGTCGAATTCGACCGCAGAGTCGGTGGCTGCCGTTGCACAACTCGGTTTGCGAGTGACGGCCGCGCTGTCGGTCGTCCCGTACTACAC
Organism: Antrihabitans stalagmiti; assembly: GCF_016482825.1. Classification (GTDB taxonomy): domain Bacteria; phylum Actinomycetota; class Actinomycetes; order Mycobacteriales; family Mycobacteriaceae; genus Antrihabitans; species Antrihabitans stalagmiti. Next base: position 109,682 of record NZ_JAEMNV010000003.1, on the reverse strand, counting down.
CCGACCGTCCCAAGCCGGGATCGTCGCTCATTTCACGCGACTCGCGGGGACCAGCCCGGTGCCACTGATCGTCTACAACATTCCGTATCGCACGGGCGTTGGCCTCGACGCGGACACCTTGTTTCAGCTTGCGCGCATTCCCAACATCATCGGTTTCAAGCATGCCGTCGGTGGTATCGACGATGCGACGATGGCGATGATGTCCTGTGTGCCTGATGGATTCGCCGTCCTTGCCGGGGACGATCTGTATGCGTCGCCGCTCCTGGCCCTCGGCGCGACGGGAGCGATCACCGCATCGGCCAACGTTGCTACTGCCGCCTTTGCCGCCCTCGTGGACGCCTGGCATGCCGGCGAGACGGCTCGGGCCCAGAAGCGTGGTCACAGCCTAGTCGCGCTGACCTCAGCGTTGTTCGCCGAGCCGAATCCTGTTGTGATCAAGTCGGTTCTGGCGGCACAGGGCATCATTCCGAGCAGCTTCGTCCGACTGCCACTACTGCCTGCCACAGCATCCGCACGCGACAGGGCGCTACGCACCTTGTGATGCTCCTATGATTCGTCAACCCCGTTTTTGGGGTTGAGGACTCGGTAGATTTCGCGGGCGACGTAGCGTTTGAGGCAGCGCATGATCTCCTTGTCCGACTTGTTTTCCGCGGCTCTGCGTTCGACATAAGCCTTGGTGCGAGGGTCGTGTTTGAGACGGCAGAGCACGATGGTGTGCAGCGCCCGGTTGCCTTGCCGGTCCCCGCCGCGGTTGAGCCGATGCCGTTTGGTTTTGCCCGAGGATGCCGACAACGGGGCAACACCACACAACCGCGCGAGGCTGGTTTCGGCGTGGATCCGGTCGCGGTTTTCACCGACAGTGACCAATAGCTGCGACGCCGTTTCGAAGCCGACACCGACCAACGCCAGCAGATCCGGCGCCGCACGACGAGTCAGCATCCTCAGATCGCGGTCATGCTCTTTGATCTCGGCGCTGAGATCGAGGATGCGTTTCGCGGTCCGACGCAGCGTGGTCTTGTTGGCGGCCAGGACACCGCCGGTGGTGATCGGGTCGGGCCGCAACGCGGCGCAGGTGCGGATCAGTTTCGCTTTGGTCAGCGCGCGCAGCTGGGTACGCAACGAGTCCGGGCAGGTGACGATGACGGATTTGAGCTGCGTCATCGCCTCAGCACGAGCCTTGACTGCACTGGCACGGGCGTTGTGCAGCAACCGAATTGACTCGACGTCCCCGTCACGGTCTTTCGGGATCGTCGTCGCCCGACCCGACTGCACCGCGGCGGCGGCGTAGGCATCGAGGGGGTCGGATTTACCGTAGCGGCGACGCGCCCGGCGGTCGGGGTGATCGACCTCCACAACGGTGACCCCGGCCTGGTGCAGGTGCCGGGTCAGGCCGGCGCCGTAGCCGCCGGTGCCTTCGACACCGGCTGTGGTGATGACGCCGTAGCGGGCGGCCCAGGCCAGCAACTCGGTGCAGCCGGCGGCGTCGGTACCGAACTCGTGATCGCTTACCTTGCGGCCGTGCGAATCGATCAATGCGGCGTGGTGGGTGTCGAGGTGGGTGTCGACGCCGAGGAACAGTGCGAGGCTGACATCGGCGTGAATTTCGGTCATGCTGGTCATCGGTCAACCCTTCGATCGGTGGGCCACGCACCGGCCGGAAGGACGGACAACTCAGTGACGGGACTTGGTTGCGTCAGGCTCCTATTAGGTCACTACCGTCCGACCGGTCGCGTGTGATGTCGTCGCCGATACGAGGTCGACACATCACGAGCAAGACAATCCACGGATGTCAGAGTCCTTTAGGGTCAGGCCCCGCACCAACGACCCATCAAGTATCACTGAGTCCTTTTGGCGGTCGGGCCCTCCGGAAGTACTCACGAGCGGCGAAGCCGCCCAATATTCCCTGACGCGCCAATTAGTCTCCGCCACAAGCCTCCCCGTCGCCGTCGCGATCGAGTTTCGAGCTATAACCGGGTTCACCTCGATGCAGTGGCGCCGCGCCGGCTGCGCGGACCGCGTCACAATTCCTGTAATACACACCTGCGGGCGGTTCGGGGTCGACGGAGGGCGCAGGGGCAGGCTGCACGGTTGTTGCGATCTCCGGAATTGGTGGCGGCGGCGGAAGTGGCTGCGGCGCAATGGTCGTCGTGATCCGGGTGGTCGTCACCGGTAGTGGAATCTGCTCGAACGTCGTCGTGGGCGGAACTGTCGTGGGCGGAACCGTCGTGACGGTGGTCGTCGCTGTCGCAGATGTCGTTCTCGCAGTGGTCGTGGTCGTGGTCGTTGTGGCAGCAACGGACGCGACAGACGGCGCAGGATTCTTCTCGGTCTCGCTCTCTACCGAGTTGCCGATGATTGCAAGCACTCCCACGACCGCGACACCGCCTCCGGCGATCCACGGCCACACCTTGCGCTTCTTCGGTGGTTCCGGACGTGCCCACGGATCGGGCGAGTTCGGCGGCGTGTAGAACGGCGGATTGGTCAACGGATCCCTCTGTCGAAGTGTGCGACGGACGCCCCTAGATCGTCGGGAGGTCGCGGTCGTTACAGCGACCTGTGGCATGGTGGGTTTGTGCGGTGGAGGTGGGGCGAGAGTGGGTCGATCGGACCCGTCTCAGGGGCAACCCCTGGGTATGACAGATCAGTTGGGCACTGCGTCCGAAGCCGGCCCGCGCGCTCCGCGCGCATCGCGGCGCCGAGGACGAAGGATTCAGGTCGCCCCACTCCACCTCACATGTCATGACTCGCCGCGCAGTTCCGCCACAGCTGGCCGACCTCCTTGCCGACGAGTTCGACGCGGCCGACCGAACCTGGCAAAGATCGGACCTGGCAGAGGTATTCGGATCCTTCGTGAACGCTGTCCGCGCGGAGGAACTTGCCCAACGGGTGATCGCATTGGTGCCGACCGAACCCGTCGATCGCCGCAACAGCCTGCGTTCGATTCTTGCGGAACTGCCTGTCCTGCAACGAGTTGTCAATCTTGTCGAGCCTGCTCAGCACGAACTGCGGTTCGGGGTGCCGGAGCTCACGGACCTGCGGTCTGTCGCAAGCATGTTGAATGTGACTCCTGCAGAACTGGATTGGTTCGCAGACCGCGGCGGTTGGCTACGAAACTCGACCGAACCACTGACGCACTATCGGTACCTGCGGCGTCCCAAGGCAAGTGGGGTCAGGCTGATCGAGGCACCCAAGCCCAGGCTGCGCGAGATGCAGCGGACCATCGCACGGAAGGTTCTCGCGTCGGTTCCTGCGCACCCTGCGTGCCACGGATTCGAGAAAGAGTGCAGTGCAGCATCGTTCGCCGATCCTCATACCGGATCGGACGTTGTTGTACGCGTCGACCTGCGCAACTTCTTCTCGAGCATCGGGGTCGGCAGGGTCCGCGCTGTGTATCGGGCGATCGGCTACGACTACGCGATTGCGAACGTACTCGCGCACATCTGCACGACCGCGACAGCTGTTTCCGCTTTGCGCGGCATCGACAACCAACACGCCAGCCTGCTTCGGATGCCACACCTCGCTCAAGGCGCACCCACGTCACCTCGCCTCGCAAATCTGATCGCCCGCAATCTGGATCGTCGCGTCGCCGGGTACGCAACGAAGCACGATCTCACCTACACCCGCTACGCCGACGACCTCGCTTTCTCGGGTCCGGCGACCACCGACGTGGATGCACTGCTGTGGGCGGTCTCGCACATGGTCGACGACGAAGGGTTCACGGTGAATCGACGTAAGACGTCGGTCCGGCGACGCCATCAGCGCCAACTACTTGCAGGCCTCGTCGTCAACTCGCAACCACGCGCGCCCCGCGAGGCGTACGACGCGCTGCGGGCGCTGCTGCACAACTGCGCGCGGACCGGTGCGCATGAACAGAACACCGACGGCCACACCGATTTTCGCGCACATATCTATGGGCGGATCGCATGGATAGGGGAAACTGATCCCCGACGACGACAGCGGCTGCTCGACATGGCCGCGCGGGTCGATTGGAATCGGTGAGAATGGGCCTGAGCCTACAAAATTCGTGGAAATCGGCGGGAAACTGTCAAATCATTCGAATTATGTAGGCGTAGGCCCATCGGGCCCACCATGCAACGCCCGCCTCAATAGAGTTTCGAGCTCGCCCTTCGCGACGGGCTTCGAATACTGGCTGGCCAGCACCGCCTCAACGACAACGTCCAGGTCCGCTTCTTGCAGACCCAGTTCGGCCAGCGACGTCGGCGCCCCGACCCAGGCGGCCAAGTCCGCCAAAGCTTGTGCAGGCGAATCTGTTTCCAGAGCGCGCCGCATTGCCGCAGCGGCGTCCGGCTCTTCGGCCAGGCGCATTGCCGCAACATAGGGGAGCACCACCGCGTGGGTCTCGGCATGCGGGAGGTCGAACGTCCCGCCAAGAACGTGACAGATCTTGTGATGCAAGCCCATCGTCGTCGCTCCGAGACATGCGCCGCAGAACCAGGCGCCACGTAGCGCATCGGATCGCGCGTCGAGATCGCTTCCGTCGGCTACGACCCGCGGCAGGCTGCGAGCAAGACTGCGGACCCCGTCCTCGGCCAGCAGCGACATGATCGGCGACCGATCCGGTGCGTACAGCGCTTCGACCGCGTGCGCGATCGCATTCAATCCACTTGTCCCCGAAACATTTTGCGGCAGAGCGACTGTGAGCTCAGGGTCGTAGATCACCGACCGCGGGAGTACACGGATGTCGCGCCCGGTCTGCTTACGGGAGTTCTCTGTCAGTCCCCAGACCGGCGTCATCTCCGATCCCGCATAGGTCGTGGGAACGGCAATGATCGGCAGGCCGTTTCGCAACGCAAGCGCTTTGCCGAGCCCGATGGTCGAGCCGCCGCCGATCGCCACACAGCCATCTGCGCCAACAACATTCACCGCGTCGCCGGCAGCTGCTGCGGTCTCTACCGGAACGTGCATTCGCGCACCGTCGAAGATTCCGACCGCAACCGGACCCAGCAGATCGGCGACGCGTTGCGCCAAGTCCCGACCTCTCGGGGTCGACAGCACCATGACGCGGCGCAATCCCAGCTGTTCGACCTCGGCAGCGATCGCTTCCCGCTGACCGGCGCCGAAGATCACCCGCATCGGAAGGGCCTCGTAGCTGAACGGCGTCGTCATCGACATGCCGTGTGTTCGCTCATGTTGCTCAGGGTATGTCGATAGCAGTCAGCCAGCACCGACGTCTCGTACTACACCAACAGAAGAGGTATCACCGTGACCATCTCCGCAGTTCTACCGGTCGTCCCGGTTTCCGATTTCGACGCAGCCGAGCGCTGGTACACGACGTTCTTCGATCGTGCGGCCGATCGCCACCCGATGGACGGCCTTTCGGAATGGCAACTTGGCGACTACGCCGTCGTCCAGGTGTTTCACAGCCCCGACAAAGCTGGACGGACCGCGCTGAACTTCGTCGACGACGATCTCGATCGTCACCTCGCCGATCTCGCCGATCGAGGTATCGACGCAACGGAACCGATCACGGTGGCGAAGGGGCGCCAGCGGTTGGCGACGATCTCCGACCCGGACGGCAACCAGTTGAGCCTCATCGAAGACATCTGACCCGAAAGCTGGCCGAAAATATCGATTTCTCGGCCGCGAGCCTCTGCGGCCAGCTAGCAAGACTCCATACCGTTGGTGTCATGACTCGTACACCATCAGTGCTCATCGTCGGCGCCGGCTTCGGCGGACTCGCGGCCGCGCTCGAACTGAAGCGCCATGGCCACCACGAGTTCACGATCATCGACAAGGCCGACGGACTCGGCGGCGTGTGGCGCGACAACACCTACCCCGGTGCAGCATGTGATGCGCCGTCCGATCTGTATTCGTTCTCCTTCGAGCAGAACGCGAACTGGCCCAAGCGGTTTGCGGGCCAAGCCGACATCCTCGCCTATATGCACGATGTCGCCGAACGCAACGGACTTATGGACCATATTCGTTTCGGCATCGAAGTCGCCTCGGCAGACTTCGACGCCGACTCCGGCGTGTGGCGCGTGCAAACGTCCACCGGAGAGGTCATCGAGGCCGACGTATTCGTGCCCGCAGTGGGCCAGTTGTCACGACCGGTAATGCCGACAATCGAAGGAATGGCATCGTTTCGCGGCGCTTCGTTTCATTCGGCGCAGTGGAACCACGACGTCGACCTGACCGGAAAGCGCGTCGCGATTGTCGGAACAGGTGCGAGCGCCATTCAGATCATCCCGGCGATACAGCCGAAGGTCGGCAGCCTGACCGTCTTCCAGCGATCGGCACCGTGGATCATCCCGAAGTTCGAGAATTACTACATTCCGCCCAAGGTTGCGGCGCTGACCAAGCTGCCGGTAGTCAACAAGCTGCCTGGCATCCACCGCGCCGAGCGTCTCGGCTGGTGGGCGTTCTACGAATTTGTGACGTCGGGCCTGGAAGGGAACGGCAAGGTCGCCGACCTTCTCACCGCGTGGGCGACCAGCCATCGCGAATCTCAAATCGACGACCCCGAACTGCTCGCCAAGATGACGCCCGACTACCAGGCAGGGTGCAAGCGCGGCTTGATGGCCAGCAACTACTACCCCGCGGTCGGGCAGCCGAACGTCCACATCGAGACGAGCCACATCGAAAAGATCACGCCGAACGCGGTGGTGACCGACGACGGTGTCAGTCATCCGGTGGACGTCATCGTCTACTGCACCGGATTTGCGGCGACGCAGTTCCTGGCTCCGATGAACATTCACGGCATCGGCGGCAAATCGCTTCGTGAAGTCTGGTCCGACGGTGCCCGCGCCTATTACGGACTCGCGGTGCCGCATTTTCCGAACATGTTCGTCATGTACGGACCGAACACCAACCTCGGCTCGGGATCGATCATCTACATGCACGAACAGCAGGCGCGCTACGTCCGACAAGCAGTCGAATTCTTGAAGCGGAAGAAGGCGTTCTACGTCGCGGTCAAACCGGAGGTCGAGCAAAGCTACGACGCAGAGATTCAGAAGCGGCTCGAGAAGACCGTGTGGACGAAGTGCAGCAGCTGGTACCGAGAGGCGAGCGGACGTGTTGTCGCCAACTGGCCAGGCAAGATGAGCGAATACGGCAAACGGACCAACTTCGACCCGAAAGACTACGACGTGACGCGTCAGCTGGCCGTCGGCTGACCAAGCAACCGCGCGAGACGCAGCCGATTGATCTTCACGAGCTCGTTCCGGATGGTCAGGCGTTCCGTCGCGGCGTCGTTGCCCAACCGCGCCTCCAGGATCTGCAGAAGCTCCTCGCCTGAACGCCCGCTTGCGAAGACCAGATAGATGTGGCCGAATCGGGCTTCGTACTCGGCGTTGAGATCGGCGAGCTTCGCCCGCACCTCGGTGTCGGCCACAGTGACGGCGGCTTGCTCGGCCGCGGAATTCGCGTTGCGCACGTCGCCGCCGATGCGCGGGTGGCCATCGAGTGCCTGGTCGATGTCCGAATCAGGCAGAGCCCGCAAACACTTTTCGGCGTGCTCGAACAGCTGATCAGAATCAGCGAACGGTCGCCCGGTGACCACGTTGTGTGCCCAGGTCGGAGCTGCACACACCGCGATGAGTTGTTCGAGCGCGCTGGCGTAGGCGAGTTCGTTGAATTCGACCAGACCAGCTCTGTACTCCGACGACATCCGTTCACCTCGACACTTTTCCGTTGCAGCGGCATAATTCCAGGTCAGTGTGACGTGCCGCCGTAGTGCACGCACTGGACGTGCCCGTGTCACACACCAGTCCTATGCTCATAGCTAACTCGCCGCAATCTGGCGAAATCGGACATCGACGATACGGGCCGGGAGGTCGGATGGTTGGGGGCGCATACGACGCCGAGGTCTACCAGGCGCTGATGGCCAGCGTGTCGTCCGGACTCGTGATTCATGGTGCCGACGGCAACGTACGAGAAGCGAATCAGGCGTTCGCCGACATGCTCGGTTACACGCTGCCGGAAGCCCTCCAGTTGCATGCCGCGCAGGTTGTCCATCCCGACGACCGACCCAGTCGCGACAGAGATGCTGCCGAGTTGCTCTCCGGCGCTGCACCCTCACTGGCTACCGAACGACGCCTGCTCCACAAGGACGGCTCGACGATCTGGGCTCGGGTCCGTAAGGCGTCGGTACGGCACGGCGACGAAATCGTCGTCATGGTCGTCATCGACGATTGGACGACCGAACGCGCTCACATTCGCGCGCTCGAGCATGCCGCCTATCGAGACGAGTTGACCGGCTTGCTCAACCGCGCCGGAGTTCGTCGAGCCCTGCAGGACGCCGAGCCGGTCGACACGTTGGTGATGATGGTCGACGTCGACAATCTGAAGCTGGTCAACGACGCACACGGACACGCAGGCGGCGATCTACTCCTCGAAACCATCGGCCAATCGCTGACCCTGTTCGCCCCCAGCGGCAGCGTTGTCGGAAGGCTGTCCGGCGACGAATTCGTCATCCTCGTCCCGTCGCAGGGCACCGACATCGACGGTCTCTATACCGACTGCATCCGCCGCTGTGTTCAAGCAGCGCTCGTCATGCCGAACGGCGACGAAGTAATTCCGTCCGTTTCCGTCGGAACGGCAATTCTGGTGCCGCAGGGCCGATTCGAGGATGCACTTCACGAAGCGGACACCGATATGTACGACGACAAACGGTCGCGTCGCAAGCTGCGGCCGTCGTTGTCCGAGGTACTGCCGACCATCCAACGCCGCGTGAACCGCGACATCAGAAACTCGCTGTGGCGGTTGCTCGACTAGAAGTTGTGGCTCATCGTGGAGTCAAACCAACGCGATCCGGCCTTATGAGAGCCAGACGGCAAATCTGCATGAGCCTGACGCTTCGCTCAACGGCGAACGGTGACAGGTCCCGTCATAAGACGCGACATACGGGCACGGCCGAACGAGCGTGAAGCGTCGTGCGCCTCGCCCTTTGCCGTCTGCCCGATCATCTGCCTGCGCTCCTCGAAAGCCGTGTGCGTTAGTTCGAAGACCCCACGCTAGCAGCGGTCCCGCAGATGCGAAACCGAATATCGAACCCACTCGGCCGTCCGTCCAGGATTCCCCTCGCACTGATCGCAACCCTTCTCCGATCGCCTGTGGCACTGCAGAATCCGCTGGAATACAACTACGGCCGAGGAGAAGAATGCTTGTCGACATCCGCCAACAACTCGGCCGTACGGCCGACCCGGCGCGGCCGCGCCGACGGCGGACCGGCCAGTGGTACCAACACCCCGGGATACTTCGAACGATCGCGCCCGTGGCGTTGTTGCTTGCTTGGCAGCTCGCAAGTCAGAACGGGCTGCTGTCGGAGCGGATCCTGCCCGCACCCTCGGTAATCGTCGAAGCCGGACTCGAGGTGTATCGAACCGGTGTGCTCGGCGACGCGCTTTACGTCTCGGGTCAGCGTGCGTTGTTCGGCTTCGTGCTCGGCGCGGTCGTCGGGATCGGCTTCGGCATTCTTGCCGGTGTCAGCCGAGTCGGTGAATACGTCGTCGATCCGCCGCTGCAGATGTTGCGCACCGTCCCGCTGTTCGGTCTGATTCCGTTGTTCATCATCTGGTTCGGAATCGATGAGCAGCCCAAGGTGCTGCTTATTGCCCTCGGCGTGGCTTTTCCTCTGTACCTAAACACCTTCGCCGGAATCCGCCAGCTCGATCCGAAGTTGATCGAACTCGGCGACGTACTGCACCTGAATCGCGCAGAGCGGTTGCGAACGCTGATCGTCCCCGCAGCATTGCCCCACATTCTGGTTGGGATGCGTCAAAGCCTCGGTATCGCGTGGCTGTCGCTGATCGTTGCGGAGCAGATCAATGCGAGCGCGGGCCTCGGCTTCATCGTCAACAATGCGCGTGAGTTTCTCCGCACCGATATCGTCATCTTCGGATTGCTGATCTACGGACTACTCGGCCTGATAACCGACTCGATCGTCCGATGGTTCGAATTGCGCGCACTGCGCTGGCAGCCAGGCGTCGCGCGATGAGCACATCTGCGGTTGATCCTGTGACATAAACAGCGGCCACTGTCAGGGGGCTCGGCAAAACCTTCGACGAAAACATCGTCCTGGACGGCATCGACCTGACCATCGAGCGAGGCGAGATCGTCGCGCTCGTCGGTCGCAGCGGTTCAGGCAAATCGACGCTGCTGCGAGCACTCGCGGGGCTCTCCAAAGATCACACCGGTCACGTCGAGGTTGCAGGGATCCCGACGGTTGTGTTCCAAGAACCGCGACTTGTGCCGTGGCTCAGCGTGGTTCGCAATGTAGTCCTCGGACATCCAGGCAGACGAAAAGGGCAGGCAGCCGAGTCGAAGGCCCGCCACGTGCTCAGCCAGGTCGGCCTTGCCAAGCGTGCAGACTCGTGGCCACTCACACTCTCCGGTGGCGAAGCTCAACGAGCCGCACTCGCCCGCGCGCTGGTCGCGGAGCCGACACTGCTGCTACTCGACGAGCCGTTCGGGGCACTCGACGCGTTGACGCGCCTTGCCATGCATGATCTGCTGCTTCGCCTCTTCGGCGAGCATCGTTTCGGCGTCCTGCTCGTGACCCACGACGTGAACGAAGCGGTCACGCTCGCGGACCGCGTTCTGGTTCTCGACAGGGGACGCATCGCACACGAGGTTCGCATCGACCTGCCGCGTCCTCGCAAGCACGCATCGCCTGAAGCCGCAACGCACGCCGGTCGTCTGCTGAAACTTCTCGGGGTCGACGACCCTACGCACTGAGTATCGATTCACACCGCCAAGTATCTGAAACAGAAAGCAGCACTGTGAAACTCCGTTCCGCCCGCATCGCGGGAATTGCCCTCGCCGCCGTCGCGACACTGCTCCTCGGCGGCTGCACCGACGATTCGACCGACGCCGATACGACACCGAGCGGACCTGTCGATCTGTCGAGCGTGACGCTCGAAGTCGGTGATCAGAAGGCGATCTCGATCGAGGTGCTGCTGAAGGCATCGGGTCAGCTCGACAACCTGCCGTACAAGGTCGAGTTCTCCACCTTCACCGCTGGCCCTCCGCTGGTAGAGGCAGCGAGCGCAGCAGGCATCGATCTTGCCCAGGTCGGCAATACACCGGTGATATTCGGCGCAGCCGCGAAGGCGAACATCAAGATCGTCGGAGCGCTCGAAGCAACCGGCAAGGGCGACGCGCTTTTGGTCGGAAAGGACTCGACCATTTCTACTGTGGCCGACCTGAAGGGAAAGCGGGTCGCCGTCACGAAAGGCAGCTCGGCAAATGCCAATCTTCTTCTGCAACTGAAGAAGGCGGGTCTGGCACTCAGCGACATCGAGCCCATCTATCTCGCTCCCGCCGATGGCTACACCTCCTTCACCAAGGGTGACGTCGATGCCTGGGCCGTATGGGATCCGTACACAGCCATCGCCGAGCAGGAAGCCGGCGCGAAGTCGATCGCCAGCGCAGACACCGCTGCAAACGGCTACAACTTCTGGACCGCGTCGGACAAAGCCCTCGGCGATGCAAGCAAATCTGCCGCCATCAAGGACTTCCTGGCTCGCTACAGTGCGGCAACGAAATGGTCCGAGCAGAACTTGGACACGTGGTCGACGACGTACGCCGAACTCACGTCGATCACTCTCGACGCCTCGAAGGTCACGTGGACCCGATCGATCAAGCAACCGATTGCGCTGAGCGACACAGTAGTTGCGTCCGAACAGGAGATCGCCGACGCATTCACGGAGGCGAACGCAATTCCAGGCAAGGCTGACTTCGCTGCTTTCGTCGACACTCGCTTCGAAGGTGGTACGAACTAACACGCACCTCAAATCGACGCCCGTCGCAGCCGAATACGCTGCGGTGGGCGTTGATTTGTTTACGGCGTGTATTGCCGGGTTTGCACATCGCGCAGGGTGGGTACCTACGACCGTCGAGTTGTCGGCTGTCACATCTGGGCGAGATGTGATCGCGGACGCTAATTCGGGTGCGAATGCGTGCGCCACAACGGGACAGGAGTTTTCCATGTCGCAAAAATCAAGTCCGCCGACCACCAAGGATGTTCCACCGAAAGTCCTGCACAGAGCGATCGGCGCCTCTGCGATCGGAAACGCTGTCGAATGGTTCGACTACGGCGTCTACGCGTATCTCACCACGCACATTGCGGCATCCCTGTTTCCCGAAGGCTCCAACGGCGTCTTCTACACACTCGTCGGGTTCGCGATTTCGTTCCTGATACGTCCGATCGGTGGCCTGTTCTGGGGACCCCTCGGCGACAGGATCGGGCGCAAGCGCGTCCTCGCGATGACGATCCTCCTCATGGCGTCGTCGACGCTGGTTGTCGGTCTCATTCCGAGTTACGAAACGATCGGCATCTGGGCGCCGATCATGCTGTACGCGTGCCGCATGCTGCAGGGCTTCTCGGCGGGCGGTGAATACGGCGGTGCTGCGACATTCATGGCGGAATACGCTCCCGACAAGAAGCGTGGCTTCTACGGCAGCTTCCTCGAAGTAGGCACACTCGTCGGCTTCACAATGGGCAATCTGATCGCCCTGCTTCTGGTCAACGTGTTGGACGCCGACTCGATGGAAAGCTGGGGCTGGCGCCTGCCGTTCTTCGTCGCCGCACCACTCGGCCTCATCGGCATGTACCTGCGAAGCAGGATGGAAGACACCCCCGTCTTCCGCGAACTGGAGCAAAAGGAAGCAACGAAGGACCAGGTCAGCGGCGTCTTCAAGGATCTGTTGACGCGCTACACACGGTCGATCCTCACGCTGTTCGGCCTGGTGATCGCGTTGAACGTCGTCAACTACACGCTGCTCAGCTACATGCCGACCTACCTGCAGACGACCCTGGACATGGAGGAATCCGATGCCCTCCTCGTTCCATTGTTCGGCCAGATCGCGATGCTGGTGACCCTGCCGTTCTTCGGAATTCTGTCCGACCGAATAGGGCGACGGCCCATGTGGCTCGGATCGTGCGCGGCACTGGTCGTCGCCGTTATTCCGATGTACTTGTTGATCGGGACAAGCCTGACCGGTGCGATCATCGGGTTCGCTGTGCTGGGCATGCTGTACGCGCCCCAGCTGGCGACGATTTCGGCGACCTTCCCGGCGATGTTCCCGACGATCGTGCGCTTCGCCGGCGTGGCGATCGGCTACAACGTCGCGACCTCGTTGTTCGGCGGAACAGCATCCGCAGTCAACGAGGCGATCATCGGCGCCACCGGCAACAACCTCGTCCCGGCGTTCTACATGCTCGGCGCGTGCCTGATCGGCATAGTCTCCGCGTACTTCCTGATCGAGACCAAGGGATTGTCGTTGCGTGGCACCGAAGTTCCCGGCACGCCGGAATCCATCGAAGAGCAGAAGAAGTTGGCGACGCAGACGCCCTAGCTCTCTGTCAGCGGATCGCTTCCAGACGAGCCGGCACATGCTTGTGCCACGGTGTGCCGGCGAAGTCGTCCTTGTGGCCCGCGCTCGTCAGCTCGTTCGGTGACACGCCAGCGGACTTCAGCGTTCCGTCCTCGGTAGGGCAGTCGAGACCGAACCCGTTGGGCAGCGCAATGTTCCCCGCTTGCATCATGTCGCTGACTTCGATGGTGACCGTTGCGGCGCCGCTCTGGGTCACCACCCTTGCGCTGTCCCCGTCGCTCAGAGCCAGTGCGATCGCGTCTTCCCGACTGATCCGCAAATTGCCGTTTTTGTCACGCCGCCGCCAATCGGGATTGCGGAAGATCGTATTCGCGGTGAACGATCGCCGCTCTCCTGCCGCAAGCACGAACGGAAACTCCTCCGTTGTCCATACCGACTGTGCCGCACCGAGTTCACGTACTCGGGTCAGCAGCGAATCGATGTCGATCGTGAACCGCCGGTCCGGCCGTTTGACGTAGTCCCACACGTCGTCCCACGTGTCGGTGGTGAACACGACGCCGGTGTCCGTCGCGATGATCGAGTCGAACAGCTTGTTGCCCGGGGTGAGTCCGCTACCGGAATAGCCCGACCGCGCAACCGCTTCGGGATTCGACAGTGCGCACATCTGACTCACTCCCCACAGGACTGCGGCGCCGCGCAGCTTCGGCGGCAACGTCTGACCGAGGGTCTCGTAAAGCAGGAAGGGCGCGATCGCGCCAAGGCGCGGCTCAGCGGCGACGCTTGCGAAGAAGGTGGTTGCGAAGGTGTCTCGACCACCCTGTGCGGCACTGCGCAGGCGCTCGAGCACCGCCGCATCGACGACATCAAGGCGACGCAGCAGGCGCGCGTAGATCTCCGGCTCCGGCAATGTGCCGGGCAGTGGGTCGAGAATCGGCTTACGAAGGTGGAATACGTTTTTGGGGAACTCGAAGTTGAAGAAGGTCGCCTCAGGCTTCTCGAACTGACTGGCGGCAGGCAGTACGTAGTCGGCCTGACGAGCCGTTTCGGTGAAGGCGACGTCGATAACCACCGACAGCTCCAGAGCTCGCATCGCCTGTCGAAAGCGTTTGGAATCCGCGATGGAATGGGCTGGATTCGAGCTGTCGATCCACATCGCTCTGAATCGGTCAGGATGGTCGGTCAGTACCTCGTCCGCGATCGAATTGCACGGGACCAACCCGCCGATGATCTTCGCACCGGTGACGGGACTGACGCGCTCACCGCCGCCCGCACCAACCCCCGAGGCCAGCAGACCTGCCGCGAACGGAACCATCACATCGAGAGCCTTGCTGGAAACGGATTCGACTGCGGCAGTCAACCTTCCGATTCTCGAGAGCCGCGGAATCGTGAACGCAAGCGCCCTACCGGCGGCGGTGACTCCGGTTCCGATGGCCTTCTTCTTTGCCCGATCCACTCGCGTCGGGGTCCTACGAACCGAATTCGTTCCGCTTCCGCCACCAGTCAACGATGCGAAAGACGAGTGGAGAAACATCGTGCCGGGCTTGCCGAAGTTTCCGGTCAGTATCCACAGGAGCTTGTTCAAGTAGGAGACCAGTGTGCTGTTCGGAGCTTGCTGTATGCCGAGATCCTCGTATACACAGACACTTTCGGCAGTAGCGATGCGCCGAGCAGCGGCCCGGATCTGGTCTTCGGCAACGCCGCAGGTGAGTGCGAAAGCTGCGATGTCGACGGCTGCGAACGCGTCGCGTACGGGTCCGTAGCCGCTTGTGTGGGTATCGACGAAAGCATCGTCGACGAGGTCCTCCTGCACGATCACCGCGACCATCGCCGCAATCAGCCAGGCATCACCGCCAGGGGCGACCTGCAGGTGAAAGTCGGCCATGGCGGCCGTCTCGCTTACCCGCGGATCGACGACGATCATCGAACGCGCTGGGTCGGCCGCGACCTGCTTGAGCAGTGGCCTCGCCCGGGGAAAACTATGCGACTGCCACGGGTTCTTGCCGATGAAGACGAGCACTTCGGCATTGTCGAAGTCGCCCTTGGTATGACCGCCGTAGAGACGGCCGTCGACCCAGATCTCGCCGGTCTTCTCCTGCGCCAACGCGTTCGAGTGATATTTGGATTCGAGGGCACCCCGCAACGCAAGCGCGTTCGCCGAACCGAGATGGTTGCCCTGACCACCACCACCGTAGAAGAAGATCGACCGACCGCCGTATGCCGACTTGATGCGGGAGAGTTTGGTCGCGATCTCGTCCAACGCTGTGTCCCAGTCGATTTCGACGTAGTCGCCGTTGTCGGTCCGTTTGAGTGGGGACGTGATCCGATGCGGGCCGTTTTGGTAGAGGTCGAGCCGCAACGCTTTTTCGCAGGTGTATCCCTCCGAGGCCGGGTGTGTCTTGTCGCCACGGATCTTCGCGAACCGCCGACCCTCCAGTTCGATGTTGATACCGCAGTTGCATTCGCACAGCACGCATGCCGTCGTCTTGGATCCTGGACCGACCATCGAAATCCTCCAACTGCGCCACATCGAGACACGCCCCAATTATGATCTGCAACATAACATAGTTGGCCTCGCACCAACTAGGCTCTATGCCAGGAGAACGAACAAGGGAGGCGAAGTGGCGGCGCGGAGCACAACGCGACACAACATGCTCGTGAGCGCGGCCGAACTGCTGCGCGAACACGGTGCGGCCGGTACGACGGTCGACGCTGTACTCGCGCGTAGCGGCGCCCCCAGAGGTTCCGTTTATCACCATTTTCCCGGCGGCAGAAACCAGATCATCGCTGAATCACTCGAATTTGCGGGTACAGCGATAACGAAAATAATCGAACATTCACTGCAGGACGGTTCGATCGGCGCGCTCCGCCTTTTTGCGGGCTTCTGGACACAAATACTCGAGGGCAGCGATTTCGCGGCAGGTTGTCCCGTCGTCGCCGTCGCGGTCGGTGGAACACGGGAAGATCAGCAACTACTTCCAGCCGTCGACGCCATCTTCACCCGGTGGCGAAGCGCGCTGACCCAGGCGTTGGTCGACGACGGCGTCGACCCCTCTCGCGCAGCACCTTTGGCCACCATGGCGGTCGCATCGATAGAAGGTGCCGTGATCCTGTGCAGAGCTTCGCGATCGACTACACCGCTCGACGACGTCACCGACGAGCTTGCACTTCTGCTCACGGCCAACATCACAGGTTGAACGCCCACTCCAAGGTGGTTGCCATTCCGCGAGGCGCGGTATTAGCTGTAGGCACTTCTCTCTCTGCATCGATGAGGTGACTCCGAATGGCACGCAACGAACTCAAGAGCAGAACACCGATCATCGGCATGTTCATGGTTTTCCTCGCCATGTTCATCGTCGCTTTGACGGCCTATCAGCACGCTGGCTGGTTGTCGATCATCGGCTACGGCATCGCCGCGGTTATTGCGGTCTTCGGTTTCGCATTTACCTTCCGCGACCTGTCCTGACCGACCCGGTCGAAACACAGCGTCGTGCTGTGTCGCGCATCCGGCGTGCCGGCTGCGCGGGTTAGAGTCTCGTCCGAGCGAACGGCGAGTTCGTCGCCGCTTGCAACGACCTGTCAGGAGACTTCATGTCCGACGCCGGACAAGCACTCGCTCGCACGTTGCAGGCACCATTGCCGCCGGGCTTCGATACCGTTGACGACGCCGATCTTGCGCGCCTCCACGGTTTCCTCACGAAGGCAGTCGAGCACCGATCCACATCACTCGACGACGCGATAACCGGGTCGCTGAAGCACACACCTCGATTGATGCGCCCGGCTGTGAAAAAGGCACTCGGACTATGAGCGACAAGCTGCTCGCGTCTGCCGAGATCACCAAACTCGGCCGCCTGCTCAACGTGTCCGACGCGGATCTCGCCTTCCTCGCCGACCTTTCACCGAGCGCACTGCGCGAGTTCAGAGAACGCACCACCGACCTACTTTTCGACGGCGACGCGGTGCGCCTCAAGAGGGTCGCATCGGCAGCGAAGCTCGTGCCGGCTGCAATCAGCGCGAAAGCCGCGGAACTCGCCTTCGGCCCGCTGCTGTGTGCTGCGCTTGCTGGTTCTGTCGAACCTGCGCGTGCTGTTGCGATCGCGCAGAAGCTGCCTGCCGAATTCCTCGCCGCGACCTCCATCCAGCTCGATCCACGTCGGGCAGCGGCGACGATCGGGGCCGTGCCCGCGCAGGTCGTCGCCGAGGTCGGGCGCGAGTTACTGAAAGTCGGCGACCACATCACGATGGGACGCTTCGTCGGCGTCCTTCCGGACAAGTCGCTTCGAGCTGCGGCTCCGATCATGGGCGACGCAGATCTCCTGTCGGTCGGCTTTCTACTCGAGGACAAATCCGGCATGGACGGACTCCTAGAGATCGTCGCCGACCGTCTGTCCGGCATCATCGCCGCGGCGCACGAGCACGACCTCTGGGCCGAAGCGATAGATCTGCTCGCAACCGTCAACTCGGACAACCGGGCTCGGCTCGGTGACATCACGGCCCAGCAGAGTGACGAAGTGCTCGGCGGAATCATCGCGGCAGCGCAATCCCTCGATGCCTGGGATACGTTGCTTCCGGTCACTCGCGCAATGAGTTTCGACAGCCTCGTCACATTTTCCCAGCATCCGGCCGTCCATGCAGAATCGACCTTGTCTGCCATCGTGGACGTCGCCCTCAACAAAGATCTGTGGCTCGACCTGCTGCCCCTGGCGGCGCAATTGCCGCCGCCGCAGCGGGCATTCATCGCCGCGCTGGTCGCGGAGCAGACCGACGACCGACTCGGCGAACTCCTCCGCCAGGCAAACGACGACGACCAGTGGGACGCGATGATCGTCATCGCGATGGCAATGGATGTCGCTGGGCGACAACGCATTTTCGACATCATCGACGGAATGGACGACCTCGACGAGTTGGTCGCAGCCCTGACACAGGACACCCCGGCCGAGGTATGGGCGGGGATCGTCGAACTGCGCGAGGAGATACCCGAGAAGTTACGAGCGTTGCTCGCCGACCGAGCACAGACCTGCGGTCAGGAGGACTGCGCCGCAGGATTGCGCACCACGGCAGGCTGATTCAGCTCCACGTCCCGCGAATTCAGCAGTGCCGCAACATGCGTCATCGAATCATCGGCGGCATCCTGCAGAGCCTTCATGACGACAGCAAGCATCGGCCCCCTGAGCGCGTCGCAGGAGAATCCGCCGCTCACGACAATTCGTGCACCCGACCCTTCCTCGGTGGCTGAAATCCACAGTGCAACAGCAGCATCCAGCGGTCCGCCGCCTTCGATAGCAAGGGTGTGCGGAGGGTCGTACCTCGTCACGGTCCACACGAGCGTGGCTTTCGTACCTTTCACGCGAAGTGTTTCGCCGAAGACCGCACCGACGCAAAGTTCGTCGCGGCTCGGCGCACCGTCGGGCCAACCGACGTGCAGGCCGAACCATTCGCCGAACCGGTCGAAATCGAGTGTCACAGCGACGATCTCGTCCGGCGATGCCGAGACCACCGTTGACGAGCCGAAGTGACGCGCGAACTCGCGCGAGAAGTTCGCTTCGGCCGGCGGGACGTGCACTTCTCCTCGGGAACGGCCGTAGGTGAGCCCGTCGAACACTTCGCGTCCAAGTTCGACGAGGACCGATGGGTGCGCCACGATCGCCTGCAGGAGCGCTGCGGCTGTTCGGATCGTTCGATGCACGGGTTCACCTTGACGAGAGAGAGAGGACGGTCGCGTCCGACAGTAGGCGGTACGGCCAGTAGCGTGTACTCGTTCGAGGATAACGGGCTGTCCGTCGGGGCCGCTAGAATTGCTTCACCTTCGCTGCGGGGGCTGTCGAAGGCTGTACCGAGGGGACGAACTACGTGCGCAACACCAGGATCTACACCGCTGTGCTGAGCATCGGGGTGCTCGCAGCGTCAGCTGCCGGATGTTCCTCTGTCCGTGGCACCGCCGTGCCGATCGCAGACAGCGCTGGTTTCGACTTGTGCTCGGTGCTGTCCATCGACGACGTCGAAGGCAGCTACGTCCGATCGGACGAGCCGATCTCGCTGCGAACGCGGATCACATCGAACGTCTACGTTCCTGGCGGCATCGCTGCCTGCGAATTCGGAACGGCCATCGCGACCGGCCTGACACTGGGTGTGCCACTTGGTGAGCCGGCTCCCGATATTGCCGATCTTGCGCATTCTCCGTATACCTCCGAGGGCGGGGACACCGAGGTCGGCAACGACAAGGCCTATCAGGTCGAGTCCGAGTTCGACAGCATCATCGCTGTTCAGCATGGCAATACGCAGTTCTACCTCGCGTGGGAGCCACTACTGGACATCGACGACGAGGGTGTCACGCCCGAGCAGATGATCGAACTCGCGCAGAAGGTGGCCGACAAGCTCCCCGAGACGATCGACCTGCCGAAGTCGGTGTTGCCAGGCGAATGTGACGGCATCGGAGGAGTCGACGCCATAGTCGGAGACGTCACCTCTGCCCGCGGAAGCGTCGACGACGACAACCTGTACTGCGATTACCTTGGCCCCGAGGGGATCCTCAACACCGAAGCCCGCCGCGAGGACGGCAAGTTCGTCCAGCGACTGCTCGACTCCGAACGGAAAGTGTCGCCCGAAAACGAGGTGAAACCGTCGATCGACGACGGCACGGCCATCTTCTCGCCGTCGAGTATTTCGGGCCTGCGTCTCGATGGCTACCTGGCTGATTGCTGCACCTTCGAGATCGAGTACGAATCCGAGGACTACAAGAAGGAACGCAGCACGGACTTCGACGACGACGAACGCACTCTCGTGACCAGTTTCGTTGCGGCCGCGCGTAGTTGGAGTTCCTGACTACCGATCGAGATAGGCACCGACCGCAATCTCCGCGGTGTTCTCCACACTGTCGCAGTCGTCCGACGACACGCGAACCGTTGTTGCGATGTAGTCGGAATCGACCGGATCGAAGTTGCCCTTCGGGTAACCCGCCCACACCTCGACCGAGCACGTGTCGCCGTACTGCGTGCGGACAGCATCGTGACCGTCGATGTCGATACGCTCACCGTCGTAGGGCTTTTCGTACCCGTCGTTCGAGTTGACGGAGTACTGGATGGACCCGTCCGCACCGTCGACGGTAAATCTGCATCCCCACGGCTGGGTCGATTCGGTCAACGCAACATCGGCGTCTTCGGACAGCCGACCGAGCGCTTCGCACGGATCCAGCACCGCGGTCGCGGTGTTGGACTTACGCTTACCGGAGTCTTCTCGCTGCGGTCGGGTGTCGAGCAGCGGAATCGTCTGTGCGATCAACTGATTCGCTTCGGCACAGGCTGCGTCGCTGGTGCGGCGGAACACTGAGATCAGCACCGAGTAGTCGCCGTCGAAGGCAACCAAGTTGCGGCAGGTATTGATGGAGGCCGACGACTCTCCCGGTTTGTACTCGACCTTCTGCTCGACCGCAGTGTCGTCGACCGTGATCGTCTCGGCGCCGGTCGTGAAACCGTTGTCCTTGGAAACGAGTTGGATCGATATCTCCAGTGACTTGTTCGAGCTCCTGTCGACCTCGACCTTCGCGTTACACGCTGCCGAATAGGCGTCGCCGGCGAACTCGCGGACGGTGCCGAGATCCTTCAGCGTCGCCTCGTCCAGAAAGGCACACGGGTCGAGTTTTCGAAGCTCGGCGAAGTAGGCCAGCGTCGCCTGGTCCTTCGGAGAGAGTTTCGATGCATATGCCACCTGCGGACTGCTCTTCGCGGCAGGCGTGCCCGCAACCGATGTGGTGCAGCCTGCAAGAGCGAGCACACTCGCGCATGCGGCAATGATCCGACGTTGTGTACTCATTCGATCTCCCCCGTACCGATTCCCCGCTTGGCGTGAGCATAGCGAAGCGAGGGCCGGTGCGAACGTCACCGTGGATCGAGCAGGACTCCTGGATTGAGGATTCCGGACGGATCAAGTGCCGACTTTGCGGCTGTCAGCGCAGCGGCGAACGGATCAGGGCGTTGCCTGTCGTACCACGGCCTGTGGTCACGTCCGACCGCATGATGATGGGTGATCGTTCCCCCGGAATTCGAAAGAGCCTCCGACACAGCCGCTTTGATGTCGCCCCACTGCTGGACGGTCGACCCCCACCGACCCGCCGCATACACACCGAAGTACGGTGCGACGCCGTCCGGGTACACGTGGGTAAAGCGGCACGACACCACGCCGACTGAGCCGACGGCGGCAATTGCTTCGTTCGCAGCCGTGATCACCGCGGTGCGCAACTCGTCGAATCGGTCCCAGGTGCAAGCGGTTTCGAAGGTCTCGACGATCAGTGCTCGAGACGCAAGAGCGTCGCGCTGGTACGGCATCCGCAGAAACGACGACCGCCACGCGTCGGAAGCCCCCGAACCCGGACGAGTGTCGGCCGAATCGGAGTACCTAGCCGGATCTGGGAGACGCCCGCCGTGCTCTCGGCAGATCTCGAGTGTCTGGACCATCGCATGCTCGACCGGATGGTGTGCCGACTCGTAGGCGAGTACCAATACGCCGCCCTGCGACGAAGTTCCTGCGTTGATGAAGGCCTCGACGGGATCGAGCAGACGGCAGTTGGTGGGGTACAACCCGGACTGCGCGATCGCTCTGGTCGCCGTCACCGCCGAGACGTAGTCGTCGAATACGACGGATGCGTTGGCACGCCAGCGCGGGCGGTCCTGCAGTCGCATCCAGGCTTCGGTGATGACACCGAGAGTTCCCTCCGAACCGAGAAAAAGTCGGTCCGGTGACGGACCCGCGCCCGACCCCGGCAGGCGCCGCGACTCGCTGACACCCGTCGGCGTGACGACGCGCATCGATTCGACCAGGTCGTCGATGTGGGTATACAGCGTGGCGAAGTGACCGCCTGCACGTGTTGCGAGCCAGCCGCCGAGGGTGGAGAACTCGAAGGACTGCGGAAAATGCCGCAGTGACAGGCCTTCTGGTCGTAGCCGATCTTCCAGTGCCGGTCCAAGGATCCCCGCCTGGACGCGTGCTGCGCGGCTGGTCGTGTCGATCTCGAGCACCTGGTCGAGCCCGCCGAGATCCAGTGTGACAACGCCCTGGTAGTCACCGTCGATCCGCGGTTCGATACCACCGACCACCGAAGTACCGCCACCGTAGGCGATCACGGCGATATTGCTCCGGGTGCACCAGTCGAGCACGTCGACAACATCGTTCTCATCGGTCGGACGGACGATCAGATCGGGTACGTGGTGCACGTCGCCCTGCAGATTTCGGACGACGTCGCGAAACGCTTGCCCGTGGGCGTGCGCTGCACGGTCCGCGGGGTCGTCCGAACAGAGGGTCGCGAGCGTCGCGGGGACGCCGAGCCGCGACGCGGGCAGGTTCAGATCGGTGATGGCTGGTGGTTCGTGTGACGTCAGATCGGCGTTGGGAAGCATCGCCGCAGCTCGGGCGGTCAGGCCGTGGAGTTCTTCACCTGAGACCGCGTCTTCGACGTTGCCCCAACCCCACCACGATCGCGTCTTCGCTGACGTCATGCACACTCCTTCATCGACTGAGTCGAAGGTATATTACCGATAGGTCAATTAGCTAGGACGGTCGCGAACGCACCCCACAGGATCGGCGATACCTCGGGCGTCCTGAGTTCTCGCCAGACAGCGAGCTGCTCACGCTGCCAGCTTCCGAGCGAACGCACAGGGTCCTCGTCGTCGTGTGCGGCATCGATCGCGCAGATCGCCTCCTGCAACGGCCGCGCGCCGGACGCCACACCCGCAAGCTTGGTGAACGCAAGATCAGTCGGAAGGGACCAGCGGCTGGCGGTAACAAGCTCGGATCCATTGCGAATCAACGCCGACACGAGGCCGAGTGCCTCGCTGAAACGCCCATCGCCACCACTTTCACAGGCTATCAATGCAACTCGGCTCGGCATCGGCCATAGCTCCTGTCCTACAACCGGATCCGATTCGATGGTGTAGGTGCCGAGGAGAAGATCACGCGCGGAAAGGGGCCGATGCGACCGAGTTGCCTGCGCAAACCCGGTGGTCGAGTCCGTGCACGCGAGATGTAGTTCCGCCAGCTCCGATTGACCCGATTCCGGTGCGGCGGCGGTGACATGTCCGACGTAGAGCAGCCTGCCTGCTCCTGCCCGCAGCGCCTCGCCAAGCCACTCGCGGTCGATATCGGATCGCCGAAAGGCGGCAACAGGATCGGACACGGCGGGACGTAATCTTCCGGCCTCCGCATGGGTGGCCATCCGTACCGCGACGGGCATTGCCGAATCAGGTCGTCCGAGAACCGAACCCAGCATCGAGTCGGCACGAAAACCAGGGACCTTGGGGTCGAGAACAGCGACGACCGGCAAGTGTTTCGTGCTCGCCCACGGCCGGGTCAGGCGCCCCGGAGCCTGTGTCACGCTGATCGGAGCGAGCAGACTGACGTCGGCGATCTCGACGAGACGCACGTCCGGGTCGGGCGCGATGAGCTCCCACGGCACCTGGGCCGTCCGGGGTGACGGCTGGATGCGGAGATGCGGACGTACACCGCGGGTCATCAGGTCGTGCAGCTGCGCAGCCAACGCGTAGGGCAGGAATGTTCGCGACAGTAATTGGGCTAGTTCGGCTTCGGCGTCGTAGCTGCTCAGCGCCCCGCGCGTGAGTGTCTGTTCGAGGCTGTCGGGTGCGGATGGATTGGGCAACGCGGCTGCGAGTCCCCGGATCGCCTCGACGACATCGGCCTCCGGCACGACGCCGACGCCGCCCGAAAGAACATCGTGTGTCCAGCGCCACGAGATGTAGACATCACCCGCGTCAGCCATCCGCACGATCGCAGTAGGAGCGCTCACCATGCGCGCAACACCTTCTCGTCGCGCACCGCGCGGCCGTACCGCTGCTCAGCCGCATCGATGTATTTCGCAAGCGCGACTCGTCCATCGCGGTCGAGCGCTAGACGCGCGGGCTGCTCGACCGACAGACCAACTCCCGCAGCAACTCCCGCGAGAGCCGAGCCAAGCTGCAGCGAACCGGCAACGATTCGCGAACGGCTCGGCGGCAGTTCCAGAAAGTTGAGCGACCGACCGACCGATCCGGATGCCAGTTTCGACTCCGCCTTGACTGTTGTACCGGCGCACTGAGTCTCGACGAGGTCGGCCACCAATCGCACATCACCACACCGATAGCCGAGCCGAAAAGCGAGACTCATTGCAGGATCGGCGATCCGGCGGTTCCACTGCTCTCGCTGATACCCGTTCGGCAGGGTGTAGCGGACTGCATCGATCGCCAGAGCAGCCGGTACCGCCAACCGAGCAGCCGTGGTCGCGAGTCCGAGATCGGTCGAGTGTGTCGCCAGCTGCTTCTCCATCAGACTCGCATGCCAGAAGTCGATCTGCGCGCAGTGCAATCCCAGGCCACGTTCGGAGTAGGCAGCGAAAGCGTCGGCGAAGAGACTCTCACCGTCGGCGACCGCGCCCCGTCCGAATGCCAGTGTGGCCAAGCGGGTTCGGACATCCGCTGCATCCAGCGTGGCACCCGACGCCTCGAAGTATTCAAGGCTCAGGTCGTACAGTTCGGCTGCGCGGACAAGGTCACCGCGCCCCTCGGCGAGGAACGCCAACGTCTTTCGGCCGATTCCAGCTCGATACCCGTTGCCCGACTGTTCGAAATAGCTCTGACTCTGCACCAGGAGTGGTTCCGCAACGTCGAAGCGTTCCGACCGTGCGGCCATCATGCCGAGATTCTGCTGCGTTTCGGCCACGGCGTTCTGGTCGCCGGTCGTCTCGAACGCGGCGAGGGCCTGGGCGCCGAAATCCTCGGCCAGAATCGTTCTGCCCGTCTCGAAATGTACTGCAGCAAGGTTCATCAGCGGATGGACGGCCAACTCGGGCGCGAAATGAACTGCCGCAGCCAACGACTCGGTAGCGATTTCCGCGGCACGACTCCAGTCCTGGCGATGAATGGCGACAGCCGTCAGCGAAAGCAGGCAGGCAACCTGCATCTGACCGAGGTCGTCTCGGTCCAGCAGCAACGTGCGCGCTTCTTCCAGCGCATCCTGCGCTTCGTCGAGTTCACCGACGTGCTGCAACGCTTGGGAAAGGTTGATGAGAGCAGCAGGACGAACCTTGCTCGGTCCATCGGACATGCTCGCCAGCGCCGACCGAAGAGTGTCGATCGAGCCGGTGTGATCACCGAGCTCGTCGAACATGCTGGCCGCGTTGATCATCGCGCTGATCTTCCAGTCGCCGGTGGCGACGCGCGCCGCCTCCTGAAAGGCGTGCAGCGCTCCGGCGATATCACCGTTGCCGTAAGCAGCGGCACCTGATTCGAGCAACGCTCGGACCTCGTCCTGCCCCGGGTCTGCCATGTCAGAAGTCCAGGTCCGAGGCGACCGCCGCCACCTCGGCGAGCAGAGGTTCCTCCGACACGCCGGAAGGGTCTGCGATCGAGACTCGGCGCAGCCTGGTCCGGACGAGCGTACGAACCTGTTCGCGGACCACCGCACCACCTGTACCGTCGGCCCGATCGGTGCCGAATCCAGGCACCGAGATCGATACTGTAACAGCTGTTTCCGCACCGGATGGTGCGGCAGCGTCAGCCTGCCACGTGTCACCCCGAAGGCGAAGTGGCAGGTCGAGCAAAGCCGACTCCGTGACGATCCGAGCGTGGGGATGCAGATACTCGGGCAAAGCAGGATCGATGTCGGGCGCCGCAACGATAGCCACTCGGATCGTTGTTGTTCCCTTGTCTCGGAACAGGTCCCAGGTCAGAGCACGCTCGGACGCGTCGACGACACCCGGCGGAGTCTGCCGCCAATCGACGCCGCCGATACCCGACCCGAGCACAAGCAGTCCGCCTCGCTCGGCCACCGCAAGCGACCCCGCTGCCAGCGCGTAATCGTCTGCATTGGACGCCATTTTGCTGGAGCGCGGAGGTAGCACCGGATCGAATTCGTCGTCGACGATCGATTCACACTCCAACACGAGGGTTCCGATCTCGCTTTCGAGCAGTTCCGCGTCGAGCGGCGGAATGTCGTCGATGATCGACGCTGGCCACCATCGTGCCGCCCACAGCGCATAAGCCAGTCGACGCGCACGCGAAACCAGTTCCGGCGCAGCAGGTTCACTTGCAAATTGGCCGACGGAGGAGTCGGCGACCGCAAGTGCGACGTCTTCACCGAACACAGCCCACAGCCACTGCTGCGCTCGTTCGACATCGTCGAATATCGCTGTGGGAGTTGCTTCTTCTTCGAGAAGCCGCCACTCGAGGTGACCGCCTGCGACCTCGACGACCGCGGTATCGATCTCCGCTCCGGCGTTGCCAGCAGATGCCGCGGTCGGACCGACGACCCACATCGACTCGGTCGGCCGCTGCACGAATACCGTTCCTGCCATCAGCTTGCCCTCGATTCGCTGCTGTCGAGGATTCCGACTGTGGCGCCCAGCGCCTGTTTCACTCGCATCCGATGGTCGAGAACGACCGAGCGCGCGACACCGTCGAGCAGGTCCCACAACTCGTCGGCAGCGTAGATCGTCGAATCACGAACATCACGTCCGTGCAGTCGAACCCACAGTCGCCGCAGGTACGGTCGCCACGGTGTTCTGAGTTCGTCTGCCAGTGCCGTAAGCGGATTGACTACGTCGAAAGCATCCGCTGGGCGGACTGCGAGTCTACGAGCCTGCAGCACATAGGCTTCCCGCTGCCAGCGGCCGTTCACCAGTTGATGGGCGGTGGTCACACCGCCATCGTTCACGGTCCCTATTGCGACCAAACCGATCGCAAGTGCGGTGCCGACCGTGGCAGCGACACGCAGTGATTCGTCGAGAAATGCCCATGGCGAACAACTTCGAGCAATCTCGGCATCGACCAGTTCGGCGATGGTCGGCAGGTCCGCTCGCTCGCTCGACCCTTGCAGCACCGTGAAGATCCGCTCGTACAGCGAGCGGTCCAGCGGGAGACCGAGTGTCGATGTCGACGCTGTCGTACCGACCTGCGGTCGTTGCGGTACTGCCGTGGCCGACAGCCCCAGCTCGGCGGCCGAGTACTCGAGCGCCGCCGTCCACAGCCGAATACCCGAACCCGTTCCCGCGTGTGCAGCGAGCAGTGTGTCGAAAATTTCGTCGGCAGCAGCACCGCCGGCGCCGAGCCGACCTGAGGGAGCGACATCGAGCAAACCGGCAACCTCCGCCGAATGATCGCTACCACCCGCCAAAGGTCGCCGTCGCCAGGCGATGTCGATCAACTTCGCGATCTCGCGAGCCCGCGCGGGCTCGCTCACATAAACCTTGAGCGCCTGCGTCGTCCGTCCAGCGGTGTCGTCGTGAAGTTCGCGCAACGTGCGTTCGGCTGTTGCCGTCGAGCCTGCAGGATCAGGGCGACCAGTTGTGACCGCCAGTTCGAAACACCGTTGGAAGTACATGTCCTGCGGATTGCCCTCGGTGATCCGCAACGACCGCCGAACCTGCTTGAGGACTGTGAACCACTCGGCGCTCGCCCGCAGCACGTCCGCCGACGCATGGACTCGCGTCGCGAGCAGCACAGCCCCGTCAGCAGTGACGATCGGCCCGGCACACAACGGGTTCTGAACAGGTCGAATCACAAGTGGGTCGAGGATGAGCTTCACAGTCCTGCTCAGCGGTCCACCCTGCGGACCGCTGAGTGCTTCGACACCGTCCAGCTCCCGCCAGACCTCGTCCAACACCGCGCCGCGCGGTCGACGACCGGCCGCAGCACGCCCCGTTCCCGTCCGCATTCGACCAGGTTAACCGAGGTCAGCCGCCATCGCGGCACACAAACCTGGGATCGGTAGGGCGAATCGGCTTCGTAGGTTTCTCTCATCGGTTCCACTCCGCGAGCCGAACAGATGAGAGAACGGGCGCCGAGCGCCCCTCACGAAGGTGAAGGACGAATCATGAAGAAGACGCCGGTACGCACATACACAACCGCACTCGCCGCCGCGGCAGCAGCGGTCGCACTGCTGGTCACGGGCTGCAGCGACGACTCGAGCTCCGGCAGCTCCACGCCGAACTCGGCGTCGGACACGAAGCCTGCAGGCGGATCGTCCGCCGCGTCGGTCGACGGCAAGGCCATCGACGCGAAGTTCGAGACCAACTGCGCTAAGCAGGGTGACACGTTGGCACTCGCCTTGACCGACCTGAGCAACGCCACCTACGGCAACCTCGCAGTCAGTGCGACTCTCAACGGCGACACGGTCCAGGCTGTCGGCATCGCCGGCGACAAGGGCGGATCGAACGGCCTCCCCTACGCGGTCGGCTACGGCCAGGGCGCACCCGGAGGATCGGCACAGCTTTCGAAGGACGGCAACACCTTCACCATCACCGGCGAAGGCGTCGGAACGCCGGACCTGACCAATCCGACAGCGGTGAACACCATCAAGTTCGATATTACCTTCGCGTGCTCGACCATCGTTGGCTGATCCCGGCTGCCCACCCCGATTGCGCGCGGGTTCCCCTGTCCACCAGGTGAACCCGCGCGTTGCGCGACCACCACCGACGTACTCACACGAAGGAATCATCATGAAGAACATCGTCCGAGGCTCAGCAGTCGGATTCGCGGTTCTCGCGTTCGGCTACTACCTGTGGAACGGGCTGACCTATCAGTCCTCGTCGCCGTACGACACCGGCACCCTCGCCTGGGCGAACGGACTGATGGCACTGCCGATCGTCGCCGTCGCCGCACTCATTTTTGCCTTTGCCTTCACCGGCGACAGCATCATGTCTGCCTTGACCGGCCGCAACAGCGCCGCATATCAGCGCGGCTTGATCGGCATCGGCACGATCCGAGCGGTCAGGCAGACCGGCATGAGGCTCAACGATCAGCCCGAAGTTCGAATCGACTTTCACGTCGAAAGCGCGGACGGCAAGATCTTCGACTCGTACGCAAAGATGATCGTGCCGTTCACAGAGTTGGCACTTCTACGTCCCGGCGTCGTACTTCCGGTGCGCTATCTTCCGGAACGTACCGACCGCGTCGAGGTCGATCGCTCGGCCGACCGGTCCCAGGCTCAGTACGTCATCGATCAGGCCATGATCCGAAAAGGCGTCACCACACCCGAGAAGCTGGACATCGCAGCACGTGGCGTCGTCGCATCCGCGGTGGTTCAGAGCCTGAACGTCCCCGGCGAAATCCGCAACGGTAGCTCCAAAATCGAACTCGGCCTTGCGGTTACCCGTCCAGACGGCTCGATGTTCACCACCCGCGTCGAGAAGTTTCTGCCGCCGGGCGCAGCACAGCACGTGCAGGTCGGCAGGATCGTCACGGTGCACTACCTACCCTCGAACGAACACGAGGTTGTAGTCGCACTGCCCGTCAACGCGTGACGACGGACAGCGCGACCAGCGACCGCGGCGGATGTACTCAGAGAATGAAGAGCATCTCCTGGTACGTGGGGAGCGGCCAAAGATCGTCGGCCACAATGTCTTCGAGTACATCTGCTGCCGCACGCACTGCAGCCATCGCGGGAAGCAACGATTCCTTGGCGTGCTTCGCCTCGCCGTACGCGTCCTCTGCTGCATCCTCCGCGAGGGCAGCCTTGAGAGTTGCCAACGCGGTCCGCAGCGCGGTGAGCGGAGCCGTCACTTCCTCGAGCGGTGCGGGATCTGCCTCGACGCCGGCGATCTTCAAAGCACCGATGTTGTGTGCAACCTCGGTCTGATAGCGAACGGCCGCAGGAAGAATGAGCGTCGAACCCATCTCCAGCGTCAATCTCGCTTCGACACCGATCGTCAGCGCGTATTGCTCGAGCCCGATTTCGTAGCGGCTGTGCATCTCTCGATGATTGAAGACCTTGTACTTGGCGAACAACTCCATAGCGGAATCGGACACCAACTCCGGCAGCGCGTCGAGGGTCGTGCGCAGGTTAGGCAGTCCACGCGACGCCGCTTCGACCTGCCAGTTGTCCGAGTAGCCGTCGCCGTTGAACACGACAGCACCGTGCTCGGTGATGATCTCGGTGAGCAAATTCTGTACAGCGGTGTCGAATTCGGTACCTGCCTCGACCGCAGCTTCGAGATCGGTCGCGATGTAGTCCAGCGCCTCGGCCATGATCGTGTTGATGATGACCATCGGGCCGCTGACGGTCTGCATCGAACCGGGCGCACGGAACTCGAATCGGTTGCCGGTGAACGCAAACGGGCTCGTCCTGTTGCGGTCGCCCGGATCGGTCGGCAGCTGCGGCAGCGTATCGGCGCCGATGATCATGGTGCCCTTGCCCTTCGACGAGGTGGCAGCGCCCTTCGCGATCTGTTCGAACACGTCGGCAAGCTGGTCGCCGAGGAAGATCGAGATGATTGCCGGCGGCGCCTCGTTCGCGCCGAGGCGGTGGTCGTTCGTCGCCGATGCGACCGATGCTCGCAGCAGCCCGCCGTACTTGTGGACGGCGCGAATGACAGCTGCACAGAACACAAGGAACTGCGCGTTGTCGTGCGGATTATCGCCTGGCAGAAGCAGATTGCCCTGAGTCGCGTTGCCGAGCGAGAAGTTGACGTGCTTGCCCGAACCGTTGACGCCCTCGAAAGGCTTCTCGTGGAACAGGATTTCCATGCCGTGCTTCTTGGCGATGGTCTTGAACGTCGTCATCAGCAATTGCTGGTGATCGGCTGCGATGTTGCCACGCTCGAACATCGGAGCAATTTCGAACTGACCGGGAGCGACCTCGTTGTGTCGCGTCTTCGCCGGAATGCCCAGCTTGAACAGCTCGCGCTCGGTGTCCATCATAAATCCGAGGACACGTTCGGGAATGGCACCGAAGTAGTGATCGTCGAATTCCTGACCCTTCGGCGGCTTCGATCCGAACAGGGTCCGACCGGAGTTCAGCAGGTCGGGCCGGGCGAGGAAGAAGTGGCGGTCGACGAGGAAGTACTCCTGCTCCGGACCACAGAACGACACGACATTGTCGGGATTCTCGTGCCCGAACAGCTTCAAAATGCGCTGCGCGTGCAGACCCATCGACTGCTGCGAGCGCAGTAGCGGCGTCTTGTGGTCTAGCGCTTCGCCGGTCATCGACACGAAGACCGTCGGGATACACAGTGTGTTGCCGTTCGGATTCTCGAGGACGTACGCCGGGCTCGTGACATCCCAACCGGTGTAGCCGCGCGCCTCGAAGGTGTTGCGCAAACCGCCGTTGGGGAAACTCGATGCGTCCGGCTCACCCTGAATGAGAGTCTTGCCTGCGAACTCTGCCAACGCGGAACCGTCGGAGACGGGTTCGAGGAAGCTGTCGTGCTTCTCTGCGGTCAGACCGGTCAGCGGATAGAAGACGTGCGCGTAGTGCGTCGCACCCTTCTCCAGCGCCCAGTCCTTCATCGCCGATGCAACAGCGTCGGCGACCATGGGGTCGAGCGGTTCGCCGTGCTCGATCGTTGCAATGACGGACTTGTAGACCGACTTCGGCAGCCGCTTCTGCATCACAACTTTGTTGAAGACGTTCTCACCGAACACCTCACCGGGCGTCTCCGCGTCGATGAAGCTGACGGCAGGGGGCACATAGGCCTCGACGTCTTTGATCGCCTGAAGGCGAACTGCGTTTCCACTCATGTTCCTACCCCTTGCCGACGTTCTACGCTCCGCCTGTGCTGCGGAGTCCGATCGGCCGAACTCTACGAACCTCGCGTGGCGGGAGTGTTTCAGCGCTGTGACCGCTGCAATTCGTGGGAAGGCGGCTACGCCGCTCGTGAGTCTTTTTGGTGGGCGGGACCTCCGAAAGGACTCACGAGCCGCTTGCGGCCTATCGTCTTCACGTGCAGACGATATCGACGGCCGAGCGTCAGCGCAGGCTGGCAACGCGGCACCGGCTCGCTCCTTCGCACCTCGCCGACAGCCCGCTCGAGGCCGCCGCCAGTATGGTCTGCCTGCACGGAACCGATCCGGCGACCATCTACCTCTCCGCCTGGGCTCGTGTTCGGAACATGTCGGTGGCCGACCTCGACCGCGCCCTCTACGACGACCGGACACTCGTCAAACATCTCGCGATGCGCAGAACCATATTCGTCTTTCCCCGGGACACCTTCGCACTGTCGATCGCGGGATCCAGCCAACGCGTCGCGGAGACGGAGCGCGCCCGCCTGATTCGTGAAGTCGAGAAAGCAGGCTTGTACGACGACCCCGAACGCTGGTTGGACGAGGCGAGCGCGCAGGTTCGGGAATTTATGTCCGACGGCAAGGAAGCGACACTGAAGGAGCTACGGGCGGCAATTCCTTTGCTCGACGGATCGATGGTCTACGGCGAAGGACGTACCTGGGGCGGGAAGGTCGCCGTTGGGCCGCGGGTTCTCACAACACTGTCGGCAGCCGGCGACATCGTCCGGTCCAGCAATTCGGGTCATTGGCGCCTCTCCCGGAACAGCTGGTCGGCGACGGGGGCCTGGCTCGGCAGCGACGTCGACGTGCACGAGCGAGAAGCCGCCGAACAGAAGCTGGTCGAACTGTGGTTGCGAGCTTTCGGGCCGGGTACCGAGACCGACATCAAATGGTGGCTTGGCTCGACACTGACAGCGGTCCGGCGGTCTCTGCGGGCGCTGCGGGCGGTCGAAGTCGAACTCGACGGCGGCACCGGGTATCTACTTCCAGACGATCTCGAGGCGACACCGGCGGTCGAACCGTGGGGAGCGCTGCTGCCGTCCCTGGATCCGACCACGATGGGTTGGTTCGATCGCGACTGGTACCTGGGACCCCATCGCAGCCAACTTTTCGACACCAATGGCAATGCCGGACCGACGATCTGGTGGGACGGACGGATCGTCGGCGGTTGGACTCAGGACGACGACGCCGCGGTCGTTCTCCAATTTCTCGACGAGGTCGGCTCCGATGCACGCGCGGTTCTGGACCGACAGGCCGAGACCCTCACCGAATGGCTCGGCGGTACTCGGGTACTGCCGCGCTTTCCGTCACCGTTGTTCAAGACGTCGTGAACTCCGGAACCTTGACCTCTGCAACACAATTCGTGTTGTAGGCGGGCGGCCTGCGGAATCAGTGCACGGGCTTGCCATCCGCGGGACGTTCGACCGGCTCTTTTCCAGAGAACGGTAAAGACCGCAGCCCACGACCATTTCGTTCCGATCGTGGGCGTGCGGTCACTACGTCGAGCATTCATCCTGCAGACATTAAGCCCGGTCGCGTCGGACGGAACGGAAATCGTCCGTCCATTCCGTGCGATCAGGTGACGTGAGGGTCAGTAATAGTGCCTTCTACCACCGACTGCTCGGCCCATGCTGCCCATCAGCATCAGGACCAAGCCGATCACGAGTACCACGATTCCGATGGTCCACAGAATCGAGATCTTGAACAAGAATCCCAACACCAAGAGCACCAAACCTAGAACGACCATGACAGCCTCCTTGCTCGGGATGTGCGGTCGAGCCTCCGCAGCCAACCGAATCAGGTGGCCTGACAAGGGGATACCCACTTTGTCCGTTTCCAATCTGTTACCCGAAGAAACGGGTAAGGCTCTCGCGCCTATCCGATCGGACGGTTCTCCGACGCTGTCCGGACGGTATCGGTCACAACGCCTTGTGACGGGTGCCACTCCCGCACAGAGTGGTCTGCAGCGGCACCTCAGCCGCCGAGACCATATCGACGGATACGTCGTTCAAGGAGTACTCCAATGGCTATCGAACTCAACCAGATCTGGGACTTTCCGATCAAGGAGTTCCACCCGTTCCCGCGAGCGTTGCTCGGGGTCGGCGCACACGACATCATCGGTGTCGAAGCGAAGAACCTCGGCTTCAAACGCTCGCTGCTGGTGACCACCGGTCTACGCGGCTCCGGGATCATCGAAGAGCTCATCGGCAAGATCGAATACCAGGGCGTCGAAGTCGTCCTCTACGACAAGGTCGAGTCGAACCCCAAGGACTACAACGTCATGGAGGCGGCAGCGCTCTATCAGAAAGAGAAGTGCGACAGCGTCATCTCGGTCGGCGGCGGTTCCAGTCACGACGCCGCAAAGGGTGCACGCGTTGTCATCGCACACGACGGCCGCAACATCAACGAGTTCGAGGGCTTCGCCAAGTCCACGAACAAGGAGAACCCACCCCACATCGCGGTATCAACCACTGCCGGAACGGGTTCCGAGACCTCCTGGGCATACGTCATCACCGACACCTCCGACATGGACCACCCGCACAAGTGGGTCGGCTTCGACGAGGCGACGATCGTCACCGTCGCGATCGACGACCCCCTCCTGTACTACACCTGCCCTCAACACTTCACTGCGTTCTGCGGCTTCGACGTACTCGCCCATGGCAGTGAGCCTTTCGTCTCCCGACTCGATTTCGCACCGTCCCTCGGCAACGCGTTGTACTCCATCGAACTGGTGGGCAAGCACCTTCGCGAAGCCGTGTACGAGCCGCGCAACCTGAAGGCGCGTGAGGGCATGATGAACGCGCAGTACATCGCAGGCCAAGCGTTCAACTCCGGCGGTCTCGGCATCGTGCACTCCATCTCCCATGCCGTCAGCGCATTCTTCGACAGCCACCACGGACTCAACAACGCGATCGCGCTGCCACGAGTCTGGGAATACAACCTGCCGTCTCGCTACAAGCGCTACGCCCAGATCGCCACGGCTCTCGGCGTCGACACCCGCAACCTGACGACGGTCCAGGCCGCAGACGCAGCGGTCGAGGCAGCCATCAGGCTCGCGAAAGATGTTGGTATTCCCGACAACTTCAGTGCGGTTCGCACCGATTCCTACGACAAGAACCGTATGAACACCGGCAAGTACGCCGGACGAGGCGAAGTGATCAAGGGCGACGAGAAGACCGTCCGCGCGATCTCCGAGCACATCCAGGACGACTGGTGCACGCCGGGCAACCCCCGTGAGGTCACCGTCGAATCGATGATTCCCGTTGTGGGACATGCGATCAACGAGGCGTACTAGCTAGTCGACCACCCGATGAGGCGGCCGGGTGCGTCAGGTCGACGAACCTGACCCACCCGGCCGTGTCGAAGAGGCCACACCCGATGGAGGAGCCATGACGGCCGCCGCTCTACCGACCCTGCCCGACCGCGCACGGGCATTCACGTCCGCCGCACTCGTCCGTCAGGGCTTGCGCGACGCGGACTACATAGCCGACGACGATCTCGCGGCCGTCGTCCATCTCGCTACGGCGCTCGATCGACCGCTACTGCTCGAAGGTCCTGCGGGCGTTGGGAAGACGGAGTTGGCAAAGGCTCTTGCGCAGGCGAGTGGCCGCCGACTGATCCGCCTGCAGTGCTACGAGGGACTCGACGACAACCGGGCGCTCTACGAGTGGGACTACGCGAAACAACTTCTGCACGTCCAGATGCTGCGCGACCGCATCACTGCCGTCGCGGCCGACATCTCCGATATCGACGACGCGTCGCGCTATCTCGCCGACCGTGACTTCGGTTTGTACACAGAGGCTTTCCTCTCCGTACGGCCACTACTGGAATCGGTGCTCTCCGACGAACCCGTCGTTCTGCTGATCGACGAAGTGGACCGGACGGAGGAATCGATGGAGGCGCTGCTTCTCGAGGTGCTTGCGGAGAAGCAGGTGACCATCCCCGAGATCGGCACTTTCACGGCACGGTCCATACCGTGGGTCGTGTTGACGTCCAACGACACTCGCGAACTGTCGGCTGCGCTCAAACGCCGCTGCCTGCACTTTCATCTCGGTTTTCCGTCGCCCGAGCGTGAGCGTGAAATCGTCGCTGCGCGAGCACCCGAGGTTGCAGCGGACGTTGCCGCCGATGTCGTCGACCTGGCACGGCAGTTGCGCGAACTGCCACTGCGGAAGAGTCCGTCCATCTCCGAGGTCATCGACGCCGCCCGAGCCGCGATGCTGCTGCAGGACAGCACGACCGGCATATCGAAGCAGACCCGATCCATACTGTTGGCCGCCCTGCTCAAGTACACGAGCGACCGCAACCTGGCAGACAACCGCCTCGACGGCGCAACGCCCGCACCCAAGCACGGGGGCGAAGAAGGTCGGCCGGAGCACGTGACCGTCGCCTCGCGACCCGCGAACACGACAACCACGGCCTTCCGAGGACACGGTGGTCGCGATCACGGTGGGATCGGCAAGCGCGGGCGATGACGACGACGACCGCACGGAGGGGACCCGGCTCACCTTCCGGAATCCTCGATTTCGTCGCGGCAGGCTTCGGCGCGTTGCTGAGGTCTGCCGGCGTCGCGGCATCGCCTGCGGAAGTGATCGAGGTCCGCCGAGTGCTGGCTCTGCTTGGTGCACAAGATCATTCGATACTCCGACCAGCTCTGCGAGCCACGTGCGCGAAGTACGGTCACGAACAGGCCGGCTTCGACCGTGCCTTCGAGATGATGTTCGGTGACCGTGCTCGCAGCGCAGCGATCACCAAGCCTGCGACGATCGGATCGACCGCCCACGGTGCACAAGGCCTGCCCGAGCACCTGGAAGTCGCCGAAGACCAGGAGATCGGCAAGTACGCCGAATACAACGAGCGCGCCGCAGAGGTGGGCGAGTACTTCGATACGCCGGAAGCGGAGAAGGGTTTCAACCCGCACAAGGACGACGACGACATCAGCGTCTCGGGCGCCGATTCGGATCTGTCGGTATCCACCGAAAACGATTCGGGCCGCCGCGGTGTTCGATACACGCTCGAGGTCGACCGCGCAGGCTCTACGACGGTCGGCGACCTATCCGATTCCGCTGCTCCGATCGTCGCGGGGACGTTGAGCTGGGACGATCCCGATTCGATTCTGGCGTGGCTCGACGCATACGACCCGCGCGCTACCTACGGGGACGCCGCAGACGACGGCCCGCTGAGCGCAGAGCAACTGGCACGACTCACCGATGCCGTCGAAGCCTTCGTTGCGGCGCTTGCGGCAAATTCACCCGCACCGCAGGCCGTTGCCACGACGCCACCAAGCGAGTCGGACGTGCGAGCCGACGTCGATCTCGCCTGTCACGAGATCCTGCGGCGCATGCGCGGCGCTCGGCGACCTCGCCCTCGCGAACGCGGTGCAGGCGCACTCGATATGCGGCGCACCACACGAGCAAGCCTGCGTACGGACGGCGTTCCGTTCCGCTTGGTCATGCGGACCCCCGTCCCGGATCGGGTCCGCCTGCTGATCCTTGCCGACGTCTCGCTGTCGGTCCGACCGATCACCGCGTTCACCCTGCGCTTGGCGCAGGCCATGCATCGGCGCGCGGACCGGTGTCGAGTGCTGGCGTTCGTCGATCGCCCGACCGAAGTGACGGACGTTCTGCTCCGCGGTGGTGGCGACGACGTGCTGGCCGCCGTACTGGCGTCCGACCGTCTCGATCTCCAGGCGAGCAGCGACTACGGGCTGATGCTCGACGAGATGCTGACAACCAACGCCGACGCGCTCGACTCGCGGACCGCCGTCCTCATCGTCGGTGACGCCCGGTCGGGAGGGTTGCCGCCCAACGTCGAGCAGCTGAAAGCATTGCGCCGAAAGGTCCATCGGCTGGCGTGGATCACGCCGGAACCCCGTCGGTACTGGAACCAGGCAACGTGTGCGATGACGCAGTACGCCGAAGTGTGCGACCGAGTGATCATCGCAACGGACGCCGAACAGTTGGCCGCGCAGGCCGGGGTGTTGGCACACGCCCTTTCGTGAAGTCCCAAGTCGTGTACTCGAGCGCCCTACCTACCCGATCGGACAGGTAGGCACCTGTCCGCGCGCAGGTTGGCACTCGACTGCGGCAGCCGTACCGTCGAGAGCAAGTTGTAACGTGGATCACAACGTGCTCGGTGTTAGGCGGACAGCAGTGGCTACACGGTCATCACATTCGACGCCGGTTTCGACGCGCGGAAAAGCCGCCGACGTCGACATGGCACTGAACCTCGAGGCCCTGGCGGACGACGCGCCTGCACATATCCCGCTGCTGGTTCCGCAGCGGCAAGCGCTTGCCGGCGCTCCAGGTCGCCTGCTGAAGTTCCACGCGCCAGAAATCGTCTTCGGCGAGAACTCGGTTGCCGAGGCCGCACATGCCGCGGTCAGGCTCGGCGCCCACCGCCCGTTGCTGGTGACCGACCCGGGCATGATCGAGGCCGGTTGGCCGGACGAACTGCTCGGCTATCTGCGCGACGCCGGGTTGGACGCCCGCACCTGGAACGACTTGACTCCCAATCCGAAAGACCACGAGATCGCTGCGGGCCACGAGTTCTACCGTGATCAGGGCTGCGATGTGCTGATCGCTATCGGCGGCGGCTCGGTCATCGACGCGGCGAAGGGGATCGCAATCCTTGCAGCCAACGGTGGCAACATCCTCGACTACGAGGGCGTCGATCAAGCGCCGTGGCCGATTCCGCCGCTTGTCGTCGTCCCGTCCACCTCGGGCACCGGTGCCGACGTATCGCAGTTCTGCATCGTCACCGATACCGCCCGCGGCACCAAGATCACGATTCTGGGCCGCGCACTGGTTCCCGACATCACCGTGATCGATCCGCGCCTGCTCACCACCATGCCCGAATGGCTCAATGCCGCAACTGGACTCGACGCACTCACGCACGGCATCGAGGCATTCGTGTCACTCGGTCACAACCAACTCACCGATCATCACGCGCTACGCGCCGTCGCGATGGTGTTCCGGCACCTTGCGCAGACCATGGAGCGACCCAACTTCATGCCTGCCCGCACCATGATGGCGCAGGCGAGTCTGGAAGCCGGCCTTGCGTTCACGAACGCGATACTCGGTGCCGCACATGCGATGAGCCATCAGGTCGGCGGCATGCTCGACCTACCCCACGGGGTCATCAACGGGATCCTCCTTCCGCATGTCATCAGATTCAACGCCGAGGCCGATCCGTATCCCTATGCAACGATCGCAGGCTGCCTCGGAGTGCCCGAGAGCCGCGGTGACCCGTTCGAAGCTGCACTCGCACTTGCCGATCGGGTCGAACAGCTCGCCATCGAGGTAGGCGGCCCACGCGGCCTCGGAGAGTTGGGCGTAACCGAGGACCACATCACACGCCTGGCACATCTCGCGCTGCGTGACGCGTGTATGTCCACCAATCCGCGCCCTGCGGACGAGTTGCAGATGCAGGCGCTGTTCCGGACCGCACTGTGACAGGCAAACTTCCAGGACCTCCGGATTTGGCGAGCCTGACCGGAGTGCGGTCGGGCAAGAGCACGTTCTATCCGGAATTTCGTGGCGCCGCACAACGATTGGAACGCGTCGTACACGCGTTGGACGCCATATCGCGCGCGCTGGTCCAGACCGTCGACGGACCCGAGCGTCTCGTCCGCGCGGTAGCCGACGCCGCGCGGGCGCATCTGAACGCCGACTGGGTCCTGATCGCTCTCGCGGACGGCGCGCTGCCCGAAGCCCAACCACGGCATCTGATCCTGGACGCGAAAGGGACGGCGTACGCGTTCGAAGGGTGGGCCGCAGCCGAGGCACCCGGCGCCAATCTGCCGAGCGACGTACTGAACCGGTTGAACGGCATACTGCGCGGTGAACTCGACCAGTTCACCGCTCCGGTCGTCGAACGCCACCACGCCCACGTGCCGATCGAATTGAACGGCGCCGTCGTCGGCGCGATCGCAGCGTGGACTCCGCAGCACCGCACTCTCGACGGCACCGACAAGGCCGTGATGCGGATCCTGTCGAGTCAAACCGCAGTGGCACTGCAGAATTCGGCGTTGTTCCAAAAGTCGCAGACTTTGCTCGATCAAGCCGAACGCGCATTCGCCGAGGCGAGCAGGCACGCAACCGAATTGGCTGCTCGCAACATCGAGCTACTGGCGACGCAACGTGAACTCGGTGCCGCACAACGTCATCAGGCTCTCGACTCCGAACGCCATCGCATCGCACGTGAGCTGCACGACAGCGTGACGCAGTGTGTGCTGTCGGCAGGCATGCAGATCGAAGTATGCCGCCGCGAGATTCCGCCGGAGGAACGACGGCAGCGGCTGGAACTCGCCAAACACATGACGCGCACAGCGGTCGAACAACTTCGTTCAGCCATCTATGCACTGAATCATCCCGCGGACTCGGGGCGCTCGACGCTGCCCGAATTGCTCGGGCAACTCTGCACGGTCCACATGCCGGAAGATCTGCACATCCGGTTTCGGGTCGAGGGGCAGCACGTCGAACTGCCGAACGAGACGGAACACTCGCTACTTCGGATCGCGGGGGAAGCTCTGTTCAATACAGCTATGCACGGCAACGCAAGTCGCGCAATCGTACGGCTGGCGTACCGGGCGCAGGACGTGCTGCTTTCGGTCTCCGACGACGGGGACGGCGATCCGGAGAAACTTCGGCTGATGCTGAAGATGGCGGAGATCGGCGACGTCAACGGTCATCACCGCGGGCTGGTCAACATGAAAACGCGAGCCGCAGATCACGGTGGCGTCTTCGAGGTGCGTCGCGCCAGGATCGGCGGTGTGTCGATCGTGGCGACCATCCCGCGCACCGACGCTGCCGCGGTTCGACCGCAGACCTTACAAGTAGGAGAACAACTATGACGAGTGCAACCGGGCTCGGCACGCCGATCGGACAACGTTCTACCACCCGCGAAACCGGGGTGATCCGGCTTGTGCTCGTCGACGATCACGCCATTCTGCGGCAGGGTCTGCGGTCGGTGCTCGAACGAGAAGCAGATCTGCAGGTCGTCGGCGAGGCGTCGTCGGAGGCAGAGGCCGATGCCGTCGTCAGCCGCGTCGCTCCTGACGTCGTCCTGATGGACCTGAAGCTGTCGGCCAGCTCTGAGTACGAGGGACTCTCGTTGTGCGCGAAGCTTTCTGCCGCCCACGAGGGCATCGGTCTATTGGTCCTGACGACCTTCCTCGACGACGAAATTGTCGTTCGAGCGGTACATGCCGGCGCGAAAGGGTACGTCGTCAAGGACGTGGACACGACCGAACTCGTTCGGGCTATCCGGGCGGTATCGAAGGGTGAGAGTGCATTCGATTCCCGAAGTGCGGCCGCGGTGGTGCGGTCGCTGAACGGTCGCACCACACATCGAGAACGCCTCACAAGCCGTGAGCTGGAGGTCCTCCGACTGCTCGCCGCCGGGCTATCGAACGCGAAAATCGGTGAGAAGCTGTACATCTCGGGGACGACCGCCAAATTCCACGTCAGCAACATCCTGCGCAAGCTCGAAGTGTCACGTCGCGCCGAAGCCGTGTACGCAGCAAGCAAGAGCGGCTTGATCTAGCAGGATCGGTCGAAGACCAGCCAACCACCGTGATGCTCGTGCACCTCGACGCTGACACCACTGTGCAAGCTCGCTACCGCACAGCCGAGGTGGTACAGCGAGTCGAGGTCGAAAGCCTGTATGTGGCCGAAGCATTCGCGTGGCTGGCCCTCGAACGGAACTGCGACGACCACCCGCCGTCGTGCCAGCCGAATCGCTTCGTCGAGAACTTCGATCGCCGCCGTACGGTCGAGATGCTCGAGCAGATGGATCGCGGTCACGGTATCGGCGCTGCGGGACGATAGCGGTACCTCGCGGGCGTCGCAGGTCAGCGTGCGCAACGGTCGGCCGAGATCGCCCGCGACGCGGTCGAGCAGTCGCATCGTGTCGCCGATGAGATCGCTTGCGGTGACCGCGATATCGATGTCACCCGCTGCGATGCGGAGCGGGAAGAAGCCGAAACACGAGCCCAGATCGAGCAGCTCGCGTCCGACGATCAGCGCTTCGGCGTGCTCGTGAACGGCAGCGAAGCTCGCGCTACCGTCTTCCAGACGCTCGATCGAGCGCCTGTAGAAGTACCGCCAGGATTCGATGGCGCCTGGCACCGTCGATCTGATGAGCCCGACGAGAACGAGTTGAAACTCCCTCTCCCCGTCTATGTATCCCGGCGCATCGAGTTCGTCGGCGACGATGGTCGCAAGTTCGTCGGACAGGCTTGCAACCGTCAGCGAGTGCACGATCGTAAGCCCGCGCAGGTCGCGGAACACCTGAAAATGAGGAGTACGGACAGAGTCGGACAGTCCTGGCTGCACCGGATGCTCCGGTAGCGGGTAGTCCGCTACTCGACGAACCGTCACGTCGTCGTGGGTCCACTCGCCGCGCAGGCACGGCTCGAGCGGATCCAACCTCACCGTAGTTGTCGACATGGTCGCCCTCTCGCCGTTCGCGTGTCGATTCAACGCTAGTTGCGCTGCGCCGCTGGCGATTCCGCCCATCAGGCGGAGTTCGACTCTCCGACAAGGCTGCACCCACCTACCCGATCGGTCAGTTCTGTGGCGCACTTCGGACGGTTTCGGTCGCTGGCCCTTCAATTACGCACTCGGTGCCAATATCGTGTGTGACACGTCACAACCAAGGAGGCTCCAATGTCCGAAAGCAACTCGCCCACGGCTGCAACATCGACCGCGGTGACCAACGACGATCTCGTCGAAGAGCAGTTGGTCGAAGAAGTGTCGATCGACGGTATGTGCGGGGTCTACTGACATGTCCACGGTGATGGGGGAGGCCCCGGAATTCGAGTTCGACGCGTGCTGGCGACTGCACCCGATGGTCGCCCTACGTCCGGAACCTTTCGGGGCGCTCCTCTATCACTTCGGAACACGCAAACTGTCGTTCCTCAAGAACCAGACCGTTGTCGACTTGGTTCGTGCGCTACCAAGCCACCCCGACGCGTGGGCCGCATTCCAGGCCGCCGGGATCGACAGATCAGCCGCGCGCCCGTACGTGACCGCTCTGTCCGCACTGGTGCGATCCAACATGCTCGTTCGCGCGACAGCCGACTCCGACTCCGACTCGCAATCCTGAGGACTTTTCACATGACCACTGTGCTGGAACAACCCGCCCGCGTCGGCAAACTCGTCGATCAATTCGAACTCGGTCTCGACGCGCCCATCTGTCTGACGTGGGAACTCACCTACGCCTGCAATCTGTCTTGCGTGCACTGCCTTTCGTCGTCGGGTCGCCGCGATCCGCGTGAACTGTCGACCGAACAGTGCAAGGCGGTAATCGACGAGTTGCAGCGTATGCAGGTGTTCTACGTCAACATCGGAGGTGGCGAGCCGACCGTGCGCTCGGACTTCTGGGAACTCGTCGACTACGCGACGGCACACCAGGTCGGAGTGAAGTTTTCGACGAACGGGGTGCGGATAGACAAGAAGGTCGCAGCACGTCTCGCCGCGTCCGACTACGTCGACGTGCAGATCTCGCTCGACGGCGCGACCGCCGAGGTCAACGACGCGGTTCGTGGTCCAGGATCGTTCGACATGGCAATCAGGGCACTGGAAAACCTCGCCGAAGCCGGCTTCAAGGATGCCAAGATCTCGGTCGTCGTCACCCGGCACAACGTCCCACAACTCGACGAGTTCAAGGCACTTGCGGACAAATACGGCGCGACTCTGCGAATCACCCGGCTACGGCCGGCCGGCCGTGGCGCGGATGTGTGGAACGACCTGCATCCGACCAATATTCAGCAGCGGGAGCTGTACAACTGGCTGGTAGCCAACGGTGAGGGCGTCCTCACTGGCGATTCGTTCTTCCACCTGTCCGCATTCGGTGACGCGCTGCCGGGGCTCAATCTTTGCGGCGCGGGGCGCGTGGTGTGCCTGATCGATCCGATCGGCGACGTCTACGCCTGCCCGTTTGCGATCCACGAGAACTTTCTTGCGGGAAACATTCTGCGCGACGGTGGTTTTCAGCACGTCTGGCAGACCTCGGAACTGTTCACCGAGCTTCGCTCACCCCAGACCGGTGGGGCGTGCACCAAGTGCTCGTTCTTCGACTCGTGCCGCGGCGGATGTATGGCGGCCAAATTCTTCACCGGCCTTCCCATGGACGGTCCGGACCCCGAATGTGTGCTC
The DNA here is from genome assembly GCF_016482825.1 of Antrihabitans stalagmiti. Classification (GTDB taxonomy): domain Bacteria; phylum Actinomycetota; class Actinomycetes; order Mycobacteriales; family Mycobacteriaceae; genus Antrihabitans; species Antrihabitans stalagmiti. Next base: position 65,692 of record NZ_JAEMNV010000003.1, on the reverse strand, counting down.
GGCAACGGTGAATCCGCCCTTGCCGCAGCAGGTTCGATCCCGAAGTCCAGCGTCGACCACTCCCGAACCGGTCAGCGAAAGACGCCACGCGCGTCTGTTCCCTTGACGTTGATGCTGCGTCCCCCGGCCAAGATCTGTGACGAAAACCCCTTAGCAGGAATGGAATAGGACACGACCATGAGTAGAACAGGATGGTTCGAGACCGTTGCCGAGGCGCAACGTCGAGCACGCAAGCGGCTGCCCAAGTCGGTTTACTCGGCACTCGTCGCCGGCTCGGAGCAGGGTCTGTCGATCGACGACAATGTTGCGGCATTCGGTGAACTCGGCTTCGCACCGCACGTCGCGAATCTGTCGGCCAAACGCGACCTGTCGACAACGATTATGGGACAGCAGATTTCGCTACCGGTGATCATTTCACCGACCGGTGTGCAGGCCGTGCACCCGGACGGGGAGGTGGCAGTCGCGCGAGCCGCGGCCGCCCGAGGCACCGTGGTCGGATTGTCGTCGTTTGCAAGCAAACCGGTCGAAGAGGTCTGCGCAGCGAATCCGCAGACCTTCTTCCAGATGTACTGGGTCGGCACCCGCGAGCGCATGGTCGAACGGATGGAACGCGCACGAAGCGCAGGGGCATCGGGATTGATCGTGACGCTGGATTGGTCCTTCTCGAACGGTCGAGATTGGGGCAGCCCAGCTATCCCCGAGAAAATGGACCTCCGTGCGATGGCTCGATTCGCACCGGAAGGTCTGCTGCGGCCACGGTGGCTACTCGATTTCGCGAAGACCGGCAAGGTGCCCGACCTGACGACGCCGAACCTGGCTCGACCGGGCGAAACACCGCCGACCTTCTTCGGGGCCTATGGCGAATGGATGGGTACACCGCTGCCGACCTGGGAGGACGTCGCGTGGCTTCGCGAGCAGTGGGGTGGGCCGTTTATGTTGAAGGGCATCATGCGCGTCGACGATGCCAAGCGAGCGGTCGAGGCCGGTGTCACTGCGATCTCGGTGTCCAATCACGGCGGCAACAATCTCGACGGCACGCCTGCACCGATCCGCGTCCTGCCTGCCATCGCGGAAGCCGTCGGAGATCAGGTCGAGATCGTTCTCGACGGTGGTATCCGTCGCGGCAGTGATGTCGTGAAGGCAGTCGCCCTCGGCGCCCGGGCCGTCATGATCGGTCGCGCGTATCTCTGGGGCCTTGCGGCCGGTGGGCAGGCAGGGGTCGAGAACGTTCTCGACATCCTCAGGGGCGGTATCGACTCCGCCATCCTCGGAACCGGTCATTCCTCGATTCATGACCTGACCGCCGACGATCTGATCATCCCGCCCGGCTTCACCCGATAGGCTCCTTAGCCGCTCGTGCGCGGCTGATGGGTCCATGGACCCGTCAACCGCGCACGACGCCGCAGGCCCTTACCCCGTCACACCGGTGATTTCGTTTGGGGTGTGCGGAACCTTCTCGGACTTGGTCACGCTGCCGGACGCGAGGTCGACCGTGTGGATCGAGTCGGTCGCAGGCTCGGTCACGAAGGCCTCGTTGCCCTGCACGTACAGCGCGGGCCTCGGTGACTGCCACTCCTGCGGCTCGGACCACGGCGCGATGACCGGGAAGCGACTGGTTACAGCCCCGCTGACAGGGTCGATGACCTGCAGTGTTCCGTCGGTGCCGAGGACCAGTCCCTCACCAGCTGGTCCCCGACCGAGCGACCGAAACGTGTATGACGTACCCAGTTCGACGAGCTTCAATTCGCCGGTTTCGGTGTTCACCAGCGACACCCGCGTCGGGCGTTCCAACTCGGCATTCGGGTCGACCTTGTAGTCACCGAGCACGATCGGCGAGTCTTCCTTGGCCGACAGGTTTCCGATTCGGCCGTAGGAGTCGGGGCTGGCGATCTTGCGGATGGCTCCGTCCTTGAACACGATCACACCGTTCTCGCAGCCGAAGGTCACGGCCTCGTTTGCTGCAACAGCCTCGCCGTGCACGCCGGGGCAGTCCTCGCTGCGTGCGGTTTCGGTCCGCGCCGCATCGAGAACGACTATGCCCGTACGCTTTTCGTCGGTACCCAGACTCGTGACCAGGCGTCCGTCGGCGAGCTCGACAGCAACACCGTGATGGGGATCCGGGGCGGTGTAGGTACGGGTCTCCGGCTTACCGTCGAGTGTGTTCGGATCGAAAATCTCGACCAGACCCGATCCGTCGAAGAACAACACCGTCTTGCCATCGTGGCGAACGACGTGGCCGGGTTCGGAGGACTCGAACTCGACGTCGGTCAGTTGCGGCGGCGCCGTGTAGTGGTGGGAATGATCGCCATGACTGTCGCTCCAGGTTCCGACATCGAGGACGCGGAACGAATTGCCGTGCGAGACCAGCACATGCCTGCTGTCGCCCGCGGGATTCACGCGGTTGAATCCGTCCAGTTCGGTTGTCTGGATCAGCCCCAGCGTGTCAGCGTCCAGCACCATGATCCCGCCGTCGTAGGTGACGGTCAGTCGGGGCTGTGCCGTTTCGGATTCGATCGGTTCGGACTCTTGTGGAGTAGTCGAGGTAGCGGACGCGGTGCCGTCGGGCTCGTTCGACGAGCACCCGACCGCAAGTGCTGCCGCGAGGGATATCGCCACGGCGGCGCCGCCTGATCGGTGAAGAAGTGTGGTTGCCATACGCAAGAAGTAGCCGCTATTGCAAACGATTGTCAAAGTCGGATATGCGCATCTGTGGCCGGGTTGCGATCCGAGTCCTGTCGACGAGCCGCTCGATCACACTGGTACAGCAAGTCAGTGCTATGCCATACTACATAATACGGGCGAGAAGTCCGTGACTCCGACACCGAAGGGCGATGACTGACAATGCCGTTGATCGATCTGACAATTCCCGAAGGCGCGATTTCACCGGACAAGTCGGCACAACTGCTCGACGACCTGGTCACGATTCTGCTGCGCGCGGAGAAGGCTCCCGATACCGAGTTCTTCCGCGGCATCACCTGGACCTACCTGCACGAACTGCCGCAGCACCACCTCGCGGTCGGCGGCCGACCCGGCGGTGCTCCGCGGTTCCGCGTCGACATCACCGTACCGGCCGGCGCGCTATCGCAGCGTCGCAAAGACATCCTGATCGGCGAGGTCCACGAGGCAGTGGTCAGCGCGGCGGGACTGAATCCACAAAGCGAGCAGGCGTTGCATGTCTGGACACTGATTCGTGAGGTACCCGAGGGCAACTGGGGCGCTGCAGGCCAGGCCGTCAAGTTCGAGAACCTGGCGAGCGTCGCCGCAACAGAGCGTGACGCCATAAACGCCTGATGAGCTAGGTGTTCTGCGGACTCGGCCCCGGCTCGCCACCGGTGAGATACTTCAGCAAAGTGTCGAAAGTGTCTGCGAGCGTTGCCAACTGCACATCATCGAGATTGTCGATGAAGTGCTTGCGCACGCTCGCGATATGGCCGGGTGCCGCGTTGCACAAGGTCTCCAACCCGGTCTCTGTCAGCACAGCGTCCGAGCAGCGCGCATCCCTTACGGCCGATTCGCGAGCGACCAACTTCCGCCGTTCCATACGCGTGATCTGATGCGACAGCCTGCTCTGCGACCACTGCAGCGTGTCAGCCAACTCGCTGAGCCCCATTCGGTGCTGCGGCGTCGAATGCAACGACGCCAACACGTGATACTCGACGAAGGTCAGATCGGATTCGCGCGCCAGATCTCGTCCGATGGCGGCTGCAAGCCGGTCGCGGGTGAGCACATAGCCCTTCCACGCACGCGACTCGGTTTCGTCCAACCAGTCCGGAATAGCCACCGGATAACTGTATCGAGTTGTTACATCAAGTATCGGCGTTGCGGAAAAGCCGACCGATTACAGATAGCGGCTACCGCTCGGCTACTACCGATCTGATCGGATGTCTGCTCATGATCGACACCCGATTGAATGCATTGATCGCAACGGCTGCCCAGATCACCACGGCAATCTGAGCGTCGTCGAACTGCTCGTGCAACGCGGCGTATTCGGCGTCGTCGAGGTGCTGCCCGGCCACGCGAGTGACCGCCTCCGCCAACGTCAAGGCCGCGCGCTCGCTGTCGTCGAAGAGATCCGTCTCGTTCCACGCAGGCAGAACCGCCAAACGCTGCGTGCTCTCGCCGGCTTCCAGCGCCAGTCGGGTGTGTAGATCCAGACAGAAGACGCAACGGTTGATCTGCGACACCCTGACGTTCACCAACTCCATCAGCGTCCTCGGCAAACCGACGGCCGCCGCCGCTGCACGGATCTCGAACGCGAGCGAGGTGAGGGCCTTGTACGCCGCCGGATTCTGCTTGTCTATGAACACCCGTTTCGGCGCCGCCACCATGCCGGAAGTCTAGCGGCGACCTGCCTATCTTCCCGGTGCTATGTTGCTGAGCGGGTCGACTCGGCGGGTCGAATCGGGAGGAATCGAATGCAGAAGAGAATTCTTGCGGCGCTGCTGTCCGTCGCGCTCGGTACTGGCGTCATCGTCAGCTCGAACGACGGCGATGCACACGCCGAACCGACCGGCGCACCGACCGGAGTCACCGGAAGTGGTCCCTGCTCGACGGATCCGAAACCGGTCCACGTCGGACCGATACCGAAGACCCTCGAAATGCCGATTCAGTACCCCGTGATTTCACCGGTCCCATATCCAGCGCCGACGACAGCGCCTGTCCGCATCCAGACCGACCTGCCCGCCGACCCATGCACGGACCCGTGTCCCGATCTGACCGACGAAGGCCCGGCGCCGCAAAGCCTCGCCGGCCTGCTTGGACTACCCGAACTCATTCTCAAGCCGCAGCCGTTCGTGTTCGGCATTCCGGTCCCCGGTCAGCAGCCGGACCCGCTGCCGTCCCCGCCGGCGCAGGTGACGCCCGCAGTCGACCCTGCGCCCCGATCGCCTGCACGAGCGACTCCTCGCGTTCGCGAGGTCGTCGAGATCTCGAAGCAGACCGGCGCGCACTCGATCAACCGGACCGACAAGCGTTGGCAGGTGTACGGCACCGATCTCGGCATCATGTGGGAGTCCAAGCCGGGAGAAATCGCGACGGCGTTCGGTGACACCGTTGGACGCGGTTTTCATCCGCCGGGCGGCATGGGCGGCGACTGGCGGAGCAACGTGCTCGCGTTCAGCACGGATCGGGAACTTTCCGACGGCGTCAGCTACGACTCGATGGTCACCGACAGTCGTTGTCACGCAGCAGAACTGCTGAGCAGCCGCAAGATCGACAACGTCGAGATCACGACGATCCCGACGTCGGGCTTCGCTATCGGCGACCGGCAGTACATGAGCTACATGTCGATGCGGACATGGTCGAGTCTGCCAGGGACGTTCTTCACCAACCACGGCGGCATCGCGTACTCCGACGACCATGGCCAGACGTGGACTAAGGATCCGTTCGCAAAGTGGGACAACATCTTCGGACTCTCGAAGTTCCAGGTTTCGGCCATGGTTCCGCAGGGCGACTACGTGTACATGTTCGGCACACCCCCGACCCGACTCGGCGATGTCGGCCTGGCGCGGGTGCCGAAGGACCAGGTGCTCAATACGTCCGCCTACCAGTATTGGAGCAACGACTCGTGGACTCCGGTCGGCGGATTCGAGGCTGCATCCCCGGTTGTCACCGGGCCCGTCGGTGAGCTGTCGGTTCGGTACGACAGCTCCCGAAACGTCTGGCAGATGAGCTATCTCGACACCTCTCGTCTGGGAATCGTGCTGCGCGAATCCGATTCGCCGCAGGGCCTGTGGTCCGAACCGGCGCAGCTGGTCAGCGTGACCCAGTATCCCCAGCTGTACGGAGGCTTCATCCATCCGTGGTCGACGGGTGAGGATCTCTACCTCAACATCAGCACCTGGAACGACTACAACGTCTACATGATGGGCGCGAAGATCGGGTGAGGCTGCGTCGAACGTAGGTCAATCTATCGAAAACTAGCAATTTCGCTAGATAGCCGAATAATTGCAGGACGAGTTTTGTCGATAACAATCCATAGCCACATCTAGGACACGCGCTAGATGTGACGAGAATCGACTACGAAGGTTGTTACCTTCCAACCTCATGGATCCCGTGCGCAACCCGTACGCTCCCGGTGCCGGCCAGCGCCCACCGGAACTTGCTGGGCGTGACAAGCAATTGGACGCGTTCGACGTCGTACTCGAGCGGATAGCTCGGAGTCGGCCCGAACGCAGCGTTGTTCTGACAGGTTTGCGTGGCGTCGGAAAAACTGTGCTGCTCAATCAACTTCGCTCCGCCGCCATCTCGCGAGGGTGGGGGACCGGCAAGATCGAGGCCCGCCCCGACCAAGACCTCCGCAGACCGTTGTCGTCGGCATTGCACATGGCTATTCGCGCAATCGGCACGGCCCATCGCGATCCCGACCGCGTCGACGACTTCCTCGGCGTGCTCAAAGCCTTCGCGCTCCGAGCGACCGCCGACAAGGGCATGCGGGAACGGTGGCAGCCAGGTATCGACGTACCGGCGATGACCGGCCGAGCCGACTCCGGTGACATCGAGATCGACCTCGTCGAACTATTGCTCGACGCTTCGTCTCTCGCTCGCGACATCGGCGTCGGGATCGCGATCTTCATCGACGAGATGCAGGACCTCGGCGCGGCGGACATCTCTGCCATCTGCGGCGCTTGCCACGAATTGAGCCAGGACGCAGCGCCTTTGATCGTCGTCGGCGCTGGTCTGCCACACCTGCCCGCGGTGTTGTCGGCCTCGAAGAGCTACTCCGAACGCCTGTTCAGCTACCACCGCATCGACCGGCTCGATCGCGACGCAGCCGACCTCGCCCTGATCGCCCCGGCAGAGCGAGAAGGTGTCGAATACACGATCGACGCACTCGATGCGCTGTACGCAAAGGCAGACGGCTACCCGTTCTTCGTCCAGGCATACGGCAAGGCGACGTGGGACTTGGCCGCCGGAACGCCGATAACCGGCGAGGATGTTCGCGTTGCGGCACCGTCCGCCGAGGAGGAACTTGCTGTCGGCTTCTTCGGCTCTCGCTACGAGCGCGCGACGCCTGCCGAACGCGAATATATGCGGGCGATGGCCGACCTTTCTGGCGACGACGGACCCGTTGCGACGGCGAAGATCGCCGCAGAACTCGGTCGCAAACCTGCGTCGCTGTCGCCCGCTCGCGACGGACTCATCAAGAAGGGCCTGATCTACTCCGCCGAACGCGGAACGATCGGCTTCACCGTGCCGCACTTCGGGCGGTATCTGCGTAGCCAGTCGGACTGAATATCGCATCTCTACAGCAATGTTCGATATTTGCTAGATAGCTGAATACTGACCTGTCGACGTCAGCTGCGATTCTGCTCCGCTGCCGCGATCAGCGCCGCCGTCAACGCTGCGACATCCTGCTTGGTACCGAATTGCCTTACCGCCGCAGTGATGTCGGCCAACCAGCGCACCGGCGTCGCCGCACCGTGCGCGAGTGACGGCACGATGTCGTCCGACATGTAGGACGCGATCGCCGTCGTTTGATAGGGCCCGAAACCATCCGTACCGATGTCGGTTCGGGCTGGTATCGAACCCTTCGCAATATTGAAGGCCTTCTGCCCTTCCACACTGCCAACAGTCTCCAGCCACGCTCTTGCGCCACCCTCGTCTCGCGCGCCGACCGGCAGCGTGAACGAGTCGGCAAGGAAGTCGAACTCGTCGGCCGTGCCGGGGACAGGGAACGCGATGTAATCGACGTCGTACCGCCAATCCTGTTCGCGGAAGACAACTTCGGCCCAGTCACCCATGACGTTGTAGGCAGCTTTGCCATCGATCACAAGCTGGGTCGCCGCTTCCCAATCCAAAAATTGGAAGTCGCTGTTGGTGTAGGACATCAACCGCGCGAAGTCTGCGACCGCGCCCGCGACGGCGGGGGAGCGCCAGTCCGTCCTACCGTCGAACAAGCCCGTGTAGTCGTTGGCGCCGAGTCGAGCGAGCAACACCACCTCGAGCAGATGTACCTGCGTCCAATCCTTGCCGATCGCAAGGGGAACGATGCCTGCAGCCTTGATCCGGTCCAGCTGAACGAACCAGTCGTCGAGGTTCTCCGGCCTCGACTCCATGTCCAATCCGGCCCGCGTCAGAACGTCCGCGTTGCCCCACACCACATTGGCCCTGTGCACGTTCGAGGGAACCGAGTAGATCTTGCCGTCGACGGTCAGCAGTTGCAGCAGCTGCTCGGGAAAGACCGAACTCCAACCGTTTTCGTCGTAGAGCCCCTTGAGGTCCTGCACCCGATTGCCGAGGATGTAGTCGGTCAGTTCCTTGCCTGCGTGCGCCTGGAAGGTGTCGGGTGGATCGCCTGCACCCATTCGATAGTTCAGGACATCCCTCGCCGTTGAGCCAGCGCCACCAGCGACGGCGCCGTTGACGAAGGTGAGACCAGGATGCTGCTCCTCGAATACCGTCACGAGCGCATCCAGCCCGGCCCTCTCGGAACCGTTGGCCCACCAGGTGAAGACCTCGACATCGGTGTCGGGCGCCCCGCCACACCCCACGACTGTCATGGCGACCGCGAGCACAGCGAGCCAGGACTTCATGCGAAACACGACGCCTCCCGTTCTCACTGCCCGCCCTGGGATACTGCAGCACGCCGGTGTCACCCCGCGCGGGGTATTTGCAAACAAACAGGTCTCCATCTGCACGTTCACCGGCGAACGAAGATTACCGACAGCAGCGCCGAACGGCATGTGGCAGGCTTCAGTGAACAGTTGTACACTCGTTATCCATGAGCGAGTTGGCCACTCAACGACGGACCGAAGTCCGCGCACTTGCCAGGACCGCCTTCGACGAGATCGCGGGTGCGGTCGGCGGGATCAGCAGTATTCACCGGTCGGTGTCGGACCGAATTTTCGCCACAGTCGGCCTCGGCGTCGGATCTGCGCACACTCCTGTCAAAGCGATCCACGACGCCATCACCGACGTCGTCTACACCGCGGTAGCCGAAAGTGCCTCGCTCGCAGGCAAAGTGGCCGAACAGACCGTCGACCTCCCCAATTCGGCACCGCTTTCGCACACCTCCCGTGGTGCCGGACTCATCGCCGCGGTACAGGGCCTCGTCGGCGATACCCTCGAAGCCGAAGGCCACGAACTCGCGACGAGCGCGATGTCGGTTCGCGTTGCCGGAGTCGAGGTGAGTCTCGACAAAGATTCGCTCGCAACAACTTTCCCGGCCGCGACGCCCCACCTCGTCGTATTCCTCCACGGCCTCGTCGAGAGCGAGTACGCCTGGAAGCTCGGTGGCCGCCCGACCTACGGCGACCGACTCGTCGACGATCTCGACGCGACGCCGATCTACATTCGCTACAACAGCGGCCGCCGCATCTCCGACAACGCCAGGTCCCTGGCAGAACTGATGGACGAGCTTGTCGGCGAATGGCCGGTCCCCGTCGAACGAATTTCTTTCGTAGGCCACTCGATGGGCGGACTGATCGCGCGGGGCGCTTGCTGCCTCGGCAGCGACGAATGGACACAGTGGGTGCATCTCGTTCGCCACACGGTCTGCCTCGGCTCACCACATCTCGGCGCGCCACTCGAGCGGCTCGTCCACTACGGCAGCGCTGCGTTGAACGTCCTTCCCGAGACGCGTCCGTTCAGCCGCCTGCTCCGCAGACGAAGCGGCGGTATCCGAGACCTCTTCGCAGGCTCCCTCGTCGACCAGGACTGGCGCGATCGCGATCCCGATGCGCTCCGGATCGCCGCATGCCAGGAGGTGCCGCTACTTTTCGGCGCGCAGCACTATTTCGTGTCCGCAACCATCACACGAAGCCCTCGCCACCCACTCGGCCGAATCATCGGCGACGGACTCGTCCTTGTGCCGAGCGCGTCGGGTTCCAACAAGTCGCGGCGTATCGGTTTCGAGGTCGAAAACGGGATGCACATCGGGTCCGCGAACCATTTCTCCCTGCTCAACAACGAATCCGTCTACGAGAAACTGCTCACCTGGTTGCGCTGAATTCGCTCGCCCGAAACTGCAGTACCCGCTGGTAACCAACGTCGTCGTTTCGCCACCACAGCCGACGCACTGGGAGAACACTGGGGTCACGCGAGCGAAAAACTAGGAGGACTCCAGTGGTGGCAACGCAGAAAGTAGAACCGACCGAAGAGCAATCGAGAGCACTCGTCGAGGAGTCGCGAGTCAGCGGCTGGGACAAACCCTCGTTCTGCAAAGAACTCTTCCTCGGCCGCTTCCAACTCGATCTCGTCCACCCGTATCCAAGTCCCCCCGCAGCCGAGACAGCTGTAGCCGCGAAATTCCTAGCCAAACTTGCCACGTTCTGCGAGACGGTCGACGGATCACTGATCGAGCGCGAGGAACGGATACCCGACGAATACATCAGAGGCTTCGCCGAACTCGGCTGCTTCGGCCTGAAGATCCCGCCCGAATACGGCGGACTCGGCTTGTCTCAGGTCTCCTACAACAAAGCGCTGATGCTGATCGGATCCGTCCATGCATCGCTCGGCGCGTTGATGTCGGCACACCAATCGATCGGCGTACCCGAACCACTCAAACTTGCCGGCACTCCGGAACAGAAGGCCGAGTTCCTGCCCCGCTGCGCCCGCGGGGCCATCAGCGCCTTTCTGCTGACCGAACCCGACGTCGGATCCGACCCGGCGCGGATGGCGAGCTCGGCGGTTCCGATCGAAGGTGGGTCCGCCTACGAACTCAACGGCGTGAAGCTGTGGACGACCAACGGCGTCGTCGCAGAGTTGCTCGTCGTCATGGCGCGAGTACCCAAGAGCGACGGGCACCGAGGCGGCATCTCGGCGTTCATCGTCGAAGCGGCAGCACCCGGTGTCACCGTCGAGCGGCGCAACAGGTTCATGGGCCTGCGCGGTATCGAGAACGGCGTCACCCGAATGCACAACGTCCGGGTGCCGAAAGAGAACCTCGTCGGCCGTGAAGGCGACGGTCTCAAGATCGCGCTGACCACACTCAATGCCGGCAGGCTCGCCATTCCCGCCCTGTGCGCCGCGGCAAGCAAATGGAGCCTGAAGATCGCGCGCGAATGGTCTGCCGAACGCGTCCAGTGGGGACGTCCGGTCGGCAAACACGCGTCGGTCGCGGCGAAACTCTCGTTCATCGCGGCGACCACCTACGCACAGGAGGCGGTCCTCGATCTGTCCGGACAGATGGCCGACGAGGGACGTAACGACATCCGGATCGAGGCAGCGCTCGCGAAGCTGTGGGCAAGCGAGATGAGTTGCCGGATCGCGGACGAGTTGGTGCAGATTCGTGGCGGACGCGGCTACGAAACGGCGGACTCGTTGAAGGCACGCGGCGAGCGAGCAGTGCCGGCCGAGCAACTTCTTCGCGATCTTCGGATAAACCGGATCTTCGAAGGATCGAGCGAAATAATGCGACTTCTCGTCGCGCGGGAAGCATCCGACGCGCACGTCGTCGCTGCCGGCGATCTCGTCAATGCGAAAGCACCCACGAGCGCGAAGGCAAAGTCCGCCGTCAAGGCGAGCGGCTTCTACGTCAAATGGATGCCGCAACTGGTCGCGGGTAAGGGCCAACTGCCGACCTCCTACAGCGAATTCGACTCACTCGCAACACATCTGCGCTTCGTCGAACGTAGCTCGCGCAAACTGGCCAGGTCCATGCTCTACGGCATGGCGCGCTGGCAGGCCAAGCTCGAATATCGGCAGGGATTCCTCGGCAGAATCGTCGACATCGGTGCGGAACTGTTCGCGATGTCGGCCGTCATCGTCCGCGCGCAAAGTCAGCGAGCCGGCGATCCGGCCGAAGGTGACACCGCATTCGAACTCGCTGAGGCATTCTGCGAACAGGCGACACTGCGGGTCGAGAACCTTTTCGCAGCGCTGTGGCAGAACACGGACGACCTCGACGGCCGCATCGCCGAAAGCGTTCTCGACGGTCGCTACGAATGGCTCGAACAAGGCGTCCTCGACCAGAGCGAAGGAACCGGACCCTGGATCTCGGAATGGGAGCCGGGTGCCTCGACGGAGGAAAATCTGTCACGCCCATTCCTGCCGCCGACAAAATAGGCGGCTACGCCGCTCGTGAGTCCTTTCGGAGGTCCTGTCCTCCAAAAGGACTCACGAGGTTCTAGCCCTTTTCGTAGACATTGGAAGACTCGGGAATACAAGGCTCGCAAACTATATTTCGGCGTCGTTTGCACACCGGGACGATAACGGTTGCTTTGCTACCCATCGGTACAGGCAACTTCTGGGCGACCATCCATCTACCGCAGCAAAGAAGTTTGTTCTGCAGTAGTAACGGAGTCGCAGCCCCACGCGACAACCGGTCAGGAACCCAAACACGGGAGACCGACATGTCGACTACTCGATTCGCCACCGCTCGAGTCGTACCCGCCGCCGATATCGACGGGCATCGCATTACCGTGTCAGCCGACGACGGCGTACCGCTCGCGGTCCGCGAATTCGGTCGACCGGACGCCCCGTTGACTGTCGTGTTCGTACACGGGCATTGCCTCCGAACCGACTCGTGGACCTACCTCCGGAGCCACCTCACGCAGACCTGGGGTACCGAGGTCCGCATGGTCTTCTACGACCACCGTGGTCACGGCGAATCGGGCGAAGCCCCTTACGACACTTACAATCTCGATCAGCTCGGCAGCGATCTGTCCGCCGTTCTTCGTGCGGTCGTCCCGACCGGACCGATCGTGCTCGTCGGGCACTCGATGGGTGCCATGACCGCACTCGTCTACGCGCGCCAGAATCCCGCCGAAATCGGCACCCGCATAGTCGGTGTCGGTCTCATCGCCTCGGCTGCGAGCAGACTCACCGAAGCGGGTATCGGACGATGGCTGAGGCGTCCTGCCGTTGCCGCACTCCGTGGCGCCGTCAAGTGGGCACCCGGTGTCATGCATGCCTCGAAGCGTATGAGCCGCAGCGTATGTGAGCCCATCGTGCGCAATGCCGGCTTCGGCAACCGCAAGGTGAGCCCCCGGATGGTTGCGGTTGCCGCGGCGATGCTCAACGAGACCTCCGTCGTGACGATGTCCGGCTTCCTCGAATCGTTCATCGGTTTCGACGAATCGGAAACCCTGTCGATCCTCGAGCAGATTCCCGCTCTGATTCTCGGCGGCTCGGCGGATGTGGTCACTCCGTTCGAGCACTCGATAGCGATCGCATCGCGCCTTCCCGGATCGGTGTTGGTGTGCCTCGAAGGGGCAGGACACGGCGTGATACTCGATCAGGCTGCAGAGGTGGCCAGCTCGATCACCAGCCTCGTCGAACGGGTCAGCGCGGTTCTTCTACAGCGCCCGATCACCGAACTGGCCGCAGGGTAATTTTCCGGCAATTCGTGTCGTCGAAGCGGTAGTTCTACTCAGCGTCGGCCGGTACTTGTGCCGGTATTGCTCCTGAACCATTGACGTGCAGCGGAAATGACCCGTACAAAATGCGTTATGAAAAAACTTCTGCTGAAACTTCCGGTCGCTGTTGTCGCCGCTTCCTGCGTTCTCGCACTCGCGGCGTGCGGATCGGACGATTCCGACAAATCGTCGTCGGCCACGTCGAGCCAGGCCACCACGTCAGCCGCTGCAACCTCGAGCGGAAAAGCCGAATCGACGACCAAGGCGAAACCGACATCGACCGAGGGTGCGAACGAGACCATTGCGGACTACATCGCGCAGAACGGTATAACCGAAACACCCGTCAAGCCCGACGATCCAAATGCTCCGACGATCGATCTGACATTCCCAGCGGGTTGGGAAAACGCCGGGGCAAATACCCCGGAATGGGCATATGCGGCAATTGTCTATTCGGGCGCAGACGCAGGCAACTATCAGCCGAGCATCATCGCCCTGCTGTCGAAGCTCGAGGGCAACGTCGACCAAGAGAAGTTGATCGAATACGCGGGCGGCGAACTGAAGAACCTGCCCGACTACACAGAGGTCCAGCCCGAGACCAAATCCACGTTCTCCGGTTTTCCCTCGTTGGCGATCGCCGGTACGCACTCCGAAGGCGGACAAGAGATTCTGGCCGCACAGAAGACCGTCGTCATCGAGGGGAAGGACGGCATCTACGTCCTGTAGTTGAACCTCGACGCCACACCCGACCAGGCCGCGATCGTCAACGCCGCTGCCGAGGAAATCAACACGAAGACAACCATCACTCCATAGCAAGCCGACAGCTCTTTTCGATCCCGGAACGAGGTGGCCGCGCCGGTGTGCGGCCGCCTTGTTCGTCCTCCGAGGAAGCCTCGAAAGTGAGCTGAGTCACATAATCGTTCGGCAGGCGAACCACCCGCCAGACGCGGCTACCATGACGTAGTGTGCTCTTCGTCACACAGCCCCCTCGGAGGTACAGCCCATGTCAACCACCGAAATAAACGAGCTTCGCCAGACAATCGGCCAGCTCAGACAATGCATCGGCGCGCTTCGCTCGCAGTACGGTGACGCCCGACCGATAACCCGGCTCGTCAACGATCTCGATCGTCTCGATCTCGATGCTGCCGACCTGGAGGAATCGCCACCACCTCCGATCAAAGGCGCACCGGAACGCCGAAACGACGTCATCTACGTCCCGGACAGCCGCTCCGACGAATCGGCGTGGATGGGTGCCCAGGACGAGGGTCTCGGGTTCCACTCGCGCGAGCGGACCAAGTGAGCGCACCCGCCACCGACCGCAACGCAGAACAGCACGACAACGGTAGAACTGGCGTCTTCTCCTCGACGCGGGCTCAGCTCTCCGCCCGAACGTTGCGGACCGATCGTTGGTGGATTCCACCCGTTCTGACGGCCATCGGACTCGGCGCATTCGTCGCTTACGCGACGGTTCGGTCGTTCGTGCGGACCGCGTACTGGGTGGAGGAATATCACTACCTCACGCCGTTCTATTCACCGTGTCTCAGTGATTCGTGCGTTCCGGGTTCGAGCCACTTCGGCACACCGTTCCCCGAGTTGCCGATGCTCGTACCGCTCGGTTTCGTAGTACTGCCGTTTCTGCTGCTTTTCCGGCTGACGTGCTACTACTACCGCAAGGCTTACTACCGGGCCTTCTGGTTGTCACCACCTGCGTGCGCCGTTGCGGAACCCCACAGCAAATACTCTGGCGAGACGCGCTTTCCGCTCATCGTCCAGAATGCGCATCGCTACCTGTTCTACGCGGCGGTGGTCATCTCGTTGATAAACACCTACGACGCCATAACTGCCTTCCACTCACCCGGCGGGTTCGGGTTCGGGCTCGGCAACGTCGTACTTGTCGTCAACGTCGTCGCATTGTGGGCGTACACACTGTCGTGCCACTCCTGCCGCCACATCACCGGCGGCAGATTGAAGCACTTCTCTGCGCATCCCGTCCGGTACTGGATCTGGACGCAGGTGTCGAAGCTGAACACACGGCACATGCAGTTGGCCTGGATCACGCTCGGCACGCTCGTGTTCACCGACTTCTACGTAATGCTCGTCGCGAGCGGAACTCTGACAGATCTTCGTTTCGTCGGTTAGTGGCGACGCCGACTCCTCACATGGCAGTCGATCTCGGCACTCAGCTCGCCCCGGCTCGCCCAAGAAGGAAACGTAATCCATGACAGAGGTTGAACGGCACTCCTACGACGTCGTCGTGATCGGTGCCGGCGGTGCCGGACTCCGAGCCGTGATCGAGGCTCGCGAACGCGGCTTCACGGTTGCGGTCGTCTGCAAGTCGTTGTTCGGCAAGGCCCACACGGTGATGGCCGAGGGCGGGTGCGCCGCGTCGATGGGTAACGCGAACTCGAAGGACAACTGGCAGACGCATTTCAAAGACACCATGCGCGGTGGCAAGTTCCTGAACAACTGGCGGATGGCGGAACTGCACGCCCGCGAAGCGCCCGACCGGGTGTGGGAACTCGAGACGTACGGCGCGTTGTTCGACCGGACCAAGGACGGTCGAATCAGCCAGCGCAACTTCGGCGGCCACACCTACCCTCGTCTCGCGCACGTCGGCGACCGCACCGGACTCGAAATCATCCGAACGATGCAGCAGAAAATCGTTGCGCTGCAACAGGAAGACTTCAAGGAGACCGGCGACTACGAATCCCGCATCAAGGTTTTCGCGGAGTGCACCGTGACGGAGCTGCTCAAAGCAGACGGCGCGATCGCAGGCGCGTTCGGCTACTGGCGCGAATCGGGTCGGTTCATCCTTTTCGAGACACCAGCGGTCGTGCTCGCGACGGGTGGTATCGGCAAGTCGTTCAAGGTGACGTCGAATTCCTGGGAGTACACCGGCGACGGCCATGCTCTCGCGCTGCGGGCCGGTGCGTCGCTGATCAACATGGAATTCATCCAGTTCCATCCGACCGGCATGGTCTGGCCGCCGAGCGTGAAGGGCATCCTCGTCACCGAGGGGGTCCGCGGTGACGGTGGCGTTTTGAAGAACACCGAGGGTCAGCGGTTTATGTTCGACTACATCCCACCGGTGTTCAAAGGCCAGTACGCGGAAACGGAAGAAGAAGCCGACGCGTGGCTCAAGGACAACGACAGCAGTCGTCGAACTCCCGACCTGTTGCCACGCGACGAGGTCGCGCGTGCCATCAACTCGGAGGTGAAGGCGGGCCGTGGCACCCCACACGGCGGGGTCTACCTCGATATCGCCTCGCGGATGCCTGCTGCGGAGATCAAGCGGCGGCTACCGTCGATGCATCATCAATTCCTCGAACTCGCCGACGTCGACATCACCAAGGAGCCCATGGAAGTGGGTCCGACGTGTCACTACGTCATGGGCGGGATCGAGGTCGATCCCGACACCGGTGCCGCGAGCGTGCCCGGAATCTTCGCTGCCGGTGAGTGTTCCGGTGGAATGCACGGCTCGAATCGACTCGGCGGCAACTCGCTTTCGGACCTACTGGTATTCGGACGTCGAGCGGGCCTCGGCGCCGCGGCATACGTGACGGCGCTGAAGGAACGTCCATCCGTCACCGCAGCCGATGTCGAGGCTGCTGCGCGAAATGCGTTGGTTCCCTTCGATCAACCTGCCGACGGCGCCGCGGAGAACCCGTACACCGTGCACTCCGATCTGCAGCAATCGATGAACGACCTCGTCGGCATCATCCGCAAGGAAGAAGAGGTCGAGCGGGCACTCGGCAAGCTCGAAGAGCTACGCGGCCGAATGAGCAGGGTAGTCGTCGAAGGGCAGCGGCCGTTCAATCCGGGTTGGCACCTTGCGATCGACCTGCGAAACATGTTGCTGATAAGCGAATGTGTCGCCAAGGCCGCCTTGCTCCGCACGGAAAGTCGTGGCGGCCACACCCGTGACGACTATCCGAAGATGGACGCGAACTGGCGCAACACATTGCTCGTCTGTACGGCCGATCCGGCCGAAGGCGACGGTCTGGTGCCTGGCGTGAGCGTCGCAAAGCGGGAGCAGACGGCGATGCGCGGCGAATTGCTCGAGCTCTTCGATATCGGCGAGCTCGAAAAGTACTACACCGAGGGCGAACTCGCCGACCATCCTGGAAGGAAGTCCTGAGATGTCCTACGACGCGAAGTTCAGGGTCTGGCGCGGTGACATCGAGGGTGGAGAGCTCCACGACTACACCGTCGAGGTCAACGAGGGCGAGGTGGTCCTCGACATCATTCATCGGCTACAGGCAACGCAGACGCCGGATCTCGCGGTCAGGTGGAACTGCAAGGCGGGCAAGTGCGGGTCGTGTTCGGCGGAGGTCAACGGGCGACCACGCCTCCTCTGCATGACGCGAATGTCGACCTTCACCGAAGCCGACGTCATCACGGTCACTCCGATGCGCAGCTTCCCCGTGATGCGAGACCTCGTCACCGACGTCTCGTTCAACTATGCGAAAGCTCGTGAAGTGCAATCGTTTACGCCCCCGCCGGAGCTGAAGCCGGGGGAGTACCGCATGCAGCAGGTCGACGTGGAGCGGTCCCAGGAATTCCGCAAATGTATCGAATGCTTCCTGTGCCAGAACACCTGTCACGTTGTGCGCGATCACGAGGAGAACAAGGAAGCCTTCTCGGGGCCGCGGTTCCTCATGCGCATTGCGGAGTTGGAAATGCATCCGCTCGACGTTGCCGATCGGCGCGACGTCGCGCAGGAAGAGCATGGTCTCGGGCTGTGCAACATCACCAAGTGCTGCACCGAGGTATGCCCGGAGCACATCAAGATCACCGACAACGCCCTCATTCCGATGAAGGAGCGCGTCGCGGATCGCAAATACGATCCGATCGTGTGGTTGGGTAACAAGCTCTTCCGGCGGTGACGACCGCTTCACCAGAGGAGCCAATTGATAGGACGTTTCTCCTGCTAGTCGCGCGGGTAGTCCCCAGTTACCTTCAGCGACAAGGAGACCGCCATGCGTATTGCAACGGTAGTTGTACTCATCTGGTTGATCATCGGCGCAATCGCGGCCGGCCAGAGGGGCTACTACAAGGGTGAGGCAGAGTCGTGCGCCGGTGTGGGCACGATCGTTGTGACGGTACTTGCCGGGCCACTGAACTATGTGGGCGTCAATCCGAAGGTCACCGATTGCGAACTACCGCAGCCGAGTCCGTAGAGGGCCTGCGACCTCGTGAGTCTTTTCGGTGGGCGGGCCCTCCGAAAGGACTCACGAGCGGCGTAGCCGCTTACAGCAACGCGATTACCGCCGTTGCGGCGGCGAGCAGAACCACTCCAGCGGCCAACGCATAGCCGAGCGATCCGGTCAGTAGGGCAATTCCGAGGGCAGCGACGACGCACAGCAATCCGACGATGAGCCACTCGACCCAATCCGATCCCAACACCGAAAACTTGTATCTGGGACGCGGAGGTTTGACGGCACGATCCATAGTGGTGAATTACCCCCTTGCGCAACGAACTCGATCAATTTCTACCATACTGACCGGTCTTATGGGGAATTCGGAATGCAATTCATTCTCCGCGAACCGGATTGCTCGAATTGGCTCCGATCGATCCATTGTTCAAACAAATCCAGATTTACAGCTACTGAGCCCGAAACAATCGTCGAGTCGGTAAATCGGTCGAATACCGACGTGGGCACTCGGCGTTCTGCCTCACTGGCACCCTCGTGCCCGTAGGATTCGGGCCCTTGTCCGGACTAGCGCTGAGCAAACGAACCTGCCAGGCTGAACCGGTGACCTCACCTCCACATACCGGCTCCGCCGCACCAGCTGCCGGCTCCGACAAGCTCGATGCCCGGGTTCTGAAGATCGCCGGAGTCGTCGTGCTCAGTGCGATCATGTCGATTCTCGACCTCACGGTCGTCACCGTCGCGATCCCGACGTTCGTCAACGTCTTCGAGACATCGTTCGCCATCGCGGCATGGACGATGACCGGATACACGCTCGCGCTTGCCACGGTGATTCCGCTGACAGGCTGGGGCGCAGACCGTTTCGGCACCAAACGGCTGTTCATCACGGCTCTTGTGCTCTTCGTTGCCGGCTCGGTGGCGTGCAGCTTCGCATGGGACATCACGTCGCTGATCGGATTCCGCGTGCTGCAGGGCTTCGGCGGCGGCATGCTGATGCCGCTCGGTATGACGATCATGACCCACGCTGCGGGACCACAACGTATCGGTCGCGTCATGGCCGTACTCGGAGTCCCGATGCTCCTCGGACCGATCAGCGGACCGATCCTCGGCGGGTGGCTGATCGAAGCCGCCAGCTGGCATTGGATCTTCCTGATCAACGTGCCGATCGGCGCCATCGCGCTCATCGCAGCCATCTTCATCCTGCCGTCCGACGATCCGTCACCGTCGGAATCGTTCGACTTCGTCGGCATGCTGCTGCTATCGCCCGGCCTTGCGCTGCTGCTGTTCGGCGTTTCGTCGATCCCGGAGATGGGGACGATCGCGTCGGCCAGGGTGCTGATACCAGCCATAGTCGGATTCATTTTGGTCGTGGTTTTCGTCTTCCACGCGCTGCGGGCCACACATCCGCTAATCGATCTGCATTTGTTCAAGAACCGAAATCTGACGGTCGCTGTGCTGTCGATGTCGCTGTTCGCTGTCGCATTCTTCGGCGCGGGACTGCTTTTCCCAAGCTATTTCCTGCAAGTGCGAGGAGAATCGACATTGCACGCGGGTCTGTTGCTTGCCCCGCAGGGCATAGGCGCAATGCTGACGATGCCAGTTGCCGGCTTCCTGGTCGACAAGATCGGACCCGGCAAGATCGTGATGGCAGGTATCACCCTTATCGGCCTGTCGATGGCCGTGTTCACACAGGTCGGCGCAGATACGTCCTACACGCTGTTGCTCGGCTCGCTGTTCGTCATGGGCCTCGGCATGGGCGCCACGATGATGCCGATCATGACTGCAGCGCTGCAGACGCTGACTCATCACGAGGTCGCACGCGGTTCGACGCTGATGAACATCGTGAACCAGGTCGGCGGATCTGTTGGTACGGCAACGATGTCGGTTGTTCTGACGAACCTCATCCAGAATCGTGAATTCGCGGGACCTGCCATCGCGTCGCAGCAGAACCCCGGCATCAGGGCCGAACTCGAAAAGGTTCCCGGCGTGCTGGAGGCTGGTCTGCAGCAGGCAGGCGAGGCATTCGGCAACACATTTATGGTCGCGGTGGTGCTGATTGCGTTGACGCTGATCCCCGCGTACTTCTTGCCGCGGACCAAGCCGAAGGCCCCCGTCGAGGACGACAAAGAAGCAGCCCCACCGCTTCTGATGCACTGAGAAAGCGTTTCACCTGCAGGGAACGGCAGCACCTCGGCGATCGCGCTAGGGTCGGGATAGATCCGAACCTGACGAACCGACCGCCGAGGTGCGCATGCCCCTTGAAGATTTGTCGCGAACGCAGTTCGAGAAGCATGGACTGCCGCGCAACACACCTTCGTCCAAGCACGACAACCTGAAGCCCGAACACACCGCCGACGGACATCTCGTCGAGTCTCGAGCCGAAGACTTCAGCCACGCCAAACCGCTAGAGGTCGACACCCAGTGGTTCAAACGCGCGGTGTTCTACGAAGTTCTCGTTCGCGCCTTCTCCGATTCGTCCAACGACGGCACCGGTGATCTGCGCGGGCTCACCGACAAACTCGACTATCTGTCGTGGCTCGGCGTCGACTGTCTGTGGCTACCGCCCTTCTACGATTCCCCGCTGCGCGACGGCGGCTACGACATCCGCGACTTTCGACTTGTGCTCCCCGAATTCGGAACTGTCGAAGACTTCGTGACGCTGCTCGATCACGCGCACCGCCGTGGAATTCGCGTCATCACCGACCTGGTCATGAACCACACCTCCGATACCCACGCCTGGTTCCAGGAGTCGAGGTCGGATCCGACCGGACCGTACGGCGACTACTACATGTGGTCCGACACGGACGACAAATACCCTGACGCACGAATCATTTTCGTCGACACCGAAGTATCGAACTGGACGTGGGATCCAGTACGCGGCCAGTACTACTGGCACCGATTCTTCTCCCACCAACCGGATCTCAACTACGACAACCCCGAAGTGCAGGACGCGATGATCGACGTGCTGCGCTTCTGGCTCGATCTCGGCATCGACGGTTTTCGGCTCGACGCCGTGCCGTACCTGTTCGCCCGTGAGGGGACGAACTGCGAGAACCTGCCCGAGACGCACGCCTACCTCAAGCGCTGCCGCAGTGTGGTCGACGAGGAGTACCCGGGACGCGTCCTGCTCGCCGAAGCCAATCAGTGGCCCGCGGACGTGGTCGAGTACTTCGGCGAACCCGACAACGGCGACGAATGCCACATGGCGTTTCATTTCCCGTTGATGCCCCGCATCTTCATGGCGGTGCGTCGGCAGAACCGGATTCCGATCTCGGAGATCCTCGCCCAGACTCCAGCCATTCCGAAGTCGGCACAGTGGGGAATCTTTCTGCGCAATCACGATGAATTGACGCTGGAAATGGTCACCGACGACGAGCGGGACTACATGTACGCCGAGTACGCCAAAGACCCACGGATGAAGGCCAACATCGGGATTCGCAGGCGCCTGGCACCACTGTTGGAAAACGACCGCAACCAACTCGAACTCTTCACCGCGTTGCTGCTCAGTCTGCCCGGCTCGCCGATGCTGTACTACGGCGACGAGATCGGGATGGGCGACAACATCTGGCTCGGCGACCGCGACGCGGTCCGGACTCCGATGCAGTGGACTCCCGACCGCAACGCGGGCTTCTCGCGTGCCGATCCCGCACGTATGTACCTGCCTGTGGTTATGGACCCGACGTACGGTTTTCAGTCCGTCAACGTCGAGTCCCAGATGAATTCGACGAACACTCTGCTGCACTGGACGCGGCGGATGATCCAGGTGCGCAAACAACATCCGGCGTTCGGCCTCGGCACGTTCACCGAACTCGGCAACAGCAATCCGGCAATTCTGTCGTACGTGCGAGAACTCGCGCCCTCGGAAGCGCAGCGACGCTCCAGTGACGTCATCCTGTGTGTGAACAACCTGTCGCGATTCCCGCAGGCAGTCGTGCTCGATCTATCGATCTTCGAAGGTCGGATTCCTGTGGAACTGACCGGGTCGGTGCCGTTTCCGAAGATCACGGACCAGGGCTACATGATCACACTGCCTGGCCACGGGTTCTATTGGTTTGCGTTGCAACCGGATCCTCGTACCGAAGGTGCCGCAACCGGGCATCCCGTCAGCAGCGAGGCAGAGGCCGCGGTGCAGTCATGACGTTGGCACTGCCGTCCGATTCCGAACTGTGCACACAGTTGGCGCTCTGGCTACCCGAGCAGCGTTGGTTCTCCGGCAAGAGCCTCACGCTGAGCGCAGTGCGCCTGCGACTGCGCGAATCCCTGATCGACACCGACGGTTTCGCAGCCGAGCAGGTGGTCGTCGATGTCGAGTTCGCCGTCGGGCTTGCGCAGCGCTATCAGATTCCACTCGCCTACCGGGTCCATCCACCGGAAGCACTGTTGCCCTTCGCACTACCCGACCTCGATGTCGACCCGATACCCGGCACCGAGCGTCCCGTGGTCTACGACGCCACTGCCGACCACGAGGTCGACGATCACTACCTGACAGCGCTTGCGGAACAACAAACGTTGGGCAGCATCACCTTTCGCACGGTCGCCGGTAGCGACATCGACACAGCACTACGCAGTAGGCCGATCGGCGCCGAGCAATCCAACACCTCGATCGTGTATGGAGAACAGCTGTTGCTCAAGCTGTTTCGCCGACTCGAGCCTGGCATCAACCCCGATCTGGAGTTGCACCGCGCGTTGGCCGACAGCGGCTGCGAGCACGTCGCACCCCTGCTCGGCTGGATCGAATCCGAACTCGACGGCGAGCCACTCACCCTCGCGATGGTGCAAGAGTTCGTCGCAAATGCCGCGGACGGCTGGTCGCTCGCCGTCAACAGTGTGCGCGATCTGTTCGTCGAGGCGGACCTGCACGCCGCCGAAGTCGGCACCGACTTCGCAGGGGAGGCCCAGCGGCTCGGCGAGGCCGTCGCGCACGTCCATGCGGACCTTGCCCGTCAACTCGGCTCGACGCATGCGGCGGTGTCGGCGGACACCATTGCAGGAATGACCCGACGTCTCGATGCCGCGGCCGCGATCGTTCCCGAAATCGCCGAACGGCGAGCGGCAGCGCAGGCGGTTTTCGACAAGGCGGCAACAGCCGCGCCGACAACGGTGCAGCGCATCCACGGCGACCTACATCTCGGGCAGGCACTTCGAGCTCCGTCGCGGTGGATCATCATCGACTTCGAAGGCGAACCGGTCAAGACGATCGCCGAGCGGCGGCTTCCGGACAGCCCGCTGCGTGATATCGCAGGCATGCTTCGGTCGTTCGACTACGCCGGGCACCATTCACTGACCGACTTTTCGACGCTGCAGGATTCACAACGCGAGTTCAGAGCCAAGGAATGGACAACACGCAACGGCTCGGCATTCTGCGACGGCTACGCATCGGTCGCAGGCACCGATCCGCGCGGCGAGTCCGACCTCCTCGAGGCCTATCTACTCGACAAAGCCATCTACGAAGCCGTGTACGAGGTCCGGCATCGTCCGAACTGGCTGCCGCTGCCGGTCAAGGCGATCACGCGGATCGTCGGCTAGCGGGCTAGCGGGCTCGGATCACCAGCGCACGCCGAGCAGTCCGAGCACGTATTCGAGCCAGTCCGGCAGTTCTGGATCGCGAAACATCGTGGTACCCCGTTCGTGGTCGAATGCACTCTTCGTAAGCTCGATCGAACACCGCACCATTGCCGTTAGCAGCAGCTACAGGAGGACCCCGTCGTGAGCAGTGCCAACACCAGAGTCGCCGTCGTATCGGGTGCAGCCCGCGGAATCGGAGCGGCGATCGCACAACGTCTCGCGGCCGACGGCTTCGCTGTCGCAGTGCTCGATCTCGACGAGGCCGCGTGTGCAGCAACAGTCGACTCGATCACCGCTGCCGGTGGTGCTGCACTCGGCGTCGGTGCCGACGTCTCCGACGAAGCCTCGGTGACCGCGGCCGTGGAACGAATTGCCACCGAACTCGGCGGACCGACCATAGTGGTGAACAACGCAGGTATCACTCGTGACAACCTGCTCTTCAAAATGCCTGTGTCGGAATGGGACTCGGTGATCGGCGTGCACCTTCGCGGCGCCTTCCTGCTGACCAAGGCAGCCCAGAAGTACATGGTCGAGCAGAAGTGGGGACGCATCGTCAACATGTCGAGTGTCTCGGCGCTCGGCAATCGCGGGCAGGTGAACTACTCCGCGGCAAAAGCCGGACTGCAGGGTTTCACGAAGACACTTGCCATCGAGCTCGGCAAGTACGGCGTCACGGCCAACGCCATCGGGCCAGGGTTCATCGTCACCGATATGACTGCGGCGACCGCCGAACGCGTCGGGGTCCCATTCGAGGACTTCAAGGCGGCTGCGGCAGCCAATACGCCCGTCGGTCGGGTCGGCTATCCGGAAGACATCGCGCATACCGTGTCGTTCCTGGTCAGCGAAGGCGCGGGCTTCGTGTCCGGGCAGGTCATCTACGTTGCGGGTGGGCCGCGCGACTAGGCAGGCTCTAGTGCCAGCTGTGGTCGGTGACGGTGGTCCGCGGACCGAACTTCGGTTTGTGCGCGTGACCACTGACCACGAGTAGCTGCATCGCTCGATAACGATGTGGCCGCAACGGTTCCAGGTACTCGACCATTTCGGCGTCGTCGATCGGCCGCCCGAGCAGCGTCCAGCCGACGATGGCCGCGAGGTGGTAGTCGCCGACCGAGAGCGCGTCGGCGTCGCCGAGCGCTCGCTGAGCCACTTCGGCTGCTGTCCAGATCCCGACGCCCGGGACCAGCCGAAGGCGGCGTTGCGCATCCTCGGGCGACATCGTGGCAGCTTGGTCGAGCTTGTCGGCCATTCGCGCTGCGGTGACGATAGTCCGGGACCGCTGTGGGTCGACGTTGGCCTTGTGAAACTCCCACGACGGAACATGCCGCCAGACGTCGGCACTCGGTGGCAGGTACAACCCCGCCGGAGCGGGTCCGGGAGCAGGAGTTCCGTATTTGCGGACCAGTTGTCGCCACGACGAGAGCGCCGCGATGCCGTGGACCTTCTGTTCGAGAATCGACGGCACAAGGGCTTCGAAAACCCTGCCGGTGCGCAACATGCGGAGGTCGGGAAAGCGGCGGTGTGCGTCGATCAGCTTCGGATGAGTCGGTCGGAAATCGTCGGTGGACTCGTCGAGACACAACATCGACGGGAGCTGGTCGAGAAACTCGGCACCGCCGGGACCCCACGCTCGTGCGGAGATCTCCCGACGCGAATGCTGGACGAGCCGATAGGTGACCGGTCCTGATTCCATCAGCGACGCACGCCAGATCGCGCCGTCCGAGGTCCGCTGATGGCACGGATCGTTGCGCCCGCGTCGCAGCGGCGCGATCGTCATCGCGAGGTTCACCGGACTGTCGGTGACGAGGTTGCGGTCCAGACTCGGCGGCACCCCGACGTTGTTGGCTGCGATTGCCGGACTCTTAACTCGGCAGCGCGAAATGCGGATTGGTGATGAATCCGACGACGCTGCCGTCCGGAGTTCGTACCGTCGCGGTGATGATCCCGCCACCGACATCCGAGGCAGGGACGTGTTCGGTCGCGCCGTTCGTCAGCGCTTCGGCGACCGCATCGGCTACCGACTCGACACCCCAATAGGTGAACGAACCGTCTGCGGAATCCTCGGTCGGCAGCAACCCGAGTTCGTAACCCGCGACCTCGAACCCGACGTAGAACGGCTCGTCGAAGTACGGTGTCACACCGATCAACTCGGTCCACCACGCTTTTGCGGCCGCGAGGTCGGCCACGGGGTAGATGACCGTGCGCAAGCCCTGCAATTCGATAGTCATGACCGCACTTTCCCGCAGTGGACCGACACAGCCGACGACTGCTCGTCGACCAGGCTAGCCACGCGGTTTGAGCGGCGTAGCAGGCAACGTCGGCGCCGGAATCCAATTGCCCACGTAACCGTCGACCACACCGAAGCGCGTCGCCGACGACGTCTGCCCCGAATCGTGAGCACCCACCTCGTCCTGCCACTGGGCGCGATAGGTAGCGATCTCGTCATTGGACCTACCGACGAAGTTCCACCACATCAGGATCTGCTCGCCGAGTGGCTCGCCGCCGAGCAACAGCAGCCGCACCTGCTCGTCACCGGGATTGTGCAGCACGAGGCTCGATCGCCCGACCGGTACGAACCCGAGCTCGGCCCGCGACAGCGTCGTGCCACACAGCTCGACCACTCCCAGGTCGACGATCGCACCGTGCTCGAAGGTCGTATCGACGTCGAAAGTCAACGTCGCCCCCGCGTCGATACAGACTTCGGCGCCGAGCATCGGGCTGAACATCTCGACGGTCGACCTCTCGCCTGCAAGCGCGCCGATGAACACGCTGATCCGCCCGCCGTCGACGGCTCGTGACGTGGGCACGTAGTGCTCGAACTTGGGCTCGGTGTTGCGGGCTTCTTCCGGCAGCGCGACCCACAGTTGCATGCCGTGCAGCACTGTCGTGTTCGCGGTCGACACCTCCGAGTGTGCGATCCCACGACCCGCTGTCATCAAATTGAGTTCGCCGGGTCGAACCATCGCGTGGGAGCCGACACTGTCGCGATGCTCGATCTCGCCGGCGAACAACCAGCTGACCGTCTGCAGACCGGTGTGTGGATGTGGCGCGACCGTCATGCCACCGGTCTCCGCGACGTCATCGGGTCCGTAGTGGTCGGCGAAACACCAGGCGCCGATCAACGAACGCTGTCGCTGGGGCAGCGTCCGGCGGACGGGCATCGCCCGCAAGCCGCCGAGCGGTACCTCGCGCGGGGTCAATACTTCGACAGCGACCGATTCGACCTCGCCAGGCTCCTTGCAGGTCAGGATCGACGCCGACGTCTCGAGGTTGCTCATGTTTCGATTGTCCCTCCTTCGGCCGGCTCGGATGCCGCATGCACAGAATCGGCAATATCCGTGACAGCCGGTACTTTGTAACGTGATGTCGCCTCGAGGCGACGTTCCTTTGACGACAGTCGGACGACGCCGCAACGAAAGGCTCTTCAATGATCACCAACCTGCTGAATGCGATCCTCAACCTGTGGGGCGGCGTTTCTGCCGGCAGCAGCGGCTACCAGATCCCCCCGGGAACTTTGCCTTTCGGTAGCTGATCACCAAGCTTCTCCGCCCCCGTCACAGCGTGTGACGGGGGCGGAGTGCGTTGCGACGAAAATCGCTTGACCTCAACCATTATTCAGGTCGTACTGTCGGTGCTCGGTGCTCTCATAGACCTCGTCAACACATGAGCGGAGATCGACAATGAGCATGGAAATGGTCGCCTGGAATCAGGTGTACACGGCGATGACGGGACCCAACGAGACGAGACCGTTCTCGCGGGCCACCCTGTCACGCATCCTCGAATTTGCACGTCCACGCCGCAAGCTGCTTGGTGGATTTCTGATCTTGAGCGTCGCGACCGCGATACTCGGCGTCGCGACGCCGGTGCTGGCAGGTCGGGTAGTGAATGCGATCGTCGACAACGACGCACCACGCGTAGTAGTGATCCTGGCGCTCATCATCGCCGCGCTCGCTGTAGCGGATGCAGTACTCGGGGTGATCACCCGTTGGCTGTCGGCTCGGATCGGCGAGGGTCTCATTCTCGATCTGCGCACGGCTGTGTTCGACCACGTCCAGCGTATGCCGATCGCCTTCTTCACCCGGACCCGAACGGGCGCGCTGGTCAGCCGCCTCAACAACGACGTCATCGGTGCGCAGCGCGCGTTCAGCGACACGTTGTCCGGCGTCGTTGCGAACGTCGTGACGCTGCTGTTGACGGCCGCTGTGATGTTCCAGATCTCCTGGCAGGTGACATTGCTGTCCCTTGTCCTGCTACCCGTGTTCGTCATACCCGCGCGCCGCATGGGAAATCGGCTCGCGTCGCTCGAACGGGAATCTGCGAATCACGACTCGGCGATGAGTACCCAGATGACCGAGCGGTTCTCCGCACCCGGTGCGACGCTGGTCAAGCTGTTCGGCCAGCCCAAACGCGAATCTCGCGAATTCGCCTCGAGGGCAAGCCGGGTTGCCGATATCGGCGTTCGTATTGCCATGGCGCAGACGATCTTCGCGACAGCACTGACGCTCGTGTCGGCGTTGGCAATCGCTGTGGTCTACGGCCTCGGCGGCTTCTACGCTCTGCGCGGGCAATTGGATCCCGGTGCCGTCGTATCGCTGTCACTGCTGTTGACGCGGTTGTATGCACCGCTCACAGCCCTCGCAAACGCGCGCGTCGAGGTGATGAGCGCGTTGGTCAGCTTCGAGCGGGTCTTCGAAGTACTCGATCTGAAGCCGCTCATCGTCGACAAACCAGACGCCGAGAAGGTGCCGGACGGTCCGGCATCGGTCGAGCTGGTCGACGTTTCGTTCGCCTACCCCTCCGCGGACAAGGTCTCGCTCGCCTCGCTGGAAGAGGTTGCGACGCTCGACTCACGCGGCGGCGACGTCGTCCTGCACGGGGTGTCCCTCAAAGCCGAGCCGGGTCAGGTCGTTGCACTCGTCGGATCGTCGGGAGCAGGTAAGTCGACGATCGCGCAGTTGGTGTCGCGGTTGTACGACGTCGATTCGGGGTCGGTGCGCCTGTCCGGTGTCGACGTCCGAGACCTCACCGCCGAGACGATCAAGCAGACGGTTGGCATGGTGACCCAGGACGGCCACCTCTTCCACGATTCGGTCCGCGGCAACCTGCTGTTGGCGCGGCCGGATGCTTCCGAAGAGGAGATCTGGGACGCACTGCGCCGCGCGCGACTCGCGGATCTGGTCGGTGCGATGGCCGACGGTTTGGACACCGTTGTCGGCGAGCGTGGCTATCGCCTCTCCGGTGGCGAACGTCAGCGCCTGACGATCGCGCGTCTGCTGCTGGCACGTCCCCGCATCGTTGTCCTCGACGAAGCGACCGCCTCGCTGGACTCGACATCGGAGGCTGCGGTGCAAGAGGCACTCGGCGAAGCACTGGTCGGCCGAACGGCACTTGTCATCGCGCACCGGCTCTCGACAGTGCGTGCGGCCGACGTCATCCTCGTCCTCGAAGACGGCCGGATCATCGAGCGGGGCACACACACGGAACTGCTCGCCGCAGGTGGGCGGTACGAGGAGCTGTACCGGACGCAGTTCGACACAGGTTCGGATCCCGATAACGAGTCAGCCGACGACGACTCGACAGAAGGAGTCGTCGTCGGCTGATCGGAGTTTGCGTTGGGTCAGAAGCCGCCTTCGACGGCAACCACGAACCGGCCCGTGGTGCCGCCGGAGCGGATCTGATCCAGCACCTTCGCGACGTCACGAACGGGAACTTCGGTGGCAATCGCGTCCAGGTGAGCTGGCCGCAGACTTTCCTCCAGGCGCTCCCACAGCACGCGGCGACGCTCGATTCCGAGTTGAACCGAGTCGATTCCGAGCAACGCCACACCACGAAGGATGAAAGGCAGCACTGTGGTCGGGAGTGCTGCGCCGCCGGTCAGGCCACTGGCAGCGACGGCACCGCCGTACTTGACCGTGCTCAGGACGTAGGCGAGGGTGTTGCCGCCGACGCAGTCGACCGCGCCCGCCCACTCCGCTTTACCGAGCGGGCGAATCTTCGCATCGGGATCTTCGGGCAACCGCCCGATCACCTTCGCTGCGCCGAGCGAGGTCAGCAGCTCGGCGGCGTCGGTCTTACCGGTCGACGCGACGACCTCGAACCCGGCGGCAGCAAGGAGGTCGACGCTTGTGCTGCCGACGCCACCACTTGCACCGGTCACGAGAATGGGGCCGTCATCAGGCGTGATGCCACGATCGAGCAATGCTTCGACGCTCATTGCAGCGGTGAAGCCTGCGGTTCCGATCGTTGCGGCGTCGCGAGCAGTGAGCTGATCCAGCCGGACGACCCACTCACCGGGGACGCGCGCATACTCGGCGTAGCCGCCGTGCCGTGCTGTTCCGATGTCGTAACCGTGTGCGACGACCTGGTCGCCTGCCTTGAAATCCGCGTGTTCGGACTCGACAACCTCACCGGCGATATCGATGCCAGGGATGATCGGGTATTCGCGAACCACGCCGCCCTTCGGCGTGATCGCGAGCGCGTCCTTGTAGTTCACGCTCGAGTACGCGACCTTGATGGTGACGGTGCCCTCGGGAAGGAAGTCGTGGTCGACCGTTTCCTGAGCCAATTCGATCTTGCCGTCGGACTCACGGGCAACCAATGCGGAAAACGTCGATGTCATCATCCGAATCTACCGCGCCTGAATCTGCCGCTGGGCAGCCGCGTGCCATGTGCCCGCACGGAAGAGGCCGTCCGCACCGAGATCGGAATGCGGACGGCCTCTCCTGTGATCAGGCTGCGGCGGTCGCCGTTTCGCGAACCGGCTCGATCGCGGCCGACAGGATGTCAGCGACGTCCGACACCAGCTTCACCTCGACGGCAGCCAACACCTCGGCTGGCACGTCGTCCAGGTCCGGCTCGTTGCGCTTCGGCAGGAATACCGTTGTGAGACCAGCACGTTGGGCCGCGAGCAGCTTCTGCTTCACACCGCCGATCGGGAGCACCCGACCGTTGAGCGTGACCTCACCGGTCATGCCGACGTCCGAGCGGACCGGCCGACCCAATGCGAGCGACGTCAACGCGGTCACCATCGTCACGCCTGCAGAAGGACCGTCCTTCGGGACCGCACCCGCAGGAACGTGCACGTGGATGCTGCGATCGAGCACACTTGCCTCGATACCCAATTCCTCCAGGTGCGACCGCACGTAGGTCAGTGCGATCTGTGCGGATTCCTTCATCACGTCGCCGAGCTGTCCGGTCAGCGTCAGACCCGACTTTCCGTCGGCAGCGTTCGCTTCGATGAAGAGGACGTCGCCGCCCATACCGGTCACCGCAAGCCCCGTCGAAACGCCCGGAACTGCTGTGCGCTCATGGGATTCCGGCGTGAAGCGGGGCCTGCCGAGGAAGTCTTTCAGCCCGGCCTTGTCGATGACGACGACCTGTTCACCTTCCTGTGCGAGCCGAGTTGCCGCCTTACGCAACGCCTTTGCGACCAGGCGTTCCATCTGTCTGACCCCGGCTTCACGCGTGTAGTTCGCCGCGATCTCGCGCAATGCGTCGTCGGTCAGCGTCACCTCGTCCGCCGTGAGCGCTGCACGTTCGAGCTGACGTGGCACGAGGAAGTCACGAGCGATCGCAACCTTGTCGTCCTCGGTGTAGCCGTCGACCGTGATCAGCTCCATACGGTCCAACAACGCCTGCGGAATCGTGTCGATCACGTTGGCGGTCGCGATGAACAGAACGTCCGACAGGTCGAGATCGAGGTCGAGGTAGTGGTCCCGGAACGTGTGGTTCTGCGCCGGATCGAGCACCTCGAGCAGAGCCGCCGCGGGGTCACCGCGGTAGTCGGCTCCGACCTTGTCGATCTCGTCGAGCAGGACAACAGGATTCATCGATCCCGCTTCCTTGATCGCTCGCACGATGCGGCCGGGAAGCGCCCCGACGTAGGTCCGCCGGTGACCCCTGATCTCCGCTTCGTCACGCACGCCGCCAAGGGCAACGCGAACGAACTTGCGGTCCAAAGCCCTTGCGACGCTTTCGCCGAGCGAGGTCTTGCCAACTCCGGGTGGGCCGACGAGCA
The DNA here is from genome assembly GCF_016482825.1 of Antrihabitans stalagmiti. Classification (GTDB taxonomy): domain Bacteria; phylum Actinomycetota; class Actinomycetes; order Mycobacteriales; family Mycobacteriaceae; genus Antrihabitans; species Antrihabitans stalagmiti. The sequence continues at coordinate 33,665 of NZ_JAEMNV010000003.1, read as the reverse complement.
CCATCACAGCACCGGACCCACGGCCCCCGACGACTTCGAGTCCACGCTGCGCACGACGCGACCGAACGGCCAAGTACTCGACCATCCGATCCTTTACCTCGTCGAGGCCATGGTGATCGGCGTCGAGGACCGCACGAGCAGCCTTGACGTCGGTGCTGTCAGCGGTCCGCTCGGTCCACGGCAGTTCCAGCACGGTGTCCAACCAGGTTCGGATCCAACCGGATTCGGGACTCTGGTCACTCGACCGCTCCAGGCGACCGACCTCACGCATCGCGGCTTCCCGCACAGCGTCGGGCAGGTCGGCCTGCTCGACGCGAGTCCGGTAGTCGTCGGCGCCGTCGGGTTCGCCTTCGCCGAGTTCCTTGCGGATCGCGGCGAGCTGCTGGCGGAGCAAGAACTCGCGTTGACTCTTCTCCATACCTTCGCGGACGTCGTCGCTGATCTTCTCGGTGACCTCGGCCTCGGCGATGTGGGTCTTGGTCCACTCGATCAGCGTCGTCAAACGCTCTGCGACATCCGGTGTTTCGAGCAGTTCACGCTTCTGCTCGTCGGTCAGGTACGGCGCGTAGCCAGCGGTGTCGGCTATGGCAGACGGATCCGACAGCTTGTTGACGGCGTCGATGATCTGCCACGCTTCGCGGCGCTGCAACACGGCGACGACGAGCTTCTTGTAGTCGGCGGCAAGTTCGGTGGTCCGCCCGTCCGCCTTGGCGGTGTCGACCGGTTCGGTCTCGACCCACAGCGCCGCACCCGGGCCGGTCACGCCGTGACCGATCTTTGCGCGCTGTTCAGCTTTCAAAACGGCTGCGGGCGTGCCGCCGCGCATCCTCCCGACCTGCTCGATCGTGGCGATAACGCCGTAGGCCGCGTAGCGGTCGTCCAGTCGGGGAGCGACGAGGACCTGGCCGTTGCTGCTCGCGCGAGCGGCGTCGATCGCGGCCTGGGCCGGTTCGTCCAATTCGATCGGCACAACCATGCCCGGGAGCACTACCGGATCGGTCAGGAACAGCACGGGCAAATTCAGTGTCGAAGTCATATTTCGGCCCTTTCCAAAGTTGAGCGATACCTACTCAACCCCGGGTACTGCCGGGTTGTTCCGGATCGCTGTTCGCCGTCAGCGGACGCGGACGTAACAACGCCGAACGGGCTCTCACGGCCGCTTTCAGCGCCGGATCGCGACACTGGAGGCCCGTTCGAGGTTTACCTGCCACCGCAGGGGCTACCTTCGTAGCGCGGGGGCAGAAGGAGACCGGAACATGACATCTGCCAGCACAAACGCAGCTTCCGAGAAGGGGCTGGCCAGGGTTGCCCAACGGCTGGCCGGTTGGACGGAGAAATGGTTCCCCGACGCATACGTCGTCGCTCTCGCCGGAGTTGTCGTTGTCGCCGTTGCCGCCTTCGCCAACGGGTCCTCGCCACAAATGGTCGCCGATGCCTTCGGCAACGGGTTCTGGGACCTGACCGCATTCACTCTGCAGATGGCGATGGTCGTCCTGACCGGTTATGTCGTTGCGACCTCCCCGCCGGTGGCCCGGTTGATCGATCGGCTGGCCGCCGTTCCCCGGACAGCTGCCACTGCCGTGAGCTTCGTCGCGCTGCTGGCGATGTCGGTATCGCTCTTGAACTGGGGCCTCAGCCTCGTCTTCGGTGGACTGCTTGCCCGCGCCATCGCTCGCCGCACGGATCTGCGGGTCGACTACCGAGCCCTCGGTGCGGCGGCGTTTATGGGGTTGGGTGCGGTGTGGGCACTCGGGCTGTCGTCCTCCGCGGCACAGCTGCAGGCCACCGCGTCGTCTTTGCCGCCGGCGCTGCTGAAGATCACCGGTGTTCTCGACTTCGGCACAACCATCTTCACGTGGCAGTCGATCGTCATGTGCGCCGTCATCATCGTGCTGTCCGTGGTGATCGCGCACTTCTCCGCTCCGCGCGGTGCGGCGATCAAGACGGCCGAGGACATGGGCGTCGACGTGCACGACGAGCCCGAGGAAGTCCCACCGCGCTCGCGTCCAGGCGAATGGCTGGAGTACAGCCGGATCCTGCCGATCCTTGCGGGCCTGCTGACGGTGGGATGGCTTGTGTCCCAACTGTTCAGCAAACCCGTACTGACCGTGGTCAGCAGCCTCAACGGTTACCTCCTCGTCTTTCTGATGCTCGGTCTGGTGCTGCACGGGACACCCCGCAAGTTCTTGCAATCCGTATCCCAAGCGGTTCCTGCGACCGCCGGAATCCTCGTCCAGTTTCCGCTGTACGCCGCGATGGCTGCGATTCTCACGAAGGCCGAGGGCAGGGGTGGAACCACCATCTCCGAGCACCTCGCAGAGTTCTTCACCAGCATCGGCAGCGGTGGGGGATTCGCCGTCGTCATCGCCCTGTACACCGTGGTGCTCGGCATCTTCGTCCCGTCAGGTGGCGGAAAATGGCTGGTCGAGGCCCCGTACGTGATGCAGTCGTCGACGGACGTCCAGATGAACCTCGGTTGGACCGTCCAGATCTACAACGTTGCCGAAGCACTACCGAACCTGATCAATCCGTTCTTTATGCTGCCCCTGTTGGCGGTGCTGAAACTGCGGGCACGCGATCTCGTCGGCTTTACCTTCCTGCAGTTCATTTTTCATCTGCCCGTCGTCCTGGTGCTGGTGTGGCTGCTCGGGACGACGTTCGACTTCGTGCCGCCGGTCATCCCACCGACTCCGTGACGTGGACCAACTGCCGGGGTTACGGTCACTGCATGAGACGACAACTTCGTGCGATCCTTCTGACAGTTCCCGCCGCCGCCGCCCTCGTCTGCCTCGGAGCGGGCACAGCATCAGCCGACGCAACCATCACCGGCACAGGCGGACCCGGCAAGGTCATCACCAACGTCGCCAACGATGGGACAGCGCGGGAATGCGACGTCCACGTCATCAACCAACTGAACCAGACCATTGCATCGAAGCACGTCAGCCTTGCCCCGAACGCCCGCAAGACTGTGAAGCTCTACCACATTCCGCCGGCGAGCTACTACATCGTCGTCATGGATTGCACTGGCCAGCAACGGACTTACATCGACGGCGGCGTCGTTGTCACGCCGAGCGATCCGTTGACAGACTTCATCGACACCATCAGCGACGCGGCAGGTAGCTGACCAACCAACGCACCATTCTCCGGCGACTACTGCACTGTGAAAACCGCGGTGCGTCCGCTGAGTCTCTCCTTGTCGGTGACATCGACTGTGAACTCATAGGTTCCCGGTGGGATCGATGCCGTGCCCTTCTGCGCATCGACTTCCGTTATGCCGCCATCGATTGCGCGGCAGACGAATTGGACACGGGCGTTCCGGAGGTATTTCCGCAGCCGAGCAACGTGAGCATCGCCGTCGTCGCAGCCAACCAGATTCCAATCCTATTGGTATAAGCCATGTTTCCTACTTTCGGCGCCTGGCTATCGACGATGCTGATCGGCTACTCGACCACGAACGACAGGCCGATCGACGTTCCACTGCTGTCGTCACCGATATGGACGACGATCCCGTACGTACCCGCCGGGAAAGGACCGGCTTCGAATGTCCATTGGTTGTTCCCGGAGGCGTTTCCGGCGACTTCGTCTTCTTTTACGATCTTTCCGTCGGATTCCGATGTCCACGTAGTTCTGAGTTGCACCGGAATCGAATCGGTCACGTTGCGGGTTTCGACTGTCGCGACGACGACTATCGTCTCGGTGCGGTCGAACGGCGATACCAGACGGCCTTCGACGTCGAGATCCCGTTTCAGCTCGGCGTCGGCCAGCCACGGTTCGAACAATGACGGGTTCGAATCCTTCGCCGCTGGCGACGCGCTTGTACCGGGGCTCGATTCCTCTACGTCGAAAGAATGACTGTACGAGGTCGATTCGTAGCCCTCGATCATGGTGCGGAGCTGGAAAGACACGTAATAGGTACCGGCCTTGAATGTCGGTCCGAAGTCGACCGCTACCTCACCCTTGCCTGTGATCGACGCCTGCGTCGTCCTCTGGTCGGTCGGAGTCAGTGTGCCCGTTTCGCTCACAGATCCGAACGTGACGTCGATATCCGCCTCGAACTTGGCATCGAGGTCGTGCATTTCGATCATGAGGACGGCGTAAACACCGCTGCTGGGTGACACAGTCGACGCGTTGGAGGCGCTCGGATCGGTACGAATATCGATCTCGGCTTCGAGCGGGTCGTACAGGGTCGGAACGCCCGACATGGTCTGTGCGACAGTTGGTTCTGCCGTCACCGGATCGGCGGAATCACCACATCCAACGAGCGCTAACGCGGCAACGATCGTGGCGATGAGCGTGCTTGAACGTCTCGTTGGAGCCATGCCGCCTTCTTCAGTCGACTTCGGGATCTCGTCAACTATCGCGTCCCGCACGGGCCTCCGATAGGCACCCGAAGGGTCATTTCGGCCCACCCCCTTTCGGCTCCTCAGGCGATCAGTTTGCGTTCCCGCATGTCGGTGAAGAGTCGTAGGAACATCTCCTCGGTGTCGACGTGCCTGTGGAACCCGAACCTTCGAGCTTTCGATCCATCTGCGATCACGTCGTAGTCCCAGCCGAAGACGAAATCGCCGAAGGCCCAGGACGATACGTCGGCGTAGGCGGTGTTGCGCAGTCCGTGTTCACGAATCATGCTGTCCCAGAGCGGTTCTTTGTCGGCCATCACGACATCCATGGACATCGGCAGCGGTGGCGCGACATCGAGTTCGAAGAATTCGGCGATCTTGGGCCACATGTGCTCCCAGCGAAAGAGATCGCCGTTGTTGATGTTGAATGCCTGGTTCGCGCACGCCGGAGTCGTGGCAGCCCAGACCGTCGCTTCGGCAAGCAAGCCTGCATCGGTCATCTCGATGAGGCTCGAGTAGGCACCTGGCTTTCCGGGGAATCGCAGCGGTACGCCGAGTTGCTTGGACATGCTGGCATAGACAGCAATCACGAGTGCAAGGTTCATTGGATTGCCCAGTGCAACACCACATACGACGGATGGACGGATTGCCGACCACGTCCAGTCCTTGCCGCGTTGCCGGTCTTCGAGGAACTGTTGCTGATCGACGTTGAACTCAGGCGGCATATGCGGCGGATCGCTCTCCCGCGCAGGAGTTTTGAACGGTCCGAGGTGGGCGCCGTATACCTTGTAGCCCTGCATGAGGCTGATGTGTTCGAGTTGGTTCGCGACGGGTTCGATCGCCGAGACCGTGTTGACGAGCATCGCAACATTGGGTTCGACAAGTTCCGCCCAGGTCGGCCGATCCTGGTAGGCGGCGTAGAAGATGTGGGTGACGTCGGTGAGCCCGCTCAGCTTGTCGACGGTATCGATGGGGTCGAGCAGGTCGACCGAGATGTGTTGTACCCGTTCGGAATTTGCTCCGCCCCGGCGAGACAGGCCGATGATCTGCCATAGTCCAGTGGCTTCGAGATGATCGATCAGATTCCCGCCGATGACTCCGCGGGCGCCGACCACGAGTGCAACCCTCTTGCCTGTCATTGCCGTCTCCTCATTGTTATATCGCGATTTACCGATATTGAAGTAGAGCATACATATCGTAATTTCGCGATATTTCGGTATGCTGACGTCATGACCGACGCCGCCGACTGGGAGTCCGCGTTCCGCGCGCTCGCGAATCCGACCCGCGTGCAAATCCTGCAATGGCTGAAGGACCCCACCAGCTTTCCGCCACAACTCGAACCGGCCGAAGATGTCGGCGTCTGCCTCAAGCACATTCAGGCCAGGGCGCAGGTGTCGCAGTCGACCGCATCGCAGTACATGGCAGCGCTGCAAAGCGCTGGTTTGGTGACCAGCCGACGGATCGGCCAATGGACCCATTACCAACGCAACGAAGATCAGATCTCCAAGCTCGCGGACTTCATCGGGTCGGGACTCTGACCCGATCCGAGCCGATGGGCTCGAATAGGCTGTTACGCGAACATCGCGCGAGTAGTCAGCACCGCAACAGCCTGCTCGCCGCCGAACCAGCGAATCAGAGGCAGCGTTGAACTCACACCTTGTGCGCAAGTCGATCTGGTCGGCAACGGCAGCCCTGGCACTCGCGGCCATCGCCGCACCGGCACCCGCAGGAGCTGCACCGACCGGCTGCACGCCCGCGACTGCGAATATCGCTGTGGCAACCGGCATTCCGGTGCTCGACATGTCCGAAAACATCGGTTACGACGCAGCAGGCAATCTCTGGGTCGCGCGGGTGCTGCGTAACGAGGTCCAGCGCTACGACGCCGCCGGAAACGTGACTGCGCGGGTGCCCGTTTTCGCACCGGGTGCGATCAGGCTAGGACCCGACAACCTGCTCTACGTCAACTTCGGCAACTTCACTGCCAACATCGTTCCGGGTTCACGCACGGGCGGCGTCGTCAGATTCGATCCATCCGCCATCGGCGCCGCACCAGAGGTATTCGCCACAGGCCTCGGCATGCCGAACGGCGCAGCGTTCGACGATGCCGGCTACCTCTACGTCGCCGACACGTCGGCCGGTGTGGTTCGCATTCGGCCCGACGGTTCCATCGACGCGGACTGGACCCGCGCGGCCCGCCACTTCAGCGCGAACGGTGTTGCCGTACTTGGTGATTCCGTCTACGTCACGATCATGGCCACTCCGTCGAGCCAGGTCGTGCGCATCCCGATCGCCGATCCGGGCGCACAGACCGTTGCCGCCGAGCTGAGCCCGGGACTCACTTTGCCCGCGATACCGGACGACCTCGTCGTCGGCTCCGACAATCAGCTCTACGTCACGACGACCACCGGACGGCTGTTCCGGGTCGACCCGACCAACGGCAACACCTGCACGGTGCTCGGTGGCGAACCGATTACATCTGCGGCGACGGTCCCAGGAACCGATGGCCAGCTGATCCTCGGGACCGAGAGCGGCAATCTGCTGCGCGTGCAGCTCGGCAAATGACCCCGATGGGCCTGGAGCTACATTTTCGGCACGAATACGCGGATTTCCGTCAATCTGACCGAATAATGTTGGCGTAGGCCCACTACGTGAACGTCTTGTGCGGAACTCCGCTCAGCAGTCCGCCGTCGATCACAAATTCGGAGCCCGTGCAGTAGGACGACTCGTCGCTGGCGAGGAACAACACCATCGCGGACACCTCTTCAGGTTCGCACCCACGCCCGAGCGGGATGGTGAGGAGGTCTTCCGGGATGCCCGCTGTCATGGGTGTACGGACAAGGCCGGGATGGACCGAATTGGCGCGGATGTTGTGCGGCGCAAGTTCGAGGGCAACCGACTTCGTAAGCCCGCGTACCGCGAATTTTGTAGCGGTGTAGCCGTGTAGGCCCGGGCTGCCGCGGTAGCCCTCGACGGAGGACACGTTGATGATCGACCCGGGTCCGGAGTCGATCATCGCCTGAGCTGCGGCCTTGATTCCGAGGAACGTGCCGGTGAGATTGATATCGATGATCGACTGCCACTGCGCCAGCTCGAACTTCGTGATCACGTTCCCGTTGACGATGCCGGCATTGTTGATCAGCACCGACAGACCGCCGTACCGCTCGACAGTTGCCGCGACCGCCGCTACCCAACTCTCCTCGTCAGTCACATCGAGCCGCACGAAGGTGGCACGCTCGCCGATGCTCTCGGCAAGTGCTCGACCTTCCTCGTCGAGCAGATCGCCGATGACGACGGCGGCTCCCTCGGCCGCAAGTGCCCGTGCGTGAGAAGCGCCCATACCGCGTGCGCCTCCGCTGATAAGTGCGATCTTGCCGTCAACTCTGCCCACCGCAGGCTCCGTTCCGAAGTCGCCGAATTCAATCACTGATTGATTCACTGATTGAAACATGTTCTACTCGATGCATGCCAGTAAACACCGACACCGGCCCGAGGGAAAGACTGCTCGGTGCGGCCGAACAACTTCTTCTCACAGCCGAGTACGACCAGGTGTCGGTCCGGGCAATCTGCGCCGAGGCCGGGGCCAATCCCGCGGCTGTGCACTATCACTTCGGCACCAAGACCGCGCTGGTCACGGCCTTGCTCGAAGACCGACTTGCGCCGAGTTGGGCGTCGACCCTCGACCATCTCGCCGACGCGGACTCGACCGTCGCGAGCTACGTGGACGCCATCATCGAACCGTTTGCGGACCTCGCCGCCGAGCCGTCCGGTCGCCTGTACCTGAGGCTGCTTTCGCGGGTTGTGCTCGGCCGGTTGCGGGTGCAGTGGAGTTCACGTTGGTTCCGGCTGGACTCGTGGGCCGACGTTCTTCGCGAGGAGTGTCCCGGTCTCACCGAACAGGAAGCTCAACGTCGCTGGGCGCTGGCATTCGAGCTGGTCCTGCAGCAGTTCGGCGATCCGACAGCAGACCGCGCACCGACCCCTGCCGCCGTACGGACGCTGCGCGCGTTTGTGCTCGCGGGCCTGACAACGGCATCCGAGGACACCCCATGACCGACGTCTTTGCACCCGCAACCCTTGGGCCGATCACCCTGCGCAACAGAGTGATCAAAGCCGCCACCTTCGAGGGCCAGACACCGAACGCGCTGGTCACCGACGGATTGATCGAATACCACCGCAGACCCGCGGCCGGCGGAGTCGGCATGACAACCGTCGCCTACTGTGCCGTGTCACCCGAAGGCCGCACGGACCGCCACCAGATCTGGATGCGACCCGACGCCGTCGCTGGGCTCCGCCGATTGACCGACACGATTCACGCTGAAGGTGCGGCGGTATCGGCGCAGATCGGTCATGCCGGACCGGTCGCCAATGCTGCCTCCAACCGGTTGCCCGCGCTTGCTCCCGGTCGACTGTTCAGCCCGCTTGGCATGGCACTGACAAAGAAGCCCGATGCCGCCGAGCTCGCTCGGGTGGTGCGCGCCCACGCCGACGCTGCATTGTTCGCCGAACGATCGGGCTTCGACGCCGTCGAGATCCACTTCGGCCACAACTACCTGGTCAGCGCGTTCCTCAGCCCACTCCTCAATCGACGCAAGGACAGTTACGGCGGTGTCCTCGCGAATCGAGCACGGTTGGCTCTCGACATAGCGCGTGCTGTTCGTGACGCCGTCGGGGGCAGGTTGGCGATCACGGCCAAACTGAACATGGACGACGGCGTCCCCGGCGGACTGTGGCTCGACGAAAGTCTCCAGGTCGCGCAATGGCTCGAAGCCGACGCAACGCTTGACGCACTCGAGCTGACCGCAGGAAGCTCGCTCCTGAATCCGATGTATCTGTTTCGCGGAAAGTCGCCGATCAAGGACTTCTCCGCTGCGATGCCGAAGCCGCTCGGCTGGGGAATGCGTATGAGCGGCAAAGCTTTTCTGCGCGAGTATCCGTACCAGGAGGCATACCTTCTCGACAGCGCCCGACAGTTTCGGCGCGAGCTGACGATGCCGTTGATCCTGCTCGGTGGGATCACCCGCAAGGAGACGATGGACCTCGCGATGGGGGAAGGTTTCGAGTTCGTCGCGATGGCACGCGCGCTGCTTCGTGAGCCCGACCTGTTGACGCGCATCCAGGCCGACGCCACCACTCACTCGGCGTGCATCCACTGCAATCGCTGTATGCCGACGATCTACAGCGGGACGAGGTGCGTGCTCGCCTCAGGATGATCTCCGAGAAATGGGGTACCCCTGTAACGGTCGTCACTCGTCGGGCTCCCATCTGGGAACCGACCAGTCACGAATACATAACGAGGGATTCCTATCGGGAGGTTGACCACATGGCCACAATCGGCGTTTCGACCGAGAGTGGGGTAGTGCGTGGCGTGCTGCTCGCTGACAACATTGCTGATTCACCGGATTCGCCACCCCGTGTGCTCAACCGCGGTGAACGAGATCTGGTCGCGGAAACCGACCCGGCGACAGCCGCGGCGGTAGCGTCCGTCCTCGACGCGCTGGAGGCCGAACTCGGTCCCGACGAGGAGATCGATGCAACGGTCGTTTCGTGCCACACCTCGGGTGAGCGCACTGCCATCGAAAGCCGACTGGCCGACGGTCGATGGAGTTCGTCGTCACTGGTGACAGCCGATTCCGCTCTCCTTGCGACTGTGAAAGACATGCCCGACCTGGACGATTACGCCACGCTGCTCGTGTACGAGGTCATCTACGACCACAAAGCACTTTCGGTCGTCGACGCGGGTCGCACCGAGGTCCTCGCATCCGATACCGCAACTGGCGGCGACATCGACGCCGGTGCCATCGGCGCATCGGTGAGCCAGGCCTGGTCGCTGCTCGATTCGATCGACGCCAAGCCAGATGCCGTCGTACTGCTCGGCGCGTCGGCCGACGAACCAGAGGTTGCGCCCGTTCTCGAGCTCGGCTTCGGCGTTCCCGTCATCCTCGCCCCGGAACTCGAATCCGCCGAAGCGATCGGCGCAGCACTGATCGCGCGCGACACCCACGAGGCCGAGCCTGCGAGCACCGAGGCAGCTCCGCTTGTCGCACCGGTCGTCGCAACTCCCACGCCCGAACTGGTAACCGAACCCGAGCCCGAAGAACCGACGGCAGTGGTCGCAACGACCGGTCGCTCCAACCGCAAGAGGGTCGTTGCCGTTGCCGCAGCGGCCGCGTTGGTCGGTCTCGGCACCCTCGGTGCTACGCAACTTCTCGCCGGGTCCGCGGCGGGAACTGATTCGACGACTCTCTCGGCGGCACAGCTCGCGGCGCTCGCTCCGTCGGTCGACGCACCGACCCCGGCTGCCGCTGCCCCGGCCGCACCTGTCCCGACTCCTGCTGCAGGTGCTCCCGCCGATCCCGCGCGCGTCGACGCCGCGCCCGCGACGCCGGACTGGACGCAGCCGAACGTTGCGCCCGCACCGGCAACCCCGTGGCCCGCAGACAATGTGCCGAATTCCGTTGCTCCCCAACAGCCGGCAAGTGCACCGGTCGCGCCGCGACCGCAGCCGGCACCACCGCTACCAGCAAAGGTCGGCGCGCCGAACGCGATCGGCCTGTTCCCGGGTGAGGGGCCGCCGCCGCCGCTAGGCTCCGACCCGAGAGCAATCGAGCAGTGGTGGGAACACCACGGACAACTGAAGGACCGGTGGTTGCACGGTGGCTAGGCCCTGGCTTACAAGCGCATTGTTGGCAGCCACCGCAACACTTATGACGTGGTCCGGTGCGACCGCACACGCCGACCCCGCATCGGACTTTCTCGATCCGAAACCGAATCCACCGCTGTATCTTCCTACGCCCCTTGGGGATCCGTTCTTCGAACCGACAGCAGGCTTCGAGGCGACCGCTCCGGGAACGGTCCTGCGAACCCGTGGCATCACCGTGCCCGGTCTCGCGGTTCCGAGCGCAACGACGCAGCTGCTATTTCGGTCCACCGATTCCAAAAATCGTCCGATCGCAGCGGCCACCAGCGTCATCGTCCCGACCGCGGAATGGACCGGCGGCGGACCCCGCCCCGTCGTCTCGTACAACATCGCAATCGACTCGCTCGGCAATGCCTGCGCCCCATCGGCGATGCTGCCGAAAGGCACAGTCGCCGAAGAAGACTCGATAGAGAGCCTGCTCTCCCGCAACTTCGCCGTCGTCGTCACCGACTACCAGGGCCCACGACAGGCTTACTCGGCCGGACTCGTCTCGGGCCACACCGTGCTCGATTCGTTGCGCGCGGCAGTCGGTCGCAGCGAACTCGGCCTCACCGCGTCGTCGCCGATCGGCATAACCGGATACTCCGGCGGCGCGATCGCGTCCGGCTGGGCAGCACAACTTGCGCCGAGCTACGCGCCCGAACTGAACATCGTCGGAGTCGCATTCGGTGGTCCGCCAACCGATTACAACATTTTGCACAAGTCGCTCAATGGCCAGATCGGGTCCGGGCTCTACCTCGCCGCGTCGACCGGATTGGCGCGCGAATACCCGGAACTGCTCCGGCTGTACAACGCGAACGGTTTGCGGCTCATGCAGGTCAACAAGGACCAATGCGCCGATATCCTTTCCTACCAGGGCATTTTTATGCTTCCCATCGAAGCACTCGCCAAGGACCAGAACTCCTTCACCGATCCGCTGATTCGACAGGTCATCGCCGAAAACCGTATGGGCGCCTCGGCTCCCACCACACCGATCTTCATCTACCAAGGGCTGCAGGACTATTGGATCCCCAAGGAGGGAGCCGAGAACCTGCAGAACGAGTGGTGTGCGGGCGGTGCCTCGGTGCGGCTGGAGGAGATGCCGGGTGACCACAGCGTCGTTTCGGGGACCGGGAAACCCGTGGCTTTCGCATGGCTCGCGGAGCGGCTGACCGGCACCCCCGCACAGCCCGGCTGCAGCACCGTGGTCCGCTAGCTAATCGAGCAGGCCACGCACTTCACGCGGAGTTGCTCCGAATCGTTCGCCGAATGCGGCGCCGAAGTTGCTGAGTGACGAAAACCCGGACGCGAAAGCAACTTCCGCGATGCTGAGATTGCGAAGCGCTGGGTCGACGAGGCGTCGCCGGGCCTGCCGAAGTCTTTCCTCACGGATCAACTCACGCGGCGTTGTGCCTGCCCGCTGCAAAGCCAACTGAACCTGTCGAAGCGACCACCCGAGTTCGCGCGCGATCACCCCACCGTTGAGGGTTGGCACGTCCGAGTTGAGCCGCACATGCCTGCGCACGGACGACTCGACCGCAGCTAGTCCCGTATCAGCTCCCGACTCCTGGATTCTGCTGGTCAGTGCGGACGACAACTCAACGATGTGCTCACATGCGATCTCGAAGTCGTGCGCCGCGAAGTGACCCCGCTCGTCCGCGAGCGTGCGAATCATCGAGCCGAGCACAACGCCGAGTCCGGCGCGCAGATCCAGCGTTTGCGCGGCGGGCTCGAACCCGTGTGTGCGGTCGGCTGTCGCGGCGGGAATAGTCAGGACCAATGCCTGCACAGCCCGGCCATGCAGAAGTTCGAAGGGCGTTCGCGTCGAGATGAGTCCTGCAGTGCCGGGACCGAGCGTGATCGAACCGTCGTCGATGCGGATCGTCAGCGCACCCCTGTACGGGACCACCAACCTGTAGTCGTCGTTGGGATCGCGGCGAATCTGCTCGATCGACCGCACGTAGTCGATGCCGTCCGACCAGAACTCCACCAGCTGAAACCCTCTGGCCCGCTGGACTTGCGTCGCGCCGTGAAAGTCGTTGCCACCGGGAAAGCGATAGTCGAAGAGGCAGTGGTTCTCGCGGACATGTTCGGTCCAGAACTCGGCTCGCTCACCTGGGTCGAGATCTAGCGTCGAAGTTCGCCTGTGTGTGTACTGACTGGGGGTGTACTGCTCTGTCCGCATCGCGCCGCCTCACTCCCGATCCACAGTAGGCGAGGAAGGCTTGCGCGCGCGAGGGTGTTGTCTGCGCGTGGGGAGAAGTCCGGCGTCGCTGGAGTGCCTACCGTTGATGTCAACGACACGAGGAGATTGACGATGGCATCGATCGACGTGAACGGAACGACACTGGCCTACGACGAGGCGGGACCGAAGGACGCGACCGCCGTCGTGTTCAGCCACTCGCTCTTCTTCAACCGCGCGATGTTCGATTACCACTTGGAGCACTTCTCGCCGCAGTACCGAGTCGTGACCTACGACCATCGCGGACAGGGCGAAAGCGCAAGTGCCCCGCTGGATCAGCTCGACATGGACACCCTCACCGACGACGCCGCAGCGCTGATCGAGGCGCTCGAACTCGGACCGTGCCACTTCGTCGGCAACTCGATGGGTGGTTTCGTCGCCCTTCGGCTCGCCGCGCGTCGGCCTGACCTACTGCGGTCGGCGGTCGCCCTCAATTCTTCGGCAGAAGAAGAGCACAAGCTCGCGGAGTTCGAGCCGGTCGTCGCCGCGGCACGGGACAAGGGTCCTGCCGAATTGATCGACATCCTGATGTACATCATGTTCGGCGACACCTCGATCGCCGAGGAAACGCCCGCGGCAAAGCAATGGCGTCTGCACATGTTGTCGCTACCGAATTCGATTGCCGATTCGGCGCACCAGGTCATCCACAGGCGCTCCATCGTCGACGAGTTGGCATCGACGAAGGTGCCCGTCCTTGCCATTGCAGGCTCCGAAGATCACGCCTACCCGCCGCCGATCTCGTCGGAGAACATCGCCGCCGCATCGGGTGGCAGGCACCTCACCGTCGAGGCAGCCGGACACTCGGTCAGCGCCGAGCAACTCGAGATCGTCGCGGGTCATCTGCGTGATCACTTCGCGAGGGTCGACGGCTGACGCTCCACTTCCGACGTGTCGGCGCGGGTTTCCGCGCTCGGGACACGCGAGTGGAGCACCAGCAGCACACTCAATTGATCTGACGATCCTGCCCGTCCCAAAATGGCTGCCGCAGTTTGAATTTCTGCAACTTCCCGGTGGCGGTGCGCACCAGCTCGGCACGGAACTCGATCCGCTTGGGGCACTTGTAACCCGCCAAGTACTTGCGGCAGTGGGTGATCAGATCTTCGGCGGTCACGTCGCCGTCGAGGACGACGAGCGCCGTCACAAGTTCGCCCCACTTCTCGTCGGGTATTCCGATGACCGCAACCTCGCGGACCGCCTCGTGCTGCATAAGCGCGTCCTCGACCTCGATGGACGACACGTTCTCGCCGCCCGTGATGATGACGTCCTTCTTCCGATCAGCGATCGTGAGGTAGCCGTCCTCGAACGTTCCACCGTCGCCGGTGTGAAACCAGTTGTCTGCCTGCGCTTCTGCGGTTGCCTCTGGATTGCGCCAGTACGACTTCAGGTTGTGATTGGTCTGAGTCAGAACTTCGCCGGATTCGTCGATCTTGATCCGCACGCCGATGGCCGGGGCTCCCGCACGCCCAAGTCGGCGAGCTTGCTCGGACGGATCGAGGTCGTCCCACTCCGCACGCATCCGCGACATCGTCAGCAGTGGCGCGGTCTCGGTGAGGCCGTAGATCTGGATGAACTCCCACCCGAGTTCGTCACGGACGCGCTCGATCGTGCGTGTCGGCGGCGGGGCGCCGGCAACGATGATGCGAACGGTGTCGCGTCCGGGGATGGGACCGTCCCAGTCTTTTGCCGCGTCGAGCGCTGCCGCCACCACCGCGGGCGCTGCACAGAGATAGGTGACGCCGTGCCGTTGGATACGACGCAGGATCTCGGCGCCGTCGATCTGCCGAATCACGACGTGCGTGACGCCCATACCGGTAGCGGCGAACGGCTGGCCCCACCCGTTAGCATGGAACATCGGCAGCGTGTGCAGGTAGACGTCGCGGTCGTTCACGCCGGATTGCCAACCGAACACGGTCGCGTTCGTCCACTCGTTGCGGTGCGTCATCTCGACGCCTTTGGGTCGGGCGGTGGTTCCGGACGTGTAGTTGATCGTTGCGGTCGCGTCCTCGTCCGCTTCCCACGGCTGGGGATCGGCCGAACTCGCCCAGATCTTGTCGTCGTCTTCGCCGAGCACGAAGACGTGTTTGCAGTCGATCTTGTTTCGAGAGTCGTCCAACAGCGAGCGCAACGCTGGATCCACCAGCAGGACTTCGGCTTCGGAGTGCTCGACGATGTATTTGACCTCGGCAGCAGCGAGCCGAAAGTTGATGGGCACCAGGACCCGTCCCCAGCCCGAGACGCCGAAGAAGGAGGTCAGTAGCCGTGCCGAATTGTGCGAGATGATCGCGACTTTCGCCCCGACCCCGATACCGAGTTCGTCCAGAGTTGCCGCCTGCGACCGCGCGCGCCGATGCATTTCGCGATAGGTGATCTCGCCCCAGGAATCGGCCGGTTGATCCGGTTCGTCGACGATCGCGATGCGGTCCGGATAAACGGTGACGGCACGATCCAAGAAGTCTGTGACTGCCAGCGGGTAATGCACGGATACCCCTCTTCGACGAAGCGTTCGCACCGGTAACGGTGTTCACCCATCATCGTGCGCGGGGGGCGATCCGCACCACCCCCGAATGGGGGCGGCAGAGTCCGCGGTATCAGTTCCGTATTCCGACGCCTCGATTGGAGACCACATGTAGGACTGGGCACCACCCTCCCCTGCATGGGATCTCGCAATCGTCGCAGCAGAACGCAGCGAAATATATCCACCTTCCGAATGACACCTGCTTGGCTGACACCCGATCCGGGGGCGCGAGTCATCGGACGCACGGCGAATCCCTCTGCCGGTCAGCGTCAGTCGAGGTCCCAGTATTCGTGGGGATGGAAGTAGTGGTTGATTCGCGGCTTTCGGGTCGGATCGATATGTTTCGGCGGAACCCACAGAACCCGACCAGGATATTTATGGTCGGCGCCGGCGACGATGGCGTGCCAATCTGTGTCCTTCACCCCGGCGAGCCGATGATGGGTATCGCACACCAACGCAAGCTGATCGACATCGGTGAGACCGAGTTGGGCAACCCATTCCCGGCAATGATGACAAGCGCACATATTGGCTGGTCGTGAACACGTCGGGAAGGTACAGCCCTTGTCTTTGGCGAAACAGACGAGGCGTTGATCACCCTGCGCGATCCGCTTGGACCGGCCCAGATAGATCGGACGACCAGCATCATCGAACAATGCCAGGTAGTGCCGGGCGTGGCGAGCCATCCGCAACACTTCGCGGATCGGCACCAGTGATCCACCGCCGGTGATCGCGGTCCCGGACGCCTCTTCGAGTTCCTTCACCGTCATCGTCACCACCACCGTCACCGGCAGACCCCGATGCTGGCCGAGAGTTCCGGACGCCAATGCATCGCGCAGGATCGCTTTGAGTGCGTCGTGCTGCCGCTTTTCCAGGGACCGATCATCCCGCTTCACCGTCTCGGCCGCCGGTTCCTCCTCGACCGTCGACGCCTCGTCCGCGGGGTTGAGGACACCTGGTTTGGCGTACTTCGCGAACGCCGCCTCCAAATACGCACGCAGTTCCGGGTCGACGCAGAAACTGCCTTTCGTCATCAGATCCGCACCCTGAGGGCCGAGAGTGAAACTACGTTTACGCGCCCGTTCGGCTTCCGGCTGCGGGACCGTCCGGGTTCAGATACCCGAGAATCCGGTTCGCCGCGGTCCGCAGTTGGTCGGGCCGCAGGACACGGGCCTGCTCGGCAAGTTTCTGTTCGGCAAGCTCCGCGGTCTCGTTCTCGACATCGAGCCGGACATGGCGAAAGAATTCGCGGATCACCTTCACATGCTCATCACCGATCGCACCGTCGGCCACTGCTGCAGCGGTCGCAGGATAGGTCGGGTTGCGCCGAGCTCCGCTGAATGTCACCTGCGGGGACAGATCATCAGCGATCCGGATCCGGGTGCGGGCCTCACTGGGGCTGATCCGCAGTGCGTCGGCGAGGGTGTTGGCGACGTTGTCGTCGCCGAGTTCCCCACAGCGCCATTGACGTTCGATGGTGTTGATCAACGGGTAGACGAAACCGGGGACGGTGCGCCCGATCGTTTCGAGGCGTTGGGTGACGACGACGCGTTGAGGGTTGGTGGCGAGTTCGTCGAATCCGGCGTCGCGCAGTTCACGAAATCCTGCTTCGATCTTCGCCAACGCAGCGTCCACCCGGGTGGCGGGTTGCGGTGTCGGGTTCGAAAGCATGATCGAATCCTATCGCCACCCACCGACAGGTTCCGACGTGAAAGCATTGGGCCACAACGCCTTCGACCCACGGCGCCGAGCAGGCACTTACTGCAACAAAACGCGTGAGGCCTCCCCGATTAGTGCCTGCTCGGCACCGAATCTGCAACACGCGTACGTAGCAGCCGGGCACAGGCGGTTCGAACGCCGCGAGCGCGGGACCGGTAATCGGTCCCGCGCTCGACCCCTCGAACGTCAGTTCTTGAAAACGTCCTTGACGTTCTCGCCGACCTTCTTGATGCCGGCCGAACCCTGGTCCTTCTTGCCTTCTGCCTCGAGATCGGAGTTGTTGGTGGCGTCACCGACAACTTCCTTGACCTTGCCGACGGTGTCTTCGACGGCGTTCTTGGCCTTGTCGACAATTCCCATGGTGTGTTCCTTTCTACGTGCCCACTCGATTCGAGTGGGCTGTCTTTGGGTACGCGCTACCGCTCGGTGCGGCCGCGCCGTGGTGGTTTGGCTTGAAGTGCGATCCGCGTGACGACGGGGATGCCCGTTGCCGATTCGACGATGTCTGCCTGCTGGGCCGTGGCGGCGGAGACGACGTCGGCGAGGCCGGCGTTGTCTGCAGCTGTCGCGGAGATCTCGATGATCCGTTGGCCGCGATCAGCGAGCGACCTACCCCGGGCGGTCGCGATGGACGGAGTCGTGCCGAGCGTCGAGGCTGCTGCGGCAGCAAACGTGTCGAGGTCGACGCGCAGTGCACCTGCGCCGTTGGATGCCGGCAAGGTCACCTCACCGAGCCCTCGACGTGGTCGATGAGCGACCAGCCACCAGAGGCCGAGCACTATTGCGACTGCGCCGCCTGCGCCCAATGCCCATGCCCACCAGGCTTGTTCGTCCACGCCCACCGCCCAGGCAAGCACGAGCGTCCGACGATCTTCGGGCAGGTAGTCGAGTTGCCACGCTACCGCCAGCGACCCGAGCGCCATAAACGCCAACCCGATGAGTCCGACCAGGACGCGATCGGTGACAACATTCGCGCGGGTCATCGTGCTGCCTCCGAGAATGCGATGGCGAGCTTAGGACGCTTCGACAGGACTGCCAGCTCACGACCGAGCGCTGCTTCGGTGGCTGCACCGACAGCTGCCTTATCCACATCGGAAAGAACGCGTCCTTTGATGACCACCTTGCGAAACGACCCACGGACCTCTACCTTTTCGACTCCAGAAACGTCACTGGCTGTGCGCCTTACGAATTCGAGCAGGTCGTGCCGACGAATCCAGAGTCCGTCCGTCGCGAGACCGGTGTGCGTCGATCGGCGCGGCTTCAGAGCCGAGGCAAGTAGCAACAGTCCGACCACCGCGACGGCAATGCCTGCAGGCACCATCCATGCCTGTGCGCTCAACCCGTCGAGCCTGCCGAGAGCGGGAGCAATCCAGGGCTGGCCGGCGACAGCGCCTGCCTCGACCAACGTGTCTCGGATTGCGACACCCCCGACTGCGATGAGGGCGAGGGCGGCTCCGATCGCTGCTGGGCGTAGCGCTGGAGCCGATCTGGGCGGTTTCGCACTTGTCATCTCACTCGTCCTGTCAGTTCGTCCGGCCCATCCGAGCTAGCGGGGACCAGGCTTTTGATCGTCACGTCTACACGGTCGACGGTCATACCCGTGTACTCACCGACCTTGCTGGCAATGTCGGCCCGAACCTGTTCTGCGACAGCAACAACGGAAGCCGGCCAGGTGACTGCCAAGTCGGCGTCGATCCTGATGTGGCCACCATCGACGTGGGCCGATATCCGCGGAAAACCACGGCCGGTGACCTTCGTCAGCATCGACTCGCGCGGGACCACACCGGCAACCGACGTTGCCACCGTCGACGCGATGCGGGTGATCACCCGATCGTCGACTCGCAGCGTTCCACGGTCACCGGCGTCGGTGCGGCCTTCTGCTTGCTCAATCACGACCGCGACCTCGCATTACGGACGCCAAATCGACGTCACCCGCGGTGTACGCGCCGACTGCGAACCCGATGGCGCCGAGGACCAACGCCAACAACAGTCCGGTGAATCCTCCTGCTGCGGCCGCGATGGCCAACAACAGACCAGCAAATAGTCCGATGACTGCGTTCGACACTGTGGGGCTCCAATGTTCCTGGGATCTGGCTAGATTTCGAAATAGCGTCGACGTCCGACGCGTTTGGCCTGTTTCGTCGCGACTCTGACAACCCGACGCAGCCGGGTTCGAATCGATTGTGCAGCAACAATATTTGCGGTAGACGTGGGGATTCGCCGAGCCTGACCGAACTCTCGATCGACGGCGGCGAGCGCCGCTGACAGCGACTCGGCGTCCCCACCTACATCGGGGTGGTGCGTGCGCGCCGCCGCTCGGCGGCGCGCACGATACTCCTGCGAGAAGTCCCGATCATCTTGCGGCACTGCGGATCACGTCTTCGACGATGACGTGGACCGGTCCGGGGACCAATGCTGCCACGGCGGTGCGGATTTCGTCCGCTGCCGTCCGAATCGACGTTCCCAAAGCGAGTGACACATGAATTTCGGTACCCGCATCGGTCAGCCGAATTCCGGAGACACGGCGACCCGGCAGATACGTTGCCGCCTCGCCGAAGATGCCACCGTGCAGTTCGGCAACGCCGTCCACCGCGAGGACTGCGTGTGCGACGGTGTCCGCGAGTTCAGGTTCGTCGCGGCCGGGCGTGCTGTTGACGCTCACTGCACTCGCGAGGTCTCTTCGGGACCCTCGTCGAATCCCTCGTCGAGGTAGACATCGTGCACGACGATATTGACCTCGGTGACCTCCAAGCCGGTCATCCGCTCGACAGCAGCGATCACGTTGCGTCGAATGCCTACTGCCAGATCGGCAATGGACACGCCGTACTCGGCAACGATGTCGATATCGACAGCCGCCTGACGCTCGCCGACCTCGACCGAGACGCCCTGGGACTGGTTGACTCGCGCACCTGGAATCCGTTCGCGCAGCGCGCCGATTGCGCGGGTGACGCCGCCGCCGACGCTGTGCACTCCCTGGACCTCGCGAGTCGCGATGCCTGCGATCTTCGATACAACGGTGTCCGCGATCGTCGTGCGACCGGTCGAACTCACCAGAGCCGAATCAGGCTGTGTCGCAACCTGCTTCTGCGCGATGTTCGTGGTCTTCGAGGACTGCACCTCAGTGGTGGTCATTGCCAATCCCTTTCGTTATCGGACTCGGCCGTGTCTCTCATTCTTCGAGACTCGGCCAGACGTGTTTTATGGTCGCTCCGCAAGCTGCGCGCCTCGGTGGCGATGCTTCTCGACTGTGTTTGTCAGAAGTGAGTCGAGTCGAGTTCGCAAAACTGCACGGAATGGTTTTGTAACGTGAGTCACACCAACATCGGTCGCCGTTCGATCGTCGCGTGTACTCTCGCGGAAGTGTCGAACGACGGGGTCAGCACCGACCGCATCTTCGACGACGAAGAAGCCTGGGCCGGGGCATCGGACAAGGTTCTTGTGCACGCGGCGGCGATCGGCGAGCAAGACGCATTCGAGGCCATCGTTGTCCGCTACGGCCCCCAGCTCTTGCGCTACGCGACCACTTTGCTGAACGACCACGGCGCTGCAGAAGAGGTCGTGCAGGACACTCTCGTTGCGGCGTGGAAATCGATATCCGACTTCCGGTTTCAATCTAGTTTGCGGACCTGGCTGTTCGGGATTACCGCACACAAGGTCATAGATCAGCAACGTCGCCGCACAGCTACACCATCGGAAGACTGGGTTTTGGATCGCCCCGCCGAAGCCAGCAGCGTCGATCCGGCTGCGCGCGCTACGAACGCCGGATTTATGGAGGACCTCGGCTTGGCCCTTGGCGAGTTACCGTACAAACAGCGTGCGTGCTGGCTGCTGCGTGAAGTCGAAGGGATGTCACACGAGGAAATCGGACAGGTCATGGCGTTGTCGAACGGAGCCGTCCGCGGCAATTTGCAACGAGCCCGAGCAACATTGAGCGTGCGGATGGCGAGGTGGAGATGACACAGGAACACGATCCCGTGCTCGGTCGCGCGATCGAGAATCTGCGCGCGGCACCGACGGAGCCGCGCTGGGTCGACATCAGTTCGTCCGTGCTCTCGAAGATCCGTGCGACGACACGACGGACCACGCCGCTCGACGCCCGTTTTCCAACTGCGCCTGCAGAACGCGAGCACGACACTCTCCGAATCAGCGACGCCGTCGTCACGCGGGCAATTCGGCAGGCCTTGCTACGGGCCGGTGCAATCGAAATCAGTTCCATCGCACTGTATCTCGACGAATCCATCTGCACAGGCGCCGAAATATCCGTCACCGGAACCTACGGTGACGATCTGCGGTCCCTCGGGTCGCACTTCGCCGACGCCGCGGTCGCCGTGCTCGACGCCGTCCTCGGCCCGCCGATGCCTGATCGCCCAGCACGCGATATCCAGATCCATTTCGTCGACGTGCACGAAAACGACTTTCCTGAGAACTCGCAAGCCACGAAGGACTGATCGATGGACAGCCGAATCGGAGCAACTGCGGCTCAGAGCCGTGTCGATGCGGTGCTGTTCGACTTCTCGGGAACCCTGTTTCGCCTGGAACCGAACGAATCGTGGGTGCCCCATTTCACCGACCACGACGGAACGGCGTTCGACATCGACACCCGAACCGAGCTGATGCGCCGCATGACCGCACCGGTCGGGCTCAACGTCGACGTCGACGAAGCCGATCGGCATGCGTGGGAGAACCGCGACCTCGACCCTGCGTTGCATCGAAGCGCCTACTTGAACGTACTGACGACGTCCGGCGTCCCGTACGAGCAGTCGGTGGCTCTGTATTCACATCTGATCGATCCGATGCAGTGGACGCCGTACCAGGATGTCGCTGCAACCCTCGCGCTGCTGATCGCGCGCAACATCCGCGTCGCTGTCGTCAGCAACATTGCCTTCGATGTGCGCCCGGCATTCTCCGCACGCGGCTGGGCCGACCTGGTGGACGAGTTCGTGTTGTCGTTCGAAATCGGTGCCACCAAACCCGATCCGCGGATCTTTCGCCTCGCCTGTGACCGTCTCGGCGTCGATCCTCAGCACTGCCTGATGGTCGGCGACAGCGACGAGGCCGACGGTGGCGCACGTGCCATCGGCTGCGCGTTTGCGCTGGTAGAGCCGACCGAAACCGCCGTTCGCACCCACGGATTACTCGATGCACTCGCGGCGAACAGCATCACCTGAGCTAGCCTGAGCCAATCAGGCGTTGCCATGGCGCCACAGTGGTGCCATAGTGGCGCCATGGACCTCAGCACCTACATCGACAGCCTCCGCCGCGAGCTTGTCGTCGCGGCCGCAGCCGGCGGCGACGACGCAACGGCGTTGGCCGAGCGACTCACGGCACCCCTCGAGTCCGCGACCAGACTTGCGCTACTGAACGCGCTCTCTGCAGCAGCGGACGAGATCACCACCGAACTGGCGCCAGGATCGGTCTCCGTGCGGCTGCGGGGCGTGGACCCCGAGTTCGTGGTCACCGCACCGCCGAGCGACCGCAGCTACGACGACGCCGAACTCAGCATCCCTGCGCCGTCGCCTCCGAGCGACGCCGACGAAGGCTCGACCTCGCGTATCAACCTCCGCCTTCCAGAAAGCATCAAGGCCCGAGTCGAAGACGCTGCCGGCAAAGAAGGCTTGTCGGTCAACGCGTGGCTCGTCCGATCCGTTGCCGCAACGCTCGACTCGAGTGGACAACGTGCCCGCCGCCGGGCACCGCGCGACGGGGCCGGCTTCACCGGCTGGGTTCGCTGACCAACTCCCGCACAACGATATCCGAGGACCACATGCCTACATTTGCTACACCGCAACCCATTTCGGTCACAATCGAGGTCGGCGTCGGCGATATCCGCATCAATGCAACCGATCGTCACGACACTGCAGTCGAAGTCCGTCCCAGTGACAGCTCCAAGAAGTCCGATGTCGTCGCCGCTAGCGAAACCCGAGTCGAGTTCGTTGACGGCCGGTTGCTCGTTGCCGCGCCGAAGAACTGGCGCAGACACAGCTTCTTCAACGACGGCGGCTCGGTCGACATAACCATCGACCTCCCGACGGGATCACAGGTGAAGGCGGATGCCGCTGTCGCCAATTTCGACACCACCGGCACGCTCGGCGACGCAAGGTTCAAAACCGCGACCGGAGATATCCGCGTCGATAGCGTCGACTCCGCGCAATTAACCACAGCCACAGGCGATCTCGTCGTCGGAAAGATCGGAGGTCGCGCAAACATCAGCAACGGAACCGGAGAGATCCGCGTGACCGAGATCGCGGGCATAGCTGTAGTCAAGAACTCCAACGGCGATACCTGGATCGGCGATGTCACCGGCAATCTGCGTGTCAACGCCGCCAACGGCGACATCTCGATCGACCGTACAGAGTCCGACGTCAGCGCCAAAACGGCCAACGGCACCATACGCGTCGGGGAAGCGACGCGCGGTTCCGTCGCCCTGGAAACCGCCTTCGGCAACCTCGAAATCGGTATCGGTAAAGGGGCAGCGGCCTGGCTCGACGTGCAGACCAAGTATGGCGAGGTCCACAACTCGATGACCGCGGCCGACACCCCCGATCCGAACGACGAGAGGCTGGAAGTCCTTGCCCGAACAAGTTTCGGCGACATAGTAATTCGTCGCGCCTGAGCCCTGCTCCTCGCGGACCGCACGTGCGGAAGTCGTACGGCGACACGACGGTGATCGACGGGATCGACCTCAATGTCGCAGAAGGCACTATCTTTTCGGGCGCAAGCCTTGTTCGGAAACAGTCCGGCACCTGACGCCGATCCGGATCACGCCGTCTTCGTAGTCGACGATGCGGCGGAACTTCCGTCGAGCAGGATCTTGGCGATCAGCGCCGGATCGTCGGACATCGGAACGTGGCCGAGCCGCGGCAAGACGGACAGTTGCGCAGCAGGGAATTGTGCGAGCACACGACGAGCCTGATAGACCGGCAGCACCAGATCCCGTCGGCCCCACGCCACCGTTACCGGGATGGCAGGATCGACGACAGCCGGGAGCACGAACGGCAGCGGCCCAAGCGGATCGAGTACCTCGTTCGCCATCAGAGATCGACTGTCGACCAACGCGTCCTCGTAGGAGATCCGACTTGGCTTCGCGAAGAACGGCGCCAACGCCGCATAACGAATTGGCTTGAATTGCAACGCTTGCGGCAGCCGTTCACCCGTGATCTTGGCAATCGTTCGAATCGAAACGAATGTCGCGCGTGCACGCTTCTGATCGAGCCTGTTGACGAAGAAACCTGCGGGTGACAGCGCCGTCGCGGAGACAACCTCGCCGCGAGCCGCAAGCGCCAGCGAGAGCCAGCCACCCAGCGAGTTGCCTGCGATGTGCGCGCGTTCGCCTTCCGGCGTGACTTCAGCGACGAACGCACTCAACTCGTCGGTCAGGTACTCGAGCATGTTGGGAGGCTGCCCGACCGCGGGCGACTCTCCATGGCCTGGCAGGTCGACCGTCACCACGCGTCGGTACGGCGTCAGTCGGTCGAGCAGCACGTCCCAGCCCTGCCGACGGTGAGTGACCCCGTGGACGAGAACCAGCGTCGGACCCGAACCGGAGATGTCATGCGCCAGTCTCATGTGGCGATGCTATCCAACTCACGTCGATCGAGCAGCAACCTTCTCGCTCACGAGTTCGTCGTCGTCCAACGGTTCGACGTCGTCGCCGTTGAGTACGGCACGCATACGTTCCTTGTCGAGTTGACCTTCCCAGTTCGCGACGACGAAGGTGGCGACACAGTTGCCGAGCAGGTTGACCGAAACCCGCATCGAATCCATGATCCGATCGGCGCCGAGCAGCAGTGCAACTGCGGCAACGGGGATCGCACCGTGGCCGATTGCCGCTACGGTCGCCGACAGCGCGAGAAACGACGATCCGGGAACGCCCGCCATTCCTTTCGATGTCAGCATCAGAATGAGGACGGCCGTGATCTGTTCGCCGAGCGTCAGATCGACACCGAGAGCCTGCGCGAGAAACAGTACGCAGATGGACAGGTACAGCGTGGCACCGTCGAGATTGAACGAATAGCCCGTCGGCACAACGAGGCCCGTCGTCGTCCGGCTACATCCGGCGTTCGTCAGTTTCGCCATGATGCGCGGGAGCACCACCTCCGTCGACGCCGTGCCGAGCGCGATGAACAGCTCGTCCTTGATGTAGCGCACAAACTTCCACAGGTTGACGCCTGCGAAGATCCACGCGATACCACCGAGAATTCCGATGAAAAGTACTGCGGCGAGGTAGCAGCACAGAATCAATTTGCCGTAGCTTCCGAGCGACGAGATTCCGTACTGGCCGATGATGTACGCCATCGCGCCGAAGGCTCCGATAGGTGCCAGACGCATAACCCAGCCGATGATGACGAAGAAGATCTGGCTGAAGTGATCGATCAACTCGAACACGATCGGCGGACCCTTCTCACCGAATTTAGCGAGAGCCAAACCGAACAGCACGGCGAAGAACAACACCTGCAGTAAGGCGTTCTCGGCGAATGCGGAGATGATCGAGGTCGGGATTATGTTGAGGAGAAAGTCGACGGTGTGAGGGAGTTCGCCGCTGTTCGTCTTCTTCTCGACGGCTTCGGCTCCGTTCGCGAGAGTTTGCGGATCGATCCGGAATCCTGATCCGGGTCCGAACAGATTCCCGATCAGCAACCCGAACAGCAGGGCGAAGGTCGTCACGGCCTCGAAGTAGATCAACGCCTTTACGCCGATCCGGCCGACCGACTTCAGATCACCGACATGTGCGATGCCGAGCACGACCGTGCAGAAGATGATCGGCGCGATCAGCATCTTGATGAGCTTGATGAAGCCGTCTGCCAGCGGTTTGAGGTCGGCTCCGAAGTCCGGCCAGATCCAGCCGATCGCGATGCCGCCGACTATCGCGACGAGCAGCTGCACGAACAGCGACCGATACCACCGGGTCCGGGTGGCCGGTCGCGCCGTCTCGCTGTAGGGAGTATCCGTATCGATCGCCATGTTGGGAACGTACGACCGGTCGATGACGCTTTTATTATCGATGTGTTCCAACGAGCAATAGTTTGATTGCTGGCGAGAACCCTTCCTGGAAATTGTGGGTCGCGTGCGTCTCAGTTTTACCCATACGGTTCAATTCGGACATGACCCTCGCAGCAAGTCAGATCGATTCGCCCGTCGTCACGATCTTTTTGCCC
Source organism: Antrihabitans stalagmiti (assembly GCF_016482825.1). Lineage (GTDB taxonomy): Bacteria > Actinomycetota > Actinomycetes > Mycobacteriales > Mycobacteriaceae > Antrihabitans > Antrihabitans stalagmiti. Next base: position 7,021 of record NZ_JAEMNV010000003.1, on the reverse strand, counting down.
CTCGCGTTGGCCGTCATCATGTTCGGCCTCGGCCTCACCCTGACGATCGCCGACTTCAAGCGAGTCGCGAAGGTACCGAAGGCAGCGATCATCGCGCTGGCCGTCCAGATACTCGTTCTGCCGGCGATCTGCTTCGGCCTCGTTCTGTTGTTTGCGCTACCCAACGAACTCGCTGTCGGCATGATGCTGCTCGCGGCTGCTCCTGGTGGAACGACGGCGAACCTGTTCAGCCACCTGGCAGGCGGTGACGTCGCATTGAACATCACGCTGACGGCGATCAATTCCGTGCTCGCCGTCGTCACCCTGCCGCTCATCGTCGGACTTTCGGTCGCATACTTCCTGGACGGCGACGAGAACATCGGCTTGCAGCCGCAGAAGATGCTGCAGGTTTTTGCGATCGTGCTCGTCCCCGTTGCCATCGGAATGTTCGTGCACGCACGGTATTCGGCTTTCGCTGCACGGATGGAACGGCCGGTGAAGATCGCATCGGTCGCGATCCTCGTCATCGTTGTCGTACTCGCCCTGATCGGCAATTTCGAGGCGCTGTCCGAGCACGTTCTCACGATCGGCGCAGTCGCGTTGCTGTTGTGCTCGCTGAGTCTCGCAATCGGCTACTGGATTCCGAAACTTGCAGGCGTACAACGCCGCCAGGCAATTGCGTCGGGCTTCGAGATCGGTATTCACAACTCGACGCTGGCGATCACCATCGCGATCTCGGTGATCGGCAACGACGAAATGGCGATCCCGCCAGCGATCTACGGCGTGCTGATGTACCTCCCGGCGGCGGTCATGTTGCGACTGCTCCGCCGCCAGGAGTCCGTCGTAGCCTAGGCAGTCGCCGAGTCTTCCACGGCCACTGCGCGTTTGCCGTACAGCGCCCTAGCCTGCTCGGGCGTGACCGTCGTCGCGCGTAACGGCGGCGCACCCTCGTAATTCTGGCGGAGCACCGAATGTGTCATCGGCAGCACCGATTTGATCACTGCGAGTTCGATCGTGGGGCTGCTCGACAATTTGACCGCGGTGCTGACGAGAGGTTTGAAGCCGCGGTCGACGAGACCTGGCTGATCGAAGTCGCCGAGTTCGCGCATCCATTTCGGTAGCGAGGCGATGGTGGCAGGCGCAAGGAGTCGGCTCAACCCCCAGAACGCCAGTTTGCCGTTGGCGTAGGGAGTGCGCAGTAGGTAGTGCATCGCTTTGTGCGCATGCTCGGACGAGCACAGCTGGGGTCGCATCTGCGCGAAGTATGCGCGGACCTCGTCGCGAGACGACGGGACATCGGACGCCTTGCAGGTCTGCAGTTCTGCGGCGACCACACATTCGCGCCAGTACTGCGCTTCCTCTTCAGGGCTCAGCGGGCCGGGTCCGTACAGCTCGTAGCACTTGAGCACCGAATGCCAACCGGTGACGTGAATCCACAGCTGTGACGCGGGATCATTTGCGCTGTAGCGCTTTCCACTGATCGGCTCGATGCCTGTCGCCCTCGCGTGGACGCGCTGCAACATCTCCGACGTCTGGATCGCGGAGCGGCTGTCACCGATCGCGGCGATCAAGAAGTACGAGAGTGTGCCGTCGAGGCGGCCCTTCGGGTCGGTGTAGATGCCTTGCTCGTCTGCGACCGCGGCGGCGAGAAACGGATCGAAATGTTCGAGCACGACGGAGCGCTGGAATCCGATCAGCGCCGTCGGAGCGGTCCAGACCTTCCAGGTCGGCGAGTCCGGCCCGAAGAATCCATAGTCCTGTCGACGCTGCGTCGGGTCGAACGGCCAGCCGCGTTTGGCGATCTCGTGTGCACCGCTCATTTTTGTTTCCTCCTCGTTGAGGTCTCTCGATGTTGAAGAAGTCACGCGTGCCGAAAGGCGCGGTAGACGGCGTTGCCGATAAATTCGGCGAGTTCTGCTGGTGTCCAATCATTTTCGTCAGCAAGTAACGAGCGCACCGCGCCCTCGCTCGATGACATGAAGTGCTCGACGAGCACGGGCAGTTTGCGCTCGATGTCGACCGTTCCCCACAGTTCGAGAGTCGGCCGAATGCGGCGCGTGAAAAAGTCCGCGACCACAGAACGACCGCGGCCGAACTTGTCGGCGACGGCGGGGTCCGGATCGGCATCGAAGACGATGCGCCAGGAATCGGTGCGCGCAGCGACGGTGTCGAGCAGTGCGCGGAAACCGTCGACGAAAACTTGCGCGTCTGCATCGGCGCGGCCGCGCGGAAGTGCGGCGATCGCGCCGGAGATCAGGTTCTGCTCTTCACGACGCAGCATCGCTTCGATGAGTGACACACGATCGGTGAAGCACGAGTAGACGACCGGACGAGTGACCTCCATCCGATCTGCGACGGCGCCGATGGTGACTGCGGCGACCCCCTGCTCCACCGCAATCGCCAAGGCAGCGTCGAGCACCTGCGGACGTCGCTTTTCCGGTCCGAGATGCGCTGCCCGCGCACGCCGATCCGAAGTTTCTACACTCATGAATAATAATGCTACATTCCTGAATAATTGTTGCCAAACCCGGACCCCGTATCGATCCGAAGGACACCGATGACCGCCCTGTTCAATCCGCGTAGGCCAGACTTCTCCGAGTTCGACGCACCGACCCGCCGCATCTTCGAAGCGACGATCGATTACTTCGAAACGCTCGGCAAACGCCAGCTCCTCGAAGACGACCGCGAGCGCGTCTGGTACGCCGACTTCCTCGACTTCGTCAAGCGCGAGCGGGTGTTCGCAACACTGCTGACACCGGCTGCCGAGGCGGCGGGCGACGCCGACAAGCGTTGGGACACAGCGCGTATCGCGATGATGAGCAAGATTCTCGGGTTCTACGGGATCCAGTACTGGTACGTCTGGCAGGTCAGCATCCTCGGCCTGGGGCCCATCTGGCAGTCCAGCAACGCAGACGCCAAGCGTAAGGCTGCCGACCTGCTCGATTCGGGCGCAATCTTCGCCTTCGGCCTCTCCGAAAAGGAGCACGGCGCCGACATCTACCAGACCGACATGGTGTTGACCCCGAACTCGCGCGGCGGCTACTCGGCGACCGGCGGCAAGTACTACATCGGCAACGGCAACCTTGCGGGCATGGTCTCGGTGTTCGGCCGCATCGAGGGGATCAAAGGTCCGGAGGGCTACGTCTTCTTCGTCGCCGACAGCCAGCACAAGGCCTACAAACTGCGGGACAACGTCGTCGCATCTCAGATGTACGTCGCGGCATTCGATCTGGAGAAGTACCCCGTCGCGAAGAAGGACATCCTGCACACCGGGCAGGCAGCCTTCGATGCGGCGATCAACACCGTCAACGTCGGCAAGTTCAACCTCGGTTTCGGTGCGATCGGCATCGTCGAGCACTCGTTCTACGAGGCACTCACCCACGCCGAGAACCGCGTCCTCTTCGACACGAAGGTCACCGACTTCGCCCAGGTTCGGCGGCTGTTCACCGACAGCTACGCTCGACTGCTCGCCATGAAGCTCTACAGCGAGCGTTCGATCGACTACATGCGGTCGGCGTCGATCGACGATCGTCGTTACGTGCTCTACAACTCGATCGAAAAGATGACGGTCACTCGTCAGGGGCTCAAGGCGATCGAGGACATGTTCGACATCATCTCCGCGCGCGGCTTCGAGAAGGACACCTATTTCCAGATGGGCGCGCTCGGCATCATGGGCTTGCCCAAGCTCGAGGGCACGGTCCACATCAACTTGGCGCTGGCGTTGAAGTTCATGCCGAACTACCTCTTCAACCCGGCCGACACCAGCTTGGCACTGCTCGGCCTTCGCGATCCGAAGAAGGCGGAGCAGAGCCGCATTTCCGACGGGGCGTTCCGGACAGCATTCTCGCTCTCCCGCAGGGCAATTCGCTCCGCCGGACCGGTTGTGAACCGCCTGCGGCCCGCGAAGTCGGCGTTCGCACCCGTGCCTACCCGTCGCGATTTCGCGGACGACAAGTTCCTGTTCGAACAGGGACCGACGAAGGGCTTGTTCAAGGTCAAGTTCCACGACTGGCGGCCGACTTTCGAGAAGGCTGCTCATCTGCCCAACGTCGGCAAGTTCGTCGAGCAGATCGACGCACTGCAGGCGCTGCTCGGTAGTGCACCGCCGTCGAAGTCGCAGCGCGCTGACCTCGATTTCCTGTTGTCGTTCGGCGAAATGTTCTCGTTGATCCCGTTTGCCGAGCTGGTCCTGGAACAGGCCGCGATCGCAGGCACCGACGACGCCGTCGTCGATCAGATCTTCGACGTCTTCGTTCGCGATTTCTCGACGCACGCGCTGGCTTTGTCCGCCAAGCCGACGGCAACGCCGGCCCAATACGCGGGTGCGCTGAAAGCCATCCAGCGTCCGGTCGCTGACTCCGATCGCTTCGAGAAGGTGTGGGCGCAGGCTCGCGCACACGCGAACACCTACGAGATGAATCCCTGATCCAGCGCTGACTGCCGCCTCGATCCGATTCGTTCGGGTCGGGGCGGCCCTGGCTACTCAGCACGGTTCGCGATACAGTGAGAGAGTTATCGCATAACTCTTTCACCGTCGAGGGAGATCGCCGTCGTGACCCGAGCAGTAGCCGAGATCAAGCCAAGCGCCCATCCTTCGCGGCGTCCCATCGAGCCGGGGACGCGGATGTGGGACGAAACCGGGCTCGTCTCCTTCTCGCTGACTGCCGGGACAGCGTTTCTGCTGCAGACGATGGAACCCACCATCTCGACCGTCGTCGACGAACATTCGACGTTTCGGACCGACCCGCTCGGCCGGGCAGCGCGCAGCATCGCGTCGGTGATGATGTGGGTATACGGCGGCGACGAGGCGATCGCGGAGGCCGACCGCCTGCGCGAGATGCACAAGCACCTGAATTCGGTTGACGCTCATGGCGTCCGACACACAGCGCTGTCGACCAAACCGTGGGCATGGGTGCTGCACACGGGGACCTACGCCTTCTGCGAGGGCGCGAAATACTTTGCCAAGCAACCTCTTACGTACGCCGAGAAGGAGGCGTACTACCAGGAGACCGTGCAGTTGATGCGCAACTTCAAAGTCGCCGAGAAGGAAATCCCAGCGACCTACGCAGATTTCGTCGTCTACTTCGACGATGTCGTCGCACACGACCTGAAGGCGACAGCCGTCACCAAGGACTTTCTACGGCTGTCTGCGCAGTTGCCCGCACCGCCGCAACTGCCGCGAGCATTCAGACCGCTGTGGACTGCCCTCACCGCACCCGTCGGCAAAATGCAATATCTCGCGACCGTCGGAACCACACCCGAGGTCGCCCGTCGCAAACTCGGGATCGAATGGACGGCGACGGACGAACGCAAACTGCGCGCCCTCGGCTGGGCCGTCGCCCGCGGGGTGCCCTTGCTGCCGGAACGCTTGCGCTACTTCCCCATTGCCTACGAAGCGCGACGCTTGGAGCGGGGCAAGCAGCGGCTGCGGAAGATGATCGACCTTCGCCCGATGTAGTCGGGTGTAAAGCTGGTCCGCCGCCAAGGTGGGACGACAACCAACCCTTGGGGCCCTTCTCGCCCCGCTCGCCTGCACCGACCATTGGTGCTACCCAGGCGATCAGGAGTGTTGTCCCGTGAACGAACTCAGGACGTGGCTACGCGAGCCGAATTCCGACACGTTCCCGTACGATGCCGTCGTCGCAACGTTTCACAGCGGCGGAAAGCATTCGGTCGGCAAGGATGTTCTCGAGGCTCTCGACCAGGCACGTTCGCGAGTTCGCGAAGGTTCGATTGCCGGCGACGGCACACTCACTCGGTTTCTCGGCGTTGCCCTCGACAAGTTCGACGGACGTTTCGACAACCCGAGTTACCTTGCGCTCGACCTGCTGGCGTTGCCTGCCACAGACACCGATCGGTGCCCTGTATCGGCGACGAGAAACAGTGTTCGTCTGGTTCTGCAATTGGTCACCGACATCATGCATTTCGAACTCTCGGCGCTCGACGGCACCGACGATCGTCTACCTGTACTTCGACCGGATCTGCGCACAGTTACCAAAAGGTGCCGCCTCGGCATGCGCATCGCACGTCCGGCAATGGCTCGACTCGGCATAGCCTTCGACGCGCCCGATACTTCGAACACACTCGACCCGGCCCGCCAGCTGTGTGCCGTGGTTCGCGACGACCTGTCCGTGGCCGAGCGGCTGACGTTGCGGCTGAGCATTCTGCCCGTCAGTCTGGTGCACGACGAATACCTGTTCATTCGCGTATTGCAGTCTTACGAAGCAACATTCGCGGCAGTCGCGGTGAATCTGGCCAACGCAATTCAGGCCTTATCGCTCGGCATGGGAGAACGCGCTACCCACGCACTCGCATCGGCCGAACAGTTGTTCCGTGATACGTCACTGCTCTTTTCGATAGTTGCCACGATGCAGCCGGTGGCATTTCTGAAGTTCCGCGAGTACACCGATGGCGCAAGTGCAATTCAGTCGCGAAACTACAAGATCGTCGAAAGCCTCTGTCGAACACCGGAACTCAGTCGCATCGACTCACCGGCGTATCTATCGGTTCCGTCCGTCCGCGGTCGGATTCTTGTCGGACAGCGCACGGTCGACGACGCTGTTGCATCCTCGACCGATCGCCTCACCGTGAGCGTGCGCGAATCCCTCCACAGTGCAATGCAACAGTTCGAGAAATCGGTGCTGCGTTGGCGCAAGACGCACCATCGCGTCGCATCCCGAATGTTGGGACACCGACGCGGCACCGGCCACACCGAAGGAATCCCCTACCTCGCCGAAGCCAAGGCAATTCCGATCTTCGGTCGTTGCCCTGCTCTAGCGCTGCTCTCTGCCTGACACCTATCCTTGGCCTCCGACGCCCTCATCGAGATGGTGGACCGCAATCATCTCGAACTTCGAGACGACTCTGCTCTGGCGGCAGTAAGGGCGCTACGCGCCTCGTGAGTCTTTTCGGCGTGCGGGCCCTCTGTGCTGTCTAGATACATGTGGCACAGATGTGTCTAGATACATGCGAGACACATTTTAGGCTGCGTCGTGCAGTTTGCCTTGGTATCGCTTGGTGAGGTCGAGCGTCAGATGACCGA
>NZ_JAEMNV010000029.1 GCF_016482825.1 Antrihabitans stalagmiti | reverse complement strand
AGGCACCATTGACTGAACTAACTTCAGGTTTGGGGTAGGTCGGAAGGCTATGGCTCAAGGCGGCTTCGGTAGCTTGCCGACGTGATCGAATCGGAGGAGAACGGCCGCGATCTGGCGAGCCTGCTCGTGTCCCGCACCGGTCGGCTTGTAGCCACCGGCGACCGCTTAGAGCCTTACCGTCTGCTGGACGCCGGTGGCGTGCTGGTCGAGCCGGTGGCGATGTTTTTGCGGGAGTTGCTGGCGTCGGGACGGTCGGCGGCCACATTGCGTTCCTACGGCATGGACCTGTTGCGCTGGTGGCGGTTCTTGCATGCGGTGGATGTCGCCTGGCATCGGTCGACCAGGCTGGAGGCCCGCGATTTCAGTTGCTGGATCCAGCTGACGGTGAAGCAGCGCCGAACGTCTGGAGGACGAGGCAGTGCCTTAGGGGCGAATGTCGTTGTAGGCGCACCGAATCCGGTCACGGGCAAGACCGCTGCGGGGAACGGCTATGCGCCGGCCACGGTGGCTCACAGCGAGACGGTGTTGCGCAGCTTCTACGATTTCCACCGGGACGAGGGGTCCGGCCCGATTCTGAACCCGTTTCCGCTCGATCCGTCCCGCCGGTCGCGCCGAGCGCATGCGCATCGCAATCCGATGGACGGGTGGGCACGCGAGCGGGTGGGGCGTTACCGGCCGAAGGTGCCGCAGCGGGTTCCTCGGGCGATTCCCGACCAGCGGTTCAACGAGTTGTTCGCCGCGCTGGCGTCGAATCGGGACCGGGCGTTGGTGGCTTTCTGGATCTCGTCCGGGGTGCGCGCGTCGGAACTGCTGGGTGTGCGGCAATGCGACATCGACCCGGGCCAACAGCTGATCACCGTCGTGCGCAAGGGAACTCGTGCGGTGCAGCAGGTGCCGGCATCGGCGGATGCGTTCGTCTGGCTGCGGTTGTATCAGGAGGAACTGCGCGGGCAGATCCCGCGGGGACGCACGCAGCCGGTGTGGTGGACGCTGCGACGACCGCGGCGGCCGTTGAATTACCATGCGGCGCACCGGATGTTCGAGAGAGCCAACGCCGCACTCGGATCGGACTGGACTTTGCACGACCTGCGGCATAGTGCGGCCGCGAGAATGGCGCGCGACCCGCAGCTGACGCTGAGCGACGTGCAGCTCGTCATGGGTCACGCGCACCTGTCCACCACCGAGATCTACCTGACCCCGAACAAGGACGAGGTGATCGCCGAAGTCCTGGCCCATCACGCCCGCACCGCCGAACAGCGGTACAATCCTGTGCCTCCACCACCAGCACCCGGCTACGACCCCCAGGCGCTGAGCGTGCTGTTCGGGAGGACGCTGTGACCTCCGTCGTCAAACACCTCACACGCAAACCGCTGCCCGCCGTCACCGCGGTCGCCGCCGAGCAACGATTGCGGAATCGGCAGCTGCGCACCGAGTTTCCGCCACGACCATTCGAGAAATGGTGGGCACACACCGCGGCATCGGTCGAGCAGACGCAGGATCGGCTGACCGCACCGCCCTTCGTCGCCGCGGCGTCTGCCACCAGGGCGGGGCGACGGCGCGGGGTCAGCAAATTACTCCGCTGGTTGTCGTCTTCGCCAGGTGACACGTGGCAGGACCGATGGCTGGCCAGCGGCGCCGAGGAACGTCCGGGAGCCAGATGGATCGACCTGCCGATGGCGTGGTTGGCAGCAAACGGCGAGGCTGCGTCCTACGACTCGATGGATCTGTCGTCCGGATTGCTGATGCTGATCTGCGGCGACGTCATCCGCCCCAGCTTGCCGTGGATGCTCACGCGCACCCACCGATATCTGGCGTCAGTGATGACCCAGGTCAGGGATCCGAACGGGTTCGCAAGACTGGAAGAGTTGGCCGCCGCCGAACCGGCCAGCTCTGCGGCTGACGCCAAGATCGCGGCAACCCGGATCGCCACGATCCTGGCTTGCAAGGGCGGTACCATCGCCGACATCGCCGTCGGAGACTGCGTGGAGTTGGTCGAAACCATGCGGCAGGTTCACACCCGCGGCGGCCAGAAGAAGGTCGACTTTTATCTCCGGTTGCGCGCCCTGGGCATCTTCCCCGACGACGCACCGCACAGCATCCGTGCGTTCGGATTGGCCGGCGGCAGGCTGACCATCGAGCAACTCGTCGACCGATATCGCATACAGTGCCGGCCAATTCGGAATCTGCTGGTCGACTACCTGCGGGAACGCCAGCCCTCGCTGGACTTTGCCAGCCTGGACAACGTATCGAGAACGCTGGCCGGACTGTTCTGGGCCCGCATCGAGACCCTCGCTCCCGGCATCGACACCCTGCAGCTTCCACCCGAAATCGCCCGCGCCTGGAAAGAAGGGCTGGCCACGATCACACGCACCACCACCAACGCCACTGGTGAGCGAGTCGAGGTGTCGACCCCGCGTTTGAACGCCAAGGACGAACTGATCCGAATCCGGGCGCTCTACCTCGACATCGCGCACTGGGCCGTCGAGGACCCTGCCCGCTGGGGTCCGTGGGTCGCGCCCTGCCCGATCGCCGATGCCGAAGTCCAGATGGCCAAGGAACGCAAACACCGCAAGGCCCGCATGGACCAACGCACCCGCGACCGACTGCCCGTCCTGCCCGTGCTGGTGCGCACCGCCAACGATCGGCGCCTCGCCGCCACCCGCCTGCTGATCGCCGCGCAGGCGACCGAACCACGGGCGATGATCGATGGCACCAACGCAACGCTGCGAAAAGCAGTCGCCCCCAAGGCAATCGGACGACTCGTCTGGGCCGAGGACACCACCACCGGCAAACGACGAAACCTGACCTACGAAGAGGAGGAGGCGTTCTGGGCATTCGCCACGATCGAAGTGCTCCGGCTGACCGGCATCCGCTGCGAGGAACTGCTCGAACTGTCCCACCACAGCATCACCGAATACCGGCTGCCAACAACCGGTGAACTGGTGCCGCTACTGCAGATCGCCCCATCCAAGACCGACACCGAACGGATGCTGCTGGTCAGCCCCGAACTGGCCGACATCCTCAGCGCCATCATCCAGCGCTTACGAAGCCCCGATGGATCCATCCCCTCGGTGGCGTCCTACGACGTTCGCGAGAAGATCTGGCATCCCCCGATGGCGCTGCTGTTCCAGCGCGGCATCGGCAACGAGCGCCGCGCGTTCACACCGTCGGCGATCCGCAAGCTGCTGATCAACGCGCTCGCTGCGACCGCGCTCACCGATGCCAGCGGCAACCCGTTGATATTCCAGGCCCACGATTTCCGGAGAATCTTCGTCACCGACGCCATCATGAACGGTCTGCCACCGCATATTGCGCAAGTCATCTGCGGCCACAAGACCATCGACACGACCATGGGTTACAAGGCCGTCTATCCGGCCGAAACGATCGAGGCGCACCGGGCGTTCGTCGCCCGCCGACGCGCCACCAGGCCCAGCGAGGAATACCGCACCCCGACCGACGCGGAATGGGACGCGTTCCTCGCGCACTTCGAGAAAAGGAAGGTCTCGGTCGGCACCTGCGCTCGAGCGTTCGGCTCACCCTGCGTTCACGAGCATGCTTGCGTGAGATGCTCACTCCTGCGGCCGGATCCGGCGCAGCAGGCCAGGCTCGAAGAAATCCGCGACAACCTCGAAGCTCGCATCATCGAGGCGAAACGCGAAGGCTGGCTCGGTGAAGTCGAGGGCCTGCGGGTCAGCTACAGCGGCGTCAAGGAAAAACTAGCCCAGATCGATGGCACGCTTCGGCGACAGACGGCAGCGACCGAACTTGGCATGCCTTCCGTCGGGTCCATCTCCGGAAGGTCCTCTGCCCCATGAGAATTAAGTTCAGAGAAGCAGGCGTTG
>NZ_JAEMNV010000028.1 GCF_016482825.1 Antrihabitans stalagmiti | reverse complement strand
GGCGAGTTGCGAGGACCGCTCGTCGAGTTCGGCATAGGTCAACGAACGCCCCGCGCAGGTGACACCAACCGACGTCGGGTTGGCCTCGACAGCCGCCGCCAAGATCTGAGGCAACGTAAGGCCGCGGCTTCGTGCTCGCCTCGGCCGTCGGGACGCACCTGCGGGACGGCTCGCGCGCGGCGAAGAAGCCGCGCGACTCGACTCGTCTGAACGGGCCTTCGGATCCAGCTTGTCCACCTCCAACGACTCGTCTCCTGCTCCGCTGCACTCGACGAGTCGGGCACCGCAGGTCCAGATCAGCGCGAGCGGGGGCAAGCGCCGACTGCCCATCGTATTCAACAGGTCCAAGTCCTCGTCGAGGTCGGAGCAAAATGCCTGGACATTGCGGCAGCGCAGGGCTCGAGCCGTGGACTTCCGCTTGTAACAAGTGCTACTTCGCGTCGACGATCCGCTCGTCCAACATTGGTCCGATTACCGCAGCCGAGGCTGCGGACAGCATGTCGCCGTGCGTGCAGGGAAGTTCGACTTCGACGACCTCGCCGGTGACAAAATGCCGCCATTCCTGCCGGCCACACGCCCGATCAACCTCTTCGGTCGCCGAGAAGTAGAGCAGGTCGCCGTCGAACACCGCCGGCTCGAAAGCCGACGATATCGGCAGCGAACGTACTGCGCCCGCATACATGCGCTGCACTCGTTCGGGGGTCAGCGAAACAAGTTCGTCGGGGATCGATTCGAGCAGAGTTGTTGCACGCTCGATCGACAACTCGTCGGTGCTCTCGTCGTCCGCTATGTCGATGCCCAACTCGGCGAGCAGTCCGACAAGTTCCGACCGGAATCGGTGAGGGTCGGTATGTCGTGTGCTGTCCAGCATCACAAGTGTTTCCACGTCGGTACCGTCGGCTTGCAACTGGGTGGCGATCGCATGCGCGATCACGCCGCCGAGCGACCAGCCGAGCAGATGATAGGGCCCATGCGGTTGGACCGTGCGGATCTCGTGGACGTAGCGCGCTGCCAGAGCTGTGATCGACTCGACGCGAGTATCCCGCTCGAGTGCCACCGGCGTCTGCAGACCGTAGACCGGTCGCTTCGAGTCGAGGTGCGGCAGGAGGCTGGCGTAATTCCAGGACAGACCGAACATCGGGTGCACGCAGATCAATGGTGCGAGGTTGCCGGATCGCCGCAGTGGCAGCAGCACCTGCAGTGCTGAATCAGGATCAGCGGCAATGGCTCCCGCCGACTCCTCCGACATTCTTGCCGCAAGTTGCCCGACCGTCGGGGTCGCGAACAGCCATTGCACGCGGACGGCGATACCACTCGCCTCCTTGAGCCTCATTGCGAGTTGTGTTGCCAGCAGCGAGTTTCCGCCAAGTGCAAAGAAGTCGTCGTCGAGACCGACCTGCGAAACTCCCAGCACCGCGCCGAACACGTCTGCAACGACCCGCTCGATTTCCGTTGTGGCACTGCGGAAGATCGCCGACGCGAACGTAGGTACCGGTAGCGCGCCTTTGTCGAGCTTGCCGTTGGCGGTCAGAGGAATCGAATCGACGACCACAAATGCCGAAGGCACCATGTATGGCGGCAACGAGCTGGAGACACCCTCGCGTAGCTCGTCGAGATCGATCGATTCGCCTGGCGTGGGAACCACGTACGCGACGAGACGCTGATCGTTGGTGTCGTTTCGTACAACTACGACGGCCTGGCCGATCGAGGCTCCTGCCAGGACAGCTGATTCGATCTCGCCGAGCTCGATTCGGAAGCCGCGGATCTTGACTTGGTCGTCCGAGCGACCCAGGTACTCGAGTTCACCGGCGGAGTTCCAACACGCGACGTCGCCAGTTCGATACAGGCGTTCGCCGCTGTCGTCGAACGGCGATGCGACGAAGCGCGCTGCCGTGAGATCTGGGCGCCCAAGATAGCCACGTGCGAGTTGTGCACCCGCAATGTACATTTCGCCACGCACTCCGGCAGGAACCGGCCGGAGGCGAGAATCCAAGACGTACACCCGAAGGCCAGGAATCGACCGCCCTACGACGCTTCGAGTTGTGGAGACGGCCGTCTGCTGATCGAGCTCACGCAGCGACACATGGACTGTGGTTTCGGTGATGCCGTACATGTTCACCAGCTGTGGTGCGTCGTCGGGATGGCGGCTGTACCAATCGGCCAGACGTCGAACCTCGAGGGCTTCACCACCGAAAATGACGTAGCGCAATGCGAGTTCGCTACCTTCGGACACTCGATCTGCTTCGGCCAGTTGGTAAAACGCAGATGGAGTCTGATTGAGGACGGTAACCCGTTCGCGGCGAAGCAGTTCCAGAAAATCTTCAGGAGACCGCGACGTCGAGTAGTCGACGACGACCAGGGATCCGCCGTACAGCAAAGGTCCCCAGAGCTCCCAGACCGAAAAGTCGAAAGCGTAGGAGTGGAACATCGTCCAGACGTCGTTGTGGTCGAAACCGTAGGCCTTCTCGGTGTTCGCGAGGAGCTTGACGACGTTGCGATGCGGAACAGCAACGCCTTTCGGGCGGCCGGTCGATCCAGAGGTGTAGATGACGTAGGCGAGGTTCGACGGGCAAAGCGGCGACGAGCGGTCGGAGTCGCTGATCGGATCAGGTCTCACACTCGCCAGGTCGAGGGTGTCGAGGGTGAGCACCATCAGGTCCGCGGGGAGCTCGACACCACTCGCCGATGTCGTGATGGCACAGACAGGTCGAGCGTCGCCGAGCATAAACTCGATGCGTGCCGCGGGGTAGGACGGATCGACCGGTAGGTATCCGCCGCCGGCCTTGACCGTGGCAAGCAACGCGACTACCAGGTCCAGTGAACGCGGCAGAGCAATCGCAACCAGCGACTCGGTGGTAACGCCGCTCTCGATCAGTCTGCGAGCCAACCGATTCGAGCGCTCGTCCAATTCCGCGTACGTCAGCGCAGTATCGCCGAATCGGACGGCCACAGCGTTGGCATACGCAGCGGCGATGCAATCGAACCGTTCGACAAGTGTGAGCTCAGCGCCGCAATCGTCGCCGGACGAGACCCACTCGGTCGACACGTGCCGACGCTCGGTCGCGTCCAGCAGATCGATGTCGCCGACGGGGACCAGGGGATCGGTTGTAACCGCCAACAGAATGCGTTGCAGCCGTTCGGCGAAGGACGCGACGGTGGCTTCGTCGAACAGGTCGGTCGCGTAGGCCACGACGCAGTGCATACCTTGTGCATGGCCGTCGGCGTCGATTGCGGCGGTCACCGTGAGTTGCAGGTCGTAGGTCGTCGTAGTGACGTACGACGGCATCGAGCTGACCGCAAGGCCGTCGACGTCGAAGGTCGGGGCAGCCTGGTTGTGGAAGGTGAGCATGACCTGAAACAGTGGATGCCTGGCCTGCGACCGCGGTGGATTCAGGACTTCGACCAACCGCTCGAACGGCACGTCCGCATTGGCGAGTGCAGCGAGATCGCCTTCTCTGTTGTCCCGCAACACTTCCGCGAAGGTAGAGCCGGTGTCGACGTGGGTCCTCAGCACAAGGGTGTTGACGAACATTCCGACGAGGTCGTCGAGCGCCGCGACTCCGCGGCCGGCGACAGGCGTTCCCACCGCGATGTCACCCGTGCCTGACAGTCGTGCGAGCAAAACGGCGAGTGCGCTGTGCACAGCCATGAACAACGTCGAGTTGTGTTCGCCGGCAAGCTTGTTCAGGCCTCGATGCAGTTCGACGGGAACAGTGAACTCGTACGAGTCTCCTCGTTGGGAGGCGACTTCCGGGCGAGGCCGATCGTGCGGCAGGTCCAGCTGCTCGGGTAGGGCGTCGAGATGTGTTCGCCAATAGGCCATTTGGGTGGACAGCACACTGTCCGGATCCGATTCGGAGCCGAGCAGGTCCTGCTGCCACAGCGCATAGTCGGCGTATTGCACCGGTAATTCGCCCCAGGCGGGCTCAGCGTCGATCGCGCGCGCTCCGTATGCAACCAGTAGATCACGAGCGAGTGGGCCCATCGAGAAGCCATCGGCGCTGATGTGGTGGATCGCCAACGCAAGTACATAGTCGGAGTCGCCGAGCTCCAGAAGCGAGCCGCGAATCGGTACCTCGGTGGTGACATCGAAACCTGCGCCGACTATTCCGGCGATGCGTGCCGGAAGATCGTGTGCCGAGACTCGCTCCGGAACGAGGTCAAGCGCAAAGGCCTCTTCGTCCAGGATCACCTGCTGGGGGCGGTAGCCGAGCTGGGGATACATCGTTCGCAGCGACTCGTGGCGGGCAATGACATCGCGCACGGCCGCGCGGAACGCGCCGACGTTCAGATCACCCGACAACCGCACAACGAGTGGAATGTTGTACGCCGCCGATCGCGGATCCAGCTGATTGATGAACCAGATGCGTTCCTGCGGTGGGGAAAGCGGGATCTGCTGCGGCCGGATCGCGGGAACAAGAGGACGGCGCGTAGCGCCGGTCCTTCTTCGGGCGTGCGCCCCGAGAGCAGCGGCCGTCGGATAGGCGAACAGATCTCGGATCCCGAATGTTGTGTCGAGTGCGTTGTTGGTGCGGGCGATGACGCGCATGCCGATGAGGGAGTTGCCGCCGAGTTCGAAGAAGTTGTCGTCGGCGCCGACGTGTTCGGCGTCGAGGAGTTCGGTGAAGATGTCG
>NZ_JAEMNV010000027.1:1997-5533 GCF_016482825.1 Antrihabitans stalagmiti | reverse complement strand
AAATGACGAAAGGGGACCCAGTTGTCTGGGTCCCCTTTCGGAAAGTATGTTCGGCGGTGTCCTACTCTCCCACACCCTGGCGGGTGCAGTACCATCGGCGCTGACAGGCTTAGCTTCCGGGTTCGGGATGGGTCCGGGCGTTTCCCTGTCGCTATGGCCGCCGTAACTCTGTGAAACTGTCACACGGAACCAGTTGGCCAACGGTCCACCGGGTGGGTGGGGTTGGTTTGTGGTTCTGAAACGTGTGTGTTGTTTCAGATACTGCACAGTGGACGCGTAGCTTCTTTGTTGGTAAGTCCTCGGCCGATTAGTACCAGTCACCTGCACCTATTACTAGGCTTCCAGTTCTGGCCTATCAACCCGGTGGTCTGCCGGGGGCCTTAACCACTCGATGGTGGTGAGAAACCTCATCTTGGAACAGGCTTCCCGCTTAGATGCTTTCAGCGGTTATCCCTTCCGAACGTAGCTAACCAGCGGTGCTCCTGGTGGAACAACTGGCACACCAGAGGTTCGTCCGTCCCGGTCCTCTCGTACTAGGGACAGCCTTCCTCAAGTTTCTTACGCGCGCGGCGGATAGAGACCGAACTGTCTCACGACGTTCTAAACCCAGCTCGCGTGCCGCTTTAATGGGCGAACAGCCCAACCCTTGGGACCTACTCCAGCCCCAGGATGCGACGAGCCGACATCGAGGTGCCAAACCATCCCGTCGATATGGACTCTTGGGGAAGATCAGCCTGTTATCCCCGGGGTACCTTTTATCCGTTGAGCGACACCGCTTCCACTTGCCGGTGCCGGATCACTAGTCCCGACTTTCGTCCCTGCTCGACCTGTCAGTCTCACAGTCAAGCTCCCTTGTGCACTTGCACTCGACACCTGATTGCCAACCAGGCTGAGGGAACCTTTGGGCGCCTCCGTTACATTTTGGGAGGCAACCGCCCCAGTTAAACTACCCACCAGGCACTGTCCCTGAACCAGATCATGGTCCGAGGTTAGAAGTCCAATACGATCAGAGTGGTATTTCAACGATGACTCCACGAACACTGGCGTGCCCGCTTCACAGTCTCCCACCTATCCTACACAAACCGTACCGAACACCAATACCAAGCTATAGTGAAGGTCCCGGGGTCTTTTCGTCCTGCCGCGCGTAACGAGCATCTTTACTCGTACTGCAATTTCGCCGAGTCTATGGTTGAGACAGCTGAGAAGTCGTTACGCCATTCGTGCAGGTCGGAACTTACCCGACAAGGAATTTCGCTACCTTAGGATGGTTATAGTTACCACCGCCGTTTACTGGGGCTTAAATTCTCAGCTTCGCCATTGCTGGCTAACCGGTCCTCTTAACCTTCCAGCACCGGGCAGGCGTCAGTCCGTATACATCGTCTTACGACTTCGCACGGACCTGTGTTTTTAGTAAACAGTCGCTTCTCACTGGTCTCTGCGACCTCCCCCAGCTCACACCGTAAAGGTGATCACCAACAGAGGTCCCCCTTCTCCCGAAGTTACGGGGGCATTTTGCCGAGTTCCTTAACCATAGTTCTCTCGATCGCCTTAGTATTCTCTACCTGACCACCTGTGTCGGTTTGGGGTACGGGCCGTGTATCAGCTCGCTAGAGGCTTTTCTCGGCAGCATAGGATCATGGAATTCGCCTCATTCGGCTACGCATCACCTCTCAGGCTGTATGAACGGCGGATTTGCCTACCGTTCGCCCTACAGGCTTACACCAGTACAACCACTGACTGGCCCCACTACCTTCCTGCGTCACCCCATCGCTTGACTACTACCAGCCGAGGTCCCGTGCATCTAGATCCGGTCTCCCGAAGGAGATCCATCACCGTCTGGACGGTTAGTACAACTGATTCGTCATGGGCGCGGATACACGGGTACGGGAATATCAACCCGTTGTCCATCGACTACGCCTGTCGGCCTCGCCTTAGGTCCCGACTAACCCTGGGCGGATTAACCTGGCCCAGGAACCCTTGGTCATTCGGCGGACGAGTTTCTCACTCGTCTTTCGCTACTCATGCCTGCATTCTCACTCGTGTGGCCTCCACACCTGGATCACTCCGGCGCTTCCATGGCCACACGACGCTCCCCTACCCATCCACACCACTGCACACGAATCCGTAAACTCGTGCGGGTGTTATGTGAATGCCGCGGCTTCGGCGGTGTACTTGAGCCCCGCTACATTGTCGGCGCAAAATCACTTGACCAGTGAGCTATTACGCACTCTTTCAAGGGTGGCTGCTTCTAAGCCAACCTCCTGGTTGTCTTCGCGACTTCACATCCTTTTCCACTTAGTACACGCTTAGGGGCCTTAGCCGGCGATCTGGGCTGTTTCCCTCTCGACTACGAACCTTATCGCCCGCAGTCTCACTGCCGCGCTCTCACTCACCGGCATTCGGAGTTTGGCTGATTTCGGTAAGCTTGTAGGCCCCCTAGACCATCCAGTAGCTCTACCTCCGGTGAGAAACACGCGACGCTGCACCTAAATGCATTTCGGGGAGAACCAGCTATCACGGAGTTTGATTGGCCTTTCACCCCTACCCACAACTCATCCCCTCAGTTTTCAACCTAAGTGGGTTCGGTCCTCCACGACGTCTTACCGTCGCTTCAACCTGGCCATGGGTAGATCACTCCGCTTCGGGTCTAGAACATGCGACTCTGACCGCCCTATTCGGACTCGCTTTCGCTACGGCTACCCCACACGGGTTAACCTCGCCACATGCCACTAACTCGCAGGCTCATTCTTCAAAAGGCACGCCATCACCCACCACCCACTAAAGGATGCACAGGCTCTGACGGATTGTAAGCGCACGGTTTCAGGTACTATTTCACTCCCCTCCCGGGGTACTTTTCACCTTTCCCTCACGGTACTAGTCCGCTATCGGTCACCAGGGAGTATTCAGGCTTATCGGGTGGTCCCGACAGATTCACAGCAGATTTCACGGGCCCGCTGCTACTCGGGAATAATTCACGAGAGACAAGAAGTTTTCGTCTACGGGATTCTCACCCTCTACGACAGGCCGTTCCAGACCACTTCGACTAACAACTTGTTTTCTTACTCTCGCCCGTCACGGCAGTAACGGGAAGAAAAATCCCACAACCCCACAAATGCAACCCCTGCCGGGTATCACACATCCATGGTTTAGCCTCATCCGCTTTCGCTCGCCACTACTCACGGAATCACTGTTGTTTTCTCTTCCTGTGGGTACTGAGATGTTTCACTTCCCCACGTTCCCTCCACACACCCTATATATTCAGGTGCGGGTAACACGACATCACTCGTGCTGGGTTTCCCCATTCGGACACCCTCGGATCTCAGCTCGGTTGACAGCTCCCCGAGGCTTATCGCAGCCTCCTACGTCCTTCATCGGCTCCTGGTGCCAAGGCATCCACCGTACGCTCTTACACACTTACTAACAAAGATGCTCGCGTCCACTGTGCAGTTCTCAAACAACACACCCCCATCGAACGAACTCGGCACCATGACCACCCGAAAGCGCGGTATGCCCGAAATCCGACAAGGATCGTTATC
>NZ_JAEMNV010000026.1 GCF_016482825.1 Antrihabitans stalagmiti | reverse complement strand
GTCCGGGACGGTCCTGGGCCTCTTCGGGCCGAGAACGGGTGGCTGCTGGTGGCGGTAGTGGGTGGCTCGTGATCGCCCGATCAGCTGACACGACCGGCGGATCGGGATCGATGCCTCCTGCAACTCGGCGAACGTGCTGCTCAGGGCTTCTTCGGTGACGTCGATGTGCCCGTGCTCTCGGAGACCGATTCCAAGAGCACGTGCAGTTTTCCCATGATCTCGAGCGCGGCCTCCGTCTGTGTCAGCTGCTTGGCCAGGCGTGCGTTCTCGCGGGTGAGGCGTTCGTTCTCCCTGCGTGCCGCGTCACCGCCGGACTCGCGCGAGCGGGACGACCTACCGCCGGGATCCTTCCCCTTGCGGGCCTGGACCCATTCGCGCAGCTGGGACTGATACAGCCCCTCACGCCGCAGGACCGCAGACTTCTCCCCGTGCGGGGCTTGGGCGTATTCGTCGATGATCTTGTTTCGGTACTCGTTGGTGAACGTCCGGCGGGTCGGTTTCGCGGCGGGATCAACCGCCTGGACAGACGAGGTCGTTGTGGTCGGGCTGCTCATGGGATGTCGCTCCAGTCATGCCCTCAAAGACAGGTTCTCGGGAAGGTCCGAGTGTCTCACCTAAGCCTGCCAGAGAGGGCGACACGCCCGATTTAAAATGACGGAAAGGGTCCCTTCCGACCAGTTGGCTTGCTTTTGGCCCAGCAAGTCAACTGAAGATCGGACGAGACCCGTGACCAAGTCTGGCATGGATGTAATGGAAATTCTTGAGGCATACGACCTTACGAGGTGCGCACACTCGGCTGCGGTGTTGGTCGGCTGTGACGAGAAGACCGTGGCACGGTATGTCGCGCTGCGCGATTCCGGCCGCGACGTCGGCGAGCGGGAGCGGCGGGCACGTGCGATCGATCCGTTCCTGGCGAAGATCGAGGAGCTGGTGGACAAGTCCAACGGCAAGATCCGCGCCGATGTCGTGCACGAACGCGTGCAGGCGATGGGGTTTGCCGGCACCGAGCGGACCACCCGCCGCGCGGTGGCCGAGGCGAAGCAGGCCTACCGTGACGGGCACCGGCGGCGCTATCGTCCGTGGATTCCGGATCCGGGCTATTGGCTGCAGTTCGACTGGGGCGAGGGACCACGCGTCGCCGGTCGTCGCACGCAGTTGTTCTGCGCCTGGTTGTCGTGGTCGCGGTATCGGGTGGTGTTGCCGGCGTGGGATCAGCAGCTGCCCACGTTGATTGCCTGCGTGGATACCATGTTGCGCCGGATCGGTGGTGCCCCAACGTATCTGCTGACCGACAACCCGCGCACGGTGACGATCGACCGGATCGCCGGACTGCCGGTCCGGCACCCCGACATCGTCTCCGCGGCTAGGCATTACGGCTGCGCGGTGCGCACGTGTGAGCCGTTCGACCCGGAATCGAAGGGTGGTGCTGAGCACACCGTGAAGATCGCCAAGGCGGATCTGGTGCCGACCGAGGCGAACCTGCTGCCCGACTTCGCGTCGTTCGCCGAGCTGGAGGCCGCGTGCGCGCGCTGGTGCGAGCAGGTCAACGCCCGTCCGCACCGCGCCACGGGCGTGCCGCGGGTCGATCGCCTCGTCGAGGAGCTGCCGAATTTGCATGTGCTGCCGGACAACCCACACATCCTCGCGCTCGGCGACGAACGGCTCGTCAATTCCGATCAGACGATCAGCTGGCACAACGTGCGCTACTCCACCCCGGACGGCCATCAAGGGAAACGGGTGTGGTGCCGGGTCTCCGGCGAGGAACTCGCTGTCGTCGCCCGCATCGGCACCGGCTTGTCGGAGATCGCGCGGCACCGGTTGTCGACACCGGGCAACCCGCGCATCCTCGACGAGCACTACCCGCATCATCCGGACGGTTCGGTGCTGCGGACACCGAAACCCAAGCCGCGCAACGAGGCCGAGATCGACTTCCTCATGCTCGGTGACGGCGCCATGCAATGGTTGACCGAGGCCGCGGCCACCGGCGTCGTCCGGATCCGCCGCAAGATGGGCCAGGCCGTCGAGCTCGCTCGCGTCCTGGGCCTGGGCCTGGGCCTGGAGCGGGTCGACCACGCGCTGGCGGTCGCCGCGACCGCCGGCCGGTTCGACGACGGCGATCTGGTGTCGATCCTCGACCACCTCGGTCACGAGGACTCCGCGCCGTCGAATGTGGTGGCAATCGACGAAGCACACTCGGCGCAGCCGGGCACCGGTCCGTGGCGGAGGTTGGGCGCATGAGCCGCAACGACGCCCCGCCGCTGCCGGACGAGCTGGCCAAGATCTGCACCCGGATGCGGCTGCCGTATCTGCGTAAGGCAGCGCCCGACGTCCTCGCCACGGCGCGGGCGCAACGCTGGGATCCGGCCGAGGTCGTGCGTGTCTTGTTGCAGGAGGAGGTCGTCGGCCGCGATGCGGCGACTCGGCGGATGCGCCGTAAGTCGGCGAATTTCCCGACCGGCAAGACGTTTTCGTCGTGGCGGACCGAGGACTCGTCGATCCCGGTCGCGACGCAGAACGCGTTGATGACCCTGGAATGGGTCCACCGCCGCAAGAACTTGGCGGTGAGTGGAGCGAGCGGGACCGGCAAGACGCACTTCGTGGAGGCGTTGGCGCACGCCGCGATCGAGGTCGATCTGCGGGTGTCGTGGTTCACCCTCGAAACCCTCACCGCCACAATCGGAAAGGCGAAGGCAGACGGATCGGTGGCGCGCGCTGTCGCGAAGATTTGCAGCTGCGATCTCGTGGTCGTCGATGACATAGGTATGCTCCCGGCAGGGCAGGATGCCGCCGAGGCGTTCTATCGCGTGGTGGATGCCGCATACGAAAGACGCAGCGTGGCAGTGACGTCCAATTTGCATCCGTCTGGTTTCGATTCGATCATGCCCAAGACATTGGCCACCGCCACAGTGGATCGTTTATTGCATCACGCACATCTGGTTGCTACCCAAGGGGATTCGCACCGCCTCGCTGAAGCCCCTTGCAGGAAAAGGAGTCCAACCCCTCCTCTGATCAACGGCAGCAGTTGCTCCATCACGTCGCGGGCATCGAGATGCGGGCGATCGAGGTCCGCGCTCACACTCGGTCGACGCTCTGGACGAACTCGAGGATATGGTTGTTCACCTCGTCGGGACGCTCGGCAGCGACGGCGTGCGTGGCGGTCGGCCACAGTTCGACCTGACCGGCCGGCACCAGTTGACGCGCCCGAGCCTCGGCGGCGACCGCGTCGTGGTAGACGCTACGCCCGCAAGAACAGGACAAGCGTCGGGATATGCAAGGCAGCCAGCACCGCGTCGTTCGGGTAGCCCGGCGCGGGACTGGTGCCGAGCGTGCGGAAGTCATGCGGCGCCGGCGACGATGAGATCGACGATCGGATACATCGGATCGCCCCCCGGCTGGGTTGCCGAACGCCCAAGCCATCATCGCGCGGCGAGTCAGCTTCCATCGTGCGCCGGGCAGCAGCGCCAGCACGGTGAGCTTGAACTTGACGTTAGATCGCGCGAAGACGTTCGCCGGCTCGATGAGCGTGATCGCCGCCAGCACAACTCCGCACAGCCCGACCCAATCCCCCCGTGCTGTCACGTCCGTCGACCGGAGTATCCATGGCCGCGTATCCGGAGAACTCGTGTCCGTCAGTCCGGAGCTCTGGTGTCCGCCTACCCGGATTTTCGAATGACCCTTGACACAACGCGGCCAGGCCGACAGCTGGCGTGATGTCGGTGTCCCGGCCGTCACCGCGTTCCTGTCGTGGCTGCGAAACGGCCGCACGGTCGAGCACAGCATCACCGCATCCGGTGTGCCGCCGACCGCCGCCACGATGGAAGCTCGATTGGCCGCACTGATTTCGTTCTACCGCTGGCATGAGGCGGTGCCACTTCAGCCTGGTTGGGGGCGGCTTTGGCTTCGAGAGTGGGGCATTGATGTGACGCAGTGCAGCTTGCGTCGGTGGTGCACGCCGTTCGCCGGTCCGTGCACAGGGTGCGGCAGATGGGCAGGCTGAATCTTGCGCGGGTGCCCGCCCGGGATTTGCCGAACTATGCAGGCCGTCGGCTTCTGGTCACCGACGGCAACGACAACATTCTCGCCTGCGCGTGGCGGGACTATCGCCTCGATGAAGCCGCATCGCGGGTGACCGTGCACATCATCGACTGGCAGCGATGGTTTCCAGTGTCGGACTATCACTTCGCTGCCGATGAATTGGTGGACGTGCTGCTCGACGGACCGGCCCGGTGACCTGACCCCGCGGTCTACCGGGAAACGGCAGCGAGGGCCTCATCGAGGCTGGACACTACGGCGAGCGTGCCGGTCAGCTCCATCAGTGTGAGGGGCCGGGCGGTCACCGGCCCGGCAGCAGCAACCGCGAATCCGACACCGCGCGACCGCGTCAATCCGCACGCGAACACCAACGCGGACATGCCAGCCGAGGCCAAGAACGTCACCGGCGTGAGGTCGACGACCAACGCCCGGTCTGCGTTCTCGGCAGCCTCGCGCAGTGCCTCGATCAGGCGGGGCGCGGTGCCCAGTCGATATCACCGGTCGCGGTGATGACAGTGACGGCCTCGACGACATGACTGTTCACACTCAAGTGCGGTGGCGTCGGAATGTCGATTGTGTTGTCCTTCGGTCTATTGGCGAGTCGAGAAGAAAGAAGGTCGCGAGCCAGCCCGGACCTGCTGCGGCCGCCCGGCAGCTGCTTGTGTGTGAATCTAACCGATCCGGCGCACCGGAGAGACCGCATCCGGTGTGGATCACACTGAGCACGCTGGCCAGGGGCATCTGCAAGTGCGCCGCCGGATCGGGCTACCGACCTACCGAGTAGATGCGAAGGCAGTGCCACTGTCGCCGCACCTGGGTGCCGGTGCTACCGGATTCGATGTGGGTGTCGGCGAGTGCGTGCATGAGCGGTATGCCGCGGTCGCGGCGCTGCCGCGGATCCTCGACAGGTGCATCCCACTGCCCGTGGTCACAGACGCTGACTTGGAGGACATCGGTGGTGGCGTCGTAGTCGACATGCAGGTCCATCGTGGCGGTCGACACTTCGGATGTGTCCGGATAGGCGTGCTCGGCTGCGTTGGCCAACGCTTCGTATACCGCCTGGAGCATGTCATGCCTACGTTGGAGATCGAGCGTGAAGTGGCGAGACAACCACTGCTGAAATGAATTCGTGCAAGTGCCGCACTGGCTGCATCGGCGCGCAGACGGCGGCAACACAGCTTGGTCCGGTCGCCGATGTGGCCGCAAGAGCTCGAAGGCGCGTCGAAGCCCGACATGGTTGCTGGCTACCCAGCAGAGTCGCATCCACGCCGTCCTCAACGAAGTGGCCGAACAAGAGCCTATTCGAGACGTCCGAGGTGGGTCGGTGCCAAGACTTGCCCCTGAAGCTCACAACCATCTGCATCCTCAATGAGTTCGACGAAGCCGTTGAGAGAACTTGGCTGAGGGAGCTGATTGGTGATCTAGTCGGGCAAACTGTCTAGATGACGCAGCTGATGACTGGAGTGTTGGTAGTGATCGCATCGCCAGGCTATACTGCCGAAGAACGCGCAGCGGTGTGCGACCAAAGCAATGACTGGAACATCAACAACGGCCAGCGCGCGCGAATTGCGCTTCTGCCCTGGCTGTAAGAGCGCAGCGCTGTAACACCCTCGTGGGCGCCCGCAGTCCATTATCAATGCGCAAGCCGTTGATCGATCGGACATAGTCGTCGCGTTTTTCGAAGAGATATTGTCAATACCTGTGGATCGGGAACTTTCAGGCGACCTCCGATTCGGCGGTTTCCGGCTCGGTTGTTGACGCTTCGGGCGTGATATCGGTCGGGCGTTCGAGCAGCTTGCCCTTGTG
>NZ_JAEMNV010000025.1 GCF_016482825.1 Antrihabitans stalagmiti | reverse complement strand
TAGTCACCGCGATGCTCGAGCACCAGACGAACCGCCTTCTCACGAACCTCGGCTGAATAAATCTTCGACATGAGCAGTCACCTTTCCAATTGGGAAGGTGTGCATCAAAGCCGGGATGGTTCAGAGTGCTTTTGAACCGTGCGCCGGGGCGAGGAAAGTCTGGAAGGTCGGCGAGCTGGCCGGGATGACCGGGCTGACGGTGCGTGCATCAGGCGCGCTTGTGCCGACCCCGGCGGCAATAGGCACTTCACTGAACACCGGCAGTGTCCTTCGCGAGGTTGGCGAGACGAGTCTGGGCCGCCGAGACCACCGTGGAACGGTTCTTGTGCGCTTCTTCGAACGCCACCACCGCACGGATATCAGCCGGGTCCTGCAGGGTGCGGATGGCAGCTGCCGCTTTGGCGGCGTTGAGAGTGTCGTAGTCGTCGACGCGGAGGTCCTCGGCTGCGGGAATTGTGGTGCGGCCGTTGCTCCGCACCAGTTCGGTCGTGCGGGCGGGGGTGTGCTTGGCGGCGTCGGCGACATTGTCACCGATCCGCGCAATCACCGTGGCGGGCAGGTTCACCAAGGTCGTACCCAAGGCGGCGACAGACTGCAACGGTGTCCTTTTCAAGGCCACCGGCCCACCGAGCGCCTCTTCGGCCAGAACGGTGGTCAGCCAGTCGACGGTGGCCTGATGTGCGGTGATCAACCGGTCGGCAAGGTCGATCAACTCGGCGTTGCTTTCGTTGGTGGCAAGGGCTTTCAGATAGGTGGCCCGGCCCAGCAGTTGGTGTTCGAGGGTGAGATCACCCAGCAGGGCCTCGTCGAAGGGTTGCGCCTGCTCGAACACTGTCTTCACCAGGGCACCGACCCGCCCGATTGCCGGGGCGAGGACAGCCGGTACCGAGCCGAGCCGGCGGATAGCGTCCTGAATGGCTGCGGCCCGTTCGCGTCCGTGCTCGGCGTTTTGACGCAGTTCCCTACGTACCGCCTGCGTGCGTGCGTGCCTGCGCGGTGCGTGTCCGGGCGACCATCACTTCGGTGTTCGTCAACGTTTCGAGCGCGCGCAGTTGGGTGAGCATCACGCTTTTTGCGGTCGTGGTCGGCATAGAGAATCGAGCCTCCAGAAAATCGAATCAGTGAATCTTTGACAACGGAGGACGTCAGCGGTCTCGAACGCCTGCATACCGACTACCCCCGACGGTGCGACGCAAAACAGTGGTCTTTGCCCCGCCTGCGATGCGACGCTCGCGCTGGTCCGGGTGCGGTGTGCGCGCCTACGGTCGATGCGCAGCGTCGAGTGGGCGGGCGGTCGCGGGACGGTCGAGTCGAGTCGCTTTGTGGCTCATGCTCGGGCGCGGCGAGCGGTAGCTTCCTTCTCCAGGACAGCGCGCGCACCCATCGACCACGATGAAGACACTTGGGCCAAAACCCCGTCAGCACCGCTGCTCAGTGGACGAGAGTCGGCGCCCCGCGTCGGTAACATAGTCTCCGGTCTCACCGAGGTGAAGTTCAAGACCGCAGTGACCCCGCAGCTGATCACCTCCATCTACGTGCTGTTCACCGCCGCGGTGTGCTGTTCTGTTATCTCTCCCTGCGGGGGGAACGCACCGAGCCCGGCGTCAAGAACATCCTCGGACCCGTCCTCGTGGGTCCGGCGATCCTGCTCGGCGCGACGTGACCGCACGCGTGATACTTCGAGTTCGTGCTGAGTGAGGAACATCGCCACGGAAAAGGGTTCTACTTCGGAGTGAGAATCCCGGCGAGATCGGCATCTTTGATCGGAGTGTCCGCGTTCTGCTGCGCCGAGCACAGCACGTCGATCGCGATGATCGCCCCATCGATCGCGTTCGCCGCAGGATCCTCGCCGTTTTCCTCTTCGAGGAACTTCGTGACGGTAACCCGCCGATCGTCGGCATCTTGGCCGAGGTAGTCACTACAAGAGGTGTCGCCGCCCTTGTTCACCGCCTCTTCGACATTGCTGCATCCGCCGAGCAACACCGCCGACAACGCGACACTCCCGATCGTCACCTGCCGCAGACCCGGTCTCATAGATACCATTCAGCTCTACCTGCTTTCGTTGTAACCCTCTGGTACCCGAATCGTCGGCATGCCACACCTGCCGATCGAACAACCGGATAGTAACCGCCTCTCCGGGCGTCATGAAGCCATTTACCGCAGGGGGTAGCCGCGGCGCAGCTTGTGGCGCGCTGCAACGGCCGACCGTGATCACGACCGAGGCATCGGAGGCCAACCCCGGCCACAGTCCCGCCGATGGCGACGCTTGCCAGCAACGCTGCGGGCAGTCAGCGAGCGTGTTCGTGTTCGAGTTCGTCGTCGTCGCGGAATACCAGCGAGCCGCTGTCCAACGCCACCGCCCAGCGTTTGGTCAACGCCCAATCCCGCCCGTACTGGTCGTGCGGCGCGAGGACCTCGCCGAAATCGTCGACGATCACCCCGGTCTGCTCGACGCTACGCATACCGTCGGCGGTCGCGCTCGGCGACGTTCGCACCCGAGTTCCGACCGCGAACGCGACCGGGACGGTCGACGAGTTCCGGGCGACGCCGCCATCGGTGGCCACATCCTTCTTCTTCATCGCACTTCCTCCGTCGAGCCGACCGGCATTGTGCATGCTGGGAGCCGGCCACAATTCACGATGTTCGCCACGCTGGCACAGTCGCAAATTCGGGCGATCGCACACGGATGTGCATGTCGTCTGCAGTCCACGATAGACACCGCCTTCATGACTGAAAAGTCGACGTGGCATTCGACAGCAGGGCTGGGCTGTCGGTGCGCTGAAGCATGTCACACGACGCAGCGACCCGTGGCCGACTCCGGGATTGCGAATCGGACGACCCCGTGTTGCGGTGTGTGCGCAGTGCTTGAACGCAATCGGCCAGCCGGCTGTGGCGCCACGGACGCCTGCCGCGCCGGTCACAGTGGGCACCGTGTCACGGTGCCGGGACGGCCTTCTCCGCCTGCGGGTGAAATACCGGAAACGCCCCAACCGCCTCTGTTCAGGTGGTGGGAACGATTCCGTTGCTGCGCCGTTGCAGCGTGCACGCTATAGCCGGATACTCGAACTTCCAAACATGGCCACCGCAGACGTTTCTCATGCGCCACTTTCTGATGTCGTGAGATCGACGCCGACACACTGCCGCTAGATCGCACGTCCGTAGCGGTAACGCTGTCCAGCCATTGCGCCGGAACCGAGACTGACGCTCATACGTTCCGGCAGCGACCGTGCTGGCGAGTTGCGTAACCGCGGCGTGTGTGCGACGTGCTGATCGCCTGCTGCGACGGCCTAGAAGGCCTCCCTACGGCGATCGAAGCCGACGCTCCATCTCCTACACCGACCGCAAGAAAGTGGCCGACTTGCTGCTGCGTCCGATCTACACCGCCCCTAACGAGGACGCTGCGTGGGTTGCGTTGGCCGCGTTCGCCGATTCCGACATCGGCAAACGACATCCCGCCGCGGTCGCGGTGTGGGAACAGGCCTGGGAACGATTCACCCCGTTTCTGGCGTTCCCGCCCGCGCTGCGCAAGATCATCTACACCACGAACGCGATCGTTATCTGCAGTGCTCGCGGTGCTGTCCTGTATGTGGACCACGAAGACTCGGGAGGCTCGGTTTTGCTTGGCGGACGTGGTTATCTCCAGCGGTCCATGAAGCAGATCCTGGGGAGTCGAAGTGCTTGTCGTGAAGGTGGTTTCGCCGCGCTCGCGGCGTGAGTCGTTCACCGTCCTTGGTGACGACGACCGGACGGTGGCCCCGGTGGAGCGATATCTGAAGTACTTGACCGATATCGAGCGGTCGCCGAACACCATCAAGGCGCCATCAAGGCGTATGCCCACGATCTGAAGGACTGGTTCACATTCCTCGGCGGCCGGGATCGCGACTGGCGGTCGGTGACGGCCGAGGACGTCGGAGCGTTCGTCGCGTGGCTGCGGTTGCCGACGGCGTTGCGCAGCAACAGGCTTGGTGTGTTGCCGTCGGTGGATCACCACTGCGGCGAAGCGACGGTGAACCGGAAGTTGTCGGCGTTGGCGTCGTTCTATCTGCATGCCGTCCGCGACGGTGTCGAGGTCGGCGAGTTGCTGACGACCTGGCAGCTCGGTGGGTCACGCGGGGTTGGAAACCGTTTCTCCACCACATCAGCAAGAACACGCCACGACCTCGGCGAACGGTGTCGGTGAAGGCGCCGAAGAAGCTGCCGAGGGTACTGACTCGGGATGAGGTCCAGGTGCTGCTGGACTCCTGTGATCGGCTGCGGGACCGGTTCTTGCTGGCGCTGCTTTACGACACCGGGATGCGGATCGGCGAAGCGTTGGGCCTTCGTCACAGCGACATCACCGCCGCAGAGCGGCAGGTCGTCGTCTGTCGGCGCGACAACGACAACCGGGCTCGCGCGAAATCAGTGACGCCCCGGACGGTTCCGGTGAGCGCGGAACTGATCCGGCTCTACGCCGATTACCTTCATAGCGAATACGGTGACCTCGACAGCGACTACGTATTCGTCAATCTCTGGGGCCGCCCCCACGGTCACCCGTTGACCTACGGCGCGGTCTATGACCTGGTCCGGCGGTTGCGTCGCCGCACAAGCATCGACTTCGACCCGCATTGGCTGCGCCACACGGCCGCGACCAGGATGTTGCGCGACGGGATCAGCCTCGAGGTAGTCGCCAAGCTGCTCGGCCATTCCAACGTCACGGTCACCGCCACGACATGTCAAGTACCGGGTTTGATGGAGACATGATCAGTTGGTTCCGACCAGTGCGGTCGGAGTCTGAGGGGCGGAATGCCGGGCTTCGTATTCCGCTGGGGGGACGTGGCCCAGCTCGCCGTGGAGCCTTCGATGGTTGAACCAGTCGATGTACTCGGCGACCGCGATTTCGATGTCGTTGATCGAGCGCCACGGGCCCTTGTTGCGGATCAACTCGGCCTTGAACAGGGAGTTGAACGCCTCGGCGAGGGCGTTATCGTAGGAATCCCCAACGGAGCCAACAGAAGCCACGGCGTGTTCGTCGGCGAGACGCTGGGTGTAACGCACAGCGCGGTACTGCACGCCGCGGTCGGAATGATGCACGAGCCCCGACAGGTCCGCACCGTCGCGGGTGCGGCTCCAGATGCCCATCTCGAGGGCGTCGAGCGCCAGGTCGGTACGCAGCGACGTCGACACCTGCCAGCCGACGACCATGCGGGAGAACACATCGATCACGAACGCCGCGTACACCCAGCCGGCGAACGTGCGGATGTACGTAATGTCGGCCACCCACAACGCATTTGGCTTCTCGGCAACGAACTGGCGGTCGACCAGATCGGCGGGACGGCAAGTGTCGTCTGCCGGTAGCGTGGTGCGCTGCCGGCCCGGCCGGCGCGCGATCCCTCGCAGCCCGGCCGCCTTCATCAGCCGCTCGACGGTGCATCGGGCCACCTCGGTGCCCTTCCGGTTCAGTTCGGCGTGGACCTTGCGGGCGCCGTACACACTGTAGTTGTCTTTGTGCGCCTTGGTGATCTTCTCGGTCAGCTCGGCGTCGGTGACCGATCTCGCCGACGGTGGACGGGTCCTATGCGCGTAGTAGGTCGACGGGGCGAACTGCAGTACTGTGCAGATCGGCTCGACCCCGTGCTCGTCGCGGTGCGTGTCGACGAACTCGCACATCAGCGCAGTGGGCGGTCGAGCTCCGCCGCGAAGAAAGCCGAGGCCTGACGCAAAATGGTGTTGGCCCTTCGCAATTCGCGGACCTCACGCTCCAGATCGGTGATCCGCTTCTGCTCGGCGCTCGGCGTACCCGGCCGGTCACCGTTGTCGATCTCGGCGCGCTTGACCCACGTACGCAGTGCTTCGGGATGAACGCCGAGCTGCTCGGCGATCCGACGGACCGCTCCTACCTTCGCAGCGGGGTCCTGCCGAGCCTCCACCGCCATCCGCGTCGCCCGCTCACGCAGTTCGTCCGGGTACTTCTTCGGTGCCAGCCCGCAAAGTCGACATCCACGGCCGCGCAGTCACATTGGACCCCGACGGCCCGCTAGCCGAAGCCGCCTGGGCCAAACAAACGCCTCGGCCGCGCCACCCAGGCCCTGCCCAACGGCTACTGCGGGCTGCCCGTCCAGCAGAGCTGCCCTCACGCCAACGCCTGCTTCTCTGAACTTAATTCTCATGGGGCAGAGGACCTTCCGGAGATGGACCCGACGGAAGGCATGCCAAGTTCGGTCGCTGCCGTCTGTCGCCGAAGCGTGCCATCGATCTGGGC
>NZ_JAEMNV010000024.1 GCF_016482825.1 Antrihabitans stalagmiti | reverse complement strand
CGAACAAGGACACCGCGTCGACCAGACACAGGCCGCGGACGATCACTCAAAAATCAGGGATCACACCGTGTCCCGGTCGGTGGCTGGACCGTCCGCGACCCACCATCGAATCTAAATGTCGGTATCGCCCGATAACCTCACGGCCATGACACAAGACGAGACCAACCCCGATGTCGCTCCAGTCGACGACATGGACATCCCGGACTTCACGACGACGGTCGATTGGTTCGGACTGCCCGATGTAAACCTGCAGGGGATGGCCGAGTACGCCAATGATGCTGGCGTCGAAATGGGCGTCACCCTGTACCTTCCCTGGGGTGTCGCTTCCGGGATACTGACTTCAGTCAAGGAATTCTTCGAAAGAAGCGCGGCCGAACTTCGTAGAAGGGGTGAGGTCACAGGCGAAGCTGAACTGATCAGAACGACTGACGTCATTGCAAGGGCGTTCTTCGATGTAGGTGCTGAACGATCCCTGCGGGAGGACCCTGTCGACTCTATACATCAGGGTCATAAGATCACCCGGATGATTCACCTCAAGAATGCGAGATGTTTTATTGGCAGTAGCCAGCCGATTCTGCATCCACTCCTTCGGCTTCAACTTAGCCATATTTCAGCGTGGGCTCCTGGGACCATCGGCGACTGACCTCGGCACCTGCGCGGTGCTGCAACCTACAGCCGCTTGGGGCCGTGCGATGATTCCCGATCGTGGCCAGTGCATGCGACATCGTCGACGAGAAGATTGTCTGTTGGGAGGCTGCGGGCTCGCCGGTTCCTGAGTGGCTCCAGATCGCGAGCGCGATTGCCGTCCCGCTTGGGGCAACATTCACGACCCTGGGTGTATTGGCCGCTCTGTACGTCGTTATCCGCGACAATAGGCGATTCTCGACTGAGGAAGAACGGCGTCGCGCAGACCAAGCCCGTCTTGTACGTCTGCGAGCCAACTACTCCGACCCGCGGGCCGTGACCCTCTTGCTCACCAACTTGAGTTCGAAGCCAATCTTCGACGTGGTATTCGTAGAGCCTACGCACCCTGATGCATCGGTGACGACGCGAATGTCGTACCCGCAGCATCATCCGGACATAGTGGATTCAATTGGCGCGGGTGGGAAGTACACCGTCAATTACTTTCTTATCCGAGACGGAAATAACCTTGGTCTGGGCGATACAGTCGAAGGCAAACTTGCGACTTCGGTAATGTTTCTCGATGCGCAAGGGGTGCCCTGGAGTCTTTCGCCCGGGGAACAACCGACAATCCTCGATACCTAGGCGCCACACCAAGCGTTTAGTGGCTCGCGATGCAGTCTCGATGGTTACGGGTGGTGCTGCGTTCGGCGGTTTCACGCTGGCGTAGATCGCGTGTGACGCGAGCAACGTCGACGGCCAGAAGCTGACAGACGCGTAGCGGGCGTTCGCGCGCCGGCGCCCGATGGCCGCACCCATCGTTCTCGCGGCCACCGCCGTGTTCGACCACACCGCTCTGCCCTAAAGACGCCATTGTTGTTTGCACGTGTTTACTCGCTTTGAACGCGTCCGATCCAGCCAGTAGGTCCGCCTCCAAGTCGTCAGAGGAAGTACGTAGCACACTCCTCACGCACGCCGCGAGAATATCGGACAGATCGTCTCAGTCAACCGAGTAAGGGCAACACCTTGCCCCACTTTGAAACCTCGCGTACATGCCTGGTTTCGACATCCGCGCACGATGGCCATCACCGCTCCTCCAGCGGCGGGCACGGTACGGATGCTGCTTGCGCGTTTTGCGCTTGGGGGCTGCAACGCGGGCAGAAGGCAGCACCGTCCGAGCCATCCCACTGAATAACCGTCACCGTTCGCGACAGCGAGTCTTCACACTCGCCACACCACGGCGCTCTGGCACTTACGTGCTTTGTCGAATACACCGGCGGCGCAGGCAAATCGGCGAGTCGTGCCATGAGGACCCGGGCAGGAAAGCGCACGCCTGTCGGGTTCTTCGCCAAGTAGTCCGCGAGGTGCTTCGCATCCCAGCCAGCGCGAAGCGCTGCGTCAATCTTCGGCGCGAGCGTCACGCGATCCTTCCGGCCAACTGTCCACGGGGGTGGGAGAGATTGGAGAAGCGCGGCTCCGGCGTCGTCGGATTCGGATGGAGGTTCCCTTGAGGGGTTATTGGGGTCCACCACCGACTCCCCCGTGGGGTCTCGATATGACACCCCCTCCGTTTCACGGCGAACCGGGCGGCGTTTCGGAGTGGGACCGGGGGGTGTCGATTCGGGGCGGGGTGAAAGGTGCGGCGCATCAGGGTGATTCAGGAAGTAACGACTTGACCGCTGCGCTCCCGAGTCATGGAATTGAGCACGCCTGGTGACCAGCCCGTCGCCCTCCAACGTCTTGAGGGCACGAAGGACAGTGCTTCTGCCCGCGCCCGATTCAGACATCAGCGTTCGGATCGACGGAAAGCAGGAGAATCGCTCGTCTGCTTTGTTCGCGAGCAAGATCAGAATCAACTTGAGGGTTGGTGATCCCACGTCGGCGTCGGTGGCCCAATCGACTGCTTTCCAGCTCATCGATCAATCACACTCGTGCGGATTCAAGCCAGGCGTATACGTCTCGTCTTGCCCACCTGCGATGACGGACGCTTAATTTCAAGTGGTGCGGCCCGGGTGCATCGAGTCCACGCTCTCTTTTAGACGCCCAATCGTGCAGAGTCGAAACTGGTACCCCGGTGATTTCGCGGACTTCGTTGGCAGTCAACATGTCTCGTTCGATCGGCGCATGACTCATGCCCATGTCCTTTCTGGATGGATGTTGGTCTTTCGCTACACGTTTGCGGTGGATACGTTCCGAACATCTGTCGGAGTTGTGGATTCAGTGGGCTGCGGGCCCTTCTGCAGCATCCGACCGACCGTCTTGTGGTGCACACCAAGCCGGACGCCGATCCGCCGATGTGACCAGCCCTCCTCTTTCAAAGCTGCGGCGACTGTTGCGGGGTCATCCGTCGAAGCGTCTCGCTCCGATGCAGTCGCCTGTGAAGGTTTCGGACTCGGTTTGGCTCGGCTAGGCAGGCGAGCATCGTTTGCCTTCGTAGACTTTGACGATCGCGGCCTGGTCACGGGCGGAGCCGAAACGGGGTGGTCTTTGTCGGCCGGCATCGGTTCAGCGAGTTGCGTAACCCGCACGAGGAGCGCAATCCCGTGCGTCGCAGCGAGAAGGCTCACTGGCGCGACGGTTGCTACGGCCGCGCTGACCAACGGCGCCAATGTGCGGCCAGATGATATTCCGGCGTGAAAGGCGTTGCCGGCCACTGAGACACTGGCTGTGCTAGCGAGGACCGTCCAGAAAAAGCGCAGCGCAGGTTTACCGCTTTCGAGGCGGGCCAAAGTCACTACGCTGATGGTCGACTGCAGGATCGCTCCGTCCACGATGACTGGCCAAATCCACGCGAGGTGACGCGGTTGGCCGGCTTGCACAGCCAAGTCCGACAATGCCGCGAATGAGAGCACGAATGCGCCTGTGGCGATCGCGACGGTCAAGCCGACAGCGGAGATGGTTGCAATCCGAAGAGGGCGAGCTCGGCTAGCAATCATGTGCGGCAACACGACTGGTGGTATCGCGATCGCGACGAGTTGGGTCAGCGCGTCGCTGTCCAGCCGGTCGAAGGGCGAAACCGGCCGGGTCGGCATATCGAGGCCCGCGACCGACATCGGCGAGCAGACGACGCGGATCGCCGGGTCGCTGCACTGCGCCGCGGCGGCTAGCTGCTCCCCTAGTCGTGGTCGGTGTCGCGTTTCCTCCGGGTCTGGCGCGCACGCTAAGCATGTTCAGCACTTCGCGCTGATTATCGGAGATGCTGACCATCGCAGTGACCGCGAGAGCCAATCGCTGGTTTGGGAATCCAGATTTGGGCTCAAGTCCATCGTGGCCTGTCGACTGAGCGGACGCCGCCATGTCCTCGAATATGTGGAACAGCCTTCTGAGATCGCGAAATTTCACCTCGTCGGCGTTCACCACGCACCGTTCGCCGTTGCGAATGGTTGCGCGAGCGCGAAGCATTCGCCCTTGTCGACACGGATCGCGCGCGACCCCAGTCGGTAGCCTGTCAGTCGACCCTCGGCAATCCAGCGGCGCAATGTCCTGGGATGAACTCCGACGAGTTCCGCCCCCTTCTGGATGCTGATCAAGACTGGTGTTCCGCTGCCGGATCGATCGTGCTTCTTCATGGCATGGTCCCTTCCGCAACGACGCCCGGCCGAGTGACCTGTCCGGTCGTTGTTGGATCGGTTCGGGCACAAACAGATTCGCGTGTACAGAGGGGACGACAGCACCGCATAACGTGACTTCTCGAGACGTCCCTGTGGTAAACTCGTCCCTAGTCGTCCCAACTTCTGAGGGGGAACAGTGACGAATGACCGATTGCGAGACGCTTTACTTCGCCAAGGATTGACGCGCGACATGGCCGCGCAAGCGATAAACGTCGACGCGAAGACCATCGAAAGATGGATTACGAAAAACCGAACACCATATCCAAAGCACAGGAATGCGCTTGCGGCGTTGTTGCGTGAATCCGAGTCTTTCCTGTGGCCGGACGCGCGCGGGTCAGAACGCGCAGCAGAGATTGCAACGTCCGAGGTTGTCGCCGTGTATCCGCACCGGCACGAAATGCCGCGAGAGGTATGGTCGCGTCTAATAGACAGCGCTGCAAGTCAATTGGATATTCTTGTCTACGCTGGCTTGTTCCTGACGGAGAACCACAAATTGGTCAAGACACTTCGCACCAAGTCGCGAGCTGGAACGAACATCAGATTCCTGTTCGGGGATCCAGACAGCCTTAACGTCACGAGCCGCAGCCGAGAGGAGAACATCGGCCCCGCGGCAATCGCTGCGAAAATCCGAAATGCAATCATGTTCTTTCAGCCGCTCGCGGACGAACCCGCCATCGACATCAGGCTGCACGAAACGACCTTGTACAACTCGATCTACCGCTTCGACAACGAGATGCTTGTCAACACACACGTTTACGGGCGAATGGCTGCCCATTCCCCAGTGCTACATCTACGCCAGCTAGCGGGCGGCGACCTCTTTGACACATACGCAGATAGCTTCAACGCCGTCTGGGAGGATTCGAAGCCTCTGGCGGGACCGCACGTATCCATGCACAACTAGCTAGAATCGCTTCGATGGCACGCATCGAGCACTACTACGACCCTGACGCACCTCCAGCAAACAGCATCGTCGTTGCAGCGACGGCATTCGTGCTCGACGACCACGATCGGGTGTTGCTGATCCAACGCACCGACAACGGACTATGGGCTATTCCCGGCGGGGGCCAGGACGTCGGCGAGTACATATCGGAGACCGCAGTCCGCGAGACACGCGAAGAAACCGGCATCGACGTCGAGATCACCGGCATTGTCGGCCTTTACACCAATCCCAACCACGTAATGGCGTACACCAATGGCGAAGTGCGCCAACAGTTCTCGATCTGTCTGCGTGCAAAACCTGTGGGCGGAGAGCTCCGACCATCTGACGAGTCATCGATCGTTCGATGGGTGCACCAGGACGAGCTGGACGGACTCGACATTCATCCGTCAGTCCGCCTTCGGATCGATCACGGATACGCCAGGTCGCCCGAACCGTACATCGGCTGATCAAACAGCCGCGCGTAGCCTTCGCTCGGTTCGCTCCACCGCGGCGACGAGTTCGCTGCGCGCGCGACTTATAAACTGCGACACAACATCTGCCGGACCATACCGAGCGACGATTTCGTCAAGCCGTTGGTGCACATCGACCCGCTCGCCACTGGGTCCCGTAGTCATATCGCAGTACCAGACCGCGTCACGGACGGCGGAGTCTTCATTTTCGAACTCATCCAGTCCCTCGACCCCACGAAGTTCCGCTTCAAGATCTGCAAACGAGTGGTGTGCCACCAGGCCACAAATCCGCTCGGGCCATCCCTCTGCGCGCAGGAACCTCGCTCCATCCAGAGGGTGAAAACCGGTGTGCGCTAACGCAGGCGCATAGCCAATGTCGTGCAACCAGCAAGCGGCGATCAGGTCCTCGCCGTCGCCTCCAAAAGCCGGTGCGATTTGTTCGGCCTGAGCGCCTACGCCTTGCACATGCAACCAGCGGGTCGGAAGGGAGATCGCAATCTGCTCCCTGGCAACCTTGCGAGCGGGGGGCGAGGTCCGGGCAACGGCCATGGACGTCGAGCTTACCGAGTGCGCGACCAATTGCACCTAAATGAGCATATAGCATTCCGCGTGATCAGCCCAGGATGGCAATTTTGCGCCGTTTCGACCAGACAGGGATGCTGCCAAGTTGCCTTCTCGCACCACGATGTCATCCTTTGGCGTGAATAGCGCAGAGTGACGTATGCGATAACCAGAAATTGTGCAAACTGAGCCGACGGACTTTTATTCTAAAGAAGAAGGACTAAAGGATCGCGAGCTCACCCTTGCAGGCTGCGGAAAGAACAATGACCAGTTGACAAGGCCTTCCAGTCACCAGAGCAACTTTTCGTCGTGCAGTACGCTGGACCGATTCACGAGAACCTGATCAAACAGCTAGAGGAAGGTGCGGCTAGCCCGTCGCCAGAATAGAACGATCTCAGCATATCCACGACCATAGGGTTGGAATTCCATAATTATGAGTCAGCCCACTGTCCGTCAGTATCGGCAAAAGGTTAGGAACAGTTTCGGAGTGTCGAATACTGCCGCTACAATCGTTACGGGCCATCACGGCGACTTTCAATGTCTTCTATCGCGCGATCTATTAGCTGTACTTGAGTTGAGAGTTGGGGGAACGGGGACACCCACATCAGCCGTGTGCTCAACAACGCCTCTCGAATGTTCTTCAAATTTTGCAGATTGATTTCAAGATTATTTGGAAGTAGCTCGGACACGGCAAGTAGATTGCCGATCACTTGTGGAACGTCCTCAAACCGACGAAGTTGGATCAACAGGTATGCTTCGATTGCAAGCAGATTCTCCGCATTCGTGCCAGCAGTGTCCGCCTTTCGTACGGCTGCTAGTTTATCGTGCGCCTCACGGTACTCGCGATGACGAATGTTCTCGAGTACCGGACCGAGAACGTCGTGAACGGTAGGCAATGGACTGGCCGCAAGAAATTCAACGGCCTTGGCTCTGAGTTCCTTGAGTTCGGTGCGAACACCCATGTCGGCTAAGCTGTCGAGCCCATATAGGGCTTCGCGAACAAAAAGAAAAGCCCGTTGTTCAAGTTCGTCCTCTTCGCCGGACGACAACCCGAGCGCATCGGCTGC
Source organism: Antrihabitans stalagmiti (assembly GCF_016482825.1). GTDB lineage: Bacteria > Actinomycetota > Actinomycetes > Mycobacteriales > Mycobacteriaceae > Antrihabitans > Antrihabitans stalagmiti. The sequence continues at coordinate 254 of NZ_JAEMNV010000024.1, read as the reverse complement.
CCCATCGAGGAGTGCCTCACAGCATCGGCGCATCCTGTCGACTGGAAAGCTTCCAGCACACGCGTCTGACATCCGATCGGAAAGCGTCTTTAGCCTCATTAACGCAACGAGGCGCCTCCGGTTGAGAGGTATGTCATTTGCCAGGGTGATGGGACCACCTGCTTGCCACGAGCATGGGACCACCTTGGAGTGCGTTAGTGAGGATGCACCTGGTCGGTGGTGGCGTCAAGGCGGTGGCTGGGTCGGGTGCGTTG
>NZ_JAEMNV010000023.1 GCF_016482825.1 Antrihabitans stalagmiti | reverse complement strand
CCTGGGGGGAGAGGCTGCGCAACGCGCCGCAGACTCAGATAGAAACTGAACCGCGTGCCGAACTTCCGATACCTGGCTAGTGACGCGAGTTGACCACCCTCGGGGAGCCTTCGAAAGGGTCGAAGCCGAACAACACCTCTACTGCGACCTGCCACGTTGGTAACCGGTTCGTACCCGAAAACCTCTTGTGAAGAACAATTCTGCGCCCGGTCCGGAAGCGGAGACGTGCTCGTCGGTGCCGGACCGCGACGAACCGCACGGGTGCAACGCCGCAGGCAACTGGTGCACCATGCAACTGGTGAAAACGCCGGAGGCAATAGTTACGACGCCGCACCGACTAAGGGCGCCGTCTCGACATAGAACGAACCTAATGACCTTGCCGGTGCCCGAGGGAAAGCATTTGATGCAATCATTTGATCACCGGCTGTTCCGCACTGGATCGAGTTTCGTCTATGACGCGAACATTAGACGAATCTAGGGGCAAATGGCGCCTGAACTCGACGTTTCGCGAACGGCTGGTGGCGTCGATGATACCCCAAATAATTACGCTGAGCTGACCGATGAAATCGTCTAAAGACAAGGCTCGGCTGCGACTGAACTGAGACTCGATCCACCAGTCGGTGGCCGAGAGACCGGCGCCGACAATCGAACGAACAGTCATGTCGATCCCTTTGGTGCTCACTCCCGAACTTTGCAGTGCCGATGCGAAGTGATCGGAGATCAGCGTCGCAAGTTGCTGGGTGTCATCCAGAGCAGGGTCGGGACCTCCAGAACGGTCGGAGAAATGGCTACGCATCAGGTAGCGAAATACGTTCGGATGCTGATCTACCAAATGCGCGTACTGACTAACCGCCGTGTGAATAATGTCGTCGATAGAGTCCGACTCGAAATTGATGCTTCCAAGAACGCCCTCCCAGAGCAAGTCCTTGACACGGCGAGCGACAGCATCATGCAGATCGCGCTTATCGTTGAAGTGTCTGTATAACTTGGTTTTTGTAGCACCAGCTTCTTTGGCGATGTCATCCATGTGTGCGTCTGGGCCATTCTTGTCGAAAGCGCGAAAAGCCGCCTCGACTATGTCCGCACGTACCGCCGCGCGGTGATCGACCCAACGAGATGAACGTGCGTCAACCCTTTTGACCACACCGTCTCCGACTGTTGATGCTACGCCCGCGTCTATCGTGCCGAGACTACATGACACTCCGATTTCTCGCGGAGGCGCGCACGGATGTCTCCCCCCGCTAGTTGTCGAAAAGGGACAGCGACCACGAGCGAAGCGATTTCGAGGTTGTGGTCAGATGTCGAAGGTGACGGTAACCTCATCGGTCAAAGGGAGTGCCTGACATGCTAGGCGCTCGCCTTCCGCGATGTCGGCAGCGACGAGGATATCGTTCGCCAACATGGCCACATCCCCCTGCAGCAGTCTGCACACGCACGCGCCGCAACTCCCCTCTTTGCATGAGTACGGTGGTGAGTAGTCCTCGTTCAATAGCGCGTCCAGCAGCCCGAGATCTCTTGGCCACGCGATCTCGATCTTCTCGCCGTTCAGATAGACGATCGCTTGTGCGCTGTCTTCGGCCGAGGCGGATTTGGCGCGTTCCTTCACCTCGAAGGGATTACCATGCAGCGATTGAAAAACCTCGCGGTGTATTCTGTCGTGGGTGACGTTCACGCTTTCCGCAGATCTAACGACTAGATCCATGAATGGCGGAGGGCCACAGACGAAGAATTCAGAATTTCGGTGCGCCGAACACAGGTATTTCACGACATCTGCGGTCGGCAAACCTTGCTCGCTCTCGAGCCAGCTCTGAATGTCGAGGCGTTCCGAATATTGCTTTGCGTAGTGGGCTAGGTCTGGACCGAAGATCACATTCTCGGAGTCCTGATTCGCATAGAACAGAGTGATATGGCCCGAGCCCTCGGCCAGTGCGGATTTGATAATGGACATGATAGGAGTGATACCGCTGCCGGCAGCGAACAACACCATGTCTCGATCGAGGTCCCTTGGAGTGAAGTGGCCGGCAGGGGGAAGTACCGCTAAAATCATTCCCGATTCGATGTTGTCGCACAACCAGTTGGAGGCGTATCCTCCTTCGGTCCGTTTAACCGTGACCGCAAGGGTATCTTCGGTGTGCGGAGAACTCGACAACGAATAGCAACGTGCAACAGATCCATCCCTCTCGCTCGGAACACGGAGCGTTAGAAACTGGCCAGGTAGATACTGGAAATGCTCGACGCCCGAATCCGGGACGTCGAAGACGATGGATATCGCCTGTGGGCTCTCCTGGAAAACTTCAGCAACGCGGAGTTCCAGCCCAGGGCTCAATGAAGTCAAGGTACAGATCCTTCGTGATTTATGACAAATAGTTCAACAACTCAGGCTGCGAGCGAAAAAGCTACGGCGTCTCGCTACGCAGCAAACCCGACTTCCGCCCGATCGCGTAGCCCAGGCGGGCCAATGGCGCATTTATATCCTGATAGCGTGGCCCAACCACCCGAGTGATCACATCGAATCCCCGAGCGTCTGGTCCAATCAGCACGCGAGGCTTATTGTGACGCACTCCCTTCAGGATCGCGCTCGCTGCTCGCTCCGGTGTTGTCAAGGCTATTCGGTCGAAGTGCTCGACCATCTTCCCAAGGTCGCCAATGGCCTCAACGCCGCGAGCATTACGCGCTATGTTTGTTTTTATGCCACCTGGATGCACACATGTCACGCCAACCGGGTGGCGTTCAATTTTCATTTCTTGTCGAAGGGCTTCGGTGAACCCTCGGACCGCAAACTTGGCGGCGTTATAGGCACTTTGACTAGGAATCGCCATCAGCCCGAATACACTGGAAACATTCACAACGTGCCCGTCGCCCGACTCGATGAGTTTGGGGAGGAACAGTTTCGTCCCGTTCGCGACACCCCAGAAGTTGACTCCCATCAACCAGTCGAAGTCTTCCCAATTCATGTCGAGGACGTCGGCGCCCAGAGCCACGCCGGCGTTGTTGACCAACATGTTGACGGAGCCGAAGTCCTCGATTACCGCCGAGCAATGGTCCTTGAACGCTTCTCTGTCGGCGACGTCGAGCTTATAGGCTCGAGCAAGAGAGCCCAGTGATTGGCACTGCGCGGCCGTTTCGGAAACCCCGTCGATGTTGACGTCGGACAACGCCAATCGGGAGCCCTCTGCGGCAAGCTGCAGCGCGAGTGCGCGCCCAATTCCTGATCCCGCTCCCGTGATCGCAACGACTTTATTCGAAAATGTCCTCATGACTTCGCCTTTTCTGCCATGTCGGCGCCTGCTGTATCCCGCTTTGTCGTATTCGATTCTGGACGTCCGGTAAATTCGAAGTCGGACTCGGACACCTTGCGAGTCTGTAACCAGTACTGCCAGGTGAAGCCGGGCCACACTGTCCGGTTGACACCGTTCGAATCGAGGTACCAACTTGTACAGCCGCCGTTGGTCCAGACTCCGTTGGCCAGTTTGCGCTGGATTGTGCTGTTGAAGGCATTTTGAACAGACTGTCGCACGGTGAGTGCGTCTGCTTGGCGTTCGGAAGTCAACCGAATCGCTTGGAGCACATATTTGATTTGGCATTCAATCATGAAAACTACTGAGTTGTGACCCAGCCCCGTATTCGGCCCGAGTAGGAAGAAGAGGTTCGGAAATCCGGCTGCCGTAATTCCCAGATGGGTGTTAATTCCGCTGTTATTCCAATGTGCTGCCAACTCGAGACCGGTAGAACCTTTCAACTTAAGGCTGTCGAATCCGTCGGTGACGTGGAATCCGGTTGCATAGATGATTACGTCGACCTGGCGCTCCTGGCCGTCCGTAGAAACGATACGATCTTCGTTGATTTCTGCGATTCCATCGGTGATCACGGTTGTCGACGGCAAGTTCAGAGCCGGATAGTAGTCGTTCGATCCGAGGATTCGTTTGCAGCCAATTCGATAGTCGGGAGTCAGACGCTCTCGTAGCGCAGGATCATCGATGGAACGGGCGATGTTCCGCCTCGCTATATATTCGATTGGCCGCATCAGGTTGGAGTGCCCGTTGAGCCCGATCGCCAGAGATTCCGCGGACCAGTAGATCGCGGAGCGCAGGATTCTCGGCAGCAGGGGTGTGCGGGCGAACATCTTTTGGAGGGAACCCGGGACGGAGAAGTTCCTGCGCGGAAGCACCCATGCTGGTGTCCGCTGATATAGCTGCAATTCGGCGACTAGCGGCGCTATCTTGGGCACAAATTGAATGGCACTTGCGCCGGTGCCGATCACGGCTACCCGCTTACCCTCCAGCGAGCATTCGTGATCCCATTGTGCTGAATGAAACGATTGCCCATTGAATGTGTCCTGACCTTTGATGTCGGGAATGTTCGGTATGTGGAGAGCGCCAATTCCGGAGATTAGGAAGCGTGCGACATACTCGCTTCCGTCAGATGTCGTGACACGCCATCTCGATTCAGCCTCATCCCAATAGGCGCTGGAGAGAGCACAGCCGAAGTGCGTGCGGGAGTACAAGTCGTACTTCGTGGCCAGACCGGTGAGATAGTCCTGGATCTCTTGTTGCCCCGCCCATACTTTGCTCCAGTCGGATCTGGGTTCGAACGAATACGAGTACATGTAGGACGGCACATCGCAGGCGCAACCAGGGTATACATTGTCGCGCCACGTTCCGCCTATGTCGGATGCCTTTTCGATGATAAGAAAATCATCGAGTCCAGCCTTGCGAAGCTGCATCGCCATGCCTAGTCCGGAGAATCCGCTGCCGACTATCAGTACGTCTGTGCGGTGAATCTTGGCACCGGCCGAACTGGGCTTCGACTTCCTGGTTGTGCGTGTCGTCATTTGTATCCTCTAGGGTGAGTTTGCAGTCGTTGGAGTCATTTGTCTTGGAAGTCGCGCGACGAGCGGTGCCGCGCGGCGGGATCATCGGAAAATATGATGCGAAGCAGTCACTTCAAGTCGTCCGGAAGGCTTCTGCTCAATCTCCAAAGCCAGCCGGTGATCTTTCCGTCGAGCATTCCCGCTTCATAGAAGAAACGAATCATCGGCTCCGACATGAACTGAAGATTCTCTCTGTAGTGGGGGCCGAATTGGCATGCGATGAATCCCCTCACTGGATGTATGCCGACTGATCGGTACACACGTGGATTGACAAGAATCGGGTATGCGAGATTTGCGATGACGGCGAGTACTCCGCGGTGCCATGCCCGTGTCACTCTGCGACGGCTTTGCATGCCGTCAACGAGTTCCATCCGCGCAAACGTAATATGTCGCGCTTCTTCAAGTACGTGAATCTTCATGAGTTGCCTGAGTTGCGGTTGTAATTCTTCGTCGTTCATTGCTTCACGCTGGCCTCGGTCCAGTATTTCCTCGATAAGCAACGTCGCGCCGGATACGGACGGTCCGAGAGGAATAAAGTGAAGGATCTTCGCGAAGGTTAGAGTCCCGATCGGTAGTTTGTATGGCGCGATACCAGTTTTATTGATCAATCGAGCAAACATCGTCGAGTGGCGCGACTCGTCGCCGACCTCAGTCAGGGCGTAAAGCGATTTGTCGTCCGTGAGGTCGCCTCTGGCGGCCGTGCGTAGCAATGCAGAGCTCAAGAAATTCTCGGCGTATATGCCGAAGCTCAGTATGCTCACGATTTCATGTTTGCCTAGCTCCACTCGCTGTGCCGGAGTGAGTCGCTGCCAGATCTTTGTACCGTAGAGCGAGGTCCTGTGTTCGGGTAGCCATTTCTTGTCTGGCACCCACGGACTGTCCCAGTCGATGTCGACTTCAGCATCGTAAGACTTCTCCGCAGACGATCTCAGTAGCCGGCCAGCGGACTTCTGGATGTCTACCGGCCTCCTCCCGACTACCCGCACCGAGCGATCGCCGGAGGTGCTGTCGTTGTTCATTGCAACTTTTTGACTTGTCATCTTCGCCATCCTTTGCAGAGTTCGAGTGCTTCCGGTATCCGCATCCGCCTGTGTGGCGGGCGTTGGTCGTCTCGCAGACGCGTTTGCCTTCCAGCGAGTTTGACCAACGAGGCAGTAGCCGTTACTCGGAGTATGCTATACCTTTGTGCGTAAGCGCGTCGGTTGTCAAGTCCCGATGTTGCTTCCGAGAGGACCACACTCTCATGAGGGCGGGAGTGGATGCGAAGGTGTCGGCTGACCGCAAGAAGCAATCCGAAACCCTAAGGAAGACAGCACATATGGCTGATTCACACGAACGCTCGGACTACATAGGACCCGGCAGACTGACGATCGACGGTTGCGATTTCGACGTCGAGATCGAGCTGCGCGGCGTTTTCCAGCCGATCGATGGTCTCTATCGCTGGTACGGCCGCACCCGGCCAGCCCCTCAGCTCTGCGAGGTTCTGCGGGGGAGACGCGCCAAGGCCAGGTTGAAAACGCCTGAAGGAGAGTCGGTTGCAACAGTTGGGGACCTCGACTTTTGGGGTCGCTACAGGCTGGAAGGAACCGGTCGACCGCCTTTTCATCGGCGCGCGTCGGTGGAATGACCGACCCAGGTGTCAGTGCAACCGCAGGTGAGACGCCGTCTGCGATGGCGGAGATTGCCCGACCGGACTAGCGCTATGGGCAGTAGCGAAACGCAGTCAGCGACTGCACATCGTCAAGAGAACATCCGCAGCAGGCAAGATCAGACTGATGAAGGATGACGTGCTCGATTAGGTGTGGACCTGATCAAGGTTCCGATCGTCGGTCCAATACGGCCGTACTCGCGATTGCGTAGGGCACCAGCGCATCCAGAATTGGGTAATCTGGGAAGCAAACGATCCGTGCAAGTGCAACTCGCGTGCTGCCAGGCAACGCCAGCGGTGATCGCTTCGTGCGGCGACGGGTCTCATCATCGGTTCCGCTAGCGCTGATTGAGTGGTCAGGCCTGGCCTTCCGAACGATCTTCGACCTTGGCCAGAGCTACGCGACCTCGGACCAAAGGGCGACCGCTGTCGCTGATCTCGGCACCAGCCTTTCTGGCCGCAAGAAAATCGTCGACAATCTGAGTGAGTTGGCTCGGCCCCAACGAATGCAGACCGGCGAGTCGTGCAAAAACCAGGGGACCCACGAGTTGCGTTATGGCCAAGGTCGTGTCGAAGTCACCAAGTTGCCGCCTCGCTTGGGGGCTATCGAGCAAATCCTCGAAGGGCTGTCGATATCGATGGACTACTTGGGCCCGCAGCGACTCCACGGCGTCGCTGTCGACGCCGACCAGGTTGTCTCCTTTGACTCCGACCGGGTGACCGCTGTCTAGCTGAGCGGGGCCGAGTCCCACCCAACAGAGAACAGTGAGCTGTACTGGCGCAGCATCGATCAACTCAGCCGACCGACACACTATTTCGACGAGTCGAGCTCGAAGATCGCCTCCCACGGGGGGCGATACCACCGGCGGTAGGAGATGCTCGAAGGCGGCGGCGAGGAGGTGGGTGCTGCTCCCAAACTGCCGGTAAAGCGTCGTACGCGCAACCCGCGACAGCGCTGTCACCGCTTCTATGGTCACCGCCCCGACTCCCCCCGAAGAAAGCAACGACGTTGCCGCTTCGATGAGTCGGGCCCGTGACCGCGCGGTTCGCGGGTCCACATAGTCACCATCCGCCGACTTCAGCGGCCGCATAACGATACCGTCAATTCGTTTTCTAGTCTGCAAGTGCCCACAACGTCGAGTCTACGGGGACCTGTTGCTCGATGAGGTAACGCACCGATTCCCTTGTAGAGCCTTCACTCGTCACATCAGTCTCGTTCTGGCCGTCCGTTGTAACTCGCCATGGACTTCGACAGA
>NZ_JAEMNV010000022.1 GCF_016482825.1 Antrihabitans stalagmiti | reverse complement strand
GTACTACCCGGCCAGCGCCGAGCAGGACATGAAATGGGGCCTGGTCCCCAAGGCCTACCCGTCGGCGACGCGGTTCAACTTCGAGCACGCCGACGCCCAGGCCCGCGGCTGCTACGACGCCGGGATTCGCAAAGGTGCCTACGGCTGGCGAGACGTGCTGACCGATCTGCTCAACAGCAAGCCGATCGAGATCACCAAGTCCAAGCAATATCGCGACGCCACCGGTGGTGACGGGCTGCACGATGCGGCCACGCGTGCCGCTCAGGCCCGCGCACAGCGGCTGTCCCAAGAGTTCGGTCAGTGGGCACTGCACACCGATACCGACCGCACCGAACGGTTGCTCGACCGCTACAACGAGCTGTTCAACTCCGTCGTCGCACCGTCCTACGACGGATCCGCACGCGTCTTTCCCGGGTTGGGGTCCTCCTTCAAACCCTATGACTATCAACGCAATGCGGTCGCCCGCATCGTCAGCGAACCGTCGGTGCTGCTCGATCATGTCGTCGGGGCCGGCAAGAGCGGCACCATGTTCATGGGTGCGATGGAACTCAAACGACTCGGACTGGCAGCGAAGCCGTGGATCGTGGTGCCCAACCACATCGTCGACCAAGTGACGAGCGAAGCGTTGCGCTGGTATCCCGGTGCGAAGGTGCTCTCCGGTGCGGCCGCGACCGATGCCGACATGCGGAGACTGTTCGTCGCCCAATCGGCGTCCCAAGACTGGGACATGGTGATCGTGCCGATGTCGGTGTTCGTCCGGGTCGGTGTCGCGCCGTCGACGAAGGCGGAGTTCATTCAGATCCGGCTCGACAAGCTCAACGCTTTCGACGCCGAACACGACGACAGTGTCAAAGCGATCGAAAAGGCCAAGGCCACACTGGAAGCCAAACTCACCGAAGCCCTCGACGACGAAAAACGCGACACCGGACTGAATTTCGAATCCTCCGGCTGTGACTACCTGTTCATCGACGAGGCGCACAACTTCAAAAACCTCGTCCGCGCCTCCCACATCCAAGAACTCGCCTGCCCAGGTTCCGATCAAGCACTCGATCTGCAGATGAAACTGACTCATCTGCGCGATCAACGCCGCGCCCAGGCGGTCGCCGCCGGGATCGGCGACGACGAATACGTCGAACGGGTCGCCACCTTCGCCACCGGCACACCGGTCGCCAACTCCCTCGCCGAACTATGGGTCATGCAAACCTATTTGCGACCGGATCTGCTCGCCGACGCCGAAGTCTCCGACCTCGACGAATGGGGAGCCGCGTTCACCGAAACCGTGGAACGGGTGGAACTCAACAGTTCCGGCAGTCGACTACGCCCGGTGACCCGGGTGGGCGAATACACCAACGTGGGCGATCTGGTCGCCATCAACAGTGTGTTCACCGACTTCGTCGGCCGCGAACGAGTCCCGGTTCCGTTGCCGGAAAAGAACACCGGCACCAACGAAGTCGCAGTGTTCACCCCACCGCAGGAAGTGCTCGACTTCATCGCCGACCTCGGCTGGCGCGCCGACAACGGTGATCCGTCCCGGCCCGACATCGACAACACCCTCGTCATTGCCGATCACGGCCGCAAAGCATCGCTGGATCCGCGGGCGGCGCACCTGCACCTGACCGCGAAAGAGTTCCGTGTCGACGGCACCACCCGCGCTGCGGTCGTGTCGCAGAAGATGTTGGAGATCTGGAACGCCACGAAAGACAATCGGTATCGCGACAAGTTCGGCGAGATGTCTCCGACGCCGGGCGGGCTGCAGATCGGGTTCTGCGATCGCGGCACCCCGAAGCCGGGGGAGTGGTCGGTGTATCAGGAGATCAAGGATCGCCTCGTCGCCGGCGGGATGGATCCGCACTCGATCCGGTTCGTGCACGACTACCCGAAACCGTCGCAGAAAGCGCAGCTGTTCGCCGACTGCACCAACGGACGCGTCTCGGTGCTGCTCGGATCGACCGAGAAAATGGGTACAGGAACGAATGTGCAGGGCCGGGCGGTGGCGTTGATACACATCGACGTGCCCTGGCGCCCGGCGGATCTGGAGCAACGCGAAGGTCGCATCATCCGCCAAGGCAACCAGAACGAGCAGGTGCGAGTGCTCAACATCGTCGCCGAACGCACCTACGACACGGTGATGTGGCAGACCGTGCACAAGAAGGCGCACTACATCGAACAACTCCGCCGCGCCGACCGGTCGATGCGTCGGGTGCCGAACCTCGACGCCGATTCCGTCGCCGAGAACGCCGCGCTGACAAAGGCTCTCGCGACCGGGGATCAACGCTATATTCGGCAAGTGGAGCTCGACTCCCACGTCCAGGACTTGCAAGCCCAAGCCGACGCCCATTTCGCCGAGCAACGCAGCATCGAACGCGACCGTGACCGGCTCCGGGTGCGGGTTCCGTTGTCGGAGAAACGATTGCAGCTGCTCACGGCCGCAGCGCCGGCGTTGCAGGCGTGGCGTGACCGCGACGGGTTCGACATGACGATCAGCAGCCGCCGATTCAGCAAACGTTCCGAGGCGTCGGCGGCGTTGCAGATGTCGCTGCGTGAGGCGTGGGGAGCGTTGAAAGGCAAAGGTTTACACGAATCACTGCCGGTCGCCGAGATCGCCGGACATACCGTCGAAGTGGTGCGGTCGATGACATCGAGCGAACTGTTCGTCCGCTTCGAATCGTTGCCGATCGCCAACCGCGCATTCGATCCGAACGAGCTGTATACGCCGATCAGCTCTGCGACGTCGGAGCAGGGTCGGGCGGCTCGGGCGTCGGGCATCATGACCCGCGTCGAGAACATGGTCGACGACGCCGGCGCGGAACTCGCACGCCTCGAATACACCCTCACCGAGGACCGGCGACGGCTGGCCATCCTCGAGAACACCACTATGAGCGATTTTCCGGACGCCGTGCAGCTGCAGGACCTCTGTACCGAACTGCATGTGCTGCGGCGCGAGCTGCGAGATGCGGAGAACAGTCCGGAAGCGTTGGCCCGCAACCTCGCTCGCACCCAACGACTGGAAAAGAAAGGGCGCGAAGACGGGTGGAGTCTGCTGCTCAACCCGACACCGGCACTGGTCGAAGACCTCGGATTCGAGGACGCCGACGCAGTACGGGAGATGATGGCCACCCGCGAAATGGAGGCTCAGCGCGACCTGCATCTGCAGACGGTCACCGAATCGCCGACCGGGCGGCGAAACCAGTCCGCTGCTCAGCTGACTGCCATGACCGCTCCGCCTGCATCGACACGTCCGCGGCGGCACACCACGACGGCGCACCCGCAGACAAATCCGAACGACGATGTCGGACTCACCAAGAACACTGACTACGGCGCAGATCCGGACCTGTGACATCACGATGTCAGATCCTCGGAAATGCCCATGCAACGCTGATCGTCGACCACGTGTTTTCACCGGGGAGGAAATCCAACATGAAGATCCGAACGATCCAACACACGTCTGCAGCTGCGCTGCTCGCCTGCTGCATGATGACCGCATTGGCCGGGTGCGGCTCGTCGACCGACACCGAGACCGCCGCGCCGAACACACAAGTTCCTTCGTCCACTCTCGCTCCCACGACCACAGCTACCGCGACGGTGTCCACCGCATCGTCGCCGCCTCCAGGACAGGAGACGCCCTTGGCCGATGTGGACGCGAACTTCTACACCGGGCAGGCGTTCGGCACGCATTTCGTCGACCAATCCGGCCGGGTCGCGTGCAACTTCAACCCGGTCATGGGTGGCTGCGTCCTGACCGCACCCGCACATCACGCATCAAGCACGATGCCGGTATGTGCTGGTAGTGACACTGCGATGCCCTATACGGCGGTTGGCTGGCGCACAGCGTCTGAATTACAGACCCAAGCACCGACCACGTGTCGGACGCTGGACAAGGTTTTCAACATGCCACTCGGGCCCGGCCCGGACGGAACATTCAAAGATGCCGAGCTGCCGGTGAACTCGCGGATCACTATTCGAACCAGCTTCGACGATCCCTCCGCGACGATCGTCTGCGGATCGCGTGCGTCCGGCCTTCGTTGCAGCAACAGCGCCGGTCACGGGTTCTTCGCGGATTCGGTTGGACTCGACGTGTACTGAGCCGCCGAAGTACGAAGATCTGACAAGGGGATATAGAGCCAGCCGGCGACTGACGGCGCGGGCTGGCTGGTTGTAAAACATAGGAAGCGTGGACGCCTCGCTACGGTTTGGCAGCCAACACAACCGGCACACGACTCGTGCCGGCGTACCAATCGCGGAGTCCAGGCTCGATCGCACCGAGTAACCGAGCAGCCGTCAGATGATAAGACCGCACATCGGTGAGGATGAGCGGCTCCAGGTGCGCCACACGGTTTCGCAGCTGATGAAGGCGATTGACCCAAAAATGCACGACCAGCGGCGACGGATTATGAGGGAATGCCGCGTGCAGTGCGTCGGTCCAGAGCTTCTGCTGCCCACTCACCGCGCTGCCGGAGGTCTTCTTGGGAAGCAGCTTCACCCAAGTTCCGAACGTAATGTGAGCGACGACATCATCGTGGCTGACGGGGAATCTGTGCCGGGGATGACCGGGTGAGCGTAGATCGCAATCAGATTGGGCGCGCTTCTTTGCGGTGGCAAAAGTCGAGTGCGCCGGGCGGCCTCGGCCTCGTGCCGGCGGATTGAGGATTTTATGCAGCGGAGGAGCTGGGCGTTCTACCCAGTTTGCCGCGAATGCAGCAGACCCAGTCGGCGAAGGCTGCTGAGGGTTCCACAGTTTCAGTTCCCGATCGATCGCATTGCGTAGCATCACCTCGACCACACCCAATGATTCTTGCAGCGCCCCGGCCATCTCGACGTTCCAGCGGTACAGCTCGAGTGCAGCCCGATCACTTCCGGCGACCGCAAGATACGTATCGAACCGCGGACGTGAGAGATGTGAGACAACCGCCATAACCGACTTTTGTTGCATAGACCGTCCTCTCTGACTACGCTTGCATCTAGAAGCGGGGACCGAAAGGCACCTCGCATAACATAGAGCCCACCCCCAGGCAGCGTTTGCGCAGCCTGGGGGCGCTTTTATGTCGGGGTCCTGTGAAGCCGTCGACGATTGCGCGGGGAGGCCCACGCGCGTCACGACGAGCATCAGGCCTTGGTCTCACGGATCAGCGCCAACCCGCCTTACTGGGGAGGCTCGGGATGGGGAGGTGCACACGGACGGACGCGTCACAGGTCGCGGCCGATCTCGTGTCCGAGGGCAGGGTCGAGATCGGGCCGCGGTACGTTCGTCGGGCGGTGGTCTTGGTCCCGTGCTTCGCGTTCTCGTACACGGTCTTCGATTCGCCGTTCGGTCGCCGTCTGTGCCTCTCGTCGAGCTTGTTCGGCGAGAAGTGTGTCCAACTTCGTTGTTGCTGCACGGCGTTCGTCGGTGATTCGTTCGCGCATGTGTTCGCGCTCGTCCTTGGCTGCGGCGGCGGCGGCCCCGGCTGCGCGCTCGGTCGCCTGGACGTCCGCGTTCTGGGCTTGTGCCTCGATACGGTTCCAGTCCGACGGGTGTGCGCCGGCGTCGGCCGCTCGGGTGGATGCCGCGATGGTCTCGGTCTGCGCTTGTTGGTGTTCGCGTACTCGTTGTTCGCGTACTCGGTCCGCGTCTGCGAGTTCGGCGGTGAGTTTGGAGCGTGCGCCGACTCGAATTGCAGGAGTTCTTTCCAGTTGATGACGCAGTTTAGCTGCCTGGGCATACGCCTCACGCAGCGCATTTTCGGCTGCAGCTTCCACGCTGGCAGCGGTGCGAGCGCCTGTGATTGCCGCGGTCTGATGGTTCAGGTTGGCGGCGGCCTCGGAGGCTTCCGCTTCGCTCTCGGGACGTTTCCAACCGATCAGGTCATAGTCGTCGCGGGACAGGCGTCGACGGACTCCGTCGATGCTGGCGGCGAGTTCGGTGTCGGTGAGCATCCGCAACGGATCCGACGCGGCGGCAGTGGCGAACGCTGCAGCGTAGTCGCGGCGTTCGAGCCGTACGGCGAGGGCGCGGAACGTGGCATCTGCTGCACGGAGGGTGCCGGCGGCCGCGAGTTCACGGGCTCCGGCCATTTCGGCGCGGTCCAACTGTGCCGCGATTCGTTCGGCGACGAAGCGGGCCTGGTGCACGACGTCGAGGTCGAGTTCTTGAGCAAGTAGGCGTGCTTGCTCCACGTCGTCGCGGGTGACAACACCGCGGCCGCCGGCGAACGCTTCGAGTGCGACTTGGGCGGCATCGGCGTCAGTACGTGCGGAGTCTGCCGCCGCACGGTAGTACTGGGCTTCCATTTCTTGCAGGCTCGCGTCGAGTTCCAGCGATGCTGCGGTGGTGTCGTCGCCGGCAGCGCGTGCAGTCGTGGCGTCGCGTCGCAGGGTGGCGACGGCGTCCTCGGCGGCGGACGCGGCGAGGTCGGCTTCGACCCACCTTTCGTGTGCGTCGAGAGCGTCGATCCGGTAGGGCCGTTGCGCGTCGGCGCGGTAGGCGAGCTCGAGAACCATCGGTTCGGTCGCGGCGACGTGCTCACTGGTTCCGGTGTGAAACGCCGACCACAATCGCGCCACATGATGTTCGGCGGCCGCAAGATCCGCGCCGAGCTGGTCGATCCGATCGCCGATCGACAGGTCGGGGTAAGGGAGTTCGACCTCAGGGAACGGTGCCCATTCCGTGATGTCGACACCAAGGTCATCGACAAAGGCCGATAGTGCGCGATCGCTGTCCAGCTCGAGCTCGTCGTCGAACCGATCCAGCTCATCGGCCGGTGGTTCGAGGACGAGTAATGGGTCGAGGTAAACGTCATCGCCGATGACAACCCTTTCCGGCAGGGCCTCGCCGTCGAGCAGCTCGACGCCGAAGTCCGCATCCGCCGGATCCGGGGGAGCGGACTCGACGTCGACCGGCTCGGCGGGCAGCGGCACGTTGCCGAACCGGGGCGCGGTGAGCAGTGTTTCGATGCGCCAGGTCATGGCGGTGGCGACCTGATCGGCGCGGATCGGGTCGTCGTATTGGGCGGCGAGGATCGATTCGCGCGCGACGGTCAGCAGCTGGGTGGGGGTCCACTCGGCGGGGTCGGCGGAGTCGATGACAGCGACGAGTCGAGCGAATCCCGGATCGGCGATGATGCGGTCGGAGTACTCCGGCACCACCGTGTGCAGCGTCGGCAGCCAGTCGGGGTGTCGTGCCGCGAGGTCACCGGATTCGATGTCGGCGACGACCTCGGGTTGCAGGGTGCGCGACATCCGCCACCACAGGGCAGCGGCGGCGAGTTCGTCGGGCAGGGGCCGCTCGTCGATGCAGGTGCCGACGAGGGCGTGCACGTCGAGTCCGGCATGTTTGGCGAGGCTGAGTTTGTCGGCGAGCACCGGCCAGAACGGATCGAGCCGGATCCGCGGATCGAGCTTGTCGACCAGCGGTGCCCACAGCGCGGCGGCACTGTTGGGGTCGCCGATCGCTCGGGTGGCGCGGCCGTCGAGGCGACGTTGATAGCGCGATTCGACGACGGCGTAGCGGTCCGGTCCGGTGGGTCGGCGGTCGGTGTCGTCGACACGCATCGCCGCACGCCATACGGCGAGATCGCGCAGCAGGGCGGGGTGCTCGCCCACGATCGGACGTGCCCATAGCGGTGCATCCGACAGCGACCAGTCGCTGGCTGCGGTGCGGACCTGCTCGGCGAGAGCGGTCACGAGTTCGCTGCGCGCCGACAGATACGCGCCCCACGTCGGCGACTGTTGCAGGGTTGTCGGGATCCCGCGTTGCCAGGGCAATGGGCCGGTCCCGCTGGAGTGTGCGCCGGTCTCGTCGAGTCGCCAATCCAGGACGGCGGCAACGTCGGCCGCGGTGTCGAGCGCACCGTAGATGCGGTTGAGTTTCGGGGAATGCGCCGCCGTGTGCAGGTCGTCGACGGCGTCGCGACCGTCGACGGCGAGGGTCGCCAGGTGCTTACGCAGTGTCGGCCAGGCGGCGGAGTCGGTGAGCCCGGTCCACGTGTTTTCGGCTCCGGCATCGATGACCGCCAGGGCGTCGGCACCGATCGCGGCTTCGGCCGCGGAGCCGACCGCATCGGTGTACGCCGCGGCGGCGTGAGCGAGTCGACCACGCGGATCGTCGAGCTCACGCTGTGCGGTGGTCGCCGACACCTGCGCACTGGATCGAGCGAGAATGCCGGTCAGAGCGTCGACGGCGGTGAGCGGGTTGAGTACTTCCGGATGCAGCGCTTTGTGGACGTCGCCATCAGTGGCGGTGGAGACGTAGGCGTCGTTGCGGCGCTTCCCTCGGGTCAGCGGGACGTAGAGATCTTCGCGGCTGCTACTGCCGTCCTCCAGTGTGTGCGAGGTGTCGGCAGTGATGCCTTGGGCGGAGCTGGCGGTGGAGGCGTAACCGAGTTCGGCGTACTCGCGGACATAACTCGCGGGCAGACGAACCCGGCGGCGGCTACGCAGATGAGTGACGTCGAGGGAACCGTCGTCGTGAATGGCGTTGATCGTCCAGCGGTAGCCGTTGCGGACGTAGTCGGTGCGCGAGATGGGTAGTCGACGATCGTTGTTGCGGGTCAAGACGACGTCACCGACGGAGGCGGGGAGCCCGTCGGCCAGCGCGACCACCGCACCGACGCGGCTATCGGGGAGGGCGGCGATGCGGTCGGTGCGGGCACGCAGGTTCAGGTCGGCGACGAGTTCGCGGGTGGGTGCCATCATCACCGAGTCGAGACCGGCGGCGCGGTCTCGTGACCAGGCTGTGTAGAGCGTGTTCTTGACGGTTTCGATGTCGCCGACGTGGACGCGTTGGTTGTCGATGTAGAAGGCGATCGCTGCCGGATCGCCGTCGCGTAGGGCGAGACTGGCGTTGCCTTCGGCGGGATCGGTGAACCGCATGACTTGGGTGAGTGTGATCGCCCCGGCCGATTCGGCGATGTCGCGGATGACACCGCCGGCAGCGATCGAGGACTTCTGTTTGTCGTCGCCGATCATGCGGACACTGCCACCTCGCCACAGAATGAACCGCACTGCGGCGTCGAGGTTTTCGGTGCCGGCCATGGCGGCTTCGTCGATGATGACGAGTGTTTTGTCGTCGATCTCACGCATCCAGTGCGGGATCTGCACGGGCTTTCCGGTGCGTCCGGCCTTTTCCATTTGGGCGAGGACGTGGGTCATTTTGTCGATGGTGTCGGTGGTGGTGTCGATTTCTTCGCGCAGTACTCCGGCGGCGGCGCCGGTCGGTGCCAGGCCGATGATGGTGCCGCCTTCGCTCTGCCAGGCGCGGGCGAGGACTTTCATGGCGGTGGTTTTGCCGGTGCCTGCGGGGGCGATCGCCACTTGCAGTCGTGCACCGGAGGTGGCCATGCGGCGTACGAGTTCGGCTTGGCCGGCGTTGAGGGAGCGACCGTTGTTGTTGGCGGCGTATTCGAGCAGGGCGACCGCGACGGTGGAGTCAGGGATCTGATGACCGCCGGGTTGGTGTGCGGCGGCGATGAGGCGTTCTTCGGCGGCGATGACGGCGGCTGATGTGTAGAGCTGACTGCGCGCAGTGGTGTAGACGCTGGTTCCGTCGAGACGTCGCAACGGTGCTGGCTCGTCGAACTGATCGGGTAGACGACGAGGGATGGAGCGACGGATGCTCAGTGCTGCGAGCACCAGCTGGTCGGCTATTCGTTGTCCGTGTTCGGGGTCCGCGTTTGCTGCGCGGACGATCCGCTCCGCTTCCGCTCTCACATGCGCCTCCTGCCATGTGGCGCGGCTTGTTGCCACTCGCGAGATGAGCGCCTTTGCCGAGGTGGATATCCATCGATCGTCGAGTTCAGCGCTGGGGCCGCGATTGGGGTGGCGCGCTCGATGCACCATTTCAGATAGTGCATGGGCGCCACCGACAGCCGCGATGGCTTCGTGGCGCCACGTGGCGCGCTGCTCCGCTTCGGTCCGCGGCTCGTGCTTGGCCTGGCGGGTCTCCAAGGTGGCGCGTTCGGCGAGCGCAAACATCTCGTGGGGTGTTGGCTCTCGGCCGTGGTCGGCTTGGAAGCTTTTGGCGAGCGCGCCAGTGCGTTTGGTGATGGCGGCGCTTCGAGCCGACCAGCGTTCGATGAGGCGAGAGTCAACACCGACTATTTCTCGTATTGGGCGCTTTTCATTCTGGACCGACGGTCGTTCGGCGAAGTGCAGGCCGAGTCGGTTTCGAAGGTGTGCTTCGAGGCGCGTGTTGTAGTGCTCGGATGCGCAGACTGCCCATTTGTAGAGCATTCGTGCATCCAGAGCCAGCCACCGCCAACTGCCATCCGCGGTCCGGGCACGGACTTTGTTGCTGATCACGACGTGGGTGTGCAAATCGGGGTCGCCAGCCCGTGAATCGCGGTGCGTGAATGCTGTCGCTGTCAATCCATTCGTCTCGACCTGCTGCACTCCGTCGGTGCCCAGGCGGGTGTATCCAGCGACCTTTTCGAGAAAACTTAGATAATCAGCCACGGCAGCCTCGTGACACTTCTCTATTTCTTTCGCAATCGATCGCGGCGCAACTGCCCACAGTGCAGATACTGATTTGACGGGGGAGCAGCAACCGTCGAACCCGGCGACAGCGGTCGTCCGGTTGCGCGAGTTTCGAGCAGTCCATCCAGACAGCTCGCGCTCGTCCAGTGGAGCGCGTTCGTATTCGGCAGTGAACATCTCTGTCGCGACGTCGGTCCGGATCCTTGCGCGTTCCTCGTCTGGAATCGCCGCGAGGCCTTTCTCGCCGTTGGCGACGTTGAAGTCAACGAAGCGTTCCGCAACAGTCTGTCGAAATTTGGTGCTGCCGTGGTAGATCCGATACCGAGCGCCGATCCGAGCGGATGCCTCCGCCGCACGTTTGGCGGCCTTGCTGTCGGCACCCTTGGCGACCTGGTCGGCGAGTGTCTGCCTCCGGATCTTGTCTGCATCAGGATGCAGGCCCTCGCCGTAGAGTGCCTTCATCTGTGCTTCAGTGACCGGATCGCCGATGTCGATCGAGTCAAACGCGGCGAGCCCGTTGCCTAGCCACCGCCCCGGCGACTCTCCCTTCGCCGAGTAATAGTCGGACAGCGAGCTCCGGCCCTTCTCGGTGCTGTCCATCGCTGCAACGGACTTCACGTAATACGTGTAGCCATCGCCGGCGGTGAGTTTGTGAAGCGTCGCTGTCACATTCTCAGAATAGCGGACGTTATCTTTTCGTTATCCTTAATGCAAGAGGTGTGAAGGTGAAATATGGGTTTGACGATTATTGGTTGGGGTCGCGATGTAGTTGGCTCGGACGGTACGGCGCGGGGCTGGGGGACAGAACTTTTAGGGACAAGGATTTGTTGTTCCAGTGGGTTGATTGATTTGAGTTCGATAGGTGTCGTTCGCACGCTGTCGGTTGCCAGGCAAATGTATATTGGTCCAATTAGAACAGTAGTTCCGGTTGGTCCAGATTTACAATTGCGAGCTGGAATGGACTGTGACGTCCGAAGAAATCGGGCTGGTGACGTCTATCGGATGGCATGCGCGCCTGCACTGCAGGTGCCGCTGGCGCGTGAGTAGGTCGGACAAGCTCTGCGATGCGGTGATGCAATCTTTGCCGACACGAGCCGGGGGGACCCCAGCCGAGCAGTTGGGTAAGTGTGACTAGCGAGTCGGAGCTCGGTCGCTGGCACCTTGCCGACATGTCGGCCTCGTGTACTCGCTCCGCCTCCAGGCGGGCGGCGGCACTACGCGATCGCCGCCGTTTGTGTCAGTGCGAGCATCTATCGTCCAAACCTATGGAGGTGAACAAGGCGACTCGACAATCGGTGGCGGCAAGCGAGCCCGTCGCCGCGCACTACTGGCAAGTCGCTCGCGCTCTATACCGGACCCTGCGTTGCGACGGTCCGGCCTTGGACTCGCTTGACCCAGGTCCGATCGTGCTCCGTCGTGACGAACATGTGCACTTGCACCTGCCGACAAACTACGCGCGGTATATAGCAATCGAGGACGGTTATCCGCCGGCATGGAATGTGCAGCAGAGCGTCGACGTGCTGGTCACGACCGACGGTCTGATCGCAACGCTGCGCGGCGGAGATATTCTTCGCTTCGATTGGGAGCGCGTCACCGCGTTTTATCCGGAACCGACGCGATGGACTATGACGTTCCAGTTCGACGGCGAGGCCAGCCCTCTGCGGTTGCGGGGCTACGCCGTCCCACAGTTCTGCGTATACGCGACGCTGCAGCTTCGTAGCATCGACTACTTCCTGACCAGCGATCCACTCAGCCCGCTTCTGTAGACGTCCTCGCGCCCGGGGCGCTAGCGCATCAGAACAAGGAGATTTGATCTTTGCGGGCTCGTTCGTTGGCAAGGGTTACATAGGCATTGGCCAATCGTCGAGCAGTGTCGCTGGTGCACCCCAGCTCGATCCCGATTGCGGTCCACGGCGTGCCGGATTCGCGTAGCCGTTGCGCATGTCCGCCGACATCGAGATCCTCCTCGGTGAGGGTGCTCATTGCGGGAGTCCTGTCCGCTCCGGTCGGGTTGTGCTGCGCCGTCAGTGACAGCGCACCAAGCATGTCGCCTTTGTCAGGCTGAACACTCATGACAATGCCTGCGTAGCGGCGTCGAGACGGGTCTTCGCATCGCGACGTTCCCGGCCGAGGACACACATCTGCTCGAAGAGTTCGTCTAATCTTCACCTCTCTCACAGTGTCTTTGACGTCGTGGGAGCGGCGGCGTGTCAGCTTTGTTTGCACGTGAGCGGATGGTTGCCTA
>NZ_JAEMNV010000021.1 GCF_016482825.1 Antrihabitans stalagmiti | reverse complement strand
TCGCCCATACCAGTGCGCACAGCCCGAGCACTTCGACATCCTCGGCGGGCAAAACAGCGTATGACTCCTCGTCCGGCCAGCCCGCAGGAGAAGCAAGCGTCAGGTTTGGTATCGAAGTCATCTAATTGCCCTTTCATGCTGATGTCCAGCTAAGCCGTAGTCCTCGTCGCCAACGACGGAATTGAGTCGATTCCGACTGGCAAACCAGTGGCTGACAGACATGTCCGTTACGTTGTGAAATGCAGGTTTGTGCTCCCACTGAGGGCAAGATGCAGATAATTCGTCTTCGCTCGCCTCGGCAGCGAGCTGCGCCAACGTGACGGCTGCGGTGGCGTATCCGCGGCGGTAGGACTGCGCGAGTACAGCACGTGCGTAGTGCGATATCTCGTGTTCGCGGGCATCAGCCAAGGCGACGTCGGTGAGTGCGCGACTGAGCAGGCCGCTGACTTTGCCGGCGCGCGGCAGCTCGGCCAACACCAGCGCCGAACGGTGCGGCCGGGACTCGGTCACCAGGCGTGTGATCACAGTGAACAGCAGCGCGGCGCAGACCGGACGGTAGAAGTCAGCCGGTTTGAGTAGGTTGATGACGGTGCGGGCAGCCTCAGGGCTCGCCACAGTAGTGCGCGCAACGTTTGTGCTTCGACGTCGAGCTAGGTGTAATTCAGGTCGTCGGAGTCGAGAGCGGCATGGAACTCGCCGGCCATGTCGGGCATGGGGGTAGCGCTCATCGGTTCCGATTCTTCCGTGTCGCGGTATCGAGTGTGAGGTCATCCGCCGCGCCAGCTCCGAGCTCGGTGTGGGATGCCGGATGTGCGGCGGTTGCATTCAGGTGGCTATCGAGTGGCGACGGTTGCGCGAGCTCGCGAGGGTCCTTCTCAGTCAAGCCGCTGCGGCAGCGAGCGCGGAAATGCGGTCGGGACGAAACCGCCGAAATGAGTTCCGCCGTCCATGACAATCACCGGTGCCTGTAGGTGGCCCAGGCTCAACACGTAAACCCGCGCGGCGTCGTTTTGCGAGATGTCGACCAACGTGTAGTCGATTCCGGCCTTGTCGAGAGCAACGGTACGTCGCGTTGCACTGCACGCATGCAGGCTTGGTGTAAATGGTGACGGTCAAAGTGGAACCCCCGCCGAGAGAATGGTGGGACATGGCGACCGAGAACGACGGGTCCTCCAGGCACGGATCGCGGCGCATCAATCGTGGGCTCGAACGACGGATCGTGCCGCACGGACGCAAAGGCTCGCGAGGCTCTTCGAGATAAGTTCGAGCGTGAGGCTGCGTCGGCGGGGGAATTGACGCCGCAGGGAGTTCTTGCGCGCGGCTGCAGCGGCACCACGTTCTCCGGCTACGTGGTGAGAGTCGTAGCGAGCTTATCTCGGTTACTGGGTTCGCAACGCGCGAAGCGCGGGCTCTTGGTCGCGGTCGCTATGGCGCTCGCGATCGTGGTCAGGGACGTGTCGTCGGCCGGGCGTCCAGGGGGCGAGTACGACCGCCCCAACGCCGACGATGATGGCCAGGACCAGCGACGCTTGTTCGGCGCCGTGCACGAATGCGGCCTTGGCGAAGTCGGCCAACTCCTGCGCGGCAGGACCTGTCCGGTCGGTGACCTGCAGGGCTGCTGCGAGTGAGTCGGATACGGGCTCGCGTGCTTGTTCGGGCAGTCGGGGCAGTGCGGGTTGGATGCGGTTGCTGTACCCCGCGGCGAGCACGCTTCCGGCGATGGCGATCCCGATTGCTGCGCCGATTTCTCTGGCGGCGTCGTTGACGGCCGCGGCGACCCCCTGCTTCTCGGGGGGTGTATCCGCCACGATGGCAGCAGTGGCGGGTGCGGTGCACAAACCCAACCCAGCACTCAAGATGAGCAGTGGCCACAACATGTCGACATAGACGGCATCGACGCTCAGCCGGCTGATCAGGAACAACCCCATCGAGATGAGCAACAGCCCAGTAACGGTCACCATGCGTAGGCCGACCCGCTCGGCGAACCACGGCGCGATCACAGAAATCAATACCAGCGGAATGATCATCGGAGCGATCGCCAACGCGGAGTGCAGGGGGCGGTAGCCGAGAATCAGCTGTAAGAATTGCACGAGAACCAGGAACACCCCGAACATCACGACGAACTGGAGCGTGATCGAGACGGTCGCGCTACCGAACCCGCGATGGATGAACAAGTGCAACGGCAATAGCGGATGCTCGACTCGTAGTTCGACGGCAACAAAGATCGTCGCGGCGACCAGTCCGGTCCCAAGGAGACCGAGCACGACCGGGTCGTCCCAGCCGCGTAGCGGCGCCTCTGTCAAGGCGACGACGATGGCCCCGATCGTGACCGCGATGCTCACCGAACCCACTGGATCCATTGCTGGACGTAGTCGGTCGACGGATTCGGGAATTGTGAAAGCCAAGATCAGCAGCACCAACCCAATGGCGGTCAATCCGGCGAAGATCGACTGCCACGACCACACCTCAAGCAGAACGCCGGATCCGAGAATGCCCAGCACTGCACCGGATCCGGCCACACCTGCCCAGATCCCGACCGCCCGTCCGCGCTGGTGCTCCGGGAGACCTGTGGTCATAATCGACAGAGTCGACGGCATCACGAGTGCGGCGCCGGCACCAGCGATTGCGCGTGCGGCGATCAGTGAAACCGGGTCCTGCCACAGCAGCGGTATTGCCGATGCGGCCGAGAATACCGTCAGTCCAGCGATCAGTACGGCCCGTCGACCGTAGCGGTCACCCAGCGCGCCAGCAGGGAGCACCAGACACGCCAATGCGAGGGTGTAACCGTCGACTATCCAGGTGAGTTGGACCTGGGTCGCACCAGTCGCGGTCGCGATGTCGGTGAGGGCGGCGTAGAGCGCTGCCATCGACCCGATGACCAATGCGACGGACAGGCACGACACCACCAGCGTCCATTGCTGGGCCCGCGACAAGCGTAAAGTCGAAGATTTGGTCGATTGCATCGCGCCTCCTCTGTGCAGATATCGCCAGTAGCTGTCCGCTACTATCGGTATCATAAATGTTATCGGGACGACAGTGCCATCGGTGTTTCGGTTCGGTTAGCGAACGAGAGGTGCATACAGGGATGAACGCTGATTCTGGATCGTGCGCCGATGATGACGACATCGATCCGCGGCGGATGCGCTCCCGTGCGCGGTTGCTGGACGCGGCGACTGGGTTGCTCAGCACCGGCGGTATCGAGGCGGTCACCATCGACGCAGTGACAAAGGCGCCCAAGGTTGCCCGCACTACTTTGTACCGGCATTTCAGCAGCTCGACGCATCTGCTCGCTGCAACCTTCGAGCGACTGTTGCCTCAGGTCACGCCGCCGCCAGAGAGCGGGACATTACGCCAGCGTTTGATCGAGTTACTGAGTCGGCAAGCGGTTCTGATCGAGGAAACGCCGATACAACTCACGACGCTGGCCTGGCTCGCGCTCGGGTCCACCGCTTCCGGCAGCAAGTCTGGCGGCCCGCACGAAGATGGGTCACGATCGATGGGTGCGCTGCGCGCCCGGGTCGCCGATCAGTACCGTGGGCCGTTCGATCAGATACTCGACAGCCGCCGAACTCGGCGAATTCGACACCACAGTTGCCTTGTCGCAACTGGTCGGGCCGATAGTGTTCGCACGCCTGACCGGTATTCACGCCTTCGGTCAGTCCGACTGTGTTCGCCTGGTCGATGACTTCCTCGCTGCGCGCAGGATGTTTCTCCTGTAGAAGCATCCGGGGACCCAGCAGCCGCTCAAAAGAGGCGACTTCTGGTTGCATTGAGCAACACAAGAGCCTGGCAGGCTGAAAGAACGCAGCCTCGCCGATGTCCGATGGAAATATCGGCACGCCGACTCCAATCGACGACAATGCGAAGATCGCTGGAATAGCTCACGTTTCGAAGGGGAACTGCTTCGAACGCTAGGTTGTGCGGTCAGCTGGGTGCGCTATCGGGCGGTTCGGGCTACAGATTCACCTTTCATGCTGGTCGTGAGAGAACTCTCTAGGAGATCGGCCGGTCCATCGCTTGAAGGCGTGTGAGAAGTTGGATAGGTCGCTGTATCCGAGATCCGTCGCTATCTCACTCACCGAGATTGATCGGTCGAGGAGTCGTAGCATCGCACGCTCGCGCAGGCATGACTCGCGCAGCTCGCGAAAGGTGGTCCCCTCTTCGGAGAGGCGCCGCTTGAGTGTGCTGGTGGAGATTGACAGCTCGTCAGCTACCGATTGTCGGCTGCTTTGCCCGGGACGATCCTTCTCCAGGAACCGTCTCACCTTCTCCGAAAACGATGTGGTCCCGCTCCGCTGTTCGAGAGTTTGCTTCAGGTCGACTATGGCGAGTCGATACGCGAGGGGATCGGAGAACCGGCAGACCTCGCTGAGCGTTTCAGCGGGGACATGGAGGAAAGACATTGGGGCGTTGAAGAGCAGTCGCCCGCCAATAATTTCTTCATGGTTGGTCATGAAGGTCGGCACCGGCCAAGTCAGGTGGAGTCTGACGGTTGAAACGTCTCCGGCGAGCATGTCGAGTAGTCGCAGCACTGCCAGCCCGCCGTAGGTGACGACCAAGCAGTCCAGTGCGGGATCGCTTGTGTGTCCGGTGAGTGCGATGGTAAGGCCGTGTTCACTTGGATAAAACTGTGGACTCAGGGCTGTCGAGATCAATGGCAGATAGGTGAGCAGTTCCACGATCTCGGCTACGGAGCCTGCGCTGACCAGCGGAAAACTCAAGGGGCCGAACGATGTCAACTGGGCCTGTTCGGCGAACGCGAAGCCGAGCAGTATTGCCTGGTCGACATCCAGCTCGGGATAGACCTCCCGAAACCACCGTAGAGGGGCCTGAACCTCACGCTGGATTAGAAGGCCTTCATTCGTTCCCTCGCGAGTCATGACGTTTCGAAACCGCGCGACGGCGTCTGGGTCGAGTGCTTGACTCTCGAGCAGTTGCACGAACGCGAAGGGGGGGACACCGACTTCGTAGAGGCTCAATTTGTTGCGCATCCTCTGAACCGAACTCACAAATATATGACTCCGCCGAACATAGCCTCGGCGGTCCTCGTCGACAACACTTTCACTTAGTTCCCGTGTCGAGGACGCCGCATTAGGAGTTGGCTATGTCAGTTATCACATTTGTCTCCCACGACGGCGACAAACACGAGGCGCCCCTCGAGGAGGGGCACTCGCTGATGCAGGTCGCAATCAACAACGCGGTGCCCGGCATCGACGGAGACTGCGGAGGCGAAGCCGCGTGCGGTACGTGCCATGTGATCGTCGATCCGCAATGGTCCGAGCAGGTCGGACTGTCGGGCACCGTTGAGGAGGAGATGCTCGCAATGAATCCCGAGCGTCAGCCGACCTCCCGACTGTCCTGCCAGATGGTGGCCTGCGCGGTATGGGACGGCTTGATCGTCCAACTGCCTGAGTTCCAGATGTGACGACGACAGAGAGGGGCAAGACGTGATGAAGATTCCAGAGGGGATCACCGCCAAGATTCAGTCGACCATCCCGATGGACTTGCAGATCCAGGGCGCTCAGATGTACGACTTCACCCGGCGATGGATGACCGGGACGAACGGGGAGAAGCTCTTCGTCGAGCGCCCCATCCCGCCGGTGGAGGACGTCGAACTGGCCGACATCGACCTCAGCAACCCATTCCTCTACCGCCAGGGCCGCTGGCAGTCCTACTTCGAGCGCGTGCGCAACGAAGCTCCGGTCCACTATCAGCCCAACAGTCCGTTCGGCCCGTTCTGGTCCATTACGCGGCATGCCGACATAATGGCCGTCGACAAGAACCACGAATCGTTCTCGGCCGAGCCGGTCATCGTAATCGGGGTCCCACCTCGCTTTCTTGATATCGAGATGTTCATCGCGATGGATCCGCCACGTCACGACGTGCAGCGGGCCGCTGTACAAGGTGTGGTCGCGCCGAAGAACTTGCGCGAGATGGAGGGTCTGATTCGATCGCGAGTCCGGGAAGTGCTGGACAAACTGCCAGTTGATCAGCCATTCGACTGGGTTCAGAGTGTCTCTGTTGAGTTGACGGCTCGGATGCTTGCCACCCTCCTGGACTTTCCCTACGAACAGCGCCGCAAGCTCGTCTATTGGTCAGATCTCGCATCGTCGATGGAGCAAGCAAACGGAGGTCCCTCTGACAACGACGAGGTGTTCCGCGGCATGCGCGACATGGCGCGAGGGCTCAGTGCGCTCTGGCACGATAAGGCGGCTCGGACAGCTGCCGGCGAGCAACCCGGCTTCGATCTGATCACCATGCTGCAGAGCAACGAGGACACCAAGGATCTGATCAAACGCCCGATGGAGTTCCTAGGCAACCTGGTGTTGCTGATCGTCGGAGGCAACGACACGACCCGGAACTCGATGAGCGGAGGTGTTCTTGCGCTCAACCGGTTTCCTGACCAGTTCGAGAAGTTGAAGGCGAACCCGGACCTGATTCCCAACATGGGCTCGGAGATCATCCGCTGGCAGACACCGCTTGCCTATATGCGCAGGATCGCCAAGGCCGACACCCTGCTCAACGGGCAGTTCATCCGCAAAGGCGACAAAGTCGTGATGTGGTATGCCTCGGGCAACCGCGACGAGCGTGTGTTCGAACGCCCCGACGACTTCATCATCGACCGGGCCAACGCCCGCAACCACATCTCCTTCGGCTTTGGTGTCCACCGCTGCATGGGAAACCGGCTGGCCGAGCTGCAGCTGCGGATTCTCTGGGAGGAGTTGCTTCCTCGCTTCGAAAACATCGAAGTCGTCGGCGAGCCCGAATACGTGCAGTCCAACTTCGTGCGCGGTATCAGCAAGATGATGGTCCGCCTCACCCCGAAGTCCGACGCATGACATTGCAGCGGGCCCTCATCGTCGGGGCCAGCCATGCCGGGGCCCAACTCGCGGCCAGCCTGCGCCAGGAAGGGTGGGTCGGGGAGATCGTCCTCATCGGCGAAGAGTCTGCGTTGCCATACCAACGCCCTCCGCTGTCGAAGTCCTATCTAGCCGGGACGAGCACACTCGACGAGCTCGCGATCCGCAGCGCCGAGTTCTACCGCAAACAGGGAATCCGACTCCTGGACGCGACGGTCACGGCGATCGACCGCTCGGCTGGTCACGTCGTACTGAACACCGGCGACGCACTGCCCTACGACAAGCTCGCGCTGTGCACCGGCGCTCGTCCTCGGCGGCTCTCCACACCTGGCGCGGACCTGGCCGGGGTGTACTACCTACGTACTGCCGCGGACGTCGAGAGTATCCGCGAGGCCGCCAGGCCCGGGCTTCGGGCCGTTATCGTCGGCGGCGGCTATATCGGTCTGGAGACGGCCGCCTCGTTGCGTGCGCTCGGTCTGGAAGTCACCGTGCTCGAGGCGACCGGGCGCGTCCTCGAGCGGGTCACCGCCCCCGAAGTATCAGCGTTCTTCGACCGGATCCACCGGGAGGAGGGTGTCAACATCCGGACGGGCGCACTGGTCGAGGCCCTGTCCGGTGACGGTAGGGTCCGCGAGGTAGTCCTCGCTAGTGGCGAATCGATTCCCACCGACCTCGTCATTGTCGGCATCGGCGTGGAACCGAACACCGAGCTCGCCGCCGCCGCGGGTCTGGTCGTCGACAACGGTATCGAGATAAACGACCACGCGCGGACCAGCGCCCCCGACATCGTGGCCGCCGGGGATTGCGCCAGCCACGTCATGGCCCGTTACGGCCGTCGCATTCGCCTGGAGTCCGTGCCGAGCGCGGGCGAGCAGGCCAAGGTCGCCGCTGCGACCATCTGCGGGAAGTCCAAGAAGATAGCGGCGCTTCCATGGTTCTGGTCGGATCAATACGATCTCAAGCTCCAGATCGCTGGTCTCAACACCGGCTACGACGAAGTTGTCCTCAGCGGCGATCCGACCCGGGACCGCGACTTCAGCTGCTTCTATCTCCACGCGGGCGAGCTCATCGCCGCCGACTGCATCAAACGCCCCCGCGACTTCATGTTCAGCAAGCGGGTCATCACGCAGCAACTCCCTGTCGGCCGGGCCGAACTCGTGCTTGCCGACTCGGCCTGAAGCGTTGGGTCCGTTGGGGCGACAGGCATAAGCAGCGAACGCGGGACCGATTCGGAAGGACTTCAATGACGAACGTCATCCATCTCCCGCTGGCGAAGGGTCGTGAGCGGCTCTCGTCGGTCCTCATGGTGCCACTGCCGAGTCGGGTCGACGCGGCCCTGCTGGGGGCCAGTGACCGGTGGCCTGTCCGTGACCTCGCCCCGCCCCCGGCGGGGTCGGGCCTGGAGCCGGTCCGAGGGACCGCCGGACTGCCTCTGCTCGGTCACACGCTGGACTACATCCGGTTCGGCTCTGACTTCACCCGGCTCAGATACCAGCGGTTAGGACCGGTCTCGTGGATGGGCGCCTTCGGCACGAAAATAGTGATCGTGGCCGGCCCGGATGCCACGCAGGAGGCACTAACAACCAAGGCGAAGTCGTTCTCCCAGGACGGGTGGACCTATCTCATCGATGCCTTCTTTCACCGGGGCCTGATGCTGATGAGCTTCGACGAGCACAAGATGCATCGTCGGATCATGCAGGAGGCTTTTACCCGCGACCGGCTCGCCGCCTACGTCGACCAGCTCGGCCCGACGCTGGAGACGAGCATCCCCAGGTGGACACCGGGACAGTCCACGCGAATCTACCCATTGCTGAAGGCCTTGACTCTCGACGTCGCAACGAACGTCTTCATGGCGGGTCGGGGAGGGAGCGAGGACACCGACGCAATCAACGACGCCTTCGTGGCCACCGTTCGTGCGGCCAGCTCGATCATCCGTTTCCCGCTGCCTGGGACTCGGTGGCGAGCCGGAGTCCGTGGGCGCGCGCTCCTGGAGGACTACTTCAGCCGGCACGTGCCGGCGGCGCGAAGCGGCCAGGGAAGCGACCTGCTTTCGGGGCTGTGCCATGCGAGCACGGCCGACGGTGAGGCGTTCACCGATGAGGACGTCGTCAACCACATGATCTTCTTGATGATGGCTGCCCACGACACGTCGACCATCACCACCACCGCTGCCGTCTACTTCCTCGCCAAGCACCCCGTCTGGCAGGAACGGGGTCGGGCCGAGTCCGACCACCTCGGTGAACGCCGCCCGGACATCGACGACCTGGACTCGCTGAGGACTCTCGACCTGGTGATCAAGGAAACGCTGCGTCTGGTGGCGCCCGTGCCGATCGTGATGCGCAAGACGGTCGAGAATGTCGCGATTGCCGGACGCCACATCCCCGCGGACACCCTGGTGGCTGTAGCTCCGGCGGTGAACCACTTCGACGAGTCGTGCTGGACCGACCCCGACACCTTTGACCCTGACCGCTTCAGCGAGCCGCGGCGTGAGGACCAGAATCACCGCCTCGGGTGGATTCCCTTCGGAGGAGGGGTGCACAAGTGCATCGGTCTGCACTTCGGCACTCTCGAGGTCAAGGCGATCCTGCACCACATGCTGCGCACCTACAGCTGGACGGTCCCCGATCAGTACGAAGCTAGATGGGACAACACCTCGCTCCCCGTCCCTGTCGACGGGTTGCCGATCACCATGGAGCGCAGATGAATCCGGCACCGGCGGCGCAGTTGCGGGCGACCGACTTCCTCGACATCGAGCACGAGTCAGTCCGGGCGTTCACCGCAAACGCCATTGGGAATGCGAGCACCGACCGGGACAAGGCAACGCGCCTCTTCGCCGCGGTCCGCGACCAGATCTGGTACGACCCCTACACGGTGTCGGACGAT
The DNA here is from genome assembly GCF_016482825.1 of Antrihabitans stalagmiti. Lineage (GTDB taxonomy): Bacteria > Actinomycetota > Actinomycetes > Mycobacteriales > Mycobacteriaceae > Antrihabitans > Antrihabitans stalagmiti. The sequence continues at coordinate 3,692 of NZ_JAEMNV010000021.1, read as the reverse complement.
CCGGCCCACTATCGAGCGAGCTTCGTCCTCGAGACCGGGCGCGCCTACTGCGTCCCGAAGGCGGTGCTCTTGACCGCGGTATGCCGCGCGGCAGGGATTCCGGCGATGCTGGGCTTCGCTGACGTCCGTAATCATTTGCAGACCGAAACACTACGAGCGCTCATGGGCGGCACGGACCTGTTCGTCTATCACGGCTACAGCCATCTCTACATCGACGGCCGGTGGATGAAGGCCACGCCCGCGTTCAACAGCGAATTGTGCGCGCGCTTCGGTGTGCCACCGGTGGATTTCGATGGCGATAACGACGCCCTCCTGCACGCATTCACGGCAGACGGAGCCCAGCATATGGAGTACGTCCGCGAGCGCGGCATCTTCGACGACCTGCCTCTGAACGCGATCCTGACCGCGCTTCGGCATACGTACGGACCGCTGATGTTCAAGTCCGCTCCCGTGATCGCTGACGCTTTCACCGACACACCCAGTGGACACAACCGGCCCGACGGGATCTCCGCCGGTTCCCACTCACCCGGGGAGGAGCGATGAGCACGGCGCCCGCAGCGGAACGCCTTGGATGTGCGCAACCTTGCCAGCGGCCAACTGGTCGGAACCGTCCAAGGCGGTCTGTTCAACGCCGGGCATGTCTACCTCTCAGTGGAGCGGGTGAACCTGCTTGCCGAGATCTACGACGAGTTTGGAGCCTGGCTGACGGAGCGGGTGAGGTCCCTGAGCCAGGATAGGGCGGCAGGTTCGACCGGGTGCGACTGCTGATGACGCTCAGCGAAAATGCTCAGACTTGCTCGGCGAAAGAGCCCACCTGTGAGCTGTGTTCACTGTAGTGGTTGGCGGGTTCCGGTCGTTGCTCTTCGGAGGGTGTCCGACCGTGCGTGGTGAGAGATATTGTCAATACCTGTGGATCGGGGATTTCATGCGACCTCCGATTCGGCGGTTTCCGGCTCGGTTGTTGACGCTTCGGGCGTGATATCGGTCGGGCGTTCGAGCAGCTTGCCCTTGTGGAACACCGCGCCGGCGCGCACGAGTGCGACCAGGTGGGGTGCGTTGACCGCCCGCCAGCGAAGTTGCGCGGCATCGATCAGCTTGTAAGACATGGCAATTCCCGCTGCACGAGACCCGGGACTCTTGGTGACCTTGGTCCGCAATCGTACGGTCGCAAAAGTCGATTCGATCGGGTTCGTCGTGCGCAAATGCACCCAATGCTCGGCCGGATACCGATAGAACTCCAGCAGCACGTCGGCGTCGTCGACGATTTTCGCGACCGCTTTCGGATACTTCGCCTCGTAGTCGACCGCGAACGCTTTGATGGCGACCTGGGCCTTGTCGATGTCTTCGGCGTTGTAGATCTCCTTCATCGCCGCCAACGCACCGGGATGCGCCGACTTCGGCAGCGCAGCAAGTACATTGGCTTGTTTGTGGAACCAGCACCGTTGCTCACGGGTCGTCGGGAACACCTCCCGCACAGCCCTCCAGAACCCGAGAGCACCGTCGCCGACCGCCAACACCGGTGCGGTCATGCCGCGGCGCCTGCAGCTGCGCAGCAGATCGGCCCACGACTCGGTCGACTCCCGGTATCCGTCGGTCAACGCGACCAACTCCTTGCGGCCGTCGGCGCGGACCCCGATCATCACCAACAGACTAGAGCTTCTCTTGCTCCAGCCGAACTTTGAGGTGGATGCCGTCGACCCAGAGGTAGACGAAATCGGTACCGGACAGGTCCCGCTCTCCGAATGCTTTCGCTTCGTCCTGCCACTGCGCGGTCAGCCGAGTGATCGAGGCGGCCGACAGCCCAGCACCGGAGCCGAGGAACTGCTCCAACGCCGGCCCGAAGTCGCTGGTCGACAGCCCGTGCAGATACAACAACGGCAGCACCTCGTTCATCTGTGGCGACTTCCGCGCCCACGCCGGCAGGATCGCCGAGGCAAAGCGTTGCCGCTCACCGGAATCGGGATCGACACGCTTGTCGTTCACGCGCGGCGCTGTCACCGTCACCGCGCCCGCCGCGGTCAGCACGTCGCGTTGGTGGTGGGAGCCGTTGCGGACCACCAAACGGTGGCCGTTCTCGTCGACCTGATCAGCGAACCGGTCGATGTAGGCGGCGACTTCGGCCTGCAACGCCGCCGCGAGCATCTGCCGGGCACCGTCACGGACGATCTCGTCGAGCAACGACCGCGCGGTCATCTCGCCGTCCGCGTTGGACGAACCGGTGTCGTGAACTACCTTGAGCAAGGGCGTACCTTCCCAACCAGCGTTGGCGCGCTGGTCTTGATCGAATACCTGATTCCGTGAAGATCATCCTCCGGGAAGGTGCGCCCCTCCCAAAACCCCCATCCACAGGTATTGATCATTGCTCTGCGTGGTGGTCGCGCAGTCGGTAGGAATCGCCGTCGAGGTTGAGAACCACCGATCGATGCAGCAGTCGGTCGAGCATCGCGGCAGCGACGGTGGTGTCACCGAGCATCTATCCCCATTCTCCGACGCCACGGTTGGTCGTGATCACAATGCTGGTTTTCATATACCGTTGCGCCACAACTTGAAACAACGCCGATGCCGCCTCACCCGGCAGTGGTAGGTAGCCGAGTTCATCGATCACCAACAGTGTCGGGCCGGCGAAGAACCGCATCGTTGTCGCCCACCGGCCTTCGATCGCAGCGCGGTGACAGCGGGCGGCGAGGTCGGCGGCGGTGGTGAAGTAGGTGAGGTAGCCGGCGTGGGCGGCAGCTCGTGCCAAACCGACCGACAGATGCGTCTTTCCGACGCCTGCAGTTATCGAGGGATGAGGCGTGCCGGTGGCGTGTTTGCGCAGGTGGAAGCGTTGATGCGATCGCAACAGCGTTACGGTCAAGTCGGTGTGGTTCCGCGGCGGGTGAGTTCGCGTCGGAGGTCGAGGTTTTCGCCGTGGGCTCGTTCGAGAACCTTGCGGAGGTCTTGGAGCTGCTGGTGATGTTGCTTCTTCAGGTCGGCGATCTGGCGCGTCAGGGTGATGACGAGCGTGTTGTCGCTGTCGGCTGGCGTGGCGGCGATCGGGGTGTGGCGCGCGCGGAGGTTCTCGATGCGCTGTCGGAGATCGGCGTGGTTGTAGAGGAAGGCGTGGGAGACGCCCGCTTCGCGTTGAACGGCTTGGAAAGTGATCGGCTCGTTGCGTTTGACGAGTCGCCGGATTGCCTGGTCGGCATCTCGGGTCTTGTTCAGTGACTTGGTTTTCGCGGCTGCGTCGAGCACGGCGATACGCCGATCTCGGGTGTCGGTCACGGTCGGTTCCTTCGATGTCGGGACAGGTCGAGGGTCAGAGCGACTGGTCCGGCGGAGGGTTCGCGGCATGCCGGTGTGGTGCCGTGGGCGGCAGCGTCGGGCGCTGAGTCGAGCGTTTCGAGCAGCCGCGTGAGAGCGGCATGTTCGGCGCGGCGCTGGTGAGCCAGACATTGTCCTCGGGCATTGGTTGGTGGTGGCGCTGCTCGAATTCGGTTGTGGCGCGGTCGATCAGGTCGGCGGTGTCGCGTAGCTGGCGTTGCAGCACCTGGCGGTGGGTGGCGTCGATGACGAACGCCGAGCAGGTCAGGCACCATTGACTGAACTAACTTCAGGTTTGGGGTAGGTCGGAAGGCTATGGCTCAAGGCGGCTTCGGTAGCTTGCCGACGTGATCGAATCGGAGGAGAACGGCCGCGATCTGGCGAGCCTG
>NZ_JAEMNV010000020.1 GCF_016482825.1 Antrihabitans stalagmiti | reverse complement strand
TAGGCAACCATCCGCTCACGTGCAAACAAAGCTGACACGCCGCCGCTCCCACGACGTCAAAGACACTGTGAGAGAGGTGAAGATTAGACGAACTCTTCGAGCAGATGTGTGTCCTCGGCCGGGCACGTCGCGATGCGAAGGCTCGGCTCGACGCCGGAGCCGACAGCACTCACGCAATGAGTACCCTCGCAGAGGAGGATTTCGAGGTCGGTGCACATGCGCAGCGGCTACACGAATCCGGCACGCCGTGGAGCGCAATCCGGACCGAGCTGGTGTGCACCAGCGACACCGCTCGACGACTGGCTAACGCCTACGTAACCCTCGCCGACGAACGAGCCCGCAAAGATCAACTGTCCCTGTTCTAATGCGCCAGCGCCCGGCGCGACGACGTTCTACAGAAGTGGGCTGAGCGGATCGCTGGTCAGGAAGTAGTCGATGCTACGAAGCTGCAGCGTCGCGTACACGCAGAATTGTGGTGCGGCGTAACCCCGCAACCGCAGAGGGCTGGCCTCGCCGTCGAACTGGAATGTCACAGTCCATCGCGTCGGTTCCGGATGGAACGCGGTGACGCGCTCCCAATCGAAGCGAAGAACATCTCCGTCGCGCAGCGTGACGATCAGACCGTCGGTCGTGACCAGCACGTCGACACTCTGCTGCACATTCCAGGCGGGCGGATACCCGTCTTCGATTGCTGTATACCGCGCATACCTTGTCGGCAGGTGCAGGTACACATGTTCGTCACGACGGAGCACGATCGGACCTGGGTCGAGCGTCTCCATAGCGGGACCGTCGCAGCGCAAGGTGCGGTACAGAGCGCGAGCAACTTGCCAGTAGTGCTCGGCGATGGGATCACTTGCCGCCACCGCTTGTCGAGTCTCCTTGTTCACCTCCATGAATTTGGACGATAGCTGCTCGTACTGACACAGGCGACGGCGATCGTAGAAGGGCCGCTGCCGGCTGGGAGGCGGAGCGAGTACACCAGAGCCGACGTGTCGGCAACGCGAGGCGACCGAGCTCGGATCGCTAGTCACACTTGCCCAACTGCTCGGCTGGGTCCGCCGACTTGTATTCGGCAAAGTCTGATCGTCGGGCGAGCTTGTCGTACCTGACTAGCGTGAGTTGCGGCACCAGCGGTGAGGCGCGAATGCTCCCACAGAGTCACCAGCCCGATTCCATCGAATATCAACGTCCTTCCGGTTCACAATTGCGATTTTGGACCATTCGGACCTATTGTTCCAATTGGAATAATAAGAATTTGACGACAGCGGAAAGCGTGCGAACGACACGTGCCAAAAGCTCCAATCAAGCAACCCGTTAGACATACAAGTCCATGTCGATAAACATTCGCCATAACCTCGCTCCGTACCGACCGAACCAGTCGCAATCTGACTCACCGATAAGCATCCACACCAAAATTTCACCTTCACACCTCTTGCATTAAGGATAACGAGAAGATAACGTCCGCTATTCTAAGAATGTGACCGCGACGCTTCACAAACTCACTGCTGGCGATGGATACACGTATTACGTGAAGTCCGTCGCAGCGATGGACAGCACCGAGAAAGGGCGCACTTCGCTGTCCGACTACTACTCCGCGAAGGGAGAGTCGCCCGGGCGGTGGCTCGGCAAAGGACTTGCTGCGTTCGACTCGATCGACAGCGGTGATCCAGTCACAGAAGTACAAATGAAGGCGCTGTACGGCGACGGCCTACATCCTGATGCAGCCAAGATCCGGCGACAGACACTCGCCGACCAAATCGCCAAGGGAGCGGACAAGAAGTCCGCCACACGTGCGGCGGACGCATCGACTCGGATCGGCGCTCGCTATCGGATCTACAACGGCGCCAGCAAATTTCGACAGACTGTTGCGGAGCGCTTCGTTGACTTCAACGTCGCCAACGGCGAGAAAGGCCTCGCGCCGATTCCAGACGAGGACCGCGCACGCATCCGTACCGACGTCGCGACAGAGATGTTCGCCGCCGAATACGATCGCGCCCCTTTGGACGAGCGCGAGTTGTCTGGATGGACTGCTCGCAACTCGCGGAACCGGACGACCGCTGTCTCCGGATTCGACGGCTGCTGCTCGCCCGTCAAGTCAGTATCTGCGCTGTGGGCGATTGCGCCGCGGTCTATTGCGCTAGAAATAGAGAAATGTCACGAGGCTGCGATCGCCGATTACCTGACATTTCTCGAACAAGTCGCCGGCTACACCCGCCTGGGCACCGACGGAGTGCAGCAGGTCGAGACGGACGGACTTATAGCGACAGCATTCACGCACCGCGATTCACGGGCTGGCGACCCCGATTTGCACACCCACGTCGTGATCAGCAACAAGGTCCGTGCCCGGACCGCGGATGGCAGTTGGCGGTGGCTGGCCTTGGATGCGCGAATGCTCTACAAATGGGCCGTCTGCGCATCGGAGCACTACAACACACGACTCGAAGCACATCTTCGAAACCGACTCGGTTTGCACTTCGCCGAACGGGCGTCGAACGAGAATGAAAAGCGTCCAATTCGAGAAATTGTCGGGGTCGACGCGCGCATCGTCGAGCGCTGGTCGGCTCGAAGCGCCGCCATCACTGTTCGCACTGGCGCGCTCGCCAAATGCTTTCAAGCCGAACACGGGCGTGAGCCGACGCCGCACGAAATGATCGCCCTCGCTGAACGCGCCACCTTGGAGACCCGCCAGGCCAAGCATGAGCCGCGGACCGAAGCGGAGCAGCGCGCCACGTGGCGCCAGGAAGCCATCGCGGCTGTCGGTGGCGCACAGGCTCTGTCCGAGATGGTGCATCGAGCGCGCCACCCCAATCGCGGGCCTAGCGCCGATCTTGACGATCGATGGATATCCACCTCGGCAAAGGCGCTCATCTCGCGAGTGGCGACAAGCCGCGCCACGTGGCAGGAAGCTCACGTACGAGCCGAAGCCGAACGGATCGTCCGCGCAGCAAACGCGGACCCCGAACACGGCACACGAATAGTTGACCAGCTGGTGCTCGCAGCACTGAGCTTCCGTCGCTCCATCCCTCGTCGTCTGCCCGATCAGTTCGACGAGCCAGCACCGTTGCGACGTCTCGACGGAACCAGCGTCTACACCACTGCGCGCAGTCAGCTCTACACGTCCGCCGCCGTCATTGCCGCCGAAGAACGCCTCATCGCTGCCGCACACCAGAGCGGCGGTCATCAGATCCCTGACTCCACCGTCGCGGTCGCCTTGCTCGAATTCGCCGCAAACAACGATGGTCGCTCCCTCAACGCCGGCCAGGCCGAACTCGTCCTTCGCATGGCGACCTCCGGTGCACGACTGCAAGTGGCGATCGCCCCCGCAGGCACCGGCAAAACTACCGCCATGAAAGTCCTCGCTCGGGCTTGGCAGAGCGAAGGCGGCACGATCATCGGCCTGGCACCGACCGGCGCCGCCGCCGGAGTACTGCGCGAAGAAATCGACACCACCACCGACACCATCGACAAAATGACCCACGCCCTCGCCGCGATGGAGAACGCCGGACGCACCGGAAAGCCCGTGCAGATCCCGCACTGGATGCGTGAGATCGACGACAAAACGCTCGTCATCATCGACGAAGCCGCCATGGCCGGCACCGAAAACCTCGACGCCGCGGTTCGGTTCATTCTGTGGCGTGGCGGCAGTGTCCGCATGATCGGCGACGACAAACAGAAGTCCTCGATCGCTGCCGGCGGTGTCATCCGCGACATCGCCGAATCGGCCGGGGCGATCACACTCACCCAAGTCATGCGGTTCACCGATCCCGCCGAAGGCAACGCCAGTCTCGCCCTGCGCGAGGGCGATCCGGCTGCGATCGCTTTCTACATCGATAACCAGCGGGTCCACGTCGGTGACCTCGAAACGGCCAAGAACACGCTCTACACAGCCTGGTCGCGGGACCGCGCCGCCGGTCTGGACTCGGTGATGATGGCACCCACCCGTGAACTCGTCGCCGACCTGAACCTGCGTGCCCGCACCGACCGCATCGCCGCCCTGCCCGATAGCCGCGTCGGTGCGGTGGTCGCGCTGGCCGACGGGCTCCCCGCCTCCGTCGGTGACGTCGTGTTGACCCGCAACAACGATCGTCGACTACCCATCTCGCGCACCGACTACGTCCGCAACGGCTACCGCTGGACGATCAACCTCATTTACGGCGACGGGTCCCTCGACGTCACTCATCTGCGTAGCCGCCGCCGGGTTCGTCTGCCCGCGAGCTATGTGCGTGAGTACGTCGAACTCGGTTACGCCTCCACCGCCAGCTCCGCCCAAGGCATCACCGCCGAGACCTCCCACACGTTGGAGGACGGCAGTAGCAGCCGCGAAGATCTCTACGTCCCGCTGACCCGAGGGAAGCGCCGCAACGACGTCTACGTCTCCACCGCCACTGATGGCGACGTTCACAAAGCGCTGCATCCGGAAGTACTCAACCCGCTCACCGCCGTCGACGCTCTGATCGAAATTCTCAGGCGATCCAGTGCACAGGTGTCGGCGACCACCGCACAACGGGAGCTCGACGACCCGCGCGGACGACTCGCCCACGCCGCCGCGGCCTACACCGATGCCGTCGGCTCGGCCGCCGAAGCCGCGATCGGTGCCGACGCCCTGGCGGTCATCGACACCGGCGCCGAAACCACCTGGCCCGCGCTGACCGACTCCGCCGCCTGGCCGACGCTGCGCAAGCACCTGGCGACCCTCGCCGTCGACGGCCGCGACGCCGTCGCCGACCTGCACGCCGCGGTGCATTCGCCCAAGCTCAACCGAATCCACGGCACGCTCGACACAGCGCACGACGTCGCGGCTGTTCTCGACTGGCGACTCGACGAGACCGGTGCCCACTCCGGTGGGACGGGTCCACTGCCGTGGCAGCGCAGCATCCCCGTCGCATTGCAACACTCCGAAACGTGGGGCACCTATCTGACCGCGCGCAGCGACCTGGTCACCTCCCTCGCCGAGGCGGTCCACGCCACCGCCGCACAGTGGTCGCTGGCGGATGCGCCGCTGTGGGCGCGCCCGATCGTGGGCGAGCACCCCGCCCTGCTGCGCGATCTCGCCGTGTGGCGAGCCGCGATGGGTGTCGATGACACCGACCGCCGACCCACTGGACCGAACCGTTACGCCGTCGTCGAATCGCGCTATCAACGTCGCCTCGACGGCCGCGCCACCCGAGCGATCGGCGACCCCAACAGTGCCGCCGCGCTGTGGGCACCGCTGGTCGACAAGCTCGATCCGCGGATCCGGCTCGATCCGTTCTGGCCGGTGCTCGCCGACAAACTCAGCCTCGCCAAGCAGGCCGGACTCGACGTGCACGCCCTCGTCGGCACCTGCGTCGACGAGCGGCCCCTGCCCGACGAACTCGCCGCCGCTGCGCTGTGGTGGCGGATGTCGCGCACCCTGCAACCCGAGGTCGTCGCCGACATCGAATCCGGTGACCTCGCGGCACGACACCCCGACTGGTTGCCGGCGCTGCACACGGTCGTGCCGGAGTATTCCGACCGCATCATCGCCGATCCGGGATTCGCTCGACTCGTCGCTGTCATCGACTCCGCCGACCCCGCCGAGTGGACGCCCACCCAGCTGTTGACCGTCGCGCGCGAATCGATCCTGGCCGCCCAATACGACGACCCGATCCGCGCCGATCAGGTCGCCACCGCCATGACCTGGCGCATCGAAACGCTGCTCACCGCGCCCCGGTTCGGCAACGTGCCGCTGCCCGCCGAGCCGGTCGACGTCGAGTCCGCTCCCCCGGATCCGGCGGATGCGGACTTCGGCGTCGAGCTGCTCGACGGCGAGGCCCTGCCGGAAAGGGTTGTCATCGGCGATGACGTTTACCTCGACTCACTACTCGTCCTCCAACCACCGGCCGATGACCTCGATCCGCTCGACGACGAACTCGAGCTGGACAGCGAACGAGCACTATCGAGCTTGGGCAACGACCTCGGAGTGGACATCACGGAATGGGCACCGTTCCCCGACGTCGAACTCCCCTACCCCGACCTGTCGATCGGCGATCGGATCAGCCAGCTCGGCGCGGATCTTGCCGCCGCCGAACATCATGTGGCGCGACTGTGGTCGGCGTTTCACACCGGAACCAGTGAGCACGTCGCCGCGACCGAACCGATGGTTCTCGAGCTCGCCTACCGCGCCGACGCGCAACGGCCCTACCGGATCGACGCTCTCGACGCACACGAAAGGTGGGTCGAAGCCGACCTCGCCGCGTCCGCCGCCGAAGACGCCGTCGCCACCCTGCGACGCGACGCCACGACCGCACGCGCTGCCGGCGACGACACCACCGCAGCATCGCTGGAACTCGACGTGGACTTGCAAGAAATGGAAGCCCAGTACTACCGTGCGACGGCAGACTCCGCCCGTACCGACGCCGATGCCGCCCAAGAGGCACTCGAAGCGTTCGCCGGCGGCCGCGGTGTTGTCACCCGCGACGACGTAGAACAAACACGCCTGCTCGCGCAAGAACTCGACCTCGACGTCGTGCACCAGGCCCGCTTCGTCGCCGAACGAATCGCGGCACAGTTGGACCGCGCCGAAATGGCCGGTGCCCGTGAACTCGCGGCCGCCGGCACCCTCCGTGCAGCAGATGCCACGTTCCGCGCTCTCGCCGTGCGGCATGAACGGCGCGACTACGCTGCAGCGTTCGCCACTGCCGCCGCGTCGGATCCGTTGCGGATGCTCACCGACACCGAACTCGCCGCCAGCATCGACGGAGTCCGCCGACGCCTGTCCCGCGACGACTATGACCTGATCGGCTGGAAACGTCCCGAGAGTGAGGCGGAAGCCCCCGAGCCCGCCGCCGACAACCTGAACCATCAGGTCGCCGCCATCACCGCGGCTCGCGCCGCTGCCAGCGTGGAGACAACTGCCGAAAATGCGCTTCGCGACGCCTATGCACGAGCTGCCGAACTACGTAATCAAGTAGAACGCCTTCCCTCTATTCGAGTTGGCGCACGCTCCAAACTCACCGCCGAACTCGCGGCTGCAGACCGAGTACGCGAACAACGAGTACGCGAACACCAAGAAGCGCAGAGAGAAACCATCGCGACATCCAACCGAGCTGCCGACGCCGGCGCACACCCCTTGGACTGGAACCGAATCGAGGCACAAGCCCAGAACGTTGACGGCCAGGCGACCGATCGAGCAACCAGGGCCGCAGCAGCCGAGAACGAGCGCGAACAAATGCGGGAGCGGATCACCACCGAACGCCGTGCAGCGACAACGAAATTGGACACACTGCTCGACGAACAAGCTCGACGAGAGGCACAGACGGAGACTGAACGTAGAATTGAAGACCGTCTACGGGAACGCGAAGCCCGAGATCGCGGCCACCGCCCGACGGATGTAGCGCCGCCCGAGCTCGACCCTGCCCATGCGCACGAGATCGACCGCGATCTTTAACAGCCGAAACTCGACGGCCAAGAGTTTCATGTCAGGGTCGGATAGGCGGCATGATCCGTCCGTGATGGTGTTGTGCTTCTACTACGCCATCATTCGCGCTGTGTTTCGAGCACGAAGATCCTCCGGCGGCCAGACGGCCCGAGCGGCGTCGGCGGGTAATAGTGAATCAGCCAGAGCTACCGGGTGATGCCGAACTTCCTTGCGGCCCTGGCTGCGATCACCCTCGCGCCGTACATTCGCATCTGGGCGAATTGCTCACTGACGTCGAAAGCACGGGCGACCCGCGCATTATCCCAGTCGTCGTAAGCAGCGCGTCTGGCGGCGACGTCTGGAATTAGGAGCTCACCCGAAATGAACTTCGCTTGATTCTCTTGGTCTGAGTCGAACTGCCGCTTGTGGTCCTCGCCTAGAACGACGTCCTCGAAAGAGTGCTCAAGCAGATGGTGACCCAGCTCGTGGGCGATGTTGCTGCGCCGACGCACACGTGCGTGAGCCTCGTTCTCAACGATGACTCTTGAGGTGCCGAGAGGAATCAATGCCGCCGACCACGACGAGCTGCCTAGATGGTGAAAATGGTCTACGGCGGCAAGCGGTAGACCGTTGTCACGCAGATCAGCCAAGGTATATACCGAAATGCCGTGCTCGACAGCGAGCGCGTAGGGGTCGAGAGGCTCATGGTCGCTTAACCCGAGTGCGCTGCGCTCCTCCTGGGCGACCTCGCGCATGCTGGATTGTGTCCAACCTTTTCGGCGTCTAGTCCGTGACCTCTTCGCGCTCGGATCTGAATCGGCGGGCTGCTGATGCGATGACGTCTTCAAGGTATGAGACATCCTTCTCGGTCAGGTCACTTCGCGCACGAAGCAAGGGTCCTAGCGATGCCACGAGGTCCGGTTCTCGATCGGATCGATTGACATTTGCGTAGAAATCTTCCGCCGGCATTCGTAGCCACGTGGTCATGGCCGCGAATGCTGTGACGTCGGGCCGAAGGCCCTGAGCCATCCGAGAGATGGTCGAGGCGCTAACGCCGAGTTCCTTTGCGACCTGTCGCCATGACAAGCCCGCCTGCGAACGCGCAGCGTCCATCGCTGCATGTAGCGACTTCACATCGACGGTCGGCCCGCCGGTCAACGTTGCCTCACATTAAGTGCACTGCTCGACATGTCGGTCATGCATGTTAGAGTAGCATTGCTCGACTTTTCGAGCAGTGCGTCAAATTAGAGACATCGCAATGTCCCTGCCAATAGGAGAAGGCATCATGACGGCATCCGAGATCGGAACCACCCTCGGTCACGAGCACCATGACCGCGCGATCACCATCGTGGTGAACACCCGGCCCTGCGAGTGGACGGAAAGGACAATTTCTTATGAGGAAGTCGTAGAACTCGCCTATCCGGGACAGCCGATCGGTGAAGCTGACGAGGTCACAGTCCGGTTCACCCGGGGTCACGCCGAGAAGCGTGAGGGTTCACTCACCCCGGGCCGCAGTGTCAAGGTGAAGGACAAGATGGTCTTCGATGTCTACCGCACCTCTCGCTCGTGACACCGATCTGCGTCGCCTTCTCGATGAGGGGTACGACGTCAGCATCGTAGCCAATCACCTGGTCGTACGCCGGATCCCGTACGTGACGGTCGACAAGACCGTCGCGTACGGATTCCTCGGCTACCCCGTGACCGTCAGTGGTGAGCGGATCGTCTCCGACACCGACCACCGAATCTGGTTCGGCGGCACGGCGCCGTGTACCGAGCACGGGGTCCCGTTGAGCCTGGCAAACCCGGAGGCCCGAGTCGTGTCAGGTGAGCTCGCCGCGAGCTTCATGCTGTCAAGCAAACCCGGTCCCGAGGGATACCCGGACCAGTACGAGAAGGTCACAGCCTATGTCCGGATCCTCAGCCATCCCGCTATGGCGCTCGACGAGACGGTCACCGCCACACCCGGTGCAGCGTGGCAGGAAGTCGAAGACGATTTGCCGTTCCGCTATCGCGACACCGCTTCGTCGCGCGCGGGCCTTACGGCCTTGAATCAGGTGTTTCTCAAGCAGCGGATCGTAATCATCGGTCTTGGCGGCACCGGTGGCTACATCCTCGACCAACTCGCCAAGACGCCCGTCGAGAGCATCTTGCTGATCGACGACGACACCTTCGACAACCACAACGCCTTCCGCGCCCCCGGTGCAGCATCCCTCGACCGGCTGCGCGATCGCCCGACGAAGGTCGAGTACTTCGCCGATCTTTACGGGCGGATGCACACCGGAATCGTCACCGAATGCAGGCGTATCACTGCCGAAAATCTGTCATTACTCGATGATGCGACGTTCGTGTTCATCGCGATGGACGACGCGACGATGAAGCAGACGATCGCGTCCAACCTGGTTCAACGTGGTGTTCCGTTCATCGACGTCGGAATGGGTGTCGAGGAGATAGACGCCAGGTTGTCGGGGCTGCTCCGCATAGTCTTAGCCTCACCGGGCAGCGACAATGCTGGGGCGTTGGCCCGGATTCCGGGCCCTGCAGCTGAGCGCGATGACTACGACCGCAACATCCAAGTCGCGGACCTGAATGCGTTAAACGCGACGCTTGCCGTAGGCCGGTGGAAACGTCACCTCGGCTTCTACGCCGATGGCACCGGTGAGACGTTCGCGACCTACTCGATCTATACCAACGACATCACCAACGAGGGGACCGACCTTTGAAGATTGAGCGCCTGACGCCGCAGTTTGTCGACACCTTCCCGACCGCCCCTGAGAATGGTGTTTTCTACGTGTCTATCGAGTTCGGCACCTGCATGCATTTGTGCGCCTGCGGGTGCGGCCAGGACGTCGTCACCCCGCTATCTCCGGCCCAGTGGTCCATCGCCTACGACGGGGAGAACGTCTCGCTGCGGCCGTCGGTGGGGAACTGGACGCTGCCGTGCCAGTCCCACTACATCCTCGATCGAGGGCGCGTTCACATGGCTCGGCGGTACTCGAGGTCCGAGATCGCCCGCAACCGGTCACGTGATCGCTTCGCGCTCGAAGTCGGATTCGCCGAGTGGACTGACAGCGAGAACGGGTCGTTCGACCTGCCCTCAGCCACGGACGAGAAGGAGAAGACGGAACCACGCGACGCCTTGTGGGATCGATTGCGCCAGTATCTCCGGCGGCATGGATAGGGTTGGTATGTACTGCGCAAAGACCACTCAGAAGTGAGCTTCTGAGTGGTCTGACGGCGGCTCAGTTTATTGCCCCGCAACCGGTTTCGTCCAGATACCGCTTTGGTGCTATTTTGCCGAATCCTTGCTGCCTCGTGTCGCCGACCAACGGTTACTGCGGATGACGCTGGCTCGGGTGACTGGGGTCGACCGAACGATCACCGGTCGTGAACCACCCTGGGAATTCTTGTTTGCACGTGCCTCCGCTCGCGCAAATTCGGCCATCATTCGCGATTCGCTCAACGTGTCCTCCATATCCAGCCAATCCAAAATTATTACCGTTATCTCACCACACGACACCGACGAATCTCCGTATCCGGCACCAGCGGTCAGCTCTGCACAACGTTCTCGCTGTTGAGGTCGCTTCCAGTGGCGGGGAGGAAGCCGAATTCAGCGAGCGCTTTCCGGGTTTCATCGATCACCCCTTGCTCGACGTCGATGATCGAATGGATGGCTTCGGCGTCCGCGACGAGACGCGGCGCGGCCTTAGCTGCGTCGAACGGCGCGTATTCGCCGGTCATGTCCTCTCGCGCACGGTCGGGCATCATGAACACCGACCGATACAGTCGTGGAGCGACACCACGGAACGGTTCGAACGTCACGACGTCCGAGCTGTTCGCGGTCGGCGCACTCCCGTCGACAATCTGATACGGATACATCTCCGGCACCTGAGACTTCGGGTACGGATCGATGTAGACCACCCGACGTATGCCGCTGGCGATGATCAACCGAGCGCACTCGTGGCATGGGTAGGTGGTCGAGTACATAGTCTCACCGCCAATCGCAATCCCTCGCCGCGCCGCGGTGCAAATCGCCGCCATCTCGGCATGGGCAACGCGCCCGAACTCGAGGATGCCGGTCACGCGGCTATCCGTAAGTGGTCCGTCGACGACCGCGCGATGCGCCAACTTGCTCAGTTCCTCCTTCTGAAATTCTTTCGACAGCCAACCCGGCGCCTGCTGCAACTTCGCCAGAATGTCGGTTATCAGAGTTAGTTTCAGCCGTTCGTTGACGTCGAAGCCCGATCGAAAGTCTCGATGATCCGGGTTGTCGTCGGGCCAGTACTGGCCACCGCCAGGTTTGGGGACCTCGTTGACGCCGGTGACCAGTATCTCGCCATCCTGGTCGGCGACGACGGCGCCAACCTGCCGCCCAGCGTCTGATGAACGCAAGCTCGTGGTGGCTGCGTGCGCCATCGCGTGCTCCTCGCGTGTGGGCGTGATGAACGGGTTCCCAAAGAGCAATTCCACGATCCGGGTGATCTGGTTTGCGGCGTCCTGTCCTGGGATTAGTGCGACGAACGCATCAGCAAGTTCGAAGGTTTTCCTCACGCTCTGGCCGAGTGGCTTCGTGGCGTCCTTTTCGTCGCGCTCGATCAGCCGCGCGGAATTTTCGGTGTAGAAGTTCGCCGACTCTCCAGGATGGCGGCTGCGCAGCGAATCTTGGGTAGCTTTCTGTCGCTCTTCTTCTGGAGCCCAGGCTCCGATCAGGATGAACCGGGGACCGTACACAGCTCTCAGAAGTTGCACTTCCTTCGGGTGCTTCAGCTGTCGGACGATCGTCGCGAATCCTTCTCGCTCAGGACGAGAATCACCGCCCGACAACCCCTCGTTTCGTTCACCCGCGATTTCGGTGATGGCGAGCGCAGCGGCCGCTCCACCATGTTTAATCTGATCGCGAAGAAAGTCCCCCTGGTCCATCAGTCGATCCATTTTGGTGAGCGACTTAGGTATCTCGTCGTCTCGTCGTGCAGTGGCTTCCGTAATCGCCGCACTCACCCGAAGTCGACTCGTACGATACCCCACCGCGGTCAGTGCACGCTCAAGCTTCGTCTCGACTTCGTCGAGTCTCGTCCCGATTGCACCGACAAGTCCGATCACAATCTCTGGACGGTCGACATCGACCCCAGAGAGAAGCCGGTCTGTTTCCTTGCCGGACTTCATGAGATCCCCTCCACCACTGACTTCATGGCCGGACTAAATCGAGAAACGACCAGCTACCTCTTCGAACATTCGTACCATCAGAGCGGGTAAGACGCCGACGCGCGCGTCGGTGTGTCTTATATCTCTTTAGGCTTTGCGCTGATGTTCAGCTCCCTACAGCGGACGACCATTCTTCGTATAGAACTCCATCATCCAAGTGAACAACAAGCGTCGAGACAGGTCAGAGATCAGCTAAGCGACCTCCAAGCCGGATTTATTCCGGTCCCGCCTCGCATTGCAGGCCGGTCTTCGGTGAAAGGTCCAAGACGTCAGGCTCCACAGTTAGCGAGCTACTTCGCTGTGTTGCTACGACTCGGCTGAGCCGGGCCAGCGCGATTAGATCCGCAGCCGACTGGTACGGCTGCTCAGTCGTCGATTCGGCGACCGCCTGCAAGTGCAAATCGCGCTGTGCCTCCATTTCGCGGGTGGCCATCATCTCCCGTACTGCGTCGGCGTCTTCGAAGCCGAGGTCTTCGACCAACGCTGGTGTCGGATTGAGCATCAAACTCCACCCGTCTTCGCGACCTTTCGCATCCAGGCGTTGGGTGCGAGCGAGGTTGCGGACCAACGCTTCCGGACTGTTTTCCGCATCCCGAAGCTCGCGCCGAAGCACGTGCAGTTCGGTGCTGAGGTCCTGCAACTGCACCGCATCCGGAAAGTCGCTCAGGGTGGTGTTTTCCAGCAGCGCCAATCGTCGCCGGTCCTCGGTGAGGTTGTACTCGAGTCGGCCGAGTTCCGCGCCGGCGTCGTCGACCATGTTCTCGACGCGGGTCATAATTCCCGACGCCCGGGCCGCCCGACCCTGCTCCGACGTCGCAGCGGTGATCGGGGAATACAGCTCGTTCGGATCGAACGCGCGGTTGGCGATCGGCAACGACTCGAACCGGACGAACAGTTCGCTCGACGTCATCGACCGCACCACCTCGACGGTATGTCCGGCAATCTCGGCGACCGGCAACGATTCGTGTAAACCCTTGCCCTTCAACGCTCCCCACGCCTCACGCAACGACATCTGCAACGCCGCCGACGCCTCGGACCGCTTGGTGAATCGGCGGCCGCCGATCGTCATGTCGAACCCGTCCCGGTCGCGCCACGACCGCAACGCCGGCACAGCAGCCGTGAGCAGCTGCAACCGTCTCTCCGACAACGGAACCCGCACCCGGAGCCGGTCACGGTCGCGTTCGATACTGCGTTGCTCGGCGAAATGGGCGTCGGCCTGGGCTTGCAGATCCTGGACTTGGGAGTCGAGCTCCACCTGCCGCATATACCGTTGATCGCCGGTCGCCAAAGCCTTTGTCAGCGCGGCGTTCTCGGCGACGGAGTCGGCGTCGAGGTTCGGCACCCGACGCATGGACCGGTCGGCGCGGCGGAGTTGTTCTATGTAGTGCGCCTTCTTGTGCACGGTCTGCCACATCACCGTGTCGTAGGTGCGTTCGGCGACGATGTTGAGCACCCGCACGTGTTCGTTCTGGTTGCCTTGGCGGATGATGCGACCTTCGCGTTGCTCCAGATCCGCTGGGCGCCAGGGCACGTCGATGTGTATCAACGCCACCGCGCGATCTTGGACGTTGGTGCCGGTGCCCATCTTCTCGGTCGATCCGAGCAGCACCGAGACGCGTCCGTTGGTGCAGTCGGCGAACAGCTGCGCTTTCTGCGACGGTTTCGGGTAGTCGTGCACGAACCGGATCGAGTGCGGATCCATCCCGCCGGCGACGAGGCGATCCTTGATCTCCTGATACACCGACCACTCCCCCGGCTTCGGGGTGCCGCGATCGCAGAACCCGATCTGCAGCCCACCCGGCGTCGGAGACATCTCGCCGAACTTGTCGCGATACCGATTGTCTTTCGTCGCGTTCCAGATCTCCAACATCTTCTGCGACACGACCGCAGCACGAGTGGTGCCGTCGACACGGAACTCTTTCGCGGTCAGGTGCAGATGCGCCGCCCGCGGATCCAGCGATGCTTTGCGGCCGTGATCGGCAATGACGAGGGTGTTGTCGATGTCGGGCCGGGACGGATCACCGTTGTCGGCGCGCCAGCCGAGGTCGGCGATGAAGTCGAGCACCTCCTGCGGCGGGGTGAACACCGCGACTTCGTTGGTGCCGGTGTTCTTCTCCGGCAACGGAACCGGGACTCGTTCGCGGCCGACGAAGTCGGTGAACACACTGTTGATGGCGACCAGATCGCCCACGTTGGTGTATTCGCCGACACGCGTGACCGGGCGTAGTCGACTGCCGGAACTGTTGAGCTCCACCCGTTCCACGGTTTCGGTGAACGCGGCTCCCCACTCGTCGAGGTCGGAGACTTCGGCGTCGGCGAGCAGATCCGGCCGCAAATAGGTCTGCATGACCCATAGCTCGGCGAGAGAGTTCGCGACCGGTGTGCCGGTGGCGAAGGTAGCGACCCGTTCGACGTATTCGTCGTCACCGACCCCGGCAGCCACCGCCTGGGCGCGGCGTTGATCGCGCAGATGAGTCAGCTTCATCTGCAGATCCAGTGCTTGATCGGAGCCCGCGCAGGCGAGTTCTTGGATGTGGGAGGCGCGGACGAGGTTCTTGAAGTTGTGCGCCTCGTCGATGAACAAGTAGTCACACCCGGAGGATTCGAAATTCAGTCCGGTGTCACGTTTCTCGTCGTCGAGGGCTTCGGTGAGTTTGGCTTCCAGTGTGGCCTTGGCCTTTTCGATCGCTTTGACACTGTCGTCGTGTTCGGCGTCGAAGGCGTTGAGTTTGTCGAGCTGGATCTGGATGAACTCAGCTTTCGTCGACGGCGCGACCCCGACACGGACGAACACCGACATCGGCACGATCACCATGTCCCAGTCCTGCGACGCTGATTGGGCTACGAACAACCGCCGCATATCGGCGTCGGTCGCGGCCGCGCCGGAGAGCACCTTCGCACCGGGATACCAGCGCAACGCCTCACTCGTCACCTGGTCGACGATGTGGTTGGGCACCACGATCCACGGCTTCGCTGCCAGTCCGAGTCGTTTGAGTTCCATCGCACCCATGAACATGGTGCCGCTCTTGCCGGCCCCGACCACATGGTCGAGCAGCACCGACGGCTCGCTGACGATGCGCGCGACCGCATTGCGTTGATAGTCATAGGGTTTGAAGGAGGCTCCCAACCCGGGAAAGATGCGAGCGGATCCGTCGTAGGACGGTGCGACGACGGAGTTGAACAGCTCGTTGTAGCGGTCCAGCAGCCGTTCGGTGCGGTCGGTATCGGTGTGCAGTGCCCACTGCCCGAACTCCTGGGACAGCCGCTGTCCGCGGGCCTGAGCGGCACGCGTGGCCGCATCGTGCAACCCGTCACCGCCCGACGCGTCGCGGTACTGCTTGGACTTGGTGATCTCGATCGGCTTGCTGTTGAGCAGATCGGTCAGCACGTCTCGCCAGCCGTACTCACCTTTACGAACGCCGGCGTCGTAGCAGCCGCGGGCCTGGGCGTCGGCGTGCTCGAAGTTGAACCGCGTCGCCGACGGGTAGGCCTTGGGGACCAGGCCCCATTTCATGTCCTGCTCGGCGCTGGCCGGGTAGTAC
>NZ_JAEMNV010000002.1 GCF_016482825.1 Antrihabitans stalagmiti | reverse complement strand
GGTGCGTAGAACTCCGCAGCAGGCGTGGTCCAGCGCACCCGAACTCGGCGGCCCGACGTCGCTGCCGGTTCAACGCGATGCCTCGATTCACCGTCTGAGGGTGAGCAGCAACGGTGTCCTTGCTCTCGGTGGGTGCAGTATCAGTGTCGGCAGAATCCGTGCTGGGCAACAGATCACCGTGCTCCGCAACGGTGATCACGCCACCGCCTACGACGGCGACGGTGACGCGCTCGGTCATCTGACGCTCGACCTCACCAAGCGATACCAAGGCAAACTGCACGACGCAGCCTAAAATGTGTCTCGCATGTATCTAGACACATCTGTGCCACATGTATCTAGACAGCACAGAGGGCAGGCCCACCGAAAGGACTCACGACCGACGTGGTCGCTTAGACGCTCGCGAGGCTGCGATCGTCGACGGTCACCTTCGGCTGATCCTCGTCGACAACAACACTCTCGACCTGCTCCGCCGGCTTGGACTTGCCCGGAAGTGCGAGCTTGAAGATCTTCTTCCAGACGCTGCCGAGCTGCTTGTACATGGCCTGGTTGTGGTACGGCACGCCGTAGCGCTCGCAGATCTCCTTGACCTCGACCGACATCTCTTCGTAGCGATGAGCGGGCAGGTCGGGGAAGAGGTGGTGCTCGATCTGGAAGCTCAGGTTGCCCGACAGAATCTGCAGCCAGCGGCCACCGGTGAAGTTGGCCGAGCCACACACCTGGCGGTAGTACCAGCCTGCCTTGCTTTCGTCCTGGGTCTCTTCGATCGAGAACGTCTGCACACCCTCGGGGAAGTGACCACAGAAGATCACCGACGACGCCCACCAGTTGCGGACGAAGTTCGCAGTTGCGTTACCCGCGAAGGTGATGGGCGCGAACGGTCCGGACAGCGCCGGGAAGATCACGTAGTCCTTGAGCGCCTGCGGGCCGGCTTTGCGGAGGAACCGACCGAACGCCTCCTGCGCTTCCGCCCAGGTCTTCTCGCCGCGGATCATCTTTTCCGATTCGAGCTCCTGCAGCGCGGTGCCCCACTGGAACAGCGACTGCAGCAGGAATGCGTAGACCGGGTTGCCCAGCCACACCGGGTGCCACGGGGTCTCCTCGGTGAGACGCATGACGCCGTAACCGGTGGCGTCGTGGTCCTTGCCGATGATGTTGGTGAACGTGTGGTGCACGTAGTTGTGGGTGTAGCGCCAGCTGTCGCCTGCGATCGTGTTGTCCCACTCGAAGCTGCCAGAGGTCAGCGCCGGGTCCTGCATCCAGTCGTACTGGCCGTGCATGACGTTGTGGCCGATCTCCATGTTGTCGATGATCTTCGACAGCGACAGAGCGGTTACGCCCGCAATCCACGCCGGGGGTAGGACGCCGAAGAACAGCAGGCCGCGGCCGGCGACTTCGAGGCGACGCTGCACCGAGATGATGTTGCGGATGTATTCGGCATCGCGCTCGCCGAGATCGTCGACGACGCGCTTGCGTAGTGCGTCCATTTCTTTGCCGAACGCTTCGATCTGGTCCGACGTGAGCTTGGTGTGTGCGGTCGTTGTCATGGCGTTCCTCCTAAGTTTTGGTGGTGCTCAGAGATCTACGGATACGTCGCCGACGGGCACAGAGACGCAGAGCTTGATGGACGTTTCGTTGTCGCTGCACAGGTCGCCGGTCATGACGTTCCGTGTGACACCGGTGTCCTTGCGACGGACGCAGGAGAAGCAGATTCCCATGCGGCAGCCGTACTCCGGGGTGAGCCCGGCGTCCTCGGCTTGCTCGAGCAATGTGCGACCCGAGTTCGCGACCGTTGTTCCGGTCGCCGAGAAACTGATTTCGCCATCGGCGTCGTCGCTGCTGACGGTTCGTACCGGTGCCGTGAACTGTTCGACGGTCAGTTGGTCGTCGAGACCTTCCTCGGCCCACAGTGCGCGCACCGAGTCCATAAGCGGCAGAGGTCCGCAGACGTAGGTGTCTGCCTCGGCGTAGTGCTTGTCTGCGGCGAGCAGATGGTCACGGTGGAAGAAGCCGTGCAGATCGCCGCCGATCTCTTGGTTGGTGTACGCGCGAACGATTTTGATCGACTCGTACTTCTCTGCGATCGCGTCGAGTTCCTTGCGGTAGATCACGTCGTCTTCGGTGAAGGCGTAGTGCAGGAAGGTGATGCGGCCGTTGTAGGCCTTGTCGCACAGGGTCCGCAGGATCGACATCACCGGGGTGATGCCCGAGCCGCCACTGATCAGGAGGATCCGGCGCGGATGCGGCAGGGGCAGGACGAACTCGCCCTGGGCCTGCGAAAGGTGAACAACTGTACCGGGGGTGGCGTTGGCACGCAGATGCCGCGAAACCAAGCCGTTGGGGTCTGTTTTGATCGTCAGTTCGATGCGCCCGTCGCGGCGAAATTCGGAGTTCGCCGGTGAGTAGCAGCGGGTGCGACGAACTCCGTCGATTTCGACGGAAACGCGGACGAACTGACCGGCCCGGAAGCCTTTCCAGTTCGCATTGGGGCGCAACGTCAACGTCACGCTGTCGTCGGTCTTGCGGACTACATCGGTGATCTCGGCCCGAACGTCGGTCTCGGCCCACAGTGGGTCGATCATTTCGAGGTACCGGTCGACGCCGTGTGGCGTGAAGGCTGCCTTCACTGCTGACGAGCCAAGGACGCGGCGAGCCAGTCGCGAAGAGGTCAACACTTGAGTGCTCACAGACATGATCGGCCTCCTTTCAGTGAACGGGTGTACACCCAATGTAACGGCAATGCAGGACCACGGCAATTCGATGCGACCGGCGTCACACGTAGTTGTCAATTAAAGTTGACAGCGCTCGGTTGTCAACGTAGATTGACGTCATGACCGAAGCAACCACTCTGGCTGCCGCAGCCGGAAGCCCCGACCCCAAGGTCGGACTGCGGGCCGTGCTTGCCCTACGCCGACTGCTCGAACGGCTGGAGGCGATCCAGGTCGCCAACGCCCGCGAGCAAGGCTGGTCGTGGCAGGCGATCGCCCAGGCTCTCGAAGTCAGTAGGCAAGCGGTACATCAGAAACACAACAGGAGGACCCGCTGATGTTCGAACGATTCACTAAGGCGGCGCGGATCGCGATCGTCACGGCGCAGGAAGAGGCGCGGCTGGCGAACTCGGACCACATCGACGTCGAACATGTCCTGATCGGCGTCCTCGACGCCGCTGACCCGTCGCTCCGTGCGCTGGTCGACGCACATGGGTTGACTGTCGACTCGGTTCGGGCGGCGATCAGCGGTGCGGGCGCCGCTGCCGATCCGCTTGGTGCCGAGGATGCCGAAGCCCTGCGTTCGATCGGTATCGATCTCGATGCCATCCGTGAGAGCTTGGACGCCAATTTCGGCGAGGATGCGCTCAATCGCGCTGTGCCTACCGAACGACGTGGCTTCTTCAACCCCCGCAGGTTCGGGCACATCCCCTTCACTGCGGGCGCGAAGAAGGTGGTCGAACAGTCGCTACGTGAAGCGTTGGCGCACAAAGACGATCGGATCGGTGCCGAGCATGTGCTGCTCGGTGTCCTCGGCGGCCCCAGTCCGACGGCACGCAAGGTCATCGAAGCGCACGTCGGTATCGACGAACTGCGACGACAGGTACTCGAGCTACTCGATCGAGCGGCTTGAGACCACGTCGACAAAGGCTGTCCGAAGGGTCGAGTAAAAGGTTCGATGTTGTGTCAACATTGACCTCATGATCACCGCGATTCGTCTCGCTATCACCGCATTTGCAATCTGGCTCGCCGCGAGGTGGCTGGACGGCATCGATATCAAAGTGCCCGCCGACAAGGGCATCGGCTGGGAAATCATCGTCGTCGTCGGCATTGCCATCGTATTCACGTTGGTGAATGCCGTCGTAAAGCCGGTGCTGAAGTTCCTGTCACTGCCGCTGATCGTCTTGAGTCTCGGCCTGTTTCTGCTCGTGATCAACGCGTTGATGTTGCTGCTCACGGCATGGATCACCGAGGCCACCGACTACGGTCTGCGAGTCGACGGATTCTGGACCGCGCTCTGGGGTGCGCTCGTCATCGCGATCGTGAACTGGCTACTCGGAGTGTTGGTTCCGGACGAGGACTAGGACTGGGCGCTGGGGGTTGGTCGCCGGTAAAACCCATTTGCCAACGGTGCAGCCGAAAGTACCGTCGTGCCATGGTGAATTTCGATGTCTATGATCGCCGCGGCTATCGAACCGTCGACGCGCGCACCGGCTACGGCCAGTGGGTGACCAGCTACGAGGACACCGTCGAGGATGCGATGGACCTCGCGCTGCTCGAATGTCTGCAGGTCCCTGACTGGATCAACAGCCAGCACGCCGCCGACCTCGGCTGCGGCACAGGACGGACCGGATCGTGGTTGCGGGCCAACGGTGTTCACTCGGTCGACGGAGTCGACATCACCGCGGAAATGCTCGACCGGGCGCGGGAGCGCGGGGCGCACAACAGTCTGCGGCTCGGCGATGTCACCGACACCGGCCTCGAATCCGCCGCCTACGACCTCGTCGTGAGTTCGCTGGTCGACGAGCACGTCGCGGACCTCGCAGGCTTCTATGCCGAGGCTCGCCGTCTTGCGGCGCCCGCGGGGCTTTTCGTCCTGGTGAGCTTTCACCCGCAGTTCATCATGTCCTCGGGTATGCCGACACATTTCACGACGGCGGACGGCGAGGACATCGCGATCACGACGAACGTCCACCTCGTCTCCGACCACGTAACGGCCGGTGTCGCCGTCGGATTCGAGTTGGTCGAGATGGCCGAGCGCCTGATCGACGACGAGTGGGTCGCGCTCAAGCCGTCGTGGGAAAGGCTCAGGGGGACACCGATCTCGGCGGCATACGTGTGGCGGCTCCGCCGCTCGTGAGTCCTTTTGGAGGTCGGACCCTCCGAAAGGACTCACGAGCAGCTAGGTGGCCAACGTTATTGCCGTAGCCACCGACCACACCAGCATCGCCAGACCCGAGTCACGCAGCGCGGGAACAAGATCGAGACCCTTGTTCCCGCTGCGGACCGGACCGTTCGCCTTGATGGCCAACGGCAGGGCCAGTAGCCCGGCCAGAACCCACAGCGTGCGGAACGTAAGAGCAAGGGTCGCAACGAACGGCACGAGCAGGAGCGCGAGATGCAGTGTGCGAGTGCGGGCATCGCCGAGTCGTACCGCGAGTGTCTGTTTGCCGGACTCGGTGTCGGTCGGAATATCGCGCAGATTGTTGGCCACGAGGACCGCGGACGAGAAGCATCCGACTGCCACCGCGCACACGAGGCCGACCCAGTCGACTCGTTCGGCCTGCACGAACTGCGTGCCACACACCGCGATCAAACCGAAGAACACGAATACGGCGATCTCACCGAAACCGCTGTAGCCGTATGGATTGCGGCCGCCGGTATAGAACCATGCGCCCGCGATGCAGACCGCCCCGACCAGCAGCAGCCACCACGCGGACGTCAACGAGACCGCAATCCCTGCGACGGCAGCGATGGCCAAGCTCACGATCGCGGCGTTGCGAACGGCCGTCGGTGTTGCAAGCTTGGAGCCGACCAGCCGGAGCGGACCGACACGGTCGTCGTCGGTGCCACGAATGCCGTCGGAATAGTCGTTCGCGTAGTTCACTCCGACGATCAGAGCCAGCGCTACGACGAGTGCGAGCAGGGCCTTCCACCACACCGTGCCATCGATCGATGCAGCCGCGCCGGTGCCGGCGACAACGGGCGCGATCGCGTTCGGCAGGGTCCGTGGGCGAGCGCCTTCCAACCATTGAGCAGCTGATGCCATGGGCTGATCTTCGCAGCCGGACCAAATGAACTGGCCGGGTGCCCCCGGCTCAAATACGATTGGACATCGGTGCATCCAGACTCGAGCGTCCCACTTACGCCGCCGATATCGGCAACTGAGCCCGCAGGCGTCGTCGTGGCTCTGCTGGGCGAGGTTTCGACGCGCCGCGACGGTTGTCTGGTTCCGCTTCCGGGTGCCCGGGCGCGCAGTTTGCTCGTGGCGCTGGCCGCTCGGCCTGGCAGAAGCCGCAGCGCCCAGGCCCTGATCGACGAGGTCTGGGCTGATCAGCCGCCGCGCGCGCCCATGAATGCGCTGCACACCCAGGTTTCGCGCCTCCGCGCGGCGTTGCCCGACGGTGCCGTCGAAATGGGTCCGGCCGGCTACCGGTTGGCGCTGAGCAAGGCGCAGGTGGACATCACCCTGGCCCGGCAACTCGAACAGCGCGCCCAGCAATGCCACGCGGAGGGCGATCATCGCGGCGCAGTCGAATCGGTCGGGGTAGCGCGGGCCCTGTGGCGGGGCGAGCCGGGTGCGGATCTGCCGGACGGTCAGCTTGCGTCCGACCTCGGCATCGAGGCTGCCGCTCGGCTGGCGGCTCTCGACGCGGTCGAGATCGCCGCGCGCGTCGCGATGGGTGACCTGTCCGGCGCGTTGACGGGGGCGAAGGAACGTGCGGAACGCCACCCGCTCGACGAGGCCGCACACGCCGAACTGATGCATATTCTGGTTGGCCTCGGCCGCGACAGTGACGCACTCGACGTCTTCGCCGCACTGAAATCGCAGTTGGCAGATCAACTGGGCGCTGATCCGAATGCGGCGCTCGTCGACCTCAACACTGCGATCCTGCGCGGCGAAGTGTCTACGCCGCCCACCGCGTCGCCACAGTCTCGACAGCCGCAGCGGACGGAGCTGCCGACCTCGATCGGCCTACGTGCGGCGCCCAATGCCCTGCTGGGGCGTGCAGACGACATCGCCGCGATCGAAGCATTGCTGCAGACGTCGAGAGTTACCACTGTTCTCGGTCCGGGCGGCACCGGCAAGACGCGAGTCGTGAACGAAATCGGTTCACGCGCTGCAGCAGAGCTGCCTGTCGTCTTGGTGGAACTCGCGTCGGTGCGCAGCGGTGACGATGTGATCGGCGCGATCAGCGGCACCCTCGGGGTCAGCGAAGTTGTGATCGAGCCCGGCGCATTGACGCGGACCCGATTGGATTCGGCGCGCGCCCGACTGCGGCAGGCGGTGTCGGTGCGAAAGCTGCTGCTCATTCTCGACAACTGCGAGCACGTGATCGACGACGTGTCCGATATCGTCGCCGAACTCGTCTCCGCAACTGCGCAGCTGACCGTGCTGGCGACGAGCCGCGCGCCGATGATGCTCACTGCCGAGACCGTCTATCCGTTGCCGCCTTTGACGATCGATGCTGCGGGATCGCCTGCAACGGAACTGTTTTCGGCCCGAGCAAAAGCGGTACGCCCTGCTGTTCGCCTCGACGCGGACGAGGTCGCCAGGTTGTGCAGCACGTTGGACGGGCTTCCTCTTGCAATCGAGCTCGCCGCCGCGCGGACTCGCACGATGACCGTCGAGCAGATCAACACCCGCCTCCGCCATCGATTCGAGTTGCTACGCAGCTCCGATCGAACCTCGCCGGAACGCCACCGGACACTGCATGCCGTCATCGAATGGAGCTGGAACCTCCTCGACTTCGCGCAGCAGGCCGCCCTCCGCCGACTGTGTCGCTTTCCAGGAGGTTTCACGATCGCAGCTGCGGAAAAAGTTGCCGAACGGGGAGATTCGGGAACAAGCGGTGTCACGGATATCGCGGAAGCTCTCGACGGTCTGGTCAACCAGTCGATGCTCACGGTGATCGAGGACGACGGTCCGAGCGGACTGCGCTACCAGATGTTGGAGACCGTTCGCGAATTCGGTGAGGAGCAGTTGGCGGCAGCGGGGGAGGCCGACGCGACCGAGCATCGAATGGCGTTGTGGGCGTGCGATATCGCGGTCCAGATGCTCGACGGTGCGCGTTTCGGAAGGCAGGTCGCGACAGCAAATTTGATGGCCGCCGAGCATGAAAACCTGCTTGCCGTCCTGCGAAGTGCAATTTCGCGACGCGATGGGCTCGTCGTGTACACCGTATTCGCCGTGCTCGGTATGGGATGGGCGGTCCGGGGCTCGCATTCGGAGATATTTGCTTGGGGGCCAAGGATTCTCGACATCGATGCACGACCGGTCGACCGCGAAATCCCTGCCGACCTTCTGGTGATGTCTTATCTGCTCGCCGGTCTGCACATGTTCATCAGTGGTGACATTCGCCCGATTGCATTGGCGCGGTTGCGTGTTCGTTCAGTGCTGAAAGCTGGCCGTAACCTCGATCCAGCGGTGCGGCTCTACGCGTCGTTGGTGGTTTCACCGGTGAGCGGCAAAGGCACTGCGCGTATGTTGGCCGAAGCCGCGCACTCGGACGACGAATGGTCACGCTCGGCGGCGCTCGGGATTCGCGCGAACATCCGAGAGAACAACGGTGATATCTACGGATCGCTCCGAGACGGAACCGAGGCGCTCGAGCTCGCGACCGAACGTGGCGACGTCTACCTGGAATCCATGGTCTGCCAGCATCTCGGCAGCCTTGCCGGGCAATCGGCCCGCTACGAGGATTCCGTCGACTACTACCGGCAGGCGATCGATGCGCTGCTGCAGTTGCAGGCCTTCGACGAAAGCGTCCAGGTCCGCGGGTTCCTCGGGGCCTCACTCGTCGGTGCCGGGCGACCCGAGGAATGCCGTCGCGAACTCGAAGACCTGTTCACCGATCCGGGTGCTGGCGGTACTGGAACGCCGGGGCCGTCGGACGAGGCGAAACAGCGATACGCCGCCATGACGGCAAGTCTCGCGGAAGCCGATCTCGCAGAAGGCAACATCGATGCAGGGCTGAAACGGTACGACGCTGCACTCGCGCATGCAGGCTGGCCGCACGCGGGCCCGGCTCCGGGACCTTACGACACGCTGCTTGCCTGCGCGGTGATCTGTGCCAATGTTCTGCACGGGCGGGCCGGTGAGATCGACGCGATTGTGGCACAGACGATCACACTGGCGACCGCGCGTCTCGGCCGGTTTCTGGATCTGCCGCAGATCGGTGGCGCCGCCGCCGCCGTCGGCAGCTATGCCATCGCAAGCGGTCGCGATCCGGCCGTCGGTATGCGCCTGCTCGCTCTCGCCGATCCGGCGAAAGCACGTCAGGACTATCCGTCGATGGCGCTTGCCCGACACCACGAAGCCGCCCGGTCGGTCCTTGGCGACGAGGTCGTCGATGCAGAACTGAACCGGGCGGCTGGGGTGAAGCGGGCAGTCGCAGCACGGGAGATCATGGCGCTGATCGCTCGCATCTAGCCTGCGGCGCTAGGCCTTTCGCATGTACATCCGAACGGTGAGCGGTGCCATGATCGCGACGATGACCGCTGCGCCGAGCAGCGACCACACCACGTGGATGCCGAAGTGGCCATCGTTCATCAGCTCACGAATTGCGCTGACGACTTGGCTGATCGGGTTGACCTTCACGAAGGCTTGCAACCAACCGGGCATCGTGTCGACGTTGACGTAGGCGTTGGACAGGAACGTGAGCGGGAACAACACCAGCAGTGAAATGCCCTGCACGGAAGAGGCTTTGCTCATCATGACGCCCATGAAGGCGAAGATCCAGCTGACCGAGAACGAGCACACGATCACAAGGACGCCAGCGGCAGCGACACCGACGATGCCGCCGCCGGGACGGAAGCCCATCGACAGACCGACAACGATGGTGATGGCCGTCGCGATCGCGTAGCGAATGACGTCGGCGAGCAATGCGCCGGAGAGCGGTGAGATACGGGCGATGGGAAGGGATTTGAATCTGTCGAAGACACCCTTGTTCATGTCCTCGCGCAGCTGCACGCCGGTCACGACGGACGTTGTGATGACGGTTTGGACAAGGATGCCGGGGATGATGATCGGCAGGTAGCTCTTCACATCGCCGGAGATTGCGCCGCCGAAGATGTAGCTGAACATCAACGTGAAGATGATCGGCTGGATGACGACGTCGAACAGCTGCTCCGGGTTGTGCTTGATTTTCAGCACGCCGCGGTAGGCCATCGTGAACGAGTTCTCGATCGTCTGCGTGATGCTGATGGTGCGCGGTGTCGGGACAGGGCGGTTGGGTGGTTCGGGGGTCTTGGTGTCGCGCTCTGCGACTGCTGTGGTTGTCATGCGACGCTCTTCTCTTCTGCGGTGTGTCCGGTGATGGTGAGGAAGACCTCGTCGAGGCTCGGCTTGGAGACTGTGATCTCGTCGACGACAATTCCGTTGTCGCGCAGACGAATCAGAAGTTCGGGCGTCACACTCGAGTCGGTCATGGGGGCGGTGAGGCGGCCCGCTTCGGGGGTGATCGCAACGTCGACGCCGAGGTAGGCAGCGACGATCGAGCGAGCGTCTGCCGTATGGGAACGGTCGGTGAGGGTCAGCTGAAGTGACGACACTCCGACCGATGCTTTGAGTTCGTCGGCGGTGCCGTCGGCGATCACCTTGCCGCGGTCGATGACGGCGATCCGATCGGCAAGTTGGTCGGCTTCGTCGAGGTACTGCGTTGTGAGAAGGACCGTCGCGCCTTCGCGAACGAGTCGTCGAATCGTTTCCCACATCTGTGCTCGAGTTCGTGGGTCGAGGCCGGTGGTCGGCTCGTCCAGAAACAGCAGCGGAGGGGCCGAGATGAGGCTGGCTGCGAGGTCGAGCCTGCGTCGCATACCGCCGGAAAAGTTCTTGAGCGGTTTCGTCGCGGCTTCGGTGAGGTCGAACTCTTCGAGCAGTTCGGTCGACTTGCGGCGGGCATCGGCGCGGCTGAGGCCGAGCAACCTGGAGAAGATGATCAGGTTTTCGGTTGCCGACAGATCCTCGTCGACGGATGCGTACTGGCCGGTGACGCCGACCAGCGAGCGGACCGCCGTCGAATCCTTGACGACGTCGTAGCCGAAGATCCGGGCACTCCCTGCGTCCGGTCGTAGGAGGGTAGCCAGCATACGAAGCGCGGTGGTCTTGCCGGCACCGTTCGGGCCGAGAATGCCGTAGACGGCACCCTGTGGGACGGTCAGGCTGACGCCGTCGACCGCGCGCTGCTGGCCGAATTTCTTGACGAGTCCGTCCGCCTCGACGGCGGGGACTGCGGATGTTCCGGAGAGGTTCATGATGCAACCTTCACTGCCCGTTCTTGCACGCCACTTGCGCGGCGATTGCGTCCGCTTTCGACGGGTAGATTGCGACGCATGCGTGCAGACAGGATCGCGGCTTTGCGAGCCGAGCGGACGACGGTACTGGACTATTGCAACGCTCTGACCGATGCGGAGTGGTCAGCCCCGAGCGCCGCGTCGGGCTGGACAGTCCAGGACGTGGTCGCCCATCTCGGAGCGACGGCACGAGCGCCGTTCACACCGGAGATCATCACGTTGCTGCGGACCAAGGAGATCGAGCGGACCAACGACGTCGGGGTTGCCAAGCGGGACGACAAGACGGCGGCGGAAGCGTTGGCGGAGTTCGAGACCTGGAGTTCCTGGGTGATCAAGGCAGCGCGACCGATGCTTGCGCCACTGATCCGTCGAGCTCGGTTTCCGATCGGTGAGCTGGGCACCTACCCGCTCGGTGTGTTCACGTCCGTGTACGTCTACGAGTGGCACCTGCATCTGCGGCACGACATCGCATCCGCGCTCGATCGTCCGGTCCCGCCTACCGACGACAACAGGATGGCGGCGGTCGTCGAGTGGCTCCTCGCCGGCGTCGAGCAGATGAACAAGGACGAGATGCGGTGGCTGGACGCCGGGGTGTCGCTGAAATTGCTCGGCAACGGTGGCGGTGTCTGGCGCATCGATCCGGCAGGCAAGGGCCGGTTGCGTGTCACCGAAGGTGAGGGTCCGGGGACGGTTGCCAAGATCGTCGCCCAGGCGGAGGAATTCCCGGTGTGGTCGACGACGAGGCGGCCGTGGCGCGAATCGGACGTCACGGTCACCGGTGACACCGAGGTCGGTACGCGGTTCCTGGATGCGCTGAATATCGTGTAGGCCGCAAGCGGCTCGTGAGTCTTTTCGGCGCGCCCGACCACCGAAAAGACTCACGAGCGGCGGAGCCGCCTATGGGTTTACGACCATCCGCCCGCGGACGCCGCCTTCGGCAAGACGCTTGTGTGCGGTGCGCAGCTCCTCGAGGGCATAGGTCTCCGCTACACGCAGAGTCAGTGTGCCGTCGTCGACCAGGGCGACCAGGGCCGCCAACTGCGTGCCGTTCGCCACGACCTGCACCGTCTGCACGTCGATTCCACGTTCGCTCGCCGGAGTCGACGGCGGCGTGAGCGCTGCGAAGCGTCCACCGTCGCGCACGGCGCCGATGGCCGCAGAACCCAGCAGCGCGGCATCGAGGACGGCGTCGACGCCACCCGGTACCAGCGTTCGCACCGCATCCACGAGTTCGTCTGTGCGCGCGATGAATTCGTTCGCTCCGAAACCGCGGACCGCACTCTCGTCTTCTGCTGACGCAGTTGCGATTACCCGCAGGCCGCGTGCGGTGGCCAACTCGATCGCATACCCACCCACGGCACCCGCTGCGCCGGTCACCAGAAGGGTTGCTCCCGCCGTCAGAGCCAGCAGGTCGAGCGCCTGCCACGCCGTCAAGCCGTTCAGCGGGAGCGTCGCCGCTTCGGTCGCGGTGACGGAAGTCGGTGCGGGCGCGATGTTTTCGGTCGCGAGGACGATGTACTCGGCCTGCGGGCCGACCGGGGTGTACATCGAATCCTCGATACCGACGACCGGTGTACCGATGGCGAAGCCGGTGACGCCTGCGCCTACTGCGTCGATTGTGCCTGCAACATCCCAGCCGAGGCCGAGTGGGAGGCTGAGATTCGGTGCAAATCCTTGACGTACCAATGCGTCCACCGGATTGATGGTCGCCGCCGCTACCTCGATGCGGACCTGTCCCGCGGCAGGCTCGGGCTCGGGGACGTCGAGGATATCGATGGCGTCCGGGTCGCCGGGTGTGGTCACGATTGCTGCTCGCATTACGCGCTCCTTCTTGCTGTTTGGTTCGAACGGGTCCAAACTAAGAGGCGTAGCTACCCGTTGGGTAGTAGGTACCTGAAGGTGCGTTAGTGGAGTAGGGGTAAGTATGGCGACCAAAACTGCAGCGCAGCGGCGTGAAGAAGCGAAGCTCGAGTACGACGCATTTATGGCCGGTTGCCCGTCTCGGCAGCTGCTCGATCGGATCAGCGACAAGTGGGTCGGGCTGGTCCTCGCTGCCATGGCGGACCGTCCTCGGCGCTACGGCGAATTGTCCAAGGAGGTCGCCGGCGTGAGCCCCAAGATGCTGACCCAGACCCTGCGTTCACTCGAACGCGACGGACTCGTCGCGCGGTACGTCACGGCCGAGGTCCCTGTCCGGGTCGACTACGAACTCACCGATCTCGGGCACAGCCTCATGCCGCTCATGCGGGCCATAAAGTCGTGGGCCGAAGCGCATATGGACGACGTGCACGTTGCACGGAGCGAGTACGACCGGACTACAGCGTCGGCCTGAGGGTCGAACGGGCTGTCACACAGCGTCATCCGTGCCGAACGGCGACGTTTTCGCGGTGACTCGAAGGTCGTAGTCTCCCGCGATCGGTTGGGCTTCGAGTACCTCACGATGGCGGTCCGGCGACCACGGCCACAGCTCCGGCAATCCGTCCTTGCCGAGATACCAACTGGTGCAACCGGTTGCCCACACGGTGTTCGGCAGCGCGGCCCGCAGCTCCGCATTGAATCGTTCTGTCGCTCGGGCTTTGGGGGCGACGGAGTCGAATTCACCGTTACGCCAACGGCGTATCCAGGCGGTGATGTGGTCGGCCTGGGTCTCGGCGATGGCGGTGAGCGAGTAGTTGCCGACCGGACTGTGCGGCCCCATCAACATAAAGAAGTTCGGAAAGCCAGGCAGCGCAACGGTCAGGTGGGCCCTCGGTCCGTCGGCCCACAACTCGTCGATCGTGCTGTCGTCGCGTCCGACGAGGTTCATCGGCCGCATAAAGGCGTGCGCGTCGAAACCCGTTGCCAGGACGATTACGTCGCACTCGTGCAGCCGGCCGTCGGTCGTTACGATCCCGCGCGCTTCGACGTGGTCGATGGCCTCGGTGACCAGCTCGACGTCGGGTCGTTGCATCGCTCGATAGAACCCTGCCGAGATGACGAGCCGTCGGCACATCGGCTGATAGTCGGGCGTCAGCTTGCGACGCAGATCGGGGTCGCGCACGGTGCGGAGATTGGCGCGACACGCCTGTGAGATTGCTCGGCGTCGCCAGCCCGGTTCCACCAAGGCCTTCGAAAACCATTCGAACACATCACGATAGCCGCGGTACCCCAGACGGTCCAGCACCGGCAACCGACGATGGACCGGTGCGGCAAGCGCTGTGTAGGACGGATTGGGTAGCGGAAGAACCCACTGGGCGCTGCGCTGAAACAGCGCGAGACGACCGACCTCACCCGACAATCCGCACACGAGCTGCACTCCGGTCGACCCGGTCCCGATGACCGCGACACGTCGGCCCGCCGTGTCGACGGTGTGATCCCAGCGAGCAGAGTGCATGGTGGCGCCAGCGAAGTCGTTCAAGCCCTTGATATTCGGATACCGAGGCTCGCGCAGGATGCCGGTGGCCGAGATCAGAAAATCGACGACCGAAACCTCTCCGGTCGCGGTCCGGAGCTGCCAGCGATCGTCCGTGAATCGGGCGTCGACGATCTCCGTGCCGAAACGTATCCGGCCGCGAAGCTGGTGGCTCTCGACGACCCCCGCGAAGTACGACTGGATTTCAGCGCCGGGGGAGAAGAGATGCGTCCAGCCGGGGTTCGTCGCGAACGTGTACTGGTAGAAGCGCGACGGCACATCGCAACTGAGCCCGGGATAGGTGTTGTCGCGCCAGGTCCCGCCGATCTCGTCGGCCTTCTCATAGATCGTGACGTCGGTGATTCCCGCGTCGAGAAGTGTTATGGCCATGCAGATTCCGGACATTCCGGCACCGACGATCGCGACCGTCGGCATGCGCAACGCGGTCGTGTCACCGAGCGAAACGTCGCGTGACTTCATCGTCATGGTAGCCACGGTAGGCGGTGTGCGGCCGTTGTGGAATCGTCGAACCTCAGCCCAACTGCGCGAGGACAGCCGCGGTGGCGTCCGCGATCACCTGATTGTTGCCCGCGGCGTCCGCCTGATCGGTCAGGCTGTCGGTCAGAACCACGAGGACAACGGGTGTGCCATCGGGTCGCCAGACCACACCTGCATCGGTCACGGTCCCGTAGTCGCCCGCACCCGTTTTATCGGCAGCGGTCCAGCCTGCAGGCAGACCTGCGCGCATTCGCTTGTCCGAGGTTTGGCTCGCCCGCATCCAGTCGACCAGTTGTTTACGTTCGGCCGATCCGAGTGCGTCTCCGAGCAGCACCGCGTTGTAGCCCGCCGCAAGGCCGTCCGAGGTCGACGTGTCTCGTGGGTCGCCACGCAGAGCCTCGTTGAGTTCGGGTTCGCGGCGGTCGAGGCGGGTGGCGTCGTCGCCGACGGATCTGGCGAACGACGTAATCGCGGCTGGTCCACCGATCGTGTCGAGCAGGTAGTTCCCCGCGGTGTTGTCACTGCGGGTCAATGCCGCATCGGCGAGTTGTGCCAGCGTCATCTGCGTGCCGACAGCTTCCGATGTGACAGGCGAATTCACGACGACGGTGCCGGGCTCGATCGTCCTCTTGTCGTCGAGCGACACAGTGCCCGCTGCGACGGCGCGAAGGAGCGCGGCAACGGCATAGGTTTTGAAGGTCGAACACATGGCAACGCGTTCGTCCGCGCGATGTCGGTAGCTTCGACCGTCGGTCGGATCGATCGCGGTGACGGCGATCCGGGTCGAGTATCGAGATTCGAGGGCGGCCATATCGGCGTCGAGTTTCTGGCTGTCCAACGGGGCTGCTGCTGCACTGGAAGTGGTTGTGCTGTCGGATCTCTCGGTCGTTTCGGTGCACGCGCCGAGTAGCGCGGGCAGCGTGAACACGACGGCACACAGGGCGAGTTTCGGACTGCGGCGCACAGGCTTCGACAGGGTTCGGCTCATAAATTCACTATGGTGATCCATCGATTCCGATGCAAAGACGATCCGACGTCCGCCGCGAGTCGACTTCGATATCGGTGCTGCTGGGAGGGCGGTTTCGAGCACCGAAGAAATCCAGGTCGGCTTCCGACGGCTGGTTGAATGGTGAGCATGGACCTGCTCCGCCATCTGAAATTTTTTGTCGCAGTCGCTGAGGAGGGCCATTTCGGGAACGCGGCAACCCGCCTCGGCATGACGCAACCGCCGCTGTCACAGGGCGTTCGGCGGCTAGAGGATCGGCTCGGCTCGGTCCTCGTCGATCGTGGTGGCCGTCGCATCGGACTGACCGACGCCGGACGCCAACTGCTGCCGCGGGCTCGACTGCTTGTCGCCGATGCAGCGCGATTCGAGGACGAAGCGTTGCGCATTGCAGGAGGCCGTCACTCGGTTGTCCGTTGGGGCACAACGCCATCCATCACAGACGCGGTCGTGCTCGAATGCATCGGCGCACTCGTCGCCGTCGACTCCGAGGGAGAACCGAAGGTCGAGACGACCACAGCCGCAACGGCAGACCTCGTGGAGAGCGTCACCAGCGGACTGCTCGACGTTGCCGTGATCGAACACCCGGCGCTGCTGACCGATGTTGCAAGCGGCCCTGTACTGCAGCTGAGGCGGTGGGTCATCGTTCCGTCCGGCCATCCTGTCGCATCGGCGAAACGGCCGCAGGCGCGCATGTTTCGCGGTTTGGCGCTGTCGACGGGGCAGCGCTCGGACAACCCGGCTGCACACGATCTGTTCGTCGACGGCTGGCGTGCGCGAGGTCTCGACCCGGAGCTCATCGTCTCCAACGGGTCGCGGGAACTGCTCGCGCAGGTGGCGGCCGGACGCTGCTTCGGTGTCACGGCACGCCCGCCCGCGTCGATGCCCGGCGTTGCGTGGGTCGAGTTCGCGCCGGACGCCCTTGCCTTGCGCGTGCGAACGATCTGCCGCCGAGGTAGCGACGCCGCGTTGCTCGCAAGAGCGCTCGATCGCGTGATCGGCGGAGCCCGACCGTGAGCAGGTCGGCGGGGATTTCTCGGTTCGAGTTCACCGAGAAGCGGATCCGCGACGTGTTCGCTGACGCGGGGTGCGTCGGTTGGTTGCATGCTCGCAGGATCGGACCCGGCTCGGCAGCGCCGACGGCATGCATCGACGTCGACTCCGACGCTCTCGTCGTCACCGCATCGGTCTACAAGCTGCCTCTGATGGTGGCGTTGTGCAGGGCTTTCGACAGCGGCGAACTGTCGCCGACCGACACGGTGCGGGTCGATCCCGCGACCTGCACGCTCGGGCCGACGGGCCTGTCGATCTTCCAGGACCCTGTAGAGCTGAGCGTGCGCGACCTCGCGAGGTCGATGATGACGGTGTCCGACAACGGTGCCGCGGACATCATCCTGCGTATGGTCGGGCTCGAGTCCGTGGCTAAAGTTCTCGCCGACCTGAGCTTGTCGCGAACTCGAATAGTCGGCGGCACAGACGATGCGCACAGAATGCTGCGGGCCGACATGGACGTGCACACGACGAGGGAGGCGTTCGAATCGCTCGCCGACAGTTTCGACGAGCGGACCTCCGCCGTGTACGACCCTGCCTTCGCCAGTGCGACGACTCCGCGTGAGATGACGACACTGCTCGACGCGATCTGGACGGGAGAAGCGGTCTCCCATGTGTCCACCAAGTTGGTCAAAAGGGTGATGTCGGAACAGATTTGGCCGCATCGAATTCGATCGGGGTTTCCCTACAGCGGAGTTGTCGTTTCCGGCAAGACCGGAACGATCGGTGCCATCCGCAACGAGGTTGCGGTGGTGGAGTTTCCAGGTGAGACAGCCGTCGCGGTCGCGGTGTTCACGAGGGCAGCCCGGGCCGACCCGCTGCTTCCCGTCGTAGACCAGGCGATCGGCCGGGCTGCGCATCTGGCTGTGACGGAACTTCGCTAGGGCCCTCGGCCTCGTGAGTCTTTTCGGAGGGCAGGCGCGCCGAAAAGACGCACGAGCGGCGGATCCGCCTAGTGCTCGAAAAGTGCCCGCACAGCTGCTCGATCGACCTTGCCCGGCCCGCGCAGGGGGAGTGCATCGACCAGGAGCAGCTCGCGCGGCGCTGCAGTCGAATCGAGCTCTTGCGCAACGTGATCGCGAATATCCCGCAACGACGGCGTCGCGCCGGGTGCGGCGACGACCGCAACGACGACACGTTCGCCAAGGCGCCGGTCCGCGACACCGACGATCGCACATTCGCGGACGTCGGGATGGCTGAGAATCGCGGCTTCGACAACCTGCGGGACGACCGTAAGACCGCCCGTCGAGATGGCTTCGTCCAACCGTCCAGTGACGGTCAGGATGCCGTCGGTCAC
The DNA here is from genome assembly GCF_016482825.1 of Antrihabitans stalagmiti. Lineage (GTDB taxonomy): Bacteria > Actinomycetota > Actinomycetes > Mycobacteriales > Mycobacteriaceae > Antrihabitans > Antrihabitans stalagmiti. The sequence continues at coordinate 930,986 of NZ_JAEMNV010000002.1, read as the reverse complement.
CGTGCCCCCATCATCGGTTCGGAACCAGCCTTGCCGAGCGAACGATGGGTGCTCGGGTAGGCCGCGATACCCGGTGGCAACCATCGGCCCGCCGAGAACGACGCGGCCGTCCTCGATCTCGACCAGGGCGCCGTCGAGGGCAATGCCGTTGTAGACACAACCGCCGCAGGTTTCGCTCATCCCGTAGGTCCGGAACAGATTGATACCGGCGTCGCTTGCCTTCTCGCGCAACCAGACCGGTGTTGCCGCCCCGCCCAGCAGCACCGCGTCGAGGCGCGTCAACGCAGCAACGGCCGCAGCGTCGTCGAGCGCTTTGACGAGTTGCGTCGGGACCAGTGAGGTGTAGCGGCGAGGCCCTGGCATCGCATCGATCGCAGGCGCCAGTGCCGCCGGATCGAAGCCGTCGGCGACATCGAGAACCACTGGCGGAAGGCCGGCAAGGATGCCGCGAAACAGGACTTGCAGTCCGGCGATGTGGTGGGTCGGCAGCGCAAGCAACCAGCTGCCGGCTCCACCGAGTCGCTTGTGTGTCGCGGTACCGCTCGCACGCAATGCGGCTGCCGACAACATCGCGCCCTTGGGAGTTCCCGTGGTTCCGGACGTCGCGACGACAAGTGCGACGCCGTCGTCTATCGGCTCACCCGAAGCAAGCGCTGTCTCGAGCCGAGCGGTTTCGCGTCGGTCACCCGCGGGAACTGGAAGGACCGCTGATGTGGTGCCCGCCAATACTTCTCGCAAGACAGGAAGCACCTCGGCAACGGCATCGCCGGACGGTACGGCCAGCGTTCGAAGTGTGTTGCTCACCCTTCGATGGTGTCACGCATCGCTGTCGGGAACGGACGGGTGCCTGACACGACTACGGCGATTCGAGATCCGTCGTCGGATCGGCAATCGGCCAGCCACCCGCTGCGAGTCTGGAGCTGACCCGATCCACATCCGAGGACAGCGGCATCTCGTCGGTGATCTTGGTGATCATCACTTGGATGTCGGTCTTGTCGATGGGAAGGTCGCCCGCCGTGACGAGCGCTGTTGTGATCTGTTCGACCTCGTCGTCGGACAGCTTGCGAGTCAGTAGTGCCAAGAGTGGAACGTAGTCCCTTTCCGGCACGCCCTCGGGATAGCCGGCACGCAGCCAGCCGAGGACGTTTGCGAGAAATGGCGGAAGTGCCAAGGCGGGCGGCTCAGTTGTCCGACGGATTGGCCAATGGCCATCCGCCCGCTGCCAAACGCGACGCTACGCGTGCGACATCGTCGTCGCCGGGCTGCTCCAACGCGACTTTCGCAATTGCATCCTCGATCTCACTGCGCTCGATGACACCGTCTTCGGCGACAGCATTCGCAATCAACTGATCGGCGATCTTGCGGACTTCGAATTCGGTCAACCGACGGTGTAGCACGGCGAAGAGTGCGATGTAGTCCTCGCGGGGCACACCCTGCGGGTATCCGGCGCGCAGCCAACCGATGACGGTCTGGAGTATCGACTGATTTTCCGCGTTCGCTTCTGCAGTCACGTGATTATCCTTTCGCCTTTGCCCCGAAGAGGGAGATGTCGAAGCTGGTGAGGATGAAATCCTTGGCAATGAAAAGCACGCCCGCGATGACGGAGAGCAAGACCAATGCGAGCAGAGCAGATCCGGCCAACGCCATCACCGGATTACGGCGACCGACCGTGCCGTCTGCGTTGATCTCGTTGACCGCGAGGAACTTGATTCCGTAGGCGAATACGACGGGCAACCCGGCGCCGAATACGAGGCCGATGGCGACAACGCGCCACAGCGAGTCGACGGTTTTGAGGAAAGTATCCATGTTCTACGTTCGCCCTTCTCAGACGTTCGCCGGGTCGGCGGGAGTGCTCGTCTTGACTTTTTCCGAAGGAGGCGTGAGTCCGCCGTCCCAGTCTTCGTTGACGTTCGAGGTGTCGACCGGGTTCTTCTTCGAGCGCAGGTACATGTAGCCCGACAGCCCGACGAGGATTCCGAACACCACGAGCACGCCACCGAGTCCGCCGATCGCGTGAGCGAGGGCCCAGCAGAGTGCGCCGACGATGCCGGCGGCAGGCAGGGTGAGCAGCCACGCGGCGGCCATCCGACCCGCAACGCCCCACCGGACCTCCGCGCCCTTCTTGCCGACGCCGGTTCCGAGGATCGAGCCGGTCGCCGTCTGTGTGGTCGACAAGGGAAGGCCGAAGTGGCTGGACGTCAAAATGATTGCTGCAGATGACGATTCAGCCGCGAATCCCTGCGGCGACGCAATCTCGACGAGCCCCTTGCCGAGCGTGCGAATGATTCGCCAGCCGCCGAGGTAGGTACCGAGCGCAATTGCCAATGCACAGGACAGTTTGACCCAGAAGGGCATCTCCGAATCACCGTTGATGGTGCCGTGCGCAACGAGGGCCAGGAAGATGATGCCCATCGTCTTCTGCGCGTCGTTGGTGCCGTGCGCCAGCGAGACGAGTGACGCCGACCCGATCTGGCCCCAGCGGAAGCCTTCTTCTTTGTTCTTCTCGTTGACGCGATCGGTGATCTTGTAGACCGCGAACGTTCCGATCGCGGCGACGAGGCCGGCGACCACGGGAGCGAGCAGTGCGGGAACGAGGATCTTGTTGACGACGCCGTCGGAGCCCTTCGCCCAGATGACGCCGCTGGTTCCCAGTGCCGCAATCGTCGCTCCGATGAGTCCGCCGAACAGCGCGTGCGACGAACTCGACGGAATGCCGAAGAGCCACGTTGCGAGGTTCCAGAGAATGCCGCCGACGAGTCCGGCGAAGACGATCACAAGAAGGTCTTGGCCCTGCACGGTTTTGAGGTCGACTATTCCTTTGGCAACGGTTGCGGCGACTTCCACCGAGAGGAAGGCGCCGACAAGGTTGAGAACAGCGGAAAGACCGACTGCCACCTTCGGTTTGAGTGCACCGGTAGCGATCGATGTCGCCATCGCATTCGCGGTGTCGTGAAAACCGTTGGTGAAGTCGAAGGCCAGAGCCGTTACGACGACGATTAAGAGGACGAGGAGTTCAGCGCTCACGCGATTAGTGTGCGTACTCGATCCGCGGAAAGCCAGCCAGGGTCGCGGGTGTTCATCTGCCGTCCACCAAGTGACCGATATGCCCGGATATGCAGGAGGTTTACGTCACGTTGTAGTCGATCGTGTGTCGCGTCGCAAAGGATGATCGTCGGGTATCTGGACGACGACGATGCTTACTCCATCGGGGTCGGTGATCCACATTTCGCGCAGGCCCCACGGCTCCTTCTTGGCTTCGCGATCGATGGGGACTCCCTTCGCTGCCAGCTCGCTCTGCGCCTTGGCAAGGTCCTTGACCTGAAGCCAAATCGCGCCGTCGAAGGAGTTCGACGCTCCGGTTCCGCTGTAGGACGTGACCTCGATCAAGCCTTGACCGGCGAAGAACACGGTGCCGCCCGGGTACTCGCGGGCGATGGCAAGGCCGATCACATCGCGGTAGAAGGTCAGCGTGCGTGCGTGATCGGCAGGACGCAAGATGATTCTGCTGCTGAGTACCTGCATCGCTTCAAGCTCCCTGGATCGGCCGTGCCTCGTGGTGTCGACGCCCGTGTGTGCGTCGCGATTCCTTCATCTCGGCTTCGAAGAGATGCCGCTTACCGCCCTGCAGTTCGTCACGAATCCGCTTGTCCGCCTCGCGAAACGCCGACCAGTAGCCGTCGTCGAACTCCTCGACCAACTGAAAGGTCCAGCGACCTTCGACGACGTTTCGGCCGACGAGTTCGTCGCGCAGCTGCTGCGCTGTAGCCGCATGACCGGCCTCTTCGAGCGCATCGGCCGCCTCGCCGAGCAGTAGGTCGGCGTGGCCGGTCAGCTGATGGAAATCGTAGAGATGTCCGCGTGCACGTTCGATGGTCTCCAGCGCTTCGGACACTTTGCCGACCGCTGCGACTGTCTCGTCGGTGACGCCGTCGGGTCGGACGTGTTGCTCGTTCGGTTTCTGCGGGTCCACACCCTCAGTCTTACCTCAGAAGTACCAGGGGTAGGGGGACCAGTCGGGTTTGCGCTTCTCCAGGAACGAATCCCGACCCTCGACGGCCTCGTCGGTCATGTACGCCATCCGCGTCGCTTCACCCGCGAACAGTTGCTGGCCGACCAGACCGTCGTCGGCGAGATTGAACGCGTACTTGAGCATGCGTTGGGCCTGCGGCGACTTGCCGTTGATGTCGGCGCCCCATTCGAGTGCGACGTCTTCCAGGTCGGCATGGTCGACAACTTTGTTCACAGCGCCCATGTTGTGCATCTCGTCGGCTGTGTAGGTGTGGCCGAGGAAGAAGATCTCGCGGGCGAATTTCTGTCCGACCAACTTCGCGAGATAGGCGCTGCCGTAGCCACCGTCGAAGCTGCCGACGTCGGCGTCGGTCTGCTTGAATCGCGCGTGCTCGCGGCTGGCGAGTGTGAGGTCGCAGACGACGTGGAGCGAATGGCCGCCGCCGGCGGCCCAACCGTTGACGAGGGCGATGACCACTTTCGGCATGAACCGGATCAGCCGCTGCACTTCGAGAATGTGCAACCTGCCTGCGCGCGCCTTGTCGACGGTGTCGGCGGTGTCCCCGCTCGCGTACTGGTAGCCGCTGCGTCCGCGGATCCGTTGGTCGCCGCCGGAGCAGAACGACCAGACGCCGTCCTTGCTACTCGGGCCGTTGCCGGTGAGCAGTACGACGCCGACGTCGGACGCCATTCGCGCGTGGTCGAGTGCCTGGTAGAGCTCGTCGACGGTGTGCGGTCGGAAGGCGTTCCGAATGTCGGGCCGATCGAACGCAATTCTGACCGTGCCCTGCTCGACGTGCCGGTGATAGGTGATGTCGGTGAGATTTTCGAATCCCGGAACGGGTCGCCACAGCTGCGGATTGAAGGTCACCTGCCCCAGCCTAGGTAATACGTCTCGTTGTCATGGCCATCACGTGTGCAATGCAATGTCGAGTGCGTCGCAGTTCGCTGTAAACCTGGCGGGCAAATCTGACACCGTATAACTGCATCGGCTAACGTGACCGTATGAGTGAACAGGCAACGAACGGTCAAACCTCCGTGGACGAAGAGTACGAACACCACGGCGGATTTCCGAAGTTCACCGCCGCAACGCCCGGACCCAATTTCGGGCCGTTCATCGAGGCCATGCGCACACTCCAGGACCTCGCCGTGTCGATCGATGCGCCGGACGACGTGCTCGCAGAAGCCCGGGCGCAAGCCGAAGCACTCGCAGCGCTGTTGGCGCCCTACGAAGCGAAAGAGGGTGAAGCCACAGGCGGGCGCGTCATCGGGCTTCCCGGCCGGGGCAGTCTGCTGATGCTGCCGTGGATGATCGAGAAGTTCGACGCCGAAGGTGTCCGTAGCCGTGGTGTGTTCCGGCGCTATCACCTCGGTGGCAACGCAGCCGCGCACGGCGGCGTCCTGCCCTTGCTTTTCGACGATATTTTCGGCATGACGGTCCACGCCGCCGGCCGACCGATCAGCCGCACCGCGTACCTGCACATCAACTACCGCAAGGTCACGCCGCTCAACGTGCCGCTCGTCATCGAAGGTCGAGTCGATCGCGTCGAAGGCCGCAAGGCATTCGTCAGTGCCCGCCTCACCGACGAAGCGGGAACGCTGCTCGCGGACTCCGACGCATTGATGGTCCAACTTCTTCCCGGCCAGCAGTAAAGCGCTCGCCTGGGGTTCGGCCTAGACTCGGCGCGAGGCGCAGTTTGCAGGGTCCGGAGGCGGATATGGGCATCGTGGTCGGCTTTGTCGGGGTTCTGCTTCTCGTCGCCATCGTTGTGGAAGTGCAGCGCAATCCCTTGCTCGGCGGTCGGTCGCTGGAGCCCTTCGTCGACCTCGCAGATCCTCTCGATCCCGACGCCGTGCCACCCGAAGACATGCCGCCCGAGATCGCGTACACCCTGCTTCCGCACCATCCCGGGGGCATCGACCCCAATGCGTCGGCGGTCTAGCTGTCGGTTCGGATGTGGTCCGCCAGCCACGGCAGCGCGTCGGTGAAGGCCTGCGTCGCGAACTGCCACGTGTGACCGCTCCAGATCGTATGGACCTCGCACGAAATCTGTTGCGCAGAGGCTTCTTTGCACAGGGTGTCGGCGGCGCCGAGTTCGCCGGTGTCGTGTGTGTCGTCGTGCCCGCCATAGCCACTCGGGGTCGACGTCGCCCTCGGTGGCGGATGGTAATTGCCGCTCTGTGGCCGCTTGCCTCCGTTCGGAGGCGCACCGGTGTCTTCGAACCATCCCGAAACCCCAACGTAGGGGCCATGTTTCGCCATGACGGTGGCCGGATCGTAGGCGTCCCATTGCGAGGCGTCGCCGTCGAAGAGTCGATCGATCGTCTGTTCCTTCGTCCCCGCGGTCGGTCCTGCATCGCCTGCGATGTCTTCGAACGTGGTGAACAGGTCCGGGTGCATGACCGTCAGATCGACCGCGCAGGTGCCGCCCATCGACCATCCGACGACACCCCAGTTCTCGGGTTTCGCGGAGGCACCGAAAGTCGAGACGAGGTACGGCCGCACGTCGTCGGTGAGGTGGTCGGCGGCGTTCCCGCGAGGCCCGTCCACGCATTCTGTGTCGTTGTTGAAACTGCCGCCGGAGTCGACGAACACCAGAATCGGCGCCTGGCCGTCGTGGCTGGCTGCGTAGTCGTCGACAGTCTCGATCGCACCACCACTGCGCAACCAGTCAGCCGGAGTGTTGAATTCACCCGCAATCATCATCAACGCAGGCAAAGCAGGTGGTGTTGCGCCGGCGAACCAGGCGGGCGGCAGGTAGACGTACTCGGATCGGTGGGCGAAACCGCTTGCGTCGTCCGGTATGTCGACCTGCACCACCTTGCCGGTGTCCGGCGACGTGCCACGCAGACCCGCGAGCTCGGCGACGTCGATTTCGTCGGGCAGCGGACCGGCCGTGAGCGCGCCCCATGCAGCCGACACGGTCGGGTAATAGCCGACCCATTCGTTGAGAACGACCAGGGCAGCGGCAAAACTCAAGGGCACCAACAGAATCGACAACGCTCGACGCCACCACCGCGTACCGCGCCAACCGAGAATCGCGACCGCTACTGCCGCGACGAAGCACCCTGTCCACAACCACAACTGCGGTGGAGCTGGGTCGGAGGCAAGGCCTTCGGAATCGACATACGTCCGCGCGGCAAGTGCCCCCGCGACGCCGATCGCGATGGCGATCGGCACCCACACATACCGCCATCGTCGAGTCCGCCAACCCACAGCCGCGACGGCGAGCACGACGGTCAGCAGCTTCACCATCGACGGGAACCAGCCGCCGAGCAACGAAATCCCCTGATGCACGCCGCGAGTCTCGTGGCTGACCCTGCGAACTGCCTGTGAAGCCCCTGCGGATCCGTCGTGTGTCGGGTTGGGGCCAAAATGGTTGCGGTCCGGGGATCGGGGGAACGTCGAAGTGAAGCAATCGAGGGCGGGGGAGCACAGCGTGGCAGAGCAGGGCGTGGCAGAAGAAAATGTGCCGATGTCGTCCGCACAGGCGCGGCAGCTGCTGGTCGACCGGATTCGAAGCGTCGGGTACGCCGGCACGGATGCTGTGGAGCAGGCGATGCGGAAGGTCGAACGACACGTGTTCGTGCCGGCGGTGTCGATTGCCGAGGCCTATGCCGACGACGTCGTGATCACCAAGCGCGATCGCGACGGTGCCGTCTCGAGTTCTGCGTCGATGCCGAGCCTGATGGCGCTGATGCTCGACCAGCTCGACATCCGTCCAGGGATGAAGGTCCTCGAGGTCGGTACGGGAACCGGTTACAACGCGGCGCTACTGGCCACCGTCGTCGGCGACCACGGCGCTGTGACGAGCATCGACATCGACGAAAAGGTCGTCAGCGGCGCGCGAGTTGTGTTGGACAACAACGGATTCGCGCATGTTCGCACGGTCGCTGCGGACGGCGCGATCGGACAACCCGATGGCGCTCCGTACGACAGAATCATCGCAACCGTCGGCGCGTGGGATATTCCGCGCTCGTGGTACTCCCAGCTGGCAGACGGCGGCAAGCTCGTCGTCCCGCTGCGCTGGCGCGGACAATCGTGGAGTGTGGGGTTCGACTACCTCGACGGACAGCTGCGCTCGTATTCGGCCGTGTCGTGCGGGTTCGTGCCGATGATCGGGCAGGAGGACGGCGAGCGCACCGAAATCATCTCCTCCGACGGTTTCGTTCAGCTCGTGGTCGATGCGGACCAGGCGATTACATCGGAGTCGCTTGTCGGGGTGCTGGATCAGGAAGGCGTCGAGCGGTGGTCCAAAGCCACGATCGGTGGAGGCGACAGCTTCGACGGGATTTGGCTTCGTATGAGTGCGACGGATCCGGGATGTTGTCGGCTGAGCGCTGCGCCGGAAGCGATCCAGCAGGGTCTGTGCCGGCCCGTTATTGCGCACCGCGATCCTGCTCTGGCCGACGCCACGTCGGTGGCCTACCTGACGGTCCGACCGCGGGGGTCGGGTCCAGGTGGTCCGCAGTTCGAGCTCGGCGCCATCGGGCACGGCCCATCCGGCGACGACTTGGCGCAGCGCTTGTGCGCGGCGATTTCAGCATGGGATCTGGACCGGACGGCGATACCGACAGTGGTCGCAGGTCCGACGGGGTCGCACTCCGGTGAGCGAGGGAGTGGAATGCGTATCGAGAAGACGTCGACCTGGCTGGAGTTGTTCTTCTGACCGTTGCGGACCGGCCCTGCGGATCCGTCGTCCGACGGGTTGAGGCAAGAATGGGCAGCATGCCCCAACTGCCCGCACTGGAGGACCTGCTCGACGAGGTGCACGTCGTCACCCTCCCGATGCGGGTCCGTTTCCGTGGGATCACCCACCGCGAGGTCGTTCTGCTGCGCGGACCTGCTGGCTGGGGTGAGTTCGCGCCGTTTCCCGAATACGCCGACGACGAGTCCGCCGCCTGGCTGCACTCCGCGATCGAGGCCGCGTGGACCGGTTTTCCCGAGCCGGTCCGCACGCGGGTCGCCGTCAACGCAACCGTTCCCGCCGTCGCGCCGAGCCAGGTGCCTGCCGTGCTCGCCCGCTTTCCTGGTGCGCAGACCGCAAAGGTCAAAGTCGCCGAAAAGGGGCAGTCCCTCGTTGACGATGTCCGTCGCGTCGCGGCGGTTCGTGAACACATCCCCAACGTGCGGATCGATGCCAACGGTGGCTGGACGGTCGAGGAGGCTGTCCGAGCGCTGTGCGTGCTGAGTGCGGACGCGCCGCTCGAATACGCCGAACAACCGTGCGCGAGCGTCGAAGAACTCGTCGAGGTCAGGCGGCGACTGCCTGAGATACGTATCGCCGCCGACGAGAGCATTCGCCGCGCCGACGATCCGTTGCGCGTCGCGCGTATGGGCGGTCTCGATGTCGCCGTCGTGAAGGTCGCGCCGCTCGGCGGCGTGCAGGCATTGCTGTCGCTGGCAACAGACCTCGAACCGTTCGGCGTTCCGCTCGTTGTGTCGAGCGCCCTCGACTCGGCGGTCGGGATGAGTGCGGGACTTGCGGCCGCAGCCAGTTTGCCGAACCTCGAGCTTGCGTGTGGGCTAGGGACAGGTGGCTTCTTCGAGACCGACGTCGCGCCGACCCCGCATTTTGTCGACGGCACGTTGGCTGTCGGTCCGATCGCTCCCGATTTGCTGCGGTTGCGTCGCCTCGCGGCTCGTGACGATCGCACTCGGTGGTGGATCGAGCGGTTGCGCAGGTGCTACGCAGTGCTGACCAGCGACACCGCGACGTAGCCGTATAGTGTCGGGCGCCGGTAGTCGAAGATTGTTACGGAGGGCTTGAAAGTGGTTGCAGCACTGAAAGAAACGTTGCTCGACTCGTCGCGTCGCGACACCGTGATCGCAGAGGTGCGCGCACTGATCGACTTGGAGGTCTCGGAGAAGAAGGGTGCGTCGGGTCTCGCCGTTCGAGGCGGCTACGCGGCCGTCAAGAAGGTCAGCCCGTCGATCGTCACCGAGGCGCTCGAGAAGCTGCTGCCCGAATTCTTCGGTCGCCTGGAGCCGTTCTGGCAGGACTTCGGTGCAGCAGGCGGCGGCGAATTCGGCGATTTCCTGGCAGCGCGCGGCGACGAGGTGGCCGATGCGCTGCTCAGCGTCACCGACGAGCGGATCGAGGCGTCGAGCCGGCAGGCCGCGAAGAAGGTCTACAAGTCCATGCGGCCGTCGGCCAAGAAGAACGTCATCGAAGCGCTGCCCCGATTGGGTGCGTTGGTCCAGCGTCACGCGGAATAGGCCGCTCCGCGGCTCGTGAGTCCTTTCGGAGGTGGGACCCTCCGAAAGGACTCACGACCGGCGAAGCCGCCTAGCCCGGCGCTGCCTTGCCGAGGCGCCAGTAACCGGTGAAAGTCACGTTGGCCTTCGGGACGTGGCGCTCGTTGACGAGGTGCCTGCGAAGGCCTGTCGCCAATTCCCTTTCCCCTGCCAAGAATGCGTAGCACGGTCCGTCTGGCAGCGTCGCCTTCTTCACCGCCTCGACGACCTCCGCTCCCGGACGACCGTGCGCGTCTTTGCGGACGATCCAGTGGACGTTCGCGCCATCGGGTCCGGCAATCTCTTGGGCATCGTCGGCATGTGCAATCTCGATGAACGCTTCGATCCGCGCATCCTTCGGCGCTGAGTTCAGGATTCCCACGATCGCAGGCAGCGCGCTCTCGTCGCCCGCAAGCAGGTGCCAATCCACGTTGTCCACCGGGTTGTAGATCAGACCCTCGTCCAGCAGCGCGACCTCGTTGCCTGCCTCGACGCTGCTCGCCCACGCGGACGCGATACCTAGATCGCCGTGTGCCGCGTCGCCGTGAGTGACGAAGTCGATGTCGATCTCGGCCGTGTCGCCGAACTGACCTTCACCTGCAGCCCGGAAGCTGCGGACCGTGTAGTTACGCACACCGGGCCGACTGTCCTTGCTCATCAGCAAGAACTGCGCGTACCAGAGGTTGCTCGCCTTGGTGGGGAGTCGGAGTTCGTCCTGGCCCTCGCGGGCGAAGAAGAAGCGGAACCACTGGTCGAAGCCCATCGGCGCGAACTGTGCGAGGCCTTCGCCGCCGACCGTGACGCGAACGAAGTTCGGACTGATCTGCTTCGATGCGAGGACCTTGGCCGTGAGAATGTGCCGTTCCTGCGGCTTGACGTACTTTGACATGGGCTTAGGTTAGCCTAAGCAGTGCAGCTCGGCGAGTCGCCGTGATCGAGCCGACAGAGCTGGACCGCGCACCGTCTGACAATCTGGACAGGTGAACCCGTCCACCGCTCAGGCCACCGTTGTCGTCGACGAACTCGTCCGCGGCGGCGTCGAGGACGTCGTTCTGTGCCCGGGTTCGCGCAATGCTCCGCTGGCTTTTGCGCTGCAGGCAGCCGACGCTGCCGGGCGGGTCCGGTTGCACATGCGCATCGACGAACGGACCGCAGGTTTCCTCGCAGTCGGACTCGCAATCTCGAGCGGTCGACCCGTGCCGATCGTGATGACCTCAGGAACCGCGGTCGCCAACCTCGGTCCTGCCGTCCTCGAAGCGAACTACGCACGTGTGCCGCTGGTGGTCCTCAGCGCCAACCGGCCCTACGAAATGCTCGGCACGGGTGCCAACCAGACCATCGAGCAACTCGGACTGTTCGGCAGTCAGGTTCGCGCCACGGTCAGCCTCGGGCTCGCCGAGGACGGTCTGGCCCAGAACAGTCAGTGGCGGTCGGCGGTCTGCCGGGTGCTCGCAGCAGCGCGCGGAACTCGGTCGGGCAACGCCGGACCCGTGCACTTCGACATCCCGCTGCGCGAACCGCTGGTCCCCGGTCGCCACCCGGACGAGTTGACGCCCGCAGGTCGGCCGAACGGTGCGGCGTGGACGACCACACAGAACGCGACCCTCGACGTACCGATCGACATCGACCTCTCGATCGACACCGTCGTCATCTCCGGCCACGGGTCGGGGCATCGGCCCGAACTTGCGGGCGTGCCGACCGTCGCCGAACCGACGGCACCTCTGCACGGTCCGCCGCTGCATCCGCTTGCGTTGCCGCTCCTGGAGCCACGCCAAGCCATCATCACCGGCCGCCCGACGCTGCATCGACCGGTGGCGAAGCTGCTCGCCAACCCGGCTGTCGCGGTCTTCGCGCTGACCACCGGTCCACGCTGGCCGGACGTCTCCGGCAACGTCGTCGGTACCGGAACGCGCGCGGTTGTCACCGGATCGCCACGTGCCGCCTGGCTGGCGCGCTGTCAGAAGCTGGCGTCGCACGCCGATGTTGCAGTCCGAGAACAACTTTCGCTGCACCCGAAACCGACGGGCCTGCACGTGGCCGCCGTCGTCACCGATGCGATGGAACCGGGCGACCAACTTCTCCTCGGTGCGTCGAATCCGGTTCGAGATGCAGCGCTCGTCAGCTACCCGAAGCCCGGCGTACGGGTGCTGTCGAATCGCGGCGTCGCAGGCATCGACGGCACGGTGTCGACCGCGGTCGGCGCGGCCCTCAAACACCCGGGGCGGACCGTCGCACTGATCGGCGACCTGACCTTCCTGCACGACGCAGCGGGGCTGCTGATGGGCATCGGCGAACCACGCCCGGACGACCTCACGATCGTCGTTGCCAACGACGACGGCGGCGGCATCTTCGAACTGCTCGAGCAGGGTGATCCGCAGTACGCGGGAGTGTTCGAGCGGGTCTTCGGCACGCCGCACGGAATGGACCTCGCCGCACTGTGCAGCGCGTACCGGGTCCCGCATCGGCTGGTCGACCCCGACCAATTGACCGAAGCGCTCGGCGTCGCCAACCACGGGGTACGGGTGCTCGAAGTGACCACCGAACGGTCGGGTCTGCGCGAACTGCACGCGGCGGTCAGGGCTCGGCTGTAGGTCGGCGAGCTAGGTCTGCTCTGCCAGCCACTTCTCGACGTACTTGCGCTGACCGTCGAACATGTTGCCCATCATCTGCTCGACGAGTCGCTCGATCGCGCCTCCGACGATACGAACCTTGACCTCGGCAGCACCTTTGGCGTGGATGACGGTGCCGTCGCCGTCGGCGTGCAGGACGAACGTTCCGTCGATTCCGCCCATGCCCTTGCTCGAGCGGCCCGAGAACGTGCCGTTCGCGCGCTGGCCGTCGAACGTGGTCCAGGTGTCGGTGTTGACCAACACCAAATCGCCTTTGACGACCTTCCTGACCAGGCCGGGCAACGCGTCGCCGCCCACTTTGTTCGTCATCGTCGCGCTGATCGTCCCGGGAGCATCGGAGCGTGTTTCGACGGAGCCGTGCTCGGAATCCTTGAAAACCCAGTGCCAGAATTCTGTGTTGGTGAGGACACCGTGAACGACGGCAGGCGGCGCGGCGTAGTTGATCTTCGCCTCGAACGTGCGTGACATGGACGACGACGCTACCCCCAGCGGTGCGCTGCAGTGGCGTTGCCAACGGTAATCTGCGTCGGTGACCACCTCGAGCCTCAACCTCCTGCGACGGGTCCGGCTCGGTGTGTACGTTGTCGCGATCGCCCTTTCCGTGCTTGCTGTCGTGCTCGTTCTCGCAGCGTGGCGCGACGATCACACGATCGAGTCCGATCGGGGAGTTGCGACCGCCGAAGTGTTGTCCGCAGGCAGGCTGCGCTCCGCGGTAGCCTTCGTGACACCGGACGGTGTGACGCACAACCCACGTCTTGGTGTCCTCTATCCCACCAACCTGACCGTCGGCCAGCGGATCGACGTCGAATACTCGAAGGCCGACCCCGACCTGGTTCGCGTCGCCGGTCGCAACGCGAGTGTGGCGATCATTCCGGCAGCGTCGGTCATTGTCGTCGTGTGGGTGATTGCGCTGCCGACGCTGTACTACCTGCGTCGCCGCGCCCGCCGATTCGAAGCGTTCTCCTGAACTTCGTCTCGCGGCAACGTCACGGTGGCTACCCTGCGCAATCGCTGCGACAGGATCGAACCATGCGGATAGCCATAGTCGCAGAATCGTTCCTGCCGAATATGAACGGTGTAACCAACTCGGTGCTCCGAGTGCTCGAGCACCTCAAAAGGCAAGGTCACCAGGGGTTCGTCGTCGCGCCGGACACCGTCCGGTCGCTGCCTCCCGCGCCGACTGACCACGATGGATTCCCCATCTACCGAGTGCCCGCGGTTATGGTCCCGAAGGTCAGTTCGCTTCCGGTCGGACTGCCGCAACCGGGTATGACGGCGGCCTTGCGGGCTTTCGACCCGGACGTAGTTCACCTCGCGTCGCCGTTCCTGCTCGGTGCGGGTGGGCTCGGCGCTGCTCTGCGCCTCGACGTCCCCGCGGTCGCTATCTATCAGACCGACGTCGCGGGCTTCGCCGAAAGCTACGGACTAGGACTGACCAGCCGCGCAGCATGGGGGTGGACCGCACGCATCCACCGGCGTGCTGCCCGCACACTCGCTCCCTCGACGGCCGCGGTCGATGCCCTCGAACAGCACCGCATCCCGCGTGTGCACCGCTGGGGTCGGGGGGTCGACATCGATCGCTTCAGCCCGACCGCACGCCGCGAGAGTCTGCGGGCGCAGTGGCTCGGCGCAGATCGGGACAAGTTGGTCGTCGGGTTCGTCGGCAGACTCGCGCCGGAGAAACACGTCGAACGACTGGCACCCCTTGCCCGTGATCCGCGCATCCAGCTTGTCGTCGTCGGCGACGGACCCGACCGTCCGTCGTTGGAACGGCTCTTGCCGGGAGCGGTGTTCATGGGACAGCTCGGTGGTGCCGAGCTGGCACAGGCCTATGCGAGTCTCGACGTCTTCGTCCATCCGGGCGAGCACGAAACGTTCTGCCAGGCCGTTCAGGAAGCGCTGTCCAGCGGCGTTCCTGTCATCGGACCCGACGCGGGTGGTCCGCGAGATCTCGTGTCGCACTGCCGAAACGGCTACTTGCTCCCCGTCGATCGGTTCACCGAACTGCTACCGAGCGCTGTGTCGGCACTCGCAGATCCCGATGGCCGCTCCAAATTCGGTGACGCTGCACGACGTTCGGTCCTGCACCGGACGTGGCCCGCGGTCTGCGGCGAACTGATCGAGCACTACCGCGACGTGATCGGCGGAACCGCGGCGCAGTGGTCCCACACCGCGTAGTCGCCAAGCTTTCGGCGAAAGGTAGCTTTGAGGCGTGGCAAAGACTCAGGGCTCCCGGGCATCGCTCGAGAAGGATCCGACCGACGTAGCGGCAATGTTCGACGGCGTCGCGAAGCGCTACGACCTCACCAATACGGTGATCTCGCTCGGGCAGGACAAGTTGTGGCGACGTGCGACGCGCAAGGCGATCGCGCCGAAGACCGGTGAGCGGGTCCTCGATCTGGCCGCAGGTACAGGCGTGTCGACGGTCGAGATCGGGAAGTCCGGAGCCTGGTGCGTCGCAACGGATTTCTCGAAAGGAATGTTGAAAGCCGGACTGTCGCGCAACGTTCCGATGGTCGCGGGTGACGCCATGCACCTGCCGTTCGCCGACTCCGTATTCGACGTCGCCACAATCTCTTTCGGGCTACGCAACGTGTCCGATTTCGACGCCGGACTACGCGAGCTCGCTCGGGTGACCAAGCCGGGTGGGCGTTTGGTGATCTGCGAGTTCTCCACACCGGTGTTCGCGCCGTTTCGGATCGCCTACCTCGAATATCTGATGAAAGCTCTGCCGCAGGTTGCCCGGCGTGTCAGCAGCAACCCCGATGCCTACGTCTACCTCGCCGAATCGATCCGAGCCTGGCCGGATCAGGCGAAGCTGGCAGAGCACATCCAGGATGCGGGCTGGGGCGAGGTGCGGTGGCGCAATCTCTCCGGCGGCATCGTCGCGCTGCATGCCGCGACGCTGCCGACGACGTAGGGCTAAGAGCTTTCGCCGTCGACGTACATCTGCCTGACCTCGACGTCGCCCTCCCACTCGGGCCAGTACTCCTTGTGCAGGTCGAGTAGCCAGCGGGCGTTGTCGAGAGCCTCCTCGTGCGAACTCAGGTTCTGGATCGCATAACCGCCGACGAGTTCTTTGGTCTCCGCATACGGTCCGTCCGTGATTTTGCCGTTCGTCAGCGTCAGCTTCGCGCCTCCGTCGCGAATGGTGCCCAACCCGCCGGCCTCGAGGATGACACCAGCCTTCATCTGCTCCTCGATAGCTGCGTTCATCGCGTCCTGCAGCGCCTGCGGCGGTTCGCCTTGCTCGCGTGCACTACGTATCCAGGTGAGGTATCGCATCGCATTTCTCCTCGAGGTGAAGTGTCGGCGAAAGCCCGATCTGCGGAAGGCAGATCGGGCCTTCTGGGGTGTAGGGGGTACTCAGCGTCCGATGATCGAGGCAACGATGGCGCGCACCCGGCCGTCACGCAGCCACAGTCCCAGCCAGACGAACACTCCCACGTAGGCGGCGGAGAGCACGGTGCTGAACAGCGGCTTCTCGTTCATCATGTTGTTCAGCATCACCGCGCCACCGAAGTAGCTCGTCAGAAAGACCGCACCGAGGATCGAGGTGCGCGGCACGACGTAGAGCGCGATGCAGGCGAGCAGGATGGCACCGATCACCGGAACCTGACCGGTCGGGATGCCGAGCGCGACACTGGCGTCCACGACTTCCTGGACCTGGGCGAGCTTGGACAGCGAGTCCAGCAGCAGAAGCGCGACCACGACGCCGCTGACGATGCGGCCTGCGAGGCGAGCCTTCGGCGACACCGTGTGTGCGGCGGCGGAAGCGGGGATGGCGGTTGCGATGGTGGCGGTCATGTCGATCTCCTTCGAGTGAACGTATCGGTGGTTTGGCTCCGGCTTTCGCCTGGCCTCACCAACACGTCGATCGACTCGACGCGATATCGACAGGGATCGCGAAAAACTTTCGGAACTGATTTTGCCGCGCCTTCGCCCGTACGGTCAGGCGAATTCGGCCGCGGTGTAGGTGTGGTCGCCAGGGACGTACTTGCGCTCGACGAGCACAAGCCAGTTGCCCGAGTTGTCGCGGATGATCGCCTCGACGCCGTAGGGCCGCTCCGCAGGCTCGGCGACCAACTCGACGCCCTTGGCCGCGAGTTCCTCACAGGTTTTACGGCAGTCCTTCGTGCTGAGCCCGAGGCCACCCGCCGAGCCGTTCGCGAGCGCGCGGCGGATCGTATCTGCCATCCCGTCGTCGAGCGGCGGCCCCGGAATCATCAGTGTCACTTCGAGTTCCGGATGGTCCGGATGGGCGACCGTCACCCACCGGAACCCTTCACCCATCGATACATCGGCGGTTTCGACGAAGCCGAGCTTGTCTGTATAGAACTTCTTGGACTCGTCCTGGTCGGTGACATAGACGGTGACGAGAGAGACGTTGGTAATCATGGGAACAACTTATTCCGAAGACTCCTCCGCAGGCTTCTCCGGAATTGCTGTCTTGGTCCGCGCGGTCGGTGGACCGCCTGCCCTGTCGCTGAGGCCGTGCATGAACACGAAACAGCCCGGGATGTGGGGGACACCTGCTCCTGCAAACTTCGCTTGATAGGCAGACGGCGACACCCCGACGAGCGCACGGAACTTGCTGCTGAACGATCCGAGACTGCTGTACCCGACGAGGTCGCACACCTCGGTGACCGTCAAGTTCGTCGCGCGCAGCAAGTCCTGGGCCCGCTCGATTCTGCGTTCGGCCAGATACAGCGCCGGAGTCTTGCCGTAGGTCGCCGCGAAGCACCGCAGAAAGTGGTATTTCGACACGCCCGCGGCACGGGCGAGTTCGTCGAGATCGAGTTGCTCGCTGTAGCGCCTGTCGGCGAGATCGCGTGCGCGTCGCAAGTGCACCAGCAGGTCGTGTGCGACGGGTTGTGCCGTCATCAGCTGAACGGTGGGCGGCGATCGATTCGAAGTGATGCGCGACCCGAAGCTCGCCACGCGCGCGCGGTCGCGTCGACGTCCTCGTCCGTCACCAGATTGCCCATCACGCGAATTGCGATGCGCATCAGCGCTTTCGAACGCAAGACTGGGGGTCCGCCAGCGCGGACCGCGCCGGGAACCGTCGCCAGACCGGCGAGTCGCCGCGCGATCGAAAAGGCCTTGCCGTAGCGCTGCCGCAGCAGCTCCGGCCAGATGTCGGTGAGGTCGGGTTCGTCGAGTAGGTCGACGATCAGCCTGCCACCTTCGAGCCCGTAGTCGATGCCCTCGCCGTTGAGTGGATTGACACATCCCGCCGCATCACCGATGAGCGCCCAGTTCTTGCCTGCGACGCCGGATACGGACCCACCCATCGGCAGCAGTGCAGAGGACACCGCGCGAATCGGTCCCTCGAATTGCCACTCCTCGCGACGCTTCTCGACATACAACTCGAGGAGCGGTTTGAGTGCGACGTTCGCGGGCCGCTTGACGGTCGCCAGCGATCCGACCCCGATGTTCACCTCGCCGGTCGCGAGCGGGAAAACCCAGCCGTAACCGGGTTGCAGGGCCCCGTCGCCGTCGCGTAACTCGAGGTGTGACGTGATCCACTGATCGTCACTGCGCCCTGAGGTGACGTAGGCGCGAGCCGCGACGCCGTACGCGGTCTCGCGGTGCCAGGTGCGGCCGAGTTTCTTACCTAGCGGCGAGCGAACACCGTCGGCGACGATCAGCGAACGGCACGTAATGGTCCGGGTACCCGATGCCGTGGTGAATGTCACTGCACGCACCGAATCGCCGTCGCGTTCGACGTCGACCGCTTTGGCGCCCTCCACCATTCTCGCACCGGATTCCACGGCCGTTCGGCGGAGCTTGTCGTCGAGTTCGGTTCTGGGAACGGCACTTCCGATGGTGGGCAGTGATCCGCCAGGCCATTCGAGTTCGACCTCACGGCCGAACCCCGCCAAACGCAGCCCACGGTTGGTCGCACGCTCGCGAACCCACTCACCGAGGCCGAGATGATCGAGCTCCGCAATCGCACGCGGCGTCAGTCCGTCACCGCACGTCTTGTCGCGCGGAAAGGTGGCCGCATCAGCAAGAACGACGTCACGGCCTGCAACCGCAGCCCACGCAGCAGCGGCCGAACCGGCAGGTCCTGCGCCGACGACGAGAACGTCGGTACCGATCGGAAACTCCTGCTGCTCCGAATCCACTACAGGCTCCACTTGGCTACATACGACGTCATGGTTCCATCTTGACAGCCCGAGCGGGTGGACGCGTTTTCAGCCGCCGTGAGGGGTGCTCAGCAGGCATCGAGCGGACCGACGTCAGCGCCAACCGCTAGGTTCAATACCGTGAACCTCGATGCGTCACCGACAGAAGGAACGAGCACCGGGATAGTGAGCGAAGAGAGCACGGTCGTCGCAGGGGTCGATCTGATCGACCCCACGCTGGCCGCGAAGGTCCGCGATGGCCTCGAGAGGGTCGAGAAGCTGCTCGTCAGCGAACTGTCCGACGGTGAGGATTTCCTGACCGAGGCAGCGCTGCACCTCGCCAAGGCAGGCGGCAAGAGGTTCCGGCCACTCTTCACGATCCTGACCGCCCAACTCGGACCCAAGCCGTACGACCCAGGGATCATTACGGCCGCGACGGTCGTCGAGTTGGTCCACCTCGCAACCCTGTATCACGACGACGTCATGGACGAAGCGACGATGCGACGGGGAGCGCCGAGCGCGAACGCTCGCTGGGGCAACAATGTCGCGATCCTCGCGGGCGACTACCTGTTCGCCCACGCTTCGCGACTGGTGTCCACACTCGGACCCGAAGCGGTCCGCATCATCGCCGAAACCTTCGCGGAACTGGTCACCGGCCAGATGCGCGAAACCATCGGCGTCAAAGAGATGCAGGATCCGGTCGAGCACTATCTGCGGGTCGTGTGGGAGAAGACCGGTTCGCTGATCGCGGCGTCCGGCAGATTCGGTGGCACCTTCTCCGGTGCGACGGCAGATCACGTCGCCCGTCTCGAACGACTCGGCGATGCCGTCGGAACCGCATTCCAGATTTCCGACGACATCATCGACATCGCATCCGTCTCCGAGCAGTCTGGCAAGACGCCCGGCACCGATCTGCGCGAAGGCGTCCACACATTGCCGGTGCTGTTCGCGCTGCGCGAAGAGGGCCCCGCGGGCGACCGGCTTCGGCAGCTGCTGTCCGGACCTGTCGATTCCGACGACGACGTCGCCGAAGCACTCACCCTGCTCCGCGGCTCTCAGGGCATGCAACTGGCCAAGGAGAAGCTGGCCGGCTATGCCGACCTCGCACGCGCCGAGCTTGCGCAACTGCCGCAGGGAATCGGGAACGAGGCGCTCAAGCGACTCGTGGATTACACGATCGAGCGCGTCGGCTGAGCCGCCGCGAGTAACGTCTCCTACGCGCCGGGAACTGTGTCACCCGGCGGCTTCGTTGGCTGTATGACGGTGACGAAGAAATGGGGCACGTGTGCACGGCTACGCAAACGGCTTGAAGACGTTCGGGCTGCTGGTCGGCATGTCCGCGTTGATCGTGTTTGCGGGCGCGATGTTCCGAAACAGCACAATTCTGATCATCGCGATCGTTCTCGCTGTCGCGATGAACGGATACGCGTACTTTGCCAGCGACAAACTTGCGCTGCGGGCGATGCATGCCCAACCCATCACCGAGGTCGAGGCGCCGGTGATCTACCGGATCGTGCGCGAACTGGCGACGACGGCTCACCAGCCGATGCCGCGGCTCTACATCAGCCCAACGAATGCGCCCAACGCCTTCGCAACCGGCCGCAGTCCACGGCACGCGGCCGTGTGCTGCACCAGCGGAATTCTGCAGATCCTCGACGAACGCGAACTACGCGCGGTGCTCGGCCACGAACTGTCCCATGTCTACAACCGCGACATTCTCATCTCGTCCGTAGCGGGGGCGATGGCGGCGGTGATCTCCGGCCTCGCCAACCTCGCAATCTTCGCCTCGATGTTCGGCGGCCGCGGCAACGGCGGCGGACCGAACATGCTCGGTGTGTTACTCGTCTCGCTGCTGGGCCCGATCGCCGCAACGGTCGTCAAACTCGCGGTCTCCAGGTCACGTGAGTACCAGGCAGACCAATCCGGCGCCGAGCTGACAGGTGATCCCCTCGCGCTCGCATCTGCGCTGCGGAAACTGGAACTGGGCGTCAGCGCGGCACCACTGCCGCCGGAGCCGCGACTGGCGGCACAGTCGCACATGATGATCGCCAACCCATTCCGCGGCGGCGAACGGATAGGGAAGATGTTCGCCACCCACCCCCCGATGGCAGACCGCATAGCCAGGCTGGAAGCGATGGCGCGGGGGGAGTAGGGGTGGCTGTGACCCTGGACCTCGCTGTGACACTGGACCTCGCCTGCGCTCGGTCGGGTTCGGCGCGCCCCTAGACGTCGTCTTCCCTCGTCGGCTCGCGCTTCGCGCATCGCTCCTCGGTCCAGACGACGCCGGCGCACCGAACGGCGTGTGGCCGCGCGATCGGATGGAGCGAATGTGGCACTGGTCCCGCGTGGCGGTGCGAATGTCGCATTGGCTCCGGGTTTGTGTGGAGTGGGGGTGGCGCTGACGCTGCTGGGTGGAGTGAGGGGCGCCCTGGGGCCGTGTGGTTGCGGGTTTGGTGGAGCGAATGTGGCACTGGTCCCGCTGGGCGGCACGGATGTCGCATTGGCTCCGGGTTTGTGTGGAGTGGGGGTGGCACCGACGCCGTACAGCAGCGTGAGGGGCGCCCCGACCCCACGTGAATGGTTGCGGGGCCGGCGCAGCCTGGACCGAGGAGCGATGCGCGAAGCGCGAGCCGACGAGGGAAGGCTGCGGCTATAGGCCCGGCAACCCCCGCCCGAGCGCAGGCGAGGGCCATCAACACTGCTACCGATAGTTCACAAACTGCAGGGCGATGCCGAAGTCTTCGTTGCGTAGCAGTGCTTGCACGGCTTGCAGGTCGTCGCGCTTCTTGCTGCTGACGCGGAGCTCTTCGCCTTGGATCTGGGCTTTCACGCCCTTGGGGCCTTCGTCGCGGATCTTCTTGGTGATCTTCTTCGCGTTCTCGGTGGTGATGCCCTGGACGAGGGTGCCGGTGATCTTGTAGATCTTGCCGGACTGGACCGGCTCGCCCGCGTCGAACGCTTTGAGCGAGATGTCGCGGCGGATCAGCTTCTCCTTGAAGACGTCGAGTGCGGCCTTGACGCGCTCTTCGGCTTCGGCGGTGAGGACGATTGCCTCTTCGCCGGACCAGTCGATGCCTGCGCCGGTGCCTCGGAAGTCGTAGCGCGTCGTCAGCTCTTTGGCTGCCTGGTGCAATGCGTTGTCGACCTCTTGACGATCGACTTTGCTGACGACGTCGAAGGATGAATCGGCCACTAAGTGCTCCTCGATGAGTTGTTTGGTACCGACGTTATCGTTGCGCGCACGGCGCTGGCCACCCGGTTTGGTGTTCGGGTGCGGGTTCGTTGTATTCTGCTCTGCGCGAGGAAGCAATACTTCGAACCTGGGTTCGAGAACGCTGAACGCGAATGGCAGATTGCCCGAGCGGCCAATGGGAGCGGACTGTAAATCCGTCGGCTTATGCCTACGTAGGTTCGAATCCTACATCTGCCACACCGAAGAAAATGCCCCGTGATCTGCCGCTGCGCAGGTTCGCGGGGCATTTTCGTTGGAGCGAATCCAGGCTGCAGTTGTGTGCGTCGCACCACCCCTGACCTAACGGTTTGGCGTGGGGCCGCCACACTGTGTAACCTCTTGAAGGCTTCAAGCGCACCGTGAATTGCTGGATAATTCTTGGTGTGGGCGTTGCCATGCCCCCTTAGCTCAGTCGGTAGAGCGTTTCCATGGTAAGGAAAAGGTCAACGGTTCGATTCCGTTAGGGGGCTCGCTGGATTGCGGTGCTGCATCGGTTAGGTGCAGTGTCAGATACCTGGCGGTGTAGCTCAGTCGGTAGAGCAAACGACTCATAATCGTTGTGTCGCCGGTTCAAGTCCGGCCATCGCTACAACATGAACGAAACCTGATCGAACCAGATCAGCCCTGATCGAACCAGATCAGAGACTTACTCGAAAGAAGGCGTCCCGTGGCCTCGACCGACGTTCGGCCCAAGATCACCTTGGCGTGCGTGGAATGCAAGCACCGTAACTACATCACCAAGAAGAACCGGCGTAACGATCCGGATCGTCTGGAACTGAAGAAGTTCTGCCCGAACTGCGGCACCCACAGGGCGCACCGCGAGTCTCGCTAACTCCCTTCGTTCCGGTAGACGGTTGCACGTGGGGATGCCGACACGCCGGACCCGCGCGACGCGGCGTCCAACGTAGATAGGTAGATTTCCCACGTGACAAACAATGTTGTTTCGGACACAGTCGAAGACGTTTACGCCCAGACCGAAGCAATGGTCGGGCACCACTACCGCGTCGACGACTACTACGAAGTAGGGCGCGAGAAGGTTCGTGAGTACGCCCGCGCCGTCCAGGATTACCACCCTGTGCACTGGGACGAGAACACCGCTCAGGAGTTCGGTTACGACGGCCTTCTTGCGCCGTTGACGTTCATCTCTCTGGTCGGAATTCTGGCGCAGAAGCGACTCTTCGACACGGTCGTGACCGGCTACGACGCAAGCCAGATCATGCAGACCGACCAGGTTCTCGAGTTCCACAAGCCCATCAAGGTCGGCGATCAGCTGACCTGTGAGGTGTACCTCGATTCGTTCCGTCGCGCGCCGCAGGGTGCAGGGATCATCGTGACCAAGAACATCGTCACCGATCAGAACGACGAACTCGTGCAGACCACCTACACGACGCTTGTCGGCCGCGCCGGTGAGGCGATCGACGAGAACCTCGAGCACGCGGTCAAGGACGTCATGATGCACGGCGTCGGCTCCGACGCTCCATCCCATCTCCCGAAGCCGAAGTTGGCGAAGGGCGAGCCCGCTTCCGCTGCTGCAGCGCCTGCAGATGCGCCGGCCAGCAAGCACGCACGCGATTTCGACACGGTGTCGGTCGCTGACGAGCTCCCGCCGCGCACTGTTCGGTTGACCCGCGGCGACCTCGTCAACTACGCCGGTGTTTCCGGTGACGCCAATCCCATTCACTGGAGCGACACGGTCACCAAGCTCGTCGACCTGGACAACGTCGTCGCACACGGAATGCTGACGATGGGCCTCGGCGCGGGATTCGTGACGTCGTGGCTCGGTGATCCCGGTGCGGTTCGTGAGTACAACGTGCGTTTCACAAGTCCGGTGTACGTGGATCCGCAGAAGGCGGCGGAGATCGAGTACACGGGCAAGGTGAAGTCCGTCGACGCGGAGTCGAAGACCGCCGTCGTCGCTATCACTGCCAAGTTCGAGGGCAGGCGAATTTTCGGCCGGGCGACGGCCACAGTCAAGCTGGCTTAGCCGCGATTTCGGTCGGGCGCGGGCAGTAACGTACACTAAGTTTTCTGGGTTTTCTCAGCGCTGCGCGCTGCCCTGTAGTGCTGGTTCAGGCTACCGAGGGTGGCGCGCATCGTATGTGAACCTAGAGCGGACAGGTCGAAAGTTCGGGTTCATCGCAGCGCGGTGAGGGCGAGCACATCGATCAGTCCGAAGGGGCGTAGCTCAACTGGCAGAGCAGCGGTCTCCAAAACCGCAGGTTGCAGGTTCAAGTCCTGTCGCCCCTGCCCTGGATGTCAGCGACTGAGAGGATCGACGGTGAGCGACGAGCGCGACACGCGCGACGGCGGCGACGCGGAGGACAAGGTCTCCGGTAATGCCGACCCGACTGCAGATGACGCGACCGAGCAGGCCGAAGCCTCGGTGAGTCGGCCGAGCGGCAAGCGGTCGAGTCGCAGGACACGAACAGCGGAATCTTCGGATTCGGCATCGTCGGCGGTGGCAACGGTCCGCAGGCCTCGGCCCGCTGGTGCGAGATCGTCCGCGACCGCGAGCAGGACCAAACAGGAGAACGTCTTCAAGCGGTTGCGCCGGTTCTTGCGCGAAGTGATTGCCGAACTGCGCAAGGTGATCTGGCCGAACCGCAAGCAGATGGTCACCTACACAAGTGTTGTTCTGGTGTTCGTGGTCTTCATGGTTGCCTACATCAGCGGATTGGACCTGGCGTTCATCAAGGGCGTCAGCTGGCTGTTCGGATAGACAGGAGCGGAGCCTGCGGGAGCGACCACCACAACTGCCGGCGCCCCACAGACCTACGTGACGACTAAGGAAGCGATTGCCAAGTGAGCACCCCGGAGAACGGCTCGACCCCGCAGGTTACCGACGAGGCCTCGGCCGATGAGCAGATCGTCCTCGACGAGGTGGCCTCCGATGACGCTGTCGCGGATGCGCCCGACGACGATGTGACGGCTGACGAGGTCGTTGTCGACGAGGTGACGGGTGAAGAGGTCGAAGCCGAACCCGAAGAGCCTGTCGATCCCGTTGCGGAGATGAAGGCGGCGCTCAAGCGAGCCCACGGTGATTGGTACGTCATTCACTCCTACGCCGGTTACGAGAACAAGGTGAAAGCAAACCTCGAGACCCGCGTTCAGAACCTCGACGTCGGCGACTACATCTTCCAGGTCGAAGTTCCGACCGAAGAGGTAACCGAGATCAAGAACGGCCAGCGTAAGCAGGTCAACCGCAAGGTGCTGCCCGGTTACATCCTGGTTCGTATGGAACTCAACGACGAATCGTGGGGCGCGGTGCGTAACACTCCCGGCGTAACCGGGTTCGTCGGAGCAACGTCACGACCGTCACCGCTGTCGATCGACGACGTCGTGAAGTTCCTGCTTCCGCAGGGAACTCAGAAGAAGGCCGCTGCCGGCACCGCCGGCGGGACGGAATCCACGTCCGCCGCGTCGACGAAGTCGGTCATCGAGGTCGATTTCGAGGTCGGCGAGTCCGTCACAGTCATGGACGGTCCGTTCGCGACCTTGCCTGCCAGCATCAGCGAGGTCAACGCCGAGCAGCAGAAGCTCAAGGTCCTCGTGTCGATCTTCGGCCGCGAGACGCCCGTCGAGCTCGGCTTCACCCAGGTCGCGAAGATCTGACCCGCGGAATAGTCGGCCACTCAAAAGACTTGCACTGCTAGCGCAAGAAACCCGAGCAATACACAAACAAGGAAACACGAGAGATGCCCCCCAAGAAGAAGAAGAAGCTCGCCGGGATCATCAAGCTTCAGATCCAGGCCGGTATGGCGAACCCAGCTCCTCCAGTGGGTCCCGCGCTCGGCCAGCACGGCGTCAACATCATGGAATTCTGCAAGGCGTACAACGCGGCGACCGAGTCGCAGCGTGGCAACGTCGTGCCTGTCGAGATCTCGGTGTACGAGGATCGGACCTTCGACTTCAAGTTGAAGACTCCGCCTGCTGCCCGCCTGCTGCTCAAGGCTGCCGGTGTGCAGAAGGGTTCCGGCGAACCGCACAAGACCAAGGTCGCCAAGGTGACCATGGATCAGGTTCGTGAGATCGCGAAGACGAAGCAGGAAGACCTGAACTCGAACGACATCGAAGCGGCCGCGAAGATCATTGCGGGCACAGCGCGTTCGATGGGTATCACGGTCGAGGGTTAAGAACTACAACGAACGTGTGGGAGAGCCGGCCAGGCTCGTAAACCACAACTGCCGAATACAAGAGCGTAAGGACAGAGAACATGGCAAAACGAAGTAAGGCGTATCTCGAAGCCGCCGCGAAGGTGGATCAGAGCGTTCTGTACAGCCCGCTGCAGGCAGCGAAGCTTGCGAAGGACACCGCGACGAAGAACACGGACGCAACCGTCGAGGTTGCCGTTCGACTCGGCGTGGATCCACGCAAGGCGGATCAGATGGTTCGCGGCACGGTCAACCTTCCCCACGGCACGGGCAAGACCGCTCGTGTGATCGTCTTCGCCGCAGGCGAGAAGGCTGTCGAGGCTGAGGCCGCTGGTGCGGACGCAGTCGGCGCCGAGGATCTGATCGAGCGGATCCAGGGTGGCTGGCTCGATTTCGACGCCGCTATCGCGACGCCGGATCAGATGGCCAAGGTCGGCCGTATCGCGCGTGTCCTCGGACCGCGTGGTTTGATGCCGAACCCGAAGACCGGCACGGTCACGATGGACGTCACGAAGGCTGTCAACGACATCAAGGGCGGCAAGATCAACTTCCGCGTCGACAAGCAGGCCAACCTGCACTTCGTCATCGGCAAGGCGTCGTTCGACGACGCTCAGCTGGTTGCGAACTACGGTGCGGCACTGGAGGAGATCCTCCGTGCGAAGCCGTCGTCGGCCAAGGGTCGCTACGTGAAGAAGGTTACTGTTTCGACCACCACCGGTCCGGGCATCCCGGTGGATCCGAACCGTACCCGCAACCTCCTCGAGGATGCCGAGTAGCAAGTCCTTCCACAGAATCGACGGCCGGTGCGCAGTGCGCACCGGCCGTTTCTGGTTTCGTGTGACTGCATTCGGCTTCGGGGCCTGAAGTAGGGTTTGCGTTCATGGGTCTGTTCGACGTGATTACGTTCCCCGTCCGTGTTGCTATCGCGTTCGGCGAGGCGAGCATCGGTGTTGCCAAATTGGTCGACCCCGATGGTCCACTTCGGATGGCGAATCAGGTGTCGACGATGACGGCCGCCGACCAACCGCTCGGCAAGGCGATGGCGCCGGGTGGGGTGCTCGATCGCTTGCTCGCCGAGGACGGCATCGTTGCGAGACTGTCGACGCCCGGCGGCCCGCTGGATCGGTTGATGGAACCCGGTGGCGCGGTGGATCGCGTCACGGCACCGGGTGGTCCATTGGAGCGTCTGCTGTCCGACGATGGTGCCCTGGAACGAGTTCTTGCCAAGGGTGGTGTGCTTGATCAGCTACTTGCGGAGCAGGGTTTGATCCAGCAACTCGTCGAAGACGGCGGCATCATCGAGCGCGTCACCGACTCTTTGGAACGTATCGCGAGGATCGGACCCGTGATCGAATCACTGGACCGTCCGATCAAGGCCGTCGACGAGTCGGCGCAGTTGCTGTCGGTCGCTGTCGAGCCGTTGCGCGATTTCGCGATGCGGATGCCGGGGATGAAGCGCAGACCTGCGCCGCGGACCGTCAGGAGCGAGCGCGACATCGCGGAGGCGGCCGACGTTGCCGAGATCATCGACGCAGACACCGTCGACTAGGCACGTTCGAAGTTTTCCACCAGCAGTCCGGTGATCCGCGGCAGCAGTTCTACGGGTAGGTCGTGGCCCATGCCGTCGATGATGTGCAGCGTCGCACCTTTGATCGCGCGAGCGACGGCCTTGCCTGCTGCAGGACGGATGAGTGGGTCCTTGGCACCGTGGATCACGACGGTCGGCTTGTCGATCTTCTTCGTAAAGCGAAGCAGGCTGCCGCTACCTGTAACCGCGCCGAACTGCCGGACGACGCCTGCCGGGTGGTAGCTGCGGTCGTAACTCTCACCTGCACGTTGGGCGGCGACCTCGGCGGACACCCGATACGCCGGGCTGCCGATTGCTTGTTGACCTCGCATGATCAGCTTGACGACGTCGTCTCGCGTCGGGTTCTTGCCGGGGCTCGACAGCAGTGCCTTGAGCGCAAGGGGCGCGGGAGGCGGTAGGAACGGTTGGTTCGTGCTGGAGAAGATGATGCCGAGGGTGCGAACGCGGTCCGGACTCTGTGCGGCGAGTACCTGTGCGATCATCCCGCCCATCGATGCGCCGACGACGTGGGCCGAGTCGATGCCGAGGTGGTCGAGCAGGCCTCGGGTGTCGGCGGCCATGTCGGTGAGGGTGTACGGCACCGCGCTTGGCCTGCCGATTTCGAAGAGCGCCATGCGAAGCAGCATCGAGCCGGATACCCGGGTTCCGTCCATCTTGGTCGAGAGGCCGATGTCGCGATTGTCGAAACGGATCACCCGGTAGCCTGCATCGACAAGAAGGTCGCAGAATTCGGTCGGCCACAGTGTGAGCTGTGCGCTGAAGCCCATGATGAGCAGCACCGGCGGTGCGTCGATATCGCCCATGTCCTCGTATGCGAGCGTCAGCCCGTTGGCCTCCGCTGTGCCGCGTCGAATGTCCTGCGTCATCGGTGACCCTCACAATCGTCGTCGGTCGTTCTCCGCCCGACTGTAGGCGTTTTGGCCGTTCACGCCTGGGTCGGGTACTCTAACGGACGGCCGTCGAGCATTTCGGCAGCCACCCAATCACGTTCTACCCAAGACCGTTGGTCACTGTGGCTTGTACAGCACAGTTGAAGGTCCGGAAAGCATTGTCCGGCGACCCACGCAGGAGATCGAGGTAGGGATTGCGACGCTTTTGCGTTGCGTCCTGATACGCCCCGTGTGCCCTGCACCGGGGCGTTTTGCATTCTCTCCTCCCTTCCTACTTTGCCTGACCGCCAACGGCTTTCGGTCGAACAGGGTCCAAGAAGTACTGACCGTCACGAGAGGAGGCGAAGTATGGCAAAGCCTGAGAAGGTCACCGCGGTAGCGGAGATCACGGAGCAGTTCAAAGGTTCCACCGCAGCGGTTGTCACGGAATACCGTGGTCTGTCCGTAGGAAAGATCACTGATCTGCGGCGTGCGCTCGGCGCGAACGCTACCTACTCCGTCGCCAAGAACACCCTGGTCAAGCGTGCCGCTGCTGAAGCGGGCGTGGAAGGCCTCGACGACTTGTTCGTCGGTCCGACCGCCATTGCATTCGTCAACGGCGAACCGGTCGACGCAGCGAAGGCGATCAAAGCCTTCGCAAAGGACAACAAGGCGCTGATCATCAAGGGCGGCTACATGGACGGCCGTGCGCTGTCCGTGGACGAGATCAACCGGATCGCGGACCTCGAGTCTCGCGAGATCCTGTTGGCGAAGCTTGCCGGCGCGATGAAGGGCAACTTGGTCAAGGCCGCAGTTCTGTTCAACGCTCCCGCATCGCAGGTGGCCCGCTTGGCCGTTGCGTTGCAGGAGAAGAGGCAAGCAGCAGAGGGTGCTCCGGCGGTTTCCGAAACCGCCGAAGCGACCGACGCTGCCGAAGTTGCTACCGAAAGCTGATCCGCACCCGCGCATCACGCATAACCACCACGCACGCTGCGCGTGCAATCCAGGTCGCGGGATCAGCGACTGGAACCAAAAGGAAGGACCGCCATCATGGCGAAGCTCACCACCGATGAGTTGCTCGACGCTTTCAAGGAACTGACCCTGCTCGAGCTCTCGGAGTTCGTCAAGGCATTCGAGGAGACCTTCGAGGTCACCGCCGCTGCTCCGGTTGCTGTTGCAGCCGCAGGCGGACCCCCGGCAGCCGCTGAGGCAGCCGAGGAGCAGGACGAGTTCGACGTCATCCTCGAGGGTGCCGGCGACAAGAAGATCCAGGTCATCAAGGTCGTTCGCGAGATCGTCTCCGGCCTGGGCCTCAAGGAAGCCAAGGACCTCGTCGAGAGCGCTCCGAAGGCCATCCTGGAGAAGGTTGCCAAGGACGCAGCCGAGGCTGCAAAGGCGAAGCTCGAAGGCGCCGGCGCCAAGGTGTCCGTCAAGTAGTTCGGCGAAACGCTCGTCGAGCGCCTACGCCAGGCGGGCGATCCCTTCGGGGGTCGCCCGCTTTCGTTTGTGTTGCGGGTTTGCAAGCACTGTCACCTGAGGCACACCCCTTGGGATACAGTGTCCGAACGCACAATGGCTCGGGTCAGGCTCGTGTCGATGGGTTGTGTCTGTTCGAATGTGGAGGTTGGCGTGGGCGTAGCAGTCAGGACCGAAGGCATCAGTAAGTCTTTCGGACGGCAAAATATCTGGCAGAACGTCACGCTGAACATCCCTCCGGGTGAGATCAGCCTGATGGTCGGCCCGTCGGGCACGGGTAAGTCCGTGTTCCTGAAGTCGCTGATCGGTCTGCTCAAGCCCGAAGAGGGCGAGATCTTCATCGGTGACACCAACATCACGACGTGCTCCAACAAGGAGCTGTACGAGATCCGCAAACTGTTCGGCGTCCTCTTCCAGGACGGTGCACTCTTCGGCTCGATGGACCTGTTCGACAACGTGGCGTTCCCGTTGCGCGAGCACACCAAGAAGTCCGAATCCGACATCCGCAAGGTCGTCATGGAGAAGTTGGACCTGGTCGGTCTGACCGGCGCCGAGGGCAAGCTGCCCGGCGAGATCTCCGGCGGTATGCGCAAGCGCGCCGGCCTGGCGCGTGCTCTGGTACTCGATCCGGAGATCATCCTGGTCGACGAGCCCGACTCGGGTCTCGATCCGGTGCGTACGACCTACATCAGCCAGTTGTTCCTCGACATCAACGCGCAGATCGACGCGACGTTCCTGATCGTGTCGCACAACATCAACCTCGCTCGTACGGTGCCGGACAACATCGGCATGCTGTTCCGTCGCAACCTGGTGATGTTCGGACCCCGCGAAGTGCTGTTGACCTCCGACGAGCCCGTCGTCAAGCAGTTCCTCAACGGTCGGATGATCGGTCCGATCGGTATGTCCGAGGAAAAGGACGAGGCGCAGATGGCGCAGGAGCAGGCTCTCGCCGATGCCGGTCACCATGCCGGTGGCGTGGAAGACGTCGAGGGCATCGTGCCGCAGATGGTCGCAACGCCGGGTATGCCGCACCGCAAGGCGATCGATCGCCGCCAGGCCCGAGTTCGCGAGATCATGCACACGCTGCCGCACGCCGCTCAGGTCGCGATCCAGAACGACCTCGACGCAACGCAGGACACGCAGCAGTACTCGACCTACGACAACGGCGATCAGTACGACAACGGCGATCAGCACGACAACAGCAACCAGGACACCCAGGTGCTGCCGACTTACAACGAGGGCGGCTACGAATCTTCGCCTTCCCTGCGCAAGCAATAGCGTTCGACTCGAGATCCGCCGAGGCCAGGTTTTCCTGAGCCTCGGCGGATTTTGCGTTCCAAAACGATGGAGCGGCGATGCATGGCGCATTTCCCCTGATCGGATTGCGTAAAACGCCGTAAGAAGCCTTGACGCGGGCGGGATGAGGCGTCACTCTAGTGGCGAGACATGCGAGAGATCGCGGGCCGAGCGGTGCTTCGCCAGAGCAGTGATTTGTATTACTGCTCGCTGGCAACCAGCGTCGTTACCGCACGGACGCCCAGCTCGGATGTTACTTTTGGTGCGCCGCTCGACATATGTCGAGATTCGGTGTAGTTTTGGACGTTGCGCTGGCTGCCTCCTGTCCACCCCTCAACTGCTTGGCTGAAAGTGTCACTCTCGGGTGCCGCTTACTTCATGTTGCGGGCGTATTTCCGTTCGGGCGTCATCCAGCTCCGTGCCCGATCAGTTTAGAAAACGCCCCGCAGAACAAGCAGATACGAGCGAAGGTCACGCGATTTGCGTGGCCCGCGTGAGGTGCTGGAAGGACGCATCTTGGCAGTCTCTAGCCAGACCAAGGCCAATGCCGGTATTCCCGGAGCCCCGCCTAGGGTTTCTTTTGCAAAGATTCGTGAGCCCCTGGAAGTTCCTGGGTTGCTCGACCTACAAACAGATTCGTTCGAATGGTTGGTCGGTTCGCCGGCTTGGCGTGAACGTGCAACCGCACGCGGCGACAACGCACTCGCAGGTGGTTTGGAGGAGATCCTCACCGAGCTGTCCCCGATCGAGGACTTCTCGGGATCCATGTCGTTGTCCTTCTCGGACCCACGCTTCGACGAGGTCAAGGCCTCGACCGATGAGTGCAAAGACAAGGACATGACCTACGCGGCGCCGTTGTTCGTCACCGCCGAATTCATCAACAACAACACTGGCGAGATCAAGAGCCAGACGGTCTTCATGGGAGATTTCCCGATGATGACCGACAAGGGCACGTTCATCATCAACGGCACCGAGCGCGTGGTAGTCAGCCAGCTCGTTCGTTCGCCGGGTGTGTACTTCGAGCACAACATCGACAAGACGACGGAAAAAGACCTCCACAGCGTGAAGGTCATTCCGGGTCGTGGCGCATGGCTCGAGTTCGACGTGGACAAGCGCGACACCGTTGGTGTCCGTATCGATCGCAAGCGTCGTCAGCCGGTCACCGTGCTGCTGAAGGCCCTTGGTTGGTCCACCGAGCAGATCACGGAGCGCTTCGGCTTCTCCGAGATCATGATGGCGACCCTCGAGAAGGACAACACGGCAGGTACCGACGAGGCCCTGCTCGACATCTACCGCAAGCTGCGTCCGGGCGAGCCGCCAACGAAGGAAAGCGCGCAGACTCTGCTGGAGAACCTGTTCTTCAAGGAGAAGCGCTACGACCTGGCTCGTGTCGGTCGCTACAAGATCAACAAGAAGCTCGGCATCCACACGGGCGAGCCGATCACGTCGTCGGTTCTCACCGAAGAAGACATCGTCGCCACCATCGAGTACCTGGTTCACCTGCATGCGGGCGATCAGTCGATGACGGCTCCCGGTGGCATCGAGGTTCCCGTCGAGGTCGACGACATCGATCACTTCGGTAATCGTCGTCTTCGTACGGTCGGCGAGCTGATCCAGAATCAGATCCGCGTCGGTCTGTCTCGTATGGAGCGTGTCGTTCGCGAGCGGATGACGACTCAGGACGTCGAGGCGATCACGCCGCAGACCCTGATCAACATCCGTCCCGTCGTCGCCGCGATCAAGGAGTTCTTCGGAACTTCGCAGCTGTCGCAGTTCATGGACCAGAACAACCCGTTGTCGGGTCTCACCCACAAGCGTCGCCTGTCGGCTCTTGGCCCCGGTGGTCTGTCTCGTGAGCGTGCCGGCCTCGAGGTTCGCGACGTGCACCACAGCCACTACGGCCGTATGTGCCCGATCGAGACCCCTGAAGGCCCGAACATCGGCCTGATCGGTTCGCTGTCGGTGTACGCACGGGTCAACCCGTTCGGCTTCATCGAGACGCCGTACCGCAAGGTCGTCGAGGGTCAGGTCACCGATCACGTCGACTACCTCACCGCCGACGAAGAGGACCGCCACGTCGTTGCTCAGGCGAACTCGCCGATCGACGCCGACGGTCACTTCACCGACGAGCGCATTCTCGTTCGTCGTAAGGGTGGCGAAGTCGAGTTCGTCCTGTCGACCAACGTCGACTACATGGACGTCTCGCCGCGACAGATGGTGTCCGTCGCAACCGCGATGATTCCGTTCCTCGAGCACGACGATGCAAACCGCGCCCTGATGGGTGCGAACATGCAGCGTCAGGCGGTTCCGCTCGTTCGTTCCGAGGCGCCGCTCGTCGGTACCGGCATGGAACTGCGCGCGGCGATCGACGCAGGCGACGTCATCATCACCGAGAAGAGCGGTGTGGTCGAAGAGGTTTCGGCCGACTACGTCACGGTGATGGCCGACGACGGCACTCGCAAGAGCTACCGGATGCGCAAGTTCGCCCGCTCCAACCAGGGCACCTGCGCGAACCAGCGGCCGATCGTGGACGAAGGTGCACGGGTCGAGAAGGGCCAGGTACTCGCCGACGGACCATGCACCGAAAACGGTGAAATGGCACTCGGTAAGAACCTGCTCGTGGCGATCATGCCGTGGGAAGGCCACAACTACGAGGACGCGATCATCCTGTCGCAGCGCCTCGTGGAAGAGGACGTTCTCACCTCGATCCACATCGAAGAGCACGAGATCGATGCTCGCGACACGAAGCTGGGCGCAGAGGAGATCACTCGGGACATCCCGAACGTCTCCGACGAGGTCCTCGCGGATCTCGACGATCGCGGCATCGTCCGCATCGGTGCCGAGGTTCGTGACGGCGACGTGCTGGTCGGCAAGGTCACGCCGAAGGGCGAGACGGAGCTGACACCGGAAGAGCGCCTGTTGCGCGCGATCTTCGGTGAGAAGGCCCGCGAGGTTCGTGACACGTCGCTCAAGGTTCCGCACGGCGAGTCCGGCAAGGTCATCGGCATCCGGGTGTTCTCCCGCGATGACGACGACGATCTGCCTCCCGGCGTCAACGAACTGGTCCGCGTCTACGTGGCACAGAAGCGCAAGATTCAGGACGGCGACAAGCTCGCCGGCCGACACGGCAACAAGGGCGTCATCGGCAAGATCCTCCCCGCTGAGGACATGCCGTTCCTGCCCGACGGAACCCCTGTCGACATCATCCTGAACACGCACGGTGTGCCGCGTCGTATGAACATCGGTCAGATCTTGGAGACCCACCTCGGGTGGATCGGCAAGACCGGCTGGAACATCCAGATCGCAAGTGACGGAACGCGTCCCGACTGGGCAGCAACTCTTCCCGAAGAGATGCTGGCTGCGGGTCCGGATTCCAACATCGCGACTCCGGTGTTCGACGGTGCGCAGGAGAAGGAACTCACAGGTCTGCTGGAGTCGACGCTGCCCAACCGTGACGGTGTGCAGATGGTCGGCGCCGACGGCAAGGCGACGTTGTTCGACGGACGTTCCGGCGAGCCGTTCCCGTACCCGGTTTCGGTCGGCTACATGTACATCATCAAGCTGCACCACTTGGTCGACGACAAGATCCACGCTCGTTCGACCGGGCCGTACTCGATGATCACGCAGCAGCCCCTCGGTGGTAAGGCCCAGTTCGGTGGCCAGCGCTTCGGTGAGATGGAGTGCTGGGCGATGCAGGCCTACGGCGCGGCTTACACGCTGCAGGAACTGCTGACCATCAAGTCGGACGACGTGGTCGGTCGAGTGAAGGTGTACGAGGCGATCGTCAAGGGCGAGAACATCCCTGAGCCTGGTATTCCGGAGTCGTTCAAGGTGCTCCTCAAGGAGCTGCAGTCGTTGTGCCTCAACGTGGAGGTGCTGTCCTCGGACGGTGCAGCCATCACGATGGCCGACGGCGACGACGAAGATCTCGAGCGTGCCGCAGCGAACCTGGGAATCAACCTTTCCAGGAACGAAGCTGCGACGGTCGACGACCTCGCGAACTAGGACGTGTGCCGATGTGGCATTCGCACCGCTTACCGGGACGAATGCCACATCGGTTCACCGCAACTTTGAGAATTTGCAGCAACTGAACCCGTACAGGGGAAAGGAAGTTACGTGCTAGACGTCAACTTCTTCGATGAACTCCGGATCGGCCTTGCTACCGCTGACGATATTCGTCAGTGGTCGTTCGGTGAGGTCAAGAAGCCGGAGACCATCAACTACCGCACGCTCAAGCCAGAGAAGGACGGCTTGTTCTGCGAGAAGATCTTCGGTCCCACAAGGGACTGGGAATGCTACTGCGGCAAGTACAAGCGCGTGCGCTTCAAGGGCATCATCTGTGAGCGCTGCGGCGTCGAGGTGACCCGTGCGAAGGTTCGCCGCGAACGGATGGGCCATATCGAGCTCGCCGCTCCGGTCACGCACATCTGGTACTTCAAGGGTGTGCCGTCGCGGTTGGGCTACCTGCTCGACCTCGCGCCGAAGGATCTGGAAAAGATCATCTACTTCGCCGCGTACGTCATCACGGCCGTCGACGACGAGCTGCGCCACAACGAGCTCTCCACTCTCGAAGCCGAGATGGAGGTCGAGAAGAAGGCTGTCGGCGATCAGCGCGATGCCGATCTGGAGGCTCGTGCGCAGAAGCTCGAAGCCGATCTCGCCGAACTCGAAGCAGAGGGCGCGAAGTCCGATGTTCGTCGCAAGGTGAAGGACGGCGGCGAGCGCGAAATGCGTCAGCTGCGCGACCGTTCACAGCGCGAGCTGGATCGTCTCGACGAGATCTGGAGCACCTTCGTCAAGCTGTCTCCGAAGCAGCTCATCGTCGACGAAGTTCTCTACCGTGAGCTGATCGACCGCTACGGCGAGTACTTCACCGGCGCGATGGGCGCGGAGTCCATCCAGAAGCTGATGCAGAACTTCGACATCCACGCCGAAGCGGAGATCCTCAGGGAGACCATCCGTAGCGGCAAGGGCCAGAAGAAGCTGCGTGCGCTCAAGCGTCTGAAGGTCGTTGCGGCCTTCCAGATGTCGGGCAACTCGCCGATGGGCATGGTTCTCGACGCTGTCCCGGTGATCCCGCCGGAGCTACGTCCGATGGTTCAGCTCGACGGTGGCCGTTTCGCGACGTCCGACCTCAACGATCTGTACCGCCGCGTGATCAACCGCAACAACCGCCTCAAGCGACTGATCGATCTCGGTGCTCCCGAGATCATCGTCAACAACGAGAAGCGGATGTTGCAGGAGTCCGTCGACGCACTGTTCGACAACGGTCGTCGTGGACGTCCGGTCACCGGTCCGGGTAACCGCCCGCTGAAGTCCCTGAGCGATCTGCTCAAGGGCAAGCAGGGTCGATTCCGTCAGAACCTGCTCGGTAAGCGCGTCGACTACTCGGGTCGTTCCGTGATCGTCGTCGGTCCTCAGCTGAAGCTGCACCAGTGTGGTCTGCCGAAGCTGATGGCACTCGAGCTGTTCAAGCCGTTCGTGATGAAGCGACTGGTCGATCTCAACCACGCGCAGAACATCAAGTCGGCAAAGCGCATGGTCGAGCGTCAGCGTTCGCAGGTGTGGGATGTCCTCGAAGAGGTCATCGCCGAGCACCCTGTGCTGCTGAACCGCGCACCTACGCTGCACCGCTTGGGTATTCAGGCATTCGAGCCACAGTTGGTCGAAGGCAAGGCAATTCAGCTGCACCCGCTCGTCTGTGAGGCGTTCAACGCCGACTTCGACGGTGACCAGATGGCCGTGCACCTTCCGCTGTCCGCCGAGGCTCAGGCCGAGGCGCGCATCCTGATGCTGTCGTCGAACAACATCCTCTCGCCGGCATCGGGTCGTCCGTTGGCCATGCCGCGTCTGGACATGGTGACGGGTCTGTACCACCTGACCCGTCTGCAGGACGACGCGGTCGGTTCGTACACCGCGGCAGGCACCGACCTGCCGGAGACGGGTGCGTACTCCTCGCCCGCCGAGGCACAGATGGCCGTCGATCGTGGCGCGCTGTCGGTTCGAGCGGCCATCAAGGTCCGCCTGACCCAGCAGCGTCCGTCCCGCGAAATCGAGGACAAGCTGTTCCCCGAGGGCTGGCGACGCGGCGACGCGTGGACGGCGGAAACGACGCTCGGACGTGTGCTCTTCAACGAGCTGCTTCCGGCCGACTACCCGTTCGTCAACGAGCAGATGCCGAAGAAGCGTCAGGCGACGATCATCAACGATCTCGCCGAGCGCTACCCGATGATCGTGGTTGCGCAGACCGTCGACAAGCTCAAGGACGCCGGTTTCTACTGGGCCACACGTTCGGGTGTCACGATCTCGATGTCCGACGTTCTGGTTCCGCCGGAGAAGCCGGCCATCATGGAGGCGTTCGAGGCGCAGGCCGATCAGATCGAGCGCAAGTACCAGCGTGGTGCTCTCAACCACACGGAGCGCAACAGCGCGTTGGTCAAGATCTGGACCGAGGCGACCGACGAGGTCGGTAAGGCCATGGAGGCGCACTACCCCGACGACAACCCGATCCCGATCATCGTGAAGTCCGGCGCTGCCGGCAACATGACTCAGGTTCGGTCGCTGGCGGGCATGAAGGGTCTGGTGACGAACCCGAAGGGTGAGTTCATCCCGCGTCCGATCAAGTCTTCCTTCAAGGAAGGCCTGACCGTTCTCGAGTACTTCATCAATACCCACGGTGCTCGTAAGGGTCTGGCCGACACCGCGCTTCGTACCGCGGACTCGGGTTACCTGACCCGTCGTCTGGTCGACGTGTCGCAGGACGTCATCGTGCGCGAGCACGACTGTGGCACCGAGCGTGGCATCACGACGCACATCGCCGAGAAGCAGGCCGACGGTTCACTGGTTCGCGACGCACATGTCGAGACCAGCACCTACGCCCGTACGTTGGCCGCGAATGCGGTCGACGCGGCAGGCAACGTTGTCGTCGAGCGTGGCGCCGATCTCGGCGATCCCGCGATCGACGCGCTCCTGGCAGCCGGTATCACCCAGGTGAAGGTGCGCTCCGTGCTCACCTGCACCACGGGCACGGGCGTCTGCGCAACGTGTTACGGCCGCTCGATGGCAACAGGCAAGCTCGTCGACATCGGCGAAGCGGTCGGCATCGTCGCCGCTCAGTCGATCGGTGAGCCCGGTACCCAGCTGACCATGCGTACCTTCCACCAGGGTGGTGTGGCCGGCGAGGACATCACGGGCGGTCTGCCTCGTGTGCAGGAGCTCTTCGAAGCTCGTGTGCCGAAGGGCAAGGCTCCGATTGCCGATGTGTCCGGACGGGTCCGCCTCGAGGACGACGATCGCTTCTACAAGATCACCATCATCCCGGATGACGGTGGCGAGGAAGTTGTCTACGACAAGCTCTCGAAGCGGCAACGTCTGCGTGTCTTCAAGCACGACGACGGCTCCGAGCGTCTGCTCTCGGACGGCGACCATGTCGAGGTCGGCCAGCAGTTGCTGGAAGGCTCGGCGGATCCGCACGAGGTCCTGCGTGTCATGGGACCCCGCCAGGTGCAGATCCACCTCGTCAACGAGGTCCAGGAGGTGTACCGGAGCCAGGGTGTGTCGATCCACGACAAGCACATCGAGGTGATCGTTCGCCAGATGCTGCGTCGCGTGACGATCATCGATTCGGGTGCCACCGAGTTCCTGCCTGGTTCGCTCACCGAGCGTGCCGAGTTCGAGGCGAGCAACCGTCGCGTCGTTGCCGAGGGTGCTGAGCCCGCGGCAGGTCGTCCGGTGCTGATGGGTATCACGAAGGCGTCGCTCGCGACGGATTCGTGGCTCTCGGCAGCGTCGTTCCAGGAGACCACTCGTGTGCTCACCGATGCGGCGATCAACTGCCGCAGCGACAAGCTGATCGGTCTGAAGGAAAACGTGATCATCGGCAAGCTGATTCCTGCCGGTACCGGTATCAACCGTTACCGCAACATCCAGGTTCAGCCGACCGAAGAGGCACGTGCGGCCGCGTACGCGGTGCCGTCCTACGACGACCAGTACTACTCGCCCGAGGGCTTCGGCTCCGGAACGGGTGCTGCGGTTCCGTTGGACGACTACGGCTTCAGCAACGATTTCCGCTAGGCGGCTTCGCCGCTTGTGAGTCTTTTTGGAGGTTAGGGCCTCCGAAAAGACTCACGAGCGAAGCCAAGCAAAAGCCCCCCAATCCCGAAGGGACTGGGGGGCTTTCGCCTTGGCTTGCCTACCTTTCGCTATCCAGCGACGCGAATTGTGCTGCTGCGTAACGTTCGCCCGCCACTGCGTCGGCAGGGACGGCCTTGTCGATCTCGGCGAGTTCGGTTGTCGAAAGTTCCACAGTGAGTGCGGCTTTCGACTCCTCCCAGCGAGCGCGCGAGCGTGCACCGAGGACAGGGACGATGTCCTCACCCTGAGCGAGGACCCACGCGATGGCTAGTTGCGCGACGCTGACGCCGTGGCGTTCGGCCAGTGCGGCCAAGGTCTCGACCAGTTTCAGGTTTCGGTCGAGATTGTCGCCCTGGAACCGGGGGCTATGTGCACGAAAGTCGTGTGCGCCGAACGTCTTTCCTGAACGCACTGCATCGCTCAGCAGTCCGCGCGACAGAACGCCGTATGCGGTGATGCCGATGCCGAGCTCGCGGGTTGTCACCAGGATTCGATTCTCGATGCTACGAGAAACGATCGAGTATTCGATCTGCAGATCCGCGATCGGTGCGGTCGCTGCGGCCCGGCGAATCGTCTCGGGCCCGACCTCCGAGAGTCCGATGTGCCTCACGTAGCCTGCGTCGACAAGTTCGGCGATCGCACCGACGGTGTCTTCGATCGGCACGGTCGGATCCAGGCGGGCTGGGCGGTAGATGTCGATGTGATCGACGCCCAACCGCTGCAGCGAGTAGGTGACGAAGTTCTTCGTCGCTTCGGGACGAGCGTCGAAACCGTTCCATGATCCATCCGGCCCACGCAGCGCGCCGAATTTGACGCTCAGCAGGTAGTCCTCGCGAGGTCGATCGGCGAGCGCTTTCCCGATCAGCGCTTCGTTGTGGCCGGATCCGTAGAAGTCGCCGGTGTCGACGAGGTTGGCGCCCGAGTCGAGGGCGGCGTGAATGGTTGCTGTCGATTCGGCGTCGTCGGCAGGTCCGTACGATCCGGACATTCCCATGGCGCCGAGTCCGATACGGCCGACGGTCGGACCGGTGTTCCCGAGTGGAACAGTGGCGATGGCTGCTTCGTTCGATGTCTGTGTGGTCGTCATGGTTCCACCATCGTCCGGTTCCGTCGCCGTCGGCAGAGACGGTCTATCGGGGGATCGGCGATCCCTGGCAGGGCTCGGGGGTCTGTAGGACAGTGGAATGATGGACAGACCCGAGCTAGCCGACTTCCTGCGTCGACGCCGCGAACAGTTGGTACCGTCCGACGTCGGTCTGCCGCCGGGTGTTCGACGCCGGACCCCTGGGTTGCGTCGCGACGAGGTTGCCTCGCTTGCCGGTATGTCGACCGACTACTACACCCGCCTCGAGCAGGCACGTGGACCGCACCCGTCGTTGCAGGTGCTCGGCGCGCTGGCCCGGGCGCTGCGTCTGACCGACGACGAGCGTGATCATCTGTACTTTCTGGTTGGATATTCGGCGCCGGTGCGGGGAGCTGGCGACAAGCACATCGGGCCGGGGATGTTGAACATTCTGGCGAAGCTGGACGACGTACCTGCCGCTGTGGTCTCGGATCTCAGCGAAATCCTCGTGCAGAACCCGATGCACGTTGTGCTTTTCGGCGACGCCAGGGCGTACGGAGGCCTCGAGCGCTACCACTTCTGGCGCTACTTCATGAACCCAGGGGGTCGCGGTATGCTTCCGCAAGAGGACTGGGATTACCTGAGCCGCAGGAACGTTGCGGATCTCCGTGCCACATCGGCGCGTCGTTCGGGCGACGAAGACGTCGTCGAATTGGTCGGCAGCTTGCGTTCGGCAAGTGCGGAATTCGAGAGTCTGTGGACCGAACACGAAGTCTCCGTACGTGTTTCCGACGTCAAGCGGATCCAGCACCGCGAGGTGGGACTCGTGGAAGTGATCTGCGAGAAGCTGCTGACACCCAACGCCGCGCAGCAGTTGCTGGTCTATTCACCTCGACCCGGCACCGATGCACGCGACAAGCTCGACCTTCTTCGTGTCGTCGGTACGCAGTCGATGAGCGTTACTCTGGAATGACTACCGACGGAGGAGCTCACCATGCCAGGTAAAGGTATCGACCGGAACCAGACGCGCTCCGCTCTGGAGACGATCAAGGACAGCCCGACCATCACCCTGATCGCTCTGTCCCCGGCGATCGTCTTGTTCGCACTCGTCTGGTGGATCGGTGGTCTGGGCTGGGCCGTCCTCGCGTTGATCGCGCTCGGCGTGCTCGGTGTCGTCGGAGTGAAATACCTCCGCTAGGCGGCGTGGGCTAGTTCCCGATGCGCTCACCCGTCACCGGGTGGAACAGGTGCACGACGCCGCCTTCGTTGACGCGCATGGTGACCGATTCGGCTAGCTTCGCCGGTGCGCGCCCGCCTGAGCGTGCGACGAAGGTGACGGGTTGACCGTCCAGTCCGGTGATCGGTGAACCCGAGTTGCGTGCGTAGACGTAGGACTCGCTACCCAGTTCCTCGACCAGTTCGACCGTCACGTCGAAACCTTCTCCGTCGCGGCGCAATTCGAGCTGCTCAGGTCGCAACCCGACGGTGACGGCGTCGAGTCCGCTGGAGGCAAGAAGATTCAGCGATTCGCGGGGGAGTTCCATTGTGCTGCCTGCGATGTCGACGCCACCGCTGACGATGCGAGCGTTGAACAGGTTCATCGCAGGCGAACCGATGAATCCTGCGACGAACGCGTTCGCAGGCCGATCGTAGAGTTCGGTCGGCGAGCTGAACTGCTGCAGCTTGCCGAACTTGAGCACTGCGACTCGGTCGCCCATCGTCATGGCTTCGACCTGGTCGTGGGTCACGTAGACGGTCGTCGTTCCGAGTCGCCGTTGCAGTGCGGCGATCTGAGTACGGGTCTGCACGCGCAGTTTGGCGTCGAGGTTGCTGAGCGGCTCGTCCATGCAGAAGACCTGTGGTTCGCGAACGATGGCGCGCCCCATGGCAACTCGCTGTCGCTGGCCGCCGGACAACTTGCCTGGCTTGCGGTCGAGGTATTCGGTGAGGTCGAGAACCTTTGCTGCTTCGGCGACGCGCCGCTTGCGTTCGTCGGCGTCGACGCCGCGCATCTTCAGCGCGAAGCCCATGTTCTCCCCGACGGTCTTGTTGGGGTAGAGCGCGTAGTTCTGGAACACCATCGCGATGTCGCGGTCTTTGGACGGAACGCCGACCATGTCCTTGCCGTTGATCGTGATGTTGCCGTCGTCGATCTCTTCGAGGCCTGCCAGCATCCGTAGTGCGGTGCTTTTGCCCGAGCCGGAAGGTCCGACCAGGACGACGAATTCGCCGTCTTCGATTTCGAGGTCGAGGGAGTCGACGGCGAGCTTGTCGGCGCCGGAGTAGATGCAGGACGCTTTCTGGTACGAGATCTCAGCCATGATGGTTGCTCCTAGTGTGCATACGAAAGATTTTGGGGGAGTGCGTTACTACCTGAATTGCCCTACTTGATGGCACCGAACGACAGGCCGCGAACCAGCTTGTTCTGGGCGAACCAGCCTGCGAGCACGACCGGCAGCGCGGTCAGTACGGCGGCCGCCGACAGTTGCGCCCAGTAGAGGCCCTGCCCGGTGATGAAGCCGACGAGGAACACCGGAATCGTCTGAGCCTGAACAGCTGTCAGGTTCACCGCGAAGAAGAATTCGTTCCAGGAGAAGATGACGCAGATCAGGGCCGTGGCGGCGATACCGGGGGACACCAGCGGCAGAATCACTTCGCGGACCGCGCGCCAGAGGCTGGCGCCGTCCATACTTGCTGCCTCGAGCAGTTCGCTGGGAACTTCGAGGAAGAACGATCGCATCATCCAGACGGCGATGGGCAGATTCATTGCCGTGTAGAGGATTACGAGTGTCCAGATGTTGTCGAGCATGCCGATGTCGCCGACGATCACGTACAGCGGGATGATGGCTGCGACAACGGGAAGCATCTTCGTGCTGATGAAGAAGAACAGTGCGTCCTTCGTGCCTTTGACCGGTCGCAGCGAGAGTGCGAATGCGGCCGGGACACCGAGCAGCAGCACCAGCAACGTCGAGATGCCTGTTGCGAAAGCCGAGTTCATCAGGGTCGTGCCGATGCCGCTGGACAGCACCGCGCGGAATTGCTCGAGCGTCGGGGTGAAGATGATCGACGGCGGATCGGTGTACGCGTCGCTCTCCTTCTTGAACGCGGTGAGCACCATCCAGAGGACCGGGAAGAAGAACCCGATTCCGACGATCCACGCGACGACAGACCAAATCGAGTCGCGACTCCACCGCCGCTTCTGCTTTGCCTTCTTGGCGATCGCCGCGGTGTTCGCGGCGGTGTCGGCAGCCGATTTGTTCAGGACGGTACTCATCAGGCTGCCTCCTCGGCTCCGGTGAAGCTCTTGAAGATCAGGCGCAGCGCCAACGTCGAGATGATGATGGTGGCAACGACTGTCACGACACCCATCGCTGCGGCCTGGCCGATGTCGAAGCCGAGGAAAGCGCGTTGGTAGATGTAGTACGGCAGGTTGGAGCTCGCGACGCCCGGTCCGCCCGACGTCATCATGTAGACGGCGTCGAAGGTGTTGACGAGGTACACAGCTCCGAGAACGGCGCCGAGTTCGATGAAGCGTCGCAGGTGCGGCAGCGTCAGTTCGCGGAAGAGGGCGAACGAACTGGCACCGTCGACGCGGGCCGCCTCCATGATGTCGCGTGGCATCGATTGCAGCCCTGCGAGAATCAGCAGCATCATAAACGGCGTCCACTGCCAGACGAGGTCGGCCATGACCGAGGCCAGCGGATACTTGCTGATCCAGTCGACCTGTCCGACGCCGAACGGCTTCAGGACGAAGTTGATCAGTCCGTAGACCGGATCGAGCATCGTCGTCTTCCAGATCAGCGCTGCCGCAACGGGTGTGACGAGGAAAGGCGTGATCAACAGCGTCCGCACGATGCCCCGACCGAAGAACTGGCGGTCGAGCAACAGGGCAAGCAGC
This sequence comes from Antrihabitans stalagmiti, assembly GCF_016482825.1. Classification (GTDB taxonomy): domain Bacteria; phylum Actinomycetota; class Actinomycetes; order Mycobacteriales; family Mycobacteriaceae; genus Antrihabitans; species Antrihabitans stalagmiti. Next base: position 886,273 of record NZ_JAEMNV010000002.1, on the reverse strand, counting down.
AGACCCAGGATCACCGAGATGATGACCGTACCGACGATCATGATCACCGTGTTGAGGGCGACCTCACGAAATTGGCTATCCTTGAATACATCGACGTAGTTGTTGAGCCAGTTGAACTTTCGTGAACCTGGTCGGACGAGGTTCCAGGACTGGGTCGAATAGTAGAGCGTGACGAGAAACGGGATCTGCGTGATGACGACCATAAATATCAGCGCGGGCAGCAGTGGTCCACGCAGGCGCCACTTCTCGGCACGGGTGATGTGATCGCGCTTCGACCTCAGTTTCGGCGCGGGTTCGGCTTCGGGCGCGGTAGCGGCCGCCACTTCTGTTGTTGCCCTTGACATGGCTACTGCGCCTCCTGATAGGTCTTGCCGACGACCTCGGCATACTGCTGTGCTTGTTCGAGTGCGTCCTCGACGCTGATGCGTCCGGCTACGGCTGCACTGATCTGCTGACTGACCCGTGTTCCCAGATCTTGGAATTCAGGGATCGTGAGGAACTGGACTCCGGTGTAGGGCACGGGCTGCACGGTCGGACGTTCTGGATCCGCCTTTTCCATCGCCGAGAGAGTCGGCGGTCCGTATGCCGCAGCGGCTTCCTTGTACTCGGGAATCTCGTAGGTCGACAGCCGACTGCCTGGCGGTACTCGCTCCCAGCCGAGCTGTTCGCCGACGTTGCGCAGATACTCTTTGCTGGTCATCCACGCCACGAACTTCCAAGCCTCGTCGGGCCTTTCGCTCGTCTTGGGAATGCCGAGCGACCAGGAGTACAGCCAACCGTTGTCGCTCTTTGCCGCCGATGGTGCCGGCGCGTAGCCGATCTTCCCGACAACCTTGCTCGACGACGGGTCCTCGAGCACCGAGACCGCGGCGGTGGAGTCGTACCACATCGCGGTATTGCCCTGCGAGAGCTGAGTCGCGCATTCGCTGAAGCCGCTCGTCGCGGCGCCGGGCTGACCGTAGTCGCGCACCGTGTCCACGTAGAAGTTCACTGCGCGAACAACTTCCGGACTGGTCAGCTGTGCGTTCCAGTTCTCGTCGAACCAGCGTCCGCCGAAGGCGTTGATGACGGTGTCGAGCGGTGCGAGTACCTCGCCCCAGCCGGGCTTGCCGCGGAGGCAGATGCCGGAGAGGTTGCCTGGATCGTTCAACTTCGCGGCGTAACCGGCCACTTCCTCCCAGGTCGGCTCGGCGGGCATCGTCAGTCCGGCCTGTTCGAAAAGGTCCTTGCGGTACATCAGGAACGACGATTCACCGTAGAACGGGACCGAGTACATGCTGCCCTCGTACGACAGTGACTTCTTCAGGGATGGAATGAAGTCGTCTTCGTCGTAGCCGGGTGTCTGCTTCGCGTAGTCGGAAAGATTGGTGAGCCAACCGTTCTCGGCCCACTGCGGAGTTTCGTAGTTGCTGATCATCACGACGTCGAACTCACCGCCGCCGGTCGCGACGGACGCGGTGATCTTGGCGCGCGCTTCGTTCTCCGACAGGGACACGAACTTGAGCTTGATGCCTGGGTTGTCGCGCTCGAACTCGTCGGACAGCTTGATGGCGTCCTGCATCTGCGAGTTCGAGATGATCGCAACCGTGACCGTGTCACCGCCGCCGCCTGTGAAGGAACCGGCGCCTGCGCAGCCTGCAACGGTGATCGCGGTGATCATCGCGAGCGCTGTTGCGACCAACTTCGATCGGGGTTTCATGTTGCCGATTCCTCCTTTTGTTCCAAAAGCCACTGTGCGCAATTGATGTCGGTGACGAGGATCTTCGCCATGCCGCCGGCAAGCGCTCCGAAAATTGCCTCGTGCTTCAGTTCGCCTCCGGAAACGAGTAACGATGCGCGGCAGTCGCGGATCGCTTCGAGCGGTACCGAGACGGTGCGCGCGGGAAGTGGACCGTCGACGATGCTGCCGTCGAGGCGATAGAAGCGGCCGCCGATTTCCCCGACCGCGCCATGCGTGCGGAGTTCGTCGAGGATCGCGGTATCGATGTAGCTACCTTCGAAAAGTGTGGTCGAGGTCGACACCGGACCGACGCCGAACATCATCACCTCGGCTTTGCGGCCGAGACTCAGAGCGCGCCCCATGATCGAATCCTGTTCCAGCGCAGTCACTGTGGCTGGATCGGCGTAGAGGGGCGCATGGAGTCGGACGGGGGTCGCCTGCAACTGTGTCGCGCATCGTCCGAGCGTGTAGTCGACTCCGGTCTGATAGTCGATCGACGTCATCGAGCCGTCGAGTTGAACGACGTTGGCGCACTTCGTCGTTTTGGTGCGTAGCGCTTGAGCGACCGCGACTGTCTCCGGGCCCCAGGTGAATCCGAGGGTGTCGTCGGCTTGCAGGCGGCGGCCGAGGACTGCGGCCGCGGACCGGCCGAGCGGTTGGTAGCCGGTCACGGAACCGTCGGGCACATCGCCGATCACAACGGCCTCGGTGAGACCGAACAGGCGTTCCAGGTCTCGTTCGATGTCGGTGTGTACGGCTGACCGGAGATCGTCGGGGACGCTGATCTCGATCCGTACCAAACCTTGGGCTCGTGCCCGTGCGATGAGGCGACCGGCGGTCGGCCTCGAAACGCCGAGCTTCGCGGCGATGTCCGCCTGCGTCGCACCTTCGAGGTGATAGAGCGTCGCCGCTCGCAGGGCCAGTCGGACGTCGTCGGATGCGCCCGGGCGCACTGGATCCGTTGTCACACGCACTCCTCGTCGAGTTTCGCGTTCGCGGTGAGCAAATGCTCAGGTCGTGAACGCTTGCTCTCGTACGCTAACATCAGAATGTGACGTACACAACACTCTCTCCGCCGGAGTCGCCGCCGAGAACGATGCGTGCAAGCGTGCTGATGGCGCCCGGCGTCATCGAGCTTCAGGAGCGCCCGACGCCACGGCCCGCGCGTGACGAGGTACTGGTCAGAGTCAGTTCTGTGGGTGTCTGCGGATCCGACGCGCACTACTTCCGGCACGGCCGAATCGGCGAGTACGTCGTCGAATCGCCCCTGATACTCGGTCACGAGGCAGCAGGCAGGATCGTCGCGGTTGGTTCCGAGGTCGATGGCGAGCGGATCGGTCAGCGTGTCTCGATCGAGCCACAGCACCCCGATCCGACCTCCGAGGAGTCGCGGTCAGGCCGGTACAACCTGTGTCCACACATGAAGTTCTACGCAACCCCGCCGGTCGACGGTGCGCTGTGCGAGTTCGTCACGATTCAGTCGTCGTTTGCACATCGAATTCCGGACTCGATCAGCGACGACGCGGCGGCTCTGTTCGAACCCCTTTCGGTGGGAATCGCCGCTGTCCGTAAGGCGGGTGTCGTCGCAGGCGCGCACGTTTTGATTGCAGGGGCCGGGCCGGTCGGGTTGGTGACGCTGCAGGTAGTCAGAGCTTTCGGAGCGACGCGAGTTGTCGTTTCCGACCCCGATCCGAGTCGGCGAACGGCCGCGACACGGTTCGGCGCACACGAGGTCCTCGATCCGCTCACCGCTGATGTTCGCGCGCTGCGGGTCGACGCCTTCATCGACGCATCGGGTGCCCCGCGAGCCGTCGTCGACGGCATGCATGCCGTGCGTCCGGCTGGGACCGTCGTGCTCGTCGGAATGGGCGCCGACGAGCTGTCGATGCCGGTGTCGTTGCTGCAAACCCGAGAGTTGGTCCTCACCGGTGTGTTTCGATATGCCAACACCTGGCCGACGGCCCGTGAACTCGTGGAGGCGGGGTCCGTCGATCTGGACTCGATGGTCACGCACAGATTCACCCTCGATCAGGTCGCCGACGCGCTCGCCGCTGACCGGATCGAAGGCAGTATCAAAGCAGTCGTCGATGTAGCAGGGAGGTAGCAATGGCCGCGGTGGTCGATCGAAAGTCGGGTTCGGTGCGACTCGACGCAAAGTCGGTCGCGCAGTTCGCCGATTCGGTGTCGGTGCCGACCTACGACCGGTCCGAGATCACGGTCGGCATAGTGCATTTCGGCGTCGGTGGTTTCCATCGTGCACACCAGGCGATGTACGTCGATGCGCTGCTCGAACGCGGCGGCGCTCGGGACTGGGGCATCTGCGGGGTCGGTGTACTCCCGTCGGATCGAACTATGCGCGACGTGCTGGCCGCGCAGGACTGCCTCTACACGCTGGCGGTGACTGCTCCCGACGGTTCGTGGACGGCGCGCGTGATCGGGTCGATCGTCGAATACCTCTATGCTCCGGACGATCCGGAGAAGGTGATCGCGACGATGGCGAACGAGGCGACCCGCATCGTCTCCTTGACCATCACTGAAGGCGGCTACAACTTCTCGGCGACGACGGGCGAGTTCGACGCGGACAATCCGGCGATCGTTGCCGACCTGGTGCCGAATGCCGTCCCTGCAACAACTTTCGGCTACGTCATCGAGGCGCTCGCTCGCCGTCGGGCGCGCGGTCTCCCTCCGTTCACGATCATGTCCTGCGACAACATCGAGGGCAACGGCCACATCGCGCGGTCGACGTTCACGGCGTTCGCACGGCTGCGAGACCCCGATCTCGCAGACTGGATCGAGACCGAGGGCGCGTTTCCGAACTCGATGGTCGACCGCATCACGCCGGCGACGACGGCTGCGACGACCGCGGAAGTCGCAGAGCGGTATGGCATCGACGATGCCTGGCCGGTGGCTACCGAACCGTTCACCCAATGGGTGCTCGAAGACTCCTTCACACTGGGTCGCCCCGACTTCGACAGTGTCGGTGTGCAACTCGTCGACGATGTCGCGCCGTACGAGTTGATGAAACTCAGGTTGCTCAACGCCAGCCATCAGTCCATGTGCTACTTCGGCTATCTGAGTGGCTACCGACTTGTGCACGAGGTCGCCCAGGATCCGCTCTTCGCGCGATTCCTGTTGCGGTACATGGACAACGAGGCGACGCCGACATTGCGGCCCGTACCCGGCGTCGATCTCGACGAATACAAGCACACCCTGATCGAGCGCTTCTCCAATGCGTCCGTGCGCGACACCGTCGCCCGGCTGTGTGCCGAATCGTCCGACCGGATTCCGAAGTGGCTGCTGCCGGTCATCAGGCACCAGCTCGAGACCGGTGGCGAGATCACCTGCGCGGCAGCGGTTGTGGCAAGTTGGGCACGATATGCGGAGGGCGTGGACGAGCAAGGTGAACCGATCACCATCGTCGACCAATTGCGCGATCGACTGATGCCGCTCGCCGCATCGCAACACGAGGACCCCACGGCATTCCTCACCGATCGGGCGGTGTTCGGCGACCTGATCGATGAGCCAAGGTTCGTCGAGGCATATCTGGCCGGCCTCGACTCGCTGCACACAATCGGTGCGCGAGCGACGGTGGCACAGCTAGCCGAGTAGCGGCGAACCGTCGGTCAGCTCGCGGACCGACGAGTACCGATCCCTGATCTCGGGCGTCGCGACACCCTCGTACACGGTCGCCGTCGCGTGCGTCCAGCTCGGCGGTTCCGCGTCGCCGGACAGTGCCCACGCAGCTTGTCGCGCAGCGCCATCGGCGACGTATTCGCCCGGTTCTGGAACGGCGACGGGAACACCGAAAATCGTTGGCGCGAGTTCACAAATCGCTCGAGAGCGCGCGCCGCCGCCGACCAGCAGCACGCGGTCGGTCCGCACCCCCAGGTGCCGCAGTCGATCGATGCCGTCTGCCAGCCCGCACAACAGTCCTTCCACCGCGGCCCTGGCGAGATGGCCTGGAGTCGAATTATGTTGTCGTAGTCCGTGTATCGCGCCGGTTGCGGCAGGACGATTGGGGGTTCGCTCACCTTCGAGAAAAGGAACCAGCACCAAGCCTTCGCTCGCCGAGGACAACGCCAGCTCTGCCAAACGAGCATGGTCTACGCCGAGCAGCTTTGCCATCGCGTCGAGCACCGGCGCACCGTTGAGCGTGCACAGCAGTGGCAGTTGTCGTCCAGTTGCGTCGGCGAACGCGGCGACCTCACCCGAGGCATCGTTCGGTGTCACCGTCGAGACGGCGGACACCACACCGGACGTTCCGATCGATACGACGACGTCGCCGTCGCGGGCATCGAGGGCGAGAGCTGCCGCGGCGTTGTCGCCGGTCCCCGGCCCGAGTGCCGCGCCCTTCGACGACGCCCGGCCGACCACCTCCGACGGACCCGCGACCCGAGGTAGCAGTGGTTCGCGTCCGCGCAGAGCGAGACTCAGCAGATCGGTTCGGTAGGCGTTCGTCGCGGCCGAGAAGTAGCCGGTGCCGCTCGCGTCGCCGCGGTCGGTCGTCAACGTGTCCAGACCCGTAGCGCCCGAGAGCTGCCAGGTCAGCCAGTCGTGCGGCAGGCAGACCGCTGCGGTCCGGTCGGCGGCGTCGGGTTCGTTGTCGGCGAGCCAGCGCAGTTTGGCGGCCGTGATCGCGGCGACTGGAACCACCCCGACCGCGTCGGTCCAGGCCTGCGCGCCACCGAGGTCATCGATGAGGTCTGTTGCCGAGGAGGCCGAGCGGGTGTCGTTCCACAGCAGTGCGGGCCGGACGACGGAGCCCTCGGCGTCGAGGCAGATCATGCCGTGTTGTTGCGCTCCGACAGAGATGGCGTCGACGTCGTCGAGGCCGCCCGCGTCGGCGACAGCCTCGGCCATTGCGTCCGCCCAGTGCTGTGGGTCGACCTCGGTGCCGGGCGGGTGTTTGGCCCGTCCAGAGCGCACGAGGGCGCCGGTCTCGGCGTCGCGGACGACGACCTTGCACGACTGTGTGGACGAATCGATACCGGCGACGAGAGTCACCCCACGAGCGTAGGCGGCTCCGCCGCTCGTGAGTCTTTTCGGAGGTCAGAACCTGAAGAAAAGACTCACGAGGCGCGGAGCGCCCTATCTTGGAATATGAAACGCAACCAGCTCGGCGAGGCCGGTATCGAGCTGGTCCCACGGCAGATCGAATTCCAGGATCGCCAGCGCAGAGGTGGGGAACTTCTTGCTGACCTGCTCGGCGGGCGGCGAACTGCGATTCGAGGCCAGTTCCCATGTGGTGTACGGCATGCCGGGCGCATGGCCGAGGATCAGCAGCGTCGAAACAGCGTCGTCGACACCGTGCACAAGATCGATCAGTTGATGCGGCGATGCGCCGTAGATCGTCTCGTCGAAGCGGGTCGGGGCGTCTAGCTTGGTCGCGATCAACGTCTCCCGAGTGCGCAGCGATGTCGAGCACAGGATCCCGTCGACGGGCGGTTGATGCTCTCGCAACCAGTCGCCGGCAAGTGCGGCTTCGCGTTGCCCACGAGGTGCGAGGGGACGCTCGTGATCTCCGATCCCGGTCGGATATGCGGACTTGCCGTGCCGCATGAGGATCAGTACTCGCCGTGTCATACGAACACGGTATGCGCCCGATACTCGTGCGGCACACTTGAGGAGACAATGTTCAAACTATGGTCACCCTGACCTACTCGACGATTGATTGCACGACGAGGATCGACACATGGCCTACGTGATCACCCAGCGGTGCTGCAACGATGCGAGCTGCATCTCCGAATGCCCTGTCGACTGCATTCGGCCGACACCGGAGCAACGAGAATTCGACGGCACCGAGATGCTCTACATCGACCCCGACACGTGCATCGACTGCGGCGCCTGCGTCGACGCCTGCCCGGTCGACGCGATCTTCTCCGAAGACGAGTTGTCGGCGTCGCTAGCGCGATTCAAGGATGTCAACGCCGCCTGGTTCGAGCGGCATCCGCTGGAGCCGGACGTCTCGCCTCTCGTCATCCCGGTTCGTCCGCCGAAATCTCTCGGCACGCTGCGGGTCGCGGTTGTGGGTGCGGGTCCGGCTGCGTGTTACGCCGCCGAGAATCTACTGATGCGCGCCGACGTCGAGATCGAAATGCTCGAAAAGCTGCCGACCCCATGGGGTCTGGTTCGTGCTGGTGTCGCGCCGGACCATCCTGGCACCAAGGGTGTCAGCGCGATGTTCGAGTCGGCGTTCAAGCGCGAGACGTTTCAGTATCACCTCAACGTCGAGGTCGGCAAGCACATCAGCCACGACGAGTTGCTCGAGCATCATCACGCCGTGGTCTACGGCGTCGGCGCGTCCAGCGACCGGCGGCTCGACATCCCAGGTGAGGACCTGCAAGGTTGCCACGCCGCAACGGAATTCGTCGCCTGGTACAACGGCCATCCCGATTATGCCGACCACACCTTCGACCTGTCTGGCGAGCGTGCCGTCATCGTCGGCAATGGCAACGTCGCCCTCGATGTCGCTCGTGTCCTGACGCTCAGCGTCGACGACCTCGCCAAGACCGATATCGCCGACCATGCACTGGAAGCGTTACGGCACAGCAATATTCGTGAAGTTGTGTTGCTCGGCCGCCGTGGACCCGCGCAGGCCGCCTACACCTCGTCGGAGTTTCTCGCGCTCGCGTACCTGAAGGACATCGACATCGTGATCGACGAAAGCGATGTGGTGCTGGACGCGGCGAGCCAGGCGATCGTGGACGATCCCGAAACCGAACCGCCGATCAAGCTGAAGGTGCAACTTGCCGGCGAATATGCGAGCAAGCCCGTCGATCCAGGTCGCAAGCGAATTGTGTTCCGCTACCTGGTATCTCCCGTCGAAGTTCTCGGCACCGACCGAGTCGAGGGCATCCGCGTCGTCGAGAACGAACTCGACGCCGACCTCGCCGCTGTAGCGACGGACCGGACGGAGACGATCGATACTTCGCTCGTCATCCGATCGATCGGCTACAAAGGGCTGCCGATCGATTCGTTGCCGTTCGACGACCGCCGTGGTGTCGTGCCCAACGACAAAGGCAGGGTGCTCGGTGACGACGGAGCTCCGGTGCCCGGTGTCTACGTCACGGGCTGGATCAAGCGTGGCGCACGCGGGATCATCGGCTCCAACAAGACCGACGCCGAACAGACGGTCGCCCAGATCTTGGCCGACTTCGAGGCCGGCGCACTGGCGAAGCCGGCGAAAGATCGTGCGGCACTGCAGAAGCTGCTTTCGAGTCGGCAGTCGGACGTGGTCGACCGCGCCGGTTGGCGTGCCATCGATCAGGCAGAGCGGCAGCGAGGCAAGTCAGCCGGACGGCCGCGGGTCAAGTTCACCTCGGTTGCCGACATGATCGACGTCGCCAAAAAGGGCTGACGTCAGTCCGTGCTGTCCGTAAGGGGCGCGACCCGCGCGACAGCACGGACGTCGTTGTCGACGACGTACCAAAGTTTGAGTGTCGGCGTCCCGGTGCGCCCGTCGCCGCCTTCGAGGCGAGCCCGGATCGATACCGATTCACGCGGGAAGATCGGCGCGATGTACTCCAGCACGGCGCGATGCGGAACGGCGACCAGTTTCGGCAGGTCGAGCAGACGCTCTTCGATGGCGTGCCAGTACGCCGCGTTGTTGAGGTGATTGAACTGGTCGATGTCGGTCGCGCGTAGCCAGAACGCGGTGTCGCGCTCCGACTCCGGAGGAGGCGGTTCGGCGAGCCACGGCCGCCAGCGCAACCTGTGCTGGTCGGTTGTCTGAGCCAGATAGCCGAGGCCTTCGTCGCTGATGCGTGTGGGCAGACCGGTCTTCTCGCTGATGTTGATCCAGAAACCCTCGGACTCGATAAGGCCGCCGCCGGAACTGTTGATGCTGACCCGCATGTTCGTCCATCGGGTCGACATACCCGAGCACCATCGCCGCAGCTCGACGACGTCCGGCCAGACAACGGGTCGAAGCACGTCGACGACGGTGCGACGAACGACCCAGAACGGGTCCGTCGATGCGAAAAAGGTGGACTGCAGGTTCTCCCAGGCGATGTCTTGCAGGTATCGCGCCGCGCCATCGAGTCGGAGCCGGTTGTCGGGATCGACGTCGGCTGCGCGCACTGGCCATGACGAGGTGAATCCCAACCCGTCAGGCGGTGGCGGGGCTAGCGGCTGGTCGAGTGACACTGGTCGGCTCCTCGTGATCCGCGGTGTCGGTGCGTTGTCCCCATGAACTTTACGGGGCAATCGCGACATAGCATCGATCAGGACAACCTAGACACCGGTAACAGTCCGACCCCTGAATGGAGATCGAGTGCGCGCAATCCAGGTGACCAGCCTCACTGGGCCCGCAGGAATCGAGTTCGGTGAGGTGCCCGAGCCCGAGACGACCGGCATGGTGTCCATTCAGGTTCGCGCTGTCGGAGTGTGCTTTCCGGATCTGCTCATCAGTTACGGCAAGTATCAGATGCGGCCGGATCCGCCTTTCGTCCCCGGTTCGGAGATTGCGGGTGTGGTCACCGCGGCGCCCGAAGGCAGCGAGTTCGCCGTCGGCCAGCGTGTGCTTGCGACGCTGCCTTTCCTCGGCGGCTATGCGGAACGCGCGGCAGCGCCCGAGCAGTTGGTGCTCCCGCTGCCCGACGAGCTGTCGTTCGCCGAAGGCGCGTCGATGATCATCAACTATCAGACGATGGAATTCGCATATCTGCGACGGGCGAAGCTGGTCGCGGGGGAGACGGTTGTGGTGCTCGGCGCTGCGGGCGGAGTCGGCACCGCTGCAATCCAACTCGCGAAGGCGCACGGTGCGCGGGTGATCGCGGTCGTTCGTCGCGACAGTGCGGACGACTTCCTGCGCTCGCTCGGCGCGGACGAGGTGGTTCGATTGGCACCCGGCTGGGATGGGGTCGTTCGGGACCTCGCGGGCAAGGAAGGTGTGTCGGTCGTCGTCGATCCTGTCGGGGGCGATGCGTTCGACGACGCCGTGCGCGTGCTGAAGCCCGAAGGGCGGCTGGTGGTCATCGGTTTCGCGGGTGGCTCGATTCCGACCGTCAAGATCAATCGTGTGCTCTTCCGCAACATCAGCATCGTCGGAGCTGCCTGGGGCGAATTCTTGCGCCACGACCTCGGTGCGGTCAGAGAGGTGCACGATTCGCTGACTCGATTGGTGGCCGCCGGTTTGCGTCCCGTTGTTCAGGCGACGTACCCGCTCGCCGACGCTGCGCAGGCGCTGCTCGATCTCGAAGAGGGTCGAGTGCTCGGTAAGGCTGTGCTCGAGATCGACTGATCACGCCGCCTTCTCGAGCAGCTTGGTCGTGCCCTGCGCCGCCGCAACCAGGATCGGTTCCCTGCCGTCGTCGTCGGAGTAGATCTCGCAGTGACACAACGCCTGTCGGCGGGTTGCGCTGATCACCTCGGCTTCGGCGCGCAACGTCTTTCCGGCGGCCGGGCGAAGATAGGTGATAGTGAAACCGGCGGTCAGCACGTTCGGGCCGAGCACCGAACCGGCAGCGAACGTCAGTACGTTGTCCGCCGCGTAGGCGAGGACGCCGCCGTGCACGAGGCCGAATTGTTGGCGCAGTTCGTCTCGGATCGGGATCTGCAGGGTTGCTTTGCCCTCTCGAAAGACTGTGATCCTGCCGCCGACAAGCGAATTGAACGGCTGTCCGGCGAGTATCCGCCGCGCGTCGTCGATGGTGAGGGTCATCGGGTCTCCTTGGTGTCCTGTGCCTTGACGGCCTGCCATGCGGCCTCGGCGAGTACCTCGGCAACGTCGGTCGGATCTTGTTCGAGTTCACCGCCGAGCCACAGCCGCGAAAATTCCTGCGCAGGCCCGAGCCACAGTGCGTAGACGACGTTGAAGTCGAGCGCCTTGACGGCGCCGTAGCCGGCGTGGGTCCGCCACCAGCGCATCGTGTTTCGGAAGAACTCGAGGTTGGCAGCGTTGGACGCGATGCCGGGAGGCTTGGATCCCGCGAGCACAGTGGCACGCGACGGGTGCGTCGCGACCCAGGAAAGATGCAGCCTAACTGCGTCTTTGACGCCTTGCTCGGCGGTGTCGCTGTCACGAACAACGTTCCAGAAGTGCTCTTGGTAGTCACCGAGTGCGTGCTCCCAGACCTGGCGGTACAGCTGCGACTTGTCGGGAAAGTGGTGATACAGCGCGCCGACGCTGACTCCGACGTCGGCTCGGATGTCGGACAGCGTCGTGTCCAGGGCGCCGAACTCGGCAAAGCGACGCTCTGCGGCAAGAATCAACCGATCACGAACCTGCATAGACCGAATATAGTTCTGGTCTGGATTTCCGGCAACAGGAATCCGGTGGCGTGCACCTGCAGTCGGGATCGATACCCTTCGCACCAAAAAGTTCGAGAAGCGGTCCGAGAACTGCAGGAAGTGCAAGGCTGAGCCAAAGACCTGCAGACCGAAGGAGTATCGAGTGAACACCGCTGCGCCGACCCTGCCCGCACCGTTGATGAAGTGGAACGCATGGGGCGATCCGGCGCTGGCAAAGCCGTTGTCGGACAAGATCCTCAATCTGTTGACAAGTGTTTTCGGCGAGTTGCAGCACGTGGACACACCGGATGCGGCAGACGTTGTGCTGCGGCCGTCCGCGCTGACACCCGACGATGCGGCTGCTCTCAGCGCGGTGGTCGGAGCCGAGAACTTCAGTACCGCCGACGCGGATCGACTGCCTCGCGCAGGCGGTAAATCGACGTTCGATCTGCTTCGCCGCAAAAGTCGCGATGTGCAAGACGCGCCGGACGCGGTGGTTCTGCCCGCGACCGACGAGGAGGTCGCCGCTGTGCTCGCTGTCTGTGTCGAGCGGCGTATAGCGGTCGTACCGTTCGGCGGCGGAACCTCGGTGACGGGTGGTCTCGAACCGATCCGCGGCGACTTTGCCGCCGTGATTTCGCTCGATCTGCACCACTTCGATCAGTTGAGCAAACTCGATGAGGTGTCACGCGAGGCAACGCTCGGCGCGGGGCTGACCGGTCCTGCCGCTGAAGCACTGCTAGCAGCGCAGGGCTACGAACTCGGTCACTACCCGCAGAGCTTTCGTTTCGCCACGATCGGCGGGTTCGCGGCAACCCGCTCGTCGGGTCAGGATTCCGCCGGTTTCGGCCGCTTCGACGACATGATCCGCGGCCTTCGGGTCATCACCCCGGAAGGCGTGCTCGACCTCGGCCGCGCGCCGAAATCGGCCGCAGGCCCCGACCTGCGTGAGTTGTTCTCCGGCTCCGAAGGCACCTTCGGCATCATCACCTCGGTGCGGTTGCGAGTGCATCCGGTCCCCGCCGAAAAGCGGCACGAGTCGTGGCGCTTTCCCGACTTCGCGACCGGTGCTGCTGCGCTGCGCGCAGTGACACAGGACGGAACAGGGCCCACCGTGATCAGGCTGTCCGACGAGGTCGAGACCGGGCTGAACTTGGCGATGACCGACAAGATCGGCGGCGATCAGGTGTCCGGTGGCTGTATCGGCATGACCGTCTTCGAGGGCACCGCCGAGCAGGTGAACGGCAGACACGAGACAACCCGAGCGGCACTTCTGGCTGCGGGGGGCGAGTCGTTGGGCGACGAACCTGCGCTCGCGTGGGAGCACGGCAGGTTCGACGCCCCCTACCTCAGAGACGGGTTGCTTGCGAACGGCGCGCTGTGTGAAACGCTCGAGACCGCGACCGACTGGGGCAACCTGGATCGGCTCAAAGGTGCTGTGACACAGGCATTGCAAGCCACGTTGCAGGAAACAGGAACCGGATCGATTGTGATGTGCCACATTTCGCACATCTACCCGACGGGTGCCTCGTTGTACTTCACCGTGATCGGCGCGCAACGCGGTGATCCGATAGCGCAGTGGCAGCGGGCCAAAAACGCCGCGTGCGATGCAATCATGGCGAACGGCGGCACCATCACCCATCATCACGCTGTCGGCGCAGATCATCGACCGTGGATGGATCAGGAGGTCGGCGAACTCGGCGTGCGTGTACTGCGCGCGGTCAAGGCCGCCGTCGACCCGACCGGAATCCTCAACCCGGGGAAGCTGATTCCGTGACCAAGCGCGTTGCTCTGTTCTCCAATCCCAAGTCGGGTGCGGGCAAGAGTGGGGAGATAACGGCTCGCGCGGTCCGGCGGCTGCGTGAGCGCGGACTGCAGGTCGACGAGTACGTCGGCAGTGACCCCGACGACGCACGTCGCCTGGCAAGGGAAGTCCTCGAACGCGGTTCGGACATAGTCGCCGCTGTCGGCGGCGACGGGATGATTTCCCATACGCTGCAGCAGCTTTGCGGAACCGATGTGCCACTCGGCATCATCCCGGCCGGAACCGGCAACGACCATGCTCGTGCCTACGACATCCCGCGCGACGACCCGGAGGCCGCGGCGGACATCATCGCGGACGGCAACTCGACACGAGTCGACGTCGGGCTCGCCGTTCGTGCGGACGGGGCTACCCGCTATTTCGGTTCCATCGCCGCCGCCGGTTTCGATTCGCTGGTGACCGACCGCACCAACCGGATGTCGTGGCCACGAGGCCGAATGCGGTACAACGTTGCGCTTGTCGCCGAGTTGGCCAACTTGCGTCCGCTGCCGTTTCGGCTGACGCTCGACGACGGAACAGTGATCGAGCGGGACATCACATTGGTGGCGATCGGGAACACTCGCAGCTACGGCGGCGGAATGCTCGTCTGCCCGAACGCCGACCCGACCGACGGGTTGTTCGACGTCACCGTGATCGCGGCCGGCTCGCGACTGAGTCTGTTGAGATCGTTCCCGAAGGTGTTCAGCGGCAAGCACATCGAGTTGCCAGAGGTGGATACGTTCCGCACAACGTCGATCCGCGTCGAGTCTGCAGGGATCACGGCGTACGCCGATGGCGAACCCATCGGCCCGCTCCCCGTCGACATCAGCGTGCTTCCGCGCCATCTCAGCATCCTCACGCCGAGCAGAAAGAAAGCAGCGACATGACATCCGACCAGTCGGCGAAACTGGACGCCCGGCTACGGCGCAGGCACCTCGAAAAGCTCGCGGACCGCAGCACAGGTCACCAAGATGTCGACGTCTTGGTGATAGGTGGTGGCGTCACCGGTGTCGGTATCGCTCTCGACGCCGCAACGCGCGGGTTACGGACGGTTCTCGTCGACGCACACGATCTCGCCTTCGGCACCAGCAGATGGAGTTCGAAGCTCGTGCACGGCGGATTGCGCTATCTCGCGTCCGGTCGGCTCGGCGTAGCGCACGAAAGTGCTGTCGAGCGAGGCATTCTCATGACCCGCACCGCGCCGCACCTGATTCACGCGATGACGCAGGTAGTTCCGCTGATGCCGTCGATCACGCCGTCCCACCGATTGCTCGTCCGCACGGGTTTTCTTGCGGGGGACACACTTCGGGTGGTGGCCCGCACTCCCGGTTCGGTGCTGCCACGGTCGCGAAAGGTGAACGCGGCCAAGACGATCGAACTTGTCCCCGGCGTCCGCACCGATGGGCTGAAAGGTGGCCTGCTCGCCTTCGACGGGCAACTCGTCGACGACGCT
Source organism: Antrihabitans stalagmiti (assembly GCF_016482825.1). Classification (GTDB taxonomy): domain Bacteria; phylum Actinomycetota; class Actinomycetes; order Mycobacteriales; family Mycobacteriaceae; genus Antrihabitans; species Antrihabitans stalagmiti. The sequence goes on along the minus strand of NZ_JAEMNV010000002.1, from coordinate 871,069 downwards.
CGGCTGGTCGTGACAATCGCACGAACCGCTGCCGAACACGGCGCGTCGATCCTCAATCATGTGCGCGCCGACGAGGTGACCGGGTCGTCGGCTCGACTCACCGACACCACAACGGGTGAAACCTTCACGCTCGCAGCAAAAGCGGTCATCAACGCGACCGGCGTGTGGGCCGCGGAGGTGGATTCCTCGATCAAGCTGCGCCCGAGCCGCGGCACCCACTTGGTCTTCGACGCGGAACTGTTCGGCAATCCGACCGGAGCGCTGACCGTTCCGGTGCCGGGTTCGATCAGTCGCTTCATCTTCGCGCTACCGCAGCAGCAGGGTCGGATCTACCTCGGCCTCACCGACGAGGATGCGCCCGGCCCGATACCCGACGAACCGGAGGCCGCTGACTCGGAAATCGATTTCCTCCTCGACACCGTGAACACCGCTCTGCAGGTCCCAGTGACCCGCAACGACATTCGCGGCACCTACTCCGGACTGCGACCGCTACTCGACAGCGGTGGCGGCGAAACCTCGGACGTATCGCGCAAACATGCCGTACTGGAATCACCGAACGGACTGATCACGATCGTCGGCGGCAAGCTGACCACGTACCGCCGGATGGCGCAGGATGCCGTCGACAAAGCGGTCGACGTACGTGGCCTGCAGGCATCGGATTGCAAGACGCACAACCTGCCCTTGATCGGCGCGCCCGGCCACGCGGCCAGCACAGCGACCGCCGGTCTGCCGGAATCTCTCGTCGCTCGTTTCGGCGGCGCGGCTCGGACCGTCCTCGATGCTGCGACCGTGGCCATGCCCCTCGAACCGATCGCCGACGGAGTCGACGTCACCAGGGCGGAGATCGAGTTCGCGATCACCAACGAGGGTGCGGTGGACGCCTCCGACGTGCTCGACCGCAGGACCAGAATCGGCTTGGTAGCGAGCGATGCGGATCGAGCGCGGCCTGCGGTGCAAGAGATTCTCGATGCCGTGTCCAACTAGCGACGAAGGAGGCTCGCGTGTAGTCGGTCAGGCAGCGACAGTGACGTCGAGTTCCTCGAGGAGTGCTCTGACTCGCCTCTCGATGTCGTCGCGAATCGGCCGGATGGCATCGACGTCGAGACCTGCTGGATCGGCGAGGACCCATTCCTCGTAGCGTCGCCCGGGAAATACCGGGCACGCATCCCCGCAGCCCATAGTGATGACCACGTCGGCGGCGCGGACGACCTCGTCGGTCCACGGCTTCGGGTACTCGTGGGAGATGTCGATTCCCCGCTCCGCCATGGCCGCAACGGCTTCCGGGTTCACGCTGATGCCCGGCTCGGAACCGCCCGACCATGCCACTGCATTGTCGCCGGCAAGATGTTCGAAGAAGCCCATGGCCATCTGCGACCGGCCCGCATTGTGGGTGCACAGGAACAGTACCGTCGGCAGGCCGTTGTCCGACTTTCCTTCGACCTTGGCCAACGCGCGGAGACGTTGCCGGGCGAAACGCTCGGCTAGCAATGGAAGAAAGTTGACTACTGTTGCGCGGCCAGCGAATTGATCGTACGACGAGTGCAGAAACCGCTCGATCGTCTCGACACCGAACATGTCGCCGAACTCGCCGAGCAGTTGAGTTGCCGCAGTTCTGAGTGCGAGTCGTTGATCGATGGATAGTTCGCGGACGGTGGAGACGTTCTGTGTCATGCGATTGCTCCGTTGCTTGTCGGGTCGAGTACTGGCACCAGGCGGCGTATTCGTTGGTCGAGGTCGTCGACGGTTCGGTCGAATGCTGCATGGAGGTTGGCGGGAACGGGGTCGGGGATGGACCAATGCATCCGCAGGGTGTCCGGGGGCAGATCTTCGTGTGCGTTGTCGCACACTGCGATGACGAGGTCGCCAGGGGAAAGAACGTCGTCGACTCGTCGCGGTTTGTGGGGCCGCATTCGGAGTCCACGGCGTTTCGCTGCGGCAACCGCATCGGGGTGAACTTGCGGAGCGGGGTCGATCCCGCCGGAAGCGGCGGGGATCTCGCTGTGTCGATTCCAGACGGCAACCGCCAGTTGCGATCTGGCGGAGTTCTGGGTGCACACGAAGACGACTCGGGCAGCGTGCCGGCTACCGGACGGGACCATCGCGTCGAGGGTGGCGGGAACCAGCTGTAGGTAGGTGCGACGTCGGTCGCCTTCGGATCGCCTGCGGCTCACGATGCCCGCTCGCTCGAGTACCCGGAGATGATGCGCAAGGAGGTTCGACGGCATCGACACCCGGGCCTGTAGCTCCGAGGGTGCGGCATCGGCGAGCAGCAATGCGTCGACGATGGCCAATCGTCCGACATCTGCCAGTGCGGCGTGAATCGACGCTCGCCTGGCCAAATCCGGGGTTGAGTCAGTAATCATTGACTCAATAATGACTGAGTTAATTCGGGTGGTCAAGCGCTGGGCCCAGTGCTGCGTTCGGTCGTGTTGTCAGTCCATATTGGTGGCGGTGAGCTGGCGTGCCAGCTGGTCCACGCGGGCAGCGATGTCGTCGCGGACGATGCGCATGCGTTCGATTCCGTCGATCCCACGCAGTGACGGTTCGTCGGTATCCCAGTTTTCTACTGCAGTGCCGGGAGGCGTGTCGACGGTTGCTTCGCGGCCTAGCGTGACGACGAGGTCGACCTCGTGAAGCAAGATCGGGTCGATGGGCTTCGGTCGCTCGTTTCCGATGTCGATCCCGACCTCGAGCAGAGATTGTGCCGAGAGTGCGTTGACGGCATCGCCTGGTTTCGTTCCGGCGGAGTGCACCTGCACCGATTCTCCGGCTGCCTTGCGCATCAAGCCGGCAGCCATCTGCGATTTTCCACCATTCTTGACACAGACGAACAACACAGACGGCTTGCTGGGGTCGGCGGGGTGCGGGTTCACGAGGCTGCGACGATGTCTAGTTGCGCGAGCAGTGCACGGACTCGACGTTCGATTTCGTCGCGGATCGGTCGAACCGCTTCGACGCCTTTGCCTGCGGGATCTGCCAGAGCCCAGTCCTGGTAGTCGACGCCTGGGAAGGCGGGGCAGACGTCGCCGCAGCCCATGGTGATGACGACGTCGGAGGTTTCGACGGTATCGAAGGTAAGGATCTTCGGTGACTGGTCGGAGATGTCGATCCCGACTTCGGCCATCGCTGCCACTGCCGCCGGGTTGACGGAGTCGGCAGGGGCACTGCCCGCGGAGCGGACTTCCACTGCGTCGCCGCCGAGCGCGGTGAGGAATCCGGCCGCCATTTGGGAGCGACCGGCGTTGTGGACACACACGAACAGCACGCTGTGGGTAGTTGATGTCATGGCTGAGGAGTCTCTTTCAGTTCTGAATCGGTGCGGTCGGGATGGTGGGGAACGACAACGTCGTCGGCGGTCGCGGCAGCGTCGGGGTAGAGGACGACGACCAAGCCGAGACCGATCAGTCCGCCGATCAGTTGGGCGCCGATGAATCCGGGCACCGATCCAGGTCCGATGCCGGCGAAGGTGTCGGAGAAGACGCGGCCGACGGTGACGGCGGGGTTGGCAAAGGAGGTGGAGCTGGTGAACCAGTAGGCGGCACCGATGTAGGCACCGACCGATGCGGCCGAGAGGCCGGCGCGGCCGGTTCGGGCGAGGGTGAAGATCAACGCGACAAGCCCTGCGGTGGCGACGATTTCGCCGACGATGTGCCCGGTGGTGATGCGGTCCTTAGTGGCAATTTGGAACGCCGAGAGGTCGAACATGACGTTCGCAAGGATGGCACCGACGATCGCACCCGAAATCTGCGCGGCGGCGTAGGCGCCGAGGTCGGTCACGCTCATCCCGGTGCCGTTCCGGCGGCCCAGCAACCAGTCTGCCGCGGAGACGACAGGATTGAAATGCGCTCCGGAGACGGGTCCGAACATCAGAATCAAGACGGCGAGGCCAAGCACGGTCGCGGTCGAGTTCTGTAAGAGCTGCAGCCCGATGTCGTTGGGGGACAGCTGTGCTGCGGCTATGCCGGATCCGACGACCACGGTCACGAGCAGCGCGGTGCCGACGAATTCGGCGAGCAGGCGTCGATGGAGCGGGATGGCGCTCACGTCGGGCTCACGGTCAACGTGTCGGTGCCGAACAGGAGTGAGAGCTGGCGCAGCCCATCCGGAACCACTCGGTAGTAGACCCAGGTGCCGCGGCGTTCGCTGTCGACCAATCCGGCTCGACGGAGCACCTTGAGGTGGTGGGAGATGGTGGGTTGGGTCAAGTCGATGCCGACCGAGAGGTCGCAGACACAAGCCTCCTGGGTGGCGGTGCTTGCGATCGCGCTGAGCAGCCGGAGTCGTGCGGGATCGGACAGCGCTTTGAGTTTCACCGCCAACTCCGCAGCAGCGGCGGGGCTCAACGGTTCGCGGACCGTGGCCGCGACCACGCATTCGGATGCATCGCTGGACGGCAAGTTCTGTTTCGACACGCGTCGATATTGACCGATGTCGAAGCAGGATGCAAACGAACAGAAAGCAAACGACATCGGCGTCGGGGGTGTTGGTGAACGCCGACCAGCTCTTGACACTTAGAGGTCGATCGGTTTCTATCTTTGTATGACCTACGACGTCGTCATCGAGCACGGCCGCGTTTTCGACGGCACACCGCAACCGTCAGCTGTCCGGAACATCGGCGTCCGCGGCGGCAGAGTCGTTGCTGTATCCGCGGACCAGTTGGATGTGACCGGCTGCCCACGCGTGATCGAAGCGCACGGCAAGTGGGTGCTGCCGGGGTTGATCGACATCCACACGCACTACGACATCGAGATCTTGCAGGAACCGAGCCTGTCGGAGTCGCTGCGCCACGGTGTCACGACGGTACTGCTCGGATCGTGTTCGCTCTCGACCGTGCACGTCGACGCCGAGGATGCAGGCGACATCTTCGGACGGGTCGAGGCCATCCCACGTCGACACGTGATCGAGGCGATCGAAGACAAGAAGACGTGGCGCAACGCAGCCGAATACGCTGCCGCGCTGGATGATTTGCCGCTCGGCCCGAATGTCGCGGCGTTCATCGGGCACTCGGACATGCGCGCTGCCGAGATGGGCTTGGATCGGGCGACGCGGAAGGAGACCACACCGAGCGCCGACGAACTCTCGCGGATGGAGTCGATGCTGACCGAGGCGCTCGATGCCGGCTTCGTCGGTATGTCAGCGCAGCAGTTGGTTTTCGACAAACTCGACGGGGAGACCTGCCGGTCCCGCACGCTGCCCTCGACCTATGCGAGGGCGCGGGAGCGTCGGCGGCTCAACGCCATTCTGCGATCCCGCGGCCGAGTGCTGCAGGCCGGACCGGACATCAAGTCGCCCAAGAGCATTGTCGCGATGGTCGCAAGCACGCTCGGCATCGTTCGCAAGCCTCTGAAGACGAGCCTGCTCTCGGCGGCAGACCTCAAAGCCAATCGCCTGCTGGCAAGAATTCTCGGTCCGATCGCGTGGCTGATGAACCGCCTCGGCGGAGACTTCCGCTGGCAACACCTCCCGGTGCCGTTCGAGGTGTACGCCGACGGTATCGATCTCGTCATCTTCGAGGAATTCGGTTCCGGCGCAGCGGCTTTGCATCTCGCCGATCAAGTAGAACGCAACGCCCTACTGCAGGACGAGACCTACCGGCGCACCTTCCGCAAGGACTACGACGCCAAGTTCGGTATGCGGGTCTGGCATCGCGATTTCTTCGACGCCGACATCGTGGACTGTCCCGAAGCCACGGTGATCGGAAAGACCTTCGGTCAGGTCGGCGCTGAGCGCGGGTTGCATCCCGTCGATGCATTTCTCGACCTGGTCGTCGAGCACGGCACGAAACTTCGTTGGCGCACAACGATTTCCAATGATCGGCCGGAGGTGCTGGACAGGCTCGCTCGCGATCCCGGGGTTCAACTCGGGTTCTCGGACGCGGGCGCGCATCTTCGCAACATGGCGTTCTACAACTTCGGGCTCCGGCTCCTGCGGCGCGTCCACGATGCGGAGCAGGCGGGCAGGCCGTTCCTCAGCGTGGAGCAGGCAGTGCACCGGCTCACCGGCGAACTCGCCGACTGGTATCGACTCGACGCAGGTCACCTGCGTGAGGGCGACCGCGCCGACATCGTCGTCGTCGACCCGGCACACCTCGACGACTCGCTCGACACCTACGCAGAGAGCCCGGTGGCATCGTTCGATAATCTGCCACGCATGGTCAATCGCAACGACGACACCGTCACGGCCGTACTCGTCAACGGCCAGTACGTGTTCGGAGCCGGGACACCGGCCGACGGACTCGGTCGCGAGCGCACGGGACGATTCCTGCGCGCCCGTGAGACGGCCAGGTGACGGCTTCGCCTCGACGCACCCAAGCGCAGCGCCGTAGCGAGACGATCGAGGCGCTGATCGACGCGACCATCGAGGCGATTGCCGAGGTCGGCTACCACCGGACCTCGCTCGGCGAAGTGTGTCAGCGCTCGGGCATTTCGAAGGGCGGCTTGTTCCGGCACTTCGCATCGCGGCTCGAACTTGTCGTCGCGGCGGCCGAAGAAGTCGGTCGCCGCCACTTCGCAGCGTTCGACGAGTTCCGTGCCGAGGGTGGGTCCGTCGACATCGTGGACCTACTTCTGTTCGCGCGCAAAGAATCTCGGGACCCGTCGAATTCGGTCTGGTTCGAACTGCTCGTCGCGGCACGTACGGATCCAGAACTTCGTGAACGACTCAATCCAGTCGCGGTCACGTTGTACGACAACATCGAGGCGCGCGCTGCCGCCGCATTCGCCGGCCGAGGTATTCCCTCGGATGTGATCCGGCTCTTCGCTACCTCCGCCTTGCACATGTTCGACGGTGAAGCGATTTTTCGGCACACCTATCCGCGACCGGAACTCGAAGCGGAACGGATAGCGGCGACAGCGTCGCTGTACGAGAGCCTTACGACTGCAGAAACGCGAGCAGATCCGCGTTGATCGTCTCTGCCTGTGTTGTCGGCATGCCGTGCGGAAAGTCCTTGTAGGTCTTGAGGGTTCCGTTCTGCAGCAACTTCGCCGACAACGGTCCCGACGCGGCGTAGGGCACGATCTGATCGTCTTCGCTGTGCATGACGAGGACCGGCACCGTGATCTTCTTCAAGTCTTCGGTGAAGTCGGTCTGGGAGAACGCGACGATGCCGTCGTAGTGGGCCTTTGCGCCGCCCATCATCCCTTGGCGCCACCAGTTCTGGATCACGGCCTCGGAGGACTCGACGCCGGGACGATTGAACCCGTAGAACGGTCCCGCGGGCAGATCGCGATAGAACTCCGAACGGTTCGCCGCAAGCTGTGCCTGCAAGCCGTCGAACACGTCCTTCGGCAGGCCACCGGGATTGGCATCGGTCTGCACCATCAACGGCGGCACCGCACACAGGATTGCGGCCTTGGCGACCCGACTTTCGCCGTGCCGTGCGAGATAGTGCACCACTTCACCACCGCCGGTGGAGTGACCGACGTGAATGGCGTTGTCCAGATCGAGGTGCGCTGTCAACGCGGCGAGGTCGTCGGCGTAGTGATCCATGTCGTGGCCGTCGGCGGTCTGCGTCGAGCGGCCGTGGCCGCGCCGGTCGTGGGCGATGACGCGGTAGCCGTGCTGCAGGAAGAACAGCATCTGTGCGTCCCAGTCGTCGGCCGACAGTGGCCAGCCGTGGCTGAACACGATGGGCTGACCGCTACCCCAGTCCTTGTAGAAGATCTCGGTGCCGTCGGTGGTGGTGATTGTTCCCATGTGTTCGCCTCTCTTCTAGGTGGTGGTGCCGGACGTGCGTATGTGATCGATGACGGTGCGCGCGGACAACGTTCGGGTGATCAGTGAACGCGCGACATCGGCAAGGGCGATGCGGTTGTCGCGGGCGTAGCGACGCAACAGCTCGAAGGCCTGATCGAGCTCGATGTCGCCTCGCGCGGCAAGAACACCCTTGGCCTGCTCGAGTAGGACGCGGTTGGCAAGGGTTTGCTGCAGGCCCGCACTGATGGATCCGGAGTCAGGGGCGACCTGGCCCGCGACGATGGCAATACTCGCGACGTCGGCCAAACCCTGCGCGAGCGAGAGGTCTTCGGCCGCCAACGATCCGACGTCGGTGCCGAACAGGCCGAGTGTGCCGAGCACGGTGTCGTGCATTCGCATGGGGACCGCGTGCACCGAAACGAAACCCGCACCGAGGGCGCCGTCGACGAACTGTGGCCATACCTCACGTCTGTCGGCGAGATCGGGTGCACTGACGGGCGATCCCAGTCGGTAGCAGTCGAGGCAGGGCCCCTGCTCGCGCTGTAACTGGAACAGTTCGAGGTTGCGAGTGGCTTCCGAGGACGCAGCGACGACATGCAGCACTCGACTGCCGTCGGCGAGGAGGAGTCCGGCCGATGCAACGTCGAGCAATCTGGCGCAGTCCGTGGTCAGGCTGCTGAGCACTTCGATCACATCGAAGCCGTCGACCATCGTGTTGGCCAACGAGACGAAAGCCGCGATCACGTCGCGTTCACGATCGGAGGTCATGATCCTTGCTCTCCGCTCGTAGGCCTACGCCATCGCGCGTCGTCGTCGAGAACGAGCCGACGCTCCACGATGTCCCACGCTACTTCGCTGGCTGTGCGACCGACAGCGAATGCGTAAGCACGTAGTCGTGCAAGAGCCTCGGTCGCATCGATGTCGAGTTGACCGATGAGCATCCCGGTGGCCTGGTAGACCTCGACCCGTTGCAGCGACGCCAACTCCGACCAACCGTCACTACCCTGGGCGACGCTCTCGGCTTCCCAGTCGACATCCGCATTCATCAAGTCCAGCAATGGAAGTGCGGCAAGGTCGGCAGCGAGTAGGCCACCGGCCAGGCTGTCCGGCGACAGCGGTCCGCGTTCGGTGCAGAACAGGTCGAGGACGCCGATGTTGGCCGCCGCGATCGTTGTCGGGAGAGCGAACACCGCGCGGACACCGTCCGCAACTGCCGCCGCGGTGAAGGCAGGCCAGCGCGGATCGTGCGGGTGTCCGAGCTCGGCGACGAGCACCGGACGACCGGTCGCGATCGCGTCGATGCACGGACCCTCACCGAAGGTGAATTGAAAGTCGTCCACGCGACGACTGGATTCGCCGCTGGACCCGAACGTTCCCCGACTTTCGCCGTCCAGAATGAGTGAGATGGCCGCGCCGTCGACGTGCAGAAGATCGACACACGCGATGCACAATCTGTCGGCCGCCAGTAATCCTGTTGCCCCGGACATTGCTGCCGCAAGCTCGCCCCTCATGCGGCTGTGAGCATCCATCAAAAGTCGATCCGGAAAAACCTGACGCCCATACTGTCGACTCTACGCACGTAGCAGCGGATTTCTATTTGGTTAGGCTTACCTTGCTAGGGTCGCGCGATGGGGTCCAACACCACACGCTCACGGGCAGGCTCGGCAATCCTGCTCCGAACCATCACTCGCAATGCTCGACGGTTGAGCATCGGCACGGCGCTCATCAGTTTGCATCAGGTGAGTGAGGCGTTGGTCCCAGTGGTCATCGGGATCATCGTCGACCGAGCCGTGGAGACGGGCGACGTGTCCATGCTTGCGATATGGCTTGGTGCACTTGCTCTTCTGTTCGCAGTCCTGTCGACCGTCTACCGTCTCGGTGCACGGCAATTGATGCTCTCCATCGCGACCGAGGCACATCGACTGCGAGTCGAGGTGGCGGCGAAGATTCTCGATCCCCTTGGTATTCGTACGGAGCTGAGGTCGGGAGACCTGCTGACCGTGTCGACCACCGATGCCGACAACGCGGCGTATCTGCTCGACTACGTGCCGCGGATCGTCGGTGCGATCACGGCTGCACTCGTCTGCGCAGTAACGCTGGTGGTCATCGACGCCCCGCTCGGGTTCGCCGTGCTCGTAGGCACGCCGGTCGTGTTGCTCGCACTGCAGTTGAGCGCTCCCGCGATCACTCGTCGGGTTGCCGACCAGCAGGCGATGGCGGGCCGGGCGACATCGGTTGCGACAGACCTGGTCTCGGGTTTGCGACCGTTGCGGGGTATCGGCGCCGAAGCTGCCGCGACGCAGCGCTATCGAGCCGTCAGCCAGCAATCGCTGCGGGCGACCTTGCGCGCCGCACGGACCCTGGGCAGTTACGCAGGCGTGTCGGCGGCACTGAGTTCGTTGCTAGCGGTGGCGATCGCAATCGCGGCCGGGTGGCTCGCCCTCGACGGTCGGATCAGCATCGGTGAACTGATCACCGTGATCGGTCTCGCGCAGTTCTTGATCGAGCCGTTCGGTCTGCTTGCCATCGTGCCGAGTTGGGTTGCCGAAGCGCGGGCATCGGCCGAGCGCATCGCCGACGTGACGACCGCCGAACCAATATTGGCGGACGGCGTTGCGTCGGTCGGTGCAGCGCCCTGCTCGCTCGAGTTGGTCGGGTTGACCTACGGTGCGCTCGACGGTGTGGATCTCACGGTCGCGGCCAGTGAGTTGGTCGGCGTCGTCACACCGGCACCGACTGCGGGCGACTCCCTCGTCGCGGTCCTGTCGGGCAGAGTTGCGCGTTCGGACTACGGCGGTGAAATCCTGCTCGGCGGAACGCCGTTGCACACGATCGAGCACGTGCAGGCGCGCAAGAACCTGTTGGTAGAACCACACGACACCGACTTGTTCGCGGGCACGGTCGGTTCGAACGTCACGGTCGGCGCAGGACCGAACGTCGACGAGCGCTTCGTCGACCGAGTCCTACACGCCTCTGCCGCAATACATGTCGTGACGGTGCATTCCGATGGAATGTCCACGGTGGTGGCCGAACGGGGCGCGAGCCTGTCGGGAGGCCAGCGGCAACGGGTCGCGTTGGCGAGGGCGCTGCTGACGCAGGCCCCGGTACTGGTGCTGCACGAGCCGACAACTGCGGTGGATGCCGTCACCGAACACGCCGTTGCAGAGGGTATTTCGTCGCTTCGGCACCGGGTGGGTGACGGGAAGGGTGGCGGCTTCACCACGATCCTGGTGACAAGCAGCCCAGCGTTGCTCGCCGTGACGGACCGCGTCGTTGTACTCGACTCGGACGGGGTCGTCGCCGAAGGAAAGCACGCCGACCTTGCAAGGTCCGACGAGCGTTACCGAAGGGCAGTGCTGCGATGACCGAGCTGTTACCGATCGCTGATTCGGCACGAACGTGGAACTGGTTGCGACGAGCCCTGATTCATCGCCCCCGGGATGTATCGTTCACGCTCGCTGTCGGACTCGTCGGTGCCGCGATGTCCGTAGTGCCGATCTACGTTCTCGGTGCACTCGTCGACCGTGTTGCCGACGGCGAACCGACATCGTCGATCGTCCCGATCGCGGTCGTCATCACGATCGCTGCCTTGCTCGGCGGCCTTGCCTCGGGATTCTCGTCCTACCTTGTTGCCAAGCTCGGCGAAGGTATCCTCGCCGAGTTGCGTGAGCTGACCGTGTTGCGGGCGTTGCGGCTTCCGACACCAGTGCTCGAACGAGTCGGCAAGGGCGACTTGCTTTCTCGTGTCGGAGCCGACGTTGCTGCGATCGGCAAGGCGGTCACCGATGTCGTACCGACGATGATCTCGTCGTTGCTTCTCGGCGTGCTCAGCATCGTCGCGATGCTCGGTCTGGATTGGCGCCTCGGTCTTGCTGGTTTGGTGTCGGTCCCGATGTACGCGGTGGCGCTGCGGTGGTACCTCCCGAAGTCCGCTCCTCGTTATGCCGAAGAGCGGCAAGCGATCGCGGCACGATCGCAGGTCCTTGTGGAGAGCATGGTCGGTATCCGAACAGTGCACGCTTACGGTTTGGAACGCCGTCATCTGCGGGCGGTCGACGAGGCGTCGGCACGTGCGCTCGATATCTCGGTCGACGTGTTCACCCTGTTCACTCGGTTCTCCGGCAGGGTCAACCGGGCCGAGTTCTTCGGCCTCACCGTGATTTTGGTTGTCGGCTTCGTGCTTGTCAGGAGCGGCGACGTGTCGGTCGGGCAGTCGGCTGCCGCCGCGCTGTTGTTCCACCGATTGTTCAATCCGATCGGCATGCTGCTGTTCACATTCGACGAGGTGCAAGATGCTGGAGCCAGCCTCGCCCGGCTGGTCGGTGTCGTGGAGATCGCGGACACGAAAGGCCCTGATTCGATAGGCGCAGTGCCGACCGAATCGCGACCTGCCGGTGCCGACCTCGACCTCCGCGAGATCGAGTACAGCTACGACGGCGGCGAGCCCGTTCTCCATGGTGTCAGCATTCATATTGCGGCAGGCTCGCGTGTTGCACTCGTTGGTTCTACGGGTGCGGGTAAGTCGACGCTGGCGGCCATCGCTGCGGGTGTTCTTGTCCCTGATCATGGTTCGGCGCTCGTCGGTGGCGTTGCACTGGCGGATATGACCGCCGAGCAGTTGCCCACACAGGTCGCGATCGTCAGTCAGGAAGTGCACGTATTTGCAGGGCCGCTGATCGAAGACATCCGGCTGGCTCGGCCGTCGGCAACCGCCGACGAGGTATCGGCCGCACTCGACTCTGTGGGTGCACTCGATTGGGTGCGGTCGTTGCCGAACGGACTGCAGACCGAAGTCGGTGAGGGAGCCGACGACCTGAGCGCCGCCAAGGCGCAGCAACTCGCACTCGCCCGGCTGGTACTTCTCGATCCGGCAGTTGCGGTACTCGACGAAGCGACCGCAGAGGCGGGCAGCCTGGGAGCGCGTTTCCTCGAGCAATCAGCTGCTGCCGCTACCAAGGGCAGGACGACACTCGTCGTCGCGCATCGTTTGACGCAGGCGGTCGCAGCGGACCGGGTGATCGTCCTCGAACATGGCCGAATCGTCGAGGAGGGTGCCCACGCCGACCTCGTCCAGGCCGACGGACGGTACGCCCAGCTCTGGAGTGCATGGCAGACAGGTGGAATCGAGCGGTAGCTTCCTGTCCGCGCCCCGATCAGGGCTTGCGCGGCACAGGGACGTCTTTGCGCGCTTTGATAGGACCGGTCGATGCCGGCGGGAGAAAGAGGTTGCCGCGCAGGCTACCGTTCGCGGTACGGACCGCAACCAAGCCCCAGGTGCCGAGTAGTCCCGCATAGGCGATGACGGCAGCCACGCGAAACGCGGGCAACTGGGTGTGAATAGCCAATTGTGTTGTGCCGGTGACGAAGGTACCGACCGGGAAGGTGAGGCTCCACCAGGTGAGGGCGAACGGCATACCCCGGCGGGCTGTGCGGATCGTCAGCGCGGTTGCAAGTCCGATCCATAGAACTGCGAAGCCCCACACCGGAACTCCGTACAGGATAGCAAAGACGTTCATCCCGTTCGCGAGTCGCGGTTCGACGGCAAGTGCCGCGTTGGTGCCGAGTAAACCTGCGGCCGTTATCGATTGACCGAGCGGACCGAGAACGATCCACAGCGTCGGCACCCGCGCCGTTCCGGAGGTGCCGAAGTGCGCGAGCCGACTCCAGACCATCGTGATGATGATGATCGATGCGAACAGTGACAGCCCGAACATCGCGTAGCAGCCGTAGAGCAGCGTCTGCCGACCGGTGCCCGGCGGTAGGTGCTGGATCAGCAGCGCGCCGGTTGCAGCAGAGACCATCGGCGGAACGATCGGCATCAGCCAACCGCCGAACGCCGCGTCCGGCTCGACGTTGTGCTGGGTGAACATCAAGTAGGGGATCGTCATTGCGGTGAACAGTCCGCCGACGGTGCCGCCGGTCCACAGGATCCAGTCGAGAGTGATCGCGGCGGTCTCGCCGATGACGTGCTTGCCGACCAGCAGTGCACCCGCACCGACGGTCAGCAGCGCCATCGGGGCCGCACCATAGAAATGTGCCATCTGGGGGTTGTAGGCGTGACTGCGTGCGACCGTCGGATGTCGCACCCAGTGTGCGGTGACAGCAACGATCAGCACGGCCAGCAGGACCGCGGCAAGCACCCACACGACCCGCGCGAAAACCTGCAGACCCGGAACATGTACTGGGAGTGTGGCGCCCGCCGTCGCAACGATGCCTGTACCCATCACGGATGCGAACCAGTTCGGACCGAGATGGCCGAGAACCTGCCCCGGTGCCGTCAGCGACGACAACAGCCAGGGCAGGTTCTTGGGGGCGGTTCCGGAAGGGACGTCGGTGCCTTTGTCAGCCATGACGATCTCGGAGACCTCTCGCTCGGTGCACACGAAATGCTTTCCGGCGAAACGGTACTCCTCGAAATCGTTTACACGGCCGCTTCGAGTTCGGCGAATTCCTCGTCGGTCAGTGTCAGCGCCGCGGCGTCGATGTTGTCGTCGAGGTGCGCGACCGAGGATGTGCCCGGTATCGGCAGCATGACGGGGGAGCGGCGCAGCAGCCACGCCAATGCCAGTTGCGACGGCGAGGCATTGTGCTTCTTCGCCAACGTGTCGAGCGGACCACCCGGCGCCGCAAGCTTTCCGGTCGCCAATGGGAACCACGGGATGAACGCGATCGAGTTCTGCTCGGCGTAGTTCAGCAGGTCTTCGGCATCGCGATGTGCCAGGTTGTACAGATTCTGGACGGAGGCGATGGTCGCGAATTCCGCTGCGGCCTTGACGTCTTCAACGCTGACCTCACTGAGGCCGATGTGCTTGATCTTGCCTTCCTGCTGCAACAATGCCAATTCTCCGACCTGGTCGGCCAACGGCACCTGCGCATCGATGCGGTGTAGCTGGAAGAGTGGAATCTGTTCGAGCCCAAGGTTTCTCAAGCTCAGTTCGGCCTGCTGACGCAGGTATTCAGGGCGACCGACCGGCTTCCAGATGCCGGGACCCGACCTGGTGAGTCCGGCTTTGGTCGCGATGACGACATCGTCCTGGTACGGGTGTAGCGCCTTGCGCAGCAATTGTTCGGCGACGACGGGTCCGTAGGAATCCGCTGTGTCGAAGAAGGTCACGCCGCGCTCGACCGCGCGCTGCAGAACTCTGACGGCTTCGTCCGGATCCTTGGGATCGCCCCAAACTCCTTCGCCCGTCAACTGCATGGTGCCGTATCCGAGTCGAACGACGGGGGTGTCTCCTCCGATTGAGAACGTTCCGGACTGTGTGGCGGTCAGTGTGCTCGCTGTCATGAGAGGCTCCTGGCTTTGGCAAACGTTAGCTTTGGCAACGTTGCTATAACCCAAACCGCGCTTCCCGTTATTCCGAGAAGCGTGGAATCGTTTCGGTCGACCGCCGGTTCTCCAGTCCGTCGAGGATAAGCTCCAGTCCGAACGCGAACTCGTCGCCGTACGCGTAACCGGGTTTCAGTACGTGCTCGACGGTGAGTTCGGCGAGGTGCGGGTAGTCGCCTGCAGTGAATCGACCCATGATCTGTTGCGCCAGTTCGACAGTCTCCTCTTCGGTGTCGAACGGCAAGGCGTGCTCCTGGAGCGCGAAGCCGCAGGTGTAGCTGTCCAGCACGGACAGGGCGTGGGCGGAGAGTGGTATCGAAAAGCCCTCGCCCCGTAGCTTTCCGAGCGTGGCGTCGTGATATCGCAGCGTTGCGGGACCCGGCGTGGATCTCGAATCCAGCAATGCGGTTGCCCACGGGTGCCGACCGAGGACCTCACGGGTGCTGACCGCGCGTCTGCGCATGGCCGAGCGCCAATCGTCCTCGGCGGTCGGTAGTTCGATCTCGCTGTAAACGCGGTCGATCATGCCGTCGAGGAGGTCGTCCTTGTTGGCGACGTGGTGGTACAGCGACATCGCCTCCACGCCGAGTTCGGTGCCGAGCTTGCGCATCGTGAGCGAGTCGAGCCCGGCAGCGTCGGCAAGGGCGGTGGCGGTTCGCAGTACGTCATCCCTCGTCAGGCGAGTTCGTGTCATCTGCACCCTTCCTATCGACAGGCTTTTCGATTGACAGACTTACGGCGTAAGTGTAGAACGGACGGCACACACTTACAACGTAAGGGACAAAGAACGTGGTTATGAAAGCGATAGTTCAAGACGAATACGGCGAGGCCGCAGCGGTCATGCGCAGCGACAAAATCGACGAGCCCGACGTGGGTGCCGCAGAGGTCCTCGTCGAGGTCGTCGTTGCAGGCGTCGATCGTGGGGCGTGGCACCTCACCGCGGGTCTGCCCTATCCGGTCCGCCTTGCGGGCTACGGCGTGCGTGCGCCGAAAGACCCCGTTCGCGGCCGCGAGTTCGCCGGCCGTGTTGCGGCGGTCGGTTCTGACGTGACCACCTTCGGAGTCGGTGACGAGGTCTACGGGGTTGGTGAAGGCTGCTTCGCCGAATACGCGCGGGCGGAGGTATCGAAGGTTGTGCCCAAGCCCAAACATCTCACCTTCGAGCAGGCGGCGGCGACGCCGATTTCGGCGCTGACGGCGTTGCAGGCGGTACGCGATCAGGCCAAGGTGCAAGCCGGTCAGAAGGTGCTGATCATCGGTGCATCAGGGGGCGTAGGAACGTTCGCGGTGCAGATCGCGAAGGCCTTCGGGGCTGTCGTCACCGCGGTGTGCAGCACGACGAAAGTTGATCTGGTTCGTTCGATCGGCGCCGATCACGTCATCGACTATTCGACCGAGGATATCGGCGCGAACAGGGTCCGCTACGACGCCGTCCTCGATATCGGCGGCGGTAGGTCGCTGACAGAGTTGCGTCGCCTGCTCGAACCGAAAGGCACGCTGGTGATCGTAGGAAGCGAAACCGGTGGGCGCTGGCTCGGTGGCATCGATCGCCAACTCCGCGCCGTGCTGCTGTCGCCGTTCGTCAGCCAGAAATTGACGATGTTCGTGTCGTCGGAAAATGCGGCAGATCTCGCGGCTGTCTCGGCGTTGATCGAGGCCGGCCAGGTTACGCCCGTTGTCGATCGCGTATTCCCGCTGAACGAAACGGCCGCGGCCATCACCTACATGAGGGATGGCCACGCCCGTGGAAAGGTCGTCGTCACCATCTGAAACAGGACGGTGTGCAACGACGACCGCGACTGTCGAGAACTACGAAGCCAGGGTGACCGGCGCTGCGATGACCGGCGCTGAGGCGGCCGGTACTGCCGAGATCATCGCGCTGTCCGGGATACCGAGCATGGCGAGCAGCAACCTGCATTCGCCGGCGTCTACGGACTGGCCTGCAACCAATCGCTGTGCCTGACGGAAGGTAACTGTCTCCGTCTCCGTGAAGGTCGGTTCGAGTTCTGACATGTCGAAAGCGGGCACGCGCTACCTCTTCGTCTAGTGGTGAACCTCTCGCACATACGCGAGCGAAACTGGTCCCAAGTGTCCAAGTGTACGCCGTGCGCGGAATTTCTGCTGGTAGCGGCGGTTTTGTGAGCACTGATGCGAAAATGGGTGACATGGCGTTCGTGGAACTAGCGCTGGCTGCGGGTGTGATCGTGCTCGCTTTTTCGGGCTGGGCACCGCGGGCTGTACGCACGCGGTGGACGGTCGGCGTGGGTGTCGTCGTCGTCGGTGCGGTGGTCGTCGTTGCGCGCGAGGGGGTGCGCTGGCAATTGATCCCGGTCCTCGTCGCCAGCGTCATCGGCCTTGCGGTCGGCGTCCTACGACTGCGGTCGGAGTCGCGAGTCGGGGCCGCGCTTGCCGCAGCGATAGCCATGTTGTTCGTCGGTATCGGTGGAGCCGCAATCTGGGCCTTTCCGACGTTCGAGCTACCGACGCCGACGGGACGCTCGGCAGTCGGGACCACCGTGTTTCAGCTGGAGGATCAGGCTCGCCGAGAAGTGCACGGATCCAATGCCTTTCGTACTGTCGTAGCGCAGCTTTGGTATCCGGCCGAACGCGACTCGGGCAACGGCCGTTCGTTGTACCTGGGACGAGACGAGCGCGAAGCAGACGTCGTTGCCGACGGCATCAGTGACATGTTCGGGGTGCCCGGGTTTGTGTTGAGCGGAATCGCGGACGGACGTACCCACGCAAGGTCCGACGCGGAACCAGAGGCTGGGAACGCGCGTTACCCCGTTGTGCTCTTCTCGCCGGGATCAGGTGGCGTGCGATCACAGAACACGGCTTGGGCAGAAGAACTCGCGAGCCACGGCTATGTCGTCGTCGGTCTCGACCATCCGTACGACTCGGCAGTTGTTGTCCTCGAAGACGGTGCTGTAATCCGCAGCGCTATACAAAGTTCGGGAGACGACGCCGAGGACGACCGTCTCGCTGCAGCGTGGACCGCAACGCGCGCAGCGGATTTCGCCTTTGCCCTGACGCAGTTGGAGCGAATCGACCGCGGTGAAATACCGTCCAGGCTGACTGGCCGACTCGCGACCGACAGAGCGGCAGCTACGGGTCACTCGCTCGGTGGCGCTGCAGCCATCCTTGCAGCGGAACAGGATCCGCGTTTCGACACGATCATCGACATCGACGGATTCCCCCGAGCAGTCGGTTCGCGGCCGTATCCGCAACCGCTTTTGGCGTTCGTGGCAGGACGGGGCTCCGACAACCCCCGCAACGACGAGGAGTACGACGCCGAGCTGACTCGCGTCCTGCGGTTGAGCGACTCCCTGAGCTACCGGCTGGTGGTCCCGGGCGCCGCGCATCTCAGCTTCACCGACGGACCGCTCTTCCTGCCGCCGATACCGTCGATCTTCGGTTCGCTGGACCGCGAGGGAGGTCCGAACCTCACCGCGGCTGCATCGCTTGCCTTCCTGGACGAGACGCTGCGCAACGGTCGTGCCGATCTCGAGGCAGCCCTGGAACCGCACGGTGAATTGACGACCTACCGCCGATAGGTGAGACGCTGTCGATCATGAACCGCATGGTCCGTGACTACGCCGCGGACGTCCTCCTGATGGTGCTTGCCGGCTTCACGGCTGCCATCGCGATGAGCGCACCGTCGCCGACGGAGGCGATATTTGCCGACTTTCCCCAGCCGACGAGCGTGACGTTGTTTGCGGTGACGACCACCGTCGTGGCGGTCTTCGTTCGCAAGCCTGCCCTCTCCAGTGGCCTGCTCGGGCTTGGTCTTGCGTTGATCGGTGTTGTGGCCCTTGCGGATCCGTGGGACTTCGATCCTTTTGTCACCGCACTCGGAGCAGGCTTGCTGTTGGGTGCGGCCGCCGGTCTGACGAACGGATCCGAGCGTCGTCTGCGGCAGCAGGGCCTTGCCGCCGGTGTTGTCGCGGGACTTTTGCTGACCGCGCCGATCGAGCACTTCCGCAGTTCAGCACCCCAGCGGTATGTGGAGTATTCGCCTGACGCAGTCGACCCGGCTGACATCTTCCTACTGTGCCTCGTTGCTCTGACTTCTGCGGCGCTGCTGGCGAGCCTGCAACGCCACAGGGCCGAGCCGAGCTCACCGGTCGGCGATCGCGCCCGTGAACTGACGATCGGAATCGCGATCGCAGTGGCAGGCTTGCTTCTCTACGAGTCGTTCTCCTCGGCTGTGATGGGTTTGAACGACGAGTCTTTCGGGTCGCACCGCTGGGTGTGGGGTCTGGCGGTGGTCCCGCTGCTTGTGCTGTTCGGACTGTGGCTGCCGGGTCACCGCGGGATGGTGTTGATCGCGATTCTCGCGTTCATCGCAGCGAATTCGAGTGGTGCACTGAGAGAAGCAGATTCGATCCTGAAGCTATCGCTGGTCGCCGCTCTCGTCGTAGCGGGCGTTGTCGTCGGGCGGCGCTGGCCGCGACCGCTTGCCGGGGTGTGCGCGTTAGCCGTAGTAGCGGCGACATCGGTCCTGAACCAGCCGCCATGGGACAACGTCAATGTCGTTGCTGTGCTGGTGATCCTGCCGTTCGCTGCCGCGTTCACGGTTGCGTCGTGCCTGCCATCGAGCGCGGCGGTTACGGGAACAGCGTTGGCCGCGCCGATCACGCTGTCAGTATCACTCGGCGCGGTGGGAATCGCGCCGTTGGTTGCCGAATTCGGTTGGACCGCTTACGCGCCGCTCACCAGCGGCAAGCCAGTCTGGTTCACCGATACGTGGCAGTGGATTTCCATGGGTGTGTCGGTCGGAACGATCGCACTGTGTGGACTCGCGCTCGCGGCGCTTATGCGTCGACCTTCCGAACAGCCTGCAGAACCGTGTCGCTGATGGTGATCGTGTTCCCCTCCGGATCGACTGCCTGACGTTTCGGCGCGCTCGTTTCGATGGACCACTGCCCGGGGTCGAGTACGTGCGCCATTTCTTCGGCGGTCGTGAACATGTCCGCGATGTTCGGCCGCTGCATCGTCGTCTCGAGATCGGCCGGGTGGTGGTTGACGATCAGCAGCGTCCCGCCGGGTTCTACTGCTGCGGCCAGCCGACGATGCAGTGTGGCCAGCATCGGCCGGGGCAGGTGCATGAACTGCGCGGAGATCAGGTCGTATCGATGCGGCGCCGGGTCCCAGTTCGCCACGTCGGCCTGCTGCCAGGTGATGCGACTCGCGATCGCAGCACCGCGTGCAGCGGCGTGTTCGGCAGCGCGCGCGAGCGCGACGGTGGACACATCGATAGCAGTGACGTTCCAGCCGCGGGTCGCGAGCCAGATCGCGTCGGCACCTTCACCACTGCCGACCTCCAATGCGGTTCCCGGCGTGAGTGATTCGACCTTCTCGACCAGTACGGGATTGGGGTTGCCGCTCCAGATCGACCCCGTCGCGTACCGGGCGTCCCAGAATTCCGCGGTGAAGTGCTGCGAGAAGTCTTCGGTGTGTGCGTGATCGTGCGTCATATTCCGACTGTGCAGCAGCTCGAGCCGACCTGGCAAGTATGTTTGCCATAACGGCAAAGCACGGTATTCGCTGTGGCGATCGGCGGTTGTGTGCGACGCTGAAAGCATGGCTGATTCGGATGGCACCCGCTGGTGGTTCTGCGTCGAGCATCAGGCACCGGAGCATGGCAACGTGTGCGGTTCGCGTAATCGGCTCGGCCCGTTTCCCGACGAAGCGACGGCAGCGCGGGCGCCGGAGATTGCGCGGGCGCGCACAGAGGCTGCCGATGCCTACGATGCGGATAGCTGACGCTCGTTCTTGGGCAGATTTCCATGGGAATCTCTGAAAGTCTGTGTTTTTGCCGGTAGCGCCCGTCCCTTTTGTGCGATGTGCTGATCGGCGTGTATCCGAAAAAACTGATCCGGACCTCGAGTGTTGCCGCACAACAGATCCGGGTGCTGCAGCGCGCCGGCATGATCGATCTGCGACGGCCGGTACGGACCGCCCGCTCGGCGCGTGCTGTGCGCACGGTCGGTCCGATCGCAGGCGGTGTGCGTACCTCGGCGCGACTGTGCCCCGACCGCGTCGCTTTGGTCACCTCTGACGGTTCGCTGACCTATCGAGAACTCGACAGGCACACCGATGCTGTTGCAGGGATGTGGCTGGAGCAGGGGATCGGTCCGGACGACACGCTCGCCGTTCTGTGTCGGGACAACCCGCGATTGGTGCAGACGATGGTCGCGGCAGCGAAAGTCGGTGCGCGCCTTGTGTTGATGAATACGGGCTTCAGTGCAACGCAGTTGCTGGACGTGGCGGAGCGGGAAGGCGCGACGGCCGTGATCGCGGACCCGGAGTTCGCGGAGACGATCGCGATCATGCCTGCCAAGATTGTGCGCCTCGACACGGCTGCAGACGCGGCCGATGCGCTCGTCACCGAACACAAAGCGCTTCCCGTACCGAAGTCGCAGGGTGGGTTCGTTCTCCTCACCGGCGGGACGACAGGTACTCCGAAGGGTGCTCCGCGTCGCGTGCAGTCGCCGTTGGCCGGCGCGCAGTTCCTCGATCGCGTCCCGCTGCGACGCGGTCAGACGCTAGTGCTGTGTGCTCCGCTGTTTCATGGGACGGCTCTGTCGCAGTTCATCCTTGCCCTCAATCTGGGCTCGACGATCGTCCTGCACGGCCGCTTCGACGCGGCACGTGCGCTACAGCAGATCGGTCACCATCGCGCGGACGCAGTTGTGCTCGTCCCGACGATGTTGCGCCGCATCCTCGACCTCGGGCCGGAGGCGCTTGCTGCCGTCGATACCTCCAGTCTCCGAATCGTTTTCACCGCGGGGGCGGCACTACCCTCCGCGCTGGGCGACCGCGCCATCGAGGTGTTCGGCCCGGTGATCTACAACTTCTACGGCTGCACCGAGACAGGAACGGCGACCATCGCAACACCGGAGGATTGGCAGGCCGCGCCGGGCACGGTAGGCAAGCCGCCGGTCGGAATCTCGGTGGCGCTCTACGATTCCGACGGAAACGCAGTCACCGCACCCGGTGCGGTCGGCACCGTCTACGTCGGCAATTCGATTGCATTCGCGGGCTACTCCGGCGGTGGAAACAAGAACATTCTCGACGGCTTGATGAGCACGGGCGACCTCGGCCACTTCGATTGCGAGGGGCGCTTGTTCATCGACGGCCGCGACGACGACATGATCGTCTCCGGCGGCGAGAACGTATTTCCGGGCGAGGTCGAGGATCTGCTCTACACCCACCCAGCGGTCACGGAGGCCGCTGTCACCGGTGTGCCGGACGACGAATTCGGGCAACGACTTGCGGCGTTCGTCGTCGCAGGCGGTGACATCGACGACACCGAGGTCCGCGCCTTCGTGAAGACGAACCTCGCCCGTTTCAAGGTGCCTCGCGACGTCATCTTCGTCGACGAACTACCACGTACTCCGACGGGCAAGATCGACCGTCGCGGGCTGGCGCGGCTGCAGAACGCACACGAGCCGCCACGCACCTAGTGCGTGACGGCTCGTGAGAGCTAGCTGACGGCTTGGATCAGACGTCGTGGATCAGACGGTCTTGGCAGGTGCCTTCTTGGCGATGGTTGCCTTGGCCTCGTCGACCTTGTCGGCGGCGAGTGCCGCGTACTTTGCGGCCTGCTCGCCAACGGTGCGGGTGCCCTCGGAAACCTTGCCGAGTGCCTCGGAGGTCAGCGAGAACGCGTCGCCGTACAGGTCTTCGGCGCGCTCGAGGCCACGCTCGACGACCGAACCGTTGCGGAGACGATCGACGGTGGCCTCGCCACGCTCTGCGAGATCGGTGTAGAGGTCGATCGTCGACTGACGGTAGTCGTCGGCGAACTTGCGCAGGTCTTCGATGGTGAGCTTCTCGCGGAGTTCTGCGAGGTCTGCCGGCAGCTTCTCGCGCAGCTCGGTCAGGTCGGCCGGGAGCTCGGAGCGGAGGCTGGCGATACGGTCACGGGCGTCGTCGATCACGCCGGACAGGTCCGGGTTCTCGGTGCGCTGACGGAGCTTCGACACGACGTCGGAGACGGTCTGCGCGGCAACATCGGTGACACCGACGGTCGCGTAGAGCGGCTTCGTGACTGCCGGGGTGATCTTCTCTTCGGTAGGCGCAGTCATCTGCGTTCTCCTCTTCTGTGGTGTTACGTGCATCTCGACGCCGTTGTCGGGGAGGTCCTTTCTTCGAGGTTAAGCGAGCGTGCTTGCAAATGCAAGCGCAGGTGCTAGCAACTTTCGAGCATGTGATCGGTTCCACGGTCGAGCCGTGTCCGCCGCCACATTCGAAGCGGTTCGTCGACGGTGTTTTGGTTTTCCGAACGAAATACTCAGTGGCAGAGCAGATATGGCTGACCAGCAAAGATGATCGCACCGTTGCCAGGCTCCCGACCGACCCGCGCGATGGCGAAAGTCGCACGAAACCTCGTGTTCACCCAGGGCAACATCCGGCAAGCAAAAGACTCTCGTCGAGGCGAAGTCGGCGCAATCAGCGCGAGCGCCGCAACGCTCGCAGTCCGGCCGACATAAACTCCGGCGTCGCGTCCGCGGCCCGTGCTGCGCCACTTCCGGAGTCGGAACCGAGCAGAGCGCGATGGGTGATGCCCTCGCCGATGATGCCGAGCTTGAAGTTCGCCAGCGCGAGGTAGAAGTTCCACGAGGCAAGGTCACGACCAGAGGTAGCGGCGTAGTGCTGGGCGAGGTCGTCGGCGCTCGGCAGGCGCGTGCTCGTCCATGCCGCAGACATCCCGAGCACCAGATCGAAGATGGGTTCGCGGTAGACGCACATCAGTGCAACATCGGACAGCGGATCGCCGAGAGTCGACATCTCCCAGTCGACAACCGCGCGGACGACGGCTGGGTTCTTCGTGTCGAGAATCGTGTTGTCGATGCGGAAATCGCCGTGGACGATCGAGGCCGCCGACGAGGTCGGCAGGGCTGCAGACAGGGCGGCGTGCAGCGTTTCGACGTCGGCGAGGTCTCTCGTCTTGACCCGCTCCCACTGGCCGGCCCACAGTGTCACCTGGCGCGCGAGGAAGCCTTCGGGTCGCCCGAAATCGCCGAGTCCAACGGCCTGATAGTCGACACCGTGCAGGTCGGCGAGAACGTCGACAAGCCCGTGCGCGCTCGCTGTGACCTCCTCGTCGGACAACCTCGCAAGCTCGTCCTGATCTCTGATCACCGACCCGTCAACGAACTCGACGACAGTGAAGGGTGCTCCGAGCGCGTCGCCGTCGGCGTCGAACGCAACGGTTTTGGCAACGGGGACTGCGGTGTTCTGCAGTCCGACGGTCACCTTGAACTCGCGTGCCATGTCGTGCGCCGACGGGGTGAGCCCGCTGGTGGGCGGGCGCCGAACGATCCACGTCGATGCGTCGTCGTACGCCTTGAACGTCAGGTTGGAACGTCCGCCGCTGATCAGTTCGACCCTGAGCTCACCGTCGACGTCGACGCCGGCATTCAGCAGGAACTTTCGTAGCGCAGCAATATCCATGCCCGGCAGCGTCATTCGGATTCCTTCGCCGCTCGTTTCGCCGCACCGACAACGCGCTTCGCGATCGCCCAGCGATGAACTTCCGAGGGTCCGTCGTAGACCCGGAACGGGCGCACCTCGCGAGACAACCGGGCGAGTGGCAGATCGTCGGAGACGCCGAGTCCACCGCACATCTGGATGCTGCGATCGACGATTCGGAAGATCGCCTCTGCCGCATACGTTTTCGCAATCGATGTCGAGTTGGACGCAGGGTCGCCCCGATCGAGTTCCCAGCACGCGCGCACCAGCAGTGCCCGCGATGCGGCAATGTCGATCTCGTTGTCGGCCACCATCTTCTGAATCATGCCGAGATCGCCGAGCTTCGATCCGAAACCTTCGCGTCGCGCAACGTGAGCGACCGCGATGTCGTGTCCGCGGCGTGCCGCGCCGAGCCAGCGCATCACGTGAGTCATCCGAGCCGGCCCGAGCCGAACCTGGGCGTATTCGAAGCCGCGATCGGGTTCACCGAGAACTGCGGAATCGGGGACGAAGAGCTTGTCGAACCGCACCTCGCAGTGACCGCCGATCATGGCTTTGTCGAGGGTCCCGATGTGCCGTCCGACGTGCAGGCCGTCGGAGTCGGCGGGCGCCAGGAACATCGTTGCCCCGCCGCGCTGGCCAGGTTCGCCGGACGTGCGAGCCATGATGATGAAGAAGCCCGCGCCGTCCGCTCCCGTGATGAAGTGCTTCTGTCCGTCGATCAGCCAGCCGCCATCGGACTTCGTTGCGCGCGTGGTCAATGCGGTTGGATCGGAGCCTGCGCCAGGTGCCGGTTCGGTCATTGCGAATGCCGATCGGACGTCGCCGTGGGCAAGGGGCGCGAGATACTGCTGCTTCTGTTCGGCGCTGGCTATGTGGGCGAGCATGTGTACGTTGCCTTCGTCGGGCGCCGCGATATTGAGCGCGACAGGTCCGAACAGCGAGTAGCCGGCCTCTTCGAACACCGGCGCACGATCGGACATGTTGAGGCCGAGCCCGCCGTATTCGATCGGAGCATGCGGTGCGAAGACGCCCGCGTCCTTCGCCGCGCTCTGCAGTTCGGTTCGCAACGTGTCGCCGCCCGCGGCTGAGATATCGCCGCCGTGCGCGTCCTCGATGGGAAGGACTACGTCGCGGACGAACGTCCGCGTCCGTTCGATCAGGTCCGTCACGTCCGAGGAATAGGTCAAGTCGATCGGCACGGAAGCTCCTGTTTCGAGTGGCTGAGCAGAACGATCGTTCGGTCCTCCCACTGTTGCATATGTCGTTGAGAATGGTCAACAGGCTTGCAATTGCACCGTGCGTGGTGTTCGCTGTGTTCAGATAAGCTGAACAAGGGAACGGAATGGGCGGTGTCGAATGTCGGTCAACGAGAGGGTGCGGGCCGCGCGAACCGAGGCCGGTTTGTCGATGCGTGAGGTCGCGCGTCGGGTCGGTGTCAGCGCGGCAACCATCAGCGCGATCGAGAACGGGCGGACAGGTGTTTCGGTCGACCGGTTGCGGGCGTTGGCCGATGCACTGGGGACGGATGCGACGCTCTTACTGGATCCACCTGTGCAACGCGCGCGAGTGCCGCAGCCAGGTGCTCTCGAAACACCGCCTGCGCAGGGCGATTGGCGCAGCTTTCCCGAGTTGACCATCGACCCGGTCCTTGCGGCTGCCGTCGCGTGTTTTGTCGAAACGGGATATCACGGCGCAACAATGCGCGGCCTTGCCGAGCGGGCAGGCATGAGTGTGCCTGGGGTGTATCACCATTACCGCGACAAGCAGGATCTTCTTGTTCGGCTTTTCGACATCACGATGGACGAATTGCATTGGCGGGTAACGGCTGCGCGGGACGAAGGGGAGACGAGCGTCGAGCGGATAGCGTCGATCGTCGAGGCGCTCGCGCTCTATCACACCCATCGTCGCGAGCTGGCATTCATCGGGGCAAGCGAGATGCGGTCGCTCGTCGGCGCCGATCGAATTCGAATTACCGAGTCGCGCAACGCCATACAGTACGTTCTCGACGAGCAGATCGACGCTGCGGTAGCCGAGGGGCACCTGCGGACAGCCCATGCGCGCAATGCCGGGCGAGCGATCGCAACGATGTGTACATCGCTGTGCCAATGGTTCCGAATGGACGGTCCATCGTCGCCCGAGGAAATTGCGACCGAGTACGCGAACTTCGCGCTCGACCTCTTGCAGCAAGCTGCTCGTGAGTCTTTTCGGAGGTCAGAACCTCCGAAAAGACTCACGAGGCGCGCAGTGCCCTAGTGTCCCCGAGCGGGCTCGCTGCGGAATCTGGAGCGACTGCCGTCGATGCGAAATGCCTTCCAGAACAGGCGAGAAACCGGATTCATCGCTCCCGCGTTGTGCGCGAGCATCCGCACGTCGCTGAACATGTCGCGCAGAATTTTCGACGACTCCGGGCTCTTCCAGAAGATGTCGTCCATAACCGAATCCGGTATGTCGAACTCCTGCTGGAAGCGGCGTGGCGGGACCATGATCTCGCCGACCAACCAGCGCATCGCTATCGGGAAGGCGAGGGACATGACGAAGCGACCGGCCGGGTTCATGCCGACGATGCGCCGCTGCAGGAACTGGTGCGCGAAAGATATGTGTCTGGCTTCTTCGGCTACGTGAATCTCCATCACCCGCAACGCGATTGGATGGATTCCGCTGGTGTCGCCACGCAGCATCGCCTTCTGGGTGTGATCGATGGGTTCTTCACCCGCGAGGATGCCGATGAAGAAGATTGCAGGCGATATCCCGGCTGCGAGCGGAATGATCGGCGAGATCGCACGCATCCACCATGAGACGCCAGGAACGTCGAGGCCGATGCGGTTGATCATCTCCTGGAACATCATCGTGTGGTTGCATTCTTCGGCGGTCTCGTGCACGCAGTACCGGAACTCCGGCGATCCGTTCGGCACCTTGAAGGAGTACTGCGTCATCCCGCGAATCAGGATGCTCTCGAACTGCAGACCCACCTTGTAGATGTTCGCGATTCGCCACCTGCCGATCTCGATCTGCCGCTCCTGCGGAAGCGAGCGATACCAGGAATGGCCGCCGACGATGTCGCTCGCCGGCAGTATCCAGCGGCGATCACCTGGAACGATGGCGTGTTCCGGTGCGTTCCAATCGATGTCGACGAACGGGTCGAAACGCCTGTGGACCGAGGCTTCGGACAGTCTCAGCAGTTGGTCGAAGTAGTCGTCATCGGAAGCCTTCTCAGCAATTTTCGACGTTGTGACAGACACGCGAACTCCTTCGGCGGTGCGGCTCTGCACCTCATAGTGACTGAGACAAGATGTACCAGACACTTGCGTGGGAGGAAAGGTCCCGTGCAACTCAGACCAGTGCGGCGATGGGCGTCGACGGTTCGATGACGATGTCTACAGCGCGCATGTTCACGTCGAGAAGGTGCCAGACCGAACGTTTCAGGAATTGGGCCAACTGCTCGGATGTGACGCCTGAGCTGGGGTTGTTCAACCAGCGGTTCACACTTGCATCGACAAGTCCGACCAATCCGAAGGCAAGCGGCTCGGCTATTTGGTAGGCCGACGGCTGTTTGCGCGCGACCGCAAGCAGCAGGCCGGTCAATTGCACCGCGATCGCTGTTTTGGCGCCGGTGACCACGCGGGAGCCGCTCGTCCGATGTTTGGGCGAGCCTTTTCCTAGAAATGCGTGCAGGCGGGGATAGGCCACGATCCAGTTGACGTAGGTGTCGACGGCCCGCGAGATGGATGCGTCGACGGCTCCCTCCGGCGCGAGGGTCGGAGCGAGGTCCCGCATCAGCATCTGGACGATGCGTGCGCGCAACTGCTCGTCGAGATCGTTGCGGTCCTTGAAGATTCGGTACACGACCGATCGGGGAAGGTCAGCGCGTCCCGCGATCTCGCTGACGCCGATGTCGGCCCCGAGTTCGTTGATCGCCCCGATCGCGGCGTCGAGGATCAGGTCGCGGCGTTCAGCTTTGTGGCTGTCCCAACGCGTCGAGCGCCCGTCGGTCGGCTCCGTTCCGACATCCGCTCCTGTGTTCGACATTCATCAGATGTTACTGGGGTATTGACTGTGACAAGCTGTCCCATATAGTTGAGCGCGACAGCGTGTCGCAGGTAAGTGTTCGAACGTCACATGGGAGTGAAGCGAATGTCCACAGCGGGCAACAGGGTTTTTGTCGTCGGCGTCGGTATGACGAAGTTCGAGAAGCCAGGGTCTCGCGAATGGGACTACCCCGACATGGCCCGCGAGGCCGGCACCAATGCGCTGCAGGATGCGGGCATCGACTACCGCCAGGTCGAGCAGGCCTACGTCGGCTACGTCTACGGGGAATCGACGTCGGGTCAGCGCGCGGTCTACGAACTTGGCATGACGGGCATCCCGATCATCAACGTCAACAACAACTGTTCGACGGGCTCGACCGCACTGTTCCTCGCAACCCAGGCCGTCAAGAGTGGCCAGGTCGACTGTGCGCTGGCCCTCGGCTTCGAGAAGATGCAAAAAGGCTCGCTCGGATCGACCTACGACGACCGTGAGCAGCCGATGATGCGCCACCTCCTCGCGCTTGCCGAACTGCAAGAGTTCGCAATGCCGCCCGCTCCCTACATGTTCGGCGCCGCAGGCAAGGAGCACATGGAGAAGTACGGCACCACGGCGGAGCAGTTCGCCAAGATCGGTGTGAAGAACCATCGCCATTCGATCAACAACCCGTACGCGCAGTTCCAGGACGAGTACACGCTCGACGAGATCCTCGGCGCCAAGCAGATCTACGGACCGCTGACCAAGCTGCAATGCTCGCCTACCTCCGACGGTTCAGGCGCCGCGATCATCGCTAGCGAGGCCTTCGTAGAGAAGCACGGGCTTGCACGGCAAGCGGTCGAAATCGTCGGCCAGGCAATGGTTACCGACCTGCAGACCACGTTCGACGACAAGAGCGCCATCACCCTCGTCGGTGCGGATATGACGCGGACCGCGGCGGCGAAGGTGTACGAGCAGGCGGGTATCACTGCGGCCGATGTGGACGTCATCGAACTGCACGACTGCTTCTCCGCCAACGAACTGTTGACCTACGAAGCCCTCGGCCTGTGCCCGGAGGGTGACGGCGGCAAGCTCGTCGACAGCGACGACACCACCTACGGTGGCCGCTGGGTCGTCAACCCGTCCGGCGGTCTCATCTCGAAGGGGCACCCCCTCGGCGCGACCGGTCTTGCGCAATGCAGCGAGCTGACCTGGCAGTTGCGTGGCACCGCTGACAAGCGTCAGGTCGACGGCGCAAAGGTTGCGCTGCAACACAATATCGGGCTCGGCGGAGCGGTCGTCGTGACCGCGTACCGCCCGGCCGAACGCTGACCCCAACAATCCGATTCCCCCGCGCAAACAAGGAGTTCTACCAATGGCATCCGTTTCCGTCTCCGCAAACCTTCCCGGCGCACCCGAAAAGACTTGGGACGCACTGTCCGACCTTGCTCGCTGGGAGGAGTGGCTCACCATTCACCAGGGCTGGCGCAGTGACCTCCCGACCGAAATCACGCTCGGCTCCAAGTTCACCGAGGTCGTTGCGGTGATGGGTATGGCGAACAAGATCGAGTGGACCGTAGCCGAGGTCGAGGTGCCGAAGCTCGTCAAGATCACCGGTACCGGAATGGCTGGTGTGACAATCGAATTCGTACTGTCCGTACAGTCCGATGGCGCCGGGTCGATCGCCACGGTCGACGCGAGCTTCACCGGCGCGATGATCGTCGGACCGATCGGCAAGGCGGTCGCGAAGAACGCGAAGGCAGATCTCGAGAAGTCGCTGGAGAAGTTCGCCGAATTGGTGGGCTGATCCAGTGAGCACTGCATCGACCGCAGCGACCGTAGAGTTCGACGACTCCGGCCTCGGCGAGTGGACCGAGGAAGAACGTTTCGAGGTCACTGCTGAGCGGATCGCCGAATATGCCGCCGCAACAAACGATCCCATCGAAGCTCACCGCAACGGTGAGGTCGCTCCGCCGGTGTTCGCGATCGTTCCCGTCTTCTTCTCTATGGCGCCGGCCGCATTGTCGGTCGCGCCTGTCGAGTTGCTGATGAAGCTCGTGCACGGCGAGCAGGACTTCCATTTCCATCGGCCGATCTATCCGGGCGACAACCTCGTCGTGCGGTCGAAGCCGATCGGTTTCGAGGGACGCGACAACGGCTCGACCGTCGTGGTCTACGTGGAAACCCGCACGGACAAAGGTGAACTGGTAAACGAGCAGTGGATGACGGCGTTCTTCCGCAAGGTCGATGCGGGCCGCAGTGTCGGTGAACCGGCTCCTGCTCATCGTTTCGACGATGCGCTACGGTCACAGGCTTCCGTCGCCCGAGTAGAGCAACACATCGACAAGGACCAGACGTTCCGGTACTCGCCTGCATCGGGCGATCCCATGCCGATTCATCTCGACGACGAGATCGCTCGGATGTCGGGGCTACCCGGCATCATCAATCACGGCTTGTGCACGATGGCCTTCGCCTCGTGGGCTGCGCTGACCGAACTTGCCGACGGCGACGTCACGCGGTTGCGGCGACTGGCGGTCCGCTTCGCGAAACCTGTTCTCCCCGAACAGGACATCGCAACGACGTTCTGGCAGGCGCGAGAATCCTCTGGACCTGACGCGACGTACGCATTCGAAACAACAGTCGGCGACGAAGTCGTCATCAAGGACGGCCTCGCCGTCATCGCAGACAAGTAGGAGTTGGACTCGATAATGGGAATTCTTGACGGCCGCGTGGCCATCGTCACCGGCGCCGGACGCGGCATCGGCCGTGAGCACGCACTGCTCTTTGCCCGTGAAGGGGCGGGCGTCGTTGTCAACGACCTCGGTGGCGCCAACGACGGCTCCGGATCCGATGTCGGCCCCGCGCAGCAGGTTGTCGACGAGATCATCGCGGCGGGCGGCAAAGCTGTCGCCAACACCGACAACGTCGCGACCTGGGATGGTGCGGAAGCGCTTGTCGCGCAGTCGATCAGCGAGTTCGGTCGCCTCGATGTGCTGGTCAACAACGCAGGCATTCTCCGCGACGCGTTCATTGCGGGAATCACCGAGAGCCAGTGGGACGCTGTGATCGCCGTCCACCTCAAAGGTCACGCCGCCACGCTGCATCATGCTGCCGCGTACTGGAAGGCGCAGAGTAAGGCGGGTGTCGCTATCGACGCTGCGGTCATCAATACCGCGTCGGCGTCAGGGACATTTATGCCCAATGCAGGGCAGGGCAACTACGGTGCCGCCAAGGCAGGCATCGCCGCGTTGACGCTTGTTCGCAGCCGACGAATTGGAGCGATACGGCGTGCGAGTCAACGCCATCGCCCCGATCGCACGGACCCGCCTCACCCTGGCAACGCCCGGGATGAGTGCACTCTTTGCCGCCGAGATTCCCGAAGGCGAGTTCGATCCCTTCGACCCGTCCAACATCTCGCCGCTCGTTGCCTACCTGGCCAGCACGGACTGCAAGCTGACCGGCAAGGTCTTCGCCGTCCAGGGTGGCGGCATCTCCGAGCTTGCCGGGTGGCACGACGTCAAGACCATCGAAACCGACGGTCCGTGGACCGTTTCCGAGATTGCCGACAAATTGGGCGCAGGAGCGTAACGATGGCCAAGAACACCTACGAGCTCGGGCTCGGGCTCACCGAAGAGCATCGGGCACTTGCTGATTCGGTCCGATCCTTCGCTGAACGGACGATCACAGCCGAGCACGTGCGTGCCGCTGTCGACGCACCTGTCGAGGATAAGTTCCCGCACTACTGGCACGGACTCCAAGCCCAGGATCTCCTCGGGCTGCACGTACCCGAAGGCAACGGCGGCCAGGGTGCCGGACTGATCACCCTCGCGGTAGCGCTCGAGGCTCTCGGTCGCACCATAGCTCCTGGACCTGTCGTTCCGACCGTGCTGGCCAGTGCGGTGCTGGCAGGAACCGACTCGAAGATCGGCATCGAGGTCCTTCCCGGCCTTGTCGACGGATCGGCCACTGGTGCAGTCGCTCTCGGACCTCCACTCGATGCGGTGCCCGACAATGCGGGCGGCTACCGGATCACCGGCGTCGCCGATGCCGTTCTCGGCGGCGAACATGCGGACGTCGTGCTTGTGCCTGCCACGATCGGCGACGACATCAGGTGGGTCGTCCTCGATCACGCCGACCTTCAGGTTCGTTCGCAGGACAGCATCGACGTCCTGCGGGGTTCGGCTCGAATCGAAGCGGCCGATGTTCACATCGGTGCCGACCGCGTTCTCGAGGCACTCGACGAGCGGCGGATCCGGTCGATCGCGGCTGTCGTCCTCGGGGCCGAGGCAATCGGACTGATGTCGTGGTGTGTGTCGACCGCCGCCGAATACGCCAAGACGCGTGTGCAATTCGGCCGTCCGATCGGTCAGTTCCAAGGTGTCAAACACAAGTGCGCGCAGATGGGCATCGCTCTCGAGCAAGCCCGTGCCGTGCTGTGGGATGCGGCGTCGGCTCTCGACAAGGACGAGAGCACAGCCGATTTCGCGGCGGAGATCGCCGCCGTGATCGTCGCCGACGCTGCCGTCGTATGTGCGCAGGATTGCATTCAGGTGCACGGCGGCATCGGATTCACGTGGGAACACGATGCCCATCTCTACTACCGGCGTGCGCTCGCCATCCGTGGTGCGCTCGGGTCGCGCGAGGTCAGGGCCAACCGCGTGGCCGAGCAGGCGCTTGCCGGCGTGCTCCGCGCATCCGAACTCGAACTCCCCGCGGAGGCCGAGACGATCAGAGCGCAGGTTCGTGAGGAGCTGGCACCCCTGATCGGATTGGATGAGGACGACCAGCTCATCGCACTCGGCGATGGCGGCTGGGTGCAGCCGCATCTGCCGAAGCCCTACGGACGCAGCGCAACTCCGCTCGAGCAGATCGTGATCGCACAGGAGATCAAGACCGCCGGCATCGCGATGCCGCAGTTGCTGATGGGCGGCTGGGCGGTTCAGGCTGTGGTTGCGCACGGCACCGAGAAGCAGAAGCAGGAGCTCGCAGTACCGACCCTGCGTGGTGATGTCGTGTGGTGCCAGCTGTTCAGCGAGCCGGGTGCGGGATCTGATCTCGCGTCCTTGACGACCAAAGCCGAGAAGGTCGACGGTGGCTGGAAGATCAACGGCCAGAAGATCTGGACGTCGGTTGCGCAGTTCTCCGAATGGGCGATGTTGATCGCGCGTACCGATCCGGCTCGCCCGAAACACGAAGGCATCACCTACTTCGTCCTCGACATGTCGACACCGGGCGTCACGGTCCGACCGCTTCGCGAGTTGACAGGTTCGGCACTCTTCAACGAAGTGTTCCTCGACGACGTCTTCATCCCGGACGAGCATGTTGTCGGTGAGGTGAACGCGGGCTGGCACGTGGCGCGGACAACGCTTGCGGGCGAGCGAGTTGCGTTGAGCCAGAAGATGGAAGCCTATGCGACCGACGCGGACCTGTTGCGGTTCGCGAAGGGGCGCACGCTGTCGCCGGTGAGTCACTACCGGATCGGCGAACTGATCGCGCAGAGTCACGCACTCGACGTCATCGGCGCTCGCGTTGTCCTGAAACAACTTTCAGGTAGCGACGTCAGTACAACGTCGAGTGTCGGGAAGTTGCTCGGTATGGCGCTCGGGCAGGCTATTTCGGAGTTCGTCGTCGACGAACTCGGACCTGCCGGCGTGGTCGCGGTCCCCGGTGAGCCGAGCGACAAGGCAATGGAGCAACTCCTCGCCGGTCGGGCGACCACCATCTACGGCGGAACGACCGAGGTGCAGCTCAACGTGATCGGCGAGCGCATGCTCGGCCTGCCGCGTGATGCGGCATGAGTGGCACCGGTCCGCTGCAGGGTCTGCGGGTGATCGAGATTGCCAGTCTCGCGCCTGCGCCCTTTGCCTGCATGATCTTGGCCGACCTCGGCGCTGAGGTGATCCGCGTCGAGCGAGCGGGTGACGGCGGTCAGGGTCTGCTGGCACCGTCCGGGGTACTCGACCGGGGCCGCCGCTCGATTGCCGTCGACATGAAGACCGATGCAGGACGCGAGATCGTCAGGAAACTGGCCGACACTGCGGACATCTTCGTCGAAGGCTTCCGGCCAGGTGTTGCCGAGCGAATCGGTATCGGTCCCGACGACCTGCAAGCCCGAAATCCGCGCCTGATCTACGGCCGGATGACCGGCTGGGGTCAGGACGGTCCGCTGGCAAGTACTGCCGGTCACGACATCAACTACATCGCCATCGCGGGTGCGCTCGAACCTATCGGGCACAAGGGCCAACGCCCCGTCCCGCCGTTGAATCTGTTGGGAGACTTCGGTGGTGGTGGCCTGATGCTCGCGATGGGTGTGCTCGCCGCATTGCACGAGCGGACGACGTCGGGTCTCGGGCAGGTCATCGACGCCTCGATGGTCGACGGGGCAGCGTTGCTGACGGCATTTGTGCACGGCATGCACGCGTCCGGTCTGTGGGACGAGGGACGTGGCGGCAACCTGCTGGATACCGGCGGCGCGTTCTACGACACCTACGAATGCTCGGATGGGCAGTATGTCGCCGTGGGGTGCGTCGAGCCACACTTCTACGCGGAGTTCCTCGGTCTGCTCGGCCTGAGCAACGACGACCTGCCGATGCAGTTCGACCTCGATCAGGCCGACGTTGCGAAGAAGCGGATCGGCGAGGTCTTCGCCACGAAAACACGCGACGAGTGGACCGACGTCTTCGCAGCATCGGATGCCTGTGTCTCGCCGGTTCTTTCGCCATGGGAGGCCCACGAGCATCCGCACAACCAGGCCCGCGGCACGTTCGTCGAGGTCGGTGGCATCCGGCAACCTGCGCCGGCACCGCGCTTCAGTAGAACGCCCGCGCCGGTACCGCAACCCGGCAGCGATGCTGGCTCCGATACCGAAACGGTGCTCGCCGAACTCGGCTATGAGGCAGCATCGATTGCACAGTTCCGATCGGAAGGATCGATCTGATGACGACAACCAAACGCTCCGCTTGGCTGGACGACGATCTCGAGGACCTGCGCGCGCTGGCGCGCTCGTTCTGTGAGAAGCAGATCAAGCCGAACATCGAGAAGTACATCGACCAGCATCATGTCGACCGCGACCTGTGGAACAAAGCCGGCGAGCTCGGTCTGCTCTGCATGTCGATTCCGGAGGAATTCGGTGGCGGGGGAGGCACTTTTGCGCACGAGGCGGTGCTCATCGAAGAGCAGGCGCGGATCGGTGACACGGCATGGGGACAGGCGGTGCACAGTGGCATCATCGCCCACTACCTCAACGCGTACGGCACCGACGAGCAGAAGCGGGAATGGTTGCCCAAGATGGCGAGCGGGGAGGTGGTCGGTGCGATCGCGATGACCGAGCCAGGCACCGGATCCGACCTGCAGGCCGTCAAGGCGAAGGCCGTACGCGAAGGCGACGAGTACGTCATCAACGGCTCGAAGACCTTCATCACCAACGGCGCCCAAGCGGATCTGATCATCGTCGTGGTCAAGACCGATACGTCCGAAGGGGCGAACGGTATCTCGCTGGTGTTGGTCGAAGCCGATCGTGACGGCTTCCGCCGTGGACGTGTGCTCGACAAGGTCGGGCAGAAGGGGCAGGACACGTCCGAACTCTTCTTCGAAGACGTCCGGGTGCCGACCTCGAACCTGCTGGGAACCCAAGAGGGCCAAGGCTTTTTCCAGCTGATGATGCAGCTGCCGCAGGAACGGCTGATCATCGCGGTCGGGTCGACCGCGGCGATGGAGAACGCACTCGAGTTCACGATCAAGTACACGAAGGAACGCCACGCGTTCGGCAAGCCGATCTTCAATTTCCAGAACACGAAGTTCAAGCTCGCCGAGGTCGCAACCGAAACCCGCATCGCCAGAGTGTTTCTCGACGATTGCATCGTCAAACACCTGCAGGGCCAGCTCGATATCCCGACCGTTGCAATGGCCAAGTGGTGGACGTCCGACCGGGCGATGGTCGCGCTCGACGAATGCCTGCAGTTGCACGGTGGGTACGGCTACATGACCGAGTACCCGATCGCCCGGATGTGGGCGGACAACCGTGTGCAGAAGATCTACGCAGGGACCAACGAGATCATGAAGGAAATCATCTCGCGGTCACTCTGAAAGCAGCGTGTCCAACGCCGCGATGGTCTCGGCGTTGGACACGTGCTTGATCGTGATCATCCCGACGGCCTCGGCGCCTGCGATCGCGATGTCGGCGTCGTCGACGAACACGACCTCAGCGGCTGTGACGCCCAGGCGGGTGCACGCGAGTTCGTAGACCTGCTTCTGTCACCTCGCCGACGTTGGCTTCGAAGATACCTACATCGCTGCCGCACTGGATGCGCAAAATGGGTGGTGTGAGTCAGTCGCCCGCCACCGATGCCGCGGTGACTCGAGCTCCCCGTGACGGCAGTGAACCTCTGCCGGCATTCACCGGGAGATGAGCCCGACGTAGTACCGGGTACCTTCGTCTTCCATGACCATCGACGCCGAGCTCGCCCCGCTGCCCGACACAGGCTACGTCTACAAGACGTCGTGGCGGCTCGGCACTCCGGATATGGACGAGGAGTACCGCCTGCGGGTCGACGGCGTCGCACGCTACATTCAGGAGGTCGGCGCCGAGCATCTCGACGATGCCGATGCGACCGACGATCAGCCGCACTGGATCGTGCAACGCACCGTGATCGACGTTCACGAACCGATCGTCTGGCCCGACGTCATCACGTTCCGGCGCTGGTGCGCGGGCTTGTCGACGCGGTGGTGCGCGATGCGCGTTCAGTTGGAGGGTGCGAACGGCGGGCGGATCGAAACCGAGGCGTTCTGGATCAACATGAACAAGGAAACAGGCGGCCCGGCCAGGCTCACTGACAGGTTCATGGCCATGATGGCGACAACCACCGACGAACACAGACTGCGCTGGAAGCCGTGGCTCACCGAGCCTGCAACCGACGAGGCAACACTCGATTTTCCGTTGCGCCGCACCGACGTCGACCATTTTCGACACGTGAACAACACCGTCTACTGGCACGGTGTCCACGAAGTGCTTGCAGACTCGGCGGCAATCATCGACGGTCCGTACCGCGCGATCGTTGAGTACAAGAAACCGATCACCCTCGGCGAAGACGTTCGCATTCACACCCGAACGTCCGACGATGCTGTCGACCTCTGGTTCGTCGTCGCGGGAGAGGTCCGCGCTGCGGCTCGCCTCACCCCGCGCTGAGTTATACCAAGGTGGTCGAACCTCTCATCCGCCGAACTACAGCGAGCGGAAGTCGCTTGCGCGGCTGTGCTTTCGCGACCACATCGGCCATGTCGTCGCGGTCGGTGATCTTGGCTCGGACGCGGTTCTGTTCTGCGCCGCGCTGCAGCTCGACACGATCGATAGCGTGCCAGCCTGCCCGGTCGACCAACTCGGGTCGACGCGCGCGCACCAACCGCTTCAATGCGGATGCGGGCAACGTCGGTTGCGCCAATAGGCCCGAATTGAAGTCGTCGACCAGCGCGTTGACCGTCTCTTGCGCGCACGACTTGTTGGTGCCGATGAACCCGCTCGGCCCGCGTTTGATCCAGCCTGCGACGTAGGCCCCCGTCGAGATCGGACCGTCGCTACCGTCGCGAACACGTCCGTCGGTGTTGGGGATGACGCCCTTCACGTCGTCGAACGGAACTCCCGCGATCGGAACGCCGCGGTAGCCGATCGACGTCAAAACCAGACCGGCCTCGACGGTGTCCGTCGCGTCGGTCGCGTGCGTCCGCACTGTGCCGTCCTTGCTCACGACCAGTGCGTTGCGGACGAACTCGACACCGACCACACGTTCGTCGCCGACGATCCGCGTCGGGGTGGACAAGTACCGCAACGTGATTCGCTTACGACCGGCACCCTGACTCGGAACCTCGCGCAACATCGCGAGCTTCTGGGTGACCGAATGTTCCAAGGTCCCATCGGACTCGCGGGCAACGGTGACCTCGTCGAGCGAAAGGTCGGAGTCCTCGAGGAGGACATCCACATCGGGAGCGGCGAGCAGACCGGAGAACTCGGGAACGGTGAACGCCGACTGGGCGGGTCCGCGGCGTCCGACGATCACAACTTCCTCGATACGACTGTGCCGCAACGCCTCCAGTGCGTGCTGTGCAATGTCTGTCGTTGCGAGGTGGTCTGGATCGGACGTCAGAATTCGAGCGACATCGAGCGCGACATTGCCGTTGCCGATGATGACGGCACGACGGTGCGACAGGTCGTAGGTCCTGTGCGCATGATCAGGGTGACCGTTGTACCAGGCGACGAAATCGGTCGCGGATCCGCAGCCGGCAAGATCGTCGCCCGGGATGTCGAGCCGCCGATCCGACGATGCACCGACGGCATAGAGGACTGCGTGATGATGCTCCAGCAGATCCTCGTGCGTCAGGTGCTTGCCGATCTCGACGTTGAGGTAGTACTCGAACCCGTCCTGGTCGGCGATGGTGTCGAACAAGCGGGTCACCTGCTTGGTCTTCTGATGATCAGGTGCGACACCCGCGCGAACGAGACCGTGCGGAGTCGGCAACCGATCGAAGACGTTGACCTGCACGTCGGGCTGCGTCAACAACTCGTCGGCCGCGTACATCGCTGCCGGACCCGAGCCGATGATCGCGACTCGCAGTGGTTCGCGGCTCTGGTCGACCGAGGCTGCTGCGATTACCGGAGCAAGCAGTGGCCGAGGCCGTGGCTCCTTGTAGAACTCAGCGTTGATCTGCAGGTAGTCCTGTTGGGCGTCAGCCAGTTTCGAGTGCGGCACGATGGCATCGACCGGGCAGGCGGACACGCAGGCGCCGCAGTCGACACATGCCGCCGGGTCGATGTGCAGCATCTCCGCTGTCAGAAAGTCGGGCTCGTCCGGCGTCGGATGGATGCAGTTGACGGGGCATGCGTATACGCACGACGCATCGCTACAACAGGATTGAGTGACGACGTGAGGCATATCGTCGGCCTTTCTACGCCGACGCGCGAACCGGCACGCGGCTCGGCTCGCTCCGGTAGCGCGACGGACGACCATCGATCTTGCAGATCTTCCAGATGGCACGCGAGACGGGGTTCATCAAGCCGATGTCCTCGGCGAGCATACGAACGTCGGCGAAATAGTCCTGCAGAGTCTGCCGCGAGGAAGGTGTGTCCCAGA
Source organism: Antrihabitans stalagmiti (assembly GCF_016482825.1). Classification (GTDB taxonomy): domain Bacteria; phylum Actinomycetota; class Actinomycetes; order Mycobacteriales; family Mycobacteriaceae; genus Antrihabitans; species Antrihabitans stalagmiti. Next base: position 831,442 of record NZ_JAEMNV010000002.1, on the reverse strand, counting down.
ACAGGTCCTTCTTGACCGACGCCGGAATGTCGAACGTCTTCCAGAACGACGGCGGCGGTACGGCGATGGAGTCGCACAGCACGCGCATGATGACCGGGAAGGCAAGAGATAGCCCGAAGCGGCCGACTGTGCTCATCTGCGGCACGTGATGACTCAGGAACTGGTGCGCGAACGAGATGTGTCGAGCTTCTTCGGCAACGTGAATCCGCATGACGCCGGCCATGATCGGATGAATTTCTTCGCCCGAACGCAGGATCGCCTTCTGAATGTGGTCGATCGGCTCTTCTCCGGCGAGGATGCCGACGAAAAAGATCTCGGGAAGAATCGTGCCCGCAATCGGAACGATCGGAGCGAGCCATTTGATGCCGGGACGAGCGCCCGGAACGTCGACGCCGATTCGGTTGACCATCTCCTGGAACATCAGGGTGTGGTTGCACTCTTCGATGACTTCGTGTGTGCAGTAGCGGAATTCGGCAGATCCGTTCGGCTGCTTGAAGACGTGCTGCATGAGCCCGCCGATGAGCACCGTCTCGAACTGCAGACCGACCTTCGCGACATTGGCTTGACGCCACATGCCGATTTCGATCTTCTTCTCGATCGGCAGGGCCTGGTACCAGGGGTGCGCGCCGAGTGGGTCGCCGTGCTCGGGAAGGATCCACCGTCGGTCGTTGGGGGTCACTGCGAATTCGGGAGAATCCCAATCGATGTCGACGTAAGGATCGAAGTGCTTGTGGACCGATCCTTCGGACAGTGCCTTCAAGGATTCCGCGTAGTTGTCGCCGCTCTGCTCTTCTGTCGGCGCTGCAATCGAGAGTGACATCAAAGCTCCTCATCGCCAATGCACGGCGCCTCGTTGCGCCGTGCGTAGGAAGTGCTGTCAAGGTGCTAGCTGACAGCATCGCTAAAGTTACTGTAACGGCTCGTCGCGGTTAAAGCTACGTCCCTGCGTCTGTTGCATGTTTCGTCCCGTCACATCCAGGGCATTCGGAGGTCTGCGCCACATTTTGGGTTCGATTGGGGATTCGCCGAAAGGATGCCACGGTTCGCCATGCTGACCGAGTTCACCGACCACTGGATCGCCTACTCGTCCATCGTTGTACTGGCCGCGCTTATCGGTTGGGTCACGAAGATCGTCGCCATCGAGATGATGTTCAAGCCGATCGATTTCAAAGGATTCAAGATAGGGCCGTTGCCCATCGGGTGGCAGGGCATCATTCCACTGCGTGCCGCGCACATGGCGAGCGTCGCGACCAACAAGATCGTCGGCGAACTCCTTACCCCTGCCGACGTGTGGGCCCGACTCGATCAGACGAAACTGCTCGCTGAGATACGCGAACCGCTGCTCACCTCGATGGACGCGATAACCCAAGAGGTCGCCTCGACGATGCAGCCGGAGATCTGGGCGAACACGCCTGGTTTCGTCAAGGACAAGTTGATCCAGCGCATGCGTGACCGCGGACCCGACGCCATGAAGCAGATCATGGACGACGTCGAGGCCAACGTCGAAGAGGTATTGGACCTCAAGTCGCTCGCGACCCGAACCCTCGTGTACGACAAGGAGATCCTGCAGCGTGTGTTCCGCCAGGCGGGCAAACGCGAATGGGCCTTCATCAGACGTTTCGGTCTCGTCGCAGGCTTCTTCATCGGACTACTGCAGCTGACCTTCTACCTGTGGCTGCGTTCGCCACTGATCAATCCGATCATGGGTGCAATCAACGGGTGGGCGACCGACGCATTCTGCATCAAGGTGTTGCTGTTCAGCCCGAAACGCCCGAAGAAGTATCTCGGCATCTTCACGTGGCAGGGACTCTTTCTGAAGTACCAGGACGAGGTCGCCGACGAGCTGTCGGCGTTGATCGCCGAGAAGGTCCTGACCCCGCACGCAATCCTGGAGTCCATGCTGAAAGGTCCGCTCTCGGATCGGTTCTACTTGATCATCCGGCGCCATGTCGGCCGCATGGTCGAGGAGGAACTCGGCGTCGCCGCGCCGGCCGTGCGCGCGGTCATAGGTGCCGACAACCTCGACAAGACAAAGACTTTGATGGCCGAGCGGGTGATGAACAGCCTGCCGAGGACGATGGAGAACGCGGAAGGCTACATCGAGGACACCTTGGATGTGGCGAACCTACTCGCGGAGCGGCTCAAGGAGCTGCCGCCGGAAGAATTCGAAGGTGTCCTGCGCCCCGCATTCCAGCAGGACGAATGGATTCTGATCGCGACGGGTGCGGTGCTCGGTGCCTTCGCCGGTGTCGCACAGGACGTCGTCATTCACCAGTTCGCGAAGTGAGGGAGGTAGCAGATGCCCGAGTCAACGTCCGGTCCCCACGAGCTGCAGCCGATTCCGATCGTCGCCGCCGCGCGGGGGTTGTTCGGCCGATTCGATCATGTGTCGCGACGCTTACGGACCGTGCCCATCGAAAGTCTCGGAGTTGTCGGCCGGATGGTTCCCGGTGGTGTGCTCCGCCGTCCGATCGTGTTGACCGAGGCGGTTCTTCGTCAGCTTCTGGGCATCGACGCCGAATCCGAGCCCGTCGAGTCCACGTTGTATCCGGGTGCGGCGGGACGTATCGACGAAGATTTCACCGCACCGCCCGACCCACGGACCTCCGTCCGGTCGATGGTGCACGAGATGCTCGATCGTTCCGTTCGACAAAGTCCTCGCCAGGCAGAGGAAGCCAACTTCAAACGATTGCTGATGCAACTCGTTCCCGACGAGGTCCGTATCGTCAACGCACTGTCCGACGGGCGAATCAGCCCGATCATCCACGTCGGTGTCGGGTCGCCCGGTTCGGTGGATCGCACCGTGTACAGGAATGCTTCGACGATCGGAACCGATGCCGGGGTCAGGCTGCCCGATGCGGTCAGTCAATACATCGAGCACCTCGAGTCACTGAACCTCGTCGAAATCGGTCCCGCGGAGGATGAGCTGCGTGAGCAGTACGAAATATTGGAGACCTACGACGAGATCGAGTCGGCCGACGAATTCGCCGCTGCCGAAGCCAAGGGAACGTTCGCCAAGAAGTTGAAGTTCAAGTCCGAAAAACATGTGCGACATACACTTCGGATCAGCGAACTCGGGGCGAAGCTGTGGGCTGCTGCCAACCCCGATACTTACGACTTCCAGGTCCCCGACCGACGAGGAAACCCGAAGAACAACGGAAATTAGACTTCGATGTCGAAACTAGTGTCCTGGCTCCGAGGTATCTCCTAGACGGGGCTCGACACGTGCCCCGCGACCGAAGGAGCGCACGACATGAAGTACCTGATGCTGGCCTACACCGACAAGGACGCGTGGAACGACGTCGACGTGACGAGCCCCGAGTTCATCGCGACCTGCAAATTCTACGAAGACCTCGGCAAGGAACTGACGGAGACCGGCGAGATGGTCTCGACGGAAGGACTCGCCGATCCGTCGCTCACCAGAACGGTCCGCAAGGGGGATGGTGGGCCGGTCGTCAGTGACGGTCCGTATGCCGAAGTCAAAGAGGTGCTGGCAAGTTTCGGCATCGTCGACTGCGCCAGCTACGACCGTGTACTGGAGATTGCAGGCCGCATCGCGGACGCGGTCGGGGACTCGATCGAAATTCGACCGATCATGTCTGGGCCGCCGGCCACCGAAATGTAGATCGGTCGTGACAAGAGCTTTCGAGGACCTGCTGCGCGAACTGGCGCCGCAGGTCCTCGGTGCACTCGTGCGGAGATACGGGCACTTCGACGTTGCCGAGGACGCTGTGCAGGAGGCGCTCATCGTAGCGGCACAGCAGTGGCCGCGGGACGGGACGCCGATCGACCCGCGGCCGTGGCTGATTCGGGTGGCGTCGCGCAAGATGATCGATCTGCTTCGCGCCGACCAGGCGCGACGCGACCGCGAGGATGCCGAGGCGCTGGCGGTGCCGGCAGGCCCGGCAACTGTGGAACAGATTGTCGATCAAGATGATTCGCTGATCCTGCTGTTCATGTGTTGCCACCCGGCGCTGACGCAGGCATCGCAGGTTGCGCTGACGCTTCGCGCTGTCGGCGGCTTGACGACGGTGGAGATCGCTCGCGCACTGCTGGTCCCCGACGCGACGATGGGCCAACGGATCAGTCGAGCGAAACAGACTGTGCGACGGTCGGGTGTGCCGTTCCGGATGCCTCCAGCTCAGGAGCGCGCCGAGCGTCTCGACGCGGTTCTGCAGGTCCTCTATCTGATTTTCAACGAGGGCTACTCGACGACGTCGGGCGCCGAACTGCTTCGGATCGAACTCTCCGGCGAAGCCATCAGACTCACGAGGATGCTGCACGCGACTTTGCCCGAGGACGGTGAGGTCGCAGGCCTGCTGGCGTTGATGTTGCTGACCGACGCTCGCAGACGGGCTCGTACGGATGTCAACGGTGCGCTTGTGCCTATGGGCGAGCAGAACCGTGACCTTTGGGACCGCGCGGCGATCGACGAGGGTGTCGCACTGGTGACAGCTGCGATGTCGCGTAAACCACTTGGCCCGTATCAACTTCAGGCCGCTATCGCTGCGGTACACGACGAGGCGCCGACTTCGGAGAGCACCGACTGGGTACAGATCCTGGGTCTGTACCTGTTGCTGGAACGTACGACGGACAACCCGATGGTCCGACTCAACCGTGCGGTTGCGGTCGCGATGGTCAGAGGGCCGCAGGAAGCGCTCGATCTGGTCGAGGAGATCGCGACCGACGAGCGCGTTGCCGATTCCCATCGCGTCGATGCGGTCCGCGCACACCTGTACGAGCTGGCAGGAGACCTCGAGGTGGCGGTCGAGCACTATCGTCGAGCGGCGCGAGGTACGACGAGCACACCCGAGCAGCGATACCTCAGGGCGCGCGCGACGCGACTCGGCGCGACTTAGGAGACGTGTGAACGAGTGGATTCTGCACGTCGACCTAGACCAGTTCCTGGCGGCAGTCGAGAAACGGCGACGACCCGAACTGCGCGACGTCCCCGTGATCGTCGGCGGCTCGGGCGATCCGACACAGTCACGTCAGGTCGTTACCTGCGCGTCGTACGAAGCTCGCGCTTTCGGGGTGCATGCGGGTATGCCGTTGCGTGCGGCGGTGCGCAAATGCCCGACCGCTGTCTTCCTCGCGCAGGATTCGCCCGCGTACGAAGCCGCGTCCGCGGAGATCGTCGACGTGCTGCGTACATTTCCGGTGCAGGTCGAGGTGTGGGGTTGGGACGAGTCGTTCCTAGGCGCGACGACGGCCGAACCCGAAGAGCTTGCACATGCGATTCGAAGCGCTCTGACGGACCGTGTCGGCCTGTCTTGTTCCGTCGGAATCGGCGACAACAAACTCACCGCCAAAATGGCGACCGGTTTCGCCAAACCGGCTGGGGTGTACAAACTTACCGCGGCAAACTGGATGACGACGATGGCCGACCGGCCGACCGACGCACTGTGGGGGATAGGCCGCCGAACTGCAGGCCGGCTGAGCGAACTCGGCATCGGAACGGTCGCCGAGTTGGCACACACGAACCCCGATGTCCTTGCTGAAGCGTTCGGTCCGACTACCGGTCCCTGGCTGTGGCTGATGGGCCGCGGTATCGGCGATACCCAGATCACCACAGTTCCGCGTGATCCCCGCTCGCTCAGCCGGTCCCACACCTTTGCCGAAGATCTCACCGATCCCGACCGCGTTCGAGCCGAGGTCGCCGCATTGGCCGAGTACGTCACCGCTCAGGTCGTCGAGTTGCAACGCAGTGTGGCGCGCGTCGCCGTAACCGTCCGGACGGCGTCGTTCTACACGCGGACGAAGATCATGAAGTTGCCTGCGCCGACCGTCGACGCGGCCGTCGTCGCGGCCGCAGCCCTCCAGGTTCTCGAGCGATTCGAGCTGACCCGTCCGGTCCGTCTGCTCGGTGTGCGCTGCGAACTGGTCGTCGAAGGCGTCGCCTGAGATATTCTCGCGCAATGGCGCTCGAAATCGGATCGGTCTTTGCTGGGTACCGAATACTGCGATTGCTCGGTGCCGGCGGTATGGGCACGGTGTACCTCGCGCGCCACCCTCGTCTGCCACGTAACGATGCTCTCAAGTTCTTGAGCGGCGAACTCGCGCAGACTGCGGAGTTCCGTGCGCGGTTCGAACGTGAGGCCGACATCGCCGGCGGGTTGAGCCACGCGAACATCGTCTCCGTCTACGACCGTGGCGTCACCGACAACCAACTGTGGATCGCGATGCAGTACATCGAGGGAACCGACGTCGCGGAACTTATCAAAGCCGGTCCGCAGGTACTGACGCCACAGCGGACGATCGCGATCATCTCCGATGCCGCACGTGGTCTCGATTACGCGCATCGTCATGGTCTGCTGCATCGCGATGTGAAGCCGGCCAACATTCTGGTTCGGTCGGCGCCGGAAGAACCGAGTGGCGAGCAGGCCCTGATCACCGATTTCGGCATCGCGCGAACGGTGAACGAAACCCAGCACTTCACGGTCAGCGGCGACATCGTTGCGACCTTGGCATACGCCCCGCCGGAGCAGCTCGAAGGCGGCGACATCGACCACCGCGCCGACGTCTATGCCCTCGGCTGCACCCTCTTTGAAATGCTGACCGGTTCCAAGCCGTTCCAGCGACCCAACATGCTGGCAATGATCAACGCGCACATGACCGCACCGCCGCCACGCGCGACCGAACGGATGCCTGCGCTGCCACCGGCAATCGATGCGGTCATCGCGCGAGCGCTCTCGAAAAACCCTGCCGGACGGTACAACTCGTGCCGCGAACTGGCCAACGACGCTGCACGCGCAATCGATCCCAGCTTCGTCACCGCGACCTCGCCGATGGTGCGTGCGCAACCGGTCCCGCCGCCGCCGGTGAATCCGACGAAACCGCCGCAGCGTTCGCGCCGCCCGTTGATCATCGGCGCCGCCGTAGCCGCGGCGCTCGCTGTTGTGACGACCGGTGTCGTTCTCGTAGCGATGAATTCGAAGTCGGACAACGGCGGAGGAGGCGGCAAGACCACGTCGGTCGTCGCGCAGCCGACGACCACCGCACCAACGAAGGCGAAGGATGCTCGATGCGACGAACTGTCGTCCGCACAGTGCACGTTGGTCAAGCGTCTGCCGACTGCGCTGGCGAGTTATAGCTGCATCTCGGTCGACGACATCGGTCTCGACGACGTGGATGCCGCGATTCAGTGTGAAGGGACCGGTACGGATCCGCTGGTGTTGATGGCCCAGATGAAAGACAGTGCAGCCGTCGACGCTGCGCTGGCGAAGGTGTACGGCATCTCCGAAACGACCTTCCCCGCAGCGACTTTCCCGACACCGACCTCACGGGTCGACTGGACGACGAGTTCCGGGCGCAAGGGCGGCGAGATCGTGTCGGGTCAGAACGGCAACACCAACAATCGATTCTTGAATTGGGGCTACATCGGTCAGGAGATCATCATGGAAGCGCAATCCCCGACGATGTCGAGCGAGGACCTGGTCACCTGGTGGGAAGACCACTCGACGTTGGCTGGTTGACCAGGTCCTCGTTCGCGCTACTCCTTGGTTCGAAGGACTCCGAAGATGCCGTCCTTCTCCTCGTCCGGTCCCGCCGTGAAGTACAGGGCGTTGGCGTCGCCGAGACTCTCGCCGTTGCCGAAGAGCAGCCCCCAGATACCTTCGATGGCAAGGATATTGCCGTCGGTGTCACGAACGTAGTCGACAAATTTGCCGGTGCTGTCGTCGAACGCGAGGATGCGGCCCGCGCCCGCGAAGTTGGCGACCAAGAGCTTGCCGCTCAACGGTCCAAAACCTTCCGGTGCAATCGCGACGCCCCACGGTGCATTGAGGCGGTCCTCGTCTTCGATGACGCGGACGAGCTTTCCGGATGCGTCGAATTCGGCGACCTTGCCTTTCGCAGGTAGGTCCTTCGCTTCGGCTTCCTGATCCTTGTCGAACGAATCCTCTTCGCCCGCATCGAATTTGCCTGATCCGGGAGCGTCCTCGGGCTCCATCGTCTTGGCGTAGGTCACGAATACGCGGTCGCCGATCGTGGTCACGTTGAACGGTGCGGGGTCGCCCGGCTTAGCCTTGCCGCCTTCGCCGGTGGCAAACGGGTTGGCATAACCCTGGGTCGGGACCAACTGCCAGTTCTTGTCGAACTGACGGATCTGCGGATCGTCACCGAAGTCAGCGGCCAGAAGCGTCTCGCCGTTGCCCGGTGCGATGGCGATTCCGAAGAATGCCATGCCCTGATCCTTGCCGTTGAACACCTCCTTGGCTGGACCGTTGCGTCGCACGATCTGGCCGTCCGGGGTCTGTTCGGTCCATGCGGAGATCGAGCCCGAGTCGGTCGCGAAGATGAAGCGCGCCGACCCGGTGAGTTGTTGCTGTACGCCGTCGACGTCGACGGGTTGATCGCGTACCGCGAACACGTCGGATGTGATGGGCGCCGGGTTGAAGATGACGCCGGTCGTCTTGCCGATGGTGGCGTCGGAGGAGTCGGAGTCGGCGTTCGGAACCGAGACCGTCGTCAGACCGTCCTGGTGGATGGGCCGCAGCGCTTCGTCCGGGCTCTTGCTGACATCGCCGACGAACTCGAACGAATACCCGCCTGCGCCGACCCAGAAGTGGCCGCCGGCACCCTTGGGCCGTATGGCGATGCCCCAGCCGTTGACGAGGTCGGGGAATACGTACTTGGCTTCGTACTTGTCGTTGTTCGCAGCAAAGTTGGTCTGGTTGTACAGATTTCCGGGCAGTGGCGACACCGTGGCCGGGGTGGACTCGTCGCTCGAGTTCGAGGTGTCGCTCGAACATCCTGTTGCCACCGCGAGGGTGACACCGACCGACATCGCCAGCGCCAATCCTGATCGCATCGTGATCGACACGTGTACCTCTTTCTCCAATAATCGCATAAGGTTAGGAGAGGCTAACGAAACTCGAACGATTGCGCCAGGCTTCGCTAAAATTCGGATCGACGCATCGAGGGAGGTAGGGGATGCCCGAAGACTCGCCGGTACCGACGGAGTATCCGCAGCGACTCGGCAAGACCGCTCGTCGCGAGCTCGCGCTCAGCGGCTACACCCGCTACGACCAGTTGACGACCATCACCCCAGCCGAGCTACTGAAGATCCACGGCGTGGGCCCGAAAGCGATCCGAATACTGACCGAGGAATTGGAGACGCGGTCGCTCTCGTTCGGCAGCTGACTGCTCAGTCGACGGCGGTGAGCGTTGGGCTGGAAAGGTATTCGCGGGGGAACAGCTCTTGGAGGGCGTCGACCTTCGGCTGGTCGTTGACGATGATGTAGCCGCTGTCGGGATTTTCGGCCAGGTAGTTCTGGTGGTAGGCCTCGGCCGGATAGAACGTGCCGAGCGCGCTGACCTTCGTCACGATCGGTGCGGGGAAGGTGCCTGCGTCGGTGAGTTGTTCGATGTAGGCGTCGGCAATGTCGGTCTGTTGCGGTGTGGTGCCGAATATCTCTGTGCGGTATTGCGTTCCGCGGTCGGGACCCTGGCGGTTCAGTGTGGTCGGATCAGCGACGACGGTGAAGAAGATCTGGAGCAGGGTTCCGTAACTCACGACGGTGGGGTCGAACGTGATCTCGACGGCTTCCGCATGTCCCGTCGTGCCGCCGGTGACGAGGTCGTAGTTCGCCGTGTCCTCTGCACCGCCCGTGTAACCGGACACGGCGTCGATAACACCCTTGACGTGTTGGTACACGCCCTGCACACCCCAGAAGCAGCCACCCGCGAAGACCGCAGTTTCGGTCCGTGCAGTTGTGGGCGCGACGTCGGTCGCCGGTGCGGGGACCGCCGTCGTCGGCGCAGCGATCGGAGCGGGCGAGGACTGTGCCGAGCAGGCCGTCGCCGCGGCACCCATCAGCAGCGCCGCGACCACTCGAAGAACGAGTGACCTCATGCCGCTTCGAATTTCATGGCGACACCGTTCATGCAATAGCGAAGGCCAGTCGGGGCGGGGCCGTCGTCGAAGACGTGGCCGAGGTGGCCGCCGCAGTTCGCGCAGTGGACTTCGGTCCGGACGCCGTAGGAGTTGTCGATCCGTTCACCGACCGCGTTCGCCAGCGGTTGGTAGAAACTCGGCCAGCCGGTACCGCTGTCGAATTTGGTTGCTGCGTCGAACAATTTCTGGCCGCAGCCGGCGCACGCGAACGTCCCAACGCGATGTTCGTCGTCCAGCGGGCTCGAGTACGGTCGCTCGGTCCCTTCCTGTCGCAAGACGACGTACTGCTCGGAGGTCAGGCGGTCACGCCACTGCGCGTCCGTCAAGGTCAGAGGGAAGGTCTCGGTGCTGTTCCTCGGCGCCGCGCCGGCCCGTGGCCCGGTGTCGTCGGACACGATGGCGGCAATCGCTATCCCGCCGACGGCCGCGGTGGCCAAGCCGATACCTGCGGTCGTAAGAAACTGGCGTCTGGTCGTTGCGTTCATCTCCACACAGTGTATTCGTCGCCGAGAAGCAGGCGGTTCTGTTCAACATCCACCCACCAGCGCGCACACCAAATCTCTCTTGATCTTCCAGACGCCGTCGTCGGCAACGAAATTTATCGAACCTTCGAGCTCGAATCCGTTGTCGCTGCGATTGACGCCCGTCGCGCTGATCAACCCGTTTCCAAGGTCGATGACAGAGGTGAACTCGACGGTCTGGGCGGACGACCCTGTCGCGAACTTCTGGGCCGCCTGGTAGTTGTCGTCGTCGTTGCCCTCGATCATCTTTACGCGGTCGGCAACGTCGACTCCGTAGTTCCTTGCAGCATTGACGAGAGCTGACAGCTGTTGCGGCGTAGGTAGCGACTGGGCCGACAGCTGTGGCGGAGCGGGCACGAACGATGTCGCCTCGACGAAGGCGCCACTATCGGGGGCCGGTGACCCGGTCTCGGTGCAGCCTGCAAGAGTCAGGCCAATGGCGCTGCACAGCAACAGCTTTCGTGCGGTGGTCATATTCTTCCGAACTCGCGCAGCCCTGCCACTGTGTCGGCCAGCGTCTCCTTCGAATCGCGGTACTCGACGCCGAGTTCTCGTTTGCTCGGCTCGTCGTCGGACGCAGGCATCTGGGTGTAGTACTGCATACCGGCTTCGGTGATCGGTGTGTCGAAGGGAAGGAACCGGTCGACGCTGTCGATCAGTTGCCCGAGGCCACGCAAGAGACTGTCGGGGACCGGCACAGCGCGAATCGTGCTACCAGTGACGTCGGTCAGCACGTCGGCGATTTCGCTGACGGTCAACCGAGGTCCGCCCGCCATGTAGCGTCGCGGACCTTTACCCGGCTCCAGCAATGCCGCATGCACGGCAGCGAGATCGCGTACGTCGACCACCGTCCAGGCCGCGCTTCGCCCCGGGATTACTCCCATCTTGCATGCTGCCACGACGCCGTCCGCGGCTTCGCCGAACTGGTCGCCTGCGGGCGGGCCGAGCACCATCCCCGGGTAGGTGATGTTGACAGGTGCGCCGTTCTCTTGCAGGTCGCGTGCGTACAACTCGACTGCGGCCTTCGACTTTCCGTACCCGTCTGCTCCGCCCGTCACCGGTAGGTCGGCGCTGAATGTCTCGAGGTCGGGGCTGAACAATGCCGCGATGCTCGAGACGTGCACGATCGGATCGAGGCCGAGTTCGACGGCCGTCCCCAACACGTTCCGCGCACCCTCCAGGTTGGCGGTCAGCATCGCCTCGGCTTGCGAGGGGTCCATCGCCACCAAGGCCGCGCAATGGACGACGGCGTCGCAGTCGGCCATCGCTGCTCGTACGGAGTCGCCGTCGGTGATATCTCCGATTGCGTAAGCACCGGGATCGAGGCCGAGCTTCGCGACGCTCGTACCGAGGCGCACCGGATTGCGAACCAGGAATCTTACTTCGTGGCCGGCATCGGCAATCGCCTTTGCACTCCAGCCGCCGACGAACCCAGTTGCCCCAGTTACGAGTACGCGCATGTGCAAAACGTACGCGTTCTAGGCCCGTGTCGGGTCCGGTTCTCGTTCCCACGGAGCTTTGCCGTCGCCGACTCGTTTGTAGACGATGGCGAGGTGTTCGCGGTAGCGGTCTCGGAGGTAGGGGTCGTGGTCGGCGAAGGTTGCGGTGGCGTCGGTACCGGCGAAGGTCTCCCACCAGGTGGGTTCGTAGAGCAGTTCGTTGGCTTCGTACGCGGTGAGTGGGTCGGCGTAGCTGGGTGTCGGGATCGTTTTCGTGGTTTCCGGTTCGGGTTGTGGTGCGCCGACGATGGCGTGGTTGGCCGGCAGCGTGATGTGCGGGGTGTGGGTGGGGCTGGTCCAGAGGATGGCGCCGCCGGCGAGGGCGGTGCAGGTCCAGAGTTGCCACGTTTTGATGTCGTGATGCCGCTTACACAGCGGTTGGAGGTTTTCGAAGATCGTCCACCCGCCCGCTGCGGGGTTCGGGTGATCGAACGGGACGCGGTGGTCGAGTTCGCATTTGCGCGCCGGCACGGTGCAATTCGGGAACACACACGTCGGGTAGGCGGCGCGGACCAACTCGGCGACTTCGGCGCGGGGTCGGTAGATCAACGCCCCGGGTGGAGGTTCGAGGTGTCCGCCGTGTCCGTCTGGATGGACTCCGCGGCGTAGGGATGCGTCGTCGGCGATGGCGGTGAGGATGTCCTCGATGACTGTTCCGGCACTGCGGACCCGTTGCAGGCAGGGCGGTGCCGTCGTTGTGGGGTGGGCGATGGCGCCGGGTCGGTGTTTTCGGCCGCGGCGGAGGTAGTGCAGGTACTCGACCTCTGTGGGTGGTGAATCCGGTTCGGGGTCAACAGGTTCGGGGTCAATGTTTGCGGAGTCGGGAGCGGTCTCGTCGTGGAAGTCTGATTCGTGGTCGACCGAATTTTCGTCGGTGGTCGGATCGGTTGTCTGCGGAGGTGCGGATTCTTCGGCTCGGCTCTCGCTGACTGCATCGTCGGTGCAGGTGCTCGAATCGTGTTCGGCTGCAGTGGTTCCCTGTCCGGCCGCTGCCACCGCGGCGGACCGTAGTTCGACGAGGATGGCTTGCCAGGTCGCGTCGGCGGCGAGAATGCGGGCCAGTTCCGGGTCGATCGGAGTCCCATCACCCAGGTGTGCGGGATCCGCGCTCAACCCCAGCAAGGTTTTCACGTCGATGACGATCTGCGCCAAATGCCCTCGCCGCGGCGCCAATTCGATGTCGCGGGTAGGGCAGTCGGTTGCCTTGCAGTCACACCGCAGCGACCGCTCACCATGCAGTAGCGCCATCAATCCGTCTGCTCGGCGAGCGTCGCTGTTTCGGGAGTCTTCGGGGCAGACGGTGTCGGCGATCTCGTCGAGCAATTGATCGGCTTCGACACCTTCCAGATCAGTGATGCAGGCGCTGAGCCACGACAACCCCGCAGTGCCTTTCCGCACATAGGCGGTGCGATCTGTCTTCGTCGACTGCTCTCGAGCGGCGGCGGCTTCTTTCGCGTCTGCTTCGATCCACAATCGCCAGATTTCGAGTCGTAGCGGTCCTGGGGTCAGGTGCTTGGCGGCGTAGCGGGCTTCGGATTCGATTTTCTCGATCGTTTTGCCGCTTGCTTCTTTGAGGACGGTGCAGACCACTTTGACTCGGGCGTAGTCGAGTTGGCCGTCGCAGAAGGAGTCGTAGAACAACGGGAAGCGTGAGTTCAGTTCGATTCCGACGTCGACCATGGTGTGCGCCGTAGTTGCCGAGCAGCCGAGGACTGCACCGATTTCGGCGTATACCGAGTTGCCGACCGCAATTTTCCCGCCCGCGGCGACCAGGTCCGACTCGGCCCGGATCCGAGACCACCAGATGTCGGTCGCGGCAAGTACTTTCGAACACGCCATTATGTTCTCGTTGTCGCGGTAGCGCTCCAAGAGCGCGAACTCTTGAGCGACGCTGATCTGTAGCGGGTAAGTCCGGACTTCCTCCGGACCTTCGGTGTCTGCACTTCCCCCTGAGTAGAACATACATTCGACACTATCGGACCCCACTGACAAGAAAGGCGGCTCCGCCGCTCGTGCGTCCTTCCGGAGCGCCCGACCTCCGAAAAGACTCACGAGCCGCTTGCGGCCTACTTCGATTCCGGCCGGTCGATCAAGCGGAGCCACGTCCCGTTGGACTGGCGTCGCACCACCTGGACTCGTCCACCGGTGTTGTCGGACGACGCTGTCGAGGTGAGCGCCAGATCGCCTGCACGTACGGTCGGTAGCGGCTCTTCGAAGGGGAAGGTCGGTCTTGCGGCGATCAATTTTTCGCAGACGGACTCAATAGCCGACCGCCCGACCGTTTCGCTTCCCGGCGGGAATGCCAGCACGGCTTCGGGCTCGTACAGCAGCGCCATTCCGGCTGCATCGCCAGCATTCGCGCGCTCGACGAACAGGCGGGTGAGATCTTCTGGTGTCGAGGCTGTTTCGCGGTCTTCGGACATTGTCGTGACCCGCTTTCTGTGTTTTCGATTGCTGTCATCCACCATCGTGCCGACCCCGGTAACTAGAAGTCCAACAGCTAGTTCTTCTCATAGCTAGAATCGCCAGTTATGGAACTGCGTCAACTCGAATACTTAGTGGCTGTCGCCGAGGAAGCGAACTTCACGAGAGCTGCCGACCGCGTGCACGTCGCGCAGCCCGGGATCAGCGCCCAGATTCGCAAGCTCGAGCGTGAACTCGGACAGAAACTGTTCGACCGATCCGGTCGCAGTGTTCGACTGACCGATGCGGGCAAAGCGGTGATGCCATACGCACGAGCGGCACTCGGCGCCGTTGCGGGCGCACACAGTGCGATCGAAGACCTGAGCGGTCTGGTCCGCGGACGCATCGCCGTCGGGGTCGTCGGTGCGGGACCTACGATCACGTTCGCCAACCACCTGACTGCCTTTCACGCCGAACACCCCGGAGTAGATATCGTTCTGGCGGAGGCAGATTCGGCCACGCTGCTGGACCGCCTCCGGTCGGGCGAACTCGACTTCGTCGTCGTCGGACTTACGAACGAGCCGACGCCCGACCTCACTATCCAGATCCTGAGCGAGGACCCGATTGTCGCGGCGGTCGGTCGCGACCACCCGCTTGCCGGTCGATCGTCGATACCGCAGAGCGCGATGCGCGACCTATCGCTCATCACGCTGCCGCGCGGCAACGGTGTTCGGTCGAGGATCGAAGACGTCTGTGCCAGAGCGGGTTTCGCACCACGAGTCGCGTTCGAGACGAGCAACATCGCGGTCCTCACGCGGCTCACCGAGGCGGGGGTCGGCGTCGCGATCGTGCCTGAACAGCTGGTTGCGATCATGTCGAGAGATTTGTTGGCGTTGCGCATTCGCCCAGAGATTCGTGCGCAGATCGCACTGGCCTGGCGTACGGAAGGTGCGATCAGTCCCGCAGCGGCTGCGTTCCTGCGTCGGATTCGATAGCGCTTGATACCTGTCCCGCGTCGGCTGCGGTCGGAGTGTGCCGACACGGGCAGCGTAGGGCCGCGCTAGGTTGGTCCGATGCGCGCAATTCAGGTGACCCGACTCGATGGCCCCGAAGCGATCGAGATCGGTGAGATCGATGAACCGAACGGTGACGGCAAGGTTGTCATCGACGTGCACGCGGCTGGTGTCGCCTTTCCCGACGCGCTCCAAACGCGCGGTCTGTACCAGTACAAGCCGCCGACCCCGTTCGTCCCTGGCAGTGAAATTGCCGGTGTCGTGCGATCGGCACCCGAAGGGTCGGGGTTCGCAGCGGGGGATCGTGTCGTCGGACTGACAGCGCTCGGTGGTGGCATGGCGGAAGTTGCCGCGCTGCAACCCGATCTGGTGTTCCCACTTCCCGACAACGTGTCGCTCACCGCAGGTGCCGGCCTGCTGTTCAACGACCTGACCGTGCACTTCGCCCTTCGCAAGCGAGGCCGGTTGGCCGACGGCGAGACCGTGCTCGTCCACGGCGCCGCCGGTGGCATCGGCACGTCCACGTTGCGAATGGCGTCGGTGTTGGGCGCCGGGAGAACGATTGCCGTCGTGAGTACCGAGGAGAAGGCTCAGATCGCGCGCGACGCAGGCGCGACCGACGTCGTCCTCACCGACGGCTGGCTCGCAGCCGTTCGCGAACTCACGCAGGGCCGTGGCGTCGATATCGTCCTCGACCCAGTCGGTGGCGACCGCTTCACCGACAGTCTGCGATCCCTGGCTCCGGCAGGACGCTTGCTCGTGGTCGGCTTCACCGCGGGCGACATCCCGACCGTCAAGGTGAATCGGCTGTTGCTCAACAACGTCGACGTAGTCGGGGTCGGCTGGGGTGCTTGGTTCATGAGCCATCCGAAGTATCTCGCCGAGCAGTGGGAGCAGGTGCAGCCTCTGCTCGCGTCGGGGAAATTGGTTGCACCCGAACCCGTCACCTACCCACTCGACCAAGCCGGCGCGGCCATCGCCTCGCTCGAAAACCGAACCGCGACGGGCAAGGTCGTCGTCACCGTTCGCTGACAGCGCCGCCGCACGGACATAGGCTTCGGCCATGTCCGACGTGCTGTCCAACCGCGTCCTCAATCGCACTCTGCTCGAGCGGCAACATCTGCTCGAACGCTCGCGGCTCGGTGTGGCCGAGATGCTGGAACACCTGATCGGTCTGCAGGCCCAGGACGTCCCGCCACCGTTCGTCGCCCTGTTCAGCAGGCTGGCCGACTTCGACCCGAACGTCGTTTCTGCGGGTCTCGATGATCGTTCGTTCGTGCGGATCACGTTGATGCGCGGAACTATTCACCTCGTCACGGCGGGGGACGCGCTGCGCATCGCCCCACACATTCAGCCACAGCTCGAGAAGTTGCCGTTTCGAAAGGGCTTTCACTTCGGAGCTACCGTCGGCATGGACCCCGACGACGTCCGTGCCCGTGGTGAACGACTACTCGGCGACCAACCGATCCCCGCTGCAGAACTACGCAAGCTCGCCGCTGCCGAGTGGCCAGACCGAGACGGTCAGGCGATGCTGCAGGTGCTGCTGTACCTGCTGCCTGTGCTGCAAACTCCGCCGCGCGGAAAGTGGAAACACAACAACCGTCCTGTCTGGTCGCGTACCGAATCCTGGCTCGGACGACCCTTGGACGGTTCCTACCCCGTCGACGACCTGATCGAGCGCTACCTCCGCGCATTCGGGCCTGCCACAACGATGGACATGCAGGCGTGGTCGAAGTTGGTCGGGCTCAAGGAGGTCGTAGACCGGCTCGGAAGCCGACTACGGACCTACACCGACGAGGCTGGCAGGACGCTCTACGACGTCGCAGACGGTCAGCTCGCGGATCCGGATCTGCCTGCACCCGTTCGCTATCTCGGCTGGTACGACAATGCGTTGCTCTCGCACAAGGATCGGACCCGGATCGTGCCGGAGGGTTCGTCGATCACCCTTGCCTCGATGTCATCGAACCGGTCGTCCGTGCTGCTCGACGGCTACCTCGCCGGTCTGTACGCCATCCGTACCGACGGCGACCGCGCAACGCTCGAACTTGCTACCGCGAACGGTGCGCTGTCGCGACGTGACGCCGACGCGGTCGAAGCCGAGGGGCTCGCGCTCCTCGAATTTCTAGAGCCGGACAAAACGCCCGCAGTCGAGTTCGTCGAGCGCCACTGAACTCGAATGAAACCCACCTGCGCGCGCGTCGGTACAGTTCGGGTGTGCGAACCAAGCTGGGTGCGGCCGCGGCAGTTGCGTGTGTGGTCATGTTGTCGGGATGCGGCGGCGACAACGGTGGCGACGACGCGCCCGCAGGCAGCCCGCCGACCCGTGTGGTTTCGGAACAGGGGCCGTTCTTCGGCGAATGTGGTTCCGTTACCGACGACGAGGTCAAGGACGCTTTCAAGATGCCGGGCTTCGGCACCGTCACCCGTAATTCGGTCGGCTGCGTCTGGGAGGTCAGCGGTCCAACGGGACCGAGCGTGAGCTTCTCCTGGTACCGCGGTAGCCCGATCGGTCGCGAAGCGGCAGGCTCCGATCGATTGGCGCGCCCGCCTATGCCGGTCGAGATTCGTGGCCACAAAGGCTTCATCGGCCAGGTTCCAGGACTGCTGTGCGAACTGGGTCTGCAGTACGGCGACGACTTCTTCCACTGGTCGGTGACATTCGGACTGTTCCCGCCGACGACGGACGAATGCGGAGTCGCTCGCCAGCTGGCCGAACTCACGGCATCGAGGGTGCAGGAATGAAATCTATGGGAACAGCGCGTGTCGTTCGAGTGGTCGGCGCGCTGGCCGTCGCGGCCGGTCTGCTGACGGGTTGCAGCCAGACGATCGACGGCACACCGCGCGGTGAACGGCAAGCCGATGTGGGGGAGGACGGCGACTTCCGCAACCTGCTGGAGGAATGCCAGAACGTCACAGATCAGCAGATTGCCGAAACCGTCGGCGGCAATTCGATCGATCAAGCCTTCTATGGTGCGATCTGCCGGTGGGATGTCGGCGGTCCGAGCGGGCCGGCGAAGGTGACGTTCAATTGGTACGAGACGGGTTCCCTCGAGGTCGAACGTAAGACGCTGGAACAGCTGAAGTACGTCCTCACCGAGGTCAAGGTGCAGGGCCGCAGGGCAATTCAGCAGCAGCGGCCCAACGATCCCGATTCGTGTGGTGTCACCGCGGGTGCGCCCGATACCGGCATCATCGGATGGTGGGTCAACTATCAGCCAGGTAACCATCCCGATCCGTGCACAGCTGCGATCAAGTTGGCGGAGCTGACTTTGAACCTGAGTCGCTGAGTCCGGTCCTGCACAACCCCCGAAACACGTACTCTGGACACAGGTTCATCCAGCACACGTTTGGCCGCTTTGACCTTCGGGCGCGCCGACGGGTATCGTGGATCGCTGTGCCCGGAGCATGCGGGCAGGTTTGTGTGCAAAGTTTAGGCCAGCGAGAGCGGCTGACTATCTAGTCGTGCCCCGGAACTGGCCTTGCAACTGCGCGCGACACACCCGACCTCGGGACAAGAGGCAGGGTCACCAGCTCGAAGACATGAAGTTCCACCACAGCGTTAACTAATTAGCGTTAACCAGAAACAGGAAAGCCGGTCTATGCCAACCATCAACCAGCTGGTCCGCAAGGGTCGCCACGACAAGGTCGCGAAGCTCAAGACCGCGGCCCTGAAGGGCAGCCCCCAGCGGCGCGGCGTGTGCACTCGCGTGTACACAACCACTCCGAAGAAGCCGAACTCCGCGCTTCGTAAGGTCGCGCGTGTTCGCCTCACGAGCTCGGTTGAGGTCACGGCCTACATCCCCGGCGAAGGCCACAACCTGCAGGAGCACTCGATGGTGCTCGTTCGCGGCGGTCGTGTGAAGGACCTTCCGGGTGTGCGTTACAAGATCATTCGTGGCTCGCTCGACACGCAGGGCGTGAAGAGCCGCAAGCAGGCTCGCAGCAAGTACGGCGCCAAGAAGGAGAAGAGCTGATATGCCACGCAAGGGCCCCGCACCCAAGCGTCCGCTGATCAACGACCCGGTTTACGGGTCCCCGTTGGTCACGCAGCTGGTCAACAAGATCCTGCTCGACGGTAAGAAGTCGACTGCAGAGCGCATCGTGTACGGCGCGCTCGAGCAGGCCCGCGAAAAGAGTGGCACCGATCCGGTCGTCACCCTCAAGCGCGCACTCGACAACGTCAAGCCGGCCCTCGAGGTGAAGAGCCGCCGTGTCGGTGGCGCCACCTACCAGGTGCCGATCGAGGTCCGTCCGGGCCGCGCCAACACGTTGGCGCTGCGCTGGCTGGTCACGTTCTCTCGCGCTCGTCGTGAGAAGACGATGGTCGAGCGTCTTGCCAACGAGCTGCTCGACGCAAGCAACGGTTTGGGCGCTTCGGTGAAGCGTCGTGAAGACACGCACAAGATGGCCGACGCGAACAAGGCGTTCGCCCACTACCGCTGGTGACGACTGCGCTGGACGCTCTGCTCGGCAGTGCGTCCGGCGTACACGGTCCGATCCGGAACAAGAACTACTAGTTAAGCGGGGAAGAAGCCTGTGGCACAGGACGTGCTCACCGACCTGAACAAGGTCCGCAACATCGGCATCATGGCCCACATCGATGCGGGTAAGACCACCACAACCGAACGCATCCTCTTCTACACCGGTATCAGCTACAAGATCGGTGAAGTTCACGATGGCGCAGCCACGATGGACTGGATGGAGCAGGAGCAGGAACGCGGCATCACGATCACGTCGGCTGCCACGACTTGCTTCTGGAACGACAACCAGATCAACATCATCGACACCCCGGGTCACGTCGACTTCACGGTCGAGGTCGAGCGCTCACTGCGCGTCCTCGACGGTGCCGTTGCCGTGTTCGACGGCAAAGAAGGTGTCGAGCCGCAGTCGGAGCAGGTCTGGCGTCAGGCAGACAAGTACGACGTTCCCCGCATCTGTTTCGTCAACAAGATGGACAAGCTGGGCGCCGACTTCTACTTCACGGTGCAGACCATCAAGGAGCGCCTCGGCGCAAAGCCGTTGGTCATCCAGCTGCCGATCGGCGCAGAGGACAGCTTCGAAGGCATCGTCGACCTGGTCGAGATGAACGCGAAGGTCTGGCGCGGCGAGACCAAGCTCGGTGAAAAGTACGAGGTCGTCCCGATTCCCGACGATCTCGCCGAGCTGGCCGAGCAGTACCGCACGGAGCTGCTCGAAACCGTCGCCGAGTCCGACGAGGCGCTGC
This sequence comes from Antrihabitans stalagmiti, assembly GCF_016482825.1. Lineage (GTDB taxonomy): Bacteria > Actinomycetota > Actinomycetes > Mycobacteriales > Mycobacteriaceae > Antrihabitans > Antrihabitans stalagmiti. Next base: position 810,884 of record NZ_JAEMNV010000002.1, on the reverse strand, counting down.
TCGAGAAGCACTTCGGTGGCGAAGAGCTGACGATCGACGAGGTCAAGGCTGCGATTCGCAAGCTGACCGTCAACTCCGAGCTCTACCCGGTGCTGTGTGGTTCGGCGTTCAAGAACAAGGGCGTTCAGCCCATGCTCGACGCCGTCATCGACTACCTGCCGTCGCCGTTGGACGTCGAGGCCACCACCGGCCACGCCCCCAACAACGAAGAAGAGGTCCTCACTCGCAAGCCCGACGCCACCGAGCCTTTCGCAGGCTTGGCGTTCAAGGTTGCGACGCACCCCTTCTTCGGCAAGCTGACCTACGTCCGCGTGTACTCCGGCAAGGTCGACTCCGGTGCCCAGGTCATCAACTCGACCAAGGGCAAGAAGGAGCGTCTGGGCAAGCTGTTCCAGATGCACTCCAACAAGGAGAACCCGGTGTCGACGGCCAGCGCCGGACACATCTACGCGGTCATCGGCCTCAAGGACACGACGACCGGCGACACGCTCAGCGATCCGCAGAACCAGATCGTTCTCGAGTCGATGACGTTCCCGGACCCGGTCATCAACGTCTCCATCGAGCCGAAGACCAAGTCCGACCAGGAGAAGTTGGGTACGGCCATCCAGAAGCTGGCCGAAGAAGACCCGACCTTCTCGGTCAAGCTCGACGAGGAGACCGGCCAGACCGTCATCGGCGGCATGGGCGAGCTCCACCTCGACATCCTCGTCGACCGCATGCGTCGCGAGTTCAAGGTCGAGGCCAACGTCGGCAAGCCGCAGGTGGCCTACCGCGAGACGATCACCAAGTTGGTCGAGAAGCACTCGTACACCCACAAGAAGCAAACGGGTGGTTCGGGTCAGTTCGCCAAGGTGATCATCAACGTCGAGCCGTTCCACGGCGAAGACGGTTCGCACTACGAGTTCGAGAACAAGGTCACCGGTGGCCGCGTTCCGAAGGAGTACATCGGATCCGTCGATGCCGGCGCACAGGACGCCATGCAGTACGGCGTACTTGCGGGCTACCCGCTGGTGGACGTCAAGGTCACCTTGACCGACGGTGCGTACCACGACGTCGACTCTTCCGAAATGGCCTTCAAGATCGCCGGCTCCGCCGCGTTCAAGGAAGCTGCTCGTAAGGCCGGTCCGGTGATCCTCGAACCGATGATGTCGGTGGAGGTCACCACGCCCGAGGCATACATGGGCGACGTGATCGGCGACCTCAACTCCCGCCGTGGCCAGATTCAGGCCATGGAGGAACGCAGCGGTGCACGTGTCGTGAAGGCACTGGTTCCGCTGTCTGAAATGTTCGGCTACATCGGAGACCTTCGGTCGAAGACTCAGGGCCGGGCGAACTACTCGATGGTGTTCGATTCCTACGCAGAGGTTCCGTCGAACGTCTCGAAGGAAATCATCGCGAAGGCGACAGGCGAGTAAAAGCCTGGAGCCGAAGGCGACGGGTGAGTGAGCGCAAGCGAACGAACCAATCGGGCACAACAGAGTAGTCCGATGCCTTGCACGACCGATTTATCAACCGCAATGCTGCAAACTGCAAGCACTGACAAGTCCAGGAGGACACCAAGTGGCGAAGGCGAAGTTCGAGCGGACAAAGCCGCACGTCAACATCGGGACCATCGGTCACGTTGACCACGGCAAGACGACGCTGACAGCGGCAATCACCAAGGTTCTGCACGACAAGTACCCCACTCTCAACGAGAGCTTCGCCTTCGATCAGATCGACAAGGCTCCCGAAGAGAAGGCTCGTGGTATCACGATCAACATCTCGCACGTCGAGTACCAGACGGAGAAGCGTCACTACGCTCACGTCGATGCTCCCGGTCACGCCGACTACATCAAGAACATGATCACCGGCGCGGCTCAGATGGACGGCGCGATCCTGGTTGTGGCCGCCACCGACGGCCCGATGCCCCAGACGCGTGAGCACGTGCTGCTCGCCCGTCAGGTCGGCGTTCCGTACATCCTCGTCGCGCTGAACAAGGCCGACATGGTTGACGACGACGAGATCATCGAGCTTGTCGAGATGGAGGTTCGCGAACTTCTTGCTGCGCAGGAATTCGACGAGGACGCTCCGGTCATCAAGGTCTCTGCACTCAAGGCGCTCGAGGGCGACGAGAAGTGGGCCGAGAGCATTGTCGAGCTCATGCAGGCCGTCGACGACTCGGTTCCGGACCCCGTCCGTGAGACCGAGAAGGCGTTCCTCATGCCCGTCGAGGACGTTTTCACGATCACAGGTCGCGGCACCGTCGTCACCGGCCGTATCGAGCGTGGCTCGGTCAACGTGAACGAGGAAGTCGAGATCGTCGGTATCAAGGAGAAGTCGACCAAGACGACTGTCACCGGTATCGAGATGTTCCGCAAGCTGCTCGACTCGGGCCAGGCAGGCGACAACGTCGGTCTGCTCGTTCGTGGCATCAAGCGCGAAGATGTCGAGCGTGGACAGGTTGTCGTCAAGCCCGGCACCACGACTCCGCACAAGGAGTTCGAAGGCCAGGCGTACATCCTGAACAAGGAAGAAGGCGGCCGTCACACGCCGTTCTTCAACAACTACCGTCCGCAGTTCTACTTCCGTACGACTGACGTCACGGGCGTTGTGACCCTGCCCGAGGGCACCGAGATGGTTATGCCCGGTGACAACACCGAGATGACCGTCAAGCTGATCCAGCCGGTCGCCATGGACGAGGGCCTGCGCTTCGCAATTCGTGAGGGTGGCCGCACCGTCGGTGCCGGTCGCGTCACGAAGATCATCGCGTAGTTTCACTCTCCACCAGTTCTGCCAGGCAGCGCCGGTTCCCTTCGGGGAACTGGCGCTGTTTGCTGTTCGCGACACCCGATAACGTGGTCGGTCAGACCTCGTCGTTGCGAAGGAGCGGATTGTGGGTAGAACGGCATTGGTGACCGGCGGAACCGGCGGCTTGGGCAGCGCTGTGACCGCGAAGTTGCTCGACGACGGCTGGCGGGTTGTCGTTCCATGGATCGCCGAACGCGAGATCGAACGCCTCGACAAACACCCGTCGCTGGAGCTCATCCAGGCCGATCTGTTCGATGAGGCAAGCGTCGCCGAGGTCGTCGAGCTGGCGGGTGGCCGCGAGGAAGCGCCGCTGCGCGCGGTCGCAAATCTCGTCGGTGGTTTTGCGATGGGCGGCAAAGTGCACCAGACGCCGATCGACGAGTTCGAGAAGTTGTTGCGCCTCAACCTGCGGCCGACGTACCTGACCACTCACGCAGCGGTGCCCTATCTGATCGAAGCGGGCGGCGGCTCGATCGTGGCGATCTCGACGAAAGCGGCGTTCTCGCCCTTTTCGGGAGCAGCCGGATACATCACGTCGAAGGCCGCCGTGTGGGCCTTCGTCAGCGCGCTCGCCGTCGAGTATCAAGACGATGGGATCCGGGTCAACGCGGTACTGCCATCGGTCATCGATACACCGGGAAACCGTGCCAGCCAACCTGATTCGTCCCGTAAGGGATGGGTGACTCCGCAGGCCATCGCCGATGTCATCGCGTTCTTGTTCAGCGACGCCGGTGCTGCAATAACCGGTGCCCAGGTGCCGGTTCCCGGTGTGGGAACATGACGGGCGTGAGTGAGAGCGAACAGCGCGTCGTCGGGCGTGTGGTCATTGTCGGTGCCGGACTTGCAGGCTTACGCACAGCCGAGGAATTGCGTCGTGCGGGTTTCGAGGGCGACGTTGTGCTCGTCGGAAACGAGGAGCATCTGCCTTACGATCGGCCGCCGTTGTCGAAGGAAGTGATGCGCGGTGAGAAGGACGACACGACGCTCAAGCCGAGAGAGTTCTTCGACGACAAGGGGATCGAGCTTCGTCTCGGTGCTCAGGCGTCCGGCGTCGACGTAGACACGAAGTCGGTTCTGTTTGCCGATGGCACCGAACTTTCCTACGACCAGCTGATCATTGCGACGGGCCTCGAGCCGCGGCGCATCGCAAGCTTCGGCGATCTCGGTGGCCTCCATGTGCTGCGCTCACTCGACGATTCGCTCGCGCTGCGCTCGGAGCTGGCAACCGGTAAGCGCGCGCTGATCGTCGGAGCAGGATTCATCGGATGCGAACTTGCCGCGAGCTTCCGTGCAGCAGGTGTGGAAGTGGTGCTCGTCGAACCACAGCCGACGCCGTTGGCGTCCGTGCTCGGCGAGGAGATCGGCGGCCTGGTTGCGCGCCTGCACCGTGACGAGGGTGTGGACCTTCGCTGTGGGGTCGGAGTCGAGGCGCTCGAAGCCGGCGACACCGGTCGGGTCGGCAGCGTTGTGCTCAGCGACGGCACCGTCGTGGACGTCGATCTGGTGGTGGTCGGTGTCGGGTCGGTGCCGGTAACTGGGTGGCTCGCGGAGTCGAAGATCGCTTTGGCCGAACCTGCGGACGGTGGCGGCGTGCTCGCCGACGAGGTGGGTCGCACCGAGTCCGACGGCGTTTGGGCGGTCGGCGATGTCGCGGCCTGGCGCCACAGCACCGGCGACCACAAGCGGGTCGAGCACTGGTCCAACGCAGGCGATCAAGCGAAAGCGCTCGCGAAGGCTTTGGTCGGCGCGCAGTCGGGTCCTGCTGCGGTGCCCTACTTCTGGAGCGATCAGTACGACATCAAGATTCAGGCGCTTGGTACGCCTTCAGCTCAGGACACCGTGCATGTTGTGGAAGACGACGGGCGCAAGTTTCTTGCGTACTACTCCCGTGACGGCAAGCTGACCGGCGTCGTCGGTGGTGGCATGGCTGCGAAGGTGATGAAGGCACGTGCCAAGATCACCGCCGCCGCACCGATCGAGGAGATGCTCGGTTCGTGATCGTCGCGTTGATCGATTCCGGTCTCGGCCTGCTGCCGACAGCTGCCCGGCTGCGTAAGTTGCGGCCCGAACTCGATCTGCTGCTGTCCATGGATCCCGCGGGCGCGCCATGGGGTCCGAAACCCGAGTCGTGGGTTGCCGATCGTGTTGTCGCCGCGGCCGAGGTTGCCGTTGCGAATGGTGCGGAAGTCGTTGTGCTCCCGTGTAATACGGCGACGGTGACGTCCGTCGATGCGGTCCGCGCACAGCTTGGTGCCGCGATACCGGTGATCGGAACGGTCCCCGCGATCAAACCAGCGGCGGCGGTGTGCACGTCCTTTGCGGTGTGGGCGACGGCGGCGACAACTGCGAGTCGGTATCAAGCCGATCTGATCGATCGATTCGGGAACGGCGCAGAGGTTTTCGCCGTTGCGTGCCACGGATTGGCCGACGCGATCGATCGTGGCGATGTCGACAGCGCACGGTCCGCCGTCGCCGCCGCCGCAGCGCTGACACCTCGTCACGTGCAGGGTGTCGTACTCGGTTGTACGCACTACCCCCTTGTCATCGACGAGATCGCGGCCAGTCTCGCGCCGACAGTTCGGCTGTTCGACAGTGCGGATGCGGTTGCTGCACAAACTCTTCGACGGATCGATGCGCTCGGTCGGCCGTCGTCCGGGGGCGGTACGGTTCGTGTGCTCGTCAACGGCGAGCCAGGTGAATTGCCCGCTGCCGCAGCGGCGTTCGACTACGGTCGCGAGCTGTCGCAGTCATGATCGCTGCCGACGTCGTCGCGGCGTTGGCCGCAGTGTCGGATCCGCTCGATGCGGTCCATTTGCAGCGGTTCTTCAAGACTGGCCCTGGCGAATACGGCGAGGGTGATGTCTTCGTCGGAGTCCGTGTTCCCGCAACTCGGAAAGTGGTCAAGTCGTTCGCGGATCTGCCCCTCGACGAAGTCGACGTTCTGCTCGACAGCGACGTTCACGAGCATCGACTAGCTGGTCTGCTGATCTTGAACGCGCAGTTCGCGGCCGCATCGAAACCGCGGACCTTCGACGTCGAGAAGCAGGAGCGCGTCGTGGATCGCTATCTCGGCGCAATCGCCCGCCGACGCGTCAACAACTGGGATCTGGTCGACTCCTCGGCTGAGAACATATTGGGCCCATGGCTTTTCGATCGTCGCCGCGATCTGTTGTTCTCGTTCGCTCGCAGCGCTGATCTGTGGGAGCGCAGGATTGCACTCCTGACGACGTTCGAGTTCATCAAGAGGGGTGACCCGTCGACGACGTTCGAACTTGCCGAACTACTACTGCCAGATCGCGCGGACCTGATCCAGAAGGCGCTCGGCTGGATGCTGCGCGAGGTCGGTAAGAAGGTCGACGGAGCGCTGTTGATGTCGTTTCTCGAGCAGCATGCGTCAGCGATGGGCAGGACGGCATTGAGTTATGCCACAGAACATTTGGAACCGGAAACCCGTAGGGCGCTCCGCGCCTCGTGAGTCCTTTAGGAGGGTGGGACCTCCGGAAGGACTCACGAGCCGCGGTGGGGCGAGCGAAGCGACGGGGGTATGTCGTAGCCGCCTAAAACTCGATTTTGACGTAATCGGAGACCGGGTGCGACTGGCAGCCGAGGACGTAGCCGTTTTCGATGTCTTCCGGATCGAGGATCTCGGCATTGTCCATCTCGACCTTGCCTTCCAGCACCGTGCAGGCGCACGAACCGCACTCGCCCTCTTGGCACGAGTACGGAACGTCGATGCCTTTGGCCAACATGATGTCGACGAGGGTCTGCTTGCGCGGCCAGCTCAGCTTGTGGACCTCGCCGTCGAGTTCGACGTCGACCGTGGCTGCGTCGGCTGCGTCCTCGTCGGAAAGCTCGACGGGTGTCGAATCTGTAAATGGGTCGCCGGCAAGGGAATTGAACACCTCGGAGCGCACGTGACTGCGCGGAACGCCCAGATCGTCGAGGGCACGATGCACCGCGTCCATGAACAATCCGGGACCGCACATAAACGCCTGGTAGGACAGGTAGGGCGCCGCGGCAAGTGCGAGCTGCGGGACCGACGGCAGCCCGTTGAGGCTGACGAGCCAGTGGGTGACCAGCAGCCGATCCGGGTACTGAGCTGCCAGCTCGCGTAGCTCTGCTGCGAAGATGACCGAAGCCTCGTCCTGGTTTGCATACAGCAGCACGACCTTGCCCGTGCCTTGTGACAGTGCGGATTTCAGGATCGAGATGACCGGTGTGATGCCACTGCCCGCAGCGAGCAGCAGCAGGTCGTCGTCGAGATTCTTCGGCGTGAAGTGACCGGACGGTGGCAGGACCTCGACGGTGTCTCCGACCGCGAGGTTGTCGCAGACCCAGTTGGAGCCGTAACCCTCGAGCGTGCGTTTGACGGTGACCTTCGGTCGGTCGTCGGTGAAGGGGGAGCTGGCAAGGGAATAGCAGCGTGCAACGGATCCGGTGCGATCGCTCGGGATCCGTAGGGTCAAGAACTGTCCGGGCTTGTAGACGAAGCGATCGCGGAGTTCGTCGGGGACAGCGAATTCGATCGAACGGGCATCGGGCGTCTCGTCGATCACTCCGGAGACGGTCAGTAATACCGATCGAGAGCCGTGTGGCACGTCGTCAACGCTGGTCATCTCTGACGAACTCCTCTCCGCTTGGTTCTTCGAGCAAGGATCAAAAAGTAGAACGTGTTCTAGTATCGATGCTACTGGGACGGCTACTGGCGAACAAGTTGCGCTTCCAGGCCGCTGATCACAGTCTCTATCCCGAACTGGTAGACGTACTTGCCGTTCAGATCTGCCATGTGCTTGGTCGCCCTCGCCAGTGACTCCGGCAGCTGGTCCGGCATGTCCGCCGGGTTCGCCTTGCCGACGCGACGACGGCCGAACAGGTAGGTATGGATCGTTGCGTAGGCGGCAAGCACATTTCGTGCCGAGAAGCCGGCGTCGAACAGGATCGCCATCACCGCATCGATGAGATCGAGTTGTTTGCGCAGCATCTGCTCGAGCAGTACATCGCCGAGCCCTGGGTGCTTGCGCAGTTTCTCGTCGATCTGGTCGATGAGTTCGCGCAACCGCTCCTGCCAGGTTCCGGAGCCGATGTCGGGAACGTGAATGCCGGCAAGTGCGGCCGACGCAACCAAGTCGAGCAGGCCGCTCTTGTCGGCAACGTAGTAGTACGGGGCCATCGGAGACACGCCGAGTTCGCGGGACAGACGTCGCATCGAGAGCTTCTCGACGCCATCGACCCGGACGACCCGCAGCGCAGCCTCGACGATTTCGGCCTCCGACAGCGAACCCGTTCCCGAGCCCGCCGGGCGGGCGGACCGGTCGGCGCCGTAACCCTCCGGGGACTCGGCTGCTGCTCGGGGTTGATTCATCGCTGGGTCGGCTCCGCTTGTCGATCTGGGCTGGTCGGACAATCCTGGCAAGTCTAGTGCCCCGCTAGTCGGCGTCCGTTCGTGTCTGCGCCACCAGGCCCGCGAGGCCGGAATCGAGGAGCCTGCAGCCGCGGGCCAGTAGGTCGGGCAATGCGAGGGAGTCGTCGCCCAGCCACTGTTCGTAGGCGGCGAGGGCGATGCCGAGCATCATCCATCCCGCCGTTCGCGGACCGTGGTCGTCGGGTTTGCTGTCGGTGCTCACGGCAACGTACTCGGCGACGACGTTGCGCCAGCCCTCGTACATTACGAGCGAATACGCCTGCAGCGCAGGCGCTGTGAGGATGAGTTCCATCCGCTTGCGATGCTTCTCGGCCTGATCCGGCGGGAAGGTGTTGAACTCGAGCAGTGCCATCGTGAGTCGTTCGGCGAGGGGTAGGTCGGGGGAGAGTCCGGACAGGTGGGCACGCATGTCGTCGAGGTGGACGTCGAAGTCGCCCCATGGAACCGCGTTCTTCGATGCGAAGTAGCGGAAGAACGTGCGTCGCGCTATTCCTGCTGCTGCGGCGATGTCGTCGATGCTCGTTTCGTCGAAGCCGTGTGTGACGAACAGTTCGATCGCGGTCGCGCTGATCGAATCCTTGGTCGTCGATGGTCGCCGACCGACTTTTGTGGACTGATCGACGTGTGGTCGCACTGTGCTCCTTCGGTCTTCCAACTTGGGTCTTCCATTTATGCACTCGATGCCATTACAGTGTGATCGACATCTCAAAACCGCTTCGAGGAGGCCGTCATGTCCGATCATCCCGCAGATGCCGTCGAGTCCGACGTTGTAGAGGAAACCCTTGTCGAAGAAGTGTCGATCGACGGCATGTGCGGCGTCTACTGAGCTCCGGCGAAAAGTAGTCGGGTAGTAGTCCCGTGACGAGCCTCGACCTCGATGCCCGGTGGCAGCTGCATCCACAGGTATCGCTGCGGCCGGAACCGTTCGGCGCGTTGCTGTATCACTTCGGCACGCGCAAACTGTCGTTCCTCAAGAACAAGACGATCGTCGAGATCGTGACCAGCCTGCCGGCGCATCCGGATGTGCGCTCTGCGCTCGCCGCTGCCGGCATCGACGCCGATACGGCACCGGCCTACGCGAAAGCGCTCGGCACACTTGCCGATTCGCACATGATCGTGCCGACGACCGCCGCAGCAGACGAGAGAGTTGACCCCCGATGACCGCAGCCACAGCACCCGGCCGATTGGTCGACCAGTTCGAACGCGGACTGGACGCTCCGATCTGTCTGACGTGGGAACTGACCTACGCCTGCAACCTCTCGTGTGTGCACTGCCTGTCCTCGTCGGGCCGGCGTGATCCGCGCGAACTCAGCACCGAGCAAGCCAAGGCCGTGATCGACGAACTCGAGCGGATGCAGGTGTTCTACGTGAACATCGGCGGCGGCGAACCTACGGTCCGAGCGGACTTCTGGGAGCTGGTCGACTACGCGACCGCTCACAGTGTCGGCGTGAAGTTCTCGACCAACGGCGTCAAGATCGACAAGTCCGTCGCGGCTCGCCTCGCTGCCAGCGACTACGTGGACGTCCAGATCTCCATCGACGGCGCCACCGCCGAGGTCAACGACGCGGTCCGGGGTCCGGGCTCGTTCGCGATGGCCGTACGCGCTTTGGAGAACCTTGCCGAGGCGGGCTTTTCCGACGCGAAGATCTCGGTGGTCGTGACGCGGCACAACGTTTCCCAGCTCGACGAGTTCAAAGCACTCGCCGCCAAGTACGGTGCAACACTGCGCATTACCCGCCTGCGGCCGTCGGGCCGAGGGGCCGACGTATGGGACGACCTGCATCCGACCCACGCGCAGCAGCGCGAACTCTACGACTGGCTCGTCCGTAACGGCGAAGGCGTGCTGACCGGAGATTCTTTCTTCCACCTGTCGGCGTTCGGTGATGCGCTGCCGGGGCTGAACCTCTGTGGCGCAGGCAGAGTGGTGTGTCTCATCGATCCAGTCGGTGACGTCTATGCCTGCCCGTTCGCGATCCACGAACAGTTCCTTGCAGGAAACGTGCTGTCCGACGGTGGTTTTCGTGAGGTATGGCAGCACTCGAAACTCTTCGCGGAGTTGCGCGAACCCACCACAGGTGGTGCGTGCAGCAAGTGCAATCACTACGACTCCTGCCGCGGCGGGTGTATGGCCGCCAAGTTCTTCACCGGACTTCCGATGGACGGACCAGACCCGGAATGTGTCGAGGGCTACGGCGAGTCGGCACTGACGGCAGCTCGTACCGTGCCGAAGTCGCACGTGGACCACTCCCGCACCGGCAACCGCCGCGCCCCGCGCGCACCGGTGCCCCTGACCCTGATGGTGACGCCACCTGCCCGTGCCTGCGACGAAAATCCCCTCTCCGGAATGCGATCGAAAGAGTCTGTCTGATGGCGCGCAATCCATGGTTCGAAACCGTCGCCGAGGCGCAGCGGCGCGCCAAGAAGCGACTTCCGAAGTCGGTCTACGGCGCCCTGATCGCTGGGTCGGAGCAGGGACTTACGCTCGACGACAACAGTGCTGCCTTCCGCGAACTCGGTTTCGCGCCGCACGTCGCAGGACTGTCGGCCAAGCGTGAGATGTCGACCACGGTTATGGGACAACCCATTTCGATGCCGGTGATCATCTCGCCGACCGGCGTGCAGGCTGTGCACCCCGACGGTGAGGTAGCTGTGGCTCGTGCGGCCGCCGCGCGTGGAACGGCGATGGGGCTCAGTTCCTTCGCGAGCAAGCCGATCGAAGATGTGATCGCGGCAAACCCGCAGACCTTCTTCCAGATGTACTGGGCGGGCAGTCGCGACGACATACTCGCTCGTATGGAACGTGGCCGTGCCGCCGGCGCCACGGGTTTGATCGTCACCCTCGATTGGTCGTTCTCGCACGGCCGTGATTGGGGTTCCCCGGTGATCCCCGAGAAGATGGATCTTCGTGCAATGCTGCGGTTCGCGCCGGAGGCGTTGTCGCGGCCGAGGTGGTTGACCGAATTCGCCAAGACCGGTCGCATCCCGGATCTCACGACACCGAACTTCGTCCTCCCCGGTCAGGTTCCGCCGACGTTTTTCGGCGCCTACGGGGAATGGATGCAGACCCCGCCGCCCTCGTGGGAGGACGTCGCATGGATGCGTGAGGCGTGGGGCGGTCCTTTTATGCTCAAGGGGATCATGCGCCTCGATGACGCGAAACGTGCTGTCGATGCCGGTGTTACGGCGATCTCGGTGTCCAACCACGGTGGGAACAATCTCGATGGCACACCTGCGCCGATCCGGGCATTGCCTGCGGTGGCCGAAGCGGTGGGCGAGCAGATCGAGGTCGTGCTCGACGGTGGCATCCGGCGCGGCAGTGACGTCGTCAAAGCTGTTGCCCTCGGTGCGCGCGCTGTGATGATCGGCCGGGCATACCTGTGGGGTCTGTCGGCCAACGGCCAAGCGGGTGTCGAGAACGTGCTCGACATTCTGCGCAGCGGCATCGACTCCGCGCTCCTCGGTCTCGGCCACTCCTCGATCGCGGACCTGAGTCCCGCAGATCTCGTCATCAAGCCTGGTTTCGAACGCGTGCTCGGCGCGTAACCCCCCCAACCGACATTCGACGAAGGATCTTTCGATATGGGTCAGCTCGAAGGCAGAGTCGCTTTCATCACCGGTGCTGCTCGTGGGCAAGGTCGCAATCATGCGATCCGACTGGCGCGCGAAGGGGCCGACATCATCGCGGTCGACGTGTGCGCAGCCGTGTCCAGCGACAATGGCTACATTCCAGCTACCGCCGAGGATCTGGCCGAAACACGCAATCTGATCGAAGCGGAGGGTCGCAAAGCTCTGGTCGCCGAGGCGGACGTCCGGGACAGCTCGGCGTTGCAGGCGGTCGTCGATCGTGGGGTCGAGCAGTTCGGCAGGCTCGACATCGTGATCGCGAACGCGGGCATCTGTAACTGGTCACGCTTCTGGGAGATGCCGGACGAGCAATGGTCGACGCTGCTCGACATCAACCTCACCGGCGTGTGGAAGACGTTGAAGGCAACGGTGCCGGCGATGATCGCGGCGGGCAACGGTGGCTCGATCATCACCGTCAGCTCGGTGGCCGGACTCAAGGCGCTACCCGCCCAGGCGCACTATTCTGCTGCCAAGCACGGCGTCGTCGGCCTGACCAAAAGTGCCGCAATCGAATTGGGCGAATTCAAGATTCGTGTGAACTCGATCCACCCCTACGGCGTCGACACGCCGATGGGCAACGACGCCAACGCGCTTGCGGTGTTCCGAAACTATCCGCGCTACCTCGCGAGCTTCGGTTCGATACTCACCGACAGTCCGCTCGCGGCGCCCGACGACGTGTCGGATGCGGTGCTCTGGCTCGCGAGCGACGCATCGAGGACTGTGACTGGTAGCCAGCTCGCGCTCGATATGGGCGCAACGAAGGTCTGACTCGTATCAGCGGTATTTGTCCGCAAGATAGGCCTCGAACGTGCTGCGCCCGTAGGTCGGTCCTTCCACGAGATTGACACCGGCGTCGTAGGCCGCAAAAAGCTTGCCGGGCAACCGAAGACCGACGGCCGGTCGCTTGCCTCCGGTCGCCGCCCGCCATGCACCGTGCAGATCTTTCATCGTCCGTTGGGTGGGTCCGCCGATGTCGGGTACACGGCCGAGCGGCGGGCCGACGGCCAACTCGGCCAACTTTGCCCCGACCTCCTCGACGGCGATCGGCTGGAGCCGGATAGCCGGGGCAACGACCACCGGCAGGAACCGCTGGGACGAGAACATCGAATCGACGAGCGAATGGAACTGCGTCGCACGCTGCAGTGTCAGTGGGATACCCGATGCGTGCATGATCTCTTCGATTCGAACGCGCTGTTTGTAGAACGACAGGGGTATTTCGTCGATCCCGACGATCGAAACAACCACCAGGTGAGTAACTTTCGCTCGGACAGCAGCGGCAGCCAGGTGCTCTGCAATCAGAAGATCCTTCTTGCCGTTGGTCGTCGCGAGGTGCACGACCGTATCGATACCCACCAGTGCCTCGTCGACGCCGTGGCCTGTTAGCAGGTCTGCGGCAACTGCGTCGGCGCCGCCGCGTCGGGTGAGGCCGCGCGCGTCATGGCCCGCGGCGGTCAGAGCCGCCAGCGTCGGCTTACCAAGTTGGCCGGTCGAGCCTGTCACGAGAAAACGCTTGGTTGTCGCATTCGTCGGCACGGGTGTTCTCGTTTCTCGTAGGGGGCGTGCAGGGTCGAGGCTAGCGTCGTTCACGATCTGTCGAAACCTCACGATCCTGGCCAGCATCAGCCGATGAATCGCCGAACCCATACTGCAACTTTTGCTTTCGGTCTGGCCATCGTGCTCGCGGTCGCCCGCCGATTCGGTGGGCTTGCGTGAACTTAGTAACCAGTTATGGTGGTTACTATGGATCGCCGGCCGAGCGTTTCGATGCGCTCATCGGAGGGAATGCCCTTCTCGGTGGTGACCGGAGCGCTGTGGCTCGACCTCGTCTACACCGGCGGAGAGGGTGACCGGTCGTGTTGGGAGGCGTTGCATACGCCTACCGACGTGGCTGCCTGGGCGCACTCGAGTGGCGTCGTGTCCGACCCGAGTGCGGTGCGGATCGACGAAGCCGACCTGCGTGCTGCGCATCGGTTACGAGAGACGTTGTGGGACATGGCCAATAGACTGGCCGATGGAAAGCTCCCGACCTCTGACGCAGTAGCGCACCTGAACGCTGTTGCGCAACGAGCGGACCCGGTACCGCAGCTGGTGCTGCGGTCGGGTGTGCTCGAGTTGGACCGAGGTCGCAACGCCGATGGAGCTCAGGTGCTCTCCGCTATCGCGAGAGATGCGATCGCACTGTTGAGCGGACCCCATGCGGATCGGGTCAAGCGTTGTGCCGCAACAGATTGTGCGCTGCTGTTCGTCGACACCTCCCGTCCGGGTGCGCGACGCTGGTGCGCCATGTCCCGTTGCGGCAACCGCGACAAGGCCCGGACAAGAAGACGATTCGAGAAGGGGTAGGCCATGGCAGAAGTATCGGTACCTGTCGGCAAGACCGAGGGTGCGGGCTGGGAGATCGGAGTCTCCAAGACGCTCGGATTCGGCGTCGACGAGGTGTGGTCGGTGCTGCGCAAACAGCAGCGCAAGCATTGGCAGGCCGCCATGGAACGTCTGGAACTCGCCATAGCAAATAGCCTGCAAACCTGTGTTCGATGACGTCGCTGTGAGCAATCTCGGCAGCAGTGTGTGGTCCGACCGCCGCAATGGAACCGACACCTTGGCCGTTCCTGTCGGGTCCGTCGAACAGCACGGACCACACCTGCCACTGGATACGGACACGACCATCGCGGTCGCCGTCGCCGCACAACTGACCGGAACCGTGCTCGCACCGGCTATCGCCTACGGGGCAAGCGGCGAGCACGAAGACTTTCCCGGCACCGTATCGATCGGCGCGGCTGCGCTCGAATCGGTGCTCATCGAGTACGGCAGATCGAGTTGCCGATGGGCCGCTCGTGTCCTCTTCGTCAACGGACACGGCGGCAATGCGCAGTCGATCGCTAATGCGGTGCGGCAGTTACGTTTCGAAGCCCGTGATGTAGTTTGGCTGCCCTGCGCGGTCCCCGGCGGAGACGCCCACGCCGGCAGGACCGAGACGTCGTTGCTGCTGCACATCGCGCCGGACCGAGTTCGGCTCCACCGTGCGGAACCTGGCAATACGGATCCGATGGCGCAGCTGCTGCCGACGCTGCGTGCCGAAGGCGTTCGTGCCTGCTCGCCCAACGGCGTGCTCGGTGACCCAACCGGAGCAAATGCGCACGAGGGTGAGCAGTTGCTCGCAGCAATGGTGGTGCGGTCGAATTCCGCCGTAGCACGATGGAAACCCGATTCGGACGGCATGTTGACCTGAAAACAGGCCACCTTGACCGTTTCGTTATCTGCTGAGCAATGTTAATTTCCCGCACAGTGACACGGCATGGGCAAATCCGCATACCATCGCCTGATGCGCCAAGGTCGACTACCCGACGGTTTTGGGGTGCGTATCGATCCAAAAGTGCGTACCTACCGTGATGGTCGGGTACTCATCGGTGGCTCACCGACCAGGATGTTGAAACTTGCGCCGTCCGCCGCCGCGATGATCGGTGACGGGTTCCTCGAAGTGACGGATCCTCAGACTGCTGTCGTCGCTCGCAGGCTGCTCGATTCCGGGGTTGCCAATCCGCGTCCGAGGTTGCTTCCGTCGACCGACGACGTCACCGTCATAGTTCCGCTCCGCAACAACGTCGGCGGACTCGACCGACTGTTGGCGGCACTGCGGGGCCACCACGTGATCGTCGTCGACGACGGTTCCGATGTGCCGGTGCAGGTGCCGCAGGCAGGGGAGTGCCGCTGCAGTGTATCGGTCATTCGCCACGAGGTCGCGCGTGGACCCGCGGCAGCGAGAAACGCCGGAATGCGTGCAGCTACAACTGAATTCGTAGCATTTCTCGACTCCGATGTCGTCCCTCGCAAGGGCTGGCTCGAAGTGATGCTCGGTCATTTCAGCGACCCCGAGGTTGCGTTGGTAGCGCCGAGAATTGTCGCGCTCGACCCCGAATCCAACGAGCTGGCGCGCTACGAGCACAGTCGATCGTCGCTCGATCTCGGGCGTCAGGAATCCGCCGTCCGCGCGCGCAGCCAGGTTTCCTATGTTCCGTCGGCCGCGATGCTCGCCAGGCGCAGCGTTCTGCTGGACGAGGGTGGCTTCGACGAAACGATGCATGTAGCCGAGGACGTAGACCTGTGCTGGCGGCTCGAGCAAGCTGGATGGCGACTCCGGTACGAACCTGCCGCACAGGTCGCGCACGACCACCGAGTGTCGTTCGGTCAGTGGTTCGGTCGCAAGATGTTCTACGGGACCGGCGCAGCACCGCTCGCGGCCCGGCACACCGGCAAGGTGTCGCCCCTGTCGATATCCAAGTGGACAGTCGCGGCGATCGCGTTGCTCGCAACACTGACCCGTCTCGGCTTGTTCGGCGCCCTCGTGTCGCTCTCGGTGGCGATGTTCCGATTGCGAAAGGTCTTCGACGATCTCGATCAGCCGACGCGGGTCGCGGCCATCTTCGTCGCGCGCGGCTTCGTTGCGGGGCTGTGGCAAATTGCGTCGGCCATGTTCCGGCACTACTGGCCGATCACTCTGCTGGCGATCATCTTCTCGAGGCGAATACGACAAGTCGCGTTGGCACTCGCTGTGTCGGAGGGTGTCGCAGATTGGTTGAAGCACAGGGAGACCGGCGGCCTCGACCCGGTCCGCTACATCGCGTTCAAGCGGCTCGACGACATCGCATACGGCACGGGGCTCTGGCAGGGTGCGATTCAGGCGCGGAGCATCGAGGCGTTGAAGCCGACTCTGGGTGACTGATCTGCTTCCCCATGAGGTCGATGTTGCGATCGTTGGCGCAGGCAGCGCCGGATGTGTGCTTGCCGCCAAATTGAGTGCGGCCGAGGGGCGTTCCGTCGCGCTACTCGAGTCGGGCCCTGGCTACAGCAGCGTGGCCGGCTGCCCCCCCGAGCTTCTCGATCCAGGCAGGCTGCCGGTAGGTCCGGGTGCGCCTTTCGTTCGCAGATATCGAGGTGAACTGCGGCCCAGTCAGGTGACGGAGATCGTACGTGGGCGTGCGCTCGGCGGCTCCGGCGCCGTCAACGGTTGTTACTTCATCCGTGGGACGTCGGCTGATTTCGAGGGTTGGCCGCAGGAGCTCTGGTCGTTCTCTCAGGTGCTGCCGTACTTCCGTGCGCTGGAAAACGATCAGGATTTCGGCGGCGAGTTTCACGGATCCTCGGGTCCGATTCCGGTACGACGTGACAGCGGCTACCGACTCACTCCGCTGAGCTCGGAGTTCTACACGGCGTGCCTCGACGCGGGGTTCGTCGACGAACCGGACAAGAACGCTCCGGCAGCGACAGCAGGTGTCGGCCCTGTGCCGTCGAATATCGGGGACGGTCGCCGAATCAGTACCGCCATCGGCTATCTGTTGCCGGTGCTGCACCGACCGAATCTCGCAGTCAACTCGAATACGACGGTGACACGGGTGCTGTTCGACGCCGACCGAGCAATCGGGATCGACGCCGTCGCCAACGGAATCGCGAGGCGGATCTTGGCTGGTCGAATTGTGTTGTGCGCAGGCGCAATCGAGACTGCCGCACTGCTGATGCGTTCGGGTATAGGCGATCCGGAGCAGCTGAGATCGGTTGGAGTGCCTGTCGTGACCGCGCTGCCCGGTGTCGGTGCCGGGTTCTTCGATCATCCGGAAGTGGGGATTCCGTATCGGCCGACTCGCGTAGGCGCCGTCGACGTGCCTGCGCTGCAGGTTGTGCTGAACACCGATGACGTCGAATTCAGGCCGTACACAGCACCTTTCGCAGAATTGGTGCCCGGAAGCGGTGATGTAGTGCAGCGCTTGGGTGTTGTGCTGATGCGACCGAGGTCGAGAGGGTCGGTTCGGCTGCAGGACTCCGATCCGCGGACCGATGTCAGTGTCGACTACCGGTACCTCGAGGGCGAGTCGGACAGGGCAGCAATGCACGACGCTGTTCTGACGGGACGTCGACTGCTCGACGACCTGATTCGACGGGGAGTTGTGGACGCGGTGTCACCCGATTATTCCGACGCTCGATTTCTCGAGCACCTCGGCACCTCGCAGCATCTCGGTGGTACCTGTCGCATGGGCCGCTCTGCCGCCGACGGTGCTGTCGTAGACGCGCGCTGCCAGGTGTTCGGAGTGACCGGATTGTCGGTGGTCGACGCGTCGATCATCCCGTCGCCGCTGCGCCGTGGACCGCATGCAACGATCGTGATGATGGCCGAGCGGGCTGCGGAACTTATTGTCCAAGAGCAATTTTGATACACAAGAAATTCGAAAGTGCTGCGAGAAAATCTATTTGGCGTATTTCTTCCTAAGAAACCCGCCAGACAACGTGATTCGCAATACCGTGTCAGTCCTCCGACGACCTCAGGCTGATTTCAGTGTGATGACGGTGATCTCGCTCGGCGCGAAGATTCGGAACGGCGGACCCCAGAAACCGGACCCACGGCTGGTGTAGAGCTGCGTACGGTCACCGTGCTTGCTCAAACCCGCAACCACTGGCTGATCGAGCCGGACCAGATAGCGGAACGGCCAGATCTGACCACCGTGCGTATGACCCGAAAGCTGAAGGTCCACACCGGCACTCACGGCTTGGGAAATCTGCTTGGGCTGATGGGCGAGCAGCAGAACGGGGTGTTGCGGATCGCTACCTGCAAGTGCCGCAGCGAGATTGGCGCCGTGCCCAGCGAGGCCGGAGGCGCGGGCAGTGGCGTCGTCGACGCCGGCGATCGTCAGTGTGGCATCCCCTCGGGTGACGACGAGGTGGCGATTGTGCAGGCTGTCCCAGCCGATGTCCTGCATGTAGTCGAGCCAGCCCTGCGCTTCGCTGAAGTATTCGTGATTTCCGGTGACGTAGACGCGAGCAAGTTTCGCGCGCATGGACGCGAGCGGTGCCGTCTGGTTGTCACGTTGCGACACGGTGCCGTCGGCGATATCTCCGACGTGGCAGAGGATGTCGGCGTCGAGACCGTTGACTGCGTCGGCCAAGCCGGCGGACCACTTGGCGCGGTTGATCGGTCCGTAGTGCGTGTCGGTGACAACTACGACGCGTGTGTTGTCGAGGTCGGCGCCGAGTCGCGGAACAGTGACGTCGACGTTTTTGATGCGCGGCACCCGCATTGCTTCGTAGTGGCCCCACGCCAGCAGGACTGCCACGACGACAACGACCGCGACCGCAACGATGCGTGACCGCGTCGGGTTGTCGACACCGGCCAGCACCAGGGCAAGCCGCGCGATATCGCCGATCACGCTCCACACGAACAGCACCCAGGCGACGCCGAGAAGCACGTCACCGGCAACGGCGGCGCGGTCCAGATGTCGACGCCCGTGCCCGAGCATCATCAAGATCGGTAGCGCGACAAGCGCTCCCGCGAACAACACGGTTCCAGCGACGGTGACCGGCGTCGGCCATTCCACAGACGAGTAGACCAGGGTCCACCACGGCACACCGAACAGCAGCGCCAATATTGCGAAGACGGGGATCAGGCGCAGCCACGCACGACGAGAGCGTCGCGGCGTCACAGCCTCGTCGACGATCGCAGCGGGGTCGGTATCGATGGTGTTGGAATCGGCAGGGGTCGAATCGGGCACGGCAGGGTCCTCCGCAGTCGGGTCGCTCCGCGACTCGTGAGTCTTTTCGGTGGTGGGGCCGTCCGAAAAGACGCACGAGGCCGCAGGCCCTTCACGTTACTTGTCGACGCGATACCAGACATGCAACGCACCTTCGCCCGCAATCGTGCGGACGGGCGTCAGACCGACGTGGGTGTCGAGGGTATCGAAGAGCGATAGACCCGCTCCGAGTAGTACGGGTGCGACGTGCAGTTGTACCTCGTCGATCAGGCTCGCGCGCAACATTTGTCTGACGATGTCGGCACCGCCGCCGACCGTTACGTAGCGATCACCGGCCTCTGCTGCGGCCGAAGTGAGGGCGGTCGCGGGGTCTGTGACGAATCGCATACGAGGATCGGCGACGGGTGATGCGGGCGGATTGTGTGTGATCACGAAATGCGGCACCTGGTAGGGCTCGTCGGCGACGTCGCCCGTGTTGTCGTCGGTGACGGCGTAAGCGTTGCGGCCGAGGACGATCGCGCCGGTGATCGCCTGAATCTCGTCGACGATCTCTTTGTCTTTCGGACCGTCCGAGAAGTACCAGTTGTACAGACCGGCGTCGCCGCCCTCCGGTGTGGAGATGTAGCCGTCGAGCGACACCGCCATATCGAGCAGAACTCCGCGCATGTCCGTCACCCTCTCCGTCGCCGTCCCGAACGTGATGTGGTTTCTCTCAGCACAGTGTCCGTTGCGGGTGCGGGCGTTACATCGTCTCGGTTGCTGTCGTGCAGAACCGAAGGAAGCGTTCGAGGTCGGCGGCGCTTTCTTGTGTCACCGGTAGGTAGTGCGCCGGCCGGATGCGGCGGTCGTGCCAGAACTGACCCGTGGGTGGTTCGGGTTGCGTCGCCGCCAACCAAACCGCGGTGTCGGCACCTTCGGCCGCGGTCCGCAGGATCGGACCCATGATGCGTTCGAAGGCGGGCAGCGAGTCGGCCACGCCTGGGGTGTCGGCCCAGCCGGGATGCATGCTGTGGACCGAGATATGTTGTTGTGCAAAGCGATCCGCGAGGTACGGGGTGATCGCGACCTGCATTCGTTTCGTGCGCGAGTAGGCGACCGCGCCCTTGTACGCACCGTGCCGAAACTCCGGGTCGTAGGCACGCAACTTTTGGGTGTACATCCCGCCGGACGATACGAAGATGACGCGAGCGCCACCTGCCGCGCACAGAACCGGTGCGAGCCGCTCGGTCAGAAGTACTGGACCGAGGACATGGGTTGCCAGGGCGACCTCGTGGCCCTCGCTCGTCTCCGTTCTGGTCGGCGGCATAAGGCCAGCGTTGTGCACGAGTACGTCGACACTGTCGAAGCGTGCCATCAGGTTGGCAGCGAAATTCGCGACGTCGGCAAGGTTGGAGATGTCGCATACTTCGACTCGAACATCGGCGCCCGGAACATTCGCAACGATGTCCTTGCGGGCCTGTTCGCCTCGTTGCGCGTTGCGAACCGCAAGCAGGACCGTCGCGCCCAGCCGAGCAAGTCCCTCGGCGGTCGACTTTCCGATGCCGGAATTCGCGCCGGTCACCATCGCGACTTTGCCGGCCAAGGCGGCGGGTGCCGGATCGTCGGTTGCCCAACTTTTGCGACGAACAACAAACCCGATTCGGGAGTAGCCGGGGACCACAGCGCGGTCCAACGCGGTGTCGAGCAAGCGGGACAGCCCGCGGGTTCGGCTCATGCATCTATTGTGCATCGATATCCTGTCGGTGTGGGGGTACCCGCGCAGTGGTGACACTGTCGAACGATGGGAGACAACTGATGGGCGAGCTTCGCGTACTTGTGACGGGGGCGACAGGGTACATCGGTGGCAGGCTGGCCCCGCTGTTGTTGGCCGAAGGTCATCGTGTGCGGGTCCTGGCCCGCTCACCCGAGAAATTGAACGACGTGCCGTGGGCGGACGACGTCGACATCGCGCGCGGCGATCTCAGCGACGCGGATTCACTGGTCGCCGCATTCGAGTCGATAGACGTCGTCTACTACCTCGTGCACTCGATGTCCTCCGGTGGCGAGTTCGTCGACGCCGAACGCATCGGCGCGGAGAACGTAGCCAAAGCGGCCGTCGCCGCCGGTGTCGGACGCATCGTCTACCTCGGTGGTCTGCACCCCGACGAGTCGGACCTGTCCCCACATCTGCGGTCCCGCACGCAGGTCGGTGAAATCTTGATCGGGTCGGGTGTCCCGACGATCGTGCTGCAGGCCGGAATCGTCATCGGATCCGGGTCGGCGTCGTTCGAAATGATGCGCCACCTGACGAACCGGCTTCCGGTGATGACAACCCCGAAGTGGGTGAACAACCTGATCCAGCCGATCGCGGTCAGGGATGTGCTGCACTACCTCGTCGAATCCGCACACGCGCCGATCGAAACCAGCAGGACCTACGACATCGGCGGCCCCGACGTGTTGCGCTACGCGGACATGATGAAGGGCTACGCGGAGGTCGCCGGTCTGCGGCGTCGGCGGATCATCGTTCTCCCTGTGCTCACACCTCGACTTGCGGGACTCTGGATCAGCTTCGTCACGCCGATTCCGAAAGCGATCGGCAGCGCGTTGATCGAGTCGATCGACAACGACGCTGTGATGAAAGAACACGACATCGATCAACTGATCTCCCGACCCGACGAAGGCCTGATTCCCTATCGCGAAGCTGTTCGTCTCGCCTTGCACAAGGTGGAAACCGGTGAGGTAGAGACGAATTGGGCGAGCGCCTCGTCGGCGGGTGCCCCGTCGGATCCGCTACCGTCCGATCCGGACTGGGCGGGCGAGATCGTCTTCACCGACGAGCGAGGCAAGGAATGCGAGGCGGACGCCGAGACGGTCTGGGCGGTGATCGAGAGTATCGGCGGCGAGAACGGCTGGTATTCGTTCCCGCTTGCGTGGTCGGTGCGTGGATGGCTCGATCGCGCGGCAGGCGGCGTCGGCCTCAAACGTGGGCGCCGAGATCCGAAGCGTCTGCACACCGGTGACGCGCTGGACTTCTGGCGGGTCGAGCACATCGAGCGTGGGACGCTGCTGCGACTGCGTGCGGAGATGCGTGCTCCCGGTGGAGCGTGGCTCGAATGGCGGGTCGAGTCGACCGGGCCCGGTCGTTCGCGGCTCGATCAGCGCGCAATCTTCCTTCCGCGTGGCATCGCGGGCAGGAGTTACTGGTATGCGCTCGTCCCGTTCCACGGGATCATCTTCAAAGGCATGGTCAACAACATCACAGGCGCAGCGATGCGGGCGAAAGAAGTGTAGGCAACGGAAGGTGCCCCCGTTCGGGGGTAGTCGAGTGTGAGTGGTGTCACTACCGTCGGACGGTATGAGCGCATTTTCGAATCATTCGACCCAGCCGAGCTACGCGTCGGGTCCGTCGACCAAGCCGCTGCTCGGCGACACCATCGGCGACAACTTCGATCGAACCGTCGAATCGTTCGGCGACCGTGACGCACTCGTCGATCGCGCGGCGGGTCGTCGCTGGACCTACCGAGAACTTGCTGCCGACGTCGACGCGCTTGCGCTCGGTCTGCTCGACGCTGGAATCGGCAAGGGCGACAGGGTCGGAATCTGGTCCCCCAACTGCGCCGAGTGGACGATCGTGCAGTACGCGACCGCAAAGATCGGCGCGATCCTCGTCAACATCAACCCGGCCTACCGCTCGCACGAATTGCAGTACGTGCTGAAGCAGGCGGGCATCGTGATGATCGTCGCCGCAGCGGAGTTCAAGACGTCGAACTACGTCGAGATGATCGACGAGGTACGTCCGAGCTGTCCCGACTTGTCGCGCGTGATTGTGATCGGTCGCGACGAGTGGGCAGCACTGTTGGCAGTCGGGAGTGCAGCGGAGCGCGACGCGCTGGCGAGGGCGCAGGCGCAGCTCTCGTCCGACGATCCGATCAACATTCAATATACCTCGGGGACAACGGGTTTCCCGAAGGGTGCGACGTTGAGTCACCACAACATCCTCAACAACGGCTACTTCGTCGGCGAGCTGTGCAACTACACCGAGGTCGATCGCATCTGCATTCCGGTGCCGTTCTATCACTGCTTCGGGATGGTCATGGGAAACCTCGCTGCGACGACTCACGGTGCGGCGATGGTGATCCCGGCCCCGGCGTTCGATCCGAAAGCGACCTTGGCTGCTGTCGAGGCAGAACGATGCACCTCGCTTTACGGTGTGCCGACGATGTTCATCGCAGAGCTGTCCGAACCCTCCTTCGACACCTTCGATCTGTCCAGTCTGCGAACCGGGATCATGGCAGGTTCACCGTGTCCGGTCGAGGTGATGAAGCAGGTCATCGAACGGATGGGAATGAGCGAGGTGTCCATCTGTTACGGCATGACCGAGACGTCGCCGGTGTCGACGCAGACCAGGGCCGACGACACGATCGACCAGCGGACCGCGACGGTCGGGCAGGTCGGCCCGCACCTGGAAATCAAGATCGTCGATCCAGCGACCGGATCGACGGTTCGACGTGGCGAAGCCGGCGAGCTGTGCACTCGCGGATACTCGGTGATGCTCGGCTACTGGAACGACGCCGACAAGACGGCCGATGCCATCGATGCGGCGCGGTGGATGCACACCGGCGACATCGGCACGATGGACGCCGACGGCTACGTGGCGATCACGGGCCGCATCAAGGACATGGTGATCCGTGGCGGCGAGAACGTCTACCCGCGGGAGATCGAGGAATTTTTGTACTCACATCCCGACATTCTCGATGCTCAGGTGATCGGCGTTCCCGACGAGAAGTACGGCGAAGAGCTGATGGCGTGGATTCGGATGAAGGACGGCGCGACACCACTTGACGTCGACGCGGTCAAAGCGTTTTGCACCGGCAAACTCGCGCATTACAAGATTCCGCGGTACGTCCACATCGTCGACGAATTTCCGATGACCGTCACAGGTAAGGTCCGCAAGATCGAAATGCGCGAACTGGCCGCGGAGTTGATCACCAGCGGTGGCTGACACGCCTCTCACGGAACATTGCCGGTGTGAGCCGCGTTACAGTAGAGAGCAACGACGGGAGACGCTCGCCTGATGACGACGCAGCCGACTGCGCACGCCAACCCTTGGATTGCACTGCACCCAGGGGATGATGTCGTGTCGCTCGCACGTCGAGTGTCGTCGGCGCATCAGTCGTTCGTCGACAGCGCCGGCGCAGACGGCGTGCGGACCGTTGTCCTCGATTCGTGGCAGCGCAGTCGCAGCAACGGTGTCGATCCGGATCGGTCGTCGGGCGTCTCGTCCTTGAGCGGTTCCGAGTTGGAGCAGTACCGGTCGACTCACCCGATGGCGTTGATCAGACCCGTGATTCGCAAGTTGCTCGTCGAGGACGCCGCCGACACCGGATTGCTCGTCGCGATCACCGATGCACACGGTCGGCTGCTGTGGGTCGAGGGCGACACCGCGGCGAAGGACAGAGCGGTCGGAATCAACTTCACCGAAGGTGCGGACTGGAGCGAGGACAGCGTCGGCACCAACGCTCCCGGTACCTCGATCGCGTTGGACCATTGCGTTCAGATCTTCGGTGCCGAGCATTTCAGTCGCACCGTGCACGACTGGAGTTGCTCCGCGGCACCCGTCCACGATCCGGTGAGTGGTCGGATACTCGGGGCGATCGACATCACGGGCGGTCCCCGTGTCGCGGTACCCGAAGTGCTGTCGCTGATCCGGGCGACCGTTGCCGCTGCCGAATCCGAACTGCGGTTCCATGTGCTCAACGCCTCTCCGCTCGACCGTCGCCCCCCGCGCCTCGAGGTGCTCGGTTCGCGTCCGGCACTTGTGCGTGCGGGTGAGCGAATTGCGTTGTCGCGCAGGCATGCCGAGATTCTGCTTCTACTGCTCGACCATCCGGAGGGGTTGGGCGCCGAGCACATCGCAATGCTGCTCGACGAAGGTGTGCTCGATCCCGTCACCATCCGTGCCGAAGTGTCTCGGCTGCGCAAGATCCTCGGATCCGACGTCCTCGGATCGCGACCGTACCGACTTCTTGCCGCGATGGACTCCGACATCGGCGACGTGCGAGCCGGCCTCGATCGAGGCGACGTCCGGTCTGCTGTTGCGCACTACGCCGGACCGGTGCTGCCGTCCTCGGATGCACCCGGGGTCTATCGGGTGCGCGAAGAACTCCGTGCGCGGGTGCAAGCCGCGCTGCTGCGTAGTGCCGACACAGACCTGCTCCGGCGGTGGACGTCGTCGGTCGACGGTCGCGAAGACCTGTCCGCCTGGACGGCGTACCTCGGTTCGCTCGATCCGCGATCGTCCCTGTATGCCCAGGTCAGAGCCCGAATTGCGCTGCTGGATCGCGAGTTGCGCGGGTAGGTCGGATTTACCCAACGTTGTTGCAACGTCGCGCTCGTAGTGTTCTGGATCACAGGAAGTTTATGTGATCTAACAAGGAGCCTCGATGACTGTTTTCGCCCGCCCAGGGACCGAAGATGCCCTCATGTCTTTCCAATCCCGCTACGACAACTGGATCGGTGGACAGTGGGTCGCGCCGGTCAAGGGTCAGTACTTCGAAAACCCGACTCCCGTCACCGGTGAGAACTTCTGTGAGGTCGCACGCTCGACAGCAGAAGACATCGAACTCGCACTCGATGCAGCGCATGCCGCGGCACCCGCATGGGGCAAGACGTCGGCAGCAGAACGCGCCGTCATCCTCAACAAGATCGCCGATCGGATCGAAGAAAACCTCGAGTCCATCGCGCTCGCCGAATCGTGGGACAACGGAAAGCCCATCCGCGAGACGCTCGCAGCCGACATCCCTCTCGCCATCGATCACTTCCGCTACTTCGCGGGAGCCATTCGGGCACAGGAAGGTTCGCTGTCCGAGATCGACGTGGACACAGTCGCCTACCACTTCCACGAGCCGCTCGGCGTTGTCGGGCAGATCATTCCGTGGAACTTCCCGATCCTCATGGCTGTATGGAAGCTCGCACCCGCTTTGGCTGCAGGCAACGCGATCGTGCTGAAGCCGGCCGAGCAGACTCCGGCCTCGATCCTGTACTTGATTTCCGTCATCGGCGATCTGCTGCCCGCCGGCGTGCTCAACATCGTCAACGGCTTCGGCACCGAGGCAGGTAAGCCGCTCGCTTCGAGCAACCGAATCGCGAAGATCGCGTTCACCGGCGAGACCACAACGGGTCGCCTGATCATGCAGTACGCCTCGCAGAACCTGATTCCGGTCACGCTGGAACTCGGTGGCAAGAGCCCCAACATCTTCTTCTCCGATGTGCTCTCCGCCAACGACGACTACCAGGACAAGGCGCTCGAAGGCTTCACGATGTTCGCCCTCAACCAGGGTGAGGTCTGCACCTGCCCGTCGCGTTCGCTGATCCAGTCCGACATCTACGACGAGTTCCTCGCACTGGCCGCCATCAGGACAAAGGCTGTGCGCCAAGGCAATCCGCTCGACTCCGAGACGATGATCGGTGCGCAGGCATCCAACGATCAGCTCGAGAAGATCCTCTCCTACATCGAGATCGGCAAGGGCGAAGGTGCCCAACTCGTCACCGGCGGCGAGCGCGCCCAGCTCGGCGGCGACCTCAACGGCGGGTACTACGTGCAGCCGACGATCTTCACCGGCCACAACAAGATGCGGATCTTCCAGGAAGAGATCTTCGGACCGGTTGTCTCCGTCGCCTCGTTCACCGATTACGACGACGCCATCTCCCAGGCCAACGACACCCTCTACGGCCTCGGTGCAGGCGTGTGGTCGCGTGACGGCGGCACCGCGTACCGCGCAGGCCGCGACATCAAGGCAGGCCGGGTGTGGACGAACACCTACCACCAGTACCCCGCGCACGCAGCCTTCGGTGGGTACAAGCAGTCCGGCATCGGACGTGAGAACCACAAGATGATGCTGGATCACTACCAGCAGACGAAGAACCTGCTCGTCAGCTACGCCCCGAAGGCAATGGGCTTCTTCTGATGAACAACTGCTTCGTTGTCACCGGGCCTCCGGGCAACCTCTGATGGTTGCCAGGCTCGTAGCTACCGCGGAGGCGACGGACCTATTGCGTCGCCTCCGCGGGATCCACGGTGGACTGATGATGCATCAGTCCGGCGGGTGCTGTGACGGGTCGTCGCCGATGTGCTACCCCGATGGGGAGTTCATCGTCGGCGACCGTGACGTGTTGCTCGGCGTCGTCGATCTGCGGCTCGAGGTCGGCGAAATTCCCAAGGATCTGCCCGACGGCGCAGATGCGATGGCGGTCTGGATCTCGGGTTCGCAGTTCGAGGCATGGAAACACACCCAGCTGATCCTGGATGCGGTGCCCGGTCGTGGCTCGGGCTTCAGCCTCGAAACGCCGGAGGGTATGCGATTTCTCAGCAGAGCACGCGCGTTCACGGCCGAGGAGAACGACATCCTCGCCGCAGAGCCGTTGTTCGTCGGCGTCGATTGGGAAGAAGGTAGGCGGCCACTCCCGCCCGACCAACCCCAGGTCGTCGCCGAAGCTTCCGAGGCCTGCCCGGTTCCCATTCGCCGCTGAATGCGGTGAAATAAATGCACGTAACTTCGTCGTCACGCACGGCTCATCATCGCAACGATCGGCCCGCCTATGGTGTCTCACAAGATATCCAGGCGCCCATCGTCGCGTGCCGGTCGAATGCCGGTACCCCGCACACCATCGATCGGGGCTCCGATCGGAGTAGATGAAGAGGAACAACCATGTCGATCGCTGAGCCCCCGCCCAAAGACGCCGCCACCAAAGCAGGCGCAGGACGTCACGGCGGTACCGAATCCCATGACGAGGCAGGCGATTATCTCGCCAAACGAACACTGAAAAAGGGCACTGCCGGTTGGTTGCTGCTGGCCGGCCTCGGTGTCAGCTACGTCATCTCGGGTGACTACGCAGGTTGGAACAACGGTCTCGCGGAGGGTGGGTTCGGTGGCCTGATGATCGCGGCGATCGTCATCGCCGCGATGTACCTCGCGATGGTGCTCGGCATGGCCGAACTGTCGTCCGCGTTGCCCGCAGCGGGTGGCGGCTACACCTTCGCGCGTCGCGCGCTTGGCCCATGGGGCGGATTCGCAACGGGCACAGCTATTCTCATCGAGTACGCGATTGCGCCGGCAGCAATTGCCACCTTCATCGGGTCGTATGTCGAGTCGCTCGATCTGTTCGGCATCACCGACGGTTGGTGGATCTACCTCGCCGTGTACGCGATCTTCATCGGCATTCACCTGACGGGTGCGGGCGAAGCGCTGAAGGCGATGTTCGTCATCACCGCAATCGCGCTGGTCGGTCTGCTGGTGTTCGCCGTCGCGTCGATCGGCCTTTTCGAATCAGGCAATCTGACCGACATCCCCGCGACCGATGCCGTCGGAGCGTCGTCGTTCCTCCCGTTCGGATTGTTCGGAATCTGGGCCGCTGTGCCGTTCGCCATCTGGTTCTTCCTCGCCGTGGAAGGTGTTCCGCTCGCCGCCGAGGAAGCTCGCGATCCCGAGAAGAACGTGCCGAAAGGCATCATCATCGCCATGTTGGTGCTGCTGATCACCGCAGCGGCCGTCTTGCTTCTCGCCACCGGAGCACTGGGCGCGGGCGCACTGTCGGTGTCGGGCAATCCTCTGGTCGAGGCACTCGGTGACGGAACCGTCGCGAAGGTCGTCAACTACATCGGCCTGGCAGGCCTCGTCGCCAGCTTCTTCTCGATCATGTACGCCTACTCACGCCAGACGTTCGCTCTCTCTCGAGCCGGGTACCTACCCAAGAATCTGTCGGTCACGAATTCGCGAAAGGCACCGACACTCGCCCTCGTCGTACCGGGCGTGATCGGCTTCGTCCTTTCGCTGACCGGCGAAGGCGCGATGCTGCTCAACATGGCTGTTTTCGGTGCAGCTGTCAGCTACGTGCTGATGATGGTCAGCCACATAGTGCTTCGTGTTCGGGAGCCGGAAATGCCGCGGCCCTACCGCACGCCCGGCGGCATCGTGACAACAGGGTTTGCACTCGTGATCGCCGCGGCTGCGGTCGTCGCGACCTTCCTCGTCGATCCTGTTGCCGCACTGTGGACGTTCGTGGCATTCGGTGCGTTTATGGCGTACTTCGGGCTCTACAGCCGTCACCACCTGGTGGCCAACTCGCCCGACGAGGAGTTCGCGATTCTGGCCAAGGCCGAAGAAGATCTGGAATGACGGGATCGCTGCAGAAGGCGTACTCGCATCGGATCGGAGGAGTCACCTACTCCTTCAACGGCATCGTCGATCTGCTCGCGAAAGCCACCCCGCGACGATCGGGTGACGAACTTGCCGGCTGTGCGGCAGCGTCGGATGCCGAACGCGCAGCAGCGCAATGGGCCCTTGCGGACGTGCCGCTCGGCGTGTTCCTCGAGGAACTCGTCGTGCCGTACGAGGACGACGAAGTGACGCGGCTGATCATCGATTCCCACGATCGCGTTGCGTTTCGAATGTTGTCGCATCTGACCGTCGGCGGTCTGCGGGATTGGCTGTTGGACGTAGCGGCAGGCACCGACCCGGCGACGCAATTGACAACGGTAGCCGGTGCTTTGACACCGGAAATGGTTGCCGCGGTCAGCAAGATCATGCGAAACCAGGATCTGATCGCGGTCGCCCGTGCAGCGTCGGTGACAGCTGCATTCCGAACGACGGTCGGGCTGCCGGGCCGTCTGAGCACTCGGTTGCAGCCCAATCATCCGACCGACGATCCGCGCGGTATCGCGGCGTCGACGTTGGACGGCCTGTTGCTCGGCTGCGGTGACGCGGTGATCGGCATCAACCCGGCCACCGACTCGCCCAAGGCGACAGCAGACCTGCTGTACCTGTTGGACGACATCCGGCTGCGGTACGAGATTCCAGCGCAGTCCTGTGTGCTGAGCCACGTCACCACGACGATGGAACTGATCGGCAAGGGTGTGCCCGTCGACCTGGTCTTCCAATCGATCGCAGGTACACAGGGCGCGAATTCTAGCTTCGGCGTTGATATTTCGTTGCTGCGGGAAGCCAATGCGGCAGGGCGATCACTCGGCCGCGGCACGGTCGGCAACAACGTGATGTACCTCGAGACCGGGCAGGGGTCGGCGCTGAGTTCCGGCTGTCATCTCGGTACCGGGGGCGCGCCCGTCGACCAGCAGACATTGGAGACGCGGGCATACGCCGTGGCGCGCGATTTGGAACCGTTGCTCGTCAACACCGTCGTCGGGTTCATCGGCCCCGAGTATCTCTACGACGGCAAGCAGATCATTCGCGCAGGCTTGGAAGATCATTTCTGCGGCAAGTTGCTCGGTCTGCCGATGGGTGTCGATGTCTGCTACACCAACCATGCCGAGGCCGACCAAGACGACATGGACAACCTGCTGACGCTCCTGGGCGCAGCCGGCGCGGCATTCGTCATCGCGGTGCCCGGTGCCGACGATGTGATGCTCGGCTACCAGAGTCTGTCGTTCCACGACGCGCTCTACGTTCGGCAGGTGCTCGGTCTGCGGCCCGCACCTGAATTCGAGGCCTGGCTGCATCGACTCGGAATGACCGATCGCGCCGGTCGAATCCTCTCGATCGACATCGGGGAGTCGCCGCTGAATGCCCTGACCGCACCTCCTGCGAGGGTGTCGTGACAGAGCTCAGTACCGCGGCATTCTGGGACGAGCTGCGCCAGAGCACCCAGTCGCGGATCGGGCTCGGTCGCGCGGGGGATTCGTTGCCAACTCAGCGGGTCCTCGAGTTCAAGGCCGCCCATGCGGCAGCGCGCGATGCAGTGCATGTCCCGCTCGATGTGGACACGTTGGTTGCTGCCGTAGCGGCGGTCGGCATCGGCGATCCGGTCGTCGTAACCAGCCTCGCTACCTCACGAGGTGAGTACCTGAGGCGTCCCGATCTCGGTCGCCAGCCCGACGATCTCACCGCTGTGCCGCGCACCGATGCGGACGTGGGATTCGTGCTGAGCGATGGACTTTCACCGCTGGCGCTGATGGAACACGGCGCCGGTCTGCTTGCCGCGCTCGCCACCGAACTCGGCGACGGATACTCCCTCGCTCCGCCCGTCATCGCAACGCAGGCACGCGTCGCGCTCGGCGACCACATCGCCGTCGCGATGGGTGTGCGGACGGTCATCGTGCTCATCGGTGAGCGGCCGGGTCTGTCGGTCGCGGACAGCCTCGGCATCTACCTCACCCATCTGCCCGACACGAGTCGTACCGACGCGGACCGCAACTGCATCTCGAACATCCACCCACCGGAGGGACTCGGCTACACCGTGGCCGCTCGGATTGCGGCAGGACTTGTCTCAGGTGCCCGTGCCCTCGGCCGATCCGGCGTTGCCCTCAAGGACAATTCGCGTGACGAATTAGGCGCTGCGGCGGAGCCGCACTAGGCGATTTCGAATTCCCGGCTTGCGCCTCTGATCGGGAACACCCGGCCTGAGATGTCGCGCGCATCGCCCTGATAGACGATGCGATGTGTTCCGGGTTGCTGACCGGACGGAATGTCCCACGTGACCGTGACGGTGGTGACGAGCAGGTTCTGCTCGACGAGCAGTTTGGTGGACCAGTCGCCGTCGTCGGCGATGCGCTTCCACGCGGCACCGTCTTTGCGCTCGACGGTGAGGTAGGTGTCGCCACGTCGCAGGTTGTTGTTCGGATTCGCCCCCGCGAAAACAGCTTTCGCCTGTTGGCCCATTGCGTACGCCGCTGCGGGCTCGGCAAGAACGTCGCCGAAGGCTCGCCCTGCGGGAGGCATGTCGACGATCGGCTGCCCGCTCGGACTCACCGGAATCCGAGCGGTGGCGTCGTCGCTCGCGGGCCCGCCGGGGTCGACAGGCGTTCCGTCGCGTAGAGCGGTCGCAAGTTGGGCGACGATCTGCGTGACGGCAGGCAGTTGCCATCGGCCGAACAGGGTCGAGCCGCCTTCGTAGTTCTGAGTGTCGTACTCCTCCGGCGTCGTGAGGTAGTGGCCGTAGGCGTTGGTGTAACCCTGGACGATGATCGAATCGGTCGGTGTACCGAGAATCTCGGAGACGGTGCGACGCAGTCGAAGCCCGGAGACGATCGTCACTTCGAAGGGCAGCGAGACGAGGTGGAGTGTGCCGATGCGGACGACGTAGAACGGGAAGACCTGTTGCACGACACCTGGGACGAGGCCGACGGGAAGGAGAATTTCTTTCGGCGCCTGCGCGGCCAAAATGTCTGGCGTAATCGCGAAGATCTGGTCGGTGACGGCCTTCACCATGGGGTTGCCGCCGCGTTCACCTTCGTTGAACGGAAAGTCTTCGCCTGCACCACCGTCTTCTTGGCTACCCGCCGCGAAGGATGCGCCGAGCATGGCAGGTGCGGTCTTGTGTTCGCGGCCGTCGCCGGTGAATTCCGGTGCCACGGTCACGTTGCTCATGTCCACGTAACGCCAGCGAATGTCGATGCCACCACCGATGCCGGTGCCGCCGGATTGTGAACGCGCGGCCTGATATTGGCGATCCCCGATGATCCGAGTGTTCTGGAACTCGTCGTCGGTCGGTCCCTCGCCTGGCTGCAGGTCGAGGTTGGGTGAGATGTCGCCGGGGTTGCTCTGGGCGAACGCCGCAACGATGCTGTTGTTGTTCGCGAGGTAGTCGATACCCACTTCTTCGCGTTCCCAGCGGTAGGCGGCGTAGCCCTTGTTGTCGCTGCTGACGATCGTGTTCGTCGCTTTCATCGACGTGCCGTGAGTTGCGAACCAGTTGATGGCGCCGTCGACGGTGCCGCCGCGGCTGATGTGCAGCGTCGTCGACTGCGGGTCGATGCGGTCGGGGAATGCTGCCCTGTCGATCGCGGGGTCGTTGTCGAATGCGGGTGCGGACCGGTTGACTCCTGCGTCGCTCAGGCTGGAACGGGTGAGTCCCAAGATCGCTGGGGCAATGTCGTTGTGCGCCATGATGATCGATTCGACGATGCCTGCGACATTCGCTTCGAAGGTCGCCGGACGGAAGCCTGTGACCGTGATGTCGTAGAGCAGATGACCGGAGTTGCCGCCCGGCCCGGCATGCGTGTGTGTGGCCGAGAGTAGAACGTTTCCACGGTGATAGAGATCCCCGAATTCGGCGCTGAGCCTGCGTAAGACCTCTTCGAAGGTGCTCTGAAACATCAGCCCGGTCTCGGTGGTGACGTGCACGAGCCGGGTGTTGCTCGCGGTGTCCTGAAAAATGAATGCGCGAGAGCGTTGCCGCAGGTGCAGTCCTGTCGTGACTTGCTCGAACGCCCCGTAGCCGTTCATGCCTGCACCGAGGAGCTCGCCCGTCATGTCGGCGATGCCACGCCCGACGAGTAGCGAACCGGAGTTCGACGGCACAGCTCTCGCGCGCGCAGGATTGCCGAGGGCGCCCGCAGCTGCTGCTGCGAACGCGGCAACAGCCGCAGAGGTGAGCACGGTACGGCGAGGAATGCCGGACCGATGCTGGTGTGCGTTTTCCGGCTGTCCTGGCGTCTGCAACGTCCTACCTACATTCGTTCGGGAAAGTTTCTCTCGAAGATTCTGCACGCTAACTGGTCAAGTGTCCAGGAAACAGGTAAATCAGTTCGGTGCGAGGCCGGCGAGTGTCATCTGCTTGAGGACCCGCCGCGCCTGTGCAGGCGACGACGGATTCGCGCTGTGGGGCGTCGAGTTGATGAGACCGAACGTTGCGTGCGCTTTGACGCGAGCGTCGGACTCGGAAAGTCGTGAGTCGACCTGCTGCAAAACTTTCACCCACACCTCGACGTATTGGCGCTGCGCTCGGCGAACCTGTCGACGGGCCGGAGCGGGCAGGCTCTGCAGGTCGCGATCCTGGATGCGGATGAGGTCGGGCTCGGAGAGTGCGAAGTCGAGGTGGAATTCGACGAGATTGTCCAGCGCTTCGGTCGGTGTCGCGGCGTTGTCGGCCACCGACGTACCGCCGGCGAGTAGACGCTGACTGATGCCGCCGAGCAGTTCGACAAGCACTGCTTCCTTGTTGGGGAAGTGGCGGTAGACCGCGGGCC
Organism: Antrihabitans stalagmiti; assembly: GCF_016482825.1. Taxonomy (GTDB): domain Bacteria; phylum Actinomycetota; class Actinomycetes; order Mycobacteriales; family Mycobacteriaceae; genus Antrihabitans; species Antrihabitans stalagmiti. The sequence goes on along the minus strand of NZ_JAEMNV010000002.1, from coordinate 776,577 downwards.
CGCTGATTCCCGCCGCGGCGCCGAGGTCTTCGAGTCGGAGGCCGGGAAAGCCGCGCTCTGCAATCAATCGTGCTGCGGCGGTGAGTAGTTGGCTGCGCCGATCGGCTTTCATCTGCTCGCGGCGGGTGAGTGGAGGCGGGGCATCGTCTGCGACTTGGGTATCGCGATCCGGCATGGCGCTCATTGCTCACCTCCCTGCTGTCTGGACAACTCAGTTAATGAAGGTTATCTTAGATTTCAGTTATTGGCGATTAACCCGATTGAGCATTTTCCTGGATCGACTACGAACTCTCGAGGATGGCGGATGACAGTCACTGCAGACGTCGGCACCGGTTACCGGGCCGAGCACATCGCGTTGGTCGACGACCTGAAAGGCAGGCTTGCGCAGGCTGCACTCGGCGGACCCGAACGGTCGCGAGAACGCCATGTGAGCCGCGGCAAACTGCTGCCAAGGGATCGAGTGAACACCCTTCTCGATGCGGGCAGTCCGTTTCTCGAGATCGCCCCACTCGCTGCCAACGGGCTCTACGACGACGAGTGCCCAGGCGCGGGCGTCATCGCAGGCATCGGCCGAGTATCGGGTCGCGAATGCCTGATCATCGCCAACGACGCCACCGTCAAGGGCGGAACGTACTACCCGATGTCGGTCAAGAAGCATCTGCGAGCGCAGGAGATCGCGCTGCAGAATCATCTGCCGTGCATTTACCTCGTCGACTCCGGTGGTGCCTTCCTCCCGCGCCAGGACGAAGTGTTTCCCGACCGCGAACACTTCGGGCGCATTTTCTACAACCAGGCCAATATGAGTGCCAAGGGCATCCCGCAGATCGCATCGGTGATGGGGTCGTGCACCGCTGGTGGCGCGTACGTCCCCGCGATGAGCGACGAGGCTGTGATCGTCCGCAATCAGGGCACGATCTTCCTCGGTGGACCACCGTTGGTGAAAGCCGCAACGGGTGAAGTTGTCACGGCCGAAGACCTCGGCGGCGGCGATCTGCACTCGAAGGTCTCCGGCGTCACCGACCACCTCGCCGAAGACGATCAGGACGCACTGCGAATCGTGCGTCGCATCGTCGCGACGTTCGGTCCGCGCAATGCGCTGCCGTGGGACAGGCTGCTGCCGCGAGATGCGATCGCGCCGCAGACCGACCTCTACGACGTCGTGCCGACCGATCCGCGCACACCGTACGACGTCCACGAAGTGATCACCCGCGTTGTCGACGCCGGCGAATTTCAGGAGTTCAAAGCCGAGTACGGCAAGACCCTTGTGACCGGGTTCGCCCACATCCACGGCCACCCCGTCGGGATCATCGCCAACAACGGCGTCCTCTTCGGCGAATCCGCCATGAAGGGTGCACATTTCATCGAGTTGTGCGATAAGCGCTCGATACCGTTGCTGTTCCTGCAGAACATCTCCGGGTTTATGGTCGGTCGCGACTACGAGGCCGCGGGCATCGCCAAGCACGGCGCGAAGATGGTCACCGCCGTCGCGTGCGCTCGGGTCCCCAAGCTCACGGTCGTTATCGGCGGATCGTACGGCGCGGGAAACTATTCGATGTGCGGCCGCGCGTACTCACCTCGGTTCCTCTGGATGTGGCCGAACGCGCGCATCTCGGTTATGGGCGGGGAGCAGGCGGCATCGGTGTTGGCGACAGTGCGAAGCGATCAACTCGACTCGTCGGGCAAGCCGTGGTCGGCCGACGACGAGGAGACGTTCAAGGCCCCGATTCGCGACCAGTACGAGCGTCAGGGCAATCCCTACTATTCGACGGCGCGGCTGTGGGACGATGGGGTCATCGATCCGGCCGACACCAGAACCATTCTCGGACTGGCACTTTCGGTATGCGCGCAGGCACCGATCGAGCCGGTCTCCTACGGCGTATTCAGGATGTGAGACGGGTGAAACGGATCGACACCATCCTTGTAGCGAACCGCGGCGAGATCGCAGTCCGCGTGATTCGGACACTGCGTGCCATGGGTATTCGCTCGGTCGCGGTCTACAGCGAGGCCGACGCCGATGCCCGCCACGTGCACGAAGCCGACATCGCAGTACTGCTCGGACCTGCCGCGGCTCGCGAGAGCTACCTCGACATCGGCAAGGTCGTTGCAGCTGCTCAGCGGACCGGCGCGCAAGCCGTGCACCCCGGCTACGGGTTCCTTTCCGAGAACGCGAAGTTCGCCGCCGCGCTCGACGAAGCGGGTATCGAATTCGTCGGTCCGTCGACTCACGCCATCGAGGTGATGGGCGACAAGATCACGGCGAAGAACGCTGTAGCGAAGTTCGACGTCCCAGTCGTCCCTGGCATCGCGCGGCCGGGTCTGACCGACGCCGAGTTGATCGACGCCGCGGTCGACATCGGATATCCGGTGCTCGTCAAACCGTCAGCGGGTGGCGGCGGCAAGGGTATGCGGATGGTCGAGGACCCCGCTGATCTGCCTGCCGCTCTGGCGAGTGCGCGCCGCGAGGCTGCGTCGGCTTTCGGCGACGACACACTGTTCCTCGAACGGTTCGTGTTGCGGCCAAGGCACATCGAGGTGCAAGTGCTTGCCGACAAACACGGCAACATCATTCACCTCGGCGAACGTGAATGCAGTCTGCAACGTCGCCACCAGAAGGTGATCGAAGAAGCACCTTCTCCGCTGCTCGACGAAGCGACCCGTGCCCGCATCGGCGCCGCAGCGTGCAACACGGCGCGCAGTGTCGACTACATAGGCGCGGGCACAGTCGAATTCATCGTCTCCGCCGACAGTCCGGACGAGTTCTTCTTCATGGAGATGAACACCCGACTTCAAGTCGAACACCCCGTGACCGAGCTGGTCACCGGACAGGACTTGGTCGAGTGGCAGGTGCGGATCGCGGCGGGCGAAGAACTCTCGATCGGCCAGGACGACATCACGATGACTGGCCACGCCATCGAAACCCGTGTTTACGCCGAGGACCCGTCGCGGGGTTTCCTACCGACCGGTGGCACCGTCGTCGACCTCGTCGAGCCGAGCGGCGTTGGCGTGCGAGTGGATTCGGGACTGCGGCGCGGGACGGTCGTCGGCTCCGACTACGATCCGATGCTGTCGAAGGTGATCGTGCACGCCGCCGACCGTGCGGCCGCGCTGCGCAAACTCGACCGCGCACTCGCGCAGACCGCGGTGCTCGGCGTTGTCACCAACATCGAGTTCGCGCGCTTCCTGCTCGCCGACCCCGACGTCGTCGCGGGTCGGCTGGATACCGGACTGCTCGACCGTCGTGTCGAGGACTTCGTCGCGGCGGAACCGACGGACGACGTCTTCATCGCGGCTGGTGTGTATCGCTGGATCCAGGGCTGGCAGAGCGCCGGATCGGATCCGTGGTCGACGCCATCCGGCTGGCGCATCGGGACGACAGCGCCGACCAGCTTCCGGCTGTCGACGCCCGCTCGCACCGATCATGTGCGCATCACCGGCACGCCGACCGATGCCCGAGTTGCGATCGAGGACAACGATTCTCGGGCCATGAGTGCCGAACTGCACGATGGCGTACTCGCTGTGACGATCGACGGACTGCGTGCGGACTACCTCGTTGCGACCCACGACGGCCTCATCTGGCTCGCGGGCATCGACGGAACGACAGTCGTGCGTGAGGTGCGCGAGGTCAGCATCCGTGCGGGTGACGCCCACACCGGCGACGCCGAGATCACCAGTCCGATGCCGGGTGCCGTGATCGCCGTCAACGTCGAGAACGGTGCGACCGTCACGGCCGGTACCGCGGTCGTCGTGGTCGAGGCCATGAAGATGGAACACGCGCTCACCTCACCGATCGACGGCGTGGTCGAACTACTTGTGGCACAGGGCGATCAGGTGAAGGTCGACCAGCTGCTCGTCCGAGTAACGCCCTCCAAAGACACCGAATCCGAAACAAACGAAACCAGGGATGCATCATGACCGACACTCTGTCCACGGGCGAACTGCCCGACGAATACTTGCAGCTCGCGAAGACGGTCCGCGATTTTGCGCAGTCGGTCGTGGCCCCTGTTGCGGCCGAACACGATGCGAACCACACGTTCCCGTACGAAGTGATCGCCGGAATGGCCGACATGGGTCTGTTCGGGCTGCCGTTTCCCGAGGAGGTCGGCGGCATGGGTGGCGACTACTTCGCACTGTGCCTCGCCCTCGAGGAACTCGGCAAGGTCGACCAGAGTGTTGCGGTGACCTTGGAAGCAGGTGTCTCACTCGGTGCGATGCCGATCTTCCGGTTCGGCACCGACGCGCAGCGTGAAGAGTGGCTGCCCATGCTGACGAGTGGAAAAGCGTTGGGGGCCTTCGGTCTGACGGAGCCCGGTGCAGGTAGCGACGCGGGCGGAACACGGACTACCGCAAAGGCCGACAGCGGCGAGTGGATCATCAACGGCAACAAGCAGTTCATCACCAACTCCGGCACCGACATCACCCGACTGGTGACGGTCACGGCGGTGACTGGTCAGCGTGACAACGGCGCGAAGGAGATCTCGACGATCATCGTGCCGACCGATACGCCAGGGTTCACGGCCGAGCCTGCCTACAACAAGGTTGGTTGGAATGCCTCGGACACGCATCCGCTGACGTTCCAGGATGTGCGCGTGCCCGAGGAGAACCTCCTTGGCGAGCGTGGTCGCGGCTATGCGAACTTCCTCCGGATCCTCGACGAGGGCCGAATCGCGCTCGCCGCGCTGAGTGTTGGCGCTGCGCAGGGGTGCGTGGACGAAAGCGTGAAGTACGCCAAGGAGCGTGAGGCGTTCGGTCAGGCGATCGGGCGCAATCAGGCGATCGCCTTCAAGATCGCGCGTATGGAGGTTCGGGCGCATGTCGCGCGGACCGCGTATTACGACGCGGCGGCTCGGATGTTGGCGGGTAAGCCGTTCAAGAAGCAGGCGTCGATTGCGAAGCTGGTCGGCAGCGAGGCGGCGATGGACAATGCCCGTGATGCGACGCAGATCTTCGGTGGCTACGGATTTATGAACGAGTACTCGGTGGCGCGTCACTACCGTGACAGCAAGATCCTCGAAATCGGCGAGGGCACAACAGAGGTGCAGTTGATGCTGATAGCAAGAGAAGCCGGCCTGTGAGCGGCCCGGCACGCATAGTTCAGCGCGGACTCTGGTTCGAGGAGTTCGACACCGATGTCGTGTACGAACATCGTCCCGGTCGGACAATCACAGAGGCGGACAATGTTCTGTTCACGACGTTGACGATGAACACTCAGGCTCTGCATTTGGACGCGGCGTTCAGTGAGCAGTTGCCGCCGTTCAATCAGCGGTTGGTGAATTCGATGTTCACGTTGTCGACGCTTGTCGGTTTGTCGGTGGCGCAGTTGACGCAGGGGACGATCGTCGCGAATTTGGGATTTTCGGATATTGCGTTTCCGAAGCCGCTGTTTCACGGTGACACGATGTATGCGGAGACTGTGATCACGGACAAGCGTGAGTCGAAGAGCCGCCCTGGGGAGGGCATCATCACGTTCGCGCATACTGCTCGTAACCAGCACGGCGATGTTGTTGCAACGGCGACCCGCAAGACCCTGGTCCGGAAGCGACCCGAGGAGGACGTGACATGACCGATGTTGCCACCTGGGTGTCACCGGGTCCGGCGTGGCTGTTCTGCCCGGCCGATCGTCCGGAGCGTTTTGCGAAGGCGGCTGCGATCGCCGACGTGGTGATCTTGGATTTGGAGGATGGCGTCGCACCTGCCGACAAGGCGGCCGCACGGGCTGCTCTCGTCGATACGCCGCTCGATCCGAATTCGACGATCGTCAGAATCAATGCTGTCGGTACCGACGACCACGCTCTCGATATCGCGGCGCTGTCGAAGACCGACTATCCGCGGGTGATGCTTGCGAAATGTGAATCGGCGGAACATGTCCGGTCGCTTGCACCGCGGCAGGTGATCGTGCTGATCGAGTCGCCGCTCGGTGCGCTCGCGGTCGTCGAGGCAAGCCATATCGACAACACCATCGGCATCATGTGGGGCGCGGAGGATCTGGTTGCGGGTCTCGGCGGTAACGCGAGCCGGGGTGAGGATGGCCGCTACCGCGCTGTGGCGCAGCACGTCCGATCGACGTCGTTGCTCGCCGGAAAAGCGCATGGTCGGCTGGCGCTGGATTCGGTGTACCTCGACATCAAGGATCTCGATGGGCTGCGCACCGAGACGCTCGATGCTGTCGCGGTCGGGTTCGATGTGAAAGTTGCAATTCACCCGACCCAGGTCGCGGTGATCAGGCAGGCTTATGCACCTGAGGCGGCTGAGCTCGATTGGGCGCAGCGGGTTTTGGCCGCAGCCGCCTCCGAGCGCGGTGTGTTTGCGTTCGAAGGAAAAATGGTCGATTCACCAGTGCTGCGGCACGCGGAACAGATTGTTCGGCGCGCGCCGAGCGCGCGATAGAAAGGCAGTCGATGACGACAGTAGAGCCACAGTGGGTGCCGAGCCCTGCGGATATCGACTCTGCTGTTGTCACAGATTTTGCGCGGTTTGTCGAAACGCGAACGGGCACTGCCTATCCCGATTACCACTCGCTGTGGCGCTGGTCCGTCGACAATCTCGACGAATTCTGGCGTGCGGTCTGGGACTACTTCGAGATCATCTCGCCCGAACCGGGTGTTGCTCTCGCCTCGTCGGCGATGCCAGGCGCAACGTGGTTTGCCGGTGCCGAGCTGAACTACGTCGACCAGGTTCGCAGGCAGGCACGCGATGATCGTCCGGCGATCGTGTACGTCGGCGAGGGTGGTGAAAGGACCGAGACGTCGTGGCCCGAGTTGCTCCGGCAGGTCGACGCGCTCGCCGCGACATTGCGGGGTCTGGGCGTTGGGACTGGTGATCGCGTCGTCGGATATCTGCCGAACATTCCCGAGACAGTTGTCGCCTTCCTCGCGACAGCAAGCCTCGGCGCTGTGTGGAGCGCATGCGGCCAGGACTATTCGGCTCCCGCAGCTTTGACGCGGCTCGGCCAGCTCGATCCGACGGTATTGATCGCTGCTGACGGGTATCACTTCGGTGGTAAGACCCATGATCGGCGAGGTGAGGTCGAGCAGTTGCGCGCTGGCCTGCCGACCTTGCAGGCGACCGTACTTGTTTCCCGCATCGAAGCGCCGGTCGACGGCACGATCGACTGGGCCGACGCTACCGCCGGTGAGAGCGAACCAACCTCTGTTGCAGTACCTTTCGGTCATCCGCTGTGGGTTGTGTTCTCCTCGGGTACGACGGGGTTGCCGAAGGGGATCGTGCACGGGCACGGGGGAGTGCTCTTGGAGCACCTGAAAGCCGTTGCGCTGCAGACCGATATCGGTCATGACGACAACTTCTTCTGGTACACGAGTCCGAGTTGGATGATGTGGAACTTCCAGGTCGCGGGTCTGCTGGTCGGTTCGACCATCGTGTGTTACGACGGCAGCCCGTCGCATCCGACGACGGACGCGCTGTGGAATGTTGCCGCGCGGGAACAGGTGACCGTGCTCGGGACCAGCCCCGGTTACGTACTTGCCTGCGCCAAAGCGGGTGGGGTGCCGCGCACCGATCACGACCTGAGCGCTCTGCGTACCGTCGGCATCACCGGCTCCGCGCTGCCGCCGTCGTCGTCACTGTGGTTGCGTGACAACGTCGGAGTGCAGGTTGGCTCCATCAGCGGCGGTACCGATGTGGTTTCGGCGTTCATCGGCGGTGTGCGGACGGTCCCGGTCTGGCCGGGGGAGTTGTCGGTACCGTTCCTTGGCGTCGCGTTGGATGCGTTCGACGTGAACGGGCAGTCGGTGCGTGGCGAGGTCGGTGAGCTGGTGATCACGGCGCCGATGCCGTCGATGCCGATCGAGTTCTGGAACGACCCTGACGGAAAGCGTTATCGCGACGCCTATTTCGACACCTACCCCGGTGTGTGGCGGCACGGCGACTGGATCACCATTACCGAGCGCGGCAGCATCGAGGTGCACGGTCGTTCGGATTCGACGTTGAACCGCAACGGCATTCGAATGGGTAGCGCCGACATCTACCAAGCGGTCGAGAATTTGCCGGAGATTTCCGAAGCCCTTGTGATCGGGGCCGAGCAGCCCGACGGCGACTACTGGATGCCGTTGTTCGTCGTCCTTGCGGGCGATGCCGAACTCGACGACGCATTACGCACGCGGATCAAGACGGCGATCAGGGACCAAGCGTCGCCACGGCATGTGCCCGACGACATCGTGCTTGCGCCGGGAATCCCGCACACACGCACAGGCAAGAAGTTGGAAGTGCCGATCAAGCGCATCTTCCAGGGCGGCGATGCCGCGCGCGCGGTCGACCGAAGTGCTGTCGATGCACCAGAGTTGATCGAGTGGTATGCCGCGTACGGCACCGACCGGATGGCGAAGAAGGACTAGCGACCGGCGAACGGACCTACTGAGGAGCTGATGCTTTCGGCCGCCATAGTCGAACTTCTCCGCTCGCCGCGTTCGCTCTGTCCATGTCGATATCTACCGAGTCATCGGCAGCCGCGTACGGCACGAGAACGTCGAGTGCGATCCGATCTCGGTGCTCCAAAAGAACTTTGATCGCATCGCCGGTGAAGGGAGCTTGGACTGTGACATCGAAGACTGTCGCGCGGGCGAGCAAGTTCTGCTCGTCTTCGGGCAGTTCGAGACTGCGCTGTATGGCCAGTTCGTCGTCGGTTCCGAGCGTCGTGCCGAGCTGTCTCACCCCGCGTTGAGCGTTCTTAGCGATAACGAGCATAAAAGTGGAGAAGCCGCCGCTAGCGCTGAGCGAAACGGCAGCAGCATTTACACTGTCCTCCAGCAGGGAGTCGAGGTCATCCTGCGCCTGGGGGGACGCTTCGTTTCTCCAATGCAACGGGGGCACCTCTCTGGCCGTGGTCGGATCGAGTTCGGGGGATCGGAAGCGTTATGACGGACAAAGTACTACGTGTCGATACCGGCACCTTGCGACAAGGGTCCGGCCAATTCACCGATCACCACACTGATCTGCGTGAGGTTCTCGACCGTATCCATCGCGATCACGACGGGCTACAGGAGACCTGGACCGGCGGAGCTGCAGATTCTGTCGCGGAGGTATGGAGTGATTTGCGCGAGCGGATCGATGCCCACATCGGAAAGATCTCCTACGACGCCGACGGCCTAGGCGCAGCATCGACTGCGTACGACGACCAAGAACGTGCCAGCGCCGCCGATTTCGACGCAACAGCGCGGGAGGCGTAGCACCATGGCACACGGCTACGACCTGCCGACGATGGAACGCTTCGTCGCAGAACTGGATGGTCGAATCAGCTCGTTGATCGAAATCAACAACGCGGTGCGGCATTCGGCAACAACGACGAAAAGCGACTTCGACGGTGACGGCGGCGATTCCTTCTGGACAGGAAACACCGACTGGCACCGTCAGACCGATGAGTTACTCGACGAACTCAGGGCACTTCGGGCACGGGTGCAAGGGTGCTACGACAACTACACCGAAGCGCATCGGGTCAACTGCGCAATGTTCGCATGACGGCGCGCGACAGGGTTTTTGCAGCGATCTTTCTGGTGTGCTTTGCGGTTTTCTCTTCAGGGTGCGCAACGTCCGGCGAACCAGTAGCCGTCGATGCGGGGACCTCGGGGTCTGATTGTGATGCCCGTAGTGCGTCCGGAGAGGCCTTTGTCGGCGACATAGAGGATTCGCCGCAGTACTCGTTTGCGATTCCGAAGCTCTATGGGTGGACAGAGCAGAAAGCGACCCCCGACTTGACGATCATCCGTCGAGATCGTGCAGACTTCGCTCTCGTCGCCGTCACAGTAGGCGCAGCGCCGCGCAGTGACGACGAGTCAAACCTCGTCTTCTTCGAAAGTCTCGCAGGAAGTCCGGACAGGACGCGATGGCGGGAGCAGACCAAGGTTCGCCGCGAGATCTGCGGCCTGCCCGGCTTCGAGATCACCGGCGTCTATGACGGTCCAGGCATGTACAGCACCGAGTCGTATGTGGGAGCTGTCTGCGAATGTGGTCGGGGGCGCAACGACATGGCTGTGATCACGGTGAGCGCCGTGGTCCGGGGGTCAATTGCGCCGTTTGCCGACGATATCGCGGCAATTGTCAAACATCTGCAAATTACGTCTCCGGCCGGATTGTGAGGAACGCTGGATGACATATGCCGATGCGGAGTGGTACTTCCGCTACGCAACTCAACTTGCCGCGCTGAGCGTGACGGTGGAGAACAGTCTTACTCAGTTGGACGGCACGCTCGATGTGTCGCGCTCGGCTGGTGCGCACTCCACGGCCGGAACGAGTTGGGGCCAAAACTACGACCAAGCTGCGTGGGATGTGTTCGAGATCGGCTCGTTTGTCGCGATAGCGGCGGGGAATCTCGCTGAGCTGGTTCATGCGGCGGGCGTCAATCATGCCGACGCACAGAGCAACAACGCTCCGCAGGAGGAGATTCCGGTCTCGCCTGCACCTGTGGTGGCGGCAATGGAATACGCGCTGCGCCCGGGTGGTCTGAGCGTGGGAGGTGTCGGCGACTTTCCGGATAGGTGGGACCTCGTTGCCGATCGTGTCAGCAAGCAGTGGGCTGATTGCGTTCCCAATAAGATCAGTAGCGCCGGTGATGCATTTTCCAAGTTCTCCAGCGAGTTTGCTGCCTATACCTTGGCGCGCGAGGATGTCGCTGATCCGCCTCCAGAGGTACCGATGATCAATGCGGCTGTCGACCGAGTGTTGACCAGCCTCTTCGACGCGTCACAGTTCGCCTCGTTCGTCAGCACCGCTTGCACCGAGGTCGCCGACAAATCGGATACCGAGCGTGAGCAGATCAAAGCAGTCCTGCTCAATTGCGACATGTTTACGGCCTTGTTGGAGGTCACCGCGAATGCTCCGGTCCTTGGGCCGTTCGCCAAAGCTGGGATCGAGAAGGCGATCGAAGCGGCGAAGGCCACCGCCGCGGAAAATGTCGACACGCTGCTCGTGGAGCTGGATGGTTTCGTCGCCGGCGCCATCTCAAAGACCGCAGGAATTTCGAGTGGAGTCACCGGGTCGGTTCAGTTGAACTTGGCGCCGATGCTCGGCAAGTACGCCCGCCAGAGCCAGCCTGTTCGAGGCCGACCGATTCGGGAGAACTGGCGTGCCGGTGCGCTGGGCGAAGTTCGTGCTGGCGTTATTCCGAGCCCGAAAACTTCGGTGAACATCAACGGTCGCAGGCGAATTCCAGATCGTATCGACGTCACGAACGGGCAGGTTACAGAGGTCAAGAACACGAACTCGGTGAAGCAGTCCGAGACACAGATCAAGGATGAACTGGCCTGGGCGCAGAGCCAGAATTACACAATGACGTTGATTGTCGATCACCGCACAGAGGTGACGCCGGATATTCAGAAGTTGGTCGACGACGGAAAGATCTCGCTGATCCGCGCGGAGTTGGACGACAACCTTCCAACGGGCCAGAAGCCCACACCTTTCATTCCAGATGTGCAATGGACTCCGCCGATCACCTATGACCCGAAAGACACGCCTAGCGGCATCCCCTCTCCTCAGGCGCCGGCACGATGACCTTCGAGTATCCAAGCATGCCGAAAGGCGAGAACTGGCTGGACAATTTGCCGGTTCGATACAAAGAAGGGCAGAACGGGTTCGAGTTGCGCCTCGCCAGAGAATTGGCTGCAGTGGGGGTGCGCTGCTACACCCTCGAGAGTCTGGCGAACGGACCGACGACGATCCCGCCCGCTATTCCGATTTTTGTAGATTGGCTCGAGCACCTCGACCAGAAGATTCCAGGCCCGGAAACGCGACATCGAGAAGTAATTCGGGTTGGGTTGATACGCAATCTCATTGACCCGGCGGCAAAGCGCAACCGTGGTGCAATCGAGGCACTGTTTGCGCAACTCGCCCGTACCAATCCGCCGCTGCCCCATATTCATGAGTACTTCACTCTGCGGGCGTTGGATACGATCGCCGAGCGTAAGGACTACGACCGCATGGTGCGGATTTTTCGGACCTTGACACACGACGACTCGAAAATCTGTGTCTTGCATTATCTCGGCCAATTCAAGACGCCCGAGGCTCGTGAGCTTATCCTCCCGCACGTCGCGGATCCTCTGGTGCGGTACCAGGCGATCCAGTCGCTCGGCAGGATCAAGAATCCAGCCGACCGAGCACTGATCGAAAGCTATGCCGACGATCCGAACTACCAGGTCCGTAACGCCGTTAAATCGGCGCTGAAGAAGATTCCGCAATCGTGAGCGACTTCGACTACGAGTCGCGCGCCGCGGCGCTGATTGCTGAGGTGAAACGTCAAACGACGCTGATCCAACAATCGTCAGCCGACATGCGAGGCACCGTCGGAGAGGCGACGTCGCCGAACAGGGCCGTCACTGTCCGTGCGACTGCAGCCGGGCGCGTCGAGAACGTTGTCTTGCGGCCGATGGCGCAGCGGACGCCTCCAGCGACGCTCGGCGCCATGATCGCGGAGACAACCAATCAAGCGTTCGTCAACGCACGGGACTTGGCCGAGGCTCGAATGAGCAACCTCTACGCAGCGCGTGACGCGCTCGCCGACCATTTACGACTCAGGGATCCCGCTGCGGCCGCTGCGTATGCCGATCTGACGAAAGCTGTTGCTGCGCAGGCGCACCCGACAGACACCGTGGCCATCCAGCGGCCTTTGTCCGACGACGAATACGCCCGCAACCACAAAAGCGGCTGGACCGTGTCCGGCTGATTCGGAGCCGATCCGCCTGCCCGGACGGCGACGTCGAGGGCTCAACCCAGCGCAGCACGCCAATGGGCGAGGTTGATTCGGGTCATGCTGGTGTGCGGGTGTTCTGGGCCGAGGTCGTCGCGCAGTTCGTCCAGTAGCTCTTCGTACTCGGCTACGGCACCGGCGATGTCGCCGCTCTCTGCTCGGGACTCGGCGAGATTGCCACGCGTTCTGCGAGTGTGCGGATGGGATGCGCCGAGTACTCGGATCTGATCGCGTCGCAACTGCTCGTAGGCGGCGATTGCAGAACCGACGTCACCCATGTTGCCGCGCCAGAATGCGAGAGCGCTTCGTGTGGCGAGTGTTTCGGGATGGTCGGAGCCGAGGGAGCGGACCTGATCGACATGCAGTTGTTCGTACTGCTTGACCGCGGCACCGATACGGCCACTGTTGGCGAGCCGCAGTGCGACGGCCTTTCGTGTCGCCAGGGTGTCGGGGTGCTGGCTGCCGAGTTCGCTTGCTTGGGAGGCGAGTTGCTCTTCGAGCCGACGATCCGCACTCGAGGAGTCGAGATCCGATGGCGCAGTGAGGACGGCAGGCGTTGGTGGTGCAGCGGGAGCCGTGGCTGCGCGGTTTGGGCGCCGTGCCTCGAGGCTCGCACGCAACGCAGTTGTGGCCCGGCGGATGCGGTGTTTGCGATCGCTGGTTCGGAGGCTCATCGGGTGGTAGCAATCTGGCGAGGTGTGGTCGCCGCAGTGTGATGTGAGCGACCTGGAGTCGAATATAGGAGATAGCTCACGTCTACGGGTATGCGGCGGGCCGATTAGCAAACTGAAAGTTTGTTTTGGGGTCGCGTCAGGTGGATCTGGACATCACCGTCTGCCGTAAACTTCGACCGCGTAGCGTCGCCCGTATGGCTGATCTCTCCGATCCTGCGGTCCTGGAATTTCTCATGAGCGGAACACGTACCGCCAAAGTGGGTTTCACCGCACGCGATGGTCGTCCGCTGGTCGCGCCGGTGTGGTTCGTCGTCGATGGTGACGACATCGTCTTCAACACGGGCGTCAAGTCGGCGAAGGGTAACGCCATTGCACGCGACAATCGCATCGTGGTGTGCGTGGACCTAGAGGTTGCGCCGTTCGGATTCGTCCAGGTGCAGGGTGTCGCGGAAGTCAGCGAGGAGCCGACCGAACTGCTTCGTCTCGCGACGGCAATAGCGGCCCGGTACGTCGGCGCCGATCGTGCGGACGAATTCGGTAGACGCAACTCCACGCCGGGTGAAGCGGTTGTGCGCCTGCGCCCGACGAAGGTGATCGCCAACCTCGACGTCACCGCGTGACATGACCGTTCACTTCATCGGAGCCGGACCAGGCGCGGCCGACCTGCTCACATTGCGAGCCGTACGGCTACTTGCAAGCAGCCGCGTATGCCTTTACGCCGGAACCTATCTCGACCAGACGATGCTCGGGCACTGCCCCGACGGCGTCGAGTTGATCGATACGGCGAATCTCGACTTGGACCAGATCACCGAGTTGCTGGTCCGCGCTCACGAATCCGGCCACGATGTCGCCCGCCTGTGTTCCGGTGACCCGTCGATCTATTCGGCTCTCGCGGAGCAAACGAAGCGACTCGACGCCGCCGGAGTTCCATGGGACGTGACCCCCGGGGTCGCGGCGTACTCCGCGGCCGCGGCTGCGTTGGGAACCGAACTCACGGTTCCCGAACTGGCTCAGTCGGTCGTATTGACCAGGGCGCAGGCGAGGTCGACCGCGATGCCCGCTACCGAGGCGTTGGCCAACTTCGCTCGCACCCACGCGACTCTCGTTCTGCATCTAGCCATCACCCAGATCCGGGCACTCGCCGACGAACTGACTCTCGAATACGGCTGCGACTGTCCGGTCGCTGTTGTCTATCGGGCAAGTCAGCCGACCGAACTCGTCTTGCGAGGAACCCTTGCCGACATCGCAGACCAAGTCGAGGCAGCTGATCTGCGACTGGCCGCCGTCGTCATCGTCGGGCGAGCATTGGCTCCTGAGCGGGTTACGCAATCGCACCTGTACGACCCGAAGCGATCGCGTCCGAAAGGACCGTGATCATTTCCGCCGCACACAGAATTTTGGGTGAGCCTCAGTCGAAATCGAAGTCGACGGTGTGCACACCCTCGGCGTCGCGGTTGTAGCGGACCCGGCCCGTGCACCCGGCGAGGTCGGCTGTGCCGGAACCGGGCACTATCGCGCCGAAGCTTTCACTCGCCGTCCCCGCGACGACGCCGCCGTGTGCGATGACGATGCTGCCGGTTCGGCCGCCGATGGTTCCGGTGAACACTTCGTTGGCGACGTAACTCGCCCCCACTTCGTTCGCGGCTGTCAGCAACTCGGCTGTGCTCTCTCCGGACACCGCGCCGGTGAACGTTTTGGTGACTACGACGCGATCGAAAGTTGTTGCTCCGAGTGGTTCCCGCAGCATGGTCGGAACCCATCCGGTGACGTCGAAGTGGGCAGTGATCGTATCGTTCGGCATAGCTCGAGATTAGCTACCGAAGCGCGGCCGACGATTGAACATTTCGGACAGTCACTCTTGTCGGCCCCACGAGACACGGGTGAATCCGCAGTATTGGTTCGCACGTCCAACGGGGCGGTAGATTGGTTGGGTGATCATCCATCCGACCGCGCAGTCATCAATCTTGCAGCCGGACCCCGGCGCTGGGCAAGCACTCCCGGGCGTCGGATGACGGTCATCGGCTGCAGACCGAGCGCCAAGCAGCGGACTCGGTAGAAGGTTTGTCCGAAGGTTCGCGCAGAGCGAACGATTTCGTGTAACAGGTCGCATCCGACCAGCAGATATACACAATGGACTTTTAACGATATCGATATTTGAACTTTGGCCCGGAAGAGCTTGTCGTAGCGGTTGGATATGTTGCGGTCGAGCGTCGACGGTGCGGTTGGGGAGCGCTTCGAGTGTTTCCGGAAACGAGGTAACGGTTGGACCAGCAGGATTTCGACGGAATCGACAAATCTGCTCGAGAAGCTGATCGGAACGCGCTGGATGTGTTTCCACTTTCGCCTGCTCAGCTGGGGATGTGGTACGCACAGCACCTCGATCCCGAGGTGCCGATCAACATCGCGCAGTACGTCGACCTTGTGGGGGACCTCGATACCGCTGCGCTAGACCGCGCCAGCGCTGCTGCCGCACGCGAGTTCGGTTCCGGCTACCTGCGAATCATCGAACAGGGCGCCGAACCGGTTCAGACCATCGACTACTCCCTCGATACGCGGCTCAAGCAGGTCGACGTACGTGGCGAAGCAGATCCCGTCGCCGCAGCCGTCGAGTGGATGCGTGCGGAGTACAGCGCACCCATCGATCTCGTCGAGGGTCGACTGATCGTGCAGGCGGCAATTCACGTCGAAGATCATCGGTGGTTCTGGTACTCACGTGTCCACCACGTCGCGCTCGATGGCTACGGCGCGACCACGTTCATGAATCGCATCGCCGAGCACTATTCGGCAGAAGCGGCGGGCGTCGAGGCCGAACCTTCCAAGGCAGGCGACCTACGCGCTCTGTACGAGCAGGAGCTCGCATACCGCGACAGCACCCGATTCCAGAACGACAAGGTGTACTGGGCCGAACGAGTTGCCGGCCTCGAAGAAGGAACGAGCCTTACCGGGCGTACCGCGGCGCCTGCCCCCGTCAACGGCATCGTCAGCGCAGCCATGTCCGCCGAAGAAGGCTCGCTGCTGGCAAGATCGGTCGCAAAGCACGACTCCTCGCAGGCAACGTTGCTGATTGCTGCGGTCGGTGCGTACTTGGCGCAGATCAACGGAACGACCGACGTCATCCTCAGCCTTCCGGTCACCGCGCGCACCACCGCCGTGATGCGTCGCTCCGGCGGCATGGTGTCGAATGTCGTTCCGCTGCGACTGCGCGTCGACTATTCGACGACGGTCACCGATCTGCTCAAGTCGATCGCCGTCGAAGTGTCCGGCGCACTCCGCCATCAGCGTTACCGCCACGAAGACATCCGACGGGATTCACCGACTCAGAACAGCACCAAGGAATTCTTCGGACCTTGGGTCAACATCATGCTGTTCCACAGTGAGTTGGCCTTCGGGCCGATGACAGGGCAGTTGCACGTGCTCTCGACGGGTGCAATCGAAGACCTCGGTGTGAACCTCTATCAGTCGGTTGCCGGCGCGCGCGCCCACATCGACTTCGAGACCAACCCGAATCTGTACACCGAAGACGAAGCGAAGCTCCACCACGCCAGGTTCCTCGACTTCTTCGAACGATTCCTCGCTGCCGAGCCGTCCGACACGGTCTGGTCGCTCGATGTCACGAGCGAGCACGAACGCACGCTGTCGGTCGAAGGCTGGAACGACACCTTCCGCGACGTCCCGGACACGACGCTCACCGAACTGCTGGCCGAGCAGCGCACGCTCACCCCCGACAACGAGGCCGTCGAGTTCGAAGGCGCCGCGCTGACCTACGCAGAGTTCGACGCGAAGGTCAACCGGCTGGCCCGCCACCTCATCGCCGCCGGGGTAGGCCCGGAATCGCTCGTGGCACTCGGCATGCGGCGGTCACTCGATCTCGTGGTCGGTATGCATGCTGTGCTCGCTGCAGGCGGTGCCTACGTTCCGATCGATCCAGACCACCCCGCCGAGCGAACGTCCTACATCCTGGACAGTTCGAAGCCGGTATGTGTCCTGACAACGTCCTACGACGACGTCGACCTGCCCGCAGGTGTCGCGATCCTGCACATCGACACACTCGTGCTCGACGACGTCGATCCTGCGCCGATCACCGCGGCCGACAGACGGTCGCCGGTGACTCCCGGCAATACGGCATACGTCATCTACACATCGGGATCGACCGGTCGCCCCAAGGGTGTCGCAGTCACCCATCACGCGATCGTCAATCAGATGGCGTGGATGCTCGCCGAATACGACATCACCGCGGCAGACGTCTACTTCCAGAAGACAGCGACCACCTTCGACGTCTCGTTGTGGGGTTACTTCCTGCCGCTGCTCGTCGGCGCGAAGCTGATCGTCGCGACACCCGACGGTCATCGTGATGCTGCCTATGTCGCTGCCGAGATCGAGAAGCACGGCGCGACCCTTACCGACTTCGTCCCGTCGATGCTCACGGTCTTCGCACTCGAGGCGACGGTCGAGCAGTGCGCGACGCTGCGACACGTGTTCGTCATCGGCGAGGCATTGCCGCCGGAGACCGCGGCAGCGTTCCGCGCAATCTCACCTGCCGGACTCCAGAACCTGTACGGCCCCACCGAGGCGGCGGTCAGCGTCACCTACTGGCAGTGCACCGAGGCAGACACCGTCACCGTTCCGATCGGTATGCAGGAGTGGAACGTTCGGGCCTACGTGCTCGATTCGCGCCTTCGCCCGGCGGCGGTCGGAGCAGCGGGCGAGCTCTATCTCGCGGGCAGGCAGTTGGCGCGTGGCTACCTCGGCCGACCCGATCTGACGTCCGATCGATTCGTCGCCGATCCGCTCGGTGAGCCGGGAACCCGGATGTACCGCACCGGCGACCTCGTCAGGTGGCGTGCCGACGGCATGCTCGAGTACATCGGGCGCACCGACTTCCAGGTGAAGTTCCGCGGTCAGCGCATCGAACTCGGCGAAATCGAGACGGCGTTGCTCGCGCATCCGACGGTCAGCCAGGCGGTCGTCCTCGTCGCCGATACCGCAACCGGTCAGCAGTTGGTCAGCTATGTCGTTGCGCGCCAAGGTCAGAGCATCGATCCGACCGAACTGTCGCGCTCCGTTGCTGTGCGACTGCCGAGCTACATGGTGCCTGCATCGGTTATGGTGCTCGACGCGCTTCCGCTGAACACCAGCGGCAAGCTGGATCGTAAGGCGTTGCCGGAACCTGTCTTCGGTGGCGACGCCGACCGTTTCCGGGCACCGCGGACCCAGGCCGAGCAAATCGTCGCCGGCGTGTTCGCCGACGTTCTCGGTGTGCCGCGGATCGGTATCGACGACAGCTTCTTCGATCTCGGTGGCAACTCCCTGGTCGCCACGCAGGTGGTCTCACGTATCGGCGCAGCCTTCGGTATCTCGCTCGGCGTGCGTGCCCTCTTCGAAACGCCAACCGTCGCGGGGCTTGCCATCCGGGCGCAGGCGGCAGACAAGCTGGACGCCGACCGTCCGGCCCTGATCGCCCGCCCCCGGCCCGATCGGATTCCGCTTTCCCCTGCGCAGCAGCGGATGTGGTTCCTCAACCAGTTCGACCCGACGGTCCCCACCTACAACCTGCCGTTCGTGGTTCGCCTTCGTGGCGCGGTGAACGTCGATGCGCTGCAGACCGCGCTCGTCGACGTGATCGAGCGGCAGGAGTCGTTGCGGACCCTGTTCCCCGAGTCGAGCGATGGCGGGTACCAGCAGGTGCTGCCGATGTCGGAGATCGACCTCGGTATTGCCGTCGTATCGATCCCAGAGCAGCAGTTGCAGCAGCGTCTCGCCGAGTTCGGTGCTGTCGGGTTCGACGTGTCGCAAGAACTCCCGATCCGAATCCGTATCTACGAGTTGGCATCCGACGACTACGCGATTGCCATCGTGTTGCATCACATTGCGGCGGACGGCTTTTCGTTCGGACCGTTTGCACGTGACGTAGCCACCGCCTACACCGCGCATGCGCTCGGCGTAGCACCGACGTGGCAGCGCTTGCCGGTGCAGTACGCGGATTACACACTGTGGCAACGAGATCTGCTCGGATCCGAAGACGATCCCGATTCGATCGCGTCGCGCCAGATCGCATACTGGAAGCAGCAGTTGGCCGGGCTTCCCGATCAGCTCGATCTGCCGTCGGACCGTCCGCGCCCGAGCGTGCAGACCTTCGAAGGCGGCCGCACCGCATTTATGATCAGTGCCGACCTGCATCGTCGGCTCACCGATCTCGCTCGCGCACACGGCGTCAGCCTGTTCATGGTCATGCACAGCGCGCTTGCCGTGCTGATGTCGCGGCTGTCGGGAACGACGGACATCGCGCTCGGCACACCGATCGCAGGCCGTGGCGAGCAAGCACTGGACGACCTCATCGGCATGTTCGTCAACACACTCGTGTTGCGCACCGAGATCGACAGCGACGAGGCCTTCGCCGACCTCCTCGTCCGCGTCCGTGACATCGACCTCAACGGTTTCGCGCATTCCGCAGTGCCGTTCGAGCGTCTCGTCGAAGCCCTCAACCCGGTCCGCTCTCGCAGCCGCCACCCGCTGTTCCAGGTTGTCCTCTCCTTCCAGGAGGAGGCGCCGAACTCCCTCGAGCTGCCCGATCTCTCCGTCGTTGCCAGCGAGGTCGAAGTCGACCTCGCCAAGTTCGACATGCAGTGGAGCTTGTCCGAAATCCACAGCGCTGCAGGAGAACCCGACGGTATCGAAGGTGGCGTCAGCTTCGCGACCGACCTGTTCGACGCCGCGACCGTTGCCGTTTTCGGTCAGCGTTTCCTCCGAATTCTCGCCGTCGTTGCTGCGGACCCGACCCTGTCCGTTCGCGACATCGACATTCTCGGAGCCGACGAACGCGCGAGTCTCGTCGCTCGTACCGGGGCACCGGCCGAGCCCGCCCGACCGCTTCCCGAGTTGCTCGCCGACGCCGTTGCACTGTCGCCCGACGGTGTCGCTGTTGCCTTCGACGACCGGATTATCACCTACCGCGAACTCGACGAACGCAGCTCGCAGCTCGCTCGAGTGCTGATCGAGCGTGGCGCGGGTCCGGAATCGCTTGTCGCCGCTGGTATCACCCGTTCCATCGAGTCCGTCCTTGCTGCGTGGGCCATCACCAAGTCGGGTGCGGCCTTCGTGCCGGTCGACCCGAACTATCCGATGGACCGGATCACGCACATGCTCGTCGACTCCGGCGCGACGATCGGCCTGACCGTCAGCGAGCTACGCCCCGACCTGCCCGATGCAGTCGAGTGGTTGGTCATCGACGCACCGGACTTCGGGCGGATCGTCGAAGCGCAATCGGCAGAACCGGTGTCGGATGCAGATCGGTTGCGGCCGCTGCATGTCGAGCAACCGGCGTACATGATCTACACCTCGGGGTCGACGGGTGTGCCCAAGGGCGTCGTCGTCACCCACAGGGGTTTGGCGAACTTCAGCGCAGAGCAGCGTGAGCGTTATGCGACGACCGCGCAGTCGCGGACGCTGCATTTCGCGTCGCCGAGTTTCGATGCGTCGGTGCTCGAACTGCTGCTCGCGATCGGTGCGGGCGCAACGATGGTGATTGTGCCGCCATCGGTCTACGGCGGCGCGGAGTTGGCCACGCTGCTGCGTCGCGAACGTGTCACACACGGGTTCGTGACGCCTGCGGCGCTGGCGTCGGTCGATCCGAGTGGGCTCGACGACTTCCGTGCCGTGGTCGCAGGTGGCGAGGCTGTGCCTGCGGACCTGGTGTCGCGCTGGGCACCCGGCCGCGAATTCTTCAACGGTTACGGACCGACCGAAACCACGATCATGACCAACATCAGCGAGCCGCTGGAACGCGGTGCGCTGGTCACCATCGGTGGACCGATCCGCGGTATGTCGGCGTTTGTGCTCGATACGCGCCTCAAGCCGGTGCCGGTCGGCGTCGCGGGCGAGTTGTACCTGTCCGGTCTGCAGTTGGCTCGCGGTTATCACCGTCGGCCGGGGCTGACTGCTGAGCGTTTCGTCGCCGACCCTTTCACCGGAACGGGTGGACGGCTCTACCGCACGGGTGACGTCGTTCGCTGGACGGCGGACGGTTCGGTCGAGTACGTGGGCCGCAGTGACTTCCAGGTGAAGGTGCGCGGTTTCCGCATCGAACTCGGCGAGATCGACGCGGCGTTGTCGGCGTATCCCGACGTCGATTTCGCGACGACCGTCGCACGTGATTCGGCTGCGGGTTCGACCGTGCTGGTTTCCTATGTCACTCAGGCGTCCGGCGCCGAACTCGATGTCAACGAGCTGTCCGACTTCGTCGGTCGCACGTTGCCGAGCCACATGGTGCCGTCCTCGATCATGGTGATCGACGAAATTCCGTTGACGCCGGTCGGCAAGCTCGATCGAAAAGCGTTGCCCGCACCGGTGTTCGAGGTTCGTGAGTTCCGTGCGCCGACGACCCCGATCGAGGAGATCGTCGCCGAGATCATCGGTGACGTGCTGGGTGTGGCGCGGGTCGGCGTCGACGACGACTTCTTCGAGCTCGGTGGCAACTCTCTGATCGCGACACAGGTCGTGTCCCGACTCGGCACGGCGCTCGACGCCCGCGTGCCGGTTCGAATGCTCTTCGAAGCTCCGACCGTCGGCGCGCTTGCAGCGCGGGTCGAATCCCACGCCGGTGACGGCGGGCGTGCGGCCCTTGTGCCGCGTGATCGTCCCGAACGCATCCCGTTGTCGCTTGCGCAGCAACGGATGTGGTTCCTCAACCGCTTCGATACCGAGTCGGCGGTCAACAACATTCCGATCGCGATCCGGCTCACCGGTGAGCTGGATGTTGCCGCCCTGCAGGTCGCCGTGATCGATGTGATCGACCGGCACGAGTCGCTGCGAACGGTGTTCCCCGACTCGACGGACGGCCCGCAGCAGGTTGTCCTCGATGCGGCGCAGATCGTTCCCGACCTCACTCCGATCGCGACGACCAACGAGAATCTCGTTCAGCATCTGATCGCGCTGGCCTCGGTCGCCTTCGACGTGACGGACGAAGTGCCCTTGCACGCAAGTCTTTTCGAGATCGACGAGACCGAGTACGTGCTCGGCATGGTCGTGCACCACATCTCCGCCGACGGTTGGTCGATGGGGCCGCTTGCTCGCGATGTGATGGTCGCCTACGCGGCGCGCACCACGTGGGAGGCGCCGGCCTGGTCGGTGCTGCCGGTGCAGTACGCAGACTATGCGCTGTGGCAACGTGAGGTTCTCGGATCCGAAGACGATCCGACGTCCCTCATCTCACAGCAGGTTCAGTTCTGGTCCGACAAGCTCGCGGGTGTTCCCGATCAGCTCGACCTGCCGTCGGACCGCCCGCGCCCGGTGATCGCCACCTATCAGGGTGGGGTGTTCGAGTTCTCGATCTCGGACACGATGCAGCGCGACCTCATGGAACTCGCGCACGCGCACAACGCGTCGCTGTTCATGGTTATGCATGCCGCGCTCGGGGTGCTGCTGTCACGCCTGTCCGGAACGTCGGACATCGCCATCGGTACACCTGTCGCAGGACGTGGCGAGCAAGCGCTCGACGAATTGATCGGCATGTTCGTCAACACCCTCGTGTTGCGGACCCAGGTCGAACCGGATGCCTCGTTTGTGGATCTGCTCGCGCAGGCACGGGAAACCGACCTCGCGGCGTTCGGTCACGCCGACGTGCCGTTCGAGCGGCTCGTAGATGTGCTCAACCCGGCGCGGTCCCGCGCGCGACATCCGCTGTTCCAGGTCATGCTCACGTTCCAGAACACGGGACAGGTGTCGCTCGAACTCCCCGGTCTGAGCGTTGCCGGAGTCGAGTTCGATGCGCATCTCGCCAAGTTCGACCTGCAGCTGACCCTGTCCGAGATCGCAGGACAGAACGGTCAGCCAGCAGGTTTGGCCGCCGAATTCTCCTACGCCACAGATCTTTTCGACGAATCGACCGTCGCGTCGTTTGCCGATCGGTTCGTTCGTGTGCTCGACGAGGTACTCCTCGACGCCACGGTGGCGGCGGGCGACATCGAGCTTCTGGACGCGACCGAGCGACACCTCGTGCTGTCGGAGTGGAATTCGACAGCGCACGAGGTGGACCCGGCAGCGACGCTCGCGAGCATGTTCGACGCGGCAGTGGGAGAGCACGCAACGGCGAGCGCAGTGTCGTTCGAAGGCGCGACCCTGACCTACGCCGAGTTCGCAGGCCGAGTCAACAAGCTTGCGCGACACCTGATCTCGATCGGTGTCGGACCGGAATCCCTCGTCGCACTCGGCATGCGGCGATCACTCGATCTGGTCGTCGGCATGTACGCGGTGACGGTGGCGGGCGGCGGCTACGTGCCGTTGGATCCCGATCATCCCATCGAACGCACCACCTACATTCTCGAGACCGCACAGCCGGTCTGCGTACTGACAACGGCAAGTGACGATTTCGCCGTCGCAGGCGCGATCCGCATCGACGAACTCGACCTGTCCAACTACGCTGCCGAGCCGATTGCTGCCTCGGAGCGCACTGCGGCGCTGGCACCGACCAACACCGCGTACGTGATCTTCACGTCCGGTTCGACCGGTCGCCCCAAGGGTGTCGCCGTGTCGCACGCGGCGATCGTCAACCGCCTCGTGTGGATGCAGGCCGCCTACCAACTCACCGCCGCCGACGTCGTACTGCAGAAGACGCCGGCAACGTTCGACGTGAGCGTCTGGGAGTTCTTCTGGCCGTTGCAGATCGGCGCCAAGCTCGTCGTCGCGCGCCCCGACGGACATCGCGATCCCGCCTACCTCGTCGACGTCATCGCCGAAGAATCCGTCACAACCGCGCACTTCGTGCCGTCGATGATGGCTGTGTTCGTCGCTCACGAAGGCCACGGCGAGAGCTCGCTGCGATTGGTGTTCGCCTCGGGTGAAGCCCTGCCCGCCAGCACAGCGCAGAGCCTTCGTGAGTTGACCGGCGCCGCGTTGCACAACCTGTACGGTCCGACCGAGGCCGCGGTCGACGTCACCTATCACGAGGTCGTCGATACCGACGACATCAGTGTTCCCATCGGTGCACCCGTCTTCAACACCGCTGTCTACGTGCTCGATTCGCGCCTGCGGCCGGTTCCGGTCGGTGTCGCGGGCGAGCTGTATCTCGCCGGTGTGCAGTTGGCCCGCGGTTACGTCGCGCGTCCGGACCTGACGGCCGATCGGTTCGTCGCGAATCCGTACGCAGCGACGCCGGGCGCGCGGATGTACCGCACGGGCGACCTTGTCGCCTGGACGGATGCCGGCGAACTCGAATACATCGGTCGCACCGACTTCCAGGTCAAGTTGCGTGGTCTGCGTATCGAACTCGGCGAGATCGAAGCCGCACTGACGGCTCTCGATTCGATCGGCCAAGCCGTTGCGATGGTCCGTGGTGACGCGCGGATGGGCGACCAGTTGGTCGCCTACCTGGTCGCGACCAACGGCGGTATCGACCTCGATGCGGTCCGGAGTGCGCTCGCGCATGCTCTGCCGTCGTACATGGTGCCGTCCGCGTTCGTCGTACTCGATGCGCTACCACTCAACGCCTCGGGCAAGTTGGACCGAAAGGTGTTGCCTGCGCCGGTGTTCGAGGCAAAGGTGTTCCGAGCGCCGACGACCCCGATCGAGGAGATCGTCGCCAATACGTTCGCCGAGGTGCTCGGTTCCGAGCGGGTCGGTCTCGACGACGACTTCTTCGAACTGGGTGGCAACTCGCTCGTCGCGACCCAGGTCGTCGCACGCTTGAGCGCAGCACTCGACGCCCAGATCGGCGTCCGTGAACTGTTCGAAGCGCCGACGGTCGCAAGTTTGGCCGCCCGTGCCGAGTCCCATGCCGGACACGGTGCGCGCGCTGCGCTGGTGCCGCAGGAGCGTCCGGCGAAGATTCCGCTGTCCCTTGCGCAGCAACGGATGTGGTTCCTCAACAGGTTCGACACCGCATCTGCCGTCAACAACATCCCTGTAGCGTTGAAGTTGTCGGGCAGCTTGGATATCGATGCGCTGCAAGCTGCGGTCGGCGACGTCATCGCGCGTCACGAGACCCTGCACACCGTCTACCCGGATTCCGCCGACGGTCCGCACCAGGTCTTGGTGCCCGTGGCTCTCGCCGTGCCGGACCTCACGCCGGTTTCCACCGACATCACCGAACTGCACAGCGCTGTACTGGCTTTCGTGATGCGAGGCTTCGACGTCACCGTAGACGTGCCGGTTCGTGCGCAGCTCTTGCAGACCGCCGCAGACGAGTACGTGCTCGCCATCGTCGTACACCACATCAGTGCGGACGGATTCTCCGTCGGTCCGTTCACGCGGGATCTCATGGTGGCCTACGCCTCGCGTTCGCACGGCGAGCCTCCGGTGTGGGAACCACATCCGGTGCAGTACGCGGACTTTGCGCTCTGGCAACGCAAGGTGCTCGGATCCGAGGACAATCCGACGTCGCTGATCTCGAGTCAGCTCGGCTATTGGCGCGATGCGCTGGCAGGTATTCCGGATCAGCTGGATCTGCCCACCGATCGCCCTCGTCCGGCGACCGCATCCGACCGCGGCGCTGTGTACGAGTTCACGATCTCGCCGAGACTGCACCAGGCACTGTCGACGATTGCACGCGAACAGCATTCGACGGTGTTCATGGCTGTGCACTCGGTGTTCACGGTGCTGCTTGCCCGCCTGTCGGGCACGGACGACATCGCGATCGGTACTCCGGTCGCAGGTCGCGGTGACGCTGCTCTCGACGATCTGATCGGCATGTTCGTCAACACACTGGTGTTGCGTGCCGAATACGATCCGGCTGCATCGTTCACGGATCTGCTCGCAGCGGTTCGCGAAGTCGATCTCGCGGCGTTCGGTCACGCAGACGTGCCGTTCGAGCGTCTTGTCGAGGTACTCAACCCTGCTCGATCGCAGGCGCGGCATCCGTTGTTCCAGGTGATGCTCGCCTTCCAGAACCAGCATCGCCCGCATCTCGAACTCGACGGATTGACCGTCAGCGGACTGCCTGCGGGCGACGAACTTGCGAAGTTCGACTTGCAGCTCACCCTGCTCGACCAGTACGACGAGGACGGCAAACCAGGCGAGATCACGGCGCTGTTCGGTTATGCGACGGACCTTTTCGACGAGTCGACGGTCGCAAGTTTCGCCGACCGATTCGTTGGTCTGCTCGAAGCGATCACGTCGGCGCCCGACGTCGCCGTCGGCAGTATCGATCTCCTCGATCCGGCAGAACGCGATCTGGTGCTCGTCGAATGGAACGACACCGCGCAGGATCTGGATCCCTCCACGACCGTCGTCGAATTGTTCGCTGCGCAGGTCGCGGCAACACCGGACGCTGTCGCTGTGTCGTTCGATGGCGGCGAACTGACGTACGCGGAGTTCGCGGCGCGCGTGCATCGGGTTGCGCGCCTGCTGATCTCGCAGGGTGTCGGACCGGAGACGCTGGTCGGGCTCGGAATGCGGCGCTCCGTCGAGCTCGTCGTCGCGATGTACGCGGTGCTCGAAGCGGGTGGCGCGTACGTTCCACTCGATCCGGATCATCCGGCCGAGCGCGTCGCGCACATCCTCGACACCGCCGACCCGATCTGCGTGTTGACTACTGGCGCAGACGATTTCGTTGCACCGCTACCCGCCTATGTCATCGATCTGACCACGGTCGACCTCACGACTTTCGCGGATACGCCGATCGCCGCGGGGGAACGGCTCGCGCAACCGCGGCCCGACAACGCTGCCTACGTCCTCTTCACCTCGGGATCGACCGGTCGACCGAAGGGTGTGACGGTCTCGCGAGCAGCGGTGGCCAATCAGGTCCAGTGGATCGTGGACAGGTTCGCCATCGGCGCCGCCGACGTTGTGTTGTTCAAGACTCCGCCGACGTTCGACGTTTCGGTATGGGAACTGTACGGACCGTTGGTGACCGGCGCGACGATGGTGATCGCAACGGCCAACGGTCATCGCGATCCCGAATACCTCGCCGAGACCATCGCTGCTCATGGCGTGACCCTGACGTCGTTCGTGCCGTCGATGCTGTCGGTGTTCGCCGGAACGGTCGAGGCAGGTAGCTTGCCGTCGCTGCGTGCGCTGCTCGTCGCCGGCGAGGCATTGCCGCGTGAGACTGTCGCCGCGACACGGCAGCTCACCGACGCCGCACTGCACAACCTCTACGGGCCGACCGAGTTCACCGTGCACGCGACCGAATGTGTGCTCGAAGGCGAACTTCCGACGAACGTCCCGATCGGCTCGCCGGTCTGGAACGCTCAGGCGCTGATCCTGGATGCGCGACTGCAGTTGTCGCCGGCAGGTGTGCCGGGTGAGCTGTACCTGGCAGGCACGCAGTTGGCGCGTGGCTATGCCCAACGCGCGGATCTGACGTCGGATCGTTTCGTTGCCAACCCCTTCGGCGATCCCGGCGCGCGGATGTATCGCACCGGCGACCTGGTGCGCTGGAATGCCGACGGCGTCATCGAATACCTCGGACGCACCGACTTCCAGGTCAAGCTGCGTGGTCTGCGTATCGAACTCGGTGAGATCGAGTCGGCGTTGCTGTCGCATTCGTCGGTGACCCAGGCTGTCGCACTGCTGCACAGCGATCCGCACACCGGCGAGCAGCTCGTCGCCTACGTGGTTCCTGCGCCGGGGTCCGCGCCGGATGCCGCCGACCTCAGGAACGTTGTCGCACAGCAGCTTCCGTCCTACATGGTGCCCGCGGCGTTCGTCACGCTCGATGCGCTCCCACTGAACGCATCCGGCAAGCTGGACCGGCGCGCGCTACCCGCACCACTGTTCGTCGCGAAGGCGTTTCGCGCACCGGCGAACCCGGTCGAGGAAATCGTCGCCGAGGTGTTCGCCGAGGTGCTCGGGCTCGTTCGGGTCGGCCGCGACGACGATTTCTTCGAACTCGGTGGTAACTCGCTCATCGCGACCCAGGTCGCTTCGCGTATCGGTGCCGCGCTCGATACGCAGCTGCCCGTTCGCGTCCTTTTCGAAGCATCCACCGTCGCCGCTCTCGCTGCACGCACGGAATCGCATGCGGGAGAAGGCCGTCGAGCGCCACTGGTCGCTCGCGAGCGACCAGCGCTGATCCCGTTGTCGCTCGCGCAGCAGCGGATGTGGTTCCTCAACCGCTTCGACACCCAGTCCGGTGCCAACAACATTCCGTTCGCGGTCCGGCTGTCCGGCGAACTCGACGTCGTCGCGTTCAGCGCGGCTATCAACGACGTGATCGGACGCCACGAGTCGCTGCGCACCGTCTACCCGGAGATCGACGGTGTCGGCTACCAGGTGGTCCGACCGCATCGTGAGATCGAGTTCGATCTGGTGATCGAGGACGTGCACGCGGACGAACTGGTCGACCGCGTCGCAGCTTTGGCGAACGAAAGTTTCGACGTCACAACAGAACTGCCGTTCCGTGCGCGACTGCTGCAACTCGACGACACCGAGTATGTGGTGACTCTGGTGTTGCACCACATCAGTTCCGACGGGTTCTCGGTCGGGCCGATGATGCGCGACGTCATGGGCGCGTACGCCGCACGGACCCAGGGTGAGGCGCCCGGCTGGAAGGCGCTCGACGTTCAGTACGTCGACTACACGCTGTGGCAGCGCGAGGTTCTCGGTACCGAGGACGATCCGAAGTCGTTGATCAGCAAGCAGATCGACTACTGGTCAACAACATTGGCCGATCTGCCCGAGCTACTGGAACTGCCCGCAGATCGAGTTCGTCCGGAAGTGGCAACCAACCGTGGTCGCACGCTCGGCTTCACGATCGATGCGGAACTAGCCGACGCATTGTCGGAACTCGCACGCACACACGGCGCCTCGCTGTTCATGGTTCTGCACTCGGCGTTGGCGCTGTGGGCTGCCCGGATGTCCGGCACCACCGACATCGCGATCGGCACACCTGTCGCAGGTCGTGGCGAGCAAGCGCTCGACGACATCATCGGCATGTTCGTCAACACCCTCGTGCTGCGCACCGAAGTCGACGGCAGTGCTGGTTTCGTCGACCTGCTGGCTACGAGCCGAGACACGGATCTCGCTGCCTTCGGCCACGCGGATGTGCCGTTCGAACGTCTCGTCGAGGTGCTCGACCCGGCCCGATCACAAGCGCATCACCCGCTGTTCCAGCTGATGTTCACCTACCAGAATGCCTTCGAAGGCACCTTCGCGCTGGCGGGCATCGACGCGGAGATCGTCGAATTCGACACCGGTACAGCGAAGTTCGATCTGCAGCTGACCATCGGCGAGGCCACCACGGTCGCGGGCCGCACGGAACTGTCCGGTCACTTCACCTACGCGACGGATCTGTTCGACGACTCGACGGTCGCAGGGTTCGCCGAGCGTTTCGTCCGTCTCCTGCGCGGCGTCGTCGCCGAACCGACCCGTGCCGTCGGTGACATCGACACCCTCGATGCCATCGAGCGCGATCAGGTGCTGCACCTGTGGAACTCGTCCGGACCTGACACCGGTGCCGACACCACTCTCGTGGCTCTGTTCGACAATGCCGCAGCTGCACATCCCGATTCGGTCGCAGTGCGGTACGAGAACTCAGCGTTGACCTACCGTGAACTCGACGCCCGCGCGAATCAGCTCGCGCGCGTCCTGATCGACGCCGGTGTCGGCCCGGAATCGCTTGTCGCGGTGTCGTTGCCACGTTCACTGGATCTCGTCGTCGCGCTGCTGGCCGTGGTGAAAGCCGGTGGCGGCTACCTACCGGTCGATCCGACGTACCCGGCAGATCGCATCGAGTACATGCTCCTCGACGCGGCACCGGTCTGTGTCGTTGCCACCTCCGATCGCGAGATCGCCTTGCCCGCAGCACTTCCGGTGCTCGAGATCGACACACTCGATGTCTCCGGGTTTGCCGCAACGCCGATCACCGATGCCGAGCGCACGGCACCGCTGTTGTCGTCGCACATCGCCTACGTCATCTACACGTCCGGTTCGACCGGGCGACCGAAGGGTGTGCTCGTACCGCACCGCAACGTGGTGAAGTTGTTCGCGAACACCCAGTCGGCCTTCGGTTTCGACCACAACGACGTGTGGACGATGTTCCACTCGTACGCGTTCGACTTCTCGGTGTGGGAACTATGGGGCCCGTTGCTGTACGGCGGCACGCTCGTCGTTGTCGACTACTACACCTCGCGGTCGCCCGAGCAGTTCCACGAACTGCTGGAGCGCGAACGCGTCACCGTCCTCAACCAGACACCCTCGGCGTTCTATCAGCTCGCCGAGGTAGATCGACGGTCTACAGCCGAGTTGTCCTTGCGCTACGTGGTTTTCGGTGGCGAGGCACTCGAACTGCGACGCCTGACCGACTGGTACGGCAGGCACGCCGACAATGCTCCGCGCTTGGTGAACATGTACGGCATCACCGAGACGACGGTCCACGTCAGCCATCGCGAACTGGATGCCGCGACAGCGTCGGCGGCAACGAGCAGCATCGTCGGTCGGGCGATCGCCGGTCTCGAAGTGTTCGTTCTCGACACGCGGCTGCGTCCGGTTC
Source organism: Antrihabitans stalagmiti (assembly GCF_016482825.1). Lineage (GTDB taxonomy): Bacteria > Actinomycetota > Actinomycetes > Mycobacteriales > Mycobacteriaceae > Antrihabitans > Antrihabitans stalagmiti. The sequence goes on along the minus strand of NZ_JAEMNV010000002.1, from coordinate 745,793 downwards.
CCGTCGGTGTTCCCGGCGAAATGTACGTGGCGGGCGTTCAACTCGCTCGCGGTTACCTCGGCCAGCCGGCGCTGACTGCGGGACGTTTCGTCGCCAGCCCGTTCGGGGAGGCAGGCACCGCGCTCTACCGAACCGGTGACCTTGCTCGCTGGAACCGGTCGGGTGAACTCGAATACCTAGGTCGCGCCGACGATCAGGTTAAGGTCCGCGGCTTCCGCATCGAGCTCGGCGAGATCGAAGCAGCTCTCCTTGCCCAGGATTCGGTCGCGCAGGTCGCGGTGATCGTGCGTGAGGATGCGCCGGGTGATCAGCGTCTGGTTGCCTACGCCGTCGCAGCGCCGAGCGTTGCGATCGACGTCGAGACCGTGCGCGACGACGTCGCCGATCTGCTACCCGCCTACATGGTGCCGTCGGCGATCGTCGTACTCGACTCGATTCCGCTGACCGCCAACGGAAAGCTGGATCGCAAGTCGCTGCCGGCTCCGGCAGCGGAAGGCCGGGCGTTCCGGGCCCCGACTACGCCAGTCGAAGAAGTCGTCGCCGGTGTGTTCGCCGACGTCATCGGAATCGACAGGGTCGGTCGCGACGACGACTTCTTCGATCTCGGCGGCAACTCGCTGATCGCAACTCGGGTCGTCTCCAGGATCGGTGCCGCACTGGGCACCGTCGTACCGGTACGGACGCTGTTCGAAGCGTCGACGGTCGCGGCGATGGCCGCCCGCGTCGAGTCGCACTCGGGCGAAGCACGCCGTGCCTTGACTGCCGGACCTCGTCCGGACCTGATCCCGCTGTCGTTCGCTCAGCAGCGGATGTGGTTCCTGAACAAGTACGACACGACGTCGGCGGCCTACAACGTCCCGATCGCAATACGGCTGGAAGGCGAACTCGATGTCGATGCATTGCGCATCGCCATCGCCGATGTCATCCGTCGCCACGAGTCGCTTCGCACTCGCTACCCGGAGCACGGTGGTACGCCGTACCAGGTGATTGTTGCTGCGGAGCAAGCTATTCCGGAGCTGGCGCCGATCGACGTCACCGCAGACGGATTGCTCGGCGCAGTCATGGACTTCATGTCCGACGGCTTCGATGTCAGCGAGCATGCCCCGATCCGCGCACGTATCTTCCGCACGAGCCCGGTCGAACACGTACTCGCCGTCGTCGTGCACCACATCAGCGCGGACGGCTTCTCGATGGGCCCGCTGACGCGCGACGTGATGACTGCGTATGTGGCACGCACCGAAGGCGAAGCTCCGTCCTGGGCGCCGCTCGAGGTGCAGTACGCGGACTACGCCATCTGGCAGCGCGAGGTGCTCGGCTCCGAGGACGACGCGCAGTCCCTGATCTCCAAGCAGATCGCGTACTGGGACTCGGCGCTCGCCGGCATCCCCGATCAGCTCGATCTGCCCGCCGACCGCCCACGCCCGTCGATCGCGACGAATGCAGGTAGGACGTCGACGTTCACGATCGACGCAGACCTGCTCGCCGGTCTCAACAGGGTTGCCCGCGAACAGAACTCGTCGCTGTTTATGGTTGTGCACGGCGCGCTCGCCGTGTTGCTGGCCAGGTTGAGCGGTACCGACGACATCGTCATCGGCACACCGGTCGCAGGCCGAGGCGATGCCGCGCTCGACGATCTCGTCGGCATGTTCGTCAACACTCTCGTGCTGCGGACACCGATCGACGCAACGGAGTCGTTCGCCGACTTGATCGCCAGGGTCCGGCAGGTCGACCTCGACGCCTTCGGTCATGCCGACGTGCCGTTCGAGCGGCTCGTCGACGTGCTCGACCCGGAGCGCTCCCAGGCACGCCATCCGCTGTTCCAGGTCGCGCTCGCGTTCCAGAACCTCGATCGCGCGGCGCTCGAATTGCCGGGCTTGCGGGTCGACGCACTCGATATCGAAGATCAGGTTGCACGCTTCGACCTGCAGCTCACGCTGTCCGAAATCGGCGGCGGCGCAGACGGTATGGCCGGCGCGATCACCTATGCGACCGACCTGTTCGACGAGTCGACCATCGCCCTGTTCGCGCAGCGGTGGCTTCGGGTGCTCGGTGCGGTCGCGGCCGATCCGGCCGTATCGGTCGCGCAGATCGATGTGCTCGACGAAGCCGAACGTGCCGATCTGGTCACCCGCGCCGGTGGCGCCACGGTCGAACCGCGCACGCTTGCCGATCTGCTGGCCGCTGCCGCGGCCTTGGATCCTGCTCGGACCGCAGTGGTCTTCGAAGGCGAAGAGACGACATATCGCGAGCTCGATGAGCGCTCGAATCGATTGGCGCGCTTGCTGATCGATCGAGGTGTCGGTCCCGAGGATCTTGTTGCGCTCGGCATCAAGCGGTCCACCGAGTCGGTGCTCGCGAGCTGGGCCGTTGCCAAGACCGGGGCGGCGTTCGTCCCGATCGACCCGAATTACCCTGCCGATCGCATCGAGCACATGGTTACCGATTCGGGGGCAACGGTCGGTCTGACTGTCGCGTCCGCACGCGGTGACCTCTCGGACTCGGTCGAGTGGTTGCTGCTCGACGATCCAGCCTTGCTCGAACAGGCAAGTGCCACATCGGCAGAGCCCGTCACCGCAGCAGACCGGGTTCGTACGTTGCGTACCGATCATCCGGCCTTCGTCATCTACACCTCGGGCTCGACCGGGAAGCCGAAGGGCGTCGTCGTCACGCATTCCGGCCTGGCGAACTTCAGCGCCGAGCAGGTCGAGCGTTACTCGATCACGCCCGAATCACGAGCCTTGCACTTCGCATCGCCGAGTTTCGACGCGTCGATGCTCGAGTTGCTGCTGGCAGTCGGCGCAGGCGCGACCCTGGTTGTCGCACCGCCGACCATCTACGGTGGCGACGAACTCGCGGACCTGTTGCGGCGCACGCACGTAACCCACGCGTTCATCACACCCGCCGCCCTCGCATCGGTCGATCCGACCGGTATCGACGACCTCCGTGTTGTGGTCGCCGGCGGCGAGGCCTGCCCTCCCGAACTCGTATCACGCTGGGCAGCAACGGATGCCGCAGGAAAACGCGAGTTCTTCAACGGCTACGGTCCTACCGAGACCACCATCATGACCAACATCAGCGCACCGTTGCTGGTCGGCGAGACGGTCACCATCGGCGGACCGATCCGTGGCATGCGGTCACTCGTTCTCGACTCGCGGTTGCGTCCCGTTCCGGTGGGCGTCGCAGGTGAGCTCTATCTGTCGGGCGTCCAACTCGCTCGCGGCTATCACGCGCGCCCGGGCCTGAGTGCCGAGCGGTTCGTCGCGAATCCGTACGGCGATGCGACCGACGAAGCCGGTGCCAGGATGTACCGCACCGGCGACGTCGTGCGCTGGACCTCGGACCGGACCGTCGAATACGTCGGCCGCAGCGACTTCCAGGTCAAGGTCCGTGGTTTCCGCATCGAACTCGGCGAGATCGACGCGGCCCTCGCCGCCGACGAGACAGTCGACTTCGCGACGACGGTCGGTCACAAGAGTTCGACCGGCGCAGTGTCGCTGGTGTCCTATGTCGTTGCAACGCCTGGCAATTCGATCGACGTCGCAGCGTTGTCCGCCGCGGTGGGGGAGCGGCTGCCTTCCTACATGGTCCCCGCCTCGATCATGGTGCTGGACCGAATTCCGCTGACCCCCGTCGGCAAACTCGACCGTGCCGCACTGCCCGAACCGGTGTTCGCGGCCGACGTCGCATTCCGTGCACCACGCACACCGGTCGAGCAGACGATCGCCGACATCTTCGCGGAGGTGCTCGGCCTCGATCGCGTCGGCGTCGACGATTCGTTCTTCGCGCTCGGCGGCGACAGCATCGTGTCGATCCAACTGGTCTCGCGAGCAAAGGCCCGGGGTGTCATCTTCAGCCCGCGGCACGTCTTCGAGCAGCGCACCGTCGCAGGCCTCGCGTCGGTCGCCGAGGTCGCCGATCCGTCGAGTGCCGCACCCGTCACGCTGGCCGAACTTCCGGGTGGCGGCGTCGGCACGATGCCGCTCCCACCTGTCGTCCGGTTTATGGCCGAGCGCGGTGGCAGCTTCGACCGCTTCAACCAGACGCTGGTGCTGGAACTGCCGATCGGCATCGACCGCGCCAACGTCGTGGCAACTGTCGCGGCCGTGATCGACCGTCATGACATGTTGCGGTCGAAGCTGCACCGTGACGATGCGGGCGAATGGCAGCTCGAGGTATTGCCTGCCGGTGCCGTCGACGCCGATTCTTTGGTGACCCGGACCGAATTCGATCCGTCCATCGATGCTGGTGCGTTCACCGAACTTGCAACGGACGCTTTGGATTCCGCACTCGGCGGCCTCGACCCTGCCAATGGCGTTGTCGTGCAGTTCGGCTGGCTGGATCCGGCGACCACCGACGGTGGCGCACCGCGATCGGGCCGACTGATCGTCGCCGCGCACCACCTCGCCGTCGACGGCGTCTCCTGGCGAATCCTGGTGCCGGACTTCGTGACCGCGTGGGCACAACTGTCCTCCGGCCAGACTCCCGTCCTTGCCGAACCGGGAACGTCCATGCGCCGGTGGGCACACGCGCTCGGCGAGCGTGCCGTCGACGACGCACGGGTCGCCGAATTGCCGATGTGGCGACACATCGTCGACGGACCCGATCCGCTGGTCGGTCCGCGTGCGCTCGATCCCGACGTCGACCTTGCCTCGGTCGTTCGCAAGGTTCGGGTCGAGGTGTCCGCGCATGTCACCAAGTCCTTGCTCACAACGGTTCCCGCGCTCTATCACGGTGGTGTCAACGACGCGCTACTCGCAGCATTGGCGCTGGCGGTCACGAAGTGGCGCGCCCGTCGTGGGGTGCACGAAAACTCCGCACTGATTCGTCTCGAAGGACACGGTCGCGAGGAAGAGGTCGTTCCCGGCGCAGATCTGTCGCGCACGGTCGGCTGGTTCACCGCGATCTTCCCCGTCAGATTCGATATCGCCGGCGTGGACGTCGACGACGCGTTCGCGGGTGGTCCTGCCATGGGGTCGGCCATCAAGGCGGCCAAGGAAGCGTTGCTCTCGGTGCCGGACAAGGGCATCGGCTACGGCCTGCTGCGCTACCTCAACGACGATGCGGCCGCCGAGCTACCGGTGCGCCTGCCCGGCCAGGTGAGCTTCAACTACCTCGGACAGATCTCGGCGTCCGACATTCCGGAGCAGTTGGCCGGATTCGGCTGGATCCCGGCAGCAGACCTCGGTGACCTCGTCGCGCAGCCCGATGCGGACATGCCTGCGATGGCACCGCTCGACATCAACGCGATCGTCGTCGGCGGCACGTTGTCGGCCAACTTCGGCTACCCGGAGACCTTGCTCGATCGTGCCGATGTCGACGAACTCGCACACCTGTGGGTCGAGGCGCTGGAAGCCGTTGCGCGCCATGCCGGTAGCGCCGAGGCGGGTGGCCGGACGCCGTCCGACCTCACCCTTGTCGACGTAACCCAGGGCGACATCGAGAAATGGGAGCATCGTTATCCCGCACTGACCGACGCGTGGCCGTTGTCGCCGCTGCAGGCGGGCCTGATGTTCCACGCGCTCCTCGCGGTGACCTCGGTCGACGTCTACACGTCGCAAATCGTCCTGTCGCTGAGTGGTTCGGTCGACGGTCGTCGCCTGCGCTCGGCTGCCGAAGCGATGCTCGATCGCTACGCCAACCTGCGGACCGCATTTGTCACCGACGTCGCAGGCAACGCGGTGCAGGTCGTCCTCGAAGCGGTCGAGACACCGTGGACGGACTTCGATCTCGTTCGTCTCGACGACGCCGACAGGGCCGTCGAATTCGAACGGATACTTGCCGACGATCGGGCTGCACGTTTCGATCTCACACAACCGCCACTGATCAGGTTCACCCTTGTTCGCGTCGAGACCGACAAGTGGCAGCTGATCGTCACCAACCACCACATCCTGCTCGACGGCTGGTCGATGCCGCTGCTGATGAAGGACCTGCTCGTGCTGTACGCCGTCCGCGGCGACAGTTCGATGCTGCCGCCCGTCCGGGCCTACCGCACGTTCCTCGAATGGGTGTCGGTCCAGGACAAGGCAGCATCGGAGCAGGCGTGGCGGCACGCGCTCGTCGGCGTGTCCGAACCAACCCTGTTGGCGCCCATGGATTCCAGCAGGCAGATCACCGCGCTTGCCGGTGAGTACCTGTTCGAACTCGACGAGCAGCAGACTGCCAAGCTGTCCGCACTCGCCGCTGAGCTCGGCGTCACCGCCAATACCGTCCTGCAGACGGCATGGGGAATTCTGTTGGCGCGCATCACCGGTCGCGACGACGTCGTGTTCGGTACGACGGTGTCGGGTCGACCCGCCGACCTCTCCGGCGTCGAGTCGATGGTCGGACTCTTCATCAACACGGTCCCGGTTCGAGTCCGGTTCGACGCAGCCGAGACGGCAAGCGCCGTGCTCACCAGAATTCAGGGTGAGCAGGCGGATCTGCTGGATCACCACTACGTCGGCCTCGCCGACATCCAGGCTGCCGCCGGCGTCGGTGGGTTGTTCGACACCCTCGTCGTCTTCGAGTCCTACCCCGTCGACGCGGCAGGCATCAGTGCGCAGGCTGCAGCGATCGACGGCATGTCGGTCGACGGCATCGACGCGAACGACGCGACGCACTACCCGCTTACCCTGATTGCGCAACTCGATACAAAGCTGCGTATTCGGGCAGGCTACCTGCGAGATCTGTTCGACGACAATGCCGTCCGTGCAATCGCGGATCGTCTGGTCCGCGTCATCGATTCGATCACCGCGAACCCGGCTGCCGCAGTCGGCGACATCGAGCTACTCGACGCCGCCGAGCGCAAGCAGGTTGTCGAGGAGTGGAATTCGACTGCGTACGAGGTTGATTCGTCGGCGACGTTGGTGTCGATGTTCGCCGCTGCTGTTGTCGAGCATCCGTCGGCGGTGGCGTTGTCGTTCGAGGGTGTGGACCTGTCCTATGCGGAGTTCGCTGCGCGGGTCAATAGGCTTGCCCGGTATTTGATGTCGGTGGGTGTTGGTCCGGAGTCGTTCGTTGCGTTGGGGATGCGGCGGTCGGTGGATCTGGTTGTCGGTATGTATGCGGTGACGGTTGCCGGTGGTGCGTATGTGCCGTTGGATCCGGATCATCCTGCGGAGCGGACGCAATACATTCTCGAGACTGCGCGACCGGTCTGTGTGTTGACGACCTCGGGTGACGCGGTCGACGTTGCCGGCGCGGTGCGGATCGACGAGCTTGATTTGTCCGGTTTCGATGCTGCGCCGGTTGCTGCGGAGGAGCGGTCGGCTTCGTTGTCGCCGTCGAATACGGCGTATGTGATCTTCACGTCGGGTTCGACGGGTCGGCCGAAGGGTGTTGCGGTTTCGCATGACGCGATCGTGAACCGTTTGGTGTGGATGCAGTCTGCGTACGGTTTGGGTTCCTCGGATGTGGTGTTGCAGAAGACGCCTGCGACGTTCGATGTGTCGGTGTGGGAGTTCTTCTGGCCGTTGCAGGTTGGTGCGCGGTTGGTGGTTGCTCGTCCCGACGGTCACCGCGATCCCGCCTACCTGGACGACATCGTTCGGGCGGAGGGCGTCACGACGGCGCACTTCGTGCCCTCGATGATGTCGGTGTTCGTGTCCTACCTCGTCGACAACGAGATCGAGCAGGGCAGTCCGTTGCGGCAGGTGTTCGCCTCGGGTGAGGCGTTGCCTGCGAAGACTGCTCATCGGTTGCGTGCGTTGACCGGTGCGCGGTTGCACAATCTGTACGGTCCGACCGAGGCTGCGGTGGATGTGACGTTCCACGAGGTTGTGGACGCGGACACGGTGGCGGTGCCTATTGGTGCGCCGGTGTTCAACACGGCTGTGTTGGTGTTGGATTCGCGGTTGCGTCCGGTGCCGGTGGGCGTTGCGGGTGAGTTGTATCTGGCGGGTGTGCAGTTGGCTCGTGGGTATGTGGGTCGTCCGGATCTGTCGGCGGATCGGTTTGTTGCCAATCCGTTCGGTGGTCCGGGTGAGCGGATGTATCGGACGGGTGACCTTGTCACGTGGCGTGCCGATGGTGAGTTGGAGTACATCGGTCGTACCGATTTCCAGGTGAAGTTGCGTGGTCTGCGCATCGAGCTCGGCGAAATCGAGGCCGCACTCACTGCACAGGACGCCGTGCGGGACGCAGTCGTCGTCGTCCGTTCCGATCCTCGGACCGGCGATCAACTCGTCGGCTACATCGTTGCCGAATCTGGCACCGCACCCGACGTCGATGCTGTTCGCGACGAACTCGGCAACGGTCTGCCCGCGTACATGGTGCCGTCGGCGTTCGTCGTGCTCGACGAACTGCCGCTCAATGCCAGCGGCAAGCTCGATCGAAAAGCGTTGCCTGCACCGGTATTCGAAGCGAAGGTATTCCGCGCGCCGACGACACCGGTCGAAGAGATCGTCGCCAACACGTTCGCCGAGGTGCTCGGCACCCCGCGCGTCGGACTCGACGACGACTTCTTCGCCCTCGGCGGCAACTCGCTTGTGGCAACCCGAGTGGTCGCTCGCCTGTCTGCCGCGCTCGACGCGCAGATCGGCGTTCGTGAACTGTTCGAAGCACCGACCGTCGTGGCGCTCGCCGCCCGCGCCGAGTCGCATGCAGGTGCGGGTGCACGTGCCGCCCTGGTACCGCAGGAACGACCCGAGCGCATCCCGCTATCGCTTGCGCAGCAACGGATGTGGTTCCTCAACCGCTTCGACAGCGCGTCGGCAGTCAACAACATCCCGGTCGCGGTTCGATTGTCGGGACTGCTCGATCGGCAAGCGCTACAGATCGCGGTCGCCGATGTGCTTGCCCGCCACGAGTCGTTGCGGACGCTGTATCCGGAGGTCGACGGAACGCCCTATCAGGTCACCGTTCCGACGGCACGGGTCATCCCGGATCTGTCCCCGATCGAGGCGTCGGAAGCCGAGCTGCCAAGCCGTATCGCAGAGTTGGTCCTCACCGGATTCGACGTATCGGCAGAGGTGCCGTTCCGCGCCAGGCTGTTCGAGATCAGTCCGACCGAACATGTGCTCGCCCTTGTCGTGCATCACATCTCGGCAGACGGCTTCTCCATGGGACCGCTCACCCGCGATGTCATGACTGCCTACTCCGCTCGTGTCGACGGTGGCGAGCCTGCCTGGACACCGCTGGCAGTGCAATACGCGGACTACACACTGTGGCAGCGCGACGTCCTCGGCTTCGAAGACGATCCGGAGTCGTTGATCGCGCGTCAGGTCGAGTACTGGACGCAGGCATTGCGCGGCGTCCCGGATCAACTCGATCTACCTGCCGATCGTGCCCGGCCTGCGGTGGCAACCGGTCGCGGTGAGACCTACACCTTCGACATTCCCGCCGAGACACACAGGCACCTGGCCGAACTTGCGCGGGAACGCAACGCGACGTTGTTCATGGTCACGCACGCCGCGCTCGCGGTGCTGTTGGCGCGGCTGTCGGGTACCGGTGACATCGCCATCGGAACGCCTGTCGCGGGTCGTGGCGAACGTGCACTCGACGATCTGATCGGCATGTTCGTCAACACACTGGTCTTGCGGTCGCAGATCGACTCCGCGGCACCGTTCACCGACGTGCTGACGTCCGTACGCGAAACCGATCTCGCGGCGTTCGGCCACGCGGACGTGCCGTTCGAACGACTTGTCGAGGTACTCAATCCTGCTCGATCGCAGGCGCGGCATCCGTTGTTCCAGGTGCTGCTGTCGTTCCAGAACGCGGGTCAGCGTGCGCTCGAGCTGCCGGGACTCAGTGTCAGCGGTATCGAACTGACCAGCAAGGTGTCGAACTTCGATCTGCAGGTGATTCTCACCGAGACGGTCGACGCCAACGGCGAGCCTGCCGGGATGATCACCGAAATCATCTATGCCCTGGACCTGTTCGACGAGTCGTCGGTTGCGGGCATCGCCGAGCGGTTCGTGCGGGTGCTCGACGGTGTGGTTTCGGATCCTGCTGTTCGAGTCGGCGACATCGCCGTGCTCGACCAGGTGGAGCACGGAGTCCTGTTGCGCGAGCGCAACGCGACAGCGCACGCAGTCGAGAACGTGCTTCTGCTCGACGGTTTCGACGCGCAGGTACGCGCGACACCGGATGCTCCTGCGGTTGTCTTCGAGGGCGAATCGGTGACCTACGCCGAATTCGACGCCCGTGTTTCCCAGCTCGCCCGTATCTTGATCGCGCAGGGTGTCGGCCCGGAGTCGTTGGTAGGACTGGCGATTCGGCGCTCGATCGACCTGGTCGCAGGTATGTATGCCATCGTGCGTGCAGGCGGAGCGTGGGTGCCGTTGGATCCGGATCATCCGGCGGAGCGCATCGCTCACATCCTCGATACCGCACAGCCGGTGTGTGTCCTGACGACCTCACGTGACGCGTTCGACGGCGCCGGATCGGTGCCGCTCATCGCAATCGATACCGTTGCCACCGAGGGTGTTTCGACCGAGCCCGTCACCGACGACGAGCGTGTCGGCACCGTGCGGGCGGACCATCCCGCATACGCCATCTTCACGTCGGGTTCGACCGGTCGGCCGAAGGGCGTCGCGGTCAGCCATGCCGCAATCGTGAACCAGCTCGAATGGATGCAGTCCGAGTACCAACTCGATGCAACGGACGCGTACCTGCAAAAGACCGCGACGACGTTCGACGTCTCGCTGTGGGGCTACTTCATGCCGCTGCGTGTCGGCGCGACGCTGGTTGTCGCGACGAACGACGGTCACCGCGATCCCGCCTATGTCGCAGATACGATTGCTGCGCAGCGTATTACGATCACCGACTTCGTTCCGTCGATGCTGTCCGTCTTCGCCGCACATGTGTCCGCGGAGTCGCTGACCACCCTTCGGCACGTGTTCGTCATCGGCGAGGCACTGCCGCCGGAGACGGTTGCGTCGTTTGCCCGCGTGAGCTCTGCCGGGCTGCACAACCTGTACGGCCCGACCGAGGCCGCCGTGTCGATCACCTACTGGCCCGCCGCGGGGGAGACCGGGCAATCGGTGCCCATCGGTGTTCCCGAGTGGAACTCGCAGGTCTTCGTACTCGACTCCCGACTGCATCCGGTGCCGGACGGAGTTCCCGGCGAGCTCTACCTCAGTGGTGCGCAGCTCGCCCGCGGCTACGTGTCGCGGCCGGATCTGACTGCCGACCGGTTCGTTGCCAACCCGTTCGCGGGCGTGAGTGGAACCGCTCGTATGTACCGCACCGGTGACCTCGTCACGTGGCGTGCGGACGGCGTGCTCGAATACATCGGTCGCACCGACTTCCAGGTGAAGTTCCGTGGCCAGCGCATCGAACTCGGCGAGATCGAGACGGCTCTGCTGACGTCGTCGCAGGTGAATCAGTCTGCAGCTGTTGTCATGTCGACCGCGACGGGTGATCAGCTCGTCGGCTACATCGTGCCGACACCAGGCTCCGCGCCAGAGCCTGGCCAGTTGACGGCCGAGCTGACCCAACTCCTGCCGTCGTACATGGTGCCGTCGGCGATCGTCGTCCTCGACGAGTTCCCGCTGAACACCTCCGGCAAGCTCGATCGAAAGGCGTTGCCGGAACCGGTCTTCGAAGCACGCTCGTTCCGCGCTCCGACCACGCCCGTCGAAGAAATCGTGGCAGCGGTGTTCGCCGACGTGCTCGGCATCGCACAGGTCGGTCGCGACGACGACTTCTTCGCTCTCGGCGGCAACTCGCTGATTGCGACGCAGGTTGTCGCACGACTCGGCGCCGCACTCGACACCCGTGTCGCAGTGCGCACGCTGTTCGAGGCAACGACCGTCGCAGGGCTCGCCGCGCGGGTCGAATCACACGCGGGTGTCGGTGCCAGAGCCGAACTCGCGCCGCGGGTCCGGCCCGACCGAATCCCGCTGTCGCTTGCACAGCAACGGATGTGGTTCCTCAACCGGTTCGAGCCCGAGTCCGCAGTCAACAACATCCCGGTGGCGATCCGCCTGACCGGTGCTCTGGATGTGGTCGCGCTACAGGCAGCTGTCGCCGACGTCATCGATCGGCACGAGTCGCTGCGCACCGTCTACCCCGACTACGACGGCATGCCTGCCCAGGTTGTGCTGCCGGCCGTCCAGGTAGTACCCGACCTGACTCCGATCACAGTGGCGCAGGCCGACCTGCTCGGCGCAGTCACGTCGATCATCGGCACCGGATTCGACGTTGCCGCAGAGGTGCCGGTTCGCGCGCGGGTATTCCGCGTCGAGCCAACGGGGTCCAACGGTTCGACGGTGCCCACCGCCGAGCATGTCCTTGTCGTTGTCGTGCACCACATCTCGGGCGACGCCTGGTCGATGGGACCACTGGCTCGCGACGTCATGGTTGCGTACGCCTCGCGTGTGTCCGGTGAAATGCCCACGTGGACACCGCTTCCGGTGCAGTACGCGGACTTCGCGCTGTGGCAGCGCGACGTGCTAGGTTCCGAGTCGGACCCGAGTTCCCTGATCTCGCAGCAGGCGCAGTACTGGACCGACGGTCTGGCAGGCCTGCCCGATCAACTCGAACTGCCGTCCGATCGACCGCGACCTGTCGCCGCGAGCTACGTCGGTGCGACGCATACGTTCGAGATCGGCGAAGAGTTGCACACCCGGCTACGTCGAGTTGCGCGCGAACGCGGTGTGACGCCGTTTATGGTCGTCCACGGTGCGCTCGCAGTTGTTCTCGCCCGACTGTCGGGACAGGACGACATCGCGATCGGTACACCCGTCGCGGGCCGTGGCGAGCAAGCGCTCGACGATGTGATCGGCATGTTCGTCAACACACTCGTGCTGCGGACCGCCGTCGACGGTGGTCGCACCTTCGCGGAACTGCTTGCCGCCGTTCGCGAAACGGACATCGGCGCGTTCGGTCACGCCGACCTGCCGTTCGAGCGTCTCGTCGAGATACTCAATCCCGCCCGCTCCCAGGCGCGGCATCCGCTGTTCCAGGTCATGCTCACCTTCCAGAACACCGGCCAGACAGAACTCGAGTTGCCTGGCCTGCGGGTCAGTGGCGTCGAATTCGACGCACAGGTCGCAAAGTTCGACCTAGCGGTCGAGGTCGTCGAGAAGTTCGACGCCAACGGCGAACCGGTCGGAGCCACAACGAACTTCGTGTACGCAACGGACCTGTTCGATGCTTCGACGGTCGCAGGATTCGCCGACCGATTCGTGCGACTCCTCGACGGAGCGCTCGCCGACCAGAACACTCCGGTCGGCGAACTGGACATCCTCTCCGCCGCCGAGCGCAAGAAGGTTGTCGAGGAGTGGAATTCGACTGCGTACGAGGTTGATTCGTCGGCAACGTTGGTGTCGATGTTCACCGCTGCTGTTGTCGAACACTCGTCGGCGATTGCGTTGTCGTTCGAGGGTGTCGACCTGACGTATGCGGAGTTCGCTGCGCGGGTCAATAGGCTTGCCCGGTATCTGATGTCGGTAGGTGTGGGTCCGGAGTCGTTCGTTGCGTTGGGGATGCGACGGTCGGTGGATCTGGTTGTCGGTATGTATGCGGTGACGGTTGCCGGTGGTGCATATGTGCCGTTGGATCCGGACCATCCCGCGGAGCGGACGCAATACATTCTCGAGACTGCGCGACCGGTCTGTGTGTTGACGACTTCGGGTGACGAGGTCGATGTTGCGGGCGCGGTGCGGATCGATGAGCTTGATTTGTCCGGTTTCGATGCTGGTCCGGTTGCTGCGGAGGAGCGGTCGGCGGCGTTGTCGCCGTCGAATACGGCGTATGTGATCTTTACGTCGGGTTCGACGGGTCGGCCGAAGGGTGTTGCGGTTTCGCATGGCGCGATCGTGAACCGTTTGGTGTGGATGCAGTCGGCGTACGGGTTGGGTTCCTCGGATGTGGTGTTGCAGAAGACGCCTGTGACGTTCGATGTGTCGGTGTGGGAGTTCTTCTGGCCGTTGCAGGTTGGTGCGCGGTTGGTGGTTGCTCGTCCCGACGGTCACCGCGATCCCGCCTACCTGCGCGATGTGATCGTCGAACATTCGGTGACGACGGCGCACTTCGTGCCCTCGATGCTTGCGGTGTTCGTCGCAGCGCCAGGTGTCGACAATTGCACCTCGCTGCAGCAGGTGTTCGCGTCGGGTGAGGCGTTGCCTGCGAAGACTGCTCATCGGTTGCGTGCGTTGACCGGTGCTCGGTTGCACAATCTGTACGGTCCGACCGAGGCTGCGGTGGATGTGACGTTCCACGAGGTTGTGGATGCGGACACGGTGGCGGTGCCTATTGGTGCGCCGGTGTTCAACACGGCTGTGTTGGTGTTGGATTCGCGGTTGCGGCCGGTGCCGGTGGGTGTTGCGGGTGAGTTGTATCTGGCGGGTGTGCAGTTGGCTCGTGGGTATGTGGGTCGTCCGGATTTGTCGGCGGATCGGTTTGTTGCCAATCCGTTCGGTGGTGTGGGTGAGCGGATGTATCGGACGGGTGACCTTGTCACGTGGCGGGCCGATGGTGAGTTGTCCTACATCGGTCGTACCGATTTCCAGGTGAAGTTGCGTGGTCTGCGCATCGAACTCGGCGAAATCGAAGCTGCTTTGACGGCACAGGAATCCGTCGCGCAGGCCGTCGTCGTGGTGCGCGGCGACGCGCACCTTGGCGACCAGTTGGTGGCCTACGTCGTCGGATCTGCCTTGAACACCTCTGCTGTGAATACGGAAGTCCTGCGGACCGAACTGACCACGGTCCTGCCCGCGTACATGGTGCCGTCGGCGTTCGTCGTACTCGACGACCTTCCGCTCAACGCCAGTGGCAAGCTCGATCGAAAGCTGTTGCCCGCGCCGACCTTCGCGGCGAAGGTGTTCCGTGCTCCGACAACCCCGATCGAGGAAATCGTCGCGAACACGTTCGCGGAGGTACTCGGAGCTGACCGAGTCGGTCTGGACGACGACTTCTTCGAACTCGGTGGCAACTCGCTCATCGCGACGCAGGTTGTGTCCCGCCTCAGCGCAGCGCTCGATACACCTGTCGGTGTTCGTGAAATGTTCGAAGCCTCCACCGTCGCAGGTCTCGTTGCTCGCATAGCGCAGCACACCGGCAACGGTCGTCGCCGCCCTGCGCTGATTGCAGGCGCACGTCCCGAGCGCCTGCCGTTGTCGCCTGCGCAGCAACGGTATTGGTTCCTGAACCAGTTCGACACCGAGTCTGCCGTCGACAACATTCCTGTTGCCGTTCGAATGACCGGCGACCTCGACATCGCTGCACTCGAAGCTGCCGTGCGCGACCTGATCGAACGCCACGAATCGCTGCGGACGGTCTATCCCGACTCTCTCGAGGGTCCGTACCAGCGCGTCCTCCCCGCGGCCGAGGTAGTTCGTCCGCTTGTACCGGAAGCTGTCACCGAAGCACAGCTACCCACGCGGGTATTCGAGATCGCGTCCACGACGTTCGACGTGACCGCCGAGGTTCCGCTGCACGTTGCGCTGCTGGAGATCGAAGGCTCGCCGACGCGCGACTACGTGCTGACGATGGTTGTTCACCACGTCTGCGCCGACGGCGCGTCGATGGGACCGCTGACCCGCGACATCATGGTTGCCTACGCCGCTCGTACCAACGGTGACGCACCGAACTGGGCGCCGCTGCCGGTGCAGTACGCGGACTACGCGCTGTGGCAGCGCGACGTGCTCGGTGTCGAAGGTGACCCGGATTCGCTTGCTGCCGAGCAGGTTGCGTACTGGGTCGACGCGTTGTCCGGTATGCCGGATCAGCTGGAGCTGCCGACAGACCGGCCGCGGCCTGCTGTGCAGTCGTTCCGCGGTGGAGCTCTTCGGTTCACCATCGACGCCGACGTCCACCAGCAGTTGCTCGCGCTTGCTCGCGGGAACAACGCATCGCTGTTTATGGTGATGCACTCGGCACTGTCCGTGCTGCTGGCTCGTCTGTCGGGCACCGACGACATCGCGGTCGGTACGCCGATCGCGGGACGCGGCGAACAGGCGCTCGACGACCTGATCGGCATGTTCGTCAACACCTTGGTGTTCCGCACACGTGTGGAGGGCTCCGACACGTTCGCGGACCTGCTGGCCCGCGTTCGCGAACACGACCTCGAAGCATTCGCCAACGCCGACGTGCCGTTCGAGCGGCTCGTGGAGGTGCTCAACCCGGTCCGATCGACGGCCCGCAATCCGCTCTTCCAGGTCGGACTGTCGTTCCAGAACCTCGCAGACTCGGCGCTGCGCCTGCCCGGCCTCGATGTCAGCGTCGTCGACTTCGACACCCAACTCGCCAAGACCGACGTGCAGTTCACCCTCGCCGACCAGCGAGCGGCAGACGGCACGCCCGGCGAGATCGCAGCCGAAATCACCTACGCTGTAGATCTTTTCGACGAGTCGACGGTCCAAAGTTTTGCCGATCGGTTCGTGCGCATCCTGACCGCGATCACGACCGACCCGACCGCGGTGATCGGTGACATCGATCTGCTCGACAGCACCGAGCGCGCTGCACTGCTCGATGCTCGCAACGCAACCGAGCACGACGTCGATCCGGCGACGTTGGTGTCGTTGTTCGACGCCCAGGTCGCGGCGACGCCCGACGCGACAGCGGTCGTCTTCGAGGGCGAGCGTCTTACCTACGCGCAGTTCGACTCTCGAGTCAACCGGCTCGCGCGATACCTGATCGACTCCGGTGTCACGCCCGAGGACCGTGTAGCACTTGCGATGCGCCGATCGGTCGATCTGGTCGTCGGCATGTATGCCGTCGCGAAGGCGGGCGGCGCCTACGTACCGGTCGATCCCGACCAGCCTGCCGACCGCACCGACTACATCCTCGAGACTGCCGCACCGATCTGTGTACTCACCACAGCGCGTGACGAATTCACCACCGACCGAGTCGCAGCTATCGTCCGGGTCGACGTCGTCGACCTGTCCGATCTCGATGACGCTCCTATTCGCGACAGTGAACGCCTCGGTGCTCTGCTGCCCGCCAATACCGCCTACGTGATCTTCACGTCGGGCTCCACCGGTCGCCCCAAGGGCGTCGCGGTGAGCCATGGCGCGATCGTCAACCAGTTGGTCTGGAAACGTGCGGAATTCGAGCTCGGCGCCGACGACGCGGTGCTGCTCAAGACGGCCGCGACGTTCGACCTATCGGTGTGGGAGTTCTGGTCCGCGTTGGTTTCCGGTTCGCGACTCGTTATCGCGAGCGCGGACGGTCATCGCGATCCGGCGTACCTCAACCAGCTGATGCGCGACGAAGCTGTGACGACACTGCATTCGGTGCCGTCGATGCTCGAAGCGTTGCTGGTGGAGTCCGACGGACACCTGACGACGTCGTTGCGACGTGTGCTCGCCATCGGTGAAGCGTTGCCAGCCGCAACTGCCAAGCGCTACAAGGCAACAAATGCCGGCGATCTGTACAACCTGTACGGCCCGACCGAAGCCGCTGTGTCCGTCACATCGCACTTGGTGACCGAGGTAGTCGGCGCTGCCGTGCCGATCGGTGTTCCCGAATGGAACGTCCAGGTGTACGTGCTCGACGCCAGGTTGCATCCGGTTCCGGCGGGCGTTGCGGGTGAGCTCTATCTCGCGGGCGATCAGTTGGCGACCGGCTACCACGGCCGGGCCGATCTGACCGCCGACCGTTTCGTGTCGAATCCGTTCGGCCACAGCGGATCGCGGATGTACCGCACCGGCGACCTCGTGTCGTGGCGAGCCGACGGCACCCTCGAATACGTCGGCCGTACCGACTTCCAGGTGAAGGTCCGCGGCTTCCGCATCGAGCTCGGTGAGATCGAATCCGTTCTCGCCGCGCAGGTCTCGGTTGCGCAGGCTGTCGTCGTCGCACACGAGGATGCACGCACGGGAACCCAGCTCGTCGGCTACGTCGTACCGGCTGGAAACACGGACGTCGACGCGGCAGCACTGCGCACGACCGTCGCCTCCGAGTTGCCCTCGTACATGGTGCCCGCTGCGATCATGGTGCTCGACTCACTGCCGCTCAACGCGAACGGCAAGTTGGATCGAAAGGCGTTGCCTGCTCCGGTCTTCGAGGCGAAGGCGTTCCGCGCACCGGCAACGCCGATCGAGGAAATCGTCGCCGGCATCTTCGCCGAACTGCTGGGTGCGGCTCGGGTCGGTTTGGACGACAACTTCTTCGAACTCGGTGGCAACTCGCTGCTGGCGACTCAGGTCGCCGCGCGGCTGGGCAACGCACTTGACACCCGGGTTTCGGTTCGGTCGCTTTTCGAGGCGCCGACCGTCGAAGCGCTGGCTGCACGGGTCGAGCAACATGCAGGTGTCGGCGGCCGCAAGGCGCTCACCGCACAGCCGCGGCCCGAGCGGGTCCCGCTGTCCCTTGCGCAGCAACGGATGTGGTTCCTCAACCGCTTCGATACGGAGTCGGGTGTCAACAACATCCCTGCCGTGATTCGTTTGACCGGTGCGCTGAATCTCGAAGCGTTGCAGGCAGCTGTCGGCGACGTTGTGGGTCGTCACGAGGTGCTGCACACGATCTACCCCGAGGTCGACGGCACCGGCTATCAGGTGAGTGTGCCTGTGGCCGGGGCTGTTCCGCAGCTCATTCCGGAACCCGTGACCGAGACGGCCATCGCCGAACGAGTCGCGGCAATCATCGCGACCGGTTTCGACACCACGGTCGAGGTTCCACTGCGCGCGGCGCTGCTGCAGATCTCGGAGCGCGACCACGTGCTCGTCGTCGTCGTCCATCACATTGCGTCCGACGGATTCTCGATGGGTCCGCTGACACGGGACGTCATGATTGCCTACTCGGCGCGCACAGCGGGAGATGCGCCGGGCTGGGCACCGCTAGAGGTGCAGTACGCGGACTTCGCACTGTGGCAGCGAGACGTGCTCGGCTCCGAGGACGATCCGGAATCGGTGATTGCCCAGCAGTTCGCCTACTGGCGTACGGCATTGGATGCGCTGCCGGCTCAGCTCGACCTGCCGAGCGACCGGCCACGTCCGGCGATCGCGTCGTACGACGGTGCTGCGCACACGTTCGAGGTCGACGCCACGCTCACCGCCTCGCTCAACGAGCTTGCGCGCACACAGAATTCGACCCTGTTCATGGTCGTCCATACCGGTCTCGCCGTGCTGCTTGCGCGACTGTCCGGCACCTCCGACATCGCTATCGGCACGCCTGTGGCCGGTCGCGGTGAAGCGGCACTCGACGATCTGATCGGCATGTTCGTCAATTCGCTTGTGCTGCGGACCGAGATCGAGGCGGGCGAATCGTTCGACACGCTGCTGCAGCGCGTTCGGGAGATCGACCTGTCGGCCTTCGGCCACGCGGACGTTCCGTTCGAGCGGTTGGTCGAGGTACTCAACCCCGAGCGGTCGCAGGCACGGCATCCGCTGTTCCAGGTCATGCTCACCTTCCAGAACCTGGGGCCGACGACCTTCGAACTGCCCGACCTCGAGGTCGCCGCGGTCGACTTCGATGTTCAGACAGCGAAGTTCGACATTCAGGTGACCCTCGCCGAGAAACTCGACGCCGACGGCGCACCTGCAGGCATGGCAGTCGAATTGGCCTACGCGACGGACTTGTTCGACGCGAACACCATCGCAGTGTTCGGTCGGCGGTTCGTCCGAATCCTCGAGACGATGGCTCGCGAACCCGGCCTCGCGGTCGGCGATGCGCCGATCATCGACGAGGTCGAGCGGGCACGCGTCGTCGAGCGGTGGAATGCAACCGATCACTTCGTCGACCCGACAGCGAACCTGGTCTCGCTGTTCGAAGCGCAGGTCGCCGCGACCCCGAAGGCGACTGCGCTCGTGTTCGAGGACGAGAAACTCACCTACGCAGAGTTCGCTGCACGCGTGAATCAGGTTGCCCGACTGCTGATCGCCGAGGGTGTCGGACCGGAAGCACTTGTTGCCGTTGCGATGCGCCGATCGATCGACATGATGGTCGGCATCTACGCGGTGCTGACCGCAGGCGGTGCGTACGTGCCCGTCGACCCGGATCATCCTGCGGATCGAATCGCGCACATCCTCGAGACCGCATCGGCTGTAAGGGTGCTCACAACCGCACGCGACGATATTGCGATTCCCGATGTCGCTTTTGCGGATGCTGTGCTGGAACTCGACACCGTCGATCTGAGCTCGCACTCGACCGATGCGGTCACCGACGCCGATCGTCGCGCACCGGTGCAGCCGAACAACACGGCCTACGTCATCTTCACCTCCGGCTCGACCGGTAGGCCGAAGGGTGTCGCCGTTTCGCACGGTTCGATCGTGAACCGACTGCTGTGGATGCAGGACACCTACGAGCTGAGCAAGGCCGACGTCGTCCTGCAGAAGACACCGGTCACGTTCGACGTGTCCGTGTGGGAGCTGTTCTGGCCGTTGCAGATCGGCGCCACCCTGGTTGTGGCCCGACCGGACGGACATCGTGATCCCGAATACCTGGTCGAGGTAATCGCGGCCAACGCTGTCACCACCGCGCACTTCGTGCCGTCGATGCTTGCCGTGTTCGTCGCGTACCCGGGTGCGTCGCACTCGATCACGCTGCGGCAGGTGTTCGCTTCGGGTGAAGCCCTGCCCGTGCAGACCGCCGCGCGAATGCGCGCGGCACTTCCGTCGACTCGACTGCACAACCTGTACGGCCCGACCGAAGCCGCCGTCGACGTCACCTATCACGAAGTGACGGACGCCGATTCGAGCACCGTCCCGATCGGTGTGCCGGTGTGGAACACCAAGGTGCTCGTGCTGGATTCGCGGCTACGTCCGGTGCCGGTCGGCGTTGCAGGCGAGTTGTACCTCGCCGGAACGCAGTTGGCGCGCGGCTACGTCGCTCGTCCTGACCTGACCGCGGACCGCTTCGTCGCGAACCCACTGAGCGCTGCCGGTGAGCGGATGTACCGCACCGGAGACCTCGTGTGGTGGAACCGAAGTGGCGAGCTCGAGTACGTCGGGCGCACCGACTTCCAGGTGAAGTTGCGCGGTCTCCGTATCGAACTCGGCGAAATCGAGGCAGCGTTGCTTGCCGACGACCGCATCGCGCAGTCGGTCGTGTTGGTGCGCAACGATTCTGCCGCGGGTGAAGTGCTCGTCGGCTACGTCGTCCCTGCTCCGGGAGCGGCTGTCGACATCGACGCGCTGACAACGTCGCTCGGTGCGCGGTTGCCGGAGTACATGGTGCCGTCGGCGATCCTGGTGCTCGACGAATTCCCGTTGAACATCAGCGGCAAGCTCGACCGGAAGGCGTTGCCTGCGCCGGTGTTCGAAAGCGATCAGCAGTTCCGTGCCGCCGAGAACGCGACCGAAGAGGTCATTGCTGCCGTGTTCGCCGAGGTACTCGGTGTCGCACAGGTCGGCGTCGACGACTCGTTCTTCGCACTCGGTGGCGACTCGATTCTGTCGATTCAGCTGGTGTCTCGTGCCCGTGCTCGTGGGGTTGTGTTCTCTCCGCGAGACGTGTTCGAGCACAAGACCGTTGCAGGGCTTGCCGAGGTTGCTGTCGCGGGCGGTGCCGAGACGGCTGCCGTTCTCGCGGAACTGCCAGGTGGCGGTATCGGTCGTTCGCCGTTGCTGCCGTTCGGTCACCTGATGGTCGAACGTGGCGGTGGCTACTCACGTTTCGCGCAGACGATGCTGCTCGACCTGCCCGAGGACATCGATCGCGCGGGCATCGAAGCGACGATCAGGGCGGTTGTGGATCGTCACGACGTGCTGCGTTCGCGTTTGATCGACGACGAGCAGGGGAGAGGTCTCGAGATCTTCCCGGCGGGCAGCGTCGACGTCGGGAGCTTGCTTACCCGCGTCGAATTGTCCGGCGCAACAGACGATCCTGCGGTCGTCGCCGAAGCGTCTGCTGCCCTGGATGCCGCACTCGGACGACTCGATCCCGACAACGGCGTGATGTTGCAGTTCGTTTGGCTCGTCACGCCCGACGCAGGTTCGCGTTTGCTGATCGTCGCGCACCACGTCGTCGTCGACGGTGTGTCGTGGCGGATCCTGGTACCGGACTTCGTCACCGCGTGGAGTCAGCTCGCCGCGGGTACGACCGCGGAACTGACCGCACCGGTGACCTCGGTGCGGCGCTGGGCACATGCCCTTGCCGACGAAGCGCGTTCGGCTGCACGGATCGACGAACTGCCCGTATGGCATTCGATCCTCGACGGACCCGATCCCACGCTGGGAGAGCGCCCGTTCGACCCCGCGGTCGACGTGCTCGCGACCGTCGAGCGGCTCGAGATCTCGGTGCCCGCAGACGTGACCGCCAAGCTGCTGACCTCGGTCCCCGAGCGGTTCCACGGCGGCGTGAACGACGGCCTGCTCACAGCTCTCGCACTCGCAGTCGCGAAGTGGCGCCGCGAGCGCGGTGTGTTCGAATCGTCGACGCTGCTGCAGTTGGAAGGCCACGGCCGCGAAGAAGAACTTGTGCCCGGGGCTGATCTGTCGCGCACGGTCGGCTGGTTCACCAGTGTCTTCCCCGTCCGCCTCGACGTCGCCGGGATCGATCTCGACAGCGCGCTCGCAGGCGGGTCGGCGGCCGGTGCTGCCATCAAGGCAGTAAAGGAGCAGTTGCTCGCAGTGCCTGACAAGGGCATGGGCTACGGCCTGCTGCGGTACCTGAATGCCGATACAGCACAGCAGCTTTCGGCCGAAACCGGGCAGTTCAGCTTCAACTACCTCGGCCGGATGTCCACCGGCGAGGTGCCGGAAGGTCTCGGCGCCCTCGGCTGGCTGCCTGCCGCAGACCTTGCCGACATCGAAGCACCCGGCGATGCCGACCAGCCCGCGAACAAGACGGTCGACATCAACGCGATCGTCGCCGATGGTGCTTCGGGTGCCACGCTCAACGCGTCCTTCGCCTTCCCGGCAGGTGCGGTGTCTCGTGAAGCCGTGCAGGAACTGGCGGACCTGTGGATCACGGCGCTGACCGCGCTCGCGACCCATGTCGACGATCCGGCCGCGGGCGGACTCACTCCGTCCGACGTGCCGCTCGTGCACGTCGGTCAGCACGACATCGATGCCTGGGAATCGCGTTACCACGCGGTCTCGGACATCTGGTCGCTATCGCCGCTGCAGAACGGTCTGCTGTTCCACGCCATGCTTGCCGACGCATCGCTCGACATCTACACGATGCAGGTTGTGTTGAGCCTCGAAGGCGACGTCGACTCCGCACGACTGCGCGCTGCTGCGCAGGGCGTGCTGGATCGCTACGACAACCTGCGCACCGTCTTCGTGCAGGGTGACGATGGCAATTCGGTCCAGATCGTTCTCGATCACGTCGACGTGGCGTGGCGTGAAACCGACGTCCGCGGTGGTCGCCATGCCGAGGTGCAGGAACGCCTCGCGCGGATGCTGGCCGACGACCAGGCCAAGCACTTCGACCTCTCGACCGCACCGCTGGTGCGGTTCACGCTGGTTCGTACCGGCGGCACGTCGTACAAGTTGGTGCTGACCAACCACCACGTACTGCTCGACGGTTGGTCCCTGCCGCTGCTGATGAAGGACCTGCTGGTGCTCTACGCGACTCGGGGCGACGCCTCGGTGTTGCCGCGGGTCCGGCCGTACCGCAGCTTCCTCGCCTGGCTCGGCGATCAGGATGCCGATGCGTCGCGCGAACAGTGGCGAAAGGCGTTGGCAGGCTTCGAGGAGCCGACACTGCTTGCCGCTGCCGACCCAGGCCAGGAGATCTCCACGCGCTCCGCCGAGGTCGTCGCCGATCTCAGCGAAGAGACGACCGCGACATTGACCGCACTCGGCGCTCGGTTGGGCGTCACGATGAACACGCTGATTCAGGCGGCGTGGGGAATTCTGCTCGGCCGCATGACCGCTCGCGACGACGTCGTGTTCGGTGCGACCGTGTCCGGCAGGCCGGCCGACCTTGCTGGCGTGGAGTCGATGGTCGGGCTGTTCATCAACACACTGCCGATCCGCGTGCAGTTGATCGAGGAAGAGACGACCGAGCAGTTCCTGTCGAGGCTGCAGGGTGAGCAGGCAGATCTGCTCGCGCATCATTACCTCGGCCTCAACGACATACAGCGCATCGCCGGTGTCGGAGCACTGTTCGACACGTTGACCGTCTTCGAGTCCTACCCGGTCGACGAGGCAGGCCTGGCGCAACAGGCACAGTCGATCGACGACATGTCGGTGACCGGCGTCAGTTCCAACGACAACACCCACTACCCGCTCACGCTCGGCATCACCTCCGGCGCGACGGTCCACATGTGGCTCGAGTATTTCGAGGATCTGTTCACCTCCGACGCTGCTGACACACTGATGCAGCGACTGGTTCGGATTCTCGAATCGTTCGCCACCGCACCCGCTTTGCCGGTCGGTGACATCACAATTCTCGACCCGGACGAGTTCGACCGACTCACCGATGTGCACGCCGACGACGTGATGGTGCGCGACCTCGTGCCGGACGCGCTTGCGCGAGGCGCACAGGTGAATCCGAACGGTGTCGCCATCCGGTACGAGGGTCGCTCGATCACCTATCGCGAACTCGACGAGTACTCGTCGAGGTTGGCTCGAGTGCTGATCGATCGTGGCGTCGGTCCGGAAGAGCTTGTTGCTCTTGCCTTCCCACGGTCCTACGAGATGGTCGCTGCGGTGTGGGCGGTCACCAAGGCCGGCGGCGCACACGTACCTGTCGACCCGAGTTATCCGCAGGATCGTGTGCTGCACATGATCACCGACTCGGGCGCGGTGACCGGCCTGACCGGAAGCGGTTTCGTCGACAGACTGCCGAGTGCTCTCGACTGGCTGGTTCTCGACGATCCTGCGACGACGGCACTGTGCGACGCGCAGTCCGCCGAACCAGTCTCGGATCTGGATCGGTTGCGCCCCTTGCGGAGCAACCATCCCGCCTATGTCATCTACACCTCGGGATCGACGGGTCTGCCCAAGGGCGTCACCGTCACCCACGCCGGTCTCGGTGGAGTGGTGGAGTTCGCGACCGAGTTGTACGGCCTCACCTCCGAGTCGAGGTTCCTGCACATCTGCTCGCCGAGCTTCGACCCGTCGGTGCTCGAATGGCTTGCGACGTTCTACATCGGCGCGACACTGGTGATCGTGCCCGCGTCCATCATCGGTGGGCCGGATCTCGCCGAACTGCTGCGGACCGAACGTGTCACCAACGCGATCATCACCCCAGCTGTCCTCGGCACGGTCGACCCGGCTGGGTTGTCCGACTTCGAGGTCGTCTCCGTCGGTGGCGACGTCACCACACCGGAACTGCTCGCGAAGTGGCAGCCGGGGCGTAAGTACTTCAACGGCTACGGACCCACCGAGACGACGATCATCTCCTCGTTCGCGCAGCTCGAAGTCGGCCGTCCGGTCACCATCGGGACGCCGGTGCACGGCATGTCCGCACTCGTTCTCGATGGCAGACTCAATCCGGTGCCGCCGGGTGTCGCGGGTGAGCTGTACCTCGCGGGTGGGGCGTTGGCTCGTGGCTACCACAACCGTCCCGACCTGACCGCCGACCGGTTCATCCCGAACCCGTACGGCGAGCCAGGTGCTCGTATGTACCGCACCGGCGATGTCGTGCGGTGGGCGCCGAACGTGGCTGTCGATGCCACTGCGGAGCGTCCGTTCGAGCTCGAATACGTCGGCCGCAGCGACTTCCAGGTGAAGGTCCGCGGTTACCGCATCGAACTCGGTGAGATCGACGCCGTGCTCGCCGCGGACCCGAACGTGGACTTCGCGATCACCATCGGTCGCGAAACCGCAGCCGGTGCAACGATTCTCGTTGCCTACGTACTGCCGGTGCCAGGACATTCGATCGACACCGACGCACTCACCGAGTTCGCCGCACAGGCGCTGCCGTCGCATATGGTCCCATCGGCGATCGTCGTCCTCGACGAGATTCCGCTGACCCCGGTCGGCAAGCTGGATCGCAAGGCGCTGCCGGAACCTGTACTGGCACCGCGTGATTTCCGGGCGCCCGTATCGGACGTCGAGGCGATCATCGCCGAGGTGTTCGCCAATGTGCTCGGCGTCGATCAGATCGGTGTCGACGACTCGTTCTTCGCACTCGGTGGCGACTCGATTCTGTCGATCCAGCTTGTATCGCGTGCGAAGGCCCGTGGCGTGGTGTTCTCGCCGCGCGACGTTTTCGAGCAGCGCACGGTTGCCGGGCTTGCGGAGGTTGCCAAGCGCCACGACGCGAACGACGCACCCGCGCAGTTGGTCGAACTCGAAGGCGGCGGTGTCGGCGACATTCCGCTGACGCCGATCATGGCGTCGATCCTTGGTGGCTCCGGCTCGTTCGACAGGTTCTCGCAGTCGATGGCGCTCGGATTACCGCGTGACATCGACCGCGCAACCCTGGTGAAAACCATTGCGGCCGTGTTCGATCACCACGACGTGCTCCGGTCCCAGCTGACGCTCGAAAACGACGGCTGGACGTTCGAAGCTCTCGAACGTGGGTCGGTCGACGTCGACGGACTGATCCATCGGGTCAGCTTCCCGGCAGATATCGACGAGGCCGTGCTGACCGAACTTGCAACGACGGAACTGGACGGCGCGATGCGTCGTCTCGATCCGGTCGCCGGCTCGATGATGCGGTTCGTGTGGTTGGACTTCGGGTCCGAACGCAGCGGCATTCTGGTCATCGCCGCGCATCACTTCGTCGTCGACGGTGTTTCGTGGCGCATCCTGATCCCGGATTTCGCCGTCGCATGGTCGCAGCTGAATGCCGGCCAGAATGTTGTGCTGCCAGTCAACGGCACGTCGATGCGTCGCTGGGCGCACGCACTGCACGACGAGGCACAAACGCCGAAACGTGTTGCCGAGCTCGCCTTCTGGCGCTCGGTCGGTGGCGTCGACGATCCGTTGTTCGGCGATCGTGCCTTCGATCCGACGGTCGACACGTTCTCGACCGTCGATCGGGTGCAGGTGCAGCTGTCGACGGCGGCGACCCAGTCGCTGCTCACCGAACTGCCGACGCTGTACCGGGGTGGCGTCAACGATGGACTCCTCACCGCACTGGCGATGGCCGTCGAGAAGTGGCGTGCAACTCGCGGCGTCGCAACGGGTTCGGCGTTGATCAAGCTCGAAGCGCACGGTCGTGAAGAAGGTGTCGTGCCCGGTGCCGATCTGTCGCGGACAGTCGGCTGGTTCACCAGCGCCTACCCGGTTCGTCTCGATCTCGCGGGCATCGACATCACCGATGCCTTCGCGGGCGGAGTTGCCGCTGGAACCGCCGTCAAGGCCGTCAAGGAGCAGCTGCTTTCGGTGCCGGACAAGGGCATCGGCTACGGCCTGCTGCGGTACCTGAACGAGTCGACCTCGCATCAGCTGAAAGAGCTTGCGGGCGGACAGATCAGCTTCAACTACCTCGGTCGCGTGTCCGCAGGCGAAGTGCCTGCCGAGCTGCGCGATATCGGTTGGGCGCCCTCGGGTGATCTCGGTGAGCTGTCGGTCGACATGGATGCCGACATGCCTGCCAACGGCGTCATCGATATCAACGCCATCGTCAGCGACGGGCCGGACGGTCCGCGGTTGGGTGCAGGCTTCGCCTTCCCGGCTGGACTGATTTCGCGTGCGGACGTGCAAGAGTTCGCAGAACTGTGGACCGCTGCGCTGGAAGCACTTTCGACGCACGCCGGCCAGACTGAAGTCGGTGGACTCACGCCGTCGGATCTGCCCTTGGTCGACGTCGAGCAGACCGATATCGAGCTCTGGGAGCAGCAGTACCCGTCCCTCGGCGACGTGTGGCCGCTCTCGCCGTTGCAGTCCGGTCTGCTGTTCCACGCGATGATGACGGCGTCGACCGTCGACGTCTACACGATGCAGGCGGTGCTGGACCTCAACGGGACGGTCGACAGCGTTCGATTGCGCACTGCCGCACAGGCAATCGTCGATCGCTACCCGAACCTGCGCAGCGCGTTCGTCACCGACGCAAGTGGCGAATCGATGCAGGTTGTCCTCGACAAGGTCGAATTGCCCTGGCGCGAGCTCGATCTGACGAAGCTGTCGGACGAGGATCGGATGCCGGAACTGCGCCGTTTGCTTGCGCAGGATCAGGCGACGCACTTCGACATGGCCGCTGCACCGCTGATGCGGTTCACGTTGGTGCAGACCGAGGCGCAGACGTACCACCTCGCGATCACAAGCCACCACATCGTGCTCGACGGTTGGTCGATGCCGCTACTGATGCGGGATCTGCTGATGTTGTACGCGCTCCACGGTGACGCGTCGGCGTTGCCGCGAGTCGCGCCGTACCGCAACTTCCTCGCCTGGCTCGAGGCGCGCAACAAGGACGATTCGCTGCAGGCGTGGGCACAGGCGCTCGCCGGTGTATCGGAGCCGACGCTGCTCGCCGCACCGGCTCGTGGCGCGGAAACCTATGCCGAGATCGGCAAGGTCATCACCGAACTGCCGGAAGAGAAGACAGCCGAACTTGCTGCGCTCGGCGCATCGGTCGGCGTCACCGTCAACACCTTGGTGCAGACGGCATGGGCGATTCTGCTCAGCCGGATGACCGGTCGTGAAGACATCGTTTTCGGTGCGACGGTGTCGGGTCGACCGGCTGAACTGACGGGCGTCGAATCGATGGTCGGGTTGTTCATCAACACGATCCCGATCCGCGTCCAACTCGACGAGAACGTCTCGATCAGCGATCTGCTGCAGCGGGTTCAGGGTGAGCAGGCGGATCTACTCGATCACCACTACATCGGCCTCCCGGATATTCAGCGGGCAGCCGGAGTCGGCGTCCTGTTCGACACGTTGATGGTGTTCGAGTCGTACCCGATCGACAAAGATGCTCTGACACAGGCAAGTTCGATCGACGGCATGACGGTGACCGGAGTCGGCGTCAGCGATGCGACGCACTATCCGTTGACGTTGCTGGTCACCGCGGACACCACGATCGAGCTGACGCTGAAGTACCAGGGGAGTAGGTTCACGCGGGCTGATGTCGATGCGCTTTCCGCTCGCCTCGTGCTGGTTCTGGACGAACTCGTTGCGGATCCGAGCGGGTTGGTCGGCGACGTCGAGATCATCGGCGAAGCAGAACGCAACGCGATTCTCGGCGACACCGGTTCGGCCACCGCGCCTGCACCCGATGTCAGCGCGCAGTTGTCGTCGCAGACGCTGCCGCATCTGCTTGCCGAGATCGTGGAAGAAGATCCGGAAGCACCTGCACTCGCGGTCGACGGTCGCGAAATCTCGTACCAGGAACTGGACGAGGATTCGTCGAAGTTGGCTCGTGTCTTGATCGAGCGGGGCTTCGGACCGGAAACGGTTGCAGCGGTTGCATTGCCACGGTCGGTTGATTCGGTGACTGCACTGTGGGCTATCGCGAAGACGGGTGCGGCCTTCCTGCAGATCGATCCCCAACGTCCGGCGGACGCACTCGCAACCGTTCTCGGAGCGTCCGGCGCTCTCGTCGGACTGACGGACAGTTCGCTTCGGTCGGGTCTGCCGGATTCGGTCGAGTGGTTCGTCATCGACGATGCGACGGTGGCTGAGCAGGTTGCCGCTGCCGCTGGGCATCCGGTCTCCTACGCGGACCGCTTGCGGCCATTGCTCGCGGTTCACCCCGCGGCGGTGGTCGACGGAACCGACGCTGCCGGAACGGTTGTCAGCCACGGTGAATTGGCATCGCTCGCGTCACGGGCACGCGAAAAGTACGCGGTGACCTACGAGTCGCGAACGTTGCTGGTCGGTCCGCCTGCCGGACCCGGCGCATTGGTCGAGTTCCTGCTCGCGTCCACATCCGGAGCAGTTGCCGTGATCGGCGACCCGAACGATGCCGACGGTCTCGCCGACCTGCTTGCCGACGAATGGGTGACCCACGCATTCCTGCCGCCGGTCGCGCTCGCGTCCGCCGATCCGGATGGATTGGAGGACTTGACCGTCGTCGTCCTGACCGAGGGCGATGCCGATCAGGAACACGTCGACCGCTGGTCGGAAGGTCGGACCGTGTGGACCGACGTAACGGAAGGTTTCGGCGAGTCTCTGCAGTAGGTTTGGATTTCTACGCACAGATAGGTGGCTGGGATGAAGCGTTCGGCTCAGAGCTTTGCGGTGGCGGCTGTTGCTGCCGTCTGCCTTTCCGGATGTTCCGACGTCGAAGTAGCGCTCAACGACGGCGGTGACACCACCTGCAACGAATGGGCGACGCAGGACCAGAACAAACAGCGCCAGACGATCACCAAGTTCCTGAAGGAATACACCGGCAGCGACAACGAGCCGGCCGGTACGCAGGTCGACGCCTCGATGGTTGCCGTCACTCTGCTCTGTCAGGTGCAGTCCGACAAGGAAACGCAGATCAAAAACGTGAACCTCACGGGGATTTTGCCGAAGTAGTTTGTCGGGTAGTCGGGGGTGACGCGGTTCGATCGTGCGGTCGCGATCGTTGCGGCTGTTCTCGGTGGGTTTGTTGCTGGTTATGCGGTCGTGGATTCGGAGCCGTACGACATCACGATGGCGGAGAGCGGCTTTTCGCCGTTTCCGTGGTGGTTGACGCCGCAGTGGGTCGGGATCCTGGCGCTGGTTTCGGCGGTGGGTGCACTGGCGTTGTTGCAACGTCTGCCCGTTGCATGGACGTGGTGTGCGGCTCTGCTTGGTCCAGGTCTTCTTGCTGCGCCGGCGGTCGTCGACATTGCGACGGCGCAATCGGGGTCTGTGAACGGCCTGGGCGCAGGGTTGATTGTGGCCGCTGCAGGTCGTTTGGCGGACGGTCGGAGTGTTGTGCTGCTCGGCTTGCTAGGCGGGCTGTTGTGCTCAGCGGTGTTTTCGGCTCACGTGCAATTGGCGTTGTGGGGCAGAGTCGAACGCTGGTCGGTGAGTATCGGCCCTTTCTATCCGGAGCCGGCTGTGCCGGTATCGGTATTGGTGGTTGTCGGTGTTGTGCTGCTTATTGCTATGTGGCGCAATGGTTTCGAAGGTTTCGCCTTGATTGCTCGGGGATCGGTGGGCGTTGTATCGCTGCTCGCCGCGGTCTTGCTGCTTACCTACGTTTGGCTCGGCTCGACTGCGGCATCGGTGGGCTCCTGGACCGTTGCGGTTGCGGTCGCTAGCGGCAGCGTGATCCTGGCTGCGCGTGTGCTGCCCGAGGGGCGAGTGGTGCTGGTCGGGTTGGCGGTGGCGGCTTCTTGCGTCAGTCAGGTCGCGTGGATCGGGCAGTTGGAGGGCGTTGCTCTCGGCGTGCGACTCGGGTTGGTCGTCGTCGGGTTGGCTGTCGGGTTGCGGGTGCGCAAACCGACTCCCGGAGTGGTGGTCATCGCAGTGGTGACGGCCTCGGGGCTGTTGGTCGACTGGGTCGATGGCGTTCCCGAGGTTGCCTATGTCGCTGTGCTACCCCTTGCGGTCGGCTACGCCGTTGGTGCCTGCGTGCCTCGTCGTGCCGACGCGCTGATCGGGGCGATGGTGCCCTTTGCGATGACGTACTTCACGATCTCGCCGCCGGTTCCGCCTGCGGAGTACGAGTGGAGGACCAACTTCGCGTACGTGGTCGAACCTCCGAAGATAGTGATCGAGGTTTACGGACCCCTTGCGGTCGGGGTGCTGGTCGCCACCGCGGTCGCCTGCGTTGCTGCGGTCGCGATGTGGCGGCTTTCGTTCGCGAAGGTGGCAGCCGCGGGCTGAATAACGCCTTTCGAAACCTGTCGGTGGTCGAATGTATGTTCTAATCATGGAATCGGGGGCGACCACCACAGTAGTTGTGGCAGAGGTATCAGCGCAGGTCATGCGCCTGACACCGCTGAACGTCGCCGACTTCACCGATCAAGAACTGGTCGACTCCGTCGCAGAGATGGTCACTGCCCGCGCCGTCATCGACGGGTTCATCACACGCGCTGCCGGGGAGATCGATCGTCGCGAACTGAACCGGCAATTAGGCGCCTCCTCCACCGCTGCCTGGCTCAGCAACTCCGGCCACCTCGACCGCGGCCACGCTAACCGCACCGTCGCCTTGGCCCACGCTTTGACCAGCCTCCCGCTACTCGCAGCAGCCCTACAGGTCGGCGACATCACCGCCGAACACGCCCACGCCGCCGTCACTGCGATCACCGCAATCGACGACGCCTGCCCCGACCTCGACCCCTCCGCACGCACCGCGGCCGAACAGATCCTGCTCGACGTCGCCCTCGCTGGGCCACCGTCGAAAGTGGCGGCCCGCGGGCAGGAATTGTTGCTTGCGTTGAGTACCCCCGACATCGACGGCTGCATGGCCGAAGATGTCACCCGCAACCAGCTGACCGTGACCCGCAACCGTTCTGGACGGCACATCGTGCGCGGCGACTTCGACATCGAAACCGCCGAAAAACTGCACACCGCCCTTTCCGGTCTGTCGGCCCCGCGGCCTGCCGTGGACGGCACCCCCGACGACCGCAGTCCGGCGCGGCGGCGTGCGGACGGGTTCGGCGAGCTGCTCGACGCCTACCTCGGCTCCGGAGCCGGCCCGGCCGAAGGCGGCGTCAAACCCCACCTGGCCCTCACAGCCTCCGTCCGCGAACTCGCCGACGGCGGGCATTGTGACGGCTGCCGCTGCGCCCCCGCCACCGCGGAGCAGGTCGCGGCCGGGGCAACGCTGGACCGGGCGGGTCGGGTGAGTTTGGCGTGGCTGGGTCCGTTTTCCACCGTCTCCGCCCGGTTGCTCGCCTGCGACTGCGACATCACCGCCATCACTCTCGACGATTCCGATGTGCCGGTGAATCTCGGTCGTACCGAACGGGTGGTTCCGGGCAAACAACGCCGAGCGGTCGTGGCGCGGGACGAGGGGTGCGCGATGCCGGGGTGCGGCCGTCCCGCGGCGTGGTGTGTGGTCCACCACATCGAGCATTGGATCGATGGCGGCGCAACCGATCTCGTGAATCTGGTCATGCTGTGCGGGCATCATCACCGGGTCATCCATCACGGGGAGTGGGTTGTCTATATCGGTGGTGATGGTCATCCGTGGTTCATTCCACCCGCCACTGTCGACCCGTTCCGACAACCCGTCCCCGCCCACAACCGAGCAGGACCAGGCAGGGCGGCAGCATGACCACAGCACCAGCGCGTGAGCGGCCCGGCGCGGCGTGGACTGACGCGTGAGCGGCCCGGCACGGCGTGGACTGACGAGCGAGCGCGTGAGCGGCCCGGCACGGCGTGGACTGACGAGCGAGCGCGTGAGCGGCCCGGCACGGCGTGGACTGACGAGCGAGCGCAGCGAGTCGAGGAGGGAAGGCCGTGTCTTAAGGGCAGCGAACACCCGGAGCGAAGCGACGGCAATGTCACAGCGAGTTGAGGAGGGAAGGCCGTGTCTTTAGGGCTGCGAACACCCGGAGCGAAGCGGAGGCAATGTCACCGAGCGAAGCGACGGCAATGTCACTGTGGACCTATCTCACACCCTTGTCTTGCAACACCGCGGTGACCGGCAGCGATACAACTCGAGGACCAAGCGAGCCCCCGCGTTGGAGCCGGTCTGTAGCCTTTAAGAGGCTTATGGGGGCCCGGTTGGCGTCCATACCTGTGCGTTCCAGAAAGGTGACTCAACTCGATGCAGTCTTTCCACTCCCGCAACATCTTCCGGTGTGGTCGATGAGCACGTCTGAGTCAGGCGAACGGAAGGCACGAGGCGAAGCGCGGAGGGAAAGGCCCGCTGCGCGCGGAACCAGGCGGCGTAAGTCCAGTGCGCTTCTCCTGCCGCAGCTTCTGACGGCGGCTGTCGAATCCTCCGGTGATGCACCTGCGATCACGTACGAAGGCCGGACCCTGACCTACCGGGAACTCGACGCCTTGTCGTCGAGATTGGCGCGCGTGCTCATCGCCGACGGAGTGGGTCCAGGCACTGTTGTCGCGATCGGAGTTACTCGGTCGATCGAGTCTGTGTTGTCCGTATGGGCAATTGCGAAAGCGGGCGGTGCATTTGTGCCCGTCGACCCGACCTATCCAGCGGACCGCATTGCGCACATGGTCGGCGATTCCGGTGCCGCGCTCGGTATCACCGTCGGTTCGCACCGGGACGGCCTCCCCGACTCGATCCCGTGGTTCGTACTCGACGACGCTGAGTCGTCAGCGCGCATCGACGCGGCGCTCGACGCTCCGGTGACGTACCGAGACAGACTGCGGACGCTGCATCCCGAGGACGCGGCTTACATCATCTACACGTCGGGCTCGACAGGTCTGCCGAAGGGCGTCGTCGTGACGCACACGGGACTCGGTCCGGTGGCTGCGGCAGAACGGGAGCACTACGGCGTCACCGCGGATTCGCGGATGCTGCATGTCTGTTCACCGAGCTTCGACGTGTCGGTGCTCGAGTTGTTGCTGGCATTCACGTCGGGAGCATGTCTGGTCGTTGCACCTTCGACTGCGTTCGGTGGCGACGAGCTGGCCGCGCTGTTGAGGAGCGAGCGGGTCAGTCATGTGTTGATCACCCCGGGCGCCCTTGCGACCGTAGATCCGGCCGGATTGGAGGATCTGCGCGTTGTCGTCGTCGCAGGCGATTCGTTCGGTCCCGAACTTGTGGCCAGATGGTCCTCGGGACGCGATTTCCACAACGGCTACGGACCGACCGAAGCAACGATCCTCGCCACAAGCAGCGCACCGTTGCGACCGGGCGAGCCGATCACGATCGGGTCGGCCATTCCAGGCGTGGCGACGCTCGTGCTCGATCACCGACTGCGTCCCGTACCGCTCGGCGTGGCGGGCGAGCTGTATCTTGCCGGTGCTCAGCTGGCTCAGGGGTACCACGGGCGCTGGGGTCTCACCGCAGAACGATTTGTTGCCAACCCTTTCGGGGAGCCAGGGGCCCGGATGTACCGGACCGGCGACTTGGTTCGGGTGACCGAAACGTCGACGGACGGGACGACCTCCCGGGTCATCGAGTACATGGGACGCAACGACTTCCAGGTGAAGATCCGTGGTTTCCGAATCGAACTCGGCGAAGTCGACGCAGCTTTGTCTACGCACGACCAGGTCGAGTTCGCTGTCACGGTCGGGCATACCAGCGACGCCGGCGCGGTATCGCTGGTCTCGTATGTACTTGCACCACATGGGAATACACTCGATACCGACGAGTTGATCACCTTCGTATCCGAGATCCTGCCGCGGCACATGGTGCCATCGGCGATCATGGTGCTCGACGAAGTGCCGCTCACGCCGGTTGGCAAACTCGACCGAAAGGCTTTGCCTGCGCCGGTTTTTGCCAGTGAAGCCGAGTTCAGGGCGCCGCGCACGCCCGTCGAACAGACCATTGCGGACGTGTTCGCCGAAGTGCTCGGGGTGAGCCAGGTCGGCGTGGACGACTCGTTCTTCTCACTCGGCGGCGACAGCATCGTGTCGATCCAGGTCGTGTCACGTGCGAAGGCACGTGGAGTTGTCTTCACACCGCGCGACGTCTTCGAGCATCGCACCGTCGCTGGTCTCGCGGCAGTCGCCGAATCCGCCGACTCGGCAACTGCTGCAAAGGAATTGGTCGAGCTGAGCGGTGGCGGCGTCGGCTGGATGCCGTTGCTCCCGTTCGGGCGATTGCTGGTCGAACGCGGCGGCAGCTACTCGCGCTACAACCAGACGATTCCGTTGGAACTGCCCGCCGGAATCGACCGGATCGGCGTCGTGTCGACCATCGCAGCGGTTGTCGACAAGCACGATGTGCTGCGTTCGCGCCTGATCTCCGACGAACGTGGCTGGGGAATGGACGTCGCGGAACCCAACGCCGTCGACGTCGGTCCGTGGGTGCACCGGGTCGAATTGTCGGAGAGCACCTCCGACGACGAGTTCGCCGAAAGAGCCTCCGCGGAGTTCGACTCGGCGCTCGGCAGGCTGGATCCCGAAGCCGGCGTGATGGTGCAGTTCGTGTGGCTGGACTTCGGCGCGACCAGGTCGGGGCGGTTGCTGGTCGTCGCGCACCACCTCGTCGTAGACGGAGTTTCCTGGCGAATCCTGGTGCCGGACTTCGTATCAGCATGGGCACAGGTGTCCGCAGGCGCACGACCGGAATTGGCGCCGGTTGGAACGTCACTACGCCGTTGGGCACACGGCCTGGCCGAAGAAGCAGCGAGTCAGACACGGACAGCCGAACTTGCGCTGTGGCAGTCGATCCTCGACGGCCCCGACCCCACACTGGGTAGTCGACCGTTCGACAACGCGATCGATACGGTGTCGACTGTCGAGCGGCTCGAGGTCGCCGTGCCGGTCGAGGTGACCAAAGCAGTTCTGACGGTGGTACCCGACCGCTTCTACGGCGGCGTCAACGACGGCCTCGTCACAGCGCTTGCGCTGGCGGTTGCACAGTGGCGGCGCAAGCGCGGCGTAACGGAAACGTCGACGTTGCTGCAACTGGAAGGTCATGGCCGCGAAGAAGACGTCGTTCCCGGCGCGGACCTTTCGCGCACGGTCGGTTGGTTCACCAGTGTGTACCCGGTCCGGCTCGACGTCGGCGGCATCGACCTCGACGCCGCGTTCGCGGGCGCTGATGCGGTCGGTACTGCGGTCAAGGCGGTCAAGGAGCAGCTGCTCTCGGTGCCGGACTCGGGCATGGGATTCGGCATGCTGCGGTTCCTCAACGAGGCAACCGGGGCCGAGTTGTCGGGCAAGGGTTCGGGGCAGATCAGCTTCAACTACCTTGGTCGAATCTCGGCGGGCGATATCCCTTCGGGTATGGGCGATCTCGGCTGGCTGCCAGCGGGCGACCTCGGCAGTTTGAATGCTCCGGGCGACGCCGACATGCCGGCGAACAAGACCATCGACATCAACGCGATCGTCACCGAAACCGAAGCCGGTGCGGCGTTGCGTGCCACCTTCGCGTACCCCGTTGGCGCAATCGCCGAATCGGAGGTTCAGAGTCTCGCGGAGCTGTGGGTCGAAGCGCTCTCGGCGCTCGCCACGCATGTCGCCGACCCGGTCGCGGGTGGTCGCACGCCGTCGGATCTGCTGCTGAAAGGCGCTCAGCAACGCGAGATCGATCAATGGGAAGAGCAGTTCCCCGCTCTTGTCGACGCTTGGCCACTCGCGCCACTGCAGTCCGGACTGCTGTTCCACGCGCTGCTTGCCGCCACCTCCGTCGACGTCTACACCGCGCAGGTTGTACTGGCGCTCAAGGGAATCGTCGACTCGAACAGGCTGCGGAACGCAGGGCAGGCGGTCCTTGATCGATACCCGAACCTGCGGACGGCCTTCATCGCGGACGAATCCGGTTCGGCTGTGCAGATCGTCCTCAGTGAGATCGAGATCCCTTGGACCGAAGTCGATCTGACCGACCATCCGGATCGTGACGCCGAGTTCGAACGCCTGCTGATCGTCGACCGCACGACGCGATTCGACCTTGCCGACCCGCCCGCGATCCGATTTATGCTGGTGACGCTCGGTGGCGGCGACTTCCGCCTGGTTGTGACGAACCATCACATTCTGCTCGACGGCTGGTCGATGCCTCTGCTGATGAAGGACCTGCTGTTCCTGTATGCGGCGTCAGGTGACTCGTCGGTTCTGCCGCCGGTTCGCCCGTACCGCAACTATCTCGCATGGCTCGCCGATCAAGATCTCGACGCGTCGGTGAACACGTGGCGCTCCGCATTGGCGGGTGTCACCGACCCGACCATGGTCGCTCCGATCGAGCGTGGCCGCGAAATCACCAGTCTCTCAGGTGAATACCGCTTCGAGCTGAACGAGCAGACGACCGCGCGGCTGGTGACGCTCGCTGCCGAGCTCGGTGTCACGGTCAATACCGTCGTGCAGGTGGTGTGGGGAATTCTGCTGAGCCGCCTGACCGGCCGCGACGACGTCGTTTTCGGTGCAACGGTTTCCGGTCGACCGCCGGAGCTGTCGGGTGTCGAGTCGATGGTCGGACTGTTCATCAACACGATTCCGGTTCGCGTGCAATATCAGCCGACCGAGTCCGCGGCGGACCTGCTGTCGCGGGTGCAGGCCGAACAGGCCGATCTGCTCGGCCACCACTATCTCGGGCTCGCGCAGATACATGCGGCAGCAGGCGTCGGCGCGGAGTTCGATTCGTTGCTCGTGTTCGAGTCCTATCCGGTGGACACCGCAGGAATTGCGGCGGCGAACACCATCGACGGTATGGCGATCACCGGTGTCGACATGACGACGATCACCCACTACCCGCTGACCTTGCTGGCCGTGCTGAGCGGCGAACTCGAATTCACTTTCCAGTATCTGAGCGACCTGTACGACGAGTCCGACGTCGTCGCACTCGCGTTGAAGGTAACTCGGATTCTGGAAGCAATCGTCGCGGATCCCGCTGTGGCAGTTGCCGATATCGATCTCCTGGATGCAGCGGAGCGCGCTCTCGTAGTGGACGAGTTCAACGCGACCGCGAACCCTGTCGATCCGGCCGCGACCATCGTCTCGTTGTTCGATGCGCAGGTGAGCTCTACCCCTGACGTCGTTGCAGTGACGTTCGGTCAGGAATCACTGACCTATGCCGAGTTCGACAAGCGCGTGAATCAGCTTGCGCGTCATCTGATTTCGATCGGTGTCGGACCCGAATCTCTCGTCGCACTCGGTATGCGACGCTCGACCGAACTGCTCGTCGCAATGTATGCCGTTGCGAAGGCCGGCGGTGGGTACGTGCCGCTCGATCCTGATCACCCTGCCGAACGAACCGGATACGTGGTGGAGACAGCGGCACCGGTCTGCGTGCTGACTGTCAGCGCGGACGGTTTCGCCGCTGAGACCGATGTGCCGGTTCTGCACATCGACGAACTGGACGTATCGACCTTCTCGCCTGGGCCGGTAACCGACGCGGACCGTATCGCGCCGCTGCGGCCTGCCAACTCGGCGTATGTGCTGTTCACCTCGGGTTCGACCGGTCGGCCCAAAGGTGTTGCGGTCAGCCATGCTTCGGTTGTCAATCAACTGCTCTGGATTACGGCGGAGTACGGCATCGGGCCTGCGGATGTCGTGCTGCAGAAGACACCGGTCACCTTCGATGTGTCCGTGTGGGAGTTGTTCGGCACGTTGATCACCGGCGGTCGGCTGGTTATTGCTGCCCCCGACGGCCACCGCGATCCCGACTATCTTGCAGCAGTGATTGCGGCAGAGGGCGTCACGATGACGTCGTTCGTGCCGTCGATGTTGTCGGTATTCGCCGAGAATGTGTCGGCCGAATCGGTGATATCGCTTCGAGCAGTGCTGATCGCGGGCGAAGCCTTGGTAGAATCGACCGTTGCCGAGTTGCGGGCCGTGTCCTCTGCTGGCGCCTACAACCTGTACGGCCCGACCGAATTCACCGTGCATGCAACGCATTACGCGATCGACGGTTCCGAACACGGCGCGGTTCCGATCGGCCGTGCCGTGTGGAACGCGCAAGCCCTTGTGCTCGACGAACGACTTCGGCCGGCTCCGGTCGGTGTTGCCGGTGAGCTGTACATGGCTGGAACGCAATTGGCGCGCGGTTACTACGGCCGACCCGACCTGACGTCGGACCGTTTCATCGCCAACCCCTTCGGACCCGCAGGCTCGCGGCTTTACCGAACCGGCGACCTGGTGCGCTGGAACAAGGCCGGTGCGCTGCAGTACTTGGGCCGCACCGACTTCCAGGTGAAGGTCCGTGGACTGCGGATCGAGCTCGGTGAGATCGAGACGACACTCTCGCGGCACGATTCCGTCCGTCAGGCCGCGGTGATCGTGTACTCCGACGAGCACATCGGCGACCAACTGGTCGGCTACGTCGTCGCGGCGGCGGGCGTCGACCTCGACCCGACCGCACTGATCAACGACGTTGCGCGCGAGCTACCCGGCTACATGGTGCCTGCGAAGGTGCTTGTGCTCGACACGATGCCCCTGAACCCCAGCGGCAAGCTCGACCGTAAAGCGTTGCCGGCACCTGTATTCGAAGGTGCGACCGACTTCCGGGCCCCGCGCAATCCGACCGAACAGACGATCGCCGAGGTGTTCGCCGAGGTACTCGGTTTGCCACGGGTCGGTGTCGACGATTCGTTCTTCGCGTTGGGCGGCGACAGTATCGTGTCGATCCAGGTTGTCTCACGCGCCAAGGCTCGTGGCATTGTCTTCAGTCCGCGGGATGTGTTCGAGCACCGCACTGTTGCGGGCCTTGCTGCCGTGGCGTCCGCGGCCGACGCTGGTCCTGCGACTGTGCTCGCCGAACTCGACGGCGGGGGCGTTGGAGAGCTGCCGCTGCTCCCAGTGGTGCGGTACATGGTCGACCGTGGCAGATTCGATCGGTTCAATCAGACTTTGACACTGGAACTTCCGGCCGGTATCGACAGCGACGGCGTTGTGTCGACGATCGGCGCAGTCGTCGACCATCACGACATGTTGCGCTCGCGCTTGTTCGCGGACGCGGACGGGCAGTGGCACCTCGAGGTGTTGCCGGTCGGGTCGGTCGAGGCTGCGAGTTTGGTGCAGCGCGTCGAATTCGGTGCCGACAACCTCGAGTCGCTCGCGGCCGAAGCGACGGAGGCTGCTCTCACGCGGCTCGATCCGGCGGCAGGGGTTGTCCTGCAGTTCGTGTGGCTCGATCCTTCCGACGCGCTCGGTGGCAAGGGCCGACTCATCGTCGTTGCTCATCACCTCATCGTCGATGGTGTGTCGTGGCGCATCCTGATCCCGGATTTTGTGGCGGCATGGGCGCAGATCAGTGCCGGAGCGACACCGACGTTGCCAGCGGTAGGCACGTCGGTGCGCCGCTGGGCCCATGCACTCGCCGACGCCGCGCAAGAACCTGCTCGCAGGGCAGAACTGCCGGTGTGGCAGCAGATTTCCGCGACTGCCGACCCGGCTCTCGGTGACAGAGCCTTCGATCCGCTGATCGATACTGCGGCGACGGTGCAATCCGTTCGGGTGCAGCTGGCGGCCGACGTCACCGAGGCCTTGCTCACCGTGGTGCCGGAAGCGTTCCGCGGGGGAGTCAACGATGCACTGCTTGCCGCATTGGGTCTCGCGTTGGCGAAGTGGCGGGCAAATCGAGGGGTCGATTCGACGGCAGCACTGATCAGGCTCGAAGGGCACGGTCGTGAGGAGGGCGTCGCGCCCGGCGCCGACATCTCCCGCACGGTCGGCTGGTTCACGTCCGTGTATCCGGTCAGCGTCGACGTCGACGGGATCGACCTCGACGATGCACTCGCGGGTGGACTCTCGGCTGCGACTGCGCTGAAGGCGGTCAAGGAGCAACTGCGTGTGGTTCCGGACAACGGCATCGGCTACGGCTTGCTGCGGTACCTCGATGCGGACTCCGCACCGTCGCTTCCCGACAGGGTTCCCGGCCAGATCGGGTTCAACTATCTCGGCCGAATCTCCGCAGCGGATCTGCCGGAGGGCGTCGGAGAGTTGGGCTGGATTCCGGCATCGGACCTCGGAGATGTACCGGCGCTGCCGGATTCGGACATGCCCGCGATGGCCGCTGTGGACATCAACGCGATCGTGGTCGGCGGCTCGCTTTCGGCGACGTTCGCCTATCCCTCGACACTGCTCGACGAAGCGGCGGTCGACGAACTCGCCACACTCTGGCGGACTGCACTCGAGTCGATCGTCACGGCCGCGCAACTGCCGGGTGCGGCAGGACTGACACCGTCGGACGTTCCGCTCGCGCGGACCGTTCAGACCGATATCGAACTGTGGGAGAAGCAGTTCCCCGCAGTAAGCGACATCTGGCCGCTCTCACCGTTGCAGGCGGGCTTCCTCTTCCACGCCTCTCTCGCCGCGGCCTCTGTGGACGTCTACACGTCGCAGGTAGTGCTGAAGCTCGAAGGCGCCGTCGATCGAAAGCGCCTCAGGACGGCAGGCCAGGCTCTGCTCGATCTGCACGCGAATCTTCGGACAGCGTTCGTCACGGGTTCCGGTGGGTCGCCCGTTCAGATCGTGCTCGAAACCGTAGCCATAGCCATCCCGTGGGCTGAAGTGGATCTGAGCAGTGCAGCAGACCAGGACGCGGAGTTCGAAGACATCCTGGAGCAGGATCGAAAGGATCGCTTCGATCTGGCGAGTCCGCCGCTCATCCGGTTCACGATGGTGTCGTTGGGCGAGGGCAACTTCCGCCTGATAGTGACGAACCATCACATCCTCCTCGACGGCTGGTCGATGCCGTTGCTGATGAAGGATCTCTTGGTCCTCTACGCAACGTCGGGCGACGCGACTGTGTTGCCTGCCGTGCGGTCCTACCGCAACTACCTGGCCTGGCTCGCCGCGCAGGACGAGGCCGAATCCCTCGAGGCCTGGCGTACCGCCCTCGCGGGGGTCGTCGAGCCGACATCGTTGGCGCCGGTAGAGCCGGGACGTGAAATCGCAACGCTCTCAGGCGAGTACACCTTCGCGCTCGATTCGGCGACAACGTCGCGGCTCACCGCGTTCGCAGCGGATCGTGGGGTCACGGTCAACACGGTCGTGCAGTTCGTCTGGGGGCTACTGCTCGGCCGCTACACCGGTCGCGACGACGTCGTCTTCGGCACCACCGTCTCGGGACGTTCGCCCGAACTCGCCGGTGTCGAGTCGATGGTCGGTCTGTTCATCAATACGGTTCCGGTTCGGGTGCAACTGAATTCGGGCCGCTCGGCGGCTGACACACTCGACGGTCTGCAACGTGATCAGTCCGACCTGC
Source organism: Antrihabitans stalagmiti (assembly GCF_016482825.1). Classification (GTDB taxonomy): domain Bacteria; phylum Actinomycetota; class Actinomycetes; order Mycobacteriales; family Mycobacteriaceae; genus Antrihabitans; species Antrihabitans stalagmiti. The sequence continues at coordinate 703,433 of NZ_JAEMNV010000002.1, read as the reverse complement.
TGGCGCACCAGTATGTCGGCCTTGCCCAGATCCATGACGCGGTCGGCGCAGCAGCGGAGTTCGACACTCTGCTCGTGTACGAGTCCTACCCCGTCGACACCGCAGGCATTGCGGCCGCCAACTCCATCGAGGGTATGCGCGTCACGGGCGTCGACATGACGACGGTGACGCACTACCCGCTGACCCTGCTCGCAGTGCTCGGTGCAGAGCTCGAATTCACGTTCCAGTACTTGAACGATTTGTTCGACGAGTCCGCCGTTGCTGCGCTCGGTGCGAAGCTGCTGCGGATCGTCGAGACCGTTGTCGAGAATCCTGCCGTCGCGGTCGGTGACATCGAGTTGCTCGACGCCGACGAGCGGGCGCTGGTGCTCGAGGGCTTCAACGCGACCGAGCACGCTGTCGACGAGGCTGCGACTGTGGTGTCGTTGTTCGACAAGCAGGTCGCGGCCACACCCGATGCGGTTGCGGTGACGTTCGGTACGGAGTCGCTCACCTACGCCGAGTTCGCCGCTCGTGTGAACCGGCTGGCGCGGTACCTGATATCGCAGGGTGTCGGACCGGAATCTCTTGTGGCACTTGGTATGCGGCGCTCGGTCGACATGGTTGTCGCGATGTATGCGGTGTTGCAAGCCGGTGGCGCCTATGTTCCGCTCGACCCCGACCATCCCGCCGAGCGCACGGGTTACGTCCTCGATACGGCGGCACCGATCTGTGTGTTGACGACCGCCGCAGACGGTGTGGCAGTCGCGGTCGACGTTCCTGTCATCAGCGTCGACACCGTCGATCTCGCTGCGTTCTCCGATGCTGTGCTCACCGACGGTGATCGGCTCGCGCCCCTGCGGCCGTCGAACGCCGCATACGTGATCTTCACGTCGGGTTCCACTGGCCGGCCGAAGGGCGTGGCTGTCAGCCACGGCTCGGTGGTCAACCAGTTGCTCTGGATCACAACCGAATACGGACTCGGATCGTCCGACGTGGTCTTGCAGAAGACTCCGTCGACGTTCGACGTCTCGGTCTGGGAACTGTTCGGAACGCTCGTCACAGGTGGTCGACTTGTTGTTGCGACCCCCGACGGCCACCGTGATCCCGTCTATCTCGCCGACGTCATCGCCGCCGAAGGTGTCACGATGACATCGTTCGTGCCGTCGATGCTGTCGGTGTTCGTAGCGAGTGTCGCTGCCGGACAGATCGATTCGCTTCGAACGGTGTTGATTGCCGGTGAGGCACTTCCCGGTGCGACGGTTGCGGCGCTACGCCGAGTCAGTTCTGCCGCGGCATTCAACCTCTACGGCCCCACGGAGTTCACCGTCCATGCGACCCATCGAGCTGTCGACGACGACACCGTGTCGTCGGTGCCGATGGGCGGACCGGTCTGGAACGCACAGGCGTTGGTTCTCGACGAGCGCCTGCATCCGGTTCCGGTCGGTGTCGCGGGAGAGTTGTATCTCGCTGGTCGCCAGGTTGCGCGCGGCTACTTCGGTCGGGCTGACCTGACGTCCGATCGGTTCGTGGCGAACCCGTACGGAGAGAGTGGTTCTCGCCTGTACCGGACCGGTGACCTGGTGCGCTGGAGTGCAGCCGGTGACCTGCAGTACCTCGGGCGCACCGACTTCCAGGTGAAGGTTCGTGGTCTGCGAATCGAGCTGGGTGAGATCGAAACGGCTCTGCTCAGGCAATCGGGTGTGCGGCAATCCGCCGTCATCGTGCATGCGGATTCGGCGCTGGGTGATCAGCTGGTCGGCTATGTCGTCGCTGATGCCGGTGCCGATCTCGATCCGGCAGCGCTGACCGACGCCATCGCAGGCGATCTGCCGGTCTACATGGTGCCGTCGACCCTGCTTGTGCTCGATGCGATGCCGCTGAATCCGAGCGGCAAGTTGGATCGAAAAGCGCTGCCTGCGCCGGTTTTCGTCAGCGAGGCCGCCTTCAGGGCGCCGAGTTCGCCTGTGGAGCAAGCGATCGCGGACGTGTTCGCCGAGGTGCTCGGGCTGCAGCGGGTCGGAGTCGACGATTCGTTCTTCGCGCTTGGCGGCAACTCCCTGCTCGCGACGCACGTGGCAGCTCGGGTCGGCGCTGCGCTCGACACGCAGGTGCCGGTGCGAGTGCTGTTCGAAGGTCCGACTGTCGGCAGGCTTGCCGCGCTGGTCGAGAAGCATTCCGGATCCGGTGGCAGAACTCCGCTGACGGCGCAGCCGCGCCCCGACCGGGTGCCGTTGTCTCTTGCGCAGCAACGGATGTGGTTCCTCAATCGCTTCGAGCCGGAGTCCGCTGCGTACAACATTCCGGTGGCGGTCCGGCTGTCCGGTGATTTGGACGTCGACGCACTGCGGCTCGCGATCGGTGATCTCGTCGATCGACACGAAGTGCTGCGGACCAGCTATCCGGAGTTCGACGGTGAAGGCTGGCAACGGATTTCACCGCGCTCCGATGTGCATCCGCAGCTCGATGTGGTGGCCGTTGCCGAAGCGGACGTACCTGCTCGTATCGCCTCGCTCATCTCTGCGGGCTTCGATGTGACTGTGGCGCCGCCGTTCCGAGTAGAGCTGCTGCAGTGCTCGGAGCGCGAGTTCGTGCTCGTGTTCGTTGTGCATCACATCTCGGCCGACGGCTTCTCCATGGCGCCGTTGACGCGCGACGTGATGGTCGCGTATGTCGAGCGGTCGCATGGTCGTGACGTCGAATGGCCGCCGCTCGCAGTGCAGTACGCGGACTACTCGCTGTGGCAGCGCGCTCTGCTCGGCAACGAAACCGACGAAGGATCGCTACTAGCCGAGCAACTGTCCTACTGGACCTCCGAGTTGGCCGAGCTGCCCGAGCAACTCGATCTGCCGACCGATCACGTGCGCCCTGCAACCTCGAGCTACCGCGGTGCGAACGTTGCCTTCGAGATCTCTGCGGAGGTGCATCAGCGGCTCAACGAGATTGCGCGCAAACAGAACTCGACGCTGTTCATGGTCGTGCACGCGGCGCTGGCTGTACTCCTTGCGCGGCTGTCCGGAACACGAGACATCACGATCGGTACCCCGATCGCGGGCCGTGGCGAGGCGGAACTCGACCGACTTGTCGGCATGTTCGTGAACACCCTGGTGTTGCGCACCGACATCGATCCCGCCGCTCCGTTCGAGGCGTTGCTTGCCGACGTTCGTGAGACCGACGTTCGGGCCTTCGGGCACGCCGATGTGCCGTTCGAGCGGCTGGTCGAACAACTCGATCCGGATCGTTCCGCCGCGCGGCATCCGCTGTTCCAGGTCGCGCTGGCGTTCCAGAACATGTCGTCACCTTCGTTGGACCTGCCGGGTCTGGCCGTGTCGGGCGTCGAATTCGACGTGCCTGTAGCCAAATTCGATCTGCAGTTCACACTCGCCGAAGTCGGTGACGACATCGCAGGCTCCGGACTGTCCGGTGTGATCAGTTATGCGACAGACCTGTTCGAAGAGCAGACGGTCAGTACCTTCGCGCAGCGATTCGCCACCATTCTGGGTGCTGTCGCAGCCGAATCGCGTCGGGCCGTCGGCGATATCGAGCTGCTGAGTGCGGCCGAACTGGCTTTGCTACCTGGACCTAGCGCGGCACACGGCGCGATGGGAGCGACTCTGGTCGAACTGATCGACGAGCAGGTTCGACTTCGTCCCGACGCTGTTGCAGTTCGATTCGACGGAACGTCGACGACCTACGGAGAGCTGTCCGCGCAAGCCAACCGGTTGGCGCGGAGGCTGATTGCCGAGGGCGTCGGTCCTGAGACGCTGGTCGCCGTCGCAATCGAACGGTCTGCCGAGCTGATCGTCGCGCTGCTTGCCGTCATCGAAACGGGCGCAGGCTATCTGCCGATCGACGTGACGTACCCGAAGCAGCGGTTGGAATTCGTCCTGTCCGATGCCGCACCGGCATGCATCCTGACGACGTCGTCGGAGCAGGAGAAGGTGCCGTCGACGGATGTCCCAACTCTTGCCATCGATTCGCTCGAGTTGTCGGAATTCTCGTCGGCCGTGATCAGTGACGACGAGCGGTTGCGTCCGCTCCGACCGGACAACACGGCATATGTCATTTACACGTCGGGATCGACGGGTGTGCCGAAGGGTGTTGCGGTAGCGCACCGCAACGTTGTCGAGTTGTTCTCGAATGCACAGCCCGCCTTCGGTTTCGACGAAAACGATGTATGGACGCTGTTCCACTCCTTCGCGTTCGACTTCTCGGTGTGGGAGATCTGGGCGGCGCTCGCGACCGGCGGATCGGTCGTTGTCGTCGACTACCTCACCTCACGCTCGCCCGATCAGTTCCTGAACCTGCTACGTCGGGAACAGGTGACGGTGCTCAACCAGACGCCGTCGGCGTTCTATCAGCTTGCCGAAGCGGATCGTGCGAATCCGTCCGACGATCTTGCGCTGCGTTACATCGTGTTCGGAGGCGAAGCGCTCGACCTACGCCAGCTGCGGCGCTGGTACGAACGGCACGCGGACGATGCTCCGCGTCTGGTGAACATGTACGGCATCACCGAGACAACGGTCCACGTGTCCTATCTCGAGTTGGATCGCAAACTGGCGCAGGAGACGTCGTCGAGTGTCATCGGAACCGGCCTGCCCGGACTCGGTGTCTACGTTCTCGATTCACGATTGCGGCAGGTCCCCGTCGGCGTGCCCGGCGAGATGTACGTGACGGGGCAGCAGTTGTCCCGTGGTTATCTCGGACGAACAGGACTGACCGCCGGCCGCTTCGTCGCGAACCCGTTCGGACCTGCCGGAACCAGGATGTACCGCACCGGCGACGTCGCCCGCTGGAATGCCAACGGGCAGTTGGAGTATGCGGGCCGCAGTGACCAGCAGGTGCAGCTGCGCGGATTCCGGATCGAGCTCGGCGAAATCGAATCCGCCTTGCTGCGCTACGACGGGATCGCGCAAGCTGTCGCGTTGATCAGAACGGACGAGCATGCAGGCCAACGTCTCATCGGGTACGTCGTGCCCGAGGCGGGACGTCACGCGGCGATCGATACCGCCGAACTTCGTACTTTCGTCGGCGGCTTCCTGACCGGATACATGGTTCCCGATGTGTTGGTCGCACTGGAGGCTTTGCCGCTGACACCGAACGGCAAGCTCGACCGCAACGCGCTGCCTGCACCGGAGTTCGTGAGCGACACGGTGTTCCGCGAGCCGGGAACGCCGATCGAGCAGACTGTCGCCGAGGTGTTCGCGACACTGCTCGGCGCGGAGAGGGTCGGGGTCGACGACGACTTCTTCTCCCTCGGCGGTAACTCGCTCGTCGCGACGCGGGCGGTCGCCAGACTGAACGAAGCACTCGACGCGCAACTCGGCGTACGTGAGTTGTTCGAATCGCCGTCGGTGGGGGCGCTCGCGGCGCGGGTCGTCCGAGGATCGGGTGGTGGCGTCCGGCGCGGCCCGGCGCGGGTCGATCGGCCCGACCACGTGCCGTTGTCGCTTGCGCAGCAACGGATGTGGGTGTTGAACCGAATCGATCCGGATTCGGCGGCGTACAACATCCCGCTGGCGATCAAGCTGTCCGGTGACCTGAACGTCGAGGCGCTGATACTCGCGATCGGTGACGTGATCGAACGACACGAGTCGTTGCGCACGAGGTATCCCGTCGAAGATGTTGTGCCGTATCAGGACATCCTCGGGGCAGCGGAGGTGATTGCCGGACTGGAACTGTCCGTCATCGACGACTCCGATGTGTATCCGAGCATCGTCGAGTTGGTCTCGCGCGGCTTCGACGTTGCCGAACGTGCACCGCTGCGGGCGAAGCTCTACCGGGTAGCGCCAGGCGAGTATGTCTTCGCGATGGTTGTCCATCACATCTCGGCGGACGGTGCTTCGATGGCACCGCTTGCACGGGACATGATGGTTGCCTACGCCGCGCGTGTGGCTGGAGGAGCGCCGGAAGGCAGTCCGCTCGAAGTGCAGTACGCGGATTACACACTCTGGCAACGAGAGCTGGTCGGCACGGTCGACCAGGAGGGCTCGATTGCGGCCGCGCAGCTGGCGTACTGGAAGCAGGCCCTCGCGGGAGCGCCCGATCAGTTGGCGTTGCCGAGCGATCGGCCGCGTCCGGTACAGCCGACGATGGCTGGTGGGTCGGTCGCGTTCACCGTGCCTGCCGAGGTGCATGCACAGTTGGTCGCAATTGCCCACGCGCACAACGCATCGCTGTTCATGGTCGTGCACGCCGGTCTTGCCGTGATGTTGGCGCGGATGTCGGGTACGACGGACATCTCGATCGGCACCCCGATCGCGGGTCGAGGCGAGCAAGCGCTCGACGATCTGGTCGGCATGTTCGTCAATACGTTGACGCTGCGGACCCGGATCGACCTTGCCGCGGGCTTCAGCGCGGTCGTCGATCAGGCTCGCGACGCCGACCTGTCCGCGTTTGCCAACGCCGACTTGCCCTTCGAGGAGCTCGTCGACGAACTCGGTGCGGCCCGCGCGCAGTCGTATCACCCGCTGTTCCAGGTCGCGATGGCTTTCCAGAACCTCGAACCGGTCCATCTCGAATTGCCGGGCCTGAGCGTCAGCGCGCTGGACACCGGCGACCTCGCAGCCAAGTTCGACCTGCAGCTGACGATCGAGGGCAGGCACAACGAGGACGGCAGCCCCGGCGAACTCGACGCGATCTTCACCTACGCGAAGGATCTCTTCGACGAGTCGACAGCGGCCGGCTTCGGCCGCAGACTGGTCCGCATTTTCGAAACCGTCGGAAACAACCCGGATGCAACCGTCGGTGACATCGACATCTTCGACGCTGCCGAACGGGAACAGCTGGCGGCAGCCGATCGCGCCGTCACGGCAACTGCGGCGCCGACCGAATCGTCGTCGGGAACCACGCTGACTCAGCAGTTGGTGTCGGCTGTCGAAGACGGTCCCGACGCACCGGCATTGGCCATCGGCGAAGACGAGGTGTCGTATCAGGAACTGGATCAGCGGTCGTCGCAGTTGGCGCGCGTGCTGATCGAACACGGCAGCGGTCCGGGGTCGGGTGTGCTGGTCGCACTGGATCGGAGCGTCGACTCGGTGATCGCAGGCTGGGCGGTGTTGAAAGCCGGCGCGGCAATCGTCGCTGTGGATCCTGCGCACGCGGAGGTCGCGTCGAGTGGAGTCGGCACGCCCATCGGAGTAACAAGGGCCGCGTACCGGGCGTCGCTCGACGGTGTAGCCGGCCCGGCCGGTGTGACAACGTGGGTGGTTCTCGACGACGACGAGACGGCAACGCAGATTGCCGAGCAGTCCGCACGACCGATCACCTACGCGAACCGCCTCAGGCCACTGCGCGGAGACGATCCGGCAATTGTCGTCGGGGCGGGAACCGACACAGGTCTGGTCGTGTCGTTCGACTCGCTGGCTACGGTGGTCGATCGTGCCCGTGCCACCTTGGCCGTCGACTACGACTCACGTCTGCTTTATGTCGGCGGGGTGAATTCGCCAGCGGCTGTCGTCGAGTTCGTGCTCGCGGGGACCACCGGCGCTGCCTTGGTCGTCGCGGAGGTCGAATCCGACGGCTCCGATCTCGGCGATGTACTCGAACAGGATTGGGTGACACACCTTTTCGCGAGCGTCGAGCTGTTGAGCGGGGTCACCGCACCTGAGCTACCGGATTTGGTTGCCGTAGTGGCAATTGGTGACAATGCACACGCTGCCGACGTGAGTTTGGGTGGAAATTACGACGTCGTGGAGTTTGCGGGAAGTCTTCCCGATTGGCTGGCCACCTAGATTTAACACTCGGCCGCTACGCTCCGTCCGATCCTCGCAGGCCGCGGAGGTCCAGCGAGGAACGTGGGTGAGCGATCGTGCGCAAAGAGAGGGTTGCCCGCCAGGGTCGGCGTCGCGAGAAAGTCGCGATGGCGCCGCAATTGATCTCCGCCGCAGTCGAAGTCGATCCGGCGGCAACTGCTGTGGTGTGCGACACGGAGTCGTTGACCTACGCCGATCTCGACGTGACGTCGTCACGGCTTGCCCGCGTCCTCATCGCACGCGGAGCAGGTCCTGGCGACTCCGTCGCTGTCGCGTTGCCACGATCCGTCGCCTCGATCAGCGCACTGTGGGCGGTTGCCAAGTCGGGAGCGGCCTACGTTCCGGTCGATCCGTCCTATCCAACCCAGCGGATCGGTTTCCTTGTCGCCGATTCCGCCGCGAGCGTCGGCATCACGATCGCTGCCGTTCGACCGTCGCTGCCCGACACCGTGGAGTGGTTCGTGCTGGACGACGAACACTCGCGACGTGAACTCGCCGAGCAGCCGTCACATCCTGTCAGCTACTCGGATCGAATCAGAACCTTGCAGGTGGCGCATCCTGCCTACGTCATCTACACGTCGGGTTCGACGGGCACGCCGAAAGGTGTGGTCGTTACGCACTCGGGTCTGCAGAACCTGACCGACGAGTTGCGGACGAGGACGGGCGTGACCGCTGCTTCGCGCGTACTGCATTTCGCGTCGCCGAGTTTCGATGCTTCGATTCTGGAATGGCTGCTTGTGCTCGGTGCGGGAGCCACGATGGTCGTTGCGGGGCCAAACGTGCTCGGGGGTCCGGACCTGGCGGAACTGCTGCGCGAGGAGCGCGTGACCCACGCGTTCCTCACTCCCGCGGCGCTGGCTTCGCTGAACCCGGCCGGGTTGGATGATTTGGCAGTGGTCGTTGTCGGCGGTGACGTATGTCCGCCTGCGTTGGTTCGATCCTGGGCACGCCCGGTCGGCTCCGGCGTAGTTCGGCAGTTCTTCAATGCCTACGGACCGACGGAGGGAACTGTGGCGTGCAACATCAGCGCGCCGCTCGTCGCGGGTGCCGAGGTCTCCGTCGGTGGGCCGATTCATGGTGTGCGGCAGTACGTGTTGGACGCCAAGCTGCGGCCTGTGCCGTTCGGCGCGGTCGGCGAGTTGTACCTCGCCGGTAGTGGTGTGGCACGTGGGTACCACATGAGGTCGGCGTTGACGGCTTCCCGGTTCGTAGCCGATCCGTACGGTGATCCTGGCGCCCGCCTGTATCGAACCGGTGATCTCGTGCGGCGCGACGACGACGGCGTTCTGTCTTTCGTCGCGCGCAACGACGCGCAGGTGAAGTTGCGTGGCTTCCGAATCGAAACAGGCGAGATCGATGCCGCGATCTCGACTTTCCCGGCTGTGGCAATGTCGGCAACTATTGTGCGACAAGATGATTCGACTGCGGCGCACTTGGCGTCGTACCTGATCGCTGCGTCGAACGCGACGCCGAACCTCGACGAGTTGCGTCGCTACCTAACCGAGCGGCTACCGAGTCAGCTGATTCCAACCACGTTTGTTCTGCTCGCCGAATTTCCGCTCACCGCAGCCGGCAAGATCGATCGAGCCGCTCTGCCCGACCCCGTCAGGCCGGTCTGCGAATACCGATTGCCGAGTACGCCGACCGAGCAGGTCGTCGCGGAGGTGTTCGCCGACGTGCTTGGTGTCGCGCGGGTAGGAGCCGACGACAACTTCTTCGCACTCGGTGGCGATTCACTTACCGCGGTGAAGGTGGTTGCCCGTCTCGGAGCGAGGATGGGCATTCGAATTCTGGTCCCGACGTTGTTCGATGCGCCGACGGTCGCCGGATTTGCAGCCGCGGCACTGGCGCAATCCGCTGGTGCAGATCTGTTGTCGGACAACGAAACACGGAGTCCTTCGGCATTGTCGATCGCGCAGCAGCGGTCTTGGTTCTCCAACCAGTTCGACACCGCGTCGGCGATCGACGACATTCCGCTTGCCGTAAGCCTGAGCGGTCGACTCGATGTGTCCGCGTTGGCAGAGGCAGCGCAGGCTGTCGTCGAACGACACGAATCGCTGCGGACGTACTACCCGACCGGCTATGACGGGCCCTATCCGGTGGTGCTTGCCGCGGCCCGAGCGTTTCCCGAACTCGAGGTCGAAAGCGTTGCTGCACCGGACCTCCTCCGGCGCTTTCTCGATCTCGCCCTCACGGGTTTCGACATCGCGTCTCAAGTTCCGTTGCGTGCGAGGCTGTTTCGAATCGAACCGGCCTCCGATGCGGGTGCCGGTGTGGCAGCCGAACCGTCGGAGTACGTGCTCGGTTTCGTCGCACACCACATCGTCGCCGACGAACTTTCGATGCGCGGCCTCACAGCAGAGCTGGCGGTTGCCTATGCCGAGCGTGCCGCAGGACCGCAGCCGACCTGGCGACCACTGGACCTCAGCGACACCGCATATGCGCAGTGGAACCAGGATCCCGCAGCAAACCTGATCGGCAACGACGATCTGGCACAGCACATTCCGTTGGCGCCCGCGCAGGAAAGGATGTGGCACGACGTCCTCGGCAGTCGGAACGGCGACTGGAACATGAAGGCGGCATTCGAGATCGTCGAAGAGATCGACATCGAGCACCTCGAAGCTGCCGTACTCGACGTGCTGGAGCGCCACGAGCCGTTGCGTACGCGGTACCCGTCGACGGACTACGGACCTGCGCAGGTTGTCGACCCGATGTCCGACGTCGTTGTGGATCTGGAGACAGTGCGGACGTCGGCGGTCGCGCTCGACAGTGCGATCGAGTCGTTCGTCCATCGGGGGTTCGATGTGTCGATCGAGCTTCCACTGCGGCTTCGGCTGTTCGAGATCGGGCCGCATCGCACCGTCCTCGTCATCGTGCTGCATCACATCTCGGGAGACGCACTTTCGTTCGGACCGCTGCTTCGAGACATGCTCGTGGCCTACGACTCTCGCCGCAACGGTGTTGCGCCGACATGGCCAGCGCTGCCGCTTCGCTACCGCGATTACGTCATGGACAAACGCGCCGAACTCGGGGACGAGCGGGACGCGAACAGTCCTGCCGGCGCTGCACTGCGGTACTGGCTCGCGACACTCGCGGACCGCCCAGCTCGGCTGGATCTTCCCACGGATCGACCGGTCGGGACGGTGCGGTGCACGGCAGGCGCGACGATCCCGTTCGCACTGGACGGCCTGCTGCACGCGCAGCTTCTCGACCTTGCCGAACAGCGCGGAATGAGCCTGTTCATGATTCTGCAGGCCGCGTTCGCGCTGGTCGTCGGTGCCTTCGGGGAAAGCGCCGATGTCACTGTCGCCACCTCGCTCGCCGGCCGCAGCGACGAGCGGCTCGACGGTCTCGTCGGCAATTTCTCCGACGACGTCCTGATGCGAATCCGGTTCGAGGACGCGGACTCCCTTGCGGAGTACCTGCGCGAGGTCCGCGAGGTAGTGTTCGGCGCTTTCGCCCATCCGGACACGTCCAACCCACGTTTGCTTCGCGCGTTGCGGGAGCACGGCGCATCAGCGTCCGAACCGCTGTTCCGCGCCACGCTGATTCTGCACACCATCGTTGCCGACGTGCACGTGGTCGACGGTGTGGTCGGCTTGGCGTCCTATCCCATCGCAGCGGTACGGGCCAAACACGATCTGGAGTTCGCCATCCGCGACCACTACACCGCGGATCGCCGTCCCGCCGGCGTGGAGGGTGCGCTCATCTATCCGACTGCCGTGTTCGATGCGGAGACCGTCGCGCGCGTCGTATCTCGATTCACTGTTCTGCTGGAGCGGATTGCCGCGGGCTTCCACGGGACCGTCGGTGATCTGCTGCGATCCTTTTCGGCGAGCGGCAGGGACGACAGGCTGAGCACGGTGCGCGATCGTCTTCGGACGGCATGAGCCGAAGGAGGATTCCGTCCAGCTACGATGCCTGGGTTCGAACAAGTACCAACGTGAGGTGGATTTCCTGATGCGACGTTCAGCGTCCCGTCGATCGTCGATGGCTGCGAAGCTCGCCCTGGTCGGCGCAGCGTTCGTGGTGCTTCCGTTCGTCGGGGTCCCCAGTGCCGCAGCCGATCCCATCATCGCGAACGGTGCACTCCTTGCGAACGTCACGTCCGCGAACGGCTCGTACGTGGAGAAGGTCGTCTTGCACGACAACCGCAACCTGTCGATCTATGTGCACTCCGCTTCGATGGACGAGACGTTCGAGGTCGAGGTGCAGCGCCCCGCGGACACAAGCGTTCCGCGCCCGACGCTGTACCTGCTGAACGGTGCAGGCGGCGGCGTCGACGCGGCATCCTGGAAGCTGCGCACGACGGTCGGTGAGTTTCTCGACGACAAAAACGTCAACACGGTGTCGCCTCGTGGCGGCGCGTGGAGTTACTACACCGACTGGAAGAGCCCCGACCCCGTCCTCGGCACCAACAAGTGGAAGACGTTCCTCACCCAGGAGTTGCCGCCCATTGTCGACGCGGGCTTGGGTACCGACGGCAACAACGCGATCGCGGGACTGTCCTCGTCTGGCACGTCGGTCCTCAACGTCGCGCAATCCTCACCGGGCCTGTACAAGAGTGTCGCGTCCTATAGCGGCTGCGCGCAGACCGCCGACCCGATCGGTCAGGAGTTCGTGAAGTTGACGGTCGAAACCTGGGGCGGCGGCAAGGTGAAGAACATGTACGGCGCCGACGACGATCCGATGTGGGCGGAGAACGATCCGTACATCCATGCGGAGAAGCTGCGTGGGACCGCGCTGTACATCTCGAACGGCAACGGGCTGCCTGGCATCCACGACCAACTCGGCGATTCGCACTCGCTGCCTGGCGTCGAGGGCCTTGCGAACCAGATCGTCATTGGTGGGATCATCGAAGCGGCGACGAACTACTGCTCGCACAACATGCAGAACAAGCTGAACCAGCTCGGCATCCCCGCGACGTTCAACTTCCGTAACTCGGGAACGCATTCCTGGGGTTACTGGGAGGACGACTTCAAGTCCTCCTGGCCTGTGATCGCAGGCCCGTTAGGTATCTGAACCGGCACCGAAAGCAAAACCGGCCCTCCGCTCACGTGAGCGGAGGGCCGGTTTGTTGCTGTCTTGCTACGGGCAGGGTGCGGCGTGTTTGTCCGCGTATCCCGGGTCGAGCGCTGTCTGAATCAGGTAGATCGGGCGGGGCAGCAACATCAGACCGCTGTGGCCGACCGGGCCTGGGCAACCGTCCTGTGCCCAGATGTTGCGGACATTGCCTCCGTCGGAAGCGAGGAACGAGCTTTCCGGCGGGGTGACGACGTCGTCGTCCTTCGCGGCAATGATCGTGTAGTTGATGCCGGGCATCGTTTCGCTCGTCGCGTTGAGGTCGTTGATGAGACGCGATCCGACGAGCTGCTGCCTGCCCGCGAGACCGAAGATGACCCAATTGATGACATCGGCGCTGAGGCCGGTCTGCGCGAGCACGTTGTAGAGCTGCTGCTGACCGTTGAACGTGGTGCCGTGGTTGGTCGGGCCGAGCGCTACCAGTGAGCCAACCTTGTTGCGGGCGGGATCGCTGGTATCGGCACCACCGCCGAACTTGAGATACTGGCGCGCCACTACGCCACCCTGCGAGTGTCCGACCAGGTCGACCTGGCCTGCGCCCGTGCGCGCGAGCACCGCGTCGACGAAGGTGGACAGTTCGTAGGCCGAGCGCTTGATGTCTGCGACACCCCAGATGATCTGCTTCGAGTTGTACCAGGTCGGTATGCCGCCGTAGTTGAGGGCGAAGACGCAGTACCCCTCCTCCTTCAAAGCAGGGGAGAGGACCGGGAACACCTGTTGCATGCTCGAACCGGTGCCGTGCACAAGCACGATCGGCCGGGGGTGTGCAGCAGTCGGTTTGCAATCCCAGTCGTTGCTACCTTCGGGCGGCGTGCCCATCAGGTCGTACCCGGGTACCGGTTCGCTGGTGCTGGATCCGGGAGTGGTGGGTTCCGCCGCGGCTGTCGGGGTTATAACTGCAGTTGCCGAGAGCGACACTGCCGCCGCTGCGGCCACGCAGAATAGTCGGGACAGCGTGGTCATTGTTTGGGCCTCCTGGAGCCGTGGGGCAGCGAGCCATCGCCCCCGAGCTCTGGATTTCTACCACTAGCGGTGCTGTTACTAGTGGTGCTCATGGTATCAAAGGTACGAAATGTAAAGAATTCGTTATGATAACGGTTCTTTTATTACAAAACGTTATGGACCTTCGTTCGCGGCCCGACTGTAGCCGCGAATAGCGGGGAGGGCAAAAATCGCCATAATCCCGACCGACCAGATAATGGTCTTCAGAAGTGGTTCCGCGACGGGTCCGCCGAAGGACAAACCCTTCATCGCGTCGATCGCGCAGGACATCGGCTGGTTCGCCACAGTGTCCTGCAACCACACCGGATAGGCGAAAACCGGTACGAAACCGGTGTTGAAGAACATCAGCAACGTCACGACGATCGAGACGATGTCCACCAACGGTGCCTTGGTCTTGACGGTGCCGAGAGTGGTGACGAACATCGCAAAGGCCATGCCGAAGATGACGGGGATGGTGAGCAGCGCAAGGGCAGCGACCGGACCCTGATGGAAACGAAAGCCGAGCACGACGCCGACGGTGATAATGACAACCGTCGTGATGGTCATGCGGATGGCTTCGGCGAGCATTCGGCCGATCAACCCGGACGCGCGGTGAATCGGCAGGGTCGCGAATCGCGCCAGCAGGCCCGACGACGCCTCGGCATGCAACCCGATCGCGCTGACCAGCGACCCCGTCATGGCCGCGATGAGCGTGATCATCGCCGTCGTACCGAACACGCTCGGCGCACCGTTGCGTGTTGCGTTGGTGATCTGCTCGCCGAGCACCACCCAGAACATCAGCAAGGTGAGGGCGGGGTACAGGATCGCCTGGACCGTCGTCGTGCTGTCACGCAGCCACATGAACAGCAACCGCTTGCAGTGGATGAGGCTGTGCCGCAGCAATGCGGCGAACGAGTTCTCGGCAAGCCGCTGGTGAACAGCGGGGAAGCGCACCTTCCGCGTTGCGGAGGTAGCTGTTGACATCGGTGTGGACGTTCCGGTCGTTCGGGTCTCGGTCATTCGCGTCTCGTCCCTGCCCAGAGGCCGAGCGGTACGAGTATCGCCGCCAAGGCCCCGAGCCACAGTAGTGCGGGCAACGCCACCTCGGCCGTCACTCCGCCTGCGGCAAGGTCACGTAGAACGTAGGCGAAATGTGTGATCGGCTGGTTGCGGACGAACGGCTCGATCCAGTCCGGAAACCTGTCGACCGGCGTGAAGCCGGACGACAGCATGCCGAGGATGAGATACGGCAACGTGATTGCCTGGCTCACCGCGGCGGGGCTCTTCGTCAACGTGCCGAGCGCATCCGCGCCGAGCGAAAGCACGATGCTGACTCCGAGCGCGAACGCGCAGAACAGCGCGCCCTGCGCCACGTCGTTGAACCGGAAGCCGATCCAATAGCCGTAACCGATCGAGGCACCGAGTGCGACGGACGATCTGACGAACCCACTGACGATGCGCGCGCCGATCATTGCGAGCGGTGCGACAGGCATCGTTTGGATCCGAGCAGTCAGACCGGTCATCGCCTCGGCAGCGGACCGCTGTGCGGTCGACATCGCGGTGAAGCCCATCGACTGCAGCACGATGATCGGCATGACGTACTGCGCGTAGTCGATACCCCCGAGCGACATGACGAACTTCAACGGCAGATAGAAGCTGAGGGTGAAGATCAGCGGAATGATGACCGCGATCAACAACTCGCCCTTGAAGAGCATCATCTTCAGCACGCGGGCGGTGAGCGTCCACCATTGCGACAGGCCGGTAGGTTTCGGACGGTGAGTGAGGTCGTCGCTCCAGATGGACGCCGACGCGAGTGTGGACGCCGTCACGAGTGGGTGCCCGCGTGGCCGGTGATCGACAGGAACACGTCGTCGAGCGAGGGGCGGCGAAGAGCGATGTCGGCGAGTGAAATGCCCGCGGCATCGAGTCTGCGCAGCGCTTCCGACAGGGTGTTTGCGCCGTCGGGAGCGGGGATCGACAGGCGATCCGACCCGTTCAGTTCGGCTCGAACCGTCGCGGGGACGAGTTCACCGAGTGCATCTGCTGCCGCGCCGACCTGCAGGGGATCGAGCGGGACGACCTCGCAGTAGGACCCGCCTGTGCGGGACTTCAACTGATCGGCGGTGCCTTCGGCGATGACGGTGCCCTTGTCGATGACGATGATGTTGTCGCTGAGCTGATCGGCTTCTTCCAGATACTGCGTGGTCAGCAGCACAGTGATGCCCTGCTCCTTCAGTGCGGTGACCAATGCCCACACACCCTGGCGACTACGCGGGTCCAGCCCGGTGGTCGGCTCGTCCAAGAAGACGACCTCGGGCCGAACGACGAGTCCGCACGCAAGATCGACGCGGCGACGCATGCCACCCGAGTAGTCGTGTACCGATCGTCGGCCGGCTTCGACGAGGTCGAATTCTTCGAGCAGATCGTCGGCGCGTTTGCGCGCCGCGCTCTTGCGTAGGCCCATGAGCCTGCCGAAGAGTTCGAGATTCTCGCGCCCGGACAGGTTCTCGTCGAGCGCGGCGTATTGGCCGGTCATCATGATCGAACGTCGCACGGCAGGCGCATCGGAGGTGACGTCGAATCCTGCGACGGTTGCACTGCCGGAATCGGGCCGCATCAGAGTCGACAAAATTTTGACCGTCGTCGTCTTGCCCGCGCCGTTGGGGCCGAGAATTCCCAGCACCTGACCGCGCGCGGCCGAGAAGCTGATGCCGTTGAGGGCAGAGACGTTCCCGAACGACTTGTATACGGAGTCGACGACGACCGCAGCATCCTGCAAGTAGGGCATCAACTCTCCACTGTCGGCCGATCTCGGGTGAATGGCGAGAGCCTCCCGTGTGCGCGGTGTGCTCACGTCGCGAGGCTTCGTCGCTCGATGCTACCCGGCGTCAATCCCACATTCCGGTGGTCTCCAGGTGTGCGACCAATCGTTGCGCGCCGTCGTCGAAATGCGAACGGGTTTCAGCGCCCACCGCGACCGCGTCGCCCGCGGTGATCGCCGCGAGTAGTCGTGTGTGACTCGCGACCGCTTCGACACCCCATTCGGGCGTTGCCGAGTAGAAGCGTGCCGGGGTGTATCTCGTCGCGCTGAGCAGGAACCAGGACAACTTGGACGCATTCGCGACCAGATTCAACTTGCGGTGGAAGGTGAACTCGAGCGTCTCGATTCGTTCGACGTCGCCGTCGGAGACTGCTCGTGCCAGTTGGTTGTTGATCTTCGTCAACTCGGCAATGGTTTCGGGGTCGGTTCGTCCGGTCGCTCGCACGGCCAGTTTCTGCGCGATCTCGCTTTGCAGCCAGAAGAGATCGGTGATGTCGGTGCGATCGAGCGGTGCAACGACATATCCCCTGTGCGGGACCAGTTCGACGAGTCCTTCGCCGCGCAGCGTCAGCAGTGCTTCGCGTACGGGAGTGACGCTGACGCCGAGTTCGGCCGCCGTCTCGTCGAGTCTGACGAAGTCGCCGGGTCGGATCGTCCCGGACATGATGAGGCCGCGAACGTGCGACGCGACGTCGTCGGAGAGTTGCGGACGCCGTCGTAACGCTCCGAGTCCTCGCGACGAAGACGGTACCGAGGCTGACATCGGTTTCTCCTTCGCTGAATTCGATTGGCGAACAAACGTTTTGCGTCGGTCGGGCATGATGGAGGTAGCGCGAAACCTTGGCGAGAGTCGAGAGCGCCACTAGTGTTGAACAGAGCAATCATTACATCACATCACATATATTTGATGTGATCGCCAGGGAGGGAGCCCATGACGGATTCGGCGCAGAATTCCCCGCCCCAGACAGCACCGACAGCGACAGCGACGTCGCCTACGGAGACCGAGCAGACGAAGACCGAGCAGACGAAAGCCACGCCGAACGGCGTCGAGCATCGGTCGCTCGTTCTGACGTCCTACGACCCGCGCACGAGCGAACTGCTCGGCGACTACGCGATGATGGGCGCCGACGAGGTCACCCGGACGATTCGGGAAGCCAAGTCGGCGCAGAGGTGGTGGGCGGGCCTCGGCTCGGCCGGACGCAAGCGCTGGTTGCTCGACTGGAAGAAGGCGATCGCCAAGCGCGCAGCCGATCTCGTCGAAGTTGTCGTTCAGGAAACCGGCAAGCCGCACGACGACGCCTGGCTCGAGGTGATGCTCGCCGTCGAGCACCTCGATTGGGCCGCAAAGAACGCGGGCAAGGTGCTCGACCGCCACAAGGTTCGCTCCGGTCTCGTTGCGATCAATCAGGCCAGCTCGGTCGGCTACGAGCCTCTCGGCGTTGTCGGTGTGATCGGGCCGTGGAACTACCCGGTCTACACGCCGATGGGATCGATCGCCTACGCGCTCGCGGCCGGAAACGCGGTGGTGTTCAAGCCGAGCGAGCTCACTCCGGGAACCGGAACCTGGCTTGCCGAAACGTGGCGCACGCTCGCGCCGAACCAGCCTGTCTTTCAAGTGGTTACGGGCGACGCCGACACCGGCGCAGCGCTGTGCCGATCACGCGTCGACAAGGTCGCCTTCACCGGATCGGCCGCCACGGCGCGCAAGGTCCTTGCAATCTGTGCGGAGTCGCTGACCCCTGCCGTCATCGAGGGCGGTGGCAAGGACGCCATGATCGTCGGCGCCGACGCCAAATTGGACGACGCCGCCGAGGCTGCCGTATTCGGCGGCATGGGCAACGCGGGTCAGACCTGCGTGGGAGTCGAGCGCGTGTACGCCGTCGAGACGGTTTTCGACGATTTCGTCGCATTGGTCGAGAAGAAGGCCCGCAAACTGAAGCCAGGTGCGGACCGTGGCGCGGCGTACGGCCCGATGACTCGCGAAGCGCAGGTCGAGGTGGTTCGCAATCACGTCCGCGACGCTCTCGACAAAGGCGGAACGGCGGTGGTCGGGGGCTTGGACTCGATACGTGAGCCCTACATCCAGCCGATAGTGCTCGTCGACGTTCCCGAAGACAGCATTGCCGTCACCGAGGAAACGTTCGGTCCGGTGCTCGTCATCAACAGGGTGCGTGATCTGTCGGAGGCGATCGCACGGGCGAACGCAACGTCCTACGCGCTGGGTGCCTCGGTGTTCACCCGTGATACCCGGACCGGTCAGTGGGTCGCCGAACGGCTGCGAGCCGGTGTGGTCACGATCAACTCCGTACTCGGCTTCGCCGGTGTTGCAGCGCTTCCGTTCGGTGGTGTCGGCGATTCCGGTTTCGGGCGTATTCACGGCGCCGACGGGTTGCGGGAGTTCTCGCGGGTCAAATCGATTGCCAGGCAGAAGCGTCGCGCGCCGCTGCACCTGTTGACGATGGACCGCAAAGCACGGCATCTGCGATTGTCGAAGTGGGTGTTCAAGACACGGCATGCTCGGTAACGCTGTTGACTGATTGCCAATAATCTCTTCGGCGGCATAGCCTTGGGCGGCCGATCCAGCAGAGGAGCTCACGTGCCGGAGTCGAACGGACTCGTATACAACCGCCGGGGTACCGGTGCACCGCTTGTTCTCGTGCACGGCCTCGGCAGCCGCAAAGAGGTGTGGAACCCCATCGCGCCCGCACTCGCCGAACGCCGCGACGTGATCGCCGTCGATCTACCCGGATTCGGGTCGTCCGCGGTGGACGGTCCGGGCGGGGTGTATCGATACGTCGATCGAGTCGCGAACTTCATCGACGACCTCGGTCTGGAGAAGCCGGAAGTCGCAGGCAACTCCATGGGTGGTGCCATCGCGCTGGAACTGGGTCGCCGTGGGGTTGTCAGCAAGGTGACTGCCGTGTCGCCGATCGGGTTCTGGACCAAGGCCGAACGGATCTGGTGCCAACAGGCCCTTTCGAAGACGCGCGCGCTCGGCAAGCTCGCACCGCTGCAGCTTTCTCGCGTGGTTCACACCCGCGCAGGCGGCAACATGCTGCGGCTCACCTACGGCAAGCCGCACCTCGTCGCCGAACAACAGAAGCAGGGCGACCTCGAAGGTCTGCTGCTGGCAACGGGATTCGACGATGCAGCGGCGTCGTTTGCGGGTTACGACTTCGAGCGTGGCAACGAACTCGACGACGTTGCGGTGACCGTTGCGTGGGGGACTCGCGACGCGCTGCTCTTCTACCGAACGCAAGCCGCGCGTGCCAGGGCGGCGTTGCCGAAGGCCTCCCACGTCGTACTGCGCGGATCAGGGCATGTTCCGTTCGCGGACGATCCGGCGGGATGTGTCGACGCGATCCTCGGCTGACACTCGACGAGCTCAGGTGTGCCGGCCGTGCCGGAAGCCGATGATCTTGCGGATCATCGACACCGTCGATGCCTTCCGCGAGAACGACAGCAGTTCCATTCCTGGTATCGCGAATCGCTGACGAGCGATCGAATGTGAACGAGTGAACTCGCGCATTCCCTCTTCGCCGTGGATCCGGCCGATACCCGATTCGCCGACGCCACCGAACGGCAACGTCGAGATGGCTCCGAATGCCAACACCGAGTTGACCGAGGTCGCGCCGACCCGAAGTTTGCGCGCGATCTCCATTCCGTTCTTACGTGAGTAGACAGTCGAGGCGAGCGCGTAGGCAGAATCGTTGGCGAGTTCGATCGCTTCGTCGATGCTCTTGCACGACCGGACCGTGACGGTCGGCCCGAACGTCTCCTCGGCAACGGCGAGCGAGTCCTCGGGCACGTCGACGAGGACGACCGGTTCGATGTAGGAGCCCTTGATCGAATCGAGTCCACCGACGATCGCGCGACCACCCTTGTCGAGTGCGTCGGCGATGTGGCGTCGAACGACCTCGATCTGGCTCGGCATCGTCATGGGTCCGTACGCGGCCTTGGCGTCGGATCCCGGCTTGATGTTGCGAAGATTCTTCGCGAGCTTCTCGACGAAGGCGTCGTACACACTCTCGACGACATAGATCCGCTCGGTGCCCGCACACGTCTGGCCGCTGTTCGACGCAACCGACCAGGCGATGGCGTCCGCTGCTGCCGTCAGGTCGGCGTCGTCGGCGACGATCGCTGCGTCCTTACCGCCGCATTCGAGTAGGACAGGGGTCAGGTTCGCTGCGGCGGCGGCCATGATGCGTTTGCCGGTCGCGGTCGATCCGGTGAAGGCAATCTTGTCGACCCCGGAGGTCACCAGCGCCGCACCGGTCTCGCCGTAGCCGTTGACTACCGACAGAATGCCAAGTGGCAGTTCGGGATTGGCTTCGGCAAAGGCGTCCGCGTAGAAGTGGCCGATAGAGACCGTGTACTCGCTCGGCTTGAACACGATCGCGTTACCCGCCGCGAGCGCATAGGCGATCGACCCGTTCGGCGTGTAGACGGGATAGTTCCATGGTCCGATGACGCCGACGACGCCGAGCGGACGTTGCTCGATGACCGCTTCGCAGTTCGCCATGAACAATCCCGGCGAGACCTTCTTCGGCGACAACGTTTTCTTGGCGTTCTTCGCGGCCCAGTCGATGTGTTCGAGGACGAGCACCAACTCGAGATAGGCGTCCTCGGCTGGCTTACCGTTTTCGCGGAGCACCAGTTCGCACAGCTCGTCGGCATGGTTGCTCAGATACGACGCCCAACGCAGCAACGCCCGCTTCCGGCCTTCGAAGTCGAGTTCCCGCCAGACGCTTGCGGCGACACGGGCGCGCGACACCGCAGCGGCGACGCCTTCGCTGTCGTGGATCGGCCATTCGGCTATGACGGCACCCGTCGCGGGGTCGATCGATTCGAGGATCGCGGGCCGGCTCGTCCGAGGTGGTGCGACTGGTGCTGAGGTCATCGTGTTCCTTACGTTTTCGTCGGTGTCGGTGTCAGAGCGTTGGTGTTGCTGCGTCGTCGGGATGTGCATCGCTTGCGGGTGCGCCTGCTCGCAGCACGGTCTTCATCAACGTCGCGACGCGTGCACGGCTCTGCGGGGAGTTGTCGAAGCGGATCAACCTGCCGACATCGAGCACGAGTCCGAGTGCAGCGTGCACGCGGAAGCGGGCAGCAACCGTGCCGAGGCCGGGGAACTGCGCCGTCAGCAGGTGCACCCATTCTTCGATGTGCTGGCTCTGTAGGGCACGAAGGTCGCTGCGTTCGCGGGCAGGCAGGTTGCCGAATTCTGCGAAGTAGACGGAGATCAGCGCTGGATTGACGAAGGCGAGGCGCACGTAACGAGTGACCAGATTGTCCATGGCCGCTGCTGGATCGGCTGCTTCGCCGAGGGCGTCCGAGGTCGCAACGGCGAGACGTTCGCTTGCGCGGTAGAACACCGCGGCGAGAATCTCGGCCTTGCCTGCGAAGTAGCGGTACACGCTCGACGCGGTGATGCCTGCAACGACGCCGATCTCCTCGATCGTCGCCTCGTGATACCCGCGTTTGTCGAAGATCTCGAGGGCGGCCGCAATCAGCGACTCGCGTTTCGCTGCGACTGCAAGACCGCCATCGTGTCGGGTCGAGGCCGCGAGTTCGGTTGGTGCAGTAGGGAGTTCGCATTCGAGCACCGAGCGTGCCAGGCCGTCGATCAGCGCTTCGGTGCGGCCGGCGCTCAGTGCGATGCGGTGCACGGTGATGCTCGCGATGACGCTGAGGGTTGCGGCCGCAAGCATGGCGATGTCGCTCTCGGGCAGCCGGGGCCGCAGTTCGTGCAGCGGACGCGCCACCCGCTGGTTCACCTCGTCCCACAGCACGCGAAATCGTTCACGATCGTGGTCGTCGAGGTAGCGCGATTCCCACCGGTAGATACCGCCGGACCGTCGGTTGTCGATCGTCACGGCAACAATTTCGTGCACGGTGGCCGCGAGTCGATCGCGCGCGTCGGGCAGGTGTTGCGGCGCCTCGGTGACGGCGAGCAGGCGGTCGACGATGGCATCCGCAGTCGCGACGAAGAGTGCGTACTTGTTCGGAAAATGCCGGTAGAGAGCTGGTCCCGAAATGCCGATCTCGGCGGCTATCTCGTCCACTCCGACCGCGTGATACCCGCGTTCGCCGAACGCGTTGGCTGCAACTCTGACGATCTGCGCCTTGCGGTCGCGAGGGCGCCGCCTTACCGGAGTTGTCGTCGTCGCACGATCGGTCGTCATCTGCCGCCTCCCTTGCGAATCGTCGAGTTTGCCACACCGCGGCACCTACCGTAGGCCCGGTATTGACAGCCTGCCAAGATGTCCATAAGTTAACCACGATTCGCAAAAAACGGAAGCGGTTCTTTTCGATCCCGCTTTCGACAGCAGAAAGAGATGCAATGTTGCGTACTCGGTTCACAGAGGTGTTCGGTGTCGAGCACCCGATCGTTCAGGGCGGAATGATGTGGGTCGGCCGCGCCGAACTCGTCGCTGCCGTCGCCAATGCGGGCGCACTCGGTTTCATCACCGCGTTGACGCAGCCGACCCCCGAAGACCTGACCAAGGAGATCGCGCGCACCCGTGAGCTGACCGACAAGCCGTTCGGCGTGAACCTCACGATCCTGCCGTCGATCACGCCGCCGCCGTACGAGGAATATCGTCAGGCCATCATCGACAGCGGCATCAAGATCGTCGAAATCGCAGGCGGAAATCCGGCGACTCATCTCTCCCATCTCAAAGACCACGGCATCAAGGTCCTGCACAAATGCACGAGCGTGAAGCACGCGCTGAAAGCGCAGCAGGTCGGAGTCGACGGCGTGAGCATCGACGGTTTCGAGTGCGCGGGCCATCCCGGTGAGAACGACATTCCCGGATTGATCCTGATCCCCGCCGCGGCGAGGCACCTGACGATTCCGATGATCGCATCGGGTGGAATCGCCGACGCCAAGGGTTTGGTCGCAGCACTCGCGCTCGGCGCCGACGGGGTCAACATGGGTACACGTTTTATGTGTACGCAGGAATCCGGTGTGGCACAGAAGGTCAAGGAGCAGATCGTCGCGAACAGCGAACTCGACACGAAACTCATCTTCCGAACGCTGAACAACACCGCCCGCGTCGCCGACAACGCGATCAGCCGCAAGGTCGTCGAGATCGAGAAGGCAGGCGGCTCTTTCGACGACATCCGCGATCTTGTTTCCGGTCAACGCGGCCGCAAGGTCTTCGAAGAGGGCGACCTCGACGCGGGCATCTGGACCACAGGGCAATCGCAGGGTCTCATTCACGACATTCCGACTGTTGCCGACCTGGTGACGCGGATGATCGATGAAGCTGAAGACATCATCACCGGCAGGCTGAACGAAATGGTCGCCGCACCCGTCACAGCGAGGAGCTGACCGTCATGACCGAGACGACAACAACAAAAGCGCCTCGATACACCGCGATCAACGACGACGGCGTACTTCGTGTCACCATCACCAATCCGAAGCGGATGAACGCACTCGACTACGACACCATGGTCGCGCTCGGTGACGTGTTCGTCGGTGTTGCCACCGACAGGTCGGTCCGCGTCGTCGTGCTCACCGGCGAAGGCGATCGTGCCTTCTGTACCGGCGCCGACCTGTCGTCGAGTGTCGCCGAGGCCGGCCGGGGTATCACCCCGGAAATGACCATGGACGCAGCGAATCGTGTTGTGCGAGCGATCATCGACGCCCCGGTACCCGTGATCGCGCGCGTCAAGGGGTCCGCAGCGGGCGTCGGTGTCGCGCTCGCGGTCGCCGCCGACCTCGTCTACGCGAGCGAGGACGCCTACCTGCTCCTTGCGTTCGTCAACATCGGGCTGATGCCGGACGGTGGCGCTGCGGCGATGATCGCGGCAAGCGCAGGCAGAGCACTCGCCGCCGAGATGGCGTTGCTCGGGCAACGATTGCCCGCCGCCGCCGCGAAGGAGGCGGGTTTGTTCGCTGGAGTGCTTCCGGCCGACGAACTCGACGCAACGGTGGACGCCGCGGCTCGCAAGCTCGCGAGTGGACCACGGCGGGCGCTCGAGCTGGCCAAGCAGGCGCTCAACAGTGCGACGCTCCCCGCGCTCGACGCGGCCCTCGAGCGAGAGAAGGTCGGGCAATCGGAACTGCTTACCTCGCCCGACTTCCAAGAAGGCGCGATGGCGATGTTGCAGAAGCGTCCAGCAAAGTTCGGGGCGTAGCCACAATGACCAAACCCGAACTGTCGGAGCCGCTGCGGTCGCGCCGCAATCATTGGAACAACCAGGTCGCGGTGCACGCCCAGATGCGTCCGGATGCAACAGCTTTCCGCTATCTGGGTCAAGACACGAGCTGGCGTCAGTTGCACGACCGCTCGGAGGCTCTCGCAGATGCGCTGTCGCGCCGGGGTGTCACCAAGGGCGACCGCGTCCTGATTCTGATGCTCAACCATCCCGAGTACATCGAATCGGTGCTCGCGATCAACGCCCTTGCCGCCATCGCGGTACCGGTGAACTTCCGGCTGACGCCGCCCGAAATCGGCTATATCGTCGCCGACAGCGGTGCGAAGACGATCATCACCGACACCCCGCTTGCACCATTGGTTGCTGCGGTCCGCGCGCAGGCGCCGGTCCTGTCGACCTGCATCGTCGTCGGTGGTGACACTGCAGAGGGCGTACTCGGCTACGAGGCGTTGGTCGCCGAACAGGGCGAGAGTCACGAACCGCTCGACATCCCCGAAGACACCCCTGCGCTCATCATGTACACCTCGGGGACAACCGGCAGCCCCAAGGGCGCGGTGCTCTCGCATGTCAACATGCAGAGCCAAGCGCTGACCGCGATCCGGGCATTCGAAGCCGTTTCCGACGACGTCGCCTTCTGCGCCGCGCCGATGTTCCACATCGCCGGCCTCGGCAGCATCGCGCCGACCATCCTGCTCGGCGGCAAGACCGTCGTGCATCCGCTCGGCGCTTTCAACGCGACCGAAGTGTTGGACGCCTGGGAGCAGGAGCAGGCGACGTCGGTATTTCTCGTGCCCGCGCAGTGGCAGGTCATCTGCGCCGACGATTCCGTGCCGAATCGCAAGCTCGCGTTGCGGGCGATCAGTTGGGGTGCCGCACCCGCGTCCGACAGTGTGCTGCGCGCCATGTCGGACACGTTCCCCGCCGCCCGCAATGTTGCGGTCTTCGGTCAGACGGAGATGTCGCCGATCACGTGTGTTCTCGAAGGCAAGGATGCGTTGCGCAAACTCGGCTCCGTCGGTCGGGTGATTCCGACCATCGCGGCGCGGGTCGTCGACGACGAGATGAACGACGTCGCACCGGGTGAGATCGGCGAAATCGTCTACCGCGGACCGACGCTCATGCAGGGCTACTGGAACAAACCCGAAGCGACCGCCGATGCGTTCGCAGGCGGCTGGTTCCATTCAGGGGATCTCGTTCGCCAGGACGACGAGGGTTTCGTCTACGTCGTCGACCGCAAGAAGGACATGATCATCTCGGGCGGGGAGAACATCTACTGCGCCGAGGTCGAGAACGTGTTGTTCGCGCACGACAAGATTCGAGAAGCCGCGGTCATCGGTCGTTCGGACGAGAAATGGGGCGAAGTTCCGGTAGCGGTCGTCGCGCTAGCGGGAGCGGACGGAGTCGAACTCGCCGACCTGGAACCCTTCCTGAACGAACGGCTCGCAAGGTACAAACACCCCAAGGACTTGATCGTTGTCGACGAGCTTCCACGCAACGCCAGCGGCAAGGTCGTCAAGCATCAGTTGCGCAAGGAGTACGCGAGCAACCAGTAGGCGAGATCGTCGATCCGACCCGGCGAATCGGCCCGCTGGTTAGGCTTCGAC
This sequence comes from Antrihabitans stalagmiti, assembly GCF_016482825.1. Taxonomy (GTDB): domain Bacteria; phylum Actinomycetota; class Actinomycetes; order Mycobacteriales; family Mycobacteriaceae; genus Antrihabitans; species Antrihabitans stalagmiti. Next base: position 677,046 of record NZ_JAEMNV010000002.1, on the reverse strand, counting down.
GATGGCATATTTGGTAACGGGGGCTACGGGTTTCATCGGGCGCTTCCTTGTTCCGGAGCTGCTGAAACGTGACGGCGACGTCCACGTACTCGTCCGTGCGGGGTCGGAAGGAAAGCTGGCCAACCGAGCGAAAGCGTGGGGGGCGGGCGACCGAATCAAACCCGTCGCAGGCGATCTCGGCAAAACCGCTCTCGGCATCGATCCGGCGTGGATCGACGCACATCGTGGCGAGATCGACCACATGTTCCACCTGGCGGCAATCTACGACATGACCGCCTCCGACGAGCAGAACGAACTGCTCAACAACGGTGGTACGCGGCATGCCGTGCAGGTCGCGAACGCTCTCGAGGTCGGCACGCTGAACCACACGTCGTCGGTCGCGGCAGCGGGTCTGTACGACGGCATATTCACCGAGGACATGTTCGACGAAGGCCAAGAGCTACCGTCGCCGTATCACCGGACGAAATTCGAGTCGGAGAAGATCGTCCGCGACGAATCGGAACGGCCGTGGCGGGTATACCGCCCGGCAATCGTCGTCGGCAATTCGGTGACAGGCGAGATGGACAAGATCGACGGTCCGTACTACTTCTTCAAGATGCTGCGCTTGGCCGGTCGGCTGCCCGGTCGGGTGCCACTGCTGGTGCCGGATCTCGGCGAAACGAACATCGTCCCCGTCGACTACATCGCCCGCGCGATGGACCACATCGCCCACGTTCCGGGACTGGATCGCGAAGCGTTCCACCTGGTGAACCCCGAGGCCCAGAATTCGGTCGACGTGATGAACCTGTTCGCCGAACAGGCCGGTGCACCGCGGCTCAAGCAATTGCTGCCGAAGCAGGCGATGACCCTCGCGATGAAGGTCCCCGGCGTGCAGAGTGTGCTGATGCCAGGGGTCGGCGTGCCGCCGGAGGTGATCGAGCACACCGAGTTCACCTGTCATTTCGATTCCACGAGAACCGTTGCAGCCCTTGCCGGTAGCGGTATCTCGGTGCCGCCGCTCGCCGACTACGCCGGTGTGCTGTGGCGGTACTGGGAACGCAACCTGGCTGACCAACCCTAGGGCGTGTCTCCGTCGAGGTCGGCGAGCTTGCCTTGCAGCACCGCCCTTTCACGATCGTTTCCGCACCTGTCGATTGCGACGAGCAGCTCGGCACGCGCCTCTTCGATGCGCCCGAGGCGGGTCAGCAACTCGCCACGGACCGTCGGTAGCAGGTGCGAGTTCGCCAACGCGTTCGTCGCAACGAGTCGGTCGACTATCGGAAGTGCCGCGGCAGGTCCCCGCGCCATGGACACGGCGACCGCGCGGTTGAGGTCGACGACCGCGGACGGCGCGAGCCTGCCGAGCGCGTCGTAGACACCGACGATCCGGTCCCAGTCCGTTGCCTCGACCGACTCGGCACTGGCATGGCATTCGGCAATCGTCGCCTGCAGGCCATATGCGCCGAGGCCGCGTCCGACCCGCTCCACGCTGGCAAGTGCGGCGCGTCCCCGCGCGATGGCTGCGTGATTCCAGCGGCTTCTGTCCTGTCTGTCGAGTAGCACCGGCTCGCCGTCGGGCCCGGTCCGCGCCGGAAAACGCGCCGCGGTCAGTTCGAGCAACGCAAGCAACCCGAGTGCCTCCGGCTCGTTCGGTACCAGTCTGGCCAGCACCCGCGCTAGACGCTGCGCCTCGCTCGCCAGGTCGAGGCGAAGCACATCGCGGCCAGAACTGGCCGACGATCCCTCGGTGAAAATCAGATAGATCACACTGAGCACTGTGCCGAGCCGTTCGGCCCGCTCGGCGGCGGACGGCAACTCGAACGGCACCCGCGCCGACCCGAGCAGTTTCTTGGCGCGGGTGATTCGAGCCTGAACGGTGGCGGTCGGGACGAGGAATGCTCTGGCTATTTCGTCACTTGTCAGACCGCCGACCACGCGCAGCGTCAGAGCGACCCGCGCTTCCCGTGCCAGCATCGGGTGACAGGAGATGAACATCAGCGCGAGTACGTCGTCGTCGATTTGATCCGGATCCCACAGCACGTCTTCGACCTCCCTTGCGGGGTCGGCGGGCAGACTGCCTGCTACGACACCGCCCTCGCCCAGGTTGTGGGCGAGGGCCGCGTACTTTTCGTCCAGCGCGGATCGACGCCTGTAGGTGTCGATTGCACGGCGGCGACCGACCGCGAGTAGCCACCCCGCCGGATTGCGGGGTGTGCCCTCGCGCGGCCACGTCACGAGCGCCTCGGCAAGCGCCTCCTGGGCAACATCTTCTGCGAGCGCGAAATCGCCGGTGTAGCGCGCGAGCGCACCGACTATCCGTGCCGAGTCGATGCGCCAGACCGCGCCGACCGCGTCACGACCGGTGTGGTCGGTCATCGATTGACGATCGAGACGTCAGAGTTGCCCGGTGGCTTCACGCCACGCACGCTCCCGCTGGACGTATTCGTTGTCCTGTGGGAATTCGTCGATCGTCGGCACCCGGCGGATCTCGGTCTTGAAACCTCGGGCCAGGACCGGCATCCGCTTCGCCCACTCGACCGCTTCCTCCTTCGATGTGACGTCGAGAATGAAGTAGCCGCCGAACAGTTCCTTGGTTTCTCCGTACGGGCCGTCGCTGACAACAGGTGTTTCGGACGAGTAATCGACGACCACCGTCTCGGCAGGATCGGCGAGACCCTCCATGGCGACGAGGACGCCTGCACGAATCAACTCGTCGTTGAACGTGCCCATGGTTTCGAGCATCGAGTCGAAGTCGACCTTTTCCATCTCTGCGAAGGCTGCATCTGTTCCTCGCATGATCAGCATGTACTTCATCGTTGTCTCCCTCGGATCGTCGTACCGGATCCGCTTTTCGGACCCTTCATCCCTAGGTCGAACGGGCAACGCGGTAGATCGACAACATCGTGCAGAAATTTCTCGACATCTTTTCCGGCTAGTGCTTCGGTGCGTAAACCTGCTGCTGAGCAGTGTATTTACCCCATCGGTTTCGGTTCGACCAGCCGACCAGATCGAATCGCCACCGAAACGGCCAGGTATGCGCGACCGTTCCGACGAGCACGGTCGCGAGCCCGACCGGGTCCGCGTGCTCGGTGAGCAGCGCTCGTTGCTGACGCGGCGAGGCACGGAAGAACGAGTCGAACATCGCGGTCGCCTGTTCGGTGGTGAGTCTGCCCATCCCGGCAAGACCACGCTCGCGCATCCAATAGACGAACCGCGCCTTCGCAGGCCACAACGCGGCTACCGGATCTGTGCCCGACAGCAGCGCATCGACGAACGTATCCGTCAGGGCAAGGGAATCGGCGACGCTGTAGCCGGTACAGGGGTGCATCATGCCGCCACGCGACCCGAAGGCGACGGCCGCCTCCTTGTCACGAAAGCGCCGTGGCGGCGGCTGGTCGAGCGGGTAGTGGCACGACTCGTGCGGCTCGTCGCCGGTCAGCGAAATGCCATGAGCGGCAAGACGAGTCACGACCCGTCGACGAAGTTCGTGCTGCGTCAGCCCACCCGGAACGCCGAGTGTCGTCTCCTCGAAGATCACAGTGCCGTCGCCGATGGGAACCGAGTAGAGGAACGACGGGGGTTCGTCGTTGGTCGCGCCGTTCTCGGGTCGCCAGTCCAGCAGCAAACCTTCTCCTGCGCCGACGTAGTGCTCGACGCGGTGTGCCTCGACGAAGATGCCGTGCGCACTTGCTGCGGGTCGGCGGTCGGTCTTCGGTAAGCCTCTGGTGTCGACGACGATGTCGGCCTCGATGTCGGTTCCGTCCGCGAGCGTCACCCGACGTGCGGTCAGCGCTGTCGCCCGCTGGGCCTCGATATGGACGTCGTCGAGCGGCAAGGCATCGAAGAGTCTCGGCTTGGACAGGACCACGTACGGACGCTCGATCCTGCGTTCGGTGGTGGTCCACACCGTCGGCGCTTCGATCCGCGACGCGACGACCGACGGCGGCAGCCAGGACGGCAGTTCGTCGAGCCAGGCGGAGTAGGTCGGGGTCCAGATTCGGTCGGGCCGTGGATCGACAGCCGCGACCCGCAACCCCGCCTGCGCGCTTCGATGTGCCAGTGCCCGACCGGTCGGGCCGAGGCCGACCACACATACGTCGACTCTTCGCGACCCTGTTCCCATGCCCCCATTCAACTCGAGGCACCCGCGAGCGTGACCGTCGGGGAGCCGCCAGAACCGGGGGCAACGACAATGCTGTCCCAAGAAGATCGGTCGTGTTTTTGGTACGCGCGCCTCATAACGTCGAATTATGCGAATTGCGAGTCTGATTCGGGCCTGCGCGGCCCCTGCGCTGTTGGTCGTCGCGCTCACCAACGGAATCTGCATTCCGATCAGCTCTGCTGACCCGGGGGAGCGATCCCGCATCGTCGACGTCCGCAGCGACAGTGATCGAGACATCACATTGTCCGTCTACTCCGCCGCCATGAGCCGGACCTTCTCGGTCACCGTGCAGCGGGCTGCCGACGACAGCGTGCCGCGCCCGACGCTGTATCTGCTGACCGGGGTCAGCGGTGGGGTCGACGGCACCCAGTGGGGACGCAAGAGCGACGCGCTGCAGTTCCTGCGGGACAAGAACGTCAACGTCGTTTCACCCATCGGTGGACCCTTCAGCTACTACACGGACTGGCGCAACGACGATCCGCTGCTCGGCCGAAACAAGTGGAAGACGTTCCTGACTGCGGAACTACCGCCGCTCATCGACGAGCACTTCGACACCAACGGCAAGAATGCGATCGCCGGTCTGTCGATGTCGGGGGCGTCCGCGTTCGCGCTCGCGGCGGCCGCTCCAGGGCTCTACGCAAGCGCCGCGTCCTACAGCGGCTGCGTCCAGACTTCCGATCCGATCGGGCAGAGTTTGGTCCGCATCGTCGTCGAATTCTGGGGCGGTGCGAACACCCAGAACATGTGGGGTCCGCCGGGGGACCCGATGTGGGCCGCCAACGACCCTTTCGTGCACGCCGCGAATCTGCGGGGGATGGCGCTCTACATCTCCACTGGCACAGGTCTTCCCGGCGAGTACGACGTCTACGGCGGTCCGTACTCGATACCTGGACCCGCGGGTTTTGCGAATCAGCTCACCGTCGGTGGCGTCATCGAGGTTGCGACCGACTATTGCTCGCGCAATCTCAAGACTCGTCTCGACCAACTCGGCATCGCAGCGCACTACAACTTCCGCCCGACCGGAACGCACACGTGGGGGTACTGGCAGGACGATTTCAAGGACTCGTGGCCGGTGCTCGCCGGACCGCTCGGTATCCGATGAGGCGCGCCTGGCGAACCGTTGCGTTGGTGACCGCAACGGTCGCGCTCCTGCTGCCCGGAAGGGTGGCAGTAGCCGAGCCCGGCTTGGCAGGCGCGAACGACTGGACCTGCACGCCGTCGGCGTCGCATCCGCGTCCGGTCGTTCTCGTTCACGGATCGGGTTCCGACATCTACCGCGCGTTTCCGGTGCTTGCGGTGTTGCTTCGAGCCGAGGGGTACTGCGTCTTCGCTCGGAACATCGGCGGCGTGCCTGCCTGGTACGACCCGTCGAAGATCGTCTGGGGGACCGCGGATATTCGCCGAAGCGGGGACGAACTGCGATCCTTCGTCGACGAGGTTCGGGCTCGGACCGGGTCCACTCAGGTCGACATCGTCGGTCACTCGTCGGGTGGGACGGTCGCTCGGCAGTATCTGAAAAATGGGGGAGCGGGTGCGGTGCGGTCGCTCGTGCTGGTGTCGTCGGCGAACAACGGCACCACGTTCGCCGGCCTACGCGGTCTGTACCCGGATCTCGCGTCGCTCGGCATGCGCGAGGACCAGATCGCGGGCCAGGTCTTCGGTGCCGCGGGTACGCAAATGCAGGTCGGTTCGACTCTGTTGGCAGACCTCGACGCCGGCGGGCAGACGATCGCCGGAGTCCGCTACACCGCGATAGCGACGCGCGACGACGAGGTAGCGACCCCGCCGGAGACCGCATTCCTCGCCGCGGCGGACAACGTGCGGAACGTGTGGGTCCAGGACGGTTGCCCGACGAATCGTGTCGCCCACGGCTCGATGCTCATCGATCCGCGCGCATTGCACCTCGTGCTGGCGGCGTTGGATCCCGACTACGGGAGGACCCACACGCCGCCGTGCGCGAGCTGACTGGTTACTTGGGGGTGATCCAGGTGGTGATATCTGCGTGCACGACCTCGGTGCCGTTGTTGTCGTAGATCGCCACGGGGATGACGAGGTCGGTGCCCTCGGTGATCGCAGCGAAGTCGGGCACGGTGTCGAGTTTCGCCACCGCACGCAGACCGCTGTTCGCCTTGCGCAGGTACTGCACGTTCATCGACTTGGGAATCCAGCGATGGGTGTCGGGCACCGTCGCCTCGCTCAGCATTCCCATCGCGACCTCGGCGAGGTTGCACGCCGCAATGGCGTGGAAGGTGCCGAGGTGGTTGTGGATGCCGATCCACTTCGGTGCGCTGACCTCGCAGTGGCCGGGTTCGAGCACGGTCACGTTCGGCAGGATGGTGCCGAAGTACGGGACCCGCGCGACCATGCCGAGCGAAAACAGCGCGTGCCCGATCCTGTTGTCGGGAAGCTTCTTCCAGCCGCGATATGTCGCGCTCTCATTACCCATTCTCCTATCTTACTCCAAAGTAAGATAGGTGGTGCGCGGAGCGCTGCGGACCAGATTTGAACTCACCACCCGCGTGAGGCATACTGTTCAGGTTGCCTTGAACGGGACGCGCTGTTGTGCGGCCTGGATCGGGTGGGAAGAACGCCGATGGAGTCGATCGCAAGATCAGGCCCGGTGGCGAAGTAAGACTTGCAAGAACACCAGCAGTAAAACCCGCGCTCGTACGCGAGCGCATCCGGGACGCATTCGTGTGGCCGCAGATCAAGAAATTGTCTGGGTCGGAGAATGTGCGTTAGGGCGACACGCCCGACCGCGTGGACCGGTGAACAATGACAGATGAACAGCGGCAGCGGATCGAGTCCCCTCGATAACCATGCGTCTGTTCTGTGTCGTGAGTTCGGGTCGAACTGCAACAGACGAGGTGGGTTCAGCCGAAATCGGCGGACCTACAAGATCGGTTTTGTTTCAGACAGCGTCAAGAAAAGGACGGGTTAGCGTGGCGGGACAAAAGATCCGCATCAGGCTCAAGGCCTACGACCACGAGGCGATCGACGCGTCAGCGCGAAAGATCGTCGAGACGGTGACCCGTACAGGGGCCCGCGTCGTCGGCCCGGTGCCGTTGCCGACCGAAAAGAACGTGTACTGCGTCATCCGCTCGCCGCACAAGTACAAGGATTCGCGCGAGCACTTCGAGATGCGCACACACAAGCGGTTGATCGACATACTCGACCCGACGCCGAAGACTGTCGACGCGCTTATGCGCATCGACCTTCCGGCCAGTGTCGACGTGAACATTCAGTGAGCCGGGGACTGAACAACATGACTGACAACAAGAACAGGCCCGCGAAGGGCATCCTGGGCACCAAGCTCGGCATGACTCAGGTCTTCGACGAGAACAACCGGGTCGTCCCGGTAACCGTCATCAAGGCCGGACCCAATGTCGTAACCCAGATCCGTACCGAAGAACTCGACGGCTACAGCGCCGTGCAGGTTGCCTTCGGTGCCATCGACCCACGCAAGGTGAACAAGCCGAACTCCGGCCAGTTCGCCAAGGCAGGCGTCACGCCGCGCCGCCACGTGGTCGAGCTGCGAATCGCCGATACCGCCTCGTACGAGGTCGGCCAGGAACTCACCGCCGAGATCTTCGAAGACGGTGCGTTCGTGGACGTCACGGGCACGAGCAAGGGCAAAGGCTTCGCCGGAACGATGAAGCGGCACGGCTTCGCCGGCCAGGGCGCCAGCCACGGCGCGCAGGCTGTGCACCGTCGCCCCGGTTCCATCGGTGGCTGCGCCACCCCGGGCCGCGTATTCAAGGGAATGCGCATGTCCGGCCGGATGGGCAACGACCGCATCACGACGCAGAACCTCTCGGTCCACAAGGTCGATGCCGAGAACGGCCTGCTGCTTATCAAGGGCGCGATCCCGGGCCGTAAGGGTGGACTGGTGATCGTCAAGAGTGCAGTGAAGGGTGGTGCTCGAGCATGACGAGCGCAGTGAACACTTCCAAGACTTCCTCGAAGCTCAAGGTGGACGTCAAGGCTCCCGGTGGCAAGACCAACGGAACCGTCGACCTCCCCGCCGAGATCTTCGACGTCACAGCGAACATCGCTCTGATGCACCAGGTTGTCGTCGCGCAGCTCGCGGCAGCACGCCAGGGAACGCATTCGACGAAGACTCGCGCCGAGGTCCGCGGTGGTGGGCGTAAGCCATACCGCCAGAAGGGAACCGGCCGCGCCCGTCAGGGCTCGACCCGCGCCCCGCAGTTCGCAGGTGGTGGCGTCGTACACGGCCCGCAGCCGCGTGACTACAGCCAGCGGACACCCAAGAAGATGATTCGTGCCGCACTTCGTGGCGCATTGTCGGACCGGGCCCGCGGCGAGCGCATCCACGTCATCACCGAGTTGGTTGCAGGCCAAGCGCCGAGCACCAAGACGGCACGCTCCTTCCTCGCCGAGATTTCGGATCGCAAGAAGGTGCTGTTGGTCGTCGGTCGCGAAGATGTCGCGGCCTGGAAGAGCGTGCGCAACCTCGATGGTGTGCATGCGATCGCTCCCGATCAGCTCAACACCTACGACGTGCTCAACAGCGACGATGTGGTGTTCAGCGTCGAGGCGCTCAACACGTTCGTGCACGGCCCTGCCGAAGCTGCACAGGAGGAGAGCAAATGAGCACGATCGCCGATCCTCGCGACATTTTGCTCGCGCCGGTCATCTCCGAGAAGTCGTACTCGCTGATCGAAGAAGGCACCTACACGTTCCTGGTGCATCCGGACTCGAACAAGACGCAGATCAAGATCGCCGTAGAGAAGATCTTCGACGTGACCGTGACCAGCGTCAACACCGCCAATCGTCAGGGCAAGCGCAAGCGGACCCGGTTCGGCTACGGCACGCGTAAGAGCACAAAGCGCGCGCTCGTGACCCTGTCGGCCGACAGCAAGCCCATCGAGATCTTCGGGGGCCCGGTCGCGTAAGCGCCGGACTCCAGAAAGAGAAGAGAACTCATGGCTATCCGCAAGTACAAGCCGACTACCCCGGGCCGTCGTGGCGCGAGTGTCTCGGACTTCGCCGAGATCACTCGGTCGACTCCCGAGAAGTCGCTCATCCGTCCGTTGCACGGTCGCGGTGGACGTAACGCACACGGTCGCATCACCACCCGTCACAAGGGTGGCGGTCACAAGCGCGCCTACCGTCTGATCGACTTCCGTCGTAACGACAAGGACGGCGTGCCTGCCAAGGTCGCGCACATCGAATACGACCCCAACCGCACCGCGAACATCGCGTTGCTGCACTTCGCAGACGGTGAGAAGCGCTACATCATCGCGCCGAAGGGCATCGCGCAGGGATCCCCGATCGAGACCGGCCCCACGGCCGACATCAAGCCGGGTAACAACCTGCCGCTCCGCAACATCCCGACGGGTACGACGGTTCACGCCGTCGAGCTTCGTCCGGGTGGCGGCGCCAAGATGGCACGTTCGGCTGGCGCCGGCGTGCAGCTGCTCGGCAAGGAAGGCCCCTACGCCACGCTGCGTATGCCGTCCGGTGAAATCCGTCGCGTCGACGTGCGCTGCCGCGCAACCGTCGGCGAGGTCGGCAACGCCGAGCAGAGCAACATCAACTGGGGCAAGGCCGGCCGTATGCGCTGGAAGGGCAAGCGCCCGACCGTCCGTGGTGTCGTCATGAACCCGGTCGACCACCCGCACGGTGGTGGCGAGGGCAAGACTTCGGGTGGACGCCACCCGGTCAGCCCGTGGGGACAGCCGGAAGGCCGTACCCGCAAGCCGAACCGCCCGAGCGACAAGCTCATCGTCCGCCGCCGCCGCACTGGCAAGAACAAGCGATAACAAGGAGGGAGTGAAGGATGCCACGCAGCCTTAAGAAGGGCCCGTTCGTCGACGATCACCTCCTTGCGAAGGTGGACGTACAGAACGACAAGGGGACCAAGCAGGTCATCAAGACCTGGTCTCGTCGCTCGACGATCATTCCGGATTTCATCGGACACACGTTCGCGGTGCACGACGGCCGCAAGCACGTTCCGGTGTTCGTATCGGATTCGATGGTCGGACACAAGCTCGGAGAGTTTGCACCGACCCGCACGTTCAAGGGTCACATCAAGGACGACCGGAAGGCGAAGAGGCGATGAGCGATACTGTTCAGAACCCGACCGCACGCGCAACCGCCAAGCACGTTCGGGTCACCCCGATGAAGGCACGTCGTGTCGTGGACCTGGTCCGTGGCCGCTCGGTCGAGGACGCACTTGCAATCCTGAAGTTCGCGCCTCAGGCCGCAAGCGAGCCCGTTGCGAAGGTTGTCGCAAGCGCGGCAGCAAACGCCGAGAACAACCTCGGCCTCGACCCGTCGACGTTGGTCATCGCGACCGCATACGTCGACGAAGGCACGACGCTCAAGCGTTTCCAGCCTCGGGCCCAGGGCCGTGCGTTCCGGATCCGCAAGCGCACCAGCCACATCACGATCGAGGTCGAGAGCGTGCCTTCGCAGGGTGCCGCTGGTCGTGCTCGTCGCCGTCGTTCGACCGCAGCAGCAACTTCCGAGGGAGGGGCTCAGTAGTGGGCCAGAAAATCAACCCGCACGGTTTCCGACTCGGTATCACTACCGACTGGAAGTCGCGCTGGTACGCAGACAAGCAGTACGCCGAATACGTGAAGGAAGACGTCGCGATCCGCAAGCTTCTTGCCACTGGCATGGAGCGGGCCGGCATCGCGAAGGTCGAGATCGAGCGCACTCGCGATCGTGTTCGGGTGGACATCCACACCGCACGTCCGGGCATCGTCATCGGTCGCCGTGGCGCCGAAGCAGACAAGATCCGTTCGTCCCTCGAGAAGCTCACCGGCAAGCAGGTGCAGCTCAACATCCTCGAGGTGAAGAACGCCGAGGCCGAAGCGCAGCTCGTTGCGCAAGGTGTCGCGGAGCAGCTTTCGAACCGTGTGGCGTTCCGCCGCGCGATGCGCAAGGCGATCCAGTCGGCAATGCGTCAGCCCAACGTCAAGGGCATCCGGGTGCAGTGCTCCGGCCGTCTCGGCGGTGCGGAAATGTCGCGCTCGGAGTTCTACCGCGAAGGTCGCGTCCCGCTGCACACGTTGCGCGCGGACATCGACTACGGCCTGTACGAGGCGAAGACCACCTTCGGTCGTATCGGCGTGAAGGTCTGGATCTACAAGGGCGACATCGTCGGCGGCAAGCGCGAGATCGCTGCAGCTGCAGCACCCGCGGGTGACCGTCCGCGTCGTGAGCGCCCGACCCGTCCGCGTCGCTCCGGTGCCTCGGGCACCACCGCGACGAGCACCGAAGCCGGCCGCGCTGCGGAAGGCGCAACGGCTCCGACAGAAGTTCAGGAGGTCTGACGCATGTTGATGCCACGTAAGGTCAAGCATCGCAAGCAGCACCACCCGAGCCGTAACGGTGCAGCCAAGGGCGGTACCGCGGTGACGTTCGGTGACTGGGGCATTCAGGCTCTCGAGCCTGCCTACATCACCAACCGGCAGATCGAGGCAGCTCGTATTGCCATGACCCGCCACATCAAGCGCGGCGGCAAGATCTGGATCAACATCTACCCGGATCGCCCGCTTACCAAGAAGCCTGCCGAGACCCGCATGGGTTCCGGTAAGGGTTCGCCGGAGTGGTGGATCGCCAACGTCAAGCCGGGCCGCGTCATGTTCGAGATGACGTACCCCAACGAGGAGACCGCTCGCGAGGCCCTGCGCCGCGCGATGCACAAGCTCCCGTGCAAGTGCAGGATCGTGTCGAGAGAGGAGCAGTTCTGATGGCTACTGGTACCCCAGCCGCAGAGCTCCGTGAGCTCACCGAAGAAGAGCTGATCGCGAAACTGCGTGAGTCGAAGGAAGAGCTGTTCAACCTGCGCTTCCAGATGGCGACCGGACAGCTCGACAACAACCGTCGGCTGCGCACCGTTCGTCACGAGATCGCCCGTGTCTACACGGTCATGCGTGAGCGCGAGCTCGGCCTGGCCGCCGGACCCGTGAGTGATGGAGATGCCGCATGAGTGAGGACAAAGCAGTGAGCACGGAAGAAGTACGTAACCGTCGGAAGGTCCGGACCGGCTACGTGGTCTCGGACAAGATGCAGAAGACGATCGTGGTCGAGCTCGAAGACCGCGTGAAGCATCCCCTGTACGGCAAGATCATCCGTCGCACCACCAAGGTGAAGGCGCACGACGAGAACAGCACCGCTGGTGTCGGCGATCGCGTCCAGCTGATGGAGACCCGCCCGACCTCTGCGACCAAGCGCTGGCGTTTGGTCGAGGTGCTCGAGCGCGCGAAGTAAGAGCAACGACAACGTAAGAGGCCCGTCCCCATGTGGGGGCGGGCCTTTTGCGTTGCCTACGAGTGGTTGGCCGCAACGGGTGGAGCGGATGTCGCATTGGTGCCGGTCGGCGGTACCGATGTCGCATTCGCTCCGCGACTTCTCAGCTCCGTCGTTCTAGTTGGCTATCAGCAGGGCAGGGCGAGGAACTGGCCGAGTGCACACTGGCCTTCACGCGAGAGCTTCCACTGACCGTCGATCTCGCGCCAGGTGAGCTGTGTGGTCCACGGGTCGTAGCCGTCGGTGGCGGTGAACAGTGTCGCGGTTGCGGTGTCGCCGTTCACGTTGACCGGACCGGTGATGTCCCAGCGGAAGCTCGGGGGCGCGGCGGCGAGCAGACCCGCGACGGTGTCGACCTGGCCGAGTCCGGCTTCGCCGGCTTCCAGCGCTGCACCACGAACCGAGCGCGGCAAGCTGATGTCGACGGCGGTTGCGAGATTGGCGCGCAGCTGGCCGGTCGTCGGTGCCGCGACCTGCTGAATGGGGAGTTCGCTCGGTGCTGCCGAGCCGATTGCCGTCGGGCCTGCGAGCAGTCCGAAGGTGGCGATGATCGCCGCGGCTGTGAAGGTTGCCGCTCTCTTCCAGTGAGTCATAGTCGTCCTTGCCAATCTGTGTGTGTCCGCTGTTCTGCGACAGCAGGGTTAGGTAAGCCTACGCATGTTCCCACGCGTGGCATAGGTTATGCTAACCAACATTCGATGAGTTGGACTAGCTAGTCGTTGCGTGCGGTCGGTTCCACCTGTTCCAGCCCGCTGTTCTCGCCGCGGTGGCTACCTCAGGAGTCAACTCCGCTACCGCAGGAGCAGTGATATGCCGAAAACCGTTGGTTGGATTCGCAAGTTCCACAAGCCGAGCTCGACCTCGGCGTTGCCGCTGCTGATCTTCCCGCACGCGGGAACAGGGGCGTCGGCCTATCGGACTTTCTCGAAGGCACTCAGCGCGAACTTCGACGTCATCATCTTCCAGTACCCGGGCCGCCAGGACCGCGGGAAGGAGCCGATGGCGACGAGCATCGGCGAACTTGCTGCCGGTGCGCTCGCGGAATTCGTGACCTCCGAATACAACCGTGACGTTCCCATCACCGTGTTCGGGCACAGCATGGGCGCAATGGTGGGCTTCGAATTCGTGCGACAGGCAGAAGCCGCAGGCATCGAGGTCGGTCTGCTCGGTGCCTCGGGAGCGGTATCGCCGTCGCGGGTGGTCGACATGCCCTCCCATCCAACGCGTGACGAAGACCTGCTGAATCACCTCGCAGCACTCAACGGGACCGGTGCCGCCGTACTTGCCAGTCGCGACGTGATGAAGCTTGCACTGCCTGCGCTCAAAGCCGACTATCAGGCCTTCGACGCCTACGAATGCTCGCCGGAGGTCAAGGTGCGCAGTCGAATTCACGTAATGGGCGGATCCGAGGACGACTACGTCACCGCTCGCGAACTGCACGGCTGGGCCAAGCACAGCGAACAGGACATCGAGGTCACCCTCTTCGACGGCGGGCACTTCTACTTGAACGACAACGTCGACGGCATCGGCGAACTGCTCGAATCCGAAGTTGCGTCCGCACGCTAGTTCGGGTCGACCCGAGAGGCTCACAATGACACCCACTTCACCCGATTCGTCGACCGAAACAGCGTCCGGCGAGGTCGACCACATCGTCATCGCCGGAATGGGCGTCGAAGCGCCGGGAGGCATCGACAGCCTGCCCGCGTACTGGTCGGCGTTGGCCGACGGACGAGATCTGATCGGCCGCTTCCCGCGTGATCGGGAATGGCCACTCGACGAACTCCTTGCCCTCGATCAGGTCGAAGGCTGGGGTGCGGTCCGTGACGCCGGTGGCTTCCTCGACGGTGCGACCGAGTTCGATCCGGCGTTCTTCGGGATCACACCCCGGGAAGCGATCGCGATGGATCCGCAGCAGCGGGTGATTCTGCGCGTTGCCTGGCGAGCACTCGAACATGCCGGCATCAACCCTGCCACGCTCGACGGCGACGAGGTCGGCGTCTTTATGGGAGCGTCGATCTCCGAGTACGGACCTCGGGCAGCCGAAGTGAACGACCTCAGTGGCTATCGCGTCGTCGGCACCGCGTTGGGCGCGGTTGCAGGTCGGATCTCGCACTGCCTCGGCCTCACCGGGCCGTCGGTCACCGTCGATACGGCGTGCGCTTCGTCGCTGACGGCTTTGCATCAGGCTGCCGCTGCGATCCGTGGTGACGAATGCGAATGGGCACTCGCGGGCGCAGTCTGCGTCATGGGTTCGCCCGCAGCGTTCTACGAATTCGCCAAGAACAACGCGCTGGCCACCGACGGTCGGATCCGCGCCTACTCCGAGAGCGCGACCGGAACGGTCTGGGGTGAAGGTGCGGGAGTTGTTGTGGTGGAACGTGAATCGCGTGCCCGCAGCCTCGGTCACCGGGTGTATGGACGCGTGCTCGCCACCCGAATCAATCACAACGGCAAGGGTGCGCCGATCGTCGTTCCCAGCGCTCCCGCGCAGGAGCGGTTGGTGCGCAACACGATTGCCGCGGCAGGGATATCGGCGGAGCTTGTCGATGTCATCGAAGGGCACGGGACCGGAACCCCCGTCGGCGATCCGCTCGAGCTCGATGCGCTGTGCAAGACCTATGGCGACCCGGAACTGTCGACACGCGGACCGCGGCTCGGCTCGGTCAAAACCAACGTCGGCCACGCGCAAGCAGCGGCGGGCATGCTCGGCCTCATCAAGTTGCTGCTCTGCGGCGTTAACGGTCAGATCGCGCCGAGTCTGTACGCGGACGACCCGACGACGGCGACGAATTGGGACGCAACCACCCTGCGTTTGGCCGCCAAGCTCGAACCGTGGGAGCCGCGCGACGGCGTCCGATACGGCGCGGTGTCGTCGTTCGGCGTGGCAGGAACCAACGCTCACGGCATTATCGCGATGCCAGTTCTCGAGGAGTCGAACCTTGTCTAGGTACCTGCTGCCCGACGGCACAACACCGGTGCTGCTCTCTGCGGACACGCGGGAGGCGTTGCAGCGGGAGGCCGTCGCGCTACTCGACTATCTCGCGCAGCGTCCGGATGTGACGCCCGCGCAGGTTGCCGCGACGCTGTTTCGGACACGGACCGCGCGGCGGTTCCGCGCGCTGGCGATGGTTCGTGACCGGAGCGAGCTCGACGCAGCGCTGACGTCGATCGTGGAGGACAGCCCGAATCCGAAAGTTGTCACCTCGATCGGTCCTGCGACGAAGCGGAAGCGGGCCTACGTCTTTCCGGGTCAGGGCAGCCAGTACCCAGGTATGGGGCGAATGTTCTACAGCCAGTCGCCGGTGTTCCGGAAGGCTGTCGACGAAGCGGAAGAGCATTTCGCGCGGTTGTTCGGAATCTCGCCGCTGGCCTACCTGCTGCACGATTCGACGAAGGACGGCGAGCGTCCCGACGCTGTCGAGATCGTCCAGCCTGCTCTGCTGATGCAGATGGTCGGTCTTGCTGCGATGTGGCGCGCCGCAGGTATCGAACCGGCGGCGACGGTCGGGCACAGCCAGGGGGAGATCGCCGCTGTGTACGTGTCGGGGGCGTCCACGCTTGCCGATGCGATTCGGGTGGTCACCATTCGGGCGAATGCGGTTGCCGCGCTGTCCCTTTCCGGCTACTCGATGGCGGTACTCGGCATCGATCGTGACGAGTGCGAAGCGCTGATCGCCAGACAGACCGGGTGGACCGAGCTGTCGGTCGTGAACTCTGCCCATCTGTTGTGCATCTCCGGCGACAGGGACACCGTGTTGCAGATCGTCGAACTGGTCAACGCGCGCGGACGGTTCGCCAAGGAGATTCGGGTTCAGTACCCGGCACACACGTCGATGGTGAACCAGTTCCGGGACCAATTCACCTCGGTAGCAGAGGATTTGGACAACAAGGAGTTCGCGGTTCCCGAGATCGATTGCCTCGGAGCCACACTGGGAGGCGCGATCACGAGTGAGTTCCCCGTCGCCGACTACTGGTTCTGGAATCTGCGAAATCGCGTGCGGTTCGACCTCGCGGTCGCAGGCGCGGCCGACCGCGGTATCGACACGTACATCGAGATTGCCGAACATCCGACCCTGATGCTCGCTGTGCAGGAGACGTTGAGCTCGGCACCCGACCGCGACTATCAGGTGATCGGCACATCGCGTCGCACCGAGACCGACCTGCGCGAATTCACCCGCAACGTCGCAACGGTCGCAGTCGCCGATCTCGACTACTCGTGGGACAGCCTCCGAGACGATTCCACTGCGAGCGCGGCTGTTCCGCCGCTGCGAGACTTCCCGCACACCCAGATGAACTCGCGACACCTGTGGGCGCCCTATGCCCCGCCCGCGCGTGTGGTGTCGGTCTCGGCCACGGCGGCAATGACACCGCCGGCTCGCCTCGTGGAGGAGTGGCCGCGGCTGGCGCGCCGCAAATTGGTTGCGCCACGCACGATCCGGTTGATCGACCCCGACGGCCGAAGCTCGGCGCTGGCCGCGGCCATTGCACAGCGCGCTTCGCGGCATGATGCGACCGTCAACCTCGACGGCGAGGCCGGCGACACCGTGGTGATCCTCGTGCCGCCGACTGCCGAATCAGACTACGCCTCAGCAGTTTCCGAGTTCGCAGACTTCATCGGAAGTCGTGACTGGGCAGCGGTACTCGGCGATGATGTCGACGAGTGGTGGGTCGTGACCAGCGGTGGTGAGGCCGTTGTCGACGCCGAGGTGCCGGGGTCGGTACACAGCGCCGTCGCTGCCGGATTCCGTTGCATCGCAATGGAACACATCGGCAAGACGTTGCGTCACCTCGACCTGCCCGCGGACCTTTCGACGGTCGACGATGTCACGCTTGCCGATCGCATACTCGACGCCGTTCATACCGCGAACGAACCGGAACTCGCTCTGCGCGAGGGCAAGTTGCACGCGAAGCGTCTCGTAGCGACCGACGCGGCACCTGCCGCCGAACCACGAGACCTGCGCAACGTGCTCGTTCTCGGCGGCACCGGTCACGTCGGGCTCGAATTCTGCGAGCAGTTCGTTCGCGACGGCGCCGGGCGGATCACCCTGGTCAGCCGCAGCGGTGAGACTGCGGCGACGGCACAGCGACTTCGGGAGATCCGGGCGCTCGGGTCGACCGAGGTCGTCGTTGTGGCATGCGACATCTCCGACGAGTCGGCGGTCGCGGACCTCGCGGCAGGGTTCGCCGACAATCCTGTGAGCGTTCTCGTACATGCTGCCGTCAACTACGTGTACTCGGTGTCCTCCGATGTCGACGCGCACTCGGCCGTAGCATCCGCGGCGTCGAAGATCATCGGGCTCGACAATGTCGTGAACGCCGTACCGCTCACCGACGATTGCAGACTGTTGCTCTGCTCCTCGTTCGCGGCGACGCTCGGTGGCTGGGGTCAGACGTTGTACGCGGGTACCAACCGCATCCTCGATTCGATCGCCTACCGGCTGCGGGCGCAGGGACGCGACTGCACGTCGGTGCAATGGGGACTGTGGGTCCTTCCTGCGCAGGCCGACGAGTCGGTGCACGCTCGGGTCAAGGGTTCAGGGCTTGTTGCGATGCACCCGGCCGCGGCGATCGCAGCAGGCTTCGACCACACCGACACCAACAGCATCGTCGTCTCTGCGGAATGGTCGCGGCTGCGTTCGATCGCCGATGCGATCGGGTTGGATCCCGTGTTCGCACCGGGTCTCACCGCTGTCGAGCAGGCGGTCGTCGAGGTACCGGCGGTCACCGAGGCGGTGCCCGCCCCTGAGCCTCGTGCGCCGATCGCAGCCGCGTCAACCTCACCTGCGGTCACGCCCGAAGCGGCGGTGGCCTCGTTTGCCGAGCGCGTTCGCCGCGAACTCGACCGGGTGATGGGCGCGGACGGTTCCGACTCGGTCGACGGTTCGACACCGCTCGTTGCGCTCGGACTGGATTCGTTGCAGGCACTCGATCTGCGAAAGCGGATCAAGGTGGAGTTGAATCGCGAGTTGCCTGTCACGGCGATCATGGGTGGTGCCTCGCTCGACGATGTCGTAGCGCTGATGTCCGATGGCGGTGTTCACTCGTGAGCGCACCGGAGATCGAAGACGTTCTCGCACTGAGTCCGCTCCAGGAGGGGCTGTTCTCGCTCGCGCGTCTGGCAGGCGACGACGACCTGTACACGATGCAGTTCGTGATCGAAGTCGGCGGACCGGTAGATGCGGCGTTGCTGCGGCGCTGCGTCGAGGTCATCCTGGACCGGCACGCGAATCTGCGCGCCGCATTCTGGGACCGCGATCTGCCGAAGCCCGTGCAGATAGTCCCGACCCGAGTCGACCTGCCGTGGTTCGAACGTAGTGCCAGCGCAGCGGAATTCGACGCCCTCGCCGAATCCGAAGCGCGCACGGGTTTCGATCTCGCATCCGGTCCCGCGCTCCGCGTCGTGCTGGTGACACTGCCGGACGGCTCACGTCGAATGGTGGTCACCGCACACCACATCCTTATGGACGGCTGGTCGCTCGGCGTCTTTTTCCGTGAGCTGTTCGCGTTGTACGAGGCAAACGGTTCGGCTGCGGCACTGCCCGATCCGCGCCCGTATCGCGACTACATCGGGTGGCTGGCTTCCCGTGACGCCGACGCCGCATCGGCGAAGTGGGCCGACTATCTCGGTGCGGTCAGTGGTCCGCTGATCGTCGCCGACCGGACCGGTTCGACCATCAATACCGTTGTCCCGCAACTCTTCAAGCAGGTCCTCGAGGCTACGGACACCGACCGGCTACAGAGTTGGGCTCGCGCCAACGGCTTGACCATGAACACCGTCGTCCAGTTCGCCTGGTCGGTTGTACTGAGCAGGCTCACCGACCGTCTCGACTTGGTGTTCGGCACGACGGTGTCGGGACGACCGCAGGAACTCGCGGGCGTCGAGACGATGATCGGGTTGTTCATCAACACGATCCCCGTCCGGGTCCTGTTGGAAGACAACAAGTCCAGCGTCGTCTCCCAGTGCGCACGACTGCAGCGTGAATCTGCTGCCATGCGCGACAACGGCTACCTGAGCCTGTCGACGATTCAGCGAGCGGCAGGCAAGGGCGCGCTGTTCGACACTCTCTTCGTCTACGAGAACGCGCCGGTGTCGGATGTGCTGCGGCCGATCACAACCGGCAGTGGAACCCAGTTCCGGCCGATCCATTCCGAAAGTTTGACCCACTACCCGCTTGCGGTTGTGTGCTTCCTGCTCGACGGCGAGCTGACCGTCGTCGTGGAGGCAGTCGAAGAAATGCTGCCGCAGCTTTCGTTGCCCGACATCGGCACTCGGCTGCTCTCGGTGCTTCGCCAACTGCCTGACATCGGTGACGGTGGCCTTGCCGACCTCGACGTGTTGCTGCCGTCGGAACGCCCCGAACAGCCGTTGCTTCCAGCCGCGGATGTTGCGGGTGTGTCGGTCGCCGGCCTGTTCGCTCGGCAGGTAGCCGCGACGCCCGACGCGGTGGCGTTGACGAGCGAGCACGAGCGCTACACCTATCGCGAATTGCACCACGCCGCAACAAGTGTTGCGAGCGAGCTGCTCGCTCGCGGAGTGGAACCGGAAGACGTTGTGGCACTGTCGATGCCGCGCTCCACCCAGTCGATCGTCGCAATACTCGGTGTCCTCTTCGCCGGTGCTGCCTACGTTCCGATCGATATCACCCTGCCGGACGCTCGTATCGAATCGATTCTCGGACGGGCGAAGCCGAAGGTCGTGCTGACAGCCGACGACGTCGCATCGGCGCTCGAAAGCGATGGCGCGCGACATGATTCGGCTGTGGAGATTCGGGCGGATCAGTGCGCGTATCTGATCTTCACCTCGGGCTCGACCGGTGAACCGAAGGGTGTGATGGGCACCCACGCGGCGATAGCAGCCTATTTCGCAGACCACCGCGATCGCGTCTACCGACCCGCCTTCGCCCGACTGAACAGGCCGTTGCGGATTGCCCACGCGTGGTCGTTGAGCTTCGACGCCTCCTGGCAGCCGATGATCGGCCTTCTCGACGGTCACTCGATTCACCTGTTCGATGCCGACGACATGCGCGACGCCGACAGCCTTGTCGCGGGTATCGCGCGCCATCACATCGACATGATCGACACGACGCCGTCGATGTTCACCCAACTTGCGGCCGCAGGATTGACAGGCGAACGCGCACCGCTGGCCGTACTGGCACTCGGCGGCGAGGCGATCAGCGCACCGTTGTGGAAACGGTTGTGCGCGTTGCCCGATACTGCGGTCCACAACTGCTACGGACCGACCGAGACAACCGTCGAGGCCGTCGTCGCCTCGGTGACCGATACGTCCGTCGATCCGACGATCGGGAGTCCGGTCGCCGGGATGACGTCCTACATCTTCGACTCGGGTCTGCGGGTCGTTCCCGACGGCGTGGTCGGCGAACTGTATCTGTCCGGTGCTCAGGTCGCGCGCGGCTACGTCGGTAAGCCCGCGGTGACTGCCGACCGCTTCGTTGCCGATCCCTTCCGCGCGGGGGAGCGGATGTATCGGACCGGAGACCTGGTGCGGCGCTTGCCGTCCGGGGATATCGGCTATCTCGGCCGTGCCGACGATCAGGTCAAGATCAGGGGCTACCGCATCGAGATCGGCGACATCGAGACGGCGCTGCTGCGGTTGTCGGGTGTCGATGCCGCAGCGGTTGTCGTGCTTGCGCGACCGAGCGGACCGACCCTCGTTGGCTTTGCCGTGGGTTCGGATCTGGAGCAGGCTCGATTGCGCGTTGCGCTGTCGCAACATCTGCCCGGATACATGATTCCGTCGCGGGTTCTCACCGTGCCGCAATTACCGGTGACGACAAACGGCAAACTCGACGTGCGCGCTCTGACAAAACTCGCACAGGACGCCTATCGCGTTGCTGCAGGCGTGGATTCGGCGCCACAGACGGCCACGGAGCGCACGTTGTGCTCGGTGTTCGCAGAATTGCAGGGTGGAGCCCAACCAGGCATCGACGACGATCTCGTCGACCTCGGTCTCGACAGCATCGCAGCGATCGCCTTGGTCAACTCGCTGCGGCGTGCCGATCTGGCGATCAGTCCGCGAATGATCCTTGCGGCGCAGACGATTCGCGATCTCGCCGAAGCAATCGACAACCGCTCGGTCGACGACTACTCGGCGGAGTCGTTCGGCTACGGCGATGTGGGTCCGGTGCCGATCGTGTCGTGGATGCACGAGTTCGGCGGCTATCGCAGGCTCGCGTTGAACATGCTTGTCAACCTGCCTGCCGGCATCGATCGGACAGGTCTGGAAACCGTACTGCAGGTGCTGTTGGACGGGCACGACATGCTCCGTTCCCGTTTCGCGGAGACAGCGGACGGTTACACCCTGAGCAGCCGCGAGCCGGGAAGTGTTCGGGCTGCGGACGTGCTGAGCAGAGTCGAGTCCGAGGGCGAGTTCGGGCCGACGCTGCAGCGGCACGCACGTGCGACGGTGGACGAGATCGATCCGCGGTCCGGTTCGATGGTCCGCGCTGTGTGGTTCGCCCGCGACGATGCCGACGACGTTCTGCTGCTGAGCATCCATCACCTCGCGGTGGATCCGGTGTCCTGGCAGGTTGTGTTCAACGATCTCGCACGAAGTTGGGAGCAGTTGGAATCGGGTACCGCGCCGAAGCCGGTCGTCGAGTTCACCGGCTACCGGCAGTGGGCCGACCTGACCCGGCAGCGGGCGGGCACCCCTGAGGTCACCGCGCAACTCGACTACTGGCTGAGTCAGTCCGGCACGCCGGACCCGACACTCGGATCGCGACGAGTCGATCCGCGCACCGATACCTGGTCGTCGTACAGCTTCGTCCCGGCATCGACCTCGGTCGAGGCAACCGCGACGATATTGGGTGGGCTCACCAAAGATATTGGCGTACGGGAGTTTCTGCTCGCTGCAGTCACCGTGACCCTGGCTGCCTGGCGCTCCGAGACCGGCGCAGATCCAGCGGCGGGCGCGTATGTGGCAATGGAAGGCCATGGCAGAGAGGACGCGGTGCTCGGCGACGCCGTCGACACGAGTCAAACCGTCGGTTGGTTCACAAGCGTCTTCCCCGCGCGTTTCGGACACGGCGCAGACGCGGTGAATGTGTTGGCAGCGCAGGCTGATCCGAGTGCGGCGCGTGCTGTGCTGGCCACTGTTGCCGAGCGGGTCGGCGCGGTCCCGAACAACGGCGTCGACTACGGACTGCTCCGCTACATCGATCAGGTCCCCGAATTGGTTGCCGCACCAGAGCCCCAGATCATGTTCGACTACCTCGGCAGGCTCGACCTCGGCATGGCCGGGTCGGTCGGGGCGCCATGGGCACCGATCGGCGATCTGGAACTGCAGCAATATCTTCCGGTCGTCCCCGAGCCGGATTTCCCGCTGCGCTATCCACTCGACGTGATCGCCGGCGTGCAATCCACACCGGACGGACCGCAACTGATCACCCTGCTGCGCTGGAGTGCCGCGGTGTTCACCGCCGAGCAGGTCGAGCGGATCGCCGAACTGTGGCACGACGCCGTGGCCGCACTGACCGCCGCCCTATGACCTGCGCTCTTTACCAGTTGACGAAGTTTTGAACCGATAGAAGGACAGCCAGCAATGTCAGACGATATTCTCGAACGCCGCAAGCAACTGATGCAGCAGCGCTTGCGCGAAAGTGGCTTGGCGACGGCCGAATCGGCACCTGCGCCCAAGCGTGCGGCAGGAACCCCAAGCCCGCTGTCGTCGGCTCAGCACCGCATGTGGTTCGTGCAGAAGCTGGATCCGAAGGACACCACACTCAACGTATGCGTTGCCTTCCGGCTGACCGGTCCATTGGATCCGCAGCGCCTTCGGGACGCGTTCGCCACCGTCGTCGCCCGGCACGAGGTCCTGCGCACGACCTATCAGGTCGACGAGACGGGCGAGCCGTATCAGGTGTCGACGGACGAGGCCGAGTTGTCCTGGCAGCAGCACGATCTCACCGACCTCGCCGAGGACAAGCGGACTCGTCGCCTCGAAGTTCTGGTGCGGCGCAGCTTTGCGCGCCCGTTCGACCTGTCGAAGGATCTGCCGTTGCGGGTCTCGTTGACGCGGGTCGGCGCCGACGAGCACGTCCTATCGATCGTGGTGCACCACATCGGCTGGGACGACGAGTCGTGGCCGGTGTTCTTCACCGAGGTGAATGCGGCCTACAACGGTGCCGAGTTGCCTGATCTCGTCGCGCAATACCTCGATGTTGCAGTCGATACAGGCACAGACGAGTCCGCCGATGCCGCTGCTCTCGACTACTGGCGCAACGTGCTGACGCCGCTGCCGGAGCGGCTCGACCTCCCTGGATCGCAATCAGGTGTGGCCGCGGTGTCGAAGACCGCAGACAAGATCACCGCGCAACTGCCAGCGGAGTTGATGGCACGGGTCGCCGGCTACGGGCAGCAACACTCGGCGACGCCGTTTATGGTGCTGCTCGCCGCATTCGACGCACTGATCTACCGCTATACGGCCGCAACGGATTTTGTGGTTTCGGTCCCGGTGACGACGCGGCGAGGCCGTGGTTCCGATGCGGTCATCGGATATTTCGGCAACGCCTTGCTCGTGCGGTCCGACTTCGGTCGCGCGGATACGTTCGATGCCGTCGTCGATTCGACAAGGGCTGCGTGCAGTGCCGCATTCGCTCACCAGAGCGTCGGTATCGATCGGGTTGTGCGCGAGGTCAATCCAGCACGGGTCGGTGGGCAGGACGGTATCGCGCAGCTTGTTCAGCTGAGCTTCAGTGCACGCGGTAACGCAGACGGTTTTGCCCTCTCGGGTATCGAGTCGACGCAGCTGGAGCTCGGCAGTTCTGTCGCCGCCGAGCCACTCGGGTTGATGGTCGTGTTCGATCAGGCAGGCGGCTCGGCTCGCGTCGAGGCGACCTACCTCGTCGATGCCCTCGACGAAACGCTAGTCGCGCAGCTACTCGAGCACTACGTCGGATTCCTCGAAGCAGCAATCGCAGCGCCGCACAAGCGAATCGGAGACATCGATATCCTCGGGGCAGCCGGACGCGCGGACATCGTCGCCAGCTCGCACGGTGGTCTGGTCGACGAGCCTGCAACTACGTTGACCGCGATGTTCGAGGCTCGAGTTGCTGCAACACCGGATCCGATCGCGTTGGCGTCCGACGACGTCGAGCTCAGCTACGCGGAGTTGAACGCGCGAGCCAATCGGTTGGCGCACTGGCTGATCGGTCAGCGGGTCGGCCCGGAAGACGTCGTTGCGCTGCAGCTGTCAACCTCTGTCGAGTTCGTTGTCGCTGCCCTTGGCGTACTGAAAGCAGGCGGCGCCTACCTCCCCATCGATCCTGCCTATCCGGATGATCGCGTCGACTACCTCGTCGACGACGCCCTACCGAAGCTGGTCCTCGATGTGGCGGGACTCGCCGCAGCGGAGGACGCCGCGACCGCATTGTCGGACGCGAACCCCGTCGATACCGATCGGGTCGGGGCGTTGGTCCCTTCGAACATCGCCTACGTCATCTACACCTCAGGCTCGACCGGCAAGCCGAAGGGTGTTCCGGTGCCGCACAACGCGATTGCCGAGCACCTTGCCGGTTTCACAGCGGAATGGGGTCTGACCCCCGCGGACCGCGTTCTGCAATCCACGTCGGTCAGCTTCGACGCGTCGATGATGGACATTTTCGTGACGCTGACTCTCGGTGCGCGCGTTGTGGTTCCGAAGCCGAACGCGTTCCGCGATCTGCCCTACGTCGCCGACCTCGTCATCAGGCACGGTGTCACCGTCGTGCACATGGTGCCGTCGATGCTCGCGACGTTCCTGCTGATGCCGAAGGTCAAGGAATGGCAGACACTTCGCCACGTGCCCGTCGGCGGCGAAGCGCTCCCCGGGGAGGTCGCCGACAGGTTCGCAACGATCTTCGAGGCTGAGCTCCGCAACCATTACGGACCGACCGAAGCCGTCGTCGCGTCGACGCACATGGAGGTCGATGGACCGCAGGGAACCGGCATCGTGCCGATCGGTATCCCGAACCGCAACGTCTACCTCTACCTGCTCGACGACGCGTTGCAGTTGGTGCCGACCGGCGTCGTCGCCGAGATCTATCTCGGTGGTGAACAACTCGCGAGGGGTTACCTCGGGCGGCCGGGCCTGACTGCCGAGCGTTTCGTCGCCGATCCGTTCCTGCCGGGCAAACGGCTCTACCGAACCGGCGATCTTGCTCGACGAAATACCAACGGAGACATCGAATTCGTCGGCCGCGCGGACGAGCAGGTCAAGATCCGCGGCTACCGCATCGAGCTCGGTGAGGTCGAGGCTGCGGTCGCAGCGCACCCAGGCGTCGCACACTGTGTGGTCGTCGTGTCGGAGAACAAGACCCTCGGCACGTTCCTCGCTGCGTATGCCGTACCGGTGGCAGGACTCGAGCTGGACATCGATCAGGTCAGGGGCTACGTCGGGGCGATACTGCCGGAGTACATGGTGCCCGCGTCGATCGCCGTGATCGACGAGATCCCGCTCACCGCACACGGCAAACTGGACCGGCGTGCATTGCCGGCGCCCGTGCTGAGCGTTGTCCGCGAATACCGGGAACCGATGACGCCGACCGAGATTCGGGTCAGTGCGCTCTACGGCACCATCTTCAATTGCGATCGGGTCGGCGCGGATGACTCGTTCTTCGAACTCGGCGGGCACTCGCTGCTTGCGGCACGTCTGGTCACGATGATTCGCGCCGAATTCGGTCTGGAGATCGACGTGCGCGTTCCGTTCGACACTCCGACGGTCAGCGGTCTCGCCGGCGTGCTCGTCGAGCAGTTCCGCGAGGAATACGACATCGATCTCGACGAGCTCGAAGACGAAGGCCCCGACCCCGACATCGGCGCCGAGGTGCGGGCGTCCGGTCGTCCGGCGGTCGGCAAACGCGAACGGGGAGAACATGTTCCGCTCGCCTACTCGCAGCGTGCCTATTGGTTCCAGCGCAAGCTGGAAGGCGCGGGCCAAGGTGAGAACGTTCCGTTCGGGCTGCGGTTCGACGGACCACTGGACCGGGCCGCGCTGATCACTGCGGTCGGCGACGTCGTCGCCCGCCACGAGTCGCTGCGCACGACCTTCCTCGAACACGAGGGCAATCCGTACCAGTTCGTGCACCCGATCGACGAGTTCGTCGTGCCGATCGTCGAGGTCGACAGTGTCGAGGCGGTCGACGACGAGCTGGCCAGCGACGTCAAATACGACTTCGACCTGTCCAACGAGCCGCTCGTTCGGGTGCGTCTGTTCGCAGTGGACGCGAAGACGCACGTGCTGACCGTGCTGATGCACCACATCATCGCCGACGATCGGTCCAACAAGATCTTCGTCGAAGACCTCACGGTCGCCTATCGGGCCAGGCTGCGCAACGAGGCGCCGACGGCGTGGCCGACACTCGACATTCAGTACGCCGACTACGCGATGTGGCAGCGCGAGATGTTCGACCACGCGCCCGGCGGCGGCGAATTGAGCCCGTTCGGTCGCGGGCAGATCGACTACTGGCACAAGGCGCTTGCCGATGTCCCGGCAGAGATCACGGTCGCTCGGGACCGGGAACGGCCCGCTCGGCTCGGGCGCACCGGAGACATGGTTCGCCGCACTGTTCCAGCGGCTACGTGGACCACGTTCAAGGCGCTCGCCGACGAGATCGGTGCGACCGAGTTCATGGCGTTCCAGTCGGCCGCGGCAACGATGATGGCTGCGCTCGGCGCAGGCGAGGACACGACTATCGGTGCAGCCGTTGCCAATCGGGTCGGCGACACGACCAACGATCTGATCGGCCTCTTCGCCAACGTCGTCGTGTTGCGTACCGATCTGTCGGGTGATCCGACGCTGCGGACCGTGCTCCGGCGCGGCCGTGACGCAGCGCTCGGGGCGATCAGCCATCAGGACACGCCGTTCGAGCGGCTCGTCGAGACGATCAACCCTGCGCGCTCCCTGTCTCGGAACCCGCTGTTCCAGGTCATGATGCACTTCCGCTACCGCGGTCAGCGGATGGCTTTCTCCGAAGACGGCAGCACGACGATCGTCTCGAAGTCGCCGGACTACGTCGTCGCGTTTATGGACTTCCATCTCGACTTCGTCGTGGAGGACAGCGGTGAGGTGACGGTGCGGGTTGTCGTCAACTCCGACATCTACGACGTCGCAACTGCGGACGTCATTGCCGACACATTGGTAGGTGTGCTCGACGCGTTCGCTGCGACACCCGATGCGACGTTGAGCGGCTTGGACGTCGTCCCGGCCGGCTGGGATCCGAATCGGACGCCCGCGCCGCGCGCGGACAAAGTTGTTCGTCCGGTTGGTGAGTCGGGCGTGGCATCGACCTCCGACACCGAACGCCAGCTCATCGCGATCCTCGAGGAGCTGCTCGAGATCGAGGACGTCGACGGCGAGGACGGGTTCTTCGCGCTCGGGGGCGACAGCGTGATCTCGATTCAGTGGTCCGCGCGTGCGATCGAAGCGGGTCTGCCGCTGACGCCGCAGCTCGTGTTCGAGCACCTCACGATCACCGAGCTGGCGGCGGCGGTCGACGACGCGATCGCGAACCCGCCCGAGGTCGAAGAGGCAACCGAGGCGGGGGAGGACCACCGCCACGAGCCGATGTCGGCATCGGGCCTGAGCGCGGATGCACTTGCGGGTCTGCAGGCGTCGTGGTCGTCGCGCTGACGAACTGACGACTGTGACGAACTGACAACAAAGGCCGACGGAGTCAGGGGTGACCTCGACTCCGCCGGCCGATGTGAGGGGAGCCCTCACGCCGCGCTACTGAAGTATTACTTGGCGGCATTCGCGAGCGCAGGCTCGAGTTTCTTCAGCAGGTACGGCAACGACAGCGGCGTCGGCTGGTTCAGACCGCTGATATCGACGATGTCGAGGAAGATGATGCTGCCCTTCTCGACCGACGGCAGCGTCGCGTACGCGGGAAGCTTCTTGTACGGCTCCTCCTGACCGGTCGCGACGAGCAGGTCGGAGGTCAGATCGCCGAAACGTTCAGGTGACAGCGCCAGCCGTCCGCCTTTGCTCGATTCCTCTGCCAACTTCGGTGGCACCGACATGCCGAGCTTGATGAACATCTCGCTACTGCCGTCCTTGGGATCGGCGAGCACCATCAACTGCGTCGCGCCCGCGAGGAAGCATGTCAGGAAGGTCTTGCCCTGCAGGCCGGGGTACTTCTTCGCGACCGCATCGATCTGACCGTTGACGTCCGCGATGACCTTCTCGGCCTCGGCTTCCTTGTTCAGAACACGGCCGAGTGTCGAGACTTGATCTCCCCAGGGATCGACCTGCGCGGACCCGATGTCGCTGATCGTCGGTGCCAGCTTGCTCAGCTGGTCGTACTTGGCCTGATCGACGGCGAATCCTGATGCGAGAATCAGATCCGGGTTCAGTGCTGCGATCTGTTCGACCAGCTCGGCGGTCGGTTTGAGGGACTCGCCGTCCTGCAGTGCTGCGGGTTCCCACGGCGCGGACTTGCCGCCGCCGACGACGGCGATGTTGTCGACGTAACCGACCGGTGTGACGCCGAGGGACAGTGTGGCGTCGATCCACTGGTTGCCGATCGCAACGATCCGGGTGGGTGTGCCTTCGATCGTCGTCTCGCCCTTTTGGTGCTTGATGGTGATGGAGTTGTCGGAGTTACCCGCCTCGCCGGTGTCGGAACCACACGCCACGGCGGTGAGCGCGAGTCCGCTCACCAGCATCGCGGCCGCGACCTTCCGCCACCCGCGCGCGGATGTTCGATTTGTGCTCAACGGCTACTCCTGGTTCGTTGCATCGACGAATGTCGAACGCGGTGGACTGCAAAACGTGCCCGATGTAGGTAAGGCTAAGCAAGTATATGGGACCCGGATTTGGAGGAGACCTGCGGATTCGCCTACACTCGCTTGGTTGCCTGTGGACAGTTATGTCCACGATCCGGCAGTGAACCCCCTGTGGTCGTCAAACACCGCGGGCAGGCGCGC
Source organism: Antrihabitans stalagmiti (assembly GCF_016482825.1). Classification (GTDB taxonomy): domain Bacteria; phylum Actinomycetota; class Actinomycetes; order Mycobacteriales; family Mycobacteriaceae; genus Antrihabitans; species Antrihabitans stalagmiti. Next base: position 647,699 of record NZ_JAEMNV010000002.1, on the reverse strand, counting down.
GTCCGGTGGCGGCACGACCATGTCCGCCGGGTCGGAATCCGGCGTACACCAAATCCAGGTCAGGGAGTAGACCAAGTGATTCAGCAGGAGTCGCGACTTCGCGTCGCCGACAACACGGGCGCCAAGGAAATCTTGTGCATCCGCGTTCTCGGTGGTTCGTCACGTCGCTACGCCGGGATCGGCGACATCATCGTCGCCACCGTCAAAGACGCGATCCCAGGCGGCAACATCAAAAAGGGTGAGGTCGTCAAGGCCGTCATCGTGCGCACCACCAAGGAGCGCCGCAGGCCGGACGGTTCTTACATCAAGTTCGACGAGAACGCAGCCGTCCTCATCAAGCCGGACCACGATCCCCGTGGCACCCGCATCTTCGGACCGGTCGGTCGCGAACTGCGCGACAAGAAGTTCATGAAGATCGTGTCGTTGGCACCGGAGGTGGTCTGAGTGAAGATTCATAAGGGCGACACCGTGCTCGTCATTTCTGGCAAGGACAAGGGCGCGAAGGGCAAGGTCATTGCGTCCTACCCCGCGACCGACAAGGTCCTCGTCGAGGGCGTCAACCGCATCAAGAAGCACACCGCAGTCTCCGCCAACCAGCGTGGCGCGCAGTCCGGCGGAATCGTGACCCAGGAAGCCCCGATCCACGTCTCGAACGTGGCAGTCGTCGATTCCGATGGCAACTCGACTCGAGTCGGCTACCGGACGGACGAGAACGGCAAGCGGGTCCGGATTTCCCGTAAGAGCGGGAAGGACATCTGACTATGACCACTACCGAGAACAAGGTTCAGCCCCGTCTGAAGCTGCGCTACCGCGCGGAGATCAAAGACGCTCTGAACGAAGAGTTCAACTACGACAACGTCATGCAGATCCCCGGCGTCGTCAAGGTCGTCGTCAACATGGGTGTCGGCGACGCCGCCCGTGACGCGAAGCTGATCAACGGCGCGGTCGCAGACCTCGCACTGATCACCGGCCAGAAGCCCGAGATCCGCAAGGCTCGCAAGTCGATCGCACAGTTCAAGCTGCGCGAAGGCATGCCGATCGGCGCACGCGTCACACTTCGTGGCGACCGTATGTGGGAGTTCCTCGATCGCCTCACCTCGATCGCACTGCCCCGCATCAGGGACTTCCGTGGCCTGTCGCCGAAGCAGTTCGACGGCAACGGCAACTACACGTTCGGCCTCAACGAGCAGTCGATGTTCCACGAGATCGACGTCGACAACATCGATCGGCCCCGCGGTATGGACATCACCGTTGTGACCACCGCGACCAACAACGACGAAGGCCGTGCATTGCTCAAGCACCTCGGCTTTCCGTTCAAGGAGAACTGAGTACATGGCGAAGAAGGCGCTGGTCAACAAGGCCAACAAGAAGCCCAAGTTCGCAGTGCGTGCATACACGCGCTGCCAGCGATGCGGGCGACCGCACGCGGTGTTCCGCAAGTTCGGACTGTGCCGCATCTGCGTGCGCGAGATGGCGCACCGCGGCGAACTGCCGGGCGTTCGCAAGAGCTCCTGGTAGACAGCTTCAGCTGAACGAAGGCACGGACTCCCTGTGGAGTCCGTGCCTTTCGGCGATTTAGGGCGCCTCGCGCCTCGTGAGTGTTTTCGGAGGGCAGCACCACCAAAAGGACTCACGAGGCTGATGTTCTGCTCGATTTGGACTGAGTGCAAGGTTTGCCTACACTAGAGCGGTTGCCCAGGCTCGTGCTGTCCAGCCATGCCTGTGCTCCGAACTCATGCCGGTTAGGCAATTGCCTCCCGGCCAGCCGAATTGTTGTAGGCCCACGACCGTGCGAACGGTGTTGGATGGGAACCGCAGCGAGAAAGGTGTCGAGGTCGAACCATGACCATGACCGATCCGATCGCAGACTTTCTGACACGTCTGCGCAACGCCAACTCGGCGTACCACGATGAGGTGAAGCTGCCGCATTCGAAGATCAAGGAGAACATTGCCGAGATCTTGAAGCGCGAGGGCTACATCTCCGACTACCGCACAGAGGCAGCCGAGGTGGGCAAGACCCTCATCGTCGACCTCAAGTACGGCCCCAGCCGCGAGCGCAGCCTCGCCGGCGTCCGTCGCGTCAGCAAGCCCGGTCTCCGGGTCTACGCGAAGTCCACCAACTTGCCCAAGGTTCTCGGCGGCCTCGGCGTGGCGATCATCTCCACGTCCACAGGTCTGCTCACGGAGCGTCAGGCAGCCAAGCAGGGAGTGGGCGGGGAAGTTCTCGCCTACGTCTGGTAAGGGAGGCTACGACAATGTCACGTATTGGAAAGCTCCCGATCACCGTCCCTGCGGGCGTTGACGTGAACATCGACGGCCAGAACGTTGCAGTCAAGGGTCCCAAGGGATCTCTTGCACTCACGGTGGCCGAGCCGATCAGCATCGCCAAGGGCGAGGACGGCGCGCTCAGCGTCACTCGGCCGGACGACGAGCGTCGCAGCCGTGCGCTGCACGGTCTGACCCGCACCCTCGTTGCGAACCTGATCACCGGTGTCACACAGGGTTACACGCGGAAAATGGAGATTCACGGCGTCGGTTACCGTGTCGCGCTGAAGGGCCAGAACCTAGAGTTCGCGCTCGGCTACAGCCACCCGGTCCCGATCGAGGCTCCCGAAGGCATCACGTTTGCCGTCGAGACGCCGACCCGATTCTCGATTTCCGGTATCGACAAGCAGAAGGTCGGCCAGATCTCGGCCAACATCCGTCGCTTGCGTCGTCCCGACCCGTACAAGGGCAAGGGCATTCGCTACGAGGGTGAGCAGATCCGCCGCAAGGTCGGAAAGACGGGTAAGTAAATGACAACATCCGCGAAAAGCACAGCAGCGCCGAAGCGTACGCCGCTCGGCAAGGATGCCTCGACAGTCCGTCGACTGTCGAAGGCTCGTCGTCACTTCCGTCTGCGCAAGAAGATCTCCGGCACCCCGGAACGTCCGCGTCTCGTGGTCAACCGGTCTTCTCGCCACATCCACGTCCAGCTGGTGGACGATCTCGCCGGCCGCACCCTTGCGGCCGCGTCGACGACCGAAACCGACCTGCGTGGCGCCGAAGGCGACAAGAAGGCCCTGAGCGCGAAGGTCGGTCAGCTGATCGCCGAGCGCGCCAAGGCTGCCGGTGTGGACACGGTGGTCTTCGACCACGGTGGCCACGGCTACCACGGCCGCATTGCAGCGCTTGCAGACGCGGCCCGCGAAGGTGGGTTGAAGTTCTGATGCGCACTTCTATCAACAAGTCAGCACAATTGCAGAACGGAAGGAAAGCCTGATGCCGGGACGTCAAAGGCGTGACGGCGGAAGCGGACCCGCCGGAGCAAATGGTCCGAGCACGGATAACCGTGGTGGTGGCGGTGGACGCGAAGGCGGCCGCGGCGATCGTCGTGATTCCCGTGGTGGCAACGCCGCAGAGAAGAGCAATCATCTCGAGCGCGTCGTAGCCATCAACCGTGTGTCGAAGGTCGTGAAGGGTGGTCGTCGCTTCAGCTTCACCGCCCTCGTGATCGTCGGTGACGGCAACGGATTGGTCGGTGTCGGTTACGGCAAGGCCAAGGAAGTTCCCGCAGCCATTCAGAAGGGCGTCGAAGAGGCACGCAAGAGCTTCTTCCGCGTTCCGATGATCGGCAGCACCATCGTGCACCCGGTTCAGGGTGAGGCCGCGGCAGGCGTTGTCATGCTGCGTCCGGCCAGCCCGGGTACCGGCGTCATCGCCGGTGGCGCGTGCCGTGCCGTGCTGGAATGCGCAGGAATTCACGACATCCTGTCCAAGTCGCTCGGTAGCGACAACGCGATCAACGTCGTGCATGCGACGGTTGCAGCACTCAAGTCGCTGCAGCGTCCGGAAGAGGTTGCGGCCCGTCGCGGTCTGCCGATCGAGGACGTTGCCCCGGCCGGCATGCTGCGTGCGCGTGCACAGGCAGGAGCAACAAGCCATGGCTGATCTCAAAGTCACACAGATCAAGAGCAAGATCGGCGCCAAGAAGAATCAGCAGGACAGCCTTCGTACCCTCGGTCTACGGGGTATTCGGCAGACTGTTGTACGCGAGGACAACGCGCAGAACCGTGGCTTGATCAACACGGTGCGCCACCTCGTCACAGTTGAGGAGGTCTGAAAATGACCATCAAGTTGCATCATCTCAAGCCTGCGCCGGGTGCCAAGACCGACAAGACTCGCGTCGGTCGTGGTGACGGCTCGAAGGGCAAGACCGCGGGCCGCGGTACCAAGGGCACGAAGGCACGTAAGAACGTGCCTGCGCGTTTCGAGGGTGGGCAGATGCCGCTGCACATGCGGCTGCCCAAGCTCAAGGGCTTTACCAACCCCTTCCGCACCGAGTACCAGGTCGTCAATGTCGGCGCGATCGCCAAACTGTTCCCACAGGGTGGCACCGTCGGTATCGAGGAACTCGTCGCAGCCGGAGCGGTTCGCAAGAACCAGCTGGTGAAGGTCCTCGGCGAGGGAGACATCGACGTTGCCATCACGGTAACCGTCAACAAGGTCTCCGCCTCGGCGAAGGAAAAGATCACCGCAGCAGGTGGCTCGGCCACCGAGCTCGGAAAGTAGCTCGATTCGATCGGCCGTGCGGCAGCTTCGTGCTGTCGCACGGCCCTTCGGTTGTCATGACCTGATCGTGGCAGCGAAGCCCATCGAAGCCACTGTTAGAGTTCAAGAGTTGTCTGTCTAGACGTGCCAGGTATTGGCTCTGTCGATCGAGCCACGACGCGGCGGTGTTGAGGAGCTAGCTCCTTACTACACCCCGCCCGCTAGGAGGATCTGTGCTTTCCGCCTTCGTGTCGGCTTTCAGGACCCCGGACTTGCGGCGGAAGATCCTCTTCACGCTGGGGCTTGTTGCCTTGTATCGCTTCGGTGCGGCTCTGCCGTCGCCCGGTGTCGACTACGGAAACGTCCAGGCGTGTATCGAGCAAGTCTCCGGCGGCGACTCCGCTGGTATCTACCAGCTCATCAACCTTTTCTCGGGCGGCGCACTGCTGCAGCTGTCCGTTTTCGCGATCGGCATCATGCCGTACATCACCGCGAGCATCATCGTTCAGCTCCTCACCGTGGTCATTCCGCGGTTCGAGGAACTCCGCAAGGAGGGCCAGTCCGGCCAGGCGAAGATGACGCAGTACACGCGCTATCTCTCGATCGCCCTCGCCATCCTGCAGGCGACCGGCCTTGTTGCACTCGCGTCGCGCGGTCAGCTGCTGCAGGGTTGCCAGCAGGACATCATCGCTGACCAGAGCATCTTCGGTCTCGTCATCATCGTTCTCGTCATGACTGCGGGCGCTGCGCTCGTCATGTGGTTCGGCGAACTGATCACCGAACGTGGCGTCGGCAACGGCATGTCGCTGCTGATCTTCGCGGGCATCGCATCGCGTATCCCGACCGAAGGCAAGTCGATCCTGGACAGCCGCGGCGGGCTGGTCTTCGCGCTCGTCTGTGTTGCCGCTTTCCTCATCATCACGGCGGTCGTATTCGTCGAGCAGGGTCAGCGCCGGATCCCGGTGCAGTACGCCAAGCGGATGGTCGGTCGCAAGATGTACGGCGGTTCGTCGACGTACCTGCCGTTGAAGGTCAACCAGGCCGGCGTCATCCCCGTGATCTTCGCGTCGTCCCTGCTTTATCTTCCCAACCTGATCGCGCAGCTCACGGCGTCGAACACGACGCCTGATCCAAGCTGGTGGCAAAAGCTGATCCAGCAGTACCTCGTCAACCCGAGCAACCCGGTGTACATCGCGATCTACTTCGGCTTGATCGTCTTCTTCACCTACTTCTATGTGGCGATCACGTTCAACCCAGAAGAGCGCGCCGACGAAATGAAGAAATTCGGTGGCTTCATCCCGGGAATCAGACCGGGACGACCCACCGCTGATTACCTGAATCATGTTCTGAGTCGCATTACGCTTCCTGGCTCGATTTACCTCGGTACCGTTGCCGTTCTGCCCAACTTGTTCCTCGACATCGGTTCGTCGGGCGGACCGCAGAACTTGCCGTTCGGTGGCACGGCGGTGCTCATCATGGTGAGCGTCGGCCTCGACACCGTGAAGCAGATCGAAAGCCAGCTGATGCAGCGCAATTACGAAGGGTTCCTCAAGTGAGACTTGTACTTCTCGGGCCTCCCGGTGCCGGCAAAGGCACACAGGCTGTTCTGATTTCCGAAAAGCTCGGCGTTCCGCACATCTCGACCGGTGACCTCTTTCGCGCGAACATCGGCCAAGAGACGCCTGTCGGCCTCGAAGCGAAGCGCTACCTCGACGCCGGCGACCTCGTCCCCAGCTCGATCACCAACCGCATGGTCGAAGCACGAGTAGCAGAACCCGACGCCGAGAACGGCTTCGTCCTCGACGGCTTCCCGCGCACGGTCGATCAGGCCGAAGCACTCGAAGGCATCCTGCAGAACTTGGGCAACAAGCTCGATGCAGTGCTGTCCCTCTCGGTCGACGAAGACGTCGTCGTCGAACGCATGCTGGCACGTGGCCGTGCCGACGACAGCGAAGACGTGATTCGCAACCGCCTCCGGGTGTACCGCGAAGAGACCGCTCCACTGCTCGACCACTACGACGGAATTGTCGTGACCGTCGACGGGATCGGCGAGGTCGAAGAGGTCAACGCACGAGCACTGGCCGCGCTGGGCCACTGATGGGCTCGAGTAACTGATGGGTTTGGGCCGCAAACGTAAGGTCGTTCCGTTCCGGTCGGCCGGCGAGCTCGATGCCATGGCTGCTGCGGGCGCAATCGTCGGCGCGGCACTTGTTGCCGTTCGCAAGCACACCAAACCGGGGGTTTCGACTCTCGAACTCGACGCGGTCGCCGAGCAGGTGATCCGTGATGCAGGTGCGGTCCCGTCGTTCAAGGGCTACCACGGCTTCAGCGGCTCGATCTGCTCGTCCATCAACGAGCGCGTCGTGCACGGCATCCCGTCTGCCGACGACATCATCGTCGAAGGTGATCTCGTCTCCATCGATTGCGGTGCCATCCTCGATGGTTGGCACGGCGACTCGGCGTGGACCTTCGGCGTCGGCGAGATCATCGAAGCCGACCGGCTGCTCAGCGAAGCCACTCGACTGTCGATGGACGCCGGAATCGCCGCCATGATCGCGGGCAATCGACTCACCGACATCTCCCACGCCATCGAACTCGGAACGCGGGCGGCCGAGGTCGAGCACGGTCGCAAGTACGGAATTGTCGACGGCTACGGCGGGCACGGTATCGGCCGCAGCATGCACATGGACCCGTTCCTTCCGAACGAAGGCGCACCCGGAAAGGGCCCTGAGCTGGTAGTCGGGTCGGTGCTTGCCATCGAACCGATGCTCACGCTCGGGACCACACGCACTGCCGTTCTCGACGACGACTGGACCGTCGTCACCACCGACGGCAGTCGCGCAGCGCACTGGGAACACACCGTCGCGGTCACCGAAAACGGTCCGCGGATTCTTACGCTTCGTCCGGAGTAGCCGGCGTTTCGGGTTGTCGACTTTTCGGCAGTGTCACGATGCCGACGACGCAGAACGCGATGGCAAGCAACATTGCCACTGGGCCGAGGTGGTCGTCGAGGGTTGCCGGTTGCCTGGGAAGCGACACTCCGCGGCCGATTATCATCTCGCCGTCCATTGATGTGGAGTCTCCCCGCGCTTGCAGTCGAAGCGTGATGCCAGCGCTCAACTCCTGGGTGACTTCCTGTGACGCCGGCACACCAATCAGGGGTTCGTACGAGCCTTTGTAGGACGTCGTTCCCTCGATGACATACCTTGGCGGGCCTGCCGCAGCCACGGTGAAAACCGTTGCGGCATAAGGAATTGCTAGTCCGAAGGTCGCGAATGCGGAGTCTACCGCGAAGGTCGAGCCGAGTGCGTGCGCGGCGCCGAGTGCGACGATTGCAACACGGACCACGAGCAGCGGGCCGTCGGTTCCGAAGCCGGGCCAGATCGCCGCGACTAACGGCACGACAGCCACAACGCCGAGACCCGCGATGGGGTGCTTCCAGAGCACCGAAATTCGTAACCCCACAGCGACGGCGACGATTCCGACGATGACGATCCACCAGGTGTCGACCGTCAGGTAGGCCTGGCGAATATCGTTGAGGACGAGCGTCGCGCCGGCAGCGACGGCGGTAGCAACAAGCAGGAACTGCCCGTTGGGTCGCGACACAGCGCGGGCAAGCAGATCGACGAGCACAAGCACGACTGCAATCGAGATGCCGATGACAACCCAAGTTCCGAACCTCGAGTCCAGTGGCTGATCGGTGATCCAGGAGAACAGCAGTCGATTGACGACGACGAAGGCGATCGCAGCGGCTACCGCCCACCTGATCGTTGTCGCGTCGAGGCGCTGCAGCCGATACGCCGATTGCGCCGTCACGGCGGCCGCAACAGCCAGGGCGATGGCAACGAACATCAGTGTCCTTGGCGGATCGCCGAATTGTGCTGCGGCAGCAGCGAGATCGCCTGACTTGATCCATGCTCGGGCAAGGAGATACGCCGACAGTGTGCCGATCGCGACTGCAAGCTGACCGCTTATACGACCCCACACCGCAGCCGTGACGCAACCGAGTATCAAACCTGCCGCGCCAGCTCGGACGTATTGGACGGCGATGGCGAAATCGATGGTGGCTCCGTCTGCGCGACTGATCGTGAGTCCTGTGACGATCAATGCGAGTACGACGATCGATATCCAGGCAAGCCGCCGAGAACCCTTATACGCGATCAGGGCACACGCTGGTATCGCGAGCGCGATACCTATTGCAACGCTGTCCGGGACGCTCGCCTGCCATCGTTCGATCTGACCCGGGCTCGCGACGAATCCCCACGTCCCGCCGCGGGCGTCCGCCAGGACGAAGCCGGCGAGTGCGCCGGTGGCGAGGGCGGCGAGGGCGTTGATCAGCTCACGGAGGTTCGGCGACACCCGCTGAACCTACCTGTGACGCGATTCGGGTGATCAGGATGCGTGCATTCGGGTCGGAGTGCATCCGACCCGACGCATCCCGACCCGATTGCATGCACTCCGATAGCTCGTCACGTTTCGAGGAGCACCGTCACCGGCCCGTCGTTCACGAGGCTGACCTGCATGTGTGCGCCGAAGGATCCCGTGGCGACGCTCGCTCCGAGCGAGCGTAGTTCGGCAGCGTAGGCGTCGACGAGCGGTTCGGCGACCGGGCCGGGGGCGGCGTTCGACCAGGAGGGACGTCGACCCTTGCGGGTATCGGCGTAGAGCGTGAACTGGCTGACGACGAGGATCGGCGCACCGATGTCGGACGCCGATCGTTCGCTGTCGAGGATGCGGAGCGTCCACGTCTTGCGGGCGAGCGTCTGCGCGTCGTCGACCGAATCCGTGTGCGTCACTCCGACGAGCGCCACCAGCCCGTGGCCGTCGGGTTCGATGGCGCCTACCTGCACGCCCTCGACCGTCACCGACGCCGCCGTGACCCGCTGCAGCAACACCCGCATCAGCGTGTATCGGCGTCGGCGATTCCACGACGCACCGTCGCGGCGAACGTTGTCAGGTCGTCGACGAGGCCTTCGACGGTCGACGAGTTGCCGTCTGGCTGCAACCAGTCGGCGACGAGTTCGAACATTCCGCCGATCGTTGCGATGGCGAGCGCGCGGTAGTCGGTGGTCGTCGAGTCCGCGTCGTACTGCCGCCACAGTTGTTGGAGGAAGGCGGCCGCCCAGCGCCGATTTTTTCGGCGTTGCCGTTCGACGGCGGGGGAGATGCCTGCTGCTTCACCGAAGGTGACGCGAGCAACGCGAGGATCGTCGACGAGCGCGTGCGCGAACGCCGAGATCACAGATGTGACGGCGTCGGCTTCGTCGTCGGGAGCAACGGCGAGTTCAGCGACCACACGTGCTTCGATCTGCTCGCTGACCTGCGCAAGCAGCGCAATATAGAGGGCTTCCTTGTTTTCGAACAGTTCGTAGAACGCTTTGGTCCCGACGAAGGCGTTCTGGCAGATCTGTTCGATGGCCGTGTTGTGGTAGCCACGTTCGGCGAACAGCGCGGTTGCTGCGTCGAGTAGGTGATCGCGGCGTTGCAATCGGCGCTGATCGGCGTCGAGGCCGCGGATTCGTCGACCTTGCGTCGGCTGCCCAGCGGTGACGGTGGCTGAAGATCTTGCGGCGCTGACCATCATTCGAAACTACTTTATCTTTTATGAACAAGATGCCTTGTTTATAACTGTTGACCGTGTTGTAGCGTGAGCCTTACCGTACGCGCGACGATGGGGTTGGCATGCGATCTTCCGGCGATCGACGCAGGTTCGGAATCGGCACAGCGCTGGGGGCTGTGCCGCTTCTGGCCTCGGCGCTGGTGTTGGCGGCGCTGTTCGCGCCTTCCGCCGCAGCCAGGGACTTTCCCCTGCCGCCACTGCCCAACGAAGCCGATATCTATCCCTTCGTGCCCGTACCCGTTCCAGCCAAGGATGCGTGGTACGACGATCCCGCCGATTTCGGCCCGCTGAACAATGGCGACATCATCCGTACGCGCGAGATTCAGACCTACTTCCTCGCGATCCCGATCCCCGTGTACGCGAAGCAGTTGCTGTACCGGAGCACGGATGCGCGCGGTAATCCGCTTGCGACGGCGACAACCGTTCTCGTACCCGGTATTCCATGGATCGCTCCGGGGGAGCGTCCGTTGATCTCCTATCAGGAGGCGATCGACGGCCTCGGCTCGCATTGCAATCCGTCGTTCACCATTCGCGCCGGTTTGATGAAAGAGACGTCGTTGATGGGCCAATTCCTTGCCGCAGGGATGGCCGTGACGATGCCCGACTTCGACGGCAAGAAGAACACGATCATGTCGCCGAGCGAGGGGTACATGGTGCTCGACGGGATTCGTGCGACGCAACGCGCGGGACTCGGTCTCGAACGTGCGCCGATCGGCATGTGGGGCTACTCGGGCGGCGGAAATTCGACGGCGTCGGCTGCCGAAGCTCACGGTTCCTACGCACCCGAGTTGAACATCCGTGCCAGCGCCCAGGGCGGTGTGCCAGGCGACAAGGTCGAGATCGCTCCGTTCGCGATGTCCGGCAAACAGTTTCAAGCGAACTTCACCGGCTGGCTCGCGGTGTCCGGACTTGCGCGTGAGTACCCGGACTTCGACGAGGTGCTGCGGTCGAACCTGACCGAGGACGGATTGCGGGTTTTGGAGGACCTCAGCGATCGCTGCCTCTACACAACCTTCCTCACCACGCTGCCACGTCCCGTCGGCGAGTACCTGAAGGACCCGGCTGTCCTGCAGAATCCGGTTTTGCAACGTGTTTTGCGGGAATCGAGCCTTGGCCAGCCTGCGGTGATGCCCCGGATGCCGATCCTGATGTGGCATTCCACGACGGACCAGTTGTTGCCGGCCGAGTTCGCAAGCGATCCCGTCGCGGCGAAGTACTGCGCAGCCGGGGTGGACCTCCGATATATAAAGGTGCCCGCGACCGAACACATCAGTGCCGAAATCATCCCGGAGCTAGGTACCGTCGCGTGGTTGACGGCAGTCGTCGCCGGTGCGGATCCGGGTCCTCGTGTCTGCTGATCGCACCCGGCGTGGCGTCGGTGCAGTTGGCATCCTCACCGGACCGTCTCGCCAGGTCTCGATCCCAGGGTGAGGCCATTTGGCCTGGTGGGCAAATGCCGGTATCGTAGACCAGCGGTGCGCTGTGCGTGCCGGTTGTTTGCGTGCCCACGTCAGGTTTGCGTTCTTTCTCGACGTTTTTCCTGTTCCGGCTTACGTTCGTAGCCGGCGTTCGTGGCCTGTCGGACTCGATGTTCGCGCACCGAACCAGCAGTACAACAACATGAGCAATCGAACTAGGTTTTAACGAGCCAGGATCGCGGAGGATATGGCGAAGAAAGACGGGGCCATCGAAGTCGAGGGACGCGTGGTCGAGCCCCTGCCCAATGCGATGTTCCGCATTGAGTTGGAGAACGGACACAAAGTTCTCGCGCACATCAGTGGAAAGATGCGGCAGCACTACATCCGCATCCTTCCCGAGGATCGGGTGGTCGTCGAGCTTTCGCCCTACGACCTGACTCGCGGACGCATCGTCTACCGCTACAAGTAGTCAACGAGTCGGAGCAATCGGCCGACCCACAAGCTTCCCGCGTCTTCGCAGGCGCGGGAGAACCATGTCCACCCCAACGGTGGACGTCGACAGAGATTGGACAGACGTGAAGGTCAACCCAAGCGTCAAGCCCATCTGCGAGAAGTGCAAGGTGATTCGCCGTAACGGGCGAGTCATGGTGATCTGCGAAAACCTGCGCCACAAACAGCGCCAGGGCTGACGTACGACCATCGTCCGAGCACCGATCGCCAAGATCGGCTTGGTCTTAAAGAAGACCTCTCAACGCCATCCACGCAGTGCGGATTTCCGGGCTTGTCCCGGGCTGCGATGGACTACCCCCGGACCAGAGGCCGGGGCCCCGATAAGAAGGGGGACGGCATGGGAGCAGACCTCTGCTACAAAAGGAAAAGCGCCAAATGGCACGTCTTTCTGGTGTAGATCTACCCCGCGAAAAGCGGATGGAGATCGCACTGACCTACATCTACGGCATCGGCCGTACCCGCTCCAAGGAAATTCTTGCGGCAACCGGCGTCAACCCGGATCTGCGCAGCAAGGACCTCGGCGACGACGATCTCGCGAAGCTTCGCGAGTACATCGAAGAATCGCTCAAGGTCGAGGGTGACCTGCGCCGCGAGGTTCAGGCTGACATCCGTCGCAAGATCGAGATCGGCTGCTACCAGGGCCTTCGCCACCGCCGTGGGCTGCCCGTTCGTGGCCAGCGCACCAAGACCAATGCGCGCACCCGTAAGGGCCCCAAGCGCACCATTGCCGGCAAGAAGAAGGCGAAGTAATGCCCCCTAAGTCACGCACTAGCGGCCCGAAGAAGACTCAGAAGGCCCGCCGCAGGGACAAGAAGAACGTCCCGCACGGCAACGCACACATCAAGAGCACGTTCAACAACACGATCGTTTCGATCACCGATCCGGCAGGCAACGTCATCTCCTGGGCGTCCTCGGGCCACGTCGGCTTCAAGGGCTCGCGTAAGTCCACGCCGTTCGCCGCTCAGCTCGCCGCCGAGAACGCTGCCCGCAAGGCGCAGGAGCACGGTGTCAAGAAGGTCGACGTGTTCGTCAAGGGACCCGGCTCCGGCCGTGAGACCGCGATCCGCTCGCTTCAGGCCGCTGGCCTCGAGGTCGGCACCATCTCCGATGTCACTCCTCAGCCGCACAACGGTTGCCGTCCGCCCAAGCGGCGTCGGGTCTAGCGGGAAAGGTTAGGAACTAGAAAATGGCACGTTATACCGGACCCATGACCCGCAAGTCGCGTCGTCTGCGCGTCGACCTCGTTGGAGGCGACCAGGCATTCGAGCGTCGTCCCTACCCGCCCGGCCAGCACGGCCGCGCGCGGATCAAGGAGAGCGAATACCTGCTCCAGCTGCAGGAGAAGCAGAAGGCTCGCTTCACCTACGGAGTGATGGAGAAGCAGTTCAGCCTGTACTACAAGGCCGCGAACCGCCTAAAGGGCAAGACTGGCGAGAACCTGCTGCGTCTGCTCGAGACCCGTCTCGACAACGTCGTGTACCGCGCCGGACTGGCCCGTACCCGTCGTCAGGCCCGTCAGCTCGTCAGCCACGGCCACTTCTTGGTGAACAACAAGAAGGTCGACGTCCCGAGCTACCGCGTCACCCAGTACGACATCATCGACGTTCGCGAGAAGTCTCTCTCCACGCTGCCGTTCCAGATTGCGCGCGAGACCGTCGGCGACCGCCCGGTTCCGGGTTGGCTCCAGGTCATCCCGGGCCGCCTGCGGATCCTGGTCCACCAGGAGCCGGAGCGTGCACAGATCGATGTGCCGCTGACCGAACAGTTGATCGTCGAGTACTACTCGAAGTAGGCCTATCGACTCGTGAGTCTTTTCGGAGGGCCTGCCCTCCGAAAAGACTCACGAGCGGCGAAGCCGCCTCATCGTTGGGCGTCAAATAGCGGACGTCCTCAACAGAAGGAAACACACATGCTCATTTCTCAGCGGCCAACACTGACCGAAGAGGTCATCGCTGACAATCGCTCGAAGTTCACCATCGAGCCGCTCGAGCCTGGCTTCGGGTACACCCTCGGCAACTCGCTTCGCCGCACGTTGCTCTCGTCGATCCCGGGCGCAGCTGTCACAAGCATCCGTATCGACGGCGTTCTGCACGAGTTCACCACCGTCCCCGGTGTGAAGGAAGACGTCACCGACATCATCCTGAACCTCAAGGGCCTCGTGGTCAGCTCCGAAGAGGACGAGCCGGTCACCATGTACGTCCGCAAGCAGGGTCCGGGAACCGTCACCGCGGGAGACATCGTCCCCCCGGCCGGCGTCACCGTCCACAACCCGGACATGCACATCGCGACCCTGAACGACAAGGGCAAGCTGGAAATCGAGCTTGTCGTCGAGCGTGGCCGTGGCTACGTTCCCGCCGTGCAGAACAAGGCGTCCGGCGCCGAGATCGGCCGCATTCCGGTCGACTCGATCTACTCGCCGGTCCTCAAGGTCACGTACAAGGTCGAGGCAACTCGTGTCGAGCAGCGCACCGACTTCGACAAGCTGATCCTCGACGTGGAGACCAAGAACTCCATCACCTCGCGGGACGCGCTCGCTTCGGCGGGTAAGACCCTGGTCGAGCTGTTCGGTCTGGCTCGTGAACTGAACGTCGAAGCCGAAGGCATCGAGATCGGACCCTCGCCCGCCGAGGCCGATCACATCGCGTCGTTCGGTTTGCCGATCGAGGATCTGGACCTCACCGTCCGTTCCTACAACTGCCTCAAGCGTGAAGGCGTTCACACCGTCGGCGAGCTCGTGGCACGTACCGAATCGGACCTGCTCGACATCCGCAACTTCGGCCAGAAGTCCATCGACGAGGTGAAGGTCAAGCTGCACTCGCTCGGCCTCTCGCTCAAGGACAGCCCTGCGTCCTTCGATCCCTCGAGTGTTGCGGGATACGACGCTGCTACCGGGACCTGGAACGACGCCGAGGCCGGCTCGTTCCACGACAACGACAGCACCGACCAGGACTACGCCGAGACCGAACAGCTTTAAGACCTCGAAGGACGCGTCGCCGCGTTCTTTACAACAGGAGAATCAATCATGCCCAAGCCCAGTAAGGGTCGCCGTCTCGGCGGGTCGGCTTCGCACCAGAAGGCGATTCTGGCCAACCTGGCCACCGCCCTCTTCGAGCACGGTCGCATCACGACGACGGAGAACAAGGCAAAGCGCCTTCGTCCGTACGCCGAGAAGATCGTGACCCACGCCAAGTCGGGCACGCTCGCGCATCGTCGCGAGGTGCTCAAGGTGATCCGCAACAAGGATGTCGTACACACCTTGTTCGCCGAGATCGGTCCGTCGTTCGCGGATCGTGAAGGTGGATACACCCGCATCATCAAGACCGTTCCCCGCAAGGGCGACAACGCGCCGATGGCGATCATCGAGCTCGTTCGCGAGAAGACGGCATCCAACGAGGCAAGCCGCGCAACCCGCGCAGCCGCTTCGAAGAAGAAGTCGGCCGAGCAGGCTGCAAGTGCAGAACCCGCGAACGTCGTTGCGGCCGTCGAGGCCGACGCGACCGACGCGGAGGTTGCCAACGCAGACGCTGTTGCAGCAGGCGTGACCGACGAGTCGTCTGCTGTCGCAGCGACCGACGCCACTCCAGAGGGCAGCCATGCGCCTCTCGAGGACGGTTCCGAGCCGGAAGGTTTCCCGATCAAGGGCAACGCCGACTCGAAGCTGTACCACCTGCCAGGAACGCGCTTCTTCAACTCGACTGTTGCGGAGATCTGGTTCGCAACCGCCGAGGCTGCCGAAGCCGCCGGCTACCAGTTGCCGCCGTCGCAGCGGGAAAAGGCCGACGAGGCCTGAGTTGTCTCTCACCGATCAGCCCGTCGTTCCCGTTGGGGACGGCGGGCTGACTCCGTTACTACCGTCGACGCGTATTCGTCTCGATGTGTCCTACGACGGTACCGATTTCAAGGGCTGGGCTCGTCAGCCCGGACTGCGGACCGTGTGCGGTGTGCTCGAGGAGTCGCTGAGCACTGTCTTGCGGCAGCCGATCGTGTTGACCGTGGCAGGCCGGACCGATGCGGGCGTCCATGCCGAGGGCCAGGTGGCGCACGTCGATGTCGTCGACCCGCCTACCGACCTCGACAAGCTGGTCCATCGGATGTCCAAGTTTCTTCCCGCCGACGTGCGGATCAAACGAATCAGCTTGGCGCCCAAGGATTTCGATGCCCGGTTCTCGGCGATCCGGCGCCACTACGTCTACCGACTCACTACTGCCGCCTACGGTGTCGATCCGCTCGAGTCCCGCAGCGTCGTCGCCTGGCGTCGCGGCTTGGACGTCGGCGCGATGCAGGCAGCATCCGATCGTCTGCTCGGCCTGCACGATTTTGCCGCGTTCTGCAAGCGTCGTGAGGGTGCGACGACCGTGCGTGAGTTGCAGCGTTTCGATTGGGTCGAGCGGGGCGACCGACTGGACGCCTACGTCAGCGCGGATGCGTTCTGCTGGTCGATGGTCCGCAGCCTGGTCGGTGCCGTGCTGTTCGTCGGTGAAGGCAAGCGCACTGTGCAGTGGGTAGGAGAACTCGTCGACGAGCGCGATCGTTCGCCGATGATCACCGTGGCTCCTGCACGTGGTTTGAGCCTTGTCGCCGTCGACTATCCCGAACCGGAGGGTCTCGCCGCTCGCAATCTGGCCACGCGCGAAATGCGGGCACCGCTATCGGAGGCAACCGGGTGCTGTGGGGACTGACGCTGAGGTCCGCCCGATCCACGTCCGGGCTTTCCTACGCTACTTGCGTCACGCTAGTGTTCAATAATCACCTTGCCGATCTTCCACCCTCGCAAGATTCGGTAAGGCGGCCTTGTATGCGTCGGTACCGTACTTTCACGTGCACATCGGGCCCTCATAATGGTGGGAAGTGAGCTGAGATGGGGAGAACTACCGAGTCGCGACCGAAATGGTGGAACCTCGAGCAATGGAGTCTCCGCTGGAAGGTGACTGCTGTCGTCGCAGTTCCGCTGGCCGCCGCCATGATTCTCGGCGCGATCCGCGTGGTGTCCGACTTCGACGAAGCCGCTGAACTACAGACCGCCGCCGATCGCGTCGCCGCAGTTCCGCTGATCGTGGATCTCTCCGTCGCCGTCACCGTGCTCGCCGGCCAACAGACTGTCGGCCAGGCCCCGCCGGAACGAATCACCGAATTACAGGATGCAATCGGCCGCACGAACGAAGCTCTTGCCGAGGACAATCTGGATTCCGATGTTGCCGACGCACTTCGCGCGATGGTCGGTGCCGGTGACAGGCTGGTCGAGCTCGGCAAGGGTTCGCCGCTGCAGATTCCGAAGATTCAAGCCGCACGCGACGACAGTTCGGTCGCTGCGGTGCAAGCGGTCGAGCAGATCGTCGAGCCGATTCAGGACGCCGACGTCATTGCGGCGAAGGCCAAATTGCTGGATTCCTGGGCAGCGGGCCGGAAGCTGTTCGAATGGACGATCGCCGGTGCCCGGGCACTGATCAACTCGGCTGACGTCGGTCTAGGCGTCGCTGCAGCGTCCGGTGGTGTCTACACCACGCTCGACACCCTCGACAATTCCTATCCCGAAGCCGCAGACCGGATTGCGAAGCTGCGCGCCAACGCCGATGTGGCGGATGCAGCTGTCGCCGAATTTCGCACGACGCGAGATGCTGCGGCCGCGACGGCAAAGCTCACCCCCGTGCTGCTGGACAGCCGCGAGATCTACGTCGGCATGTACAAGGAGTCGGCCGCGGAGATCAGCTCGATCGTGAACGATCGCGCGGAGGCCGCGCGGTCGGCGACGATCCGCAACGGCATCATCGTTCTCGCCTTCCTGCTTGCTGCGTTGGTGCTCGCCGTGTTGGTAGCACGCTCGCTCATCGTCCCGATCCGTCGGCTGCGGACCGGCACCCTGAAGGTCGCGCACAGTGACCTCGCCAACGAGATCGACAGAATCAACACGGGCGAACACATCGACGACATCGCTGTAGAGCCGGTCCCGGTACGGACAACCGAGGAATTCGGTCAGCTGGCTCGCGCAGTCGACGACATGCACAACCAGGCTCTGCGCCTCGCCGGTGAGCAGGCTCGGCTGCGTCTGCAGGTCAACGACATGTTCGAGACGATGGCCCGACGCAGCAAGTCGCTGATCGATCGGCAGCTCGGCATGATCGAGGCGCTCGAGTACGACGAGAAGGATCCGAGTCGGCTCGACAGCCTCTTCCGGCTCGACCACCTCGCCGCGAGAATGCGTCGCAACAGTGACAACCTCCTCGTTCTTGCAGGTACGCGGACGCGCAAGACCGAAACGGGGACCGTCCAGCTCGGCGACATCCTCCGCGCCTCGATGTCGGAGGTCGAGGACTATCAACGGGTGAAGCTCGGCGCTGCTCCCGACGGTGCTGTCAGTGCCGCCGCGGCGACCGATATCGTGCACCTCTTCGCCGAATTGCTCGAAAACGCACTGCGCGCGTCGCCGCCGGAGCAGGACGTCGTGCTCGGCTACGGCAGATCCGTCGACGGTGGATTGCTGGTCGAGATCGCGGACCACGGGATCGGCATTCCGCCGGACAAGTTGGCGGCCATCAACGAGCGGCTGGCGTCGGCTGCGACGGTGACCGTCGAGACGACCCGTCGAATGGGTCTGTTCGTGGTCGGTCGGCTGGCGGAACGCTACGGCGTCACTGTCCGTCTGCGCGCGACCGAGGAAGGCGAGCGCAACGCCGGTGTCACCGCGAGCGTCCATCTGCCGTCGGCTCTGGTGGCGCCCGCACCGTCCAGCATTCGCCAGCCGACGGGTCGCCGCGATGACCGTCCGGTGCAGAGTGCCAATCCCGTCGGGGAGCTGCAACAGCCTGCGCAAGAAGGCATGTCTACCGGTCTGCCGCGCCGTACTCCGGGCAGCACCGCGCTGCCGAGTGGACCGCCGCACCCGGCTGCGCAGCCGCAGCGTGACGCACCGCAGCGTGAGCTACCGCAACAACCGTTGCCGACGCGGTCGCAGCCGAGCGGTCTGCCGCAACGTGGCGCACCCGGCCTTCCGACCCGGAGACCTGCCGGAGATATCCCGCCGGCCCCGTCGCCCGCATTCGGCGCCGAGCCCGCTGCCCGACCTCAGCAACCCACGTCCCCGTCGTTGCCGACCCGGCGACCGAGTGCGGTTCCGCCGCCGACAGCTGCCGAGCCGACCGCAGCGCCACTGCCGGTCCGGGGGGAGCAGCAGGTCCGCCCCGAGCAGCCGGTTCGCGCCGAGCAGTCGTCGCCACCGGTGTCCTACGACACCGGCAGCCATCGCAGTCAGGAACCCGCAGAACCGGCGGAGACAGCCGAATCGGAACGGCGCCATCGTTATCGGTCCGCTCGGACGGCGTCGTTCTTCCAGTCACGCCTCGAGGAATCGCAGCAGGCCCCCGAGGCCGATACGCCGATCTTCGCCGACATGGTGTCTGCGTGGCTGACAGAATCGAACGCGCCGGAGTGGTCCGCGCCGCGGGACTGGAACTCACCTGCCGACGAGGGCTGGTCGGCCGCGGACCGTGCGGTGGCCGCAGGCGTCGAGTCGCGAACCGATTCCGGATTGCCCATGCGCCAGCCCGGTGACCGACTCGTCCCAGGCGCGCTGTCATCGGCTGCTGGTAAGCCGCGGCGACGAGCACGAGACCCGGAGACTGTCCGCGAGAGTCTGAATCGGCACCAACGTGGTGTTCGAGACGGACGTGCGGTTCGCACGACAAACACTGATCGCACCGAAGGAGAACGATGAACGCCGGTTACGAACAAGGGGACGGTCGTTCGCTCGACTGGTTGGTGTCCAATTTCGCGCACGAAGTACCCGGCGTCTCGCATGCGGTCCTTGTGTCCACCGATGGACTGTTGATGGCGGCGAGTGACCATCTGCCGCAGGATCGGGCCGAACAGTTGTCGGCGGTGACGTCGGGTCTCGCGAGTTTGTCGGTCGGAGCGTCGAATTTGTTCGACGGCGGCGGCGTCCTGCAGTCGGTCGTCGAGATGCAGCGCGGATACCTGTTGCTGATGAACGTCGGCGACGGTTCGATTCTGTCCGTGCTCACCGGACCGTCCTGCGATATCGGACAGGTCGGTTACGAGATGGCGATCCTCGTCGATCGAGTCGGCGAAGCCGTGCAGGCCAGTCCTCGCGTCAACTTGGGTTCATGATGGACGAGGTGCACGATGGCCGATCACAGCAGCGATGATTCCGGTACCGAACCGAGCCTGGTTCGGCCGTACTCGCTGACGTCCGGAAGGACCCGACCTGCCGTCGAATTGGCTATCGAGGCGCTCATCCAGGCATTGCCGGAGGCCGGAAACAGGCACTGGGAGTTGGGCGACATCGAGGCGACGATCTTTGCGTTGAGCAAGCAATCGCCGTCGGTCGCCGAGATCGCCGCACGGGTCGGCGTACCTATCGGCGTGGCGCGTGTGCTTGTAGCCGACCTCGTCGAGAGTGGACATGTGCAGATACTCGCCACGCTCGGTGAAGATTCGAGCGTCGACGAGCGTCGCGAACTGATCGAAAGGGTGCTCAGTGGACTACACAAGATCTGATCCGCCTGCTCCCCGTCGGTCCAGTCGGGCAACCTCGACGAAGATCGTCGTCGCAGGCGGATTCGGTGTCGGCAAGACAACTCTCGTCGGCGCGGTCTCGGAGATAGTGCCGCTGCGGACCGAAGCTCTCGTTACGAATGCGAGCGCCGAGGTGGACAACCTGTCGGCGACGCCCAACAAGACGACGACGACTGTTGCGATGGACTTCGGCCGTATCACCCTGTCCGAGGACTTGGTGTTGTACCTGTTCGGCACACCTGGTCAGAACCGATTCTGGTTCATGTGGGACGACCTCATCCGTGGCGCGATCGGTGCCGTCGTCCTGATCGATACGCGCAGACTGGAAGACAGTTTTGCCGCGGTCGACTTCTTCGAAGCGCGCAGTCTGCCGTTCCTCGTGGCGATCAACGAGTTCGACGGTGCGCCGTCGTATCCGTCGGAAGACATCCGTCAAGCGCTTGCGATATCTGCCGATGTGCCGATCATGTCGATCGACGCGCGGGTGCGGGATTCGGCGAAGCAGGCGTTGATCGCCTTGACGCAGTTCGCATTGCAACGGCTGAGTCAGCCGACCCGCTGAGCCGGCCTTGCTACATGGCAGCTTCGTCCAGATCCATGATGGCGCTGTCGATGTCGCTGAGAATCGCCCGGGTCGCGGTGAGTTCAGGTAGTACGTTGCGCGCGAAGAACTGCGCAACGGCGATCTTTCCCTCGTAGAACGACGTGTCCGCCGCTGACGGCTGACCGTCGAGGGCTGCGACGGCAATTTCTGCGTGGTGCAGCAACTGCCAGCCGATGAGCAGGTCGCCGACGGCAAGCAGGAACCGGACCGAGCCGAGGCCGACGCGATACAGCTCGGTCGGGCGTTGCTGGGCACCCATGAGGTAGCCGGTGAGCGTTGCCGCGATCGTCTGAACGTCTTCCAGTGCGGTTGCGAGCAGCGCGCGGTCGCCCTTGAAGCGGTCGTCGGCGGACTCCTTGCCTATGAACTCGGTGATCTGGCCGGCGATGTGGCCGAGTGCGACGCCACGATCACGCGCGATCTTGCGGAAGTAGAAGTCCTGCGCCTGAATTGCGGTCGTGCCCTCGTAGAGACTGTCGATCTTCGAGTCGCGAATGTACTGCTCGATCGGGTAGTCCTGCAGGTATCCGGACCCGCCGAGGGTTTGCAGCGACTCGGCGAGATAGCGGTAGGCGCGTTCGGAGCCGACACCCTTGACGACGGGCAGCAGCAGGTCGTTGACGCGGTATGCGACGTCCTCGTCGGCGCCGGAGACGAGTTGGGCGAGGTCGAGGTTCTGATGGGCCGCGGTGTAGAGGTACACAGCGCGCAGGCCTTCGGTGTAGGCCTTCTGCATCATCAGCGAACGGCGGACATCCGGGTGCGCGATGATCGTGACCTTGGGTGCGGTCTTGTCGGCGATCTGGGTGAGGTCGGAACCTTGCACCCGCTGCTTCGCGTATTCGAGGGCATTGAGGTAGCCGGTCGACAGCGTCGCAATAGCTTTGGTGCCCACCAGCATTCGGGCGTATTCGATGACGTCGAACATCTGCGCGATGCCGTCGTGCACGTCGCCGACAAGCCAGCCGACCGCAGGGACGTCGTGCCCACCGAAGGTGAGCTCGCACGTCGCTGAACCTTTCAGGCCCATCTTGTGTTCGACGTTGGTCACGAAAACGCCGTTGCGTTCGAGTAGGTCGCCGGTTGTCTTGTCGAAATGGAACTTCGGGACGAAGAACAGGCTGAGGCCCTTGGTGCCGGGCCCGGCACCTTCAGGACGGGCGAGGACCAGATGGAAGATGTTCTCGTAAAGGTCGCCGGAGTCACCCGAGGTGATGAACCGCTTCACGCCCTCGAGATGCCAGGAACCGTCACCCTGGTCGATCGCTTTCGTCCGGCCGGCGCCGACGTCGGAACCCGCGTCCGGTTCGGTGAGCACCATCGTGGCGCCCCAGTTGCGGTCGGCAGCGAGCACGGCCCACTTCTTCTGCTCGGGGGTCGCGTTGCGGAAGAAGATGTTGGCCAGCGTTGCGCCGGCCCAGTACACGTGTGCGGCAGGGTTCGCGCCGAGGAACATCTCGACCATCGCCCAGTACAGCGCTTTCGGTGCAGGTGTGCCGCCGACTTCCGGTTCGAGCCCGAGGCGATCCCAGCCACCTTCGAAAGCCTTCCGAAGCGACTTGGTCAACGACTCAGGCAGGGTGACCTCGTGTGTCTCGGGGTCGAAGGTCGGCGGATTGCGGTCGGCATCGGCGAAGGAGTCTGCATAGGGCCCCTCTGCCAGGCGTCGCACCTCGTCGAGAATGTCGCGTGCTGTTGCCACGTCGAGATCACCGTAGGCACCGGTCTCGAGCACTCTCTGAATCTGCAGTGCCTCGAACAGGTTGAATTCCAGATCGCGGACATTGCTCTTGTAGTGGCCCAATTGAAACTGCTCCTCGAGACGACGATTGAACGAGCGACGGCAACGTTTGTGAGACGGCGATCACTTCCGAAGCTCCAGCATGCAGGAAAATCCTGATACTCACAATCACATGTACATCGACGGTAGATGTGTCAACCAGAGGGTGCGTCGACCGAGCCCGAACCTGCTCCTCGTCGCGGCTCAGGTCGCCGCATAGCCTCGAGGTATGAGCATCCTGCTGATCTCGGGCAGTACCCGCGCGTCCTCGACGAATACAGCGGCGCTGCGGACTGTCGCGCAGCTCGCCGACGACGCACATCTCTACGAGGGGCTGGCGGGATTGCCGGCGTTCAATCCCGACGACGACGGCGACATTGTGCCGGAACCTGTTGCCGCGCTTCGTCATGCGATCGAAGGATCGGATGCCGTACTGATCTGCACGCCCGAGTACGCCGGATCCATGCCTGGCAGCATCAAAAATCTGCTCGATTGGCTGGTCGGTTCCACCGTGATGACCGACAAGCCGACCGCGTGGATTCACGTCGCCGCGCCCGGTCGTGGCGACGGAGCACACGACCAACTGCGGACCGTACTGACCTACATCCAGGCAAGCGTTGTCGAGGCCGCATGCATTCGTATGCCGGTCTCGCGAACGGACGTCGGTGACGACGGACTGCTGTCGTCCGCCGACCTCAGGGCGCAACTGGCAGCTGCGCTCGCGGCCATGTAGCTCGGCTCCGCCGACACGCTGCGGCGCCTACGCCGACCTGGTCAGCTCGATCAGCTTGCGGACCGATCCGGCGAACTGCTCGATCGAGACCTGCGGGGTCGCGTTGTCACGGCGGCTCCGCAACAGCCACGACGTCAGATGCTCGACCAATTCGCGGATTTCCAGCAATGCCTGCGCGCGTTGTCCCTCATCGACCTCGCGTTGCACGCAATCGAGCCACACCGCGTCGAGATCGAGGATCCCGCGTACGGCGGCGTACGCCAGTGCCACCTGGGCTGTGCTGACCCCGAGCCGTTCCTGCATCCGGAAGATCGTGCCCGGACCGACTCGGTTGAGCAGTTCGTCGGCGATCGCGGTGGCAACGATCTCGCGCCGCAGCGGGTGGGCCGCGATCAGATCGGGTGCCGCTTCGGCGACGGGTGTCGGGAAGTAGGCCGTCAACCGGTCGGCGAACAGTTCGTCGTCGGGGACGGTCGAGGCGAGCAGTTCCTGCGACACCAGGTTCTTCGACTGGGCGAGCAAGATTGCAATCTCCGGTCGGGTGAGCCCGCGACCCGATTCGGCCCGTTTCTTCAATTCCGCCTTCGACGGCAGTCCCTCGACGGTCGGGTCGATGCCACCCTCAGCGGTCAGGTTGCCGATCAGACGGATGTGCCGTTCCAAGAGGTAGCTTGCCTGTGCCGCCGCGAGGCTGATCGCGAGAATCTGATTGGAACTGTCCTCGAGTACCCGCCGCGCGACGTCGTCGGAGACCCCTTCGAGCAGAGCATTGCGGCTCGCCTTCGTAAACGCGCCCGACCGCACTCCGGTATCGAGGGCGATCTTGAGGTTGACCTCCAGATCGGAGGTTGCGACGCCGGCGGCGTTGTCGATGAAGTCGGCATTGATGCGGCCGCCACCGAGTGCGTAGTCGACCCGCGCCTGCTGGGTGAGGCCGAGGTTGCCGCCCTCACCGATTACGCCACAACGCAATTCGGCTGCGCTGACCCGTACGCGATCGTTTGCCGGGTCCTGTGCGTCGATATCGGATTCGGTCGCCGCGCGGATGTAGGTGCCGATGCCGCCGTTCCACAGCAGGTCGACCGGAGCACGCAGGAGCGCCCGGATCAACTCGTCCGGACTGCACTGCGAAGCAGTGATCCCGAGTCGCGTACGGACCTCGTCGGTCAGGACGATCGACTTGGCCGAGCGCGAGAACACGCCACCGCCGCTCGAGATCTTGGCTGCGTCGTAGTCGCCCCACGAGGAGGTCGGCAGCGCGAACAACCGCATCCGCTCGCCGAAGGACACTTCGGCATCGGGGTTCGGGTCGAGGAAGATGTGCCGATGGTCGAACGCACCGACCAGGTTGATCTTGCGCGACAACAACATTCCGTTGCCGAACACGTCTCCGGACATATCACCGATGCCGACGACCGTGAAGTCGTCGGTATCGACGTTGCGTCCTGACTCCGCGAAATGTCTGCGGACCGAGAGCCAGGCGCCGCGGGCGGTGATGCCCATGGCCTTGTGGTCGTAACCCGCGGACCCGCCCGACGCGAATCCGTCGCCGAGCCAGAAGTTGTATTCGGCGGCAATCGAATTGGCGAGGTCGGAGAACTTCGCAGTGCCCTTGTCAGCGGCGACGACGAGGTAGGCATCGTCGCCGTCGCGGCACACGGTGTCGCGAGGATGAACGACCGAGCCGTCGACGATGTTGTCGGTCACGTCGAGCAGGCCCTGAATGAAGACGCGGTAGCCGTCGGCCGCCGACGTGTCCGCTGACCTGAGGACGAACGCACCCTTGGCACCCATCGGCACGATGGGAGCGTTCTTGACCGACTGGGTCTTCATCAACCCGAGAACTTCGGTGCGGTAGTCGTCTGCCCGATCCGACCACCGCAGACCGCCGCGGGCGACCGCACCGCTACGCAGGTGGACGCCTTCCACGATGTCGGAGTGGACGAAGATCTCGCGGTACGGGACGACCGCGTCACGGGCTGTCAGCTGTGCCGAGTCGATCTTGAAGGAGGCGTACGACTTCGGTCGACCTGCGGCATCGGTCTGAAACCAGTTGGTGCGCAACACGGACAGGACGAATGCCGCAAGGGCGCGACGGATTCTGTCCTCGTCGAGAGTTGCCGCCTGCTCGACCAGGGTCGCCACGGCCGACCGTGCAACGGAGTCGTCCGTCAATGCGGTCGCTGGATCCAACCTGGCATGGAACAGGGCGATGATCGCCCTGACGAATTCAGGATTTCGGACCAGGGATTCGATGACGTACGCCTGCGAAAGCCCCAGCTTCGTCTGTTCGAGGAAACGGCATGCCGCACGGACGAGAAGAGCGTCACGCCAACCGATTCCGGCTGTGGCAACGAGTCGAGCGTACTGGTCGATGCGCCACCGGCCGGCCGCGCTTGCGGCGCAGGCGTCGGCGATGAGGTCGAGGACCGGTGCGGGCACGGTGAGGATGCCGAAGTCGAATTCGTGTGCCTGACCCGTCTCCGACGTGGTCTCCAGCTTTCGATGTGCAGCGAGCCGCAGTCCGAAACTCTCGAACATCGCGCATACGTCGGCAAGCAGCATCGGTTCGCCCGGCCACACGAACACCGCGCGGGTGCCGAAACTGTCTGTGGTGAACCACATCTGCGGTGCGATGCCTGCGAGGGCGGCGGCGATCCGCTCGTCGTCGCGAGTGGCGAGCGCGGTCGAGGTCCCGAGGGAGGTCATGACTTTCTTCTCGATTCTTGTGTTTCTGTAATAGCAGTGACTTCTACGAATGCGGGTTACTGGAAGGCGATGTACTTGATTTCGAGATATTCCTCGATGCCTTCGCTGCCGCTTTCGCGTCCGATCCCGGACTCTTTGACGCCGCCGAACGGTGCGGCCACGTCGGAGATGATGCCGCGGTTCACGCCGACCATCCCTGACTCCAAGGCTTCGGCGA
This sequence comes from Antrihabitans stalagmiti, assembly GCF_016482825.1. Taxonomy (GTDB): domain Bacteria; phylum Actinomycetota; class Actinomycetes; order Mycobacteriales; family Mycobacteriaceae; genus Antrihabitans; species Antrihabitans stalagmiti. The sequence continues at coordinate 621,049 of NZ_JAEMNV010000002.1, read as the reverse complement.
CGCGGAAGGCGCGGTCGAGGTCTTTCGTGTAGATGTATGCGGCCAAACCGAATTCGGTGTTGTTGGCTGCTGCGATACCTTCGTCTTCGCCGTCGAATCCGGTGATCGCGGCCACCGGCCCGAATACTTCTTCGGCCAGGATGCGGGCATCGGCGGTGACGTCGGCCAACACCGTCGGCTCGTAGAAGTAACCTTCGCCTGCGCCGTTGTTGCCACCGGTGGTGACGACGGCGCCCTTCTCGGCTGCGTCGCGGACCAGGTCTGCGACCGACGACCGCTGCTTCTCGGTGATCAGCGGACCGACCTGCGTGCCCTCGAGATGGCCAGGCCCGACCTTCAGCGCCTGCATACGTGCGGTCAGCTTCGCTGTGAACTCCGTGCGTACCGCGTTGTCCACGTGGATACGGTTCGCAGCCGTGCACGCTTCGCCGGTGTTGCGCATCTTCGCGGCCATCGCACCGTCCACCGCAGCGTCGAGGTCGGCGTCGTCGAATACGACGAAGGGAGCGTTGCCGCCCAACTCCATCGACGTCCGCAACACCCGCGTAGCTGCTTGTGCGAGAAGAACTTTGCCGACTCCGGTCGATCCGGTGAACGTGATTTTCCGCAAGCGGGCATCGTCGAACATCGGATCGGTGAGTGCGGCGGCCTGCGACGTCGGCAGGATCGAGAGCACACCTGCAGGCAATCCCGCGTCGGCGAACACCTGACCGAGCAGGAGCATCGTCAGCGGGGTCTCCGCTGCCGGCTTGACCACCATCGTGCAGCCGGCTGCGAACGCAGGCGCGATCTTGCGGGTCCCCATGGCGAGCGGGAAGTTCCACGGCGTGATCGCGAGCGTCGGCCCGACCGGCTGCTTGGTGACGAGGATCCGGCCGTTGCCCGAAGGAGACGGGGTGTACCTGCCGTTGATCCGCACCGCTTCTTCGGAGAACCACCGCAGGAATTCGCCGCCGTAGTTCACTTCGCCCTGCGCCTCGGCGAGGGGCTTGCCCATCTCCAGCGTCATCAACAGCGCGAAATCGTCGCGCCGCTCGATGACGAGTTCCCATGCCTTGCGCAGGATCTCGGCACGCTCGCGGGCTGGTGTCGCCGCCCAGGAGCCCTGCGCGGCTGCGGCAGCGTCCATTGCCCGAGCGCCGTCCTCGGGGGAGGCGTCGGCGACCTCGACGAGGACCTCGCCGGTTGCGGGGTTGTGAACTGCGAACGTCCGACCATTGCTGGCTGGGACCTGTTCGCCTCCGATCCACAGTCCGGTCGGGACGGTAGCGAGCAGTGCGGCGATGTCTTGCATGGTGTTCGGTCTCCTCGAGTTCTTGGTGCAGCTACGCCGACAGCGTGCGAACAGCCTGTTCGATGACGGTCAGGGCTTCGTCGAGCAGTTCGTCGCTGATGACGAGTGGGGGGAGCAATCGGACGACGTTGCCGTGGGTGCCACACGTCAGCAGTACGACACCCTGCTTGAAGGCTTCTGCCGCAACAGCTTTGGTGATGGCTGCGTCGGGATCGGTCGTGCCTGGCGTGACCAGCTCGATGGCGAGCATCGCGCCCCGGCCGCGGACGTCGCCGATGACGCCGGTCTCGTCGGCGAGCGCCTGTAGGCGCGGCTTCACGATCGCTTCGATCTCGCGTGCCCGGGCAGGCAGATCGAGTTCGACCATCGTGTCCAGCGTGGCGAGTGCCGCTGCACAGGCAACGGGGTTGCCGCCGTAGGTGCCGCCGAGGCCACCTGCGTGTACCGAATCGAGCAGGTCGGCGCGGCCGGTGATGGCGGCGAGGGGCATACCGCCCGCGATGCCCTTTGCCATCGTGATGATGTCGGGAACGATGCCCTCGTCATCACTTGCGAACCACGCGCCGGTCCGAGCGAAACCGGTCTGGACCTCGTCGGCGATGAAGACGACGTTGTTTGCCTTGCACCAATCGACAAGTGTCGGAAGGAAACCGGCGGCAGGAACGACGAATCCGCCTTCGCCCTGGATCGGTTCGATGATGACGGCCGCGACGGTGTCGGCGCCGATCTGCTTCTCGATCTGTGTGATGACCGTCTTGGCTGCCTGCTCGCCGGTGAGGCCGGCGGCATCCCGGAACGGATAGGACGTCGGCATCCGGTAGATCTCGGGTGCGAACGGTCCGAAGTTCGACTTGTACGGCATCGACTTCGCGGTCAGAGCCATCGTCAGGTTGGTGCGACCGTGGTAGGCGTGGTCGAACGCGACGACTGCGGTCTTGCCGGTCGCCAAGCGTGCGACCTTGATCGCGTTCTCGACCGCTTCGGCACCGGAATTGAAGAGGACGGTGCGCTTCTCGTGGTCTCCGGGGGTCATGGCGTTGAGCCGCTCGGCGACGGCGACGTACCCCTCGTAGGGCGTCACCATGAAGCAGGTGTGGGTGAAGTGAGCGGCCTGCTCGGCGACAGCTGCGGCAACCGCTGCGTTGGACGCGCCGACACCGGTGACTGCGATACCCGACCCGAGATCGATCAGCGAGTTACCGTCGATGTCGACGATGACGCCGCCGTCGGCGTCCGCCGCGTACACCGGCACGGACGAACCGACACCGGCAGCAACAGCACCCTTCCTGCGTGCGGCCAACTCGACCGAACGTGGGCCCGGCAGGGCGGTGACGATGTTGCGTTTCTGTGCCAGTCGATAGGTGAACTCGGTCATCGATAGCTCCCGTCTGAGGTGTTTGTCTTGCTACCGAGTCTTTGCGGAACGGGGCCGGCGCACCAGCGCCATTTCGTCGTTTGCGGCTGCCTGAGGACGCCATTTCGGCAGGTGTGAGGCGGCAGTGGCGCAACCCACACTTGTAACCACAAGAACGCCCCGACCAGCAGGAGATGCCCATCATGACCGAAGCCACTCGTCGTTCCGTTGCACCGCGGAAGCGGACGAGCACGGCAACGCAGGCCACGTCCACGCCTACATCGGCAGTCGTCGAAGCGCCCGTCGCCGTAGCCGAGGTCGGCATCGTGGACACAGCGCCCGAGACACGCGAAGTCAGCGTCGCGACTGACGCCGCATTCGCGTCGTCGCCGTCGGCAGCGCCGAAGCGTCGACCGCTGCGCAACGTGTCCGAGGTCCGGCACTTCTTCCGCACCAACGATGTCCCGGTGTACTTCATCGGCGCGACGCCCTTCAACCTGCTCGGCATCGATCGGTGGGTCCGCAACTTCTCCTACATCACCTACTACGACGCCTGGGACGGCGTGCATCCCCGTGTCTTCACCCCGACGCACAAGCCCTACCAGGAGTTCGAGAGCGGCGAAGAGATCAACAACTGGCTGCTGAAGAACCCGGAGGTCCGCGCGTACATGAGCCGCGGCATCCCGCGTGGTGTCCGGCCGAAGATCGCGATGGTGTTCTTCAACGAGGAGACCGAGGGCATCTGCGCCGAGCTCGGCTACGACCTGATCCTGCCGCCGGCGAGCCTGCGTGAGCACCTCGACTCGAAGATCGTCACGACTCGACTCGGCAACGAAGCGGGTGCGCCGAGTGTGCCGAACGTGCTGACCCGCGTTGCGGACTGGGACGAACTGCAAGCCGAAGCGGAGGAGGCCGGCCTCGGCGCGGAACTCGTCGTCCAGACGCCGTACGGCGACTCGGGCAAGACGACGTTCTTCATTTCGTCGGAGGCGGATTGGCGCAAGCACAGCGCCGACATCATCGGCCAGGACGTCAAGATCATGCGACGGATCAACAATCGTCCCGTCGCGGTCGAGGCTGTCCTGACCCGCTGCGGCACCGTCGTCGGACCGTTTATGACGGAACTGACCGGCTACTCGAAGCTGACTCCCTACCAGGGCGGTTGGTGTGGCAACGAGATGCACCGTGACGTGTTGAACTCCGAACGCCGTTCCAAAGCAACGGAATTGGTGCGTCGTCTCGGTGATCGGCTGAGCGACGAGGGTTACCGTGGCTTCTTCGAGATCGACGTTCTCGTCGACACCGACACCGACGAGGTCTACCTCGGCGAACTCAACCCGCGCATCAGCGGCGCCTCGGCGATCACCAACGTGACCGCCGGTGCCTACGCCGACGTGCCGCTGTTCCTGTTCCACCTGCTCGAGTACATGGATGTCGATTTCGATCTCGACGTCGACGAGATCAACGAGCGGTGGGAGGAACTGGCGTCCGCCGACGTGTGGAGCCAGATGATCATCAAGGAGACGTCGAACGTCGTCGAGCGGTTGGAGACGACGCCGCGCACGGGTCAGTACTCCCTCGACGACAACGGCGCGCTCGTCTTCCGTCGCGCGGCGCTGGACTGGCATCAACTGCAGGACGAGTCCGAAGCGTTCTTCCTGCGGATCTACGGGAACGGCGACTATCGGTGGAAAGGCGCTGACCTCGGAGTGCTCGTCACGAAGGGCAGGCTGCAGATCGATTCGGCACAGGGCGGATCCGCGTTGACGATCCGCGCGCGTCATCTCATCGACTCGGTGCGTGCGCACTACTCCGGTACGCCGCTGGCAGAACCGTCTGCCGTGAAGGAGACGGTCGGGTTCAAATCTCTATGATGAGGCGATCGCGTCGCAACGAGGCGGAACGAGACAAACGAACAGGAGTCCCCGTGATCGGCGGTGATCCGGGGCGCGTCCCGGTCGGCGTGACCCTCGACAACTGGCAATCGTCGTCGCAGCTGCATTGGACCTTCCAGCACGTCGCGGACTTCCTTCCAACCGCAGTCATCTCGCGTGGCGGCGGTCCGGTGGCGAAGTTGCCGGTGGCCGGGTCCGTGTCGGCTGCGGACCTCAACGATGTCGCGACGACCCGTTCCGACGGCATGCCGACCACGGTCGGCGATGTGATGGGAACGACGGCGACCGACGGCTGGGCCGTCGCGCATCGGGGCACCCTGCTCGTCGAGGAGTACTTCGGCGGCATGGTTCCCGAGACGTCGCATCTGCTGATGTCGGTCAGCAAGTCGTTGGTCGCGGCGGTTGTCGGTGCTTTACGTGATTCGGGTGCGATCGATGTCGACGCACTGCTGACCGCGTACGTCCCCGTGCTGGCCAACTCCGGTTATGCCGGTGCGACGGTCCGAAATCTGCTCGATATGCGTTCCGGCATCACGTTTTCCGAGAACTACCTCGATCCGCTTGCCGAGGTGCGGCTGTTGGAGGAAGCGATCGGCTGGGCTCCGCGAGTGCACCCTGATGTCCCGTCGACGATGTACGACTTCCTGCTCACGTTGCCGCAGAAGTCGATTCACGGTGGCGCGTTCGAATACCGCTCGTGCGAAACGGATGTGCTCGGCTGGATCTGCGAGGCGGCAAGCGGAATTCGGATGCCGGAGTTGATGTCGCAACTCGTGTGGAGCAAGATCGGCGCTCGCCACGATGCGACCATCGGCATCGATTCGACCGGCGCGGGCATGTTCGACGGCGGGATCAATGCAACGCTGACCGACCTGATCCGGTTCGGGAGTCTGTATCTGCGCGACGGGGTTTCGCTGACCGGCGAGCAGGTGTTTTCTGCCGGTTGGCTCGCCGACACCGTCGACGGCGGGTTCGATTCCCGTGAGGCGTTCGCCAACAGCCCCGACGATCTGCGGATGCCGGGCGGCATGTATCGCAACCAGTGCTGGTTCCCGTACGAGGGCAACAATGTGTTGCTGTGCTTGGGAATTCACGGACAGATGATCTACGTCAACCGGTCGGCGGGTGTCGTCGCAGCCAAGTTGTCGAGTTGGCCGGTGCCGCAGGATGCGCAGATGTTGTTCTCGACGATTCGGGCCTTCGACGCGGTCTCGGCAGCGTTGAACGCGTCGACTGCATAGCTGTACAGGCGGAATCGAGAGATTCTGCCTGTACTTCCATGCACTCGATGCGTCAGGTGAGTGTGCCCGCTTCGAGCTCGTCGAGGTAGAGAAAGTTCGGCGCCTGCACGCCTGCTTCGGTACGAATACGGACCAGTTCTGGCGATTCGAAGAAGGCGCGTGCCGCCGCCAAGGATGTCCATTTCGAGAAGTGCACGATGTTTGTCGCATTCGAACTATCCGCCAGCACTTGATAACTCAGCTCGCCTGCGTCTCGCCGGATTGTTGCTGCGGCGTCGAACACGGACTTCCACGCGTCGTAGTTTTCGACCTCGTGAACGATCAACACATAGGGCAATAGGGCCTTCGGCCTCGTGAGTCCTTTCGGAGGGCCCGACCACCAAAAGGACTCACGAGGCGCGAAGCGCCCTACAGGAATTCCGCCGCCCGATCCGCGAGGTCGAGGACCGGCTGCGGCACAATTCCGAGCACAACGGTGACGATTGCGCTCACTCCGATGACGGCGGTCGTCAGGACGCTCGGTACGACGATGGTCGGTGGATCGCTCGGCGGTTCGGAGAAGAACATCAGCACGATCACACGGACGTAGAAGAATGCGGCGATCGCGCTGCAGATGACGCCGACGATGACGAGCGGCGCCGCGCCACCTTCGGCAGCGGCAGAGAACACCGCGAACTTGCTGACGAACCCACTCGTCAACGGGATGCCCGCAAAGGCGAGCAGGAACATCGCGAAGGTGATGCCAAGCAGCGGTGAGCGCCTACCGAGTCCTGCCCACCGCGACATGTCGGTCGCTTCGACGGAGTCGGGGAGGTTGTCGCGAACGAGGCTGACCACCGCGAACGCGCCGACCGTGCTGAACCCGTACGCGAGCAGATAGAACATCGACGACGCGAGTCCGGTTTTGTTCAGCGCGACCAGCCCGGTGAGGATGAAGCCGGTGTGCGCGACGGACGAGTACGCGAGCATCCGCTTCACGTCGGTTTGTGTCACGGCCAGAATCGCGCCGAACGCCATTGTGAGGATGGCGACGCCCCACAGCATCGGTCGCCAGTCGTCGTGCAGATCCGGCAACGCGACGTAGAAGATTCGCAGCAGCGCACCGAACGCCGCGATCTTCGTCGCTGCTGCCATAAATGCCGTCACCGGCGTCGGGGCACCCTGATACACGTCGGGGATCCACGAATGGAACGGCACGGCACCGACTTTGAACAGCAGCCCGACGGCGACCAATGCGGTGCCGATCAGCACCAGACCGCGACTGCCCTCGTCCGCAGCAATGGCGTCTGCGATACCCGACAGCCGGACGGTCCCTGCGTAGCCGTAGAGCAGCGCGACGCCGTAGAGGAAGAACGCCGACGAGAACGCGCCGAGCAGGAAGTACTTCATCGCCGCTTCTTGCGACATCAGCCGCCGTCGACGCGCCAACGCGCAGAGCAGATACAGCGGCAGTGAAAACACTTCGAGTGCGACGAACATCGTCAGCAAGTCGTTCGACGCGGGGAACAGGAGCATCCCACCGACCGCGAACATGGTGAGCGGGAAGACTTCGGTCAGGGTGGCGCCAGCCTTGGTTGCCTCCAACTCCGCGACACTGCCGGGCACCGCCGAAGCCTGAGAGGTGAAGGCGTCTGCCGACTTCGGTTCGCCGTGTGCGTCGACGGCAATATCGACCTTGCGTTCGGCCATGAACACGATCGCGAGCACCGATACAAGCAGAATCGTGCCCTGCAGGAACAGCGTCGGACCGTCGACCGCGACGGCTCCCAGCACCGCGTCGGCGTGAGTGCCTGCGAGCAGTACAACGGCGACGAACGCGGCAATCAAGCCACCGAGACTGAGCACGAGATGCAGACCGTAGCGGACGCGATTCGGCAGGAACGCCTCGACGAGAACTCCGACGATCGCAACGCCGAACACGATCAGCATCGGCGACAGTCGGCCGTACTCGATATCCGGCGCTGGCAGTGCCGAACTGGCAAGCACCGTCTCGACGGGACTCATTTGTGCGTACCTCCGTCGGTGACAGCCACGGTGGGTGCCGGATCTTGTTTGTCGATGGTGACGAGGATGTGGCCGACAGCCGGATCGACGACGTCCAAGATGGGCTTGGGGTACACGCCGAGCACGATCAATGCGACGAGAAGCGGTGTGACGACGACCAATTCGCGTGGAACGAGGTCGCGGATCTTCTCGTTGTCCGCGGCGGCGGGTCCGGTCATCACCCGCTGATACAGCCACAGAATGTAGATCGCGGCGAGAACCAGTGCGCTGGTGGCGATCACGGCCGCGACGGGGTAGCGCGTGTAGGTGCCGATCAGCACGAGGAACTCACTGATGAACGGGGCAAGGCCGGGCAGCGACAGCGTCGCGAGACCTGCGACGAGGAATGTTCCAGCGAGCACGGGAGCGACCTTCTGGACGCCACCGTAGGCCGCGATGGCACGAGTTCCCCTGCGCGAGACCAGGAATCCGGCAACGAGGAACAGTGCCGCTGTCGAGAGGCCGTGGTTGACCATGTAGAGCGTCGAACCTGTCTGGCCCTGGCTTGTCATCGCGAAGATGCCGAGAATGATGAACCCGAAGTGCGAAATCGAGGTGTACGCGATCAAGCGCATCACGTCGGTCTGGCCGATCGCGAGAACAGCGCCGTAGACGATACCGATCACCGCGAGCGTGACGATGTACGGCGCGAAGGTGGACGACGCCTCCGGGAACAGCTGCAGGCAGTACCTCAGCATCGCGAACGTGCCGACCTTGTCGACGATCGCCATCATCAAAACCGCTGTAGCGGGCGTGGATTCGACCGCCGCATTCGGCAGCCACGTGTGGAACGGCCACAGTGGCGCCTTGACTGCGAAGGCGAACATAAACCCGAGGAACAGTGCATTCAGGAGCGCCGGATCTGCGCCGAGCTCACCGGCCGAGGCCGCTGCGACGATGGCACGGAAATCGAAGGTGCCCGCCGAGAACACGTCACCCTGTCGCGCGGTGACGGCATACAGACCGATCACCGCGGCGAGCATGATGAGCCCGCCGACGAGGTTGTACAGCAAGAACTTCACCGCCGCCGCCGACCGCTTCGCACCGCCGAACCCACCGATGAGGAAGTACATCGGGATCAGCATCGCCTCGAAGAAGACGTAGAACAGCAGCACGTCGAGTGCGACGAACGAGACGATCACCATCGCTTCGACGAGCAGGAACAGCGCGAAGTAGGTGTTGGTTTCGCGTCGAGCGCGGTCGTCGGCGTCGTGCCAACCGGCGATCAGAAGCAACGGAACGAGGACCGCGGTCAGAAGCACCAACGCGAGCGCGATGCCGTCGAGGCCGAGGATGTAGCCGGCACCGAACGCCGGAATCCACTCGTGCGACTCGACGAACTGGTATTGCTCACCGCCACTGTCGAATTGGACCGCGACGGCAATCGCGAGGACGAGCACGACAAGTGCGGCTCCCAGCGCCGTCGCCTTCGCGGGTTGCTGCGAACGCGTCGGCAAGATCATCACGATGCCTGCGGCGACGAGCGGCACCAGCCACAGCGCTGTCAACCACGGGAAGTTGTCCATGCTCACCACACCCTCGTCGCGAGCATCGCGGCGACGACAAGTGCCGCGCCACCGAACATGGCCAGTGCGTAGGAGCGCACGAATCCGGTTTGCAGCTGTCTGAATCGCGCGGATGCCCCACCGACCATCGCAGCCAGACCGTCGACGGCACCGTCGACTCCGCGACCGTCGAGGAACACCAGCGACCTCGTCACTTGCTTGCCCGGCCGCATCAACGCGGCCTCGTTGAGCGCGTCGCCGTAAAGGTCTCGTCGCGCAGCCAGCGTCAGCGCGGACACGTCGTCGGGTGCAACGGTCGGAACGTCCTTCGTCGCGTACGCGCGATAGGCGACGCCGACTCCGGCGAGGACGACTGCAAGGGTCATGGCGGTCGTCACCCAGACCGGGATCGTCGGTTCGACGTGATGCGACCCGACGACGGGTTCGAGCCAATGGACAAGCGACGAGCCGATGGCGAGCAGACCACCGGCACCGACCGACCCGACCGCAAGAATGATCATCGGTGCGGTCATCGTCGACGGCGACTCGTGCGGATGAACGTCCTTGTGCCAGCGCCGCTTACCGAAGAAGGTCAGCAGCATCACTCGCGTCATGTAGAACGCGGTGAGTCCGGCGCCGAGCAACGCCGCGGCACCGAGGATGATGCCTTTCGCGCCACCGGCATCGAAAGCGACTTCGATGATCTTGTCCTTCGAGAAGAAGCCTGCGAACGGTGGTAGACCGATGATCGCGAGATAGCCGAGGCCGAACGTGACGAACGTGATGGGCATCAGTGTGCGCAGCCCGCCGTAGCGTCGCATGTCGGTCTCGTCGTTCATCCCGTGCATCACCGAACCGGCACCGAGGAACAGGCCGGCTTTGAAGAAGCCGTGGGTGAGCAGGTGCATGATCGCAAACGCGTAGCCCGCGGGACCGAGGCCTGCGGCGAGCACCATGTAGCCGATCTGGCTCATGGTCGACGCGGCGAGCGCTTTCTTGATGTCGTCTTTCGCGCAGCCGATGACGGCGCCGAACAGCAGGGTCACGGCACCGACGATCACAACGGCCAGTTGCGCATTCGGCGCGAGATCGAAGATCGAATTGGAACGTGTGATCAAGTAGACGCCTGCGGTGACCATCGTGGCCGCGTGGATGAGGGCCGAGACCGGCGTCGGACCTTCCATCGCGTCGCCGAGCCAGGACTGCAGCGGCACCTGCGCGGACTTACCGCACGCGGCGAGGAGCAGCATGAACCCGATTGCCGTCAAGACACCTTCGCTCGCACCCTCAGCGCTACCGAAGACGTCGGCGAATTCGACGGACCCGAAGGTTGCGAACATGATCATCATCGCGACGGCCAACCCGATGTCGCCGACGCGGTTGACGACGAACGCCTTCTTGGCCGCCGTCGCTGCCGAGGGCTTGTGCTGCCAGAAACCGATCAGCAGGTACGACGCGAGACCGACGCCCTCCCACCCGACGTAGAGGCCGAGGAAGTTGTCCGCGAGCACCAGCAGCAGCATCGCAGCGAGGAACAGATTGAGGTAGGCGAAGAACCGTCGCCGCTCGGGGTCGTGCTGCATGTACCCGATCGAGTAGATGTGGATCAGCGATCCGACCCCCGTGATCAGCAATACGAAGCACATCGACAGTTGGTCGAGTTGCAGACCGAAGTCGACCTGCAAACCACCAGCGGGTACCCAGCTGAAAATGTGTTGGTGCTCGAGCCGGTCCGCTGCATCACGACCCGCCATACCGACGAACAGCACGATCGCTACGACGAACGACGCCAATGCCGTTGCGGTACCGAGCAAATGGCCCCACGCATTGCTGCGCTTACCGGCCAGCAGCAGTACGACGGCGCCCAGCAACGGCAGGACCGGCAGCAGCCAGACCGTGTTCAATGCTCGGCTCCTTTACGTTTCATTTTCGTCAATGCTTCAGCAGGTTCGCGTCGTCGACCGAGGCCGACCGGCGGGCACGGAAAATGGTGACGATGATCGCGAGTCCGACAACCACTTCGGCCGCGGCCACGACCATCGTGAAGAACGCGAAGATCTGCCCGTCGAGGTTGCCGTGCATACGCGCAAAGGTCACGAAGGCGAGGTTCGTCGCATTGAGCATCAACTCGATGCACATGAACACCACGATGGCGTTGCGGCGCAACAGAACTCCGGCACCGCCGATCGTGAAGAGCAGTGCGGACAGATAGAGGTAGTTGTCGGGGTTCACCGCGTACCGTCCTCGCCTGACGGAGTGTCCGGGCGCTCGGGGATGTCGAGCAGCGTCCCGTCACCTGCCCGACCGTGATGGGCGAGGATGCGACTGATCGATTGCTGCGCGTAGGAACCGTCCGGCAACGTCGCGAGCATGTCGACGGCGTTGTGGCGTGCATAGACGCCGGGGGTCGGCAGCGGGGTCGGTCGGCCGCCGTGCAGAAACCGTTCCTCCGACAGCGTGCGCTGACCTTTGCGCGCCGTGAATCGCTCGCGATGTGCAAGCACCATCGCCCCGATGGTCGCGGTGATCAGCAGGGCACCGGTCAGTTCGAAGGCCCACACGTATTCGATGAAGATGAGCTCGGCAAGGCCTTCGACATTGCCCGCAGCGTTGGCCGCGTCGAGTCCGGCGTAACCGCCGACGGAGGCGTTGCCGATGCCTGCGATGAGCAGGATCCCGAAGCCGAGGCCTGCTGCGATCGCCGCGATCCGCTGCCCCTTCAACGTCTCGACGAGGGAGTCGGACGAGTCGACGCCGACGAGCATCAGCACGAAAAGGAACAGCATCATCACCGCGCCGGTGTAGACGACGATCTGCACTACACCGAGAAACGCAGCGTCCTGGGCGATGTAGAAGAACGCCAGAATGATCATCGTCATCGCGAGAAAAATGGCGGAGTAGACGGCTTTGCTCGCGCCGACGACGCCGAGCGCGCCGATCACGGCGATCGTGCCGAGAATCCAGAACTGCACCCCTTCGCCCGTCGAGGTCCGGGTGATCTGGTCCGCCGCGAGCATGGCGTCGGGGGTGATCATGGCTTCTCCTCGGCCGCGACCACGTTGCCGCGGTAGTAGTCCTCCGCGGTTTTGCCGTCCGCCATCGGGTGCGGCGCTTCTTCCATGCCCGGTTCGAGTGGCGCGAGCAAACGGTCCTTGGTGTAGATGAGGTCGGCCCTGTTGTCGTCGGCGAGTTCGTAGTCGTTGGTCATGGTCAGCGCCCGCGTCGGGCACGCCTCGATGCACAGACCGCAGCCGATGCAGCGCAGATAGTTGATCTGATAGACGCTGCCGTAGCGCTCGCCCGGCGAGAACCGTTCGGTGTCGGTGTTGTCGGCCCCTTCGACATAGATGGCATCGGCAGGGCAGGCCCAGGCGCAGAGTTCGCAGCCGATGCACTTCTCCAGACCGTCCGGATGGCGGTTGAGTTGATGCCTGCCGTGGTAGCGAGGAGCGGTCGGGGTCTTCACCTCCGGATAGAACTCGGTGTTCGGCTTCTTGAACATCGTCGAGAACGTGACACCGAAACCTGCTACGGGGCCGAGGAATTCAGGCATCGCTACCCTCCTGGTCGGTTGGTGCGCTGACCGATGCAACCGGCCTGCGGGTGAAGGTCGGCATCGTCTGTCCTGGCATCGGCGGGACGGGAAAGCCCCCGGCGAGCGGGTCGAACGGCTTGGTCGCTGTCGACCGATCCGGTGGTTCGTGCTTGGCCTCGGCGCGATGGCGCACCGTGTTCCATACGAAGTACGCGACGACCGCTGCGACGACGATCCCCGCCGTGACGAGGACGATGGACTGGTACTCGTAGCCTTCGTTGCGGAACGCGCGGACCGTCGCGACGACCATCACCCAGCCGAGGGAGATGGGAATCAGGACCTTCCACCCGAGGTTCATGAACTGGTCGTAGCGCAGGCGGGGGAGCGTGCCGCGCAGCCAGACGAAGAAGAACAGGAAACCCCAGACCTTCATCGTGAACCACAGGAACGGCCACCAACCGGTGTTCGCGCCGTCCCAGATGCTGAGCGGCCATGGTGCCCGCCAACCACCGAAGAACAGGGTCGTCGCCAACGCCGAGACCGTCGCCATGTTCACGTACTCGGCCAGCATGAACATCGCGAACTTCAACGACGAGTACTCGGTGTGGAAGCCGCCGACCAGTTCGCCCTCGGCTTCGGGCAGATCGAAAGGCGCACGGTTCGTTTCGCCGACCATCGACACCAGATAGATCAGAAACGACGGCAGTAGCAGGAAGACGTACCAGGTCTTTTCCTGGGCGCCAACGATTCCCGAGGTTGCCATCGTGCCCGCATAGAGGAAGACCGCCGCGAACGACAACGCCATCGCGATCTCGTAGGAGATCACCTGCGCGGTCGAGCGCAGACCGCCGAGCAGCGGGTAGGTCGAGCCGGATGCCCAGCCGGCCAACACGATTCCATAGACGCCGATCGACGTGACCGCAAGGATGTACAGGACGGCGACAGGTAGATCGGTGAGTTGCAGTGCGGTCCGGTGCCCGAAGACGGAGACTTCCGGCCCGAACGGAATGACCGCGAATGCCATAAACGCAGGCGCTGCAGCAATTACGGGCGCAAGCAGGTAGACCGGCTTGTCGACACCGGCAGGGATCAGTCCCTCTTTCAACGCCATCTTGATGCCGTCGGCGAGGCTCTGCAACATCCCCCACGGCCCGACGCGGTTGGGCCCGACACGCATCTGCATCCACGCGACAACTTTGCGTTCTGCATACACCGCGACGAGCGGTGTCAGCATCAGGAAGACGAACACGGCGAGTGCCTTGGCGACGACGAGCCACCAGGGGTCGTGGCCGAAAAGCGTTGGGTCGTAGCCGGCGCCGAGGGTCATGACGCGGCCTCCTCGCTCGCGGCGCGGATACCGACGAGGCTGCCGACCGCGGTTGCCAACTCTCTGTGCACCGCCGAGCCAGGTGAATTCTGCGGAAGCCACACGACACGGTCGGGGAGTTCGGTGACGGCCAACGGCAACGTGATCGCGCCGAGTGCCGAGCTGACCGTGACGAGCTCGCCGTCCGTGACACCGATTTCGGCCGCAGTCGTCGCCGACAGCCGAACGACGGGTGTACGCGCGGTCCCGGCGAGGTTCGGTTCGCCGTCCTGGAGTCGGCCCGAGTCGATGAGCATGCGCCAGGTTGCCAGCACGGCCTGTCCGGAACTGGGAGCCGCGGTCGAGCCGGCGTCGACTGCCGGACCCTCGGGATGGCCGCCGACCCACGCGCCCAATTGCGCGATCTCGTTCCGCGCGGCGGCCGCATCGGGCAGGGCCAGGTCTATGCCCATCTCGTCGGCAAGGGCGTGCAGCACTCGTTGATCCGGCATGGCTTCGGAGTTGCGTATCGCGGTATCGAACGGCCGCGCGCGGCCCTCCCAGTCGACGAACGTGCCCGGCTTTTCCACGACCGGAGCGACGGGGAACACGACGTCCGCTAGGTCGGTCACCGCGCTGTGGCGGAGTTCGAGGCTCACCACGAAGCTTGCGGCTTCGAGGGCCGCGGTGGCGGCATGTGGATCGGGGAGGTCGTCGAGTTCGACGCCGCCGATCACCAGAGCGCCCAGTGTTTTGGCCGCTGCCAACATTCCCGCGGTGTCGCGGCCCTGTGTTGTCGGAATGGTTGCGTGCCAGACGGATTCGACGTCGTGACGCGCATCGGCGTCGTCGATCGGTCGCCCGCCGGGCAGGAGATGGGGGAGCGCGCCCGCTTCCAGTGCGCCACGTTCGCCTGCTCGACGAGGAATCCAGGCCAGTCGTGCGCCTGTTTGCTCGGCGAGTTTCAGGGCCGCCGACAACCCGCCGCCGATCGCGCCGAGACGCTCGCCGACCAGGACGATCGAACCGGGCTCGCGCAGGGCTTCGCCGATCTCACCGTCGGCAAGTTCTGCAATAGCTACGCCTTCGGATCCGGGAATGCAGGCAACGAGGGTGCCGTTCATTTTCGTCAATCCGTCGCTGGCGTACGGCGCGATCGAGTACACCTGCAATCCTTTTGCGCGCGCGGCCTTTCGCAGACGCAGGTAGACGATCGGCGATTCTTCCTCCGGCTCGAATCCGACGAGGAGGACGGTTTTCGCTTGCTCGAGATCCGCGTAGGTGACGGTAGGGGCGTTCGACTGACTGCCTGCCATCCCCATAACTCGGCCCGCCACCCGTGCCGCCAAGAACTGGGCCTCTTCGGCCGAATGGTCGCGGTTGCGGAAGTCGATATCGTTGGTGCCCAACGCAATCCTGGCGAACTTGGAATACGCGTAGGCGTCTTCCCAGGTCGCTCGTCCGCCGACCAGCACGCCGACGTTGGCGTGGGCCGCCATCAAACCACGCGCCGCGGTTGTCAACGCCTCGGGCCACGACGCGGGTTGCAGCGTGCCGTCCGCGTCACGAACCAGTGGCGTGGTGATGCGGTCGCGCTCGGTCGCGTAGGCGAATGCCCATCGGCCCTTGTCGCAGTTCCACTCGTCGTTGACCGCAGGGTCGTCGCCCGCCATTCGCCGGAGAACTTTGCCACGTCGGTGGTCGGTGCGTTGCGCACATCCACTCGCACAGTGTTCGCAGACACTCGGGCTGGAGACGAGATCGAAAGGGCGAGCACGGAATCGGTAGGCGGTACTCGTCAACGCACCGACCGGACAGATCTGCACCGTATTGCCGGAGAAGTAGGACTCGAACGGCTCGTTAGCGTAGATGCCGACCTGCTGGTCTGCGCCGCGTTCCAGTAATTCGATGAACGGGTCGCCCGCGATCTGCTGCGAGAAGCGCGTGCACCTGGCGCATTGCACACAGCGTTCGCGGTCGAGCAGTACCTCCGTCGACAACGGAATCGGCTTGGGGAACGTCCGTTTCGTCTCGCCGAACCTCGATTCGACTCTGCCCGTGGACATTGCCTGGTTCTGCAACGGACACTCGCCGCCCTTGTCGCATACCGGGCAGTCGAGCGGATGGTTGATGAGCAGCAGCTCCATCACGCCCCGCTGTGCCTTCTCTGCAACGGGAGACGTGTACTGACTATGGACGACCATCCCCTCTGTGACGGTCGTCGTACAGGATGCGAGCGGCTTGCGCTGGCCTTCCACATCGACGAGGCACTGTCGGCAGGCACCGACCGGCTCGAGCAGAGGGTGGTCGCAGAAGCGGGGAATCTGGATGCCGATCAACTCCGCCGCGCGGATGACGAGCGTCCCCTTCGGCACGCTCACCTCGACGCCGTCGATGGTGAGGGTGAGCAGCGCCTCCTGCGCGACGCGTGTCCCTTCGACCTGATCCGTCATGCCGGCACTCCTGCGAACAGCGTCGCGAGCTGCGGGTCGAACGGACAACCGTCGCGTTCGAAATGCGCGAGGTATTCGTCGCGAAAGTACTTGATAGAGGACAGGATCGGACTCGCTGCGCCGTCGCCGAGAGCGCAGAACGACTTGCCGAAGATGCTGTCCGAGATGTCGAGTAGCTTCTCCACGTCCGTCTCGTTCCCTCCGCCTTGCTCCAGCCTCCGCAGGATCTGCACGAGCCAGTACGTGCCCTCACGGCACGGCGTGCACTTGCCGCAGGATTCGTGCGCGTAGAACTCGGTCCAGCGCAGCACCGCGCGCACCACACAGGTGGTCTCGTCGAAAATCTGCAACGCCTTGGTGCCGAGCATCGAACCTGCAGCGCCGACGCCCTCGTAGTCGAGCGGTACATCGAGGTGCGCGTCGGTGAACATCGGCGTCGACGAACCGCCCGGAGTCCAGAACTTCAGCTTGTGACCCGCGCGCACACCACCGGCGTACTCCAGCAGCTCACGAAGTGTGATGCCGAGCGGCGCTTCGTACTGACCGGGTTTGGTCACGTGGCCGGACAACGAATACAGCGTGAAGCCAGGCGACTTCTCGCTGCCCATCGAACGGAACCATTCGACGCCGTTGCGGATGATCGGCGGCACGCTTGCAATGGATTCGACGTTGTTGACGACGGTCGGGCAGGCGTACAGCCCGGCAACCGCGGGAAACGGCGGGCGCAGTCGCGGCTGCCCGCGACGACCTTCCAGCGAATCGAGCAGCGCCGTCTCTTCGCCGCAGATGTAGGCGCCCGCTCCTGCGTGCACGATCAGTTCCAAGTCGTAGCCGCTGCCGAGGATGTTCTTCCCCAAGTAGCCGGCCGCGTACGCCTCTGCGACGGCCGCCTGCAGACGCCGAAGCACGGGAACGACCTCGCCGCGGAGGTAGATGAACGCATGGCTGGATCGAATTGCGTACGCGGCGATGATGACACCCTCGACGAGAGCGTGCGGAGTGGCGAGCATCAGCGGAATGTCTTTGCACGTACCAGGTTCCGACTCGTCGGCGTTCACAACCAGATAGTGCGGTTTGCCGTCGCCCTGTGGGATGAACGACCACTTCATACCCGTCGGGAAGCCGGCACCGCCGCGGCCACGCAGCCCTGCGTCCTTGACGGTCGAAATGACCTCGTCCGGTGCCATCTGCAGCGCCGTGGCAAGCGCGTCGTAGCCGTCATGACGCCGATAGGTATCGAGCGTCCACGACTCCGGATCGTCCCAGTAGCGACTCAACACCGGAGTAAGCGGCATGTCACTCACCTCCCTTCGACGACTTCGGTGGCACCGTCGCCGAGGGCGCAGGTGCGGGCATCTCCCGCGCCGAATCCTTGGCGAGGGTCTCGGCGTCCGGGTGAGTGGCGCTCGAGTTCGCCGACGCACTCGAAGGTGGTGCAGCCATACCCAACTCACGCGCGACACGAAGACCGACCGTTGTCGGTTCACCGCCACTGCCGCCGGCTGCAAGTGCACCCGGCCGTTCGTCCGGGAAGCCTGCGAGGATGCGGGCGGTCTCGCGGAACGTACACAACGGCGCACCGCGAGTCGGTGTGACCTGCTCGCCGGAACGCAACGAATCCACGAGGGTCCGCGCCGACTCGGGCGTCTGATTGTCGAAGAACTCCCAATTCACCATCACAACCGGAGCGAAATCGCACGCCGCGTTGCATTCGATGTGTTCGAGCGTGACCTTCCCGTCCGGGGTGGTCCCGCCGTGCTCGACACCGAGATGCTCTTCCAGTGCAGCGAGGATCGCATCGCCACCCATGATGGCGCACAACGTATTCGTGCACACCCCGACGTGATAATCGCCAGTCGCCGCGCGGCGGTACATCGAATAGAACGTCGCGACCGCCGTCACCTCGGCGCCCGTGAGACCGAGCAACGCACTGCAGAAATCGATACCCGCAGGGGAGATGTAACCATCCTCCGCCTGCACAAGATGCAACAGCGACAGCAGCGCCGAACGCGAATTCGGATAGCGCGCAACAACTGTCGCGGCATCCGCGGACAGGCGATCAAGCACGTCGGCCGGATAGTCGGCCCGCGCACCCGGCCGGACCAACTGCCCCTTCTCGCTCGGACGCGGCCCGAACTGAATGAAGACAGGTTCGGATGGGCCAGCTTCGAAGGTTGTCATCGGTCGACACCGCCCATCACAGGATCGATACTCGCAACTGCCGCAATAACATCGGCGACCATGCCGCCCTCACACATCGCGGCAACAGCCTGCAGATTGGTAAACGACGGATCGCGGTAGTGCACCCGAAACGGACGAGTACTGCCATCGCTCACCATATGGACACCGAGCTCGCCACGCGGCGACTCCACAGCCACGTACACCTGCCCCGCAGGCACCCGGAAACCCTCCGTCACCAACTTGAAATGGTGAATCAAGCCCTCCATCGACGAGTTCATGATCGAGCGGACATGCTCCTTCGAGTTGCCCTGGCCGTCGTCACCGATAGTGAGATCGGCGGGCCACGCAAACTTCTTGTCCTCGATCATCACCGGCCCCGGCTGCAGCCGGTCCAAGCACTGCTCGACGATCTTCAGCGACTCGCCCATTTCCTTGACCCGGATCAAATACCGCCCGTAACAATCACTTCCGGCATCGGTCACCACGTCGAATTCGTAATTCTCGTACCCGCAATACGGCTGCGTCTTCCGAAGGTCGTGCGGCAACCCCGTCGACCGCAACACCGGACCCGTGACGCCAAGCGCCATACAACCCGTCAAATCCAGATACCCGATCCCGACAGTGCGCGCCCGCCAAATCGGATTCTCGTTCAACAACAACTCGAGATCGTGCAACCGCTTCGGCATCAACTCCAACAGATCCCGAATCTTGCCAACCGCATCCGACGGCAAATCCTGCACCAACCCACCCGGCCGCACATACGCATGATTCATCCGCAGACCCGTGATGTTCTCGAAAATCTCGAGAATCAACTCACGCTCCCGGAAACCGAACAACATCGCCGTCAACGCACCGAGCTCCATGCCGCCCGTCGCAAGAGCCACGAGATGCGACGAAATACGATTCAACTCCATCAACATCACACGAATCACGTTGGCCCGCTCCGGAACCTGATCCGTGATGTCGAGCAACTTCTCCACACCGAGGCAATACGCCGTCTCGTTGAAAAACGGCGACAAATAATCCATCCGCGTCACGAACGTGACACCCTGCGTCCAATTTCGGAACTCGAGATTCTTCTCGATCCCCGTATGCAAATAACCTATGCCACAACGAATCTCGGTGACCGTCTCACCCTCGATCTCCAAGATCAACCGCAACACCCCATGCGTCGACGGATGCTGCGGACCCATATTCACGACAATGCGCTCATCACCCGTCTGACCGACCGACGAGACGATATCGTCCCAATCCTGACCCGTAACCGTGTAATTGCCAGTGCCACCAGGCTTCACATTCGAATCAACCATCAGCGGTACGACCTCCGCTCATCAGGCGGCGGAATCTGAGCGCCCTTGTACTCCACCGGAATACCACCCAACGGATAATCCTTCCGCTGCGGATGACCAACCCAATCATCAGGCATCTCGATCCGCGTCAACGACGGATGCCCATCGAACACAATTCCAAAGAAGTCGTACGTCTCACGCTCGTGCCAATCCACCGTCGGATACACCGAAAACAACGACGGCACATGCGGATCCGAATCCGCCACCGACACCTCGACCCGAACCCGACGATTATGCGTAATCGACATCAACGCATACACCGCATGCAACTCACGACCCACATCCGCCGGGTAATGCACCCCACTCACCCCCAAACACAACTCGAACCGCAAATCCGGCTCATCCCGCAACCGCTGCGCCACCTCCGGCAAAAACTCCCGCCGCACATGCAACGTCAACTCACCCCGAAACACCACGACCAACTCCACCGCATCCTCGAACCGCACACCCACATCCGACAACGCAGCCGACAAACTATCCGCCACCTCATCGAAATACCCACCGAACGGACGAGACGCACCAGCCGCCAACACAACCGGACGAACCAAACGCCCATACCCCGACGTATCGCCGGTCCCAATAGCTCCAAACATGCCGGTGTGAGATTGGCTCGCTCCGCGCTGTGTTGTCTGGCTCGCTCCGCTCGCTGGCGCCGATTGGGCTTCGTCGCGTGAGCTTCCCTCCTCACTCACTCGCTTCGCTCCTGTGTTGGATTGGCTCGCTTCGCTCGCCGGCGCCGATTGGGCCTTGTCGCGTGAGCTTCCCTCCTCACTCACTCGCTTCGCTCCCTCGTTCGTCAGTCCAGCTCACGCGGCCCAATCGGCGCGGATCTGCTGGTTTGGTCATTTCAGGAGGCCCTTCATTGCGAAGGTCGGGGTCGAGGCCAGCGCCGCCTTCTCCGCCTCCCTCACCGCCTCTTCTCTGTTCACTCCGAGGGGCATCTGCTGGATCTTCTCGTGCAGCTTCAAAATCGCATTCAGCAACATCTCCGGTCTCGGCGGACAACCCGGCAAATAAATATCCACCGGCACCACGTGGTCGACACCCTGGACGATCGCGTAGTTGTTGAACATCCCTCCCGACGACGCGCACACACCCATCGCGAGCACCCACTTCGGCTCCGCCATCTGGTCGTAGACCTGCCGCAGCACCGGCGCCATCTTCTGGCTCACCCGGCCCGCCACGATCATCAGATCCGCCTGCCGCGGCGACGCCCGAAACGCCTCCATGCCGAATCGTGCGATATCGAATTTTCCGGCACCCGTCGCCATCATCTCGATCGCGCAGCACGCAAGCCCGAACGTCACAGGCCACAACGAGCCCTTACGCGCGAAACCCGCCAACCCCTCGACAGTGCTCAGCAGAAAACCACTCGGCAGATTCTCTTCGAGACCCATGTCGACTTCTCTCCCTGACTCCTAGATCGGCCTTGCAACAGCCCGAGCGACCCACGCAGCTAGTCCCAACTGAGACCACCTCGCCGCCACTCGTACGCATACGCCACCGAGACGTTGAAAATGAACAAGCCCATCGCGAACAGACCGAAGAAGCCGAGCGCATCGAAGTGCACAGCCCACGGATACAGAAAGACGATCTCGATATCGAAAATGATGAAAAGCATTGCGGTCAAGTAATATTTGACCGGATAGCGACCGAAACCCATCGGCTGAGCAGCAGGCTCGATGCCGCACTCGTACGCCTCTAATTTGGCGCGGTTGTACCGCTTCGGACCAACGATGAGAGCCATGATCACCGAAAAACCGGCAAACCCCACGGCAATTGCGCCGAGGACCAGAATCGGAACGTAGGCGTTCATTGCAGACACCGCCCGTCGGACGACGCCAGGAAAGACCGGACGGTCGTTCTTCGGGTGTACGCAGAGAAAATTGCCGGGTGACTACCTAGTCCGAAATGCCAGACTCGGCCCATACGGCGCTCCTGCTCCGACGCTGTTCGAGCAAACTCCTCATGGCCCGAAAACTTCTCGCGCCCTGTCTATGTGAGCTATCACACAGCCTAGCGTTGATCCCCGTCAGCGCGTGTTCGTTTACCTAAACTATCGACTTTCGGGTGGGTCGCAGCAGCCCGACCACCGCACCTGCGAGCCTGATCGGATCGATCGGATGCGGAACCGCTGCCTCGGCCCGCGACCACGACGCAAGCCAGGCATCATCGGCTCTACCAGTCAGAACGAGGATCGGCGGGCAGTTGTCGATCTCGTCTTTGAGTTGCTTCGCGATCCCCATGCCGCCGACTGGGACGGCCTCGCCATCGAGAATCGCAAGGTCGATTCCACCCGCATCCATGTTGGCTATGACGACGGCGGCAGTTGCCACTTCGATGTATTCGAGTTGTGGAACGTCGGGGTGCGGGCGCTTTCCGAGTGCGCGCATCACCTGTTGGCGGGTGCTGGAATCGTCGCTGTAAACGAGGATCCGCACCCGCGCCGAGGTGTCGGTTTCAGCGGTCGAGTCGGTCACATCAGCGATGCTACCGGCGATGTGACGGCCGTCACGATCGCGTACCGTTTGCGGCGTGATCGAACTGAAGGAATTGCTGACGAAGGCGACGAATTCCCTCTCCGCTGGGCGAGCATTCGGTCCGGCCTACGAGAAGGACGACGTGCTCGTGATCCCCGTCGCGTGGATTGCCGGTGGCGGTGGCGCGGGTGGTGGCGGATCCGACCCAGCCGCGACCGAAGAAGCCACGTCATCGGGCGAGGGCGCCGGCGCAGGCTTCGGTGGAGTGGTGTGGCCGCTCGGCGTCTACGCGGTGCACGACGGCGACGTCCGGTGGATTCCGGCTATCGACGTGACACGAATCGTCATGCTGGTCGCGGGCGTTGCCCATGTTGCGTTCGCGCTTCGGCAGCGCCGATCCGCGAAAGGGCTTTCACAGTAGTAATTTCCGCATCCCGCTGCACGTCGCCAATGGGTTACCGACCTCACATACCTGATCAGGTATGTGAGGTTCGGAATCGGCGAGCGAGGTGGCGGCGGATGCAATGACCAGCACCCCAAGAATCAGCACTGCTTCGGCAACGATTCCCGCGGCCATTGCAGTCGCCATAAGTCCGTCGAGTGCGACCATCGGCGTGTGGCCGGTCGCGTTCGAATGCTGATGTCCGCCAAGCGAACCGCTCGGGCTCGTTGCCATCATCGCAACGTGCAGTCCGATCATCCCGACTCCGCCGAGGGCCGCTCGCCGCCACACCTGCGGTGTCCCATCGCGCCACAGATGTAGGCCACAATGCAGGCACCAGCCTGCCATCGCGCCGAGAAGCACTGCTGCGAAGAATGATTCGCCGAGATAGAGCACGGCAAGCACAAGGTGCGCACCCGCCCCCACTATCGTGAGGGCGGCAGCGACACGGCTGAACACCGAACTCACCGGACGACGGCACTCGGTTGATGCTGGGTGATGCAATGGATTCCGCCACCGCGCGCGAACAGTGCACGTGCGTCGACCGTCACCACCTTTCGCCCCGGGTAGACGTCCGAGAGAATCCCGGCAGCGACGTCGTCGTTCGGATCGCCGAAGCTGCAGGCGATCACGCCGCCGTTGACGACGAGGTGGTTGATGTAGCTGTAGTCGACGTAGCCCTCTTCGTCACGCAATTCTTTCGGTGCCGGCACTCGCACGATGTCCCACTCGTTGCCCGCTGCGTCGGTCGACGCGGCGAGTGTGTCCGCAATGTGGTGTCCACGTGCGTGATCGGGATGGCTGGCGTCCAGTTGGTCGTGGACGAGAACCACGCCGGGTGACGGGATCGCGGCGACGATGTCCACGTGCCCGCGGGTTCCGAACCGTTCCTGGTCGCGCGCCAATCCGTACGGTAGCCAGATCACCTTCTTCGCGCCGATCGTGCGTGCCAACTCGGCCTCGACGTCGGCCTTGGACAGGTTCGGGTTGCGGCCGGGATCGAGCTGAACCGTCTCGGTGACCAAAACGGTCCCGGCCCCGTCGACCTGAATTCCACCGCCCTCGTTGACGAGTGGGGACGTGATCGCAACAGCACCGGACGCCTCGGTGACGAACGCGCCGATCTTCGAGTCGAGATCCCACTGCGCCCAATCCTGCGCGCCCCACCCGTTGAACACCCAGTCGACGGCGCCGCGCGTGGAAACTGTGCCGTCGTCCGACAAAACGAACGTCGGTCCGATGTCGCGCATCCACGCGTCGTTGAGTGGCGCCTCGATCGTGTCGACGCTGCTCGACAGATAGCGGGCGGCGAAATCGACCTCTGCCGGATCGACGACAACGGTCACCGGTTCGAACTCCGCGATCGCGTGTGCGACTGCGGCCCAGGTGCTTCGGGCCTCGTGCTGCTCCTCGGCCGTGTCGCCGAGTGAGTAGCCCGTCGACGGGAACGCCATCCAGGTGCGGTCGTGTGGTTCGCCTTCGGCAGGCATCCGCCAGTTCATGACTGCGCGCCGATCGGTGCGTCGGTGTCGACGGGTGCGGTGAGCGCGGCGTAGGTGTCGGGGCGCCGAGTCATCAGGAACGGGAACAGCGTCAGCCAATCCTTTCGCTGTGCCAGGTCGAGATCTGCTACCAGTACGGCAGATTCGTCACGGGGTGCCTGAACGAGGATGCGGCCGTAGGGATCCGAGATGAACGACGAGCCGTAGAAGGTGATCAGCCCTTCGGAACCATGGCGGTTGGGCGCGACCATAAACGTGCCGTTGGCGATCCCGTTGCCGACGATCACCTGCTGCCAGAGCGGCTGACTGTCGAAGTCGGGATGGTCGGGTTCGGACCCGATAGCCGTTGGATAGACCAGGATCTCCGCGCCTGCGAGCGAGTACATCCGGGCGACCTCGGGGAACCATTCGTCCCAGCAGGTCGGCATGCCGATCCTGGCACCGTCGAGTTGAGCGGGGGTGTGCACGGGGTACGCGTCGGTCGCAGGACCACCACGGAAGTAGGTGTCCTCGTAGTATCCCGCGGTCACCGGGATGTGCAGCTTCCTAGTGCGCGCCAACAGTTCTCCGGTGGGGGAGACGAGAATCGCCGTGTTGAAGCCGAGGCCGTCCTCGGCATCGGCACGCTCGTAGAGCGAGGTGTGGACGACGATGTTGTGCGTCGCCGCGGCTTTCGCTGCGAAGGTGAACGTGGGGCCGGTCAGCAGATCCTCGGCAGTCGCGCTGGCGTTCGGGCCACCCGGGACGTCGGCCGGGTAGCGGCTCAAGGTGATCTCGGAGAGGAAGACCACCTTCGCGCCCAGCTTCGCAGCCTCGCCGATCGCGTCGGTCAATTCGGCCGCGAGCAGCTCGGCATCGTCGTGCCAGAGGTGCTGTACGACGCCGACTCGCAATGGCACCCGGTCGGTCTCCGTCACGCGAGTGAGGGACGCGGGCGGGGTCAGGGCGGTGATGGTCTGCATGGTGTGTTCCTTGGACGATCCGGGTGTCGGATAAAACGAATGTGATTCGTTAAGTATGGTGTGCGAAGGCTCACAACGCAAGACCCAACCTTGAACGACCTGGAGGTTTCCGATGCCGCGGCCATCGCAGCCGATACTCTCGGCGGGCATCATCACCGACGCCGCATTGCGGGCGGTGGACAGCACTGGCGACTTCACGATGCCGGGCATCGCCGCGAAGCTCAGCGTGCGCCCGTCTTCGCTGTACAACCACGTCAGTGGCCGAGCCGAGATCATCGAGCTGATGCGATCGCGCGCGATGGCCGAGATCACGGTGGCGAGCGAGGAAGACGAGAATTGGAGCGACACCGTCGCGCGCCTGGCACGGGAGTACCGCCGCAGCTACGCCAAACATCCGCGTCTCATTCCGATCCTCACGTCGCAGACCGTCAGAACCGGCGTTGCCTTCGCGATGTACAACGCACTGGCACAAGCGTTTTCCGACGGCGGCTTCGCGCCGGCGCAGGTGCTGGCGGCCATCACTACGCTCGACAGCTTCGTCCTCGGATCCGCACTGGATCTCGCGGCGCCCGAAGAGGTGTGGGCTGACGTGCCCGATGCCAACGACGCGATGCGCGCGGCATTGGCGACCTCGACACCGAACCCTGAACGTGCGGATGCCGCCTTCGAATTCGGGCTCCGAACGCTCGTCGCGGGCTGGCTTGCGCAGTCGTGCGAGGCCGGCTGACCCTTACCGCTTGGCCACCGACTCCGGGGCAACATCTTCCACCAGCGGCGGCGTGTCGCGGGTCAGCGTCCGACCGAGGAAGAAGTCGGGGCTGCGGAACCGCATCACGACCATCAGAACTGCACCGAGCAACAGGATGCCGAAGCCCATGTAGAACACAAGGCCGATGCCGCCGATCTCTGCGCCGCTGCCGTTCTCGGGATCCATGCTCTCGCGAACCGAGATGACGAACACCGAGCCGAGCATGATGCCGCCGAGCAGCGGGAACAAGAACTTGAACACGATGTTGCGAGCGCTGGTGAACAACTCCCTGCGGAAGAACCAGACACACGCGAAGGCGGTGATCCCGTAGTACCAGCAGATCATGATGCCAAGTGCCGCAATGGTATCGAGCAACGTGCGCTCGGAAAGCAGCGTGACGAGGGTGTAGAAGGTCGCGGTGACGACACCGGCGACGATGGTGCTGAACGTCGGGACCAGGAAGCGGGGACTGACCTCGGCGAACTTCTTCGGGAAGGCACCATAGGCACCCATGGCAAGCATCGTCCGTGCCGCAGGCAGGAACGTCGTCTGCAGGCTTGCGACCGACGACGCGAGCACGGCGAGGAACAACAGCGGACCCGCCCAACGACCGAGCACCGGATCCGCCAGCGCACCGAAGACGTTGTCGGCGTTCTCCTCGTTACCGAGCCCGAGGTCGGTTTCGCCAACACCGGCGTACATCATCACGGCGACCGCGATCAGCAAGTAGGTCAACAGGATCGACAGCACGCACAGCAGTCCTGCACGGCCGGGCACCTTCTTCGGGTCCTTCGATTCCTCGCCCAGCGTGAGACAGGTGTCCCAGCCCCAGAACGCGAAGATCGATCCGGTCACGCCGATCACGAAGGCGCTCAGTGCAAGTCCGGTGAACGGATTGAACCAGTCGAGATCGAAGCTCAGGTCCGCCGGTGCATCACCGATTCCGACGTGGACGAACGCCGTGACCGCGAAGGCGAGCAGGATGATCATCTGGAATCCGACGAGGATGTACTGGACGCGTTCGCTCGTGGTGATGCCGCGGCTCGCAACCAGCGTCGCAATCGCGATGAACACCAACGTGGTTGCGATGTTGATGCCCTTGTTGTCGGCAAGGTCCGCGATATCGGTGTTGTCGAAGATACGAGCGAAGAACAGGTAGAAGAACTCCACGGCGATCGCCGCGAGGTTGGACAGCACGATGATCGTCGCCATCACCATGCCCCAACCGCACATCCAGCCGATGTAGGAGCCGAATGCCTTGGTGGACCACGTGAACGACGCACCGCAGTCGGGTGCACGGGAATTCAGCTCACGATAGGCATAGGCGGTGAGGAACATCGGAATGAATCCCGCGATCAGGATCGCAGGCATCTTCAGACCGACCGCCGCGACGATCAAGCCGATGCTTGCCGTCAGGGTGTAACCGGGGGCAACCGACGAAATTCCAAGCACGGCACCGGAAAAGGTGCCGATCTTGCCAGGCGCGAGACCTTTGGAAACGAGGCCCTCCGCCGCAGGCGCCGCTGTAGGTGTGGTCGAACCGCTGTTGTCGATCATTTGAGCTCCTCTTTCGGAACCACGACCATCGGGACCTGCAGGACGCGCAGCATCTTCGCCGCGGTGGAGCCGAGGAACAGGCGGCGGGGTTGAGCGAGTCGGCTGGAGCCGACCATGATCAGGTCACCGTCGTGCCATTCGAGCTTGTTGACGGCTGCCTCGACCGTCGGACCGTCTGTGATGACCGATGTCACCGGGAAGTCCTCCGGCAGGTAGGACTTCGCGATCTTGAGGTTCTCGTGTGCGTGCACCACGGCGCGCTCGCGGAAGGTATCGGCGGTGTCGTCGCTGCGACGGACCCCTTCGAGGGGGTCCAACGCGATCAACGACACCAGTCGAAGCGGGGTGCCGCTCGCCTCACTGGCTTGCAGCGCGGTGTCGAGCAGTAGGTCGGCACCCGGCCGACTGCCGATCGCACACGTGACCTCGCGGATACCCGCAACTTTCGAATGCCGTTCCCCGCGCGGGGCGAGGGCGAGTGGCACGTTCGCCGAGTGCAGTAGATCGCTTGTCACCGAACCGATCGAGTGGCGGCCGATCAGTCCGTCACCGGCAGCACCGACCACGATCGCAGCGGCCTCGATCTTGTTCGCCTCTTCGAGCAGGCCTTCGGCGAACGACTCGTTGAAGATGAGGTGCGACGTCGCCTCGATGCCGTCCGGCACCGACTCCACCGCAGCTGCGAGCCATTTGTGTGCTTGCTCGGCGAGCATGTCGTCGTAGCTGGCGTTGGATTGAATGAGTTCCGCCAGCGGTCTGTCTGGTGGCAGCACCATGCAGATATCCAACGCGGCGTTCAGAGTTCGGGCCAGCCGGACACCGAGCGCGAGTCCGTCTTCGCCGCTGGGGGTGGCGAGATAAGCGACTACTAACCTCATGAGCTTTTCGATTCTGCAGCAGGGTTGAGGGGTAGGAGTGAAGGTGAACGGCGTCAGGTGTCAGTGGTGGTGGTGATGGTCACCGTCCGGCCCCTCTGCATGGCAGGCCTTCGGAGGCGTCGGGGCGACGTCTATCGATGGATTGCGATCGAAGAAGCCGACGGGCTTGAGCCAGAAGTTCACCGTGTCGACCGGCATGATGGGCCAGTCTTCGGGTCGGGTGATGTGATGGATCCCGAATACGTACCAGAGCACCACGTCGGTGTTCTCGATCGAGCGGTTGGCTTCGGTCCACTCGGGCAGACCGTGGTCGACCTTGCTCTGATTCACGAATTCGCCTGCGGGCCAACGTTCGTCGGGTGAGTTCGGCGTAACCCACAGGGTGTGCTCGATCGCACGGCAGCGCGCGAGGACCGGAGACTGCGGGTCGAACATGGCTGGTATCGCGGCGCCGGGGACCAACTTGTACGCAGGTGAGGTACCGATGCCGTTCTTGGTGTTGTCGTTGACGACCTTCCAGGCCCGCTGGCTGTTCCAGTCGAAGTCCTGTTTTCCTTCGGCTTCGGTCCGCAGGGGAGTGTTCTTCTGCCGCAGCGACAATCCGTACGGATTGTCCGGACCCATCGGCACGATTTCGGTTTCCGTTGCGTACACGGTGTTTTCGGTGCCGTCGACGTCGAGATCCATCCGTGCGACCAGGAAGTGCTGGTGGTACGGCGCGTAGGTGCGGTTGTCGACCAGCGTGCCGTGCGGATGTGTGCCACCTTCGTCGAAATGGCTGACGACCATGATTCCTGTTGCGCGGACCTCACATTCGATGTTGCCGTCCTGATAGAAGCGCCAGTACGTGAGGTACTCGTAGTTCGCGACGGTGACGTGGAACGAGACGGTGAGCCGGCGCATCCGCCGCACCTCGGCACCGGCGTGGTGGTCGACGTGCTTCCACAGGACCGCGTTGTCCTCCTCGTGAATGCAGATCGCGTTCTTGATCGTGTACGGCTCACCCTTGCTGTTGTGCAGTACGGCGTCGAGGTAGCGAATCTCGCCGAGGCAGTCGCAGCCGAGTTCGAGCGAAGTGGTCATGAAGCCGATGCCCCACTCGCCGATGTCGAAAGCTGTTCTGCGGTAGTGGTCGTCGCAGTGGTCACGGTAGGGGACCATCATCTCGGCGAACGAGAGTCGGTTGGCAATCGGCCGAACCCGGCCGTTGTCGTTGTAGGAAATCGCGTGCAGGGTCATACCTTCGCGGTAGTTGAACCCGACGCGTAGCGACCAGTTCTGCCACTCGAGCTTGTTCCCCTCCAGCGTGAACGACGGACCTTCGGGTTGGGTGATTTCCAGCGGCTGCAACGGTTCCCGGGTACTGGCATTGCGAATTCGTTCGGGGATGTGGCGGGGAACGTACTCGCCCATGATCTCCGGCTTGTCGACGGTGAACGTGTCTTCTATCTCGAGCAGTTCCATGGTGTTGACGTCGATGACGCAGTGGAATCCGTTGACCGGACCCGCGTAGGGGTTGGCACCGTCGGCAGCCTTCACCCAGGTGTCGGACCAGCCGAGTCTGCGGCCCTTGTACTTCTCCGGCATGACGACGTCGCCGTAGGTCCAGGTGTCCATGAACACCATGCTCATGTCGGTGACGCCACGCTTCGCCAGTGCCGCGATAACATCGGGGTGATTGCGTAGAGCTTCGTCGCACTCGACCCATTCGTCGACCGTGAAGTTGGCCTGTTCACCAGGAATGTGATTCCACTCGAGTACCGAACCGCTGGTGAGCGAAACGAGCGCCTTGTAGGTCTTGTTCTCGGCGCGTTCGAAGCAGACGACGACGGCTCGGCGGTCCGGCACGGTGCTGTCGCGATCGAACGCTGCAACATCGGCTTTCGGCGGTTCAACGAGTTCGATCGAGGCATAGCGCCATCCGGGACCGACGCCATGCGCATCGTTGAGCAGACTTGCTGTCCTGCTGAACTCCTCGGATGTAAGTGGATCGAGCGGATGGAATGTGTCTGCCACGGGAGGCTCCCTGCCGGAGAAGTGTTGTGCGAATGGATATTCGAAAGGTCGAGCTTTCGTCAGTCGTGCGAGCTCATGACGTGCTTGAGTCGGGTGTAGTCCTCGACACCGTATGCCGAAAGGTCTTTGCCGTAGCCGGAATACTTGAAGCCGCCGTGTGGCATTTCTGCCACGAGCGGGATATGGCAGTTGATCCACACGCAGCCGAAATCGAGTGCGCGCGTGAGCCGCTCGGCAGTCGCGTGGTCCTTGGTCCAGACACTCGACGCGAGACCGAACCGAACGTCGTTCGCGTACTCGATCGCCTGCGCCTCGTCGGTGAAGGGTTGGACCGTCAACACCGGTCCGAACGTCTCCTCCTGGACGATGTCGTCCTTCTGCTCGACACCGGTGATGATGGTCGGCTCGAAGAAGAAACCCTTGTCGCGCGCGCGTTTTCCGCCGGTGACGATGGTGGCGTGCGCTGGGATCGCGCCGACCTTCTTGGTGACTTCGGTGAAGTGGTTGATGTTGTTGAGCGGGCCGTAGAACGAGTCGGGGTCGTCGGGTAGTCCGGGCTGCAACGTCTTCGACTTCTCGACGAGTGCGTCGACGAGCTGATCGTGAATCGATTCGTGAACGAGCACACGGGTGGCCGCGGTGCAGTCCTGGCCGCCGTTGAAGAACGCGGCCTCCGCGATTCCGCTTGCGGCCTTGGCGATGTCGGCGTCGGCGAAGACAACGGCTGGTGCCTTGCCGCCGAGTTCGAGGTGCGCGCGCTTGAGTTGCTGTGCGGCAGAGACGGCGACGGCGATGCCTGCGCGGACGGAGCCGGTGATCGACACAAGACCGAGTGCCGGATGGCCGACGAGCGCGGCGCCCGTGCCGCCGTTGCCGAGCACGACGTTGAAGACCCCGTCGGGGAGGATTCCCTTCGTGAGTCTCGCGAGCACGAGTGTGCTTTCGGGTGTGGTGTCACTGGGTTTGAGAACGATCGTGTTGCCCGCTGCCAGCGCTGGACCGATCTTCCAGATGGCCATCATAAACGGGTAGTTCCACGGAGTGACCTGGCCGACGATGCCTATCGGTTCGCGGCGAACGTAGGAGGTGAAGCCCTCCATGTATTCGCCAGCCGACTTGCCCTCGACGATCCGCGCAGCGCCGGCGAAGAAGCGGACCTGGTCCGCGCTGACGGCGATCTCTTCTGCCGCGATCACGGACTTCGGCTGACCGGTATTGCGGCACTGAGCTTCTACCAGTTCGTCGGTGTGCGCGTCGATCGCATCGGCGAGTTTGAGCAACGCCTTCTGGCGCTCGTTCGGAGTCGTTCGGCTCCAGGACTCGAAGGCCCGCTGCGCGGCGTCGACCGCTGCTTTCACGTCGGCTTCGTTCGATATCGGAGCGCGCCCGACGACGGACTCGTCGACGGGGTTGATCAGGTCGAGGGTTTCGGTGGCGGTTGAGGCCACAAATTCGCCGTTGATGTAGTTCTCGAGCACAGCGGTCGGCATGATGCACCGTTCATCTCGCAGGGACGTGTTGTTGTCTGGAACCGTTCTGGACTCAGTGTGCTCTGTGTCACTTACATGATCACTTGACAAGATGGACAAACTTTCAATCGATCTTCGACAATATGTACACTTCGGATGGTGAACGTTCCTGTCGCCTGGGTGCTCGGCCAGTCCGATCTTGCGCTGGCACTCAAAGGCGGTTCGGCAGGTGTCGAACGCGAGATAAACCTGGCGCTCGCGACCGAACTGCCCAACCCGTTCCGCTGGCTGTCCGGCGGAGAGTTGTTGCTCACCACTGGAATTCGATTGGCCGACACCTCCGAGGAGCGCGTTGCCTACCTCCGCGGACTCGACGCGTGCAACGTCGCGGCGGTCGGGTTCGGGACCGGTCTGACCCACCCGACCGTCCCAGACGATCTGGTGCGGGCAGCCGATGAGATAGGCCTGCCGCTGTTCGAGGTGCCGCTACGGACGCCGTTCGCGGCAGTGGTGAAGCGGGTGACCGCGCGCCTTGCCGAGCAGCAGTACGACGCGGTGTTGCGGGCCTCGCGCGCGCAGCCGCGGATGACCCGTGCGGTGGTGTTCGGCGGCGCGCAAGCCATCGTTCGGGAACTGGCGCGATCGTTGGCGTCGAAGGTGCTTGTGCTCGACCCGTCGGGCCGGGTTGTCGAGAGCCATCCGAAGTCGCTGGATGCGGCGTTGCTCGCCGAGATCAAGGAGGCGCTCGCGAGCGATACCTCGACGGCGTCGAGCAGTGTGTCGCTGGACAAGACGGGCGCCGCGATCACACATCAGCGCATCAGCGTCGGCAGTGACGACCACGGCGACTTGGTTGTGGTGAGCAAATTGCCGCTCAGCCACATCGATCAAATCCTGCTCGGGCATGCCAACTCGTTGCTCGCGCTCGATTTCGAGAAGCCTGCCAGGCTGCAGGCAGCGCAGAACAAACTGAACAGCCACGCGCTCGGTCTGCTGCTGAGCACCGAAGCCGACCTTGCCCCAGCGTGGGTCCAACTTGCGGCGGCGGCAGACTCGCGCAACAACATTCGGGTTCTCGCTGCGTCGTGCGAGACCGCGTCGGCGACAAAAGTCGTTGCTGCGGCTCTGGAGGAGGCGATGAACCGCGCGGGACACTCGTTGTTCATGCAATCCCACGACCGGCAGGTGATCGTGGTGCTGCCGGGTAGCGAGGATGCCACGTTTGCCCGGCGGGTGTCGACGGGAATCGCGAGTTCGGTGCGCAAATTGATCAGGGTCGGGGTCAGCGGTGTTCATCCCGTCGACCAGGTCGTCGCTGCGGTCGACAACGCCAAGCTTGCGGCGTCCGCGGCCGAACGCGGTGGACTACCGCTGGAGTTCTCTGCTCTGACGGGGCAGGCCCTGCTGTCGTTCGATGCGAGTCGGCGCATCCTCAACGCGGTCGCTGACACGATGCTGACGCCCGTCGAGGACTACGACCGCAGCAACGGCACCGAACTGCTGGCGTCGCTGCGCGCCTTCCTCGAGGCCAACGGGCACTGGGAATCCGCCGCCGCAGCAACAGGAGTCCATCGGCACACATTGCGCAAACGCATCTCGCAGACCGAGGCGCTGCTCGGCTGCAATCTCGACATCGCGCGCGTGCGGGCCGAGTTGCTGCTCGCGATCATGGCGAGAGGGAGCTGAACCGGCGTCGCAATTCCTCCCGCTTGCCGTGTCGGCAGGTGCACAATCGGTGACGTGGCCGAATACTCTGTCAATACAGCTGCGGTGGCGCACGCCGAGCGGCTGATCGATGCGCGGCAATACGTTCTCGAAAGCGACTGGGGCGAAGTTCAGCCGAATGCCAAGGCGCAGAACGACTTTCTCGAATCGCACTCGTGGGACGATTACGCCGAATGGCATCTCGGCCTCACCGAAGGCGCGACCGAGGAGACCAAAGCGCGCTACGCGTTCGTGTTCGGTGACTTCCGCAGAGTGCACCGCACGGCGTTGATCGCGTGCGTGTACCGAGCAGCCGAATGGCGGCACAAAGACGTCGAACTCGCGGCGCACGAGCTACTGCAGCGACTGGACAAGATCAGCGGGGCTTGACGCGGCCGGCCTGGTAGCTGGGTAGGCGTGGGTACTATTCGAGCAATCGTAGATGCAGATGTCGGTTGGAGGTCGAATGGCGGTGTCTGGACACAAGGATCGTGATCCCGATCCGTCCACAGCTGTCGGCCTACGAATCCGTGCCGTACGCAAGGCGCAACGGATGACGATCGAATCTCTCGCCGAGGCAAGCGGACTCACCAAGAGCTTCCTGTCGAAGGTCGAGCGAGGCAAGTCGACTGCGTCGGTCGCTGCATTGCTCAGAATCAGCGAAGCGCTCACGATTCCGCTGTCGAATCTGTTCGAGACTTCCGCGACGCGCAGTGTCGTACGCGCGGGGGAGTATCCGGCGATCGGGTTCGGCGGTCACGACATCGCCGAGTTCCTGCTGACGCCGCAATCCGAACGGCGTGTTCAGGTACTGCTGTCCAAGATCGAACCCGGCGGAGGTAGCGGCGCAGAACCGTATCCGCTACCCGGTGAGGTCGAGTTCGTGTTCGTTGTCGGTGGTCGTCTGGAGGTCAGCTTCTCCGACGGTGTCGTCGTACTCGGTCAGGGTGATGCGCTGACCTTCGATCCAGCATCGCCGCGCGCGTTCTCGGTGCCGAAGGGCGAACCGATGACGACCGTGCTGTGGATGATCTGCCCGGCGCTGCCACATTCGGGATACCGGGCCTAGGCCCGATTGGCCGCCAGTATCGAAATCAGTTCGTACGCAACGTGTGACGCCGCGACGCCGGTGATCTCCGCGTGGTCGTACACGGGTGCGACCTCGACGATGTCGGCACCGACGACGTTGAGACCCTTCAGGCCGCGCAACGTGTTGAGCAGTTCGCGACTCGTCAATCCGCCGGCCTCGGGGGTTCCGGTGCCGGGGGCATGGGCCGGATCGAGGACGTCGATGTCGATCGAGACGTAGACGGGTCCGTCGCCGAGGCGCGCGCGCATCCGATCGACCGCGCCGCGAACCCCGTCGACCTCGTAGTCGTCGGCCCGGACGATCTGGAATCCGAGCGCGGTGTCGTCCTCCAGATCCGCCGCGGAGTACAGCGGTCCGCGAATGCCCATGTGCTGGCAGTGTTCGAGGTCGAGCAGGCCTTCTTCGCTCGCACGACGGAACGGAGTGCCGTGGGTGTAGGGCGCGCCGAAGTAGGTGTCCCAGGTGTCGAGGTGAGCATCGAAGTGCAACACCGAGATCGGGCCGTGCATCCGGTGCAGTGTGCGCAGTAGTGGAAGTGCGATCGTGTGGTCGCCGCCGAGCGTTACGAGCGTCGATCCGTCGGCCTGCAGCGCCTCGGACTCGCTGGCGATCGTCGAGATCGCCTCGTTCAGATCGAACGGATTGACCGCGATATCGCCTGCGTCGGCGACCTGCTGAACGCCGAACGGGTGGACGTCCTGCGCTGGGTTGTACGGCCGCAGCAGTTTCGACGATGCACGAATGTGGCTCGGACCGAAGCGCGCACCCGGTCGATAGCTGACGCCCGAGTCGAAGGGAATGCCGACGACGAGAACGTCAGGGCGCGAAACTTCGTCGGCGCGGGGGAGTCGCGCGAAGGTCTCGGGTCCGCAGTAGCGAGGAACTCGCGATGCATCGACCGGACCGATGAAGTTGCGTTGCTGGTCGGCTGACATGGTGCCACCCTTTCGATGGTCGGTGCGCGTGAAGTTGTGCATTAGTCAACTCTTGTGTCCTGGATGTGGCAAGGCTTTTCGCGCAGGTCGTCCCTACTCGTGAGTAGTTTCAGACCTCCGTGTGGCCTCATAGGACACAAGGGTTGACAGGAGGTGTCGTAGGCTCTCAAGATAGACGTCAATCACATCGTGACCGGCCTGATCGTCGCTATCGACGGTCGAAAGCAGGGAGTAAGTGCGTCCATCACCCGCCCATCGTCGACGGGCAGCGCAGTGATGCGCGCGGCCCTGTATCAGGGGCCCGACGCGCCCGGCGACGTCGAGGCAAATGTTGCAGCGATTGCCGCCGCCGCGGCCCGAGCTGCTGCGGCCGGCGCCGACATTCTGGTGACACCGGAGATGTCGGCCACCGGCTATAACATCGGCGAACTGTCCGCCCAACGAGCCGAACCCGCCGACGGACCCATGTTCGACGCTATCGCCGAGATCGCCCGAAAGCATTCCATCGCAATCGTTTACGGCTATCCGGAGACTGTCGAGGCAGGCAACTACAACACGGTCGCCGTTGTCGGTCCCGATGGAGCGCTCGTAGCGCGGCATCGCAAGACCCATCTCTACGGCGACCTCGACCGCGGGCTGTTCGTCCAGGGTGACACCTTGGTCACGCAGTTTCGGCTGGGTGATCTCACCTGCGGGCTCGCGATCTGTTACGACATCGAATTCCCCGAGGTGGCGCGTGCTCATGCCGACGCCGGAACCGATGTGTTGCTTGTACCAACGGGTTTGATGGCGCCGTTCGAGGTCGTCAGCCGGATCCTGGTGCCTGCCCGGGCCTACGAGAACCAATTGTTCGTCGCCTACGTCAACCGGTGCGATGTCGAGAACGAACTCAGCTACTGCGGGCTCAGTTGCGCGATCAGCCCGGACGGCGCCGACCTGGTGCGCGCCGACGCCGCCGAGGAATTGCTGATTGCCGAATTCGACCCCGCCGCACTGACATCGGGGCGCACCATCAATACGCATCTGCCCGATCGGCGGAGCGACCTGTACGGACCTCTCGCGTCATCGCGCGGGCACGATGAAACTAGGAGCAACGGATGACCATCCCGATCGGACCAGAGGGCTTACACGACAACAGCGAGTTGCCGCCCCTCACGATGTTCGGGCCGGACTTCCCGTTTGCCTACGACGACTACGTGAAGAACCCGGCGGGCATCGGCTCGGTGCCTCAGGAGGCGTTCGGCACCCGGGTCGCTGTGATCGGCGGTGGGTTGTCGGGAACGCTCGTCGCGCGCGAATTGCTGCGAATGGGACTGCGTCCCGTGCTGTACGAGGCGGATCAGATCGGCGGCCGGATGCGGTCGGTCGAGTTCGAGGGCCACCCCGGCGTCACTGCCGAGATGGGATCGATGCGCTTCCCACCGTCGTCGACGACCCTGTTTCACTACCTCGACGAAATGGGTCTGTCGACGACTCCGTTTCCGAACCCACTTGCCGACGCGACGTCGAGCACCGTCGTCGACCTCAAGGGCGACAAGCACTTTGCCAGGACCATCGACGACCTCCCCGACATCTATCGTGAAGTTGCCGACGCGTGGGCCCGGACCCTCGACGAGCATGCCGAAGCGCAGGCGCTCACAGACGCGATCCGTAAGCGCGATGTGCCTGCGATCAAGGCGATCTGGGGCGATCTCGTCAAGCGCTACGACGACGTCACGTTCTACGGATTCCTCTGCCAGTCCGACGCATTCGCTCGTTTCGCGCTCCGCGAGATCTTCGGTCAGGTCGGGTTCGGTACCGGCGGCTGGGACACCGACTTCCCGAACTCGATACTCGAAATCCTGCGGGTGACCTGTACCGCGGCCGACGACCATCACCGCGGTATCGACGGTGGCTCGCAACAACTTCCGGTGCGGCTGTGGAGCACTCCCGTCGAGGGTGCCGCACATTGGCCTGCCGGTACGTCGGTGCAGTCGCTGCACGACGGCGGTGTGCCGCGCCCGCGCGTCATGGATCTGCGACGGACCCACCCGGACAACTTCACCGTCACCGACAAGTCCGGACGGATCGACACGTTCCCGTCGGTCGTGTTCACAGGCCAGGGCTGGATGTTGCTCAACACGATCCGGTCCGACGAGCGCCTTATTCCGATCGACCACTGGACGGCCATCGAGCGCACCCACTACATGGGATCGTCCAAGGTGTTCGTGCTCGTCGATCGGCCGTTCTGGAAGGACATCGATCCGGAAACCGGCCGCGAGGTGATGAGCATGACGCTCACCGACCGGATGAATCGTGGCACCTACCTGCTCGATTTCGGCGACGACAAGCCAGGGCTCATCTGCCTGTCGTACACGTGGGCGGACGATTCGTTGAAGCTGCTGCCACTCGATGCGACCGAGCGGATGGATCTGATGCTGAAGTCGCTCGCGGAGATCTATCCGAACGTCGACATCCGCAGCCACGTCATCGCCTCACCGGTGACGTTGTCGTGGGAGACCGAGCGCGATTTCATGGGAGCGTTCAAGGCGAATCTGCCTGGGCACTACCGCTATCAGCAGCGCCTCTACGGGCACTTCATGCAAGATCGGCTACCGCCCGAGTTCCGTGGGTTCTTCATGGCGGGCGACGACGTGTCGTGGACCGCGGGGTGGGCCGAAGGTGCCGTGCAGACGGCGTTGAACGCGGTGTGGGGAGTGATGAACCACTTCGGTGGGCGTACCCCGGAAGGTAATCCGGGCCCCGGCGACGTGTACGACGACATCGCGCCGATCGAGTTGGAACCGTGACAGCGACTGACGTGGCCGATGTCGTTGTGGTCGGCGCGGGCGTCATCGGATTGACGTCGGCGCTTGCGTTGGCGCAGTCGGGTTTGCGAGTCGCCGTCGTCGCCGACAGGTTGCCCGCCGATACGGTGTCCGCGATCGCCGCCGCGATCTGGGAGCCCTACGACGCGTATCCGAAGGACCTCGTCCTGCGCTGGTCGGTGGAATCGCTCGCCAGGTTCACCGAGTTGGCGGCCGATCCCGACACGGGCGTCGCGCAGCGGGAAGGCGTTGTGCTGCAACGGGTGCCGGGTCGGACGGCATGGTGGGCCGGGGATGTGGTGGCTGCCCGTGCTGCGCGGCCCGACGAACTCGTCGACGGCGCCGTCTCCGGTGAGGTCTGCACTGTTCCGGTGATCGTGATGCCGATCTATCTCGAATGGCTGTTGGCCTCCTGCGTCCGCGAGGGTGTCGTGTTCGAGTGGCGATCGCTGAAGTCGTTGGACGACGTCGGGCATGGGGATTGCCCGATCGTCGTCGCAGCAGGCCTTGTGGCAGGCGAACTGACCGGCGACACCCGCTTGGTACCTGTACGCGGCCAGATCGTTCGCGTCGCCAATCCCGGGCTGACGCGGTGGTATATCGACGAGGACAACGCGCGGGGGTGCACGTACGTGATTCCGCGCGCCGACGACGTGATCTGCGGCGGCACGAACGAACCCGGGGTGACGGATCGGACGCCGGATTCCGCTGTTGCGCAGTCGATTCTGGCTGCCGCAAGCAAGCTCGAACCGAGGCTCGTCGACGCTGCCGTCCTTGCCGACGTGGTTGGACTGCGTCCCGGTCGTGATGAGGTCCGTCTCGACGTCGGTGAGCATGCAGGGCGTCGTGTGGTGCACAGCTACGGGCACGGCGGCGCCGGTGTCACTACGTCGTGGGGTGTTGCTGGAGACGTCGTTCGGCTTGTCTCCGAGGGTCGTGCCGGAGTTACCGAACGGTAGGTTCGCGCGGCGAATTCGCCTCGTAACACACCGCTTTGGGAATTTTACGAGTTTCTTTCCCGAGCCCATTGTGTCGCGGGACACAAGCGTGCATCCTTAGGACACTTAGGTTTCATCAGGGCAAAATCCGAGGAGTACGGCGATGTCGTCGCTATTACAACAAGCACTGCGCCGCAAGCCGGTCCAACTGATACAGGACGAGACCGGTGCCGATACAGGCAAGGGTGATCTTGCCAGGACCATCGGACTCGCGCAGCTGTCGATGTTCGGTATCGGTGCCACGATCGGCACCGGCATCTTCATCATCCTGTCGCAGGCCGTCCCCGTCGCCGGACCCGCGACGCTGATCTCGTTCGTGGTGGCGGGCATCGTGGCAGGTCTTACCGCCATCTGTTACGCCGAACTCGCCGGCGCGGTCCCCGTCTCGGGCTCGTCGTATTCCTACACTTACGCGACGCTCGGCGAGATGCCCGCAATCGCGGTCGGGGCGTGCTTGTTGCTGGAGTACGGCGTCTCGGCGGCAGCCGTATCGGTCGGTTGGTCGCAGTACCTCAACCAGCTGCTCGACAATCTGTTCAGCATCCGCATTCCCGACGCTCTGTCGCAGGCGCCGGAGCAGGGCGGCATCATCAATCTCCCCGCCGTCGTTCTCGTCTGCCTCTGCGGTGTCCTGCTTGTCCGCGGTGCGAGCGAGTCGGCCAAGATCAACGCGATCATGGTCGGCATCAAGCTCGGCATCCTCGCTCTGTTCGTCGTCGTCGGCATCGCAGGCTGGAACACCGATCACTTCGCCGACTTCGCTCCGTTCGGATTCAGCGGCATCATGTCGGCCGCCGGCATCATCTTCTTCTCCTACATCGGTCTCGACGCCGTCTCCACCGCCGGTGAAGAAGTCAAGAATCCGCGCCGCAACCTGCCGTTGGCAATCCTGATCTCGCTCGTCGCCGTCACCGGCGTCTATATCGCGGTGGTCGCCGTCGCAATCGGTGCGCAGCCTGCAGATCAGTTCCAGGACCAGGAAGCGGGACTCGCCGCGATCCTCGAAAACGTCACGGGCTCGTCGTGGCCGGGAACAGTCTTGGCCGCTGGTGCCGTCGTCTCGATCTTCAGCGTCACCCTCGTCGTGATCTACGGTCAGACCCGCATCCTGTTCGCGATGTCGCGCGACGGGATGATCCCGAAGGTGTTCCACAAGGTCAATCCGCGGACGCTGACCCCGATTCCCAACACGATCATCGTGTGTGCGGTGATCGGTGTGCTCGCCGGCTTCATCCCGATCAAC
Source organism: Antrihabitans stalagmiti (assembly GCF_016482825.1). Lineage (GTDB taxonomy): Bacteria > Actinomycetota > Actinomycetes > Mycobacteriales > Mycobacteriaceae > Antrihabitans > Antrihabitans stalagmiti. Next base: position 580,062 of record NZ_JAEMNV010000002.1, on the reverse strand, counting down.
TTCCTTGCCGAGATGACGAGCATCGGCACTCTCGTCGCATTCCTTGTGGTGTCGATCGGCGTGATGGTGCTGCGGCGTATTGCACCCGATCTCAAACGGAGCTTCAAGGTACCCGGCTATCCGGTGACGCCCATCTTGTCGATCATCGGTTGCATCTGGATCATCAAAGATCTTCGCCCCGTGACCATCTACGTGTTCCTCGTCTGGGTGGCGATCGCGCTCGGGTGGTATCTCGCGTACGGCAGGTCGCATTCCTACCTCGACAAGGCGGATGCCGCAGGGACGAACGCGAAGGACGAGCTATGACGCTGATCGTCGGCTACTCGCCGGATGGCAAGAGCAAGGCCATCATTCATTTGGCCGCCATGCTCGCGCGGTCGGCCGGTGAGGATGTCGTTGTCTGCTCGGTGACTCCCGCGGCGCCGCTGCCGAGTGCTGCGCGTGTCGACGAGGAGTACCGGCGCTACGCGCACGGTGAGGCGAGTGCGGCGCTGGACGCTGCGCGAAAGATCATGCCTGCCGATATCGAAGCCGAATACGTTGTGCACGACGCACGTTCGACATCGTCCGGCCTGCTCGAGCTGTCGCAGGAGCGGTCGGCGTCCATGATCGTGCTCGGTTCGTCGTCGGCGGGTGTGTTCGGACACGTCGCGCTCGGCAGCGTCACGTCCCGGCTGCTCTACAGCTCGCATGTGCCTGTTGCGTTGGCACCACGAGGATTTCGGGTCCGCGGCGCGGCGAGGGTCGAGCGGGTGACCGCGGCATACAACGGGTCGCCCGATCAGGACGAGATGGTGCTGGCCGCGGCAGCAGTTGCCGCACGGGTCGGTGCGACCTTGCGGCTCGCGGCGTTCGCCGTGCGTGGCCCGACGCCGTACTCGACGAGTCTCGGGTCCGAGGGGGACTCGCCCGTCGTATCGGAATGGGCGGAGGCCGTGCAACGTGACTCCGATGCGGCGTTGCGCAGGGTAGCTGCGCTGCCCGAGGTGCCCGACACGGCGGAATCCGTTGTGGGACATGGCAGAACCTGGGCAGAAGCGCTCGACGACGTGGACTGGGTCGACGGCGATGTGCTGACGATCGGGTCAAGCAAGTCGGGCCCGATCAAGCTGGTGTTCCTCGGCTCGCGCGCCGCGAAGATAGTGCGGCATTCGCCGGTCCCGGTGGTCGTCGTTCCGAGATAGGGCGCTTCGCGCCTCGTGAGTCCTTTCGGAGGGTCCGCCCTCCGAAAGGACTCACGAGCGGCGTAGCCGCCTAGGCGTTTCCGGCGTACCAGGAAATGAACTCGTAGGCGAGATGTGACGCTGCGACACTGGTGATTTCGGCATGGTCGTAGGCCGGCGCGACCTCGACGACGTCGGCGCCGACTAGGTTCAGCTTCCGCAGACCGCGCAGGATTTCGAGGAGTTCACGGCTCGTCATACCGCCGGCCTCGGGAGTTCCTGTACCCGGCGCATGTGCGGGGTCGAGGACGTCGATGTCGATCGAGACATACAGCGGTCGGTTGCCGATGCGGTCGCGCAATGCGTCGACGATCTCGTCGACGCCGCGACGGAACACGTCGGCGGAGGTGTAGATGCCGAACCCGAACCTGCGGTCGTCCTCGAGGTCCTTCTTGCCGTACAGCGGTCCGCGGGTGCCGACGTGCGCGAGTGCTTCCGTGTCGACGATGCCTTCTTCGACTGCGCGACGGAAAGGTGTGCCGTGGGTGTACTCGGCGCCGAAGTAGGTGTCCCAGGTGTCGAGGTGAGCGTCGAAGTGCAGCAACGCAACCGGTCCGTGGACCGACGCTACCGACCGCAGCAGTGGCAGTGCGATGGTGTGATCGCCGCCGATGCAGACGAGCTTCGTGTTGTCTTGGGCGAATACCCCGGACGCGCCTTCGAGGGTCTCGATGGCTTCGTTGATGTTGAACGGATTGAGCGCGACGTCGCCGGCATCGGCGACCTGCAGCGCTGCGAACGGCGACACGTCGACGGCCGGGTTGTACGGCCGCAGTAGACGACTGGCCTCCCGAATGGCAGACGGACCGAACCGTGCGCCGGGACGGTAGGACACACCACTGTCGAACGGGACGCCGAGGACCGCGACGTCGGTCTTGCCGATCTCGGCAAGCGTTGGTAGCCGGGCGAACGTTGCGGGACCGCAGAACCGAGGTACCAACGACGAGTCGACGGGGCCTACGCGGCCGCCCTCGGTGATCCTCGGAACCTCGTACGATGCACGGCTGTTGGTCATGCTTGCTTCCGCCTTCTTGCCACTCGACAGTGTGAAATCTCTTACAGCAGACACTAGCATGTATTTAAATCAGTTGATATATTTAAAGACGAAAAGCTTTCCAGCTCAGTTACAACGCCTGCAAGGAGATCCGCACATGACCGCATCGACGCTCGAAACCGTGAAGACCGAGGCGGAGCTTCGACGCGAGCTAGCGGCGGTCTACCGGCTGCTCGCGCACTTCAAGATGACCGACCTCATCTTCACCCATGTGTCGGTTCGGATCCCGGGGCCTGAGCATCACTTCCTGATCAACCCGTACGGGCTGCTGTTCGAAGAGATCACGGCCTCCAACCTCGTCAAGATCGGTCTCGACGGTGAACTTGTCGAGCCGTCCGAATATCGTGTCAACCCTGCGGGATTCGTCATTCACGGCGCCATCCACGAGGCACGCGAGGACGCCCACTGCGTATTGCACACCCATACCAAAGCGGGCTGTGCTGTTGCCGCGCAGGAAGCGGGTTTGCTTCCGCTGAACCAGATTTCGATGGAGTTCTACAACCGGGTCGCCTACCACGACTACGAGGGCATCGCACTCAACACCGCCGAGCGGGAACGCCTCGTCGCGGACCTCGGCACCCACCCAGCTCTGATCCTGCGCAACCACGGAATGCTGACCGTCGGTACAACACCGTCGGAGGCATTCCTTCGAATGTTCTACCTGGAGAAGGCATGCGACATTCAGATCGCCGCGCAGGCCGGCGGTGAACTGCGGGTGCCGAGCCACGAGATCGCCGAGTACACCGCCAAGCAGTTCGCAGGTGAGGTGACCGACGACTTCACCGACGATCATGCCTACGACATGGCATGGGCGGCACTGCTGCGGCTGCTCGATCGCACGCAGCCCGACTACAAGGACTGATGCTGTGTGATTCCTCCCGGATTCCGGGAGGAATCACACTTTTTTCGTTAACCCACAACGCCTTTAGGGGTACGTCCCTCTAGTACGGTGAGCAAGTTTTCCGCCGATTGACGGGCTAGCCGCGACGCGACGTCGGGGGAGTACCACGCAGCATGTGGGGTGATGACGAGGTTGGGGATCGCCAGAACGGGATCGCCGGGGTCCGGCGGCTCGGTCGGCAGCACATCTATTGCGGCCCCAGCCAACTGCCCGTCACGAAGAGCAGCGCCGAGTGCGTCGTGATCGATCAATCCGCCTCGCGAGACGTTGATCAGGTAAGAACCGCGTCGCATCCGTTCCAGCGCAGCTGCATCGACGATTCCGGCCGTGTCGTCCGTCAGCGGAACATGCAGGCTCAGGACGTCGGAACGCTGTAGCAGCTCGTCCCATTCGACGACCTCCACCCACTCGGGAACTCGGCCGGCCAACGATCGTCCACTCGCAAGTACCGTCATCCCGAGCGCGTGGGCACGCAGCGCAAACGCATGGCCGATGAGCCCGAACCCGAACAGCCCCAACACAGTTCCCGCGATTCGTCGCGGTGGCGCTGCCACCACATCCCAGTCGCCCCGGTGGACAGCGGCGTCCAGCTTCGCCGTCGAACGTAACAGGCCCACGGTGAGTGCCAGGGCATGGTCGGCGACCTCGTCGGTGCAATAGTCGACCGCCCGCGTCACGCGAATCCCGCGCCCGACGGCGGCGTCGACCGGTAGGTGGTCGTAGCCTGCCGACGTAGCTGCGAGCAGGCGAAGGTCGGGCAGAGCCGCAAGGTGCCGATCGTCGAGGCCGACCGTCTCCGGACCGACCAACAGAGCGACGACGCCCGGGCCGGAGGGGATTTCGGTCGCGGCGACAACCTCGACGTCGAGTCCGCCGACCTCGAGTGCCGCGGACAGGTCGGCGGCGGGTATGAAGCTGTCGAGAACAACGACGCTTTGACGCATGGAAGTCCGATCAGGTTGGGACGGTTGCACGCTGCAACGCGGTGTCGACAATGCGGGCGACCGCGTCCTTTGCTCCGATCGCCCTCATCGCGACCGGGTCCAGGATCGATTGCATCGCCAAACCGTCTGTGAGAGCTACGAGTTGGATGGTGACGGTGTCTGCGTCGACGTCGTCGGTCAGTGCGCCCTCCACCTGCGCAGCGCGCACGGTTTCGCCGACGACGTCACGCCATCGCGTCATAAATCCTGCGATTTCGGTGCGTGCAGACTCCGCTGCTGCACCTTCGGCGTAGAAGAACAGGAACACCCGCGTCATCGCGAGCCTGCGCTTGTCGAGCGGCAGCACGCTTGCGGTGATCCTGCGCAGCTTTTCGATCGACTCGACGTCGGGTGCGTCGAGTATCGAACGGTAGAGCTCGCCCTGGGTGTCGGCAGCGCGACGCAGTGCCGCGAGTAGCAGATCGTGCCGAGAGTTGAAGTAGTGGTTCAAGACTCCGGTCGACCAACCGCTTTCCTCGGCAACGGCGCGGGTTGTCACAGCACCGATGCCGTCCCGGGCGATGAGCGCCAGGACGGCATCGGCGAGTGCCAGTCTGCGCTCGTCGTGATCGACGATCTTCGGCACTGTCTACCTCCACTTGTGGACTGGGCGGCTACGCCGCTCGTGAGTCCTTTCGGAGGTCAGGCCCTCCGAAAGGACTCACGAGGCCGTAGGCCCTCAGGCTATCGGGGAGAGCTCACGTTCCGGCTCGGACTCCGCTTTGCCCGACGAGCGGGCGATCCAGATCGCCATCACATGTGCCGGGGTGGGCTTGGTCAAGAGGCTGACCGCGACGAACACGATCGCTGCACTGATCAGGCCGACGTACACCGGTTCGTTGGCAAGCACATCGCCGACGACCCACATCGTGACCAGTGTCCCGATCGTGCCGACCGCCATTGCGGCCATCGCGCCCGCGCCGGTTGCGCGCTTCCAGAGCAGGCCGCCCAGGATCGGTACCAGCAATCCGCCGACGAGGATGTCGTAGGCGATGGTGAGTGCGGAGACGATGTCGTTGATCAGCGCGGCGAGGACGATGCTGACGAGTCCGATCGCGATCACGTAGAGGCGGTTGCCGCGCACATCGGCTTCGGGGTCGCTGGTGTCGAGTTCGGGACGGGTGCGACCGAACATCTTGGCTAGCAGCGGCAGAACATCTTGGCGCGCAACGGTTGCCGTTGCGATCAGGGCGCCGGATGCGGTGGACATCATGGCGGCGACTGCGGCGGCGAGGACGACTCCGCTGAGGCCGATGGGCAGTACGTGCAGGGCGACGTCGGCGTAGACGTCGTCACTGGATCCGATGTTCGGGATCAATGCCGACGCTGCGAGGCCGATCAGTGCGCCTGCCACGCCGTAGAGCAGGCAGTAGACACCGGCTGCGACGCCACCCCACCGGGCGACCTCGGGGGACTTGGCCGTGAAGACGCGCTGCCAGATGTCCTGTCCGATGAGCAGGCCGAGTGTGTAGACGACGAAGAAGGTGATGATCGTTCCGGTGCCGATGGTGCCGAGGCTGAACGCGGAATCACCGACGCGCTCCTTGATGCCGTCGTAGCCGCCTGCCTTGGACCAGGTGAACGGGAGCAACAGGAAGAAGATGCCGATGGTCTTGATGACGAACTGGACGACGTCGGTGAGCGTGATCGACCACATGCCGCCCATTGCCGAATACGCGACGACGATCAGACCGCCGAGGATGACCGACAGTGTGCGATCGAAACCGAAGAGGACGTTGAAGATCGTGGCGTACGCGATCGTCGAGGTGACGGTGAGCATCAGCGTGTAGGCCATCATGACGATGCCGGATGCGCCCGTGGCGTCGATTCCGTAGCGCAACTTGAGCATTCCCGAGACCGTGTAGACCTTGAGACGCTGAATGCGTGACGCGAACAGCACGCTCAACAGCAGGACGCCGGACGCGATCGCGACGACCAACCACATGCCGGAGATGCCGTACTTGTAGCCGAGGCCGACGCCACCGACCGTGGACGCTCCGCCGATGACGACTGCGGCCATCGTCGAGGTGTACAGGACGCCACCGAGGCGCCGGCCCGCGACGAGGTATTCGCTCGAGTTGCTGGCTCTGCGTTTGCCCCACCAGCCGAAGATCAACATTGCGGCTAGGTAGATCAAGATGATCGAGATGTCCATGGTGGTCCTCCGGTAGATCGCTCGCTAGTGATTAAGACCATAGGAGACAATTGCCGTGTTTTAAATCACGTGATATAAATAATCACATCAGATTTTTCTGATGTATCGCCCTCGAACCCTGCCGACGGGAACGCCATGCGGAACTCGCTGCCCGATCTCAAACTGCTGCAGATCTTCGACGGTGTGGTGCGGCATCAGGGCTTCGCGCCCGCGCAGCAGGAGCTCGGCCTCTCGGCATCCGCGATCAGCACATACATGAGCCAGCTCGAACGTCAGCTCGGCATCGTGCTGTGTCATCGCGGGCGAAGCGGGTTCAGCCTGACCAGCAAGGGCGAGCTCTACCACGCGGAATGCCTGCGCATTCTCGGCGAACTCGAAGGTTTCGCTCGGTACGGCACTGCACTGCAGGGCGAGCTCCGCGGCACTTTGACCATCGGCGTTCTCGATTCGACCGTCACCGACTCGACGCTGCCTCTTGCCGACGTCATCGGCGAATTCAGCAGGGAACATCCCGGCGTCTACCTCGACCTGAAGATCCAGACGCCCCACGAACTGCAGGTCGGCGTGCTCGACGACCGCATCGACGTCGCGATCGGCGCTTTCGCATCGCCCATGAACGGGCTGCTGTCGCATGCGTTGCATCGTGAACAGCACTGGCTCTACTGCAGCGACAAGCATCCGCTCTTCGACAACAAACGCATCCCGCCGGACGTGATCACCCAGCAACGAATGGTGACGCGCGGCTATTGGAGCGAGGCCGAACTCGCCCGCCAGGGCTTCACACAACGGTCGGCGACGGTCGAGAACATGGAAGCGCAGCTGATGCTCGTGCTGTCGGGCGGCTATATCGGCTACCTCCCCGAGCACTACGCGAACTACTGGGTCGACCGCGATCGTCTACGCCCGCTGCTGCCCGCGTCGTTCGGCTACCAAGCGCCCTTCTCGCTTATCTACCGACGCGGCCGCGCGCGGGAACCGCTGGTCCTGACGTTCCGGGAGCTCGTCCGAACGAGTGTCGACGGATAGTTGCAGTGCTATAGCCATCCAAGATCACCGCTCGCTCCGAACCCCAGATGCGCCCGGTCAGCTAACTGGTCGCAAATGCGAAGGAACGAGCTGATGGGTGAACAGGACGAGGCGTTCTTCAGTTGGACCGCGCGGCGAGTAGTGCTTGCACCGTTGGATGCCGCAGTACCCGACCGGTGCGTGCTCGACGTCCGGATGATGCTCGGGGACCGCGACGCCCGCCTGATCACGCGCGTCGACCCGACCGACGATCTGGACTACACCGCACTCTTCGTAGGCCGTGTTGCAGGCACCCACGATGTTCCGATCCGTGTGGTCGAGGACGAGACGCTGCTCCTCGTCGGCAGCCACAGCTCCAGTCCAGCCGAAATCCTGGTTTGTGCAGGCGACGTGCCGGACCTCGGCGGCCACCTCACTGCGTCGCAGGTCGACCGGGATCTGCAACTCGGCGGACCCGTCAGCGAACTCGTTCGGATGTCGCGCGCTGCCTCGGTTCTGCTCGACTGGTGCGAATCGGGACAGCCGATGGTCGAACCGTCTCGCGGTATGGAACCATCGGGTAGTCGGCGCAGTCCAGGGATCGTCCGAACGCTCCGGTGTGGGCTCCGACGCAAGCCGAGAACCCGAGTCGTGTTGAACCAGAAGGGGTAACGATGATTTTCATCGTCGTGAAGTTCAAGACGAAGCCGGATTGGGCAGATCGTTGGCTCGACCTGGTCGCCGAATTCACAGCTGCAACGCGGTCCGAGCCGGGAAACCTGTGGTTCGAATGGTCGCAAAGTGTCGACGATCCAACCGAATTCGTCCTTGTCGAAGCATTCGTCGACGGTGACGCCGGTGGTGCACACGTGCAGAGCGCACATTTCGCGGCGGCGATGACGCAACTCCCGCCCGCGCTCGAATCGACGCCGAAGATCATCAGCCAGACGATCGATGCAACGGGATGGTCCGAGATGGGCGAGATGTCGGTGTGACCGGTCCCGGCAGGCTTCGACTCGAAGTCATCATCGGCAGCGTCAGAGCAGGACGGAAAGGCCCGAAGGTCGCCGAGTGGTTTCTGCGGCAGACAAGCGAGGCAACCGAATTCGACGTCGGTGTGCTCGATCTCGCAACAGTCGACCTACCCGATAGCCTCGTGGTCGATTCCAATGTCGAAGCCTTCCGGCAACGCCTCGACGCCGCGGACGCCTTCGTCGTCGTCACACCCGAGTACAACCACGGCTACCCGGGTGCGTTGAAGACCGCGTTCGACAACGCGAAATTCGAATGGCGAGCCAAGCCGGTCGGTTTCGTGTCCTACGGCGGAATGTCCGGCGGTCTGCGCGCGACCGAGCAACTACGCCTCGTTGTTGCCGAATTGCACATGGTGTCGATCCGCGACACCGTCAGCCTGCATCAGGTCCGTAAGGCCTTCGATGCGGACGGAGAACTCATCGACGGTGCCGCGTTCGACGCAGCTGCCCGGTTGCTCGCGCAATTGGCTTGGTGGGCAACGATGTTGCGTGCCGCTCGAACGGTGGAGCCCTACCCGGGCTGATTCGCGAAATGCGTCGTGCGTGGCCTTCCGATGAATGCGGTCTCGCGGGCGATCGAAACCAGGGACAGTTCGACACTTGTGCTGCCGGTCTCGAGTACAACCACCGAACCGCTGCTCCCTGGCTGAACGATGAGAACGTCGGCATCGGTGTCCGGCAGCCCACGACGATGATCGGCCAGATAGATCGTGGTCACGCCGGCGTGTGGAGCGGGCGCGACGTCGCCGTCCACGACGGTCGCTGTGTAGCCGGCGTTGGAGTGATTCGGCTCGCCCGCGATCGACAGCCGGTCTGGGTTGGCTATCGCCCCGACGAGGTTCTCCCAGGCATGTGGTCGGTCTGTGCGGACGAGCACACTCGCCCCGACCGCGAGCGCGCGGAACACGAGCTGCTGCGCAAGATAGAGCTCTCCCGCGACGTGCACGGTCGAGATGCCGGAACCGACGACCCGCGTCGCGACGCCCTGACCTTGGCTGTCCGACCCGATCAGCTGCCCACATCCCGACGACGGAAGATGCAGCCTGTCGACGTCCTCGACAGGGAACTCCGCGACGTCGATGGCATCGTCGAGACCGGAGACGGCGATCGGCAGATGCGACAGCAGACCCTCGCGATGGCGGCCGTTCATCGACACCGAGCCGCGGAACCTGACCTGGTCTCCGAGTGCGCGCGAGGTCAGTCGCCAGCCCGCGCCGACCGCAACAGTCCCAGGGGCCGAGCCGGGCCGTAGCCGGACGGCGACCGTTGTGCCTCGCGACGGAGTGACCCACAGCTTTGCCAGCAGGTCGGAGCCGAGTCGGTTCGGATCGATCGCGGAACCGATGTTGACGTCCGATCCCACACGCGCGAACTTCCAACTGTCCCGCAAGGCCGCAGGATCAGCTCCCGCCGTCACCTTCAGCACCGCTTCCCGAATCTCCGGAGCGGTGAGTATGCGTGATCGGCAGCCCGCGTCGTCGAGTGCGCGAACGATTCGCTGCGTCGCCGTTGTCACTGCGCGTGATGCGCCTTCGGTTCCCCCGCCGCGTCGTGCGACAGCAGCTGCGCTCTTCTCCGCGTCGAGCCTGACCGCCAACCACACATTGCGAACGGCGACGGCGGGTAGTGGGCCGATCAGCTGCTCGTACACCCCGCCCGCCGGTGTTCCCGATCTGGTGCGGTGGCCGTGGCTGATCACGTCGATACCGTCGAGGGTGATGTCGTGTTGCGAAAGGCATTGGGCCAGTTCGGAAATGGGAAGCCGATGGGTCGAGACGAAGGCGTCCTTCGTGATCGTCGTCAGTCCACCTCGCTGCGGAAGGACCGCAACGACGGCGACGACCTTCGTGCCGTCCCAATAGAGCCCGAGTGATCGGCCGGACGGAGCTCGATAGTCGACGGTCCGGCCGATCGTGCAATCGGCGCCGATCATCCGCCGCCCCAGTGTCGACGCCCACTGCACCAACGAGCGGCCCGCGACGCGAACGAGCAGAACCGCGGTTACCCCCACCGCCACTGCGATCGCATACAGAATCGGCGTTCCGAACGGCACCGTGAGCACGCCGACAACTAGGCCGACACCCTGTGCGACGAGAAGATCGCCGAGTCCGACCTTGCCGAGAAATGGACCTGGTACGGCCCCCGATAGATCCAACATTGCTCCCCCGAGGAGTTCGTATCGGTGCTGACGACCGGTATGGAGACGGGCGCCGTCAGCACAACGCTGCGAACATGCTTTGGCGAAACTGTACTGTGTCACGCGAAGGTGGGGACGGCTCGGGGGAGGAAAGATGCCGGCACAGCCGACTACGCGTCTGCAGGTCAGCGGCTATAGATTTTTGGTTCGGCGGATGGAGCACGCACTCGTCCGCCGTGATGTTCGGATGTTGGGCGATCCGATGCGCTCCCAAACCAGGGCGATGGTGGTGGGTGCAATCGTCACGACGATCGGTCTCGCTGCGTGTCTTGTGCTTGCACTGATCCGACCGCAGGACAAGATCGCCGACAACAAGATCATCGTCGGGAAAGATTCCGGAGCGATGTTCGTCGTCATCGACGACACTGTGCATCCCGTTCTCAATCTCGCGTCCGCGCGGCTGATCTCCGGCGAGCCGGCCAAGCCCGCAATCGTGAAGGAAGCAGAGCTCGGCAAGAAGCCACGCGGACCGCTGGTCGGCATCCCCGGCGCGCCGTCGGCCCTTCCTTTCGATTCCGATGCCGCTGGCCGGGCCTGGACCGTATGCGATTCGATCGCATCGGACGGGTCGAGTTCGATCACGACATCGGTGCTGATCGGCGACCCGGAGCTGGGCGACAAGAGCGCTGACCTCGCACCTGGAGATGCACTGCTGCTGCGAGCCGCAAACGTCACCTATCTGGTCTACGACGGTAAGCGCGCCCGGATCGATCCGGCCGATCGTGCCGTCGTCGCAGCACTCGCACTGGATGGTGCGACCCCGAGACCGGTCAGCCCGGGCTTGCTCAACGCGATACCCGAGGTCGACGAGATCGCGCCGCCGATGATCGACGGCGCGGGCGGTGTGCCGAACTACCCTTTTCCGGTAGCCAAGGTCGGCGCCGTCGTCCAGTCCGCGCGCAGCGAGGGCAATCAGTACTACGTCGTCCTGCGCGACGGTCTACAGGCGATCGGGTCGGCGACGAAAGACCTTATCCGCTATACGGATTCACAGGGTATGGCCGATATCGAGAAGATCGCACCCGACAAGATCACCGCTGCGCCGCAGGTCGCGAGCCTCGACGTCGCAAGCTTCCCGGACGCTGCCCGCGGCATCGCCGACATCGGAGAAACTCCCGTCACCTGTTTGTCGTGGCAACCGATCACAAGTTCCGACGACGAGGCATCGGCCGCGGAGATCACTGTGCTGACCGGTCGCGGACTTCCGATGTCCGACGACGCGAGGCTCGTCGAGCTCGCCCAAGCCGATGGGTCGGGCGACAAGGCCGATGCCGTCTACGTCAGACCCGGTGCAGGGGCGTTCGTCCAGACGACGGGTATCGCTGCGGACAGCCAACGTAGGGACAGTAAGTTCTACGTCGCTGACACCGGCGTTCGATATGGCATTGTCGACGACGATGCGGCCAAGGCGCTCGGCTTCACTCGTCCGGAGTCCGCTCCGTGGCCGATCGTGGCCCTGCTGGCGCCGGGCCCTGCGCTAGGCAAGGAGGAAGCGCTGCTTGCTCACGACGGCGTTGCTCCGGATCCGGCACCAGCGTTGGTGTCCGACAAGTGAAGTCGCCTACGGATCGGGAACGACGCGAGGATCGCGAGCACAAGCACACCACCGATTGCCGCGGCGCCGATCAGCGCGATGTTTCGTGGACGATCGTCGCGAGGTGCTGCGGCACCCGGTAGCGGCAAAGCCTTCGCCGCCATGGTCGGACGGGCAACGGTGTTCGTTCCGCCGTCGGCGGTCACGGCCGCATACGGATCGATGACGCCGAACCCCACCAGGGGATTCCACCCTTCCGCAGGCGCGTGCGCGGTTGCCTTCAGCCGATCGATCACCTGCCGTGCGGACAGTTGTGGAAATCTCGCCCGGACGAGAGCGGCTGTTCCGCTCACGTACGGAACGGCAAAGCTGGTCCCGCGCAACACACCTTGGCGGCCTTTGTCGTCGATCGTGCCGGTTGTCAGGCCGGAACGTCGCGGGTCGAGGGACGTGATGTTCTCGCCGGGCGCTGCGACGTCGAGCCACGGACCGGCGACCGTGAATTGCGATGGCGCGCCGTTCGAGTCGACCGATCCGACGGCGATGACGTAGTCGTCGTACCAGGCCGGCGACACGATCGTCGAGACCTGGTCCCACGGGTCTGCCGTCGGACGTAGCGGATCGAGGCCGGGATTGCTCGCGCAGTTCTCGTCGGTGTTGCCCGCTGCTGCGACGATCACGACGTCCTTGGCCACCGCGGCGTACTCCACTGCGGCGCCGAGTACGCGATCGTCCAAACTTCCGGTTGCGCAGGCTACTTCGGAAATATTGATCACTCGCGCGCCCATGTCGGCGGCGCGAACCACGGCCGCGGCAAGAGTGCGGATGTCGCCGTATCCGTCGGCGGTCTGGCCTTCGCGTTGCTGTTCGGCTCGACCGGCAACTTGAAACGCCCTGCTGGACTGCCGAATCGACAGAATCGTTGCCTCGGGCGCGACACCGACGAAGCCCTGACCGTCGACGGCGGCCGCGGCGATGATTCCTGCGACGACGGTTCCGTGAACGTCGCAGTCGTCGGTGCCGTCCGTCGTGCCCACGTAGTCGCCGCCGGGGACGAGGCCGGGCAGACGCGGATGACGTGCGACGCCGGTATCGATGACCGCGACCAGTTGACCTGCGCCCCTGGTGAATTGCCACGCGGAGGTGAAGCCGAGATCGCGCTGGCCGACGGGTACCGTCGGCCCGTCGCCGCCGGGTGCGGTTTCAGCGCAGCGCAACTTCTGCTCGGTCTTCTCGAACGGTGCCGGCGTCGCTCCGGACGGCAACCGGCCGGGGTCGATCGGTGGCGGTCGGTTGGCGGCGGCGGAACCCTGGCCGAGTGACGCAGAGAGCGCGAGCAGCGCTGCGACCGCGATCGGTCGCCACGCGCGGCTCATATTCCGCGCAACAGCGCGAACAGACCAGCGACCCAGCACACCAGCGGCAGAACTGCAGCGACACAGGCATATTCGAGGAGTTCCACGGATCGGCGCACGGGTGGCGAGAACGTCCGCACCGGAGCGAGGATGCCGAGCACCAGCGCGGCGACGGCCAAGGCCATCGCCGCGCCGAAGATCGCCAGCGGCGCGTCGACCGATACTGCTGCATCGATCAGTAGCGCAACGAGAATCGTTGCGCCGCCGGCGATCAGGGCACTCGCCTGCTCGGCGCTGGCGTAGGTGCGTCCCCGGAACATCAGGACCGCGGCGCACACGAGAGCCAATGCCGTTCCTTGCCAATAGATGTCGTCGACGCCGGCGATGTCGGTCGCGAGTAGCGCGCCACCGATCGTGACGAGACTTGTCGCTCCGATCAGCCCTGACAGATAGCGACGAGCCCGCTCCGTCTTCGCGGTGAGCGCGGCGAACGTCGGCAACGCCTGATCGTCGGAAGGGTCGTCCTCGGCCGGATCGACCGAGGTCCCCGGCGCGGGAACGTTGGGTAGCGGCAGCTTGGCCAGCAGCATGGAAACCCTTGGTGCAAATGCCAATCCGATGAGCGCCGCGGCGGCAGCGACCGCACCGACCGTGCGAAGCGAGGCATCGGTCGTGAGCGCAACGAGCGCAGCGGGTGCAACGAAGGCTGCCGCGACGGCGACGCCGGTGAAGAGCGTCAGGCCGACGCCGCCCACCCGAAGTGCCAATACGGCAATCGCGCCGACCAGCGTTGCGCCGAGCAAGACGTGCGCCGACGAGGTTTCGCCCGGCACGAACAGCACGCCGGCAGCGAAAGCGGTCGGCAGCGAACACCCGGCCAACACCAGGGCGCTCTGCGCGTCGAAGTAGATCCGCGCAGTCACCGTGCCTGCGATCAGCAGCAACAGCGAGGCGAAAAGGGCGCACACACCGCCGATCACGTCCTCTTCGCCCGCACCGGACCACAGCAAAGCAAAACAGCCGACGATTGTCGCGACGGCGGCGAGAACCGATCCGAGCAGTCGTGCGCTCGTGTTGGTCCATCGGTTGTAGCGGTCGGCGTCGACCATCGCGACGTTGTACATGATGTCGTCGAAGAGCGGCGTTGGAGCGGCGGCGGCTGGGCTCTCCAGCAGCAGCAGGTCACCGTCTCGGATCCCGTGTTCGCTCAGGCTCAGCGTGGACGACAGCGGTGGTTGACCGACTTTCGCGAGCACCCATTCCTGCGGTCCGTCGGCATCTTGCGCCGATGCGACGGGTGGATCGACGTCGCCGGTGTTGGCATGAGTGCTGATCATGTCGACGATCCCGGGGATCAGCAGGGCCAGCGAGACGTCGGCAGGCACGGCGAGGTCTACCTGAGTACGTCGCGCCAGGATCGTCAGTCGGCACAGGTCGGGCGCGCGCACCCGCGCAGAGTTGGTCTCGTGTGCGGGTTCGCTGATACGCGCAGCAGTCATGATGGTCCCCCCTGGCCATGAGTGTGCTCCGACGAACTGTACGACATGTCGGAGCAGCCCTTTACTATTAGCCCGGCAGCCTCACCGGGGACAGGGGCTCGTTCGGGGTCTTGTTGCCGATGATGCAGCACGGGGTGATCGAAATCGGGGGGAGTTCTCTATGAGTACGGTGCGGTTCCAACGCAGAACTCGGCGTGAAGTGCCGAGGGCTCCTGGCGGTGAAGTTGCCCTGCAGCCACCACCGGAAATCCCACGCGTCACCCCGGGCAACCTGATGATGAAGCTGCTTCCGGTCGTGATGGTCGTCGCAATGGTCGGCATGATGGCGTTGCTCTTCACCTCGGGAGGCATCGGGTCCAACCCGTACAGCCTGCTCTTTCCGGTCATGATGTTGTTCTCGATGGTCGGTATGTTCGCAGGTCAGGGTGGTCGCGGTGGGGGAGCAAAGACCGCGGAGGCCAACGAGGATCGCAAGGATTACCTGCGCTACCTCGAACAGCTTCGACGAGACGTCTACGAGACCGGCGACGCGCAACGCATCGCGCTCACCTGGAGTCATCCCGATCCGCAGCTGCTCTGGACTCTTGCGGGCTCGTCGCGCATGTGGGAGCGACGGGTGACCGATGCCGACTACTGCCACGCTCGCGTCGGCCGTGGCAGCCAGCGCCTCGCCACGCGACTTGTTGCGCCCGAGACCGGTCCCGTCGAAGAGCTGGAACCCGTCGCCGCTGTCTCGCTGCGCCGCTTCGTGCGAGCCCATTCTGTTGTTCCCGACCTACCTACCGCTGTCTCGCTCCGCGGGTTCGCGTCCATCGCTCTCGACGGTGACCGTGACGCTGCTCGGGCGATGGTGCGGTCCATGCTTGCCCAGCTCTGCACCTTCCACAGCCCGGATCAACTGCAGGTGGCGGTCGTGTGCGGCCCGGACACCGCGCGCGAGTGGGAATGGGTGAAATGGCTGCCGCATTCGCAACATCCCGATGCGGTCGACGGTGTCGGAAGTCAGCGGATGGTCTACGGCTCGATCATCGAACTGAACGCCGCGATCGGCTCGCAACTCGTGCTGCGCAGTAAGTTCTCGCGCAGTGCGCCGCCGCAGGCAGGGGTCGCGCAGATCGTCGTCGTTGTCGACGGCGGGTTGCTCGAATCCGACGTCGAGACCGACCACATCGTCGACGGCGGCGTCGATTCGGTCACCGTGATCGATCTCAGTGCATACGCACCGCGGCTTGCCGCAACGCGCGGGCTGCAACTTGTCGTCGAAAACGGCACGATCGGAGCGCGCAGCGGAGCTGGGATCGAGCCGTTCGCAGCCGTCGATCAGCTGAG
The DNA here is from genome assembly GCF_016482825.1 of Antrihabitans stalagmiti. Taxonomy (GTDB): domain Bacteria; phylum Actinomycetota; class Actinomycetes; order Mycobacteriales; family Mycobacteriaceae; genus Antrihabitans; species Antrihabitans stalagmiti. Next base: position 563,793 of record NZ_JAEMNV010000002.1, on the reverse strand, counting down.
CGCAGAGCAAGCTCAAACCGTCGCCCGGCGCCTTGCGCCCTACCGCGCACCGTCGCGACGAGCCGACACAGCGGAGGAGGGTGAGTCGATCTCGTCGTGGAGTCAGCTCCTCGGTCTCGGCGATGTCGGCCTGCTCAATCCGAATCACGCGTGGCGCACCCGCAGCGGCCGAGACCGGTTGCGAGTTCCGATCGGCGTCGCTGCAGACGGCACCGCGGTCGAGCTCGACCTCAAAGAGGCCGCCGAGAACGGGATGGGTCCGCACGGGTTGTGCATCGGCGCAACAGGTTCCGGTAAGTCGGAGTTTCTGCGAACGTTGGTCGTCGGGTTGATCGCCACACATTCACCCGACCAGCTGAACCTGGTTCTCGTCGACTTCAAGGGCGGCGCGACCTTCCTCGGCCTCGACAGCGCGCCGCATGTCGCGGCCGTCATCACCAACCTCGAAGAGGAATCCGCGCTCGTCGATCGGATGAAGGACGCGCTTGCGGGTGAGATGAACAGGCGGCAGGAGTTACTGCGGTCGGCGGGCAACTTCGCGAACGTTTCCGATTACGAGAAGGCTCGTGCGGCAGGCGCTGATCTCGATCCGCTGCCTGCCTTGTTCGTCGTGATCGACGAGTTCTCCGAATTGCTTTCCCAGCAGCCGGAGTTTGCCGATCTGTTCGTCGCGATCGGGCGACTCGGCCGGTCGCTGCACATGCATCTCTTGCTTGCGAGTCAACGTCTCGACGAGGGCAAGCTCCGCGGACTCGACAGCCACCTTTCCTACCGCATCGGCTTGAAGACCTTCTCCGCCAACGAATCCCGTACCGTGCTCGGCGTACCGGACGCCTATCACCTGCCTGCGAATCCGGGTGCGGGTTACCTGCGTTCGGACGCATCGGAGATCGTCAGATTCCAGGGTGCGTACGTGTCCGGTACCTACATCGGGCGGGGCACACGTGAATCCGCCGTGCAGGGGCCTGGCTCGGTCGACGTCGAGTCGAGGGTCTTCACCGCCGCTCCGGTCGCCGCGCTGCAGGTCGAACCGAGTGCCGCACCGGTACTGCAAGCAGAGCCCGTCGACGACGGCGACGGCCCGACGGTGTTGCAGACGGTCGTCGACCGGGTTCGCGGTAGGGGCACACCCGCACACGAGATCTGGCTACCGCCACTCGACGAGCCAGCGACGTTGGATCAGCTGATTCCGCGGTCGGTACTGGTCGAGCCGACACCGCGGCAGGCAACGTTGCGCACTCCGATCGGACTCATCGACCGGCCGTTCGACCAGCGGCGCGATCCGCTGATTGTCGACCTGTCCGGCGCCAAGGGGCATGTGGCCATCGTCGGCGGTCCGCAGTCGGGCAAGTCGACCGCGCTTCGGTCGTTGATCGTGTCGATGGCGATGACACACTCCGCGGAGCAGGTGCAGTTCTACTGTCTCGATTTCGGAGGCGGCACACTGGCCGGTCTGGACGGTTTGCCCCATGTCGGCTCGGTGGCGAACCGGCTCGACGAGGACAGGGTGCGTCGAACCGTTGCCGAGATGTCGACGTTGGTACGTCAGCGCGAAAAACGCTTCCGGCAACTCGGCGTCGAGTCGATGGCGGAGTTCCGTCGACTGCGTGCCGCCGAACCCGCTCACGCCGCTGGGGTTGCGGGTGTGGCCGACGATCCCTTCGGAGATGCCTTTCTCGTCATCGACGGCTACGGCAGCATCCGCCAAGATTTCGAACCGCTCGAGCAGCAGATCACCAATCTCGCAGTTCAGGGCCTGTCCTACGGCGTGCACGTCGTGCTCTCCGCCGCGCGGTGGGGCGAAGTCAGGCCGGCGTTGAAGGATCAGTTGGGTACGCGCATCGAATTGCGACTCGGCGATCCTGCCGACTCCGAACTCGGCCGCCGGATCGGACTTCTGGTTCCCGAAGGTCGACCTGGCCGTGGCATCACGCGGGATTCGTTGCATCTGTTGACCGCGCTGCCGCGAGTGGACGGCATCGGCGACGCGAACGATCTTCGTTCCGGCGTCGCGGACGCGGTCTCCGCCATCGCGGCGGCAACGACGAGCAGGCATGCTCCGCCGGTGCGGATGCTGCCAGATCGCCTCACCAGAGCCGAACTCGTCCACGCGACGTCGGGTTGGCCCGACTACAACGACCCCGCGACGAAGTGCCTGCAGGTGCCGATCGGCCTCGACGAAGCCGAACTTGCGCCGGTCTTCGTCAACTTCGCCGAGCAGACGCACTTCATGATCTTCGGCGATATCGAGTGCGGCAAGACGGCGTTGCTGCGGGGTATCTGCGAGGGGTTGATCGCGTCCAACACCCCCGAGCAGGTCAAGATCGTCATCGGCGACACCCGACGAACGATGTTGGGAGCCTTCGAGTCGAGCCATATCGGTGGATACGCGCCGGTGGTGTCGACGCTGGCGCAGATGATGGTCGAACTCGCCGCCATCCTGGCGCGTCGCATGCCGCCCCAGGACGTCAATCAGCAGCAACTCCGCGATCGCTCGTGGTGGTCGGGGCCGGAGATCTACGTCGTGATCGACGACTACGACCTGGTCTCGACCTCGTCGGGCAATCCGTTGACGCCCCTGCTCGAATATCTTCCGCTGGCAAAGGATCTCGGCTTTCATCTCGTGATCGCGCGACGGTCCGGCGGGGCCGCCCGCGCCCTGTACGAACCGGTGATCGCGCGGATGCGAGACGTGTCGACCGGCGGCCTGGTGATGAGTGGCAGTCGTGACGAAGGCAATCTGATCGGCGCCGTTCGGCCGAGCGAGATGCCGCCCGGCCGCGGCACTCTCGTGACCCGTGCCGGTAGTGGACTGATTCAGACAGCTTGGATGCCGCCGCTGTGACCGCCCACGTCGCGCTCCACCTGACCGACTCGCGTGTGTGGGTTCGGTACGGCCGGGAGGAGTGGGACGGACCGGTCGCGATGGACGATGCAGCGCAGGTGCAGATGGCACCCGCCTGGTTCGTCGACAGCGGCTACTGCGCAACACCCGACCGCGCTGTCCCGATTGCGGAGTCACTCGGACGAATTCTGCGTGACGCGATCGGCGAGGTCGGCTGCCGACCACCAGCGGAGCTGGTCGTCGCGACCTATCCGACGAACTGGGGAACTGCTCGTCTGAACGTGCTTGCGACAGCGGTGCGTTCGTTCGCGAACGAGGCGGAGTTCGTTCCGATCGCGGTCGCAGCCGCGCGGGCAGCAGCCGCTCGTGCAAAGCGAGCACAGAACGCGAACACAGTCGTACTCGAGATCGGTGCCATGACGACCGTGGCGAGCTGCGTGGGACAGGTGTCGGAGCACGGTCGCGTCGTTGCCTGTGAGCTGATCACCGACATCGGACTCGCCGCCTGCAGCGTCCGTCGTGACGAACTGGTCGAGGTGGTCGACACCGTGATCGGATCGCGGCGGGTGGACGCTCTTGTGATCGTCGGCGACCTGGTCGCCACGGATATCGACGCCCTCACCGACGCGCTGTCCAGTCGAACCCCTGTCGAATTCTTGGCAGCGCGGGATCTCGTTCGCCATGTGGGTCGCCCGACTGTGAGCGAGCGGCAGGTCGCTCGGCCAGAGCCCGTTCGCAACATCGACTGGGTCGCTGCCGCGCCGGCAGACCGCGCTGCGGCTAGTGGGTCGCCTCGTTCGGCACGTCGGGTCCGAATGTTGGCAGCCGCGGCGTTGGTCGCGGTGGTCGCCGTCGGTGCGGGAGTCGCGTTCGCGGCGTCGCGAGAAGACCGGCACCTCGACACCGCGGATCCGGCCGCCACGCCGACCACGGATACCGATGTCGGCGAACTCACGCTCGGCAGGATCCGTGTGACGATCCCCGACGGCTGGCGAATTCAATCATCCGAGCCTCAGCAGCCCGGCCAGCTGCCGCGCCTGGAAATTGTGCCGATCGCTGGCCCGGAGCGACGAATCACAGTCACTCAGTACGTAATTCGCTCCGACCTCGATTTGGAGGGGATTGCGAACGTGCTGCGGCGAAAGGTCGACGAAAGCCCGAACGAGGCAAATTACGAGGGCATCGAGGCGGACGTCGTGTTCGCGGGGCGACACGGTGTCACGTTCCGCGAGAACCCCGATGGGCGTTCGCAAGTCAGGTGGCACGTGATGGTGGATCGGGATACGCAGGTCGGTGTCGGCTGCCAGGGGTTGTTCGGTGAGTGGGATGCCCTGTCGAGTGACTGTGAGCGAGTTGTCAGCAGCGTCGTGATCTCGCCGTGAAAGGGCGATTTCCCAGTTTTCGAACAGATGGAACCGATTGGACACGATCGACGTCCAACCAGATGTAGGGCACGAATCGGCAGTCCAGCGGGGGGTGCCGACCCGGACGGTATGACAAGGAGTTCGTGATGGCAGGTGTGATTACCGATGTCGGCGCGATGGAAGCAGCGGCAGGACATGTCGAGACGGTCAACGGGCAGATGCAGCGATACATCGCCGATGTCAGGGCGCAGGCCGAGTCCTCCGGCGCAGCGTGGAAGGGCGACGCTGGCACCGCGTTCCGCCTCTTGATGACGCAGTACGACGAGGCCTCGGTGAAGATCCAGCGGAGCCTGCAGACCATCGCCGATCGGATTCGCGAGAACGGCAAGGGCTACGACGTAGCCGAGCAGGCGAACCAGGAGCAGATCCACAGCACCGGAGCTTCTTCGCAGCTGCTCGACATCAAAGCCTGACGTCCACACCTACACGCCAAAGGAGTTATACCGAAATGCTGGATTACAAATTCGGTGAGATCGATGCCATGTCGGACAGCTTGCGTTCGCGGTCGGTGGCACTCAACGAAACTCACGACGAGCTGAAGGGCTACGTCGCTGCGCTTGCCGCTACCTGGGAAGGGCAAGCGCAGGCTAACTATCAGTCGGTGCAGCGCGATTGGGATCAAGCGCATCAGCAGCTGGTCGAGGTGCTCAACAAGATCGCGACCGTCGTCCGCGACGGCAACTCGGGTATGCAGGCAACAGAGGGTCGCGAAGCCATGAAGTGGGCCTGACGGTCCGCATGAGTGAGCACGGCGCCCGGCAGCTGGATCCGCTGCCGGGCGCATCGCTGTCTCGGTAGCCGATGGCTATGGCCGCCACCGGATGTCGGCGGATCCAGGTATCCGAGTGCTCCTGCGCCTGCGAACTCTGCTGGTTGTCGACGTCGACCAACTCGGTCGTGGGTATCGGTCGGCCTCGGAACCACCCGGGGGCAATGCGGGCCGAGTAGCATCGCCGAAATGCGAGGGGATCTCAATCAGACACTGATAGACACCGATGTCTGGACCGACGATCTGGTGGTCCAGGCAGGGATTCCGATCGTCGACGTACCGTTCGTGACGGTGGGCAGCGGGATCGGCTCGTTCGTCACCTTCGACACGCTGCGGATCTACGGCGTTCCGGCCGAGGCGATGGCAGTTCTTGGACCCCAGCAGGTGCCGTGGTCGAGCTATGAGTATCTGACCAAGGTGTCGCAGATCCCGCGGGCCGAACGGCTACGTTCGGACTCGCAGTCGATGCCGGACAATATTTGGGGATTTCCGTCCTACGCGGTGCGGGAAGCGTTGTCGGCGAACAGTGTCGGCGGTTTCTTCAAGCCGCTGACCCAAGTGTTCCTCGAGCCGATTTTTGCCGACTACTACACGCCGCGCGCGGGGCAGGCGTTCGAGTCGATGGAGAAGGAATTCCACCGGGTCGGGTACGGGCAGTCGCTGCGCAACGGCATCGTTCGTATGATTCGCCGGCGCGTCGGCGGCGGATACTTCACCATCCTCACACCACCCGCGGGTTCGGCACCGACCAAACGAATCGCGTTCCGCAGCTTGTACGTTCACGTCGCGATCGGATATCCGGGGCTGAAGTTGCTAGACGATCTGCAGGAGTACCGCGAGAAGTACCGCGACCCGACGCGTGTCGTCAACGCCTACGAGCCGCACGAGCACATGTATCAGGCGCTGCAACGTCGCCCCGGGACCGTGATGATCAGGGGGAGCGGCATCGTCGCGTCACGGGTGCTGCAGCGGCTGATCGACGATCGTGACCGTCTCGGACTGCAGACCAACATTCTGCATCTGTTCCGCACCTACGTGAACGCGCCGCATGGACCGAGTGTGTTCAAACGTCGAAAAGGTAAGGACGGCTGGGCCTATCAGGGGTTCAACTACCCGAAGTCGGTGTGGGGTGGTCAGCTGAAGGCGAAGATGCGGAACCTGGAGGGTGAGGAACGCGCCCGCGCATACAAGGAGATGGGCGGCACGAACACGCCGGTCCGCAAGAATTGGCAGGAGCAGTTGCGCCGTGGCCGCGCGCAAGGCTGGTACCAGGTGATGGCAGGGACCGCCCGCGACTTGCGTCCCGCCCCGAACGGGCAGGGTGTCATCTCGACGATCGTGCCGGACCCGCAGGCGCCGTTGCCGTTTCCGCCTCCGACGCAGCCGTTCGATACGCCGGTCGACTATGTCGTGGACTGCACCGGCCTGGAAGCCGACATCCGGGAGCACCGCGTGCTCGCTGATCTTCTCGATCATTCGGGTGCGGGTCGAAATCCGGTCGGGCGCCTCGACGTTGCGCGGACCTTCGAACTCGTCGGGACGCGAAGCGGCACCGGCCGCATCTACGCGTCGGGTACAGCGACGCTCGGCGGGTATTTTCCCGGTGTGGATACGTTCCTGGGACTGCAGATCGCCGCGCAGGAAATCGCGGACGACCTCGCAGCCAACGGTTTCGTCAATCGAATGGGACCGCTGCGGTCGACCCATCAATGGTGGCTGTGGGCCAGAAACAAGAGGATCTGAGGCAATGCTGCCAACCCTGAACGGACGCATTCAAACTCGCGTCCTCGGCCTCGGAATCATCGGCTTCTTCGTCGCAATGCTCATTACCCCGATCCTGCCGACGGGCGACCTCGGCATAGGGCAGGCCTACCGGGTGACGCTGAGCGTCTTGCTCACCGTGGTTCTGGTCGGCGTCCTGTGGGAACTGCTGTACCACTTTCTGATGCAGTTCCGGTGGGAGAAAGACTGGCCGACGCTGTTCGGACTGCTCACCATGATCAACGAGGGCATTCTCGTTTGGCTACTCGTTCGCTACACGACGATCGTGGTTCCGGAACATCTACGGCCGTCGTTGACAGCCTTTCTGATCCAGTTCATCGTCACCTGGCTCGTGTTCTGGATAATCGTGAACGGACCGATGCGACTTGTCTTCCATCGGTGGCGGTTCTCTGGAGGAAGGTTCCTGTGAGTACAGGGCAGGTCGAAATTGTCCCGGGTCGGCATCTTGTTGCGTCGACGGCGGGAGTCGTTGTCGTCGTTGCACATCGCGACTCGTCGGCACTGACCGCAGGCTCCTCTGCGGCGCAGACCTGGCAGGCCCTGCACGATCTGGTGCAGCAAGCAGCGTCCATGGACGCGCGTAAACCCGGTCGCGCATTTGCCAGGCTCGCGACGAGATGGGTTGTGGACCAGGACGACGACGTCGAGTTCGGAGTGCTGTCGCCTGCGGGCAACGGACTTGCCGTGTTTTTGCACGGGGGCGTCACGGTCGTGGTCGGTACCGGTAGCGGCGAGCAGGAAACGATCCGCGGGAACGACGCGGCATTCACCGTCGACCGCATCGTCGATGCGCCGACCATCGCAGGCATCTTCGTCGACGAATCCGGCACGCCACCCACACTTCCCGTCGAGCGTGGGATCAGTGCGCTGACCGAGGGCGTCGCGCCCGGTGTCGGTGCTGTGCTGTGGCTGACCGAGCCGACGACGGAAACGAAGCGGCCACCGGGTTTGCTGAAGCGGATTCTCCGGCCGGATCCTGCCGACGACCTGCCCGACACCGCGATGATGTCGAAGGTCGATGCGTTGGCGGACGACGACCTGCCGAGTACAGCGATGATGCCGAAGTTCGATCCGTTCGCCGATGACGACGACGATGACGACGACGACACAGAAGGCACAAACGACCCGCAGGACGACCACGCGCACGGTCATGGTCACGTCCACCCGGAACCGGCGACGGTGCCACGGCTGCCAAGTGCGCCCGAGCCGGGGCTTGCAGAGACGGTTGTGCCTGCCCGGGTCAACGCGCTGTTGAAACCACCCGCTCTCTCGGCACGTATCGACATAACCGACGAACCGGAGCCGCGCAGGCAACCGCTGCCGGACGGCAGTACAAGCAGGCGAGACAGGTCGCGGGAACAGACCGAGCTCGGCGTCGTCGGCGTCAAGGTCCGCGGATTCAAGTGCGCGCGAGCACATCTCAACGATCCCCGCGTTGCGTTCTGCCGGGTTTGCGGTCTGCGCATGGATCAGTTGACCGGAATTCTGACCGAAGACACCCGGCCACCGCTCGGCTTGTTGGTCGTCGACGACGGCACCACGTTCATCCTCGACGGTGATTGCGTGCTCGGCCGCGAGCCGGAGACGTCGGATGCGGCGCGGGCGGGGTTCACTCCGATTCGGCTGTCCGACTCCTCGGGTGGGATGTCGAGGGCGCACGCCGAGTTCCGCCTGATCGAGTGGGACGTCGCCATAGTCGACCGCGGTTCGACGAACGGCACACATGTCCGCGTCGCAGGTGCTTTGGATTGGCACCGACTGCCACCGCGGCAGCCGTTTCTGCTTACGCCTGGATCGGAAGTGATGATCGGCGGACGGACCGTGACGTTCGATTCGCCGCACGGTCAGTTGTAAAGCTGCTGATCAGAGGCGTTGCGCGCGGCGCGCGGCACTGTTCGCCCGGCGACGCTGAGGTCAGCTATGCGAAGATGGTCGGCAATACTTGTCGAAGTAGGTAACAACCGGAGGGGTCCGACATGGGGGAAGTAGTCGACGTCAAGCCGCAGCAACTGGCGCGCGCCGCGAATCAGCTGGATGCGGCAGGAGACAGGTTGCAGGACATCATCTCGGATTTGCGTAGTTCGCTGGCAGGCGAAGGCGCTGCTTGGGGTGACGACAAGATCGGCAGCGCGTTCGCGGACGGTGAGAGTGGTTATGTGTCTGCGGCGGACCATCTGGACGAGGGTTTGACGAACAAAGCCGCTCTTGTTCAGGAATACGGCAAAGGTATGTCGGATACCGCCGAGTTGTTCGCCAACACCGACGACTCGGCGACGCAAACTTTCCGCTGATTCGTAGGTTGGTACTTTCGCGTAGGTGGCGTTGGGTGATGCCGCCTCGACAGGGGGACGCTGCAGTATGACCACTCCGCCGAGCGGTACTCCCGACGACGAGTTCATGAAAGCGTTTCGGGAGAGCTTCGAGAAGACCAACGACGACCCGGATATCGGGTTCTCGCTTGTCCATCACGACACTCCGCCACCTCCACCTGCCGCGTCCGCGCAAGCCGATGCCGAGGTTCGGGCGACGGCGAAAGAACTGTCGCACCAGATCGCCCGCGAGCTTGCTGCAGTGGGTCCCGCAGGATGGGAACGACTCGACGCGGTGTTCGCGCTCACGACGACAGGTGAGGTCGTCCAGGTTTTCTACACCGTCGACGGCGCGTCGGTTCGGGTCAATCCGCCTGCAACGGCGCTCGCAGCAGCGCGCCAGCACAGAGATGTCTCGTCGAAGCTCGGTGACGGCCCGTGGTGGCGAATGCTGCTGGAATTGACCAATACCGGCGCGATCAAGGTCGAGTACGACTACGGCGACGAGCCGTTTCCCGAAGACCAACTGTTCACACCCGAGACCTATCTGGCGGACCTCCAGCAGTACCCGCGTCGACGGCTTCCCGTGTGGCTCGCGGCATACGTCGGACACCAGGGTCGGCAGCTTCGTACACCGCAGCAGGCGGCCGAGCAGGCGCGAGCAGATCGTGCGGCAAACGTCCACGGTGTTGTGTCGGTCGACGACTTCCCTGCTTTTCCTCAGATGTGGGCGCGGTGGGCAACGATTTCGGCAGCCTTTGTTGCGATCAGGTCCGAGTGGGGTCCTCGCGTTCTGCCCTCGCTCGGCTGGTTCGAAGGCAAGGATCGCACAGGTTCGACGCTGTACGTTCTGCCCGGCGGTCGGGCTGTCATCTCGGGTGGTGTGTGGGATCCACCGGCGCTCGACGCGACTTACAACGACGGCGCTCCGATGCCGAAATTCTATGCGGGCGCACCTGATTGGATTGCCAACCCTGTTCTCAACACCAGGGCGGGCAACGGACTGCTCTCGTTCTGCTACTGGTGGGACGGTGGACGCTGGTATCGCGGCGAGTCGCCGCCGGCGAAGGACTTCCCATCGGCAGTCCCCGGCGTGTGGACCGCTGATCTGGTGAACGACATTGTGGCGCGGCTCATTTCGGCCGACCCGAGTCCGGAATTGAAGGGTGCGGTCGCCAACCTGCTTTCGGCTGCCGAAGCCGGCGTCGTCACGCGAGGCACGCTGACGAATGTCTTCCGCGAGGACGAGTTCGACGTCGACGGTGCGATGTATCAACTGTCGATCGCCGGCGTTGTCGCAGTGCTGCCGGAGCCCCTGTCGCAAGCCGACGCGATCACCCGGGTCCGCACGTTCATTCTCAATTCCGGCATGGACACAAGCAACTACCCACTCGAACAGCTTAGGGCGCAACGGATTACGGTCGGCTGGATGGTGTACGTCCCGACCCGGCCGGACGAGATCTCGATCGGCCGCGCGATCTTCTACATCGCGGATGACGGCCATATCGAGAGGTCGTCTTCGTCTGTAGCGCCCAGCGTCTTCGCCGCAGGCTTCGAACAGCGATACCAGCAGCGCATCGGCTCACGAGAATAGGCACGCGGTGCGGTCGTTGTGGTTCATACCCCATGAGAATCGGTGGATTCCTGCCGAAGAGTCGACGGGTTATCGGGGTGGGTGGGTGTCGACGGTCCATCCGTTGAGTTCGAAGCAGGGTGCAGCTGTTGCGGCGAGGGGGAGGCGGCGTGCTCGGGAACTGGTCTCTCTGGTCGAGGGGATGGGTTTCGTCTCGGGAATAACCGGCTCTTCGGCTCGGGACCTGGAGCGTTGGTCGTACGGGAACGCTGCCGGCGAAGGTTCGAATCCTTTCGATAGATCACCGTCGAATGGGTTGAGCCACTTGATTTTCTGTCACTGGACGTACCCGGACAGTGGCGTTGGGGCGGCCGATATTCTTGCTCGATTCGCGGCGATGCCGGCTGATGTTGTTGCGAGGACTGGTGGCAGCATCGTCGGATTTGCGGGCGGTTTGCAAGAAACGTTGCTTGTTCGGGACGACCGCAGCGGGCCGTGCACCGCTGAATTGTCGTTGTCCAGTGGGCGTGCGTATTTCGTGCGGTGGCGTTCTCGCGGGCTGCTGACCGACGAAGACATTCGCGCAAAGTTCGGCTTCAAGGTCCGCGAATTTCCCGTTCACGGAATAAGCGATGCGGCTATCTCGGAGGATGAGGCCGTCGCTCGTGTGCGGTTGTACTTCATTGGCGCGGGCGTGGATGTGTCTGGCGTCGAGTATGCGGCGCGGCGTAGTGATCAAGGGTGGGTTGTGTCGATATCTGTTGGCGCTCTTGACTCTTCACGGCAGGTGTTCATCGGTGACGACGGTGTGATCGGGGAATCGCGATGATGCTTCCGTTCACGTTGCGGATCGGTTGAGGGGGAGGACGCTGTGCGGTCGTCATGGTTCTTACCCCACGGGAATCGGTGGATTCCTGCCGAGGAGTCGACGGGCTATCGGGGTGGGTGGGTTTCGACACTGCATCCGCTCAGCTTGAAGCAGGCGAAAGCTGTTGCAGCGCACAATGCTCGACGCGCCAGGGAGTTGGTGTCTCTGTTGGAAGGCGCGGGGTTCGTGCCGCGGGAAGGCGGGGGCAGCAAGGAGTATTGGTCGGGAGGCAACGCCGTGGGCGAGGGTAAGAATTTGTTTGATCGCCGGCCCTCGAACGGCTTTTCGCATGTAATCGTTTCGTATTGGAGTTACACGGGTGCACTGACCCGGGCGACGGATCTTCTTGCAACGTTCGAGGCCATGCCTGCCGATGTGGTCAGCGCAATTGATCCGACCTATGTGTCTTTTGCCGGAGAGCCAGACGCTTCCCTGCTTATCGAAGATTCCGCGGGTGGCTCGTGTTCCGCGGTGTTGGCTGTCGATAGCGGCAAGCCGTATTTCGTTCAGTGGTGGGGGCGCGGAATGTTAGTAGACGAGGAAGTAGAGGATCGACTGGGTTTCCACCGGCGTATTTGGCCTACTCACGCCGTTTCGCGCCGGGGTATGTCGGAGGATGAAGCGATCTCACGGGTTCGTCTGTATCTAGTCGGCGCGGGCGTGGATGTATCCGCCATCGATTTTGCGGCACGGCGCGTGGAGTCGGGATGGACTGTGTCGTCGAATGGCGACGGCGGTCGCATCCCAGCAGTGCTTATTGGCGACGACGGCGTTATTCAGGCCGTCTCTGATCGAGAAACGTAGAGGAAATCTGATGTCGAACGAGGCTGCGAAAGAAGAACTTGCTGAGCTTCTAAGTTTCGTTGAGAAGCAAATGCACGACGTGACTGCGGCGCAGCAGAAGCGCGCGCGACTAACTGCGAGGGCGTCTGCGGAAGATAAGCGCGTGATGGTTACCGTCAATGCAGAGGGCGTCGTGATCGAAACCGAGTTCGCCTCCGATGTCGACGATTTGAGTTACGACGAAATCGCCGCTGCCGTTACGCGTGCTGCTCAAGAGGCCGCGCGGGAGGTCGCGCGTTTGAGCCAAGAGCTGTTGGAACCACTTGCGGCGCAGCGGGCTCGATTGCCGAGCCTGTCCGAGGTAGTGCCGGGTATGCCTGACCTGCGCGATTTAGCTCCGAAGCCTCCTGTTGTCTCGACGGCGCCACCGGGATCACGCGATCGAGAGGCCGCTGTCGACGACAGCGCGATGGAGTTCACCGATGTGGAAGAGATCGACCACACCGGCCGCGCAGGCAAGGGGCCAGGTATCACCGACTCCAGTTGGTAACCTCCCTCGGGACTGGGGTGGGAGTTCGTCGCGTGTCGTTCTGTAGGTCGAAGGGGGGTGTGGCATGGGCATCGAGATTCCGGGTTACCTGCAATGGGTTTCCTACGCTGCAGGGTCGGAGTGGCCGCAAGGCGATGAGACCGCCATGTTTCGAATCGCCGAACACTGGATTCAAGCAGCCGAGCGTTTGCAGGAGCTTGTTCCTGACCTGGCGACCGCAAAACAGAACACCCGAGAATCGATTACCAGTGACGGTGCAACACAAATAGATCAGGAACTCGAAAAGCTCCTGAACGGTGAGCATTCACTCGACAAAATCGCAGAATATATGGGTCTGATATCAGAATCGGTCAGTGAGACCGGAACGCAGATCGAGTACACCAAGATTCAAATTCTGACCACACTTGCTCTTCTGGCTGCTGAAATTATTTGGGCGCTTGCAACTGTTTATGGTTCGCCCTCCATTCCTGTATTTCAGGCTGCCGCACAGGTCGCGGTGCGGACGGTTGTCCGCCGATTATTGAGTCATATCGCAGAGAGTGCAGGCAAACGAGCGCTTATCAAGACGCTGGAATTCCTTATCAAGCATATCGCCTTGGACACCATTATCGGTGTCGGCCAAGAAGTTGGAATCCAGGCGTACCAGAAGGAAGTAGGACATCGCGACAACATCGATTGGGGTCAAGTCGGCGTCACAGCGGCGTCATCGGCGGCGGGGGCGCTCGCCGCGGCGCCAGTCGGCGCGGGATTGGGTCGTCTGGCACCGCGTGCGACGGCTCCAGGTCGGGTGGCGCAAGGTGCGATCAACGGTGCGCTCGCGGGAGCGGCCGGGGGTCTTGGTGGCTGGCTCGGTGCCGCGGTGCTCACGCAAGACTTCACCTTCGATCCTCTGAGTGTCGTCGGTGGCTCGATCAGCGGCGCGCTCCCGGGTGCTGCACATGGTTTGGGCCAGCGCAGTGAGGCGCCAGGTCAGACCCCGCCGGGACGCAGCACGCCTCCACCCGGCGGCAACGACGGTACCGGCGATTCGTCCAACGGTGCCAACTCGAACAATGGTGCCCACTCGACCGATGGTGCCAACTCGAACAACGGTGCCAACTCGAACAGCAGCGCAAATTCGAACAACGGCGCTGATTCCGGCAATCCTCGTGCCTCGGAATCTCAGCAACCGGCCGGCCGTCAAGATCCGAATGTCAATGCGGCACAACAAGACAGCGCCGCGCCGCAGAATCAGTCGAGCGAACGCCCGCCCGCCGATACTCAGCAGCAACCGAGTCAGCAGAGTGACACTCAGACACGGGATAAATCCGACAACGCACAACCACGGGATACCGAAGCCAACCCGGCGCCACACGAGAGCCCGAATCCGAATCCGAGCAACCCTGCGCCGGACGCGTCCCATGGTGCACAGTCGCACGATCCACAATCTCAAAACACACAGCCGCAAGCGCAATCGCCACGCGAAACCTCCGAAACGAACACTCAACCGCAACACTCGCCGCAGTCCGATAGACCGGTAGCGCCCACCAACCGTGACGCGAATACAGCAGCACCGGTGCATGATTCGTCGTCGACGCGGCTTGGCACCGAGGTCGAGCAGGTCAATCCAGCTCCACAGCAAACGTCCGACCCTCTGGCAACAGCGCCACCGGTGGCGAATGCTGCACAGCCGGTGCAAGCGGGCGCGGACGTGCGCCCCACAGTCCCGCCGCAGGCACCACCACCTCAAACTGCTCCTCCCGCGCAAACATCCACACCTGCACGTGCGGATTCGCCGACACAGACACCGGCCACGGAGGCCAGGCCGAGCACCCCCGATCGGCCCGTAGCTGGGCCTGCGCCCACACGTCCGGCCGGTGCAGACGGCATTCAGGCGACACCGCACGCCCGCGCAGCCGACGCGGAAGCGCGGTCCGATCGTGATGCAAGCGATCCCGACGGCACACAGTCGCGCGACCCGTCAGAGGGTGTGCTATTCCTCCCCACGTCCGATAGTGGCTCGCCGCAACAACGTTCGGGCGATCGCCCATCCTCGAGAATCGGAGCGCGGCCGCCCGAGACATCGGGTGGGCCCGGTGACCGCAGTGGTCCTGCTGATCGCAACGGTCCTGGCGATCGCAATCCGCCCGACGGTCCGGACCGGGCCTCGAGTGACGATGGCCGCGATCGTCCTGATGACAACAGTCGCGAACAGCCCAGTCGCGTCCTCCCCGAAGATTCACCGGTCACCGATCGCGAGCGGCAACAAGCGCACGATGCGCTGTCCCGCCTGTCGCCCGACGCCGACCCGAATCGTTTGCAGCACGGCTCACACCCCGATGATGTTGTCGCACATGCCCGGGAGCGAGCGCAGGCGAACGCGCAATGGTGGCACTCGCTCGATTCGACTCAACAAGCTGCTGTCGTTCGGGCGCATCCGCACCAGGTCGGCAATGCCGATGGCGTGCCCGCGCACGTTCGCGATCAGGCGAACAGACTGTCGATCACTCGAGACCTCAATGCGTTGCGATCACAGGTCCCCGAAGGGCGATTCGGGCGTTGGCTGGATACGCACACGAACCGGGCGCTCAGCTCGGATCAGTATCGGCAACTGCGGAATCTCGAGTCGACTGTCGACCAGCTCACGACCGCAGACGAGCAGAGAAACTTGGTCGAGGCCCGCAGTAACGGCGAGCCGATCGATCTGCATGTCATCTCGTACGACTCGACAACCTTCAACGGCGACGGACGCGCAGTAGTCAGTTTCGGCAACATCGATACAGCAAGTTCGGTTTCGTGGCACGTTCCGGGAATCACGACGACCGTACAAAGCCTCAACACGAACCTCAACAATGCTCTCGGCCACTATCGGTCCACAACCCAGGAGGGTGGGACATCGGTCGCGTCGATTGCCTGGATCGGTTACGACGCACCCAGCGGCCGTGCGATTCTGCCCCAGACACTGACGCCGGCCTTCGCGGATGCGGGTGGAGCGCTTCTCGCACGAGACATCGCGGCCTTCAACGAGACTCGCAACTTCAACGCTGAGCGTGGCGGTCCTGATATTCCGACCAACCACATCTTCGGTCACAGCTACGGGTCGACGACTACGAGCTACGCGGCGTCGAACGGCCGGTTGGCAACGGAGGTCGGGACGATCACCTTGCTCGGATCGCCGGGCGCTGGTCCGGTGCTCCACGCCTCCGAGTACGGCATCGGCACCGACAATGTGTTCATTGCGAGTTCGTCACGCGATCCAGTGACATTCTTCGGAGCCAATACGCCGGGTGAGCCAGGACGGTTTGCCCATCGTGGGCTTGGAGTCGACCCGTCGATCGAAGCGTTCGGCGCGCAACGTATAGCTGCGCAGCTACCAGGGGAAGGCCTGGTTGCATTGAGCGGCGTCAGTTCGCACACGCAGTACTACAACTACGTCGACGGCGGAGATCCACGCATTCGGCCGGCAGAGGACGGCACTCTACGTTCGGAGTCGCTCGCCAACTTCGGACGTATCGCTGCTGATAATGCTGACTCCGTCACCCTCGAACAGCATCGCCCAGGAATCGAAGATCCGAGTCTTCGTCAGAGATATTTAAGCTCCTCGGTGAATGATCCGGCGGCCGGTCGAGCGCCGGCCATCGACACTGGTCCGGCGACGCGTCCGCACGAGAGCCCTGACGCAACTAACACCGCTGATGGCAGCCACACCCGGGATTCGGGAGCGAATGACGCTACTTCGCAACGCGATCGAGCAGACGACACCCAGCAGGTTCGCGATCGTGCCGACGACCCGCAACAGTCGACCGATCGCGCGAACGACCCATCGCAACCCACTCGCGATGTTCGACCCAACAACGCTTCCGACCAGCGTGATCCGTGGTGTGCGCCCGATGCGGTGGATGCGCTCAACAATTTGCATGGCCGCGAGGTTGGTACGCCGATCTCACGCGAATCGACACCAGAGGGCGTGACGGCCGACGACTTGGAATCTGCAGTCGGTGGCCTAATGCGGAGGGCAGACAGTCTCGACGACCTCGCGCAGCAGTTGTCGGCGGCCGACAACGGTTCTTCTGCCGTCGTCGTCGAGGACTATCGCGGTCCCGTCGACTCGGACGGCGTAGGCGCGCATGCATTCTTGATGTACAACGACAACGGCACCATCATGGTTCAAGACGGGCCACCGGGAACTCCGCCACATCGGTACGAGGATCACGTCGCGTCGACGAATGTTCGGGGCGTGTATGGGATTTCATTGGACTCCAGTGGCGTTCCGATACACCCGACGCGGACTGGCACCGATGGAACACCCACGCGCGGCGACCGCAACACTGGCCCGGATTCGAGAATCGGCAGAGATCAGAGCGAGTCGAATCCGCCGCCCGCCCGACAATTCGATTCCGGTGAGCAGTCCGATCCGGGACGACAAGCGCCAGTGGAAAATGCCCGTGAGTCGCAGCGTACGACGGACGACGCGCAGGGTTCGCGTAGATCGATCGACGATCCGCAGAGTCTGCGAAGGACCACGGAAGCTGCCCAAACGCCACGGCAGAACCAAGTCCCCGCTCCCGAAGGTTCAACTACGACGCGGCCGGCGGACACGGTTCCGACGAATGCGTCGACCCGCCCGCAGGATTTGTCTCCTGCCGTGGATCGAGCCGCCGACACGACGCAGCGCGCCGATGCACAAGACCGAACGAACCAGCAGAATTCGTCGGACAATGCGCGTAGCGAGCGGGAAAAGTTCGAGAACAACGACGACAAGCCGCAGCGAAAGCGCCCGCAGCCGGAACGCCTGCAACCAGAGAACTTGACGACGGACCCGCCTGCCCAGTTCCTCGACAATTCCAGACTGGCGACACAGGATGAGATCAGGCGTTTTTCGTCGCAGGACAATGTGCATCCACTTCCTCAACTCGGCGACGGTATCCGCACCGTAACGGAGGATGGAACTGTCATCACGAGGTATCCCGACGGCTCTGAGCTACGAGAATGGCCGCCGAGGATGGTGACGTATCCAACCAAGGATGGCGGCGTCACCGAAGTATTCCGAAACGAATCGGTACTTGTACAGGTGCAGACCGACGGCTCGCCGATTACATACGCCAGGTCGCAAGTTGGCGAGAATGTCGTACGCAATGTGTTGCGCGATGGGCTCGTACAGGAGACGCGAATCCGCGTCAACGAAGACCTCGTGGCGAAATATGGAATTGATGAAGCCGGTGAACAAGTTCCCGGCCATAATGTTGATCGGACGCACGATTCTGCCGAGGAAAAGGCGGTCGGTCACGTAGGTAAGCGCGTCTACATGAGTGGCGATTCCGGCGGTCATGCTTCGGCATATCGGTTCACGCTGGATCAAGGGTATCGGAACCTATTTCCGCAGGATGGCAACTTTAATGTCAGTGGTTACAAGGCTTTCGAGAATATGCTGTCGAATTGGGGGTCGAGGGCCGGAGCTGCAGGCGATGTAGGAGTCGTCTTTCAATATCCAGATGGTAACTTAAATCGACCGGAACAGGTGGATGCGCGCTATGCGCTTCTGTATAATGAAGTTGCTGTGGCCGAAGACATGGAAATGTTCGATAATTCGCCGAATCAAAAATTTAATAGTCCGGACTTGGACGACCTCTACAGGAGAGCATCTCGATGAGTATGGAAATGCTGGGCGGTCAGAACTCGATGGTGATGGATGCAGGGAATTACCTGAGGGAAATTACCGTTGCTCGCGTGGGCGACGAATGGGATTCGGCCTCTTCGTTGTTCGTCGCTGGAGATCGAACAAAGAACATGACTCGAATATTGTATCCGACCCCGACGACCTGGCGAGTATATCCAGGCGACCTGATGGATAAATATCACGAAGATAAAAAATTGCAAGAATTTTTTGAGGGCCTGCGCAACTTGATGCAATCAGACTCCGGCCGATTGTGGTACGGCTGCATTCTGTCTGTGATCCGCGAACCATACGATGTGGTGGTCCGATTCGAATATGACCCAGCCAGAGCGGCAGCTCTGTTCGCGTTCGACGTCAACGCGATTGATTCCTTCACCGATCGTGCCGAGCGTTTGCGTGTGCAGCGTTAGTTGCTTTGATTTGAAGCACGTGGCCTTGGTGGGACCCATGCTCGGAGGGGAGTTGTAATGGCTGAGTCGAGATCTGGATTCGACCGTTTGGCGAGCTTTGCCGAGCGCTGGGGCGGGTTTGCAGCGCCAGTTGGTGCAGATAGGTTCGTCGAGTTCGAAGCCTCGTTCGGTTTTACGTTTCCAGAGGATCTGGCCTGGCTGTACGGACTTGGCGATGGTGGGCCGATGGCTGGGGATGTGTGGCTGCGCTTGGACGACGTCTTCGTGATCAAGGCGAAGTGGGATCGCGATCTGGCATCTGTCGGTGATCCTTGTGTCCTGGATTATGGGATCGTTTCGGTGGATGGGCGGGTGCAGGCATCGTTCTGGCGGCGTGGCTGGATCCCGTTCGTAAGTAGTAATGGGATGTTGGCTGGGCTTGCAGTCGATTGCGATCCCGGACCAGGCGGTCGCGTAGGTCAGGTGATTACCTTCGGAGACCAGGATGATACGAAGTACGTTGTCGCAGAATCTGTTCCGACGTTGATCGATGCCGTTGCCGGGCTGGTCGACAAGTACGGCGACGCTGCAGTAGATCCGCACGACGGATACCCCCTTGTGGTCGATGGGGACTCTGTTCCGTTGCGGTCGGCGTTGAGGCGGTACGGGTAGGCGTCGCGCGGTTTGTCTGTCTGTACCGATGCGAACCGTTCGGGTGGTTCGGCCCTCGCACGGCTGTTTTCCGTCATCGGGCGATATTGTTTCGGTGCAGATGACGGGGTGTAACTCAGGGGGAACTGCTGGACGGTGGGGGGCGCGCGCGTTGTTTGCGGCCAGTGATTGCTCTGTTCGCGGCTGGCTGTTCGCCGGCGATTGAGGGTGCCGCCGACGGATAACTCGGCGCGGTTGTCGAGTGTGGTGGGTCCGGAGGGGACCGCTGTGGTGCCGGGGAAAGAGTCTCCGGTGCGTGACGATGAGTTGTTCGATCCGTGTACGTTGCCGGATTCGATTCCAGCTTCGGTCGGTTTAGATCCGGTGACGGAAGCATGCAGTTCGATCCACCGGTTCCGAGATGGACGTCTTGCAGTTGGATCCAGACGAAGTCGAGTGGCGGCATCTCGGGGTCAGTTTTGTTGAGCGCGTACATATTTGAAGAGTTGCTAGACAATCCGACGAAAGGACCTTTGCGCCGACCACGGTGGGTGGGCGACCTGCGGCGTATTTCACGGATGGAGTCTTGCCGGATCCGAGTACCTGCAAAATCGCGTGGAGAACGCAGACCGGCGTGGTGATTGTAAGAATTTCTCAGGCGGCGCTGGTGGAGTTGCGCGTTGATCCGTGTCCCCAGGTCCAGCAATGGGCCGAGTCGATTTCTCCGCTCATGCCTCTGTAATCCCAATCCTGCTGCCAACCGGCGAGTAAGCCGTCGGTCCCTACTGCATCTCGTATTTCGGTTTGTCTTCCTTGATACGCCGCACGAGTTTTGCGACGCGTTCGTTCGCGGCGTTCTCGAATCCCTTCGCATCTACAGCTACCGCGACGGGGTGGTCCCGCGGTTCTACGAGGTAGCGGCCGTCGTCCGCGACGTCACGCCAGCGCATGAGATAACCGGACCGCTCCCGGAGCCAGTGCATGGATTCGCCTGGGAGAACTTCGAATTCACCGAACTGTGTCGATTTCGCCCGTAGGAATCGGGCCGACTTTTGCTCGGGAGACTCGGCGAAGCTGTCACGAACGGCGGATTGCCCGTGGCTGTAGTCGAGGTCGCGTCCCTGACCGCGCATGATCGGAACCTCGCCCATCGATCCTTTCGACACCTGGGGGAGCTTGTCGATGACGCTTCTGGCGAGGCCGACGACTGACGTCTCCGTTATCTCGATGTCGCCGCCTTCTTCGAACTTCGAGCCCGGCGCCTGGCTGAGTACGTACGCCCTGTTTTCCCGCCGGACACCGTATATGCGTCGGGCAGCGCTCAGGTTGTTCTCGTTGTGCTCGTCCCAGCCAATTGCTGCAATTTTGATGTCAGGTCGCGAAACAGTCTGTATGGCGTCCACCGATTCCCGCGTCAGCCTCGGCTGCAGCTCCTCCAGAATCTGTTCTTTCTGGCGGATGTAGTCCTTGAGTAGTGGAGGGGTGTTCGTGCAAACGATTGGAAACGGCAGGGTGTCGTTTCCGGATATTTCCCACAAGACGAGAAATTCCATCGGCTTTATACGCCAAGTGTTCGCCACTACTTCTCCACGACGGGTCGGACTGCGGCAGGGGCGTCACCGATCGCTTCTTCGAGGTGTTCCTTGCTGTCGAGATACTTGGCCCTCTTGTGCTCTTTATCGGAGTCGGAACCTGCACCTCGTGCACCTGCACCCATGGCGCCGGGCGAGCCGGGTTGGCCCGCTATCGGCCCTGCGGCACGCATGGCGGTCGCAGCATTGACCGCGGTCGCGCGTGGAAACTTCGACGCTTGCGCGAGGGACTTTGCGGGGTCCAACTTGGCCGGTCCGCCAGCTTTCGGCCCACCGGCACCTCCCGGTCCGCCTGATTTCACGCCGCTCGGCGTTGTAGCCTTCGCCGCCGTTTTGGCTGGCGTGGTGGCGGTCGGCTTGGGACCGACTGGCGCGACAGGTTTCGTCGCGTCCTTCGCAGCATTCTTTGCCGCGTCGGTGAGGCCGGTCAACCCGCTGGTCAAGTTGCTCAGCGGGCTGGTTAGCGAGTCGGTCAACGAGGAAGGATCTGGGGTCGTCAATTCAGGAAGGTCGGTGGGTGCCGTTAGCGAACTGGGCGACGGGCCTCCCGAGGGTCCGCCGCTGGGCCCTCCTGTCGGGCCGCCACCCGGACCACCCGGCGAGACGGGGGCGGGCGCAGTTGATGTCACCGCTTGGGCAACACGGAAAACCGGCATGTCTTCATTCGATTTGCGACCGCCCGGAACGAACACGTCGTTCATAACTTTGTTCGCATGGTCTTTGAATTCTTGCTCGTTCCGTCGCTGGGCTTCGGCGTTGGAATAGAAGTCACTCCCGACCCATCCGACGATGGCATCCCCGGTGGTTAGGCCGCCGCTTTTGTCGGGAATCTGTTTCCTCGTCTGTTCCAAGACACTGTCTGCGACGTAGTTCAAGTTATTCGCAATTGCTTGCAGGACTGGAGGAACTTCCTTCAACTGCTCTGAGTACGCTTGAGTCGCGGCTAGCGCCGCACCGCCACCGCCTGACTCCCATGAGCTTTGAATATCGTATTTGACGGTGTTGTTGAAGGTGTTGATTGCCGCGGTCAAGCTGGCTATTGGCACATTCCATGCAGATGCCAGATCTGTAATTTGATTAGTTCGAATCGAATCGCGGTAGTCTATAAGGCTCTGATGGTCACGGTTGAAATGCTCCCAAGCGATACCGTCTGCCTCGGTGTCTACCGCGATGTCACCGTTGGGACGAGCGTCTTTGTTTAGTGGATCCACCTCGGAGAGTGTTCTCTGACCGGGCAGAATAGCATTGATTGCCGAGCCGAGCGGCGTGCCGTCGATAAAATTGGCTACCGATTCCCCGACATCTCCCATGATTGACTCCTTGAATGGATGGGCCACAAATTTCGTCACGTCGATGGCGAGGAATGTGGTTACGCGTGCTATCCAAATATGTGGCGCGCCTAGTTTGCAAATTAACTGTTTGATAGATCGCGTCGACGGGGAAGCGCTTCGCTGGCAGTTCACCGGCCTTAAGAATCTGACGGATATTTTTCGTTGAACGCGCTTAGAGCGTCGGCTGAGCCTTCCTCCGTCTGTAGGTACGCGCGGCCGGACTCGATGAAGGTCTGTTTCATCTCATTGACTATTTCGATGTGATTTTCCAAGGTCTTGTCGAGAGACCTGTCACCGCCCGTAGCGCGGTGCTGAAATCGAGTAGCTAGTTCAGCCGCATTGGCAACGCCATTACCGAACCCCTTGACCGAGCCTAAAGTGCCAATCTGATTCTGTATGGAAATCAGTTGATCGATAATTGCCTGGCATTCACTCGCGCATCGATCAGCTACGCCAGAATCGAGAGTAATATCGCCCGCTTGTGCAGACTCTGTGAAACCACTAAATGCTGAACTATCCTCAGCCATCTCGAATCCCTCCCTCTGTCTGTATTGTCCGCGCAACCGCGCTCATATATACCTAGGCTGGAATATAAGGAAACACTGTCTCAGCCCACCGCTGCACGAGCGGGCAAGGCTCTTCGCGAGGTCCCTTCGACACCCAATTTGCGGTTGAGTCCACGATTACTGACCCGGTCGATGTTCCCCACGCGAGTTTGCAGCGAATTGGGTCGTCCTCACCCTTTTCAGCAAAGTAGGTCGCATCGTGACCCCCGACTTTCGTTGGCGCAAACCTATCTTTTGTAGGGTTGTCCAGTAGTTCTTGAAACGTGTATGCAGTGACCAGGATCGTGACACCGAACCTCGCGTTTGCTCCGGTCTGCGACCAAAGACAGGACTTCCATCTAGAGAGCCCATTCGGAAAGACCGGCCTTTTTATCGCCGTCGCCAACCCAAAGTCGTCCGTGACGGTGTCCGGAATCGTGCACGGATCGAACAGTTCGTCGTCCGTGATCGGCGAGTCGTCGCCCGGCACAGTCGCAGTACCCGCAGCGCCGGTGATCTGAGCAACCTTGTCGCCGGTCGCATCGCCGGCCATCGGCTTGGAGCAGGCCATCAGAACAATGAGCGCGACGACGACAGATCCGAGAGACACCCCCGCAGAGACTCTCATAGTCGCGGCGCGACGCCGCGCAACATTCTCACCCCGCGTCAAATCGGAACCCTCCCCGTCCGTTGCATTCCCCATGCTCAGTGCTGCGTCGCGAGTTCCCGACCGCAGCGCACCGTCCACGGGGCATCGTACCAAGACGGCGATGTCGACGACGGGTCGTAGGCGCCGGGTTCGGTGTTGCCCGCATCTCGTCCAGATCAGGTCGGTGTCATCGAGCGATTGTCGCCTGACCGCGAACACTTCTTCTACCCGATCTGGCCCGGGAACAGGGCGCGAACGAGATGCAGCGCGATGGCCATAGTCGCCGACCGAAAGTTGTCTGACGAATTGGACACCACGATAAAAGTGGTGTCGTGCAGTGGTAGACGGAACATGGCCGACGATCCACCGACCAGCGCGCCATTGTGGCCGACCAAATCATTGAGAGTCATTATGCCGAGCCCGTACCCCAAGTTCATCGAGTGGCCATGAAACCTGTTGCTGCGTAGACGTTCTTGTTGCAGCTCACAGGACAGCAGGGTGCTGGTGGTCAGTTCGCGGCTCCAGGCGATCAGGTCGTCGATCGTCGACGTCATCGCGCCAGCGGTCCACACGACTGCCGGATTCACATTGTCGACAACGCGCAATGGTCGCGCCGGGTCGGGGTCAGGCGCATAGCCAACTGGGTGGGGAGCGGGGACGGTCTGCTCGGTGGGAAAGTTGGTCCGCGACAGCCCCGGAACGTTTGCCACCACCTCGGTGTTGATCACGTCGGCGGCCGGAAGACCTGTGACCGCTTCGAGAATCACACCGAGCAGTGCAAAGTTGCTGTGGCAGTACACGGTTCGAGTTCCGGGTTCGAAATCGGGCGGGTGCCTTCTCATGATCTCGACGGACTCTGCGGGCGTCCACGGCATCGCGGGATCGAGCTCGAACGCGGCCCTGGCTTCGGGGTCGGAAGGGTAGTCGAATACGCCGGACGTCATGCTCAGCAGGTTTCGCACCGTGATCCGCGAACCGTTGGGGATGCCGGGAACGAACTGATC
The DNA here is from genome assembly GCF_016482825.1 of Antrihabitans stalagmiti. Classification (GTDB taxonomy): domain Bacteria; phylum Actinomycetota; class Actinomycetes; order Mycobacteriales; family Mycobacteriaceae; genus Antrihabitans; species Antrihabitans stalagmiti. The sequence goes on along the minus strand of NZ_JAEMNV010000002.1, from coordinate 539,076 downwards.
GAGCACATCGTCGAGGTGGAGCTGGCCTCTGTCCACCAGTCTCAGAATCGCTGTTGCGGTGAAGGTCTTGGTGAGACTCGCGATCCGAAAGTGATCGTCGAGCCGAAATGGGCTCTTGGTTGCGATATCGGCGAAACCGAAAGCCTTCGACCAGGTTTGATTGGCGATCGTGACAGATATTCCGAGCCCGGGTAGCCCTGATCTGATGAACTGCGCGCCGGCGAGGTAATTCAATGTCTCGCGAGTGAGGTCGTCAAGAGACACATCGGAGTGGACGACGTGAGCCGAGGTGTAGGCGCTGGTCGTGTCACCCATGCCGGCTCGAAACGATAATGCATGGCCGCAAGTCGGTTTCGATTGTTCGCCGGCTCATGCGGGGATGTGTGGGTAGACCGCCTCCGCCCAGTCCGTCACGATTCTGCACGCGTCGACGCGCCTCCCCTCAGAGGCTTAGTCGGCAATGACCGAGACCAGCACTGATCCAGTCGCTGTGCCCCACGCGAGCTTGCACTCCTTCGGGTCAGCGCTGCGCTTCTCGGCGAAGAACGTCGCTTCACGACCAGCAACCGTTGTTCCGACAAATCTGTCTTTGGTCGGATTTCTAGCAGTTCTTGGTACGTGTAAGCAGTAATCAAGATCCCAGTACCGTACAGACCACCGTCGTGACTCTGAATCCATCGACACGATGTCCACCGGTGCAACGGCGGAACGAATGTGGGTATGCCCACTGGATCTAAGTCGAACTGGATCTTAACCGAATCCGGAATTGTGCACGGATCGAAGAGTTCTTCGTCGGTGATGGGGGAGGCATCGCCGGGGACGGTTGCTGTTCCCGCTGCTCCGGTGATTTGAGAGATTTTGTCGCCCTTCGGTTCTCCGGTCATTGGCTTGGAGCAGGCCAGTAGGACGAGATTAACGCGGAGGCTTTATTCGTCGTGGCGCGAATTGTGCTTGTGCAGCCTGTATTCACTGGCATCCCCCTGATCGACACGAGTTCACGAAGGAATGTGCGGGTAGACCGCTTCTGCCCAACGCTGAACGAGTGGGCGTGGTTCTTCGCGTGGTCCTTCTCGCACCACGAATGCGGTTGTGTCGACTATGACGGCACCTGTCGATGTACCCCAAGCGAGTTTGCAACGATTGGGGTCGTCTTCACCCTTTTCTGCGAAGTAGGTTGCGGCGTGACCTCCTTCGACTGTCGTCGGCACGAACCTGTCTTTGGTTGGATTGTCGAGGAGTTCTTGGAAGGTATACGCGGTGACCAGGATCGAGACGCCAAAGCGTGCGTTTGCTCCGGTTTGCGACCAGACGCAGGATCTCCATCGCGGCAATGGTGTCGGAAAGCCGTTCCTTTTTATCGCAGTGGCTAGGCCGAAGGCGTTCGTGACGTCATCTGGAATTGTGCACGGATCGAAGAGTTCTTCGTCGGTGATGGGGGAGGCATCGCCGGGGACGGTTGCTGTCCCCGCTGCTCCGGTGATCTGAGAAACTCTGTCGCCCTTCGGTTCTCCGGTCATCGGTGGGGAGCAGGCCAGTAATACGACGGCCGCGACTAGGACCGCTCCGAAGGACATCCAGGCCGAGGTGGTTTTTGTTGTAGTGAAAGCTGCGCGTGTGCGGACGGTATTCATTGGCATCCCCCAGATCGGTACGACATCACGAAGGAATGTGCGGGTAGACCGCTTCTGCCCAGCGCTGTACGAGTGGGCACGGTTCTTCACGGGAGCCACTCTGGACGGAGTACGAAGTCGCATCGAGAAGGACTGTGCCGGTAGAAGTTCCCCAAGCAATTTTGCATCGAAGCGGGTCGTCCTCGCCCTTCTCGGCAAAATACGTTGCATCGTGTCTGCCGACTTTGGTGGGAACGAATCGATCTTTGGTTGGATTGGCGAGAAGCTCCTGAAATGTATACGCAGTCGTCAGAATGCCCACGGCAAATCTCGCTTCGAACCCCATTTGACTCCACAAGCACGACTTCCAGCGGGTTAGCGGTGGATTGAAGACAGACTCTTCGAACGCAGTAGCCAAACCGAACTCGTCGGTCACCTCATCTGGAATCGTGCACGGATCGAAGAGTTCTTCGTCGGTGATGGGTGAGGCATCGCCAGGGACGGTTGCTGTCCCCGCCGCACCGGTGATTTGAGAGACTTTGTCGCCCTTCGCTTCTCCGGCTATCGGTGTGGAGCATGCCATCAAGACGACGGAAGCGACCACCACCGATCCGAAGGAAGTCCACGCCGAAAGCTTCCTGCCCGTCGCCATCCTCATCGGCCCGGTACGAAGGTGACGACGATCTGCGTCAAGCCTGCTTCGCGGAGTGCGCGTTCGCCCGCCGCGGCGGCGGCTTCCTCTGCGAAGACCCAGCGGATCGGCGCGCTCCCCGCAGCCTGGACTTGGTCGCGTCCACGCTTGACGAGCTGTTGCGTTCCCGGCCAGTTCGGGTCCAGCGCACCGTCGGGTCCGATGTGCGAACCGAAGCCTGCGCCCTGGACCTGTAGCAGTGTGCCGTCGGCAGCCCGACCGTCGAACGGAACGCCGTTGACGACGTAGCCGAAATCGGAAGGCCGACCGGTGTTTTGCTCGTGATAGCGACGATTGTCCGGACCGTTCTTTGCTGGCTGCTGTCGCCAGGTGCCGGGCCCGCGCAGCTCGTCGGGGGACGTGTCGCGCTTCTTCTGGCCGTCGACGATGTTGATGATCGCCTGAATGTCGGTCTCGGCGTAGGCGTGTGCAGTCACCTTTGCCCAGGCCTCGAGATTGTGTCGTTGCTCTGGATCGGCGAAGTAGGACGCATTGCAGAAGACGGACACCTGGCCATTGGCCGGCATCGTCGTATTTTCGTCACACGACTTGGTCGGAACGCCGTCTACGTTGAAATCCGTGCGCACATGCACGTTGATCGTCGACCTGTCGGCGCCTGTCAACGTATTGGTGACGACCGTCAATATCGAGCAGGATGTGTTGTTGCAGTTACCAAGTGAGGTGTTGGAATCCATCGAGAAGCTCATTGCAGCATCGGCGGCGTTCACAAGATCGCGCGTCACCTGCTCGATGAATTGGTACAGCCGCTCGACCTCGGCAGCATCGACAGGGTCGATCTCCGCGTCGATGTTGCCGCCCTTGGCATTCGGCGAATTGACCGGACCTTTCACACGGTTCGGAATCGAGCCCGCGCCGCCGACGTAGGTGGCGAACGGCCCGACCGACACCTCCGTGCCTTCGGGTGTCGATTCGCTTGCCGCGGTCGAACTGGTGAGCGGTTGCCGAGCGTTCGGCAACGCGTCGGGCCCGGCGACCACATCCCCGGCTGTGCGATCTTGCAGACCCTGGATCGACCACGCGAGGTTGGACGGCGCGAGCACGTTGCTCAGATCGACGCCGAAGAAGTCGTCCTGCAGGCGTGTCCACTTGTCGGTGAATTCGCCCGTGTAGTCGGTCGTGAGGATGCTGAACCAGAAGTCGTTGCTGGCTTTGACCAGGGTGTCGCCGTTGATGGTCACGATCTCGGCGGGGATGCCTTCCAGGACGATCGTGCCGTGCATGGTGCCCGAATTCGACACCGTCAGGTCTTCGAAATCGATCGGCGGCAGATCCTCGGTCGGCGTAAACGTGCCGGAATACTGTGCGCCTTCTGCCTGCGCCAATGCGAATGTCGCTTCGTTGAGTTCGGCCTGCGCCACCAACTCGGGAATCGGGTATGCAGTGCCCTTCGTGCTGCTCGGATTGGCCGTCACCCACACCCCGAGAAGCACTAGCAAAATCGCCACGGCGATTCCACCGAGAATTGGCACGCGTTTCATTGTTTTCCCCCGTATGGTGCGCTGATCAGCGGCCCGTTCTCCGACCGGGCGGCGCCTATTCGTTGCAGGCAATATAACGTGAACTCCATTGTCGCCCGAGAAGTTGGCACCTGTCGTACCCCTTCGCTAGACTCCGGCAGAGCTAGATACCGGGGTGGGGTCGAACGGGGGATCATGTCGACAGCTGTATCGAAGAGTGGTGCCATCTCGCTGCGCACCACCGAGCAGGGGCTGCCCATTTCCGTGGCAATCGAGCGGTCGGAGCTGCGTCGAGATCCGGTCGCGCTCGCCCAGGAGATCCTTCGGCTGTGTAAGCAATCTGCCAACAGGGCGGGGCTGCTGCGCAGAGAAGAGCTGGTCAGCGCTGGGATTGCCAAGGATGTGCTCGATCAGATGGGTTTGCCGAAGCCCGAGGATGTTGCCCTGGACGAAGCCGTCGACGAATGGGAAAACGACGTCGAGCCGCAGAGCTGGATGAGGTCGGTATGAGTGCAGCGATGGACGCGCTGGAAGACCGCGCTCGACGCCAACTCGACAGAATGCGCGAGCTCAACGAGCAGCTTGCAGTGATTCGAGTCCGCGAGACCTCGCCCGATGGCCAGATAACCGCAGAAGTCGATGGCCTCGGCACGTTGTTGGACCTCGAATTCACCCACGCAATATCCAAACTGTCACCCAAAGATTTCGAGACCTTGCTGGTTGCCACTGCGGGAATGGCCGCCCAGCGAGCGTTTGCACGACGCGCACAATTAGTTGAAAGTTTCAATGAAGAAGCTGCCGACCTGATCGCCAGCTCGCAACTGCATTAAGGTGTGTTCTCGGTCGTAGCAAGGGGATTTTAAGTCGACCGAAAGCGCAGCTCGGTACGTTCCAGTCAATCGCACTTCACCTGCATGGGGGTTCAAAATGAGTGACGTCGCAGCAGTACCGGACGCAATCCGCGCCTACGGCGATGTATCGGCCGGGATGGCCGCCGCGGTCGTCACCGCAGGCACGATCGACACCACCGCCACGGTAGCTGCCATGGTTCCGGTCTTCGGGCTCATCGGACAGGACTTCCTGGCGGCCTTCGCGGTCGCTCAAGGCAACCACATCTTCTCCATCGGGCAACTGGCTGCGGTGCACGCAGGAACAGCAGCCGCTGCCATCACAGGCGCCGCCGAGTACGAGACCGTCGATACCGCGGCAGGCGCCACGTTCGACTCCATAGGCAAGGGCGTATGACCCACAGCCTCTTCGGCGAGCCCGGCAGCTTCACGCCGGCTCCCGTGGATCAGGCTGCGCTGGATCTCATTCGTAACAGCCCAGTCGGACCGATGCTCGACATGCCGGTCAACGACATCCTCGGGAACCTCGGTCTGCCGCCGCTGCCGCAACTTCCCCCAATGCCACCCATGCCGGGCCTGCCGCCGCTGCCCGTCATCGACCTGACCTTGCTGTTGAAGCCGCTGACCGACCTGCTCGGCAGCTTCGGAACCGGCCAACTCGACGCCAGCGGGTTCGACCCGTCGCAGATTTTCACCGGCATCTCCAAAGCCCTCGACACGTCGATCTCCGTCGGTTCGGCAGGATTGCAAGCGCTCGACAAAGTGTGGTCGAGTTCGGCTTCGTTGGCGGCAGTCGCCAAAGGCACTGAAGCACAGGCAAATACCGCTGCGGTATCGACGCAGGGTGTCAACACGTCGATCAACATCCAGACCGCAGCGGCGATCGTCGCGCACGGAGTGGCACTGCTGCAGGCGATCATCGCGAAATTCATCGGCGTCGTCGTCGCAACCGGACCCTTCCTGGTTACGCCGCCCGGGCAAGCCGTCGTGCTGGCCGCCGCGACTGAAAGTCTCGCCGAAGGCACCATCGTCGTCGCCGAGACCCGCGCGCAGCTCTTCGGCCCGACCGGTGCCATGACCGCCAACGGTCAGCAGGTGCCGATCACCAACGCGCCCACCGGAACTTCGCCGTTCGCCATCGCATCCACGATCCTCGACAGTGTCGGCAAACCCGTCAGCTCGCTGGCCTCGACCGGACTGGACCAGGCCTCGACAGCCATCAAGTCTGCTCTGGCGCAACCGAAACCGGTCAGTCCAGCCGACCCGGCCAAGGCCGCCAACACAGCTGCAGCGATGAAACCAGGCGGCAAGTCGCCCGGCGGCCCCGGCGGCCCTGGTCTCGGATCGCCCGGTGTTCCGGCAACACCGCTGACACCGTGGAACAACGCCAAAACCGTGAGCGCAGGTCTGATGAACGCGAACGCGCCAGTCGGTCCGTCCGCGCCAGTACGTACTGCAGCCGAATTCGTCGGCGGCACCGGCGGCGGCATGATGCCGATGGGCGCTGCGGGTGCTGCCGCAGGCATGCAGCGTGGCGCGGAATCAGTTGGCGACGAAGGCATTCGCGGATACCTCGTCACCAGCGAACACGGCGACGAAGTTGTCGGCGAGATCGAAGGCATGGCACCGCCGGTAGTGGGCGAAGCCGAAAGTCGGGCCACCGAAGAAGTTCCCGATCGCGAACTAACCCTGTGAAGCACGGCGCGGGGGGATCGTCCGAAATGTCACACACCAAAGGGAGGGGCACGAAATGACCGGAATCGATTTCGACTCGGCTGCAACGCTCAAGTCGGCGCAACGGCTCGACGCAATGGCCGACAACCTCGAAGAGGGGCTTCGCAACAACAAGGACGCACTCGACGTGCTGCCCGCAGGCACCGACGAAGTGTCCGTGCGCGCAGCCGGCTCGTTCAACGAGGTCGCAGCATCGTTCGTCACCGCCATGAGCGACGGTGTTCTCGAATTGCGCAAGCTCGCAGCGGTATTGCGCACCCAAACCCACGGCCTCAACAAGGCCGAGGACGACAGCGCAGCCGCACTGGGCCCGAGGGTCTAGCGAGCACACGATGACTGAGCCCACCGGCGTCGGATTCACGGGTGTTATCTGGGAAGCCAGAGCAACCGAGCGTTTGGCGCACGACCTGACCGACGGCCCCGGGGCAATCCCGCTGGCCGACGCCGGCGCGGCCTACGCACGACTGGCCGCAGGGCTCGCCGAAAGTGCACTCGAATACCCACAGATCGTCGCGGCGATACAGCAGGCGTGGCAATCGAACGAAAGTGCAAACGCTGCAGCACAAATCGCCAAGTTTCAACAGTGGCTCGCAGACGCGGCCGCCGCAGCGGGAGCCAATGCGGTCAAAGCAGAGGCGCAAGCAGCCGCGCACCAGATTGCTCGTCTCGCCATGCCGAGTGCAGCGGAAGTCTCGCTCACCAAGGCCGCGAAAGACGGCATCGAAAAAGCGGGCGCTGCACTCGGTGCTCCGCTCGTTGCGGCGGCCGCAAAGGTCGAAGCCGATCAGCAGCAAGCCAAGGATCGTGCGTCGCGGGTTATGGAAACCTACGAAAAGGCCACCGAACCACTCTCCACCGCATGGGACCAGGCAAAGCCTCCGCAGATCGCGACGAGCGTCGCGCTCGACGCAGAACGAGCCGCGGAGCAGGCACCTACACCGAAACTCGATGCCGGCAACCTGCCGGGTGGCTTCTCCGGCGGCTTGCCGCTCGGGTTCCCGATCGCGATGGCGCGGCAGCAGACCAAGTTCTACGCCAACACCATCTCGCAATCCGCCGCGAAGCCGACAACGATCGTCACACCGGCGGCGACACCCATCGACACCGTTGCGCCGATGACACCGATGGCGCCGGGGATGGCAGCGGCTGCAGCCAACAACTGCAACGACGAGCACCACGCGAAGCCGACTCGCGCCGGTGCAGCGGAAGAGTCGAGCGGGGTCAACCTGCCAGAAGGTTGGCTCGGACTCGCGGAGCACACCGAGACGGCAACCGATCAACAGTCCGCAGACATCGACGAAGGTGTGTTCGCGGTCGGTTCCGTCACGGCGTCGCCTGCAGTGCTTGGGGAGGCGGCAGATCGATGACGATTTCCGAAACAGACCGCGCTGCAGCGACTCTCGACGAAGACCAGCTGCTGACTCTTGCCGGCAAGCTGAACATCGAGACGCTGCCCCTTGCACTCGACATTCGCAACCGGCACGAATCGCTCGCGAAGTTGCGAGCCGCACGCGATCACGCAACGAAGCGACTCGTCGAATTCGGCTACCTCGACGACGAAGGCGAAGTAGAGGACGACACCGCCGTGGCGCTCTACACACTCGCGCAGCCCGACAGTCAGATTGCGATGCGGTACTACACCGAATCGGGTGTTGTTCGAGTGTGCTTGGCCCGCAGAGGGTTCCAACACGCGGTAGCGACCAAATCCGACGACGGCATAGTCGTCCGCACAACATGGGCCGACGAAGACGGTCCTTCATTGGCTAAACCGTTCGTCGCCGCCCTCGCAACAATGGAGGCGGCCAACATTGCGAGTTTCAGCGCGCCCTCTCGAACGCTGCAGGAACGGCTCGATCCCGGTAGCGCGTCCAGCGACTATTCGCAAACGTTCTACGGATTGGGAATGGCCGAACGCGACGCCGTCGAATTCGGCCTGGCGATGGCGCAATGCCACGCCAAAGCTGAAATCGTCGCCTATTCTCACCACGACGGAATCACGACACAATCTTCCGGGGCAATCGCGATCTACGACACCGCAAAAGGTCGAATCGTCGCAAGCCCTGGTATATCTCCAGATCGCGAGGTCTGGTCCACATTTGCGCCGGGCACCGATTTCCGGATCGCGCAGGCAATGCTTGCGTTGGTCGAATCGCTGCCGGGGGGAAGGTGGATGCCATAGTTCTGTGGCGGGGAACAAATCGTGCTGGCAACGGCTCGGTTGTTGGAAAATGTCAAACACCACAAGTTGGCGCACGCGTCAATGACCGAATAATCGGAGGCAAGAAATGACGATCAATTTCGATGCGGCAACCGCGCGGAGCGGCGCCAGCGACATCGAGTCGGCGATTTCGCACATCAAGAAGACGATCAACGACATCACGTCGGCAGCGAACTCCGTCAGCTGGACCGGACCCGCCTTCACCGCATTCAACTCTGCTGCGGCCGAGTGGGAAGCAGAAGGCACCCGCCTGAACCAGGTTCTCAACGAGATGCAGGAAACCCTCACGGGTGGTGTCACGTCGCTCGGCAACACCGAAGAAGACAGCACCGCAGCCTTCCGCGTCTAACTCACCCCCGCACTCGAAAGGAATCTCATCATGGAGTTCAGCTACAACAAAGCCTCGATCGAAGCACTCGTTGCCGACCTGGCAGGCTTCCGCACCACCCTCACCTCGCAGGCCGACGAGGTCGGCGCCGCAGCAAAGGGCAAGATCGCCTCCGGGTTCGACACCCCCGAAGGTCTCACCGCATTCCTGCAGGTGCAGCAGAAGTGGGACACCGAGTTCTCCGACACACTCGTCATCCTGAACAAGCTCACCACCGCAGCGGGCGATGCGCTTACCAACGTGCTCGGCGCAGATCAGAACGTGCGCAAGGCATTCGGCGTCTAACCACGCTCGAAACGCAGATTCGGTCAGCACGATCGAACGAAAGGCCCCGTCCGGATGGACGGGGCCTTCTCGTGTCGAGCCGGAGACCTACACGCGCACCGGGCCGCGCTCACCAACATCGAGTGACCCACCGATATAGCGCATCTCGTCCGGGGTAGCGACCATCGTCGTCGCGACCGTACCCATATCGGTACGGACGCTCACCTGACTTGCCGCATAGCGAGCCTGCACCAACGTCACGTCCGCCTCCAAGAACCGCGTATCAGTACCCGGCGGATTGAGCCGCATGATCGTCGCATCCGAAACATGCCCCGACACATCGACACCGTCGTACACGACAACAGTCGCTGATTGCGCAGTGCCAGCCTGTTGAGACGCCGCATTCCACGTCGCCAGGTGCAAGGCCTCCGGAGAGTCGACTCTCGTCACCATCGACCGCCACGCCTCGTGCCGATTGGTGTGCACAAGTACGTTGGCGCCCAACGCGATTGCACGAAGAATCACCTGCTGGGCCAGATGCAGATTGCCGATCAACTCGACTCGACGGATTCGTGAACCGACGAGCGGAACAGCGACGCCGCGTCCGTACTGATCGGCACCGATCAGCTGGCCACATCCTGCCGCGGGCAACGCGAGTCCGGCCAGCGCCTCCGGTGGGCCGAAGTGCTCACGGGCGCCCGCCTGCTCCTCGTGGCCGCCGGTTGGCAGGCTGCTGAGCAACGCCTGGTGCTGCTTACCGTGCAATGGGCTCAGCCCATCGATCGGTACACCTTCGATCTCGCCCATCGTGTCGAAACGGACGTATGCACTCACCGCGATCTCGCCGTCGACGTGGCCGCGACGCAGACGCAGCGTGAGCGTTGTCGCGAGACTCGACATCGTCCAGATTTTGGTCAGACCCTGCGCGTCAAGCAGATCGACGCCAACTTCGAAACTCGTCATCCGGAACTCGCCGAACTCGTTGTCGCGCCACGTCTCCTCGACATCGTCGAGTGGGACACCGCCCGTGACCTGCTGTAACGCGTCGTTCATTTCGGCTGCTGACAGAACGGAGACCTGCAGGCCACGCTCGGCCAACCGATTGGCAATACGTCGTGCCGCGACGATCGCGGTCTTGAGCGCGCCGACCGATCCACCGCCGCGACGTTGTACAGCGGCAGCATTGGCGAGGGGATCGAGGCGCAGTACCAGCCACACCGTCCGCTGCGCGGTGGCCGGCAGCGGACCGAGGATCTGGTCGTAGATCCGCGCCACTTCGCTGTTGCTGTGTGCGCGAGAACCGTTGCTGATGACGTCGATCGAGTCGAGTGTGATGTCGAACTGGGTAAGACAGCGCGCGATTTCGGGTAGCGGGATCACTTCGTCGGTGATCAACGATCCGGGGCTGAGGAGTGTCATCGTCTGGGGGCGTGCCTCGATGCGCAACGTGACGATCAATTTGGAGCCGTCCCACCGCAGACCGTAGCGGCCGCCTTCGGGCAGTGGCACATCGAACGGCTGACCGCCGGGGTCGCGAGATTCTCGCCGCGACCTGTACCAGGCGAACCGGACCGGCCTCACAATCGCCCCCACCAAGGTGACGCCGTGTAGCCGGACGAGACCGACCGCCAAGACAACCACCGCGATACCAGCTGCTACCAGCGCGCTCGCACCGAAGAACACTGCGATCAACGCGGCGACGATCGCAACGATCGTCACAACAACGACGACGCGTAGCGGAAACAGTCGCTGAAGCCAGAATTCAGTAGAACGAAGCGTTGCCTGAGTCGGATCATTCGAATGAGCGCCCACAGTCCCCCTGCCCAATCCGTCGTGCAGATGTAGTAATTGGTTACGGTACCCTGCTGGGAGCATCGGAATTCGGGGGAGGTGTCGTGGCTTCACAGCTGACCACCAAAGCTCAGGTCAACGGCTATAGGTTTTTGCTGCGCCGCCTGGAGCACGCATTGGTACGTCGCGACGTTCGTATGTTGCACGATCCGATGCGGTCGCAAATGCGTTCGCTATCGGTCGGTCTGGTCCTGGGAATTCTCGGTCTGGCAGGCTGCGCGATTCTCGCGTTTCTGCGTCCGCAGGGCTCGATCGGGGACGCCGAAATTGTTTACGGTAAGGACAGCGGCGCGCTGTATGTGGTGACCGGGAAACAAATTCATCCCGTTCTGAATCTTGCCTCGGCACGTTTGATCACCTCGAGTTCCGAAAAGCCGACTTCGGTAAAAGATTCCAAGATCAATACGTTGCCTCGTGGCATGACGATAGGCATTCCGGGTGCGCCGCAAGCGTTGCCAGGATCGAATTCAGGTGCCATGTCCACGTGGACGGTCTGCGAGACGGTCAAGCTGTCCGAATCCGGTAGTGCTGCGAAATCGTCAGGCGTCACGACGACCGTCTTCTCGACGGATCCGGTACTCGGCGAGGGCTCACGGGCACTCGACGACAAGGAAGCCTTGTTGGCGCGACGCGGCGACAAGACCTATCTGCTCTACGGCGGAAACCGCGCCGAGATCGACACGGCCAACACTTCGATCGCCCGTACGCTCGAACTGTCGGGCATGGTGCCACGACCGATCGGTACCGGGTTGCTCAATTCGACGGTCGAGGTGCCACCGATCACGGCGCCGAAGATTCCCGACGCCGGGCAGCCCACCCAGTTTCGATTTTCCGGGGCCCAAATCGGTTCCGTCATCAAGGTTTCCGGGTTGGACGAGACCGACCTTTACGTCGTGCTGAAGGACGGCATTCAAAAGATCTCGCCGTTCACCGCGAGCGTCATCAGAAACTCTGACTCCCAGGGCATGACCGACGTCGTGGCCGTGACACCCGACGCGATCAATGGTGTCGCACAGGTGAATTCGCTTCCCGTCGACCACTTCCCGCGCGAGATCCCGACGGTCGTCACCGCTGAGAGCGATCCCGTCGGCTGCGTCGCATGGTCGCGCTCGACCGACGATCCCGAAGCGAAACTCACCATGCTGGCCGGCCGGAAAGAGCCGTTGTCCAAGTCCATGACACCACTCGAGATGGTCACCTCCGACGGCACAGGCGACCGCATCGACTACACCTACATTCCGCAGAACTCCGGCGAGTTCGTCCAGGTCACGGGTATCGAGCCCGACAGCACTCGACGGGAGAGCGTCTTCTATGTCGCCGACACCGGAGTGCGATACGGCATAGGTAGCCCCGAAGACGCGAAGACGCTCGGCCTTGGTGACAAGCCGCTGTTGGCGCCGTACCCGATCGTCTCGTTGCTGGTACCAGGGCCGACGTTGTCGAAATCGAACGCCTTGGTCGGGCACGACGGTGTGACGCCAGATCCTTTCGGCGTGGACGTGACGATCGAGGAAATTGGCACCAAGTAGAGCCGCGGAGCGGATCAGATCCGCTTCGCGTTGCCGCCTTCGGTGCGTATCTTCGTCGCACGGTTCTGGGTGGTGGCCACAATCGGCGCGTGCCGGACCGTCTGTGCGACCTCGACCCGGTTGTCTTCGGCAGCGCAGATCGACGCGAGCGCAGCAGCGTCTTCGGTCACGAAGTTGTACTCGCGCTTGATCATTGGGCGGTGCTCAGCATTCCGAGTACGCTCTCCAACGCGTTGCGCATGTCGACGGCCTCGATGCGCATCAGCGTGTGCTCGTCGAGTGTGGTGAGATCGATCGAATCGTCTGCGGTGAGCCTGTATTCGCGCTCTTCCTCCGCAGTCTCGACGACGTTACGGATGAAGCGACCGTTGCCTGCGAGGTCGATGCCACGCCTCGGTGCCCCACTTTGGTCGATTCGTTCCTGCGCGTACAACGGACGGCAGGCCTCGATGAGCAACGCGAGCGCGTCGTCAGATATATCCGAATCACGGGCCGTCGCTATGACTTTGCCGATCTGGCCTAGCTCCTCGGGAGCATAGGAGTCGAACCGGACGCGTTTCGCGAAACGCGACGCAAGACCGTCGTTGGCTGCGAGAAAACGATCGATCTCGCCGTCGTAACCAGCGATGATGACAACAAGACGGTCGCGGTCGTTCTCCATCCGTGCCAACAGGGTGTCGACCGCTTCACGACCGAACGCGTCGCCGCCGGACAGGCCGGTTTGAATGAGGGTGTATGCCTCGTCGATGAACAGCACGCCGTCCATCGCAGAATCGATCAGCTTGGCCGTCTTGATCGCGGTACTGCCAAGATGCTGGCCGACGAAGTCCTGCCGCTTCACCTCGACCACGTTGTCGGTCTTGAGCAGGCCGAGGCCGCAGTAGATCTTCGCGACCACGCGCGCGATCGTGGTCTTGCCGGTGCCGGGCGGCCCGGTGAAGGCGAGGTGCAAGCTGCGTGGACTGCTCGCCATTCCTTTGTCCGCGCGGACCTTGGCAAGCGTCGCCGAGGACTGCAACTTGGCAACCTGAGTCTTGACGCTTTCGAGGCCGATCTGCCGATCGAGTTCGGCACGCGCAGCAGCGAGAATCTCCGCGGCCTTTTCGCCGAGATCCTGACGATCGAGATCGTCCTGCGACGGCGTCGACGCCGGATCCCAGCGATCGGTACGTGCCTCGATCAGTTCCTTGGTGGTGACGACGAGCCGGAACTTCGGGTCGCGCAACGCTTTTGCGTTCGCCTCGAAGTTCGGCTCCTGAGAATACAACTGCTCGAACACCGAACGCGCGTCGTCTTCGTGGCCAGTCTCGCGAAGGGAAAGACCGCGACAGAACATCGCGTCGATGCGGGCCGAAGACAGTGGGCCCGCCTCCGCCAATTCCAGACGTCGGATGGCCTCGCCGAACAAGCCGAGCTGCGCGCACGCGGACCCGACCATCACATGCGCGCCGGTTGCCAAGTATTCGTCGTCCCACTCGGCAGAGCCGGCGAGATTCGACATGACGTCGGGCCAGCGTTGGGTCGTGAAATGCAACACACCGCGCACATAGGCGCAAATGCGGTCTTCCGCTTCACGATCGACACTCTGTACCGCGCCGGAGACACGATGATGAGCGAGCTCGTTCAACAGCTGCTCGGCTTCGTCGTATTCGCGTTCGGAGATCAGCTGCGCTGCCTGCGCCAGCCAGATCTGCGTGAAATCGGTCAACGGATAGTCGATGTAGAGCCCGGGGGAGAACCGGCCGCCGAGTTCACCTCGCTGCAGGCCCAAGCGGCGCTGCTCACGGAATAGGGTTGTCCGGCTCGTCTTGTGCAGGTTGAACAGCACTTCGCTGGTGACCTCGCCCGTCGCGGCGCGGCCGAGCCAGGCGTCGCACATCCCCGGATCCCACTCTGTCGCACGCAGAAACGCGAGTTTGGCGTAGGTGAGATCGCGCGGCGATTCCTGGCCGTCGATGGTCAGGCCCAGCGACAACACGCCTGCATCGAAGGCGCGTTGCGCTTGGCGAATGTCGGTCATCGAATAGTCCCCCCGGAGCCCCATACGTTGAGTTCCTGGGTAGCTTACCCAGCTTCAGCCGTCGCCGACGTCGACCGGGGAGGTGGTTCGGGTACCTCACACCCGTTGCCGAACCGAGGCGGAGAACGGCAGTCGGCTATATTTCTTGGTGTCTTCATCGAGGGGCTGTCGTATTCATCGGCAATGAAGCAATTTGGGGGTTGGGCTGTCGTGATGCCGCAAGTAGAGCCATCGGGTAGCGAACTCGGCGCAATTTCCGAGCCGGAACTGAGCCGGGTTTCCATTCTCGGCGGTAATACCCAGCTCGATATCGGCTTGCCGTCGTCCGTACCGATCGCCGTGTTCATGCCCGGTCTCGTGAGCCTCATCGAGTCGCGAAATCCAGACCTGTCAGAGCACGACGACGGCGTCGACGAGAAAGCTCAGCATTGGACGCTGGCACGGCTGGGCCAGGATGCCATCGCGCCCAACAAGACGCTGACCGACGCCGAAGTGTTCGACGGCGAACTCCTAGTTCTTCGCCCCGTCGCTGCCAAAGAAACGCCTGCGTTGTTCGACGACGTCATCGACGCGGTATCGCAGTTGAGCGCCAGCGCATTCCGGAGTTGGTCCCCGTCCTCGGCACGGTGGATGGGCTTCTTCGCCTCTGTGCTCGCTGTCGTCAGTGCTGGTGTCCTGCTCGGAACCGCAAAGTCGCAGAACGCCGGCGCTGCAGCGGCGGGTATCGCGTTGCTAGTCGCGATCGGCGCATTGATCGCCGCGACGATCGCCGCGCGCATGTACGCGGCGCCCCTCACCTCGACGGTCCTGTCGTTGTGTTCGGTGATTCTGATCTTCGTCGGCATCACACTGGTCGTGCCGAACGGAATCGGCAGTGCACACTTACTTTTGGGATTCACAGCAACCTTGCTCGCGGCGATTGTCGCCTATCGCATCACCGGTGTCGGCGCGACGATGGTCGCCGCGACGGCCACAGTCTCGGTGTTCGGCGCAATCGCGTCGTTCGTCGTCATGGTCGAAGGACCGGCGCTGCGCGGTGTCGGCGCTGCGATGATCGCCGTTGCGGTGCTGGTCATTTCGATGGCCCCTCGACTCGCGATCGCGTTGGCGCGGCTCCCGCTGCCGCCGGTCCCGACCGCCGGTGGCGCCATCGATCCACTCGATCACGAACAGCGTCCAACCGTTGAAGGTATCGGGGCGATCGGTGCAACCGCACTGCCGTCCGCCTCGAAGCTCGTGCACCGCGCACGTACCGCGAATCAGTTTCAGTCGGGCATCGTGATCGGTGCGATGCTCAACGTCGTCCTCGGCGCCGTCTTGGCCGCCGACCCGTTCGGTGTGTCTAGGTGGCAAGGCGTCACGTTGGCTGTCATCGCGGCCATCATCCTGTGCCTGCGAGGCCGGTCGTTCGCGGACCTCACGCAGGCGAGCACTCTCATCGGTGGCGGCTGCGTCGCGTTCGTCGCGCTGATCCTCGCGCTCACGCTCGGTGACCGACTCGACCTCGTACCCGCGGCGGTGCTCCTGCTCGTCTTTGCAACTGCCGCGATGCTTTTCGGTGTAGCCGCTCCGACTGCGGACGTCTCGCCAGTAGTCCGTCGCTTCGGCGAGATAACCGAATACATCTTGATCGCGATGATCGTCCCGCTGATGTTCTGGATCATGGACCTCTATTCGGTCATGCGGAACCTATGAGTCAGCGGTCGACCCGGCTGCGTCGAGCAGGCGGTCCGGCACGATTGGCGACAGTCGTGCTGCTCGTCGGCGTCAGCCAGTTGGCTTCGCCCGCAGGTGCTCAGGCCGTCGAACCACCGGTCATCGACCCGGGGGCCTTCGTCGCGGACGCGAAGGTCGGTCCGCTCGATGTCACCGAGAAGAAGACCTTCTGCGCGGAACCAGTGCTGTCCGGCGGAACCGACGTGAGTGAGCCTCCGCCAGGGCATCGACTCGTCGACATCTCCGCTGCCTGGCAGTTCAGTCGCGGCGCGGGCCAGAAGGTCGCTGTCATCGATACGGGGGTCAACAAGCACCCGCGCCTGCCCGGTCTACAGCCGGGCGGGGACTACGTCGCGTCGGACTCCGACGGCACCGTCGACTGCGACGGGCACGGCACCCTGGTCGCCGGCATCATCGCCGCGACCCCGAGTCCGGCAGACGGTTTCTCCGGCGTAGCACCAGAGGCCCAGATCCTCGCGATTCGCCAGTACAGCGCGGCTTACGAACCGAAAGACACGCAGAAGCCGATCCCCGGTGTGCTCGCGAGCGCAGGGTACGGAAACGCGCAAACCATGGCGTCGGCCGTAGTTCGAGCTGTCGAACTCGGCGCGACGGTGATCAACATTTCCGAAGTCGCGTGTGGCACGGCCGGTGCAGATCTGGGCGACGCCGCGTTGGGAGCAGCGGTGAAGTTCGCGTACGACCGTAACGTCGTCGTTGTCGCAGCGGCAGGCAACGTCGACAGCGACACCGCCTGTAAAGACCAGAATCCGCCGCCGCTCGGGTCCTTCGCCGGGGATCCCGATTGGCTGACAGTGCGGACAGTTGCCACACCCGCGTGGTTCTCGCCCTACGTCCTGTCGGTTGCCTCCGTCACCAAAGACGGCATGCCCGCGCCCTATTCGCTGAGCGGGCCGTGGGTTGGGATCGCAGCACCCGGTGAGGACGTCATCTCCCTCGACAGCAAACCCGGCGGAGTCGGCTTGATCAACGCTCAGCAGGGCGAGGGTGGTTCCACGGGTCCCTACTTCGGTACAAGCTTCGCCGCGCCCTATGTCTCCGGCCTCGCAGCGCTGGTCCGTTCGCGCTTCCCTGCGCTCGACGCGCAGCAGGTGATGGACCGCATCACGCGGACCGCGCATGGGCCCGGCGCAGGCAGGGACAACCAGATCGGAGCGGGTGTCATCGATCCGTTGGCCGCCCTCACCGCAGCCATTCCCGAAGAACCGGTGAGTGTCGGCGCCGACGACTCGCTCCAGATCGCAGCACCGGATTCCGGTCCATACGTCGATCCACGACCGAGACAGTGGGCCACGATCGGATCGCTGATCTGCCTCGGACTACTCGTCCTCGGCGTCGCGATCTCCATACCGTTCCGGCGTGAAGGAAAGCTCACCGAGGACACCGACTATTGACGGAGCTCGACGCTGATCAGTTGGTATGTCCAGATGAACGTCCGAAGATTTCGACCGAAAGACTCGACCGCGCGGGGGGCGACGAATGGCTACAGAGGGATTCGTTCGAAGGCCACGTATAGCGCCGCCTCGAGCACCCGGTGGCGAAGTCAACCTGAATCCGCCGCCGGAGATACCACGCCCGATTCCGGGCGGGCTGATGATGAAGTTGCTTCCCGTCGTGATGATCGTGGCGGTCGTCGGCATGATGGCGTTGTTCTTCTCGTCGGGGCGGCAAGCCTTCTCCAATCCGATCACGCTGATGTTCCCGATGATGATGCTGATGTCGATGGTCGGCATGTTCGCCGGCGGCG
The DNA here is from genome assembly GCF_016482825.1 of Antrihabitans stalagmiti. Taxonomy (GTDB): domain Bacteria; phylum Actinomycetota; class Actinomycetes; order Mycobacteriales; family Mycobacteriaceae; genus Antrihabitans; species Antrihabitans stalagmiti. The sequence continues at coordinate 520,961 of NZ_JAEMNV010000002.1, read as the reverse complement.
GCCGTGGCGGAGGGAAGAAGGCAGGCGAGCTCAACGAGGAACGCAAGGACTACTTCCGCTACCTCGACCAGGAACGTAAAGACGTTCGACGGACCGGCAAAGCGCAGCGGTCCGCACTCGAATGGAGTCACCCCGAACCCGCCGATCTGCAGTCGCTCATCGGTAGCAGGCGAATGTGGGAACGCCGGCCGAACGATCCCGATTTCGGTCACGTGCGACTCGGCGTCGGTAGTCACCGACTAGCGACCAGGCTCGCTCGTCCGGAGACCGGACCACTCGAAGACCTCGAGCCGGTGTCCACGGTTGCCCTGCGGCGTTTCGTTCGGACCCACTCGGTAGTGCACGGCCTACCGACCGCGATCTCGCTGCGTGCGTTTCCTGCGATCAACATCGAAGGTTCGCGCGATGCAGCGCGTATGTTGATGCGCTCGATGCTGATGGAACTGTGCACCTTTCACGGTCCCGACCACGTGTTGGTCGGCATCGTCACGGGTGATCCCGACAGCGAAGCGTGGTCATGGGCGAAGTGGTTGCCGCAGCTGCAGCACCCGAGTGCGCGCGACGGTATCGGGTCGGCGCGCATGCTGTACCAGTCGCTGAGCGAGTTCGAAGAGGCGATGTCGGCCGAACTGCTCGAGCGTGGGCGTTATTCACGAACTGCACCACCGACGCAGGGGAGGGTCCACCTCGTTGTTGTCATCGACGACGGATTTGTCAGTGGTACAGAGCGTTTGATCAGCGACGCCGGTCTGGATTCGGTGACGGTCATCGACCTCACGGCTCCGCAGACCGGACTGGCCGTCCGTCGCGGTTTGCAGCTCGTCATCGACGGCGACATGATCGCCGCTCGCAGTGCGTCCGGCATCGAGAAGTTCGCGACAGTGGACACGGTGACCGTTCCCGAGGCCGAATGCTTCGCGCGCGACATCGCGCGATTCCGCGTCGCGACCGCAGCGCAGATCGTCAGTCTCGGACACGTCAGCAAGACCGACCCCGGCCTGATGTCGTTGCTGCGCATCACCGATGCGGCACAGATCGAGCCGTCGATGGTGTGGCGGCCACGCAGTGCCCGTGAGCGCCTGCGTGTTCCGATCGGCGTAACCCCCGACGGGACGCCCGTCGAGATCGACATCAAGGAGTCCGCCGAGAACGGCATGGGTCCGCACGGCCTCTGCATCGGTGCGACGGGTTCGGGTAAATCGGAATTCCTCCGTACCCTCATTCTGTCGATGGCCACAACGCACTCACCCGATTCGTTGAACCTCGTGCTCGTCGACTTCAAGGGTGGCGCAACGTTTCTCGGGATGGACTCACTGCCGCACGTCGCTGCGGTGATCACCAACCTCGAAGAAGAGCTCTCGATGGTCGACCGCATGAAGGACGCACTGTCCGGTGAGATGAACCGGAGGCAGGAGCTGCTGCGGTCGGCAGGCAACTTCGCCAACGTCACCGACTACGAGCGTGCTCGCGCGAGTGGAGCTCCACTCGATCCACTGCCCGCACTGTTCATCGTCGTCGACGAGTTCTCCGAGCTGCTGTCCCAAAAGCCGGACTTCGCCGACCTTTTCGTCGCAATCGGCCGTCTCGGTCGCTCGCTGCACGTGCACTTGCTATTGGCATCGCAGCGTTTGGAGGAAGGCAAACTTCGCGGCCTCGACAGTCATCTCTCGTACCGAATCGGTCTGCGTACCTTCTCCGCATCGGAATCCCGTGCAGTACTTGGTATTCCGGATGCCTATCACTTGCCGAGTGTGCCCGGATCGGCGTACTTGAAGAGCGACGCGGCAGATCCCCTGCGCTTCAACGCAAGCTACGTATCCGGACCTTACGTCTCGCCGCGCGGATCGACTCGCGTCGGTGGGCGCTCTGTCGGCGGTGTGGAACCGACGTTTTTCACCGCCCAGCCTGTCGCGCAGCAGAATCCACATCGGCCAGCACCTGTCGACGACCTGCCGAGCTTCGAAGAACTGCTGAACGGCGGCCCGAGCGAACCGGAGGTGCTGGAAGGGCGGAATCCGTCAACGCTGCTCGACGTGGTGGTCCAGCGGCTCACCGGGCACGGTCGAGCAGCGCACGAGGTCTGGCTGCCACCGCTAGACGAATCACCGACGGTCGACATGTTGTTGCCCGACCCGGACTGGCAATCCGAGGTCAACGTGCACGGCCAGCTGTGGATGCCGATCGGCGTGATCGACAAGCCGTACGAGCAACGCCGCGACGTTCTGACGATCGAAGTGTCCGGCGCGAAAGGCAACGTTGCCGTCGTCGGCGGTCCGCAGTCGGGTAAGTCGACGGCGCTCCGCACGATGATCATGGCCGCGGCTGCTACGCACACCCCGGAACAGGTTCAGTTCTACTGCTTGGACTTCGGTGGCGGCACGCTCGCCCCGATGGCTGGAATACCGCACGTGGGTTCGGTTGCCAGCCGACTGGAAAGCGACCGGGTTCGACGCACGGTCGCCGAGGTGACGACGCTCATGCGGCAGCGAGAGGAACGTTTCCGCGAACTCGGTGTCGAATCGATGCGCGACTTCCGGCGTCGCAAAGCAACTTTGGCGATGCTCGCACCGCAGGATCGAATCAACGATCCGATTGCCAGCGATCCGTTCGGCGACGTCTTCCTCGTCATCGACGGCTGGCCGGTGATCCGCAGCGAGTTCGAATCGCTCGAGCCGCAGATCAATGCCATTGCCAGCCAGGGGCTTTCGTACGGCATTCACGTCATGGTTTCGGCGTCGCGCTGGGCGGAGATTCGGCCGGCGGTCAAAGACCTCATCGGCACCAGACTGGAACTACGGCTCGGTGACCCGACGGATTCGGAAATGGGTCGTAAGGCAGCGGTGCTCGTCCCAGTCGGTCGTCCCGGCCGCGGTCTCACACCCGAGCAGCTGCACATGCTGATGGCACTGCCCAGGCTCGACTCCGATTCGACGGCGGACACTCTGTCCGAGGGCATCACCGATGCGAAGGAAAAACTGATCGCGCTGTACGAGGGGCGATCGGCTCCTGCGGTGCGGATGTTGCCACTGCAGATCCCACGCGAAGACGTCATGGCAACAGCACGTCGGGCAGGCATCGAACTAACGTCGACACGTGTGGTCATCGGACTCGGCGAGGCCGAACTCGAACCGATGGTTCTCGACTTCGGAGCGCAGCCGCACTTCCTCGCATTCGCCGATGTGGAGTGTGGCAAAACAACATTGCTGCGCAATATCGTCGCCGGCGTGACCGAGAACGGTCGCCCAGAAGACGGCAAGGTAGTGCTGCTCGACTACCGCCGCACGATGCTCGGCACCGTTCCCGACGAATATCTCGCCGGGTACGCGACGTCGTCGCAGACCGCAGGCGGACTGATCCAGGGTGTTGCCAATTACATGAAGGAGCGGCTGCCCGGCGCCGATGTCACCCAGCAGGAGCTTCGCGATCGCAGTTGGTGGAGCGGTCCGGAAATCTTCGTCATCGTCGACGATTACGACATGGTCGCCACCGGTGCAAGCAATCCGCTGCAGCCGCTGCTCGAGTACCTACCGCAGGCTCGCGACATCGGCCTCCACCTCGTTGTCACCCGCCGCTCCGGCGGCGCAGCGCGGGCACTGTTCGATCCGATACTCGGCAGGATGAAGGAACTGTCCGTCGACTCGATGATCATGAGTGGCCCACGCGACGAGGGTGTACTGCTCGGCAATGTCCGACCCTCGAAGATGCCACCCGGTCGCGGCACGTTCATATCGCGAAGCAGGGACCAGGAGTTGGTTCAGGTTTCGTATCTGCCGCCGCTGTAGACCTGGCAATCGTGAAGAGTCGCACCCCCTGCGGGGCGTGCGACTCTTCACGATCTACGAACGGGGCGGTTGCTGCCGATCGAAATCGTCGGAGATGGTCGCCGCGATTTCGACGAACGATCGGCTCGTCGCCTTGTGAAGACTTGCCAAATCTACTTCGGCACCCTCTGCCAAATGATCGTCGAACTGCATCACGTGGACCGCGCGGCACCTCGCGAGAAAGTGCTGGCTCAGTTGCTGGATATCGACGTTCGGCGCACCCGGGCGAGCCGAATTGAGGACGACCACAGCGTTTCTCACCAGATTGTCGTACCCGTGCAGGGTCAGCCAGTCCAGCGTTGCTGAGGCACTGCGCGCGCCGTCGATCGCGGTCGAGCTGACCAGGACCAACGTGTGGGTCAAGTCCAATACCCCGGACATCGCCGAGTGCATCAGTCCGGTACCGCAATCGGTCAGGATGATGTTGTAGAAGCGATGCAGAATCTTGGTGACGCCGCGATAGTCCTCCTCGCTGAAGGCTTCCGACTTTGCTGGATCCCGTTCACTCGCAAGAACTTCCAGCCTGCTCGGCGCCTGCGACGTATGCGCGCGAACATCGGAGTACCGGAAGATCGACGGATCTTGGAGAAGATCGCGGACGGTCGATCGTGTCTGCAGTGGAACACGCTGTGCCAACGTGCCGAAGTCGGGATTGGCGTCCACGGCGATCACTCTGTCGCCGCGCAGTGACGCGAACGTCGAGCCGAGCCCGATCGTCGTTGTGGTCTTGCCGACGCCGCCTTTGAGCGATAACACAGCAATTCGGTAGTCGCCGCGGACAGGCTGCCTGATCCGGTCCACGAGTGCGCGGTAATACAGGTCGTCCGATGAATGGCTCGGGTTGATCGCACCGCCCGACATCTGGTGCAGCGCTCGTCGCCACCCGGCGTGTGACTGCCTTCTGGCGGTCCGAAGCATCCGGACCTCGTCGATCGACGGCGCTTGTTGCGGCGCGCTGTTGTACATCCCGGGCGCCGGCCTGCCGTACTGCTGCGGCGGCTGCTGATAGTTCGGTGGCGCTGACCATTGCTGGTTCTGCGGTTGCTGCTGTGATGCCGCAGGAGGTGGCGCCCATTGTTGGGGTTGCTGGGGCGGCGGCGGCGACCATTGCTGCGTGCGTTGGAGCTCCGGTGGCGGTGGTTGCTGCGCGAAAGGTGGCTGCTGCGGAGCCTGCGGAAGCTGTTGCGGCGGGGGAGCCCACTGCGGCTGAGGCGGCGCAGCGGTGTTCGGCGGCGCCGATGGAACCGCAGGCTCGACCGCTCGAATATCGGCCTCGGGCGCCGCCAACGCGTGACGTGGGCGTTGCTCGAGTGGTGCGTTGTGCGGTTCTGCGGGCGCGACGGGTACGGGTACGGGTGGCGATGGCGACAGCGACGGTAGGCTATCGGGCATCGATTGGGGCGGTGGGCTAGGTGCTGCGGCCGCGCGACCGTACACGAACGGACCGGCTTGCTGCTGCGCAGACGTGGGTGCCTGTTCGGGAACGCGTGGTGCGCCCATCTCGTTGCTCTGGGCGGCTTCGGGTTGCGGTATCTGTCGATACGCCGGTGGCTGCAACTCTTGGCCGGACGGTCCTTGCAGGTCAGAAGCGTAGCGACCGCCAGTCGCTTGCGGTTCGTCGAACGAGGAGAACGTTCCAACCGGCAGCGGATCGTCGCCCGCGTCATCGTGTGCCACTGGCGTCAACCATGGCGGCAGCACCGGCAGATCTCTCTTGTCGCTGCTCAAATCTCCCCCCAACCGTCGACAATAGATCCATACGACTCGAGTCAGTTTACGCGGAACGGGCGCGTCGTTCGCACGTCGACCGCCGATGGGACGCCCTGAGACCCCTGCGGCAGGCCCGAAAAGTTGACCAACGGGCACAATCGATGTCATGCCTAGTGATGCCTCGACGTCGACGCCGACCCTCGCCGTCATCGGGGGCAGTGGGTTCTACGATTTTTTCGGTGCCGGCGCGCGTGAAGTGGTGGTCGAGACGCCGTACGGGCCGCCGAGTGCGCCGATCACGATCGGTCGGGTAGCGGAACGCGCCGTCGCCTTTCTGCCGAGGCATGGTCGGTCGCACGAGTACGCACCGCACACTGTCCCGTATCGGGCGAACCTGTGGGCATTGCGGTCGTTGGGCGTGCGTCGGATCTTTGGGCCGTGTGCGGTCGGCAGCCTGACCCCCGACCTCGGTCCGGGCAGCATCGTTGTTCCCGATCAACTCGTGGACCGCACCTCGGGCAGGCCCCAGACCTTCTTCGACAAGGGCGCTGTCCATGTCTCGTTCGCCGATCCCTATTGCGCGGAATTACGTTCTGCGCTTGCGCAACCCGGCGTCGGCGACGGTGCAACCATGGTGGTCGTCGAGGGTCCGCGATTCTCCACACGTGCCGAAAGCCGTTGGTTCGCTGCTCAGGGTTGGGAACTGGTGAACATGACCGGCCATCCCGAGGCGGTCCTCGCCCGCGAACTCGAAATGTGTTACGCCGCTGTGGCATTGGTGACCGACCTCGATGCCGGCGTCGAGGTGGGAGGCGGCGTCCACGCTACCGACGTCTTCGCGGAGTTCGAGCGCAACATCGGCCCGTTCAAGCAACTTCTCGCCGACGCGATCGCACGTGTCGAGGGCGACGACACGTGCGCGCAATGTCGAGTACACGATGGTGTCGTCCTTCCGTTCGAACTGCCGTGATGCGGATACTGCTGACCGGCGCCGCCGGATTCATCGGAGCTCACGTGGCGACGGAGTTGCGTGCCGCGCAGCACGAGGTGATCGAGGTCGATGCGCTGCTGCCGTCCGCCCATCCGGCGGGAAGCGCCCCGGATGGGTTGCATCGCATCGATGTTCGCGACGCCGATGGTCTCGCCGAGGTACTGGTCGGCGTCGACGTGGTGTGTCATCAGGCGGCTGTGGTCGGCTCCGGCATCGGACCCGACGATGCGCCCGCCTACGCAAGTCACAACGACTTCGGCACGGCGGTGTTACTCGCCGCGATGCATCGGGCAGGGTGTGCGCGACTCGTACTGGCCTCGTCGATGGTCGTGTACGGCGAAGGTCGGTACCGGTGTGACACGTGCGGAATTGTCGACCCGCTACCACGAACGCCAGACGATCTCGACGCAGGTCGCTTCGACAACAGGTGTCCGATCTCGGGGGATGCGACCAGTTGGGAACTGGTGCCGGAGGACGCTGCTCTGCGTCCCCGAAGCACCTATGCCGCAAGCAAAGTGGCGCAGGAGCACTACGCTTCGGCGTGGGCTGCGGCGACCGGTGGCAGCGTGACGGCATTGCGCTATCACAACGTCTACGGCGACCTGATGCCCTCGGACACACCGTATTCCGGCGTAGCGGCGATGTTTCGGTCGTCGGTCGCCGCGGGAAGGGCACCCGCCGTCTTCGAAGACGGAGCGCAAACGCGTGATTTCGTGCACGTCCACGATGTCGCTGTAGCGAACCGGCTTGCGATCGAAGCAGCACTCAGCGGGTTCGATGCGCTGAATGTGTGTTCGGGACAACCCATTACGATCGGCACGGTTGCCGACATCCTGGCAAAGACCAAAGCCGGACCCGCCCCCGTCGTGACGGGGCAGTACCGTCCCGGCGACGTGCGGCACGTGGTTGCCGACCCCGCGCGCGCCTACGACCGGCTCGGTTTTCGTGCGACAACTCGTCCTGCCGATGGGCTCGCCGCCTTCGCCGATGCACCGTTGCGAGCGCGTGCGGCCGAGTCGATCCCTTCGGTGTAACTGCGGAGCAGGGTGACTACGACGCAGGCTCCTATCGCGTCGCGATATGTGCGTCGACGATCGCGGTGATCTCTTCGCGGACACTGACTTCGGACCCGCCGAGCCGGTCGATGACACGTGCGGCCGCGACGATCGCGTCGCCTTCGGGTGCCGACCACTCGGTCGCGGACACCACCTCGACGGAGGTGTCCAACGACTCGAGCGGTTCGAGGGCATAGGTGAGTTTGCGGCGCGCCTTCGACCCGGCGTCGGTCGCGATAGCCGTCAACGCCGTTCGGCTGTTCGTCGCGGCGCGGGTTGCGACAAGGACGGCTCGTCTGCCGTCGGCCGATCCGTCGTCGCGCACGAATGCCGTGCCGTTCGAAACGGCCACTGCCGCTTCGCTACCCGACACGAACCAGATCTGCGGCAGTTCCGACGACATCACCAACACGGTCGTGCGATCGAGTGCGTCGAAGGCCTCCTTGTTCCGCCGGGTCCACTCGGCGCTGAGGACGACGACCTCTGCCTCCGATGTTGTGAGCTGGCGAAGAAGATCGGTGCCGGGAGCCGAGCTGAACCTGCACAGCACGCGTACCCGCGCGCCGCCGACACTGGTACGTGCCGCGAAGGTTTCGAGTTCCTCGACGGCCTGAGCCATCCCGGCGAGGTCGGGTAGTCCGGCACCGATCTCCAGCCCCGAGTTGTCGGCTGCAGGCAGGAATCGGGAGATCAGAATCTCGGCGTGACGGCCTGCTGCGGCAGCGTTGGCGAGGTGCAGCATCCGTTCGGTCGTGACGCCGGGCGGACCGTCGACGACGACCAGCACCCGGTAGAGCTGCTCGTCGCCGAGAGCAGCCTTCGCGGCGGCTTCGATGTCTCGCTGAATAGCTTTCTCCGGATATGCGATTCGCAGTAGCGGTTCCGCGAGCGCGGTCGTCACCAGAGCCATGATCACCATCATCGTGAACAGTTCGGTGTCGAGGACGCCGAGTTCCTTGCCGATCGACAGGATCACCAATTCGGTGAGCCCGCGGGTGTTCATCAGAATCGCGATCGCGGAACTTTGCTGCCCAGGCATGCGCTGGGACCGGGCGCCGACGTAGGCGCCGATGAACTTGCCACCGATCGCTACGGCGAGGATCAGCAGCAGTTGCCACGCAGCGCCCGCGGTCAGCCCGACGATGTTCACGCCGAATCCGGTGACGACGAAGAAGATCGGCAGCAAAAGCAGGACGCTGATCTGTTCGAGCTTTTCGAGCACTTCCCGCGTCATCTCGTGCGCGTTGTCGCGCGGCATGATGGCGCCGAAGACGAAGGCACCGAAGATCGCGTGGATGCCGATCTCCTCGGTGATCCATGCGGACAGGAGTACTCCGACGAGGACGACTGCCAACATGTCGGGAGTGACCCGGCCTGCCTTGTTGTACCAATCGACAAGGCGGGCGAGGAGCGGGCGGACAACGCCGAACATGACGGCGGCGAACAACGCAGACAGGGCGACGATGCGGACGACCTCGAAGGGGCTGCCGCCCTTGACGATCGCGACGACGAAAGCCAGCAGCGTCCACGCGAGTATGTCGTCGATCGCTGCCGAGGCCAGAGCAAGCACGCCGACCGTGGTGCGGTGCATCTTGCGATCGGCGAGGATGCGCGCAAGGACGGGGAATGCGGTGATCGACATGGCGACGCCCATGAAGAGGGCGAGCGCGAGCAGAGAGACCTCTTGGGTCTTGTCGTCTTCGAGCGTCACGGTGTCGTGCAGCGGATGCAGCAGCAGCGTTGCCGCGGCGCCGAGCGCGAACGGCACGACGATCGATGCGATCGAGATGCTGCCCGCGGTTCGCTCGCGACCACGTATCAGTTTGACGTCGAGTTCGAGACCCACGATGAACATGAACAAGACCAAGCCGAGCTGGGCAAGTATCTTGAGTGAGGGAACGACGTCAGGGGGAAAGAGGTGGGTGTCGAGATTGCCGGGCAGTGCGCCGAGCAGACTCGGTCCGAGCGCGATGCCGGCAACGATCTCGCCGACCACAGCCGGTTGGCGTACGGCGCGGGCAAGTCGGCCGAAGAGTCTGGCGATCACGATGATCACCGAGACATCCAGAAGTACGTAACCGAAAATCTCCGCCGCGCTATGTTCCACGCACAAGAGTTCACCATGACGAGCGTTCCGAATCCATTCCAGGCTTCCGGTTCTCGACGGAAATCCGGACCCATACACGATCCGAGGTATCGCTAATGCCGGTCGACGCGGCAATACCAGCAGCAATTGCGGACTATCGCATTCTCGGGTTGCTCGGCGAGGGCAACCACGGCCGCTTCTATCTCGCGGAAGCGCCTGAGCGGCTTGGCCTTTCGGACGGCCGCGTGGCGCTGAAGGTCTTCGCGGGCCAAGTGAGCGAGGACGCCTACCGCCGTGGCGTTCGTGAACTGCGCGCCTTTGCCGCGGTGCGCTCGCCCTACCTCGTCCGAATCTACGACGCTGTCCTCGAAGACAACTTCCTCTACGCGATGGAGTACTTCCCACTCGGCTCGCTGGCCGCGCCGACACACCAGCTGACTCGTGATCAGATTCTGCGCGCACTCGTCGACGCCTCTCGAGCTGTGCACGAACTGCACGAGGCAGGCATGGTGCACGGCGATATCAAGCCCGGCAACGTGATGGTCGACGAAAACGGCGGCAAGCTCTCCGACCTCGGTTTGGTGCGGGTACTCAACTCGTCGAACACGGTGACGAGCATGGCGCCTGCGACCTCGGTCGAGTACCTCGATCCCGGCCTGCTCTACGGCGATACGCCGTCGCGGGCATCGGATATCTGGGCGATCGGCGCAACCCTCAATCGTGCGCTCAGCGGCGAAGGGCTTTACGGCGAACTTCCTGTCGGGCAGCCGATGCTCGCGATCCGCGCTGTGCATTCCGGCAAGTCCCGAATCTCGGCGAAGCTACGTCCTGAGGAAGCCGAGTTCGTTGCGTCCTGTCTGGCCAAGCCGGGCATGCGGCCGCGAACCGCCGCCGAAGTTGCGGATCGAATTGCGGCACTGATCCGCTGAGGGCGGGCTGTTCGACCTCAGCTACGCGTACCGCCCGCACGCCTCTTCGCCGCCGAGTACGCCGGTACGAAATGCGTCGACACGTGAGAATCCGCTCGGTACCGTGTCGCCGTTGACATCGCTGGCGGCAATGCCGTCGGTCAGCAGCCCCGAGACAGCTTCGTCGAGATCTCCCGGCGACAGCCGGAACGTGTCTGCGGTTGGATTGTCGGTCGGTGATCCAAGGACAGCCGTCACGTGTCCTGACAGGCAGGCCGCACGCAGGGCCGTTTTCGGGTCGGTGAGCGAGTCACCGTCTTCCTTCTGCTTCGCGAGTGTGTAGCGAGAGGCGAAGACGACGTAGGCGTTGTAATCACCGGTGACCGTGACGGGCAAGCCGAGGCCGTCGCCGGAGTCCATCGTCATCGGCGTTCCGCGCTTCTTCAGTGACGGCAGGTCGACGCCCAACGTGTTCGACTCCGGGCAGTAGGACACCGGGTCGGTAGCCTTCGCATCCGAGCAGCCGATATCGGAGCCGGAGAAATCGACTTCGGGAGTCGTCGCGACCGGCAGAATCAATTCCAGTGCCTTGGTGAAGGATTCGAGAGTGTCCTCGGTCGGAGGTAGCTCGCCGGACTCGTCCTGCTCGAACATCTGCGGCAGATCTTCACGACGCATCTCCAGCTCGCTGAGGTCGATCTTTCCGCAAGCCGATGGTCCGTCGGTGAAGCCGATCTGAACGGCGGTCACCCGTTCGAACGCCGAACCGTGCACAGCCGAGCGAGAGTTCGGATCGCTGTCACGAATCGAAACAGTCGCAGCGAGAACGGAGTTCAAGCCGTCGGAGGTGTTCATCGTGAAATGTGCCGCACGACCTTCAGCGACATGGCGCATGAAGGCGCCACCGAAGCAGTCCGCCTGTTGCTCGGCGACGATGATTTCGTCGCGCCTGTTGCCGACCAGGTTGGCCTGGTCCTGGATCGCATGACCGTACTCGTGGGCAAGCACCATCACGACGGCAATATCGGAGAACTGCTCCTCGATCGCGGGCAGCAATACCCCTCTGTCCCAGGCGATCTTGCGATCGAGCGGGCAATAGGCTGCGTTCGCAACGCCTCTCGTCGATTCTTCGCAGAACTCCTCGCGGTTGTTGCGATCGCTCGCGTCCCAGGAGAGGTAGCCGTCCACCGGCTCGAACTGGTCGCCGAAGTACTTGGGGTACTCCTCTTTCCAATAAGCTTCGATGTCTTCGAGCGCGCTGAGCGCCAGCGTGTCGATGGCGCCGTCGTCGGCGTTGTCGGCAGTGAGCGTCGGTGCGGGCGCGCCGGGCCTGAGTCCGTTCGGGCCCGATGTCGTCGGAAGCCCCGCAACGCGGAACGGGTCCGCGTAGATGGAGACGGGGGTTCCGTCGAGTGTGCTTGCGCAGCTCACGACGACCGCGGCGGTGAGGCCGAGCAGCGCGCATCTGATGGAGCGACCGAGGTTCACGGGAAGGGAGTTTATGTTAACCAGTCGTGTTCTGTCAGGGGTGCGCGGCGGCGGCATCGAATAGGATCCGCAACTATGAGTACACCCGCGATTGCCACCATCACGATCCGCGTCGACGGCGTGGACCGGGTGTGCGATTCGCGCAAGGCGGTGACCATCGGCCGTGCGCCGGAAGTCACAGTGTTCGTGGACAATCCGCTCGTATCGCGGGTCCACGCGGTGTTGACCTGGCAGGGCGGCTGGGTGCTGACCGACCGTGGGAGTACCAACGGAGTCTTCGTCGACTCGCATCGTCTGACGCAACCGCTTCGGATCGATCGGCCCATCCAGATTCGGCTCGGTGACGCGACGACCGGACCGCTGATCGCTCTGGTTCCGCATGCGCCGGGTGCCGGACGTCGGCCGACGCCGCAACCGCCGCAGCCGCACGTGCAGATGACGATGCGGGCAAGTACACAGGCGTTGCCGCCGGTTCGGCAATCTCGAACCGATCTGCCGGTCAGCCTGCCGAGTCGCATCCCGGCGGGCGGTCTCACGATCGGGCGGACCGCGGAGAACTCGATCGTCGTCGACGACGTGCTGGCATCTCGGCGCCACGCACGGCTCGTATCGACACCTCAGGGTCTCGGGATCGAAGACGTCGGCAGCGTCAACGGCACCTTCGTCAACGGCGCCAGAACGCAGAGAGCCATTCTGCGCGAAGGCGATACGGTCACCATCGGCAACATCGACTTCGTCGTCGACGGTGGCACCCTCCGGCAACGCGCGCGGGGCGCCGCCGAATCGGGTCTGGGTCTGCACGGACTCGGATTCGTCGTCGAAGGAAACAAGCAACTGCTCGTCGACGTATCGATGTCGGCGGCGCCGGGATCGCTAACGGCCATGATCGGCCCGTCCGGCGCAGGAAAGTCGACGCTGGCGAAGATCATCGCCGGGATCAATCGCCCGTCGGGTGGTGTCGTCAACTTCGAAGGCCGGAATCTGCACGCCGAATACGAAGCGCTGCGCAGTCGCATCGGCATGGTGCCGCAGGACGACGTGCTGCACCGCCAACTCACCGTTCGACAGGCGTTGCGATACGCCGCGGAGTTGCGGTTGCCGCCGGACACGACCTCCGACGACCGAGCGCGTGTGATCGACGGCGTCCTGCGTGAACTCTCGCTCACCGAGCACGCGGACACACGCGTCGATCGGCTGTCCGGTGGACAACGCAAACGAGCATCGGTCGCACTCGAACTGCTGACCAGTCCGTCACTGCTGATCTTGGACGAACCGACATCGGGCCTCGACCCTGCACTCGACCGGCAGGTCATGGTGATGCTGCGCCAACTCGCCGATGCGGGTCGCGTCGTTCTCGTTGTCACCCACTCGCTGACCCACCTCGATATGTGCGACCAGGTTCTGCTGCTGGCGCCCGGTGGGAAGACGGCCTACTGCGGACATCCGAAAGGGGTCGGCGCTGCGCTCGGTAGCTCGGACTGGGCCGAGATCTTCACCAGGGTCACCAACGATCCGGATGGAGTGTTCGCGGCCTACCGCGCGCGGAACCCGCATCTGACCCCACCGCCACCGCCGCGGTACGGCCCGCCGGGACAACCCGCGCACACCAGTACGAGCAAACAGATCTCGACGGTGGTGCGACGCCAGTTCCGGCTGATCCTTGCCGACCGTGGCTATCTCGCATTTCTGGTGGTCATGCCGTTCGTTCTCGGTGTGTTGTCGCTGGTCGTTCCCGGAAAGAACGGCTTCACCCGATCCGACCCCGAAACGTTGACCGAACCTCAGCAGATCATGACGCTGCTGATTCTCGGCGCGTGCTTCATGGGCTCAGCCCTGTCGGTGCGTGACCTGGTCGGCGAACGCACGATCTATCAGCGCGAGCGTGCGGTCGGATTGCTGCCCTCGGCATACCTTTTCGCGAAGATCATCGTGTTCTGTATCGCCGCGTTCGTGCAATCGATCGTTCTCGTCGGCATCGTGCTCGCCGGTAAGAAGGCGCCCGGCCCCGGATCGGTTCTTCCGTCCGGAAGCCTCGAATTGTTCATCGACATCGCGTTGACCGCCTGCTGCTGTGTGATGGTCGGCCTGCTGCTGTCCGCGCTGGCCCGCTCGAGCGAGCAGGTCATGCCGTTGCTCGTCGTGACGATCATGGCTCAACTGGTGATGTGCGGCGGTCTGATTCCTGTGACCGGTCGCGTTGTGCTCGATCAGTTGTCGTGGCTGTTCCCGGCGCGCTGGGGCTTCGCTGCAGGCGCGTCGACGATCGACTTGAAGAACCTGCAGATCGATCCGAGCAAGACGCTCCCGGATGGCTCGACCGTGTCGGTGGCTAAGCCGGATTCGTTGTGGGAGCACGGTGCCGGGATCTGGTTCCTCGACGTGTGGATGCTCGTTGTGCTCGGCTGTCTGCTTGCGGCTCTCACCTTGGCGCGATTGAAAGCGAAATCGTGACGGCAAGCGTCAGCCGTTCTTGCCGAACTTCTCTGCAGCTGCCTTCCACACCGCCGTCGCGTCGGCAGTGTCGAGATCCCCGGAATTGGTGAAAACCAGTACCAACGCAAGAGAATTGGCGCGCCCGACGACCGTGAGACCGGACGTCGTCTGCTGCCCTCGAGTACGTACCTCGGAGAAGCCGATCACCTCGTCGAAGCCGGCCTGTTCCAGGGCTGACGTCCGCGCGAGAATCGACTTGGCCCGACCCGAGGACGTCTCGAATTCTGTTTGCGCGCAAGCGGACAGATACTGCGTCAGGTCGTCGGTCTGCGCTGGATTGCTGGCGTGAACGGACACCGTGAACGCTTGGCCGTTCGGCCCCGACCCCTGCGCGCCGGTCCAGCGGGAGCCACCGTAGATCACGTCGTCGGCGGCGCGGGTGCTCGTTGCGTCCACAGCACAGTCCTTCGGCGAGATGTCGCGAATGTCGGCGTGCCGGTCCTCGCGCGTCGGTTGCCTTGCGGCGTCGACGATTTCCCAGTTGTCGAACACCGGTAGCGGAAGATCGAGCTGATCGATCAACCGTTCGCGATAGGGCCCGTCGGGTGCCTGACTCGCCGTTCCAGGGATCGGCGCGGACGTGCAACCGCAGGCAACGGCGGCAAGAGCCAACGCACCGGCCGTGAGGACGGTTGCGCGGGTCGGAGCAGGTCGATGCATCGAGTCCTCGATCGCGGACGGGTACGGGTGCGGAATCGGCTGCCGCAACTATAGGTCGACGCCGTCGGTATTCGTCGTAACAGTCGGGGTGTGCATGGTCCTGCTCGATCGGGCAAGATACGGAGCGGGGTAGCCCTTCGATCAGGGTGTCGGGGAAACAGGGGGAACTTTGTCCGAAAGCGTTGGCGCGGTCCATCTCGGGTGGGATGTAGTCACCGTCGCCGCAGGCGGTGGCGGTAAACCCACTACCTTGCTCATGGTCGACGGACAGGCGACACCCACTGCACAACTGCTGGCCGATGCGTCAGGACAACTGCACACCAGCGGTGTCGATGGCGGCCGAAGCGATATCGGCCCTGCGATCGCCGATGTGCGCGACATCCTCGGGCACAGCCGCATCGTCGTTGCGGGTGCGACCTGGCCCGTCGACGCGGTGTTCGGCGCCCGGTTCCACAATCCCGTCGCGGCAATACGGGCTTACCTCGGCGGCACCCCCGATGTGCTCGCGTTGCCGTACCCCGACAGCTGGTCCGAGCAGTTGGTCGACTCCTACGCCGAGGTCGTCGAATCGATCGGTATTGCCGTCGAACCGATCCCCGAATCGGTAGCCCTCGCAGGCTACGTCCGCGAACGAGCGATCGTGGACAACGAGATCGGTGCAACCATCGTCTATTCGGACGGTCGGTCGCTGCTGGTCGTCGCCGTACACGCAGACGGGGCGCGCCCGACCGCATCCGTCGATGTAACTCTTCCTCGCGACGCGCACAACGACTCGCGCGCAGCCGATTCCGTTGTCGAGGACGTAGTTGCCGCTGCGCGGGACATCGACGCCGATTCGCGGCAAATCGTGCTGATCGGCAACATCGTCGACAACGAACGGCTCCGGTTCGCATTCCAGAATCACTTCGGTCGGCGCCTCGTCGTTGCCGCGGAACCGTTGCACGCCATCGCAATCGGTGCCGCCGCGCTGGTCGCCGGGGCGAGTGAAGAGAGCGAGGAGAGGATCGGCCCGCCCGCGAACGACGACCTCACAGTTCGGCACGCCGTTGTGATGCCGGAACCGTCGCGTGCCTTCGGCGCACCGTCGCCCGCCGACCATGGTGCGACCGTTCGCCACGTCGCGGCGTCGCATCGTCAGCCGAGCATGTGGGACGACAGCGGTCCGGCGCGGCTGGTCGAACCGGTAGTCAACGGAGTGCGCGCGCATGCGATCACGTTAATCCTCGCCGGTGCTGCCCTGGTTGCCCTGATCGTGGCGTTTCTGGCGTTCCGCTGGTTCACCGAACCCGAACCGCTGTCTGCCGAGGACACGCGCGCGGCAGTTGTTGCCGCGATGCTGCCGTCCGACGAATTCGACGGTATGACCGCCAGAGAAATCGAGGACGGCATCGTCGCTGTCACAACCGGCACCGAACTCACGTCGATGGCCTGCGGATCGATACCGCTCACCGCCAAGGAAGCGACCGGCGCGCGAGCGTCCGCCGAGCAGTCGTTCGAGGCGCCGCAGAACAGCCCCGCTGACGGCGACGGCTACCGCGCGGGCGACGCACTCTCACTGCGCGCGATGTACTACGACCCGGACACTGCCGACAGCGTGATGTCGGCAATCCTCGGCCGGGTGCAGGACTGCCCGAACGGCGCAGCGAACGACCTGCGCTACGTCGTCGCGGTGCCCTCGAACGGTGAGGATCCAGGTCCACCGCTGCAGGCAGGCTCGACGCCAGAACGGCAGAAGCCCTCCTTGGACGCACACGGTGGCGACCGTCTTGCCTGGCGCGGATTGTTGCCGAGGGCGGATTCGACGATCGGCAGGGTCCAGCACGTGACCTGCCTGGCCGATCGCACCGGCGACATCGTGCTGCGTGCGTGTGGCACGAGCCTCGAGACGCGACGGGCGGACGAGCTCGCCGAGTTGGGAATCAGCAGGTTGCTCGAACGCAACCGCTGAGGTCGGCGGCGTGAGGGGAGCACTCACTCCGGTGGACGGGTGCAGGGGCGCCCTCGCGTTGGTGCCGGCGACGGTTTTGACCTGCTCGGACGATCGCGTACCCTGGCTTGTTGGCGTACGGTACGCCGGGTTGTTCGATGCCCGGTGTAAACCGAGCCCCGGGTCTCAGTTGGCCGCCGGGGGTACAACTCGACCGCTCGTCTGGCTGGCACCACCTACGAACAGACAGGGATTATCTGTGCCTACGTACAGCCCCAAGGCCGGTGACGTCACACGCACGTGGCACGTCATCGATGCCACTGACGTAGTGCTCGGCCGTCTTGCCGTTCAAGCAGCGAACTTGCTGCGCGGTAAGCACAAGCCGACCTACGCAGCAAACGTCGACGGCGGCGATTTCGTCGTCATCATCAACGCCGAGAAGGTTGCCATCAGCGGCAACAAGCTCACCGGCAAATTCCTGCACCACCACTCGGGTCACCCGGGCGGTCTCAAGTCCCGCTCTGTCGGCGAGGTGCTGGCCAACAACCCGGCTCGTCTCGTGGAGAAGGCCGTTTTCGGCATGATCCCGAAGAACAAGCTCGGCAGCGTCATCGGCAGCAAGCTGAAGGTGTACGCAGGTCCGGACCATCCGCACAAGGCTCAGAAGCCGGTTCCCTTCGAGATCAAGCAGGTGGCCCAGTGACCGCACCGGAAGAGCAGATCGTGTCCGAAGCTGCAGACGACGTCGCTGTCGAGGTTGCTGCTGACGAGTACACCGAGGTCGAGCACGTCGAAGCCGAGCGTCCCGCGCTGGCTCCGATCGTCATCGACCGTCCGGTGCAGACCGTCGGTCGCCGTAAGGAAGCGGTTGTCCGGGTTCGCCTGACCCCGGGCACCGGTCAGTTCACGCTGAACGGCCGCACGCTCGAGAACTACTTCCCGAACAAGGTTCACCAGCAGCTCATCAAGTCGCCGCTGGTGCTTGTCGAGCGCGCAGAAGCCTTCGACGTAGTGGTGCTGCTGCACGGTGGCGGACCGTCGGGACAGGCAGGCGCATTGCGTCTCGCCATCGCCCGCGCCCTCATCGAGGTCACCCCGGACGACCGTCCCGCGCTCAAGCGCGCCGGTTTCCTCACGCGTGACCCGCGTGCAGTCGAGCGCAAGAAGTACGGCCTGAAGAAGGCACGCAAGGCGCCTCAGTACTCGAAGCGCTGATCTTCAGCCACACAGCATGTCCAAGAGCGGGCGTCCCTTACGGGGCGCCCGCTTTTGTGTGCTCGGTCCGTGTGTGTTCAGAGGGAAACGTCGCCGACGATCTTGTAGGACCGGATGCGGTCGTCGAGGGAATGCATCATCGTCGACACCATGATTTCGTCCGCGTCGGTCAGCGCGAGCAGCTCCTGGAGTTCGGTCTGGACGGTGTCGGGTCCACCGACGATGTAGCCGGCAGCGGACGGCCGCACGATCGCCTCCTGCTCCGGCGTGAGCGGATTGGCTGCAGCTTCTTCGGGGCTCGGAAAGCGGCCCGGTTTTCCGGCCCGCAGCCGAGCCATCGTCAGTTTGAGGGGCGCAGCGAGATAGTGCGCACGTTCGTCGGACTCGGCGGCGACGACCGACACCGTGACCATCGCATAGGGCTCGTCGAGGACTTCAGATGGGCGGAATGCCTCACGGTAGGTCCGCAGCGCGGGCATCGTCTGCGCAGGTGAGAAGTGCCGTGCGAAGGCAAACGGCAGGCCGAGCAGGCCTGCGACCTGGGCGCTGTAGGTACTCGACCCGAGTAGCCACACCGCAAACTTGGCTCCGAGACCCGGCGTCGCGGTGATCGCCCGGTAGGGATGGTCGTCGGGAAAACTGTTGTCGACGAACGCACGCAGGTGCAGCAGTTGCTGCGGGAATTCGTCCTCGTTCAATTGGTCGGCCTGGCGGCGCAACGCATGGGCGGTCACCTGATCGGTGCCGGGAGCGCGGCCGATTCCGAGGTCGATGCGATCGGGGAACAATGCATCCAACGTTCCGAACTGTTCGGCGACCACAAGCGGCGCGTGATTCGGCAGCATCACACCGCCCGACCCGACCCTGATTCGCTCGGTTGCCGCCGCGACCTGGCCGATCATGATCGAAGGCGCCGCGCTGGCGATGCCGGGCATCGAATGGTGTTCGGCCAGCCAGAAGCGGTGATAGCCCAGCGCCTCGACCTCCTTGGCCAACGTGATGGTGCCGCGCAGGGCGTCACCCACGGTGGACCCTTGCGCAACGGGGGACAGATCGAGGACAGAGAGTGGGACAGTCACCTCTGTGGCAACGCTGAGTCGACGCGTCGTGTTCCGTGGCGGGCTTCCAGGCGAGCGCCGTTGTTGGTGACATAACCGACAGACATCGCGAATCGATGCATGGCCTCGGGTGCGGGCGCGATACGGTCTGCGCTGGAAGAAGTACGCAAGCGATACGAGGAGTTGCAGATGGCGCGGTTGTTCGGCACCGACGGGGTTCGCGGGCTGGCCAACGAGACGCTGACCGCGGCGTTGGCCCTACGGATAGCGGGCGCCGCCGCGCAAGTGCTTGCCGCAGACCCGCAACGTGGCGCGCGGCCCGCCGCGGTTGTCGGGCGTGACGGCCGTGCCAGTGGTGAAATGCTGTCCGCTGCCGTCTCGGCAGGTCTTACGGCTGCCGGTGTCGACGTGATCGATATCGGGGTGGTTCCCACCCCCGCCGTCGCCTACCTCACCAACGAATACGCGGCGTGTCTCGGCGTGATGATCTCCGCCTCGCACAATCCGATGCCCGACAACGGCATCAAGATCTTCGCAGCGGGTGGGCACAAACTCGACGACGATGCAGAAGACAGGATCGAGAGCGTCATCGAAAGCGGTCAGATTCGACATCCGACCGGTGCCGAGATCGGACGCATCCATGTGATCGCAGACGCGGGCGACAAGTACGTCGAGCATCTCGGCGTCGCCAGCCCGGTGAGTCTGAAAGGCCTCAAGATCGTCGTCGATTGTGCGCACGGCGCCGCCTCTGTTGTCGGTCCGGCCGCGTACGCGGCAGCGGGCGCCGACGTGATCGCGATCAACGCCGCACCGGACGGACTGAACATCAACGACGGCTGCGGATCGACGCACATGGACGATCTGCAGAAAGCGGTCGTCGCGCACGGTGCCGATGCAGGCATCGCCCACGACGGCGACGCCGATCGCTGCCTTGCCGTCGATGCAACCGGTGCGATCGTCGACGGCGACGCCATCATGGCAGTGCTTGCCGTCGCGATGAGCGAATCCGGCGAACTCGCCCAGAACACCCTCGTCGCCACCGTCATGAGCAATCTCGGCCTGCATATCGCGATGAACGAGGCGGGAATCACCCTCAAGACCACCGGGGTCGGTGATCGGTACGTGCTCGAAGAATTGCGAAAAGGTCAGTACACACTCGGTGGTGAACAGTCCGGACACGTTGTGCTGCCGAAGTTTTCGACGACAGGCGACGGTGTGCTGACAGCTTTGCGCTTGCTCGGCCGGATGGCGGACACCGGCAAGTCGCTCGCTGAGCTCGCTTCGGTGATGACGACGCTGCCGCAGGTGCTCGTCAATGTTCGAGTCACAGACAAGGCTGCCGTCGCAGTCGCACCGAAGGTCCTCGACGCGGTCGCCGCGGTCGAACGCGAACTCGGCGACAGAGGCCGAGTGTTGTTGCGGCCCAGCGGAACCGAGCAACTCGTCAGAGTGATGGTGGAAGCGACCGATATCGAACGCGCACAGCGCCTCGCAGACGAGCTCGCCGAACTGGTCGGCGCGGTCTGAATTCGAGTGGAACCGGTGGGGTCCGGGACGCGTCTTAGTTCGTAGTTGGGTTTGTCCGGATCCGGCGCGGATCGGCTGACGGGTGGGGGGTTCGAGGCATGGCGATGGACCTTGCTGCCGTTCGCGGCGTTGTCGAAGCCATGATGCGATCCGCTGACACCGTCGCGCACGCGAGTCGCGGAATCGGATCGTGCAGTCTCGGGTCGGAAGCGACCGGCCGAAACTATCGACCCGAAGGTGCCGCGCTGTTTGCAGGCTACGAGCGACTACAGCGAGCTATCGACGGCTGGTCGGTCGCGATTGCGGCGGCTGCACGCGGCGTCGAGGAGACGGTAGACAGCTACGAATCGATGGACAGTTCGACCAGCACCGAACTCGGTGGCCTGCACCCGTGACCGGGGAGGTCGACGGCATCCTCGCCGAAGGGGTCCCCGGTGTCGCTCACCTGCGCCGATTGGTCGACCTGGCTCGGCGGTGCAGTACGCGCCACTGGCCCGACGACACCTTCTTCGACGCCTACGACCAGCAGCGTGGCATTCAGCTCGACCGGCTTCGCGTCGACATCGAGCAGGTGGATGCCGTGCTCGCGACGCTGGCGACCGAACGCGATTCCGCGCAAGCGCACATTCTTCGACTCGAATCGGCGTGGAACGACGACCCCGGAGCCGACGGCGCGAGGGCCAACCTTCGGTCGGTACTCGAACGCGCGACCAACGACAGTGTCGCGCTCGCCGATGTGCAGGGTGCGCTCACTGCCGCCGCACGTGCGATTCCCGCAGTGCTGCAAGGCAAAGCGGACCTGACCCTCGCCCTGGCAGCCGATGTGGACGGCAAGTCGATCAGCGCGATAGACGTCGTGATCGGAACATCGACAAGCGACACGACTCTGCCGCTCGGCTTGCGTCGGGTCGTCGAGTTGGGAGTTGCCTTTCCGGAGCTTCCTCTGGTGACACTCCTGGCGCAGGCGCCGTTCTCCGCGACAGCAACACAGCGGGTGATCGATCATTGCAAGTCGTGGTGCGACGAGGTTTTCGTTCCTACGGTGCTGGCTCGGCTACGGGTCTTCGAGCAGTCGAACATATTCGCAGACAACGCAATCCGAACAATCTACGCGACGGTCACCAAGGCGATGAACGCCGTCGACGACGCGCCGTACCCGTCGCCGGCTTCGCTGCAATCCGATCCTCGACCCGGCGACCGAACAACCTCCGAAGTCGGCACACCACCCAGCGCGCCGAATGCGGTTGCCCCATCGGCGTCGGTGGCGACTTCGAATGTGGCAGCACCGAATTCGGCAGTTCCCGCAGCGACACCGTCGGCACCGATTCCGTCGGTGCACAGCAACGTCGACGGTCCTGTTCCCAATGTGGTCCAGTATCCCGAAGCGGCCGTCGAGTCCGGACCACGCGTCGATCAAGTACAGGTCGGCGCGTTGCTGACAGGGTTGATCACGGCGGCGGGTGAGGTCGTCGAAGGCCTCGTCGAGGCAGTACTGCCCGCCGTGCTGTCCGTCGTCGAACAAGCAGCAGTGGAGGAACCCGCGGAACAGCCCGTCGCGTTCGACCTCGGCGCCGACAGGATCGTCATCGACAAGCCTGCCGACGACACTCACCTCGATCTCGTCACGACCGATCAGGACGGTCGGTCGCAGTCGTTCCAGCTTGCGATCGACGACACCGGAACGCCCGTTGTGACAGATGTGGACGGAACGGAGCCTGGAGCTGTAGTTCGGAACACCGAGGCAACGCCGGCCGAGCCATCCGCGACGCCGCCGACCGAGGCGGACGAACCCGTGGCGCCTGCGCCCGACCCGCACACCGAGGGTCCGGTAGTACGCGCACCGAACAATCCGGTCCGCGAAGACGGCGGTGCCCAACGAGAATTTCAACCGAGAGTCATCGAACCGCGAGCCGAGCAACAGGTCGAGATACAACCGAGCGGACCTGATCCTGTCCTCGACACGATGGTGAGCGACTCGGCGGGTGCAGCGCTACCCGAGGCGGGCGACCTGTGACGGCAGCCGACGAGATCGATCAGGTTGTGGCCGGGCACCGCCGGGCGATGGCCGGGCTACGTGAAGAACTCGACTCGGCAGGTGAACGCGCTGCAATGCGGTCGCGACGAATGGTGGTCCCTTCGATCGGCGACGACTCCCGGTCGGTACCCGTCCAGGAGGACATTGCCGAACCGCAGGTCGAACCCCAGCTCGAACCGGACGACTACTTGCCGCGCAGCTGGCTGATCTGACCCAGCGGCGATTTCTTCTTGGCCACCTCTTCGACCGCAAAGGGGTCGACGAGCTGGGTCTTGGGGATAGACGAGTCTGCTTCGGCGAAGTCGGAGTACTTCTTGTCGCCGGTGAGTGTGTACAGCAGGAAGCCGGTGAGGATTGCGCGAGCCGTCTTCTGCGTTGTCTTCTCGGCTTTGCCGACGCCGAGGGCCCCCAGCACACGACGGCCTTCGAGTAGCCCGTTGCCCGACGCTTTGTCGATGCTGCGAAGCACCGCCTCGCCACCCCACGCTGCTGCGAGGTCTTTCGCATTGGAGTCGATCGCGCTGATGTCGGTTGCGCCGGCAAGGATCAGTGCTGGAGCTGTGATCTTGGGCGCAATTGCTTCGGACTTCGGTGCCGTCGGCGCCGGGAACAAGGCTGCCACCGCGGCGACCGGTCGTTGCGCCGCGGCGATGACGGCGACGCCCGCGCCCATGCCGTGGCCGGCGAAAGCGAGCTTGTCGGGATGCACGCTGATGTCGCCGTGGCCGAGTCGGATGCCGGTGCAGATGTCGAGTGTGGTCTGCAGGTCGGTCGCAAGTGCCAGGTGTGACGGGAAGGGTCCGCGCTCGGTATTCGGCGCTGCGGCGACGATTCCCCATGATGCAAGGTGCTGCAGCAGCGAGAGGTAGTTGTCTACGCCGCTCATCCAACCGTGTGCGAAGGCGACCGCGGGCAAACCCAAACCCTCGGATGGTGTGAACACAGCACCTGGCTGGCCGGCGAGCGCCAAATCGCCACGCTGCACTCGGTGTGGTCCACGACTGGCAAGTTCGGACACGAGGGATTTCACAGAAGGCGCCACAGTGGTGACGTTATCCGATGTCAGGCACCGTGCGCGGGCGGACAGCGCCGGTGCGGCCGGAAAGGCTTGCTCACCACAGTGGCCTTGCAGCCAGTTTCAACCCAGTATCCTGGTGAACCATGTGTGGAATCGTTGGGTATGTCGGACACCGTGATGCGCTCGGTGTTGTGGTCGAGGCCCTCCGACGAATGGAGTATCGCGGCTACGACTCGGCGGGAATCGCAATCCTGGACGGTGCCGGTGGCGTCGCCGTCGAACGTAAAGCGGGCCGACTTGCCAACCTGGAAGCCGAGCTGGCCGAGGTCGGTGCCGAGAACTTCACCGGCTCCGCAGGTATGGGCCATACCCGTTGGGCGACCCACGGCGGACCGACGGATCGCAACGCGCACCCGCATCGGGATGCGACCGGCAAGGTAGCCGTCGTGCACAACGGCATCATCGAGAACTTTTCGCCGTTGCGTGCCGAGTTGGAGAAGGACGGCGTCGAGTTCCGCAGCGATACCGACACCGAAGCCGCGGTTCACCTGGTCTCGCGCGCGTACGCCGAAGGCCCGACGGCGGGTGATTTCGTGGCCAGCGCGCTGGCTGCTCTTCGTCGGTTGGAAGGGCACTTCACGCTGGTGTTCACGCACGCCGATCATCCGGGCACGATCGTTGCTGCCCGCCGATCCACACCACTGGTCGTCGGTGTCGGCGACGGTGAAATGTTCGTCGGCTCCGATGTGGCGGCCTTCATCGAACACACTCGTGACGCCGTCGAGCTCGGCCAGGATCAGGTTGTCGTCATCACGGCGGACAGCTACACGATCAGCGATTTCGACGGCAACACCGACGTCGTGTCGCGGCCGTTCCGTATCGACTGGGATCTCGCGGCCGCCGAAAAGGGTGGTCACGACTACTTCATGCTCAAGGAGATCCAGGAGCAGCCTGCCGCCGTCGGCGACACGCTGATCGGGCATTTCCAGAAGGGTCGCATCGTTCTCGACGAGCAGCGGCTCTCGGATCAGGAGCTGCGCGAGATCGACAAGGTGTTCGTCGTCGCCTGTGGCAGCGCGTATCACTCCGGGCTGGTTGCGAAGTACGCCATCGAGCACTGGACGAGGCTTCCCGTCGAGGTCGAGCTCGCCAGCGAATTCCGTTACCGCGACCCGGTTCTCGACCGCTCGACCCTCGTCGTCGCGATCTCCCAGTCCGGCGAGACCGCAGACACCCTCGAGGCGGTCCGCCACGCGAAGGACCAGAAAGCCCGGGTTCTCGCGGTGTGCAACACCAACGGTTCGCAGATTCCGCGTGAGGCCGACGCGGTGCTCTACACGCGGGCGGGACCGGAGATCGGTGTCGCGTCGACCAAGGCGTTCCTCGCGCAGGTCACGGCGAACTACCTCGTCGGGTTGGCGTTGGCGCAGGCGCGAGGCACCAAGTATCCCGACGAGGTCGCTCGCGAGTTCGCCGACTTGGAAGCGATGCCCGATCTCGTCCAGCGTGTGCTCGAGACCGTGGAACCGGTTCGGGCGCTTGCCCGTGAGCTGGCGCATTCGCCGACCGTTCTGTTCCTCGGTCGCCATGTGGGTTACCCGGTGGCGCTCGAAGGTGCGTTGAAGCTCAAAGAGCTCGCCTACATGCATGCCGAAGGTTTTGCCGCGGGTGAGTTGAAGCACGGCCCGATCGCACTGATCGAGGAGGGTCTGCCCGTCATCGTCGTCATGCCGTCGCCGAAGGGGCGCGCGGTGTTGCATTCGAAGCTGCTCAGCAACATTCGCGAGATCCAGGCGCGCGGCGCCCGGACCATCGTCATTGCCGAAGAGGGTGACGAGACGGTCAGGCCGTTTGCGGACAATTTGATCGAGATCCCGGTTGCGCCGACGCTGTTGCAGCCGTTGCTGTCGACGATTCCGCTGCAGGTGTTCGCGGCGGAGGTGGCGCAGGCCCGCGGGTACGACGTCGACAAGCCGCGAAATCTCGCGAAATCGGTCACGGTCGAATAGGCGGCTCCGCCGCTCGTGAGTCTTTTCGGCGGGCCCGCCCTCCGAAAAGACTCACGAGCCGCTTGCGGCCTATTCGACGACGATTGTTCCCGTCATCTCCTGATGTAGGGCGCAGATGTAGTCGTAGGTGCCCGGCTTGTCGAAGGTGACGCTGTACTCGCCCTCTTTCATGATCGGGCTGTTGATGATCAGCCCGATGTCGCGCAGACCCGTCACGTTGTGGGCCTTGCCGTCGTCGTCGAATTCCCACCTGACCGTCTGACCGGCCTCGATGGTGATCGACTGCGGCGAGAACTTCATGTCCGACACATCGATCGTCGTCACGGGGTCCGGTGCCGGAGTTGTCGTCGTCGGCGCAGGGGCTCCAGGAACGGCGATCGTCGACGATGCCGCAGCATCGTCCGCCGGATCCTGTTGTGCGCAACCTGCGCTGAAGACGACGAGTGAGATCGCCGCTACGGCGATGGCTGCCACACGCGCGCGGCGTGAGGCGTTACGAAACTGTCCGGTCATGGTTTCCCAGCGTAGCCTCGCGACTGAGAAACCAACTCGGACACGGGACGAGGCGTATGCGCGGGTATTACACGGCCGACGAAGTACGGACCGCAGAGGCGGGGTTGTTCGACGAGGTTGCCGACGGGGTCCCGATGCGTCGTGCGGCGTACGGACTCGCGACGGTTGTCGCCGCCGAACTGCGTGCCGCGACAGGGGGTGTGGCCGGGCGCTCGGTGACACTGCTCGTCGGTTCGGGCGACAACGGCGGCGACGCGCTGTGGGCGGGTTCGATGCTGCGCCGTCGCGGTGTCGCGGTTCGCGCGGTGTTGCTCGATCCTGACCGCGCGCATGTGAAAGGTCTTGCCGCATTTCGCAAATCGGGCGGACGGATCGAAACGGACATCGGCACACCGGATGTGGTGATCGATGGAATCGTCGGCATCTCCGGATCTGGTCCGCTGCGACCGGCCGCGGCTCGGCTGGTCGAGACGATAGCTGCGCCGATTGTTGCCGCCGATCTGCCGAGCGGCGTCGACGCGAACACCGGGGCCGTCGACGGACCCGCCGTCACCGCGACAGTCACCGTCGCTTTCGGAGCGCTCAAGCCGGTGCACGCGCTGGCAGCGGCGCGCTGCGGCCGAATCGAGTTGATACCCATAGGTTTACGGCTGCCCGATGCGCGATTGCAGGCTCTGGAACCCGCCGAGGTCGGCGCACTCTGGCCGGTGCCCGGACCGTTCGACGACAAGTACAGCCAAGGAGTCGTCGGCATTCGGGCCGGCAGTGCGACATATCCGGGTGCGGCTGTGTTGTGCACCGGAGCGGCGGTCGCTGCCACGTCCGGGATGGTCCGCTATGTCGGGTCGGCGACCGATCAAGTCCTCGCGCACTGTCCCGAAGTGGTTGCCGCGCAAACAATTCGGGATGCGGGCCGCGTCCAGTCCTGGGTTGTCGGGCCCGGCGGCGGAACCGACGAGGCCGCATTGCAAGCACTGCAGGACATTCTCGCGACCGACCTGCCGGTCGTCGTCGATGCCGATGCGCTCACCTTGGTCGCCGCCGATCCCGACCTGGTGCGCAATCGGAGCGCGCCGACCGTCCTGACTCCACATGCCGGCGAATTCGCGCGACTGACCGGGAGCCCGATCGGTCTCGACCGGCTCGGCGCAGTCCGTGACCTCGCGGCGAAATGGGGTGTCACAGTGCTGCTGAAGGGACGGTCGACCCTCGTCGCTGGCTCGGGCCGCACCCTCGTCAACGACGCGGGCGGCTCGTGGGCGGCGACGGCCGGTGCAGGCGACGTCTTGTCCGGCATCGTCGGCGCGCTGCTTGCGAGCGGACTCGACGCGGACCGAAGTGCCGCGGCCGCCGCTCGCGTGCATGCCCTCGCTGCCAATCTCGCCGCGACCAGGTCGGGGAACGTGGGTGCGCCGATCTCGGCGAGTCCGCTGCTGGCACAGGTGGGAGCTGCGATTCGGGTGCTTCGTGGGCAGTCCCTCAGTCCGTGAGCAATCTCGTACGCGTGGTGATGGCAAAATCGTCGCTGTGACACCGGACAGCTCGCCTCTCGCACGCTCACCTCAGGTCGAGGCGATAGTCGATCTCGACGCGATTGCCCACAACGTCGGGATTCTGCGAACCCACGCGGGAAGTGCCGATGTGCTGGTCGTGGTCAAGGCCGACGCCTACAACCACGGCGCCTACGAGGTCGCGAAGACCGCGCTTGCCGCCGGTGCGACAGCGATCGGCGTGACGACGGTCGCCGAAGCAGTTGCGTTGCGCGAGGCCGGGATCGGTGCGCCGATACTGTGCTGGCTCAACACGCCGGACGCCGACTTCACCTCGGCTGTAAGCGCCGACATCGAGATCGGTGTGGCGTCGACCGAACATCTCCGTGCTGTCGCCGCTGCCGCCAGGGCAGTTGGCGAGGCTGCAACGGTCTCGGTCAAGGTCGACACGGGCCTCAACCGCAACGGCGCATCGCCGAACGAGTATCCGCACCTGCTCGACGAACTCGTGACGCTCGCTCGCCATGGCACAGTTCGCCTCCGCGCGATCTTTTCCCACCTCGCTGTCGCGGACGAGCCGCACAACCCGACCAACGACCTGCAGCGCGACCGCTTCATCGAGGCCGTCGACGCTGCGAAGGCCCGCGGACTGACGCCGGATTTGGTGCATCTCGCGAACTCCGCGGCCACGCTGACCCGCCCCGACCTGCACTTCGATCTGGTCCGGCCAGGCATCGCGGTGTACGGGCTCACTCCGGTGCCCGACATCGGCGACTTCGGGCTGATTCCTGCGATGACCGTGCGCGCACGGGTCGCGTTGGTCAAGGAGGTCGCCGCGGGCGAGGGTGTGTCCTACGGCCACGAGTGGACCGCCGAACGCGACACGACGGTCGCCCTGCTCCCGATCGGGTACGCGGACGGGCTGCCACGTGCGCTCGGCGGCAAATTCGAGGTACTGCTCGGCGGCGCGCGGCGGCCGAGTATCGGCCGCGTCTGCATGGATCAGGTTGTCGTCGACCTCGGTCCCGATGCTGCCGGGGTCGCCGCCGGCGACGAGGCGGTGCTGTTCGGAAGCGGCAAGAACGGCGAGCCGACGGCACAGGACTGGGCAACGACGCTCAACACCATTCACTACGAAGTGGTGACCGGCATTCGCGGTCGTGCGGTCCGCAACTACGTTGGCGGAGCTGTCGAGTGAAGCGGCGCCGGGCGGGACAGATCGGCGGCGCGGCCAGCGCGGCGGCCCTCGGCTTGGTCGCGGGCGGTCGAGCGGTTCGCCGCGCAGCGCGACGTAAGAACAACGACGTCTACGCCGACGAGAACTTCGCACTGATCGA
The DNA here is from genome assembly GCF_016482825.1 of Antrihabitans stalagmiti. GTDB lineage: Bacteria > Actinomycetota > Actinomycetes > Mycobacteriales > Mycobacteriaceae > Antrihabitans > Antrihabitans stalagmiti. The sequence continues at coordinate 491,620 of NZ_JAEMNV010000002.1, read as the reverse complement.
CGAGGACCGCGCAAGCGTCGTCAGCGCCGACGACGGTATCGAACTGGCCGTCAGAGAATTCGGTCCACCCGACGCTCCGGTGACGGCGATCTTCATCCACGGCTTCAGCAATCGGATGACCTCGTTTCATCTGCAGCGTCGGCTGCTGAGCCAGCGGTGGGGAACCGACGTTCGAATGGTCTTCTTCGACCTTCGTGGACACGGGCTCTCGGGTCAGCCGCCCGACGAGCACTGCAGCATCGACCAACTCGGTGCGGATCTGGTCAGCGTCGTCCGCGCGACGGCTCCGCGAGGCCCGCTGCTGCTCGTCGGGCACTCGATGGGTGGGATGACGGTGCTTGCCGCAGCCCGACTACAGCCGGACCTCTTCCGCGACCGGGTAATCGGTGTCGGCCTGCTCTCGACGACGGCAGCGGGTCTTTCGCAGGTCGGTCTCGGGCGCAATCTGCGCAGCCCGGCGATAGACGGTTTCAGGCTGGCGGTCCGTGCCTCGCCGGGCGTGGTGCAGTTCGGCCGCATGGCTGCGCGTGCGCTGGTGTGGCCGGTGCTGCATGCGGCGTCGTTCCGCACCGAAGTGAGCCCGAGTCTTGCGAGGTTCGCTTACGAGATGATCGACGAGACGTCGGTCGTGACGATCGTGAAGTTCCTCCGCGCACTCGAATTGCACGACGAATCCGACGCGTTGCCCGTGCTCGCTTCGTTACCGACGTTGGTCCTTTCCGGCGACGCCGACCTAGTCATTCCCACGTCGGGAGCCCGCCGGCTCGCTGCTGCGCTACCGCACAGCGAACTTGTCGTCGTGCACCGTGCGGGCCATATGGTGCACCTCGAATTCCCGGACCTCGTCAACGACGCCATCGAACGTCTGTTGGACCGAGCCCTCGAATTTCACGAATCGGACCCGACCCATGCCCGCTGAGCGAACGCTGCCGACCACGGCGGACACCGAAGAGTTCGGTCGGATGCTCGCAGGCGAACTTGCAGCAGGTGATCTGGTCGTGCTCGACGGTCCGCTCGGTGCTGGCAAGACCGCGTTGACGCGCGGGATAGCGGCAGGTCTCGGCGTGGTCGGCAGGGTGAGTTCGCCGACCTTCATCATCGCGAGGCAGCACCGCGCGGGTCCGCACGACGGCGCGGTCGCGCTGGTACACGTCGACGCCTACCGGCTCGGTGGCGGCGACCACCTGCTCGACGACCTCGATGCACTCGATCTGGACACCGAACTCGAGCATGCTGTCGTGGTCGTCGAATGGGGTGCGGGGGTCGTCGAACATCTCGCCGAACGGCACCTGCTCGTCGCGTTGCGCCGCGAACCCGAATCGGAAGTGCGCACGGTCACCTGGGAGTGGAAGACGAGCTGATCTACGTCCGCGTATCGTTGGCGCATCATGCTCGTTCTTGCCGTCGACACCGCGACCCCGGCCGTGACGGCCGGTCTGGTGGACCTTTCCCCAACTCCGACCCTGCTCGCGAGTCGCGTGACAGTCGATCCGCGCGCTCATGCCGAGGTCCTGACACCGAGCATCCTCGAATGCCTGCACGAAGCCGGGTTCACGCCGGCCGACCTGAACGCGATCGTGGTCGGAGTCGGCCCGGGGCCGTTCACGGGCCTTCGCGTCGGGATGGCAACAGCGGCCGCGTTCGGTGATGCGCTCGGTATTCCCGTGTACGGCGTCTGCAGCCTCGACGCAATTGCCGTCGACGTCGGAGCGGCGGCGCAGGATCGGGAACTTCTTGTCGTCACCGATGCTCGACGCCGGGAGATCTATTGGGCGCGTTACCGTTCTGGTGAGCGGATCGCCGGGCCCGGTGTGTGCAAACCGGCAGATCTGGAGTTCGAATCGGCCAGGCTCATCGCCGGGTCCGCGCAACACGTCGACTACTTCGACCTCCGTGTCGAGCCTGTCGAAAGTCCGTCGCCGTTGGGGCTGGTCGGTGCGGTCGCCGACCTCGTACGGTCCGGAGCTGTGCCGGAAACCCTTGTACCGCTGTATCTTCGACGTCCGGACGCAGTCGAGACCGCCGCACGGGTGGCACGCGCGACATGACGATCGAATTGGATGTGCTTACCCCGGACGACGCCGATCGCTGCGCGGAGTTGGAGAAGTTGTTGTTTCCCGGCGACGATCCGTGGAGCGCGGGTGCGTTTCGGGCCGAACTCGCAGCGAAGCACAACAGATACTTCGCGGTGCGAACCACGCTCGAATCCGGCGTGACGTTGATGGTCGGTTATGCGGGAGTGTCGTTGCTCGGCAATCGTTTCAGTCCCGAATCGGAGGTCCACACGATCGGCGTCGACCCGTCCTATCAGCGGCGAGGCGTCGGGACACTGCTGCTCGATCGTTTGCTTGTCGAGGCCGAAAAGCACGGTGGTCCAGTGTTTCTGGAGGTCCGCACCGACAACGAGCCTGCGATCGCGCTGTATCGGAGGTACGGGTTCGACACGGTCGGCACGCGGCGCAACTACTACCAACCCAGTGGGGCCGATGCGTTCACGATGCGTCGTCCCGCAGGCGGGGGAGCACCCTCATGATCGTGATGGGCATCGAAAGTTCCTGTGACGAAACAGGAGTGGGCATTGTCGAGTTGCGTGACGACGGTACCTGCGTCCAACTCGCCGACGAGGTCGCCTCCAGCGTCGACCAACACGCCCGCTTCGGTGGTGTCGTTCCCGAGGTTGCATCACGTGCGCACCTCGAGGCGATCGTTCCGACGATGCGCCGCGCGCTTGCTGCCGCAGGCGTTGCCAAACCCGACGCGCTGGCCGTCACGATCGGTCCGGGTCTTGCCGGTGCGCTACTCGTCGGCGTTGCTGCCGCGAAGGCGTACGCCGCGGCATGGGACGTGCCGTTCTACGCGCTCAACCATCTCGGTGGCCACGTCGCCGTCGACACCCTCGAACACGGTCCGATGCCGCCCTGCGTCGCCCTGTTGGTGTCGGGTGGGCACACCCACCTGCTGCGGGTATCGGAGTTGTCGGCGCCGATCGTCGAACTCGGCAGCACGGTCGACGACGCTGCAGGTGAAGCTTTCGACAAGGTCGCTCGCCTCCTCGGTCTCGGCTTTCCCGGCGGGCCTGCGCTCGATGCAGCCGCGCAGGACGGCAATCCGTCTGCGATCGCGTTTCCGCGTGGCATGACCGGACCGCGCGATTCGCGCAACGACTTCTCGTTCTCCGGGCTTAAAACGGCGGTTGCCAGGTATGTGGAAGCACAGGAGCGCGCAGGAGCCGCGCTGTCGATACCGGACATCGCGGCGAGCTTCCAGGAGGCGGTTGCCGACGTGCTGACCATGAAGGCGGTCCGGGCTGCACACGACGCAGGAATCGACACCCTGGTGCTGGGTGGGGGTGCCACGGCCAACTCGCGGATCCGATCGATGGCGGAACAGCGTTGTGCCGATGCGGGTTTGACGTTGCGGATCCCCAAGCCACGGCTGTGCACGGACAACGGCGTGATGATCGCCGCATTGGGTGCGCACGTCGTCGCGGGTGGCGCAGGACCGTCGCAGCTGACCGCGGCTACCGATCCTGGCTTGTCGGTGTCGACGAGCCAGGTGTTCGCCTAAGCGTTGAAGCTCGGCTTGCGACCGCCTAGCCCGCTGAACCGCTGCCGAGCCGTGCGGGCGGTGGCACCGGCGCATCGCTCGGTGTCGTTGTGACGACTGGCGGATTCGGTTCGCTGTTTTCCCGCGGCGCGTAGGTCTGCGCTTCCGGCTGCGTCGGTGCAGGCACCTGCGAATCGGTGTTCGGTGCTTCCTCGGTGCTCGGCTCCGTGACGCTTGCCGGTGGGGGACCCTCGGGCGGACGTGGTAGCCACTGCTCGATCTCGGGCCACGGAATCAACGGCAGATCCGGCGCGGGTCGCAGCGTCGGCGCAGGCGTCCGAGTCGTTGTCGTCGTCGTGGTTGTCGACGATTCTGCGGGACGGCTCGACACCGGCTGCTGTTCGTAGGTGTACCCGCGCTCGGTACCGGTTGCCACCGCGGCGGGTCCTTGCGATTCGTAGGTGGGAAATGTTGCGCCGGTCTCGGTTTCGATCGGCATCGCGATGCTCGGACCAGCCGTCGCCTCCGGCGTGGTGGTCTGGGCGTTGCTGGTGCCGGCGGGAGAGACCCCACTGACGTCGTCGGGAGTCGGCGTCAGGGCCTGCACGCCGTAACCGATGACGAGCCCGACGACGACGAACGCGCCGACGAGTGCACCGACGACCTTGGTGAACGTTCCGATAGGCGCGTCCGATCCCATGCTGACGATGGGATAGCTCAGTGGGCCCGACGAATCGGCAAGAAGCGCTGCCCCTTTGGCGATGACGGCTTCGGGTTCGTCGATCGCGAGGACCGGAATGCCGAGTTTGTCTCCCAGCCCGGTACGGACGATCGGGATGTTGGCACCGCCGCCGACGACCGCGATGATCTCGGGTTGGTGTGCTGCCTCGGCGAATACTCCGCCTGCGAAGGCCGCAGCCTCGTGCAGGAGGATGCCGATGAGTTTCTCGAAGTCGGCGCGGGTCAGCTCGAGGGGCAGACCGTCCACATGGTCGACGGTCACAGCGTCGTTGGTGGACAGATGCTCTTTTGCTGCTCTTGCCCTGGCAGTCAGTGAGGCTCGGCTCGGCCGTTCGCCGTGTGCGTAGTGCTCGGACACCAGGTGGCCCGCGACCAGTTCGTCGATCGCGTTGCCGCTGATGTCGGTGGTGCGCTGCGATTCGAGCACGGTGCCGTCGACCTGATCGAGCACGGTGACGGTGAGGCCGGACGCGCCGAGATCGAACACGGCGATCGTCTTGTGCTGGGCGACCTCGCCGGTGCTGCGCAGGTAGGTCAACGCTGCGGCCGATTCGGGAACGAGTTGGAGATCGCGTCGGCGGGTACCGACCGCTGACCTGATCGCGTGCGTTTGTTCGCGTGACCGGTAGGCGACGGCGATGCCGCGTGGTGCGACCTTGTCCTGCAGGACCTGCGTCGTCATCAGTTCGATAGAGGACGCGACGAGATCGCCCAGGTCGGTATTGGCCTGGTCGTCGGCGGAGATGACGCGGTATTCGATGGTCTGTGCGCCGTTCGGCGTGGTGGTGAGCAAGGCAGAGCAGACCACTTCGCTGCCGGCTGAAACTCCCAGCGACGTTCGCATTTCTCACCTCCCGCGAAGGTTGGTCATGGTTCGGCGCAAACGCGCCGCAAACAAAGCTCTTGGAACGTTACCCTCCGCACCCGTTATCTGAACGTTACAGAAATGAAGATCACAAAGGAAATCGATGCGGGCGTTTCGGCGCGTTTGATTCCGCTGACGGACGAATAAGCAGAGTCCACCCTTGAGCGCTGGCACTCGCATGTATAGAGTGCTAGGTGACGCTGAGCTTGGTCCCGGCACCCGCGACGACGGGATCACGCGAAGGGTCATCAACGTCAGAAATTCCGAAGGTCCGAGGAACAGCTTCGGGCCGTATACCCACTGAAAGTGGAGGGTTCATCGTGGCGAGCGTGAACATCAAGCCGCTCGAGGACAAGATCCTCGTCCAGGCCAACGAGGCCGAGACGACGACTGCCTCCGGCCTGGTCATCCCCGACACGGCCAAGGAGAAGCCCCAGGAGGGCACGGTCATCGCTGTAGGCGAAGGCCGCGTCTCCGAGAAGGGCGACCGAATCCCGGTCGACGTCAAAGAAGGCGACACCGTCATCTACAGCAAGTACGGCGGCACCGAGATCAAGTACGGCGGTGCCGAATACTTGATTCTTTCGGCGCGTGACGTGCTGGCAGTCGTTACCAAGTAAGCAGCGTTCTTACCCAGAACAAGCTCGCATCCGCCCCGGCGCCGAACTTCGGAACCGGGGCGGTGTGCGTTCACAATGCCTGATCGAACAACGCCTGATCGAAAACAGGAGTAACGAAGCACAATGTCCAAAATCATCGAGTTCGACGAGAACGCTCGGCGTGCTCTCGAACGGGGTGTCGACCAGCTCGCCGACGCCGTCAAAGTGACCCTCGGGCCGCGCGGTCGCCACGTCGTCCTCGCGAAGTCGTTCGGCGGACCGACGGTCACCAACGACGGCGTCACCATCGCCCGCGAGATCGACCTCTCCGATCCATTCGAAAATCTTGGTGCGCAGCTCGTCAAGAGCGTCGCGACGAAGACCAACGACGTTGCCGGCGACGGCACGACGACCGCGACCGTGCTTGCGCAGGCCCTCGTTCGCGCAGGTCTGAAGAACATCGCAGCCGGCGCGAACCCGATTGCAGTCGGATCGGGCATCGCCAAGGCTGCCGATCAGGTCTCCGAGGCACTCCTTGCCGCGGCAACTCCGGTCGACGGCGAGCTTGCCATTGCCCAGGTAGCGACCGTCTCCTCGCGCGACGAGGAAATCGGCGCCATGGTCGGCAAGGCTCTGACAACGGTCGGCAAGGACGGCGTAGTCACCATCGAGGAGTCGAGCACGGTGTCCACCGAGCTCGTCGTCACCGAGGGCGTGCAGTTCGACAAGGGATTCCTGTCGCCGTACTTCGTCACCGACGTCGACACCCAGCAGGCTGTGCTCGAAGATGCTCTCGTGCTGCTGCACCGCGAGAAGATCAGCTCGCTGCCCGATTTCCTGCCTTTGCTGGAGAAGATCGCGGCCAGCGGCAAGTCGGTCCTCATCATCGCCGAGGACATCGAAGGCGAAGCGCTGTCGACCCTCGTCGTCAACGCGATCCGCAAGACCATCAAGGCCGTCGCCGTGAAGGCACCGTTCTTCGGTGATCGCCGCAAGGCGTTCCTCGACGATCTCGCAGTCGTCACCGGCGGCACGGTCATCACCTCGGACGTCGGCATCGCGCTTCGTGAAGCCGATCTCGACCTCCTCGGGTCGGCACGGCGTGTCGTCGTCAGCAAGGACGACACCGTCCTCGTCGACGGTGGCGGATCAGCCGAGGCGATCGAGTCCCGCGTCGGTCAGTTGCGTCGCGAGATCGAGAACACCGACTCCGAGTGGGACCGGGAGAAGCTCGAAGAGCGTCTTGCGAAGCTCGCGGGCGGTGTCGCGGTCATCAAGGTCGGCGCAGCCACCGAGACCGCACTCAAGGAGCGCAAGTACCGCGTCGAAGACGCTGTCAGCGCGGCCAAGGCCGCTGTCGCTGAAGGCATCGTCCCCGGCGGCGGTTCGGCACTGATTCATGCGGCCAAAGAGCTTGCCACGCTGCAGGATTCGTTGTCGGGCGACGAAGCGCTCGGTGTCGCCGTCGTGCGCAAGGCACTCTCGGCTCCGCTGTTCTGGATCGCGACCAACGCCGGCGCCGAAGGCTCCGTCGTGATCAGCAAGGTCGCAGAGGGGTCGGGCAGCTTCGGCTTCAACGCCGCGACGCTCACCTACGGCGATCTGCTGGCAGACGGCGTTGTCGACCCGGTTCGGGTCACCCGATCCGCCGTCGTCAACGCGGCTTCCGTCGCACGCATGATTCTCACGACAGAGAGTGCGATCGTCGAGAAGCCGGAAGATCACGAAGAAGACGCGGGCCACGGCCACAGCCACGGTCACTGAGCTCGCGCTGGACACACATCGAGCCGCAACCCCTTCAGTTCGGGGGTTGCGGCTCGATCTGTGTCGAAACGGCGGTCAGGCGAGTGCGATCTTCGCGAACGGCGGAGTCGTCGGCTGTGCGGATCCGCCTGCCGGCTCGACCGTGAATGCCAAGGTCGACGCCGACCCGACGTCCGGGACGACTGCGGTGATCGAATCGGTCGCGCGGTCCGGATCGACGATCCCCGCCGACGTCGCATTCCCATCCGTCAGCAGCCACAGCTGATATACCGATTCGGGCGCGGGAGGTCCGACATTGTTCAGCAGCACGATCGCCGCGTTCTCGTCGCGCGAATAGACCACCGTCGCGGCTCCACCGACAGGCAGTGCCACGTTCGCCGACCGTGCATCGCTCGCCGCCAGTACCGATTCCGTCGTCGACGGCGGCTCGGTACCGCGTAGCTGAGTTCCGATGGCGGCTCCGCCGACAACCAGGGCGACGGCAGCGGCCGCGGCTCCGACGGCGTATCGCCACCGCAGCGTGCCTGTGCGACGTGACGCAAGATCTATGGGCGCTGCGAGCGGCACCTGGCCGCGTGGCTCCTCGGCAATCTTCGCCATGATCCGGTCCCGCAGAGCGGGCGGTGGCGTTGCCAGCGTGACGAACGCGACCAACGCGAACATCTCGCGTGCCTGCCGCACCGCACTGGTGAACTCGAACCGACTGTCGGGCTCGGCGTGGATACGTGCAAGTGCTTCGCGCTCGTCGTCGTCGAGAATGCCGAGAGCGACGGCGTTCGCTAGATCGAGGTTTTCCTCGTTCATTCAGATCACTCCCAAACATGCTCTGAGTCTTATCAATCCATCCCGTATGCGGGATTTCACTGTGGGCAGTGCCACGCCTAGCGAAACGGCTGTTTCGCGGTAAGAAAGGCCGCCGTAGTAAGCGAGCGCTACGGCTTCACGTTGAGCGTCGGTCAGTCGGTCCAGGCAATCGAGCACTGCCTGCTGTTCGATGCGCCGCCAGACTTCTTCTGTCACCTGGTCGAACTCGTCGCGGTGGTTGTTGACTTCGTAGGTAACTTCACGATCGCTGTTCGACTGCTCGGTTCGAACTCGATCTATTGCCCGACGTTGGGCAAGCACCATCAGCCATGACACTGCCGATCCCTTCGTCGGGTCGAACTTGTCCGCGGTCCGCCACACCTGAAGGAAAACTTCCTGCGTAGTTTCTTCGGCGAAACCCGAGTCCCGGATGACTCGGAGAACCATGCCGTACACCCGGGAACTCGTTTTGTCGTACAACTCTGCGAACGCTGCGGTGTCACCCTCCGCTGTGCGAGCGAGCAGCCCAGTCAGGTCGGCAGCTTCGGCATCTCTCGCCGACCGGACGATTCCGCTGTCCGTCGGGCAACCCGAATCACTCGAGCCGCGCGAATGCGCACCTCGTCGGCGTTGCTGTCCAGGGGCGGTCGCGAACGACCGGCCACCTTCTTCGAGAAACAACCTTGTTTGCCTTCCTGCTGGGCTCCTCGGGCCCACTGACGATCACACTGGACGGGCGGAGACTACTGCGGCATCAGGACCGAATCGACAAGGTAGACAGTTGCGTTCGCGGTCGAAACGCCTCCGCAGATGACACCTGCCGCATTGACCTTCAGGTCGTTGCCCGAGCCGGTCACGTTCACCGATCCGCCTTCGACCGTCGTGTGTTCGCCTGCGATGTCGCTCGGCGCGATGCGGCCGGGAACAACGTGGTAGGTGAGGATCTTGGTGAGCAAGGCATCGTCGGTCTTCAGTGTTTCGATGGTTGCCGGATCGATTTTGGCGAAGGCGTCGTCGACCGGCGCGAAGACCGTGAACTCACCGCCATTGAGGGTGTCGACCAGGTTGACCTTGGGGTTGAGCTGGCCGGACACGGCAGCGACGAGTGTCTTGAGCAGCGGGTTGTTGGATGCTGCTGTCGCGACCGGATCCTGCGCCATCCCCGACACGGAGCCGGCGCCCGACGGAACGCTCTCCGCGTACGCGGCGCATCCGGGCCCGACGAGATCGGCGGCGGGATCGGCCGCACCACTCGTCGTCGCTGCGCTCGTCATGGCGGCAGCACTGCTCGTCGTTTCCGACGTAGCCGAACTGTCGTCGGAACTACAGGCCGACACCGTCAGCAACGCAGCCGCGGCTGCGACGATCACGGCGGTCCGGGATGTGCTGAGCCTCATAAAGTCCTCCTGAAAAGTATTGCTGTCCTGAGTTATTCGGAGCACCGATGAGGTCGGATCGGTGGATCTTTCGAGGTCGGACGCCCGGGGGTCGTTGGCGGACCTGGCTCAGCTCGTCGGGCCGGATTCGCGTGCCCTCGCGTAGTGCCGCGCAGCACGTGCGCGATTGCCGCAGCCAGGCGAACACCATTCGCGGCGCGGTCGATCCTTGAGGAAGAAGAGCACGCAGCCTGGGCCTGCGCAGGCCCGCAGCTCGGTGCGCAACGGCCCGCCGAACAGTTCGATTGCGTCGGTTGCGATCCGGGAAAGCACTGCTGCAGAATGTGTTCCGTCAGTACGAGGCACGACGTGAAGGTCGGGTCGGAGTTGTAGCTCGCGCCACTGTCGCGTGCTGACCGCACATAAGTTGAGGATGGCGACCGCCGCATCGTCGGGTTGGTCGCCGCGAACGATGGCCGCTGCGATGGTTCGGATCGCGTCGCGAAGTCGGCGTGCTGTCGCAAGGTCGGCCGTGGTCGGGGTGGTTCGCATCTCGCTCGATGCAACCTCGCCCGATGCAACCTCGCCCAGCCACGCCGCGAGGTGGGCGGTCGTTTGCAAACCGTCTCGTGGTTGCCCGCGCACCGCGTAGGCCGTGTTGGCCAGTTCGATCGGGAGCGGTTCGCCGAGTAGGGGCGCCCCACCTGCAACATCCATACTTCTAATGGTATCGGACGGTTGACACCATTAGAAGCATTGGCTACCGTTTCTAACGGTAGTTGGAGCATTCGGCGTTAGAGCAGGGGTCACCGATGAGCAGGTCGGAACACATCGGCGAGCAGACCGTGCAGGCGCGCGTCGGGGTTCGAATCGCAGACTGGGGCTCGGCGCGTACCTCGCCTGTCATCTCACCTGCCGCCGCGGATTTTCTCTCGGAGCGGTCGTTCGTCGTGTTGGGTGCAGCGGCGAACGATGGCTCGATGTGGGCGACCATGCTTGCCGGCCGACCGGGATTCGTCGGGGCGACGGGGGAGCGGACCTTGGTGATCGATCGTCTGCCCGAAGCGCCGGATCCGCTTGCTGGGCTGTTCGAGGACGAACGTGACATCGGCATGGTTGCGATCGACCTCGAAACCAGACGGCGCATACGCGTGAACGGCATCGCCGTACGCGAAGAATCGGGTCTGACCGTGCGGACCGAGCAGGTATACGGCAACTGCCCGAAGTACATTCAGGTTCGCGAGTCGACCGAGGTGGTGTCGGGTCGACGACAGGTCCGGCACAGCAGGGTTCTCACCGACGCGCACCGCGCGCAGATCCGCAAAGCGGACACGTTCTTCATCGCGACGCGTGCGGACGGCGTAGGCGCAGACGTCTCGCACCGCGGCGGAAACCCTGGATTCGTTACCGCCACCGCTGGACAGCGGTTGTCGTGGCCCGACTATTCGGGCAATTTTATGTACATGACGCTCGGGAACCTCGAGCTCGACCCGCGCTGCGGACTTCTCTTCCTCGATTGGGAAAGCGGTGGGGCGCTGCATATTTCAGGACGAGCCGCCGTCGACTGGGATCCTGCACGTGCGGCAGCGACACCTGGAGCGCAGCGCATGATCGATTTCGACGTCGAGCAGGTCGTCGATATCGACGCGGCCGTCGGGCTGCGGTGGACCTTAGGCGACTATTCGCGATTCAACCCGGCGTGATCTCCGCGACGTCACCTGCAGGCTAGCTCCAGAAGACCGTCGACGGCCGCCGACTCGGCCAGGTCGCGAAGGCGCGCATCGTCCATACCGTCGATCAAACCGAGTATGTCGGGCCACAACTCTTCGTCGAGTGCGGCCGCGAGAATGCCCGACAGTGTTTCGTCCGATAGTCGGCGGGCTACCTCGGCGATCGAACTGCGGTCTTCGACGACGAGTGCGATTCGGGCCAGGTTGGCCGCATCGACGACGGACAGCGCCGCAACGACGGCCTCGAGGTCGAGGCAGCCGACGAACCGTCCCATCGCGACGATCTCGCCGCGAGCTACCAGTGCCTCGGCGACGGCGGCGACGACGTCGTGCGGCAATCGATCGATGATGCCTGCTTCGCGTCGGGGATCGAGCTCGACCGATATGGCGGCAAGGAATCGGGGGGACAGATGTCGTGCCAGGGCGGCGGCATGCCGGTTGTCCAGATGCGGCACCAGCCGTGCGCAGATCAGTGGATCGAAACTGCGTTCCGCAATCCGTGCAGCCATACCGACGGGCAACAATCTCCCCAGTCGCGCCAGGCGGCGCAACGAGGGGTGCTGGTCGACGATCAATACGTCGGTCGCGCTGTCTCGTAGTTCGCGCAGAGTTGTCGCGTCCGTCCGCTCGAGGTAGGCGAGGTCCCACTCGTCGCAGCCGAGCAGGCGCGCAAGCTTGGTGATCTCCGCTCGTTTGGCCAGTAGCTCGCTCATCGGACGAGGCCTACGACCGCACGAAACGGCGCGCGCAACGACCAGGGCAACGTGGTCAGCGCTCGCCTGTTCGCTCGGTTGACGGCCGCACGTTCACGTCGCTTGGCGCGGCTGATTCGCTCGGAGAGTTGCTGAAGTTCGGCGTCGGTCAGCGCTGCCAGACCGTCGGGGACCCGGCCGCCGAGTTCGAGACCGAGTTGGTCCATGGCCGACCGTGCAGCTGCGATTGTCATGCTGTTCCCCGAGTGTCGATGCGGTGGTTCGCGATCATGCCGAGCCCGCTGCGCTGAAGATCATGCGGCCGACGAGCTTGGCAAGATCGTTGGGTGTCCAGTCGTCGCCGTATTTCATGAGGGCTCGTACCGCGGCCTCGCCGGTCGCGACGAAGATTTCGACCAGCACGGGGACCTTCCGCTCGACGTCGTTCGTTCCAGCGGAGGTCAGCGCTGATCGGACGAGCCCGGTTGCTTGGTCGGTGACGAGCGCGCGGGCGCGCCCGATCCGATCGGCCAATGCTGGATCGGTATCCGTCGCAAAGACGATCTTCCATGAATCGCTATGTGCCGCAGCGGTTCCGAGAAGCACGTCGAATCCTTGGACGATCAGTTGCTCGGGATCGTCGAAGTTGGGCTTGTCGGGAAACGCCGAGACGATGCCTTCGAACAACAGCCGTTCCTCGCGATCGAGGAGTGCGGTCAGCAGGGCCTTGCGGCCGTCGTAGCAGGCGTAGACGACCGGTCGGGTGACTCCTAGGCGGTCGGCGATGGCGGCCATCGACACTTCGGCGATGCCGTGTTCGACGGCGATCTCGCGCGCAGCGTCGAGTACCTGAGGTCGGCGCCGCTCGGGGCCGAGGTGTGCCGCACGTGGACTTCGTGCACGGCCAATTCCTACACGCATGAAAGAAAAAACTACCAGGTGTAGGAAAAACTTGAAAGTGGGTGCTAACTTATGGCATCGGTTGCCGACGCTGTCAGCTGTCTTTCGACCGATCAGCCTGACGCTGAAAGAAGGCCAGGGGAGGCTGACGTGCTGCACCAGTACAACTCGCTATTGCTCGAACTGATCACGGTCCCGCTGTTCACCGGCGTCATCGGCTACATCACCAACTGGACCGGCGTTCTGATGCTGTTTCGGCCACTCGAGTTCCACGGCATCCGGGTTCCGGGACTTCGGATGGTGTTCCGCTACCTCCCGAAGCGTGTGCAGGTCCTTCCACTGTTTCGGGAGGACGGCCGTCTCGGCTGGCAGGGCATCATTCCGTCGCGGGCGGACAAGATGGCAAGTCTCGCCGTGGACAAGGGGCTGTCGAAGCTCGGCAACGTATCCGACTTCTACCGGCAGATGGAACCGGAGAAGCTCGCGGCACACATGACCGTCATCGCGCAGAGCGAGATTCGGGCGATCGTGGAGACGTTGATCGAACGCGAGAATCCGCAGCTGTGGCGCAATCTGCCTTCGCAGGTCAAGGAAGCCGTCCACGCGAGGGTCCGACAGCAGCTACCGGAAATCGTCGAAGAGATGACGGACGCGTTCGGCGACAACATCGATCAATTGCTCGACGTGAAGCTGATGGTCATCAAACATTTCACCGCGAACCCGCAGTTGCTGAACGACCTGTTCATGATCATGGGAAAACGCGAACTCCGCTTCATGGTCAACTTCGGGTTCTATTTCGGATTCCCAATGGGATTCTTGACCGTCGCATTTCTGGAGCTCGTAGCGCGCGAATGGTACGTACTCCCCATCGGCGGAATCATCATCGGCTGGGTCGTCAACTACATCGGTATCTCGATGATCTTCGAGCCCGTTTTCCCGAAGTGGTACTGCCCATGGCGCCAAGGGCTGCTGCTCAAACGCCAACCCGAGATCACCGTCCTCTACGCGGCGATGGTCGCCGAGAAGGTGATGACCCTGGAGAACATCGGACACGAGCTACTGCACGGCGCCAATGCAGATCGCACGAAAGCGCTGTTGGAGACCACGTTGCGGCCGGCTGTCGATAAATCCATGGGTCCTGCGAGGGTCGCCGTGAAATTCGCGATGGGGTCGTCCAGCTACGACCGGCTCAAGGATTCGATGGCGAGCGAGGTCAGCGCTTTCGTCCCGATGATGTACGCCGACGAAGAATTCGGCATACATCAGGCTGGCAACATCAAGACGTTCATCGCCAAACAGATGTCCGCGATGGGACCCGACGACTTCGTCGAGCTACTTCGGTCGGCAATCAAGCAGGACGAATGGCTACTCTTTCTGCACGGCGGGGTGCTCGGGGCGTTCGCCGGACTGCTCCACCTGGCGATCTTCGGGGTGTAGGACAGCTCAGGCGAGCGGCAGCGCGGCAAACGGCGTCGAGGTCGGCTGATCGGATCCGCCGCTCGGCTCGATCGTGAAAGCAAGGGTCGTCGCGGTACCGATGTCACGGACCACCTGAGTTCTCGTTCCGACCGCCTCGGGCGCAATGACACCGGCCGACTTCGCGTTCGTTCCCTCGACCAGCCACATCTGATAGGCGGCGTTGGGTGCAGGCTTCTGCAGGTCGTCGAGCAGAACGACGGCCGCGTTGTTCTCCTTCGAGTAGACGACGGTTGCGGTACCACCGACGGTCAACGCGACGCTCGCCGAGTAGGCGTCCGATGCAGCGAGCACGTCCTCGGTCGTCGACGGGGTCTGATCCGATCCGCGCAACGTGTAACCGGCCACCGCACCACCGACGAGCAGGGCGACAGCTGCGGCGGCAGCAACGGCGATAGTGCGCCAGCGCGATGTATCAGTGCGCCGGTGCCGAGCGAGCGGCATCGCAACGACATTGGTGTCGGAGTCGGTCTGCGGGGTCGACTCGGATGGTTGGGATGGCTCGGACGGCCGGGGCGGCTGGGGCGGCGCTGAAGTGACGGCATCGGCCGCGACGAGGTCGAGCAATCGCGAACGTAGCTCTGCCGGGGGCGCGGTTGCCGTTGTCGAGCTGATCGATGCCAGCGTCTCGCGGGTTTGCCTGACAGTTGCCTCGAACTCCGAGCGTAGGTCCGATGCCGGGCCGCTCAGCAGTTCTGCGACAGCGGCGTGTTCTTCGGTGTCGAGGCTGTCGAGCGCATAGGCGTGCGCAAGGTCGATGAACCTGTCGTCCATCATCCGACCCCCAGACATCCTCTGAGTCGAATCAACCCGTCGCGGATTCGAGATTTGATTGTTGGCACGGCTACCCCGAGGTGAGCAGCCACCTCGCGATACGTACGTCCACCGTAATACGCAAGCGCGACAGATTCACGCTGCATTGTCGTGAGCGTGTCGAGGCACTGCAGGACGGCCTGCTGCTCGATGCGATCTAGCACCGCTTCGGTCACCTGATCGAACTCGTCGGACTGGTTGCGGGTCTCGTAGACGAGCTCGCGGTCCGTACTCGACTGCTCCGATCTGACTCGATCGACCGCGCGTCGGTGCGCGAGCGTCATCAACCACGACAGTGCGGAACCCTTTGCTGGATCGAAGCTGCTTGCCGTTCGCCAGACCTGCAGGTAGACCTCCTGCGTCGTCTCCTCGGAAAAGCCCGAGTCCCGCAGAACGCGCAGAGTCATCCCGTAGATGCGTGCGCTCGTCCGGTCGTAGAGCTCGGCGAACGCAGCTTGGTCTTTCGCTGCGGTCCGCACCAGCAGAGTACCGAGGGCGGCTGCTTCGGCTTCACGCGCCGAGACAACCTTTCCGAGGTCCGTTGCGCACGCGGCGCCGGAGTTCGATTCCACGCGCTGACCTGGGCGCTGGCTCACAGTGATCCGATCGACATCATTGAGGTCTACGTTAGCGCCCTGGCGGCAGTGCGTTTACAGCAATCGCCGTTCGATCGGTTCCGGATAGAAAAAAGGTTGACGCGACAGGCGTCAGCCGGCCATCCGGCGCCGGACCCGGCGGGCATGCAGCTCGCGCTCGGTCTCCGACATTCCGCCCCAGATTCCGTACGGCTCGGCGACGTTGAGCGCGTGACTACGGCACTGTGCGAGAACCGGGCACTGCTTGCAGATCTCTTTGGCACGCATTTCACGCTGCGACCGAGCGCGGCCACGTTCGCCGTCCGGATGGAAAAATACCGATGAATCGACTCCGCGGCAGAGTCCGCGCATCTGCCAATCCCAGATGTCTGCGTTCGGGCCGGGTAGGTGCGTCGGCTGTGGCACGTGAACTCCTTGTGTGAGCTCGTCGGAGTCGTCGAGCGTTCGGCGAGACTCGGGTTCGACCCGAGACCATTCGATGCGTCACCGACCTGATCCACATCGTCGTGGTGGAATCCGGTGACGTTCCGCAAACGTTAGGGCCAGGCGCGAAATTACGTCAATAGTTCTGCGTGGTGGGAATTTCCATATACCGATAGTCGAGAATTAACCTGAAAACGGTTTACATCGGCGCACTTCCGTGGTTGCCGAAAGCCTCTCCGCGCTGCCGACCGCCTGCTGCTGCGGCCTATCTCGACGGCCGTAGCCGATGCGTCAGTTCCCGTATAGGCCCAGCTCAGGGCGTTTTGCGAAGGCATGAACGGCGTTGCGAGCCGAGCTGCCGACGGCAACTTCCTGGCTACGTCGGCAAGCGTGTTGTGCGCGCTCCGCGCCGTTGCTCGCTCGCGCGAAACCGACAATTCGGTTGCACTTCCGTGCCACGGCGAGTTTCTGCAACAAACGGTCGGGGTCGAGTTTAACGAGAACGAAACAATTCTCGATGATTGGAAATATTGCGCCGAGCGATCTGCAACCAGGCGGACCGGACCGAGTCGCGTCGGCCGGTGCGCAACCTGGGCGGGGAACCTCCCGGTGGGGCCGAACCGTCGGCGCGACCCCCTGCACGCGCTTCGTAATTCGTTCGCAGCCCATTGCTCACCTGTCGTGCGAATGGTGGATAGCTGGGTGAACCGTTCGGGTGAAAGATCGATTTCATGGGAAATAGCGACCACGAAGTAACCGAGGGGGAATTGCGTTGAGTACAAATCGTAAAACTGAAACCGGAATACGAAGAATGGCTGCAGTTGCCGCAATACTGGCGACGGCCGCACTCTTTTCGCCCGCCGTTGCGGCGGCGGAACCGGTAGGAGACGCGGCTCCGATCGGCGACACCGGCAGCGCTGTGATCGATGGCGGCAGCAGCATAATCAACGGTTGCGTGCAGGACGTCGGAAGCTGCTTCGGCAGACTCCTCGACGGCGGCAGCAGCGTCCTCGGTACCGGAAGCGGCATCCTTTCCGGCGGCAGCAGCAGTGGTCCAGGAGCGACGCAGTCGTGCAACCAGTCCACCAAATCGGGCGAAGAGGGCGTCACGACGACGACGCACACGATCGGACGAACCGGGCCGACGTCATTCGACCTGTCCTGGGATACCGAAGACATTCCGGACGAAATAGTTGTGCTCTACCAGGGTGTGCCGATCGCCAACACGGGATACGTCGGCGGACAGAAGGGCACGCAGTACGGCTCGATCAGAGTCGATGTTCCGGCAGGCAGCGCCTCGTCGGTAGCGGTGCGGGTAACCGGACCGAGCGGAACAGTGTGGACCTACACGGTCCACTGCCCCGTCTAGTCGGCAATTCCGGCCAGCGAATACAGGTGAGGCGAAGCGTCGCGGCAGTAGCTGCCGCGGCGTTTCGTCGTCTGCCTCTAGGGTGGTTCGGTGCCAGCCGACAGCGCCGCAGACGGTGCCATTTTCGACCCGTTGCGCGACGCTGCGTTCGGCGCGAATCCGGGCCTGGCACATCTACGTCCGGCTCGCAGCGGTCGCGACAGGTGGCACAGGGCGGTCGTTCTCGGCGGGCAGGGGCACTTCGCCCGCGCACGCGCCGAGCTGGATCTGCTCGGCCGGTCGGAGCGGCCGAACAGCGCACTCCGATCGTTCGCGGCGAGTACGGAGGCCTCGCTGCTACGTCAACTCGGTTGGCATGCGCGTGCTGCCGCATTCGACGGTGCCGCGCTCGCCGCTGCAGGCGACGGGACCTCGATCGACGCGGTCGCCGCCCGATGCGATGCGTTGACCGGCCTAGCAGCAGACGCGCTCGGAGTAGGCAGGCTTGCGCTCGGTCATTCGTTGCTTCGGCGTTGCGAGACGTTGCTCACCGCAGCGACCGGCGCGACCGAAGCGACCGGGGTGGCCGCTCCGCAAGCACTGTGGCGCCAGCACATCCGCTTGAACTGGGTGCGCGCCGAGCTGGCACTCGCTGCAGGTGACGCATCTACCGCGCGCACAGCTGCCGACCTTGCCTTCGCGGCGGCACAGGTGAGTGCGTCGGTACGCCACGTCGTGAAGTCCCGCTTGATCCTTGCGGCGGCGCTGTGTTGCGACGACGACCTAACGGCCGCGCAGGCACTTTCCGCTGCGGTGGTGTCGGACTGCCGCGACAACGGACTACTGCCTCTGCTGTGGGCGGCAGCGATGCTGCGCTCTGCAATCGCAGACGACACCGCGGCCGCTGTTTTGGTAATCGAAACTGCGCAGACAATAGAACTGCGGGGTGGAAGGTTTCGCAAGACCTGACTTCTACCGGCAGTGTTGTTGGCAGCGGCCGACCTTCCGGTAGCTATTGTTAATAGTGTTCTGCCTTTCAGCGGAAGCACGACCGGTCGGGAAATGTGCCCTCCGAAAAGTGCCACTGTAACGCCGGGAAAATCTCTGACGATGACTAATACGGGTGAGGAGTTGGACTCCGCCGTAGCTGCCGCAGGGCAGGGCGACAGATCAGCTCTAGCTCAGGTCCTAGAGATTGTTCGACCCCTCGTTGTGCGCTACTGCAGAGCGAGAGTCGGATCTGCGGAGCGCGGACAGCTCTCTGCAGATGACGTGGCGCAGGAGGTATGCCTCGCCGTGATGACAGCTTTGCCGAGGTATCAAGACCAGGGCAGGCCCTTCATGGCGTTCGTATACGGAATTGCGTCGCACAAGGTCGCCGACGCACACCGGAACGCTTCGCGTAACAAAGCGGACCCGATGGCCGAGGTACCGGATGTAATTTCCACCGACCAAGGCCCGGAGCAGCAGGCTCTCGATTCCGAAGCTAGTCGGCAGATGAACACTCTGCTGGCAACACTTCCGGACAAGCACAGAGAGATCCTGATTCTCCGGCTCGTTGTAGGACTTTCGGCAGAAGAAACGGCCGCCGCCGTGGGCAGTACGGCAGGGGCTGTGCGTGTCGCTCAGCACCGAGCGATAGCAAAACTGAAGACTCAAGTGGCAAAGGCAGGTGAGATGTATGGCTAGGGATAGCAGGCGCGGCCGCTTCGGCGCGGGTTCGCAGCACGGCAATCCCGGCGACGGTTCCGTCGCAGACACCGGGCCTATCGACATCGCAGCGGTCCGGCGCGACGACGAACTGATCGACGCAATTGCCAGTGACGGGCCCGTTGCCACGGACAGCCCGGACGAATACGAGATTGCCACGTTGCTCGCGAGTTGGCGAGCCGAGATCACCAGCCCCCCACTTCCCGCGGCCCCCGATCTCGACGAAGTTTTCGCAGCTGTCAATCAGGAGATCGGTGCTCGCAACGCGCGGGTCAACGCCAGCGGCCGGCTCAGGTTGGTCCGCCCGATCATCGGTGCCGCAGCGGCGATTGCCCTGGTAGTCGGCGGTATGACGGCCATGTCCTACAACGCGGAGCCCGGCGATCCACTGTGGAAAGTCAAGGAAGTTGTATTCAGCGATCAGGCCGATTCGACCGTCGCCAACATCGATACGACGTCCGACCTGCAAGAGGCGCAGCGTTACATCGCCGAAGGCAATCCGCAGGAGGCCAAGGCTCGGTTGGATCGTGCAGTGGATCGAGCCGACGACGTCGACGATTCGGCCAAGCGCGACGATCTCATCGCGATGTGGGAAAAACTGACCAAAGAGGTCGAGAAATTGCTCCCGGTGACTCCGCCGTCGACGACTTCGAGTGCTCCCACCACCGATACGCCGTCGAGCCCTGACCCGACGTCGCAGGTCCTGATCCCGGACCCGCAGGTGAGCCCCGACACTAGTGCGCCGACGACGACCGATCCGACGATCCTGGATACGACTACCGATCCGGTCACCGAGCCTCCGGTTACCGAACCGCCGGTCACCGAGCCGCCGGTGACGGAGCCCCCTGTTACGGAACCGCCGGTGACGGAACCGCCGGTCATTGAGCCGCCGGTGACGCAGCCGCCCGTTGTCGAACCGCCCGCTACGCAACAGCCCGTCGAGACGACAACGGCGACCGAACCGCGATAGCTCGCGTACTGGAACAGTGCTCGTAACAAGACGAAGGCCCGGCGAGAATCTCGCCGGGCCTTTGCGTTGTGCGTATGTGGTTGGGTGCGTCAGGTATCGAAGCCGCCATCGCCGTGCAGCGCCTCGTTCATGGATGCGTCCGCGTAGCCGCGGCAGTAGTCCCAGGTGACGTAGGACTCCGGCATGGGGTCGTAGGCGGGTTCGTGTGGCCGCACAGTGCCGTCGACCAGCAGCTGGAGCAGGTTGGCTCGCAACATGTCCCAGTCGTGATAGTGATCCTGTTTACAGTCCTCGCAGCACACGACGAGGCCGCGGATACCGCGGTGGCCGAGCAGCGCCTCGTACACAGCGAGGTCGGCTAGGTCCTCCTCGACAGCGAGGCGCTCGGCGGGATCGAGCGGTTGGCCGGGCTCGATTTCGTCGAGTGCAGCCGAGGGATCAGCAGGGTCACCCGCGAACGGGTCCGGCGGCAGGCCTGGAGGCAGTTGGTCTCGCACAACACAACGGTACGCAGAACCTGCGGGTCTGCGCCAGCCGTCGGGTGGACGCGTCGCATCCGTAGAGCCGATACCATGGCAGAACAACCTGGGGAATAATCTTCTACACCCAGACCTTGAACCCCAAACCCCGCACAGTCGATGCGCTCGAACCTCGAGCCGAAACGGTCCGAAGCACGCGCTGTGCCGTCGCACTACCCAGCCCAGGAGGGCCAGATTCGAATGACAAGTCCGGTAGGTGGAGCGCAGGTTCGCACGGGTGGCGACGATCCGAACAAGATCGCGATGCTCGGCCTGACCTTCGACGACGTGCTCCTGCTGCCGGCAGCATCGGATCTCATTCCGAGCGCGGTCGATACGTCCAGCCAGCTGACCAGGGAAATCACGCTGCGAGTTCCGCTCGTGAGCTCGGCGATGGACACTGTCACCGAGGCGCGAATGGCGATCGCCATGGCGCGAGCCGGTGGCATGGGTGTTCTGCATCGCAACCTTTCGGTTCGCGATCAGGCGTCGCAGGCCGAGACCGTCAAGCGGTCCGAAGCCGGCATGGTCACCGATCCGGTCACCTGCAAGCCGAACGACACACTCGCCGAAGTCGACGCGCTGTGCGCCCGCTTTCGTATCTCGGGACTGCCGGTCACGGACGAGACGGGCAGCCTTGTGGGGATTATCACCAATCGCGACATGCGATTCGAAGTCGACCAGAGTCGCCAGGTCGCCGAGGTCATGACCAAGGCACCGCTGATCACCGCGCGTGAGGGTGTCACCGCGGAAGCCGCGCTCGGCCTGCTGCGTCGACACAAGATCGAGAAGCTTCCGATCGTCGACGGCAAAGGCCATCTGACCGGACTCATCACCGTGAAGGATTTCGTCAAGACAGAGCAGCATCCGTACGCGACGAAAGACCGGGACGGGCGTCTACTCGTCGGTGCCGCGGTCGGTGTCGGGGAAGATTCCTGGTCGCGTGCGATGACCTTGGTCGACGCGGGGGTCGACGTCATCGTCGTCGACACCGCACACGGCCATCAGGTGCAGGTCCTCGAAATGGTCAGCAAGGTCAAGGCCGAGGTCGGCGATCGCGTCCAGATCATCGGCGGCAACGTTGCAACGCGTGCGGGTGCACTAGCCCTCGTCGAAGCTGGAGCCGACGCGGTGAAGGTCGGCGTCGGGCCGGGTTCCATCTGCACGACGCGTGTCGTTGCCGGTGTCGGCGCCCCGCAGATCACGGCAATTCTCGAAGCGGTCGCCGCGTGCAAACCCGCGGGCGTTCCGGTGATCGCGGACGGTGGTCTGCAGTTCTCCGGCGACATCGCGAAGGCGCTCGCCGCAGGTGCGTCGACGGCCATGCTGGGATCCTTGCTCGCCGGGACCGCCGAGTCGCCAGGTGAGCTGATCCTGGTCGGCGGCAAGCAGTACAAGAGCTACCGCGGAATGGGCTCGCTCGGCGCGATGCAGGGACGCGGCCAGGGCGGCCAGGCCAAGTCGTACTCTAAGGATCGTTATTTCCAGGACGACGTACTCGCCGAGGACAAGCTCGTCCCCGAAGGCATCGAAGGCCGGGTTCCTTTCCGCGGACCGCTCACCCAGGTCATCCATCAGCTGACCGGTGGCCTGCGCGCAGCCATGGGCTACACGGGTTCGACGACCATCGCCGACCTGCAGAATGCCCAGTTCGTGCAGATCACAGCGGCAGGGCTGAAGGAAAGTCATCCACACGACATCACGATGACCGTCGAAGCGCCCAATTACTCAGCTCGCTAGCGCTAACTTCAATTCAACTATTTCCACCCCATATTCCTCATGGAAGGGACGCGTGTGCGCGACCTCGTCGAGATCGGCATGGGCAGAACAGCCCGTCGTACCTACGAATTGGATGACGTAGACATCGTTCCGTCGCGACGGACGCGGTCGTCCAAGCAGGCGTCGACGGCGTGGCAGCTCGACGCCTACCGATTCGAAATCCCGATTCTTGCGCATCCGACCGATGCGTTGATGTCGCCTGCGAGCGCCATTGCGCTCGGCAAGCTCGGTGGTCTCGGCATCCTCAACGGTGAAGGCCTGTGGGCGCGGCACGCGGATGTCGACGCCAAGCTGGAAGAGCTGATCCACGTCGCCGAGTCCGACGACGACGTCGATGCGTCGATCACACTGCTGCAGAAGCTGCACAGTGCGCCCTTGCAGCCCGACCTGCTCGCGGCTGCCATCGCGCAGGTTCGTGAAGCAGGCGTGACGACAGCGGTTCGGGTCAGCCCGCAGAACGCCCGTGCGCTGACCCCCGCGCTGATCAAAGCCGGTATCGATCTGCTCGTCGTGCACGGCACGATCATCTCTGCCGAGCACGTCGGACCCGGTGGCGACGAGCCGCTCAACCTCAAGACCTTCATCGCCGAACTCGACGTTCCGGTTGTTGCAGGCGGCGTCAGCGACCACCGCACGGCGTTGCATCTGATGCGAACCGGTGCCGCAGGTGTGATCGTCGGCTACGGCTCGTTCGAAGGTGCGACCACAACCGGCGAGGTGCTCGGTATCGGGGTCCCGATGGCGACCGCTATCGCCGATGCTGCTGCCGCTCGTCGCGATTACCTGGACGAGACCGGTGGTCGATACGTCCATGTGATCGCCGACGGTGACATCGCGACGTCGGGTCAGCTCGCGAAAGCGATCGCCTGTGGCGCGGATGCTGCGATGCTCGGTGTTCCGCTCGCTGTTGCGGCGGAATCGCCTGGCGCGGGCTGGTATTGGCCGTCTGCCGCCGCCCACCCCTCGATGCCGCGTGGCGCGTTGCTGCCCGTCGCGTCCTCGGTCCAGCGGCCGAGCCTGGAGACAGTGCTGGTCGGACCCTCCAACGATCCGTTCGGATCGCTGAACCTGGTCGGCGGACTGCGTCGCGCGCTGGCGAAGACCGGCTACTCCGATCTCAAGGAGTTCCAGAAGGTCGGCCTGACCGTTCGCGCGTAATTGCGCGAACGACCTTCGTACCGCCTAGAGCCAGCCGACACGGCGGAAAATGCCCCACAACCCAAGGCAGGTTCCCAGCATCATCAGCAGCGCCATGGGGTAACCCCACTCCCAGTTCAGTTCGGGCATATCGTCGAAGTTCATTCCATAGACGGTGCCGATCAGGGTCGGGGCAAACAAGATCGCGGCCCACGCCGAGACTTTCTTGATCTCCTCGTTCTGGTCGTAGCTGGCGCGGGTGAGGTGCCGGATTTCCTCGTTCTGGACCTGGGCGACCAGGGTGGCATTGACTGTGAGGATGCGGTCGAGCAGTTGACGGAAGCTGTCTGCATGCTCGACGACGCCGGCAACGTGGTCGCCGATATCACGTAGGTATCGCTGCGACTCCAGGTCGGTGCCGTACTTGGCGAACCCTGCCGACAGCGCGTCGAGCATCTTCGGCAATGGACGAGCTGCACGCTGGAACTCGATCACCTCGCGGGACAGTTCATAGATTCGACGTGAGACGTCCGGGTCACCCCGAAACACTTCGGTTTCGATTTCGTCGATGTCGTTCTCCAGGCCGGCAACCACGGGTGCGTAGCCGTCGACGACGGTGTCGAGAATGGCGTACAGCACTGCCTCCGGTCCCCGGCTCAGCAATGCAGGGTCGCTTTCCATTCGGCGACGAACAGCCGATAGGTCCGGGCTCGGCCCGTGGCGGACGGTCACGACGAACCCCGGACCGACGAAAAGATGCAGTTCTCCGAACTCGACTTCTTCCGTGTCGTCGACGTAGCGCGCCGCGCGTAGCACCACGAAGAGGGTGTGCCCGTAGCGTTCGAGCTTCGGGCGCTGGTGGGCTTGGATCGCATCTTCGACCGCGAGTTCGTGCAGCCCGAACTGTTCGGCCGCGGCGCGTAGGTGCGCCTCGGAGGGCCGGTGCAGCCCGATCCAAGCCATGGTTCCTGGCTGCGGCTCGGTTGGCATCGCCGCCAGCGTCGCAGCGAGGGTGGGTTGGGACGACATCTTCACGCCGTCGCGGTAAACCGCGCAGTTGACAACGCTGTCGTCCGTGGTCTCGCATGGCGCAAGACCGACTGTTTTCACATCCGGAAGAATTGGCGAATCTACTTCGGTGGCAACTGATTTGGGAAGGATTTGGCGAATTGGTCGCATTGCGAACACCGCTTTCATGAAGGTCGCACGAAACTCGTCGAAGGACTGGATAGGCACACGTAAAGACACGAATCGAACGTGTGAGAGAGGACGACGCGACCTGCCTGATGAAACCGGTGCGCCGTCAGCAGGTACTCGGAGGCTGGCTACTCATCGTGGCCACACCTCCTTTCCTCCGAATTTTCGTCTACTCCGACATGCCAAACGCAGCGAATGTACCTCCGGACAATCGGCGCGGCAACTTCTGTGCGCCAGGTCACCGGGCTAGCTTGCTGCCACCACCGGCAACGTCAGCACCTGGTCGGGACCCGATGCAATGGACACCCGGTAGGAGACCAACCCGCCGCGGTAGTTGAGGTCGCCGCCTGCGATGTCGAGTGCAAGCCGATGGCCCGTGTCGAAGCGGTGCACTATCGCAGGCATCGTGATGGCGATGGGTTTGCTCGGATCGACGATGCGTGCAGGCGCGACGAGATCGCCGATCAGGTCGGCGACACCGTTCGGCGCGATGTCGTAGAGCTTCGCGAAGACGACGAGAGAGTCGTCCAACGATCCGTTAGGAGGTCTGTCGGTCGATACCACGATGTCCAGTTTCGGTGCGCCGACGACGTCCATCGGCTCGGTCTGCGGTGCCCCGGTCCAGCGCGCGAACGTGCCGGGTATCGACATGTCGGGCAGCGCGATTCTCGACAGTGGATCGGGAGGACGACTGCTGGTCGGCAGTCCGGCCGGACCCGTTGCGAACGTCTGCAGACCAGGTGCCGCCGCGTCGGCCTGCGTCGTGAGACCGGCGCCGGAGAGGTGGAACGACTGCGGTGTGCCGACGTCGGGATCCGACGCGGAAGCGTATGCGGGATAAGCATTTCCGGCGTAGTTGACCCAGCCGCGGAAGTAGGCGAACTCGGGTCCCGTCGATACGGCGCTGTCCTTCAGATGGTGATCGAACCAGTCGAGAATCCGAGAATTCTCGTAGTTGTTCCGCGGGTCGACGGCGCTGTATTCCCCCGGAGCTGGGACTGTGTCGCTGTGTCCCCACGACTGCCAGATCATCTTGACCTCGGTGCCCTGGCGTTTCAGCGCGTCGTAGGTGGCCCGCGCTTCGTTCAAGTCGAACAGACTGTCCTTCTGGCCCTGCACGAGAAGCACCGGAGCGCGGATCTTGTCGATGTAGGTCGTCACCGAGTTGTTGCGCAGATAGCCGATATCGGTGGCAGACGGGTAGCCGGCAATTCCTGCCGAGATCATCGCGCACAGTTCGGTCGGGAGGTTCGGGCAGCCGAGCGCGCGGCTCGGTTCCTCGGCGTAGCCCGCAGGGCCGGGATTGATCGCGCCGAGAACGCCGAGGCCAGCGGCCCACGTCAGCTTCATCGCGCCGGGGATCGTGGTCGACACTCCGGTCGAGGGTCCGGCGTTGTTCGGTGCGAGTGAGTAGGACTGATCGTTCCAGGTGATCATCGGGACGATCGCGTCGATCCGTGGATCGAGCGCTGCCGCTGCGAACTGCACCTGGCCGCCGTAGGAACTGCCGATCATTCCGACTCGCGGATCGTTGGCGTGTTTGATGCCGTCCACGGCGGTGCTGTCGCGTGCGACGACGTCGAGCGCGGGAAAGGGTTCGCGATAGGCATTGTCGCGGAACGCAATTCCCGGTGCACCGCCGAGAAAGCTCACCAGCTGGCTGGCTGCCTTGCCGTCGAAATCGGGGTCGTCCATGGTGACCTTGCAGCCGGACCCGCCGAATCCGAGCGGCGAATAGGCCAGCACGGCATAACCTTCGCGGACGAGCGGTTCGGCGGTATCGACCAGATCGTTCTTCGACTTGGCGAACCCGCTCGTCGTCAACACCGCGGGGACCCTGCTGGTTGCGGAGGCGCCGTCGGGCAGATAGAGATCGCCGACGATATTGCACGCGACGTTGTCGTCAGGCCCGATGAACACGGCAAAGTTCAGCGTCTGTTTCGTGAACCCTGGCGCTGCGCTCGCGAGCCCCGGATACACCGGCGCGGCCGCAAGCGTGGCTGCGACAGCGAGCACGGCGATTCTTGTTCGACGGATCATTCGGTGATCGGTCACTTTCGTCTCTGGCACGAGGTGGAGCACACCATTTATACCCGACGGTCTGTTGTCCGATCCGCATTGCGGTGACCGTCGGGCAGCAGCACATGCAGTCCACATCGCTCTCGAACTGCGGTCGTGAGTGCGGGCCGATTCGCCGTCGCAGGTATCGTCGCGCCTCGGAGGCAAGGAGGCCTTATGTTCGATCGTCGGTCGGTGAGTCGCACGGTGAATCGTGCACTCCCGCTCAGGGCGTTGCGTGGCGCAGCGGCGGCGGATTCTGGTGGCCCGGCGGATCATCCGCCCATCGTGATGAGCACAGGCACCGGGCCGGTCCAGACCAACTTCTACGCTGCCGAGCTCTACGCGAATCTTCACCCGGGCGTGATGCCGGCGGGCACCAACGACCCGAATCGCCGGCCTTCCGTTGCGCGTCCCCGACCGGTGCTGTTGTTTCCGGGTTGGGTGCAGTCGGCGTACGGCACGTTCTCCATGATGGCGGACCAGCTTCAAGCCGACGGAGCATGTGTCTACACCCTGCAGACCGCGCAGCAGTACGCGCCATTGCCCATCTGGCAGTCGGGTGATCCGTTCGCCTACGCCGATACCATGCAGCGCGCGGTTGCGCAGGTGCGCGCAGTCACTGGTGCTCGGCAGGTAGATGTCGTGGCGTTCTCCCAGGCAATCACGATCGGTCTCTACTACGTGAAGTTCCTCGGCGGCCATCAGGACGTAAACACCTTCGTCGCCTATTCGGGCACCCCCCACGGGTTCGACGCCTTCGGCCTGATCGGTGCGGCTGAAGCCCTGACCGGCCGGACACTAGCGCCCCTCTACGGCTTGATTCCGCCCCTTCGCGGCTATGACCCGGGTGGGCCGATGGTGACAAAGCTGTACGACAGCGTCGGCCCCACCGTCCCCGAGGTCCAGTACGTCGCGATGAACAACGCCGTCACTCGGATCGTCCCGGACGGCGGCGAACTCCCGCCGGCCGCCAACGTGCGCAACATCCGGACCACTGACTTATGTCCGGCCGCGTTTTCCTCCCACCTCGGTTACCCCTACGATCCGTACGCGCTGCGGGTGCTGCGCAATGTTCTCGACCCCGCGAACAGCGTCGAACCGGTATGCCGGTTGGTTTTGCCGCAACTCCCGTTCTGATCGATGGACACCTGATCATCGGACATCCGTGTGCCGAGTCGTGTGGAGTGGGCATGTCAGCGAACGAATCGGCACCGTTTAGGTCACCCTTTGTGACCCTACTCACCGGTAAGCGCGCCATACTGGAAGCACTCATCGTCGAGGAGGTATGCACATGGCCGGCAAGAGCACGAAAGATTTCGACGTGTTGATCGTCGGGTCCGGTTTCGGCGGCAGCGTCACAGCGTTGCGTCTGGTCGAAAAGGGTTACCGCGTAGGCATTTTGGAGGCCGGCCAACGCTACGCCGACAAGGACTTCGCCAAGAACAGTTGGCACCTTCGCCAGTTCCTGTGGGCGCCCAAGCTCGGCTGCTACGGCATTCAGCGAGTGCATCTACTGCGCGACTGTCTTGTCCTCGCCGGTGCTGGGGTCGGTGGTGGTTCGTTGAACTACGCGAACACCCTCTACAAACCACCGCAACCGTTCTTCGCCGACAAGCAGTGGGCGCACATCACCGATTGGCACGACGAGCTGAGCCCGCACTACGAGCAGGCCCGCAAGATGCTCGGTGTGGTGCAGTTCCCGCACATGACGCCCGCCGACGAAATCATCAAGTCCGTTGCCGAAGACATGGGCGTGGGGGATACGTTCGTACACACCCCGGTCGGCGTGTTCATGGGGGAGCCCGGCAAGACGGTGTCCGATCCGTACTTCGGTGGCGTCGGCCCCGACCGCACGGGCTGCATCGAGTGCGGCGAGTGCATGACCGGCTGCAGGCACGGTGCGAAGAACACTCTGCTGAAGAATTACCTTGCTCTCGCCGAGCGAGCGGGCGCCGAAATCATTCCGATGACAACTGTCACCGAGGTCAAGCCGTTGCCCGACGGTTCGTGGGACGTGTCGACGGAGCGCACCGGTGCCTGGGTTCGCAAGAAGCCGCACACCTACACGGCCGACCGTGTCGTGCTTGCCGCAGGCACCTGGGGAACGCAGCGGCTGCTGTTCGACATGAAGGACAAGGGTGTGCTGCCCGAACTGTCGGATCAGCTTGGGGTTCTCACTCGCACCAACTCCGAAGCGATCCTCGGCGCAGCGAAGCTGAAGGTCGACCCGAACCTGAATCTGACCGAGGGCGTTGCCATCACGTCGTCGTTCCATCCGACGGCCGACACCCATATCGAACCAGTGCGCTACGGCAAGGGCTCGAATTCGATGGGCATGTTGCAGACGTTGATGACCGACGGCGGCGGGCGAATTCCGCGTTGGCTCAAGCTGCTCATCTTCATGATCACCCATCCGTTGCTGACGGTTCGGATGTTGTCGGTGAAGAACTGGAGCGAGCGCACGATCATTGCGCTCGTGATGCAGAACCTCGACAACTCGATCACGACGTACACGAAGAAGGGCGTCTTCGGTCGCAAGTTCACCAGCAAGCAAGGCCATGGTGAACCCAACCCGACGTGGATTCCGGTCGGCAACGACGCGACCCGGCGCATCGCCGAGAAGATCGACGGTATTGCAGGCGGCTCGTGGGGTGAAGTCTTCAATGTGCCGTTGACGGCGCACTTTCTCGGTGGTTGTGCAATCGGTTCGGACGCTCAGCACGGCGTCATCGATCCGTACCATCGCGTCTACGGGTACCCGACCATGAGCGTCGTCGACGGTGCGTCGGTGTCGGCGAACCTCGGTGTGAACCCGTCGCTCACGATCAGCGCGCAGGCCGAAAGGGCAGCGTCGTTGTGGCCCAACAAGGGTGAGCAGGACCTGCGGCCCGGACAGGGTGAAGGGTATCGACGCATCGCGGCTGTCGCCCCGGTGAATCCGGTGGTGCCCGCACATGCGCCTGCTGCGTTGGTGCTTCCCATCGTCGAAATCAGGAATACTGCGGCGAGTTCGGAACTGCAGGCAGGTTAGCCTTGCCTAACTGAGGCGTGGCGGCTACGTTCGGTGCCATGCCGAAACGCGAGACCACGCCGATAACCGTGCTCGGCGGCGCCAAGCGGCGTCCGGAGCGGCGGTTCACCAGAAAGAAGCAGCTCGGCGATCTGGAAAAGCTCGTCATGGACTACCTGTGGTCGGTCAACACCCCGACCACGGTCCGCCAAGTGCACGAGGCGATCTCGCTGCACCGAAGCCTCGCCTACACGACGGTGATGACCGTGATGAATCGTCTTGCACGCAAGGATCTGCTCACCCAACACCGCGACAGTCGCGCGCACAGATTCTCGCCGACCCAGGCGCAATCGGAGCTGGTCGCGAACATGATGGTCGACGCACTGCACGAAGCACCCGAACCCAACGGCCGCTCGACCGCGTTGATGCGCTTCGTCGGCAAGGTCGGGGTCGACGAACTCGCAACCCTGCGCCGGACCTTGGCCGAGTTGGACGACGCAACACTGCGCGGGCGTAGCGCGTAGGGGAGAACTGGCGTGGCTACCCTGCCAACTAGACTGAATCGGTGTCAGATACGAATCAGACCAGGCCGGTTCTCGTCGTCGACTTCGGTGCGCAGTACGCGCAGCTGATCGCGCGCAGGGTCAGGGAGGCGAATGTCTACTCGGAGGTCGTTCCGCACACTACGACCGTCGACGAGATTGCCGCGAAGAATCCTGCGGCGGTAGTCCTTTCCGGCGGTCCGTCGAGCGTGTACGCCGAGGGTGCACCGCAGCTCGACCCACGTCTGTTCGATCTCGACGTGCCGGTTTTCGGTATCTGCTACGGCTTCCAGGCGATGGCGCAGGCACTCGGCGGTACGGTCGCGCACACCGGAACCCGCGAATACGGGCGTACCGAACTCAGCGTCGACGGCGGCATCTTGCACGGCGGTCTGCCGACGCTGCAGCCGGTCTGGATGAGTCACGGCGATGCCGTCACCGATGCACCTGCCGGGTTCGAGGTGACGGGTACGAGTGCCGGTGCGCCGGTCGCCGCATTCGAAAACCGCGAACGCAAACTTGCCGGCGTCCAGTACCACCCGGAGGTGCTGCACTCTCCCCACGGGCAGCAGGTGCTGAGCCGATTCCTGCACGACATCGCAGGTATCGGTCCAACGTGGACCGCCGCGAATATCGCCGAGTCACTGATCGGGAAGGTGCGCGACCAGATCGGCGACGGGCACGCAATCTGTGGTCTGTCGGGTGGGGTCGACAGCGCAGTCGCCGCGGCGCTGGTGCAGCGAGCGATCGGGGATCGCCTGACCTGCGTCTTCGTCGACCACGGACTCCTGCGAGCGGGGGAGCGCGAGCAGGTTCAGCAGGATTTCGTCTCCGCGACCGGCGCCAAACTCGTCACCGCCGATGCTGTCGAGGTCTTTCTCCGCGAATTGGAAGGTGTGTCGGACCCCGAGGAGAAGCGCAAGATCATCGGCCGCGAGTTCATTCGTAGCTTCGAGGGTGCCGCCGCCCAGGTGGTCGCAGAGAACGGTGCCGGCGTCGATTTCCTCGTACAGGGCACGCTGTACCCGGACGTCGTCGAATCCGGCGGCGGCGCGGGCACCGCGAACATCAAGAGTCACCACAATGTCGGTGGGCTACCCGACGACCTCGAGTTCGAGTTGGTCGAACCGTTGCGACTGCTGTTCAAAGACGAGGTGCGTGCGGTCGGGCGTGAGCTCGGCTTGCCCGAGGAGATCGTCGGTCGGCAGCCGTTCCCCGGTCCCGGTCTTGCCATCCGCATCGTCGGCGAAGTCAATCAGCACCGGCTCGACCTGCTGCGGCAAGCCGACGCGATCGCGCGTGAAGAACTGACCTCGGCAGGTCTCGACAAGCAGATCTGGCAGTGCCCGGTTGTGCTGCTCGCAGATGTGCGCAGTGTCGGCGTGCAGGGCGACGGCCGGACCTACGGTCACCCGATCGTGCTGCGTCCGGTGTCCAGCGAAGACGCGATGACCGCTGACTGGACCCGTTTGCCTTACGAAGTGCTGGAACGCATTTCGACCCGGATCACCAACGAGGTTGCCGAGGTGAACCGGGTCGTGCTCGATGTGACCAGCAAGCCGCCGGGCACG
This sequence comes from Antrihabitans stalagmiti, assembly GCF_016482825.1. Taxonomy (GTDB): domain Bacteria; phylum Actinomycetota; class Actinomycetes; order Mycobacteriales; family Mycobacteriaceae; genus Antrihabitans; species Antrihabitans stalagmiti. The sequence goes on along the minus strand of NZ_JAEMNV010000002.1, from coordinate 459,452 downwards.
ATCGAATGGGAGTAGGGCGCTTCGCGCCTCGTGAGTCCTTTCGGAGGGTCCGACCTCCGAAAGGACTCACGAGCGGCGTAGCCGCCTATCGCCTGCTCGGTGCGACGACCAGTACGAGACCGACGACTATCGCGATGAGGACGACGATCCAGCCGAACTGAACATCGGCGACGTTCTCCCAGGTGTCTGGGCCGATCAGCCCGTACGCGCTGACTGCAAGCGCCGCCAGGCCGGCGAACAGCAGCAGCGCCGACGGCCGCTTCTTCGTACCGTCTCCGGTCCCGGTCCGATCAGCCACGATGCACCTCCACACTTGCGAAACGGCTGTTGATATCGAGGGTGAGCACTGGTCCATCGGTGCCGTCAGCGCCGCCGTCCAAGCCGTCCGGCATTCCCGTCACCTCACCGCTGAACATCGTGCTGTTCTTCTGGACGTTCAGGTCTTCCGGCAGGATCACCTCGACGGTACCGAGTTTGACGTTGATGTCGACAGTGGTGTTCTTCGTCAGATCCAACGAGCGCAGATCGAGCTTTCCTGCGCCGAGAACGACCGAGTACTCCGGCTTCAGATCTGTGAGAGTTGTTGGACTCCATCTACTTTCGCCAAAGGTGGCGTTCTCGAAGTCGATCGGTCCGATCATCGATGCCAGTACCGTGAACCCGATCAGCGGTCCGGTGATGACCAGCAGTCCGTAGCCGCGCCGCAGAAATGCGCCGATGACGAGGCCGACGCCGACGACGGCGAGCGCTATCGCGGATATGCGACCCGGGGTCAGCCATTCCGTGTCGGCGACCGCGGCCGCGCCTGCCCCTGCGGCAGCGAGGATGGCAAGTCCGAGAACGAGTGACGTCAGTCTGGACCGCCGACGTTCGACCTGCACTGCAACCGGAGACGCACTGGTCGGCTCGGGGAGATCCCAGGCGAACGGTGCGACGCCGAGCGGGTCCCATGACGGCGGCATGCCGGGTATCGGAATGACGTTGGTCTGATCGGCATCGGTCGCCGACCTGGATTCGGCGCGCTCGAACGCGGCGGTGGCCGTGTTCTCACCGGTGGCGGGCGGTGTGTCCTTCCGCAACGACGGTCCCTGCGTTGTCGGTTCGGCAGGTGTGGGTGACTGCTCGACCGGCGGATCGGGAACGTAGCTGTCCGGCAGTCGGGTGTAGGGACTGTAGAGGTCGGTCGGTGCGGCGCCGGGAAAGAAAGCCCCGGTCGGGAAGCCGGTTCCCGGATAGCCGGTGACCGAGGACGGGAAGCCGTAGCCCCCGTCCGGCAGCGGCGGTGGGATCGGCTGGCGCTGATGCAGCAGCCACAGCCCGCCGAGCATCAGCAGCGTGCTGATCAAGCCGGACCCGCCGAGCCCGACCCCGACCGGACCCATTGTGGAGACGGCGATTGCGAGGCCGACGACGAGCACGATCGATTTGGTGCGTGACTCGGAACTGGCGCCCTTGCCGAACAGCGATTCGGCCGGCGACGCGGCGTCGCCCGACTGGCTGAGTAGCAACCAGCCTGCGAGATAAAGCACGATGCCGGCGCCGCCGAAGATCGTGGAGACAACGAAGGCGACGCGGATGAGCACAGGGTCGACGCCGTAGCGGTAGCCGATGCCCGCTGCGACGCCTGCCACCGGACCCCTGTTCGGTAATCGAGTGGGTCGTGTTCGCCACATGTCGTGGAGCTGATCGGAGAAGGTCGTGTTCCTCATGAGAACTATCGTGGCGATCGGCACTGGTTCCGCACATCGGGGATTGCCCTGATCTTTGCCGCGGTGCAGGCGAGAAATCCCTGATAGATCAGGGCAATCCCCGATGCCGACGCGGCGCCTATGGGGCACTATCGAAGTGTGCCACCACCCGTATACGACTATGCGCTGACGCAATCCGACACCGGCCGCCTCTTTCGGCGATCGGGTGGACGGATCGTCGGCGGTGTCGCGGGCGGTGTTGCCGATCATCTCGGTATCGACGTGCTCAAGGTGCGGGTCGCGTTCGTCTTTCTCGCAGCGATGGCCGGAGCAGGCATCGTCGCCTACGGCATGCTGTGGATCTTCACGCCTGGCGGTCCAGACACGACGCGGCCGTCGCCTGCAGAACGCAAGCAGGCCTACGGTTTCGCGATCATCGGGCTCGGGCTGTCTGCCGGTGTGTCGTGGTTGTTCAGCGGTACCGCTGCGCAGATCATCGTGCCGATCATCGTCGTCGCAGTCGGTGCTGCACTCGTCTGGCGCGAGTTCGATTCCGAAGGCCCGCGGTCGATCATCGGTTTGCCGCAGCGGCCGACGGTGCTTACCTGGACCCGAATCGTCGGTGGCGCAACGCTTATCTTCGTCGGCCTCGGTGTGGTCGTACTCGCACGGATCGATCTCAGCTCACTCGGATCGTCGTTGCTCGCGGTGTTCGTAACCCTCTTCGGCGCCGCACTGTTGACTGTTCCGCTCTGGCTGCGGATGTGGCGTGCGCTCAATGCCGAACGCGCAGCACGGATTCGAAACGAAGAACGAGACGAGATCGCCTCACACCTGCACGACTCCGTGTTGCAGACCTTGGCACTGATTCAACGGCAAGCCGAAAGTCCGCAGGAAGTGGTGCGGCTGGCGCGCGGCCAGGAACGCGAACTGCGCAAGTGGTTGTTCAGCGGTGCGGAGACGCCACACTCTTCTCTTGCCTCGGCGTTGCGGACGATCGCAGGCGAGGTCGAGGATCAGCACGGTGTCAAGGTAACGCCGGTGACCGTCGGCGACGTACCGATGATCGTCGAACGCGTCGACGGCGACGCGGCAGGCGGCTCGTCCGGTGGCTTGTCGAAAGAACATTTCACCGCGCTACTCGGGGCAACCCGCGAGGCGTTGGTCAACGCGGCCAAGCATTCCGGGGCCAACGACATCGATCTGTTCGCCGAAGCGGAGGCAGAGCGGGTCAGTGTGTTCGTCCGCGATCGGGGTGTCGGCTTCGATGTCGGCGAGGTATCCGACGACAGGCAAGGGCTCAGCCGCTCGATACGCGCTCGAATCGAACGGCGTGGTGGTGAGGTGAAGATCCGCTCCACGGTCGGCAAAGGCACGGAAATTCGTATTCGGATGCCGCGCAACGCGTCCGGCTCGGCGAGCGCGGCTCATGAGCCCGCTTCGGTACGCTTCACCCGCCAGCACGAGAACCGGAATCACGAGGAACAGGCAGGGTGAGCTCAACTGTGACGACGTCGAACGGCAAGAGCTGCAGGGTTTTTCTCGTCGACGATCACGCGGTGTTTCGTTCGGGAGTTCGGGCGGAACTCGGTCGCGAGGCCGACATCGAGGTTGTCGGTGAAGCAGGCGGCGTTGCCGAAGCGATTGCCGGTATCAATACGACCAAGCCGGACGTCGTACTGCTCGACGTACACATGCCCGACGGCGGTGGGGTGTCGGTCCTCAACGGTATCCACAGCGGGCCTGTGTGTTTGGCGTTGAGTGTGTCCGATGCAGCCGAAGACGTCATCGCCGTGATCCGGGCGGGTGCGCGCGGCTACGTGACGAAGACGATCTCGGGTTCCGAACTCGCCGACGGCGTACGTCGCGTTGCCGGCGGTGACGCGGTGTTCAGTCCACGATTGGCCGGTTTCGTTCTCGACTCGTTCACCGGTCGGTCGACTGTTCCCGAGCCGCCGCTCGATCCCGAGCTCGATTCGCTGACGCCACGCGAGTTGGAGGTGCTACGTCTGCTCGCCCGCGGGTACACCTATCGCGAAATTGCGGAGGACCTGTTCATCTCCGTGAAAACCGTTGAGACGCATGCCTCCAACGTGCTGCGCAAGACCCAGCAGTCCAATCGCAACGCGCTGACGCGGTGGGCGCATCGGCGTCGGATCGACTGATTTCGCTCGCGCCTGTCAGGTCGTCAGCAGCACGACGATCAGTGCGATGGCTGCAAGCACTGCGATCAGCAGTAGGGCGGCGACCACCAAAGGCTTTGCCGTAGAGGTGGTTCTGGTTCTGGTTGTGGTCCCGAGTCGAGCGGTCTGGGGTGTCGCTGTCGATCTCGGTCCCGAACTTCGCTGCGCGGCAGCGGGCTCGGCCTTCCACGGTACGACTGGTTCGGCGTGGGTGATAGGTGAATTCTGTTGCCGCGCTGCGGAATCTTCGCTCTTGATGCGATGTGCTCGGCTGGTTCGCGATTCGGTGTAGGTGGTGGTGCGGTGCGCCCACATCGGGACGGTCCCCTCGGCGGAGCGAACCGGCACACCGAGCAGGTACGCCACGTTGCCACCGGGTCCGATGATGGTCGCGGCGAGCTCGTCGCGGACCTCGGCCATCCCGGGACGATTCGCCGGATTCGGCTCGAGCATACGCAACAGGGTGTCGGTGATCTGCTCGCTGCGCTGCGGTGGAGTGATCTGGGCGCGCGCGATCTTTTCGAGAAAGCGCACAGAATCGGTGTTGAAGCCGAACGGCGGTTGCCCTTCGGTCGCCGTGTACAGCGTTGCGCCGAGGGAGAATACGTCGCTCGCCTCGCTGTGGTCGTCGCCTCGTGCGACCTCGGGTGCGAGGAAAGCCGGTGTTCCGGTGATGACATCGGCTTCGGATCTGCTCTCGCCTTTGGCGCGGGAGATGCCGAAGTCGCTGATCTTCACCATTCCGAGTGCTCGTCCCCGGTCGGCGACGAGGATGTTGCCCGGCTTGATATCGCGATGAATGATGCCCGCGGCGTGCGCTTCCGCGAGCGCGTCCGCCACCTGAGCGCCGATCTGGGCAACCTCGAACGGCGGCAACGTGTTGGCGAGGGTGAGGGCATGAGCGAGGCTGCGAGACGGCAGGTGTTCCATCACAAGCCACGGCTCACCGGAGTGAACGGCGACGTCGTACATGGCAATCGCGTGCAGGTGCGACAGCTGTGCGGCGATCCTGCCTTCGTGGATGGTGCTGCTGCGGAGCGCTTCGGCGGTGTCCGCGTCGAGCCCGATCGTCGTAGCAACCTGCTTGACGGCCACCTCACGGTCGAGCAGCTTGTCGTGGGCGAGCCAGACCGCTCCCATGCCGCCACCGCCGATTTTCGCCCGGAGGCGATAGCGGCCGGCTACGAGATAGTCCGGGCCGATCCCCGGTCCTGAGCGTTGCGTCACCTGAGCGAGCGTATCGCGTCTTGTCGGACTGCCGAATCGATGCGGGCCTATGTTGTGCTCCCGTGCCGCAGTTGTTGCAAAAAACGTCTCTACCTGCGCGCTTGACGTGAGTTGAGAATGCAGCTTTACTTGAATCTGTTCGAATATTTGTTCGAAGAATCCACGACTTCCCCGTGGTTCGGGAACGCTGCCGACGCCGAAAAACGGCTGCTGGTGCACCAGAGCATGGGGGTTTCGAGGTTGAGTATTTCAGTTGCCGGCACAGTCCAATCGCCCGGTTCCGAACTTGCCGGGTTGTCACGGCAGGAGCGGTTGGACCAGCTTCGACGGCAGATAGCTGCCGTTCCGGTCCGCGGCGAAGCGGTGATCGAGCAGTGCCCGACGGAATCCGGTGCTGCCGCTGCGGAGATCCTGCAAGTCCCGAGCGCGCTTGCCGGCTTGCTTCCACGCGGTGGTCTGGCTCGCGGCTCGGTGGTGTCGTATTCGGGCGCGAGTTCGCTGCTGCTCGGGTTGCTTGCCTCGGTCACCGCAGACGGCGGCCACGCGGTCGTGATCGGTCGGCCTCGGTTGGGTCTGCTCGCGGCGGCCGAGATGGGCGCGCACCTCGGCCGTATCGCTTTGATACCCGAACCGGGACCCGATCCTGTCGAAGTGGCTGCTGTGCTGCTCGACGGTATGGATCTTGTCGTACTCGGCTTGAGCGGTGCCGCTGTGTCGCCGTCACGGGCACGGGCCGTCGTCGCACGTGCCCGAAGCAAGGGCTCCACCCTGCTTGTGACCGATGGCGATTGGGGAGGTGCCGAGTTGCGACTCGATGCAAAGGTTGTCGGTTACGGCGGGCTCGGCAAGGGCACGGGTCGCCTGTGTTCGTTGCAATTGGCAGTACGCGCTCAGGGCAAGGCCTTCGGTACGACGACCGCCCGGCTCGATCTACAGCCGGCCCGCGGTGGTGTGGAGTGGGTTGCGCAGGCAGGCGCACCTGTCATCTCGTTCACCCGGCTGCCCGAAGCTGTATCGCAATGACCCGCGACTCGTCGTCTCGGGTGCTTGCACTCTGGTGCCCGGATTGGCCCGCGATCGCCGCCGCCGTCGCGACGGACGTCTCACCCGTTGCCGCGGTTGCGGTCACTCTCGCCAACAGGGTCGTCGCCTGTACGGCAACCGCGAGGGCCGAGGGCGTCACACGTGGCCTGCGACGTCGCGAGGCACAGGGGCGCTGCCCGGAACTGCACGTCGTCGGTGCGGACCCCGACCGGGATGCCAGGCTGTTCGAGCCGGTCGCCGCGGCGGTGGCTGCAGTCGCTCCCGGTGTCGAAGTGCTCAGGCCTGGACTGCTTGTGTTGTCGGCGCGAGGGGTCGCCAGGTACTTCGGTTCCGAACAGGCAGCAGCCGAACGGCTCGTCGACGAAGTATCCGCTGTCGGTGTCGAGAGTCAGATCGGTGTTGCCGACGAACTGTCCACCGCGGTGATTGCGGCTCGCAGAGCAGCGCTCGTTCCACGTGGCGGTGGTGCGAGCTTTCTCGCTCCCCTTGCCGTGAAGGAGTTGGCGGCAGAGCCTTCCCTTGCTGCTGCCGAACGATCCGAACTCGTAGATCTGTTGCATCGCTTGGGTTTACGTACTATCGGCGACTTCGCTGCGTTGTCGACCGTCGATGTCGCTTCCCGTTTCGGGACCGATGCCGTCCTTGCGCATCGCAGTGCGCGTGGCGAACCCGAACGTCCGCCGTCGGCTCGGGTGCTGCCACCGGATCTCGACGTCGAGCAGCAGTGCGATCCACCGATCGATCGAGTGGACGCTGCCGCGTTCGCCGGCCGCTCGCTCGCCGAGCAGTTGCACGTCAAATTGGCCGCGGCAGCCGTGGCGTGCACCAGATTGCTCGTGCAGGCAAGCACCGGAAACGGTGAGCACCTGTCGCGGACATGGCGCTGTGCAGAACCTTTGACACCGGAGGGCACCGCGGATCGAGTGCGTTGGCAGCTGGACGGCTGGCTGACCGGTCGTAGCGAGGCGAAGCCGACGGCAGGCATCACGATCTTGCGGTTGGAACCGGTCGAAGTCGTTGCCGCAGGCGCACTCCAGCTCGGACTCTGGGGTGGGGTCGGCGAAGACGACGAGCGCGCTCGTCGAGCGTTGGTCCGCGTGCAAGGTCTGCTCGGTGGCGAGGCGGTACAGATCGGGGTGCTCAGCGGTGGACGAGGGCCGAGCGAGCGGATCACCATGGTCCCGCTCGGCGACGAACTGGTCCCCGAAGCGGATCCGAATGCGCCGTGGCCCGGCCGATTACCGCAGCCTGCACCCGCGGCAGTGCTTGGCAGCAGGCCCGAAGTCGCGCTGGAAGACAGCTCCGGTGCCTCCGTATACGTGACAGAGCGTGGTGTTTTCAGTTCCGTCCCATACCGATTGCGTTGGGGCACGAGGACATGGCAGTTGCAAGGCTGGGCGGGTCCGTGGTCGGTCGACGAGCGCTGGTGGGATCGCGCAACAGGACACGATGCTGCTCGGGCGCAGGTTCTGCTCGGGGGAGGCAGCGCGGAACAGAAGGCTTTGCTGCTGGTGTGCCACGACCGGAGTTGGAGCGTGGAGGGGGTTTACGAATAGCACCTTCGAGCGTCGATAGGCTCGACGGGTGGAGCTGACACGAACGAAGGTGACGTTGGACGGTGTGAACATCGCCTATCGGGATTCAGCGACATCGGGATCGATCGATCCTGTGCCGGTAATGCTCGTGCACGGCATGGGCGGTGACGGTCATACCTGGGATCAGTTCGCCCAAGCACTGCTCGAGCGTGGTCGACGTGTGATCATTCCGGACCTTCGCGGCCATGGCCGCAGCGCGCACACGCCGTCCTATCTGTTCGACGAGTTCGGCGACGATCTCCGCCGGCTGTGCGACGACCTCGATGTGACACGAATCGACCTGGTCGGACACTCGCTCGGCGGATACGCCTGCTCGCGGGTCGCGCAGGACCGGCCGGAACTGGTCCGTCGTCTGGTCGTCGAAGAGTCGCCGCTACCGCTGCGTCCAGGTGACCCGCCGATGTCGCTGACCGGGCGCTTCCCGACGCTGCCAGAGCTGTGGCACGCCGGAACAAGCGTCATTCGGCATCCGCGTGCGGTGCTGGCTTTCGACAGATCGATGACATCGACTGCCCTCGCGCAGTTCAGAAAGCCGAATCCGGTGTGGTGGGAGCGGCTGTCCGGCATCGAAGCGAGGACGTTGGTGCTGGTCGGCGGCCCCGGTGGCATGGTCGACCCCGTCAAGTTGACGGCGTTCGCCGAGCTGCTCCCGGATTCTCGCGTCGTCAGATACAAAACTGGGCACAGCATTCACCGCGACAACTACCGACAGTTCGAAGCCGATGTCCTGCCCTTCCTGATGGCCGAGTAGGGGTTCAGCCCCGCGGCACCCAGTTGCCCGTTTCGCGGACGTAGGTCGCGGGTGGTGTGCCGACCGCTGCGGTCCACGCTCGAATGAGATGGGCCTGATCGCTGAAGCCGAGCTGATCGGCGAGCTCAGCCCACACCACCGGACCGCTGTGCGCACGTTCGGAAGCATCGAGCAGTCGGCGGCGCTGGATCACCCATTTCGGAGCGACGCCGACGTAGTCGATGAACAGCCGTTGTAGTGTGCGAGCACTGGTGCCTGCCAGCGCCGCGACCTGATCGACTCGATGGATGCTCGTGTCGGTCTCGATTCTCGACACGATCGCATCGACCTCGTCGACCATCGGATCCGGTTCCGGCGCAATCAGTTCCAGATAGTCTTCGACCCCTTTCGTCATCGCCTCGCGATCCTCTTCGGCAAGACCCCGGGCGGCGACGGGGGCGTCGTCGTGCGGCCAGAGTTCGCCTGCCGGAACAACTTTGCCTTCCAGCGCCCCGACGCTCGACCCGAGTAGTGGACGAAAACCGCCGGCGCGGAAAGCAACTCCGATCACCTGACCCGATGTGGTGAACGTCCGATAGAACGGCTCGCGGCTCACCCCCTGTACGCGGAGCCGACCGGCTTCGGCAGCGAGGTGAATCTTGGGTTGCGGCAGCACCTGCTGCCGGTGCACATCGGAGATCGTCCAGCGAACGATCCAGAGGTAGTCGACGAACGGGGCGAGCGACTCCCTCGGATGGTGACGGGTCAGATCGAGCAGCGGCGCGGCAAGATCGGGTCGCAGAATGGCACTGGGTTCCCCACGTGGATCAGCACCTGACACCGCTGCATTGGACACATCGTCACGAGCCATTTCGCAGATTCTAGAGTGGAGCCATGACACAACCGGAGAAGACGATCGAGTTCTTCACCGACCAGGCTGCCTTTCGGGATTGGCTGGCGCGCAATCACACCCTGCAGAAGGGGATCTGGATCAAGTTCGCCAAGAAGGGCACCGGGTACGCGTCGTTGAACTACGACGGTGCTCTCGATGTCGCGTTGTGTTTCGGCTGGATCGACGGCCAGGTCAAACGGATCGACGACGAGTTCTACATGCAGAGTTTCACACCTCGCCGGGCTCGCAGTCCTTGGTCGAAACGCAACTGCGGCAAGGTCGAGGAATTGATCGCACAGGGGCTGATGCAACCGCCAGGGCAGGCAGAGATCGATCGCGCGAAGGCAGACGGCCGCTGGGACCGCGCCTACGAGGGTCAGGCTGCTGCGGAGCTACCGAAGGACTTTCTCGACGAACTTGCGAAAAACCCTGCCGCACAAGCTTTTTTCGACACCCTGAACAAGCAGAACCAGTACGCGGTGCACTTTCGTCTGCACGATGCGACCGTCCCCGCCACGCGCGCCCGCAGAATTGCGAAGTACGTCGAGATGTTCGCCAACGGCGAGAAGTTTCACTAGTGACTGCCGAAACTACGGGCGCGGATGCTGTTGCGGCACTGACTTGTTCGGCCGCCTCCGCGATCGACGAACCACTTCCCGGCACCGCTGCCACCGTCACGACGTGGTTGTGTGTCGAGCAGCCGGGAGCGTGGGGTCGCGATGTGCTCGGTGACGCTGTACTCGGCACCGAGTTGTCGGCCGAGTTGGCTCGTGCGACCACCGCGGCGAAGGTGCGACTGATGCTCGTCCGAAGACCAGGCAGAACGGCACGTCGCGACACCCGAACCGTGCTGCTCGTCAACTCCGGGCCGGAGAATCCCTGGTGTGAACAACTGGAGATCGCCGACCTCGACGAACTTCTGAACCTGGACCTGGCAGCTCTGAGCGGGCCTGCACCGGGGATCGGAACGGCAGTCGCCAACCCGGTCGTCCTCGTCTGCGCGCATGCCAAACGCGATCAGTGTTGCGCGCTGTACGGCCGCCCGATCGCAGCACAACTCGGCAAGCTGTATCCCGATGCGGTGTGGGAGTGCTCGCACACCGGCGGGCATCGCTTCGCGCCCTCGATGATCATGTTGCCGACCGGCTACACCTACGGTCGACTCGATACCACTGCAAGTGCGGCCGTAGTTGCCGCAGCCTTCGCCGGGGTCGTCGCGATCGACGGCCTTCGCGGCCGAAGTGTCTACTCGCCTGCCGCGCAGGCTGCCGAAATTGCGGTCCGGGAACGCATCGAGGCAGGTCCGGCGGAGCTCTCGGTGCTAGAGGCGGACGGGACGATCATCGTCTCGCACATCGACGGTCGTAGTTGGCGAGTGGCCACGGCATCCCGATCCTTGCCCGCTCGACCCGCAAGTTGCGGCGCGGCGCCGAAACCCGTCGAGGCCGTTTCGGTGGTCTCGTTGACCGAGCTGCCGGTCGCGAAAGAAAGTTGAAAAAGGTTGTAACGCTTTCACGGGGTCGGCCGAATACATAGATAGCCTCGCCGGCAGACCCCCGACCCGCCGGCGGGGCTTCCTAATGCCCGGACCCTGATGTCCGGACCCGTTTCTTGCGTGGTCCCAGTTCGGAAGCTTTTGTCGCTATGTTCCAGGCATTAGACGAATCAGCCGCCGAGCCCCTTTCGCTGCGAGCCGACTGGATCGAGTCGAGTTCGTCCGCCGTACGTGCGACTTTGCCTCGGGGTCCTTTGCCTCGGTGTCCTTCGCTTCCACGACCAGGCCTTTCGCCGCGGGGGAGTCGGGGTAACGCCGATAGAACTGGTGCATCGCGCGCTCTTTGAGCCGGGGGGTGATGAGCGAGCCGATCTGAGCCAGAGTGCCGAACGGAACATCGATGCGCTTGGGCTTGCTGACCAGCGCCCGGACCACAGTTGCGGCCGCCCACTCGATACTCGCCGGTGGTACAGCGTTGCGTGATCCGCTCGGGGCGATCATCGGCGTATCGACGAGTGGCATGTGGATGGTGGTGAAGGTGATCCTGTCGGCAAGGGTTTCGGATGCGGTGATCTCGGTGAACATGTCGAGCGCGGCTTTGCTGGACAGGTATGCCGCAAAGCGTGGCGTGCTGAACTGCACTCCCGCGCTGCTGATGTTGACGATGTGCCCGGATTTTCGTTCGCGCATGTGGGGTAGTAGCGCAAGAACCATACGCACAGCGCCGAAGTAGTTGACCGCCATCGTGCGTTCGAAGTCGTGCAGGCGATCGGTCGAGCGGTAGACGGATCGTCGGATCGAGCGACCCGCGTTGTTGACGAGCATGTCGACGTGGCCGTGCTCGCTGAGAATCGCAGCAACGGTGGTGTCGACCGCGACGGAATCGGTGACATCGCAGCGGTAGGCGAATGCGCGCCCGCCGGTTGCCTCGATCTCGGATACGACGACGTCGAGTTCTTCTGCTCGGCGTGCGAGGAGGAAGACGGTTGCGCCCTCTGCGGCGACGGCCGCGGCCGAGGCTCTACCGATGCCCGATGAGGCTCCTGTGATGATGACGTGCCGGTCGGCCAGTGCTGACATGTGGAGGCTCCTAGGATCGGCTCGAGTCGACGGTGACCCGAACTTACTCAACAGTAAGTTCCGAACCCCGCAGTCGTCAATGCTCCAGTCCGACGCGGCGACGCAGACCTATCATTCAGCGCGCCGCAGACTTGTCGGTGGTCGAATGTACGTTCGAGGAATGTTCTTCGAAACGACCAGCTGATGGGCTGGAATCACGGATCGGGCTGGAACTCCGGTCCACCGACCTGGTCGGAATTGGAACGAGTGCTGTCCGGCAGGCCAGGCAGGACCAACCCGGAGGCGATGTATCCGGGCGACGGCGGCGACAGTCCGGCGTGGTCGCGCAAGCGCGGCGAGTATCAGGGGGCGCCGATCGATTCGGTCGCCGGACCCACGGTGCCGTACGCGGAGCTGCACGCGCATTCGGCGTACAGCTTCCTCGACGGCGCCAGCCATCCCGAGGAACTTGTCGAGGAGGCTGTTCGACTCGGTCTGGAAGCTATCGCGATCACCGATCACGACGGCTTCTACGGGGTCGTCCGGTTTGCCGAAGCGGCCAAAGAGCTGAATATGAAGACGGTGTTCGGGTCCGAACTGTCGTTGGATACCACCGACGCCCGTACCGGTTCGCCGGATCCCGACGGCACACACCTGCTTGTGCTCGCCCGCGGCCAAGAAGGTTATCGACGCCTCTCTCGTGCAATCGCAACCGCACATCTGGCGGGTGGTGAGAAAGGGAAGTTGCACTACGACTACGACGCGCTGACGGAGGCGGCCGGTGGGCACTGGCAAATCTTGACCGGCTGCCGAAAAGGTCATGTCCGCAAGGCTTTGACGCAAGGAGGAGCCGAAGCGGCAGGCGCTGCGCTTTTCGATCTCGTCGAACGGTTCGGCAAGGATCGTGTGGTCGTCGAATTGACCCATCACGGCATACCCGAGGACGACGAACGCAATGCCGTTCTCGCAACCATTGCCAGGCAACAGCAGCTGCAGGTGATCGCTACAACGGGAGCGCATTTCGCCGCGCCACGCAGTCGCAGGCTTGCCATGGCGATGGCCGCGGTGCGGGCGAGGCAGAGCTTGGACGAGGCAGCCGGCTGGCTCGCGCCGACCGGCGGCGCGCATCTGCGATCAGGTGCCGAGATGGCCAGGCTGCTGCATGCCCATCCCGAAGCGGTCGGCAATGCGGCAGACCTCGGACGTGAGTGTGCATTCGACCTGAAGCTGATCGCCCCGCAGCTGCCACCGTTCGACGTCCCGGCCGGCCATACCGAGAACAGCTGGCTACGCGAATTGGCGATGACGGGTGCCCGTAGGCGCTACGGCACCCCGGAGCGACAACCGAAGGCCTATCGGCAGATCGAGCACGAGTTGAAAACCATCGGCGAGCTGAACTTTCCCGGTTACTTCCTTGTCGTGCACGACATCGTGTCGTTCTGCAAGAACAACGACATCCTGTGTCAGGGGCGAGGTTCGGCCGCCAACTCGGCCGTCTGCTACGCGATCGGGATCACCAATGTCGATCCGGTCAACAACGAACTGCTCTTCGAACGGTTCCTTTCGCAGGAGCGAGACGGTCCACCGGACATCGATGTCGACATCGAATCGGACCGGCGGGAAGAGGCAATTCAGCACGTCTACAACAAGTACGGCCGCGCGTATGCGGCACAGGTAGCCAATGTCATCACCTATCGAGGTAAGTCGTCGGTTCGGGATATGGCTCGCGCGCTTGGTTTTTCGCAAGGCCAACAGGACGCGTGGAGCAAACAGGTGAACCGTTGGAGTGGCATAGGCAAGGAGGTCGACACGGATATCCCCGCCGCGGTCCTCGAACTGGCGGAACAGATCGAAGGATTCCCTCGACATCTCGGTATCCATTCGGGCGGCATGGTGATCTGTGACCGCCCGATCGCAGACGTCTGCCCGGTCGAATGGGCGCGGATGGCGAATCGAAGTGTCCTGCAGTGGGACAAAGACGACTGTGCCGCAGTGGGATTGGTCAAATTCGACATGCTCGGCCTCGGCATGCTCTCGGCGTTGCACTACATGATCGACCTTGTCGCCGAGTTCAAGGGCATCGAGGTGGATCTGTCCAGGCTCGATCTCACCGAAGCGGCCGTCTACGAGATGCTGCAACGTGCCGACTCGGTCGGTGTGTTCCAGGTCGAATCTCGCGCACAGATGGCGACCCTGCCCCGGCTCAAACCGCGAACGTTCTACGACCTCGTCGTCGAGGTGGCTCTGATTCGGCCAGGGCCGATCCAGGGCGGCTCGGTGCACCCGTACATCCGCAGGCACAACGGTCTGGAACCGGTGACCTACGACCACCCTGCGTTGAAGAACTCGCTCGAACGAACGAAAGGTGTTCCGCTCTTCCAGGAGCAGCTGATGCAGATGGCCATTGACGTCGCGGGATTCTCCCCAGCCGAAGCCGATCAACTCCGACGCGCGATGGGATCCAAGCGGTCACCGGAAAAGATGGAGCAGCTCAGAGGCAGGTTGTTCGACGGTATGCGGGAATTGCACGGCATCACAGGCAATGTCGCCGACCGGATCTACGAGAAGCTCTACGCGTTCGCCAATTTCGGCTTCCCGGAAAGTCATTCGCAGAGTTTCGCCTCGCTGGTGTTCTATTCCTCGTGGTTCAAGCTGCACCACCCTGCGGCGTTCTGCGCGGGTCTGTTGCGAGCGCAACCGATGGGCTTCTATTCCCCGCAATCGCTTGTCGCGGATGCTCGTCGCCACGGTGTGGTCGTGCACGGTCCCGATATCAATGCCAGTCGCGCCGAGGCGACCCTCGAGGAGAAAGGCATGGTGGTGCGGCTCGGTCTCGCTGCAGTTCGCCATATCGGCACCGAACTCGCAGAACGGATCGTCGCTGCTCGCGAATCGGGTCCGTACTCGTCGTTTCTCGACCTCACCGGCCGAGTCGAGCTGAGTACCGCGCAAGCCGAAGCGCTGGCAACCGGCGGCGCACTCGGCAGCCTCGGCATCACTCGCCGAGAGGCGCTGTGGGCGGCGGGTGCCGCAGCCGGCGAGCGACCCGATCGGCTGCCGGGTATCGGCGCATCGACACACTCCCCGGCACTGCCAGGCATGAGTGATCTGGAACTGTCCGCGGCCGATGTGTGGGCGACAGGGGTATCGCCAGGCAAGTACCCGACCGAGTTTCTACGGCCGCAGTTGGACGCCCTCGGAGTCGTCACAGCCGATCGGCTACTGGCCGTTCCCGACGGCGATCGTGTGTTGGTCGGGGGAGCGGTGACGCACCGGCAACGTCCTGCGACGGCTGCGGGAGTCACCTTCATCAATCTCGAAGACGAGACGGGGATGGTCAACGTCGTCTGCTCGGTCGGGCTGTGGGCGAAGTATCGGAAGCTGGCGCAGTTGGCTCCTGCGCTGCTGGTCCGCGGGAAGGTGCAGAACGCAGAGGGGGCTGTGACCGTGGTAGCCGACCGATTACAACGGATGGATCTGCGAATAGCCGCTAAGTCTCGGGACTTTCGATGATTCCGCTACCCTGCGTTCATGAAGCGCCTATTGCTCGCGATGTTCGTCGCGATGAGCTTTCTGCTGCTTGCCTGTGGGGACGACTCCAAGAGCGACTCCTCGAACGATACCGACGCCTCATCGCCCGGTGCGCTGATGGATTCGGCGCCGCCGCTCGCCGCGCCCGCCAACCCCGCCGAGAGCAGCATGGAAACCCAGATGAAGGCGCCGCCAGGTGCCGACCAGGCAACGCGGAAGGAAATCACAACGGGCAGTGTGAATGTCACCGCCTCGGATCCGATCGATGCCGCCCGCAAAGTCGCCGACCGCGTGACGTCGCTGGATGGGCGAATCGACGACCGAACCGAGCAGCCAGGTACCGACAACTACACGAAACCGCGTGCGACGCTTACGGTTCGAGTTCCCTCGGACAAGACGGATCAACTGATCGACGATCTGCAGGACTTCGGCAAGGTCACGAGCATCTCGGTCAGCAAAAGCGATGTCACGCTGCAATACGAAGATGTCGACGCCCGGATCAAGGCACTACAGACCTCGGTCGACCGGCTGCGCGCGCTGATCGCCGGCGCGACCAACACCGCCGACCTGATCGAAGCCGAGAACGCGCTGTCGAACCGTCAGGCCGAGTTGGACGGTCTGACCGCACAGAAGCGCGCTCTCGACGACCAGATCGAACTATCGACGCTCACAATCGAATTCGCGACAGAAGATGCACCGCCACCCGGAGAGGACCCAGGTCCGGACAACTTCTGGGACGGTATCGTCGCAGGCTGGAATTCCCTCCTGGACGCGATCGGTGCGGTCGTGGTCTTCATCGGCAAGGCGATCCCGTGGCTCGGCTTCCTCGCGGTCGTCGGGGCTGTGATCTGGATCGGCTGGCGGGTGCTCGGGCGCACCCGTCGATCCGGGCGGCAGCAACCACAGCCACACCCCGAGCCGACCCGCGAGCACGAGGAAGTCCCTGCTGCAGACAAGTGACCTGTGCGCTAGACCCCACCGCCGAAGTCGTTCTGGCGCCACGCCTCGTACAGGGCGACCGACGCTGCGTTCGCAAGATTGAGCGAGCGTCGCCCCGCCAGCATCGGAATCCGCAGCTGCTCGGTGACGTGTGGGTCGTTGAGGACCTCGTCCGACAGCCCGGTCGGCTCGGGACCGAACAGCAGAACGTCGCCGGGCAGGTAGGCGATATCGGCGTAGGACGTCGTCGCATGGGCCGTGAAGGCGTACACCCGTTCAGGTTGTAGCGCTGCCCACGCCGACGGCAGGTCCTCGTGCACGGTCACCGACGCGAGGTCGTGGTAGTCGAGCCCGGCGCGGCGCAGCTTGGGCTCGGACATGTCGAAGCCGAGCGGACCTACCAGATGCAGTTCGCACCCGGTGCCTGCACTCAAGCGAATGGCGTTACCGGTGTTGGGTGGGATGCGGGGCTCGTGGAACATCAGTCGAAACACCCGACCAGCCTGTCAGAGGCGGAAAATGGAGTTATGGCTAGCGTCGATTTCGAGGAGTTCGTCGACGAGGACTATTCCGAAGCGCAGTTGTCGGAGCAGCGACTGTCCGATCGGCACTACACCCGCTGCTCCTTTCGCGACGCCGACCTGTCCGGACTGACAACCGAACGTGTCGTGTTCACCGAGTGCGACTTCACCGGCGCGGACCTCGGTAGTTCCGTCCACGTCGCATCGGCGTTCAGATCGTGCACGTTCACGGGAACCACACTGTGGCACGGCACGTTTCGTGGCTGCTCGATGCTGGGATCGGTGTTCGAGCGGTGTCGAATGCGGCCGATCGTGCTCGAGGAGGTCGACTTCTCGCTGGCATCGCTCGGCGGCGCCGATCTACGGAAAGTGGACCTCAGCGATTGCCGGTTTCGCGAGGCGAGCCTGGTGCAGGCGGACTTTCGCGGCGCATCCCTGCACTCGGTCGATCTGACCGGCGCCCGCACGATCGGTCTGAAGTTGGACAACGCCGATCTGCGTGGAGCTCGGATGGATGCACAACTGTGGATGTCGGCCAAGGTCGACGGTGCACGAATCGAACTGACGCAAGCGGTCGCCTACGCGCGTGCGAACGGCCTGATCGTCGAGTAGCGCGGGATCCGCAACGCGAGTCTGAAACAATGGCGTTGTGATTCTCCTTGACGGCAAAGCGACCCGTGACGAAATCTTCGAGGACCTGACCAAACGAGTTGCATTGCTGCGGGAGCGTGGAATCACGCCCGGCCTCGGCACGGTGCTGGTCGGCGACGATCCTGGCTCGGCAACGTACGTACGTCTCAAGCACAGCGACTGCGCGAAGGTCGGCATCAATTCGATCCGCCGCGACCTGCCTGCCGACGTGAGCCAGGCGCAACTCGACGACACCATCGACGAACTGAACGCAGATCCGGCCTGCACGGGCTACATCGTCCAGGTTCCGCTGCCGAAGCACCTCGACGAGAACGCCGCGTTGGAACGGATCGATCCCGACAAGGACGCCGACGGCCTGCATCCGGTCAACCTCGGCCGTCTGGTGCTCGGCAAGGAGTCGGCGTTGCCATGCACTCCGCGCGGTGTGCTGCACCTGCTGCGGCGCTACGACGTGCCGATCGCCGGAGCGAACGTTGTGATCGTCGGTCGCGGCATCACCGTCGGTCGTCCGTTGGGCCTGCTGCTGACCAGACGATCCGAGAACGCGACAGTGACGCTGTGCCACACCGGAACTCGTGATCTCGCTGCCGAAGTACGTCGTGCCGACATCGTGGTTGCGGCAGCGGGCGTACCGGGATTGATCACCAAGGACATGGTCCGGCCGGGCGCTGCGGTCATCGACGTCGGCGCGACCCGTGGTCCCGACGGAAGGGTTGGCGATCTCGCGGTCGACGTCGCCGACGTTGCGGGATTCCTTTCACCGAACCCGGGTGGTGTCGGACCGCTCACCCGCGCATTCCTGCTGTCCAACGTCGTCGAGCGGGCCGAACAGGAATGACGAGCAAGTGACGAGCCGGACTGGCCGCAGCCGCATCGTGCTGTACGTCCGCTGCCACCTCCCGATGGTGGTGGTCGTCGCGGTCGTCACACTTGCCGTCGTGTTCATCCTGTCCGAACGGTGGCGGCGCGGAGCATTGGTGTTCGGCTCAGCGACCCTGCTCGGCGCTGCGTTTCGGCTGTGCCTACCGACCGATCGGGTCGGGCTGCTCGCAGTCAGGGGTCGATGGTTCGATGTCGGCGCAATGACAGCGGTTGGCGCGGCAATCGTGCTGCTTGCTGCATCGATCGATCCGCTCGGCACGGGCTAACGACGAAAACCTAACCTCGGCGCGCGAGTTCCATCGTCTCGTCGAGCAACGTCGCGACTGCTGTGGCTTCGGTGAGGAAGCCGTCGTGACCGTCCTTCGAATGCACGATCTCCAGCCCACGACAACCCGGTAGAAGATCTGCGAGTTCCTGCTGCGTCCGCAGCGGGTACAGGCGATCGGAGTCGACACCGCCGACCACACACGGCACGTGTGTCGCACGAAGTGCTGCTTCGACGCCACCTCGGTTGCGACCGACGTCGTGTCGGTTCATCGCCTCGGTCAACAAGACGTAGGTCGCGGGATCGAACCGTGCGATCAGCTTCTCGGCCTGATGCTCTAGGTAACTTTCGACCGCGTAACGCCCACCCTCCCAGGGGTTTTCGCCCTCCTGCGAGAAGTTCTCGAAACGATGGTCGAGTTCGAACTCGGTCCGGTAGGTCAGATGTGCGATGCGGCGGGCGATGCCGATGCCCGTCGTCGGAGTGCGGCCGGTGCCGTGATAGTCGCCGCCCTGCCAGTCCGGGTCGGCCTGAATCGCTGCGATCTGGGTCGTCTGTGTGCCGATCTGGTCGGCAGTCGCGCGAGCCCCGACGGCAAGCACAAGCGCGGAGGACACGCGGTCGGGCGCGCCGACCATCCACTCCAACACACGCATGCCGCCCATGGATCCGCCGACGACCGATGCGAGCCGGTCGACACCGAACGCATCGGCAAGAGCGATTTCGGCGGTGACCTGATCGCGGATCGAGATTTCGGGGAAACGGGAACCCCACACCTTGCCGTCCGGTGCGATCGAACCCGGGCCCGTGGTGCCGCGGCAGCCGCCGAGCACGTTGGTTGCAACGACGCACCATTCGTCGGTGTCGATCGGTGCGCCTGGCCCGACCATGCCGTTCCACCAACCGGGTGAAGGATGCTCGGAGTTCGCGGGACCGGTGATGTGTGAATCACCGGTCAGCGCGTGCTCGACGAGCACGATGTTGTCCTTGTTCGGAGACAGCGCGCCCCAGCGTTGGACCGCGAGGGTGACCTCGGGAATCACTGCGCCGCTTTCGAGTACGACCTCGCCGATCGACACGCTGCCGAGCCGCCCGTCCGGAGGCGGCAGAACCGCCTCCGGACGTGCTGCTCGAGATTTACTCACTGTCAAGATGCTGCCGCCGTCAGCCCAACCTCGAGGTCGGCAAGAATGTCGGCGATACCTTCGATGCCGACTGCCAGACGGACGAGACCAGGGGTGACGCCCGATGCGAGCTGTTCCTCGGGAGTCAGCTGCGAGTGGGTCGTCGAAGCCGGGTGGATCACCAGTGAACGCACGTCACCGATGTTAGCGACATGGCTGTGCAGCGTGAGCGCGTTGACGAAACGCTTGCCCGCGTCGACGCCACCGGCCACCTCGAATGCCACGATCGCGCCTGCGCCCTTCGGCGCGAGCTTCTGTCCGAGCTCGTACCACGGCGACGACGGCAGGCCCGCGTAGGCAACGGACGTCACCTCAGGACGGGCTTCGAGGAACTCGGCGACCGCCTTGGCGTTCTGCACATGACGCTCTACCCGCAGGCTCAAGGTCTCGATACCCTGGCTGATCAGGAAGGCGTTGAACGGCGATATTGCCGCACCGAGGTCGCGGAGCAACTGGACGCGGGCTTTCAAAGCAAAGGCCGGCGCGCCGAGATCGGCGAACACGACACCGTGGTAGCTGGGATCGGGTGTCGTGAAGCCGGGGAAGCGACCCTGAGTCCAGTCGAACGTGCCGCCGTCGACGATGACCCCGCCGATGGCCGTGCCGTGACCGCCGAGGTACTTCGTCGCGGAGTGCACGACGATGTCGGCGCCGTGCTTCAGCGGCTGGATCAGGTACGGCGTCGCGACGGTGTTGTCGACGATGAGCGGGATACCCGACTCGTGCGCGACAGCCGAGACACCGGGGATGTCGAAGATGTCGTTCTTCGGGTTCGAGATCGTTTCACCGAAGAAGGCCTTCGTGTTCGGGCGGATGGCGGCGCGCCACTGCTCGAGGTCGTCCGGATCTTCGACGAACGACACCTCGATGCCGAGCTTGGGCAGCGAGTAGTGGAAGAGGTTGTAGGTGCCGCCGTAGAGGCGAGGGCTCGACACGATGTGGTCGCCGGCACCTGCGATGTTCAGGATCGAGTAGGTCTCGGCGGCCTGACCCGATGCGACGAGCAGTGCTGCGACGCCGCCTTCGAGTGCCGCGACGCGCTGTTCGACGGCATCCTGAGTCGGGTTCATGATGCGGGTGTAGATGTTGCCCGGCTCGGCAAGTCCGAAGAGGGCTGCGGCGTGGTCGGTGTTGTTGAACGTGTACGACGTGGTCTGGTAGATCGGCAGTGCGCGCGCGTTGGTCGTGCCGTCGGGGACCTGGCCGACGTGAACTTGCTTGGTCTCGAAAGACCATTCGGGCGCAACGGATTCAGTCATGGGAACTCCAGAGAAAGGTAATGGGAATGCGGGGCGGGGATGGGGTCTATCCGCTACAGCAACACATTTTGAAACCTCCTACGGCGCGCTTGCTCTCGACTGTCGAGGGCCTTGTCATCACCCGGGGCACCCCGCCGCGAAGGAGGGTTGCCGACCAGCGAGCCGGGGCTTGTCGCTGATGCTCGTGACCTGGCGAACATCGTATATGTCCGCTCCGAAGAATCGAACTACCGGGGTTGGCAGATTGTGTTCCAACGCGGACGGCCGTCATGTTTAGCATTGATCGACACGCTGACAGGCGCAGCCGTATACGTTGACTGTTGATGCCGCGAACGCACTCACAAGGTGCGTTCGCGGCCGCAGCACCGAGGGAAGACCTTCTCAGGAGGACGCGAAACACCCATGTCGAAGATCAAGGTAGAAGGCACCGTCGTCGAACTCGACGGCGACGAGATGACGCGGATCATCTGGCAGTTCATCAAAGAAAAGCTGATCCATCCTTATCTCGACGTGAACCTCGAGTACTACGACCTCGGCATCGAACATCGAGACGAGACCGACGATCAGGTGACGGTCGACGCCGCCAACGCCATCAAGAAGCACGGTGTCGGCGTCAAGTGCGCGACCATCACTCCCGACGAAGACCGGGTCGAGGAATTCGGCCTCAAGAAGATGTGGCGTTCACCCAACGGCACAATTCGAAATATTCTGGGCGGCACAATCTTCCGTGCGCCGATCATCATCTCCAACGTGCCGCGGTTGGTCCCTGGCTGGACGAAGCCGATCATCATCGGTCGCCACGCTTTCGGCGACCAATACCGGGCGACCGACTTCAAAGTCCCGGGCCCCGGCACGGTCACCATCACCTACACACCCGACAACGGCGACGAACCGATCCAGCACGAGCTGGTGCACTTCACAGAGGAAAGCCTCGGCGGAGTCGTGCAGGGGCAGTACAACTTCAATCAGTCGATCATCGACTTCGCGCGGGCCTCGCTGAATTACGGCCTGCAGCAGAACTATCCGGTGTATCTGTCCACGAAGAACACGATCCTCAAGGCGTACGACGGCCAGTTCAAGGACACGTTCCAGGACATCTACGAAAAAGAGTTCAAGGCCGAATTCGACGCCGCCGGACTGACTTACGAACACCGTCTCATCGACGACATGGTTGCGTCGTCGATGAAGTGGGAGGGCGGCTACGTCTGGGCTTGTAAGAACTACGACGGCGACGTGCAGTCCGATACGGTCGCCCAGGGCTTCGGCTCGCTCGGTCTGATGACTTCGGTGCTGCTGACCCCGGACGGCAAGACCTGCGAGGCCGAAGCGGCGCACGGTACGGTCACGCGGCACTATCGGCAGCATCAGGCCGGCAAGCCCACTTCGACGAATCCGATCGCATCGATCTTCGCGTGGACCCGTGGACTGGAGCACCGCGGCAAACTCGACGGCACGCCCGACGTGATCGGCTTCGCGCAGGCGCTGGAAGACGTTGTCATCACCACCGTCGAGGGCGGTCAGATGACGAAGGACCTCGCACTGCTCGTCGGCGGCGATCAGGGTTATCTGACGACAGAGGAGTTCCTCGGCGCCCTCGACGAGAACCTGCAGAAGGCTTTGCGCTGATCGGCCAGTGACCGACTTCACCGCCCCGGCGGGATGATTTCCGCCCGTGGCGACGGTTGTACGCAAGCGTGCCTACTTCGACCGCGCCTCGTGCTGATTCCGATCGCACCAGCTCGCCCCACCCGGCTACCCGCCGCTGGGCGATGCTCGCCCTCGCCATGGGTGGGTTCGGTATCGGCACCACCGAGTTCGTGGCAATGGGCCTACTTCCCGACATCGCGTCGGGCATCGGCGTATCCGAGCCGACTGCCGGCCACGTCATTTCCGCGTACGCGCTCGGTGTTGTCGTCGGCGCACCGCTCCTCGCAGCCGCCACGGCACGGCTCCCGCGAAAAATGGTCCTCATCGGCTTGATGGTCGCCTTCACCATCGGCAACGCCGCCACCGTGTTCGCGCCGAGCTACGAGTGGCTGATGGTCTCGCGCTTCGTCGCAGGCTTGCCACACGGTGCGTATTTCGGCGTCGCATCCCTTGCCGCCGCGTCACTCGTTCCCGCTGGACAGCGAGCCAAGGCTGTCGCGACGGTGATGCTCGGCCTCAGCGTCGCGAACGTCGTCGGGGTCCCGGCCGCCGCGGCTTTGGGTCAGCATTTCGGCTGGCGCAGCGCCTTTACGATCGTCACCGTCATCGGCGTTGCCACGGTCGGCGCGCTGCTGCGTTGGGTTCCCGACCTGCACGGGGTCGCGGTGACGAATCCGATCACCGAACTCGGCGCGCTGCGTCGCTCCCAGGTGTGGTTGACCCTTGCAGTCGGCACGGTCGGCTTCGGTGGCATGTTCGCGGTCTACACCTACGTCAGCACCACGCTGACCGATGTGGCCGGCTTGCCGATCGCCTGGGTCCCGGTGGTTCTGATGGTCTACGGCGTCGGGATGGTCGTCGGCAACATCGTCGGCGGCATCCTTGCCGACAAAGCGTTGATTCCCAGCCTCTTCGCGTTGCTGGCAACGATGGCCATCGTGCTCGCACTGTTCGTCGCTGCAGCGCACAACCCGTACACCGCAGTTGTCGGCGTGTTCGCCATCGGTGCGGCGGGAGCCGCCTTGGTCCCCGGGCTGCAAACCCGACTGATGGACGTGGCGGCAGATGCACAATCACTGGCCGCCGCGCTCAACCACGCCGCGCTCAACATCGCCAACGCAGCGGGCGCGTGGCTCGGCGGCATCGTCATCGCCGCGGGTCTCGGCTATACCGCGCCGGCAGCAGTCGGAGCGATGCTTGCCATCGCTGGATTGTTCGTACTCGGCGTCTCGGTTCTTGCACAGCGCCGGACGGCCGCCTGAGCTGCTAGACCGCTCGCAGGTGCGGCCGATAGGCCGCGACATGTTCCGAGATCAGCGCGGCCACCTTCTCCGGTGCCTCCAACTGAGGGCAGTGACCGACGCCTTTCATCGTGACTCGGTCGGCGACCGGCGGGAGTTCGTCGATGAACATGCTCCCGTAGCGGCGCATGGGGATGATGCGGTCGTACTCGCACAGCAGTAGCCGGGTCGGCACCTTCACATCGGCAAGTCCGGTAACTCCGCCACCCTTCAGGCCGGACCACAGCACGGGCAGAAATGCTCTGCAGTTCGACGCGGCGAGAATCATCGCTTCGGCGTCCCGCGGTTCGACGGTCTTCGCCTCTTTGCTCACCAGGGGCAGGAAAGCGCGGTGTACGAGGCGATTTCGGGCCGCGAAGCCGCCGACGAGTTTGCCGATCCCGACGAGCGGACCGAGTGAAAGAAACTTGAGACCGACCAGGATGGCGTCCGGGCTCAGATGACGCCAGCCGCCAGCTGGAGCCACAGCGGTCAGGGTGCGCGCGCGACCACGACGTTCGAGTTCGAAACCGACCCAACCGCCGAGCGAGTTGCCGACGATATGGCAGGTGCTCCAGCCGAGTTCGTCGAGTTGGTTCTCAACGGCGTCGGCGATGGCGGAGGCGCTGGCATCCCAGCCGTTGAGGCGAGGCCCACCCCAGTGACCCGCGAAGGCAGGTGCGAAGACCTCGTAGGACTCGGCCAATCGCTCGGCGACACCGCGCCAGACATGAGGGGAGAGCATAAAGGGCTGCAGGAGCAGGACCGGCTCACCGGATCCCAGGTGGAGCGCTGCGGTCGGCTGAGTCACGCGGGAGGACCTTTCCTCGACGTCATTGTCCGGAAAAAGCTGTCTCTTCGAAGCTGGGTTATACGTTACTGAGGCTCACACACGGTGTTGGGTGAGCGCAAGTACCCGGTCAGGCTGACGGAACTTCGAACATCTTCATAAATCCCGCGGCGAAGCCGATCGAGCCGCTCACTTTGACCTTGCCGCGAACGAACATCATCTTGGCACCTGCGTTGCCGGTCGCCAGTTTGAGCAGGTTCGCCGGGCTGAGCGTGATCGTCGTCTTCGCATCGGGTGCGAGTGACTTCTCGACGCTGCACTTTCGATCCGCGATGGTGACTGCGTAGTCGTCGGTTTCCTTGCCGCCGTTGCCTTTCCCGCTGACCCGGAACTGCATGACGACCCGGCCGTCGCGAGCTCTCTCGGGCAGGAAGTGGGCGTCCATCCGCCGGAACAGTTCGTCCAGGACTCGGGTGCGCAACGCGGGATCCGCTGTTGCAGCTTTGAGTTGATCGTCGGACGCCCGAGCGATCAACTTCGCGAAGTTCGTTGCGTCCATCTTTGCCAGGTCGACGTCGGCACCTGCGTCAGCGAGGCGCGCGAGGTTGCTCAGCAACGACGCGAATTCCTCGTTCTTCAGCTTCTTCGGATCGACGAGGCGGCCGACGACGTCGACGTCGAGATCACCTATCGCCGGATCGTCGGCTTGCAAACGTCCTAGTAGCGCTACGAGTTCGCTGGACTTCAGCTTCGAGAGTGCGGCCTCGCCGAGGTCGGTTTGCGTCATGGTCTAAACCGTAAACCGTGCGCTGGTGGTGCTGTGCGGAGGGTTCGCTGCGCCAGGGTCCGCTACCGTGCTCACGTGGCTCACATCATCTCTTCCGTCAACGTCAACGGTGTTCGTGCCGC
Source organism: Antrihabitans stalagmiti (assembly GCF_016482825.1). Lineage (GTDB taxonomy): Bacteria > Actinomycetota > Actinomycetes > Mycobacteriales > Mycobacteriaceae > Antrihabitans > Antrihabitans stalagmiti. Next base: position 433,681 of record NZ_JAEMNV010000002.1, on the reverse strand, counting down.
AGCTCGGAAAGGTTTGCTCGAATGGTTGGCGGCAACCGAGGCAGACGCTGTGTGCCTGCAGGAAACTCGGGCGACCGACGATGAATTGCAGATCGCGCTCGGTCCGGCGCTGGCGTCCGGTTGGCATCTCGCCACAGCGGAACCCACGGCCGCAAAGGGTCGAAGCGGAGTCGCGATCCTGTCCCGCAGGCCGGCCGACAAGGTTCGCGTCGCCTTCGGTTCGGACGAGTTCGCCGAATCCGGTCGCTACGTCGAAGCGGACTTCGGTGACTTGACCGTCGCGAGTGTGTACGTCCCGTCAGGTGGCGTCGGAACGCCGCGTCAAGACGAGAAGGACCGTTTTCTCGATGCCTTCGGCCGCTACCTCCGAGCCGCCGCGCTGGCGACGACGGAGGCGAACAAGAATCTGGTTGTGAGCGGCGACTGGAACATCGCCCACACCGACCTCGATCTGAAGGCCTGGAAGGCCAATCGGAAGTCGTCGGGATGTCTTCCGTACGAACGTGTTTGGATCGATTCGCTGCTAGCGGCGGGGCTGGCCGACGTCGCTCGCCGACTGAACCCGGAGGTGGCCGGGCCCTACACCTGGTGGTCCTACCGAGGTCGCGCGTTCGACAACGACGCAGGCTGGCGGATCGACTATCAACTGGCGACCGCGGAGCTTGCCGAACGAGCGAAGCAGGTGACCGTCGAGCGAGCGCAGACCTACGACACGCGCTGGTCCGATCACGCACCCGTGACGGTGCAGTACCGATGAACAGGTCCAGACTGATCGGCGCGGGTGCCGCCGCAGTGTTGGTGGTCGTCGTCGCGCTGTTGCTGCTCTCCTCGCGTGGCGAAGACAATGCGCCGAGCGCCGGGTCCCCGACGACCGGTGACGGACGGTCGATTTCGGCGCAGGTGTCGGGTGTACCGGCGGCGGCGACGGCGACTCTGCAGAAGATCGACGCGGGCTCGTGGCCCGAATCCGCCAACGCTCCGGGAACAAAGGGCGGCGAGACCTGGCGCAATCGTGACCGCCAGTTGCCGGTGAAAGATGCTGCCGGCAAAGCGATCACCTACAAGGAGTGGGACGTCAATCCGAAGCGCCGCGGCCAGACCCGTGATGCGGAGCGAATCGTCACCGGCAGCGACGGCTCCGCCTGGTACACCGGCGATCACTACAAGACCTTCACGAGGATGCGTTGATGTCGGATATCGAGAAGATCCTGACCGGGTCGCCAGTCTTCGGCCGTGTTGTCGCCGCACGTGACGACGGTTCGATCAGTTTTCGAGCGACCGAACTCGGCTACCTCGTCCGTACGGTTCGTGGTGACAAGATGCCGACCGTGCAGCGACTGTTCGACGAGTTCGCGGCCGCTTTCCAGTTCCCCGACTACTTCGGCGAAAACAAGGATGCATTCGACGAATGTATGCGCGATCTCGACGAATTCGTCGGCGCTGCACCCGGTTACGTCGTCGTCGTGCGAGCTGCCGATCAGTTGCTCAGTCGGGAACCCGAAGAAAAGCGGTGGTTCGTCGAAGCGATGGACTTCTATGCGCAGGAGTGGGCGAAGAAGCCTGATCCGGTGCTGTTCAAAGTTGTCGAGATCAGTAGGGCGCTGCGCGCCTCGTGAGTCCTTCCGGAGGGCCGGACCACCGAAAAGACTCACGAGGCGCGTAGCCTCCTAGACCATGTCCAGCACCGCCCCGACTTCGTTGCCACGTGTCCTCTCCGGGATCCAGCCGACCGCAGATTCTTTCCATCTCGGCAATTATCTGGGCGCGCTGAAGGATTGGGTCGGGCTGCAGGACGGCCACGACGCGTTGTACTTCATCCCGGACCTGCATGCGATCACGATGCCGCAGGATCCGAAGCTGCTTGCCAAGCGAACCCGAGTATCGGTCGCGCAGTTGTTGGCGATCGGCATCGACCCGAACAAGTCGACATTGTTCGTGCAGAGCCAGGTACCCCAGCACGCCGAGCTGGCCTGGGTATTGAACTGCCTCACCGGGTTCGGTGAGGCGTCGCGGATGACGCAGTTCAAGGACAAGTCCGCACGCGAAGGGAACGAGCAGGCGAGTGTCGGACTTTTCACCTATCCGATCCTGCAGGCTGCCGACATCCTGCTCTACCGGGCGCAACTCGTTCCCGTCGGTGAGGATCAGCGCCAGCACCTCGAACTCACCCGTGACCTCGCACAACGATTCAACACTCGTTACAAGAAGACTTTCGTCGTACCCGACGCGCACATCATCAAGGGCACGGCGAAGATTTTCGACCTGCAGAACCCGACGGCGAAGATGAGCAAGTCCGCCGCATCCGACACCGGCATCATCAACCTTCTCGACGATCCGAAGATTTCGGCCAAAAGGATCAAGTCGGCCGTCACCGATACCGAGCGCGAGATCAGGTTCGATCCCGCCACGAAGCCCGGCGTGAGCAACCTTCTGGTGATTCTCGGTGCGCTGACGGGTGAGCCGATTGAGACCCTCGAAACTGGGTATGAGGGGAAGGGTTACGGCGACCTCAAGGGCGACGTTGCCGATGCTCTGGTCGAATTCGTCACCCCGATTCAGGCGCAAGTGACAGAATTTCTGGCGGACCCGGCCGAGCTGGACCGGATTTTGACGATCGGTGCCGAGCGAGCACGTGCGATTGCCTCCGTGACCCTGCGGCAGGTGTACGAACGAGTGGGGTTCCTGACCCCGAAAGGGTGAGTGCCATCCCTGACGTCAAGGCAATCCTGAAGCAACAACGCGAAGAGCGACCCTGGCTCGATCACCTGATTCGCGCCGCCGGACGATTCCAGCAACAACGCGGCGACTACTACGCCGCCGGCATCACCTACTTCACCGTGCTGGCGCTGTTCCCGTTGCTGATGGTCGGTTTCTCGGCGGCGGGCTTCGTCCTCGTCGGCAATCCCGATCTACTCGACACCGTTCGCGAGAAGGTGACCGAGAATGTCGACGGGTCGATGGGCGATCAGCTCAAAAGCTTGATCGATCAGGCGATCGATTCGCGTACCGGCGTTGGTGTCATCGGCTTGCTCGGCGCGCTGTACGCCGGGCTCGGCTGGATGGCAAACCTGCGTGCCGCGTTGACCGAGCAGTGGGATCAGAAGCACGAGCCGGACAACTTCGTGAAGACCAAGATCGTCGACCTCGGTGCTCTCGTCGGACTCGCACTTGCCCTTGTCGTCTCGCTCGGTCTCTCGGCTATCAGTTCGGGCGCGGTCGGCAAACGACTCCTCGCCTTGGTCAACCTCGACGAGGTGCCCGGCGTCGGAATTGTGCTGCGCGTGGTGTCGATCGCGCTGGCACTCTTGGCGTCGTGGGCGGTATTCGTGTGGGTGATCGCCCGACTGCCACGCGAACCGGTCACCATCAAGAGCGCGATGCGTGCGGCCCTGCTGGCTGCGGTCTTCTTCGAGATCTTCAAGCAGATTGCGACGTTCTATCTGAAGTCCGTCCTCGGCAGCCCGGCCGGCGCTGCGTTCGGTCCGATCATCGGCATCATGGTGTTCAGCTTCTTCACGGCGCGAATCATTCTGTTCGCGACGGCGTGGGCAGCGACCGCCGACGAGAACCTCGCAATGGTCGCAGTACTCCCACCGGATCCTGCGGTCATCTCGCCGCGGGTCGAGGTCCGCACCGGACCGTCCGTTGCGGGCGGGATTGCCCTCGTCGGCGCGGGAGCTCTTGCCGCGCTTGGCATTTCGGGAGCTCGCAAACGGCGCTAGGCGGTTCGCCGAACCTGGCGAACCATGCTGCCTTCACCAGCGGCTCCGATCGTGCGACGGGATCAGTGTCGGTTGCGCCGACGATTGAGCGAGTCGGCCCAGTAGAGCAAAGCAAGCACAACGAGCACACCCAAGAGTACGAAAACCAGAGGCCCAGCCCAGCCGAAGTCGTCGTCGGTCGACTTCGGAAGTCGAGACGCCGTTGCGTCGACCGGCGGCGCAGCCAGTGTGACGCCACTGCTCTGCTGCCGACGTGACGTGGTCGTCGTGACTGGTGTGCCCTCCGGTTCGACGAGTGTGCCGACCGAAGCGTCGCGATCGAGAGAAAAGCCGTAATCGAGCAGACGCGCCGCCTGCTCCCACGGTCTGATCGGAAGCACATCGGCCTTGAGCAGCGTGATGCCGAGTCGGCGACCGTTGCGCTCTGCCCCAGCGACGAAGGTCTGCCTGGCGTCGTCCGTGTAACCGGTCTTGCCGCCGAGTGCACCGTCGTAGTTGTAGAGCAGTTGGTTGTCGTTGCCGATCGTGAACGCCGGGTGATCCTTGTCGTCGGGGATGCGGGGGTCTGGCGGAAAGCCGGGAAACTGAACCTGCTCGGTGCGGATCAACTCTGCGAACTTCGGAATTCGCATCGCTTCGCGGAAGAAGAGAGCAAGGTCGTAGGCGGAGCTCGACATGCCGGGACCGTCGAGGCCCGATGGTGTTGCGGCGCGAGTGTCCATGCCGCCCAACGACTTCGCGAGGTCGTTCATCTTGCGGACCGCAGCCTCGTCGCCGCCGAGTTGGGCAGAGATCGCGTGTGCGGCGTCGTTGCCTGACGCCATGACCAGTGCTTGCATCAGTTGTAGATTCGTATAGCGCCCACCGGGCCCGATTCCGACCCGCGTGCCGTCGACCTCCGAATCGGCGATCGTCCCCGTGACCACGCGACCCAGGTCGAGCTCGCGCAATGCCACGATCGCAAGCAGAATTTTGATCGTGCTTGCGGGGCGGTAGCGACCGTGCGGGTCTTTCGCGGCGAGAACGGCGCCGGAGTCGAGGTCCGACAGCACCCACGCTGTCGCGGAGATCTCCTTCGGCAGGGCAGGCGCACTGTCGGGAGTCACCGAACCACAATCGCCCAATTCGTCACCGCCTACCGGCTCGTCCGGTATCGGCAATGGCTGCGGCGTCGGATCGCCGGGGGCGGGCACCTCCGAGAGGTCGATCGCCTTCGGCGGGCTCGAGCTGTTGGGGCAATTGTCGGTATTCGGTGTTGTGAAGGGTGTCGTCGTCGGGGTCGTCGTCGAGGTGGACGTCGACGGATCGTCGGCTGGATCGGCTACAGCGGTCCCACCCGAAATCCCGATCAGGACCGCTGCGACGACCGCGACCGAACTTGTGAATCGCGCTCTCATGGTGGGGGCAGCCTAGGGCAGCCGACCGCGCGCTTCAAAAGGAACTAGATAGCTGAAATGACACTTATAATTGTCATTTGAATCTCCGTCGCGCTAGGTTGGAGCCGTGCCCGCTGACGCCGAGATCGTATTCGCCGACCACGTTGGCCGCTTCTACGCTCGGCAGTACGGATTTCCGCCCATGGCGGGGCGGCTGCTCGGGTACCTGTTCGTGTGCGAACCGGCGGCGCAAACGATCGACGAACTCAGCGACGCCCTGCTTGCGAGTCGCAGCGCTATCACCGGTGCCGTGAAAATGCTCGAGAGCTTTCACATCGTCAGGCGTGACCGGGCGGCGGGGGAGCGCGTCGACCGAGTGACTATCGACCCCGAAAGTCGCCAACCTCAGAACTTCGACTCCGCAATTCACGAAGAGCACGCAGCACTCTTTCGTGAAGGTCTTGCGCTGCTGAGTGACTCCTCTGCGGAACGCCGCGCGCCGCTGGAAGAGACGATCGCGTTGGCCGAATTCCTCGGCGAGCGGCTACCCGAATTGCGCGACGAATGGCTGGTTCGTCGTGAAAACCTCCGGCGCACAGGCGCATTGCCGACGCCGACAACGACGAAAGGCACATGATAGTGGACCAAGAGCTTATCGACCTCAGGCGGCAGGCAGCCGAAGGCAGTCAGGATGCCGTTGACCAACTCGTCGAATTGGCAGGCGAGCGTGGCGATTTCGACGAACTACGCCGCCTCGCCGCCGACGGTAGTCAGGATGCTGTCGACCAACTCGTCGAGCTGGCCGAAGAACGAGGTGACGTCGCGGAGCTGCAACGACTCGCCGATGCAGGCAGCCAAGATGCAGCCGACATACTCGGCGAGCTCTAGTTATCGGATCGCCCGAGTGGGCTACAGGACGCCGTAGCCGACGATCCCGGCATCGCTGAGATCGACTGTGCTGACGCGAATCTCATCGCCTTCGTTGCCGCCGACGGTGGTCAGCGTCCCGGCATCGTTGGCGACGACGACGTTGGTGTGCTGACCGAACTTGCTGTCGTCGCTGTAGAGCACCGTGTCGCCGATCTTCGGCTGATAACCGGTGCCGTGTGCGACGAATCGACCGTTAGCGGTGTAGAACTCCTGCAATGTGTAGACGCCGGGGATACGCCAGGATCCCGAGTTCGGATTTGCTAAAGGCATTTCTGCCTCGCGCATGATCCAGCTGACGAAGTCGGCACACCAGGGTTCGTCGACGCCTTCGGAATACTTCTCGCCAGGCGGTGCAGCGTCGAACTCGGTGTGCAGCAGTTCGACGATCTTGGCTTGGCGTGGGTCGAGGCCGGCGGTCGACACCGCTGGGAATGCTTGCGGCCCAGCAGCATCGAATACGCCGAACTTGGCGACCGCGATCCCTAACGCGATGGCGACGACACCGAGCAGGGCAAACCCGCCGAGTATTGCCCGCGTTGTTCGAGGCGCCGATGTTTCCCTCGCCGATGTTTCCCCCATGGCATCGAGAATAGCGGCAGGTCGGCTATCTTTCAGATAGGCAGACGCACGTCCCACAGTCGCATTCCCGGTTCCAGCAACCATTGCCGCGCCGCCATCAATCGAATTATTCGCAACGTGCCGCTGATGAGTACGAATGCGACGGGCAATTCGAGAATCAGTGCGGTCGCCACCGCGATCCAGACGTCGTCCGCTTGGGCGGTCATGATGTCGAACCACGCGTCGCAGAGCAGCAGGATTCCGGTCGCGAACGCTGTCAGCACGAGCAGTTGTCTGCGTTTCCAGCCGAGCACTGCGGTCGTCGCCATCATGACGACGAGCAGTCCGTCGAACCCGACCCAGGTGAGTGTCCAGTTGTTGGCAACGTAGTCGTCCGGCAACGTCAACAGCAGGTAGACGATCCAGGGGATCAGCGCAATCGAGCCGAAGATCATCATGCCGAGCCGCGCACGGCGGATCCGCTCGATGTGCTCGGGCGGAGGGAACAGTTCTGCGATCGGGCGCTGTAACCGCGCGATCAACTCACGACGCTGCATCGGCGTCATCGTGTCGATCTGATCGTCGGTCAAGAAGTGGTCGGTCATCTCACCGCCTGTCATGTCGGGACGTCTGCACCTCAGTGTCCGCTGGGGGTGGCGCCTCGGAATCGGAGATGCCAATACGAGGTATTGACAGCCTGCCTTAAATGGTGGTTACTATCAAAATAGATAAACATCCACTTGATAGGAGATGTCATGACCAAAGTCGATTCGCGTCGCCGGTGGCTGGCACTCGGTGCTCTTGCAGTCGCGATGCTGACGATCGGACTCGACGTCACAGTGCTGACCGTTGCCTTGCCGACCCTTGCGACGGACCTCGACGCGAGCAGTTCTCAGCTGCAGTGGTTCAGCTCGGCGTACACGCTTGTGCTCGCCGCCGCGATGCTGCCCGCAGGCGCACTGGGGGACCGCTACGGGCGCAAGAAGTTTCTGCTCGGAGCCCTGCTGCTCTTCGGCGCCGCCTCGCTGGCTTGCAGCTACGCCGCGACGTCCGGGCAACTTGTCGCAGGTCGGGCCGTACTCGGACTCGGCGCCGCGATCATGATGCCGCTATCGATGTCGGTGCTGCCGATCCTGTTTCCCGACTCGAAAGAGCGGGCGCGGGCTTTGACGATCTGGGTGACGTCGACAGCGATCGGCCTTCCGCTCGGCCCGATTCTCGGTGGCTGGCTACTCGAGCACTACTGGTGGGGGTCGGTCTTCCTCATCAACGTCCCGCTCGTCCTCGTCGGCGCTGTGGCGGTCGCCGTGCTCGTGCCCGAATCGCGTAGCGCGCAACGCACTCCCATCGACGTTCCAGGTGCCGTCGCTTCCTCGCTCGGCCTCCTGAGCCTCACCTACGGCTTCATTCGAGCCGGCGAGAACGGCTGGAGTGACATCGTCGTCGGGGCCTCGATCGCTGCGGGCATTGCCATACTCGCGGTCTTCGCGTGGTGGGAAAGCCGAACCGAACATCCGCTGATCGACCTCTCGCTGTTCGCGAGTGCAGGGTTTCGGTGGGGCACGATCTTCGCGACCCTGGTCAACTTCGGCATGTTCGGGCTGTTCTTCACCGCACCACAGTATTTTCAGGCAGTCCTCGGCACCGATGCCCTCGGTAGTGGTCTGCGCTTGCTGCCGCTGATCGGCGGACTTGTCGTCGGCACGCGACTGGGTGACCGATTGCTCCAACGTGCGGGTGCGCGGTCGGTGATCGTCGTCGGCTTCGTTTTGCTGACGGCAGGACTTGCAACCGGCGCACTGACCTCCGTCGAATCCGGCTACGGATTCACCGCAATCTGGATCACCGTTGTCGGTGCGGGGATGGGCTTCGTGATGCCCGCAGCGATGGGTGTCGCAATGGACGCATTGTCGGCCGAGCGATCCGGGTCGGGCTCGGCACTGATTCAGGCACTTCGGCAGGCTGGTGGCACGATCGGGGTGGCTATCCTCGGTACCGTGCTCGCCACGCGCTACCGCTCCGAACTCGGCGACCTCGATACCGCGCCGATCAGCGACGGCGTCAACGCCGTTGTCGCAGTGGCGAAGTCGACCGGCGACTCCGGATTGCTCGAGCACGTACAGGCGTCGTTTGTGTCCGGCATGGGCGTCATGCTGTGGGTCTGTGCGGCAACCTGCGCGGTCGCAGTTGTCCTTGCGGCACGCTTTCGCCCGCAGGCGACGAACCCGACAACCCCGGATGCGACGCCACCGTCGGTGGATAAGTCAGAATCAGTGCATGCCGGCTGACACGACCGTTCCATCGATCGGGCTCAGGGAACGAAAAAAGGCGCGCACTCGGGCCACCATTCGGTCCGAGGCGTTCCGCCTGTTCGAGGAGCAAGGGTACGCGGAGACGACGATCGAGCAGATCGCGGAAGCCGCAGACGTTTCGCCGAGCACGTTCTTCCGGTATTTCCCCACGAAGGAACAGTTGGTGCTCGCCGACGATCTCGATCCCGCGATGATCCAGGCGGTCGCCGCTCAGCCATCCGACGTACCGATGTTCGCCGCGATCCGACTCGCTGCAGAGGCGCTGTTCAACGATTTGACGCCGGAGGACGTCGAATTCGAGAGGCGCCGCACCCGCCTGCTCTACTCGGTACCCGAATTGAAACGGGCTGTGACGCAAGAAATGATGCGCACCATCGACATGCTCGCTGAGATGATGGCCGAGCGCACCGGTCGATCCGCCGACGACACCGAAGTGCGCGCACATGCCGGCGCAATGGTCGGTGCCATCGTCGCGACGATGAACGAAAATACGAACAGCCCGACCGACGCGCTCCGAGCGGTTCGCTATCTGGAAGACGGCTTACCGCTCGGGCGCTGATCCGTAGAAAGTAGGTCAGCGTGCAAACAGCAACGCGCGCTTGACTTCCTGAATTGCCTTCGTCACTTCGATGCCACGCGGGCACGCGTCGGTGCAGTTGAACGTCGTGCGGCAACGCCACACACCTTCGACGTCGTTGAGGATGTCGAGACGCTCGCGCGCACCTTCGTCACGGCTGTCGAAAATGAACCGGTGCGCATTGACGATCGCGGCGGGACCGAAGTAGCTGCCGTCACTCCAGTACACCGGGCACGACGTGGTGCAGCACGCACACAGAATGCACTTCGTGGTGTCGTCGAAGCGGTGACGATCGGCCGCCGACTGGATGCGCTCCCGTGTCGGCTCGTTGCCCGTGGTGATCAGGTACGGCTTGACCGCACGGAACGCATCGAAGAACGGTTCCATGTCGACGATCAGATCCTTCTCGACCGGCAAGCCACGGATCGGCTCGACCGAGATGGTCAGCGTCTTGCTGGAGTCCTTCGGCAACATGTCACGCATCAGCACCTTGCAGGCAAGACGGTTGACGCCGTTGATCCGCATAGCGTCCGAACCGCACACGCCGTGCGCGCACGAGCGCCGGAACGTGAGTGTGCCGTCCAGGTAGTTCTTGATGTAGAGCAGCAGGTTCAACAGCCGGTCGGTCGGCAGGCAGGGAACCTGGAAGCTCTCCCAATGCGCACCGAGATCGTTCTCCGGGTTGAAGCGCGCGATCTTCATGGTGACCATGACCGATCCCTCGGGGACCGGCGCCGCCTTCTCTGGGGCTGGTGCTTCGGTGGTCGTCATCAGTACTTACGCTCCATCGGCTCGTAGCGGGTCTGCACTACCGGCTTGAAGTCGAGGCGAATGTCGGACAGCAGATCGCTGCCCTCCTTGTACGCCATCGTGTGCCGCATGAAGTTGACGTCGTCGCGGTTCGGATAGTCCTCGCGAGCGTGTCCACCGCGGGTTTCCTTGCGGTTGAGGGCACCGACGACGGTGACTTCGGCCAACTCGAGCAGGAAGCCGAGTTCGAGCGCTTCGAGCAGATCGCTGTTGTAGCGCTTTCCCTTGTCGTGCACTGTGATTCGGTTGTAGCGCTCTTTGAGATTCTGGATGTCGCCCAACGCCTGCTTGAGTGTGTCCTCCGTGCGGAAGACGGATGCGTTGTTGTCCATCGTCTTCTGCATTTCGGTCCGGATGTCGGCCGCGCGCTCGTGTCCGTCGCCGGAGAGAATGCGGGCCAGCCACTGCTCGACCATGTGCTCGGGCTTGTCGGGCATCGGGACGAAGTCGGCGTGCCGCTCCGCGTAGTCGGCTGCCGCCATACCTGCACGACGACCGAACACGTTGATGTCGAGCAGCGAGTTGGTGCCGAGGCGATTGGCGCCGTGCACCGACACGCAGGCGCATTCGCCGGCGGCGTAGAGGCCGTAGACGATGTCCTTGTTGTTGCGCAGCACCTCGCCACGGATCCGTGTCGGGATTCCGCCCATGACGTAGTGGCAGGTCGGGAACACGGGAACGAGTTCGGTCACCGGGTCGACACCGAGGTAGGTGCGCGAGAATTCGGTGATGTCGGGGAGTTTCTCCTCCAGCACCTCTGCGCCGAGGTGGGTCACGTCGATGTAGACGTAGTCCTTGTCGGGTCCGGCGCCGCGGCCTTCGAGGACCTCGAGCACCATCGACCGCGCGACGATGTCACGAGGTGCGAGGTCCTTGATCGTCGGCGCATAACGCTCCATAAAGCGTTCGCCGTCGACGTTGCGCAGAATGCCACCCTCGCCGCGGACGGCTTCGGAGATGAGGATGCCCAGCCCTGCGAGTCCGGTCGGATGGAACTGGTGGAACTCCATGTCCTCCAAGGGAAGTCCCTTGCGGAACACGATCGCCATACCGTCGCCGGTCAGGGTGTGCGCGTTGGATGTCGTCTTGTACATACGGCCCGAACCGCCGGTCGCGAAGACGATCGACTTCGCATGGAACACGTGCAGTTCGCCGGTCGCCAGCTCGTAGGCGATGACGCCCGTGGCGGTCGGTCCGCGGTCGGTCTCGGTGATCGCGATGTCGAGCACGTAGAACTCGTTGAAGAACTGCACGTCGTGCTTGACGCAGTTCTGGTAGAGCGTCTGCAGGATCATGTGACCGGTGCGGTCGGCGGCGTAACAGGCCCGGCGGACCGGAGCCTTGCCGTGGTCACGCGTATGTCCACCGAAGCGGCGTTGATCGATCTTGCCCTCGGGCGTCCGGTTGAACGGCAGACCCATCTTCTCGAGGTCGAGAACGGCGTCGATCGCTTCCTTCGCCATGATCTCGGCGGCGTCCTGGTCGACCAGGTAGTCGCCGCCCTTCACGGTGTCGAAGGTGTGCCATTCCCAGTTGTCTTCTTCGACGTTCGCAAGGGCCGCGCACATGCCGCCCTGCGCGGCGCCGGTGTGGCTACGAGTCGGATAGAGCTTGGTCAGTACCGCTGTCCGAACGCGGGGGCCCGCTTCGATAGCGGCGCGCATACCCGCGCCGCCTGCTCCAACGATGACGACGTCATAGCGATGTTCCTGCATGTTTGTCTCAGTTCCCCTAGCTGGCCTTGATATTGGGGTCGAAAGTGAAGATGACGTAGGTGCCGAGTCCCATGATGAGGATCATCGACAGCACCAGGAGGGTGTTCAACCAGAACCGTGTCGAATCCTTGCGCGAGTAGTCGGCGATGACGGTCCGAAGTCCGTTGCCGCCGTGCAGCTGCGCCAGCCACAACATCGTCAGATCCCAGAACTGCCAGAACGGGCTGGCCCAACGTCCTGCGACGAACGCGAAGTTGATGCGATGCACACCTTCGTCGACCATCAGCATGATGATCAAGTGGCCGAACACGAGCACGATCAGTGCCAGTCCGGAGAACCGCATGAAGAGCCACGCGTACAACTCGAAGTTGCTCTTGGATGCCTTGCGCGGCGAGCGCGGGTTGTCCAGGCTCGCCGGCCGGTCGTATGAGGTACCGAGCGATTTGGCTTCGGTCGTCGTCATGTCAGTGCCCCGCAAACATGTTGTAGAAGATGCGCCCGGCTGCGGGAATCATGACTACGAACCAGATGCCGAGAATGATCCACAACATCAGTCGCTGGTTCCGCGGGCCCTTGCCCCAGAAGTCGACGAGCATGACGCGAACGCCGTTGAGGCCGTGGTAGAGGACGAGCGCGACGAGCGCCAGTTCCATCAACCCGACCAACGGGTTCTTGTAGGTGTCGACGACTTCGTTGTAGCTGTCCTGGCTCACGCGCACGAGGGCTGTGTCGAGAACGTGGACGAAGAGGAAGAAGAAGAGGGTGACGCCGCTGATGCGGTGCATGACCCAGGACCACATCCCGGGATCACCTCGGTAGAGCGACCGCTTCGGCGCCTTTTCAGGTGCCGCGGTCTCAGTGGTGGTACTCATCGAGTGCTTTGCCTCCAACGTCTTTGATGGACGCGTCGAGCCCCTTCGCTCGACGAGAACCTGAGCCGACTTGTGATCAACTCTAATCCTCTTCGAAACTGGGAACTAACCGAACTAGCGAAACGTTTCGGCGCGAGCGTCGTTGTTAGGTTTGCCTTTCCAATGCTGGAGCGGCAGTTGAATGTGTAATTCGGTAACGTGTTGTCGAGTGAAACGAGGTGGATCACGATGGTCGAAATCGACTGGAATATCTTGCGTGACAACGCTTATCGGACCATGCGAAACGCCTACGCGCCGTACTCTCGGTTTCCCGTCGGCGCCGCTGCCTTAGCAGATGACGGCCGAGTCGTTGTCGGTTGCAATGTGGAGAATGTCTCATATGGACTGGGCCTTTGCGCCGAGTGTGCCGTGATTTGCAACCTCCATTCCAGCGGTGGCGGTCGCTTGATCGCCGTATCCGTTTGCGATGCACGTGGCGAAATTCTCATGCCGTGCGGACGATGCCGACAATTACTGCTCGAACACGGCGGCCCAGGATTGGCGGTCGACTTCCGAACCGGCCCCGTTTCACTCGACACGTTGTTGCCCAACGCATTCGGGCCGGACGATCTCGATGCCGTCAACACCGACAGCAACCGAGGAGCGTCCGATGCCTGACGCCATATCGATCATCATGGCCAAGCGAGACGGCCACGTACTGTCCGAAGACCAGATCGACTGGGTGGTCGACGGCTTCACCCGCGGCATCGTCGCCGACGAACAGATGTCTGCGTTGGCGATGGCAATCCTCCTGCGCGGTATGACACGAGCCGAAACGAGTCGTTGGACGGCCGCGATGATCGCGTCCGGTCAACGACTCGACTTCACAGATTTACCCGCGCCCGCTGTCGACAAACATTCGACGGGCGGCGTCGGAGACAAGATCACGTTGCCGCTCGCACCGCTCGTCGCGGCATGCGGTGCCGCAGTTCCACAACTGTCGGGTCGTGGACTCGGCCACACCGGCGGCACGCTCGACAAGCTGGAGTCCATCCCCGGCTGGCGTGCAGACCTCTCCACCGCCGACATGCGCAGAATCCTCTCCGATCCCGACGTCGGTGCCGTGATCTGCGCGGCCGGCGCAGATCTCGCACCCGCAGACAAGAAGCTTTATGCACTGCGTGACGTCACCGGCACCGTCGAATCGATACCGCTACTTGCGAGCTCGATCATGAGCAAGAAGATCGCCGAAGGCACGGGCTCGCTGGTGCTCGATGTGAAATTCGGCGCAGGCGCATTTATGAAGACCCGCGAGGGCGCGCACGAGTTGGCGACGGCGATGGTCGAACTCGGCCGCGACGCGGGTCTGCCGACCGTCGCGTTGCTCACGGCAATGCAGACCCCACTCGGCCTGACTGCGGGCAACGCACTCGAGGTCGCTGAGTCCATCGACGTGCTGCAGGGCGGCGGACCTGCCGATGTCGTCGAACTGACGCTGGTTCTCGCACGAGAAATGTTGGAGCTCGCGGGTATTCGCGATGTCGATCCTGCCGACCGCCTTGCTGACGGCTCTGCGATGGACCGCTGGCGCGCGATGATCGCAGCACAGGGCGGCGACCCGAACGCGTCCCTACCCCGTGCGAAGCACACCGAGGTTGTCACGGCACCGGAGTCGGGTGTGCTGACGGAGCTGGATGCGATGGCAGTCGGTATCGCTGTGCGGCAGCTCGGCGCCGGACGTGCGCGCCAGGGCGACGCCGTCCAATTCGGGGCCGGTATCGAGCTGGCGGCCAAACCCGGCGACAAGGTACGGCGTGGGCAGGTGCTCTTCACGCTGCACACCGACACTCCCGACACCTTCGCGGGCGCGGTTGAGACGCTGGCTTCGGGCTGGACGATCGGATCCGACGCCCCCGCGCCGTCGCCGCTGGTTGTGGACAGGGTCAGCTGACGCCATCGCTCGGCTTACAGCGCGTTCAACCGCTACGGTCATCGCATGGGTGCAGATTCACTGCGTGGGCCGCAACCGCTCGATCTGGCGTCGATACGCCGTGCCCCGAAAGCGTTGTTGCACGACCACCTCGACGGGGGACTGCGACCGGCGACGATCATCTCTCTAGCCGAGGCGTGCGGCTACGACAAGCTGCCCGCCGACGACCCGGTCGCACTCGGTACCTGGTTCCGCGAATCCGCGTACAGCGGTTCGTTGGTGCGCTATCTCGAAACCTTCGCTCACACAGTGGCAGTCATGCAGACACCTGATGGGCTGACACGGGTTGCCCGTGAATGTGTCGAGGACCTCGCCGACGACGGCGTTGTCTACGCCGAGATCAGGTTCGCGCCCGAGCAGCACCTGGAAGCAGGTCTGTCGCTCGACGAGGTCGTCGAGCACACGCTCGCGGGCTTCGCCGAAGGCGAGTCGGCCGTTGCCGCGTCCGGCAGGACGATTCGTGTCGTGTGCCTGCTCACGGCGATGCGGCACGCTGCGCGCTCGCTCGAAATCGCGGAGCTGGCACTACGTTTCCGTGATCGTGGTGTCGTCGGTTTCGACATTGCAGGGGCGGAGGCAGGCTATCCGCCGAGCCGCCATCTCGATGCGTTCGAACACATGCGAGCGAACAACGCACGCTTCACCATTCACGCGGGCGAGGCCTTCGGACTGCCCTCGATCCACGAGGCGATCGCCTTCTGCGGGGCCGACAGACTAGGTCACGGCGTTCGGATCATCGACGACATCGACCGCACCGGCAGCGAACCGACGCTCGGTCGCGTCGCCAATTACGTTCGCGACAAACGTATTCCGCTCGAACTGTGCCCGACATCCAATGTGCAGACCGGAGCGGTCGAATCGCTGGCCGAGCATCCTTTCGCCCTACTCGCAGAGCTCAGGTTCCGCGTCACGGTGAACACCGACAACCGGCTGCTCGGCGATACGACGATGAGCAACGAAATGCTGGAGCTGGTCAACGCTTTCGGCTACGGCTGGAGCGACCTGGAGCGCTTCACGATCAACGCCATGAAGTCCGCGTTCATCCCCTTCGCGGAACGACTGCGACTCATCGACCACGTCATCAAACCTGGGTTCGCGGTCCTGATCGGGTAACCCGACCAGGACCGATCGGATCAGGCTTTGTTGAGCCGCGTTTCGAATTCCCGCTCGAGAGTCAGCCACGCCTGCGCTTCCGCAGCGAACGGCGGGCTCGGAGCGAGCCGCGACGGATCGGGATTGAGCAGATACGACACGTACCACCCGAGCGGAGTCGACGGTGCGAGCGCCTTCTCGACCGAGTCGTCGCCCGCGTAATCCGCTGCATCGGAGAACAATTCCACGATCAGGTCGAGCTGTTCGGCGTCGACGATTTCCGGGCCTTCGCCGAGGTCGTCGGCAAGTCCGGTGAGAACGTAGACGTTCTCGTCGGTGACCTCGATCTCGAGCGACCCGTCGACCGCTGCGGTCTCGACCTCGGAGTACGTGCTCACCTTGGCGAGATCGTGATCGCTGTTGTCTGCGAGATGCCGAGCGAGCTGACGCTCGGAGGTGAAGACCGTGATGTCACCCTTGGTGCCGAGGAAGATCGGCTCGTCATCCAGATAGCAACGCAGGGTGAAGAAGTCGCCCTCGGAGGTGATGATCTTCACCGGGTCGATCCCGACGGTGTCCCAGAAGGAATCCTCGCCGTCGTCCTCTGGCTCTTCTTCGAAATCGACTGTTTCGAACTCGTCTTCGTCGGCGGATTCGCTGACAGTGTCGTCGGCGTCGACGGTGTTCTCTGCAGCGATCAGCAGTTCGGCTTCGGCAACCTCGACGGCGGCGGCATCTACCTCGGGTGTCGAGACAACCTTGTCGATCGCATCGAGTACCGCGTCCCAGCCCTTGGCGACCGCCGCACCGACCTTGTCCCACAGTGCTTCTCCGTCACGGCCGGCGAAGGCTCGGACGCCGCCAGGCAGCGCGCCCAGAATCGGGTTGGCGCTGAAGAACTTGATGACGACGTCGAGTTCGCACACCTCGCCGATGGTCCGGACCATCTCGAGTGTGTCTTCGAGCTCGGTGACGATCTCGGCGTCGGGCTCGCTCGCGGCCAGTTCGGGAACGGCGACGAGGTCGTAGCAGAAGTTCTCCTCCGGCTCCAGCTCTGCTGCAGACAGTGCCGAGACGACCGACCAGGCCGGATGCTCGACGAGATCGTTGTCCTTGTTCGTGCGAATGAACGCTGCAAGCTCCGCAACGGACGCGAAGCCGTAGAGGTCGTCGTCGTGTCCGAGGAACGCCTCCCATTCGTCATCGCCCTCGCGCCAGCGCGGCGCCCAAAGAGTTACGAGATCGCCATCGGTGAGCCCGAGTTCGATCGGGACGATGTCTCCTACTGCCATGGGCGGAAGCCTATCGACATCGTCGCGCGCGCACTATTGCGGCCCGTCGACTCCGAACGCGTTATTGAGTCGATCGATGACCTGAGCTCGGCGTTCACCGGCGATCCGTGCTGCCTCGTGTGCCGCCGAAGTGATCGAAGGGCCGACCTCGTTCGCAGGTTTGGCTGTTATCGACTCTTCCAGCCAGAGGCCGGTCAGCGTGCCGTTGCCGTCGACCTCCGCCGTTACACAGCCGTCGTCGGACGTGTAGCGAGCGCGAATGCTGCTCAATCCGGCCAGTGCCTCTTCGAGGGACTCCAGCTTGGCGGTCGCTCGATCGACCAGGTTGTCCATTTCTGCTGCCGTCGAGGCGCTCATACCGGCCGCAACCACGATGTCGGAGCGGTTTCGCGCTCTTCGAAATGCGTTTCCTGCGTGACGACCTGGTCGCGAGTCGGCAGACCCAGCCGATCGAGCACGTCGGTGGCAATCCCTGCCTCGGCGAGTTCTTCGCGGCGCAGCGCACCTGCTTCGAGGGTCGCCTGCCTGCAGAGGCGCATGATCTCGTCGGCGAGCGCCGCGGCGCCGTATCGCAGTTCCTGCCTGTCGACGCGAATCTCGACGGGTAAGCCCTGGTCGGTGGCGCAGACTGCGATCGTCGCTCTTCGATTGGACCGCGTGACCGTTGTCACGGGAGGAATTGTTGTCTCGGTACTCATATGATTCTCATTCGGTCGGCCGGTAGAAGCCATGGAAAGCCATACCGATGTTGTCGGTGCGGACGGCGGACACCTGGACGGGATCGCCGGCTTCGACCATCATTCCGTTGCCGACGACCATCGCGACGTGGCCGTCCCAGACGGCAAGATCGCCTGGCATGAGGTCGCCAGGACCCACGGAGGATCCGATCGCCTGCTGGTCGGCGAGGCGAGGTAGGTCGACCCCGGCGTCGCCGTATGCCCACTTGGTCAGGCCGCTGCAGTCGAGTCCCGAGCCCGGCGAATTGCCACCCCACACATAGGGCGTGCCCTGCGCGCTGAGCGCGTTGCGAACCGCTCGAGCAGCTTCTTCGTTGGGTGCCATCGCAGTGCTGCCATCGGGGAGCGTGACCATGACTCCGGTGCCGTCCGAGGGCCGCATTCCCGGTCTGGTTCCCTTGTCGCCGGTCAGTTTGCTCGGCGGTCCGCCTCCGTTGCTTCTGCTCGGCGCTCCGCCGGTGAAAAGTCCAGGCGGCGCCGCGGGTGCTGCGGCGCTCTGGGTCAGCCCGCTGACAAACTTTGCCGCGTCGGAGGGCCCCTGCACAGATGCTGGTGTCGTCGCGGCGGCCGGTGCGGTCGGAGTTGGCACCGGCGCAACGAATTCGAGCATCTTGGCGGTGTGCACCGCGAGCTGGGCGCGTACTTTCGCCACCACCGCGAGTGCGCGACCGAGGTGTTCCACCGCCGCAGCGACGACCATCGCCTGCGCGGGCGGGGTCGCGAGCAGGGGAGCGGCAGCGGAGACGATGGCTACGAACGACTGCAGGATCGCCTCCAACTCGACGACTCCCGCAGCCACGTCGGAGCTCGCGGTCGCCACGACCGCAGCGATATCGGTGCCGCGATCGGAGATGTTGGCATACGAGTCCTGCGTGAGGCCGGCTTTGGTGACCGCATTGAGAGCTGTTGCGCCAGACCAGGACGAGTCGAGCAGGTCGATCGCATCGCGCCCGATCGCGTGGACGGAATCGATGGTTGCCGACGACACTGCCAACGCATCGGCGGGGCCACCGGTGGGAACGAAGCCAGGACCGAAACTCGAGAAGAGATCGATGATGGGTTTGGCGAGGCCGTCGACGTCGATCATCGTCACACCCGCGCGTTTACGTCGGTGCTGCCGAGACCTGCGGCCGTCGCCGAATCGACACCGACGTAACCGGCTGCGGTGGATACCGCAGCTGTGCCCATCGTGGCGACAACGCCGGTGAGTTCGGCGATGGTGGCGAGGTGAGTTGCGTGAGCGGCTGCGAATGCGGCGACGAACTCCCCACCGATCAAGCCGAGCGCGGGACCGAGCAGGGCGGGCCCGGCCGCCGCGGTTTCCGTACCTGCGGCCGCCAGTCCGATCGCCATGACGTCGGCGACGGCACCGTAGCCGTGTATCGCCCCCGTCTCGGCCGATAGATCACTCACGCGCGATTCCCCCCGGGTGTCGGTGTGCCTTCACAGTGTTCGACGCGCGCAATGGCCAAACGGTTCCATGGGTTTCTCGGGATTCTTGCGATTGCTCGCAGCCTCTCGGCCACTAGGGTTTCACCCATGCGCACTCAGGTCGTCGATCATCCGCTGGCATCCGCATTGCTCACCACGATGCGCGACGAACGCACCGACAACGCCGCTTTCCGGGCTGCCCTTCGCGAGCTGACGCAGATGCTGATCTACGAGGCCATCCGCGATGCTCCAACGGAGGAATTCGACGTGCAGACGCCCGTCGCGCGGACCCGCGGTGTCCGGTTGGCCAACCCGCCACTGCTCGTACCGGTCCTGCGCGCAGGGTTGGGCATGGTCGATCAGGCCAGCGCGTCGATACCTCAGGCTCGTGTCGGGTTCGTCGGGATGGCCCGCGACGAGGAGACTCACGAACCTGTCTCGTACCTCGAGTCACTGCCGGACAGTCTTGCGGGCATCCCCGTCTACGTCCTCGATCCGATGTTGGCCACCGGCGGATCGATGCGCTGCACGATCGAATTGCTCGTCGCCCGTGGAGCGACCGACATCACCGCCGTCTGCGTCGTCGCGGCGCCGGAAGGCATTGCGGCCTTGGAGAAATCGGGCTTCCCGGTTCGATTGGTGACAGCGAGCATCGACGACGGTCTCAACGGCGCGGCATTCATCGTCCCCGGTCTCGGCGACGCGGGGGACAGGCAGTTCGGGCCACGTTAGCCGGTGAATGCGCGCAGTTCCGCCAACCTGCTTTGCGCCTGAGCGCGCGCCCGTGGGAGATCGTCGCGCGTGGCGACGGGTTCGACGACTTCGAGATAGAACTTGAGTTTCGGTTCCGTACCGGACGGACGCACAACGACTCTCGCAGTTGCAGTTTCGTAGATCAACGTGTCAGAACGCAGCTGCCCACGCCGTTCGAGTAGATCGATCGTCGAGACTGATTCGTCTGCAAGGGTTTTCGGTGGTTCGGCGCGGAGTCGGGCCATCGTCGCTGCGATGTCGGCAACTGCAGCGAACCGTTGCGACACACCGACGCCTGCGTGCAGCCCGAATTCCAGTGCGTAATCGTCGAGGACGTCGAGCACGCTGCGGCCCTGTGCGGCAAGTGCCGCGACGAGGTCAGCTATGACGATCGCAGCGGTGATGCCGTCCTTGTCGCGCACCGCATTCGGGTCGACGCAGTGCCCGATGGCCTCCTCGTAGGCATAGACAAGGCCCGACCCGGCGCGGACCAGCCATTTGAAGCCTGTGAGAGTCTCGGCGTGCCGTGCACCTCGTGCGGCGGCGATCTTGGCAAGCAACCGCGACGAGACAACCGTGCTCGCAACTAGGGCATCGGCTTTCGCGCCCGCCAGCACGTAATCGCCGAGCAGCGCCCCTGTTTCGTCGCCGGTGAGCATCCGCCAGCCAGCGGGTCCGGGTACTCCGACCGCGCAACGGTCGGCGTCGGGGTCGAGCGCTATCGCGACGTCGGCGCCGACCTCCTCGGCGAGTTCGAGCAGCAGGTCGGCTGCACCAGGTTCTTCGGGATTCGGAAATGCAACGGTGGGAAAGTCGGGGTCTGGATCGAATTGTGCTGCGACGGTGTGGATATCGGTGAATCCAGCAGCTTGCAGCGCGGCTACCGCTGTCTCGCCACCGACGCCGTGCATCGCGGTGAGCGCGATCCGAACGGTGCGTTCGGGTGAGCGGGGCAGTGTTGCCGCCCGAGCGAGATATCGACGCAGCAGCGCGTCGTCGACAGGTGCGACGTCGGTGCGGTCGACGCCCGCCGCCTCGCCGACCTGTGCGATCGCCGCCTCGATCTCGGTGTCTGCAGGCGCGAGCAGTTGCGCGCCGCCAGAGACGTAGACCTTGTAGCCGTTGTCGCTTGCGGGGTTGTGTGACGCGGTGATCTGGACACCTGCGACGGCGTCGAGTGCACGGACAGCGAATGCGGTGACCGGCGTCGGGAGCGGTTTCGGAAGGGCCTTGACGGCGAATCCTGCCGCCGCGAGGACTTCGGCTGTCGCCGTTGCGAATTCGGCCGAGTTGTGCCGCGCGTCGTGGCCGACAACGACCACACCGCCACCGAGACACCGATCGCGCAGCCAGGAAGCGAGGCCTGCCGTCGTGCGAACGACGACGTCGAGGTTCATACCGTCCGGACCGTCGACCATGGGTCCGCGCAGGCCGGCTGTCCCGAATTGGAGCGGACTCACAGCGCTGCAACCACATCGCGAAGGAGTTTGCCGATCCGCGGCGCCGCAGCCAAGCCCTCGGCGAGTACTTCGGTGTGATTCAACGGTTCTCCCGTGACACCGGCGGCAAGATTCGTCACGAGCGAGACGCCGAGCACACGAGCGCCGAGGGACCGTGCCGCAATCGTTTCCAACACCGTCGACATGCCGACGAGGTCGGCTCCGAGGGTGCGCAGCATGCGAATTTCGGCCGGTGTCTCGTACTGCGGTCCGGTCAGTCCGGCGTAGACGCCGTCGCGCAGGGTCGGATCGACGGTGCGGGCAAGTGCGCGCAACCCGGGATCGTAAGCATCGACCAGGTCGACGAATTCGGCACCGACCAGCGGCGATCGACCGGTCAGGTTGAGGTGATCTCCGATCAGGACGGGTTCGCCGACCCGAAGTCCGTCCCGGATCCCACCGGCAGCATTCGTGAGGATCAGAGTTTCGGCGCCGGCAGCGCATGCCGTGCGAATCGGGTGGGCAACGTCGGCTGGTTCGCAGCCTTCGTACAGATGGCTGCGACCGAGTAACAGCAGGACCGGCGTCCCCGAGACGTCCACCGACAGCACCCGCCCGACGTGTCCTGCCGCCGAGGGCAACACGAAACCGGGTATCGCATCCATCGGTATCGATGCGTTGGGAACACCGAACTCCGCTGCAGCTGCCTGCCAACCCGATCCGAGCACAACCGCGACACGATGTTCGGCGATACCGGTACGCGCTGCGATGACGGCAGCGGCATGGGTGGCGTTCATATGAGCGAGCCATTCATAGGAGCGAGCGTAGTGGCGGCAGGCACTCGCTATCCTTCCTCCCATGCCATATCTGAAGCGCGACGGTGACGTCTTCGTCCTCTACCTCGGCAACGAGGGTCAGACCGACAGCGAAAATCGCTTCCATCCCGACTGGATCGACGAGCTGCACGCGACACTCGACGAGGTCGCGGCAAGCGAAGGCCCCGCGGCACTCGTCACGACGGCGACCGGCAAGTTCTATTCGAACGGGCTCGACACCGACTGGTTGTTCGGCAACCTGGACAAGATCCACTGGTACCTCGATCGTGTACACACCGTTTTCAGTCGCTTGCTCACGTTTCCCATGGCAACGGTCGCGGCCGTCAACGGACACGCCTTCGGCGCAGGTGCGATGACGGCGACGTCACACGACTTCCGGGTGATGCGCTCCGACCGCGGCTACTACAGCCTGCCAGAGGTGCTGCTCAACATGCCGTTCACCGTCGGCATGAATTCGCTGGTCACGACCAGACTCGGCAACCAGGTCGCGGTGTCGACCATGACGACGGGGCGACGCGTCGGCGGCGCGGAAGCCTTGGCGTCGGGGATCGTCGACGGGACTGCCGAGGGTGACGCGGTGTTGGCGGAAGCGGTCCGTCGTGCCGCCGAGTTGACCCGCACCCGCGGCGCGAATCTCGGAACGATCAAGGCCAGTCTGCACGCCCCGGTCCTCGAGGCGCTCGCCGTACAGACGAGCGAGGCAAACCTGCAGTTCGGCAAGTGAGAGACTGATCGGCATGGCTCTCGGTGTTGACTCGGCGCGGACCGAGACAGTTGTCTCGGCTGCTGCCGGCGATTTGATCGCTTTGTCGCATTCGATCCACGCCGAACCAGAACTTGCGTTCACCGAATACAAAAGCGCCGCCAAGATCGTCGAACTGCTTGCGCAGCACGGATTCGAGATCGAATCGGGCATCGCAGGAATGGCAACCGCCTTTACCGCGACCTACGGCAGCGGCGACCTGGTCGTTGCGTTGTGTGCCGAGTACGACGCGTTGCCCGAGATCGGGCATGCCTGCGGGCACAACATCATCGCGGCATCCGCAGTCGGTGCTGCGGTGGCGTTGGCTGCCGTGGCGGACGAGGTCGGTATCACCGTCACCGTTGTCGGAACTCCTGCCGAGGAGAGTGGCGGAGGCAAGGTGATCCTGCTCGAGGCGGGTGTATTCGACACTGCCGCAATGGCTTTGATGGTGCATCCCGGCCCGTTCGATATTGTTGGGGCAAGTTCGCTCGCCCTCGCCGATATCGCAGTCGAATTCACTGGCCGTGCCGCGCATGCCTCGGCCGCACCTGAGTACGGGCGGAATGCCGCGGATGCGATCACCGTGGCGCAGGTGGGGCTCGGTCTGCTGCGGCAGCATCTGGCACCGGGGCAGCAGCTGCACGGAATCGTCAGTGCTGGTGGCACCGCGCCGAACATCGTTCCCGCGCACACCGAACTGCTGTACTACCTGCGGGCCACGTCCGCTGCGGCATTGGTGGAGTTGCAGGAGCGTGCGTATGCGTGTTTCGCAGCGGGCGCGCTTGCAACCGGGTGTACTCACACGATCCGTACGGTCTCGCCGACGTACACGGAGCTGACACCGGATCGCGAGTTGGCGCAGGCATATCGTGAAGTAATAGTGGCGATGGGGCGCGACCCGATCGCGCCGGAACTGGAAGGATCGCGGCCCCTCGGCAGCACAGACATGGGCAATGTGACGAACGTTCTACCGGGCATTCACCCGGTCATCGGAATCGACTCCGAGGGGTCGGTTACCCATCAACCTGCATTCGCTGCGGCGAGTGTGAACGCATCGGCGGACCGCGCCGTCCTCGACGGTGCAGTCGCGTTGGCGCGAACCACGATCGAGATGGTGACCGATCCTGTCCAGCGGGCTCGCCTGCTCGATCTGCAGGCGCGCCGCACCAAGATCGGGTCGAGCCGATGAACGACTTCGTCGAGCCGTGGCTCGAACGTCATACGGCAGACCTTGTCAAGTGGCGCAGGCACATTCATGCGAATCCGGAGTTGGCGCGCAACGAGTACGCGACGACAGCGTTCGTCGTATCGAAGCTGACCGAGGCGGGCCTGACCCCGAAGGTGCTCCCCGGCGGCACCGGCCTGATCTGCGACATCGGGCCTGACGGTCCACGCGTCGCGTTGCGTGCCGACATGGATGCCCTACCGCTGCAGGAGTTCACGGGCGCGACATACGCGTCGACGGTCCCCGGTGTCTCGCACGCCTGCGGTCACGATGCGCACACGACGATTCTGCTCGGTGCTGCGCTTGCCTTGAACACGGCGAAGTCGCTGCCGGTCGGGGTTCGGCTCGTTTTCCAGCCCGCCGAAGAGGTATTTCCCGGTGGCGCGCTCGAGGTGGTCGCGACCGGCGCCATGAGCGGGGTGTCGCGAATGTATGCGCTGCACTGCGATCCGCGGTTGGAGGTCGGTCGCGTCGGCATCCGCGTCGGTGCCATCACATCCGCCGCCGACGTCGTCGAGTTGGTGCTCGATTCGCCGGGTGGCCACACGTCACGTCCGCATCTGACGACCGATCTCGTCTACGCGATCGGCACGGTCATCACCGGACTACCCGGCATCCTCAGCAGGCGTATCGATCCGCGGACCAGCACAGTCATGGTCTGGGGTGCGGTGAGTGCGGGTAAGGCGCTCAACGCGATACCGCAGACCGGAATGCTCGCCGGAACAGTGCGTACGGGCGATCACGACACCTGGGTTCTGCTGGAACCGATGGTCCGCGAGATCGTCAACGGATTGCTCGCGCCGACCGGGGTGCGTTACGAACTGAACTACCGCCGGGGTGTGCCACCGGTGGTGAACGACGAGCATGCGACGCGCATTTTCGAGAACGCCATCCGACGGGTGGGCCCGGATGCGCTTGCCGACACACAGCAGTCGGGCGGCGGTGAAGATTTCTCCTGGTACCTGGAAGAGGTTCCGGGCGCGATGGCTCGACTCGGCGTCTGGTCGGGGGAGGGTCCGCAGCACGATCTTCACCAGCCGACATTCGACCTCGACGAACGTGCTCTCGCGGTCGGCGTCCGAGTCCTGACGAACCTGGTGCTCGAGTCGGCCTGAGGCTGGTTGCTGGCGTCGTCGCGACGTCGAGAGGTATCGGTCGGACCGGGTTCGGGCGTCCCCGCGGGGACGCGTGGGCTGGGTTCCGACGTCCCCGCGGGGACGTTTCGGCGATCCGTTTCTGTCGGTGGCCCGCGGTGGTTTGTCGAACATCAGTTCTATCGAAACGGGGAGATTCGATGAACACCACAGAACTGCCGACAACTCACTGGGCGGAACGGCCGATCGAGGAGATCGAAACCGAAATCTGTTCTCTCGCCGGACAGATCGCCGCCGCCACCGCACGGTTCCTGGTCCTGCTCGCCGAATTCGACGCCCGCCGCGGCTGGGCCGGCTGGCAACTGCACTCCGCTGCCCACTGGCTGTCCTGGAAAGCTGGCGTCAGCCTGCACACCGCCCGTGAACAGGTCCGCGTCGCGAACGCCGTCACCGTATTACCGCGGATCGCGCAGGCGTTCGCCGAGGGCCGGGTGTCCTATTCCAAAGTTCGTGCTCTCACCCGGGTCGCGACACCCCACACCGAAGAATCGTTGCTGCGCATCGCCCTGCCATCACCCGCCGCGCATCTGGACCGACTCGTCCGCGGCCTGGTCCGACAAACCCGCACCCCCGATGACACAGATACCGACCGTGCCGGTGGGCGGTGGTTCTACGACGACGACGGCTACCTGGTTCTGATGGCCCGATTCCGTCCCGATGATGGGGCCCGATTCCTCGCCGCCCTCACCCGCGCCGAGTGTGAACGGACCCGCACCGACGACAACGAGCCGGACCTGACCGCACCGGCACCCTCGAATCCGGTTCCGGCGATGGTGGCGATGGCCGAGACCCTGTGCACCGCCGAGTCTCCGGTCGTGTCGCCGGCCGCCGATGTGCTGGTCCACCTGGGTCCGGACGGGACAGCACTGGACGCTCCGCATGCTCATCTCGACGACGGAGCCGGTCTCGACTCGCAGACTCTGGAAACAGTGCTGTGCACCGCGTCGGTGCGGCTGATCCGGCACGGGCGTCTCGGACCGACCATCGCCTGGGACAGGTCTCGACGTCGGCCGAGTCGAACCCTGCTGCGGCAGTTGCTGATCCGGGATCGATGCTGCACAGTTCCGGGCTGTGGCCGCACCCGGTTTCTGCATGCGCATCACGTTGTCTACTATTCGCGGGGCGGTCCGACTGATCTCGACAATCTGACCCTGCTGTGCGGTGAACATCATCGCGCATTGCACGACGGACAGTTCACCATCACCGCCGACGGCAATCAGCACTTCACCTTCGCAGACCTCGACGGACGCAGAATCGACTACGCGCCACTGCTGTCCGGCGACGTCGACGACCTCAGTCGCCGCTACCACTACGTCGATCCCGATGCTGTCACTGCTGATTGGTCCGGTGAGCCGCTCGATGCCAGCTTCGCCACCGACGTCCTGCTCCGCAACTGGGACCTCGAGAAGCGCCGCCGCGACACCGACCTCGCGACGGCGGCCTAGACGGCCGGCCGACGCTGACGCAGTGTTACTGCTCGAGCCCGGTTACTGCTCGAACCCGCCGAAGGTGCCGGGGCCGACATTGCGGCTGTTGCGGGTGCGTAGGTCGTGAACGTATTCCTCCGGTGCGCCTGCCTTCTCGGCGGCGTCCGCCATCACGCCGATGTAGCGCGCGGACGGTAGCCCACCCTCGTATGCGTCCATTACGTAGAGCCAGGCGAGCACGGGCCGATCGGCCGTTGCGACGCGCAGGCGGATCTTGCGGTGGATACCGAGTTCGGAGCCCTCCCAGCGGTCCAGCCGCTGTTCGTCCTCGTCGGAGACGTCGTAGAGCACGACGAATACTCGTGATCCCGGTTCCTCGACGACCGTTGCCAGTGCGCCTTCCCAGCCGATGTCTCCACCGCTGAAAGTCAGCCGCCAGCCTTCCAACCAGCCCGTACCCGCCATCGGCGAGTGCGGGCAGCGTTCCAGCATCTGCTCGGGATCCATGTTCGACCCGTACGCGGCATAAATCGGCACGGCGGCCAGCCTATCGCGACGTACCTACGGTAGTGAACGTCGGCGCGCCTTTGCAGTGCACGGGTCGGTGGCCTCGAATAGCGTTAGGCCTATGACTCGGATCGTGATCATCGGTGGCGGACCAGCTGGATACGAGGCGGCGCTGGTCGCCGCACAACATGGGGCGTCGGTGTCACTCATCGATTCGGATGGCGTCGGCGGCGCGTGTGTGCTGTACGACTGCGTGCCGTCGAAGACGTTCATCGCGTCGACGGGGGTGCGGACCGATCTCCGGCGCGCCAACGATCTCGGT
This sequence comes from Antrihabitans stalagmiti, assembly GCF_016482825.1. Lineage (GTDB taxonomy): Bacteria > Actinomycetota > Actinomycetes > Mycobacteriales > Mycobacteriaceae > Antrihabitans > Antrihabitans stalagmiti. The sequence continues at coordinate 405,880 of NZ_JAEMNV010000002.1, read as the reverse complement.
ATCAACCTCGATCCGGAGCAGGCGCTGATTTCGCTGCCGCAGATTCATTCTCGTGTGAAAAGTCTGCCCTTCGCGCAGTCGAGCGACATTCGTGCCCGTTTGCTGACTGTCGGTGTGACGCTGTTGTCCGGGCGTGGCGAGATCATCGATCCGCGGGTTGGGCTCGCCGCGCACCAGGTGCGCGCGATCCTGGCAGACGGCACCGAGCAGATCCTCGACACCGATGTGGTGTTGATCGCCACCGGTGCGAGTCCGCGGGTGCTTGCCGGCGCGGAACCGGACGGTGAGCGGATCCTGAACTGGCGCCAGCTCTACGACCTCGAGGAACTCCCGACGCATCTTGTCGTCGTCGGCTCGGGCGTGACGGGTGCCGAGTTCGTATCTGCGTACACCGAGATGGGTGTTCAGGTGACGTCGGTGTCGAGCCGCAACCGCGTGTTGCCGCACGAAGACGAGGACGCTGCGTTGGTGTTGGAGGACGCGCTCGCCGAACGCGGTGTGAAGCTGGTGAAGCAGGCCCGCGCCGAGTCCGTGACACGGACGGCCGACGGGATTCTGGTGACCCTGTCGGACGGTCGCACGGTCGAAGGTTCGCACGCACTGATGACCGTTGGTTCGGTCCCCAACACCGATGGGCTCGGTCTGGACAAGGTCGGAATCGAGCTCGACAAGGGTGGCTTCCTGCGGGTCGATCGGGTTTCGCGGACAACGGTTTCCGGCATCTACGCGGCGGGCGACTGCACGGGTCTGTTGCCGTTGGCTTCGGTCGCGGCGATGCAGGGCAGAATCGCGATGTATCACGCGCTCGGCGAGGGCGTCAGCCCGATCAAGTTGAAGACCGTCGCATCTGCGGTGTTCACCCGACCGGAAATTGCGACCGTCGGCGTGAGCCAGGCGTCGATCGACAGTGGCGAGGTGCCCGCTCGCACGGTCATGCTGCCGCTCAACACCAACCCGCGGGCCAAGATGTCCGGCCTGCGCCGCGGTTTCGTCAAGATCTTCTGTCGGCCTGCAACGGGTGTCGTCATCGGCGGCGTCGTCGTCGCACCCGTCGCTTCGGAGCTGATCCTGCCGATTGCGATCGCTGTGCAGAACAATCTGTCGGTGAACGATCTTGCGCAGACGTTCTCGGTGTACCCGTCGCTGTCGGGCTCGGTTATCGAGGCCGCCAGGCAGCTCATGCGGCACGACGACTTGGACTAGTCTCATAATGTGAGACGGCCATTTCATATGCTGGCACAGGCGTGAGAAAATCGTGCATGCATCCCGCGCCACAACTAGCTCGACGACTGGACAGTTTGCGCAGCTCCGCGATTCGCGACCTGCTGACCGTGACTGCACGCGCCGACATCATCAGCCTTGCAGGCGGTCTACCCGACCCGGAGTTGGTACCGCGGGCCCGTATTGCAGCGGCAGCGGTCGACGCTCTCGGTGGGCTCAGCGCGGTGCAGTACACCGAGACGCCGGGTTGGGCGGGGCTGCGCGAGGTGCTTGCCGCGCGCAACTCTGTGCAGTGTGGCCGTCCGGTCGGGGTGAACGAAATCTTCACGACGCACGGTTCGCAGCAGGCGCTGAGCCTGCTTGCCCAGGTGCTGATCGATCCCGGCGCGGTCGTCGTTGTCGAAAACCCTGCGTATATCGGTGCGCTGCAATCCTTTCGGGCTGTCGACGCGAAGATCGAAGCGCTGCCGATGGACGCGGACGGACTATCGGTCGATGCGTTGGAAGAACTCCTCGCGACGGGTGTGCGTCCGACCGTCGTTCACACGGTCAGCAACTTTCACAACCCCGCAAGTCGTTCGTTGAGTACTGACCGTCGCATCCGGTTGGCCGCGCTTGCAGAGCAATTCGGCTTCTGGGTGATCGAGGACGACCCGTACGGCGAGATCTGGTTCGACGAACCGTCGCCGAGACCCGTTGCGGCGTATTCGGATCGGGTCATCAGACTGTCGAGCGCGTCCAAGATCATCGCTCCCGCCCTGCGGACCGGATGGTTGCAGGCGCCCGAGCACGTCTGTCGTGCAGTCGAATTGGTGCGCCAAGGTGCCGACCTCTGTGGTTCGGCGTTGACGCAGCAGATCGTCGCGGAGCTCATCGCCGACGACCGCTGGCTCGAACACCACATCGACGGGGTGCGGGCCGCGTACCGGGAACGGGCCGAGATTCTCTGCGCGGCAGTCGATCAGGAGTTCGGCGACGTCATCGAGCGCACCGACGTCACCGGTGGCATGTTCTGCTGGATCGACTTTCTCGACGGCACCGACACTCAGAAACTGTTGCCGCTTGCGCTGCAGGCGGGCGTCGCTTTCGTTCCTGGCTCGGCTTTCGCAGTAGGTGACGGCTACCAGAACTCGATGCGTCTGTGCTTCACCACCTCCGACGGGCCGGTGCTGGAGGCAGCGGTGACGAGGCTTGCGCGCGCCCACGAGGAACTTGCGCTCGCCTGACTCACCGGTGACGGCTTATCGTTCGTCTCAGGCACCAAAGCTACTAGCCTGGGTTTCGACCCGTCGCCAATTGACAGGAGCTCACGTTGACGAAGCAGCCAGGAGCGCAGTTTCTGGGTCCCCAGCAACGTGACCTCGCGTGGGAGCAACTTCAGAAGGAACAGTTCGACATCGTGGTCATCGGCGGTGGCGTGGTCGGCGCCGGAACTGCCCTCGACGCTGCGACCCGCGGCCTCAAGGTCGCGCTCGTCGAGGCACGAGATTTTGCGTCCGGCACGTCGAGTCGGTCGTCGAAGATGTTCCACGGTGGGCTCAGGTATCTCGAGCAGCTCGAATTCGGGTTGGTGCGCGAGGCGTTGCGTGAACGCGAACTGTCGCTGACGACGCTCGCACCGCACCTGGTGAAGCCCCTGCCGTTCCTGTTCCCGCTGACCCATCGAGGCTGGGAGCGGCCCTATGTGGCCGCCGGAATGCTGCTCTACGACCAGCTGGGCGGCGCGAAGTCGGTTCCGGCGCAGAAACATCTGACTCGGTCGGGCGCGCTGCGCCTGGCACCGGGCCTCAAGCGAAACTCCCTCGTCGGCGGAATTCGGTTCTACGACACCGTTGTCGACGACGCACGGCACACGATGACAGTGGCGCGGACTGCGGCGTACTACGGCGCGGTCGTCCGAACATCGACCCAGGTTGTCGGCTTTCTGCGCGAAGCGGATCGGGTTTCCGGTGTGCGCGTGCATGATTCGGAAGACGGTCGCTCGGCGGAGATTCGCGCCCACGTCGTCGTCAACGCCACCGGGGTGTGGACCGACGAGATCCAGGCCCTGTCGCGGCAGAAGGGCCGTTTTCGGGTTCGGGCATCGAAGGGAGTGCACATCGTCGTGCCGCGGGATCGCATCGTCAGCGAGGCGGCGATCATTCTGCGTACCCCGACATCGGTGCTGTTTCTGATTCCGTGGGGCACACATTGGATCATCGGCACGACCGACACCGATTGGAACCTGGATCTCGCGCATCCTGCCGCGACGAAGGCAGATATCGACTACATCCTCACCCGCGTCAATCAAGTGCTTGTGACTCCGCTGACCCATGCCGACATCGACGGTGTCTATGCCGGGCTGCGTCCGTTGCTCGCGGGCGAGAGCGACGAGACGTCGAAGCTGTCACGTGAACACGCTGTCGCCAGGGTTGCGCCGGGGTTGATCGCCATTGCCGGCGGCAAGTACACGACCTATCGCGTCATGGCCGAGGACGCGGTCGAGGCTGCGGCCGAAGACATTCCGGCCCGGGTGTCACCGTCGATCACGCAGAAGGTGCCGCTGATGGGCGCCGACGGCTACTTCGCGTTGGTGAATCAGACGCTGCACCTCGGCGAGATCTACGGTCTGCATCCGTATCGGGTCAAGCACCTGCTCGACCGCTACGGCTCGTTGCTCGACGAGGTCATGGAGCTGGCGAAGGCACAGCCGGAACTCCTTGCACCGCTGACCGATGCCCCGTCGTACCTGCAGGTGGAGATCGTCTATGCGGCAGCAGCCGAGGGTGCTCTACATCTGGAAGACATTCTTGCTCGGCGAACCCGCATCGCCATCGAGTACCCGCATCGCGGCAAGAACTGTGCCGAGCAGGTGGCGCGGCTGGTTGCGCCCGTGCTCGGGTGGGACGCCGCGGACATCGACCGTGAGTTGGAGACGTACCTGGCGCGTGTCGATGCCGAAGTTCGGTCACAGGCGCAGCCCGACGACGAGTCCGCGGACGCGCTACGCGCCGCGGCTCCCGAAGCGCGCGGTCAGCTGCTCGAACCGGTGCCGATCGGACGCTGAACCCTGCCGACCGGGCATTCCGCCCGGTACGGGTTGTAGTGGCGCGGCGAGTCCCATTCGTCGACCGGTGGTGCGAACATCCGCGGAGTTTGCGGCAGCGGCGCGTCGGCGGGGATCTTGCCTCGTGCGCGATCGAGCGCGGCCATGGCGCGCGGGTGCAGCATCATGCGCTCGGGGAGGTAGCGAGTCACGATGCCGGACGTCATCGATGATGCTGCTGCGACGCCTTTGAATGCGATGCGGTCGGCGAGGGTCCAGCGGTAGCCCATGCGCTTGCGGACTGGTTCATCGAACATGCCGACGGTGAGCCAGGTGTAGACCGTCGCGACGACGGGGCGAAGGGCCGGCCACACCGCCTCGGGAATCGGTAGGAAGAACGGATGATCGAGGCTGCCCAAGTCCAGTACGTCGCGCGTTGCTTTGTTGTCTTCCAACACGTTTCGGCACATGTCGTCCCAGTAGTCCTGGAAGTCTTCCCAGCTCCTCGGCACCGGCCGCATGCTGACGCCGTACATCCGATACCAGTCGACGTGCTCGTCGTACAGTTGCTGTTTGTCCGCCTCGGTCAGCCCGCCCGCGAAGTGCTCGGCGAAATTGACGATCCCCATGAAAAACGTTGCATGTGCCCAGTAGAAGACGTCGGGATCCAGGGCGTGATAGCGACGGCCGTGCTTGTCGACGCCTTTGATGTCGCGGTGATAGTCGCGCACCTCGGCGCCTGTCTGCGGCGCGCGATCGCCGTCGTAGACGACGCCTTCGATCGGGTAGGTCGACCGGTTGAGGCGTTGCCACCGCTCGTCGAAGAATCGGGAGTGCTCCTCGACCGCTGCGCCGAGTTTCGGATGCATGTTCTGCATCGCACCACTCCACGGGGCGGTCAGGAAGATTCGGTTGTCGCCGAAATACTTCCAGGTGAGTGAATCGGGACCGAGTGGGAACAATTCTTCCGGAGCGACGCTGCTCTGACTACTCATGTTGTCAGACTATGTGTGACAACGAGTGTAGTCAACTGCTGGGTATGGGACGATTCGAGTCGTGGCCACCGAGAACGGAACACGCAGCTGGGCGGGCGTCGACATCGCGCAGCGTCAGCGCATACGGCGCGCGGACCTGCTGCAGGCAGGCATCGAGTTGCTCGGGTCCGCCGCTGGTCCCGCCGTCAGCGTGCGGGCAGTGTGCAAGGCGGCCGGGATGACCGAACGCTACTTCTACGCGAGCTTCGCCGACCGGGACCAGTTCGTCCTCGAGGTGTACGAGCATGTGGCGGGTTTGGCTCGTGATGCGCTCGTCGAAGCAATAGCGCAGACGCCGGTGAAGCGCGAACTGCCGAAAGTGGCTATCGAAGCGTTCGTCGGATTGATCGTCGATCGACCGGAGATGGGCCGGGTCTTGCTGGTGGGACCGCTCACGGAACCGGGTCTCGGAGGGCGGGGAATGCAACTGGCGCCCGGATTCGGCGCGTTGATCGAGGCGCAACTGACCGGGATCGCCGACGAGGACGATCGGAAGATGGAATCGATCGGCCTGATCGGCGCACTCACAACGCTGTTCACCGCATACCTCGACGGCACGATCACCCCCGGACGCGACCGCCTCGTCGCCCATTGCGTCGGTATGTTGGAAAAGGCGAATCGGCCGGTCACGGCAATGTCGAATGCTGAAATGGGGTTGCACAGGTGAGACGAGTATTCGGTGTACTGGCAGCAGGTGCGGTGGTTCTCGCCGCCGGCTGCGGTGGCGAGATCTCGGGGAGTCCTGTCGTCGGGGCCGAGGCGGGCACCGATGCGTTCGTTCCCAGCGAAGACAATCAGGATCCGTCGCTTGCGATATCGGGAATCGAGACCGAAGACTTTCCGCCGGGCAAGCATGTTCCATCGACTGCGCGGGTGGCATACGACGAGAGTCCGCCGTTCGGAGGAACCCACGATCAGGTGTGGGCGACCTGCACCGGCATCGTGTATCCGACCGCGGTACGAACCGAAAACATGGTGCATTCGCTCGAACACGGTGCCGTGTGGATTGCATACAACCCCGACGACATCTCGGGCTCCGATCGCGACGCGCTTGCCGAGCGAGTCGAGGGGATGCCCTATCTGATGATGTCGCCGTATCCCGATCTGGACCAACCGATCTCGCTGCAATCGTGGGGTCACCGGCTCAAACTCGACGATGCCGACGACCCGAGAATCGACCAGTTCATCGAGGCGCTACGCGTCAACGAATACACGACGCCCGAGGTCGGCGCGACGTGTGCGACCGTGGTCGGTTCGTTCGATCCGGACGATCCGCCGCCTTTCGACGAGAGTGAGCCGCCCGCCGGGTCGTCGCCGCCACGTTAGGTCGGCGCTGGTTGGCATTTCGGGCAGATGAACACGTATCGCTCTGCTGACGGACTGTCGCTTTGGTCGAGCTTCCTGATCGTCGTTCGACAACGGGGACAAGGCAATCGGGCTCGGCCGTAGACGTACGACCGATGCCGCTGGGTTCGAATCGACTGCGTGAGCAGTATGCGCGCGTGTTCGATCAGGGCGTGCAGGTCGGCGACGTCGCCGACAGCGGTTCGCGGATCGACGCGGGCCATGAAGCACGCCTCGCTGCGGAAGATGTTCCCGATTCCGGCGAGGTTGCGTTGGTCGAGGAGCGCGAGCCCTACGGGCCGTAGCGGGTCACTGCGTAGACGTGCCACTGCTTCGTCGGGGTCCCAGTCCGCACCGAGGAGGTCGGGACCGAGATGGCCGATGACGCGGTCCTCTTCGGAGCGGGCGAGAATTTCGGTGATTCCGAGCGAAAATCCAACGACGACTGCATCTTTCGTCGACAGCACGATTCTCGCGCGGTAGGCGGGTCGACGCCACCGCGCGCCCGGCGGGTAGATGTGCCATTCGCCTTCCATCTTCAGATGGGTGTGAATGGTCGCGTCGCCGACGCGCATCAGCAGATGTTTTCCGCGCGTGACGATTTCGTCGACGGTCCGCCCCGACAGGTCGACCGTCGCAAAGCGTGGCACGCGAACGTCGCAGCCAGTGAGCTGCTTGCCTTCCAGCGCGGGTCGGAGGCGTTTTGCTGCGCGCCAGACGCTGTCGCCCTCAGGCACCGGCGCGCAGCCTCAATCCGCTCGGTGTCGGCGCAAACCCCGCGCCGACGAGTATGTGGGCGAGGGTGCTGCCGTGGATGGATTCGCCGTCGGCCTTGTCGATCACAAGCTTGGCGACGCGGCGATGCTTGACGAGGTCGGCCAATGCGGTCGCTGCGGCATCGAGCCGGTCGGCGCGGTCGGTGAAGGTGAGGATCGTCTTGCCGCCACGCTCGACGTACATCGTCAGTTCGCCGTCGACGAGTACGACGAGCGCACCCGCCTTTCGGCCGGGCCGGTGGCCTTCGTCGGAACTCGGCCACGGAAGCGCGGCACCGTAGGGGTTGGCAGGATCGGTCGCGGCGAGTGCGAGGGCGGTCCCTACGGCGTCGGGGTCGTCGTTGTTGCCGGCGTACTCACGCAGTCGGTCGACGACGTCGGAGGTCGAGAACTGAGCGCCACCAAGGGTATTGACGAAGTAGCCGCGTCGACACCGGCCGGAGTCCTCGAAGTTCGTGAGCACCTTGTACATCAGCGCAAAGCCGCCGGGTGTGCCTTCGTTGACGACCGAACCGCGGGTGACGACGCCGTAGCGTTCCAGAATGATGTCGGCGCTGGTGTGCGCGCGGATCGTCGGGTCGGGCTCGGGTTGCGGCAGTAGCGACCAGCGCCCCGCTGCGGTCGGTGGACCCGACCGTGTCGGCATCGTCGGCCGAGGAACGCTGCGTAGTGCACGTGAGCGCGGCATCCGCCGCGGCGCTCGGTGGCTCGTGTTCGTTCTCGCTGTCCCTGACATCAGGGACCGAACCGGAGCGAACGTATCGCCGCTGATGTAGCCCGCCCACACAAGTTCCCACATCGCTTTGACCAGGGCTGTGTCGTCGACGGTGCCTATCGCGGCGCCCACGGTGTCGGACAACTGCCGGAAGAAGAAGGCACCGCCACTGCTCAGCGTTGCGAGGACCTGCACCTGCAGATCGGAAAGGTCGATCTCGCTCGCCGGTGGGACTGTAAACGGTGCTTGGTCGGCAAGCTGCAGACACACCCAGCCGTCTTTGGCGGTGATCGAACCGTTGCCCGACCACACCACCTCACCTGTCGAGGTCAGTTCGTCCAACATCGCAGGCGAATAGTCCGCGACGCGGGACGGAAGGACGAGAGACTCCCACGCCGACGCCGGAATCGGCACGCCCGCAAGCTGTTCGATGACTGTCGCGACACCGTCGACGCCGCGCAAAGTGCCGTTCACGTGTTGCCATGCGGGCAGGAATCGACCGAGCGCTTCGGTCGGGACGGGTTCGACTTCCTGTCGCAGCGCCGCGAGCGACCGGCGCCGAAGTCGCCGCAGGACCCCGGCGTCACACCATTCGCTACCGGTGGTTCCTGGCCTGAATTCGCCTTCCACAACTCGTTTTTCGAGTGACAGCCGGCGCAAGACCGCTGCGGCGACCGCCACGCCGACCGAGAAACGTTGTGCGACTTGGGCTGTTGTGAAGGGTCCGTGTGTGCGCGCGTAGCGGGCGATGAGGTCGCCGAGCGGGTCGGGTACAGGTTCGATGAAGGCGGTAGGCACGCCGATCGGTAGCGCGACACCGAGTGCGTCCCGCATGCGGCTCGCGTCCTCGATCGCGATCCACCAGACCTTGCCTGCAAACGAGACTTCGAGGGCACGCCGAGCATCGGCTAGCGCCGTGACGGCTTCGAGCGCGGGGGTGTCGGAGCGGGCGGCCAACTCGTCGATCGTCGTCGGCCCGAGCAACCTGAGCAGGTCGGCGATACCTTCGACGTCGCGAGCCTTGCGATCGGGTGCGAGACGCTGCAGCTCGAGTTCGATCTCGTCGATGACCTTGGCGTCCAGCAGTTCTCGTAGCTCGACGCGGCCCAGCAATTCTGCGAGCAGCGTCGAATCGAGCGAAAGCGCGGCTGCGCGTCGTTCGGCAAGCGGGCTGTCGCCCTCGTACATAAACGCGCCGACATAGTCGAACAGCAGTGCCTTCGCGAATGGTGACGGCGATTGAGTTTCGACTTCGATGATCCGGATCTGGCGACGGGCCAGCCGAACGAGAAGATCGCGGAGTGCGGGCAGGTCGTAGACGTCCTGCAGGCATTCGCGGACCGTCTCGAGCAGGATCGGAAAGGTCGGGAACTTGCGCGCCACATCGAGCAGTTGCGCCGACCGCTGCCGCTGTTGCCACAGCGGCGCTCTCTTGCCGGGGTCGCGACGCGGCAGAAGTAGCGCTCGCGCAGCGCATTCGCGGAACCTGGAGGCGAAAAGCGCCGAGCCACCGACCTGCTCGGTGACCAGGTCGTCTATTTCGTCGTGCTCGAACGCGAACAGTTCGGCGCCAGGTGGGTTGTCGTCGGTGTCGGGGAGCCGGACGATGATGCCGTCGTCGGAGGCGGTGGGGGAGACGTCGATGTCGAATTTCGCTTGCAAGCGTGCGCCGATTGCAAGCGCCCACGGCGCGTGCACCGGTAGCCCGTACGGTGAATGCAGTACGAGCCGCCAGTCGCCGAGTTCGTCGCGGAACCGCTCGACCACCAACGTGCGGTCCGTCGGCACGGTGCCCGTCGCGTTGCGTTGCTCGTCGATCAGTGCGAACAGGTTGTCGACCGCGAAATCGTTCAAACCTGCTGCGCGACATTGCGCGACGACTTCCTCGCGATCTTTCGATGTCGCTGTACGCAGGAAGCCGCCGAGTGCCTCGCCGAGTTCGGCGGGTCTGCCGAGGCCGTCGCCGTGCCAGAACGGGAGGCGGCCGGGTATGCCGTAGGCGGGGCTGACCAACACCCGGTCGAAGGTGATCTCTTCGATGCGCCAGCTGGTTGCGCCGAGGGCGAAGACGTCGCCGACGCGGGATTCGTAGACCATCTCCTCGTCGAGTTCACCTACGCGCGAAGCCTTTTCGCCGACCATGTACACCGCGAACATGCCACGGTCCGGTATCGCGCCACCGGAGGTGACGGCAAGACGTTGCGAACCCGGCCGACCGGTGAGGGTGCCTGCGTCGCGGTCCCAGACCAATCGCGGACGGAGTTCGGCGAATTCGTCGGACGGGTAGCGTCCGGACAGGAGGTCGAGCGTGGATTCGTAGGCAGACTTGGGCAGGGTCGCGAAGCTACCGGTACGGCGTACGGCATCGAACCAGTCCGCGGCGTCGATCGGTTCCAACGCGCAGGCGGCGACCGTTTGCTGGGCGAGGATGTCGAGCGGATTCGGGGTCACCTTCATCGCTTCGATCTGACCCGCCGTCATGCGCATGGCCGTGACGGTGCAATGGATGAGGTCGGTGCGGTGCTTCGGAAACAGCACACCCTTGGAGATTTCGCCGACCTGGTGACCTGCTCGCCCGACCCGCTGCAAGCCGCTCGACACCGACGGCGGTGCTTCGACCTGCACGACGAGATCGACTGCGCCCATGTCGATGCCGAGCTCCAGGCTGCTCGTTGCGACGACGCAGCGGAGGCGGCCGGATTTGAGATCGTCCTCGATGAGCGCGCGCTGATCCTTGCTGACCGAGCCGTGGTGCGCACGTGCCAGCAGTGGAGCCGCACCGTGGTTCACTTCGGACGGCGAGCCGATCATCGAAGCGGGTTTGTGCTCGGTCTCTACCTCGGCGCCGATCCGTCCGGCATAGATCTCGTTGAGTCGTGCCGTCAGCCGTTCCGACAGCCTCCGGGAGTTGGCGAACACGATCGACGACCGATGCTCGAGAACGAGGTCGACGATCTGCTCCTCGACGTGCGGCCAGATCGAACCGCCCGACTCCTCGTCGCCGGACGGTGACACCCCGAGCTCGGTCATGTCCGCGAGCGGAACACGAACCGACAGATCGAAGGTCTTCGGCGAAGGCGGGGCGACGATGTTGATCGGCGCGCTACCGGTGAGGAAACGCCCGACTTCCTCGTGTGGGCGCACGGTCGCCGAAAGTCCGATGCGTTGCGCCGGCTTGTCGAGCAGCCAATCGAGCCGTTCGAGCGAGAGGGCCAGGTGAGCGCCGCGTTTGGTCGCGGCGACGGCGTGCACCTCGTCGACGATCACCGTGTCGACCTCGCTCAACGTCTCCCGAGCGGCCGACGTCAGCATCAGAAAAAGCGACTCGGGTGTTGTGATCAGAATGTCGGGAGGTTTGGTGATGAGCCTGCGGCGGTCGGCGGGGGTCGTATCGCCGGACCGTACACCGACCGAGATCTCCGGTGGCGACATGCCGAGCCGCTTGGCGGTCTGTGTGATGCCGATCAGCGGTGAGCGGAGGTTGCGCTCGACGTCGACGGCAAGCGCCTTGAGTGGGGAAACGTAGAGGACCTTGGTTTTGGCCGCGCCCTTATCGGCCTCTCGGATCGCCAACTGATCGATGGCCCACAGGAACGCGGACAGGGTTTTGCCAGAGCCGGTGGGCGCGACGACCAGGGTGTGACGTCCGGCAGCGATCGATTCCCAAGCCCCAAGCTGCGCAGCCGTCGGCGCTGGGAAGGCGCCGTCGAACCACGTCTGGGTGGGGGCAGAGAATTGCATGCCTCCATCCTGCCCTCACCCACCGACATAGTTCGCCGAAGCGCTGAGTCGAGCGGAGTCGGGGCGCCCCTGACATCGCTGGACGAAGGCTGGGGACCCCTGATCCCGTGCGATACTCGGAAACTGTGACCTCCGCTGACCCCCGCGTATTGCGGATTGCACTGGTCAGCCACGGTGCCACCGACGCGCTACGGACCGCACGATTTCCCGTCGATGAGCCGCTCAATGCAGTCGGCCTCCGAGATTGCGCTCGCGCAGAACCGATGTCCGCGCCCCGGATCAGGATTGCGCCCGAACTGCGGGCAACCCAAACAGCGGAAGCACTCGGACTCAGCGGCGAACTCGACGCCACGCTGACCGACCTCGACTACGGCTCCTGGCGCGGCCTCACCATGGAGGATCTTGCGCCCGAAGACCTGATGGCATGGCTCACTGACCCCGAATATCAACCGCCCCATGGCGAATCGATCGTCGAACTGATCGACCGCGTCGCCGGATGGTTACGCGATACGGTTGCGGCGCAACAGAACACGCTTGCGATCACACATCCAGCGATCGCAAGGGCGGCCGTTCTCATCGCACTCGATGCACCGCCGAAGTCGTTCTGGCGCATCGATATACCGCCGCTGAGCGTGACCCGGTTGCACCATCGCGGCAGCAGCTTCACCCTGCGATCGACGGGCTACGACTACCCGAAGTCGACGCCCTGAGCGAGTGGTAACCGGTCGGAGTAGTTGATGGTGTTGGTCGCGCGCCGCATATAGGCCTGCCACGAATCCGATCCGGACTCCCTGCCGCCGCCGGTCTCCTTCTCGCCACCGAAAGCACCGCCGATCTCGGCGCCCGACGTACCGATGTTGACGTTCGCAATCCCGCAGTCGGACCCGTCCGCAGCGAGGAAGCGTTCGGCCTCACGTTGATCGTTTGTGAAGATTGCCGACGAAAGGCCTTGCGGCACAGCGTTGTGCAATGCGACGGCCTCATCCAACGTCTCGTACGTCAGCACGTACAGAATCGGCGCAAACGTCTCCTCCTCGACGACCGACGTCTGTGCAGGCATTCGGACAATGGCGGGTGTGACGTAGTACGCGTCCCCGTCCCCGTCCCCGTCCGACCCGCCTACCCGTCCTCCTCCGAAAACAACTGTGCCGCCGTCGGATTGCGCCTTCTCGAGAGCTGTCTGCATCGTGTCGAAAGCATTGGCGTTGATCAGCGGACCGACCAGAACTCCGTCCTCGAACGGATTGCCAACGCGCAGTTGGGCGTACGCGGCGGACACGCGATCGACCAGCTCGTCGAGAATCGAGGTGTGCGCAATGACCCGACGCAAACTTGTGCACCGCTGCCCAGCGGTGCCTGCCGCAGAGAAGACGATGCCGCGGACGGCGAGATCGAGGTCGGCCGACGGTGCGACGATCGCCGCGTTGTTTCCGCCGAGCTCGAGCAGGCACCTGCCGAATCGTGCAGCGACCCTCGGTGCGATGGCCCGGCCCATCCGGACCGACCCCGTCGCGCTCACGAGTGCTACCCGTGGATCGTCGGTGAGTTGCTCGCCGACGGCCACCGAACCCTGAACGAGCTGGTGGATCGCAGGATCGGCGCCGACGTCGACGCAGGCGCGACGCAGCAGCGCAGCGCACGCGACGGCGGTGAGGGGAGTGGCGTCGGACGGCTTCCACACCACGGTGTCCCCGCACACCAGAGCGAGCGCCGTGTTCCACGACCACACCGCGACCGGAAAGTTGAACGCGGAGATCACACCGACAACGCCCAGCGGGTGCCACGTCTCCATCAGCCGATGGCCCGGACGCTCGGATGCCATTGTCTTGCCGTACAACTGGCGCGACAACCCGACTGCGAACTCGCAGATGTCGATCATCTCCTGAACCTCGCCACGGGCTTCGGAGGTGATCTTGCCCGCCTCGAGGGTCACGAGTTCGGCGAGATCGTCCTTGTGTTCGGTCAGCAGCGCGCCGAGCCTCCTGACCACGCCCGCACGTACCGGTGCGGGCACAACACGCCACGCGTCGAAGGCTTTGCGAGCATCGGCGATTGCGCGGTCCACGTCGTCGGATGAGCTGCTCGCCAGCGTCCGCAGTACTTCTCCGGTGATGGGGGAGCGTGAAACGACAACGTCGGAGGTATCACCGCTCTCGACGTGTGCCGACATCCGGGTGAGCGCGGCGTCGGCTCTTGCCTCGAGAGTTGCCATCGTTATGCCTTTCGACTCGAGCTGGTAGAAGTGACTTGCGTGTGTTCCAGTTTGTGCGAATCCGAATGTCGGAGAGCAGGTTCCGCGTTGACATGACAAGCAAGGTCGATGCGAGTTTGGTGCGCAGGTACCGAGTTTCGGCCATGGACCGGCACTACTGCGTTAGCCTTCGCTGATGGCAGAGACACCGAGGCCAGGTTCGCCCGGCACATTGGTTCCGCGTCCACCCGTCGGGCGTGCGGAGCCAGCGAAGATCGCGATCGACGAAATCGACAGACTTTTGATCCGAGAGTTGGTCGCAGACGGTCGTGCGACTTTGTCGAATCTTGCCGAGAAAGCGAGCCTTTCGGTGTCTGCAGTGCAGTCGCGTGTGCGCAGACTCGAAGCGCGAGGTGTGATCCGGGGCTATACGGCAACCGTTGATCCAGAGGCCTTGGGACAGATGTTGTCTGCATTTGTCGCCATCACTCCTCTCGATCCGTCTCAGCCCGACGACGCGCCGGCGAGATTGCAGCACATGCCCTCCATCGAGTCGTGCCACTCGGTAGCGGGCGAAGAGAGCTACGTCCTGATGGTGCGAGTCGGGTCGCCGCGTCATCTGGAGCAAGTCCTCCACGAAATCAGGGCAACGGCGAACGTCAATACCCGCAGCACCATCATCCTCCAAACATTTTACGACAAGTAGGCCAGTTGCAGTAAATGTTATGGCAATAGCGTAAGCATTCCGACAATATTGTCGTATCCTCGGGGGTATGACCGCACTTCTGCAGCCGGATACCACCGCCGACTCGGTCCACAGCACGCTCACGAAGCACATGCTGGTGGACGGGTTCGATCTTGTACTCGACCTCACGAGGTCGAACCGAACGCGTCTGGTCGACCAACGAGACGGCACCGTCTACCTCGACATGTTCAGCTTTTTCGCATCGTCGGCGCTCGGGATGAATCACCCGTCCCTGACCGGTGACCGTGACTTCATGCGCGAGATCGCCGAAGTTGCGGTGAACAAACCGAGCAACTCCGATATCTACACGGTTCCGATGGCTCGGTTCGTCGCTGCGTTCGCTCGAGTCCTCGGTGATCCGTCGCTGCCACACCTGTTCTTCGTCGACGGTGGTGCGCTCGCCGTCGAGAATGCACTCAAGGTTGCCTTCGACTGGAAGTCACGGTTGAACGAGTCGCGCGGCCTCGACCCCGCGCTCGGAACGAAGGTCATGCATCTGACCGGAGCGTTCCACGGTCGCAGCGGATACACGATGTCGCTGACCAACACCGACCCGAACAAGGTCGCTCGCTTCCCTAAATTCGATTGGCCTCGCATCGATTCGCCCTACCTCGCCGAAGGCCGCGACGTCGCGGCAGCAGAAGCGGAGGCGCTCGCTCAGGCAAAACGGGCGTTTGCCGAAAACCCCAACGACATAGCGTGTTTCATCGCCGAGCCGATTCAGGGCGAGGGCGGCGACCGCCACATCCGTGCCGAGTTCTTCCACGCGATGGCCGAGCTGTGCCGCGCGAACGACGCGCTGTTCGTCCTCGACGAGGTACAGACGGGCGTCGGGATGACGGGAACGGCGTGGGCCTACCAGCAACTCGGATTGCGCCCGGACGTCGTCGCTTTCGGAAAGAAGACGCAGGTGTGCGGAATCATGGCAGGCGGTCGTGTGGACGAGGTGGCGGACAACGTATTTCACGTCGGCTCTCGCATCAACTCCACATGGGGCGGCAACCTCACCGACATGGTCCGCGCACGGCGAATACTCGAAGTGATCGAGCAGGACGGTCTGATCGACACCGCGCGCGACCTCGGCCTGCAGTTGCTGAACCTGCTCGAGCATCTTGCTGTCAAGCACCCGACGGTCACCGATCCACGCGGACGTGGGCTTATGTGTGCTGTGACCTTGCCGTCAGCGGAACTCCGCGACCGGGTGGTTGCGGCCCTGCGTGACGACGAACGCGTCCTCGTCCTCGGCACAGGCGAACGAGGCATTCGGTTCAGACCACCGTTGACGGTGACCCGGTCCGACCTCGACGCAGCAGTCGGCGCGCTCGACCGGGTGTTGACCCGGCTGGAAGGGTAGCTGCGTCGGTGGCCCCTACAGACTTGCCGACCACTCGACCTGCCGCGCGACGCGCAGGCCGGTAGCCTTCGAGGACTACCGCGGCGGAAGGCAATATCGAATGGGAATCAAAGTCGCCCTGGAGCACCGAACAAGCTACGAGTTCGACCGGATGGTCGAGATCTATCCTCATGTCGTTCGGCTGCGCCCGGCGCCGCACTCGCGTACGCCCATCGAGGCCTTCTCGCTCGTCATCGAGCCCGCGGACCATTTCCTCAACTGGCAGCAGGACGCGTTCGGAAACTTCCTCGCGCGCATAGTCTTTCCGGAGCGTACGAAGTCGCTCTCGATCACGGTCGGTCTCGTCGCCGACATGGAATCGATCAATCCGCTCGACTTCTTCATCGAAGACTTCGCCGAGTACTTCGGCTTCGAGTATCCGAAGGCTCTTGCCGTCGACCTCGAGCCGTACCTTCGTCCTGTCGACGAGGCGGGTGACGGGTCCGGTCCGGGTGCGGGGCTCCGTGACTGGGTTAAGAACGTCGAGATCCCCGAAGGCATCCGCACCATCGATTTCCTTGTCGCGCTCAACAACGCTGTCCTCGCGGACGTCGCGTACACGGTTCGGCTCGAAGCAGGCGTTCAGACGCCGGACCACACGCTCACCACCGGGATCGGCTCGTGCCGCGACAGCGCGTGGCTGCTGGTATCGGTGCTGCGCGAGTTCGGTCTGGCAGCGCGTTTCGTGTCCGGCTACCTCATTCAGCTGACCTCCGACATCGCTGCCCTCGACGGACCGTCGGGCCCCGCGGCCGACTTCACCGATCTCCACGCGTGGACCGAGGTGTACCTGCCGGGGGCCGGGTGGGTCGGGCTCGACCCGACGTCGGGACTGTTCGCAGGCGAGGGCCACATACCCCTCTCGGCGACTCCGCATCCGGCGTCTGCTGCACCGATTTCCGGAGCGACCGGCAGGTGCGAGGCAACCCTCGACTTCTCGAACACGGTCAAGCGCATCCACGAGGATCCTCGGGTTACGTTGCCCTACAACGAGAAGCAGTGGTCGGCGATCACCGCGCTCGGCGCCGAGGTCGACCAGCGTCTCGAGGCGGCAGACGTGCGACTCACCATGGGTGGTGAACCGACGTTCGTGTCCATCGACGACCAGGAATCCGCCGAGTGGACGACCGCCGCGGATGGCCCGCACAAGCGCGAGCGCGCAAGTGCGCTCGCCGAGCGGCTCAGGGGGATCTACGCCCCGACCGGTTTCGTGCAACGTAGCCAGGGCAAGTGGTATCCCGGAGAACCGTTGCCGCGGTGGCAGATCGGACTCTTCTGGCGTACCGACGGGGAAGCCTTGTGGACCGATCCCGCATTGCTCGCAGACCCGTGGGGTGCCGTCAAACCTCCGCCTGCGCGTAACCACGATGCCCAGGAATTGATCGAATCCGTTGCGGCGCAGTTCGGTTTGCCGTTGACCCAGGCTCGACCGGCCTACGAGGACTCGATCGGCAGGTTGCACACCAAACTGCGGATGCCGGCCGGCAGCCCGATCGATACCACCTCGACACCCGACCTGGAACCCGAAAACGATTCCACCGCAGCACGAGCCGCTCTGCTCGACCGCCTCGACGACCCCGTCGTCGAACCGGCCGCGTTCGTCCTCCCACTCAACCGAAGCGAAGACGGCGCCTCGTGGGAGAGTGCCGACTGGCGACTGCGGCGCGGTCGAATCGTGTTGCTGGACGGCGATTCTCCCGCTGGTCTGCGCTTGCCGCTCGAATCGATCTCGTGGGATCCGCCTGACCCGCAACCGGAGTCGGATCCGACCGCCGACACGGGACCGCTGCCGCTTGCCGCCAGGGCGGTGCCCGCAGGTTCGCCCGCAGCGGTGTCGGAACCGAAGAACTTCGTTCCGACAACAGCTTTGGTCGCCGAAGTTCGCGACGGTGTGCTCTACGTGTTCATGCCGCCGTTGGCCGAACTCGAACACTTCGCGGAACTGCTCGGCCAGATCGAACTGGCCGCCGCCGACTCCGGTGTGCCCGTCGTCATCGAGGGGTACGGTCCGCCGTCGGATCCGCGGCTGCAAACGCTCACCGTCACACCCGATCCCGGTGTGATCGAGGTGAACGTACAACCGACGGCATCGTTCGCCGAACAGTCCGAACTGCTTGCGACACTCTACGAGCAGGCCCGACTGTCGCGGTTGAGTACCGAGTCGTTCGACCACGACGGCACCCACGGCGGCACCGGCGGCGGCAATCACATCACCCTCGGTGGTGCGACGCCGAAGGATTCGCCCATGTTGCGGCGCCCGGATCTGCTCGTCTCGCTGCTGACCTACTGGCAACGGCACCCGTCGCTGTCCTATCTCTTCTCGGGCCGCTTCATCGGGCCGACCTCGCAGGCGCCCCGGGTCGACGAGGGACGGATCGAGTCGCTCTACGAGCTGGAGATCGCATTCGGCGAAATAGCCCGCTGCAGCAAGGAATTGGACGCTGCCGAAGTAGCCGCCGAGGCCGACGACAAGACCGCCGAGACTGCCAAGCCATGGCTCGTCGATCGCGCGCTGCGGCACCTACTGACAGACCTCACCGGCAACACACACCGAGCCGAGTTCTGCATCGACAAGATGTACAGCCCCGATTCCGCGCGTGGTCGCCTCGGCCTGCTCGAACTGCGCGGATTCGAGATGCCGCCGCATCACCAGATGGCGATGGTGCAGTCGCTGCTCGTCCGTTCGCTGGTCGCGCGGTTCTGGGACAAGCCGCTGCAGGCACCGCTCATCCAGCACGGCGCAAACCTGCACGGGCGCTACCTGTTGCCGCACTACGTGATCAGCGATATCGCCGAGGTCGCCGAAGACCTGCGGCACCACGGCATCGAGTTCGACACCAGCTGGCTCGAACCGTTCACGGAGTTCCGTTTCCCGCGGATCGGCACCGTCGTACACAACGGCGTCGAGATCGAGCTGCGCTCGGCGATCGAACCGTGGAACGTGCTCGGTGAGGAGTCCTCGCTCACCGGAACCGCACGCTACGTCGATTCGTCCGTCGAACGGCTGCAGGTCCGGGTCGTCGGTGCCGATCGCGGTCGGCACGCCCTGACCGTCAACGGCATTCCTGTACCACTGCAGGCCACCGACAAGGCCGACGTTCAGGTCGCCGGAATTCGGTACCGCGCATGGCAGCCGCCGAGTGCCCTGCACCCGACGATCGAGGTGCAGAGCCCGCTCGTCTTCGACCTCGTCGACATCGCATCGGCACGCTCGCGTGGCGGTTGCGTCTACCACGTCGTCCACCCGGGTGGGCGCGCCTACGACGGTCCGCCGGTCAATGCGGTTGCTGCGGAATCGCGCCGCAACAGGCGATTCGAGGAAATCGGCTTCTCGGCGGGTGAGATCGACGTCGCTGCGTTGCACGAAATGCAGGCCCGAATCGCAACAGATGGCAGTGCCCCTGGCATCCTTGACCTCCGAAGGGTGAATTCGGTTCTGCGTTGACGGGAGGAAGACACCCCACAGGGGGTTTCGACACAGTTGTGGACAGCGTTCTTTTCGATGTCATCGGCACACGAATTGTCGGAGGAGAGCTGTCCGGGTACAACGAGCTACTCGACAGCAACGGTGAGGTCCGGCAGCAGTGGCGGGAACTCTCGACGAACGTTCTCGATCGTGGCGGCCGAGCGCTCGAATCGTTGCGCGACCGAATTCACAACCTCGTCGACAACGACGGCATCACCTACAACGAGATCACCGGCACCGACAACGGTAAGACGCTCACGTCACCGTCGGCCTGGATGCTCGACGGTCTACCTCTGGTGTTCTCCGCTGCCGACTGGGCGCCACTGGAAGCCGGTCTGCTGCAGCGATCACGACTGCTCGACGCAATCCTCGCCGACATCTACGGTCCGATGCAGATGGTTCGCGACGGGTTCCTCCCGCCCGAACTGATCTTCGCCGATCCTCGCTATATCCGCGCCGCGCACGGTATTTCGGTACCGGCCCGCCATCAGCTCTTTATGCACGCCGCCGACATCTCGCGAGGCCGTGACGGCTCGTTCCGGGTCATCGCTGATCGCACCCAGGCGCCGTCGGGTGTCGGATACTCACTCGCCGACCGTCGCGTGATCTCGCGCGCCCTGCCGACCGTGTTCCAGGATGTGTCGCCGCGGCCGCTGTCCGGTTTCGCGCAGGCGATGCGGGTCGCGTTGATCGACGCGGCACCCGCAGCAGCCGAAGACCCTGTTGTCGTCGTGCTCAGCCCAGGCGCGCATTCGGAAACGGCGTTCGACCAGGCGCACCTTGCGACGGTGCTCGGATTTCCGCTCGTCGAGAGCGCGGACCTCGTGGTTCGGGACGGCCAGCTCTG
This sequence comes from Antrihabitans stalagmiti, assembly GCF_016482825.1. Classification (GTDB taxonomy): domain Bacteria; phylum Actinomycetota; class Actinomycetes; order Mycobacteriales; family Mycobacteriaceae; genus Antrihabitans; species Antrihabitans stalagmiti. Next base: position 385,382 of record NZ_JAEMNV010000002.1, on the reverse strand, counting down.
GATGCGGTCGCTCGGTACGTTGAAACGCGTCGACGTCGTCCTTCGTCGCGTCGACGCCGCCTTCTCCGATCCGCTCGATCTGCGAACCGATTCCCGACTCGGCGTGGTCGGGCTCGTCGAGGTGATGCGCCGGGGCCGCGTGACCGTCGTCAACACACTCGGTAGCGGGATACTCGAAGCTCCCGGTCTGCCTCGTCTGCTCCCGGACCTGTGCCGGCGACTGCTCGACGAGGACCTGTTGCTCGAATCCGTTCCGCGGTATTGGGCCGGCGAACCCGCGGAGCGCTCACACCTGTTGGCGCGTATGGACGATCTGGTTTTCGAGCACGTTCGCCGCGGTACCGCCGTACTCGGTGCCGCACTGACGGCCGAGGAGAAGGACGACCTGCGTTCGCAGATCGAGGCGGCGCCGACGAATTGGGTCGGTGTCGAACTTCCCGCCTACTCGAGTGCGCCGATCGATTCCGCGCACGGCATCGCATCGGCTCCGGTGCAGTTCCGTATGTTCTCCGTTGCTCAACGTGGTGGATACGCGGCGCTCAACGGCGGTTTGGGTGCCGTCGTGCTACATGTCGGCAGGGACGGGAGCGTCGTATCCTCTGCAGCAAAGGACATCTGGCTCAGGTCCGCGGAGATCGCCACTCCCGCCGAAGCCGGTTCGCCGAGCGCTCTGACCCTGCCGGAGGTCTTGCCGGACCTGGAAGGTGCTGCAGCAGAGGCGATCACGTCGCCGCGTGTCCTCGACGACCTCTACTGGATCGGCCGCTACGCCGAGCGCGCGGAGCATACGTCGCGGCTCCTCATCGCGGTTCGTGACAAGGTCGCCGATTATCGCCACCGCCCGTGGATGGACGGAAGTGATTGCCTGCCTGTGTTGTTCGCGGCGGTCACCGCATCGGCAGGGTCCGGACCGGTCGAATTCGGCGCCGACGACGCCGATGCACAGTTGCGGTCGTTGACGGTCGATGCGGCGCGCCCCGGCTCGCTCGCGCAATCGGTCGGCCGCCTGCAGCAAGCGTGTCGCGCTGTGCGAGATCAGCTTTCGAACGATACGTGGTCCGTGCTGAGCGGGCTGCAACGTGCTCTCACGCGTGCTGGCTCGGACGGGTCCAACGATTCGGTGCTGCTCAGGGACGCCCAGGGCACCATTCGTGACGGAATGTTGGCTCTGTCGGGTCTGTCGGCGGAGTCGATGGTGCACGACGCGGGTTGGTACGTCACCGACACCGGCAAGCGAATCGAACGTGGCCTGCAACTGACGAAGCTGCTTTCGGCGACGCTGACAAGCGCGCAGAACCCGAGCACCGAGCGAGCGATCATCGACTCGGTTCTTGCCACGACCGAATCGTCGGTCACCTACCGGCGCCGCAACCGCGGCCAGGTTCGGGTGGCCGCTGTCGCTTTGCTGCTGTTGTTCGACGAGGGAAACCCGCGCTCGCTGGTGTACCAACTCGAACGCATCCGTGCCAACCTGCGCGCGTTGCCCGACGCATCCGGATCCAGCCGCGCGGAACGGCTCGTCGAGGATATCGGCGCTCGGCTGCGCCGCGCCGACCCTGTCGACCTCGAGATCGCCGACGCCGACGGTGTTCGTACCGAACTTCGCGAGCTCTCCGACGGCGTCCACGAATCGCTGCGCGAACTCTCGGGTGTGCTCACCGACAAGATGGCAGTCCCGACCGGCATGCAGCCGCTGTGGGGCGACGCGATGGGCCGGTACATGCCATGAGGCGATATCGAATCACCCACCGAACGACCTACGGTTACTCGGATTCCGTGTCGTCCTCCTACGGGCGGGGCTACCTGACGCCGCGGGAACTGCCGGGCCAGCGGGTGCTGGAGACCGGTGTGACAGTCACACCCCAGCCGACGGATCAGTCCTCGGGCCACGACGTCTACGGCAACGACAACATCTTCTTTCACGTCACGACAGCGCACAAAGAGTTGGTGGTCACCGGCGAATCGACCGTCGAGGTCGACGCGCCGACACCCCCTGCGGACCTGCTGTCGGCGCCGTGGGAATCGATCCGGCCGACCGCGAGCAGCCCCGACGGCGCCATCGCCTACGAATTTTCCCTCGACCTCCACCCTCCTGAGATCACTGCGGCGGTCAGGGAGTACGCGGACTCGATCTTCGTGGGAGGCCGATCGGTCGACGAGGTGATCACCGACCTCACCCACCGGATCTACACCGACTTCACCTACAAGTCGGGTTCGACGACGGTTTCGACCCGCGTCGACGAGGTGCTGCGTGATCGCACCGGTGTGTGTCAGGACTTCGCAAGGATGGCGATCGCGTGCCTGCGTAGCCGCGGATTGGCGGCCCGTTACGTGTCGGGATACCTGGCGACCGATCCGCCGCCAGGAAAAGAACGTATGGTCGGAGTCGATGCCACCCATGCCTGGGCTGCGGTGTGGTTGACGGGGGACACGTGGTTGGCGTTCGATCCAACCAACGATCAGCGCGCCGACGAGCGTTACATAACGGTCGCATGGGGTAGAGACTATGCAGATGTTCCTCCGCTTCGCGGGGTCATCTACACGGATTCGAAAAAGAGCACAATCGCGGTGTCCGTCGACGTGGCGCCACTGATCAACCGATAGACAACGACGGAGGACAGAATCCGATGCGGGATTTCGCGTGCCCGAAATGCGGTCAGCAGCTCACCTTCGAGAACTCGCTGTGCCTGAAATGCCGTAGCCGACTTGGATTTTCGTTGGAGCAACGTGCGCTCGTCGTCATCGGAACACCCGACGGTGACGAGTCCTCCTCCGGCATCGTCGACAAGAGCCAGTACAAGCTGTGCGCGAACATGCACCTCGCTCGGTGCAACTGGGTCGTCGACCGCGACGATATCGAGGGCTTGTGCCGGTCGTGCAAACTCACGCGGACTCGGCCCGCCGACTCCGATGTCGACGCGCTGCCTGCCTTCGCAGACGCTGAGGCCGCCAAGCGCAGACTTGTCTTCGAGCTCACCGAAATCGGCCTGCCGATCACCGACCGCGACGACGACCCGGATCGTGGACTCGCCTTCGACCTACTCTCCAGCGCGCACGAGCGGGTGATGACGGGACACTTCAACGGTGTCGTCACGCTCGATCTGGCCGAGAGCGACGACGTACATCGCGAGCAGTTGAGAATCGAGATGGCGGAGCCTTATCGAACGCTGCTCGGCCACTTCCGCCACGAGGTCGGGCATTACTACTTCGGGGTGCTCGTCACCAGTCCCGACGACCGCGCCGAGTTCGAGGCGCTGTTCGGCGACCCCGACGCCGACTATCAGGCCGCGCTGGATCGCCACTATCAGCAGGGGACACCGAGCGGCTGGGAGCGTACGCACGTGTCGTCCTACGCCACGATGCACGCGGCAGAGGACTGGGCCGAAACGTTCGCCCACTATCTGCACATCCGGGACACCCTCGACACCGCAGCGGCGTTCGGGTTCGCGCGGGCAGGGGTCGCGTTGGACCATCAGCTGCTCGGAGCGTCGGGCTTCGATCGCATCATCGAGGAATGGCTGCCGCTGTCGTGGGCGCTCAACCAGCTGAACCGGTCGATGGGTCACCCCGACCTCTACCCGTTCGTGTTGCCGAGGACTGTGCTCGACAAGATGCGGTTCGTCTACCGACTCGTCACGTAGCGACCAGCGTCACGGAAAGGCCCAAACCGCCCTCCGCGAAGCGCTTGACAGCATCGAGTCCTGTTGTCAGCGCGTCGTCGTGGCCTGCCCGTGCCCAACCGGTGAGGTCGGCATCGGTGCCGTCGCCGGGGGTCAGTCCGATTTCGGCGAGCAGCTCCCCGGTGTTCGGTTGGCACACGGCCCACGAGAAATGGGTTTCCTCGGCCCACTGCGTCGTCCTGGTTCCGACATAGTCGGGGTCGTCGATGCCGCCGTCTGCCAGCGCGGGTCGGTCGTCGACACGTTCGTCGGCCCGTAGCGCCCGCAGGTACCACGCGCCCGCGTTGACCTCGATCGGTTCCATCAGTTCTCGACCACCTAGTTCTTGACCACCTAGTTCTTGACCACGCGGCGACCACCCTCGATGAGAGCAGGGACCGCAGGGACGAGCAAGAACCAGTACCAGCTGTCGAACACGAAGAACAGCACGACCGCGAGGATCGGCGTCACCGCGACGATGGCACCGAGCCAATCCCAACGGCTCTGTGTCGCGGGCGATCCGGCGGTCGCGGGCACCGCGGACGGCAGGTCCGCAAAGACGCCTTCGAGCTCGCCTTTCGTACGTGCCGCGGTGACGACAGCACTGCGCTCGTCGAATTCGGCAACGCTGAGCCGGCCGGCGCTGAAGTGCTCGCTCAGCCGACTCAAAGCGTCTTCTCGCTCGGCGGTACCGACTCTGATCTCCGGTTCGTCGCCCATGATCGAGGAGGTTACTTCAATTCTGCGAGGACGGTGCCCTGGGTGATCGCAGCACCTGGTTCGACCGAGAGACCCGTGACGACGCCCGCCTTGTGAGCGTTGACGGGGTTCTCCATCTTCATCGCTTCGAGGACGACGATCAGGTCGCCCGCAGCGACCTCCTGCCCTTCGGTCACGGCGACCTTCACGACGGTGCCCTGCATCGGTGCGGTGACAGCGTCACCCGATGCCGCTCCGCCTGCGCCGCCACCACGCTTGCGCGGCTTCGGCTTCTTGCGGACGACACCGTTGGCGGCACCGCCACCACCGCCGCCGATCGAGAACTGGCCGGGCAGCGAAACCTCGACGCGGCGACCGCCGACCTCGACGACAACCTTCTGCCGCGGCAGCGCCTCGTCACCGTCCTCGTCGAGCGGTGCACCGCCGGTGAACGGCTCGATCGTGTTCTCCCAGTCGGTTTCGATCCACTTGGTGTACACGTCGAACTTCTCGCCGTCTCCGATGAATGCCGGATTGGAGACGATGTGGCGGTGGAACGGGATGACAGTTGCGAGGCCCTCGACGTTGAATTCGGCGAGCGCGCGACGCGACCGTTCCAGCGCTTCGTCACGGGTAGCGCCGGTGACGATCAGCTTGGCGAGCATCGAGTCGAACTGGCCGCCGATGACGCTGCCGGACTCGACACCCGAATCGACGCGGATGCCAGGACCCTGCGGGGGCTCGAACTTGGTGACCGGACCCGGTGCAGGAAGGAAGCCGCGGCCGGCGTCCTCACCGTTGATGCGGAACTCGAACGAGTGCCCGCGCGGCGTCGGATCTTCTGTGATGTCGAGCTTCTCGCCGTTGGCGATACGGAACTGCTGACGAACGAGGTCGATGCCGGACGTTTCTTCGGTGACCGGATGCTCGACCTGCAGCCGGGTGTTGACCTCGAGGAACGAGACGGTGTCGCCCTGAACGAGGTACTCGACCGTGCCTGCGCCGTAGTAGCCGGCTTCCTTGCAGATCGCCTTCGCGGATGCGTGGATGCGCGCGCGCTGGTCGTCGGTGAGGAACGGGGCAGGAGCTTCTTCTACCAACTTCTGGAAGCGGCGCTGCAGCGAGCAGTCGCGGGTGCCCGCGACGATGACGTTGCCGTGCTGGTCTGCGATGACCTGAGCTTCGACGTGGCGTGCCTTGTCGAGGTACTGCTCGACGAAGCACTCACCGCGGCCGAACGCTGCGACGGCCTCACGGGTCGCCGAATCGAAAAGCTCGGGAATCTCTTCGATGGTCTGGGCGACCTTCATGCCGCGTCCACCGCCACCGAACGCAGCCTTGATCGCGACCGGAACGCCGTACTCCTTGGCGAATGCGACGATCTCGTCCGCATTCTTGACCGGGTCCTTGGTGCCTGCGGCCATCGGAGCCTGTGCGCGCTCGGCGATGTGGCGAGCGGTGACTTTGTCGCCGAGGTCGCGGATCGACTGCGGCGACGGCCCGATCCAGATCAGCCCAGCGTCGATGACGGCTTGCGCGAAGTCTGCGTTCTCCGAGAGGAATCCGTAGCCGGGGTGGATTGCGTCGGCGCCGGACTTCTTGGCAGCGTCCAGGATCTTGTCGAACACGAGGTACGACTCGGCAGACGTCTGCCCACCGAGTGCGAAGGCCTCGTCTGCAAGCCGCACGAAGGGCGCATCGGCGTCGGGCTCGGCGTAGACGGCAACGCTGGTGAGGCCGGCATCTTTTGCTGCTCGGATCACGCGAACCGCGATTTCGCCGCGGTTTGCTACGAGCACCTTGGTGATGTGCGCGCTGGCATGACTTGGCACTGAGCCTCCTGGGTCGCCTGAACTTCTGTGTTCGTTCCTGGTGTATCGCGGGTCTTTTGCGCGGCGTACTGCCCGCGCACCACATCGGAGTGTAGGCCACGCTTGAGCAGCCCTCGAGCACGCTCCGACCTACTGCTCAGTAGGTTTTTTATAGTGTCCGAATTGCCGCAGGTGGACCCCGCAACGGTCTTTGTTCGAACCCCTACCTCAGGTGCCGCTTCACCCTGGCGAGCATCGCGGACATCCCTCGAAGGCGCAGCGGACTCACGACGTCGCCGAGGCCGAGCGCGAGGTAGAAGTCGTCCGGCGTTTCGAGGATTGCCGTTGCGGACTGCCCGTCCAAGCCCTGATGCAGGATCGACGCGAACCCTCGTGTCGTCGGCGCTTCGGGCGGCGCGCTGAAGAACAGGCGAACACGATCGGTGTCGCTCGCATCGACCGAGAGGAACAGCGGCGATTGGCACTCGGGTACGGGTTCCATCGCCGCAGCGTCCAGTTCCGGTGGCAGATCGGGCAATTCGCGACTGAACTCGAGCAGCAACTGCAGTTTGTCCTGACCGTCGACGGCTCCGAAGTCGTCGACGATCTCGGCCAACGCCGCAGGCAGAGCGCTCACGCTGCGCCAGGTGCGGTACCCGGCTCCTCGCCCTTTGCGATGGGAACCCGGACCGCGTTGCCCCATTCGGTCCACGAACCGTCGTAGTTGCGGACGGTGGTGAAGCCGAGGAGGTAGGTGAGAACGAACCAGGTGTGGCTCGAACGCTCGCCGATGCGGCAGTAGGTGACGACATCGTCGTCCGGCTTGAAGGCGCCGTAGATCTCCTGCAATTCGGGACGGGAGCGGAAGCGGCCGTCCGATGCCGCAGCTTTTGCCCACGGAATGCTGATCGCCGTCGGAATATGGCCGCCGCGCAACGCGCCTTCCTCGGGGTAGTCGGGCATGTGGGTGCGCTCGCCCGTGTACTCGAGCGGCGAGCGGACATCGATGAGCGGTCCCTTGCCGAGGTGGCCGAGTACGTCGTCCTTGAATGCTCGGATCGGCGGATCGAGGCGGTCGACGACGGGGTAGTCGGTCGGGGGATAGGACGGTACGTCGAAGCTCGTCTCGCGCTCCTCGGCGAACCACGCGTCCCGGCCGCCGTCGAGGAGTCGCACGTCTTCGTGGCCGAAGAGCGTGAAGACCCACAGTGCGTAGGCAGCCCACCAGTTGCTCTTGTCGCCGTAGATCACGACGGTGTCTTCACGTCGAATTCCCTTGCGGCTCATCAGATCTGCGAACTGCTTGCCGTCGATGTAGTCGCGCGTCACCGGGTCGTTCAGGTCGAGATGCCAGTCGATCTTCATCGCGCCCGGGATGTGTCCGATGTCGTAGAGCAAGACGTCTTCGTCCGATTCGACGATTTTGACGTCCGGATTGCCGCTCTGGGCCGACAGCCATTGCGTCGATACGAGCCGCTCGGGGTGGGCGTAGGTCTCGAACGCGCGGTTGGGATCTTTCGGGACAGCCACTGGTCTCCTTGGTTAAAGCATCTGGGGCGAACGGGGGATTGTGGACGAGGATCGTGACGAGTGTGCGACTGAAACCGCTGCAATACGGGTACAGCACTACTCACGCGAACTTCGATCGTAACCGCAAGGCTGAGTCGTAACGTGTTGCCAACCTGTTACCAGGTGGGCATGAATTTAGCGAACGGTGATCCGATAAAGTCACCTGCGAAAGGGGGCCCACCGTGTCGGACTCATGGCCGCGGCGACGTCTGCTCGCGATACTACGACGGGCAAGCGAGCCGATGGATGCGCGGGAGTTGGCGGTCGAGACTGGTCAGCACGTCACGACCGTGCGATTCCATCTCGATGTCCTCACCCGTGAATCGCTGGTGTGCCAGGTGCAGCAGCCACCACGCGGCCGGGGGCGACCGCGGATCGGCTACACCGCCGTGCAGCGAACGGTCGGCTACCAGGAGTTAGCTCAGGTGCTTGCCGATCAGCTCGGAGCCGACCCCAAACGCCGGCTCGATGCGTCGGTGACCGCGGGCAGAGCGTGGGCGGCGAAGATGGACGATGGCGATCGAACGGTCGAGACACTCGACGACGCGAGGGAAGTTGCGACGTCGCTGCTCGCCGAGTTGGGTTTTGCACCCGACCGCGCTGCGGACGTCACGTCGTCGCAGGACACTGCAACGATCAGGCTCACCGCCTGTCCGCTGCGCGAACTTGCGCGGACGCATTCCGAAGTTGTGTGTGGGGTCCACCTCGGGCTGATGCGCGAGGTGCTCGATCGCGCCGGTCAGCCGGGTGCGTTCACGGCGAGCCTGCACCCGTTCGTCGAGCCGGATCTGTGCCTTGCGCGGTTGGCGCCGTCGATTGCGCTTTCGCGCGCCTGAGCTGGACGTTCGGTCGGGGTCAGCGCCGGTCCCAGAGATCGCTGATGCTCACGCCGACCTCGGAGAGCAAGCGCCGCACCAACGGCAGGCCGATACCGATCACACTCGACGGGTCGCCGTCGATCTTCTCGACGAACCACCCGCCGAGGCCGTCGAGCGTGAATGCTCCCGCAACCTGCAGCGGTTCACCCGACGCGAGGTAGGCGGTCAGGTCGGCGTCGGTGGGTGAGCCGAAATGGACGGTCGTCGTCGTGCACCCCGACGCTGCGGCAACGACCTTGCCGTCGCGCAGTCGCAGGACGCAGTGACCGGTGAGCAGCTCGCCGCTACGCCCGGCCATCGTGGCCCAGCGTTGCCGTGCCACCTCGACGGTCAGCGGTTTGCCCTGCAGTTCGCTCGCGATGTGCAACATCGAATCGCAGCCGACGAGGACGCTGTCGAAGGCGTCCGCACCGTCGAGCCAGCAGACACCGTCGAGACCGGCGCTCAGCTCGGCTGCGACGGTCCTCGCTTTCGCCTGTGCGAGGGCGACGACGACGCCTTCCGGCGTTGTTCCCGCGGGCAAAGCTGCGGCGACCGCGTCTTCGTCCACATCGGACACGCGCACGACTGGCTCCAGGCCGGCGGCGCGCAACACCTTCAGTCGCGCAGGCGAAGCCGAGGCAAGGATGAACGTGGTCAAGCGAAGGCGATCAGTCGCGCAGATGTGACAGCTGCGGATACGCGTACGGCGAGAACGGCGAAACGCCACGATGCAGCGAGGTCGGGTGACCCCATAGCTCGATCGGCCGCGTCGACTCCGGCGCTCCAGAGGTGTTGGCCGCTGCCGCGCTGAGCACGGCGACGAGAGCTGCGATTTCGGCATCGCTCGGGTTGCCCTTGAGCACCTTGATCAGTTGCTCGTTCGCGGGCGCGTCGACCGTCGGTTCGACAGTCGACTCCGAACCGTTCGCCAACTCGTCGATGTCGCCACTCCCCAAGTTTGTGGATCTCGTTTCCAGATCCCGAAGCACCTCGTTCTCGGTTACGAGAGTCACAGTATCGAATCCTGTTCGTTCACAATCCACATCGCGGTGAAAGGGGTGGCGGTCACAGCGGAATGTTGCCGTGCTTCTTGGCCGGCAAGCTCACCATCTTGCGCTCGAGCAACCGTAGCGCCGACACGATCTGCCCACGCGTGTGCGACGGCGGAATCACGGCGTCCACGTAGCCGCGCTCGGCAGCGACGTACGGGTTGACGAGGGTGTCCTCGTACTCGTTCTGCAATTCCAAACGCAATGCGTCGACGTCTTCACCGTTCTTCGCGGCCTCGAGCAGTCGCTTGCGGTAGACGAATCCGACAGCGCCGGATGCGCCCATCACGGCGATCTGCGCGGTCGGCCACGCCAGGTTGACGTCGGCGCCCATGTGCTTGGAACCCATGACGTCGTACGCGCCGCCGTACGCCTTGCGGGTGATGATGGTGATCTTGCCGACCGTCGCTTCGCCGTAGGCGTACAGCAGCTTCGCGCCGCGGCGGATGATGCCGTTGTACTCCTGGCCGGTGCCGGGCAGGAAGCCGGGCACGTCGACGAGCGTGATGATCGGAACGTTGAACGCGTCGCAGGTCCTAACGAAACGAGCGGCCTTCTCCGATGCGTCGATGTCGAGGCAGCCTGCGAACTGGGTCGGCTGGTTGGCGACGATGCCGACGCTTCGGCCGTCCACTCTTCCGAAGCCGACGATGATGTTCATCGCACGCTCGGCCTGGACCTCGAGGAACTCGTCGTCGTCGAGGATGCGACGAATGACCTCGTGCATGTCGTACGGCTGGTTCGGGGAATCGGGGATCAGCGTGTCGAGCTCGATGTCCTCGGCGGTGAGGGAATCGTCGATCGAGCCGACGATCGGGTCGGACGCCGGGAAGCGGGGAGCCTCGCCACGGTTGTTGCTCGGCAGATAGCTGAGCAGATCCTTCACGTAATCGAGCGCGTCCTGCTCACCGGAGGCAACGTAGTGCGCGACACCGGATTTGACCATATGGGTGTGTGCGCCGCCGAGGTCTTCCATCGTGACCTCTTCGCCGGTGACCGACTTGATGACGTCGGGGCCCGTCACGAACATCTGGCTGGTCTGATCGACCATCACGACGAAGTCGGTGAGTGCGGGGGAGTACACGTGACCGCCCGCGGCCGCGCCCATGATGAGCGAGATCTGCGGGATGACACCGGATGCCTGCACGTTGCGATGGAAGATCTCGCCGTAGAGCCCGAGCGAGACGACACCTTCCTGAATACGCGCGCCCGCACCCTCGTTGATGCCGATCAGCGGCCGACCCGTCTTGATTGCAAGGTCCATGACCTTGACGATCTTCTCGCCGTAGACCTCACCGAGGCTGCCGCCGAACACGGTGACGTCCTGACTGAAGATGCAGATGTCGCGGCCGTCGATGGTGCCGAATCCGGTCACGACGCCGTCGCCGAGCGGCCGGTTGTCCGCTTGTCCGAAGTTGACGCTGCGATGGCGAGCGAGCGCGTCCATCTCGACGAACGAACCCTCGTCGAGCAATGCGGTGATCCGCTCGCGGGCCGTCAGCTTGCCCTTCGCGTGTACACGATCGACCGCAGCCTCGCCGCTGGGGATTTTCGCCTCTTCCAAGCGATTGCGCAGGTCGGTGAGCTTTCCCGCCGTCGTGTGGATATCGGGCGCGGGTGCCGCGTCGGCCTCGGGCTGCTGCTGGACACTGGTCATGGGCAGTCAGCTTAACGAGGGTTCTGACCGCGTAAAAATCGAGCCTGTGCTACCGACGAGTAGATAGTGCGCGAGGTCGTAGGGTCGTTCGTATGTACTCGAACCTGGACCGTCCGCCGCTCAACGTCACCGAACTGCGCCGCGGGCTCGATCCGTTCTTCTCGCAGCTCGATGTCGTCGCCGAAACCGGCTCGACCAACGCCGATCTGCTCGCTCGCGCCGCCGACGCCGAGGCAGACCGCAGTGTGCTCGTCGCGGAGTTTCAGACGAGCGGTCGAGGCCGCCATCAGCGCACCTGGGTGAGTCCGGCGCAGGCGCAGGTCGCGTTGTCGGTTCTGGTTCGGCTACCCGGCATCGCGCCCGCCGACCTGGGTTGGCTACCGCTGCTGACCGGCGTCGCGGTCGCGGACGCTGTCCGTTCGGTCGCGAAGGTGCCTGCCGAATTGAAGTGGCCGAACGACGTTCTCGTCGAGGGTCGCAAGTTGTGCGGCATCCTCGCCGAGGTCGGCACCACGGGCAAGAACCCGACCGTTGTGGTCGGCATCGGTCTCAACGTGTCGCTCACCGAGGACGAACTACCCGTCCCCGAGGCGACGTCGCTGGTTCTCGCGGGTGCGGAGGTCAGCGATCGGACCACTCTCGTCCGCTCGTTGTTGCGAGATTTTGCAAGCAGATTCACCGCGTGGGAGTCGGCGGGATGGGCGACGAGCGAGTTGGCGGATGTCTACCGCGAGCGTTGCGCGACGATCGGTGCGCAGGTGCGTGCCGAACTTCCCGGCGGCGACCGGATCGAAGGCACCGCAACGGATGTCGACGCCAACGGCCGGTTGATCATCGACGGGCGTGCGGTGTCTGCCGGTGATGTGACGCATCTGCGTCCCCTCGAGTAATGTCCCGGCCATGGGATATCCCGATGATGCGCTTGCGGGGGACGAGCAACTCCTGCTCCACCGCCATCCGCACTGGAAGATGCTGTTCCTTCCTGCGCTGACCTTCATCGTCGCGACTGCGCTCGCGGGCTTCCTGCTCGGCCTCGTCCAGAACGAACTGACCGGCACCGCGCAGACGGCGGCCTTGATCGCGATCGCGGTGGCGTGGGTCGGTATCCTTTGCTGGCGTACCCTCCCGCCGCTGTTGCGTTGGCGTACAACACATTTCATCGTCACCGATCGACGTGTGCTGATTCGGCACGGCATCCTCACCCACACCGGTATCGACATCCCGATGGGCCGAATCTCCAACGTGCAGTTCCGCCACGGACTCTTCGACCGCATGCTCGGTACCGGAACGCTGATCATCGGGTCGGCCTCGGAGGATCCACTCGAATTCGACGACATCCCCAAGGTCGAGAGCGTGCACTCGCTGCTCTACCACCAGGTTTTCGACGCTTCGAACAGCTATCGAGGATCGGACCGGGGCAACGATCGCGACCGCTCTCGCGACTTCGACGACGATCCGGGCCGAGAATTCGGCGACGATCGCGACGATCGGCGCCGCCGGTAGCGATGCGCCGTACTCTGGTCGGGTGACTGCAGTTCTTTTGGCCGAAGACGACGAGGCTATCGCCGCGCCGCTCTCCCGCGCGCTCGGTCGCGAGGGGTACACGGTCACCGTTGCCGCAACCGGTCCCGAGATACTCGAGCTTGCTCTCGAAGGCTCTCACGATCTCCTGATCCTCGATCTCGGCCTGCCCGGTATGGACGGTCTCGAAGTGTGCCGCCAGGTTCGGATCCGCGGCTCCGACCTTGCGGTGCTTATGCTCACCGCACGAACCGACGAGGTCGACTTCGTCGTCGGTCTCGATGCCGGTGCCGACGACTACGTCGGCAAGCCGTTCCGCCTCGCCGAACTTATGGCCCGTGTGCGCGCGCTGCTGCGACGCAGTGGCGGGATCGAGGACGCGGTCGTCGAGGTCGGTGGCATCCGACTGGAACCCGCCGCGCGCCGCGTGCTGTGCAACGGTGCCGAGATCGCACTCGCCAACAAGGAGTACGAGCTACTCAAGGTCCTGCTCGACCGCGCGGGTCAGGTGGTCTCCCGCGACACCATCCTCCGTGAAGTCTGGGGTGACGTCGATCTGCGTGGTTCGAAAACGCTCGACATGCACATGTCCTGGTTGCGCCGAAAGATCGGCGACGAGGGTCCGGTTGCCGAACGCAGAATTGCGACGGTCCGCGGGGTCGGGTTCCGGCTGAACACGGACTGACGTGCGGCGCCGAATACTGCTGTCGATCCTCGCTGTGGTGACATTCACCACGCTCGTCCTCGGCATTCCGCTGATGTACACGGCCTGGCTCTGGGTCGAAGACATCACCCGCAACGACCTGCAGTCGCGGCTGGACCGGATCGCGGCCGAGATCATCGCCCAGGAGGGCGAGGCAGGCATGGTCAACGGTCCGCTCGACACCAGTTCGGTGCGGTTGCTCGTTCCCGACGGCGGGCTACTGGTCATCGTGTATCCGACCCCGCAGGACAGCGCATCGCGCGCCGACATCGGCGCCCGAACCGTCGAACACGCGCTGGTCGAATCGTTGTCGATGGGCACGTCCGGCTCGTTGCGACTCGAGGTGCCCTCCGACGAGATGCGGGAACGGCAGAAGCAGGCGGTCGGGGCGGTCGGACTCGTCGTCATCGCCTCGATGGCCGCGGGCACTGCTGTTGCCGTGATCACCGCGAGGCGTCTCGCCGATCCGCTGCGCGACGTTGCAGCGCGGGCCGCTCGACTTGCCGAAGGGGATTTCCGGCCCGACCCACGCCGGCACGGCATTCCGGAGCTCGACCGGGTGTCCGACGTGCTCGACTCGGCAACAGTCGAAATCGCGATTCGGCTGCAACGTGAACGCGCTCTCGTGGCAGACGTGTCGCACCAGCTGCGGAGCCGGCTGACAGCGGTCCGGCTGCGGCTCGACGAACTCTCCGTGCACCCCGATCCTGCCGTCGTCGACGAGGCGGAAGAGGCGATGGCCCAGGTGGACCGCCTGACAATCGCGATAGACGACCTGGTCAGGGCGTCGCGAGTCGAGGGAGCTGTCAGCGGCGTCGCGTTGTCGGTCGTTGACGAACTGTCGACGGTCATCGCCGAATGGCAGCGACCGTTCGAGGATGCAGGACGCTCGCTGCGGCTCGGCGGTGACGCGGCGTTGCGCGCGCCGGTGACGGGTTCGAGGCTGCGCGAGGCGGTCTCCGTGCTCGTCGACAACGCACTGGTGCACGGGGGCGGGGTGTGCACGGTCTCGGTCCGGATGGTGCGAGGCGTCGGGGACAGGGAACCGAGCGTGTGTGTCGAAGTCGCCGACGAAGGACGTGGTGTTAGCAACGACCTGGCGCCGCACATCTTCGACCGTGGATTCTCAGGCGCTGGATCGACCGGAGTAGGCCTCGCGTTGGCACGTGCACTGGTCGAGGCGGACGGCGGCAGATTGGAACTGCAGCGTCGTAGCCCTGCCTTGTTCGCGTTGTTCCTCGCCGCCGTCGAGAACGTCGTGGAGCCGCAGCGAGAGCCCGTCGGCGAACCGCGTTAGACCCGACTCGCTAGGAGTGGCCCAACTCTTCTTCGGCTATTTCCTCGGGAGTCGGTTCGACGTCGGTCGATCCTGCGACGCCGCCTCGTGCGAACTCGTCGGGGAAGACGAACCGTCGCATCGCCCAGAACCGGAATGCCATCTGCATCAGGTTGCCGATGATGTACGCACTGACGAAGTCGGCGATGTTCTCCACCGTCAAACTGACGTCTGGAACTCGCAGGTCGAACACATAGCTCGAGATGTAGAGCGGGATGAACGCAAGCACCACACCGACGCCGCTGACCAGGAAGAACAGTAGGGCTTCGTGGTGTTTCTCGCGGCCACCGCGGTTCTTGAACGACCATTCGCGATTGAGAATGTAGGACGCAATCACCGCAATGACACCGGAGATGATCTTGGCGGTGACCGGCTTCTCCTCGAGCACCGTCAACTTCAGCGTGTAGAAGATGCCGGAGTCGATCACGAAAGTCGTACCGCCGACGATCGCGAACTTGATCAGCTCGTTGTGACGGAGCGCTATGTCCCGATACGGCTGTGGTATTCGCCTGACCACGTCATCTATTAGGGACACAACGAAGCAGTGTACGAAAAGCAACCAACTACTGACCAATCAACGCGCCAATCATCAGCATTGTCACAGGCCGCCGGTGCGGCATGACAAACTTGGAAGCCGTGACTGCATCACCCCCTCGTTCCGACAGTCCGCGCGATCAGAGCGGCGCGCTGCCGGTTGTGACGATCGTCGGAGGTGGCCAGCTTGCGCGTATGACGCACCAGGCTGCGATCGCCCTCGGCCAGTGTCTTCGAGTGTTGTCCGAAGGCCCTAACGATCCCGCCGCGCAGGTCAGCCCCGACGTCGTGATCGGTAGCCACACCGATCTCGCAGCGCTGCGCAAGGCCGCGATCGGGTCGAGCGCGCTGACGTTCGATCACGAACACGTTCCGACCGAACATCTCGAGATCCTCGTCGCGGAAGGCGTCAACGTCGCGCCGCCGCCGGAGGCGTTGATCTTCGCGCAGGACAAGCTCGCGATGCGTCGTCGGCTCGTCGAACTCGGAGTTCCGGTCCCTGCGTTCGCCGAGGTCGCGTCACCCGCAGATGTCGACGCGTTCGGCAGCGAGAACGGTTGGCCAGTGGTGGTCAAGGCCATTCGTGGCGGGTACGACGGCCGCGGGGTCTGGATGCCGGCGAACGCAGAGGATGCCGCCGCGATCGTGACCGCACAACTCGACAACGGGGTCGCGTTGCTCGTCGAGGCCAAGGTGCCGTTGCAACGCGAACTTTCGGCGATGGTCGCACGGTCACCGTTCGGTCAGGGTGCGACCTGGCCGGTCGTCGAGACCGTGCAGCGCGACGGCCAGTGCGCCGTTGTGATTGCCCCTGCACCGCGATTGTCGGACGACCTCGCGACCGAGGCCGAGGAACTTGCGCTCCGTCTTGCGTCCGAGCTTGGCGTCGTCGGCGCGATGGCGGTCGAACTGTTCGAGACGACCGACGGCACGATCCTCGTCAACGAACTGGCGATGCGCGCACACAACTCGGGGCACTGGGGAATGGACGGTTCGCGGACCTCGCAGTTCGAGCAGCATCTGCGCGCGGTCCTCGACTATCCGCTCGGTGACACCTCGCCGATCGCTCCCGTGACCGTGATGGCGAATGTGCTCGGCGCCGAAACCGCACCGCACATGAGCATGGACGAGCGCCTGCATCACCTGTTCGCACGCTTCCCCGACGTGAAGGTCCACCTGTACGGGAAGGGTGAGCGATTCGCCCGCAAGATCGGTCACGTGAACGTGCTCGGCGCAGCGAACGGGTCGCTCGACGATGCCAAGTACGTCGCGGCGGTCCGCAACCGTGCCGAACTTGCCGCGCATTTCCTTTCACACGCCGAATGGAACGATGGATGGGAACTTCATGACTGAACGCCCGCAAGGTCCAGCAGTCGGCCTGATCATGGGCAGCGATTCCGATTGGCCGACGATGGAAGCCGCGGCGGAAGCGTTGGGCGAGTTCGGTGTTCGCTTCGAGGTCGGCGTCGTGTCCGCGCACCGGACCCCGCAGCGAATGCTCGACTACGCGCGTGACGCCGCCGGGCGTGGACTCCAGGTGATCATCGCGGGAGCGGGCGGTGCCGCGCACCTGCCAGGCATGGTCGCCTCCGCGACGCCGCTGCCCGTCATCGGCGTTCCGGTGCCGCTGAATTACCTCGACGGCATGGACTCGTTGCTCTCGATCGTGCAGATGCCTGCCGGAGTTCCCGTTGCGACGGTGTCGATCGGCGGCGCACGCAATGCCGGTCTGCTCGCCGTGCGCATCCTCGGCGCGTCGGATCCCGCACTCCGCGAGCGCATGGAACAGTTCCAGGTGGGGTTGGCAGAGATGGTTGCCGACAAAGACGAGGCGTTGCGTCGGAAACTGTTGGGGTGAATGCAGATGGTCGGCTGAGAAGATGCACACCGACGATCCAGCACGGTTTCGGCTTTCGGTTGTCGCCGAGGCTTTGAGACTGTTCTCCGAACAGGGTTACGAAGCGACGACCGTCGACGAGATTGCGCAGGCCGCAGGAATATCGCGGCGAACCTTCTTCCGACAGTTCAGGGCCAAAGAGGACGTCGTCTTCGCCGACCACGAAATTCTCTTCGCCCGTGCTTCCGATTTCCTGGCAGGCGAGCGCGGCGATCCGTGGGATGCGGTCTGTGATGCCGCGCTGCTCGTTTTCGACGGGTTCTCGCATTGGCGTGACATGGCACGGCGTCGCTACACCGTCGTGCAGGGAGTGCCCGCGCTGCGCGATCGCGAAATCGTGACCGTGTTCGCCTACGAGCGTTTGTTCGTCGAACACCTGCGGCGCGAACTGCCCGATGCCCCGGATCTGCAGGTCGTGCAGTTCGCCGCTGCTGTCACCGCGACCCACAACTACCTGCTGCGTCGGATGGTCCGCGACGGGGCGATGACGACGAACGACGAACTGCGCGATGCGCTCGCCGGGATCCGCAATCTGTTCGGAGCGCGGGCGACCGATGCCGACGAGGTCGTGATTGCGGTATTTCCCCGCGGAACGGCACCGCGGCGGGTCGCGGATCTGCTGCAGCGTCGACTGAATCGCGACGGCGTCGACATCGAGCCCTCTGGCACCTAGTGCCTTTGGTTGGCACGGATAGTCGCAGCAACGGTCGATTTGGTGCGGTATATTAAGTCTGTTGCTGGCACTGAGTGCCGCCCGCTCTGATCAATGCCGAAACAAACACCAACTTTGCCGAGGAGCACTTTCATGGCTGGTAACCCGGACTTCGACCTGTTCAAGCTGAGCGAAGAACACGACGAACTGCGCGCAGCCATTCGCGCGCTGTCGGAGAAGGAAATCCTTCCGTACGCAGCAGAATGCGACGAAGACGAGCGTTTCCCGCAGGAAGCCCTCGACGCGCTCGTGAAGTCGGGTCTCAACGCCATCCACGTCCCCGACGCCTACGGCGGTCAGGGCGCGGACTCGGTCGCGGCATGCATCGTTATCGAAGAGGTGGCTCGCGTCTGCTGTTCGTCGTCGCTGATTCCCGCGGTCAACAAGCTCGGCACGATGGGCTTGATCCTCAAGGGCTCCGAAGAACTGAAGCAGAAGGTGCTTCCCGATATCGCCAACGGCGCAATGGCGTCCTACGCGCTGTCCGAGCGTGAAGCCGGCTCCGATGCGGCAAGCATGAAGACCCGTGCGAAGGCCGACGGCGACGACTGGATCATCAACGGCACCAAGTGCTGGATCACCAACGGCGGCAAGTCCACCTGGTACACCGTCATGGCCGTGACCGACCCCGAGAAGGGCGCCAACGGCATCTCCGCGTTTATGGTCCACAAGGACGACGAAGGTTTCACCGTCGGCCCGAAGGAAAAGAAGATGGGCATCAAGGGTTCGCCGACCGCGGAACTCTACTTCGAGAACTGCCGAATCCCGGGCGACCGCATCATCGGCGAGCCCGGCACCGGCTTCAAGACCGCACTCGAGACGCTCGACCACACCCGCCCGACCGTCGGCGCGCAGGCCGTCGGCGTTGCGCAGGGTGCGCTCGACGCGGCAATCGCCTACACCAAGGACCGCAAGCAATTCGGTAAGTCCATCGCCAGCTTCCAGGCAGTTCAGTTCGAGCTCGCCGACATGGCGATGAAGGTCGAAGCGGCACGCCTGATGATCTACACGGCCGCAGCTCGCGCAGAGCGTGGCGAGCCGGGCCTCGGCTTCATCTCCGCGGCATCGAAGTGCTTCGCATCCGACACCGCAATGGATGTCACCGAATCAGCGGTTCAGCTCTTCGGTGGCGCGGGCTACACGCGCGACTTCCCGGTCGAGCGCATGATGCGCGACGCCAAGATCACCCAGATCTACGAGGGCACCAACCAGATCCAGCGCGTCGTCATGTCGCGTGCGATCTTGAAGTAGCTTTTGCTCTGCGGCGGCGGCGCACGACATCGGCAACTTCGTCGGCGATCTCGTCGAGGTGGTTGTAGACGTCGTACGCCGCGTACCGAAGTACCAGCCAGCCTTCGAGCAGCAGCCAGTTCTGGCGGCGGCGGTCGTTGCGGAAAACTGCTGCCTCACTATGGAACTCGCGGCCGTCGATCTCGACGACCAGTTTCGAGCGGTCGTCGACGAAG
The DNA here is from genome assembly GCF_016482825.1 of Antrihabitans stalagmiti. Taxonomy (GTDB): domain Bacteria; phylum Actinomycetota; class Actinomycetes; order Mycobacteriales; family Mycobacteriaceae; genus Antrihabitans; species Antrihabitans stalagmiti. The sequence goes on along the minus strand of NZ_JAEMNV010000002.1, from coordinate 365,909 downwards.
TCGCACAGGTATGGGCCGACCGATCGGTTGGCCGGCAGTGGGCAGTGTCGAGCAGTGAGTGCACGTGCGAACATTCGTTCAGGCTCCGATGCTGCCCATTGTGCTGCCTCCGTGAGTTGACGGCGAACCTCCGGCGCGCCGGTGAGGCCACCATCGAGTTCGCACAGCTCGAGCAGCCGGCTCGCATCGACCTTGCTGCCGAGTTGTTCGTCGATGAGTCGATCGGCAGCTTCTTTCGGCAGTACCGTCACGCAATCGAAGAGGGCGCGAGCAGGTTCGACGGTCGGCATGGCCCACGACTCACCGATCAATTCGGGGCGAAGTTGGCGGCGATAGATGCTGAGCCAATTCGGCGTCGGGCGTTTGAACGACAGCGGCAATGTCGCCTCGAAGACGGTCGGCTCACCGAGCATCCCCCACATCCAGGCCGCAGTTCGGTGGCTGAGTACGGCCTCGGGTGCCCACGAAACGATCGCAGCGCAGCGGGCCAGGCCGGTCGGTTCACCGAGGCAGTAGGTCTGCGGCAACAACCGGTGGTAGACGCCTTGACGCACACGATTGTCGATCGTGCTGCTCGCGACTCCTTCACGCAGTAGGTCCTCGCGCGTGCGGACGCCGAACGGATTCACGTCCGAAGCTTGCAACACTTCCTTGCAGCAAACTTCGCGAAATGGACCGCCTGTGGATAAGTGGAGGCCTGTGGAAAGTGGGCCTGAGCACCCAAGATTCGACGATTTCGGCGGGATCCCGCGTATTTGGACGAATGTTGGGCGCCTAGGCCCATTACGCTGATCGCCGTGCGCACAGTCACCGGTGTTCGTCTGAAGTCAGCCTCCCGCGGCAGTTGGCAGGCCAGGGTCGTCACCCTCGTCGCACTGGCCTGGGCGAAGTTGTGGCGCGCGAAGATCACCTACAACGACGAGTTCGATCTGTTCGTGTGTTCGCAGATGGGTGCCGGATTCGGCCGTGCTGGAACGACACTCGGTGCTGCCTACCTGACGAAAGATCACACTCGGACAAAGACGCTGCGGCACGAGGCCGTGCATGCCGAACAATGGTCGCGGTACGGGTTCTCGTTTATGGCGCGCTACCTGTTCGAGGAAGCACGCCACCCGAAGACGAAGAACAGGTTCGAGATCGAGGCCGGTCTTGCGGACGGCGGCTACGTCAGAGACGTGTAGCTGTCACACGCTCGGATTCCACACGCCGCTCCAGTGCTGCGGAATCGAGATTGGCGACCTGAACCAGCGATGCGCCGACCGAGAACACCGACACGAATCCTTCGATCAGTTCGGTAGGAGTGGTCCACGCCGTGGTCGAGAGGACTCGATCCGCCGACGTGAAGCCCTGTTCGGTCGCGGAAAGCTTTGCCGCAGCAGCCACTTCGGTGACCGACCAACCGTCGAGTGCGGCACCGGCACCCGCGGGATGAAATTGGTCGCCGTGAATTCGAACCGAGGTTGCGTAGTCGGTGACGCCGATCGGTAGGTCGGGTACCGGTCGACCGAATGCATCGAGCGAAAGTGCCGCGACCTCGGGGAGGTCCGCAACCTCGTCGAGTCGATCGGGCGTGACCAGTGCGAGTTCGGCGTCGGGGTCCGGCTCGAGCACGACCTCCGTTCCCGCCCACCACGCGCCGAGCAGCACGGCCGCTGTCTGCCAGTGTGCGGGCAGCAATACTGCGACGCGTGCGCCGGGGGTGAGGCCGAACTCGTCGCGAATCAGGTTGGCGGTCTTGGCCGCCCAGTTCGCGAGGGTGATCGCGGACAGTTCGATTCGCGCGCCGGTTGCGTCGTCGTAGAACGTGACGCGGGGGCCCGCCGGATCGCGATCGAGGATCGGGTCCAGCAGCCTCTCGGTGAGAGTTGTTGCTAATTCACGCATTTGGGTCCGTCCTGACCTGCGTCTATCGGTGGGGCCGGCGGGACCGGCGTGGCGCCGGACTCTGCCGTGGAGTTTGTGGAGGTTGTGCTCGTAGCTGTCGATCCAGCCGATCCCGGACCGGTGTAGTCGCCTGCCAGCACGACACGAATCTTGCCCTTCGCTACCGACGAGTCCTCGTCGACCGTTACGCCGCCCAGCGACTCGGCGACAGCCTTCGCGGCGTCGTCGTCGGGATCGGCGGTCAGGACTCTGGTGCCGTCGACGGGGGTCCCCGTGTTGTTGCCGACCGTCCCGGTCTTGTAACCGAGTCCGGTCAGCGCCTCGGCGACTTGTGCGGCGAGCCCGTCGACGCCGCTGTCGTTGGCGACATCCACGGTGATCGACGACTTGTCGACCGTTGTGGTCGGCGTTTCGGACTCGGGCGCGTCCTCCCCGGCAAGGCTTGCGACGTAACGTTTTACGGCGGTCGGGTCGACGCGGACGACCGATTCGCCCTCGTCGGTCGTGCCGTTGAGGTCGGTCACCGGAATCGTCTCGAACCGCACTTTGCCGCCTGCGAGATCTTGCAGCTGACTGGCGAATTTGAGGATGTCCCAGTCGGAATCGAGAACGACGGATCGCGTGATGGCATCGCTGAGTTCGCCGAGTTTCGCCGGGCTGCTCAAAATCTTCGCGCTCAAGGCCTTCCGCACGAGTTCGGCCATGAAGACCTGCTGGCGCACGATTCGGTCGAGGTCGCCGCGAGGTAGGTCGTGGCGCTGCCGGACGAAGCTCAAAGCATTGGAACCGTCGAGTATTTGGCGTCCGGCCGGGAAATTTGCACCCGACATCCATTCGTCGACGGGGCCGTTCAAGCAGACCTCCACGCCGCCGACCGCATTGGTGAGCAGGACGAATCCCAGCAGGCCGACCTCGGCGTAGTGGTCGACGGTGACCCCGGTGAGCTGCGCGACCGTTTTGATCAGCGCTTGCCGACCTGCCTTGGTCGACTCCTCGTCGGCGGTCTCGTCGGATTCGCCGCTGTTGACCAGTTCGAGGCGTTTGCCTTCCTTGGTCGCGCCGTATGCGCCGTTGATCTTGGTCATTCCGATGCCTGGCACGTCGACGTAGGAGTCGCGGGGGATCGAGATGGCCGTTGCCGAGCTACCGTCGTTGGGCACCCGGATCAGCACGATCGTGTCGGTGTTGGACGCGACCTCTTCGCCTGCGCGCAGTGACGCAAGTTCTTCTTCCGACAGCGGGTTTCCGTGCGCGTCTGTGCGGCTGTCCGTGCCGACCATCAGGATGTCTACGGCACCGTCCTTGCCGCCGCCGAGGCCGAGACCGTCGACGGTTGCGAGGTTGGATCGGAGCGAATCGATACTGCGCCAAGCGAATCCGGTCACGATCAACACGAGGACCGAGATAGCTGCGACGACAAGCTGAGCGGGCCGTGCGCGAGGGGTCTGTGCGGACCGAGGTGACCGAGTACGCGCGGAACGGCCCTGCGCAGGCCGTGCGGGACGACCCTGCGCGGGCCGCGTGGATCGTCGATGCGCGGACGCGGCGGGTCTTTCTTGCGCCACTCGAAGACCCTTTCCGTTGCGAAACATTTGCTGCCCGACGTTTCCAGGCTACTTGGCGGAGGTCTCCGTCTGGCTGAAGCGGAGGGTCGGGCGTGCCAGACTACGGACATGCAGGCAACGATCGTGACCGGTGCGGGTGGGCAACTCGGGCGGCAGCTACTTCGTAGAGCCGAGTTACGTGGGGTTTCGCCGGTTGGTCTCGGATCGCGCGAGTTGGACATCACCGATGTCGACGCCGTGCGCGGCGCTGTTCGGCCTGGCGACGTGGTGCTCAACTGCGCCGGCTACACGGCGGTGGACAACGCGGAGTCGGACGAAGCAGCTGCCGTTCGCATCAACGTCGACGGACCTCGCATTCTCGCGACGATCTGTGCGGAGGTTGGTGCGCGGCTGATCCACGTGTCCACGGACTACGTTTTCGCAGGCGACGCCGATCGGCCGTACGAGGTCACCGACGTTCCCGACCCCGCGACGGCGTACGGCAGAACGAAGCTTGCGGGGGAGCAGGCCGTGCACGCGGTGCTGCCGTCCGCCCAGGTCGTTCGAACAGCGTGGGTCTATACGGGTGCGGGCACCGATTTCGTCGCGACGATGCTGCGGTTGGAACGCGAACGCGACGTAATCGACGTCGTCGACGACCAACTGGGAAGCCCGACCTATTCCGCCGACCTCGCCGATGGGCTGCTGGAGCTCGCGACCAAACCCAGCGCACCGCCGCTGCTGCACCTGACCAACGCCGGTGCCGCGACTTGGTATGAGCTAGCTCGCACCGTGTTCGCGTCGGTCGGAGCGGATCCGGAGAGGGTGCGGCCGTGCTCTAGCGCCCAATTCGTCCGCCCGGCCCCCCGACCTGCATATTCGGTGTTGTCGAACAGTGCGTGGACCGACGCTGGGCTCGCCCCACTGCGGGATTGGCGGGCTGGATTGGCAGCGGCACTCGACGATCTGACGTCGAAGACGCAGGGACCGGCACATTAGGCTGACCGTCGTGAGTCCGCAGCTGGCCGTCGTAACGGTGACCTATTCTCCCGGCGAGCATCTGGATCGTTTCGTAACTTCACTCGCTTCGTCCCTCGCCGGCGCCACCGACGAGTCGGTAGAGATCATCCTCGCCGACAACGGTTCGACCGACGGTTCACCCGAGCGCGCGGCGCAGACCTACGACAACGTGCGACTCCTCGACACCGGCGCGAACATCGGTTACGGCGGTGCGGTCAACCGCGCGGTCGCGGAGTTGGACCCCTCGATCGAGTTCGTCATCGTCGCCAATCCGGATGTCGAATGGCAGCCTGGCGCTGTCGCGGAGCTGCTCGCGGCCGCGCAGCGCTGGCCACGTGCGGGCTCGCTCGGACCCGTTGTCCGTGAATTGGACGGCAGCGTGTACCCCTCGGCGCGGTCGGTGCCCGGATTGCTTTCGGGTGCAGGCCATGCGCTGCTCGGGACGGTGTGGCCGTCGAATCCGTGGACGCAGAGCTACCGACAGGAGAACGAAGCACTCAGCGAACGACCCGTCGGCTGGTTGTCGGGATCGTGTCTGCTGCTGCGGCGTTCGGCATTCGACTCCGTGAACGGCTTCGATTCCCGATACTTCATGTACATGGAGGACGTCGACCTCGGGGATCGGCTGACGAAGGCAGGGTGGCACAACATCTACGTACCGACCGCGGAGGTTGTGCACGCGAAGGGCCATGCGGCAGGACGTCATCCCGAGTTGATGCTCCCTGCCCACCACGAAAGCGCCTATCGCTTTCAGGCCGATCGGCATCCCGAGTGGTGGCAGGCGCCGCTGCGGCTCGCATTGAAGGCGGGGCTCGCGACCAGATCTCGAATTGCGGTTCGTTCAGCGTTGCGCGACCGCGCTACATCAGAAGACGCACGAGGAAAAGGAAGCAACGACGATGGCAGATAGCTCCGGCACAGATGCCGTGATTCTGGTCGGCGGTCTCGGCACCAGGCTGCGCCCGCTGACCTTGTCTGCACCGAAGCCGATGCTGCCGACGGCAGGACAGCCGTTTCTCGCGCATCTGCTCGCCCGCATCGCCGAGGCGGGCATCACCCATGTGATTCTCGGTACGTCGTTCAAGGCAGAGGTTTTCGAAGAGCATTTCGGTGACGGCTCGGAGTTGGGTCTGGAGATCGAATACGTCACCGAGACCAAGCCGCTCGGCACCGGTGGCGGTATTCGCAACGTGATGCCGAAGCTGCGTGCGGACAACGTGATGGTCTTCAACGGCGACGTCCTTGGCGGTACCGATCTCGGAGCCATCCTCGATACCCACGAGTCGACCAACGCCGATGTCACGCTGCACCTGGTTCGGGTCGGCGATCCGCGCGCGTTCGGTTGTGTGCCGACCGACGACGACGGACGTGTGACGGCATTCCTCGAGAAGACACAGGACCCGCCGACCGATCAGATCAACGCCGGTTGTTACGTGTTCCGGCGCGAAGTCATCGAGAAGATTCCGTCGGGTCGGCCGGTATCGGTCGAGCGTGAGGTGTTTCCCGCGCTGCTCACCGAGGGCGCACGGATCTATGCACACGTCGATTCGTCGTACTGGCGTGACATGGGAACGCCCGACGATTTCATCCAGGGATCGGCTGACCTGGTTCGTGGCATCGCGCCGTCGCCTGCCCTGCCAGGTCAACGTGGCGAATCACTCGTCCATCCAGGCGCCGGCATCGCTCCGGGTGCCCTGCTGATCGGCGGCACCGTCGTCGGTCGCGGTGCCGAGGTCGGGGCCGGTGCACGGCTCGACGGTGCGATCCTGTTCGACGGTGCGAAGGTCGAGGCCGGCGCACGGGTCGTCAGGTCGATCGTCGGGTTCGGTGCCAGGGTCGGTCCGCGCGCCCTCGTTCGCGATGCCGTCATCGGTGACGGGGCGAACGTCGGCGCACGTTGCGAGCTCATTCAGGGCGCGCGGGTCTGGCCAGGCGTCGACATTCCGGACGGCGGCATTCGGTTCTCCACCGACGTCTGACGGTCAGGAGGCTTCACGCATCGTCAGACCTTCGAGCGCGATGACGTATTCGTCGGCCACGTCGTCGTATCGGATGGTGTACCTCGTGGGGAAGTAGCCGGATTTCTGATACGCGCTCGGCTGCTTGATGTCCTGGGAGAGTGTGGGATTCGCCAGCAGATATTCGCGGGTGATCATCGGCTCGATGAACGTGTACCGACCGTCCCACACGCCGTTGATCAAGGTCTGCGTGAAGTCGTAGACGCCTGGCGTGAAATTGTCCGGCGAGTCGACCAGGTGCACGCCCATGCCCGGCACCGCTTGCTCGGCCACGGGCGGGCCTGGCAGCGGTCCGAAGTCCGTCGGAATGTATTTGGGATCGGGTAGTCGAGCGGCTTTCGCCGCATAGTCCGGATCGGCGGGATCGATCGAGGTTGCCGCCGACATGTCCGTCATATAGAAGTGCACGTCGAAATGTGGTTTCCCGAAAAGCGGCGGCGGTGCGTGGCCTTGACTGTTCCAGTTCATCATCACGTGGTCGAACACCGTTGCCGCTGCCTGGTCGGGAAAGTCGAGCATCAGCATCTTCGGCGGCACCTCGTCGGTGGTCGGTAGACCGTCCATCGTGCCTTTCGACAGTCGGACTCCGACCACCGTCGGATTGCCGTCGTCGTCGACGGTGGTGAAGGTTCGGGCCGTACCGTTGCCGATGTCGGCGGAGGGACCGTAGAACGTGTCGCTCGCGACCTCGGGGTCGTTGCTGCAGGCAGCGACCGAAATACACGTGCATGCAGCGAAAACAAGCCCCGCAACGCGGAGCAATCGTCGGGATGTCATGGTGTGCCACCTGGGAGGAGTGCCATTACTGCGGACCGCAGTTGTGCAATCAACGGTAAATCCCGATTGCGCGAATCGGAATCCCATAGAGGTGGCAAATTCGGTCTGTTCTCGGCCCTTTTTCAGGCAGTCGGCAGGCCGCGCTCGCGGGCGAGTCCGACGAGGTGGGCAATGCCGTCCGACCGAGCTGTTTCGGGCAACCTGTCGACCGGCCACCAGCGCAGATCGTCGGACTCGTCGCTCGCGACCGGTACGGCACCTGCGGGCGCACGAATCAGGAATCTGAGGTCGAGGTGTCGGGTCGGCACGCCGAGCGAGCAGGTGATCGGGTGGGTGTGGGCCGAAAGCAGTACCGGGTCGATGACAAGGCCCGTCATTCCGGATTCTTCGGTGGCCTCGCGCATCGCCGCGTCGAGAAGCGTGTCGTCCGATTCCTCGCAGTGACCACCTAGTTGGATCCAGCGCCCGACGCGCGGATGCAGTGTCAGCAACACATTGGCACCTGCGTCGTCCATGACGACCGCAGAGGCGGTGATATGGCCGGGCACGTGCTCGCGTAGACAACCGCGCGGAGCCGAGCCGAGGAACGCCAGCAGCGTATGTCGCAGCGACTCGTCCGCCGCTGACGAGGGTTGCCAGGACTCGAGGGTCGCGGTTGCGGTTGCGTGCAGCGACTCCGCGGTCACAGTTCGACCAAACTCGAGCCGGACGCACCGGGGGAGCGTGGTGTCGCAGGCTCGGTGCCGTACCCGACGGCGATTGCGCCTAGCGGTGCCCAATCGCCGGGAACCGCCAGTTCGGCGCGGACGACCTCGGGTGCGAAGATCGTCGACCCGATCCAGCAGCTGCCGATTCCCTTGGTAGCCAACGAAACAAGGAGACCCTGCACGGCCGCGCCGACGGCGACGGTGAACATCGTCTGCTCGGCTGCCTGCCTGCGTTGGTCGGGATAGGAGTGCGCGCCGTCGGGAACGCAGAACGGTACGACGATCTCCGGTGCGTGTAAGAGTATGTCGCCGCGGGCAATTCGACGCTCGATACGGTCGGCATCGAGTCCGTCGGCGGTGAGGTCGGCGCGCCATGCCGACCGCATCGCAGTCAACAACCGCGTTCTGACCTCCGGTGTGCGAATCCAGACGAAGCGAACCGGGCGTGTGTGGTGCGGTGCCGGTGCGGTGAGTGCCTCGGCGATCGCCGTTCGTAGCAGGTCGGGTGGAACGGGGTCGGTCGCGAAGGTGCGTACCGAGCGGCGCAGCAGGAGTGCCTCGTTGCGACCTTGTGCAAGAGCCTCTTCCGTGCCGAGCCAGAAGAGATCGTCGGGCCCGCGACGCAGCAGGGCGGCGGCGTTGGAGCCGTCGTCCTCGGTCCGCAGCCCGCGCAGCACGGCGACCGGTGTGGCACCGAGTTTGCCTTTGACGAGATCGGCGGCGGCGGCGATCTCGTCTGCGATGGCAACCTCTGTCACCTGAAGTTCGTTGCCCTGCCCGTCCTTTGCGCCGGCGTAGGCGTGCAGTACGGCAAGTCCGGACGAGCCGATCGCGGCGTCGGTCTGGCCGTTTCGCCAGGCGCGTCCCATCGTGTCGGTGATGACGACGGCGACGTCGACGCCGGTTCGAGTTCTGATGTCGGCTCGCAGCCGTGCCGCGCTGGAATCCGGATCGACTGGTAGCAAAGCAAGTTCGTTGGACTCGACGTTGGAGCCGTCGATGCCGGATGCGGCTTGCACGATACCGAGCCGATTCTCGGTGATGAGGGTTCGTCCTTTTCGCGCGAGAACGCGAACGGCTTCCTGGTCGACGAGTTTGCGCCGCGCAGCGTCACGTTCGTCGGGATCGGTCGGCGATTCGACGATGCGACCCTCGCATTTCGAGACGATTTTGCTCGTCACGACGAGGATGTCACCATCGACGAGCCAAGGAGCTTGGCGCGCAAGGTGTTCGGCAAGGTCGTCGCCGGGGCGGAATTCGGGGAGACCGCGGATGGGCAGGATGCGGATCTCGTCGGCCGAGCCGTGGTCGCGTTCGATGTCGTTGCCGGGTTCTGCGGTCACAGCGCTATCCCAGCCAAGTCCATTGCCGCGCGGACCATCTCGGCGGTGGTCGGCGGATCCGTCATCAGCAGCGGGACGCTACGGACCTCGACGCCGGGGACGTCGGCCGTGTCCGTCGAATGCACGAGCCAACCGTCGAGGATGCCGGTTGCGCTGCGCGCGCCGTAGTGTCGGCCGATCGCCTCCGCGGACGTTTCGACGCCGATCACGTCGAGGCATTCGTCGGCCATGCCGCGCAACGGCTTTCCGCCGATCACCGGTGACAACCCGACGACCTTCGCCGAGGTGGTGCGTAGCGCGCCTCTGATACCGGGCACCGAGAGGATGGCGCCGACGCTGACGACGGGGTTGGAAGGTGCGACGAACACCACATCGGAATTCTCTATGGCGTCGATCACACCGGGGCCTGGTTTGGCCTGTTCTGCCCCGACGTTGACGAAACCGTGGGTCTCGACCTTCGCGCGATACCGCACCCACCACTCCTGAAAATGGATCGCGCGCCGATTGTCGCCATCGTCGGGATCGGTGACGACCACGTGGGTTTCGTTGCGTTCGTCGGTTGCGGGCAGGAGTGCGACGCCGGGCTGCCACCGGTCGCACAACGCCTCGGTGACGGCGGAGAGGGGGTAGCCGGCACGCAGCATCTGGCTGCGGATCAAATGCGTTGCAAGATCGCGGTCGCCGAGTCCGAACCAATCGGGAACGGCCTTGTACGCCGCCAATTCCTCTTTGGCATGCCAGGTTTCGCCGATTCGTCCCCAGCCACGTTCGGTGTCGATGCCGCCGCCGAGGGTGTACATGCAGGTGTCGAGATCGGGGCAGATACGCATGCCGTGCATCCACACGTCGTCACCGACGTTCACTATCGCTGTGATTGCACCGGCGTCGCCGAGCAGGGCGCGGACGCCTTGCAAGAAACGGGCACCACCGACGCCGCCGACCAGAACGCTGACGCGGATGGGGCGGGTTGTATTCGTTTCCTCCGTCACGTCTGCAAAGCCTATGCGGCAGGCGTCGTGCCGTCGGACGCAGGGATCGGAGAAATCTCGAAACCGACAGATAGTAATGGAATTTCGCCGATAGCTTGACCATGACGGCGCGCGGCGTGTCTAATCACAAGTATGTCATTCAGCGCCTATGCAGCCGAAAGGCTTGTACCGCGCGAACATTCGAACAAACGTTCCAATAGGGGTGGCTGCAACAACCGGAACGTGGTTTCTTCCAGCAACGCTGTGGCTAATTACAACCTTGTGGTTAACTGCAGTAGGGCGGGGAAACCAACGAATCACACTTCCATCGGAGCCGATCCGGCGTCGATGGTGTCAATTATTCTGCGCTATTACAGGTGAGGAGGCGCAGCGATGGCCAACCAGCTGGGAGAGTTCGAAACTCCCTCTAGCAACGACGGCGACGCACCGCAAACCGATTCCGAAGCGGGCGCAGCACTTAGCGTCTGCGACGACGGCGGTTACGAGGTGGAGCAGGGCAGGCCCCAGCTCAGCCTCGTCGTCGACGGATTCGAAGAGCTGTACGAAGCTGCCGAAGACGATCAGTGGCAGGAGCGCGCCCTCTGCGCGCAGACCGATCCAGAGGCGTTCTTCCCCGAAAAGGGTGGTTCGACTCGAGAGGCCAAGCGAATTTGCCTGGGTTGCGAAGTACGGGACGAGTGCCTGGACTACGCGTTGGCCCACGACGAACGCTTCGGCATCTGGGGCGGTCTGTCGGAGCGGGAACGCCGACGCCTCAAACGCGGTATCGGTTAACGCGGTATCCGTTCAGGAGCGGTCTGCACGACGTGTGTCGCCGGAATTCGTTCGGGCGACACACCATGGCGGCTCACTCCGGTTCGGTGAGTCCTGGGTCGATGATGTCCGGCTCGACACCCAGGTAGGTCGCAACCTGCTGTACGAGAATGTCGTGCAGCAGGTCGACGAGATTTTCCGGATGTTTGGCGCGCAACTCCAGTGGCCTGCGAAACAGCACGACACGCGCCCTGGTTGCACTTCCTCGCCTGTCAACTCCGGCGGGAATCAAGCGAGACAACGGAACCGGACCATCGGCGACAACTTCGTCCGGCCAGGTCACCGACTCCATATCGAGCGGGCGAATCTTGGGGACATCGTCGACCGCGATGTCGAGTTTGGTCAGTCGCTCGTGCCAACGGGCATCGACCGGCGCGAAAGCCTCCAGCACCAACATGTCGAACTTCTCACCGCGGGTTCGCCACGCGGGAACCGAATTGGGAAGCACGGGACCACGCACACCGCGACCCCGTCGAGTGACGGACCGCGATGTCGTCGGTCGTCGTCGGATGCGCCCGCGTGCCATAACCGTGACACTACGGCCCTTGTTCACCGGTGTGTCCTGGCAGGGCAGCGGTCGGTCGGCGGCTAGTCTCACTAACTGTGAGAGCACTTCGTCGATGCTGCAGGCCTGGGTGTAAACACCCCGCCGTTGCGACGTTGACATACGTCTATTCCGACTCCACCGCAGTGGTCGGCCCGTTGGCGACCGTTGCCGAACCGCACTCATGGGATCTGTGCGAGATCCACGCGTCGCGGACCAGCGCCCCGAAGGGCTGGGAGATGGTTCGCCACGAGGGCGGCTACTCGACGTCGACGCCCGACGAAGACGATCTCGTCGCACTTGCCGAAGCCGTGCGCGAAGCGGGACTGCCACGCCATCTCGGCTCCGGCGATCATCTGCTCCGTGGCCGCACCGAGTTCACGTCGATCGATCCCCCCACGTCGGCTACGCCGCCGATCGCGCGCACGGGACGACGCGGACATCTTCGCGTTCTGCCCGACCCGAACTGAGCATCCTCCTCTGCTACTAGGCTGTCGGCGGTGACAATTGCGTCGCCGTGCTCGACCATCAGTCCATCGACAGCAGGAGCCTCATCCAGTGGCACGTTCCGCCGAATCCGTGAACGCCGTGATCAAGGCCTACGACGTCCGTGGCGTCATCGGTGAACAGATCGACGCCGATTTCGTCCGTGACGTCGGCGCGGCGTTCGCGCGCCTGATTCGCTCGGACGCCACGCGCGTCGTGATCGGGGGAGACATGCGTGATTCCTCTCCCGAACTGGCGGCAGCATTTGCGGCCGGTGTCGAAGCACAGGGCGTGGATGTCGTCCATATCGGACTTGCATCGACCGACCAGCTGTACTTCGCATCCGGGCACCTCGACTGCCCCGGCGCCATGTTCACAGCGAGCCACAACCCCGCGAAATACAACGGCATCAAGTTGTGTCGAGCCGGCGCGAAACCGGTCGGTCAAGCGACCGGTCTGGCCACCATCGCGCAGGAAGTCATCGACGGCGTGCCGACCTACGACGGTCCGGCGGGCTCGAGTACAACGCAGGATGTTCTCGAGGACTACGCGCAGTTCTTGCGCAAGCTCGTCGATCTGAGCGCGTTGCGGCCGTTGACGGTTGCGGTCGACGCAGGCAACGGGATGGGTGGTCACACGGTTCCGTCCGTCCTCGGGCCGCTGCCGCTGACGATCGAACCGCTGTTCTTCGAACTCGACGGCAATTTCCCGAATCACGAAGCCAATCCGCTCGATCCGAAGAATCTCGTCGACCTGCAATCCCACGTTCGCGAGACCGGCGCCGACATCGGACTTGCCTTCGACGGTGATGCCGACAGGTGCTTCGTCGTCGACGAGCGTGGCGAACCGGTGTCGCCGTCCGCGGTCACCGCTCTCGTCGCCGCGCGTGAGCTCGCGAAAGAGCCGGGCGCAACGATCATCCACAACCTCATCACCTCGCGTGCAGTGCCGGAGCTTGTGACGAAACTCGGCGGCAAGCCGGTGCGCACCCGCGTCGGGCACTCGTTCATCAAGCAGCAGATGGCCGACACCGGCGCAATTTTCGGTGGCGAGCACTCTGCGCACTACTACTTCCGTGACTTCTGGTGCGCAGACTCGGGCATGCTTGCCGCGTTGCACGTCCTTGCCGCACTTGGTGAGCAGGATCGGCCGCTGTCGGAACTGATGGCTGCCTACGAGACGTATTCGGCGTCCGGTGAGATCAATTCGACGGTTGCCGACGCTGCCGACCGCACCCGCGCGGTGGTCTCCGCGTTCACCGACCGGACCGCATCGGTGGACGAACTCGACGGCGTCACGGTGTCGCTGCAGGACGGTTCGTGGTTCAACCTGCGCGCGTCGAATACCGAACCGCTCCTTCGCCTCAACGTCGAAGCCGCGTCTGCCGACGAAGTAGACGCACTCGTGACCGAGATACTGACCATCGTTCGCGCGTAGCTGGAATAGTGGATCCAAGCAACTATTTCGACAACAAATCGACGTCGTCGTCTGCCCGTGAAAGGACGGTGTGCAACTTCTTATGACCGCTCCCTCACCGGTCTTCGATCTCGACGACGTCGATTCCCTCCTGGCGGCCGACGTCGGCGGCGCACTGCGGTCGGCCGCGCTCGGTGGCGCGCAGGTTCGTGCGACCGCAGCCGCAGTGAGCGAAGATTCGCTGATTCGGTTGACGGATCTCCGACCTCGGAGCGTTCTCTTCGTCACCGGCGCGGGTCGGGCGGCACGTGCCGCGGGCCTTGTCGTGGCTGCGCTCGGTGGCAGTGCGGGCCTGCCGGTCCTGCACGTCGACGAGACGCCACCGTGGGTCGGTCCACTCGATGTTGTCCTTGTCGCCGGTGACGATGCGGGCGATCCCAGGCTCGTCGAATCCGTTGACAAGGCATTGCGGCGTGGCGCCGAAGTTGTGATCGTCGCACCCGACGAGGGGCCGCTGCGCGCGGCCGGCGCGGGTCGAGCCTCGACCTTGCCACCGCGTGTTCCCGTCCTCGAACACAACACCCTCCTTCGCTACATTGCCGCTGGCATCGCGGTGCTCGCGATCGTCGACAAGGCGCGGTCGGCACCGTTTCTGCCGGACCTCGCCAGCCTTGCCGACCTACTCGATGCCGAAGCGGCGCACGATCATCCGAGCAACGAGGTGTTTCACAACCCGGCGAAAGCGCTTGCCTCTCGGATGCGCAACTGTGAAATCGTGCTCGCGGGCGACGACACCGCGCCTGCCGAATTGGCGCGGCATGCTTCCGAGGTGCTGCTGCGGTGCGCGGGAACGATAGCGGCGGCAGGCGATCTCTCCGACGTCGTCGGCGCGGCCGCGATGCTCGCGCAGGGTGATTCGGGTGGGGGCGCGGATTTCGACCCCTTCTTTCACGACGAGCAGCTCGACGGTCCGCCGCCGCGTAATCGAGTGCGGGTGTTCGTCGTCAGCACGGAGCCGGAACGTCGGATCGCCGAACGTCGGATCGCCGTCTTCGCCGATGCTCAACTCGTCGCCGTCGATCCTGAAGAAGCTGCGCGTGCCGATGGTGGAGTGCCGCCGCCGAGTCGGTCGGGCAGAGAGCTCGAACACCTTGCGATACTGGCGGTTCGGCTGGAAATGGCTGCCGCGTACGTGCAGTTGATGTCCGGCGCGGCACGCAGTTTCGGCGGAGGTCACTAGTGCACTTGTTGCGAGGTGCGCTGCGTAATTACGCGTGGGGATCGCGAACTGCACTCGCCGAACTGTGCGGTCGACCGGTGCCGTCGGTCCACCCGGAGGCCGAGATGTGGTTCGGAGCTCATCCAGCCGACCCCGCGCGACTGCTGATCGGTGACGACGCGGTGTCGCTGCTCGACGCCGTCGCAGCCGACCCCGTCCGCGAACTCGGCTCCGACGTTGCACCACGGTTCGGCAACAGGCTGCCGTTTCTGCTGAAATTGCTTGCGGCCGAGGAGCCCTTGTCGCTGCAGGCCCATCCGAGTGCGATCCAAGCGCGGGACGGTTTTGCGCGGGAGAACCGCGCTCGTGTGCCGATCGATGCTCCCACGCGCAACTATCGCGACGACAGCCCGAAGCCGGAACTTGTCGTAGCGCTCGACAGGTTCGAGGCGCTCGCTGGTTTCCGTGACCCGCACGCAACCATCGCTCTGTTCGCCGCGCTGGAGGTGCCCGCCCTGGCGAAATACAGCGCTCTGCTTGCAGGGCAACCTGATTCGTCCGGATTGCGGGCGCTGTTCACCACGTGGATCACCCTGCCAGAGCGGGCGTTGGCGACGTTGCTTCCCGAAGTGCTCGACGGCTGTGTCGCCTATCTGTCGGCGAGTCACGGTAGGGGGCAGTTCGGCAAAGAGGTCCGCACCGCGATAGAGCTTGCCGACACCTACCCCGGCGATGCAGGTGTGCTGTGTTCGCTGCTGCTCAATCGAATCACTCTGCAGCCGGGCGAAGGTCTCTACCTCGACGCCGGAAATCTGCATGCGTACCTGCGCGGTGTCGCGGTCGAAATCATGGCGAACTCCGACAACGTGTTGCGCGGTGGATTGACGCCCAAACACGTCGATGTCCCGGAACTGCTGCGGGTACTCGACTTCGAGCCGGTCGAGGTGCCGATCCTGCATCCGGGCGGCGCGGGCGGGGCTCGTCGGTATCCGACGCCCGCCGCCGAATTCGCGCTGTCGAGAATCGATCTCGACGCGACGAACCCAACGGCCGACGTCACTGTCGATGGACCGAACATCCTGCTGTGCACCAAGGGTTCGGTGCAGTTGCGTAGCGGCGATACAGTTCTGGAGCTTCGGCGCGGCGCTGCCGCGTGGGTGTCGGCGGCAGACGCGCACGTGTCGGTCACGACGTCGGAGGGCAATGCGCAGATGTTCTGCGCATCAGTCGGTCGAGCAGGCTAGCGTGATGCTCGCGCTGCACGACCGAAATGTCTGTGTAGCCGTTAGGCCTGAGTAGTCCGAGCCCGATCGACCAGCAGGAGGAGCGTCATGTCCGCAGGCGGTAGCAAGAAGGCGATCGTCGCGGCACTGACCGCGAACGCGGGTATCGCGGTGGCCAAGTTCGTCGGCTGGGCGATCACGGGATCGTCGTCGATGCTTGCCGAGGCCGTGCACTCCGTCGCGGACACGTCCAACCAGGGGCTGCTCCTACTCGGTCAGAAGCGCGCCGAGCGTGAAGCAGACAAGTTGCACCCGTTCGGTTACGGCCGCAGCAGGTACTTCTACTCCTTCGTTGTCGCGCTCGTGTTGTTCACTCTCGGTTCGATGTTCGCGATCTACGAGGGCATTCACAAGATTCAGCATCCGGAGGAGCTCACCAGCCCGGCTGTCGCGATCGGCATCCTCGTGATCGCCATCGGCCTCGAGACGTACAGCTTCATGACGGCCTACAAGGAGTCGAAGCCACTCAAGGGCAATGCGACCTGGTGGCAGTTCATCCGAAATTCGCGCAGCCCGGAACTGCCGGTGGTGCTGCTGGAAGACACCGGAGCGCTCGTCGGTCTGTTCCTCGCGTTGTTCGGTGTCAGCTTGACCGTCATCACCGACGAGCCCGTCTGGGACGGTGTCGGCACCCTCGCGATCGGGCTACTGCTCGGCGTCATCGCGGTGATCCTGATCATCGAGATGCACAGCCTCCTGATCGGAGAAGGTGCGACAGCCGACGAGGAGAGGCGCATTCTCGCGGGTCTCGCCGACGGCGAGGGGATCGAGCGCGTCATCCACCTCAAGACCCAGTACCTCGGTCCCGAAGAGATGTTGGTCGCAGCGAAGCTAGCCTTCGTACCCGGTCTCGACATCGCCGCCGTTGCGGCGGCGATCGACGAGGCCGAGGCCAGGGTGCGCAGTGAAGTCCCCTCGGTTCGGGCGATGTACCTCGAACCGGATCTCTATCGCACCGCGAAATAACTTCGGTCCCCACTTTCGTTCTGCGCAAGCGCCCTTGGCCATAGGCTCGGGGTTCAACACCGAGCAAGGAGGCCCGCTGTGGCGATCGACGACTCCGAAAAGTCTCCGTCGAAGCATTCGCTGTTCCGGACGAAGTCGGTAGAGCAGTCGATCGCCGACACCGACGAGCCGGATTCGAAACTCCGAAAAGACTTGACCGCTTGGGATCTCACGGTGTTCGGCGTCGCTGTCGTCATCGGAGCCGGCATCTTCACGCTCACCGCGCGGACCGCAGGTAACGTCGCGGGACCATCCGTATCGCTCGCGTTCGTGCTCGCGTCCATCGCCTGTGCGCTCGCCGCGCTGTGTTACGCGGAATTCGCGTCGACGGTGCCGGTGGCGGGCAGCGCGTACACGTTCTCCTATGCCACCTTCGGCGAGTTCGTCGCCTGGATCATCGGGTGGGACCTGATGTTGGAGTTCGCGCTCGCCGCATCGGTGGTCGCAAAAGGCTGGTCGCTTTATCTCGCCGAGGTGATCGGCACCTCCGCGCCGACGTTGTTCATCGGCAACCACGAGTTCGACTGGGGTGCCGTCCTGATCCTGCTTGTGCTCACAGGCTTGCTCGCGACGGGTACCAAGCTGTCCTCGCGGGTATCGGCGGTCATCACCGCTATCAAGATCGCGGTTGTCCTGCTCGTGATCGTCGTCGGTATCGGCTACATCAAGGCCGAGAACTACTCGCCCTACATTCCGCCGTCGCAGGGTGGCTCTGGCAAAGAAGGTATTCACCAGTCGCTGTTCTCCTACCTGACTGGTGCGGGGGACAGCACGTTCGGTCCCTACGGGCTGCTCGCGGCCGCAAGCTTGGTGTTCTTCGCTTTCATCGGCTTCGACATCGTCGCCACGACGGCCGAGGAGACCAAGGACCCGCAGCGCGCCCTACCACGCGGCATCCTAGCCTCGCTCGCGATCGTCACCGTGCTGTACGTCGCGGTCACGTTGGTCTTAACCGGGATGGTGCCCTACACCGATCTCGGCGGAGACAAGTCGACTCTCGCGACGGCTTTCTCGCTCAATGGCGTCGAATGGGCGAGCGACGTGATCTCGTTCGGTGCGCTGGCCGGCCTGACAACCGTGGTCATGGTGCTACTGCTCGGCCAGACGCGGGTCCTGTTCGCAATGTCGAGGGACGGTTTGCTGCCGCGTGGGCTCGCGCGCACGGGCAAACGCGGAACCCCGGTGCGAATCACGCTCATCGTCGGTGTCGTCTGCGCCGTTCTCGCAGGGATCGTTCCGATCGGCAAGCTCGAAGAGATGGTCAATATCGGCACGCTGTTCGCATTTGTGCTCGTATCGATCGGGGTGCTTGTGTTGCGCCGCACCCGGCCGGATCTATCCCGTGGCTTTCGAGTGCCGTGGGTCCCAGTGGTGCCGATCCTCGCGGTGCTTGCGTGCCTGTGGCTGATGCTGAACCTGAGTGTCGAGACGTGGTTGCGATTCCTGCTGTGGATGGCGCTCGGGTTCGCGGTGTACTTCCTCTACGGCTACAGACACTCCACACTGCGGAGAAGGTCGCATGACCAGTAAGTCTTTACAAAACCATCGGTTTGTCTAGACAGGGGACAACGCAACCTCTATTGTCAACGGTAGAAGTGTTCGACTTCACAACTGCGAGAACACGCCCGCTTGACTAGGAGACATCGATGTCTACGCATGTAGATCCGGCAACCGCCGACGCGCCCGCCACCGATTGGCGCGATACCAAGCGATACATGTGGCTATGGGGCCTCTTCGCCCCAGCCGGACTCTTCATCATCGGCTTACCGCTGATCATCGGCCTGAACGCGCTCGGCTGGCACGAGGTCGCACAGCTTCCGGTCTGGCTCGGCCCGATCCTCGTCTACGTCGTCATTCCCATCGCGGATATCTTCTTCGGACCCGACGGCAACAACCCGCCCGACGAAGTGATGGAGTACCTGGAAAACGACAGGTACTACCGCTACCTCACCTACCTGTACCTGCCGTTCCAGTACGCATCGCTGATCTTCGGCAGCTACCTGATCATGTCGGACAACCTCAGCTGGCTCGGCTTCGAAGGCCACGGTCTGCATGTGGCCAACAAGATCGGTCTCGCCATCACGATCGGCATGATTGCCGGCGTCGGTATCAACACCGCGCACGAACTCGGCCACAAGAAGGTCGACATGGAGCGCTGGCTCGCCCGTATCGCCCTTGCCCCGTCCTTCTACGGGCACTTCTACATCGAGCACAACCGTGGCCACCACGTCCGCGTCGCAACCCCTGAGGATCCGGCAAGCTCGCGTTTCGGCGAAAGCTTCTGGGCCTTCTGGCCGCGCACGGTCTCGGGTAGCTTCAAGTCCGGCTGGAAGCTCGAGAAGACTCGGCTTGCCCGCCTGAACAAGAGCCCGTGGAGCCTGCAGAACGAAGTCCTCACGTCCTGGCTGATGTCGGTCGTGTTGTTCGCGGCACTCACCGCAATCTTCGGTATCGGACTGCTGCCCTACCTGATTCTGTCGGCGATCATCGGGTTCAGCCTGCTGGAGTCGGTCAACTACCTCGAGCACTACGGACTGGTCCGGCAGAAGACCGCGAGTGGCCGCTACGAGCGTCCGGCGCCCGAGCACAGCTGGAACAGCGACCACATCGTCACCAACATCTTCCTGTACCACCTGCAGCGCCACAGCGACCATCACGCCTACCCGACCCGTCGCTACCAGACGCTGCGGAGCTGGGACGGTGCGCCGAACCTGCCGAGTGGCTACGCGAGCCTGATTCTGCTTGCCTACTTCCCGCCGCTGTGGCGCAAGGTCATGGATCCCCGCGTCCTCGCGCATTACGACGGCGACATCACCCGCGCCAACATCCACCCGCCGAAGCGCGAAAAGATTCTGGCTCGCTACGGGGTGGTCGAGGATCCGCAGGCGGCCGACAAATGAGCGCCTACAAGTGCCCGGTCTGTGACTATGTCTACGACGAAGCCAAAGGTGTGCCGCGGGAGGGCTTTCCGGCGGGCACCTCGTGGGATTCGATTCCGGACGACTGGTTTTGCCCCGATTGCGGCGTGCGTGACAAGGTCGACTTCGAGCCCGTCGGCGTAAGCCAGCCGAGCAACTCGTAGGAAAGGTTCTCGTTGTGAACGACTACAAGCTCTACCAGTGCGTCCAGTGCGGTTTCGAGTACGACGAAGCAGTTGGTTGGCCCGACGACGGTATCGAACCGGGTACCCGCTGGGACGACATCCCGGACGATTGGAGCTGCCCCGACTGTGGTGCGGCAAAGTCCGACTTCTTCATGGTCGAAATCGAACGCTCGTAACACGAGTCGGGTGATGTCAGTGCCCCCACGATTCACGCCTGCGACGATGTTGCGGGCGTGGATCGTTTCTTATCCGGGGTCGTCCGGGCACGGTGTCGTTGGTGGGCCTGCTGTGCGATCGAGTCGACGATGCGGTCTGGGCGAACTTCGACGATCCCCGGACCAGCGGGGTGAGTTGACTACGAGAACTGCCCATGAAACCGTCGCGGCATGTCGAACAGCGTGTCGAGAGTGCCCTATCAGGAAGCAGCGCGCTCGCTGCTACGTGATTCGGTCCTCGATTCGATGCGCGAGCTGCTCGGCGAACGCGACTGGAACAAGATCACCCTGTCCGATATCTCGAAGCGCGCGGGGGTCAGCAGGCAGACGCTCTACAACGAGTTCAATTCTCGGCTCGGGTTGACGCAGGCCTACGCGTTGCGACTCGCGGATCAGTTCGTCGATCACGTCGAGGGCGCCATCCGGTCCAACGAAGGTAATGTCCGCGCGGCCATCGCCGAGGGTCTGCAGGGCTTCTTCATGGACAGCGCATCGGAACCGTTGATCCTGTCGTTGCTCTCCGGTGACGTGAAGCCCGACCTGTTGCGGCTCATCACCCTCGATGCGGGTCCGTTGATCGTGCACGCCCGGACCCGGCTGGCCGATACGTTCCAGAACAGCTGGATCGATACCTCCCGCGCCAACGGCGAACGGCTGGCGACCGCGCTCGTGCGACTTGCGCTGAGCTACATCGGAATACCGCCGGAATCGTTCGTCGACGTGGCAGCCGACCTCGCCGCTCTCTTCGGTCCCTACGTCGACGAGGTCAGCGCAGCAGGCTGAGCGGCGCAGCACTGTTTAGCCGGGTGCGCTCCCCGCCTCCGCGACTTCTGCCGCTAGCCTTGCAAAGTACCGCCCTACCAGGAGAGGCAGATGACGACTTCAGTGGAAGCAACAACCCTGCAAGCCGACAGCCGCAACGGCATCGACTACAAGGTGGCCGATCTCGGTCTGGCCGAGTTCGGCCGCAAAGAGATTCGGCTCGCCGAACACGAAATGCCCGGCTTGATGGCGCTGCGCCGCGAATACGCGGAGGTGGCACCGCTGAAGGGCGCCCGGATCTCCGGATCGCTGCACATGACCATTCAGACCGCGGTTCTCATCGAAACGCTGGTCTCGCTCGGTGCCGAAGTTCGCTGGGCATCGTGCAACATCTTCTCGACCCAGGATCACGCGGCAGCTGCTGTCGTCGTCGGTCCGACAGGCACCGAGGAAGCCCCCGCGGGTACGCCCGTTTTCGCGTGGAAGGGCGAATCGCTCGAAGAGTACTGGTGGGCCGCCGAGCAGATGCTGACGTGGCCGGGTGAACCCGCCAACATGATCCTCGACGACGGTGGCGACGCCACGATGCTCGTCCTGCGCGGGGCACAGTTCGAGAAGGCAGGCGTCGTGCCGCCGAACGAAGACGATCATTCGGCCGAGTACAAGGTGTTCCTCAACTTGATCCGCAGCCGTTTCGAAACGGACAAGGGTAAGTGGACCGCGATCGCCGAAAGCGTTCAGGGTGTCACCGAAGAAACGACGACGGGCGTACTGCGGCTGTACCAGTTCGCCGCGTCCGGTGAACTCGTGTTCCCGGCGATCAACGTCAACGACTCCGTCACCAAGAGCAAGTTCGACAACAAGTACGGCACTCGGCACTCGCTGATCGACGGCATCAACCGTGGCACCGACGTTCTCATCGGTGGCAAGAAGGTGCTCGTCTGCGGTTACGGAGACGTCGGCAAGGGTTGTGCGGAATCGCTTGCGGGCCAGGGTGCACGCGTGCAGGTCACCGAGGTCGACCCCATCAACGCGCTACAGGCATTGATGGACGGCTACGACGTCGTCACGGTCGAGCAGGCGATCGGCGCTGCCGACATCGTCATCACTTCGACGGGTAACCAGGGCATCATCACCTTCGACCACATGAAGCAGATGAAGCACCAGGCGATCCTCGGCAACATCGGCCACTTCGACGACGAGATCGACATGGCGGGCCTCGAGCGCTCGCCCGACGTCACGCGCCTCAACATCAAGCCGCAGGTCGACCAGTGGACCTTCGCAGACGGCCATTCGATCATCGTGCTGTCCGAGGGCCGCCTGCTCAATCTCGGCAACGCCACCGGGCACCCGTCCTTCGTCATGAGCAACAGCTTCTCCAACCAGGTGATCGCGCAGATCGAACTGTGGACGAAGCCGGAGGAGTACGACAACGAGGTGTACCGCCTGCCCAAGGTGCTCGACGAGAAGGTCGCGCGCATTCACGTCGAGGCACTCGGTGGCACGCTCACCAAGCTGACCAAGGAGCAGGCCGAGTACATCGGTGTCGACGTCGAAGGCCCGTACAAGCCCGAGCACTACCGCTATTAGCGTTTAGTTGACGGGGCAGACCTTCCATCTCCCGTTCTCCCTTGTCAGGTTCTCGACGTCGGTCGACGTCCCGTCGTCGGCGCCGAGACCTGAGATCGTGGTGGTGACATCCGCCGTCGCGGTGGGTCCGTCGATCTCGATGTTCTCGATGCCGTCGACGGTGATCTCGTAGGAGTCGGCGTCGGGTTCGTCGACGAAGTCGCCGTTGTCGATCTGCTCTTGGTAGCGAGTGCGTGCATCGGTGCAGAACGACGTGATCGACGCAGCGAATCCGTCGTCGTCGACCTTCTGGTAGGCGGCGCGGATCGCGGCCTCGATCTGCTCGGCGTCCGTCGCGGCCTCGGTTGTCGGCGTTCCGCCGCCCGAGTCGTTGTCGTTCGCGATGACGGCGCCGACGATCCCGACGACGACCAGCAGCGCGAGGACGGCAACCACCGCCGCGATGATGCGGCCGTTGCCACGTCCTTGCGCCGGCCGACTCGGGCCAGGAGGTCCGGTCGGACCCGGCGGCCCGACGAACGGTCGCGGCGGGACGTTGTGAGGCGGGACGTTGTGGGGCGGGTTATTGTGCGGCACCGAGTGGTGTGGCGACGAGAGTGGTTGCTGTGGTTGCACATACGTAGGCTGTGAGATGGGGCGCCGCTGCGGCGCGACCGCGGTGGGCGGTGGGGTCGGCTGTGGGGTCGAGATGCGGTGTTGCGAATTCGGATCGGTTGGAACCTGCCGGATCACGGTCGGCGCGGTTCTGCCGGACAACGCCGCCGCTGCGGCGGCACCGAGTTCGCGGCACGATTGGAACCGGTCGGCTGGGTCTTTCGCCATCGCCCGGGCAATCACGGCGTCGAACGCGGGCGGCATCGCACGGTTGTATTCGGACGGATGCGGCGCAGGAGCCGTGACGTGGGCGTGCATCATCGCGACCGGGTTCGCTCGCACGAAAGGCACAGAGCCGGTGAGCATTTCGAACAACGTGCAGCCGAGCGCATAGACGTCGATCCGATGATCGATCGACCTGCCCTCGATCAGTTCGGGTGCGGCGTAGGCGATCGTCGCGAGAAACGAGCCGGTCGAGGTCAACGCCGTCGTGTCGTCGAGGGATCGCGCGATACCGAAATCGGTGACGAACACCTTGTCCGTGTCCTCGTCCGTCGAAATCAGCAGGTTCGCAGGTTTGACGTCACGGTGCAGCAGGCCGTTGCGGTGTGCGAAGTCGAGCCCCTTCGCCGCCTCGGCTGCGATGTGAACGGACCTGGCGAAAGGCAACGCCGACGGACCCTGTTCGATCAGTTGCGAGGCATCGACACCGTCCACGAACTGCATGGAGATCCACAGCCGATCGCCTTCGAGCCCGCGGTCGTGAATCGAGACGATGTTCTGGTGATCGAGCCGCGAGGTCAGTTCGGCTTCACGCTCGAACCGGGCGCGGAAGCTCTTGTCTGCCCCGAGCCCGGCGTCGAGGATCTTGAGTGCGTCCCGCCGCGGTAGCCGCGGGTGCTTGGCCAGATAGACCGCGCCCATTCCGCCTGTGCCAAGGCGCCGTTCGATCCGGTAACCGGCAAACGTCGATCCCGGCTCGAGGGCCACCATCCACCTCCATGTCGCATTCTGCTCGTACTTTCAGCATTCCGTGAGCAGATTCGTTGTGTTAACAGTCCCGGCCGACATCACTCGTTCGGGTCGTCGCACACCTTCCACTTGCCGCCCTCTTTGGCGAGGTACTCCTCGGTCATGTCGTCGAGGCTGGCATCGCTCTGACCGTCGAAGGTGACGGTTCCGGTCACGTCGGCGGTCGCGAGATCGCCGTCGATCCGAATGTTCTCGACCTTCTGGATGTCGAATTCCGCAGTGTCGAGCTGCTTTTCGGTGTCGGCGTCGACTTCTTTATCCGGGTCGTTGCGTGCCGCCGTGCAGGCGAGTTTCACGGCAGCGTTGTAACCCTTGCTCTCCCACGTGCTGTAGAAGGTCTTGATCGCCGACTCGATCTGTTCTTCGTCGCTTCCGGTCGTGTCGCCGGTTGCCGAGCTATCGCTGTCGTCGCCGGTGAGGAGCACGATGCCGACGACGGTGCCGATGACGAGCACGGCGGCGACGATCAGGCCGACGATCAGGCCGGTCTTGCTCTTGCGTGCAGGTGGTGGAAAGCCCTGCTGGCCGTATCCCGGCTGCTGACCCCAGGCTTGGGGACCCGGTTGCGGTTGCCCCCACGCCTGCGGACCCGGCTGCGGTTGTCCCCACGCCTGCGGAGCCGGCTGCTGACCCCACTGTTGCTGTGGATTGCCCGGCTGGTTGTACGGCTGTCCATCGCCCGGGCCGTTCGGTGGGTAGGTCACAGGTGTCCTTTACATTCGAGAGAGCATTTCTTGGTCAGCAGTATGACAACTGCCAGGCCGTTTCGCGCAGCAGGCTCGGGTCGCGACCAGTGCAGCCGTCCAGTTGTCCGTCGATCGCGTATCGTCTCGCCGAACAGACGTATCGACCTCCGGGGGAGTTGTGACGTATCCACCAAACGGTCCAGGTCAGGGGCCGTACAACCAAGGTCCGGGACAATTCGGGCCCGGACCGTACGGACCGAACGGGCCTGGGCAGTTCGGCCAGGGGCCAGGGCAGCAGTGGGGCGGACAACCAGGGCCGCAGGGTCCAGGTCAGCCGTATTTCGGGCAGGGCACTGCACCGCCGCCACGGAAACGCACCGGCTTCGTCGTCGGCGGAATTCTTGCCGCAGTCGTGCTGATCGGCGCCGTTGTTGCCGCCCTCGTGATTTTCACCGGCGGTGACGACAGCGACGACAGTGGCGGCACGACGACCACGAGCGCCAAGAGTGACGAGGAGCAGATCGAGGAAGTCCTCACAGCAGTGCTCGAGGCGCCCCGCGACGCCGAGTTGAACAAACTGTGCCGCGACCTCAAGCGCGAGATCGAGGACGAGCTCGAAGAATCGACGCGGTCGAGCGAACCTGACCCCGACGTGCAGGTCACCGGCGTCACCAATATCGAGATAGACGGCAACGACGCGACCGCCGACGTGATGGCAACCGTGAAGGGCGACGAAGAGGAACAGAACTTCTCGCTGAAGAAGGAAGGCGGCAAGTGGAAGTTCTGCGGCTGATCGCCCGGTCGCGGATCGCACAACCTATACGATTCGACACGTGCCCATGCTGATCACGATCGAGGGCGTCGACGGTGCTGGTAAACACACTTTGGCGCGTGGGCTCTGCGATGCCTGGACGGACTCGGGACTCGAAGTCCTCTCCATGGGTTTCCCGCGATACGGAGAGTCGATGCACGCCGACCTCGCAGCCGAAGCGTTGCAGGGCGAGCACGGCGATCTCGCGAGCAGCGTGTACGGCATGGCCGCGATGTTCGCCCTGGATCGCCACGATGCCGCGCGGGATCTACGCCGACTGATCAACCGCACCGACATCGTGCTGCTCGACCGATACGCCGCGTCGAACGCCGCCTACAGTGCCGCTCGTTTGCACGAGTCCGCGCAGGGCAAGGTGGTGGAGTGGGTCAAGGCACTCGAGTTCGAACGGTTCGCGATACCTGTTCCCGACGTCCAGCTGCTGCTGAACATTCCGGTCGCCGTCGCTGCAGCACGGGCGAAGAGCCGCGAACAGCTGGACGCGACCCGGCGGCGCGACTCCTACGAACTCGACGGCGACCTGCAGCAGCGGACTGCCGACGTCTACTCCGCGCTCGCCGCTGCCAACTGGGTGTCGCCGTGGCGGGTCGTCGACGGTGACGTCGATACGACTCAACTCGCCGCCCAGCTGGTCAATAAGCCGAGTGACCAGGTGGAAGTGACACCATAGAGAAATGAAGCCACGGATTCTGGTTGTCGACGACGATACGGCTCTCGCGGAAATGCTGACGATCGTCCTGCGCGGTGAGGGTTTCGAGCCCTTCGTCGTCGGGGACGGTACGCAAGCCCTTGCCGCGGTTCGCGAAACGAGACCCGATCTGGTCCTGCTCGACCTGATGCTTCCCGGTATGAACGGCATCGACGTGTGCCGCGTTCTGCGCGCCGATTCGGGTGTGCCGATCGTGATGCTCACGGCGAAGACCGACACGGTCGACGTGGTGCTCGGGTTGGAATCGGGCGCGGACGACTACATCATGAAGCCCTTCAAGCCGAAGGAGCTGGTCGCTCGCGTCCGCGCGCGGCTGCGTCGCACCGAGGAAGAACCGGCCGAGCTGCTCAGCATCGCCGACATCGTGATCGACGTTCCTGCGCACAAGGTCAGCCGCGGCGATCAGTTGATTTCGCTGACGCCGCTGGAATTCGATCTGCTCGTTGCTTTGGCGCGAAAGCCGCGACAGGTGTTCACTCGTGAGGTGTTGCTGGAACAGGTGTGGGGTTACCGGCACGCTGCCGATACCCGGCTCGTCAATGTCCACGTTCAGCGCCTGCGCGCCAAGGTCGAAAAGGATCCCGAGGTGCCCGAAGTTGTGTTGACTGTCAGGGGGGTCGGCTACAAGGCCGGACCGCCGTGATCAGTCTTTCCAGAATGCAGCGGCGGATCGACAGAACACTCGCTCCACTGCTGCGTTGGTTTCAACGTCTGAGCAATTCGCTCGGACACGCCTGGCGGCGTTCCCTGCAGCTGCGGGTCGTCGTCTCGACACTGACCTTGTCGCTGATCGTCATCACCATCCTCGGTGTCGTTCTCACCAGTCAGATCACCGATCGTCTGCTCGAAGCGAAGATCACTGCCGCGATCGAGGAAATGGATCGCGCGCGCAACACCGTTCAGGCTCAGCTTGCCGGCGCCGACGAGGGCAATACCCTGCGCAGCCGGCTCGACGACGCGAGTTCGGCGCTGACCAGCCGCGAGAACGACGCGGGTCAAGCTGCCGGTGCCGCAGGCACTTTCGACTCGGTCCTCATCGTGCCCGGCGACGGTGCACGACCGCAGACCGCTATCGGCCCCGACGATCAAATTCCGGGCACCTTGCGCCGTTTCGTGCAGCAGGGCCAGGTCAGCTACCAATTCTCGACTGTCTCCGATCCCGACGGCTACCGTGGCCCCGCGTTGATCGTCGGCAGTCCGACCGCATCCGACATCTCGACACTCGAGCTGTACCTGGTCTTCCCGCTCGCGAGTGAGGACCGCAGCCTGCAACTGATGCGTGGCACGTTGCTCATCGGCGGCGCCGTTCTACTCGTGCTGCTCGGCGCGATATCGATGCTCGTCGCCCGGCAGGTCGTCCTGCCGATCCGGTCGGCGTCCCGGATCGCCGTCAGATTCGCCGACGGCAGGCTCAAGGAACGAATGCCGGTGCGTGGTGAGGACGACATGGCTCGACTCGCCATGTCGTTCAACGAGATGGCCGAGAGCCTGTCGAAGCAGATCACGCAGCTCGAAGAGTTCGGAAATCTGCAGAAACGATTCACCTCCGACGTCAGTCACGAACTGCGAACCCCGCTGACCACGGTCCGAATGGCAGCGGACCTGATTCACGACGGCAGCGACGAACTGGATCCGGCGTTGCGGCGGTCCTCCGAGCTGCTCGTCACCGAGCTGGACCGGTTCGAAGCGCTACTCAACGACCTGCTCGAGATCAGCCGCCACGATGCCGGCGTCGCCGAGTTGTCGGGTGAGGCGCTCGATCTGCGGATGTGTGCACGAGCCGCGGTGTCGACGGTCCGCCATCTGGCTCGCGAGTCGTCGACCGAACTGATCCTCGACATGCCGGAGGAGCCGGTGATCGCCGAGGTCGATCCGCGCCGTGTCGAGCGAATCCTGAGAAATCTGCTCGCCAACGCGATCGATCACGGCGAGGGTCGCCCGGTGCTCGTGCGGTTACGCGCCAACGACGATGCCGCGGCGATCATCGTCCGAGATCAGGGCATCGGATTGCGTGCCGGTGAGGAGAAGCTCGTCTTCAACCGGTTCTGGCGGTCGGATCCCTCGCGTGTTCGGCGGTCCGGCGGAACCGGGCTCGGTCTTGCGATCAGCGTCGAAGACGCACATCTGCACGACGGCAAACTCGAAGCGTGGGGCGAACCCGGCCTCGGCTCCTGCTTCCGCCTTACGGTCCCACTCGTGCGTGGGCGCAAGGTGACGGGCAGTCCGCTCCCGCTCCGACCGGGAACGCGAAAGCATTTGCAAGGCAGGGGAATCGAAGGTCAGAGTGGCAGTTCGGTGCCATCGCTGGTCTCCGTTCCCGACCTCCCGAAGGCCGGTCCGTCGACCATGAGCGACACGTGATCGAACGCGGACTCGCAGCAACGTCCACAGGAAAGGTCGCGTTCAGGTTTCCGATGATGTCGACGTCACGATCGGCCTGCCTGGCCGCGGTACTGCTCACCCTCGTCTTCGTCGTGTCCGGCTGCGCAAGCCTGCCCGACACGTCGACGCCGGAGGCGATCGGAACGATCGGTCAGGAGCCTGCGGAACAGACGGCGCCACCACCTGCACCCGGTGCGGAACCGAGTCTGCTGTTGCGCAAGTTTTTCGAAGCGAGCACCGATCCGACCGACCGGCACGCAACCGCTAGGCAGTACCTGACCGGCGAACGAGCGCGGACCTGGGACGACGCAGCGTCGACGGTGATCGTCGACAAGGTCGACTTCCTGATCGAATCCCGCGACGACGACGTCGCCAACTACACCGTTCGGACCAACCGGGTCGGCGAGCTGCAGTCGGGCGGCAACTACGAGGCGCAGGAAGGCTCGTTCGAATTCAAGGTCCGTTTCGACCGGGTCGACGGTGAATGGCGAATCGCGGACATCCCCGACGGGGTGATGCTGGACCGACCGCTCTTCTTCAAGTCCTACAAAAATGTCGCGCTGTACTTCCTCGATCCGAGTGGCACGACGACCGTGCCCGACCTGCGCTGGATTCCGAGTCGCCAGGATCAGGTCGCCGCGCAGTTGATCGGTCTGCTGCTCGGCGGGCCGAAGCCTGCATTGGTTCCAGCCGTGCGCACCCAACTCGGTGAGAACGTGTCGCTGATCGGGCAGATCACAAAGGCCGACGGCCGGACCAGTTCGGTCGGCGTCGGTCCGGGCGGGGTGCGGATCGACCTGCAGGGCGTCTCGGAGTTGGATTCGACGAATCGGGTTCTCCTTGCGTCACAAGTGATCTGGTCGCTCGCGAATGCGGAGATATCGGGTCCGTACGTATTGCTCGCCGATGGCAAACCACTCGACGATCGGTACGCGAACGGGTGGACCACCGCCGACGTGGCAGACCTGAACCCGCTGTCGAAGTCGGGGTCCGACGTCGGGTTGCACGCATTGCGGGACGGGTCGCTCGTTGCCGTCCGCGACACCGGGGTCGTCGCAACTCCCGGTTACTTCGGTTCGGTGCGCAACGTGCGTTCCATCGCACTGTCGAACGACGGCAGCCTCGTCGCCGCGGTCGTCGATACCGGCAGACCCGCACCCGAACCAACCAACGCACTGATGGTCGGCACCTACGACGGCGGCGCCTTTCCCGTTGCCGAAGGTGGCACGATCTCCCGACCGTCGTGGGCGCCGCGGGACGGTTCGGCGTGGGCTGTCGTCGACGGTGTGCGAGTGACGCGTGCCGTCCGTGACCGGCAGACGAGTCAGGTTTCGGTCGTCGATGTCGAGGCCGATGCGGTGACCTCGCTCGGCCGGATCTCCGAACTTCGGTTGTCGCGTGACGGCGTTCGTGCGGCGATGATCATCGACGGCAAGGTGTACTTCGCGGTTGTCGTCGCACTTCAGAACGGGAACTATTCGTTGACGAGTCCGCGTCTGGTTCCGATCGGCGCTGGCAGCACGGCGACGTCGCTGGATTGGAGCAGTGGCGAGAACGTCGTCATCGCGCGGGCCTCGTCGGATGTGCCGGTCGTCCTCGTGACCGTCGACGGCGCGCGGTTGGAGATGTTGCCGAACCGGAACCTGACCGCACCCGTCGTCGCGGTGGATGCGACGCCGACCACCGAATATGTGGCCGATTCGCGATCGGTGTTCCAGTTGAACAACACGGACCCACCTGCGGAACGTTATTGGCGTGAGGTTCCTGGGCTCTCGGGAATCAAGGCGATTCCGGTTCTGCCTGGCTGAGGGCGCTTCGCGCCTCGTGAGTCTTTTCGGTGGTCGGGCCCGCCGAAAAGACTCACGAGCGGCGGAGCCGCCTTCCCCTGTCGGACCCCGCGGGCACACTCCCGCCCATGCGAACCCTGCTCGATCTGATCCTTCCGCTCGAATGCGGTGGCTGTGCCGCGCCCGGGTCGAAGTGGTGTACGCAATGTCGGGAGGCACTGTCGGTTCCGCCGACCCCGCTGCGGCCGCGGATCGACCCCGGCGTGCCGTGCTGGGCGATCGGTACCTACTCGGGTCCGCGCAGGCTCGCCGTCATCGCAGCGAAGGAACGCGGTCGGCGCGACCTCGCCGAGCCGCTCGGTGCGGCCATTGCTCACACGCTCGGCTGGTTACGCGACGCCGGAGAACTCGACCCGCCGGAGTTGGCGCCGACGGTGTTGATCCCGGCGCCGACGAGAGCGCGTGCGGCTCGCGTTCGCGGCGGCGATCCGGTGACGGCCATGGCGACGGCCGCTGCTCGACGCGGACGAGGAGTTGCGGTCGCACCACTGCTGTCGCTACGTGGCCGAGTACGCGATTCCGTCGGTCTGACAGCGGATCTGAGGCAGCGCAACCTTGCCGGACGGGTTCGAGTGCGGACCGACCGCGGAGTGGACGCAGCGGCCAACGTGGTGCTTGTCGACGACGTGATCACAACTGGATCGACGGCGAGTGAGTCCGTGCGTTCGCTCGCACGTGCCGGAATCGAGATCACCGCAGTGGTTGTGGTTGCAGCTGCGTAACGCCACGCCGCGCCGACAGGCGAATTGTGCGTGAACACTGGCACAGCGCACAGAGACGTACTACCGTCGCGAAGACACCCGAAGACACAGGTGGGAGGTGGTGCCTCGGATCCTGGTGCCGAGCGGTTCCCCTCTCGGCACGTCAAGTTCGCCGTGACCAGCCTTCTGGCGCGGCCATATTCGGGAGGTACGCGTGACGACCGCTTCACAATCCTCGGTTTTCGAAGAAGACACCACTCAACCAGCCGAAAAACATGCCGACATCGTGGTCAAGGGCCGCAATGTAGAAGTACCCGAGCATTTCCGAATCTATGTCTCCGAGAAGCTTTCTCGGCTCGAACGATTCGATCCGTCGATCTATCTGTTCGACGTCGAACTCTTCCACGAACGTAATCGTCGCCAACGCAAGAACTGCCAGCGCGTCGAAATCACCGCACGAGGCAAAGGTCCTGTCGTACGCGCAGAAGCATGCGCCGACAGCTTCTACGCCGCGCTCGAATCCGTCACCGCGAAGCTCGAAAATCGTCTGCGCCGAACCAAGGATCGAAGGAAAGTCCACTACGGCGACAAGACTCCCGTATCGGTCGCACAGGCGACTGCCGCACTCGTCGAGGTCGACGAGATATCCAAGAAAATCGAGTCGCCGAGCGCCGAATTCGAAGCGCCCGACCTACCTGACAACAGTCCCGGCCGCATAGTCCGCACCAAGGTGCACTCCGCGGCGCCGATGTCCGTCGACGACGCCCTCTACGAGATGGAACTCGTCGGACACGATTTCTTCCTGTTCCATGACCAAGCAACCGACAGGCCTTCGGTCGTCTACCGCCGACATGCCTTCGACTACGGCCTGATCAGGCTCGCGTAACACCCGTCCCTGACCGCTGTACTTTCAGCGCATCGAACGAAGGACCAGTCCCGACAATTGGGACTGGTCCTTCGTTCGTGTCGTGGTTTTTCCAGCGCTGGGAAGGGCCAGGCCTACTCGGCGGGTTCGACGAGCGCATACCATGGTCGGCACAGGGGGCCGAAAACTCGCGCCCGCTCTGCTCCCATGTTCGGGAGCCGATACTTGCCGCCGAAGATTGAGGACGAAACAGATCGTGCCGACACTGACATTCTCGAAGTTGCTCCGGCTCGGTGAAGGCCGCATGGTCAAGCGGTTGGGGCACCTTGCCAACGAGGTGTCCAATCTGGCGCCCGACGTGGAGAAGCTCACCGACGACGAACTGCGCGCCAAGACGGGCGAGTTCCGCAAGCGGCACGCGAACGGCGAAACGCTCGACGAGTTGCTGCTCGAAGCGTTCGCCGTCGCCCGCGAAGCGTCGAGCAGGGTGCTCTCGCAGCGACACTTCGACGTTCAGGTGATGGGCGGCGCGGCGCTGCACATCGGCAACGTCGCCGAGATGAAGACCGGTGAAGGCAAGACGCTGACCTGTGTCCTGCCCGCCTACCTGAACGCCATCGGCGGCGACGGCGTGCACGTGGTCACCGTCAACGACTACCTCGCCAAGCGCGACTCCGAGTGGATGGGCCGCGTCCACCGCTACCTCGGGCTCGAGGTCGGCGTCATCCTCGGCGGCATGTCGCCGTCGGAGCGTCGCACCGCCTACCAGTCGGACATCACCTACGGAACGAACAACGAGTTCGGCTTCGACTACCTGCGTGACAACATGACGCACTCGCTGGAGGACCTCGTTCAGCGCGGCCACAACTTCGCGATCGTCGACGAGGTCGACTCGATCCTCATCGACGAAGCCCGTACCCCGCTGATCATTTCGGGCCCCGCTGATGCGTCGTCGAAGTGGTACGGCGAGTTCGCGCGAATCGCACCGCTGCTCAAGCGCGATGTGCACTACGAGGTCGACATCAAGAAGCGCACGATCGGTGTGCACGAGGCAGGCGTCGAGTTCGTCGAGGATCAACTCGGCATCGACAACCTCTACGAGGCGGCGAACTCGCCGCTGGTCAGCTACCTCAACAACTCGATCAAGGTCAAAGAGCTCTACCAGCGCGACAAGGACTACATCGTGCGCGACGGTGAGGTCATCATCGTCGACGAGTTCACCGGTCGAATCCTGGTCGGTCGGCGCTACAACGAGGGTCTGCACCAGGCGATCGAGGCAAAGGAGAAGGTCGAGATCAAGGCCGAGAACCAGACGCTCGCCACGATCACGCTGCAGAACTACTTCAGGCTCTACGACAAGTTGTCGGGTATGACGGGTACCGCTCAGACCGAGGCGTCGGAACTGCACGAAATCTACGGTCTCGGCGTCGTTCCGATCCCGACGAACAAGCCGATGGTCCGCGTCGATCAGTCGGACCTGATCTACAAGACCGAAGAAGCCAAGTTCGACGCCGTCGTCGACGACATCCAGGAGAAGCACGAGAAGGGTCAGCCGGTCCTCATCGGCACGACGAGCGTCGAGCGGTCGGAGTACCTGTCCAAGCAGCTGACCAAGCGTGGCATCGCCCACAATGTGCTCAACGCCAAGTTCCACGAGCAGGAGGCGACGATCATCGCCGAGGCGGGTCGCGCCAAAGCGGTCACCGTCGCCACCAACATGGCTGGTCGTGGTACCGACGTCGTGCTCGGCGGAAACCCGGACATCATCGCCGACCTGGCGTTGCGTAAGCAGGGGCTCGATCCGATCGAGACCGCCGACGAGTACCAGGCCGCGTGGGAGCCGACCCTCGAGACCGTCAAGGGTGAGGTTGCCTCCGACGCGAAGAAGGTGCGTGACGCGGGCGGTCTGTACGTGCTCGGCACCGAGCGGCACGAGTCGCGTCGCATCGACGATCAGCTTCGTGGTCGTTCGGGCCGCCAGGGCGATCCGGGCGAGTCGCGGTTCTATCTGTCGCTCGGCGACGAATTGATGCGTCGATTCAACGGTGCTGCGCTCGAGTCGATCATGACTCGACTCAACCTGCCCGACGATGTGCCGATCGAAGCCAAGATGGTGTCGAAGGCGATCAAGAGTGCGCAGACGCAGGTCGAGCAGCAGAACTTCGAGATCCGCAAGAACGTCCTCAAGTACGACGAGGTGATGAACCAGCAGCGCAAGGTCATCTACGCCGAGCGCAGGCAGATCCTCGAGGGTGAGGACATGGAAGGCCAGGTCGAAGGCATGATCACCGACGTGGTCACCGCTTACGTGGACGGCGCGACCGCCGAGGGGTACGTCGAGGACTGGGATCTCGACCAGTTGTGGACCGCACTCAAGACGCTCTACCCGATCGGTCTGAAGCATGAGGACCTGACCGGTGAGACCGAGGTCGGCGAGGCAGGCGAGCTCACTCGCGACGATCTGCGCGCGACCCTGCTGAAGGATGCGCACGACGCATACGCCAAGCGCGAGAAGGAGATCGACGCAATCGCCGGCGAGGGCGGGATGCGCAATCTGGAGCGTCAGGTCCTGATGTCGGTACTCGACCGGAAGTGGCGCGAACACCTCTACGAGATGGACTACCTCAAGGAGGGCATCGGTCTGCGTGCCATGGCCCAGCGCGATCCGCTCGTCGAATATCAGCGCGAGGGTTACGACATGTTCATCGCGATGCTGGACGGCCTGAAGGAGGAATCTGTCGGGTTCCTGTTCAACCTCCAGGTCGAGGCGACGCCTGTCGAGCAGCCCGCAGTGCAGCCGGGTCTGCGGTCGCCGGTCGGTGCCGGTGCCGCAGCCGCAACCAAGGCAGCAGCCCCGACGCTGCGTAAGCCTTTGCCGACCGAAGAAGCCGCGGCTCAGAACAAGGTTGCGGAAAAGAAGGTCGCCGCGCCGAGCGCGTTGCGTGCCAAGGGCTTGAACGAAGCCGAGCCGAAGGGCCTGACGTACTCGGGTCCGGCGGAGGACGGCAGCGCGTCGGTCCGCAAGTCGTCGCCCCAGGCCGAGGAGACCGCGGACGGCAAGTCGCGTCGCGAGCGTCGTGAGGCTGCGCGTCAGCAGGGTAAGGCGCCGACGCGGGCCCCGAAGTCGAAGCGTCGCAGGTAGGCGGCTACGCCGCTCGTGAGTCCTTTCGGAGGGCGGAACCTCCGAAAAGACTCACGAGCGGCGGAGCCGCACTACAGGCGCAGCGATGTCACGCGCCAGGCCGCTGGGTTGCCGCTCGAGGTGACGCGACCCGCAACCGCGAACACCCGCGGTCCTCTGGAGTAGGTGCCGAAGATTTCGGCGTTGGCCTCGTCGACCATCCGGACATGGACAGGCCCCAGCGCTGCTGCGCCGAGTGCCCGACCTCGGACCGACGTCTGCGCGAGCACCCGAACCATGTCGATCAGCGATGGTTCGAGTGCTCCGCGGAGCGTGACGGCGGACCGGCGTCGATCGACGACCTCCAACGTCGCGCGTAGGGCGACATCGGCGAAACGTCGTGCGGCAGCAACGGTTCGGTCGTTGTCGGCTGCAATTTCCGGGTTCGCTGCCTGGCGGTTCGAAGCCGAGCGACCGCTGTGCGCCGACCGTCGGACACTGTGCGTTGCAGGCGTCGTGCAGACAGGCGCCGTCCGGTCGTCGGCCCCCAACTCGGGTTCGCAGCGCGGTGGCCGCGACAGGTACAACCGAGCTCTGTTCATGATTCCCCCCGTGCTTTCCGGATGCCCCACGCGACCGGAACGTGCGTCCTGAAACGATCTCGGAGACCGTGGACGTGGCAAGCATCGCATGTTCGCGGCCGCCATGGGAGACCATAGCGCTTCCGCCTGCACACCGGTCGGGTGTGGCATCGAGTTCAGCTATACGGCCTCGCACGCTTAGGGTTATGTCTGCACGAACCTGCAGCGGATGGGAGTGTTGGCGCCATGGTTACCCGGCTGACGCCACAGGACGCGTCGTTCTATGCGTCCGAGTCGAGTAGCTCACCGATGCATATCGGTTCACTGGCGATCGTGCAGAACGCCGACGGCACGCTCGATTACGAGAAGCTGCTCGAGATCGTCGACCGCAGGCTCTTCCTCGTTCCCCGCTATCGGCAGAAGGTTCGCGAGGTGCCTCTCGGGCTTGCGCGCCCGGTCTGGGTCGACGCGAGCGATTTCGACATCACCTATCACATTCGCAGGTCTGCGCTGCCGAAGCCGGGTTCGGACGAGCAACTGCACGAGCTGGTTGCCCGACTTATGTCGAGGCCGCTCGACCGAACGCTGCCGCTCTGGGAGATGTACCTGGTCGAGGGCTTGTCGGACAATCGTTGCGCCATCTTCACGAAGTCGCACTCGGCGCTCGTCGACGGCGAGGAGGCGCTCGAGATCGGGCATGTGATCCTCGATTCGAGCAACACGCCGCGTGAGGTAGCCGACGACCTGTGGCACCCGGGCGCCGAGCCGAGCGACGCGGGTCTGGCTATTCGCGCGGTCGGCGAACTGGTGTCAAGGCCCGGCGACGGCGTCGATATCGCCAAGCGTGCGGTCGGTAGCGTCGCGGGAGCGGCGACGTCGGTTGCCGGGTCGTTCGGCAGATTCGCCGCGGGTCTGCATCCGTCTGCGAGCACAGCGCCGCCGAGCCCGCTGAATGCGACGATCTCGCGAAACCGGCGCCTCGACGTGGCAAAGACCGACCTGGAGGACTACCGGCGGATCCGCGC
Organism: Antrihabitans stalagmiti; assembly: GCF_016482825.1. Taxonomy (GTDB): domain Bacteria; phylum Actinomycetota; class Actinomycetes; order Mycobacteriales; family Mycobacteriaceae; genus Antrihabitans; species Antrihabitans stalagmiti. Next base: position 328,819 of record NZ_JAEMNV010000002.1, on the reverse strand, counting down.
CCATTTCGGCTGTTCGATCAACGACGCGGTGCTCGGCGTGGTGACCGGCGCCCTACGCAACTGGCTGCTCTCGCGTGGCGAACCCATCACCGGCTACACCGCAATTCGCGCGTTCGTTCCGATGTCGGTCTACGGCACCGAACCCGGTATGGGCGATCTGCTCGGCAGCCGGTTGTCGTCGTTTCTGATCGACCTACCCGTCGGCGAGCCGAACCCCTCGATTCGGTTGTCGCACATAGCGCATGCGACCGAAGCGCACGGGCGGGACAGTCGGAGCGTGACGGCACGGACACTCGTTCGGCTGTCCGGTTTCGCGCCGGCGAGTCTGCACGCGATGAGTGTGCGTGCGGCGAGCGGTTACGGCCAGCGAACGTTCAATCTCCTGATCACCAATGCGCCAGGTCCGCAGGTTCCGATGTACATCGGGGGAGCGCGGATGCTCGAGATGTATCCCGTGTCGCCGCTGCTGAAGGATCAGGCGCTCAGTATCGGGCTGACCTCCTACGATGGCCGGGTCTACTACGGTCTGAACGCGGACCGGGATCTGATGTCGGACGTCGATGTGATCACGTCCCTGCTGTACGAGTCGATGGAGGAACTGCTCGATGTGTGTGCGTGAACCCGGCTGTGTCCCCGATTGTGTGCGCCGATGAGGGTGTACGTCCCCGCTACCGTTCGGATGCTGCGGCAGCTGGTCGCCGACAGCGAGTTGCGTGCCGTCAACGGCACGGCTTTCGCGATCACGCCCGCATTGCGCGAGGCCTATTCTTCCGGCGACGACGACGAGTTGGGTGAGGTCGCGATGGCGGAGGCCGCTCGTGCGTCGCTGCGGTTGCTCGCCTCCGAGCACGCCGAGGACGAGGGCCCGTTCGATGCCGACAGCGCGCCCATCCGTAGGCGCGCGGTGATCGCGGCCGATGTCGACGACGTGAAGTTGCGCCCCGATCTGGACGACGCCGTCGTTCGGTTGTCGGCGCCGATCACGATGGCTCAGGTGGCGTCGGCGCACGTCGATCTTGCCGAGGCCGAGCCGACTGTGCAGAAGGCGATCGAGGTCGTCGATCAGGCCGATCTGGGTGATACCGATGCCGAGTTCGTTGTCGGCGACGCCGAGGATCACGAGCTGGCGTGGTACGCGACCCAGGAGTTGCCGTTCCTGCTCGAACTGCTTTAGCCACCCCCTGCGCGGCCGGCGATTACGTTTCCTGCAAACTTGTAATCGATACATGCCGCTGAAGGTGTCGCAGAAGCTGAGGATATGCATATGACCACTCGCCGAGCCGTCGTCGTTTCCGGTGCGCGGACCCCGTTCGTCCGAGCCTTCGGTGACTACACCCGCATGGACAGCATCGCGCTTGCCGGAACTGCCGTACGTGGCGTTTTGGAGCAGACGGGTCTGCCGTTCGGCGATGTTCAGGCGATCGTGTGGGGCGGGGTGATCCTGCCGAGCGCGGCTCCGAACATCGCTCGCGAGGTCGCGCTCGATCTGCAGCTCGATCACGGCTGCGAGGGCTACACCGTCACGCGTGCGTGCGCGTCGGGTCTGCAGGCGGTGACGTCGGCCGCTGCGGCTATCGAGCGCGGCGAATACGACATCATGATCGCCGGTGGCAGCGACTCGACGAGCAATGCCGAGATCAAACTTCCCCAGAAGATCGTGCATTCGATGGCGCCGATCGCGCTCGGTAAGCCGAAGCCGAAGGACTACCTCAGCGCAGTCGCGCAACTCGCGCCGTTCACGGATCTGTTCCCGACGCGACCGAAGATCGCCGAGCGTACGACGGGCGAGGTGATGGGGGAGTCCGCGGAGAAGATGGCGAAGATCCACGGCATCACCCGCGCCGACCAGGACGAATTCGCGGCCAGATCGCATCGGCGAGCCAACGCGGCGATCACCTCGGGACGTTTCGACGCGGAAGTGCTGTCCGTCACGACCCCGCAGGGCAAGACCATCACGCGCGACGGACTCGTCCGCGGCGATTCGACGGTGGAGAAGCTGGCGAAGCTGGCACCGGTGTTCGAACGCAACGGCACCGTGACGGCAGGCAACGCGAGCCCGCTGACCGACGGCGCTTCCGCGGTGTTGCTGATGAGCGAGGAGAAGGCGCGCGAGCTGGGCTTCCTCCCGCTCGCGGCGTTCAAGTCGTGGAGCTACGTCAGTGTCGATCCCAAGGATCAGGTGCTGATCGGTCCGGCCATCTCGATGCCGCGGGCGCTCGACAAGGCCGGCCTTTCCCTCGCCGACATCGATTTCGTCGATATCCACGAAGCCTTTGCGGCACAGACGCTTTCGGTGGTATCGGCGCTGGGTAGCCACGAGTGGGCGAAGCAGCGACTCGGCCGCGACGAGGCTGTCGGCGACATCGACGTCGACAAGTTGAACGTGCACGGCGGTTCGGTGTCGCTCGGGCATCCGTTCGGTGCGACGGGCGCGCGCATGGTGACGACGATGGCGAACGAAATTTCCCGCGCGGGCGGCGGCACGGCGCTGCTCGGAATTTGCGCAGCCGGCGGCATCGGTGCGTCGGCGGTGCTGGAGGGCGTGTAAATCCCTCGTCGGTTACCCAGCGGTAACTTACGATCCCGTAACCTGGTCGGGTATTCTGAGGTCACCGACGAGATTTGCATGGGATCGATCGCATGGGTTTGAAGAACTGGCTGGAAGCGCCGGCCGCGGATGTTGCCGCGCCGCGGCGGCCGCGACTGAACGTCCTTCGTGGTGCCGTTGCACGGATCACCACACCGCTGCTGCCCGACGACTACCTGCATTTGGCGAACCCGCTGTGGTCGGCCCGTGAGCTTCGCGGCCAGATCGTCGAGGTCCGCAAAGAGACTGCAGATTCTGCGACGCTGGTCATCAAGCCGGGGTGGGGATTCGACTTCGACTACAAGCCGGGCCAGTACATCGGGATCGGGCTGCACGTCGACGGCCGCTGGCATTGGCGTTCGTATTCGTTGACGTCGCCGCCCAATTGGGAAGCGGGCCATCGCGGCGGTCGGAAAGTCATCACGATCGCGGTGAAGGCGATGCCGGAAGGCTTCCTCTCGACCCATATCGTCGGCGGTGTGCCGTCCGGAACGATCGTCCGGCTCGCAGCGCCGCAGGGCGAGTTCGCACTGCCCGATCCGCCGCCCGCAAAGATCCTCTTTCTGACTGCAGGCAGCGGCATCACGCCGGTCATGGCGATGCTGCGAACGATGGACCGTCGTGGTCAACTGCCCGACGTCGCGCACGTACATTCCGCACCGACGTCGGATGCGGTGATGTTCGGGTCCGAACTCGAACGAATGGCAGCCGAACACGCGACGTTCGTCACCCATATCCAGCTCACGAAGTCCGACGGCAAGTTCAGCCTCGCGTCGCTGGATTCGATGTATCCCGATTGGCGGGAACGGCAGACCTGGGCATGTGGACCGCTGAAGATGTTGGACGAGATCGAACGCCTCTGGCGTGACGAGCGCATCTCCGATCGGCTCCACCTCGAACGGTTCGAGATCGCCCGCGCTGACATGTCCGGGCAGGGTGGAACGGTCACGTTCGCGAAATCGGGCCGCAAGGTCGAGGTCGACGGTGCGACCAGCCTGTTGCAGGCGGGCGAGCAGGTCGGCGTGCAGATGCCGTTCGGTTGCCGGATGGGGATCTGTCAGACGTGCGTCGCCCCGCTCCTCGCGGGCCACACTCGTGATCTTCGATCCGGTGACGAGCGGCGCGAAGGCGATCGAGTCCAGACCTGCATTTCGGCAGCAGCAGGCGACTGCACGCTGGATTTGTAATATTTGGGTACTTCACATTTCAGGTACTACCGATCTACAATGCCAATGACAACGGAGGCCCGGTGGCGATCACCGATATCAAACAATTCGCGCATCTGACCGAAGCTGACATCGAGTCGCTCGGCCGGGAGCTCGATGCGATTCGCCGTGACGTCGAGGAGTCGCGCGGAGCAGCAGATGCGCGCTACATCCGTCGCACGATCAGGCTGCAGCGCTCGCTCGAGGTCGCCGCGCGGCTGACGTTGTTCGCCAGCAAGTACCGTCCGGCGTGGATCGCGGGAACGGCCATGCTTGCGGTCTCCAAGATGATCGAGAACATGGAACTCGGCCACAACGTGAGCCATGGCCAGTGGGATTGGATGAACGATCCGGAGATCCACTCGACGTCGTGGGAGTGGGACCAGGTCGGTCCGTCGCGGCAATGGAAGCGCGCGCACAACTACAGCCATCACACGTACACGAACATCGTCGGCATGGACGACGACATCGGCTTCGGCATCCTGCGGATGACGCGTGACGAAGAGTGGAAGCCGATCAACCTGATCCAGCCGCTCGCGAACGTGCTTCTCGCTGCGACGTTCGAGTGGGGGATCGCGCTGCACGATCTGGACAAGCAGAAGGAGCTCGAAGGCGTCGACCCGAAGCAGCTGCTCTCCGCCCCGAACAAAGCATTCTTCGGCAAGGTTGCTCGCCAGGTCACGCGCGACTTCGTCATCCATCCGGCGGTGACGGGCCCGGCGTGGAAGAGCACCCTCACCGCGAACGCAACGGCCAACCTTGCGCGCAACCTGTGGGCGTACGCGGTGATCTTCTGCGGACATTTCCCTGACGGTGCGGAGAAGTTCACCGTCGAGCAGTTCGAGGACGAGACGCACGCCGAGTGGTACCTGCGGCAGATGCTCGGTAGCGCGAACTTCGAAGCAGGCCCGGTCATGGCGTTTATGAGTGGCAACCTGAGCTACCAGATCGAACACCACCTCTTTCCCGACCTGCCGAGCAACCGGTACGCAGAGATCTCCGTCCGTGTCCGCGCGCTCTGTGACAAGTACGACCTGCCGTACACGACGGGTTCACTCGCCAAGCAGTACCTGCTGGCCTTCCGGACGATCCACAAGTTGGCGTTGCCGGACCGTTTCCTCAAGCGCACCGCGGACGATGCACCCGAGACGTCGTCGGAGCGCAGGTTCCACGGTCTGACGGACACGATGACGGCTATGCGTATCGACCCCGCCACGGGTGAGCATCGTGGTCTTCGGTCTGCGATGAACGAAGCCAAGTTGGCGCTCAACCTCAAGAAGGCAGAGGCCAAGGCGTCGCTGAAGGTACACAAAGCGGAGGCCAAAGCAGCGCTGAAGGTCAAGAAGCTGGAGGCCCGTGCTGCGCTCGACGAGCAGAAGGCGAAGGGCATTCGGCGTCGGCGTTAACTAGCTCACACTTGTCGGCGACGGAATCTACGGTTCCGTAACCTACGGTACCGTAGGTCCATGGCGATTTCGGATATCAAGGAATACGCGCATCTCACCGAGGCCGATGTCGAAGCGCTCGGAATCGAACTGGATGCGATTCGTCGCGACATCGAATCCTCGCGCGGCGAGAGCGATGCGCGCTACATTCGCAATGCCATCCGACTGCAGCGCGCCCTTGAAATAGGCGGCCGCGCAACGCTTTTCGCGAGCCTGTTCCCGCCGGCCTGGCTCGCGGGGACCGCCATGCTCGGCGTTGCGAAGATCATCGAGAACATGGAGATCGGCCACAACGTCATGCACGGCCAGTGGGACTGGATGAACGATCCGGAGATCCACTCGGTGTCGTGGGAGTGGGACAACACCGGACCGTCGGCGCACTGGAAGCAGACCCACAACTACCTGCATCACAAGTACACGAACGTGCTCGGGATGGACGACGACGTCGGCTACGGCCTGCTGCGCGTCACCCGCGATCAGCGTTGGAAGCCGTTCAACATCGGCAACCCGGTTTACAACCTGCTACTGCAGCTGTTCTTCGAATACGGCGTTGCGATCCAGCACCTCGAGCTCGGCAAGGTTGTCGCCGGACGGGTCGAGCAGGCCGAATTCGAGCGCAAGCGTCGCGAGGTACTCGAGAAGGTCGGGCGCCAGATCGCGAAGGACTACCTCCTCTTTCCCGCCCTCACCGGCCCCGCGTTCCTGACGACGTTGACCGCCAACCTCACGGCCAACATGATCCGCAACGTCTGGACCAACATGGTGATCTTCTGCGGTCACTTCCCTGACGGTGCCGAGAAGTTCACCAAAGCGGATCTGGAGAACGAGACGCAGGGCCAGTGGTATCTGCGGCAGATGCTCGGTAGCGCGAACTTCGAAGCAGGCCCGGTGCTCGAATTCATGAGTGGCAACCTTTGCTACCAGATCGAGCATCATCTGTTCCCCGACCTGCCCAGCAATCGTTTGCGGGAGATCTCCGTTCGCGTGCAGGCACTCGCGGAGAAGTACGACCTGCCGTACACGACCGGCTCGATCGCGGTGCAGTACTGGAAGTCGTGGCGAACCATCGCCAAGCTCGCGCTGCCGAACAAGTACCTGAAGGCGACCGCCGACGATGCTCCCGAGACCGCTTCCGAGCGCAAGTTCGCCGATCCGACACCCAAGTTCGATCCTGCGACCGGCAGGAGACGTGGACTGCTGACCGCGCTGCGGTTGGCTCGCTAGCTCTCTCGCGCAGCCCAGGTGTCGTTCGACCGCACCGCTGTGAGAAGTAGTCGAACAGCGGCAACGCGACGCGCTGATTTGCCTTCCAGGGCGTCGAGAGCGCATTCGGGGTCAGCGGGTGGTCCCAGGTGCGTACAGCCGCGTGGGCAGTCCTGAGCGGCCGCTGCGAGGTCTGCAAACGCGGCGACGACGTCGGCGGGCGAGATGTGCGCGAGCCCGAACGATCTGATGCCGGGGGTGTCGATCACCCAGCCCGCCCCTCCCGGAAGTGGGAGGGCGATCGACTGGGTGGATGTGTGGCGACCTTTGCCGACGCCGGACACGACGCCGACAGCGCGGTAGGCGTCGGGGACGAGCCGATTCACCAGCGTCGACTTGCCGACCCCGGAGTGACCGATCAGCGCGGTCAGTTTGCCGTTCAGCAGTTCGGTGATCTCGTCGATGGGTTCGGTCGTGCCGCCGAGGACGACCTGCAGTTCGAGGTCGGCGAACGAGGCTGCGAACTCCTCGTAGCCTGCGAGATCGCTTTTGGTCAGACACAGAATCGGTTGCAGCCCACCGGCATAGGCGGCGATCAAGGTGCGTTCGACGAACCCCGTCCGCGGCGGTGGGTCGGCAAGCGCGACGACGATCATCAACTGCTCGGCATTCGCGACGACGATGCGCTCGTACGGGTCGGTGTCGTCGGCTGTTCTGCGCAGCACCGACTTTCGCTCCTCGACGCGAATGATGCGGGCCAACGTGTCCGGCTTGCCCGACGTGTCACCGACGATGCCGACGCGGTCGCCGACGACGATCGGCGTCTTGCCGAGTTCGCGCGCTCGCATGGTGACGACGGGACGTTCGGGGTCGCCGCCGAGAACACAGCCCCACCGGCCGCGGTCGACCGCTACGACCATCCCGGATTCCGCATCCTCGTGCTGCGGACGGGTTTTGGTGCGCGGACGCGAAGCCCTGCCCGGGCGCACCCGGACATCGGACTCGTCGTATTCGCGCCGCTTCAGCTCGAGCCGTCCAACATGTGTGACCACAGTCCGACGAAGTCGGGCAGCGTCTTCGCGGTTGTACCGATGTCTTCGATCTCGATGCCGTCGACGCGCAGGCCGAGTATCGCTCCGGCCGTTGCCATCCGGTGGTCGGCGTAGGAGTGCCATTGCCCACCGTGCAGCGGTGCCGGAGTGATCTCCAGCCCGTCGTCTGTCTCCGTCACCTGTCCGCCGAGTCGATTGATTTCGGTGGAAAGTGCTGCAAGACGGTCGGTTTCGTGGCCGCGCAGGTGCGCGATGCCACGTAGCCACGAGGGGCCCTCGGCGAGGGCGGCAAGTGCGGCGACCGTCGGCGTCAGCTCGCCGATGTCGTGCAGGTCGATGTCGATGCCGTGCAACTGCTTCGGTCCGCGCACGGTCAGAGTCGACTCGGCCAGTACGACGTCGGCGCCCATTCGGACAAGGATTTCGCGGATCGCGTCGCCGGGCTGGGTCGTCGTCTGCGGCCAGAACGGGACGCTCACTTCACCTTCCGTGACGGCGGCGGCGGCGAGGAAGGCAGTGGCGTTGGACAGATCCGGCTCGATCGCCCAATTTACCGGACGGATCGGCCCGGGCGCCACGACCCAGGTGTCGGCTTCGGTGCTGTCGGAAGGAGATTCGACGCGAACGCCTGCTGCCCGCAGCATCTCGATCGTCATCTCGATGTGTGGCATCGACGGCACCGGCTTGCCGCTGTGATGAATCGTGATGCCCTCGTCGAACCGCGCCGCAGAGAGCAGGAGCCCGGATACGAACTGCGACGACCCTGACGCGTCGATGGTGACCGTGCCGCCACGAACCGCGCCGTGCCCGTGTACGACGAACGGCAACGCGCTGCCGTCGACGTCGGCACCCGCGGCGCGCAACCCGTCGAGAATCGTGTCGAGCGGGCGCGTGCGTGCCTGTTCGTCGCCGTCGAACTCGACGTCACCGTCTGCGAGCGCTGCGACGGGAGGCAGGAAGCGCATGACCGTGCCTGCGAGGCCGCAGTCGACGGCAGCACCCGTCAACGCTGCCGCCGGGGTGATCGTGAGTGTTGTATCGAGTCCCTCGATCCCGATTCCGAGCGCGCGCAGTGCGTCGATCATCAGGTTCGTGTCGCGGCTGCGCAGCGCTCCGGTAACCGTCGACGGACCCTCCGCCAACGCGGCGAGGACCAGCGCGCGATTGGTGATCGATTTCGAGCCGGGCAGTGGCACCGACGCACGGACCGGCCCAACGGCGTAGGGGGCACTCCAAAAAGTCACAGGCCCCATCTTTGCGTATCGGTCGCGAACGAAGGTAACGGTCGTGTCGGTGCGTCGTGTCAGCATGGAGCTATGTGTGGGAGATACGCGACGACGGTCAACCCCGGGTTGCTCGCCGCTGAGTTGGATGCCTATGACGAGACCGATCCGTTGGAAGACCTCACGCCAGAGGAGGAGGGTCCGAATTTCAACGTCGCTCCGACGACGAAGGTCGTCGCTGTCGTCAAACGGCACGATCGCGCCGATCCGGATGCTGGCGCCGCACTTCGGATCCGGCGGATGCGCTGGGGTCTGATTCCACGCTGGACCAAGCCTGCCGAACCAGGTGTCCCGGCAAAAGGAAAACCGCTGTTCAATGCGCGGGCGGACACCGCGACGACAACACCTGCGTTTCGTGACGCAGTGAAGACCAAGCGTTGCCTGGTGCCGATGGACGGTTGGTACGAGTGGCTCACCGAACCGGGCCCCGATGGCAAACCTGCCAAGGTCCCGTTCTTTATGACGCCCGCCGACGGCTCCCGCCTGTACATGGCGGGCCTGTGGTCGGTCTGGCGAGACGGCGATCGGCCGCCACTGCTCAGCTGCACGATCCTGACAACCGATTCGGTCGGCGAGCTGGCGCGGATCCACAACCGGATGCCACTGATCATGCCGTCGGACGCGTGGGACCGCTGGCTCGATCCCGATCATGCTGATGTGGCAGGTCTGCTGGAGTCGCCGAGCGAAGATCAGGTCGCCCAGCTCGAGATCCGGCAGGTGTCACCGAAGGTCAACAGCGTCAAGAACAATTCGGCCGACCTCGTCGATCGATTCGAGCCCGCGGAGCAGCCGGAGCAGATCAGCCTGCTGTGATCTCGGCGAGCACGGCGGCGGTGCACCGAACGAGGTCGCTCGGTGCCAGTTCGATCTCCATGCCGCGGCGGCCGGCGCTGCAGAACACCCGCTCCCACGTCATCGCCGACGCATCCACCACGGTCGGCAGCACACGCCGCTGTCCGAGCGGTGAGATACCCCCGACGACGTAGCCCGTCACCTTCTGGGCCTTCGCAGGGTCGGCCATCGCGGCCCTCGCGACGCCGAGCGCTGCGGCAACGGCTTTGAGCGAAAGCTTCGAAGGCACCGGCAGGACCGCGACGCCCAGTTTGCCGTCCGGCAGTTCGACGACGAGCGTCTTGAACACCTGACCCGCGGGAACGCCCATCGCCTCGACGGCTTCGACGCCGAATCGCTGCGAGCGTGGGTCGTGGGAATACCGATGCACCTCGTGCGGCACCTTCTCGGCGAGCAATGTCTTGGTTGCTGGTGTGGCATTCGCGGCCATCGGCACAGCGTAGAGAGCGACCGCAGGTCGGCGCGAATACCGTGGGAACACCGACGCAGGGCGTGGTGTTGAACCGGACGTACTTGTCATCCTCAGCGGAACGGAGTCGCCAGTGCCTGTGCTCTGCGCGGAACGCCCGATCTATCTAGCGGTAGATTCAGGGCTTACGGCAATCGAAGGGACAAGTGTGCGCGGCGACGACAGCCAGGCGGACGATACGGTCCGTACCGATCCGAACCAGACCGACACGGAGTTGGCCGAACGGTTCGAGCGAGACGCACTTCCGCTGCTCGACCAGCTCTACGGCGCTGCCCTGCGAATGACTCGCAATCCCGCGGATGCCGAGGATCTGGTTCAGGAGACGTACGTCAAGGCGTTTTCGGCGTTCAGGTCGTTCCGCGAGGGCACCAACCTGCGTGCCTGGCTCTACCGGATTCTGACCAACACCTACATCAACTCCTACCGCAAGAAACAGCGGCAGCCGGCCCAGTATCCGACCGACGAGATCACGGACTGGCAGTTGGCCGCGACGGCCGAGCACACCTCGCAGGGCCTGCGTTCTGCCGAGGTGGAGGCCCTGGACGCACTGCCGGACGACGACATCAAGTCGGCGCTGCAGTCGCTGCCCGAGGAGTTCCGGATGGCTGTCTACTACGCCGATGTCGAAGGTTTCCCCTACAAGGAGATCGCCGACATCATGGGAACGCCCATCGGCACCGTGATGTCGCGGCTGCACCGAGGACGGAAGCAATTGCGAGGCCTGCTTGCCGAGGTCGCGCGTGAACGTGGATTCAACCGCAACGGCGCTGTAGATGCAGTGGATCCGTCGGGGCAGGAGGTCTCATCATGAGCGAGCAAGACGACTACAAGCTCGATTGCACGGCGGTGATCGCCGACGTGTGGCTCATGCTGGACAACGAGTGCGATCAAGCGACCCGTGAGCGGTTGCAGTATCACCTCGATACCTGCGGCACCTGCCTCGAGCAGTACGGCATCGAAGAGCAGATCAAGGGTCTGCTCAGCCGCAAATGCGGCGGTGAGCGCGCGCCGGAGGGCTTGCGCCAACGGCTGTCGTTCGAGATTCGCCGAACTGTCGTGATTCGGACCGAATCGGAGTAGTCACAGACACCAATTACGTCGAACAGAAAGGGCCGGGAAGCAGTCGCTTCCCGGCCCTTTTGTGATCAGCGTTCGTGATCAGCTGTTTGGACGCTTGCCGTGATTGGCCTTGTTGTTCTTGCGGTCACGCTTCTTACGGCCACGCTTACCCATTTGATAAGTCTCCCTTCTTTGGGTGTCAGTCTAATGCCCGCCGATGCGCCGCCCGACCGCCCCGCAGGTTCGCTGGTTAGGCTGTAGCTTCGCAAGGCTCGACACCGAGGAGCTCGAATGGCAGAAGATGTTCGCGCCGAGATGGTCTCGACCGTCTTTCAAGTAGTTGTGAGCACGGGCGACACCGTCGTCGAGGGCGACACACTGGTCATCCTGGAGTCGATGAAGATGGAGATCCCGGTGCTCGCCGAGGTCGACGGCACGGTCTCCTCGGTCGACGTCAAGGTCGGCGACGTGATCCAGCAGGGCGACCTCATCGCAGTGATCTCCTGATCGGCGGATTCCGATGTCGACGCTGAGCGAACTGCTCGCAGACCACACCGACCTACCCGGCGCTGCTGTCGACCATCTGCAGCGGGTGGTGGGGGACTGGCAACTCCTTGCGGATCTGTCGTTTGCCGACCTGCTGTTGTGGGTCGGCAGCGGTCCGATCACCGAGGGCAGCGAGGTCGTCTGCGTCGCGCAATGCCGGCCGACAACTGCTCCGACCGTCATCGCCTACGACCTCGTCGGCAAGCTCGCGTCCGAAACCGAGCATCCCCAGGTGCTTCGGGCGTTGATCGACGGAAAGATCGTGCGGGACAGCGACTCCGGGGGAGACGACCCGCCACCGCTGTCGCTTCGCGAAGCGATTCCCGTGCGGTGTGGCGAGGACGTGATCGCCGTGCTGAGTCGCGATACCGACTTCGCGCGCAGCCAGATTCGCAGCACCCTCGAAACCGCGTACACGACGTGCGCCGACGACCTGTGCGAAATGATCAGCGACGGAACGTATCCCACGCCCGAGGATCGCGCTGCGACACATTCGAGTCCGCGTGCCGGTGATGGTTTCGTCCGCCTCGATACCGAGGGCAAGGTCGTCTACGCCAGCCCGAACGCTCAATCCGCTTATCACCGTATGGGTTTGACGAGCGAGCTGTCCGGCCACGACCTCGCCGCCACGACACGTTCGCTCATCACCGACCCGTTCGACGCGCAGGAAGTTGTCAACGACATTCGGGCCGCGCTTGCGGGAAGGACGGGTCGGCGGATGGAGGTCGACGCGCACGGCGCAACCGTGCTGCTTCGCACCCTCGTCCTACGTCCACACGGCGAGTTGGCCGGTGCTGCTGTGCTCGTACGTGACGTCACCGAAGTGAAGCGCCGCGACCGCGCGCTGCTCAGCAAGGACGCCACGATCCGCGAGATTCACCATCGGGTGAAGAACAATCTGCAGACCGTTGCCGCGTTGCTGCGCCTACAGGCTCGTCGGACCGAAAACGAGGAGGCGCGGGTTGCGCTCACCGAGTCGGTCCGTCGTGTCACCTCGATCGCTGCGGTCCACGAGATGTTGTCGATGTCTGTCGACGAAGAGGTCGATCTCGACGACGTGGTCGATCGTCTTGTGCCGATGATGGCCGACGTCGCGACCGTCAGTACCCCCGTGAAGATCCGACGTGAAGGCAAACTCGGCGTTTTCTCCGCTGAGCGGGCGACGCCGCTGGTTATGGTCCTGACCGAGTTGGTCCAGAACGCCATCGAGCACGCCTTCGATCCCGGTGCCGTCGGCACGGTGTCGATGAAGGCGGAACGGTCGGCACGCTGGCTCGATGTCGTTGTTCACGACGATGGCAGGGGGCTGCCGCCAGGCTTCAGTTTGGAACGCTCCGACCGCTTGGGTCTGCAGATCGTCCGGACTCTCGTCACCGCCGAACTGGGCGGTTCGATAGGCCTGCACCCCGGCACGGGAGGGGGCACCGATGCGGTCCTGCGTGTGCCCCTGGGCCGCAGGGGTGGCCGGGGCTAGGTCGGCTCCGCCATCGTGGCACGAGGGTGCCGCTCACCTCGCTCGGTGGAGTCAGGGGCGCCTTCACGCCGCTCGCACGCGCAAAAAAGCCCGGCACCACTGTCGGTGCCGGGCCTGCAAGATGTCGTAGCTCAGACCGAGGTACGTGCTCGGGTCCGTGCATTGCGTCGCTTGAGTGCGCGTCGCTCGTCTTCGCTCATTCCACCCCATACGCCTGCGTCCTGACCGGACTTGAGTGCCCATGACAGGCATTCCGCAGTGACCGGGCAGCGATTGCAGACGATTTTGGCATCAGCGATCTGCGCGAGTGCCGGACCGCTGTTCCCTACGGGGAAGAACAGTTCGGGATCCTCGTCGCGACAGATTGCGTTGTGGCGCCAGTCCATCCTCTGCTCCTTAGCCGGGTGCATCGAAGCACCGTCTCGTTTGCTTACGTTTACTTGTGCGTCTCGAATGTTTCCGCACGGTTGCTTGTGAATGCTTTCACGAACTGAAGATATGTCAATAGGAATGCCGCGCACCGTGGGGAAACTCACTCTGTTAGCCTCACCTATCGAAGTCCGCGTTCCTTTGTACTCCGTCTGCGGTGTTTTCGCACTATAACCGCAGGATTTGGGGCAAAGCAGCGCTACTGAGGCGTGAGCGGGGCCACGACCTCGATCGCGGCGGGCACCGAAAAGAACTCGACTTCTTCCCGCATGCCGAGGTAGTCGCCGTCCATCTGAAATCCGATCGGCTCGGCGGCGGTGATTCGGACGCGCGGCACGTCGTCGACGCGAAAGAGCTTGCTGGACTTGGGTTCTGCGCCTTCGGCAAGCAGTTGTCGCGACACCCGCAGGCCGGAGGCGACGCCCATCGAGCGCATCGCGAATACCCCGAGACCGGTGTCGAAGGACGTATTGGGATTCGTGTGAACCGGACGTGTACCCATGTAGGTCCACGGACTCGAGTTCGAAACGAATGCGTAATGAACACCGTCGACGGGTTCGCGATCGGGGCACTCGATCGTCAAGGTCGGGTCGTTGCCGATGGACTTGAAAAACTCGGTAATCGCCGCGCGGACGTACCGCGACGGGCTCACGATGTGACCGTTGTTACGGCTGTTGTCGATCGACTCGCAGACGCGTGCGTCGATGCCGAGTCCGGAGTTGAACGTGAACCACCGCTTGTCGGCGTACCCGAGGCCGATCCGTCGTCGCACACCGGCACCGATCAGGTCGATCAGTTGATTCGTGGCGTCGACGGGATCGGCAGCGATGCCGAGCGATCGGGCGAATACGTTGGCAGACCCGCCTGGTAGCACCGCGATCTGCGGAGTCCAACCGACCGGAGCCGCACCGCGCGTCGGAGGTGCGAGGAAGCCGTTGATCGCTTCGTTGACCGTGCCGTCACCGCCGTGGACGACGATCAGATCGATGCCGTCTGCCGCGGCCTGCTCTGCCAACTCGGCGGCATGGCCACGATGGCTGGTATGGGCTACGACGAGGGAAACCCTGCTCTCCAAGGCGTGCGCGAGCAGGTCTCGCGCCGCAGGCGTGGTCGACGTGGCATTCGGGTTGACGATCAGCAGGGCGCGCACGGGACATCAGCCTATCCGGCGTTCGGCGTCCTTTGCCGCCGCAACGGCTGCAACCGCATTCGAATAGGCTGGTCGGGTGCCGAAGGAGACAGCAAGGAGTGCCACACCCAAGCCGATTCGTTGGGCGGGCTCTCTCGTCGCGCTGCAGGGCGGCGCCGCGGCGGTCGTTGCGATCGTCCTTGTGGTCCGCGGCCTGACGGGTAGCGGCGATCAGAGTCAGGCCAGTGGCTACGGCACGGCGTTGTGGTTCCTCAGTCTCGGCGGAGCCGTGCTCGCCGGTGGCATCGCATTGATTCTCGGGCACCGATGGGGTCGGACGATCGCCGTTGTCGCGCAAGTGCTGCTGCTGCCCGTCGCATGGGCATTGTTGACCGATTCGCATCAGCCGGTCTTCGGCGTCCTCCTCGGCGTCATGGTGGTCGCGACGCTCGCGTTGCTCTTCTCGCCGCCGGCGTCGCGCTGGATGGCCGAGGAGTACGGATAGGCGAGATGCCGCCGACCGTAGTTCGCTCGTCCGTCGCCGACCTGTGATTGGGTAGGGCCTATGCCGCCAGCAGCTGAACCGATCGACAACCCGGCGTCGCTAACGGTGGCGATGACCGATGTCGTTCGCGAGTACCGCGTCGGCGGTCAAACCGTCCGCGCTCTCGACGGCGTCACACTGTCCCTCGCAGGCGGAAATTTCATCTCCATCGTCGGTCCGTCCGGCGCTGGCAAAAGCACGTTTCTGCATCTGCTCGGCGCCCTCGATGCACCGGATTCCGGGTCGATCCGCTTCGGCGACAAAGAGATCGCTCAGCTGACCGACGAGCAGCAGTCGGAGTTTCGGCGACATCAGGTCGGGTTCATCTTTCAGTTCTTCAACCTCCTGCCGACCATGTCCGCGTGGGAGAACGTCGCAATACCGAAGTTGCTCGACGGCGTCGGCCTACGAAAGGCGAAGCCGGACGCGCTTGCGCTGCTCGACAAGGTCGGCCTCGCCAAACGTGCGAACCATCGGCCTGCGGAGATGTCCGGCGGTGAGATGCAGCGAGTTGCGGTCGCCCGCGCACTGATGATGGATCCACCGCTGATCCTCGCGGACGAGCCGACCGGCAACCTCGATTCCAAGACCGGCGCCTCGATACTCGAGTTGCTTGCCGAGGTCGCGCACGACAAAGGCTCAGGGCGCGCGGTCGTGATGGTGACCCACAATCAGGACGCTGCAGCCTCGACCGATCGCGTTGTCACGTTGCAGGACGGGCGTTTACGGTCCGACGAATTCACCGGTGCCGCAAGGAAAATCGGTATCGACTGATGCTCGCGACGTTGGATCGGTTGCGGCTGTTCAATGTTCGCGAGTTCGTAGCTCACCTGGGCCGCACCTCGATGGCGGTTGCGGTCACCGCTGTTTCGGCGGCTTTGCTCGTCGCTGTCATCGGAATTTCCGGCTCGATCACAGGGTCGGTCGACCAACTCGGTAGCAGCATCGCGGGCAACGCCGAGTACGAGGTTTCGGGCGTCACCGACGCCGGATTCGAGCAGTCATTGCAGCCCGAAGTGGCTCGGGTGCCGGGTGTACAGGCGGCCGTGCCGATGATCAGGGCGTCGATCGGATCGCCGAACGGCAACCTCCTACTCATCGGTTTCGATCCGCTGGCAGGACAGGGCTGGCGCAGCGACGTTCAGCAGGCCGTTCTTGACCAGACAGGTGGCGGCACCGAGCTGCTGACCGTTCGCAACGGTGTACTCGTCGGTAACGGCACAGGTTGGTCGAAGGGGCAGAAGGTCATACTCGGCGACACCGAGGTGACCGTCGCCGCAGTGGTGGACGGCGATGCTGTCGAGCGGATCAACGACGGCAACTTCGTGATGACCACGCTCGGCTTGGCGCAACAACTGGTGAATCGCGCCGGTTCGATCGATTCGATGCTGCTGGTCACCGACCCTGGCGCCGACCTCGACGAGGTTCGCACGGCGGTCGACGACACTGTCGCGGGTCGTGCTGTGGTCGCTGACCCCACCTTCCGCGCGGCGCAGGCGGGCGGCGTCATCGCCGTGCTGCAGTCGACGACGTTGATGGCTGCGGCGTTGGGTCTCGTCGTCGCGGGCTTCCTGATCTACAACGCCATGAGCATGGCAATCAACCAGCGCCGCAACGTGATCTCCATAGTCCGGGCGATCGGCGGAAACAAGCGGGCGATCTTCCGTGACCTGCTCGCAGAGGCCGCGATCCTCAGCGCGATCGGTGCCGTGATCGGCGTCGGCATCGGAATGTTGATGGGCCGCTGGACGATCGGATTGCTACCCGCGACGTTCATGCAGTCGCTGCAGATGGACATCGCCTACTCGCTGCCCTGGTTCACAGTCCCGGTCGTCGTCGCAGCGTGTGTTGTTTCGGGCGTCGGTGCCGCGGCCGTCGCGGCGCGAGCGGTGTACAAGGTGGCCCCGATCGAGGCCCTGGCACCCGTCGGTGTCTCGTCCGCAGACAAGGTCGGCCTGCCGTTGCGCCTTGTCGCGGGAGTATTGGGTGCGGCTGCGATCGTGCTGTCGATCGCTGCGGCGTGGATCGACCTCGGCTTGTGGTCGATCGTGTCGGTGGCCATGTTTCTCAACGGCGCTGTATTTGTCTGTTTCGCCTTCTTTCACGAATTGGTCGCGGCAACAGCCGCGGTGGCGCGGCTGTTCGGAACGCCGGGTGCGGTCGCGGCGGCAACGATCGCGCGCGCGCCGCGGCGGATCTGGGTGACCGTGATCTCGGTCCTCATCGCCGTGTCCATGATGGTGTCGATCACCGGCTCGAACACGAACGGCGTCGACTCGGCGGCGGCCGCGTTCAGCCCCGCCGCAGCCGTGGACATCTGGGTGCAACCGACGTCGAGTCAGGTTTTTCCCACCGGTCCGCTGCTGCCGCGCGATATCGAGCAGACGATCGGGGCACTGCCTGGCGTGGCCGCCGTGGTGCCAGGCCAGTTGGCGTATGCCTCCATCGGTGGATCGAAAGTGGTCGTGCAGGGACTTGCGTCGGGTACGCAGCACCCCCTGTACGAGGCGATCAGCGAGCCGTCACGTGTGAAAGTGCTGGCGGGCGAAGGTGTGGTCGTCTCGCGTGACATCGCTCGGGTGCTCGACGTCGAGGCGGGTAGCACTCTGACGGTGCCGACGCCGAACGGGTTCGAAAACGTCCAGGTGCTGGAGGTATTTCCGTACTTCTCGGCCCTCACCGGTTTCGTCGGGATGAGTTTGCCGCTGATGCAGCAGTGGTTCGATCGACCCGGTTCGACGCTGCTCGAGGTGACGGTCGATTCGGGGGCAGATCGCGCCGCGGTGCAGGCGGCGATCGAGGGCGTAGTGCCGTCGTCGGTCAACGTGTATTCGGGACGAGAAGTGCTCGACGGAATGACCGCCAGCCTGCAGCAGGCCACGGTTCTGATCAGCGCGATCACGTGGATCGTGGTGTTCGTCGCAGCCGTTGCCCTGGTGAACACGATGATGTTGTCGGTGCTGGAACGACGTCGCGAGCTTGGTGTACTGCGTGCGATGGGGTCTTCGCGCAGGTTCACGATGCGTACGGTCCTCGTGGAGGCAGCGGCGATCGGGATTGTCGGTGGACTTTGTGGGCTTGTCGTCGGTGTGCTCAACCAGTACGTGAACACCATTGCGTTTTCGCATGTGCTCGGATTGGACATCGCGTTCCAGCTGACGCCGCCGACCGTGGTGTTCGGCCTCGCCGCGTTGCTGTTGAGTCTCCTCGGTGCAATTCCGCCTGGTCTACATGCGGCTCGGCTGAACGTCATCGACGCGGTGAGTGTCGACTGATCTTGAACGGCCTGCAGTAGCGGTACGGTCGAACCAATCCGAAAGTCTCGCCGGCCCGAATCAGTGTCGGCTGTCTAGTGAAAAGGCGCTTGCTGCAATCATTTTCGTGATACTGCGGCCGGCTGGTCGGGTATCGGATCGCTCCGGTTTCACCGTCCTGGCACGGATAGCCATCTGTGTGGATATGATCCGATTGGGGGCGACGTCTGCGGGCGACAGCACGGCAAGCAACGCTTCCGGGTTGGTCGGCGATCGTCGTCGACGCGCAATTGCAGCCCGGACGATGGAGGTCGATCACCCTGCCTGATGTGGGACGTACGACTCGGTCGCGTCGTGACGCAAGCTGCGGACCCGAGTCATGTCGACACGTTCCGACGAACGGCGAATGACGGCATGTCTAACGAGGACAAGCTCAGGGAATACCTGAAGCGGACGCTTGGTGAGGCTCGCGAGGCGCGCAGCGAGGTCGGTCGGCTGCGTGCCGAGCGCACGGAGCCGATCGCGGTGATCGGGATGGCCTGCCGCTTGCCAGGTGGTGTGACGACGCCGGACGAGCTGTGGGAGCTGGTTGCGGACGAACGTGATGCCATCGGTGCGTTCGCTCGCGATCGGGATTGGGATACCGACGCGCTTTTCGATTCCGACCCCGACGCGGCAGGACGCACGTACGTCCGCGAGGGTGGGTTTCTCGACGGGGCTACCGAATTCGACGCCGAGTTCTTCGGCATCTCGCCCCGTGAGGCAATGGCCATGGACCCGCAGCAGCGGCTCCTGCTCGAGACCTCCTGGGAGGCCGTCGAACACGCGGACATCGATCCGAGGTCGTTGCGCGGCAGCCGAACCGGTGTCTTCGCCGGCGCGAGTGCAAACGATTACGGAGCGCGACTGCTCAACACCGAAGGCTGGGCCCAAATCGAGGGCCATTCGCTGACGGGAAACACGATCAGCGTCGTATCCGGCCGCATCGCCTATCACCTCGGCCTGCACGGTCCGGCGCTCTCCATCGACACGGCGTGCTCGTCGTCGCTCGTGGCGCTGCACGAGGCCGCCCAGTCCTTGCGGTCACGTGAGTGCGACCTCGCGCTCGCCGGCGGTGTGACGATCATGGCGACACCGGGAATGTTTCAGTACTTCTCGCGCCAGCGCGGACTCGCAGCAGACGGGCGCTGCAAGTCTTTCTCCGACGCGGCGGACGGTGTCGGCTGGTCCGAAGGGGTCGGCGTCCTCCTGCTCGAACGGTTGTCGGATGCGCAGCGCAACGGACGCAACATCTTGGCAGTCGTTCGCGGAAGTGCGATCAACCACGACGGCGCGAGCAACGGACTCACCGCTCCGAACGGACTGTCGCAGCAGCGGGTGATTCGAGCCGCGCTGGACGCGGCCGGGTTGGGGGTCGACGACATCGACGTCGTCGAGGCGCACGGCACCGGTACACCACTCGGCGATCCGATCGAGGCCCACGCGCTGCTCGCCACGTACGGGCAACGCGAAACCGACCGACCGGTGCTGCTCGGATCACTCAAATCGAACATCGGCCACACACAGGCCGCGGCAGGCGTCGCCGGAGTGATCAAAATGATTGTCGCCATGGAGCATGGTGTGGTGCCGAGGTCGCTGCACATCGACGAGCCGAGTCACCAGATCGACTGGACGGCAGGCACACTCGACCTCCTCGACTCGGCCCGACCGTGGGAGGTCGGCGATCGGCCACGGCGTGCGGCAGTCTCGTCGTTCGGCATCAGCGGAACCAATGCGCATCTCGTTCTCGAAGCCGCGCCGACACCGCAGCCGTCTGTCCAGGGCGTCGAGCCCGGGAATCCGGTTGTGCCGTGGGTGCTTACGGCTCGTGACGACGACGGTCTGGTACGTCAGGCGGCTCGTCTGGCGCGGTGGCTGCACACCAGGAACGACCTTTCCACACTGGACGTCGCCTGGTCGCTCGCAAATCGGTCGAGCCACGGGTGCAGTGCGGTTGTGGTGGCTACCGACCGCACGGATCTGCTCGCCGGACTGGACGCGATCGCGGCGCGCCGCACCTCGCCGACTGTGATCGGTGGCAGCGCGATCGCCGGGCGAACCGCATTCGTCTTTCCCGGCCAGGGTGCGCAGTTCGTCGGAATGGGTCAGGACCTGTACACCGAGTTCCCGGTTTTCGCAGCGGCATTCGATGCGGCGGCAGCCGTTCTCGACCTGGAGTCCGCCCAACCGCTGCGGGACGTCGTATGGGGACGTGACCGGGAGTTGCTCGACCGCACCGACTTTGCACAGGCCGCACTGTTCGCGATCGGTGTCGCCTCGTACCGGCTTGTCGAATCCTGGGGTATAACACCGGAATTCGTCGCCGGACATTCGATCGGAGAAATTGCCGCCGCTCACGTCGCCGGCGTGTTGTCCCTCGCTGACGCCGCCCGCCTCGTGGCAGCACGTGGGAAATTGATGGCGGCGCTCCCCGGCGGCGGCGCGATGGTCGCCGTGCAGGCATCCGAGGCGCAGGTCAGGTCGGCGCTTGTCGCGGGTACCGAAATTGCCGCAGTCAACGGACCCACATCGGTAGTGGTTTCCGGCGCTGCCGATCCCGTCGCCGCTCTGGTCGATGTGCTCGAGCAGAGCGGCTACCGGTGCAGCCGCCTGCCGGTGTCGCACGCGTTCCATTCCGCGCTTGTCGAGCCGATGTTGGCCGAGTTCGCACAGGTTGCCGAAAGCATCTCCTACACAACACCATCGATCCCGATGATTTCCACCGTTGCGGCCGACCTCGACCTGGCGACAGCGGAGTACTGGGTTCGTCAGGTGCGTGAGCCGGTCGGATTCGCCGATGCGATCCGTTCGCTCGACGAGGCAGGAGTGGTCCGTTTCGTCGTACTCGGCCCGGACGGAGGCCTGACGAACCTGCTGCACGAGTCGATTTCGATCGACGATGTCTGCGCGGTCCCGCTGCTGCGTAAGGATCGCGGTGGTGTGGTTTCGACGATCACCGCGGCAGCAACCCTGGCTTGTAGTGGTATCGCGGTGACATTGCGTGCGATGCTCGGCGGAAAAGGCGCGACGTACGTGCCCCTGCCTCCGTATGCCTTTGCCCCCGTTCGGTACTGGGCGAGCGCAGGAGCCGCTGCCGTCGACGCAGCCGGATTGCGGGCGACTGGCCATCCGCTGGTGAATGCTATTGTCGCGAACCCGGATTCGGGTGGTGTCGTAGTTACCGGCGTGCTGTCCCCGATGGCGCAGCCGTGGCTGGCGGACCACCGGATCGGCAACAGCATCGTCGTTGCCGGAACGGTTTTCGTCGAACTTGCCGTCCGTGCCGGCGACGAAGTGGGTTGCCGTTCGATTCGCGAACTGTCGATCACCGCACCGATGCGACTCTCCGCTGACGGCGCTGCGGTCGTGCACGTGATTGTCGGTGGAGCAGACGAATCGGGTACGCGAACCGTGTCCATATACGCGCGGGACGAGACGGTATCCGCTGGTTCGAGCGTGGACGAATGGACCCTGCACGCGAGTGGCAAGCTCTCGCCCGCAATTGATACGCCCGCTGTCGATCTTGCTGCCTGGCCTCCTCTCGGGTCCGACGCGGTCGAGCTAGGTGATCTCTACGGTCGCCTCGCGACGAGCGGCTATCACTACGGCAGCGCCTTCCGTGGTCTGACCGCGCTGTGGCGCCGTGGCGACGAACTGTTCGTCGAAGCTGCACTGCCGGATTCGACGGACGCAAGCGGTTTCGGGTTGCATCCCGCTCTGCTCGATTCGATTCTGCACGCACAGTTGGCGATGCGCTCCGCGGACGGTGTCCTCCTGCCGTTCGTGTGGGAAGGCGTGACGCTGCAGGCATCGGGTGCAACAGCGGTCCGTGCGCGGATCACGGTGACTGCGCCAGACACGATGGCATTGGTCGTTGTGGATTCGCAAGGCCGCCCGGTCCTATCGGTTGCCGAAGTGACAGCGCGTGCGATCGCGGTCGACGACAACGAGTCCGACACCTCGTCGTTGCTCCGAGTCGAGTGGCAACCGGTGCACTGCCCGCCCGCGTCGGTGTCGTACGCCGAGTGGAGCGCTGTCGTCGACTCAGCCGTAGCAGTTGTGCCTGCCGATGTCGTTGTGGATGTGCGCTCGGCCCACGCGCGGACCGATGTGGTTGCCAACGTGCACACGATGTCTCAGACGGTTGTGGCTGTGCTGCAGCAGTTTCTGCAAGACGCGAGGTTCGATGCGAGCACCCTCACCGTGCTCACCCGGGGTGGCGTGACGGTCCACGAAAACGACACGGTCGACCTCGGTGCGGGCGCTGTCTGGGGATTGGTCCGGTCGATTCAGGTAGAGGAACCGGACCGGGTGCGGCTGGTTGATATTGACGGTGTCCATGTCGACGTGGCTGAGATCCTCTCTGCGACATCAGCATCCACCGAGCCACAACTTGCGCTGCGTGGAGCGCAGGTGTTCGTCCCACGATTGGTACGCGGTGCTGCGCCGACGCTGACACCGCCGCCCGAGCTGTCGGCCGGAACCGTGTTGATCACGGGTGGAACCGGTGGGCTCGGGGCGATTCTCGCTCGACATCTGGTCCGCCGATATGGAGTTCGGCATTTGCTCCTCGTGAGTCGCCGTGGTGCGTCGACACCGGGGGCGGAGCAACTGCGGGCGGAACTGGTGGAACAGGGTGCCGACGTGCGGGTTGTCGCCTGCGACGTCGCCGATCTCGGCGCAGTGCGTGAACTCGTAGCGTCGATCGACGCGGAGGTTCCGCTCGTCGGTGTTGTGCATGCCGCGGGTGTCGTCGAGGACGGCGTGCTCTGCACGCTCGATCCGGACCGACTGAGGAGAGTACTGCGGCCCAAGGTCGACGGCGCGTGGTACCTCCACACCGCCACGGTTGACCACGATCTGTCGATGTTCGTGTTGTTCTCTTCTGCCGCAGGGGTTGTCGGGTCACCTGCACAGGCGAACTACGCGGCAGCGAACGCATTTTTGGACGCGCTCGCGCGGGAGCGGCACGCGGCCGGTTCCGTCGCGACCTCGATCGCCTGGGGTCCGTGGAGGGCGGATGGCGGTATGACGGCCGTACTGAGCGACACCGACACTGCCAGGCTCGGTCGCGCCGGATTGACCCCGCTGCCGACCGAGGACGCGCTGACGCTCTTCGACGAGGCAATTCGTTCCCTGCGCCCGGACGTGGTTGCCGCGACAGTCGACTCGCGAACCTTGCGGGCACGTGCCGGGCTGGGTACGCCGATGTGGGGTGTCATTGCGCCGAAGCCGCGCCCGTCGGCGCACACTGTCGGACGATCGCATACTTTTGTCGATCGAATGGCGAATATCGCTCCACAAGAACAGCTTTCAGTGGTGCTCGACACTGTGCGCGCGGAGATAGCGGTGGCACTCGGGCACACCGCCCCGGACGCCATCGACCCGGACAGAAATTTCCAGGATCTCGGCTTCGACTCACTGCTGGCGCTGGAAGTCCGCAACCGTCTGAAAGCAGCTACGGGACTGCCGCTTCCTGCAACCGCGGTCTTCGATTACCCTACGCCGACGGCGCTCGCCGCCTACCTGGTCGAACAGTCGAGCGGCGCATCGCGCGTGTCAGCTCAACCGGCGCGTATCGCCGAGTCGGCAGAGCCTATTGCCATCGTGGGTGTGGGCTGTCGATATCCGGGGGGAGTTGGATCCCGAGACGATCTGTGGCAGTTGGTATCCGACGGTTTGGATGTCATCGGCGAGTTTCCCGACGACCGCGGATGGGACGACAATCTTTACGATCCGGATCCCGACGCGGAGGGTAAGTCATATACGAACTCCGGTGGGTTTCTCTACGACGCAGGCGATTTCGATGCGGCGTTCTTCGGCATCTCGCCGCGTGAAGCACTAGCAACCAACCCGCAGCAACGCATACTGCTCGAGGTGGCGTGGGAGGCGCTCGAAGACGCAGGGATCGATCCGG
Organism: Antrihabitans stalagmiti; assembly: GCF_016482825.1. Lineage (GTDB taxonomy): Bacteria > Actinomycetota > Actinomycetes > Mycobacteriales > Mycobacteriaceae > Antrihabitans > Antrihabitans stalagmiti. Next base: position 304,332 of record NZ_JAEMNV010000002.1, on the reverse strand, counting down.
TGTCGTTGCGCGGCACCGACACCGGAGTGTTCGCAGGCGTGATGTATCACGACTACGGATCGCATACACCCGGCGGTTCGCTGGTAACGGGTCGAGTTGCGTACTCGCTCGGGTTGTTGGGCCCGGCTGTCTCGGTGGACACGGCGTGTTCGTCGTCCTTGGTTGCAATGCATCAAGCTTCTGCGGCATTGCGATCGGGGGAGTGCAGTCTGGCGTTGGCCGGCGGTGTGACGGTGATGGGAACACCGACCGTCTTCGTCGACTTCAGTCGGCAGCGGGGTTTGGCTCCGGATGGTCGGTGTAAGTCGTTTTCTGATTCGGCTGATGGGGTTGGGTGGGGTGAGGGTGCGGGTTTGGTTGTGTTGGAGCGGTTGTCGGATGCGCGGTTGAAGGGTCATCGGGTGTTGGGGGTGGTGCGGGGTTCTGCGGTGAATCAGGATGGTGCGTCGAATGGGTTGACGGCGCCGAATGGTCCGTCGCAGGAGCGGGTGATTCGGTCGGCGTTGGCGTCGGCGGGGTTGGTGTCGGCTGATGTGGATGTGGTGGAGGGGCATGGGACGGGGACGGCGTTGGGGGATCCGATCGAGGCGCAGGCGTTGTTGGCGACGTATGGCCAGAATCGGGAAAACGGTCCGGTGTGGTTGGGGTCGGTGAAGTCGAATATGGGTCATACGCAGGCGGCGGCGGGTGTCGCGGGTGTGATCAAGGTGGTGGAGGCGATGCGGCGGGGGGTGATGCCGGCGTCGTTGTTTGGGGGTGTGCCGTCGTCGCATGTGGATTGGTCGGTGGGTGCGGTGCGTCTTTTGAGTGAGGCGCGGGTGTGGGAGTCGAAGGGTCGGCCGCGGCGGGCGGGGGTGTCGTCGTTCGGGATCAGTGGGACGAATGCGCATGTGATTGTGGAGGAAGCCCCGTCGGTCGAGGGTGTGGCGCTGTCGGATGGTGGCGTGGGGAAATCGATTTCGCTCCCGGTGGTGCCGTGGGTGGTGTCGGGTCGGTCGGCGGATGCTGTTGTTGCACAGTCGCTTCGGCTGCGGCGGTGGCTGGACGTGCATCCAGACGTGTCCGCGGTGGATGTCGGAGTGTCGTTGGCGGGTAGGGCGCAGTTGCCGTGGCGGGTGGCGGTGGTTGATCCGGCTGGGCTCGAGGCTGTGGTTCCGGTGAAGGTTGTTGCGGGGAAGACGGTGTTCGTGTTCTCGGGGCAGGGTGCGCAGTCGTCGGGGATGGGTCGGGAGTTGTTCGAGGCGTTTCCGGTGTTCGCGGAAGCAATCACACAGGTGTGTGATCCGGGGTGGTTGTTCGACAGTGGAACGGATCTGGATCGGACGGACAACACCCAGCTGGCCTTGTTTGCGGTCGAGGTGGCTCTCTGTCGCCTTCTCGAGTCGTGGGGTGTGATTCCGGATGTGGTGGTGGGGCATTCGATCGGGGAGATCGCGGCGGCGCATGTGGCGGGGGTGTTGGATCTGGCGGATGCGGTGCGGTTGGTGACGGCGCGGGGTGCGTTGATGGCGGCGTTGCCTGCGGGTGGGGCGATGCTGGCGGTGGAAATCGCTGAGGCTGACATTGCGGATCTACCTGTGGGGGTGTCGATCGCGGGGATCAACAGTCGTTCGTCGGTGACGGTGTCGGGTCCGGTGGCGGCGATCGAGGAACTGGAAGCGCGGTGGTCGGGTCGGCGCACGAAACGGCTCACTGTGAGTCATGCGTTTCATTCGGAGTTGATGGATCCGATGGTGGCGGAGTTCGCGGCGGTGGCACAGCAACTCACGTGGCATCTGCCGCGTGTTGCGTTGGTGTCGAACGTGACCGGGCAACTGGAGTCGGAGTTGTTCACTGATCCGGGGTATTGGGTGCGGCAGGTGCGGGAGCCGGTCCGCTTCGCTGATGGGATCAGTGCGGCGAAGGTTGCGGGTGGCAGCCGGTTCGTTGAGGTCGGTCCGGATGCGCAGTTGTCGGCGGTGATCGGTGCCGATGCTGTGGTTGCGACGCAGCGGCGGGGGCGTCCGCAGGTGCAGATGCTGGTGCGGGCGGTGGCGGATGCGCATTGCCATGGCGTCGCGGTGGATTGGGTGCAGTTCTTTGCGGGGCAGGGTGCGCAGCGGGTGGATTTGCCGTCGTATGCGTTTCAACGCCAACGCTATTGGCTGCATGCCGATTCTCCAGCCGAGTCGAGCAGCCTTGGTCAGACACGCGTCGATCATCCGGTCCTACGAACAATGGTTGGTGTGCCCGGTGGCGACCTGGTGTTCACCGGCCGGATGTCGATCGGCTCACTGCCCTGGTTGGCAGACCACACGGTCCTTGGTTCGGTCTTGGTGCCCGCAGCGGCGTTGGCGGAGTTGGTGATTCGCGCGGGCAGCGAAGTCGAATGCGGTCATATCGAGGAACTGATGTTGCGAGAGCCGTTGGTGCTGCCCGATTCAGGTGGTGTTGCGGTTCAGGTCGCGATGCGCGACTCGGCTGTGTCGGTCTATTCACGAGGTGACCAGCCGGACGCAGAGTGGGTACTGCACGCCGAGGCGGTCGTGAGTGCGGCCGATCCATCAGGCGTGCAGGTCTATTCCGGCCCGTGGCCACCCGAGCGTGCGACCGAGCTCGACGTCGCCGAAAGATATGCCCGCCTGGCCGAGGCCGGGTACGGCTACGGACCCACATTTATCGGCGTGCAACGGCTGTGGCGCGACGCAGACGTGCTCTTCGCTGACGTCGCGCTGCCGGATGCGGTGACCAACGATGCGGCGGACAACGCAGCATTCGGAATCCATCCCGCGTTGCTCGACGCGCTTGTTCATGCTGGAGTACTCGGGTCGTTCGAACCGGGCACCGACAACGCGGTTCTGGTGCCGTTCGTGTGGCAGGGCGTCTCGTTGCTTGCCACCGGCGCGCGTCGACTCCGCGCACGGATCGTGGTGAGCGGCGGTGCCGCAGGCTCGTTCGAAGCATTCGATGACGCTGGGCGTGCTGTCGTTTCGGTGGATCGAATAGCCGCACGACCCTTGCCAGTGAATTGGCAGCCACGAGCAGCGGTACGCAATTCTCTCGTCTTGCACGAGGTGCAGTGGACAGAGCTGCAGAAGCCCGCACGTTCCGGCGTTGCGGGTCGGCTCCTGAGTGTGGCAGAGGCGATCGCCCTCGTCACAGGGGCTGATCCTGCTCCCGACGTCATCGTCGTCGAATGTGTTGCTGCAGTCGACGATTCATCCCCTTCGGAGCCGTCGAGTGTGCCAGGCGTGCACGGCGGACTCGACCACACACTCGCGCTTGTCCAGGCCTTCCTCGGCGATCGACGGTACGCCGATTCACATCTGGTGGCCATCACACGCGGTCTCTCGGGGGGTGCTGTCCGGGGTCTGCTGCGTTCCGCGCAGGCCGAAGAGCCGGGGCGAATCACCCTGGTGGACATCGAGGGTGCTGCAACCGACGTCGACTTCGCGCATCTACCGATGCTGGGAGAGCCGGAATTGGCGCTTCGCGACGGTGCGGTCTCCGCACCGCGCGTGGCCCCTGTCGATCCGCATACCCTGCCTGCGGCCGACTGGAAGCTGGCCGTGGTGAATCCAGGTGTGCTGGACGGCGTCGGGATCGTCGAGGCTTCGGATCGCCAACCGACACTCGGCGAGGGCATGCTTCGAATCGCGGTGCGGGCGATGGGCGTCAACTTCCGGGACGTGCTGGTGTGCCTGGGTGTCGTATCGGCCGATGCGGTCGGTGTGGTGTCCGACGTAGCCGGGGTTGTGGTCGAGGTCGGTCCGGACGTGCGCGAGTTTGCGGTAGGTGACCGGGTGATGGGACTCGCGCCGGGTGGCGGGTCGACGGTTGTGACGAATCAGCAACTGGTGACAAGGATTCCGGCGGGCTGGTCGTTCGGGGAGGCCGCGGGTGTCCCGACGGTCTACCTGACCGCATGGCTGGCGTTGTCGGACATCGCCGACATCAGGGCAGGCCAGCGGTTGCTTGTCCATGCAGCTGCCGGTGGCGTCGGTATGGCGGCCGTGGCGCTCGCTCGGTTGTGGGGCGTCGAGGTGTACGCGACGGCCAGCCGCGGAAAATGGTCGACAGTGCGCGGTTTGGGTGTCGCGCCGGATCGGATCGCAGATTCGCGGACCCTCGAATTCGAGAAGTTCTTCTCGGCCGCGACAGACGACGCAGGTATGGACGTCGTCTTGGATTCCCTGGCAGGCGAATTCGTCGACGCAGGCCTGCGACTGCTGCCACGCGGCGGTTGGTTCATCGAGATGGGCAAGACCGACATCCGCGATCCGGCACAGGTCGCGAGCGTTCACGACGGAGTGCGGTACCGCGCCGTCGACCTGACCAAGGTCGATAGCGACCACATCGGCCGACTACTCGGCGAGTTGTCGACACTGTTCGAGTCGGGCAGGCTTGCCCCGCTACCGATATCGGCGTGGGATGTCCGCAACGCACCGGACGCGTTTCGATACTTCGGCCAGGCGCGCCATGTCGGAAAGATCGTCCTGACCGTCCCGCAGCCGCTCGATCCGAACGGCACCGTGCTGATCACCGGTGGGACAGGTGGACTCGGCGCGGTACTTGCGCGGCACCTTGTCGTCGAGCACGGCGTTCGGCATCTTGTCCTGGCAAGTCGGCGTGGACTTTCGGCGCCTGGCGCCGAGCTGTTGCTCGCCTCGCTCACCGACCTCGGTGCACAGGTACGGATCGCGGAATGTGATGTTGCCGACCGTGCTGCATGCCGTGACCTTGTCGAGCAACTGCCGAAGGAACACCCGCTCACCGGCATCGTCCATACGGCGGGCGTGCTTGACGATGGCGTTCTCGCCGCGCTGAACCCGAAGCGACTGCGTGCCGTACTGGCACCGAAGGTCGATGCTGCATGGCACCTGCACGAACTGACGCGCGATCACGACCTCGCGTGGTTCGTCATGTTCTCCTCTGTTGCAGGTGTTTTCGGATCTCCCGGGCAGGCGAACTATGCAGCGGCCAACGGCTTTCTCGACGAGCTTGCGGTGCATCGACGGGCGCTCGGCTTGCCGGCTGTGGCGATCGACTGGGGTCTGTGGGCAGCCGACGCGGGCATGGGAGCGACACTCGGCACAGCGAACACCGCGCGAATCGGTCGGGGCGGCCTGCGCCCCTTGGTAACCGACGTCGGGGTCAGGTTGTTCGACGACGCGGTAGCTCAGCCCGGAGCCGTTGTGATCGCTGCCGACTTCGATCTGGCCGCGCTCCGTGCGGCGGCGCACAGGCCGCCGATCCTCCACGACCTCGTCGGCGGCCGACGTACAGTCGATCCTGCGCCGATCGCAACTGCGGCACTGGATCTCGGCGGGTTGTCCGCGGAGCAGCAGGCCAAGCGGTTGCTGGATACGGTCCGCGCGCAGATCGCGATCGTACTCGGACACCGTCGGGGCGAGCAGGTAGATCCGGAAGCGAACTTCCGCGACCTCGGCTTCGACTCGCTCACCGCGGTGGAGCTCCGCAACCGACTCAATACTGTTACCGGACTGCAGCTCTCGGCGACAACGGTATTCGATCATCCGACCCCGCTCGCGATTGCAACATACCTGCAGCAGCAGGTTCTTGGTGATGCCGCCGACGGTGTCCTCGGTGAGCTGGATCGGCTCGAGCGCGCGCTCACTCAGCTGGAGCCGGGAGGGGCCGTGCTGACACAGGTCTCGGATCGGTTGGAGGCGCTTGTCCGGACCGTCCGAGACATCGGCGCGCGGCGCGAGCAGACACCGGTCGACAGCGGCGATCTGGAGTCGGCGAGTGCCGATGAACTGCTCGACATGATCCAACGCGAATTCGGAAAGTCATGATCGTGCCAGCGAGGACCAGGACGAGGAAGGGGAGCTACCTGTAATGGCCGACGACAAGGAACTCCTCGACAACCTCCGCTGGGTTACAGCCGAGCTGAGGAAGTCTCGCCAGCGGGAGCGGGAGCTGCTCGACGCTGCCCGTGAGCCGATCGCCATCGTCGGTGTCGGATGTCGCTTTCCCGGCGGCGTGACGTCGCGGAACGAGTTGTGGGACATGGTGTCCGAGGGCCGTGACGTAGTGGGTGAGTTCCCGCTCGATCGTGGCTGGGACGAGGGGCTTTACGACGCCGATCCGGAGGCACGCGGCAAGTCGTACACGCGGACCGGCGGGTTTCTCTACGGTGCGGCCGAGTTCGATGCCGCGTTCTTCGGCATCAGTCCACGCGAGGCGGCCGCAATGGACCCGCAGCAGCGGGTGCTGCTCGAAGTGGCATGGGAGGCGCTCGAGGACGCAGGCATCGATCCGGTGTCGTTGCGAGGCAGCGCAACCGGGGTGTTCGCAGGCGTGATGCAGCACGACTACGGTTTCGCAGCGCTGCAGAGCGAACGCCGTGACGAGGTCGAAGGATATTTGACAGTCGGGGCAACGGCGAGTGTTGTGTCCGGTCGGGTCGCCTACGCGCTCGGGCTCGTCGGCCCGGCAGTATCGGTGGACACTGCGTGCTCGTCATCGCTTGTCGCACTGCATCAAGCGGGTCAGGCACTTCGTTCCGGCGACTGCGACCTGGCGTTGGCCGGTGGCGTCACGGTGATGGCCATGGCCGAACCGATGTTCGTCGAGTTCAGCAGGCAGGGCGCGCTTTCTGCCGATGGGCGATGTAAGTCGTTCTCGGACAGTGCCGATGGGGTCGCGTGGGGTGAGGGCGCGGGTCTGCTTGTGCTGGAGCGTATTTCCGACGCTCAGGCGAAGGGTCATCGAATTCTCGGTGTGATCCGTGGTTCTGCGGTCAATCAGGACGGGGCGAGCAACGGACTGACGGCGCCGAACGGACCGTCGCAGGAACGGGTGATCAGGTCGGCGTTGGCACATGCCGGGCTGTCGGCGGCGGATGTGGATGTGATCGAAGCCCATGGGACGGGGACTCGACTGGGCGATCCGATCGAGGCGCAGGCGTTGCTCGCAACCTACGGCCGCGATCGCGTCGGTCCGGTGTGGCTGGGTTCGGTGAAGTCGAATATGGCCCATACCCAGGCAGCGGCCGGTGTCGCAGGGGTTATCAAGGTCGTCGAGGCGATGCGTCGCGGCGTGATGCCGGCAACCTTGCATGTGAATGAGCCGTCGTCGCATGTGAATTGGACGTCCGGCGACGTTCGGTTGCTGACGGAGTCGAGAGCATGGGAATCGAAGGCGGGTAGACCACGGCGGGCAGGGGTGTCGTCGTTCGGGATCAGTGGAACGAATGCGCATGTGATTGTCGAGGAAGCGCCGGCGCAGGACGCCGTGGCGGCAGCGACGTCCGTGCTTCCCGTCGTTCCTTGGGTTGTGTCCGGTCGCACTGCGGAAGCGGTTGCGGCACAGATCGATCGACTGCGCGACTGGACCGCAGCGCATCCGACCGCGACACCGTTGGACGTCGGTGTCTCGCTGGCCCGCCGGACGAGCTTCGAACACCGCGCGATCGCAATCGGTGCCGATCGGGAGGAGTTGTTGGCTGGTCTGGCCGATCCGATCGGGATGCGTGGTGTGTCCGGTGAGACCGTCTTCGTCTTCCCCGGCCAGGGCTCGCAGTGGGCCGGTATGGGACGACAACTCGCGGAGACGTTTCCGGTGTTCTCGGCCGGGTTCGACGAGGCGTTGGCGGCGGCCGAGCCTTTCGTCGGCGCTGTCGATGTGCGGAACGTGCTGTGGGACAACGATGAGAAGGCAGTTGCTGCGACGATAGTCGCGCAGTGCGGACTGTTCGCGGTAGGTGTGGGGTTGAGCCGCCTGCTGGAGTCCTGGGGCGTGGTGCCCGACGTTGCCATCGGGCACTCGGTAGGTGAGATCGTCGCCGCTCACGTCGCGGGCGTGTTGTCACTGGCCGACGCCGCACGGGTGGTCGGCGTCCGTGCCCGATTGATGGCGGCGCTGCCGGCCGGGGGCGCAATGGCGTCGATCGCCGGCACGGTCGACGAGAGCGGCGAACTGCCGGACGGTGTCTCGATCGCTGCGGTGAATTCGCCAGGCTCGGTTGTGGTCTCGGGGCCGGAGGCAGGAATAGCGGAGTGCGAGAAACGGTGGGCGGACCGTAGTTTCCGCAGGCTTCGGGTGTCGCACTCTTTCCACTCGATGTCGATGGCACCCATGCTTGCCGATTTCGCCGCGGAGATTGCCGGCATCGAGCCGAGTGCACCACGTATTCCCTTGGTGTCGAATGTGACAGGGGCGCTTGCGGGTCCCGGCTACGGCACGGTCGAGTACTGGGTGAGGCACGTTCGCGAGACAGTACGTTTCGCCGATGGGGTCGACGCAGCGGTCGCTGCAGGTGGAGTTCGCTTCGTCGAATTGGGTCCGGGAAGTTCGTCGTCGGCGATGATTGCCGAGACCGCGGATCCAGACGCAGTGACTGTGGCGCTGATCCGGCGGGAACAGCCCGAGGTGCGGTCGTTGCTGACCGGTGTCGGTCGGTTGTGCACTGCCGGAGCCGATGTCGACTGGCCGAGAGTGTTCGCCGGCGCGGGTGGACAGCGCGCCGATCTACCGACGTATGCGTTCCAGCGCCAACACTATTGGCTGCCGTCCGGGGAAATTGTCAGGGACGTGGGCAGCTTGGGCTTGGATCAGGTCGATCATGCCGTGCTGCGGGCAGTTGTTCGGGTACCTGGTGGTGACACCGTGTACACGGGACGCCTCTCGTCGGCAGCGCAGCCATGGCTAGCCGATCACCGCATTCTCGGACGGATGCTGTTCCCCGCCACAGGTTTCGTCGAGTTCGCTTTGCACGCTGGCGACGAGATCGGTTGTCCAGTACTGCGTGAGCTGACGTTGCATGCGCCGCTGCTCGTACCGGACTCCGGCGGCGTCGCAGTCCAGGTCGTGGTCGGCGCGGATGCCGATTCGGGAGTTCGGTCGGTTGCGATCTACTCGCGAGTCGACTACGGCACGCAAGGCGCTACCGATTGGGTGCTGCACGCCGATGGTGCCATCGAGCGAGCGTCTGTGTCGGAAAGCGGCGTGGGGTCGGCTGTGTGGCCGCCCGAAGATGCTGTCGAGATAGCTGTGGCCGATCGGTACGAGAAGTTGGCCGACCTGGGCTACGGGTACGGCTCGTCGTTCGTTGGCGTACAACGACTATGGCGGGCAGGCGAGGACTTGTTCGCCGAGGTGGCCTTGCCGGACTCGGTCGACAGTGCGGGATTCGGTATTCATCCAGCGTTGCTCGACGCGGTGTTGCACGTCGGATTGCTCGGCGCCGACGGCGACGGCGCAGGCTTGGTGGTGCCGTACGTATGGGAGGGCGCGGTGTTGTCCGCGTCGGGCGCCCACCGCCTGCGTGTTCGGACGACGATGTCGGGCGACAACGAGGGCGGGTTGGCGGGTGGGTTGGTTGCCTTCGACGATGCCGGGCGTGTTGTGGTCTCGGTTCGGCGAATGATCGCGCGCGCTCTGACTGCGGATCAATTGGCCGACAGCGGTTTCCGAGAAACGCCGGTCTTGCACCAGGTGCGCTGGTCCGAACTGGGCGACTGGCGCCACGACGGCGAAGTCGGCACCGTCCTGACGACTCGTGTGACCCAATGGGCCGATGCGCTCGACGGTGCCGCTGCTGTTCCCGATGTTCTGGTTGTCGATTGTGCTGCAGCGGAGGATCATCGCGGCCTACCGGCGAGAGTATCTGCGGTAACGGAGCTGGTGCTGACGCTGCTCCAGGGGTTCATGGCAAGCGAGCCCCTCAGCGGTTCGCATCTGGTCGTGGTGGTAGAGCGCGGCGTCGTCGGCGGTGCTGTGCGGGGTCTGGTGCGATCGGCTCAGGCCGAGGACCCTGGTCGAATCACGTTGGTGGTCAGGGACGGCGACCATCAGGAGGTGACCTACGCCGGGCTGCCGACATTGGGCGAGCCAGAAATTGCCGTGCGAAACGATGTCCTCTCGGTGCCTCGACTCGTCACCGCGGACACCGCTGCCGACCTGCCCGAGAGTGGTTGGCGGCTGGAGGTTGTCAACCGCGGCATGCTGGACGGTGTTGGGATCGTGCCCATTTCAGCCGAGATCAGCGACCTCGAGCCTGGGATGGTCAGGGTCGACGTCCGGGCGATGGGTGTGAACTTCAAGGATGTGATGGTGTGTTTGGGCGTCGTTGCGCCCGACCGGGTGACGGTGGTTTCCGACATCTCGGGCGTCGTGACGGCGACGGGTCCGGGTGTGACCGACCTTGCCGTCGGTGACTCGGTGATGGGCCTTGCGCCCGAGGGTGGTTCGGCTGTGGTGACCGATCACCGCCTGCTCACGCGCCTACCGGCGGGCTGGTCCTTCGCGCAGGCGGCTGGTGTGCCGACGGTATACCTCACTGCATTGTTCGCGTTGGCGGATACCGCGGGAGTCACCGCTGGGCAACGATTGCTCGTGCATGCCGCAGCAGGCGGGGTCGGCATGGCAGCGGTTGCGTTGGCGCGGCTGTGGGGCCTGGAGGTCTATGCCACGGCAAGTCGCGGAAAGTGGTCCACCGTAGAAGGTTTGGGCATTGCCGCTGACCGCATCGCCGATTCACGCACACTCGAGTTCGAGGAGCAGTTCCTCGCCGCGACCGACGGTGCGGGAATGGACGTGGTGCTCGATTCGCTGGCGGGCGACTTTGTCGATGCGGGTCTGCGGTTGCTGCCGCGCGGCGGTTGGTTCGTCGAGATGGGCAAGACCGATATCCGCGACTCGACTGAGATCGGGAGCAGCCACGGCGGCGTGCGTTATCGCGCAATCGATCTCGCCGACGTGGATCGGGACCGGATCGGCGCGATGCTCAGTGACCTGACTGCTCTGTTCGACGCTGGAAAGTTGGCGCCCCTTCCGGTGTCGGGATGGGATGTCCGGCAAGCACCCGACGCTTTCCGCTACTTCGGCCAGGCGCGCCATGTCGGCAAGATCGTGCTCACCGTGCCGCAGCAGCTGAATCCGAACGGCACGGTTCTGATCACCGGCGGGACGGGTGGACTCGGCTCCGAACTGGCGCGACATCTCGTGATCGAGCACGGCGTGCGACACCTGGTGTTGGCGAGTCGAAGTGGTCCTGCGGCACCAGGTGCGGATCGACTGTACGAGGAGCTCGACGAACTGGGCGCTAGCGTCGAGTTGGTCGCTTGTGACGTATCCGATCGCGCGGAATGTGCGGCACTCGTCGCCGGAATATCCGAGCAGCATCCGCTGACCGCGGTGATCCATGCTGCCGGTGTACTGGACGATGGGACTGTCGCGGCGTTGACACCGCAGCGGATGCGAACCGCGTTGGCACCGAAAGCCGATGCAGCGTGGTACCTGCACGAGTCGACCGCCGATCGTGCACTTGCGTGGTTCGTGCTGTTCTCCTCGGTCGCGGGTGTCTTCGGGGCGCCGGGGCAAGCCAATTACGCTGCGGCGAATGCGTTTCTGGACGATTTGGCCGAGCATCGGCGATCGATGGGCCTAACGGCCGTCTCGATCGACTGGGGTCTGTGGTCGGCCGAGGTCGGCATGGGCGGAACGCTCGACAGCTCCGATACGACTCGGATGGCGCGGGGTGGAATGTATCCATTGGCGACCGAGGCCGGGTTGGGCCTCTTCGATGCCGCCGTTGCACACGTTGCCCCCGCCGTGGTCGCGGCGCGCTTCGATATCGCGGGTCTCCGTTCAGCAGCGCGGGAGTCGCCCGTACCGCCGATCTTGCGCGAAATCGTCGGTGGTCGCCCCGAGGCAGCGAACGGGCGACCCGCCGACGCTGCTCTGCAACTGGACGGCTTGACCGCCGAGCAGCAAGCGAAACGACTGTTGGAGACAGTCCGGTCCCAGATCGCCACTGTGCTCGGTCACCGCAAGCCTGAGCAGGTCGACCCGGAAGCGAACTTTCACGATCTCGGCTTCGACTCACTGACCTCGGTCGAACTACGCAACCGACTCAAAGCAGTCACAGGTCTACAACTTCCGGCGACGACCGTTTTCGACCACCCCACACCGGCAGCCATCGCCGCCTATCTGCTGCAGCGGCTCGGTCCCTCCGCCGCGGAGGGTGAGCTGGACGTTCTGACGATGCTCGATCGCGCATTGGCCATGGTGAATCAGAGCCCCGCCGATGCCGACGTACGCAAAGCGATCTCGACGAAGCTGCTGCGCGCACTGACCGAACTGGACGGCGGCGTTGTGCGCGAGAGTGGAGTCCCTGCGGTTACAGCCGATTCGATCGCCCAGGCCGACCTCGACGAGATGTTCGACCTCATCGACGAGGAGCTGAAATAGTGCACCGCGACGAGAAGACACTCGACTACCTCAAACGCTTGACCCTCGAACTCCAAGGCGCACGGAAGCGTCTCACGCGGTTCGAGTCGCTGAACGGACCGGTCGCCGTCGTCGGAGTCGGCTGTCGTTTTCCAGGCGGCGTGTCGTCGCGGAACGAGTTGTGGGACTTGGTTTCCACAGGTCGCGACGTTGTCAGCGACTTTCCGTCCGATCGTGGCTGGGACGATGCGCTCTACGATCCCGATCCGGACGCGCCCGGTAGGTCCTACGTGCGAACCGGCGGATTCCTATACGGCGCCGCCGATTTCGATGCTGCGTTCTTCGGAATAGGTCCGCGTGAGGCGACGGCGATGGATCCACAGCAGCGGGTTCTGCTGGAAGTGGCATGGGAGGCGCTGGAAGACGCGGGCATCGATCCGGTGTCGTTGCGGGGCAGCGATACCGGAGTATTCGCGGGCGTCGGTGGATGTGTCTACGGTGTCGACAACCAGGACGACACTGTCGACGGCTATCGCGTCAGTGGCATGCTCGCGAGTGTCGTGTCCGGTCGTATTGCCTATTCCCTTGGATTGGTCGGCCAAGCCGTGTCGGTGGACACCGCGTGCTCGTCCTCGCTTGTCGCGATCCATCAGGCCTGCGCTGCATTGCGATCCGCTGAATGCGGCCTCGCGCTGGCAGGTGGGGTCACTGTGCTGACGATCCCGACGATGTTCACGGAGTTCAGTCGGCAGCGTGGGCTGGCGCCGGACGGTCGGTGTAAGTCGTTCTCCGACAGCGCTGATGGTGTGGCGTGGGGTGAGGGTGCAGGAATACTTGTGCTCGAACGGCTGGCGGATGCGCAGTCGAACGGCCACCGGGTGCTCGGGGTAATCCGTGGCTCAGCAGTGAATCAGGATGGTGCCAGTAACGGTCTGACCGCGCCGAACGGTCCGTCGCAGGAGCGGGTCATTCGCTCGGCATTGGCCAGTGCGGGGTTGCGGACGCAGGACGTCGACCTGGTCGAAGCGCACGGCACCGGCACACCGCTCGGCGATCCGATCGAGGCACAGGCGTTGCTCGCCACCTACGGACGTGACCGGGACGGAGCCGGTCCCCTCTGGTTGGGTTCGGTGAAGTCGAACATGGCCCACACCCAGGCGGCCGCGGGTGTTGCCGGCGTGATCAAGGTGATCGAGGCGATGCGGCACGCTGAGATGCCCGCGACGTTGCATGTGGATTCGCCTTCGTCGCATGTGGATTGGGCCGCAGGTGAGGTCCGGTTGCTGACCGAGGCGCGGACCTGGGAGTCGCCGGACGGTAGAGTTCGTCGGGCAGGCGTGTCGTCTTTCGGGATCAGTGGGACCAATGCACATGTGATCGTCGAGCAAGCACCGCCGGCTGCGGCAACTGTGGCTGCCGAGGTAGCACTTCCTGTCGTGCCGTGGGTTGTGTCCGGTCGGTCGGCGGAAGCCGTTGCTGCACAGTCGGAACGCCTGCGGAGCTGGCTGACTCGTCGTCCGCATACGTCGACGTTGGACGTTGGCGTATCGCTCGCGGCTCGGGCACGCCTCGAGTATCGGGCGGTGGCGGTGGGTGCCGATCGGGAAGAGTCGATGGCAGGGTTGGCTGAACTGGTTGGCGTGCGGGGTGTTTCGGGTGAGACGGTGTTCGTCTTTCCGGGCCAGGGTGCGCAGTGGGCAGGTATGGGCAAGCAACTGTTCGACACGTTCGGTGTATTCGCGAACGCGGTACGCGAGATCTGCGACCCGGCGTGGTTGTTCGATCCGGAGACCGATCTCGATCAAACGGAGCACACCCAGCGCGGACTGTTCGCCGTCGAGGTCGCCTTGGCTCGACTGCTCGAATCGTGGGGCGTCGTACCGGATCTGCTGATCGGGCATTCGATCGGCGAAATCACCGCTGCACACGTTGCAGGCGTGTTGTCGGTCGACGATGCCGTGCGACTGGTGACTGCGCGCGGAGAGTTGATGGCTGCACTACCGCCGGGTGGTGCGATGGTGGCGGTCGAGGTTGGCGAGGACGAAGTCGGGGTACTCCCGATCGGTGTATCGGTTGCGGCGGTGAACGCACCGGGTTCGGTAGTGCTGTCGGGTCCGGAGCTCGGCATCGCGGAGTTCGAGCGCCGCTCGGCGGATCGGCGGACGCGGCGTCTTGCGGTATCGCATGCGTTTCACTCCGAGTCGATGGTGCCGATGCTGGCCTCCTTCGGTGCCCTGGTGGAGAAGTTGACGTTACGTCCACCACGAATTCCTCTGGTGTCGAATGTGACCGGACAGCTCGAATCCGATTTGTTCACCGATCCGAAGTACTGGGTGCGCCATGTGCGTGAGACCGTGCGATTTGCGGACGGCGTCGCGGCAGCGGTTGCTTCGGGGGGCACGCGGTTCGTCGAGGTCGGACCGGGACGTTCGGCGTCGGCAATGGTCGCGGCGACTGTCGGCGCCGATGTGGTGACTGTGGCATCGATGCGACGGGAGCAGCCTGAAGTGCGGTCGCTGCTGACCGGGGTCGGGCAGTTGTTCACGTCGGGAGCCGACGTGGACTGGGCACAGGTGTTTGCCGGCGCGGGTGGGCACCGGGTCGACCTGCCGACCTATGCCTTTCAACGGCAACACTATTGGCTCTCGTCCGCGCGTCGTGACGTGTCGGGTTCGGGATTGGTCGGATGGTCTCATCCGGTCCTGCGTGCGGGGCTCGACGAACCGGATTCGGGTGGAGTGCGGGTGAGCGGCTGGTTGTCGTCGGCCGATCAGCCGTGGCTGTCCGATCATCTGGTCCACGGGCACATCGTCTTTCCGGCAACGGGATTCGTCGACCTTGCGCTGGCGGTCGGCACTTCGTGTGGCCGTCCGGTCGTACAGGAGTTGACACTGCGAGCCCCGCTGGTGATTCCGGCCACCGGAGGTGTGGCGGTGCAGGTGGCGGTGCGTGGCGACGAGGAGGACATCGATCGGACGTTCGCGATCTACTCGAAACGCGACGATGTGCACGACGGTTGGACCTGTCACGCCGAAGGTGTTCTTGCCGAAAGCGTTGTCGCAGAGCATCGACCGAGTGACACGGTCGACACCGTTGCGGTGTGGCCACCCGCCGACGCGGTCGAGCTCGCGATCGACGACCTGTACCACCGACTCGGCGCCGCCGGGCTCGAATACGGTCCGACGTTCCGCGCGTTGCGGCGGGTGTGGCAACACCGCGACGCGCTGCTGGTGGAGGCCGTTGTCGACGAGAACGAGGTCACCACAAGCGCATTCGCGTTCGATCCCCGGCTGCTCGATTCGGTACTGCACGCGCAAGCAGTTGGTCGCGGTGCAGACGACCTCGAGACCATGGTGCCGTTCGCCTGGGAGGGTATCGCGATCCACGCACCCTGCCCCGGTGCTGTTCGCGCGCGCATCGCAACAACCGGCACCAACGGCACAACGATCGACATCGCCGACGCCGCAGGACTACCCGTGTTGTCGGTGCGGTCGATGACCATGCGCGCGGTATCGACCGATGCGATCGCGCAGCACGACCGAACGTCCTACGTCGTCGACTGGGTGCCGGTTTCCGAGTCTGCGACACCTCCGGTGGACTGGGCGTGGTGGCGCGACGTTGCGGCCGGTGAATCGCAAGTGCCGGGTGTCGTCGTCGTCGATTGCAGGAGAGTTGTTCTGGCGCAGGCGAACCCGCACGATGTAGGAACAGCATGCTTGAACACCTTGACGGCGGTGCAAGAGTGGATCAGTGATCCGCGGTTCACCGACGCGCGCCTTCTGGTTGTGACCTCGGGTGCAGTCGGGAAGGAAGACGGTGACGTCACCGACCTGGCAGGCTCCGCCGTGTGGGGACTGCTCCGCTCCGCGCAGGCGGAGGAGCCGGATCGGTTCGTACTCCTCGACGTCGACGCTCACACCGAGATCGGCGGGCCGCTCATCGAACGTGTGTCGGCGTCCGGAGAACCGCAGCTGCTGTTACGGGACAACGAAATTCGGGCGGCTCGCTTGGTCAGGTCGGTTCGCGCTGTACCGACGACTCCCATCGCCGCTGGGGCAGTACTCGTGACCGGCGGGACCGGCGTCGTCGGTGCTGCGCTCGCCCGACACCTCGTCGATGTTCATGGAGTGCGCGACGTCGTGCTGGCGAGCCGGCGTGGCGACGCGGGTGTAATCGCGGAGGAACTACGGTCGGCAGGCGCGCGTGTACAGACCGAGCAATGTGACGTTGCCGATCGCACCGCGCTGCAGCGCTTGGTAGCCGGGATCGTCGCCGAGCGTCCGCTGGTCGGCGTAGTCCATGCGGCGGGCGTGCTGGACGACGGTGTCATCGCCTCGCTGACCGCTGAGCGACTGTCCACTGTTGCCGCTCCGAAGGTCTCGGGTGCGTGGCACCTGCACGAGGCAACCGAGGGCCTTGACCTTTCGTTCTTTGTGCTTGTCTCGTCGGTCGCGGGTGTGCTCGGCTCTGCTGGTCAGGGCAACTATGCCGCAGCCAACGCGTATCTCGACGGTCTCGCGTCCTACCGTCGGGCCCGCGGACAGGCTGCCGTGGCCCTGGCTTACGGGCCATGGGCTGGACCGGATGGCATGGCAGGCAGGGCGGACGAGGTCACCCGTAACCGTGCTGCCCGCAGCGGTATTCGCACTATCGCGCCGGCGGCCGCGCTGTCGGCGTTGGACGATGCGCTCGGATCGCCGCACGCAGTGCTGATTCCGGTTCGGTTGGAACTCGGTTCGGTGGATCCCGCCTCTGTACTGCCCCCGATCTTCGATGCGGTCGCGCCGAGCCGTCGCCGTGGGGCGGTGTCCGGCTCGTCTGCGGTCGTAGTCGATCTGGCTGCGCTCGCACCGGGCAAACGGCACGCAGTAGTCGTCGAGTTGATTCGCAAGCATGCCGCGGCCGTCCTCGGACACACAGGCGCGGCAGCCATCGAGCCGGACAGGCCCTTCCAGGAAATAGGATTCGACTCCCTCGCGGCCGTCGAGTTTCGCAACCGGCTCAAGTCCGCGACGGGTGTAAATCTGCCGGCAACCGCTGTATTCGACTATCCGACACCGACCGCGATCGCAAACTACATCGCAGCTCGGCTCGCCGACCCGGAAGCCGATTTGACAGCGCCCGACGACGGCCGGATCCGTGCACTGCTTGCGACGATCCCACCCGAACGACTGCGCAGAGCGGGTCTGCTCGACGCGATCCTGGCGCTTGCCGACGGTGGCGATGCACCCGATGCACCTGATTCGTCGAATGGTAGTCGGGCAGAAGAGATCCGGGACATGGACGAGGAAAGCCTGATCCGTCTGGTACTCGGCGACCCCGATGAGCGGGATCGGTCGTCATGAGCAACTCGGACAACAGGCTTGTCGAAGCCCTCCGGCGATCGGTGCTGGAGATCGACGAACTGCGCACGAAGAACAAACAATTGGCGACTGCGCGCACCGAACCCATCGCGATCGTCGGCGCTTCGTGCAGGTTGCCCGGTGGTGTGGCGTCGCGCGATCAGTTGTGGGACATGGTCGCAGACGGGCGCGACGCCATCGGAGGTTTCCCGACGGATCGGGGTTGGAGCGCCGACCTTTACGATCCCGAGCCTGGCAGAGCTGGACGATCGTACGTCCGCAACGGCGGATTCCTCTACGACGCAGGCGATTTCGACGCCGCATTCTTCGGGATCAGTCCACGCGACGCGCTTGCCACCGATCCACAGCAACGGCTGCTGCTCGAGACGTCGTGGGAAGCGCTCGAAGATGCCCGGATCGACCCGGTCTCGTTGCGCGGCAGCGATACCGGCGTATTCACAGGCGTGATGTACCACGACTACGGGCACACGAACCAGTTGGGCTCGGTTGTGTCCGGGCGGATCGCGTACTCGTTCGGCCTGACGGGGCCTGCGGTCACTCTCGACACAGCGTGTTCGTCCTCGTTGGTTGCGATGCATCAGGCAGCGGCGGCGTTGCGTGCGGGCGAATGCGGTCTTGCACTCGTCGGCGGTGTGTCGGTCATGGCGACGCCGAGTGTCTTCGTCGAGATGTCGCGGCAGCGCGGACTCTCTCCCGACGGGCGATGCAAGTCCTTTGCCGCAGCGGCAGACGGTGTCGGGTGGGCCGAAGGTGCGGCCATGGTTGTGCTGGAACGGCTTTCGGCGGCCAAGCGGAATGGTCGGCGAATACTGGCGGTGATGCGTGGTTCAGCGGTCAATCAGGACGGCACAAGCAACGGCCTGACGGCGCCGAACGGTCCCGCGCAGGAGCGAGTCATCCGTGCGGCACTGGCAAACGCGGGGCTCGGCACGGACGATGTGGACATCATCGAGGGCCACGGCACAGGAACCACACTCGGCGATCCGATCGAGGCCGGAGCAATCGTCGCCACCTACGGCAGCGACCGCTCGCGACCCATCTGGCTTGGCTCGATCAAGTCGAACATCGGTCATACGCAAGCCGCGGCCGGTGTAACCGGCGTGATCAAGATGGCCATGGCGATGCGCCACGGAGTTATGCCCGCAACCTTGCATGTCGATGCTCCGAGCCCACATGTCGACTGGCCTGCGGAGGCTGTCCGACTGCTCACCGAGGCGCAGCCGTGGAACACTGCCGGGCGCCCACGACGAGCCGGTATCTCGTCGTTCGGGATCAGCGGAACGAACGCACACATCATCCTCGAAGAGCCGCCTGCCCAGGTGCCGACCGAGAAGCAGACCCCGCAGCAGGCCCCGACGGCGGCGCCAGTGCCCTGGGTGTTCTCAGGGAAGACCCCGGAAGCCGTTCTCGCGCAGGTTTCTCGAACGCGAGATTGGGCATCGACGACGCGGGAAGCCTCGGTAGCGGATATCGGTGTTTCCCTCGCGGCCCGTGCCCGCATGCAGCACCGCACAGTCGTATTCGGTTCCGACCGCGACGAACTGCTTGCTGCGCTGTCGGATTCGGCCATTGGGCAGGCGCTCGCAGGCAAGACGGTGTTCGCGTACCCGGGTCAGGGATCCCAGCGCCTCGGGATGGGGCAGCGCCTGCACGCGACGTTCCCGGTGTTTCGCACGGCTTTCGACGAAGCCCTTGCCGCCGTCGAGGCGCACACGGGTACGTCGTTGCGGTCGGTGGTCTGGGGCGACGACGCACCGGCATTGGCACAGACGTCGGTCGCCCAGACCGGCTTGTTCGTCGTCGAGGTTGCGCTCACCAGGTTGCTCGAGTCGTGGGGCGCCGGTCCCGATCTCGTGTTCGGTCATTCGGTCGGCGAAATCACCGCCGCCCACGTAGCCGGGGTGCTGTCGCTCGACAACGCTGCGCTGGTTGTGGCAGCGCGTGCTCGTTCGATGCAGGCTCTCCCGTCCGGTGGCGGAATGTTGGCGGTGGCCGGTTCCGTCGCCGACCTGACTCCGCTCTTGCCGTCCGGCGTCGAGATCGCTGCGGTGAACGGCCCGAATGCAGTTGTGCTCTCCGGGACATCGGAG
This sequence comes from Antrihabitans stalagmiti, assembly GCF_016482825.1. Lineage (GTDB taxonomy): Bacteria > Actinomycetota > Actinomycetes > Mycobacteriales > Mycobacteriaceae > Antrihabitans > Antrihabitans stalagmiti. Next base: position 284,702 of record NZ_JAEMNV010000002.1, on the reverse strand, counting down.
ATGTTGGCAGAGATCGCCGCGGAGGTAGGTCGGCGAGGACGGAAGTCGACCACGTTGTCCGTCTCGCACGCGTTCCACTCCGCGTCGATGGATCCGATCCTCGACGACTTCATGGCGGCGATCGCGGAGACAGAGGTCTTGCCACAGCGGATCCCTGTTGTCTCGAATCTCTCGGGCGATCTCGCCGCCGACGATTTCGGGACGCCACGATACTGGCGAGATCACATTCGCAGACCTGTGTTGTTCGCCGCCGGCGCCGCTGCCGCAATCGCTGACGGCGCAACGCGATTCGTCGAAGTGGGTCCAGGTACCGCACTGGCAACGATGCTCTCGGCAGACGACGACAGCGCGACCGTTGCGGTGCCGCTGCTGCGTGGCGACGGTGACGAAGTCGACGCCCTCCTCACCGGGCTCGGACGTTTCCATGCGGCGGGCGGTGTTGTCGACTGGTCTCGATATTTTGCGGGAACGGGCGCACGTCAGGTTGATCTACCGCTGTATCCATTTCAGCGGCAACGTTTCTGGCTTACCAAGGTAGGCGGTGCCGTCGCGGACGTCGGTCTCGGGTCGACCGGCCACCCGCTCGTCGCAGCCATGGTCGAGTCGCCAACGTCGGGTGGTGTGATCATGACGGGCCGGTTGTCGCTGCAATCGCACCCCTGGCTGTCCGACCACCGAATCTTCGGCCACGCTTTGCTTCCAGGCGCGGCTTTCGTCGAACTTCTACTGCGCGCCGGCGACGAGGTCGGCGCTACTGCTCTGCGGGAGATGACGATTCGCGCAGCACTGCCGCTGCCTGAAACCGGCGGAGTTGCGATCCAGGTGGTCGCCGAGTCGGATCAGGGTGACGGGCACGCTGTTGCGGTGTATTCGCGGGGCGACCGCGCACACGAATGGACACTGCACGCGGAGGGAACGCTGGCCGAAGCAACGTCGGTGCCCGCGGACGATCGGTCGGTCTGGCCTCCCGTTGGCGCGACCTCGCTCGACGTGTCGAAGGGCTACGAGAACCTGGCCGATCACGGCTACGGGTACGGCAACGCTTTCCGTGGGGTGCAGCAACTCTGGCAGGCTGATGGAGCCGTACTCGCCGACGTCGTGGTGCCGTCCGGTGTCGACACCGACGGCTTCGGCATACACCCCGCCCTGCTCGACGCAATCCTGCACGCGGGTTTGGTTGCCTCGCGGAGGGACACCGCCGCACTACCTTTCGCCTGGCAGGACGTCGAACTGCACGCAACTGGCGCGACTGCCGTCAGGGTCCGCATCACGCCGTCCGGCCCCGACGCTGTATCCGTAGTGGTCAGCGACCGAACCGGTCGCCCCGTGTTCTCCGCGCAGCGGATCGTCGCGAGGCCGGTCGCGTTGGAGCAGCTGAATATTGCTGCACCGGAACATGATTTGCTGTTCCGCATCGACTGGCAGCCGATCGAACCGCCTGCCGCTGTCGCCGTCGTCTCGACCACGTGGGAGGACATCGCTGCGGGCGGAGAGGTGGCGCCGGTCATCGTCGCTCGGTGCATACACTCCGGTGTCGGTTCCCCAACGGCGGCTCGAGCGAGCACGAGCCGCATACTCGTTGTCTTGCAGGCATTTTTGGGTGACGAACGGTTCGCTGACAGCCACCTGGTTGTTGTCACCAGCGGTGCGGTGGCACTGCCGGGGAGCGATGTATCCGATCTCGCTGTAGCGCCGATTTGGGGACTCGTGCGAGCCGCGCAAGCAGAGCAACCGGGACGGATCATCCTCGTCGACGTCGACGCGACCGCTGCCCTCGAGATCGGTGTACTTGTCGGGACCGCAGAGCCGGAGTTCGCCGTCCGCAACGGCCAGTATCTCGTGCCACGACTCGCGCCGGTCGAGCAGGCGCGCAGGACGGATGTCCTCGATCCGAACTGTTCCGCTGGAACGATATTGGTCACGGGTGGCACGGGTGTGCTCGGCGCGCATGTCGCAGCACACCTCGTACGTGAACACGGCGCGCGCCGTCTTGTACTTGCGAGCAGGCGCGGTCCGGACGCTCCGGGTGCTGCCGACGTCCGTGCACGTCTAGTCGAACTCGGCGCGCGCGTCGACGTCGTTGCGTGCGACATCGCCGATCGAGAGGCATTGCGCCGCTTGCTGAACGACATCTCCGAGACCGGTCAACTCACGGGTGTGGTGCACACGGCCGGCATTCTGGACGACGGTGTCATCGCGTCGCTTACCGACGAACGACTCGACAACGTCTTCGCTGCGAAGGTCGACGGCGCCTGGAATCTGCACGAACTGACGATGGATTGCAAGCTCGGACTGTTCGCCCTGTATTCCTCGGTCGGCGGAATGGTTCTGCCGATCGGCCAGGGCGGGTACGCGGCGGCAAACGTGTACCTCGATGCGCTCGCCGCGTATCGACGCGGACTCGGACTCGCGGCAACGTCATTGGCCTGGGGTCCGTGGGATGGTGCGCGAATGGGCCTGGAAGTCACCGACTTGCAGATGCAGCGAATTCGGCGCAGTGGCATCATGCCGTTGGACCCCGCCACTGCAATGCGGCTGTTCGACAGCGCGATCTCGGGACCCGACGCGATCGTGCTGCCCGCTCACATCGATCGCACCGCCTTACGCACTGCAGGAGGGGAGTTGCCTGCGCTGCTGCGTGGTCTCGTGCCGAGCGGCGCACGGAGTCGGGCGGAAGCCGGTGACGAGTCTGCGGCGAACCTCGCGAAACTTGCTGCGCTACCGGGCGATCGACGCCGTGAGTACGTAGTCGAACTGCTGCGCCGGATTGTCGCTGAGATCCTCGGCCACGGGTCGGCATCGGAGATCGAACCTGACATCGCCTTCAGTGAACTCGGATTCGATTCACTCGCTGCCATCGAAATGCGCAACAAGCTCAGGTCGGCGACGGGCCTCAACGCCGGTGTGGCGGTGGTCTTCGATTACCCGACTGTGACAAAGCTGTCCGATTGGTTGCTGGAAAGGCTCGGCTATACCGACGAGTCGACGTCGGACCGCGCGACCGATGCCGACCTCCGGCGCCGACTCGCGAGTATTCCGCTCGGGGCGCTGCGCACGAGCGGCATGCTCGAACCACTGCTGCGACTGGCTGTTACAAGCGGAACGAACGACGATTCGGTTGTGGCTGATCCAATCGGGGCGGCCGGACCGAACACAAACGGACCAACGATCGACGACATGGATTCCAGTGAACTGATCCGGCACGTCCTCGCCTCGCAGCAACGACCGGAATGGGAGCAGTGATGACCTCGACCGATGAGGTGCTGAACGCTCTGCGCGTCGCGGCAAAAGAAAACTCGTACCTGCAGAACGAGATTGCCACGCTGCGCCGGCGGGGTTCGGAACCGATCGCGATCGTCGGCGTCGGTTGCCGCTACCCCGGTGGTGTCGATTCACGGGAATCGTTCTGGGACTTGGTGGCTAACGACCGTGACGTCGTCGGAGCCTTTCCGAACGACCGCGGGTGGAACCCGGAGGTCTACAACTCGCCGAGCAACGACGACGGCAAGTCCTCCACCCGGTCCGGCGGATTCCTCTATGACGCTGCCGATTTCGATGCGGGCTTCTTCGGAATATCGCCGAGGGAAGCGTTGGCGTCGGATCCGCAGCAGCGGGTGTTGCTCGAGGTGGCGTGGGAGGCACTCGAGGATGCGGGTATCGATCCGACATCGCTGCGCGGCAGCGCAACCGGTGTGTTCGCCGGGGTCATGCACCACGACTATGCCGGAGTCGGTGGAACGGGATCACTGGTGTCGGGCCGAATCTCCTATGTCTTCGGCCTGGAGGGACCCGCGGTGTCGGTGGACACGGCGTGTTCGTCGTCGTTGGTCGCGGTGCATCAGGCGGTGCAGTCGTTGCGGTCCGGCGAGTGCGATTTGGCCCTTGCTGGTGGTGTGACCGTGCTGGCGACACCGTGGCTGTTCGTCGAATTCACCAGGCAGAGAGCCCTATCCGCAGACGGTCGGTGTAAGTCGTTTTCTGATTCGGCTGATGGGGTTGGGTGGGGTGAGGGTGCGGGTTTGGTTGTGTTGGAGCGGTTGTCGGATGCGGTGGCGTGTGGTCGTCGGGTGTTGGGGGTGGTGCGGGGTTCTGCGGTGAATCAGGATGGTGCGTCGAATGGGTTGACGGCGCCTAATGGTCCGTCGCAGGAGCGGGTGATTCGGTCGGCGTTGGCGTCGGCGGGGTTGGTGTCGGGTGATGTGGATGTGGTGGAGGGGCATGGGACGGGGACGGCGTTGGGGGATCCGATCGAGGCGCAGGCGTTGTTGGCGACGTATGGCCAGAATCGGGAAAACGGTCCGGTGTGGTTGGGGTCGGTGAAGTCGAATATGGGTCATACGCAGGCGGCGGCGGGTGTGGCGGGTGTGATCAAGGTGGTGGAGGCGATGCGGCGGGGGGTGATGCCGGCGTCGTTGTTTGGGGGTGTGCCGTCGTCGCATGTGGATTGGTCGGTGGGTGCGGTGCGGTTGTTGGGTGAGGCGCGGGTGTGGGAGTCGAAGGGTCGGCCGCGGCGGGCGGGGGTGTCGTCGTTCGGGATCAGTGGGACGAATGCGCATGTGATTGTGGAGGAAGCGCCTCCCGTGCTGGTTGCGGCTGATCCGGTGGTGACGGCGTCTGTGTCGGTGGTGCCGTGGGTGGTGTCGGGTCGGTCGGCGGATGCTGTTGTTGCACAGTCGCTTCGGCTGCGGCGGTGGCTGGACGTGCATCCTGACGTGTCTGCGGTGGATGTCGGAGTGTCGTTGGCGGGTAGGGCGCAGTTGCCGTGGCGGGCGGCGGTGGTCGATCCGGCTGGGCTCGAGGCTGTGGTTCCGGTGAAGGTTGTTGCGGGGAAGACGGTGTTCGTGTTCTCGGGGCAGGGTGCGCAGTCTGCTGCGATGGGTAGAGAGTTGTTCGAGGCGTTTCCGGTGTTCGCGGATGCAATCACACAGGTGTGTGATCCGGGATGGTTGTTCGACAGTGGAACGGATCTGGATCGGACGGACAACACCCAGCTCGCGTTGTTTGCGGTGGAGGTGGCTCTCTGTCGCCTTCTCGAGTCGTGGGGTGTGATTCCGGATGTGGTGGTGGGGCATTCGATCGGGGAGATCGCGGCGGCGCATGTGGCGGGGGTGTTGGATCTGGCGGATGCGGTGCGGTTGGTGACGGCGCGGGGTGCGTTGATGGCGGCGTTGCCTGCGGGTGGGGCGATGCTGGCGGTGGAAATCGCTGAGGCTGACATTGCGGATCTACCTGTGGGGGTGTCGATCGCGGGGATCAACAGTCGTTCGTCGGTGACGGTGTCGGGTCCGGTGGCGGGGATCGAGGAACTGGAAGCAAGGTGGTCGGATCGGCGCACGAAACGACTGGCGGTCAGTCATGCGTTCCACTCGGCACTGATGGATCCGATGCTGGCGGAGTTCGCGGCGGTGGCACAGACACTGACCTGGAACCTGCCTCGTATTGCGTTGGTGTCGACTGTGACCGGGCAGTTGGAAACGGAGTTGTTCATTGATCCGGGGTATTGGGTGCGGCAGGTGCGGGAGCCGGTCCGGTTCGCTGATGGGATCAGTGCGGCGAAGGCGGTGGGTGGCAGCCGGTTCGTTGAGGTCGGTCCGGATGCGCAGTTGTCGGCGGTGATCGATGCCGATGCTGTGGTTGCTGTGCAGCGTCGTGGTCGGTCGCAGGTGCAGACGCTGGTGCGGGCGGTGGCGGATGCGCATTGTCACGGTGTGTCAGTGGAGTGGGCACGCTTCTTTGCGGGTGTGGGTGGGCAGCGGGTGGATTTGCCGTCGTATGCGTTTCAACGCCAACGCTATTGGCAGGTTGCGCCCTCAGCCGAACCGACGCCCCGTGGATTCGAGAACATGACGCATCCGTTCCTCGGTGCAGCAGTGGCGCTCGCCGCGTCCGGCGAACGTGTTGTAACCGGGCGGTTGTCGACGGCGTCGCAGCCATGGCTAGCCGATCACGTGGTGTTCGGTTCGGTGCTGCTACCGGGATCTGCCCTGGTGGAGTTGGCTTGTGCAGCAGGCGGTCTAGCGGGGTGTGCCAGGATCGAGGAATTGGTGCTGGAGTCGCCGGTGGTGTTCGAGCCGGGCGACGCTGTTGCAGTGCAGGTGAGCATCGCTGCGCCGGACGCGAAAGGTCATCGCACTGTGGTGATCTACTCGAGCCTCGAGAGCGACGGTGAGCCGGCGGCGTGGGTTCGAAATGCTGCTGGATCCTTGTCGCCTGCAACTGCGGACGACATCGGCAACCGCACATCGATGAACGGCGACGTTTGGCCACCCGACGACGCGACACCGGTGTCGACAGCGGATCTCTACGCCAAGCTGAACAAGCTCGGCTACGAGTACGGCCCCACATTCCAATGCACGCGATCAGTGTGGCGACGTGGCGACGCCGAACTCTGGGCGGAGGTCGAACTCGTCGGTGGCGCATCAGGTTTCGGGATACATCCCGCGATCCTCGACGCGGCCTTCCATGCGGCGACCGCCGCGGCAAGCGATCGACTGAAGCCGGGACAGGTGTTGCTGCCCTTTGTATTCAGGGAAGTGCAGGTGTATCGGCCGGATGTGACAGCGGTACGCGTTGCGATGCAGGTCGAAGCGGACGGAGTCAGAGCTGTGGTGGCAACTGACGCCGCAGGCCTGCCGGTCTGGTCGATTTCCGCACTCGACGCGCGAGGTGTGACCGCGAAGTCGCTACGTAGCGACGAGAGGTTGTTTGCAGTCGACTGGCTCCCGGTCGTCGGTGCAGCCGAGTTGCCCGTCGGAGGACCGGTGTGGGGGATCGGCGACCCAGTGGAGCTGGGTGTCGTGGTGCGATGGTTCGCGGATGTGGCCGCTGTGGTCGAAGCGCGTGACTTGCCCGCATCGAAGGAGCACGAGCCGCCACCTGTGGCCGTCGTGCTGCCCTGCGCCGGACATACGGGTTCAGCCGAAATCGCTACGCACGTAGACGAAATGACTAATGCGGCGTTGCTGACACTGCAGGATTGGCTTGCCGCTGACATGTCGGTGCCACTTCTTGTGGTTACGAATGGTGCGGTTGCGATGCGAGCCGGCCCCACTCAAGCGCCGCTGGCGCAGGCTGCGGTGTGGGGATTGGTGCGCTCGGCTCAGTTGGAGTTCCCAGGGCGATTCGTCCTGATCGATGTAGATGCCGACGCCGACTTCGAGAAGACTTGGCCGACTGCCGTATCGGGGCTCGAGTCGCAACTGCTGCTGCGGGACGGGCGGTTGTCTGCGCCGCGCTTGGTGCCTATCGAACCGGTCCCTGCTGCTGCCGGGTTGGGTTGGGACGCAGATGGTTCGGTACTGATCACCGGTGGCGGTGGAGCGTTGGGTGCGGTGGTAGCTCGGCATCTGGCGTCCGAGCACGGGATCAAGCATCTGGTCTTGGCAAGTAGGCGTGGTGCCGGAGCGACGGGGGACTACCGCCGCGGTGCCGAAGAACTGACGGCGGAGTTGACAGCACTCGGTGCGCAGGTGCGGTGGGTCGCGTGTGATGTGTCCGATCGAGAGTCCGTCGCGTCGATGCTCGCAGGTATCGATCCCGAGCATCCCCTCACTGCCGTCGTGCACACAGCCGGCGTGCTCGACGACGGTGTGCTGTCGGCATTGACACCGGACCGCATGCGAGAGGTGCTGGCACCGAAAGCTGTCGGGGCTTGGCATCTGCATGAACTCACTCGCCACCTTGACCTCGCGGGTTTTGTGCTGTTCTCCTCGGTCGCCGGTACGGTGGGCGCTCCGGGACAGGCGAACTACGCGGCGGCGAATGCCTATCTCGACGCCCTCGCCGAGTACCGCCGCTCGCAAGGGCTGCAGGCGATATCGGTGGCGTGGGGACTGTGGGATTTGACGGCAGGTATGGCGGGGTCCCTCGACCGTAACGACCGCGCACGGATGAATCGAAACGGATTGGTAGCGATGTCGTCGAACGAGGCGCTCGAGTTGTTCGAGCTGGCGCTGACGTCGGACCGGAGCACAGTCGTTGCGGCTCGATTCGATCGTGCCGGGGTGCAGGCGCAGGTGACAGCGTTCGGGTCGGTGCCGCCCATGTTACGCGGGTTCGTGCGTTCGTCTGCTCGTGCTGCAGACGGGGAGGAGACGGCAGCGGCAAAGGCGGCGTTGGTAATTCGTCTTTCGAGGCTGTCGGAAGACGAGCGGTCCGGGGTGTTGTCCGACCTGGTGCGAGGTCATGTCGCTGCGGTACTCGGTCATCCGAGCCCGGATGCCGTCGATCCTGATCTTGCGTTCCAGGATCTGGGTTTCGACTCCTTGGCGGCGGTCGAGTTCCGTAACCGTCTGGCGAACGCTACCGGCGTCACACTTGCTGCGACGGTGGCTTTCGACCATCCCACGCCGAAGGCCCTCGCCACCCATCTGATTTCGGTACTGTCGACCGAACAGGGTCCTGATCCTCTCGATAACGCTCTCGAAGCTCTTGCGGCACAGCTTGATACACGTGCTCTCGGTGTCGAGGAAACGCGGCAGGTAGTGACCCGCCTGCGGCGGATCCTCGCCAGGATCGACGATGGCGACCCCGACAGGAGTGGCGTGTACGACGACGACATCCGAGGGGCGACCGAGGACGAACTCTTCGATCTGCTCGACGGGGAACTCGGATGACGCCCGCCACGAACGACGACAAGCACCTCGACTACCTCAAGCGGGCGGCCCTGGAGGTGCGCAGCCTCCGCAGACGTCTACACGAAGTCGAGAGCCAAGCGCATGAACCGATCGCGATCGTCGGGGTGGGGTGCCGTTTCCCCGGCGGTGTGACATCGCGAGATGCGTTGTGGGAGATGGTGGCCGATGGACGCGATGTGATCGGAGACTTTCCGGCCGATCGGGGCTGGGATGTCGCTGGCTTGTTCGATCCTGACCCGGACGCCCGCGGGAAGTCGTATGCGCAATCGGGTGGGTTCCTCTACGAGGCCGGTGATTTCGACGCCGGCTTCTTCGGCATCGGACCACGTGAGGCGCTCGCGATGGATCCGCAGCAGCGGGTGCTGCTCGAGGTTGCGTGGGAGGCGCTCGAGGATGCGGGCATCGATCCGTTGTCGTTGCGAGGCAGCGACACCGGTGTGTTCGCCGGAGTGATGTACCAGGACTACCTCTTTGCCGCGGCGACGAGCGATCGAAGCGACGAGGTGGAGGGCTACCTCAGTGCAGGTGGCGGTGGGAGCGTCGTGTCGGGGCGGATCTCGTATTCGCTCGGCTTGGTCGGCCCTGCGGTGTCGGTCGATACGGCGTGTTCGTCGTCGCTCGTGACGCTGCATCAGGCGTGTGCGGCACTACGCACGGGTGAATGCGGGATGGCGCTGGCTGGCGGCGTCACGATCTTGGCAACACCGGCGATGTTCGTCGAATTCAGTAGGCAGCGCGGTCTGGCACCAGACGGTCGTTGTAAGTCGTTCTCCGACAGTGCAGATGGTGTCGCGTGGGGTGAGGGAGCCGGGATTCTTGTGCTCGAACGGCTGTCGGAAGCCCAGGCGAAAGGGCGTCGAATTCTCGGAATCGTCCGTGGGTCGGCGGTGAACCAGGACGGATCGTCGAACGGTTTGACCGCCCCCAACGGTCCGTCGCAGGAGCGGGTCATTCGATCGGCATTGGCGAATGCAGGCTTGACCGAGGCGGACGTCGACGTCGTCGAAGCGCACGGAACGGGAACCCCGCTCGGCGACCCCATCGAGGCGCAAGCGTTGCTGGCCACGTACGGCCAGAATCGTGAAAACGGTCCGGTGTGGCTGGGCTCGGTGAAGTCGAATATGGGTCACACCCAGGCTGCTGCCGGTGTTGCCGGGGTGATCAAAATGGTGGAGTCGATGCGCCGCGGGGTAATGCCTGCGACGTTGCATGTGAATTCGCCGTCCTCGCATGTGAATTGGAATGTGGGACAGGTGCGCCTGCTGACGGAGGCGCGGCCGTGGGAATCGGAAGCTGGTCGGCCGCGGCGGGCGGGCGTGTCGTCGTTCGGGATCAGCGGTACGAATGCGCATGTGATCGTGGAGGAAGCGCCGCCACGCGACGTTGCGGCAGCGCTGACGACTGTGTCGTTGCCGGTGGTGCCATGGTTGGTGTCAGGCCGGTCTGCGGATGCTGTTGGAGCGCAGGTACGCCGGTTGCAACGGTGGTTGGACGCCGACCCCGACGTGTCGACGGTGGATGTTGCTGTGTCGTTGGCGGGTCGGGCGCAGTTGCCATGGCGTATAGCGGTTCTCGATCCGGCGGACCTGGGTGCAGCGGTACCGGTTCGGGCGAGCACAGGCAAGACGGTGTTCGTGTTCTCGGGTCAGGGTGCGCAATTGCCGGGTATGGGCAGAGAGCTGTTCGAGTCCTTTCCCGTGTTCGCTGCTGCAATCCGCGAGGTCTGCGATCCGCAGTGGTTGTTCGATCCGGCAACGGATTTGAATCGGACGGACAACACCCAGCTAGCCCTGTTCAGCGTCGAGGTCGGTCTGTTCCGCCTGTTGGAGTCGTGGGGCGTGACAGCGGATCTTCTGGTCGGGCATTCGATCGGCGAGATCACTGCTGCGTATGTGGCGGGGGTGCTTTCGCTCGACGATGCGGTGCGTCTTGTCACGGCGCGGGGAAAGTTGATGGCCGCATTGCCGTCCGGTGGAGCGATGTTGGCGGTCGAAGCAGCAGAGGGCGAGTTGGCGGAGCTACCTGTCGGAGTGTCGATTGCGGGAGTCAACAGTCCGACCTCGGTAACGGTATCGGGACCGGTCAGTGGCATCGAGGAACTCGAACGGCGTTGGACGGATCGGCGGACCAAGCGTCTGGACGTCAGCCACGCCTTCCACTCGGAGCTGATGGAACCGATGCTCGCCGAGTTCGGTGCGGTCGCCAAGCAGATCGCGTGGAAGAGGCCGCGTATCCCGTTGGCGTCCAACGTCACCGGGAAGCTCGAGTCGGAGTTGTTCACCGATCCGCGGTACTGGGTGCGGCAGGTCCGCGAGTCGGTGCGCTTCGCCGACGACGTCGCGGCAGTGCGCGAGGCGGGTGGCACACGCTTTGTGGAGATCGGTCCGGATGCGGTGCTGTCGGGTGCGATCGGGGCACAGACGGTGATCGCAACACAGCGTCGCGGGCGCCCGGAAGTGGAGACTCTCCTTCGTGCGGTTGCCGACGCGCACTGTTGTGGGATTGCGGTGGACTGGTCGAAGTTCTTCGCTGGTGCGGGCGGTCGGCGGATCGATCTGCCGTCGTACGCATTTGCGCGCCAGCGGTATTGGTTGTCGCCCGCAGCGTCGGTCGCGGATGTCGGCAGCCTCGGAATGACCGCCGTCGAACATCCCCTGCTGTCGGCGTCGATCGGACTGGCGGGGTCGGGCGAACGGGTTGTCACCGGGCAGCTATCGGTTGCATCGCAGCCCTGGCTTGCCGACCACGTCGTCTTCGGCTCCGTGTTGCTGCCGGGGACCGGGCTCGTCGAACTTGCCTCAGCAGCAGGACGTTACGTCGACTGCGCACGAGTCGAGGAGTTGATACTGGAATCGCCTCTGGTCTTCGACGCAGGCGTATCCGTCGACGTTCAAGTAAGCATTGCGCCGCCGGACACCCGGGGTCACTGCGAAATCACGATCTACTCGCGTCCGAACATCGACAGCGAGGTGACGTCCTGGGTCCGGCACGCGGCGGGGACTGTTGCTCCTGTCGTGCCAAGCGCCGCAGTGGCGGAGGCGGTGTGGCCACCGGTCGATGCGACACCGGTGCCGGTCGCGGATCTCTACGCGCGACTTGGTGATCTCGGCTACGAATACGGTCCCGCGTTTCGGGGCGTCCGGTCGGCATGGCGACGCGGCGACGACAAGGTCTACGCGGCCGACGTGTACGTCGAGGTCGAGCTTCCGAGTGACGCGCATGTGGAAACGGCTGGGTTCGGCGTACATCCCGCGTTGTTCGATGCGGCATTCCATGTGGCGATCGCAGCGGCGGGAGATCAGTTCGAGCCGGGGCATGTGCTGTTGCCGTTTGTATTCCGCGGCGTGCAGGTGCACCGCGACGGTGCAGCAGCGGTGCGTGTAACGATGCGAATCGATGCCGACGGCATCCGAGATCTGCTTGCCGTCGATGCCGCAGGGCTGCCGGTGTGGTCCATGGCTGCGCTGGATTCCCGGCCTGCTGATGCGGCCGCATTGCGGTCGGCGGGCGCGGGCGATGCACTGTTGACGACGGTGTGGGAGCCGATTTCGCTGACGCCGGGGAACGGATCACCGATCGTCGCCGTGTTGGGCGAGGTGCCTACGCACGTCCTCGGAGGAGCCGAGGTGAGCGGACGATATGCCGATCCCGCCGAACTTGCAGCCGCCGTCGACGCCGGATCGCCATGGCCAGCGGTGACGGTGTGCGCTCTCGCGCGCGGTGAACTGCAGGCGGACGCTGCGGCGGTGCGCCGCGGAACAGCAGACATGTTAGGTCTGCTGCAGCAGTGGTTTGCCGAGCCGCGTTCGCAGAGTTCACGTCTGGTGGTGGCGACGTCCGAAGCGGTTGGCGTCGACGGTACGGAAGCGGCCGATCTAGTTGGAGCCGCGGTGTCGGGATTGCTGCGCAGCGCGCAGGCCGAACGCCCGGGCGAAGTACTGACCGTTGATCTGGCGGGAGGCGAAAGTCCAGACTGGGCGGCGTTGTTGAGCGCCGCCGAGCCGCGGTTGGCCGTGCGCGGTGACACGGTGTATGCCCAACGACTGAAGGCGACCATCGCTGGTTCCAGCACTCTGGAGTTCGGCACGGGCACAGTGCTGATCACGGGTGGTACGGGCGGATTGGGTGCCCTGGTGGCGCGACATCTCGTAGCGACTTGTGGTGTCGACGATGTGGTGCTGGTGTCGAGACGCGGTGCAGCAGCCGAAGGTGCTGCCGAACTGCGCGCGGATCTCGAAAGGAACGGTGCCACAGTCGATATCGTTGCAGCCGACGTCACCGACCGGGGCGCTGTCGACAACCTCGTCGCCGCACACCCGGGCCTCACCGGTGTCGTTCACACAGCGGGTGTCCTCGACGACGCCACGGTCGACAATCTCACGCCTGAGCAACTCGATCGGGTCATGAGGCCCAAAGTTGATGCGGCTCTTCATCTTCACGAGGCCACTCGACACTTGGCGCTCTCCGCATTCGTTCTTTTCTCGTCGGCGGCGCCGTTGCTCGGCGGTGCCGGGCAGGGCAATTACGCGGCCGCGAATGCTGTGCTCGACGAGCTTGCGCGCGCTCGCCACACCCAGGGACTGCCCGCAGTCTCCATGGCATGGGGTCTGTGGGACCGCACGGTCGGCATGGCGGGAGCCGCTGATCCGGCGGAGTTCACGCGGATCGCGAGGGTGATCAAAGACCGGCTCGGTATGCATGCCTTGACAGTGTCCGAAGGGCTGGCGATGTTCGACGCCGCGCTGACCACCGGAAATTCTGTAGTCGTCCCGGTCAAGCTGGACTTTCCCGGTCTCAGGGCGACCGCTCGTGCAGGGCGACTACATCCCATGCTGCACAGCCTGATCGGGGTGTCGACCACCGCAGCGGACGACGAACTCGCGAGGGCAGCGTTGGCGACTGAACTAGCCGGACTCACCGAAGCGCAGCGGGACAGCTTCCTTCTCGACCTGGTGCGGACACGTACCGCGGCAGCGCTCGGACATCCCGGCGCCGACGCAGTCGATCCCGATCTGGCATTCCAGGACCTCGGCTTCGACTCGCTCGCAGGTATCGAACTCCGTAACAGTCTCGCCCACGCGACCGGCGTCACTCTCCCTGCCACAGCGGTATTCGACTATCCGACACCCACGGCGATCGCGACCTACCTCCGGCAGCAGGTGATCATCGACCCGGCACCACTGGCCGCGACCATGACCGACGACGAACTGCGGCACGCGCTGAAAACGATTCCGCTGGAACGTATGCGGCAGGCTGGGATCGTCGAGTTGCTCGCCGCGCTGACGACAGGGAGCGCAGTGGCCGAAGACAATCGAGCAGCCCACGAAGCGCCGCCGGCAGGCGCCGACGCGATCGCCGATATGGATGCGGCACAACTGATGGAACTCGCCTCCAGGTACGACACATGATCTCCACGACCGAGACGACGAATCGAATCGATTCGCGGACAAGGGGAACCGATGGCTGACTCGCAGGATCCGATGCTCGACGCGCTGCGGCGGTCGATCACCGAAGCGGAACGCCTACGCGCGGAGAACCGGAAACTCACGTTGGAGCGCTCCGAACCGGTGGCGATCGTGGGTGTCGGATGCCGCTACCCGGGTGACGTCACCTCGCGGGATACGTTCTGGGACATGCTGATCGAAGGTCGAGATGTCGTCGGTGAGTTTCCGGAGGATCGTGGCTGGGATGTCGACGGGCTGTTCGATCCGGACCCGGAGGCGCGCGGCAAGTCTTACACGCGGCGGGGTGCGTTCCTCAGCGATGCCGGTGATTTCGATGCAGGGTTCTTCGGGATATCGCCGCGGGAAGCCTTGGCATCGGATCCGCAGCAGCGGGTATTGCTCGAGGTCGCATGGGAGGCGCTGGAGGACGCAGGGATCGATCCGACGTCGCTGCGCGGCAGCGCAACCGGCGTGTTCGCCGGTGTGATGTACCACGACTACGGCTTCGCGGCAGCGATGAGTACACACCGAGACGAATTGGAGGGCTACCTGAGTTCGGGCGGAATGGCGAGCGTCGTCTCGGGTCGCGTCGCGTACTCACTCGGATTGGTAGGCCCGGCGGTGTCGGTGGATACCGCATGTTCGTCGTCGTTGGTCGCGGTGCATCAGGCGGTGCAGTCGTTGCGATCGGGGGAATGCAGCCTCGCACTAGCAGGTGGCGTGACCGTGCTGGCAACGCCCGCAGCGTTTGTCGAGTTCAGTCGGCAGCGGGGTTTGGCTCCGGATGGTCGGTGTAAGTCGTTCTCGGACAGTGCTGATGGGGTTGGGTGGGGTGAGGGTGCGGGTTTGGTTGTGTTGGAGCGGTTGTCCGATGCGCGGTTGAAGGGTCATCGGGTGTTGGGTGTGGTGCGGGGTTCTGCGGTGAATCAGGATGGTGCGTCGAATGGGTTGACGGCGCCGAATGGTCCGTCGCAGGAGCGGGTGATTCGGTCGGCGTTGGCGTCGGCTGGGTTGTCTGGGGTGGATGTGGATGTGGTGGAGGGGCATGGGACGGGGACGGCGTTGGGGGATCCGATCGAGGCGCAGGCGTTGTTGGCGACGTATGGGCAGGGTCGGGGTGAGTGTGGTCCGGTGTGGTTGGGGTCGGTGAAGTCGAATATGGGTCATACGCAGGCGGCGGCGGGTGTGGCGGGTGTGATCAAGGTGGTGGAGGCGATGCGGCGGGGGGTGATGCCGAGGTCGTTGCATGTGGATTCGCCGTCGTCGCATGTGGATTGGTCGGTGGGTGCGGTGCGGTTGTTGGGTGAGGCGCGGGTGTGGGAGTCGAAGGGTCGGCCGCGGCGGGCGGGGGTGTCGTCGTTCGGGATCAGTGGGACGAATGCGCATGTGATTGTGGAGGAAGCGCCGTCGGTCGAGGGTGTAGCGCTGTCGGATGGTGGCGTGGGGGAATCGATTTCGCTCCCGGTGGTGCCGTGGGTGGTGTCGGGTCGGTCGGCGGATGCTGTTGTTGCACAGTCGCTTCGGCTGCGGCGGTGGCTGGACGTGCATCCTGACGTGTCTGCGGTGGATGTCGGAGTGTCGTTGGCGGGTAGGGCGCAGTTGCCGTGGCGGGTGGCGGTGACGGACGTTGCTGGGCTGGAGTCTGTGGTTCCGGTGAAGGTTGTTGCGGGGAAGACGGTGTTCGTGTTGTCGGGGCAGGGTGCGCAGTCGGCGGGGATGGGTCGGGAGTTGTTCGAGGCGTTTCCGGTGTTCGCGGAAGCAATCACACAGATTTGTGATCCGGGGTGGTTGTTCGACGGTGGAACGGATGTGGATCGGACGGACAACACGCAGCTCGCGTTGTTTGCGGTCGAGGTGGCGTTGTTCCGACTTCTCGAGTCGTGGGGTGTGATTCCGGATGTGGTGGTGGGGCATTCGATCGGGGAGGTCGCGGCGGCGCATGTGGCGGGGGTGTTGTCTCTGGCGGATGCGGTGCGGTTGGTGACGGCGCGGGGTGCGTTGATGGCGGCGTTGCCGTCGGGTGGGGCGATGCTCGCGGTGGAGGCTGCTGAATCCGATGTCACGGATCTACCTACTGGGGTGTCGATTGCGGGGATCAACAGTCGTTCGTCGGTGACGGTGTCGGGGCCGGTGGCGGGGATCGAGGAACTGGAAGCGCGGTGGTCGGGTCGGCGCACGAAACGCCTCTCGGTGAGTCATGCGTTTCATTCGGAGTTGATGGATCCGATGGTGGCGGAGTTCGCGGCGGTGGCGCAGGCTCTGACCTGGCATCTGCCTCGTATTGCGTTGGTGTCGACTGTGACCGGGCAGTTGGAAACGGAGTTGTTCACTGATCCGGGGTATTGGGTGCGGCAGGTGCGGGAGCCGGTCCGCTTCGCTGATGGGATCAGTGCGGCGCAGGCGGTGGGTGGCAGCCGGTTCGTTGAGGTCGGTCCTGATGCGCAGTTGTCGGCGGTGATCGATGCCGATGCTGTGGTTGCTGTGCAGCGTCGGGGTCGGTCGCAGGTGAAGATGCTGGTGCGGGCGGTGGCGGATGCGCATTGCCATGGCGTCGCGGTGGATTGGGTGCAGTTCTTTGCGGGGCAGGGTGCGCAGCGGGTGGATTTGCCGTCGTATGCGTTTCAACGCCAACGCTATTGGCTGTCGCCTGCAGTGTCGGCAGGTGATGTAGGCAGCCTCGGTGTGACCGCAGTGGAGCATCCGTTGCTTCGCGCGCTGGTTGCAGTTCCCGGAGGGGAGGTCGTGTTCACAGGGCGGTTGTCGACCTCGTCGCAGCGTTGGCTTTCCGATCACGTCGTCTTCGGGACGATGTTGCTGCCCGGCACCGGCCTCGTCGAGTTGGTTTCTGCAGCAGCCCGATTGCTCGGCTACGACCGCGTGGACGAACTTGTACTCGAGGATCCGCTGGTACTTGCCGAGCACGATGTGGTTGTACGCGTGGTTGTCAGCGCAGGCGACTCAGGGCATCGTCCGGTGGCAGTGCACTCCCGTCCGGACAGCGATGACGCATCCGAGGCAGATTCGGCGGCGTGGGTGCGGCACGCGTCCGGCTCGATATCAGCATCGCTATCAGCACCGATGTCCGAGCAATCGACTGTCTGGCCGCCCGAGGACGCAATTGCAGTCGACGTTGCTGCCGGCTACACGCGGCTAGCAGAGATCGGCTACGGCTACGGACCGGCGTTCCGAGGTGTGCGCCAACTGTGGCGACGTGGGGACGAAGTGTTCGCCGACATCGAAACCGATGGCAGCGCAGCCTCCGGGTACGGAGTGCATCCGGCCGCGTTCGATGCAGCCGTGCACGCGTGGGCGGTCGCGGAAGCCGCTGCACCGCAGTCGGATACGGACCTCGGTGGCGGCAGAGTGTGGTTGCCGTTTTCGTTCCAAGGCGTGTCCGTCGGTGGAGCGGATTCGGCTCGGTTGCGAGTTAGCCTGCGGCGCAATGGCGATCGGCTGGAGCTGACGGCGGTCGATCCGGCGGGGCGTCCCGTCGTGAGCGTCGATGCAGTCGTCTTGGTCTCCGTGTCCAGGCAGCAGCTGGCTGCGGCTGGTGGCCGGCAATCCCTCTATGGCGTCAATTGGGTTGGGGTGCAGGTTGGTTCGGGACTATCCGGGCCACTATGGGGAATTGGGGATCCAGCCGAGGTGGGTATCGGTGTGCGTTGGTTCGCCGATATCGCAGGGGTGGTCGAGGCGCTCGGCGAAGGAGCGCGGCCACCCGTTGCTGTGGTGCTGCCCTGCGCTGGGCTCGCCACGGGTCCGGTCCCGGATGCTGCGCAGGAACTGACGGTCCGGGTATTGGAGCTGCTGCAGGCCTGGAGTCACACGGCCGAGGTCGCGAAAATTCCATTGCTTGTCGTGACCGAGGGTGCAATCGCCGCTGCTGCAGGCGATGTGGTCGAGGGTGTCGCGCAGGCGCCACTGTGGGGCTTGGTTCGTAGCGCGCAGATGGAGTATCCAGGGCGATTCGTCCTCGTGGATCTGGACGGTCACTCGGAAAGCGGACCGATACCGTCCGCTATATGGGCGGCGGCGGTCGCGGGCGCCGAATCCCAGCTTGCTGTCCGACAAGGTCGGATATCGGCACCGCGGCTCGCGCCGGTGGCGGTATCCGGCGAACGAAACGAACTCGGTTGGGATGCCGAGGGAACGGTGTTGATCACCGGTGGCGCAGGAGCATTGGGCATCGTCGTCGCGCGACATCTGGTGTCCGAGTGCGGCATCCGACATGTCGTGATGGCGGGCCGCCGTGGCGGTGCGGTGGCCGGTGCAGCTGAGGTCAGCACGGAACTTGCCGAACTCGGTGCCACGGTTCGGTGGGTGGCCTGCGATGTGGCAGAACGAGATTCGGTGGCAGCCTTGGTGTCGGGTATCGATCCAGCACACCCGTTGACCGCCGTAGTGCACGCTGCCGGTGTCCTCGACGACGGCATGCTGGCCTCGCTGGATGCGCAGCGTGTGTCGACCGTGTTGGCGCCGAAAGTGATGGGTGCGTGGCACCTTCACGATCTGACGAAGGACCTCGACGTGGCTGGTTTTGTTCTCTTCTCCTCCGTCGCGGGCACCATCGGTGCGCCAGGGCAGGCAAGTTACGCGGCGGCCAACGTATTCCTGGATGCGCTGGCGGATCACCGCACGGCGCTCGGACTGTCAGGGTGTTCGATCGCGTGGGGTCTGTGGGACCTGGCGGGTGGCATGGCCGCGGAACTCGACGACACAGGTCGGGCCCGCATGCGTCGCGGGGGACTCGTTGCCATGACGGAGCCCGAAGCGCTTGGACTGTTGGACGCGGCCATAGGCAGCGGTCGAGCTGCCGTCGCTGCGGCACGACTGGATCGGCAGGGGATGGAGGCGCAGGTGGCTGCCCTCGGCGCCGTGCCGCCGATGCTGCGCGGGTTGGTGCGATCACCCGTCACGGCTGGTGACGGCGCGCACGCCGCCGAAGCCGCGGCGGAACTCGCCGCAAGCCTGGTAGGTCTGTCGGACGAAGAGCAACTCCGCGTCCTTTCGGATCTCGTCCGTACTCACGTCGCCGGTGTGCTCGGCCATCCCGGACCCGATGCTGTCGATCCCGAGACGGCCTTCCTCGACCTGGGCTTCGATTCGCTGGCTGCGATCGAACTACGGAACCGACTCTCGCGAGTAACAGGAATCACCCTGCCCGCGACCATCGCCTTCGACCATCCCACCCCGATATCGGTGGCGAAACACATACAGCTGTCGTTGCCGACGTCCGATGGCCCAGACTCGAACCTAGCCCGGCAGATCGACGACATCGAAACCGCACTGACCAATCTGGACGGCGGAAGCCGCGAGCACACGGAGGCGATCCGGCGTCTGCGGCAATTGACATCACGATTCGATGTCTCACACTCGGCGATCGTGCCGTCGAGCGACGACGAGCTGTTCGACTTCATCGACAGTGACCTCGGGCTTGCTGACGCTGGCGACGAATTCTGATGCTGCGCATAACCGAACGGCGTGAATTGCCCGCTCGTCCTATCTCGAGACTTCGCAACACACGGGCGGAACGATCACCTAGATTCAAAAGGATGCTCCGTCGATCGGGTGCACCGAAAGGACAATCATGACTGCGAGCGAGGAGCGACTGCGGCACTACCTCAGGAAAGTCACGCTGGACCTGCAGGAGTCTCGTCGGCGTCTCGCCGAGTTCGAAGAGCGATCTCACGAGCCGATCGCGATCGTGGCGATGGCATGCCGCTATCCAGGCGGAATTCGGACCCCGGAAGACCTGTGGGAATTGGTCAATTCCGGTGTCGATGCCATCGGCCCCTACCCGAGCGATCGAGGGTGGGACTCGATGCGAGAGGTCATCGCGACGAAGTCCAGCAGCCTGGAGAGTGGCTTCGCCCAGGCAGGCGGCTTTCTGTCCGACATCGCGGGTTTCGATTCACAGTTCTTCGGCATCTCGCCGCGCGAGGCGATGTTGATGGACCCTCAGCAACGCATGCTGCTCGAAGTGACGTGGGAGGCGATCGAGCGTGCCGGCATCGCTGCGACCACACTTCGGGGCACCCCGACCGGTGTGTTCATGGGAGCGACGGGCTTGGACTACCTGGCGTCGATCGTGCAGACGGACAACGAGTACCTGACCAGTGACGTGGCAGAGGCACCAGCGCCGGACGACGACCTATCGCATATTCACGGCGACGACGAAGCAGCGCCGCGCTACATTCCCGACGACGGCGATGCGACGCACATGATGACCGGCAGTATGTCGAGCGTGCTGTCCGGCCGGCTGGCGTATGCATTCGGCTTCGAAGGCCCGGCGATTACTGTCGATACGGCATGCTCTTCATCGCTGGTGGCAATCCATCAAGCCTGCCGATCGTTGCGCAGCGGCGAAACGAATCTTGCTGTCGCAGGCGGCACGATGATCATGTCCACTCCGATGCTGCTCGGGATGACGAGGCTTGCGGCTGCACCCGATGGCCGCTGCAAGGCGTTCGCCGACACCGCGGATGGCACCGGGTGGGGCGAGGGCGTCGGCATCGTGCTGCTCGAGCGCCTGTCCGATGCTCGTCGCAACGGCCATCCGGTCGCTGCCGTGATCCGGGGCAGCGCCATCAATCAGGACGGTGCGTCCAACGGTATGGCGGCGCCGAACGGCCTTGCACAGCAGCAGGTGGTCAGGGCGGCGCTTGCGAGCGCGCAACTCACCGGCGCCGACGTCGATGTCGTCGAAGCGCACGGGACAGGAACATCGGTCGGCGACCCGATCGAAGCGGGCGCGCTGCTTGCGGCCTACGGTGGGAATCGAGACGCGAACCGGCCGCTCTGGCTCGGGTCGATCAAGTCGAACATCGGCCACTCGGGGCCCGCGGCGGGCGTTGCCGGCGTGATCAAGCTTGTTATGGCGATGCGCAACGGGGTCCTACCGCAGACGTTGCATGCCGAGGTCCCGTCGTCGCAGATCGATTGGTCGTCGGGTGCGATGCGATTGCTCACGAAACCTGTTGCGTGGAGCGAGGATCGGGCACGGACCGGTGGTGTCTCGTCGTTCGGTGTCAGCGGAACGAACGCTCACGTTCTCGTGTCGTCGCCGCCTCCCGCCGATGTTTCGGATGTTTCCGAGAGCGCGCGCCGCAGCGTCGGACTTGTCCCGTGGGTGGTGTCGGCGCGAACGAAGTCGGCGCTGGAGGCGCAGGCGACGCGGTTGCAGGATTGGCTGTCGGCAACGAAAGCCGACCCGGTCGACATCGGGTATTCACTGGCATCGCGAGTGCCGTTCAAGCACCGCGCTGTGGTGATCGGAACGACGAGTGACGAGTTGTCGGACGGCTTGGACGCGATCCGCGGTACCGGTGCGAATCCGAATGTGTCGGTGGGGGTTTCCCGAAATCCAGGACCTCCGGTATTCATCTTTCCCGGGCAGGGCGGCCAATGGGTCGGCATGGGTAGGCAACTGCTCGCCGAGTCGGACGTCTTCGCACGTGCGATCGCCGACTGTGAGCAAGCGCTCGAGCCGTGGACCGGCTGGTCGCTCGGTGCGGTGCTGCGCCAAGATGCCGGTGCGCCCGCGTTGGAGACGGTCGACATCGTGCAGCCGACCCTGTTCGCGGTGATGGTTTCGCTCACCGAATTGTGGAAGTCGTACGGGGTGATTCCCGCTGCCGTGGTAGGCCATTCGCAGGGTGAGGTGGCTGCCGCGTGTGTTGCCGGTGCCTTGTCCCTCGAGGATGCGGCGAAGATCGTCGGCATTCGCAGCAAGCTGCTAGCGACCCTGACCAATGGCACTATGGCGTCGGTCCTCGGACTCTCCGGCGAGCAGATCGAGGGTGCCATCGCACACTTCGACGGTACGGTGTCGATCGCTGCCATGAATTCCCCTGAATCTCATACTATTTCGGGTCCTCCCGATCTCCTTTCCGAGGCAGCCGCCGATCTCACCGCGCTCGGCGGGAAGGTTCGTTACGTTCGCGGAGCCACGGGCGCGGGACATTCGAGTGCTATCGACCAGTTCCGCGATCAGGTGCTGGAATCCTTCGCGGGGACGGTGCCGCAGGCGGCGAAGGTGCCGTTCTTCTCGACGGTGGTCGGCGACGAACTCGACACGACCGGGCTCGATGCCGCGTACTGGTTCCGGAACATGCGCAACACCGTGCGGTTCGATTCGGCGATGCGATCCGCGATTCGCGCCGGCTGGCGGACTTTCGTCGAGCCCGGCCCGCATCCCGTGCTGCTGCCGGCCGTCGAACAGATTGCAGGTGATATGTCGATCCGCGTGCTGACCGGTGGCACGTTGCAACGCGAACAGGGCGACCTTGCGCGGTTCTACACCTCCGCCGCCGAACTGTACGTCGAAGGTGTGCAGGTCGATTGGCGCGCATCGTACGCGGGTGGGGACGGAAAGTACCGACCCGATCTGCCGACCTATCCGTTCCAGCATCAAAGGTACTGGCTGCCAGACGAATTCGGAGCAGGCGACCAGCGACCGGATGCGCGCGACAGTGGGTTCTGGCAGCTTGTCGACCGCGGGGACGCCCGTGGGTTGGCGAATCTGCTCGGTAGTACCGACACCGAATCCCTTGCCGTGGTGCTGCCGCAGCTTGCTACGTGGCGTAACCGCTCCACCCGTGCGGCTGCTGTCGACAAGTGTTGCTACCGAACAACGTTCGACCGCGTCGCTCGTCGACCGGTCGCCCCGAAACGAGGTATCTGGTACGTCGCCGTCGCTGCTGGTCAGGACCACGAACGGGTGGCCAGGATTGCGGACGCCGTTGGCGAACATCTCGGCGATGCCCGGATCATCGACCTTGCGCCCGACGCGAAAAGAGCCGATCTCGTTGCGCAGCTGCGTGATACGACAACCGGCGGTCGACCTGCAGGAATCCTGTCGCTGCTCGGAGTCGGTGGCGAAGGCCCGTCGGCCGTCCTTCTCACGCAGGCACTCGACGACCTGAGTATCGAGGCTCCGCTCTGGTGCGCAACGACCTCGGCCGTCTCCGTCGGACCGGATGACGCAGCGCCGGACCCGGAGCACGCGCTCCTGTGGGGTGTCGGTCGGGTCGCCGCAACCGAACTTCCGCAGCGGTGGGGAGGTCTGGTCGATCTACCGGAAGCCTTGACGACGAGTGTGCTCGACTCGTTGTGCGCAGTCATCAGTCAGGGCGACGACGATCAGGTCGCCATCCGTGCCGACGGTGTCTTCGCGCGCAGAATCCACCGCGCTCAGCAGGCGGGTACCAAGGCGCCGCAGGCCTGGCAGCCGACGGGGACCGTGCTCGTCACGGGAACAGGTTCGGCAGCCGTCGACGTTGCCCGTTGGCTCGCCGGCGCTGGTGCCGATCAGGTCGTGCTTGCCGGATCCGATGTCACCGACATTGCCGATGTGCCTGCTGCAGTGACGGTGCGCGAGTGCGATCTCGGCAACGCCGACGCAGTCGCCGGACTTGTCACCGGCATCGACGAGAAGTTCTCGCTCACTGCGGTACTGCATATCGTCGAGCCGGAAGCGTATGTAGCACTGCTGGATTCCGACTCGAACGGGCTGCTCGACACGACCGTCGGCGCGAGAAATCTGGACGACGTCGTGGGCGACCGCGAGCTCGATGCGTTCGTTCTGATGTCGCCGGGGTTCGGCGTGTGGGGTGCCGCGGGTCGGTCGAAAGGCGCTGCAATCAACGCATACTTCACCGCGTTGGCCCAGCGACGCCGGGCACGCGGGCTGGTCGCGACATCGATCGGTTGGGACACCGGGGACGACGTGATCGTCGGCATGAAGCCGATGAACCCTGCCGTCGCCGTCGCGGCCGTACAGCAGCTGGTCACATCGGGCGCCACAGAGGTGCTGATTGCCGACATCGATTGGGAGCAGCCCGAATCCGTACTGACGCGGACGCGGGCGGGTGCGTTTTTCACCGACTTGCCCGAGTACCGGCGGCTGCGCTCACATCATGATCAAGCTGAGAAGGACAACAGCTCGCTACTCGTCGAACTCGCTGCCATGTCGACCGACGAGCGCGAGCGAACACTCGTCGAGTTGATCAGAAACGAGATCGCCAGTGTGCTCAGATACGACTCCGTGGACGACATCGAGCCGACGGGACAGTTTCTGGAGCTCGGTATGGACTCGATCTCCGGGCTGCAGATTCGCAAACGTCTCGCCGCTGCGACCGGTGTCGAGCTACCGATTCGGATGATCCTCGAACACCCGACGCCGGTCGAGCTGGCAGGTCACCTGCTGGAAAAGCTTGCCGAACAAGCCAACTGACGGCACTGGTGTAAACAACGGCAATGGAGGTAGGAGTGCAGGAACGCTACGAGATCGGCGAGGTTCCTCCGATCGGGGAGGTACCGAAATATATGTACGCCTCCGTGATCCGACGCGAGCGCTTCGGCGATCCGAAGCACGCCTTCGCAACCGAAGTTGTCGAGACGCCCGCCGTCGGTCGGGGTCAGGTTCTGGTGTGGGTGATGGCAGCAGGCATCAACTACAACAACGTGTGGGCATCGCTCGGCTATCCGGTCGACGTCATCTCGGCGCGGCAGAAGGCCGGCCAACCCGAAGATTTTCATATCGGCGGGTCCGAGGGTTCGGGCGTCGTGTGGGCTGTCGGTGACGGCGTCACCAGCGTCGCGGTCGGCGACCACGTTGTGCTTGCGGGTGCGCAGTGGGACGAACAGGCCGACGACGTGCGCGCGGGTCTGGACCACCCGATCTCGACCAGCATGCGAGCCTGGGGATACGAGACGACTACGGGTCTTTCGCACAATTCTGTCTGGTGTCCGACTTCCAGTGCCATCCCAAGCCCAAGCGGCTGACGTGGGCCGAGGCGGCCTGCTTTATGGTCACCGGCCCAACCGCCTACCGGCAGCTCTTCGGGTGGCCGGGCAACGTGGTCAAGCCGGGGGAGGTCGTCCTCATCTGGGGTGGCGCAGGCGGACTCGGGTCGATGGCGATCCAGCTGACGCGGATAGCCGGTGCGATCCCGATCGCGGTGGCGTCGACGGACGAACGTGCGAAATTCTGCCTCGAACTCGGCGCCGAGGGTGTGGTCGACCGGACCAAGTTCGATCATTGGGGCAGGCTCCCCGACACGACCGACGAAGCGGGCATGAACCACTTCCACAAGGGCGCGCGGGCGTTCGGGAAGGCGATCTGGGAGATCCTCGGCACCCGGCAACTGCCGAAAGTCGTTCTCGAACACAGTGGTCAGGACACGCTGCCCACCTCGATGTATGTGTGCGACAACGGCGGCATGGTCGTCATCTGCGGCGGATCGACGGGCTACAACGGCGACGTCGACCTTCGGCATCTCTGGATGCGCTCCAAACGCCTACAAGGCTCGCACGCGTCGAACTTCCGCGAGTACCGAGAAGTGATCAAGCTGATCGACGCCGGCCTCCTGCAGCCATGCCTGTCGGCGTGCGGCACCATCGAAGACGTCGGGCTCTATCACCAACTGCTGCACGAGAATCTGCATCCGAGTGGAAACATGGCCGTGCACATCAACGCCACCGAATCCGGATCGACAGAACTTGCCTGAGACATCAGCTCACAATCCGTTGTGGTGTCCGAAGCCGCTTCCGGATGCTGCCGTGCGTTTGGTCTGCTTTCCGCATGCGGGTGGCGGTCCCAGCACGTTTCGCGCCTGGTCGGCGGCGTTGGCACCGACGATCGAGGTCTCCGTTGTGACCTTGGCCGGCCGCGCCAATCGTGCGCGTGAGCCTTTTGCGCCGTCTATGGACGACGCCGTCGCAGCCCTGCTCGATGCGCTCGAAAGTCCCGGCGACAACCGGGTTTTGGCATTGTTCGGGCACAGCCTCGGCGCGATCGTGGCCTACGAAACAGCACACGAGCTGACCGCCCGCGGCAACCGCGAGGTCGCGCACCTCTTCGTGTCGGGGAGTCGGTCACCGAACGACCTGGACGAGGATCGTTTTCGACCTCCGGACGACAACGAGACGCTGATCGCAGAGGTCGAACGCCGTTACGGTGCGATACCGGCAGCGGTACGCAGTGAACCCGAGCTTCTCGCTCGATTTCTCCCCGTACTGCGCGCGGACCTCAAGCTGTTGGCGGAGTACACGTGGAGCGCACGCGAGCCGTCGCACATCCCGGTGACAGCGTTCGCAGGCACACACGACAAAGCCGGACCACCACAGGCGGCTTCACATTGGCAGACGACCACGCGTGGTGGGTTTGCTGAGCTGCAGCTTCCCGGTGATCACTTCTTCGTACACAGCGCACTGCCGCGTGTTGCCGGACAGATACGCCGGACTCTCGGCGTCGGCTGACGGCGGCACAGGCACGGACTCGGACACACTGCAGCGACGAGGATTTGGAGGTGAGCTCGATGGGTGAGATCTTCGACAAGATTGCGATCGTCGGCATCGCCTGCCGCTTCCCGGGTGCGCACGGCCCGAACGCGTTGTTTTCGCTGTTGCGAGACGGTGTCGAGGCCGTCGGCCCCGTTCCGCCCGATCGTCCATCCGGTCTGCCCGGTGGTGGATTCGTCGACGGCGCAGACCTTTTCGATCCTGCGTTTTTCGGTATCTCGCCGAAAGAGGCGACAGCGATGGACCCGCAGCAGCGCCTGGCGCTGGAATTGGGTTGGGAGGCTTTGGAAGACGCGCGGATCACGCCGGCCTCGGCGCCCGACCGCACCGGTGTCTTCGTCGGCGTGATGGGCGGCGACTACGCCGATCTGGTTGCCAGACAGGGATCGGACGCCGTCACCAGACACACCTTCGCCGGCCTCGGGAGGTCGGTGATCGCGAACCGGATATCGCAGACGTTCGGTTTCAGCGCGCCGAGCCTTGCCGTCGACAGCGGGCAGTCGTCGTCGCTGACAGCGGTCCACCTCGCCTGTCAGAGCCTCGCGAGCGGGGAATCGCAGCTGGCATTGGTCGGCGGCGTCAATCTCATTCTTTCGGAGTTCAGCAATTCGATGGCGGCCGAATTCGGTGCCTTGTCGCCCGACGGCCGGTGTTACGCCTTCGATTCCCGCGCGAACGGGCATGTGCGCGGCGAAGGCGGCGCGGTCGTGGTCCTCGAGCGGCTCGACGACGCAATTGCCAACGGACGCAGAATCTATGCTGTCGTGCGCGGTACCGCAGTCAACACCGGCAGCGGGGAGTCAGGTCTCACGGCGCCGAGCAGCGACAGTCAAGCCGACGTCATCCGTCGCGCGTTGACCCGATCCGGACTCGCTCCTGACGACATCGACTATGTCGAATTGCACGGCACCGGTACAGCTGTCGGTGATCCGGTGGAGGCCGCGGCGCTCGGCGCCGTGTACGGCGGGCATGACCCTAGGCTCGGCGTCGGATCGATAAAGACGAACATCGGCCACCTCGAAGGTGCCGCAGGCATCGCAGGCCTTGTGAAGACCGCGATCTGCCTCGATCGCGGGCTGTTGGTGCCGAGCCTCAACTTCGTTACAGCCAACCCGCGAATTCCTTTGGCGGATCTCGGTCTTCGGGTCGTCGATCGAACCGAACCCTGGTCGGGCAGGGCCGGAATGCGCCGTGCCGGGGTGTCGTCGTTCGGCATGGGCGGCTCGAACGTGCATGTGATCGTGGAGCAGGCGCCTCTCGTCGTTGCACCGGCACGGCAAGCGTCGGCGCCGAACGGAGGGGTGCTGCCCTTCGTTCTTTCGGCCGTCGGTGTCGAAGGCAGGGCTGGTCAGGCTGCCAGGCTGCATTCCTGGCTCGATGCGAATCCTGCTGTAGAGCTTGCAGATATCGGCTTCTCGTTGGCGACGACTCGTGATGCGCTGCCCGACCGGGCTGTCGTTCTCGCCGACGATCGTGCGTCGTTGCTCGCGGGACTGGACGCTGTCGCGGCGAACGAGCCGGGTCCGGTGTACGGCCGAGCAGGGACCGGCAGAACCGTATTCGTGTTCCCCGGGCAAGGCGGCCAGTGGGTCGGTATGGGTGCCGAACTATGGGAATCGTTGCCGGCGTTCTGCAGGTCGATGGACGAATGCGCCGCTGCGCTCGAAGCGATCGACGGGGTTGACTGGTCGCTCCGCGAAGCACTTACGGACGAGGCACTGCTGGCGCGGGTAGATGTGGTGCAGCCCGCGCTGTGGGCGGTGATGGTGTCGCTCGCGGCCGTATGGCGATCGTTCGGTGTGACGCCCGATGCGGTGGTCGGACATTCGCAGGGCGAGATTGCCGCCGCGACAGTTGCGGGAGCGCTCACCGTTGCCGATGCGGCACGTATCGTCGTGCTTCGGTCGCGCGCGGTGGCAGAGGTCCTGGCTGGGCACGGTGCGATGGCCGCTATCGCTATGGGGGAGAACGACATCGCGTCACGTCTCCGTACGGGTGTCGTCGTTGCTGCGGTGAATGCGCCAGGCTCCGTGGTGATCTCGGGAACGCCCGCGGACGTGCAGGCCATGGTGGACGAATGCGAGCAAGGTGGAATCTGGGCGCGGCGGATACCGGTCGACTATGCATCGCACTCGCCCCAGGTAGACGACCTGCGAACCCGGTTGGAAGGCGACCTGGCAGGAATCGTTGGGCAGCAGAGCCGAATCGAGATGGTCTCGACGGTGACCGGGGCGCCCATCGATACGGGCAGATTGGACAGCGCCTACTGGTATCGCGGTCTGCGCGAGCCGGTCAGGTTTGCCGATGCTGTTGCGGGCCTGGTGGCCACGGGCGCAGGGGCATTTGTGGAGGTTTCGCCGAATCCTGGCTTGGTCGTGGCGTTGCAGCAGCTCGCCGAGGGTTCTGCTGTGGCCGTGCTGGATACGCTGCGCCGCGACGACGGCAGCGTCGACCGGATCACCACCGCGCTGGCCACCGCACACGCGCACGGGCTGTCGATCGACTGGTCGCTTTGGTGGCGTCCCCACGACCCGAGAGCGATCGACCTGCCGACCTACGCATTTCAACGGTCACGCTATTGGCTGAACACGCCCCTTCGCATCGCGGCATCGGCAGGTGTTCGTTCGGCCGACAGTGCAACGCCGGAGTTGCGGAACACTGTGGTGCGCAAGCGCTCCGATGTCGATGTTGCGGCCGTTGTAGCCGAGCAGGCCGCCGCAGTGCTCGGGTATACGGACACGGACGAGCTGGATATGCGCCGCTCGTTCAGGGATCTCGGTCTCGACTCGGCCGGCGGGATGGAGTTCCGGAGCAGGCTCGCACATGCAACAGGTCTCACGTTGCCGGCGACGCTGGTGTTCGACCATCCAACGCTCGCCGCCGTCACGACCTTCGTGCAGGAGTTGGCAGACGGCGTTGTGCCGCGTCAGGCTTCCATTCGCGCTGCGACGTATGCCGACGAGCCCGTTGCGATCGTTGGTGTCGGCTGTCGATTCCCGGGTGGTGTCGCGTCACGAGAAGCTTTGTGGGAATTGGTGTTCGGGGAAGTCGATGCCGTTTCCGGATGGCCGACCGACCGGGGTTGGGACCTCGGGCGGTTGCTGGATACGGACCGTGACAAGCAGGGGACTGTGTATTCGGCCGGTGGAGGCTTTCTCGACGACGTCGCCGGGTTCGATGCGGGGTTCTTCGGAATCGGACCGGGTGAGGCCGCGGCGATGGATCCCCAGCAGCGGCTGCTGCTCGAGGTTGCATGGGACGCGATGCAGGACGCAGGTGTCGACCCGGAATCGTTGCGGGGCAGTGATATCGGAGCCTTCGTCGGCGCCAGCGATTCCGACTATCAAGGCAACAACTCGGCGGCGGAGGGACTGCGATTGACCGGACGTCATTCGAGTGTGATCTCCGGCCGGTTGGCTTACGTGTTCGGGTTCGAGGGGCCCGCGATGACGGTGGATACGGCGTGTTCGTCGTCTCTGGTGGCGTTGCACTTGGCGTGTCAGGCAATTCGGTCGGGGGAGTGCTCGACGGCGTTGGCCGGTGGGGTCTCTGTCTTGGCGTCGCCTTTCCTTTTCGTCGAGTTCGCCCGTCAGCAGGGGTTGGCGCCGGATGGGCGGTGCAAGTCCTTCAGCGCCGAGGCGGACGGTGTCGCCTGGGCCGAGGGTGCGGGTTTGGTTGTGTTGGAGCGGTTGTCGGATGCGGTGGCGCGGGGGCATCGGGTGTTGGGTGTGGTGCGGGGTTCTGCGGTGAATCAGGATGGTGCGAGCAATGGGTTGACGGCGCCGAATGGTCCGTCGCAGGAGCGGGTGGTGCGGTCGGCGTTGGCTAGTGCTGGGTTGGTGTCGGCTGATGTGGATGTGGTGGAGGCGCATGGGACGGGGACTCGGTTGGGGGATCCGATCGAGGCTGGTGCGTTGTTGGCGACGTATGGGCAGGATCGGGATTCTCCGGTGTGGTTGGGGTCGGTGAAGTCGAATATCGGTCATACGGTGGGTGCGGCGGGTATTGCGGGTGTGATCAAGATGGTGCAGGCGATGCGGTGTGGGGTGATGCCGCGGTCGTTGCATGTGGATGTGGTGTCGCCGCAGGTGGATTGGTCGGTTGGTGCGGTGCGGGTGTTGACCGAATCGCGGGAGTGGCCGTCTGAGGGTGGTCGGCCGCGGCGGGCGGGGGTGTCGTCGTTCGGGATCAGTGGGACGAATGCGCATGTGATCGTGGAGGAAGCGCCGGCACAGGCGGAGAGCGCTGCGACGTGGTCGTTGCCGGTGGTGCCGTGGGTGGTGTCGGCGCGGTCCGAACGTGCGTTGCACGCGGCCCTTCAGGGTTTGCGTGACGTCGATGGTCACCGCGCGGTGGATGTGGGTTTCGAGTTGGCGACGGCGCGTGCGCATTTGGAGTGGCGGGCGGCGGTGCTGGATTCGTCGGAGCTGGCGTCGGTCACTGCGGTTCGGATGGTGGCGGGCAAGACGGTGTTCGTGTTTTCGGGGCAGGGTGCGCAGTCGACGGGGATGGGCAAAGAACTGTTCGACGCGTTCCCGGTGTTCGCAGATGCGGTGCGCGAGGTGTGTGATCCGGGGTGGTTGTTCGACAGCGCAACGGATCTGAATCGCACGGACAACACGCAGCTGGCCTTGTTTGCGGTCGAGGTCGGGTTGTTCCGACTTCTCGAGTCGTGGGGTGTGATTCCGGATGTGGTGGTGGGGCATTCGATCGGGGAGGTCGCGGCGGCGCATGTGGCGGGGGTGTTGGATCTGGCGGATGCGGTCACGTTGGTGACGGCGCGGGGTGCGTTGATGGCGGCGTTGCCGGTGGGTGGGGCGATGCTGGCGGTGG
Source organism: Antrihabitans stalagmiti (assembly GCF_016482825.1). GTDB lineage: Bacteria > Actinomycetota > Actinomycetes > Mycobacteriales > Mycobacteriaceae > Antrihabitans > Antrihabitans stalagmiti. The sequence goes on along the minus strand of NZ_JAEMNV010000002.1, from coordinate 253,486 downwards.
AAATGGGCGAGGACGAGGTGGGTGCGCTTCCTGCCGGGGTGTCGATTGCGGGGATCAACAGTCGTTCGTCGGTGACGGTGTCGGGGCCGGTGGCGGGGATCGAGGAACTGGAAGCGCGGTGGTCGGATCGGCGCACGAAACGGCTCACTGTGAGTCATGCGTTCCATTCGGAGTTGATGGATCCGATGTTGGCGGAGTTCGCGGCGGTGGCACAGGCACTGACATGGCATCTGCCTCGTATTGCGTTGGTGTCGACTGTGACCGGGCAGTTGGAAACGGAGTTGTTCGCCGATCCGGGGTATTGGGTGCGGCAGGTGCGGGAGCCGGTCCGCTTCGCTGATGGGATCAGGGCGGCGAAGTCCGCGGGTGGGTCGCGGTTCGTTGAGGTGGGTCCGGATGCGCAGTTGTCGGCGCTGATCGACGCCGATGCTGTGGTTGCGGTGCAGCGGCGGGGTCGTTCGCAGGTGGGGACGGTGGTGCGGGCGGTGGCGGATGCGCATTGTTATGGCGTGCATGTGGATTGGGCCAGGTTCTTTGCTGGGCGGGGTGCGCAGCGGGTGGATCTGCCGGGTTATCCCTTCCAGCACCAACGCTTTTGGCTCGACGCAGCTCCGACCGCTGTCGACAGTCCTCTCGGCCACCCAGTCCTCGATCAGGCTGTATCGCTTGCCAGAGAGGGCGAATGGCTGTTCACCGGCCGCGTCGCTCTGGCAACACATCCTTGGATCGGCGACCACCTCTCCTTCGGCGCACCCGTACTGCCCGGCACCGCAACCATCGAGCTCCTTTCGCGCGCGGCAATCGAGATAGGTTGCGGCGCTGTCGAAGAGCTGACCCATCAGGCGCCGATCGTGCCGCCGGACGCCGTTGCGGTCGAGTTGCAACTGCTTGTCGAGGGAGCCGACGACACCGGGCGGCGGGCATTCACCGTCGCATTCCGATTCGGTGAGGACGACGAGTGGACGCAGTCCGGAAGCGGCACGTACACAGGCGATCCGGGCGCGGCCGCCGCGGATGACCTACTCCAGCAATTCGACGCGGACGCATCGTGGCCACCGGCCGATGCCGACATCGTGGCCGCGGAGTCGATACTCGATCGGATCACCGAGGCGTCAGGACTTGTCTACGGCCCAGCGTTTCTCGGCATCGACGGGGTCTGGCGTCGTAAAGGTGAGATCTTCTCCGAGGTCACGCTCGATGCTGAATTTGCAGGAGACGCAGACGCTTACACGCTCCATCCCGCCTTGTTCGATCTTGCGTTGCACGCAGGCTTCGCGCAGTACGCGCTCGCCGAGGACCTGCCGCCCGGAAAGGGCAGGTTGCTGTTCAGTTGGGCAGGCGTCCGCAGCTACAACCGTGGCGCCACGCGACTGCGGGTGCGCTCGACCCCGTCCGGTGCCGACGGATTCTCGATCGCGGCAGTCGACGAGACCGGTCGACCAGTGCTGTCGATCGACAGAATTATCTTCCGCACGTTCGAGATACACAGCAGCGAGCGGTCGAAGCAATCTGGAACAGTCGGCTCGCTCTTCGAGTTGGGTTGGGTGCCTGTCGATCTGAGGGATGGCGATGCGCAGCCGTTCGAGCGGTTCGATGGTGGCGTGGGTGTGGCGGGTGTGTTGGAGCATGTGCAGCGGGTGTTGTCGGGGGAGTCGGATTCTCGGTTGGTGGTGACTACATCGGGTTTCGAGTTCGATCCGGTGGCGGCGGGTGTGTGGGGTTTGGTGCGGTCGGCGCAGGCGGAGCATCCGGGTCGGTTTGTGTTGGTCGATGCCGATGATTCCGACGATGTGGATCTTGATGCCGTTGTGGCATCGGGGTATTCGCAGGTGCGGATCCGTTCCGGTGTCGTCGAGGTCCCACGTTTGGTCCGTGCCGCGGTGGAGGCGCCGGCACCGATCGAGTGGGCGGCCGGAACTGTGCTGATCACGGGCGGCACCGGTGGTGTGGGAGCGGTCGTCGCGCGGCATCTCGCAGCGACACGCGGTGTGCGTCGACTGGTGTTGATAAGTCGTCGCGGTGGGGACGCCCCAGGTGCGGCCGAGTTGGTCGCGGAGCTCTCCGAGTTGGGTTGTGCCGCCACGGTATCGGCGTGTGATGTGACGGATCGGGTGGCGGTAGCCGCGGTGTTGGCAGAGGTTCCGGAACGACTGACTGCGGTGATTCATGCTGCGGGTGTACTGGAGGACGCGACGGTCGGGTCGTCTACGCCTGCGCAGTTGGACCGGGTGTGGGCGCCAAAGGTTGTGGGTGCGGTGGTGTTGGACGAGTTGACGCGGGATCTGAATCTGTCGGCGTTTGTGCTGTTTTCGTCGATTGCAGGGGTGTTGGGTACTGCGGGGCAGGGTGGGTACGCGGCCGCGAATGCTGCGTTGGACGCGGTCGCGCGGAGTCGTCGTCGGGCCGGGTTTGTGGCGACGTCGTTGGCATGGGGACCGTGGGCGGCGGAGTCCGGAATGGCAGGCAAGTTGGCTGCGACCGACCTTGCGCGGTGGGTGCGCACAGGAATTGTTCCGTTGGATACGGACTCTGCACTTGCCCTGTTCGACAACGCGATCGGCGTCGACGAGGTTGTGGTGGTACCCGCGCGAATCGATGAACACAAACCTCGAGTCGGTGCTGTGCACGAACTGCTCGGTGGACTGCTGCCGCAGGTATCGCGGCGACACACCGGATTCGGTGCCCGCCTCGACGGACTCGACGAGAGCGAACGCAACACTGCTGTACTGGATCTTGTCCTCGAGCATGTCGGCGTGGTCACGAACAGGCCTGGCGGCGTCGATCCAACGAGCACTTTCACCGATCTCGGCTTGGATTCACTTGGTGCGGTCGAACTACGTAATCGCATTGCGTCTGCCACTGGTGCACGGCTGTCATCCACCCTCGTATTCGACTACCCGACGCCCGAAGCTATGGCGCGTTACCTGTTGGGGAGCAGAGGAAATGGTGCCGCCACTAGTGCGCCGACCACGAAGCGGACAGCGAGCAAAGCCGATGAGCCGATAGCAATCGTCGGTATCGGTTGTCGTTTTCCGGGTGGTGTCAATTCGCGGAACGACCTGTGGGACCTCGTATTCGCGGGTACGGATGCAGTGTCCGGCTTTCCCGACGACCGGGGCTGGGACCTGGATCGCCTGTACGACTCCGACCCGGAGATGCCCGGCACCGTCTATGTCCGCGAGGGCGGCTTCCTCGATGACGCCGCCGGGTTCGATGCGGGGTTCTTCGGGATCGGGGCGGGCGAGGCCGCGGCGATGGATCCGCAGCAGCGTGTGCTGCTCGAGGTTGCCTGGGACGCTTTGCAGGATGCCGGTCTAGATCCGAAATCGTTGCGCGGCAGCGATGTCGGTGTCTTCGCAGGCGCAAGTAGTTCGGATTACAACACCCACGTGACCGGCGAGCTGGAGGGCTTTCGGCTGACGGGCACGACGTTGAGTGTGCTGTCGGGCCGGGTTGCCTATGTGTTCGGCTTCGAGGGCCCCGCGATGACGGTGGATACGGCCTGTTCGTCGTCGCTCGTCGCTCTGCACCTCGCCTCTCAGTCCTTACGCGCCGGCGACTGTTCCATCGCACTCGCCGGTGGTGTGTCGGTGTGGGGTTCGCCGTATTTGTTCGTTGATTTTGCGAGGCAGCGTGGGTTGTCGCCGGATGGTCGGTGTAAGTCGTTCGGTGCTGCTGCGGATGGGGTGGGGTTTTCCGAGGGTGCGGGTTTGGTTGTGTTGGAGCGGTTGTCGGATGCGGTGGCGCGGGGGCATCGGGTGTTGGGTGTGGTGCGGGGTTCTGCGGTGAATCAGGATGGTGCGAGCAATGGGTTGACGGCGCCGAATGGTCCGTCGCAGGAGCGGGTGGTGCGGTCGGCGTTGGCGTCGGCGGGTTTGGTGTCGGCGGATGTGGATGTGGTGGAGGCGCATGGGACGGGGACTCGGTTGGGGGATCCGATCGAGGCTGGTGCGTTGTTGGCGACCTACGGCCAAGACCGAGATGGGGCTGGTCCGGTGTGGTTGGGGTCGGTGAAGTCGAATATCGGTCATACGGTGGGTGCGGCGGGTATTGCGGGTGTGATCAAGATGGTGCAGGCGATGCGGTGTGGGGTGATGCCGCGGTCGTTGCATGTGGATGTGGTGTCGCCGCAGGTGGATTGGTCTGCGGGTGCGGTGCGGGTGTTGACGCAGGCGCGGGAGTGGCCGTCTGAGGGTGGTCGGCCGCGGCGGGCGGGGGTGTCGTCGTTCGGGATCAGTGGGACGAATGCGCATGTGATCGTGGAGGAAGCGTCGGCACAGGTGGAGAGCGCTGCGACGTGGTCGTTGCCGGTGGTGCCGTGGGTGGTGTCGGCGCGGTCCGAACGTGCGTTGCACGCGGCCCTTCAGGGTTTGCGTGACGTCGATGGTCACCGCGCGGTGGATGTGGGTTTCGAGTTGGCGACGGCGCGTGCGCATTTGGAGTGGCGGGCGGCGGTGCTGGATTCGTCGGAGCTGGCGTCGGTCACTGCGGTTCGGATGGTGGCGGGCAAGACGGTGTTCGTGTTTTCGGGGCAGGGTGCGCAGTCGAGGGGGATGGGTCGGGAGTTGTTCGAACAGTTCCCCGTCTTCGCGGAAGCAATCACACAGGTGTGTGATCCGGGGTGGTTGTTCGACAGCGCAACGGATCTGGATCGCACGGACAACACGCAGCTCGCCTTGTTTGCGGTCGAGGTCGGGTTGTTCCGACTTCTCGAGTCGTGGGGTGTGATTCCGGATGTGGTGGTGGGGCATTCGATCGGGGAGGTCGCGGCGGCGCATGTGGCGGGGGTGTTGTCGCTGGCGGATGCGGTGCGGTTGGTGACGGCGCGGGGTGCGTTGATGGCGGCGTTGCCGGTGGGTGGGGCGATGCTGGCGGTGGAAATGGGCGAGGACGAGGTGGGTGCGCTTCCTGCCGGGGTGTCGATTGCGGGGATCAACAGTCGTTCGTCGGTGACGGTGTCGGGTCCGGTGGCGGGGATCGAGGAACTGGAACGACGCTGGTCGGGTCGGCGCACGAAACGACTGGCGGTGAGTCATGCGTTTCATTCGGCACTGATGGATCCGATGGTGGCGGAGTTCGCGGCGGTGGCGCAGAATCTGACCTGGAACTTGCCTCGTGTTGCGTTGGTGTCGACTGTGACCGGTCGGGTGGAGACGGAGTTGTTCGCTGATCCGGGGTATTGGGTGCGGCAGGTGCGGGAGCCGGTCCGCTTCGCTGACGGGATCAGGGCCGCGCAGGCGGTGGGTGGTTCGCGGTTCGTTGAGGTGGGTCCGGATGCGGTGCTATCGGGTGTGATCGATGCCGATGCGGTGGTTGCGACGCAGCGTCGAGGCAGGTCGCAGGTGCAGACGCTGGTGCGGGCGGTGACAACAGCGCATTGCCATGGCGTGCATGTGGACTGGGCCAGGTTCTTTGCTGGACAGGGTGCGCAGCGAGTGGATCTGCCGGGCTATCCCTTCCAGCACCAACGCTTTTGGCTCGCCGCTCCGCAGGCCGAGAGCACACTCGATCATCCGATCCTGGACAGCGACGTCTCGGTGGCGGGACGAGGCGAGCGAATCTTCGGCGGTCGCCTGTCCGTCGACACCCATCCGTGGATCGCCGACCATGTGTTGCTCGGTGTGATCGTCGTGCCGGGAACAGCGTTTGTCGAGATGGTTATGCGCGCCGGTGAGCAAATCGGGTGCGATTACGTCGACGAACTCACACTCGAAGTCCCGCTCACGTTCGACGCTGCAGAGGTTGTGCGGATCCAGGTGACAGTCGCTGCCGCCGACGACGTCGGTGCACGCTCGGTTGCGGTCTATTCACGTCCCGATGCGGCTGATGCGGCCGAAGCGGAATGGACACGTCACGCTTCCGGAACCATTGCGCCGACCGCAGACGCGGGACTGGAGACGTTTGCCGACCTCACCGGCGGGGTCTGGCCGCCGGTCGGAGCCGAGCCTGTGGGTGTCGACGAGATCTACGCCCAATTATCCTCGGCCGGTTTCGATTACGGCCCGACCTTCCGTGACATCAGGGCAGCATGGCGCGTCGATGATGCCCTGTATGTGGAGGCCTCGCTCGACGACGATCAACTCGGCGCGGCATACGGATTGCACCCGGGACTCTTCGATGCGGCCGTCCACGGTGGTGCGATGGTGTCGCTCGACGGCACTGGCAGTGGGCGAATGCTGTTCAGCTGGAACGGTGTCCGCCGATTCAAGACCGGTGTCACGGCGCTACGTGTGCGTGTCGGTGTCGGCGGCGACTCGGCATGGACGATCGCAGCGGTGGACTCCTTCGGCGCTCCCGTCGTCGCGATCGACAAGTTGGTATACCGTCCGGTCGAGCTGGCACAGCTGACCGACCACCACTGGATTCGCAACGACGGACTTTATGAATTGAACTGGGTGCCAGTGCAGTTGGACGACCAGACCACCCAAGAACCCCATACGCAGACACTGCGCATCGACGGTGCCGGCGACCTTGCGTCGGTGCTGGCGGAACTGCAGAAATTCCTCGCCGAAGCCTCCGACGATTCACGCATGGTCGTGTTGACGACCGAATCGATTGCGGGTGTGTGGGGTTTGGTCCGCTCGGCGCAATCGGAGCATCCGGGCCGGTTCGTGCTTGTGGATACCGACGATCCGGACGGCACCGACTTTGCTGCGATCTTGGCGTCGCCACATTCGCAGGTGCGTTGCCGTGCAGGCGTTGTCGAGGTACCCCGATTGGTCCGCCTCGCGGTCGAAACGCGCGCGCCGATGGGATGGGCTGGGACCGTGTTGATCACCGGCGGCACCGGTGGGTTGGGTGGGGCGTTGGCGCGGCACCTCGTCGTGACGCACGGAGTACGGCGCTTGGTATTGGTGAGCCGTCGTGGTCGAGCAGCGCAGGGGTCGAACGAGCTGATCGCGGAACTCACCGAGTTGGGTTGTGCAGTAACGGTATCGGCGTGCGATGTCACCGATCGAACCGCGCTGCAATCGGTCGTGGCGGCGATACCGACCGAACAACCACTTTCTGTGGTGATCCACGCGGCCGGGGTCCTCGACGACGCCACGATCGAGTCGATGACACCTACGCAACTGGATCGGGTGTGGGCACCGAAGGTAGACGGTGCGCTGGCGCTGGATGAGTTGACACGAAGTCTGAATCTGTCGGCCTTTGTTGTGTTCTCGTCGATTGCGGGGCTGCTTGGTACTGCGGGACAAGGCAATTACGCTGCGGCGAACGCCGCACTCGATGCACTGGCACGCGATCGACGAGCTGCCGGTTATCCGGCGACGTCGTTGGCTTGGGGGCCCTGGAGCATCGATGGGACGACCGACGGCGGAATGTCCGCGAAACTCACCGCGACCGACCTCGCCCGTTGGCAACGGCTCGGTCTCGTCCCGCTCACGCGCGACGCGGGCCTCGAACTGTTCGATGCCGCGCTGTCGACAGACAAGGCCGTGCTGGCAGCGCTGCGGACCGACCCGCAGGCACGTCGCGCCGGGCAAGAACACGAACTGCTCGGCGGCCTGGCACCACGATCCGCCCCACACCATTCCGGAGTCTCGGCGCAGTTGGCAGCCATGGCCGGCGCGGACCGTGCGAAGGCAGTCCTGGACCTGGTGCGCGAACATGTTGCGGTGGTTGCGAACACCCAAATTGTCGATCCGGCAACGACGTTCGCCGACCTGGGCCTCGATTCGCTTGCCGCGGTCGAATTGCGTAACCGGCTGGCACGCGCGACCGGTTTCAGACTGCCGTCGACCCTCGTCTTCGACTACCCGACGCCGCGTGCGGTCGCGGATTTCGTGACGTCGGCACTGGGTACCCGGTCGGCTCCGTCGTCGCTCGAACGGATCAGCGGTGCGCTGCGCCAGATAGAAACTCTGCTGACATCGCTGACCGACGAGGACGATCGAGAGTCGGCACGCGCGACGTTGAGTCGCTTCGAGGCAGAGATGCGGGCGCAGCTCGGATCGAAACAAAAAGAGGCGACGGCGCTCGACTCGGTGACAGACGACGAACTGTTCGACCTGGTGGACGAGGAATTCGGATCGTTCTGATCAGCCGACGTCGGCCCGGGCGTCGACCGTGTCCGCTTGAGTGCATTCTGGAATCCGCCACGCGTCGAGGCTGCGACCACCGGAGCGTCGAAGAGCCGAGAACACGCGCCGATCCAGCAGGGTCCGCGCGGACGCGCTTCGGGCAATGACCGGCCAGAATCGTTGCGCGACATAGGGATCTGCCGCAACGGTCGCGAGCAACTTTCGCACAGGTGGCGGTGGTGCGGCCTGGCGGCTGTTCCGGTTGAACATCGCCTGCTGCGGCAGCAACTGCCTGCGATGCTTGCGCTGGTAACGCTTCAAGCCGGCATCGATCGCCTGTGGATCGCCCTCGGCCAGGGCGTCGGAGATGGCGTCGGCGAGCCACTCGGCACCTTCGAGCGCCCAACCGCACCCGACACCGCGCAGCGGATCGGCCGCAAGCGCCGCATCACCGACGAGCGCTAAACCTGGGCGAACAACCCGGAACCGCGTCATATTCGGTCGGTCTTTCGTTCCGACGATGTCGGAAACACGATGTGCCTGAGACAGATCCGGTGCATCGGGAAGCTCGGCGAAGCGTCGCCGAAGGTAGTCTTCGCCGCCTTCGAGCAGTTCCGGTACCCGTGACTTGTCGATCAACATCGAGACGAGGGTGACGCCGTCGTCCGAGCCGATCAGGCCGAGCGCATCGGGTGGCATCAACCAAACCCGGAAGTTGCCTTCGGGAATCGGCACGTTGCGGAAGTACGCGAAATAACTGGCGCGGCGGTTCGGTGACAGCTTCGCAGGTAGCGCTGCGGCGTCGGCGATTCGCGAGTTGGCGCCGTCGGCGCCGACAACCAGCCGTGCGCGCAACGTGTGCTCGGCGCCGTCGATGCGTGTCACCACACCGTCGATTCGGCCGTTGCCGTCGCGGTGGAGATCGCGCACCTTCGCGCCGAGCAACATGTCGACGCCAGGCGTCGCGGTGGCCATCTCACGAATCACGGGGTCGAGCACCGACCGCCGAAGGATGTAGCCGTGGCGGTCCATTTCGCCTGCGTCGCGTTCGTGCGCCCAGCCGACGGGCGTCCAGAACGAGGCGTGCATCTTGACTCCGCCGGCTGCCTCGATTGCGGTGTCGAGCTCGAGGCGCTGCAACGTCGGCAGCGCCGTCGGTTGGATCAGGTGGGTACACACACGCTTGTAGAAGTCGGGATCGCGATGCGCTTCCAGCACGCCGACGCGAAAACCTTTGCGACCGAGATTGATTGCCGTTGCGCAGCCCGCCAGGCTGCCACCGGCGACCAGCACGTCGTACTCGTCGTTCACGATGGAGTCCTCTCGGTCCGATTCGCCGCGTCCTGGCGGGCCTATTCTCCCACCGTAGCGTCGAGTCGGTCCAGACGGTGACGAGATTTCCAATCCCGTGATGCCGACTCGGCGTAGCATCGCCCAAGCGCAGTCTCGTGCCGGAGCAAGCTGGGCCAAGGAGAGGACACATTCGTCATGGCGGTTACGGTCACAATTCCGACGGTGCTTCGTCGCCACACCGGCGGGGTGAAGCTGGTCGAGGCGTCCGGATCCACGGTAGCTGCGGTGCTTGCCGACCTCGAGTCTCGGTACGCCAGCCTCGAAGGCCGGATCGCGTCCGACGGCAAGCTGCACCGGTTCGTCAACGTCTACGTCGACGACAACGACGTTCGCAACGAGCAAGGCTTGGACACCGAGGTGAAGGAAGGCTCGGCGATCACCATCCTGTCGGCGATGGCGGGCGGCGCCTGAGTCAGGCCGTCGCCGCGATCACGTCGACGGCAAGCATCAGGCCGAGTGCTGTCGCCATCACCAGCGACGTGATCAGGAACGTTCGCCGCACGGCCGGCATTTCTGCGGGCAGCGCGAAGATTCGACGCGGCCACACCCACCACGACTGGTAGGCGAAGGCGCTGCACGCGACGACGTACAGCGCCAGCTTGACGCACATCAAGACGACCCACGTATCGCTCGGACCGGGGTCAGCGGTGGCACGGCTGATCGCGAGACCGGTCCCGGACACACCGATCAGGAAAGCCAGTCGCAGGATCCGTCTGCGGGAGCCGCTCGCCATCAACTGACCGACGTCTTCGTAGGATTCCGGATCGGCCACCCGTAGCTGGAACTGCTGTACGACGACGATCGAATAGACCATCGCACCGAACCATGCGGCGAGCACGACGGTCTGAAAAACGGCGAAGGTATTCGTCAGGGCCATTGGGCACCTTTCACGGATAATCCGAAACAGTTGTCCTGCGGTCTGGGGAGGTGCTCGTAACCGCTCGCCCACCGTACTCGGCGGTGTCGGGCGCTCGTGCTGTTCTTCGAACGTCGGCCAAACCTATGTGGGCATCGAGCCGAGTCGAGTAAGCGCCTCGCCGTTGAGCCTGTAGGTCGTCCACTCGTCCTGTGGGCGGGCGCCGAGTGCTTCGTAGAACGCGATCGACGGCGCATTCCAGTCGAGAACCGCCCAGCTGAGCCTGCTGTAGCCCTGCTCGGTGCATTCGCGCGCCAGCGCGGCCAGCAGAGCCTTGCCGTGCCCGGCGCCCCGCTGCTGTGGGGTGACGTAGAGGTCCTCGAGGTAGATGCCGTGTACCCCGTCCCACGTCGAGAAATTGAGAAACCAGACAGCCGTTCCGACGATGGTTTCGTCGACTTCGACGACGTGTGCGAACAGCGCAGGAGAAGGACCGAACAACGCGACGTCGAGTTGCTCGACGGTCAGGGTGCACTCGTGGCGCGCCTTCTCGTACTCGGCCAACTCGTAGACGAGTTCGGCGATCGCGGGTACGTCGTCCCGGGTGGCGCGGCGGATCATGCAACTCCCTCTGTTACTCCTCGTGGAAACACGTTGTGAAGGTAGATCTGCTGGCAGCCGTGCTCGTATCCGAGGACCGAATGGGATGCGGCCGCCATCCCGAATCGGCGACCTTCCGACACGGGCAATTGGGTCCAGCGCGCGATCAGGGCGCGGGTGAAGTGGCCGTGTCCGAACAGCAGCACATCTCGTTCCTCGAGTTGCGGCGTCACGACGGACAGCACGGTATCGGCCCGGCTTTGCACCGACTCGGCGGACTCGCCGCCGGGACAGGGGTGGGTCCACACGGTCCAATGCGGAACGGTCTCGCGGATCTCGGGGGTGGTGAGGCCTTCGTAGTCGCCGTAGTCCCACTCGACGAGGTCGTCCCACACTCGATCGACGGTCACTCCCGCCGACTCTGCTGTGCGAAGAGCTCGGGTTCGCGGACTGGAAAGCACAAGCGGGTTGTCCAACTCGAGCAGTGCCAGCTCGGCACCGGCAGCACGGGCCTGAGCCTCGCCGAGGTCGGTGAGCGGGAGGTCGGTCTGTCCGGTGTGTTTACCGGATCTCGACCATTCGGTTTCGCCGTGACGCATCACTATCAGGCGGCCGATCGGGGCAATCATGGTCCAATCATGCCTCGCGCTGGACCGCATTCGGGCGGGTATCAGGTGTCGCGCGTTCCAATGCGACCACGACGGGGTATACCTCTACCGACGCGGCTCGTGGCGAGGGTGTCCAAACGTGGCCGTGCCGACGCTGATAGTGCTCGCAGAGTGCTAGCTACCAGCAAATAGTCGCCGGATTCATGAAACTACGGAAGGATCGGTGCGGTGACTACGGTTCTCGCGGTGGCGAATCAAAAGGGTGGGGTAGCCAAGACGACGACGGTGGCCTCACTGGGTGCAGCGCTCGCGGCCCGTGACCAGCGAGTCCTCGTGGTTGATCTTGATCCCCAAGGGTGTCTTACGTTTTCGCTCGGGCACAATCCCGATCGACTGGAGGCCTCGATCTACGACGTGCTCACCGACGGTGTGCACGCGAAAGAAGTTTTGCTCGATACGGTCGACGGTGTTTCGCTGCTTCCTGCGACCATCGATCTCGCGGGCGCTGATGCTGTGCTGTTGATGAAGCCAGGTCGCGAATTTGCGCTCAAGCGGGCGCTGGCTCCGCTGCGCGACGAGTTCGATGTGATCATCATCGATTGCCCGCCATCGCTCGGCATCATGACGCTGAACGGTCTGACTGCCGCTGATTCGGTATTGATTCCACTGCAGTGCGAGACCCTCGCCCACCGCGGCGTCGGCCAACTGCTTCGGACCGTGTCCGAGGTCAAAGAGATCACGAATCCGAATCTGGAACTGCTCGGCGCGTTGCCGACCCTCTACGACTCACGGACGACGCACGCTCGCGACGTGTTGGCGGACGTGTCGGATCGCTACGGCCTTCCGGTGCTTGCGCCCGCCATTCCGCGTACGGTGCGTTTCGCCGAAGCATCGGCGTCAGGTGCGTCGGTTATGGCAGGCAAACGCAGCAAGGGCGCCGACGCGTACCGCGAATTGGCCGGGTCGCTGTGCGACTACTGGTGGGGTGGCAAGGATCTGCAGACGTTCGCCTGAGTGAACCGGTGGTTCGACACGGTCAACCGAGCGCGACGAGCTGGCTTCCCCGCTGTTCGAAGACGTAGTTGCCGAGCACCGCTGTCGTGATGGGTCCTGACGCGGAATCGTTGCGTGCAAAGGTGATTCGCGATTGCTGCTGCCCGGTGATCGGATCGACGACGGCTATACCGTCGGCGACGGGAATCAACGTTCGACCCGCCATAGCACCACCCGGGCCGAGTGCACCGTCGAACGTCCAGAGCGGTGCCAGATCCGTCGAACTCAGCGCGACGACCTGCGAACCCGTCCAGATGTTGTACCCCGTGCCAACTTTCGATACTTTCGCGTCGGGGGAGAGCAACGCTGGAAGCGGGTACTGCGCAATAGCTTTCGCGTTGCCGTCGAACACGCCGATCCGCGGTTTCGAGGCTCCGCCGTCGCCGGGCAGGTAGAGAGCGGTCTTGTCTCCTGCCGTTGCAAGGATCCGCACGCCGCTGGTGCCGGGCGAAAGTTCCTCCAGCACAACAGAACCTGACTCCTCCGGCTTCTGTGCATCTTTCGGAGCGGGGTTCTGAACGGTCAGCCGGTCGGTTGGCTCACCGGGACAGCGTTCCAGCACAGCAAGTTTGGATGAACTCGACGCCGCGGAGTCGATCGTGCACCCCGACCGCGGTTGGCTGTTCGGATTGACGGGCGCATCGATCCTGCCGTATTCGACGGTGCGGACCAGGTCGGATCGCCACAACTCGATCCTCGTCGCTCCCTGCGAACGCACGTACGTTCCGTCGAAGCCGAGGTTCACAGCATCGTCGGCGTCACTCGTTCTGTTGCCTTGCCGCAGACCGTCGGAGCCGCGCAGCGCAGTCACCTGACTGCAGCCTCGCCGATCGCGATAGACCGCGACGACGTCGCCCCATGCACTGATGACGTCGCACAGTGGCATGTTCCGCTGGTAGCGCCAGATTTCGTCGCCCGTCGCCGGATCACGACCGATCACGGCGTCGCCGTCCGCGGTGACGACCGCGCCCTCTGCAACGAGAGGTAGATCGGTGACACCGCTGTCCGCGCGCCACCGCTCGCCGAGGTTCTCAGGAACTGACAGTGCGGTTTCCGGCTGGACGGCCGGAAATTCGGCGGTGATGGATGTGGTGCCGCGAGCATCGCTGCGCAACCAGACGACGGTTGCTGCAGCGATGACGAACACCACGATCAGGGCAGCCGCGATCAGGTCGCCGCGGCTGCGTCGCTCAGGTGCAAGCACGGGTGGAGGTTACTCCGCGCCTGCCGAAACGGCGTCGGCTGCCTGCGTGGTCGAGCCTGTGTCGGACGGACGGCGACGCCTGCGGCGGCGCTTTGCAGGCGCGTCGGAGGTCGACTCGGTGGCAGTCTCGGTTTTGGCCGCTGTTGCCTGCTCGGAGTTCGGCTGCGTCGAGGCTTCCTTGGTCGATCCGGATTGCTCGACGTCACCGGTGATCGGAGTTCCCGACCTGGTACGACGACGATTTCGCTTACGACGTTCTCCTGCGGGCTTCTCGGCCGCCGGCGCGTTGTCGTCTCGACTGCGAGCCTCGCGTGCCGGTTCGGCGGCTGGCCGCGCCTTGCGGATCGTGCCTTTTGCCTCGGTCGGGATGTCGAGTTCGGCGAAGAAGTGCGGTGAACTCGAGTAGGTTTCGACCGGCTCCGGCTTGTCCAAACCGAGCGCTTTGTCGATCAGTTGCCAGCGTGGCATGTCGTCCCAGTCGACCAACGTCACGGCGATGCCGGTGCGTCCGGCGCGACCGGTCCTGCCGATTCTGTGGACGTAGGTCTTCTCGTCCTCCGGGCACTGGTAGTTGATGACGTGCGTGACGTCGTCGATGTCGATGCCGCGCGCAGCGACATCGGTCGCGACCAGCACGTCGATCTTGCCCTTGCGGAATGCGTTGAGCGCCTTTTCGCGAGCCACCTGACCGAGGTCACCGTGGACGGCGCCGACTTCGAACCCGCGCTCGGCGAGGTCGTCGGACACCTTCTGCGCTGTGCGTTTGGTGCGCGTGAAGATCATGGTGGCGCCGCGGCCGCGAGCCTGCAGCACGCGAGCGATCATTTCTGCCTTGTCCAGCGCATGTGCTCGATAGATGACCTGCGTCGTGCTCTCGTGCACAGAGGACGAATGCGCCTCTTCCGCACGGATATGCGTCGGCCGGTTGAGGAACGTGCGGGCCAGGGTGATGATCGGGCCCGGCATGGTCGCCGAGAACAGCATCGTCTGGCGCTGGTCGGGGACCATGCTCATCAGCCGCTCGATGTCGGGCAGGAAGCCGAGGTCGAGCATCTCGTCGGCCTCGTCAAGGACGAGCACTGCGATCTTGCCGAGGATGAGATGACCCTGATTTGCGAGATCGAGCAGGCGCCCCGGCGTGCCGACGACAACGTCGACGCCGTTGCGAAGCGCATCGATCTGCGTCTCGTACGGACGGCCGCCGTAGATGGCGAGCACCTTCAGTCTGCGGTCGTTGGCTTGCAGATGCTTGCCGGCGTTTTCGAGGTCCTTGGTGACCTGGATGCAGAGTTCACGGGTCGGAACGATGATCAGCGCGCGCGGTGTTCCGTCGAGTACGGCAGTACCGGTATCGGCGCTCGCGATGCGATGCAGCAGCGGGACGCCGAATCCGAACGTTTTGCCCATACCCGTTCGAGCCTGGCCGATGAGGTCTTCACCGCTCAGTGCGAGTGGGAGGGTGAGTTCCTGGATTGCGAAGGTTCGGTCGATGCCGATTTCGCCGAGGGCGCGGACGATTTCGTCGCGAACGCCCAGCTCAGCGAAGGTTGGGGGAGTGTGTGAATCGTCGATGGTTGCGTCGATCAACGTCTCGGCTACGCCGGGTTCGTCGTCGATGGTGATCTTGCTCAGGGGTCTGGCCTTCCTCGTTCAGCACGCGCGCACGAGGTGTGGGGCCGGGCCGAGTTGTCAGCCGGTGTCTGTATTCGGTAACAGACTGCCATCGAATCCGGTGTGATTTCGCTGCCGGCCTCAGCGCAGAATATGGAGAAATTCGGCGAAGCTCGGTTGCGACGCGGATCAGGTGCGCGCACATTATCTGTGGGAATCCGCGGTGAAGATTCGGGTTGCAGTGTCGATAGGTCGGTGTTCTCGAAGACCCTCGAAACCTACGACTGCTGCGGTAACTATCGGATGCCCAACCCAATGGTAACTTGTCCAGTCCAAATGCTGGAATCGAACGGGCGAGCGTCGCACGAATAGGCTGCGCACGCCAGCCGCGGCGGAACCGCGCAACGGCTACGCTTGGCACCTATGGGAGCCAATTCGTCCGCGTCAGTGACCCCGCAAATCGCGCCGGATCAGCCGGGGATCTCGGATCTGTTCGCCGTCCTGGCCTACGGCGAAATATCTGCCTTCTACCGTCTCGTCGAAGAGGCGCAGCTGTCGCCGAGCCTGCGCGGCAAGGTCGCGGTCGCGAAAATGGCAGCCTCCGAGATGAATCACTTCACGACACTGGAACGCGCTCTGTCGGAACGCGACGTCGACGTTTTCGATGCAATGGCGCCCTATGTCCGAGCGCTCGACGCCTATCACGCCTCGACGAACCCGTCGACCTGGTTGGAATCGATGGTCAAGTTCTACGTCGGCGACGGAATCGCCGCAGACTTCTATCGTGAAATCGCCGGAGCATTGCCGCCGGAAATCGCCGATGTCGTCCGCGACGTGCTGGCCGAAACCGGGCATTCGGAGTTCGTCGTCGACGAGGTTCGAAGTGCTGTCGCCGCAAACCGCCAGGAGAAGGACCGACTGACACTGTGGGGACGCCGACTGCTCGGTGAGGCAATCACTCAGGCGCAATTCGTCATGGCTCAGCGCGAAGAGCTCGCCGATCTGTTGATCACCGCGACGGGGACCTTGAACGGCATCGTCGCGCTGTTCGACCGCATGCAGGAAAGCCATTCCCAACGGATGCAGGTCCTCGGCCTCATGTAGGCACCGACCGCCTGCCGTGCAGTGCCCGCGTCGCTGTTCGCTGACAGCACAGCTGCGCCGCGTTCGGTGACTGCTCGGCTGCACTAGCCTGACCAGTGACAAGTGATTTCGAAACGTTCGGAGGTTGGCCGTGGAGGTCAAGATCGGTATCTCGGATAGCCCGCGCGAGCTGGTTATCGCCAGCGAACAGACGCCGGCAGAGGTCGAGGCTGTGGTGACCGAGGCGCTCGCGGGTGGCAACAGCGGCGTCGTCGCACTGACCGACGAAAAGGGACGCAAGTACCTCGTCCAGGCCGCAAAGATCGCCTACGTGGAACTTGGACCGACCGTCGGTGCTCGGGTCGGATTCACGTCTCGCTAGTGAAGTTCGCTTCAGCCGTGTTGCAGCGGCACGTGCGATAGGCCGCCCCACGCGAGGGCGACCGTCGTATCGACTGCATCTTCCTTGGGGATCGGGCGATCGGCGTCGAGCCAGTAGCGAGCAGTCACCTGGCTTGCGCCGACCAGCCCGACCGCAAGAATTCGAGCGCGGTAGGGGTCCAACCCCGAATCATGGCTGACCAGATCGAAGACCGCGTCGACACAAGCCTCGGTTGCTTCCTCGACGCGACGCTGGACCTGCGGCTCACCCATCAGGTCGGATTCGTAGATCAGGCGAAAGCCCTGCTGTTCGTGGTCGACGAATTCGTAGAACGCTGCCACAGCGGCGCGGACGCGCTGCCGGTTGTCCGTCGTCGAACGCAGTGCCTGCCGAACCCCTGAGATCAGACTGTCGACATAACTCTGCAGCACGGCGCAATAGAGGTCGAGTTTGCTCGGGAAGTGTTGGTACAGAACCGGTTTGCTGACGCCGGCACATTCGGAAATCTCGTCCATGCCGGACGCGTGATAACCGCGCGTCACGAAGACCTCGCTCGCCGCAGCGAGAAGCTGCTGGCGGCGCTCGATCTTGGGCAACCTGCTACCGCGTTTGGCCGGCGCACGACCCATCGACGACATCGGGTCGGCGATTTCGGTCATTTCGGTTCCCATCGTTTCGGACGTTTTGATTCTGGTCTGAATCGTCACGTGTGCAGTCTGTTTTGCTTGGGCGCGGTTGTGTGCGCCTGATCTTGCAGGATACCGCGAAGTGGACGCGAAACATTCAGGGCCGTTTCGTCGGACAGAACTCGGCAATCGCAAGGGAGCGATGTCGGCGCACATTTTCACCGTGTGCGAACCCGGCGGGGCAATTCGCACCGCGACGGGACTGTGACATTCTGAAACAGTGACCGAGCAAGGCGGACCGCGGCTGCGTGGCTCCATGCCCAGTGGAGCCCGTTCTCCGTCCCCTTTCGAGGCGAAAGGCGGCGGCTACGGGCCTGCGCGGTCGCATCAACCGCTTCGCGCGCAATGGGATCCGACGACACGCGACGAAGGTCGCGCCCGTCAGCCACGACCGGAACGTCGAACCAAAAGGCAGAGTCGGATCGGGCGATTCGCAGCCAATTACGGCTGGCGCGCATATGCAATTCCAATTCTTCTCGCGGTGACCGCCTTCGTCGTCGTCGATGCTGTTCGGAGCGTGGATACCGCCGTAGCGGCAGACCCGGACCGCAATCCGGGTTTCGGCGAGCTGTCTCATGATTCCGACGGAACCGGCGTCGTCGGTGTGCCGCCGCGAGGAGACGGTTCGTTCGACCAGAATGTTCCGACCGGCGTTCTTCCACCCGGCGGTAACTTTTCGCCACAGGGAGCGGGCGAATGGCACGTCGTCGCAGGCACGACGCCTCAGATCGGCGCGGGGACGGAGCGGGTGTTCACCTACACGGTCGAGGTCGAGAACGGGGTGGACACCGCGAGCTACGGCGGTGATCAATCGTTCGCCGTCATGGTCGATCAGACCCTCGCCAATCCGAAGAGCTGGACTCAGGACCCACGTTTCGGATTTCGTCGGATCGACCAGGGAGAGCCCGACTTTCGGGTGTCGCTGACTTCGACGATGACGACACGCGACGTCTGTGGTTACGACATTCCGCTCGATACGTCGTGCAACAACCTCAACACCGACCGCGTTGTTCTCAACGAGGCCCGCTGGGTGCGGGGTGCGGTGTCCTACCAGGGCGACGTCGGCTCCTACCGCCAATATTTGATCAACCACGAGGTCGGTCATGCCATCGGCTACGAACAGCATCAGCCGTGCGAAACCGACGGTGGCTTGGCGCCGGTGATGATGCAACAGTCGTTCGGAACCGCCAACAACGACATCGCCACGCTCGACCCCGAAGGTGTGGTCCCGATGGACGGCAAGGTGTGTCGATTCAATCCCTGGCCCTACCCACGCGGCTGACGCGTTTTCGAGAGGGATGATGTTCGCGGGGGATGATTGCGAGCGACGGTGGTGTTGTAGCCGTTGAACTGTTTCGGATGTGAGGAGTGGACGTGGCGTCATTGCCCCCGCTGGTCGAGCCGGCCGCGGAACTGACCAGAGACGAAGTCGCGCGGTACAGCAGGCATCTGATCATTCCCGACCTCGGTGTCGACGGACAGAAGCGCCTCAAGAACGCGAAGGTGCTGGTCATCGGCGCGGGCGGGCTCGGATCGCCTGCACTGCTCTATCTGGCGGCAGCCGGTGTCGGCACGATCGGAATCGTCGAGTTCGACGAAGTCGATTCGTCCAACCTGCAGCGGCAGATCATCCACGGCGAGTCCGACATCGGTCGGCCGAAGGGGGAGAGTGCCCGCGACTCGATTCGTGAAGCGAACTCCTATGTGAACGTCCAGCTGCATCAGCTGCGGTTGGAGCCCGAGAACGCGATCGAGCTGTTCAAGCAGTACGACCTCATCCTCGACGGCACCGACAACTTCGCGACGCGCTATCTGGTGAACGACGCCGCCGTGCTCGCAGGCAAGCCGTACGTCTGGGGTTCGATCTACCGCTTCGAGGGTCAGGTGTCGGTCTTCTGGGAGGACGCACCGGACGGCTTGGGCCTGAACTACCGCGACCTCTATCCCGAAGCGCCGCCGCCGGGAATGGTGCCGTCGTGCGCCGAAGGTGGCGTGCTCGGCGTGCTCTGCGCGTCGATCGGATCGGTCATGGTCACCGAGGCGATCAAGCTGATCACCGGGATCGGGGATTCGCTACTCGGTCGGCTGATGGTCTACGACGCGCTCGACATGAACTACCGGACGATCAAGTTGCGCCGCGACCCCGCACGTATGCCGATCACGGAACTGATCGACTACGAGGCCTTCTGCGGCGTCGTGTCCGACGAAGGTCAGGCGGCTGCTGTCGGCTCGACCATCACAGCGCAGGAACTGCACGACATGCTCGAAGCGGGCAAGGACCTGGCGATCATCGACGTCCGCGAACCGGTCGAGTGGGACATCGTGCACCTTCCGGGTGCGACCTTGATCCCGAAGGATCGGATTCTGTCGGGCGATGCGCTCGCCGAACTGCCACAGAACAAGCCGATCGTGTTGCACTGCAAGACCGGAATTCGTTCCGCCGAAGCACTTGCCGCGTTGAAGGCGGCCGGTTTCTCCGACGCGACGCACCTGCAGGGCGGCGTCATCGCATGGGCAAGGCAGGTCGATACGAGCCTGCCCGTCTATTAGTCCGCTATGCGGCTCGTGAGTCCTTTCGGCGGTCCTGCACGCCGAAAAGACGCACGATCGCGCAGCGCCTCCCCGGTGCTGCGGGTTTGCGGCGGTAACCTGCGGTCGTGAGCACACCAGAACCCCCTGAACACGTGCGCTCGACCTTCGGTCTGCGCGAGGTGACTCCGGTAGCACTCGGCCCCGACTGGGACGGTGGCTGGCGTTGCGGTGACGTCGTGCTGTCGCCGGTCGCCGACCATGCGCGCGCAGCGTGGTCCGCCAAGGTGCGGGAGACGCTGACGGTCGACGGCGTGCGTTTGGCGCGACCTGTTCGGGGGACGGACGGGCGTTACGTCGTCTCCGGCTGGCGTGCCGACACGTTCATCGAGGGCGCTCCCGAGCCGCGCCACGACGAGGTCGTCTCGGTCGGTCTGCGGTTGCACGCCGCGACGGCAACGTTGGAGCGTCCGCGGTTCCTCGCACAGCCGCCGGTAGCGCCGTGGGTCGACGTCGACGTATTCGTTGCGGCCGATCGGGCGGCGTGGGAAACAGTGCCGTTGCGCAGCATTCGTGGAGCGGGTCCGCCGCAATCCACGTCGCCCGACGGGCAGCGCAGTATCGAGTTGATCGGACAGCTGGCGAGTCTGCGAAAGCCGGTCGAGACGCCATCGCAACTCGTACACGGAGACCTGTTCGGCACAGTCCTGTTCGCGGGCAACGCGGCACCGGGTTTGGCCGACATCACGCCCTACTGGCGCCCCGCACCGTGGGCAGCCGGGGTCGCCGTCGTCGACGCCATCTCGTGGGGCGGTGCCGACGACGGACTGCTCGCCCGCTGGGACGACCACCCGGAGTGGCCGCAGATGTTGTTGCGTGCCTTGGTTTTCCGTCTCGCGGTCCATGCGCTGCACCCGCGCTCGACGGCAGAGGCGTTTCCCGGCCTGGCACGGACTGCGGAGCTCGTCAGGATGATGCTCTAACCGGTCGGCACGGACAGCTTTCCTGCCAGCCGCTCCAGATAGGCCACAACTTCGGGTTCCGAACGGTCCGGCATGCCGTACACCACATCGGTGACGCCGATCTGCGACCAGTGCGCGAGTTTCGCCGGGTCGGGTTTGCCGTCGAGGATGACGATGCGGGGTGAGCCGCTGCGGCCGGCGTCGAACCACATCTGCTGAAGGCGAAGGACCCGATCACTGATGTCCTCCTCGCGCGGCGTGCTGATCCAGCCGTCCGCGGACCGGATGATCCAGTTGAAGTTCTTGTCCGTGCCCGCCGCGCCGACAAGCACTGGAATCTTCGAGCGGGCGGGTTTCGGCCATGCCCAGCTCGGTCCGAACTTCACGAACTCGCCGTCGAAACTTGCCTCGTCCTGCGACCAGAGTGCGTGCATCGCTTCCAGGTATTCGCGGAGGGCGGTTCGGCGTCGTCCCGCGGGCACGCCGTGATCTGCGAGTTCGTCTGTGTTCCAGCCGAATCCGACGCCGAGTGTGACGCGACCGCCGGATAGATGGTCGAGCGAGGCGATCGTCTTGGCGAGGGTGATCGGGTCGTGCTGGACGGGCAGTGCAACGGCGGTCGCCAGTTCGATGCGCTCGGTAACGGCAGCAGCCATCGCGAGTGAGACCCAGGGATCGAGCGTGCGCATGTAGCGATCGTCGGGCAGGCTCGCGTCGCCGGTCAGTGGGTGCGCAGCGGTTCGCTTCACGGGGATGTGGGTGTGCTCCGGGACGAAGAACGATTCGAATCCGTTGGCCTCGACCGCGCGAGCGGCTGCTGCGGGTGTGATCCCACGGTCGCTGGTGAACAACACGATTCCGAATTTCATAACCGCACTCCTCCGGTCGGGCAGTGCGCTCAGTGTAGAACACGTTCTAGTTGTTGGGGCTGGCGAGTTGCGACGATCGGTCGAGCGTTGCTTTAATTGACTGGTCACTTTAATATTGCGGAATGCGAACCGTCGATCCAGAAGCGAACGAGTCACGTCGTCGCGCAATCCTCGACGCAGCGGCACAGTGCTTCGCGGCGGCAGGGTTTCGGGCCACACGCACCGCCGATATCTGTGCAGCAGCGGGTATGAGCGCGGGCAACATGTTTCACTACTTTCCGACCAAACACGCCGTCCTGTGTGCGCTCGTCGAGCGCGAAGGCGACCAGGCCGCCGTCTGGCTCGAGGAGTTACGCAGCGCCGACGACCCCTTCCTCGCGCTGACGGCATTTCTCGCGACCATCTGCGAACTTGCCGCCGATCCGATGGTCGCGGGGTTGGCGCTCGAATCGTCCGCAATCGCACATCGGGACGAGGTCGTCGCGGAGTTGTTGCGTGCTAACGACGCTGCGCTGCGAGACGGCGTCGCAGATCTGGTTGCACGAGCGCGGGATGCAGGGCAGATCAGCCCCCCGATGTCCGCGCAATCGGCAGCTACCTGGATCGCGGCCCTCGTCGATGGCGTCTTCGCTCGACGTGCGGTCCAGCCCGAGTTCATGCCGGCAGCCGAAGCGCAGGCGTTGCTGACGATCGTCTCGCGCGTACTCGGCAGGACGGAAACCCGATGATCACGTCGACTCCCGCGTCCACCGCGTCCTCGTCGCGACTGATGAACGTCGACGCGCTGCGAGGATTCGCGCTGTTCGGAATCCTCGCCGTGAACATCTGTGTGTTCGCCGACGGCTACTACGGCAGTGGAGTCGCGAATCCCCACTTCGACTCGTGGCTCGACCACACTGCGCGCTTCGCCGTGACGATGCTGTTCGAAACGAAGTTCTATCTGCTGTTCTCGTTCCTGTTCGGCTACAGCTTCACGCTGCAGATGGCGTCGGCCGAGAGGGCAGGGCGCTCGTTCCGGCCACGTATGTTGCGGCGTCTCGGTGGCCTGTTCGTCATCGGTCTGCTGCACGGGGCACTGCTCTATCACGGCGAAATCCTCTCGACCTACGCCGTGCTCGGATTGATCTTGCTTGCTGCGAGGCGGATCTCACCGCGCGCTGCGATCGTGGCGGCCGCGTCGCTGATCGGCCTCGCAGGGGCACTCTGGATTGCGCTCGGTACGGCAGCAATCGCCTCGGGTGGCTCGGCGGATCCTGTTGCCGCAGCCGACAACGCGAGTCGCATGAGCGATGCCTACAACGGCAGCATCGGCACCGTGGCGGGCTATCACCTCGGCGAGTTGCCGGTTGCGATCGTTGCCATCATCGGCCTGCAGGGAGCGGGCGCGCTCGCGATGTTCCTGCTCGGGCTTGCAGCGGGCAAAGTCGAATTCTTCGCCGATGTCGACAGGTATCGACTCCTGCTGGCGCGCATCCTGCGCTTCGGACTGCCCATCGGGCTCGGTGGCGCAGCGATCTACGCCTACTCCGCGACGGTGCGACCCGGAACCGGCTGGGAATGGCTGGGTTTCGGAATAAGCGAAGTCACGGGTCCGCTGTTGACGGCGTCCTACGTCGCGCTCGGTCTTGCCTTGTTTCGTACGGGTATCGGTGCGGCGGTGGTGCGTGGGTTCGCTCCAGCAGGCCGGATGGCGCTGAGCAACTACATCGGCCAATCGCTGGTCCTCGGAATTGTGTTCACTGCCTATGGTTTTCGGCTGACCGGTGACGTGGGCCCATTGGGCACCATCGGGATAGCCGTCGTCGTCTTCTGTGCGCAACTCTGGCTGAGTGGGTGGTGGCTGCGGTCGCACAGCTACGGTCCGGCGGAATGGGTGTTGCGTGCAATCACCATCGCCGGGCGGCCGGCGTGGCGGCGGTGACGCTGAGCGCCCATTCCTGAGGTTTTGGGACGGGATCCCGTCCCAAAAGTCGTCGAGTGGTCTCTCAGCGTCGCGTCATCGGAGAGCCCTAGTCGGGATAGATCGCCAGCAGTTCGTTGAAGAAGCAACGCGCCGATTGCGCGGCTCGCTCGGCGTCGCCGTCGATCACGGCGTGAACCAATGCGGCGTGCTCTTCGTGAAAAGACTCGCCGGACTTGGCTGTTCGCTGGCGGATGCCTTGTTCGATGACGCTGAGCAGCGAGTCGTAGAACTCGAGGTATACGGCATTGTGGCTGGCGACGACGATCGCGCGGTGCAATTGGACGTCTGCTTCGATCGCTCCGGGATGGGCGTCGTCCCACGATTTACGGCGGGCGTCGAGCAGCTGCAGCAGGTTGGCGATGTCGGTGTCGTCGCGGCGGCGGGCCGCCAATGCGGCTGCTGTGGTGTCGAGTGCCTGCCGCAGCTCGAGAACATCGCGCTCGTGTGCATCGGCGAAGTATTTGCCGAGTGTGCTTCCAAGGTCGGAGTTGGCGACGACGAACGTGCCGGACCCCTGTCTGCGTTCGAGCATGCCGGCGTGCACAAGTGCTTGGACGGCTTCGCGGACGGTGTTTCTGCCGACGCCTGCGAGCTCGGTCAGCTCGGGTTCGGTGGGAATCTTCGAGCCGACCGCCCACCGACCATCGCGGATCTCGGTGCGCAGTAGGTCGGTGACCTGCGCGATCAGACTGGTGCGCTGAACAGGCTGCATGTGAAGGAGGATACAGCTATTTGCTCATGTCATCCGGTCATCCTATGATTTGACGATGACCGTGACCGCCGAACCCGAACGCGTGCTGTCCCAACGAGTCGCCACCCGGCGCGGCCTCGTCGAACGACGCATTCTGGTATTCGTCGCAATCTTGATCTCTGCACTCACGTTGCGTGTCGCTGTCACAGCATTCACTCCGCTCGCGCTGCGAATCAGCGACGAGATCGGGTTCTCGCATTCCATCGTCGGCATCTTCGGCATGGTCCCGCCTGCGATGTTCGCGGTGTTCGGCCTGCTCACCCCGACAATTGCGCGGCGCCTCGGGCTCGAGCGCACGGCCCTGCTCGCCATGGCGCTGGCCGGTTTCGGCATGTTGGCGCGTGCTGTCGTTTCCGACGTGTGGTCGCTGCTGTTTCTGTCCGCGCTCGCGCTCGGCGGGATGGGAATCGGCAACGTCGTCGTCCCGCCGCTGGTCAAGCGCTACTTCTCGGACCGGCTCGCGGTGATGAGCACGATTTACATCACGATGGTTCAGCTCGGCACCGTCGCGCCTGCACTGGTCGCAGTTCCGGTGGCCGAAGCGAACGGGTGGCGCATCTCGATAGGTATGTGGGCGCTGCTCGGCCTCACCGCGATGTTGCCGTGGCTGCTGATCTTGCGTAACCGCCGCGACGACGGACTCGAGCACGTCACCAAGGCGGCCGAGCCACGCGGCAAGATCTGGCGTTCGCCGGTCGCATGGGGTCTGGCTGGCATGTTCGGCATGACCTCGCTGATCACCTACACGATGTTCACCTGGATTCCCGCGATCCTCACCGACGCGGGTGCGAGTGCAGCGTTCGGCGGCAGCATGGTCGGGCTGTTCGCATTGATCGGTCTGGTGTCGGCGTTCGGCGCGCCGACGCTCGTCGCGCGCGTGAGCAATCCGTTCCCCGTGGTCGTCGGATGCGCGGTCGCCTACCTGATCGCGTTCACGGGGTTGTTGATCGCACCGATGTCCGCGCCGATCGTGTGGGTTCTGATCCTCGGACTCGGCCCGAGCACGTTCCCGATGGCATTGACGCTGATCAACCTGCGCACCCGCACACAGATCGGTTCCGCGTCGCTGTCGGGCTTCACACAGGGGCTCGGATACGCGATTGCCTGCCTCGGACCGCTGCTGTTCGG
The DNA here is from genome assembly GCF_016482825.1 of Antrihabitans stalagmiti. Classification (GTDB taxonomy): domain Bacteria; phylum Actinomycetota; class Actinomycetes; order Mycobacteriales; family Mycobacteriaceae; genus Antrihabitans; species Antrihabitans stalagmiti. The sequence goes on along the minus strand of NZ_JAEMNV010000002.1, from coordinate 227,824 downwards.
CGTGCTGCACGACGCCACGTCGGACTGGGTCGTTCCGTTCGCCTTCCTGACCGTCGCTGTTGTGATCGTCGTCATAGCAGGGTGGTTCGCATGCAAACCAAGGATGCTGGAAGACACTTGGTGACGCGTCGAGCGACTAGTTGAAACGGGCGCGAAATGTGTTGGTAACCCTCACCGAGCAAAGTCCGAGAAGGTGAGCAGCAGTTGACGCCGAGGACATTTCGCGCAGCAAGTCGGCAATAGGAGTTCCATACCGTTGTGTCACCTAATAAATCAGGAGGCCTCGGTGGCAACAACGTCACGCAAGCACTGGATCGACGACTGGGATTCCGAAGACGTCGCCGCGTGGGAAGCCGGCGGCAAGAAGGTAGCCAAGCGGAACCTGATCTGGTCGATCTTCGCAGAGCACGTCGGCTTCTCGGTGTGGTCGATCTGGTCGGTGATGGTTCTCTTCATGCCGCAGAACGTCTATCACATAGACCCCGCCGGCAAGTTCTTTCTTGTCGCGGTACCGACGCTGGTCGGGTCGCTGCTTCGCATTCCGTACACCGTTGCGACCGCGAAATTCGGTGGCCGTAACTGGACCATCTTCAGCGCCCTCGCGCTGCTGATTCCGACTCTGCTGACGCTGTACTTCATCCAGCACCCGGAAACGTCGTACACGACCTACCTCGTCGTGGCTGCGTTCGCAGGCTTCGGTGGAGGCAACTTCGCGTCGTCGATGACGAACATCAATGCCTTCTATCCACAGCGGCTCAAAGGTTGGGCGCTCGGTCTCAATGCTGGTGGCGGCAACATCGGTGTCCCGGCCATGCAGATCATCGGATTGATCGTCATCGCGACCCTCGGCAACACCGCACCGGAGTTGGTCTGCGCGATCTACCTGGTGCTGTGTGGTCTCGCGGCTGTCGGTGCGGCGCTGTTCATGGACAACCTCGGCAATCAGCAGGCCAACCTCGGCTACATGAAGAAGATCCTGAAGTTTTCCGATTCCTGGACGATGAGCTTCCTTTACATCGGTACGTTCGGATCGTTCATCGGCTTCAGCTTCGCCTTCGGCCAGGTTCTCAACATCAACTACCTCGCTGCAGGTCAGACGATCCCGCAGGCAGCCTTGCACGCGGCGCAGATCGCCTGGATCGGTCCGCTGCTCGGCTCGATCTTCCGTCCGCTCGGCGGCAAACTCGCCGACCGTATCGGTGGCGGCAAGATCACGCTGTACACCTTCGTCGCGATGATGGTTGCCGCCGGAGTGCTCGTCACCGCTGGTGTTCTCGACGACAACGACGGCCGCAAGGGCGCCAGCGGCGGCATCATGCTCACCTACGTTCTCGCGTTCATCGCACTGTTCATCCTGTCCGGCATCGGCAACGGGTCGACCTACAAGATGATCCCGTCGATCTTCGAGGCCAAGTCGAAGAGCGTCGAGGGCTCCCGGGTCGAGCAGCAGGCATGGTCGCGAAACATGGCAGGTGCACTGATCGGCTTCGCAGGGGCGGTAGGTGCACTCGGAGGCGTGTTCATCAACCTGGTGCTCCGTGCCTCCTACCAGGGTGAAGCGAAGTCCGCGACCAACGCGTTCTGGGTCTTCCTCGCCTTCTACATCGCATGCGCACTCGTCACCTGGGCAGTGTTCCTGCGGCGGCCGTCGAACAAGGCACACGACCGAACCCCCGCAGCCGCGTCGGTAGACGACTCCGGCGACGAGAAGGTGTCCGTCTCGGTTTGACCGGCTTCCCGCGTCGCATCCGCACTGGACGCGACGCGGGACCAGACCGGTTTCTCGGCACCACACATCACCCCGACGCACCGAATATCCACCTGCGTCGGCAGAAAGGACGAGCAAGCGATGACCGCGAACACAGTGACCGCCAAGACGGTGGCCCTCATCGGCCACGGCATGGTCGGACACCGCTTTGTCGAGGCCCTGCGAGCCAGGGACGACGCAGGCGCATGGAAGGTCACGGTCCTGTGCGAGGAGCCGTTGCCCGCCTACGACCGGGTCGGCCTGTCTTCCTACGTCGGCGCGTGGGACCCGAAGGAACTGGCGCTGGGCGGCAACGAATACACCGGTGACGAGTCGGTCGATCTGCGGATCGGGGAGGGCGCACAGTCGATCGACCGACAGGCACGCAAGATCACGACGACCTCGGGTGAAGTGCTCGGCTACGACGCACTTGTGCTTGCCACGGGCTCGTACCCGTTCGTGCCGCCGATTCCCGGTCACGACCTGTCCAAATGCTTCGTCTACCGCACGCTCGCCGACCTCGACGGCATCCGCGCAGTTGCAGAGGCTGCACAGCCCGGTGCGGTCGGTGTCGTGGTCGGCGGTGGTCTGCTCGGCCTCGAAGCGGCGAACGCGTTGAAGCTTCTCGGTATGACGCCGCACGTCGTCGAGTTCGCACCGCGTCTGATGCCGTTGCAGGTCGACGAGGGTGGCGGAGCGATCCTCGAAAAGCTGGTGACCAAGCTGGGTCTCACAGTCCACACGGGCGTCGGTACCTCGGCAATCGCCGAGGGACCAGACGGGCTGCGGGTGGAACTGTCGGACGGTTCGGTGATCGACGCTGCGCTGCTTGTGTTTTCGGCCGGCGTTCGCCCGCAGGACCAACTTGCCCGCGACGGTGGCCTCGAGGTCGGTCCGCGTGGTGGCATCATCACCGACCTCGGCTGCCGGACGTCGGATCCGGCGATCTACGCGATCGGCGAATGTGCTGCCGTCGAAGGAACCTGTTACGGCCTCGTGGCTCCCGGCTACACGACCGCGGAGATCGTCGCCGACCGATTGCTCGGCGGCGCAGCCGAATTCCCTGGCGCCGACCTGTCGACAAAGCTCAAGTTGCTCGGCGTCGACGTTGCCAGTTTCGGTGACGCACACGCGGCGACCGAAGGTGCGCTCGAAGTCGTCCTGAACGATGCGGCCAAAGGTACGTACGCGAAACTCGTCGTCTCCGACGATGCGAAGACGTTGCTCGGCGGCATTCTGATCGGCGACGCGTCCGCCTATGCCACACTGCGTCCGCTCGTCGGTCGAGAGCTGCCGGGGGATCCTGCCGCGCTGATCTCACCGACCGGTGAGAAGGTCGGCGCTGCAGCACTACCCGACGACGCCGAGGTCTGCTCGTGCAACGGTGTGACCAAGGGCGCGATCTGCGGAGCCATCGCGAGTGGCGCCTGCGACATCGCGGCGGTCAAGGGCTGCACCAACGCTGGAACCACCTGCGGCGGTTGCCTTCCGACGATCAAGCAACTGCTCGCATCGTCCGGTGTCGTCATGTCGAAGGCACTGTGCGAACACTTCGAACAGTCGCGAGCCGAACTCTTCGAGATCGTCCGTGCTACCGAGACCCGCACGTTCTCTTCGCTCATTGCGAAGTACGGCAGGGGAGCCGGCTGCGACATCTGCAAACCCGTTGTCGCCTCGATCCTCGCATCGACCGATTCCGACCACATCCTGCATCGCAATCAGGCAGGTCTGCAGGACACCAACGACCACTTCCTCGCCAACATCCAGAAGAACGGCACCTATTCGGTGGTGCCGCGGATGCCTGGTGGGGAGTGCACAGCAGAGCAGTTGATCGTGATCGGTGAGGTCGCGCGCGACTTCGGTCTGTACACGAAGGTGACCGGCGGGCAGCGCATCGATCTCTTCGGCGCCCGTGTCGACCAGCTGCCCGCGATCTGGAAGCGTCTCGTCGACGCCGGAATGGAGTCGGGGCAGGCGTACGGCAAGTCGCTGCGGACCGTCAAGAGCTGCGTCGGGTCGACCTGGTGCCGTTACGGCGTGCAGGACTCCGTCGGTATGGCTGTCGACCTGGAGAACCGGTACCGCGGTCTGCGGTCGCCGCACAAGCTGAAGTTCGGCGTCTCGGGCTGTGCACGCGAGTGCGCCGAGGCACGCGGCAAGGACGTCGGTGTCATCGCGACCGAGAACGGGTGGAACCTCTACGTCGGCGGCAACGGCGGGCAGACACCTAAGCACGCGCAACTGCTTGCCGGCGGACTGGACGACGCCACTTTGGTGAGTTACATCGATCGCTACCTGATGTTCTACATCCGGACCGCGGACCGGCTGCAACGCACAGCGCCGTGGCTCGAAGCGCTCGAAGGAGGGCTCGACCACCTCAAAGCCGTCGTGTGTGACGACAGTCTCGGCATCGCCGCGGAATTGGAAGCAGCGATGAGCAAGCACGTCGAAGGCTACCGAGACGAATGGGCAGGGGTACTCGACGATCCCGAAAAGCTCTCGCGCTTCGTCTCTTTCGTGAACGCGCCCGAAGAAGCCGATCCGACGATCGCGTTCGACGAGAGCGGTGTCCGAAAGGTGCCGGTGTTGATGGGTATGCCGAAGCTGCCAGAGGTGTGAGCGCCTTACGTCCAGGGCATCGGCCCTTAACGTCGAAGTAACACCGCAACCGTAGAAATGACTCCAGGAGGAGTACCAGCCATGACCTCGGTAGACACAAAGCTTCCAACCATGAGTGAAACCCGGCGAAATACCGTCAGCGACGGTCGCCTCGAATGGACTTCGGCGTGCCCGCTGCGGCAGCTGATACCCGGGCTCGGCGTTGCCGTACTGCTCCGCGGTGGCGAGCAGGTCGCGGTGTTTCTGCTCGACGACGGCAACCTCTACGCCGTCGGCAACATCGATCCGTTCGGTCGGGCAGCGGTTATGTCCCGTGGTTTGGTCGGCGACCGCGGTGGCGAACCGACCGTGGCATCACCGCTGCTCAAGCAGGTCTTCTCACTCGTCGACGGTCGTTGCCTCGACGACGATGCGGTTCGGCTACCGGTCTACGACGTGCGAGTCTGGGGTGGCATGGTGCAGGTCCACAGCATCGTCGAACGCGAAGAATGCCCGAGCCCGTGAGCGAGGCAGGCCGGCCAGGGGCTGACAGCACGGAACCGTTGAAAGGCTTCACCATCGGGGTGACAGCCGCACGCCGGGCCGACGAGTTCGCGACGTTGCTGACCAGACGCGGTGCAAACGTGCTGCACGCACCCGCGATCAGGATCATTCCGCTTTCCGACGACACCGAGCTCGAGCGGGTGACGCGCGAAATCGTCGCGGACCCGCCGGACATCAGTGTCGCGACAACGGGTATCGGCTTCCGCGGCTGGGTGGAGGCAGCGGACGGCTGGGGTCTGGCGGAAGAGTTGACCGCAGCCCTTCGAACGACTCGAATGCTCGCTCGCGGCCCGAAGGCCAAGGGTGCGATACGTGCTGCCGATCTACGTGAAGAATGGTCGCCCGCATCGGAGTCCTCGGCCGAGGTGCTCGATCATCTGCTTGCCGAGGGTGTCGAAGGGGTGCGGATCGCAGTCCAATTGCACGGTGCGACAACGGAATGGGAGCCCATCCCCGACTTCTGCGAGGTCTTGCGATGTGCAGGTGCCGAGGTGATAGCGGTGCCCGTCTATCGGTGGACCCCACCTGCCGATCAGACCGCGATGGACCGCATGATCGATCTGACGATCTCGGGTGGCCTTGACTGCGTCAGCTTCACCAGCGCTCCGGCTGTTGCGTCGATGTTGATGCGCGCCAAGGAAACAGGCCACATCGAGCCGTTGCTCTACGCGCTGCGAGGGCGCGTACTGGCAGCGTGCGTCGGACCCATCACGGCGGCGCCACTCGAGGAACTCAGCGTTGCTACGTCGATGCCGGGACGTGCGCGGCTCGGTGCGCTCGCACGACACATTGCGGACGAATTGCCAAGGCGTGCAAACAGAATTCACGCCGATGGGCACAACCTCAGCGTCCGTGGGTCGTGTGTCGTCGTCGACGGTGAGGTGAAGCAGTTGCCACCCGCGTCGATGGCCCTGATGCGCGCGCTGGCGAGGCAGCCGGGCCGGGTCGTGTCGCGCGAGAATCTGCTTGCGGCACTACCTGGTTGCGGCGACGACACCCATGCCGTCGAGACCGCTATCGCACGGTTGCGGTCCTCGCTCGGCACACCGAAGGCGATCCAGACGGTCGTCAAGCGCGGGTACCGACTTGCGCTCGATCCGGCCGAATGTGTCGACAACGCAGGAGACCGACCATGACCCGCGAACACGGCGAAACAGATTCCGGCGTAGCCGATCCCGCGATGGTTCTCGTCGCACACGGAACTCGCAACCCGCGTGGCGTCGAGATGATTGCCGCTCTCGCAGAGGCTGTTTCGGAACGCGTAGCGACGGTGCGGGTTGCCTTCGTCGACGTTCTCGGCCCATCGCCATCGGAGGTATTGGCGTCGATGGACGGCGAAGCCGTTGTGGTACCTGCATTTCTGGCCTCGGGATATCACGTCCATACCGACGTTCCACGAGAGGTCGCAGGTTTCGACGGTGTCGAAGTGACCTCGGCAATGGGCCCCGATCCGGCCTTGGCGCGGGTTCTCGCACTGCGGCTTCGTGAAGCAGGGTGGCAACCGGGTGACGCGGTTGTGCTTGCAGCGGCGGGGTCGTCGGATGCGCGTGCGCTGCACGACGTTCGGCGTGCGGCGGGGCTGCTCGCCGATCGAGTCGGTAGCCGCGTGTCTATCGGATACGTTGCGACCGGTGAGCCACGGGTAGCAGACGTCGTGACGCAGTTGCGGGCGGCGGGGGAGCAGCGTGTGTTCGTGGCGTCGTATCTGTTGGCGCATGGACTGTTTCACGAGCGACTCGCTCACGCGGGAGCGGATGGCGTGGCTGCGCCGCTGGGCTTGCACACTGAGATCGTGGATCTGCTCGTGTCGCGCTATCACGCGGGTGCGAGCCGACTCGCTCGCGTACGGGCTGCGTGAAGTGAACCGGAACTCCCCGCTCACCGTTGTCTTTACCGGTGAGGTTTCGAAAATTCACACCTATGGTGGGAATTTCGCACTCCCATGAACGGCGTCTGCCTCTTATGCTCGTCACGGGCACTCAACAAGAGTGCGTGAAACTAGAACCGAGGCAGGGCGATGACCGACGATCCGCTAGACCTTTCCAAGCAAGGCGGCCAGCCGTACCAGGCGCCCCCGCAGTACGGCCAGGCGCCACCGCCGCAGTACGGCCAGGCACCCCAGTACGGCCAGGCACCCCAGTACGGCCAGGCTCCTCAGTACGGTCAGGCTCCGCAGTACGGTCAGCCGGGTCCCGCCGGTTACCAGGCTCCCGTGTCCGCGAGCGACGCGAAGATGTGGGCGCTCTTCGCCCACCTCGGCGGCATCTTCTTCGGCTTCATTCCGCCGTTGGTCATCTTCTTGATGTACAAGGACCGTGACCCGTTCGTACGTGGACATTCGGTGCAGGCACTGAACTTCCAGATCTTGCTGATGATCGTGTACTTCGTGTCCTTCATCCTGATGATCATCCTCATCGGCTTCCTGACGTTCTTTGCCGCGTGGATCGCAGCGATCGTCTTCGGAATCATGGGATCGATCGCCGCCAACAGGGGTGAGCCGTACAAGTACCCGGTCAACGTGAGTTTTGTGAAGTAGACATCTCGCAGTAGCGAAAGGCCCTTGGTTGTCGATCACCAGGGGCCTTTCGCGTTGTCATGGGAAAAGGATCAGCTCGATCAGATCGCCGTCTGCTGCCGCCGGTGGAACTATCGCGAGGCCGTCGCGACCGACGAGACCGGCCAGATGTGCTGTCCTGGTAGCAACATCGGCTGTCCACGTGCCGTCCGGCGTGCGGGTGACGGGGACGATTCTGGTGACCGGGCCACTGCAGGCGGATGCATTGGCGAGGGAGCCGACGATCGGTGGCCGTGCTGTTCGTGCGGTCAAGCCATCGACGATCGCGGGCGCGGTGACAAGCAATGTCGAGATCGCGGCGAACGGATTGCCTGGCAAGCCGAGAACGGTACGGCCGTCGACCAATTCGGCGGTCAGCTGCGATCCGCCAGGGCGACACCGGACTCGCTCGACGAGTATTTTGGCCCCCGCTCGATCGAGCGCGGCCCGCAGTTGATCGGCGGCACCACCGCCTGTGGCGCCGACGATGACGATGAGGTCGCAGTCGATTGCCGAGGCGAACAGGGTGTCGAAGCCGTCCGCTGTGTCGCGGAGGTGTGTCGCGCCGGCAGCGTCGATGCCACACCATGCCAGGAAATGCGATACGACCGGACCGACGGAGTCGCGGGTCTGTCCTTGTCGCAGTGGACCTTCGCTGCGAATTTCGTCTCCGGTGACGACGACGTGCGCTCGCACCGGTCCACGAACGAGGGCCTCGAATACCTCGCCGCTCGCTGCCGCGGATGCCACCATCGGAGTCACCGCTGCGCCCGCGGGGAGCAGTTCGTGACCCGTCGGCCAGTCTTCACCGGCACGTCGAATGTCTTCTCGGACAGGGGTTTGCGGTCGACGCGTGAGTTCGCCACCGGTCACGTCTGCGAATTCGTCGCGGAGAACGGCAGTCGATCCATCGGGCAGGTGGGCGCCGGTCGCGATGCGGACCGCCTCCCCGGGATGTAGCAACGCCGGTCGTTCCCCGCCCGCGTAGCCGACCTCGGCGCGCAGTTGCCAAGGCCCAGGCCCGGCTACGGCGTAGCCGTCCATCGCCGAGATGTCGAAGCGCGGCAACGCCACTGCGCTTCGCACCGGTTCGGCGAGGGTGGCTCCGATGGCGTCGCGTAACTGTCTTGGCCGAGATGGCAAGGCAGACAACTCGTTACGAAGCAGCGCCCGCGCAACGGTCAGCTCGAGGGCGGGGCCAGGTGTGACAGACGCCCGTGCCTGCGCGATATCAGACTCGGTGTCGCAATCCGAAATACCCTGCAGCGCAATGGTACCCATGCGGCTAGGGAGGAGCGCCTTCATTGCGAGATTGTCGAGAGATCCCAGCGAGCGCAGGCGTTCGTCGAGATAGTCGCGACGCCAGGCGCCGACGAGATACTGCGAGCGACCCGACTCGTCGACCGCGAACACCGCATCGGACCCGGTTCGCCGGCACTCCTCGGCGACAGCCGCAATTGCCTCGGCCCCGATGAACGGTATGTCGGCAGCGACGACGACGATCAGGTCAGCGCCTTCGTCGAGCACACGAAGGGCAGCGCCGATCGCGGCGACCGGGCCACCTCCACGTGGAACCTCTTGCGTCTGAATAATATTCGCGGCCATGTCGGCGCGGTGTGGTCCGACGACAACTATGCGATCACAGGCCGCGACCGCCTCGAGTGCCGCATCGAGCATCGTGCGGCCGCCGATCTCGATTGCCGGTTTGTCGACACCGCCCATTCGACTCGCGCGACCTCCCGCGAGGATGACGGCGTCGGCGTGCATGTGCGCAATGCTGTCACACGTACGCATGCGGTCACTGGGGTAGTGGCAGGTTCTGCAGCCGGACCTGACCTCGGGCGATGGCCTTGCCTGTGCTCGTCTCGGTGACTGTGACCAGCCACAACTGTTGCGTCCTACCCTGCTGGAGCGGCTCGGCGACGACGTCGACGCGGCCGGATTTTGTGGCGCGAATGAAGTCGGTTGCATTGTGCACGCCCACCGCGAAGTGTTTGCGCTCGGCGACGGCGAGACTCGCTCCGAGGCTCGCAGCCGTCTCCACCGCAGTTGTATACACGCCGCCGTGCACAACGCCCCACGGAGTGTGATGGTTGGTGTCGAGGTCGATGTGCCCCACAACACGCGTTCCTGTCGCTTCGGTGATGTCGAGGCCCGATGCCTTGACGAAGGTACTGAATTCGGTCGGATCCATAGTTTCCATACGCCGATGCTAACTGTTGTTTCAGAAGGTAGCTAGGATGGACCTATGGAGTGGTTGGAAACGAGTACCGCGAACTGTTCCGTGCAGCGAACACTCGACGTCATCGGAGAGAAATGGACGCTGCTCGTTCTGCGTGAAGCCTTCAACGGCGTCAGACGCTTCGACGACATGCGCCGACACATCGGGGTATCCGAGCCGATTCTCGCGGACAGGCTACGCACACTCGTCGCGGTCGGAGTGCTGCGCACCGAGCCCTACCAGGTCGCAGGCATGCGCGCGCGCAAGCAGTACCGACTCACCGAGAAGGGCCTCGACCTGTTTCCCGTGCTGATCTCGTTGTTGCAGTGGGGCGATCGGTACTGCGCCGACGACGATGGACCTGCCCTGATCGTGACCGAACGGGCGACAGGATCGGCCGTCGAGGCGGTCGTCACGCCGGTCGGGTCCACCCGCGCGCTGACCGCCTACGACACGGTCGCCTCGATCGGTCCGGGTGCTCGGCCCGCTCGGTCGGATTGAAATCAGAGCTTGATTTAGGAACAGAACTGTCCGCAATTGCTCGTAGTGTTTTTCCTATGACGAACATGACGCTCACGACCGAACGCACCGACCTGCTGGCGATGCTCGCCGACCAGCGCAACCTGTTCCGCATCGCGGTGAGCGGGATCAGCGACGACAATGCGCGCCGGCGCACGACCGCAAGCGAACTCACCCTCGGCGGTCTGCTTCGACACGTGTTGAACTGCGAAAAGCACTGGGTGCGTGTGATTGTCGAGCGCGACGAAACCGCCGAGATCGATCTGGCCGCGATCGGTGACGAGTATTCGATGGGGGCCGACGTCACCGTCGAAGGGCTGCTTTCCGAGTGGGAGGCAATAGTCGCCCGGACCGAGGCGATCATCGGTTCGGTACCGAACCTCGACGACCTGGTCCCCCTGCCGACCGCTCCGTGGAGTCCCGAACGGGAATGGTGGACCGTACGCCGGATCGTGTTGCACATCTTCCGGGAGATCGCCCACCACAGCGGTCATGCCGACATCATCCGTGAATCCCTCGACGGCGCCAACACGACCTACAAGCGGGCAGGCATCGACTCCGACGACGTCGCAGGCTGGGCGTGAAAACTATTCCGGCAGAGCGAATCTGGCACGGCGGACGTCGACTCGCCCGTCGTTGATCGGAACCCCTTCGGCGTCGAGCTTGGCGAGCTGACTGTTCGTCAGATGTGGCGCAGGCCGTCCGCTGGCGCCGATCACGCGGTGCCACGGCAGATCGGCCGAGTCGGTCCGCATGATCCAGCCGACGGTGCGGGCGCTCGACAGACCGGCTGCGGCGGCGAGGTCGCCGTAGGTCACGACGCTGCCTGCGGGAACGGAGGCGACGAGCTCCCGCACCCGTTCGATCTGTGCGTCGGTTGTCGCCACGCTCATTCCGTTCGAAGCAGCGTGCGAACGATATCGGCGACGTCGGCGCCTCTCGCGAGCGGAACCATGTGATCGCAGTCGAATTCGTGGACTGTCAGCGCCGCGCCGAGTCTGTCGACGAGAGCCGATCGGAAAGCTGCCGTCACATAGGGCGGTTGCACCCGCATCGCTTGGACGAGAACGGTCGGCAATCCGGAAGGGGGCAGCACGAAGTCGCGTGTCAGTTCGCTCCAGTAGGTGACCATGGCCGGCGTGCACAGCCGCCACTCGACTCTGCCGTCTCCGGCAGGCACCAGGTGTTCGGCCAGTTCCGCGTCCAGCAGCGCTGGATCGAGCTCGCCCCAGGCCTCGTGAAGCTTCTCCGACCGCGCTTCTGCGGCGTCGGTGTAGTCGGGATATGCGGCCGCGGCACCGGCGTTCGCCAGCGCGAGGTCGGGGTCGAGCCCAATCGCCGGGTCGAGTAGAACGAGCCCAGTGACCAACTCCGGACGGCGCGCGGCAAGGTGCGTCGCGACGGCGCCGCCGAACGAGTGACCGACGACGATCGCGGGACCTGCGGCATCGAGCAGCGCGGCAGCATCGTCGACCAGGTGCTCGAAGGTCCACGGTGGTTGCCACGGCGAGCGGCCGTGCCCACGGAGATCGGGTGCGATGACCTGTGCCTCGGGCAGGTGCTCGGTCGCGAAGTTCGCCCATCGTTTTCCGTGACCGGTGAGACCGTGCAGTGCGAGTACGACGGGACCGTCGTCGGGTCCCCAGTTGTAGACATGCGATTGCGGCACCGGACCAGTTTGCCGCACCACCGCCCGACGCGCTCGTGTCGGACCCCCGTGCTGAAATCGTCACATGGCACAGACAGCGCGAGCGAGCAGACAGACCGTCCGGCTCACCCGTCGCGCGCCCTCCCAGGTGCCCGATCGCACCTGGGAGTTCGACGAACAACGGTTGCTCACTGCGAACACCGCAGATCGAGGCTGGAATCCGTGGCAGGTACTCGGTGGACCGGGCACCGGTAAGACGGCGCTGCTCACCGACATCGCTGTCCGGCAGATCTCTGCGGGTGTCGATCCCGAGTCGATCCTTGTATTGACGCAGTCTCGTCGCGCTGCGACGGAGGTTCGGTCGGCGATCACGAACGGTTTGCTCGGGCACTCCGAGCAACTGCGGCCGAGCGCGACGCGGGAGCCGCTGGTGCGAACGGTGCACTCGTACGCATTCGCGGTGCTACGGCTGCAAGCCGCAGCACATGGCAACCAACCGCCGCGGTTGATGACCAGCGCCGAACAGGACGCCGTGCTTCGGGAAATGCTCCAGGGCGATCTGGAAGATCTCGCGTCGGGCTACGGTCACGACGCGCAGTCGTGGCCGGAGCGGTTGCGTCCGGCGCTTGCCATGGCCGGTTTCGCCGCGGAGTTGCGTGACCTGATGCTGCGGGCGGCCGAACGTGGGCTCGGTCCCGAAGATCTGGTTCGACTCGGCCGCAAGCATTCTCGTCCGGAATGGGTGGCCGCCGGCAAGTTCGCCGCCCGGTACGAACAGGCGACCCTGCTCCGGTGGTCGGTCGGGGTCGAGGCTCCCGAGGCCACCGCACCGGCGCTCGACGCGGCGGAGTTGGTCGGTGCCGCCTTGTCGGCGTTCGCCTCCGACCCGGAATTGCTTGCCAAGGAGCGCTCCCGGATCAGGTACCTGCTGGTCGACGACGCGCATCATCTCGATCCCCAAGCAGCGCAGCTGGTTCGGCTGATCGGCACGGCGACCGAGGTGAGTGCGGTCGCAGGTGATCCCGACCAGGCGATCTTTGCATTTCGCGGAGCGGACTCCACATTTCTGGTCGACCTCGTCGACAAATCGTCCGACCGGCAGATCGTGCTCGGTATCAACCACCGCAGCTCGGCCCCGATCGCCGAGTTGGTGTCGGCCATTGCCGGAAGGCTGCCAGGTCTGCCGCCGCATCGAGGCGCTGGAGCGGCTCCCGACAGACCGGTCGGCGCAGCGTCCGTGCGAATCCTGGGCACAGTCGCGAAAGAGGCCACGCTTATCGCCGACACGTTTCGTCGAGCGCATCTCGGCGACGGTGTCCCGTGGTCCAAGATGGCGATCATCGTTCGGTCGGTGCCGCTGTCGGTCGCCCCGCTGCGTCGCGCTCTGTCGGCGGCCGGGGTTCCGGTTACGACCGCCGCGTCGGAATTGCCCTTGGCGCGCCAACGTGGCGCCGCGTGGCTGCTGCTCGCGCTGCGTGCGCTGACCTCGAACGACTTCACCGGCGACGACGCAGCGGCGCTGGTATCGAGTCCGGTCGGTGGCGCCGACCCCGTCAGCTTGCGACGATTGCGCAGAGGTCTGCGCCGCGCCGAACTCGAACGCGACGGCGACCGCGAATCGACCGAGTTGCTGCGGGTCCTGATGACGGGAGCGACCGAACATCTGTGGCTGCTCGATCAACTCACCGATGTCGAAGCAGCGCCGTTGCGGCGGGTACTGAAGATATTGGCTCGCGCTCGCAGCGTTGCCGCCAACAGCCGCAGTGTCGAAGAGGTCGCATGGGCGGCGTGGCAGGCAAGTGGTCTCGAACGTAAATGGACGACCGCATCGTCTCGCGGCGGCGCTGTCGGTGCTCAGGCGGACCGCGACCTCGATGCGGTGGTTGCGCTCTTCGATGCCGCGGCGAACTACGTCGACAGATTGCCTCGCGCTACGCTGGCCGGCTTTGTCGAATATGTTGTGCAGCAGCAAATTCCGGTCGACAGTCGAACTCGGTCGGGGGTGGTTCCCGAGGCCGTGACGATCGTCAGCGCGCACTCGGCAGCGGGCCGCGAATGGGATGTGGTTGCTGTCGCAGGAGTCCAGGAGGGGCTGTGGCCGAGTCTGCGGGCGCGTGGAAGTTTGCTCGGAACCGACGCATTGGTCGAGCTGACATCCGGTATCGGAAGCGCCGGGATCGGGGCTGCGGGCAAACACCTATCCCGCACGGCACCGCTACTGGCCGAAGAACGTCGCCTGCTGCTTGTCGCCTGCAGCCGTGCGCGCCTGACATTGCTCGTGACTGCGGTCGAATCCGCCTCCGGTGACCGAGATCTGACGCCCTCCCGGTTCGTCGACGAACTCGCCGACAGCGGATTCGGCAGCACCGCATCGGCAGACGACGGATCACGCGCCGAAGAGTCCTCGGGCAGGCTCCTCGCACTACCCGCCCTCGTCGCCGAATTGCGCAGCGTCGTATGCGATCCCGACGTCGCCGCGCACGACCCCGACAAGCACGCACGGGCAGCAACACAGCTCGCCAGACTCGCCGAGGCCGGCGTGAAATTCGCGGACCCCCAACACTGGTACGGCGTCGCCGAACCGACAACGGATCAAGCCTTGTGGTCGCTCGACGACGGACCTGTTTCGCTGTCGCCCTCGACGGTCGAACTACTGCGCGCCTGCCCGTTGCGGTGGGCGCTCGAACGGCACGGCGGCACCGACGGCGAGAACACACGCGCGATCGCAGGCACGCTGGTACACACACTCGTGCAGGCCGTCGCAGGCAAAATTCCGCCCGAAGACGTGCAGCGCGCCCTCGAAAAGGCATGGCAGTCGCTGGATCTCGGATCGGACTGGTACTCGCGGCAGGAACTGCGCCGAACCTCGCAGATGTTGGAAAACTTCTCCGCCTGGTTGGCTAATTCACGGCTCGAACTCACCGAGGCTGCCGTGGAGGTCGGGGTCGATTGTGTGCTGCCGCCGCGCGATGACGACGATCCAGCGGTCCGCCTAAGGGGCCGGATCGACCGACTCGAACACGATCCCGACGGACGTCCGGTCATCATCGACGTCAAGACCGGAAAGGTGCCGGTCAGTAAGCACGAAGCACAACGGCACGCACAGCTTGCGACGTATCAGGTCGCCGCAGCCGAAGGTGGCATCGAAGGCGAACCAGCGGCAGAACCCGGTGGCGGGCGACTGGTTTTCGTCGCTAAGTCGCACAACAAGGACGGTGCGGCACAACGGTTGCAGCCCGCACTCGATCAGGAGGCACTCGACCAATGGCGCGACACCATTCATGACGCTGCAGCGGCGACCAAGGGACCCGAATTTCTCGCGATCGTCAACGACGGCTGTCGACATTGCCCGGTCTCGACGAGTTGCCCCGCCCAAGACGGCGGTCGGGCGGTGACCGGCTGATGGCGACTCGCAAGATGTCGAACCTGGTGAGTCCGGAGGTCGTTGCCGACGCACTTGGACTGCCTAGGCCGACAGCCGAACAGTCCGCCGTCATCTCGGCACCGTTGGGACCGACGCTCGTCATCGCCGGTGCGGGCGCGGGCAAGACCGAAACGATGGCCGCTCGGGTCGTGTGGATGGTCGCAAATCGGTTGGTCGCTCCGGATCAGGTGCTCGGGCTCACGTTCACCAGAAAGGCCGCTCAGCAGCTGACGAGTCGAATCCGAACCCGTCTGCTGCGGCTCGCCGGTGCGCCCCTACTACGGGAATTGGACCCGTCCGGTGAATTGCGGACGACGATTCTCAGCGGCGATCCGGAGGTGAGCACGTACCACTCCTACGCTGGGCGATTGCTTGCCGAACACGGCCTGCTGCTGCCGATCGAGCCGTCGGCGACCCTGCTGACCCAGACGCAGTATTGGCAGCTCGCCTACCGCGCGGTCTGTGCGTGGGACGGCGAACTCGACACCGATCGCGGACCCGCCGGCGTGACCGAGGCCGTCCTCGCCCTGTCCGGGCAGCTTGCCGAGCACATGGTGGAGGCCGACGACCTGCGCGAGGCACACACCGAACTCGAAAAGCTGGTTCACACGCTGCCCGCAGGTCCGCGCCAGCGTGGCGGGCCGTCACGCGAGCTGCTCGGCATACTCGAAACGCAGGAGGAGCGAACCGAATTGCTGCCGCTCGTCGAGCGGGTCGCAGCCGAGCTACGTCGTCGTGGCGCACTCGATTTCGGCGCGCAGATGGCACTTGCCGCCAGGGTCGCGGCGGAGCACCCCGATGTCGGGCGGTCGGAACGGCAGCGCTTCAGATTGGTGCTGCTCGACGAGTATCAGGACACCGGTCATTCGCAACGAGTGTTGTTGTCTGCGTTGTTCGGCGGCGGTGAGGACCGCAGCCTTGCGGTAACGGCGGTCGGCGATCCGATGCAGTCGATCTACGGTTGGCGAGGTGCCTCGGCGGCGAATCTGCCGCGCTTCGCGACCGACTTTCCGCGCGCACCAGGCAAACCCGCGCGCACCCTGCCCCTGTCGACGAGTTGGCGCAACCCACCGGAGGCGCTCGGCATTGCAAATCTTGTCGCGGAGCCGTTGCGCTACAAGGGAGTTCCGGTTGCGGAGTTACGCGCGCGACCCAATGCGGGTGCAGGTGATATCAGGCTCGCGCTGACGGACACCGTCGAATCGGAGCGGGTCTGGATTGCCGAGCAGATTGCACGCGAGTACACGAACGCGCTCGAGGCCGGTGTTGCTCCGCCGACCGCCGCCGTCCTTGTTCGACGCAACGCGGATACGGCACCTCTCGCGGAAGCGTTGCGAGACAAAGGCCTTCCCGTCGAGATCGTCGGACTCGGCGGTCTGCTGTCGACACCCGAAGTAGCGGACGTCGTTGCGATGCTTCGGCTGATCGCCGAACCGTCGGCGGGTAGCGCGGCTGTGCGAATCCTCACGGGAGCGCGGTGGCGCCTCGGCGTCGCGGACCTGCGCGCGCTGTATCGCCGTGCAGGCGAACTGTCCATCCGCCACGGGAGAGCAGGCTCGACCGTCACGGACACGGCCGAACTGCACGACGCGCTCGGTGCGACGCTGCCGGGTGAACAGGCCGACGACGCCGGACTCGCCGATGCCATCTCCGATCCGGGCAGGCCGGAACGTTACTCGCAGGCGGGCTTCGACCGGATCAGCTCCCTGGCAAAGGAATTGGCGTCGCTACGCGAGCGGATCGGGCAACCGATACCCGAGCTCGTCGCCGAAACCGAACGTGTGATCGGTATCGGGGTCGAGGCACAGGCCCGCCGGAGCGCACACGGCGTCGGGGTAGGTCGCGAACACCTGGATGCATTCGCCGACGTCGTGTCCGGTTACTCGAACGATCCGACGGCCACAGTCGGCGGTCTCCTGACCTTCTTGGCTGCCGCAGAGTCGGTCGAGAACGGTTTGGAGCCCGGCGAAGTCGAGGTCGCGCCCGACCGCGTGCAAATTCTGACCGTGCATTCGGCCAAGGGTCTCGAATGGGAAGTTGTTGCCGTGCCACACGTCGTCGCCCGGGTGTTCCCGTCGTCGACGGCGTCGGGCACGTGGCTCGGCGCTGTGGGGGAGTTGCCTCCTGCATTGCGTGGGGATAGAGCAATGGACGGCGAAGGCGCCGACGGCGTACCCGTTCTCGACCTCGACGACGTCAACGATCGAGCCGCACTGGAGCAGGCGATCAAACGGCACAAGGAGGCCCTCGCTCGACGCAAGCTGGAGGAGGATCGTCGACTGTTCTACGTAGCGGTGACGAGAACCGAACGGGCACTGTATGTCTCAGGGCACCACTGGGCGCAGACCGGTACCGAGCCGAAGGGTCCTTCGGAGTTCCTCAACGAGCTGGCCGCGGCGGTCGGCGGCAACGGCTACGGCACGATCGACCGCTGGGATCCGGCTCCGGACGCGGGCAGTTCCAACCCACTGACCGACAAGCCGACGTCGGCAGGGTGGCCACGAGATCCGCTCGGTGCCCGTCGCGCCGCGGTACTCGGCGGTCGAGATGCCGTGCGAGCAGCGCGCATTCACCTGGAAGCGACCCGCAACGAGGTCGTCGAAGCACCCGATTCCGACACCGACGTGGCTGGCAACGAATCGCCGATCGCTACGACATTCGACCCCGAGAACTGGGCCGCCGACGTCGACGCTTTGCTCGCCGAGCGGGCCAGCGGATCCGGGGAAGCGGAAGTGGCTCTACCCGTACAGCTTTCGGTGAGCCAGTTGGTCGAGCTGAAGGCAGATCCCGACGAGCTCGCCGCTCGTCTGCGACGTCCGTTGCCCTTCCCGCCGAATCCGCTGGCCAGACGCGGTACCGCTTTCCATGCCTGGGTGGAGCGCAGATTCGGTGCGACACGGCTCCTCGATCTCGACGAGCTCCCCGGTGCCGCGGATACCGGTGCGAGCGCCGATTCCGAACTCGCCAGGCTTCAGGAGAAGTTCCTCGCTTCGGTGTGGGCGGACCGCAGCCCGATCGAGGTGGAGGTGCCGTTCGAGATATCGGTCGCGGGAACGGTCGTTCGGGGTCGAATCGACGCGATCTTCGGTGACAGGGACGGCGGCTGGACCGTCGTCGACTGGAAGACCGGAGCCGAGCCGTCGGTTGCGGAGGAGGCCACGGTCGCAGTTCAGCTGGCTGCGTACCGATTGGCTTGGGCACGTTTGGTTTCCGCACGATCAGGCGAATCGGAGGCGCAGGTGCTGCAGAAGGTTCGTGCTGCGTTCCACTACGTCCGTGCGAATCGGACCATCGCGCCGCGCGACCTGCCGGACGCGAACGACCTGCACCAGCTCATCGAGTCGGCAGGCCGCTCGGGTCAGGAGGTCGATCGCGACATTGCCTGACCCGACACCCGGGACCCGGTTCTCCGACTCGATCGGATGACTCCGCGCCTAAGCCTCTCGGCGTGCCTTCAAGGACTGGGTCACGAGGGGTATCTGAAGAGGGAGCCGCGCGATTGCGCCGAGTTTCAAGGGAAGCGGGATCTTCTCGTTGCGCCACCAGTCGACGGCCATCTGCACGTTCGCGGGAAAGACGGCGATGAACAGCAATGCGGCCAAACCGCTGGCAAGACGCCGAGTTCGGGGAACCACGACGCCGACGCCGAGAGCGATCTCGGCGACACCGGACACGTAGGTGTACGTGCGAGCCTCGCCTGGTAGCACCGGGGGAACCATGACGTCGTAGAACTTCGGAAGGACGAAGTGTGTTGTGCCCGCGCCGAGGAGAATCACGGCGAGTCGCGTTGCCGCCGCTTGGCTGCGGCGCGCAGGCGCGGCGTGTGCTGCTGAGGTCATCTGCCCACAATGCCTGACCGCTGCTTGCACTGCGCGCGCTGACCCCGGCTGGTGGCAATTTGACGGCCACCGACTCGCGAGGGCGAATTCGAGGCTAGGCTGCCAGCCGATGTCGATCTTCGCCGACACGACGACAGACGAAGGGTGTGAACGATGCCGAGCAGACTGCGGTTGCGCGCGCCCGAAGCATTGACCGATCGGCCCGACTTTGCGTTGGTGGGAATTCTGCGGATCCCTGAGGGCGCAACGAGTCCCTGGGTTGCCATCGGTCGACGCGTTGTGCTCGCTTTCGGCCTGCTGTTCCTCGCGGCAACCATCGTGTATCTGGATCGCGACGGCTATCGCGACTCGCAAGAGGATGGGTTGTCCTACCTCGACGCCCTCTATTACGCGACCGTATCGTTGTCGACCACCGGTTACGGCGACATCACTCCGCTCACTCCGTCCGCGCGCCTGATCAACATCCTGGTCATCACCCCGCTGCGGATCTTCTTCCTGATCTTGCTGGTCGGCACGACGCTCGCCGTGCTCACCGAAAGATCCCGCCAAGCTTTCAAGATTCAACGATGGAGGCGCAGCGTGCGCAATCACACAGTCGTCATCGGGTACGGCACGAAAGGTCGAACTGCCGTCGACGCGATGCTCGGCGACGGTGTCTCCCCGTCCGACATCGTTGTCGTCGATACCGATGCCGGAATGCTGGAGGCAGCGTCCGGTCTGGGACTTGTGACCGTGCACGGTTCGGCAACGAAGTCGGATGTACTCCGGTTGGCGGGTGCACAACATGCTTCGTCGATCGTCGTAGCTGCGAACCGCGACGATACCGCTGTCCTCGTCACGCTCACCGCTCGCGAGATCTCGCCGAAGGCAAAGATCGTCGTGGCCATTCGCGAGGCGGAAAACACACACCTGGTGCGTCAGTCCGGCGCCGATTCGGTGGTCGTCTCGTCGGAAACTGCGGGCCGTCTGCTCGGTATCGCAACAACCACACCGAGCGTCGTAGAGATGATCGAAGACCTGCTGACCCCAGAAGAAGGATTCGCGATTGCCGAGCGCGACGTCGAACCGCAGGAGATCGGCGGCTCGCCACGGCATCTCGGCGACATCGTGCTCGGTGTGGTGCGCGGCGGCCAACTCGTTCGAGTCGGCGAAGAAGAGGTCGATGCGCTCGAGGACGGCGACAAACTGCTCTACGTTCGACGTGTGAAGGGCTGAGCCCGGCTCGACGTTCGCGGCTCGGCAGCTGACGCTAGGCTCGGTGGAGTGGCCAACTTCGAGCTGTCCGACATTCCACTACTGTCCCGTTCGACACTCGATCGCGCCGAGCACTTACGGTCCGATGCACAGGCGCTGACGCAGGGCTGGTCGGATGCAGCGCTGCTGCGCGTCACCCGCGGCGGTCAGGTTCGAGTCGTCGACAAGCAGCTTGTGCTCGACGAGGCTCTGGATCTCGGTACGGAACCGACCGCAGACGCCGTTTTCCTCGGTGTGGACAGCGGCAGACACGTGTGGGCCGTCTACACGAAAGAGCTGGTCGGCGAGCTCGCGGACCTGCGGATGGTCGGTGCAATCCTCGACGACACGAGCGCAGGCATACTGACGACCGCCGTCGCATTGCTCAACTGGCACAACAAGGCTCGGTTCAGCTCGATCGACGGCAGCCCGACGAAGCCCGCCAACGCCGGCTGGTCACGCGTCAGCGAATCGAGCGGACACGAAGAGTTCCCACGGTCGGACCCGGCGGTCATCTGCTTGGTCCACGATGGTGCCGACCGCGTTCTGCTTGCTCGTCAAACCGTGTGGCCGTCGACGATGTTCTCGATCCTTGCCGGGTTCGTCGAGGCGGGGGAGTCACTGGAGACGTGTGTCGTGCGGGAGATTCGGGAAGAGGTCGGCCTCGACGTCACCGATGTCCGGTATCTCGGTAGCCAGCCGTGGCCGTTCCCGCGCTCGTTGATGATCGGATTCACAGCGATCGGCGATCCCGATCAGCCGCTTGCCTTCTCCGACGGCGAGATTGCCGAGGCCCACTGGTTCACGCGCGCCGAGGTAAGAGAAGCGCTCGCCGCAGGCGATTGGACGTCGTCGGCGGGCGTACGTCTCTTGCTACCGGGATCGATTTCGATAGCGCGCGGCATCGTCACCGCGTGGGCGGCGAGCGACTAGCTCGATCACGCCAGAGCTGAGATTGCCTGCTTGACCGTTGCGAGCGACGGGTTGGTTGCCGTGCTGCCGTCAGCGAACTTGACGGTGGGGACCACGTGGTTGCCCCCGTTGACACTGCCGACGAAATCGGCGGCTTCTCGATCCTGCTCGATGTCGACCTCGACATAGCTGATGCCCGCTTCTTTCAGCTGGGTCTTCAGGCGGCGGCAGTACCCACACCAGGTGGTGGAGTACATCGTCAATTCAGGCGCGGTAGCAGTCACGGCCCGTACAACGTCGGGTCGGTCTTCGATGTTCCCGATCGACAGGCAGAGGTTTCTGCCGCGCAGCCGGGACGGCACACATGTCGGACGGTCCTGCAATGATGGTCGCCATGCCGAGAGAAGCGATCGTTGCCGGGCTCGATCCGGAGCAGTCGGCTGCCGTTCTCGCCCCTCGCGGACCTGTATGTGTACTTGCGGGTGCAGGCACCGGCAAGACTCGGACGATCACGCACCGCATCTCACATCTTGTTTCGACCGGTCATGTCTCCGCGGGCCAGGTGCTAGCGGTCACGTTCACGGCCCGAGCGGCCGGGGAGATGCGCGGCAGGCTTCGTGCGCTCGGTATCGGAGGCGCAGCGACGCAGGTGCAGGCGAGGACTTTTCACGCTGCCGCACTACGGCAGTTGCGCTACTTCTGGCCGCAGGTCGTCGGCGATGTCCAGTGGCAGTTGCTCGATCGCAAGTTCGGTTTGGTCGGGCAGGCGGCCAATCGGGTCGGAGTGTCGACCTCGACCGAAAGCGTGCGAGATCTCGCAGGCGAAATCGAATGGGCAAAGGCGTCGTTGATCGCGCCCGAGGACTACCCGACAGCGGTCGCTCGATTACGTCGCGAGATACCGACCGACGCTGCGAAAATCGCCGCGGTCTACGAGGGTTACGAGTCGTCGAAAGTCAGCAACGACGGTGTGATGCTCGATTTCGACGATCTACTACTGCACACAGCAGCGGCGCTGGAGGAGAACGCGGCCGTCGCAGACGAGTTCCGCGATCGGTATCGCTGCTTCGTCGTCGACGAGTATCAGGACGTCACGCCGCTGCAGCAGCGCGTGCTCGATGCCTGGCTCGGCGACCGCGACGACCTCACCGTCGTCGGCGACGCCAACCAGACGATCTATTCCTTCACGGGTGCGACACCGAAGTACCTGCTCGATTTCTCGCGCCGCTTCCCCGAATCGACGGTTGTACGGCTGGAACGGGACTACCGGTCGACGCCGGAGGTCGTGTCGCTGGCGAACAGGGTGATCGGCGCCGCGCGCGGTCGAATCGCTGGTACTCGATTGCAACTGATCGGCCAGCGCCCACCGGGTCCCGATCCGGCTTTCGCCGAGTTCGACGACGAACCTGCCGAGGCCGCAGGTGTCGCACGCTCGATCAAGAAGTTGATCGCCAAGGGTGTGCCCCCTGCCGAAATCGCTGTGCTGTACCGGATCAATGCCCAATCCGAGGTGCACGAGCAAGCACTGACCGAGCTGGACATCGCGTTTCAGGTGCGCGGTGGCGAAGGCTTCTTCACCCGTTCCGAGGTGCGCCAGGCGGTGAGTGCACTGAGGCAGGCCGCCGGTCGTGACGACTTGCCGGCCGAGGCGTTCGGTACCGCCTTGGTCTCGGTCGTGCGCGCGGTGCTTGCACCGCTCGGTCTCACCGCTGCCGAGCCGACCGGTGCGCAAGCGCGCGAACGATGGACATCGCTGACTGCCCTTGTGCAGCTCACGGAAGAACTGACTGCCCACGACGACCAACTCGACCTCGCCGGCCTGCTGCGTGAGCTCACCGCGCGCGCTGAAGCACGGCACCCACCGTCGGTACAGGGCGTGACGCTTGCGTCGCTGCATGCGGCGAAGGGGCTGGAATGGACGGCGGTATTCCTTGTCGGGCTGTGTGACGGCACGCTACCGATCGCTCACGTCCTCGGCGATGGTGGCGCTGCAGACGACGAAGCCGCACTGGAAGAGGAGCGGCGCCTGCTCTACGTCGGAGTGACGCGCGCTCGCGAGCACCTGCAACTGTCGTGGGCGCTCGCTCGCAACGAGGGTGGACGCAAGTCTCGTCGTCGCTCCCGCTTCCTGAACGGCTTGATTCCGGACGACTCGCCTGCCGCCCGCATCGCTCCGCAAGCGTCGTCGCACAACAAGAAACGACCGCGTTGCCGAGTGTGCGGTAAACCGCTCGCCGGAGCGGGCGCGACGATGCTCGGCCGGTGCGACGAGTGCCCGTCGAACATCGACATGGAGTTGCTCGACGCACTCAAGGCATGGCGTCTGGACAAGTCCCGCGAGCTCAGTGTTCCGGCCTTCGTCGTCTTCACCGACAACACGCTGACGGCGATCGCGGAGCAGCAGCCGCAGGACAACAGGGCGCTCGTCGCGATACCGGGAATCGGCGCCAAGAAGTTGGAACGGTTCGGTCCCGATGTCCTTGCGGTGGTGCGAGGAGAGAAGCCCATGCCGGCAGAAGTCACATAACCGCAGGTCAAAAATAAGTTGTGCAATCTTGGAAGCATTGTTTACTGTAGTAATCACACCTGAGCACGACGCTCGTGTGCGCACGGTATTGCAAGGACTATCCCGAAGGAGGTGGCGAGGACAATGGGTAATTCACATCTCAGCGTGACGAAAACCGCTGGAATGCAACATGCATTGCTCGCCGCTCGGGGGACAGATCTGTGCACCGACGCTATCGAATCCATCGTCAGCTGGCCCGCTACAAACAGCGGAGCAGCAGCTATGGCAGCGGCAGCACAGAACGCAGCAGCACCGCAGGCATTCCGCCCTCGCTACGCAACACGCGC
Source organism: Antrihabitans stalagmiti (assembly GCF_016482825.1). GTDB lineage: Bacteria > Actinomycetota > Actinomycetes > Mycobacteriales > Mycobacteriaceae > Antrihabitans > Antrihabitans stalagmiti. The sequence continues at coordinate 203,712 of NZ_JAEMNV010000002.1, read as the reverse complement.
ATCCGTGATCAGAGGCTCGATCCGAAGTCCACTTCGGTAGAAGCTTCAGCGCACTTCTCGGCCACGGATCGCACACGCGAATCGTGGCCTTTTTCTTAGGACATCCAGGTCCTTGGCTCTCGGCACCGGTTCGCATCTCGAGACAGAACTTCGAACCCAGCATCCACAAATGCCGCACGAGAGCTAAGGAGAACGACGTGTCTACCGCGACAATCCGGACGACATGCCGAGTAGAAATCGAAAGCCGTGTCGTCACAAGCGAATACGCAGCCTTCGGTGCGAACGACGTTGCGGCCCAACCTCGCTTGGACGAGCTGCCGTGTCGGGTAGCCGACCCGGACCTCTGGTTCGCTGACAGCCCCGCACAGCTCGAGCAGGCGAAGGCGCTCTGCGTCGACTGCCCGATTCGGAAGCAGTGCCTGAGCGCAGCTCTCGACCGCGCCGAGCCGTGGGGTGTGTGGGGCGGCGAGATCTTCGATCAGGGTGCCGTCATCGCACGTAAGCGGCCGCGTGGCCGCCCTCGCAAGATTGCGTGACGATCCGAAAGAGCTCTACCCGCCTGCGGGTAGGGCTCTTTCGTCGTCTTCGGTGAATCCGGGAAGCCAATCAGCCAGGATCCGCATGTACGGGGCTTCGGCATCGAGTTGCGCGCCGATTCCGACACCGCCGAGCAGAACGCGGAAGATCATCAGGTACTCGGGCGGGAGATTCAGTGAACGTGCGGTCTTGAACTGTGAACCGTTGAAATCCGCCGCCGTGCCCGCAACCTTCTGCAGCCACGAGCGCGTGAAATGAAACGATTCGGTCTTGATGGGATCCGTGAAAGGCCGTAGATACTCATCGATTTCGCGATCGGTGACCTTGCGGCCAGGGATGACGAAATTGTTGTCGTACAGCAGCTGAGTCAGTTCGTCGAACCGTTCCTCCGATGCGAGACGAACCATCCGGCCGAGCGCGAACGGCAAACCCTTTGGCAGCGGCGCGCACGCTCCGAAGTCGATCACACCGAGACGGCCGTCGTCGCGCAACATGAAGTTGCCCGGGTGCGGATCGCAGTGGAGCAGTCCGACCCGAGTCGGTGAGGAGAATGCGAAGAGTGCGAACAATTCGCCAGCGCGATTACGTTGTTCGACAGTGCCTTTCGAGATGATCGTCGACAGTGGGGTTGCGGTCATCCATTCGGTCACGACGACCTTCGGCGCACTTGCGACAACCTTGGGGATTGCGAAATCGGAATCGCCGTCGAACTCTTTGGCAAACGCGCGCTGATTGGAAGCCTCGATGCGGTAGTCGAGTTCCTCCTCCATACGCTCGGTGAGTTCGGCGAGCACAGGCTTGACGTCGGTGCCGGGCATCATCGACGCCATCATCGATGCGAAACGCGACAGTGTCTTGAGGTCTGCGCGCAGTGCCTCGTCGGCTCCCGGGTACTGAACCTTGACGGCGACGTCGCGTCCGTCTGCCCAGACGGCGCGATGGACCTGTCCGATGCTCGCCGATGCGGTCGGGGTGTCGTCGAACGATACGAACCGCTCGCGCCACTTCGTGCCGAGCTGTTGATCGAGGACGCGATGCACCGACTTCGCTGGCAACGGTGGTGCCGCCGCTTGCAGTTTGGTGAGTGCTTCGCGGTAGGGCTCGGCGTACTCGTCCGGGATCGCAGCTTCCATGACGCTCAGGGCCTGCCCGAACTTCATCGCGCCGCCCTTGAGCTCGCCCAGAACTTTGAACAACTGATCGGCAGCCTTGGCAGAAAGCTCGGCATTTATTTCGCCACGATCGCCGCCCGCGAGCTTCTTGCCGTACCCCACGGCGGCGCGACCCGCGATGCCTAGAGGGATGCTGGCGAGCCTTCGGGTGCGCGTCGAACTCTTGCGCGGAATGTCGGACACCTTCCCATCATGGCTGACCAAGCGCCCGCTCGGCCACCGGGTGTGCCGTTTGCCAGCATTCGCACAGATTGTGACGAGGCCAACGCCGGATGTTTGCCTGATGTGTCGCGAGGTCGAGTTCCAGCGTGGCGTCGATGCTTGCAGGCAGTTCGCGCGGTTGATTCGTCAGAATTGCCTCCAGCTGACCGAGTGCAACCGCTGCTGTTGCGAGCACTGCTGCCGTGCTTGCTCTGCCTACTCGGCCGAGCATCTGTGCCGACAGGTGCGGCCATTCGTTGTCTCGGGCGCAGCGAATGAGGTCCGCGCAGCGCAGGCAGCTCGTCTGCCCGGGCACGACAAGAGGGCCGACGATGCCTTTGCCATCGCGAATGCGGACCTGAAGGTGCGGAATGCGGTTGTCGACGAGATTGCTCACCAGCTGAGGATCTGCAACAAGGTCGTCGGCGAGAACGACGAAATCGACCCGCCACTTTGCGACGTCGTAGCTGACCGTGTTGCCCGACCGGCTCACTCGGACAGCGTTGCCACTCAAGCTGTCGTACAGCGCGTCGGACAGCGGACCCCGACCGTGTATCCGAATCGCTCTGACAACCGTTGCAGCCGTCTCGGTCTCGTCGAGCAGGCCGACGTCGTCGAGCTCGGCGAGGATTGCCGACATGTCGGCAGGAGGGATGCCGTTCTCGCACGCGCGCCACATGAACTGAGGTCGGGTCACCGTGCCGTCCAGGGCGCGAAGCAGCGCGGCGAGGGTCGCCGGGGTGACACCGTCGGGCGGGGTCAACAACAGCGCGGACTCGGGATCCCAGCCGAGCTGCACGCTCGTCCGACGTTGCAGGATTGTCAATCGCGGATCGAGTACAAGGTTGCCGCGGCGGTGTAGTGCCCGGCGCTGCGCGGAATCGGAAACCTCAGGAGACGGCATGGGAGCGAGTATGCGGTGGCGGTGTGCTCCGGGAGCCCTCGCAGCGCGCAGTTATCCCCAGGCGCGGTAGTTATCCACAGGCCCGATTCGCTGCGCGACTATGCCGAATCGTCCTTCGGCTGCTCGCCTTTCTCGGCGCGTTCGCGCGCTTCGGTCTCCTCGAGCTGCGCCATCGGATCGTCGAATGCGGTTGCTTCACCGCCGGTCAGGCGCTCGATGAAGCCGGTCGGGTTGTCGACATCCGCAGAGTCGGGCAGTAGATCGGGGTGGGCCCACACGCCGTCGCGAACGTCGGCACCGGCTTCGTCGGTGAGTCGACGCCACAGCGTCGCTGCTTCGCGCACCTTGCGTGGTCGCAATTCGAGCCCGACCAGGGTGGCGAAGGTCTGTTCGGCGGGTCCGCCTGTTGCGCGACGTCGGCGCAGTGTCTCGCTGAGCGCAGCCGCACCGGGCAAGCGGTCGCCGACCGCGTCTGCGACCACCGTCTCCACCCAGCCTTCGATCAAGGCGAGCAGGGTTTCCAGACGTTCGAGAGCCTGCTTCTGCTCCGGCGTCGTCTGCGGTTCGAAAGCGCCCTGCTGCAGGATCTCTTCGATCTTCGACGGATCCATCAGTGCCGCCGGATCGATGCCCGCGGCAGCCTGTTCGATCGCGGAGAAGTCCATCCGGATTCCCCGTGCGTAGTCCTCGACGGTTCCGAGGACCCGTTGCCGCAGCCAGGACACGTGATGGAACAGTCGTTGGTGAGCGGCTTCACGAGCCGCGAGGAAGACGAGAATTTCCTGTTCGGGCTGCTCGAGACCTTCGCTGAATGCCGCGATGGCCTCCGGCAGGAGTGCAGCGGTCCCGGTGGGGCCCAAGGGAAGTCCGATGTCGGTCGACGTCAGAACTTCCTTGGCGAGCTGACCGAGCGCCTGACCCAACTGCGACCCGAAGGCCAGGCCGCCCATCTGGCCGAGCATCCCGATCATCGGCCCGACGACCTGCTGCGCCTCAGGAGGCAGGCTTGCGGTCCACATGCCCGAGATCTGCTGCGCGACCGGATCGCACAGCCGCTTCCAGGTGTCGAGGGTGTTTTCAAGCCAATCGTTGGGTGTCCAGCCGACCGTCTTGGCAGCGCCCGCAGGCAGCGTTGTCGCTCCGTCGAGCCATAGTTCGGCGAGGTGTGCCGCGTCTGCGACGGCCTTGGTGGTGCCGGCCGACACCGGTTTGAAGTTCCCGAGTTGCTGGCGGGCGAGTTGCTTCGCCACGTCGTAGTTGACGGGACCAGCGGACGCGCCCGGACCCCCGCCGGCTCCCATGTTGCTCAGCATCGCGCCGAACTGGGACAGCATCTGACCGAGCTGCGCGGGATCGAAACCTTCGAAGCCGAAACCGAACGGGTCCGACGCGCCTTGACCGCCGTCGGAACCCTCCCTGCCTTCTTTTCGGTTCCTATCTTTGTCCGGGTCGTTTGGATTCGAAAAGCCGAACGGCACATCGCTCATATCTCAACGGTACAAGGCGGCGCATCCACATTGCGACGTTGCGATGCGCTGAGGGCGAACAGGCTGTGATCCTGCACTCTGGTTACTCTGGCCAGGTGAATCGACGGATGCTCACCCTCCTTGTGGCTTTGGTGCCTGTGATCGCGCTGGGTGTCCTCGGCAGTGTCCTGAAGGTGCCGTACGCAGCACTCGGACCCGGCCCGACCTTCAACACCCTCGGTGAGGTCGAGCCGGACAAGCCGATCGTCGACGTCGAAGGCGTACCGCTCGATCCCACGTCCGGCAACCTGAACATGACGACGGTCTCGGTGCGGGACAACCTCACGATCTTCGAGGCGTTCGCGTATTGGGCAAGCGGTCGCCAAGGTCTCGTACCCCGCTCCGAGATCTACCCGCCGGACAAGACGAAGGAAGAAACCGAGGCCGCCAACAAGGCCGACTTCGAACAGTCCGAGGACAGCGCCGAGCTCGCGGCGCTGCAATACCTGAAGTACCCGATGAAGTTGTCGATCGGGGGAGTCGGCACCGACGGCCCCGCCAAAGACGCGCTGCGGGAGGGCGACGAGCTGATCAGCATCAACGGCGTCGACGTCGCCTCGGTGTGCGGAGTCCAGAAGGCGGTGTCGGGTTCCGGTCCCGACAGCGACGCAACCATTCGCTTTCGTCGCGACGGCGTTGATACCTCGGCTGTGGTGAAACTCGGTGCTCGGCCGGGCGACCCGGAGAAGGGCTACCTCGGCATCACCCCTGTCGAGAAGCCGGACGGCCCGGTCGAGGTGACGTTCAACCTCGCAGACGTCGGCGGTCCGTCGGCTGGCTTGATGTTCAGCCTCGCTGTGATCGACAAGATGAGTCCGCTCGAGCTGAGCGGCGGGACGTTCATCGCAGGCACAGGCACCATCGATTCGTGTGGCGCGGTCGGCCCGATCGGTGGCATTCCCTACAAGATGATCGCCGCGCAGGAGGCGGGTGCAAAGACGTTCCTCGTGCCTGCCGAGAACTGCGACGAGGCCAAGCAGCGGGCACCGGACGGTCTGCGGTTGGTGAAGGTGACGACCTTGGACGACGCGGTCGGTTCGCTCGAGGCGATCCGCGATGGTCGGGACGCCCCTGGCTGTTAGGCGGCTTCGCCGCTCGTGAGTCTTTTCGGAGGTTGCGCCCTCCGAAAGGACTCACGAGGCGCGCAGCGCCCTACTCGCTTTCGAGCGTCGCGTGCAATGCCTCGACGATGTTGGGAGCGAGGTCGGGATAGGTCAGCAGCTCCAGGTCACCGTAGGATTCGTCCTCCTCGTCGGGCCGAAGCTGCAGCAACGCCAACGACTGACCGTCCCGCAGGACCGCCGCGAACAACCTGCCTGCTCGCCGCTCCGGATGTGCTTCGGCAGCAGCGCGCGCGGCCTCGTCGGCGGCGTCGCGATCCGCAAGCAGCGGCGCGAGTGCCTCGTCGAGGTCGGTTTCGGCTTCTGGTGGAAGCACGACTATCTCCTGAGCGAGCACACACCCGACGACGGCAGGCGGCCACGTCGTCGTTGCGAGGAACTCGTCGAGAGCTCGGCTGCCGCCGTCGATGTCGTGTGGCATCGCTTCCTGCTCGATCGGTGTGATCGACGGTCCGTCGGCCAATTGATCGTGCAGCGCCGGTTCGGCCGCGATGAGGTCGGCCGTCGGTACGAGGGCGAACAAATGGGGTGGTTGGTCCCAACCTCGCGCGTCGACGTGCTCGGCGACCTCGCGGAGGCAGCGGGCCAAATCATCTTCCGTTGGGCCGAATTGGGTCACGGACGCATCATTTCATTGACGCCGATGCCGCCGTGCGGGTGGCTCCGCGCTGTGCCGATAGCGAACACCGCACCGTGGGCAGTTGCCGCCGCTCGCCAGCTACGCACTCTTCCGTAGAGTGGGGCGAAACGGTCACGGGAACCCGCGACCGGTAGCGAACGATCGCGACGCGCACTGTGCGTCGCCGAGCACTCTGGAGCGTGGCACGTGGGCATGCGGCCTCCCACCGGTTTACCTTCGTTGTCGCGGCGTAGCCGGGTACTTCTGGTGGTTGCCCTGGTGATAGCGGGACTGTTTCTGATCGGTCCCCGAATTGTGGACACCTATACGAACTGGCTGTGGTTCGGCGAAGTCGACTACCGCAGCGTGTACGTGAAGGTGATCGTCACCCGAATCATCTTGTTCCTGGTCGTCGGACTCCTCGTCGGCCTGATCGTCTTCGCGGCATTGGTCCTGGCCTACCGCACTCGGCCGGTATTCGTGCCGGTCGCCGGTCCGAACGACCCGATCGCGCGCTACCGGACCACCGTGATGTCGCGTCTGCGGCTCTTCGGGCTCGGTATCCCGCTGGTCATCGGTGTGTTGTCCGGGCTTGTCGCACAGTCGAATTGGGTTGTCGTACAGCTCTTCCTCAACGGCACCGAGTTCGGGACAAGGGATCCCCAATTCAACCTCGACGTCAGCTTCTACGCCTTCGATCTGCCCTTCTACCGCATGGTGTTGAACTGGTTGTTCGTCGCGGTCGTCGTCGCGTTCCTCGCAAACCTGGTGACGCAGTACGTGTTCGGCGGTTTGCGGCTGAGTGGGCGTGAAGGTGCGCTGACGCGGTCGGCGCGAATCCAGCTCGCGGTGTTGGCGGGAACGTTCATCCTGCTCAAGGCGATCGCGTACTGGTTCGACCGCTATTCGTTGCTCTCCAGTGACCGTAAGGAACCGACGTTCACAGGTTTGAGTTACACGGACGACAACGCTGTACTGCCCGCGAAGTTGATCCTGCTTTCGATCGCAGTTATCTGCGCCCTTGCATTCTTTGCCGCGATCTTCCTGCGGGACCTGCGTATCCCGGCAATGGCAACCGCGTTGCTCGTCTTGTCGTCGATCCTGGTCGGTGCGGTGTGGCCGCTCGTCGTCGAGCAGTTCTCGGTACGCCCGAACGCCGCGGACAAAGAGCGAACGTATATCGAGCGAAATATTCAAGCGACTCGACTTGCGTACGGGATCACCGACGACAAAGTCACCTACGAGGACTATTCGGGCGTCGCATCGAAGAACCCCGCAACCGTTCCCGCGGATATCACGACGATCGCCAACACCCGTCTGCTCGACCCGAACGTGCTCTCGCGCACCTTCACCCAGTTCCAGAACCTGAAGAACGTCTTCGGCTTCCCGGCGACGCTCGACATCGACCGCTACAACATCGACGGCAAGTTGCAGGACTACGTGGTCGCCGCGCGTGAACTGTCGCCGAAGAACTTCCAGGACAACCAGAAGGACTGGATCAACCAGCACACCGTCTTCACACACGGCAACGGCTTCATCGCGGCGCCGGCCAACAGGGTCAACGCCGCGCCGACGTCGGATGCGAGTGCGAACAACGACAGCGGCTACCCGATCTTCACGGTCAGTGACCTCGCGACGCAGAAGGCCGGCGATCAGATCATCAAGGTCGACCAGCCTCGCATCTACTACGGCGAAGTCATCGCAGAGAACGATCCCGATTACTCCATCGTGGGCAATTCCGAGGGATCGCAGCCTCGTGAATACGACAGCGACACCGAAAGCTCGACCTACGCCGGTTCGGGTGGTGTCCCACTTGGCAATTGGATCAACCGTCTCGCGTTCGCGGCGAAGTACACCGAGCGCAACATCCTGTTCTCGGGTGTGATCGGACCTGAGTCCAAGATCATCTTCAACCGCGATCCGCGGGAGCGGGTGCAGGCCGTCGCGCCGTGGCTGACCACGGACGGCGATTCCTACCCAGCCGTCGTCGACGGCAAGATCGTCTGGATCGTCGACGCTTACACCACACTGGACGCATATCCGTATGCGCAGCGCAGTTCGCTGGAAGGCCTGGTGGAAGACAGCATCGATCAGAACACCGGACGGCTGCTGCCTCGAAAAGAGGTGTCCTACATCCGCAACTCGGTGAAGGCGACCGTCGACGCATACGACGGCACCATCAAGCTCTACGAGGTGGACAAAAACGATCCCGTCCTCAAGGCGTGGATGGGAGTCTTCCCGGACGCCGTCACACCGGAAAGCGAGATCAGTCCCGAACTGCGGGCGCACTTCCGCTACCCGGAAGACCTGTTCAAGGTGCAGCGCGAAATGCTTGCCAAGTACCACGTCGACGATCCGCGAGAGTTCTTCACCAACAACGCTTTCTGGTCGGTGCCGAGCGATCCGACGATCGACTCGGGCGGTGCGGGCAATCAGCCGCCTTACTACGTGTTGCTCGGTGACCCGGAGACGGGCGAGCCTTCCTTCAATCTGACCAGTGCGATGGTCGGTTACAACCGCGACTTCCTGTCGGCCTACATATCGGTGAAATCGGACCCCGACGGGTATGGGCAGTTCACCGTCAGACAGTTGCCGACCGAGTCCCAGACGCAAGGGCCCGGTCAGGCGCACAACTCGATGACCACCAACACCGACGTGTCGACCGAACGCACTCAGATCGTCGGATCGAACCGGATTCTCTACGGCAATCTCCTGACACTGCCGATCGGAGAAGGCGGAATCCTCTACGTGGAACCGCTGTACACCGAACGGTTGGCCCAGGGAGGAAACGCGGCGACGTTCCCGCAGTTGTCCAGGGTCCTGGTGAGTTATCGAGACCAGGGGATCATCAAGATCGGCTACAAGCCGACCTTGAAGGCAGCATTGGACGTCGTGTTCGGTGAAGGCATCGGTGGGGCGGCGACCACTCCGGGTGGTGATGCGAGCAGCGAGCCGCCGGCCGTCGGTGTTCCGCCGGTGGTTCCTCCGACGACACCCGAAGGTGGGACACCACCACCGGCAGGCACACCGCCGCCGGCGGGGAACCTCCAAGACGCTGTCGTCGCGCTCGATTCGGCGCTGGAGAACGTCCGCAACGCTCAACGCAGCGGTAACTTCTCCGACCTCGGTTCGGCCTTCGACAGGCTGCAGCAGGCGATCGACGCCTACGAGGCCGCGGGAGGCTAGTCCAGTACGACGCACGCGCTGTCAGCCACTTCGGCTGGCAGCGCGTTTGTCGTTACGTGCCCAGGGGACGTCGAGCGCATAGATGCGCAGGCAAACAAGCGGCCCCAGACCTGCACAACCATGCACTCGATGCGGCTCGAGTTTCGCTGTCAGTGAAACGAAAGGCTCTGTTCCGCAATCGATTTGCCTTTGCGCTCCACCTGCCTGTAACGTTGGGTTTACCGACGCGGGGTGGAGCAGCTCGGTAGCTCGCTGGGCTCATAACCCAGAGGTCGCAGGTTCAAATCCTGTCCCCGCTACTACAGATCAGGCCAGGTGACACTCGTCACCTGGCCTGATTTTTGTTCGTCATCCGCTGTAGCGCTCGGCAAGTCCGACACCTGTCTGCACTTCCGGGGGCGATTTGCATATGCATCCGAACTCGCTGTACCGTTCGGTCTCACCACCGCGGGGTGGAGCAGCTCGGTAGCTCGCTGGGCTCATAACCCAGAGGTCGCAGGTTCAAATCCTGTCCCCGCTACTAAAAGGAAACGGCTCCGGAAGACTTTGTCTCCCGGGGCCGTTTTCGTTGTGCACCCGACACTGCAGCAACCAGCGCCCTCGACCCGGCAAATGCCGCAAACTTGACTGTGCCGTAGCGGCATACTTCAGACTGGCAGTCGATGCTGCGCACCCTGCGCAGTCGACCGCAGGGGAGGAGTGGCTGCCGTGGGCTGGAGTACCCGTCAGCTCGCCGATCTCGCCGGAACGACACTGCGGACCGTTCGGCACTATCATGAGGTCGGGCTGCTCCCCGAGCCGGAACGAGCACCGAACGGGTACAAAAGCTACGGCGTCGCACATCTCGTCCGGTTGTTGCGCATCAGACGACTCGTGGACCTCGGCTTCTCGTTGCCCCGCATCGCTGACTTGGGCGCTGCCGATGAGCATCCCGACCAGGCGTTGCGAGCCTTGGATGCCGAACTGGCCGCGACCATCGAGCGGTTGCAGCGCGCACGTGTCGAGGTTGCCCAGTTGTTGGGCGCCTCGGCGCCGACCGACCTACCTCCGGAGTTGGCGATGGCGACGGCCGGTGCCGATCTCACCGACGCCGACCGCACGTTCGTCGTTGTCATGTCACGGGTGCTGAGCCCGGCTGCGCTCGATGCCTATACGCGGATGCTGCAAGCACCCGAAGTCGTTCCTGCCGGTCGCGAACTCGACAACCTGCCAGCAGACGCGGACGAACGGACCCGACGTGAATTGGCCGCTCGGCTGCTGCCTCAGATCCGCGATCTCTACACCGAGTATCCGGACCTACTGGACGCGGGCGCCGTGGCAAACGCGTCGACGGCCGCACATGCGGTCGACGTGGCAATCACCGACCTCTACAACTCCGCCCAGCGCGACGTCATGCGCCGCGTCGCTCAGGAGCTTCGCGACGGCGCTCTGTCGTGACCAATCCATCCCAGAAAGCTAGGAGTCGCACAACAATGAGTTCGTCGACGGCAGTCCGACGTGGCTACAAGCCGACGTCATCCCTGGCCGCGGCTGTTCTGCTGGTGCTCGGTCTCGCTGCATGCAGCGACGGCGAGTCTGCAGACAAGACCGCGGACCTGCAGCGTTTCTATGATCAGAAATTGGCGTTCGGCTCATGTGAGGGCTACGCGACGACCGCTGCCGACGCGCAAGCGTTCGCCGTCAGCCCTACGGCCAAGTGTGCGCGACTGGAAGTGCCGCTCGACTACGACGACGCTGCGGGCCGGACCGCGCAGATCGCCGTGCTCAAAGTGCCCGCTCGAGGCGAACCGATCGGGTCGCTGCTGATGAATCCTGGCGGACCCGGCGGGCCGGGTATGAGCATGGCCGCAGCGGCAACGAAGACTCTCGCCGACAGCGCTGTCACCGAGAAGTTCGACCTGATCGGGTTCGATCCGCGCGGGGTCGGCGCCTCCACGCCGGCAATCGACTGTTTCACCGACGCTGAGATCGATGCAGGCGATGCCACGACCTCGGTGATGGTAGGCGCTGGAAGACTGACCGAAGAGGACACCCGCCGCATCGTCGACCGGTGCGCCGAGGGGTCCGGCGGCAGGGACGTGCTCGCCCATGTCGGTACCCGGGATGCTGTGCGAGACATGGACATTCTGCGTGCGGTGCTCGGCGACGACAAGCTGAGCTACCTGGGTCAGAGCTACGGCACACGACTCGGCGCGGTGTACGCGGAGACGTTTCCGCAGAACGTGCGAGCTCTGGTCCTCGACGGTGCCATCGATCCGCACGCAGGCACCGACGACCGTCGAATCTCGCAGTGGACCGCCTTTCAGCGGTCCTTCGACGCAATGGCCGCGGACTGCGCGACCCGGCCGGATTGCCCGTTGGGTACCGATCCGAGCAAGGCGACCGAGAAGTTTCAGAGCATCGTCAGGCCGCTGGCCGAGCGGCCGATAGTCAACGCCGACGGAACGAAACTCGACTTCAACGCCGCGTACGGCGCGGTTACCGCAGGGCTGTACACGTCCGCGGTCTGGCCGAAGATCATCGAAGGTATCGCCGAGATCGAAACGGGCCGAGGCGACACACTGCTTGCGTTGGGCGCCGCCTTCGCGGGCCGCGATGCCGACGGGCGCTACGCCAACTTCAGCGAAGCCGTCTTTGCGATCAACTGTCTGGACGAGCAGCGTCATACCCCCGCAGAGGAGACCGACCTCAAACGCCGCATCCAGGAAGTCGCGCCCTACACTGACTCGGGGCAGGGTCCTGACGGTGCGCGGGATCCGTGTGAGTTCTGGCCGGCCGAACCGACTCTCGGCTACCCGTACGCGACGGACATCGAGGGCTTGCCCGAGACGTTGACGATCTCGATCACCGGTGATCCGTCCACGCCGTACGCGGGCGGGCTCAGCCTGGCCGAGACTCTCGGCGGTTCGGTACTGACCGTCGACGGCGAACAGCACACGATCGCCTTTGCCGGCACGGACAAGTGTGTGAACGACATCGTGGCCGACTACCTGATCAATCTGAAAACGCCTCCGGAGGATGCCCGGTGCTCGTTGTGAGTACACGCGACACGTAGACGGCCTGACCGATCACCAAGCAGGTTGCGAACGGTTCGTGAATGGGCGGCACGTCGTCGACCGTCGTGGGTGAGGTCTTCGGTACCAGCTGTGCCAGATCAGCTCCGGTACGCGCGACCACTCGACGCGCGGCGGATGCGTAGGTGGCGGCTGTATCTGCCCCGTCGCTGACGTTGTGCAGGTGGTCGACAAGCCGTGCCATGGCCTCGTCGTCACCTGCGGCGGCGTCGATCAGAGCCAGGCCGGCGTCGACGGCGGTGGCAGGCAGTCGACGGACGGAGTCGAGACAGCTGAACCACACCTCGTCGCCGGACGGCGCGACCGTGCGCTGCGTGAGGTGCCGCAGGACGGTCCCGTGTTCGACGAGCAGCCCGAGCCACGCCCGGGCGAGCACCCGCGCCGTCGTCGGATTCCAGGACGCGCTGCGAGACGGAAGGTGGTAAACCGGATCGCCTGCAGCGGTCGTCGAGACAACTGCACGAGCAGCGTGCGTCGAATCCAGCATGGCGACGGCGCGGATCGCCCGCTCACCAGCTGTGCGATCGGAGTCGACGGCGACGTCCTGCACAGCTTGCTGCAGTATCGAGGTCGCCAGAAATTGCTCGCTCGGTGCGAGAAAGCCGACGTGCTGCAGCACCTTCTCGGCGATTCTGCTGTCGATGCCGATTCCTGGATCGACGGCCGTCGTCGACGTGATCTCGTGGCGATCGTCGTCGATCGCCCGAGGCGTCGACAGTCGCCCCCCGATCAGTGTCGGCTTTCTGGTGGGGCCGAATCTGCCACGGGCCGAGGGATTTCCGCCGAGGAGCAGAAGTTGGTCCGACAGCAGCAACGGCATCCCGCGAGCTGCCTGCAACGACGAGATCAGGTCGTCGGAGTTGTCGTGTCGATCGAATTCGAGGACACGCGATCGGCTGCGAGGATGCCGAAAACCGATCCGCGCCAACGCAGCTACTCGCTGCGCAGCGTGCAGCGGGTGCCGCCGGATCGACTCGTGTGCCATCGCTGTCCTTCGGTCGACTGTGCCGTCAACCTAGCGACCGCCGATGCCGTGCCGTGAACCAACTCGAGATCGACGAGGAAACAGCATCCGAACGGCCGGCGTCGTACCTGCGGGTCACACAGTGCAGAGTGGCCGAATGTCGGTGGCTCCGCCTGGCGTCGGTGCAGTGAGAACGAGGCACGAGTTGTAGCCGCGGTCTTCTACGACCGCTCGAATCTTCTGCCATTGCGCGGCGTCTACAGCCGGCGACCGCGACAGGACGAAACCTGCGGAGCGGCCCGGGTTACCGACCAGTGCCCACGAGTAGTCGTCGGCGATGTAGGTGACGATGTAGTTGGGCGGTCCGTCGGCGGAATTTTGCAGCGGTATCTGCGGAAAGCTCACGTGCAGTTGTGCATTGGTGATCGGGTCGGTGACGCGCGCGTTGCCGACGATGCGATTGGTCTGCCCGGTCCACGTGGTGCAGGTGTTCTCTACCCGAACGTTGGTCGGATCGATGAGTTGGTAGTTGGCTTTCGTGTCGCGGGCACACACCAGGTTGAACGGCTGGGGGACGGCGGCTACCTGATTCCAATCACCAAGGTAGCGTTCGACATTCAACGATGCTATCGGCGCAAGTGGTTGCCCCGCTGCCGTTCCCGGCGCTGCGGAGGCGGTCGGGGCGGCAGCGAGCGCGGCACCGACCAGTACGGCACCGGCCACGGCCAGCCCTCGGACGCGCCGAAACCGTTGTGCTGAATCGACTTTCGATGACTGGTTCACGTTGCTCGAACTCCTTCTCGTTGTGTTGGAACGGGACCGATCGAATTCGGCCACCAGATGCGGGGACCGATGAGGGTGAAGAGGGCAGGAACCACGACGGTTCGAACGACGAACGTGTCGAGCAGAATGCCAAGGCCGACAACGATGCCCAGCTGGGTGAGGGTTATGAGCGGGAGTACGCCGAGCACGCAGAACACCGCCGCCAGCACAATTCCCGCGCTTGTGATCACCGCGCCGGTCGATGCGACAGCCCGCACGATTCCTGTCCTGGTGCCATGGGTCGGTGTTTCTTCGCGAGCGCGGGTCACCAGGAAGATCGTGTAGTCGACGCCTAGTGCGACCAGGAACAGGAAGGCGAACAGCGGGACGTTGGTGTCGAGTGCCGGAAATCCGAAGACGTTGGCGCTGACCCAGCTACCGATACCGAGCGCGGCCAACGCGCTGAGCACCGTGGTGCCGACCAGGACCAAAGGCGCTGCGAGAGCACGCAAGAGCAGGACGAGAACGGCGAGCACCTCGAGGAGGATGAGAGGTATCACCACGCTGCGGTCTCTACCGGCGGCGTCACGAGTGTCCAATGCTTTGGCGTCGCTACCACCAACGAGTGCGTCGGCGTCCGGAATGTTCGTGAGTTCCGACCGCATCGCTGTCACGACGTCGAACGCGGATTCGGACGCTGGTGGCGCTGTGGTGACGACGGACCATCGGGTGAGGCCGGTGTCGGAACGCCCGACCTCGGTGGCGGAGACGACGCCTGCGGTCGAGTCGAGCGCGCGCTGCACGTCCGCCGCCGCCGACGTTCGGGCGACGACAACCGCCGGATCGGAGCGGCCGGCGGGAAAGTGCGCCGCGAGAGTGTCCAAGCCATCGACCGATTCGGCGGTGACGCGGAACTGGTCGCTCTGCGAAAGCCCGATCTGTGTGCCGAGCAGGGCCACAGCGCACACCGCGAGAGCGCCGATCGATGCGACCGCAACTGTTGCCGGGCGCCGCGCAACGCCTGTAGCGACGCGGAACCACACGCCGTCGGTCGTCGTGTCGCGGTCGCCGATGTGAGGAACGTACGGCCAGAACAGCTTCTTTCCGCACAGTGCGAGCGCAGGTGGAAGCGCGAACAGCACGAATACCGCAGCGACGATCAGTCCGGCGGCCGCACATGCTCCGAGGCTGCGAGTGCTCGGTACCGAGGCGAGCAGCAGGATGAGAAGTGCGAGAACCACGGTGGCATTGCTTGCGACGATCGCCGGCCCAGCGCGGCGCACGGCATGGCGTAGCGCGATTCGATGGTCGGCTTCATGCCGCAGTTCTTCGCGATAGCGGGACACAAGGAGGAGCGCATAGTTGGTCCCCGCGCCGAAGACCAGCACGCTCGTGATGCCCGATGTCGAGCCGTCGAAACTGAGTCCGGTGAGCTGCGCAAGGCCGGTGCCGATGCTGGATGCGAGGCGATCGGCGACCCCGACGACGATCAGGGGGACCAGCCAGAGAATCGGCGAACGGTAGGTGGCGATCAGTAGCGCCGCCACGACAAGAGCGGTCACGCCTAGCAATGTCACGTTGGCACCGGAGAACGAGTTCGCGATATCTGCGCCGAACGCGGGTCCGCCGGTGACCTGCATGATCAGATCGGTTGGTTGATTTTCTGTTGCCGCAGAACGAAGTTCGGTGACCAGGTCGCTGAGGTCGAAGCCGGACAGCTCGGCATCGATCAGGACGGGTGTGATCGCGGCGCGCTTGTCGGGCGCGCTCTCCAGCGGGACCGCAGCGGTGTCCAATGCAGGGTCGACCGATCGATCGACGGCGCGCATGCGATCGCGGGCCGCGGCGGCGGAGGCAAGATCCGGCTCGGTGAGTTCGCCGCCGTCGGTACGGCTGACAACAAGAACGACAGGTGCGACGGCCGAATTCGGGAACTGTTCGAGCGCGTCGTCGACGAAGGCGGAATCGGCCGAGGTCGGCAGTGACGTCGGCGACTGACCCGCGGAGTCGTTGGCGCCGATCCCGCCGATGAGCGCGCCGGTCAGCACGAGAAGCGCGATCAGTATCGCCCAGGACCTGCGTCCGGTCACTGCTGCCGCTACTACGTCCCAGGGGGAGGTGCGATTGCCCATGGCAGAAAGAATCTCATTTACTTAAATATTAAGCAAATTAATCATCATGTGAGACCGTAAGCGGTGCAGGCGCTAGTCTTGCGCGTGAAACAGGAGGGACGGTGACGCAGTGCGCGAATCGCTGGTGACGGATATTTCAGCCGACGTTCGTGCCATGGCGGCGGTGTCCGAACAGATAGGCCAGGTCTTCGCCGCCCAACACGATTTGCGTGCCAACGACTTTCGGGCCCTGCTGCACATCATGGTCGCCGATGTGGAGGGCGCGCCTCTCACGGCGGGCGACCTTGCACGGCTGCTCGGAATGTCCTCTGCCGCGATGACCTATCTGGTCGAACGCATGATCACCTCGGGTCACATTCGTCGCGAAGCAGACGCATCGGACAGAAGAAAAGTGATCCTCCGGTACGACGATCACGGCATGGAGGTTGCGCGGGGGTTCTTCACGCCACTCGGTGTGCGTACCCGCATGGCTCTGGCGGACCTGCCCGATGCCGACCTTGCAACCGCGCATCGCGTTTTTGTGGCACTCATCGAATCCATGCGGGCGCACTACGAAGAACTGGGTGGCGCTGCGCCTCGCAAGACCTGAGCGCACGTGGTCGGCGAGAGAGCTACACAGATCGACTAGCTCGGAACCTCGGCGGCGGCCGCCAGCGCTGCAAGCGAATTCTCGAACGCCTGTCGCGCTCGTTCGACCGGAGGATCGAGCTCGCGGTCGGCGTGGAACCCGAAGTACACGGTGCCGTCGTAGGAGAACGCGCCGACGTTGAGTCCCTGATCGGATGGGTTGAGCGGCACGATCGGATACATCTCGAGGACGCGAGAACCGTTGAGGTACAGGGGAGCGGTTGGACCGGGCACGTTCGAGACGACCAGGTTTTGGGACGGAAAGTCGATACCGACGCTGAGCACGGTGGTCAGCGCAGGTGACAACAATGGCGGCGCCATACCGCCTGCGACGACGAAGATCGCACCGGCCATGACGCCGCTCGCACTCTTCAACTCGTCCATTCGTCCCGAGATCATGGCGATGCGCCGCAACGGATCCGGCTCACTCACCGGCAGTTCGACTATCACCACCGATATCCGATTGCCGCCGACATCACCTTCGCGGCGGATGCTCACCGGAACCAGGGTCGTCGGTTCGCGTTCCAGCGAAGCAGGGTCGATGCCTGCTGCATCGAGGTATTCCGCGACCATTCCCGACACGATCGTCAACAACACGTCGTTGATCGTATGTCCGGTCGCCGAGCTGATCGCCTTGAGCAAATCCAAAGGCGCCGAGGTGCATTCGTAGGATCGGTTGGCGCTGATCGTGTGATTGAACGGCGTTGCGACTGCAGGCTCGCGACTTCTGAGCAATTCCCGCAACACCTGGCCGGCCTCGCGCAGATCGGCCGCCGCCGTAATCGGTGATGTCTCCAGCACGCGTGACGTGCCTTCGACGACGAGTGCCTGAGCCTTCGACAGTGGTTTGAGAGTGAACCGCCGCGCCTGCCTCGCGAGCAGACCGGGTCGCTCCTCCTCGGTGGTCGGGACCGGTTCCACCGCTTCGGCTTCCGGGCCGAGGTCGAGGACGACCATCCCGATGCCGAGGGCCGAGCTACCGTCGACGAGCGCGTGATGCATCTTGATCAGCAACGCCAACCGCCCGTCGGCCGACCCTTCGATCAGATGCAGTTCCCAGAGCGGGCGGGATCGGTCGAGGCGGCGCGACATCTCGTTGCCGACCTGTCGCAAAAGTTCGGCACGGCCGCCCGGAGCGGGAAGCGCAGACGACCTGATGTGCCATTCGACGTCGAAATTTTCGTCGTCCACCCACACGGCATTGGACAGTCCGGTCCGACCTTCGTCGAGGCGCTGCCTGCAGCGCGGAACGAGATGTATTCGCTCGCGGAACCTTTGGCAGATCGCGTCGTAGTCGACGCCGGACCCGCGCTCGATGAACACCAGGCTGCCGATCGTCATGTTGACCGGCCCTGCCTCGCCGACCAGCGACGATCTGTCCATGGGTGACAACGCATCCGACATCGGCGCCTCCTGGTGCGAGAAGTCGAACGTATCGTCGCACGAAGGCGCGGGTCCCGGACCAAGATCACAGGAGCCGGGGGTGCAAGGCAGCGGCCTTGCTCGATTGTGCCCGCTCAGTACAGCGGATCGTGACGAATGTTCTCCGTCGGAGTTCCGCCTGCCATCAATCTGAATTTCGTCGTTTGGATCATCGACGGCGATCCGGCGATCTGGATGTCACGGTCTTCCCAAGAACCAAGGCTGGCAACGACTTTGCCGATCTGGCCGGTCAAGCGAGTCGACATGCCCGCCGGCGCGTTTCGAAAATCGTCGACGTGCCACCACGGGTTGTCTTCGCTCTCGGTGACGGGTGTGACTGTGAGCCAAGGGTTGTCGAGTTGTAGTTCCCACAGCGCTTCGAGGTCGTACAGGTCGCAGGGGTGGTGGCCGCCGACGAACAGGTGCACCCTTCGGCTCGTCGTCCATTCGGCCAGCTCGAGAACCTGGGCGCGGAGGGGAGCGATTCCGGTTCCGCAACCGATCATCAGCAGGTCGCGGGCCGGATTCGCCGGTACGCCGAGTGCGCCGAGCGGTGAACCGAGCAGCCATTGCTCGCCCACACTCGTGTGGCCGACCATCGACGGGCTTACCCAGCCGCCGGTGACCCCACGCACATGGAATTCGACGATGCCGTCGCGGTTGGCGGGATTGGCAGGCGACATGTAGCGCCACATCCGGGGCCGTGACGGGATCTGCACACTGACGTACTGACCGGCGCGGTAGTCCATCGGTTGGTTGAGCTTCAGCCTGATGACGGACAGATTGCGGAGCACCCTGCGGTTCTCGATCACCGTTCCACCCCAGACCGCGGGGTTGGTGTCGTCGTCCGCGGCACCGATCATGGTCGACGCGATGACGCCGATCGCGTCGTTCCACGCCTTGTCGACGTCGTCGGTCCAGATCTCTGCGCCCGCGAAGTTCCTGAGCGCCTTGATCAGCGAGAGCCCGACCGCGGTGTAGTGCGCGGCCTGGGTGCCGTACTTACGGTGATCGCGTCCGAGTTGGGCGAGGAACGGCAGCAGCGTGTCCGGATCTTCCAAGCGATCGACCACGTAGGCGAGCGCGCGAAGGAGACGGTCGCGCTGAGTCTCCATGGCTGCGGGAAAGAAGTCGCGCGCCTCGGGGTAGTCGGTGAAGAGTGTCGCGTAGAACGAGCTGGTCAGCCGTTCGGGGCCGCCGTCGACCGCCGCGACAGCTTTGAAAGTCGTCCGGACCAGAGAGATAGTTTGCGAGTCCATTGTTAACCCCGTTCCGCGCTCGATCACCCACATGGGCGGTGTGGGTGGCGCGATCCCCCGGACGTCCACCGTTACTCGACCCGCGGGAGTGGCCTATGCCACACCCAAATAAGAGTGTGACACATTCGTGACCTTTTCGATACTCGGTCGGAGTAACAAACCAATCAGTCCGATGGCCTCGAACGGCTAGAGATGGTCGGCGCCCGCCATCCACAATTGCTCCGTGATGTCGTGAAACACCACCAGCGAGAGCGGGTCGTCCTTCCGCATCAACACCGACTCGCTCGCCACCGCGCGCACAGCCGATCCGTCGACGTGCCGCAACGTGATGACGCGCCCACGGTGGCCGCACATAAGGCTGCTCGTCGCGGTCCGAGGTGTGTCCGCAGTCTCCATGACGGTCTCGATCGGTTGGTCGTGCAACACCGTTGTCTCGTAGCCGAGCATCTCTTCGAATGCGGGATTGGCATGCACGATCACACCGTCGTAGCTGACGGCAAGCAGAGGGACTGGGAGTCTGTCGAGCAGGACGAGTGCGGGCAGCTGCGCGAGGTAGCCCTGCGGTGTATCCGGATGTGGTCCTCTACGCTCGCGCACGATGTCGGGTCCTTGCTGCGATGGTGCATTCGGCCGCGAGACTCGCCGCGTACTGCACGATTGAACACGTTCGGTGTCCAGCTCCTTTATGTGGTCGACTGTACAACTTGTTACGTCACCCATGACTGGAAGAAACAGGTCCGAAAGGAATGCGAAGAATGATTCGGACTGGTCGGAGGTTGGCGGACGGACGTGAGATTCTCTATTTCGACGCGGTCCAACACACGCGCCCCGATTCGATCGATGTCAGGCAATTGCCGGATCGCAATGTCAATTCCGAAATACGATTCGATCGCCTTCTCGGGGAATGGGTCGTAATCGCCGCACACCGCCAAACCCGAACACAACTGCCGGACCGGACACAATGTCCCCTGTGCCCGTCGCGCCCGGGCAGTCCGACGGAAATTCCGGCGTCCGACTACGAGGTTGTCGTTTTCGAAAACCGCTTTGCTGCCCTCCCCGGCGTATCTACCCACTCGTCCGCCCTCGCCGACCACGTCGCTGGTTCGGCGCCAACCAGCCCGACAGAAAAGTCCGGCAGGTCCGAGGTGGTGTGCTTCTCGAGCGAACACGACACGACCTCCGCGCAACTCGGCGTCGAGCGCACCCGCATGGTGATCGACGTGCTCGCGGAACGGACGACGGCGCTGCGGGCGATGCCCGCGGTATCGCAGGTGTTCTGTTTCGAAAACTTCGGCGCAGAGATCGGGGTGACCTTGTCGCACCCGCACGGACAAATTTATGCGCTTCCGTTCACCAGTCCACGTGCGGCAAAGATCGAAGCCAACGCACGGCGTTATCGCGACGAGCACAACCGCAATCTGTTCGGCGATATGTTCGCGGCCGAGCGGGACTCCGGTGTTCGAGTTGTGTGCGCGAACGACGAATGGACGGCATTCGTGCCGACCGCTGCGCGCTGGCCGTACGAGGTGTTGTTGTTTCCGAATCGCCGCGTCGCAGACATTCCTGAACTCGACGACCACGCGCGCACCCGTTTCGCCGAGTTGTATCTCGACGTACTTGGTCGATTCGAGCGGCGTTTCGACGAGCCGATGCCGTATATCGCTGCGTGGAATCAGGCTCCGAAAGGTGCCGAGGACTTCTGGTGGCTGCATCTGCAGATCTTCTCGATTCGCCGGGCACCGGGAAAGCTCAAATATCTGGCAGGCGCAGAATCGGGTATGGGCGTTTTCATCAGCGACACGACACCGGAGAACGTCGCAGCCGAACTTCGCGCGGTGACGCCATGACCTCCGACCCCGCCGCCGCCGCTGCCTTCGCGGCTGCGTTCGGCGGCAGTGCCGATGGCAGGTGGGACGCTCCCGGCCGGGTGAATCTGATCGGCGAGCACACCGACTACAACCGCGGTTACGCACTTCCTATCGCACTGCCCCAAGTTGTGCGCTGCTACGCCGCGGTTCGTGCAGGCGACCGGGTACGCGTGGCATCGCAGCAGTATCCGGGTGAGGTCCTCGGTGTATCGATCGTCGAACTCGGCAGCGCGAACGTCGACGGCTGGGCGCGGTATCCGCTCGGCGTCGTCAACGAGTTCCTTCGTCGCGGTCACTCGATCGGAGGTATCGACCTACTGCTCGACAGCGAGCTGCCGATCGGGGCGGGCGTCTCGTCTTCGGCTGCAGTCGAATGCTCTGTCGCGCTTGCCGTCTCGGATCTGTTCTCCCTCGGGGTCACGCGCGACGAACTCGTCGACATCGCGCACACGGCCGAGAACTTCTACGTCGGTGCACCGACCGGAAAGCTCGACCAGTCCGCGGCGATGCACTGCACGACGGGCCACGCGATGCTTCTCGACTTCGCCGACGATCACCGCACGCAGGTGCCGTTCGATCTTGCCGAGCGAGGACTTGCACTGTTGATCATCGACACCACGACCAAACACGAACTCGCCGCGGGCGCCTACGCAGAGCGCCGATCGGAATGCGAACGGGCCGCGGCGCTGCTCGGCGTCGGATCGCTGCGGGAGGTGAACAACACCGACGATCTGGCCGGACTGCCAACCCTGCTCGAGCGCAGAGCACGACACGTCGTCACCGAAAATGCTCGGGTGCTTGCAATCGCGGATGCGCTGGCAACAAGCGCGGACCCTCGCATCATCGGGCCGATGCTCGCTGCGGGGCACGCCTCGCTCCGTGACGATTTCGAAGTCTCCACGCCCGAACTCGACACAGCGGTCGACGTGGCGACCGCAGCGGGCGCGTACGGTGCCCGCCTGGTCGGAGGTGGTTTCGGAGGTAGCGTCATCGCGCTGGTCGAGGTGGCCGACGTCGCTGCGATCGACCACGCTGTCACAGCGGCATTCCGATCCGCCGGGTTTGCCGATCCGCGAACACTCGTGGCAGAGGCAGCGGCGGCCGCCCGTCGTGTTCGGTAGCGACCGGGGTGGGGTATGGCGGGGGGTGGGGGTCACTGGCAATATTCACGAGGCGTGCGTCACACACACCGAGGAGCCTTAATCGATGATCAGCACAATGCAGGACGAGCCGCTGTCTCTGGCGACACTGCTGAAGTACGGCACTACCTTTCACAGCGATTCCGAAGTCTCCACGTGGACGGGTACCGACCTGCGACGGATGACGTTCGGTGAACTCGGCGTCGAGGCTGCCAAACTCGCCAACGGCCTGCGAGGACTCGGCGTCGGCGAGGGCGATCGCGTCGCCACCTTCATGTGGAACAACAACGAGCACATGGCTGCCTACGGTGCCGTTCCGGCGATGGGCGCCGTTCTCCACACACTGAACATTCGGCTGTTCCCCGAACAGCTGATCTTCGTGGCAAACCACGCGGAGGACAAGGTCGTCATCGTCGACGGCACCCTGATACCGCTGCTCGGCAAATATCTGCCGTCGTTGAAAACGGTTCAGCACGTGATCGTTGCCAACGGCGACGCGAGTGCGCTCGAGGCACCGGCCGGTGTCGAGGTGCACTCCTACACCGACCTGCTCGCGGCACAGCCGGACACCTTCGAGTGGCCGGAGATCGACGAAAGAGCCCCTGCGGCAGCGTGTTACACATCAGGGACGACCGGCGATCCCAAGGGCGTCGTCTACTCGCACCGGTCGATGTACCTGCATTCGATGCAGGTCTGCACGTCCAACGGCATGGCGCTTTCCGACGCGGACAAGACCCTCGCAATCGTTCCGATGTTCCACGCTATGTCGTGGGGTCTGCCGCATGCGGCGCTGATGGTCGGTGCATCGCTCGTCATGCCCGACCGCTTTCTGCAGCCCGGCCCCATCGCTCAGATCCTCGCCGCCGAGAAGCCGACGTTCGCCGCTGCGGTTCCGACCGTATGGCTCGGTCTGCTGCAACACCTGGATGCGAACCCACAGGACATCACCCATCTGCGCAACGTGGTCGTCGGCGGCTCGGCAGTTCCGCCGTCGCTGATGCATGCCTTCAAGGAAAAGCACGGCGTCGACATCCTGCACGCGTGGGGAATGACCGAGACCTCGCCGCTCGGTAGCGTCGCGTGGCCGCCCGCGGGACTGTCCGACGAGGAAGCGTGGCCCTACCGCTACACCCAGGGCCGCTTCCCGTCCAACGTCCAGGCGCGTCTCGTCGACGACGACGGCACGGTCGTCGCCAACGACGGTGAGGCACTCGGTGAGCTGCAGGTCCGCGGTCCGTGGATCACCGCGTCCTACTACTCACCCGACGGTGCGACGATCGATCCCGACAAGTTCGACGACGGGTGGCTGCGCACCGGCGATGTCGGCAAGATCAGCGCCAAGGGATTCCTCACCCTGGTCGACCGCTCGAAGGACGTCATCAAGTCGGGCGGCGAGTGGATCTCCTCCGTCGACCTCGAGAACGCGGTGATGTCCCATCCCGCCGTTGCCGAAGCCGCTGTGATCGGGGTGCCGGACGAGAAGTGGGACGAGCGGCCGCTGGTGAGCGTCGTACTGTCGCCCGGGCAAGCCGCAACCGCGGAAGAGTTGCGCGACTTCCTCTCCGACAAGGTCGCCAAGTGGCAGTTGCCCGAACGCTGGACCTTCATCGAAGAGGTTCCGAAGACCAGCGTCGGCAAATTCGACAAGAAGCGACTGCGCGCCCAGTACGGCGAGGGCGAACTGGATATCACCTCGCTGGTTTGATCGTGCTGCGCTGAGCCTTCGGACTCGACCGAAGCACAACGACCGCGCACCCGCCCTCATCCAGCGGGTGCGCGGTCGTGTGTTCTTCGCCCGTGCTACGCCGATGCCGCCCACTTGTAGGCCGACACTGTGAGGTCGACGAACAGGAACGAAAGCAGCCCGAGGCCGAGCAGAGGTACGAAATAGCCGACGCCGAGACCGACGACGACGATCGCAGCGATACCGAGTGGGGGAATCTTGCGAATCGAGCCGCGGGTGGGAACTCTGCCGACGGCGAGCGTCGAACCGCGGGTCGGGCGGCGCCGCCACCACATGACGTAGCCCCGAATCACCACGCTGACCAGGGCGACGATCACCGCGAGCAGCAACAGCTGGTTAGCCACACCGAACATCATGCCCATGTGCAACTGGATGCCCCACGAGGACAGCTTCGCGGCGAGTGGCCATTCGGCAAATCGCAGTTCGTCGGTGATCTGTCCGGTAGCGCCGTCGACTGCAACCGAATCGATTGCGAAGACGCCGGACAGCCGCTGTTCCTTCACGACGAACGCGGTGTCCGCGATGGCGGGAATGCTGACCTCCACCGGTCCGTCGATACCGTTGGCTCTGGCAACGCGAAGCACCGAGTCGAGCTGCGCAACAGTGGTTTCCGACGGACCGGTGCCGGTTGCCGTCGCACCGCCGTGGTCACCGTGTGCCGGTGGCGCGCTGGTTGCGGTGCTCAAACTGGAATCAACGACGGGTGTCTTCCAGTTGAGCGCGGCCCGCATCTCGTCGACGTTCGCGCCCGCGTAGGTCGACCAGGTGAGGCCGGTCGCCGAGAGGAACAGCACCGGCAGCAGAATCCAGACACCGACCGCACCATGCCAATTGACGGTCCGAGAGTGCCCCTTGCCGCCGCGTCCGGGGGTCAGCAACCTGGCCTCTGCAGCGTTGGCGACGCGCCGCCGGCGGTAGCGAACGACCCACAGGAAAAGCCCTGCCAGCGCGATCACCCACATCCACGACGCCGCGAATTCGCTGTACAGCCTGCCAGGCTCACCGAGGTGCAGATGTCTGTGCAGTTGGCCGACCCACGCCCGGAAAGGTAGTGCGCCGGAACTGCCGTACACGGTCGATTCGCCGACCGGATTCGCTGTCGTCGGATCGACGAACACCGCGTGCCGTTCGGATTCGCCGAGTGTGGGGTCCGCGAAGAGGACTCGCGTGGTGGCACCCGATTCGGTCGCGGGCTGGACCGCGACGAGTTCGAGGTCGGGTCGCAATTGTTCGGCCGCGCGCACCTGCTGATCGACGGGAACGTCAGGTCCGGTCGAGTCGACGTGCAGGTAGTCGCGGTAGGCGATGTTCTCGATCGTCGGAGCGATCGCGTAGAGGCCGCCGCTCAGCGCGGCGATCAGAATGAACGGTGCGACAACAATTCCCGCGTAGAAATGCAAGCGGTAGATCAGGCCGCGCCAGGCGGGAAGGGTGGATCTGGATCCGGTCGTGGATTTCGGGGTTCGTGGAGGTGCGGAAGGTTGCTCGACCGGTACGTCCCGGTCGAGTTCAGGGGTCGTCACAACATGCTCGATTCAGCTGTGTGCGCGCAGCGCTGTGCGCTCGTTCGCGCAGGGAAGAGTTACCTCGAAGCGAGGTGAATGGACTTCGATCTGGTCAGCCGAGGGCGGGCGGTGCCCGGGTGCGCAGCGTAGGTGCGACGAGTAGGCGCGCGATGATGTGATCGCGGTAATCGGTGTCGAACCCGCGGGCCGGGCCCGCGATCGGTCCAGGTGCCACGAGCCGGGGCACGATCCGGGCGAGCGTATTGGCCGCAACCCGGTAGCCCTGTTCGGCGTAGCGGATGACGACGGCGATTGCCGCAACGGCTGCCGCGTGGGCGCCGAGCATGGCCGGTGTCAGCGACGGACCGTGGTGATGGTCGGACGCGACCGACAGCGTGAGGTGACCGAGCGCCTGACCGAGGACAAGTGCTCCGACCAGCGCTCCAGAGCTCTCCAGCAACGATCGGTGTCTCTTCGACGCGGCGGCCACAAGAGCACCGAGACCCGCACTCACGGCGAGCAACAACGTGATTGCGCCCTCGGGTGGCGCCTCGCTGGACGCAGCAGCGTGTGCCGCGAGGGAAAACGATCCCGAAACGGCACCGACGGACGCGCCACGAACACGCGTCACGCCGGTTGCCGAATTCACGGAGAGGACTTTACCGGCAGTTTGCTGTTCGCAACGACGCCGGGACCTGCAGATCAGTCGGTCGAAACGTCCATGTCGACGAGGACTTTGCGCAGCAGTTTGCCGGTGGCGTTGCGCGGCAGTTCGTCGAGGAAGACAACTTCGCGAGGGACCTTGTAGCGCGCGAGGTTGTTCTTCACGTACTCCTTGATCTCCTTCTCGTCGCGCTTTGCGTCCGGCGAAGGAACGATGAAGGCGCGCAAGCGCTTTCCGAACTCGCGATCGTCGACGCCGACAACGGCGGCGTCGTGGACGTCGGCGCGATCGGCGAGCAGGTTCTCGACCTCGAGCGGGAAGACGTTCTCGCCACCGGAGACGATCATGTCGTCGTCACGGCCGTCGACGAACCAGAGGCCGTTCTCGTCGAAATGGCCGACATCGCCGCTCGACAACATTCCGTCGACGATCTCTTTGTTGCGGCCGTCGGTGTACCCGGCGAAGCTCAGGCCGCTCGAAACGAAGATCGTGCCGATGGTGTGCGGCGTGCTGACCTTGTTGCGATCCGCGTCGTAGAGCTGAACGCGGCACCCGACCGGCGGCTTGCCGACGGTGCCGGGGGCGGTGCGCAGGTCCTGCGGAGTTGCGACGGTTGCGACGGCAACTTCGGTGGAGCCGTAGAGGTTGTAGAGAACGTCACCGAAGATCTCGCTGGTTCGCTTGCAGAGGTCGGGCGACAGCGACGAGCCTGCTGCGAAGATGACCTTCAGCGACGACGTGTCGTACTTGGCGAGGATCGCGGGATCGAGGTCGATGATGCGCTGCAGCATGGTCGGTACTACGACGAGCGCGGTCGCCTTGCTCTCGGCGATGCCGCGCACGGTCGCTTCCGGGTTGAACCGGCGTTGGAACACGATGCGGTTGCCGAGGGAGAGGCCGAGCAGAAACTGCGAGAGGCCGGTGCCGTGGAAGATCGGCGCGGCCATGAACATGGTCTCGTTCTGGGGGAGCGGGACACGATCGAGGAACTGTGCCGACTGCAACGGCGAAACCTTGTCGCGCGGGGCGCCTTTCGGCGTTCCGGTGGTTCCACTGGTCAGGATCACCATGCCGCCGGGCTTGGCAGGAGCCGCGATGCCGTCCGTCGAGCGACCCACCGTGAGGTCTTCGATCGTCTTCGAGTCGGCAGGAAGTTCGTGTTGTTCGTCGACCCACGTGAGCACACGCGGGATCTCGGTCGGGATGGCGCTGAGCAGGTCGATGAACTCGCTGTCGTGCAGCACGGCCTTGACGTTTTCGCGCTTGCTGACGTCCGCGAACTGTGGCTTGGCGAAGCCGGTGTTCATCAGCACCAGGCGTGCGCCGATCTTGCCCGCGGCAAGCATGGTCAGGACGAGGCCACGGTGGTCGCGAGCCAGAACGGCGACGACGTCACCCTCCTTGACACCGGCGGCCTGCAAACCGCGGCCGAGCGCGTTGGACTGCTTGTCGAGCTGACCGAAACTGACCGAGCCACGCTCGTCGACGATGGCCGGTGCGGCGGCATGGCGACGGACGCCGTGCATCACGACTCCGGCAGTCGGGCCGAATTTCAGCGCGTCGCGAGTCGACTTGAGTGCCTCGTCGGGACGGAGAGGATTGAACATTCCGCGGCGTCGCAGGACGCCGACGCCCTGAACGAGGTCGCCGACCGTGCGAAGTTTCGCTAACGGTGAGGGCAAAGATCCAGTCACGTCGGTACCTCCGGCGGACCTCGAATTCTCGAGGATGACCGCGTTGTCATGAGAATGTGAGCAAACGCAGACTAGCAAAGGCCGCGGTCAGGGGTTTTCGTTCATCTCCACAAGCACTCGCCGTAGGAGTTTGCCGGTGGTGTTGCGTGGCAGTTCGTCGAGAAAGACCACGTCACGCGGTACTTTGTAGCGCGCGAGGTGTGCCTTCACGTGATCTTTGAGGCCTTGCGGATCGGGCTCGAAGCCGGGGGCGACGACGACGAAGGCGCGCAGCCGCTGACCGAACTCCGGGTCGGGGACGCCGATGACACACACGTCGAGCACGTCCGTGCGGTCGGCGAGCAGGTTCTCGATCTCGATCGGATAGACGTTTTCGCCACCGGAGACGATCATGTCGTCGTCGCGGCCCTCGATGAACAGCATGCCGTTGTCGTCGAAATGGCCGAGGTCGCCGGTCGAAAGCAGACCGTCGATCCGTTCCTTGTCGCGCCCGTCGGTATAGCCCGCGAAACTCGCGCCGTTGGCGGCGAAGATCCTGCCGACCGTTCCGCGTTCGGTGATTTTGGTTCCGGCGTCGTCGTAGAGAGCAACACGGCAGGTCACCGGTGCCAGCCCGGCTGTTCCCGGTGAGCGTTTGAGGTCGGCCGGGGTTGCGACCGTCACGACGGCGCACTCGGTCGAGCCGTAGAGGTTGTAGAGGACTTCACCCAGGTATTCCGACGTCTTACGACTCAGATCGGGGGAGATGGACGAACCCGCTGCGAACACGACCTTCAGTGCGGACGTGTCGTATTCGGCGATCACATCGGGACCGAGGTCGACGATTCGCTGCAGCATGGTCGGAATGACAATCACAGTGTCGCAACGGTTCTCGGCGATGATGCGGAGTGCATCGCGAGCCTCGAAGCGGCGGGTCAACACGATCGTGTTGCGAAGCGCGAAGCCCATCACCATCAGGCCGAGCCCGGTGGCGTGAAATACCGGTGCCGCCGCGAACATCGTCTGCTCGGTGCGCAACGGGATGCGGTCGAGGATCTGAGCCGAGGCAAGCGGTGACACCACCGCTCGCGGAACACCTTTCGGCGTACCGGTGGTGCCGCTGGTGAGCTGAGTGGCGACGCCGGCCTTGGCGGGCGGAGGTAGCGGATTCGTGGGCTGGCCTGCAATGAGGTGCTCCAACGACGGGTCGTCCGTCGGGTCCTCGACCCACGCGACATATTTGGTCGTCGTCGCAGGTAGCGCTGCTGCGAGGGCCGCGAATTCGGCGTCGTAGACGAATACGCCGACCCCCTCGCGCTCCGCGACAGCGGCAAGTTGCGGCGCGGCGAACCCTGTGTTCATCAGGACGAGTCGAGCGCCGAGCTTCGCGGACGCCAAACCGACGAGGACGAACCACCGTGAGTTTCTGCAGATCGACGCGATGACCGAGGTGTCGTCGAACCCGGCTTCCTGCCAGGCGCGCGCGAGTGCGTTCGATTGCTGGTCGAGTTCGGGATAGGTGAGTGACCCGAGATCGTCGATCAGGGCAACGCGGTCGATCCCGTTGATCGCGTGGGCATGGATCGGGCCTGCGAGCGGTCCGTATGCGCGCGCCGCCTTTGCCGTGACGGCGGCGTGGCCGAGCTTGCCGAACGACACCAACCCGGCTCGCCGCATCGCGCCGAGGGCACCGACCGTTTCGGACAATTGCGCCGCGACGCGCTGAAGAGCCATCGCGTCAGAATGCACGAAATCGGGTCAGGCCGCACCCAATTGGATGCAACCTGACCCGATTGGGTGCAGCGTGTCCGGCGAAGACTGTTACTTGAGCTGCGCCGACGACTTTCCGAGGATGCGACGAGCCACGATCAGCTGCTGAATCTGCTGTGTGCCCTCGAAGATGTCGAGAATCTTCGAGTCGCGGCCCCACTTCTCGAGCAACGTGCGCTGCGAGTAGCCGATAGCGCCCGCAAGCTCGACGGCCTTGAGCGTGACGTCGGTGCCGGTGCGGCCTGCCTTGGCCTTCGACATCGAGGCCTCCAGCGAGTTCGGCTTCTTGTTGTCCGCCATCCACGCTGCACGCAGCGACAGGAGGTAGGACGACTCGTAGTCGGCTTCGAGACGCAGGTACTCGGCTGCCGCCGCGTGCTGGGTGTAGGCGGGTGCGTCGTAGTCGATCTCGACGCCGGCATCGGTGAGGACCTTGCGAAGCTCCTCCAGCGCTGCGCGTGCGACACCGACAGCCATGGCTGCCACGAGCGGACGGGTGTTGTCGAAGGTCTGCATGACCCCGGCAAAGCCCTTCTCCACGTTGACTTCCGGGCTACCGAGGATGTTGTCCGCCGGAATGCGGCAGTCCTGCAGCAGCAGCACCGCGGTGTCGGACGCCTTGATGCCGAGCTTGTGCTCCAACCGTGCGACCGAGAGGCCAGAAGCATCACGCGGTACGACGAACGACTTGATCGCCGCGCGGCCGAGGCTCTTGTCGACCGACGCCCAGACGACGATGTGTGTCGAGCGCTCACCGGCGGTGACGAAGATCTTTTCACCGTTGAGGACCCACTCGTCGCCGTCGCGCACCGCAGTGGTGCTGACAGCTGCCGAGTCGGAGCCGAAGCTCGGCTCGGTGATGGCCATCGAGGCCCACACCTTGCCGAAGCGGCCGAGCTGCTCGTCGGTGGCAACCGCTGCGATCGCGGCGTTGCCGAGGCCCTGGTAGGGGATCGACAGCATCAGGCCGACGTCGCCCCACGAGGTTTCGAGTGCGTTCAGCAGTGCAGACATGTTGCCGCCGTTGGAGTTGCCGAGCAGCTCCGTCGCGTGCTTCTTGTCTTCGGCGGTCTCGTCGCTGCGGCCACCGGCGGCGCCGCCGATGTCTTGCGTGCCGGAGTCGCCGAGGCCTTCGATCATGGCGGCCATCGTGTCGAGCTCGACCGGGTAGTCGTGTTCTCCGAGGTCGTACTTGCGGGAAATGGGGCGGAAGATCTCGGTCGCGACCTGATGGGCCTGGTTGGCCGAGAACTTCAGCTTCTTGGGGATTTCGAGATTGATCATGTTTGGGGTTCCTTAGTAGGCAAGCAGCAGCGACGGCGTCAGATCAGGACAACGCCCTCGGCGATGCCGATGGCTCGAAGGTCGCGGTACCAGCGCTCGACCGGGTGTTCCTTGGTGAAGCCGTGGCCGCCGAGCAGCTGGACGCCGTCCAAGCCGATCTGCATGCCCTTTTCGGATGCGAGACGACGCGCGAGCGCCGCTTCACGTGCGAACGACAGGCCTTGCTCCGCGCGGGAAGCGCCACGCAGCGTGACCAGACGCATACCGTCGAGTTCGATGGCGATGTTGGCCACCATGAATGCGACAGCCTGACGATGGCTGATCGGCTCGCCGAACGCTTCGCGCTCGTTGACGTAGGGAATGACGTAGTCGAGCACGGCCTGGCCGGTGCCGACCGCCATCGACGCCCAACCCAGCCGGGAAAGCCGGATCGCGTCGGCGTATTCGTGCGCACGCTCGTCGGCATCGCTGTCACCGAGGATCGCGGATTCGGAGACGGCGACGTCGGTGAGGATCAGGCGACCGAGGCCTGCTGCTCGCAAGCCCATGCTCGGATCTGCTTCGATGACAACGCCTTTGGACTTCGCCTCGACGATGAAGAAGGTCGGGCGACCGTCGAGTGCTGCCGCGACGATGAACAGTTCCGCATCGCCCGCAGCGGGAACGAGGCTCTTGACGCCGTTGATCTTGTAGCCGCTCGGCGAGCGAACGGCCTTGGTCTGCAACGCGAACGGGTCGAACAGTGCACGCGGCTCCGACACGACGACCGCTGCTGCTGGGACGTTCTCGCCGGTGAAGGCGGGGAGGTAGGTCTTCTGCTGCGTCTCCGAACCCCACTGGGTCAGCGCGACGGCAACACCGCTCGGTGCGAGGATCGGCAGTGCGAGACCCATGTCGCCATGCGCAAGTGCTTCTGCGACAAGGGAGTTCGTGACTGCGCCACGTTCGCTGGCTGCACCTTCGAGCTCTTCGGGAACGTTGATGAGCGTGATGCCGAGTTCGGCGGCGCGCTCGAGCAGGTCTTTCGGGGCTGTTGCCGCTGCGTCCGCGTCGTGCGCGGCGGGACGCAGGATCTCGGCGGCGAACTCCTTGACCGTCTCGACGATCATCTTCTGATCTTCGTCAGGGGTGATGTCGAAGTAGTCGGCGCCCTTGGTTGCCGACGCGGGGAGGCGGTTCGGCTTGCCGTTTCCTGCGACCTTCTCGAATGCGCGAGTCGCGGCACCGAGGGTGCGGAAGCCGGTCTTCGTGCCTTCGTAGGTGACGCGGTTGATCGGATCGCTCAGCTTGTACTTCTGAGCCAGTTCCGATCCGGTGATGGTTGTCAGGGCGCGCATTGCCGCACCCATCCAATCCCGCTTCGTAGGGGTGAGGCCAACCGCAGACGTGTCGCGGGGCCTGCGCTTCGTCGCGCTTTTCTGCTTACTCATGATCACCATTTCTCGGTGGCCGGCATGGTCGGTAGCTATCTTACTCCAGAGTAAGGTACGGCGTCGAGCATCTGCGATGAAAGCGAATTCGGCACCAGGTTGTGAGAGCCTTGTCACATGCCCATCGCAGCCGGAATCTTCGCGGCCATCGCCGCCGCGCTACACGTGCTCATCTTCGTGATGGAGAGCGTGTTGTGGACCAAGCCCGAGGTCTGGAAGCGGTTCTCGGTAGCCAGTCAGGCGGACGCAGAGGTGTTGCGGCCCATGGCATTCAACCAAGGGTTCTACAACCTGTTTCTCGCGATCGGCATCGTCGTCGGACTGATCATCGGTGGGGACGCTGGTCATGCCCTCGTCGTGTTCGGCTGCGCCAGCATCGTCGGCGCCGCGCTCGTCCTCGCGGTCGGCGGGGCCAAGTATTTCCGCGCCGCGATCATGCAGGGCAGCACCCCGTTGATCGCACTGGTGCTCATCGCCGTTCTCTGATGCGGCTACGCCGCTCGTGCGTCTTTTCGGCGCGCCCGACCTCCGAAAAGACTCACGAGGCGCGAAGCGCCCCTGTCTATTTGTGCACCGGTGACCAGAACACGGCGACGGCAATGTTGAGCACGGTAAGTCCGAAGATGGCGTAGAACAACGCATCCGGAATCTTCGGCTTGCGGATGTTGGCCATGACGAGGACCAGGATCACCAGGCCGACACCGAGTTTCACAGCGACCTTCGCGTGATCGACGGTCGAATCGCCGGCTTCGAGAACGCCGACAAGGAGCAGGCCGGCGAGAAACGCGGTGCCCGACCCGTCACGCATCGGTCCGTTGATCCGTTTGTCGCCCGCCGACATCTGGACGAACATCCCAC
Organism: Antrihabitans stalagmiti; assembly: GCF_016482825.1. GTDB lineage: Bacteria > Actinomycetota > Actinomycetes > Mycobacteriales > Mycobacteriaceae > Antrihabitans > Antrihabitans stalagmiti. The sequence goes on along the minus strand of NZ_JAEMNV010000002.1, from coordinate 170,271 downwards.
CCAGCAGTGCGCCGAAACCCAGAATGTGGACGAAAAGCAGAACGAGCCGCACGAACTCCATGGCGCTGAGCCTAAAACCGAGTCACGAATCCCGCAGGCGAGTGAGAACTTCGTCGTGCAACAGCCCGTTGGTTGCAACCGCGTCGCCGCCGTGTGGGCCCGGCGCGCCCGCGAGTGAGGTGAATCGTCCGCCGGCTTCGCGAACGAGGAGGTCGAGCGGCGCGAGATCCCACAGGGAGACTTCTGGTTCGGCGGCGATCTCCAACGCGCCTTCGGCGAGCAGGCAGTAGGAGAAGAAGTCGCCGTAGCCGCGCACCCGCCACACGTCGTCGGTCAAATCGACGAACCGGTCCCGGAGTCCGCGATCTCGCCAGCCCGACAGGCTTGCGAAACTCAGGCTCGCCGACCCGAGACTGCCGACGGTCGAGACCGACAGCTGTTTCGCCTCGTCACCGTCGAATCTGGTCCACGAGCCGCCACCGGCGGCAGCCCACCAGCGACGCGCCAACGCGGGCGCGCTGACGACCCCGACGACAGGCACGCCGTCGTCGAGTAGCGCGATCAACGTCGCCCAGATCGGCACGCCGCGGACAAAGTTCTTGGTCCCGTCGATCGGGTCGATGACCCACTGCCTGCCTTCGAAGGTGACTGTGCCGCCGAACTCCTCGCCGAGCACGGCGTCGTCGGGTCGCTGTGCCGTGAGCGCGTCGCGCGTCACTCGCTCGACGGCGAGGTCGGCGTCGGAGACGGGCGTCAGGTCGGGCTTGTCGTCGATGCGGAGGTCGAGCGCACCGAAGCGGTCGCGAGTGATGTGGTCGGCCGCGTCGGCGATCAGGAGCGCGAGCTCGAGGTCGGCGCGGTACGGAGAATTCTCGGCGCTGGACACGTTTGTCACCGTACCGGTGCAGAATCTGCGGTTATGAGCCAACCAGTCCGCTTCGATGTGATCTCCGACGTGCAGGGTGACGTGGACGACCTCGACGTCGCGTTGGCCGCCTTCGCCGAATTTCCGCAAGCGGATCAGTTGCTGATCAACGGCGACCTCACGTTGCGGGGCTATCGGTGGCAGTGGGACGAGTTGACGGCCAGGCTTGCCGCGACGCCGCATCCGCCTGTGCTGTTCACGATCGGCAACCACGACTTCTATCTGCCGCTGCACAAGTGGCGCTCTAGTTCGACGGCGATCAACCGGTTCCGCAACTACACCGCGATGCCGGGGTTGTACTCGGCCCACGACGTCGGTGGCGTTCGGGTGTTGCGGCTCGGCTCGATCGACGGCCGCGAACGCGGTGGCCACGAGGTTGTGCTCGGCGACGCGCAGCTGGGTTGGCTCGCAACCGAATTGGCGGCGCCGCGGACTCGCGGGCCGGTGCTTGTCGCGAGCCATCACGTGCTGCCGCGCACGATTTCTGCGACGGGGGACGACCCGGTTACCCAGGCGCCGAACGTGTATCAACGCGACTACGCGGAAGCGGATCGGCTACTCGAGATTCTCGGAGCTCATCCCGAGGTGTTGTTCCTGAGCGGGCACACGCACTGGAGTCTGTACCGCGACGACTGGTTCACCCGTCGCATCGTCGCAGGCGGCGACCCTGCCGGGTTTGCCGTCGCCAACACGGGTGCTGTCCAGTTCGGCTGGGAGGCGAACGGCCGCGGTGGCGAACAAGCGCACGACGACTCGCAGAACCAGGGTCTGCGGATCGTCGTCACCGACGATCAGGTTCGCATTCACGCACTGGATTTCGCTGCGCGCGTGGTGATCCACACCGTCGAGTTTGCGGTCGGATCACCCGACATCCGTCAGCTCAGCGGACTGACCTGGGCGGATGCTTTGAGCTGACACAGCTCACGACGCGGTGACCTCGTTCAGCTTGCCCGTCGCGACGTCGAAGACGAACCCGCGCAACGACTCGGTCTTGGTGACGAACGGGTTGTTCTCGATACGACGCAGCGACTGCCGCACATCTTCCTCCAGATCGGGGAAAGCCTCGGCGGACCAGGTCGGCTTGATGCCGATTTCATCCTGGATGCCACGCTTGAAGTCGTCGTCGGAGAAGGTGAGCATGCCGCAGTCCGTGTGATGGATGAGGATGATTTCCTTCGTCCCGAGCAGTCGCTGGCTGATCGCAAGCGAACGGATCTCGTCGTCGGTGACGACGCCACCCGCATTGCGGATGACGTGTGCTTCGCCGTCCTTCAGACCGAGGATGCGGTAGACGTCGAGGCGGGCGTCCATGCAGGCGAGGACGGCGACGTTTCTGCTCGGCGGCAGCGGAAGGGGTCCGCTGAACTCGGCGGCGTAGTCGGCATTGTTGGACAGGTATTCGTCGGTGACGGTCATGGTGTGGAAACCTCCGGGCAGTCATGACACGCGGTCACGAAAGTAGTCACGAAAAGTAGTCAGGTAAGCACCCGTGCATGAGCGCCGACTCCAAGGATGGCGACCGGCATAGAGGTCGTGGAAGGGTTCGAATCGACCTGAGCCGAAACCTATCCGCGCGGCGTGTGGTGTCGAGCGCGCCGCCGATGCAAACTCGGCTGGTCGGACCGCCGGATGTCCGGTACGGCGCCGATGCCCGGTAACCTTGAACCTCGTGCATCCTGACGTAACGGCCGATCTCGCCGAGCTAGACACAACTCTCAAAACCATCGAGTCGGTTCTCGATGTCGAAGAGCTGCGCCGACGCATCGACGAACTCGAACACCAGGCGGCGGATCCGTCGCTGTGGAACGACCAGGAGCACGCTCAGCAGGTCACCAGTCAGCTGTCGCACGCGCAGAGCGAGCTTCGCAAGGTCGAGGAGCTGCGACAACGCCTGGAGGATCTGCCTGTTCTGTACGAACTCGCCGAGGGTGAGGAAGGCGATGCAGCGATCGCCGCGACGGCCGATGCCGACGCCGAACGCGCAGCCTTGCACGGCGATATCGAGGTCATGGAAGTACGGACCCTGCTCTCCGGCGAATACGACAAACGTGACGCATTGGTCAATATTCGAAGCGGCGCGGGTGGCGTTGATGCGGCAGACTGGGCCGAGATGCTGATGCGTATGTACATCCGCTGGGCCGAGAAGCACGGGTACGGCGTCGAGGTCTACGACACGTCCTACGCCGAGGAAGCCGGTATCAAGAGCGCGACGTTCGCAGTCAAAGCGCCGTATTCCTACGGAACACTTTCGGTCGAGCAGGGTACGCATCGGCTCGTCCGAATCAGCCCGTTCGACAACCAAGGTCGACGACAGACGTCGTTCGCCGAGGTGGAGGTGTTGCCGGTGGTCGAGACGACCGACCATATCGATATCGCGGAAGGCGACCTGCGTGTCGACGTCTATCGCTCGTCGGGTCCCGGCGGGCAGAGTGTCAACACGACCGACTCCGCCGTCCGGTTGACCCACATCCCGACCGGGATCGTCGTGACGTGTCAGAACGAGAAGTCGCAGCTGCAGAACAAGGTTTCGGCTATGCGGGTGCTGCAGGCCAAACTGCTCGAGCGCAAGCGGCTCGAAGAGCGCGCCGAAATGGATGCGCTCAAGGGCGAGGGCGGCAGCTCGTGGGGCAACCAGATGCGCTCCTATGTGCTGCACCCCTATCAAATGGTGAAAGACCTCCGTACCGAATACGAGGTCAACAACCCGTCGGCGGTGCTCGACGGTGACATCGACGGCTTCCTGGAATCCGGGATCCGCTGGCGTATGAGTGAGCAGGCCTGACGTGCAGGTGCCGGGAATCGCGCCAATGACCGATATCAACGAATGGTTCAGGTCGAGCGGCTTGCAGATCGTGCTGCTTCTGATCGGAGCCGTGCTCGTCGGACGATTCGTCACCTGGGGTCGCGATCGAATCACCGAGCAGATCGACTCCAGCTTCCAGACCAGCGACGCGTTGGTTCGGACCGAAGCTGCGAAGCACCGTCATGCGCTGGCACAGGTCCTGACCTGGGTGGTGTTGACCTTGATCTACATCTTGGTCGGCATGCGGGTGCTGCAGAATTTGGGCTTTTCGCTCAACGGTCTTGTCGCACCCGCCGCCGTGCTCGGTGCCGCACTCGGCTTCGGCGCGCAGCGAATCGTCCAGGACCTCCTCGCGGGCTTCTTCATCATCACCGAGCGTCAGTACGGCTTCGGTGACGTCGTGGAGATCTCGGTGAACGGTTCCGCCGAAATAGCAGAAGGTACCGTCGAAGACGTCACGCTGCGCATCACGAAGCTGCGATCGACCGACGGTGAAATGATCACCGTCCCCAACGGGCAGATCGTGAAAGTCAAGAACCTGTCCAAGGATTGGGCGCGCGCGGTGGTCGAGATCCCGGTGCCGACATCGGTCGATCTCAACCTTGTGAACGAAGTCCTTCGTGACGTCGGTGCGAAGGCGTACCGGGAGAAGCGACTCCAAGCAATGCTGCTTGACGAACCGACAGTGATGGGAATCGAGAGCATCGAAGTGGATCAGGTCAACATTCGTATGGTTGCGCGGACCCTGCCTGGCAAGCAGTTCCAGGTCGGGCGCGATCTCCGGGTGCGAGTTGCTGCAGCACTGCGTCGTGAAGGACTCGGCGCCGCAGCAGCGGGTATGAGCGGTACTGCGATCGCGGGTCCGGATACCCCGGAGGAGACCGCGTGAAATTGCACCTGCGACGTTCCACCTGGATTCTCATCGCCGCGTGGGTTCTGACGTTGACCGTCTACATCCTCGTTCGCCCCGAGCCGACGACAATCGAGAATGCTCCTGCACCCATCGCCCCCGTTGCCCCCGCCGCCGAGAATCGGAGCGAGCCAACTCGGGAGCCGATCACCGAACCGCCGACGACCACCACACAGACCACTGCGCAGACCTCGGTGTCACCGACCACCGCGGCACCGAGCAGTGCACCGGCCGTTCCCGGGAGCCAACTGCCGACCAGCGCGCCTGCGGATTCAGTGCCACCGCCGCAGACGCAAGCTCCCAACGTCGAACCGACGGCTCCTGCAGGGGGATAAGAACGTGTCGGATGAGTCGAGGCCCGACGGGCTGCGCAAGCGGGCGTGGCTGACGACCAAGTTGCTGCGTCGGCTGTTGCGGTTTCTCGCGTTCGTCAAGTTCGTCGACGTGACGGTGACCGGCCGCGAGGTCATCCCGAAGTACGGCGCGATCATCGTTGCCAGCAACCACATCTCGATGGTGGACGCCATCTTCCTGTGGGGCGCACTGCGGCGGCGAGCGGTTGCCGTCGCGATGGCAGAGCTGTGGACCATGCCGGTCGTGTCCTGGCTGCTGCGCAACCTCGGACACATCCCGGTCGTTCGTCGCAACGCCGATTCCGGACGCGACGCCGTCGCAGCGTCGGAGTCGGTTCTGAATCACGGTGGTGTCCTGCTCATCTATCCGGAAGGTCGCTGCGTCAGCCCGGGTGACACCGAGCCCTACAAACCCGGTGTCGCGAAGCTGACGATGAGCACCGGCGTCCCGATCATCCCGGTCGGTGCGATCGGCACGAACAAGGTCGTCCCGCTCAAACGCGACCTAGAGGGTGCGAAGAAGTTCAACCGGAACCAGAAGGTGTGGATCAAGTTCGGGCAACCGATCGACCCCGCCGATTTCGACTCCTGGGAGCAATTGCTCGCAGAAGTGCGCCGCAGCATCGTTGCGCTGGTCGAGTCGGAAACGGTCTGATGCGAGACCGATCGCCTCGGTTTCGATAGCCCTGCTGCCCGCGTCGCAGCCGGAGTGAGGGTAGGGGGAGAGCTAAACTGGCTCCCCGTGATCAGCGTCCAGAATGTGTCCAAGTCTTACAAGGCGTCCGGCAGGCCCGCCTTGGACAAGGTGAACATCGAAGTCGACAAAGGTGAGTTCGTTTTCGTCATCGGTGCGTCGGGTTCGGGAAAGTCGACACTGATTCGACTGCTGCTGAAGGAAGAGTCGATCACGTCCGGCGACATCAAAGTCGCGGATTTCCACGTCAACAAACTCGCTGCGCGCCGCGTGCCGAAACTGCGGCAGCGGATCGGCTGCGTCTTCCAGGACTTTCGTCTGCTGCAGCAGAAGACGGTCGAGCAGAACGTCGCCTTCGCGCTCGAAGTGATCGGGAAGCCGCGCGCGGTGATCAAGCGGACCGTCCCCGAGGTACTCGAATTGGTAGGCCTGGCAGGTAAGGCCGATCGACTGCCGACCGAACTCTCCGGCGGCGAGCAGCAACGCGTAGCCATCGCGCGGGCCTTCGTGAACCGGCCACTGGTATTGCTCGCGGACGAGCCGACCGGAAACCTCGACCCCGATACGAGCCAGGACATCATGTTGCTGCTCGAGCGCATCAACCGCACCGGGACGACGGTCATGATGGCGACACACGACAACCACATCGTCGACTCGATGCGGCGTCGCGTGGTGGAACTGGATCTCGGGAAGGTGATTCGTGACGAGGCGCACGGGGTGTACGGCGTCGGCAGGTAGCCGGCCGACTCATCCCGAAGCTCACCGTCATAAGAAGAAAAGGAATTCGATTCCATGCGCGCCAGCTTCATCTTCAGCGAGGTCCTGCGGGGCCTGCGCCGAAACATCACGATGACCATTGCCATGATCCTCACGACCGCGATCTCGCTCGCGTTGTTCGGTGGCGGCCTGCTAGCCGTGCAGATGGCAGACAAGACCAAGGACTTCTTTCTCGACCGCATCGAAGTCCAGATCTTCCTCACCAACGATGTGTCCGATTCCGATCCGGACTGCGCCCAGGATCTGTGCAAGACGCTGCGTAGCGATCTGGAGAACACGCCGGGCGTCACGTCCGTGCAGTATCTGAACAAAGCCGATGCGTTGCAGGATGCTCGCGAACGGGTGTTCAAGAATCAGCCCGAGTTCGCCAACCTGATCAGCGCCAACGCGTTGCCCGCGTCGATGAAGGTCAAGATGGAGAACCCGGAGCTGTATCCGGCGATCTATCAGCAGTTCAGTGCCAGGCCGGGTGTCGCCAACATTCTGAATCAGAAGGAACTGGTCGACCGGCTCGTGAGTGTGTTCAACGGTCTGCGTAATGCGGCGTTCGGTCTCGCGCTCGTGCAGGTGATCGCAGCGTTGCTGTTGATCGCGAACATGGTGCAGATCGCGGCCATGACCCGGCGGGCCGAAGTGGGCATCATGCGTCTCGTCGGCGCGACTCGCTGGTACACCCAACTGCCGTTCCTGCTGGAGGCCATCGTCGCGGCGCTCGTCGGGTCGGTCCTTGCGATCGTCGGCCTGTTCGCCGCCAAGCCGCTCGTCATCGACAGCGCGCTGGGTGACCTCTATGCCAGCAACGTATTTCCGCCGATCACCGCGAGCGACATCCTGCTGATTTCCCCGTTCCTCGTGCTCGGAGGCATCGGTTTTGCGGCCGTGACCGCGTACGTGACGCTGCGGTTGTACGTGCGGGAATAAATCGATTGCCGCAGGACCTATTGTTGACTGGAGTTCACGATCTGACGTCCGGCGCGAAAGGGGCCCTGGCATGAAGGAAAAGGGCCGCAAGAACATCGCGACCAACCGCAAGGCGCGGCACAACTATTCGATCATCGACGTCTACGAGGCGGGTATCGCGCTGGTCGGCACCGAGGTGAAGAGCCTGCGCGAAGGTAAGGCCTCGTTGGTCGACGCGTTCGCGACGGTAGACGACGGCGAAGTGTGGCTGCGCGGGTTGCACATCCCGGAGTACACGGCGGGCACGTGGACCAACCATTCGCCGCGGCGCACCCGAAAACTGTTGCTGCACAAGCGCGAAATCGAGCACCTCGTCGGTAAGACACGAGAGGGCAATCAGACGCTCGTGCCGCTGTCGATGTACTTCGCCGACGGCAAGGTCAAGGTCGAGTTGGCGCTCGCTCGCGGTAAGCAGGACTACGACAAACGCCAGGATCTGGCCAAGCGTGATGCCGAGCGCGAGGTGACTCGCGAACTCGGTCGCCGTATCAAGGGCATGCGCTGACCGCGATCCTGCTCGCGCTCGCTGCTGCAGTCAGCTATGGAGTCAGTGACTTCATCGGCGGTGTCGCATCGAGGCGGGTTGCAGCTCTTCGGGTGGTGATCGTTTCCTACCCGCTATCGGTACTGATCGTGTTGGTCATTGCACCGTTCGTCGGTGGCTCGCTGTCGACCGCGGGACTGCTCTGGGGTGCGGCGTCCGGCGTCGCGGGCGGTCTCGCGGTGTGGTGGTTCTACCTGGCGTTGGCGTCGGGTCCGATGGCGGTGGTGTCGCCGCTGACCGCAGTTCTCGTAGCCGGCATTCCGGTCGGTGTCGGCCTCGCGGCGGGGGAGCGCCCGGCTGCGCTCGCGTTCGGCGGTATCGCGTTGGCGCTCGTCGCGGTCGTGTTGGTCAGCAAGGAATCGCCTGACAAAACGACGTCGGAGATCACCGGCGGGCGGGACATGCGTTTCACCAAGACCGTGGCGTGGCTGACGGTGGGGTCGGGCGTCGCGTTCGCGTTTGCATTCATCTTCCTGCACAAGATTCCCGAAGGCGGCGGGCTCTGGCCGGTGCTGGCCTCTCGTGCGACAGCGACGGTCGTCGTGTGGGGTGTGGCGCTGGCTGCGCGGCAGTTCTCGCCGCCGCACGGCGAACCGCTCAAGCTCGCGATCTACGTCAGTTTTCTCGATGTCATAGCGACGACAGCGACCATGTACGCGTTCCAAGGTGGCCTGTTGTCCCTGGTCAGCGTCATCGCGTCGCTTTATCCCGCCGCGACGGTGATGCTCGCGATGGTGATGCTCGGTGAGCGGGTCGGTCGGCTGCAGCAGGTCGGGATGGTGCTTGCCCTCGCAGCCGTCGCGCTCATTGCGGGGGCATAGGCGGCTACGCCGCTCGTGCGTCTTTTCGGTGGTCGGGCCCACCGAAAAGACGCACGAGCAGCGTGCTGCCTATGGCCGAACGCAGGGTTCGGTGTAGGTGATCTTCTCCAGGCTCGGCGCCTTGTAGCCGTCGACGACCGTCTTCATTCCCAACGGCGCGGCCGCATCCGGGACCGCGATGGTCGCAACCTGAGTTGTGACATCGGGCTCGGTGCCGAAGGTGGAGTTCGGCAGCATGCCCTTGTAGTCGACCTCGAGTCCGTCGACCAACGAGCGGACGCCGGCACGGTTCAGCTTGTCCTCCGCGTTGGCCTTCTCGAGTAGCGACTTGATCGGGTACGACAACGCCCAACCCGCGAGGTAGCCCCAGTTGGCCGGTTCCTTGCCGCCGGAGGCGTCGCGTGCTGCCTTGACGCCTTCACTCGGACCGTCCCAGCCCTGCATCGGTGCGGTGCCGTTGTAGAGCGCCGTCAACGCAGGTGCCGCGGCTGTCTTGAGCAGTGCGCCGTTCCAGGTCGGACCCGCTCCGAGGAAGCGGCCTTTGTAGCCTGCCTGCGCTGCCTTCGCGACGATCTCGGCCATTTCCTGAGGTCCGGTTGCGAGGACGACGACATCGGGTGCGGCCGCGATGATCTGGCCGACGGGACCGTCTTGGCTGCCGGCGATGGCGTTGGGTGCGGTCTCGATCTCGGCAACGAGTTCGGACTCGTTCGCGTCGACCCACTTCTTTGCGCCCGCTGCGTAGTCGCCACCGTAGTCACCCTTGTAGACGACGGATGCGACCTTCGCCGGCTTGTTGTGAACGGAGGCGAACCAGTCGAGTCCGATCACCGCTTCGGTGCAGTAGGAGTATCCGGCCTCCAGCATCACGCCCTTGTCGTCGGCCGGGAACTGCCACCCCGACCAGAAGGTGCCTGCCGCGGCGACAAGATTTCCGGTGTCCATCTGATCCAGGACCGCCTGGGTGTTGACGGTGCCCAGACTCATCGCCAGAGCAAGGACATTCGGCTCGACCTGCTGGTAGGCGGCAGCGTGCTTCTGCACGTCGTACGAGGTGTTCTTGGTGTTGGTCGCGATATCGATTTCGTAGTCACCGATACCGCCGTCCTCGTTCACCTGCTTCCAGAACGCGAGCTGCGCCTCGTTGATCGACTGGCCGAGCACCGCGAACGGACCACCCTCCAGGTCCGAGAGGACGCCGAGGTAGATGCAGCCCTTGTTCGTGTCGATCGCGTTGGGGCAGGGCTCGTCCGACACCCCAGGACCGGACGCGCCGGTCGGGGCGTCGGACCCGCCTTCCTCGGCGCTCGTACATGCGGACCCAAGGAGCAGGGCCGCAGTGGCAGGCAATGCTGCCGCTCTGAGTAACCACGTGCGACGCCTGGATCGCGTCATTGCAATCTCCTCTGTTGGTTGTACTTCTGGTGAGAACTGAACTGGGCCAATAGGTTTCGGATGGATCGCTGGGTCGTCAATACGAGAACGGCCAGCCTTTGAAGTAGTTGCGTATTCGGGTCCAGAGGCCGAACATGCCACGTGGTTCGAGGACGACCATCCCGACGATCAAGAGCCCGAACAGGATCGTCTTGATCTCGTCGAGGCTCATGCCTGCGATGTCGCCGCTCTCGGAGGTGATCGACGGGAAGAGTTGCGTGAGCTCCTCGAGCAGGCGGGGGAGCAGGACGATGAAGCATGCCCCCATGATCGAACCGGAGATCGTTGCGATGCCGCCGATCAGCACGATCGCGAGAAAGTCGATGGACAGCAAGAGGTTCCAGCGTTCTGGGCTGATGCGGCCGATGACGACCGACAACAGGCCACCGGCGACGCCTGCATATGCCGAGGAGACGACGAACGCCAGTGTTTTTGTCCGCTGCAGTGGCACACCCATCACTTCGGCGGCGATGTCGCGGTCGCGAACAGCGGCGAACGCTCGACCGACCTTGGAACGGGCCAGGTTTCGGGCCATGATGGCGAGCACGACAAGGACGACCAGTGCGACGAGGTACAGCGCCCGTTGTTCGTTGATCAGGACGCCGCCGACCTTGAACGGCTTGCTGAGGTCGGTGCCGAACAGGACGACTTCGGCTGGGGCGCGGCCGATTCCACCACCGCCGGTGATGGCGGTCCAGTGGTTGAAGAAGTGCTCGCCGAGCATCAGCAGGCCGAGCGTGAGCATCGCGAGATACAAACCGCGGACCCGGGAGGCGAGTGGAGCAACGATGAGCCCGAGCAGACCTGGCACGATCGCCGACAGGGGTAGCCACAGTGCCATGTCCCAGCCGAGCCCGATGACGGACTTGGTCTCCGTACCGCCGAATACCGCCGCGGTGTAGGCGCCCGCGCCGACGAAAAAGGCGTGGCCGAGGGAGATTTGGCCTGCGTAGCCGGTCAAGAGGTTGAGGCCGATGCCGCCGATCGCGTACACGGCGGCCAGCGCGAGAAGGTTGGTCAGGTCCTTTGCGATCAGGAACGGTGCCGCGAACGCGAGGACGACGAGTCCGACCGTCCACCACGCCTTTGCCGGTGTGTTCCAGATGGCCTGGTCCGCCGCATAGGACGTATAGACCTTCGGTCGCCCACGCAGCACTGCCCGCGGGGTTTTGATCTTCGTCTGCGTGGCCGTGCCGTCCGGGGTGGTCTGGCCGCTGAGATTCGACACTGTCGTCATACTCGCTGAACCTCTTTCGTGCCGTACAGGCCGTACGGCTGCACAAGAAGGACGACGAACATCAGCACGTACGGCATCACCACGTCGAAGTTCGCGCCGAGCCACGGTGCCGCGTCGGGTTGGTAGGTCTTGGTAAGCGCTTCTGCGACGCCGACGATCAGACCACCGATCACCGCTCCCTTGATCGAGTCGAGGCCGCCGATGATGATGGCGGGCAATGCCTTCAATGCCACCAGTGCCGCAGCTGCAGCGACGCCGCCTGCTGCTGTGCCGACGAGGATTCCGCCGACGGCAGCCAGCGCTCCCGCGATGGCCCAGGACAGGGAGAAGATTCGACCCGCGCTGATGCCTTGCGCCATGGCGGCTTCCTGGTCCATCGCGGTCGCGCGCATCGCGAGGCCGTATCTCGACCGTGCGAGCCAGGCGCCGAGCAACCCGATGACAACGGCAGCGGTGACGATCTTGAAGATGTCGGTGTAGTTGATCGCCAGGCCGTCCTGGCACGGGAGTGGGATTCCGGGAATCTCGACAGCGTCGGCTGGGCGCTCGCCGCCGATGCAGAAGTTGCCGAGACCCCACGGATCGCCCGACGTGATCACGCTGGGGCCGAACAGTTTTGCCGTCACGACGAGTCCTGCCGCGAACAGTCCGATGGTCACGAGTGCGGCCGCGAACGGCGGTCTACCGACCATCGGTCGCATGACGGCGCGCTCGCACCCCATGGCGATCGCGGCGACGGCGATGATCGCGCCTGCGACGCCGACCGGGAACGGCAGGCCGAGCGTATCGACGATGGTGAAGCTGATGTAGGTACCCAGGATCATAAAGATCGGCTGGGCGAAATTGAGCACACCCGTCGCGCGATAGATGATGACGAATCCGACCGCGATCAGGGCGTACATGCCACCCAATCCGACTCCGCGGACCAATGATTCGAGCAGTTCGATCATCGGCTCTCCCCGCGATACATGTCGTCGATCAGGTCGGCGAACTTGTCGGCCAGAGCCGAGCGTTTGACCTTGCGCGTCGCCGTGAGTTCGCCATCCTCGTGGTCGAGTTCCTTGGTGAGCATCCGGAATTTGCGAATCGTTTCCACCCTGGCGAAGTGCGCGTTCGCGTCGTCGACGGCTCGGCCGACGAGTGCAACGACCTCCGGCTTCGACGACAGGTCCTTGTACGTCGTGTAGTGAATGCCGTTGCGGGTGGCCCAGTCCGAGACGGCGTCGAACTCGATCCCGATGAGCGCGGTCAGATACGGTCGCCGGTCACCGATGACGACCGCTTCGGCGATGTAGGGCGACGCCTTGAGTTGGTTCTCGATCTCCGACGGCGAGACGTTTTTGCCGCCCGCGGTGATGATGATGTCCTTCATCCGGTCGACGATCTTCAGATAGGTTCCGTCGACCCACTGGCCCACGTCGCCGGTGTGCAGCCAACCGTCTGCGTCGAGCGTCGCCGCAGTCGCGTCGGGCCGGTTCCAGTAGCCGACGAAGTTGCCGTCGTGACGCGTCAGCACTTCGTTCGTGTGCTCGTCGAGTTTCACCTCCAGCCCGTCCGCTGCCTCCCCGACTGTCCCCAACTTCATGCGGTGCAGCCTGGTAGACGTTGCGAGAGCGGAGTTCTCGGTCATGCCGTAGGCCTCGTAGATCGGAATGCCGATGCCGAGGAAGAATTCGAGGACGTCCGGTGAGATCGGCGCGGCGCCGGAGATGGCGGTGCGCACTTTGCGGAGACCGAGCTTGTTCTGCAGCGAACGAAAGACAAGCGGGTAGCCGAGCGCTGTGCAGATGCGCGACACCGCGGTGTGGTCGCCGCCGTTCGCGCTGCGTTGCGCCGCGCACTTTTCGGCGAGGCGACGCCCGACCGCGGAGGCAGCGCGCTTGAGCGGCGACGCCGACGCAGCCTTGATCGCGACGGTCGACGCCAGCTTCTCCCAGATCCGTGGCACCGCGAACAGCAGCGTCGGTTGGACTTCGGCGAGGTCGTTGGTGACCGTGTCGAGCGACTCTGCGAAGTGGACGACGACCCCGGCCCCTGCGTTCTGCCAGATTGTGAATGCGCGTTCGGCCACGTGGCAGAGCGGCAGATACGACAGGATGACGTCGGTGGGTCCGGGTGCGGGCGAGATCAGCCAGTTGCCCGAAATCAGATGTGCCACAGAGAATTCGACATTGCGCACCGAGAGCATCGCGCCCTTCGGTGGTCCGGTCGTTCCCGATGTGTAGACCAGGGTGGCGAGGTCGTCGGGTTGGGCAGCGGCCCGTGCGTTCGACACGTGATCGGGGTGGGTGCTGCGGTGGGAGACGCCGTTGCCGAGCACGTCTTCGTACGAGATCAGTTTTGGGTGATCGTAATTCGAGACGCCGCGACGATCGAAGTACACGATCCATTCGAGGTCGGGGCACTCTTTTTCGACGGCAAGTACCTTGTCGACCTGCTCCTGATCCTCTGCGAACAACACTTTCGCGCCGCAATCGACGAGTTGGTAGCGGACCTCCGGCGCAGGGTTGGTCGTGTAGAAGCCGACGGTCACCGCGCGGATGGAGAGGATCGCGATGTCCGCGTATAACCACTCCGGACGATTCTCCGACAGAATGCCGACCCGATCGCCGACGCCGATTCCCAAGGCCGCCAACGAATGCGCGACGATGTCGACCTGCTCGGCGTACTCCGCCCACGTGATCCCGCGCCAGATGCCGAGCGATTTCTCGCGCAGAGCGATCGTGTTCGGCGTCAGTTCTGCGTGCCGTCTGATGCGTTCGGGAAGCCCGGTCGCAGGTTGGATTGCGGTAGTCGGTGGCGCTTGTACGGTCACGTCCGCGCCTCGAGTTTCGCCTGGTCGGCCGCAGCGGTTTCCGGATCTGCGCCGCCGAGGTAGGCGGCGATGACGGCAGGGTCGCGTTGCACCTCGGCGGGTGTGCCGAGCGATATCCGGCGACCGAAGTCGAGGACCATGATGCGGTCGGCGAGGTCCATCACCAGTCGCATGTCGTGCTCGACCATGATCATCGAGATGCCGAGTTCGGCACGGATGTCGAGGATGTAGCGGGCCATGTCTTCGGTCTCTTCGACGTTCATGCCCGCGACGGGCTCGTCGAGCAGCAGTAGTTTCGGTTCCATGGCAAGCGCGCGACCGAGTTCGACGCGTTTCTTGATGCCGTACGGCAGCATCCCGACGGGATGGTTGCGGACGCCTGCGAGGTTCAGAAAGTCGATCAGATCTTCGGTGAAGCGTCGCGCCGCGAGTTCGGCCCTTCGTGCGCGTCCGATGTGCAGAGCGGCTTCGAAAGCGTTGTAGCGCAGGTGGATATGGCGCCCGAGTTTGATGTTGTCCATCACCGTCAAGTTCTCGAACAACTCGATGTTCTGGAACATTCGCGCGATACCGAGCTTGGCGATTGCGTCGGGTCGGCGGCCGAGTACGGCGTCGCCGTTCAACGTGATCGAACCGTGGTCGGGTCGGTACACGCCGGAGAGGCAGTTGAAGATCGACGTCTTGCCCGCGCCGTTGGGACCGATGACGGCGAACAGTTCACGGTCTGCGACGTCGAAGCTCACATCGGACAGCGCCTGCGTACCGCCGAATCGGAGGCCGAGGTTGTCCACCTGCAGGGTCATGATGCCCACCGCTTGCGACGCTTGTAATGCTTGAGGTCGCGGTACGACGACGCGCTGCCTTCGGCACCGAGCCCGAGATAGAACTCCTGAATGTCGGAGTTCGACCGTAATTGCTCGGCCGGACCGTCGAGTACAACCTTTCCGTTTTCCATCACATAGCCGTGTGTTGCGATCGCCAGGGCCATCGCTGCGTTCTGCTCGACCAAGAGCACGCCGGTGCCTGCGCGATTGATCTCGACGATGAGGTCCCGAATCTGGGCGACGACCAGGGGCGCCAGGCCGAGACTCGGTTCGTCTAGCAACAGATACTTGGGCTCGGCCATCAGTGCGCGACCGATGGCGAGCATCTGCTGTTCACCACCGGAGAGATAGCCGGCGCGTTCGCCTCTGCGTTGGGCAAGCACCGGGAACATCGTGTAGACGCGGTCGAGGTTGGCGGCGATGCTGCCGCGGTCGCGGGTGTGCGCTCCGACTCGGAGGTTCTCTTCGATCGTGAACTCGACGAAAATCCGGCGGCCCTCCATGACCTGGCTGATGCCGGAGGTGACGACGGTCGCCGGGTCGGCGCCGGTGATCGTCTTGCCGTCGACGCTGACCGACCCGGCGGTGATCTTGCCGCGATGGGTGTCGAGCAATCCTGTGATGCCACGAAGCGTTGACGTTTTGCCTGCTCCGTTCGCGCCGAGCAAGGCGACGATACCGTCGGCGGGGACCTCGAGACTGACGCCTTTGCAGACGAGAACGACGTCCTCGTAGACGACCTCGAGACTTCGAATCTCCAGCAAGCGAGCCCCCTCTGCGCCCAAGGCCGGGTGGCCAGGCGCGTCGTGACGGGCGAACGATATCCCCTGGTCTTTACCTCGGCATTGGTTTTCGCTAAGTGACCCGTGAGTAACAAGGCGGCTCCGCCGCTCGTGCGTCTTTCCGGAGGTCGGGCACACCAAAAAGACTCACGAGCGGCGGAGCCGCCTTTAATGGGATGAAGTCAGCGGCTCGGCGCGTTAGACTGTGTAGCCCGGCAAGGTGTCGGGACGTACGGGGCTGAACGGTTTCGACTTTGTACGTGGATTCAGGGGAAGCGTGTCGGTGCAGGCAAGAGACCACCGTAAGCGTCATTGCAACCAATTAAGCGCCGATTCCAATCAGCGCGACTACGCTCTCGCTGCCTAAAAGCACCTAGAGCGTGTCTGTCAGTCCGGGTTCGCCCTCGGTCCGGGTACTGGCATCAGCTAGAGGGCTTTACCAATCGATTCGGTCGCGGAATCGAGCGGGACATCAAACAGCGACTGGGATCGTCATCCTGGCTTGTTCGCGAGACCAGGAGATCCAAGTAGAGACCTAGCGGACTGCACACGGAGAAGCCCTGGAAATGCGGCGGAGGACCCGGGTTCGATTCCCGGCAGCTCCACAGCAAAGGACCCCAGGTCGAGCAATCGACCTGGGGTCCTTCGTGTTTACAGCCCGCTGAGCAGACGAGGTCGGCGAGCCGCCGTGAGCTGAGGGGCGAGGGCGTGAGGCATGCGGCAAGTCCGCAATCGATGGACGCAATCGATATAGTGGCTCTCGCGGGGTGGATGGGGATATCTGGCTTGGTTCAGCCGACTCCGCGACCAAAATTTCTGCCATCGGGGGAGGGCGAACCGTGGATGATCTGAAGTACCAAGTCTTCTTGATTCTCGGGAAAGACGGCAAGTTCGAAGAGAAGACGTCAGAGATCGACCACTATCGCGTCGATGCGGAGGGCGTTCACGTCCGGTTCAGGGGTTCGGCAAAAACATTTGCATACGGTGCGCAACGTATTGCTATCTTGCGCAGCCCAGTACAAGTTCCTCTCGACGGGATCCGCGTCGAGATCGACGGCAAGGTGATTGGAGATGTGAGTGGAGTACTGTGTTTCGACAACCCTGCCGGGACCTGGTGGCGAATCTTCGCCTCCGACTCACCTGCCAATTCCTTCAGCACGTTCCCCGGTCCGCGAGTGCGAATCCTGCGTGATGAGGCGGCTTTGGCTCCGCGAGCGGCTGCGATACTGAACTACTGGCGCTCAATCGTCGAAATTCTTGGCGATGATGATCCACTTGCATGGCCGTATGGACGGCTGCGGTCCGTACATCCCGAGAGTGTGTTGAGCCGGTATCTCAATGCCGAGCCCATCGTGCCATCAGGATTTCCTGCGCCGAGGATCTTCCCGTTTTCGTCGAATCTTAGCCAATCCGACGCGGTGGAGAACGCGCTGCTTTATCCGATATCGGTTATCGACGGTCCGCCGGGCACCGGGAAGACACAAACGATACTGAATGTAATTGCAAACATACTTGGCGACGCAGATGCGACAGTGGGAGTCGTTTCTTTCAACAATGCGGCCGTCGCAAACGTTGGCGAGAAGCTGAAAGAGGAGGGCTTCGGCTATATCGTCGCGTCGCTTGGAAACAAGGAAAACAAGGAGGCCTTCTTCGCATCTCGGAACGAGGGAACTGGAGACCCCGACCGACCGTCGACAGAAATCGGGCCCGAGTCGAACATTCAGCTGATGGAGGTCAATGCGCGTATGCGACGACTGCAAGTGGTCGATCGCGATCGCGCGCTTCGGCGTCATGAGTTGAAGGCCTATTTGTTGGAGCAGCGGCATTTCTTAGAGCATCTCGACCGTCACCAGGTGCCGGCGCTGGCCGATATTCCGTTGCTGCGAAGGTCCTCGGAACGCATCCTCGACTTCCTCGCCGACGCTGAGATGGCGGCATACTACGACGGACCGGTAGGTCGAGTCGTCCGCCGGATTCGAGGCTACTTTCGGTACGGGCGGACTGGTGGAATGAATCCCGCTGATACCGATGTATTGCTGCAGCTGCAGCGCATCTACTACGAGAAGAGGGTCGATGAACTCGCGCAGCAGATTGCGGTCGCCGAACGAACCCTTTCCAGCGCCAACTTCGCCCGGGACCGGGAGGAACAAGGGCAATTGTCGACCGCCATGTTCCGTAACGCTCTGAGGCTCAGATATGCCGATACTGAGTGGGTAGAGTACAAGGCTGACGATTACAAACACCGCTTCGCGCAGTTCAGTAAAGCTCACCCAGTCATTTTGAGCACGTGCCATTCCCTCGCGAACAGCATTGGTTCCGGCAAGCTACTCGACTATTTGATTATCGACGAGGCGTCGCAGGTGAATCTGCTTGCTGCGGGTCTCGCACTTGCGAGCGCACGAAATGTGATAGTCGTGGGAGACGAGCGGCAACTCCCGCACATCGTGGACCAGACGGTTGCTGCTACTCCACCTTACTCGGCTTACGATTACGTCCGCCACAATATTCTTTCGTCGCTGCTCGAACTGTACGGAAATACGTTGCCGCGCACGATGTTGCGAGAACATTATCGCTGCGATCCGATGATCATCGAGTTCTGTAACAAGAAGTTTTATGGCGGCCAGATGATTCCTTTCACAACGAGCTCATGCACGCAGCCGTTGCTCGTCATGAGTACCGTTGCAGGGAATCACATGCGTCATCATCGTGAGGGCGGAAAGTCGAATCAGCGCGAGGTCGATGTAATCCAACAAGAGGTTATCCCGCAGCAATTTGCCGGAGTCTCTCCTGATCGGATCGGCGTTACGGCGGCGTATCGTCGGCAGGTCGGAAAACTCGGAGATGCGTTAGACAACCTCGATGTCGACACTGTGCACAAGTTTCAAGGGCGACAGAAAGACATTGTCATTATGTCCGCGGTCATCGACGAGTCCAAGCAAGGAAATATTGGGACGAAGTTCGTCGACGACGCGCACCTTGTGAACGTCGCGGTCTCGCGTGCAGTCGAGCGATTTGTGCTGGTCACTAACCATGGAAAACTACGCCGGACGCGCAACTTGCGCGATCTGGTCGACTACATCGAATACCGCGACCCGACTGCGACCTTGAAAAGCGACGTAATCTCAGTCTTCGACCTCCTCTATCGCGACTACTCGGCGCGCCTCGCGCCGTTGGCGGCGCGCCTGAAGCGGGTCACGAACTACGACTCGGAGAACATTGTCTGGACTGTCCTGCAGGACCTTTTTGCTGAGTCTCCGTACAGCGACTTCTACGCCCACAACAATGTAAAGCTGCGCCACCTCGTGCATAGTCTCGATGGGCTGACAGTGGAAGAACGTTCATACGTCAGACACGGAGCGTCGCTCGACTTCGTGGTCTTCAACCGTACGTCGAATCGAGTGGCGTTCTCGATCGAAGTTGACGGATTTTTGTTTCACGAAGATAGACCCGAACAGTTGCTTCGGGACCGAAGAAAGGATGCGATCTGCGCAGCTCGCGGACTCAATCTGTTGCGACTCCCAACGACAGGCAGTGGGGAAGAGCGCTTGATTCGTGAGCGGTTCGACAACGTAATCTATGACGAAGACACGGCATCGGCCAACTGAGGAACGTTCAGGTTCTGCCCGCAATCATCGACTTTTCGGGGCAGTAGACGACCAATCCGAAGAATGCGCTGGAGGACCAAGTTCGTGTCGTCGCCGGAGGTGGCCTCGCCCGACTTCGACGTTATCGGTTCGTTGCGAGCGGATCTGCCCAGTTGTCTGCTCGATCTGACGTCCAGCCACGGCACCAAGCTCAGCTTCCGCATTACCCTGGCCTGATGGCCCAAGCTGATCTCTTGCTCGAAGCTCCGATCGCGGCAGTCACGGTGTATCCGAACAGCGCCCGCGTCACGCGACGCGGCGTGCTCGACGTGAATGCGGGGGACAGCCGCGTTGTCCTCGACGGTCTGCCGATGCAGTTGGATGCGGAATCCGTCCGCGTCGCGGGTCGGGGTGCTGCAACGGTTCTCGGCGTCGACGTCGGTGTTCGGCACCACCCGGAGACGTCCGACGACGCGGTTGCCGTGCTGCACGGTCGCCGTCGCGCACTGGAGGCCCGGCTGCGGGAATTGGAAGACGCGATCGACGTCGAGTCGACCCGCAAGACCTTCCTCGACGGACTGTCGAACCATGCAGGCTCGAGCTTCGCACGCCAGATCGCCGCGGGACGCGACCCCGATGTCGCCGGGTTCGCCGAGACACTCGCGACGGGCCAGGGCGAGCTCCGAGCGCGACAACGCGCGTTGCGAGTCGACGTCGAGCAATGTCAACGTGAGATCGCCGCGGTTGCAAGAGAACTCGACGACCGATCCGCCCAGGTCGAACCCGATCGGCTCGCGGTCACCGTCGCGATCGCAGCTGAGGCCCATACATCGGTGGAGTTCGAGGTCAGCTACCTCGTCTCCTCGGCAGGTTGGTCGTCGACATACGACGTCAGGCACGCCGACGACCGCATCGGCGTCAGTTGGTACGGCGTGATCAGTCAGTGGAGCGGCGAGGATTGGCCGGAGTGCGACCTCGCGTTGTCGACCGCTCGGGTATCGGGATCGCTGACCGTTCCCGATCTTTCACCCTGGTACCTCGAACGCAGACGGCCCCTGCCGCCGATGCCGAAGATGGCACGGGGTGGTTACGGCGGTCCGCCCGGCGCCCCGGCACCGATGCAGGCCTTTTCGGCCCCGATCACCGATGCCGTCGAGATGGTGACCGCGACGGCGACCGTGGAACAGGGTGTTGTTGCCGCAACCTATCGTCCCGCACGGCCTGTCGCGGTCCCTTCCGACGGCGAAAAGCACAGGGCGACAATCGCGGTTCTCGATATGGAGAGTCACCTCGACTACATCACGGCACCCGTGCTCAGTGCCGAGACGTACTTGCGGGCCACTGCGACCAACACCTCGCCGCACACTCTTCTGCCGGGTCGTGCAGCGATCTTCCACGGCGCCGAGTTCGTCGGCGCCACCGATCTCGAATCCTGGGCGCCCGGCGAAGAAGTCGAACTGGCGCTCGGCGTCGACGACCGGGTCCGCGTCGAACGCGAATTGATTCGCCGAACCGCTGGACGTAGCTTCACCTCCAACCGACGCGAAGCCGCGTATCAGCTCACGATCACCAACCACACGCCCCGCCAAGCGAAAGTAACTGTACGAGATCAACTTCCGGTCTCGCGTGACGAGGCGGTCGCAGTGAAAGACGTGCGGATCGAGCCGCGACCGGCCGAGGTTACCGACCTCGGCGAAGTCACGTGGGTCCTCGATCTCGCCGTCGGCGCGAAGGCGGAGCTGACGATGAGCTTCCGCGTCGATATCGGCAAGGGCATCGAGCTTGCGGGTTGGCGGGACTGACTCCCCTCGGACCTGCTCGGACTAATGGTTCGCCACGACATGCTCCATGCGGGCCGCCACATGTGCTTGCGCTGCTTCGCGTCTCGACGGTCTGTGCTCGGTCGGCCACAGACCCGGCGCGGGTTGGTAGCCGCGGAGCAGTTGCTTCGCCAACGTCACCTGATGCACTTCGGTCGGTCCGTCGGCGATGCCCATGATCTCCGCATAGATCATCATGTCCGCGAACGGCATCTCGTCGGATACGCCGAGGGCACCGTGCAGATGTAGGGCCCGCTGTGCGACATCGTGCATGACTCTCGGCATCGCAACCTTGATGGCTGCAATATCTTTGCGCACCAACAGATAGTCCTGATGCTTGTCGATCAGCCATGCGGTCCGCAGGACGAGGAGGCGGAACTGTTCCATTTCGATCCAGCTGTCCGCGATCTTCTCCTGCGTCAGCTGTAGCGATCCGAGGGTCCCGCCACGGACTTGGCGAGAGACTGCTCGCTCGCACATCATGTCGAAAGCCTTGCGTACCAGCGCAACCGTCCGCATCGCGTGGTGGACGCGACCACCGCCGAGCCGCGTCTGCGCAACGGCGAAGGCTCCACCTTCTGGGCCGAGGAGGTTCTCCGCAGGCACCCGGACGTCGGTATAGCGCACGTAGGCTTCGTGATCGCTGAAGCCGGCGACGCGGACGTTGCGGACGATCTCTAGCCCGGGCGTCTCGGCGGGCACGATGAACATCGACATACCCTGGTAGGCACTCACACTCGGATCGGTCACCGCGAGCACGATGTAGAACTCGGCGAAAGCGGCGACGGAGTTGAACCACTTCTCGCCGTTGAGTACCCACGAATCACCATCGCGCACAGCGTTTGTGGTGAACAGGGTCGGGTCCGAGCCGGCGTGGGGTTCGGTCATCGAGTAGCAGGAACCGATGTCGCCGTCGAGTAGCGGCTGCAGATACTTCGCCTTCTGCTGTTCGGTTCCGTAGTGCGCGAGAATTTCGGCATTGCCCGAATCCGGTGCCTGACAACCGAAGATGGACGGCGCCCATGTCGACCGACCCAGAATCTCGTTCAGCAGTCCGAGCTTCACCTGGCCGTAGCCTGCGCCACCCAACTCGGGGCCGAGGTGGCAGGCCCACAGCCCCTTGTCCTTCACCGCCTGTTTGAGAGGCCGGGTGTAGGCCATCGCCTTCTCGTCCGAGCGATCGTACGGATTCTCGAAAACCAGGTCGAGGGGCTCGACCTCGGTTCGAACGAACTCGTCGGCCCAGTCGAGTAGTTCTTGAAACTCCGGCTCCGTTTCGAAATCCCATGCCATCGAAAGACTCCCTCACCTAGTTGTTTTCACGCCGTCGAGCAGTAGTGCGGCGAGCAGATCGCCGATTTCTTCGGGAGTGCGGCCGCCACTGGGGCGGTACCAGAAACTCACCATGTTCACGGTGCCGAGCAGACTGTTGGTGATCACGTGGTCGGCGCTGGCGAACGCGCCGTCCGCGTAGCCCTTGTCGAGCACCTGCTGCCAGCACTGCTGAACTCGATCTCGCAGTTCCTGCAACTCCGCTGCGTGCGTATCGTCGAGACTTGTGCCGTCCCGCAGTTGAATCCGCACTTCGCGACTGTGCTCGACGATGCGGGTGACGTGACTGCGGATCAGGTTGCCAAGGGTGAGTGTCGGCTCGTTGCCCGCAGCGACGATCGCTTCGGCTTCGACCAGCAGTTCGGTGACGTAGTCCCGCAGCACTTCCCACAGCAGCTCTTCCTTCGATTTGATGTGGTAGTACAGCGCACCCCTCTGGACGTCGGCTCTGGACCCGATCTCCGCGACGCCGGTACCGTGAAAACCTTTCTCCGCGAACAGCTCGAGTGCTGCCTCGACGATGCGGCGACGGGTGTCGCCCGCGTCGGGGTCGGAGGCGGGTGGGCGGCCACGTCGCCGTGGTGTCGTCATCGTCAGGCAGCCGGATCGAGGACGATCTTGCTGACCCCGTCGGTTCGACCGGCAAACATCTCGTATGCGCGCTCGCCCTCCGACAAACCGAGTCGATGTGACACAACCTCTTCGGGGCGAAGACGTCCCGCAGCGGTGAGCCGGAGCAGCGTCGGTAACTCGTATTGGACCGAGCAGAGCCCGATCGTGAATTCGAGTTCCTTGACCTGGGCAAGGGGCATGTTGAACGCGTACTTCGTGTTCTGGTTGACGCCGATCACGCCGACCCTGCCTGCGCGTCGGACTGCGCTCGTAGCCAGTTTGATGGTCGCATCCGCGCCGACAGCTTCGATGGCGACGTCGGTGCCCTTGCCGTTGGTGAGTTCGCGAATCCGGGCTTTGGGATCGTCGGAATCGATGGGCTCCGCGCCCATCGCTGCCGCACGGGTGCGCCGCTCCGGCAACAGGTCCACCCCGAGCACGCGGGAGGCGCCCATTGCGAACGCCGATTGGATCGCGAGTAGGCCGACCGGACCGAGTCCGACGACCGTCACGGTGTCGCCGGGAGCGACTCGCGCTCGTCGCGCGCCATACCAGGCCGTTGCTGCGTTGTCGGCCAACACCACGGCGGCGTCGTCGGAGATCGAATCGGGAAGCGCAACAAGGTTTCCATCGGCGCGGGGGACTGCGAGCAGTTCTGCTTGCGCTCCCGGCAGTGCCGAGCTCAGGCCGTAGCAGGCGGTCAGTGCGGTAGTGCCGGTCTCGCAGCCGGCGACGACGCCTGTCGCGCACGACTGGCAGCGCCCGCAGCCGACCGAGGCGGGCACGAGGACCCGCTGGCCAACGACGAAACGGCTCACTGCCCGACCGACCTCGACGACCTCTCCGACGGCCTCGTGCCCGACGCAGAAGCCGAGGTCGGCGCTGAAGCCGTGGCCGCCGTAGATGTGCAGGTCGCTGCCACATATGCCGGTGGACGTGACGCGGACCAACGCGCTGTCGTCGTCTCCGATCATGGCGTCGGGAACATCGCGATAGCGGATCGCCTGCGGGCCTTCGTACACGAGCGCTTTCATTTGATACCGCCGTCGAGCCGCAGAATCGCACCGGTGCAGTAGGCCGATGCATCGGTTGCGAAATACAGTGCTGCGCCGATGATGTCGTCCGGCACGCCGACCCGACCGAGTGCAATGTTCGCCTCGAGGTGCTCACGCAGTCCGGCCGGCCAGCCGTCGGCGATGTCGGTCGCGAACGGACCGCACTGAATTGCGTTGGTACGGACTGTCCTACCGAACGACTGCGCCAGTCCTTCGGTCAGTGCGTTGAGTCCGGCTTTCGCCGCGGAGTACGGCAGTGCCAAACCGTCGGCCCTGATCGCGCCGATCGAACTGATGTTGATGATGGAGCCACCGTCGCCCGCAGCCATACGAGTGCCGATGACGGACGAAAGTCGAAACGGTCCTTTGAGATTGACGCCGATGACCTTGTCGAACAGTGCTTCGCTCACCTGGTCGAGACTCGGGTAGAGCGGCGAAAGGCCGGCGTTGTTGACGAGTACGTCGACGCGGCCGAACTCGGCGTATGCAGTCTCGATCAGAGCGTCGCAGTCGTTCCAGTTGCTGACATTCGCTGCGACGGGAAGTGCTCGGCGACCGTGTTTTTCGCGGATTTCGGTGGCGAGCTTCTCGCAGCTGTCCAATTTTCTGCTGGCTATGACGACGTCCGCGCCTGCCGCCGCGAAGGCTTCGACCATCGCTTTGCCGAGTCCGCGGCTGCCGCCGGTGACCAATACGACCTTGTTGTGCAGCTGCATCCACTACCTCCGCAATTAATGTATTGATCGGTACAATACATAGCGAGGTGTAGTCGCGCCAGAGTGTCGGATGCGTTGGTGCTCGATGGTTAGATGGATTCGATGAGTACCGCGGGGACAAAGGGCGTGCCGCGCGCAGAACGCGAGCAGCAGATTCTCGATGTCGCGACCGACGAGTTCGGTACCAGTGGCTACGCCGGGATCTCGATCAACGCCGTGGCGGCGAAAGCCGGCATATCGAAGCCGCTGATCTACGGCTATTTCAAGACGAAGGACGGTCTCTACATCGCCTGCGTCGAACGTGCAGGTGCAACCTTGGTCGGCGCGATCGAAGACGTACTGGTCACCAACGAGCCCACGCTCCAGCTTGCGTCGGAGACGCTTCGCGCGGTGTTCGAGGCGCTGGCGCCGCGCCCCAACGACTGGAACGTCATCTTCGACAGGACGGTGCCGAAAACCGGTGCAGCGGCCGACGCCGCTCGCAAGGTGGTGGCGCAGATCGGCGATCAGGCGTCGCGCGGCGTCGCTAGTTTCCTCACTGCAGGTGGGCTCGACGACGAGTTGGATATTTCGGCTCTCACCGAGGTATGGGTGAGCAGCGTTACGGCACTTGTCAATTGGTGGCTGCGGCACCCGGATCAGACGGCCGAGCAAATGGCAGACCGAAGTGGCCGCATTCTTGCGGCGCTTGCTGGACGAGCCTCGCTCTGACGCGCTGAGGTTCAGACGAGGTCCCAGTATTCGTGGGGATGGAAGTAGTGATTGATTCGGGGTTTTCGCGTCGGGTCGGTGTGTTTCGGCGGAACCCACAGAATCCGGCCGGGATACTGATGATCGGATCCGGCGACGATGGTGTGCCAGTCGGTGTCTTTGAGTCCAGCCAGTGGATGGTGCGCGTCGCAGACGAGTGCCAGTTGATCGACGTCGGTGAGCCCGAGTTCGGCCACCCATTCCCGGCAGTGATGACACTGACATATATTCGCTGGTCGCCAACATCCCGGGAAGGTGCAGCCTTTGTCCCGGGCATAACACACCAGACGCTGATCACCCTGCGCGATCCGTTTCGATCTGCCTAGGTAGATGGGGCGGCCATCATCGTCGAACAACGCCAGATAGTGGTGCGCATGAGCCGCCATCCTGACGACATCTCGGATCGGAAGTAACGATCCGCCGCCGGTGATCGCAGTCCCGGACGCCTCTTCGAGTTCTTTGACGGTCATGGTCGCGACGACGGTGACCGGGAGACCGCGGTGCTGGCCGAGGGTGCCGGAGGCGAGCGCGTCGCGTAGCACCATTGTCAGTGCGTCGTGTTGACGCTGCCCGACCGACCGGTCGTCGCGTCGGACGACGTCCTCGTTCGGTTCGGCATCGACCGTCGAGTCGGCGTCTGCCGGATTTCCGACACCGGGTTTCGCGTATTTCGCGAACAGCGCCTCGAGGTAGGACCGCAGTTCCGGGTCGACGCAGAAACTGCCTTTGGTCATCAGGTCGGTGCCCTGCTTACCGAGGATGAAAGTCCGTTTGCGGTCGCGGTCCACCTCGGGTGCGTTGCCGTCGGGATTGAGGTAGGCGAGGATCCGGTTGCCTGCGCGGCGGAGTTGGTCGGGCCGCAGGATCCGGGCTTGCTCGGCAAGTTTGGCTTCGGCTTGCTCGCGGGTCTCGGCGTCGACGTAGTTGGGGACCTGGGCGAAGAATTCGCGGATCACGGTGATGTGGGCACGGTCGATCGCCCCGTCACGGTGGGCGGCGGCGGTGTGCGGGTAGATCGGGTCCAGGGGTGCGCCGGAGAATCCGGTGCGGGGTCCGAGGTCTTCGGCGATGCGGCGGCGGGCTTTGGCTTCGCTGGGATGGATCCGCAGGGTGTTGGCGAGGACGTCGGCGAGGCGGTAGTCGCCGAGTTCGCCGGGGATCCATTGTTCCTGCATGTCGGCGATCAGGACGGTTCCGAAACCGGAGATCGTGCGTGTTGCGGTTTCGAAGCGTTGCACGAGGTCGAGACGGTCGCGGTTGTTCGACAGTTCGCCGAATCCGACGTCACGTAACCCTTGGAGAGCTGTTTCGAACGCGACCATCGCAGCCTCGACCGCCGTGGCGGGTTGCGGTGTCGGGTTCGAAAGCATGTGCTAATCGTAGCGGCACCCACCGACACGGTTTCGACGGAAAGTGCCTGCACAACACCACAATTCCACCTACTACTCGTGAGTCTTTTCGGAGGGCCCGACCTCCGAAAAGACTCACGAGGCGCGCGCCCTAGGTGCCCGCTAGCTGCTGCTGGAATGCCAATGTTGCAGTCGCGCTGGGGATATCGACCGTGTACACGCGAACGGCGACCGAGCTCGGGGAGATGTCGAGCACCATGAACCCGAGATTGCTGAAGTCCTGGTACAGCGCAGGATTGGTGATCCGCGACTGACCGCCGACCGACTTGGCCGCCGCGCCCGAGACGATCTGGTACGCGCCCTTGGTTGCTGCGGTCGGGGTG
Organism: Antrihabitans stalagmiti; assembly: GCF_016482825.1. Lineage (GTDB taxonomy): Bacteria > Actinomycetota > Actinomycetes > Mycobacteriales > Mycobacteriaceae > Antrihabitans > Antrihabitans stalagmiti. Next base: position 142,791 of record NZ_JAEMNV010000002.1, on the reverse strand, counting down.
AGGACCTGCTGTGAATGGTCGTGCCCGGCAAGCAGAATCGGGACTCGGCCGAGGACTTCCTGATCGAAGAAGTCCTTCGCGTAGGTGCCGTTGGCGTGCGGCAGCATCGCCGGAACTCCGTCGTAGGCGCCGGCATTGCCGTGCGGTCCGTTCGCGATGTACGGGAAGTGATTGCACGTGATCTTCCACTTCGCAGGCGACGCCGCCAGACTCTGTCGCAGCCATTCCCGCTGGCCGGTCATGTACGGACCGTTCGGCGCCCAGTAGTTCAGGATCTGCGGAATGTAGGAGCACAGCGGATTCAGATCGAGCACGAAGAATTCGACGATCGGATCGTTGGCAGGGAGAGCAACCGAGTAGTACCGCGACGGCATCCACCAGCGCGGCGAGCGCACGTGATAGCCGACCTCGTTGTTGCCCTTCTCCAGCCAGCTGCCATCGCCCGGAACGATGAGGGAGTTGTCGTGATTGCCGAGTGCCATCAGCCACGGCACGTCCAGGCCGGTGTTGGGTACCTCGAACTTTGGTGCTGAACTCGTCGTCGTCCGGCGTCTCCGCGCCGTCCTCGTAGATGTTGTCGCCCAGGCCGATTGCGAGCGACAGCTGCTCGCCCGCAAACAATTTCTTCGCGGCCTGGGTCACTGCGAGTTGCCCCGCCGCACCTGTTCCGGCGTCACCGGTGACGAGGACGGTGAGATTCTTGCCGGTTGGAAACGGATACTTCGACGCGGTCGCCCGCGCCACCGCGCCGCCGGGGACAAGCGTCGCTCCGACGGCTGCGGCCGCGGCGAGAGTTCCTGTCAACATCGACCGACGACTGAAACTCCGACCGTCGAATGCTTCGTTCACTGTTCCTCCGAAAGCTGCAGCAGGGACTTCCCCTATTCGATACCAAACGTGGTCGACGTGCCGGTGAACGGCGAGAGTCGGCCTACCGCGTCGCGGGCATCGCCGTGGTAGCGCAGGCGATAGGTGCCTGCCGCCGCGTCGTCCGGGATTTGCCACGCTACCTCGACGACCGACCCAGCCTTGCCGCGACGCTTCCAACGGTAGGTCGTTGCGAAGTCGCCGTCGTCCGCAATCCTCGCCCAGCCACCTTCCGTCTGCTGCTGGACCTCGAGATAGGTGTCGCCCCGGCGTAGATCGTTGTTCGGGTAAGCGCCGACGAAGGTCGCAACTACACGATCGCCGGCGACGTAGCGGTGTGCGGGTGTCGTCAACTGATCGCCGAAGTCGTGACCCGGGAGGGCCTCGTCCGCGGGCGCCCGTGCTGGTCCGCGGCGCTTTCGGCCAGAGAGGTCCGGCGCCGGGTCGCCGCGGTCGACGGCAACCCCGTCCGCCATCGCGGTTGCCAGTTGCGCCGCGATCTGTTGCAGCGCAGGCAGTTCCCATTTGCCGAACATGGTGCTGCCGCCCTCGTAGCGTTGGGCTTCGTACTCCTCTGGCGTCGTGACGTAGTGGATGTAGCCGTTGCTGTAGCCGGCGACAAGAACGTCGGCCAACTCGGCTCCGACTATGGCTGCGACCGTGCGCCGCAGCCGCAGGCCGGCGACGATCGTCACTTCGCCAGGTATGCCGATCAGGTACAGCTGCCCGATTCGGAACAGCTGCACCGGAACTCGCTCGATGATCATCGGAACGACCTTGTTGATCGATCCCGCTGGAGCGACAAGGCCTTTGGGCGCGTGACTGTCCGCGAGCGAGCCGGACAATCGGTAGATCAGGTGCCGTGAGATCCGATCGAACAACGGGTTGCCGTTCTCGCTGAAGCCTGCGAATCCATCGCCATCCGCGGAGGCTCCCGCAATTGCAGCGGCCCCCGGGATAGGTGCGCCTGTGTGATGGGTCTTGCCGTCACCGGTGAATTCGGGCGCGACTTCGTAGCCGGAAAGCGTGACATACAGAGTTCGGCTGTCCAGCCCGCCAGCGACAGCGGCAGTCTGTTCGGTGAGAGCCTTTGTTGCAGAATCGAACTGGCGCAACCCGATGATTCGGGTGTTGCTCACCTCGTCATCGGTTGGTCCGCTGCCTGGTTTCAGGTTCAGGTTGGGGGACATGTCGCCGGAATTCGTCTGCGCGAACGCGGCGACGAAGGCGGGGGCGTGATCGCGCAGATAGTCGACGTTCTCGGTCAGTCGCTCCCAGTGGTAGCTGGCGTAGCCCTTGTTGTCCGAGCTGATCAACGTGTTGGTGTTGGTCATGCTGGTGTTGTGTGTGGCGAACCACGTGATGGCACCGACCGTTGTTTCCTCGCGTTCCATAGCAAGAACGGTGACCTGCGGGTCGTTGGCCTCGGGGAAGAACGTCTTGTCGTGCAGAGGATTGCGGTCGAAGGCGACGCGGGATCGATTGACGCTGGCGTTGTGCAGTTCGCCGCGTGACAGCGTGAGCGTTGTGGGGGTGAGGTCTGCGTCGGCACGCTCGACGGCCTCGGCGGCACCGTCGACGATGGCATCGAAGGTCTTGGCGCGATAGCCGTTCGTCGTGGCGTTGTAGGTGTAGTGATGGGAGTAGCCACCGGGTCCGCAGTGGGTGTGTGTCGCCGTGATCATCGTGTTGGAAGCCGTGTAGCGAGCGCCGAATCGTGTTGCGATCCTTGCCAACACCGCGTTGCAGATGCTGTCGAAGATCAACGGGAGCTCGCACACCACCAACAGCAGACGATCCGCGCCGTGCTCGAAGACGAACGCCCGCGCGCGTAGGCGGGTGTGAATGCCGTCGCTGCGCTGTTCGGCTTTGCCGTACCCGAGCATCCCGGCGTCGGCGGGTTCTCCGGTGATGTCGGAAATACCGCGGCCGACCGAATAGCTTGTCACTGCTTACCTTTCGCGAAGGACTGCATCCTGCCGCCAGCGGGCCTGACCGAGTCGACTTTGTGATCTGCATAGCGCCGCAGCACAGGTGCTGCGATACTGCCCAACGAGGCCAGTGTCGAACTCGTGCGGTCCGCGTAGATGGCAAATCGCTTCTTCTCGATGCCGTTCACGATCTTTGCCGCCACCAGCTCGGGACTCAATGCTGAAATCGTCCCGCTTATCGCGGCCCTCTCGGCTGGCTTGTATCTGTTCTCGTCGGCTAGCTGGGGAGTGTCGACGTCTGGGGGAAATACGCACCCCACGTGCACACCATGGGGTCGCATCTCGTCGCGTAGCGCCTCCATCAAACCGCGGACCGCAAACTTTGCCGGACTGTATGCGGTGTAGCCGTAGATGCCGAAAATGCCTGCCATGGAGGAGATTGCGACGATGGAGCCGCGCTTTCGTTCGACCATCTCGGGAGCGACCGCGCGAATCGCGTGGAGTGTGCCGAAGTAGTCGACGTCCATCATCTGGGAGTACACAGCGTCGTCCAGTTCGAGGAATCGTCCCGGTCGTGCGACCCCGGCCGAGGTGATGAGGATGTCGCAGTGGCCGGCGGCGGAAACCAGTTGACCAAGTGCATATTCGAGAGATTCACGTTTCGAGACATCAGCCGCGGCGGTGTGCACCGTGCCGCCGTCGCTCCGGATGGTGGACGCGGCCTCTTCGAGTCGTTCGACGCCGCGGGCCAGTAGCGAGACCGTCGCGCCGCGGCGGGCCAACATCGCCGCGGTGGCGAACCCGATGCCGCTCGATCCTCCCGTGATGACTGCATGAGCGCCGGCGATTCGCGTCACCGTCGGGCGCCGTTCGCTGGTGCGCCAAGAGTCCTGTTCAGGTATGCGTTGGTAAAAATGCCTGTGGGGTCGACCTCGTCGCGCAGGTCGACGAAGCGGTCGAATTCGGGGTAGAGGCCGCGTAGTTCGTCTGCGCTGAGGCTGTGCATCTTTCCCCAGTGCGGCCGGCCGCCGACGGCACCGAAGATTCCTTCCAGCGCAGCAAAATACGTGGCGTACTGCATCCGGTGATACTGATGGAACGCGATGTAGCAGGTGTCCCGCTGGTAGGTGGGAGCAAGCGGAATGTCATCTGCGGCAACGAACCTCACCTCGAGTGGAAACGAGATCTTCTCGTCGTGGCTCTCGGTCCAACGCCGGATCTCGCGCAGCACGTCGTCGGCATCTTCGCGGGCGATGGCATATTCACCCTCGTTGAATCGAATGTCGCGTTTGGAGGCAAACGCGTTGTGCGACATGTCGGTGAAGTCTCGGCCACCGAGTGCTCGTGCGCCCACGCGGGTGATCGCCGGAATCGTGCGCTGGTATCGGCTACCGAAACGGAGCAGTCGCTCGAATACGACGTCGGTGAGGAAGTCGTCGTCGAACTTGCTTCGGCGCTGGCTGATCGGCTGCAGGTGCGCGTTGGCTGGCAGCCGGGTCGTCCGACGGGTCGAGGCCAGACGGCTGTGCGGAAACCAGAAGAACTCGAAGTGATCGTTGTCGTCGACGAACGAATCCAGTTCCTCGACAGCACGATCGAGGGACATCGTTTCCTCGACGACGTGCAATGCGAAGGCAGGCACACACTGCAGGGTCACCGCTGTGACTATTCCGAGTGCGCCGAGACTGACTCGCGCAGCGGAGAACAGATCTGGTCGCTCGGTGGGCGAGCAGGTCACGATCGATCCGTCCGCTAGGACGATTTCGAGCCGCCGGATCTGCGTCGAGATGCTGCCGAACTTGGCTCCGGTGCCGTGGGTGCTGGTTGCTGTTGCGCCGGAGATGGTTTGGCGATCGATGTCGCCCATGTTCTCGAGCGCCAGTCCCCGTTCGGCCAATGCTTTGTTCAGTCGATGCAGGGGAGTGCCGGCGGCGACCGTGACGATGCCGGTGGATTCGTCGCAATCGATGATCCCGTCGAGGTGCGTGAGTCGAAGGGATACATCGTCGGGCACGGCGATCTCGGAGAACGAGTGTCCTGAACCGACGGCCTTCACCCGTAGACCTGCTCGGGCCGCATCCTTCACTGCGGCCGCAACCGCGGCACAGTCACGTGGCTCGACGACGCGAGACGGCTGCGCGGTCAGTCGGCCACTCCAGTTGTGCCAGGAGGAAGGCAGAGCTTCGGTCGGTGCGGTCACTTCGGTACTCCTGAGGTCGTGATGTGCTGGGCCCAACACTCCTCTCGAATCGGTGAGTTGTGAAACACCGGCTCCGACCTGATTTACAATTTTTGATTGTGGATGTGTCGAGCAGGAGGCTGCGATACTTCGTTGCCGTGGCCGAGGAGTTGCATTTCAGCCGTGCTGCCGCGCGGTTGTTCGTTGCGCAACAAGCCCTGTCGAAACAGATCAGGGAACTCGAAGACGATCTCGGTGCTCAGCTGCTCAGGCGCACAACGCGTTCCGTCGAACTGACGCCGGCGGGCGAGCTGTTCCTCGAAACCGCGCGCGAGATGCTCGCAACACTGGACGCGGGCGTCGAGGCGACCCGTCGAGCTGCACTGGGCGAGTCAGGTGTCCTGCGTCTGGGGTTCCTCGTCGGAGCAGCGCTCGAACTGACTGCGCCGATCCTCGAGCAGTTCGCCGAAAACTATCCCGATGTCCGCGTCGAACTTCGCGAGTTCGGATTCAACGACCCGGCTGTCGGGCTCGGTGACGGCACCTCCGACTTGGCATTCCTCAGATTGCCGACCGGTGTCACGGATATCGATATTGTGCCGCTGTTCGTCGAGCCATGTGTCCTTGCGCTGCCGAGCGCGCATCGACTTGCCGGTCGGAAGTCGGTCGCCGTCGATGAAGTGCTGGACGAACCCATGGTTGTTGCGCGCACGGCAGATGATGTGTGGCAACGGTTTTGGACGCTCGACGCGCATCGCGGCGAAAAACGCGCAAAGATTGCCTCGTTCACCAACTCGCACACAGAGGAAATTGCCGTTGTCTCGGCAGGCGTCGGGTGCAGCGTGATGGTGGCGGGGGCGGCCAGGCACACTCCGCACAGCGGGGTCCGCTACGTTCCGATCGACGGGTTCGAGGGTTCGGTGGTCGCGCTCGGCTGGCCTGGTGGTCGGCGTTCGGTTCTTGTCGATCGGTTCGTGCAGGTTGCCCTCGACGTCTGTGATCGCGAAACCGACATCGTGTCCCTGATCGAGCACCCGTTCGAGGCGGTGGACCCGGAGGAAAGAGCCCGAATTCGATGATGCAAACACACGTGAGCCGCTGGCCGATCGTCGCCGCGTTTGCGATGGTCGGAGCAGCCACGCAGGTGCTGTGGCTCAGTTTCGCCCCGGTGACGACCGTTGCTGCCGAGCACTACGGCGTCTCCGAGTCGGCGATCGGCTGGCTGACCAACGTGTTTCCGCTGTTCTACGTTGTTTTGGCGATCCCGGCCGGCTTGCTGCTCGATCGGTGGTTCACGCAGGCTTTGGCAGCGGGTGCGGTGCTCACCGCGGTCGGCGGGCTGCTGCGGTTGATCGGCGACGACTTCGTCTGGGTGTTGACCGGACAGATCGTCATTGCGATCGCGCAGCCTCTGGTTCTCAACGCAATCACCGGAATCACCGGACGTTATCTCGCGGAGGAGGATCGTCCCGCCGGCATCGCGATCGGTTCGGCGAGCACGTTCGCCGGGATGATCATCGCCTTCCTGCTCGGCGCGGTTTTCACCGATGCCGAGCAACTCGGCGCCCTCATTGCAATCGGCGCTGCATTATCTGGCATCGCAGCCGTAGTGCTCGTCGTCGCGCTACGAACGCCGTTCGCCTTCTCGCACCGGCGTCCGCCTGCGGGTCTCGCCGCTCTTCGGATCGCCTGGAACGACGACTTCATCCGGCGGCTGTGTGCGCTGGTCTTCTTTCCGTTCGGGACCTTCGTCGCATTGACGACGTTCGCTCAAGCGCTGTTGGAACCCGCAGGTGTGGATTCGGGGACCGCGAGCATCATCCTTTTGCTCAATGTCCTTGCCGGAGTCGTCGGCTGTGCCGTGCTGCCGATCGTGGCTGCCCGACACGGCTGGGAGCTGAAAATGCTTGTGCTCGGCGCTATTACAGCGTTTCTGGGCTGCCTTGCGTTGGCGGTTGCCCCCGGCGCGATCGTGGCCTACGGCAGTCTGACCCTGATCGGTCTGCTGTTGTTGCCCGCGCTGCCGATCGTTTTGGCGATGACCGAGAGGTGGTCGGGCGAAGCGGAGGGTACGGCTGCTGGATTGATTTGGATGTCCGGAAATCTCGGCGGACTGGTAGTCGCGGCAACGGTCGGACTGCTTGTCGACCACCCGGGTTCGGCGTTTCTCGTCGCTGGAATCGCCGCTTTGCTCGCGGTGCCGCTCGTGCGGGGAATCGTTCCGTATTTCAGTTCGGATACCGAGGTCGAAACTGCCGAACCGACGCGTTAGCCAACGCGAGATCAGGGTGCGGCTGGCGAACGACGTTGGTCGCCAGCCCAGTCGGTCTCTAGTGGTCGCGAGACCAACTGCGCTCCGATAGTAGCGCTGAAACCGGGTAGCTGACGACTAACGGTAGGTCAGCGCCGACGGCCGAAGCAGGCCGACTTCGCTTCGTGAACCTGCTCGAAGGTCATCGGTCCGACGGTCAGTGGCTGCCGCGGTCGAGAGTCGGCTCGCAGGCCGTCGAGCATGATCGAGAAGTAGCGTCGCCACACTTCGGGATGGACGGTTCTGGCGAAATCGGCGATCCAGTCGACCATGTGAATCGTGGCGAAAAAGTCCTGCGCCTCCGCGTCGGGGCGCAGTTCGCCGGCGTCACGGGCGCGATCGATCACCTTCGTCACCGCGGGTTCCATCCGCTCCCGCACGCACGCGAACCGAGTCTGTTGACCGTCGAGGGTCATGAGAACCTCACCGAGACCACGATTCTCGGCCATGTGGCGGCACATGTATTCGAAGAACTGCACGAGGCCCTGCCACGGGTCGGGATTGTCGAGTGCGAGCTCGGCCTGACCCGCCATGTCGTCGACATGCTTCTCGAAGACGCCTGCGATGAGGTCCTGCTTGTTGCTGAACCGTCGGTAGACGGTGCCGACCCCTACGCCTGCGTGTTCGGCGACGTCGTCCAGCGTGATTTCGAGACCACGCGTGGCGAAGAGTTCGCGCGCGGCTTCCAGAATTCGCTGCTGATTGCGTGCGGCATCCGCGCGTAGCGGGCGGGTAGCCGGAGCCGCGGGTGCCTTCGTGGTGATGGTGTTCACATCCCCATCTTAGCAAGTTTCCGAAATAAGTGGAGACATCGCCTCCGTTACGTGTTACGTTGTTTCGAGTAAGTGGAGGAACGACCTCCATCTAGTGATTCGAGGGGATCCATGACAACCAGCACAATCGAACCCCTGGAGCCGGCCGACGCCGATGTCGCCGCACCACAGGCTCGCGGACGGGGATCGCACGCTGCAAGGTGGTGGATTCTCGGTGTTCTCGCGCTCTCGCAATTGATGGTCGTGCTCGACGCGACCGTGGTGAACATCGCGCTCCCGGCAGCCCAGCGTTCGCTCGAATTCTCCGACGCCGATCGCCAGTGGGTGGTGACCGCATACGCACTCGCGTTCGGCAGCCTGCTGCTACTCGGTGGCCGGCTCAGTGACCTCTTCGGTCGCCGCACGACGTTCCTCATCGGACTGAGCGGTTTCGCCATCGCCTCCGCAGTTGGTGGCGCAGCAACCAGTTTCGAAATGCTCGTCGCAGCCCGCGCCGGCCAGGGCGTCTTCGGTGCGTTGCTCGCACCTGCAGCATTGTCGCTACTCACCGTGACGTTCACCGAACCCAAGGAACGCGCGAAGGCGTTCGGTGTCTTCGGTGCCATCGCAGGCGCAGGCGGCGCTATCGGCTTGCTGCTCGGCGGCATGCTCACCGAGTGGGCATCTTGGCGCTGGGCGATGTACGTCAACCTGATCTTCGCTGCCGTCGCAATCGTCGGTGCCGCACTTCTGCTTGCCAAGCACGTCACGACCGACCGGCCCAAGCTCGACATCCCGGGCACACTGACCGTGACGGCCGCACTCTTCAGCATCGTCTACGGCTTCTCGCAGGCCGAGTCGCAGGGCTGGGGCGACTCGTCGACAATCAGCTGGCTCGGCGCGGGCACCGTACTGCTAGCGGCGTTCGTTTACCTGCAGAGCCGTGTTGCGAATCCGCTGCTGCCGTTGCGAATTGTCTTGGACCGCACTCGCGGCGCTTCCTACCTCGCTGTATTCATCGTCGGCGCAGGCATGTTCGCGGTGTTCCTGTTCCTGACCTACTACATGCAGCTGATTCTCGGCTTCACTCCGATCATGACCGGCGTCGCCTTCCTCCCGATGGTCGCCGCGATGATCGCGTCGTCGGTCACGTCGTCGCAGGCCCTACTGCCTCGTTTCGGCGCTCGGGTCCTGATGACGGCCGGGCTGCTCATCGGTGCGCTCGGCATGGGTCTGCTCACGCAGATCGAGGTCGACAGCAGCTACGCGCTGCACATCCTCCCCGGCTTGGTCCTGATGGGCCTCGGTTTGGGTGCGTCGATGGCGACGGCTTTCCAGGGTGCGACGTCGGCTCTCGCTCACGAAGATGCGGGTGTCGCGTCGGCCATGGTCAACACCAGCCAGCAGGTCGGTGGCTCGATCGGTACCGCGCTGCTCAGCACGATCGCAGCATCGGCGGCCGCGAGCTTCGCTTCGGGCAAGGCGGTGAACGAGTTGACTGCTATGCAGGCCGCGGTGTCGAGCTACTCGGCGACCTTCTGGTGGGCGACGTTCATCTTCCTCGGTGGAGCGGTCCTGACGGCGGTGTTGCTGCCCAACGGCGTTCCAGAGCCGAGCGAAGGCGAACCGGTGATCGCGCACTGACTCGGTAGCACCTGCACGGTTAGCACCTGCACAGTCTGCCGGCCCCCATGACCACCCGGTCGTGGGGGCCGCTTCTGTTCGCGCAGCGCGGTTTTCAGCGAGCCGGTGCGCCGCCGGTGGTGCCCTCGACACTCCGCAGCATCATGTCTACCCAGGTTTTGACGAATTGTTCGTCCCCGACGTCGTGTGGTGCCAGCCCGAACAGCAGCGGTACCAACCGTGCCGACAGCAAGGCCCCGAGGCCGACGGAGGTGATGTCGGTTGCCCGATCGGCACTGATGTCTGCTTCGTCGGCAAGCCACGAAGCGAATCCCGAATAGATTCTGCGGACCATGTTGTGGACCGCACCGTCGAGTAGGTGTGGTCGTGTCCGCGTGTCGGTCGCGAGAATGCGCAGCAGGGTTTCTTCGTTGTCGAGTTCGGTCAACACGTACTTTGCGAGCAAGGTGAGCGCGACTCGCAGGTCACCCAATCCGGACATCAACTGCGTGATATCGCGGACCGCGTTGACGCGGTCGAGGTGGCGTTCGAGACCGGCCTCGAGGATCGATTCCTTCGTGCGGAAGTGGTGATAGATCCCACCTGCACCTGGCGTCAGGCCCGCAGCGGTCTCGATCTGGGTGATGGACGTGCCTCGAAAGCTGTTCTCGCTGAACAGTTCCATCGCCGCATCGAGGATGCGGTCGCGTGTCATAGTCGTCGCTGCCACGACCTAAGTGAACGCTGAAATTTACAAAGCGTCAACTTGTTGACACCCTCGCGGCTTAAGTGTTCACTGAGGAACAGCAAGTGGGTTCGTACGGTGAGGTGGAGGACGAACGATGACGGCAGCGGACGACGCTCGGGCGCACATACCGAAGCGCGGTCGAGTGGCCAGAGCGATGCCACTCGTGGGGCTCGCGGGGCGAACCGCGGGGGAGGCTGTCGTCGAGTCGATGCGCCGACGTCGTAAGAACGCCGAAGCCGGCCGACCGGACTACCGGGTCAAGGACGCCGACCGCTACGCAAACCACCTGGGACGCTCCAAGGGCGTGTTGATGAAAGCGGGCCAAATCCTGTCCTTCACTGCCATCGGCCCGACCGTCGGCGACGAGAACCAGAACGTCTATCAACGAGCGCTGGCACGACTGCAGGACAGTGCGCCGCCGATGCCATACGAGACAGCTGCCGGCGTGATCGAAGCGAACTTGGGCAAGCCCGTCGACGAGCTGTTCGCCGAATTCGATCCCGTTCCGGTCGGCGCGGCGTCGATCGGTCAGGTCCACGCCGCGCGCCTGGCCGACGGTCGCCGCGTTGCGGTCAAGGTCCAGTACCCCGGCGTCGACGAGGCGATTCGCGCCGATCTCGCCAACACCGAACTGCTCGCCACGTTCTTTCAGATGGCGAAAGGTCTACAACCCGCACTGGCGCGACTCGACATCAAGGCACTGTCACAAGAGGTCACCGCACGCATCGGTGAAGAGATCGACTATCTCGTCGAGGCTGCCAATCAGACCGCATTCGTGGACGGCTATCGGGGTCATCCGTTCATCCGAATTCCCGAGGTCGTACCGGAGCTGACCACAAGCCAAGTTCTCACCATGGACTTCGTCGAAGGTCGACGTTTTGCCGAAGCCCTCACCGCCCCACAGGAACTGCGCGACCTATGGGGCGAGACGATCTCTCGCTTCGCTATGGGCAGCCTGCGGACCATCGGCCTCTTCAACGCGGACCCGCATCCGGGCAACTACCTGTTTCACGACGACGGCGGCGTCACGTTCATCGATTTCGGCTGCGTGAAGCGGTTCACCGAGGACAAGGTCACACTCGTCAAGAGGTCGTTGAACGCGGCCGTCGAGGACGACGTCCCAGCGCTGATCCTCGCCCTTCGCGACATGGGAATCGTCGTCGACGGCGAGCTGCCGGAACCACGCGAGATCGCGGACTTCTACAGGTGTGGTCTGGAGATGCTGACGGGTCCGCAGCCGTTCACGTACTCGACTGCGTTCGCGGCAGGCGTTGTCCAGGACAAGTTTTCGCCGGTCGGCCCGTACGGCCACGTGCTGAGAAAGGTCTCGCTCGATCCGGACTTCACGATGCTCACCCGTATCGATCTCGGCGTCACCGCCGTGCTCGGAGCGCTCGAATGCACCGGACCGTGGGAGGCGATCCGGCAGGAATGGGATAACAACGGTCCGGCGGCGACGCCCATGGGCGAGTTGGACATTGCGCACTGGGGAGCGAAGCGATGACGACTTCGATTGCAGGACAGTCTATTGCAGGACAGTCGGTTCGGTACGACGACGAGTACGGTGTGTACTTCGTCGACGGCTACGACGAGGTCTCCGCAGTGCTACGAGGCTCCGGTTGGAGCAGTGATCCGCGGCGTAACCCATTGGCACCGGCCGAGATTCGCGATCTGCCGCAGACCGCCCTCATTTTCATGGATCCACCCGACCACACCCGGCTGCGCAGGATCGTGGGCCCCGTGTTCACGCCGAGGTCGATCGAACGAATCCGGCCGAGGGTCGCATCGATTGTCGAGGCAGCGCTGGACGGTCTCGACGAATCTGCCGAGTTGGTCAGCGAATTCGCGTACGTCGTCCCGCTCGCCGTGATCGCCGAGTTGCTCGACGTCGGAGCCGAAGGCGCCGAACTGTTCGCCGATCTGACCCCCGATCTGGTCAAGATGCTCGAACTCGACGCTACGCCAGAGGATCTGGTCGCCAGCGTCGACGCATCGGTCGAGCTGATGCTCGAACTCACACCGATACTCGCCGACCGCAAACAACATCCGGGCGACGACTTCATCAGCGCACTGCTGGCGCAGGACGGCATCACCGTCGACGAGGTCCTCGGTACCTGCCTGCTCCTGCTGGCGGCCGGGCACGAGACAACGGCGAATCTGATCGCCAACGGAACCAGAGCGCTGGTGCAGAACCCGGCTCACGTTCGGCAGCTCGCACACGATCCGGTCAACGCTGTCGAGGAACTGCTCCGTGTCGAAGGGCCGGTGAAAATGGCAGGCCGGACCGCGCTCGAGGACGTCGAACTCGGCGGAGTGACGATTCCCGCAGGCAGTTTCGTATTGCTGCAGCTGGACAGGGCAAACGTGGACCCGCGTCGATTCGACGATCCGCTGCGGCTCGACCTCGGCCGAAAGTCACACGGTCACTTGGCATTCGGCTCCGGACCGCACTTCTGTCTCGGTGCTGCGCTGAGTCGCATGGAGACCGCGGAGGCGCTGACTCGGCTGTTCGCGCGCCATCCAGACCTGGAGCTTGCAGACGAAGAGCCGAGCTGGCGGGTATCCAACACGTTCCGAGCGCTCACCGAATTGCACGTCAGGGCGCTACGCGCCTCGTGAGTCCTTTCGGAGGGCGGGACCTCCGAAAGGACTCACGAGCGGCGTAGCCGCCTCCCACGTCGGCGGGGTATACCTGGTCCCGTGGAAATCATGCCGATGTTTCCCCTCGGGGCCGCGCTACTACCTGGTGAACGGCTACCCCTGCAGATCTTCGAACCTCGCTACGTCGCGATGATCCAGGCGTGCCTCGCTGCGCCGCAGCCGCGCTTCGGGGTCGTGCTCATCACCCGCGGGCGTGAAGTCGGCGGAGGTGACGAGCGCGCTCTCGTCGGGACGGCAGCGCTGATCGGGTCCTGCGTCGAGCTACCGGATGGTCGGTTCGGAATCATTGCCGTCGGTGAGCAGCGATTGCGCATCGTCCGGTGGCTGCTCGACGATCCTTACCCGCGGGCGGAAGTGGAATTCTGGCCCGACGAGCCGGACGGGGATCCAGCCGCCGCCCTCGCACGAGTCGGCGAGTTGACCGACGAACTGGAAGCGAGCTGGCACGATCTCGCTGCGAAATCCGGTGCGCCAGTGCCGACATTTGCCGACCCCCCATTGGTATCGGAACCGACACCACGTTCGTTCGCACTGGCATCCGGCCTGCCGATCGGCGAGTCCGACAGACAGAAGGTGCTCTCGGCTGCGGGGCCGACGACAAGATTGCACGTACTGGCCGATGCGCTCTCCGACGTCATTGCGGTCTTGCAGTTTCGACTGCTGTAAGGCTGGGCCTTCGGTCCGCGCGCGGTCTAACATAAACGGGTGCGGCGTTGGGGCTCGTCGTTTTTCAACCGCGGTTCCCGCCGCTAACGGTCCCTACTCGAGTAGGCCCGCGTTACCGGGTGGAGTAGGAGTACATGTATGCAGAAGCAGGATCTGGCCGTCCTCGGAGCGATTGCCGTCGGGGGTGGAATCGGAGCGGTCTCTCGGTACGGCGTCGGACATCTGCTGCCGCCCGTCCCCGGTCACATCCCGTGGTCGACGTTGCTGATCAACACCACCGGTTGTTTGCTGATCGGTGTGCTGATGGTGCTGATCACCGAAGTGTGGACCGTTCATCGATTGGTCCGCCCGTTCTTCGGAGTCGGTATTCTCGGTGGCTTCACCACGTTCTCGACCTATGCAGTCGAGGTTCACACGTTGTTCGACACGGCGGATGTCGTATTGCCTCTGGTGTACCTGTTCGGCACGGTCCTCGCAGCGGTGACTGCGGTCATGGCCGGAATGGCGGCAACGCGAGCGATCAGCGGGGTCGGTTCGAAAAGCGGTGATCGGGTATGACAGCAGCGTTGGTTGTTGTCGGAGCAATGGTCGGAGCACCTGTCCGCTATTTGATCGACAAGGAAGTACAAGCTCGCCGTGACACCCTGTTTCCATGGGGAACGTTGACGGTCAATCTGATCGGGTGCGCGATCCTCGGTGGTCTGGTCGGAGCGAGCGTGACAAGTTCGGTGATGGCATTGGCAGGAATAGGATTCTGTGGTGCGCTGACGACCTACAGCACCTTCGGTTACGAGACGGTGCGGCTGATCGAAGCCCGCGCCTACCGTTTTGCCCTTGCGAATGTGACAGTCAGCCTGGCTGCCGGGCTCGCAGCGGCGATCGCAGGTTCCGCGGCGACGAAATGGCTACTGACGTGATCGAATACAGAGCGAGTACGCGGCAACGCGCCCACGGAAGAGGAGAGTCATAGTGGCCCACGATCGAGCCGGTCAACCGGCGCGGCCGGAGGACCTGGAGGATTTGTCGCACCTGGTGACGGCGTTCTACAGCCGAGTACCGGATCCGTCGAATCCCGCGCAACAGGTGGTATTCGGAACCTCGGGTCATCGAGGCTCGAGTTTGGATGGTGCATTCAACGAAGCGCACATCCTCGCGATCACACAGGCGATCGCCGACTATCGAGCCAGTCAGCACATCACCGGACCGCTGTTCCTCGGTCGCGACACACACGCGCTGTCGGAGCCGGCCTGGACGACCGCGCTGGAGGTGCTCGCAGCGAACGGCGTGACGGTTGCAATCGATTCGCGCGGCGGTTACACGCCGACGCCGGCGGTGAGTCACGCGATTCTGCGGTTCAACAGTTCGGGCGCCATGGCGCAGGCCGACGGCATCGTCGTCACGCCGTCGCACAATCCGCCCCGCGACGGTGGCTTCAAGTACAACGCACCGCACGGCGGTCCCGCCGATTCGACAGCGACCGACGCGATTGCTGCGCGCGCGAACGAGCTGTTGTTCAACGGTCTCGAAGGAGTGCAACGCGTGACTCTCGCGCAGGCACTCGACACGGCGGTCGAGCAGTACGACTACCTCGACATCTACATCGACGATCTGCCCAACGTCCTGAACCTCGACGCGATCCGTGGCGCTGGAATCAGCATCGGCGCCGACCCGCTCGGCGGTGCGAGCGTGCACTACTGGGGTGAGATCGGCGAGCGGCACGACCTGGATCTGACGGTGGTCAACCCTGCCGTCGATGCGACGTTCCGCTTCATGACGCTCGACACCGACGGCCAGATCCGGATGGACTGCTCGTCACCCAATGCGATGGCGTCGCTCATTGCAGCGAAGAATGCCTACGACATCTCGACGGGTAACGACGCCGATGCCGATCGGCACGGCATCGTCACACCCGACGGCGGCTTGATGAACCCGAACCACTACCTCGCGGTTGCAATCGATTACCTGATCGCAAACCGAATCGGCTGGGATGCGTTGAGCAAGGTCGGCAAGACCGTGGTCACGTCGTCGATGGTCGACCGAGTTGTCTCCGTGCTCGGCCGCGGTCTCTACGAGGTGCCGGTCGGATTCAAATGGTTCGTACCCGGATTGTTCAACGGCAGCTTGGCATTCGGCGGTGAGGAAAGCGCAGGTGCGTCGTTCCTGCGTATGGACGGCGGTGTGTGGTCGACCGACAAGGACGGCATCGTTCTAGCACTGCTGGCCTCGGAAATCGCCGCAGTCACGGGCCAAAGCCCGTCGTCGCGTTATGCCGAGCTCGAAAAGCGTTACGGCAGTCCCGCATACGCACGCATCGATGCGCCCGCGACTCGGGACCAGAAGGCGGTACTCGCGAAGCTCTCGTCGGATCAGGTGAAAGCTACTGACCTCGCAGGGGAGAAGATCACCACGATCCTCTCGCACGCTCCCGGCAACGGCGCGGCCATCGGCGGCATCAAAGTGATGACGGAGAACGCATGGTTCGCCGCGCGGCCGTCCGGAACCGAGGACAAGTACAAGATCTACGCCGAGTCGTTCAAGGGACCCGACCATCTCGCGCAAGTTCAGGATGCCGCAAAGGAATTGGTGACCGAGGCGCTTGCAGCCGGTGAGTGAGCCCGGTCCCGTTTCGGACGAGGCTGGAGGGTTTCAGGGCGGCGATGCCGGCGCGGGTCCGCGATCGCAGCGGCTGCCCGCCGAGATCTGGGTGATCGTCACCGCCAGCTTCGTCATCGCGCTCGGATTCGGCATCGTCGCACCGGCACTGCCGGAGTATGCGCGCAGCTTCGGCGTCGGTCCGGCGGCTGCGTCGGGGATCATCAGCGCATTCGCCTTGATGCGCTTGATCTTTGCCCCTGCGAGCGGGCGACTGGTGCAACGACGTGGCGAACGGCCGATCTATCTGATCGGTCTTCTCGTCGTTGCCGTGTCCACCGGCGCATGCGCGTTCGCGCAGGAGTACTGGCAGCTGCTTGTATTCCGCTCTTTCGGCGGCATCGGCTCGACGATGTTCACGATTTCGTCGCTCGGGTTGGTCATCCGAATCTCGCCGCCGCACATGCGCGGACGAGTATCCGGGCTGTATGCGACGAGCTTTCTGTTCGGCGCCATCTCGGGTCCGTTGGTCGGTAGTGCGTTGCTCGGCTTCGGTTTACGCGTCCCGTTCGCGATCTATTCGGTCGCGTTGCTGATCGCCGCGGCGGTCGTCTACTTCGCGCTGCGCGATTCCACGCTTGCGACTCCTGCGGCCGCTGCAGATGCTCCGACGATGACGCTGCGGGACGGGTTGGCGAAGGTCGCGTACCGGGCCGCGTTGTGGGCCAGCTTCGTTCAGGGTTGGGCGGTGATGGGCGTTCGCTTCGCCGTCATTCCGCTGTTCGTCGTCGAGGCGTTGCATCGGGACGTGAAGATCGCCGGGTTTGCTTTGACGGCGTTCGCGGTTGGCGATGCGTTGGTTCTCATTCCGGCGGGTCGGTTGTCGGACCGCTACGGACGCAAGCCCTTCCTCGTCCTCGGCTCGATGATCAGCGGCAGTGCAACCATCGGAATGGGTGTCTCGGAATCGATCTGGGTGTTTCTGCTGACGGGTTTCGTCGCCGGTGTCGGAGTCGGACTCACGCTGCCGTCGCAGCAGGCCGCGATCGCCGACATCATCGGATCGAAGGTGAGAGGCGGACCGGTGCTCGCCGCCGTCCAAATGGTCACCGACGTCGGCGTTGTCGTCGGACCGATCGTTGCGGGTCTGTTGGCCGAGGTGCTGTCGTATCAGGTCGCATTCGCGGTGACGGGCGCGTTGATGCTTGCGGCGGCCCTGTTCTGGTCGGTGTCGCCGGAGACGTCGTCGAGAGTTGTCGCCAAGTCCTCGAAAGGGTCAGCCGGGGATGCCGATTCCGATAAGTGAGCCGATAGCGTAGGTTGCGCCGATGGCGATTGCGCCGAACAGCAACTGCCGCAACGCCCCTCGTATCGTCGACTGTGCGGTGAAGCGCGCAGCGAGTGCGCCTGCGAGTATCAGGCCTATGCCGCCGACAACGAGTCCCGCTGTGAGCGAGGCGAAGCCGAGCAAATAGGGGAGTAGCGGAAACACCGCGCCGATCGAAAACATCGCGAACGACGATCCCGCTGCGACCAACGGTGACGGTTTGTCGCTCGGATCCAAGCCGAGTTCTTGACTGACGTGGATATCGAGCGCTCGTTCGGGGTCGGCGTGCACTTCTGCGGCCGCCGAACGAGCGGTGTCCTCGCTCATGCCCATCCCGACGAACAT
Source organism: Antrihabitans stalagmiti (assembly GCF_016482825.1). Taxonomy (GTDB): domain Bacteria; phylum Actinomycetota; class Actinomycetes; order Mycobacteriales; family Mycobacteriaceae; genus Antrihabitans; species Antrihabitans stalagmiti. The sequence continues at coordinate 124,789 of NZ_JAEMNV010000002.1, read as the reverse complement.
GTCGACCAATTCGGCGAGCTCGGCATCGGGGTGCCTGCGCAATGCGTTCTTCTCGACCGACACCTCCGCGTCGAGTTGCTCGTTCTGCGTTGTGACTGAGGTGTATTCACCGAGCGCCATCGAGAACGCGCCCGATACCAAACCCGCAACGCCGCCGAGCACGATGGTGTGCGAGGCCACGCCCGCGCCGCCGATACCGGCAATGAGCGAAGTGTTGCTGACAAGGCCGTCCATCGCGCCGAACGTAGCGGCGCGCAGCCACCCACCTGAGACGTCGGAATGCTTGTGGTCGAACTCGTGCGGTAACGAATCGTCTGCGGACGGGGCGTCGGTCACAGGCGCTGAATCTACGCGCAACCTTCTCGATGGGGATTCTCAGTGCCGGCTCAGACCGAAATGGCAGAGTAGGGCGGACGTTGATGTGCAGAAGAGAGAAAGTGAAGGACTTCCGGTGAACGCCAAGCCGAAGGCTAAAGCCAGCTCGAAGTACACGCCGAAACCGACGTCGAGCGCGCCGACCTACATTCTCGGCGGCATCGCGCTCGTCGTGATCGCGATTGTCGTGATCGGCGGCGTGATCTGGCAGAACAATCGCGACAAGCCGCGCAACGAGGGCTACGGCACCGTCAACAATGCCGCGGTGCAGGTCCAGATCCAAGACCAGGGTGCAGTGCGTCTCGGACGTCCCGACGCTGCTGTCACGGTCGATCTGTTCGAAGACGCGATGTGCCCCGGTTGCCAGCAATTCGAGCACCTCTTCGGTCAGGAAATGGCCCAAGCGATCGACGACGGCAAGCTGGCGATTCGATACCACATGCTCGACGGGCTCAATCAGCTGTCAGCGAGTGGCGACTACTCCACCCGCGCAGCAGCCGCCACCCGGTGCGTCGCTGAAACTGGAAATGCGATCGCGTACAACAAGTTCCATGTCGCGCTTTACGCAGACGAGAACAAGCCCGAAGAGAAGGGCAAGACCGACCTCTCCAATGAGCAGCTCGCTCAGCTCGCGAAAGACGCTGGGATCGCGGACGCCGGCGTGCAGTGCGTTGCGAGCGGAGCGAAGGCACAGGAAGCTGCCGACGGCGCCAATCGAAGCCGTGAGGTGATGGCGGCGGCCGGAGCCAAGGTCACACCGACTGCTCTGCTCGACGGCAAGATCGTCGACACCGCGAAGGCCGACTGGATCGAGAAGCTGGGCTGATCACAGGAGATGGCTCGGCTGCTCGACGTATCAGGCAGCACCGTTTCGGGTCGGCGTGCACTCAGCTGAGCGCACACCGACCCGAACGGGTGCACAGTGACGAGGGTCCAGCTCGGGATTTGTTGACCGAAGTGCCGATGGTGTAACTTCGGTCGAGCGGTCAGGCAACCGATCGTGAAGCACGGGGCTATGGCGCAGCTGGTAGCGCACCACACTGGCAGTGTGGGGGTCAGGGGTTCGAGTCCCCTTAGCTCCACAGAAGAAGGCCGTTGAATCTCATTGAGGTTCAACGGCTTTCTTGTGAATGCAGGGTTTAGGTATGGCGGGTCCGGGGTTTACCTGGCGAGGAGGGCCAACCGACGCATTTCGGCGCGGTAGAGGCTCGGATCGATCTCTCCCTCGACGAGTTGGCGTTGCAACAATCCCTCAGCGACTTCGAGCTCGGGCGCGTGCGCTACGGCGAGTCCAGCGGATGGGTGCCGCAGCATGGCCTCGGCTCGTCGGCGAGAACGCTCTCGCTTCGACTGCGCACGGTGTCGTGTCAATTCGGTCAGCGTGGGGATCATCATCTGGGCTCCTCCGCGAAGTCGCGCGTCGTTGCAACAACTGCTTGCAATTGTTAACGCCCGCGGGTGGCCAGGTCTTCCCCGAATGAATGTTGTGTTCGTCACATCAGGCAGGGGGTGTGATGTGGCTAACCGTGGTTGTGGTCGGGGTGGTCGCTGACCAGCGCGGATTGACGCTCATCGATGATGCCGACCCGCAGCAGGTCCGCCGCGGCCAGGGCGTCCTCCAGTGCCACCGCCCATGATCGCCAGTACGGCCGGTCGGGAGATTCCGCGATGCGGGTGATCAGTCCATCGCGAAAGCGCGACCATTGGATCGTTCTCGACTCTGTCAACGCAAGCACAACGCCGAACGCGCGCTGCTGCCACGGAGCATCGAAAACGAGTTCGCCGTTCGATCGTGGCGGTGCCGCCGGACCCGTCACGTCGACAGGGATCGCACCGTTCATCGGCCAGGGTCGTGCGCGACTGCAACGCCGATCATCGAATCGCGGGTAACCAGCTCTGCCAGTTCGCCTTCCGTCATGTCGCCGGTGCCCGACGGGCGCATCGGGAGGACAAGATAACGCGTCTCGGCGCTGCTGTCCCACACGCGCACTGCAACATCGGCAGATACCGCGAGACCCATCTCGGTGAGAACTGCACGCGGCGTAGCGACCATACGAGATCGGTACTCCGCCGATTTGTACCAGCCTGGCGGCAGCCCGAGCACAGCCCACGGATAGCAGGAACACAGCGTGCACACAACGACGTTGTGGACCGACGACGTGTTCTCGACGACCGTCAGATGCGCAGCTTCGGGACCGCCGAAGCCGAGCTCGGCGATCGCTTTGGTTCCGTTGGCCAAGAGTCGTTTTCGATACTCGTCGTCGATCCAGGCACGCGCGACGACCTTCGCACCGTTGAGTGGTCCGTAGTTGACCGTGAAATGATCGATCACTCGATCGACCGCCGCTCTGTCGAGTAGACCTTTCTCGGCGAGCAGTTCTTCCAACGCCTCTACGCGGGCGGTGATGTGGGCGTCGTCGGTGCTCACGCGTCCTCCAGATACGGCTCGTAGAGCTCGATGAGCACGCTTGTATCCGCTTCGGCAGCCTCACCCCAGATTTCTCGCCCGGTGAACTCGACTGTGTACAAATGTTGTGCCCGCTCGCGTCGGCCGACCGCCCGAGCATCGGGGAACGCGGCGGAACCGAAATGAGCGACGACGACGCCGACCTTGCCCGTCACGTAGCCGGGCTGACGCGTATGCCCGTCGCGTCGCGCGCGGACCCGAACCGCGGCACCGACAGCGAATTCCGGTTTGTGTCGACTCAGTGGTGCTGCGGCGAACGGGCGGGGAGAACGTACATGCGGATCCACGCGGGCACGGTGGGGCGGGTCGAGGAGCGCGGTGCCAGGGCGGTCGACGTCGACTGGCGGATTACGCACACGTGCGTCGATCTCCCCGGCTCTCAGGTGTTTGTCGCGGACGAGGCCGTTCTCCAATGCGGCGAGCCAACGCCCGAAGTAGGACGGCAGATACTGCTCGCGTGGGAGTTGCTCCATGTCGGATCGGAACTCGTCGACGGTCTTGCGCTGTGCCGTCAAGTGAATCGACACGATGCCGAAGACCCGCTCCTCCCATCGCTGGTGGAACGGCTGCTCGTCGGCATCGTGGGGAACAGGTCCGAAGTGTTCGGCGCGACCGCCGAGATCGTGGATCTCGGGCATCGTCACACTGTATTCCGTCCGGACGCGACCGGCGGGTGATTCAGCGGCCGCAGAGCCGCCGTCATGTCAACTTTCGCTGAGGCGATTCTCGCCGAGCGAGTGGACGAATTTGGGTCCTACGAGCGCGAGCTCTCGGCGGTACGCCTCGGCCCATTCGCCGTAGGGCTGGTAGGCGAGGCGCTCGTTCTTGAATCGTTCGTCCTCGGATATCTCGGTCGCGCAGAACGCAGGAATCTGCAGGTCGACGACGGGTCCGCTGCGTTCGACCTCGGCGACGACGAGCGGCGCGTTGGTACCGAGGAACCGATCGAGGATCCAGCCGTCCTCGTCGATCCACAGCGAGTATCGAACCTTCGCGATGACGTGCTCGGCGCGGCGCACGATTTGTCCGGCGACGAGTCCGTCGAGTTCGCGTTCGGCTTCGTACCGTGTGCCACCGATGGCAGGTCCTTTCGCGGCCATGGTTCCGAATGCCGTTTCTCCTAGCGCGTCGACGAGGTCGCCGGTAGTCTCCGGTAGCTCGGCCGGTGCGGGGCCCTGCACTCTGACGCGAACCGCATAGCCGTCCGCCGCGAACAGGTAGGCCTGCACGATCAACGCGGGAGTTGGGTCGGCGGCCGCCGAACTCGGGAGTTCGTGTACGAAGAACTTGCGCTCGAACTCGAAGTCGCCGAAACCTGTGTCAGACATAGCCAGACCGTAGTACGTGGGGCGATCGGTATGCCGTAGGGCACTCCGTGCTCGTGAGTCTTTTCGGCGGGCGGGAGCGCCGAAAAGACTCACGAGCGGCGGAGCCGCCTACCGTGCAAATTCGAACGGGACGAATTGCACGAAACCGTCCGGCGACGGCGTTCAAGATCTACATTTGATTGCGACGTCAAGTTAGTTCCCGTGTCGAAGGGAGCCGCCATGAGTACGGCGGAAGAACGCGCAGCAGCCTTGGATCTCGTAGCCCGGCTCAAGTCTTCTTATCCCGAGTTGCCGAATGCGCCGACTCCGGATCTCCTCGATCACAAGCGCATCTGGGCCTATCTGAAGACCGACCACGATGTGGGCGGCGAACCCGACGCTCCGATGCGCTACGAGAACAAGCAGTACGAGATCTGGGAACACAACACGTACGTGATCTGCGAAGTGCTTGCGTGGCGCGGGATCTGGCTGTCGGAGGAGCGCCGTCGGATCGGCAACGTCGACCTCGGACGGGCGATGTACCTCGGCCTTCCCTACTACGGGCGCTGGCTGCTCGCCGTCGCGCGAGTGCTTGCCGAGAAGCAGTACATCGGACTCACCGAACTGAGCGAACGAATGCTCGAGGTCCAGGCACGCTACGAGGGTGGCATGGAGGAGGGAAAGACGCTCGAGGCTAAGCCCAAGAGCGAGGGCGACGGTTCTGCGGTCAAGCGCAATACCCATCACATCCATGCGGTCGGCAAGGGTGACCCGCAGATTTTCGCGGGCAAAGCCGGCGAAGCGCGATTCAAGGTCGGCGATCCGGTGCTGGTACGTGAATTGCCTGCCCTTTTCTACACGCGCACACCGGAATACGTGCGCGGTGCGGTGGGGGAGATTGCCGCACTCGCCTACGAGAGTCCAGCTCCCGAGGACGAGACGTGGGACCGCCAGGACGCCAAACCCGAGTGGTTCTACGTCGTCAAGTTCGATATGGCGACCCTGTGGGACGACTACACCGGACCCGACAACGACGTCCTGCGTACCGAGATCCCCGAACGCTGGCTCGTTCCGGCGACCTAGTCCGCACCGATTGCCTTCTCCAGAAAGGGATTTCATGTCCGGCCACGATCACGACCATGACCACACTCGCACTGTCGCTCCGATGGTCGACGAGATCACCGACTTCGAAGTGCTGGAGATCGCGCTGCGTGAACTGTGCATCGAAAAGGGCATCTTCACGGCCGAGGAACATCGGCGCTTCACCGAATTCGCCGAACAGATCGGACCCACTCCGGCTGCGAACCTCGTTGCCCGGGCCTGGGTCGATCCCGACTTCAAGGCCTTGGCGCTGCGCGAACCGATGACCGCGAGCAAAGAGGTCGGTGTGGATTGGCTGGAGCCGACTGGTTTCGGCACCCCGAGCGATTTCACCGCCTTCTCGATCCTCGAGGACACACCTGACGTCCACAACGTGATCGTGTGTGCGTTGTGCTCGTGTTACCCGCGACCGATCCTCGGCAATTCGCCGGAGTGGTATCGCACACCGAACTATCGGCGGCGTCTGGTTCGCTGGCCGCGTCAGGTTCTTTCCGAATTCGGCTTGGTACTGCCCGAGGGTGTTGCTGTGCGGGTGCAGGATTCGAATCAGAAGCACAGATTTATGGTGATGCCGATGCGTCCGGAGGGTACCGACGGCTGGGACGAAAGTCAGCTCGCCGAGATCGTCACCCGCGACTGCCTGATCGGCGTTGCGCTGCCGAAAGCAGGTGTGACGACCAACGTGATCACCTACACCCGTCCGGCCATCCATCCCATCCCTTGATGGAGGGAGATCACGTGAGTACGCCACACGACATCGCGCCCCTGCAGGCGATCGTGGAACGCAACCAGGTCTGGCCACGGATGGCAGCCAAGTACGGCGTGACCAACCCCGTGCCGCCGTGGAAAACCAGTCTCGACGGGATCTGCGACGCGCTCGACCGCTCGAATTGTGAAGCCGATACTCCGAACTTCAAGGACAGACGCGACGAGGAAGATGCGCTGTCGGCGACGGTCTACGCTGACCTGCCCTATCCGGAGAATCAGCTTGTCGCGCTTGCACATTCGCTTGTCGAGCGAGGAATTATCAACGAGGCGGAACTGCAGGAGAGGCTTGCCGTCATCCGGGCACGGCTCGAGGCCTGAACTACCCGGGCAGCACGCGATTTCCGGCGCGTAGCGCGTTGCGTTTGAGCCGCCCGGCCAGTCGTCCGACCGTCGATTCGAGGCCGCCTCGTGCTGCAGGCGGTTCGAAGGACACGGCGTCGCCCTGTCGCAGCCGACCCGATTCCTCGACGTCCGCGTAGACACCCAAGCATCTGTCGGCATGCCTGGATACCGCTCGCACAACGCTGGGATCGGCATCGAGTCCGTAGTGCTGTTGCTCGCGTAGCGGCATCGAACATCGCACAGTCGGGATTTCCACGCGTATCGCGGCACCTGGCGCTCGAAGAATGCCGCCGAGCCAGCCCTGCTCGACAAGTCCGTTGGCAGCGGTGGTGTCGATGACGACATTTGGTCGGAATCGTCGGGTGTCGAAGTTGCCGTTCGGCTCGTGTCCCGCCATCGTCGCCAGGCTCGCGGTGGTGAGTACGTGCAACGGGTAGGCATCGGCGAAAATGCCTATTGGAGTGGCAAACAGGGCGAGCTCGGCCAATTTTCGGAGTGGAAACATCGACAGATCAGGAAGATCGTCGGCGTCCTCGATTGCGAATTGCCGACGGATGTCGGCGTTGTTCGGGCGGACTCCTCGGTAGGCGCCTTTGTCACTGGTCGGCGGTAGCGATACCAGCGAGACGTTCTTGCGGGTCAGTTCGCTCAGCTTCGCGTCCATCCGCTCGCTGTCCGTCGAAGTGACGGTTACGCCGTCGGGAAAGGTGACCACGACGTCGACGACGTTTCCCGGCCCCGCGTCGGCAGGCGGTTCGGCGACGAAACGGGCCGAGCAGCCGAGCAACACGGGCAACCGACGTGCCGTCGTGACGGCGCCGAGGTCCAGGTCCCGCACTGCCCATAGCCGGTCGGCTCGAAGTGCGCGGTCGTCGATGTGCGCATCGGGCAACTGCTCGCCGCCCATCGATTTGACCGGGTAGCGCCACAGTTCGGCAATTGTTCCGACAACCATGGACTGAAAGCTACCCCGATCTGTTCGCGATAGCTCTCAGCCGGCCTCGTGCTCGGATTGTTTGTCCAGCAGGTCAGCGAGGAAGTTCCCCACGACGGTTTCGATCGTTCGCTCGATCGAAATCGCAAGGGATGCAGTTACAGAACTCACCGCGAGCGTTCGGAATTCGACGAGCATGCTCGCCAGGTCCGTCAGATCGGCCTCGCCGCGCGGCTTGGCAGGGTCGAAGCGCCTCGCCACCTGTTGGGCGCCGGCATCCACGAGGGTGCGACTGATCTTGTCGATCGACGGCGACACCTCCTCGTGGACGTCGATCACCGTGTCCATTGCCATCCCGTAGTTACGCATCGCCTCGAACGCGCGCAGTAGTTTCGGGCGGGCGGCGATGGCCTTGTCTCCGTCGAGGCTGACCAACCCGAGAGAGACGAGACGGTCGAGGCTGTGCTGGTCTCCGGCGAGTCGCCGAACGGCGTCGACGCTCATCTCTTCCGGCTCGTCCTCGGACCACTTCTTGACGAGTGCTTCCTGGAGTCCGAGCACATCGGCAAGTTCCTTGCCGTCTTCCAACGCGGTGAGCATCTCGCGGACGTGGGTGATGTTGTACCCGCGATCGAGCATCGACGAGATTAGCTTCAACCGTTCGAGGTGCGAATCGTCGAAGAGGGCAAGGCGACCGACCCTGCGAGGCGGCTGCAGCAGTCCCCGTTCGCGGTAGGCGCGAATGTTGCGGGTTGTCGTGCCGGACAGCCGGGCAAGGTCGTCGATGCGGTACTCGCCGCTGCTGTTCGAATCCGGTTGCAGCAGAGCCAAATCGAGCAATTGAGCGACCGCGCCGCCGATTGCATCGCGAGACTGACGACGGACCCGACCCGGCGCCTTGCGAATGTTGTCGAGAGCAACGGCGACCGGACTCGGATGCGCAGGCTTGCGCGGCGGTAGAGAAGGGGTCACACCGTCACCTCGCAACGTCGGTCACAACTTCGACTGTGCCATTTTTCAATGGACGGTTTCGATCGTAGCGGAGTACAGCGTCGGACCTACCGTCGGTCGAGGGCGAAGACCCGCAGGTCACGGTCGGTGCGTCCGGTGTAGTTCTCGTATGTCTTTGTGAAGTCGACGAACATCGCAAAGGCGCGGTCCCGCTCGTCCCCGTGCAGCTGAGTTGCGGTGACGGGAATCTCGGCACCGCCGATGCTCACCGATGCGTCCGGGTTCGCGAGCAGATTCCACGACCAGGCCGGATGCTTCTCCTGTCCGAAGTTGCTGCCTACGAGGAAGATTCGATTGCCGGAACGCATATAGGTCAGCGGATTGGTTCGGCGTTCGCCGGACTTTGCACCGACGGTGTGGAGCAACAACAGCGGCACACCGACCGGCCCGAGGATCGTGTAGCGACCCCGACTTCGGACGAGCAGCTTGTGGTCGTACGGGACAAGTTTGCGGAAGATCCACGAACCCGTCCGCGAGGATGTGAACGCTGTGATCGGTTTGTTGAGCCACGGCCGGTCACGACCCCAGCGGACATCGGGAAACGCCTCGTCGGACATCGTCCAATTATGGATCCGCGCTCGGTCGGCGTGCACGAAAACGGGTCGGTGTGCACTCGTCAAGAGTGCACACCGACCCGATTCGATGCGTGGTGACGGCTACCGAAGGTCGACCACCGACGCCGGCGGAGTCGTGTCGTAGAGATCGACGATCGCAGTGGCGTACTTCTCGGCAATCGGCTTGCGCTTGAGCTTCATAGTCGGTGTCAGCTCGATACCGCCCGGCTCCCATGCGGTGTCGGTGATGACGAACCTCTTGATCTGCTCGACGCGGGACAGCTTGGCATTGCCTGCTCGGATCGCCTCGGCGACCTCCTTGCGGATCTCTTCTCGGGCAGCCAAAGTCGCGATGTCGGCATTCGGGGTGTCGAACGCCTTTGCCCGCGCCGCAGCGGCATCGGGGTCGAGAGCGATGATCGCCGAGATGTACGGCTTGTCGTCGCCGATCGCGACGACCTGGCCGATGAGCGACGTCGCCGCCTTCATTGCGTTCTCGATGTTGGTCGGCGACATGTTCTTGCCCGACTCGCTGATGATCAGTTCCTTCTTGCGGTCGACGATCTTGACGTTGCCTTCGTCGTCGATCGTGCCGATGTCACCGGTCGCCAACCAGCCGTCCGCGTCGAGCGTTTCGGCTGTCTTGTCGGGCTGCTTGCGGTACCCGCGCATCACGGCGGCGCCGCGGATGAACAGTTCGCCGTCCTCACCGAGCTTGAGCTCGATACCGGGAAGTGCCTTGCCGACGGTTCCGATCTTCGGATTTTCGCGGTCGGTCAGTGTGGTGCCACCGCACGACTCCGACATGCCCCACACCTCCTGTACGGGGATGCCGATGGCGAGGAAGAATTCCAGCACCTCGACGGGGATCGCGGACGCGCCGGAGATCGCGAGCTGCACCTGGTCGAGGCCGAGAGCGTGACGAACCTTCGAAAGCACAAGGGTGTCGGCAATTTTGTGCTGTGCCGAGAGCACAGGGCCAAGGCTCTTGCCTTCGATATTCAGTCGTGCGGCCTTCTTGCCGACACCGACTGCCCAGCCTGCAAGGTTCTTCTTGACCGGACTCTGCTCTTCGGCCAGCTTGGCCTCGATGCCCGTACGAACCTTCTGCCACACCCGCGGCACACCGAAGAAGATCGTCGGACGCGTGTCAGGGAGAGCCGCAGCGATCTCGCGAGGATCGATGACCGAGGTGATCTGGATGCCGCGAACCTGGTTGGCCGCGTGCGCGGAAACCCGGTCGGCGATGTGTGCGGCAGGCAGGTAGGACGCGATTCGATCGTTGAACCCGACATCGAGATACGGATTCAGAGCGAGCAGTTCGGCGATGATGCTGCGATGGGTCAGCTCGACGCCCTTGGGCGGGCCGGTTGTGCCCGACGTGTAGATGAGCGTTGCGAGGTCGTCGGGTTGTACTGCACGCCAAGCGGATTCGAAGTCGAAGCCGGGAGCCGGGGTCGATTCGAGCTCGGCGAGGGAGATGGTGCCCTCGGCAGTTCCGTCCACGACGACTATGTGTTCGAGTGCCGCGCCGGACGCCTTGATCTGCGAAAGGAACACCTGCTCGGTGATGACCACCGTGTTCTCGGCATTGCCGAACAGGTAGGCGATCTGCTCCGGAGAGCTGGTGTTGTAGATGGAGAACGGCGTCGCGCCGAGGTGCAGCGCCGCGGTGTCGACGAGGTGAAACTCGGGCCGGTTGCGCAGCATGATGCCTACGGTGTCGCCTGCTTTCACGCCGAGCCCTGCCAGGCCGGCGGCGATCGCCTGTACACGTTGTGCGTACTCCGACCAGGTGATCGTCTGGACATCGCCGGGCGTGCGAATCGCAACGCTGGACGGCTGGAGCCGGACGGTTTCCTGAAAGGCCTCGGGAAGGGTACGAACGCTCTTTCCCGACGCGTGCTGGAACGCAATATCTGTGTCAGTCATGCCCACTCCAAGTGGTTGCCCGGGCTGCGGTTCGCTCGGGGGATCGTCATCGTTGAACGAAGTGTCGTGTCGAAGTGATAGTGGCGGTTGTCACAACTACCGACAGCGCCAGAACTTACCACCGTGCGCACGTTTTGTCTGATTCGCGGGGGGAGCGGCAGGGGATCGTCATTAGGCGCATCGGGCGACCGTTTTACGCTGACGACATGACAGAGCCGGGCGGACGCGGTCGCTACGTCGACCGCTTCCTGACGTTCATCGATGCGATCGTTGCAATCGCCATCACGCTGCTGATCCTGCCCCTCGTCGATCTCACCACCGATTACACGGGATCGGCCGTGGATCTGATTCGTGAGCACGTGCCAGAACTGCTGGCCTTCGGCCTGAGTTTCGTTGTGATCTTCCGATTTTGGAAGGCGCAACATCACATTCTGCGTGACGTGATCGACCTCGATGGTCCCGCAACGCAGACGTTGACCTGCTGGGCGTTCACCATTGTCTTCCTGCCCTTTCCGACGGCACTCGCATCGTCGAGTCCGCCGGATGAAACATCGACGCGCGCGTTGTACGTCGGCACCATGGCGGCCAGTGCTGGAGCGCTGGCCGTGCTCTCGTGGGCGGTCGCTCGGAATCCCGCCTTGCGTAGTGGCGCACAGGCGCCGGACCCGAAGCAAGCGTTTGCGACGTTTTCGATTCTCGTCGTTGCCCTTGCGCTCACAACGGCGATCCCGGCGACGGGTTACTACCCGCTACTGCTGTTGTTCCTGACCGGGCGATTCGTAGACGTGTGGCACCGGTTCGAACGGAAACCTGCTTCGTAGAAGCCGAACTGGCTCAGGCGTCGACGGCCTGTGGCTCGGTGAGCTCGGCAGCACTCGTCGAGTCTCCCGGTCCGGTGAGACCTGCGTCGTCGAGCGCTTTGGCGGCAGCGTTGCGTCCGAGCTCGATCAACTCTTCAGCGCGGTGAAAGTCGAGTGTGCGACCGGCAGTCCGCGGAATCTCGATGAGGACGTCGGGTGGATGACCCGCACGCTGATAGCGGGCCAATGCTGCCTGCATTACATCCAGTGACCGGTTCATCACGTCGATTCGGCCCAGGTTGGGCCATTCGTCGTCGTCTGTCTCGGCGGCTGATTCGACAGCTGCCTTTGCCTTTTCGTCTTCGTCGTCGGCGGACGCAGCCGCGAAACGTTCGATGACGGAGGTGACCGGCGCGCTGAGCTGCTCGGCGCTTCGTCGGATTTTGCCGACCCACTCGTTGAGAGCGCCAGGGTCGGCCGGAGTGGCCGGAGTCGCCCAGTCGTCATGGCCGGGAGCATCCCCGCTGAGACTGATGCCGATCGTGAGGTCGGCGTCGATGCCCGCCGTCGCAACGACGGGCAGCGGATCGAGAATGCCACCGTCGGCGAGGACGCGACCGTGTGTCAGCAGTGGGGAGATGACGCCGGGAATCGCGATGGACGCGCGGATAGCGGTGTCTACAGCACCTCGTTGGAACCACACGGCGCGTCCGGTGACGAGGTCGGTCGCAATAGCGACGTAGGGCATCGGCAGTTCTTCGATAGTGATGTCGCCGAGGATCTCGCGAATGTGGTCGAGGATCTTCTCGGCACGAATCGCCCCTGCCACCTGTATGGAGGGGTCGAGTAGCCGAATCACTTCGAACTGAGTGAGCGAGAGCGCCCATTCGGTGAACTCGGTGAGCTTGCCCGCGGCATAGACGCCACCGATCAGGGCGCCCATCGAGGATCCCGCGACACCGGCAACCTCGAAGCCGCGACTCTCCAGCTCGTTGATTGCTCCGATGTGCGCATAGCCACGAGCCCCTCCGCTGCCGAGGGCGAGTGCGATGCGTCGAGGTTCTACCATTGCCTGATTTTATCCCGGTATGCATGGGAAAATGGCCTTGTCGGGCCGTGCCGAACATCACTGCTAGCAATTGCAAGCAACCCTGTAACAAGTTCAACGTGTTGCTGGATAGTTACTACGGACTGCCCACGCTCTGGGCTTTCCGATTGATCAGACTCTCAGGAGATCAGTAGATGGCATCAGCGGCGTTCGACACCGATCGCAGCTCGCGTACGTTCGCGCAATCCGAGCGGGAGCGCTGGCAGGCCGAATACGCCAATCGGCTCGCCATCACCGACCTACTCGTCGTCGTCGGGGCCGTCCTCACCGCACAGTTCGTTCGGTTCGGCGGCCTGAGCGGTGACACCTCGCTGTTCTCGCTGGGCCGTGAGGTTTCCTACGCCGTTGTGTCAGCTGTCATCATCGTCGGCTGGCTCGCCGTGCTCGCCATCTTTCACACCCGTTCGACCAAGGTGATCGGCAGCGGCGCCGAGGAATATCGCCGAATCGCGACCGCGACCTTCCGCCTGTTCGGCATCGTCGCCATCGTGGCTCTGCTCGCCCGAGTCGATTTGGCACGCGGCTACCTGGCGATCGCTTTCCCGCTCGGCCTCGCGGCCCTGATGCTCAATCGTCGGGCCTGGCGCCGATACGCCACCCGCATGCGGGCGAACAACCAGTACCAAACCTCGGTTCTCGTCGTCGGCAGTCACTATGCGGCCAGGGCTACCGCATTGGCTTTCGCCCGTGAACCGCACGCCGGCTACCGCGTCGTCGGGATCTGCACCCCTGAAGGTCCGACCGACGACGTGTCGTCGATCGAGGTCGGGGACCTGAACATCCCTATTCTCGGCACCGACCGAACCGTGCTGGAGACGGTCCGGTTGACCGGAGCCGACACGGTTGCGCTGACAGCCACGGACAATTTCGGTCCCGGTGATACCCGCAAGCTCGTCTGGGATCTCGAACCACTCGGTGTCGATCTCATCGTCACCCCCGGCGTTGTCGACGTTGCTGGTCAGCGGCTCGAAAGCCGACCGGTCGCCGACATGCCGATGCTGCACGTGGAGAAGCCGCAATACGACCGGACCCGCTCACTCGGCAAGAAGGCCTTCGACTTCTTCTTCGCGGCGTTCGCCACGTTGCTGATCTCGCCGATCATGATCGCTGCTGCGATAGCGGTGAAAACCAACAGCCCCGGACCCGTTTTCTACCGGTCTGAGCGAATCGGCCTCGACGGCAAGCCGTTCCAGATGATCAAGTTCCGCAGCATGTTCGTCGACGCGGACAAACACGTTGCCGCGTTGCAGGAGGAGAACGACGGCGCGGGGCCGCTTTTCAAGATGCGCGACGATCCACGCGTCACCTCGGTCGGTCGCTTCCTGCGCAGGTACAGCCTGGATGAGCTACCACAATTCTTGAACGTACTGCGCGGTGAGATGAGTGTCGTCGGCCCGCGGCCGCCGCTGCGCAGTGAGGTCGAGCAGTACAACGACACCGTTCGCAGACGTCTGATGGTCAAGCCCGGTGTCACGGGTCTGTGGCAGGTCAGCGGTCGATCGGATCTGTCGTGGCACGAAGCGATCAGACTGGACCTGTCCTACATCGAGAACTGGTCGATGATCCACGACCTGCTCATCATCAAGAAGACCATCAGTGCGGTCGCCGGGAGCGACGGCGCGTACTGACGAGGCTCACGCTGACCTCAGCGGTCAGTGGGTGAGGTCGTCGATCGATTCGGTGGTGGCCGCAGGCGCGAAGCGGGGCTGCGGCAAACCGTAGAGCCAGCCCTGTGCGTAGCGGCAGCCGATATTCCGCACCTGCTGCCGCTGGTCTGTGCTCTCGACCCCCTCGGCAACAGTGACGAGGCCAAGTGCGTTCGACATCGCTTCGATCGAGTTGACGAGGACGCGGTCTTTCGCGTTCTGCGTGCTGTCGGAACCCAGCGTGGCGATGAAGCTCTTGTCGATTTTCACGATGTCGATCGGATACTTGTTCAGATTGCTCAACGCGGAGTACCCGATCCCGAAGTCGTCGAGGCAGATCGTCACACCCATCGAACTCAAGCTGTTCAAAATCGTCAGAGCCACATCGTGGTCGTCGATGAGTGCGGTTTCGGTCAGCTCGAGCCACAAAGCCGACGGCGGCAGTTCGTTCTTGGCAAGTGCTGCAGCGACGACATCGACGAAGCTCTCGTCGCGAAGCTGGCGTGCTGACAGATTGACCGAGACCGCGGGACGGTCCGCCGTTTCCTGCCAGAACCGTGCCAACTGCTCGCACGCCGAGTTGATGGCCCAAGCCCCGATCTCGATGATGATGTCACTGGATTCCGCCACCTCGATGAAGTAACCCGGCGTCCGCAACATGCCCTTGTGGCGCCAGCGGAGCAACGCTTCGTAGGTGGCGGTTCGCTCGGTTGTCGCATCGACGATGGGCTGATAGTGCAGTTCGAACTCGCGGTTGTTCAGCGCGTCGCGCAATGCGCTTGTCACCTGCAACTTCTGCATCGCCCGCTCGCGAAGCTGGTCGTCGAAGATCGCGTAGCTACCGGCACCCTTCGATTTGGCGTGATACATCGCCGAATCGGCTTCGCGAATCAAGTCGTCGAGGTCGGCTGGTTCCCCGTGCAGCGAGCTCTGGGAGATTCCGATACTCGTCGACAGCGTGACGCGAACTTGGCTCAGCTCGAAAGGTTTGCTGAAGGCTGCCAGGATCTGTTCCGCAAGCGCGATGGTCGCAAGGCGGTCGGCATGGGTTGTGACGACGAACTCGTCACCGCCGTGCCTGTGCACGATCCCGATAGCGCCGACGACGTCTTCGAGGCGCTCCGCAGCAGCCACGATCAATTCGTCCCCGGTGCGATGCCCGTAGCTGTCGTTGACCAGTTTGAAGTTGTCGAGATCCATGAACAGCAGGCTTGTCGGGCGAGCTGGTGCACCGACGCCGTGACGTCGGTGCGATGCGTAGAGCCAGGCTCGATTGGAGAGCCCGGTCAGTTCGTCGTGGGTGGCACGGTGGCGGGCGTCCGACTCCTTGTGGGCGATGGTGCGGACGGCGCGTTCACTCCGCCACAGGACGCCCGCGATCAGGGTGACCAGAATGACCGCGCGAACGATCTGGTCGGTGATGCCGAACGGTGGCCGGGTGGCGGGAATGGCCGACGCGAGCACACATGCGACCGCGACCACAACGAACCGCGGATGTGGCCGATCGGGGGCACTCGATTCCACGGATCCGATCTTCGCCATCCCAGGGTTCAACGCTGCGGCACCGAAACAGCCGTAGGAGAGCGTCGCGGCGATCATGAAGTAGCGCCCATCGCCGCTGGCTCTGATGGCATCGGTTGCATAGATGACGTCGGAAGCCAGGAGCAGAATCGTCGCCGAACCGATCAGTACGAAGGCGCGATTGCCGCGGGCAGCAGTGAAGGCGACGTGCGCGATCATCGCGACGACGAAGGCGTCGACGACCAATTGCACTCCCGCGGCGAAACGGGGGTCCTCGAGGCTGCTGCCCGCACCGACGGCGGGGGACAGCAGGAGCACCCACGCGGCCATGAGGGCGCCGACTCCGACGAGCGCCGAGTCGATGGCGACGGTGCGTGCCGTGTTCTTCGAGTACGTCCGGAGCCAAACCAACGCTGCCGCAGCGGTGAGCGGACCGGCGAGGAGCATGATCAGTTGGGGTACGAGGGCGACGCCCGGGTAGTGATCAGCTGCCCGTCCGAGCAACATACCGCCGGTGGTCGACACCGTATTCGCCGCCGCGATCAGCCACCACGGTGCAGGCAGATGCGGCTTGTGTCGGTATATCCCGACAACGATTGCGACCGTCGAAAGTATCGCGGTCGTTGCCAGCGGGGCTTGATTGGCCGGAGCGGGCAGCAACAGCACGGCGGTTGCTGCGACGACAGAACCAGCAAGGAACAGCCAGGCGGGTGCGCTCGGCCGCCGGGTGCTCATCGAACTCCTCGGGTTGTCCACGCAGATCTCGAGATCCCCACATGCAAGACGTGGCGAATTCGGTCGATGCGACTGAACCCGAGACGATTAGCGCGATGTTATCTCGAGGTTTGCGGGGGTTTCGGTGGAAGTCGCGGATTCGGCTCGACGATGTGCGAGGTATGTCCGTTTCGTGCTGTGCGCTAACACACTCGAAACGTGACGCGCCGTCTTCCTCACTGGACAGGCGCGCTTGCTTTCCGTAATCTTCCCGTGACCTCGAAAACCAGCCGAGCCGCTCCTGGTCCGGCATCGACGGTCACCGCCTAATCGAAGTCCGTGGACTTCGAGCCGGGGAACCATGTTCTCTGGGGTGAATCTCCCTGTACCGCTTGCGGTTTGGGAGTAGGGCTGCCCTTCCAGGCCCGAACCCGTCAGCTAACTCGGTCGGCGGACCGATGGAAGAATGGAGATTACTTTCTGTGGCTAAGCACAGATTGCAGCGCGAGTCGAGCGTCAGTCGAACCGTGCGAGGGGCAGTGATCGCAGGCGCGGTCACCGCTGGAACTGTCGGTCTGCCCGCGGTACCGGCAATGGCCGCGACCGTCACGATTCCCGGCATCGGCGATTTCAACGTCCCGGATATGCCGCAGCTTCCGGTCTTCGCCGCACCCGAACTGCCGCCGCTTCCGCAGTTCCAGGGCCTACCCGGCATTCCGCCGCTGCCGCAGGTCGCGGAGTCCACCGGCGAACGCGCACTCGATGCCGCACGTACGAAGGTCGGCGCGCGCTACTCGTGGGGCGGTACCGGACCGAACGCCTTCGACTGCTCCGGTTTGGTGCAGTGGGCCTACAAGCAAGCGGGCATCAACCTGCCACGCACGTCGTTCGAACAGGGCACCGTCGGTCAGCCGGTTTCGATCAGCGACCTTCGTCCCGGCGATATCGTCATCTCGAACGGTGGTGGCCACGCGTCGATCTACGCGGGCGACGGCCAGATTCTCGAAGCCTCGACGACCGGTGTTCCTGTGCAGTTCTCACCGCTGAGCTCGCAGTCGTTCTACGCGGCACGCCGCATCTGATTTCGACGGTCGACGCGACCGCGGCTGCGGTCGACGTCGCCTTCGTCAGGTGTGGAGTACGGGGACCTCCAACGCGTCTGTCTACGATGGGTTTCGTTGCGATCTGCCATCGGACGCTGAGGGGGTGACATGAGCGAGCCCGGTCACATCTCGCGTGCAGGTACCCGATTCGGGCCTTACCAGTTGCAGAGACTGCTCGGCAAGGGCGGCATGGGTGAGGTGTACGAGGCCTACGACACGGTGAAAGACCGGACGGTCGCGGTCAAACTGCTCCCCGAGTCTCTTGCGAAGAACCTCGACTACCAGGAACGATTCCGCCGCGAGTCGCGGGCCGCCGCCCGATTGCAGGAACCGCACGTCATCCCGATCCACGACTGGGGTGAAATCGATGGCGTTCTCTATATCGACATGCGGCTGGTGCCTGGGGAAGACCTGCGTGCGGTGCTGCGGCGCGAGACACTGCTTTCTCCCGCACGCGCGGTCGGCATAATCGGCCAGATCGCAGCCGCGCTCGACGCGGCGCACGCCGATCATCTCGTCCATCGTGACGTGAAGCCTGAAAATATCCTGCTCACCGCCAACGACTTCGCCTATCTCGTCGATTTCGGTATTGCCAACAACGAGACCGATCCGAGTCTGACAAAAGTTGGTACGGCGATCGGCTCCTATGCGTACATGGCGCCGGAGCGGTTCGACTCGGGCGGCGTCACCAAACGAGCCGACATCTATTCGCTGGCGTGTGTGCTGCACGAATGCCTGACCGGCGCGCCGCCGTATCCGACGACAAGCGTGAGCGTGCTGATCATGTCGCATGTGAACGCGCCGCCGTCGCGACCCGGAACGCACCAGGCCGGCATCACGCCGGGTCTCGATGCTGTCGTTGTGCGAGGCCTGGCCAAGAATCCGGCGGACCGATTCGAGTCAGCGGGCGACTTCGCTCGTGCGGCGCAGCAAGCGTTGATCGGTACCGGCCCGGACGGTGTCTACATACCCGCTCCGCCGACGGTGCCGAACGCGCCTGTGTTCGGTGAACGCAATCAACCTCCGCAGCAGATGCCGCCAGGCGGTCCGCGGAATGTGCCACCACCGTTGCCCCCGCCACCGAACTGGCAGCAGCCGAACGGTCAGCCGTATGCGCCTCCCACGAAGTCGTCCGGGTCGCGAATCGCAGTTGGGGCGTTGCTTGTCGTCCTGCTCGTACTCGGCGTGACCTTCGGCTGGATCTACCTGACGAGGTCGGACGACGGGTCGACGAACGCGCGGGACGGCGTCACGACGTCGGAATCCCCGGGCGAATCGACGAACCCGACACCGACGACCGCGGAACAGGTCTCGCTGCCCTCGGGGGCGCAGCCGTGCGATCAGCTCTACCCGGAAACATCGGCGTACACCACATCGGCGAAGGGCACGCTCATCACGTCGTGCCCGTTCGCGGAAGAAGTTCGTGTCGCCTATGCGGGTAGCGGGCCGCCAGGGGAGTCGCGACCGGTGGTCGCCATCAGTCCGGTGACACAGCAGGCCTACACGATGGACTGCACGGCGAGTGGTCCACTCGTTACCTGCACAGGAGGGGACAACGCGGTGGTCTATGTCTACTGAGCGGCGGCGACGGTGGTCGTCCGGCATCGCTGCCGTCACGGTTCTGCTCGCACTCGGCACCGGTTGCCAGTCACCCGAGCGGGCTACCGACGGCACTCCCGCTGCGCAACCGCCGACGGTCTCGAGCGATCGATCCCCGACCGGATCGGGGTCGGCGACAGCTCCGCCGACGGCATCGACAGCAGCACCGGGGTTACCGCAGCTCCAAGCCAGCTTCGAGGAATTGCAAGCGACGCTCGCGGGTACGGTCGGTGTCGCAATCGCTCCAGTTGGGGCGGGCGGCAATCCGATCATGTTGGGCGAGTGGACAAGTGGTCCAGCGTGGTCGACCATCAAGGTGCCTTTGGCGATTGCAGCATTCAGGCAGGTCGGCTCGGGTGCATCGAAATACGCCACCCCAGCGATAACGCAATCCGACAATGCTGCAGCAGAACAGCTTTGGGAACAGCTAGGCACACCCGCTCAGGCAGGGCCGGCCGTTCAGGCGGTCTTGGTGGAAACCGGTGACGAGATCACGACCGTCCAGCAACGTAAGATTCGACCGGAATACTCGGCCTTCGGGCAAACCGAATGGTCACTCGCAGAACAGGTTCGGTTCACAGCCGACCTGCCGTGCCTCCCGCTGGCAGCACCCGTCGTCGACCTGATGGGTTCGATAGCAGCGGATCAGCAGTGGGGGCTCGGGGCCGTCGAAGGAGCGAAATACAAGGGCGGCTGGGGTCCGGGCGCTGTCGACGGCGGCTACCTGGTCCGGCAGTTGGGGTTGATCACAACGCCGACCGGACAGATCGCGATCTCGATGGCGGCGTCGCCGAAATCCGGGACTTTCGAGGACGGCACCGACATTCTGACCGAGATCGGCCAGTGGCTCTCGAAGCACGTATCCGAATTGACGCCGGGGAACTGCGCATAGGCGCTCCGCGCTCGTGAGTCCTTCCGGAGGGCCTGACCACCGAAAAGACTCACGAGCGGCGTAGCCGCCCGGTGCGAACCGAAGGGGCGCTGCGTCCGTATTACCCTGCAGCGAGCGTGTGGTGTCCGCTCCTTCTGGCCCGCATAGCGGCCGATCGATCGAACGTTTACCCACCCTAGGGTGCATTTTCCGTATCCGTGATACCTATGCCTACCTCGTGCCACAAGTAGGTAGTGTTCGCCGATGTGGTGCGGGGGTCACATCCCGCAATCTAATTCACATGACTACTGCGACAGGATCTTCCGCTCGCCTCCGCCTGGTTGCGGACACCGAGCGTTGCGCCCCCCATTGCGCTCGGCTGTGCACGGACGAGGGAATGGCTGCCATCATGGCTGCCGACCGCGGACTGCTGCAGTGGCGGGCAACCAACAGCCTCGGCGATTCGGGTCTGGCAGAACAGGCGGTGCAGGAGACCTTCCTGCGGGCGTGGAAAGCGTGCCGGACGTTCGACGACCGGGCGGGGTCGGTGCGGGCCTGGTTGCTCGCGATTCAACGCAACCTCGTCATCGACATTGCGCGAAGCCGCGCGATTCGGCCCGGCGACACGCACTGGGACGAGATCGACGACATGATGAGCCACACCCACAAGATCGCCGACTTCACGAACGCACTCGCCGAATCCTGGTACGTCGAGGAATTGCTCGACCGACTGCCCGCATCGCAGCGTGAAGCTGTCGCACTCGTCGTCGTCGCCGATCGGCCGTACCAGGACGTTGCCACCGAACTCGGTGTCCCGGTCGGCACTTTGAAGAGTCGAGTGCACTACGGGTTGCGCACTCTGCGCGGACAGCTTGCCGTCATCGACGCTGCTTAAGCGCCTTCGCGTGCGGTCCAGCGTGGCCTTCGGCGATTCGGCTGAGAAATAGGCAGTCGGTACCGATGTACGAAGGCCCCTGGCGGGGCGAAAATTGAACCGAAACCGTGACGGACAGCCCATCCGACGGTCGACTTCCAACAGAGGATTCACCATGAAACGCCGAGGCCCTTTGCTGACCCTGGCGGCCGCAGCCGTCCTGGGCATGGCATTACTGATAACCAACATCTCGAAGCAGGAAGAACCGAACAAGCCGGCGCCCGCAGCACAGTCGCAACCGGCTGTCGCGGAGTCGGCAGGACCCGCGCCGACGGCCGGCGACGCTCCGGCGGCGGCCGCGCCGTTTCCGGCGAAGCAGGACTACGTCGACAACGAGATCGCGACCGCGACCGGGGTGATCACGCTGTCGATCACGATCGAGGGTGACAAAGCGATCGCGTATGCCTGCGACGGCAACACGATCGAGACCTGGCTGAAAGGTAGCGCCGTCGGTGGCGAGCTGTCACTTGCGAACGCAGACAACACGTCTCGCCTCGACGGCCGTCTGGACGGACCCGACCTGGCAGGCACATTGTTCATCGGTGACAAGAGTTGGCCGTACGTCGCCGCGCCGGTGGCACCGCCCGCCGGCATCTACGTGAATACCGTCGACGGGTCGCGACAGAGCTGGATCGTGGCAGCGGACGGCACGGTGACCGGCGTCCAACGCGGACCCGGCGGGGTGACGTCCCCGGCCCCGGCGTTGAGCCCGAACGGGACCGCCGTCGTCGACGGCGAGACTGTGACGGCCGTTCAGGTGAGCGGCGGTGACGTCGATGTCTTCTGACGACATCACCGTTGTCCAGCGCACGTCCCGCGGACCGTCCGCGGGTGCGATCCTGGTGCCGTTGCTGATCGGAGCGTTGGTAACCGTGGCGCTCGGGGTGTACTCGAAGGTCCACAACCCACAGTTCTTTTCGATCAACGTCGCTGGATTTTCGGGTCCTCTTGCCGTGAAGTCGTGGCTCGGCACGGTCGCCGCCGCGCTGGCCGTGCTCCAGTTGTTCTCTGCGGCAGCGATATACGGCAAGATTCCGGCAATCGGATCGCCGCAGTGGATCGGTGTCGTGCACGTCTGGTCGGGTCGACTCGCCGTGCTTGCAACCGTTCCTGTCGCGGTCCACTGTCTGTACGCACTCGGTTTCGAGGACACGACGACGCGGGTGTTGGTGCACTCGTTGCTCGGTTGCTTCTTCTACGGCGTATTCACCGCAAAGATGCTGCTGCTGACCAAGCAGGGGTTGCCGGGCTGGGTCATTCCAGTGTTCGGTGGGGTGGTGTTCGCCGGACTTATCGGGTTGTGGCTTACGTCGTCGCTGTGGTTCTTCCAAGAAAAAGGCATCACGTTCTGATGTAGTGAACCCGAAGCTCTGCTGCCACGTGAAAAGACAGTGCAGCTGCGTCGACAGCCCTCGGCGCAGCTGACAACCACGACCACGATTACGGAGTTACGACATGCAACTCGACGACCCTCAGCTCACTCGCCGGACAGTTGTCGCAGGCGCGGGAATTGCGGCAGCGGCCACGGCATTGGCGGCGTGCACCACCTACGGCAAGGACTCGGCGCCTGCCGGATCTGCAGCAACACCCGCGCCGGTGGTGCCTGCGCCTGCGAACGGTGCAGCGCCCGTCGATGCCATCGCCAAGACGTCCGACATTCCGGTCGGCTCAGGCAAGATTCTCGGCGACATCGTCGTCACGCAACCGACTGCGGGGGATTTCCGCGGGTTCTCCTCGACGTGCACGCACCAGGGATGTCTTGTCAACGAGATCTCCGATGGCACGATCATCTGCCCGTGTCACGCGAGTTCGTTCAACCTCGACGGCACGGTCGCGGGTGGTCCGGCGCCGTCGCCGCTGCCGGGTATCGGCATCGCGGTGCAGGGTGACTCGATTGTGAAGACCTAGCTCTTCGGAAAGTCCGGCGTTACCTGATCGAAGCGCCGAAGGTGGCCTCGACACGCCTCCTTCCCCGAACAACAGTTCCGTAACGGCCTGCTCGCAGCCTTGTCAGTTGAGGCCAATGTTGCGACAGTGGCTAACGGGATTGATGTCAACTAGTGGGGAAGGAGGCGGCACGGCGATATTGGCGTGCCGATCCGAATGAAGAAAAGCCTTATGAAAGCCGGGCTTTGCCTCGCTGTCGCATCGACGTTGGCGTTGCCCGCTACCGCGCATGCCGCACCGACGAAGCCTGCGCCGACAACACCGACCGAAACGACGGAACCAGCCGCGCCTGCCGACATGAGCACGAAGCTCGCGGGGCGCACGGTCTTCCTCGATCCTGGTCATCAGGGCACCGGACATTCCGAAAACCTGTCCCGTCAGGTCGACGACGGACGCGGTGGCACGAAGGATTGCCAGACCACCGGGATGACGAGTATGAACGGCGTCCCCGAGCACACCATTGCCTGGAACGTCTCGCAGCTGATCAAGACATCGCTGGAAAGCCTCGGCGCCAGTGTTGTGCTCAGTCGCAACGACGACACCGGCTGGGGCGGCTGCGTCGACGAGCGCGCCGCGGCGGCAAGCAAATCGGGCGCAGACGTCGCGGTCAGCATTCACGCCGACGGCGCACCCGCCGAGGATCACGGCTTCCACCTCATCATCCCGCAGTTACCGATACCGAGTGCTGCCGCGGACAAGGCGCAGTCCGAAGGCGGTCTCGCAGCGTCGAAGGACGTGCGTGACGCATACGTGAAGGCAGGCTTCAGCCCGGCCAACTACGCCGGTGTGGACGATGGACTGCAAACGCGAAGCGACGTTGCAGGTCCCGCGCTCACCACCGTTCCACTCGTCTTCGTCGAGATGGGCAACGGCGCGAACGCAGAGGACGCCGCGCTGCTGGAGAACGGCGACGGCCAACTCAAGCATGCCATCGCCATCACCACCGGAATCGTGACCTACCTGCTCGACGGCAGCCCCGATATCACGACCCCGGCCCGTGGCACACCGCCGAAGTCCACAGCACCGAGTTCGTCGGAGTCCGACGAGTTCTCGGACGAATCGTCGGACACCGAGACCCCCAAGACACCGAAAGCCAAGACGACACCGAAAGCCAGTACGCCGAAGGCGGACAAGTCGGGGACCGGAAGCTCCGGTGACTCCGTGCCAGCAACGATCATGGAGATCGTGCGCCCGCTGCTCAATGCACTCGGTGTAGGTAGCGCCGAGTCGATGGTCGACGACGAGATGTTCGGCCTGGTCTCGAATTTGGCGAGTCAGCTACTCGGCCTCGGGCTCGGTGCCTTTCAGGGAACTCGCTAGTCCGCCTGTTTCGGAAGCTCGCCCCGTCGCAGAAACGCCGACAGCGCGGCACCGACTGCGTCAGGATTCTCCACCTGAGGATAGTGACCGGTCGGTGGCGCGGCGTCGAGCACCACGAACTCCGCGTCGGGTAGCCGCTCGCGTAGCCGTGGCAGCACGTGGCCTCCGCTGACGGGATCGGCCGTACCCCAGACGAACAGTGTCGAGCCGGCGTAGGACTCCAACGCCTGCTGCCAACGTTTCGCATTGACTTTGCGTTCGTCGATGTACTGCAACAACGCGTGCTGGACTCGTTTGCCGCGGTTGCTCGAGGTCGACACCCACATCTCGTGCAGGACATCGTCGGCCACGGGCCTGCCGAAAACCTTCCTCAGCGATGCCGAGAAAGTACGTTCGCTGGCGGCGCGGGACAGCAACCCGCCGATCGGACCGTGGATCAACTTCTGAATCCTGATGGGACGGTGCAGGTCCGGGTACAGACCTCCGTTCAGCCAGGCCATGGACGTGATCCGATCGGAGCGCCGCGCAAGCAGTTCCTGCGCAACGCTCACACCGTAGTCGTGTGCGACCAAGTCGGTTTCGCTGATGTTCAGTGCCGCCCACACCCCCTCGACGAGCGTCGCCTGCTCGGTCAGGAGGTAGTCGTGTGGATGTGGCTTGTCGCTCGCGCCGAACCCGAGAAAGTCGAGAGTGGTTACCCGGCAACCAGCTTCGACGAGGGCGGGTAGGGCCAGCGACCAGTCGTGCGAGGAGGTCGGGAAGCCGTGCAGCAACGTCACGGGCCGACCGTCCGACGGCCCGTCCTGACGCACGAAGAGCGTGTGCTCTCCGACCTGCATCCTGTTGCCTGCGGCGATCCACTCTGTCAGCGTCGGTTCCACGACTGCAGGCTACGCCGCGCCGAACGTCGCAACCCCGGCGCTAGGGTGGTCGTCGTGAAGAACCCGATTCCCGTCGTGATCGTCGCGGGCTACCTCGGGTCGGGTAAGACGACGCTGCTCAATCATCTGCTGCACAACAGCGGTGGTGCTCGCATCGGTGTCGTCGTGAACGACTTCGGCAGTATCAACATCGACTCGATGCTTGTCGCCGGCCAGGTCGACTCGATGGTGTCCCTCGGCAACGGCTGCCTCTGCTGCGCTGTCGACGTCAGCGAGATGGACGACCTGTTCGCCCGGCTTGCGCACCCCCGATCCGAGATCGACGTCATCGTCGTCGAGGCAAGTGGACTCGCTGAGCCGAAGAGTCTGATCAGGTTGGTTCTCGGCAGTGCCAATCCGCATATCGCCTACGGGGGACTGATCGAAGTTGTGGACGCGGCCGAGTTCGCCGAGACACGCGAGCGGCATCCCGAAATCGATCAGCACCTGCGGCTCGCCGACCTCGTCCTCGTCAACAAGGCGGACAGGGTTGCTGCAGAACAGCTTTCGGCGACGGTCGCGACGGTTCGCGGCATCGTCGAGCAGGTTCCCGTGCTCGCAACCGCCGAGGCGCGGATCGATCCGCGGCTGCTGTTCGACCCGAAGACGGTGCCTGCGACGGGACAGCTGTCCCTCGACCAGCTACTGATCGAGGACCATCACCACGAGCCAGGCGAACCGCGAACCCACCGGCACCTGCACGACGATTACGACAGCGTGAGCTTCGTAACGCCGACGCCGCTGCATCCGGTCAGGCTGCTCGAGTTCCTGGAGGACCTACCGGTCGGAGTGTTCCGGGTGAAGGGTTTCGCCAGGTTTGCCGTCGCCGGCGAGAAGCGAAAGTTCGTCGTGCACAACGTGGGCCGTCATCTGCGTATCCGTGCGACGCGCTGGGTCGCGAGTGACCTACGGGAGACGCAGTTGGTGGTCATAGGCACGAAGCTCGATGTGGAGGCGATCCGCGGACGACTCGACGCCGCGGTGCACACCGGCACGGTGCTCGAGCAGCAGGCGATGCTCGGCATTCACCGATACCTGGAGCGTTAGCGGTCGTCGCGGTGTTGATCCGGCGGGGGCAGAAACGCGATCGACAGCAGTGACTTCACGAACGATCGCAGTGCTTGTTCGTCGGCGGTGTCGACGATCCCGTCCGTGGTGATGAGCGAGGCGATGATGCGGAAGGCCCACTCGGAGATCGCGCGCGGGCTCATCTTCGCCAGTTGCTCCGGGGTGAACAACCGCTCGAAATGTGGTGTGAGAGCGCCGGTTGCAACCTCGACGATCGGCTTCGACCTGGTTGTGAACCAGGGCAGGACGATCTCCGGACTGTCGCGCAGCCCCTTCTGCAGTAGTTCGTGATCGCGCGCGTAGATGACCGTGTAGACGATCGCGTCGACGAATCCGACTTCGAGCAGCTTCTCGCGGCCGCGGAGGATCGGGTCGAGAACAGCTAGGTACTTGGTCAGTTCGCGCTGGAACAGTGCGTCGACGATTGCGGCCTGGTCGCCGAAGTACTTGTACAGAGTCGGACGCGAGAACCCTGCGCGCTGCGCGATGACGGCGTGCAGGCGTGTGTTGTAACCGTTTTCGACAAGGCACAGTTCGGCGGCATCGAGGATTCGCTCCCTGATGCTCGCGGGATCTACCGAGTTGGCCGAGGTCACTGGCGTGATTGTAAATGCACCCGCTTCTGGTGTGGCCAATGTTAACGATTGTCACAGGTATTCCTTGACCGACAGACTCGGCAGGTTTACGTTTTAGGGACCAACGAAAACAATCTGCGCGAGCTGGTTCAACGACGAACACGAGGGTGCGACGATGACGCGAGCTGTCGACAAAGAGACCGTAGCGAGCAGGCTCCTCAAAGGGTCGATCAAGCATTCCTACGCGCCGGCCGTCGATATCGATTGGGACGCACCACTTCACGAGGGAAAGTACTTTCTTCCGCCCACCGTGCTTTCGCTATATCGGACGCCGATGTGGGAGACGATGAGCGAAGCGCAGCGTATCGAGCTGTCCCGCCAGGAGGCCGCGAACATTCTCAGCGTCGGCATCTGGTTCGAGAACATTCTCAACCAGGCACTGTTGAGGTCGCTGCTGCACAACGACCCGAGTTCGCTGCACTCGCGGTACATGCTGACCGAGATGGGCGACGAATGTCGACACATGACCATGTTCGGGCGAGCCATCGAACAGATGGGTGCAAAGCCGTACCAGTTGCACTGGTATCAGAGTGTCGTCGTCAATATTCTGCCCAAGTTCTTCCGTGGCACGATGTTGTGGGTCGCTGCGCTGATCGGTGAGGAAATCTTCGATGCGACGCAGCGGCGTGTCCTCGACGACCCCGAACTGCAGCCGATGATCAAGCGGCTCATGCAAATTCACGTCACCGAGGAATCCAGGCACATCCGGTTTGCTCGCGAAGGTGTCCGGCGTCGTGCCGCGGAGACCCATCCGATCGAGCGGCTGTGGGTCGGTTCGATCAACGGCGTCGGTGGACCGCTCTTCCAACGCCTGTTCACCAATCCCGTGATGTACAAGCGTGCTGGACTCGATCCGGTTGAGGCGCGGCGTCAAGCGCGGTCCAATCCGCACTTCCAGGACGTCCAGAAACGTGGATTCGAAAGCCTCGCAGCATTTCTCGCCGAGAACGGCTTGATGTTGGCGCCTGCGCGCGCATTGTGGCGACGCGGCCGGTTCCTGTGAGTGAACGCTTTCACGACGTCCTGATCGTCGGGACCGGGTTCGCCGGCCTCTGTATGGCTATCAAGCTGAAGGAGTCGGGTCGGCACAACTTCGTCGTGCTGGAGAAGGCCGACCGCGTCGGCGGAACGTGGCGAGAGAACACCTACCCGGGCTGTGGTTGCGACGTCATGTCCCTGATGTATTCGTTCTCGTTCGCGCCGAATCGCAAGTGGACGCGGATGTACGCTCGGCAGCCCGAGATTCTCGACTACATCGAGCGCGTCGTCGCGGAATACGATCTGGCGCACCATATTCGATTTGGTTCCGAGGTGATCGCCTACGATTTCGACGAGGCAGCGGACCTGTGGCACGTCAGGACGCGCGGCGGAACCTCCTACACAGCGCGGATCGTCGTCGCCGGGCCTGGCCCGCTCCACAAGCCGAGCATCCCGACCTTCCCCGGCCGAGAAACGTTCACAGGTCCTACGTTTCACTCCGCCGAGTGGGACCATTCCGTCGATCTGGCAGGCAAAAGGGTCGCCGTCATCGGCACCGGCGCAAGCGCTGTCCAGTTCGTACCCGAGATCGCCAAGCACGCCGCGCATGTCGACGTCTTTCAGCGCACGCCGCACTGGATCCTTCCGAAGCTGGACCGCGCAATCTCGCGACGGGAGAAGCAGGCCTTCGACCGGGTGCCAGGTGTTCAACGTGCCTACCGTGGCGCCATCTACTGGGCACACGAATACCTGATTCTCGGCTTCATGCATCCGAAGCTGATGAGAGGACTCGAATCGGCTGCCCGTGGTCTGCTGCACAAACAGGTCCGCGATCCCGAGCTACGTGCGGTGCTCACTCCCGACTACACGATCGGCTGCAAGCGAATACTGGTCTCCAGCAACTACTATCCGACGCTGCAGCGCTCCGACGTCGACCTGGTGACCGCCGGAATAGCCGGATTCACCGAGACTGGTATCCGGACCGTGGACGGCGAAGTCCACGATGCCGATGTCGTCGTCTACGGAACCGGCTTCGAGATCAGCGAAAGGTTCACCCACGAGCACATCGTCGGCCGCGGTGGTCTGAGCATCACGACGGCCTGGCGTGACGGGATGGAGGCCTATCTGGGTGTGGCGGTCGCGGGGTTCCCGAACTTCTTCCTCATGATGGGACCCAACTCCGGTGGCGGTAATCAGTCGATCGTTTTCGTGATCGAGGCCCAGGCGCGTTACATCGTCGAATGTCTGGCGATGATGGACGCTCAGGACGCCACTCGCATCGAGGTTCGCGCAGGCATGCAACGTGATTTCAATCGACAGGTACATGCCGAACTCGAAGGCTCGGTGTGGAATTCGGGCGGCTGCGAGAGCTGGTACCTCGACGAGACGGGGCGCAATCGCGCCGCATGGCCTGGGTCGAGTGTGTCGTACTGGCGTCGAATGCGCTCACCCGAGCGACGGGCCTACGAGTTGAGCAGCGTCGACGAGCGCGAACCTGACACCGAATTCAGCGGTGCCGCAGTACTTTCCGCGGGGGAGCGGACGCGACATGTCGATGTTCACCTCAACGGTCACCTGGAACCGCTCGACGGCAAGTATCACTGGTACGGACGAGTGGTCGGCGATATCGACGAGTTCAAGAAGCCAAGCGGATCGCCGCTGCTGCTGACCATCGGCGACGGACCCGCTACGCCAGCCGCGTTGGCGGACAAGGATCCGTGGGGCAACTACCGGATCACCGGAGTCGGTCGCGCGCCGTGGGAATCGACGGCTGTCGTCGGTTCCGGGTGAGCGAGGGGTTCGTCAGATACCGACCCACTCGCTGACGCCATCGGCGAAGTGCTGGCGCTTCCAGATCGGTACTTCGTGCTTGATGCGTTCGACCAGCTCGGCGCACGCGGCGAAGGCTTCGGCGCGATGCGGCGCAGCGACGGCAGCAACGAGAGCAAGGTCGCCGATCGACAACGACCCGACCCGATGGATGGCGGCAACGGGCAGGCCACTCGAGGCAGCGACGTCGTCGCAGCAGGTCTTCAAGAACTTCTCCGCGTCCGGGTGCGCCTGATATTCGAGCAGCGACACCGCTTGCCCGCCATCGTGATTGCGCACCACCCCGGTGAAGACGACAACCGCGCCGTGTTCGGGTCCGGCGACCGCAGCGTCCACGACCGCAGCGTCCAACGGTTCCGACGAAATTCGGGCGAGTTGTGCCGTCATTGGTGTGCACCGTCCTCATGGGGGCCGCCACCGGCGACTTGATCGACAAGGTGCCCGAGAATCGGTTCGAGCACCGCCAGACCGTCCCGAACGCCGCCGGGGGAGCCGGGCAGGTTGACCACTACCGTCGTGCCTGCCAAACCGGCAACGCCGCGACTCAGCGACGCATGTGGGAACTTCGCCGCTCCGCGCGCGCGAATCGCCTCGGCGACGCCGGGAAGCTCGCGGTCGAGGATCGCGAGTGTGGCTTCCGGTGTCGCGTCGGTCGGAGACGCGCCGGTCCCACCTGTGCTGATGACGACCGCGGGTGCACCCGCGAGTGCATCGGCGAGACCTGTCTTGATGTCCGCGTCTGCGTAGACGAGTGGTCCACGGGCGGTAAAACCCTGTCCGGTAAGCCATTCGACGATCTGAGGTCCGGTTGTGTCGGCTCTGGTGCCATTCGCTCCACCGGTCGAGGCGACGAGCACGACCGCGGACCTAGGACCGAGTTCTGCCGGTGCCTGCGTCGGCGTTCGTTCCCAGTGTCCGCGTTTGCCGCCGTCCTTGGTCAACAGTCGAACGCCGTCGATGCTCGCCGCCGGGTCGACCGCTTTCACCATGTCGTGCAACGTCAAACCGGCTATCGCGACGGCCGTCAAAGCTTCCATCTCGACGCCGGTCGGCCCTTTCGTCTTCGCCGTCGCCTCGATCGTGATCGAGGTTTCGGTGAAGCCGAACGACACCTCCACCGACGACAGCGCGAGCTGGTGACAGAGTGGGATCAGCTCGGAGGTCTTCTTGGCACCTGCGATACCGGCGATTCTGGCGGTCGCGAGCACGTCGGCCTTCGGCAGGTCGTCGGCCCGTACGAGCGCGACAACGGCTGCGGTCGTTCGCAGTTCGCCGGCAGCCACAGCGATGCGCGCGGTGTCGAATTTCGCGCTGACGTCGACCATCCGCGCGCGTCCCTCGCGGTCGACGTGCGACAGTTCACTCACAGCTCTTGTACCTGCACGTGTGCACCAGCTTCCAATACCGTCACCTCTGCGGGAATGTCGATGAGAACGTCGGCCAGCGCCATCCCGGCGACCAGATGCGAACCCGGTCCCGAGACGAGTTCGACTGTGTCATCTACTTTGCGGCCGCGGAGAAACTGCTGCCGGTCCGGTACCGAGGTAAGCGAAGCGGCAAGGCGCACTTCGT
This sequence comes from Antrihabitans stalagmiti, assembly GCF_016482825.1. GTDB lineage: Bacteria > Actinomycetota > Actinomycetes > Mycobacteriales > Mycobacteriaceae > Antrihabitans > Antrihabitans stalagmiti. Next base: position 93,432 of record NZ_JAEMNV010000002.1, on the reverse strand, counting down.
AGCCGGCGAGGTCGGGGAGGCCGGCCGCGCGTCGCAACAGGGGTCGAGCAAACACCTCGAACGAGACGAGGGTGCTCACCGGATTGCCGGGAAAACTCAACACGGGCACGCCGTCGACGACAGTCGAACCCTGCGGACCGCCCGGTTGCATTGCGACATGGCCGAATTCGCCACCGAGAGGCGTCAGCGCATCTTTGACAACTTCGAAGTCGCCCATCGACACCCCACCCGAGGTGAAGACCACGTCGGCGTCTTCGATTGCAGCAGTGAGAAGTTCACGGAACTCGGCGACGTCGTCGCTGCTCCTCGACACCGAGGTGACGTCGACACCGTTGGCCCGCAGGCTCGTCGCAAGCGCGATACCGTTCGAGTCGTAGATCTGTCCAGGCTGCAATGCTGTTCCTGCAGCAACCAATTCGGCACCGGTGGTGATGACCGCCGCACGTGGTCGTCGCCGCACCTCGACAGTCCGGACACCGACCGCTGCAAGCACGGCGACGTGCCTCGGTGCCAGCAGTACACCCGCACTGAGCAGGCGTTCGCCTGTTCGGACATCGGTGCCGGGCTCGCGGACGAACTCGCCGACCGAACGAGAGCGAGTGACGGTGACCCGATCACCGCTGGTGGTCGTGTCTTCGACGGGGACCACACAATCGGCGCCCGGTGGAACCGGTGCTCCGGTCATGACTTTGACTGCTGTCCCCGACGCGAAGGCGGCGGGTCCGGCGTCGCCGGCAGCAACCGTCTGCAGCACCGGCAGCTCGACGGGTACCGCGGCGATCGAGGCTGCATCGACGGCGTACCCGTCCATCTGCGAATTCCGGAACTGCGGCAGGTCCATCGGCGCGGTCACATCGACGGCGAGCAGCCTGCCGAGCGCAGCGTCGAGTTCGACGGTTTCGGCGGGAAGGGAGTCGAGCGCACTCAACAGCTGTGCGACGTGGCGACGATATTCGGCCACAGTTCGACGGGTCATGGGATCAGGTTATAGGTGCTCCTCTACGCGGGATCCCGCCACGGGGAGAGGCTCGAGAACTCCTGCTCGGAGCGACAGCGGCATACTGGTGAACATGACGATGGTTTCAGTGGGTATCCCCACCGTGCGCTCCGGCGCGCGGCCATCGCTCGACGGCCGACCTGACGTGCCGCAGCTGCTCGACAAGTTCGGCCGAGTTGCCAAAGACCTCAGGGTTTCGATCACCGAAAAGTGTTCGCTGCGGTGCACGTATTGCATGCCGGAAGAGGGTCTGCCCGCGATCCCCGCCGACGAGTTGCTCAGCGCGACCGAGATCGTCCGGCTCGTCACCATCGCCGTTCGGCAGCTCGGCGTCGAAGAGGTGCGGTTCACCGGCGGCGAACCGCTGATGCGTCGGGACCTGGAAGAGATCATCGCAGGCTGCGCGGAGGCCGTGCCGGGCACACCGCTGTCGATGACGACCAACGCGGTGGGTTTGCAGCACCGGGCCGCCGCACTCGCAAAGGCGGGGTTGGGGCGAATCAACGTCTCGCTCGACTCGGTCGATCGCGCGCAGTTCGCGCAGCTCACCCGCCGAGACCGGCTGCAGTCGGTGCTTGCAGGTATCACCGCGGCGCGAGCCGCAGGGCTGACGCCGATCAAGGTCAACGCCGTGCTGATGCCGCAAACGATCGACGGTGCCGTCGACCTACTGCAGTGGTGCCATGATGCGGGCGTCGAACTGAGGTTCATCGAAGAGATGCCACTCGACGCCGACCACGAATGGGCGCGCGACAACATGATCACCGCGGAACGCCTGCTCGGTGTCCTCGGCGAACATTTCGAACTTGTCGAGGTCGGGCGGGACGACCCGTCGTCGCCGGCCGAGGCATGGACGGTCGACGGGGGTCCTGGCACGGTCGGCATCATTGCCTCGGTCACACGGTCGTTCTGCTCGGACTGCGATCGGACGAGGCTCACCGCAGACGGCAGGGTGCGTTCTTGCTTGTTCAGCGATCAGGAGATCGACCTGCGTGACTCGCTTCGCAACGGCGCATCCGACGACGACATCGCGATGGCGTGGCGGGGCGCAATGTGGAACAAATGGGCAGGACACGGCATCAACGTCGACGGGTTCACCCCACCCGAGCGAAGCATGGGCGCGATCGGTGGTTGAGGTCCGCTACTTCGCCGCCATCGCCGACGCGACGGGTTGCGCCAAGGAAACACTCGACGCCGGCACGGTTGGCGAACTCCGACGAATCCTGATCACGAAGTACGGCGCTGGAATGGACCGGATGCTCACGGTCTCCGCGTATCTGGTCGGTGACGAGTTGACCCGCGACGACAGCACCGTTCTCGGCGATCGCGTCGACGTTCTTCCGCCTTTTGCCGGAGGCTGAGTCAATCCCGCCGAGGACTCCGTTGCAGCGGCGTAAGGTCCGAGATCCGGGTACCGGATCGATGGGAAACCTATGTCAACGCAGACATTTCGGTTCAGAGAATTCGAAGAAGCTGTCTTTCACCTCGAACAGGCGTCGAGTCCATGGAACTTGCTCATCGAGGTCGGCGCCACCGGCTCGCTCGACCTGAGTCGACTCGATCGCGCCATCCGTACCGCCGCCGCTCGACACCCTCTCGCGCGGGCGCGATTGCAGGATTGGAGCCGACTCGACCGGTCCTACCGGTGGCTGGTGCCGGACAGCTTCGACCTTGACCCGCTCAACGCCGTCGACTGTCCTGACCCCGATCGGCTTGCCGAAATTCGAGCCAACCTGGCAAGTGCGCCCATACCGCTGAGCCTTGCGCCGGGCTTTCGCGTCGTGCTTGCGCACGGTCGCGTCGGCGACACGGTGCTGTTCGCGTTCAGCAACGTCGCTTTCGACAGTGTCGGCGCCTACCGCTTCGTCCAGTCCGTCGCCAGCGCGTACCGCTCGGCAACCGATCCCTCGGACGTCGTTCCGATCGAGGTGGCGCGAGCACTCGACAAACGATTGTCCGCCACCGATTGGCGGGAGTGGACCAGTCGTGCGCTGCAGAGCGCGGCGCGGTTGGTCGACGGACTCCGCGGACCGTCTCGCGTTGCGACACAGGGTGAATCGCCGCATCCGGGTTCGGGCGTCGTCATTCGACAACTCGGCTCCGATCAAACAGATCTGCTGCTGCACGGCAGACCGGACCGTGCCACGCTCAACGACGTACTTCTTGCAGGGCTCCAGCTGACGATCGACCGCTGGAACTCCGAACGGGGGTCCGCCGTCGGCCGCATCTCGTTGCTCGTTCCGGTCAACACCCGCCCGAGCGATTGGTTCTGGGACGGCGTCGGCAACTACACGTCCATGGCGTCGGTGTCGACGGATGCCTCGGACCGCGTCGACCTTGCCACGGCTACTGCGGCTATCGCAGCACAGACTGAGCCGGTGCATCGCGCGCAGCGGTCGGCAGGGCTGTTCGACCTGATGGGAATCGGCAAACGCATACCGGTCGGCGTCAAGCAGGCGCTTCCTGCACTGTTGCCCTTGACCGGGAATCGTCTCGTCGACTCGGCCGTGCTCTCCAACCTCGGCCGCGTCCCTTCGGCGCCCTATTTCGACGGCTCCGGTCCGACGTCGGTGTACTTCTCGCCGCCTGCCGCGTTGCCGATCGGTGTGAGCGTCGGTGCCGTGACCGTCGCCGGGTCGATCCATCTGTCGTTGCGTTACCTGCTCGAGCAGTTCGACGCCGAGGCTGCCGAAGCGTTCACCGACCTGCTTCTCGAACAGCTCGGTGTGACCGCTGCTGTGTCGCATCAGGTTTCGTCGTCGCAGTCGCGGCCGGAGTTGACGTCGAGTGCGCCCGTGCACGCCGAGCACCGCGTAGCAGTCGTCGGCGCTGGCTTTGCCGGACTCTGTGCGGCGATCAAACTCAAAGAAGCCGGGATCAACAAGTTCGTGCTGTTCGAAAAAGCGGACGATATCGGCGGGACGTGGCGCGACAACATCTATCCGGGCTGCGCGTGCGACGTTCCGTCACACCTGTACTCGTTCTCGTTCGAGCCCAATCCGCACTGGTCGAGGATGTTCGCTCCCCAGGCGGAAATCTGGGCGTATCAACGCCATTGCGTCGAAAAGTACGAATTGACACCACATCTGCGACTCGGTAGCGAAGTGGTCCGCCTGGAATGGGACGACGATCGCCGGTATTGGCGCATCACAACACGCGACGGCCAGGTCACTACGGCGAAGGTGGTGATCTCTGCGGTCGGCGCGTTGAGTATTCCCGCCTACCCCCGGTTGAACGGTATCGAAAAGTTCGAAGGCACCGCATTCCACTCCGCCCGTTGGGATCACGATTTCGACTTCGGCGGCAAGACCGTCGCCGTGGTCGGAACCGGTGCTTCGGCAATCCAATTCGTGCCGAAGATCGCGCCGCTTGTGGAGAAGCTGACGCTGTTCCAGCGCACGCCGCCGTGGGTGATGTCGAAGCCCGACCGCGAGATGACCGACATCGAGCAGAAAATTCTTGCCAATATTCCACTGGCGCAAAGAGTTGCGCGGAGCGGCATCTACGTGTGGATGGAAAGCCGCGTGCTCGGCCTCGCGGTGGACCCGCGAGCGATGAAAGTCGCCGAGATCTATGCGCGACGGCACATCGACAATTCGATCGACGACCCCGAGCTTCGCGCGAAGGTGACTCCCGACTACACGCTCGGCTGCAAGCGAATTCTGATGTCGGACGAGTACTACCCGGCCCTCAACCGAGACAACGTCGAGGTCGTCACCGAATCGATCGCCGAGATCGGTCCGCACGGCATCACCACCGACGACCGCGTCGAGCGGCAGGTCGACGCCATCGTCTACGGCACAGGGTTTCACGTCTCCGACCCGATCGGTCCGATGCAGGTCGTCGGCAAGGGTGGCGTCGAGATTCGTGACTCGTGGAAGGAGGGGAGTGGCATGGAGGCGTATCTCGGTGTGTCCGTTGCGGGTTTCCCCAACTTCTTTATGCTGCTCGGACCGAACACGGGACTCGGCCACACGTCGATCATCTTCATGATCGAGTCGCAGGTGAACTACGCGCTGCAGGCTGTACAGATGTTGGGCGACGACGGACTCGATTCGCTCGACGTCAAGGCCGAGGTGCAGCGCGAATTCAACGACGGTCTGCAGCAGAAGCTGGACGGAGCGGTGTGGTCGGCGGGCGGCTGCGAGAGCTGGTATCTGGATGAGTTCGGTAAGAATCGGACGCTGTGGCCGAGCTTCACCTTCGAATATTGGTATCGGACAAGGAATTTCGAGCCGGAGCTGTACACATAGGCCGCACGCGGCTCGTGCGTCTTTTCGGCGGGCCCGACCACCGAAAAGACGCACGAGCGGCGTAGCCGCCTAGCGCCACCAAACGTCCGTCGGCGTGACCGGAACCGTCCTTTTGTGGCGCGTGGCAAGGAAAGTCGACTCCAGTTTCGCGGCGACCTCGGCCGCAACGTCCTTGCCTTCGAGGTAGTCGTCGATCTGCGCGTAGGTCACCCCGAGAGCTACCTCGTCGGGCAGCGCAGGGCGGTCGTCTTCGAGGTCGGCCGTCGGCACCTTCGCCCACGTGCTCGGTGGCGCACCGAGCTCGGCAAGCAGCGCCGCGCCCTGGCGTTTGGTGAGCCCGGTGAGTGGTGTCACGTCGACCCCGCCGTCGCCGAACTTGGTGAAGAATCCTGTCACCGCTTCTGCCGCATGATCGGTGCCGACCACCAGGTGCCCGAGTTCTCCTGCGATCGCGTACTGGACGATCATCCGTTTGCGCGCTTTGACGTTGCCGCGGACGAAGTCTCGCAACCTGTCCACACCCAGCCCTGCCGCTGCGGCAGCACCGGCCGCGTCGGCACCCGGCTTGATGTCGACGACGACGCAGCGGTCGGGTGAGATGAACCGAAGCGCGATCTGAGCGTCGTCCTCGTCGGCCTGTATTCCGTACGGCAACCGGACGGCGACAAAGGTTGCCTCGTGTCCTTCGCTGCGCAGTTCTTCCGCAGCGAGTTGGCAGAGTCTGCCGGTGAGCGCGCTGTCCTGCCCGCCGCTGATCCCGAGCACAAACCCCCGTGCGGAGGTGGAGCGCAGGTAGTCCTTCAAGAACTCCACTCGACGCCTGACCTCGGCTCTTGCGTCGATGATGGGCGCGACGCCCAACTCGGCAATGATCTGCTCGCGTAGATTCGCCATGTAGGCACTGTAGCTACGAACAGGGGAGCACCAGGTGGTGAGGTCGAGCGCGTTGTTCACCAAACGAAACCCCGACGCGCACCCCGACTTCTTTGCGGCGGAGGCCGCAGGGTTGCGCTGGTTAGGCGCGGCGGGCGCTCCGGTGGTCGATGTGATCGATGTCGCGCAGGACCACATCGACCTCGAACGGCTGATGTCCGGTCGGGCCGACCCCGCCGCCGCGCGCGTCCTCGGGAGGGCTCTCGCAACGATGCACGACGCCGGTGTCGACGGTGGTTTCGGTTGTCCGCCGGACGGATTCGCCGGGCAGATCTTCATCGGTAGACGCCCGATGAGCAGTACACAACACAGCCGGTGGGGTGAGTTCTACGCCGCCGAACGGGTGGTCGGGTTCGTTCGAATCGCTGTCGACGCAGGCAGTGTGTCGACCGAGCAACTCGGCGATATCGAACGTGCCTGCGGCGCTGTAGCCGACGGCACATTCGACGACGATGCCGCGCCCGCACGGATCCACGGCGACCTGTGGAACGGCAATGTCGTATGGACGCCCCGCGGAGCGGTGCTGATCGATCCGGCAGCCCATGGTGGCCACCGCGAGACGGACCTTGCGATGCTCGCGTTGTTCGGCTGCCCATTCCTGCCCGACGTCATCGCAGGTTACTGCGACGTGCATCCGCTGCGGCCGGGGTGGCAGGAGCGGGTGCCGCTGCACCAGCTGCATCCGCTCGCGGTCCACGCCGCAGGCTACGGACCCGGCTACGGTCGGCAATTGCACAGTGCCGCAAGGGAGGTGCTACGGCTGCTCTAGCTCGACGCTCACTCGGTTGCCCGTCTGCAGCGACAGCAATCCTGCCGCACAGACGGCCGCGGCCGCGTAGCCGTCCCAGGCGCCCGGGCCGTCGACGAACGAGCCGGTCGCCGGTCCCGCGTGTACGGCGTCGACCCAACTCTGCACCTCGGCGTCGTACGCAGCGGCGAAATGGTCGATGAAGCCGGGACTCTTTCGACCGAAACCCAAAGTTGCACTGCCGCTTTCGCCGACGACCTCCATACGAACCTCGTACCCGATGCCACTCGTGACAAAGAGTTCCACATCGACGAGCCTGCCGGATGTGGTCTCCATGATCACCAGCTGAGGGTCCTGCAGTCCGCGTCGCGCCTGCGAATTGGGTGTGGGCCTCAGCACCTGAACAGACCGGATTTCCTCGCCGAGGAGATACCGCGTGGCATCGATTTCGTGCACGAGGCAGTCTTTGATGACCATCGAGCTATCGAAATAGTCTGGTACAGAGGGATTTCGGTGCACACAATGCGCAACGAGAGGGGTGCCGAGCTTGCCGCTCGCGATCGCGTCGCGGAGCGCGAGGTACTCGGTGTCGTAGCGGCGCATGAACCCGACCTGGACGAGCTCGACGCCCGATTCGATTTCGCGACGGACGATGTCGAGGGCAGTCTCGGCTTCGGTCGTCAACGGCTTCTCGCACAGAACCGGTTTGCGTGCGGCGAGGCAAGCGAGGACCTGCTTCTCGTGCATCGTTGCCGGAGACGCAAGGACAACCGCGTCCACGTCGTCGGCCGCGATCGCGTCGTACGGATCGGCGACGGCGCGGGAACCGGGCGCAAACGCCGAGACAGCCGCGGCGCGATCGGGGAGTACGTCGCTGACGACCGTGCAGCGCGCGCCGCGGACGCGTTCGACGATCCGCCGGACATGATCGGCGCCCATCACCCCGACGCCGACTACCGCAACACGTAACTCGTCGCGCCCGGTCATCGCACATCCTCCGGTGTGAAGTGCAGCGCGGGTATCCCGCACCCCGACAAAAACTTCCGTGTTCGCTGCGCAATCGGCAAAGGCCGGTCCGGCTCGCACGGATACATGTCCTGTTCGACGATCGCGAAGACGTCGACGTCGAGGTGAGCGATCGCAGCGAGAATCGGTGGCAGGTCGGGAATGCCGGTGGGCGGTTCTGTCATCACTCCGCGCCGGACCGCATCGCCGAAAGGCACGTCGTCCGTCGTCACCGCGGTCGAGATGGCTGGGTCCACCTGCTTGAGATGGAGGTAGCCGATGCGATCCGGGTACTTGCCGATGATCTCGAGATTGTCCCCACCGCAGTAGCTGATGTGGCCGGTGTCGAGGCAAAGATGCACAAAGTCGGGGTCGGTGGATTCGAGCAGCCGATAGACCTCGGCAGGTGCACCGACATGACTGTCTGCGTGCGGATGATATTGCAAGGCAACGCCGTAGCTCTCGTACATCGCCTTGGCGAGGCGGTCGACGCCGGACGTTTTCGCGTGCCACTGCTCGGCCGACAGGTCGCGGCACTCGAGATCTGCGCCGGTCGCCGAGTCGCGCCACATCTCGGGAATGACGACAACATGTTTGCCCCCCGCAGCCGCGGTGAGCTCCGCAACCCGACTCACCTGACGCCACACGGCATCCCAGGATCCGGGTCGGTGCAGTTGCTCGAAAACCGTTCCTGCCGAAAGGGTCAGCCCGCGTGAGTCGAGTTCGTCCCGCAGTTGCTCGGGGTCGATCGGTAGATAGCCGAAGGGCCCCAACTCGATCCACCGATAGCCGGCCTCGGCAACTTCGTCGAGAAAACGGTCGTAAGGCAGTTGCCGTGCATCGTTTGCAAACCAGACACCCCACGAGTCCGGTGCCGACCCGACACGGATCACACTCATGGTTCGGGTTCCGATTCCGCCGGCCGGAAGTAGGTCCGCTGCGCTGCTCGCGAGGATTCGTACCGTGCGCGGGCCTCTTGCGTCGAGGGCAGCGCCGATACCTCGGCAACCGGTACATCCCACCAGGATTCGCTACTGGGTGACCTATCGGCAGGGTCGGTCTCGACGACGACGACGCTGACCGTTGTGCGTTCCATCGCCTCGCGAAGGGCGATGGCGAACTCGGCGCACGTCGAGGCCTTGCGCACATACGCACCGAGGCTTGCCGCGTTGGCGGCGAGATCGACGGGCAACGGATCGCCACCCAACCGGCCGTCGGCCGAGCGATAGCGGTACTCGGTGCCGAACCGCTGCGAACCGATGGATTCCGACAGACCGCCGATCGACGCGAAGCCACGGTTGTCGACGACGACGACGATCAGCCGGACGCGTTCCTGAATTGCAGTGATCAACTCGCCTGCCATCATCAAGAACGACCCGTCCCCGACCAGGACGAACACGGTGCGATCCGGACTCGCGAGGGCGACGCCGAGTCCGCCCGCAATCTCGTATCCCATGCAGGAGTAGCCGTATTCGACGTGATAGCCCTTCGGGTCACGCGCCTGCCACAACTTGTGCAGATCGCCGGGCATGGAGCCCGCGGCACACACGACGACGTCGCGCGGTGCCGACACGGTGTTGACGATACCGATGACCTGGGTCTGGGTGATCGCATCAGCCGAAGGGGCACAGGCGGTTACGACGGTCGCACGCCACGAGGAGGCGAGGACTCTCGTGCGTTCGCGGTGCTCGGCAGGCACCTCGTAGTCGGCGAGTTCCATGATCAGTTCGTCGAGTGTCGTGCGTGCATCGGCCTGCACGCTCACGGCACTGTTTTTCACTGCGTCGAGATTCGCGATGTTGATGTTGACGAATCGCACGTCCGGATTCGCGAACGCAGAGTTGGAGGCAGAGGTGAAATCGCTGTAGCGCGTACCGATTCCGATGATCACGTCGGCGTCGGCGGCAATCGCGTTTGCAGCGGTCGTACCAGTCGCACCGATCGCGCCGACCGACTGCGGGTGATCGTGGCGAAGCGCGCCGGTACCTGCCTGCGTGTGCGCTACCGGAACGCCGGTCTGCTGTGCGAAGCGCGCCAGCGAATCGGTAGCCCGCGAATAGATCACGCCACCACCGGCGATGATCATCGGCGCACGCGCTGCCCGAATCACCTGGATCGCGCGTTGCGTAGCCTCGTGATCCGGTCGTGGGCGACCGATGTGCCAAACCCGTTCGACGAAAAGGGCTTCCGGCCAATCGTGTGCCTGTGCTTGGACGTCTTCCGGCAGCGCGACAACGACCGCACCGGTATCGGCTGGATCGGTGAGCACTCGCATCGCGCCGAGCAGCGCTCCCGGAAGCTGTTCGGGACGCCACACTCGGTCGAAATACCGTGACACCGGCCGGAATGCATCGTTGACCGTCACGTCGCCGCTGTCCGGCAGCTCGAGTTCCTGCAGCACCGGGGTCGCCACCCGCGTTGCGAAAGTGTCGGAAGGCAGCAACAGCACCGGGATTCTGTTGATCGTCGCCAACGCGGCTCCGGTGACCATGTTCGTCGCACCCGGACCCACACTCGTTGTGACCGGCAAGGTTTGGAGCCGGTCCGCCGCGCGGGCGTAACCGACAGCGGTGTGCACCATGCCCTGCTCGTTGCGACCGAGGATGTAGGGGAGCGCGCTCGGATCGTTCGACTCGGATTCCAGCAGTGCCTGACCGATGCCCGCGACGTTGCCGTGCCCGAAGATCCCGAGGCACGCGGGAAACAGACGCTGGGTGACTCCATCGCGTTCGGTGTACTGACAGGTCAGGAATCGGACGAGTGCTTGACCGACCGTTGCCCGAGTTGTCTTCTCCGTCATGGGCGATCCGGAACCCGACCGAAGGGCAGCCGCGGGTCGATCGCCGCATCCGTCCATGCAGCCCGTATCCATGCCTGTTCGGGGTCGTCGGTGATCCGCCACGCGCGCACGTCGCCTGGGCCGGCCATCACGTTGAGGTAGTACATGTCGTGACCGGGTGCCGCGATCGACGGACCGTGGAAGCCGTGCGGAACGAGCACCGCGTCGCCGGAATGCACCTCCGCGAGCAACTCGATCGGCCGTGCCGGTGTGCCATGGATCCGCTGATAGCCGAAGCCGCGTTCGCCGGTGGGACCCGGTGCGATCTCGAAATAGTAGATTTCTTCGAGTTCGGTTTCGGTGTCGGTGTTTTCGTCGTGTTTGTGACTCGGGTACGAGGACCAGTTGCCGCCTGGGGTGATGACCTCGCAGGCGATGATCGAATCGGCTTCGAATTCGTCCGCGGTGGCGAAGTTGTGGATCTGGCGGCTGCAGTTTCCGGCACCGCGCTGTTCGACGGCTACCGCCTCTGCGGCAACATAGCGAAACGGATGTTGCGCCGCCGCGCGCGCACCGCAGAGTGCGAACCGGCCGCCGAACTCGCTGTCGATCGAGAACTCCGAATCCTTGCCGACATAGGCGAAGTCGGTAGGACCGTCGAAAACCGAAGCGCGACCCTGCAACTCGAACCGAGTGTCCCCACACGTCACGGCCGCCGAACCCGCAAGTGGCACGACGAGTATTTCGTCGGCTTCGGATTCGAGCGAGATACCTTCGTCCGCGGACAGGGAGACGATCCACAGACTCGTGTGGGCCCAGCCCGCCGATTCGGGCGTCACCGACAGCAGGACAGGTGGCTCGGAGGTCGGGTCCGCCACAATTACGAGTTCAGTCATCGTCCGACCATTCCTGCCGCCTCCGATTGTTCGGCGAGTGCGGCGACTTCGGCCGAAGTTGGCATCGCCGTCGAACATTCGAGACGGGACGCGACGATGGCGCCTGCTGCATTCGCATATCGCACAGTCTTCTCCAACGGCCACCCCGCAAGCAGTCCGTTGCACAAACTGCCTCCGAACGCGTCGCCCGCGCCCAAACCGTTGACGACGTCGACGATGTTCGGTGCGACCGTGACGGATTCGTGTGCCGTTTTGGCGAGCACTCCGGCGGGTCCCATCTTGACGATCGCAAGTTCGACGCCACAGGCGAGCAAGGCATCGGCTGCGCGGTCGGGATCTGTTTCCCCGACTGCGATTTCACACTCTTCGCGATTGCCGACGGCAACGGTGACGTGATTCAACGCGTCCCGGATCTGGGACCGCGCTGCTTCGGGCGACGTCCAGAACATCGGTCGGTAGTCCAGGTCGAGAACCGTCAGCGGGGCACGTGCCCGCGTCTCCCATGCTGCGAAATGCGCGGCACGGCTTGGTTCTTCGCATAGTCCGGTGACGGTCGACCAGAGCAGCGCGGCTGATCCGATGGCGTCGTAGTCGAGTTCGTCGGCGCGCACCTGCAGGTCGGGCGCACTCGGCTGCCGATAGAAGTAGATGGGGAATCGATCCGGCGCGAATATTTCGCAGAAGGTGATCGGAGTTGCCAGGTTGTCGTCCGTGCCGACGAAGCGAGCGTCGACACCCAGTTCGCCGAGACTTCTTCTGACGAAAGTCCCGAACGGATCGTTGCCGACTCCGGAGACGAGTGCGGTCGACAAACCGAGTTTGGCGGCGGCAACTGCGACGTTCGCGGCGCTCCCGCCGAGAAACTTGCCGAATGCAGTGACATCTGCGAGCCCGACCCCAGCCTGCAGCGGATACAGGTCGACGCCGCATCGCCCGATGGCGAGTACGTCGAATGCGCTGGTGCCTGCCGTCGTCACGTGTGGAGCTCCCGAGGTAGACGTGCGTTCTCCTGATCTTCGCCTTTCCGACATTGTCACAGATTCGTCGTCAGCGACGTCGACACGACTATCCCGAACAGCGGGTGACGCGCCTGACCAGGTCCTCCCATGCCTCACCGATCTGTTCGATCGTCATCCCGCGAGCCTTCGTCTGATGCATGAACAATCCGGCATCGAGTGGTGCGAGCAGCGCATCGGCAAGCAGGTCGACGTTGCCGGGTATCTCCGCCTGTCGAAGCAGCATCGCCACGTGCGCGTGACACAGCAGGTACGCCGGATGGATATAGCGCAGCTCGGTCGACGAGTCGGCTGCGCGTAGCACTTCGCCGGCGACCTCGACGAGTTCGAGGCGTGCGCGCCCGAACGCGATCAGACGGTCGATCGGATCGGCGCCAGGGCCGAGCGGGGGAGGGCCGAACATGAAGTCGTTCTGCAGTTGACTTTCGGTGTGGTCGAGCAGTGCCCGCATCATCCCGGCGCGGCTACCGAAGCGGCGAAAGACTGTGCCTTTGCCCACTCCGGCTTTGTTGGCGACAGCGTCCATCGTCACACAATCGGGTCCCTGTTCGGCGACGAGTGCTTCGGCTGCATCGAGCAGAAGTCGACGGTTACGGGCGGCATCGGCCCGTTCTCCGGGCTCGTTGCCGACAACATGCAGATTTTGACCGATCACGAAAAGAATTCTACTCGCCGGGAATGCAAGTGGACCGCGGTCCGTTTGTACTGCTATACCTGATGAAGAACCAACTCGATCGGTCTAAGGAAGTAGCTCAATGACTCAGTCTCGTGTTCTCGCACTCGTCGGAAGCCTTCGCGATGGTGCGGTCAGCCGTCAGCTGGCCGAAACGGCAGCCCACGTGGCGCCGGAGGGTGTCGCTGTCGACGTGTTCGACGGACTTGCCGATCTGCCCTTCTACAACCCTGACATCGACGATCCGAACTCGCCGATCCCAGCCGTTGCAGCACTTCGCGCGGCAACCGCTCAGGCCGACGCGCTCATCCTCGTGACGCCGGAATACAACGGCACGATTCCCGCCGTCCTGAAAAACGCCATCGACTGGATCTCGCGTCCGTACGGCATCGGCGCGATCAAGGACAAGCCGATCGCCGTCATCGGTCAGTCGCCAAGCGCAAACGGCGGCAAGTGGGCGCAGGAAGACACCCGTAAGGCCGTAGGCATTGCAGGCGGTCGGGTCGTCGACAATGCGACGCTCATCGTCGGAGGCACAGGCCAGAAGTTCGGCGACCTCCACCCGCGCGAGAACGTCGAGGTCTCGGACCTGATCGCCGGAGTCGTTACCGAACTCGTCGCAGCATCAGCGCCGGTCGCTGCCTAGGTCGCTTCGCGCCTCGTGAGTCCTTTCGGCGGGTGCGACCTCCGAAAAGACTCACGAGCGGCGTAGCCGCCTTTCTGGAACAGTGGATTGGGACGGACAGATTTCAGGTCCAAATCGAACCAGGAGGGCTGCATGGCTGACGACAACGTCGTCGACGGCTGGCACGAAACCGAAGCGGATCGCCGCGTTCGCATCTCTGCTCAGGTCCGACAGTGGTGTGAGCTCGGCCGCATCGACACCGTCGACCGACCGCTGTCCGACGACGCGGCTGTGCTCATCGCCGCAGGTCACCTGGACGAATCGACTCGAACAGTCCTGCTGAACCGGCGAGCCGAAGGACGAACCATCCCAACGGTCGGCGGTTTCGGTGCGTTGCGCCTGGTTTTCGACGAGTACCGGCGCGTCCAGGAAAAGGCGGCACAGCTGCGGCCTGGACCCGTGCAGATGATCTACAACTACCGACTCGGGGAATTGCTACGACGTCTGCAGGCAGCGCGCAGCACCGTAGTGACATCGCCCACGCACTATGCGACCGGAATCCGCGCGATACGCCGCGACCGACGGGCAGGCGTCCACTTGGATCTCGAGCAACGAGACGCATTGTTCGCCGCATTGCGGGCGACACCGGCTCCGGCCCGCGCGACCTCGATGATCCAGGTGCGCGGTGTCGCGGTCGAAGCAGCGGAAAGACTCGCTCAGCAAACACGCAACGCCCGTCTTGCCGACGCAGGCCGCAGGGCTGCGGATGCCCTTGCCGGAAGTCCGGGCGGCGACGGGCAGTCGTTCACCGATCGGCACGACGCTCTACTGTTCCTTGCAGGCACCCTGTTCGACCGAATCGACAGCTCGCGGGTCTGGCATTCCGACCACTTTCTCGTCCAGCGGGCGCAGTTGGACCTCGCCGACGAACTGTTGCAGATCGCGGTCGACACCGTTGCGTTGCGAGGCATCGGAATCGAACTCGCGACTGCGGCGCGTGCGGCACGGTCGGACTCGGCCCGCGCCCAGATCGCAGCACGTGAGCGGGCTCTGGCTCCGGTATGGAATCAGCTCGTCGAGCGGGTTTCCGCGCTTGCTCGGATCGGCGATCTGCTCGGCAAGGCCGAGGAGCAACTGCAATCGATCGCCGCGGTCAATCACACGCTCAGCCTCGATTCGCGGATCGACGAGTTGCTCGCACGATCCGGCAATCGCGAACTCTCCGCGGCGAATACACATTTCGTCGGTGATCAGTTCGCCGATGTCGACGAGCTGATGATGACGTATCAGAGTGTGCTCGGCGCCGACATCGCCGCACTGACAGCACGTGGCACTGCCTGATTCATTCCTATGGTCCGATTGCTCTCCGCGGAGGACAATCGGCCAATGTTGGACAAAAGGCTGAAGACTGATCGGCGGAATCGGGTCCTTCGGGATGCCTACGGCGGCCCCTCCGGCGAGGCGTTCATGGTCATCGCCATCCTCACCATTCTGTTGACCCGCGCCTATCTGCACCTCACCGACTATCCCCAAGTCGGCGGCGGCAATCTGCACATCGCACACGCGCTCTACGGCGGTGCGCTGATGATGCTCGCGCTACTGATCGGCTGGACCTTCCTCGGCTTTGCGACGCGGGTGGTGTGTGTCGTCCTCGGCGGGATCGGGTTCGGGCTGTTTCTCGACGAGGTCGGCAAGTTCGTCACCAAGGACAACGACTACTTCTACGGTCCGTCGGCGGAGATGATGTACGTCCTCGTCGTCGTGTTGCTCGTTCTCGGCCGCATCGTTCGTGACGTTCGGCCGCCGACACCCGAGGAATGTCTGTCCAATGCGGCCGCCATCGCAGCATCGGGCATCGTGTCGGGCCTACCCGAGCATCGGCGGGAGTGGGCACGCCTGCTCGTCGACCGGGCGGAAGCCGACGGTGGCGACCCTGAGGTCGTTGCCGACATCCGGTCACTACTCGCGCACGCCGCCCCCGTGCCCGCACGACTCCGTGCGCTGCAGGAGCTGGTCCCGCGGCTGATTCCGGACTTCTTCAGAAGTCCCCGGTGGGTGCCGGTCGTCGGTTGGATTCTTGTTGCTCTGTCGTTCCTCGGCTTGGCGTTCGGTGCGCTCGGAGTCGCCCTCGGTGGCTATTTCTACGAGGACGACAAGGTGACGTTCGAGCTGGCCGGGATGAGCGTTGCGACGGCGATCCTGTTGGTCAGTGCGACCATCACGTTCGCTCTCGCCCTCCCGGCCATGCTCTACATGAACCGCACCGACCGCTTGTGGCCGATCCGGCTGCTCCGCGACGCGGCGCTGATCTTCACGATGCTCAACGCCCTTGTGCAGTTCGCGACATCCGGGTTCGCCGCGGTCGCCAACCTCGGTGTCGGACTGTTCGCGCTCCTCGTACTGAACTACAACATGAACCGCCGGATCGCCGCGCGCGCCGAGTTGCTCAGGACTCCAGTGGCGGTGGCGCCTGGTGCGTAGCGACGGCGATCCGATTCCAGACATTGATGGTGGCGATCGCCAGGATCATGTCCGAGAGTCCCTTGTCGCCGAACTCCTTGTTCGCACGCGCCCATAGGTCGTCGTCGACTCCGCCGGCGCCGATGTGAGTCACGGCCTCGGTGAGTTCGAGAGTCAGGCGTTCGCGGTCGTCGAAGAACGTGGCTTCCTTCCATGCCGAAACCGCGAAGATCTTCCGATCCGGCGTTCCTTTCTTCTGCATATCGACCGAATGCATGTCGACGCAGAAGGCGCAGCCGTTGAGTTGCGATGCGCGGAGCTTGATCAGCTCGATCAGATCGGACTCGACCTCTTTCTGTCCGTACATCTCGAGGCCGACGAGCTTGCGTAGGCCTTCGGGGCTGACATCGCCGATGGTGAAACGAGTCGACATTTCGTGCTCCTGTTCGTGTGCTTGCGTGGTTACAACAGGTGGACGAGGCAGCTCGCGAAAACGTGACAAGCCTCTTATGAAAACGACAACCGTTTGCATGTAGGCTGGATGGCATGAAGGTACGGAAGTCGCTGAGGTCGCTGAAGAACAAGCCGGGCGCACAGGTGGTTCGTCGTCGCGGCAAGACATATGTCATCAACAAGAAGGAACCGCGCTTCAAGGCGCGACAGGGCTGATCGGCCCGACGCGCCCGACGGCATCGAACGATGCGTCGGTGTGTAGCCAATCGGGTCGGTGCGCGGTCGATCGGCCGCACACCGACCCGAATCGACACGCCCTGATCGCGCTGGTGCGCTGGACCAGCTGCTCCCTTTTATAACGTACGTCGTACGGTGTTAGCCGAGCAATTACCCGACGCGGTCGAATGTGACGCACGACACGCCGACGATCGGCATAAATTCGCGAACTTTCGAAACGTCCACCAGGGAATTTCATCAATGTTGTTCGCAACATGTCGTGTTGCCCTTCCTTGTCGGACACTAGGTGTAGTGTCTTGAGGACTGGGAGACCACAACGGGGACGAGACCCGATCGGAGCCGCAAAGGCACCGGGCGAGCTCGAAACGGCGTTCTCTCTCCGTGGCACCAGCAACACATTCCAGCGTCGCAAGTCAGCTCTGAGTCGACTCGAAGGCCGTAGAAAGAGGGACCTAGATGACCATCACCGTGTACACCAAGCCTGCATGCGTTCAGTGCACCGCGACCTACCGCGCGCTCGACAAGGCGGGTATCGAATACTCGGTCGTCGACATCTCGCAGGACGCCGAAGCCCGCGACTACGTCATGGCGCTCGGCTACCTGCAGGCGCCCGTTGTCGTCGCTGAGGATTCGCACTGGTCGGGCTTCCGTCCGGACCGCATCAAGGCGCTCGTCACGAGCGCGGCCTAGTCAGATCGAGTTGGTGACGGGCAGATGAGTTCGCTTGTCTACTTCTCGAGCGCATCGGAGAACACACACCGATTCGTTCAGAAGTTGGATCTGCCCGCGACCCGCATTCCACTGCACGATCGCGAAGGGGCCTTCCGGGTCGCCGAGCCTTATGTGCTGATCGTTCCCACCTACGGCGGCGGTGCTCACATCGCGGGCCGGGACAACGGTCACGTTCCCAAGCCGGTTATCAAATTTCTCAACAACACACACAATCGATCATTGCTCCGGGCGGTCATTGCGGCCGGCAACACGAACTTCGGCGACTCGTATTGCTTCGCTGGAGACGTGATCTCGCAGAAGTGTCAGGTTCCGTACCTGTACCGCTTCGAACTCATGGGAACTGCTGAGGACGTCGAGCGCGTCCGCGAAGGATTGGGATTGTTTTGGCAACATATACCGCGACTCCATCAACCGACTCCGCTGTCGCGACTGGGCGCCTGAATCAGGGGCCGGTCCGTACTCCGGAGGCCACCGACGGGCTCGATTATCACGCACTCAATGCGATGCTCAATCTGTACGGACCCAACGGCGAGATCCAGTTCGAGAAGGATCGCGAAGCGGCCAACCAGTACTTCCTGCAGCACGTCAACCAGAACACAGTCTTCTTCCACAACATGGACGAGAAGCTGGACTACCTGGTCAAGGAGAACTACTACGAGCGCGAAGTTCTCGATCAGTACTCACGCAACTTCGTGAAGCACCTGATCGACCACGCGTACTCGAAGAAGTTCCGGTTCCCTACGTTTCTCGGCGCGTTCAAGTACTACACCTCGTACACACTCAAGACGTTCGACGGTAAGCGCTACCTCGAGCGCTTCGAGGATCGCGTCTGCATGGTTGCGCTGACCCTTGCGGCAGGCGACGAGATTCTGGCGAAGGAATTGGTCGACGAGATCATCGCCGGACGCTTCCAGCCCGCGACTCCGACGTTCCTCAACTCCGGTAAGAAGCAGCGCGGCGAGCCTGTCTCGTGCTTCCTGCTTCGTATCGAAGACAACATGGAGTCGATCGGGCGTTCCATCAACTCGGCGTTGCAGCTGTCCAAGCGTGGCGGCGGAGTTGCGTTGCTGCTCACCAACATTCGTGAGCACGGCGCGCCGATCAAGAAGATCGAAAACCAGAGCTCGGGCGTGATCCCGATCATGAAGCTGCTCGAGGATTCGTTCTCCTACGCCAACCAGCTCGGCGCGCGTCAGGGTGCAGGCGCGGTCTACCTGCACGCGCATCACCCCGACATCTACCGGTTCCTCGACACCAAGCGTGAGAACGCCGACGAGAAGATCCGCATCAAGACGCTGTCCCTCGGCGTTGTCATTCCCGACATCACGTTCGAGCTGGCGAAAAAGAACGAGGACATGTACCTCTTCTCGCCATACGACGTCGAGCGGATCTACGGCGTTCCGTTCGCCGATATCGACGTAACCGAGAAGTACTACGAGATGCTCGACGACAAGCGCATTCGGAAGTCGAAGATCAAGGCGCGCGAGTTCTTTCAGACGATTGCGGAGCTGCAGTTCGAGTCGGGCTACCCGTACATCATGTACGAGGACACCGTGAACCGTGCGAACCCGATCGCGGGCAAGATCACGCACTCGAACCTGTGCTCGGAGATCCTGCAGGTGTCGACGCCGTCGGAGTTCAACGACGACCTCTCGTATTCCCATGTGGGCAAAGACATTTCGTGCAACCTGGGTTCCTTGAACATCGCGAAGACGATGGATTCGCCCGACTTCGCGAAGACGATCGAGGTGTCCATCCGGGCACTCACGGCCGTCTCGGATCAGACACACATCTTCTCGGTGCCGTCGATCGAGCAGGGCAACAACGATTCGCATGCCATCGGTCTCGGGCAGATGAACCTGCATGGGTACCTGGCACGCGAGCGCGTCCTGTACGGCTCCGAAGAAGGCATCGACTTCACCAACATCTACTTCTATACGGTGTTGTTCCACGCGATCCGGGCATCGAACCTGATCGCCAAGGAACGCGGCAGCTACTTCAAGGGCTTCCCGGAGTCGAAGTACGCGTCGGGTGAATTCTTCGACAAGTACACCGACCAGGTGTGGGAGCCGAAGACCGACGTCGCGCGGCAGTTGTTCGTCGACGCCGACGTGCACATCCCGACCCAGCAGGATTGGGTCGAGCTCAAGGCGTCGGTCCAGGAGTACGGCATCTACAACCAGAACCTGCAGGCCGTCCCGCCGACCGGATCGATCAGCTACATCAACTACTCCACCAGCTCGATTCACCCGGTGGCGTCGAAGATCGAAATCCGCAAGGAAGGCAAGATCGGCCGCGTGTACTACCCGGCGCCGTATCTCACCAACGACAACCTGGACTACTACCAGGACGCGTACGAGATCGGCTACGAGAAGATCATCGACACCTACGCTGCGGCGACTCAGCATGTCGACCAAGGGCTTTCGCTGACGCTGTTCTTCAAGGACACCGCGACGACCCGCGATATCAACAAGGCGCAGATCTACGCGTGGCGTAAGGGCATCAAGACGCTGTACTACATCCGGCTGCGTCAGATGGCTCTCGAAGGCACCGAAGTCGAAGGTTGCGTCTCCTGCATGTTGTAGGCGGCTCCGCCGCCTGTGCGCGGTCGACGGGTCTATGGACCCGTCGACCGCGCACAATCCCTAAGCGAAGCGAGGACTGAATCATGGTCAAACTGATCGATCGGGTATCGGCGATCAACTGGAATCGTGTGCCCGACGAGAAGGACGCCGAGGTGTGGGATCGGCTCGTCGGAAACTTCTGGCTGCCTGAGAAGGTGCCGGTGTCCAACGACATTCCGTCGTGGGCGACGCTAAGCGCGACCGAACAGCAGCTGACGATGCGAGTGTTCACCGGTCTGACGTTGCTCGACACCATCCAGGGCACGGTCGGCGCCGTGAGCCTCATCCCCGACGCCATCACACCGCACGAAGAAGCGGTGTACACCAACATCGCGTTTATGGAGTCGGTGCACGCCAAGAGCTACAGCTCGATCTTCTCGACGTTGTGCTCGACACGCGAGATCGACGACGCGTTCCGGTGGTCGGAGGAGAATCCGAACCTGCAGCGCAAGGCCGAGATCGTGCTGAAGTACTACAAGGGTGACGAGCCGCTCAAGCGCAAGATCGCCTCGACGCTGCTGGAGAGCTTCCTCTTCTACTCGGGCTTCTACCTGCCGATGTATTGGTCGAGCCGAGCCAAGCTCACCAACACCGCCGACCTCATTCGCCTGATCATTCGCGACGAGGCCGTGCACGGTTACTACATCGGCTACAAGTACCAAAAGGGCCTCGAGCTGCTGACTCAGGCCGAAAAGGACGATCTCAAGAACTACACGTTCGAGCTGCTCTTCGAGCTGTACGACAACGAGGTCGAGTACACCCAGGATCTCTACGACGAGGTCGGCCTCACCGAGGACGTCAAGAAGTTCCTGCGCTACAACGCGAACAAGGCCTTGATGAATCTCGGCTACGAGGCGTTGTTCCCGAAGGACGAGACCGACGTCAATCCGGCGATCCTGTCGGCGCTGTCGCCGAATGCGGACGAGAACCACGACTTCTTCTCCGGATCGGGCAGCTCGTACGTCATCGGTAAGGCCGTCAACACCGAGGACGACGACTGGGATTTCTAGCCCCAGCTCAGAGACTCTTGGTTTTCGGGCGACCTCTGTGGCACTATTGACGAACTGTCAATAAGCGGAGGTCGACAATGACGTCAGTATCGATCGAGAGACTCTCGATTGCCATCACCGGGGGAGCGCGCGGCATCGGTCGCGAAATCGCGGCTGCATTCGCGGCGCGTGGAGCGCACGTCGCCATCGGCGACATCGATGCCGACGCAGTGGCCGCGACTGCTGCCGAACTCGGTCGCGGCGTCGTCGCGTTCCCGTTGGACGTCACCGATGCGGCGGGCTTCGCGAAGTTCCTCGACGAGGCAGCGGCGACGTTCGGAACTGTCGACGTACTGGTCAACAACGCGGGCATCATGCCCATCGGCTCGTTCGTCGACGAGGCCGACAGCCTCACCACGCGTACGGTCGACATCGACATTCGCGGTGTCCTCACCGGGACGAAGCTGGCAGGCCGCACGTTCGTCGAACGTGGTTCGGGCCATGTCGTCAACATCGCTTCGATCATGGGAACGATGGCATCGCCCAACGCGGCAACCTACTGTGCGGCCAAATTCGCCGTCGTCGGATTAGGCCAGGCGCTACGTCAGGAATGGCGTGGGACCGGCGCTCACATCACGACGATCTGTCCCGGTTTCGTTCGGACCGAGCTGATTTCGGGCATGACCGCCAACGCCGTCATGCAGAAGGTCGGGATGGTCGACCCGCAGGCAGTTGCCGACGCGGTCATCGATGCGGTGGCATCCGGCAGGTCTGGTGAGACGTTCGTTCCCAAGCCGGTCGGCTTCATCTCGAAGGGCACCGCACCGCTTCCCGCGGGTCTGCGCGACGCCCTGTTCCGACTGTCCGGCGGCGAGAAGGTCACCCAAACCATCGACAAGTCAGCGCGTCAGGCATATCAGCAACGCGCGGCAGGCGACAGCGAAGGAATCTCACGATGAGCGTCATCGATATTGCAGCGGTTCCAGGTGTGCCCGAGACCGTCCTGACGCAGGCGCTGCTCGACCGGCTGCCGGGGAACCTGGCACCCGCGCCGTGGACGTGCTCGAGCGAGGCGCTCGTCTGGACGAACCGTGGTGGCAGTGCAGCAACAGCAGCATTGCAGTCGGTGATCGGCGGCGACTCCGGCGTGCCTGCGGTCTGTGGCGGCATGGTGCGCTACACCGACACTCCGGTCGGCTCCTACGACGAGGTCTTCGGTGCGGTCGGCTTCCGTCGCGGACTCGGCGTTCGCGGCAACGTTGCGTTCATGGCTGTCGACTCGGAGGTGAGCATCGTCGGTGGCCGAACGAACTGGGCGATGCCGAAGACGCTGGCGAGCTTCGACGGCGAGATCTCAAGTGGTACGACGATGCGGGCCGCCAACGCCGTTGGCCCGTCGTGGTCGGTCGCGGCGACGCCACGAGCGCTCGGACCTGCCATCCCCATGTTCTCGGCAGCGGTTGTCCTGCAACGTTTTCCGGACGGTGTCGTCCGACACTCGAAGCTGCAGATGAAGGGTAGGGCGCGGCCCGCACTGGTGAGCGTCGACGTCGAATCCGACGCGACACTGCCGCAGTGGCTACGACCGGGACGCCATCTCGGCGCGATCATCGAGTCGATGACGTTCACGCTCGGCGCACCATACGAGGTGCGCTGAACAATCTGCGGAAACGTGTCGGTCCGCCGGTCTAACGTCTCCCTCGTTGGCGCATTCAGCGATATCGAGGAGGCGGACATGACTGGCAGGATCGTTCATTTCGAGGTCCCGTTCGACGACAAGGAGCGCGCGCACGCGTTCTACAAGGATGCGTTCGGTTGGGGTGTCACCGAAATGCCGGAGATGGGGTACACCATCGCGCAGACCGGGCCTGTCGAGGACTCGGGTATGCCGACCGAGCCCGGCTACATCAACGGCGGCATGTACTTGCGCGATGCGCAGTCGCCCACCAGTCCGGTCATCGTCATCGACGTCCCCGACATCGACGCCGCTCTGGTGACCATCGAAAAACTCGGCGGCACAAAGGTTGTCGAAAAGATGCCGGTCGGGGAGATGGGCTTCGCGGCCTACTTCACGGACACCGAAGGGAACACCCTCGGCTTGTGGGAGACGGCCGCGCCGGCGGGGTAGACCGCCGGATCAGCCGGACACGTACCCGTTGAGGGATCCGCTGAGGTCGGTCAGGATCGCGCGCGCGGCGACGAGGCCGCTACCGCTCCAGATGGTGTCGTCGACGGCGAACACTCGCTTGTCCTTCGTCGCGCCGAGATCCTCCCACTCGTCGCTCTCCATGACGTCGATTCCATGGTCCTTGCCGTCGTCACCGGCGAAGCTGACATAGATGATGTCGCCCTCAGCGCGTTTCAGGTCGTCGGCGGCGAGATCGAAGGAGCCCTCACGCTGATACGGGGGGCGTCGAACGCCTGCGTCCGCGAGGACTTGCCCGGCGAACGATCCTGGACCCTGTACCGAAATGGAGTCCGCGGTGAAGCGAACGATCGACGCTTGCGTCTGTTCCGACGCCAGGGCCGCACCGACCTCACGAGCGGCGACCTGGTAGTCCTCGACTGCCTTGATTGCTGCGCCGCCGCGGCCCAAACCTGCAGCGCCGACGCCGAACTGACGTTTCCAGCCACCGTCGACGGAGTCGTACACGGTCGGGGCAATGTTCGAAAGCTGTTCTGCGACAGCCTTGTCCGGAACAGTCGAACCAAGGATGACGTCCGGGTCGAGCTCGGCGATCTTGGCGATGTCGGGTGCGCCGACCGTACCGACACTGGGAATCAGGAGGACGCCGGTGCCGAGATAACTCGGTTGTGGTTGCGCCCCAGGCAGTGTCGCCGCACCGACGACGCGTTCCCACAGTCCTACCGCACACACGGTGTCGAGAGCTTGCGTACTCAGCACGACGATCCGCGTCGGGTCGGCGGGGACGGTCGATTCACCGCCTGCATGTGTCACTTGCCGGGTCGAGCCTTCGCCCTGATCCGGGAAGGAGGGCGTCGGGCACGCTTTGGTGGTGTCGCGCTCGACCCCGACGACGCCTGCTCCGGCGATCACCGTCGTCGTCCGAACGATCTCGTTGGCTGCATCGTCGGATTCGGTTCCGCTGCACCCGGCGAGCAGAACGACAGCAGACAGGGCGGCAACGGCGAACAGCTTGCGGGGCATGCGGTGAGGGTACCGGCCGCGCGAATGGTGGTGTCAGCCGAGCAAGGTCGTGATAGCCCCGGCGATGGCGTTGTCGTCGATCAGGCCGCCGCCGGGAATCTTCGCCGTGGCCAACTCCTCGGCGAGCCGAACCTTGACGGCGTTCGCCCACGTCCGGGAGTCGTCGCCGATGGCCACGTCGTCGACTTTGGCGATACGAAACAGCCCGTGTGGGAACTTGCGGGCGTGGACACCGATCTCGACGCGAGCCGAGTTCGGGCTCGTCGCAATCGCCACGACCTGGACGTGCACGACCTTCGCGCCCGCTAGCTCGACCGAGTTGCCGGGTCGGAACGTGAGAACCTGCACGACCGACGGACCTTTCCGCCCGGACCGATGCCATAGCTGCGACCGAACGAATGTCCAACCCATCGCGTCGACCGCCGCGCGGAGCGTGTGATGAACCGGCAGCGCATCGATGTCGAATCGAGCCGTACCGCCGTACGCGAGCGGGCTCAGTTCGACGCCGGGGCGAGAACTGTAGGTGAGGAAGCGCAGATCGCCGATTGCTGTCGGAGGCGCCCAGATCGGCAACCTGACTGTGAAGGGCAGGTCGGCGGTCGGCCCAGCCGTGTCGGCATCGGCAAGAACGGCCTGCTCGGCTATGTCGAGCGTGGCGGAAACCTCGCTCGACGTGAGGCCCTCACCGCTGTGGTAGGTGTTGTCGACGTCCTTCTTGCCGTTCACGACAACCTTTGCCTTGCAATCGCCGAGGCGGTAGCCGGGCGCGACCTTGGCCGAGACGAGCGCGAGCGACACCTCGCGGCCGGGTACTGCTGGTTCCGTGCCCACTTCGAGCTTCCGTGTGGTGCGTTTCTTACGCCAGAACAGCAATCCCATAGCGCGGGATCGTAGCGCGACACCTCACGAGCGTCCGGAGTTCGAAATGGGATCGGAGCCAACGAAAATTCGGTAGGACATACCGATGTCGCAGGTCGGCAGGCGGCGTAGACAGAAAGGCATAGACAGAAAGTAGGCACAGTCGCCGCGTCGAGAGGAGACAGAGATGGCGATCGACCGCGCGTCGAAGTTCTTCGACCATCTGGACGAACTCAGGTATCAGCCGACCGAGAAGCGGGTTCGGGTACTTGCCGCGGGGACAACCGTCGCGGATACCCGCGCGGCACTGTTGATCTGGGAGCCCCGCCGTGTCGTTGCGTCCTATGCGATCCCGACGGTCGACATCAGAGGTGACGTCGTCGCGATCGAGGCGACCGCAGCCGACGAGCGGCCGGTGCAACTCGGCGCTGGACCTCCCGTGCTCGACCCGAGTACCGCGTTCGCGTTTCACACCGCTGCCGGCACACCTGTCGAAATTGTCTCCGGCGCGGCGAGAGGTGTCGGCTATCGCCTCGCCGACCCCGACCTCGACGGTTACGTCGTCCTCGACTTCGACGCGTTCGACTGGTTGGAAGAGGACGAATCGATCTTCGGGCACCCGCGCGACCCGTTCTCCCGCATCGATATGCGTTCGAGTTCGCGACACATCAGGATCGAGCTCGGCGGCGTCGTGCTGGCGGAGTCCTCCCGGCCCGTCCTGCTGTTCGAGACGATGATTCCCGCTCGGTTCTACCTTCCTGCGGACGATTTGCAGGTCGCGCTCACCCGAAGCGACACCCGAACAGTCTGCGCATACAAGGGTCACGCGACGCACTGGTCGGTCGACGTTGCGGGTGAGGACGGCACGGACATCGCTTGGAGTTACGAGAAGCCGCCACCGGAACTGAGCCAGGTGGCCGGTCTCGTCTGCTTCTATCAGGAACGAGTCGACGTCACCCTCGACGGTGTTGCACAGCTGCGCCCGGTAACTCCCTGGTCGTAGCCAGGCATAACGGACGAGTCGAACAGCCATCGATCCGCGGGCGTCAATCCTGGTACGGGCGCACGATTTCGGGCCATTGACTGCGCCGTCGCTGGGCGGCAGAGTTTAATTACGACACACGGTAGGACCGGGTCTGCGCCGTGGCGAAGCACCGTCTACGATTCGATGAGCGATAGCCAGCGATCGTCCGCCTCGCCGCGAGCCGGACGAGCATTCAGGAGGATCAGTGACTGCGGTAGAGCCCAAGCCGGTTCCTCAGCTCGAAGCTGTCAGACCGTACCCACCTCGGGTCGGCCCCAAGGGCTCGTACATCTGGAAGATGGTCACGACGACCGACCCCAAGGTGCTCGGGATCATGTATCTCGTCACCGCGGTCGGCTTCTTCCTCATCGGCGGCCTCATGGCGCTGCTCATGCGTTCGGAACTGGCCGTTCCAGGCCTGCAGTTCCTGTCCAACGAGCAGTACAACCAGTTGTTCACCATGCACGGCACGATCATGTTGCTGTTCTACGCAACGCCGATCGTGTTCGGTTTCGCGAACGTCGTGCTGCCGCTGCAGATCGGTGCTCCTGACGTCGCGTTCCCGCGTCTCAACGCGTTCAGCTACTGGCTCTACCTCTTCGGCGCGACGATGGCGACCGCCGGCTTCATCACCCCAGGTGGTGCCGCCGAGTTCGGTTGGACCGCGTACTCGCCGTTGACGAGCGCACTGTATTCACCCGGCGTCGGTGCCGACCTATGGATCATGGGCCTCGCGGTCAGTGGTCTCGGCACGATCCTCGGTGGCGTCAACATGACCACGACCGTCATCGTGCTGCGCTGCCCCGGCATGACGATGTTCCGGATGCCGATCTTCACGTGGAACATCCTCGTGACCAGCATCCTGGTTCTGCTTGCGTTCCCGCTGCTCACCGCAGCGTTGATGGGCCTCGCTGTCGACCGTCACCTCGGCGGCCACATATACGACCCAGCTACCGGTGGCGTGTTGCTGTGGCAACACCTGTTCTGGTTCTTCGGTCACCCCGAGGTGTACATCATCGCGCTACCGTTCTTCGGCATCGTGTCCGAGATTTTCCCGGTATTCAGCCGAAAGCCGATCTTCGGCTACACGACCCTGGTCTACGCGACGCTCGGTATCGCTGCGTTGTCCATCGCCGTGTGGGCGCACCACATGTACGCGACCGGCGCCGTGCTGCTGCCGTTCTTCTCCTTCATGACGTTCTTGATCGCCGTTCCTACGGGCGTCAAGTTCTTCAACTGGATCGGAACAATGTGGCGAGGGCAATTGACCTTCGAGTCACCGATGCTGTTCTCTGTCGGTTTCCTCGTGACCTTCCTCTTCGGTGGTCTGTCGGGCGTCATCCTCGCGAGCCCGCCGCTCGACTTCCACGTCACGGACTCGTACTTCGTGATCGCGCACTTCCACTATGTGCTCTTCGGCACCATCGTGTTCGCCACCTTCGCCGGAATCTACTTCTGGTTCCCGAAGATGACCGGTCGCATGATGGACGAACGCCTGGCCAAGTGGCACTTCTGGTTGACGATGGTCGGTTTCCATGCCACCTTCCTCGTGCAGCACTGGGTCGGTAACGAGGGCATGCCCCGCCGCTACGCCGACTACCTGCCGGGCGACGGTTTCACGTTCCTCAACACGTTCTCCACCGTCGGATCCTTCATCCTCGGCGCATCGACATTGCCGTTCGTCTGGAACGTCTTCAAGAGTTTCCGCTACGGCGAAGTTGTCACCGTCGACGACCCGTGGGGCTACGGCAACTCCCTCGAATGGGCAACGACCTGCCCGCCGCCGCGGCACAACTTCTACGAGTTGCCACGCATCCGGTCGGAGCGTCCGGCATTCGAGCTGCACTACCCGCACATGGTCGATCGAATGCGAGCTGAAGCTCATGTCGGCTGGGGCGCCGGTGGTCACGCCACCGAGGTCCAAGAGAAGAAACCTTCGCTGACCAAGTAGTCGCAACGCCGAGTCCCCGCCGGTTTCACCGGCGGGGACTTTGCTGTTGTGCCCAACCTCTGCTTTCTCGGGCTGCGCAACCACGGTCGGTTCACCATTGACACAATGGGTCCCGACTGGCTGCTAGCCCGGCCGCTTCGCGACGAACGGAGTTCATTCGGTGGGTTCATCCGTCACCACTGTGCTAATCACCGTGACCGGCCAGGACAAGCCTGGTGTCACATCGGTACTGCTAGCGGCGCTCTCGCGCCACGATGTGAGCCTCCTCGACGTCGAACAGGTCGTGATTCGCGGCCGTCTGACGCTTGGGGTTCTCGTCTCGTGTCCCAACGACCCCGAGGCACTGCAGGACGAGCTGGAGGAAGCGATGAACACGGTCGGCGTCGAAGTCGACGTGTCGATCGGCGCAGACCCCATCGGTCGAGCGGGTTTGTCGACCCATGCGGTCGTCGTGCTCGGCAGTCCGGTCACGGCCCGGGCGTTCAGTGAAATTTCGCGCAACCTCGCGAAACAAGGCACCAACATCGATTCCATTCGGGGAATTGCCGACTACCCGGTGACGGGCCTGGAACTGCTGGTGACGACGGTCGACACGGGTGCCGACGCCGACGCCAGGCTGCGGACCGGGTTGGCCGAGGTCGCGGTTCGCGAGAACGTCGACGTCGCGGTCGAGCGGGCCGGTCTCGCGCGGCGCAACAAGCGCCTGATCGTCTTCGATGTCGACTCCACTCTCATCCAGGGTGAAGTCATCGAGATGTTGGCTGCGCGCGCGGGTGTCGAGGACGAGGTTCGCGCGGTCACCGAGGCAGCGATGCGTGGCGAGATCGACTTCGGGGAATCGCTGCACCAGCGCGTTGCGACCTTGGCAGGGCTGGATGCAAGCGTCATCGACGAGGTCGGTGAGTCCATTCAGCTGACCCCGGGCGCACGCACCACCATCCGCACGCTGCGCAGGCTCGGGTTCCACTGTGGCGTCGTCTCGGGTGGCTTCCGTCAGGTGATCGACGGCTTGGCGCACGAACTCGAACTCGACTTCGTCGAGGCGAACACCCTGGAGATCATCGACGGCAAGCTGACCGGCCGGGTCGTCGGTGAGGTCATCGACCGCAAGGCGAAGGCGGTCGCGCTGCGAAAGTTCGCTGCCCAGGTCGGGGTCCCGATGGAGCAGACCGTCGCCGTCGGTGACGGCGCGAACGACATCGACATGCTCAACGCAGCCGGTCTCGGCGTCGCGTTCAACGCGAAGCCCGCGCTACGTGAAGTTGCCGACGCAGCGCTGTCGCATCCGTTCCTCGACGCGGTGCTCTTCATCCTCGGTGTCACGCGCCACGAGGTCGAGGCTGCCGACGCGTTCGATGGGTTGGTACGACGCGTTCCGCTCGGACCAGCGGTGTAGCGAGTGCGGAGATGAGCGATTTCGCGGCTCGCCACGCGGTCCTTGCGGCTGGCTACGGCGCACGCGACGAGCCGGACGATCCCGCGCTGATCCAGGCGATGCCGATCGTTCTGCACCTGCCGAAGCAGGATCCACCCAAGCGTTCGGCGGTGCTGGAAGCAGCTGCGGCGTCGGTTGTCGCGCTGTGCCTCGACGAGCGAGTCGGTGTGAACGGACCGTGGGAGACCGCATTTCGTAACTGGGTCGACGTGCGTATCCGCAAGGTTGCCCGACGCGCACGGGGAGCGCATTGGCTTGCAGCGCAAGAGATCGACGGGATCACCGTCGACATCGATGGTGCGCAAGCACGTGCGCTGGTGCCAGGTCCGGTCGGCGAGCTGGACCCTCGGATCAAGCGCCTGCAGGTGGGCGGCACTGATCTCGAACACGACGATCCCGCCGAACGCACCGGTGTCCCGGTGCTCTGGGTCAATTCCGCCCTCGACATGACACTCGGCAAGACGGCAGCCCAGGTCGGCCACGCCTCCATGCTCCTCGCTGCGGCGATGACCACCGACGACGCGTTCGAGTGGTCGGTGCGCGGATTCGATTGTGCTGTGCGGCAGGCGGATTCGCACACGTGGGCGAAGCTTGCGCAGGAGGTCGCCCGCGGCGCGGCTGTCGGCGTGCGCGATGCCGGTTTCACCGAGGTTGCGCCCGGATCGATGACCGTCGTCGCGATGGTCTGACGCCCGATGGATCTCGAGACAGCGCGACAGCGGTTTGCCTCCGCGCGAGTCGCACGACTGGCGACAGCGAGCGACTCGGGTCAGCCGCACTTGGTTCCCCTTGTGTTTGCCGTCCGCAACGATCTCGGGCACGGCCACACTGTGTGTTTCGCGGTGGATCACAAACCCAAGCGCTCTCGACAGCTTCGTCGCCTCGACAATATTGCGGCCAATCCGGCTGTAAGCCTGCTGGTCGACCACTACGCCGACGACTGGTCGACGTTGTGGTGGGTCCGAGTCGACGGCACAGCGACCGTTCTTGATGCCGAGAGCGACGACGGTCGGTCGGCGATCGACGCCCTGGTGGCCAAGTATCGGCAGTACGACCAGGTGCGGCCGGCCGGACCTGTCGTCGTGGTGCGAGAACTGACCTGGCACGGGTGGTCAGCGGAAGTGGCCAGCGACTAGGCAGGCCAGAATCCCGCAACTGGCTCTTTGTTGGATGGCCAGTTGCCGTCACGCTGGTGTCATGCTTCTTCGTCGACTCGGTGCTCTCTACTTCGGTCTCTGGCTCTACGGGTTCTCCATGGCCGTGATGATTCGCGCCAATTTCGGGTTGGACCCCTGGGACGTCTTCCATCAGGGCGTCACCGAGCACGTTCCGCTCAGTTTCGGCACCGTCACCGCGCTGACCGGCCTCGTTGTGCTGCTGGCCTGGATTCCGCTTCGACAGCGCCCAGGTCTCGGGACGATCAGCAACGTCGTCGTCATCGCAGTATCCGTGGATGCGGGATTGGCGACACTGCCCGACATCGACGAGGTCTGGCTGCGGGTCACCGCAATGATCGCAGCGGTGGTACTCAATGCCATAGCCACCGTGCTCTACATCGGCGCCGGAATGGGTCCCGGACCGCGCGACGGATTGATGACTGGACTGGTCGCGCGGACCGGTCTCTCGGTCCGACTGGTCCGCACAGTCCTCGAAGTGACGGTGCTCTCGACCGGGTGGTTGCTCGGCGGCAGCGTCGGCGTCGGAACGGTCGTCTATGCCTTCGGGATCGGCCCGCTCATCCAACTGTTCATCCCGGCGGTGCAGCGGTACCTGCCGGGATTTGCGGTGGCCGACAACGCCGAACCTCAGCGAGACGCCGATGCGGTCGTCGACACCAACCGCTCGATCAGTTCGGTACCCAACGTCAGCGCGTCGTAGCTGCCGTACTCCTCGCCCAACGCTTGCGCTTTCGCTCGGTAGCCGGGCTTGTCGAGTATCGCGCGGACGGCGTCGCGTACCGCCTGCGGTCGGGGTGCTGCGGTCCGCAGATTGATTCCTGCACCGGACCATTCGACCCGCATCGCGACTTCGGGTTTGTCCTCGGTAGTTCCGGCAACGACAAGCGGAACGCCGTGCGAGAGAGCGAGTTGCACGCCGCCGTAGCCGCCGTTGGTCACCACCACCGAGACTTTCGGTAGCAGGTGGGCGTAGGGGATGAACTCCTCGACACGAGTGTTGGCGGGCGGATTGTCGAGACCGAGATCGGCTGCCGGTCGACCGCCGGTCGCGACGACAAGGAGGACGTCCTCGTCGGCAAGCCCGGCCAGAGCAGGGGCGAACAGTTCAGGGGTCGCGTTCGCGATCGTGCCCTGCGTGATGTGGACGACCGGGCGGCCCGAGTCGAGTTCGTGCCACCACTGCGGCGGAGCCCAGGCAGCATCCGAGGATGCCGAGATGGGCCCGATGAAATGCACCTGAGACGCCAGGTCGCTGCGCGGGTACTCGATGCCGGGAACGGACGGATTCAAATACAACGCGGCGGTATCCGTTGCGTCCATCAACCAACCAGCAGGTCGTAGACCTGCGGCGACGCGAACGGAGTTCCAGCGCTTCTGCACATCACGAAAGACGACATGCTGGACGAGCCAGTTCAACGCACTGTTGCGAATCCGACCGAATGCCGAGGCGCTCGGCGCCATTCCGAGGCCGAACGGTGCGGTATCGCGGCTCGTGAGAACAAGCGGTACGACGTTCAGTACGGCAAGCGGTATGCCGGTCAGCTCGGCGAACATCCGTGCGCCGAGGCAGGCCGTGTCGCACAGGACGAGATCGGGCGTGAAGTCGATCGTGGCGGCCTGCAGATCACGAAGCTGGCGCGGCGCGTTGTCGATGAATCCGAACTTCAGATCCACTTTCAGCGCGGCAATTCCCTCCAGTTCGTCGCCGCCGGCCACATAGCGGTCGCGACCGAATCCTTGCAGTTCGTGGGAGAAGGTGGCGGGAACGAAAGGGATGCCCGCGGCTTGCAGCTGCGCTCCGAAGGTGGACGTCGTACTCCACCGGACCTCGTGACCCCGTGCAATCAGTCTCTGTGCCAGGGGAATCAGAGGAGTGACGTGACCGTAGATGGGGACGGTCGCAATGAGGATGCGTGCTTTGACTGCCATTGATCTGCCGTTCGTCGGGGGCTTTCCTCATTTCTAGAGACTCGCCGGGTTCGCGGAATCGGTACCGCATGCCTAAATCTGTGCCCGGACTCGACGGTGTTGTTGTCGGGCGGAATGGGTAGTCGAACCGAACAAACGGGCAATCCGTTGACAATCGTGAGTCCGACAGGAGTTACCGGAGAGGGGCAAGCATCGTGGATGTCAACGTAGTGCTGCTGGTGATCGTCGGTCTGTGGATCGCGGCGTCGATACCCGTTGCGATCATGCTCGGTCGGATGTTCGACGCCGACAGGCGGCTCGGGATCACCTCGTACGCGGACGGGCCCGGTAGGCAAGAACAGTCGGACCGGTCGTTTCGACAACCGCGTCCGGCTCGATCGCAAGCATCTCACGAGGGCGACCCAACGAATCGGACGAATCGAAGGCAGGCTCCAACGTGCCGTCGAACCACTCCGGAGCGCCGAGGCTGATACCGGCCGCGGGTCCGGCATGGAGAACCAGGAGCCAACTGGTCTCGTCGAGATCGACCTCGTCGGCAGCCGACCGCACGTCGGAGACGTCGATCCACGCCTGCAGGGTGCGGCGCGAATCGTCGTGCCACGCATCGTTGTCCAGCTCACGCCCATCGATGCCGAACCACACCAGATCGGGATGTCCGGTCGGTGTGTCGCGGCCTGAGAAGAACTCGGCCTGCCGCAATGCCGGCGCCGACCGTCGTAGCGCGCCCAGACGCGAAACATATTCGGCGAGTTCGTCGTTCCCGCCCGTCCAGTCGAGCGGCCACGAATCCTGCAGTGGCGCATCGGCTGCGACGCAGTAGGCATTGTTGTTGCCACCCTGGGTGTGCCCGATCTCGTCGCCTGCCAACAACATCGGAGTTCCCGTCGACAAGAGCAGGGTTGCGAGCAGCGCGCGGGCGTGCCGACTCCGTGCCGCGACGACGTCGGGATCGTCGCTGGGTCCCTCGACACCGTGGTTGGTGGAGAAGTTGTGTTCGGTGCCGTCTCGGCCGTACTCACCGTTCGCCTCGTTGTGCTTGTGCTCGTAGGAGACGAGGTCGGCGAGGGTGAACCCGTCGTGAGCGGTGACGAAATTGACCGACGCCCATGGCCGCCTGTTGCGGCCGTACAGTTTCTCCGAACCCGCAAGGCGAGAGGCCAATTCGCGAACGTTCTGGTCGCCGTTCCAGAATCGCCGAACGTCGTCGCGAAACTTGTCGTTCCATTCCGACCACTGCAGCCCGAAGTTGCCTGCCTGATATCCAGCTGCCGTCGCATCCCACGGTTCGGCAATCAACTTGGCGCGCTGCAACATCGGGTCGGCGACGATCGAACTCAGCAGCGGCGCACGCGAATCGAACGGTACGCCGGCGGTTCGACCCAAGGCGGACGCGAGATCGAACCGGAAGCCGTCGACGCCGAGACGACCGTGGAAGTAGCGCAGGCTGTCACAGATCATCGCGACGACCGCGGGGGAGTAGGCGTCGATCGTGTTGCCGCAGCCGGTTATGTCGATGTCGCGGCCGTCGGCGTCGAGTTGGTAGTAGCCGGGCGCGTCGAGGCCACGCCAACTCACGGTCGGCCCGGCAATCGACGCTTCGCACGTGTGGTTGTAGACGACATCGAGAACGACCTCGATTCCTGCGGCGTGCAGCGCGGCCGTCATGGTCGCGAACTCGTCGATCTCGCGGCCAGGCGCTGTCGCGTAGCCGGGGTGCACCGCGAAATAGCTTGCGGTGGAGTAACCCCAGTGGTTTCGCAGCCCCCGTGACCGGACGGAAGGTTCGCTGAGAAAGGCGTGCACCGGCAACAGTTCGACGGCCGTGACACCGATTCGCCGGAGATGATCGAGGATCGGTTCCGCGGCGAGTCCCAGATATCGGCCACGATGTTCCGGCGGCACGTCGGGGTGCCTAGCCGTGAACGATCCGACATGCAGTTCGTAGATCACCGTGTCGGCCCACGGCGTTTCGAGATGGTCGGTCACGGGGCCCGGCTCGACACCGACCACCGACCGCGGCATATGGGCGAACGAATTGACCAGGGACGGATCGCCGAACGGGTCGTCGCCGGCGTAGCTGAGCAACGCGGTCGCATCGCCAAGCCTGCCGTCGATCCTGCGCGCAGCAGGGTCGAGGAGAAATTTCCGAGGATTCATCCTGCGGCCTCGTCGGGGATTCCACTCGCCGTACGCCCGGTACCCGTACTGCTGGCCTGCGCGGACGCCGTCGACGGTGCCGTGCCAGATTCCGTAGGTGTGGTGTGGCAGGTCGATTCGCGTCTCCGCGCCGTCGTCGACGAGACAAACCTGAACCCGTTCGGCATCGGGCGCGTGAACGGCGAAATGGGTGCCTGAGCGTGTGAGTGTCGCTCCGAGCGGATAGGGCGACCCAGCAGGCAGCGGATCGGTTGCATAGCGCTGCACTGGAGTCGTCGAAACAGAGGGGCTGAAATCCGGTTGCCGCGACACGATGTCGATACTGCCGTGAAGGTTCGCCCGATGTGGGCAAAGATGGTGGCCGTGCCCGAACCCGATCCAGATCTCCTCATCGATTTTGCCGACGTACTCATCCGCCGTTCGGGGGTGACGCTCGTCGGCCCGGTGACGTGGCAGGTCGAGCTCGACGAGAAGTGGGTCGTTCTCGGTCCGAACGGTGCGGGTAAGACCTCGCTGCTCCGAATGGCTGCAGCCGAAGTGCACCCGACGTCGGGGCGCGCTCATCTGCTCGGTGAAGTCCTCGGCCGCGTCGACGTGCAGGAACTGCGACCGCGAATCGGACTGTCGTCGTCGGCGCTGGCGAGTCGGGTACCACCCGACGAGAAAGTCAGCGACCTCGTCATCTCCGCCGGGTACGGCGTCCTCGGCCGTTGGCGGGAGAAGTACGAGAAGGTCGACGTCACTCGTGCTGTCGATACGTTGGAGAGCCTCGGAGCGGAGCACCTCGCCGACCGGACCTACGGAACGCTGTCGGAAGGCGAGCGCAAGCGGGTTCTGATCGCGCGAGCGTTGATGACCGACCCTGAGTTGCTGCTGCTCGACGAACCTGCCGCGGGCCTCGACCTCGGTGGGCGCGAGGAACTGGTTGCTCGGCTCACGGACCTCGCCGAAGATCCGGACTCACCCGCGACCGTGCTCGTCACCCATCACGTCGAAGAGATTCCGCCCGGATTTACCCACGGCCTGCTGCTCAAAGAGGGCGAAGTGGTGGCCCAAGGCTTGCTCGAAGACGTGCTGACCAGCGAGAACCTCAGCGCTGCGTTCAGTCAGTCCATCAGCTTGGATCGTGTCGACGGACGTTATTTCGCGCGTCGCACGCGCGTTCCGGGTAGGCACAGATCGCGGTGATTCCGCCGCCGTAGGGTGCAGGGCATGAGCGAAGAGCCTGATCTCGTCCCGACACCCAAGGACGCGTCGACCGTCATTCTCGTGCGCGACGGCGATCCCGGACTCGAACTGTTCCTGCTGCGTCGCGTCGGCGGCATGGCGTTCGCCGGCGGCATGACCGTCTTTCCCGGCGGTGGCGTCGACCTTTCCGACGCCGACGCCAGTCTCGAGTGGGCCGGTCCGCCCGTCGAATGGTGGGCCGAGCGTTTCGGCGTCGATCCAAGTCGCGCGAAAGCACTGGTGTGCGCCGCGGTCCGGGAGACGTTCGAGGAATGTGGCGTGCTGCTTGCAGGCGAGACGCACGACACCGTCGTCGCGGACACCTCGCAATACCGCGCGGACCGCGAGCGACTCGAAAAGCGCGAGCTGACGTTCGGCGAGTTCCTCACCCGCGAAAATCTCGTAATCAGGGCCGATTTGCTGCGACCGTGGGCGAACTGGATCACGCCGATCGGTGAGAAGCGCCGTTACGACACCAGGTTCTTCGTCGCGGTCGTCCCGGAGGGCCAGCAGGCCGACGGAGAGACATCGGAAGCCGCGGCGGTGTCGTGGCATACACCGGAGGCCGCAATCGCGCAGTGGCGGCGCGGGGAGTCGATATTGCTGCCACCGACCTGGACCCAACTCGAGACGCTGTCTCGGTTCTCCGAGACGGCGAGTGTCTTGGCAGCCGAGCCCGAGATCGAGCCGATACTGCCGCTGCTGCACACGGTCGACGGCACGCTACGGGTCGATTTCCCCGGCATGGACGGCTACTACGAAGCAGGCCCACATCCATGGGCGGGACCGTCGCGCGCGTAGCGTTTCCTGACATGGCTGAATTCGTGACGCTAGAGGTCGCCGACGGCATCGGGACCATCACCATCGCGAGGCCACCGGTCAACGCGCTCAGTTTGCAGGTCCATCGCGAACTCGTCGCGTCTGCGCGGCAAGCGAATTCGAACGCCGACATCCGGGCCGTCATCGTGTACGGCGGCGAAAAGGTGTTCGCGGCCGGTGACGATGTCAAAGAGATGGCCGAACTCAGCGCGGGGGAGATGGCGTTGCTCGCCGGCGATATTCAAGCCGCGCTCGGTGCAATCGCAACGATCACTCAGCCGACTGTCGCGGCCATCAGCGGATATGCGCTCGGTGGTGGACTCGAGGTCGCGCTCGGTGCGGACCGAAGGATCGTCGGCGACAACGTGAAGCTCGGCCTTCCCGAAATTCTGCTCGGAGTGATTCCGGGCGGTGGCGGCACCCAACGACTTGCTCGGCTGATCGGACCGAGCAAAGCGAAGGATCTCATCTTCACGGGTCGATTCGTCGACGCCGACGAAGCGCTTGCGATCGGACTCGTCGACGAGGTTGTTGCGCCGGACGAGGTCTACAACGCGGCTCGGGCCTGGGCGCAGCAGTTCGTCGGCGGGCCCGCAAAAGCGTTGGCGGCGGCGAAGTCCGCGATCGACGACGGACTGGCGACCGATCTGGAATCGGGCCTCGCCATCGAGCGCCGCGCCTTCGCGGACCTCTTCGCGACCAAGGATGTCGGGATCGGGCTGCAATCCTTCGTGGCGAACGGGCCGGGGCGGGCGGAATTTACCGGCGAGTAGCAAAGGTACTGGTGATCCGGGTCGGGTCGAGGTCACCAACTTGTTCACCTCGGCTCACCTAGTAGGCTGCCCTTCATGACTGCAAGTCCCAAAGAGCCAGGCCGACGTCTCGCGGCTGTGCCGGACCTCGACCCCGCGCCCAACCCGCACGCCACCCAGGCGGAGGTGGAGGCAGCGCTGAAGGACACCAAACTCGCGCAGGTCCTCTACCACGACTGGGAAGCGGAGACCTACGACGACAAGTGGCACATCTCCTACGACGAGCGCTGCATCGACTACGCCCGTGGTCGCTTCGACGCGGTTGCAGGCGAGCAGCCGTTGCCGTACGAACGCGCACTCGAACTGGGCTGCGGTACCGGCTTCTTCCTGTTGAACCTCATGCAGGGTGGCGTCGCGAAGACCGGTTCGGTCACCGACCTGTCGCCGGGCATGGTGAAGGTCGCGCTGCGCAACGCCGAGAGTCTCGCGTTGCCTGTCGATGGCCGCGTCGCCGATGCCGAGACGATTCCGTACGAGGACAACACGTTCGACCTGGTTGTCGGGCACGCTGTCCTCCACCACATTCCTGACGTCGAGCAGGCTCTACGCGAGGTCTTGCGGGTGCTCAAGCCGGGTGGCCGCTTCGTCTTCGCGGGCGAGCCGACCACGATCGGTGACTTCTACGCACGCTGGCTCGGCCGCATCACGTGGGAAACGACGACGCGAATCACGCGACTGTCGGCGTTCGCCGACTGGCGTCGTCCGCAGGCGGAACTCGACGAATCCTCCCGCGCGGCCGCACTGGAAGCTGTCGTCGATCTGCACACGTTCGATCCGACCGACCTCGAGAAGATCGCGACCGCTGCCGGTGCGGTCGAGGTGCACGCGCACACCGAAGAGTTCTCGGCAGCCCTGCTCGGCTGGCCGCTGCGGACCATCGAGTACGCCGTTCCCGCCGAGAAGCTCGGCTGGAACTGGGCACGGTTCGGGTTCACCAGCTGGAAGACCCTGACCTGGGTGGACGAGAAGGTTCTTCGCCACGTCGTGCCGCGAGGATTCTTCTACAACGCCCTGATCACAGGTGTGAAGCCGAGCTAGTTGAGCTACGCCTTCACGGCGGCCGATGTCGACTTTCTGATCGGTTCGGCTGGCGTCGATGCGCTCGCCGAAGCCGACGCACTCGAATTGTCGCCGCGCACACACCTGCACGATCTCGGTGTGGCGCGGCGACTTTTCGGTTCCAACGCCGCCGCAGTGGTCGAAACCGTGCTGCTGCGACGCCGGTCGGTTGGCAAGATCGCGAACGGTCGGCATTGGCTCTACACCGACGACGCTCTGCAGCAGGCAACGCCGACGGTCGTCGCGAGGCACCGCGCTCGTCGCCTCACCGGCCGTGCCGTGCACGACGTGACGTGCTCGATCGGTGCAGAACTTGCAGCACTCGTCGAGACCTGCGAACCCGTCGTCGGCAGTGACATCGATCCGGTCCGGCTACGGATGGCTCGGCACAACGTTTCGCGAGCGGCGCTGCTGCGTGCCGACGCTCTGACGCCGACGACGCGGGACACCGTCGTCATCGCCGACCCAGGTCGGCGGGCGGGCGGCAAACGCACCCACGATCCCGCTCAGCTGCAGCCACCGCTGCCTGATCTGATCGACGCCTGCCGCGGCCGCGACCTCGTCGTGAAATGTGCACCGGGACTCGCCTTCGATCGCCTGGGCTGGTCCGGTGAGGTCGAGATCGTCTCACTCGACGGTGGG
Source organism: Antrihabitans stalagmiti (assembly GCF_016482825.1). Lineage (GTDB taxonomy): Bacteria > Actinomycetota > Actinomycetes > Mycobacteriales > Mycobacteriaceae > Antrihabitans > Antrihabitans stalagmiti. The sequence goes on along the minus strand of NZ_JAEMNV010000002.1, from coordinate 53,752 downwards.
GTCCGTGAGGCGTGCCTGTGGTCCGAGGGCTTGGCTGATGGTCCGACACCAGCGACCCGTCGGGCGAGCGTCCTGTCGGGGGACGGGACCGGCTGGGACATAACCGACACCGAGCCGGACGAGATCCCCGTGCAGCCACCCGGTCGGTGGATCGTCAATCCGGACGGCGCTGTCGTTCGCGCGGGTCTGGTGCGCCACTACGCGGCGAGGCACGGGTTGTGGCAACTCGATCCACAGATCGCCTATCTGACCGGCGACGAACTTCCTGCCGACGTGCGTGGGTTCCGGATCCTCGAGCAGCTGAAGTACTCGGAGAAAGCCGTTCGACAGGAGTTGGGCCGACGCAATTGCGGCACGCTCGAAATTCTCGTTCGCGGTGTCGACGTCGATCCGGCCGTCCTTCGGCCGCGGCTCAAACTGCGCGGTAGCGAGTCGTTGTCGCTGGTGATCTCGCGGGTCGGGCGGTCGGCGGTGGCGTACGTGTGCGAGGCGCCACCGCCTCGCGGTTAGTCGGAGTCGGAATCGGACTCGAAGACGAACAGTTCGCCGAGCAGCGTCGGGGTCAGGACTTCGCCTTTCGGACCGATCGAGGTCCCGACCGTGAAGCCTTTCGCGTTCGGCAGCGTGTCCTCGTCCAACGTCTCGCCCGTTGTGGTGTCGAACGTCAGCAATGCCAGCTCGGCGTCGGGTCCGTCACCCTTGCGAATCACGGTGTATCCAGTCGACCCAGCGGCCTGGGCAGGTACGCCCGCCTGTACGAGTTCGGTTCGCTCCCATGCCAATTCGGCACGATCGCCCGCGTCACGCAGGGCGAGCAGATGGCCGCCCTTGCCACCGGACGGAATGATCAGCCCGTCGTCGGAGGTCGATTGGCTGCCGAGCGGGGTGAAGCCCAAGTCGTAGGTCCACTTCGTGGCGCCGGTTGCGGCGTCGACCGCGTAGAGCATGTTCTCGTTGTCGTTCACATACACCGTCGAGCGGTCGGCGGACAGGTCGGGCGTGGTGGCGGAACCGCCGGGCAGGATGTCGGACTTCCACTCGCGGGTGATCGTCGGTTTGTCACCGCCCGTGTAGCGCAGCGCGACCAGCGAGGCGACCGGAGCTCCCGGCTGCCACACCGTCACGAAGAAGCGGCCGGTGTCGAGGTCGATCGCAGGGGTGTTCGCGACAGGGCACTCGGCGGTGCCCGCGAAGCAGGCTTGCAGGCCGAGGTCGTCGAGGGGGACAGGCAGGTCGGGATTCTGGATCGGATCGGGTTGGGTCAGCAGATCGAACGGTGCGGCGACCCGAAGTCCGGTCTGTCGTTCGAGCACGTTGACCTGACCGCGTTGCGTGACGGACAGGACGTTGCCGTCGCCGGTGAACTGCGCGGAGATCGGCGTTCCGACGACCGGCGTGCGCCACCGCGGCTGACCGTGGTCGTTGAACGAGCTGACGGCTCCGTTGTCGCCGACGTAGATGTTGGTCTCGCGGTCGACGATCGGAGTCGACGCGATCACGCCAGGTCCGAGGATCGAGCAGAACCGCTTGCGGCCGCTCTCCATCTCGAAGGAGAAGAGGTTGCAGCCGCCGTCCATCTTGGACGTGACGAAGATCTGGCCGTTTGCGGCGATCGACGCGTACGCGGCGACAGGTCCACCGATCGGGCGCGACCAACTCAGTGACAGGCTTCGCGAACCCTCGACCGTACTGGTGTCGCTGTTGCGGGCGTCGGCGTGAATCCCGGGCCATCCGCCTGCCGCGAAGATGTCGGACGGTGTGTCGTCCGCGCCGCAGCCGACCGATACCAGCGCCGTGACTGCAGCGAGTGCAACCAACGACGACCGAGCCACCCGCATTCTCTTCTCCTAGTCCGACCCGTCATAGGACCTGCGCTACGAATCCGCACGAGACTATCGCGACCACCCGACCGCTCGGGTACCGGACAACCCGTGGGTGGTGGCCGAAGGGGCGAAAGTAGGCTGGCCGACCATGACGAGTATGTGGGGCGCCCCGCTGCGTACGAGATGGCGCGGTTCGCGCCGCAGCGATCCCGATCAGGCCAAATTCCTGACGATGGAGTCGTTGCGCTGGGTCAAGGCGAACAAGGCGTACACGCCCTGGTACCTGGTCCGCTACTACCGGCTCGCGAAGTTCAAGCTGGCCAATCCGCATATCGTCCTGCGTGGCATGGTCTTCCTCGGCAAGAACGTCGAGATCCACGCGACGCCCGACCTGGCCAGGATGGAGATCGGGCGCTGGGTCCACATCGGCGACGGCAACGCGATCCGGTGCCACGAGGGTTCGTTGCGGATCGGCGACAAAGCCGTGTTCGGCAAGGACAACGTCGTCAACGCCTACCTCGATATCGAGATCGGGTCGTCGACGCTTGTTGCGGACTGGTGCTACATCTGCGACTTCGACCACCGTATGGACGACGTGACCGTTCCCATCAAGGATCAGGGCATCCTCAAGGGTCCCGTTCGGATCGGGCCGGACACCTGGGTCGCGGCGAAGGTGACCGTGTTGCGCGGTACGCGGGTCGGCCGCGGCTGTGTGCTCGGCTCGCACGCGGTTGTGAAGGGTGAGATCCCGGATTACAGCATCGCGGTGGGAGCACCCGCGAAGGTCGTCAAGAACCGCAAGGACGCGTGGGAGGCCGGCGCGGCCGATCGGGCGAAATATATTGCAGCGCTGGAAGATATCGCGCGGAAAAAGGCGGCAGGACTCAACGACGAGCTCGACGCAACACCCTGACGCCGCAGCGAGTTACAGCAACGGCGATGCGGGATCCCGTTCGGGGAGTGGACGTTTCACAACTTCCGGCCTGGTGAGCGGATGCCTCACCCGACGCTTGGCACTCTGATACACCTGCGTGGTCTCGGCAGCGACGACGTGCCAGTCGAAATCCGAGGTGAGTCGCTCTCGGGCGGCGGTTGCTCGAAGCTGTGCTGCGGCTGGATCGTCGAGGGTCTCCCTGACCGCTGAGGTCAAACCTGCGACGTCGCCGGGTTCGAACGACAAGCCGGTGACGCCGTCGACGACGGCTTCGCCGAGTCCGCCCGCGGTCGAGGTGACCAAAGGTGTTCCCGCAGCAGCTGCTTCGAGTGCGATGATGCCGAAGGGCTCGTAGCGGCTCGGCAGTACGATCGCGTCCGCCGCGTGCAACCAGCTGAGCAGTTCGGTGTGTCCGAGGCTGCCGAGGAACGACACCGACCGTGCGACGCGGTGGGTGCGCGCAAGTTCGTAGAGCCAATCGAACTGGGTGCCCTCGCCGGCGATCGCAAGTGTGGTTCCGGGGTGACTGCGCCGGATTCGGGGGAGCGCTGCAATCGCGTCCTGGATTCCCTTCTCGTATTCCAGTCGTCCGACGTAGAGCAATCGTGCAGGCCCCGACCGCGGTTGCCGTGGTCGGAAACTCCAGGTCGTGACGTCGATACCGTTGCGAATCACGGTGATCGGCCCCAGCTTGCTGCCGTAGAGCCTGCTGACCTCGTCCCGCATCGACGACGAACAGGTGATCAGCGCATCGGAATCGTTGGCGAGCCACCATTCGACCGAGTGCACCTGACGGTTGATGACACCAGACACCCAGCCGCTGTGCCTACCTGCCTCGGTCGCATGCAGCGTCGAGACGAGTGGAACGTCGTAGAACTCGGCCAGCGCGATCGCCGGGTGGGCGACGAGCCAGTCGTGCGCGTGGACGACATCGGGTTGCCAGCCGTCACCGACTCCGGGTTTGCCGAGTGCAATTCCGGCCCGGACCATCGCGTGGCCCATGGCGAGGGTCCAGGCGAGCATGTCTTCACCGAAGTTGAAGTGCGGCGGATCCTCGGCGACAGCGACGACAAGAACGCCCTCGGCGATGTGGGAGTGCGTGGGGTGGGTTGCAGCGTCGGAACCGGTCGGTCGTCGGGACAACACGACGACCTCGTGTCCCGCTGCAGCCAACTCGGTCGCAAGATGATGGACGTGTCGACCCAGCCCGCCGACGACGACGGGTGGGTACTCCCACGACACCATCAAGATCTTCATGCGGCTCCCTGGCAACTGCCTGTGTGACGACCCCTGTTGTGACCCGTGAAGTTGCTTCGTCGTCATGGTCAGGCTCTCGTTGCCGATTCTCTATTCGGCAGTCTGCGCGCGTCGAGTCCCGGAAACAATCCGTCGGCCTGCGCCCATCCTGCCGCTAAACGGTGTGCTCGCGCGAGTTGACCCGATGCTGCCGCCTCCGCGATCTCACGAACGGCGTGTGCGTGCAGGTGCGCGCGGTCACGTGCATACCCGGCCGCAGAGTCCTTGCTGACCATAAACGCCCAGTCGCTGGACACGGTCAGCAGCGCCTCGCGGAGCAGTTGATCGTTGACAGGGTTGCGAAGTTCGAGGCCCGTGCTGCCCGACCTGTCCTTGTCGACGGTGTCGAGTGCTGTACGGACGACCTCGTCGTTGAGTGCAACGAGGTCCTTGACCTGATCGCCCGCCCACACTCGCCAGTCCTTGCCGGACCCCCACGACGAGTCGTGCAGTTGCACCGGTTCGCCGACGTAACCCCGCTCGCGTGCGCTTGCCAGTGTGCCGATGTCGATGCCGGCTTCGGGCAGCGCGCGTAGGACCTGGTCGAGCCATTGTGGACCCTCGTGCCACCAGTGTCCGAACAGCTCGGTGTCGAACGCTGCGACGACCAACGCGGGACGACCGATGCGGTCGGCTTCCGATCGCAGGCGCTTGCGGACGACCTCGACGAAGTCGTCGACGTGCCGTGTAATCGCGGCGCTCGCGAGTTCCGGGTCGTACGGCGCTTTGTCTGCCCCTGCGACGGTCCGACCCGTCACGCGTGACGCTTTGAGGCCTGTGTCGTGATCGTAGGTATGGAAATCGCGGTACGCGGCGTGGCCGGGATAGCCCGATTTGGGTGACCATACGCGGTAGCTGACCTGCAGATCGCGTCCGAATGCGACGACCTCGGCGTCGCGGACCGGACGTCCGAGGGAGGTGTCACCGCGGAATGCGGGTCCGTCGACCATGAAGTGGCCGATACCTGCGTCGTCGTAGTCGAGTTCCATGCCAGGGGTGTAGCCGCACTCCGGTGCCCAGATTCCGGTCGGGCGCGAACCCCAGCGTTCGTTCGCGTCGGCGAGGCCTTCGGAGAGCGAGAAAGCGCGAAGTCGTTGGTCGAGCAGCGGCTGGAACGGATGGGCGAGCGGTCCGCCGAGCAGTTCGATGGCACCGGAGTCGATCAGGCCCCGCAGTAGTGGGGAACTGCCGTGGCGCCAGTTGGTCTCGAAGTCGTCGAGTGCTGCCGCCGCGAGGCGATGCTCGCGCGCGCCGAGTTCGCGGTGCGCGGCACTGTGCATCAGTGCGGCTTCGTTGGCGCGCAACTGCCAGTTGCCGAGCCAATGATGCATGCCTGCGAGCGAATGCGGGTCGTCGAGTTGGGCCGCGAGAACAGGGGTGACGCCGAGGCTCAACAGTCCGGTTCGGCCTTCTGCGGCAAGCCTTTTCAGAACACCGACGACGGGCAGGTAGGACGCTGCCCAGGACTGGTAGAGCCATTCTTCGCCGACCGGCCACCTACCGTGATTGGCGAGCCACGGGAGGTGGGAATGCAGGACCAGGGCAAACATTCCCGGTTCGCGGCGTGCGGTCGTCACCGATCGGTCGGTTTCACTGCGATGGCAAGCAGATCGAGGCTGGCATCGATGTTCGGTTCGCTGATCTCGAAGTCGTCGGTGGTGACGGCGGCAACGTCGGCGGTGAGGTCGGCGGGCCATGGCTCGCCCGCGAGTGCACGCTCGATCTGAGCGTCGATGAACGAACCGCCGTGTTTTGCGTCCAACGCCTTCAGGCTCGGTCCGTGATGCACGCCGGTGAGGATCGACACGGTGAAGCCGGCGTCTTCGAGAAGTTCGCGCAGTTCTGCTGCGTTGAGTTCGCGGGTGTGAAACGGGTTGAGGGGAGTGTCACGCCCCGGGGAGAACGTGATCCGGTTCGGTGTACTGATCAGCAGTTCGCCGCCCGGCTTCAGCACGCGGAAGCATTCGCGCAGGAATTGCAGTTGGTCCCAGAGGTGTTCGATGACCTGGAAATTCACCACGACGTCGACCGATTCGTCGTCGATCGGCAGTGCCGCGAGGTTGCCGTGCCGCATGTCGACCCGCGGGTAGCGAGCGCGGACGTGTTCGACTGCGCTCACGTCGTAGTCGACGCCGATCACCGATGTCGCGACGTCGGCAATCATGTTGGCGCCGTAGCCTTCTCCGGATCCAGCTTCGAGTACCGCGCGGTCGGCGCAGCGAGCGAGGAGGTCGCGGTAGACCACCTCGTGTCGGCGGAACCAGTAGTTCTCCTCGGCTATGCCGGGCACGGTCCGCTCGCCCGTCAAAGGCAGCGGGTCGAGTGCCGTGTCCAGTGCCGGGGCCCCGGCACTGGAGGCGGCCGGGTTCGCCGTAGGTGCTTCGCTCATCGGATCGACGTTAGTGCCACGGGTGTCGGTGCAGGTGACGTGGTCGTGCACACCGTGTGATTTGTGCCATGTTACCGGTGAGTAGCATAGGATGGGGTAATCTCTCGCAGAGCAATTAGGCGCCGAGCGCGAAGGTCGTCACCAGTGCCGAACGGTGCTCACCAGAGTGCCGTGAACTGATGCAGCTACTACAGGAGGTCGACGCAGACCCATGCCGAACATCGTCGTACTGATCAAGCAGGTCCCCGATACCTGGTCCGAGCGCAAGCTGACCGACGGTGACTTCACGCTGGACCGCGAGGCTGCCGATGCAGTTCTCGACGAGATCAACGAGCGTGCAGTCGAGGAAGCACTGCTGATCAAAGAAGCCCACGGCGGCGAGGTGACCGTGCTGACCGCCGGTCCCGATCGCGCCACCGACGCAATCCGCAAGGCCCTCTCGATGGGCGCAGACAAGGCGGTGCACGTCAACGATCCCGCACTGCACGGCTCCGACGCGGTACAGACCGCGTGGACGCTTGCCGGTGCACTCGGGCAGATCGAAGGCATCGAGCTGATCATCGCGGGCAACGAAGCAACCGACGGCCGGATCGGTGCGATCCCGGCCATCATCGCCGAGTACCTCGGCATCCCGCAGCTCACGCACCTGCGCAAGCTGGCAATCGACGGTGACACCATCACCGGCGAGCGCGAGACCGACGAAGGTGTGTTCAAGCTGGAAGCAACGCTTCCGGCGATCGTGAGCGTCAACGAGAAGATCAACGAACCGCGCTTCCCGTCCTTCAAGGGCATCATGGCCGCGAAGAAGAAGGAAGTTCGCACCCTGACCCTGGCGGACATCGGCATCGATCCGGAGACGGTCGGCGTCGCGAACGCAGGTACCGCGGTCACGGCTTCGACGCCGAAGCCGCCGCGCACCGCAGGTGAGCGCATCGCGGACGAGGGTGAAGGCGGATCGCAGATCGCCAAGTACCTCGTGTCGAACAAGATCATCTGACGCACCCCACACGTAACCGAATTCCAGGAGAAGTAGCTATGGCAGAGGTTCTCGTGCTCATCGAGCACGCCGAAGGTGCCGTCAAGAAGGTCAGCACCGAACTCATCACCGCCGCCCGCGCACTTGGCGAGCCGTCCGCGGTCGTCACCGGCCCGGTCGGCACGGCGGACGCACTCGCCGAGGCACTTGCCGCGGCCGGTGCGGAGAAGATCTACGTCGCCGAAGGCGACAACATCACCAACTTCCTCGTCACCCCGAAGGTCGACGTTCTCGCGTCGCTCGTCGAGTCGGTGTCCCCGGCCGCCGTCATCACGGCAGCCAGCGCCGAAGGTAAAGAGGTCTCCGGACGTCTTGCCGCTCGTATCGGCTCGGGTCTGCTGTCCGACGTCGTCGAGGTCAAGGCGGACGGCAGCGCTGTCCACTCGATCTTCGGTGGCGCTTACACGGTCGACGCGAAGGCAACCGGCGACGTTCCGGTCATCTCGATCCGTCCCGGTGCCGTCGAGGCTGCACCGCAGGCAGGCGCAGGCGAGAAGGTTGTCGTCGAGGTGCCCGCACAGGAAGACGGCGTCGTGAAGATCACGTCCGTCGATCCGATCGTCGGCGGCGACCGTCCCGAGCTCACCGAGGCGACGGTTGTCGTGTCCGGTGGCCGCGGTGTCGGTAGCGCGGACAAGTTCTCCGTCATCGAGGAGCTCGCCGATTCGCTCGGTGCAGCCGTCGGCGCTTCGCGCGCAGCGGTCGACTCGGGCTACTACCCGGGTCAGTTCCAGGTCGGTCAGACCGGCAAGACCGTCTCGCCGCAGCTGTACATCGCACTCGGCATCTCCGGCGCGATCCAGCACCGCGCAGGCATGCAGACGTCGAAGACGATCGTCGCCGTCAACAAGGACGAAGAAGCACCGATCTTCGAAATTGCGGACTACGGCATCGTCGGCGACCTCTTCAACGTTGCCCCGCAGCTGACCGAAGCAGTCAAGAAGCACAAGGGATAGACATACCGCTCACCGACCCCGACCACCTCACGGTGGCCGGGGTCGTTTGCGTTCACCTCTCTTGTTCGGCAATCAGGCTAGGTTGGTTTGCAGCAGTCGAATTCGACGAAGGGTCGCCATGACGCCGTTGCAGCAGTACGTCGCAGAAGAAATCGCCGTCGATCACGCTGACGGATTGATGTCGAGGCGGGAGGCGCTGCGGCGGCTCGGCTTGCTCGGCGTCGGACTCACCGCAGCGACCGCGCTGCTCGCCGCGTGCTCGTCCGACAGCGACTCGAACACCGAAGCATCAGCGACCTCTTCCGCCGACGGCTCTTCCGACGCAGCCCCGCCGGGACTCGACACTGCGCTACCGACCGAGGCCATCACCTTCGCAGGCCCGACGGCCGAGTTGCAGGCAGCGTGGGCAGCGGCAGCCGACCCGCGCGGCGCTGTGCTCGTCGTCCACGAGAACAAAGGCCTCACCGACCACATTCGTTCCGTAGCAGGCAGATTCGCCGGTGTGGGCTACTCGGCGCTCGCGATCGACCTGCTGTCCGAAGAAGGGGGAACGGCAACATTTGCCGACCCCGCCGAAGCCACCGCCGCACTGACGAAGGCAACGCCGGAGCGGCTGGTCGCCGACATGAAGGCCGCGATCGACGAACTTCAGCGCCGGGTCCCCGGCAAGAAGGTCGGCGCGATCGGCTTCTGCATGGGCGGTGCGCTGGTCTGGCGGCTGCTCGGCTCGGGGGAGCAGCGCCTGTCCGCCGCGGCACCCTTCTACGGTCCGATACCCGACGGATCGGATCTGACCGGCGCGAACGCCGCCGTGCTCGCGGTCTACGCCGAACTGGACGCCAGGGTGAATGCGAGCCGCGACGCCGCGACGGCAGCACTGGACAAAGCGGGTCTGACCAACGAAGTCGTAACCGTCGCCGGCGCCGATCACGCCTTCTTCAACGACACCGGGCAGCGATACGACCCGCAGGCAGCGGCGCAAATCTGGCCAAAGGTGCTCGATTGGTACGGAAAATATCTCTAATTTGTACCTCGGTCGCGTTTGACGCAGCCCTACGTCGACCCCGTGTCACGGTTGTCGGGCCGGCGAGGCCTGGACTGAGGAGCGATGCGCGAAGCGCGAGCCGACGAGGGAAGGCCGCGCCTGAAGGCCCGCCAACCCCGACCGAGCGAAGGCGAGGTCCAACAACACGGGGAGTTCTCCCCATTTCCCCGCCACGTCTGATTCCGCACTCTTGTTGCACTGAGATTCGTGTGCGAGAGGACTGGCAGGAACATGGGCAGAGCACAACAGCGATACATCGGAGTCTCGATCGCGGCCGGCGTTGCTGCGACCACGACGATCTTTCTCGTCGGCTTTCACAAGGGTTCCGTCTCGGCCCAATCGGTCGAGATGGGCCGACTGGAACCCTTCTACAGCCAGCAGCTCGACTGGGCGTCGTGTGCGAACCTCGGCTACGACGGCAAAATCATCGACGAGACGATCGACAACGTCCAATGCACGAGAGTGACTGTCCCACTGGACTATTCGAAACCCGACGGCAAAACCGCCCAGGTTGCCTTGTCGAGGGTGCTGGCAAGCGGAGACAAGATCGGCTCGCTCGTGATGAACCCCGGCGGGCCCGGGGCGTCAGGTCTGGACATGGTGACACTCGGCGAAGGAACGTCGATCGCCGAAAAGTTCGACCGTGTCGGCTTCGATCCTCGGGGCACAGGTTCGTCGCTACCGGTCGTCCAGTGCTCGACTGCGGCCGAATTCGACGCGGCTCGTCTGGAATTCGATCCCGACCTCACGCTGGAGGGAACGAACGACAAGATCCGCAAGGACGTGGCCCGCTGCGGTGAACTGTCCGGCCTCGATCTGCTGGCCAACGTCGGCACCCGGGACGTCGTTCGAGATCTGGACATCGTCCGGGCTGTGCTCGGCGACGACAAGCTCACCTACCTTGGCGAGTCGTACGGCACTGCCATCGGCTCGCAGTACGCGGAGGCGTTCCCGGACCGCGTGCGAGCCATGGTTCTCGACGGTGCGATCAACCCGAGCGAACCGCTGCTCGCCGGCATCGACGAGGGCTTCTCGACCGCATTCGACGACTATGCGGCCGAATGCGCGAAAGCCGCCGACTGCCCGGTCGGCACCGACCCCGCAGTCGCCCGCCAAGCTCTGGACGCCCTGTTCGAGCCGCTGATCACAACTCCGGCCCGGACCTCCGACGGCCGCGGACTCAGCTACACCGACGCCCAGCAGGGCTACGGGCTGTTTCTCTACAGTTCGGAGACATGGGACGTGCTCACGCGGGCGCTGAAGCAGATCAGCAACGGCCGCGGCGACATCATGCTCGAGGCCGCGGACTTCGTCTACGCGCGTCGTCCCGACGGGACCTACGGCAACCGTCAGGAGATCATCCTCGCCGTGCGATGCGTCGACTCGCCACCCGCACCCGCGGCGGCCCCCGATGCGCCGATCGATCCCTGCACGATCTGGCCGGTACCGCCTACTGGTGCGCCACACGAGATCACGGTGCAGGGTCTGCCCGAACTCGTTGTCGTCTCGACGACGAAAGACCCGGCGACGCCGCACGAGGATGGCATCGAACTCGCCAGGCAACTGGATGCCTCGTTGATCACCTACGAAGCCGAACAGCACGGTGTTGCGCTGCGCTACGGCGTCGATTGTGTCGACGAACCGGTGATCGACTATCTGACCGACCTGACCGCACCCGCAGAGAACCTCGTATGTAGGTGATGTACGGCTCGTTCGCCGGGGCGTTCGTCGATCGTCGGTTGCCCGTCAGCCACCTCGATGAACCCCCGGTGAACGCCCGTACCTACTGCTACCTGCGTTAACCCAAGCTGCACCGACACGACACTCGAAAGATGCCGCGACGCATTTCTAGCTCGTTAGACATCGGGCATGACAACTTTGTCGGTTCTATCGCCACCCAGCCGAACCATCGGCGACACGACGTTGCGCCCGAGGTATTCCTTGGTCGTCACGTCGGATCGCGAGCATCGCTTGGCTGCGCAGCGATTGCGCTACGAGGTCTTCGCGACCGAACCCGGATTCAACATCCCCGACAATGCATTGGGCGTCGACGCCGATCGCTTCGACGAGCACTGCGATCACCTGCTCGTCCGCGACGAGATCTCCGGTGAATTCGTCGGTTGCTACCGGATGTTGCCGCCCGACGCCGCCAAGGCAGCAGGCGGTTACTACACGGCCACCGAGTTCGACCTGTCCGCGCTCGCGCCGCTGCGGCCGCAGGTCGTCGAGATGGGTCGCGCCTGCGTGCGTCCCGAGCACCGCAACGGATCGGTGCTCAGCCTCATGTGGGCGGGCATCCTGCACTACATCCAGCTCACCGGATACGAGTGGGTGATGGGCTGCGTTTCGGTTCCGATGCAGGAATCGGCAGACGAACCCGTAGGAGCCAATGTTCGCGGGGTGCGCGACATCCTGCTGAGCAAGCACGCATCGCCGCACGTGGTGCGTCCGTACAACCCGGTGATCGTCGACGGCCGAACCCTCGACGAGATCGCAGCGCCTGCCAAGACGAAGCTGCCGCCGCTGCTCAAGGGCTACCTGCGGCTTGGCGCGTCGGTCTGCGGCGAACCTGCCCACGACCCCGACTTCGCAGTTGCCGACTTCGTCGCGCTCCTCGGGCTTCATCAGGTCAACCGTCGCTACCTCGATCGACTGCAGCAGGCCGCTGCCAATCTCGAAGGTGGAGCTGGATGACCGTCGTCGAAGACATCGCCCTCGTCGAGGAGTGTGCGGGGCTGGCGGAAATGCCATCAGCACAGCCGCAGCATTCCGCACACGCGTGGATGCCCGGCAGCCCCTGTGATGCGGCCTGTGTCGATACCGATTCGGTCGTCGTCGGTGACGTCGAGTTCGCAACGCGACTTGCCGGCGTCGCAACGGTGCTGCTGAGTTTCCCCGTCGTCAGCGTTGTGACGCCGACAGCGTTGAAGTCGACGATGCAACGGCGCTACGCACACGCGCTGCTGCGCTGCTGCGGTATGCGGCTGCGGGTAATCGACGAGCGTGGAGACGCGTCGCCGGGGCGCATCTACGCGAGGCCCGACGACGGTGTGCTGATCGTCAGCGGCCATGTCGGGTGGACGGACATCATTGCCATTGCCGCCGTACAGCCCGTCAGCTTCGTCGCACGGGCAGATCTGGTCGACTGGCCCGTTCTCGGCCTGCTCGCCCGGAAGATGCGCGTCGTCCCGATCGACCGGGCCAAGCTGCGGACCCTGCCAGATGTCATCCGGCAGATCGCCGACAGGATCACCGCCGGTGAACGCATCACCGCATTTCCGGAAGGCACCACCTGGTGTGGCCGCGCCTACGGAACGTTGCGGCCTGCGCTGTTCCAAGCCGCGATCGACACGAACACCGCTGTGCAGCCGATCCGCCTGCAGTACCGCAACGAGGACGGGTCGCTGTCTACGACGCCGTCCTTCATCGGCGACGACTCGATGGTCGCGTCACTTCTACGCATGCTCCGCTCGCGCGGTATCACCGCCGAGATCGTCCTTGCACCCGTCGAGCAGCCAGGAACCAGCCGCCGCGACCTTGCGACGCGCTGCGAACGTGCGGTTCGTGGGCAGGTCGAACTCGATTTCGCCGCTCACGGAGTGCTCGAATCGGAAGAGGCACGCAACACTCACAAGACGCCTGTTCCGGCGGTCGAAACGGTCGCTGCAACGGCGCAGCCGGTCGCTCGTATCGCCTGAACGGGGCCGGGCGCCGGACGAGGTCAAACCGTCCGGCCGTCCGAGCTATCCTTGTTGGGTTATGAGTTCGGTCAGCAATGGCGTTGCCAGCGGCGCGTCCACCCCTGTTTACCTCGACCACGCGGCCACGACGCCGATGCTCCGTGTCGCGATCGAGGCGATGACCGCTGTCTTCCACACGTTCGGCAACGCGTCGTCGCTGCACGGTTCCGGTCGCGCGGCGCGGCGCCGGGTCGAAGAGGCACGCGAATCGATTGCGGCCAGCCTCGGCGCGCGGCCGTCGGAAGTCATCTTCACCTCGGGTGGTACCGAGAGCGACAACCTCGCGATCAAGGGCATCTTCTGGGCTCGCCGTGACGCCGATCCGCGTCGCGTCAGAATCTTTGCCAGCGCGGTCGAGCATCACGCGGTCCTCGACGCAGTCGAATGGCTGGAGCAGCACGAGGGTGCGGTCGTGACCTGGCTGCCGGTCGACGAGAACGGTTCGGTTGCACCGGACACGCTACGTGCGGCCCTTGCCCTGCACGCGGACGAAGCCGCCTTGGTTTCGATCATGTGGGCAAACAACGAGGTCGGCACGATCATGCCGATCGCAGAGCTCGCAGCCATCGCGCGCGAGTTCGACGTGCCGATGCACAGCGACACGATACAAGCCGCCGCACAGTTGCCGATCGACTTCGCCGCGAGCGGTCTGTCGGCCGCGAGCATCGCCGCGCACAAGTTCGGCGGGCCGATGGGCGCGGGGGCGCTGCTACTCGGGCGTCAGGTGCCGTGTGTTCCGCTGCTGCACGGCGGCGGTCACGAGCGCGATGTGCGCGCAGGTACACCCGACACGGCTGCAGTTGTGGGTATGGCCGCTGCACTGCGCGAGACCGTAACCGACATCGATTCCCGCGCGGCCGAACTACGCGCACTGCGCGACTATCTGGTCGACGGAATCCGGAGCATCGCGCCCGATTCCGTGCTCAACGGTCCGATCGGCACCGACCGTCTGCCTGGCAACGCGCACTTCACCTTTCCAGGTTGTGAAGGTGATTCGCTGTTGATGCTGCTCGACGCCGCCGGGATCGAATGCTCGACCGGGTCGGCGTGTACGGCGGGCGTCGCCCGACCGAGCCATGTACTCATCGCAATGGGTGTCGACGCGGCAGATGCGCGCGGTTCGTTGCGATTCTCGCTAGGCCACAATTCGACTCGCGCCGACGTCGCCGCGCTGATTGCCGCACTGCCACAGATCGTGGAGCGCGCGAAAGCAGCCGGCCTTGCAGGTGCGGGTGCAAAGGGAGGGATTCGCTGATGCGAGTGCTCGCCGCCATGAGTGGTGGCGTCGATTCGGCAGTCGCGGCCGCACGTGCGGTCGCCGCCGGACACGACGTCGTCGGAGTACATCTCGCGCTGTCCGAGGCGCCGGGAACCCTGCGAACCGGATCCCGCGGATGCTGCTCGAAAGAGGACGCCGGTGACGCGCGTCGTGCCGCCGATGTGCTCGGAATTCCCTTCTATGTCTGGGATTTCGCCGAGCGCTTCAAGGACGACGTGATCGACGACTTCGTCGAGTCCTACGCCGCGGGTGAAACTCCCAATCCATGCTTGCGCTGCAACGAGAAGATCAAGTTCTCCGCGCTTGCCGACCGGGCACAGGCGCTCGGCTTCGATGCCGTCGCAACCGGTCACTATGCCCGGCTGGAAGACGGTGTCCTGCGTCGCGCGGTCGATGTCGACAAGGATCAGTCCTACGTACTCGCAGTCCTTACCGCGGACCAGCTTTCACGGGCGATGTTCCCCGTCGGTGACACCCCGAAGCCGCAGATCCGTGCGGAGGCCGCCGAACGTGGCCTCGCTGTTGCCGAAAAGCCGGACAGCCACGACATCTGCTTCATTCCGTCCGGCAACACCCGTGCGTTCCTTGGTGCGCGAATCGGGATCCGCCCCGGCAAGGTCGTCGATGCCGACTCCGGTGAGGTGCTCGCGGATCACGAAGGTGTGCACGGCTTCACGATCGGTCAGCGCAAGGGACTCGGCGTGCAGGGACCCGCTGCCGACGGTCAGCCGCGGTACGTCACGTCCATCGAGCCCGACACGGGGACAGTGAAGGTCGGGTCCGCCGAGCGGCTACAGGTGTGGTCGATCGAGGCCGTCCGTGCAATCTGGACGTCCGGCGTCGCTCCCGAGGGGCCGATCGAATGCGTCGTGCAGGTTCGTGCGCACGGTGGTTTGGCGGAGGCTGTCGCCGAAGCGGTTGGAGATGGCATCGAGGTGCGGTTGCGCGAGCCGTTGACAGGTGTCGCACGGGGTCAGGCGCTTGTGATGTATCGGCCGGACGCCGCTGGTGATCAGGTGTTGGGCAGCGGCACGATCTCGCGAACCAGCAACCAGCAGTGACGGATTCGTCCGGATCCGTGCCGTTGGGCGGCATTGCCACCGGTATCGGCTCGTGGCCGGGCACGGACCCACGCGAGGCCGCGACGATCGTCGTCGGCGAGCTCGGCGACTTGCCGCACATCGTCGAACTGCCTGCGCGAGGTGTAGGTGCAGACATGATCGGCCGTGCCGGTGCGCTGCTGATCGATCTGCATTTCGACACGACTACTCGCGGCTACCGGCTGACCGCGCGCCAAGGCAACGCAGCGCGGCGGTCGTCGGTGTTTCTGCGTGACGATCTCGATGCGCTCGAAGAGGCATGGGGCACAGCTGGTTTCAATGGCCTCGGCAAGACCGTCAAGGTGCAGACGTGTGGACCACTGACGCTCGCCGCCGAGGTCGAGCTTGCCAACGGGCATCGCGTCATCACCGATTCCGGTGCGCTACGTGACTTTTCGGAATCCCTCGCCGAGGGACTGTCCCAACATGTCGCCGAAGTCGCGCGCCGGCTGGACGCGAAGGTGCTCGTGCAGATCGACGAGCCGCTGCTGTCGGATGTTCTCAACGGTTCGCTGCGCGGTGTGACGAGCATGGACAGTATCGGAGCGATGCCAGCACCCGATGCGCTGAACTTCCTCGACACGGTGATCGATGCGGCGAACGCGCCTGTGCTCGTGCACAACTGCGCGAGTTCGCCGCCGCTCGAACTGTTGCGACGCAGTCACGCATCCTATGTCGGAATCGATGTGGCGCAGCTCGAACCTGCCGATCTGGACGGCATCGGTGAGTTGCTGGAGGCGGGCAAGGGCGTCGCACTCGGTCTCGTTCCGTCGACGGATACGCCTGCGGTTCGCAAGTGGCGCGACCTCGCCGAACCCGCGTTGCAACTCGTCGACCGGTTGGGTTTCCCGCGAGCGACGTTGGGATCGAAGGTCATCGTCACCCCGTCGTGCGGGTTGGCCGGTGCATCCGATGCGTGGGCACGAAAAGCGTTGCGGTTGAGCACGGAAGTTGCGCGTGCATTCGCCGAGGAGCCGGAGTCGTTGTAAGCGCGCGGCGTTGTAGCAGAGGAGTAGTCGTGGACCGTGGCGATATCGAACAGCGGTTGGCGCCCTGGGGCGATGCTCTGGGGCCTGATCGAGAGGCGTACACGAATCACGTTCTGCGCGTGCTGGAATTCTGCGATGCACTGCATCTGCATGGTGGCGGGTCCGTCGAGACCAGGCCGAGCGACCGCGAGGAGTTCGTCGTTGCAGCGGTATTCCACGATCTGGGAATCTGGAGTGACGGGACCTTCGACTACCTCGCACCGTCGATCGAGCGGGCCCGTGCGGACCTCGCTGCGACAGGACACAAGAGCATCGAGCCGCTGGTGAGCGAGATGATCGACGAGCACCACAAAGTGCGTGCAGCGGGGAAGGCGAGTTCTCCGGTCGAGATTTTCAGGCGGGCCGACACCATCGACGTCACGTTCGGTCTCCGTCGTTTCGGATTGCCGCGCAGCGAGTATCGAAGGATCGCTGCGCAATACCCTGACGCGGGCTTCCATCTGCGCTTGGTCAAGCTGTCCGGGAAAAGGCTGGTGACCAAACCCTTGTCGCCCCTGCCGATGTTCAAATGGTGAGAATGCGGCTCCGCCGCTCGTGAGTCTTTTTGGTGGTCAGGCCCTCCGAAAAGACTCACGAGCGGCGTAGCCGCCTGTGCCCTGCGATAACCTGCGTCAGTGACCGAGAACGTCGACGACGCCACTCCCGATTCGCCGCCGGCTGGTGACTCAACGGCGCCAGCGGCTGCCTCCGCGCAGGAGCGCGAGGAATGGCAGACGTTGGCCGACGAGGTTCGCGAGCATCAGTTTCGGTACTACGTGCGCGACTCGCCGATCGTCACCGATGGCGAGTTCGACATCCTGCTCAACAAGCTGATCGCACTCGAGGATGCCCGTCCCGACCTTCGGACGCCCGATTCGCCGACACAACTCGTCGGTGGCGGATTCGCGACCGAATTCACCGCGGTAGACCATCTCGAACGAATGTTGAGTCTCGACAACGTATTCGACGAAGACTCGATGCGGACCTGGGTCAGGAAGGTCGAAGCTGATGCCGGAACCGATCTGCACTACCTGTGCGAGGTCAAGATCGACGGCATTGCTCTGAATCTGGTCTACGAGCAGGGCAAGCTCGTCCGCGCGGCGACCCGCGGCGACGGTCGGACCGGCGAGGACGTGACCTTGAATGCTCGGACGATCAAGGAGATCCCGCATCAGCTCACGGGCACCGACGATCATCCGGTTCCACGTCTGCTCGAGGTTCGCGGCGAGGTCTACTTCCGCGTCGAGGATTTCGACGAGCTCAACGCGTCGATCGTCGCCGAAGGTAAACCGCCGTACGCGAATCCGCGAAATACCGCTGCGGGGTCGTTGCGTCAGAAGAACCCCGCTGTCACAGCCAAGCGCAAGCTGGGCATGATCTGCCACGGCCTCGGACGAGCCGAAGGTTTCGCCCCGATATCGCTGTACGACGCCTATGTCGCTCTCGCGGCCTGGGGCATGCCCGTGTCGACTCACACGACGCGGGTGCAAGGCGCGGACGCCGTCGTCGACAAGGTTGCGTACTGGGGCGAGCATCGTCACGACGTCGAACACGAGATCGACGGGCTTGTCGTCAAAGTCGACGAGGTCGCACTGCAACGCCGCCTCGGAACCACGTCGCGGGCTCCGAGATGGGCGATCGCCTACAAGTATCCACCCGAGGAAGTAACGACGAAGCTGCTCGACATCCTCGTCGGTGTCGGCCGGACCGGACGTGTAACGCCTTATGCAGCAGTCGAACCCGTCACGGTCGCGGGATCGACGGTGTCACGAGCGACACTGCACAACGGGTCGGAGGTCAAGCGAAAAGGCGTGCTCATCGGAGACACGATCACCATTCGCAAGGCCGGCGACGTCATCCCGGAGGTCCTCGGACCTGTCGTCGACATGCGTACCGGCGACGAACGTGAATTCGTCATGCCGACCGAATGCCCCGAGTGCGGAACCACCCTCGCGTTCGAGAAGGAAGGCGACGCCGACATTCGTTGCCCGAACGCGCAGACCTGCCCCGCGCAACTACGCGAGCGGGTATTCCACGTCGGCGGCCGAGGCGCCTTCGACATCGAAGCACTCGGCTACGAAGCCGCTGTCGATCTGCTGAAGAGCGACGTGATCGTCGACGAAGGTGATCTGTTCACGCTGACCGCCGACGACCTCCTCCGGACGACGCTGTTCACCACGAAAGCGGGCGAGCTGTCGGCGAACGGCAAACGGCTGCTCGACAACCTGGACGCTGCCAAGGATCGACCGCTGTGGCGGGTTCTCGTCGCCTTGTCGATTCGCCATGTCGGACCGACAGCCGCGCGGGCGCTGGCGGCGCATTTCGGCAGTCTCGAGCGGATCATGTCGGCGTCCACCGAAGAACTCGCCGCAGCCGAAGGTGTCGGTCCGACCATCGCGGTGTCGGCCACCGAATGGTTCACCGTCGACTGGCACCGCAACATCGTCGAAAAATGGAAAGCCGCCGGCGTCCGCATGGAAGACGAACGCGACGCCTCGATCGAGCGGAATCTCGAGGGCATGTCGATCGTGGTCACCGGCTCGTTGGAAACGTTCTCCCGCGACGAAGCAAAAGAGGCGATCCTCGTTCGCGGTGGCAAGGCCGCTGGTTCGGTGTCGAAGAAGACGTCATACGTTGTCGTCGGCGATTCGCCCGGCTCGAAAGCGGACAAGGCCGAATCACTTGGAGTGCAGGTGCTCGACGAAGACGGCTTCCGGAAGTTGCTCGAAGGCGGACCTGCCGCGGTAGCGCCGCCCGATTCCGAATGACTGCTTGACCTCAACAGCACTTCAGGTTTCACGATGGACCTTGTTACTGAAACAAGGGAGATTCGATGTCGGAAACCAAGATTGCGCTCGTTACGGGCGCATCCGCAGGATTGGGTAGGGCGCTCACCGAAGCACTCGTCGGCGACGGCTGGAATGTCATCGCGACTGCGCGGGGGAGTGATCGGCTGGACCGACTGCGGCAGGACCTAGGTCCTGCCGTCCAACCGGTCCTCGGCGATGTGTCCGATCCGGAACATCGCACGCGCATTGCCGACGTGCTGAGGACACGCGCCCGCCTCGACCTGGTGGTCAACAATGCGAGCGAACTCGGGCCCTCGCCGATGCCGAGGCTGCAGCGCTATCCACTCGACGAACTTGCCCGCGTCTTCGCGACCAATGTGGTTGCCCCACTTGCTATTCTGCAGACAGCGCTGCCGTATCTGCGTGCCTCGGACGGTGTTGCGATCAACATCAGCTCCGACGCTGCGGTCGGCGCCTACGAGGGTTGGGGCGGTTACGGATCGTCGAAGGCCGCCCTCGATCACCTGACGGCGATCCTCGCAGCCGAGAATTCCGACCTGAGGATCTACGCGTTCGATCCCGGCGACATGCGAACGCAGATGCACCAAGCCGCGTTTCCAGGCGAAGATATTTCGGATCGACCGGAACCGGCCACGGTCGTCCCGGCGCTGCTTCGGATCATCGCCGAGCGACCGTCGAGCGGCCGCTACACAACCGCCGAGTGGCTGGCAGGTGCGGCTCGATGACAGCCACCGTGCACGAACCGACGTTTGCGCTACCGCCGGACCGTGAGGCGAGCGGACCACCCGAATCGCGCGGCTTGGCGCGAGACGACGTCGCGCTGCTTGTTTCCGATCGAAACACCATGACCCACGCGCGCTTTCACGAGCTGGGAACATTCCTGGTGCCCGGAGACCTTGTCGTCGTCAACAATTCGGCGACGCTATCTGCGGCGGTCGACGCAAGACTCGGCACCCGCGACGTGGTCCTACACTTCTCGACCTGGCTGGACGACCACAGTTGGGTCGTCGAAATCCGTTCACCGGATCGAACTCCCGCGAGCGGCAACGACATCGGATCTGGCGCACGCCTGCTCTGTCCCGGTGGCGTGGTCGGCACGCTCCGCAGACCGTGGCTCGACGGATCCGACCGACTCTGGGTCGCCGACATAACCGGCACCGATTCCGTCGTCGACCATCTGGCTCGCTGGGGCAGGCCGGTCACCTACACGTATCTACGTGACCGCTGGTCGGCGTTCTACTACCGCACCGCGTTCGGACTCTTTCCCGGCAGTGCCGAGATGCCGAGCGCTGCAAGACCGTTCACCGACCGACTGGTGACCGAGCTCGCCTCGACGGGTATTTCGTTCGCGCCCATCACCTTGCACACCGGCGTCTCGTCACCCGAGGCGGGAGAGCCACCGAGCCCGGAGCGGTTTGCCGTCTCCGCTGCGACCGCGCGCATCGTGAACGAGACTCGCGCGTCCGGCGGTCGGGTCGTTGCTGTGGGTACGACGGTGACGCGAGCACTGGAAAGCGTCGTCGATTCCGATGGCCGTGCGCATGCGGCCGCGGGATGGACCGATCTTGTTCTGGCACAGGATCGGCCGACCCGTCTGGTGGACGGCCTCATCACCGGATGGCATGCGCCGGGTGCATCGCATCTGAATTTGCTCGAGGCCGTGGTCGGCGTCGAATCGGTACGGCGAGCCTATGATTCGGCGCTGGCAGGGGACTACCTGTGGCACGAATTCGGCGACAGTGCGTTACTCCTGCGAAGCTGAGTGGCCGTCCTACTTCTTGACTCGCTGCGCGGCTGGATGCCAGTCATGGGTCGCGTCGAAGACGTCGAGCGCCATCGTGCCGAATGCAAGCACCAGAATCGGTACTGCGCCCAGTGCGACTGTCATGTAGCCGATCATTGTTCTTTCCCTTGTCTCGAAGTCTTGTATGCAGTGCATCGCTCGCCGAGACGATTTCGTAACGCTTTATCCGATTCGATTTCGAACAACGTCGGATAGTTGTTGGGCAACGTCGTGTAGGGGAGTGACGTCGCGGGTGGCGCGAGCGAGTAGGAGAGCTCCTTCGATCGCGGCGAGGATCAACGTTGCCAGTGGCACGGCGTCGGCAGGAGCGAGACCGTGACGGACGAGCGATTCTGCGATGATCTCCCGCCAGCTCGTCAAGGCAGCGCCACACACCTGAGCCAGCGCCGGCGAGGTGTGCGCGGTTTCCAGCGTGACCGTCGCGATCGGGCAGCCGTCGGCCCAACCGCTCGCCTCGAGCTCCGCGCCTGCGAGCGCGCCCCACGCGGTGATCGTGTCGGCGGGGTGGGCGGTGAACGCGCGTGTCAGCAGGCGTTCGTAGGCCGCTCCCGATGCGGTGAGCGCCTCGACGGCGAGCTGTTCCTTGCCGCCGGGAAAGTGGTGGGCTTGGGAACCCCACGGCGTCTCGCTGTCGGCGACAACCTGGCGCCATCCGGTCGCCGCGTAGCCCTGTCGTCGCAGCAGGCGTGACGCCGTTCGAATCATGCGCTGACGCGTGTCGGTGACTCGTGGCATCGGTCCATCGTAGCGGCTTGACAAGACGATCGTCTTAGTAAGACAGTTGTCATATCGCCGTCGGCATGGAGGAAATGGGATGAAGCGTCTGCTTCTCGAAGGAACAGCACGTGTGACGTGGGAAGACGTAGCCGAGCCGCAGCTCGGCGGTCCGCAGTCCGCGCTCGTGCGTCCGATTGCGGTCGCTACCTGCGACCTCGACGTCTTTGTGCTCAGAGGTGCCTACCCGCTCCCCGGGCCGTACCCGTTCGGCCACGAGGCCGTGGCAGAGGTCGTCGCCGTCGGCGACGAGGTCACCGCGGTATCGCCGGGCGATCGAGTGATCGTGCCGTTCCAGATATCGTGCGGAAGCTGCGGGCCGTGCCTGCGCGGCCGAACCGGCAACTGCCGCAGTAATCCACGTATGTCGTCCTACGGCCTCGGCACGATGGGCGGACTCGAATGGGGTGGCCTGCTCACCGATCTCGCGCTTGTTCCACACGCCGACGCGATGCTCGTGCCGTTGCCACAAGGAATCGACCCGGCGATGGTGGCGAGTGCAAGTGACAACATTCCGGACGCGTGGCGGACCGTAGGACCACAGCTGGCTGCCGAGCCGGGTGCGGAGGTGCTCGTCGTCGGCGGCGACGCCGGACCCGCGTCGATCGGTCTGTACGCGGTCGGTATCGCGGTCGCGCTCGGGGCGGCGCGTGTCGTCTATCTCGACGACAACGACGAAAGGTTGGCGATTGCTGCCGCTTTCGGTGCCGAGCCGATGCAGGGACCCTATCCGCGCAAGGCAGGGGAGTTCCCGATCACCGTCGACGCCAGCGGCGCCGAGGCGGGATTACGTTGCGCGTTGAACAGCACAGCAGGCGACGGGACCTGCACGAGTCCGTCGCTGTACCTGTCGGATCCGGCGATGCCGCTGCTTGCGATGTATTCGCGTTGCTGCACGTTCCACACCGGCCGTGCTCATGTTCGGCCGGCGATTCCACAGGTACTCGCTCTGGTCGAAGCCGGTTTCGATCCGTCGATCGTGACGTCGCAGGTCGTGCCGTGGGACAGCGCGGCGGAGGCGCTCGAAGCGCCTCCGATGAAACTTGTGGTCACGCGCTAGTCGACTCGCCGACCGCCCAGCGCTTCGCGATTGCGACAGCTTCGCGTCGGGTGGACACATTCAACTTCGCGAGAATGGCGGAGACGTGGTGATCGACCGTCCGAACGGAAAGCGTCAGCCGCGACGCTATTTCGGTGTTGGTGAGCCCGTCGCGCAGCTGGTCGAGCACCTCGACCTGCCGCTGCGTCAGGCCGGCGCGATTGGTCGTCGTCGTCGGGCGTGGACCGTGAGGGAGGCGGTGGACACCCATGTTGCGCAACCGTTTTCGTACGATATCTGCTGCGGCATCGGCGCCGAGTTGGACGAGCTTCTGCCATGCGGCCATCGTCGGGCCGACCTCACCGGAGTCAGCGAGTTCCAGGGCTTCCTCGTACGGATCGCCGATTCGGGCCCACTGCTCCGCGGCGTTGCGCCACTCGCCGCGCAGGCCTGCGGCCCACGGTTCCGGACAGCCGTCGAACACCTCGGCTGGATGCCCGGCGCGTTGGGAATACCGCAGAAGCTCGCCGTAGAGACCTGCGACGACGGGATGGGCAGAGTTTGCGGACCAGGTCGATGCCAACGCTGCGGACTGTTCCGAATGTCCTGTGAGCCAAGTCGATTCGACGAAAGCCAAACCCGAGTACGCCAAGCCGAGTAGCCACTTGCCCGCGATAGCGCGGGTGAAGGTGTCGGTGACCATCTCGGCCGCACCCGCTGCGCCGCGTCGTGTTCTGATTCGTGCAAGGTTCGCGCGGGCGAGCAGATCGAACATGCCGACGTCGGCAGATTCCAGCGCCTCCTGCAACCCTCGCTCGGCTGCCTCCCACTCGCCGCGGCGCATCAGGTGTTGGCACCGCAGAATATCCAGCCGAACCGAGTACACACCCAGGTCGTGGTCGAAGGTGAACGCCGCCCCTTCGGCGAGGCATTCCTCCAGATCGTCGAGTTGGCCGAAGCGCAGCAACAACTCGGCGAGGATGGTGTAGCCGCGGCCGGCGCCTTCGTGGGCGCCGTGGCGGATTGCATCCGCAATTCCGATGCGCAGCATGGCAATTCGATCAGAGGGGTCGAGCACCGGATTGCAGAGTGCGAGATAGATGGTGCACAACGCAACGAGGTCTCCTCGCTGCGCCTCCTGCGCCAACGTCAGCGCTTCTTCGAGGACGGGTGCAGCAGGTCCGAGGGCTTCCGCCGTGAGCAGCAGCGTGCCGCGATAGGTGGCCGCGTAGGCCCGCGACGACGGCGTGCCCGATCGCTCGAGAACGGCGACAGCCTCCTCGATCGCCGCATTTGCTCCCTCGGGATCGCCGGCAAGCAACAGTTGATGCGACAGGCCGACCAGCGTCTCGCCCGCGGCTTCCTCCGCGCCGTTGTCGCGATGCAGCGCAACCGCCTGCCGCGACGCGGCCACAGCGTCGGCGATGCGGTGTGCGTTGTACAGCTCCCAGGCGTATTCCCCCTGCACCACAGCGTGTTCGGCGGGATCGAGTAGGCCTGTCGCGAGTGCGGCCTCGTAGTGCACGAGGGCCTGCCGGTGCGCACCCGCAGCCGCTGCATCGCGACCCGCCGTCGGTGCGAAGCGAACGACGGTGTCGTTGTCGCCCGCGCTCGTTGCATGGTGGACGACGCGAGCGATGTCGATCGGCGGGTCTGCGAGCAAAGCCTCGGTCATCGCGCGATGTGCAGCGCGTCGGGCGATGGCCGATACGCCGTCTTCGATTGCGCGACGGGTCAATTCGTGCCGAAATGCAATTCCGGTCGACGTCGTCCGAAGTATCCGTCGTTCCTCTGCTTCGCCGAGCACATCGAGTGGACCGCCCAACAGTGTTTCCGCCAACGAGTATTCGATGGGTCCGGTTGCGACGCAGATTTTTTCGAGTGCTGCGCGGCAGGACGGTTGCAGCCGGTGCACCCGCGCGAGGACTGTCGCGGCGACGGTGGGCGAGACGTCTTCCGGTGCCGCCGCAAGTGCTTCGACGACGTAGAAGGGGTTGCCGCCGGTGGTCGAGTGCAGGGCAGCGACGTCTCGTCCGTCGGCACCGACCAACTCGGCAACTGCAGCTTCGGACAACGGCTCCAACCGGATTCGCGTCGGGGACGACGAGGCGACGATGCCGAGCAAGCGGCGCAGGGGATGGGCGATCGGAAGTTCGTCGTCACGAAACGTCAGTACGAGCAGGCCGAACGATCCTTCGATGCGCCGTGACAGGTGACCGAGTAGATCGAGCGTCGCGTCGTCGGCCCAATGCAGATCTTCGACGACGAGAACGGTCGGTGACGGGCCTGCGAACTCCGCAACGGCGGCCGTCATGGCCGACTCGGTGGAACCCTCCGTCAATGCGTGTTCGAGTCGACCGTCGGTTCCGGACACCGCATCGCGGAGCGCGCCGAGGGTCCGCGGCGCGAGCAGGTCGTCGCACGACCCGATCAGTACTCTTGGCCCGCTGGACAACTCACCGGTGAACGCTCGGACCAGCGTCGTCTTGCCGATGCCTGCCTCGCCGCTGATGAGCACAATTCCGCCGCGGCCCGCCACAGCGTCGTCGACAGCTGCTACCAGGCTCGCGAGCGGCGCCTCGCGCTCGAGCGGCACCGTGGTGGTCATGCCGTCACCCCGAGACAACGATTCGGACTCGACCGCGCGATTGAACGCCCGGAATGTGTCATCCGTTCAGAATGCCATGAGCACTTATCGAGAGATCGGCTACATGATGGGAGATGTGGCGGACCTACAGCTCGACCCACACGACCGGATCGTCGTGCGCGCGGCAACTCCCGATGATTACGACGCAGTGGCAGACCTCACCGTCACTGTCTACGTCGGCGAGGGATACGTCCCCGCGACAAGCGAATACGCCGAAACGCTTGCTCGAACCGCGCAACGAGCCGCGGCGACCGACGTGCTTGTCGCCGTTGTCGGGGGATGTGTGGTCGGCTCACTCACCGTCGCGCGCCCACCATCGCCTTTTGCGCCGATTGCGCAGGCCGACGAAATCGAGTTCCGAATGCTGGCCGTCCGGCGGTCGGCACGCGGTCTCGGAATCGGTACCCGACTCGTGCGTCACGTGCTGGATCTTGCCGCGGAGGAGGGGTACCGAGCGGTCGTCATATCCACCGACGACGCGATGGTCGACGCTCGCAGGATCTACCTCGAACTCGGCTTCGTCCATGTCCCGGAACGCGACTGGTCGCCCATGCCCGGGGTCGCGCTGACGGTGCTGGAGTGCGTGGTCAGCCGAGAACGGTTGCGATGATTCCGGCGAGGTAGCCCAATCTGGCAACCTCCGACGGCCGGAAACGAGGTCCGCCGGGTCGTCCGAGCATCAATACCTTGCCGGTGGCGCCCAGCGGGGCGGCCGCGAGCTTGGTGTCCATGTCGCGCCAGATCTGCGGGACCCAATCGCCTTCGTCGTCGAGCGTCGTCGGGTGGTCCAACGGCATCCACGGGACGTCGCGGGCATGGGTCTCGGGTGCGCCGGAGCTACCGACGACGCGGTAGGCGCCTTGAGCGCCGAGTGCAACGACGGTGCTCCAGCCCACGCGCAGTACCCGTGGCGCACCGTCGACGAGCACCTGCAGCCGATCGTCGCGAGCGGTCGCAACCTGATCGATGAGTTCGAGTTCGCGATGGGTGTCGAGCATCCCCGCGTACGGCCGAATCGAATCGACGCGGACACCGTCGAGCGCCTCGGCGGCGGTCAGCAGCGTGTCGGGCAGCGATCCGGGGTCGACGTCGACAACGAGATCGTCGATCGCGTACCCCTCGCCGCGTTCCACGACATCGAGGGACAGTATGTCGGCCCCGACAGCGCCGAGAGCGAGAGCGAGGGAGCCGAGGCTGCCCGGTCGATCCGGCAACTGCACTCGGAGCAAGAAGGACAACGTGGTGCGCCTTTCGGTGTCGAAGTCGACGCCGGCATCGGGTGTAGCCGTCCGATAGCCAGACGAAGGGCAGCAGGAATGTTGCCGATCTCGCCAGCAATCCTTACACCTTTGCGCACATAGTTTCGACTCGAACGCACGCTCGTGACGGACGCGACACACCGCACGAGCGCGAACCAACCGCTCGTCTCGCTGGGGAAACACGGTCGAAAGATATGGCCGCGCCGTCGCTCGCTAGGCTGTCCGGGACCAGCCTCACGTGCGCATCCATACCTGAAAGGGGGCCTACGCGGTGCCTGCCATCTCCCGCGACGAGGTCGCCCACCTCGCCCGGCTCTCCCGGCTCGCGCTCAGCGACGCCGAGCTCGATCAGTTCGCCGGTCAGCTCGATTCGATTCTGAGCCACGTCAAAGCCGTGTCCGAGGTTGCTGCCGACGACGTTCCGCCCACCGCGAACCCCAATCCGGCCACCAACGTGACCCGCCCCGACGTGATCGTCCCAGGTTTGACCCCCGAGCAAGCCCTCTCCGGTGCTCCCGCCGTCGAAGAAGGCCGCTTCGCGGTTCCGCAGATCCTCGGGGAGGCCGAATAATGAGCGACCTCACTTCTCTGGACGCAGCCGAACTCGCCGCACGTATTCACAGTCGCGAACTGTCGAGCGTCGACGTGACGAAGGCACATCTCGACCGCATCGCCGAGGTCGACGGCGAGTACCACGCGTACCTGCACGTCGCGGGTGATCGGGCGCTTGCCGCCGCCGAGGACGTGGATCGGTCCATCGCCGCGGGCGACGCTCCGGCATCGGCGCTCGCCGGTGTTCCACTCGCACTCAAAGACGTGTTCACGACCACGGACATGCCGACGACGTGTGGCTCGAAAATTCTCGAAGGTTGGGTGTCGCCGTACGACGCGACGGTGAGCGCCAAACTGCGCGCGGCGGGCATCCCGATTCTCGGCAAGACCAACATGGACGAGTTCGCAATGGGCAGCTCGACCGAGAACTCGGCCTACGGACCGACGAAGAATCCTTGGGACACAACACGTATCCCTGGCGGGTCCGGCGGCGGCTCGGCGGCGGCGCTGGCATCACATCAAGCACCACTCGCCATCGGCACCGATACCGGCGGGTCCATCCGCCAGCCCGCAGCGGTCACGGCCACGGTCGGTACCAAACCGACGTACGGAACGGTGTCACGCTTCGGTCTTGTCGCCTGTGCATCGTCGCTGGATCAGGGCGGGCCGTGCGGTCGAACCGTTCTGGACACGGCACTGTTGCACGAGGTGATCGCCGGATACGACCCCCGCGACTCGACGTCCCTCGACGTCGCTGTGCCGCCCGTCGTCGCCGCCGCGCGTGAGGGCGCACGTGGCAACCTCGCCGGTGTGAAGGTCGGTGTCGTCAAGGAACTGCATTCCGACAGTTACCAATCCGGCGTCATCTCGTCCTTCGATGCGGCCGTCGCCGTGTTGACGGAGCTCGGTGCCGAGGTCGTCGAGGTGTCGTGCCCGCACTTCGAGTACGCACTCGCTGCGTACTACCTCATCCTGCCGAGCGAGGTGTCGTCCAACCTCGCGCGTTTCGATGCCATGCGATACGGCATGCGGGTCGACGACGGAAACATGAGTGCCGAGCAGGTCATGGCCGCGACGCGCGCGGCGGGCTTCGGTCCGGAAGTCAAGCGTCGCATCATGATCGGCACCTACGCGTTGTCGTCGGGCTACTACGACGCCTACTACGGTCAGGCGCTGAAGGTACGGACCCTCATCGCTCGTGACTTCGACAAGGCCTACGAGCAGGCCGATGTGTTGATCTCTCCGACAAGTCCGTTCACGCCGTGGAAGCTCGGCGAGAAGGTCGACGATCCGCTGGCGATGTACCTGTCGGATCTGTGCACCCTGCCGACCAACCTGGCGGGGCACTGCGCGATGTCGGTGCCGTCCGGACTGTCGAAAGACGACGGGCTGCCCGTCGGCTTGCAGATCATGGCACCAGCGCTCGCCGACGACCGGCTGTACCGAGTCGGAGCGGCATACGAAGCAGCGCGGGGGCCGGTGCAGTAGTCCTTCACTCGATTCCTGACGCGATGCGATCGCGGATGTAGCCGACGAATCCAGCTGCATCGGCGGTCGCGCCCGTGTCTTCAGGGTCGGTGGCGCCCATACGTTGTCGAACGGCACGACGGACAGCTGACGCCTGATCGTCGGGTAGGTCCAGCTCCAGTGCCTGTTGGCCCGCCTCGGTTTTGCCGTGCCACCGGCCGGTTTCGACCCGGACGAGACTGCGGCAGGCGTTCAGCACGGCATTCTCGAATTCCGCGCTCTGGAATTCCGCGCTCTGGAATTCCGCACTCTCGAGTTCCGCACTGCCGATGCTGCTGTGCGCGTGCCAGTTCAACGCCGCGGTGACTGCCGTTCGGAGGTCGGCGGCGGAGAGTGCGCCGAAGACTTCCGCGGCGGGTGGGCCGATCAGCGCGACCCCACGTTGCGCGACGATGTCGCGGTCGAGTGTGTACCAGAAGAGGCCGTCGGCCGGGTCACGGTCGAGAGGTGAGATGTTGACGCGGAACGGCATGGCTGGGCCGTCGTTGAGTTCGAGCTCGAAGGCTGGTTCCAACGATGCGGACCTGATCGTATCTGCCTGATACACAACCAATTCCAGACCCCGAGCTGGGCAGGGCAAACAGTTGTGACGTAGTTCGCGCACAGCTTCCGACTTCTCGTCGGTGGACAATTCTTTCTCGACGACAATCGCAACGTCGATGTCGCTGCGGCCATGCAGGTAGTTGTCGAGCGCGAGCGATCCAGTGAGGTAGAAGCCGAACATGTTGTGCCCCAGCACAGTTCGTGCAGCAGCCACCAGATCGTCGAGGTAGGTACCGACGACAGGGCCGTAGCGCTCGGAGCTGGTCACCGCGGATCGGTCGCTCATCTCCTCGACCCTACTCACACCCCGGCATTGCCGTTCCCTGCTCGGTTCCGTAGCGGTGGCCGTGACCTGCGGGCGCATCGAGCGCAGACAACAGGTCGACCGTTGTCTGCACGAAACTCACCACCGGTAGCCACGGCGGCATCGGTGCATCCGCATGCGTCCCGGTTGGTTCCGGGCGATGGAACAGCAGATCCGACGACCATCGGACGACCGGGTCGGAACTGTTCGCCAGAATCGTCGCACCCTCGCGCTCGACCCCGCCTGCGGGCGGACCGGCCCACAACGCTCCGCACGGTTCGACGGCACCCCCTGCCAATGCCGCGC
This sequence comes from Antrihabitans stalagmiti, assembly GCF_016482825.1. Classification (GTDB taxonomy): domain Bacteria; phylum Actinomycetota; class Actinomycetes; order Mycobacteriales; family Mycobacteriaceae; genus Antrihabitans; species Antrihabitans stalagmiti. The sequence goes on along the minus strand of NZ_JAEMNV010000002.1, from coordinate 23,561 downwards.
TGCCGCCGATCGCTCCGAGGCTTTGGCCGTAGAGGTAGAGCTTGGGACGATCGTGTATCGGCAGTTGTGCGACGCGGTCGGCGACAGCTGTATACAGCGTCCGCGCGGATTCCTCTGCCGCACTTCGGCCGAAGACGAATGTTGCCCAACTCGGAGCGTACGAATACTGCACACCGACGATGGCGACGTCGCCACCGAAGCGGGTCTCGAAACCCTGGACCGCATTGTCGTCGATCCAGCCGCTGCCGGTCGGTATCGCGACGACGATGTTCGAACGCTCGAAGCCGCCTGATCGTTGCAACTCGTCGACCGCGATGGCCACACGGTCGTGCAGATCGGCAGCGGAATCGATACCGGCATAGACGCGAACGCTGTCGGTTCCGGGATTCGTAGCGGTCGCGACGAACTTGCGACCTTCGGCACCCAACGCCTGCCAGGACGCGAATGAATACGGACTACCTGATCGGGTCGCCGAATCAGGTTGGTGGAGACTCGAATCGATTTCGGCGTTGGCGGCCCGATAGGTGTCGGTACGCCAGTCGACCAGTACGGGAACGCCGTACGTCACTGCGGCCGCTGTCCCGACAATAGCCAGCGTCACACCCCGGACGATGCCGAGCCGACGCGCGAGTGCGCGGAGTGCGGCCGCAATCACGTACAGCAGCAGCATGATCAGTGCCGAACCTGCGGCAACCTGAATCCAGTAGCCTGCTCCGATCTGTTCGGCAGACATCGCCGACCGCAGTCGGTTCTGCCACTCGTTCGCACCGAGTGCCGATATCACAACTGTTCCGATGCCCACAGCCGTCACGGTCCGCCGCGTTGCACCGGCTGCGGGACCAACACGGAGGGTACGCAGGGCAAACCCGAGCAGCGCGGCCAACACCAGACCGAGCGCACCGAGCATTCCGGAAAGCACTGCCTGCATCGCCGCCGCACGCGGAAGTAGTCCTGGCGCAAGGGAAACCAACACCATCGCAGTGACGCCTACACTCACCTCGACACGCGGTATCGCGAGCGACCCTGCAAGCGTCTTCGCGTGCTGCAGCGGTCGCACCGCCGACGAGACAGTTGCGGTCATGCCGACACCGATCGGTATCCGAACTGCTGCGTGCTCTGCCGAAGGACGCGGAAAGCCCTGGGCGACAACATAAGCAACATGGCGACGAGCACGGCGATCAGATAGGAGCCGAGCGGCTCCGGCCGCGGACTGACGTACCCTTGCCGCCAGGAGTTGGCATCGACGAAGCCGGCTGCGATGTCCGCCATTGCGTAACACCCGAATCGCCCTGTGGTCGACTCGCGTTCGCCGCAGACGTCGTGCATCCGCCGACCGAGCTGTTCGTCGACCGCAATCCTTGCCCAAGTGCCGAGTTCCGCACCCGACTTCTCGGCGTAGCGGAGCAGGTCGTAGCCGAGATCGTGTGCCTTGCAGGCGGTGTCGAACTCGACGGGCAACGTCACCGGCGACGAGCAGTCACCGTCCGGGTCGGTCAGCATGCCGTCGATCACCACCGGTTGGTAGCCGAGCACAGCTGCGAAGTCCGCCGGAATCGCCGCCGCCGCCGTCGAAGGCGTGACATCGGGTGCGGTGACGGTGTCGATAGCTGCTGCAGCAATTCGGTTCTCGTGTGTCGGTGTCGCCGTGCTCGCCGCTCCCGCCACCGGGGTGAGCACAGCGGTGGTCACGGTGAGGATTGCCGCGGCAGCGGCTGCTCTGTTCATCCACGTCGTTTCGGCCATGACAGGAAAGATAGAAATGGCCTGCGCGCCTGCACATCACCCTGTGGGGCCGACCGCACTCGGCGTCGAGACCGGCGCACCTGGTCCGGGTGATACCGCGGTGCCGCGTCGATATCACCCCTGGGTATGACGACAGGTGGGAACGGGACTTCCTAGTGTCGAGGTGTGAGAAGAAGCGGTCGAGCTGTCACGCGGGCAGCAGGTGGTGTTGCCAGAGCGGCTAAGCCGCACGTCAAGCGTATGAGCTGGAGTATGTGGCTCGACGTGACGATCGTGGCGGTGACGCTGATCCTGTATTCGGTCGCGTGGCCGACACTGCACCTAACGCACAACGTGCCGGCGGCGGTACAGCCGATCATCGCTGCACTCGCTGTTGCACCCTTTCTGCTGATCAGGGCGAATCCAGCACTGGGGTGGGCAATCTCGGCGCTGTCCGCGCTGATCGTGTCGACAGCCTTCGAGTCGCAGCCTTACAACACCATCCCGTGGCAGGTCGTCCACATCATCGTCATTCTGCCGCTGCTCTTTGCGGTGAGCTTGCGCGCAGCCTTCCCGATCGTCGGCGTGGCCTGGATCTCCACGGTCATCCTGTTCGTCGGCAACATGGGTGCCGACCAGCGCGCGGGCTGGACCGTCGCGCTGACGTCCTACGTCGTGATCGGCCTCTTGATCCGGTGGTTGGTGCTCTCGCGCCGCCAACTCGCGAAGCAGGAGGAGGTCAGCGACCTCGAGCGCGCCAAGCGCACGATCCTCGAGGAGAAGGCGCGCATCGCCCGCGATCTGCACGACGTCGTCGCTCATCACATGTCACTCGTGGTCGTCCAAGCCCAAAGTGCGCCCTATCGCGTCGCGGATGTGTCACCTGCCGCACGGGCCGAATTCGAATCGATCGGTGCGACCGCACGCGAGGCGCTCAACGAGATTCGCGGCATGCTCGGTGTGCTCAGGAGCGACGGCGAACGTCGCGACCTGGCGCCGCAACCGGGAACCGATCAAATCCAGGAGTTGCTCGAAGGCAGTCGTCGCGCGGGTGTTCCGATCGTCTGGGCAATCTCCGGAGAGCCCGAGAACGTCTCGGATGCAACGGGTCTCGCGGTCTATCGCATCCTGCAGGAGTCGCTGTCGAATGCCTCGCGGCATGCCGGTGGTGCGCCGGTCGAGGTCGTCGTCGAGTACGGCATGTCGCTCGTCTCGGTCAGCGTCGTCAACGGTAAGCCGCGGACGACGGTCTCGACACGTGCAGGCGACACCGGTGGCAGCGGCATCGGCGGAATGACGGACCGGGCACTGTCGGTCGGCGGGCTTCTCACCGCAGCGCCACGCGGCGACGGTGGATTCGAGGTCAGGGCACAGCTTCCCGTTGCGACCTACACGGTCGCCGGGTTGGCGGGACGCACCGCCTAGGGTGGGGCGGTGACGATAACGGTGCTGATCGCAGACGACCAGGCGATGGTCCGCCAGGGTTTCGGAGCGCTCCTGTCGGCTCAGCCGGATATCAGTGTGATCGGCGATGCGCCGGACGGCCGGGTCGCGGTCGCCGAGGTCAAGCGGCTCCGACCCGACGTCGTCCTGATGGATGTGCGGATGCCGGAGATGAACGGTCTCGACGCAGCGAGGGCGATCCTGTCGTCGGGGCTCGAACCGCCGGTCCGGGTGCTGATGCTGACGACCTTCGACATCGACGACTACGTCTACGAGGCTCTTCGGATCGGTGCCAGCGGGTTTATGCTCAAGGACGCACCTGCCGAAGAACTGATCAGGGCGGTTCGCGTCGTCGCCGACGGTCAGGCGCTGCTCGCGCCGACCGTCACCCGCAGGCTGATCGCCGACGTCACGCGGCGCCGATCGACACCGAAGGTGGAATCTGCTGCACTCGGATCTCTCACCCCGCGGGAACGCGAAGTGCTCGAGTTGATCGCGAAGGGGCTCTCGAATACCGAGATCGCGTCGAAACTCTTCGTCGCCGAGCAAACGGTCAAGACTCACGTCGGCAAGGTGCTCTCCAAGTTGAACCTGCGTGACCGCGCGCAGGCCGTCGTACTCGCCTACGAAACGGGCGTCGTCACGCCAGGCTGAGCATGTTGGGCACCGAGCGGGCAAGATAAGGGCCATGCGTATCGGAGTGCTCACCGGTGGTGGCGACTGTCCAGGACTCAACGCCGTGATTCGGGCGGTCGTGCGGACTGCGAACGGACGCTACGGCGACAGTATCGTCGGCTTCAACGACGGTTGGCGAGGTCTGCTCGAGGATCGAAAGGTCCAGTTGCAGAACGACGATCGCAACGACAGGCTGCTCACCAAGGGCGGCACCATGCTCGGAACGGCGCGTACCAATCCTGAGAAGTTGCGCGCCGGGATCGATCAGATCAAGCAGACGCTCGACGACAACGGCATCGACGTGCTGATTCCGATCGGCGGTGAGGGCACGCTGACGGCGGCCCACTGGCTGGCTGAGGAGGGCGTCGCCGTCGTCGGGGTCCCCAAGACGATCGACAACGACATCGACTGCACGGACGTCACCTTCGGATTCGATACGGCGCTGACCATTGCTACCGAGGCGATCGACCGGTTGCACAGCACGGCGGAGTCTCATCAGCGGGTGATGTTGGTCGAGGTGATGGGCCGCCACGCCGGTTGGATCGCGCTGCATTCGGGGCTGGCTTCGGGCGCGCACATGACGTTGATTCCCGAGCAGCCGTTCGACGTCGACGAGGTCTGTGCGCTGGTCAAGAAGCGCTTTCAGAGTGGGATGTCGCACTTCATCTGCGTCGTTGCCGAGGGTGCACACCCCGCGCCGGAGTCGATGACGCTGCGCGAAGGTGGCATCGACGAGTTCGGTCACGAACGATTCACCGGGGTCGCGCAGCAACTCGGTGTGGAGATCGAGCGGCGGATCAACAAGGAGGTCCGGACGACGGTGCTCGGGCATGTCCAGCGTGGTGGCACGCCGACCCCGTTCGACCGGGTGCTGGCCACCCGCTTCGGCGTCAATGCCGTCGATGCTGCGCACGCCGGTGCGTTCGGCAACATGGTTTCGCTGCGGGGAACCGAGATCAGTCTGGTCCCGCTCGCGGATGCAACACGGCAGCTCAAGCGGGTTCCGCAGTCTCGTTACGACGATGCGGCGGCATTTTTCGGGTGATGCGGCTTTGCCGCTCGTGAGTCTTTTCGGCGGTCGGGCGCTCCGAAAGTGCTCACGAGGCGCGTAGCGCCCTCGTATCTGCGGGCCAGGGTTTTGATGTGGTCCACGAGCTCCGGTGGACCGTCGACACGGAAGTCCATGCCGAGCATGCTCAGGTAGATCGCGATCGTTTCCAGCGTGTCCGCACCCGTGACGAGGATGCTGGTCTCCGCGTCGACAGCCTCCACAACGCCGACCGCCGGATTGATGCGGTCGATCACTGTCTCCGCCGCCGCGAGCACCGTGACGCGAGCGTGCACCTTCCATCCGGTCGACGCGACCTCGCGCAGGACGAAGGCGACGAGGTCGTCTTCGGGTAGGCCACGCGGACCGAAGCGTCTGCTGCCAACCGCAGCACGCTGCACCCGAGCCACCGGATAGGCGCGCCAGCGATGGCTGCCGAGGTCGTAGGCGACCAGGTACCAGCGTCGCTGCCAGTTGACGAGGCGATAGGGCTCGATGTCCGTCGCGGTGTCGTTGCCGTCGACGCTGATGGTCACCGTCGCGTTGTCGCGTATCGCACCGGCGAGTGCGGTCAGGGTCGCGGCGGCAACGGGTGCGTCCGGCTCGCGTGAACCCGTCGTCGCCGGACCGATCGCGGTGGCACTGCGCAGCGCAGTCACTTTGCGCTGCAACCGCTTCGGCAGAATCTGCTCGAGTTTTGCCAGTGCTGTCGCCGAGCTCTGCTCGATGTCGGCCACACCCGTCGACCCGTCGCCGGCAAGTCCGATCACCACGGCAACGGCGACGGCCTCGTCGTCGTCGAGCAGTAGCGGTGGCATCTTCGTGCCGTGGCCGAGGCGGTACCCGCCGACCGACCCCCGACCGCCGTGGATGGGATAGCCGAGGTCGCGCAGCCTGGCGATGTCGTTGCGCAGGGTGCGGTCGCTGACGCCGAGTCGCTCGGCGAGTTCGCGGCCGGTGAGCATGTGCTGGTCCTGCAGCAGCGACAGCAGTCGCAGGACCCGTATCGCCGTTTCCGCCATAATTTTCCGATCCTCCGATGTATTAGGAACGAAACTAGCCTAATAGCAATTTAAGCTGTTTACAGAAGGAAGAACACGACGAAAGGGTTACGACATGACCGACACCACCGCAAACCTCGACTGGCGCACCGCTCTCGCCGCTTCTCATCGCGCACTGCAGACCACGGTCGACGCAATCGGCGACGACCAGTGGGACCTCCCGACACCCTGCTCGGAGTGGACGGTGACCCAGGTCGTCCAGCACGCCGCGGCTGACCAACTCGCCTACGCGTCGGCGCTCGGCGTCGGCGACGGACCCACCTACGACCCGTTCTCGCCGTCGGGTGCGATCGACGGCAGTGCAACCGATCTGGTTCGCGACGCCATCGCCCCGACCGCCTCGGCGTGGGCCGATGTGGCCGACGATCGTGCAACCGCTCCGACTCCGCTCCCGCACGGCGAGTTGCCCGTCGAGATCGCCTCCGGCGCCTGCGCGTTGGACGCCGCCGTGCACGCCTGGGACATCGCCCGCGCGATCGGAGCGCCGTCACCGCTTGGTGACGAACTGTCCGCACAGCTACTTGCGGTTGCTCGGGAAATCGTCGAGCCGCTGCGGAACTACGGCGTCTACGCGGCCATCGTCGAGTCGAAGGGGGAAGCCGGCGCCGAGGACACGTTCCTGCGCTACCTCGGCCGCGACCCGCACTGGACCGCCTGAGGTCTGCGGGTCGGCTGACCGGTCGGGGGCATCCGCCCCCGGCCAGTCGTTCGTCTCCCGCCGCATAAACTGTGCTGCATGACTGCCGCAACGGTCGATCTCGTCGACTACGCCGATGTGCTCGCCACCTACGAACCCGTTCTCGGCATGGAAGTTCACGTCGAACTCGGTACCCAGACCAAGATGTTCTGCGCCTGCCCGACCGAGTTCGGTGCCGAGCCCAATACGCAGGTCTGCCCGGTGTGCCTCGGCTTGCCGGGGTCGCTGCCGGTCGTCAACGCGACCGCCGTCGAATCGGCGATCCGTATCGGCTTGGCGCTCAACTGCTCGATCACGCCGTGGGGTCGCTTCGCGCGCAAGAACTACTTCTACCCGGACCAGCCGAAGAACTACCAGATCAGCCAGTACGACGAGCCGATCGCGACGGACGGCTACCTCGACGTCGTCCTCGACGACGGCAGCACCTTCCGCGTCGAGATCGAGCGCGCGCATATGGAAGAAGACACCGGCAAGTCGTTGCACGTCGGCGGTGCGACCGGACGTATCCACGGAGCCAGCCATTCACTGCTCGATTACAACCGGGCAGGCGTCCCGTTGGTCGAGATCGTGACGAAGACGATCGAAGGCACGGGCGAGCGCGCTCCCGAGGTCGCCCGCGCCTACGTCACGGCGCTGCGTGATCTGCTCAAGGCCCTCGGCGTCTCCGACGTCAGGATGGACCAGGGTTCGCTGCGATGTGACGCGAACGTCTCGCTGATGAAGATCGGCGCCAAGGAGTTCGGCACGCGCACCGAAACGAAGAACGTCAACTCGCTCAAGAGCGTCGAAGTTGCGGTTCGCTACGAAATGCGGCGTCAGGCAGCGGTTTTGAACGCCGGCGACGAAGTCGTTCAGGAGACACGACACTTCCAGGAGGCCGACGGGACGACGTCGGCTGGACGCCGGAAGGAGACCGCCGAGGACTACCGCTACTTCCCCGAACCCGATCTGGAACCCGTTGCCCCCGATGCAGAGTGGATCGAGGAGCTCCGTGCGACGATTCCGGAGCTGCCGTGGCTGCGTCGTGCGCGCATCCAGGAGGAGTGGGCGCTGTCCAACGAGGTTATGCGCGACCTCGTCAACGCTGGTGCCATCGATCTGATCATCGCCACCGTCGATGCCGGTGCTCCCGCTGCTGCGGCTCGTTCGTGGTGGGTCGCGTATCTGTCGGAGAAGGCGAACGAGCGAGGCGTCGAACTCGACGCACTGCCCATCACCCCCGAGCAGGTCGCGGCCGTGATCGCTCTCGTCGCGGCGGACAAGGTCAACAACAAGGGTGCTCGTCAGGTCATCGACGGTCTGCTCGCAGGTGAGGGCACTCCCGAGGAGATCATCGCGGCCCGCGGCCTCGGCGTCGTTCGCGACGACTCGGCACTCAAGGAAGCCGTCGACACTGCCCTCGCCGCCAACCCGGACATCGCGGAGAAGATCCGCAGCGGCAAGGTTGCAGCTGCGGGCAAGATCGTCGGTGACGTCATGAAGGCGACGCGCGGGCAAGCCGACGCGGCTCGGGTCCGTGAATTGGTCCTGGAGGCCTGCGCCTGAGACCTACGGCTCGTGCGTCTTTTCTTCAGGGCGGAACCTGAAGAAAAGACTCACGAGCGGCGTAGCCGCCTCGTCCTAATCCGGACCGCCGCCACCGTCGCCGGGTAGCGGTATCCGAACGACCCGATCGTCGTTCGGGCCGGGCTCGCCGCCGGTCTTGTTCACCGTTCCCACCCAGATCGCTCCATCGGGTCCGGGAGTCGCTCCGCCGAGTTGGCCGTACTGATTCTGGGCGAGCAATGTCGGCGCCGCCGTAATCGACCCCGTGCCCTGGTCGACGGTCATCATGGCGACAGCCCTGGCGCCGGTCAATGCGACTGCGACAACGCCGCTTCCGGCCGCACATCCCGCGACGCCGGGTCGGTCGGGCCACGTCCATGCCGACGAGACGGCGCCCTCCGGGTTCACCTTCTGCAGACGATCTTCGACGCCTGTGCGGTCGGTGACCCAGATCGTTCCACCCGGTTCCAGGCAGACGTCGCCGGCAACTCCGATGCCAGACACCACAACTCGAGGTGTGGCGGGCTGGCCGACATTGGGCCGATCGAGGCGTAGCAGTTTGCCGGCGAGCGAGCCGGGATCGGCTGCGGCAGCTGGGTTTCCGGCGTCGCCCGTCAACACGACGAGTTCGTTCTCGTTGACGAAGTCGAGCGCCCCCGCGTTGCCGGTCGCGCCGCGCGGAATGCCTTCGAGCACCGGCTTGGGTGTGTCGCCAGCGGCGATTCGAACGACCCGATTGTCGCTGCCGGTTGTGATGTAGGCGTAGATCAAGCCGTCTTCGAGGAACGTCGGCGAGAGTGCCAAGTCCAGCAATCCGCCGTCGCTCGACCCGTCGACGTCGATGCGGGCGATCTCCGCGGCAGGCAGTTCGGGTGCGACGCGCAGGATGCGGCCGGTGCGGCGTTCGGCGATGAGCGCGCCCGAGCCGTCGGGCAACACGACGATTCCGCCTGTCGTGTCGAGGCACGTGGCGACGACGTTGGGGTCCGGGTCGATGCACGGCCCGCTCGGACGTGGTGGACGTGACGTCGACGTCGGTGGTCTGTCGGTGCGTGGGCCGACTTCCGCGGGTCCCGCGGTCGGCTCTGGGCTGAACGGGCTGGACGCAGCGTCGTCGAATCGTGCGCATCCCGTCAGGACGAGCAGGAGCAGGGCCGATACGGCGGTGACTCCGCGTCGCCTGCGTGCGGGCCGCATTCGCGCCCCCGGTGAAGCCAACGTCATGGCTTCACGTTACGGAAACAACACTGCGCGTGCGTGAAAGGGGTCCGCCGAGAACATCGTGCGAGGAAACGTCCGTGAGAGATCGAACCGGCGCGTCGGCATGGTAAAGACGTGGAGACAACGGCTGTGAGACCTAGTCTCGATGCGTGACCGAAACGCCACGGGATAAGTCGGATCTGCCTGCCGACGTGCCGCCGACCGGACGCGCCGCGGGGAGTCCGTACGACGCGCCGACCGAGAAGTTGCCGGTTGCGGGTCGCAACTTTCCGCAGACCGACGACGATCTCGACATCGATCCGACGCAACAGCTACCGACCTATCGGCCCGACTTCGACGACGAACCAAGTCGCAAGCAATACGCGTTCGAGGACTCGTCGCCCTCGATTCCTATGCAGAAGCAGTACGCATTCGAACCCGACACCAGCGCGGCCCCCGCCGCGGCTGTTGCGACGAAAACACGCAGGCGCAACAGGCAGGTCGATGAGGACGAACTGCGCGGGAGGGGCACCCTCGATCTGGGACTGCTGCTGCTCAGGGTCGGTGTCGGCGCTCTGTTCGTTTTTCATGGACTGCAGAAACTGACCGGGTGGTGGGGTGGACCGGGTCTGGACGGCATGCGTGACGCACTCGACGCGATGGGCTGGGAGCAGCCGCGCCTGTGCGCGATTCTGCTCACGGTCGGGGAGTTGGCGGGCGGTTCGCTGCTGATCCTCGGGCTCGCAACACCGTTGGCCGCGGGCGCTGTGCTCGCCGTGATTATCAACGCGTGGTTGGCACGCCAGGGCGCTGAGCACGGACTGCAGTTCACAGCGCCGAACGGGCCCGAATACGAGACGCTGCTCATGATCGGCGCAGCGGCCATCATTCTGACCGGTCCGGGCAAGTACGCGGTGGACGGTGGCCGCGGTTGGGCGACACGGCCCTACGTCGGGTCGCTACTTGCACTGTTCGCCGCAGTTGCTGCCGCTGCTTGCACGTGGATTTTCCTGCGCGGGGGAAATCCGTTCGTCTGACGAGTGCATAGCTGTTCAGGAAAAACGACTCGAATCTGCCTGCACAGCTATGCGCTCGACGCATCACGGAATTCTGCGCACCGCACCCTTGTCCGCGGACGAGGCGAGCACCGCGTAGGCGCGCAACGCCGTTGTGACTGTTCGCTCACGACCGACCGGCTGCCACGGCCGTTCCGAGGCCTCCATCTTGGCGCGTCGCTCGGCGAGGACCTCGTCGTCGACAAGGAGTTCCAACCGGCGGGTCACGACGTCGATCAACACCTGATCACCGTCTTGCACAAGGCCGATTGCACCGCCACCCGCAGCTTCGGGGGAGATGTGGCCGACCGAAATCCCCGACGAACCGCCGGAGAAGCGGCCGTCGGTGATGAGGGCGCACTTGCGGCCGAGGCCCGAACCTTTGAGGAATGCGGTCGGATGCAGCATCTCCTGCATGCCGGGCCCGCCCGCGGGTCCCTCGTATCGGACGACAAGCACGTCGCCAGGCTGGATCTTCTTGCCGAGGATCACCGAGACCGCTTCCTCCTGGGATTCGACGACGCGCGCCGGACCCTGGAAGTTCCACAGTTCTTCGTCGATGCCCGCGGTCTTGATGATCGCGCCGTCGGGTGCGAGGTTGCCGCGCAGCACGGCTAGTCCGCCTTCGACGGTGTACTTGTGGTCGAAATCGCGGATGCACCCACCGGCCGCGTCGACATCGAGCGAGGACCAGCGGTTGTCGGTCGAGAACGGCTCCACGGTACGGACCCCTCCCGGAGCCGCGTGGAACAGTTCGATCGCTTCGTCGGATGCCCTGCCGGAGCGGATGTCCCAGGTGTCGAGCCACTCGTCGAAACTGGCCGTGTGCACGGTCGAGACGTCGGTCTCCAGCAGTCCGGCACGGCGTAGTTCGCCGAGGATCGCGGGGATTCCGCCGGCGCGGTGTACGTCCTCCATGTGGTAATCGGAGTTGGGCGAGACCTTCGACAGGCACGGAACACCGCGGCTGATGGCGTCGATCTCGGCGAGGTCGAAGCCGTGCACCTCGCCTTCCTGCGCTGCCGCGAGGATGTGCAACACCGTGTTGGTCGACCCGCCCATTGCCACATCGAGCGCCATCGCGTTGCGAAAAGCTTTGTGTGTAGCGATGTTTCGAGGCAGGACGCTCTCGTCGTCGTCGCGGTAGTACTTGAGCGCTGCCTCGACGACGGTGGTTCCCGCACGGTCGAAGAGGGCGTGGCGTGCGACGTGGGTCGCCAGGGTGGAACCGTTGCCGGGCAGTGCAAGTCCGAGTGCCTCGGTGAGGCAGTTCATCGAGTTGGCGGTGAACATGCCCGAGCACGAGCCACACGTCGGGCACGCGCTGCGCTCGACTTCCGACAACCCGTCTTCGGACACCGCGTCGTTGGCGCTCGCGGAGATCGCGGTAATGAGGTCGGTCGGGGCCTGTGCGACGCCGCCGACGACGACGGCCTTGCCGGCCTCCATCGGTCCGCCCGAGACGAACACCGTCGGAACATTCAGTCGCATAGCGGCATTGAGCATTCCGGGGGTGATCTTGTCGCAGTTGGAGATGCACACGAGTGCGTCGGCGGTGTGCGCGTTGACCATGTATTCGACGGAGTCGGCGATGATCTCGCGACTAGGCAGCGAGTACAGCATGCCGCCGTGGCCCATCGCGATACCGTCGTCGACTGCGATGGTGTGGAACTCGCGAGGCACGCCACCCGCAGCGCGGACGGCGTCGGCGACGATCTCGCCGACGTTCTTCAGATGCACATGACCGGGTACGAACTGCGTGTACGAGTTCGCGATCGCAACGATCGGCTTACCGAAATCGGAGTCGGTCATTCCTGTCGCGCGCCACAGGGCGCGCGCGCCCGCAGCATTGCGGCCGACCGTTGTCGTACGTGATCTGAGTGGAGGCATAGCGACCTTCTTCGGATAGAGCATGCACTGACGGAGCGCGCGCGGATGCCGAGGGCCCGACACCGGTTACTCGGACGAGCGCGGTGACTCCGAATTCTCTTCCGGGTCCGAATCATGGTTCGACTCGACGACGTCCGGGACTGCGGCATACGGATCGGGGATTCGCCCGCCCGAGGCCTCTGCCAATTCTTGCAGACGATCGAAACCTACGGCAGGCAGGACGCTTTCCTTGCCGCTGATCAGGTCGGCCCGTGCCCAGCCGCGCTTCGGGAATCGCACGCCTTTGATGTCGGTCCACGGGATCGATTTGGCAGCGAACACACTGCGGGTCTCCAGACCCGAGGAGGTGACCGTGGTCTGGTTTCGCAAAATCCACACCGTGACGCCGATCGGCAGCAGGAACAGCCAGCCGAGCGCAGCGGGCCAGCCGAGGGCGGGGAAGCTGACGCAAATCAGCAGCATGAACGCCGCGACCAGGGAAAGTCGGGTGATTCTTATGACATATGGTGCCTGCTCGACCGCAGCCCCGTCGACATTGCTGCCGTCGGCAGTGTGGGACGATGACTGTGGTGGCACGGACTTATGCGGTGATGACACACCAACATCTTCGCATTACAACGGATTGTTCCCACATAATGGGACGGCGTCGTCACAGGTTTGACTCTTCGGCGTACTCACGCCTACCGTCGAGCGCGTGAAACGAAATGAGTTGCTCGTAATCGGCCGGCGCGTCTGCGCGTGAAGGCAACAGCCTGAGTCGATTATCAACTCGCACGCATGACGCGCCACCCTCGAACAGCATGGCTGTCGAGGGCTTTTTGCTGTTAAGGGCAATTTCCTTTTTCGACCCGCCCAGAGCTCGAGACCTGATCAGTACAACGCGACGCACGAAGGAAGCACCAAAGTGAGCGCACCCACCGCACGACCGGGGCCGACAACCCGCAGGTCGACGCCATCGGCTCCCCAGTCGACCCCAGCGGCACCAGCCGCATCGCCGATCAACCGCCGTCAACTTCCGCCCGAGCGTGTCACGGGCGCGCAGTCGGTCGTTCGCGCGCTGGAGGAACTCGACGTCGACGTGGTATTCGGCATTCCGGGTGGTGCGGTACTTCCTGTCTACGACCCACTCTTCGATTCGAAGAAGGTCCGCCACGTGCTCGTTCGCCACGAGCAGGGCGCAGGCCACGCCGCAACCGGCTACGCGCAGTCCTCCGGAAAGGTCGGCGTCTGCATGGCGACGTCCGGACCGGGAGCGACCAACCTCGTGACCCCGATCGCCGACGCCAACATGGATTCGGTTCCGATCGTCGCCATCACAGGTCAGGTCCCGCGGCCGATGATCGGCACCGACGCTTTCCAGGAAGCCGACATCTCCGGCATCACGATGCCGATCACGAAGCACAACTTCCTGATCACCGACGGCGTCGACATCCCGCGGATCATGGCCGAGGCGTTCTACCTGGCCTCGTCGGGTCGTCCGGGCCCGGTGCTCGTCGACATCCCGAAGGATGTGCTGCAGGCGCAGACCACGTTCACGTGGCCGCCCGAGATGCGACTGCCCGGCTACCGTCCTGTCACAAAGCCGCACGGCAAGCAGGTCCGCGAAGCGGCTCGGCTGATCATGGATGCCAAGGCGCCGGTGCTCTACGTCGGTGGTGGCGTCATCAAGTCCGACTCCTCACCCGAGCTGTTGGAACTGGCCGAGTTGACCGGCATCCCAGTCGTCACCACGTTGATGGCGCGCGGTGCGTTCCCGGACAGCCACGATCTGAACTGCGGCATGCCAGGCATGCACGGAACGGTTGCCGCCGTCGCGGCACTGCAGCGCAGCGACCTGCTGATCACGCTCGGTGCCCGCTTCGACGATCGGGTGACCGGTCGTCTCGACTCCTTCGCACCGGATGCGAAGGTCATCCACGCCGACATCGACCCGGCCGAGATCGGCAAGAATCGCCACGCGCACGTGCCGATCGTCGGCGACTGCCGCGAGGTGATCTCCGAACTGATCGAAGCGATCCGCGCCGACCAGGCGACCGGTTCGAAGATCGAGATCAGCAAGTGGTGGGAGTACCTCGACGGCGTTCGCAAGAGCTACCCGCTCGGCTGGGATCGCCCGGCCGACGGTTCGCTTTCACCCGAATTCGTGATCTCCGAGATCGGACGCCTCGCGGGTCCGGATGCGGTCTACTGCGCGGGCGTCGGCCAGCACCAGATGTGGGCCGCACAGTTCATCCGCTACGAGAAGCCGCGCACGTGGCTCAACTCGGGTGGTCTCGGCACGATGGGCTACGCCGTTCCCGCTGCCATGGGCGCCAAGATGGGCACACCCGAAAAAGAGGTGTGGGCGATCGACGGCGACGGCTGCTTCCAGATGACCAATCAGGAACTGGCCACCTGCACGGTCGAAGGCATCCCGATCAAGGTTGCCGTCATCAACAACGGCAACCTCGGCATGGTCCGGCAGTGGCAGACCCTCTTCTACGAGGAGCGCTACTCCCAGACCGACCTCGGCACCCACTCGTTGCGGATCCCCGACTTCGTGAAGCTCGCGGATGCCTACGGCTGCCACGGCATTCGCGTCGAGCGTGAAGAAGACGTCGAAGCCGCAATCCGCGAAGCGCAGTCGATCAACGACAAGCCCGTCGTCATCGACTTCATCGTCGGCGCCGACGCTCAGGTGTGGCCGATGGTCGCCGCAGGCACGAGCAACGACGAGATCATGGCGGCCAGGGGCATCCGGCCGCTGTTCGACGACGACGAACTTGTTGCGGAGCCGTCGGTCATCCACGCCGCGATGGACCGACCCCAAGCAGTGCAGGAGGATACGAAGTGAGGACGAGCCACACGCTCAGCGTGCTCGTCGAGGACAAGCCCGGAGTGTTGGCCAGGGTGGCCGCTCTGTTCTCGCGTCGCGGATTCAATATCGAATCACTTGCGGTGGGGGGCACGGAGATTCCGGATATCTCGCGCATGACGATCGTCGTGACCGTCGAGGATTCGCCGCTCGAACAGGTGACGAAGCAGCTCAACAAGCTGATCAACGTGATCAAGATCGTCGAGCAGGACACCGACACCTCGGTTGCTCGCGAACTGATTCTCGTCAAGGTCCGCGCCGACGCCAGCGTGCGGACCGCCGTCATCGAGGCAGTTACGCTCTTTCGCGCGAAGGTCATCGACGTGTCGCCCGACGCGTTGACCATCGAGGCGACCGGTACCCGGTCGAAGCTCGATGCGTTGCTGCGAATGCTCGAACCGTTCGGAATTCGAGAGATCGTGCAGTCCGGAGTTGTCGCAGTCGGGCGTGGACACAAGTCCATCACCGCAGCGCGCTAAAGCTTTTTCTGAAAAAACGTCAGCACACGCACACAGTTGTAAACGGAGAAGGGAAACCAACCAAAGTGGCAGTCGAGATGTTCTACGACGACGATGCCGATCTGTCGATCATCCAGGGCCGCAAGGTCGCGGTGATCGGCTACGGAAGCCAGGGGCACGCGCATTCGCTGAGCCTGCGTGATTCCGGCGTCGACGTCCGCGTCGGCCTGAAAGAAGGCTCGAACTCGCGGGCGAAGGCCGAGGAGCAGGGCCTCACCGTCGGCACTCCGGCCGAGGTTTCCGAGTGGGCAGACGTCATCATGGTGCTCGCACCGGACACCGCTCAGGCCGCCATCTTCAAGGAAGACATCGAGCCGAACCTGAAGGACGGCGACGCCCTCTTCTTCGGACACGGACTCAACATCCACTTCAAGCTGATCGAGGCTCCGGCCAACGTCACCGTCGGCATGGTTGCGCCGAAGGGCCCCGGCCACCTCGTGCGTCGTCAGTTCGTCGACGGCAAGGGTGTTCCGGCACTCATCGCCATCGATCAGGACCCCAAGGGCGAAGGCCAGGCGCTTGCTCTTTCGTGGGCGAAGGGCATCGGCGGCACCCGCGCCGGCGTCATCAAGACCACGTTCAAGGAAGAGACCGAGACCGACCTCTTCGGTGAGCAGGCCGTGCTCTGCGGCGGCACCGAAGAACTGGTCAAGACGGGCTTCGAGGTGATGGTCGAGGCAGGCTACGCGCCCGAGATGGCGTACTTCGAGGTGCTGCACGAGCTCAAGCTCATCGTCGACCTCATGTACGAGGGTGGCATCGCTCGCATGAACTACTCGGTGTCCGACACCGCGGAGTTCGGCGGCTACCTCTCGGGTCCGCGCGTCATCGACGCCGGAACCAAGGAGCGCATGAAGGCGATTCTGGCCGACATTCAGTCCGGCGAGTTCACCCGTCGCCTCGTCGCGAACGTCGAGAACGGCAACACCGAACTCGAAGGTCTGCGCAAGGCGAATGCCGAGCACCCCATCGAGGTCACCGGCAAGCAGCTGCGTGGACTCATGAGCTGGGTCGATCGTCCGATCACCGAGACCGCATAAGGCGCTACGCGCCCTGTGCGCGGTTGCCGGGTCCATGGACCCGGCAACCGCGCACAACCTCGAAGCTAAGCTGTTCAACGAATTCGCCACGCCTACTCGGGAGTCCATCACGTGAGCCAGCCAGGCCGCCCCATTGTCCTGATCGCCGACAAGCTTGCCCAGTCGACCGTGGAGGCGCTTGGAGACGGCGTCGAGGTTCGCTGGGTCGACGGTCCTGATCGCCCCGCCCTCATCGCGGCCGTTCCTGAGGCCGACGCGTTGCTGGTTCGTTCGGCGACGACCGTCGATGCCGAAGTTCTCGCCGCCGGAACCAATCTGAAGATCGTCGCCCGCGCCGGTGTCGGACTCGACAACGTCGACGTGCCCGCGGCGACCGAGCGTGGTGTGCTCGTCGTCAACGCACCGACCTCCAACATCCACACCGCTGCCGAGCACGCGGTGACCCTGCTGCTCGCCGCAGCGCGTCAGATCCCCGCCGCGGACGCCACGCTGCGTGAACACACCTGGCAGCGCAGCAAGTTCAACGGTGTCGAGATCTTCGGCAAGACGGTCGGCGTGGTCGGCCTCGGCCGGATCGGGCAGCTTTTCGCCGCACGCCTCGCCGCGTTCGAAACCCACGTCATCGCGTACGACCCCTACGTGTCGCCTGCCCGCGCGGCCCAGATCGGCATCGAGCTGGTCAGCCTCGACGAGCTGCTTTCCCGCGCCGACCTCATTTCCGTCCACCTGCCGAAGACCCCCGAGACCAAGGGCATCATCGGCAAGGAGAACCTCGCGAAGACCAAGCCGGGTGTCGTCATCGTCAACGCCGCACGTGGCGGACTCGTCGACGAGGCAGCACTCGCCGAGGCTATCAAGTCCGGTCACGTACGCGCGGCAGGCCTCGACGTCTTCGAGACCGAGCCCTGCACTGACAGCCCGCTTTTCGAGCTGCCGCAGGTCGTTGTGACGCCGCACCTGGGTGCCTCGACGAGCGAGGCGCAGGACCGTGCGGGTACCGACGTCGCGAAGTCCGTATTGCTGGCTCTCGCAGGCGAATTCGTTCCCGACGCCGTCAACGTCTCCGGTGGCGCGGTCGGCGAGGAAGTCGCACCGTGGCTCGAGATCGTCCGCAAGCAGGGCGTTCTGCTCGGTGCACTGTCGAAGGAACTTCCGGTCAGTATTTCGGTAGATGTGCTGGGGGAGTTGGCGTCCGAGGACGTCGAAATCCTGAAGCTTTCGGCACTGCGCGGACTTTTCTCCGCTGTCATCGAAGATGCCGTCACGTTCGTCAATGCGCCGTCGCTCGCCGCCGAGCGTGGTGTGACGGCCGAACTCACCAAGGCATCGGAGAGCCCCAACCACCGGAGCGTCGCCGACCTGCGTGCTGTCTACGGCGACGGTTCGGTCATCAACGTGTCGGGCACGCTCACCGGACCCAAGCAGGTCCAGAAGATCGTGAACATCAACGGCCGCAACTTCGATCTTCGCGCCGAGGGCCTCAACCTCGTCGTCCACTACAACGACGAGCCTGGCGCGCTCGGCAAGATCGGCACCCTGCTCGGCGAAGCCGGCATCGACATCCAGGCCGCACAGCTGAGTCAGGACGCCGAAGGTCCGGGCGCGATCATCCTGCTCCGCATCGACCGCACGGTGCCAAGTGAGGTCGAAACTGCGATCACAGCAGCCGTCGGTGCTTCGATGATCGAGCTCGTCGACCTGTCCTGAGCCGGCACCAATCGAGCTGGCACCAATCGAGCTGGGAAAAATCAAGTGAGGCAACAGCTATGAAGCTCGCCGTTATTTCGGGCGACGGCATCGGTCCCGAGGTCGTCGCCGAGGCACTGAAGTCGCTGCGCGTTGTCGTGCCGGACGTCGAGACGACGGAGTACGACCTCGGTGCTCGGCGCTACAACGCGACGGGCGAACTGCTGCCCGATTCGGTGTTGGCCGAATTGCGTCAGCACGAGGCGATACTGCTCGGCGCCATCGGCGATCCGTCGGTGCAGAGCGGCGTACTCGAACGAGGTCTGTTGCTGCGCGCCAGGTTTGCGCTCGATCATCACGTGAACCTGCGCCCGTCGAAATTGTTCCCCGGAGTCGTCGGACCGCTGAACGGCAACCCGGCGATCGACTTCCTCGTGGTCCGCGAGGGCACCGAAGGCCCGTACACCGGAACCGGCGGCGCAATTCGGGTCGGCACACCGCACGAGGTTGCTACCGAGGTCAGCACCAACACCCGCTTCGGCGTGGAACGTGTTGTGCGATATGCGTTTGCGAAGGCTCAGGCTCGCCGCAAGCACGTCACGCTCGTGCACAAGACGAACGTCCTCACGTTCGCAGGCTCGCTGTGGCAGCGGACGGTCGACGAAGTTGCGGCCGAATTCGCTGACGTCGAGGTCGCCTACCAGCACATCGATGCAGCGACGATCCACATGGTGACCGATCCAGGCCGCTTCGACGTGATCGTCACCGACAACCTGTTCGGCGACATCATCACCGATCTCGCGGCCGCGGTTACGGGCGGAATCGGTTTGGCCGCAAGCGGAAACATCGATGCGACCGGTACCAACCCGAGCATGTTCGAACCGGTACACGGCAGCGCGCCGGACATTGCCGGCCAGTCGAAGGCAGACCCGACGGCAGCCATTCTGTCCGTGTCGTTGTTGCTCGATCACCTCGGTCGCACAGCGGAGGCTGCCAAGGTCGCCGATGCGGTGGCCGCGGACCTCGCCTCGCGGGAGCCGGGGGCGGCGATCGATACGGTCGAGGTCGGCGACCGCATCGCAGCCTCGCTCTAGGTCGTCGCGGCCGCTGGGTCTTTCGGAACCAGCGGCACCGCAACGACGGCGATCAGTGCCGTGACGAGCCACATCGTCGGATAGTTCGTTGCGACGATCAGCGTGCCGAACAACGGCGGTACGGCGGACGACGCCAAATTCTGCCCGGTGTTCTGGATCCCGAGACCTCTTCCGCTCCAATAGGGTCCGGCTATTTCGGCGACCGCTGTGAACGCCAGACCGTTGTCGGCGACGGTGACGACCGACGCGATCACCAAGATCGGGATCGCGACTGCCCAGTCGATCCAGTCGGTCAAGGCAAGCGCGGCCATCGTCACCGCTGCCGCGATCGCCACATAGCGCAGCGGTCGCATTCTGCTGCCCAGCAGATCCGACCATGCTCCTGCGCCGATTCGGCCCGCCGCTCCTAGCAATTGGGTACCGGTGATCAAGGCCCCTGCGGCAGGCAGCGACCAACCGCGGTCCTGCGTCAGCCAGACGAGAGCGAACGTCCACACCGCAGCCTGGGGAATGACGAGCAACACCGAGACGGAGTGGATTCGCAGCAGCGTCGAATCGCCGCGGTAGGGGTTGTTCAGCAGACCCGACTTGGCAGCGTCGACCTTGGACGGTCGGGGTGGGTCGATGATTCCGATGCCGCAGCCGATGGCGGCGATCCCGGCCATCACGGCAGGAACGGCGAGTGCGGCGGGTACACCGTGTGCCGTGGCGACCGTCGGAATCGCGAGCGCGCCGATCGCGACGCCGAGTGGTTGGGACATCTGTCTGATGCCCATAGCGAACCCGCGACGATTGACGGGGAACCAGCCGACGACGACGCGGCCACTTGCGGAATTGGTACTTGCGGCAGCGATTCCACCAAGCAGCAGGAAGGCTCCGAGCGCAATGTAGGAGGACGTGAAGACGGCTGCTGTCGCGGCCAGGCACATCGATCCCAAGCCGATGACGAGGACGCGGCGCTCGCCGATTCTGTCGACGACGACGCCCCACGCGATCAGAGCGAGCACGATTCCGACGGTCGGCATGGCAACGAGCAGACCTGCCATCGGAAGGCTGAGTCCGTCGGCGTGCAACGCAGGTATGAGAAAGGCGGAGCCGTGCACGAACAGCGAACTCGTGGATTGGCCGAAGACGCCGAGCGCGAGCATGGACCATTTGCGAGTGCTACCGACTTCTCCCGTGTGGTCCATGCTGCCTCGATTCGGTGCTGGTTTGGTGTCTCATTCTATGGGATGAAAGTCTTACAATATGGATACGGTGTCGACACTACACCCGAAGCCGACGGACCTCGACGCCGCTAACGGGTGCGCTACCTCGGTCGATAGACTTCATCCATGCGCCTTGGTCGAATTGCCAGTCCGGACGGTGTCGCTTTCGTGAGTATCGAGGGGGACGGCGACGAACGGATTGCAAAGGAAATCGCCGAACATCCCTTCGGTACTCCCACGTTCACGGGACGGTCCTGGCCGCTCGCCGACGTTCGCCTGCTCGCCCCGATCCTTGCAAGCAAGGTGATCTGCGTCGGCAAGAACTACGCCGCCCACGCTGCGGAGATGGGCGGCGAGGCGCCGAAGGATCCGGTGATCTTCCTCAAGCCGAACACTTCGATCGTCGGCCCCAATGCGCCGATTCTGTTGCCTGCCAACTCGAATCAGGTCGACTACGAGGGTGAGCTTGCCGTCGTCATCGGACGGCCGTGCAAAGACGTCGCGGCGGCGAAAGCTCTCGACGTGGTACTCGGCTACACGGTCGCAAACGATGTGACCGCGCGCGATCACCAGCGTCACGACGGTCAGTGGACGCGCGGCAAGAGCTACGACACGTTCTGCCCGCTCGGTCCCTGGATCGAAACGAACATCGATGCCTCCGATCTCGAGATCACGACCGAGCTCGACGGCGTCGTCAAGCAGAACAGCCGCACATCCCTTTTCCTGCATGACATTCCGAAGATCATCGAATGGATCAGCAGTGTGATGACACTGCTACCGGGCGACGTGATTCTCACCGGCACACCCGAGGGTGTCGGTCCTATCGAAGCTGGGCAGACCGTGTCGGTCACGATCGAGGGTATCGGAACCCTCAGCAATCCGGCAGCTGCCAAGAAGGGCAAGTAATGACCACACCTGCTGTCCGCGTTCGCTTTTGCCCGTCACCGACGGGAACGCCGCACGTCGGACTTGTGCGCACCGCACTGTTCAACTGGGCCTTCGCGCGTCATCACGGCGGTACGTTCGTCTTCCGAGTCGAGGACACCGACGCAGCGCGCAACACCGAAGAGTCCTACCAGGCGATTCTCGACGCGTTGCGCTGGCTCGGACTCGATTGGGACGAGGGCCCCGAAATCGGTGGACCCTACGAGCCGTACCTGCAATCGCAGCGCCGCGGCCTTCACCTCGACGTCGTCGCGAAATTGCTGGAGGCGGGGGAGGCGTACGAATCCTTCTCCACGCCAGAGGAAGTCGAAGCCCGGCACAAGGCTGCCGGACGTGACCCGAAACTCGGCTACGACAACTTCGACCGCGAGCTCACCGCGGAGCAGCGCCAGCAGTTCCTCGACGAAGGACGCGGTGCCGTCGTCCGGCTGCGGATGCCCGATCACGACCTCTCCTGGACCGACCTCGTGCGCGGCGAAACGACGTTCCGTGCCGGGACGGTTCCGGACTTCGCATTGACCCGTGGCAACGGCGAACCGTTGTACACACTCGTCAACCCTGTCGACGACGCGATGATGAAGATCACACACGTGCTGCGCGGCGAGGACATCTTGTCCTCTACGCCAAGGCAATTGGCGCTGTACGAGTCGCTGCAACGGATCGGAGTCGCCGACTTCACACCCGAGTTCGGGCACCTACCGTTCGTCATGGGTCAGGGCAACAAGAAACTGTCGAAGCGTGATCCCGAGTCGAGCCTTTTCGTTCACCGCGACCGCGGCTACATTCCGGAGGGTCTGCTCAACTACCTCGCGCTGCTCGGGTGGAGCATCGCCGAGGATCGTGACGTGTTCTCCCTCGGCGAGATGGTCGTCGCGTTCGATGTGTCGAAGGTCAATTCCAATCCGGCCAGATTCGACCTCAAGAAGGCCGACTCCATCAACGCCGAGCACATTCGGTTGCTGGATCCGGCCGATTTCACCGTCAGGTTGCGCGCGTTCCTGGTCGAGCACGGCCACATTTCGGACGACGTCGACGCCGAAGTGTTCGCCACCGCAGCGGAGTTGGTGCAAACCCGCATCGTCGTTCTGTCCGATGCGTGGGACCTGTTGAAGTTTCTTTATGTCGACGACTCGGACTTCGCGATCGATCCAGCGGCGGCAGCCAAGAATCTCGGCGCCGATTCGGCGCCCGTGCTGGACGCGACCATCACAACGTTGGACGGTGTCACCGAGTGGACGACGCCGACGCTGGAAACCGCCCTCAAAGAGACGCTGATCGACGAAATGGGTCTCAAACCGCGCAAGGCATTCGCCCCGGTACGCGTCGCCGTCACGGGCAGCCACATCAGCCCGCCACTGTACGAGTCGATGGAATTGCTCGGCAGAGACAAGACGCTGGCGCGGCTGCGCTCGGCACGGGCGGGCGTTGCGGTCGAACAGTAGTCGAAAAACCTTCGCCGACCTGCTGGTTTGTGGATATCGGGGACCCCTTTGGTACCCTCTTGATCGGCCACAAAGCAGCCTCGCGAGAACCACAGCGAAGCAGGCGGCGAAGGCCATTGGGGTATGGTGTAATTGGCAACACAGCGGTTTCTGGTACCGCCATTCTAGGTTCGAGTCCTGGTACCCCAGCGGTAAGTTGCAGGCGAGAGATCGCCGCAATCGGAGCGATTTTGTCGCCGAGCAATAGCCAGTTAAGCTGGCTGAGCTTTCCACAAGCAGAAGTTCCTGGCCCCGTCGTCTAGCGGCCTAGGACGCCGCCCTCTCAAGGCGGTAGCGCGGGTTCGAATCCCGTCGGGGCTACAACGGGCAAAGACCCCGTGACCAGCAGAAATGCAGGGTCACGGGGTCTTTCTCATTTCCACCACATCACCGTCTGCC
>NZ_JAEMNV010000019.1 GCF_016482825.1 Antrihabitans stalagmiti | reverse complement strand
GCGCGAACGTCGCGCGAATGAGGGCGGGCCAGGGTCACAGAAGTCGCCAAGCGCTCCAACATCCCGGCCCGCCACAACCATCATAGAAACCCACGCCAGCGCTTGACGTCCGTTAGGAACTCATGACCCACCACAAGTGCACAGTCTGCGATGATTCGCGCCATGACGCCTTGGTGGCAGCCCGCCCTCATGTCCGCAGGAACAATTCTCGCTGCAATCGTGGCCGGATCGTTCGCCGTGCGCAACGCCCGGAAAACGCCCCACGAGCGACTGAAGACCTTGGTCGAGATTGTCGAAAAGCTTCCAGACGAAGTCGGACGAGACGACAGAGCCATACTCGCGAACGCTATCGATCGGGAGATCCAGCGAATCAAACTTCTGAACGATGCTCGTCTCGAGGGGAACTGGGCATACGTCAAAGAGGCGGTCCGGCAGAGCCTTCCAATTATCGCTGCGATCCTGGGACCGTCGGTCTCAGTGTCGGCTGCTGCCACACATAGCAGTTCCCTCGTAAGCGCCGCGTGGAAGAGGAGGCGTAACCCGAAGGGTCCCAACGATGCTGAACATACGCAGGAGGAAAGTCGAACCGACGTCGTCGACCCGAAGTGAGCGCATTCCACTCGGTTCGATCCGCTCGCACGCCTACGATTCGCGCATGGGCACGTCCTCCCATCCGAAGGTAGGCAATCGTTCGTGGCAAAGCAGAGAAGACCTCCGAACCCCACAAGCACGCCCACCGAGACAATCGAAGCGTTCGTAATTCGAGCGAGGCGCATTCTCGAGCACTCGTTAGTTTGCGATCACGTTTTATTGGACAAAGCGCACCGGGGAGAAATCACTGTCTCCATCGAGGAAAATACTGTGACCGGCGAGGCCACACACAAGATTATTCAACGGTTTCCGGACGAAGAAGAATTCGAATCGTTGGCCGCTCGGATCCGCCCGCTAATCCTGCAGAACGAATGGCTGCGGTGGACGAATGTGATCACCGCCCTGCGTACAAGCGTGGATCAGCAACAGCTGGAAGAGATTGCAGAACCGCTGAAGTGGTGGCACGCCGAGTGGGTAAAGGTCGCAGAGAACCCCGGCGACATGGGCGCTCAGGCGTTCTATTCCGTCACCGAGGACGGTACGGTAACCGACCTCCAGTTAATGTGGGCCTGGCTTTACAGCGATCTGGTTCACGCCCATAAGCTTGACGCGAAGTTCGCGAAATATGGCATCGGTGATCGATTCAGAGCGAGCACCGGTGTGATCGCACGGATCGTCTGGATGGTCGAAAAAACCTACTACCTGGTAGCTGCATTGCATGAAGAAGGACTGCTCAGCATCAGCCCCGAGATGTTCGAGCGATCAGTTACAGTCCCCGAGCCCGACCTCAGTCAAATCGGTCGAATCTATGTTGCTCCTGTTGGCACTCCGCCTCCGATTGGACTCGAAGCGTTCGGTCCGGAATGGCAGGAAGTGCATGAAGTGATTCGGCCGGCCGGCTCTCGATAAGGTAGAAGAAGCGGATTCGTCCACGTGCTGATCGCGCGGAGCTAGGTGTACGGCGGCGTCGAGCGCGCCTGGGTGACCACGTCGACCCGTGCTCCCACTGCGTCCACTTCTGCTTCAGGTCGCGCACGCTCGCGTCGTTGCCGAACCATGCGCGGTCTGTCGAGACTGCTTGCGCGATCGGCTCGGCCCGCAGGAACTTCGAGCATCTGATAATCAGGTTCGTCGACTACTTGCCCGACGGCGTTAAGGCGCTACCCGCGCAGGCGCACTACTATATGGATGCCAGCACGGCGATCACCTGAAGTTGCAAAAGCACCTCATGTACGAAGAGCGGCGGACGACTCTTTCTCACGAGCTCGTCCATGACGAACGGCGTATCTACCCCAGATCCTGTTCTCCGCACGTGAAGAGTTGGCAGTCGACCGAATCGCGGCGCGCAGACTGATAAATCTGGACCGGCTGATCGAAGTGCTCTGCTGGACTCGACACTCGAACGAAGTTGCGTCGGAATTGTCGGTTGACGTCACCATGCTTGCGGCGTTTGTTCGGTCACGCAGCGAACAAGAGCGTCGATATATCGACGCGGAGATGGATCGGAGGCAGCCGTGAACCCTGGCGGTATGACAGATGACGAGTTGATCGAGGCTGTCGCTGCGCTTACCGAAAGCGAACGAGCGCACCTGATCGACGACAGCGTCGATGAAGCCCTCGCCGACCGAATCAAACTGACCGAACTGATAATCGAGATCGAACGGCGCGCAGAAAGTCGTCAGCCATGAGTGCAGTGCAGAGCACGATGCTCGACTTCGAGAAGCACAAATCGTCATCAGGAGTCGGTTCCGCTAGCGTCACGCCACAGTGGCAATAGTTGCGTGCCGCTTGAACTCAGATCGATCGGATCTCCGTAGTCCTCGAAGCCGAGTGAGCGATAGAAAGGCGTCATGACCGCTCGCGTCGCCGCACCGTAAGTGGGTTCTCCGGCCGCATCAGCTCGGCCGAGACCGTGTGTGAGAAGCGTCCTCGCAACCCCGGTCGTCTGGAGCTCTGGTTTCGTTGCTAGCAAGCACATGTACCAATGAGGCGTGCGTGGGTGCGCAGCGTCCAAAGTCCGCCGCAGCCGAGCCGCCACGGGAAGCCTAGTGCCGAGTGCGCGGACGAGCGCCGGCAGCGAACGGAGTAGCCCCGTCGTCGATTGAGTCCAGTGCCCTGGCGGATCCCACACCGCGACGCCGATGATCGTTGAGCCATCCTCGGCTACGTCGACACCGCCCGCCGGGACGTGGTGGTGGCGGAGGTTGGTTGCAAAGTAGATCGGCATTCGTGCTGCGCGCTGCTTGTCATTCGGCCATAGATGGCACATCACGGGATCTCGGTAGAACGCGATCGAGAGCAGCTCAGCCAACGCCTGGATGTCGTCAGCCTTTGCGGATCGAATTGTCGCCATGTTTATCATCATGCACGAATGGGAAAACGCGAGTTGTATCGAACCTAAGAATTCGAACCGGGGGAGCATCGCTGTGGCTACAGAAGAGAAGACCATTCAGCTACTGGTCGAAACGTTGGATTCGGATCCGACTGTAGTAGTCGAAAACGGCACTCCGCGCGAATTCAAGAGACTTCCGAATGTATTGCGTGGCGCCCAAAAGGCCGTGGTGGAGCAGCTGATTGCCGAAGTTGTCGACAGCAATACAGAGCGACGCGCAAGGGTCGAATCAAGCCGTGATGCCGACGGTGGTTCCGTCGTCGTCTCACCTGTCTTCGGTCCCGACAAGACCGTGTTCGGAGTGCAGGTGACCCTCGGACCCGGCGATACCTCGACACCCGCCTCGGTGGCTGCATGGGAATGGGAGCTCGGCCTGGATGGCGTCCCACCGCGCCTCCGGCTCTCGGGCGAGTTCTTCGACGTCTTCGGGATCGGCCCTGACTATCAAGATCGAAGCGTTTACGGTCCGGCCGACTACTTCGCTCGGATCGTTCGACTGAACGATGTTTTCGCTGGTTGGGAGACGATCAAGCGAGCCAGTGCAGGCCATCGATCTTCCGGAGACTTTGTGATCCGGCGAGAGGCCGGAGACCTGGCGGTGATTCGCTATGCCCAACGCTGCGTGGAAACCCCTGCAGGGCTAAGGCTCAGGGGAATCTGCCGCGAGTTGTCGGCGACGGAGGTCGGTACTGATCTCGACGTTGCGGTCTTGGACAGCATGGCAATGCGCCACATGCTCGGAACGCAGCAGATGTTCGCGTACATCCTCGACACGACCTTCCCTCATGCGCCGTGCGTTCTGAAGTGGCTTACGTCCTGGGTCCCGAATATCGGACACGGTGTAAGCACTGGTCAGACACCTGCCGTCCACCCTGATGACCTCCCCAACGTCATCCAGTTGATCGAAGAGGGCCGGAGGAGCGCCGAACCTGTTACTGGAACGGCTCGCGTCCGACGTGCAGGCGGCGGGTGGATTTCCATGCGGGCGACGGGTCAGCTGCTTTCGCCGAGCATCTCCGAGACCACCTGGATCCTGATGATTCACCCGGACTCTCTTGCCGAGACAGGCGTGCCGTCTTCGGCCGTACCGGTCTGACGGCGCATCCGAGCCTTCGTCGGCGCAGGCACCGAGGGTCTGATTCTTTCGCGCATATAACTGTTGACACGCGGGGATTGTGTGCCGGCCACTCGGTCGACTTCGGTCGCGCAGTTGGTTCTTCGGGGACATTTGGACTATTGGTCTTTTTTGACGATTGGAGTCGACAGAAGCTGTTCTCGCCGTGTAATAATTTGTCCTGAGCAGCAGCACTAATCGCATTCTCGAATGCGAAGCGATGCACCCCTTTTGGCTATTCGCCCTGCGGCTGCCGCTCATTTGCGTACCTCGAAACCTCGGGGTTGCTACGCACGCTCCATTAGCTGCGTCGCCCGCGCCGGTAAGTGGACTTGAAACGCGTTCTTCAGGGTCCGCTCACTCGACGTGACCGGGGTAGCGCACGCATGAACCTTTTTGCTAATTCACCACTACTTAGCGCATCGCTATGCGTGCGTTCCAGCTGGTCGAGCGCGAACCCTTGCGTGCGCCGCCTGAACATCCGCCACGGAGATTCCCAGCGCCGCTGCCAGTTTCGCTTGCACCCTGTCGTCCAGGTGCCGTTCTCCTCGCTCGATCTGCTCAACGAGAGTCTTGCTGAGGCCGGCCTCGTCGGCGAGTTGGTACTGAGTCCAACCCTTCATGTGCCGCCAATAGCTGAGAAACCTCAGGTCTGGCTCCACGACGATGACGTCACTCATATCGATCCCAAGCGCAGCGACCGCGCGCGCGAGCTTGTCAACTTGAGGGGAGTTGGGGCCATCTTCCCAACGGCCGATGGTGACGCCGGTTGTATCGGAGAGTCGACCGAGCTCGCCGCGCGAAAGGTTTCTCGCTTGCCTGGCGGCGGCAAAAAGGTCTGGCCGGAATCCGCGGATGACCCGTCTCATCGGGGCGCTGTCGTTGACATCGACGGTCACGATGCGTCCTTCCATTCGAACATGCAACATCGTAGGTGTTAGATGTCTGTGTTAGATGTTAGCCTGCTATGTAAACCAACTACTTCAAGGCAGAGATCACGGCCTGCCGCCGAGCACGCCCCTCCGAAACTCGTAAATGAAAGGTTCCAATCATGAAGAACTGCAGCATCTTTCCTAGCGCCGGCACCCTGGCTCAGCGTGCCGTCGTCGCGGTGTCCCTACCGCTCGCGCTCGCCGTCGGGGCGGCGGGCACCGGCATAGCCGATCCGGGCCAGCCCGGTCTGACACAAGACGACGACGACGCCGGCCAACCGGGTCTAACGGTGACACCCCCGGCACCGGCGCCACCTGCCACCGAGCCGGACGTCGAACAACCAGTAGTCGAACGGTCCTACCTGCTGCCCGACTATCCACAACTTCCAGCTCGTCCAGCCCCAGAGGTCTATACCGGACCGGCCCCCGCAGTTCAGCTCGAAGAGCTCCACACGCCGGAGCCAGTAGCGCCCGTTGCGCCCGTCGAAACCAAGCCTGACGAGCTCTATCTCGGCGACCGTTCGGTGATCCGACCGGACTGGCTGCCAAAGGAGTGGGGCGATCGGTTCAACATCGAAACCTCGACGGTGCAGGCCGCAGTCAACACTTTCTATCGAAGCATCGGCGTCGACGACGACCGCGCAACGGTCATCGCCCAATCTCAGATAGCAGGTGGCCTTACCGGTGCGGTTGCGGCCGCCCTGGTAGCGGGGATTCCCGCCGCCATTGTCGGCGCTGCCGTTGGAGCTGCGTTCGGCGCGATAGCGGGTGGCGTCGTCGGAACCATAGCGCTACCACTCGTCGGGGCAGGCACCGGCGCACTGGCTGGTGCAGGAATCGGTGCCATCGTCGGCGCAGCCGCACTGGGCATACCGGTGGGCGTCGTCGCCGGCGTCATCGGCGGGTTCCTTGGAGCCGGTATCGCGGGCGCTCTCGCAGCCGGTAGCGATGTTGGCCCATCCGAACCGAAACCAGCTGAGCCGCCGAATAATTCGCAGTCCGCTCCAGCCCCGGCACCACCCATCACCGTGCCGCATCAATGGATCGATCAATCAGTGGTAGTCCTCGACGATGTTGTCCCTGGTGTCGCTGAAACGGTCGAAGCCGTCGTCGACACAATCGAGCAGGCGCCTGGCGGTTCCGGCTTTGTGTCGACGGCCAAGCAGACCTTGTCCTCGATGCCGCCTATGCCACCCCTCCCTGCTGTACCGCCGATCCCTGCGGAACTGGTTCCACTGGCCGAGCAGCTCGCCCCGGTCGGTCACCATCTGACCGATCTGGTCGGCGCTGTCCAGCACGCTGCAGGGCTCTGATCACGATGGCAGACGTGGACGATCTGAGGCTGGACGGACCGATATCGCGTGAGCGGTTGCCTTTCGAGGAGTTACCCACAATGTCGCCGGCTCCGTCGCGAGAGGCCGTTAGCGAATCCGACGATAATGAACCCGGGTGGCTGGGCTGGCTGGGCGACGAGGACGAAGCACCGGTGCCGCGGCAGTTCTCTGATTCGACCGAAGTCAAGGAGACGCCACTAGTCATCGGACGGGGTGAAGCGACATCTCCCGATGGTGCAGGGGCAGCGTCCGCGAGTGTGGACGACCCGCTGGCTCCCTATGCGGCGGATCTCCGACGCCGCACCGCTCAACGACGTGCCCGGAAGCGACGTGGGGCAGTTGCTGTCGCCGTCGCGGGCGTCGCAGCGGGAACCGGTCTTGTAGTGCTGGCGGTGTCCGCCCTATCTGCCGACGCCGATCCCAAGCTTCCCCCTGTTCAAACAGCATCGGCCATGCCGGACGCCCAAACATGGTGCCCGACAACAGTGGAGCCCACGGAAGCGAGCGGTAGCGGACGCGGATCGACGATCGCCGGCAATGCCGCCTGGAGAGCAGGCGCAGCACAAGTGTTTGAACTCGAGTACCAGATGTACGTTGCCCGCAATGCCGAGGCCGCCCGAGCCTTGATAGCACCATCCGCTCAAGCGGCACCGATCGAGGCGACTCGCACTGCAATCAACTCGACACCAGCAGGAACCGAGCATTGCGTCTACCTAAAGGCGCTGGAGGCGGGTCGCTTCGCCGTCACCGTCGACGAGAGGCGGCCGGATCAGACCGTCAAGAACTGGGATCTGGTCGTCACCACTGCGATTCAGCCTGACGGACGAACTCTCGTCACCGCGATCGAGCCCGGTGCAGGTGCACGATGACCACAGATATCGATCCAGAATCACTGGGCTGGTTGACGGATCCGCCACCACCTGGGTCACCAGCTGACGTGCCGTACACCGATACGCGAGTTCCCGCCTCCGTACGCATTTCCGGCTTGGCCTCGACAGGGCAAGGTTTACCGATTCCTCCGCCGATGCTGGTCACTGGCTCCAGTGGGGGCTCCGGATCGACGATGGTCACTCTCGGGCTTGCCTCCGCCATGGCGATCGACAACCTCGGATACGTCCATCCGGCGGCGATCGACGCCACGCCGGCAGGTGGGGATCTCTCACTCCGCGGCTGCGATCTGCAGAACGCCCGCACCACCGCAACCATGCAGACCTGGCTGGCCGACACCACCATCCCGGCAAGTCTGCCGTCCGTCGTGGACGCCGCATGCTCCCGATCCTCAGCAGGGCTACGGATCATGTCGCGCAGCGATGCAGCACTGCCGCGGCGCGAAACGCTGGTGTCAGTGCACGGCAACGTCATTGACGCGGGCTTCGTCCCGATCTACGACGCCGGTGCACCGGTCCGCGCCCGCTCCATTCGCCCGTTGTTGTGTGATCCACGAGTTCCGATCGCCATCACTGTCGCTGCCCGACCGGATGCAATCAACCGGCTCAACCCGGTCATGGCGTGGCTCGACGCTGAGTTCGGCGAATACATGGCCAGCGACGTGACGATCGTGGTCACGCGGCAAACCAACGACCCGGCAATGTTCGCCTGCACGGAGTGGGTTCGGGTGTGGGGGAGAGGGCACGTTCGCTCGGTCGTGGAGATCCCCTACGACGAACACCTCGGCGAAGGCCGGCAGATCAGTTGGCACCACCTTGCTCCCGCCACCCAAGCCGCGTTCCGCCTACTTCTCGAGGAGATGCGATGAGCAACCAATTGAGCCCCACCAGACACCTCCGCAGCGGCCTCGTCGTCGGACTGGTGACCGCGACGATGCTCTCTACGGCCGGCCAGAGCAGCGCCGATCCGGCACCCCCGGAACCACGTCCACCCGCGCCCACCGTCGCCGATATTCCCTGCACCGCACTGCATGTGGTGGGCTTTCAGGGCACTGATCAATCCGGTGACCAGTCCGATCCGACCTTCGACGCAGGGTTCCTCGGGCAATCGGTGACCGGGCCATTGAAGAGCGCCGGCGGAGACGCGGTGAGCAGCCAACTGGTGCCTTACGCATCGGACTTCGGCCGTCGCGGGGAGTCCTACGTCAAATCGATGACCGGTGGCATCAACAACGGACTCCAGTCCATCGCCGACTACTCCGCGCGGTGCCCACAATCGTCGTTCGCCGTCATCGGCTACTCCCAAGGTGGCCAGGTTGCCGACGAAATCGTCCGACTCATCGGAGCCGGAGATCCGACCGCCCCAATCCCAGCTACCAAACTCGCTGCCGCATCGATTTTCTCCTCACCGATTCGACCTCCCGATGCAGCCATATTCCCCGGCGCACCGGGAATGCTTTCCCCCGCAACACCACCCGGTGTCGCATCCTCGGCCCTGGCCAACCTGACCGTCGACGCGACCACAGTCCCCGACGGTGGGGGCATCTCCACCTCGGTATCCAACGTCGCGGACTACGGGCCTCTGACAGGTCGGGTTGCATCGTGGTGCAGGGGTGGCGACATCGCCTGCGCAACACCGGTAGATGCGCCACTGGCCCGCACCATCGCCAACATCGGCGGCCAGGTCGATCACCTCGACCAGCAAGATCCACTCCAGACCGCAGCCGACCTCACCGTCGCACTCGGAGGTGCCGCGCTGCGCACCGCAGCCGGGGTTGTCAACGATGACCTGAACTTCTCCGGCGGCCGGTTCACCATCACACCGGGTAGGGAGACCGTCCTGGGCCGCTTGGCAGTCAACTCCGACCCACGCTCGGCCGGCACTCGAGCCGACGCTGACATCGTCTCCGCCGTGGTCAAGCTCGGTGTCATGGGGTTCAACGCCGCCGTCACCGTCGCCAAAAAAGTCCTCACGCCAGCCAACATCGCCCAATTCGCAACCGTCGGACTGGCCGATCCTGTTGCCGGCCTTGCCGCCTTCGGAATGAAGCTCGGCGGTGCGGTTCTCGACCTGTTCCCACCAGCGACCATCAACCAAGGCATCCAATACATCTTTCATCAGATTCAGTCGGGCATCGTCGACAATCAGGGTCTCGTCAAAATGGCGACCGATCTCCGCGTCTGGGACGTGCAGCGCCAACACACGTCCTACGACGCCGCCACCGACACATCCAGCGGGCAGACCCCCGCGACATTCACAGTCGAGTGGTTCACCGCACTGGCACAGGCTCTGGCCACCGGAACCGCAGGAGCTTCCACTGAAGCTTCCGACACCGAGACCACCACTGCGCCAACGGGTCCGGCACCGATGTTCCCTGCAGATGCCTCGTCGACCAAGACCCGCCCGACTGGATCGACGCCGACTCCGCTGTTCCCGACATCGGGCACCTTCGTGGTGCCGACACCACTGTTCCCCGAAACCAGCGACCCCACCGCTGCACCGACATCAGCAGCACCCACCAGCAGCGAAAGCCGCTGACATGCACACCACCGCATCGGGTCGGGTCCGATGAAGACCGCAGCCGGTCTCGCCGGTGCGGTGGTGCTGCTACCCCTACTGATGATCGCCGTTCTACTCGCCGTCGTCTTCGTCGACGACAAGGACGCGTGCACAGCGACTCGGCCCGTAGCGGCCGTTGTCCAGGGCGATCCAGGCCCCGCACCCGCAGAGCGTGGCTCACCTGCGCCGTCGGGCGAGCGCACTTATCCGCTGGCCGCCGGAACCTACTCCGTCACAGACCATTTCGGCACTCGCGGCGGATCTCACCAGGGTGTCGACTACGCCGCGGCCGCTGGCACCGCAATGTTCGCCGCCGCCCCGGGAAACGTGGTCGCATCCGGACCAGCATCAGGGTTCGGGCAGTGGATCATCATCGACTCCGTCGACGCCGACGGATCACCGTTCTCCACCGTCTACGGCCATATCTTCCCCGACGACCTGCGTGTCAAGGTCGGTGACGTCGTCAAGGCCGGTGATCACATCGCGGCTGTCGGTTACAACGGCGAGGTGCAGCCGCCCGGCCCGGGCGGAGCGCATCTGCATTTCGAGGTCTGGCCCGGCGGCCGACTCACCGGAGGATCACCGATCGACCCAGAGTCCTGGCTCGGGGGTGCTGCGACCCCGAAGGCTCGAGCCGGTGGCAAACCCTCGACACCCTCACCGGCCCCGGTGTGTGAGGACGGATTCGGCACCCAAGGCGGCCAACTCGCCGACGGCGTCGTCCCGCCCGAGCTCGACCCCTGGTACCGCAAAGCGGGGTCACTGTGCCCGCAGATCACGCCGTCGCTGTTGGCCGCACAAGGCAAGCAGGAGAGCGGCTTTCAACGTGGGCTTTCCTCGCCGGACAACGCGCAAGGCTTGGCTCAGTTCATCCCGACCACCGCCATCGCCACCGCCCCCGACGGCCGCCCCTACATCGTTGACGCCGACGGAAACGGTGCCGCCTCGGTATGGGACGACGGCGACGCCATAGTCGGTCAAGGCCGCTACATGTGCGCCCTCGCCGCGATCATCGACGGCTGGAAAGCCGACGGTCGAGTGCAGGGCGACACCCCTGCACTGGCATTGGGTGCCTACAACGCCGGGGAAGGATCGGTGCTGGCATCCGGCGGGATTCCGAACCAGATTCCGCGGCACTTCTCCGAAACACAGCCCTACATCCGGATCATTCTCGACAACGAGCCGAACTTCCGTGCTGCCGCCGCAACCGGCAGGTTCGTGCCCAGCCCATCCTCGCCGGTCGGGGGACAGATCGTCGACGCCGCGCGGCAGTATCTCGGGACTCCGTATGTCTACGGCGGCGGCGGACCGCAAGGACCCAGCAACGGTGGACTGGACTGCTCCGGGCTGACCTCGGCTGCCGTGCACGCCGCCAGCGGCGGCGCAGTCACCCTGCCGCGCACGTCGGAGCAGCAGTGGTCCGTCGGCCCCGAAATCCCGATCGATCAAGCGCAGCCCGGGGATCTGGTGTTCGGCGAATGGGGTTCCGGCGGACCAGGTCACGTCGGCATCGCATCCGGCAACGGCCAGATGATTCATGCTCCCCAGCCTGGAGACGTCGTCAAGGAAGCGCCGGTTCAGTCCGGCATGCGTGCACGGAGAGTCGCATGAACCACTCCCACAGAACCCTCACCCAGCTGCTGATCACCGTCAGCGCAGTAACGCTGCTGCTGATGGGGTGCGGCACTGACGACCGGTCGCCTCCCTCGACCGAACCGTCGGTCGTCGACACCAACTCAGCCGACACCGTCGCCGTGGAAGCGCTGGCCCGCATCTTCTCCTGGCGACCCGCCGACGAACCGCAAGGCGGCTCCCTCGCCCGCGCGCGCGACCTCCTCGGACCGACCCTGCTCACCGTGGTCGACGCGAATGCAGCGGCATCTACACCACCGCGTACCTCGCTGCAATGGGCGCACTGGCGCGAGGCCGGTGCCCGCATCGACGCCTTCCCATTCGCTTCCGCCGAACCATCCGGAGACACCGACCCCACCCGAATTCAGCACCGCAAGATCGGCATTGAACAGTCCGTCGTCTATCCGGACGGGGACACCGAACTCCTCCTTCCGACAGCTGTCATCGCAACTCTCATCCACACCGCAGATGGTTGGCGACTGGATACCTACCAGTGAAAGCAGGCGAACGAACACCATGACCGATTTGGTGACCGAGCGCACGGCGCCACCCCACGGCCAGGAGGCGCCACTGTCGCCCCGTGTGGCGCCCGAGCGCGTCCCGATGCTGGCACCAGCGCGGCGCGGAACTGGCAGCTGGACCACACGGGTGACGCGCGCGCCGCACCAACGAGCACCGCTGGTGTGGCTGCTCGGCGCGACCGGTGGCGCGGGAGTGTCGATGCTGGAGGCGTCACTTGCCTACGCCGGGGATGCGCAACGACGCTGGCCGTCGCTGGTCGGCTACAGCGCCGCACTGGATTCTCCGCTCGTCGTCATCGTGACCCGCACCCATATGAGCGGACTGCACGCTGCGCACAACTTGCTGCTGCAGCACGCCTCCGCAGCCACCCCCACCGGGGTGCAGCTGGTCGGTGTCGTCACCGTCGCCGACACCGACCGGCCACTGTCCAGCCCGGTCGCCGCCCGCCGAGCCGTCGTCGAAAGCCTCGCTGCCGATCTCGACGCCCGTGCCTGGCGGCTCGGCTGGATCGAACCGTGGCGATCACTGACCACCGACGATGTCGCGGTCTGGAGCCCGGACTACCGAGTTCCCGAGGACAAACAGCACCGCCGCGACCCGTCCCGCACACCACCGACACCAGTTCGCGAACTTGCCGCCGAACTGCTCACGGCGGCCACCACCGCAGCACGATCCGCCACTGCCTCAGGCCGTGGGAAACCCAGCACCCGAAAGGAATCCACATAATGCTCGCCACCTATGTCGTCGACATCCTGGCCGCCGATCCTCCCGGCGGAAACATCTTCGACCCCGTCATCACACCACCCCCCTTCGCAGAGAAATACTCCCTGCTGCTCGGCATCGGCCTGTTCTTCGCCGCATTCGCCTTGACCGGGTTGGGGATCTTCTTCGGCGTGAAATTCGCGCAGTCCTTCGCCGAAGGCCACGGTGGACAAGGCCAGAAAGCCGGCATCGCAGCGTGTGCGGTCGGCGCGATCATGGCTGCCAGCGCAGGGACGTGGGTTACGTGGTTCATCCGATGACCACCGCTGTTTTGGCCGCCGGCGGAATGGTGACCCCACCCGACGACGTCACCCGACCGGTGCTGCACCTCGTTGGGATCTTTCTCTGGTTCGTGGCGGCCCTGCTCGTCGCCGCCGCGATCTACGGCGGTTACGAGTTCGCCGAATCGTTCCGCGAAGCACAGTCACTCACCCAGGCAAAAGGCCGGATGCTCGTCGTCGCCATCGCCGCGATCCTGACGGCCTCCGCAGCCGCCGTCGGTGGCTGGCTGCTGATATGAGCACCGTTGCCGCACAACCCCATCCGATCGAGACACAGAGGCGGAAGGCGATATGAAGATCCGGTTGATATTCGACGAACTGCGTTCACGACTGTCCGAGCTGGACCGCAGACGGACTGTCGCCGCGATGGCCGTCCTGCTCGTCTTCGGGATTGTCGCAACACTGCTGATGTCCTCCGGTGGCGGCGGCGAAACCACCGACGGCGGCACCGACACCGTCCTCGATGTCGCGGCCGCACCGCAGCAGGTGCAGTGGGAGCCCTATCGCGGCGTCGCCGTGCCCTACAGCGCCGATGGTCCGCGTGACCGGATCACCGGATCGGGCTATGCGCGCACACCCCAAGGCGCCGTGTGCGCCGCCATGCAGGCGCAAGTGCGGTTGTCGATGGCACCCGATGAATCCTGGGCCAGCACCGTGGTCACGGTCGCAGCACCCGGCCCTGGACGCGATGCATTCGCCGCGGCACGAGTCATGGCCTCGATCAGCAGCGACGCAGATCCAGCACAGACCGCCCAATTCGTCGGCTTCCGTGTGACCGACTACAACGACTCCGCAGCCACGATCTGGCTGGCGACCCGCATGCCCGACGGCACTCTCACCGCGGCATCCTCGCGCGTCATCTGGCTCGGCGACGACTGGAAGCTAGCGTTGCCGGACCCGAAAGGTGCTGCGGGGGATGCAGACTCGACTCCCTTGGTGGCGTTGACGTCGCTGGACGGCTACACCTCGTTCGGCGCCACCACCGGGGGCCAACGATGAAGACCGCAGAGCGTACGAGCAAGCGCCCCGACACCACGACCGAACCAGGCGCAATGCGGCGCATGGGCGGGTGGCTCGCCGGTAGCCGAACCACCCTCTACATCTCGGCCGCCTTCATCGCGTTGATGCTCGTCGCCGGTGGCGGCATCATCGGTGCGCGCCTCATCGGCGACGACGACGCAGCGACACCAACGCGGACGTCCTCGGCCGCGACACCGACGCCGACTGGAACCCCGCCGCCACCCGATCTCACGCCGGGCGAGCCGTTCAACCCGCCGTCGGCGGACATGCTGGGACGACCGATTGCCTATCCGAAAAACCTTGCCGGGCAACCCCTTCCGCAGCAGCCGGTCGACCGCGATGCCTACTCCTGCCCGGCACCACCGACCTGCCCACCACTCGATGCCCCCGCCTCGGTGATGTGGCAGATCATCGGTCCGTTCGCACTTCCCTTTTCCACCAGCGACGGACCCACACGCGTGGACGGACCGCTGGTCGCCGGATACACCCGCACCCCGCAGGGCGCGGCACTGGCGGCCTGGCAAGTCCAGTCCCGGGTTGCGATCAGTCGAGCGCACCTCGATGCCGCCCGTGACACACAGATCGTCGCTGTCCCCGGTCAGGATCTCAGCAGTACCGAAGAGTGGGACATCTCCAGCATCGACCCTGTCGTTCCGCGGCCGTCGGCATTCCGGATTACCGGCTGGAGCGCCGACGCCACGTTCGCGGTGATCCAGTACGCCGTCCCCGATCGGCGCCGGGTCGGGACCAACTGGATGATCGTGCAGCTACAAGCGCTCTGGCAGGACGGGGACTGGAAGCTACGTGGAGCCGACGTCGAGCCAGGCCCCTTCGCGCCGCTGACGACACTGTCGGGGTGGTCGGAGTGGTGACACGCCTTCTCGCACTGCTACTCCTGGTCCTGGTGGTTCTGATCGGCACGCCGATGCTGGCAGCCGCCGAACCCACCCCGGCAGCGCCGTCGGATCCGGCAGCTCCGGCAGAGGAACCCGATCTCTACTCCAAGTGCCGAGAAATCGGCGACAAGATCGACAGTCTGCCGGGCCCACTGAGCATTCCCGCCAAGCAATTCGAACTGACCTGTGACGTCGGCACCGCCGTCGCCAACCCCAGCGACGCCGTCGGGGAAGCAATGGACGGCGCAGTCGGGGAGGCTGCGACCGCATTCGCCGACGGCTGGACCAAAGCCATCACGATGATGTTCACCTGGTGGTACCGCACACCTCTCACCGATGAAGGCAGTAGCGGAAACAGCGGAGAAATCATCTCCGAGGTGCACTCCTACCTGCGCTTCTTTCAAATCGCGTTGTTTGTCGTCTCGATCGGCGTATCCGCAGTGCGTCTCGCCTTCGCCCGCGCGGAGATGCGGGATACCCATGCCCGTGAAGCCGCCGCTGTGCTCACACGAACCGTCTTCGCGTCCTGGTCGCTGGCCGGGCTCGTCGTCATTGCCGACGAAGCCTCCCGGCGCGGCGGAATGTGGATCGTCGAGCTGATGGTGGGGGACAACCTCGTCGACGCAGCCAAGAAGCTACTGATCTCCGGCCCGCTCCTGGGGCCGGGGCTGCTGTTCGTCTTCGCCTTCCTCGGCCTCATCGGCACGATCGTGCAGTGCTGCTTCGTCCTTGCCCAGATGGCGGTCGCGAAACTCATCCAGGGCGTCATACCCCTCGCCGCCGCCGGATCCGGCTTCGCAGCCGGGAAACAGGCCTACAACAAGTTGCTCGCCTGGACCGCAGTGTTCCTGCTGTTCCCCCTGATGGCGTCGATCGTCTACGGCGTGGCATTCGCCGCCGCCGGCGGCAGCAATGACGTCCAAGGCACGTTCGCCGGACTGATTCTGCTGACGCTGAGCTTCCTGACCCTGCCCGCCTTGATGCGACTGATCGTTCCCGCGGTCGGATCGATGGGCGGCGCGTCCGGCATGGCGCTGGCCGCCGGGGTCATGGCCGCCACCGGATCCATCGGTGGACGCATCGGTGAATCTCTCGGATCCACAGGTGGCGCTACGTCGGAATCCCCATCGTCGGCACCGGCTGGAGGACGAAGCGACGGACAGCAACCGACCGGCGCGACCACCTCGTCGGGACCTGCCGGATCGACCGGAGGCATCGGGTCCACCGGCTCCGCCGGGGCGACCGGCGCGGCCAGTAGCGGTGGCGCGGCGAGCGGTGGCGGAGCCGCCGCCTCGGGCGCAGCATCCGGCGGCGCAGCCGCTGCTGCAGGACCGGCCGGTGCCGCAGTGATGGCCGGCGAACAAGCCGGTCAAGCCGTCGGCGCAGTGGTCAGCGGGGTCGCCGGGGCCACCGGTGCCGCAATGGGCGGACCGGACACACCCGACGGCGATTCCACCGGAGGACGGTCCGCATGACCTGCCCTGAGCTACCCCGACCAGCCGCCATACCCATCGCCCGACCGCGTCGGACCTGAAGGAGTCGAGATGACACAAGTCGATAATCTGCCTCTGGAGGCCCGACGCACCTACAGCGCCGGACACGAAGTGCGGCGAGTGTTCGCGTTCGGTGTGCCGAAGAAGGTGTTCTACGTCGTCGGCGCCAATCTGATCGTCGCCGTCCTGTTCATGCTGATCAGCGGATTCGTCCTGACCGGACTGACCTGGATCGTGCTCAGCATCGTGGCCTGCATCCCGCTCGCCGTCCGCGTCGCGGGCCATTCCGGCTACGAACTGGGCTTGCTGTGGCGGGGCTTCCGCAAACAGAGCCGCACCGGCCGCAACGTGCTCCGCGCCGGGCCGCTGTCGAACGCTCCGGGCGGACGGACCCGGCTCCCCGGCGTCGCCGCACCCACCGAAATGTGGTGGGGCATCGACAAACTCGGTCGCAGATTCGGCATGATCCGGATGCACTCCACCAGCCAGTACACGGTGTCGCTACGCGTCACACCACAAGGC
Organism: Antrihabitans stalagmiti; assembly: GCF_016482825.1. GTDB lineage: Bacteria > Actinomycetota > Actinomycetes > Mycobacteriales > Mycobacteriaceae > Antrihabitans > Antrihabitans stalagmiti. Next base: position 8,950 of record NZ_JAEMNV010000019.1, on the reverse strand, counting down.
ATCGGCGGCATGCAGCAGGAAGTCGTCAACCTGATGGTGGCCGACTGGGGCGAACTGCTCAACTCGGCCGGCCAACCTGGCGACGTGGAGGGCATTGTTGTTGTCGCCGAGACGATTCCGGAGACCGGTGCACGGTTGAAAGCCGAAATCGACCGGCTCTGCCATCCCGACGCACCCGCCGCTGCGGTGGAAATGATCCGGCAGGCCGGTCGCGGCCGAGCGGCAGACCGATCCGGCAGCCAACTGCTCATGCGAGTCTCCATCACCTGGGCCGCGCGCACCGACGCGAAAAAGAAAGACCCGATGGTGATGCTCGCCGATCTGTCCGAGCGGATCCCCGCATTCTGCGATCAGCTCGCTCGAAGTGGCGTAGTCGCTGATCCACTTTCAGATCATCAGCTCGCTGCCACCGTGCGCCGCTGCTTCGACCCTCGCGAAGAGACCGAAGCCGCCGTCGAAGACGTGGTCAGCAACAAGATCGACGCCGTCGACTGGCTCGACGCGGGTCCGCTGACCGCTGATCAGACCTCCGATACCTACTTCCACGACGGTGCCTGCTCGCGAGTCTGGGTGATGAGCAGGCCCCCGTCCGGATTCCCCACGGAACGAGTATTGGAGAAGTTGATCGCGGGCCGACCCGATGTGGCACGGAAGCGAATCACTCTGATCCACAGGCCATTACCACCCGGTGACGCCGCTGCCAGCGTCCACGCCGATCACCTCGCCGCAGCCGCCGCAGTCAACTCCACCCGCGGTCTGGCCTCGGCCCGCGCCGGACTTCAAGTCGCGGCAACCCAGCAGGCCCGACGTGAAGAAGCATCCGGCTCCGGGGTCACCGACTACGGCATGATCATCACCGTTTCCGCCCGCGACATCGACGAACTCGACGGACTCGGCGAGATCGCCAAAGACATGGCCGCCTCGGCGCGACTGTCGATCCGTCCCGCCTGGTGGTCCCAACCTTCGGCTTTCCTCGCCGGTATCGGAGTCGGGGTCTTGCTGCCCGACCATGCCAGCGTCGCGAAAACTGTTCGGGGGGCCTAGCCATGACCCGACGCTCCCGGATGGGCATCAACCTGCGTCGCTGGTTCGCCGACAGCATCACCCACAGCTACGAACCGACCCGGCACCGCACGCGGCCACCGTCGATGGACCCGCTGACGCGGGGACAACGCAGCCGCGCAGCCGATGCCAAACAACAGGCGCGCGAGGATGCCGCCGCCCTGAAAGAAGAGATCAAACAACGCGATCCCGCACGCAGAGAACCGAAATGGCGGCGCGCAGCACGCCTGGGCTCCCGCGGGCTCCTCGGACCCGGTGGCGGCGCCATGGAGGTCGTCGACGTCATTCCCACCTTCCGCGCGACCACCGTGCAGGCATGCGGGCTGTTCCCGTTCGTCGTCGGTGACACTCACCCGATGGTCGGCAGCCCGCACGGGATCAACCTCAAAACCGGCGGAACCTTCAACTACGACCCCATCTCGGCTACGTATCGAGCTCGTCTGCACGTCACCCCGAGCTGCTTCCTGCTCGGCCTGCCCAGCTACGGAAAATCATCGGTCGCACGCAAGATGATCGCCGGTGCCGCAGGACAGAATCAGATCCCGTTCGTCTTCGCCGACACCAAAGGCGAACACGTCAAAGTCGTCAAAGACTTGGGCGGCAAAATCATTCGGCTCGGCCACGGCCGTGGCCAGCTCAACCCGCTCGCACTCGGGGCGCTCGGGTCGATCATTGTGCGCCTGCAGAAGGCCGGCCGCGAAGACCTCGCACGGTTGGTGTCCAAGCAGGTGCATTCGCGACGCAAACGACTGCTGCAAGGTCTGTGCGAAATCGAGCGCGAATCCGCACTCGGTCAGACCGAACGCAATCTGCTCGGTGCCGCGCTGCGCATCCTCGACGCCGATCCACGATTCGGGCCTGAATCGCTTCCTCCGGTGATCGCCGATCTGATCGATCTGATCGAGTCAGCGCCCGGCGCGCTGATCCGCAAAGTGCTGGCTCCTGACGAAGCCCACTACAACCTGGAGGTCAAGCCGCTGCTGCAGACCCTCACCGCGCTCGTCGACGGTGACCTGGGTGACGTGTTCGCCGGACAGACATCGGACCCGATCGATCTGATCGCAGATCCTCCGCCCGCGATCTGTGTCGACATTTCCTCGATCACCAGTGGTGACGAGAAGCTGGAAGCTGCGGTGATGTACGCGTGCTGGGAGGACGGTTTCGGCGCGATCGAAGCGGCCCACGTCCTGGCCGATGCCGGGCTGGCACCGCAACGACACTTCTTGGCCGTCCTCGACGAACTGTGGCGTGTGCTCTCGGCCGGCCCGGGCATGGTCGGGCGCATCGACGCAGTGACTCGCCTGACCCGGACCCTCGGGACCGCACTGATGATGATCACCCACACCGTCAAAGATCTCGAAACCCTCGCCGCCGATATGGATATCCAGAAGGCGAAAGGTTTCATCGAACGAGCCGGTGCTCTGATCGTGGGTGCGTTGCCACGCGAAGAGATGGACAAGCTCGACGCGATCATTCCGTTCACCCGCGCCGACCGCGACACCGTGTCGAGCTGGTCGACCCCCGGTGCCTATGACCCCGACACCCAGACCCGACGTCCACCGCCCGGGCGTGGCAGCTTCATGCTCAAGATCGGCACCGAACGCGTCCCCGGAACCCCGTTCAAGACCGTGTTCACACCGATCGAAATCGAACGCAAATGGCACGAGACCGACGCCAGATTTTCCGGGGCGATGGCCTCATGAGCATCGTCTTCCTCTATGCCTCGGCCACCGAACCGCACTCGCCCTCGGCCGCGCTCGGCTGCGCTCTCGACGAGCTGCAACGCCAACTCCTCATCCTCTCGCGCCAGCACCGGTACGTGGTGATCACCTCGCATTCACACACGCTGGCTCCGACAACCGTGATCAGCCGATCGGTACTCGAACGAGACAAACCCGGCTGGCTCGCCAGCGTGACGGCCGCCGTGGATTGCGCAGAGCTGCTCACCAGCACGTCCATCGAAACCATCGACGGTTCGGACAATCCAAGATGACCACAGGAGCGACACCATGAGCACCGAGACACCACATTTGGAGTTCGTCGGCAGTGAATTAGCAGTCCTGGCTTCGAAAGCGTTGCAAGCTGCTCGACGAGCCAGCGAGGAGTATCGCCGCGAACAGCAGCGACGCGAACAGCGACACGACCGAGCCGAACGGTTGGCCGACCGCGAACGCCAACGAGCCGAGCGGGCACAACGAATCTCGGAGAAGAGCGAGCGGCTGGCCGAACAATGGCAGAACGCATCCCTGGCGGCTCGATGGGCGGCGGCAGAAGCCACTCGCGACACTGACCCGAACTCGGCCGACGCCTGGTCGCTGCGGATGCGCGAAGACGGCATCAATCCCGAAGCTGTAATCACGCTCGCCGATCAGATGGATGCAGCCGACACCGCGACGGTCGCCGCTGCAGACGGAGCGGGCGTCGATGCACGCGAAGCGGCCGATGCCGGTGCCAGCGCGCCGCTCGGAACAGATGTGGACGCGCAGGCGCTCGTCGCCGAAGCGTTGGCTGAATCATTTGTCGAACACGCCCTCGATGCCGAGACTGCACCAACACCGGACCACGACAGCGGAGCCCGCGAATCGAACCAACGTGTCGCCGACTTAGTCGGCGTCACCGATCCAGCGTGGTCGAGCGGCGACATTATCGCTTCCGCAGCTGATTTCGCAGATGTGTCGCGTTGGGAGCCGAGCGAGGCCTACACCGAGCGCGACTCCGGAGCGCACCTGTGAGCCGCGACCGATCCGAGGCTATTTGGCTGTGGATCGCCCTGGCCTCCGGACTGGCCGGTGTCCTCATTTATCTCTGCTGGCGTGCCGGTAGCGCGACCGCCGGTCTCGATCAGGCCATACCCGCCAACCCGCTGGCCGCCTTTTCCGCACTCGCCGCCGGTGAGCTGATCTGGCCGATCCAGGCGACTGCATTGCTCGTTCTGGCTGGCGTCCTCGTTCTCGTGGGCATCGGCGTGTACTCGGCCCGATTGGTTCGTCGAGGGGTCGCCACACGCGTCGATCACCTCGCGAAGTCGATGGCACCGCCGCGACATCTCGTCGAAGTGCACGGTGCGAGTGCGAAGCGCAAAGCCGAACGGCTCCGTCCAGGGGTTGTCCTTGCAGGTCCTGATACCTACGGAATTCCGATCGGAAAGACCGTGCGCGGAGGCGACTTCATAGTGATGAGTTGGGAAGATGTCGGAATCGCGTTCTCCGGCCCACGCACTGGTAAGACACAGGCATTGGCAATCCCCGCCGTGTGCTGCGCGCCGGGCGCCGTGATTGCGACGTCGAACAAGCGCGACCTACACGATCACACCCGTGGAGTACGCGAAACCATTGGCAGAGTATGGATTTCCGATTTGCAGGGGATCGCCACCGACGGCGGTTCGCAGTGGTGGTGGAATCCGCTACGTGGCCTGGACTCGCTGAAAGCTGCCCGAAAGTTCGCGGGATACTTCGTCTCCGCATCCAAAGAAGACACCGCCCGCGTTGATGCCTACTTCGACGGCGGCGCACAAGAACTACTCGCGCTGCACATGTTTGCAGCGGCCGTCGGAGGCGGAGATCTTCTGCACACGCTCGGCTGGCTCTCCGACGACGACACAGCCCTACCCGCATTGCAGCTCGACGCGGCCGGCGAAACCATGGCTGCGGAGAAGGTTCGTAGCGCCCAACGGCTCAACCCGCGTCAGAAAGACGGCCTGTTCGACATGGCCCGACGATTTCTCAACGTCCTCAACGATCCGGACTACGCGAGATCGGTTCTGCCGCAACGCCGCAAACGATTCGACCAAGACAGCGGACTGGCCACCGTCGCGTTGTCCCACGAACTGCCCGAATTCGACGTCGACCGCTTCGCCACATCGACGGACACCCTGTATGCGATGTCGTTGGAAGGTCCCGACTCAGCTACCGCTTTGACGACGGCGCTGGTCGGTCGGCTGCTAGATGCGGCGTTCGGGGTGGCGCGGCGCAGCCCAGGCGGACGGCTACCGACACCGATCGTTGCGGTGCTCGACGAGGCCGCCAACGTATGCAAACTGGCTGACCTGCCAAAGCAGTACTCACACGCAGGATCTCAGGGTGTCGTGCTGTTGACCTTTCTTCAGTCACCGGCCCAAGCCGGGGAAGTGTGGTCGGAGCAGAAGCTGGCCACGATGCGGCAAGCGTCCAACATGCACTACTTCGGAGGTGGCGTCGACGACGACAGGTATCTGCAGTCGATTTCGCATCAGATTGGGGACCACGACGTATCGCGGTGGTCGTCGAGTCATTCGAGCGGAGCCAAAGGAGGTGGGTCACGCTCACAGTCCTGGTCGCGGGAGCCGATCGCACCGATTTCGCTGCTGGCGGCGTTGCCGAAAGATCGTGCCATCGTGATGACCTCAGGTAATCCGCCTGTGCTGGTGCGCAAATCGTTCTGGAGTGACAGCCGCTTTGCCGACCAGATCCGCGCGTCGCTGGCGAAATACGAACCGAAGAAGGGCGCACTCGCGCTTCGCGGACTCGACCTGGACCCTACGACGGAGGTCATCTCATGATTGATGATCCCGACGACGATGACGACACTGGATCGACGATTCCGCGAGGCAAAGCCGGACGGAGACGAGCGGCGGCACCGAAGCCTAAGTCGCCCAGTGCATCCGGTGGTGCCAAAGATCCAGAACCCGACGTGTTCGCCGACGTCGGCGAATTCGTCGAACACTGGCTGGCACCGGTGCTGGCCGGGAAGCTGCTCGGCGGCGGCCGCGGCCGCACCTGGTGCCGACAGTGGTGGCGGCACCGGGAGGTCAGCATCCGACTACACGCATTGTGGCGCGGGTGGGAAGGGGCGCGGCGCAGCGAGGAACCGCTGGCGATGAGTTCCTGGTGGGTCCAGCACACCGACCCGCATCTCCGTGCACTCTGCGACGGTGAGGCCGGACCGATGTGGCGCTGCACCCCGGAGGCGCACGTCGACATACCGGCGTATCCGACGATTCCCGCGCCGTCGGGGTGGTTCGACGCGGACCACAGCGATGAGCGGCCGCCCAGCGACGGTGGTCGCGGTCCAGATTTTCGTAGAGCACGCAGAGACGGGGACGCAGCATGAGCGCCAGCGTCGTTTCTGGACTAGATCCACCTGTCTAGCAGCAGCTTTCGCGTTGACCTCTCGATCTACCGACATCACATCCACAGTTTCCCCAGACCCTGGCGGGTGGTCTAGACCCGCCAGGGCAGGGCAGCCAGAGAACGGAGCTCCGGCCAATGAGTCACCATAATCACCACGAACGCAGGCACACCCGTCGCAGGGTATGCATGCAGAGGAGCTCCCTGGTATGCCCCGCAAACAGCGCCGCGCCGCCACCGACACGCAACTGGATCTTTTCGCCACCGAGGAAGGTACCGCCGCCGATGACCGAGACCCCACCCGAGAATCTTCGCCAACTGGTCGAGGAGACGTGGCGGACCCATATCGGGCTGCCGGAGGACTGGTCGCAGACGCAGAAGGCGAACTTCGTCGCCGACGAGGCGCTGCGGATCAGCGACCTGATCGAGACGCAGATGCAGGGCCAGGGACCGCTGGTGCGCCAATGGTGGGACGAGCACGGCGAAGCACCGGACTACCGGACGACGGTGACGTTGATCGAGACGGCGCGTCGCTCGATCACCGAAGCGGTGCTGGCGCAGGAACTTTACGAGCAGATCCCGCACTCGGAGGAGGACTTTCCGGAACCGGTGAGCGTGGAGGAGGCTCGCGAACGGGAGATGCTGCAGGAGCAGGTGCGGCTGCAGGACGCGGCGGGGGACCGCGATCGCTGGATCGATCCGCTGCGGCGACGGGATCCGAGTTCGGAGGCGAGCGAGATGTCGCGCCGCCTGTGGCCGGATCGCTCAGCACTGTTCCGGGTGACGGGGGCCTTTTTGCTGCAAGCCCGGACCGAGGACGGCGAGCCGCTGCCGACCGGCCCGAGCGACCCGCTTTCAGCATCGTTCACCAACCAAGTCAGCCAAGCGTTGGTGACGGCGGGCAAACCGCTCGACGGCCCCGGAAGACTCGTCGACCCGTAGCCGAAGGCCAGGGCGATCTGTTCGCTCTCGACGTCGACCGTGCCGCGCCGCTGGATCCGGCGGTCACCGATCCGGGCGGGACACCACTGCCGCCGCCGGCCGAGGTAGTGGCCGAGTTCGGGATGTCAACGCCGCACGTCGACACGGTCGCCGCGGCCGAGGCTGATCAGGTGCCCGTCGAGTCGGTCTCGATCGACGCGACACTGACACATACTCCCGACCGCGGTGCGCCGCTCGGCGACGAGCACCAGGCCATCGAGACACCCGTCGTCGAACAGCCGGTATACGTGGCACCGGTCGATTTCCGACCCGGCACCCAGGTCCTGCCTCCGTCGGGGGAGAAAGCGCGCGCTGCGGCCAACATCGCCGCGATCCGGATCGTGCGGCGCATCGAAGCCGAGGACCGCTACGCCACCGCCGAAGAGCAGGCGGTGCTCGGTCGCTGGTCAGGGTGGGGTGCCGCTGCCGGGATCTTCGACCTCAGAAAACCGGAATGGGCCGCCGAGCGTGAGCAGTTGCGCGAGCTGCTCGACGACGCGCAATGGTCGCAAGCTCAACGCAACACCCTCAACGCGCACTACACCGATCCCGCTATCGCACAAGCGATGTGGCGTGCCATGGAGCAGGCCGGATTCGGTGGCGGCCGCGTCCTGGAACCGGGCTGCGGGTCGGGCACGTTCCTCGCGCACGCGCCGACCAGTGCGCAGATGGTCGGGGTGGAGCTCGACTCCACCACCGCGTCCATCGCGGCGGCGTTGCATCCGTCAGCCCAGATCCGCAACGAGGGTTTCGAACTGACCCACGTCCCGGAAGCCTCGTTCACCGCAGCAATCGGCAATGTCCCGTTCGGTGACTTCCGGCTGCACGATCCGGCACACAACCCGTCGCGGCTCTCGATCCACAACCACTTCATCAACAAAGCGCTCGCGTTCACCGCACCCGGCGGCTACGTCACGGTCCTGACCTCACGTTTCACGATGGACGCTGTCAACGGGCGCGCCCGGAAGGAGATCGCCGACAAAGCCGACCTGCTCGGTGCGGTCCGGTTGCCCGAAGGCGCGTTCTCCCGAGTCGCCGGCACCTCGGTCGTCACCGACATTCTCGTGCTGCGTCGCCGCGAAGACGGCCAGGAGATGACCGCCCGGACCAAGCAGTTCTTGGGGTTGACCTATTCGACGGTGTATCAGGATGGGCGGCAGTTGGGGCTGCAGGCCAACTCCTACTACGCCGACGAGCCGCACCACGTGCTCGGCACCATGGAACTCGGACGTGGCCAGTTCGCAGCCGAGCAGCTGGTCGTGCGCGGGGAGAGCGGTGCCGCCCTTGCAACTCAGGTCGAGGAGGCGTTGTCCGGCATCGTCGAGGACGCGCGGCGCTCCGGGCTGGCATTGACAGCGAGCTGGGCGAACACGATGGGACCGACCCGCGCCGACTTCGAACGCGGACTCACCCGCGCCCGCGAACGGGGTCAGGCCGGCACCACCATTGCCACCTTGTCCTTCGACCCCCAAGCCGCCGCGATCCGGACCTGGAACGGCATGGAATGGGCACCGGTCAAGACGCGGGGAGCCAAGCAAACCGCCGAGTGGGGCGCACTGCTGGATCTGCGGGACATCGCGGTCGCGTTGATCGACACCCAGCGCGAGGATCAACCGGCGGCCGAACGGGCAGCGTTGCGCGTCGAGCTGAATCAGCGCTACGACGCCTACGTCTCGCGCTACGGGCTGATCAACCGGTTCACCTGGTCGAAGGTCGCCGATCTGACAGATGGCCAGCACGACCGCGCCTTGGACACGCTGTTGGCGCAGTGGCGGGTATCGGAAGGCAGCAAAGCCGACCCC
>NZ_JAEMNV010000018.1 GCF_016482825.1 Antrihabitans stalagmiti | reverse complement strand
CAGGCTCGCCAGATCGCGGCCGTTCTCCTCCGATTCGATCACGTCGGCAAGCTACCGAAGCCGCCTTGAGCCATAGCCTTCCGACCTACCCCAAACCTGAAGTTAGTTCAGTCAATGGTGCCTCACCTGCCCCATGTTCCTCACCACGCCCGAGTTCCTGCCCCAGCACCGCAGCCAACGGCAGCAGACGCTCGAACTGATCACTGCGGCCGAAGCTCGCGGACAGAAACGGCTGGTCGAGATGAACCGACAAGTGCTCGGCAACCGCGACATCATAATCGACTCGCTCGACACCCCGACCGCCGAACCGGAAGCGACCGAACATGCGATATGACAACAGCATTCACATCGTCACCGCCGCGAAACAGCGCCACGAACTCACTCGGGCCAAAGCCATTGCAGCCCTTCACGAACTCGACCGTGCCGGAGCCAGCATCTCCTTCGAGGCCGTCGCTCACCGGGCGGGGGTCTCACGTTCCTGGCTCTACACTCAACCCGACCTCAAAGACGAGATCGCCCGCATCCGTGCACTGCGCCGTCCGCAACACGACCAGACACTGCCGCCCCGGCAACGCGCCAACGAGAACTCCCCGCGCCAGCGCCTCGACCTGGCACTCCGCCGCAACCGCGAACTCGCCGACGAAAACGAGCGCCTGCGCCGCCAACTCGCCCACGCCCTCGGCCAATCCCGCGACAACGTCCAGAAACGACCCACCGCCCAACGCGATTCGATAACAGATCAACTCCGTTGAACGGCCGAGCAACCACAACCGACGTCACGTCACGGACCGTCCACGTCGCAAAACTGCAGATCACAGACTCGCCGAACCGAAGGACTGCAGATAACGATCGAGTCGCTGAACTATCAGCTCCGCAAAATCATCAACAACCGCGGCCATTTCCCTAACGACGACGCCGTGGTAACACTGCTCTGGCTCGCTGTCGGCGACATCGAAGACAACGCGCTCGAAGGTCGGTGGGGCTGTCGGGGTCCTCGGCGTCGCCGGCGCCCCGGTGTCGGTGCGCTGTTCGTTGCTGTCGTCATGGGTTCGTCGTCTGTTCGTGCTGTTCGGGTCTAGGCGGGGTCTTCGTGCGCGAGCGCGCGGAAACCCCGCGCCCCGGCACGGTCGACCCCGGCTTTGACGATCCCGAACACCGAACCCTGAATCGCTGCCGCTATCAGCACTTCTCGGGTGGAGTGGCTGAGATCTTTCGGAGCCGGAGCAGTCTCGTCGTGCCCAAGCCTGCTCCACACCTGCCGAAACACGAGGCCGGCGAGGACACCGCCGAGCACACTGATCGCCAAGGACACCGGTTTGTAGACCACTGTGGCGGTCGAACTCATCGCCATGGCCCTGATCGTGTCCGGCACCATGCTGCCCGACCCTGCTGTGTGAATCCGGTTCGCCCTCGCCGCTGGCAGAAGACTGATCGGGACGACATTGCCCGAACAACTGCCCCGAAAGCTAGACCTGTCGTCGGGGTGCATTCGTGGTGGCGGAGGTGTCGGACCCCGTCGCGTGGCGCGCGGCGTGGCACACCCGAGAGACGGCATCCGGCTGGGAGCGCGCCTAGCGGCACCGGATCGCGCGAATCACTATCGCGCACCAGGTTGGGCTCGATGTCCGCGCCGAGGTCCGAGCCGCCCGTGCTGCTGGTGCTGTGCCGACCGAGATTGCGGCAGCGTGTGTGCTGCCCCACCCGGGCGGACACGACCGCGGCGCCGCCCTTGCGAGGACCAACTCGTCTTGTTCGGCTGCTGACCGGTACGCCGCGTCGGGTGTCTGGATGTCGGCCGGTGCCGGTGGGTACCGACGACGCCCGTGCCTGCCACGCCGCACGACCGGGACCTCGCGCTGCACCGTCGCCTGCAATCGTGACCAGGGGGAGTGTTTACCCGCACTTCGTATGCGGTGTGCTCGTGTAGCGGTCCCGATTCGGACAGTCCCGAACCCCGCTGCGGGTCGCCGTCGCGCCTTTGCACACAAGTGCCCTCGGGTCGGACCCGACAGGACACACGGTGGTTTCGGAACCGGCAGCGGCGGACATCTGATCCGCATGACTTCGACGACAATTACTGGTCGGTGCTGCGTGCACACGATCGCGCGATTCGGGACCAACTGCAAGGCGGTACTCGCCACATCTTCGAGGCCGAATTGAAGGAGCAGCGACGCAGCCGCCGCACACAAGGACACGAAGCCCAGCCCTCGCCCTCTCGGGGCCTACCGCCATCGCGTCCGGCCCTCCAGCTGTCGGAGTCGAATCACCGTCCTAGTCAGTGGCGCCCGTGTTTGCGGTGACGCGCCGGCGTAGTCGGTGCGGTGCTGCTGTGACACACCAACCGGTCACCGCCGGAGTTCTTGGCTTCATACATCGCCAAGTCGGCGAGGTGGAGTTCTTGGCTGAATGCAGTCGACACGTCGAGGACCGGGACCAGTCCGGTTCGAATCCATGCGCCGGTGCTGGCGGTCACCTCGACCGCGTCCCGAGGGGAGTGCACGGCGGCGTGAATCGAGGCGACGACGTGGTCGACGTCACGGATCGGGATAGTGGCGATGGTGGCGAACTCGTCACCGCCGAGGCGGGCGACCAACGCGGTCGCGGGGGCGGCGTGGGCCAGACGAGTCGCGACCGCCCGCAGAACGTGATCACCGTGCGCGTGGCCATGGGTGTCGTTGAGCGTCTTGAGTCCATCGAGGTCGGTCACCACGGTCACGATCGCGGTGTCGTTGCTGCGGGCGGCGGCGAAGAGGCGCTGAGACTCCGATGCCAGGCCACGACGATTGAGCAGACCGGTCAGCGGATCGCGGTGTGATCCTTCCGCGTCCTGTTTGAGGAACTGCAGGCCGATGTGCTGGATCAGCGGCACTCCGGTTATCAAAACTGCGAGAATCAACACCTGGGCGGCCAGGAGTGCGTACTCGGGAGTCGGGTCGATCAGGGCGTGGTGGATCGCCGTCGCAAGGATCGTGATACCGGCCCACAACAGGTGCAGCACCAGGATCCGGGAACTGTGCAGCAATGTCACATACATGCCGGTCGCGACGATCAGGCCGCTGCCGGCCATCACCGAGGACGTGGCACCCGACCCCAGCAGGATGCTGACGGTGAGCGCGGATTCGGCCCAGAACACGAACCACAACGACCGGTGTGCAGGCGGCCACGGCGCGATCACCCAGCGCACCGCGGCATAGAACGCACTCCCAGCGACGACAACGACGATGCCGGTGCGCCACGCACTGTCGGGATCGTGGCGGGTGAACAGGTGCACCAGCAGCACATAGGCCCCGAACACCGAGCACCACACGCTCACCGCCCACTTCGTCGGCCGCAGCAACCGCCACCGCCGCAGAAACGCCGGCATCCAGGCATAGTCGAAATCGGCGTTCCACCACGCGGCCACCCAGGACCGGACCGACACACGCGTAGTGCCGACCTCGGCGACTGACGTGGATTTCGGTAGCGCACCCTCGGGATGTTCGACGCCTCCCTCGCCCATTCCCACCTCCCCAGCTCACCGCCGGCGCCTGCGTCGACACCGGCGACACTCGGTTTCTCTATCGACCATTCGGAGCTGCGCGAGCCGATGATGGGTCCGACCCGGCCAGGTTGTGGGACGCCGCACCGGGGTCGACCGGTGTAGACAGATCCCGATGAGAGTGTGGCCCAGCCGCGACTCGCGGAGGACACAAGCAATCTGCATCGATCGTGCATCGTTATCGTTTGGTGGGGTATACGCCGTGTGGAGCAGAACCCATCTGAGTACGCAGGCGAAGCAGCAGAGAAGATGTGTATGAGCACCGTGACCGAGTCCGTCGACGTCGAGGTTCCGATCGCGACGGTCTACTATCACATACAACGTATGTCAGAGCAATGATCAATACCTGTGGATGAGGTTCTGAGAGGGCGCACCTTCCCGGAGGATGATCTTCACGGAATCAGGTATTCGATCAAGACCAGCGTTGGCGCGCTGGTTGGGAAGGTACGCCCTTGCTCAAGGTAGTTCACGCCACCGATTCATCCAACGCGGACGGCGACGTGCCCGTGCGGTCGTTGCTCGACGAGATCGTTCGCGACGGCGCCCGGCAGATGCTCGCGGCGGCGTTGCAGGCCGAGGTCGCCGCTTACATCGACCAGTTCGCTGATCAGGTCGACGAGAACGGCCACCGCCTGGTGGTCCGCAACGGCTCCCACCACCAACGCGACGTACTGACCGCGGCGGGCGCGGTGACGGTGACAGCGCCGCGCGTGAACGACAAGCGTGTCGATCCGGATTCCGGTGAGCGGCAACGCTTTGCCTCGGCGATCCTGCCGGCGTGGACACGGAAGTCCCCGCAGATGAACGAGGTGCTGCCGTTGTTGTATCTGCACGGGCTGTCGACCAGCGACTTCGGGCCGGCGTTGGAGCAGTTCCTCGGCTCCGGTGCTGGGCTGTCGGCCGCCTCGATCACTCGGCTCACCGCGCAGTGGCAGGACGAGGCGAAAGCATTCGGAGAGCGCGACCTGTCCGGTACCGATTTCGTCTACCTCTGGGTCGACGGCATCCACCTCAAAGTTCGGCTGGAGCAAGAGAAGCTCTGTCTGCTGGTGATGATCGGGGTCCGCGCCGACGGCCGCAAAGAGTTGGTCGCGTTGACCGACGGATACCGGGAATCGACCGAATCGTGGGCCGACCTGCTGCGCAGCTGCAGGCGCCGCGGCATGGCTGCGCCGATGTTGGCGGCCGGTGACGGTGCTCTCGGGTTCTGGAAGGCTGTGCGGGAGGTGTTCCCGACGACCCGGGAGCAGCGGTGCTGGTTCCACAAACAAGCCAATGTACTTGCTGCGCTGCCGAAGTCGGCGCATCCTGGTGCGTTGGCGGCGATGAAGGAGATCTACAACGCCGAGGACATCGACAAGGCCCCAGCTTGCGGTCAAGGCGTTCGCCCTCGACTACGAGGCGAAGTATCCGAAGGCGGTCGCGAAAATCGTCGACGACGCCGATGTGCTGCTGGAGTTCTATCGGTATCCGGCCGAGCATTGGGTGCATTTGCGCACGACGAACCCGATCGAATCGACTTTTGCGACCGTACGATTGCGGACCAAGGTCACCAAGAGTCCCGGGTCTCGTGCGGCGGGAATTGCCATGTCTTACAAGCTGATCGATGCCGCGCAACTTCGCTGGCGGGCGGTCAACGCACCCCACCTGGTTGCGCTGGTCCGTACCGGCGCGGTGTTCCACAAGGGCAAGCTGCTCGAACGCCCGACCGATATCACGCCCGAAGCGTCAACAACCGAGCCGGAAACCGCCGAATCGGAGGTCGCCTGAAAGTTCCCGATCCACAGGTATTGACAATATCTCGCGGGGCTTGGGCGTATTCGTCGATTATCTTGTTTCGGTACTCGTTGGTGAACGTCCGGCGGGTCGGTTTCGCGGCGGGATCAACCGCCTGGACAGACGAGGTCGTTGTGGTCGGGCTGCTCATGGGATGTCGCTCCAGTCATGCCCTCAAAGACAGGTTCTCGGGAAGGTCCGAGTGTCTCACCTAAGCCTGCCAGAGAGGGCACCGAGATGGGCCGAGTGCTTCCCTGGGCTGTGCCACGTCGTTATTAGGTCCTATCGGTACTGTTACTGCATCCGTTCTGGATCCGGTTCGTATCGCGGTCAGCACGCGATCAGTTAAGTCGAATAGTGTTGTTCTACACTTTATTTCGCATGAATTTGGTCAGAATAAAGAGGCGAGAAGGGCGGCTCGTGGGGTTGTGCACGCTCAGGTTTACCGAGATGTGATCGCGCAAATTGCGATACATGTAGTAGCGTATACTGGCAGGCTATACCTGCATGAATCGCAGAGGGTGACCTGCCCTCTGCTGCGCAAAGTACAAGCACGGAGCATGGGTGCTCGAAGGGCGGATTCCAGCGATCGTTGCAACACCTGCCCCATTTGGGTCGGATGTTCGATCTCCGCAAGGTCCGTACTCAGAGGGTCCAGCGCATTAACACCACCCAAAGGAGGACGGCATGACCGCAAATCAGGAACAGGTACGGACCGCGCCGATCGACCGTGTCAAGCCGCGACGGATCAAGTTCGAATTCGGTGAACCGACGCCGATGGTGCGGCACTTCGCGAACAACGACCTGGTGTTCAGTCATCTCATCGCCACGCTGTCGATGTCGTTTCCTGTCGGTGAAGAGTTGTTCATCCGGTCGGTTCGCCGGTACAGCGACCAGATCGCTGATCCCGTGCTGCGGCAGCAGATTCGAGGCTTCATCGGTCAGGAAATGTCGCACGGGCAAGAACACCGTCGACTCAACGACAAGCTCGTGGAAATCGGGTACAGCACCAGGACGGTGGACACAATCCTCAAGGGCGTAGAGCGCTTAGAAGGATGGTTGCCAAAGCGTGGACCGTTGGCGATGACCGCGGCGGCGGAGCACTTCACGGCAGTCCTCGCGGAGCGAATCCTGTCCAGTCAGGAGGTGCAGGACATGGCCCACGATCCGGAGGTCAAGAACCTGCTGATGTGGCATGCGCTCGAGGAGGTCGAGCACAAGGCTGTGGCGTTCGACGTGTACAAAGCCGTCGGCGGCCGCGAATGGTCGCGAATCATGACGATGGTGACGATGTTCGGCGTCGCGTTCCCGCTCATCGCTGCAGCAACGCTGGTTTCGGTGGTTCAGGATCCGAAGGGGCGCAATCCGGTGCGAATTGCTCGTGGAACTGTGGCGACGCTGCGGGGGCCGCTCTTCAAGGGGATGACGCCACTCCTGTTGCGCTATATGAAGCCGGGCTTCCACCCCTCCGACATCGACAACGAGGCGCTTCTCGAGTACTGGCGCGCTGAATTGTTCGGTACCGAGGGCACCCTCGTCGACCATCTCACATAGAGGGGATGGGCTTTGGATTCGATTAGCCGCCTGCGGAATGGAATCGGCCTAAAGTCGAAATGATCGGTTCGGCCGCATGGCAGACGCGCGTCAACGCCCTCTCCGCGAACTTGGTACACTTCGTCTTTCAAAACGTTCTCCGCCGCTGCAGCGACCGTGGCATCGTTCGGGAAATAGGCGCACGCCACAACCAGCAGGGCGTCGGCATCACCTGCAATCGCACCAGCCTTGTCCACGGCCTTCAGCGATGATTCAGATCCGTCGGTCCCGACGATAATCGTGCGATAGGCAGTCATGCTTCCTCCATAGGGTGTTGGTCGCAGGTTCGGTACACCCAACGGGTCGGGTGGGGCGAGCCGCCGTAGTCCGAGGCCGGAATTAGTCAAGTCAAGTGAGACGGTGAAGGTCAGTTCATCTGTGGTTGGGTAACGGGTTCGTTGATGAAGAAGACGGCTGGCATTTTCGGTGGTTTCGGTCGGCGAAAGAACCGTGCCGGGTTCGCCTGGTAGGCGGCGGTCAAAGTGATCTGACGGGCCTCGTCGACCGCGTCCGAGGTGCCGAAGTGGACCGAAGCTGGTGTGTGCCAGCCAATGCCGGAATGACGGTGAATATGGTTGTATTCGTTGAAGAATCCTTCCAAAAATTGGCGCGCATCAGCCAGTGAGGCAAAGGCTTTCGGGAAATCGTGCAGATACTTGAGAGTCTTGAATTGCGACTCCGAGAAGGGATTATCATTCGAAACTCGTGGTCTCGAGTGCGACCTCGTGATCCCGAGGTTGTTCAGCAACGCCGACACCGGACCCGAGGTCATGGACGTACCGCGATCGGCGTGCACCGTATGCGGGACAGCACCATTGCAGGTGATCGCTTCGTCGATGAAATCCTCTGCCAGATCAGCGCTTTCGTGAGCTGCCACGATCCACGCCGGGTTGTAACGGGAGTAGATGTCGATCAACACGTACAGGTGAAACCAGACGCCTTTGCTGGGGCCGCGGAGTTTGGTGATGTCCCACGTCCACACCTGCGAGGGCCCGTCGGCGAGAAGTTCGGGTTTGACCTTCGCCGGATGAGTTGCCAACCGGCGCCGTTCCCGGCTCTGACCTGCGGCGGACGCGATGCGGTACATGCTCGACATCGAGCACCAGTAGTTCCCTTCATCGAGTTCGCGGGCCCAGATCTGGCAGATCGCCAGGTCCGCGTACGCAGCTGTCGGCCGTCGCGTAATTCCCCAGGGGTAGCTGTCACGTAATTCCTCACGTTCGGCGCTGCTGTGCTGAGGGTAGCTGGGCATGTGGTCGGTGTCAGGTGGCTGTTGCGCCGGGTCGTTTGCGTGGCCGGTAGGACGGGCCGTCCATGAGGACTTGATGGCTGGTGTTGATCAACCGATCGAGCAGCGATTCCGCGACGACGGGGTTCGGAAACAGCGGATACCAATCCTTCGGTGCTCGGTTGCTGGTGAGAATTACTGGTTTCCCCGCGATGGCACGGTCGGAGACCAGGTCGTAGAGGTCATCGGATTGGGTCGGGGTGTGCTCCCGCATCGCGAAGTCGTCGACGATCAGAACCAGCGGTCGGGTGTATTCACGCATGCGTTGACCGATGGTGCGGTCGGCGTGACCACCGGCGAGGTCGGCGAGCATGCGTGAGCATTTGACGAACCGGATGTCGCCACCGCGGCGGGCGACTTGATGGCCAAGCGCTTGTGCCACATGGGTTTTCCCGACCCCGACGGGTCCGTAGAGGATCACTGATTCGCCGGCATCGAGCCAACGCAGGGCGGCGAGATCGCGCAGCATCGCCGAGGGAAGTTTCGGGCTGACGGTGAAGTCGAAGTCCTCGAAGGTGGATTGATGCTCGAACCGTGCCCGGCGCACCCGCCGCGCCAGCGCTGCGGTTTCGCGGCGGGCGACCTCGTCCTCGCACAGCACTTGCAGAAATTCCAGATGCCCGAGTTTTCCGTCCCGGGTCTGAGCGAGCCTGGCGTCGAGGGTGTCGAGCATGCCGGTGAGTTTGAGGGTTTTGAGCGCAGTCCGCAGACTGGGGTCGTGAATGGTCATGACAGTCCTGTTTCGTCGATGTGGTTGCAGCGGAACATGATCTGGCGCACGGAGTTGGTGGTTGTCAGGCGCTGAGTTCGGTGTCGAAGGCAGCGGGGCCGCGCAGCATCGCCGGCGGCGCAGGAACTGGAGTGGCCGGTCGGTCGCCGTGTTCGGTGCCGGCGACGAGGATGCCTTTGACGGTGCGGTAGTGCGGATCACCGACCTCGAGGGCGCGAGCACAGGCGGCGTCGAGGCGCGTGTCGTCGTAGGTGTCGCGCAACCGGATGATCGCCTGGATCGCCCGCAACCGGTGAACGGCGTTGACCTGGGACAACTCTGCGATGATCGCGACGGCACCGGGCCCGATCTGCTCGGCATGAGTACGGCACCACGACACGCTGCGCAAGGTGTGTGCGACCTTGTGCGGCGGATAGTGTTCGAGATTGGTCGAACGCCCCGACAGATGACGGACATGGGTGGCCGCGACGGTGTCGTCGTGGAAGATCTGCACCACATCACCGGCGGTGCGGACACTGACCTTCTGCCCCATCAACCGCCACGGCACCGAGTACAACGCTTTGCCGGATTTGACGTGGCAGTCCGGGGCGACGGTGCCGACCGTGTAGCTCACCGTTTCGAATGGGCGAGCGGGCAACGCGGCGAGAGCGTCTTTCTCGACCGCGTCGAACACCGCTACCGGTGTCGCACCGTCGAGGCCGCGGTGCTTGTGAACCCCGTAAACGTCGGTGGCCCAACGCAATGCCTCGGCCTGCATATGCTGCAGCGAGGCGAATTCGCGGCCCGAGAAGAACGAATCACGAATATAGGGCATCGGTCGTTCCACCCGCGGTTTGTCCTTCGGTTTGCGAGCTCTGGCCGGGTCGACGAGGGTGCCGTAGAACGCGGCGAGTTCGGCGTAGGCGCGGTTGATCTGCGGGTCGTAGAGATCGGGCCGGTCGACACCGGTCTTGAGGTTGTCGCACACCAATCGTGCCGGGATGCCGCCGAAGAAGTCGAATGCCGCGACGTGGGAGGCGTTCCACGATGCCTGGTCCAGCTTCAGCACCGGTTGCACGAACAGCTTGCGTGAGCACGACAGGATCATCGCGAACACCCACACCGCGACCCGGCGGCCCGAGACCGGGTCGAACCACATGCCGAGTTTGCCGTAGTCGATCTGGGCTTCACTGCCAGGTTCGACCGCACCACGCGGGACGGTGACCTTGTCCTCGACGGACTGTTCGGCGAAAGTGGCTGCGATGTAACGTCGTACCGTCGATTCCGACACGTCGACCCGGTGGTCGTCGCGAAGCCGTTGCGCGATCGTGGCGACCGTGACCGGCACCGCGAGTTGCTCGGTGATCCAGTCGTGGTGCACCGCGATCAGCGGCCATGTCACCGCTCGTGCTGCCGGGTCGTCGAGTTCGGGGAACCATCGGCGTATGCGCTTCCGCCACAACACTTCGTCGAACGCGACGTCGGGTGCAGGTGTCAGACCCTCGGCTAGTGCTGGGGCGAGGTATTTACGAATAGTTTTTCGGTCGATGTCGAGTGCCTGATAGATCTGCACCTGGGATCGGCCCGCGTTCCAGTGTCGGAACATCTCCACGAAGTCGGTCACTTTCCACGTTCTCCTTGACACCTCAGGCCCCTTCCAGGCCCTCGGTGGGGCACTGAACGGAGCGAACCTGAGCAGCACCCGAACCCCGAACGGACACGCCCCAGGGGTGGGGAATTACGTGACGGCGGGTGAGGAATTACGTGACGGACAACCCCTCAGAGGTGGGGAATTACGTGACTGCTGACACGCAGCGGTGTTGATGACGGTGAGCACGTGCGCTCGTTCGGCGGCGGTGAGTGCCTGACCGTTGTCCGGGACGGTCCTGGGCCTCTTCGGGCCGAGAACGGGTGGCTGCTGGTGGCGGTAGTGGGTGGCTCGTGATCGCCCGATCAGCTGACACGACCGGCGGATCGGGATCGATGCCTCCTGCAAGTCGGCGAACGTGCTGCTCAGGGCTTCTTCGGTGACGTCGATGTGCCCGTGCTCTCGGAGACCGATTCCAAGAGCACGTGCAGTTTTCCCATGATCTCGAGCACCAGACGAACCGCCTTCTCACGAACCTCGGCTGAATAAATCTTCGACATGAGCAGTCACCTTTCCAATTGGGAAGGTGTGCATCAAAGCCGGGATGGTTCACTCCATCACATCCGTCGTCGATACCCGTGCCGGCTCCTTGCCGACGACCGAGAAGAACACCTTCAGGTCGTACGCCGTCGCCAGCACCGTGTTCGGTCGCGAGCGTGCCGCGACAAACCGCAGGTAGTCGTCGAGCAGCGGGTCACCCAGGCTGGCCCGGACCTGACCGTCCGGACCAGACGAACGCACCAAGCACGGTGTCCACAACATCGGCGCTTCCCGTCGCGGGTTGCGCCTATTCTCACGCCGTCTCGGCTCAAACCGTGGTATCGACACCCACATAACCACCGAAGAATTCCCATGCCGCCTCGCAGCCGGCGATCACCGCCGCCAACGTCTGCGAATAGGACAGCCAGACGAACATGTGCCGGCTGTAGACGGCGGTGAAGATCAACGCGTGCACCTTCCGAGCCCGCCCATCCTCCGGGTCGGTGAGCATCCCAAGTACCCGAAGTCGATCTGGCATTCGATGCCCGGGTCACCGTCGGCGACCCGCACGGTGAGGTTCCTGCTGCCGAAACCGCAACGCTCCGTGGCGAATCGGTGCAACGTCCGATACGGCACGACACATCCCTGCCGGGTGAGGAGCACCTCGATCTTGGTGATCGTCAACGGTGGGTGCTCCCCGTTACCGGCGACCCAGTCGGTGATCTGCTGCTCATGAGCCAGCAGTTGATCCCACGCCGCACCGTGCCCGTGCGGACGATCCGGCCGGACCGCTTCGACCACCGCCCCGACCAGGTCGTCGTCGATCGCCGAGGCATCTGCCGTTCGTTCCAATCCGGCAGTTTGGGCTGCCTCGACATACCGCCGGGCTGTGTTGCGGTCCACCCCGGCATGCTCGGCGATCGTGCGCAGACCGGGCGCCGGCAAACCGGCCGTGCCGAGCCACAACCGCAGTACTTCTCTGATCTCGTTCACACTGACCTCCCGAAAAGCCATGCCCGCCGCCCTCCATGATCACTGACCTGTCACGAACGATCGAACGAGCAAACGGGCTCTTCTCCATGAACCTGGGATTGGTGGGGAAACTTCCTGGGCGACTTGCCGGGTGAAATGACCTGATCGGGGGCCTGGGGCTCGCACGATCCGTGATTACGACCAAGTGATCACGATCGTGAAGGAGCCCCAGGTGGAACGTGATTTTAGCGGTTCTGTTGCTGTGCTGTTCGGGTTGGACGGGTTTCGTCTACTCGCTGCCGTAGAGATCGGCGGCGAGGTCGAAATACTCGCGGAGACTACCGCCGATGTCACGGGCTGCCCCGAATGCGGGGCCGTGGCACGGGCCAAGGACCGGCGCCCGGTATGGGTGCGCGACCTGCCGATCGCCGGTCGCCCGGTCGTGTTGTGCTGGCACAACGGATCTGGTGCTGTCCACATGCGTTGTGCCCCAGAAAGACTTGGACCGAACAGCATCCGGCGATCGCACCGCGTGCGTGTCTGACCGAACGCGCCCGGGCGTGGGCATTCGAGCAGGTCGGCATCCGTGATGCCGCGGTATCGCACGTTGCAGACTTGTTGGGCGTGGGGTGGACGACGGTCATGCGGCTCGTCACCACCCGCGGAAACCCGATTATCGACGACCCGACACGACTGGACACGGTGACGGCCGTCGGGGTGGATGAAACCGCGTTCATGCGCGCGTGCGCGTCCCATTCCACGATGTACGCCACCGGGATCGCCGACCTGACTGCCGGCCGTCCTGCGCGGCTGCTCGACGTTGTCGCCGGCCGATCCGGCACCGTCCTGACTTCGTGGCTCGACCAGCGGGAGGACGCCTGGAAAGCGCGGGTCACGACCGCGTCGTTGGATCCGTTCCGCGGCTACGCCACCGCTCTGTCGCGCGAATTATCCACGGCGGTACGCGTTTTGGACCCGTTCCATGTCGTCAAACTCGGGTTGACCGCCGTCGACGACGTGCGCCGCCGGGTGCAGACCGACACCTGCGGGCATCGTGGTCGGGTCGGTGACCCGCTCTACCGGATCCGCCGCGTCCTGCGCCGCCGGTGCGACCGGCTCACCGAGAAGGCCTGGCAACGTCTGCAGGATGGGCTCGATGCAGGACCCGGACGGCGAACTCTCCGCCGCTTGGTCGATCGCGCAAGATCTGATGTCCTGCTACAGGATTCGCGACAAAGACGCGGCCGAAGCGCTCATCGGCGCCGCCCGCGACTGCCCCGTTCCGGAAGTCGCCCGACTCGGCCGCACTCTCACGGCGTGGCGAACCGAATTCCTCGCCCATTTCGATCATCCGACCGTCTCCAACGGGCCGACCGAGGCATTGAATCTGCAGGTGAAGAACACCAAGCGAGTCGCTCGCGGATACCGCAACTTTCAGAATTACCGACTACGCCTCTTGCTCAACCACGGACGAATCAGAAATGATCACTTGACATCACGGATCCGAACCCGTCATCCCAGCTTGGTGGCGTAGAGCCAGCAAACGACGGGACCACCGGCGCGACGGGACCACCGGCGCGACGCGCCGGTGGTCCCATAACTGGCAAAACAGGTGGTCCCATCCCAGTGGCTAAATCAGCTCAACCTGGTCCCATGCTCATGGCGGGCGACATCCTCCAATTGACACCTGCTCAAACCTGGCGGATGTGGGCAGGACGCGGCGCGTACACGCCGATCCCGCCAGTCGAACTCGACGCGGCCTACGACAGTCGCAACAAAGCCCAGCAGCGTGCCGGCTCTCCACCACTGAGTCTCCGGACTCACCTGGTGATTCACGTTTCAAGTTGATTGTCCAGCATATCCTTGAAGTATCCCCCAGCAGTCATCCGGCCTCGGCTTGCGTCGAACCAGCCGTGGCCGTAGCAACGACAGATCTGACGAACTCACCGATGTCTGTAATAGCTCGGCGCGCGTCCGGGTTGAAATCTGCGCCAACCTGGAATACGTGCGGTGCCCGATCCCACACTTGAAGCCAATTGGACACGCCGTCTTCATTAAGTCGGCGTGCAAGCTCGGCCGCATCATGACGCAGAGCCTCGCGCGACCCCACCTGTTGCAGGAAGGGGCCGAGACCGGACAAATCGCAATGCACCGGGCACTGCAACACTGCTTCGGTTCCGTTCTTGGTGACAAATACGTCGTTAATGAACTTCAACGTTGCCGACGGAAACATGGCGTCCGGAAATGGCCGCATCGGGGGGAGTTTGGTGCGCATGTCGCAATCCGTAAGTCCGGAAAGCAAAACCTGAGCGGCGGGGAGGGGCAAACCCGCCTCCTTTATGCTGAGGGCGGTCATCGTAGCGAGAAAACCCCCGGCTGAATCTCCAGCGATAACAATGGAATTCGCGCTCGTTCCCGACGCGAGAAGCATTCGATATGCATCGAGTCCGTCAGCGATCGCATCGGCGATAGGACTGATCGGAAGCATCCTGTAGTCGACGCTCAACACCCGCGCGCACGCAGCACGCGAAATGTGACTGATCATTCGTCGGTGGCTTCCGAGCCCGCAGGTGATGAATGCGCCACCGTGTAAGTAGAGGATCGTAGGTGCGTCGGGTCCGACTGCTTCGGGTGCACTCACCCACTCCGCCTTGCAATGCGGGAGCTGAACGTTCTCGAGAAGTGTGTTCTTGATCGGCCGAGTCAAGACAGACGGTTTGTCGGCCAAAGCAAACGACATGCGCTGCAGAGTTTCGGGATTGCGGCTATTGCATGCGCGGCCCAGCAAAGTGAGTGCGAACAGCAGCGGCTTCAGCGTTCGGGCCATAACCGCCGCGTTGACACGCGTCTGCCACGCAGCGGGGCCGATCATTTCAACGTGAGGTCGATTCCATTTCTCTGAGTCTGGCTCGTAAATGCGATTCACGCCGAGTGGCACGGTCGTTCTCCTCATCAGTGCGGCACCATTACCGGCAACAAATGCCAGATTCGCTACTGGGAGTAGCGAAGTTGAACCTATCATGACAGTTTCGAATCGACCAGGTCAATAGTTCGCGTCGTCGATACATCAATGTTCGCGTGTTGCGCTCTTCATCGCATCGTTGCGCATTTGAGGTGACTGCCCGGTCGTTGATGCAATGCTGGCTCGCTTGGTTGTCGGTTGGTGAGTAGTCCGGCCGAGTGATCGACCGCGTGCGGAGTCTCACTGGCCATCACAAGGCGTCTCCCAAAAGCACACCGATAAGCCGGACTGGCCAGGTCTCGTTAACCGAGTATGAGGGGTTGCATTAGAAGCAGCCACCTCCGATTCGCCGACAACGGTAGTTGGAGGTGTACGCGTCGAGCGTCCGGCTGTATTGGGCACCAACCGACTTGGGGTCGGCTTGATCGAACACCGAATGCGGCAGGCTCCGCACCGACTGCCATGACGTTTTCGGGGTAATCGACATCATAATCACCGCGCAGGAGGTGTGGCAGTGTTGCCAGCTCCCGCCGGGCACAATCGCCCCGATAGCGGCGATCAAGGCCGTCGTGGGCTTCGGAGGTGACCAGCGCGACGCCGGAGAGACCGCGTGCGACGCGGCCGCGGAAGAACGCCAATCCGGGCCGTCCTCGCTGCTGGTGACCTCGATCCGAGAATCTCGCGGAACCCATTGGTCTTGACGCCGGTCGCGACCAGGGTTGTGCACGTTGACCACGCGCCCGTTCGCGGACCTTCAACACCATCCGTAGCGTTCTCGGAAACGCTCGTGCTGGAAGGGATTGCAGCATCCAGCAGGGCGTCGAGGGCGTCGAGGGCGTCGAGGGCGTCGAGGGCAATACTCTTGCGGAGACGACGATCGGGCTATTCAAACCGAGGCGGTCTCAAAGCGGAGTCCGTTCCTGAAGCGGCGGATAAAGACGATCGACGACTTCGAGTTCGCCACGATTGGAATGGGTCGGCTGGGTCAACCGGCGCCAGCGTCATATCACGCTCGACTACATCAGTCCCGATTTCGAGCCGGCGGATCACGCTCAAGGACCGACTCCCCGACCAGTGATGTTGCCGGCCAGAACGCGCGCTTGAGATCCCTGCGCACCGGCAGCCGCCTCGGTGAACGCATCATTCCCGTCATATCTGCCGCCCACGCGGGTTCTCGTCCCATTTCGCACGCTTACTCAACGAAGTCCAAGAACGGAATCTCGGCGGCCAACCTCCCGAAGCGTCCCTCGGATTCGGCTCCTATGAGACCCCCTGGGCATGGCTGCGTAAACTGCGGCGCGCGATCGTGCGTCCGGATCGCGACCAACTTGGCGGCATCGTGGAGGTCAACGATAGCTTCGTCGGCGGCAGAACCTGCGGAACTGCTGGCGGCGGTACCGACAAGCCGACCCTCGTCATCGCCGTCGAGAAGATCACCGCCATCAACTACGCCGCGTCCGGTTGCAATCAATCCCGCATTCCGACGACGAATTCCTGCTACCGGTCTTGAGGAACTTCATCGAACCCGGAACTCTAGTCCGCGCCGACGGTCGGGTCTGCTGCCAGTGCCTATTCGACGAGTACATCCACCAACTGGTCAACCTGAGCGCGTCACCAGACCTGCCCGGACGTCGAACTCCCTGGCGCGTCAGCTCTCTGCTTAACGATGGGTCGCCGGCACCCGCACCACGGACTAAATTCGTAGCACCACGGCTATTGCCTCGACCAATTCACGATCCGATCCAACCGCCGAAACTGCATCCATCGCGACTTGTTGTTCTTTCGGCTACTCCAGCAAGCGCTCGCGAAAACCCGCACCCACCGCCTGCACGGATCCGCTAAGAATCTTGCCGGAGATACCGTTCCGACAGCGTCGCTGCCAGTCGACTCGTATGGTCGACGATATGCTGGGCATCCACGTCGAGCAGGCCAGATTGCCATGCGCTGATCAGCTCGACGAATCCACCGACGGCGACAAGGGTGTCCATGCGAAGACCGGTTTCATCGGCCCCCGGTCGCAAATGTGGTTGCGCGGCGAGAAGTACAAGTTCAGTCGCCTGTTGGAGCGCGGCCGCCCGGTGATCCTGAAGTGCGCTACCGACATGATGCATCAGGAGGATTTGAGCACGGCCGGTGTCACTCGCCGTGCGTTCTACGACGGCAGAAATCGCAGCGCGAAGGGTAACCAGCATCGGCTGATGCAGATTGCTAACGAATACGCCAGAAACTTCGCCGAACACTTCATCACGAGCGTTCTCCCACGCCGCGACGAGCAAAGCGTCGCGGTCTTTGAAGTCCTCGTAAAAATACCGATCGTTCAACGAGGTCCGGGAACAGACACCGCGCATCGTGACTGCGGCCCAGCCGCTTTCACCCCAAATCTCGGTCGCTGCGTCGATTAGCCGCTTCCTACGCTCGGCACGACGTTCCTCCGTGGTACGCCCACCCCACGTTCCAGCTGCTACACGCACACCCCCATCTTGACAAGGCGGACGGCGAACCGCAAACTGGTGGCATGTGCAGGCAATGGTGTCACGCGACACCAAAATGGTTCCGCGCGTCGCCGCCGCTGACGTCCAGCCGCGGCAGCGAGAGTCGTCTTTGCGCGTGTGGCGTCCAGCGAACTGCTTTGGCTAGACGAACGCCGATGCCGGCCGAACTGTCGATGATCGACGCGGCCAGGGCAGCACCGAGCATCCCTTGTACCGGCGCGATCTGATCATTCTTTCGGACTCGCGCAAAAACCACGCGCGCCATCGGCGCACCGGCCGCACCTTTTCCAGGTGCTCTCAGGTTCCTTGCCGGAATCGGCTTGGCGCTAGGACTAACTGCCGTACCAGTCGGGCCGCCCAGGCTCACCATAAAGAGGAGACTCGTGAAAATTCTGTCGTTCGGTGGGTCCGACCGCCGTACTCAACAGGCCGATGCGGTGGTCACAGGCGCGGGCAGCGGAATCGGCCGCGCGTTTGCTTCTGAGCTTTCTCGCCGGGGCGGCCGGGTGGTGTGTGCGGACATTGATCCGATCCGGGCGAAAGAGACTGTCACGCTGATTACGGAAGCTGGTGGACGGGCCGTCGACTTCTGTTGCGACGTCTCTAACGAGCAACAGGTTCTCGAACTTGCCGACGCCTCGGAGCGTTGGTTGGGAAACGCGGTCGGCCTAGTGATTAACAACGCTGGAATCGGCGTCGGCGGAAATCTGATTGGCGAAACGGCGATGCGCGATTGGCGTCGGACTCTTGACGTCAATCTATGGGGCGTAATTCATGGATGCGAGGTATTCGTGCCGCGCTTGCGCGCGCGAGGTAACGGCGGAGTCATCAACGTGGCCTCGGCAGCCAGTTTCGGTGCGGCACCTCGGATGGGTGCCTACAACGTGAGCAAAGCCGGTGTCCTGGCGCTGTCGGAAACACTGGCGGCAGAACTCAGCGGGACCGGCGTCGCGGTCACGGTGCTGTGCCCGACTTTCGTCAAGACCAACATCATAGACAGTAAGGAGATCGAGCAGTCTGCCGCCAAGCTGGCGGCCACGCTTATGAAGTGGACCGGTGTGTCCGCGGAGTCGGTTGCGCGAAGCACCCTCGACGCACACGACCGCGGGCAACTTCATGTTCTTCCGCAATTCGACGCAAAGATTGCGTGGCAAATTAAACGGGCGGCGCCTGCCACGTACACGCGGGCACTCGGCCTGATCGAGAGAATCGCGCGATAGCCAACAAGGAAGTAGGAGAACAATGACGTTCGAATACAGCGAAATGCTGAAAACGATCAAGGATCGACAGTGGGCTCTGGCCGATATCGACTGGGACGCACCAGGTGCGGAGCTGATTACCGACGAGCAGCGTCCCACCCTCAAACAATTCATGTCCGATGTGGTGTGGATCGAACATGTTGGCGCCCGAGCCTTCGCAGCAATGGCACCCAAGGCGCCCTTCGAGGATCTCAAGAATATCTACACCTACTTCCACGCCGAGGAACAGCGTCATGCCAACGCCGAGTTGGCGTTGATGCACCGCTGGGGAATGCTCGAAGAAGGCGAAACGCCCGTGCCGAACAAAAACATTCGCCTCGTGATCGAGTGGTTGGACCGCTACGCTGACGATCTCCCTCTCACGGTGATCGGATCAGCGATCCCAGCACTGGAATGCGCCCTCGACGGCGCGCTGCTGAAGTTTTTGCTCGATGAAGTTCACGACCCTGTATGTGGTGAGGTCTTCAAGAATATCAACAACGACGAGTCACGGCATCTGGCAGTCGGCTTCCAGGTACTCGACCAACTCGGTGCGAGCCCCATCCGCCGACACGTGATCGAAATGGCGGGAACATTGCTACGGCCGGACTTTGCTCTCGGCTTCGTGCTGTACGCCCCTCTGCTGGCCAGGATGATGGCAAACATTGCCGCGATGGGACTGTCCGAGGAGAAGTTGTACAACGCGGTCAACCGGTACTCGAATGTGGGAGACCGAAGCGAAAACACTCGGCGGTTGCCGACTTATCACCTCATGAAGTACCACATGGCGATTGCCATCAAACAGACACAGCCCTTCCAGTATGTCGCCGAGAAAATGGGTATTGCGATCGACCACTTCCCAACTCGGGTGCTCGGCAAAGTCCCCTCGTGGACGAAGGAACTCACCTACGAACCGGTGTCGAGATGACAGAGACATCGACGGTTCTGATCATCGGAGCTGGGTTCGCCGGCCTTGGCACCGCTATCCGGCTGTTGCAAAAGGGGATCGACGACTTTGTCATCCTCGAACGTGTCCACGAGGTAGGCGGCACCTGGCGTGATAACACATACCCCGGCGCCGCATGCGATATTCCGTCGCTGCTCTACTCGTACTCTTTCGAGCCGAACCCGGAGTGGTCGCGCACGTACTCCAGTAGCGACGAGATCCTCGGTTACATAAAGCACATCGTGGGCAAGTATCAGCTCGAGCAGCATATCCGTTTCGGAGCGAATGTCACAGGAATCGGCTTCGATGACGAAACCGGGACGTGGACGGCGGAAACGGAGGATGGTACTGCCTATCGCGGACGGACGGCAGTTGTAGCGTCGGGACCGCTAGCAAATGCGAGCCTGCCCGATATACGTGGGCTCGATTCTTTTGCGGGCCACAAAATCCACAGCGCTCGCTGGGATCATAGTTATGACATTTCCGACAAGCGGATAGCGGTGATCGGTACGGGCGCCAGTGCCGTGCAGATTATTCCGGAAGTGGTCAAAGCTGCGCATAGCGTCAAAGTGTTTCAGCGCACTGCGGGTTGGGTCCTGCCCCGCGTGGACTTGCCTCATCCCGAATGGACGAAGTCGATGTTCCGTCGACTGCCGATTACGGAGAGTTCTGCGCGACAGGCGTGGTTCTGGCTTCACGAGATGATGGCGCTCGGCATGGTGTGGGACACGCCCGTCACCACCGCGATCCAATGGGTCGCGCGGGCGAATCTGCGCCGACAAGTGAACGATTCATGGACCAGATACCAGCTCATGCCCGATTTCCGCCCTGGGTGCAAGCGAATGCTGATGAGCAACGACTACTACCCGGCTCTTCAGCAGGACAATTGCAAGCTGATCACATGGCCAATTGCGACGTTAGCGCCAAACGGGATTCGCACCGCGGACGGGATCGAACACGAGGTGGATTGCATTGTTTTCGCGACAGGATTCGACGTATGCAAAACCGGCACCCCCTTTCGTGTGACCGGCCTGGGCGGGCGGCAACTCGCTGAGGAATGGTCTCGTGGCTCCTATGCATACAAGAGCGTCAGCGTGTCTGGATACCCAAACCTGTTCTTCACCTTCGGTCCAAACTCCGGTCCGGGGCATAACTCAGCTCTGGTCTACATGGAGTCCGCGATCGATTACATCGTCAAGGCCGTTGAATTCATCGTCGAAGATGATTTGCTCAGCTTCGACGTGCGCGCGGATCGCCAGCAAGAGTTTCACCACCAGGTGCAGCGTCGACTTGCGCGGACCACCTGGAACTCGGGCTGCAAGAGTTGGTACCTCACTGCAGACGGTTACAACGGCACGATGTTTCCCGGCTTCGCGACGCAGTTCGCGCGGCAGCTAGCTTCCATCGAACCGCGAGACCATGTGACGTCCAATCTGGTGACACGCGAAGAAAAGGACGGACAGGGGCCGTCGCCGGCCAACTTGAGTCCGCGGGGGGATTGGCCTGCCTTGCTGGCACCGTCGTCGGATTAGGAATGATTTCCCGATACCGGATCCCAGTCCGGCTGCGCTTGTGCAGTGCCGAACCGAAAGTCGAGTGGAGGACACCGCTGAAGTGAATAACCGGATTTTCCGAGAGGCTCCCGCGGGTGTCACCGGCAATTCCTTGGCAAATTGCCATCCCACGCCAATGCCAGTACTTCGACAGTCACCACGACTTCCATCTCGACCTACTAAGACGAATCGAACGTCCTGGCGCCGTACTGGATTCGGTTTGACGGGCTACACGTTCGAAGCAATAGCGCCGCTAGGTGGCTATCGCCGCGTTGAACTCTCTGAAACCGCCTAGTAACTTTGGCTGGAGCGGTTTTAGGGAATCAAGTGGGTGTTAGCGTCGCGATCGACGGTGCGGAATGTGCGGAGCGCACGGATAACCCCGAAGACTTTTGATGACGCCGCTCAATACAGCCTCAAAATTCCCCGATCTTAATCGATACCAACTTTGCAGACGAGGAGCACAGGATGGACAACGGAATCGGCGGTTGGGTTACCAAGCGCGCCTTTCTGAACGGGGACAAGACAGCCTTCGTGGCCGGCGAACGCACATTGAGTTATAGGGACGTCGAGCGTCGCACAAACAAACTCGGGTCCGCGCTATTTGACCTGGGTGTGCGCAAGGGTGACCGGGTCGCTGCGTTGCTGTTCAATTCGGTGGAGTTCATGGAGGTGCTGATCGCCACCGCCAAGATCGGAGCCATCCTAGTGCCAATCAATGTGCGGCTGGGTGCAGGCGAGATCGGCTATATTCTTGCCGATTCCGGTGCGGACACGTTCGTGGTCCACCAACCCCTCGCCGCGACTGGACGGGCGGCTGTGGCGGAGCCCGAAGTGCGGGTCCGCAATATGATTACGGTGGGTGGTGAGCCGAGCAACGCCGAGTTCCGCTACACCGAGCTGCTGGACGGCGGTTCTCCTGAGCCGCTCCGCGCCTATGTCGAGGGTCGTGACGTCGCGTTCATCATGTACACGTCGGGCACCACGGGGCGTCCGAAGGGCGCAATGCTGACCCACGACAATCTACTATGGAACGCGATCAACGTGCTGGCCACCGAGCAAGGCCTGAGACAGAGCGACATCACAGTCACTGTGGCGCCCATGTTCCATATCGGCGGGCTTGGCGTGCATACTCTACCGCTGCTCTACGTCGGCGGGACCAACGTGATACTGCCGTCTTTCGACCCGGCCGCGACATTGAAGGTGATGGCGCTGTGTCGAGCGACCGTGCAGTTCATGGTGCCCGCTATGTGGGCGGCGATCACCCAGGTGCCGGACTTCGACAAGTACGATCTGTCGGCCCTGAGATTGGCCATGGTCGGTGGTGCCCCGTGCCCGTTGCCGGTGATCGAGTTCATGCAGCAGCGCGGCGTCCCCTTTACCGAGGGTTTCGGGATGACCGAGACGGCACCTCTGGTGTCTATCCTCGATGCTGCGCACGTTGTCGAGAAGGCAGGTTCGATCGGTCGCGTGGCTATGCATGTCGAGAGCCTCATCGTCGACGGTGACGATCGCGGCGTCGCGGCCGGTGCCGTAGGAGAGCTAATTGTGCGCGGCCCCAACGTGTTCAGCGGATACTGGATGCGTCCCGAGGCCACCGCTGACGCGTTTCGTGGTGGCTGGTTTCACACCGGGGACCTCGGCCGGATCGACGAGCAGGGTTTCATAACTCTGGTCGACCGCAAAAAAGACATGATTATCTCCGGTGGCGAAAACGTCTATCCCATCGAAGTCGAGCAGACCCTTTACCACCATCCTGGTGTGCGCGACGCCGCAGTTGTTGGCGGTCCCGACGAAAGGTGGGGTGAACGCGTGGTCGCGGTGGTCGTCGCGGCCCCCGAAGCGCAGCAGCCAAACGCTGAAGAGTTGATCGCATGGTGCCGGGAGCGATTGGCCCATTTCAAGTGCCCGCGCGAGGTGCACTTCGTGACCGAACTCCCCCGCAACGCCACCGGCAAACTACTAAAGACTGATTTGCGCTCGCGGTTCACGGGCGTCGCAGGAGGCGTGGTTCAACGCTGACGGAAATTGTGTGATCGCGCCGTTGACGGCGCTCGTTGAAACTGCCCAGTTCTGCTCACCGAAAGTGCTCACCCGTGTGGCTCCGCCGATGAGGGCGGGCCTCCTTCGATGCTGGTGGTCTCTGACCACACACCAGCCATTCGAGGGAGACCCGCTTTCTCATGCTCACATGGGAGGACGACTTGGAAATACACGCCCTACACAAACGAGGATGGTCGATCTCGGCCATCGCCCGACACACCGGTAGAAACCGCAGAACAGTCCGCAATTACCTCAACGGCGTCACCACCCCCGGCGCCCGCAAACCCGCCACACCCGATTCGTTCGAACTGTTCATCGACTACGTCACCCACCGACTACGCGAAGATCCGCACCTGTGGGCCCGCACGCTGTGCGACGAACTCGAAGACCTCGGCTACCCCCTGTCCTATCCGACACTGACGCGGCAGATCCGCCAGCGCAAACTCCGCCCGATCTGCGCAGACTGTGCCAGTGTCCTGGACCGTCCGAATGCGGTGATCGAACACCCGCCCGGTGGCGAAACCCAATGGGACTGGGTCGATCTGCCGAACCCGCCCGCCTCATGGGAATGGGGATCGACAGCGCATCTGCTGGTCGGATCACTCGCGCACTCCGGGCGATGGCGCGGCGTCCTGGCACCGGCCACGACGCAACCGCACTTGGTCGACGGACTCGACCGGGTCTCCCGCAAGCTGGGCGGGCTCACCCGTAGTTGGCGTTTCGACCGGATGGCCACAGTCTGTCACCCTGAATCAGGCAGGGTGACAGCCAGTTTCGCTGGTGTCGCGAAGCACTACGCGGTCGCGGTATCGATCTGCCCGCCCCGCTCCGGCAATCGCAAAGGTGTGGTCGAGAAGGCCAATCACACTGCCGCCCAACGATGGTGGCGCACCATGGCCGACGATGTCACCGTCGAACAAGCCCAACGAAGTCTCGACAAGTTCTGCTCCCTGCGTGGCGACACCCGGCTGCGACCCACCGCCGACGGTAAATCCTCGGTGGCGACGGTCGCTGCGGCCGAACCGGTGGCGGCACTACCTGTTGCGGCTTATCCCGCGATTCTGACGGAAACACGCACGGTGTCCCGCCAGGCGTTGGTGTCTTACCGCGGCAATCGGTACTCGGTGCCTCCGGAACTTGCCTCGGCACAGGTCACTGTCACACGAGTGTTGGGGTCGGACGTGATCGACATCGTCACCACCTCCCAGATCACCATCGCCCGCCACCAACTCGCTGCCGACGGTGCCGGGGTGATGGTCCGCGACCATGGCCACGTCTACGCCCTCGACCACGCCGCAATGGCCGGTGCCACCGGCGGTGGTCGACCGCATCGCCGCAAGGAACGGATCCCACCCGGACCTGACTCGTTGGCGGCGGCGGAAACATTGCGCCGCAACAATTCCCAACCCGATACCGTCTCGACGCCCGTACCGACGGTGATCGATCTATCCGCCTACGAGCGTGCTGCGCACGGAAGGAACACCCTGTCATGACCGCCACCGGACCCGTCACCGCGACCTCAGACGCGGTGCCCGCGCCGAACACCGCCGCAGCAGCGAGTCTCTACCAACGCTTGCGTGGACATCTGGCGGTACTGAAATTGCACGGCGCGGCCGAAGCATTGCCGTCGGTCCTGGACCGAGCGGCCAAGGACGGCACGACGATGACCGCCACCCTCGAAGAACTGCTGTCCATCGAAGTGGCGGCGACCGAGGCTCGGCGCCTGACCGGTCGGCTGCGGTTCGCGTGCCTACCGACACCGGCATCCCTCGACGATTTCGACTACGATGCCGCCCCGGGATTGGACCGCAAGCTGATCGCCGAGCTCGGGACCTGTCGATACCTCGAGACTGCGACGAACATCTTGCTGATCGGGCCACCGGTTACAGGGGTGAAAACACGCTCTCATCAACGTCTATGACGAAAGGTGTCAGAGTCTCCTGCCATCGTTGATTCACCGTTATCAGCAGGTGTTCTTCGACGAGAAGGAACGGCAACGATGGCGTATCCCGTTGCGGTGGCTCCGACAGGTGAGGCACGGACCTGGACGGTGCTCGACGAGGGCTACCGAAGTGTCGGACCGGTCGAGGAATGGCTCGAAGCGCATCGGCATCTGTGGTCGCCGAACACGGTCCGCGGATATGCGACCTCACTGGCCCAGTGGTGGAGCTTCCTCGAGCAACGTGCCAGCGGACACGTCAGACTCCGGATGGGCGGACAGTTAGCTCCGGGCTGACGGACACGAGTTCTCCGGATCGGTGGACACGAGATTTCCGGCTCAGCGGACGGCGGGGTCGCGACGGAATTAGTCAAGTCAAGTGAGACAGTGAAGGTCAGTTCATCTGTGGTTGGGTAACGGGTTCGTTGATGAAGAAGACGGCTGGCATTTTCGGTGGTGCCGGTCGGCGAGAGAACCGTGCCGGGTTCGCCTGGTAGGCGGCGGTCAAAGTGATCTGACGGGCCTCGTCGACCGCGTCCGAGGTGCCGAAGTGGACCGAAGCTGGTGTGTGCCAGCCAATGCCGGAATGACGGTGAATGTGGTTGTATTCGTTGAAGAATCCTTCCAAGAATTGGCGCGCATCAGCCAGTGAGGCAAAGGCTTTCGGGAAATCGTGCAGATACTTGAGAGTCTTGAATTGCGACTCCGAGAAGGGATTATCATTCGAAACTCGTGGTCGCGAGTGCGACCTCGTGATCCCGAGGTTGTTCAGCAACGCCGACACCGGACCCGAGGTCATGGACGTGCCGCGATCGGCGTGCACCGTATGCGGGACAGCACCATTGCAGGTGATCGCTTCGTCGATGAAATCCTTTGCCAGATCAGCGCTTTCGTGAGCTGCCACGATCCACGCCGGGTTGTAACGGGAGTAGATGTCGATCAACGCGTACAGGTGAAACCAGACGCCTTTGCTGGGGCCGCGGAGTTTGGTGATGTCCCACGTCCAAACCTGCGAGGGCCCGTCGGCGAGAAGTTCGGGTTTGACCTTCGCCGGATGAGTTGCCAACCGGCGCCGTTCCCGGCTCTGACCTGCGGCGGACGCGATGCGGTACATGCTCGACATCGAGCACTGAACCGTCCCGCGTTTGATGCACACATTTTTATTTGTGTGTTATCGGTTGATTGCCGTGGTGTGCAGCGTAGTACGCCGTTTCGTACTCGATCGGCGGTATCCGGCCCAGGCGGTGCATGAG
>NZ_JAEMNV010000017.1 GCF_016482825.1 Antrihabitans stalagmiti | reverse complement strand
CAACGCACCCGACCCAGCCACCGCCTTGACGCCACCACCGACCAGGTGCATCCTCACTAACGCACTCCAAGGTGGTCCCATGCTCGTGGCAAGCAGGTGGTCCCATCACCCTGGCAAATGACAGTTTGCGTGGGCGGAAGGACGGGCCGTCCATGAGGACTTGAACTGGCCACCAGTGGGGACTTTTTCATGGCCACGGTCGCGGGGTTCCACTTTCAATGCTTCCCAGTCGCTACTGTCAGTGGTCCAGACGGAGTTCTCGCCGAGACGTGATCGCCGTGGCCACCGGGGGAATCCAGGAGAAGCGTTTGTCATCATCGGAGGAGAAGGTTCAGGCGGCCGTTGCGCCGTACACAAAGGCGTTTCTCAGGGTGTACGACCTCTGGGTCGTACGATTGTCGAACCGTTATGCGTGGAGGTGCGATGCTGAAAAAATGCTTGCTCTCTACAACACCCACCTCGGTGAGAGACATCTTGAGGTCGGACCGGGAACCGGATGGTATCTCGATCACGCAACCTTTCCGACATCGCGCCCGGCCATCACCCTCCTGGATCTGAGCGCATCCACACTTGAGTTCACTGCCGCGCGATTGCCATCTGCCGTGGTAGCGCCAGTTGTAGGCAGCGTGTTGGACCCGGTCCCAGAGGCAGCCGGAGCAGCCTTCGATTCGATCGGCATCAATTACGTAATGCATTGCGTTCCGGGCAGCTTTGACGAGAAGGGCGTCGCGTTTCAGAATCTGGCACGCGTTCTTCGCGACGACGGGGTCTTGTTCGGCTCGACGATCTTGGCCAGCGGCGAGGGCCGCCGCACTCTGTTTGGACGTGCCCTGATGGGCGCCTATAGCCGAATCGGCGCCTTCAACTGTCGCCTTGACGATCGCGAGGGGCTAGAACGGGCGTTGAAGGCCGCGTTCGCGCAGGTCCAGATCACGATGGAGGGTGATGTAGCCCTTTTCGCTGCCCACGCCCCGCACCGCTGACGACTCCTTTAGATCCGTCGGCGGTGCGGGCGGATACGAAAGCCGTTCGGCTTCAACGTGATCTGTTCAACAACATCGAGCTCGTAGTCCGGCTCCCCTTCGAACGTAAACGCCCGCAGAATGTATGCCAGTGCAAGCAGGACCTCGTGGTACGCGAATTGGCGGCCAATGCATGCGCGCAGGCCGGACCCGAACGGCTTGTAGACGTAGTTGTCGAGACGGCGAAGGCGATCGGGCAGAAACCGGTCCGGATCGAACGTTTCGGCGTCTTCACCCCAGGTCTGTTTATCTCGATGGGCTTGCAATGTCAGGACGAATACCCAATCACCTTTCGCAAAACGGTAGCGACCACCACCGATGGTCACGTCTTGTTTTGCCTCGCGAAAATAGCCGGGAGCAATCGGCCAAAGTCGAAGCGTCTCGTCAACCACTCGCCGGAGGAATCGCATCTTGGCCACATCGGCGTAGGCGAGGTGGTTTCCACCTGCAAACTGTTGGTCTATCTCTGCCCGCGCTCTATCAGCTAGCTCGGGGTGCTTGGCAAGGTAGTACAACGCGAATGCCATGACGCCGGCAGACGTTTCGTGACCGGCGACCAGGAATGTGAGGATCTGGTTCCGGATATTCAGCGCATCGAGTTGCTCCCCGGTGTCTGGATCTGCGGTGGTGAGCATGCGTTCGAGCAGATCGGTGTGCCCGACGCCGCCGTTATCGTCTTTACGTTTTCTGTTGATCACGACATCGTCGACGACCTTTTTAACGTAAGCGACGTCTCGGACGTGTTGAGCTGCTTTTCTGCGACCGAGTGTCTTTTGCAGCACCGGGGGGAGGTTGGAGTTGCGATTGATGTAGGTCAAGCCACGCATCATCGCCTCGACAAAAGGGTGCTCTCCTTGGCTGTCGAAGGAGTCGAAGGTGTAGCCGAATCCGGTGCGAGCAATCACTTCGAGGGTGAAGCGGTTCATATCGCGTGCGACGTCGACCCATTCTCCGTCATGCGCAGCCCAGTGCGACGTCAGTTCCTGTGCGGTCGTTGTCATCGTCTCGTGATAACCACGCATCGCGGTTTGCGTGAATGCGGGTGCCAGGATGTTGTGCGCTTTTGCCCAGTTCGGTTCGTGGTTGTATGCGGTGAACAGACCGTCACGAGAGATGGGGCGAAGCTTTTTGAAAAGCACCCCAACGTGCTTGGTCCAGGCGGATTCGTCGTTGACTTCGGCGACAAGATCGGCGCCGCTGACAATGACGATTGGGTAGCTGACAATGCGCCGCTCGAAGATCGGCCCCAACTTCTGGGCATCGGCCATCGATGTTTGAGTGGGCTTGGCTGGGTTGATTGTCAAGATGTCGCCGAGCAGGGGTAAACGCCACTTTGGATGCGGCAGTTCGAGATTGGGGTACGTAAGTGTAGAAGTCATGTCAGCTGTGTCCTTGCGAAGAGATTGATACCGATTTCGGTGGTGATAAGGCAGCACGGCGACGAGCTGCGGGCCACGCTCCGGCGATGGCAAGAAGTTGGTTTAGCTCGGCGGTGAGATCGCGAGCGCCTACGCGAAGAGGTTTGTGCGCCTGAACGCGTGACGGCTGGGCCCCGCCATGCTTGTTCTGGATCGCTCGCGCGATTTCATATGCATAGGTCCCAGTGTCAATGGAGTCGTCGAACGTCACGGAGTTGGGAGCGAATTTCTTCAGATGAAGCAGGCTGTCTCTGATTTCGATAATCATTCTGTGCAGACGTGTTGCCGAACTGTGCGGACCGGAGGATCTGTGTAGAACGATTTCAGGCACCGTGGCCGTCAGGTCCTTCCATAGTGGTTGGAGCCGGCGACAGTATCGGCCAGTGCGGTCAAGTTTGGCCGATGCGAGGAGCACACTGATGAGTGGTACCGACGACACGATCGCGGCCCCGGTCGTAGCCCCGAAGAAGGTGAGCGCTTTCAACGTCATTTCGGGGTCCTTGGATTCGGAGCCCGAAATGACCTCAAACAGGGTCACGATCGGTGTCGCCACTGAATCGAGACCGATGGCCGCAGCCAGCGCGAGGACGCCGACGTAGAGCGCAGCCTCTCGCCGGGTCACGTCTTTCGCCCTGAGCTCGGCAACGAACACCCGCCCGATCAGTGCCGATGTGACAGCGAGCGGGGCGTAAAACGCGGACCACGCGACAACGGTTTCCCAGCCCAGCGCCTGATCGAGAAGAAGGTTTAGGTTTCTCGCCGGCGTTCCTGCCACCAGGATCACCGCCGTTGCGACAACAGCGACGCCGTCATAGATCCATTGGCGCTGCCGAACGGTGCTCGTGTCGCTTCCCGACCATGCTTTGGCGATGCCGTAAATGCAAGCGACGGTCAACAGAATGAAGCCGAACGAGGCTTGGCGCATAGCGTTGATCAGGTTTGCGTCATCGAAGGGCAAGATTCGCGCCGCTTGTGTTTGTATTGAGCTTTCACGGATTAGTAAGCCGATGAGTGCCCATGTCAATGCACGGTTGATGAGCCAATCGATCTGAGTGTCGGCGACGAGCAAGCGTCGACCCGCCGCTACCGCGAGGATAAAGAGGAGCAATGGCCAGGCGATGGCACCTGGGATCGGCGACGTCAACGATGCCTCGCTCGGAAGAAGGTGCTCCGCGTTAGGGACGGCTGCCTGCGCGGCAATGTTGCTTCGACCATGACTAGGTCAGCGAACGACTCGGCTTCCAATTCTCGGGTCGTTCCATAGTCGCTGCGCCTTAAGACACTTCTGAGGGCTTCAGGCGGTATGGACGGCAGGAGCGATTGGAGTGGGAGTTCCCAGGCCGCTTCGATGTCGCCTCCGTGTCCGAGCAGCATGTGGCCGACCTCGTGACAGATGATGTGGTCAGCGTGCCATTCTGTGTCGGCACTGTAGAAGATCAGATCTTCGTCCTGGAGCCCGATCCAGAGACCACTTCCAGTTCCGCAACCGGTGCCTGCCAATGCCTCGGGAGTCGCATCGTGCAGCGTGATCGGGCGACCTCTGTACTCCGCGACGCTGCGCAGAAACTCTGCCGGATCCCACGGGTGCGGAATCGCTACGTGCCGCGCGATTTCACGGAACCGTTCGGTTAAATCGGACATCCAGCCCCTCCTCTGGTTGTTTGCGGTGTTTGGTTTAGGTGTGCGGTTTCCTTAACCTGACTGACTCGAGCAGTTGAGCGAGTGCGTCAAGATCGCCCCCACCGCGCAGTGCAACGCTTTCAACATGGGCGTCGCGGCCTGCCGCGAGCACTCGCAGCTCGCGATGAATTCCCGCTGCCGTGGCACCTGAAGTGGTCAGATATTCACGGGGGATCCGAAAATGGCCCGCGATCGCTGCGAGGAGTTCGGCTGTGCCGGGAGAACTGCGCGTTGTATCCACAGCAACGTCCTCCCCGCGCAGCTGCTCGATCTGGTGAGCCGGGACAACTCTCCGCAGCTGGCGGCTCACCGCATCAGCCACAGCCTGACTGGACTGTTCGTTCTCGTCTCTGGAGTGAAACGTAGAAAATAGCCGGTTCAGCTTCGCAGCAAGAGTTGGTGGGACTTCTGTCTTGCTGGTATCAGTACTTGCCTGCGCTGCTACGGGGCGATGGTCGGCGGGCTCAGCAGCCTGTTTCGGAGTTCCGAATATCCGTGCCCGGCGGAGTTGGTCGAAAAGCCTGCTTTCAGCGTTAACCATGGTCATGCCCCCCTTGATCTTCGTTTCCATTCGCCTCGGTCCACCGCTGCCGAAACTGCACTTCACGGACGGGATCCAACTTCGGCAATCGCCCAGCAAGCCAGCGACGATACTGTCGATCCTCAATATCTTGCGGCCTATCTACCTCTGCTGGCACATCGAGTAGATGTGTCAATGACACAGCCACCAATGGGTGCAGGCTACGGCCGGGCCCGCCACTGCGTTCGAGAACTTCTGTTGCGTATCGGGCAAAAATTCGCGACACCAGCGCGTTGAACTGCAGCAGCGCTGACTTGACGGCAGGATCTCCGTTATTTGCACCAAGTGCGTTTAGCTGTTCGGCCACATCCAGAAGGTCCGTCAGGTCGGAGAGGTCCATAGCAATCGTGTCGGGGCCGAATCGCCGCCGCTCTGAAAAGTCTTCTACCTCTGCATTTTCCGACACTTCGGAAGGGGAGTACGCCTCCCAATAGACCTTTGCCGCAGTGCCAGAAGCCCACCCAAGTGCCTTGTCAAACTTTGCCAAGGTAGCGGGGCGAGGATCAGTGAGATTGCCCGATTCTGCTCTCACCACCGTTGGGCCCGTCGGCCCGCCGGACGCCGCCACCGCCTTCAGCGTCAGATTGCGTCGTTGGCGCCCAACTCGAACTTGCTCGCCGAAGTGGACCGGGTGGCCGGAGTACATGAACACGGATCGTACAGACCCCACGCTAAAACAACAGTCACTATCGACGCCACCTACGGAAAACAACGACAAACATACGGCAGGTAGGTTCTACAAAATTAACTGTTATTTAATCGCTAATCTGTTGTAGTTTTCTTATCGTGTCCATAGAGTGGCTTGCTATGAGCCAGATGGGGAGTGCTCGCGCCACCGCAGGGGGTGGTCGGGGGCAAAGATGGAGCAATCTTCGGTCGTCAGAGCAGCTAAGCAGGAGTACCCGCGGGCCGATTGCGCGCCCGCTCGTGCGATGCGCGCAGCTCCGCTACGTCAATACCGAGCGCAGCAGCCAGCGGGACTGCCGTCTTATCCGTGAGGTCTGTCTCACCGCGCTCGATTCGTCCAACCGTCGAGGTGTCGAGTCCGGCCTGCGCGCCCAGTTGCGGCTGAGTAAGACCTATCAGATTGCGCCAGTCTCCAGGAAAGCGTTGATCTGCCGGAATGTCGATCAGCTCGTCGATTTCGACTGTAAGCACTTTCGCGACTGCGGCGAGCTTGTCGATCTGAGGCGAGGTGGATCCCGCTTCCCATCTTTCAATCGTTGCTACGCCAATGCGCGCCAAACGCGCGAGGTCGGCCACCTTAAGTTCCGCGGCCTTCCGCGCAGCACGAAGCCCCTGCGGTCGGAAGCCGCGTATGACGCGGCGGCTCACGTGCTCTGCGGGACTTCGTTCGGGAATGTCATCGATGGACACATTGCCTCCCAGTCAACAGGATCCTTGCATGTGATGCGTATAGAGGACGCCTTTAGATGATGGTATCCTGCAGATTGGAGGTCCAGCTCTAGATCGAAATCGAAATTGACTTCCTGAAGAACCCTGGGAGCGCCATCTGATTTGGCGGTCGGCGGCGCTGCCCAGGGCCGTTCTACAGCCATCTGGTGGCCATAGGCCTACGAGCCTAGGTCCTCTGGATCTCAGACTGGAAGGAACTTATCTTGACGAACCACAACCAAAAACTCAGAATGCGCTCGCTCGCGCGGCGCGCTGCCGTCGCAGTGTCGCTACCGCTCGCGCTTGCCGTGGGCGCGGCGGGTGCCGGTGTAGCCGATCCGGGCCAGCCTGGTCTTGCCCAGGAGCAGGACGGTGATTCCGGCCAGCCTGGTTTGACGGTGACACCGGAGCCGCCAGCTCCGCCAGTGGTAGAGCCCGAAGCCGACGAACCTGTTGTTGAACGGTCGTACTTGCTGCCTAACTATCCGCAGCTCCCAGCGCGGCCAGAGCCAGAACCTGAGGTCTATACCGACCCAACACCCCCGGTTCAGCTTCAAGAGCTGCATGCACCCGAGCCGGTCGCGCCCGTCGCGCCCGTCGCGCCGAGAAACGACAAGATCCAGGCAGGCAGCCTCACCTTCGATCGAGGCATCGTCCCTGAGGAGTGGACGACGCGGTTCAACATCGAATCCGCCACCGCCGAGGCCGCGCTGCAGACGTTCTACAACAGCATCGGCGTCCCCGAGGACCGCTCACAACGCATCGCCGGTACTCAGATCGCAGGCGGGCTGACCGGCGCGGTCGCGGCTGCACTCGCGGCAGGAATACCTGCTGCGATCGTCGGTGCCGCTGTCGGCGCGGCGATCGGCGCAGTCGCCGGTGGCCTGGTCGGCACAACGTTTCTCGGTGTCGGAGCCGTTCCAGCATCCCTGGCCGGTGCCGGTATCGGTGCCATTGTCGGCGCTGCAGCATTGGGCATTCCGGTCGGCGTAGTCGCTGGTGTGATTGGGGGTTTCCTCGGTGCCAGTGTCGCCAGCGCATACGCGGCGGGCAGCAACGTCGGCCCAGCCGAACCGAACTCCGCACCGGATGTCAACACACCACAAGCTCCTTCACCGATGCCTGCTCCCGTCGTCGAGCTGCCGCAGCCGCTCGTCGATAGTGCAGAAACATTCATCGCTACCAACGCTCCGGCGGTAGTCGAAACCGTGAATTCAGTTGTCACACAGGTGGAGTCAGCTCCTGGCGGTGCTGCGTTGATCACCTCCGCCGAGGAGGCGTTTGCCGCCATTCCTCCGCTACCAGCATTGCCGCCTCCGCCTGCGCAACTGGCACCGCTCGTCGCGCAGGTCGGTGACGTCATCGCCATAGCGCACGACGCTGTTATGCAGCGGTGATCACCAGTGGCCAACGTGGACGACGACCTGGACCTCAGCGGTAGCCGAGAGGCACCGCTCGTGATTCCTCCGCTGCGAGTTCTGCACGCAGAACCGGCGGGAGGTGACATCGATTGGATGGCGTGGCTCGACCTCCCAGGCAGTGACACTGCACTAACCGAGCCACCAGTCGACATCACGGACCCGAATACGGCGTCCGCGACGGCACAAGTCGCTCTTGATCCTGATCCGATTGCGCCGCTGGTGGACAGTGTCGTCCGTCGGCGCACGCAGCGAGCCCGCAAGCGGCGGGGGACCGTGGTTGTGGCAGCAGCCGCGTCGTCTGTACTGGTCGCTGGGCTCGTTGTTTTCGGGGTGGTGCTGTCGGACACCGACACGACAGCAGCACCACCACCACCACCACCACCACCGCTCGTCGCTGCTGCGCCTGCGCCGGTGTCCCTCGCGCCGTGGTGCCCCAGCGAGAATTCGGCGAACCGAGTGGTCGGTAACGGCTCAGGTTCCATCGTTCGCAACACCCCCCAAGCTATGCCCGGTGCTGCCGAGATCCTCGACCTCGAACACGCGATGTACGTCGCCCGATCGGCCGAAGCAACACGCACCGTGATGGCTCCGACCGCGAAGGTCGCACCGATCGAAGCGACCCGCGCAGCGATCGCCACCATCCCGGCGAACACCCAGCACTGCGTCCATATCGTGCCCGTCGCACCGGATCGACTGGGTGTGACAGTCGAAGAACGACGCCCGGACCAGACAGTGTCCACTCACGACCTGCTCATCACCACCGCACGGGAGCCGGATGGTCGGATCCTTATCGCCAGCATCGAACCCGGGGCGGGTGCACGATGAGCGTCGCCTACGACCCCGGCACGGGTTGGACCGATCCGGACGCACCGGAATGGTTGACAGCCAATCCACCCACCGGATCCCCGACCGACCTCCCTGCACGCGGAGCCGACCGGCCCTCGACCGTGCGGCTGACCGGCCTTGCTGCCACCGGCGAAGGCCTCCCCGTCCCACCACCGTTTCTGGTAGTGGGGAGCGCTGGTAGCTCAGCATCTACGACGGTCGCCGCTAACCTGGCATCAGTCATCGCGGCCGACAACGCGGGCTACGTCTATCCCGCGGTCGTGGACGCCACCCCCGCTGGCGGAGATCTCGGAGTCCGGGCCTGCGACGCGCACCGCACTACATCGACGATGCAGGACTGGCTCGACGATTCCGAGCCCAGCCTGCCCTCCGCAGTGAACGCAGCGTGCGGCACGACAACGGCAGGAGCACTGGTCCTGGCGCGGCGTGGCGACGACCCGTTACCGGGCCGGGAATCGTTGCTGTCGGTGCACCGCCACCTCGTCGATGCCGGTGTGGTCCCTGTCTACGACGCGGGAGCTCCGATTCATGCTGCCGCGGTGAGGCCGTTCCTCTACGACCCCCGAATTCCGGTCGCCCTGACCGTGCA
Organism: Antrihabitans stalagmiti; assembly: GCF_016482825.1. Taxonomy (GTDB): domain Bacteria; phylum Actinomycetota; class Actinomycetes; order Mycobacteriales; family Mycobacteriaceae; genus Antrihabitans; species Antrihabitans stalagmiti. The sequence goes on along the minus strand of NZ_JAEMNV010000017.1, from coordinate 18,358 downwards.
AGCACGCCCAGACGCCATCAACCGCCTCGCGACGGTCTTGCGGTGGCTGCACCGCCAGTTCGGTGAGGCCGTTGTCGGCGACGTGACGATCGTCGTCAGCCATCAAACCCCGAATGTCGGCCCACACGATTACGCCCAACATGTCCGCGACTACGCGGGCGACTGGGTCAACGCCGTGGTTGCGATCCCGTACGACCCGCACCTCGCCGAAGGCGGCGAGATCACCTGGGTGCGAATCGATCCCGCCACCCAGGCCGCCTATCGCCGCCTTCTGGGAGTCATGCGATGACCAGTGCACCAACGTCTCGGAGGAATCGATGATCGATGACATCTCACCATCCAGCTCCACCACTGCCATCACCTGCCGCCATCGGAGTGGGTGGGCCCTTGCACGGCGCTGGGCTGGGTCGACTGCAGTGGGTGTCGTCCTCGCCGCGACAGTGGGCAGCACCGTCGGCCACGCCGAACCGACTCTCACACCGACCGAGATCGCACCGGCGGCAGGGTGCGCATTGCTGCATGTGGTCGTGGCTCAAGGCACGACCGAATCGAGTGTCGATCAGGACCCGAAGTCCGATGCCGGCACCTTGTCCGCTGCGGTCCTGCCGGCGTTGGCAGCCTTCGATAACGACAAGTCGAAGATCGACCGCACCTATGTCGCCTACCCGGCCGATTTCGGGTGGAAAGGCAAACCGTTCGCCGAATCCGCCTCCGAAGGCATTTCGCGGATGACAGCAGTCCTCGACGAGGAGCACAAGCGGTGCCCTACAACGAAATACGGCATCGTCGGCTACTCCCAAGGCGGCCTGGTCGCCTCGACGCTGCTCCGCCGAATCGGAGCCGGGCAAGGTCCAATACCACCCGCGCTCGTCGCGATGGGTCTGGTGCTGTCCGACCCGGCGCGGGTGGCGGGCTCACCGCTGTTCCCTGGCCGCTCAGCCTCGCAGGTGACTCCCGATCCGGCCCCGGGGACATCGGGTGCTGCGGTGAAAGCTGTTGCTGCGTTGGCCCAACCGACCGCTCCAGGTGGTGGTATCGCGCCGCCGATGAAGAACACTCCGACGACCTTTGGTCAGCTGACCGGCCGTGTGGCATCCAAATGCGCCGCTGGTGACATCGCGTGCGACACCCCGGCCGATGCCCCGATCGCGCGACTGGTTACCAACGTCGCCGGGCAGCTGAACATGAACACCAACGATCCGGTCGGGATCTTGATGTCGGTGGCGAACGTGTTCGGATCCACCGCGATCAAGACGGCCGCCGATGTGGTGAACGACAACATCTCCACCTCCGACGGAACAACAGCCGGGCTGAGCTATCAGCCCTCGGGAACATCGCTGAGCGAGCATCTCGCAGTTGCATCGAACCCGGAGTACCAGACCGACATCTTCTCCGCGATCCGCAAGGTAGTCGGCATCGGAATCAACACTGCGTTCGCGGTCGCGAAGAAGGTCGTCACCGCCGAAAACATCGCTCAGATCGCATCGGTCGGATTGACCAATCCCGCTGCAGGGCTTGCTCTCTTCGGCGCGAAACTAGGACAAGCCGCACTGCAGATGTTGCCGACCAACTTCATCGACAAAGCAGCAACGGCGGTCATGGGCGAAATCAAAAGCAACATCACCGACAACGCCGGTCTGATCAAGATGGCCACCGACACTCGCTACTGGGCGGTGCGCGCCAACCACGAATCCTACAAGTCCGACGGTGCAACCGCAGACGGCCGATCCTCGTTGGCCTTCACAGCAGATTGGCTGATCGCGGTGGTCAAAGACCTCGCTGCCGGCGGCGGATCTCCGCAACCCGACGCTCAAGCGTTCACTCCGACAACCCCTGTCGCCGGAGAGGACGCTTACCAGGGCCTACCCGGCTTGCAGTGGCCCACCGACGCCGCTGCGACGGGTTCGGGACAGTCCTACAACCCGTGGACTTCACCAAGCGCAGATGCAGCGCCGGTGTACAGCGGTACGTCGAGCAGCACCGCTCCGATGAGCCCCACAGCGGCGTCGACGACGACACCGACGTCCGCATTGCCGACCTCGTCAACACCGGCCCCGACGTCGACACCGAACTGAGAGGAGTTGTGATGACGCGCACCGTCGCACTGCGAGTCCGGCCTTCGGGTCGTGCCCGGTTGGATGAATGCCCATCTATGCCACTACTCACCGCAGCACAGGATCGACGATGACCGCGGCCGCCGCCGAAGGATTCACCCCCGTACCCGACGAGAACCTCTCCGCGCCTTCCTCTTTGGTGCAGCCGCCACCACCGGAGCGACGCCTGGGTGTCTGGCCGGAACCAGTGTGGACGAGTCGACAGCACCCGCCACCGCTGTGGTGGCTGATCGGCGCGCACGGCGGCGCAGGAGTGACGATGCTCGAAGCGTCCTGGGCCCCGGCTGCAGACGCCCTCGGCGCATTTCCTGGCGCGCACGCGGGGGAGTCGCCGTTCATGGTGATCGTCGCACGCGAATCGGCAACCGGGCTCAGCAGAGCGCACGACCTGCTCACTCAGCATCTCGCTGGAGTCGGTGGTCCGGCCCAACTCGTCGGCCTGGTGACCGTCGCTGCAGCTCCCGGACGGTCGGCACCACAGCTGCGGCGACGTAGGGAGGTGATCGCTGGACTGATCGAGGACCGATGCTGGCACATCCCCTGGATCGACGGATGGATCGGCGTCACTGCCGACGAAGTACCAGCCTGGACCCCCACGTCACTGATTTCCACGACTCGCCGCCGCGAACCTGTGACAACGGTCGTCCCTCGTGAGGTGGCCGAAGTCGGTGTCGACATCCGACACACCATCACCAATCTCCTACGCCCACAACGCCCGTCAGACATAACCACCAAGTAAGGGAGAACAAACATGCTCATGCAACTCGGACTCGACACCGTCTACTACGCGGTCGATCAGCCCGTCATGGTCCAACCACCCGGCGGTGAACGCTTCATCCGCATCCTAGGAATTGCACTGTGGGCGGCCGTGATCGGAGCAGTCCTCGGCATCATCGCCGGCGGCGGATGGATGTGGGTCGACCACATCAGCGGACAAGGTGCCACCGGTGGACGCGGCTGGAAGCTGGTCGCGGGTGCCGTCATCGGCACGATCGTGTCCACGTGCGCCGCCTCGTGGGTCACCTTCGCAATGCAATGAACATCGCCGAACCCACGGGACCCCAACGTCCGATGCCGCCGGAAGTCAGCGAGGCGATGAACACTCTGCTCGGCTACGGATCGTGGCTCGGTGGCGTCTTCCTCGTCGGCGCATTGATCGGCGCTGGCGGGCTGATCTGGTACGCGATCGCTCAGGGCTCGTCGCATCCGGGCAGCCGCAAGATCTGGATCATCGTCGTCGGCGCCGCCGTCTTCGGCTCCGCTGCCGGACTGGCAGATCTGACGCTGGGCCAATGACACCGTCCTGCAACACCGTTCACTTCGACCTCGTCGAGAAGGGCGAATATCCATGCTGAGGAAGAGCCGCTTAGCCACGGTACTGATTTCGACCGGACTGACGAGCGCACTGTTGGTCGGGTGCGGCGACGATACCTCCGGATCCGACAACCCCTCTGCCACAACATCAGTCGACACCGCTGCCGCTCCGACCGAGCTGACGTGGAGTAGATGGCAGGGGGTGCAACTGCCGACCTCCCGCGTCGACGGACCTCGCAACGTCGACGGCGACGTCGTCAGCGGCTACACCAACTCCCCGCAGGGGGCGGTACTGGCGGCAGTGCACGGCTCGATACGTCTGGCGCTGTCTCCGGACACGAGCTGGCCGAAGGTCGCGAATGCTGTCGCCGCTCCAGGTGTCGGCCGCGATACCTACGCCGTCAATCGGGCATTGATTTCCATTGCCGCCGTACCTCCCGGCCCAGCGCCGATGGCGGTGAAGGGATTCCGCGTCGACGAGTACAGCCCCACCCGGTCGGTGATCAGTGTGGCTGTTGCGCAGCCTAATTTGCCGCTGACCGCTGCCAAGCAAACAGTGGTGTGGTCGGGGGAGGACTGGAAAGTCTTGTTGCCCGCTCCGGGCAGCGAAGTCGAGCCGACAACCGTGTCGGACCTGACCGGCTACACCGCTCTCGAGGGTCCGCAATGAGCGACTCCTCGGAGGCCACCGAGTCGAAACGCAAGCGGCCCAGCGTCACTGCCGCCGCAGTGATCTTCGTCGTATTCGCGCTGGTGTGCACGGCGATCGCAGTGATCGTCCGCCTGAGCGGAGGCGAGGACACTGCATCCCCGTCGCCGTCACCGCAATCACCGGTCACGGCGATCCCGAACCCATCGAGCGCACCCGGACAGCGCCCCGATGCCGGATCGAACACACAGCCTGCTGGTATCGGGGTTCCGACCACCGATCGGCTCGGCCGCCGAATCGACATTCCGAACTGGATCGGCGGGTGGGCATTGCCGCAAACCCCGGTCGAACACGCACCCTATCTACCGATCGTGGCGGCCGACGCACCCGCAGGACTCATGTGGCAGCGCGTCAACGACGGTGTGGCCGTACCGTTTTCCACTTCCGACGGCCCGACCACCATCGACGGACTGCAGGCATCCGGGTTTGCCCGCACACCGCAAGGGGCCGCGCTCGCGGCCGCGCAGATCTTCTATCGTCTCGCTGCGGTCGACAACCGCACCGCCCAGCGCATGTTCGACGAGCAGACGGTGATGCTGCCCGCACAACGACAGCTCGTCGATGACCAGTTGCGGCAGGAAGGACCAGGTAAGCACCGAACCCCGGCGGATGCGCTCTCCTACATTTCCAAGACGGATGCGTTCCGATTGCTCTCCTACGCAGAGGATTTCGCGGTCGTGGAGTTTGCAGAGCAGAGTCCGCCGACCGACGACGGTAAGCCTCGGTGGGGCACGTCTCGGCACACGGTGGTGTGGGAGGGCGGGGACTGGAAACTGAAGTTTCAGGACAACGACACCGACCAGCGCGGCCACACCAGCACTCTCGGTGGGTGGACACCATGGTGACCCGACTGCACCGCCTCGTCCGAACACTGCTGCTCGGCGCGGTCCTGGCAGCTCTTGCCCTGTTGCTGACGGCTCCAATCACCTCTGCCGAGCCGGTACCTGCACCGCCGCGTACGCCGGACGCTGCTCCCATACTGCCGCCGGTCGGTGCCGGTGATCCCGGAAATACGTTCGGCTACAACGAAACCTGCGAAAAGTTCGGCGAGAAGTTCGACCCGGGTGGGTCGAATCTCAATCCACTCAACGCGCTGCCGAACCTGCTGTCGTGGTCGGCAGAAAACCAATGCAAGATGACCAACGTCGTCACCCATCCGGGCGAAGCGCTCAATGCCTTCTGGAACTCCAACTTCGGAAAGTCGACGAAAGCCATGATCGCCGGCGTCGCCGATGGCTACGGCACCGTATTGAACTGGTGGTTCTCCATCCCCACCCCGAAGCTTGCCGACGTCGACTATCTGACGGTGCTGCAGAGCTACATGATGCCGATCCAGCTCGGCGTGCTCTGTTTCGCCATCATGCTCGCTGCCGTGCGAATCGCCTGGGCACGGGCGGGCAGTGAAGGCGACGTCTCGATGGACCTGCTCAAGGTGATCGGCCGCGTCACATTCGTCACGACGATGTTCGGTGTCGTGGTCGCCGGCGGGACGAAACTGGCCGACGTCTTCAGCTTGTGGTTGCTCTCGGAGTCGAGCGGCGGCGATCTCGGCGACAAAGTCAACGCGATGTTGCTCGACGATAATTCGACCTGGGGGCCCGGCTGGATCCTGCTGATCGCGATCTTCGGCATGGCCGGTGCATTACTGCAGGCGGTGTTCCTGGTGATTCGACAGGCATTCTTGATCGTCATCGTCGGGTTCATGCCGATGGCTGCCGCAGCCTCGGGTACGGAGATGGGCGCGAACTCCTACACGCGGATGATGCAGTGGACGTTTGCGTTCATCGCGTTCAAACCGATCGCCGCAGGAATCATGGCGACGGCGTTTTGGGCCGCCGATCCAGGCTCTGATGCCAGCAAGCTGCAAGGGCTGATGCTGCTGACGGTGTCCGCGGTTGCGTTGCCCGCCGTCATGCGGGTTCTCGGGGTCAGTTCCATGGTCGGCGGGTCCGGCATGGGCGTTGCCGGGGCCATGATGTCCGGTGTCGGGGCAGCGGCTGCAGTCGTGAGCGGCGGGGCGGCGGCGGTCGGCGGTAAGGCGCTGGCCGGTGTTCGGGCCTCGACCGCACGCAGCAGCGCCGCCGCGGCGCCCTCGGTCGGCGGTTACACCGGTGCCGCAGCGAAGTCCGGAGCACGGCAGATGCCGTCCGCACCCCATGCCAAGTCGTCGGGATCACCGGGATTTTCGAACGGTTCTTCAGCGTCCCCTGCAAGCAGTTCACGCACACCGACCGGGCTCAGTAGTGCAGCGAAATCCGGCAAGTCCACCAACGCGGTGGCGACCTCGCGAGCTGGCACGGCAGTGCTCGATCGCGGTGGTCACGGCGGTGTCGACGACATTCCGCACCGCAGCCTCGGCGCGAACGAGGTTCCGCTGTGAGCGGCCGGCCCCAACGCCAGACCTACATCGGGTGGAGCCAACCGAAGTCGGCGTTCCTGGCCGGCATGGGTCTGATTCCCAGCATCTATCTGCTGGTCATCTTCGTGATCTGGATCTTGTCGGTCTACGTCATCGGACTGGCGAGCTCGCTGGTGTTGGCGCTCGTCCTGCTGGCGACATGGGGGCCGCTGGTCCTGCGAATCGAAGGAAAAACCACCTACGAGTGGGTCCTGCTCTACAAGCAATGGCGCAAACATGTGAGAAAGGGGGAGGACATGTACCGATCGGGCCTGTTTTCTCGCGTTCCCGGCCGTACCTGCCGACTGCCCGGCGTGCTGTACCCGACCCGTCTGCACGAAGGGTGGGTTCAACATCAATCCCGGCAGGTGTACGGCGTGATCGAGATGCCGTCGCAAAACCAGTTCACGGTCGTCATCGAATGCTGGCCACAAGGCAACGAGGCAATCGACCAGGACGCCGTCGACGACTCGGTATTCAACTGGACCAACTTCTTGAACTTCGTCGCCGAACCCGGCGACATCGACGGTGCCACCGTGATCATCGAAACCGGACCGGAGACCGGTAACCGGATCCGCCGCGAAGTGCGCGAACTGTGCGCACCCTCTCGACCGGGCGGTGATCTCCCCGCCGCGATGATGGCCGAAGCCGCCGCGATGCTGCCCTCGGGTTCGGTGCGGATGTGGGCGCGAGTAGCGATCACGTTCCGCGCCACCACCGCAGACCGGCGCAAAGACGCGGGCGAACAGATCAAAGAGATGTCGCGGCGCATGGGCGGGGTCCTGACGGTGCTCAACGAAGCCAACCTCAACCCGCGGCTGCTGCCGCCGGAAGAGATCGTGTCGTTGACCAAACGCGCCTACAGTCCCTCCACCTTGGCCGACCTCGAGCTCGGCGAAATGGAGGGTGGCCACGACATCGGCTGGGAAGACAGCGGGCCGATGGGCCACCAGGAACGCATCTCGAGCTTCTACCACGACGGGTGCTGGTCGACGACGTGGGAAATGTCGAAAGCACCGGCATCGGCGGTCACCGAAACGGTGCTGCGGCCGCTGCTCGACGTCAACGGCGACCTGGTGCGTAAACGCGTCGCCATCGTCTATCGCCCGCACTCGCCGGCCGACGCTGCCGCAGCTGTGGACTCCGACTACAAGAACGCGCTCTCGGGCCGCAACGGACAACGAGGAATCGGATCGGTCGAGGCGAACCTGAAAGTCGAGTACGCCGAGGCGCAACGTGAAGAACAAGGCAGAGGCCACGGGCTGACATTGTTCGGTGTTCTGGTCACCGTCACCACGCCCGAAGACGGGGACCGGCCACGCGCGGATTCGATCACCAAACAGCTCGGCGTCCGAGCGCGACTACGGCTGCGGCGAGTGTATTTCGCTCAGGCCGCGTCGTTTGCCGCCACGCTCGGCATCGGGGTGCTGTTGCCCGATCACGAGAGCGTGTCGCGGAAGTTGGCGTCGTGATGACCCGGGCGGGAGTTCGGGGCCGCCTCGGAGCCCGCGACATGTCACACCTGCCACCGAGTTCACGCCCTCAGTCGAGTGGACCGGGCGGACGTAAACACCGCAAAGCACAAGCAGCGAAAGCCGCAGCGGCACAACGCGCTCGGATGGACTTGCAGTTGCTCGACGACGACGAGCGAGCCGAACTGACCCGCACCATGCAGGCTGGTCGCAACATATTCGATTCGACTCGGGCGTGGATGTTGCTACGTCGTGACGATCGTCGCCGCGGCGAGAACGCTGCGCCGACGCAGAAGGTGTCGAAAGCTCCCGCACCGTTGCGTGCCACCGCGCGTGGTCTGAGAGGGCTCGGCGGGGGCCGCACCGGACCGATTCCGAACACGGTGGAATATCGCGGTACGACACTGCAGGTCGCTGGGCTGTGGCCATGGCCGGTCGGTGCCGGTGCACCGCTGCGCGGAGTTCCGCTCGGATCTCACCTCTACACGGGCGCGCCGGTCTGCTTCGACCCGTTGTCGTGGTTCGTGCGCGCAAAATTCTTGCAGCAACCGTCGATGATGCTGCTCGGCCTGCCCGGCTTCGGAAAGTCCACCCTGGCCCGAAAGATCGTGCTGGGCTTGGTCGCCGGCGGCGTGACGGCACTGATTCTCGGCGACCTGAAACCGGACTACCGCAAACTGGTCGAAGAGCTCGGAGACGCCGGGCAGGTCATCACCGTCGGGCACGGGCACGCCCAAATCAACCCCCTCGACCTGGGACCCCTGGCGCAGATCCTGCCGATCCTCGACGCTGCCGGGACCAAGATCGCAACCAAGATGGCACGGATTGTCCGGACCCGGATCGGGGCGGACCGTCTGCGCCGGGTGGTGGCGTTACTGCAGCTCAACCGGGGCCGGTTGATCGAAGACTACGAAGAGTCCGCCATCGGTGCAGCGTTGGACTGGATCGACGCACACGTCGAGGGACAGCCGCTGCTGTCGGACCTGGAACGCGTCCTCGACGAGGGTCCCCCCGAGGTGGTCGAGGCGTACAAAGCGACCGATCAAAAGGAATATCTGCACGAGTCGCGCTCTCTGCGTCGGTCGTTGCACGCACTGCGCAAAGGCGTGTTCGGCCAAGTCTTCGACGGTCACACCACCACCCCGATCGACATCAACGCCGCCGCGGTGTGCGTCGATGTGTCTCAGGTCGCGGCCGCCGATCGCAAACTCAAAGGCGCGGTCCTGCTGACCTGCTGGGAACACGGCTTCGCCGCGACCGATGCGGCCCACATTTTGGCCGATGCCGAATGTGGGCCGAAGCGCAACTTCCTGGTGGTGCTCGACGAGATGTGGCAGGTGCTGCGTGCCGGCGTCGGGATGGTCGATCGCGTCGACGAGCTGACCCGCCTCAACCGGGTGTGGGGCACCGCGTTGCTGATGATCACCCACACGGCCAGCGATCTGCCCCAACAGGTCGACGAGAACGGTGTGCAGTCGGCACCGGGCTTCGTCGAGCGGGCCGGAGCGTTGGTCGTCGGTGCACTCCCACGCAAAGAGATGGCGCGACTGGAAGACATCAAACCGTTCACCGAAACCGAAGTTCGCGACATCACGTCCTGGTCGTCTCCGCCGGCGTTGACCGGTGACGGCCGATCGGCCTCAGCCCCTCCTGGTCAGGGAAAGTTCTTCATCAAGATCGGCGAGCAGGGCGCAGCAGGTATTCCGCTGCGCACCATCCTCTTTCCCAGTGAAATCGCCTCCGGTGTGCACGACACCAACTCCCGCTTCGATCTCGACACCGAGTACACCAAAGAGTCCGCAGCGTGGGCGGCATGAACCAGGTCGGCGGCAGCAAGCGCCGCTACAGCCGCGAATTTCGCGACCAGTGCGTGCGCCAGGTCGTCGCCGGCCTCGCGTCTTACCGTTCGCGTGAGGACGCGGTCGTGGCGATCGCCGCCGCCGCCGCGATACCGGTGACGACACTGCGCAACTGGGTGCGGGCCGAGCTCGGCGCAGCTCGCACCGACCAGATCCCTGCCGATACCGAGCTGCAACTGCGCGAACTGCGGCGACAGCTGCACGAAGCGCAGCAAGTCGTGACGGCCCTGTCGATGTATCCCTCCGTGCAGCACCGGGTTTCGGTCCAGTCGTGAAAGGTTTTGCCCCCAAAATCTTCACCCTGACGATGACGTTCATCGTCGGTCTGGTCGTGGCGTTCGTCATGATCTTCTCCGACCCGGGCGATGACGACACCGCGTGCAACCCCACCCTGAACCCCGGTCAGACGGTTGCACCGCCTCCAGGCGGGCCGGGTGTCAAAGTGAAACCGATGGCGGAAGGGACTTATCGCCTCAGCTCGCCGTTCGGGCCTCGGGGCGGAGGCATGCACAAAGGTGTCGACTTCGGTTCCACCGCCGGTGCCGCGATCTACGCTGCAGCCGACGGTGTGGTCTCTGCCGCCGGTTCCGCATCCGGGTTCGGCCAGTGGATCGTGATCGATCACAACATCGACGGCGCGGTGTGGTCGACGGTGTACGGGCACATGTTTCCCGAAGGCGTCCTGGTCAAGGCGGGCGACACCGTCAGCGCCGGACAGCACATCGCCGACGTCGGCTACAACGGCGAGGTCGATCCACCCGGACCCGGCGGAGCACATCTGCATTTCGAAACGTGGTCCGGCGGCCACGACAGCGGAACCGCGGTGGATCCGCAACCCTGGATCGACGCGGGATCCGAACCGACCAGTCGCGGCTCGGCACCGCCTGTCCCAGGCCCGGCGGCACCGCCCGTCTTGGCGGCCGCGACCGGCGAGCTCCCACCGCTACCCGCAGCGCTGGGTTCGGAAGAACACTGGCAGGTCGACACCATCCGGTTGGCGCGCGCGATCGCAGCCAACTTCCCGGAGATCACGACGATCGGGGGGTGGCGCCCGGTCGACGCCTATGACGATCATCCCTCCGGCCGTGCTGCCGACATCATGATCCCCGACTACAACAGTGGTAGCGGTAAAGCGTTGGGGGACAGAGTCGCCGAGTACGTGATGGCGAACAAAGACGCCTTTCACGTGGAGTACCTGATCTGGCGACAGACCTACCGCCCAGCCACCGGCGAGTCGAACACGATGGAAGACCGCGGCAGCGACACCCAGAACCATTTCGACCACGTACACGTCACCACCGTCGGCGGCGGACATCCCTCCGAATCCACGGTCTACGGATCGGCTCCGTTCCTCGCCGGTGCGCCGCTGCAGCCGCCGGTATGCACCGATCCCGCTCGCGGACCACACGGTGTCGACAATCTCGACCCCGCGTCGGTCCCTGCCGACTTCGTGCCGTGGCTACGTCGCGCAGGCACGCTGTGCCCACAGATCAGCCCGTCGCTGTTGGCCGCACAGATCCAGCAGGAAGGCAGCTTCCAACAACACGGCTACAACTCCTCCGGAGCATCCGGATACACGCAGTTCATCGACGCAACCTGGGCCGCCTACGGCTTCCCCGTCGACGACAACGGTGCACCGACCGGCCCGGCCGGGTCCGGTGATCGCAACCGCATCGGCGACGCCGTCATGGCCCAAGGCCACTACATGTGCGATATCGCCGCCAAGGTGGACGGCTGGATCGCCGAAGGCAAGGTCCAGGCACCCAACGGCCCGAAAGAGCTGTATCTCGCCGGATACAACGCCGGCGAATACGCCGTGCTCAACAGCGGCGGCTTCCCGACCGGGGCGTCGGATTACGTCAACCAGACCCGCCCCTACGCCGACACCATCCTGGCGAACGAGGTGCGCTATGCCACGACATTCAACTGAAAGGGCTGATCACACAATGGATTCCAGCACAGCATTCGACGCGAAGCGAACAGCATGACATCGCTGCGCACTCGGACCGCAGTGATCGCGGCCGCGATCGTCGCAGCGATCGCACTGATCAGTGCCGTCGTCCTGGTGGTCACGCTTGCCGGGTCCTCCTCAGACCAGCAGCACGGCGGCCGCGACGACTCCGGGCACGTCGACGGCCCCACCCCGGGCAATGCCGACGCCGCGACCGCGACGCAGCAGGCGCTGAGTGCGATGTTCTCGTGGCAACCGAAGAACGATTCATCACCTGGTGCTGCAGCGACCCGAGCGTTGCCATGGCTCGGTGGCGAGCTCGCGGCATCCGCGAACACACCCCCCGCTACCGGAATGCGTGAACTGCCCGAATGGGCGGCATGGCGAGCTGCCGGCGACATCGTCAGCGCCAGCGTGCTCGTCACCGACAACGTCGACACCACGCCGGGACGCGCAGTGTGCGAAGCGGTGGTGACCCAGACCGTGCTCCACCGCGACGGGACGTCGACGCGGTATCGACAGCTGAAAGTCCGCGCTGTGCTCGAGTCCACCAGCGACGGGTGGCGCATGACCGAATACAACGCCGCACCCACCCGATGACCTGCACCGTCCAACACACCCGAAAGGCGTCCCCGTGAGCGAGAACGAACTCGACGACATCAGCAGGGACTTCACTCAGTTCGCTGCCTCGGCCCTGCAGTCCGCCCGCAAAACGGTGGAAATGCATCGACGACTCAAGACACGACGCGAACGAACTGTCGACCGTAAGCAGCGCACCGCGGAGTCGCGCGTGCGAGTGCAGGATAAGGCCCGACGAGAAGCCGACCGGGAACAGCGGGAGCGTGAGCGAGCGGAACGGCACGCCGAACGCGCTCAGCGGACGACCGCGCGGACCGAGGAACTGGGCAAACAATGGTCCGATCAGGATCTCGCGGCGCGCTGGGCGGTAGCAGAATCGCTGCGCGATGCCGATCCCGAGACCGCCGACGCCTGGTCACAGCGCATGCGTGAAGACGGAATCGACCCCGACGCGGCCATCGCCCTCGCCGACGCTGTCGACCGCGCCCCATCCAGCGACGAAACGGCGGCAGAAGCCCCTGCCGGTACCGGACGTGACGCCGGTGAATTCGTCGCCGAGCTCTTGGCCGAATCGTTGGCGCACGACGAGCTCGAACGGCTCGATGACCTGTCCGAGGACCGCACCGACAATCGTCTCGACGACCAGCGCATCGCCGATTTGATCGGTGTCTCCGACCCGGCATGGCTCGACGGCGAACCTGCCTCCGTCCCCACCACATCCGACACACCCGCTCCGGTCGAACCGAACACACGTGAGCTGACAACGGGAGCAGAACTGTGAACGCCAACCGTCGCACCGGGACCGTGCAACTCGTCGCATTCGGTGCCGGAGCTACCCTCGTGCTCGTTCTCTACCTGAGCTTGCGTGCTGGCGACGCACTCGCCGGCACCGGCCAAGATATTCCTGGCAATCCGGTCGCAGCGTTCCTCAACGTGCTGGGCGGCAGAATCACCTGGCCGGTGCACGCCACCGTCATCGCGATCGTCGTTCTGCTTCTTCTCATCGGGGCAGCGTGGTTTCCGGTCAGGTGGTGGCACCACCGCGCTATCCACACACGAGTGGATCATCTGGCCAAGTCGATGGCCAACCCGTCGCAACTGACCGAGGTTCATGGGGCGAGCGCAAAACAGAAGTCTCAGCGGCTCCGACCCGACATCGAGCTGCGTGGTCCCGACACCTACGGAATTCCGATCGGCAAAACCGTGCGCGGTGGCCACACGATAGTGATGAGCTGGGAGGACGTCGGTGTGGCGTTCTCCGGCCCGCGTACCGGAAAAACGCAGGCCCTGGCCATTCCCGCCGTGTGCAGTGCGCCGGGTGCGGTGATCGCGACGTCGAACAAGCGTGATCTGCACGATCACACGCGCGGGGTCCGCGAAGCCGTCGGTCGAGTGTGGATCTTCGATCTGCAAGGCATCGCGACCGACGGTGGCCCGCAGTGGTGGATCGACTTACTGCGTGGAATGTCGTCACTCAAAGCAGCCCGCAAACTTGCCGGCTACTTCGTCTCGGCGTCCAAAGAGGACGGTGCCCGCGTCGATGCCTACTTCGACGGCGGTGCACAAGAACTCCTCGCACTGCACATGTTCGCCGCCGCAGTCGGCGGCGGAGATCTCCTGCACACGCTCGGCTGGCTTTCCGACGACGACACCGCCATCCCGGCGATGTTGCTTGAGGCGGCTGGTGAAGCCATGGCGGAGGAGAAGATTCGCAGCGCCCAACGGCTCAATCCACGACAGAAGGACGGCCTCTTCGACATGGCGCGCCGGTTCCTCAACGTCCTCAACGATCCGGAGTACGCGAAAGCTGTTCTGCCGCAGCGCCGCAAGCAGTTCGATCAGGACAGCGGACTGGCCGCTGTCGCGCTGACCCACGACCTGCCCGAATTCGACGTCGACCGTTTCGCCAGCTCGACAGACACCCTGTATGCGATGTCGCTGGAAGGTCCCGATTCGGCGACCGCGTTGACGACGGCACTGGTCGGTCGGCTGCTCGATGCGGCATTCGTGGTGGCGCGACGCAGCCCCGGTGGACGGCTGCCGACACCGATCGTGGCGGTGCTCGACGAGGCCGCCAACGTCTGCAAACTGTCGGATCTACCCAAGCAGTACTCCCACGCCGGATCCCAAGGGGTCGTGCTGTTGACGTTCCTCCAGTCACCAGCCCAAGCCGGTGAAGTGTGGTCGGAGCAGAAGCTCGCCACGATGCGTCAGGCGTCGAACATGCATTACTACGGCGGCGGCGTCGACGACGACAGCTATCTGCAGTCGATTTCGCAGCAGATCGGCGAGCACGACGTGGCGCGCTGGTCGTCGAGCCACTCCAATGGCGGCCGATCACGCTCGCAGTCGTGGTCGCGGGAAACAATCGCACCGATTTCGGTGCTCGCCGCACTGCCGAAAGACCGCGCCATCGTCATGACCTCGGGCAATCCGCCTGTGCTGGTCCGCAAAGCGTTCTGGAGCGAGGGCCGCTTCGCCGAGCAGATCCGCGCCTCGCTGGCCACCTACGAACCGAAAAAGGGCGCACTCGCCTTGAGCGGACTCGACCTCGATACCTCGACAGAGGAGCTCGCGTCATGACCAACGATTACGGCGACAACCACGACTATGACGACAACTACGACGCGCCGACGTCACCGCCACGAGGCAAAGCCGGACGCAGACGCAGCACGACACCGCAACCGAAGTCGGGCCCGGCATCGGAGAAAGTCGAGAAGGAACCCGAACCCGATGTGTTCGCCGACGTCGGCGAATTCGTCGAACACTGGCTGGCACCGGTGCTGGCCGGGAAGCTGCTCGGCGGCGGCCGCGGCCGCACTTGGTGCCGACAGTGGTGGCGGCACCGGGAAGTCAGCGTCCGACTGCACGCATTGTGGCGCGGGTGGGAAGGGGCGCGGCGCAGCGAGGAACCGCTGGCGATGAGTTCCTGGTGGGTCCAGCACACCGACCCGCATCTGCGCGCACTCTGCGACGGCGAGGCCGGACCGATGTGGCGCTGCACCCCGGAGGCGCACGTCGACATACCGGCTTATCCGACGATCCCCGTACCTGCCGGGTGGTTCGACGCCGACCACAACGACGAACAGCCGCCCGCAGACGGTGGTCGCGGACCGGATTTCCGGACCATCACGGCCCGTACCGCAGGAGATGCAGCATGAGCAGCGGCTGCGTTACCGGCGTCGATCCGCCGATCCGATAGCCCTTTCGCACTGTCGTCACGCTCGAACGTCATCACATTCACGCTTTCCCAGACCCTGGCGGGTGGTCTAGACCCGCCAGGGCAGGGCAGCCAGAGAACGGAGCTCCGGCCAATGAGTCACCATAATCACCACGAACGCAGGCACACCCGTCGCAGGGTATGCATGCAGAGGAGCTCCCTGGTATGCCCCGCAAACAGCGCCGCGCCGCCACCGACACGCAACTGGATCTTTTCGCCACCGAGGAAGGTACCGCCGCCGATGACCGAGACCCCACCCGAGGATCTGCGCCAACTGGTCGAGGTGACGTGGCGGACCCATATCGGGCTGCCGGAAGACTGGTCGCAGACGCAGAAGGCGAACTTCGTCGCCGACGAGGCGCTGCGGATCAGCGACCTGATCGAGACGCAGATGCAGGGCCAGGGACCGCTGGTGCGCCAATGGTGGGACGAGCACGGCGAAGCACCGGACTACCTGACGACGGTGACGTTGATCGAGACGGCGCGTCGCTCGATCACCGAAGCGGTGCTGGCGCAGGAGCTTTACGAGCAGATCCCGCACTCGGAGGAGGACTTTCCAGAACCGGTGAGCGTGGAGGAAGCCCAGGAGCGGGAAGCGCTGCAGGAGCAGGTGCGGCTGCAGGACGCAGCGGGGGACCGGGATCGCTGGACCGATCCGCTGCGTCGACGGGATCCGAGTTCGGAGGCGAGCGAGTTGTCGCGCCAGCTGTGGGCGGATCGCTCAGCGCTGTTCCGGGTGACGGGGGCCTTTTTGCTGCAAGCCCGGATCGAGGACAGCGAACCGGTGCCGACCGGCCCGAGCGACCCGCTGGCAGCATCGTTCACCAACCAAGTCAGTCAAGCACTGCTGGCGGCGGGCAAGCCGCTCGACGGCCCCGGAAGACTCGTCGACCCGTAGCCGAGGGCCAGGGCGATCTCTTCGCTCTCGACGGCGACGGTGCCGCGCCGCTGGATCCGGCGGTCACCGATCCGGGCGGGACACCACTACCGCCACCTCCGGCCGAGGTAGTGGCCGAGTTCGGGATATCGACGCCGCCCGTCGACACGGTCGATGCGGCCGAGACCGAGCAGATGCCCGCTGCATCTTTGTCGATCGACGCGACACTGACACATACTCCCGACCGCGGTGCGCCGCTCGTCGGCGAGCACCAGGCCGTCGAGAAACCGATGGCCGAACAGCCGGTGTACGTGGCACCGGTCGATTTCCGTCCCGGTATCGAGGTCCTGCCTCCGTCCGGGGAGAAAGCGCGGGCCGCGGCGAACATCGCCGCGATCCGGATCGTGCGGGGAATCGAAGCCGAGGACCGCTACGCCACCGCCGCGGAGCAGGCGGTTCTCGGTCGCTGGTCGGGGTGGGGTGCCGCTGCGGGGATCTTCGACCTGCGCAAACCGGAATGGGCCTCCGAGCGTGAGCAGCTGCGTGAGCTGCTCGACGACAAGCAGTGGTCGCAAGCTCAACGCAACACTCTCAACGCGCATTACACCGATCCCGCTATCGCACAAGCGATGTGGCGTGCGATGGAGCAGGCCGGGTTCGGTGGCGGCCGCGTCCTGGAACCGGGCTGCGGGTCGGGCACGTTCCTCGCGCACGCTCCGAGCAGTGCTCAGATGGTCGGGGTGGAGCTCGACTCCACCACCGCGGCGATCGCGGCGGCGTTGCATCCGTCGGCGCAGATCCGCAACGAGGGTTTCGAACTGACCCACGTGCCGGAGGCCTCGTTCACCGCCGCGATCGGCAATGTCCCGTTCGGTGACTTCCGGCTGCACGATCCGTCACACAACCCGTCGCGGCTCTCGATTCACAACCACTTCATCAAAAAAGCTCTCGCGGTGACCGCACCCGGCGGCTACGTCACTGTCCTGACCTCACGGTTCACCATGGACGCTGTCAATGGGCGCGCCCGGAAGGAGATCGCCGACAAGGCTGATCTGCTCGGTGCGATCCGGTTGCCCGAAGGGGCGTTCTCCCGAGTCGCCGGCACATCGGTGGTCACCGACATTCTCGTGCTGCGTCGACGCGAAGACGGCCAGGAGATGACCGCCCGGACCAAGCAGTTCTTGGGGTTGACCTATTCGACGGTCTATCAGGATGGGCGTCAATTGGGGCTGCAAGCCAACTCCTACTACGCCGACAATCCGCACCACGTGCTCGGCACGATGGAACTCGGACGTGGCCAATACGCCGCCGAGCAGCTGGTCGTGCGGGGGGAGAGCGGCGCCGCCCTCGCAACCCAGGTCGAGGAGGCGTTGTCCGGAATCGTCGAGCAGGCACGGGGAGCCGGTCTGGCGTTGACGGCGAGCTGGGCGAACACGATGGGACCGACCCGTGCGGACTTCGAACGCGGACTCACCCGCGCCCGCGAACGGGGTCAGGCCGGCACCACCATTGCCACCTTGTCCTTCGACCCCCAAGCCACCGAGATCCGGACCTGGAACGGCATGGAATGGGAACCGGTCAAGACGCGGGGAGCCAAACAGACCGCCGAGTGGGGTGCCCTGCTCGATCTGCGGGACATCGCGGTCGCCTTGATCGACACCCAGCGCGAGGATCACCCGGCCGCCGAACGGGCAGCGCTGCGCGTCGAGCTGAATCAGCGCTACGACGCCTACGTTGAGCGATACGGGCTGATCAACCGGTTCACCTGGTCGAAGGTCGCCGATCTGACAGATGGCCAGCACGACCGCGCCTTGGACACGCTGTTGGCGCAGTGGCGGGTATCGGAAGGCAGCAAAGCCGACCCC
>NZ_JAEMNV010000016.1 GCF_016482825.1 Antrihabitans stalagmiti | reverse complement strand
ATGCCATGGAGGCGGCACCATTCGGCGAAGGAGCCGCCGAACGCGTCGGCGACTCCCTCGATATGGCACAAGATCAATGTGGCATGGAGCAGTTTCATCACGGCATCCGATCTGGGCATGGATTGATCCAAGCCCGGTCTCAGGTGCCATCACCTATCTATCCAACAACCTGTCCCACATGTATGTAGACATCAGGTGTCTCATATGTATGTGGACTCAACAGAGGGCGGGACCACCGAAAAGACTCACGAGGTGCGGAGCCGCCCTACCTGATCACCGCGCGCTCGCTCGCCGAGTACCTCGCGATGTTCGACCTTGCAGAGAAAGACGTTCGTGGTCGAATACTCGATTGCCCAGGTGGTGCAGCCAGTTTCACCGCACAGGCGTGCGAACTCGGCGCTGACGTCGTCGCCGTCGACCCGGTCTACGCGACACCCGCAGCCGAGGTCGCGGAGCACTCGCTCGCAGAGGCTGGACGCAGCTCGGCATGGACGACGGCGTCGGCAGCGCGCTACGTGTGGGACTTCTACGGTGACGTGGCAGGCCACCACGACTCCAGGCGCGCCGCCGCGCAACGCTTCGCGACCGATCTCGTGGCACACCCGCTGCGCTACACCGCAGCATCGCTACCCGCACTACCGTTCGCCGACAACACCTTCGATCTGGTGTTGAGCTCGCATCTGCTGTTCACCTACGTCGACAGACTCGACTTCGCGTTCCACGTCGCAGCATTGACCGAGTTGGCGCGCGTCAGCGCAGGCGAAGTTCGCGTGTATCCACTTGTCGACCACGCCGGTGGCAGGTTGGACGATCTTGTAGCCGGTTTGCGAACCGAGTTGAGTCGCAACGGAATTGCGTCGGTCATCCGCTCGGTGGAGTTCGAATTTCAGCGCGGCTCGAACACGATGCTCGTGCTCGAATAATCGGTGGCGGCTTCGCCGCTCGTGAGTCTTTTCGGTGGTCCTGACCACCGAAAAGACTCACGAGGCGCGCAGCGCCCCATCGACAACCAGACCCACGACCGTCGGCAGGCCACGGGCAATCTTGCGGCCTACAGCGACGCCGAAGAGCGGCGCCAACGGGCCGTCGATGTGCACACCGTGGGTCACCCGTACACCGTCTGCGACGGTCTCGATTCGGTGCGGAAACGACAGCACAGCCAGCGGCAGCCGGATTGCGAAGTTCATCGCGACGTTCGGTTCCAGTTCGGTGAACGTGAACCGTTGCGCCGGACCGGATGTCTTGACCTTGCCCGTCGTACCAACCGCGACCGGACCGTCGACGCGCGCCCACGTCAGATCGGGATCGTCCTCGGACCAGTTGGCCATCGTCGTCCACCGGTTGTAGACGGCTTCCGGCGACGCGGACGTCACTACGCCGTATTCGTATGTCCATGCCATAGTCAGTCTCGATTCTCTACAGTCACAAGGCATTCGCGGGCCGCACGTTCACCTGCACGGACGGCGCCGTCCATGTATCCGGCCCAGCGGTCCGCGGTCTCGGTACCCGCCCAGTAAATCGGCCCGACCGGACGCGCGAGCCAGCTGCCGTAGCGGGTGAGCGCACCTGGCGGCACGGCCGCAGTCGGCCCACCACCGATCCAGTCCTCGCCGGCCCAGCGCTGGTCGACGAAAGCTGTCGGATGCATCGCGTCGTCGCCGAACACTGTTGCGAACGAGGACAACGCGCGCAGCCTGCGTTCGTGAGGAGGTAACCGATCGTAGGACCGCGCGTAGTCGGCGCCGATGAAGCCGAGCAGTATGCCCGGACCGTCGGCGGACGGACTGGTGTCGAACGTCGCGAAGATCGGCCCCGCATCGGACAGCGTCTGACCGTTGAGACCGTTGTCGCGCCAGAAGGGTCGCTCGTAACTGGCATACACCTTCGTCAGCACACCCTGCGGCCACCGCTGGCCGAGACTCCGATGTTCCACCGGGAGTACGGGATAGAAGTCGATGCGGCTGCGCATCGCCGGCGGCACCGCGACGATCACAGCTTTTGCGGTCACCGTCCGCGAACCAGCGCTCACTGCCACCCCGCCGTCGGACCATTCGACCCTACGGACCGCGGACCCGAGACTGATCGACTCGCCGAGCCTTTCGGCCATGCTCATCGAAATCGTCTGCGTACCATCAGGAAAGTGCTCTTGCTGCGCGCCGCCCTTGGTTGCGAGCATACGGTCGATACCGCCACAGCCGCGGATGTAATCGAGTACGTACAGCATCGAAATCTCCGCAGGCTCACATCCCCACGACGTCTTTGCGACGATCGCGAACAGGTCCTTGCTCGATTGCGACGCATGTTGTGCGGCAAGCCAACTCGCCAAAGTGTGCGAGTCGAGTTCGGCAGCGTTCTTCCCGTCCCACGGCGCACCCTGCGGTAGAGCATTGGCGAGCCGATCGATCTTGAATTGCAGACGGCCGATGTCGACCAGACTTCCGACGCCGAGGCTCGGCACCGTTCCGGAATAACGTCGCACTCGACCGCGCCACGACAACGCCGATTCTCCAACGGTATTGGTCGGATGATGGGCACATGCCGTTTCCTGTGCGAGGGCAAGGATCCGGTCCTGCGTCGGGCCGACGAAGGTGCCGCCGAGGTCGACGTTGGCACCGTCGAGTTTGTGATTCAGGGTGCGACCACCCACTCGGTCGTTTGCCTCGAAGACATGCACGCTGTGCCCCAACGCAACGAGATTGCGCGCCGCGGACAAGCCCGACAGACCGGCGCCGACGACGACGACATCGACCGCAGGCGAGGACGTCACACCCCCACACCTGTCTGCTGTGCGGCGGCGATGTAGGAATCCAGACCCGCGAGGTCGAACGATCCATGGTCGCTACCGAGACCGGTCGCCACGTGTGCGGCTGCCGCACAACCCAATTCGGCCGAAGCCTGTAGGCTGCGACCGAGTGCGATACCTCGCATGAAACCTGCCGAGAACGCGTCGCCACAGCCCGTGGTGTCGACAACGTCGGTGGCGAAAGCGGGTACTGCCGTGCTTGTTTCGGCATCCACCACCAGCGCGCCGTCTGCACCCGCGGTCGCAGCAACACACCCGACGCCACGGTCCAACAGCATGCGGCAACCGTCGACCAAGGTCGACGCTCCTGTGAAGCCGAGCACCTGTTCGTCGTTGGGCAGCAGGTAATCGAGGTGCGGCAGCGCGGGCGCGATCCACTCGAGCAGACCGGGGTTGCCCGGCGCAAGAATGTCGGCCGAGGTGACGACGCCGTGTTTGCGAGCGTGCGCCAGAATCACGGCGGCTTTTTCGCCGCCGAGAAACTCCGGTGCGCCGAAATGCAGGTGCGTCGCGCTCGCGATCAAGTCCATCGGCACGTCGTCGAGACCGTAGCCGAGCGTAGCGCCGACGACGTGGAAAGCGGGCCTGTCTCCGTTCGGGCGAATCGGCAAAACCGTTGCCGACGTCTGGAATTCAGGCTTCCGAACGAGGTGCTTGGTCGAGATGCCGAAGTCTTCCAATAGCATCGCGAGCATTCGCCCGGCGTTGTCGGTGCCGATGGCGCCCGCCGAGTGCACCTCCGCGCCCAACTTCGCGAAGGTGAGCGCCGTGCCACCTGCCGCACCAGCCGCGGTCACTTTGATCTGCTCGACGAGCTGGGACCCTTGACCTTCAGGTATCTCGGCCACTGGACGGGCCAGCACATCGAGGATATGCACCCCGAGGGCAACAACTTTCATGACTACGCTCCTGCAGTTTCGATGTCCGACAACGGTTGTTTCGTTCCGTACTTCTTTTCGACGGCGGCCTGCACGACGGCCATCTGCGCGTCCTGATCGAGAGCGCGGACCTCCCCCATCGACCGTGCCCGCCAGTAGATCGTTGCGGCCCATTCCAGCAGCTTGGTCGATTCGACCGCTGCAACCAGGTCCGCACCGAAGGTGACGGCACCGTGATTGGCCAGCAGTGCGGCCGACTTACCTCGCAGCGCTTCGACTACCGATGCCGCGAGCTCCGCGCTGCCGAACGTCGCATACGGCGCTACGCGCACACTGCCGCCGAGGGTGAGCATCTGGTAGTGCACGCAGGGCAGTTCGTCCACGACGCACGACACCGCAACACACGTCGTCGCGTGTGTGTGCACGACGGCGCCTGCGCCGAAGTTGCGATAGATCCCGAGGTGCAGTCCCAGTTCCGAGGTGGGTTCGAACTCTCCGTCGAGCACCTCGCCGTCGAGGCCGACGATCGTGACCTGAGCATCGGTCATCGATTCGAACCGTGCGCCGGTTGCAGTTATGGCCAGGGCATCCCCGACCCGCGCACTTACGTTCCCTGCGGTCCCGAGCACCAGACCGTCGGCCGCGAGTGTGCGGCATGCTGCCGCGACTGCCCTTCTGACCTCGTCCGACATTTTTCCTGTCTGCTTTCGATTGCCGCATTCGATCACCGCCGAGGGTTGCTTGCAACGGTGACGTGGATTACAGTCCCAGCTTAACTGGACGAATGACCAGTTCGCAACCGATCCAACCCAACATCTCCGAGGAGCACCGTGGCGTCGTCGAATCCCCGCACCGGATCCATTGGCCGTTATGTCGCAGCAACGTCGGCGGGTCTGCTGCTAGCGGCTGCCGCGATCGCTATCCAAGCCGCCCCACGGGCGGACGCAGCACCGATCGGCGAAACCTATGTCGCCCTTGGAGATTCCTACGCTGCGGGTTCTGTGGTCCTGCCACAGACCGAATTGCTCACCTGCGCACGTTCGGCAATCAACTACCCAGCACTTGTGGCAAAAGAACTTGGTGCGACAACTTTCCGGGACGTCACCTGTGGCAGCGCAACAGCAGAGGATTTCGTTCACCCGCAGGCTGGCAACGTGCTCGGTACCGCGGCACCGCAGTACGACGCCCTCAGCGCCGACACCACGCTCGTCACCGTGACCATCGGCGGCAACGACATCGATCTGGCCGATTCGGTCTTCACGTGTGTCAATCCTCTACCGGAACCGAACGGAAGGTCGTGTGCGGACGGGTTCACCGCAGGTGGACGGGATGTATTCGCGGATCGGATCGCGGAGTTCGCACCGACCTACGGCACAGTCATCGATCAAATTCGCTCACGTGCACCGCAGGCGGAGATTGTCCTCGTCGGCTATCCATCCGGCTTCCAGCCCGGCGGTTGCCCCGGCATGCAGCCTGTCTGGCCGCGCGATGCCGACTACATCCAGCGCACCCTCACCGCGCTGAACGCCGTCATGGCAGAACAGGCAGCAGCCAACGGCGCGACCTACGTCGATGTCGCAACTTCCTCGGTCGGGCACGACGCTTGCGCGGCACCGGGCGTCCGCTGGCTGGAAGGCATCGTTCCGTCCAGTCCGACCTCGCTGGCACCGATCCATCCGAACGCCGCCGGCCAAGCCAACATGGCTCGTCAGGTCCTTGCTGCACTCGGCCGATGAGGACCCTACGTTTCGCCGTTGTTGCAGTAGCTGCGGCCACAACGTTTCTCGCACCGACTGCAACGGCGGCGCCGGCACTATGTGACGGCAACTGGGTCGGGTCGTTCAGCGCTGCACCTGGTTTCGTCAACTCGACACCGCCGCAGAATTCGACGGTCCGCGCAATCGTGGTACCCCATCTCGGTGGTGAGACACTCCGACTCACCATGACCAATCGCTTCGGAACGCAGCCGCTGACCGTCGAGACCACCTACGTCGGACGAAGCGTCGACGGAACGGCCGAGCTGGTCGGCGGCACCAACACGCCCGTGACCTTCGACGGTCGCGGAACAGTCACGATTCCCCCGGGCGCCGACATCGTCAGCGACGCTGTGCGATTCGACACCGTCGCCTTCCAGCCACTCGCCGTGAGCATGTATCTCGGACAGGCAGCGGCGACGTCCGAGCATTTCGACGCTCATCAAATGAGCTGGCTCGCAATGGGTTCCAATGCGGCAGCTGATGTGGGCGGCCAGCGTTTCACCGTGCCGTATCCGCTGCTCCCCATCGTGAACCGCGTCGACGTGGAGGCCACTGCGGGCCGCACGATCGTCACCTTCGGCGATTCGATCACGGACGGCTTCCACAATGTGCCGATGCAGCTGGGCACCTTCGGCGCCAACCAGCGCTACCCCGACTACCTTGCTCGGCGCGTCGCGGCAACACATCCGAAGGTCGGTGTCGTCAGCGCTGGTATCAGCGGCAATCAGGTGACCCGCGACGCCACCCCCGGCTTCGAAACAACACTCGGCTACGGACCATCCGCAGTCAGTCGCTTCGACCGCGACGCACTGGCCGTGCCCGGCGTCACCGACGTCATCCTGATGGAAGGCACCAACGATCTCGCAAGCACCTTTCACGCACCGTCCACCATCGAGCAAATCACCGCCGGGCTCGCCGAGTTGATCACCCGAGCGCATGCGCGTGGCGTCCGCGTGCACCTCGGCACCATTCCGCCACGGACCGACGTCCTGGCACCACCCGACGCTTATGCATCGATCACCGCAATCAACAACTGGATTCGCACAGCGTCCGAAGCTGACTCGGTCGTCGATTTCGATGCGACGCTTCGTGATCCGCAAAATCCGGCGAAGCTGCATCCGCAGTTCGACAGCGGCGACGGCATACACCCGAATTCGGCGGGCTACCAGGCGATGGCCGATACCGTCGACCTTGCCACCGTGCTCGACGGCGGACCCGGACCGCGCTGCGGCTGACGACCCTCATTGACGGCACGGGCAGGCGCAACTAGCGTCATCGCGCATGCCTGAAACGCAGTGGACCGCAGCCGACGTCGGCGACCAAACGGGTCGGACGTTCATCGTCACCGGAGCGAACAGTGGGCTCGGCGAGGTCACCGCGCGGACCCTTGCCGGTGCGGGCGCACAGGTGATCCTCGCGTGCCGCAATGTCGAGAAGGCGAACGTCGTTGCAGCCGAGATCGGCGCCAACGCGACCGTTCGACAACTCGATCTGTCCGACCTCGCATCCCGTCCGGGCCTTCGCGAACTCGGTCGACGGTGTCGATGTGTTGATCAACAATGCCGGTGTGATGGCCCTGCCGTTGCGGCGAACCGCTGACGGTTTCGAGATGCAGATCGGCACGAACCACCTCGGTCACTTCGCGTTGACGGGACTGCTGTTCGACAAGATTCGCGATCGGGTCGTCACGATGTCGAGCGGCCTGCATGCCTACGGATCGATCGACCTCGACGACCTCAACTGGGAGCATCGCCGCTACGACCGGTGGCGTGCCTACGGTCAGTCGAAGCTCGCCAATCTGATGTTCACCTACGAATTGCAGCGCCGACTCGACGCCGCGGGATCGTCGGTCCGCTCGGTCGCGGCACACCCCGGGTACGCCGCGACCGGTCTGCAGGCCCATACCGAATCGATCTTCGACCGCCTGATGTCGGTGGGAAATCGGCTGATCGCCCAGAGTGCCGAGATGGGCGCTCTGCCAGGGCTTTTCGCTGCCACCGCACCGGACGCCGAAGGCGGTCGCTTCTACGGCCCACGTGGTCTCGGCAATCTGCGTGGGCATCCGGTCAAGGTCGGGTCGACAAAGAAGTCGAAGGACGAAGACGTGGCGGCGAAGCTGTGGACCCTGTCGGAACGTCTGACCGGTGTCACGAACTTCATCACGTAGCGCACGAAGGAGCAGCAGATGCGATTCACCTACGCGGAAGCATTGACTGATCCGGCGTACTACATACCTCTTGCGCAGGCGGCCGAAGAAGCCGGCTACACCAGCATGTGTGTCGCGGACAGCCTTGCCTATCCGGAGCATTCGGACTCTACATATCCGTACACCCCCGACGGCAGCCGACAATTCCTTGACGACAAGGCCTTCATCGAAACTTTCGTTCTCACAGCGGCTTTGGCAGCATCGACAACCACATTACGATTCACACCATTCGTTTTGAAGTTGCCGATCCGGCCACCTGCGCTGGTAGCAAAGCAGGCCGGTTCGGTTGCCTGGCTCAGCAACAACCGACTCTCGCTCGGCGTCGGCATCAGCCCGTGGCCGGAAGATTTCGATTTGCTCGGCGTTCCGTTCGAGCGTCGTGGCGCGCGTATGAACGAATGCATCGAGATCGTTCGCGGCCTGACCGCAAGTGGCTACTTCGAATATCACGGTGAGTTCTACGACATCGCAAGTACCAAGATGACGCCCGCGCCGACCGAGCCCGTACCGATACTCGTCGGCGGTCACAGCGATGCCGCGTTGCGTCGGGCCGTGCGGCTCGGCGACGGGTGGATGCATGCGGGCAGCGACGGTGCCGAACTGGATCGTCTGCTCGCAAGGCTCGACGAATTGCGGTCGGAGTCCGACCGAAAGTTCGACCGGCCCTTCGAACTTCACGTGATCTCGCTCGACGCCTATACGGTCGACGGGATCAAACGTCTGGAAGACAAGGGCATCACAGACGTCATCGTCGGCTTCCGGCTCCCCTACAGCGTCGGCCCCGACACCGAGCCGCTGAACGTGAAGATCGACAACCTGCGTCGCTACGCGGACAGCGTCATCGCCGGCGTCGGCTGACGCGACGACAGACGTTTCGACCGACGTCAAGGCTCACGGCGACCGACGGTCGATCTCGAACGCAAGGCACAACTCGGCGATATCACGCGGCCGACTCAGCGACCTACCTGTCCGCTCCTCGATACGGTGCAGTCGATGCCGGACCGTGTTCGGGTGGCAGAAGATCTTCGCGGCTGTCTCGTTCGCTGACCCACCCGCATCGAGCCACGCCTCGAACGTGTCGACAAGAATCCTGCGCTCTTCACCTGGAAGCTCGTCGAGCGAACCGAGCACCGACTTTCCGATCCTGGCCATCACCTCCGGTGCACTCACGGCGGCGTACGCGAGAGGCGATTCGTCGAAGACCGCTACCTTCGATCTCGATGCGCCACGCCGCCCGCTGTGCCCAACAGCAAGCCTCGCGAGCCGCAGCGCGTCGCTCGTTGCGGCAAGATCGAGAAACTGCGGACTGATCCCGACGTTCGCCGATGCCAACGATTCGAAGACCTCGATCATCATGCCGAGCACCTCGGGCCGGCGGACATGCACGATCCCGACTTGCAGGTCGGGCAGTAGTCGCCACGCGGAGCGGATGTCGCGGACGTCGAGCCTGTTCGCGATCTCCGGAAGCGCGAGTTTGCCGATTGCTGGAACCTGCGCTGCCACAACGACATACGGACCTGATATCGGCATTCGCAGCGCGTCGGCAGCTTCCCAAAGATTCTGCTCGTCGGTGATTCGCCGAAAGAGGAGGGCCTCCACAAGCGCGGAATGCTCCTCCTCCTGGTCGAGAACCTGAATCGTCAGCTGCGCTCGGTACGCCGACGTCATCGCCTGAGTGAAGACGTCTTGAGCGACGAGAATGTGCGACATCGCATCGAGAACTGAGTCGGTCGCGATGTCGCCGCGGCGACGCGCCTCCTCGAGCGTGCGCTCCCACATGAATCGGAAGCCGACCCGATAGGCCGCCATGACCGCAGGCAACGGGACCCCTGCCGCAGCACGGGCCTTGCCGGTACGTTCCGCGGCAGAGGCATCGATCTGGACGTCACCGGCAAGCGACTCGAACACGAACCTCATGTTCGCGATGCACGTCTGCCTCACCTCGTCCTTGGTGACGACCGTGCTCGAGGAATAGAAGTCGAGTTCGGTGACGATCACGTCGGCAAGCGCACCGCCGAGTTCCTCTGCACGCGCCAGCATTGCGTCGGCGAGTTCGGCGATGTGCGGATCAGGGGGCGTGCCCATGGACCCACCTTAGGCCTGTCGACGCAGTGCCAATGTGAGCGGCCACATTCTGACCGGCTTCACGTTGTTCCCGTCACCATCGACCGGCGCCGTGGCTGGCACCACCATTGAGGTAGTTCAGAAATTCGCCAGCCGACGGAGGTCACGTTGCCCAATCTAGCCCTCAATCTTGTTGCAACAGCGCGCAATAACGGCAGTCGAACCGCACTCCGCTGCGGCCGTGCCGAACTCACCTACACGGAGTTCGACGAGGCGTCCGCCCGCGCCGCCACCTACCTGGAACGGGCGGGAATCGAACCCGGCGACCGCGTCGGCCTGATGTTGCCGAACACAATGGCTTTCGCGGTTGCGTTCTACGGCATCCTGCGCGCAGGTGCAGTTGCAGTTCCGATGAACCCGCTACTGAAGTCCCGCGAGATCGAGTACTACCTCGCCAACACCGGTGCCACAGCACTGTTCGCGACGCCGACATTCGCCGACGAGGCCAATGCTGCTGCGACGGCGGCCGACGCGGTGTGTTGGCCGCTCGACGACACCAGTCTCACGAGCTTGCTTGCCGACCTGCCAGCGCAAGCGGAGCCGGTCGCCCGCCTCGACTCCGACACGGCGGTCGTCCTGCATACCTCCGGCACCACTGGAAAGCCGAAGGGAGCCGAACTCACCCATGGCGGACTGCACCGCAACCAGGAGGTGTGTGCACGCACCCTGATCGAGGTCGGACCGGACGACGTGATCATGGGTTGCCTGCCGCTGTTTCACGCGTTCGGTATGACCTGCGGCTTGAACACCGCCGTCGCAGCGGGCGCCACTCTGACGTTGGTCCCGCGGTTCGATCCGCGGACCGCACTCGAGGTGATCGAACGCGATCACGTCACCGTCTTCGAAGGTGTACCGACCATGTACTCGGCGATGGTGAGTGTTGCCGACGAATTCCGATCCGCAACAACAGAATCGCTGCGGGTCTGCGTCTCCGGCGGAGCGTCGCTTCCCGTCGCGGTGCTCACCGAGTTCGAAACGACCTTCGGCGCAACCATTCTCGAAGGCTACGGCCTGTCGGAGACCTCACCCGTTGCAGCGTTCAACCATCCGGGCCGGCCGAGGAAGGCCGGGTCGATCGGTACTCCCGTCGACGGCGTGGAGATGCGGGTCGTCGCCGCAGACGGACTGGAGGTCCCCCACGGTGAGACAGGCGAAATCATGATTCGTGGCCACAACGTCATGAAGGGCTACTGGAATCTCCCCGAGGTCACCGCGACGGCTGTGTCCGCCGACGGTTGGTTCGCGAGCGGAGACATCGGCCGCATCGACGAGGACGGCTACTTCTACATCGTCGACCGCAAGAAGGATCTGATCATTCGCGGTGGCTTCAACGTCTATCCCCGTGAGATCGAGGAAGTCCTCTACGAGCATCCCGCGATCGCCGAGGCCGCAGTCGTCGGCCTCCCGCACGACTCGCTCGGCGAAGAGATCGGTGCGGCAGTCGCCCTCGTGCCCGGTGCGACTGTCGAGCCGCCAGAACTACGTGAGTTCGTCAAAGCGCGTGTCGCCGCCTACAAGTACCCACGCCACATCTGGATCCTCGACAGCCTTCCGAAAGGCCCGACGGGCAAGATCCTCCGCCGCAACATCACCATCCCCACCATCGAAAGCGTGTGAAAATCATGACAATCCAGCTGGAACAACGCACCGCGAGGACCCCCGACGAGTTGGCGGCACCACTCGATCTGCTTCTGACGAACTCGACGCGAGGCATTGCAGGCCGAATGCTGCCGAACCGCTCGTGGACCCGACTCGGCGCCAGTCTCGCACGGCAACCCAAAACCGTTGCAGGGCGCGGCAATCTGCTTGCTCGTGAACTCGGTTCGATAGTCGCGGGACGTTCCGACCGCTGCCCCGCGCGGCAGGACAAACGGTTCAGTGACCCTGCGTGGCAACAGAATCCACTGTTGCGGCGCACGATGCAGGCCTATCTCGCCACAGCGGAGACCGCCGACGCGCTCTTCGCCGACGCGCAGTTGGACTGGCGGGACACCGAGAAGATGCGCTTCGTTCTCGACAACATCATCGAAGGACTTTCGCCGACGAACAATCCTCTCCTGAGCCCGCTCGGTTGGAAGGCGATGATCGATACCGGTGGGCTCAGCGCAGTCCGCGGATTGAAGGCATTCACTCGTGACATGGTCTCGCAGCCAAGGGTTCCCGCGATGGTCGAACCGGATGCGTTCGCCGTCGGCGAGACGGTCGCCACGACCAAGGGTGCTGTCGTCCTGCAGACCCGAGTCTTCGAGCTCATCCACTACGCACCTCGGACTGAGCAGGTCCGCGCGACGCCACTGCTGATGGTCCCGCCGGTTATCAACAAGTACTACGTCATGGACATAGCTCCAGGGCGCAGCATGATCGAGTACTTTCTGCAGCAGGGCCAGCAGGTTTTCACCATCTCGTGGCGCAACCCCCAAGCGCGACATAGAGACTGGGGATTCGACACCTACGGCGCGGCGATCATCGAAGCCCTCGACGCGGTTCGGACGATCACGGGAACCGAGAGCGCGCACCTGATGGCATCGTGCTCGGGCGGCATCCTCGCCGCGATGACGGCAGCGCGCCTCACCGCGATCGGCGAGGGAGACCGCATTGCCGGGCTGACCCTCGCGGTCACCGTGCTCGATCAGAATCGAGCCGGATTCGCCTCTGCCGCAATGAGTGAGCGAGCAGCCCAACTGGCGATCCGCGAGTCCCGCGCCAAAGGCTACCTCGACGGCAAAGCCATGGCCGAAGTGTTCGCCTGGCTGCGCCCGACCGACCTCGTCTGGCGTTACTGGGTCAACAACTACGTCCAGGGTCGATCGCCGGCCGCCTTCGACGTGCTGTTCTGGAACGCGGACACCACACGTATGGCAGCTGCGCTACATCGCGATCTCGTGCTGAGCGGGCTACACAATTCGCTCACCGTCCCCGGTGCGGTCAGCATGCTCGGAACTCCGATCGACCTGTCGACGATCACAGCGAACACCTACGTCGTTGCCGGTGTCGCCGACCACATCTCGCCGTGGCAGGCTTGCTACCGAAGCGCAAAACTGTTGGGCAGCAAAGACAACCGCTTCGTCCTCTCGACCAGTGGACACATTGCCGCGCTGGTCAATCCGCCGGGCAATCCGCGCGCGTCCTTCCACGCAGGCCAGGTGCACGGCGACACACCGGACGAATGGCTGGCGACCGCCGAGCAGTCCAAGGATTCGTGGTGGCCCGACTACATCGCCTGGCTCGCCGACCGCAGCGGTCCCGAGATCGACGCACCCGACTCGCTCGGCGGAGCCCAGTTCCCACCCGTGTGCCCCGCCCCCGGTACCTACGTTCACCAGCACTGACCCGCCGACCACAAGCGAAGAACAGGACACGACATGACAACCCACATAGACAGCCCGGCAGACCTCGTCGACTTGATCGGGAAGACCGTCGGTACGACCGAGTGGCACGACGTAACCCAGGACCAGGTGAATCGTTTCGCCGATGCAACCGGGGATCACCAGTGGATCCACACCGACCCCGAACGGGCCGCCACCGGACCGTTCGGCGGCACGATCGCGCATGGCTACCTCACGCTGTCCCTCGCGCCGCAGGTTCTCGCGGAGGTCCTCGAAGTGGACAATGTCAGCGCAGCGCTGAACTACGGTCTGAACAAGGTCCGCTTCCCGGCGCCTGTGCCGGTCGGATCGAAGCTGCGCACGACCGTGACGGTCGTGTCGGCGCACCGTAAGCCGGCGGGGGTCGAGGCAGTGTTCGGTTTGACATACGAAATCGACGGCGGTAGCCGCCCGGCCTGCATCGCCGACGTCGTGGTGCTGTATCGATGACCGCCGCACCCGGATTCGAGGAACGCTACATCGCTGTCGGCGGCCAGCGGCTGCGGGTGAGTATCCGCAGCGGCATCGGGGTACCCCTGGTGTTGTGCAACGGAATCGGCGCAAGTTACGAGGTGCTCTCCC
Source organism: Antrihabitans stalagmiti (assembly GCF_016482825.1). Classification (GTDB taxonomy): domain Bacteria; phylum Actinomycetota; class Actinomycetes; order Mycobacteriales; family Mycobacteriaceae; genus Antrihabitans; species Antrihabitans stalagmiti. The sequence continues at coordinate 16,132 of NZ_JAEMNV010000016.1, read as the reverse complement.
CGCTCGTCGATCGGCTGGACCCGTCGACGACGGTGGTTCGATTCGACGTCCCCGGTGCGGGGGGCTCGCCGACGTCCGCGCTGCCGTACGGCTTTCCGTACCTGGCCTGGGTGCTCGGTCGGATGCTGACAAAACTCGACATCGGAGTCGTCGACGTCCTCGGGCTGTCGTGGGGCGGCGCGCTTGCGCAACAGTTCGCGTTCCAGAATCCACGACGGTGTCGTCGGCTGATTCTCGCGGCGACCGGCACCGGCGCCCTCATGGTTCCGGCCCACCCTCGCCTGCTGGCGAAGATGCTCACACCACGACGGTTCAGCGATCCGGACTACGCGGCTTCCATCGCAGGCGAACTGTACGGCGGCACGGTCCGCACCCACGGCAACGATGTGGCACAGATCTTTCTGGAGCAACTGCACGCCGGGTCGAAGATCGGCTATCTCCACCAATTGCTCGCGGGCGCGGTGTGGACCAGTCTGCCTGCGCTGCCTGCAATTCGCCAGCAGACCCTCGTCGTTGCCGGCGCCGATGATCCCATCATCCCAGTCGTCAACGCGCGCATCATGAACCGTCTTCTCCCACATTCGACTCTGCATCTACATCCAGGAGGTCACATCGACCTCGTCACCAACGCAACCGAACTCGCTCCCGTCATCACTGCATTTCTCTCGTCACCAGGAGACCGCCCATGAGCAGAAACGAGATCGACACGTCCGACTTCTACGCCTTCGAACAACTGCTCTCCGACGGCGAGCGTGAACGGCTACATGCCGTCCGCGACTTCATGACCGCTGAGGTTGCGCCGATCGTCAATTCCCATTGGGAAGCAGCAACTTTCCCACACGAGATCGTTCCCGGCATGCGTCGGTTGGCGATCGCCGGACTTCCCTACAAGGGGTTCGGCTGTGGGGGAACGACATTCCTTCTCGACGGGATGATCGCGATGGAACTCGCGCGCACCGATCCGTCCATCGCGACGTTCAACGGCGTCCACGGCGGTCTGGCGATGGGATCGATCTATCTGTGCGGGTCCGACGAACAACGCGAACGCTTTCTACCCGCGATGGCGCGCTACGACAAGATCGGCGCATTCGGCCTCACCGAACCCGACGTCGGATCGGGTGCGTCCCGCGGCTTGACGACCACAGCCGAACGAGACGGTGACACCTGGATCCTCAACGGCCAGAAGAAGTGGATCGGCAACGCCACCTTCGGCGACCTCACCATCATCTGGGCCAAGGACGTCGCCGACGACCAGGTCAAGGGATTCGTCGTCGCGAACTCCTCGCCAGGGTTCACGGCGGAGAAGCAACAGCACAAGATCGCGCTCCGCATCGTGCAGAACGCACTCATCACCCTCGACAATGTCCGCGTCGACGAGGCAGATCGGCTACAGGGTGCGAACTCCTTCGCTGACACCGCCGAGGTGCTGCGGGTGACGCGGGCAGGCGTCGCCTGGATGGCACTCGGCTGCGCACGGGGTGCCTACGAGAATGCGCTCCGATACGCGGTCACCCGTGAGCAATTCGGTCGGCCTATCGGCAGCTTCCAACTCGTGCAGGATCTTCTGGTCCGCATGCAGGGAAACATCACGGCGTCCTGGGGGATGGTTGCACGGCTGTCCCAACTGCAGGATCAAGGCCTCGCCGAAGACCGGCATTCCTCACTTGCCAAGGCTTTCTGCACGGTTCGGATGCGCGAGACCGTCGGCTGGGCCCGCGAGCTTATGGGCGGCAACGGAATCCTGTTGGAGCACAACGTCGGCCGGTTCGTCGCCGACGCCGAGGCGATCTACTCCTACGAGGGCACACGCGAAATGAACACGTTGATCGTCGGACGATCGTTGACGGGTATAAACGCGTTCGTGTGAAGTGATTGTCGGCCGATCGTCAAAGGCTCGGCGCCGCAACCAATCCGAGTTCGGCGTCACCTGCGAGCAAGGCGCTGTGTGGCAGTACCCGAACCGTGTAGCCGACGGCACCGGACAGTGGAACGGGAGTCTCGACCTCGAAAACCTCTCCCCCACCGTCCGATCCGACGTGGTTCATCGGCACCGCCGTCACCTCGGACAGGTCGTCCGCGGACGACACCCGGCCGAGCACGGCCTGGACGACGACGTCGGTCGGCGCTAGTCCACCTAGTTGCACGTTCGCGCGCAGCGAGAGGTTTGCACCGATCACCGGTGTGTCCGGCAGACCAGCGCTGTCAACCTGGTCGACGCGGACCTGTGGCCACGCGGACTCGACCCGGCTGCGGTACGCGGCCAGTTCGCGCGCGCCTGCGAAGTTGTCGGCCACAGCTTTCCGGGACGCGGCGGCCGCAGGCGTGTAGTACTCGACGGCGTAGTCACGAACCATTCGAGACGCCAGCACCTGAGGTCCCAAGCTCTGCAACGTGTGTCGGACCATCTCGACCCACCGTGTAGGTATGCCAGCGGAGTCGCGGTCGTAGAACCTCGGCAGCACAGACTTTTCGAGCAGGTCGTACAGCGCGCTTGCCTCGAGGTCGTCACGACGGGTTTCGTCGAGAACCCCGTCTGCGGTCGGAATCGCCCAGCCGTTCTCACCGTCGTACATCTCGTCCCACCACCCGTCGCGGATGGAGAGGTTGAGACCGCCGTTGAGCGCGGACTTCATACCCGATGTACCGCAGGCCTCGAGCGGGCGAAGTGGGTTGTTGAGCCACACATCGCACCCCCAGTAGAGGAAGCGAGCCATCGACATGTCGTAGTCGGGAAGGAACGCGATCCGATGCCGCACGCCGGCGTCGTCGGCGAACCGAACGACCTGCTGGATGAGCGCCTTGCCACCATCGTCTGCGGGATGCGATTTACCGGCAACGACGAGTTGCAACGGTCGCTCCGGGTCGAGCAGCAGCGCGCGTAGCCGCTCCGGTTCGCGAAGCATCAACGTCAGACGTTTGTAGGTCGGCACCCGTCGGGCGAAACCGATTGTCAGCACGTTCGGATCGAAAATGTTTGCGGTCCAACCGAGTTCGGCTTCGGATGCGCCCCGCTCCAACCAAGACGCATGCACGCGGCGGCTGACCTCGTCGGTCAGCTTCCTACGCAACAGGTTTCGCATCTCCCAGAGCTCGGCAGCATCGATGTCATAGAGCCGCTCCCACCCCTTCGCCTCTTCGACGAGTTCGGGTCCGACGAGTTCGCGCGCCTTCTGCAGCCATTCCTTCGCCGCCCAGGTCGGGGCGTGAACGCCGTTGGTGATGGAACCGATCGGGACCTCTGCGGCATCGAATCCCGGCCACAGCGCTGCGAACATGTCCCGGCTCACCTCGCCGTGCAATTTGGAAACGCCGTTCGCGCGCTGAGCGAGGCGCAATCCCATGTGTGCCATGTTGAACACGCTCGGGTCGGCCTCGCGACCGAGTGCGATGATCCGATCCAGCGAGATGCCTGGCAACAATCCGGAATCACCCTCGCCGCCGCCGCCGAAGTAGTGGCGAACCAGATCCGCAGGGAATCGGTCGATTCCGGCAGGCACAGGAGTGTGGGTTGTGAACACCGTGCCTGAGCGGACGGCTGCCAACGCCGTGTCGAAGTCGAGTCCGGCACCGGAGATGAACTCACGAATGCGCTCGACACCGAGGAAGCCCGCGTGGCCTTCGTTCATGTGGAACACATCCGGATCCGGCAGACCCTGCGAATGGGTGTAGGCCCGCACTGCACGAACGCCGCCGATGCCCGCGAGGATCTCCTGCTTGATCCGATGATCTTGATCGCCACCGTAGAGCCGGTCCGTCACACCACGCATTTCCGGATCGTTCTCGGCGATGTCGGAATCGAGGAGCAGCAACGGAATTCGCCCGACCTGCGCGATCCACACCCGTGCGCGCAGCACTCGATTGCCTGGCATCGCAACGTGGATCAGCACCGGCGTCGAGTCCGCGCCGTCGGTGAACAACCGAAGAGGCAAACCCTGCGGGTCCAGCGCCGGGTAGTGCTCGGACTGCCAGCCGTCCGCCGTCAATGACTGCCGAAAGTAGCCCGACCGGTAGAGCAGACCGACACCGATGAGCGGCAACCCCAGATCGGAGGCAGCCTTGAGATGGTCGCCTGCGAGGATGCCGAGTCCACCCGAGTAGTTCGGCAACACCTCGGTTACTCCGAATTCCATGGAGAAGTAAGCGATTCCGCCGGGCAGCGAGGTGCCTGCCTGCGCCTGCTTCTGATACCAGTGCGGGCGGGCAAGGTAGTCGTCCAGGTCTGCCGCTGCGGCATCGAGCCTGGCAAGGAAGCCCTCGTCGCGTGCAAGCGAGTCGAGCCTCCCGGCACCGACGTCACCGAGTATTCGGACAGGATCGTGGCCGACCTCGACCCAGCGCTTCGGGTCGATCTCGGCGAACAGATCCTGCGTCGGCGGATGCCACGACCAGCGCAGATTCGTCGACAAAGGGCCGAGCGCGGCCAAGCGCGCTGGCAGATGAGCACGGACGGTGAACCGACGCAACGCTTTCACCCCGCGAAGACTACCCACTCCAGCCCGATTGGACATGTGCTGGAGCGAATGAGTTTGTTCGACGCTCCGGGCGGGAAGTCGGTATCGATGAGCAAGAACCACCGACCCGACACAGACAACCTCGAATCGATGGCGGGGACGTGCGGCAAAGCGCGCTCGACTCCACTACGGTTGAGTTTTAGTCGCAGCCGTACCACCGTGAACGGAGCTACCGCGTGACAGGTCGTATTGCCATCGACGACATCGCCCCGGATATTGCGGGCGGGCGAGCCGCCAAGGCTGTCGTGGGCGAAGTCTTTCCGGTTCGAGCCGTCGTGTGGCGCGAGGGTCACGACGCCGTCGCCGCAACCCTTTCGGTGCGCGAACCCGGGGGCAGCAAGGCGGTTTCGATTCGGATGAGTCCGGACTTCGAGCCGGATGTCTACAACGGTGTCTTTTCCCCGACTACCCCAGGCATATGGACGTTCCGCATCGAAGCGTGGAGCGACCCCATCACCACGTGGCGGTCGGGCATCGAAGCGAAGCTCGCCGTCGGTCAGAACGCAGCGGATCTCGCCAACGAACTCGAGATCGGCGCGCGCCTGTTCGAACGCGCCGCGAAAAAGTCACCACTGTCCGAGCGGCCGAGGCTCACCGCGGTCGCAGCGTCGTTGCGAAGTGACGGTCAATTGCCCGCGCGGGTGGCACCGGCTTTCACAGCGGAGACCGGCGAACTCCTGCGCCTCTATCCCCTGCGCGAACTCGTCACCCGCGGCCCACTCCGCAGCGTCCACGTCGATCGCAAGCGAGCACTCTACGGATCCTGGTACGAGTTCTTCCCGCGTTCCACCGGCGGCTGGGACGACGACGGCAAACCGGTCCACGGCACGTTCGCAACGGCAACCACAGACCTGCCAAGGATCGCCGCGATGGGCTTCGACGTCGTCTACCTGCCGCCGATCCACCCGATCGGCAAGATCAACCGCAAGGGACCCAACAACACGCTGACGCCGGGGCCCGACGATTTCGGCTCGCCATGGGCGATCGGGTCCGACGAGGGCGGCCACGATGCTGTGCACCCTCTGCTCGGCACCGAGGCCGACTTCGTCGCCTTCATCGCGTCGGCCCGCACGCACAACCTCGAGGTCGCCATCGATCTGGCGCTGCAATGCGCGCCCGACCATCCGTGGGCGGCCGAGCATCCCGAGTGGTTCACGGTGCTGCCCGACGGAACGATCGCCTTCGCCGAGAACCCTCCGAAGAAGTACCAGGACATCTACCCGGTCAACTTCGACAACGACCCGCACGGCATCTACGCCGAGGTGCTCCGCGTCGTTCGGCATTGGATGTCGTTGGGGGTCCGCATCTTTCGGGTGGACAATCCACACACCAAGCCAGCCGACTTCTGGGAGTGGCTGATCGGCCAGGTCCACGCGACCGACCCGGACATCATCTTCCTTTCCGAAGCGTTCACTCGACCTGCGCGGCTCTACGGCCTCGCGCGACGTGGCTTCACGCAGTCCTACACCTACTTCACGTGGCGAATCGCGAAGTGGGAGCTCACCGAATTCGGCACCGAGATCGCTGCGAAAGCCGACGAAGCTCGGCCCAACCTGTTCGTGAACACCCCCGACATCCTGCACGAGAGTCTGCAAACCGGCGGTCCAGGAATGTTCGCGCTTCGTGCGGCACTCGCAGCGACGCTCGCTCCGACCTGGGGCGTCTACTCCGGTTACGAACTGTTCGAGCACCAAGCTGTTCGCCCGGGTAGCGAGGAATACCTCGACTCGGAGAAATACCAACTCCGCCCACGTGCGTACTCCGAAGCGAAGGAACGTGGCGAGTCGCTCGAACCGTGGATCGCCAGGCTCAACGAAATCCGACGCGCACACCCGGCACTGCAGCAGCTTCGCAACATCGCGTTCCATCACGTCGACAACGACGCCCTGATCGCCTACTCGAAGGTCGACGCCGCCACCGGTGACGCCGTCCTCGTTGTCGTCAACCTCAATCCGCACGGCGCCGAACAGGGCAACATCTGGCTCGACATGCCTGCGGTCGGACGTGATTGGCACGATCGATTCACCGTCACCGACGAGGTGAGCGGGGAGCAATACGATTGGGGCCAAGCGAATTTCGTCCGCCTGGAGCCATGGCGTGCGGTTGCGCACATCCTTGCGCTGCCACTCGTCGCCAACTCGAACCGAACAGAACTGGCCTACAGGAGAACACTCAGATGACACCGAACCGCCGCACCAAGGTCGCCGCTCCGAGCAAGCGAGACCTGAAGCTGCTGGCGGAAGGAAAGCACCGCAACCCGCATTCGGTGCTCGGCGCGCATGCGGACGGGAAAGGCACTGTCATCCGGACCTTGCGTCCCTACGCCGAGACGGTCCACGCCCGCATCGGCAAGGTCGACTACCCGCTGCACCACGTCGACAACGGTCTGTTCAGTGCCTTCGTCCCGGTGCCCGACCTCATGGACTATCGCCTCGTCGTCGAATACGCGGGCGGGTCCACAGTTGTGAGTGCCGACGGGTACCGCTTCCTCCCCACCCTCGGTGAGCTCGATCTGCATCTGTTCAGCGAGGGTCGTCACGAGCGACTGTGGGAGATCCTCGGCGCACACCCCCAGAGCTATACGACGCCGGACGGTGAGGTCACCGGTACGTCGTTCGCAGTGTGGGCGCCGAATGCTCTCGGCGTGACCGTCATCGGCGAATTCGACGGGTGGAGCGGCAACACAGCGCCGATGCGGTCGCTGACCGCCGGGGTGTGGGAAGTATTCGTCCCCGACCTCGGTCCCGGCGCTCTGTACAAGTTCCGGGTGCACGGCAGTGACGGCGTCGTCCGCGACAAGGCCGACCCCATGGCGTTCCGAACCGAGATCCCGCCCGCCACAGCGTCGGTCGTCGATTCGACGTCGTACGAATGGACCGATGCCGAATGGCTTGCCGCTCGCGCCGAGATAGAGCCGAGCGCAGCGCCCATGAGCGTCTACGAATGCCATCTCGGCTCGTGGCGGCCCGGCCTCGGCTATCTCGAACTTGCCGAAGAACTGTCGAAGTACGTCCTTGAAAGCGGCTTCACACATATCGAATTGCTGCCTGTAGCCGAGCATCCGTTCGGCGGTTCGTGGGGCTATCAGGTCACGTCCTACTTCGCTCCGACCGCACGTTTCGGGACGCCCGACGAGTTCCGAGTATTCGTCGACCGTCTGCATCGGGCGGGGATCGGCGTTCTGGTCGACTGGGTTCCCGCCCATTTCCCGAAGGACGAATGGGCGCTTGCGCGCTTCGACGGCGGCCCGCTGTACGAACACGGCGACCCCACTCGCGGCGAGCAATTGGATTGGGGCACTTACGTATTCGACTTCGGTCGCAGTGAGGTCCGCAACTTCCTCGTCGCCAATGCCCTCTACTGGCTCGACGAGTTCCACATCGACGGACTCCGGGTCGACGCCGTCGCATCGATGCTCTACCTCGACTACTCGAGACCGGAGGGTGGTTGGACGCCGAACGTGCACGGCGGTCGCGAAAACCTCGAAGCCGTTGCCTTCCTGCAGGAAATGAACGCGACGGTCCACAAGCACCACCGCGGCGTCGTGACCATCGCCGAAGAATCGACGGCGTGGCCCGGCGTCACCCGCTCGACCAACGTCGGCGGTCTGGGCTTCAACATGAAGTGGAACATGGGCTGGATGCACGACACGCTCGGCTACCTGGGTCACGATCCGGTCCATCGGTCCTACCACCACCACGAGATCACGTTTTCGCTGATGTACGCGTGGAGCGAGAACTATCTACTCCCGATCAGCCACGACGAAGTCGTGCACGGCAAGGGCACTTTGTGGACTCGCATGCCGGGCGACGATTTCGCGAAGGCCGCGGGCATCAGGGCCCTACTCGCCTACATGTGGTCCCATCCCGGCAAGCAACTGCTGTTCATGGGTCAGGAGTTCGGTCAACGCGCCGAATGGTCCGAGGAGCGTGGCCTCGACTGGGCGCAGTGGGAGGACGCGCAGGCCGGTCACACCACCCGCGGGATCTTCAAGGCGGTGTGCGATCTCAACGCGGTGTATCGAGCGCAACCTGCGTTGTGGACGCTCGACACCACACCCGGCGGCTACTCGTGGATCGATGCCAACGACACCGGTAACAACGTGCTGAGCTTTCTCCGCTACGGCACCGACGGTTCGGTGGTCGCCTGCCTGTACAACTTCTCGGGCAGCGCGCACTCCGGATATCGGGTCGGACTTCCCGGCGCGGGGCGCTGGTCGGAGATCTTCAATACCGATGCCAAGGAGTACGGCGGCTCAGGGATGGGCAACTACGGAGCGGTGACTGCGGCCCCCGAGCCCTGGCACGGCAGGTCGGCGTCGGCAAACGTTGCTTTGCCTGCGAACAGCGCCATCTGGCTGAAATTCGAAGAGTAGGCGGCTACGCCGCTCGTGAGTCTTTTCGGAGGTCCCGCCCTCCGAAAAGACTCACGAGCCGCTAGCGGCCTAATAGAGCGCCAGGGCCAATTTTCGGCGTGCGGCAACGACGAACGGCTCGGCGGGATCGAAGAGTTCGAACAGCTCGAGCAACCGGGTGCGGACCCTTGTGCGATCGTCGCCCGCGGTTCGCTTGACCGTCGCGATGAGGCGCGCGAACGCGTCCTCGGGGCGCTGGTCGAACAACTCGGCGTCGGCGGCTTGAAGGGCTGCGTCGATGTCGGTTGGGTCGGCGTCGGCGGTCGCGATGATGCCGTCGGGCAGCACTTCGGCCCGGCCGATGAAGTTCACGTGCCGCAGCGCTGTCTTCGCTTCGGCGTTGGCTGGTTCGGCTGCCAGGATCGCCTCGTATGCAGCTTCGGCGCCGGCGAGATCACCAGCTTCGAGGGCTTCCTCGGCCGCTACGAAGCGCGGATCCTCGGGGGGTGCTTCTTCCGCGGAGCCCACAGGCCCGGTCAGCTTGCCCTCGACGGCCTTGAGAATTGCGTCGATCCACGCCCGCAACTGCTCCTCGGACTGGACGCCCTGGAAGTCCGCCAATGGTTGACCTTGTGCAACTGCGACAGTTGTCGGAATCGCCTGTACTCCGAAGGCCTGCGCGATCCGCATGTTCGTATCGACGTCGACTCTCGCGAGGATCCAGGTGCCTGCGTCCTGCGCGACCAGTCGTTCGAACGCCTCTGTGAGCGCCATGCTCGGCTCGCTCCGTGTGGACGCGAGTACGACGACAACCGGAACCGCCGACGATTTCTGCAGTACCTCGGCTTCGAAGTTTGCTTCGGAGACATCGACAACGGCGTTCGCCGTCGGCGTCCCACCGGTTGCGCCGGTTGCAGGTTTCGCTTGTGCACGCTCTTTGAGTGCCGAAAGGTCGACGGCACCGGCCATCGCGGCGGCGACGGCAGGTGCCGGTCTACGGGGAGCTGAACGAGGAGCTGGTCGAGTCACGCGATCCAGTTTGTCACGACTCCGAGAGCGCCGGTTGTGCGGCAGGCTTGACAGCGGAAAGCTCGGCCAGTTGGTTCGACTGCACTGCCCACCACTCGAAGACGAGTGTGCCGAACGGCGGAATGCTCGATACCAACGCGAGCAACGTCGTCAGCCAGGACCACGACAACTTGATCGCCGTGTAGATCGCGACAGCGACGAACAGCACGAACACACCGCCGTGAATCGGCCCGAAGATCTTCACACCGATCTCGTTGCCGTTTTCCGGGATGTACTTGAAAGCCATCCCGATCAGCAGACCGGCCCATGTGAAGGCCTCGAGGATCGCAACGAAGCGGAACCGCTTGGCGACAGTGGACAGATCGAGCACGTTTCCCATGGCGCCTATTCTGCCCGATGATCTACGACGGCTTGTAGTGGAGAAGCTCACGCCTTCGGAACGCGAATGATCAACGCATCGCCCTGACCGCCGCCGCCACACAGTGCCGCGGCACCGACGCCGCCACCGCGACGCTTCAACTCCAGCGCGAGATGCAGCGCGATCCTGGCGCCCGACATGCCGAGCGGGTGACCGACCGCGATGGCGCCGCCGTTGACGTTCACCTTCTCGGTGTCGATTCCGAGCTCGCGTGCCGATGCGACACCGACAGCCGCGAATGCCTCGTTGATTTCGATGAGATCGAGGTCAGCCGGTGCGATGCCCTCGCGCGCGCAGGCCTTTTCGATCGCCCGAGCGGGCTGCAACTGCAGTGTGGAATCGGGTCCGGCGACCTGTCCGTGCGCACCGATCTCCGCGAGCCACGTCAAACCGAGCTCTTCGGCTTTGGCCTTGCTCATCACGATCACGGCTGCCGCGCCGTCTGAAATCTGCGACGCGGAGCCCGCTGTGACCGTGCCGTCCTTGCTGAAGGCCGGCCGCAATTTGCCGAGCGACTCGGCCGTCGTGTCGCCACGAACACCTTCGTCTGTGGCGAAGATCACGGGGTCGCCCTTACGCTGCGGCACCGAGACGGGCACGACCTCGTCGTCGAAAACGCCGTTCTTCCACGCGATGGCCGCACGCTGATGTGAGGCCGCGGCGAACTCGTCCTGCTCTGCCCGAGTGATCGGCGTCGTCTCGCTCTGATTGCGCGACTCGGTCAGATTGCCCATCGCCTGGTCGGTGAAGATGTCATAGAGCCCATCGAACGCCATGTGATCACGCATCGTCACGTCGCCGTACTTGAATCCTTCGCGACTCTTCTCGAGCAGATGCGGCGCCTTGGTCATCGATTCCTGACCACCTGCGACGACGATGTCGAACTCCCCCGCGCGAATCAGCTGGTCAGCGAGTCCGATCGCGTTGATGCCTGACAGGCAGACCTTGTTGACGGTCAGCGCGGGGACGTCCATCGGGATACCGGCATCGACCGCGGCCTGGCGGGCAGGAATCTGGCCCGCTCCCGCAGTGAGGACCTGGCCCATGATCACGTACTCGACCTGCTCGGGGGCGACGCCTGCCTTCTCGAGCGCAGCCTTGATGGCGAATCCACCGAGCTGTGATCCGGAGAAGTCCTTCAAACCGCCGAGCAGGCGGCCGATCGGCGTACGCGCACCGGCGACGATGACAGAGTTGGACACGGGGGCCTCCGGATCGAGTTGGCAGTGGTTCGCGTCAGCAGCCATCGGTCAGCCCGACGAGAACTCCTGCCACGTTAGCGCTACGGTTTTACTATGACGAAATCTGTCCCGAGCATCAGTGCGATCTCTCCTGACCTGGTCATCGCGATCGACCACGTCGGCATCGCAGTCCCCGACCTCGACGCAGCGGTCACCTGGTACTCGGAGAACCTTGGCATGGTCGAAACCCACCGCGAGGTGAACGAGAGCCAAGGTGTCCACGAGGCAATGCTGTCGGTTCCCGGCGCCGCAACCGGCAGTGCTGTCGTTCAGCTCCTTGCTCCACTAACCGAGGATTCCTCGATCGGCAAGTTCATCGCTCGTAGCGGGCCAGGTCTGCAGCAGCTGGCCTATCGGGTCCGCGACATCGACGCCGTTTCTGTCGAGCTGCGGGCACGCGGCGTCCGGTTGCTCTACGACGAACCACGGCACGGCACAGCCGATTCTCGTATCAATTTCATTCATCCGAAGGACGCAGGCGGCGTTCTTATCGAACTTGTCGAACCGAGTGGCGCGGCCCACTAGGCGCGAATATCGTCGACAGAGACTTCCGACGCAAGAGGGTAGGTTGAACCCATGGCCAACGAGCAGGACCGGCACGCCGCGACGCTTCCTTTCACTATCGTGCGCAAGGGATTTGATCGCGACGAGGTTCGAAATTACTTCGACAGATTCGACGCGGAACTCCGTGTAACCGCGACCGATCGCGACGCGGCGGCAGCGCAGGCACGCAACCTCGCAAATCAGCTGGAGCATGCTCGCGACGAGATCGACGACCTTCGTCGTGACAACGATCGCCTGTCCGTACCGCCGACCACCGCGGAGGGCATGAGCGATCGCATTTCGCGGATGCTGCGTCTGGCGTCCGACGAGGCGTCGGAAGTACGGGCACACGCAGAGGCCGACGCCGCCGAGGTGCGCTCGATCGCTGATCAAGATGCCGCCAGGTTGCGCGGCAAGCACGAGGCGATGCTCGCCGAGTTGGCCGAACGCAGGAATGCGCTCGAAATCGAATTCGAGCAGACGATGGCAAGCGCACGGACCGAAGCCGCCAAGATCGTCGAAGCTGCCCAAGCCGAAGCCAGCCGTCTCGCCGCGGAATCCGACGCCAAGCGCAAGTCCGTGCAGGAGGACTTCGAGATCACCATGCGTGATCGCCGGACCAAGGTCACCCGCGCGGTCGAAGAGCTCGAGCGCACCAGCAAAGCCGAGGCCGCGCAGCGGCTCAAGGACTCGACCGAAGAGTCGCAGCGTCGTCTGCAGTCGGCGACACAGCAGGCCGAGCGCAAGATCGCCCATGCCAAGGAACTCGCCGAAGAGCTCCGGGTTCTGCGTGGTCGGGTGCTCGCCCAGCTGCTCGGCGTCCGTGGCCAGCTCGACTCAGTGCCTGCGATGTTGGCGTCGGTCAATCGCGAAAGCGAACTCCTCGACAGCACGCCCGAACGCAAGCCCGCCGCAGCACCTGCAGTTACGGAAGACATCCTCTCCGACGAGGACGACGCCGACACCGCCGAGCTTCCTTCGGCCGACAAAGAGGCCGCGAAGGTCGGTAGCTGACCGCTGTTGGTGTGTAGCTAGGACCAACGTCTGGTCAGGCCGCGGGTACGTCTGCCCGACCAACACCCGGTGTGCCAATGGCGACGCTCTTCGGTGCCACCGATTTCGTCGGCCGGCCACACCACCACATGTGCTGTGCCAGGACGAATCTCGTGGTCGCAGCCCGGGCAGCGGTAGGTTTTGGTCGCGCGAGCGCCGGGCACCGTTCGCACGACGTAACGCTCGTCGATCTCGCTCGGACCCGGCTCGACGCGCCCCCATACATCGGCCCGCAAGCCGGGCTCTGCCTGCTGGGGCCGTTTCGGCTTACGACGCGGCATGGGTGGAAGTCTAGTTTCCGGTCGCGTTACCTAGCGGAGCGACCGAAGAACACCTCTGGCCACGTCCCGAAGAATGCGAGGCACGGGCCTAGAAGAGCTTGAATTCGGTGCTCTCTGTGCCACGCAGGACGTCGTAATCGAGCGTGAGGCAACGAATACCGCGATCGGTCGCGAGCGTTCGCGCCTGCGGCTTGATCTGCTGAGCGGCGAATACACCTGTGACAGGCGCGAGCAGCGGATCCCGGTTGAGCAGTTCCAGATAACGCGTCAACTGCTCGACTCCGTCGATCTCGCCGCGCCGCTTGATCTCCACAGCGACGCTGATACCGGTCGCATCGCGGCAGAGGAGGTCGACGGGTCCGATGGCGGTCGGAAATTCGCGTCGCACAAGGGTGTATCCGTCGCCGAGCGTCTCGACGTGCTCGGCGAGCAACTCCTGCAGGTGCGCCTCGACGCCATCCTTCTGGAGTCCGGGGTCGATGCCGAGCTCGTGAGACGAGTCGTGCTCGATCTCCAACAGCCGGATCCGCAGTTCCTCGCCGGCCTTGTTGGTCACGGTCCACAGCGCGTGCTCGCCGTCGTCGGTTGTGCCTTCGACAAGCCAGCAGGGTGGGCTCATCCAGTTCAGCGGCTTGTAGGCGCGGTCGTCGGCGTGGATGCTCACCGAGCCGTCAGCCTTGATCAGGAGGAGCCGACGAGCGGCAGGGAGATGGGCGGTCAGTCTGCCCACGTAGTCGACTTGGCAGCGGGCAATCACTAGGCGCACTCGACCACCCTAGAACAGCGCTTGGCGATACCCTCGAACGACCATGTTGCGTCAACGTCATCAGCGTGTGCGGGCTGCTGCCCCATTGGGTTCGACATTGCTCGGATCCCCGTCCGAATCCAGCGGTATCCAACGCGTTCGAGTCCAACTGCTTGTTACGGGACTGCTGGTGGTGACGAATCTGGTCGGATCGGCGATCGTCATTGCGCTGGTCTCCGTAGTCATCCCCGGACCCAACGTCCTGGCCGGCGAATTCGCCCTCGTGACGTTCGTGATCGTGCCGAGCTACATCGCGTTCGCGTTCATCGTCGGGGTGATCTGGACGACCCGGATCGGCATTCGCGAGCTCAACTGGGCCATAGAGGATCGACCCCCCACCCGCAGCGAACAAGTCAAAGCGCTCACGATGCCGTGGCGGTTGACGGCCATTCAGCTTGCGATGTGGATAGGCGGAGCGATAGTCGGCACCGTCGGCCTCGGCATCATCGATGTCACCACGATCCCCAAGGTCGCTTTCACGTCCGTATTCGGTGGAGTCAGTGTCGGGGCATTCAGCTATCTCCTCGCTGAGTTCGCCTTTCGACCACTTGCCGCACGAGCGTTGGAACACGGCGATCCCCGACGAATTCGTCTCGCCGGTGTCACTGGTCGAGCAATTCTCACCTGGGTACTCGGTACCGCGGTTCCAGTGTCCGGGCTGGTGATCATCGCGATCTTCAGCTTCTTTCACGCTACGACAACGAACCAGCTCGCAGTATCCATCGTTGCGATAGGCGGCTTGACTCTGCTGTTCGGCCTCCTGCTGACGAAGCTCGGAGCCCGGGCCACCGTGGACCCCATTCGGTCGGTAATCCATACGATGTCCAAGGTCGAACGCGGAGAGTCCGATGCCTACGTCGTCGTGTACGACGGGACCGAACTCGGCGAGCTGCAGAGCGGCTTCAATCGGATGGTCGACGGGCTGGCAGAGCGCGAACGAATCCGTGAAATGTTCGGTAGGCACGTGGGCCACGAGGTCGCGGAGGCCGCGCTGCGTCGCAATCCGCGTATGGGTGGCGAGGAACTGAGCGTTGCGGTCTTCTTCATCGACCTCATCGGTTCGACGCAGTTGGCAGCGAACAGTCCCCCGCAGGAGGTGGTGTCGCTGCTGAACAGATTCTTCGATGTTGTCGTCGACGAGGTCGATCGATTCGACGGAATCATCAACAAGTTCGAGGGCGACGCTGCTCTGGCAATCTTCGGGGCTCCCGTGGAACTCGACGATCCGGCGGGACAGGCGCTCGCAGCCGCCCGCGCGATCCGTCGTCGCCTGCCCGAAGAGGTCCCGGACTGCGACGCCGCGATGGGAGTCGCATACGGCGTCTCGGTAGCCGGCAATATCGGTGCGAGACAACGCTTCGAGTACACGGTCATCGGCGATCCGGTGAACGAAGCCGCACGGCTGTGCGAACTGGCCAAAACAGTTCCAAGTCGACTTGTCGCGTCGTCGCGCACCGTCGATTCCGCTGACGACTCCGAAGCCGCACATTGGAAACTGGCAGAAGACGTCGTTACTCTTCGCGGCCGTTCCGAACCAACGAGGCTCGCTACACCGCTCGATTAAGCGTTTGCTTTTCGGCAGCACCCGCCCTGTTTCACCGTTGCTTACGCTGACGCCATTGATCGGTCTGCGTAAGGAATGGCGTGCGCCAGCCCGCAACAGAGCGTTGATTCCAACCTCGAATGTATGCAAACAAACACCAAGAACAAAGGCATGAAACAAAGGGCCTAAGACGACGAATGCCCCCGACTTTATCGGGGGCATTCGGTATAGAAATGACGAAAGGGGACCCAGTTGTCTGGGTCCCCTTTCGGAAAGTATGTTCGGCGGTGTCCTACTCTCCCACACCCTGGCGGGTGCAGTACCATCGGCGCTGACAGGCTTAGCTTCCGGGTT
>NZ_JAEMNV010000015.1 GCF_016482825.1 Antrihabitans stalagmiti | reverse complement strand
CGCAACAAACCGCGACGCCGTCAACCCCGACCGACCCCAATACCCCCGCGCCACACCAGGACCCGACACATACAACTCACCGACCACACCCACAGGCACCACCCGCAACCGCGAATCCAACACGTGCAACTGCAGACTCGGGATCGCTCGTCCGACGGGACTCGCGGACGCGCTCCCAGCGGTGTCGCTTGTCATCCGGAGCATCGTTGCGTGCACGCAGATTTCGGTGATGCCGTACATGTTCACCAGTACGGGCGACCTGTCACCGTGCCGCTCCCACCAGTTCGTCAGGAGTGCTGGGTTCAGCGCCTCCCCGCCGAAGACGATGTAGCGCAACGACAGTGGCGATGCGCCCGCGGGGCGGGACAGTTCTGTGTTCGAGAGTTGGTAGAACGCCGTCGGGGTCTGGCTGAGCACGGTGACACGCCGCTGCCGCAACAGGTCCAGGAACTGGACGGGTGTGCGCGCAGTGAAGTGATCGACGACGACAACGCTGCCGCCGGAGAGCAGTGCACCCCACACCTCCCACACGGAGAAATCGAATGCGGGCGAGTGGAACATCGTCCACACATCCGACTCGTCGAAGCCGAATTCGACGAATGTGTTGGCCAACAGATTGACGACGCTGCGATGCGAGACGAGAACGCCCTTCGGCACTCCCGTCGATCCGGAGGTGTAGATGAGATAGGCCGTGTTGTCGGCTCGCAACGGTGCCGGCCGCTCTGTGTCGCTCACCGGTTCCGTCGACAGGCCGGTAATGGTCGCCACCGTATCCGGATCGTCCAGCAGCACAAGCCGATCGGCACCGAGGTCGTGCTCGTCGCAGAACTGTGCCGTAGTAACGACGATCAGCGGGTGTGCGTCGTCGAGGATGGCACGGATGCGTGCCGTCGGGTGCGTGACATCGATCGGCAAGTACCCGGCGCCTGATGTGAGCACTGCTGTGAGCGTGACGACCAACTCGGAGGTACGCGGCAATACGACCGCGACGAGCGTGTCGGGGCAGCAACCCTGCGCAATGATATGGCGGGCAAGTTGATTCGCGCGAGCGACCAACTGCCCGTAGGCGAGCGTCGACCCGGCGTCGTGCACGGCCGGAGCGTTCGGAGCGAGCGCGGCGCGGTTGGCGAGCATGCTCGTGATCGTTGCCGCACCGGTGTCGACGCCCGACTTGTTCCAGCGTTCGATCGTGCGACGTTCGACGGAACTGAGTAGTTGAACGTCACCCACCCTCGTTTCGGGGTCGGCGGCCACCGCCGCCAGCGTCCGCGCGAACCGATCGGCGAATCCCCGTACGGTCGCCTTGTCGAATATGTCAGTGGCATAGGTAAATTCCACCGATATCCCGGCGGGCCGCCCCTGTGGGTCGAATCGTTCGGCCATCCTCGTGTGCAGATCGAAGCTGACGTCGACCGGCTCGAGCCCGAGTGACCGCTGCGACTCCATTTGCTCGAGGACAACCTGAAGCAGCGACGTGTGCGCCGACGATCGCACACGAACCAACTCGTCGACCACACGATCGAACGGCACGTCTGCACGCTCGAACGCATCCAGATCCACTGTGCGTACGCGATCGAGCAAGTCTGCGAACGCCATCCCCAACTCGACCGGTGTCCGCAAGGCGACCACGTTGCTCCCCGTCACGACGGCGGGAGGTCCAACCGTCGTTCCGATGACGACGTCGTCCTGCCCCGACAACCTCGTGAGCAGTACCGCCAACGAGGCATGCATCGTCATGAACAGGCTCGCGCGATGAGCGTCCCCGAGGCTGACAAGACGTCGATGTAGCGACGGTCCGATCTCGAAGTTCACCCGGCCCCCGCGCGTGGACCGCACCGTGTTCCGCGGCCGATCCAACGGCAACGCCAGCACCTCGGGAGCACCGGACAACGTTGTACGCCAATACTCGAGCTGCTCTTCAGTACGCCGCAATTCTTCACCCGCGCGCGCCGACTCGGTGTGCACCGCAGAGAGCAACGTGGCCGAATCGGCTTGCAGCAGTTCCTCGAGCAGAGCCGAGAAAGTCTCCTGGTGGGCACCGAGTTGTGCCTCGTCGTACCGGTCGGGATTGGCACGAAGGTCGACGAATACGCGGGCGGGATTGCCGACGGGATACACATTGACCGACAGGTCTCGCTCGGGACCGTAAGTGAGAATGCGGTTTTCGCAGCTCGTCGATCCTAGCTGCAACGAATGGAAGTAGAGCATCACGTTCACGACCGGTCCCCCGAAACGCTGGGTACCCGGTTCGCCGACCTCGTGGCGTAGGTCGGCGATACCGAAACGCTGATGTGGCAGTACGCCCTTCACTGCGAGTTGTACCCGTCGAACCAACTTTTCGACAGAGTCGTCGGGCTCGACCCGAAGTCGGAGCGGTACGACCTCGGCCATCATGCCGCCGGCACGCCGCTCCTCTGGGGTGACGCGCGCCGACATCGGCACGTTGAGCACTACCTCGTCGCGGCCGGTTGCTCGCGACAGATAACACGCAAAGGCAGCCATGACGGTGGCCGCCGACACTGCAGGCCGCTCGGCACCCAACAGAATGGCGGTCGCCTGTTCGGACAGCGGGCCGGCCACGCGCCGGTTGCCTGTGGCGGCGGGCGCGTCGGTGGTAGCCAACGTGGCGACCCCACGGACATCACTCAACTGCTCCACCCAGTAGGCCCGGTCTTCGTCGAACGACGCCGACGTGCGATAGCGCCGGTCGATCGCAACCAGTTCGCGTAGCGGGGTCGCCTCCGCCGGTCCGGGTTCGCGCTCGTGGACCGCTGCTGTGTAGAGCTCGGCGACTCGATCGAAGATCGTCATCGCGCCGAAGCCGTCCAGGACAATGTGGTGGACACGGAAGTACCAGAGGTAGTGCTGATTTCCCGTCCAGAGCGCTGCCGACCGAATCAGCCGATCACCGACCACGTCGAGCGGCGCCGTGTAGTCCTGTTCCATCCAGTCGTGTGCGGCAGCCACGGGGTCTGTACAGCTCCGCACGTCGATCAGCTCCACCGACACGTCGAGTGAGTGGTCGACGATCTGGTGTGGGCGACCGCCGACGTCGATTATTCGGACGGCGAATGCCTCGAACTCGCGCCCCGCCGTGGCATAGGCCCAATTGAGCAGGGCGACATCGAGATCGCCACACACTTCGACACATTGGGCAACGGAGAGCGAGATCTCCGGGTCGAGCTTGTATGCCAGCCAGATCCCGTGCTGTGCAGCGGACAACGGAAATGGTTTGCCCGGCAACAGGTTCTCAGGGAGAGCCCGATGTTCCCATGCCGGATACTCCGCAGCACTCATCGTTTGTTGCAGATCGCTCCGACTCGTGGCGGCTGCGTTTTCAGCTTGAATCGGTTACCCCGCGAAAGGTCACAAGGGCCTGCGTAATCGGGCGGGCAGAGCGTCATCAGGAACCTCCGTGAAGGAGATGAACCGGTTCTAGTTCATCGTTTGACCACCCGACCTGATGGACCGATATAAGCACGCCGTCTTAGTTCACGTGCGCGAACGCCTGAAGTTAACGCAATTGATAGACAATTGAAACCCGTTGAAAGACAGGTAAATAGGTTTATTTTCCGTACCGGTCACTGGCGCAAGCACTCAGTACCGGGCGGTAGGTTTTGTTTCGAGACAAGGGGCATCCTGCACGATTCCGGTTCCGGCGCAACACAATCGAGGCGCAATCGATGCACGGGATGTCACCGGCCGCCGAGGTTGCCACAACCGACCACCGGCCACGGTGAAATACTCGGAAAAGTCGATACGTCGCACGCATGTTTTCATAACTGCGTCGTCACAACGGATGATTAGAAAACTCGAAAAGCGGGCACCGCACAGACATGAACTCGAGCGAACCGTTCCTCCCTGTCAAGCACTCACGCACCGACGAGATAGACGCCGCCGATCCTGGCCTCGGCGCACCCGGCACCATTCTTCCCCCGGATGCCACCGACGCCGAACTGAAAGCGCAACAGGACGAGTTCCAGAAGAGGATGGACCAGGAGCGAGATCACGACTCCCTGTTTCGTACACCGAACCCGAACGCGACCGACAGATAGGACCGTCCTTTACGCCGGCAGGGCCATGGGCAACGACCATTCCGCCTGATCAGGCAAATACCGACGTCGGTTGTGCATCGACTCGACTGCTGGCGTCGAGTCGTCGAGTCACCTCCGGAATCACATGGTCGGCGATGTACTGGATTCGCGCGGAACCGGAGTCGACGGATTCTCCTGGTAGCTGCGCCCAGTAATGGAAGTCACGAATCTGTGGGTAGGTGGTCGCGAGGGTAACGAGTTCGTCGACGGCCATCGACGCATCCATCAGGCGGTAGGCGCCGGCATCGAGAACCGACTGTGTGTCGCCGAACTCCGATGGCTGATCGGGCCCTTCGAAGGATCCCCACGCGATGTACTCGTTGAGTTGATATCTCGCGTGTTCGCCCACCTGCGCCCACACCCGCTCCGGATCGTCGGCGACGATGGTCCACTGGCTGGCGTAGATCCGCGCTTCGGCGAGATCGCCCCCGTGGCGTTCGACGGCATCGAGGTAGACCTGGCAGTGATCGTTCGACAGTGTGATGACGCCGTCGCCCATGCGGGCGGCCCGGTCGATCCCTACTGGCGACTGTGCACCGATCAACAGGCGCGGCGCCTGTTCCGGAACCGGTGTGACCTGCAATCCAGGTAGCGAAAACCTCTTGCCCTCATAGGGTTCGGCGCTGCCGCTCCACGCTTTCCTGATGACAGCGATGCTGTCTTCGAGCAGGCTCGGACGTTGTTTGACCCTGCGACCGAACGCCTCGAATTCGCGTGCGTGATAGCCGAGACCAACTCCGAGCTCGAATCGATTGTCGGTCAACAGCGATAACGCAGTGGCGTCTTCGGCGAGCCGCACCGGGTCGTGCAACCCGGCAACCACGATATTCGTGCCGATGCGCATCGTCGAGGTGCGCGCACCGATGGTCGCTGCGATCGTCAGGGGCGACGAGGCGTAGTCGTCGTCGGCGAAATGGTGCTCGCTGACCCAGGCGGACCCGAATCCGAGTTGCTCTGCCCAGGCAACTTGATCGACCGACTCCCGATACAGCGAGCCGAGCGGCTGACGCCACTGCGAGGGATTGCGAAGGTCGTACCAAAGGCCGAATGTAGGTGTGGAGGTGGACATCCGAAGCTCCTTTTCGGTGGTGTGTTGTCGGCTCAGACGAAAAGCATTCCGCCGTCGATCAATACGGCTTGACCGGTCATGTAGTCGGAGTCAGGTCCGGCAAGAAAGGACACGAAGTTTGCGACGTCTGCACCGGTGGACACCCGTCCGAGGGTGATGCCCGCGGCCATGGCCTTCATCGACTCGCCCTCTCCGACGTCGTTGATCGCACCGAGGTCGCGATCGACCTCCACCCACATGTGGGTGTCGACTATGCCTGGGCAGTAGGCGTTCACCGTGATTCCGTGCTCGCCCCATTCCTGCGCGGCAGCTTGGGTGAGAGCCCGTACACCGAACTTCGACGAGCTGTAGACACCGAGCAAGCCGAAGCCCTTGTGACCGGCGATCGAGGAGGCGCCAATGATTTTGCCGCCCTTACCTTGTGCGATCATCTGGCGCGCCGCTTCGGTGTAACAGAGGAACACGCCGCGACCGTTGACCGCGTGCACCTTGTCGTACTCGGCCGGCGTCACATCGAGCAACGCCTTCGTCTGGGCGATGCCGGCGTTGGCAACCATTACGTCGAGCGAACCGAGATGTTCGGCGGTGTCGGCAACCAGACGATGGACCGATTCCGGGTCCGACACATCGCCGGTCAAGGCAACGGAACGGACCCCGTGCGTCTCGATTTCCTTACGGGTGACGTCGAGTTCGGCGCTCATGGACGGCAGGTCGGACACGGCAACGTCATGTCCGTCCTGCGCGAGGCGAAGAGCGATGGCTTTACCGATTCCGCGCGCGGCGCCGGTAACATGTGCAACAGTCATGACAATCTCCAGTATTCGAATTGGTTTGTAGCAGAGTTATTTACAGCGTCGGATCTACGAGAAGCTTCATCTTGCGTCCGGCCCGCAGCGGTTCGAAGCCTTGCTCGACAACCCCGCTGAGCGGGATGGTGTCGACCCAGCCGGTCGTGTCGTAGTGCCCGCGTGACATCAGATCGACGACGGCGCGATAGTCGTCGCTCGTGTAGCAGATCGTTCCTTGAATTCGCCGCTCGCGAAGGACCAGATTGATCAGTGGTGTCGGCAGCGGCCGATCGTAGATTGCGACGCTGATCAGTGGCCGACGCTCCCCCACGCACTCGAGTGCAGCCTCGACGGCCGGCGCGACGCCAGCTGCGTCGAAGGCTGCATCAACTCCGTTGCCATTTGTGCGATCGGCAATGAGTGCCGATACGTCCTGACTTGTCGGATCGAGGGTCCGCGCACCGAGTTTTTCGATCGACTGCCTGCGCGTCGGCGAAGGCTCGACCACATCGATTTCCGTCAATCCCATGCCCCGCAACGCAAACCACAGACCGATTCCGATCGGTCCCGCACCGAAGATCAAGGCGCTGTCCTGGTCGCCGACGGCACCGAGCACGGCGGCGTGATAGGCAACCGACATGGGTTCCACGAGCGCACCCATTTCGACCGAGACCGAATCCGGCAATACATGAATCTGGTTGCGCGGCACCACGGTGTACTCCGCCATACCCCCATCGGCCATAAGTCCGTGGAAGCCGATGACGGTGCACAGGTTGTAGTGTCCGGACTTGCACGGTCGGCATTCGCCGCAGCGATACAGCGGCTCGATGGTGACTCGATCGCCTTCGTCGATGTCTGTCACTCCTGCGCCGAGATCTGTTACAACACCGGAGAATTCGTGTCCGAGGACGAGTGGCATCGCTTTGCCGGTGAGGGGGTGTGGATCACTCGGCGGGATGAAGATCGGGCCGTCGTAGAACTCGTGTAGGTCGGTGCCGCAAATACCGTTGCGACTGACCTTCACCTTGACCTGCCCCTCTCCTGGCGTTGGTTCGGGGATATCTTCGATGTCGAGCTTGTTGTTTCCGTAGTACATCGCTGCACGCATTGTCACTCCTCAGGCGATTCGGACGAGCTTCTTGTTTGCGAACTCGTCGAGACCGAATCGACCGAGTTCCCTGCCGATTCCAGAGTTCTTGACACCACCGAAGGGCATATCCGGTGCGCTTTTCAAAGTCGTGTTCAGGCCGACCATTCCGACGTCGAGCCGATTCGCGACCGCGTCGGCAACGGTGTCGTCTGTGGTGAACACCGAGCTACCGAGTCCATACGGCGAATCGTTGGCCAGATCGACGGCCTGATCGACGGAGTCGACCTTGTAGAGGACCGCGACTGGGCCGAACAACTCTTCGTGGTACGCGCGCATCTCCGGCGTCACGCCGGAAAGAACTGTGGCGGGATAGAAGGCGCCCCGACCGTCGGGGACCTTGCCGCCCGCGTGGACGACGGCTCCCTTGGAGATTGCGTCGTCCACCTGGGCTGCCAATTCGTCGCGAGCATCGATCGACGACATCGGTCCGAGTTTGGTCTCGTCACGCCGAGGATCACCAACCGTCCACTGCGCTGTCTGCTCGAGGAAGCCGGAAACAAATCGATCCCACACCGGTGCCTCTACGATCAGTCGCTTGGCAGAAGTACAAGCCTGCCCCGCATTGCCGAACCTGCCCGGAACCGCAGCGGAAACCGCCTGTGCGACATCGGCACCGGCGAGAACGAGTAGCGGATCGGACCCGCCAAGCTCGAGCACACATTTCTTGAGGTGCTTGCCAGCCAGTCCGCCGATTTCGCTGCCGGCACGCTCGGAACCCGTCAGTGAGACGCCTTGCAGGATCGGGCCCGTGATCATCTGCGCGACCTGGTCCCTGTTAGCAAACACATTCTGGTAGATGCCGGTAGGTGCTCCTGCTTCCTCGATCAGCTGTTCGATCCTGAGTGCTTGCTGCGGGCAGTTCCCGGCGTGTTTGAGCAGAATAGTGTTGCCCAACAGCAGATTCGGTGCGACGAATCGGGCAACTTGGTAGTACGGGAAGTTCCACGGCATGACGCCGAGCAGTGGACCGATGGGCGCAGTTCGGACGACTGCTCGTCCAGTCCCAGCGATGTCGAGGACTTCGTCGGCAAGAAAGTTCACGCCGACCGTTGCGTAGTACTCGTAGATCGACGCGGACAGTTCCACCTCGCCCCTCGCTTGCGCGATCGGCTTCCCCATCTCCAAGGTCATCAACTCGGCAAGGGATTCTGCGTGCTCGCGATGCAGGGCCGCCACCCGCGACAACAGCTCGGCTCGCTGGGTGATGTCCGTGCGACGCCAGCTCAGGAACGCCTCCTGCGCGTCCACAAGCGATTGCGCCGCTTCGACATCCGACATCTCTGCAAACTCGCGCACCACCTCGCCCGTTGTCGGGTCGACAGTTGCGTAGCGTGTCATCGTTTCGTCCTTGCTGAATGGTCGGTGAAAGACGTCGCCATCAGGAGACCGGCGTGAGTGCATCGGCTTTGGTCGCGAAGCTTTGGTATCCCGCTGCCGCTTCTGCTCCGCCGATGGTTCGGTATTCCTTCAAACCGCCCAGGTAGAACATGACCGCCCGCTTCTTGCCTGGGATGTTGGCACCGAAGATCCACGACGAGGGCGACTTGGGAAACAGAGTCTGATTTGCGATGTCGATGCAGGTCTCGGTCCACTCGTGTTCGACGTCGGGTTTGACGTCGATCCACTCCTTGCCGTCGGCCAGCACGTGGGCGATGGCGTCGCTGATCCACTCGACCTGAGTTTCGATCGACGGTGGGAGGTTCGTGAACGGGCCGTTCGGACCGAGGATCATAAACATGTTCGGGAAGCCGCTGGTGGCGACGCCGAGGTAGCTCGTCGGTCCGTCACTCCAATGCTCTTTCAGCGTTTGCCCGTTCCGGCCGCGAATGTCGGTGCGCACGTAGTTGCCGTCGACAGCGTCGAAACCGGTGGCGCAGATCAAAACATCGAGTTCGTGCAGGGTTCCGTCGGCAGTGACGATGCCCTTGTCGACGACCTTCGTGATGGGGTTTTCCTTGACGTTCACCAACGACACGTTGGGCCGATTGAAGGTTTCGTAGTAGCCGGAGTCGCACAGCGGGCGGCGCGCGTAGAGGTCGGTCGGAGTGAGCTTGCGTGCCGTTTCCGGGTCCGTGACGATCTGCGCAATTTTGTTTCGGATGAATTTTGCGGCTTCTTCGTTCGCTTCTTCGCTGGTCGCGATGTCGCCGAACGTCTTGAACATAAAGCAGAAACCACCGCCTTCGTTCCAGGCCTCCTCGAATATCCGCTCCCGCTCGGCGTCGGAGACTGTCCCCATTTCGAGGGTGCTCTCGACGAACCCCATCGCGAGCCCCGAGTTGCGGACCTGATCCCAGTTGGCTTCGAAATTGTCTTTGATCGCCTGCTGCTCCTGCTCCGTCAGCACTCGGTTCCCTGCGGGGACGCTGTACTGCGCGGTGCGTTGGAACGAGGTCAAATGACCGACAATCGGCGCTGTCGCGGTGATCACCTGGTTGCCGGTCGATCCATTGCCGATCACACCGATGCGCTTGCCGGTGACGTCCAGATCCTCCGGCCATGCTCCGGTATGTACGAGGCTGCCCTCGAAAGACTCCATACCCGGAAACTTCGGCAGGTTGGTCGCCGAAAGCAGACCGAGTCCGGTCACGAGAAAACGGCTGCGGTAGGTCACGTCGCGGTCGGTACGCACAGTCCACATACCCGCGGATTCATCGAACTCCGCCGACACCATGCCCGTCTCGAGCTGGATGTGGTCGCGAAGCTCGTAGCGGTCGACCACGCCGTTGAGGTATTCCAGGATCTCGGGTTGCCGAACGAACTTCGTCTTCCACGGCGTATCCGTGTACAGGTCGCGGTCGAACGAGTACTGGTAGACGAAACTCTCGGAGTCCGAGAGCGCACCCGGGTATTTGTTCCAGTACCAAGTTCCGCCGACTCCGCCTGCTTTGTCTATTGCAACGGCATCGAGTCCTTGCTCGTTGCGCAGTTTGTGCAGCATGTAGATGCCGCCGAAGCCGGCTCCGACGACCAATGCGTCGAGTTCGTGGACCTGTGCATCCATGGCGTTTGCTCCTTCGGCCTTGCAGCCTGTGTGAGGTAGTTCACTGTCTGACACCATGGTGGGAGCGATCACTGCATGACGGGTGTTCCAATGTGGAACACCGTTCGCCAAAGCGTTGAACAGCGTTTATACCGAAACAGTAAGAATAAGAAGCAGATTGTGTATTGGCTCCGACACCGTTTCGGGCGCACAGTAGAGGCGGAAGGAGGCAAATCGATGTCGGATCTGGTGCGCAGAGCACGCGAAGAACTCATCCGCGTCGGTCTACTCGGTGAATCACACGCCGCCGGCGTCGTCCCCGATCTCGTCCTGCGCAGCTGGCGCAGGTCGATCGGCAACAGTGTCGCGAGCACATCCCTGAGCGAACGCTTCCAGCAGGCCGACACCGATTCGATGCTGCTACGCGCGGCCGACCCCGTACTGGACCGGTGGCAGCATCAGCTGACCGACACCGACATCACCCTGTTCCTCAGCGACCGAGCAGGAAGCATCGTCGCCCGACGCACAGGCGACAGCAGTGTCAGTCGGCGCTTGGATCGAATCCACGCCGCGGAAGGATTCGACTATTCCGAGGACTCGATCGGTACTAACGGGCTCGGCACGTCGATGGTCGAAAAACGTGCGGTCTACATCGAGGGAACTCAGCACTACAGCGACGCGCTGGCGAGTCTCGCCTGCGCTGCCGCGCCGGTCTGCACCCCAACGGGATTGGTGCTCGGATCCATCTCGCTCGGGGGTCCGATCGAGATGGCGAATCCCCTCATGCTGTCGGTCACCCGCGAGATCGGCCAACAGATCGAGGAACGTCTGCGTAGTTCGTCGCGGCCGCAGGATCTCGCGTTGGCGATGTCGTTTATGCGGTACAAGAACTCCCGACGTCCGACGCTCGTCATGGACGAAGAGTCGCTGCTCGCAAATACCCCCGGGCTTTCCTACGTCGATGTCGGCTCCCACGTTGCGTTGTGGCAGTTGCTCAGCGACCAGGACTGGTCCGCCGGCAGCGCGGTGCTACAACTCGACGGACTGCACTACGACGTGACAGCGCGGCGCGTGCTGGACGGTCCGCGTGCACACTACGTGATGCACTTCGACGATCGGCCTGAAGCCCAGGCCGAGCCGAGAAGCTTTGTTGCGCAACCGCACTCCAGCAAGACCACCCCTGCGGCGGCATTTGTCGTCGTCGAGGGACCACGGGGGTCGGGCCGCGCAACGACAGTTCTGGAATCATTCTCGAATCGGGAAGACACAACCGACGTCGAGTCGATCGATCTCTCGATAGCCGGCGATATCCCCTGGCCCGCAGTGACAGCCGCGTTGGCCGATGGAAGGAACGTTCTGCTTCGCCGCGCCGAGGGCCTTGCCGCGATCCAGGCGCGCGACCTGTCACGGGTTGCGCACGAGCATCGGGCGGCAGTGGCCGCGGGCAAGCGTCGAAGCGTGCTGCTGCTGACCGTCTGTAGCGACACTGCGGCCGACGACGTCCGATCGGCGGTCGACGAAATCGGAGTCTCCATACGGACTCATCCGTTGACGTCGAATCGTGAACGAATACCTGGTCTCGTGAAATCGATACTCGACCGCGTCGATCCGGACGGTCAGCACTCCCTCTCCCCTGCCGCACTGCAGGCACTTGTGCAGTGGTCGTGGCCGGGCAATATCTCCGAGCTCATCGAGACATTGACCGAACTCGTACGGACCGCCGACGGCTCGGTGATCGAGCGTCGGCAGTTGCCGCGACACATCCAGCAGGCACCGACGAGCCGTCGACTCACCTTGATGCAGACAGCGGAGCGGGACGCGATCCTGAAAGCGCTCGACAACGCTGGCGGTAACAAGTCCGAAGCCGCCACCCTGCTCGGTATCGGCAGAACCACCCTCTACCGAAGAATTCGCGAGCTGGGCCTCGCAAGTGACGAAAGTTCTTTGTGATCAGTCGAATTCGGCAACGTCGAGCTTACGCATTTCGTCCAGCACCGCCTTCAATGCCGGATTGTTGTCGTTGCGTCGCCACGCGATCCGCAAGTCCACATCCGACGTCGACGCATCGAGCGGAACGAACACCACGTGCGAGTCGATGACGTTGCGTGCGACCGACGCCAAGGTCAGGTGAGCGCCCACTTCGGCGCTGACCAGCGCCAACGCCGTCTGTGTATCCGGTGCAATCTGAACAACCTGCGGCACAAAGCCGTTCGAGTTGGCGAGTCTACGCAGGCGGTCGGGTAACACCGCTCCTTCGTGGGGAGGCAGCGACACGAAACCCTCGTCGGTCAGCTGCGCCATCGTCAACCGACGAGCACCCGCGAGTTCGTGGGTGTCGGGAAGAGCGACGACCAACGAATCGGGCATCGCCACCTCGGCCGACACATCGGCAGGTATGACGTCCCATCGCCCGAGAGCTATATCGGTGGCACCGTCGACGAGCTTCTTCATCGCCGGCTGCGCGAAGTTTTGGCTCGACAGTTCCAACTGAATACCGGGTCGCTGCGATCTGACCACCCGTGCCAATCGAGCGACCAGCCGGTGCGTCGACACACCTGCGAAGGCGATTCGAACGGTGCCCACATCACCGTCACCTGCTGATCGGACCGCCGCTTCGGCTCGCTTCACCGCATCGAGCACCTCTTGGGCCGGACCGACCAGCGCCTGCCCACTCGATGTCAAACGCACCGACCTCGTGTTCCGGTCGAACAACAGCGTCCCGAGCTCTTTTTCCATCTGTTTGATCGTTCGACTCAGCGGCGGTTGCGCAACGTGGAGTCGCTCAGCGGCGCGCGCGAAGTGAAGTTCCTCGGCCACAGCTAGGAAGGACCGCAGTTGGGCTACATCCATAACGGACTCCATTTCACCGGTATTACCCAAAAGGTAATACAGAACTACTTATTAAGTATTGGACTGATCCTAATCGCACACGGATAGTGAGAGTCATGCCAAACCACAACCCCGAGGTACCCGAGGACGTTTTTGCCGAGGTGCTCAAGCAGGTCAGCCAATTCGTCAGGACTCGTGTCGTCCCCCGCGAACTCGAGATCATGGCCGACGACGCTATTCCGGCCGACCTTCGCAAGCAGGCTGCCGACATGGGACTCTTCGGCTACGCAATCCCGCAAGAGTGGGGCGGGCTAGGCCTCGACCTGGTCCAGGACGTCGAGCTGGCTATGGAACTCGGATACACCTCGCTGGCGTTGCGGTCGATGTTCGGCACCAACAACGGCATCGCCGGTCAGGTCCTCGTCGGCTTCGGCACGGACGAACAGAAGGCGCAGTGGCTTCCTCGCATCGCCTCCGGTGAGGTCGTCGCATCGTTCGCGCTGACCGAACCCGGCGCGGGTTCCAACCCTGCTGGTTTGCGCACCACGGCCAAGGCCGACGGTGACGGGTGGATCATCGACGGGAGCAAACGCTTCATCACCAATGCCACCAACGCACACCTGTTCGTCGTCTTCGCGCGCACCGACCCGAAACCCGCTCAGGGCAACGGGATTGCCGTCTTTCTCGTTCCAGCCGACCTTCCCGGCATCGACGTCGGACCGAAAGACGCCAAGATGGGCCAGGAAGGATCACGTACCGCCGACGTCACGTTCGCCGGCGTTCGCGTGGGTCCGGAGGCCCTTGTCGGCGGTTCCGGCGATGTCGGCTACCGCGCCGCGATGACGTCGTTGGCTCGTGGTCGTATTCACATCGCCGCCTTGTCTGTCGGTCAGGCGCAACGTGCACTGGACGAATCCCTTGCCTATGCAACTACTTCGACGCAAGGCGGCACCGCCATCGGCGAATTTCAACTCGTCCAGGCGATGCTCGCCGATCAACAAACCGGCGTGATGGCCGGACGCGCGTTGGCCCGTGAGGCTGCACGATCCTGGGTCGACAACACCGACCGGCGTATTGCGCCATCTGCGGCCAAACTGTTCTGCACCGAAATGGTGGGCAAAGTTGCCGACCTCGCCGTCCAGATCCACGGCGGCACAGGCTATATGCGCGAGGTTCCGGTCGAACGAATCTACCGCGACGTCCGTCTGCTGCGACTCTACGAAGGCACCAGCGAGATTCAACGCCTGATCATCGGCGGCGGACTCGTCCGCGCAGAGCAGAAGAAGACGTCATGATCCTGCCGCTCGAGGGCGTCACCGTCGTTGCGATCGAGCAGGCCGTCGCCGCTCCTCTTGCCACCCGCAATCTTGCCGATCTCGGTGCGCGGGTGATCAAGGTGGAACGCGTCGAGGGCGGCGACTTCGCACGCGACTACGACCACGTGGTGCACGGCACCGGTGCACACTTCGTTTGGTTGAACCGCGGAAAAGAATCCATTGCAATCGATCTGAAGTCCGACGAGGGTCGCGCGGTCGTCCGGCGCCTGGTCGACAAGGCTGATGTCTTTCTGCAGAATCTTGCGCCCGGAGCGGCAGAACGGCTGGGGCTCGGCGCCGCTGCACTTCGCGCAAGCCGTCCCGAACTGGTCGTCGTGAACCTATCCGGTTACGGCACTGGTGGACCCATGGAGCAGCGCAAGGCCTACGACATGCTCGTTCAAGCCGAGGCCGGCCTCGTGTCGATCACCGGAACCCCGGAGACGGCCGTCAAGACCGGCATCCCGACAGCCGATATCGCGTCCGGAATGTACTGCGCTCAAGCAGTTCTCGCCGCTTTGCTGCGGCGTTGGCGCACTGGTGTAGGTGCCACGGTCGACGTGTCGATGCTCGACGCGACCATCGAGTGGATGGGACACGCGATGTACACGCAGATGCACACCGGTGCGCAACCTCCGCGAATGGGATTGAGCCACAGCTCGATTGCCCCGTACGACGCATTTCCGACCCGAGACGGCCAGATGCTGATCGGAGTTCAGAACGACACGGGCTGGCGAGCGCTCGTCGGTTCGGTGTTCAGCGTTCCCGAATTGGCCGACGACCCTCGATTCGCAACGAACATGCAGCGCGTCCAACACCGCAAGGAATGCGATGCGCTTGTGGCCGAACAGACCTCACAGTTGACTACGGCAGAACTCGACGCCCGCCTCGCCTCGGCGGGCGTACCTGCGGCCCAGATCAAACAACTCGATCGGGTCGTCGATCATCCACAGCTGCAGGCGCGAAACCGTTGGCGCAGAATCGAGACCGAGCACGCTCAGGTCGACGCGCTGCTGCCACCGATCACGTTCGACGACGTCGAGTCCGCCATGGGCAACGTCCCAGCGCTCGGTCAGCACACGACCGCGCTGTTGCACGAGTCCGGACTCGACGCCGCAGCCGTCGACGACATCGTCGCGCAAGGAATCGCATTCCAGGCCGAGATGTTCCAGCCCGCACCCACCCGATGAACGATAGGAACCCAATGCTCACAGGACGTACAGCTGTCATCACCGGCGGCGCGCAGGGAATCGGGCTGGCGATCGCGCGCACCTTCGCCGAACACGGCGCCCGCATCGCCATCGGCGATCTCGATGAAACGAAAGCAAAGGAAGCAGCCGCCGGCTTGCCGAACGAGGCGATCGGAATCGGCTGCAACGTAACCGATTCCGAGGATGTAGCCCGGCTGCTCGAGGCTGCGGTCGAGGCCTTCGGCTCACTCGACATCATGGTCAACAACGCAGGCATCACCCGCGACGCGACGATGCGGAAGATGACAGAGGATCAGTTCGATCAGGTTGTCCAAGTTCATCTACGCGGCTGCTGGAACGGA
Organism: Antrihabitans stalagmiti; assembly: GCF_016482825.1. Taxonomy (GTDB): domain Bacteria; phylum Actinomycetota; class Actinomycetes; order Mycobacteriales; family Mycobacteriaceae; genus Antrihabitans; species Antrihabitans stalagmiti. The sequence goes on along the minus strand of NZ_JAEMNV010000015.1, from coordinate 29,867 downwards.
ACCCGTTTGGCCGCCGGCATCATGCGCGACAACGGCGGCGGATCGATCATCAACATGTCGTCGATATCGGGCAAGGTCGGCTTCATCGGCCAGACCAACTATTCCGCAGCAAAAGCCGGCATCGTCGGCCTGTCCAAAGCGGCCGCAAAGGAGGTCGCGCATCTCGGCGTTCGAGTGAATGTCATCCAGCCCGGACTGATTCGCACCGCGATGACCGCCGCGATGCCGGAAACAGCATGGGACCAGAAGATGGCGGAGATCCCCATGCAGCGCGCGGGCGAGCCGGAAGAAGTCGCGTCGGTCGCCCTCTTCTACGCCTCCGATCTATCCTCGTACATGACCGGCACCGTCGCAGAAGTGACTGGTGGGCGGCACATTTGATCGGTGGTAGCTGGCAGAGTTCTCAATTCGGCGCTGTCAGCGCCGCTGCGAGATCGGCGGGTACCCGCATCGGCGTCGTGAGGCCGACTGCGGTGCGGCCGGTGTTGCCTTCGGGGTAACGACCGCTCAGCGATCCCGGGGCGGCGACGATGATGCGGACGACTTGGCCGAGGGCTTCCCGCCGGTCGTGCTGCCGAACAGCAAGCGCGAGCATTGCGACGTGGTTTCGGGTGTGCAGCCATGGGTGTGGCTGAGAAACGATGTGCGCGCGTTCGAGATGCACCCATCGCGCGTCAGCGTCGGGGCACGAACGGGCGGCGGCCATTTCCTCGTTGTAGAGAGCGCGCGCCTGTGGGCTGATATTTGGCATGGTCATCCTTCCTCTGTCGGCTGCTGACAGCAGTCGCAGGTGTGTCTCTGCTCGGCGTCGATTGGGTTCGATGCCGTTGCGGGGCAGCAGGTATCGCCCCTCCAGGCGTTGATGCCCTCCCTGACCGCGATGCCGGCGATGACGAGGGCTGCGAGCGGATCGGCCCATGACCAGCCGAACAGGCTGTTCAGCAGCAATCCCACCAGCAGGACCGCAGACAGGTAGGTGCAGAGCAGGGTTTGTTTGGAGTCGGCGACCGCCGACAGCGACCCGAGCTCGCGTCCCGCTCGCCGTTGCGCGTAGGACAGGACGGGCATGATCGCGAGACTGGCTGCGGCCAAACCGATTCCGACCGAGGAGTGCCGAACGTCGCCTACCCCCAACAGGGACCTCAGCGCATCGACGGTGACATAGGCGGCGAGCGCGAAGAAGGAGAACGCGATGATCCGTAGCGCGGTCTTCTCGCGAGTTTCGGGGTCGCGGCCGGCGAACTGCCACGCGACCGCGGCGGCGGAGGCCACTTCGATCACGGAGTCCAGACCGAACCCGATGAGCGCAGTCGAGGAAACCCGGGCCCCTTCGGTGAGCGCGATCGCAGCCTCGACGACGTTGTAACTGATCGTCGCCGCGACGAACCATCGGATCCTGCGTGACAACACTTTTCGTCGCTCCGCACCCCGATCAGCGGTGGGCAATCCGAGGGATACATGAGACTCGGCCATCAGCAGCAGCCTTCGGCCTCGGAATTTGGGCAGCATGCAGGGTCGACCGCGAGAACCAGGCCTACCAAGTCGTCGAGCGCCTGCCCGATGCGGGGATCAGCCAGTTCGTAGCGGGCACGACGCCCTTCGGGGACGGCGACAACAAGGCCGCAACCGCGCAGACAGGCAAGATGATTCGAGAGGATCTGGCGTGTCACTCCGATCGTGTCGGCAAGCTCCGATGGATAGCTCGCACCTTCGCGAAGGCGGAGCAGGATCTGAGTGCGGGTCCGGTCCGAGAGTGCATAACCGAAGCGGCTCAATGCGTCACTGTGCACCACTGTCGACATGGCCTAATAGTACAGGCACTTCTGTATTCAGGGAATGCTGAATCGACTGGTCTGTCACAACCATCGCGGGGGACGCGCAGGCGCACCATCCACCGTCACGCCGATCGAGCCACGGACGCGAGTCCGAATCAGTTGGTCGGCGCATCGGCGTTCTTGAAGTCGACCCTCCCCGATTCCACCGAGGCCGTGTTGCCAGGACACGGCCACTTTGCCCACCTGATGGACACGAAGGGCGTAGCGGCAACATCCGATCGTTCACCCAACACTGACCACGCGCAGAGGCTGAGGCCTCGCGCTAGGCCGGCTCAGCACGAGGCGTCAATGGTTCATCCGCACAGCGCGCGGGCGTGGGCCAACGTACGCACGACCACGGTTATGACAGCCTCGCGTCCGTTTCCGTCAGCATTGCCCTCGCCGGGCCAGGCCGATCGAAACATACTTCGGCAGGCCGGTCGTGCTGATCAGGACACGCAGTCCAGACGGAACGGCGCACCTCGCGCCGATGTCGTCGGCATGGCGGCTCGGTGATCAGTGCATGCTCGGCATGACAGCGGATCGCAAACCACACGCAACCTGCTGTGCGAACGCGAGTGTGTGCTGAACCTGCCGTCCTCGAACTCATGGACGCCCTCGACCGGCTGGCGCTGCTTGCCGGGTCGCCGAACATGACGCAGCGCAAAGTCGAGAAGGGGTACCCCACGAACCTAAGTTGTTTCATTGACCGCTGTGGTCAGTCGGTCGTATCGCGGCAAATCCGACGAATGTCACTGCACGTCTGACGAACTGCCGAACGACGTAGGGTTCGAATATGAGCGAGACACTCACACCGATCACACCGAATCTCGTTCGTGGAGCTCTCGACTTCGAGCGCACCGCTCGTGGTCTGGTGCCGCACCGCCTCCCCTCCTGGGCACGCGCTCGACTTCCCGACAAACAGTTCGCTACGGCGGAGGCGCACCCCTCGGGCGTTCGGTTGGCGTTCCGCACGACAGCCGCCCATATCGAACTCGACGTACTTCCGACCAAACGTGTCTATCGCGGCCTACCGCCCCGGCCGGACGGGGCATACGACCTGTGTGTGGACGGTGAGTTCGTGGAACAGGCCGTCGCTGTCGGTGGCAATACGATCATGGTCGACGTGGCGACCGGAGCCGAAGAGATTCGGGCCGGCACGCACAGCACACTGAGTTTTGCCGTCGGTTCGGCCGGTGTGGCGAAGAGTGTCCGAATTTGGTTGCCGCACAACGAGAACGTCGAGTTGTTGCAGCTGCGGACCGATGCTGCGATCGAACCCGAGTCCCTCACTTCGCCCTCCTGGGTGCACTATGGAAGCTCGATAAGTCAGGGGTCCAACGGTTCGGGTCCCAGCTCGTCGTTCCCGGCGCTTGCGGCGTCGGGCATCGGGTTCGAATTGGTCAACCTCGGGTTCGCCGGAAGCGCTTTGTTGGACCCTTTCGTCGCCCGGGTCATACGCGATACGGCGGCAGATCTGATCAGCCTCGAGATCGGCATCAACATCGTCAACACCGATGCGATGCGGCTGCGCGCCTTCGGCCCCGCTGTACACGGTTTTCTCGACACGATCCGAGACGGACACCCAACCACGCCTGTCATAGTCGTATCGCCACTCTACTGCGCGATTCACGAAAACACGCCGGGGCCAGGCGCTTTCGATCCGGGCGCGTTCGCTGCCGGCGATGTCCGCTTCATCGCGACTGGAGAACCGGAGCCCGGAAAATTGACTCTGACTGTCATACGCGACGCATTGGCACTGATAGTTCGCGAGCGTGCCGCCGATGACCCGAACATCCACTATCTCGATGGGCTGAACCTGTACGGAGAGGCCGACTTCGCGGAATTTCCACTGCCCGACGGACTTCACCCGGGTCCCGAAACGCACCGTCGAGTCGGGACACGTTTCGCAGCCGTTGCAGGCGCCATCGTGAATTAGCACATCGTTGCAGTACGGCGTAATGGGACGGTGAAAACCACCGAAGCCTTGTCGCGCTGACAGCGTTCGAACCTGCGAGTTCTGGTACGCAGTGGACTACTGTGACCTGCGAAAACCCGCGCAGCCGTGCGGTCGGTTACAGCATGTCGGATCAGCCGTGGCGTCTGCGGTATTCCCGTTCCGCCCCCGGGTGCAGGGGGACACTGCCGGTCATGACGAGTGATCGGGCGTCGAGAAATTGGCTCCCGATCGCCTGCCCGGGAACGAGAGCAGAAGACTGGTCGAGAAGCAGGCCTACCAGTGCCCCGACAACGCTGTCCGGCACCGCGGGGTGTGCCAACATCAGGTTCGGAATTCCTACTGTTGTCACCTTCGAGTGTTTGCCGTACACGTCCGCAGGAATCGGCACCGACTCGTAGGCGGTGCCGAACGAACTCCGCAGGTTCGCCACGACGGCGCCCAGATCGAGCAAGCGGATGGCGGTACGAGCATCGGCGAACGCCGGGGTCGGTAGCCCGCCCGCCCACATCACGGCGTCGACCTCGTTGTTGGACAGGGCTTCTGCCGCCGAGCGCATCGACAACTGCACCTGCTGCACGGCACCGGGATCCCCCAAACCGGCTGCGTCGAAGATTCGTTGCGACACCACGGTCGCACCGGACCCAGGCGCACCGATACTGACGCGCACGCCACGCAGATCCGCGACTGACTCGATGGCCGAGTCCGCACGCACGGCGACCTGGAAGTAATTCTCGTACACGCACCCGACCGCCGCCAGATTCGGACTCCGGTGGCTGTATGCGGCATCGATGAGCGTCATCGCCAGATCAGCTCGCCCGGAATCCAATGCTTGGAGATTGTCGATAGAACCAGCGGTCGTGAGCGGAATAATATCCGCTGCATCGGTTTTCGCGGCGGCGCCGGCGAGTAGGCCAGCAAACTCCCAAAAGAAGCCGCCTACCTCGCCTGCTGCGAAACGCAGTTGCGGTGCCGGATCCCGGGCACAGGAACCCACCGCAGTGACCCCGAGTGTCAACAAACAAGCCCGCAGCGTCGCTCTCCTGGAGAGCAATGCTGCGGGCTTGGTCATGTCAGTAACTGTAAGCCTGGAGTCTTACTGAAACGCTCGGCCCTGCTCGCGGTCTAGGACGGTCTCTGCCTTGTTGCGTAGAACGAAGATATAGACCATCAGAGATATCCCGATCACGACCGTCACGTAGAAGATGAACCACGAAACATGGCCACCGTTCTTCGCCGCCTGGTAGATCAGCGGCGCTGTACCACCGAACGCAGAGTTAGCGAGCGCATAGCCGAGACCGACACCGAGCGCACGGACGTGCGAGGGGAACAACTCGGCCTTCACGATCGCATTGATCGAGGTGTAACCGGTCAGGATCACGTAGCCGACGCATACCAGCGCGAGGGACTGGACCACCGAGGTCGCCGTCGGGAGGTAGGTGATGAGCACGTACGTGTAGAGCACGCCGCCGATTCCGAAGAAGAGAAGGAGCGGCTTGCGACCCACCTTGTCGCTGATCAGTCCTCCGATGGGCTGCAGCAACATGAGGAAGATCAGACCGAAGAGGTTGATCCAGGTGCCGGTCATTCCCCGGTCCTCGTACGCGGTCCTGATCATCGAGGGCGCGTTGACACTGTAGGTGTAGAACGCGATGGTGCCACCGGCAGTCACCATGAAGCAGATCAGCAGCGCTCGCCAATGGTTGCCGATGAGTTCTTTCATCGAACCGGAGGCTTGGTCGGCTCCGCTGCGCACGGCGTCGAGTTGATCCTTCGTCAGCGATTCGTCCATGCTCCGGCGTAGCCAGAACACCACTACCGCCGCGACGCCACCGATGAAGAAGGCTATGCGCCAACCGAATTCCTCGATCTGCCCACGGTCGAGGAATACCTGCATCAGCAGCAGGGTCACCTGTGCGAGAACATGCCCGCCGATCAGAGTGACGTACTGGAACGACGAGAAGAAGCCACGACGCTCGCGGGTGGCGGCCTCGGACATGTAGGTCGCCGATGCGCCGTATTCACCACCGGTCGCGAAGCCCTGGACCAGACGACTCAGGACGAGGATCACCGCCGCCCATACGCCGATGCTCTCCCGTCCTGGAGTCAAGGCGATGACCAGTGAACACGCGGCCATCAGGGAGACACTGAAGGTCAGCGCTGCACGGCGCCCGTTGCGATCGGCGTAGCGGCCGAAGAACCACGATCCGACCGGCCGCATCAGGAAGGTGACGGCGAAGATGGCGTAGACGTAGACCGTCGAATTCTTCTCCGCCGAGTCGAAGAACTGGTTCTCGAAGTACGTTGCGAAGACGGTGTAGACGTAGACGTCATACCACTCGACAAGGTTGCCCGACGACCCTCGCAGCGTGTTGAGAACTGCGCGACGAGTCGCAGCGGGCGAGGAGACAGTCTGCGTGGATCGCGGCGATTCGGCTGTCGAGGTGGCCTCGTTGGCCATGGGGAGTCCTTCCACAGGGGGCTGATGCGGGTTGCCGGAACGTGTGCGGCAACCGAAGTCCTCCCACTGTGACCGCAAGCACACCTCAGAACCAAGCTGTCCCGGATTTCCTAACACTCCCTTAGGAAAGCGCGTCGGCCCTCGGCAGCGTGAGTTCGATCCGTAGTCCTGATGGTCGCAGCCCACTGACCTGGAGACTTCCGCCTGCCCGCTCTGTCAGCGCGTGGACGATGGACAGACCGAGACCGGTACCTGTGCCCTGGGCGCTCGAGCCCCGATAGAACCGGTCGATGATGTTCGGCAGCTCCTCGGCGGGTACGCCGGATCCGGTATCGGACACGAAGATCACAACCTGATGTTCGAGTGCTCGGTGACCGATCTCGACGTTGGCACCGGCACCGGCGTACTTGGTCGCGTTGCTCAGGAGCGCGTCGAGAATTCGGGTCAGGTCGTCGTGCGGAAGTGCAGCGAGGTGGGTTTCATCGGACCCGACGATCTTCGGGGTTATGCCTGCCACCGTCATTGCACTCGACCAGAATTCGACTCGCTCTGCTACCGCAGCGCCCACGTCGCATCCGGCGGACTGAGTGTGGGCAGGTGTCTCGGCAGCGGCCAGGACTAGCAGGTCTTCGACGATGGTCGTCAGCCGATCGACCTCCAGAGTCGTCTTCGAATGCGCCGGAGCTGCCGACTCCGGCACCCGCATCCCTAGGATGTCGAGCCGAATCCTCAACGCAGCCAGCGGGTTACGGAGAGCGTGGGCCGTGTCGGCCACCAGCCGTCGCTGCGCGGTCGTTGCCGTCTCGACGTCTTTTGCCATGGCGTCGAATGCGCCGGACAGTTCTCGAACCTCGGGCGGCCCGTCGTAAGCGGGCGGCTCGGGACTTCGAGACTCCTCGATCGGCACCTGGTCGTGGAATTTGTCCCCGAACGTATGGACACGCGACGACAGTGCAGTCAGCGGACGAACCACCCAGCGCGACAACGCCGCGGCGATCAACGCAACGGTGACGAGAATCAGCAGGGCACCGCCAGCAATGACCATCCAGGCCACCGCGACGTCCCTGCGTGCAGGACCGGTCGACGCGGCAATCACCACGGCGCCGTCGACTTGCGTTCCACCGCCGACCGGTGCTGCAACCAATACCGAGGGCTGCGACCACGGCGTCAAACCCGATGGGACGGAACCACGTTGGTTACGCAAAGCCCCTGCGATGGCCTGCCGCACGTCAGCTCGCTCGACGTCCAGGCCCGCCGAAGCCCGGACAGCCCCCGTTCGGTCGACGATCGCTATCCCTTCGTCGTACAGGCTGTTGTAACGCTGCACGGACTCTCGGATCCGAGGTATGCCGGATTCGCCCTCACGCGAACTCAACTCGGCGAAGAACGTTGCTGCAGCGGCACGGTTTTCGCTGAAACGCTGCACTCGTTCCCGTCCGACGAGAACCGCCAAGGGCACCGACAGCGCAAGCACGACAATGGTGGAGTAGATCATGAGCACCACCAGCACACGGCGTCGCACGTCAGGTAACCCAGCGGTAGCCGAAGCCGCGGATGGTCACAATGGTGCCCGGCCGATCGAGTTTCGAGCGCAGCGCCGTCATGTGCACGTCCAGGGTCCGCGAAATTGCGACGTATGCGTCACCCCAGATTGCGTCCATCAACTGCTCCCGACTGACCGCTTCACCACGCCGGGTTACCAGATGAGCCAGCAGTTCGAATTCCTTGGTCGTCAGCGCAGCACCCCGCCCGTTCACCTCTACGCTGCGGCCGACGAGATCGACGACGATATCGCCGAGAACAAGTCTGTCGGCGGTGGAATCGATCGTCGTAGTGCGACGTCGGGCGGCGACCTGGAGTCGCGCGTGCAACTCCCCGAGTCGAGCTGGTTTGACGACGTAGTCGTCCGCGCCGCCGTGTAGTGCCCGGACCACCGAGCGCTCGTCGTCGCGGGCGGTCAGCACCACCACCGGAACCGAACTCAAGGTCCGTAGCTTGCGCAACACCTCGAGGCCGTCCATGTCCGGCAATCCGAGATCGAGCAGGACGACATCAATCTCGTGGTGCCCGAGCAGAACATCGGTGCCGCGGCGCATACGGACAGGTTTATGCCCCACCTCGGCCAGCGCATCCACAAGCGCGTCCCCGACGCCGTCGTCGTCCTCCACCACCGCTATGCGCATCGGTCTCGAGTCACCTCGTATGGGTCAATGACTACCGGGGGGCGAGCGCGGCGGTACGGGATTACCGGCCGCTTACGACACGCAACTGTCCGAACGGTTGATTACACCACCTGCAGCTCCCGTCGACGTAGTGGTGTCCATCTTCACGTTCGCACTCGTCGGATGCGCATCCACTGCCGCACATGAGCATTTGGTGGCCACATCGGCACCGCTCACCGTCACAGCCCGGGTGGTGAAGTGCTTTCGGCGGCGCACCACAGTCGTGACACTTGGTCCTCCCATTGCGTAGTCGACTGGGCCGCCACGTGCATCCCACCGAATCGAGCATTTCCAGATCGCAAGCCTTGCAAATTGCCATGCTGCGCAGAGTCGCACGGGGCACCGACAGTGCAGTGCGCCTATAGAGGGTTCGCAGAGAATACGCAGAGGGCGGACACGCATCACCAGAGTCGTTGTACGACAGGGCCTTCTCGCCAGCTTGCCTTTTCGACCCGCTTTGCACGAACAAAGCGGCTCCGGAATTCTCCGAAACCGCCTGAGACCTAACTACTTGTCGGGCTGACAGGATTTGAACCTGCGACCACTTGACCCCCAGTCAAGTGCGCTACCAAACTGCGCCACAGCCCGTTCGCGCCCAACTGCGGGCGCTCGAAGAGGTTACCCCAAGCGACTCGCCTAGAGCCAATCGCTATCCAGTCGGTGGTCAGGCACGGTAAGACCCTTCTTCAGCTAACCAGAAGTCGCAACATCGGAAACAGGAACACCACAAACACATCCAGACACATCTGCATCGAAACTGTCTGCCACCCAGCATCTTTGACCGAAACGTGTCGGTACCTCGCGATACGATTCGCACATGCTTTCGAACCCAGCATCCGACCCCGCCACCGTGGTCGATGCTGCCTTCGACGCTATCGACACCGCACTGAAAAATCTGCGCGACAACGGATTCGACACCCTGACCACCGCACGCGAACGTATAACCGCCCTCGATCGCCTCGAAACCTTCGCCCGCACGGTCCCCAGCCTCGGCCATACTCTGATCGCCGCACTCGCCACCGACTGGATCCCCGGCGAACTCGGCGACAACCGGCTCGCCGACACTCTCGCCGACCAGCTCCACATCACCCCCACCGACGCCCGTCACCGCGTCCGCACCGCCGAACAACTCGCACCCCGCATCACCCTGACCGGCGAGCAACTCGACCCGATCTACCCGGCGATCGCCGACGCTCAAGCCGACGGCGCCATCAGCGACGCCCACGTCCAGATCATCCGCGAATTCTTCAACCAACTCCCCCACGACACCGACCTCGACACCCGCGAACACGCCGAACGCACGCTCGCTCACCAAGCCCGCACACTGCGTCCCGACCAACTCCGCAAGGTATCCGAACGCCTCCTCGCCTACCTCAACCCCGACGGACACTTCGACGACGCTGACCGCGCCCGCAAACGCAGCTTCATGTTCGGCAAGCAAGGCCCCGACCTGATGACAAAAGGCGACTTCGTCATCGACCCCGAACTGCGCGCCTACCTCGAAACCATCCTCGCCAAATACGCCAGACGCGGCATGTGCAACCCCGACGACACCGAATCAGCCGTCGACGCCGACCCCACCGAGACAGCCGCCGCCCGCGACCGCCGCAACCCCGGACAACGCAACCACGACGCACTCAAGGCTGTCCTCCGCGCTACCCTCGCCACCGGCAATCTCGGCCAACACCGAGGTCTGCCTGTCACTGTTGTCGCCTCGATGACCGTCAAAGAGCTGACCGACGCCACGGGCACCGCCACCACCGCGGGCGACACCGTGCTCCCGATGCGCGACATCCTCAAAATGGCACGCCACGCCTACCACTACCTCACCATCTTCGACGACGACGGTCGCCCCATCTATCTCGGCCGCACCGTCCGCATCGCCTCAGGCGACCAACGCATCGTCTGCTACGCCAAAGATCGCGGCTGCACCTTCCCCGGCTGCTGGAGACCCGCCAACCTCTGCCAATGCCATCACTGCAGGGAATGGGCCGCCCAACACGGGCACACCGACGTCGACCAACTCGCCCTCGCCTGCGACTCCCACCACCAACTCGCCGGGCTCACCGACAAGCACTGGCACACCATCACCGCACCACCCGGACACTCGCACGCAGGCCGAATCCTGTGGATACCACCCGCACACGTCGATCCCCAACGAAAACCGAGAATCAACTATTACCACCACCCAGGCGACTACCTCATGGACGACGAGCCGCTCCGATGACGCGGCGGATGGTCGTACAACTACGCCTCGAGCGGGGAAACCCTTGCCACGGCGCGCATTCCGGTGCCGACGCCGAACCAGACGTCCAGCGCGGACCCGTCCCGGCGACCCAGCACCAGCACGTCCTCCCCCGCCATCAGCGGTTTGCCGTATTCGATCACGACGCGGTACGGCGGCTTCATCAAACTCGGGTCGACGGCAAGGAACTCTTCAATCGCGTGCAAGTGCACGGCGTTGTTGACGTGGCCTAGCCAATCGAGGTCGGTGATGCGCAGCGGGAAATGCATGGCATGCACATCGTCGTCGTCGGGTCCGGGCATCGGTTCGGTCAGCGCAGCTTTCCACCGCAGTCTGTGCTCGGTGGTGTGCGCCAGCATCGGCGCCATGAACTTCTCGCTCATTCGCGTCGGCAGACCGGAGTCTTCGCCGAAGTGGATGAGGAACGCCTCGGTTTCGATACGGCCACCGCGATCACCGACGATCTGGACGCGCATATTGCACCAACGATTCGACAGCGCAGAACTCCAGCGCCGCAACGTCGCGCGTTCGCCGAACACCAACGGTTCCAGCACATCGAAAACCGTTCGGCGAACCACCCAACCGCGGTGGTTGTCGCCGTCGTCGCTCACCTCGAGATGCTCGTACCCGATGTCCTGCAGATACCGCGCGACGGCATCGAGCCGCAGCCGCTGATCGGAATCCGTATCCGCCAATCGGACCGGCCACGACGTCTCGAAAGGAACCAGACCATCAGGACTGTCGGGTAGCGGAGTAGCGATCACCATCCGGCGAGTATGGCAGTTGCCACACTCGCCGCGGCGACCACGTCAGCCTCGTTTGCCCGGCCGATCCCGCTTCTCCCGCACGCGGACCGACACTCTGACCGGGCTGCCGTCGAAGTTGAACTCTTCACGCAGCCGCCTCTCGATGAAGCGGCGATAGCCTGCCTCGAGGAACCCGGTGGTGAACAGGACGAACGTCGGCGGACGCGTCGCGGCCTGCGTCGCGAACATAACTCGCGGCAGACGACCACCACGCAACGGTGGTGGCGTGGCAGCGATGACTTCCTTGAGCCAGTTGTTGAGTCGGCCCGTCGGGACGCGCTTGTCCCACGATTCGAGCGCAGTTTCCAAGGCGGGAACCAACTTCTGGACAGCGCGGCCGGTCTTCGCGGAGATGTTCACTCGCTGCGCCCACGGCACGCGGGCAAGCTCGCGATCGATCTCCTTGTCGAGCTGCAACCGTCGGTCCTCGTCGACGAGATCCCACTTGTTGAACGCGATCACGAGCGCACGACCGGCGTCGGCGATCATCGACAGCACCCGCAGGTCCTGCTCTGTGAGCGGCTCGGACGCATCGATCAGCAGAATGACGACCTCGGCGGCATCGATCGCCGACTTGGTCCGCAGCGACGCGTAGAACTCCGCACCACTCGCATGGCTGACCCGCTTGCGCAGACCGGCGGTATCGACGAAACGCCACGTCTTGCCGCCGAGTTCGACAAGCGAGTCGACCGGATCGACTGTGGTACCGGCGACGTCGTGCACGACAGACCGCTCGTCACCGGACAGCCGGTTGATCAGGCTCGACTTGCCGACGTTCGGCTTACCGACGAGCGCGACGCGACGCGGACCGAGGCCCGTACCGCCTTCACGCGGCGTCTCCGGCAGGATCGCGAGAATATCGTCGAGCAGGTCACCGGTACCGCGGCCGTGCGTTGCACTGACCGCACGCGGCTCGCCGAGTCCGAGCGACCACAGCGACGCGGCCTCCGACTCGCCACGCGCATCGTCGACCTTGTTGGCGACCAGAATCACCGGGGTCTTCGACTTTCGCAGCACACGTGCCACGGCCTCGTCGGTCGTTGTCGAACCGACGACGGCGTCGACGACGAGCAGGATCGCGTCCGCAGTCGACATAGCAAGCTCGGCCTGACGCGCAACGGACTGCTGCAACCCCTTCGCATCCGGCTCCCAGCCGCCGGTGTCCTGAACCATGAACTTGCGCCCGGCCCAGTTCGCCTCGTAGGAAACACGGTCACGTGTCACACCGGGAACATCTTCGACGACTGCTTCGCGACGGCCGATGATGCGATTCACGAGCGTCGACTTTCCGACGTTCGGGCGGCCGACGACCGCAAGCACAGGCATAGGGATATGAGCATCGAGTTCGCCGTCTTCGGCGAGATCGGCAAGTTCCCAGTCCGCTTCTTCGTTCCAGATGCCGTCTCCGGCGTATTCGACGCCTACGTCTTCACTCATCTCAGGGCGCCTGTCTTCTCACACACAACGTCGTACAACCTGTCGATCACTGCTTCTATGCCCAATTCACTGGTGTCGACGATCACGGAATCGTCCGCCGGCCGCAGCGGGGAGACAGCTCGGGTGGAGTCGAGATTGTCGCGACGCTCGACGTCGGCGAGCACCGCGTCGAAGTTGTCGCCTCGACCTTGTGCGACGTTCTGCTCGTTGCGACGCTCGGCACGAGCCTGCGCCGACGCGGTCAGGTAGATCTTCACATCCGCATCCGGCAGCACAACGGTGCCGATGTCACGACCTTCGACGACGATCCGATCAGCACTTGCCGTAAGCCGGCGCTGCAGCTCGACGAGCTGCTGACGCACCTCACCGACCGCCGACACTGCCGAGACCGCCTTTGTGACCGCGTCGCCGCGAATCTCGTCGGACACGTCGACGCCGTCGAGCAGCACAACCTCACCGCTGGGATCCGTGCCGATGGTCAACGGCAGATCCGCAACCGCTGCAACGATGGCGGCTGCGTCGGTCAGCTCGACGCCGGAACGCAGGACCTGCAGCGTCGCAACGCGATACATGGCTCCGGTGTCGAGGTAACTCGCACCGAGGCGGGTAGCAAGCCGTCGCGAGACGCTCGATTTGCCTGTGCCCGATGGTCCGTCCATTGCCACGATCAAAGGAATCTCGCTCACAGTCCAACCCCTTCGTACAGTTTGCCGACCTCGTCGCGGCCGATCACGCGAAGCGTGCCCGGCCGTTGATCACCGAGCGAAACCGGACCGATGTCCGTGCGCACCAAACGAATGACCGGGTGTCCCACGGCTTCGAGCAGACGCCGCACGATGTGCTTACGACCTTCGTGCAGAACAACTTTCACCAATGTCGAACCTTCGCCGATATCGACGATGGAGAACGAATCGACCCTTGCCGGACCGTCTTCGAGTTCGACGCCGGCCTTCAATTCCTTACCGACACCGCGCAATACGATCCCGGAGACCGTCGCCATGTAGGTCTTCGACACCTCGTAGGACGGGTGCATCAATCGGTGCGCGAGGTCGCCGTCGTTGGTCAGCAGCAGCAGACCCTCGGTGTCGGCGTCGAGACGGCCGACGTGAAAGAGCCTCTGCCCCGCTGCAATTCGCTCTGCAACGATGTCGCCGACACACGGACGACCGAGGTCGTCGGACATCGTCGACTGCCAGCCGCGCGGCTTGTTCAGCGCGAGATGAACGAGCTCTTCCTGAATCATGACGCGAGTGCCGTCGACGCGGACGACTGCTGTCTTCGGGTCGACTCGCATGCCCTGCTCGGTGACGATCCGACCGTCGACCTCGACGCGTCCAGCCTCGATCATTTCTTCTGCGGCACGGCGAGAGGCGACGCCAGCTTTCGCGAGCACCTTCTGCAACCGCACACCCTCGCCCCACGGCAACCGGGCCTGAGGGTTCGGGTTCTCCGCATTCTGATGGCGCGCAGGTTTCGCATTGTTCAACTTCGGGGCCGGAGCGGCCTTCTTGCGCTCGGGCTTGTTCGATGCAGCCGCCGGGTTGGGCCTGTCGCTCGGCGCGCGGTTCGGGCGGCCGGTGGGCCTGTCAGCCTGAGGACGGCCCGACTGCGGGCGGTCACCCTGGTAACCACGGTCACCCTGGTAACCACGATCCGACGGTGCACCGGAACGAGGAGCACCCGTCCGAGGTCCGTCGGTCCTTGGTCGGTCGGTACGTGGCCTATCGGTGCGCGGTCCATCGAACCTCGGACGATCGGTGCGCGGCTTGTCCGAACGAGGACCGTCGGTCCGCGGACCGTCGAACCTCGGACGATCGGTACGCGGCTTGTCCGAACGAGGACCGTCGAACCTCGGACGATCCGGACGTTCGGAACGATCCGAGCGGGGATTGTCCGAACGGGTCCGATCGGAGCGGGTCCGATCCGAGCGGGGTCCATCGGTTCGGGGGCCGTCGAACTTGCCCGCGCCGAACTTGGATCCACCCGTTCTCGGTGCGCCCGATTTCGATCCTCCGGCGCGCGGTGCGCCGGATCTGGAGCCTCCGGCGCGCGGTGCGCCTGCTCTGGGAGAACCACCCTGCTTCGGGTCTGTTCGCTTACTTCGGTCCGGTGTGCCATCACGGCGAGCGGGTCTATTCACTTAACTTGTCCTGTCAATCTTCGGTTTCGAGATCCGGCATCGGGCCGGGCTCTGTGGCCGGATTCTTACGCATCCGGGCAAATCTATTGTCCATCTCAACACTGTCGTTGATCTCGTCGATCAGGTCGACACCCGGCAGCAGCGGTGCCAATGCGGGCAGGTCGGCCAGCGACGCCAGTCCGAGTCGCTCCAGAAAGAGCTCGGTGGTCACGTACTGAGTGCCGTTGGAATCCGGGTCTACACCGGACTCCGCGATCAGGCCGCGAGCCAGCAGAGTTCGCATCACACCGTCGACATTGACGCCACGAACACCGCTGACTCGTGCGCGAGTCAACGGTTGACGGTATGCCACAACTGCCAAAGTTTCCAAAGCGGCGCGAGTCAACTTCGACCGTGCGCCGTCGAGAAGCATCCGTTCGACGTAGGGCGCGTACTCGCTACGTGTGTAATAACGCCACCCGTCACCGACGTAGCGCAGATCGATTCCGCTACTGCGTTCGGTCAGCTCGGCCGCCATCGACTGCAACAGCTGCTCGACTCGCTCGGCGCGATCCCCGACTGCATCGGCAAGCAGTTCCGCCGAGGCGGGCGAGTCGATCACGAGCAGCATTGCCTCCAACGCGGATCGCAATGCGTCGTCGTCGAGGAGCACCGGCTCGAGGCCCACCCCGTCGTTCATGTCGACGTCGGTCACGCTCACATCCGCTTCCTCACTCATTCGTAGTCCTCGTCCCTCGCCCGAACAGCCTCGCCGGAACCCGTCCAGGTGACCGCGAGTGCGCCGAGCGGATCCGGCTGTTCGAAGTCGATCGCCTTCTCGCGAAACAGTTCGAGCAGGCCGAGGAAGCGCGCGATGATCTGGACTGTCACAGTGCAGTCGGCGGTCAGTTCGCCGAAGGACGTCCATTGCCCTTCTCCCCTTGCTTGCAGGATGTCGAGCATGAACTGCGCCTGTTCGGCGATCGAGATCTTCGGCATGTGGAGGTGGTCGAGTCCGACCGTCGGGACCTCACGCGGGCGAAATGCTGCTGCTGCAATCTGTGCGAACTGCGCCGGCGCGACACCGATCATCACCTCCGGCAGCAGACCGGCGAAGCGTTCCTCCAACGACACCGACCGCGGATATCTCCGCAGCGCGGCAGCCTCGAGTTCACCGAAGAACTGGGCAACCTGCTTGTAGGCGCGGTACTGCAGCAGCCGGGCGAACAGGAGGTCACGTGCCTCCAACAGCGCCAGGTCTTCGGCGTCCTCCACCTCGCCGGACGGCAACAATCGTGCTGCCTTGAGGTCGAGCAGGGTCGCAGCGACGACCAGAAACTCGGTTGTCTGATCGAGGTCCATCTGCGACCCCAACGCCTTCGTATAGGCGATGAAGTCGTCGGTGACGGTGTGCAGAGCAACCTCGGTGACGTCGAGTCGATGCTGATTGATCAACGTCAGCAGCAGGTCGAACGGACCCTCGAAGTTTCGCAGCCGGACCCGAAATCCACCTTGCTCAGCATCGGGTTCGGTCGTCGTCGCGACCTCGGCGGTCACGACGTGGACCGGTGGATGACCTCGCGTGCCAGCGCTCGATATGCCTCTGCGCCATGGGATTTGGGTGCCCATGTCGTGATCGGCTCACCGGCGACGCTTGTTTCGGGAAAACGGACGGTTCTGTTGATGACGGAGTCGTAGACGACGTCGCCGAACACCTCGACCACACGAGCCATCACCTCGCGGGCGTGCAACGTCCGTGGGTCGAACATCGTCACGACGATCCCGGACAGCGTCAACCGTGGGTTGAGACGATCGTGCACCTTCTCGACGGTGTCGTTGAGCAACGCCAACCCACGCAGGCTGAAGTACTCGCACTCCATCGGGATAATCACGCCCTCGGCGCACGCGAGTGCGTTGATCGTGAGCAATCCGAGCGATGGCTGGCAATCGATGAGGATGTAGTCGTAACGGTCGACGACCGGATCGAGAGCGCGCCCGAGTGTCTGTTCCCTGCCGACTTCGTTGACAAGCTGAATCTCCGCGGCAGACAGGTCGATGTTGCTCGGCAGCAGATCCATGTTGTCGACGCGGGTTCGCATCAGTACGTCGTCGACGGAAACACGACGTTCGACGAGCAGGTTGTGCACAGTCAGCTCGAGGTCGTGATGTGCGACGCCGAGACCAGCGGACAACGCACCCTGCGGATCGAGGTCGACGAGCAGAACGCGGCGACCGTATTCGGCGAGCGAGGCACCGAGATTGATGGTCGACGTCGTTTTGCCGACGCCGCCCTTCTGGTTACACATCGCGATGATCTGGGCGGGTCCGTGACTGGACAGCGGCTTCGGCTCGGGAATGTTGCGAGCCGGGCGACCTGTCGGACCCATGACGCCTGGGGTGTAGATCGATTCGGGCTGCTCGGACTCCGCTGCGGGTCGCTGCGGTGCCTTCACGTTCGGTGCTCCCTGTCTCGAATCTTCCTGATCTGAGCGGACGTACAACTCACCCGATCCATCCCGGCTGCCACCCGGACGACGAGTGATGCCGCAACTTGGATAGAACCTACCGCCTCGTCAGCCGGAGCTGTGCCCGGACACGCATACGCACTACCGAGCCCGCGGATGAGCACCTGCCCACACCTCACGCAACGCGTTGATGGTGACCAGCGTGTAGATCTGAGTCGTCGTCACAGAAGCATGCCCCAGTAACTCCTGCACCACGCGCACGTCCGCACCACCGTCGAGTAGATGCGTCGCGAACGAGTGCCGCAGTGTGTGCGGACTCACGCCGGTCGAGATGCCGGCACGCTCTGCCGAAGTCTGCAAAACCTGCCAGGCACTCTGCCTCGACAACCTGCCGCCGCGCACGTTGAGGAACAGCGCCGGCTGAGCTCGCGATACCAATGCGGGTCGGCCACGGACCAGGTAGGCGTCGATGGCAGCAACGGCAGGCCGACCGATCGGCACCAACCGCTGCTTGCCACCTTTGCCACGTAGCAGGACCGCTCGATCCTCCACGTCGATGTCGTCGACGTCGAGTCCGACCGCTTCCGAGATGCGGGCACCGGTCGAATAGAGCAACTCGAGCATGGCTCGGTCCCGCAACGATCGTGGACCGTCGGTCGCACTCGTACCGCCCGACGCTTCGAGGAGGGAAAGGACGTCGTCGAACGGCAACGACTTCGGCAGCCGCCGACCCGGCGTCGGCGGCTTCACCGCATGGGCGACGTCTGTCGACGTGATGCCTTCCAGGGTCGCGAACTTGTGGAGTCCCCGAACAGCGATGAGTGCCCGCGCCGCCGAACTCGCCGCCAGAGCGGGCAGACCGGCATCCGGAACGCCGCGACGCAGCGACACCGTGAAGTCGGTGATGTCGGCTTCGGTCACATCCGACAGCGACGCGATTCCCCGGTCGTCGAGAAAGCCCGAATAGCGATCGAGATCGCGTCGATAGGAGCTGAGCGTGTTCTTCGCGACGCCGCGTTCTACCGCGAGATGGTCGAGGTAGGTCTGCAGCTCTCGCGCGAGCACATCAGGCCTGTTCGGCCTTGCGGTTGGCGAAGGTCGTCGGACGACCCGGCCACGGCGCATCCGCTGGCCGCGGCTCGATACCGGACGCCCGCGCCGACACCAGCGCAAGAATTCCGGCAACCGCGGTGGCGTTGGTGATCTCGCCCCGGAACGCAGCGGCAGCCGCGTCGTCGAGCGACATTCGAACAACCCGCAGGTCCGCTTCCTCGTTCTCCGGTTCCGGCTGATCCGTCGTCGTCAGATCCTCGGCGAGGTAGACGCGCAGCGCCTCGTCGGTGAATCCGGGCGACAGCACGACGTCGACGAGAACCGACCAACGCCCGGCCGCCAGGCCCGTCTCTTCGGCAAGCTCACGCTTGGCCGCAGCCAGTGGATCCTCGTCGGGGACGTCGATCAGACCGGCGGGCAATTCGAGCAGCCGCGTAGCGACGGGATGCCGATATTGATCGATCAGCACCAGCTTGTCGTCCGCGTCGAGTGCGGCGACCGCTACGGCCCCGTGATGCTCGACGACCTCACGTTCGACGACCCGACCGCCCGGCATGGCGACCTGATCCAGCCGCAACGCAAGGATCGCGCCGTCGTAGATCGTCTTGCTGGAGACCGTCTCGAACTCGTGCCTATCCGTCATTCCGCGCTTGCCGTTTCACTCTCGGCAGCGTCCGACTCCTCGGCGGCATCGTCGTCGAACTCCACCGGAAGCTGCTCTGCTGCTTTGTATTTCAGCGCAGCGCTGATAAATGCCGAGAACAGCGGATGCGGACGGGTCGGCCGACTCTTCAGCTCCGGATGCGCCTGCGTCGCGACGAAGAACGGATGCTCGCTGGCGGGCAGTTCGACGAACTCGACGAGTTGACCGTCCGGCGAGGTGCCGCTGAAGCGCAGACCACTCGACGCGATCTTGTCGCGATAGGTGTTGTTGACCTCGAAGCGGTGGCGATGACGTTCGGAGACCGTCTCGCTGCCGTAGGCATGTGCCACCACGGACCCTCTGGTGAGGACCGCCGGGTAGGCACCGAGGCGCATCGTGCCACCGAGATCAGCGTCGCCTGCGACGATGTCGACCTGATCGGCCATCGTCGCGATCACGGGATGTTCGGTGTCGGGATCGAACTCGGCCGAGTTGGCGTCGTCGAGTCCGACCGAGCGCGCGGCCTCGATGACCATGCACTGCAGTCCCAGGCACAGTCCGAGCGTCGGAATCCCGCGCTTGCGGGCGTAGCTGATCGCGCCGACCTTGCCTTCGATCCCACGGATGCCGAAGCCGCCGGGAATCAGCACTGCATGCACATCACCGAGCGCAGCCTGTGCACCGGCAGGCGTCTCGCACTGATCCGACGGCACCCAGCGAATCTCGACCTTCGAGCGATGCGCGAAACCACCGGCGCGCAGTGCTTCGGTAACCGAGAGGTAGGCGTCCGGTAGGTCGACGTATTTGCCGACGAGCGCGACCTCGACGCTCTCCCGCGACTCGTGGACCCGCTCGAGCAGATCGCCCCAGACCGTCCAGTCGACGTCGCGGAACGGCAGACCGAGTTTGCGGACGACGTAGGCGTCGAGCCCTTCGCGGTGCAGCACCTTCGGAATGTCGTAGATCGACGGCGCGTCAGGGGTCGAGATGCAGCCGTCGACTTCGACGTCGCACATCAGCGCGATCTTGTTCTTCAACGCGGGCGGCACATCGCGATCGCTGCGCAGAATGAGCGCATCGGGCTGAATACCTATGCTGCGCAACGCCGCAACGGAGTGCTGCGTCGGCTTCGTCTTCAACTCCCCCGACGGCGCGAGGTACGGCACGAGTGAGACGTGCAGGAAGAAGACGTTGTCGCGACCGACATCGTGGCGGACCTGACGAGCGGCTTCGAGGAACGGCTGCGACTCGATGTCGCCGACCGTGCCACCGATTTCGGTGATGACGACGTCCGGAGTCTGGTCCTCGAGGTCCGGACCGCTCATCGCGAGGATGCGAGCCTTGATCTCGTCGGTGATGTGCGGAATCACCTGAACCGTGTCGCCGAGGTATTCGCCTCGTCGCTCCTTCGCGATGACGGTCGAGTACACCTGACCGGTCGTCACGTTCGCGAAGCCGGAGAGGTCGCGATCGAGGAAGCGCTCGTAGTGGCCGACATCGAGGTCGGTCTCCGCGCCGTCCTCGGTGACGAACACCTCACCGTGCTGGAACGGATTCATGGTTCCTGGATCGACGTTGAGATACGGATCCAATTTCTGCATCGTCACGCGCAAGCCGCGCGCGGTCAGAAGTTGCCCGAGGCTCGACGCCGTCAGTCCCTTACCGAGAGAGGATGCGACACCACCGCTGACGAAGATATGTTTGGTGGCTATACGCGATTGCACGCGTGATTGATGCGCGCTCGAGTTCTGCACAGACGCTCCCGTGATGACGCTGCAGGTCTTGGCTCTGCGAATGGTGCTGGGGCCTGCTGTCCCACGGGACTTCACGGTAACACTTGCGCGCACGTTCGACCCAACGACGCACTCTTGGCGTGTCGCTGTCGTCCTGGTCTGCTAGCTCGGCAGCGCCCCCACCGTCACGGCGGTCGCCTTCGGACCCGTGCCGTAACGACCCGATGCACCGGTCAATTGTTCTTGGAGCGCAAGCACACTCGTGATGCGTCCGGCCTCACGATCGACGTTGTCGACCGTGGACGCCGTCGACGCGAGTGCGGCATCGGCTCGCGCGACGGCGATTGCGCCGTTGCCCTCCGCCGAGCCTGGCCTGCCCGCGAGGACGGTGCCTGCTCCACGCGAATCCAACGCTCCGGCGAAACGAGCCACGATCGCGCCTCGGTTGCCTTCGCCGCCTGTCGTGCCGCCGGTGAGGACTATGGCCAGTTGCGCGGGCCGAACCTGGTCGTATTCGACGAAGCCACCGCCGCGCAACGTGTCCAGCGCGAGCGTCAGTTCCTCGGGCGAGCTTTGTGGCTGCGCCGTCTCGGGGTTCAGCAGCAGAACCGACCCGAGCAGATCACCCGCGATGCTGCCCTGATCGACAGCACCCGTTCGCAACTGCACACCGGCCGGAATGACGTTCGTCAATGTGGTGCGGAGCCGATCGCCATTGGCAGGATCGACGAACGCGTCCGTGAGACCGACCCTGCCCGAGACACTTGCACCCGCTGCCTCGACGGACTTCACGATGCCGTCGAGGTCGGCAGGATCGGCGTCCGGTGTCGTGAAGATGACGACCGACCGCTGAGCAAGGGCGTTCTGCAGAATCCGACCGGCGTTCGCTGCTTCGAAACTGTCGGACGAGCCGAGGGCGATCTGTAGCTGGTTGTTCGTGTTTTCGAGTTCGTCGACCGTGCCTTGCAGGCCACTTTTGTCGTCACGCAGGCTGGACAGCACGCCGGATGCGATCGTCTGGGACCCGAGCACTACCCCGATGGCAAGTGCGAGAAAGATCCCAGCGATCGAAATCGCATGTTGCCGTAGCGATATCACTCGAGCAGCCCCTGCGCCCACGTGACGAAGCTGTTCCAGGTTGCGATCGCCCAATCGAGCGTCTCACCACCCATGTTCGACGCAACGAGCGCGACGATGACGGCGACGAGCGCGGCCATGATGAGCAGTGCGATCGCACCACCGGACACTCGGCTGCGATACAGCGTCGCTACCGCCTTTGCGTCGACCAGTTTGGCGCCGACCTTGAGGCGCGTCAGGAAGGTCGCCGGATTGCTGTCGCGGCGGCCACGATCGAAGAATTCGTCCAGCGTCGCGGCTGCGCCGACGGTCACGATCAACGCTGCACCGTGGTGGTCGGCGAGCAGTAGCGCGAGGTCAGCGGGTGATCCTGACGCGGGGAAGGTGACTGCACCGATACCGAGGTCCTGGATCCGCTCGAGACCCTTGGCGTGGCCGTCGGAGTCGGCGGGAAGCACAACTTCGGCGCCGCTGCGCAACGTCGCGGTCGTGATGTCTTCCGGATCGCCGACGATGAGGTCGGGTCGGTAGCCGGCCTTCATCAACGTGTCGGCAGCAGTTCCGACGCCGATGAGAATCGGTGCATATTCCTTGATGAACGGCTTGAGGTTCTTGAGGTCGGCGACGTGATCGGGTCCGTCGGCGACGACGACAACGTGGCGGTCCTTGAGATTGAGATCGATATCCGGAACGCCGATGCCGTCGATCAGCAGCGGGCTCTCGGTACGAACGAACTCGATCGTGTTGCCGGAGAACGCTTCCAAGTGCGCCGCGAGGCCACTCTTGGCTTCGATCATTCGGTCGGAGATCTCGGCTTCGGTGAGTTCACGTCCCTCGGCGAGACGACGCTCCCCCGCGTAGACATTGCCCTCGTCGAGCCGGATCTTCGAACCGTCCTTGACCTTCTTGAAGACGTCGTCGTTGGTCGCATCGATCAGCGAGATGCCGTTGGCGACAACGACCTCCGGACCGAGGTTGGGGTATCGCCCCGAGATCGACGGCGACGCGTTGACCACCGCGAGCACGCCGGCTTCGACGAGTGCATCAGCGGTGATTCGGTCGAGGTCGAGTTCGTCGAGGATCACGATGTCGCCCGGACCCACCCGGCGCAGCAGCCGGGCGGTGTTGCGATCGACTCTGGCAATGCCGCTGACTCCGGGCAGCGACTCGGTGCTTCGGGACAACAACGCCGCAAGTTTCATGACCACGATGATGGCCGTGGTACACCTCCAGATCGTGGAGGCGCGCCGAATCAACTACCACATCAGTCACATGGGCACCAACTGATCGACCGAAATCCAGGCTCGAGCCGGCCTGGATAGGCTGAGCCGACTCTTCGAAAGGATTCAGATGGCCAGCTACACCGTCGACACCGTGATCGAAGCACCACGTGACGTCGTTTACAGCATCTTCGCCGACCGTGAGAACAACGGCGACTTCCTGCCGATCTCGACCCGGCTCAAGTCCGCAGGCACCACCGAACGCCAGGGCGTCGGCGCTGTGCACTTCCTCGGCCTCGGCCCGGTCGGCGTATCGGAGCAGATCATCGATCTGGTCCCCGGTGAGCGGATCGTCTACAAGATCGTGGCAGGCGCACCGGTCAAGCGCCACGTCGGAACGATCGCGTTCACCGATGCCGCCAACGGCACCCGCGTCGTCTACACGATGGAATCCGAGCCCAAGCTGCCCGTTCCAAGCAAGGTGCTCTCGCTCGGCCTGAAGGCGCTCATCGGTGCATTCGTCTCCGGTGCACGCAAGGAAGCAGCGAAGCGGGCCTGATCAGGCCAGCTGTTCAGGCACAACGCTCGGCGTTCGCCGTAGCCAGCAGTTCCTCGGCGTGGGCGCGGCCGGTCTCGGTGTCATCGAGGCCGGCCAGCATCCGTGCCAGCTCTTTTACCCGCTCTTCGTCGGTCAGCGCTTTCACACCGCTGTTGACAACCCCTTTGGCGTTGTCGGACTTGTCGACCACAAGGTGCGTGTCGGCGAATGCAGCCACCTGCGGTAGGTGCGTCACGACGATCACCTGGTGGGTGCGCGCCAGACGCGCGAGCCTGCGACCGATCTCGACCGCTGCTCGGCCACCGACGCCGGCATCGACCTCGTCGAACACCATCGTCGCCCCACGGTCCGAACCCGCGAGCACAACCTCCAGCGCCAACATGACGCGCGACAACTCACCGCCCGATGCGCTTTTGCTGATCGGGAGCGATTGCGCTCCGGAATGAGCAGACAACCTGAACTCGACCTCGTCGACACCCGCGGAACCGGCATGCACGTCGCGGCCGTCGATGACCAGGGGTGCCGAATCCTGTGGTCCCGCAGGCAGTTCGCGGACCTCGACCTCGAGGCGGGCTTTGCCCATGGCCAGGCCGCCGAGCTCGGTGCTGACCGCCTTCGACAACTTCGCTGCGGCCTTGACGCGTGCGGCGGTCAGCTTCGTCGCTGCAACCGAAAGCGCTGCTGCGTTCTCGTCCACTTTCGTCGCGAGATCTGCGAGCGCTTCGGCGGAGACGTCGATCTTGGTCAACCGCTCGCGGGCGTCATCCGCCCACGCGAGCACGCCGTCGACGTCGGCTGCGTACTTTCGCGTCAACTGCTTCAGCTCTGCTTGACGTGTCAGCAACGTGTCGAGGGCGTTCGGGTCCGACGGCAGATCCGCCAGGTACGAGGTCAATTCCGCAGAGAGATCGCTGACGATCGCGATCGCCTCGTCCAAGCGCGGCCCCAACGCCCGCAACGCCGGATCCTCGATGCTCTCCACCTTCGACCGTGCCGAACCGAGAAGGTCGAGAGCACCGTCGGCGTCGGAGGACGGACCGAAATCCGCATCCGCACCAACCAGAGCGCCCTGCGCACCCGTTGCCGCCTCACGCAGCGAATCCAATTCGCTGAGCCTGCGCACCTCGCCGACGATCGTCACGTCTTCGCCGGGTTGCGCAGCAACGTTGTCGATCTCGGTCAATGCGAATTGGAGCCTGTCAGCTTCCTGCGCGAGTTCGCGGCTTTTCTGAGTTCGCTCGAGCAACTGGGTCCGGGCATCGAGCCACTTCCGACGCAGCGCCACATATTTGGTCACCAGTGGACCGACCGAATCGGCAGCGAACCGGTCGAGAGCGTTTCGCTGCTGCTCCGGCTTCAGCAGTCGGAGCTGATCGTTCTGGCCGTGCACGGTCAGCAGCGGACTTGTGAACTCCGAAAGCACGCCTGCCGGAACGCTGCGACCGCCGAGATGCGCGCGCGACCTGCCGTCGCTGCCGACCGTTCGTAACGCGATGATGCTGCCGTCTTCGTCGGCCTCGCCGCCCGTCGCTTCGAGCACACGAGCGACCTCCGTCTGTGCGGCCTCGTGCACGTCGTCGATCGTGAAGCGTCCCTCCACAACCGCACGCGTCGCACCGAGTCGCACTCGACCCGGGTCGGCGCGGGCGCCGCTCAACAGGTGCAGACTCGTGACGACCATCGTCTTACCTGCGCCTGTCTCGCCGGTGAGAACCGTCAACCCCTCGTGGAATTGAGCACTCGCCTTCGAGATGACGCCGAGTCCATCGATCCGAATTTCCGCTAGCACTTGTTAATTCTTCCTTCCGCGCCAACCCGTGACGGGCAGCTCGAATTTACGAACCATCCGATCGGCGAACGGCGCTGAGTCCAGCCGTACCCACCGCACCGGATTGCTGCCCCGCACGGCTTCGACTCGTCCACCGCGGGGCAGTTTCATAGTCCGACGTCCGTCGAGAAACACCAACGCATCGTGGCCTGTCGCAACGGATTCGACGGCGATCACCGATTCCGGGCTGGTGACCAACGGACGAGCGAACAGTGCGTGGGCGTTGCTCGGGATGACGAGTATCGCTTCGAGTTCGGGCCACACGACAGGTCCACCGGCCGAAAACGCGTATGCCGTCGACCCCGTCGGAGTCGAGATGAGCACGCCGTCGCACCCGAAAGCAGACACGGGCCTACCGTCGACTTCGAGAACAACCTCGAGCACCCCGAGCCGCGACTCGTTTTCGATGCTCGCTTCGTTCAGCGCCCACCCACGGTCGACGACCTCGTCGTCGAGGGTGACCACGACATCGATCGTCATCCGCTTCTCGACCCGGTAGTCACGCCGAACAACCTGTGCGAGTGCAACATCCAAATGTTCTGCCTCGGCCTCCGTCAGGAAACCGATCCGGCCGAGGTTGATTCCGAGCACCGGGATCGACGCCACCTGCGCGAGTTCGGCGGCACGGAGAAAGGTGCCGTCGCCGCCGAGTACGAGGACCATTTCACACCCGACCGCGGCGTCGGGCTTTGCTTCGACAACTGTCACACGCCGAGCCGACGTGCCCGACTCCTCGTCCGGACTCTGCTCCATCTGCGTGCTGTATGCCTCGTCCGCGAGCACTCGGATCGCGATGCCTGCATCGGCAAAGATCTTCGCAACCCGGTGCGCGGTGTCGGAGATGTCGGTGCGACCGGGGTGCGCAACCACCAGAATCTCCCGACGCTCCTGCGCCGACTCGTTCACTGTGGACCCTCCTGGATCGCTGTGGCGATAAGTGCAGATACTCGTGTCTCGTCGTCGGGATCCTGCGTTGCACCGGCGCGGAGCCACAAGAAGTATTCGACATTGCCGGACGGGCCAGGCAGCGGACTTGCGACCACGCCGAGCGTCCGGAGGCCAAGGGCAGCAGCAGATTTCGCAACGTCGAGAACCACTTCGGCCCGCAATGCCGGGTCACGCACGACGCCACCGGCGCCGACCCGCTCTTTGCCGACTTCGAACTGCGGTTTGACCATCGGAACCAGGTCGGCGTTCGGAGCGACGCAGGCCGCCAGCGCGGGTAGCACCAAGCTCAACGAGATGAAGGACAGATCGGATACAACGACTTCGACGGCTCCCCCGATCGCGTCGGCGTCGATCGAACGGACGTTGGTTCTGTCGAGAACGCGAACTCGTTCGTCGGACTGCAGGCGCCACACCAACTGGCCGTAGCCGACGTCGACGGCGACAACCTCGGACGCGCCACGCTGGAGAAGAACATCGGTGAATCCGCCCGTCGAGGCTCCCGCGTCGAGGCATCGCTTGCCGTGGACGCTGAGCCCGTGTGGTTCGAAGGCCGCGAGCGCACCGAGTAGTTTGTGCGCACCTCGCGATGCCCAGGACACTTCGTCCGGGATGTCCTTGACGAGCAAGGGGGTACCTGGCTCTACCGCCGTCGCTGCCTTGGATGCCACCGAGCCGCCGATGAGGACTCGACCGGAGCCGATCAGCTCCACAGCATGCTCGCGCGAGCGCGCAAGACCTCTCCGCACCAGCTCGGCGTCGACCCGCGCCCGCCGGACCACCTCAGATCTTGTCCACGGTGGCCAGCGCCGCGACCAACACGTCGTGCGCCTGTTCCAAGATTTTCGCCTGCTCGGGAATGGTCTCGAGCCGCGTTCCGTCTTCGAGCGTCGAGGTACCGAGCCGACCGAGCAGGGCTTCGACCTCAGCACGTACTTCGTGCGGATCTGCAAACGACATGGTCGGATCGCCCGGGTGGTTTGGTCCGGGCAGATGGTGTCCTGGTCGAGGTGTCGGCATGCTCATCGGCATCAACGCTAGTCGATATCGCGAAGCGGTGCTGGCAACGAAACGGCCAGCGTGGACGTGCGATCCGACGGGTTCGTCCACGATCGGACGGCGTCCTCGGCTTCCGGCGACGATGTGACGACCGCTCCGAACTCGGGGTGCGCCCACGCTATCGCGGCGGTCACAGCCAGAGCAGCGATCGCATCCCCCGAACCGGACAGTTCGATATCGGATCCGGTGAACTTCGCAGACCAGCTGTCGCCAGGGTCCACGCTCGGTTGATCGAGCGACGCAAGCGAGAACGCAAGATACGTGGGTCGGCGGTCGGGCAGTGCTCGCAGGAGGTCGTCCGCGGTACTGACGCCCGAAAGGACGAGAAGCGAGTCGAGACCGACCGTGTTGGCACCCTCGATGTCGGTGTCGAGCCGATCTCCGACGACCATCGCAGAGCGAGTCCCACTGCGCTGCAATGCATCTTCGAGCAGTGGCGCAGCAGGCTTACCCGCGACGATGGGGTCGCGATCGGTCGCGGCGCGCAAAGCAGCGACCAGCGAACCGTTGCCTGGAGCGAGTCCACGTTCGGTCGGGAGCGTGGCGTCGGTATTGGTCGCGATCCACGGCGCGCCGGCCCTGATTGCATAGGCAGCCTCGGCGAGAGCGGGCCACGCTGTCTCCGTCGAATGCCCTTGCACGACAGCGGCAGGCTCGTCGTCCGCGCTCCGGACAGCAACGAGGCCGAGAAGTTCTACCTCGTCGGCCAGTGCCTGCGTGCCTACGATCAGCACCTTCGATCCTGGTTCGAGACGCTCGGCGAGCAGTCGCGCAGCTGCCTGCGAACTCGTCACCACGTCGTCTTTCGACGCGACGAATCCGAGGTCGGACAGGTGGCGCGCGACGGCCGCCGGGCTTTTGCTGGCATTGTTGGTGACGAAAAGCAGTCGCTCAGTTGACCCTTCGAGTGCCTGCACAGCGCCTGGCACTACGCCGCTCCCCCGGTACAGCGTGCCGTCGAGATCGAGCAGTAGGCATTCGTAGCCCTGCCGCAGCGCAGAAGATGTCACTCGCCGCCGCCGGACAGTTCCGCGACGCGCTCCTCCGCATCGGTATCACCCTCGAGATCCGCGGACGCCGAGTTGAGGAACCACTTGACACCCTCGTCGGTCCGCCCGGCCGCGACGAGCGCATCGGCGTAGGCATAGAAAAGGCGCGCAGGTCCAGGACCCGTTCGAGCTGGATCCAGGTCTGCGGTCTGCAGTGTCACGACGGCTTGGTCGTATTCGCCGAGGTCCATCCGAGCACCTGCAACGACGATCCGCAGTTCGCTTGCATCGTCGCCGGTCAGTGCGCGGGCTTCGTCGCTACGACCGAGCTCGATGGCACGTTCGGGGCGGCCGAGGCCGCGTTCGCAATCGGCCATGACAGCCAAAAGTCCTGGACCGCCTGCCATTCGGCGTGCGGCGCGCAGTTCGGACAACGCTTCGGCCCACTCGCCGGCGTGGTAGGCAGCCACGCCTGCAGTTTCGCGTACGACAGCAATTCGACCCGCCCGCTGCCGTGCGGCTCGAGCGTGTGCAAGTGCGAGGCGCGGGTCGTCGTCGAGCAGATTGGCGACCATCACCAGGTGGCGTGCAACAGCTTCGGCATTCGACTTGTCGAGGCTGAGCAGATCGCGACGTACAACGGCGTCGAGGTCGCTCGGTGTGATGTCGTCTGGTAGGTCGGGCTCTTCGGGGCGCGGTGGCCGGCGTCCGGCCGAGCTGTCACCCGAACGGCCCGCGAATCCGCCTTCGCCACCGCGACGACGAGGACCGTCCTGACGGGGTCCGCCACCTTGGCCAGATCCGCCTTGACCAGCACCGCCCTGTCGATTGCCGCCGTAGGAACCACCACGACCACCTGCTGCGCCGCCTGTTCGGCCTGCACCGCCAGTGCTGTTGCTGCCGCCGCGATCTCCCGGTGCACCATCACGGCTGTTGCGCCCGCTCGATGAATTTCCCCCACGGAAGGACTTGCGATCGCCACTTCGGTCCGTCACAGTCGATTCCTCTCGCGCCGCTCTGTTGTTGAACCGCTCTGTAATTGAAGATTAGTGTTCGATATTCAGCCAATGCCGTATCGAGCAATTCGAAGTTCGTTAGTCAATTTTAGGCACAAATGACGAAAGGGGACCCAGTTGTCTGGGTCCCCTTTCGGAAAGTATGTTCGGCGGTGTCCTACTCTCCCACACCCTGGCGGGTGCAGTACCATCGGCGCTGACAGGCTTAGCTTCCGGGTT
>NZ_JAEMNV010000014.1 GCF_016482825.1 Antrihabitans stalagmiti | reverse complement strand
CGCCCTCTCAAGGCGGTAGCGCGGGTTCGAATCCCGTCGGGGCTACAACGGGCAAAGACCCCGTGACCAGCAGAAATGCAGGGTCACGGGGTCTTTCTCATTTCCACCACATCACCGTCTGCCCACATTTTGCCCACACTTGCCCGGATCACATCGAGCGCGATCCCCACCGATTCGAGATCGTCGTCGAACAGATCGGCGTACGTGTCCAGCGTCATCGACGCCTTTGCATGGCCCAGCATCCGCTGCACCGCCTTCACCGAAGCGCCGGCCGACACCGCTAGCGACGCCGCAGTGTGACGCAGCTCGTGCGGCGTGAACGCCTCGGGGCACCGAGCGTCGATCACCGCCTGGTCGAACCACGCCTCGCGAGCAACCTTCGACCGCAACGGCTTTCCCGCCCGCTCGCCAGCGAACAGCAACGACGTCGACGCCTTGCCTGCCACGATCGGCGCTACGACGTCGGCGAGGAACCGGGGGAGCGGCACCCACCGATGCTGATAGTCCTTCGGCTCACCCCAGGAATGCTTGCCTTCGACAATCGTCACCGACTTCGTGACATGGACCCGTCGGCGCAGCATGTCGACGTCGCCGACCGTGAGCGCCGCCATCTCACCCCACCGAAGACCGGTATAAGCGAGGAACAGTACGAGCGGACCCCACGACCCGGACTTCTCCGCGAGCGCCTCCACTTGCGCGGCCGTGAGGTAGCGCCGCTTCTTGTGCGCCACGCGCGGCAGGCTCGCCTTGTGCGCTGGGTTGTTCGGGATCCGCTTGTCCCGCACCGCGAGATCGAGAATCTGCGACAGCACTCGGTGGATCTTCGTCACCGACGCCGCGGACTGCGTCTCGGTGAGCTCGGTCAGCCACCGCTGCACATCGACGTAGTCGACGCGGCCGACTGGCGTTGTCTCCCATCGTCCGAGAACGTGTTTGTCGACGATCCCTTGGTATCGCGATCGGGTGGATGGTGTGAGGTTCGATTTGCCGTCGAGCCACAGTTGCGCCCACTCGCCGACGGTGACCTTCGATCGACTCGGTTCGATGTAGCTGCCGTCGTCCTTGCTGACTTCGACGCGGTTCGCGAATCCTTCGGCGGCCTTCTTGGTGAGGAATCCTCGTTTGTCGGTCTGGCGTCCGTTCGGCATGCGGTAGCGGACGCGGTACCGCTTTCCGTGCGCGGTGTCGTAGGGGGAGATTGCGGCCATCAGCCGGCCTTTCGCGTGTGGAGGCGTGCGTCACGGATGCGACGAAGCCGGTTCACGAGGACCGGTTCGGCGGCAAGGGCTTCCGGTTCGTCGAGGAGCGTGTTCAGGTGCGTGTAGTACCGCACGGCGGACATGTCGAAGGTCTCGCGGATCGCGGTCTCTTTGTCCCCGGCGTGATGCCAGTACTGCTTTTCGAAGTCGAGCATCATGCTCTGCAGGGGTGTCATGATTGCCGCCCTTCCGCGCGTCGTTCGATCTCGATTATCAGCGCTGTCAGCTTGATTCGATCGGCAAGCGCTTCATCGACACTGTCGTCGATCAGGTGCGCCCGTTCGCTCGCGGTGAGCGCGGCGGCAGCGTCGACCAGCTCGTCGTCCGTCATGCTCTCAGGGTTCACGGCTGCCGCCTCTCAAGCTCCATGTCGATGTGTCGCCGCTCGTCCTCAGTCAGATTCTTGACGCGCGTGACGAGTACGTCCAGGTCGACCCACAGTTCGCCGGCTGTCTCGGCGTCGACGCGGTGCCGGTTCCACGCGAGTGCGTCGATCAATGCGTCCAGTTCGATCAGCCGTTCGGCGGTGATTCGCTCGACGGTGCGCTCTTCCTTCGGTCCGTAGAACGGATGATCGGGGACCGGGCCTCGTTCGATGTGGGTGATCTCGTGCGTGACGGTGCAGCGGCGTTCGACCTGGTCGAGGGTTTCGTCGATCTCGATGTGTCCGGCGCGGCGTCGTCCGAGGCAGCCAAGTCCGCCGAGGTCAGGGTAGGTGACGTCGACGTGCGAATGGTTGTCGCGGAGGTGTCGCCACGGATGCCATCGGGTCATGCTGATCAGCGTGAATCAAGGGTCCGACAAAATACATCGGTGTGATTTCGAACCTAGTCAGTCGCTGTATTCGAAGTCGCCCTGCTCGCCGACATCGGACCGTTTGATGGAGACCAAGACGCGACTCCTTCGTGTTACTGCTCCGGCACCCGGCAGCAGTGACTCTACGACGTGAAAGATCGCCTCGACCATCTCGTCAGGATCGACAAATAGCTCCGTCACTCGTGTTGCGACGCTGGAATCCTTGACACCAGCAATGAAGGGTTGTCCTCCATCGGGGATGAAGTAGAGCGTGCCCAATGAGCGTCGGAAACCATCTATCCGACCTATGGCCTTCTCTGTGGTTCGCTTCTCCGTACCTGACTCCAGTTGGAGTGCGAGTCTCATCGCACCCTCCGCGGACAACAGAACGGTTCCCGCGCCGATCTGACGTTGCCTTACAGTTCCTTCGATCAGCCACCCAGCCTTACGCGATTGCGTGACTGCGCGCTTCAATCCTCTGCGGGCCTTTACTGGCAGCTCGGCAAGTTCCGCGACGAAGGGGCTGTTGGGATCCTTGTCGCTGGCATGAGTCAGGATCGCCGCGATTGCCCGTAATGCGTCGGAATCAACGCTCGACGCGGCCGTGCGCTCATCGATGGTCTGGTCTTGCACGACTTTCGGCTCCGGCGCACGAAGAACGACACGCACAGATCCCGGTGTCGCTCCCTCGATGACGAGACCCTCTGAGTATCGACCTTTGCCGGCCATCTCCTTCGCGGTCTCTTTTACGGCTTCGCTGATCCCCGAAACGAACTGGGCGAAATGGTGAGCGTTGGTCGAATGATTCCGAACGCCGGGACCAGTCAGGTGTAGATCGACCTCAGCCTGCTCAGGTCCGACGACCTGTTCGAAGATATCGACGAGGTACGGATCGTCGCCTACGACTCCGGCACGCAGCGATCCACGGATGTAGTCATCCGACTTGGGGTCACCCGTGCTGTATTCGAGTGCCGCTCTGAGTTCTTCGCCTACTGCACGAGAGGCATCGTTCTCTACGCTCATCGAACAATCACCTCCAGATACCCCTTTGTAGCACCAGGTACTCCGTTCCGCTTGCATCCCTTACTAGGGACCAGATCCGATGCCACGGGTCGAGCAAGACTGGAACGTCGGGCTGTATGAATACGTCCAGCAAACCACCCATCGGGTGGAGCTTAGGAGTGGTGGCCGACGGTTTCGTGCTCAGCACGCCCTGCATGGTCGACAGAGGTAGGTTTTTGTCCTCCGTCGCTCGTGCTATCTCGCCTTGAGGCACGACGACTACCACGTCGGCGTCCTCAGGTTCCGCCCACGACTTGTGAGTGACAAACCCGCCATCGACCCATAGTCGTGCATTGGAAAACACGTTTGCAACCATGTCTGCGTGCAAGGTGAGCGCACGAAATATGAGCTCTCTTCGTTCGCGGAATGGAGCGTTCTGCACGAAGTGTTCGTAGATCTCGGCCATCGTCGCCGGATGGCGCCCTGGCGGGAGAGTCGCGTACGGGCCACCGCAAGGAGGAATCACGCCCCTCCCTCCGGTGCTTCGCCCTGCGGTTCGTCTTCTGGTGCTGTTGTCAACCGCCGGCGGCGGCGTTCCTTCGATTCACCTTTGCGCGCGGCCCAGCGCTCTTCGTCAGCGTCGTCGTCAAGGTCGTCGGCCTGATCCGGAGTATTCAAGGCCTCACCCTTGCCATCCGGACCCTCAGCCAAGACGACCGGGTCCGGCGCCGGCCACTGAATGTCAGCTCTAGCGGCCTGCGTGTTCCGTCGGTTCTCGTTGCGCTTCTCTGTCAGATCGACAGGCTTTGCCTCCTGGTCTTCGTTCGTTTCGCTCGGTGCTCCCGATTGCGGCGACGACGATAGAGGGCTTTTGAATCTGGAATCACGGGCGGTTCCTCCTTGCGACGCGGCGATGCTCTTGATGAGCTCGTCTAGTGCTTGCCGCTGTCGCTGGTCGAGGAGGTTGGCTTCCTCTGGTGGTTGGTATTCCCCGAGTGGGGCTGATACGTCCCACGCCGCCAGTTGAAGTTCGCGAATCGAGAGCGACAGCACTTGCGCGAGCCGCTCAAGGTTGGCCAGTGACGGTCGTCCATGCCGACCCGACCAGTAGGCGGCGATCGTTCCGTAAGGAAGGTGAATACCTAACCTTTCGGCAATCGCGGCCGCCTGGCGTGCGGTGACTGGCTGACTGTTCAGCAGGTCGCTCAAGCTGCTCACGGTTTCAGACGCTCCCACGAATCGCCGGTGTTCGAATAGCGGAAGTGTAACCGTCGCAGTTACAAATTCCAGGCTTGTGATTCGACTACCAGCAGGTTAGCGCCAGTCCCGTCTGTTGCGAGGTGTAACCGAGTGTGGTTACATCGCGCTTGTTGGTTGACCAAGCAGAAAGCGAGAGTTACAGTGATCACACACCGCGCAGCAGACCCAGGGAGGCTTTGGGTGCGACTCATCAGCAAGCAGGCTTTCCGCCAATACATGGCACATCGGGGCATGAGTAACGACGACCTTGCGCGGGCCGCCAAGTGCTCGACTTCCTCGATTGCATTCCTTCGCTCAAGGGGCAAGAGCGCGCGCGACACAGTCGGTCCAGACGTCGCACGCCGCATAGAGGAGGCGCTGAACGCCCCTCCCGGATCGCTTTTTGCGGCCTCTGTGCTTGTCGCTTCCAGAAGCGCAAACCACACCGCTGCATAAGAACGGCCCCCAGCGCGGGAACGCCGAGGGCCATCAGCCATAAGGAGAACGGAACTCCCATGACAGACATTGATCGTAGCCAACCAGCCGCTATCCCATCTCCGTGGATGACCGTGCCAGAGGCTGCGAAATACGCGCGCCGTGGCGTCGGCTCCGTCTACGACGCCTGCCGGACCGGTGAGTTGCGGGCAACGCAGTCGGGTCGGCACGCCGGCCGACGTGGTCCGTGGACCATTCACCGCGACGCCGTGGACGAATGGCTCGGCGCTCCCGTCACGGCGAAACGTCCACGCGCAGTGCGGCGGTCGGCATGACCACCCGACCGGATCGTGAGTTCGCCGTGCGTCTGCCGGATGGATCGTTCGTGCAGGACTCAGCGCCGAACATCTTCGGATTCCTCAGCGGTACAGAAACGAAGACTTGGCAGGACCGAAGGCTCGCTGAGGCGTACGCCGACGAGTTGCGGCGCGTTGCGGCCGCGCAGCTCGGCGTCACAAACCTCGCCGTCGCTGTTGTCTGGCGCTACGTGGGGGAGTGGTCCACCGACGCGACGGCTGACCGGCTTGTCGCGTCTGTCGAACAGTTCCTCGAATCCGGCGGTGCCGCATGACCGCCACGTTCACGGAAGCGTTCGAGGCTTTCGACGCGCTACCACGAGACGCCCAGTTCAGGGCGATGGGCGTGCTCATGTTCCGCAACCCCGACGCGGTTCTCGCTGCTGTCGCATCCGTCTCCGCGCTCGACGTGGAGATCGCATCGCCTGCCCCGGCTGACTTCCACGCCGCCGGGTCGGGTGGTGCGCCAGAAACCCCGGGGGCGGCGCTCTTCCCCCTTGGCGTGCCATCACGCGGCGTCGTCCCCGGTCCCTGACCAACAAAGAACGGGCCGCGCATGCCCGCGCGACCCGTCGGCCCCATCGAGAGGAATTAGCAACCGATGAGACTCTTCAAGCGTAACGGCCGCCACCGGCCAGCGTTGGGACGACGGACGCTCGCCGAGATCGTCGCCGCCCAGATGCTCACTGAGGCGCAGGTTCACGCCATCGTCGACGAGCGCGCGATCTGGGGCCGTCCGAGCCAGGTGACGGCATGACCGCCCTGCGCGAATTGCTCACTGACATCATCTTCGATTTCAAACCGCCATCGGGCGAGGCGTGGTCGGCGAACGAACTAGCCGATGCCATCCTCGACGACCCGCGTATCGCGATCGGCGCGAAGGAAGCGACGACCGCCGAAACGTTCACCAACACGCTCGGCGGATGGGCAGACCGACTCGACATTCATGCACTCGAGCTCGCTGAGTCTGGCGATTACGAAGGTGTCGTCTCGGTCACTGCCGCTGCGGAAGCACTCGAACGGAGGCAGGCAGCCGCCGATGTTCGCGACAACGCTCCGACTGTCGACCGCCACGCTGCGATCAATGCGGCGAAGCTCGATGAGATTCGGTTTCTGCTGCAGCCGATCGTGGACGGTTGCGACGTCGCGCTCACTTCCCGTGAGGTGTCTGTTGATGTCATGGCGATTGTCGAGGGCAACTGATGTTCCTCGAACTCGCCTCCACCGCATGGACTCTCGCGTCCGCTGGTCTGATCGCCGCTGTCGCAGTCGGCGTTGCTGATCTCGCCCTGTCCGGGCATTCCGACTGGGCCGAAGACCGGGAGGAGCTGTGATCCTCTGCCGCCGCTGCGCTCACCCGCAAGCCAACCATCACTCCCACTTCGGAGCGTGCGCCGCCGCAGCGCGGATCACAACGCTTCCGTGCTCGTGCCCGAAGTTCCTCGTTCCCAACGAATCCGGCGACGATCCGCACAGCCCGCACACCGGTGCCGACGCTGCCCGCGACCGTGCCGTCGCCAACGAAACCGGTGCGCTATGACCGAGACAATCCATGCCACCGAAGGGGACTCCGCACCAGGCAAAGCCACGTTCATCACCGCGCTCCCCGTGACGTCGATGTTCGTCGACCACTCCTACCAACGCGACTGCGACCTCAAACGCGCCCGGCACATGGCCGAAGTGTGGGACCCGCAACTCGTCGGAGTACTCGACGTCGCCGACCGAGGCGAACACCACGCTCCGCGATACTCCGTCATCAACGGCCAACACCGTTGGATGGCAGCGAAGCTCCTCAACAAGAAGCTGCACCTCGCCGTCAATGTGCACACCGGACTATCAGTCGCCGAGGAAGCGAAGCTGTTCGACGAGATCGACCGCAACACAAAGGCACTCACCACGTGGGACCGCTGGTATGCACGCCGCGCCGCCGGCGACCCGACCGTCCGCGAGATCGAACGGATCGTTGCGGACTGCGGCCTCGAAATCACCCAGAACCCCGGCGACAAACACGTCCAGTGCTGCACCACCCTCGAACGGATCTGGACCCGCGCCGATGCAGAGGTACTCGCGAAAACCCTGACCCTCATCCTCGACGTGTGGTCGGGACTCCCCGACTCGATGAATGCTGCTGTGATCGAGGGTGTTTCGTGGCTGATCGACTACCACGATCTCGATCTCAACACTGGCCGGCTCGGTGACGCCATGTGCGAGCTCACACCGCGACAGCTGCGAGCTCGCGGATCGACACTGCGCGAGCAAGGCGACAAGGGCAGTCTGCCGATCCTCGTCGCTCACGTCCTCACCGGTCTCTACAACAAGACCCCAGGCCCGGGGCCGCGGCTCCCACGCATCGAACTGTCGAGCAAGCGCGGTGCCGAATGACGGTCTACGAATGCGGCCGCTGCGGCGCTGTCTACGCCCTCGTCGATGACGAACATTGCGGGCACTGCCGATGCGTCGCCTGTGATCCGGACTTCCACGCCGACATGAAGGCGGCATCGTGAAACCGGGTGTGTACGACGGCATCACCGACGCCGACTACCACGCCGACAAGATGTCGTTGTCGTCGTCGGGAGCACGGCGGCTGATCGAAGCAAGCCCTCGCAAGTTCCGGTTCGAGCAGGACAATCCGCCGGCACCGAAGAAGGCCTTCGAGTACGGCCACGCAGCGCATGCACTCGTCCTCGGCGTCGGCGCCCCGCTGGTCGAGATCCCGTTCGACGAGTGGCGCACCAAGGAATCGAAAGAACTGGTCGCTGCGGCGCGCGCGGCCGGCGCGACACCACTCAAACCCGTCGAGTTCGCCAAGGTCCACGCGATGGCGGCCGAGCTGCAGAAGAGTCCGATCGCACAACGACTGTTCGCGAAAGGTGTCGCCGAGCAATCGATCTGGTGGGACGACCCCTACACCGGAGTCCGGCTGCGCGCACGGTTCGACTGGCGCACCCTCATCGGCGGCCGCCTGGTCCTCGTCGACTACAAGAGCACCATCGACGCCGCCCCGGACGAGTTTGCGCACTCCGCCAACAAGTGGGGCTACTACTGCCAGCACGCGTTCTACCGCGACGGTGCACAACAACTCGGCCTCGACGACGACCCCGGGTTCATCTTCATCGCGCAGGAGAAAGAACCGCCGTACGAGGTCACCGCCCACCAGTACGGGCCTGACGACATCGCGTTCGGACATGAGCTGAATCAGCGTGCGATCCGCACCTTCGCGGACTGCATGAGTTCCGGTGTCTGGCCGACCTATCCGCCGATCATCCACGACATGCGCGTGTCCAAGTGGACGCGCATCAAACACGAGGAGTCCTTCGCATGAGCACCGACATCGCTGTATCCGATACCACCGCAATCGCACTCGCCGAGCCCGCCCAGTTCGGCAATCACGCGATCGACCAGCTGCTCGAGTACGCGAAGGTGATGGACGTTGCCTACGACTTCGCGAGCAAACTCAGTCGTACGGTCCTCGCTGGTCCGAATTATCGCGGCAAGCCGGAAGATGCGACGGCCGCAATCCTCTACGGCGCCGAGCTCGGACTGAATCCGATCCAGTCGCTGCAGCAGATCTTCACCGTGCACGGCACGCCGGCGATCTATGCGCGGACGATGGTCGCGCTGCTCAAGGTGAAGGGATATCGGATCCGCACGGACGCGTCGAGCGATGAGTCGGTGACGGTGAGCGGTGTTGCGCCGAACGGTGAGACCGAGACGAGCACGTGGACGATCGACCGCGCCTTGCGCGCCGGGTATGTCCCGACGATCGACGAGCAGACGGGCAACTACAAGCTCAACTCGAACGGCAAGCTCGACGGAAACATGAAGTACCTCACCGACCCGCAGGCGATGTTGTACGCGAAGGCGGCGGCCGAGGTGTGCCGCAAGCTCGCGCCGGACGTTCTGCTCGGTATCGCCTACACGAGTGAGGATTTGGAGTCCGAGCCGCAGCCTGTCCGGGTGCAGTCGGAACGTGTCTCGGCGAGTAGCGGGGAGCCGGTGAAGATCGGCGACATTCTCAATATCCCCGAATCCGAGTCGCCGGCAGCCGCGGATGAGGCGCCGGTTCGCGACGACGAGTCAGTGGCCGCCGCCACTGCTGCGACCGAAGACCGGGCACCCGAACCCGAAGCGCCGCAACCCGAACCCACTGCGACGGCACCAGTCGACGACCCCGCCGCTGATCCGATCACGCCGATGCAGCTCAAGAAGCTGCACACGATGCTGAGCCAAGTCGGGCTCGGCGGCAACACTGCCAAGAACCGCGAAGAGGCGCTCGCGTACATCAACAACATCATCGATCGTGCCGAGCCGATCACGAGCACCAAGCAGCTCACCATGACCGAAGCTGCGCGCGTGTTCGTCGAGATCGAAGAGGCCGGACTCCCAGCATGAGCAACTGGATGAACGACTACGCCCACAACGACCGCGACGAATCCCGCTCGGCATCGGCGTATTTCACCGGCCCATATCCAGAGGATCAACGGCCGACCAAGTTCGAGATCGCGCGCGAAGAGCGAGAGGACAGGCGATGAGCGAAACCCTCCGCGTCCAGGTCGTCGTCGACACAGACGAGTTACGTCACTGGGCGGGCAAGCACGCCGACTCAGGGCACGCGGGCGTCGCGAATGTGCTCTACGAAGCTGCCAAACGATACGAGTCGGGCGATACCGACACGTCCCTTGAGGTGTTACGCATTCGCCTCGAATCGCTCGCCAGCACAGCGGTAGTCGAAGACCTTTGGCCGTCCATCCGCACGCATGCCCGCACCGTATTCGACAAGGCGTTCGCTCGCGGCCGCGCCGTCGAAGTAGAAAGTCGAAAGGCGCTGAACCATGGCTGACTTCAATCACGCTGACATTGACTACGGCATCGAGATCAGCGAAATCTATGACGGCGTCGCTGTATGGGTTCTGAAGGACGGATCGCTAGTCAACCGGTTCGCTGGCCGCCCCGGCTGGGAAACCCGCGCTGCTCGGATAGACGTGTGGATCACCCGCAGCCGCGAAGCCGCGGCGACGGCAGAACCGGCCAGCGAGGCGGTGCCCAGTGCCTGAGTTCCTGCGCGTCGCCTTGCCGATCGCCGCTCTCGCAACAGTGGCTGTTGCCCTCGCTGTCGGTGCTCAGCATTGGCAGGTGGCGCGATGAGCGACTACCCCGCGAACGTCACGCTTCGGCCGATCGCGGCATGGCGGGGAGTCGAGACGAAGAACCGTGTGGCATCCAACTTCTCGGCGCCATGGCGCGCGACGTTGAAGCTGCTCGACAAGGAAC
The DNA here is from genome assembly GCF_016482825.1 of Antrihabitans stalagmiti. Classification (GTDB taxonomy): domain Bacteria; phylum Actinomycetota; class Actinomycetes; order Mycobacteriales; family Mycobacteriaceae; genus Antrihabitans; species Antrihabitans stalagmiti. The sequence goes on along the minus strand of NZ_JAEMNV010000014.1, from coordinate 36,004 downwards.
TGTTCAATCTCGGCACCGGTCGCCGCAACGCGCCGGCAGTGCTGCAGATCGCGATGCGGGAGCAGGACTTTCGGATCGACGGGCTACCTCGAGCCAACGCTCGGCCGACCCATCCCGGTGTCATTCTGTCGATCGACTCGAAGCACGGACCACTGACCTACCCGTGCGACAAGTTCACCACCTGGCAGGACAACCTACGAGCGATCGCGCTTGCACTCGAAGCGCTCCGCAAAGTCGACCGCTACGGCATCACCGCGAGCGGTGAACAGTACACAGGTTGGCGCGCGATCGAATCGGGTGCCGCGCCGTTGTTCCGCAGTGCCGACGACGCGGAACGGTATCTGCGAAGTCTGACGAAGTACTCCGAGCAAGGGATCGGTTTCGTGATCCAGCGCGCAAGAGCGAACACGCATCCCGATCGTCACGACGGCGAGCGAACTGAGTACGACAAGGTCGACGCCGCGGTGCAGCTCCTCGAACGGGAGGGGCGACTGTGAAAGCCCTTACCGTCCAACAGCCGTGGGCTTGGGCAATCATGCACGGCGGCAAAGTGATCGAGAACCGCACGCAACTCTGGAAGTATCGCGGGCCGCTCGCTGTCCACGCGGGGATGCGCTACTCAGACCGCGGGATGGACTCACCTCTCGTGCAGAAGGCAGCGACCGGACGGACTGGCCTCGGATGCTGGGATAGCGGCATTGTCACTCCGCCCGCATGGACGAACTGTGGCGCAATCCTCGGCGCCGTGGACCTTGTCGACGTCCATCCCGACGCCGGATGCTGCCGGCCCTGGGGTGAGTCCGCCTACGTCGAGCAAGGCGGCCGCGAACGCCGACAGATCGCCCATCTCGTCTTGGAGAACCCGCGCCCGCTCGCTGAGCCGATCTCGTGCGTAGGCGCGCTTGGGTTGTGGACGCCGCCGGCGGACATCATCGCGCAGCTCGCGGAGGTGCAGCGATGATCGACGTCTTCACCGTTCGCGGCACCGGCGAAATCTGGAATAGCCCAACGAACATGCTCGCCAACGTCACGAAGAGGCTCGACCCGACCCGGTTCCGAACTCGCGATATCCAGTACCCGGCATCGGTCGGGCCGGCCAACCCGGAACGGAATGCACTCGGCCCGAGCCTGGCGCTGTCCCGGCGAATCGGCAAGATTGAACTTGCACAACGCATTCAGATGACACCGAACCTCGTCGGACTTCTCGGCTACTCACTCGGCGCATACGTTGTGTCCGACTTCCTCGAGGACCTTGCAGCGGGCGCCAGCTACACCAAGGGATGCCGAGTCTTGTTTGCGGCGATGATCGCCAACCCGCGCCGTCGCCGTGGTGACTCGTTCGACGGTAAGTACCTGCCGGGGTTCGGTATCGCGGGGGAGCACGGCACCTGGCCACGCTTGCGAACCTTCGAGGTCGCAAATCAGCACGACGGCATCCCCTGCTGCCCCGACGGTTCGCCGCTGCGGAACCTCACCGACGGTGCTGACGAGTTCAGCTTCGCCGTCGCCGGCGGCTGGACAGCAGACCTCGCCGATCGAATCCGCCGCAACCGGTGGCAACCGACCAACGTCGACTGGATCCGCAACCCGATCGGCACCTGGCAGGCCTACGACCTCGCAGGGCGACTGATCCGCGGCTACGCGATCGACGGACAGCACACCACCGCGTACGTGCGTAGTGGGCTCACGCAGCGCCTCGCAGACGCCATCAACTGGGAGGTGCGGTGACCAACACGGCGTATCCGACGCTGCCGGAATGGGTCGACCTGACCAACATGTCCGACCGCGTCAACGCACTCATGCGCGCCAACTGGGCGCTCATCAACGAAGCAGCCGACCTCCTCAACGCTGGCGACATGGGACCGCTGACGTGGGAAGCGCTGCAAGACATCTGGGCGGAGACGATCGACATCGAAGCCAACATCGCCAAAGCACGCGCACTCGACGACCTCGCACACCCTCAGTTGGTGCTGTGATGGCGCGCATACGCACGATCAAACCGGACTTCTGGACCGACGGGAAGGTCGTATCGATAAGCGCATACGCCCGTTTGTTGTTTATCGGTATGTGGAACTTCGCTATCTGCGATAAGGGTCATGTTGCCGACGATGCACTGAAATTGAAGCTGCAAATCCTGCCGATCGATAACGTCGATATCAACGAACTGATAACCGAGTTGATCACGTCCGGCCTCGTCGAGCGGATCTCCAACACCGCGAACAGTCGCACGTTCCTGCACGTCAAGCGCATGGAAGAGCATCAGAAGACGGACACTCGCTGGAACTCACGCTGCCCCGTCTGCACTCCCGACACCACACCAGACCACACCGAAACTCACGCGAGTATCAGTGAGGCACAGCGAGACTCACCCACACTCGCCCCAGTAAAGGAAAGGAAAGTAAAGGAAAAAGATATGCGCATCGATAAATCGATACGCGATATCGATTCCGACTTCGAAACCTGGTGGGCGCACTACCCGCTCAAAAAAGCCAAAGGCCAAGCCGAACGAGCCTTCACAACCGCCCGACGGAACGTCGACCTCGACACTCTCACCGCCGCCGTCCAGGCCTATTCCAAAACCGTCAACGGACTCGACCCGAAATTCATCGCCTACGGATCGACCTGGCTCAACGGCAAACGCTGGCTCGACGAAGACATCGCACCCGCCACCGCCACCGGCATCGAAGACTGGCTCCGCGACTGCTGGACCAACCACAACACCATCGCCATCACCGACCGCTGCGGCCTCGAGTTCTACAACCCCGACATCCCCGAAGACGTCGCCGACGTGAAGGCCTTCACGCTCCAAGCGCGCCGCGACTGGATCAAAACCAACCACGACGAGATCGTCGCCCGGATCCTGAAACGAGAGGCACCATGAGCAGCGTCGGCGTCGAACTCGACCGGGCCGAAGAACTCGCCGAAGGACCCAACGACGAATTCATCCTCGGCACCGCACTGCTGTCGATGACCTCACGCCACCTCGTCCCCGACCTACTCAAAGCCGTTCCTGCACAGGACTTCATCGACACCCACCTCGGCGAAATGTGGGGAGCCGCCCAAGCCATCATCAACCGCGGCGACGCGATCTCACGCCGAGCACTCCTCGCCGAACGCGACACCCCAGCCATCCGAGCACGACTACAACAAATGTCCGGCGAACCCGTCGAAGTCAACAAACTCCGCCACGCAGCAACCACCGTCATCGACCTCGCCAAAACACGCCGACTCATCCAGGCGCTCAAGCGGATCGCCGAACACACACCCCACGCCGAGACCTACTCCGAAGCCCTCCAATTCGCCTCGGAGCGGCTCAGCGAACTCGCCGAAGCCAAACCCTCGAAAGACGCGCACGCATTCGCAGACGTCCTCGCCAACTGGTGGGAATGGCTATCCGCACCGACCGACCAGATCCGCACCGTCGGAACACCCTGGGCCGAACTCGACGACATGCTCGCCGGCGGCCTGCACCCCGGACGCTCCTACGTCGTCGGCGGACGACCCGGCGAAGGCAAATCGATCGCTCTCCTCAACCTCGCCGTCAACGCCGCCGAACACGGCCACCCCGGCGTCATCTTCTCCGTCGAAATGGGCGAAGTCGAAGTCGTCTCCCGCATCATGGCCGCCGGCGCACACGCCGAATACCGACAGATCACCAAACGCCAGCTCGACGACCACAACCACATGAAAATCGCCGAATACGCCGACACCTACGGCGCAATGCCACTCACCCTCGTCGACCGATCCGACATCACCGTCGACTACATCGCCGCCCAATGCCGCACCCTGAAACGACGACCGGAAGGCCTCGACGTCATCGTCGTCGACTACCTGCAGCTGCTCCGCGAATCCGACTCACGCCAGTCCCGCGAACGACAAGTCGCCAACATCTCACGCGCCCTGAAAGTCCTTGCCCGCGAACTCGACTGCGCCGTCATCATCGCCTGCCAGCTCAACCGCAACTCCGCCGCCGCCGACCGTAAACCCCTTCTGTCGGACCTGCGGGAATCCGGCGCCATCGAACAGGACTGCGACGTCGCGATCCTGCTGCACCACGAACTCGCCAACGGCCAACCCTCAGGAGAGGTGACACTGTGCATCGCCAAGAACCGGACCGGGAAACTCGGATCAGTCACGCTGCCGTGGCGTGCGTACCAAGCGAGGATCGGGTGACCCGAGTGGAACTAGCCCTGCCCTGGACACGGCCGCAGCTCAACCCGAACACACGCATGCACCGCATGGTGCGAGCCCGCATCACAGCTGAGATTCGCCGCGACACCGCCTGGATCGCCAAAGCCGCGAAACTCACACCCACACACCCGATCACCGTCTCGCTGCACTACCAACCAGCACGCAGCGGACGCCGCGATCCGGGGAACCTGTGCCTCGACAGCAAAGCGATGATCGACGGCCTCGTCGATGCCGGCCTCGCACCCGACGACACCTTCGACTTCATCCAGGAACGGATGCCGAAGATCCACCCCGTAGTCGCGGGGGAGCGCGGCCGCATGTGGCTAACCCTCAGCTGGACAACCGAAGTGGAGGGTCAAAGTGTCTGATCTAACCGGTGCAGAGGATTTCGAGGCGATCGCATGAGCGGGCTCGAAAGTTTCACCGAGGAGCAACGGGCTGAGATCATCCGTTACCTCGATCAGAGAGACGCCAAGATCGGCGAAGTACTGGTTGAGATGGCGGACGCCTTCGAGTCTTGGTCCAACAACCTGAACCACGGCTTGCAGGTGGCCTACTGGGCGATTGGAGGCAGTCGGGGCAAGCGACCGCGCGAACCGAAGCCCACGCAGGCTGATATTGATCGTCAGGAGGCACGGAAGCGCGCGATCGACAAGATGCTCCGTGAGTGGGATCTGCCATGACCACACCGCGCAACGGAATGCGAGCAGCCAGCACAATCGAACGCTTCACTGCCTGGGCGATGTGCCCGCGATGCAAGTCGGTCGACTGCCACTCCATTCGTCCGCCTAAGCCAGCACTCGACCCCGACGACGTCGCGGAATGGGAAGCCGATCACGTGACGATGCACGGCTGGAACGGCTTCATACGGCATATCCCGCCGAAGCCTCTCGATGAGTCCGTGTTCGAGGTCATCCGAATCTGCAAGTGCGGCAAAGAATGGGGCCAAGCATGACCATAATTGAGTTCCTCAAGGCCCGCATTGCAGATGATGAAGAACAGGCTCGATCCGTCGCAGCGTTCAACGGTACCGCCGAGTGGCGGTACGACGACGGTGTCGAACGCTCCAAGGTTGAATCGATCCGACGTTACGGCCCGAACACCACGATTAACGTTGTGCGCCATGAAATCGTGTGGGGCCCACATACGTGCATCGGCGGGTCTGGCGCCTGGCCCGCCCGGACCCAGGAGATGCAGTTCATCGCTCGTCACGACCCTGCTCGCGTACTCCGTGAGTGTGCCGCCAAACGGGCGACGATCGCGGCATTCCGCGACTGGCTCCCCGACTACGACGATTCAGTCCATGAAGCTCTTGCACCGATGGCTGCGATCTACTCCGATCATCCTGACTATCGCGAGGAGTGGGCGTGAATCACGGTCAGGTCGAACACGAATGCCGCAAAGGCCGGCGCTGCGCCACCCGAACCCGCACACCCGACGGCGAATTCCACGGCGGGGGAGTCGAAACCCCCGGACTCTGCACACCTTGCGAAGAACACTCATTCGACGCCATGACGAAGCTCTATGCCGACTGGGCAGGACTCACCGGTGCGCTCAGCGCAACCCGCAAATCGAATACACCACAAATCGGCGGCACGAACGCACACCCGATCCCGCTACGCCTCGACGTCGCCGTCATATCCGCCGCGATCGAAACCGAAGTAATCCGGTGGGCACGAGTCGTCACCCGCGAAAACATCGAACTCCCAAGCCGCATAGGCCCATGCGTCCAGCGATGCGTCACCGTCCTCGGCACACACACCGGGACTCTCGTCGATCAACCACTCCGCCGATTCTCAGACCTGCAACCGATGCCCGACGGGGGAGATCACCTCGCGCAGATCGAACTCGATGGGGTCGACGGTGTACTCCGACTCGCGCACTTACACGCCCGAGCCGCACACGCGCTCGACGCAACCGAAACCCGCATCTGGCTACCCGACCCCTGCCCACACTGCGGACGCAAAGCCCTACTGCCATCGACGAACCAACAACGCGTCACCTGCCAAGCCTGCCGAATCACCTGGGACTCAGACCACTTCGCACTCTTGAGCAACGTCCTCGACTTCGAAAAGCAACGGATCAAACAATGACCCGCTCAAGCCTCGAATGGGCGCGAGACATCGCCCGCGCATACCGCGACGCACTCAACGACGTCGACCCGAAGCGCTGCGCCGAACTCGACACCAAGGCAGTCGAACTCGGCCAAGGATGGATGGCACCAACGGCACTCCCTGATTGGGCCAGCGACCCCGCAGTGCTCGACGCCGAACTATCGGCAGTCGACATCGAACACTACTGGCGAATACCAGCCTCAACCGTCCGGACGTGGGCGCAACGCGGACTGCTCGAAAAGCGTTGCGCGCCTGACGGGTCCGTCGTCTACCGATTCGGCGACGTCCTCGACTGCCAAGCGCGTAGACACGGCAAAGCAGCAGGTAATTGACAGAAGCCGCGTCTCACGGGACGATCAATGCCAGCGGACAAACTCTGTCCACACACGGCGCGAAGACAACCAGTCCTCGCGCCTTCGTCGTCTTCGGACTAGCGCCCTACGCCGGACTTCTTCCGTGGCCGGCGCTCAGCCGGATCCCCGTACTTCTGCCGAGCAGCTTCACCCGACGTACCGAGCACCTCGCCGATCGCACCCCAAGTCTTGCCCTGCTTCCGGCACTGAGCAATCCAGAGCTCGATGTTCTTCTGCGCATCGGACAACTCGACGACCGCCTTGCGGAGCCCGACGAGCCCGTCGACCTCGATCGACTCGGTTGCACCGAAATCGTCATTCTCGAAGCGCGCCGCGAGCTCGTCTGCGTGCGCCATTATCTCTGCGGATGTGCGTGGCATCTGTATCACCTCAGGTATTTCGTTCGGGCGAGCATGGCGTGAATGATCAGTGCTTGGAACTGGTCAGACGTGATGTATCCAATCTCCAACATGCTTGCGTCGCGGGCGGGTCCGGCAATCATCGTGAAACCTTCAGCGCCCGGGTGGACGAACAGCGGGTTCCGGAACGCGTGCAGGATGTCGTCTTCGACGATCCCGTGCTTGTACGCGCTTGGGGTGATTACCGGTTCCGATTGCATACTAACAAGTTACCTTGTTTCACGCCACAATGCAAGTTAACTTGCAAGGAATTGCGTCCATCGAAGGGCGGAAACATGGCACTCACCGGACCCCAAGCGATCGGCGCACTCGTGGCCGGAGCCGCACTGCACGAAGTGACATGCGACCCCGACCAACTCATCAGCCACGCCTTCGACCGCGCCCTCGAACGCGCGCCAATCACCACGATCGCAATCACAATTGGGTTCGCGACCGTCACAACAGCGCACCTACTCAACGCACTCGACCGATACCCACGACTCGATCCATACGCAGGCTTTGGCTTCGCAGTCCTCTCGGCCATCAAGGTCCACACCCAGCGACGCAGGCAATGAGATGGATCGCGTTATCGCGCACTGTGATGTATGCGGCTGGCGTGTTGTTGTCCGCGCTGATCGGCATCGTCCGATCACGAGCGAAGCGGGCCGAATGTCACGAACAGCCGGTCTGGCGCTCACCGAGCACACACGAACCCACGAACCCGCCGCGACCGCCGATTGTGGGTGAACCAATGCCGTCGATCGAGGATCAACTCATAGCCTGCCGAGCGCAACTCAAAGCCGCACGCGCGGCCGGCAAGACCGAAGCTGCCGAGTTCCTGGCGCTGCGGATGGACCTACTACTCGACCGACTACCGCGCACACAGGAGGCATCCCCATGCTGACCACAATCCTCGCCATCGCACCGCTCGTTGCGACCATCGTCGCGGCCGTTGTGAAGCTCATCCCGCTCGTCGTCGGCCTGTTCTAACCAATGCCCGAGCGTCGCTTCAGGCTCGACGCGGAAGATCTATCCGTGCCCGGTCTCGACGCCATCCCGCACTACTGGATCACCATCGTTCTGTACGAGACCAACAAGGATCTCCATCGTGCGATGGCGAAGCATGGCCGCTACTCGATCAAGACCATCAGCGATGTCGGCGGGTGCTGGACCGAACCAGACAAGCCAGGCCACAACGGATACCTCGGCATCCTGCGCCTCTCATCCGAGCACCTCAGTGTTGACACGATCATTCATGAATCAGTCCACGTCGCAGTCACACTCGCTCGAACCTACTTCGACGTCGACCCACTCCGCCTGCCATCGCAAGGGCCAGGCTCACGCGAGGAACTACTCGCGTACGCAACTGCACCGCTCGCAACCGCACTGATCGAGAAGCTACGTCCACTGCACTACTTCGAGGGACAGCAGATCGATGGCGAATCCAAACCCTCGTAGTGCCAATGGGCACCGACGCAGGCAAGTCCGAGCCCGAGTCCTACGCGAAGAACACACATGCTGGCTATGCAACAAGCCAGTCGACAAGACCTTGAAGACACCCGACCCAGGCTCACCCGAAGTCGACGAAGTAATCCCAGTCAGCCTCGGCGGATCGCCAACTCAGCGATCGAACTGCCGACTAGCCCACAGGCTCTGCAACGTCCGCAGAGGCAACGGAACACGCCAACCCAAACCCACAGTCCAACCCGTCACCACCACACGCTCCTGGTGAAGGTGGGGGGGTAACCCCCCGATCGACCATCGCGGCGACCTCTGGGCATAGGGCCGCTTCTCTCTCCGCAAGTCCGATTGTCACGCTAAGGAGGCCGCGATGCAGGTCAAGTGTGGCGTGTGCGGAGCGGAGTTCGAGGCTCGTCGTTCGACGGCGAAGTACTGCTCGGATCGGTGCCGGCAGAGGCGTAAGCGTGGTTCGGAGCCCGGTCCGGTCGGGCTGGTCGGTTCAGTGACCGCCGAGCTGAAGGCGGCGGGTCGGCTCGACTCGTTCGACGGGCAGCTCGCGGTCGAGTTGGCGCGGCAACTGACGGCCCAGGGCGCGTCGGGGATTTCGTCGTTGTCGAAGGAGTTGCGGACCGTCATGGCGACCGCCCTCGACGGCGCAAGCGTGAAGTCGGCGCCGGCCGATGCCGACGATGAGGTCTCCAAGGCGAGGGAGGCTCGTGAGCGTAAGGCTCGCCAAGCGGCTGGTTGAGCCCGATCACTGGACATGCCCACACGGTCACCGGGCGCGCCCCGCAGAATCGCTCACGTACGGCCCGGAGGTCGCTGATGTTTGTGCGAAGGCTGGCTTCGAGCCGGATGCTCAGCAGCAGCTCGGGCTCGATCTGATTTTTGCGATCAGACCGGACGGGTCGGCGTTGTCGTTCGAGTTCTGCGTGATCTGCTGCCGACAGAATCTCAAGACCGGGTTATTCAAACAGGCGGCTCTCGGGTGGTTGTTCGTCACCGAGCAGCCCTTGATCGTGTGGTCCGCGCACGAGATGTCGACGACGAACGAGGCACGGCGAGAGCTGGCGGACCTGATCCTCGGCACGCCGTCTCTGCGGAAGCATCTGAAGGCCGGTCAGAACGACGGCATCTATGACGCGAACGGCGAGGAACGGATCGAGCTTGCGTCGGGACAGCGCCTGTTGTTCAAGGCACGCACCGTCTCCGGTGGCCGCGGCCTTGCGGCTCCGAAGTTGATCCTCGACGAAGCGTTTGCGCTGAAGGCATCAATGCTGGGTTCGTTACTTCCACTGATGACGGCGCAGGCCGATCCTCAAGTGTTGTACGGATCGAGTGCCGGCAAAGAGGACAGCGACGCGTTGTTCGATCTGCGGGAGCGTGGACGACACGCGATGTCACCGCGCTTGTCGTACCTCGAGTGGCTTGCGCCAAAGGAAGATTGCGGTACTCCCGATTGCCGGCACCCGAAGAATGCTGTCGATCTGGGATTGGATTGTGCGCTCGACCGCGAACATCTTGTCCGCGCTGCAAATCCGTCGATAGAGACCGGGCGCATCGACATCGAAACGATTCGAGCTCTACGGCAGGCGATGCCTCCCGCGGAGTTTATGCGGGAGTCTCTCGGCTGGTGGGACGAACCGATCACGCTGAGTCAGGTGATTGCTTCTGCAGTCTGGAACCCCCTTGCAGTCAACGAGGATCGTCCGGCGCCGTTGGACGAGATACCGCCGACCGCGCTGGCTGTCGACATGTCGCACGACCGACTGATTTCGATCGCGGGATGTTGGGACATGGTTGACCGCAAGCACATTGAACTTCTTGCCGTCGACTATGCGGCCGAGACCTGGGCGGCTGTGGAGTGGTTGATAGAGCGAGCGAAGCCGAAGCGAATCCCGGTCGTTATCGACTCCATCAGTCCCGCGGCCGAGATGGTGCCGACTCTGAAGGCTCGCAAAGTGAAGGTGATCGTCACTTCGGCGGTCGATATGGGCAAGGCGTGCGGCGGGCTTCGTGAGGACGCGGTCGAAGGCCGGTTGACTCACGCTGCTCAGCCGCAACTTGACGCGGCTCTTGCCGGCGCGAAGAAACGCGACATCCGCGACGCCGGAATGTGGGCGTGGGACCGCAAGGACCAGACCGTGAACATTTCTCCGCTCGTCGCGGTGACGCTTGCTCGCTACGGGGCGGTGTTGAAGCCGAAAACCACTGCTGAACCCGTGTTCCGATGAGAGGAGGTCCGCTGTGGCGTTGAGTAAAGCGGATGCCCTCGTCGCGGCTCGTGAGATCTTGTCGGGACCGCGGGTGCAGGAAGCCGAGAGGTTGCGGCGGATTCACGACGCGATGCAGCCGTGCCGGAGGTCGGGTGAGTTCATTCCTACGGTGCAAGTTCCGAAGGATGCGCCGCCGTTGATGAAAGAGTTGGCCCGCAAGTCGGAAACGAACTATCTGCCGCTGCTGGTGAAGACGTACCGCCAGGTGATCAAAGCTGACGGGTACTACAGCGAGTCCGATCCAGACTCTTCCGAGCCCTGGGTGTGGTGGCAGCGCAATCGGATGGATTCGCGGCAAACAGGTTTGGTCCATGACGCCCTGACCTACGGTGCGTCTTACGCGACTGTGCTCCCGGGAACGTACGGACGCAATCAACCGGGACCATCGATCTCGCTGTATTCCCCGCGGGAAATGACGGCGCTATATCAGGATCCGAACGCCGATGAGTGGCCGATCATGGCGTTGTGCCGTGACGGCAACATTGTCACGCTCATCGACGACGAGATGATCTACCGGTTCGGTGTCGAGCCGAAGGCGTTGAATCGCTGGTATGAACCGGCGGCAACGTTGGAGTTCGGCGCCGGCATTCTGACTTACCTCGACGCTGAAGCTCACGAACTGGGTGTATGCCCGGTCGTCCGGTATCGGGACCGAAATCTGTTGGCTGGCGAGGAGTCCTACGGGATTGTCGAGCCGTTGCTGACGATCAACGAGCGGATTACCGAGACCACGTTTCAGGCAATGGTGGTGCAGTACACGCAAGCGTTCATGCAGCGGTACGTGCTCGGCTGGGTGCCTGAGAGTGAGCAGCAAGAACTGAAGGTCGGCGCGGCGCGGATCTGGTACTTCCCTGGCGACAAAGAAGAGATCGAGATCGGCCAACTATCCGCCGGCACTGTCGATCTGAAACTACGGGAAGCGTCTATTCGTGACTTCGCGGCGCAAGGCCAGATCCCTGCGCAGGCGCTGGGAATCGACGGCATCTCCAATATCTCCGATGCAACACTCGCTGGGCTCGAAGCTGCGAAGAACCGTGAGTCAGGGGAGATTCAGACATCGCTGGGTGAGTCACACGAGCAGCTGCTGCGGCTGTGCGCTTATATCGATGGCAACGACGCGGCGGCCGACGACTACAACTCCGAGCTTCGCTGGCGCGACTACGAGGCACGGTCGTTCGCTCAGACTGTTGACGGTCTGGTGAAGCTCGTTCAGGGAGGCATCCTTGCGCCGGAGATTGTGCTCGAGGATGTTCCGGGTATGACGGAGCAGAAGCTGGCGCGTGCTGTTGCGGCGCTCCGGAAGGCCGAGGGATCGCGGGTGATCGACAGGTTGCTCGCCGAACGGACGGCGGTCGACAGTCCGGTCGAGAATGTAGCTGCGAGTGCAGACCGAAACCCTGCTGCGTAGCGCTGTCGCTGAATTGACCGATCGTGCGTCGGCTGACCTGGCGATCATCTGGCGACGTATCTCCTCTGCGGTCGAGGCACGGGAAGTGCTCGCTGAAGTACTTCCCGCGATCGTCGATACCTACGGTGCTGCAGCTGGTGCCGTGGCGGCCGAGTGGTACGACGATCTTCGACTGGAGAAAGGGGTCGGCGGACGGTTTTTCGCCGTGCCCGCTCAGCCGGCCGTCGAGAGTGTCGATGCGCTGATCGGGTGGGGCACTGGCCCGCTACTGGGTGACAAGCCGGACCCTTCGTCGGCGCTCACATTGATCCAGGGTGGACTACAGCGCCGAGTGGCGGACGTTGCCCGCACGACGATTCAAATCGCGTCCTACGACGACCCGAAGGCGAGCGGTTGGCAGCGGCAATCGAGCGGCGGCTGCACGTTCTGTCAGATGCTCGCGGGTCGCGGTGCTGTCTATTCGGCCAAGCATGCCGACTTCGCCAGCCACGACAACTGCAACTGCACCGCGATCCCAGCTTTTCGTGGTGAGCCGCTCCCGGTGCGGCCGTATGTGCCGTCCCTGCACAGTTCCACCGACGCCGATCGCGCCCGTGTGCGCGCGTACATCGCGTCTCACTGAACCTCCGACACCGCAACGGCGTCGGCCAACCCGCAACGGGGAGTTCCAACATGTCCGAAATTCTCACCGAACAGCCAGCCGTCACACCCGACGTCACGCCGGAAGCGCCCGCAACGGTCGCCCCCGACGGACATCCCGTCGAACTGGGTGATGCAGGCAAGCGCGCCATCGCCGCCATGAAGGCGGAACGTGACGCGGCCCGACGTGAAGCGAAAGCAAACGCCGACGCCGCGAAGCGACTCGCAGACTTCGAGGAGTCCCAGAAAACAGAAGCGCAGAAGATCGCAGACCGCGCCGCAGCAGCGGAACGGGAACGCGACGACGCGCGCGCTGAAGGACTCCGGTACAAGGCGGCCGCCAAGTTCGGCATCGACGAGGACCACTTCGACCTCCTCGGCACGGGCGACGAAGACGCCATCGCCGGACGCGCAGAACGGCTCGGCGCATTGCTGAAACTGCGCACAGAGAACGACGACCTGAAGGCGCAACTCGAAGCCCTGCAACAGGGCAAACCGAGTTCTGGCCGACCGGTTCCCAATCTCAAACCGGGCGCAACGCCCGAACAGAACGACCCCGAAGAGACCGAGTATGCGCAGTACGCGGCCCGCTTCGGGCGCTGAAACCAACCAACCCAGAAAGCGAGGCCGTCATGGCCGAGTACCTCCCTATCCGGACTCCGGGCCACGTGCCCACCTTCAAAGCCAGCGCCACCATCACGGCTGGACAATTGGTCGCCATCACCGGTTCCGGCACAGTCGGTCCGGCCGGCGCAACATCTGCAGCGTGGATCGGCGTTGCCGGTACCGATGCCGCGACCAACGACTCAGTCGCCGTATACCGCGGTGGAACTCAAGTTCTCGTCGCGTCCGGCGCAGTTGCCGCAGGCGACGCAGTGGCAAGCGCTGCGACAGGCAAGGTCGCAACAGCGGCGACTCCGACCGCGGCGCAGTTCGTCGGCATCGCTGAAACTGCCGCCGCAGACGGGGCGAAGGTTCGCGTCGCCTTCGCTCGCTGACCCCCTTCATTCCAGGGGTCACGGCCCCACAAACTCACTGAGGTGAACAAGACATGGTTGCCAACCCTCCCGCTGCGCCTACATACGCAGACCCGAATCTGACCGCATCGCGCTACCTGCAGAACCCGCAGTGGGTGGCACGCGATCTGAACACGCTCATGCAGCAGCGCTACGTCGGTGGCGAACTCCTGCGCGGCCGTGAAGAGACCACCGGCGGTGCCGTGGGCTACGAGACTGTCGAAGGCATCTTCGCGGACTCCACTCCCGAAATCGTCGCGCCCGGTGGCGAATACACCATCTCTCCGGTCGGTGACGGACCTGGCGGTCTCGCGAAGGTCGTCAAGTCCGGTCTCGACACTCTCGTCTTCGACGAGGCGATCAAGCGCCGCAACATGGATCCTGTCGACAAGGGACTCTTGAAGCTCGTCAACACCGAAGGTCGCGCCATCGACCAGGCCGTCGTGTCGCTGATCGCAACATCGGTCACCAACACCGCTGCCGCTGCAACGGCATGGACTGCGGCGTCCCCCAGCGTGCTGCGGGACATCCTGAAGGCAAAAGCCGCGATCCGCGGCTTGAATCTCGGGTACGAGCCCAACGCACTGCTGGTCGATGACAACGCCTGGGCATACCTCGCGTCCGATCCGGTCATCGCAGCAGCGATGGCCCGCGAGGACAAGAGCAACCCGATCTACTCGGGCCGCTACGAAGTAATCGCCGGCCTCGAAATCATGGTCACCAACGCCGCCAACCTGCCTGGCGGTGTCGGAACCAACGCGTGGGTGCTCGACACTCGCCAGCTCGGATTCATCGCGACCGAGGACCTGGCCGGCGGATACCAGCAGGCCACCGACCTGGTGCAGTCGAAGGTCATGCGAGTCGACAACAACGACTCGTGGCGACTGCGTGTGCGGGCGAACTTCGCACCCGTGGTCACCGATCCGGGCGCCGGCTTCCGCATCTCGGGCGTGGCCTGATGCCTGCACAAGCGGCTAAGAAAGCCGCCGGTCCGTTCGTCGCTGCCGCACTGGTGTCCGTCAAGACCAAGGACGGAGCCGTGAAGCAGCTCCGCTACGGCGACATCATCACCGACGACGTCGAGAAGGAATCAGTCGACCTACTCCGCGAGTTGGGGTACCTCGACGAGTCCAACCCGCTCGACTCCGAGAAGTGACCGCGAGAGGCCGTCATGGCTGACCCGTTCGCCACGCCGCAAGATGTGGAGTCGCGGTGGCGGCCTCTCAGTGTCTCCGAGTCCGCCATTGCGACAACGCTTCTCGCGGATGCATCGCAGATGATCCGTGAGCGTTGGCCCGACATCGATGCACGTATCGCGTCGGGTGCCGTAGCCGAGCTCACCGTTGTTCGGATCGTGTGCGGGATGGTGAAACGGGCGATGCTGGCGCCCGAAGCGGACGGGGTGTCGCAGCAGTCTCTATCTGCACTCCAGTTCGGCATGACGCGGACGTTCGCCAATCCAACAGGCAATCTGTACTTCAACGCCGCTGACATCGCCGCGCTCGACGGCCCAACTGTCGGCGCTTGCATGGGCTGGCTGATCTAAGTGACATTCCCGCTCCTCTATGAGGTTGGGGTGCACACTCACTCGGCCGGCGCCGAGGATGCACAGGGAAACCCGGCTGACGTGTTTACGCCACCACTTGATCAACCGGGCGTGCAACATCGGGTGATTTGCTGGGGTCCGGCCAGTCGCGGGGAGGGCGAACCGAAGCTCGCTGGTCATAACCGGACGGTCGTCGAGATCGAAATGGCTGTGCCGGAGGGTTTTCCGGTAGGACCCCGTGACGTCGTGGATTTACCTGAGGGTCCGCAGGGGCAGTTCGAGGTCATCGGCTACCCAGAGGATGCGAATCACGGATTCCACGGTTGGCGACCCGGCTCGGTAGTCAACCTCAAGCGAGTGGAGGGGTAGATGCGGATCAAGTGGGATCCGAACGCCTTCTACGATCTCCGGCGTTCCCCCGGAGTCGTTTCCGATCTGGAAGAACGGGCTAGTCGCGTGCAAGCGGCAGCCGGTGGGTCCGAAGGCGGCTACGAGACATCCTCACAACAGGGCGTGAAAAGTCCGCAAGGTCGTTGGCGGACAAGCGTTGTCACGGCGACGGCGGAGGCGATGCAGGACAACGCCACGAACAACACATTGATCCGGGCACTCGATGCCGGACGCTGAACTGATCGTTCCAGCGCCTGCGCAGACGGTGGCGGTGCAACTGCTGAACGACAGGATCGTTCCGCCCGTGTCATCGAAGGTGCCGAACCCGCGCCCCGCGACGTTTGTCAGAGTGTCCCGCGCTGGTGGTGGGATGTCGAACATTGTGACCGATCGGCCGTGGCTCATCTTCGAATGCTGGGCACCGACCGAGGCGGAAGCGGAAACTCTCGCCAACCTCGTAGCCGCGCACCTCCGCGCAGCCCAGTTCGAAACCATCAACGACGTAAAGCTTCTCGGCTGGTCCGAGGCTGGCCGCGCGTCGTTCAACGACCCTGCCGTGCCGAGTCAATCGCGCTGGCAGGTCACAGGAACGCTGGGCATCTCAGCTCAGTAGCTCGATCCCTTTCAGGCCCGGTCCAAACGCACTGCCTTTTGAAAGGGGCAAAGTCATGGCTGATTCGGCCAATGTTTCCGTCGCCACTCCTCGCCCCGGAGGGGTAGGCGTTTTCTATCGGGCACCGCTCGGCACGACTGCGCCGACGGACGCCATCGCATCGCTGTCCAACCTGTTCAAGGATCACGGCTACGTCGGTGAGTCCGGCATCGTCAACTCCGCGTCGCGTGACGTGCAGAAGAAGAAGTCGTTCGGCGGCGCAACCGTCGCGACCCTCCAGAACGACTACACCGAGACCTATCAGGTGACGTTGCTCGAGGACAAGAACGCCGAGACGTTGCGGACTGTCTTCGGTGACAGCAACGTCGAGGTCGACGAGGACGGGTTCCCGATCAAGGTCCGGCACAACAAGTCGATCCTGCCCAAGTCCTTCTACGTGGTCGACACGATCGACGGCGAGGGCATGCTGCAGCGCGACCTGATCGAAATCGGGCAGGTCACAACTGTCGGTGACATCACCAAGGTGCATACCGACACCGTCGAGTACACGCTGACAATCGAATGCTTCGAGAACGCAGACGGTGACACCGTCGTCGAGCTCCGCGAGCCTCCGAGCGGTTCCAGTAGCGCGGTCCCGACCGTGACGGGCGTGACGCCGACGGGCAACTTCGGTACAGCGGGCGGACAGTTGCGGACGATCCGAGGCCGCGGTTTCGACGGCACAACCGGCATCACGATCGGCGGCACCGCCGTGACGGCGTTCCAGGTCTTGACCGACAACTCGATCAGCGTCATCACCCCCGCGAAGACGGCCGGTCCTCACAACGTGATCGTGACCGACGCCAACGGGCCGTCGGCGGCGTTCGCAGTCACGTACGCCTAAAAGTACCCACCCGGCAAGGTGTTTCACCCCTTGGACCGGGCCTGCCCTTGCCGGGTGGGTTCGGCTCGGTCCGCTACCCAACACGAAAGGCCCGGTCCTCACGCATGTCCGTTTACCGCGTTACTCCCGCGCACGATCCGTCGGTACAGGTCGAGTTCGAGGTGCCGATCAAGGGTCGGCAGAATCCGATCTTTTTCAGCGTCCCGAAGCTGCAGTATCTGCCGACCGACAAGGCTGACGAGTTCGAGGAATGGCTCAAGGAGAACAAGGACGGCGACGCGAAGTCTGATCGCAAGATGACGTTGAAGCTGATCGAAATGCTCGTCCCGAAGCATCTCGACGCGTTGTCGAAATTGACCAGCGGTGAACTCGACGACATCTCGAATCACTGGTTCGAGATGTCGAAGGTGACAGTCCCGGAATCCTAGGCCTCCGTCGATTCCTGAGCGATCAGGAGACTGCGGAGGCCGTGCAGTCCGACCTGCTGGAGCGCGGCTACACCTTGGATCGAATCGGCACGGCCGACCTGTCGTGGTGGGACGTGAAGTGCATTATCAAGCACCTCCCGAAGACTTCGGCGTTGCGGCAGTTGCGTTTCCCCGACGATGGCTGGAATTTGCAGGCTCACCTGTTGGCGATTGTCATCGACCTTCTGGCCGGCGCGAATTGGCAACGAGGCGGCGACAAGCACGCGTCGCGCCCGAAGCCGATGCCGCGACCCGGCGTGGGTGAAGGCAGAACCGCGTCGACTAAGTCTGTGGCGCAGCGGATTCCGTTGGACCAGATCAAACAACGCATCGCCAGTCGGCAACTCGCGCTGACCGCCGCGCTGTAAATCACCCGATGCATTCTCCCTGCCCGTAGCTGAAAGGAGGTCGAATCGTTGGCTTCCGAACTCGCCGTTGCCTATGTCTCGCTGGTCGCGGACACATCGAAGATTCCAAGTCAGATCGAGTCCTCCCTCAAGCAAGGTGCGCGTGGTGCGGATTCCGTCGGTCGCAGCATGGGTTCCAAGATTGCATCGGCGATGGGGTCGACCCTCAAGGCCGGCGCAATCGCTGCGGGCACAGTCGCAGGACTCGCGCTGAGCACTGCATTGACGCAGGGGATGAAGCGGCTCGTCGCGATCGACGATGCGAAGGGCAAGCTCGCGGGCCTGGGGCACTCCGCCGAGTCGGTTGCGGAGATCATGTCCTCGGCTCTCGCGTCGGTGAAAGGCACGGCGTTCGGACTCGGCGAGGCAGCAACGATCGCCGCATCTGCGGTGGCCGCAGGTATCCAGCCAGGCCAAGAGCTGACGAAGTACTTGAAGCTCACCGCCGACGCAGCGACAATCGCCGGCACCTCGCTCGAGGAAATGGGCTCGATCGTCAACAAGGTGCAGGCGTCGGGAAAAGTATTCACCGACAACCTGAATCAGCTTTCCGACCGCGGCGTGCCGATCTTCCAGTGGCTCCAAAAGGAGTACGGCGTCAGCGCCGACGAACTGTCGAAGATGGTCAAGGCCGGCGAGGTCGACTCGGAAACGTTCAAGCGGGTGATCGAGAAGAACATCGGCGGCGCGGCCCTGGAGTCCGGGAAGACGCTGCGCGGGTCGTTCGCGAATATGAAGGCTGCGTTCGGTCGTCTCGGTGAGGGGTTCCTGACGCCGTTCCTCAACGACGGCAAGGGCGGGCTCGGCAAGGTAACCGAGTTGCTCGACAGGATCACTCCGTCGGTGAGCGCGTTCGCTCAACGCACCGCGGACGGCCTGCATCAGATGTCGGCCGCGTTCAAATCCTCAGGCGATTCGATCGACGGCGAAGGAACACGCTGGGAGCGATTCGGCGAACGCGCCCGCAAGGTTACTGACGGCATCCGTGGCGTCTTTTCGATCCTCGCCTCGGGTGACTTCAAGGGTGCCGATATGACGTTCGGCCTCGAAGAGGATTCGAAGGTCGTCGATATTCTGTTCCGCATCCGCGAGGGCGCACAGCGACTCTTCGACGTCATCAAGAGTCCCTCGGCTGAGGGCTTCTCGAAGTTCTTCGACGTATTCAAGAGCAGCGGCACGGAAGTTGCCGACGGTCTGAACTCTGTTGGTGGTGCGAGCGATTCGGTCGGTGAGTCGATCGGCAAACTCGGCTCGGTCATTCAGGGCGCGGGGACGTCACTGCTTGATTTGGTGGGCAGTACGGGCAGTGTCGCGGTCGTTGGATTGCGTGCGCTCGGCAACATCATGGGGTTCTTTGCCGATCACACGACGGCGGCAACAGTTGCGCTCGCGGGATTGGCCGCTGGTTATGCGATTGCGCAGACCGCAGAGACCGCGTTCCATATTGCCCGCGTCGTCGCGGTGATTCAGGCGCCCGCGATCCTGGCCGGTCAGCTTCTGCTTACGCGCGCGCTCACCGCTCACACGATCGCGCTTCGCGAGAATATGGCCGCGCAAGGATTCGCGGTGTCGGTCGAGCGTCAGTCGATCGCGCAGCGGATCGCTGGTACAGCGACCCGCATACGCGACGCTGCCGCGATCAACGCGCAGACGACGGCTCTAGCTCGATACGCTGCGGTGCAGCGTGCCGCTGTGGCGTCGTCTGGTGCGTTTGTTGGGGCGCTCCGCAATGGCGCGGCGAACATTGCAACCTTGGGCGCCAATGCCCAGGGTGCTGGCCGCGCCGGTCTTTCTGCGATGCGTACCGGCGCAAGCAATCTGGCGTCCGCGCTCGGCGGCCCGCTCGTTCTCGGGCTCGCTGCCGCGGTGATAGGGATCATCTCGTTCAAGTCGGCGTCGGACACGCTCAACAAGAACATCGAGGCGAACCGAACGTCGGCTGAGCGATTCGGCGAGTCGATGCAGACATTCCGTCAAAGCCTCGACGAAGCGTTCGGTGACTCGGGCGGAACGATCGACCGCGGCGTCAAGTCGGTTGTCACCGATCAGCTTGCGGCGATCGATGACGAGCTCGAAGCGGCGTCCGAGCGATTCCCGTCGAAGTGGCAGGGCGTCGTCTCGTTCTTCAAGGAGTCGTTCAGCTTCGGCCAGGGCAATCAGATCGGCGATGCTCTCGAACTGACGGACGCGGCGAACCAGGCTCGCGCCGCGCAGTCGGCGCTCGAATCCCTTGATATGACTACCAAGGATCTCGGCGCGGCCGCGGTGGGATCGAGCTCGCAGTGGGACGATCTGCGCAACAGCCTGCTTGCCACAGGCGACGGTGGCCGTGTCCTGGTCGATAAGTACGACGAGGTTCGACGGGTATTCCTCGAATCGCAGTCGTCGGCGAACAAGGTCCGCGACGCGTTCCTCGAGATCAAGGACGGCGCGGTCGGTGCGTCAGCGGGCGTCAGTGGTCTCGCGTCAGCGCTCGGCCTCCTTCGCGATGACGAGTCGTCGGTAGAGGATGCGCAGCAGAAGGTCAACGACTCGCTCAGGAGCTTCAAGGAAGCGCTCAACTCTGGCGGCGCGGCGACCATCGATGCCGCTGGAAAGATCGACACAGCGACGGCTGCGGGGTCGCAACTGCGCGACACGACCAAGGGTGTTCAGCAGGCGTTCGATGAAGCGGCTGCTGCGGCGATCACAGCCGCGCAGCAACAAGGGCAGTCCTCGCAACAGGTCGCCGCCGCGGGTGTGGACGCGGGCCAGAGGGTGCGTGACTCGTTCATCGAACTCGCGACTGCGGCACTCGGCTCGAAAGAAGCGGCGGTCGCTCTTGCGGATCAGTTGAAGCTGTTCCCGGCGGAGATTCCGACGAAGATCAATCTCGATACGCAGACGCCGAAGAATGACATGCAGGAACTGCTGCAGGTACTGAGCGGCAAGTCGGTCACGGTGCCGGTTCATCCAGTCTTGCAGGACAACCCGGATCTCGGTTCGCAGATCAGTCCGCAGGTCGGCACGATCTTCGGGATCCCGCCGCGGCCGCGCGCAGACGGGGGGATCGACAACCTCCCTGGACAGGCCACGATCCAGCCTGGTCGCGGTGGCGGGCTCGTGCAGTGGGCGGAAGGTGAGACGGGTGGCGAAGCGTTCATCCCGATGTCTGCGGCGAAGCGTGGTCGTTCGACGAGCATCCTCGCCGAGGTGGCAAGCCGGTTCGGCTTCTCGCTGCAGAAGTACGCCGACGGCGGCATTCGCGCGGCGTTGTCCGCGGGCCGATCTGTCGACGGCAATCCGTACTCGTGGGGCGGCACCGGTCCAACCAACTTCGACTGCTCCGGATTCGTCGGCTGGTTGCAGCAGATCGCGATGGGCATCGTCGGCTCGACGAAGCGGCTGTACACGACACTGAGCCTCATCGGCGGGGCGACTGCCGGCCTCGTGTCCGGGCTCGGTCCAGTCGGCACCTTCTTCCAGGTAGGCGTGTCTGACGAGCACATGGCCGCAACGATCGACGGCCACAACGCCGAATCGGGTGGCGCGCATGGAACATCAGGCATCGACGGCGGTCGAGCTGGCGCGCGTGACTCACAGTTCCCGTACAAGTTCCACCTCCCGAACGAGCAGATCTCCAACCTCGTGCTCGGCACAGGCAGCGGCAAGCAGCGCGTTCAGTGGTCCGACGACGACGAAACCGATTTGAAGTCGGCCGAAGTCGCTGTCACACAGGCGGAAGAAGCGCGCGACAAGGTCTACGGTGACGACTCGAAGTCGGAAGCCGACAAGCAGCAGGCGGACCTGAAAGTCGAGAAGGCGCAAAACAAGGTCGTCGAACTCCAAGGCAAGAAGGACGACGCGGCTAGCGGCGTCGGAATCGCGCCGGAAGCGCCGGAACTGACGCGCCGCTACACCGATGACGAAGCCGCACGGATCGACGCCGAAGCTGCGGTCGAAGCGGCGAAACTGCGCCGCAACGACGTCTATGCCGATCCCGAAGCGACGGAGACTGATCGACTGAAGGCGGACGTCGAACTGTCGAAGGCGTTGGACGGTTTGACGAGGCCTACCGGGGAGTCGGAGGAGAAGGGCGTCAAGGGCGTACTTCGCGACTTGATCACTGATTCGGCAGGCATCCTCTTCGACGCAGCGTTGGAGCAACTTCCCTTCGACCTCGGTCAATCTCGTTGGTGGAGCATCGATTACTCGGCCTTCACGCAGAAGCCGAAGGAAGCAATCGGTTCGGTTCCTTCGTTCACGCAGAACGATGTGATGAGCCAGTTGGGATTCGATCCAGCGACGGGCATCCCGGCCTGGTTCGAGCAGTTGCGGAAGGGTGCGCCGGCAAAGCTTTTCGATCAGGGCGGCGTGATGAATCCGGGTGACATCGGCATCAATCTGCTCAAGAAGCCGGAGGCCTGGTTGACGCCGCTCGAGAAGGAGAATGTCGAGCGGATCGCGAATCTCGACATGTTGAGACTGCCGCCCTCGACGCCACAAGGCCCGACCGGTCCGCGCGTCCAAATCGACAACCACATCAAAGTCTCCGATGAGCGTAGTCAGATGCGGAAGTTGAAGACGCAGAACCAGCTCGTGTTCATGCAGTACGGCGGCGGTCTGTGAATCCGTCGATCCCGATCAAGATTATCGGCGCTGGAAACGGCGAAGAGGTCATTGTCAACGGTCCCGGTGCGCGCAACATCACCCTAGGCGAGGGGCAGGTCCAGGGGATCTACGAGACGCCGGTCGATGTGGAGTATTCGCGTGCGCGTAAGCAGCGGGGCGCGACGTTCAAGGGCTTGGAGTTGCCGGATCGTCAGATGACGCTCGGGTTCAATGTTGTTGGCGGGCATGGCCTCGAGTGGAGCGACGAGCATCAGTTTCTGCGGAGCTTGTTCACCTATCAGCTTGATCCGTGGTGGGACGAGGATGAGCTCGCTCGCATCGTGGCGGGTGTGAAGGACGACATTCGCGAGCTACATATAGCGATGTCGGAGGAGCCGGACTTCAATCCCGATCTCGATCCGGAGCATCAGCGTTACGGCAACGTCTTCTACAAACTGATTGCCGCGCAACCGTTGTGGGAGTCGCCCACTGAGGTGACGGTATGGGAGACGAGCGGATCGTCGGGGTCTGGCCTCATCCCCTGCTCCAATCCGACCGATCAGACCATGTATCAGACACTCAAGCTGACGCGCGGCATCTGGACCGCACCGGACGTGTCGTGGGTAGGTGCACCGCGGCGTCGTAAGCCCGGTGGTGTGTACGGGACACGCACGATTCCGTTGCAGCCGGTGACATCTCAGCACGGCACGGTGGAGATCAGCCTGGACCCGATGAAGGTGATGTTCCGCGACGCCGGTAAGTCGAACGTCACCGGGCAGGTCGGCGGCAACTATTTCTTCATGCACCCAATTCCGCCTCATACTCCGCTGACGATGTTGCCGATTTCGGTGACGGGTGCGCCTGCTGGTGGTGCTCGTGCTGAGTTGCATCAGCCGCGGTTGTGGGGTTCGTTCGTCGGCGGCTACTGATGGCGATCAATTTCGCTGCGTCGTTGAAGGATCAGATTCTCGAGGGTGCGTCGCTGATCGACGAGTTCGAGCATGATCTGGATCGGGAACGTAACGCAGACATCCTGATTCGGGCGTACGACGGTACGTTCACGTTGCAGCATGTCATCCGTTGCGATGACGGTATCGACTTGACGGAAATCGAGAACGATACCGGCACGGGGATGATCACGCTCGACGGTGATCACCCGGCGGCACCGTGGGCGTGGAAGTTGCGCGATCGGCTGATCTCGGGTCAGAAGATCGACATGTTCGTGCTGTTCGATTACGTCGGCAAACGGTACAGCGCGCGCGTCGATGACGTCGTGATGAAGGTCGACGATCTCGGCGTCGTGAAGATCGAGCTGATGCTCGAGCATGATTATGCGCTATTGAAGGCGCGGACGTTGTGGCCGACCCCGACGACGCCGGCGGGGTTTCAGCCGATCAAGGTGTTTCTGCTGGGTGGTCCGGCCGATTGGGCGGCTGCGACGGCGTTGTGGTTGAACTTGGCTCGCGCGCATGGGAATCCGGCTGGTCTTGGGTGGACGACTGACCCGATTTCGGTGACGACGGCGGACTACCGGAACTGGCCGATTGTGATCAAGCCGTTCAGTCATGCGCAGGCGAAGGCGTCTGGTGTGGTGTCGGGTTTGGTTGTGTCGCGGATGAAGTCGTGGCATGAGGCGTGTGCGGACATGCTCAACGATGCGAATGTGACGACGGTGGTGCGTCGGTATGTGCGGGGTGATCCGCTGCCGTGGCCGGGTGCGGTCTTGTCGTACGGCACGTTGGTGGTGAGCTTCGTTTTCCAAGGCGCTCTTGCCGATGAGGTGACGGGCGGGCTGTTCGAGGGTATCGGGCAGTTGATCCGCATCTTCTTGAACGCGGTGGTCGAGGGTATCGGGTTGGGTTCACCGTTGCCGGTGGAGACTGGGGAGCAGCCGATCACTGGTCAGCCGCCACCGCCTGCGTATTTCCAGCCGGGGACGATCGGGCAGGTACCGGATCATCCGTACGTGTTCTATCCGGCGAACTCTCCGGGGATTGCGTCGTTCGAGGCGCATCTGCGGAACGCGAAGTATTTGCGGTTCACTACGGGCGGGCATTCGGCTCCGGGCGTGAACGAGCTTCTGGGTGCGATCGTCCAGGCGATCGGCGATGCGTTTGCGGCAATTCCGTTTGTCCCACCCTTGGGTGGTGTGGCGGACGCGCTGCTGAAGCCGTTTTACGAAGATGTCGTTCTTGCGTTCATGACGGTGTACCTGTCGAATCGGGCGCAGTCGGTCAGCAAGTTCGGGCCGTATGAGACGTTCCTGCCGGGTTCGGACAAGGCGTACACGCTGACGGCGACGATGGTGTTGCGCACTGCGATTCTTGCTGCGGCCACGAAGTTTTCGGCTGCAATCGAGATTGTCGATGCTTTGCCGTGGCGTATCGGCGCAAACGGCCTGGGCGACATGGATCTCGGTACTCGAATCCTGATGCAGGCCCCGGTCGATTGGGATAACCGGATCTATTCGCAGCGGATCAAGAAGTTGCAGTTGGTCGCGTCTCCGGGTTCGGCGCCGACGTGGTTGCCGACTGTCGGTGCGATCGAGCCTGGCGAGGATGCGTTCGCAAAAGCTATGCGTCACTTGGCAAATCTGGTCAGTGGACTCACGCAACTCGGGCTATTTTGATGATGGGAAAGTGATGGCTGCCGAAGACAAAGGCCTTCCTGTTCGGGAGTTGTGCAACCTCGACGACCCCGAAGAAATGTTCCTTTGGGCGCTGCTCGGGTTGGATGACGTGAACGGCGCGCAGGTGATGGTGAGCTTCGATCATCTGCGGACGATCTCGAAACGGATATTCGAGGTCGGCGGTCGTCTTGTAGCCGATCCGGTGATCAAGTACCGGCCGCCGATCGCAGCACCGTTGACACCGTTCGACGGTCACGGGTCATGGGTGTCGGTGGATGAGCCTGACCCGGAACGTGATCCGTTGTCGGAGACGTTGGCGCAGATGAAACCGCATGTGCTCAAGGCGGTTGTCGATCGGACTCGTGAAGAGCACCCGGAGTGGTGGGACTGACCGGTGACTACTCCGGACGGTAACTTCCCTCCCGGCACGATCACTGATGGTGATTTGTCGCCACTGTCCGGCCTGACCGAGGCGTCCTGGCGGGCCGGGTTGAACATCACGGCGATTGCGCCATGGCAGAACGCGCACGAGGAGCTGCAAACCAAGGTCGTCGGTCCCATCGCCGGCCAGGCCGGTTCGATCGAAGGCCTCGACGTCCGCGTCACCTCCCTCGAAAACGGCGGAACGCTCTACACCTACCCATCGAATGGGGTGTGGACCAACCCCGGGCAGGGGAAGGTCGGCGTAGCGGTGGTCAATGGCGGCCAGTGCGGCGCGAATGGGTTCCAGGCCAATGCGAATACTGGCGGCGCGACCCCTGGATCACACGGCGGCTACCAATACCGCGAGTTTTTTTGCGAGGGCCTACCTGAGACGGTGCTCATTACCGTTGGCGCACCAGGGATTACAAACTTTCAGCTAGGCGGACTGTCGTCGTTCGGCGGCTTCCTGATCGGAACGTCCGGTACGCAAGGGTCGATGCTGACCAGTCGAGGCGCGGTGTCCTCGGCGTCGGCTCCCGGCGCTGGCGGTGCCGGCGGTGGAATGGTTGGCGACTCACTTCCCGGGCAGCGTGGCTTCAATGGGCAGGCGTCCGCTTTAGCACTTGGCGGCACGGGGGGGTCGAATGCTGTTGTTCCGCAGAGTGGTACGGACGGCGACTCCATCCCGCTCGATGGAATCACCCCATGCGGCGGAGGTGGAGGTGGCGGTGGCGGTTGCACCGTCAATATCACCGGCTCCGGCGGCGCGGGTGGCGCAGGCGGCGCGCCTGGCGGCGGCGGTGGCGGCGCTGGGCTACACGGCCAGTTCGGCTCCCCACGCCTCGGCGGACCAGGTGGAGCAGGTCGGGTCTACGTCATCTTCTCCCCAAGTTAAGGAGTCAAGTGTCCACTGCGCGTGTGCATATCGAATCGGTCGGCGGGTACAACGGTGACGCTCGATGCTTCGAGCTCGACCCTCCGTTCGTCGATCCCGATACGGCCCAGGAGATTCAGTACGTTGTCGTCGATGTGATCAAGGCGTATCGCGGTCACAGCTTCTCGCAAGCCATCGTGTTCGCCGCGAACGACAAAGGTCGTCCGTTGGGGCCGTCGATGCGGGCGATCGCGGACTACTCACACCCGTGGCAGGCAACGCACTGGCCTGTGCTCACACTGCTCGGATACGCGGTCGCCGGATGACGAACGACACGTACGCCCGTGAGGTTCTTCGCGCGGGTAGGGATCTCGGCATCACGGCGCGCGGGATCGTCATCGGGTTTGCAACTGTCAGTGTCGAATGCGACTGGATCATGTACGCGAATCGCGCCGATCCGGAGACGCTCAACTATCCACACGAGCGCATCGGCTCGGACTCGAAGTCATCGGGCCTGTTCCAGCAACAGCCGCCGTGGTGGGGAACCGCCGAACAGCGGATGAGCCCATACGGAAGTGCCCGCATGTTCTTCCAGGCGCTCGCGAACACGGACTACAACAACACGAGCCGATCGCCCGGTAGCTACGCGCAAGCAGTGCAGCGCAGTAGCTTTCCCGACCGCTACGACCAGCGGATGGGTGAGGCGCAGCAACTCTACGACCGCATCACCGCAATGACAGGAGGACCGAGCGTGCCCACCTACGACTATGGCATCACACGAGTGATGCACGGCTACAACGCAACCAGTGCCGGCATCGGCAACAGCAATGGCCCGCGCAGGCTGACGTTGTTCGGCGCCGCGCACACGCAGCAAGCCAAGAGCACGGCGGTGAACCTCGCGCAGTACTGCATCAACAGTGCGAACACCGCCAATCCCGTCGCCTACAACGTCGTCGTCGACGACAAAGACACGATCGAAGTCGTGCCCGTCAACGAAGGTCCCTGGGCCGCAGCCGAAGCCAACGACATCGCGTTCCACCTGTGCTTCGCAGGATCGTTCGCCGAATGGGACGCAGGCAAGTGGCTCTCGACCGACACGAGCGACGGACTCAACGAAGACGCGATGTTGTGGCGTGGCGCGAAGGCGATGGCCGCGGCGTGCTTGCAGTTCGGCATCCCCGCCGAGTTTGCAGGCGACGGCGGCCGCGCAGGTTGGCCGGTCAAAGCGAAGGGCATCGTCGGTCACCGCGACTTCGGTCGGCGCGGCGGCGGACACACCGACCCCGGCAACGGCTTCCCGATGACCGAGTTCATCCGACGAGTGCAGACATTCATCAACCCGCAGGAGGGCGAAGACATCATGGCCGCATTGACACCCGAGGAGCAGCGCGAACTGCTCGAGAACACGCGATGGATCAAGGCGCAGCTCGGCCCGAAAGATCCGAACTGGAGTGACGAGTCGTCGCTTGGCAAGAACAGCAAGGGCCAGGAGCGCACCCTGCGCGACGGCGTTGCCGCGGCGCTGCGGGCGAAGTCGTGACCACGCCCGACAATTCGGCACTCGCCGAATACGTGCAGTCGACCTCGATCTATAAGAGGTACGCGAAGGGGATCGCCGCGGCCGTCGCAGCGCTGATCAACCTCGTGTGGTTGCTGACTGTCCTGCCCGCCGGCCTCGTCCCGACGAACGTCGCGATCGGCCTGGCGCTCGCTGTGCAGGTCATCGGCGGCGTGCTCGGCGTCGTCGCGTTGCCGAACTCGCCGACGATCCGCCAGGCCGAGGAGATCGAGGCTTACGTCGGTCGTCATCGGCGGTCGTAATGCGGAGACTCTTCGCGCAACTCGCAGCGTGGATCGACTCGGAATCCGTTCGGCACTACCAAAACATCATCTACGCGGCCTATATATGCGCGGGCGCCCATGCGATCATCTCGAATCCTCCCGGCGCCGTGACTCGCGTGATGGGCGAAATGTTCGACGCAATATGGACGGCAATGCTGATCGTGTGCCCGCTACTCGGGTGGCTCGGCAACTGGCTGCGGCACCGCAATCTGTCGGGCCTGTGGGTCCAGCTCTCCGGTGACCTCGGATTCACCTTCGCCACATGGGCCTACGTCGCGGCGATCGTACAAGCCACCTACGCCAAGAATGCGACGTTCGCAGCGTGGATCGGCGCGGCGATCGGCATCTGCGCGATCGGCGTCGTCGTTCGAGACATTCGGCTCCTGCGGCACGTCGTCGTGCGAATGGCCGAACTCGATCGAGAGGACGACGCCCGATGAACTTCTCTCAGATCGCCGTGCAGCTCGGCGTCCCCGGCATCATCCTCGCGCTCATCGCGGCGGTATCGGTTCGCCGGCTGAACCAAGCGAACTACGCGAAGGTCATCAACGAGATCAGCGTCGGCATCGCGACCGACTTGCGCAAAGAGGCAAAGGAACTGCGCGAAGAGAATCGCAAACTCGACGAGAAGGTCGACGAGGTAAGCGCACAACTCGGGCGTCAGGCGCAGCAACTCGAAGGGCAGCGCGAGCAGCTCGACGGCCAACGCGAGCAGATCAGCGCGCTCGACGGTCACGTCGTCGAACTGTCGACTCAGTTGCGCATCGCGATTCCCCTACTCGAAGAGCGAGGGCACGACGTCGACCAGATGCGGGCCGCACTACGACACGCACGGGAGTTGTGACCAGTGACCATACTCTTCGAGCCCATAGGCAACATCGCGCGCGAAATCGGCGTGGATACCGTGAAGTTCGGAATCCCACGCGTGCGGCTGAGCTACGACGGCACGGCCATGATCGTGAAGACCCCCTATCGAGCCCCTGTCACCAACGGAGTGATGACGACGAAGGACCTCGACCCCGGTCCGGCCGACGTCACGATCGGGCAAGAGACGCGGACGATCGACATTCCCGACTCGGGGATACCACTTCGGCTGCAACCCCTCTGGGATGCAGCGGAGCCGCAACCAGAAAACCCTGACGGATTCGTCCGCAACGCAGGCGGATTCGATCGGGTCCAAGTGATGA
The DNA here is from genome assembly GCF_016482825.1 of Antrihabitans stalagmiti. Taxonomy (GTDB): domain Bacteria; phylum Actinomycetota; class Actinomycetes; order Mycobacteriales; family Mycobacteriaceae; genus Antrihabitans; species Antrihabitans stalagmiti. Next base: position 6,297 of record NZ_JAEMNV010000014.1, on the reverse strand, counting down.
CCATGAGTCAGTTCACGTCCCAGGAGTCGCCAGACCCGAACACCACGTTCATTCTCTTCCCCGACTAAGCAACTCACCCGCAACCCCCAACCCCCGAAGGCCACTGCCTGTCGGGTTCTTCGTCGTTCCCGAAACGGTAAGGAGTCTCCAATGGCAGTGTCAGCCAAGCTATTCGGCAAGTTCCCAGTCAGCGCGTTCAACCAAGAGGTGAAGCTCTCGACAGACGCCCTCAAGTGCGCGCTGTTCACGTCGGCCGCCACCATCAACCAGGACACGATGCAGTACTTCGCTGACATCACCAGCGGCGAGGTTGCCAACGGAAACGGTTACACCACGGGCGGTGTCCTGCTCACCAGCGTCCAGGTCACCTACGACGCGGCCACGAATACCACCAAGGTCGACTGCGCCGATCCAGTGTGGAACTCCTCGACGATCACCGCCAACCGCGCCGTGTTCTACGACTCCACACCCTCGACGAACAAACCGCTCATCGGATGGGCCGACCTCGACGGCGACAAGTCGTCGTCGAACTCCACCTTCACGGTGCAGCTGGACTCGAATGGCCTCATCAATACGCAGGTGGCGTGATGACCGAGCCGACCGAGGTGCCCGTATTTCAGCTCGTTCTCACGGCCGATGGGTTCGTGACTCACGCGGACGGCACGACCGATGCCGACGACACCACTACACAGGAGGACTGACCGATGACTGTCGGACTGCACACCGTAAACCTCGTCAACAAGCAACTTGATCACCTTCGTGGTGGCACGGCATTCACGCAGCCGTCCGGGCTATACGTGAAGCTGCACATCGGCGATCCAGGATCGGCTGGTACTGCGAATCCGAGCGCTGTCACAACCCGATCTCAGGCAACGTTCTCCGCTGCCTCCGGCGGGGCAATCGCAGTCACCGGCACGCTGCCGAACTGGGCGATGACCACCGGCGAAACCCTGTCGCACATCAGCGTGTGGGACGCATCCACCTCGGGCAACTTCCTATGGTCGGCCGCCCTGTCATCGACGCGCGCGGTCGTCAACACCGACACCTACACGCTGAACACTCTCAGTCTCGCGTACGCGCCACTGGCTGCCTAAATGCTGCAGTGGCGGCGATGGACCGACGAAGCCGACCGATCGGACGGCGTCCTCGGGTCCGACTGGGTCTACAAGAACGGCGCAGTCAACCCCCGAATCGCATCAGGCACGATCAACGCCAATGCATCAGGAGTGTTTCCCGCTGAGTACAAGCGCCTGCTCGCGAGCGCGGATCAGTACGTGGCAACGACGATCGAACAGATCAGTTCGACGTCGAACTTCCTATTCCTCCGGGGGAGTGGCACTGCAACATCGGGAACCTTTCCGCTGCTGACAATCTCGACGGCGGGCAGTGAGATCGCCACCGCCACATCGTGGGCACTCGCCGGCTACACAGCCAGGGCGTCGCAGGCTACCGCGATCGCCCTCTTCGACGTCATCGAGTTCTTCGTCGTCTCGAACGTGTACTACCAGTTCGTCAACGGCGTTCAACGCGGTTCGTCATGGCCGGACACCACTCCGATCGCGAACCAGACGGGCCGCTACGCCGGACTGATCGCGCAGAACAACAACACGACCCGCTTCGGCCGGCTCACGGTCGGCGACCTGCGGCCATCAAAACTTGCCATCCCAACCCAGTCCGTTAATCGGTCCGGGTCTTACTGAAAGGCGGCTGCAGTCATGGGCTCTCGTCGTAGATACATCGTGTGGAACGGCGCCACAGCGGCGCTGACCGCCTTCCTTGCTCCCGTCACCACCGGCACGTCGCTCAAAACGATGCTGCAGGTCAAGCCGACAACCAACATCTCCGTCATCGCCTGGGGTTACAGTTTCGACGCCGTCCCGACGGCGCAGGTGAAGGTCGAGCTGATCACCACCGGAACCGTGAACGCAACCGTAACTGCCTACGCCGCAGGCGATGTCGTGAAGTACGACGACGCCGGTACCGGCGCGTCGGCGATCTCGCTCGGCACCTCAGCGTCCGGCTTCACATCGAGCGCCGAGGGCACCGTGACCGCGTCACGACTCCTCGCGGGCGGCTCGACGTGGGCGCAGCAGTTCTCCGAGCAGTTCCCGCTCGACCGTGAACCCGGCGTCGTCGCCAACGACATTCTGCGGATCCGCGCCACCACGTCGGTCGCGATCGGGATGTCGTGCTGGCTCGCGTACGAGGAGTAGTCCGACTCATCCCGACGATTGCGAGGTGAGTCATGCCACGGATAGGTAGATCGCGCCCAGTTTCGGCGTACCGCCCTCACGTCTCCGAGACGGAATCGACGTCGGTCGACTACACCGGCGACGCGAATCTCGTTGCTACGGCGACGCTCACCGCGGACGGTGTGCGCGGGACAAGTTCCGATGCCTCCACCACGGGCACAGCAACACTGACGGCTGCCGGTACGCGCAACACGAGCGCGGGCGCGTCTACCACTGCCACAGCTACGTTGGCGGCCGAAGGTGTGCGCGCTACGGCGGGCGGCGCGTCGACGACGGGCACAGCCACGCTCACCGCCGCAGGCACGCGAGAAACCAGCTCGGGCAGCTCCACAACCGGCGCGGCCACGCTGACCGCTAGCGGTGCAGTTGCCGCACAGGGCAGCTCGTCGACCACCGTGACCGCGACTCTCACAGCAGATGGACGAGTGGCGACCACGGGTGCTGCGACCCTCACCGCGACAGCAACACTCACCGCAGACGGCATAGTAGGTACCCCGCCGAGCGCGGCCGACACGATCGCCGTCGCAACGCTCACCGCTGACGGTGCGATCGGCGCACTCGGCTCCGCGTCAACGACCTCCACGGCGACATTGACGGCGGCCGGAACCCGAGGCCACATTGGCGGCACATCGGCAACGGGAACCGCGACACTCACCGCCGATGGCACTGTCGCATCCGGCGGCTCAGCATCCACGACCGCAACAGCCACGCTCACCGCCAGCGGATCAGTCGGCCTCGTCGGCGGCGCGAATACCACTGTTGCAACAGCGACACTGACCGCCGCAGGCGGTCTTCAAGCACTCCCGAACGGCTTCATCCTCAAACGCGGACAATCCCCGCTGATGATCGTCCGCAACGGCATCCCAGCTCTCGCGGTCTACTACGGCTCCCGGATCATCTGGGACGGCACGCGGCCGGTCATCGTCGGAATCCCCACCGCGCAAGCCACCGCGCACATGCCCGCACCGACGACCATCACAGGCGCAAGTGCGGCAATCCCGCCGATGATGGCCACCGCGTCGATGCCCGAACCGACTGCGATTGTCAACGCGCACGTGGTGATTCCCGTTGCGACCGCCACTGCGTCGATGCCCGCACCGACGATCGTGGTGCCCGTCGATACGCACATTCCCGTCATGTCGGCGACAGCATCCATGCCGACACCGGGTGTACTCATCACCGACACCGCGATCGGTCAAGCGCCCACGATGTACGCGACCGCGTCGATGCCTGCGCCGTCGGCTGTCGTAAATGCAGGCGTCGCAGTGCCTCCGATGACCGCGACCGCGTTCATGCCCGCGCCGACTGCCGGCATTCAGACGAGCGTTGTCATTCCGCCGATGGCGGCAACAGCGTCGATGCCCACACCGACGCCGGCCACTGGCGCAACAACGGCGATCCCGCCCGCGCTCGCGTCCGCATTCATGCTCCCGCCGACCGTTGTAGCCGGCGCGAACATCATCATCCCGCCGATGACGGCCACCGCAACAATGCCTGCGCCGACCATGACGACGACAGTCGCAATCTCCGACACCCTCAACCGGCCGGATGGCCCGCTTGGACCAGATTGGGTGACGATCGGGCAAGCCCCGGTGATCAGCGCCCAACGTGCACAGGGTGGCACGACGGGTGCATCGAACTCGACGACAGCGTATGCGGCTCGTCACGTCACCCCGCTCACTCAGGCTGATCAGAAGGTCACCGCATGGGTCGCGAAACCTGCTGGCACACAGGCGTATGCGCAGGGCGGTGGCGGATTCCTGCGCTCGACAGCGGACGGGCAGAACCGCGCCGAGGTCTATGCGACCATCTCCGGGACGACGCACACGATCGGAATCAAGTCCTACGTCGGTGGTGCTGGCACAGTGCGCGCGTCGAGCACCGCATACAAGCTCGACATGCTCCCGGTGTCCGGTCAGTTGCGACTGTGCCCGTCAGGGTTGGTGCTTCGTGCAGTCGGCAACGTCTACACCGTGTGGCTGAACAACTCTCCGACGACGATCTCCTGGACGGACGTAGGCAACATTGTCTCGCAGTCCAACCGTCACTGGGGGTTCGTCACCTACACCACCGAATCCAGCACAGGCACCGCAACCTACTCGATGGCGATCGCGCGGATCGACGCCGAAGACTACTTCCCGACGACGCCAGTGTGGGAAACCTACGAGTGGATGCAGCCAGGCTGGGGCAACAAGACCAACGGCTTCGGCTACTACACCGGAAGCTCGACGACCTTCCACAACGGCATCGACCTCACCACCGGCGGCACCACAGGGCGGCCGATCTACGCCCCCGCCGATGGCATCGTGCTGCTCGCGGGCGGTCCTAGCGTCATGGGCTCGGCGTACGGCAACGGCGCGTCCATCTGGCACGAAGGCGACATCTGCACCGACTACGCCCACATGGTCAACCCGCCGCCGTTGGTCGCGGGGCAGGTCGTCACCCGCGGTCAGGTCATCGGCAACGTCGGATCAACAGGCAACTCATCCGAACCTCACCTGCACTTCGCGGTTCGCCGCGGTTCGTACCCCTTCAATGGCAGTGCGGGCGCCGGCACCGACGACAAGTGGCTGATGGACACGCAGTTCCCGTACGAGGATCCCGAAGCCTTCCTGCGGCAGGTCGGCGTCACCATCAACTGGGCCGTCAATCCAGGCTAAGGAGGGGTTATGTCGGACGAACGCGACGAGCACGAACAGGTGTGTTACGGGCCGATGCGGCTGATGCTTCCGTTGCCGATCGAAGCGCAGCAGGCGGAGGGGCCGGAGCAGTACGACCTAGAAGAGCAGGTCGCCGCCGAGTAGCTTCTGTGCTTCGACGCACGAAATCACCCTCGTCTTGCTGCACGCCACCGACCAGTTCTCCCCGAAAACAGCCTGCTGAGTGACCGACGCTTCGCGATCGGCGAAGAGGTTGCGTTGCGCGTTCAAGTCGGTTGGCGTGTCGTACACCGAAAACACGATCAGGTTATTGATGTCGCCGCATCGCAGTTGGTCGCTGGCATACGCGGGGTCAAGGTCGCGCGAGGTCGGACACGACGACGCGCCCGCATCAACCCAATCGTCGACGAGCGTCTGCGCGGTCGCGTATTCCTGTTTCCCGTCCCGTTGGGGCTCGTCGACCGAGTCGCTGCCACCGCACCCTGCAACGGTGATCGCCAGCGCCGCAATAACTACAACTATTCGCATGATTCCCCCTCGGTATCCCGACCTGAAACTAGATCTGCGACGGAGGCTTCCTGGTTTGCTTCTTCTCAGGAGCCGGCAACCCCGCTTCGCCAAAGCCTGAAGCTTTGCCGACTTTCCAGGCGAGCTTGCACGTGAAGATCAGCACGAGCAGTATCCCGGCGATTATCAACCACGTCGTCATGAATTGAGTATGGATCAGCGCCCCCGACCCCACAGTGGGTTGGGGGCGTTTTTGTCGTCGGCGACCCGAAACGTGTTCGAACATGCGTGCTAATCTCAGGGGAGGTGGTCGATGGGGCTGACGAGGCTCGGGAAGCATCGGCCACCATCAAACGTCCGATCAATCGCCAAGGGACGGGCCGTGTTCGAGACTTGGCCGTACGTGTTCGAGCCGCCGCCGCGGCATGTGGTGGATCCGCCCATGTCGGTATCGGTGAACCTCGCTGTGGCGATCGCCCGGATACCGCCGCGTCACAACAGTCGGCCGCTGCGTGTCCGTGCAGAAGGCCTATCGCTCGACGAGGTTGTCCCGGGAAAGTTGTGGGCGTGGGCGCGCGTTTCGACGGGGGAGTGGCTCTGTCTCTTAAGCTTCCGTGCGCCGACGGGCAACGGCAAGGCGTACCTCGAGATGAAGCAGTGGTGTCCCGCGGAGTCCGCTTCGCCGGTCACGTGACGAATGGTCGCGTGTTGCGGCGTCTGCCCACATTTTGCCCACAGCTGAACGACAAAACCCGGTGAAACGAGACAAGCCCCGGTGGACTTAGGGCAGGTCAGACGATGTATCGGCCTGTCTGCCAGCACCTTTGGTCGCCCTCTCAAGGCGGTAGCGCGGGTTCGAATCCCGTCGGGGCTACAAC
>NZ_JAEMNV010000013.1 GCF_016482825.1 Antrihabitans stalagmiti | reverse complement strand
GTTCGTGGCGTTCGACGATGTCGCCGATCGCGGCCCGCAACGCGTCGACGTCCAATGTCCCGGTAAGTCGAATGGCGAAGGGCACGTTGTAGTTCGGTGATGTCACATCGAACTGATTGGTCAACCACATGTGCTGTTGTGGCAAGGAGAGCGGCAGCTGGTCCGGGCGGTGCCGTGCCACGAGGGGCGGCTGCTCACGTGCGCTACACGCATCCACCTGGGCTGCGAGAGCCGAGACCGTCGAGAACTGAAACAGCAATCGGGCAGGGACTCGAACACCGACCTCGGCACCGATACGAGTGACGGCCAGCGTCGCTGCGAGCGAGTTGCCACCGAGGTCGAAGAAGTTGTCTCCTGCGCCGACGTGGTCCGCGTTCAGCACTGCCGCGAAGACGTCGGCCACCACCCGTTCGGTACGAGTAATGGGCTCGACGTATTCGCGCGCGGCCAGTTCGGGTGCGGGAAGTGCGGCGCGGTCGAGTTTGCCGACGGGGGTCAGTGGGATGGCGTCGAGGGTCATGATGGTCGTGGGGACCATGTAGGCGGGCAGGCTGGCACCGACGAAGTCGGTGAGGGTGTGGACGTCGATGCTGCGTCCAGGGGTTGGGACGACGTAGCCGACGAGTGCTTGTGTTCCGGTGCTGATTTCGCGGGCGAGGGTGACGGCGAAGTCGACGTCGGGGTGGGCGGCGAGGGCGGCGTCGATTTCGCCGAGTTCGATGCGGTAGCCGCGGAGTTTGACTTGGAAGTCGGCGCGGCCGACGTATTCGACGGTGTTGTCGGGTCGCCACCGTGCGAGGTCGCCGGAGCGGTACATGCGGTCGCCTGGTTCGCCCATGGGGTTGGGGACGAATCGTTCGCTGGTGAGGCCGGGTCGTTGGTTGTAGCCGCGGGCCAGCCCCGGGCCCGCAAGATAGAGCTCACCCGTGACACCGGTCGGTACTTGTTTCAACCGGCTGTCGAGGACGTAGGTGGACATCCCGCGGATCGCCGCGCCGATGACGATCGGTTGGCCCGGTTCCAGTGGGTCGCTGATGTTGGTCATGATGGTGGTTTCGGTGGGGCCGTAACCGTTGTAGAAGCCGCGGCCGGTTGCCCAGCGGTCGACGAGTTGGGGTGCGCAGGCTTCGCCGCCGACGACGACGACGCGGAGTTCGTCGAGTCCTCTGGGGTCGACCGAGGCCAAGGCAGCCGGCGTGATGAAGGCGTGGGTGACGTGTTCGGTGCGCAGGAGTTGGGCGAGTTCGGCGCCGCCGTAGACGTCGATGGGGCCGATGACCATGGTGGCGCCTGCACACGTTGCAAGGAGCAGTTCCAGGACGGAGGCGTCGAAGCTGGGGGAGGCGAAGTGCAGGGTGCGTGAGTCGGGGGTGATCGAATAACGCTCGCGTTGCTCGGCGGCGAAGTTCGCGAGTCCGGCGTGGGTGACGATCACACCCTTGGGTCGTCCGGTCGATCCTGATGTATAGATGACGTACGCCGGATGCGTCAGGCGGAGCGGACGGATACGTTCCTGGTAGTCGATGGCGTCGGTCGACTTGGCTGCGATGGCGTCTGTGGTTTCGGGGGAGTCGACGACGACCCAGTCGACATTGTCGGGTAGGTCGGCTCGTCGTTCGGCGAGTGTCAGCCCAAGTGCAACACCGGAATCGGAGATGATGAAGGCGACTCGGTCGGCGGGGTATTCGGGGTCGATCGGGACGAACGCCGCGCCCGTTTTGGCGACGGCCCAGACGGCAAGGACGGATTCGATGGATCGTTGGATCGCGACGGCAACGAGGTCTTCGGCACCGATGCCACGCTCGATCAACACCCGGGCGAGTTGCGAGGACCGCTCGTCGAGTTCGGCATAGGTCAACGAACGCCCCGCGCAGGTGACACCAACCGACGTCGGGTTGGCCTCGACAGCCGCCGCCAAGATCTGAGGCAACGTAAGGCCCCGTGCGCGCCGCTGTCTACCGCTACCTGGTCGAACTCGGCCTTGTGGCACGGGAGGGGGGCCTGCAGCAATCGGCTCGTCGGCGCGAGTCCTCGTAGTCACTTCGTCAACCCCTAGTTCGAACTGCTTCGGCAGTGCGGATCCTCCCCGACCTCGAATCTGCCTATCGGCGGGCGTTCGGGCAATCGTTCGTTCGAATGAATGAAACGACAACCGGCGGCCTTCCATGCCTATCGCCGCGATGTGACATTCTGTGACACCGAGAAGCCCCCATAGCCCAATTGGCAGAGGCAGCGGACTTAAAATCCGCACAGTGTCGGTTCGAGTCCGACTGGGGGCACCGAGAAGGCCGTAGTTTTTCAGCACCCGACCCGGTTTGCCCGGATTGTCGCGCGCAGTGTGCGTTTGTGCCGGGAATGGCGCTCGAGTTATGGATTTGAGACGTATCGATCTGGCATGATCATGCCAACGTGCGGTTTCTCGGGTGGGGATCCGGCGGCCGCCTCGTTTTTGACGATAAAGGATACCCATGGGCCGTTTCTTCCGTGCATTGGTTCGCGCCAGCGCAATGGGCTTGATGCTCGCTCTTGCAGCGACTCTGGTAGGGCCGAGCCATGTTGCCGCAGCGCCGTTGATGCCAACCCCGGACCCGGATCCGTTTTATGCCGCGCCGCCGGACCTCGCCGACCGCGCGAACGGCGACGTACTGAAGATGCGGGAAAAGCCGTGGCACGTTTATTTCCCGACGAGTCGAGTGTTCGAGGTGCTCTACCGAAGCACCGATTCGGAAGACAAGCCGATTGCGGCGAACACGACGTACATTCTGCCGTCGAATCACGCTCCCGACGCCCCGCTGCTGTCCTATCAGCACATCATCAATGCGCTTGGCACCAAGTGCAAAGTTGCGTCCAAGCTCTACACATCCGACCCGATGAATCTGATCCTCGAGATGCCGGGCCTCAACCTTGCACTTGCCCGCGGTTGGGCGGTGGCGCTGCCTGATCACCTGGGTCCGCGGATGTCGTACGGCGCCGCGAAGCTCGGCGGTCAGCTCACGCTGGATGCGATTCGGGCCGTCAAGAACGTCCCCGAGTTCATGGTGACCAACAGCAAGGTCGGACTCGGCGGCTATTCCGGTGGTGGGATGGCAACGGCCTGGGCGGCAGCTCTCGCGGGAACCTACGCACCCGAGCTTCCGATCATCGGGTCCGCGTACGGCGGAGTCCCGATGAATCTCACGGAGATGGCGCGCGCACTCGGCAGCCAGCCACACATAGCGTTCGGTCTCGCCGCCATCGCATTGCTCGGGCTCGAACGCGAATACCCGGACCGTATCGACGTAGCCAGTCAACTCAATGGGTACGGTCGCTGGCTCGCCGATTTCGTCATCAACGGATGCACCAACGAGGCGATGTTCGTCGGGTTCTACAAGAGTGCCGGTCAGCTGACCGACAACCCGAACTACATGGACACTCCCGCCGTTTGGCAATTGCTCGACGAGAACAGCTTGGAACTGTTTCCCGGTATTCCGAATGCGCCGGTTTTCGAATGGCACAGCCCGATCGACGGCTTGATTCCGGTCCCGGCTATCGACCACACCCTCGGGCGCTACTGCGCGGCTGGAGTCGATCTGTTCACCATGCTCACTCCGACACCGGATCATCTGTCTGCCGCACCGCTCGGCATGTTCCAGGCTCTGGATTGGCTCGACAAGAAGTTTCAGAATCTGCCGACCGCACGGTCCTGCTGACATACACGTTTGTCCCGCGGCGGTCGAGATCGCGACCGGCAACTCGCCGAAGCGCGAGTAGCCCAACGGATCAGAGCACAGAGCAGGCGAACCGATGGGTTCGCCTGCTCTGCTCTTTTCGAAAATGGTTCAGGAAACGCCGACTGTGTCTTTCGCAATCGCTGCGACGTGAGTCTGTGCGGCGGACACAACGGTTGTGCGGTCCTTGGTTGCTTCCTCGAACGCCACGACGCTACGGATGTCCTTCGGATTCCGCAGCGACCTGATGGCGTCGATCGCAGCGGACGCGTTGAGGTCGTCATAGCCCTCGATCGGGAGTTCGTCAGCGGTCGGCGTCGCAGTTCCGCGGCCGAAGTTGACGAGTTCGCTGACCCGAGCCGGCACCTGTTTCGCGGACTCCGCGAGATGATCTCCGATGTTGGTGACCCAGCCGCCCGGAAGATTCAAGACCGTGGTTGCCAACGCCGCTGCAGACTGGAGCGGAGTGCGCCGCAAAGCGGCGGGGCCACCGAGTGCTTCCTCGGCGAGAACGGTGATCAACCAATCGACGGTCGCCTGGTGCGCTGTGATCAGGCGGTCGGCCAAATCGGTGAGCGTCTCGTCGTCGACCTGTACCGCGAGTGCCCGCAGGTAGGTGGAGCGCCCGAGCAGTTGGTGTTCGAGCGCAAGATCGCCGAGAACCGCCTCGTCGAACGGTTGTGCCTGTTCGAACACGGTTTTGAGGGTCGCGCCGATCCGACCGGCGACGGGGCCGATGAAAGCGGGTACGGCACCGAAGCGACGGATCGTGTCTTCGATCTCCTTGGTCCGCTTCCGGCCGTTTTCGGCATTTTCCCGCAGTTCCTTGCTGACCGCTGCGGTCCGAGCCTGCGCGGTGCGTGTTTCCGCGATCATGATCTCGGTGTTGGTCAGCGCTGCAAGAGCGCGGAGTTGAGTGATGATGGCATTCGTTGCTGTCGTTGTCGGCATATCAAAGTGGGGTACCAACACCCCCCGTGCATCAAACAAGTGAGCGTTTTCGCGCAGGCCGCATGGGGTAGGACTTTTGTGACCGTGTATCCCGAAGACGACCGGAGCGCGTCCGACATGGAATCTCACAACCTAGTTGCAAAGCTGTCCGAACTCGCGAGAACGGCAGCAGCACCGGCAAGTCTCGATTCCGTACTTGCGGCGGTTACGGCATCCGTCGTCGATATTCTTCCGGCGGCCGACGCGGCGGGCATTTTGCTCATCTCCACGAGCGGCGCGTTCGAGTCGCGCGCATGCACCTCCGAACTGCCGCACACTCTCGATCTGTATCAGGAAAAGTTCGGCGAGGGGCCGTGCCTCGAAGCGGCTGTCGACGAACTGGTGGTCCGTACCGACGACTTCCGGACCGACCGTCGGTGGCCGCGTTACGGCCCGGCCGCTGTGGAGGCCGGAGTCTTGAGCGGGTTGTCTTTCAAGCTGTATACGAGTCGACGGAAAGCGGGCGCGCTCAACATCTTCGCGAAGCACGCGAACGCTTTCGATGCGCAGGCGGAAGCGATCGGGTCCGCGCTCGCCGCGCATGCTGCTGCCGCAATCGTCGCGAGCCGGAACGAGGAACAGTTGAAGTCGGCGTTGATGACTCGCGACATCATCGGGCAGGCGAAGGGCATGATCATGGAGCGTTACAAGTCCGACGCCGTGCGGGCGTTCGAACTGCTGCGCCAGTTGTCGCAAGACACCAACACTCCGTTGGTGGAGATCGCGCAGCAGATCGTCTCCGCCGAGTCGCCCGGGTAGACCCGGGCGACGCGACCTACTTCTTTGTGTCCTTGGCTTGCTGGATCGCTTCGGCGATGCGCTTGATCCGTTGCAGCCTGCTGTCCCAAGTCTTGCCGACCGCGTTCAATTGCGCTACGGCACGGGCAAGTTGGGCGTCGTCGATTCGGTAGAGCCGCTCGCGGCCCGACGGCGTCACATGGACCAATCCGACGCGATCAAGCACCGCAAGGTGTTTCGCGACCGCCTGTCGGGTAACCGGTAGTCGATCGCTGAGAGTTGTTGCGGTTCCTTCACCGTCGGCCAGCAACAGGTCGAGCATCCGCCGCCGCGTCGGGTCACCGATCGCCGACCAAAGGTCGTCGTCGCCGATGGGTGTCATCGCACGCCCACTCGTTCGCTGTAGTCGACCAGCCGCGGCAGGTGGATGTTCCAACCCTCGATGTGAGAGTTGTATTCCTCTTCCAGAACCGCCACCTCCCAGCCCATTTCGCGGAACCCCGTTTCTGTCATACGCAGCGTCGTGCCCGTTCCGGAGGGCGTGAGTTGGAACGTAACGAGCAGCGAATTGCCTGGTGCCGCAGCATCATCGGCGGGATGCAGCCAGCGGAAGGAGAACAGGCGCGGGGGCTCTGCATCGACAACGGTGATCGAGGCGATGTGGTCGGGTTCGGGATCGGCCAGGTGCCAGATCAGGGTTCCGCGCGAGCCCGAGACCGGCTCGAGGTCGGCGACTTCCTGCGGCCACCACTCCTTCAAGTGTTCCGGGCTGCTGATGACATCGAAGACCACATCGGGTGTTGCGTCGATGAACAGTGTGCGCTCGATCTTTCCGTATTCCATCTCTAGTCCTTTGATTGGCAACTTTTGGTTGCGTATGACGTTAACCCACCTGGGAGCGATGTGCAACCATCAATTGCGCATTATTTCTACCGATCGGACAGCGGGCAGGGGATGGATCGGAATAACCGGCGCCCCGACGCGGCTTGAATCTGCACATGACCGAATTCAACCCACGCACGCTGCTCGCGCAAGCACGACTCGGCGTGCTCGCAACGATCAAGTCGGACGGGCGGCCACAGCTGTCGCCGGTCACGCCGTACGTCGACGAGGAGGCAGGCATCGTCTACGTGTCGATGACCGAAGGTCGTGCCAAGACGGCCAACCTTCGGCGCGACCCGCGTGCGGCGTTGGAAGTGACCAGTTCCGACGGCTACGCATGGGCGACGGCTGACGGGACGGCGACGTTGACCGGACCGGGAACAGACCCACACGGCCCCGAGGTCGAGGCCTTGGTGGATTACTACCGCAGCGCCGCAGGGGAGCATCCGGACTGGGACGAGTACCGCGCGGTCATGGTTTCCGATCGCAGGGTGCTGATGGCCATGACGATCGAGCACGTCTACGGCGCACGAATTCGCTGACGGCACTCAGGCGAAAGTCGACTTCAAGTACTTCACGACGCTGTCCACGGCGGTGTCGCGCTGTGCGTACCCGAGGTAGCCGTCGGGGCGAATGATGAAGGTAGCCATGCCGGCCGCCGAGTACACACCGGCGAAGTCGCCGTTTACATCTCGAATCAACGGCAGAATCGTTTCACCGACATCGGCACTCGGCGCGGCGATCAAGTAGATGTCGAGGTGACCGTGTGCGTCGGCCGAAGCTGTCTCGGCCAGACTCTCGATGACACCCAAGTCCGAGGCGCTGGTAGCAGGGCCCGCGTAGATCAGCAGGGTGTGCTCGATTCGACCGAGCAACGTGAAGAGACGGATCGGGTCGGCGACGGCATCTCGAGCAAGACCCCTCGCATCGGGCGCGCGAGTGCCGGCGTGCGGGCCAGGGTCCGCAGCGGGTGAGGGTGCGACGATCGGGCTGTCCGCGTAGGAGATCAGCAGTTGTGCCTCGCGTCGGACGACGTAGTCGGGATCAGACGAATCGGCTCCGATACCTTCCCGAGCGCTCTTCACGGTCCGGCCGACGACTTCTTCGCCGACAGGACGTCTTTCGGCGTCATAGCTTGCCAGCAGGCCGTCGGCGGCCTGACCGTCGACGGCGAGCGCGAGCTTCCACGCCAGGTTGTGAGCATCTTGAATCCCGGTGTTCATGCCCTGTGCGCCGGTCGGGGGATGGATGTGGGCAGCGTCCCCCGCGACGAAAACCCGTCCCCTACTGTAGGAGTCGACGATGCGGTGACTGATCCGGAACACCGACGACCACCGCATGTTGGATGCGCGGGTCGGCTCCGGCGAGAGTCGGTCGAGCACGGCTTGGATGTGCGACAGTTCGGGGACCGCGCCGGCCTCGAAGCCGTGGGCGATCTGATCGCCTTCTGTCGCAGCAGGTTTGGCCAGATCATCGGGAACGAGCATCGACATCCGATACCGTCGTCGCCCTGGTAGCGGGATACACACGAGGGCTTCGTCGGTGACACCGTCGGTTTGGTGTGTCGATCGAATGCCGTAGCCCCGCGGCAACGACCAATCGACTTCTACGTCGCCGAGCATGTACTGCTCGGCGAAAGCGCCGCCCTCGAACGAGAGGCCCAGCGTCTTTCTGACGATGCTGTGTGCGCCGTCGCACCCGATCAGGTATTTCGCACGCACGGTCTCCTCGCCGTCTGCGCTCGAGAGGACAGCCCTGACTTCGTCGGCGTCCTGTTCGAAACCGGTGAGCTGCGTGCCACGTTCGACCGCGATGCCCAGCGGCGGAAGCTGTTCGGCGAGGATCCGCTCCGTCTCGTACTGGGGTATGCCGATGAATTCGAACGGCACGTCCGCGGGCAACCGCAGTTCGATGCGCCCGACCTCGGCACCGTTGACGTACATGATCTGTCCGCGCATGTGAATGCAAGCGTCGAGAACCTGCCGCAAGACGCCCATGCCTTCGAATATTTCTAGGGTTCTCGATTGAATGCCAACAGCTTTCGCGTACTGGCGTGGTTCCAGCAGCGGGTCGACGATGCGGCACGCAACGCCGTGTCGCCGCAGTTCGACGGCTGCGGTGAGGCCGATCGGCCCAGCTCCAATGATGAGTATATCGGTATCGGACATACGCTTTCCGCCTCACGAGTCGAACCCGGAAATATAGGAGAATTATGCTCGCCCAAATCTCGACTTATGGGCGGTTTTGTGGATCGGTTGCGGCAAAAATCTCCTCGACAACCCGCCGACCACGGTGTTGAGTCATCGGGTGACCTCTCACCGAACTCCGCTTTTCTGCGACGCAGCTTTGGCCTTACGTATCGAACGGGTCGAGTCCGAGCTCATCAGCAAGGGCAGTGCGGCGGCCCGATTCCGTCGGGGCGACGACAAGGGCTTCGTCATTCCGCTGGCCGGGGGAATCGCCAGCTACGCCGACGAGAACTCTCCGCTCAACAAGGTCGCCGGACTCGGCTTCGGTGGAATTCCTGCCGAGGCCGCGCTCGACGAGATAGAGCGGGCCTACTTCGCGCTCGGCGCACCAGTACAGGTCGAACTTGCACACCTCGTCGATCCTGCTCTCGGACAACTGTTGTCCGCACGGGGCTACCGCCTCGAAGGCTTCGAAAATGTGCTCGGGCTTGCGATCTCGAGCGATATGGAGCGGGTCCCTCCCGCCGGCGTCGAGATCAGGTCAAGTGGCGAGGATGAATTCGACGAGTGGATCGACCTTGTTGCGGCGGCGTTTGCTGCGCCCGACACGCAGGGTGCGGCGTCACACGAGGAGTTTCCACGGGAGGTGATCGCTGCGGCAATGCGCGACTTCGTCTCCGCCGCAGGGGTTGCGCGCTACTCGGCGTGGCGTGACGGTGAACTTGCCGGCGGTGCGAGTGTGCGCATTTCCGATGGTGTTGCGCAGCTGACGGGTGCTGCGACCGCATTTACTCACCGCCGCAACGGAGTTCAGACGGCACTGCTCGCCGTTCGACTTGCCGACGCAGCAGCAGCCGGCTGTGACGTCGCCGTCGTGACGACGCAGCCGGGCTCGAAGTCTCAACAGAACGTGCAGCGGCAAGGCTTCGATTTGCTCTACACCAGAGCAGTTCTGGTGAAGCAGCCATAACGCTGCTGGCACTCCACTATTTGGGAGTATCAGCGGGTTTCCGCGCGCAGGCGCGACCAGTGGAGCATCAGCAGCACTTGTCGTGCTATCCGAGGAACTCCGCAATCGATTTCCAGGCCGACCCACGGGCTTCCGGGGCGGTGAGCATGCCCAGGTGGCTGCCGCGTACCTGTTCGTAGCGAACTTCACTGGCACCGGTAAGCACCTGCCCACCCGCTTCCACGGATGCGGCGGGTGCGAGAAGGTCGGATTTGCTGCCGATCAGCAGAACCCGGCAGGTCAGCTTGGCCAGCTCGACTGCGAGGTCGGAGCGGATATGCACTGTGCCGGTGAACAATTCGTTACGCAGAATCAGTCGGCGATACACCTGACGGTAGAACCGACCCGGATAGCCCGGCATCCGAGCCATAAATCTGTCGACCGACTCCATCCGCGCAAGCGCCTCGCTGTCGAGGATGTTGCGGCCGATGAAGAGCGGTCGGGTGATTTCGCGTTCGAGCGCCTGGATCCGAAAACCGGCGCGTACGAACTGCTTCGGGATTCCGCCGAACAACCACGTCGAATATGCGACTTCGCGTCCACCCGTGATCGGTCCGACCAGCCGGGGGAGTGCAGTGCCGGGATTCTTCGTCTGATCGAAGGGAACGCCGACCGCGGTGACCGAAGCGATCGGCAGATCGGCGTGCGCGGCGGCGGTGAGAACCGAGAACATGCCGCCGAAGGACCAGCCGATCAGATCGACGGGAGCGCCGCCATGCGCTTCGGACACCCGTCGCACCGCGTCCGGCACGATCCTGTGTGTCCAGTCTTCGAGGCCCATGTTTCTGTCGGCCCACGTGATGTCGCCGTAGTCGACGACGTAGGGCTGCTTGCCGATCTCGAGCAGAAACTCGACAACGCTCTGGCTGGGTCGCAGGTCGTAGCACGAGATCACCACGGCAAGCGGGGGGACGAGAAGGACCGGATTTCCGGTCGCCGCAGTCGTTCGGTCGTACCGTCGCAGCGTCTCGTGCGGTGCCGCGTGCACAACGGTCGACGGGGTCGGTTGGTACGGCTCGACACCGTCGCCGAACGTCACCGCCCACGCATTACGCGCAGCGGAATCCAGGTTTTCCAGCAGCGTGCTCATCGGCCCGAGCCAGCTACTTACGGCGCCGGGCGCGAGGTGCGACGGTTGCGCTACCAGACAGCAGCACTTCGGCAACGAGCTTCGGGTCGTCCTGCATGGGAACGTGGCCGAGTCCGCGCAACTTGATCAGCTTGGCGTTGGGGAACGTGCGCAGCACTCGCTTGGCCTGGTAGATCGGCAGAATCATGTCGCGGCTGCCCCATGCGACGGTGACGGGTGTGGTCACGTCGACGACCGGGCTGAAGGTCGGTGCCTCGGCCGGCGCGCGGTCGAGAACCTGATTTTCGAGCAGCGACCGGACGTCGATCTGAGCGGCGTCGGCGTCGGCGAGCCAGGGGCGGCCGTAGAACGCGCCCAGCATCAGCGAACGCGAGGGCTTCATTTGCATCGCTCGTGACGCGGCTTCGGGTCCGAGCAGTCTGGCGCTGGCACGCAGGCTTGTGAAGATTGCCAGCGAGCGACGGTGGTCGAGGCTGTTCACGGCGAATCCGGCCGGCGACAACGCTGTCGCCGACCGGACTCGACCACGTGCGGCCAATTCGAGTGCGGCCCAGCCGCCGAGCGAGTTGCCGGCGACATGGGGGAGTTCGCCCGCGGGCGTGACATCGGTGAGGAACTGATCGAGTTCGGCGATGGCGGCATCGAGCAGGTTGCCGTCCGTCTCCGACATCGGGGACTCACCGTGACCGGGCAGGTCGACCGTCACGACTCGTCGATGCTCGGCCAGGAGGTCGACGATCGGATCCCACGCGTGCCGCCGATGGGTCAATCCATGGAGGAGAACAAGTGTCGGTCCTGACCCGGTTACGTCGTACGCGAGGGACGGCGAGCGCAGAAGCGCAGCGGGGGCGACAGTCATTGTCGACCTTTCTGTTGTTCTCCACCATCGTGGCGCGGCAGGATTTTCCGTGTTTGTGACGGTTGGTAACGGGAACCGTACCTGACACATCGGCGTGAATCGTAAACGGTGAACGTAGTAGACGAGTGAGGTTGTCGAGCATTCGGAGCGCCTGTGACTCAGGTCACTTCAGGCGCTGTCCCTATTGCCTACTTTTCCGCTGATTCCCCTGCTCAGGGGCCTATACGTGCTTATGCTAGCTCCGGTCGGGTTCGATGCTTGCAACCGTTGGGACGTGCTGCCTGTGAAGAAGAGAGCGATCGTTGCCGCAGTTTTGACCGGAGGTGCGCTGCTGTTGTCGGCGTGCTCGGACAACTCGTCGAGCGACGAGACGACGTCGAGTTCGACGACCCCGTCAGCGACCACAGCTGCTGCGACGACGACGCCTGCGGTTACCAGGACGGTTGCCCCGCCGCCACCTACGAAGACAATCGTGCCGCCACCGCTCACGGTGGTCCCCAAAACTGTTGTTCCGCCGCCTTTGCAGCCAACGACTCATGCGACGGGTCTACTGCCGCCGACTCACGATCCGGACATCATTCCGTCGGACATCGACCCGCCGACCCACGATCCGGACATCATTCCGCCGGACATCGACCCGCCGACCCACGATCCGGACATCATCCCGCCGGACATCGACCCCGGGAACGGCTAGCCCCTGAGAAATAGTGTTGGTTTCCTCTCGGAATCCGGGAGTGAACCAACACTATTTGCGCTTACGCAATTGCCGCAGCGCAGACTCCGCAGCGTTGTAGCCGGGCATCCCGTGCACGCCTGCCCCTGGGGGAGTCGACGACGAGCACATGAACACCCCAGGAATGCCGACGCTGTATGGGTCGACCGCGATTCGCGGGCGTAGGACAACCTGCAATCCCGCGTTCGCCCCACCGATGATGTCGCCGCCGACGTTGTTCGGATTGGCTGCGGCCAACTGCGCGGGTCCGATGCTGACCGATACGACTATCCGCTCCCGAAAGCCAGGTGCGAAACGTTCGAACTGCGCGATGACAGCCTCTGTGGCATCGCCGGAAAAGCCCTGCGGCACATGTGCATACGAGTACAGCGGGTTCAGCCCGCCTGCGGACCTGGACGGGTCGGCCGCGTACTGCTGACCGACGAGAACGAACGGCCGCTCCGGCATTCGGCCGAGGGTGACGTCCTTTTCTGCCGCTGCGATCTCGGCGAACGAGCCGCCGAGGTGCACGGTCCCTGCCCGACCGCATTCGGGATCGAGCCACGGCACGGCGCCGTCGATGGCGAAATCGACCTTGTACGCGGCTGGTCCACGGCGAAACTTGCGGTACGCGCGGGCGATTCGCCGTGGCACCCGCTCGCCGTAGATATCGAGCACGGCGTCGGGCGACACATCGAGTACGACGATGTCGGCGTCGGGGATGTCCGCGGCACTCCGCACACGAACGCCGGTTTCTACTGTGCCGCCGTGCGAGGACAGGACGGCGACGAGCGCATCCGCGATCGATTGGGATCCACCTTTGGCAACGGCCCACCCGTGTCGATGTCCTGACGCTGCGATCATCAGTCCGACCGCAGCGGACGCGGGTCGATCCAGGCGTGAATAGACATGGGCCGCAAGGCCGCCGAACAGCGCCCGACCCTTTTCCGTCCGGAACAGTTTCGCGGCAACGGTGGCGGGTGCCAACGCGCGCGGACCGAACGACGCCAACTTCAGCGGATGCCTCGGCACATGGACGATGGGTTGCATCAAGTCCGACGACAGTCCTTCGTAGCCGTCGACCATGCCGCGCAACAGACCGAGCCACCGGCGACCGTCGTCGCCGAGACCGGACGCCGTCTCGTCGATCGAACGATGCAGCAGTGCCGCGGAACCGCTGTCGAGCGGATGCGCGCAGTCGATGTCGGGCCACAGCCATTCCAGACCGAAACCTTCGATGTCGATCGAGGCGAAGAACGGCGACGCGACGCCCATCGGGTGAATCGCCGAGCAGTGGTCGTGTATCAGTCCAGGTGCGGTCAGCTCGCTGGATCGGAGTCCGCCGCCGATGGTGTCAGCAGCCTCGAGGACCTGCACCTCGATGCCGTTGCGGGCGAGGTGAATTGCGGCAGCGAGGCCGTTCGGTCCGCTGCCGACGATGACCGCCGTAGTCATCGCGCCACTGCGAACTCGGACATCGTCGGCTCCTCGGTTCGGGACGTTTTCGGTACCGACACCGAAGCTACAGGTGTTACTTGACGAGGGTGAATTGCATAACGTTGATGTGGCCGATGCGGAAGCGGCTCGACGATCCGGTCAGGTACTTCATGTAGCGGTCGTAGACCTCTTCGGACGCGATGCTGATTGCCTCGTCGCGCTGGGCGGACAGAGCCTCCGCCCAGAGGTCGAGGGTCCGTGCATAGTGCAATTGCAGCGGCTGGATGCGCTCGACCGAGAAGCCGGCCGTCGCGGAATGCTCAGGTACCCAATGCGGTAACGGCAACTGTCCGCCGGGAAAGATTTCGGTGAGGATGAATCGGGCGAACCGAATGTCGTCGACGGTGACGGGAATGCCCATCTTCCGTAGCTCGAATCCGTAGCCGACGATCGTGTGGAGCAGCATCCGACCGTCCGCAGGCAACAGCCGCCGACAGCGCGAAAAGAATTCGTCGTACCGCACTCGCCGGAAGTGTTCGAATGCGCCGATGCTGACGATTCGGTCGACCGGCTCATCGAAATCTTCCCAGCCCTGCAGCCGAACTTCCTTCGTCCGCGATCCACCGACGGTCGACAGCAGGTCCGTCACGTAGTCGTGCTGGTTGTTGCTCAGCGTAAGTCCGATGACGTTGACGTCGTATTTCTCGACCGCGCGCTTCATCGTCGCGCCCCAGCCGCAGCCGATGTCGAGCAGCGTCATACCCGGTTTCAGGTCGCATTTACCAAGGGCCAGATCGATTTTCGCGAGCTGCGCCTCTTCCAGCGTCATGTCGTCGCGTTCGAAATACGCGCAGCTGTAGGTCCGGGAAGGATCGAGGAAGAGTGCGAAGAAGTCATCGGAAAGGTCGTAGTGGGCCTGTACGTCTTCGAAGAACGGCTTCAGATTCGCCATCGTGGATCCTTCTGCGAGTTCGCAACGGACGCAACTGTTGCGTGATGGATCCTGCACGCGTGGCAGGAAAGACGTGGGCGGATGATCTCGACCCGTAAGAGGTTCGTAGCAGCCAGGGCTACGGATGGACTTTCGATCGAAGCCAATGCATCGACTCCGCAACGATCCAAGGACGGGTACGGTCGCCCCCGTGCCGTATTTGGAGCGAACTGATTCCGTCTTCGTAATGTACCTGGGTGACGAGTCGGGAGGCGATACCGAGAACCGCTTCCATCCCGACTGGATAAAGCAGGTCCACGCACTCCTCGACGAGGTCGAAGCCTTCGACGGGCCGACCGCGTTGGTGACGACGGCAACCGGAAAGTACTACTCGACGGGGGCGGACGTCGCGTGGGGCGCGGAGAACCCCGGCAGGATCGACGAGTACCTGTCCGACATCCAGTTGCTGCTTGCGCGTCTGCTCACCTTCCCGGTGCCGACCGTTGCGGCATTGCAGGGGCACACGTTCGGTGCGGGCGCGTTCCTGGCAATCACCCACGACTATGTGACGATGCGCGACGACCGCGGCTTTCTGTGTTTCCCCGGAATCACGCTGGGAGTTTCGTACTCGCCGGGCACCATCGCCCTCACCTCGGCGCGACTGCCAGAACGAGCAGCACACGACGCCTTGACGACCGGACGTCGGTACGGCGGCGTCGACGCACTCGCCATCGGCTTGGTCAACGAGGTAGCGGGCGAAGCCGAGTTACTGCCCAATGCAATCCGGCACGCCGCTTCCCTGGCACACACTCGCGGGCACATCCTGGCCGAGATCAAGGAAGGTCTCTACCACCAGGCGCTGACCGGGTTGCGCGAGCCCGTTCGCGGAGTCGAAGACAAGCTGGGCGATTCGAATGTAGGGAAAGCCGCAAGCGGCTCGTGAGTCCTTTCGGTGGTCGGGCGCGCCGAAAAGACGCACGAGCGGCGGAGCCGCCGTTCAGAACGGCAGCGCTGTAGCGACTCTGTTTCTGCCCTCGAACTTGGCTCGGTACAGAGCCTCGTCGGCTGCGGCGAGCAGGTCTGCCGGATCGTCGTCCAGGTTCGGGATTCGGGACGCGACGCCCGTGCTGATGGTGACACGGTTGCTCGTCGGTGATGCGGGATGAGCGAGGCCGAGGCCCTCGACGGTGCGCCTGAGATCCTCTGCCGCGTTGCGTGCCGCGCCGACATCGGTGACCGGTAGCAGACCGACGAATTCTTCGCCGCCGTAACGGAATACCCGCAGGCCCGGGTAGCGGATCATGCGTCCGATCGCGCCGGAAACAGCGCGCAGACACTCGTCACCGGCAGGGTGGCCGAGTGTGTCGTTGTAGGCCTTGAAGTGATCGACGTCCATCATCAGCAACGCCAGTGGAGTGGTCGTCTGCGCCGATGATTCCCAGAGTTCGACAAGCGCGGCGTCGAAAGCACGTCGGTTGAGAATGCCTGTCAAGCCGTCGCGCTGCGTCTGGTCCATCAGGTCGCGTTCGGTTTCGACGCGCGAGGTGATGTCACGACCGACGGCGACCACGTAGGACACGCCCTGTTCGTTGACCAACCGCGCGAGGATTTCACAGACCGCACTCGAGCCGTCCGCGGATTTGACGTTCCACTCGAATCGCGCAGATCCCTGCGTCGCAGCTTCGTCGAGAAACGCCTTCCACTGATCGAAGCTCTGGAAGACGGCGGGAATCGCGGGATCTGTACCTTCGACGAACGGCCAAACGCCGAGCCATGCGCGGGCAGAGTGATTGCACTCGGTGACGCGCCCTTCGACGGAGTCGATGATGAACAGTGCGTCGTCGGTCTGACTTGCCAGGCGGTAGAACAGGGCAAGTCGGCGCTGCTGATCGCGAACTTCGCGTTCCAGCCTGCCGCGCTCGATCGCTCCCCTGATCGAACGATGCAAAATGTCCTCGTCGATCCGACGCTTCATCAGATAGTCGGCAGCGCCGCCTTTGAGCGCCTCGATGCAGACGTTCGCGTCTTCCTCACCGGTGAGCATCACGACGACGGGAGGATCGGACCGATCGCGGATGATCTTCAGCACCTCGAGACCCGCGATGTCGGGCAGGTCGTGATCGAGCAGAACGCCGTCGATCGAGCTGTCGAGGGCAGCCAAACCGTCGGTCGCTGTCCCGACTTCGACGAGTTCGTAGGACTCCGGGGCAAGGCTGAGCATCCGTCGATACCGAATTCGATCGGGCAAATTGTCTTCGATCAGAAGAAGTCGCGTCATGTATACCGCTCGCTGCGTCCATCGGCTCGAAGAACAGCCGTACGGGAGTTACCAGTGTGGGGGATGATTCTCTCGAGTTGAGGTAGTGCCAATGAGGAGGTCCGGTCGATGTCGGTGAGGTCGGGCATAGCTGCAGTGCTCGCGGCGATTGCGGTGTTGCTCGTCGGTCTGCTTACGGTGACGACGCTCCAAAAATCTACCGCCGGTGATCGTGCGACCGCTGAGAATCGTCGTGCCGAATCGATAACACTGGCAGAGGCGACCCGACAAACCTCCAACGATCTGACTCGGATGGTACGGCTTTACGTGTCCACCGGTGAGTCACGATATAGCGACTATTACAACGACATCATTGCGATCAGGGACGGAACAGCGCCGCGCCCGGTCGATTACGACAACTCCTACTGGGACCGAGTGCTGGTGAAGGGCGACGGAGACGTCCGCTACGGACCGCCCGCGTCACTGCTCGACCTGCTCCGTGCCGCGAACATCACCGACGACGAGTTCGAGGCGCTCGGTCGGGCGAAGCAGTCCTCCGACGATCTCGCCGAACTCGAGCGGGACGTGATCGACGAGTATGCCGCGACGGTCACGTCGCCTGTCACGCCGGACCAACTCCCCAGAATCTATGCACTGTCGAACCGGATCGACGACTTCGACTACAACCGCCGCAAAGACGACATCATGGCGGCGATCGAGGACTTCGGTCGGCGCGTGGACGAACGAACGGCGAACGACGCCGCACGCCTGAACGACCGCAGCAACCAACTGCTCGGGATTCAGATAGCGATCCTCGTCCTACTCGCACTCGTGAGTGCCGCGGCATTCCTGTTCGCGGAACGCCGCTTCGTGCGACCACTTCGTCGACTCGGCGAGGTGAGCAGCGAGATTGCGGGCGGTGACTACACGCGGCGGGCGGACACGTCGGTCGGGGTGGTCGAGGTCGACCAACTCGGCACCTCGTTCAACGACATGGCCGACGCCATCCAGTCCGACATCGAACGGCGTCGTGCCGCGGAGCAGGCCGCGCAGGAAGCGCAGCACGCAGCGGAGGCGGCAGACCAGGCGAAGAGTCAGTTCCTCGCGACGATGAGCCACGAGATCCGGACCCCACTCAACGGCGTGCTCGGCATGGCAGAGGCATTGCGCGACGGTCCGCTCGACGCCGACCAACGTGATGCCGTCGATGTCATCAGCACCAGCGGCGAGCACCTGCTGACCGTCATCAACGACATCCTCGACTTCTCCAAGATCGAGTCCGGAATGCTCGAACTCGATCTGCAAGTGTTCGATCTGCGGCGTTGTGTCGAAGACGCACTCGACGTCGTCTCGCCGAAGGCCGCGGAGAAGCGGTTGGACCTCGTCTGCGATGTCGCGCCGGGAACGCCAGAAGTTGTCACGGGCGACCGTGGCCGGGTCAGACAGGTGCTCGTCAACTATCTCTCCAACGCCATCAAGTTCACCGAGCACGGCGACGTGTTCGTTCTCGTCACATCGACACCGCTCGACGGCGATCGGCACGAGATCAAGATGGCCGTCCGTGACACGGGAATCGGCATCCCGCCCGATCGGATCGACCGGCTGTTTCTTTCCTTCAGCCAGGTCGACGCGTCGACGACGAGGCGCTACGGCGGCACCGGGCTCGGTCTGGCGATCTGCAAGAGGCTCGCTGTATTGATGGGCGGTGACGTAGCGGTCGAGAGCCACCCCGGCCTCGGCTCGATCTTCTCCTTCACGTTCGTCTGCGAGGCGAACGCAGATTGGAAACCGGTGCCGCGGCCCGACGTGTCGGCGCTGTCGGGAAAAACCCTGCTCGTCGTCGACGACAACGAAACCAATCGCCGCATCGTCCGGATCTCCGCCGAAGCGTGGGGCCTGCGCGTCGTCGACACCGGTTCGCCCTACGAGGCGCTCGGCTGGATTACCTCCGGCAGGCACTTCGACCTCGCTGCCCTCGACTATCTGATGCCGGACATGGACGGAATCGAATTGGCGACGGCATTGCGTGCGACCGCTGCCGGAGCCGCTCTACCGATGTTGTTGCTGAGCAGCGTGCGTCGAACCTCCTCGCAAGCAAAGGTTTTCGACCTGGTGATGACGAAGCCCGTCCGGCGGGCCGCCTTGCTCGACTCGTTCCTCGAGCTGGTCGGGGGTGCGAAGACCGGTGCTGACGGCCACGTCCCAGCGGAGCCGTCGCAGCCGGCGTCCGAACTACGAATTCTGGTGGCGGAAGACAACATTGCGAATCAGAAGGTCGCAGTTCGAATGTTGCGGTCGCTCGGATACGAGGCGATCGTGGTCGACAACGGCGTCGATGCGGTGTCGCGGGTCGAGGCGGAACGATTCGATGTCGTTCTGATGGACGTCCACATGCCGGAGATGGACGGACTCGAGGCCACTCGTCGGATTCGACGAATGCCTGTCGACCGGCAGCCACGGATCTTTGCCATGACGGCAAGCGCGCTCGACAGCGAACGTGAAGAATGTTTGGACGCGGGAATGGAGTTGCACATCTCGAAACCGGTGTCCCGCAACGCCCTCGCCGATGCGCTTGCTCAGGTGACTCCGAGTGGCGTGCCGATGCCTGCTGTCGAGATCGCCGATGCAGCAACCGATGTCGACGCCAGCGGCGCAGTGATCGACCTCGCCGAACTTGCTCGATCGGTCGGCGACGAAGGTGTAGTCGAGATCGTCGAGGCGATACTGGACGGCTCCGAACAGGCGATCGCCGATCTGGATGCAGCGCTCGAGCGAGGTGACGCACCGATCGTGCGCAGGCACGCGCATACCATCAAATCCAACACGGCAATGGTCGGCGCCGCGACCGTATCGGACGATTTCGCCGAACTGGAAGCGCTCGCGAAGACGGGCGACCTCGGCGATGCGGGTCCGATTGCCGACCGTGCCAGGGCCGGTTATGCAGCGGCGCTCGATGCGATGCGTGGTTGGCTCGCGGAAGCTGGGGCGTCGTCGTGAAAACGATGCATCTGGTGTGGCGCAGCGATCGAACAGCGTCGTGGTGCGACGACCTTCGTACAGACCTCACCGAATGGGCACGGACGCAACCGTTGTCGAGAGTGCAGCTCAATATCGCCGACGATGCGGTAGCGAGTGCGATGTTGCGACTGACCACCTTCGATCAGCCCGTCGCGGCGGTTGTGTCGGTGTGGGCGCCCAACCCGCTCGACATCGGTCCGTTGGCGAGGCTGGCCGATCGCACTGCGGGGTACGAGGTGTCCGAGACCGTTCGGCTCGAACCTCCGACGGTCACAGTGGGAGAGCGGGCCGCCGGGTTGGCCAATATCGCACTACTGCGCCGACCGGCCGATCTCGACCACGCAGAGTGGTTGCGGCGCTGGCACATCGACCACACCCCCGTTGCCATCGAGACCCAGGCGACCTTCGGCTATATCCAGAACGTCGTCGTTCGTCGACTCGATGCATCGGCTCCGCTCATCGACGGCATCGTCGAAGAGCAGTTCCCGATCGAAGCGCTGACCGATCCACACGCGTTCTACGGGTCGGGCGGGGATGCCGACGAACTGATGGCACGAGTGCAGCGGATGGCGGGGTCGGTCGCGAGATTCGGCGCGGACCGAAACATCGACGTGGTGCCGACGAGCCGTTTCGTCCTCGAGTAGTCCGCCGAATGGGCCATGGCTGTGAATCGCACTCGACCGATGCCGCAGCGAAAGCCCTCTCGGCGTTGCAGCTCGCCTAAAGTCGACGCGGAATGTCGAGAACGTTCTCAGGGCTCCGACCCAATGGTGACGTGCCCGAACGGGGTGCCGATCGAAGGAGTAGACGTGAAATACATGATCATGATGTTCGGCGACGCCGCGACGATGTACGAGACTCAGTCAGCCGAGTACATCAAAGACATGATGACCTTCATGCACGGTTTCTACGACGAACTCGTCCAGTCGGGCGAACTCGTCTTTGCAGAAGGTTTGGTCGATTCGACGCAGGCCAAGACGGTGCGCATCCAGAACGGACTGCCTGTTGCGACCGATGGCCCGTTCGCGGAAACCAAGGAATCGCTGATCGGCTTCTGGGTCGTGGACGTCGAAAACGAAGCACGGGCAATCGAATTGACGTCGAAGGTGGTCGCTTGCATCCAGCAGCCGGTCGAACTTCGCCGCGTCGGGGACGCGCCCCCGCAAGAGTGAGTACCGACCGCCGGATCGAGGACTTGCTGCGTGAGCTTGCGCCGCAAGTCCTCGGCACACTCGTGCGCCGCCACGGCCAATTCGACGCCTGCGAAGACGCCGTGCAGGAGGCGCTGCTCGCGGCGTCACAACAGTGGCCGGCCGAAGGGGTTCCCGACAGCCCGAGGTCGTGGTTGATCGCCGTCGCCAATCGCAGGCTCGTGGACGAGTGGCGTAGCGAAAGCGCACGCCGTCGCCGCGAAGAGTCCGTCGGCGCAATGGAACTCGCGGAACCGGCGCCGACGCACGACCAGGACGACACGCTGACCCTGCTGTTTCTGTGTTGTCATCCGGCGTTGTCGGTGCCGTCGCAGTTGGCACTGACGTTGCGGGCGGTCGGCGGTCTGACCACGGCGGAGATCGCGAACGCTTTCCTTGTCCCGGAATCGACCATGGCGCAACGCATCAGCCGCGCGAAGAAGACGATCAAGACCGCAGGTGCGAAATTCGATCTACCGCCCGATGCCGAACGCGCGGAGCGGTTGCGGGTTGTTCTACATGTGCTCTACCTCGTCTTCAACGAAGGCTATGCGACGAGTTCGGGTCCGTCGGCACATCGAGCAGATCTCACAACCGAGGCAATTCGATTGGCACGCATGCTCGTTGGGCTGATGCCAGCAGAAGGTGAGGTCGCCGGTCTGCTCGCGTTGATGCTGCTGACGGATGCGCGGCGGGCCGCTCGGACCGAGCCCGATGGATCGCTCGTTCCGCTCGCCGACCAACGGCGCGACCTATGGGACACCGACCAGATCGGCGAAGGTATCGCTTTGATCAGTCGCACACTCGGCGCGACCCCGACCGGTCCGTATCAACTGCAGGCCGCGATCGCTGCCGTCCACGACGAGGCGCCGAACGCGCAGGACACGGACTGGCCGCAGATCCTCGCCCTGTACGACGTGCTCGAGCGTGTCTCGCCGGGTCCGGTTGTCACGCTCAACCGTTCCGTCGCCGTTGCGATGGTGCACGGACCGCGCGCGGGACTTGCCCTGCTCGGAACACTCGACGACGACGACCGGATGACGCAGTCGCACCGTCTCGATGCGGTCCGTGGCCATCTGCTCGAACTCGCAGGTGAATTCGCTGCGGCACGCGAGGCGTACCGCAGCGCATCGCGACGGACGGCGAGTCTGCCCGAACAGCGCTACCTGGCGCTGCGGGCGGCCAAGCTCAGCTAGCTGTCCGCAGACCCTTGCGCGGCTCGTCGACCGTGCCA
The DNA here is from genome assembly GCF_016482825.1 of Antrihabitans stalagmiti. Taxonomy (GTDB): domain Bacteria; phylum Actinomycetota; class Actinomycetes; order Mycobacteriales; family Mycobacteriaceae; genus Antrihabitans; species Antrihabitans stalagmiti. Next base: position 91,342 of record NZ_JAEMNV010000013.1, on the reverse strand, counting down.
CGCAGACCGCGCAGGACCAGCGGTGCCAGCCAGGTGATGATCGACTGGTCGAACGGCAGGAAGACGGCGTGTGGCAGGCGGTTGTGGACGAAGCCGATGCTGACGCCGCTGTCGCGATCGGCATACCCACCTGAGCCCGCGAAACCGACGTGGCCGAAGGTCCGAGTGGCACCCGCGACAGGGAACGAGTGGTAACCGAGCCGCCAGTTGAGCGGGAGGTACAGCGTGCGGTCGTATTGGCGCGTCTGCACGTGCGAAAGCTTGCGAACCGTCTCTGCTGACAGGAACCGACCGTTGGCGGTCTCACCGTTGGATGCGAGTGCGCCGTACATCGCCGCGAGTCCACGCGCGGTGGTGGTTCCGTTGGCAGCAGGCATCTCGGTGTCGAGAATTCTGGGTCGGTCGCCGGTGAGCAGGGACTCGAATCCTGGGACGTAGACGGTCCGCATGAAGCTGCCGAGGGGTCCAGGGACGCCGAGCGTGAGCGGAACAAGTTTGCGGCCGATCGGGTGCCCGAGCATGTCCACACGGCCACTGAAACCGGCGGCGGTGGTCAGCGAACCAGCGGGCGGGCGGCCAAGGTAGATGCCGTCGACACCGAGTGGTTCGGCGATTTCCGTCCGGTACAGCTCGGCCATACCTTTGCCGGTGACCGAACGGGCAATGCCTGCCAGCAGCCAGCCGTAGGTGAGCGAGTGGTAGGTCGGGGTGCCGAGCAGGCGACCTGGTTTCGCCGCGGCGAGGCGCTCTTCCATCAGTCGAAAATCGAGCACTTCGTCGACGTTCTTTGCGATGCGCGACATGTCGTACAAACCAGCGCGATGGGTCAGCACCGTCCGAACGGTGATCTTCGATTTGCCGTTGGCGCCGAATTCGGGCCAGTACTCGGCGACGGGTGCGTCGTAGTCGATGAGACTGCGGTCTGCGAGGCGGTGAATGACCGTCGAGGCGATGCCTTTGGTGGCGGAGTACGGCATTGCGCCGGTGTTCTCGCCCCACGGTTGCGTTCCCGCATTGTCCGATGTGCCGGCCCAGACATCGACGACCGGCTCGCCGTGTACGTATACAGAGAGTGCGCCACCGCCACGATGGCGAGCAAAAAGCTGACCGAAGGCTTTTACAGCTGTCGCGAACCTCGGGTCCGCCGAGCCGCGCACTCCGCCTGGCAGATCCCCCGACTCGTGCTTCGGGGCCTTGGGAGCCATCGACAACTTGCCCATTCGTCATCACCTCAGATGCCAAATCCGCGATCCTCATTGATCGCGGATGGATGTCAGTGTGACACATGGCGGCCCGGCGAGGCAGCCGACCGGATCGGGATCATACCGACGCAGGTTTGTGATCTGAGTCTCACCGAAATGACCCGGATTGGCCCACGTCAGCGCTCGTCGCGCACACTTGGCGCGTGCAGAGTGTCGAGGGGCTGTTCAACGGGATGCGTCGCCGCCCGGATATCGAGGCGGCGAACCTGCACGCCGTCGACGCAGCTGACCGACTACTGCTCGACGTTGCGGCAGAAGCTCTCGCCACGACCACTCCCGGCAGTGTCGCAGTAATCGGAGACAATTTCGGAGCGTTGACGCTCGGTCTGGCGGTGCAGCACGGCATCTCGGACATCCGGGTGCATCAGGATCCGTTGACCGGTGTGCTCGCGCTCGCTGCCAACGCTGCCGATGCCGGGCTCGCGGATTCTTATCGATCGCTGGGCCTCGGCGAGGAATTACTCACCGGCGCAACGGTTGTGCTGATGCGACTACCTCGCGGACTGGCCGAACTCAGCGAGATCGCAGACGCAATCGCCCGGTACGCGTCGAAGGATGTCACGGTCTTCGCAGGTGGTCGAGACAAACATCTGACTCTGGCAATGAACGGCGTCCTCGGCCAGGTATTCGACAGCGTCACACCGAGTCTCGGCAGGCAGAAGTCCAGGGTCCTTGTTGCGAAAGGTTCCAAATCGCTTGGGACCGAACCGTTTCCTGTCACCGAGGTGATCGCTGATCTTGGTCTGACCGTCGTCGCGCACGGTGCCGCCTTCTCAGGCGCAAAGCTGGATGTCGGTACTCGGTTTCTCCTCGACTTCGTGCCACGTATGCGAGCCGCCGACCTCGTCGTCGACTTGGGCTGCGGCACTGGGATTCTCGCTGTCGCACTGGCGCGTCACCGCCCGGACGCGGCAGTCGTTGCGACAGATCAGTCCGCCGCTGCCGTCGCATCGGCGATCGCAACTGCCGATGCCAACGGGGTAGCGGATCGTGTGCAGGTCGTCCGTGACGATGCAATGGCGTCGATCGCCGACGGCACCGTCGACTTGATCGTGTGCAATCCGCCGTTTCACCTCGGTGCAGCTGTCCATACCGGCGCAGCGGTCAAGATGTTCGAGGCCGCCGGTCGAGTATTGCGACCTGGCGGCGAGCTGTGGACGGTCTACAACGCCCACCTGAACTACCGGGGCATGCTCCAGCGGCTCGTCGGTCGCACCGACGTCGTCGGCCGCAACCGAAAATTCACTGTGGCCAGGTCGATCAGCAACGGCAGACGACTGACGCATTGACTGTGTAGCCGGTAGAGTCCGAATTGTCCGAACGCGAGTGGGAACTCGGATCGGGCCATGCACGTTGAACAAAGTAGTTAACGCTTGTTTCTCGAGCCACAAGAAGGGATGTGTACGGTGCGTACCACCAGCAACCCGGTGTTCCGTAACCTGCCGCAAGGTCAGCAGGGCGGCGGATACGCCAATTTCGGTTCTGCTGCGGCCGGCGCCGGCCAGTTCGCCAATCAGTACGGTCAGCAGGCGCAGCCTGATCCCTGGCTGAGGCAGCCGGCTTCGCGGGCGATGACGATCGACGACGTCGTCACCAAGACCGGCATCACGCTCGGCGTTCTGTCCGCCGTAGCGCTCGTTTCCTACCTTGCAGTCAGCTCCAACCCCGGTCTCGGCGGCATGCTGATCGCAGTAGGTGCCATTGGCGGACTCGTTCTTGCAATGATCGCCATCTTCGCCCGGAAGACCGACAACGCCGCACTCGTCTTGAGCTACGCAGCCTTCGAGGGCGTTTTCCTCGGCGCGCTGTCGCGGGTCATGACAAGCGTCGACTTCGGCTTCAGCGGTGGCGCGGGCGTCATCGGCCAGGCGGTCCTCGGTACGTTCGGCGTGTTCTTCGGCATGCTGGTCGTCTACAAGACCGGCGCGATTCGCGTCACCCCACGATTCACGAGGATGCTGATCGGCGCCATGATCGGCGTGGTCGTGCTGATGATCGGCAACTTGATTGCCGGCTTCTTCACCCCCGGCGGCTTCGAGCTTCGCACCGGTGGCCCGCTTGCCATCATCTTCAGCCTCGTCTGCATCGCAATCGCAGCCTTCAGCTTCCTGCTGGACTTCGACGCAGCCGACCAGCTGATCCGTGGCCAGGCGCCCGAGAAGGCAGCCTGGGGCGTTGCATTCGGCCTGACCGTCACCCTGGTCTGGCTCTACATCGAGATCCTGCGTCTGTTGAGTTACTTCAACAACGATTAGCTCAGCCGGTCGAAAAGCCCCGAGGGAATTGCTCCTCGGGGCTTTTCTATGTCTTGGTTCGCTTACCTGGGAGGTAATCGCCTGATCTACCTGGTTCGACCACGATCGAGAGTGTCAGAAAGTGGTTTCGAATCGATGGATCAAGGACGAACACAATGACTGCTTACGCCGTAGCCAACCTGACCAACGTTCAGCTCGGCGATGGGATCGTCGAATACCTGCAGCGGATCGACGCAACCCTCGCGCCGTTCGAGGGCAAGTTCCTCATCCACGGCGGAACGCCGAAGATCACCGAAGGTGAGTGGCACGGAACGCTCATCGTCATCGCGTTTCCCGACGCCGAGCATGCCGAGGGCTGGTACGACTCCGCCGCATACCGCGACATCCTGCACCTGCGGACCGACAACTCCGACGGCGACGCCTTCCTGATCGAAGGCGTCGACGCCGATCATCGTGCGACCGATGTGCTCGTCACGGCCTGAGACACACGTCGAGCGCATAGCTGTTCATGCGGATTCGGCTCGCGAAACCTGAACAGCTATGCGCTCGACTGCGCGCTACTCAGGAAAGGCGCTCCAACACCATCGCCATACCCTGGCCGCCGCCGACGCACATGGTCTCGAGGCCGAACTGCTTGTCGTAGGTCTGCAGGTTGTTCAGCAGCGTCGCGGTGATGCGAGCGCCCGTCATGCCGAACGGATGGCCGAGCGCGATCGCGCCGCCGGAGACGTTGAGCTTGTCTTCGTCGATCTTCAGTTCGCGAGCGGACCCGATCACCTGAACGGCGAAGGCTTCGTTGATCTCGACGAGGTCGATGTCGTCGATCGTCTTGCCTGCGAGGGCGAGCGCCTTCTTCGAGGCCTCGATGGGACCGAGGCCCATGATCTCGGGGGACAGACCGGTGACGGCTGTCGACACGACGCGGGCGAGCGGCGTGAGGCCGAGTTCCTTGGCCTTTGTGTCGCTCATGATGATCAGCGCAGCGGCACCGTCGTTGAGCGGGCACGCGTTGCCGGCCGTGATGGTGCCGTCCGGCCGGAAGACCGGCTTGAGCTGCGAGATCTTCTCGTAGGTCGTGCCCGCGCGGGGGCCGTCGTCCTTGCTGACGACCGTGCCGTCGGCGAGGGTGACCGGTGTGATCTCACGGTCGAAGTGGCCGCTGTTGATCGCCTCTTCGGCGCGGTTCTGCGAGCGGACGCCCCAGTGGTCCTGCTCTTCGCGAGAGATCCCGGTGAGCTGGGCGACGTTCTCGGCCGTCTGTCCCATGGCGATGTACGCGTCGGGGATGACGCCGTCTTCACGCGGGTCGTGCCAGGTGACGCCACCCTGCGCGGCCGTCGCGGTGCGAGCCGCAGCATCGGCGAACAGGGGGTTGTGGGTGTCCGGCCAGGAGTCGGAGGTGCCGCGGCCGAAGCTCGACACCGTCTCGACACCCGCCGAGATGAAGACGTCGCCTTCGCCGGCCTTGATGGCGTGCAACGCCATGCGTGTGGTCTGCAGCGACGACGAACAGTAGCGGGTGATCGTCGTACCGGGCAGGAAGTCGTAGCCGAGCTGGATCGCGACGATGCGCGCCAGGTTGTTGCCCTGCTCGCCGCCGGGCAGACCGCAGCCGAGCAGCAGGTCGTCGATCTCGGTCGGGTCGAGCTCGGGAACCTTGTCGAGGGCAGCACGGATCATCTGAGCGGTCAGGTCGTCGCCGCGCATCGACACGAGCGACCCCTTACCAGCGCGGCCGATCGGGGAACGGGCAACGGAAACGATGACGGCTTCGGGCATGATCGCAACTCCTCGAGCTTGGGGACCGGCGTGCGGACTACAGCGTGTTCGTCACTTGCTTGTGAACTACTCGGTTACGAGATTACGGTGCTCGTTTCGACGCTCGTCGCGCTGCCGGAGGAAACGGTCGGCGGTGGTCGTCAAGCGGGTTGCAAGCCTGCGTCCTTCGGCAACGTCGGATACGACGGGCAGCGTCGGTAACGGGCCGCCGTGCCATTCTCCGAGCGCCGCCGCGAGCACCGGCAGTATCTGATGGGCGGCCAATTCGTAGCCCGCTGCCGATGGGTGAAAGCCGTCGGCAGAGAACATACGATCGGGCGCGGCGAGAAATTCGGGGGCAAGAAGGTCGGCCATCGCGACGGGATGCCCACCAGCAGCCAGGATCTCGGCGGACTGGGCCCTCGCGAGCAGCAGGCCCCATTCACGGACGACGGTCCGTAGCGGCTGCGGGATTGCGCTCACAACGCCGAGGTCGGGACACGTGCCTACGACGACAACGCTACCGCTTGCGCGCAGTCGCCGCACCGCGTCGCCGACCCGCTCCGCGGAACGTCGCACCGAGTGTTTCTTGGTGACGTCGTTTGCTCCGATCAGAATGACCGACGCGTCCGGTGGCGGTCCAGCGATGAACATCGCGCCGACCTGGCCTTTGAGACCTTTCGAGGTGGCGCCCTGTATCGCCTTGGTGCTGAGCCTGATTCGCTTGGCGGTCTCTTCGGCGAGACCGCGAGCAACGCGGACACCAGGCACTTCGTCAGCGCTGACACAACCGAGCCCCGCGGCCGTGGAGTCGCCGAAGATCATCAGATGCAGATCGGCGTGCGATCCCGTGTGCCAGCGCTCGGGCGCTTCGCAGCCGGCCGTGTAGATACCGTCTGCCTCCGGCGGTTTTGCCGTGTTGCGGCCGATGACGCTCCTTGCGGCCGACGCCTGCGACATCAGATGTTTGTATGCCGCCCATGACGCCGTCCCGGCGCCCGAACCGGCGACGACGGTGGCGGCGCCTGTTTTGGCCGCTGTTCGCCAGCTGCGCACAGCCATCGGTGTACCCCTTCGATTCGGTCGTGCATAACAAATTTAGCCGCTTTCTCACCGCCTGCGCACGTGTGGCATCCGACGCTCTGGGACGATGGGGGTATGCGCATCGCAGATCACGTCGTCGATCTCATCGGCAACACCCCGTTGGTCAAACTTTCGTCGGTTGTCGGCTCCGGTGCCGGCCTCGTCGCGGCGAAGGTCGAGTACCTCAATCCGGGTGGCAGCTCGAAGGACCGCATCGCGGTCAAGATGGTCGACGCGGCCGAAGCGTCGGGTGCATTGAAGCCGGGCGGCACGATCGTCGAGCCGACGTCGGGCAACACCGGTATCGGGCTTGCGCTCGTCGCGCAGCAGCGCGGCTACAAATGTGTGTTCGTCTGTCCCGACAAGGTGAGCGAAGACAAGCGAAACGTCCTCAAGGCCTACGGCGCCGAGGTTGTCGTCTGCCCGACCGCCGTCGCACCCGAGCACCCCGACAGCTACTACAACGTGTCCGACCGCCTGGTCACCGAGATCGAGGGTGCCTGGAAGCCCGACCAGTACTCCAACCCCGCCGGACCCGAGAGTCATTACGAGACAACCGGTCCGGAGATCTGGAACGACACCGACGGCAAGATCACCCACTTCGTCGCGGGTGTCGGTACCGGTGGCACGATCTCGGGCGCCGGCCGCTACCTCAAAGAGGTTTCCGGCGGCAAGGTGAAGGTCGTCGGAGCCGATCCGGAAGGGTCGGTGTACTCGGGTGGAACAGGGCGTCCGTATCTCGTCGAGGGCGTCGGCGAAGACTTCTGGCCGACCGCGTACGACGCCTCGATACCCGACGAAATCATCGCGGTATCCGACGCCGATTCCTTCGAGATGACCCGGCGCCTAGCGCGCGAAGAGGGTCTGCTTGTCGGTGGCTCGTGTGGCATGGCCGTCGTCGCAGCGATCGAGGTCGCCGAGCGTGAAGGCCCGGATGCGCTTGTCGTAGTGCTGCTTCCCGACGGTGGCCGTGGCTATCTGTCGAAGATCTTCAACGACAAATGGATGTCGTCGTACGGTTTCCTGCGGAGCCCGCTCGACGGCAAGGCGAACGAGTCGACCGTCGGCGACGTGGTCCGTGGCAAGACGGGCAAGCTGCCCGATCTGGTGCACACCCATCCGTCCGAGACACTGCGCGATGCGATCGAAATTCTGCGTGAGTACGGCGTCTCGCAGATGCCGGTCGTCGGCGCCGAACCGCCGGTGATGGCTGGCGAGGTTCAGGGCAGTGTCTCCGAGCGCGATCTGCTGTCGGCAGTGTTCGAAGGCCGTGCATCACTTGCGGATTCGGTCGCCAAGCACATGAGTGCGCCGTTCCCGCTGATCGGTTCCGGTGAGCCCGTCAGTGCGGCGACCAAAGCGCTCGGCGACACCGATGCACTGATGGTCGTCGACGACGGCAAGCCTGTAGGCGTGATCACCCGACACGATCTGCTCGGATTCCTCAGCGAAGGCGCTACGCGCTCGTGAGTCCTTCCGGAGCGCCCGCCCTGAAGAAAGACTCACAAGGCGCGCAGCGCCCTACCTGAATGCGGACGACCCCGTCAGCGCCTGACCGATCACCAACTGATGGACCTCGGCCGTACCTTCGTAAGTGAGCACCGACTCCAGGTTGTTCGCATGCCGCAGCACCGGATACTCGAGGGTTATGCCGTTGGCGCCCAATATGGTGCGGCAGGTGCGGGCGATTTCGATCGCTTCTCGCGTGTTGTTCAGCTTGCCGACGCTGACCTGCTCGGGGCGCAGCTTGTCCTGATCCTTCAATCGACCGAGATGCAGGGCGAGCAGTTGACCCTTGCCGAGTTCGACGGCCATGTCGGCGATCTTCGCCTGGGTCAGCTGATACGCGGCGAGTGGTTTGTCGAAAACCTCACGGGTCCGGGCGTATTCGATTGCCGCCTGCAGGCAGTCGCGTGCTGCTCCCATCGATCCGAAGATGATGCCGAACCGAGCTTCGCTGAGACAGCCGAGCGGACCGGCAAGGCCGCGCGCGTCGGGCAGCATCGCGTCCTCGGGAAGACGGATGTCGTCGAACGACAGTTCCGCCGTGATCGATGCACGCAATGACAACTTCTTGTGCATCTCGCGTGCTTGGAAACCGGGGGAGTCGGTTGGGACGATGAACCCGCGGATCTTGTCGTCCGTCTGTGCCCAGACGATGGCAACGTCGGCAACCGTCCCGTTGGTGATCCACATCTTCGAACCGTTGAGGACCCAGTCGGAGCCGTCGCGGCGAGCGCGCGTCCGCATGCCGCCAGGGTTGGATCCGAAGTCGGGTTCGGTGAGGCCGAAGCAGCCGAGAACCTCGCCCGCAGCCATACGTGGCAGCCACTGCTGCTTCTGTTCCTCGGAGCCGTACTTGTAGATCGCCGTCATTGCGAGCGAGCCCTGCACGGAGATCATGCTGCGCGCGCCGGAATCGGCAGCCTCGATCTCCATACACGCGATGCCGTACGCGGTCGCAGACGTGCCGGCGCAACCGTAGCCCTCCAGATGCATGCCGAACAGCCCGAGTTTGCCGAACTCCGGCGCCAGCTCCTTGACCGGGAAGGTGGCGTTCTCGAACCAATCCGCGATGTGCGGACGGATGTGCTCGGCAGCGAACTTCCGCACTGTCTGCTGGATTTCGCGCTCCTCCGGTTGGAGCAGCGAATCGATGGCGAACAGCTCGTCGACGGTCAGCGCCTTTGCCTCACTCATCTCGCCAACCTACTGACAGATCGGCGCCGACGCACTGCCGGGCCTATTTGGGAAGCTCGCAGCTCGGCGCGGCCGCATCCTCGGAAAGTGGACTTCCAGCCGGGTTGACGTAGACCACCTGAAGAACGAGTGGAGTCGTCGCCGAGTTGTTTCCGATATGCACGTGGCCCGGGCCGCTCGGTTCGACAAGGGTTGCGCCCGCGTTGTAGATACCGTCGACGCTGCAATCGGATTTGTAGTGGCTGAGCGTCCCGCTGGTGATCAGGGCATACAACGTGCCGTCGTGGAAATGCCAGCCGGTCGTGCCGCCGGGCGCGATGGTGATCTGACGCAGGATGTAGTCCTTGTCTGCGATGGTCACCTGGCCGAGGATCTGCGCCGTCACCCCCGAACTCGGTGTCGCCGCGGCGGTCCCCGCGGTCAGGCAAAGGCCGAACGCGGCGGTCGAGGTGAGTGCAGTGGTCGCAGCGGCTGCGAGGGCAATTCGTAACGGTGATCGCATGCAGACATAGTGCGCCACCGGAGTTGGATTCACACGGCTTTCCGCGCCATCGAGCAGGGGCGGATCAGTCGAGCCCGAGGTATGCCGAAACGATGCGTTGGTCGGCGATCAGGTCCGCCGCCGGACCCTCCTGGGTGATCGAGCCGGTTTCCATCACGTAGCCGTAGTCGGCGACGCGAAGCGCGCGGCGTGCGTTCTGTTCGACCAGCACGACTGTTGTTCCACTGGACCGAATTTCGGCGATGACGCGAAAGATCTCGTCGACTACCAGAGGCGCGAGGCCCATGGAAGGTTCGTCCATCAGCAGCACGGTCGGCTTCGCGACGAGTGCGCGAGCGATTGCAAGCATCTGCTGCTCGCCGCCGGACAAAGATCCTGCAGAGAGGTCGCGCCGCTGAGCGAGCACCGGAAAGCGTTGGTACATCTCGTCGATCGTGGTGGCTGCGCTGCGGCGTCTGTGCCAGCCGCCGAGTAGCAAGTTCTCGTGCACGGTCATTGCCGCGAGGATTTCGCGACCTTCGGGTACGCCGACCAACCCCGCCTTCACCAGTTTGTGGGCCGACCATTTGGTGACGTCGGAGCCTTCGAAACGAACTCTGCCCGACCGCAGTTTCACCAGCCCCGATACCCCGCTGAGTACCGACGTCTTGCCTGCGCCGTTGGCGCCGACCAGGGTGACGAGACCACCGGCCGGTACTGCGAACGTGACGTTCTCGACGGCGCGAATTCGGCCGTAGGACACGCTGATCGCCTCGACGGACAGGACGGGTTCGGTCATGTTGGGCTGCCTTCCGAGCCGAGGTAGGCCTCGATCACGGCGGGATCGGCAGCGATTTCGTCAGGTGTGCCGTGCGCGATGACCGCGCCGAAGTCGAGTACGACGATGCGGCTGCACGTCCGCAACACCATGCCGACGTTGTGTTCGATCAACAGGATCGTGATGCCGTCCGCGGCAAGGGAACCGATCAGGTCCGACAGTTCGACGGCCTCGACGTGGTTCATGCCTGCGGCTGGTTCGTCGAGAATCAGCAGGGTTGGATGTGCGGCGAGAGCACGCGCGATTTCCAGCCGCCGCCGGTCGCCGAACGACAGTTGTTTGGCTCGGACGCCGGCTTTGTCGACCAACCCGACGCGGCCCAACTGCGCGCTCGCCTGCGCCAGCGCACGGCGTTCGTCACGACGTGCGGACGGTAGCAAGAGCAGGCGGCGCAGGAACGTCGGCTTGCTGACGACATGGGTGCCGACGACGACGTTCTCCAGCACCGTCAACCGGTCGAACAGCTTGGCCTGCTGGAAGGTTCGGGCAACACCGGCGACGGCGAACCTGTGCGCTGTCGCCGGGTTCCCCAACGTGCAGCCGAGGACCGTGCCCGACCCGCTTGTCGGTTCCACAAGTCCACTGATCATGTTGACCAGCGTGGTCTTGCCTGCACCGTTCGGTCCGATCAGCCCCAGCACGTCGCCGCTGCGGATCTCGAGGTCGATATCGCGGACAGCGTGGACGCCGCCGTAGTCCTTGCCGAGTCCGGAGAGTTGCAGTATCGGCGCGCCGGGCTCGGGTAGCGGCGTGAGCTCGGGTGGCGCGGAGTCGCGTGCGACCTTCGGTTTGTACAGGCGTGGAACAAGACTCGACAGTCCGCCGGGTAGGAACAGGATCACGACAAGCAGCAGCGTGCTCGAGATGAACGGCCGAATCCAGCCTGCTTCGATGCCTGCCGCTCGCTGAATCTCCGGCAGTAGCGTGAAGAAGGCGCTGCCGAGCAGTGGGCCGACGAACAGCAGCGAGCCACCGACCACGGCGGTCACCAAACCGTCGACGGCAGTTGCGAATCCGAAGTCGTCGGGGGTGATCAGCCGGGAGAAGTAGGACACGAGAACGCCGTACAAACCGACAACGGCGCCGGAGGTGACGAAGGCGATCATCCGGTGTCTGCTGACGTCGATGCCCATTGCGCGCGCGGCGAGTTCGTCCTCACGGATCGCGGCGAACGCGCTGCCGAGACGCGACGGGCCGAGCCGCCAGAACCCGTATGCGACGACGGCCAAGGCGATCCAGGCGATGCTCGGTGTCACCAACTTCGGTACCCGAATACCTTGCGCGCCACCGGTCCACGACATGTTGATCAGCACGATCCGGACGACTTCGCCGAAGCCGAGCGTCGCGATCGCGAGAAACACCCCACGCAGTCGCATCACGGGCAGACCGAGGATGAAGGCCGCGACCGCACCGACAGCCATGCCGACCGGAACGCCGACGACGAGCGGCGACAGACCTGCGATCGGCTCGTCCGGTACGACGAGGGTCGCACTGAAGCCGCCTAGGGAGGCAATTCCGGCTTGCCCGAGACTCAGCTGTCCCGCGATCAGTACGGCGTAGTAGGAGTAGGCGAAGATCGCCGTCAGAGCGATCAGCGTGACCGTCGCGGTGTAGTTGGAGAACAGCGGCGCCGCGAACATCAGACCTCCCGCAGTCGACGCACGCCGAACATGCCCTGCGGCCGGACGAGCAAGATCGCGAACAGCAGGCCGAATGCGATGACGTCGCGCCACGACGACCCGATGTACTGCACCGCAAAGACTTCCGTGAGTCCGAGGAGCAGTCCGCCGATCATGGCGCCGCGGAGCGATCCCATACCGCCCACGATGATGACGGCAAGTCCTTTCAACTCGATGGCGAAGCCCATGTCCATTCGTGCGGTGTTGACGTTCAACGCGAGCAGCACACCGGCGACCGCACCGAGCGCTGACGACAACGCGAAGGTCGTCGACGTCACGCGGTCGACGTTGATGCCGAGAACCTTTGCTGCCCGCGGACTCTCGGCGACAGCCCGCATCGCCCTGCCGAGTGCTGTGCTGTTGACCAGGTAGGCGAGAGCGAACATCAGCCCGAACGCGACGCCGAGTATCACGATCTGCAGCAACGTGATTCGGGCACCGGCGAATTCGAATGCGGTTGCTGGGAAGGTGTCGGGTGGGAAGCGCTGCGTGTCGGGTCCGTAGCGGGCCTGCAGCAGTGCGATGAACATTCCGCCCACGGCGATCGACGAGATCAGTCCTGCGAAATGCGCGTCGTTGCGATCGGCGAGCGGGCGGAATGCAACGCGCTCGATGATGATCCCGAGTATCGCGCCGAACACTGCGACTGCGGGTATGGCGAGCCAGATGGGCAGGTCACCGCGAACGACAAGTTCGATGCCGACGAATGCCGACGCCGTGAACACGGCCGAGTGCGCAAGGTTCAGCCGATCGAGGACACCGAAGACCAGCGTGAACCCGATCGCGAACAGCGCGTAGATCGAGCCAGAGAAGACGCCGTTGAGGATCTGCTGCACCTGGCGCGCCCGTCAGTCCGCGTAGTTCGCGGTCACTGCGCTATCGGTCATTCGAGGACCGCGAACTTGCCGTCCTTCACGATCTGCACGACCGCGGGGTGCACGGCGTCGCGGTTGTCGTCGAAGGAGAAGGTGCCGAGCACGGTGTCGACGTCCTTCAGCTTGCCGAGGTTGTCTTTGATCGCTTCCCGCGACGCGGAGCAGCCCTCGCGAACCGCGGCGTCGACGAGGACGAACCCGGTGTAGGCCTGCGCGGCGAACTGGTCGGGTGCGACGCCGAACTTCGCCTGGTATGCCTCGAGGAACGCTGCGTTCTTCGAAGCCTTGGATGCGGAGTTCCATGCGGCACCGACGATGATGCCCTCGGCCGCGGCGCCCGCATCCTTCATCAGCTTCGGATTGTTGAAGCCGTTGCCGCCGATGATGGGCTTGTCGATCCCGAGTTCACGAGCCTGCGTCACCAGTGGAATTGCAGCGTCGATCAGGCCGGACACCACAAGTGCGTCGGCATTGGCCGCCTTCGCGTCGGTGAGCAGTGCGCGGAAGTCGGTATCGGCCTTGGAGAACGTCAACGTCTTCGCGATCTCGACGCCCTGCTCGTCCAAGGCACCCTTGAATGCCTCGTAGCCGGATTGTGTGAACGCGTCGTCGTTGCCGTACAGCACGACGACCTTCTTCAAGCCGAGGGCGGACTTCGCCTTCTCGATGGTCTGGGGGATGACGACGTCTTCGGTCAGCGAATCGCGGAAGACGTAGTCGCCGATTTCGGTGATGCCTGCGGCCGTGTTCGAAATTCCGAGGACGGGGACCTTGTTCTCCTGCGCGACCGGGTCGGCAACCTTTGCCCCCGTCGACAGGGTCGGTCCGAGGATGACGCTCACGGCATCGGTCGTTGCGAACTTCTCGAAGACCGTGATGCCTTGTTTGGGATCGGTTGCGTCGTCCTCGACGCGAAGGTCGTAGGTGATGCCGCCCTTCGAGTTGAGCTCGCCGAGGGCGAGTTCGAGACCTTTGCGCTGTGGGTCGCCGTAGCTGCCTGCCGGACCGGTGAGGCTGAGAGCTGCACCGATCGGCACCGCGCCGTCGATCCGGCAGTCGGCACCCGAGCCGGATCCGGTCCGATCGGCGGTCGGGTCGTCGGAGTCCTCGGAAGCACAGCCGGCAATGGTGAGGACGAGCAACGCGGTGGTCGCGATAGAGGTTCTGCAGCGCATCCGATGATTGTGAAGGATCGGCGGCGATAAGTGAGTCCGAATCGCGGCGGTCTTTACCCGCGGCATTACGCTCGACGGTATGAGCGAGCAGCGCAGCAAGGTCGACACGACGTCCTGGCAGGGGTTCACCACGAGGGCAGTCCACGCAGGCTACGACCCCGATCCACTGACCGGTGCTGTCAACGTCCCCATCTACGCCAGTTCGACCTTCGCGCAGGACGGCGTGGGCGGATTGCGCGGCGGGTTCGAGTACGCCCGCACCGGCAACCCGACCCGAGCCGCGCTGGAGGCGAATCTCGCAGCCATCGAATCGGGAACGTTCGGTCGGGCGTTCGCGTCGGGTATGGCTGCGACCGACTGCCTGCTTCGCGCGGCACTGCGGCCAGGTGATCACCTCGTCATTCCGAACGACGCGTACGGCGGCACGTTCCGGCTGATCGACAAGGTCTTCAGCCAGTGGGGGATCGAGTACACGGTTGCTCCGGTGTCCGACGTCGACGCCGTCCGTGCTGCGATCCAGCCGAACACCAAGCTGGTCTGGATCGAGACGCCGACCAATCCGCTGCTCAACATCGGCGATATCGAGGCACTCGCCGAGGTTACCCATGCTGGTGGTGCAAAGTTGGTGGTGGACAACACGTTTGCCTCGCCGTATCTGCAGCAGCCGCTGTTGCTCGGCGCCGACGTCGTACTGCACTCGACGACGAAATACATCGGCGGGCATTCCGACGTCGTCGGCGGTGCCTTGATCACCGACGACGAAGAACTCGACACCGCATTCGCCTTCCTGCAGAACGGGGCAGGCGCGGTGCCAGGGCCGTTCGACAGCTACCTCACGCTGCGCGGTATCAAGACACTCGGATTGCGGATGGATCGCCACAGCGACAATGCCGAGAAGCTCGTCGAACTGCTCGTCGCGCATCCGAAGATCGAGAAGGTGATCTATCCGGGTCTTGCGGACCACCCGAGCCACGCTGTCGCTGCCAAGCAGATGACGAGATTCGGCGGCATGATCTCTGTGCTGGTCAAGGGCGGTAAGGAGGGCGCGCACGAATTGTGCTCCAAGACAGAGGTGTTCATCCTCGCCGAGTCGCTCGGTGGCGTCGAATCCCTGATCGAGCATCCCGCGGCAATGACCCACGCATCGACCGAAGGCTCCCCGTTGGAAGTGCCTGTGAATCTCGTTCGCCTCTCGGTCGGCATCGAGGATTCCGCGGACCTGCTCGGCGACATCGAGCAAGCGCTCGGCTGATGCAATGTTGACCCTCGACCAGATCAACGCTGCCGCAAGCGTTCTCGCACCCGTCATCCGCCGAACGCCGATCGTCGCATCACGCGTGCTGTCCGAGACAACGGGTCACGACGTGTGGCTCAAGTGCGAGAACCTGCAGCGCACAGGATCTTTCAAGCCGCGCGGTGCCTACTATCGGATCGCGAATCTGACCGCGGAGGAGCGGGCGAGGGGCATCGTCGCCGCAAGCGCCGGTAACCACGCGCAAGGCGTCGCGTGGTCGGCGACCGAACTCGGCATCACGTCGACCGTCTTTATGCCGACCAACGCTCCACTGCCGAAACTTGTCGCGACTCGTGCCTACGGCGCCGAGGTGCTGCAGCGAGGTGCGACCATCGACGACGCACTCGTCGGAGCGCGGGAATTCGCCGAGCAGACCGGCGCGATCCTGATCCATCCGTTCGATCACATCGACATCGTTGCCGGTCAAGCGACCGTGGCGTTGGAGATCCTCGAGCAGATGCCCGACGTCGGGACGATCGTCGTACCGACCGGCGGTGGCGGCCTCGTCGCTGGGATCGCGGCGGCGATGGACCTGCTCGGTAAGAAAGTCCGGATCATCGGCGTTCAAGCTGCCGACGCCGCGGCGTGGCCTGCCTCACTGGCGGCGGGTAAGCCGATCCGTGCCGAGTCAATGTCGACAATGGCCGACGGTATTGCGGTCGGTCTGCCGGGTGAGGTGCCGTTCGCGCACGTGTCCAAGCTGGTCGGGTCGATGCTGACGGTGTCGGAGGACGCACTCTCGCGGGCGCTGCTGTTGTGCATGGAACGTGCCAAGCTGATCGTCGAACCCGCCGGAGCAGCGGGTGTCGCGGCGCTCATGACGTACCCGGCCGAGGAACTCCAATTGGAGGGTCGCGTTTGCGTCGTCCTGTCCGGCGGCAACGTCGATCCGCTCGTGCTCACCCATGTCGTCGCACACGGTCTGCGCGCGGCTGGACGGTTCCTCGCCGTCCGGGTCACCATCGCCGACCGCCCTGGCGGACTCAGCACGTTGCTCAACGTCGTCAGTGCAAGTGGCGCAAGCGTTTTGGACGTCGTGCATTCCCGGACCGCAGGCAAGTTGGCACTCGACGAGGTCGAGGTCGCACTCACGATGGAAACGCGTGGTCCTGAGCATCGGGCGAGTGTGCTGACCGCACTCGGTGATGCCGGCTACGCGGTGGTGAATCAGGACTGACCTACGGCGAGCCTGCTAGCTCGCCGCCGCCGCAATTCGTTTGCCGAGGTCGTCGAGTTCGTCGAGGATGGCGGTGGCGCCCCACACCTGGTTCCGTTTGCGGTCGGTCAGCGGTTTCAGTACTCCCGTCGCGTGCAGCCGTTCGATAGCGCTGTAGACACTGCTTTCCGCAGCGGACACAGCGGTGCAGGCGTCCTCTGCCGACAGAACCGGTTGCGACGGAAGGATTTCGAGAAGCATCGAGGTCGCGCTTCCGGCCCGTACCCTGCCGACCTGCTCGTTCCATTCTGCTGGGAGTTCTGCGAGCCGTACCGCGGTCGCCCTCGACTCGGAGGCAGTGATGCGCGTAGCCTCGGCGAACGAGTCCTGCAGCGGTGCAACGGATCCGTCTCGGTAGTGGTCGAGTAGATCGAAGTATCGATCTCGATGCGCGACCAGCGCCGAGGCCAGCGGTACGACGACATGTGTCGTCGCACCCCGCCGACGCAGAACCGTATTGATGAGAACCCGTCCGATTCGGCCGTTGCCATCTGTGAACGGGTGGATCGATTCGAACTGAGCGTGCGCGATGCACGCCTGCGTGAGGACGGGGATGTCGTCACGGTTCAGGTAGGCAACCAGATCGTCGAGGTAGTCGGCCACGGTCTCCGGCGGGGGTGGCACGTACAGCGCATTGCGAGGTGAGTGGTCGCTACCGCCGATCCGGTTCTGCATGTCGCGAATTCGTCCCGCGTAGGCCCGATCGGCGAGCGCCTCGTCTTTCGCCATCAGTCGTTTGTGTGCCTGCAGGATCGATGACAGTTCGATGTCGGCGCCGTGCCGAATCGAATCGACCATCGTCTGCAGAGCCTCGGCGGCGGCAACCATCGACACCGCGGCGGGGTTGGCCTTCACCCCGTGCGACGCGCGCGCGTAGTCGTCGACCGAGGCGTCGATCTGCTCGATCTTGGACGACGCAACCGACTCGGTCCTGATCAACAGCGCACCGAGGGCGTCGAGCGTTGGTCCGTGCTCGGCGTCGAGTTTGGCAACCTCGCGCAGTGCCTGTTCCATTCGCGCAGCCAGCGGACCGGACAGCGGTGCGTCAAGGGCGGCGATCTTCGGCGGCAGCGAGACCGAAATCTCGGTCAGAGTGCGGTCGGCTCGGGTACCGCGCCCGCTCGGACGCCAAGGTCGCGGTTCGCGTGTGCACGCGGGCCAGCCGACCTCGGCACTACGTGGGTCCGAATTGGGCATGTCTGCTCCTAACTCGGAACAAGAGTACCGTTATTCTGACTTAAGTGCACAATTCGGAATAGTTGCTCCGCAACTCCAGGTTCGGCAGGCAACCTGCGACGCAAAAATGCGCGGCCGCAGTCCTCGAGGACTGCGGCCGCGCACCAAAAGCTGCGAACTAGCTGTGGTACGGCTCCGCGCTGACGAGAGTGACCTTCATCGAGCCACCGTTCGGCAGGTTGTACTGCCGGGTGTCGCCGACCTTGGCGTCGATCAACGCACCGCCGAGCGGTGAGTTGGGGGAGTAGACCTCGAGCTTCGATTCGCGGACGCCTTCTTCACGCGTCGCGATCAGGAAGGTCTCGGTGTCGGACTCGTCACCGTCGTAGTACACCTTGACGACCGAACCCGGCAATGCGACGCCGGACTGCGTCGGTGCTTCGCCGACCTTGGCGTTGTTGAGCAGCTCCTGCAGCTGACGGATGCGGGCTTCCTGCTGGCCCTGCTCCTCGCGTGCAGCGTGGTAGCCGCCGTTCTCCTTGAGGTCGCCCTCTTCGCGCCGCTCGTTGATCTCGGCAGCAATGATCGGACGATTCGCAATGAGCTGATCGAGTTCGGTCTTGAGCCGGTCGTGAGATTCCTGGGTCAGCCAGGTCACCTGGGTCTCGGTCATCTCGATTACTCCTCTTCTGGTGGTCCCCACGTTCGGGATCCGGTGTGTTCGTCGTTTACCCACAACGGAAGGCGACCAAGCGGATCTAGGAATCCTCGTCAACCCCCGACAGGCCCTGTCCCGGGAACCGGGGCGATTCGCAGTGCCACCAATGCGCCGTGCCGTCAATGCAGCAAACACGGCTCCGAACCCCGGAACCGTGTATCGGCCAATGTTACCACGGACACAGATAGTGCCGTTAAAGCCGAGGTCGCGGACTGGTCACTATCCGTTCTCGGTCAGTCTGCTTTCAGATAGCTCGGCACGTCGAAGCTGCAGCCGTAGATGTCGCCGACCGCGGGTGGCTGAGAGGTCTCGACCGTCGAGTTGACCTCGACCGTTCCGCTGGCGGACGGCCCGACGAACACTTCGCGCCGACCCGTCTCGGTGCCGTCCTTCGAGCGAGCGCGGACGATGCACACCGCCGGTCGCGACGGATCCTGACGTGTCACCGTGAACCGGATCGTCATCGATCGGTCGTCGACGGCGCTGTAGGAAACCTGCTCGCTCTCCAGCTCTTTCGGTCCGAAACGCTCGTATCCGAGGTAGGCGACACCGACGCCGAGCAGGACGACGAGGGCACCGAGCGCAAGCGCGATCCACCGCGGACTACGACGAGACGAGCCGTAGCGGTCGGCTGGGCGAGGGGGTATGGCTGAAGACTTGACCATCGGGTGGAACTATAGGGGAGAGATCAGGCGTGCCGCGGTCGCGGCCGTGCTCGAGACGGGCCCCGTGCATGCACAGCGTGCGACGGCCCGTTGCGAGCGAGCTATCAGGCGAGAGGTGAATCGAGGAGTGAGCGGACTTCGGCTCATGGCAGTGCACGCCCACCCGGACGACGAGTCGAGCAAGGGTGCCGCGACGATGGCCCGCTATGCCGACGAGGGTCACGAGGTGCTTGTCGTGACACTGACCGGCGGCGAGCGCGGCGACGTGCTCAACCCGGCGATGGACATTCCCGGCGTCGTGGAACGGATGAACGAGATCCGCCGCGAAGAGATGGCCCAGGCCGCTCGCGCGCTCGGCGTACAACAGACCTGGCTCGGCTTCATCGACTCCGGCCTTCCCGAGGGCGATCCGTTGCCACCGCTGCCGGAAGGGTCCTTCGCGCTCGTACCGCTGGAGGAGTCGACCGAAGCCCTGGTGAAGGTCGTTCGCGAGTTCCGCCCGCACGTGATGATCACCTACGACGAAAACGGCGGCTACCCGCATCCCGACCACATTCGCTGCCACCAGGTGTCGATGGCGGCATACGAGGCCGCAGGCAAAGCCGATCGGTTCCCCGACGCAGGCGAGCCGTGGACGGTGTCGAAGCTCTACTACACCCACGGTTTCATTCGGCGCCGGCT
This sequence comes from Antrihabitans stalagmiti, assembly GCF_016482825.1. Lineage (GTDB taxonomy): Bacteria > Actinomycetota > Actinomycetes > Mycobacteriales > Mycobacteriaceae > Antrihabitans > Antrihabitans stalagmiti. Next base: position 71,486 of record NZ_JAEMNV010000013.1, on the reverse strand, counting down.
CGAACTGTTCAAGGAGGAATACGACCAGCGTGGCGAGGCGTTCCCGCTGCAGGATTGGATCGATCGCTGGCGGCCCGAGCACGGCGACATCATGGCTCGCGTGACCACACAGATCCAGTGCGGAAAGTACTTCGCGAACCGAGACGAGGCGCTTCGGGCGCACGCGACGCAGATCGATCCGAACGGCGTCTTCTTCGCGATTCCGCTGGAACTGCAGCGGCGAATTTGGCCGACCGAGGAGTACGAACTCGCAAAGACGCGGGTCAAGACGTCGATCCCGGAGACAGATCTGTTCGCGGGTATCACCGACGACGCACTAGCCGGTGTTCGCGACGCGAGGGAAACGACGAAGTGAATTTGATCGCGTACGACCTGTTACTGGCAGAGCCGAACACTCCGACCGGACCCGAGTTCGGCAAGGCGTCCCCGGTCGGGCTTGTCATCCTCATCCTGCTGCTGATCGGTACGGTGCTGCTGATTCGTTCGATGAACCGCAAGATCAAGCGACTGCCCGCAACGTTCGAGCCCGCCCACCCCGAGCCCGATCAAGCCGCCGACGACGGAACGGATCCCGGCGCGACCGCGTCAAGAGCCGAATGACCAGCACCTGATGAATCGCCTCGGCTCCGCGACGTCGCCGTACCTCCGCCAGCATGCGGACAACCCTGTGCACTGGCACCAGTGGGACGCGGAGGCATTGGCCGCGGCGCGTGAGCGGGACGTGCCGATACTGCTGTCGATCGGATATTCGGCGTGCCACTGGTGTCACGTCATGGCGCACGAGTCGTTCGAGGACGACGCGACCGCGGCTTCGATGAACGAGAAGTTCGTCTGCATCAAGGTCGATCGCGAAGAGCGCCCCGACCTCGATGCCGTCTACATGAACGCAACGGTTGCCATGACCGGCCAGGGTGGCTGGCCGATGACCTGCTTCCTGACACCGGATGCCGAACCGTTCTACTGCGGCACGTACTACCCCAAGGTTGCCCGGGGTGGAATGCCCTCGTTCGGTCAGGTACTCGAGGCGATCTCCGACACGTGGAAGAACCGGCGCGACGAAGTCATGGAAGCCTCGGCCGCCGTCGTCGCCGAATTGCGAGGCGGCAGCTCGGGTCTGCCGTCCGTCGACATCGACGTCGACGTACCGCTGCTCGACCATGCGGTCGCCGCGGTGCTGCGAGAGGAAGATCGCACCTACGGCGGGTTCGGCGGTGCTCCCAAGTTTCCGCCGTCCGCATTGCTGGAAGGACTGCTGCGCGCATACGAGCGCACCGGCGACACGCAGATACTCGACGCCGTCGACCGAACCGCTCAGGCAATGGCTCGCGGCGGCATCTACGACCAGTTGAACGGCGGTTTCGCCCGCTACTCGGTGGATCCGCAGTGGGTGATTCCGCACTTCGAGAAGATGCTGTACGACAACGCGATGCTGCTGCGCGCCTACGGCCACCTTGCCAGGCGGTCCGGCTCGGCCCTGGCCTCGAAGGTTGCGCACGAGACGGCACAGTTCCTGTTGACCGACCTGCTGACTGCCGAAGGGTGCTTCGCCTCCGCGCTCGACGCTGACACCGAGGGCGTCGAGGGGTCGACCTACGTGTGGACCCCCGAACAGCTCGTCGACGTGCTCGGTCCCGACGACGGTCCGTGGGCCGCCGCCCTGTTCGGTGTGACGCGGGCAGGCACCTTCGAGGAGGGTGCCTCGGTTCTGCAACTGCACCACGATCCGGACGACGACGCTCGTTTCGAGCGGGTCCGCGGTCTGCTGCGGTCGGTGCGTGCCCAGCGTCCCCAACCCGGTCGCGACGACAAGGTCGTCACCGCGTGGAACGGAATGGCGATCGTCGCGCTCGCCGAGGTCGGCGCTTGGCTCGAGCGCTCGGATTGGGTGGACGCCGCCGCGCGTTGTGCGCGTTACCTTCTCGATCGTCACGTTGTCGACGGCAGGCTCAGGAGGGCGTCGCTCGGCGGCGTGGTCGGCGATGCGGCAGGCGTGCTAGAGGATCACGCGTGGTTGGTCACCGGTCTGCTCGCGTTGCATCAGGCGACGGGCGAACTCGAATGGCTCGAGCACGCACAACAGCTCCTCGACGTCGCCATCGCACATTTCGCTGTGTCCGACTCGGCGGGCGGTTGGTTCGACACCGCCGACGATGCCGAGGTCCTCGTCACCCGACCGCGTGACCCGATCGACGGTGCAACTCCGTCCGGCGCTTCGAGTACGGCCGAGGCGCTGCTGACCGCTGCGGCGCTGTCGGATCCGGAGCGGTCGGTGCGCTACGGCGAGCTGGCTGCCGAAACCTTGCGCGCGGCAACGGTTGTGCTCGCTCGTGCTCCTCGGTCGGCAGGCCACTGGCTGACGGTCGCGGAGGCGTCATTGCGAGGGCCGATGCAGATTGCGATAGTCGACCCCACCGGCACCAGCGACCTTGTCGGCGTTACCCGCACGCTCGCACCCGGTGGCGCAGTAATCGTTGTCGGACAACAGGATTCGCTACCGCTGCTGGCCGACCGACCGCTCGTCGACGGGCAGCCCGCAGCCTATGTCTGCCGCGGGTTCGTATGCGACAGGCCGGTGTCGACGGTCACCGAACTCCGCGATTTGTTGATGCGCTGACTTGCGCCGCCACCGCGATTGTCGGTCCAGCTCTTCGTCTCGTCCTCGCGGCCACGCAGTTTCAGAACGCCGTGCGAGGTCCACAGCTCGCGTTCGTGTGACGAGCACGCTTCCACAACCGGCTGACTCACCAGAATCCGTTGGGGCACATTCTTTGCCGCCTCTGTGAGCCGTGCTGCCTCGTTCACCGCGTCGCCGATCACGGTGTACTCGAGACGCGTTGCCGAACCGACGTCACCGGCGAAAACGAGGCCACGCGCGACACCGACACCGATGTCGAATTCGCCTGCCGCGAGGACTTCGTCGCGGATCCGGCGAGCGGCGCGCAGGGCGGCTGTCGCGTCGTCGTCCAATTCGATCGGCGCACCGAAGATACACAGTGCCGCATCACCTTCGAACTTGTTGACCAGACCGCCGTACATCGTGGTCGCGTCGACGACCGTGCTGAGGAGCCGATTCAATTTGTCGACGAACTCTCTCGGCTCCAGCACGTGGGCGAGGCGCGTCGATCCGACGACGTCGACGAACAATGCCGACACCTCGCGCATATCGCCGGTGAGGTCCATGCCGCGCTCCAGCGCCCGCTGGGCGACGTTGGTGCCGACGTGGCGGCCGAACAGATCCCGCAGGCGCTCACGTTCGCGCAGGCTGTGCGTCATGTCGTTGACGGACGTTTCCAGCAGGCCGATCTCGCTCGTTGCCTGAACGGGCACTTCGACATCGAGGTCGCCCTGCTCGATTCTGCCGAGCGCGCGTCGGAGGTCGTAGAGCGGAAGCGCAATACTGCGGGCGAGAAACGCGGTGGCCGCGTAGCCGGTCAGCAGTCCGACGATCGCGATGTACAGCGAGCCGCGGATGCGGTCGTGCTGAGGTGAGCCGGTGTCGGCGAGGACCAGGATCACGTTGGCGAGTGGGAGCCCGCTTGCAAGCGCCCACGTGATCAGGACCCGAACGAGTGCCGTCGAACTCGGATGCCCGACCGAACGGACCTGCGCGACGCGCGGAATCGCAGGCCGCAGCAGGCGATCGGTCAGCAGATAGGTGAAGCCTGCCGACGTCAGTCCACCCATGGTCACGAGTGCGACGGCGATGACGAGATCGCGCGCGGGCGCGACCATGCCGAACATGCCGGCTTCGAGCACGATGCCGGGCAGCCAGAGCGACCCGGCGAGTAGCGCCATGTCGAGCGGCATCCGAAGTACACGCTTCGCCTCGGCGTCGGTCGGCGCCCGGTCTTCGGGTATCCAGTCGAGGGTGTTGCGCTGCGCGATCATCGACACGTAGCCACCGACGACCGACGCGAAGAGGGCGTACGCGGTGGTGACGACGACGATGGTGGTCGCGGCATCGCCGAGGCGGGTGAAGACGCCCGTGATCCACAGTTGGACGAGGACGACGATCAAACCGGCGACGCCGCTCAACGTCGCAACGACGGCGAAACCGGTCCGTGAGCGTAGGGCCCACGTTTGTATCTTGGTTGCCGTCATCGCGCGGCGCTCATCTCACGTCGTAGTCGGTCGAAGATGCGACGATACCGCGAAACGGAGCCAGGATCAGGCGGAACTATCGGTTGAGGGTCGGTCGACGGTAGGTCAGTTGAAGACGACGAGCCAGACAGCGATGTAGTGGCACAGCGCCGCGATGACCGTGGCGGCGTGGAAGAACTCGTGATGGCCGAACGTCGTAGGCCACGGGTTGGGCCACTTCGTCGCGTAGAGAATTGCGCCCGCGCTGTAGAAGAGACCACCGATGAGCAGCAGGACCATCGCAGCGACGCCGACATGGCGCGTCAATTCGCCGACGACGGGGACGATCGCCCAGCCGAGCAGCAGATACAGCGGTACGCCGACCCATTTCGGAGCGGTCGGCCACAGCATCTTCAATGCGACGCCGGCAAGCGCTCCGGCCCAGACGACGATCAGCACGATACGACCGGTCGAGGTCGGTAGGCCGAGTAGCGCGAAGGGGGTGTAGCTGCCCGCGATGAAGATGAAGATCATCGAATGGTCCGCACGCTTCATCCACATGCGTCCGGCGATGGTGTCCCAGTGAATGCGGTGGTAGGTCGCGCTGACGCCGAAAATCCCGCAGACGGTGATGCTGTAGATCGCGGTTGCCCATGCGGCCTTGCTCGACACCATCGATGCCGACAGGGCAACGAGGACGATGCCCGTGAACACGGAAACGCCGAATGCCCACAGGTGAATCCAGCCACGCATGCGGGGCTTGACGGGTAGTTCGTCGAGGCCGAAGGCGGTCATGAATCCCTTTACTGGTCGGTAACCTACGGTGCCGTAAGTTACAACCGACTGTACGTCCTCCGACAGCATCGCAAGCCGGTCGGTGATCAACCACATAGCCGTATCCGAACCGTATCTCAACTCTCCAACTCCCGACGCGGGTGCCGTCGCCGCCCGACTCGCCGGGCGTACGCTTTACTCCCGTGTGCATCTCCACTGGCCTCGCGCCGCAGCTGAGCGTGATGCCGCAGTGAGGGCTCGTGGGCTGGTATATCGCGTCTACGAAAACCGACTGCTGCGGCAGCTCGCCGACAAACAACACCCGAGGCATGTCGCTGTGCTGTGTGACGGCAATCGGCGCTGGGCCCGTGCGAACGGGTTCACCGACGTCAGCCACGGGTATCGCATGGGTGCGCTCAAGATCGCGGAGTTGATCAGCTGGTGTGATGCAGCAGGCATCGAAATGGCGACGATCTATCTGCTCTCGACCGAAAATCTGCGTCGCGACCAGGACGAACTCGAATCGCTGATCGAAATCATCACCGATGTCGTCGAGGAGATATCCGGGTCGGGCAACAACTCCAGCGTACGAATCGTCGGCACACTCGATCTGCTGCCCGAGGACTCCGCGCGCCGGCTACGCGAAGCCGCCCTGCGGACGAAGGGTCGAACGGGGACCCACGTCAACGTCGCGATCGGGTACGGCGGACGGCAGGAAATAGCCGACGCCGTGCGCGCGCTCGTGAAGCAGAAGCAAGGCGAAGGCCGTGAAGGCGACGAGTTGATCGAGTCGATCACCGTCGACGGCATCGGCGAGCATCTGTACACCTCGGGCCAACCCGACCCCGACCTCGTCATCCGCACCTCGGGTGAGCAGCGGCTCTCCGGCTTTCTGTTGTGGCAGAGCGCATACTCCGAGATCTGGTTCACGGAGGCCTACTGGCCGGAGTTTCGGCGCGTGGATTTCCTTCGCGCCCTTCGTGACTACGCGGCCCGGCATCGCCGATTCGGCGCATAGGCGGCTACGCCGCTCGTGAGTCTTTTCGGAGGGTGGGCCCTCCGAAAGGACTCACGAGGCGCGCAGCGCCCTAGAGCTTTCGGAGCCGCAACCGATTGATCGCGTGGTCGGCATCTTTGCGCAGCACCAGCGTCGCTCTCGGTCTCGTCGGCAGAATGTTCTCGACGAGGTTGGGCCGATTGATCGAGTTCCAGATTTCGCGCGCCGCAGCTGTCGCATCACGATCGTTGAGCATCGAGTAGTGATGGAAATGCGAGTTCGGGTCGGCGAAGGACGTCGCCCGTAGTGCGAGAAACCTTTGCGTGTACCAGTTTTCGATATCTTCGATCCGTGCGTCGACGTAGATCGAAAAATCGAACAGGTCCGAAACCATCAGGCGTGGACCTGTCTGCAGAACGTTGAGTCCCTCGATGATCAGGATGTCGGGCTGGTGCACCAGATGGTAGTGACCGGGCACGATGTCGTAGAGCGTATGCGAATAGACCGGCGCCGCAACCTCTTCGGCCCCCGACTTGACTTCGGTGACGAATCGCAACAGCTTGCGGCGATCGTAGCTCTCGGGAAAGCCCTTACGATGCATGATGTTTCGACGAGTCAGCTCGGCCGTCGAGTAGAGAAAGCCGTCGGTGGTCACGAGATCGATGCGGGGATGATGTTCCCAGCGAGCCAGAAGTGCCTGCAGCACACGAGCGGTCGTCGACTTGCCGACCGCGACACTGCCTGCCACGCCGATGACGAACGGCACCTGCCGATCGGGGTGCTTCTCGCCGAGGAAGGTTGCCGTCGCAGCGAACAATCGTTGGCGAGCGGCAACCTGTAGGTGGATGAGACGCGCCAGCGGGAGGTAGATCTCGGCTACCTCTTCGAGATCGATCTGCTCTCCCAGACCACGCAATCCGAGCAGTTCTTCTTCGGTGAGAATCAAGGGCGTTGCCCGTCGCAGGGTGCGCCACTGCTTGCGGTCGAATTCGACGTAGGGGCTCGGTTCGCTCACCCGTGCCATCCGCGCACCTCCAGTTGCATAGGTCGAATTGTGCTCGCAACGCGCAGTCCATGCGACGGCGGGACCGAGTGGGCTGTGACACCTGCTGCTCCGACGACGACGTCGACTAAGGTCGGACGGCATGGAATCCGACGCCTTGGTTCGCGAATACCTGCTGCTCGGGCTGTCGTTCGACCGGCTGGAAGACGGCTTCGTCGACGCCTTCACAGGTGATCCACAGTTGCGTAAGCAGGTCGAGAATGCCCCTGCGCCCGATCCGCGAAACCTGGCCCGTCGCGCGGCCGAGTTGCGTGCAGAGCTGCCTGCAGCAGGTCTGGCCGAGGATCGCGCCACGTTCCTCGACGCGCATCTGCGTGCGCTCGAATGCTCGGGACGCAAGTTTGCAGGTGAGCAGATCGGCTTCGTCGACGAGGTGAAGCAGTACTTCGACGTCGACATCGCGCTCGGCGACGTCGACGACTACCGCGAGGCTCACGAGCAGATCGCCACGGTGCTGCCGGGCCCGGGAAGTTTCATCGAACGTGTACAGGCTCATCGCGCATCGGAAGAGATTGCGCCGGAGAAGTTGCGCGATTGTGTGGAGGCGTTCTCCAGCGCGCTGCGCGATCTGGTCCGCAAGGAATACCCGCTGCCCGCCGAAGAGGTCGTCGAATACGAGGTCGTCGGAGACAAGCCGTGGTCGGGATTCAACTACTACCTCGGCAACTACACGTCACGAGTGGCGATCAACTCCGACCTCAAGCAGCACTTGGCGAATCTGCCGAGGTTGATCGCGCACGAGTCGTACCCGGGTCACCACACCGAGCATTGCCGCAAGGAAGCGGGCCTCGTCGGGGCAGGTCAGCTCGAGCAGACGCTGTTTCTCGTCAATACGCCGCAGTGCCTGATGGCCGAAGGTCTCGCCGATCTGGCGTTGCGGGCCATAGTCGGCCCCGAGTGGGGGTTGTGGGCGCAGGAGATCTACGCCGACCTCGGTATCCGCTTCGACGGTGAACGTGCCCAACGGCTTTCGGCTGCGTCGGCAAAGCTCCTCGGCGTACGGCAGGATGCTGCACTCCTCTTGCACGACAGAGGAAGGAGTGAGGACGACGTCGCGGAGTTCTTGCAGCGCTGGTCGATGTCGACGCCGAAACAGGCGCGGCAGTCGCTTCGCTTCCTGTCCTCGCCGCTGTGGCGTGCCTACATCAGCACCTACGTCGAGGGGTACCGACTGCTCGGTGGGTGGCTGGACGAGGCACCGACCGCGGCCGACCGATCGGAGCGCTTTCGCAGACTGCTCGACGAGCCGCTGACGCCGGGGGCGCTGCGCGCCTCGTGAGCACTTTCGGCGGGCGGGACCTCCGAAAAGACTCACGAGGCAACGCCCTAGAATGATCGCGTGACCGATACTTCTGCGTCCGTGAACAACCTCTCGCTCGGTGAGCTCGACCCCGAGGTCGCTGCCGCGATGGCAGGGGAGTTGGCCCGCGAACGCGACACGCTCGAGATGATCGCGTCCGAGAACTTCGTCCCGCGCGCGGTGCTGCAGGCGCAGGGGAGCGTGCTCACCAACAAGTACGCGGAGGGTTACCCCGGCCGTCGCTACTACGGCGGCTGCGAGCACGTCGACATCATCGAGACGCTCGCTCGCGACCGTGCGAAAGCTCTTTTCGGCGCGGACTTCGCGAACGTGCAACCGCACTCCGGTGCACAGGCCAACGCTGCGGTCCTGATGGCGCTGATGAACCCGGGCGAAAAGTTGCTCGGTCTCGATCTCGCACACGGTGGCCACCTCACGCACGGCATGCGCTTGAACTTCTCCGGCAAGCTGTACGAGGTGCACTCCTACGGGGTGAGCAAGGAAGACCACCGCATCGACATGGACGAGGTGCGCAAGATCGCACTCGAGTCGCGGCCGAAGGTGATCGTCGCAGGTTGGTCGGCATACCCGCGCCATCAGGATTTCGAAGCCTTCCGGTCGATCGCGGACGAGGTCGGCGCGTACCTCTGGGTCGACATGGCCCACTTCGCCGGCCTGGTTGCAGCTGGTCTGCACCCGTCGCCGGTTCCGTACGCCGATGTCGTGTCGACGACGGTCCACAAGACGCTCGGCGGACCCCGTTCGGGGCTGATCCTCGCCAAGCAGGAGTGGGCGAAGAAGCTGAACTCTGCGGTGTTCCCCGGTCAGCAGGGCGGTCCGCTTATGCATGCGATTGCGGCGAAGGCAGTGTCGCTCAAGGTTGCGGGCACCGACGAATTCAAGAACCGCCAGGAACGCACCATTTCCGGAGCCAAGATCCTCGCCGACCGGCTTACCGGTGCCGACATCGCGGGCAAGGGCATCAGCGTGCTGACCGGTGGCACCGACGTCCACCTCGTCCTCGTCGACCTTCGTAATTCCGAACTCGACGGCCAGCAGGGTGAAGACCTGCTGCACGAAGTCGGCATCACCGTGAACCGTAACGCCGTGCCGTTCGATCCCCGTCCGCCGATGGTGACATCCGGTTTGCGGATCGGAACCGCTGCGCTTGCGACCCGTGGTTTCGGCGACACCGAGTTCACCGAGGTTGCCGACATCATCGCGACAACGCTTGCCGGCGGCGACCTCGAAACCCAGCGTCGACGCGTATCCGCCGTCGCCGCGGCCTTCCCGCTGTACCCCGGCCTCGAAGACTGGCGCCTGCTCGGCTGAGCCGTTCACTCGGACAGTCGAGACTGTTGATACGGCCGTGACTCGCGTTAATAAGTTGTTCACCGACACGCCCTCGTGCGGGGCGACCGGATCGCGCGAATAGCAGTAGCGTCGGCAGTACGGGTAGCGGGGAAGCCGCCCGTGCGGGAGGTTCTGATCGTGGCTGATTCATTCAGTTCGAGGGGACCGGCACCCGGTCCTCGTGTCATCTGACACACAGGACCCGCCGGTCCAGCGAGTGAGTTTGCGTGGGTGCCATGCAGACGTAGGAGCCTCACGTGACTGCAACACGAGCCGTTTCCGCTTCATCGGGACGCACGGGGACAGCGTCGAAATCCCCCTCGCACCGCTCCACTGGACAAACCCCCGACACCTCTCCTTCGACCGGTGTGCGCACCTATGTGCTCGACACATCCGTGTTGTTGTCGGACCCGTGGGCGGTGATTCGATTCGCGGAACACGACGTCATCCTTCCGCTGGTCGTGATCGGTGAACTCGAAGGCAAACGGCATCACCACGAGCTCGGCTGGTTTGCTCGCGAATCCTTGAGAATGCTCGACGACCTGCGCTTGCAGTACGGACGGCTGGACCGGCCCGTACCGATCGGCACGGAGGGCGGCACGCTGCAGGTCGAGCTCAACCACACCGACCCGACCGTCTTGCCCGTCGGATTCCGCACGGACACAAACGATTCCAGAATTCTGGCGTGTGCTTTGAATCTCGCGGCCGAAGGTCGCGACGTGATCCTGGTCAGCAAGGACATCCCGCTGCGCGTGAAGGCGGGTGCGGTCGGACTCCCCGCCGACGAGTACCACGCTCACGATGTCGTCCCGTCGGGCTGGACCGGAATGACCGAACTCGACGTGGCGTCGACGACGATCGATCAGCTTTTCAGCGAGAGTGTGATCGATATCGACGAGGCGCGGGAGTTGCCGTGCCACACCGGAGTTCGGCTGCTCGGCGGGAGTTCGAGCGCGCTGGGACGCGTGACGCCGGACAAGCGCGTCCAGTTGGTCAGGGGTGAGCGTGAGGCCTTCGGACTGCACGGCCGATCGGCTGAGCAGCGCATCGCGTTGGAACTGCTCCTCGACGAGAGCATCGGCATCGTCTCCCTCGGCGGTAAGGCAGGCACCGGAAAGTCGGCGCTTGCCCTTACCGCCGGACTCGAAGCGGTACTCGAGCGGCGGACGCAGCGCAAGGTGGTCGTCTTCCGGCCGCTGTATGCGGTCGGTGGGCAGGAACTCGGCTACCTGCCGGGCAGCGAGAGCGAAAAAATGGGTCCGTGGGCGCAGGCGGTCTTCGACACCCTCGACGGGCTCGCCAGCCCTGAGGTGATGGAGGAAGTGATCCATCGCGGCATGTTGGAAGTGTTGCCGCTGACGCACATTCGCGGCCGGTCGCTGCACGACTCCTTCGTCATCGTCGACGAGGCCCAGTCGCTGGAACGCAATGTGCTGCTCACCGTTCTGAGCCGACTCGGCAGCGGTTCGCGAGTGGTGTTGACGCACGACGTCGCTCAGCGCGACAACCTGCGGGTCGGCCGCCACGACGGTGTCGCCGCGGTGATCGAGAAGTTGAAGGGACATCCGCTCTTCGCGCACATCACGTTGACGAGGAGCGAGCGCTCGCCCATCGCGGCTCTGGTCACCGAAATGTTGGAAGAATTCGGCCCGAATTCCTAGATAAGCGCTTCGCCTGATGGGCGGTTGAAAGGTAGAAACACCTTTCAACCGCCCGTTCTGTTGCATAGCCGGCTATTCGCCAGGAATTTTTTCGGCGATGTTTGGGCTACCGATCACACGGGTACGAAGCCTGAGTGCTGGTCGGGGAGTGTGCCAATTCGTCCGTTGAATCGGTCGGTTGGCATTTATGTTTGCGGCATTGCTCGCGAATATCGTTGCGGTGCACGACGGGCCGTCGAACCCCTCGGCTGACGCACGGGGGATCGTATTTCCGGCTTGTATCAGCCGACGATCTTTCCGAAGAATTTGCCCCGCTGTTGCGGGTGGCTCCGATACGCTCCCACCCGGGTGCGTGCCATACGTCGCCCGTAATTCCATCGAGAGGACTCGAAGTATGCGCCAAATTACCAAGAGAACTGCCGCTTTTGCCGCCGCGACTGCTGCGGTTGCGTTGGTCGCCGTCGGTTGTGGCGAAGACGACAAGGCGTCCGACGTGGTCGAGTCGGCCAAGTCGAGTGCCGGTCAACTCACCGAATCGCTGAAGCCGTCCGCATCCGAAGAGAGTGGCGCCGAAGGCTCATCCACGACCGCGGAGGGGTCGGCGGCGGAGTCAACGGAAGCCAGCGGAACCGAAGGGGCTGGCGGGGAGACCACGATCGCCGGTCCCGACGGCCAGGAGTACACCGTCGCAGGCCCGATCCTCGCGAAGTACACCGCGTCGGGTGGTCCGACGAGCCCACTCGGTGCACCGACAAGCGCGGAGGAAGCTGCTCCCGGTGGCGGTAAGTACCAGGAGTTCGTCGGCGGCATCATCTACTGGAACGACAAGACGCAGGCGCACGTCGTCTGGGGCAAGATCCGCGAAGCCTGGGAAGCAGAAGGCGGACCGGAGGGCTCGCTCGGCTACCCGATCTCCGATGAGAAGGACATCCCGGGAGGCAAGCAGAGCGACTTCGAAAACGGTCACATCACGTTCGTGAACAACGAGACCACGGTCGTTCCGAAGTAGCAGTAAGCGCAGGTGTCGCGTGGTGGCCGTCGACTATGACGGCCACCACGCGTCTGTTTCCCCGGGTGCTGACTCACACTCGACGGTGCGCAGCGACTACCGTATGGGCGTGCCTGACGAAATGAACGACAAAGCGCTGCTGATCGCGCTGGCTCCTGTCGTGGAAGAAAACCTGCATCTCCATGGTGACGCCGCCGAAGGCTGGCAGCCGCAGGACCTCGTTCCGTGGGACGACGGTCGCAATTTCGCCTTCCTCGGCGGTGAGGACTGGGCTCCAGAGCAGTCGACGCTCAGCGAGATCGGCAAGCTCGCTCTCACAGTCGGTGTGCTCGCAGCCGACAACATGCCGTCCTATCACCGGGAACTGGCCAAGCATCTGCGGATCGGTCCGTGGTGGCGTTGGGTCGGGCGCTGGACTGCCGAGGAGAATCGGCACTCGATCGTCATCCGTGATTACCTCGTTCTGACGCGCGCCGTCGATCCCGTCGCACTCGAACGCATCCGTATGACGCACATGACCAACAACTACAACGCGCCCGCGATGCACCTGATCGAGGTGCTCGTCAACGCGGCCTTCGAAGAGACCGCATCGAGCATTCGCCATCGCAACACGGCAAAGCTTGCAGGCGATCCCGTTGTCGCCGGCATCTGCGAGAAGATCGCCACCGACGACGAACTGCAGCGCGACTTCTACGCCAACATCGTCGTCGCCGCACTGGATCTGGTTCCCGATCAGGCGATGCGCGCGATCGCGGACCGAGTCCGTGGCTTCAAGGTTCCGACGATTCCGCTCGCCGACGGTCGGGACAGCACCACCGACCTCGCCGAGGCAGGCATCTACGATCCCGCGCGCCAGGACGAACTGGTGTTCCGCCCGTTGCTGGAGAAGTGGAACGTCTTCGAGCGCACCGACCTCGGCGTCGACGGCGAAAAGGCCCGCGAGGAACTGGCGAGCCTGCGCGTCTAGTCGAGCGCAGGCGTGCGGCGCAGCACGGCCTGGGTCAGGCCGACTGCGGTGCCCTTTGCGAAGTTCGCCCAGCTGAAGTAATCGTGCCAGATGGCGATCTTGCCGTCGCGAAGCTCGAATGTGCCACATACCCAGAAGGCGATCCGTACCGGACCGAAGCGGAGCACGTCCGTGCGTTCGGTCAGCACGACGCTTTCGGAACTAGCCGTAGCCGATTCGGCGATGTGGTGGATGTGAGCCGCGAACCCGATACGAAGTTTCGGGCCCATCGATAGCGCACGGTCGAGATTTCCAGCGCCACGAGCGGTCGACAGCGAGTTGTTGATCCACTCGACGTCGTCGGTGACGAGTTCGAGTGCCTCTGCGGTCGCATCCACCTCCAGCGCCCCGAGAAATTCTCGGACCGTTGTCGTTGCGTCCTGTTTGATGTCGCTGAGCGGTGTCATCGATTGAACCTACCCAATCCGTCCTCGTCGAAATACTCGAGCGTCAGGGAGTTGCCCGAGAACGTTGACTTGGAGATCGATCCCGGTGCTGCGTTTTCCCCACTCAGCGGGAACGTGAAGGTGTCACCGTCCCAATGTGTCAACGGGTAGGTGACGTTCTTGGGGCCCATCGTCAGCACCAGATTGCCGTTGGTTTCGGCGATTGTCGCCGGACCCCAGTACTCGTTGTCGTAGCGGCCTGCCAGGGACTGCAACGGCGGCGGGAGAGCGGGGTTGGTCGGTGCGGTCTGGCCTACCAGCGACCCTGCCGGATCGTCGAGTGCGGAGAAGGCGTCTCGGTACAGGTCGCGCCAGTTCTCCCGAACCTCACCGAACTGAACGAGGTCGCTGAATTCTGCGGTCAACGTTTCGGGAAGCCCGATCGGTGCGGCGTTGGTCAGCGCGACGATGGCAACGTCTGCGGACGGAATCACCAGGAAGTTGGTTCCCGCGCCGAGTGCGAACGCTCCGGAATGGCTGTACACGGTGCGTCCGGCCGGCGATGTACCGACGTTGAATCCGTACCCGTAGAACCCGGCGCGAGCGTCAGGTGAGGTCGACGGCGAGGATACCGACTGAACGGATATTGCCGGGAGGATCGCGTCGGCTGGAGCGATCTCCTTGTCGTCGAAACGGCCGTTTGCCAGCATCATCGTCAGCCACTTGGACATGTCGTTGACCGACGAACTGACACCGCCAGCAGGCGATTGCTCGTCCGGCTCGCGGACGTACTCGGCGACCCATTCGTTGTCGACCTTCACATGCCCGACAGCATGGTTCGGCCTTGCCTTGAAATCGGCGAATCGTGAACTCGTCGACGACATCCCCAGCGGTTGATACAGCACCTGATCGGAGAGTTGCGCCCAGTCGGTGTTCGCCGCTGTTGCGACTGCCTCCGCGGCGGCGGTGAGCCCGAAGTTGGTGTAGTTGTAGCTGATTCGGAACGGGTCCAGCGGTTCCAGGCGCAGGCGTTCGAGGATCTGCCTGCGGTCGTAGCCGAGGTCTTCCAGGTTGTCTCCCGCATGTTCCGGTAGTCCGGATCGGTGTGCGAACAGATCCCCGATCGTGACGGTCTGGGTGACGAGCGGGTCGCGCAATGCGAACCATGGCAGCTTCGACACGATCGGCGTGGTCCAGTCGATCGATTTCGTTCCGACCTGATGAGCGACCACGGTCGCGGCCAACGACTTCGACACCGACGCCAGCTGGAACACCGTGTCCGCATCGACGGAGTCGCCGCTGCCGACATCGCGAACACCGAAACCTTTTGCGTACACGGTCTTCCCGCCGTGCACCACTGCTACTGCCATGCCGGGTATGCCGGACGACGCCATGAGCTCGTCGACGATTCCGTCCAACTTACCGACCGCTTCGTCGACGCGGCCATCGGGAATGGGCACTCCCGCAACGACATTCGGGGGCGCACTGGCCGCGGCCGGGTCGGTGGCTGCGGTATCGGTCGTATCTGTGTTCTCGGGCGTCACTGTCGTGCAACCGCCGACGAGTCCGACGATCGAAAATACGGTCGCGGCGATCATGGTCGCGCGCCGACTGTGCCGAGTCATGGGCAAACCGTAGTCCTCGGCCAGCGCCTCGGATAGATCTTGAACGACGCCCTTTCAGGTGCTAGCAGCGACGAGTTGGCGCGCCGCTCACCCGGACACGAAGCGGGGACCGCTGCACGAATGCTGCGATCCCCGCTGTCGGAAATCCTGTGACGATGTGGCCGTGCCCTACTTCACTTTTGCCATTGCGAGGACGTCGAGGCGACGGTCGAGTTCTTCCTCCGACAGCTTGTCGCCGATGAGGCCACGGTCGACGACGGTCTGGCGGATCGTCTTCTTCTCCTTGAGCGCCTGCTTGGCGACGGCAGCTGCCTCTTCGTAACCGATCGCCGAATTCAGCGGAGTCACGATCGACGGCGACGATTCCGCAAGTTCCTTGAGGTGATCGACATTCGCGATCAGGCCGCTGACGCACTTGTCGGCGAACAGCCGCGAGACGTTGGCGATCAACTTGAACGATTCGAGGAGGTTGCGCGCCATCATCGGGATGTAGACGTTGAGCTCGAACGCGCCGGCAGCGCCACCCCATGCGACTGCGGCGTCGTTACCGACGACCTGCGCTGCGACCTGCGTAACCGCTTCCGGCAGAACCGGATTGACCTTGCCGGGCATGATCGAGCTGCCTGGCTGCAGGTCGGGAAGCTGGATTTCGCCGAGTCCGGTCAGCGGACCCGATCCCATCCAGCGGATGTCGTTGGCGATCTTGGTCAAGGAGATGGCGATGGTGCGCAGCGCACCCGATGCTTCGACGAGGCCGTCACGCGCGGCCTGGGCCTCGAAGCTGTCCTTGGCGGGGGTGAGTGCGTCGACACCGGTCGAGGCGACGAGTTCGGTGACGACCTTGGGGCCGAAGCCGTCCGGTGCGTTGAGACCGGTGCCGACCGCGGTGCCACCGATGGGAAGTTCACCGAGGCGGGGGAGCGTCGACTGCACGCGCTCGATGCCTGCCTGAATCTGGCGGGCATAGCCGCCGAACTCCTGACCGAGGGTGACGGGAACGGCGTCCATCAGGTGGGTCCGGCCCGACTTGACGACGGTCTTCCACTCGGTCGCCTTCGCGGCGAGCGCCTCGTGCAGGTATTCGAGCGCTGGAATCAGATCGGTGACAGCGGCTTCGGTCGCGGCGACGTGCGTCGCGGTCGGGAACGTGTCGTTGGACGACTGCGACATGTTGACGTGGTCGTTGGGGTGCACGTCGACGCCGTTCGCCTTCGCGATGCTGGCGATGACCTCGTTGGCGTTCATGTTCGAGCTGGTGCCCGACCCGGTCTGGAAGACGTCGATCGGGAACTGGTCGTCGTGTTTGCCCTCAGCGATCTCGTTCGCAGCCGCGATGATCGCGTCCGCCTTGTCGGCGTCGAGCAGGCCGAGGTCCTTGTTGACCTTCGCGCACGCGCCCTTCAGCAGGCCCATCGCGCGGATCTGGGTGCGCTCGAGTGGCCGGAAGCTGATCGGGAAATTCTCGACGGCCCGTTGCGTTTGTGCACGCCACAGGGCATCGATGGGGACGCGGACCTCGCCCATCGTGTCGTGCTCGATGCGGTATTGCTGTTCTGTGCTCTCGGTCATGAGGTAAACCTTGCCAGTTGTGGGTCGGGGAGCGGGCGGCCGGAGATCAAGGCATCGGAAAATCTGCGCCGTCTTCACCATCGAAGTCGACTGCCGAATATTCACGCAGCTTGGTGAGGCGGTGGTAGGCGTCGATCATGCGAACGGTGCCGGACTTGGAGCGCATCACGATCGACTGCGTTGTTGCTCCGCCGCCGCTGTAGCGAACGCCGCGCAGCAGGTCGCCGTCCGTCACGCCGGTTGCGCAGAAGAAGACGTTCTCGCCGGAGACCAAGTCTTCGGTCAGCAGGATGCGGTCGAGATCGTGGCCTGCGTCGATCGCCTTCTGGCGTTCCTCGTCGTCGGTCGGGGCAAGACGACCCTGCAGAACCCCGCCCATACAACGCATCGCGGCGGCGGCGATGATGCCTTCGGGTGTGCCGCCCGTGCCGACGAGAATGTCGGTACCCGATTCGGGCCGTGCGGCAGCGATCGCTCCCGCGACGTCGCCGTCGGAGATGAGCCGGATGCGGGCACCGGTGTCTCGCACCTTCTGGATGAGGTCG
Organism: Antrihabitans stalagmiti; assembly: GCF_016482825.1. Lineage (GTDB taxonomy): Bacteria > Actinomycetota > Actinomycetes > Mycobacteriales > Mycobacteriaceae > Antrihabitans > Antrihabitans stalagmiti. Next base: position 54,118 of record NZ_JAEMNV010000013.1, on the reverse strand, counting down.
TTGTGCCGTGGCCGATCGAGAATGCACACGGTTATGTCGGAGACGGACGATTTCTTCGCCTTCGCGACGCGACGGATGTTCTCCGAGACGGGCGCGGTGATGTCGATGACGTCCGCAGCGTCGGGTCCGACGGCGATCTTGTCCATGTAGAACACGGCCGACGGGTCGAACATGGAACCGCGTTCGGACACCGCGAGCACCGAGATGGCGTTCGGCATACCCTTCGACATCAGCGTTGTTCCGTCGACGGGATCCACAGCGAAGTCGCAGTCGGGTCCGTCGCCGTTGCCGACGAGTTCGCCGTTGTAGAGCATCGGTGCTTCGTCCTTTTCGCCTTCGCCGATGACGACGACGCCGCGCATGGATACCGAGCTGACGAGTTGCCGCATCGCGTCGACCGCGGCACCGTCGCCGCCCTCTTTGTCACCGCGTCCGACCCAGCGTCCGGCCGCCATAGCTCCAGCCTCGGTGACTCGTACGAGTTCGAGGGCGAGGTTGCGGTCCGGTGCTTCGCGTCGACTGGGTTTGATGCTGGACGTCATCCGCAGTGCCTCCTGGTTACGTCACGCGGCGGCCTCGTGTGCCGGCGTCGGGAACATGGGTGATTCTTTCAGAACGGCTTGTGCAGCCGTGCTTTGGCCTGTGCCACGCCTGCCAGTGTGACGGCCGAACTCGGGGCTGGGATACTTTTCGGCGTGGCCTCCGACAAACCCCGCATATTTCACAGCTCGCGCGATATGGCTCTCTCGCTCATCCCGCTCGTGCTTCTGTGCTTGGCGATCGCGGGGATTGCCAGCCAGTGCAGCTTCAGCCCCGGCGGTCCGAAACCTGGGCCGGTACCGACGATCGACGTCGACGCGGTCTCCCAGGTCGATGCGCGTGAGCTCGGATTCCCGATACGAAAGCCGGTGTTGCCGGACGGTTGGCAACCCAACTCGGCCGAGCGCGTCCAAGTTCCTGGCGGCAGCGTGTCGAGTCGAATCGGCTACGTCTCTCCGAACGGCCGTTACGTCGAAATCCACCAGAGCAATGCGAGCGAAGACGCGTTGGTCCGCAAGGTCGTCGGCGAGAGCACCGCGGTCGGCACCGAAACGATCGGCACTCGCAAGTGGGTTGTCTACGGCGGCGAAGGTGAGAAACGGGCATGGTTCGCGAACTTCGGCGACGCCTCCATCCTGATTGCCGGTGGAGCGACGGCCGCGGAGTTCGCCGAAGTCGCACAGGCCATCGGGGACGCGACGCCGCTGCCGCGGTGACCTCGGGGATGACTAGGGGTGGCTGGGGCCGACGTAGTCGAACCGCCACCTGGTCGGTGCGTGCAGATTCGATTCCCAGCCGAAGACAACCTGGGGAAACACTCGGAACACTGGTCCGCCGGAGCCGTCGCTGTCCTCGATTCCGACTGCGGTCGGGTGCATCGGCCAGTCGTATTTCGATCCGTAGTGCTCGCACATCCTGCGCAGTTCGCCGGCTGCGATCGCCGGTCGCGCGGTTCCCTCGATGATCACCGCCGCATCGCCGTCCTCGAGATTCACGCTGATGGCAGCGTTGCCCACGAGGTTGTGCCGAGCAAGTGAGCCCGTGCTGAACCACAACGAATTATCGAGCCAGACACCCCAAACGGGGCGAGTATGCGGACGACCGTCGGGGCGGTTGGTCGAGATCCAGTAATTCTTCGCCAGCGACAGGCGCGCGATTGCCCATGTCCACGGCAGCAAACTGGAACCCGTCGAAGGGGCGCCGAACAGAATCGGCGCCGACGCAGGGGGATCGCCCGGCACAGTAGATGACGCATCCACAAAACCGACGATAGTCCTCGTCGGAGCTGTGATCGAAGAGCAAAGCGAGACTACTTTCGGTTGGCCTCCGCGGCCGCGAGTGCTGCTTCGACTCGACCGCGTGCACCGGCGAGGTGCTCCTCGCAACGGTTGGCAAGCGCCTCCCCACGCTCCCAGAGAGCGAGCGAGGCATCGAGGTCCAATCCGCCTTGTTCGAGGATTCGAACGACGTCGACGAGTTCTTCGCGGGCCGCTTCGTAGCCCATCTGCGAGATTTCTGTTGGGGTGTCGTCACTGTGCGGCAATGTTCCGTCGCTTCCATCAAGTACTTCGATCGTCGCGCCGAGGGCGAGCGGAGCGACAGTGGGAATTATCGGGGGATCCTATCGATGCGGCCCGAGCGATGCAGCGCTGACAGCACCGTCAGCAACCCGAATCCGAAGCTGCGCTCCGGGCGGGGCATCGGCAACAGAACGTAGCACGTGTGGGTCCGCGCTTCCGTTCATTCGCTGGACGACCGCGTATCCACGCGCAAGTGTCGCCGCTGGTCCGAGTGTCGTCAGGCGCTCTCGGAGATGAGCGGCCCGCGTGCCTTCCAGATCGAGCGCGCGAACGATGTCGCGCCGGGCGGCTTGCCTCAGCATGGCAATCTCGTCCGCACGACCTGCGAGGTCGCGAGTCGGCTCGGCCAGTGCTGGACGACTTCGAATCTGGCCGATCACGCGGAGTTCGCGTTCGACCCACCCGCGCAGCGCAGCCACGGCACGACCTCGATAGTCGGCGACCAGTGCTTGCTCGGCATTGGCATCGGGAACGACGCGTTTGGCTGCGTCGGTCGGCGTCGCGGCACGAAGGTCCGCGACATAGTCGCTCAGCGGGCTGTCTGGTTCGTGGCCGATCGCACTGACGATCGGCGTTCGCGCCGCGACAATCGCACGGCACAGCGTCTCGTCCGAAAACGGCAGCAGATCTTCGACGCTGCCGCCGCCGCGCGCAAGGATGACGACGTCGACGTCGGCATCGGCGTCCAGTTCTGCGATGGCGGTGAGCAACTGCGGAACAGCGGTCGGACCTTGGACGGCAACATTCTTGATCACGAATCGCACTGCAGGCCAACGGCTTTGCGCGACCGAAACGACGTCGCGTTCAGCGGCGCTTGCCCTGCCCGTTACCAGCCCGATCGTCCTGGGCAGGAACGGAATCGGTCGTTTCAAGCGAGGATCGAAGAGCCCCTCCGCCGCGAGCAGCGCCCGCAGGCGCTCGATCCTGGCCAAGAGTTCGCCGATGCCGATTGCGCGAATTTCGGTGACGCGCAGCGAGATCGTGCCCCGGCCGGGATAGAAGGCGAGCTTGCCGAACATGATCACGCGGCTGCCCTCGGTCAACGCCACGGGCGAATCTCGGATCAGTTCCGGTGTACAGGTCACCGTCAACGACATGTCGGCGGCGGGATCACGTAATACGACGAATGCGGTCCGCGTGCCGGGCCTAACGTTGATCTGAGTTATCTGGCCCTCGACCCAAATGCTGCCGAGGCGATCGATCCACTGGGTGACCTTCGTCGACACCGACCGGACCGGCCACGGATTCTCGGCAGAGTTGGAGGTCCGTGGTTGCTGGGCAGCAGTCACTTCGCCTTCGTTGAAACAATCCTGTTGGACAGCATCGTCACGAACGGGGCGCGCGCAAGGCTGCCCTCTTCGTAGTCGAGCAGTGCCGTCAACTCTTCGAGTGACAAGTTCCGCAACCGTGCGCGCAGCTGTGCAAGCGTCAGGTTGGCGTAATCGAGGTACGCAGCAATCTCCGGCTCGGCTGCCGGTTCAGGCGCTGGAGCCGCATTCGACGACGCGTTCGTCGATCGCGGGGTGCTCACGCCTGCGCGCTGCTCCTTCGGCGGCATCGAGTACAACGCGAAGCGACCCGGGGTTTCCGAGCGTTCGGCGATATCGGGCACATCGAGTTCGGTCTCGTCCTCGTCGAACGTCGCCCACTCCGGTTGGTCCTGATCAGGGCCGAGCAGCGGACTGAAAACCCGATCGCCCTTGATGGCCAAGCTCGTGAGGAACTGTTGGAAATGCATCCCGGTCTGGAGCATCTGGCTGAACGCGGTCATCGGCAGCGTCACAGCAGTCGAAGGGAACTTACGGGTCTCTTCGAGTATGTACACCGCGGCACCAGCGGCAACCCGCGCCAGATAAGGAGGTCGAATCATAACCATAGGGTGCCTGACGAGCGGCAGATTTGGTAGTTGAGAGTGTGATCCGTCCTTGTGAGGGCGGATGGAGCGCCATCGACACGTATCCTCGAGGTATGTCTGCGCCTGTACCACTCAATGTCGGGATCACACGATCTGCGGGTCGAGGTGGCGTCGGTACCGCGACCGGTAAGCGAGTCCTGCTGGCAGAACCACGTGGTTACTGCGCCGGGGTCGACCGCGCTGTCGAAACCGTCGAGAAAGCACTCGAGAAGCACGGCGCCCCCATCTACGTGCGTAAAGAGATCGTCCACAACCGCCACGTCGTCGAAACGCTGGAAGACCAGGGCGTCATCTTCGTGGACGAAACCGACGAAGTTCCGGAGGGTTCGCTGCTCGTCTTCTCCGCGCACGGAGTGTCGCCTGCCGTGCACGACGCCGCAGCAAGTCGCAGCCTGCGCACGATCGACGCCACGTGCCCGCTGGTGACCAAGGTGCACCAGGAAGCCAAGCGGTTCGCGCGCGACGACTACGACATTCTTCTCATCGGCCACGAAGGCCACGAAGAAGTCGAAGGAACTGCCGGCGAAGCACCGAATCACGTCCAGTTGGTCGACGGACCCGATTCGGTGGACCGCGTCACTGTCCGCGACGAAGCCAAGGTCATCTGGCTGTCGCAGACCACCCTGAGCGTCGACGAGACCATGCAAACGGTCGCCCGGCTGCGCGAGAAGTTCCCCACGCTGCAGGATCCGCCGAGCGACGACATCTGCTACGCGACCCAGAACCGGCAGGTCGCCGTCAAAGCGATGGCGCCCGAATGCGATTTGGTGATCGTCGTCGGCTCGAAGAACTCGTCCAACTCGGTGCGGCTCGTCGAGGTAGCACTCGGAGCGGGTGCCCGCGCCTCGTACCTGGTCGACTACGCCCGCGAGATCGACACGACCTGGTTCGACGGCTGCCAGACAGTCGGCCTCACCTCGGGTGCATCGGTGCCCGAAGTGCTGGTCCGCGGCGTGATCGACCTACTCGCCGAGCACGGTTTCGCCGACGTGCAGCCTGTGACGACAGCCAATGAGACCTTGGTCTTCTCGCTGCCAAGAGAACTGCGTGGGAGCCGGACCTAACCGGGGTTAACGCGAACGAAGATCGCGGAGGGGCCAGTGTGAGCTGGACTGACGACTGAGGGAGCGCAGCGACCGAAGGAGGAGGGAAGCTCACACGCAAAAGGCCCCGAAGCCCAGCGAGCGGAGCGAGCCAATGTCACAGTCACTACTCTTCGCGATCTCGATAACGCACTCGCGGGCTCGGGTGGGCCGGGACATCGGCACGCCTTCGCCCCTCTGACGCCTGCCTTCGTGCCTGCGGAGCCGCATAGTCCTGAGCTGCGTAATCTCGCGCTGCGTAGTCCTGAGCTGCATAATCTCGAGTCGCGTGGTCCCGCGCCGCATAGTCCCGAGCGGGGTAGTCGTGGACCAACCGTTCCGCGCGGGGCGTCGAACGCGTCGCCGGCGGATCCTCCGGTGGCTTCGGGTACCGGTAGCGATAGGTGCCGGGCGCCTCGGACTGCGGTGCTTCGCGCGGGGCGCGGTCGCGCGTCGGCGGATCGTCGTAACGCTTCTGCCGAATCGGATCGTCCCGGTAGGCACTGCGCGGTGGGGGAGTCTCGCGTCCGATCGGAGGCTCGCGACGGGTACTGCGGGCGTCGCGTCGCGGCGGGGTGGGTCCCGCCTCCGCGTCGGGTTTCGCGGGCCGGCGTGGACGAGTGCCGGGCCGTGGTCGACGAGGCTCGTCCTCCGCTGCCGATGCGCTGCGAGTTCGACGCGGGAGTGTGCTGCGTTGCTGGCTCACGAGGAACATCCGAACGAGGCCGATGATCAGCGCGAGCAAAGTTGTCGCCAGCATGGTCGGAAATCTGTCGACCAGAGGTAGCGCAACGTTGAGGAGGATGTCCCTGAGTGACTTGCCGGGTTCTTCGGTGAAGTACTGGGATGCCAGCGGCACTGCGATGAACAAGATGAGGGGCGGCTGGACCATCGCGGTGAACAAGCCACGATGACGAACCGCGATGACCGCTGCGATGCAACCGAGGAAGTAGAGCACGGAGAACGCGCCCGTCAGTTCCGAGCCACGCGAGGCATCGATCAGGAAGCCGACGAACGTCGCTCCAACGGCGATGAGCACTGCGATCGCGGCCGACACGCCGGGTACCGTCGGCAACGCCGACCGTTGCGCTAGAGGCACGGAGGAGCGAGCGCGTTGGTAACCAGACACATAACGACATTAACCGCTGAAAATCAGAATGCATCGTTGGCATGACCGTTAGTAGGGGAGATATTGGCCAAGCCGACGGCGCGCGGCCAGGATTCGACTTGGTCGACCTCGGGCACATCGCCTTCGAACGACGGCAGGTCGTTCAATTTCCGTGCGGTCACCAGCACTCGTGACTCCATCGATGCGACCGTCTGATTGAACGATTCGACGGCCTTACCGAGTTGTCTCCCAAGGCGATCCAGGTGGGTGGCGGCAACATTGAGACGCGAGTAGAGGTCGCGACCGAGTTGCTGGATCGTGGCAGCATCCTTCGACAGTGATTCCTCGCGCCACGTATGGGCGATCGTACGGAGTAGAGCGATAAGCGTCGTCGGTGTCGCAAGGATCACGTTCCGCGCAAATGCGTACTCGAGCAGCTCGCCATCGGTCGACAGGGCAGCGTCGAGGAACGGATCGCCCGGCAGGAACAGCACCACGAACTCAGGGGTCGGAGTGAAGTTCTCCCAGTAGGCCTTCTCCGATAGTTGGTCGACGTGCGCGCGGAGTTGGCGGGCGTGGCGTACGAGGTGTGCGGTGATTGCGCGCGGATCGTCTTCCTCCATCGCATCGAGATACGCGGCAAACGGGACCTTCGAGTCGACGACGATCTGTTTACCGCCTGCAAGGTGCACCAACAGATCAGGGCGGGAACCAGCGCGCGTGACCTGGGTATCGAAATCGCAGTGCCGAACCATCCCGGCGAGCTCGACGACTCGCTCCAGCTGCATCTCGCCCCACCGCCCGCGCACCTGCGGAGCTTTGAGCGCGCCGACCAATTGGCTCGTCTGCGTTGTCAGCTGCTGTGACGTTCGATGCATCCCGGCGACCTGTTCGCGGAGGCCCGAATACGCGTGAGCCCGTTGATTCTCGACCTGATTGACGTGCTGGGTCAGCGCGCCGACCGCCTCGCGGAGTGGGGTGACGACCTGGGAGATCTGCTCGCCGATCGCGCCGGACTGCCTGCGTGCCGAATCCTCGCTGGCTGCGCTGACGGACTGTCGAAGCAGATGCTCGTTCTCGCGCATTGCTGCGAGAGCGGCCTCGGCTCGTGCGGCGCGGTGATCGGAGCGCGAGGCATGCAGCAACCAGCCGAAGGCGGTTCCGAATGCCGCCGCCAGCAGGAGCCCGAGTGCTGTCATCGCTGTCATGGCGGTGATCGTGCACGAGGTCACCGACAAGTTCGCCGCACGGATTGCGCTGTCGGCGGATGTGAGCGGATCCGACTGCGAAACGCTGGCCCGGCTCACCGAAACTGTCGGTGGATACGCCTACCGTCGGCGACATGAGGATCTTGCACACCTCCGATTGGCATATCGGACGCAGCTTCCACGGTGTGGACCTGCTCGCCGATCAGTCGTGTGCGCTCGAAGCCATTGCCGAACTCGTTGCCGAATGTCGCGTCGATGTCGTGGTCGTCGCCGGCGATGTGTACGACCGTGCAATTCCGAATGCTGATGCGATCGACGTGTGCAACAAAGGGTTCGAGGCGATCAGGGCAGCGGGCGCCGTCATCGTCGCGACGTCGGGCAATCATGATTCGCCGGCTCGCCTCGGTGCAGCAGCCACGTTCGCTGCTGCTGGTGGATTGCACCTGATCACTCGTATCGGTTCGGTCGATCGGCCTGTCGTGCTGTCTGACGAGCATGGGCCGGTCGCGATCTACGGCATTCCCTACCTCGAGCCGGAAACCTCGCGCGCGGAACTCGGCGTGCCACAGGCTCGTTCGCACGCCCAGGTGCTCGATGCCGCAATGGCTCGGATCAACGCCGACATTGCTGCGCGCGGCGCGCTGCGCAGCGTTGTGCTCGCCCACGCCTTCGTCGTCGGTGGTACGGCGACGGGTTCGGAAAGGTCGATCTCGATCGGCGGCGTCGAAACCGTTCCGCTCGACGCGTTCGCCGGGATCGACTACGTCGCACTCGGTCACCTGCATTCGCCCCAGACGCTGGCCGAGGGTGTCAGATACTCGGGTTCCCCGCTGCCGTACTCCTTCGGCGAACGCACGCATCGCAAAGCGGTGTGGTTGGCAGACCTCGGCCCACATGGTTTGGTCGGCGTCGAGCGGCGCGATCTGCCTGTCGTTCGGCCGCTCAGTCGACTGACGGGGACTGTCGACGAACTGCTGACCGATCCGACCTTCGATGCGGTGCGCGGACACTATGTCAGCGCGGTACTCACCGACGTCGTCCGTCCGGTCGACGCCATGCGCAGGCTGCAGACACGATTTCCCCACGCGGTACACGTCGAATGGCAACGGCTGCAATCCGATTCGGCTCTTCCCTACCGGGCTCGCGTGCGTGGTCGCACGGACATCGATGTTGCCCGCAGCTTCTTCACCGACGTCTACGCCGAACCGTCCGCACGCGAGCTCGGCTGGCTGCGAGAGGCATTGGCCGCAGCCATCGACGAGAACCGCGCTGATCCCGAAGTGCCGCTGGAGGAAACGGCGTGAGGCTGCACAAGCTCGAGGTCACTGCGTTCGGGCCTTTCGCCGACACGGCAACGGTCGATTTCGATGCACTCGGCACCGATGGGCTGTTCCTACTGCACGGCAACACCGGAGCCGGCAAGACAACGGTGTTGGACGCCATCGCATTTGCGCTGTACGGCACTGTCCCGGGCGCGCGCAGTGAATGCAAACGACTGCACTCCGATCATGCGCCTGCAGGTGTGGTGCCGCAGGTTGTCCTGGAAGCGACGATCGGTGGGCGTCGTCTGCGGCTGGTCCGCAGTCCCCAACACGAGCGCCCGAAGCTGCGCAGCACCGGAGTCCGGGTAGAGAACGCCAAAGCGACACTGACGTGGTTGGACGGTGGTCGGAACCTGACGCGGATCCCGGAGATCGGCGACGAGATCAACAAATTGCTCGGAATGTCCGCCGATCAGTTCTTCCAGGTGGTGCTGCTCCCGCAGGGCGAGTTCGCTCGCTTTCTGTGCGCTGAGAACGACGAGCGCCAGCGACTCCTCGAAAGGCTCTTCGACACAGAACGTTTCGGCCGCGCGGAGGATTGGCTCGCGAACCGGCGCCGCTCGAGTGCCGACCGACTCGCCGATCGTCTGCAGGCTGTCGATCGCCTGCTCGCGCAGATATGCACGGCGGCCGGGGTCGCTGAGCCGGAGCCGGATGCGCTCGAATGGGCACAGCAGCTGCTGGCCGACGCGCGGACCGCCAAGGCCGCGAGCGAGCAACATTTGCGCTCCTGCGAAGGCGTGTCGACGGATGCTGCACAACGGTTGGCAGACGCCCGTCGTACCGCGGATCTGCAGCGTCGGATGGCAACCGCCGCGGCACAACTCGAAGCGTACGAGTCCTCCGCCGCGGACCGCCAGCACGTCACCGACGAACTTGCGTGGGCTCGTCGGGCGGAGTCGGTCGCTGCGTCGCTGACCGCAACCACTACGGCGAAAGAGTATGCGGCAAAAACGTATTCGGTGTTCGAGCACGCCTCGGCCGAACTCGCGGACCTGCCCGAGGGTGCCGAACTGGCCGGTGCGGTCGGGTGGCCGGCGGGTCCGGCGGATTCCGCAGTGATCGATGCTGCGGTCCGGCGGTGGACCGAAGAGATCAGCAGGCTCGACGACATCGTCGCAGATTCGAGGGAGTGCCTGCGCCTGCAAACCGCTCGGGACGCCCTGGTTGCCGAACGAGACGACCTGTCTGCAAAGGCGGCCGCCCACAACGCCGAACGTGAGCTGCTTCCGGACCTTCTTCGATCGTTGGAAGACGACCTTCTGCGCGCCGTCGAGACTGCTGCGACACTGCCCGCCCGCATCAAGCGGCGCGACGATGCGGGGGACGCGAACGCGGCAGCCGTCGAATATCGGAGACAGACAGCAACTTTGACCGGTGCGCGAGAGCGGGTCAATGCGCTGCGGACGCGCCAGCTCGAGGCGAAGGAGCACGTACTTGCACTCCGGGAGCGCCGCCTCGCGGGTATGGCGGCAGAACTTGCGGGTGCGTTGGTCGATGGTCAGCCGTGTCAGGTGTGTGGTTCCGCCGAACATCCGTCGCGGGCAGAGCCTGTCGACGACTCGGTATCGGAAGCCGACGAGCGGCTCGCCGCGGCAGCCGAGGCCGCCGCAGTGACCGAGCGAGACGCGGCTGTTGCCGTGCTCGCGTCGGTCGAGCGTGGCATCGATGCGCTGGTCGGGCGCGGTGGGGATCGAGCAACGACCGAACTTGCGGAAGAATTGGCAGCCGCTGATGCAGCTGTGGCACATGCGACTGCGGCGCAGCGACACTCGATACAGCTGGAGCAGAAGCTGATTCACGAGCGTAAGCGCGCCGACGACCTGGACCGTGTCATACGCGACGCGGAGCGACGGCTCAGCGCGCTGGCCGAACGAATCGAGACGACGAACGAACGTATTGCCACCCTGCGTGATCGGGCCGGAACGGCGATGGGGGCCGACGGGACGGCCGAAGAAGCTCTCTCGAAGCTCGACCTGCTCGTGCACAGGGCGCTGCGCTGGCGCGACGTGCGCACCGAGGCAAGCGGTGCTGCCGCGGCGGCCGAGCAGGCGACCGATCGAGTCGAGCGGCTGGCCGCAGACAACGGGTTCGAGTCGGCAGCGGCCGCCGGGGCGGCGAGGCGGTCGAACGAGAGGCAACGTGCGATCGAGCAGGTGCTGGCGGACGCCGCCGACCTCCGAGCTCACGCGAAAGCAGTTCTGGGGGATCCGGATATCATCGCTGTTCGCGATCTGCCGCCAGCCGATCTCGAGGCACTCTCGGAAGCGAATCGCCGCGCAGCAGCAGACCTACACGCCGCCCTCGTCGCGCACACCGAAGCAGCGCAGCGTTCGAAGCAGTTGGAGGAGTTGACCGCCCATCTGTGGTCAGCGCTCGACCGGCTCGCACCGATGCAGGACGACCACGATGAACTGGAGCGCGTCGCCGAACTGGTCGCCGGACGCGGGCAGAACTCTCGTCGAATGTCGTTGCGCTCGTATGTTTTGGCGGCGCGGTTGGAGGAAGTCGCTATCGCTGCCTCTGCGCAGCTGCGTCGGATGTCGGGCGGTAGGTACGAGTTCGTGCATACCGACGCGCGGGGGTCCCGCGGCAAGCGTGGCGGCCTCGGCCTCGACATCAGTGACGACTACACCGGTTCGGTGCGGCCTGCGAAAACGTTGTCCGGTGGCGAGAGTTTCACTGCGGCGCTTGCACTCGCGCTCGGCCTCGCCGATGTGGTCGCAGCGGAATCAGGCGGGCTGATACTCGACACACTCTTCATCGACGAAGGCTTCGGCGGTCTGGACGACGAAGCTCTCGATTCGGTGATGGGCGTCCTGGACGAGCTGCGCGCAGGCGGCCGGGTTGTCGGCGTCGTCAGCCACGTCGACGAAATGCGACAGCGAATTCCGAACCGCCTACACGTCATTCGGGGTCGGGCGGGCTCGCGTCTCGAGGCGCAGGTGGCAGGCTGACCGTCGCGGCGTCGATCTGCTCGCCGAGATAGCGAATGATGACGGCAGCCACTGCGGCTGCCGGCACCGCGAGGAACGCCCCGACGATGCCGTACAGCGATCCGCCCGCGGTCACCGCGAGCAGCACGATCGCGGCATGCAGGTTCATGCTGCGGCTCTGCAGGATCGGCTGCAGGACGTTGCCCTCGATCTGCTGCACCGCGAGGATGATGCCGAGAACGATCAGGGCCGTTGTGAAACCGTTGCCGACGAGTGCGACCAACACCGCAAGCACACCGGCGACCAAAGCTCCGACGATCGGGATGAACCCGCCGAGGAACGTGATGACGGTGAGGACCAAAGCAAGCGGAACGTCGAGGATCACAAGTCCGATGCCGATGAACGCGGCATCGATGAGACTGACGAGCGCCTGCGTTCGGATGAAGCCGCCGAGGGTCGCCCACACTCTCGTGAACAGTTCTTCCAGATGATGGCCGGTCCTTCGGCCGGTGACCGAATGCAGCCACGGGATGAAACGGGGGCCGTCCTTGATGAAGAAGAAGGTCAGGAAAAGCACGAGAACGAACGCGACGAGGAACGACGTTGCGGCGCTGACTCCGCTGAACACACCGGTCGCGATCGCTTCGGCACTGGCCTCGACCTTGGTCACGATGGCTTGGACCGCGGAATCGAGTTGCTCGTCGCGGATGTTCAGCGGTGGACCCTGCAACCAGTCGCGGACCTGGTTGACGCCGTCGGTGGACTTGTCGGCGAGTTCTGGGGCCTGATCGACGACGGACGGGACGATCACGGCGATGATGCCCGCGAGTACTGCGAAAAACGTCAGCAGGCTTATGCCTGCGGCTGCCGCGGGTGGCGCGCCGCGCTTGGTCATCGCCCGGGTCGGTGGCCACAGCACGGTCGCGATGACGATCGCCATCAGGACCGGCAGTGCGATGACCCAGAGTTTCGAGATGACGTAGCCGGTGACCCACGCGCCCGCAGCGATCGCAACGATGCAGATCGACCACTTGGCAAGCCAGAGCAGTCCTTTCCCGATGACGTCACCGCGATCGACGTCGAAAGTGCCTGCGAGAGCCTCCGCTGGTTTATCGTCCGGTTCGGTCACGGATTCAGACTATCCGTGCGTTTCGGTTAGCGACGGAAGATGTCGGCCGCAGTTCGAAACTCGACCGTCGAACAGTGGACAGCGATTCCCCGTCACACCCGTGTGGCAGCCGCATTCTCGTGATCGAGCAGCCATCGCTTGGCTGGTAGGCCCCAACGGAATCCGCCGAGGTTTCCGCCGATCCGCAGTACCCGGTGACACGGGACGAACAACGCCGCTGCGTTGCGCGCGCAAGCACTCGCCGCGCCGCGCACCGCTGCCGGGCGACCGGACAGTTCCGCGAACGCGGAATAGGTTATCGGTGCCCCAGCGGGTACCGCGCGCAGGATCTTCCAGGCGTGTTCGAGGAACTCACCCGAATGCTGTTGTACAGCAATGTCGTCGATGGCATCGATAGCGCCGTCGTGATAGGCGGCGACTGCCCGGGTGACGTTGCCGAGCTCGGTGCGAACGTGGAGTTCGGTCGGTCGAATCCGAGGATGGATCAGGGGCCGGAGGTCCTCCGGTTCGGCGGTCCAGCCGGAAGCCAATACGACGTCGTCGGTGTCGACGATGGTCGTGAACGGGCCGATCGGAGTCAACTGCGTTGCGAAATAGGTCATTTCGAGTTCCTTCGGGAGAGGGCAGTCTGCCACAGGTGCATGGATGCATAGGATCGCCAGGGTTTCCAGGCGTCGCTTGCCGCAAGGTCTATATCGAGCGCTGCAGCCCCTTGTCGGACAACGAGATCGGTGTCGAGGAGGATGTCGGGATCGCCGAGGAGTCGCATCGTGACGTAGTCCGCGGTCCACGGACCGATTCCTTTGCATGCAAGCAGTTCTCGTTGCGCCTCGGTGGTGTCGAGACCGCAGTGCAACGTCAGCTTCCCTGTCGCCAACCGGTCGGCGATGTCGACGATTGCCTCGATTCGTCGCGCCGGTCCGGTCAGGATGTCGGCTCCGTGGGCGGCGATCGATTCGGCGGTGGGGAACAGGTGTGTCACTGCGCCGTTCGGGTCGGCGATCGGTTCGCCGAGGGCGGCGACGAGCCGAGCCGTGTGGGTGGCGGCGGCCGCAAGGGAGATCTGCTGTCCGATCATCGTGCGTAGGAGCAGTTCCTCGGCGTCGACGTTTCCCGGGACCCGGATGCCGGGGGTGGTGGCCACCGCCTTCTCGAACGCTGGATCGGTCGACAAGGCGTCGTCTATTGCTCGGGGGTCGGCGTCGAGGTCGAGCAGGTGACGCAACCGAGCAACCGCAGGTGCGAGATCGCGCATATCCGTCAGCGACAGATTCGCGTCGACGTAGCCCGACTTGATGCCGAGTCCGACTGTGCCGTGGCCGTGCGGCAGGCGCAGGCTGCGGAAGTACGTTGCGTCGCGCCAGCATTCGATGCCGTCGACGACGTGGGCCGAGAGAAACCAGGACAACCAGGTCGCGTCCAGGGGCTCACGGTAGGGGAGTCGCAGCGAGACCGTGCCCGGCGCCGTCGACACGTTGGGTCGGCGCTGTGATTCGGTCCGCATCTGCGTCGGGGTGACGACGAATACGGTGCGGACCGTGTCGTTGAACTGCCGAATGCTCGCGAATCCTGCGGCGAATGCAATGTCCGACATCGGCATTCGAGTCGTCTGGATCAGCAGTCGAGCGGTGTGGGCGCGGTGTGCTCGGGCGAGGGCAAGGGGTCCGGCGCCGAGTTCGGCCGTCAATACCCGGGTGAGTTGTCGTGACGAATATCCGACCGACGACGCGAGAGCGTCGACGCCGCCACGCTCGACGACTCCGTCCGAGATCAGTCGCATGGCGCGGGCCGCCAGATCGGACCGCGTTCTCCACAGCGGCGAACCGGGTGCAGCATCGGGTAGGCAGCGCCGACACGCGCGATAGCCTGCGTGCTGGGCCGCTGCGGCGGTCGGGAGGAAGGTGACGTTGACCGGCTTCGGTGTGATCGCGGGACACGATGGCCTGCAATAGATTCCGGTCGTGCGCACGGCGGTGTAGAACTGCCCGTCGAAACGGGAATCCTTCGAGGACACCGCTCGGTAGCACCGCTCGAAATCGAGGTGGGGTAGCGCGGTTGCTGTGGTCACAAACTCCACCCTGGCAGCACCCGCCGACAGAAGCTAGCGGAAATCGGACACCAATGCGGCTACGCCGCTCGTGCGTCTTTTCGGAGGGCGGAACCACCAAAAGGACTCACGAGGCGCGGAGCGCCCTCAGCAGCAACGAGCGCCCGGATTTGTGTCCTGCGCTCGGTACCGTGCCCGCCAGAACTCGCGTTCGGTCGGGACGTCCGCGTCCGGATCATGCGTCCGCAGATACTCGACGTAGCGGGCGTAGTCGTGGTCGCCCATCACCGACGTGATCCACCACATCACAGAGCGAAGGACCGCCCGCATCAGTGCCCGCCCCTGTCATGCGCTGCGCCAGGTGCCCTGACCTTGCCTTCCTTGACAAGCACGTCCCACTCGGCCTGGACCTCACGCTCTGCGGGGCTCGGAATGAACCCGCTCGGCGCGAAGATCTTCGACGGAACCTCTGGCGACTCTGTGGTCGGCAGTCCGCCTGCCCGGATGGACCTGATACACACGGCAGCACCGGCGCCGACGACGATGAGAACGAGGACGGCGAACACAATGGACAACGTGCCTTGGATGAACGAGTTTCGAATCACCGCGTCCATCGCTTCGGGCGTCTTCGCAGAGCCGAACGACGTCAGTCCCGCTTCCTTCGCCTCCACGAACAGGGAGCGTTGCGTCCAGTAGCCGACCGCTCGGTCGCCGGAGAAGATCTTCTGCCACGATGCCGTCATCGTCACGATCAGGTCGAAGGCGAGCGGGATTCCGGGGATCCACGCCCACTTCAGCAGCCCTCGCTTGACCACGATCACCAGAACAACCGTGAGCGCGATCGCGGCCAACAACTGGTTGGCGATTCCGAACAGCGGGAACAAGGTGTTGATGCCACCGAGCGGATCCGTCACGCCCATCAGCAGGATCGAGCCCCACGCAGCGACGACGATCAACGAGCAGATCCACGCGCCGATTCGCCAGGACGGATCCTTGAATCGCGCTACCGGACCACCGAAGTTGCCGAGCGAATCCGACAGCATGAAGCGTGCGACGCGAGTACCCGCATCGACGGTGGTGAGGATGAACAGCGCCTCGAACATGATCGCGAAGTGATACCAGAACGCTTTGAGGCTTTCACCGCCCAGAAAGCCGTGCAGCACTTCGGACATGCCGACCGCAAGGGTCGGAGCGCCACCGGTCCTCGAAATGATCTTCTCCTCGCCGACCGCCTCTGCGGCAGCCGCCAGTTCGGCGCCCGACGTCGGTGTGCCGCCGATCGGAAGGCTGTTGACGTACGCGGCGGCGTCGTCGGGCGTCGCGCCGGTCAGGGTCGCGGGTGCATTCATCGCGAAGTAGAGGTGCGGATCGAGTATCGCCGCCGTCACGAGAGCCATGATCGCGACAAACGACTCGGTGAGCATGCCGCCGTAGCCGATGACTCGTGCGTGGGACTCCTTTTGCAGCAGTTTCGGCGTAGTACCCGACGAGATCAGTGCGTGGAATCCGGACAGTGCACCGCAGGCGATAGTGATGAACAGGAACGGGAACAACGATCCGGCGAACGCGGGTCCGTCGCCTGCAGTGGCGAATTCGGACACGGCGGGCATCTGGATGTTCGGCCTGGAAATCAGGATGCCGATTGCCAGGAGCCCGATGGTGCCGATTTTCATAAACGTCGACAGGTAGTCGCGAGGAGCGAGCAGTAGCCAGACCGGTAGGACCGACGCGGCGAACCCGTAGCCGATCAACAGCCAGGCGATCGTCACCTTGGAGAGCGTGAACCAGTCTGTGCCCCAGCCGGTTTCAGCGACCCAGCCGCCGGAGACGATGGCGAACAGCAGTAGTACGAAGCCGATCAGCGAAACCTCGGACACTTTGCCAGGTCGGATGAAGCGCAGGTAGACCCCCATGAACAACGCGATCGGAATTGTCATCGCGATCGAGAAGACACCCCATGGACTTTCGGCCAGCGCGTTGACAACGACCAGCGCAAGCACGGCAAGCAGGATCGTCATGATGACGAGCACGGCGATCAGTGCGGCGGTGCCACCGACCACGCCGAGTTCCTCGCGAGCCATCTGCCCGAGGCTGCGACCACGTCGCCGAGTCGAGGCCCACAGCACCAGGTAGTCCTGCACCGCGCCTGCGACGACGACGCCGATGATGATCCAGATCGTGCCGGGCAGGTAA
Source organism: Antrihabitans stalagmiti (assembly GCF_016482825.1). GTDB lineage: Bacteria > Actinomycetota > Actinomycetes > Mycobacteriales > Mycobacteriaceae > Antrihabitans > Antrihabitans stalagmiti. The sequence goes on along the minus strand of NZ_JAEMNV010000013.1, from coordinate 37,058 downwards.
CCCATCTGCGCGGCGAGCACGGGCCCGACCAGTGGTCCCGCTCCGGCGATCGCAGCGAAGTGATGTCCGAACAGCACGCGCCGATCCATCGGGATGTAGTCGGTGCCGTTTTCGAGAATCTCCGCGGGCGTCGCGTTGTCGTCACGAGGCTTGACGATCCGGTACTCGATGAGCCGTGCGTAGAACCGGTAGGCGACCACATACGTACATGCAGCCGCGAGGACGAACCAGACCGCGCTGATGTTCTCGCCGCGAACGATGGCGATCATCGCCCACGCAACCGCGCCAACCAAAGCGATGCCGGCGAACAATGCCTTCTTCGCGGGCGTGATCGGTGATCGGTCGATCACCCCGACGGGTGGCAGATCGGGATCGGTCTTCAGGTACTCGATGTTCGGATCAGCTCGACCTGTACCACTACCGTCGCCACCACGCGGAACATCTTTGACCGTCATCGTCACAGTGTTTCCGAAAGTGACCCGTTTCACACCGATGTTGCCGGAAAGATTTTGGCGGCTCCGCCGCTCGTGCGCACTTTCGGCGGGCGGAACCTCCGAAAAGACTCACGAGGCGCGGAGCGCCCTCACTCTTTGCGGGCCCGCGCCCGGCGTTTTCCCTCGTGCATCGCAAGGACCCGCGCAACCGGAATCGTGTGCCCCTCCTCGATCAATTCGGCTGGAAGCGACTGCGGCGCAGGGAGTTGGTCGGCCCACGGATCGCCGTCACCGAGTCGCTCGATCGCATTCCGAATCGTGAAGTCGCTAGGCGCGACGCTGTCGAGATCGTCCCAGCCGACCGGATACGAGACGGGCGTTCCCGGCCGGATCCGCGGACTGTAGACCGCGGCAACAGTCGCACCTCCAGCGCGCGTCGAGTCGACGAAGACCTTTCCGTGCCGATCGTCTTTGACGTAGGCGGTCGTCGCGAGATCCGGGTCGAGTCGTTCCGCTCGCGCCGCAATTGCGCGGGTCGCCGCGGCCGCCTCTTCGATCGTCGACGTCGCATCGATGGGGACGATCACGTGGACCCCTTTTGCCCCACTCGTCTTCACCGCACCCGACAGGCCTGCGTCGGTCAACGCCTGACGCACCAACTGCGCCGCGCGGACCGCCAAGGTGAACTCACTCGAACCAGCGGGCGGGTCGAGGTCGAGAACGAGATGGGTGACGCGGTCCGGCCGCTGCGTCAGCGTGAGGGTCGGGTGATATTCGACGGCGCGTTGATTGGCGAACCACACGAGGGTGCGGACGTCGTTGCACAGTGCGTAGGACACTTCGCGTTTGGAGGCTTCCGCCCAGACCTTCGTCGTCTCGACCCACTCCGGGGTGTACTTCGGCACGTTCTTCTGCATAAACGGTTCCTGGCCCGGGCGGACCCTGATCACCGAGAGCGGGCGGTCCCGAAGTCCGACGATCATTCGGTCGGCTACCGCCTCGAGGTAGTCGACCAGATCACGTTTGGTCGCGTCCGCTGCGTCGAACAACGGCTGGTCCAGATTGGTGAGCGGTACACCTGCTCGCGTTTCGTCGCTTTTGCCGGCCACCCGATCAACTCTTGCAGACCACTCGGCCTCATGCGAGAGAACAGTGCCGCACGGTCGCGTCGGCGCTACGATCGGCGAGGGCATCCAGATCGGAATGGCCGATGGCACCGCGGAGGTCCGCAATATGGAAATTATTCAGCCATTGGACGCGGCGTTTCTGCTCGCCGAGTCGCGCGAGCATCCCATGCATGTCGGCTCGTTGATGCTGCTGGAACCGCCGGCCGACGCCGGTCCGGACTACGCGTACCAGATGTACGAGCAGATGATCGCCAGTAACGACGTCCACCCCACCTTCTTGAAGCGACTCGCGACGCCGTTCGGCAGCGTCGGCTCGTTCGGTTGGGTGCAGGACGAAGAGATCGACTGGGAGTATCACGTCCGCCGCGTCGCGATGCCGTCGCCCGGCCGCATCCGAGAACTGCTTGCCGTCGTATCCCGTTGGCATGGAACCCTTCTCGACCGACACCGCCCGCTGTGGGAGGTGCACATCATCGAGGGTCTCGCGGACGGTCGCGTCGCCGTCTACACCAAGGTGCACCACGCGCTCGTCGACGGCGTGAGCGCACTGCGGTTGCTCGAAAACAGGCTGACGACCGACCCCGACGCCAGAGATTGCGTCGCCCCGTGGCAGCGGTTGCCGGAATCGCAGCGCAAGCGTCCTCGCAAGCCACCGCCCGACCGCAGCTTGGGAGCGCTCGTCAAGACGGGCGGGCAAGTTGTGTCCGAAATCGCCGGCCTCGTTCCCGACACCGTCAAGATGGCCAGGCGCTCGTTCAGCGAGGGCGGTCTGCAAGGTCCGTTCCAAGCGCCGAAGACGATGTTCAACGTCCCCATCGGCGGCGCTCGTCGGTTCGCCGCCCAATCGTGGGACATCGATCGCATCAACAAGGTCCGCAAAGCCGCAGGCGTCAGCGTCAACGACGTCGTTGTTGCGATGTGTGCGGGCGCGCTGCGTGCGTACCTCCTCGAACACGACGGACTGCCCGACGATTCGCTCAAAGCGATGGTGCCGATCTCGACGCGCTCTCCCGAGAACATCGACGCAGCGGGCAACGCCGTTGGAATGATCATCTGCAACCTCGGTACCGACGAAGCGGATCCGGTCGAGCGGCTTGCCGTCGTGCACAAATCGATGGCCAGTGGCAAGGACATGTTCGTCGACGTCGGCTCCCTCGCCGGTTTGGCGTGGTCAGGAACGGCGGCGTCGCCACTGTTGGCTTCGCGCATTCCGGGCGCACTGTCGCTGATGCGACAGTCGTTCAACGTCATCATTTCCAATGTGCCGGGCCCTCGCGAGACGGTCTACTGGAACGGTGCGCGCCTGGACGGTCTGTACCCGGTGTCGGTGGTGACCGAAGGTCAGGCGCTCAACATCACGCTCACCAACACGGCAGGAACGCTCGACTTCGGCGTCATCGGAGACCGTAAATCCATCCCGCATCTCCAGCACATCCTGACCCACCTCGAAACCTCCCTCAGCGAGTTGGAGGAGGCGTACGCGTGATCCGTCGTCGAAGCCGACCCCTTGCGGCCCGTAGACTCTCTACACCGTGAGCCTTACCCTCGGAATCGTCGGACTGCCAAACGTCGGCAAGTCCACTCTTTTCAACGCCCTGACCAATAACGACGTGCTTGCGGCGAACTATCCGTTCGCCACGATCGAGCCCAACGTCGGTGTTGTGCCGCTGCCTGATCCGCGGCTGAACAAGCTGGCCGAGGTGTTCAATTCGGAGCGCCTCGTGCCGGCTGTCGTGTCGTTCGTCGACATCGCTGGCATCGTGAAGGGCGCATCGGAGGGTGCCGGGCTCGGCAACAAGTTCCTCGCGAACATTCGTGAGGCCGACGCGATCTGCCAGGTGGTCCGCGTCTTCGCCGACGACGACGTGATCCACGTCGACGGTCGCGTCGACCCGGCCGCCGACATCGAGGTGATCGAGACCGAGTTGATCATCGCCGACATCCAGACCCTCGAGAAGGCGATCCCGCGCCTGGAGAAAGAGGCGCGGGTCAAGAAGGATCGCAAGCCTGTCCTCGATGCCGCGAACGCTGCGCAGGCCGTGCTCGACGAAGGCAAGACGCTGTTCTCGGCTCGAGACAAGCTGGATGGTGAACTGCTGCGCGAACTTTCGCTGCTGACCACCAAGCCGTTCCTGTACGTGTTCAACGCAGACGAGTCGGTCCTCACCGACGCCGCTCGTGTCGCAGAGCTGAAAGCGTCTGTGGAACCGGCAGATTCGGTGTTCCTCGACGCCAAGGTCGAGCAGGAACTGCTCGAACTCGACGCCGAGTCAGCAGCCGAGTTGCTCGAATCGATCGGCCAACTCGAGCCCGGTCTGCACGGACTTGCGCGTGCCGGTTTCCACACGCTCGGACTGCAGACCTACCTCACCGCAGGCCCGAAAGAGGCCCGCGCGTGGACGATTCACCAGGGCGACACCGCACCAAAGGCAGCGGGGGTCATCCACACCGATTTCGAACGCGGCTTCATCAAGGCCGAAATCGTGGCGTACGACGACCTCATCGAAGCCGGGTCCATGGCAAAGGCCAAGGCGGCGGGCAAGGTTCGCATGGAGGGCAAGGACTACGTCATGTCCGACGGCGACGTGGTGGAGTTCCGCTTCAACGTCTGATGCCTCGACGACGTCAGCGAGTAGCCTGTGCCACGAGCGCGGCTACCTCGTCGACACCGGCCGATCGCGCGGCTTCGAGCGAGAAACCCGGGACACCTTGGAACGCTTGTGGTTCCGCGGCGTACTGCAGACCGTAGGCTGGCCGGTCGACCTCGTAGCGCCAGCCCTCTGCCAGGGGTCCGGCGTCGACGGCGTCGTAGCCGATGGCGTCCAGGAACGCGGTCACCTCGGTCTTCGCGTCATCGGAGTTTCCCGCGATCGGAAGTGCCGATCGGTCGGCGGCGGCGTTCGGGCGGCCGAGGGTTGCGAGGTGACCGAAGTAGATGTTGTTGAATCCCTTGACGACTCGCGCGGATGGAAGCAACTCTTGCAGGAGCTCGGAAACAGTGGCTTCGCCGGAGTCGAGTCGCGGAATCTGTCCGTCGCGAGCGGGGTAGTAGTTGTTCGTGTCGATAATCGTTTTGCCTGCGAGGTCCTCGACCGGCAGTTGATCGATGTTCCTGAGCGGAATGGTGACAACGACGATGTCCGCGCCGCTCGCGGCGCCGGCAGGAGTTGCGGCGCGTGCGCGCGCACCGAGTTCGGCTACGAGACTTGCTAGTGTTTCGGGCCCTCGACTGTTGCTGACCACCACGTCATAGCCCGCCTTCACGGCGAGTCGTGCGACTGTGCCGCCGATGTTTCCTGCCCCGATAAATCCAATGGTTGTCATGAATCTCGTCAACCAGCACAGGCGCGTAGGCATTCCATTCGAGCCAGTGTTGCGTGCTAGCGAGTTGGGAAACCGCCTGTTGCGACTGGACCCCAACGCTGCGGTGTGATGCGGAGCAGGCATTTACCCTGGTCGGTCATTGCCTGCCGATATTCGTTCCAGTTGGAATGCTCGCCCGCGATGACCGTGAAGTACTCGACGAGCGGCTCCATCGCATCCGGCAGGTCGAGGACCTGGGCGCTCCCGTCGACCTGAACGTATGGCCCGTCGAAGTCGTCGGACAATACGACCACACTCGCGCTGTTGGTTCTGCGGATGTTGACGGATTTCGCTCGTTGCGGATAAGTCGCGACGACAATACGACCCTCGCCGTCGACGCCGCCTGTGACCGGTGAACTCTGCAATGTTCCGTCCGATCGGAAGGTTGTGAGCACCATCCGGTGACGTGGGCGGATGAATTCGAGTAGATCGGAAAGTTCGACAACGTTCGCAGTTGCTGCTCGACCTGGCATCCCTCCACCGTAGCCGCGTTCGACCGCGACATTCGTGAGGGTGGGCTGATGCCACCCCTCTGACCACTGTTTTCTCCTGAAACGCTGCCGCATCCTCTAGACATCGGCGAGTTCAGGATGCGAAGGGGACCGAAATGTCTCGTAGGTCTGTCAGAGCGTGGATTTCCATTGCGGCGACTGTGCTTGCCCCGTTGTCGATGCTCGTTGTCGCCCAACCCGCGCAGGCCGCGCCACCGAGCTCCTACTGCACCCAATACGCCTTCAATGGGGAGTTTCGGGCTCGCGGCTATCCGTCGGGCCCGATCGACTGGGAAGTGACGTTCAGTTCGACCGGGCAGTTCCCGAGCGGTCCCGCTCGGGTGCGATTCAGCGACGGCGGCTTCGTCGACGGGACCGTGAGCGGGGGAGCGATCAGCGGACGACAAATCGAATTCACGATCAAGTGGAAGGACAAACCCAACAACTATTGGCGCTTTCTCGGCTTCGTCGGCGACGACGGCCTCGTCACTCGTGGTGACCAGAGGCGGCAGGCGGAGGGTGGCTACGAGGCCCTCTGGTATTCCGAGCGTCCTCTGCAATGCACCGCATCGACTGCGCCGGAGTTGGGAAGCAAGAGGGTGGATCCCAATGCTCCGATCGGTCCAGGAGACGTGCCGCGATGAACCTGTCGATGCAAGTCCGGCTGTCCGTGGCTGTTGTAGCCGCAGTCTCGACGCTCACTGTCGCCCCGTCCGCGCTGGCGGCGCCTCCCAGCGCCAATTGCACCCAATACGCGTTCGACGGTGAGTTCATCGCCAGAGGCGACGGGATCGACCATCGATGGACGGTCACCTTCACCTCGACCGGGCTGGTGCCTGGCGGGCCGGCACGCGTCAAATTCGACGACGGCGGCATTGTGAACGGAACCATCACAGATGGCGAAATCAACCGGCACGTCATCGATTTCAGGATCAAGTGGAACAACAAGCCGGACAACATCTGGAACTTCTCGGGCATCTTGGGCCCCGATGGGCTCGTGCGGCACGGCACGCAACTGCTGAGCGGTGCGCTGCCGAGGTCCGGCTCGTATTGGGAGTCGCTCCGGCCGCTGGACTGCATCGCGTTTTCGGCGCCGGAGCCGCCCAATTCGCGGATAGATCCCCATGCGCCGATCGGCCCTGCGGATCTGCCGCGCTGACGGCAGATCAGCCGCGGCGGGCGACGTCTTCGCGCAAGATGGTTGGCCAGGTATCGACGTCTGCCGGTGTGTGCGCGATCGTCAGAGTTGCCTGAGGCAGCAGTGCCGCAAGGGCTTCCGCCGTCGACAACGGGTGGCCAGGATCGTCTACCCACGCCAGGATCGTCGTCGGAACGTCGATTCGCGCTACGTCGTCAGGAGCAGGTAGATCGCTCAGTGCCGCGCCTCGTAGCAACGACGGCAGCAGGGCGTCGGGGACGTCGGGCACGGTTTCGGGCGCGCCGATCGTGGCAGGCGGGGCCGCTATTGCGCGTGCGGCGGTGAGAAACGCATCGACACCTTCGGTCTCGATGAGCGCGGCGGCCACGCGGTAGTTCGCAGCTTGCGCAGGTCGGGTTTCCCACGCCGTTGCAGGCACCATCAGGGTCAACCCAGCGAAACGGTCCGGCTCACGGGCAGCGGCGTGCAAGAGGGTCGCCGTTCCCATCGACGGACCTACTCCGTGCACCTGTTCGCCTGGAAACCAGCGATCCAGCAGCCGAAGGAGGTCGTCGGCGAGGTTCGGCCATCGGTAGTCCTCGGGGACCTTCCGTCCTGTCGACCGGCCGTGGCCGCGTGCGTCGTACCGCAGTAGTCGAGTCCCGCTGAGCCCTCGACCGAGATCGAGGTTGAGCACCCGATCGCGTGCGCGGCTCGAGGTGAGGCCATGCAGTTGGACAACCGGGTGTCCACCTTCGTCGCTCAGAGTGACCGCGAGCTCGGCTCCGGGAACCTCGAAAGTTGGCATCAGGCTCCTTGTTTCGTGACCGGCCGCGTCTCCTCTAATGGCCGCGCTGATCGAGGTTAACCGGAGCGATAGGGTACTGCCATGCGGCTGACCAACGTCACGCACCTGCGCCTGCCGTTCGGACGGCTGTGGGGCTACGACGTCACTGCGTCTGCCCTCGACCAGCGTCTTCCGGTGTCCTTCGACCAGCGGGCTCATGTGGGGGCCGGCGAGCGTGCCGGCTCATGGATGGCATTGTCGTTTCGGTTGCCGAAACCGATTCGCCGCGAGTCGATCGCCGACGCCTGGCTGGCCGTCATTGCCCGTCATGGCACGCTGCGAACGGCATTTGTGCCGGGCGCCGATGGTAAGCCGGAGCTACGCGACCTCGACATTCTTCCCGGCGCCTGGGTCGAGCATCAGATCTTGCCGGGTCAGGCCGTCAACGACGCCGTGCGAGAGGTTCTCGATGCCGCGTGCGCGCCGTACCAACAGCCCTCACACCGATTGTGCGTGTTGGAGACCGCCGCCGGGCTGACCATCTTGATCGGGGCCGACCATGCCCACGTCGACATGTGGTCCATGTTGGTGATCGCGCGCGACCTGCTGTCGTTGCTCTCTGCTGGAGGATCAGGCGCCTCGTCCTTGCCGGGGCGTGCGCCGGCCTTTGTCGAACACACCCAACTACTGCTGGATCGGTCTGCAGCGCCGGATCACGTTCGGCACCGCTGGGCGCAGATCATCGATGACAGCGGCGGCGTCATGCCACGATTCCCGCTGTCGCTCGGCGCACCCGAGCCGCAGCGCGAGCGTGTCGAAGTCCGCGACGTTTTCGATCTCGACGACGGTGCGGCATTTGCCGCGCAGGCCCGTGAAGACGGTGTCTCGACGCTTGCGCTCGCCGTTGTCGCGATGACCGCGGTGACCCGCGAGTTGGCGGGAACCCCGCTGCGAGCAGTCTTTCCTGTGCATAGCCGCTACGACGACAACTGGCACGACTCGGTTGGCTGGTTCATCACCAACTCGGTACTCGAGTCCGCGGTCGCCGAGCCGCGCGCGGCTGCGGCTGCGGTGAAACAGGCTGTGCAGCTTGGCTCATGGCCGTTGGCAGACGTGCTCGCGCCATGGGGCGGCATGCCCGTCGCTCCGGGTATGTTCGCGATTTCGTGGTTGGACCTACGGCGACTGCCGGTGCGAATCGACTCCGTCGGACTCGACGCGCAGTACGTGAGCGCGATGATCCACACCGACGGCGTCATGCTGTGGTTCATCCTCGACGAGTCCGGTCTGCATCTGCGCTGTCGCTATCCGGACACCGCCGAAGCTCGAGTCAACGTCGGTGCATGGCTCGATCTGTTGGTCGACCGCCTGCAGACGAGTGCGCGGTCCTCTGTTCGAGGACTGTTGCGGGTCGCGGGCAGGACCTTCAGGCTGGAGCGTGCGAGTCGCGACGACGTCGAAGCAATCGCCGCGCTGCTGTCCGACGATCAGTTCGGACGCGACCGCGAGTGCGTCGAGCTCGAACGGTACGAGGCGGCCTACGACGTGGTTGCTCGCGACAACTCCAACTATCTCGGGGTTGTCCGCGATGGTTCCGATCGCATCGTTGCCACAATGCAACTGACCGTCATTCCTGGGCTTTCCCGAGGTGGTTCCATCCGGCTACAAGTCGAGGGTTTACGAGTTGCGGAGGCCGAACGTTCCAAAGGGCTCGGCACCGCGATCCTCGAATGGGCACACGACTACGGGCGTGCGCGTGGGGCGCAGCTTGCGCAGGTGACTACCGACGAAGCCCGCGAACGGGCGCGCGCCTTCTACACCAGGCTCGGCTATCGTTCCGCCCACGTCGGGCTGAAGCGGGGCTTGTAGTCGAGAAATGCTCAAAAGCGTGGAGCCAATGCGACATTCGACCCGAATAGCGGTACCACTGTCACATTCGCTCCGGGCTTTGCGGCTGCGACGCCTAGTTCGCCCGCGCGGCGAGAGCGGCGTGCGTGCGAGCAGGATCGGTGCCTGGTCGCTGGACTCGTTCGATCTCGTCGAAGCCCGCAGCAGCCAGAGCCTTGGACATCTCGTCGATCGGCCAGCGGTAGGCGGTAGTCACCTTGTGCGCGAAAGGCTCGACTGCGTCGCCGTGAAAGAAGCCGACGACAAGAGTCCCGCTGTCCGACAGCAGCTTTCGAAAGTGGTTCAGGGGCGTCGCCAATTCGTCCGGGGCGCAGTGGATCAGCGAGTACCACGCGAGAATTCCCCCGAGCGATCGGTCGGGTACATCCAGATCGAGCATCGAGCAGACGTCGAACGTGACATCCGGCCGATTCGATCGGGCATTGTCGATGAACTCGGGTACCAGGTCGATACCCCGAACATCGCGACCGAGGTCGGCCAGAAATCCGGTGAGATGGCCTGGACCGCAGCCGGCGTCCAACACGACCCCGGCGCACGTGCCGAGGTGTCGTTCGATGAACTCGAGGTCGTCGGGATCGGTTGCGCCGATCTCACCGAACAGGCGGATGTAGGTGTCGGCGATGGCGGAGTAGCTGCGTCCGACGCGGTCGTTGTCCATTGCGCCGACTCTACGAGTGCGCCAGCTCAGCGGATCGAACCCCGCGCATGCCCGCCGCGAATCGGCTTACCTTCCTGAGTGCGTGTTTCGTTGTCTCGAATGCGTCAGAAGGCAAGCTCGGAGCGATCTTCGACGGAGTCGAGGTGTTTGCCGAACCTGGCGACTTGATCCTCGAGCCACGCGGTGAGTGGCACACCTTCTGGAACCCGAGCGATAAACCCACCCGTGTCCTCGAACTGATTACGCCAGGTGGTCTCGAAGACTTCTTCCGCAAGATCGACCTCGGCGTAACAGACGAGGAACTCGACAGGCTCGCGGCCGCCGCGCAGTGCGACGTCGACATGGCCCAAACCGGTCCACTTCTGGAGAAGTACGGACTGACGTTCGGCGGGGAGATCGCCCCCTGATTCTGTGAGGCTGCTCACCCAGCTCGGCGTTATCCCTCGGCCCCGGCAAAATTCGTTCGATATTTTTGCCCGTCTCGTGTCGAATCGTCTACACCGCGTTCGACGTATCTATAAGCGGGTGGTCACAAGGGCTGCACCGAACACCGATCCGAGGGGGTCCTATGACTGTCGCCACCGATGTAGTCGATCCAGCCGATTTCGAAGAATCCGCCGAGAAGACCACCGGAAAGACGCCGCTGATCATCAAGCTGCTCGTCGCGGCGACGTTCGTGGTGATTCTCAACGAGACGATCATGATCAACGCGATGCCGAGCCTGATGGTCGACTTCGAGGTCACCGCTCGTACCGCACAGTGGTTGTCGTCGATATTTATGCTGACCATGGCAGCCGTCATCCCGATCACCGGCTGGTTTCTGCAGCGCGTCACGACTCGCACCGCGTTCACGGTCGCGATGGTGGTGTTCGGAACAGGTACCGCAATCGCCGGGTTGGCTCCGACGTTCGAGGTGCTGCTCGCGGCGCGCGGTATTCAAGCCGCAGGCACCGCGGTGATGATGCCGCTGCTGATGACGACCTTGATGCAGGTTGTTGCCGAAAAAGATCGCGGTCGGGTCATGGGCCAAGTGACGCTCGCTATCTCGGTCGCACCGGCACTCGGTCCCGCAATTTCGGGCCTGATCCTGCAGCTCGGGTCGTGGCGTCTGATCTTCGCCTTCGTGCTGCCCGTTGCGGCCGGAGTGACGGTGTTCGGATTGCGTCACCTGAAGAATGTCGGTGAGACGAAGGTCGGTCCGGTGTCCTGGACGAGTGTCGCGTTGGCAGGTATCGGGTTCTCTGCGCTCGTGTACGGACTCAGTGAGATCGGTGCGCGCAGCGGCGGCCAGCTCGGCGTGATCATCGGCATCGGCGTGGTTTTCGTCGCAGCGTTCGTCGCGTACCAGCTGCGGTTGCAGTCGTCGGGGAGTCCGTTGCTCGATCTGCGGACGTTGAAGCACCGGAACTACGCCGTCACGCTGGTCCTGATGTCGATCGCATTTATGGCATTCCTCGGTTCGATGATCCTGCTCCCGCTGTATCTGCAGGACATCCGCGGTCTGTCCGCTGTGCAGACCGGTTTGCTTGTTATGCCGGGTGGTATCGCGATGGGACTGCTCGGTCCGCGTGTCGGCCGGATCTACGACCTGAAAGGCGCACGCGTCCTGGTTATTCCGGGTGCGATCGTCATGGTTGCTGCACTCGGTGCGCTGAGCCGGATCCAAGCGGATACTCCGTACGCGCTGATCCTGGTTGTCCACGTGATTCTGATGGTGAGTCTGGCGGCGATCTTCACGCCGGTCTTCACACTCGGTCTCGGCGATCTGACACCGGAGCTCTACTCGCACGGCAGTTCGCTACTCGGTACGTTGCAGCAGGTCGCGGGAGCGGTCGGCACCGCGGCCCTGATCGTCATTCTCGAGAATCGGTCGAGTGCTCTCGTCGAACGTGGCTCGGAGGCCGATGCAGCATTCGTCGGCGGCCTGCAATGGGCGTTCATTGCCGGCGCTGTGCTCGGCGTGATCGTCGTCGCGCTGTCGTTGCTGCTTCCGCCCAAGCAGGAAGGTGCGGCCGCGAGCGTGCACTAGAACACCCGAGAGGATCGTGAAGGGTCGGCGCCGATTGGCGTCGGCCCTTTGCCATGCGCAATAGAGTGGCGGAATGGGACGAACCGACGAAGCGTCACGCGTAGTCGATGCTCCACTCTCTCGCGTGTACGCGGCGCTGGTCGACCCGACCGCACTCGTCGAATGGCTTCCGCCCCAAGGCATGACAGGCCGATTCGAACATTTCGAGCCCCGGCCCGGTGGCACGTACCGGATGATCCTGACCTACGACGCAGTTCCTGACGGTGGCGGAAAGACCGACGAAGACTCCGACGTCGTCGAGGGGCGCTTCATCGAGATTTCACCCGACGATCGTGTCGTTTCGGCTGTCGACTTCGCGTCGGACGATCCGTCGTTCGACGGGACTATGACAATGACGTGGTCGGTCTCGACGGTTGCCGACGGTACATGCGTCGATATGCGCGCAGACGATGTGCCGGTCGGTATTTCGGCGGAAGATCACAAGGAAGGCATGGAGTCCTCGCTGGCCAACCTCGCTGCGTACTTCGATGAGCGGCGGGATTCGCCCGGCTCTCGCTGACCGAATTCAGCCCTCGTTTCGGCGACAGGTGCGTACGCTCCAATAGAGGACAAAGCCGTCCTTTTGTACACTCCTAGGAGTCGTCCCATGGCTGCTCTTCTTGACATCAACACCGTCTTCACCGCGATCGACAAGCTCGGCAAGGTCGGCGATGTTCGCCTCGACCTGATCAAGAAGAAGTACGAACCAGCCGCGGACTACGGCTTCTTCGGTCCCGGGTCGATGACCTGGAAAGTGTGGACCTACCCCAGTTCGGCCCTGATGGGTTTTATGCGGGCTGTGACGATCGAGCAGCTCGACCCGAACCTGAATGCGTCCGTCGAAGCGTCGGGCGGTGTCCGAGCGCGTACCCGCACCCGCTATGAACGGACGATGCGGTACTTCGCTCTGGTGGCTGTCGGTGAAACGGCCAGCGCGACAAAGGCCTCCGACATCCTCGTCAAGGTTCACTCGAAGGGTATCGGTATAGACCCTGTTACGGGCAGCCGATACGACTCCAACTCGCCCGAATCGCAGCTGTGGATTCACATGACTGCGTGGCATTCGATCCTCTACTGCTACGAGATTTTCGGTCCAGGCAAGCTGACCGAGGAGGAAGAGACGCAGTATTGGGCGGAGTGCGCCATCGCTGCGGAATGCCAGACGATCAACCCCGACGATGTTCCGCGCAGCCGCGAAGCTGTGATCGAGTTCTTCGAATCCTGGCGACCCCGTTTGGCAGCATCCGCGCTCGCCCAGTCGATGACCCGAATGATCTTGCACCCCGAGCTGGCTATGCCGCAGGACCTGCCCGATATCACCGGACCGATCATGAGCCTGATCGGTCGATTCGTTGCGTCGGCAACGATTTCGACGTACCCGCAATACATGCGCCAAATGTTCGGCATCCAGCAGTCGGCTGTCGAAGACAAGGTTGTTCAGACCGCGATGCGTGCGCTGATGACAGCTGTGAACAGCAACATGCATCTCTACGATGCGGTCTGGTCGTGGCTGGTTCCTGGGACTGCGCCGATCATGATGCCGGCAGTGTTGGGGATACCCGCGGTGTCGGAGGTGACGATGACGCCACGCGAGGCGCAGAAGCTGTACGGCTACGACATTCCGGCGGAAGCGCACATGGACCTGCGCCGCAAACAGGAAGAGCGTGTCTTCGGATCGCACGAAGCACCCAGTGACGAAGGCCTGATCGAATCGGAGGCATTCTTCGGCGGTATCAAGGGCGTCGCGACGGTGTAGCTACCGACCGACGAGCCGAATTGTGCTTGTCCCGAGGCCATCCCGCGTCGGATCGATGACCAGTGTGTATGGCCCGGACGTTGGCAAGGCTGTCGTGTCGATTGCGCCTTCTCCGTTGATGATGCATCCGCCCGCGAGGCGGCTGCCGTCCGGTCCGCGGAGAATCAGAACCTCGCATTGATCCGGTAGATCGGAGTTTTTCGCTTCGACAGCGACGCGCTGACCTGCCGAGCCGGTGAATGTGAAGGTCGACACCGCACCTGCTTGACCGATCCTCGATGTCGCCTCGCTACCGATGGACAACGGTGCATTCTGGTCGGTGGCGCTGGTCAGCTTCACCGCCGCGTTGCCAACATTGCGGACCTCCGGGTCGATGACGATCGTGTAGCGTCCGCCGGCCGGAAGTGTTGTGCCGTCGATGAATCCATTCCCACCGATGATGCAGCCGTTGCTCAGCGAGTTTCCGTCCGGACCCCGCAGAGATGCAACGCCGCACTGGTCGGCGAGATTCGACTGCGGAACGTCGATGAACACCTTCTGCCCGGGCTTCCCGTCGAAGGTCAGTGTGGCGACGGCGCCGGGTTGGCCGATCTTTACGGTCGCTGAATTGCCATCGACAGAGATCGGCGATGTCGAGTCGATCGCGCTTGTGACTTCGATTGTGGCGGAACCTGTTCGAGCGTCCTCCGGATCGACGACGACGCTGTAGCGGCCGTCGGTGGGCAGGCGCGTCGCGTCGATGAATCCTGTTCCCGAAATGATGCAACCACTAGCTAGAGCGTTGCCGTCGGGGCCACGCAGGCTGATGACGCCACACTGATCCGCCAGATCGGAGTTCGGTACATCTACGAAAACCTTTTGCCCGGCACGTGCGTCGAAGGCAACTTCTGCGATCGCACCGGCTCGGCTGACGGATGCCGTCGCTGCTGCTCCGTCTATCGAGAATTGCGCATTCTGGTCGAGGGCCGTGATGACCTTGATCTGCGTCTTCCCAGTCGCGCCGGCGGCAGGGCTGACAACGATCGAATACTGGCCTGCGACAGGCAATTCGGTGACATCGATCGAGCCTTTGCCGGCAATGATGCAGCCGCTGTTGATCTGGGTACCGCCGGGATCCCTCAGTTTCAGCACACCACATTGCTCGGGCAGATCAGACGAGGCATCGACGAAGATCTTCTGGCCTACCTTGCCGTCGAACGTCAATATTGCTTCGGCGCCGGGCTTGTCGACCGACAGTGTCCCTTCAGCGACCGACGTGCCGCTCGCTTGCCCAGCGTTGACGATGACAGCTTCTGTCTCGGTGGCGGCCAGCGCGATCGCGGGTTGGCCCGTGACCAACAGATCCAGGGCGCAGGCTTCGTTCGCAAACCGATCCCGAATGCCGAGGCCTGTGCACACCGCCTTCGCATTGGCTCTCCGGTCCTCCGTGTAATCGGTCAACACGGCCGGATGCTCGGGAAAGTCTTTGTCGGTGAACGTCTTCGTGTTCTGACCGTCTGCGTAGGTGAACAGTGAGGTGTCGTCGGTGATCCGCCAACTGTCGGCGTAGTCGCCGTAGACGGCGTCGAATTCCGGTGCTCCGCCTGCTGGAGACTCGATCGACGACCCGTCGCTCGCAACCAGGTCGTTGCCCTTCGTGCCGTCGCGTGTGCCGAGCAATCCGACCGAGTCTTGTTGTTCTGCAGCAAGTCCGACGTATACCGACAAGGACGGTCCGTACGTGTCGACCCATAGCGCAAATTTTCCCGGCGCACGGACGGTGTAGCCATCCATGGCATACGGGGGGCTGTACATCAACCGTCCGCGTTGCACCGTCGCGCCGTCGGTCAGGTCGGCGGTACCGTTCTGCCACGTTGTCGGTTCGCCGTTGCGACGGACTGCGATGCCATTCTTGTTGTCCAACGCGAATTCGATTGTCTCGGCTCCGAACCGCACCGCGACGGCCGTTGCAACCGACACCGTCGTCGATGCGTAGCGCGGCGAGAACCGCACCTGCACCTCGACCGCGTCCGTCTTCGACAGCACGAACTCGCCGGCGGCTTGGAAGTCGTACCCGTAGCCGTCGAAGGTCAGAAGATGGGGTTCACCGAATGCACCACCGGACGGTCGGCCCGGCCCGCCTGCGCTGTCGTTGACGCTGTTGCTGTCGCTCGGCGGCGTTCGGTCGCCGTCACTGTTGGGTAGGCCAGGTCCGCCGGCACTGTCGCTCGAGCTGTCGCCGGAATCGCCTGGCGCTCCGCCGGATCCACCAGGAGGCGCACCTGCGCCGGGGGGAGATGCGCCGCCACCAGGAGGTGCACCGCCACCAGGAGGTCCGCCACCACCAGGTGCTCCACCACCACCGGAAGGTGTTCCGCCGGGCCCGCTCGAATTGCCGGAGCCGCCAGCGCCGGTATCTTCACCGGGCAGCGGATTGGCATCGTTGTCGCTGCACCCACCGGGCGGGACTCCTTTGCATTTGCCTGCCTCGCGCGCCTTCTTCTGCATGTCGTTGTCGCAGTCGGCGAGGGTCGGTAGGGGGATAAAATTGCCCGCAGCGTCTTTCTCGCCGTGCGTTTGCCGCAGCGGAAGCGGCGGCTTTTGGGCTGCGCGGTAATCGTTTTCGGCCCGGGTGCCGCGCACCTCCAGGATGCGAACCCCGGTGTCGCCGCAGAACGATTCGCCACCGGAACCACGGGCATAGTCGCTGGCGTGGACAAGTTCGTGGTACAGCTCAGCGCATTTTTCCGACGGAATACCGCCGGACAGAGGTGCTGTCTGATCAGGGTTCCAATCCACTTGGATGTCGATGCCTGGATGGTTCGTCGCGTTATTGACTTTCGACTTCTTGACCAAAACCAGGACACCGTCGCGTTCGATTGCTTCGAGAACGGATGCGGGATCGTTTCCCGGCGTGCGGAAATGGTCGACGCATTTCGTGTACTCCTGTTGAAACTTGTCGAACTGGGACACGGGCGCGGCGATTTCCACGTCTGCGACGGCGGAGCGAACCCCCACACCAGCGATAACAGCGACGGTGGCAGCGACTGTGCCGACGAACCTGAGTGTGCGCCGGGGGATCCACTTCGAAATATCCACGGCGACAAAGACAACCGCGAGGACGACAGCGCCGAGTGCGATTCCCACACCAACCGGGAGCCAGCCGACACCCCCGCTCTCGCCGCCGATGCGAATGTGCGCAATGACAACAGAACTCGATCCGACACACGTGGGTGGGTCAGCGCCTCGCACAGTAGGGCTTGTGTACTGAAGGGCAACTGCATAGTCACCGTCGCCGTGCAATAGATAACGCGCCGCGATAGCGTCTCCCGTCGGCATCGGGGTGTTGACGCTGAGTGCCGATTCGTCGGGCCGTCCAGTCGGGACGACGGAAAGCTCCACGGGGAGGTTGTCCCCGGGCGCAACGGTGCGTAGCGACGCGCGCAGGATCTCATCGAACGAGTCACCGTAGAAGGCGTAGTCGAAGGTCGGGGTGATTCGTGTGCCGTCCCGCTCGAGCGAAAGGATGTGGACCGAGCCGTCCGTGATGTCGGGGAGCGCGCACGTGGACTCGCTGTTGTTGGTCAAAGTCATTGGGAGTGTCAGGTATTCGGCCGCAGTGCCGTCGATGTCGGGGGCGCTCAGACCGATCGAACTCGGCGTCTGATCGGGTGTCGGGATCGAGGGTTCTTTGTCACGAGAACATCCTGCCGCTCCGGAAAGTGTCAGCAGGATGAACACAACGGCGAACAACCAGCCACGTGAATTCGACGACATGGCGCCTCCAACCTTCGAGGATCGTGCCGTCAATTGTTGCAAGCGAGATCGCGGTATGTAGCGAGTAGTGCGCTACTCGTTTTCGACCAGTGACCAGTAGTTCTGTTCTCGTTCGGTCAGATCGTTCGACGTGATCGCACCGAACTCCGCGGCCTCGCGAGCGAACCGTTCCGGGGCGTCGGGGAGAGCGTCGGTTCCTTCGAGTCGGAAGCAACTCGGTGCCAGCGGGCCGAACAGCAGTGCTCGACGTAGTTGCGGCCAGTTCTCCAGGTGCGGCTCCACACCCGCGGCGCGGGCAAAAGCTAGGGCCGCCAAATTCATCCGCGTTTTTTGCGACAGTCCGCGTCGAGCCCGGTAGGTCTCGATAGCCACCCGCTGCGCGCTTTCGTTCACGGCCGCAACCGCCCCGCCCCAGGTATAGGCGATCCATCTTGCTTGCAGTTCCAGTGGAACGAAGTAGCCGCCCGACTGGTCCCACATGCCCATAAAAGCGAGGCAGGGAAGATCGGGGTGGAAGGTGTAGCGGTCAGCGTCGAGATGGACCTCGTCCACGTCGAGTATCGCGCGGATCTCGTCGCTCAGAAACGGCAGGTTCAGGTCGAATCCGGTGCCGAACACGATTCCGTCGAAGTCCGCGGAACGACCTCCCGCGAAGGTGACCGTGCTACCAGCGACCGAGTCCATCCAGGGCTGCACTGCAATTCGACCTTCTGCGACGAGGGGAAGGTAGTGCTGGCTCAGGGTGACCCCTGCCGCGAAAAGCGAGGGATTGGGTGCGGGCGCGCCGTATTGCTCTGGGCTGCCGCCGGCCTCGACGACGATCTCTTTCAATTGCCGATCTATCTCCGCGGGCGCGAGTATTTCGCTCGCCAGCACGCCGTAGCGCGTGAAGATCCGGTGGTCGGACGGAACACCGGCGGCAAACTTCGGGAGCACGTATCTCTGACGCCGTTGGGTGAGAACAACTTCGGCGCCGAGCAGAGCTAGGTCGGCAGCGATCTCCAGAGCGCTGACCGCACAACCCGCCACGAGCACTCGTTTGCCGCGGTAGCGTCCGGGATCCTTGTAGTCGTAGGTCGACGACACTCCTTCCGAACCGGAGAACGTCCCGAGGCCCGGCACGGGCGGGATGGCGGGCGAGTGAAATCTGCCACTGGCCACCACAACCCGATCGAATGTTTCGGTGCCACCGGAGTGATCGACGAGCCATCCCGTGCCGGCACGACTCAGGCGGTCGACTTTGGTGTGCAACCGAATTCGGGCGGCCAGGTCGAATTTGTCGGCGTAGCGATTCAGGTAGTCGAGAATGTCACCGGCCGATGGATGCGAGACGGTGGCCGTGTTCTCGAGATCGCTGAATGCCGTCAAGATGCGACTGGTGTTGGTATGCATGGTCGGCCACACACCGCTTCGGCCGGACAGCCCCGTCCATTGCCCGCCCAGCATCGGGCCCTGCTCGAAAATTGTCGGTTCGAATCCCTGCGACAACAGCCATCGCGCCGCGACGAGTCCGCCAGGTCCCGCCCCGATTACCGCGACGCTTCCCTTCATCAGGGAACTGTCGCACGGATCCGATGTGTGCGCTGGCGCTTGGCTGGTGTCCGTGGTGGAACCGGTCCCCACTGCGCCCATGCCCGCCGACCGAGTACCCAGAGACCTGCCGACAGGACGGCACCGATTGCCAGGAAGAGGGCGACCGCATAACGCCATTCGTAGAGCACGGCCAATGCGAGCCCGACCCACAGTCCGGCCAGTGTTGCGAGGTAGAGCAGTGCGCCGATGAGGTTCAGCGCGTTGATTTGGGCACGCGGAATCCGGAGCGGCCGTGACCACCGAAGGGGTCCGGCGCGTACTTCGATCCGTATTCCCATCAGGACTCCTCGGCGACGCGAAGCCCCGAAGCTAGCCCGTGCGCGGCATCGCTGTCGCGCAGACACGCTCGCGCCTGCGTCATCGAGACCGGACCGCGACTACTCGGCGGTCGTCACAACCAACTTGCCTGCCGCGTTGCCCGATTCCATATACGCGTGGGCTTCCTGGATCTGGTCGATCGTGAAGACCCGGTGCACGGGGACTGTCGCTTTACCGGCTCCGACGGCGTCGAGAAAACCCTGCAGGACTTCGGCGGACAGGTCACTGGCATCGCCGCCGTACGCGGACAGTCGGACGCCGCGGGGTAGGTAGTCGATGGGATAGAACTCGTCGACCGTCCACTCGTTGGACAGCATGCCGGTGAAGCAGACCACGCCGTGGACTCGTGTTGCGCGCAATGTATCCGGCAGCGTCGGTGTGCCGATCAGTTCGAGAGCTTTGTCGACGCCGCCGTCGACGATTGCGCGTACCTCGGTGGCGATGTCACCGTGGTCGATGATGACGTGGTCGACGCCGATGCGTTTCAATGCGTCGACTTTGTTCGGGTTGCGGGTGGTCGAAAGGACCTTCATGCCAAGCTGTTTGGCGAGAATCGCGGTTGTCATGCCGACGGACGATGTGCCGCCGCGGATCAGAATCGATTGGCCCGTTTGCGCGTCGAGACCGATGGTGAGCGACCCGTTGGACGTCTGGAGCATTTCGGGGACGGCGCCGAGTGTCGCCCAGTCCAACCCGCTCTCGAATGGAATAACCTGGGCTGCAGGCACACTGGTGTACTCCGCATAGCCGCCGTCGTATGTACGGCCCATGCCGCCCATCATCGCTGCGACCTGCTGGCCAACTGTGAACTCGCCACCGGGGGACGCTGCGACAACACCGACCGCCTCGATGCCGAGCACCCTTGGAAAGGTGACGCCATCGGCAAGACCGAGCCTGGTATGTAGCTCGGATCGGTTGAGCCCGAACGCTTTCACCTGGATCAGGACCTGGCCTGGGCGAGCCTTGGGAATTGGCAACGCGCGCAGCTGGAGCGCCTCGGGCGGTCCGGGTGCATCGAGGACGACGGCCCGCATGGTGTCTGTCATACGACCGACAACTCCGCACGAAGCTGCAGAAAGCGGAACAAACCTGGTCGGCCGACAACCGCCTCGTAGCGGTCGACGACAGCGTCGACGAAGGCTGGAACATCGGCGGGGTCGAGTCGTGCCGTCCAGTCGGCGAAGCCGACAGTGCACCAGCCCACAAACGCGTCGCGGGACCCGAAGTCCCATTCCCGGTCGGCAACGGTGACGTCGACGACGTCGAGCCCGGCGGCCGTCACCGTTGCTGTGAATTCGTCGACCTCTACATGAACGAACGGCGGGACGAAGTCGGTGAATGCGCCCGCCCAGCGCTGGTCTGCAGCGACGTCCATGGCGACCTGCTCGACACTGGGACGTTCGCTGGCGCAGACGAATTGGACCAGTACACGACCGCCGGCCCGCAGGGCGCGCGCGATGTTGCCGTACGCCGCCGTTTGCGCGCGTACCCAGTGCAGGGCGTTGAACGAGACGACGACGTCGAACTCGTCGTCGAACGTCATCGACGTCACGTCGGCAACCTCGAACCCGACATTTGTCGGTTCTTGCGCCAGTTGTGCGGTTGCGATCATCCGAGGCGACGGGTCGACGCCGAGCACGGATCCGTGCGGTAGTCGTGCAGCGATCGACCGTGTGACGAAGCCGTCGCCGCAGCCGACGTCGAGAACACGTTCGTCACCTCGAACCTGCACTGCTGCAAGTGAATACTCCGCCATCGTGCGTTGCAGCGAGCTGATGTGCGCGTACCCCGCACCATCCCAGTCGGCCATCGATTGCTCCCAATGCTCGTCGGCCCCCGTGGCCAGCCTAGAAGGGCGCTCCGCGCCTCGTGAGTCTTTTCGGAGGGCCCGCCCTCGCAAAGTGCGCACGAGGTTCGAAGCGCCTGAACTGCCTCCAAATCCTCCGGCTGGGAGTAGCTTCGCAGCAAATGACCTGCCAGTCTGCATCCGTGAGGAACGATCATGATGACACTCCGCACCGCTTCGGCAGTCCTTGCGGCGCTCGCTTCGGCAGCACTCGTCTCTGCTGGATGTTCCGTTTCCGTCGGAACCGCCAAGGTCGACAAGGACGATCTGGCCAAGCAGATCAGTACTGAACTGGAGGCTGAGGTCGGTGAGGCGCCGGACGAGGTCACCTGCCCCGATGATCTGAAGGCTGAGGTGGGTGCGACTCTCACCTGTCAACTGACGGGGCGAGGCGAAACCTACGACGTAACGGTCACGGTTACCTCGGTCGACGACGACGACAACGTCAAGTTCGACATCAAGGTCGCCGACCAGCCGAGCTAGCTAAGAGGCGGTCTCCGCAGCAGCGGCGAGCGCATCGGCAATCAGCCGATGGCCTGCCTGGTTGGGGTGGTCGCCGTCATCGGCAAGCAGATCGGTTGGATCGTCCGACCCGGTCCGACCCTTGAAGACGTCGAACAGGTCGACGTAGGTGGCATGACCTCTGGTGGCGGCCGCGGCGATGACATCGTTCGCGCGTCGAGTGAGCGCCGCAGAATCTACGAGAAATTGCGGACCGTACAGCGCCTCTGCGACGTCACCGTCGGGAAAGACATCCCAATAGCCGGTGACGAAGACGTCGGTGAGTCGACCGTCCCGCAATTCGGCAACCCGACGCAGGACGGTGTCGAGCGTCGTCTGTAGCCGGTCGAGTCCAGGATCGAAGCACTCGAGTTGATC
The DNA here is from genome assembly GCF_016482825.1 of Antrihabitans stalagmiti. Lineage (GTDB taxonomy): Bacteria > Actinomycetota > Actinomycetes > Mycobacteriales > Mycobacteriaceae > Antrihabitans > Antrihabitans stalagmiti. Next base: position 14,936 of record NZ_JAEMNV010000013.1, on the reverse strand, counting down.
GTCGCCGCCACAGTCGCCGTCGAAGTAAGTGTCGAGGTCGGAGTAGAAGTCGTTGGCCCCGATGGTGATTGTGACGACGTCCGAATCTCGAACCGTCTCTGCGTCGTCGCTGTCGACGTCGAGGGAGTCGAGGAGGTCATCGCTGGTCCAGCCTGGAACACCAAGATTTGCAACGTCGACTGGACGTTGTCGATCAGCAGCGATGCGAACGCCGAACAGTGCAACGAACGACTCGCAGTCGTCGCAGTTGGTCGCGGCAGCAATCGAGTCGCCGAGTGCTGTCAGTCGCAGGCTCGGAGCTGCCATCTGGAACGGAACAGCTGGACCCTCGACCGTGGTATTCGGCGCCGAGCAGCCGAGCGCAAGCAGCAGTGCTGCAAGAATCGGCGCGCCGAGCAAGCGGCGAGAAACGGTCGACGTCACGTTACGAGCGTAAACGGGCTCGGATGGTGACGCCGGACGAGCAGAGTCAGCCCGCGGGCCGCGGCCAGGGGTTACCTTCCAGATTCTCGATCGATTCGTTGAATTTGGCGATCAACGAGGCCATCTTCTCGATGTCGTCGTCCTGCCATTCGGCAAGAACCTTGATGACTCCGCTGCGGCTGTGCGTGCGGTCTGCAACAAGCATCTCCAAACCCTTCGCCGTCGCACGAACCTTTCGTGCGATGCCCCCGTCGGGATCGGCTACCCGTTCGACCAGGCCTTGTTTCCGCATGGCACCGACCTGGCGATTGATCGTCGAGATGTCGAGCCGGAACGCCTCCGCGAGCTCTTTGAGGCTTAGCGGGCTGTCTAGTTCCAAGCGCACCAGAATCAGGTACGCGGAACGGTCGAGCTGCTGGTTGGGCCGGTATTTCGCCGAGGCGAGGTAGTGCCGCGAGAACAGTGTCAGTTCGTATTCGAGTCGGGTGAGTGCGACGAGGTCCTCGGCGGCAGTCTGTAGAGCGGGCGCAGTCTCGGGCATAACTAAATTGTGCACCATACACACGATGTGTACCGTGCACATTCGTGGCAATATCAACGACACCCAAATCTGGTGACCCCGAAGCGGCAGCGCCGGTCGCGTCGACGTCGGTGCTGATCGCGGTACTCGGAACGGTCGGCGTCGTCGTGTCGCTGATGCAGACGTTGGTCATCCCGATCATCCCGTCGCTGCCGACGCTGCTCGATACCTCTGCGTCCAACGCATCGTGGGTGATTACCGCAACACTTCTCGCGGGCGCCGTCGTCACACCGATCAGCGGACGACTCGGTGACATGTTCGGCAAACGCCGCATCCTCATCGTCAGCCTGCTTGCACTGATCGTCGGATCGGTGCTGTGCGCGGCGTTCTCGTCACTGCTGCCGGTGGTGATCGGCCGTGCGCTGCAGGGTGCGGCCGTCGGCGCGATTCCGCTCGGTATCAGCATCATGCGCGACGAATTGCCCGCTGAGCGTGTCGGTTCGGCCATGGCGATCATGAGCGCAACGCTCGGGGTCGGTGGCGCGATCGGGCTGCCGGTTGCTGCCCTGATCGCCCAACACTCCAACTGGCACGTGCTGTTCGTGACCTCCGCCGCACTCGGAATCGTCTGCGCAATATTGGTTTTCGTGTTCGTGCCGGAGTCGCCGATCCGCACACCTGCACGATTCGACTTCGTCGGAGCGATCGGGCTGTCGATCGCGCTGACGTCGCTGTTGCTCGCCATCACCAAGGGCGGGGACTGGGGTTGGGGGAGCGGCACGATCCTCGGGCTGTTCGCAGGATCGGTGATCGTGTTTCTGCTCTGGGGCGCATACGAATTGCGGACACGAGCCCCGCTCGTCGACCTTCGGGTGTCGTCGCGCCCCCGTGTTCTGTTCACCAACGGCGCATCCATTGCGGTTGGGTTCGCTTTGTACGGAACGTCTTTGACGTTTCCGCAGTTGTTGATGGCGCCCGAAGCGACAGGCTACGGATTGGGTCAATCGATGGTCGCGGCCGGATTGGCCATGGCACCAGGCGGTTTTGTGATGATGCTGTTGTCGCCCGTCTCGGCGCGACTGTCTGCCCGTCGCGGACCGAAATTCACGCTTGCGCTCGGCTCGTCGATCATCGGCATCGGCTACGTAAGTGCTTTTGTACTGATGAACAGTGTGTGGGAGATCGTCGTCGCCGGAATGATCATCTCCGCTGGCGTCGGATTGGCCTATGCCGCAATGCCTGCACTGATCATGGGTGCGGTACCTATCAGCGAAACCGCTGCGGCAAACGGATTGAACGCGCTGATGCGCTCGGTCGGAACGTCGACGTCGGCAGCTGTGATGAGCGTCGTCCTCGCACACATGACGGTCTCGCTTGGCGGACATCTCCTGCCATCGCGCGAGGGTTTCCAGACCGCATTCGGCATCTCGATCGCAGCCGCGATTGCCGCGATCGTCCTTACCCTGTGCATCCCTGTGCGGAAGACAGAGCGAAGCTGAGGCTGCCGCACCGCCGTGCGACGATTGCTGTAGTCAGCATTCCGACCTCTTTCAGGAGACGGCTATGGGCTTCGAACTTCGATGTCGGCTACCGATCTTCGGCGCTCCGATGGCGGGTGGACCGTCGACCGCCGCCCTGGCAGCCGCAGTCGGTGAAGCGGGTGGACTCGGCTTCCTCGCCGCCGGGTCCACCACGCCCGAAGCCCTCGACACCGCACTCGACGAGGTCGAACGTCGGACGTCGCAGCCCTACGGCGTGAATGTTTTTCTGCCGTCGACGCCGAGCGCCGATGCTGCTGGCCTGCAGGCCTATCGGCGAGCCATCGCGCCGTTCGCCGAGCGTCTTGGAGTCGAGGTAGGCCAACCGGGGTGGAACGACGACTACCTCGAGACGAAGATCGACCTGATCGCTCGACGCCACCCGGCCATCGTGAGCTTCACCTTCGGTCTGCCTGGTCGCGAGCTCTCCGAGCGGGTCCGTCGCGCCACCGGTGCGTCCATCGCCGTCACGGTTACCTCGGTTCCCGATGCTGTTTCAGCAGTTACAGACGGTGCCGATCTGCTTGTGGTGCAAGGCATCGAGGCAGGCGGGCATCGAAGTCTGTTCACGGACAACGCCGCCGACCCGTATGGCGGTGCAGCATCAAGTCTCGCAACACTTCTCACCGACGTGCGCGCTGCGGTAGACGTTCCGCTGATCGGCGCGGGCGGAGTAATGGACGGTGCCGCAGTGATGTCGGTGTTACGACTCGGAGCTGTCGCGGCCCAACTGGGCACGGCATTTCTCTGTTGCCCCGAAGCGGGTACGCCCGATTTCCATCGGAGAGCACTGCTTAGCCGCACCTATTCGGAGACCATCGTGACCCGCGCCTTCAGCGGTCGGCCGGCTCGCGGTCTGCTCAACGAGTTCGCCCGCGCCAACACCGTGATCGCACCTGCGGCCTATCCGGAGGTGCTCTACCTGACCAAGGCGATGAAAGCTGCGGCGGCTGCAGCCGGTGACGCGGACGTGCCGAATCTGTGGGCTGGAACCGGGTGGCGTGCGGTCACCGAAGATGCGGCCGGCGACATCGTCGCGCGGCTCGAGCGGGAGATGGCGTCGGTCTGAAACACGCCCCTGAGCCCGGGAAATAGTTCCTGATTTTGCTGGACTCGAACGGGTGTTCTAACTAAAATTGGGTCATGGGGCTGGGGGAACTACTCGACACGATCGACGGGCACGTCCCGATCGAGCCATGGCGATTCACCGACACCGAACTCGCAAACCTTGTCCCCGCACTGTCGGCCTCGATCCACACCTTGGAATCGATACGAATTCGGCTGCTCACCGAAGCTGTCGAACGCGCCATCCCGCAAGGACGCGGCGCCAACGGAGCCGCAGCCTGGCTCAACAACCTCACCACCAGCACCTCACTCCGCTCGGCGATCCGCACCGCCAAACTCGCCGCCGCCCTGACCACCGACGCAGGCGTCGCCGCCGCCTATCACGCCGGCCGCATCAGCGGCGACGACGCCGTCCTGATCATCTCGTTCCTGGAACGTCCCCCGACCGGCATGCCCGAAGAAGCTGCCGCCGCCTCGCGGGACTACCTGATCGACACCGCCGCCGGCGGCGACACCCGCGACGTCCGTCGGGCCATCGCCCGACTCGAGCACATCTTCGACACCGACCACACCTCTGCTGCCGAAGATGTCGCCCGCAACGAGTTCTACGCCTCCACCAGCCTCAACGGTCGCATGGCGATCAAAGGTGACGTCGACGCCGAAACCGCGGAAATGCTGCTCGCCGCCCTCTCCCCGCTAGCGGCACCGCACCCGAACGCCGCCACCGGAGACCGAGACACCCGCAGTGCCGCGCAACGCCGCGCCGACGCATTCGCCGAAATTCTGCGGCGCTACCTCGACTCCGCCACCGGACCCACCGAAGGTGGGGACCGTCCACACCTGTCGGTGCACATCAACGCCGCCGACCTCATCGATCACCACACCGACACATGCGCACCGAATGCTGCTGACCTGTCCGACCCGGAACAGCCGCAACCCGACCGCCTTGCCTACCGGCAGTTGTTCGAGAACACCGAGACCGGCTGGATGCCGTGGATGGGTCCACTGACCGTGCGCTCCACCCGACGTCTTGCCTGCGACTGCGTGCGCACCACCATCGTGTTGGACGAGGACGGCTGCCCCGTCGACCGGGGTCGTACCACTCGGGTGGTGTCGAAACGGCTCCGCAAAGTCGTCGCTGCCCGCGATCACGGGTGCGCCTTCCCCGGCTGCGGTCGACCCGAATCCTGGTGCGACGCACATCATGTGCACCATTGGGTCGACGGTGGACCCACCGATCTCGACAACCTCGTGCTGCTGTGCCGGTTCCATCATCGGCTGATGCATCACACCGACTGGGATGTGGTGATGGGCACCGACCGTCATCCCTGGTTCATTCCACCCGCCGGGATCGACCCACGCCGACAACCCATCCCCGCCCACGGCCGAGCCAGTCCCGTGGCTGCCTGAGCACAACAACCGAACACCGACTCCGCATCGGACCCAACCACCGATGCGGAGTCGACGCGCGCTTAGATCGAATCATGGGCTTCACCAAGGCTGAACTCGAGAGCTACCGGGACACGACCGTTCCCGACCTCATCGGCCCAGGGTGCAAGCTGCTGTTCGTCGGTATCAATCCCGGTTTGTGGACCGCCGCTACGGGCGCGCATTTCGCCAGACGTGGCAATCGGTTCTGGCCCGCGTTGTTTCGAGCAGGCATCATCGAACGTCCAATCGATCCGTCCGAGGGAATGTCGCCCGAGGACGCCGAGTACGTGATCCGCCGCGGTGTCGGAATCAGCAACCTCGCCCCACGGGCTACGGCGCGGGCAGACGAATTGACCTCCGACGAGTTGCGAAGCGGTCCAATAGCTTTGGAGAAGTTGGTGGCCGACAATCAGGTCCGGGTCGTCGCCATCGCAGGCATCACCGCGTACCGCGTCGCATTCGATCGACGTAAAGCGACGGTCGGCCGTCAAGCCGAGGACTTGGCCGGCGCGCAACTATGGGTCGTTCCCAATCCGAGCGGTCTCAACGCCCACGACACGGTCGAATCGCTCGCGACAGCGTATGGCCGGGTCGGAACAGCCGCAGGAGTTCTCGCTCCCGGTTAGGGTGCATCATGATCGGTCCGCTGAATCTCCGCGCGCCGAAGGCGGTGCGGCACAGGTTGCTATCCGTGGCGACACAGTCCGGCGGTTGGCTCGGACGTGCGAGCTATCTACAGAAGTGGTTGGTCCTCGGCACCGTGATCGGCATCGTTGCCGGTCTGGGTGCCGTCGTCTTCTTCGTCGCACTGACTCAGTCGACCCAATTCTTTCTGGAGTTCCTCGGCGGGTACACCCCGCCTTCTCCGAGCGGTGAGGGCGGCCACAAGGGGGACAGCGGCTTTTCGCGGCCGTGGGCTATCCCGCTCGTTGTCGGACTCGGTGGATTGCTCTCCGGGATAATCGTTTTCACTCTCGCCCCGGAGGCGGAGGGACACGGAACCGACGCAGCGATCGAAGCGGTCAACAAGAACCCCCGCATGATTCGTATGCGTGCTGTGCTCGTCAAACTCGTCGCGTCCGCCATCACGATCGGGTCGGGCGGCTCTGCAGGCCGCGAAGGACCGACCGCGCAGATCTCGGCGGGCTTCGGATCGCTGCTTGCGCGCACCCTCGACCTGGCGCCGCGCGATGGCCGTATCGCTGTTGCGGTCGGCATCGGATCCGGTATCGGCGCGATCTTCGGCGCACCACTCGGCGGTGCCTTGCTTTGCGGTGCAATCGTTTACAAGGACGATTTCGAGTTCGAGGCCATCATCCCCGGACTGTTCACGTCGATCGTGAGCTACACGGTTTACGGCGCGATCCTCGGTTTCGAGCCGTTGTTCGGCTTCGCTGGTTCCGACTATCGGTTCGACGAACCGCTGCAATTGGCTTGGTTTGCACTGATCGGAATCCTCGCGGGCTTCATCGGCCTGCTGTTTGCGAGGACCTTCTACTTCACGGTCGGCGTCACCCATCGGTTGCCGGGAAGCCCGATCATCAAGCCGGCGATCGGCGGGGTTCTCGTCGGTCTGCTCGCACTCGGTATCCCCGAAATTCTCGGTAGCGGCTATGGCTGGGTGCAGCAGGGACTCGACCGTACCGATCTACTCGCGATGCCACTCTGGCTGATCCTCGTTTTGCCGATCGCCAAGATCGTCGCGACATCGCTGTCGATCGGGACCGGCGGCTCCGGCGGCATCTTCGGGCCGGGGTTGGTGATCGGAGCCTTCACCGGCGCAGCAGTGTGGCGAGTGCTCGAACCCATCGCGCCGGCTGTACCGGACAGTCCTGCACCGTTCGTGATAGTCGGGATGATGGCCTGCTTCGGTGCCATCGCCCGCGTCCCGCTTGCGGTGATGCTGATGGTCGCCGAAATGACAGGAGGTATAACGATTTTGGCCCCTGCGATGATCGCGGTCGGCCTCGCCTACCTGATCGTTCGCGCTTCCGGCGACACCATCTACCGCGCACAGTTGCAGAATCGCGACGAAGCACAGGCCGCGCGAATGCAGCGTGGCATGCCGCTACTCGGTGGCGTCACCGTCGCGTCGGTGCTGACCGAACCTCGTCTCGTCCTGTCCGAATCGACACGCGCCGCCGCAGCATTCGATTCCATGTCGGCTGCGTCGGTACCCGGCGCCCCCGTCGTCGACGAACACGGGCGGTTCGTCGGTGCCGTATTCACCGATGTGTTGTCGACGGAACTCCAGACGAGGAAGGGCGACACGTCGCTCGGTAGGTGGCTGGATGCGAGCGCACCGACTGTCGCGGTGGCGGCAACACTCGCCGACGCCGTAGACGCACTGCCCGACGGACATCGATGGCTGACGGTGGTCGACGACCAACGGTTGGTCCGCGGCATCGTCGGCGTCCGCGAAATCGTGCACGGATATCGGACGGCTGTGCAGGTCGACGTCGAACGCTTCGGGAAAGTGTCCGCCAATGCCGACCTGATCGATGTGCGCGTCGGCGAGACCTCGACTGCGGTCGGTCGAGAACTCGGCGACAACGCAGTTCCCGATGGTGTGATCGTGGTGTCGATCCTGCGCGGCGACTCGGTGTTGCCAGGCGCTGCAGCGGTGGCCTTGCACGCCGGCGACATCGTCACCCTGCTTGGACATCGAACGGATCTGGAGCAGGTCAGGGCAATGCTGGCGTGATCAAGCCGCGGCGTGGAAAACCGCTGCCGCTGCCAGTGCGGCTACACCGTTGAGCGACCAGTGCAGCGCGATCGGTGCGAGCAGGCTGCCGCTGCGTCGACGCAGCCAGGTGAAGACGAGCCCAGCGGCTGCGGTAGCGAACACCGCGCAGGCAATGCCGATGACCTGACCTGCCACACCGCCGCCGAGTATCGCGCTGAAGCCCCGGTTTCCTTCGGTCAGACCGAGCGAGGAGGCGATGTGCCACAGCCCGAACAGCAGCGACCCGGCCATCGCTACACCGCGGAAGCTGTAGACGCGCGAGAGCGTGCCCTGCAGAACGCCTCGAAACGCGAGTTCTTCGGGAATGACGGTCTGTAGCGGGATCACGATCATCGACGCGATCAAAGCACCGGAAATCGTGGCGTACCTGTCGGCCATGAACATCGGACGTGTGATCGGAAGGGCGACACCGATGACGATAACGGTGACGACGAGGCCGACAGCGGCGACTGCATACAGCGCCCCTCGTCGTAGGTGCTCGCGCCCGAGGCCGAGTTCCTCCCACCCCAACCCGCGGTGCCTGGTCAGCGCAACCAGGGCAAGTGCTGCGACTGGAACGGCGGCAAGGCTGGCCCACACCGTGGTGAAGTGGGCGATGAGATTGGTGCACAACAGGACGAGAACGACGACCGCGATATCGACGTAGGCCCGGACCCCGTCGAAGGGGGTTCGGAAATCCGTACGGCCGCCGTCCTGCGGCGGGTACGAGTCAGTCGTTAGTGCGCTGGTCAAATACTCTCGGGCTCCTGGCGTTGCAAACTCTGCCCGAGTGTAGAGCGCGACGCTGTCGACGGCCATCGTCACAAGCGATCCGACCAGGGGCGAAAGTTGCCGCGTCCTTACTTCTGCGGTAGGAATTGTCGTATGCACTCGACCCGATTGGTACGACGGACCACCGTCGACCTGTGTCGTTTGTGCGCAAACTCTTGTTGTCGATGATGACTGCCGTCGCTCGCGCGCAGACTTTTCGCGCGCTGTAGCCGGCCACAGCCAGCATCCATCCTTGGGTTCGCAACCCACGATCCGATCGGACCTGTCGTCCGAGGGGAGCAACAGTGAGCATCGCATTCGAGAACGACGTCGAGACCGCCGAATTGGTTCTTGACCACTACGGACCCAATCTCGGCGCCGAGGTACTCGGCCTCCAGATAGCCGACGCCTCCGACGCCGAGGTGCGGGCGGTTCGCGCGGCGTTGGTGGCTAACAAGGTGCTCGTGTTGCGTAAGCAGTTCATCGACGACGAGCAGCACATCGAATTCGGTCGTCGACTCGGCGATCTCACTGTCGGTCATCCTGTCCACGACAGCGGTGAGGTTGCTCCTGAGGTGTATGCGCTCGACAGTCAGGACAACGGCTTTGCCGACGTCTGGCACACGGACGTGACCTTCATGCCGCGCCCACCGCTCGGTTCCATACTGCGACCCGTCGTACTGCCGCCGAACGGTGGCGACACAAATTGGGCCGACAGCCAGTTGGCGTACGAGTCGCTGTCTGCGCCGATTCGAGATTTGGTCGACGGGCTGACGGCGATCCACGACGGCAACCGCGAGTTCGGCTACTACCTCGCGCACAAGCGGGCAGGCAAAGGAAACGTATGGGAGGGCGAAGAGGTGACGTCGCTGCCGCCGGTCGCCCATCCTGTCGTTCGTGTGCACCCGGAGAGCGGCCGTAAGGGTTTGTTCGTCAATCCGGGTTTCACGTCGCATATCGTCGGGGTTTCGGAGGCGGAGAGCCGCGGCATCCTCGATTTCCTGTACGCCCACCTGACGAAGCCCGAGCACATCGTTCGGCACCGGTGGCAGCTCGGTGACCTGGTGTTGTGGGACAACCGCAGCACGATCCACTATGCGAACCGCGACTACGGCACTCAGCGACGAGTGATGCATCGGATCACTTTGCGAGGCGACACACCTGTCGGCCCGCACATCTCGCGGTGACCTGCGCCCTTTTCACAGCAAACTCACGATCTCCGCTAAGGCGCGTCCAATCTCGGTTCGGCAACATCGAAGTCAATCCGAACCGAAGAGGTGCTCCGAATGCTGATCATGACACTCGCAATGGTCTTCATCTTTGTGATGGCGATATCCGGAATGGTGGCCGCCCGCGCACCCGAGACCTTGGTCGCTGTCAGGGAGCGTTTCCCGCAGTAGTTGCTGCTCCGTACAGTCGGACGACGTGAGCCCGCTCGTATTTCTTCTCCTTGTGGTCGCGGGCTTCTTCACAGGCATCGTCGGATTCGTCACGGGCATGGCGTCGCTCGTTTCGTATCCGGCTCTACTTGCGGCCGGGTTGCCTCCGGTCACGGCCAACGTCACCAACACCGTCGCGATGGTTGCGGTCGGCGTCGGCTCGACCGCGAATTCGACACAGGAACTGTCCGGGCGAGGCCAGAAACTGGTGTGGTGGGCTGCCGCGTCCGCGCTCGGCGGCCTGACGGGTGCCTGCGTCCTGCTGCTCGCGCCGGAGGGCACGTTCGAAGCAATCGTTCCGTTTCTCGTCGCGATGGCGTCGTTGGCGTTGCTCGCACAGCCGGTGATTCGCAAACACGTTGCGGAGCGTGACTTTCCACGACTGGTCCCGATCTCGATCTTCGCAATCGCCATTTACGGCGGCTACTTCGGCGCGGGTGCGGGCGTGATCTTCCTGTCGCTCATCTTGATCTGCACCAAGGAAACCGTCTGGGGCGCAACGGTCTTGAAAAGCTTCCTGCTCGGGATCGCCAATCTGATCGCGGCAGTGGGGTTTGCGGTGTTCGGTCCGGTGCACTGGGTCGCGACGCTGGCATTGGCGATGGGTGCGCTCGTCGGCGGATGGTTCGGTCCACCGGTCGTGAAACTGATCCCACCCGAGGTGCTCCGCATCGGTGTGGCGATACTCGGCTTGGGTCTGGCTGCCTGGTTGCTGATCAGGTGATCTCTTAGACTCGAGACATGACCGCGGGATGGACGCAGCTCGCGCCGCGTGATGCCCAGATGTACTGGCTCACCGAGAGGATCGGCAACGATCAGTACCTGCTGTACTGCTTCGACGGTGCCCATGGAACGCCGGAATCGTTGCGCCGGTTGGTCGCTCGTCGCAGCGCTCTGATTCCCGATCTGTGTGTGAAGCTGCGCGAGGTACCGCGCAATCTGGACTACCCCTATTGGGTACCGCGGCCGTTCGGTCCGGACCAGATAGTCGAACACCAACTTCCAGACTCCGATTGGAGTGGATTCACTGCTGCAATGGGTGAATTGCTCACCGACGACCTCGACGCCCGTTCGACACCGTGGCGGCTGCACATGTTTCGCGGCGTCGAAGGTGCACCGTGGTGCGAGTCGAGTGTGGGATCGATTGCAGTACTGCAGATATCGCACGCGTTGGCCGATGGGCGCCAGGCATCGACTATCGCACGGGCATTGTTCGGTTCGCAGGATCCGCCCGTGCCGACCGGTCGCCGCGCATCGTCTCGACTACCCGATGGAGTCCTCGTCGCCAGGGGGCTTGCTCGATTGCCGCTCCGCGTTGCGATGACGTTCGTCCGTGGCATCCAAGCTTTTCGAGCACAGCGTGAGATCGAACGATTGACAGCTGCAGGCGAATTTCCCGCACCCACGACCGGCCACAGGTTGACGCAGGTCAATGTTCGGCCAGGCCCTCGCCGTGTGGTTCGCATGATCGTGGTGCCCGCCGCGGAGCTGCGTAGGTCCGACGCGACGGTCACGATCTTGGTCCTGACTGCAATATCGTCTGCGCTTGCGACGTATCTGACCGCTCGCGGCGTTACCGTCGACCGATTGGGTGCCGAGGTGCCGGTGGCATCGCGTCGAAAAATCAAGGCGAAGAACAACTTTCGCAACGTAGGTGTCGACTTGTTTCCGGACGAGCCCGACCTCGTCGTTCGTGCGAAGCGGATTGCTGCTGCATTGGACGAGCGCCGGTCACGAGCAGACAATCCGCTGTTCGCGGCTCAGAATCGGGTCGGCAGCGTGCTGGCAGCGCCGATGTTGCGGCACGAGGTCGCCAACTATCCGTTCGACGACATTCCGCCGACTGTCAGCGGAAACACCGTCGTGTCCAGTGTGTTTCGCGGTGCGGGCGACCTGGAACTCGGCGGTGGGATTGTCAGGTTCACGGCAGGGTTTCCGTCGTTGTCCCCGGTCATGGGCCTGACGCACGGAATACACGGGATAGGGGACACGGTCACGGTCACTATCACGACCAGTCCCGACGTCATGCCCGACGTCGATGATTACGAGGCTCTGCTCCGCAAGGCGATAGCGGATGTCGTCGGGGTTTTCGATGACACGGCACGGGGTACCCGGCGACCGACGGAGGGAGTTGCGATGGCCGCGACAGGTGAAGCGGAACTTCAGGAACTCACGGCGAGCAAAGGTTTGGTGTTCGCGCAGTCCGGTACGGACGATCAGCCCATCTACCAACTGTGGGAACAGTTTCCGCAGGAAACGGTGCAGGCGGTCGGTAAGGTCATCTTGAGCAACGCGACTTTGGCCGAAGCGATTCGTGTCGCTCGCGATTACACACAGCCGGCATCGTAGGCGGTCTCGTCGCGGGGCCCGTGTGGTCCGAAAGTAGGGCGCGAGTCATCCGAAAGGTGTACCTACCCCCACCCGGAATATGGGTACTTTTCCTGATGTGGTGCTGTGGACCAGGCGACAGAATCGATCTGTGGACCCGACGACAGCAGAGTGCGCCAAGCCTTTCCGTGAATCGGTCGCGCGGTTGACGTCGATCATGTGGCCTCGCATCATCAGGTACACCCGTGCCAGAGTAGGGCGCAGGCCTGGTACGCCGGGTTGTCCGGGCGGGTGGGCCTACGCCGACTCGATTGCACGAACGGCGCATACCGCTGCCGTCGCGGCCTTCGTCGAAACGGACCTCGATTCCGACTCCGTCCGCACCTTTATGTACTCGATCGTCGTCCGTGTCGTTCGCGCCGAGGTAGTGGACGATCGTGGGTTGACCGACACGATGTTCGGCAATGTCGATCCGGTGGCGCAGGAGGTCATGATTCTGCGGGTCATCGAGGGTCTGACGGTTGTTCAGACGGCGACGGTTCTGCACGTACCCGCAGGTCGCGTACGTTTGCTGCAACATAGCGCCCTGCGGTCGCTCGAACTACGGGCGGGTTGAGGCGTTCTACTCGTCGGTGCGTCCGCGCAGGAGAACCCTGGCGCAATGTTCGACCAACTCTTCCCTGGTGACGTCCAGTTTGCCCGAGAACCAGCCGCCGAGGACGGCGCTCAACGCTCCGACCGCGGTGACTGCTGTCAGAGTTCGTTCCGTCTTCGTGGCATCTTTCGGCAGGGTGGTACGGATCATCCGGGTGAACACGGGGACTGTCGCGAGTCCGATACCGCCGAGGATCGGCTCGACCATCGGCTCGACGAGCAGCAGCCGCGCCTTTCGAGGATCGTCGACCATCATGGCGACGAAACGTTCGACGACAGCCCGCGCCCACGCTTGGCGGTCGTGCTCGATATCGGTTGTCTCCGTGAGTAACTCGGTCTGCACGGCTTCCGCCGTGCGGCGATAGAGCTGAGCGAGCAGGTCGTCGCGATTGGCGAAGCTCTCGTAGAAGTAGCGGTCGTTGAGGCCGGTCTGCCGACACAGCGACCGCACGGTGACGGCTGCGCTTCCGCTTTCCCCGATCTGGTCGAGGGCGGCGTCGAGCAACGCCGTCGAGCGGAACGTGCGTCGTTCGTCGAGTGTCGTGCCCGCCCACAGTCGGGTCGGGGTCTCCGTTGGTGCTGCTGACGTCGATTCCACCGGCGACTCCTTCCTGGTCGGGGCCGTAGAGCGAGCCCGTTATTCGTACCGCAAATTGACGACGGCTGAGGACAACTCTAATGTGAGGACCTACGTCACCAGTTGGTGGCGGGTGTCACCTGTTGACTAGGAGATCTCGATGGCCGCACACCGGTCCGCGTGGATGAACGAGGACTTGGACGCGCTGCGCGACCTCGCACGCTCGTTCGTCGAGAAGGAAATCAAGCCGAACATCGAGAAGTTTCTCGAGGCTCACCAAGTCGATCGCGACCTCTGGAACAAGGCTGGCGAACTGGGTCTGCTCTGCATGTCGATCCCCGAGGAGTACGGCGGCGGTGGCGGCACGTTCGCGCACGAAGCTGTGCTGATGGAGGAGCAGGCGCGGGTCGGCGACTCGTCGTGGGGCGGCAGCCTGCACAACGGCATCGTCGCGCACTACCTGCTGGAGTACGGCACCGAAGAGCAGAAGAAGCTATGGCTGCCGAAGATGGCCAGCGGCGAGGTCGTCGGCGCAATCGCCATGACCGAACCGGGTACCGGATCCGACCTGCAGGCCGTGAAGACGCGCGCAGTTCGTGACGGTGACAACTACGTCGTCAACGGTTCGAAGACGTTCATCACCAACGGTCAGCAGGCCGACCTCATCATCGTCGTCGTCAAGACCGGCGCCGACGAGGGCGCAGCGGGCATCTCGCTGATCCTCGTCGAGGGTGATCGCGAGGGCTTCCGCCGTGGCCGTGCGCTGGACAAACTCGGGCAGCGGGGCCAGGACACGTCGGAGCTCTTCTTCGAGGACGTCCGTATTCCGGTCGCGAACCTGCTCGGCACGGCCGAGGGCCAGGGCTTCATCCAGCTTATGCAGCAGCTTCCGCAGGAACGGCTGATCGTGGCCATCGGCGCGGTTGTCGGCATGGAGGCGGCGCTCGAGCAGACACTGCGCTACACGAAGGAGCGGCAGGCGTTCGGGAAGCCGATCTTCAACTTCCAGAACACGAAGTTCAAGCTTGCCGAAGTTGCCACCGAAACGCGGATCGCGCGAGTGTTCCTCGACGACTGCATCGCCAAGCATCTGCAGGGCGAACTCGACATCCCGACCGTTGCGATGGCGAAGTGGTGGACGACCGAGCGTTCGACGGCAGTGCTGGATACCTGCCTCCAGCTGTTCGGTGGTTACGGCTACATGACCGAGTACCCGATCTCGCGGGCCTGGGTCGATTCCCGCGTCCAGCAGATCTATGCAGGTACGACGGAAATCATGAAGGAAATCATCTCTCGCTCGCTGTAGGGCGCTACGCGCCTCGTGAGCCCTTTCGGAGGTCCCAACCTCTGTGCTGTCTAGATACATGTGGCACAGATGTGTCTAGATACATGCGAGACACATTTTAGGCTGCGTCGTGCAGTTTGCCTTGGTATCGCTTGGTGAGGTCGAGCGTCAGATGACCGA
>NZ_JAEMNV010000012.1 GCF_016482825.1 Antrihabitans stalagmiti | reverse complement strand
GCATCCGATCTGGGCATGGATCGATCCAAGCCCGGTCTCAGGTGCCATCACCTATCTATCCAACAACCTGTCCCACATGTATGTAGACATCAGGTGTCTCATATGTATGTGGACTCAACAGCGTGCGGGCCCTCCAAAAAGACTCACGAGCGGCGGAGCCGCCTTGGCCGAAAATGTAGATTATCTGGCCAGCAATAACTGGCAATCCGAAACTGTGCGGGCCAGGATGGGTAGGCGTTGACTGTTCGTGAACGACGCCACCAACCGAGGGACAGCAGATGACAAACTTCGACTACGACGTCTTGGTGATCGGATCCGGCTTCGGCGGCAGCGTGAGCGCGCTGCGACTGACCGAGAAGGGCTACCGCGTCGGTGTGCTCGAATCAGGTCGGCGCTGGAACGACGGCGACTACCCGAAGTCCAACTGGAACGTTCGCAAATCCATCTGGGCACCCCGACTCGGCATGACGGGTCCGCAGCGGATCAGCATCCTCGGCAAGTGCGCGGTGTTCAGCGGCGCGGGCGTCGGCGGCGGATCGCTCATTTACGGCAACACCCTCTACGAACCCCTGCCCGCGTTTTACACCGACAAAGCGTGGTCGCACATCACCGATTGGCGCAGCGAACTCGCCCCGTACTACGACCAGGCGAAGCGCATGCTCGGCGTCGCGACCAATCCACGGATGACGCCTGCCGACGAGGTCATCCGTGACATCGCCGACGACCTCGGCGTCGGCGACACCTTCCATATGACCAACGTCGGCGTGTTCTTCAACGAGGGTCGCGAAGGCGAAGAGGTCGACGATCCGTACTTCGGCGGTGCGGGTCCGCGCCGGTCCGGCTGCGTGCACTGTGCGCGGTGTTTCACCGGCTGCCCGCACAACGCAAAGAACACGACAACAACCAACTACCTCTATCTCGCCGAACAGGGTGGCGCAGAAGTCCACCCGTTGACGACGGTGACCAAAGTCGAGCCGCTTGCCAGTGGTGGGTACGCCGTCGAGACGGTGCAGTCGAATCGCTGGATCCGTAAGGGCCGCAAGACGTTCACCGCCGAACAGGTCGTCTTTGCCGCAGCAGCGCTCGGCACCCAGAAGCTGCTGCACAAGATGCGCGACGAGGAAACGCTGCCGAATCTGTCACCCACGATCGGCGAGCTCACCCGAAGCAACTCCGAAGCGATCCTGAACGTCGTCAGCAACAAGCGCACCGACTTCGCGCAGGGCATCGCCATCACGTCGTCGATCCACCCGGAAGCCGACACCCACGTCGAGGTCTGCCGTTACGGTTCCGGCCAGAACGCACTGTTCCCGATGTCGGTCCCGATCGTGGACGGCGGCGCATTCCGCTTCCTGCGGTTCCTGCTCGCGATCGTGTTGCATCCAATCGTGTTCGCACGCAGCCTCAATGCCCGTGGCGCCTCCGATCGTTCGGTGATTCTGCTGATCATGCAATCGCTGGACAACTCGCTGACGTCGTACCGCCGCCGCGGCCTGCTGAAGACCAAACAGGGGACGGGAGAACCGAATCCGACGTGGATCCCGGTCGCCCACGACATCGGCCGCCGGTTCGCCGACAAGATCGAAGGCGATACCCACAGCCTCGCGATGGATATATTTAACATTCCGGCGACAGCGCACTACATCGGCGGCTGCGTCATCGGCGACTCACCCGAGACCGGCGTCGTCGATCCCTACCAGCGGGTCTATGGCCATCCCGGTCTGCACGTCGCCGACGGTTCGGCGGTGACAGCCAACCTCGGTGTCAATCCCTCGCTCACCATCACCGCGCAGGCAGAACGTGCAATGGCGTTCTGGCCAAACAAGGGCGAGGTCGACACCAGATCGGAACTCGGAGCCACCTACCAGCGGATCGAACCGGTTCGGCCGAAATGTGCTGCGGTTCCAGACTTTGCGACGGGCGCGCTGCGACTTCCGATCGTGGAGATCACAGCTTCCGACAAGCAGCCAACGAAGGTCGTCGTACCGAGCGATCACGTGTCGACGTAGTCGAGGAGGGGCGCGAGCGCCGCGGCGGCGCGCAGCAGCGCATACGAACGGTTTGTGATGCTGACGTCGCGTGCTGCCAACGCGTCGCCGACGTCGGTCCACCGTCGAGTGCCGCGCAGGTCCGGCAGCAGCGCTCGTAGCGAGTCGATGCCGTAGCCGGCAAGTCGGAGCTGCTGAACGATCCGCGCGTCCCGCACGTCGCTCGGGGCGTAGGTTCGAGCGCCGGCGGTGGTTGCGCGACGCGGAACGACGAGCCCCTCGGCATCCCAGTGGCGCAGCGTCGACGGCCTGATTCCTAGTGCGGCAGCGAGTTCGGAGATGCTCATCGCGTCCGACGTACGAGGGTCGTCGATCGTTTCCGCAGCGATCGCCGCAACAGCCTGTTGTGCTCGAGCGAGATCGTGCCGCTCAGCATGCAATCGCGCGTGCGCGGCGTCGAGTAGTTCGAGCAGATCCTTCTTCGGCAGCCTGTACAGCGCTCGCATCACTACCTTGGCCTCGACGGGTCCGACGCCTGCAGCCAGATCTCGATAGGTCCGGGCAGCGTGTATGTGAACGTCGGAGTAGATCCGATAGCCGCTCGGCCCGCGCCGAACGTCGGGCAGCACACCGTCGCGCTCCAGATTGCGGATCTGCTGAACGGAGTACCGCGACTCCCGAGCGACGTCGGCTGTCCGGAGAGGCGACTTGCGACTCGACATCGGATCCTCCCAGCTCTGCTGCGTCGAAGTCTCCACATGGACTTGAATGACACGCTAGAACACATGAGCCTCGACGACATCGGAAAGTTCATCAGCTCCCTCGACGGCGTGCTGACCCTCGAACCGCAACCCGGCGACGGATCCCCCGAGATCAGCTGGGGTGATCTGTTTTTCTACTACGCACCGGACGGGGTGGTGCCACGAGCGCAACCGTTCGCGACCATCGTGACGAAGAACTATCCCGACGACGAGCGCTCCCGCCTCGACAGACCCGACACCTATCGCGTGAACATTGCCGTCGGAGCAGCGACGTTCCGCACGCTGATCGGTCGCGAGCCGCGAGAACCAGTGCCACGGGAATCTGAGACCGACGATGTCGATCCGAGTACCGCGGACGTGCTGATCGCACATCCCGTCTACGCCGGCGCCGGCTGGGTGAGCGTCGTGAATCCAGGCGTACACACGACGCCGACGGTTCACGAGCTACTTCGGTCGGCGCATGGTCGGGCACAAGACACATACGAGCGTCGAACTCGATCAAAATAGTTCTCGTACCGATGTCCGGACGGCGTGCCCAGCTTCGACATCTTCGGTGAAGGCAACCCCAACGAGAGGATTCGAATCATGAAATACATCATCTTGACCTACGGTTCGCAGGCCGACTACGCGACGATGGCAGGCTGGGCGCCCGAGGATTTCGCTGCGATGGGCGAATTCATGCAGTCGTTCACCAACGATCTCGTCGAATCGGGTGAGCTCGTCGAAACCCGCGGACTCGACGAACCCGTCCACACTCGACGTGTGCAGGTACAAGCCGGCGCACCGGTCGTCACCGACGGACCCTATGCCGAAACGCAGGAGGTGATCGCAGGCTTCTGGGTCGTCGAATGCGAAAGCTTCGACAGGGCAACCGAAATCGCTGCTCGGCTGGCAGGGTGTCCGAGTCCTGGCGGGGTGTTCGCGGACAGTTTCGCCGACGTTCGACCACTCGTCGAGCACAAGGAAGATCTCCTGCCGTAAGCCCGTCCGACTGGTGCGCGCGTTCGAGGGAACACAGCCGTCGCAAGATCGCTACCTCCCCCAGGGTCGAATGTGCGCACCAGCGAGTGGACGGTCCACCACCGTCGGATATCTGGAAGCTTTCGGCGCCCGGCCGCATGGTTGACGAGTTCGAAAATCTTCACCGTGCACCGGTGCAACGCCGCAAGGAGACCACATGACATCCACCGTGAACCCGACCATCACGTCGACCGATGCCGACAAAGCCCTCAAGGCGAAACACCGCTCGATTTGGGCATCGGGGGACTACCCGGTCGTAGCCACGGACCTCATCGCAGACCTCGGACCGACTATCGTCGCTGCCGCGGGTATTGCTGCGGGACAACATGTTCTGGATGTTGCGGCAGGAGCCGGCAACGCATCGCTGCCTGCTGCGGCCTTGGGAGCGCGCGTCGTCGCCTCCGACCTCACGCCGGAACTGCTCGACGTCGGCCGTGCGCGTGCGGCCGAACGTAGCCTCGACCTGACCTGGACCGAGGCCGACGTCGAAGCACTGCCATTCGCCGACAACGATTTCGACGTCGTCTTCTCCGTCGTCGGAGCAATGTTCGCGCCACATCATCAGCAGACCGCGGACGAGATGATCCGAGTCTGTCGCCCCGGCGGAACGATCGCGATGATCAACTGGACGCCGGCAGGCGTGATCGGCCAGCTGTTCAAGACCATGGGTCCCTACGCACCGCCGCCGCCTGCCGGTGCGCAGCCGCCGCCACTGTGGGGCGACGAGGACCATGTTCGCGAACTGTTCGGCGACCGAGTCGACAGCATCACCTTCACTCGCAGGACGGTGCGGCCCGCGCGGAAGTTCGCATCGCCCGTCGAGATGCGGGAATTCTTCAAAGCCAACTACGGACCCACCATTGCGGTCTACAACGCCGTCGCGGGCGATCCGGATCGGGTCGCTTCGCTCGACGACGACTTCGAGGCATTCCTCACCCGAACCGACGACCGCACCGCCGGTGCCGCACATTCGGATTGGGCGTTGGAATACCTGCTGGTCACTGCACAGAAGCGGTAGCCGACGACGGTCGGTCGCGGGTCGGTGACACGATGGGGGAATGAGTCGAGATATGTCCGTATCCGACAGCATTCACGTTGCTGCCGACCCGATGACCGTCTATTCGCATATCAGCGACCCAACGCAGATGGGGAAGTGGAGCCCGGAGAACCAGGGCGCGACTGTCCTCGAACCTCGCGACGGCGCCTACGTCGGGATGGTGTTCGAGGGGCGAAACAAGCGCGGCCTCGCGCGGTGGACAACTCGCTGCACCGTTACCGCGGCCGATCCCGGCGAGCGCTTCGCCTTTCGGGTACACGTCATCGGCGTCGGAACTCCTCGGCTTCGCGGACCGATCGCGTCGTGGGAATACCGGTTCGAGCCTGAGGGCAGTGGTACCAAGGTCACCGAGACGTGGCACGACGATCGTCGTGGCTGGCCCGATTCCGTCGCAGCTGCCTTCGACCGCATCGCGACGGGGTCACCGTCGTTCGCGGCGTTCCAGCGCAAGAACATTCACATCACACTGCGCAATCTGGAGCGGCTACTCGGCGCGTCTCAGGCCTGAACCTGGGTCGGCATCCCAAGGGTGTAGGACGCCATCGAAATCGACCCGGCGGCGTGGCCGTCGACGAGTAGGTCGAGGGGTTCGGTGTCGGCCAGGCCGGCTATGTAGAGCAGCGGCAGATAGTGGTCCGGCGTCGGTACGGCATTGCGAAAATCTGCGTGACTGTCGAGAGCGGCGACCTCGGTCGGGTTGGCTTGCAACACTTCTCGTGCGGCATCGTCGAAACGGTAGGCCCAGTCGAAGCCTGCCTCCGGTTTGGCGAAGTCGACTGCGCGCAGGTTGTGGACGACGTTGCCGCTGCCGACGATCAGGACTCCGGAGTCCCGTAGGGCCGAGAGCTTTCTGCCCAGTTCGAGGTGATGATCGAAATCCTTGAACGCATTCAGGGAGAGCTGCACGACCGGTATGGACGCATCCGGAAATGCGTGCACGAGCACCGACCAGGTGCCGTGATCGATGCCCCAGCTGTCCAGGTCGCGGCCGACCCAGGTCGGAGAGACGAGGTCGGCGACTTCGGTAGCAAGCTCGGGCAGGCCGGGAGCGGGGTATTCGACATCGAACAGCGGCTGAGGAAAGCCGTAGAAGTCGTGGATCGTTCGAGGTTTCGGCATTGCGGTTACCGCGGTCGCATTGGTGTACCAGTGAGCCGAAACGACAAGGATTGCGCGGGGGCGCGGAATCGATTCGCCGAAAGTGCGCCAGGCCAACGTGTACTTGTTGCGCTCGAGCGCGTTCATCGGGTTTCCATGACCGATGAATGCCGCTGGCATACGTACCGCGTTGGCGGTCATCGAATTCCTTTCGAAGCTGCCTGTAGTTGACGCTTCAATCATAGCATTTTTAGTTTAAGCGTCAACAAAATGCGTACACTCGACTGCATGGACGATCCGCAGTGGTTGACGGCCGATCAACAAGTCGCCTGGCGCAAACTGGCCAACGTGATGATCACGCTCCCCGCGGCACTGGAGGCCCAGCTACAACGAGACTCCGGTATGTCGCACTTCGAGTACAGCGTTCTCGTCGAACTCGACGACGCACCGCACAATTCCATCCGGCTCAGTTGGCTGGCCGCGAGATCCCATGCTTCGCGTTCCCGCATCTCGCACGTGGTGACACGCATGGAGAAGCGGGGCTGGGTTCGTCGCGAACCGTGCCCGACCGATTCCCGGGCCATGCTCGCTGTCTTGACCGAGAACGGCCGTGCCGAACTCGTGCGTGCCGCACCGGGTCATGTCGAGCTGGTCCGATCGCTGGTGTTTTCCGGACTCGACGACGAGACGACAAGCGACCTCGGCCGCGTGTGCGACGCACTTCTGCGAACGCTGCCGGGTAGTGCCGCGCGGCAGGATAAGTAGGTGAGCCGGAAGTTTGCCAGGGTCCGCAAAGGGTCTGGAAGGAACCGCGAATGGTTCTAGAAGAAAAAATACCCAAAGTATGAAAAGCCTCTTCAAACTAGGCTTACGACGTGTTTTGATATATGTAACAGACCGGACTCGGGATCCGGTCTTTCCGCCTTTTGGGACATGTGTCTGAGCGGTTCGTCGAGGGAGAAAGTTCGTGAGCGAATCGAGACCCGGCGCGCGCTCCGACATTCGTTCCCACATTACGACCGTGCCTCGCCCAGTCCGGATCCTGTTCGTCGTTCTTCTCCTCAGCCTTGCTGTTTTCACCCTGTCCACAGTGTTGCGGTCCCACGAAGGCCGCATCGTGTTGTTGGACAACTGGCTCTTCGATGCACTGACGCTCGGTGCTGCGGCTCTCGTCGCCGCACGCGGGATCTATGTCCGAGCGGAACGGTCGGCATGGTTGCTGATCGGAGCAGGCATGGCCAGCGCGGGGATAGGCGATGTGCTGTTCGCGGTGCTGGTTCCGGACGGCCACTCCCCATCGATCGCCGACCCCGCCTACCTGGCGTTCTACCCGCTCGTCTATGCAGGTCTCGTCGTCCTGCTGCGCGTGCGCCGGCCCGGGCTACCCGCCGCGATCTGGCTCGACGGATGCACAGCGGGACTGACCCTCGCCGCCGTCGTCGCAGCGATAGCGTTCGGTCCGATCAGTGCGTCCATAGGTGGATCCCAGACGGCGTTCCTTGTCGGATTAGCCTATCCCGCAGGCGATTTGCTGCTGCTGGTCCTCGCTGTCGGCTCGCTGACAGCGGTTGGCTGGCGATCGGATCCGCGCTGGGCACTGCTCGTTACCGGACTCGCGCTGTACGCACTGGCCGACATCCACTATCTGTTGAGGGCCGGCGACGGCACCTTCACCGAGGGGTACCTGCCGGACGCAGGCTGGCCCGCAGCATTCGTACTGATCGCCGCGGCAAGCTGGATGAAACCTGTTGCCCGAACCGATCGATCGCTCCCGCGACTCGCCATCTTGATTCCGCCCCTGGTCTGCACCGTGACGGCAGCCGGTCTCCTCGTCCTCGACCACACGCTGCCGATCCCGCTGCTCGCAGTGCTGCTGTCCGCGTTCACCATCGTCGCGGTTGCCGGCCGGTTGGTCATGTCCTTCAACCAGATCAGCGCCTTGGCCGACAGCCACCAGCAGGCACGAACCGACGAACTGACAACACTCGCGAATCGTCGTGCCGTCACAACCGCGCTGTCGACCTACTCCTTCGCACACGTGCTGCAATCCGGCCCCACGCCCATGGCTGGACCGGGATTGCTGCTGATGGACCTCGACCGATTCAAGGAAATCAACGACTCTCTCGGCCACCACGTCGGAGATCGCCTGCTCGTCCAAGTCGCCGATCGACTCTCACGATCGGTGCGATCGGGCGAATTGCTTGCCAGACTCGGCGGCGACGAATTTGCTGTGGTGCTGCCGGCCGGCGCCGACACCGGAACCGCGCACGCATTGGCAGAACGGCTGATAGACGCGCTACGGGCACCGTTCGATCTGGAGGAAATCACGGTCCACGTGGCTGCCAGCATCGGTATCGCGCTTTGCCCGGAGCACTGCGATCGACCCGACGAACTACTCCAGCGCGCAGACGTCGCTATGTATCGCGCAAAGAGCACACAGTCGTCGATCGTCGTATACGACGCCGAGCAGGACGCCCACATCCTCGACCGAGCAAGAACGATCGAGGAATTACGCACCGCCATCACCGCCGGTCAGCTGACCTGTCACTATCAGCCGAAGGTGGACACGAACGACGGCACGGTTTGCAGTGTCGAGGCACTCGTTCGGTGGAAGCATCCGACGCGTGGCCTGCTGTTACCGGAGGAGTTTCTGGTGCATGCAGAGCAGGCGGGTTTGATGCGACCGCTCACCACGATCGTGCTCGAACTCGCTCTTCGGCAGGCTCGTCGCTGGCGAGACGCGGGGTCGCCGATCGGGGTGGCCGTGAACCTGTCCATCACCAATCTGATGGACGTCGCGCTCGTGACCGACATCGACCGGCTGCTCACCACCTACGACGTGCCTGCCGCGTCCCTGACGTTGGAGATCACGGAGAACGTGCTCATGACGGACTCCGTCCGAGCGCGTCATGTCGTCGAATCCCTGCAGGATCTCGGCGTCGGACTATCGATCGACGACTACGGCACCGGCTGTTCGTCGCTTGCCCACCTGCAGGACCTTGCGGTGAACGAGCTGAAGCTGGACAAGGTGTTCGTGACCCGGCTGCCGTCCGAGCGATCCATCGCGATCGTCCGGTCGACGGCGGCGCTGGCACACAGCCTCGGCGCACTACTGGTTGCCGAGGGCGTGGAGAACGCGGAGACGCTCGAGGCACTGCGGCAATACGGCTGCGACATCACCCAGGGCTACCATCACAGTCCGCCACTGCCCGCCGAAGAGCTCACCCTGTGGATGAGCCGTCGGGAGACACAGTTCGGATCACAGCTGACCTCGATCGGCTGACGCTGCTGCCACTCCACTCACCGGCCGCAGACGCGGTTTCCCGCGCACGGCGGTCGATAGTGGAGCGTGCGATGCAGGAGGACAGTTAGCTGCTCCCGAACAGTCCGCTCGGAATCAATGCGCTCAGCCACGACGGCAACCCCGATTGTGGTGCCTGCTGCTGCCATTGCCCTGGGTTCTGCCATTGCCCTGGGTTCTGCCACTGATCGCGCCCATCGCGGTCGTGGCGATGGGAGTCCCCGTCACGGTCGTGATTCCAGTCGCGATCGGCTTGGGTGGTACCGGGGAGCGGGTCCGCCATGGCAGGTACGGCCAAGGCCGTCATCGGAACAGCAACGAGCGCTCCGGTAATCGCGACCTTGGCCAAGACCCTGCGGTGCTTCGTGACTTTCTCGATCATCTTCGATTCCTTCCGGCGTATCTCGAATGTGACGACGCCCCGACGGCGAAGCCACATCCCATCTGACGCTCGGAAGGTGGAGGTCGGCTGGCACGATGCTGGCAACTTCCCGTGTGCCGACCTCCTGAGGGCCGAATCAGCGAGCTTGGCTTGCGGCTTCCTTCTCGGTGTGTCCGTTTTCGTGAATCAACGAGCCACCCGAGTTTTCGAGATGTGCGCGGACGAACCACTGGAACTGCTCGAGATCGCCGGTCTGGCCGATCAGCATGTCCTCGGTGATCGGGTCGACGTCGCCGACCTTGGCAATAGCCTTGCGGCCGTCGGTGATGACTCCGATGTAGACCAGATCCAGCGCGGCGAGGTGCGCCTGCGCGCTGTCGCGGCCGACCGAGTAGTCGTCCCAGGTGCGGTCGGAGATGATCGCTCCCGGGGTGCCCTTCGGCGATCCGCCGAGAGCGGCGATGCGCTCGGCAACCGAGTCTGCAAATCCGCGAACGAGTTCGACCTGCGGGTCGATCATCTCGTGGACTCCGATGAAGTTCGGACCGACCACGTTCCAGTGGATGTGCTTCAGCGTGAGGTGCAGGTCGTTGTATGCGCTCAGTCGTTCCTGCAGGACTGCCGCGACCTCTGCGCCCTGCTCTGCGGACAGACCTGGCAACGTGAACTTGGCCATAACTTTCCTATCTCCTTCGATTGACTACCAACCGGTTACCCACGGTCGCGCCGAACTACTCCTCCGGTCCGCAGTGTTTCGTCTCACGGTCGTTTTGCGCGAGCGCTCCACAGCCGGTGTACTTGTCGATACAGACACCGCGAAAGGGGGCTGGACGTGGACTTTCAACCCGACCGCGAGTATCTGCATGCCAGCCTCGTCACCATCTACGGCGAATGTGTCACCGCCTACCCGTACAAGGGGGGCTACCGGTTCGACTTCGCCGTCGACCATCCCGACTACCCGCCCGTCGTCGACGTGCGGATCGGGCGCGACATAGCGCCGGAGCGTGACAGCTTCATCGAAGGCGTCGGGCTTCCCGAAGTGCTGACTGTCGGGTCCGCCGCGACGGTCTCCGGCGTCTTGCGCTCCGAACACGAAGATTCCAATGTCTACCTGAGCGCCACGGAGGTCAGGCCGACCGGCGAGCTCGGCGCGTGGGCGCGAGGGCTGCGGTTTGCTGTGGAAGGCCTACTCACCTCGCGCGGCAATCCGGACAGACTGCTCGGCAGCGACATCCACTAACGCGACTTCGATGCCGCGCCGTGGCCGCGGCCGATGTCGACTGTCACGCTCTTGAGCTCGGCGCACTCGTCCGCCCGCGCCGACGTGGTCGCTGCTGTCGGGCCGGTCATCGCTCGAAAGAACCTCACCCTCGAGCAACCTGACGGCATTGTCGTCAGCGGATCCGACGCCATTGCCAGCCTGGTAGCGGCGTTGACCGCGGTTGATGCCGAGAGCACCCAACTCGTGCTTATCGTTCGTGGCGGGGGCGACTGGTTGTCGTTGCGACCGTTCGACAGCGAAGAGCTGGCCAGGGCAGTACAAAGCTGCGCTGTGCCTGTCTTCACTGCGATCGGCGAGAGCCACAACACGACGCTTGTCGACCGGGCAGCGACGATGTCCTTCACCACGGCTCTGGCACTAGGAAACGCGCTGGCAGCCGAACTCGACGCGCGACCCGGCCAGCCTCGCGGCGCCCGCTTCGGGCGCCGCAAGCCGAAGACCACGTAATCACGTAGCTTGCGGAGCGGGATCTCCGCCGGAAATGGCCTCCGCGCTTCCGGTCGCGACCGGGAACGGCCGATCGAACGGGAGGATCGCCGGCGCAGCGTTGATTCTGCTCCTTGGCAGCCTGCTCTGCCTCGGCCTGCGTCAGGTAGTTCCCGGTACCACCGAAGGCAGACGGGTCGAAGTGCGGTCGCGTCAGTTCGTGAACACCCTGCGCAACCCGCTTGCCCTCAGGACTTGGCGACGGACGCCGGCGAGTACCGACTCCTCGGTGCCGATGACTCGGACGTGACTTCGAGCGCGCGTGACTGCCGTGTACAACAGTTCGCGCGTCAGCAGGGCCGATGCCTCGGCAGGTAGCAGGACGGACACGGTGTCGTACTGGCTGCCCTGGCTTTTGTGAATCGTCATCGCATAGACGGTCTGGAAGGCCGGCAGACGTGTCGGGTGCAGGAGGATCGCATCCTGGCCGCGTTGAAACGCCGCCATCAGATTGTCCGGACCGTCCG
The DNA here is from genome assembly GCF_016482825.1 of Antrihabitans stalagmiti. Lineage (GTDB taxonomy): Bacteria > Actinomycetota > Actinomycetes > Mycobacteriales > Mycobacteriaceae > Antrihabitans > Antrihabitans stalagmiti. Next base: position 177,411 of record NZ_JAEMNV010000012.1, on the reverse strand, counting down.
CGACGATGACGCCGGTATCACCGTTGTAGATGCGCGCCTCATGATCGTTTGCGGTGACGAGCAGCGGCTGCCCCGCATGCCATCGGGTCGGGTCGATCGGCCGACCGTTTGCGGCACCAACCCAATCCAATGCTTGTCGCGCCCAATGGGTTACGCCGTACGGACCGTCGTGGTGAGCACAGAGCAACCTGTGCGCCTTGATAGCTTCGAGCGCACCGATCGCATCCCCGTCCAGCGCAGCAGTGGTCACCGCGGCTGCCGCGTCGACCAGATCGGTCCGCAGACCGTCGAGCTCGTCCGGTGCAGCAAAGGAGATTTCCGGTACTCCGCTGTGCAACAGCTCGAGCACGGCGTCCTCGCGGCCCTGCCTGATCGCGACGGCGAGCTCGGCAATGGCGCCGCCGAACCGTCGACCGCGACTGAGCCGGACGACGCCACCAGCAAGTCGGTGCCGCTCCGCTGGGCTCAGCGCCGCCTCGAGCGGATCGTCCGCTGCAGCCAAGTCTGCGCCGACGAGTTGGTCGAATACCGGATTAGCAACTGCTGCAACAGGTCTGGCAACCAGGTCCGCGAGCACAGCCCCTGCGTCGACGGACGTGAGCTGATCCGGATCACCCACAAGCAGCAGTCGTGCGTCGGGGCGAACAGCTTCGAGTAGCCGACACATCATCGTCAGCGACACCATCGACGTCTCGTCGACCACGATCACGTCGTAGGGGAGTTTGTTGGTCGCACCGTGCCGAAAGCGGCTGGCGCTACCGGGTTTCCAGCCGAGCAACCTGTGCAGCGTCATAGCGGTGAGGCCCGGCGGTAGACCGAGAACCTCGGCCTGCGCGTTCACCGATTCTTCCAGTTGGGCAGCGGCTTTGCCGGTCGGCGCAGCCAATCCGACTCGCAGACCCGGGCCGTGCTGCGCGAACAGCAACGCCAGAATTCGAGCCACCGCATGGGTTTTGCCGGTGCCCGGTCCGCCAGCGATCACCGTCGTCCACTGCGCGACTGCCAATGCCGCCGCGATGCGCTGCCTGTCTGGCGCTACGGAAGGTCGGGTCGCATCCTCGGCATCGACGAAGAACTCTCGCAGACCTGCTTCGAGCGCAACATCGTCGAATGCCGGAATACGTTGCGACCGTTCATCCAACACCTGCCTGATCGTCTGCTCCTGCCGGAAGTACCGATCCAGATAGAGCAGCTCACCGTCGTCGGTGTCGACAAGACGTAGCGGTCGCAATGGACTGTCCGCGCGCCCGAGCACCAACGGACTGCGGCGCAGTTCGGCCGACAGTTCCGCGGCCTGCGGCCAGGGCAAAGCATCGAGATCGGTTTCCGCTGCGTCGACACTCACTTCGCGCAGTCGCTCGATCTCCACACATACCGAGCCCATCCGGACCGCTCGGACCGCGAATGCCGCAGCCAACAAGACGTTTTCGGAGTTCTCGCCGCTGAGCTTCTGCAAGCGTGCCGCAACGTGAACATCGGCGGCCTCCAGCACACCCGCTTCGTTGAACACGGCAAGCAGCCCTTTTGCCCGCTGCACCAATCGCGCGTCGGTCATAGTCCCGCCAACAAATCGGACAGCGCAACGATCAGCACTGCCGGCGGATTCCAGTCGAAAACTCCGCAACCAGCAGGAGTCTCGGGTCCGACCATGCCGCGGACGAACAGATACTGGACGCCACCGAGATGGGTCGCAGGATCGTAGGCGGGCAACCGCCAGCGTAGATAACGATGCAGCGCAACCGAATACAGCAATGCCTGTAGCGGATAGTGCGCGTGCATCATCTCGCCCGCCATCGCCTCCCTGCTGAAGTGCAGAGCAGTCAACGGCCCCGGCGAGATGCGATTGGTCTTGTAGTCGATCACTACGAACCGAGGGCCAGGAATGCGGACAACGGCATCGATACTTCCGATCAGATAGCCTCGCAGCGGAGTCGCTTCGACCTTGTCGAGCAGATCGGGATAGCCGACGAGAGGGTCGTCGGAGGCGAGATGGCTACGCAGCAGCGCGGCAATCCGCCGCAGGGTGACGTCGTCGCGGGTCGGGGTGTCGCCGCCGGCAAGTGGTAACTCGAAGTCCATCTCCGCCAAACGATCTCGCGGCGCGACATCCGCGAGTGTGCCGTAGCCCAGCGGCGTCGACAACACTGCAGACAGCGCAGTCGCAAGCGCCTCGGGATCGACGGCCGCAAGATGTGCGGCCACGGCCGCTCGGCACCGCTGCAACAGTTCGGCGGCCAAGTCCGGGACCGTTGTGTCGACCACTTCGAGGATCTCGTGCACAAGGGTGCCGAACGCGGCACCAGGGGTGAAGTCGTTCATCGGAGAAACTGGCCCGTCGAGCGCCGCGGCGTCGGCAGCCTCGATCGGATTCTCGTCGTCCGGTTCGTCTACCGTGCCTGGCTCTTCCACTTCGCTGCCGACCATCACCATGTCGTGTGCGGACGCGGTGAGGGCAGAATAGGAGGTCCGCCGCCAAACCTGATCGAGGGTGCGACCGAATCGGGATACGTCGAGCGGCTCCAGCGGGCCGACGTCGGCGATTGGCTCGGCACTCGCCAGGGGAGTCCCCTCGACAGATTCGATTGCGATCACATCGGAATCGGCTCCCGACCACGACTCGAGACGTGCCTCCGTCGCATCGTCTTCCGGGACCGGAGCACGTAGCTGTGGCTCCGGGTCGCCGCCTTTGCGGCCGAACAACATTCGATGCAGCGGGGCGATCGGAGTCGAGAAACTCGGCGCCCACCACACAACAACCTGACACATCGCCCGCGTCAGCGCGACGTACAGTAGGCGCAGTTCTTCACCGGCTTCCTCGACATCACTGCGGGCGGCTCGCTCTCGATAGCCGGGGCCCGACTTCCCACCGACGTCCAGAATTCGTTCACCGTCCTGGCCATGCAACAACAGTGTGCTCGGATTAGGATTCTTCGATCCGTCCCACCCGAACGGGATATAGACGATCGGGAATTCGAGACCTTTGCTCGCGTGCACCGTTGCGATCTGAACTGCGGCGGCGTCGCTGTCGAGCCGCCGAACCCGGTCCTTCACGTTGCCCGACAACGGATTTTCGATCCGATCCGTCAACCAGCGGATCAAGGCGGCAATACCGAACGATTCCTCGATCGCCGCCCTGTTGAGCAACTGCGCAATATGCCGCAGGTCCGTAATGGTGCGCTCGCCCGATTCGATCGCGAGCAGCCTGGCGTCGAGATTCGTTTCCGCGGCAAGCCGTTCGAACAGTGCTGCGAAACCGGATTCGGCGAAGAGAGCTGCAAGCTCGCGAAGCCTGCCACTGATCTCTGCGACAACTCCGTCACCCTGACCATCGAGTTCCGATGCGCGAGAACCGATCAGGGGAGTCAGCGCAGCGAGGCGCACTCGGTCACTGCGGTGCGGCTGTGCAATCGCCTGGAGCAACCACAGCCAATCGGTCGCGCTCTGCGTCGCGAACACGCTCGTGCCGCCGGCAAGGACCGACGGAACTCCCGCACGCTCCAACGCCGTTCGCACGTAAGGGACATGGACCCACCGACGCGCGAGCACCGCGATGTCGCCCGGCCGAACCGGACGGGCAGTCCCGTCGACGGCAATCAGATCGCCCTCGGCCAATCTGCGTGCGATATCCGCTGCAAGATCGGCAGCGATGCGTCGCCTGATGCCGTCCACACTCGGGTAGCCGCTCTTGCCACGCGGACCCGACCCGGTCCGCGGTAGGTAGCGAACGCGAAACGGCTTCTGATCGACCAGTCGCGACTCTGTGTGGTTCGTATCGACTTGATGCACAACGATTTCCGGGTGGCCAAGGGCGGCATCACCGTACAACCGGTCGAGCGCACGCACCAATCCCGCGTCCGAGCGCCAGTTGACTGTCAACTCTTGATAACTGTCCGCGACGCGGACCGCATTGAGGTAGCTCGGCACCTCCGCGCCACGGAAGGCGTAGATCGCCTGCTTCGGGTCGCCGACAAGTACCAAGGTTGTCGTGCCGTGAAATGCGCGGCGCAGGATGTCCCACTGGATGGGGTCGGTGTCCTGAAACTCGTCGACGAGGACGACGCGGTAGCGATCTCGGATCCGTCGGCACGCGGTTTCGCCGTGTTCAGGATCGGCAAGGGTATCGCGTAGCAACACAAGGAGGTCGTCGAAGTCGCGAATGCCCGAAAGTCTTTTTCGGCGTTCGACTTCGGTGCGAGCCGCGGCGGCGAAGGCAACCCGCTGCCCGGCTTCGGACTCACCTGCGTTCTCCGGTGCCAACGTCGCATGCCGATCGGACAGGGCCATGTTCGACACCCGTTGAGCTTCGGCCAGTTTGATCGCCGGAGTCGCCGAACTGTAGCGGCGGACATACAAGTCGTCGACGACTTCGACCACCAGATCGTCGACCGATTCGACAAGAGTCGCCTGAGGTTCCCGCTCGCCCGCGATACCGAGGGCGTCCAGCATGCGCTGGCAGAAGCTGTGGGTCGTCGCGATGGTCGCCGCGTCGAAGTTGGACAGCTCGCGGACCAAACGAGCTCTGCGCCTTGCTACCTCGGCATCGGTTCCGGTTGCGAGATACCTGATCAACTCGTCTTTGCCTGCTCGCGCTTCGACCGGGTTCGCAAGCGCGACGGCGGTGCCGGTCAGCCGCTCCCGGGTCCGCTCGCGCAGTTCGCGGGTGGCCGCGCGACTGAAGGTGACCAGCAACAGTTGCGACAGGTCGACCACACCCTCGGCAACGTACCTGGTCGCAAGGCCGACGATCGCATATGTCTTGCCCGTCCCTGCACTTGCTTCGAGAACAGTTGTGCCCGTTGGCAATGGACCGAGCAAGTCGAAACCACTCGATGCAGGTATCGCGCCCTGTCGGGTCATGGCTGCGTCACCGACTCCGACGCGAGCAGCGGGAACCAGAGCCGACAGGCAAGCGTGCCGAATCGGGTCGGTTCCGCACCGGAGTTCGGTCCCCAATCGGATTCGTCCGCGAGGGGAACGTCCGCCGCCAACACCTCGAACCGAGGAATGGCGCCGTGGATGTAGGCGATATGGCGATCGTTGACTTCGCCGTAGGGCCCGCCGAACTCGTCCGAAGCAGCCAGCAGCGCGTCGTCGGGATTGCTGCCGGTGGACCGACGTTCCGCGTAGACCGCCGAGGCCGCTGTCGCCATCGGAAGTGGTTGTTCGAGACCTCTGTCCCGCAGGTCGACAAGTTGGTTCAGCACGGCGACGGGGTCGCGAGGGGCAAGCAGCGACGAGCGCCGCAACGAGCGACCGAACCCCCTGCCGGTGCTGATCGCCTCCCACCGGCCAGAGTGCGACGCGGCCAACGCGAGAAGCAGGATCCAGGCCCTCAGGCGGTGCTTCGGCGCAAGTTTCGAATACGATGCCGCGGCAACCACGTGGCCGTGCACACCGGTGACCGTACCTGTCAGTCGGCGACCGTTACCGAGTTCGACTGCGACGTCGACAGTTTCGGCGGCGCCGACGTGCACGGGTGCGGCGGCGGCAAACAGCGATTCGACAGTGCGTGACACGTCGTCGAGCACCGCCGAGCCGAGCGCGAAAGGCGGCAACGTCCCGCGGCGCCACTCTGCAGCACGCAACTCCGCGATCGGCGCACCTGCGAGACGTGCGGTCAGCATTCGTTCACCGATATCCCACTTGGCGAGCCCATCCAGTTCGACGCCGAGCGCATCGGCTACGTCGTCGTCCCGCTCGGGAACACGGACATTCAGTCGCTGACGGAGAAAGGCGCGCGACGAATGTTCGAAGAATTCGACCAACTCGTTGAGGTTGACGTCGCCCTGGCGCGGCGGGAGCGGCGCTACAAGCAGCGGAGGCGCAGGCAGCGGAGGCGTCTGTCTAGCCCGCGCTCCGGCAAGCCCAGCAGGGTCGTAGCTGAACGGGACCGGACCGGTGAAGTTGCGAGAATCGAACGGCTGCAACGGATGCTGGGTAACGACGGCAGCCGCCGCTGCGGTGGCTACCGTTGCTTTCACCACATCGACGAACTCGCCGAGCGGCACAGCAGGAGGACGCGGAGCACCGGTGAGTGGATCGGCCCCGGTGTAGAAGATCAGCAGCTTCTCACTCGCCGACATCACTGCGTCGAGCAACAGCTGCCGGTCCTCGCTACGAGGGTCTCGCTCGCCGAGGCAGGGGTCGCGAGACAGCACGTCGTCGCCGTCGAGTCCTGCGGCACGCGGATACACCTCGTCGTCCAAGCCGAGCAATACAACCACACGGTGAGGCACCGACCGCATCGGCACAAGCGTCGCGATGGTCAGCTCGCCGGTCCGGAAGTTGGCGCGGGTCGGTCGGCCGGCGAGGCGGTCTGCCAGCATCACCCGCACGTCGGGAAGGCGCAGCTCGATCGTCCCGCTGTGCTCGGTCGCCGCGCCGAGTTCGCGGTGGGCCTGCGCGGTCTGCCATGCGTCGGAACGACTTACGTCGGTCAGCAGATCGAGCGCACGGGTCAACGCTGCCGTCCACGCCGCGGCCTGCTGAGGACCGCGCAGAGCGTGCAGCACCACTGCGAGGCGATCGATGTATTCGGCGAACCTACCCGCGAGATCGATATCGTTGCTGTCGACATCGTCGAGCGGAAGTGCGAGATCCAGCCAGGCGACCTCGGTCTCGTCGGCGGCCACGCCGAGCAGAATGCGGTCCAGCGCCGTCGTGAACGTGTTCTGCGGGAAGTCGGCAAGTCCGAACGCGGACCGCTGTGCACGGCCCAGCCCCCACCGCGCGCCTGCCTCGCCTGACCATTCCCGCAGCCGCTCCAAGTCCTGATCGCTGAAGCCGAACCGGCGCCGCACCGGAATCGTCGCCGCAAAGTCGAGGACCTGGCTCGCGGTAACCCTGCCGTCTGCGAGCCAGAGCAATGTCGCTACCGCATCGAGCAGCGGATTGGTCTGTCGCAGAGCGCGATCGGCGAGTCGAGCGCGAAGTTTGTGACCGGGATGGCGCAGTTCGCCCTGCCCGAAAGCTGCCCGCACCAACGGCGCAAACGTCTCGACGTCCGGGCACATCACCAGAACATCGCGGGGCTCCAGCGTCGAGTCGTCGTCGAACAGGCGCAACAGGCACTCCCGAAGCACCTCCACCTGGCGGGGAGCGCCGTGACACGAATGAATCTGCAGCGTCGTATCGAGGTCTGTGCCGGGTGTCGGGAGTCGGTCCGAGCGGATGTCGGCCTGCACTCTGTGCAGCAACGTATCCGAATCTGGTTGGGGGTCAGCGTAATAGACGTCGTCGTAGGAAACGCCCGTTGCCATCAGACGTGATTGCACCTCACGGACGTCACGAGCCAAGCTGGCTAGCAACGGATGCTCGACCTGCATCGCGGTGTCGTCGTCTGCGCGGCGTGTGTCTCGTCGGGCCACCGTCGCAGTCGACAACTTCGTCCACAGCACCGGGCTCGGATGAGGCAGCCAGAGATGGACGTCGCGGCGCACACTCAACGCGGTCAGCACTGCGAGCTGTTCGGCGCTTACACGCGTCGGTCCGAACAGCGACACTCTGTCCGGCAGGTCGAGCAGTTCGGGCTCCTCACGGATTCGTCGGCAGGCCTCATCCAATCGTTGCGCCGGATTGTCCACACCGATCCGATCCCGCAGTCGACGCCACAGCTCCGGCTGCCACAGCAGGTCCGGGTCGAGGTCGGACCCGAGCCCGTCGGTATCACGACCGGCAGCCCAGTCGACGAACAGTTGCGGCCGCTGCGAGCCGTATCCACGGAAGAGATCGGCGATATGCGCAGCCGTCGAGTAGCGCCGACCAGCTCGGTGATCGGACGCGCCGTGCCCGAGATGACGCGCAAGGACTCCGGCCCAACGTTCGTCCAACGATGCGTCGACGACCTCGAGTATCGTCCACACGACCGTCGAGTAGGACCACGGATCGTCCAGTGCGGTCGTGCCATGTGCCGTCGCCAGTATCTCGTCGACAAGTGTTGTCGGACTGAGAAACTCGATGTTCGCGGCAACTCCGTCACCGCTGGTTGCGCCGAGCGACAGTGACAGCCGCTGACTGAGCCAGCGTTCGACACCCTTTGCTGGCACGGCGACGATCTCGGGGGAGAAGGGGTCGGCGAGCGGGGTCGCCAGCACAGTTGCGAGCGCAGTAGCCAGCGTGCTGGACCGTTCGGCGCGATGGGTCTTCAGCACACCGCACCCCCGTCACTCGTCGGTCGTTTGTTTGCAGGCCTGGCTTTGCTCAGACCTGTATATACCCAGCCACCGTCAAGCTAGCCGATGGCGCTCGAGCAGTTCGCGATCGGTGAGGATATCCGCAATCGGACCGTCGGCGACGATACGGCCGGAATCCAGGATCACCGCGCGCTCGCAGATCTTCTCGGCGTAGGGGAGATCGTGTGTCACCATCAGAATCGTCGTCTGCAGGCCCAGAAGTACAGCGGCCAGTTCGCGACGGGCGACGGGATCGAGGTTCGCTGCAGGTTCGTCGAGGACAAGGACGTCAGGGCGACAGGCGAGCGTTGTCGCCAGCGCCGCGCGCCGGCGTTCGCCGACCGAAAGCCGCGCCGGAGAACGATCGGCAAGATGAGTCAGTTCGACGGCGGCCAGGGCCTCGCGGACCCGCTCGTCGAGTGCCGCGCCTTTCACACCGAAGTTGGCAGGCCCGAACGCGACGTCTTGCGCGACTGTCGGCATGAACAGTTGGTCGTCGGGATCCTGGAAGACGAGGCCGACTCGCTGCCTTATCCGGCGAACCGTCTTGCCGTCGAGGATGGTGTCACCGATCCGCACCGACCCTGCGCTCGCAGTGAGTACTCCGTTGAGCTGCAACATCAGCGTCGACTTGCCTGCACCGTTCGGGCCTAGTACCGCGATGCGTTCGCCCGCCGAGACGGCGAGGTTCACCTCGTGCAGCGCCACTGTGCCGTCGGGATAGGAGTAGGACAGGTCCGTCACCCGAACAGCAACTGTCACATCGGTTTCGATCATCGCAACCACCACGCGAGCATGCAGACCAGTACAGCGCCCACCGCGGGCACCATCGCGCCGAGCCACGATCGGGTCGTGGCAATCGGGGATCCGTAATCCGGTGTAGCGCCGGTGAATCCACGCGACAGCATCGCCACATGCACACGTTCGCCGCGCTCGTAGGCACGTAGAAACAATGCTCCTGCCCCACGTGCCGTTGCGCCGGCCTGGCGCAACGTACGCGGATCGTCGCCGCGAGACACTCGTGCGACCTTCATCCGCATCGCCTCGCCGACCAGTACGTCGACATAGCGCAGCATCAGCACGACGATGGTGACGATCAGCCCGGGAACACGTAGCCGGGTCAGTCCGCCGGGTAGATCTCGCACACTCGTCGTCGCGGCGAGGGTTAGTGAAACAGCAACGCCGAGTGTTCCTTTGACGAGGATGCCCCATGCGGCGACCAGGCCCTGGTTCGACAGTGACATCCCGAGAAAGTCAGTCCGGGGTCCACCTTCGGCGAACGGCAGCAGCACAGCAAGAACCACGAACGGTAGCTCGATCAACAGTCTGGGTGCGATCCAACGTAGCGGTATCTCTGCGACCCGCCACACCACCAGGACGAGTAGCGCGTACACACCGAACGGCCAGAACATCTCGCGTGGCGTTGCGACCACCGCGGACACGGCCACGAAAGCCGCAACGATCTTCGTTTCAGCGGGCGCTCGATGTATCCGAGAGTGCCCTGGCAGGTGGAGCGAATGCGTCGCGCTCACGAGGAGACGCTGGTCCTGTCGGTGTGCTTTCGTCCGACAAGAACAATGCGTACGACAACCATAAGCGCAGCGAATGCTGCTGCCACACCGAGGATTCCGGCAACACCGGTCAGCGTGGAGTTGCCGCCGATCGTGTAGTCGGCCAGCGGAGTGTCGGCGAAGTGGTGTTCCTTCGCGGACTGAGCGATGCACTCGCCGGTCAATTGCTCGGCACCGTCGACCTCCGTCACCGTGCAGCCGCGCTGGGTTGTCGCGTCGAGGCCGTCCGGTTGCGAGCTCGCCACGTAGGAGACGAGCCCGGCGATGACAAATGCGGATGCCGCGAATGCGACCAGGAAGGTGGTCTTGTTGGAGGGACCCGTCGCTTCCTGTTCAGTCGAATCATCCTGCAGGGCCGTGCGACTGTGATCGGTGGCCCGCAACAGGTAGACGAGGTCCGGACGGGCCTTGACCACCGCGGTCACTGTCACTGCCGTGATGAGGCCCTCGCCGACACCGATGAGTACGTGGGTGATCAGCATGTACCCGGTGACCTCACCCAAGGACGACCCCGATGCACCGCCCATTGCGTATTCGAGGACGAATCCCATGGCAGCCGTCACCGTGCCGCCGAGCGCAGCGAGAAAGGCCACGACAGCTATCCCCGCCTCGCCGCGCGAGGCCAGGAGTTTGAGCAGCAGACGCGCAAGCAGGTAACCGGCAGCGACTCCGATCAGTGCCATATTCGTGATGTTCGTGCCGAGTGCCGTCAGCCCGCCGTCGGCGAAGAGCAACGCCTGCACGACAAGGACAATCGCGACACACAACGCGCCGACGTAGGGGCCGACGAGGATGGCAGCGAGCGCGCCACCGAGCAGGTGCCCGCTCACCCCGGGCAGGATCGGGAAGTTGACCATCTGGACCGCAAAGATGAACGCTGCGACGAGGCCGGCCATGGGTGCCGCTCTCTCGTCGAGTTCCGCACGGGCGCGCAACGATGCGTAGGCGAGACCGGCAATCGCGATCACTGCAAACAGCAATGATGTTGGTGCATCGACGATTCCGTCGCTCATATGCATCGCAATGGTCGTCTCCATCATCAGGACATTACTCCGTTCATCTGTTCAATTGAACAGATGAATTTTCTGAGGCGGCTTCCTCGCTCGTGCGTCTTTTTGGCGGTTGGGCCCTCCGAAAAGACTCACGAGTGGCGAAGCCGCCTTGGGATACCCTTGGTACACCGATACCGACCTCAGCTCAGGAGCGCGCATGACCCGTCTGACCAGGGCAGAGAGTCAAGCCAAGACACGTGCAGTCCTGATATCGACCGCCAGAGATCTCTTTCTGGCCGACGGCTACGCGCAGACCTCGCTCGAACGTGTTGCCGAGAGCGCGGGCTTTTCCAAAGGCGCCGTCTACTCGAACTTCAAAAGCAAGAAGGAACTCAGTCTCGAAGTACTCGACCTCATCCACACCAGCAAGTTCGCCGAGGTGGCCGAACTGCTATCGGCACCGGGCAGCATCGAGGATCGCCTCGACCAATTTCAGGCCTGGGCAGAAAAGACACTCGGTGACGTCGGCTGGACGATGCTCGAATTCGAACTTTTCGTCACCGCGCGCGACGACGAAGAACTGCGGGCGGCGCTGGTTTCCGCGCTCGGCATCGTGCGGGGAATGGTTGTGGCCCTGTTGGAGTCGACAACCGCGTCGATAGGCGTGACGCTGCCGATGCCGGTCGAGGACGCGGCAAGCAGCCTGCTCAGCCTCGGGATCGGACTCGGCATTCAGCGAGCGATGGACCCCTCCATCTCCGCACGGTTGGTGACCGACGGTCTGCGAACGTTGCTCAACTATGCCGAAGCGGTGCAGGCACTGGCGTGACAACGCCAACAAGGTCAGACGCCGAAGATCGCCAGATGCAGACAGCCGGCTAGACCGCCTAGAATCCCGCCGTGCACGAAGAGCAGCCATTCGTCCTGTTTGACGGCACCACGCAACACAGACTGAAAGTCTTCGAGGCTGAGCTTGCTCATCTGGACCTCGACGAAAGTTGCTATGCGACCTTTCTGTTCGTCGATGAACTCGCTGTCCTGGGCCAGGTCGGGAAAAAATTCGAGCGCAATCGGCACGACGTCGGACTTCAAGCGTTCGTAGTGCTGCGGTCCGACCACGGTTTTCACGATCGTCATTCCGCGACCGACCGAGTCGTCGATCGTCTCGGAGATGATCTTGTCGAGCATCAACATCGTGCGGTCCGACCGTGGACCGTTGAGTAGTTCGTCCACGATGTTGTCCATCGTCACCACGTGCTCGGACAGGATCTTGGCGTACCCGGTGATTACTTCCGGTCGCCGTTTCAACATCAGACCCTGCTGCCACGGCACCCATTTGGTCCGCTGGATCGGCTCGAAGATGATCGTGATGCCCAGGTAGTTCACCACCCAGCCGAGCACCATGCCGCCGATGGGGAGCACCCACCAGTAGGGCAACACCTGCAGCAGCGCAACAAGTGTGAAGCCCATCGGGTAGCCGAAGTAGAAACCGAAGTTCTGCATGAACTTCAGCTCTTTCGCCCCGAACTCTCGGAACACGTCGTTCAGCAACTTCGGATGCTCGACGAGAAATCGTATGGCCATCGACTTGGCATCGATCAGGTCGTCGAGATGGGCGACGAACTCCTCGTTGATCTTGCCCGCGTTCTTCGGCAGGTCCTCGTCGACCTTCCGATAGACGAAGTCCTTTGCGAACTCCGGCAGGGTTCGCCAGAGGAAGGGGTTCTCCTTCTCCATGACCCGGTCGACCAGAGCCGGGATCACCGGTCGCGCCACGGTCAGGAAATGATCGGCGATCTTGTCAGGGTCGAGCTGCTGATAGAAGTCGGAGATATTGCCGACCTTCGCAAGACTGCGATCTATCGCCAGGCTCGCCATCTTCTCAGCGCGTGACGGCACCATGCCCTGCCAGCCGAGCCGCTCGCCGTCCTTGTAGATCGGCAGCACCTGGATCCGTCGCGGAAAGTACGGAAACGCGAACTTCAGCCCAGGCATTCGGAAACCATGGAACTCCAACGGGGTGAACAGCATCAACACACCCGTCCAGTTCGTGATGTAGCCGATGACGCCCGTGAACAACGGCACGGTTATCAGTTCCATCACCAAGTGACTATCCAAAATCACCTCCGACCAGTGCTCGAAGACTAGCCGCGAAGCTCCCGTAGCGGCGACCGAACAACCTAGGCAGGTGGCCTTCCTCGCGGGGGATGAGTTGGACTGGCCGGTGCCGTCCTTGGACTGTTGATTCCAGCCGTACGCCCACAACCACCCGCCGCTATTGCGGGCATCGGATAGTAGGTGTCGCCTACCGACATTGTCGGCGGGACGAAATAGACTCGGCGCCATGATCATCGTCAGCACAGACGGCTCCTGCCTACGTAACCCTGGCGGACCGATCGGCTGGGCGTGGGTCGACCACAGTGGGCCAAGCGCAAGCGGCGGGGGCGCAGTCGGGACGAATCAGATCGCAGAACTGCTCGCCGTGCTGGAAGCGATTACTTCTCATCCCGGCGAAGAGCCGCTGCTGATCGAGAGCGACTCGCAGTACGCGATCAAGTGCGCCTCGGAATGGCTCCCCGGCTGGAAGCGCAAGAACTGGCGGACATCTGCCGGCGCACCGGTGAAGAATCTCGACATCATCCAATCGCTCGACAAGGCAATCTCGACTCGCTCCGGTCCAGTCCGCTTCCGCTGGGTGCGCGGACACGTCGGCAACTACTACAACGAACAAGCCGATGCTTTGGCAGGTGAAGCAGCGCGCGAGGCGGCAGCATCAGCCGCACTAGCCGAGACGACAACGAAGCCGAAGCCGAAACCACGGGTGGCTCCAACTCCGGCTTCCGAAGCTATGACGTTGTTCTAGGTCTTACGGCGCGGGCTCCGGTGCCGGAGCTGGCGCGGGCTGCTCAGCCGGTGCTGGCACTGGTGCCGGCGCTGGCGCTGGCGCAGGCTGCTGACCGGGATCTCCGGGTGCCGGCGTGTCCGACGACTCGGGTCCGAACAGCGGCGCATCGATGTTGCTGGCGATCCAGCTGTCACCGATCTTCTCGAGGTCCATCACCATGGCAACCTGACTCGGTTGCGGCTGCCCCTGAGTGAGGACGCCCGTGATCGAGCGGCCGATCGCGACGACGACCGACGCTTTCTCCGTGTCACCCGACTTCACACCGCAATCGACCGTCTCTGCCTTCGACACGATCTGCGCCTTCGTGAAGACGTCCTTGTACGTCGCAGTGTCCTGCTGGAACTGTTCTTTCCAATCGCCAGTAGCACCGGCGAGCACGTCGGTCACGTATTGATCGAAGTTGTCGTAGTCGATGTCGAGGACAACTTTGGCGTACGCGCACGCTGCATCCTTGGCCTCGTCGCGTGCGGTGACGTTGCGCTGGTTGTTCCAGAGGAGAGCACCGAACACGACGGCAGCGATGAGAGCTACCGCAGCAAGCGCGGCGACGGCGACGAGCTTCTTGTCCGAGAGAAATCCGGAACCGGATTTGGCCGGCTTCGGCTTCGCCGCTGCGGCTTTGGTCGAAGTCGCCTTTGTTGCAGTCGCCTTCGTTGATGTCGCCTTCGTTGCAGTCGACTTGGCAGCTGTCGCTTTCGCCGTTGCTGCTGCCTTCGCTGCCGGCGCGGCCTTCTTCGCCGGCGTCGTAGCGGGGGTCTTCGTCACCTCGACCGGCTTTGCGGCTTCAGTATTTGCGGCTTCGGGCTTTGCGGCTTCTGACTTGGCATCAGGTGCCTTCGAACCCTCGGGTTCGACGTCTTCCGACTTCGGTTCGTCGGTCATCTAAGTTGGAGCCTTTCGTAGAAGTTCGCGGGGTGGGCGAACCGTCATTGACCCCCGAGGAACGGCGCGTTGAAGGTCGTCGCCAACCATCGGCCGTCCGTCTTCTCCATGTCCATGACAACCGAAATCGTCGGTCCGGGCAGGAACTTGCCTTCGGACTTTGCGGTCGCGATGTTCTGCGCCACGACGATCACAACCTGTGCGTTCGTGGCATTGCCAGACTTCACGCCACATTCGGGATTGTCGCCCTGCCCCTTGACCTGATCTGCAGCAAAGGCCTCTTTCAGCGCAGGCGCGGACGCGTCGAATTCCTTCTTCCACTGCCCACTCGCACCATCGGAGACCTTCTTGATCCAGTCGTCGATCGTCGAGAAGTCGTAGTTGACAAGCACATTGACGTACTCGCAGGCCGCGTCCTTGGCCTGGGATTGGGCGATCGTGCTCGCGACCTGGTCGTCCAGCTCGCCGCTCTTGTCGTTGTACTTGTAGATGAAAAACGCCGCGACTGCAGTGACCGCGATCAGCAGGGCCGCCCCGATCAGCGCGCCGAGCTTGAGCAGGTTGCTTCCCGCTTGGGTCGTATCGTCATCGCCTTCTTCGCCGTCGACGTCGTCCTCTTCGGAAGCTTCCTCTTCGTACGCGACCTCGGTCTCGTCCGACTCGGCGTGCTCAGCTGCTGCGTCGTCGTCGAGCACGGCATCGGCCGACTGCTGCGGACCGTCCTCCTTGTTCAGGTCGACTTCGGACGGTTCGTTCGCAGGGGGCATCAGTAAATCTCAAACTTTCTCAGCGGTGATCGCCGAATCGCTGGTGCGCCCGCAATCGCGGGCCGTGCGCCCCAGCGAGTATGCCCGCCGGGGCCGCGTCTGTCACCGACCGGGTAACAGAGTGGACAGCTGGTTCGGGTCGACGTTCGGCGGAATACTCGAACCATTGTTGGGCTCGATCGGGCGAGGAGCATTCGCGGCGCCACGAATCTGGAGCTCTGGACGCGTCGTTTCGCAGTAGTTCCACAGCCTCACACGGCCGTCGCCTACCTTCGCGGGCGAGACAGGCACAGTGTCGTACTCGCAGGTCGAACGCGGCCAGATATCGAGCACCGTGTGGAATTCGCCGTTGTATGCAGGCACTGCCAGTGCGGCTGTGCCGTCGCGCAGACCGGGGAACAGTGCTGCGAGTGCCGGTGCCCGCAACTGGCCTGCGCGTGCGATGGTGACGAAGTTCTGCAGCAGGTTCGTCATCGGATCAGCCGTCTCCGCGACGACTCCGCCGAGCGTCGAGATCTCGCCAGGGCCGAGGTCGAGGAATTCGCGAAGCTCTCCGTCAGCCGCCACGACCTGGTCGAACAGCACACCGGTGTTGTTGGTCAAGATCTGCAGGTCGGGCTGAATTTCCGACGTGGTCGATGCAATTACCCGCAGGTTCGACAACAAGCCGGTCGTCTGCGGAAGCAACTGGTCGAGACCCGCAGCAACAACGCTGATGCCGTTGATTGCGCCACGCAGGTTGTCGGGTCCGCCACCGAGTGCTTTGTCCAGTTCGTCGAGAATCGTTGCAAAACGATCCGGTGGGATCGAACTGACCATGTCGCTCGCGTTTTCGAGCACCTGGGTGATCGGCACCGGAGTCTTCACGTTCTCCGACTCGATGACCGAGCCGTCTTCCAGATACGGACCCTCGTCGGAATCGGGGCGGAAGTCGATGTACTGCTCGCCTGCCGCCGAGAGGGCTGCAACCTGTACTTCGCCGCCCATCGGGATGTCGTAGGCACCCTCGATCTGAGCATCGGCGACGACGCCCTTTTCGGTCAACCGAACGTCCGTCACCTTGCCGACCCGGAAGCCGCGATAGGTGACATCGCTGTTCGGCTGCAGACCGCCCGACCGGTCCATGTTCACGGTGACCGTATAGGTGTCCCTCAACGGGTTGATTCGAGCGACGCCGACGGTGAGGTAGGTGATTCCGACGATCAGCATGATCGTGAGCCCGATGTTGGACAGCACCACCTTGTTTTTCAGTAAACCCTTCGCGCGGTTCATCGGGTCCCTCCGTTCAGGCGCTGGTAGACCTTCTGCAGAACCTCGATGAAGCTGCCTGCGAGAGCGTTCAGATCGGAGCCGTCCGGCAGGCGACTGCCCGTCGGATCACCCCACAGTGCGGCGATGCTGAGGTACTGAACCGTCGCAGCAACGGCGAGAGTGCTTCCCTGAGCGGTGGCCGCGACTTTCGGCGTGATCGAGTGCAGCGCGTCCATTGCGGGACCGAGCGTGTCGCGCGTTTCGGCCAGCCCGTTCATCAGCTTGTCGGTGCTGTCCAGCAGGTCACGCATCTGGGTACCGGTTGTGTTCGAGAAATCGCCGAGCGCGGCAGTCGTGACCGACACCTTCTGCAGCAAATCACCGATCGCCTGATTGTTTTCGGCCAACGTGCTGATCATCGCGGGCAGCGCTGCAGCAACGTCGCCCAACTCAGCCTTGCGCTGATTCAGCGTCGCCAGGGTCTCGTCGAATTCGCGCAGTACGCTGTCGACCCGATCGGTATTCGCATTCAAGCTGCCGACGACGTTGGTCATCTCGACGATCAGATGCGACAGGACGGGGCCCTTGCCGCCGACCGCGGAGTCGAGCTCGTTGACGATCGAAGAGATCTTGTTGATGGCACCGCCGTTGAGGAGCAGCGACACCGACAACAGCAGTTCCTCGACCGAGGCTCCGGTCGATGTCTGCTCCAACTTGATCGAGTCACCGTTGCCGAGAGTCTTACCGCCGGTGTCGGGTGCCATCTGGAGGGCCACGAAAACGTCTCCGAGCGGCGTGGCCTGCCGGAGTTCAGCGCGCGTCCCCTCAGGGAGCTTCACATCGTCGCGAATCTTCATCTCGATGTTCGCGACGAAGTTCGACGTCGTGATGTCGGTGACAACGCCCACGTCCGAGCCACCGACCTTCACCTTCGCTTGGTCGGGCAGGTTGAGTGCGTTGGTGAACTGAGCATTCAACATGTAGCTTTCGCCACCGACACCGGGCTTCGGCAGCGGCAGCTTTTCGACGGTCAAACCACAACCGGCGGTCGTCAACATGCCGACCACCGCGAACGCGGTGACGACGGTTCTCTTCTGGTTTCGCTTTCGCACTATCGTCATCACGGCTGCCCCGTCATTCCTAGTAGTGCCGCAGTGAGGCCGAAGTCCGGACCGAAATCCTTGAGCTTGCCGGTACGGCAACCGTCGGATCGCATCTGAATTCGTTCGCAGAACAGGCTGAGCAACTCGTTGTCGAGTAGGCCCTTGTCGATAAGCGCGTGTAGTCGAATTGCGCCACCGTTGGCTGTCTGAGCAACTGTGTTGTCGATGTTCTGCATCAACATCGGCGTGACGTCGACAACTTCCTTCAGACGATCGGCATTCTGCCTGAGCATGGTGGTCGTCGAGCCGAGTCTGGTCAACGCGCCGCCGAGCTGATCTTTGTTCTCAGCGAGAACCGCGCTCGTGTTCGCCAAGAAGTCGTTCAGCTGTGCGAGCACCGCCTGCAAGCCGGGTGCCTGCTCGGCAAGCAGGCCAGTGACGTTGGTGATACTGCCGCTGAAGTCGCGCACCGACTGATCGTTCTGCGCGATCACCTGGGTGAGCTCGTTGAGCTGAATGATGGCGTTGGACAAGGCATCACGGTTGGTGACACCGAGAGACAATGCGCCGTTCAGCGCCGCCAAGGTGTCACGGATCTTGTCACCGTTGCCCTCGAGCGTCTGGATCAGAATGCCGCCGGACAGCGGACCTTCCGTGCTGCCGGGCTGGTTTTTCAAGGACGCGGCGAGCTCGTCGACGGTTTTGAGAACGCGATCGAGTTCGACAGGGGTGCGGGTGCGATCCATCGGAATGTGATCGCCGTTCGCCAGCGTCGGGCCGTCGGTGTACGCGGGCGCAAGCTCGACGTGCCGATTGGTCACCAGCGAAGGCGATACCAGCGCTGCCACCGCATCCGCCGGCACCTTGACCGCACTGTCGTAGGACATCGTGACGGTGACGTAGCTGCCCTTCGGCTCGACCGATTCGACGGTTCCGACGGGCAAACCGAGAACGGAAACCTCGTTGCCCGGATACATACCTGCGATGTTCTCGAAATCAGCGGTCACTTCGATCTTGCTTTCGAAGGGATCCACCGACGAGCAGCCGACAGCCGCGACGCCAACGGCGCACACGATCGCAAGCTTGCCTATTTGCAGCATTCTCATTACTGGCACCCCTCGATAACGCTGACGCGGCACAGCCAGTTGTCCGGGAACAACCACGGCAGATTCACGTCACCGTAATTGCCGTTACCGGTGACGTTCGTGAACTGCCTGACTGTCACAGGCATGATCTCGAGCAAACGAACCAAGTTGTCGTTGTTCTTCTCGAGACCCTCGGACATCGTGTTGAGGTCCCTGATGAGCTGGCCGAGTTGGCCGTCGTTGCCTGCACCGATCGCCTGCAGCTGAGCCGACAACGAACCGACGTTGTCGAGCAGCTGCTGAACGAGGCCTTGCCGTTCCATGATTGCCTGACCGATCGCTGCGCCCTGGGTAACAACAAGCAGGATGCTGTTGCGGTTGTCGCCGAGAACGCGGGATACGTCGCCGAGGTTCTTCAACATCGCATCGACTTCGTCGCGCCGCTTGTCGATGACCTTCGCCAACACACCGACGCTGTCCAACGCTTGCGCGGTCAGCTGCGGCGAATCCCCGAGCTGCTCGCCCATCACGGCGAGCGACTCGGCGATCTTGTCGGTGTCCAGCTTCTCCAGACGTTCGAACTGGGACTTGTACTTCGGGTCCTGCACAACCTTCGCGAGGCTGAAGGGGACCTGGGTATTGGATACCGGAATGCGGTTGTCCGGCAATCCGCTGCCGTCGCCCGGATCCAGATCGATATAGGTCTGACCGAGGATGGATGCCTGCTTGATCGCCGCATGCGCATCCGGACCGAATTCGAGGTCGTTCTTCACCTGCAGGGTCGCAAGGATGTGATCGCCTTCGAGCTTGAGGCTCTTGACTCTGCCGATCTCCAAGCCTGCAACACGAACTTTGTCGTCTGCCTTCGTGCCTGCGGCCTGCGCGAACTCGACGTCGATCGTCTTCTCACCGAAGCCGATGACCTTGAGCGCACCTGAGCCAAGGACGATCGCAAGGACTACGAGTGAACCGAGGATGCCGAGCCAGAAGTACTTGTTGGCAGCGAAGTTGGGACGTGGGATACGGGCCATCAGCGGCACACCTCCGAATGTTGTTGCCCGAAGATCAGATCGCCGACGTCCTTGAAGATCGGACGGGGGAGCAGTACGCCCCACAGTGAAACGTCGAGCGTGCATACGTAAGCGTTTGCGTAAGCACCGTCACTCGTGAACCGCGCGATGGCCGTGAGGGCCTCGGTGCCGTCGACACCTGCGAGATCGAGCTTCGAGCCGTTGGCGATGAAGACGTTGAACGCTGCGTTGGTCGACGACTGCGCAGCCTCGAGTGCAGGTCGGATCTGAGTAACCAGACCGACGAGTGATGTCGTGGCATCGGAGATCTGATCGGTCGAGTTCTTCAGCGTCTCACCCTGGGCATACAGACCGCCGATCAGTGCACGGGTCTGTGCAAGCAACGTTTCGAGCGAGCCGCTGCGATTCGCCAGACCCGACATGACGCCGCTGAGGTTGGTGATCACATCGCCAAGGAGGACATCTCGTTGCTGGAACTCGTTCGCAAGGCTGGCCGCCTGCGTGATGAACGAGCTCAACGAAACGCCGTCACCCTGCAGCGCGAGAATCAGCGTCTCCGACAGGTTGTTCACCTGCGCAGGATCGAGCGCCTGGAAGAGTGGTTCGAAACCGCCGAGCAATGCGGAGACGTCGAACGAATCCTCGGTCTGCCGCACACCCGGTGCGCTGAACATCGGGATCTCGCCACCGCTTTCGAGAGGATCTGCTTGACCCTCACCAGGAGTGAGCGAGACGAAGCGCTGTCCGATCAGATTCTGATAGCGAACAAGCGCCTTGGTGTTCGAGAAGACCTGCTGGTCGGACTCGACGATGAAGTTCACCCGAGCGTTGTTGTCTTTGTCGATTTCGATGTCTTCGACCTTGCCGACGCGCACACCGGCCATACGAACGTCGTCACCGGGATGCAACCCGAGGACGTCGCCGAAGGTGGCCGAGTACGACCTGGTGTCGCCGTCGACAGCGCGCTGCAGGGTCTCCCAGATGACCCAGGTCAGCAAGATCGACACGATCGCAAACAGGCTGAAGCCGATCAGCGGCTTACGAATACTCACTAGCGGTTACCTCCGTCGGTCACCGAAGATGCTTCGACGGCCCGAATCTGGGCGCCTGTAAATGCTCCTCCGAGAAGGAAGAGCTGAGAGGCGGTTGGCTTCTTGCCGACAAATGCTTGCACCGCACCCGCATCGCGGTACGCGATCGGCTGCACCGCACCGGATGTCGTCGCAGAGGCCGGTGTCGCCGGTGGGAACAAGCCCTCCAACGGTGTGCCCTGGAACGGATTGACGGGTGCTGCCGGCGCTCCGGGTAGCGGAGCAGCAGCGGGAGCCGGGGTGATGCCGGGGATCTGGAGGTCGGGCATCGACGGCAAGCCCGGAATACCCGGGATACCTACGGGCAGAGGCAGTCCGACCGGTCCTGCGGAATCAAGTCGCTTCGGCAGCATTTCGGGGGCGAAGATGCTCGGGTTGGATACCTCGGGTGCTGTGAAGCAACTCGGTCCGGCCATGTCGCCGTATCGCGGGCAGTCCGCGCGGGTGTAGGGGCGGAACGGTGTGAACGAGACGTCCAGGCTCCAGACCATCTGATTCGACGGACCGTAGTGGAAGGTCGCGTCCAGAGCGCGAAGACCCGTGTTCAGGTTGGCGATCGCGGCGGGAATCGACGCCGGGTCCGAGGAGAGAGCGCCGAACGTCGGAGCCAATCCGGCAACTACGTCCTTGCCCGCGTTCGGGTTTCGGGCGAACAACTCGTTGAGGGTGTCCGTTGTTCCCGCACCGCCGGCGAGGAGATTGACCAGCTGGCCACGCTTCTCGGCGATCGTGTTCGCCGTCGTCACCGACGTACCGAGTACATCGAGCAACTCCGGCGCAGACTGGTTGAGACCGTTCGCCGCAGCGCTGAAGTTGGCGAGATCGGCACCGAGGTCAGGGAACGCGGCGTCGACCGAGGTGAGCCAACGGTCGAGGCGTTCGACCGTCGAGCCAGGCACGCGGCCGCTGCCGTCGAAGGCCTCCGCCATGTAGCCGAGCACGCGACCGAGCTTCAGCGGATCGATCTTGGTGAAGATCGTGCGGATCGTGGTCAACGTGTCCTGCAGCGCGACCGTGCCCTTGCTCTTGTCTTCTTTGATGATCGTGTCCGAGGACAGGTGCTCCGGGGCCGCGCCGTTGTCGACCAACTCGATCGACGTGACGCCGAAGACGTTGCCGGGCACTACACGTGCCGTCACAGTCGACGGGATCCCGTCGATGTGCTTCGGCCGCATTGCCAGATCGACCTTCTGGATCGTGCCCATCGCGGCGACCTCGACGCTCTCGACGCTCCCGACGAGAATGCCGCGGTACTTGACGTCGCCGTTCGCGGGCAGGCCGTCACCGGTGGTCGTCAGCTCGGCTACAACTTTGACTTTGTCGTCGAAGTAGCCCGAGTAACGAAGCATCAACAGCGTTGTCGCGAGCACGACCACGACAATCAGTGCGATGCCGGCAATGAACAGCTGCCGCATGGTCGGGCCACGCCCGCTCGGATCGATAATCATCTATGCAATTCCCTTAACCCGAGAGCCTGATGCCGGGGTCGATTCCCCAAATGCCGAGTGTCAGAAGCAAGTTGGCCATAACGACGACCACGATGGTGACCTTGATCGCGCGGCCGGCCGCAACGCCGACGCCTTCCGGACCGCCGGAGGCGAAGAAGCCGTAGTAACACTGAATGAACGTCGCCAGCATGACGAACACGATCACCTTGATGAACGAGTAGATGATGTCCGTGCTGATGAGGAATTGGTAGAAGTAATGCATGTAGGTGCCACCCGAGGCGCCACCCATCAACTGCACGGTCAGCTTCGTCGTGATGTACGCCGCCGCAAGCCCGAGGCCGTAGAGCGGAACGATCGCGACCATCGCCGCAAACACGCGGGTACTGATCAAGTACGGCAACGGGCGAATGGCGACGGATTCGAGAGCGTCGATCTCCTCGGCGATACGCATCGAGCCGAGCTGCGCCGTGAAGCGACAGCCTGCCTGCGCGGCGAAGCCGAGCGTCACAAGCAGCGGACCGAATTCGCGGGTGTTCGCGAACGAGGAGATAGCGCCGGTCAGCGGACCGAGCCCGAGCAGGTTGAGGTTGGTGTACGCCTCGAGCCCGATCGTCATACCGCCGAAAGCACTGAGAATGATGACGACGCCGATCGTTCCACCGCCGACCACGATGGACCCGTTGCCCCAGGTCACATCGGACAGCAGCCGCCACACTTCCTTGCGATAGTGCCGCAGCGCCAACGGGATCGACGCCATTGCGCGAACGAAGAAGAAGGCCATGTGGCCACCACGGGAGATGAGGCCCGAGAAGCCGGTGAAGATTCCTTTGAGCGCATACAGCGGCCGCAGCGCGGGCGGCACATAAGTCGATGGCTTGACTGACATCATGCGATCTTTGCTGGGAAGAGGGTGCCGTAGATCTGGGTCACGAGAACGTTGACTCCGAACAACATGAGGGCCGACTGGACGACGGCGGCGTTCACCGAGTTGGCGACGCCGCCAGGACCGCCTCTGGCGTTCAAGCCGAGGTCGCACGCGATAATCGCCGCAAGCAGGCCGAATATCACCGATTTGAAGAGCGCAACAAGAAGGTCGTTGGCATTGGCGAAGGCCGCGAACGTCCCGATAAATGAGCCTGGCGTACCGCTCTGGGCGAAGATGTTGAACAGGTAGGTCGTTAGGAAGCCGACGAAAACAACGAAGCCACACAGCAACACGCTGACCAGCATCGCTGCTGCGAGGCGGGGAGCGACGAGGCGGCGCATCGGATCGACACCCATAACCTTCATCGCGTCGATTTCTTCACGAATGGTTCGCGAACCGAGGTCGGCGCAAATGGCCGAACCGACCGCGCCCGCGATCATCAACGACGTCACGAGCGGCGCGCCCTGCCTGATGATGCCGAGGCCGGTCGCCGCTCCCATGAAGGATGTCGCTCCGACCTGCGCCACAAGGGATCCGACCTGGACCGAGACGACGACGCCGATCGGAATCGCGACGATCAATGTCGGCGCGGCCGACACGCTGGCCATGAATCCACACTGTTTGATGAATTCGTTGAACGGGAACTTGCCCCTGAAGATGTCGCCGAACATCTGCGCGATGGCCGAAATACCCATGGTGATCTGTCTGCCGAAGGTTTCGACGGACCGCCTCGGGTGGTCGTGCCAGTAGCCCTTGGCCCAATTCGCCGCGGCCGCGGCCTGCGACTGCTTGGGCGGGCTCTCGGTAGAGTGCACGCGAACTCCTTTCGGGGCGGCGCCGACGGGCAATCGGCGTCGACGCACCCTACTATGCAGTAGGGCACATGTTCAGCCCGGTGTGAGTGGGAGCATAACAACACTCCAGAGCGTCAGCTTCCACTTCTAGCGATGTTGCCTTCGGCCTCGCGAAACCGTCCGGTCTGCAGTAAAGGACCCCTCACGGCGGAGCACTCGCACGTCCAGACGGCTGAAACCGCGAACCCGTGCAGGTCGGAGCCTTTTGACGATCAGTTCATGTTCGTCATCGAGTCGATCCCCGAGGACCGCGTCCACCAAAACCGTTCCCGGCCGTGCAACTCCGGTTAACCGAGCAGCCACGTTGACGACCGAGCCGTACAGGTCGCCGAGCCGTTGCAGGACCGGTCCCGCCGCCATCCCGACTCGCAATTCCGGCGCATCGACAGCTCCGGTATCCAATTCGTGCAACTCGAATGCGATTCGAGCGGCGTCGATCGGACGCTCGGCAGCGAACATGACCTCGTCCCCGAGATTCTTGATGACCCAACCGTTGTGCTTGGCGATCACCTCCGCCGTCCCCGACTCGAACGTCTCGATCAATTGCGTCAACTGCTCGAAGCTGAGATGACGAGTCAGCTGTGTGTAGCCGACCATGTCCGCGAAACCGACGACCAACTCGCGCGAGGCCGGATCGGGGTCGAGTCCGCCGGCCGACCTGCTCGCGGCGACAGCGAAATGCCTGCGCCACGCGAAGTCCTGCAGCTCACCGAGCGCGGGAACCGTTGCGTCGGTGACGTTGTGCACGACCTTGCGGACCGCGTCGACATCGGCGGCAGCGTCCGCGCCGGTGGGAATGGACTGAAGAATATGTGCCGCGACGACGTCGACCTGCCATTCCGCAAGCCTCGCGGTCGAATGCCCGAGGGTCCGGGCAATCGAGAGCTGGGTGTTGTCGTCGATGACGCCGTCGGAGACGAGACCACCAAGGATCTTCAGCGCGGATACGTCGGCCTCGGTGAACATTTCCGCTGCGGGATCGACGGGGAAGCCGAGTGCCATCCACAACCGAGAAATGCGCGCTGGACTAGAACCGACCCGCGCAGCGACCTGATCGAGCGTATGAATCGCATCGCCTTGCAGATCGGCCGCGATCTCTGCGCCGACGACTTTCGACCACTCCGGTGTCGTACTCACGATCCTCCGTTTCGCCGAAGCGTGCTGGCGCGCAATACGTACGCAAGTACAACACGTCGCCTGCGGTCGTGAGTGTCGGTGCCCTGTGCCAGGGTGTCCCAGGACAAGTCCGTGCCGAAGAAGGGGTTGTGATGCCACCGCGTCGCCGATCAGCCGCAGATGTGCCGCTCTCGCAGGAGGATCTTGCGACCCTTGGTGCTGCGATTTCAGCTGGTGAGCGGGCAACCGTCTACCTGCGCGAGCCGACACCGAGCCTAGGTCTCGAAGCAGGGGCGTCCGCAAAGGTCGTCCGGATCAGCGGCACGACGGTGACCGTCCGCCCACGTGGCGTCGACGACGAATTGCCTTTCGAGGCCGACGAATTGCGGATGACCCGGCGAACCGCCGCCGAAGACGCTCCCGCAGCGCCCGCCAAGCCGGTGAGCAGGCGCCGGTCGCCAAAAGTTGATACAGCTCCGGTTGGACAGCAGGCACCTGTCGATACGACGCCACGATTCGCCCCGACCCCCGCAGCGCCCGCGCCGGTAGCCACTCCCGCGAAGACTCCGTCGCGATCGGCACGTGGACCCAAGAAGGTGCAGGACGGCGTCACCGTCACGATTCACGGCACCCTCGACAACTCGTGGACCGTCAGCGTCGCGTACGGAAGCAGGCCACCCGGTAAGGCGGCACCCGTTCGTCCGGATGCGGTCGAGCGCGCAATGGCCGAGCTCGACGACGCAGCGGCACGCGATGCGATCGACACCATGCTCTCCACTGCGCGCGAAGCCGTAGCGAACCGTATTGCCGACCTGAATCGGCAGTTGGAGGAAGCCCGACACGCGCTGGCAGAGTTGGGATCGACAGGCGAAAAGTTGTGACGACCCGGTAAACCAATCCTATTGATATGGTTCTCCTCGACGTCTGGAGGGACATGTTCAAAAAGATCGCCACTATTGCTGTCGGTTTGGCAGCGGCCGCGACCGTTCTCAGCGCCGGAAGTGCCACTGCAGCACCAGGCAACGTGACTCTCGGTGGGGGCTCGGGAATCATCATCGACGACATGTACGAGTGCAGCTTGACCACGATCGGAAACGACGCCGGCGGCAGGCTCGTCGGTATCACCGCTGGCCACTGCGGTGGCGCGGGATCGTTCGTCAGAGCAGAGCACAACCCGGACGCAGGCATCGTCGGACGCTTCGCCTACTCGAACGAAGATCTCGACTACGCGGTCATCGAGTTCGACCGTGCGAAGGTCGTCCCGGTCAATCGGATCGGCAATGTCACGATCACGGGCATCGGCGGCCCGGCGCAGTTCCCCAGCATCGTCTGCAAAGAAGGACGCACCACGGGCAACACCTGCGGGTTCTCCTACGGCGACATCTTCGATTCTCGGATCGAGACCTGGAACCAGATGTGCGTGATCGAAGGCGACTCCGGCGGTCCGGTCGTCATCGGAACCACCCTCGTCGGGATGGTCAACGCCTACCTCGCAGTGCCGTGCATCGGACCCGAGGTCGGTACGAACATCACCACGATCCTCGACGACGCCAACGCACGCGGCGGCGCGGGTGCGGGTTTCCGACCCATCTGATCCACTTCACTTACAACGCACTCGGGTGCGTTGCCCGGACTTCTTCAGTCCAGGCAACGCACCCGATTTGCGTTCGCGACTATCCGCAGACCGCGCCGAACGAGGCGGACCCGACCAGCTTCGCGTATTTCGCCAGCACCCCGCGGGTGTAGCGCGGAGGCAGCGGTTCCCAGCCTTGCTTGCGCGCTTCGAACTCTGCCTCGTCGACCAGGATGTCCAGGGTTCCGGTCGCGACGTCGAGCGCGATTCGGTCACCGTCGCGGACGAACGCGATCGGTCCACCGTCGACTGCTTCAGGCGCGACATGGCCGACACACAAGCCCGTCGTTCCACCCGAGAAGCGTCCATCGGTGAGCAGCAGGACGTCTTTGCCGAGGCCGGCGCCCTTGATGGCAGCGGTGATCGCAAGCATTTCCCGCATGCCTGGTCCACCCTTGGGGCCTTCGTACCTGATCACGACTACATCACCTGCGGCGATCGTGCCATCCTCCAGCGCATCCATGGCAGACCGTTCGCGGTCGAAAACCCTTGCGGTGCCGGTGAATACACTTGAATCGAAGCCCGCGGATTTGACCACGGCGCCGCCGGGTGCAAGCGATCCGCGCAGAATCGTGATGCCGCCGGTCGGATGTATCGGAGACGACAACGCGCGCAGCACCTTGCCGTCCGGATCGGGGGGCGCGATTTCGGCGAGGTTCTCCGCAACCGTCTTGCCTGTGACCGTAAGGCAGTCGCCGTGCAGCAATCCGGCGTCGAGCAACGCCTTCATGATGACGGGCACGCCACCGATGCGGTCGATGTCTGTCATGACGTGGCGGCCGAACGGTTTGACGTCGGCGAGGTGCGGCACTTTCGCACCGATCCGGGCGAAGTCCTCCAACGTGAGTTCAACTTCGGCCTCGTGCGCGATGGCCAGCAGATGCAGGACAGCGTTCGTCGAGCCACCGAACCCCATCACGACAGCGATCGCGTTTTCGAAGGCCTCCTTCGTCATGATGTCGCGGGCGGTGATGCCCCGCTTCAGCAACTCGACGACCGCTTGGCCACTGCGGCGTGCATATCCGTCACGTCGGCGGTCGGTCGCGGGCGGAGCGGCACTGCCGGGCAACGACATTCCCATCGCCTCGGCGGCACTGGCCATCGTGTTCGCGGTGTACATGCCGCCACAGGCACCTTCGCCCGGACAGATCGCGCGTTCGATCGCGTCCACATCGGCACGCGAGATGAGCCCACGTGAACATGCTCCGACCGCCTCGAAAGCGTCGATGATGGTGACTTCACGCTCGCTGCCGTCCGACATCTTCGCGATGCCGGGCAGGATCGAACCCGCGTAGAGGAAGACGCTCGCGAGGTCGAGTCGGGCAGCAGCCATCAGCATTCCCGGTAGCGATTTGTCGCAGCCCGCGAGTAGCACCGAACCGTCCAGCCGCTCGGCCATCATCACCGTTTCGACGCTGTCCGCGATCACCTCTCGCGAGACCAGCGAGAAATGCATACCCTCGTGACCCATCGAGATGCCGTCGGATACCGAGATCGTTCCGAACTCCATCGGGTAGCCACCACCTGCGAACACACCGTCCTTGCAGGCTTTTGCCAGTCGGTCGAGCGACAGGTTGCACGGCGTGATCTCGTTCCAGGACGAGGCGACGCCGATCTGGGACTTGACCCAATCGTCGTCGCCCATCCCGACCGCGCGCAGCATTCCCCGAGCTGCGGCTTTCTCCAGTCCGTCGGTGACGTCGCGACTGCGGGGTTTGATGTCGATCGAATCGGTGGTGTCGGATTCGGTTCGGTCGGTTGTTGTCATCTTGCTCCTTCGTTTACAGCCACACCTGGAGCGACCGCAGGGCCGACGATCGCACAGTGGGGCTTGCAGTCAACAGATTCGTCGACGCTGGTTACGTCACGTTCTGGTTTACCGATCATGATCGCGGCAATGGCTCCGCCACCGAGCAGCAGCCCGACGCAGATCCACATGGCGACGCGGAATCCGTCGGCGAACTGCACCGGGTCGGCGAACGCGCCTCCGGAGAGTCCGGCCAAGCCGGGCAGTGCGGCGACAGCGAGAAGTTGGCTCGTTCGTGCCACGGCGTTGTTCACCCCCGACGCGATGCCGGATTCGGCGGTCGGCACCGACCCGAGCACGGCCCCGGTCAGCGGTGCGACGAGTGCCGACAACCCGAGACCGAAGACGACGACACCCGGCAGCACGTCGAGGAGGTAGTTGGCGTCCGGCCCGATCCGCAACATCAGGATCAGGCCGATCGCAGCGAGGACCGGACCCAGTGTCATCGGAACGCGTGGACCCGACCGTTGCGACCAGCGGCCCGCCCGCGCGGAAAGGACGAGCATCAGGACCGTGATCGGGATGGTCGAGACACCGGCGGCGAGTGGCGAGTAGCCCGCGACGAGTTGCAGTTGCAGCAGTAGCAGGAAGAACACGCCACCGAGTGCGGCGTACACCGCGAAGGTGACGAGGTTGGCGGCGGTGAAGATTCGGGATGCGAACAGAGACGGCGGCACAAGTGGATGGGTGCTGCGCATTTCGATGACCACGAAAACGCCGAGCAGTACCAGCCCGATCAGTGCCAGCAGGATGGTCTCGTCGATCAGTCCGTAGGTGAGCGCGCCGAGTCCGAGCGCGACGACGAACGCCCCGAGGACGTCCAGCCGCAACGGCGGGTTCGGATCCTTGCTCTCGGGCACGTGTCGCAACGACACGAGAACGACCGCTACCGCGAGGGGCACATTGATAAGGAATACCGCGCGCCAACTGGCAACCTCGACAAGCCAGCCACCGAGCAGGGGACCGATCGCGCCTGCGACGCCGCCGAGCCCTGACCACAGTCCGATCGCTGCGCCTCGATCGCGGGGATCGATCGAGGCGGAGATCAATGCGAGGCTGCCCGGTGTGAGCATTGCGCCGGCAATGCCCTGCAGCACGCGCGCCGCGATCAACACTTCGATGTTCCAGGCCAGTCCGCACAGCACCGACGCGACAGCGAAACCTATTGTTCCCCAAACGAACACCTTGCGACGGCCGAGTCGATCACCCAGCGCGCCACCGAGCAGAATGAACGATGCGAGGGTGAGGGTGTAGCCACTGAGCGTCCACTGCAGGCCTGCGACGTCGGCGTCGAGCGCGTCGCCGATCCTCGGCAGCGCGATGTTCACGACGGTGCCGTCCAGCATGGCAACCGACGAGCCGAGCACCGTCGCAAGGACGATCCACCTGCCCGACGGCGACTTCAAACGCGGAAGTTCTCCTGCCACAGCGATTCAATCTACGCCCGAAGAAAGATCGTTCGATCCAACACTGTCGGTGCGACGTCATAACATTGCCATCGACGAACCGCCAACCATTCGAATCGGGAGTATCGCAATGGATTACAAGCTCGAGCTCATCTCCGTACCAGTCTCCGATGTCGATCGAGCGAAGGCGTTCTACGAGCAGGTCGGATTCAACGCAGATCACGATCACCAGGTCAACGAGCAGATGCGCTTCGTGCAGCTCACCCCGCCAGGTTCCGCGTGCTCGATCTCGATCGGCACAGGCATCACCGACTCGGAGCCGGGCTCGGTCAAGGGCCTGCAGGTTGTCGTCGCCGACATCGATGCCGCCCGAGCCGATCTGGTGGAGCGTGGGATCGAGGTCGGCGAGATCCAGCGGTTCCCGTGGGGCGACTTCGTCTTCTTCAACGATCCGGACGGCAACGGCTGGGCTGTGCAGGCCATGCCCAATCGGGAGTGACTGCGCGGCTCGGCGGCGTGCAATCATCGAGGTGTGCGCCTTCCGATCAAGCCACCGCTCAAGCCGATGCTCGCCAAGCCCGCCAAGGCTGTACCTGCTCAGCCGGACGGCGGCGGGTCCGCGTGGTTGTACGAACCGAAGTGGGACGGCTTCCGCGCCATCATCTTTCGTGATGGTGAAGAGGTTTTCATCTGCTCCCGCAACGGCAAGGATCTAGCGCGCTACTTCCCTGAGCTGGTCGACGCCGCGCGTGAGGAACTGCCGACGCGATGCATCGTCGACGGTGAATTGGTCGTGCCGCGCGAGATCGACGGTCGGACGCGGCTCGACTGGGAGGCATTGTCGGAGCGAATCCACCCGGCCGACAGTCGCGTTCGACTACTCGCGACCGAAACGCCGTCGCAGTTCGTCGCGTTCGATCTGCTCGCACTCGACGACACCGACTACACCGGGCAGCCGCTGAGCGTTCGGCGCGCGAAACTGCTCGAAGTCGTTGCGGGTGGCGGGTCCTGCCATGTCACGTCCGCAACCGAGGACGCTGCGACGGCAGAGGGTTGGTTCGAATCCTTCGAGGGCGCCGGGCTGGACGGCGTCATCGCCAAGAAGCTCGACGGCGTCTACGTCCCCGACAAGCGCGAGATGATCAAGGTCAAACACGCTCGGACCGCCGACTGCGTGCTCGTCGGATATCGACCGCACAAAAGTGTGCCCGGCATCGGGTCGCTGCTCCTCGGACTCTACGACGGCGACAAGCTCGAAATGATCGGCGGCGCTTCGGCCTTCACGGAGGTCCGTCGCAAACAATTGCTCGCTGAGCTACAGCCGCTGCGCGTCGGTGACGACGTCGTCTCCGATGGCGATACCAATCGCTGGAAGTCCGGCGCCGACCGCACGTGGGTTCCGTTGCGTCCCGAGCGGGTCGTCGAAATCGCCTACGACCAGATGGAAGGCAATCGCCTGCGGCACGCTGCGCGGTTCCTGCGGTGGCGCGACGACCGAGATCCGCTGTCCTGCACCTACGACCAACTCGAAGTTCCCGTGCGATACGACTTCGCCGACGTGCTCGCCGGCGAGTAGGACAGTCGACGCGGCGTGAGGGTGCCGCCGACGCCGTCCAGCGGAGGCAGGGAACCCCTGACGCCGTGGAAGGCCATCTTCCGACCGATCCTCAGAGGCGCGAGAGCAGTTCGGTCTTCTTCGACTGGAACTCGTCGTCGGTGAGAAGCCCCTGCTCCCGGAGCCGGGCGAGGGCTTCGATCGCCGCCACTACCGACTCCGCGTCCGACGACGCCGCGCGCGGCGGTGCTGGTGCGGCTGCCGGAGTTGGTGCCGGTGCTTCCCGATCGACACGCTCGTCGGACTCGGACGCAAACTCGGAGGCAGCGCCGACCCGGCTCAAGCTTGCGACGTCGAAGGTGCCGTGCTGACTCCGAAATTCGAGTCGGCCCGATCCGCTGCTTTGCTGTTGCGAAACACCGCTGATCGTGTGGTCGCCGGTGTCGTACACCTCGACGCCGGCACCGGCATGAATGGCGAGTCGTCGCGTGCCCGGAAAGTACGCGTATCGGGTGCTGTTCTGTGAGCCCGACGACGACGGGACCCCCAACTCCGCGGGCCACCAGTCACCCGACGACTGCATCGGATGCGAGGTCACCGTCCCGAGAGCACCGGAGGCAAGCAGATCGGACAGTTCGGTGCAGACGGCGTCGACTCTGGCTTTCAAGGCGTTGTCGAAGAGGTCGCTCACCATCGTCATGCCACCGCGCATCCACTGCCCTCGACCGCCGAGTTCGGGCACGCTGAACTGAGCCATCCTCCCTTGACCACGCTCCAGGGCGACCAGCAGCGATTCGACGCTCGAGAGGGACAGTCCATGCCTGGCGGCAACGGCAGCGAGCGCGTCGTCTCCTGCTGCAGAGTGAGTTCTCGACATTGTCCGGCACCTCGCGACATCGTGTTGGGTAGCCCGCGTCACGTTGCTTCACGCGGCGAATTCTCGTTCTGAATGCCCGCTCGCGCTCGTAGCGAAACCTACTGCGGCCGAATGTGATCCGGAGCGCACCGGTCACTCCGGCCGCAATGTTCGGAGGTGTTCACCTTCCGATACCGAACGGTGCCGTCGGCGATGCCTGGCGTGGGTAAGCTTGCGACCGCTCGTACGTCCGTCGGGGAGGTTCGCACATGAAGTTCGTTGGTCTTGTTGTCTGTGGCGCCGGTGCACTCGGCTCTGTTCTTTTCAGCCCTGCCGTCGCACATGCAGAGGCGGTGCAGTGTGTCTCGACCAGCGGTCAGCAGATGACGGTCGTCGAACCTGCCGCGGCGTGTGGTTCTGCGGTCGAGGATCGTGGCACCGCAGCGGCCTACGGTCTCGGTGGCATCGGCTATGCCAAATCGATCGATGGCGCCTCGGCGCTCGGTGTCGGTGTTTCCGGCGGCGTGGGGGCCAGCGAGGGCACAGGGGGCGTGCCGGCAGCGCTCGGGCTCGGGCCGGGCAGCGTCGCGATCGTGTCGGTCGAGAGGGGGTCGCTGTCGCTCGCAATTGCGGGAACGGGGTCCAACGCACTTGTTGCCGATGTCGATCAGGGCGTCGTCTGTGCCGGGTCCGCTGCGATCGCCTGGAACGCGCTCGCGGGCGCTGTCTGCGTCGCAACCCCGGTCGGGGTCTTCTCGACGCGCTGAGCCGTCAGCCGGCTCGCCCGTTCGCCATCCGCGACAACGACAAGGCGCGACAATACGAAGCGAACACGTCCGAGTACGCACCAGGGAAGCCATCGATCGGAGCGGATCATGAGTGAGCACGTCTATCGCGTGACGGAAATCGTTGGATCGTCGAAAGACGGCTCCGATGCCGCCATAGCCAACGCGATCGCGAGGGCAAGTGCGACGGTCCGCAACCTCGAGTGGTTCGAGGTGGTCGAGACTCGAGGCCACATCGTCGACGGGAAAGTTGCGCACACTCAGGTCACGCTGAAGGTCGGTTTCCGTTTGGAATGACCACGTTGGCAAATCCGGCGGAATGCGACTCGAGAAACACGACATTGCGCGCATTTCTCCGATTGCCATGCCGCACAACATCGCAACTAATCGGCCGGTACTCTCGGCTTCGACGTAACTGAGAGTTTCGACGCAGAAACCGCCCCATAGCGTTACTCCAATCACATTGGCACCAATTGCCCCATGCAATAGGCCGATGCGATTGGCCTCTGCTGTAACTATGTGTGTTAATGGCAGTGGCAGGTGACAAGTTCATCACGATTTCGATGGCTTCACAGGCAAGGGTCGGGACCCGAAAACGAAGATTTTTGGCTCGCTTCTGCGTGCGAACGAGGGAAGAGATGGCAGAAAAAGGTATGAGCAACACGACAGCGCGCACGGTTGAATCGTCGCAAAAGTCAGTCCGCTGGGGACTTCGCGTCACGCTCGCCGTTGCCGGCGCTGCGGTGACCGGACTCGCGATGGTCGCGCCGGTGCAAGCCGAACCGCTCTGGCCTGGTGGGCCCGACATCCCAGGAGTTCCCGCAATCATCCCCGCGGCCCCTCCAGGAATGGCCCCGCAGCCGTTCTCGGTGCCCGGCAGCCTCAATCCGACGATCACGCCGGGCAACGGCGCAATCGTCGGCGGTAAGCGCTCGATCGACATCACGTACAAGACGCCGATCATCGACCGCACCGCAGCCGAGAACTCGATCGTCATCTCGCCGTCGGCCAACGTCCCCGGCAGCTTCGAGTGGATCAACGACACCCACGTGCAGTGGAACCCGGACGAGTACTGGCCCCGCAACACCGCGGTGACGGTCAACGTTGCCGGAACCACCTCGGCCTTCCGCGTGAGTGACGACTTCACGAGCGTCGGCGACGCTTCTTCTCACGAGTTCGTCGTGAAGATCGGCGGCGACGTCGTCAAGACGTTCCCCGCGTCCTTCGGCAAGCCGGGCCACGAGAGCCCGAACGGTTCGTTCAAGGTGCTCGAGAAGTTCAGCGAGATGGTTATGGACTCCTCCACCTACGGCGTGCCGATCACTGCTCCCGAGGGTTACAAGCTCGATGTCGAATACGCCACGCGAGTGACCTGGGGCGGCATCTTCGTCCACGCCGCACCGTGGTCGACCGGTTCGCAGGGCAACTCGAACGTCAGCCACGGCTGCATCAACCTGAGCACCGAGAACGCGAAGTGGTTCTTCGACAACGTCCGCAACGGCGACACAGTCAACATCCAGGGCGCATAACACCCTGATCCGATGTACGAACCAACCCGCCGAGGCCAACCGCCTCGGCGGGTTTTTTCGTAGGCGGCTCCGCCGCTCGTGAGTCTTTTCGGAGGGCGGGCGCACCAAAAAGACTCACGAGGCGCGAAGCGCCCTCAGGTTGTTGTGGTGTCCGTCGTCGCAACGTAAATGGTGAAGGCGATCGTCAAGATCAGCGTCACCACGCCGAGGGCGATACCCGCAATAGCCATGCCCGACCGCCCGGCACCGCCCTTCGCCTTCTTCTGTCCAGCAATGCCGAGACCGATCGCCGTGAGACTCAGCGCGAAGCCGCCGATGAGCGTGAAGCAGCTGACCAAGCCGACAATGCCGCTGATCATCGACCACAACGCCAGCCCATTGCTTGTTACGCCCTGCTGGGGTGAATGCTGCAGCGGCGGGTAGTAGGGCTGGATCGGTTGGGATTGCGCGTGCATAGGTCTCAGCGGGACGCGCTGGTTCGGCGACGACTGATGCGCAGGCGCGGCGTGCTGCCCTTGACCGTGGATTCGTTGCAGCGGCGCCGAGAAGTGGTTCGGGGCGGAATGCTGCGCCCGGTCGGTGATCCTGGTTGGGTCGGTCAGCGGGCGTTGCTGCGTCACCTCGTGCCGTGACCGCGTTTGCTCGGGAGGAGCAGACGGTTTGGCCAGCGATGGCCGGCGCATCGGAACCGTCAGCGCCTGCATCGCGTCTTCGGCCAGTTCGCGGCAAGAGGCGTAGCGCCGATCCGGATTCTTTTCCAGCGCTTTGGCGATGACGCCGTCGATCCCCGACGGCAACGCGCGGACCGTATCGGTCGGGCGTGGTGGCGGCGCGTTCAGGTGCGCTTTCATCACGGCCATCATCGT
Organism: Antrihabitans stalagmiti; assembly: GCF_016482825.1. Lineage (GTDB taxonomy): Bacteria > Actinomycetota > Actinomycetes > Mycobacteriales > Mycobacteriaceae > Antrihabitans > Antrihabitans stalagmiti. The sequence goes on along the minus strand of NZ_JAEMNV010000012.1, from coordinate 141,782 downwards.
GGGGTACGGATACGGCTTGCTGCCGGTGAGCAGTTCGAAAAGTGTGCAGCCGAGCGCGTAGACGTCGACGCGAGAATCGACGTCGCGACCTTCCAGCTGCTCGGGCGCAGCGTAGGCCAGCGTTCCGAGGACGTCGCCCTCCGCGGTGAGGCGGTGTGAATCGTCCATCGACCGCGCGATGCCGAAGTCGGCGATGAGCGAACGTTCGCCCTCGTCCTCGTCGCCTGTGACCAAGATGTTGGCGGGCTTCACATCTCGGTGCAGCAGCCCTTTGCGGTGTGCGAAATCGAGGCCTTTCGCGGCATCACGGATGATCTCGATCGCACGCATCGGTTCGACCGAATCGCGGCCTCCGGTGATCAGATGCGCGGCGTCGATTCCCTCGACGTACTCCATCGCGATCCAGAGCTGACCTTCGGCGACGCCGCGATCGTAGATCGACACGATGTTCGGATGCCGAAGCCGGGACGCGAAGTCGGCTTCACGTTCGAAGCGCCGCCGGTAGTCGAAATTTGCCGCCGGTGCGCCCGTCAAGACTTTGAGGGCATCGTGTCTCGGTAGACGCGGATGCCGGGCCAGATAGACGGACCCCATCCCGCCTGCGCCGAGCATCCGCTCGATCGTGTACCCGGCAAATACCGATCCGGGTTCGAGAGTCACCGTGCGAGGATACCGCGACGACCTACTCGACCGCGTCGTCCGCGTCGACCGCCGGACCGCGTCGGTCCAGGTAGACGACTCCGCGGTCGAGGTCGAGCGCGCCCCACTCGGCTTCCTCGCCCGTTCCCGCGTCTTCGCCGCTCTCTTTGCGAAGCTTCGACGATCCGAAGATCTCGCCGTACATACCCATGATTCACGGTAGCGCGATCGGCCGCCGATGGTCAGGCGGGATCGGCTTTCGGCTGCCGTGTGCCGGGGTTGTTCGCCCTGATGTTCTGCGCCGCGAGCGCGACCGACTTCTCGATGCGTCGTTCCCGGGTCTCCGGGCGCTTCGCAGTGACGATCCACTCGAGGATCAGCCGGCGGGCCGAGGGCGGAAACTTCTCGAAGCATCCGCGTGCGGCGTCGTTGGCGTCGAGGGCCTCCTGCAGATCGGCAGGGAGGGCCGAGCCGTCCCCGTCGACGACGACCTCCCACGTTCCCTGCGCCTTGGCCAGGTCGATCAGTGCCTGCCCCGGCTCGGCCATCAGGCCTTTGGCAATCATGTTCTCCGCACGGTCCCGGTTGACCTTGCTCCACGAGCTGGTCGGCTTGCGGGGCGTGAAGCGCAGCTGGGAACTCTGCGCATCACGCTTGCGATGCAACCCGTCGATCCAGCCGAAGCACAGTGCGTGCTCGATCGCCTCGGCGTAGCGCAGGCTTGGCGTGCCGCTGTCCTTGTGATGGATGATCAGCCAGACCTCTTTCTCCGTCTGCCCGTTGGCGACGAGCCATCCCCGCCACTGCTCTGCGCTGCTCGCGACGATCGTTTCCATGTCAGGCCTGCGCTGCCGCTGCGGTCTTCGTGGCCAAAATGTCGAGGTAGTGCTGGTTGAACATCACGCCGAGAACGTTGCCGAACGGATCCACGACCGACGCGGTGACGAAGCCCGGACCGTGTTCGGTCGGCTTCTGGTGTTCCGTCGCGCCATGGCCGATCAATTCGGCGAATGCTGCCTCGACGTCGTCGACGGCCCAGTAGGTCACCGCGCCACCTGGCTTACCGACCTCGTGTGCTGCGTACCGGCTGTCGAGAATTCCGAACTCGTGCGAGTAGTCGCCGATGCGGAACTCGACGTAGGCGGGCGGGCCTTCGAGCGGACGAGCGAAGTACGCCTCGACGCCGAAGACCTTTGTGTACCAGTCTTTTGCGGCCGCGACGTCGTCGGCGAAGAAGTTTGTTGTGGTGAGTCCTCGCAACATTTTGGGTCCTTTTCGGTTCGCTCTGGGTGGCTTGCTTTCTGATATCTGTTATCTTTCCAGCTAAAGTGCTCATCAACTGAGCACTTTGTTGAGGAAGATTTATCTATGCGCGCAGACCGGCTTGTAGCCACCCTCCTCCTCATGCAATCCCGTGGTCGAGTAACCGCCGCCGAGGTGGCAGAGGAACTCGAAGTGTCGGTCGCGACCGCCCGTCGCGACCTCGAAGCACTCTCGGCGGCAGGCATTCCCGTCTATCCGCAACCGGGCCGCGGTGGTGGGTGGTCGCTGGTCGGAGGCGCCAGGACCGACCTCAGCGGGTTGTCGTCGACCGAGGCGCAGGCCCTGTTCCTTCTTGTCGGCCCAGCCGCGGCCGTGTCGGGAGAGGCAAAGGCCGCGCTGCGCAAATTGGTTCGTGCACTGCCGCAGACCTTTCGAGCGGACGCCGAGGCTGCTGCCGACGCAACCATGATCGACTCGACGCGGTGGGGTGAGAACACGCGGCGGCGCCCCGAGATGGTCGACCTACTGCAGGTCGCCGTCGTGCGGCGCAAGAAGGTGCAACTGACCTACAGCAACAACGCGCGGCAACAATCCGAGCGACTCGTCGATCCGTGGGGGCTCGTCGACAAAGACGACATCTGGTACCTGATCGCCGGAACGGAGAAGGGCCAGCGCACATTCCGTGTCGATCGCATCGTCACCGCCGTCCAAACCGACGAACCAGCCGAACGACCCGACGACTTCACCCTCGCGGCGGCGTGGGAGGAAGTCGTCGGCGAAATGGAACAACGCCGATCACGCACCTGGGCGACCGTGCTGATCGACGGCCGTTATCTTCCGATACTCAACGACCACTTCGGCAGGCATTGCCACAGCGAAGGGCGCAGCGACGACGGCCGCGAGCAGGTCCGCATAGCGGCACCGACCCCACTCGACATCGCGCGAAACCTCGCGGGCTGGGGAACGATGGTCGAAGTCCTCGACCCGCCGACCGTGCAGGCCGAACTCGCCCGCATCGGTACCGAACTCGGCGGCCGCTACGTCACCGAAACGTGAACGGCTACCAGATCTTCACGCGCTGATCGGGTTCGAGATACAACGCATCACCCGGGTTGACGTCGAATGCCTCGTAGAAGCTGTCGATGTTGCGGATGACGCCGTTGCACCGGAACTCCGGCGGTGAGTGCGGGTCGATCGCAAGACGACGCAGAGCTTCCTCGTTGCGCGCCTTCGTCCGCCACACCTGAGCCCAACCGAAGAACACCCGCTGCAACCCCGTCAATCCGTCGATCACCGGTGCGGGGTTGCCGTTGCGGGCGATGTCGTAGGCGACGAGAGCGATCGACAGACCGCCGAGATCGCCGATGTTCTCACCGATCGTGAACTCACCGTTGACCTTGTGACCCGGCAACGCCTTCGGCTCGAACTCGCCGTACTGCTCGATGAGCGCCGTCGTGCGCTTGCCGAACTCCGTGCGGTCGGCGTCGGTCCACCAATCGACGAGATTGCCGTCGCCGTCGTACTTCGCGCCCTGATCGTCGAACCCGTGCCCGATCTCGTGCCCGATCACCGCACCGATGCCGCCGTAGTTGGCTGCGTCGTCGGCGTCGGCATCGAAGAACGGCGGCTGCAGTATCGCGGCCGGGAACACGATCTCGTTCATACCGGGGTTGTAATAGGCATTGACGGTCTGCGGTGTCATGAACCACTCGTCGCGGTCGACCGGTCCGCCGAGTTTGGCCAGATCACGGTCGTATTCGGCCGCGTAGCCACGCCGGTAGTTGCCGACGAGGTCGTCCGCCGCGATCTCGAGTCCCGAGCTGTCCCGCCACTTGTCCGGGTAACCGATCTTCGGGGTGAACTTATCGAGCTTGGCCAAGGCGGCAGTCCGGGTCTCGGGGCTCATCCACTCGAGATCGGTGATGTTGCGCCGGTACGCCTCTCGCAGATTTTCGACGAGCTCCTGCATCCGAGCCTTCGCCGATGCCGGGAAGTGCCGCTCGACGTACAGCTTTCCGACCGTCTCGCCGAGCAGATCCTGCACGAGGGAAACGCCGCGCTTCCACCGCTCCCGATTCTCTTCGGTTCCCGTCAGCGTGCGTCCGTAAAAGTCGAAATGCTCGTCGACCAACGCCGACGTCAGGTACGGCGAGCGCGCATTCAGCACCCGCCACGTCAGCCAGGCGCGCCAATCGTCGAGCGGCTCCGAGGTCCACAGTGACGCGAACGAACGGACGTAACTCGGTTGCCGAACCACGATCTCGGCGAACGCCTCCGACGTGGACCCGAGCCCGCTGACCCACGCGATCCAGTTGAATCCCGGACTTCCCGTGATCAGCGCATCGAAGGTGACGAGGTTGTAGCCGAGTTCGGCGTCGCGTCGTTTGACGACGTCCCAGTGCTGCGCGGCAAGTTTCGTTTCCAACTCCAGCACCCTGGCCGCATCGAACTCGACGCCTGCGAGCGCGAACATCTTGCCGATGTGCTCGACGTAGCTGGTCCGGATGCCCGCGTGCTCGTCGGAGCGGTAGTAGGACTCGTCGGGCAGGCCGATGCCGGACTGGCTGAAGTGCATCAGATAGCGCGAGGAATCCTTGGCGTCGGTGTCGACGTAGTGGCCGACGCCACCGCCGACGCCGACCCGCTGCAGCTTGCCGAGTACCGCCGCGAGGGTGTCGTGGTCGCCCGCGTCTGCGATCGCAGACAACTCGTCGGCGATCGGGTCGAGACCGGCCGCTTCGACAGCGTCGGCGGCCATGAAGCTCGCGAACAGATCACCGATCTGCTGCGCAGCCGTGCCGGGCGCGCTGTTGCTCGCCGCTGCCTCGGTGATGATGGTCTGCACGTCGACTTCGGCCTGGTCGTAGAGCTTGCGGAAGGCTCCATCGACAGCGCGGTCGGCCGGGATCTTGTAGTCCTCCAGCCATCGACCGTTGACGTGCGCAAACAGGTCGTCCTGGACCCGGGTGTCTGCGTCACGATGGCTCAGATCGAGACCGGAGGAGATCGAATCGGTAGCCGGGTTCTGCTGAGTTGCATCTGTCGTCACCGGTCCAGTATGCCTACCGCTCGACGGCGAGGTTGATCGCGCCGAGATAGCCGTCGGCCGTCGAGGCAGTCGTGACGAGCCCGGTGGCGTCGTAGATGTTGTCACTCGCGTTCGTCGTTCGACTGCCCGTATGGCTGTTGTACGGAGCCGTTGCATAGACCTCGTCGAGCAGCGTTTCTTCGAAGAAGAGCTGGCTGGTCAGTACGGTCTTGCGATCCACGTGCACCTTGAGGTGGATATGCGCTGCACGACCCGGGTACCAGCCGGGGAAGATCGTGGTGAATTGCGCGATTCCGTTCGCGTCCGTCGTCTGTGCGCCGCGCAGGTAGGTAGCGTCGTCGGTCGGCGTCGCTTCCTGATCACCCGAGCTGTAGCTGCCGTCGGAGGTCTCGCCACCCGTGCTCGACTGTCCGGGCCGCCCGCCGCCGGGTCCACCGCTCGACCCGGATTCGAACCCGGAGTAGACGCCACCTGCATCGCAGTGCCAGATCTCGACGACCGCGTTCGCGATACCGCCAGCACTCGGGTCCACCGCGCACATGGCACCGTCTTGCACGCGCAGGGCGAGAACGAACGTCGTCCCCGGTCGATCCTCGCGCAGATCGTTGCGGATCGAGTCAACGTCGAACCAGTACGGTCCCTGCGTCTCCTCTTTGCTCAGCGCACACTGCGGTGCACGTGCAAGCAGTTCCTCGACCGTCGAGCCTGCTGTCGTTGCCGACGACGTTGCCGAAGTCGTGGCGGTCGCGGTGCCTGTTGCGGGTGACCCCGATCCCGAATCCGCGGCGCACGCAGTCAGGACGCCGCCCAAACCCACCGCCCCTCCGAGTGTGAGTGCGCGGCGCCGGCTGATCCGTCGTCTACTGCGTTCGATGTCGTCGTTCACGTAGTCCTCCACCGTTCAACCCGTCCCTGATCGGGAGCGTTGCCCACCAGCATTGCCGACCTCGCTATGGGCAAAACCTGCAAAGTCTGTGCGCGAGCTGTGAACTCACCGTGAGCGGCTGGTGTTCGGATCCCAGTAGTCGACGCAATCGGAGATTCGGGAACTGTTCGTTCCCGCCCGATCGAGGCAATCGGAGTAGTCGGTGCCGAATACGCTTCGGAAGGCCCCGATGTAGATGGCGATGAACACGATCCCGAAAACGAGTCCGAGTATTCCGGTCACCAGGCCGCTGATCGCCATCCCTCGTCCGTTGCCTGCTTGTTTCTTGGCCCGAGAGAGACCGACGAATCCGAGTATCGCTGCTACGACGCCACCGATGATGCCGCCGACGACACTCCAGCAGGTGAGCAGCGCAATGATCCCGACGATGAGCGCGGCCAGTGCCATCCCGTTGCGCCCCTGCGGGACCTGAGATCCGTACTGTCCCGCCGGATACGGCGAGTTGTAGGCAGGGGCAGCGTACTGCGCGTTGTAGGCGGGCGGCTGGTACGGCGGTGGATACGGTGGCTGGTCCGACATGGCACTCCTTGGCCGAGAGGTCAGTCCCAGCCGGACAGACGCGCGTGCATCTCCCACACGAGCACCTCGGCGGGAAATTCCGACACGATTCGCTGACCACCCGAATTCGTCAGGCGCACAGCATCTCCCGTGTACAGCGTACCGACGCCCTCCATCTCGACCTCACCGCGAGCCACGAAGACGTGCAAAAAGGGCGCATCGGGGAGGACTACCGGTTTTGCAGGCTGCAACTGCGTGGCGTGTAGTGCGGCGTGCTTGTTCCGGATGGCAATTGCTGCTCGATCGCGGTACACATCCATGCCGGAGGCCACGGTCACGAGGTCGCCTGAGCGGAGGTCGTCGCCGATTTCCTGCTGCTGGTAGCCGGGTGTGCTGTTCGGCTGATCCGGAACGACCCACATCTGAACGAAATGAACTGGCTCGGAATGCATCTCGCCACCGATCCGCCACGCATCGTTCTTCTCCGAGTGCAGAATGCCGGATCCGGCGCTCATTCGCTGGGCAAGTCCGGGGTAGATCACTCCGGAGTGTCCTAGCGAATCCTGGTGCACGAGACTGCCTTGCAGCACCCACGTGACGATTTCCATGTCGCGATGCGGGTGCGTGTCGAACCCTTCGCCCGGCGCGACGATGTCGTCGTTGTTGACGAGCAGCAGGCCGTGGTGCGTATTGTCCGGATCGTAGTGTTCGCCGAACGAGAACGAATGCTTCGAATCAAGCCAGGAGACACGGGTTTTCAGTCGATCGCCACCACGGTGGACGTCGATATGCGGTGTTGCGGGCGCAGCCATGCCGACCTCCTCCTGCCTACCCCCGATGGGGTAAGCCTATTAGGAGTTCGTCGAATAGGCCGCGAATTGACGGACCTCCGCGTGGTCGGGGCGCAATCGATACCTACCCCGACCAGCGCATGAGACGTCAAGTATGCATATCCTCGAGTTCCTTGCCCTTCGTTTCCTCGACCCATTTCCAGACGAACACGAACGAGAGGGCGGCGCAGATTCCGTAGAACCCGTAGGCGAAGCCCAGCGAGAAATCTTTGAGGCTCGGGAAGGAGACGGTGATCGCCCAGTTCGCCACCCACTGACCGGCTGCCGCGAACGACAGGGCCGCAGCGCGAATGCGGTTGGGGAACGATTCACCGAGCAGCACCCAGACGACGGGCCCCCAGGACATACCGAACGCGACGACGAACAGGTTCGCGGCGACGAGTGCGATCGGTCCGGCGGCACCTTCGAGGTATGGCTTGCCGTCTGCGTCCGTGGCGGCCGTTCCGAAGATGACAGCCATCGTGAGCAGCGTGACGACCATGCCCGCCGATCCGATGAGCAGCAGCGGTTTTCGGCCGAATTTGTCGATGGAGGCGATCGCTATCAACGTCGTCAGAATGTTGACGACAGCCGTGATGACGGTAATGACGAACGATCCGTCCTCACTGAACCCGACGGCCTCCCACAGCACGTTCGAGTAGTAGAAGATCACGTTGATGCCGACGAACTGCTGAAAGACGGAGAGCCCCAGGCCGACCCAGACAATCGGCAGCAGACCGCTCTTGGGTGCGCGCAGATCCTTCCACGACGGTTTGACGTCATTCTCCAACGTCTCACGGATGCGGTTGATCTTGATGTCGACGCCCTTTTCGCCGAGCAGTGCACTCAGAATCTTGCGGGCTTCTGGAATCCGATGGGTCGCAACGAGGAAGCGTGGTGATTCCGGGATGGTCAGCGATAGCAGGCCGTAGGCAAGAGCGGGGACGAACATCGCGATGAACATCCATCGCCATGCTTCGAGCCCGAGCCACAGTTCCTCGCGAGCGCCGCCGGCGAGGCTGGCAAGCAGGAAGTCGACGAGCAGCGAGATGAAGATGCCCGTGACAATGGCGAGTTGTTGCAAGGACGCAAGCCGACCTCGTATTCGGGCGGGTGACACCTCGGCGATGTAAGCGGGTGCGATCACCGATGCGATGCCGACGCCGAGACCGCCGACGATTCGAAAGACGATCAACATTTCGAGGTTCACCGCGAGGCCGGTGCCGAACGCGCTCACCAGGAACAGCACGGCCGCGATCTTCATGACGAACAATCGGCCGTAGCGGTCGGCGAAGCGGCGGACGGTCAGCGCACCTGCAGCAGCGCCGAGTAGTGCCGAAGCGACCGCGAAGCCGAGGGCATCGGAGTCGACTTCGAAATAGGACTCGATCGAGGACACCGCACCGTTGATGACGGCGCTGTCGTACCCGAAAAGGAAGCCACCGAGCGCGGCGACCGACGCAATTCGGACAACTCCGCGACCTGTGTGTTCTTCGTCGTCGAAGATGGGTTCTTCGGCGATCGCACCGTGCTCACTCATGATGGGACTTCCTTCGGGAGGGCAAGAATTCCTCGAAAACACCACGACTTGGCACAGCATGCGCCGTGACACAGGTCACAGTCAATTGATCTTGGAAAGAACTTTTATTGCCTCCGAAAAGAAGCCCGGACCCCACGACATGGCGATGGGCGCTACCCGTGGGTAACGCCCAAGCCTGGTGCGCCTGACTACATCTCGCCCGAACGTCGTGATACACCCATCGACGCCGCTGGTGTCAGCCGATTGCTTCGTGAGCGGCTGGGATGGACCCGAGCCGTCCCGCCTGGAAGTCTTCGAAGGCCTGCAGGACCTCGGCCTTCGTGTTCATCACGAACGGTCCCGCCATGGCTATCGGCTCACGGATCGGCTTGCCGCCGAGGACGAAGACCTCGAGCGACTCGTTGCGCGAATCCTGCTGATCCGATGCGGAAATCGTGATCGTGTCTCCCGATCGAGCGGCGCCGAAGGTGGCGGTCTGGCCCATTCGGATCGGGCGCCGCTCGGCCCCGACTGTGCCCGCACCCGCAAGCACGTACACGATGGCGTTGAAGTCTGGATTCCATGGCAGTGTCAACGTCGCGCCGGGTGCGATGGTGCTGTGCGACAGCGCAATCGGCGTGTAGGTCGATCCTGGACCGTGCTGTCCCGCGATTTCGCCCGCGATCACACGCACCAGAGCACCGCCGTCCGGTGAGGACGCGAGCGCCACCTTGCTACCTGTGATGTCTTGGTAGCGGGGTGCCGCCATCTTGTTGTTCTTGGGCAAGTTCACCCACAGCTGTACGCCGTGGAACAGACCACCCGATGCAACCAAATGCTCTGGGGGAGTCTCGATGTGCAGAATCCCGCCGCCTGCGGTCATCCATTGGGTGTCGCCGCCTCCGATGGTTCCGCCGCCGCCGTTGGAATCTTGGTGCTCCATGATTCCGTCGATCATGTAGGTGACCGTCTCGAAGCCGCGGTGCGGATGCCACGGGGTGCCTTTCGGCTCACCGGGCGCATAGTTCACTTCGCCCATCTGGTCCATATGGATGAACGGATCGAGTGCGCGCAGGTCGATGCCCGCGAATGCCCGGCGAACCGGGAAGCCCTCGCCCTCGTACCCCGTCGGAGCGGTCGTCACCGAGACCACCGGGCGCGGACGTGTCGACACATCCGGCTCGGCGATGCGCGGGAGCGTCAAGATGTTCTCTACGGTCACGGCGGGCATGGTGGCCTCCTCGAAGAATTAGTTGAGAGTTTAACTACTGCCTTTCTCAACATCCAGCACAGTGAGATATTCCCACCTCATCGCCGTCTGTACCGGGAGAAGACCACACCGTTCTCGTGGACCTTCGTTTCGGTCGGTTCGAACTCGGCCGGCGTGTACTCACCCCCGACGAACATCGGGATTCCCGCACCGAGCAGCACGGGGTAGGTCTTCACGATCAATTCGTCTATCTCGGCGACAAGTGCCGAGGCGAGCGTGCCGCCGCCACAGAGCCAGATGCCGAGGCCGTCCTCGCGTTTCAAATCAGCGACAACGGCGACGGGGTCCTCCGCTGTCACCGTCACAGTTGGGTCGTCGAGCTGCAGCGATCGTGAGAAGACGATCGTCCGCAGGTGGGGGTAGGCGTTGGTGAGGCCTACGTCGAGAGCCGGCTGGAGCGTTTTGCGACCCATCAGAATCGTGTCGAATTTTGTGCCTGTCGCCTGGGCGTCGACCCCGAAATGTGGCCACACATGCTTCGGCAACGTCTCCGGATAGTCGGTTGCAATGGTCGACATGTGGTCGCCCACGACCGTAAATGCGTCGACCGTACCGTCCGGCGCCGCGATGTATCCGTCGATCGACGTGGCGATGTAATACGTCAGCTTTCGCATGTGAACTCCTCCGATTATCCACCACAGCTGTTGTGGTTAAAGTACCACAGCTGTTGTGGTCGGTGCTAGCCTGATCCTCATGGTCGCCAACCCCGAACGACGCGCACAGCTAGCAGACGCCGGGCTGCGCGTTCTCGCCTCGGCCGGCACACGCGGGCTCACCCATCGGGCGGTCGACAGGGAAGCCGAAGCGCCCGAGGGCACCGCGGCCAACTACTTCCGCACTCGTGACGAGCTGCTCGGCGCACTGGGCGAGCGGGTTTTCGAACGGATCGCGCCGGACCCGGAACGACTCGAACAACTCGCCGCACGCACGCCGGGAATCGAACTCGCAACCGACTACGTCCGCTACATCGTCGAACGGACGACCGCCGCTCCCGACCTGATGCGCGCGTTGTTCGAGCTGCGCATCGAGGCAACACGTCGACCCGGTCTTGCACAGATACTTCGCGCGACGTTGACATCGGGCTATCGCGGCGACGTCGACTACAACGTGCAAGCGGGACTGCCGGGCGGCGCGAAGGAGATCGCGATGCTGCACTACGCACTCGACGGACTGCTGTTCGACCAGCTCACAACATCGATCGATGCGGGATTTCCACTCGACGAAGTAGTGACCGAACTGGTCCACCGGATACTCGGCCCTGCCACAACAAGCGGACCCTCGTAGAGTCGAAGAATGGAACCACCCGAGGTCCGGCTCGAGAATTACGAAGCCGTGTACGACTACTACCTCGCACACAAGCAGAACGTGCTGAAGGCGAAGCTGTCCTACGCGATCTTGGGCTTCAAGTACCGTCCGCGCATCTCCTATCGCGCCGGTGCGAAGAAGGCGTTGCAGGATTTGGTCCGTTCCGATAGGCGCATCATTCTGGCGGTCAATCACCTGAGCACAACGGATCCGTACACCGTCGCGGCAATGGCTGCGCGGAGCCCGATCCGTCCGACCATCGGTCACTCCCGCGTCCTCGCCAAAGACGAACTGTTCCTCGACGAGGAACGCCGCGCCAAGGTCGAGATGATGGGTGGGCTACCGGTATTCCGGGGCAAAAACCACGGGATTCGTGCGGTCAACGCAGCAGGGCAACGAATGATGGACGTCTGCGCCGAAAGAATGGCGATGGGCGACAACATCGCAGTCTTCCCCGAGGGCACCTGCAACGAAACCGACCCGACCAAGGTGCAGTCGGTCGGCAGCGGCATCGGCCACATCACCAGCCGGGCACAGAAACTCGGCATCGAACCGGCGATGGTCTACGTCGGACTCAGCTACGGACCCACACAGGAGTCCTACAAATCGGCCAGCTTCTTCATCGACACACCCGAGACCGACCTACCGGCCCGTCCTGGCGAAATCACGCGTCACGTCGTCAAGGGCATGCAGGCAGCGCTCGACGAGGCGGTCGCGCGGTATTAGGCGGCTACTCCGCTCGTGCGTCTTTTCGGAGGTTCCGCGCACCGAAAGTGCTCACGAGGTCGGCAGGCCCAGCCTCTCCCGCGCCCACTCGGGGACGAGGTCGAGGTACTCGGGATTCTTCGAGATGTACTTGTTCACGAATGGGCAGAACGGCAGCACGCCGAGGCCCTCCTCGCGCGTCGCGTCGAGTGCGTACTTGATCAGAATCTTCGCCAGGCCCTGTCCCTCGAATTGCGGATAGACCTCTGTGTGCGTGAAAGCTCGGTTCGCAGCGGCACTTTCGTACGCGGCAAGCCCCGCTATCTGATTGCCGACGTGGATCTCGAAGCGATTGAGGTCGACGTTCTTCTCGACGCGGGTCTCCATGGCGGCGACATTACTCGTCGGGCAGCGCCAGGCCACGGACCCACAGACGAGAACCTGTTCTATATTCGAGGGTATGTACGAATGGTCGGACACCGACATCATGTTTCGCGACGCGCTACGGGGCTTCATCACCAAGGAGATCCGCCCGCACGTCGACGATCTCGAGAGCGGCAAACTCCCGCCGTTCGACATCATCCGAAAGTTGTTCAAGACCTTCGGCATCGACGCGATGGCGAAGGAGTCGCTCGACAAATCGCTCGCCCGTGAGGAATCGGGCGACGCTGCGAAACCCGGTTCGGAGAGTGTGTTCAGCGGCGCGGGCAGCATGGGCGTCGTACTCAACAGCGAACTTGCCGGGGTCAGCCTCGGCCTGGTCGCATCGCTCGGGGTAAGCCTCGGTCTTGCCGCGGGGACGATTCGCAGCCGTGGAACACTCGCACAGAAGAAGCGGTGGCTACCCGAACTCGTCACCTTCGACAAAGTCGGCGCCTGGGCGATCACCGAACCCGATTCCGGCTCGGACGCTTTCGGCGGCATGAAGACCTACGTGAAGCGGGACGGCGAAGACTACCTGCTCAACGGGCAGAAGACGTTCATCACCAACGGCCCGTACGCCGACGTAATCATCGTCTACGCCAAGCTCGACGACGGCGACGCGGCCGTCGACCGTCGCGACCGCAAGGTGCTCGCCTTCGTGCTCGACAAAGGTATGGAAGGTCTGACGCAGGGCGCGCCGTTCAAGAAGATGGGTATGAACTCCTCGCCCACGGGCGAACTGTTCTTCGACAACGTCCGCCTCACCCCGGACCGCCTGCTCGGCGAATCCGAAACGGCCGCATCGGGTGACGGCAAGGAGAGCGCACGAGAGAACTTCTCGGCCGAACGGATCGGCATCGCATCGCTGTCGCTCGGCATCATCAACGAATGCCATCGCCTCAGCCTCGACTACGCGAAGAGCCGCACCCTCTGGGGTCAGGAAATCGGAAAGTTCCAGCTGATCCAACTCAAGCTCGCCGAGATGGAGGTCGCACGGATCAACGTGCAGAACATGGTGTTCTCGGCTGTCGAACGCATGGCCGCAGGCAAGAAGGTCTCGCTGTCGGAGGCATCGGCAATGAAGTTGTATTCCTCGCGTGCGGCCACGGAAGTTGCCATGGAAGCGGTGCAACTGTTCGGCGGCAACGGCTACATGACCGAGTACCGCGTCGAGCAACTGGCGCGAGATGCGAAGTCGCTGATGATCTACGCCGGCAGCAACGAAGTACAGGTCACCCATATTGCGAAAGGCCTCTTGGGCCGCTCCTCGAGTTGAGGGTCCGCGTTCGCCAACGCACAATGGCGGGGCCCGCTGCTATATCTGCGGAACGCTGAGAAGAGCGAGGCCCCATGCGCGTCGTCGTCGCACCTGACAAGTTCAAAGGATCGCTGACCGCCGCCGACGTCGCCGACGCACTTGCGGCAGGCATTCTCGACGGAAAGCCGGAGTGGACCGTGCATCGCGTGCCAGTTGCCGACGGGGGCGACGGCACCGTCGCAGCCGCCGTCGCAGCAGGTTGGCAGGCTGTATCGGTTGCGACCGAAGGACCGACCGGCGCGCCGGTAGTTGCAACCTACGCCCGACGCGGGTCTGCAGCGGTCGTCGAGCTGGCCGCGGCGGTCGGACTGGTTCTGCTGCCGAACGGCCGCGCAGAACCGTTGACGGCCAGCACATTCGGACTTGGCCTCGTCATCAAGGATGCGCTCGAACGCGGCGCCACCGAGATCGTCATCGGCCTCGGCGGCAGCGCATCGACCGACGGCGGTGCCGGGATGATGCAGGCGCTCGGGGCTCGAATTCTGAACGCCGACGGATCCGAGGTACCGCGCGGCGGCGCGGCGTTGGCGGGTGCCGCCCGCATCGACCTGTCGGAACTCGTCCCCGCCGCTGCGGCCGCGACGTTCGTCCTCGCCTGTGACGTCGATAATCCACTGCTCGGCGACAACGGGGCGACCGCCGTCTATGCACCGCAGAAAGGTGCGGATGCGGCCGACCTCGTTGTGCTGGAAGCTGCTCTGGCGCAATGGGCTTCGATCGCAGCTGCTGCGATAGGTCGCGATGTCAGCACCGAACCCGGCGCAGGTGCCGCGGGCGGAACCGGTTTCGGAGCCATGGCCTTCCTCGATGCGCAGCAGCGTCCCGGGATCGACATCGTCCTCGAGATGGTCGGGTTCGACTCGGTTCTCGCCGCCGCGGACCTCGTCGTCACCGGTGAGGGCTCACTCGACGAGCAGAGCCTGGCGGGCAAGGCTCCGATCGGTGTCGCGACGCGGGCGCAGGCGGTCGGAGTTCCGGTCGTCGCAGTCGCGGGTCGTAGCGTGCTCAGCGACGAGCAGCTCCGGTCAGCCGGCTTTACCGAGGTCTACACGCTGTCCGACATCGAACCGGTCCTGGAGCGGTCGATCGCGAATGCTGCCGAACTGCTCGAAGGAGTGGGTCGGCGGATCACGGAACAGTTCTGACGGCAGCCACGCGGACCATCGACCAAAGCTCAGGACCGTTGCCGGGAAGCGAAAAGCTCTCGGTCACAACGAATCCGAACTTTTCGTAATAGGCAATGTTTTCGCGGCGGGTGCAGACCAGATACGCCGAAAGCTCGTTGGCATCGCAGTCGGCCAGCCGACTGTCCAGTAATGCTCTGCCGTAGCCGGCCCCTCGAACGGCAGACGCCGTGCCGATGTTCGACAGATACCAATGTGGCGGATGCCGCGGATGCCGCTCTTCGAGAGTGCCCCGAACTCGCAACGCGGCAAAAACTCTCGTCCGGAGAGCCAGAAGTTGGCCGGGCGCAGCGCGAATGGCGGACGTCGTCGATTGCTCCCACCGGTTCGGCGGATCCCAGACCGCCACGCCTGCGATCCTTCCGCCTGCGTCGCACACCACCTGAACTCCGCCTCCCGCCGAGTGCACATGGCGCAGCGAGACCTCGAAATATCTTGGCAGGGAGGCGCTCCGCGCTTCGCGATCCGGCCAGATGTAGGCCATCAACGGATCGTCGGCGAAGGCATCGGCAAGAACGCGGGCCGCGGCACGAACGTCACCGCGTTTCGATGTACGAACGATCGGTTCGGGTTGCATAGACATTCATTGTCGCCTGTTCGGCTACAGCTAGGGTGACAACCACGCTGAGCTGCAGGGGGAGACATGACCGACAAGGGCTGGTTCGTCGTGGACGTGCTGGAGGGCGACCCTCGGTTGGTCGGCAGGGACGGGCAGGCGAAAGCACGGACGTCCCTCGAACGAGCGCTCAAGGAACGCGTCGGCGGTCGGCTCTCGGATGCTGTCCAGCGGTGGGTCCTTGGAGAGATCGAACTCGTCCGGACCATGAAGATCCGGTACGACACGACGCGAGAACTCATGCCAGGCCAATCGACACGGCTGATACTCGAGCCGATCATCGGACCTACGGAGGTCCACGGGGTCCAGCTGTGGATCGGCCCCTCGACTTCGGAGCCGCAGACCTCGCCGGCCACTGCCCTTGCCTTCGACTGGGATTCCACGCTGCGGTTGGTCGAGCTTCCTGCAACACTGCCCGATCTGTTTTCTGCGGACGTCGTCGCGTCCGACCGGCGAACCTTCACCGCTCCCGAAGCTCTTCGATATGTGAGTGTCGACGACGGCCTCGGCTTGATCAGTCGAGTGCTAGAACCGCATGCCGGATCGACTTGGAACGGGCTGGCCAGAGTCCGGGGCTCTGCAGGCAGGAGCGGTGTCGCGCACCTCGTGCTTGCCGCGCAACAGGACAACCAGGTGTGGCGAGGGTTGCTGCACGACGTTTCTGCGAACAGCCCGTTGCCACGATCGTTGGAGTCAGCGGCGCTGGGGGCGATGTCGCAGGTAGCTCTGAGTACCCACATAGTGCTGATGGATTTGAGTCGGATGCGGCTGATTCAGTGGATCACCGATCCGCCGACGGGTATCCAGTGGAAAGGCATGGTCGACAATCGCGACGCGCCGCATCCCGACGATGTGAAGCGAATCTTCGAAGCGGTGGCTGAGGTGTTCACCGGCAAGACCGATCGAGCCGAAGTTGCCAACATCCGCCTGCGCAGATTCGGCGGCGGGTGGACCGTCGTCAACGGTTCGGGTGCCGTGATCCGTCACGAGGGCGGACCGCAACTCGGCCTCATCGAAATGAAGGTCATCGGCGAATCGGACGAACCGGATCCCGTTCCCGCAACCGATCCTGGACACCCAGGTTTGACGGTCGACCCCGGCCGAACCCGCGGAAATACCGACTGACACGGCAGTCCTGCGGTGCGCTGCAGGTTGCGGCACCAAAGGAGAGGTCATAGGATCGGCCAGCGTCCTTTGGGACGATCCCTGGCTCGAGTCTGAAGACGGTGCCGGACGAACTGATGAAGTGCGTCTATTCGACGTACTTTCCGACCGTTCTTCCGAGCTGGGATGCAAATAGTTGAGCCACACGAGCATTTATCCGACCGCAGCGGGCGTCCCGTGAGCGGCGGCGACGTGTGTGCCGACAAATCGGTGGAGGTTAATTGATGCAAGCTGCTCGCTTGTCCAAGATGAGGGGGACAGCCACCGGTTAGAACGATCTCCCGTCCGTTCGCCGCGGGCGGGAGGTCGTGCAACACCGGAGCCAGACCTACACAAACCTGGTATTCCGTTTCGGTGCGGTGTGCTCGTAGCGTTGGCTCCGTGAGCGTCGACTCTGTTCAGCGTGCAACGGAGAAGGTCGCGCGGCTGTGCACCCAACCGCGGGATCTCGTCACGCTGTGGAACGAGGTGACCGAGGTCGTCGGCAGCGTGGTCCCCTTCTTCCAGACACCGTGCTGGTACACCGTCGACCCGGCGTCGTTGCTGATGACAAGCCACTTTCATGTCGGTCTACCCGAATTCTCCGGCGAGTGGCTGGCGGCCGAGTACTACGAGGACGATGCTCAGTCGGTCCCCGATGTCATTCGATCGTCGACGGGCATCTCGACCCTCCACGAGGCAACCGACGGCGATCCGTCCAGCAGTCCACGATGGCGACGCAACATGTCGATGGGCGGCGATCAGGAATTGATCGCACGGCTGCGCACTCGAACCGGCGAGGTGTGGGGTGCTCTCGGTCTCTATCGGGACGCGGACAAGCCGATGTTCACCGAGCTGGAGAAATCGTTCATCGCGGCGGTGGCGCCGAGCCTCGCCGATGGCGCTCGCCGCGCGCTGCTGTTCGGCCAAGCGGCGGAACCCGAATACGTGGATTCGCCGGGTCTGCTTGTGTTGAACGAGAATTGGGACATCGAATCGGCGACGCCAGGGGTAGCGCACTGGCTGGCCGAGCTACCGGACGGAAATTGGGATCGAGGCGAATTGCCCTCTGCTGTAACGACACTCGCTGGAAGGACCTTGCGTTCGGCCGAAGATCGCAGCCGACCCGGCGACGTGGCGGTGTCGCGGATACGGTCACGTTCCGGCAGGTGGCTCGTGTTGCACGGCGCCTGCCTCACCTCGACAGGCCAGCGGCGGATCGCCGTGATAATCGAACCGGCGCATCCGAGCCGAATCAATCCACTGCTGATGTCGGCATATGGACTCACCGAGCGGGAGAAGGACGTCACCCGCCTGGTTTTGCAAGGCGCATCGACGACGCAGATTTCGACCGACCTGGTCGTCTCCGTGCACACCGTGCAGCAGCACCTGAAGAGCATCTTCGACAAGACGGGGGTCCGTAGTCGACGCGATCTGGTGGGAAGGATCTTCTTCAACCACTACGAGCCACGGTTTCGCGACAACGAGAAGCGAGTGCTGGCGAACAAAGCGGTACGCGGCGGTCCCTGGACTGCAGACTGAGCAGTTACGAAGCGATCATCGGGGCGTCGCCGACGAACCGGTCGCTGGTCAGGCACTCGAGCATCAACGACGCGACGTCACCGCAGGTCACGGTGCTCCACGGCCCGATCTTCAACATGCCCGTCCGCATGTGACCCGTCGGTCCGCCTGCGATGACACGTGGAGCTCGAACTATCGTCCAGTCCAGGTCGCTCTCACCCACCGCCTTTCCCATGATCGCCGCATGACGCACGATCGCAGGCGCAACGGTCTTCATGATCGGCCCGATCAGACGCTTGCCGACGTTCCGCGGATCGCCTTCGATGTGCAGGTGAAAGCCCTGCATGATCACGATGCGCCGCACGCTGTGGCGGGCCATCGCACCCATGATCGCGGCGGTACCGACACTGAGACTTTCCGGTCCACGAAATCCGCCCAAAGTACTGAGTACGGCGTCGGTGCCGGCGACCACGGATTCGACGGCCGCAGCGTCACACGCATCACCCTCGGTGATCGACAGGTGCGGCGATCGAGTCGCGAGCTTGCCCGGGGACCGCACGAGAACTTCTACATCGTGACCGGCATCGAGCGCCTGCTCCAACAACACGCTACCGACATTGCCCGTCACGCCGAACATTGCAATTTTCATGCAACGAACGGTAAAACTCCCAGGTCGGCAGTGGAATACCACTTTTCTGCGATGCCGCCGCCCCACGCGGAACGAGGGGCGCCCCAACCACGTCGGACGTGGTCAGGGCGCCCTCACTCCACGGGTCAGAGGTGGCCGGTCGTGCAGGCCCAGGTGATGATGCGAGCGCCTGCGCCGGGTGTCGCGCCGATTGCGCTTGCTTCCGCGCCCGCGCGGTCCGCGGCGTAGGCCCAGCCCCACGCACCGTTGGGTGCCTGCGCGACCGCACCGCAACCGTTCGCGAAGTTCACGACCGCCTGGCAGTCGTACTGGCCACACGACCCAACGGCGGCACTCTCGGCAGCACCGGCCGAACCGTAGTCGATGGCGTAGGCCGTCGCGCCGGTGTCGATCGAAATGGCGATCGCGCCCCAGTTGTCGTAGCTGTTCGCCGATGCAGGAGCCGCGGCCATCGCGACTGCACCTGCTGCGATGGCGGTGATTGCGGCGGTGCGGGCAACTGTGTTGGTGAGCTTCATGATGTTTCTCCCTGTGCGGTACGGGCGGAGGGGGTTCCGCGCTCGTTCGATGAGGAAGAGATTTCATGAAGCCGGTTACGCGTCCCTTAAAGAAGGCTTAACGCAGGCGTCGGCGCAGGTCAAGAGGTTTCACAGAGGTATTGCACGGCAGCGACGTAGCCGTATGTGCCGAGCCCGGAGATGACGGCGGCGGCGATGGGCGAGACGTAGGAGTGATGCCGGAACGGCTCGCGGGCATAGACGTTGCTGATGTGAACCTCGACGATCGGGACCTCGGGAATGACCAACGCGTCACGCAGGGCGACGGAGGTGTGGGTCAAGCCGGCGGGGTTGATCACGATCCCCGACACTTCGCCGCGCGCCTGATGGATGCGGTCGATCAGTTCGCCTTCGGAGTTGGACGCAAAATCGAGCAGAGCGCGGCCGTTGGCCTCGGCCACTTCGCGGGTCCGGCGAACGACGTCGGCCAATGATTCGCTGCCGTACACCTCGGGCTGACGCACGCCGAGCATGTTCAGGTTCGGGCCGTTGAGCAGGAGAATCGGTGCGGGAGACGTCACAATGGCAACGGTAGCAATCGCGCGCAATCAGATTCGGTCGACAAGCCGGGAACATTCTCCGTACGTCGTACGTTGTAGAGGAATGCGCGTACCGGCGCGCCGGGAAGGAACCCCTATGAAGATCACGTCATCGGCAATTTCACTCAACGTCGCCGACCCGACGGCATCAGCCGAGTTCGCGAAAACGCATCTCGGTTTCACCGAAGACATGTCCGCCGACGGCTTCGTATCCCTGTCGCGTCCCGACGCAGGCTTCAACCTGATCTACCTGCGCACGGGTCTTGGCACGTTCAAGCCGGCGAGCATGGCCGGGTCCGCGGGGCAGGGCCTGCTCGTTGTGTTCGTCGTCGACGCGATCGACGCCGAATACGAACGGCTGACCGCCGAGGGCGTGCTGATCGCGACGCCCATCGAGACCGAACCCTGGGGTGAACGCTACTTCCAGATGCTCGATCCCAACGGCGTCGTGATCCAGCTAGTGCAGTGGATGACCTGACGCTTCGGGATGACCTGAGGCCATGTCATCGGCAGGCACCAAACCGTTCTCGTTGAGTTCCACCCACCGCGTGATACCGATCTGCCGTAGGAACGCGATGTCGTGACTCGCAACAATCAGCGCGCCACGGTAATTCGACAGCGCCTGCGTCAGGTGGGCGAGGCTCGGCAGATCGAGGTTGTTCGTCGGTTCGTCGAGGAGCAGCAACTGCGGTGCGGGTTGGGCCAGCAGCAGCATGGCAAGAGCCGCCCGCAGTTGCTCGCCGCCCGACAACGCCACCGCGGGTTTGTCCGCATCCGATCCTCGAAACAGGAAGCGCGCCAACTGCGCACGAATCTGTTCCGGCAACGCCTGCGGTGCAACGCTTGCGACATTGTCGGCGATCGAACGGTCGCCGTCGAAGATGTCGAGGCGTTGCGGTAACCATCGCCACGGCACACGCGGTCCCGCATCGACGATTGCCCGCAGCAGCGTCGTCTTGCCGATGCCGTTGCGCCCGATCAATCCGATCCGCTCGGGCCCGGATACAGCCAGCGACACAACAGGACCGCACGCAAGCCGGAGGTCGGTCAGCTCGATCACGTCCTGACCCGGAAAGAGCCGCGTTGCAGGCAGATCCAGGCGGATCTCACGGTCGTCGCGCAGCTGCGTCTCGGCCTGCGCGAGTGTGGCCGCAGCATCGGCAGCCTTCTCGATGTGATTGTTGCGAAGCTTGCCCGCGGACTCCTCCGCAGCCATTTTCCGCAAACCCGAAAGGATCTTCGGCACCCGCTTCTCCTCCTGCGCCTTCTTAGCAGTCCGCAGCCGGCGATCGAGTTTGATCCGCGCCTCGACAAGCTCCCGATTCTGTTTGCGGACGTCGCCGCGAGCATCGCGGATCGCCGCTCTCGCAGTTTCCTGCTCCCGCTCCACGATCTGCTGATAGGTCGTGAAATTGCCACCGAACAACCGCATCGATCCCGCGCGCAGCTCGGCGATGTCGTCGGCCCGATCCAACAGGTCGCGGTCGTGACTCACGGTCAACACGCTGCCCCCGAACGCGTCGACCGCCTCGTAGAGTCGTTGTCGCGCATAGCGATCGAGATTGTTGGTCGGCTCGTCGAGCAGCAGCACATCCGGGTCCTGCAGTAGTTCCGCGACAAATCCGAGCAGTACTGCCTCGCCGCCCGAGAGCGTCGACACCGGTCGATCGAGTTGCGCCGGTTCGGACACGATGTGCCCGAGTCCGAGCGAACCGATCAACGCGACGGCACGCTCCTCGACATCCCAGCGGCCGGCCACCACGTCGAAATCGTCCGCGGAACCTGTCCCGGATTCGATACGGTGCAACGCCTTTCGGATTCCATCGATGCCGAGTATCTCGTCGGCATGCCGTCCGGTATCCAGGGCGATGCTCTGGCGCAGATAGCCGATCCGTCCGCCGACCGTGATCGACCCGCGATCCGGCGCGAGGTCGCCCGCGATCAAACGCAGCAACGTCGATTTTCCGGAACCGTTGAGACCGACCACGCCCGTGTGACCCGGACCGAATACAGCATCGATACCGGTGAATTGTGTTGTGCCATCAGGCCAAGTGAATGCAAGGTCGGAAATAGCAATGGAACGAGAGGCCATGGTGCCCTCCAGAGGTTGCGGCGATAACGCAGCGCGCGACGCGGGCTGCAGCTGCAGTTACCTCTACAGGAGCAAGGGTCCTTCTCCGATCATCGACGACAGTCGAGAACAACGATAGATCTCATTACGATGGGTGACAACCGATTTATCTGGACGTCACAACTTCGGGCCTTCGGTCCGCAGATCGTCGACCTTCTTCATCGCTCCGCGCAGTTCGGCGAGCCATTCCTCGGCGTGCTCGCCCGCAAGTTTGACCGTCCATGCCAGGGCGTCCGCACGGGACCGAGCGACGCCGGCATCGACGAGTGTGTCGAGAACCTTGCGCTCGGGCTGGCGTAGTCGCGTCATCACCGGCACCGCGAGGTGGGTGAAGAGCGCTGTCTTGTCGTCCACCTTGACGCCCCAGGCGACCTTGCGTCCGTAGCGGGCTTCGGCTTCGTCGGCGATCTGCATACGCGCGGACCGTGTCGTTTCCCGGAAGCGAGCGACCCGACCTTCTGCCGTTGCGTCCGATTCTGCTTCGTCCGGCTTGGGCAAGGTGCCGATGACGACGATCTCTTCCCGATCGACTTCGACGCTGGCCGAGCCGTCGAACCAGTCGCTCGGCAGTCGGCCTGCGAACCAGTCGGACGCGTCTGCGGCCTCGGGGACGTCGGCCTGCTGCCAACCGCCGGGACGTCCGAATCCTCGACCCCGTGGTGCGTGTTTCATGCTTGCTCCTCTTTCGTTGTAATGATGATTACAACGTTACACCCCATTTTGGTCGTGAGTCTTTTTGGAGGGTCCGCCCTCCGGAAAGACTCACGAGCGCGAAGCGCCTAGAGTCCATCTCCGTGATCGACGACGACCCGGAGCGCGGCATCACCCGCGTTGTCGGCGCGATCAGAGCAAGTCCCGACATCGGTCGACTTGCCACCGTCCGCTTTGCGGGGCAGTTCGGCGACGGCATGTTTCAGGCCGCTCTGACCGGCGCAATCCTGTTCAATCCCGAACGCGAGACCGACCCGTTCGCCGTCGCCGCCGGCTTCACAGTGCTGCTGCTGCCCTACTCGATCATCGGCCCGTTCGCCGGGGCTCTCCTCGACCGCTGGGATCGGCGGCTCGTACTGCTGGTCGCCAACATCGTTCGCGCGATCCTGATTGCCGTTGTCGCAACATGCCTCCTCGCAGGCGCGGGCGAATCACTGCTGCTCCTGCTCGCTCTGTCTGTTGTCGGCGTGAGCCGATTCGTCATGGCCGGCGTATCCGCAGGACTGCCACACGTCGTCAAGCCGTCATGGCTGGTCCCCATGAACTCCGTACTCGCAACCGTCGCGTCAGGATTCGCCGGCATCGGTGCGGCTGCAGCAGTCGCGCTCATCGCAGTCATCGGCGAAGGTGACACCGCATCCGCCGTCGCCGTGATCGGCAGCGCGCTCGGCTCTGTAATCGGTGCAGTCGCCGCAGCCCGGTTTGCCGCCCGCGCACTCGGACCCGACGTCGACCTCGACGCCGGACCTACCGGATTCGACGCGATCCGCGTCGTCGCCGCAGGTCTACGGACCGGAGCGGCAGCGGTCTGGAACTCGCCCGGGGTAACGACGGCAATGATCGGAATCGGTTCGCATCGAATCGTTTTCGGCTCGAACACGCTGATCATGGTGCTGATCCTGCGCGAGCCGGAGGAGGGCGGCAACGTCCCGAACGGGCTCGTCGGCTTCGGGGTCGCCGTTGCTGCGACAGCTTCGGGGATGTTGATCGCAGCCATCGTCGCGCCGTTTCTCATCCCGCGCCTCGGCCGCTCCCGGACCATCGTCGTCGCGCTGTGCTTCGCAGCGGTCGTTCAGGTCGGGTTGGTCGCAACGCTGTCCCAGCAGCTTCTGCTTGCCGGTGCGTTCTTCCTCGGTCTCGCGGGACAGACGATCAAGCTGACGGGCGATGCGGCCATGCAGATCGAAATCGACGACGCCCGACGTGGGCAGGTATTCGCGCTGCAGGACACCGTTTTCAACATCACCTTCGTTCTCGCTCTGGTCGTCACAGCGGCAAACGTTCCCGCCGACGGCCACTCGGTCGCGGTCGCGGTTGCGGTCAGCGGGTTCTATGTCATCGGCCTCGTCGCAATCGCGCTGAACCAGCGCAGAATTACGGCCGGACAAGGGTCTACGTGAACTCCACCGCGTCGAGATAGCCATCACCGTCCGTGTCGGTGACAGTCGCGTCGGGAAGGACGAGGGTGTCGAACCGGCCGTCGCCATCGGCGTCCAGCACATCGTCGACGCCCGGAACAGCACTGTGCATGTCCGGTAACACAGACCCGGGGCCAGGCACCTGCTGATTCCATACACCGGTGCCCGACGGATCCGCGAAGTAGGCGTCGAGTGTGCCGTCGTCGTCGAGGTCGAGGACCGACCTGTCCGCGACGCCGTCGGCATCCGAATCCCACATCGCGTCGTCGGTACGACCGTCGCCGTCGAAATCGAGCGATATCGCGTCCAACGCACCGGGCGGACCGAGGTCGAGATCTGCACTCGAGGACCACAACGTCGGCTCAGCCGCACCTGTGCCGAAGCTGTACTCGAATCCACCCATACCCACTTGGATGCGTGCCACCGAAGAACGGTTCCATACCCGGCGTGCGGGACCGCCGAGCCGAAATCGACGCGTGTCTGCAGCTCAGGCACCCGATCGGCGGCACATGTTGTACGACACGCGGCGACACAGGCAAATCGCCAGTATTCTCGACCAATCATGACCTCGTATTTCGATCCGAAGTCCTGGTCGCCTTTTCGAGCCGCCGGAGTTGGCAAGTCCTGGCTGGACCAGTGGGCAGCCGTGACGACCTCCTGGGTAGATCCGGTGGCGACGTTGGGTGCGGGCACGGTGACTGCCCTGCTACCCGACGTGGTGATGACTGTGCTGACCGACGGCATTCTCAGCCGCTTCCTCGGGCGCGAAATCGACATCAAGGTGCACGGACTGCAGCTGCGCGGCGTCCTCAAACGACTCGTCGCACGCCGTCGTGGCGCACTCTTCGAAGGCGAGATCGAGCTGGTGAACGTCGACTGGGACGGTCACCTCATCGAAGAGGTCCGCGGAATCGCGACGGGGGTCCGCGTTGTTCCCGGCGTCCCGACGCGACTCGATGCCGAGCAGGTCGAGCTGGAAGGTCTCGTGTCCGTTGCGGCCGTCGTCGCCTGGCTGAACACCCGCGGTCTCGACTGGGAGCTCGAAGCGCTGGACTCCGGCTTGATCAAGGCCACCAACCCGGTGAAGAAGCTTGTTGCCGTCGTCGACGCATCCGTCCGCGAAGACCTCGTTCGGCTCGATATCCGTAGCGTCCGCTGGTTCGGGTTCCCCGTGCCGTCCAATGTCGTTCCGCCACGCCATATTCCGCTGGCGCACCTACCCAACGAGGCGAGCATCGTGCGTGCGGTCCGCGAAGACAATCACGTGCGGTTCCTCATTCACGTGCCGAGCGTCACCGGCAAGCTCGACCTCGCGCAGATCCGCAACGCCATCGTTGCCGGGTCCGCGCTCATCGTCTGGTAGCTCGCTAGCCCTGCGAGCTTTCGGGCACTCCGAATTCACCACGCAGCCAGGCAGTCGGTGCGTCACCGAACATCGCGAGCATCGCTGCCAGCAGCGAAACCGCCTGCAGCGCAAACACAATCTGATAGATCGGTGCCGGCTCGGTGAACACGATGTCGTGCCACAACACCAGCAAGCCAAGTGTCATGATGCCGAACACGACCAATGCCGCCCGCGCACCTCGGCTGCGTTTCATGATCATCAACGCGACGAAGCCCAACTGCACGACGACCGCGACCAGCACTGCGCCCAAGATCGCGGGCGGCAAGGCGTCGGCAATGCCACGCGCGCTATCCAACTCGGCGACCGTGTTGTCGCGATCCTTGGTCAAACGCTCGAGCAGCACAGCCGAGTTCTCGTCGAATCTGCCCTGCGCATACACGACGGTAGGTAGCGCGAGCAAAGCCGAGAGCAGCCACAGGCAGCCCGCGATCAACAGCCGTGTCGGTGCCTTCGGCGCGGCGGCAACCTCGAACGGCTTGACCGAAACAGGCGGACGCGGCGGCGGACCCGATCGTCGCGGCGAGGCGGGCGGGCGGTCGGACTGATTGTCATCGGTTTCACGAGGCACGCGACAAGTATCCCGGTAGCGTGGTTAGTCGCTTCTATATGCCCTTGACGTTATATATCGTTAGTGGCATATTGCAGGTATGTCCCCGATCTTCGAGGCACTCGCGCAGCCGGTCCGCCGCGACATCCTGGATTCGCTACGCAGTGGACCGAAGTCCGTCAACGACCTGGTGACCGGGCTCGACGTCAGCCAGCCGGTTGTTTCCAAGCATCTCCGGATACTGCGCGAAGCCGGCTTCGTCACCGTCCGTGTCGACGCGCAACGGCGCTGGTATCAGCTCCGCGCGGAGCCTTTGATGGAAGTCGCGGACTGGCTCGAACCCTACCGATGGATGTGGGAGCGCCGCCTCGATCTACTCGGCGACCACCTCGACACAATGGAAGCGGAGGAATCATGAATACGGAGTTTCTCGACTCGCCGACCCAGCCGTCGATCCGGCTGACCCGCACGTACGACCATCCCGTCGACCGCGTGTGGCGCGCCATCACAACGTCCGACAACCTGAAGCACTGGTTTCCGTGCGACGTCGAGATCGAGTTGGAGCCGGATGGCGTCGTCCGCTTCGGCTTCGGCTTCGGCGGGGGCGGGCGGGTGCGGGCGATCGAACCTCCACATCGGCTGGTGTTCACCTGGGAAGACGACGTGCTCGATTTCCAGCTCGTCTCCTCTGCGGTCGGGACGGTTTTCACACTGACACATCACTTCGGAGACCGGGCAGGCGCAGCGAGTTTCGCCACCGGCTGGGAACAGTGCTTCGCTGCGCTGGAAGCGGTTCTGGCAGATCGCGAACCGGATTCCGCCACAGCAGATCGCCGCGACGAACGCCACGAAGAACTCGTCACCCGCTTCGGTCTCGATCAGCCGCAGGTGACCTACGCCGACGACGGCTGGCGCGTCAGGTTCGAGCGACAGCTCATCTGTAGCGCGGAAGTCGCGTGGAAGCTGTTCTTCGGCGGGGCAGATGCACCCGCCGTCGGCGAGCAGTTTCGGGCGTTCGCGGCACCGGACGTCGTGCTCGGTACCGTCACCGAAATCGACCCGCCGCGCTCGTTCAGCTTTTCCACCGGTGGCGACGAGCCTGGCGAGGACGTCCAGCTGACGCTCGGCGAAGGGACGGGACACGGCGCACGCCTCGTGCTCGAAGTAGCCGGTACCGATCCCGCGGACATCGACGCCGCAATCGATCAGTGGGGTGGTGGCGCGCTCGCGCATATCGTGCGCGAAGCGGCACGCCTGCTACAGGTCGGCTGAGCAGCCGACCAACGACATCAGGCCGTCGAATCGCCCTGCGTCTCCCACCATTTCACAAGTTCGGCTTCGGCCTCGTCGCGGCTCAACGGTCCGCGGTCGAGGCGAAGTTCCTTGAGAAACCGCCAGGCCAGACCGACCTTCGGGCCGGCAGGAATGTCGAGAAGTTCCATGATCGCGTTGCCATCGAGGTCCGGGCGAACACGTGCGAGGTCCTCCTGCGCGGCAATCTTGTCGATCCGCAACTCGAGGTCGTCGTACGTGGCCTGTAGCGCGGCCGCGCGACGTTTGTTACGCGTCGTGCAGTCGGCGCGGACCAATTTGTGCAGTCGGGGGAGTAGGTCGCCCGCATCGGTGACGTAGCGGCGGACCGCCGAATCGGTCCACTGCCCCTTGCCGTAGCCGTGAAACCGGAGGTGCAGGAAAACGAGCTGTGCGACGTCGTCGGTCAGAGCCTTCGGATACTTCAACGCCCGCATCCGCTTGCGCACCATTTTTGCGCCGACTACCTCGTGATGATGGAAGCTGACCCCGCCGCCCGGCTCCAGCCGACGCGTGTCCGGTTTGCCGATGTCGTGCAGCAACGCCGCCCAACGCAGAACGAGGTCGGGGTCGCCGTCCTCTAGGTCGATCGCTTGCTGCAGCACGGTCAACGAATGCTGATAGACGTCCTTGTGCTGGTGATGCTCGTCGATCTCGAGCTTCATCGCAGGCACCTCCGGCAAAACACGATCTGCCAGACCCGTTTCGCAAATGATGTCGACGCCGTCGGTCGCATGGTCGCCGAGCACAAGTTTGTCCAGTTCGGCCTGCACCCGCTCAGCGGTGATCCGATCGATCTCGCCCGCCATCTCGCGCATCGCGTCGACAACCCTCGGCGCAAGTGTGAACCCGAGTTGCGAAACGAACCGCGCCGCACGCAACATCCGTAGCGGATCGTCACCGAACGAATCCTGTGGCGCCGCGGGGGTGTCGAGTATTCCTGCTACGAGTGCATCGAGCCCACCGAGCGGGTCGACGAACTCCTGTGATCCGTCGGCGCCGATCCGAACCGCCATGGCATTGACGGTGAAATCACGCCGAATCAGGTCACCGGCAAGGGTGTCGCCGAACTCGACGACCGGGTTTCGGGAGACGCGGTCGTAGGAATCCGCACGGTAGGTCGTTATCTCGATCTGCTGCTGGTCCTTCGACGCGCTGATCGTTCCGAAAGCGAGACCGGTGTCCCACTGATTGTCGGCCCAGCGACGCAGGATCGATTGGACAGCCTCTGGACGCGCATCGGTGGTGAAGTCGAGATCGGACCCGAGCCGACCCAGTATCGCGTCGCGCACGGTCCCGCCGACCAGATACAGCTCGTAACCCTCTGCCGCGAACAAGGCACCGAGGGGCGTCAGCACATCCGAGAGTCCCCCTAAAGTGACTGCGGCGCCTGCGAGGAGCCGAGCGCGGCGCTCGTCGTCGGAGGATGCGCCGCTCGACGACTTACCGTTCGGGGTTGGAGATGACACAAGGATGCAGCTTAGGTGAGACGTTGCTTCGGAGCGCCCTTCCGGCGGGAGGCGTCAACACAGCTAGAATTGATCGGGTGTCTCCAGCCGAACGCGCCAACAATCGTCGTCGCCAGCCGCGACGCCGGGGTGCGGTCGGAAATCAGACGAAACCGCGGCTCAAGACGGTGCGTGAAACCTCGGCGGGCGGTTTGGTCGTCGATGGACTGGACGGCCCACGAGAAGCGTTGTGCGCAGCGCTGATCGGCCGAACCGACCGTCGCGGCAGGTTGCTCTGGTCCCTGCCGAAAGGCCACATCGAACAGGGCGAAACCGCTGAGCAAACGGCGATGCGTGAAGTCGCCGAAGAGACCGGTATTCGCGGAAAAGTGCTCGCGTCGCTCGGCAGCATCGACTATTGGTTCGTCGCAGAAGGTCGCCGAATTCACAAAACCGTCCACCACTACCTGCTTCGTTATCTCGGCGGCGAGCTCTCCGATGCCGACATCGAGGTCACCGAGGTTGCCTGGGTGCCTCTCGCCGAACTCGAGTCGCGGCTTGCCTATGCCGACGAGCGCCGACTTGCCGAAGTAGCGGGGAAATTGATCGCGCAGCTCGCCGATCCGATCTCGGATCCGCAGCGCCCGACCGTCGGTGCCGGCGACGAATGACGCGGTGGCGGAAACAGTCGCGCATTGCGACGGCTTTGCTGGCAAGCGCGGCGCTGGCGTTGGGTCCGGCCGCGGCGACCGCGATCGCTGTGCCGGGCAACTCGGAGCCCGGTATCCAAGCTCCCGGCACCGAGCAGCCGCTCACCGACCGCGCGCCACGATTTCTGGAACTCTCGGTGGACTCGGTGAGCCCGAGTTCGGTAACCACAACGAGCGACTCGACCGTCAGCGTGAGCGCAACCGTCACCAACGTCGGAGACCGACCCGTCGACGACATCAACGTCCGGATGCAACGCGCAGCCGCAGTGGCAACATCTGCCGAGCTGCGGACCTCGTTGCGCCTCGATCAGTACAACTTCGACATCGTCGGGGACTTCGTCACCGTCGCCGATCGCCTCGGCGCCGGTCAGAAGAAGACGTTCACGTTGACCATGCCGTTGCGTGCGGCCCAGCCCGGACCCGACGCACCACCGAACCTCGGCATCAGCCAGCCGGGAATCTATCCCTTTCTGTTGAACGTCAACGGCGCTCCCGAGTTCGGTGACGAAGCCCGACTCGACGACGCTCGCTTTCTGCTCCCCGTGCTCGGTGTGCCACCGGACCCGACGGCGTCCGACCCAGCGGCGGACGACGCCAGAGCCGTGGCGCCGTCGACGGCGACGCCGGTCGCGACGACACTGCTGTGGCCGCTAGCCGACCGACCCCGGCTCGTCGCAGGCATCCCCGGCTCGCTCGATCAGCGGGTCCGCCTCGTCGACGACGATCTGGCGACGTCGTTGCGGAAGGACGGACGCCTCGGGCAACTGGTCAGCGCACTCGAATTCGCGACCGGACCATCCGCCGACGACGGGAGGCGCTTGCGTGACAGCACCTGCATAGCCGTCGACCCAGACCTGCTGATCACCGTGTCGAACATGGCACGTGGCTATCTCGTGCTCGAAAATCCCGACGATCCGACCGGTCCGACGCGCGACGGTACCGGCGCGGCAGCGGCTGCGGAATGGTTGGAGCAGCTCCGCACGATAGCCACCGAGATGTGCACACTCGCAATGCCGTTCGCGCAGGTCGATGTCCCGGCGGTCGCAGCGTTGAACGATTCCGAAATCACCGCAAGCGCCATCACGGCTCCTGCCGACATCGTCGACGGGATCTTGGGTGCGACGTCGGTCCGCGGCGTCACCTGGCCCGATGCCGGGACGATCGACGACGACACCGGCATGTTCGTGCGCTCGCTCGGAACCACGACGGTCGTCGTCGCCGGAAATGCGGTCGACGGCAACACCGAAGATGTAACTGCGCAGCCCGACCTGGTCCGCATTCCGACCGCGGTCCCGCCTTCTGCGCCGGCCAACACACCGGATGCACCGGCGAACACCGAACCGCTGCACGCCGCGACCTTCGATATCTCTGCGGCGACCGCACTGGCTGCGGTCGGTGCGCAGCCCCAGACGCCGTCGTTCACCCCGGCAAAGGCGCGCTACGACCTGGAAGACGATTCCCGCGAGGCGAGGCTGCAGGATGCGCTCGGCGCGATCAGTTGGTCGGCGCTAACCCCGCAACCCAACCGACCACGATCGATGTTGCTTGTGCCGCCGCAACAGTGGACCGCCGACGGCAACGAGGCGGCAGCGATCCTCTCGGCGGTCACGACGCTGCTTCGTTCCGGGCTCGCCACCCCACGGTCGTTCACCGACCTCCTCGGTCGGCCTGCGGACCTGCGGCCGTTCGCCTTGACCTACCCGCAGCAAGCCGTCGACGACTCGGTACCAGAATCGATCCGTTCCTCGGCGGGCTCGCAAGCTGCGTCGGTGACAGCACTGCTGGGTGCACTCGTCGAAGATCCGCAGTCGGAACTCACGCCGCGACTGTTCGGCGCACCGCTGCGCGAAGACCTGTTGCGCGCGATGTCGCTGTCGGGTCGGCGCGACGACGGACGGTCCGCGGCGGAAGCGGCGGCACAAGCGCGGTTGTCGCAATCGCGACAGTCCGTCGACGCGATGTTCAGGTCGGTAACTGTGCTCTCGCCCGGTGGTGTGTACACCCTCGCCTCGGAACAGAGTCCGCTACTTCTGGTAGCCCGCAACGATCTGCCGGTCGGCATTCGTGTGCGACTACGCATCGATGCACCGCCGGAGATGAAGATCACCGACATCGGCGAACAGCAGTTGCCACCGCGGGGAAGCCGCCCACTTCAGGTCCCCGCCGAGGTCAGCGACACCAGGAACCTGTTCGTCGACGTTGCGCTTACAACACCGGGCGGTCACGACTTGGGCGAACCGACGACCGTTTCGGTGCGTTCCAACGCGTACGGTCAAGCCTTGGCGATAATTACTGGATGTGCAGGCGCATTGCTGTTGCTGTTGGCTGGACGTCGACTGCTGCACCGATTCCGCGGCCAGCCGGATCCAGCCGACGAAGGGTTTGAGCGTTCATGACGGGTAGCGGCCCGCCGCCACGGTCGGCGCCATCGGCACCGTGGGAGCGCACTCCGTGGATAGACCCGCGTCGCACGAATCCGGCACAGCGTCCGAATCAGCCGCAACGTCCTCTGCGCCAGGCACCGCCGCAGGCGTTTCCGCCTCGTCCACTGCCGCACTTTCAACCCCCGCCGAACCAGCAGCAGCGCGCCCAGCCTGTCCGTATTCCTCCCAGCCGTCCCGGCGGCCCGGTTACACCGCCCATTCCGTCGGCACCGGCCCCTGCATCGGTGCTGCTCGAGGAGAAGCCTGCTCGGCGTGAAGCTCCCGACAATTCCAACTCGAAGCTGATCGCCTCGAGCGGTTCGATCGCGATCGCGACGCTGATCAGTAGGATCACCGGCTTCTTCAAGCAGGTGCTGCTGCTGACCGTTCTCGGTTCAGCTATCGCCAGCGCGTACACCGTCGCGAGCGTGTTGCCGAACATGATCGCCGAGCTCGTTCTCGGTGCGGTGCTGACAGCGATCGTGGTCCCGGTGCTGGTCAGAGCCGAAATGGAAGACCCCGATCAGGGCGCAGCGTTCGTCAGACGCCTGTTCACAGCTGCGGTCACGCTGTTGGCGGCCGCTGCGTTGCTCGCGACAGCAGCAGCGCCGATCCTCACGCAGTACGTCTTTCTGTCGAAGGACGGTGAAGTCAACCCGCAGCTGACCACAGCGCTGTCGTTTCTGCTGCTGCCGGCAATCCTGTTCTACGGACTGACCGCACTCCTCACGGCAATTCTGAACACCCGCCAGGATTTCAAGCCCGGCGCGTGGGCACCGGTGCTCAACAACGTCGTCGTACTCCTTGTGCTCGGCGTGTATGTCGCAGTCCCCGGTGACATCTCACTCGACCCCGTCAGCATGGGCGACCCGAAATTGCTCGTCCTCGGCGGCGGCGTCACTCTCGGCGTCATCGTGCAGGCAACCAGTCTCATCCCCGCGATCCGGCGCAACAACATCTCGCTTCGGCCGCTGTGGGGTCTCGACGCTCGACTCAAACAGTTCGGCGGCATGGCGATAGCGATCGTCGTATATGTCGTCATCAGCCAATTCGGTTATGTCTTCGCCACCCGCATCTCCTCGCACTTCGATGCCGCCGGCCCTGCTATCTACAACAATGCATGGCTGCTGCTGCAACTTCCCTACGGCGTCCTCGGCGTGACAGTACTGACTGCGATCATGCCTCGGCTCAGCCGAAACGCTGCGAGCGACGACACTCCCGCTGTCGTCGACGATCTCTCGATCGCGACCCGATTGACGATGATCGCTCTGATCCCAGTCGTCGTTCTGCTCACTTTCGCGGGCACCGAGGTCGGCGAGGCGCTGTACGGCTACGGCAACTTTGCGGGCGACTCGAGCAGACTCGGTTTCGCCGTCAGCTGCTCGGCGTTCACTCTCATTCCCTACGCGGTCGTCCTGATCCACCTCCGTGTCTTCTACGCGCGAGAGAAGGCATGGACCCCGACCTGGATCATCCTCGGCATCACGGTCGTCAAGGTCGGTCTGTCTGCTCTCGCACCCGTCGTAGCCAACGACGCCGACGACGTCGTCATTCTGCTCGGCGTCGCGAACGGCATCGGCTTCTTTTTCGGCGCGATCATCGGCGCCATATTGCTGCGCCGAAGCCTCGGCTCGCTACGACTGGCGAACGTCGGAAAGACGGTGTGGATCGTCCTCGTTGCAGCGCTGGTCGGCGCGGGTGTGATGCGCGGAATCGACTGGCTGCTCCGGTTCGACCGTCTAACCGAAGGGCTCGGCGGCGTCGGTTCGCTGCTTCGTGTGGGTATCGGCGGTCTCCTGATGCTCGCTGTGACGTTTACAATTCTGAGAATCGCAAACGTTCCCGAGATCGTCGCCATAACAGTGGCGTTGCGACGACGACTCGGTGGGACGCGCGTTATCGAACCCGAGCCGGAACCGGCATACGACCCGATGATGGACGCCCAAACGATGGTCATCCCGACTATCAGGGTCGATGCGGTTGATATCACTGGCGTTGGTGAGTTCCCGTACCCTGTTCGGCAGAGGACGGGTGGTCGGCCCCACGTGGGACCAGCGGGACCAGCTTGGGGACAAACTCGTGAAGGAGTGAGGATGGGCGACGATTCGATCGCCGGCAAGCCCGTCGGCAGTACCGCCGCAGATACCTCGAAGCCCACCGTTTCCGGCATCGGTGCTGGTGGTGTGTCGACAGACACTGTGACATCGAACACCAAGCCCGCCGACGAGACCGTGCGGTTCAGCAAGGCCCCCACATCGCCCGACCGAGCCGAACCCGCCGCACCTCCTCGTCCTCCCGTGGACGGCTCCGCAGCGTCCGGTCCGACCCCCTCGTCTTCCCAGCCGTCCGACGCGACCACTCCGGTCCGGCCTCGTCAGCTGCCGCACGACGCAGACGGTCCGATACCCGGGCAGCCTCGACCGCCACGACCAGGCTTCGACGATCCGACGGTTCGGCGTGCTCCTCGCGGACCGAAACTTGTTCCTGGCGCATCCGTCGCCGGTGGTCGCTACCGACTTCTCGCCGCACACGGTGGCTCTCGAGGGCTCACGTTCTGGCAGGCCCTCGACACGAAGCTCGATCGCGAGGTCGCACTGACCTTCGTCGACTCGGAACAGGCAGCAGATCCGACCTCTACCCTCGATGAGGGTCCGCAGGCGATCCTGTCTCGGACGTTGCGACTCGGGCGCATCAATTCCCCCGGTCTCGCCCGCGTACTCGACGTCGTCCGTGGCAGTTCGGGTGGCATCGTCGTCGCCGAATGGACGCCGGGACGTTCCCTCGCGGAGATGGCGGAAACGACGCCGTCGCCGATCGGCGCAGCCCGAGCCATCCGAGCGCTCGCCTCGGCAGCCGAGCTCACACACCGCAGTGGCGGCGCCTTGTCGATCGATCATCCCGATCGCGTTCGCATCAGTGTCGCCGGCGACGCTGTGCTCGCATTCCCCGGAACGTTGGCCGACGCGGATGCTCAATCCGACGTCCGCGGCCTCGGCGCCATGCTTTACGCCTTGATCACCGCTCGCTGGCCCCTGGCCGGCGCTACTCCCGGCGGAGTGTCCGGTACCGCGATCCCCGTTGCGAAGGTCGGCGGTCTCCTGCCTGCCACTCGTGGCGCCGACGGTGCCCCGATCGAGCCACGGGAGGTCCGCCCGGAGGTGCCGTTCGAGATCTCCGCCGTCGCTGTGCGGGCACTCGAAACGAATCGTGGTGTTCGCACCGCCGCCACGGTCCAGCACGTCCTCGACCAGGCTTCTGTTGTCGATCAGAAGACCGACCTGATGCCTGCGCTGCGTCTCGGCCAGCGTGCGCCCGGTTCGTCGGGACATTCGCTCGCCGATCCGGAAGAACTCGCAGCCGAACAGGCCAGGTCCAAGCGGACGATGCTGATGATCGCCGGCCTCGGTGCCGTGGTCATCATTCTCCTTGCAACTGCGGGTGCTCTTCTGGCCAACAAGCTGACCGGCAGCGGGGACGAGGGCTTCACCGTCCCCGGCTTCACGTCGGCTCCCGCGGCGCCTTCGGGCGCAACCGATGCACCTGCGCCAGGGGGCATTGTGGTCCCTGCGAGCGCTGTCGCTGAGTTCTCGCTGCCGGGTCAGGGCACACCCGACAGCCCCGAGGCCGCGAAACTGGTGCTGGACGGCAATCCGAACACTGTCTGGGAGTCCGATCAATACTCCGAGCCTTTCCCGAAATTGAAATCGGGTATCGGCATGCTGGTGACGTTGCCAGAGCCGACCAAGCTGTCGGAGGTGGCGATCAACTCGCCGAGTCCGGGCACGGTCGTCGAGATCAGGTCGTCGCCTTCGACGAACCCGACGCTCGATCAGACTCAGGAAATCGGTTCCGCGACACTGGGTCCCGGCATAACGCAGATTCCGGTGACCAGCGATCAGCCGGTCCGCTACGTGTTGGTCTGGATCACCAAGCTTGCCGAGAAGGGCAACCAGAACCAATCCACCATCGCAGACCTGATCTTCACCGCGCCCCGCTGACACAGTTTCTTCGGTAGGCAAAAGGTAACTGTCGGTTTGCTAGACGATTGATGGTCTGGGTACTATCTATTCGCGCTCCCCACGAGGGAGGCACTGGAACTCCCTACCCGAGTTCCGATCGTCAGCGGAGTCTGTTGGTATGCCGGCAGGGGGGCATATCAGCATTCCGACGGGCTTGGTCGCACCTGAACGACGGTTCTCGCTTATTGTGTTCGTCGGGGAAGTCGACGGATGGGGTCGACACAGTCGGAGTGCGGAATCCAGGGGGGCGGGGAGTGGTGTCAACTGATGTCGATCTGCTTGCTGCCCACGTAGCTGGGGACGGCCACGCGTTCGCCGAGCTGATGCGTCGCCATTACGACCATCTCTGGCAGACAGCGCTTCGGACTTCCTACACACGTGAAGACGCCGCCGACGCACTTCAAGAAGCTTTGCTTTCCGCGCATCGCAAGGCAGCGAACTTCCGAGCGGATGCCGCGGTACGGAGTTGGTTGCACGCGATCGTCGTGAATGCCTGTCTCGATCGCATCCGCCGAAACAAGTCACGCCCGACCGTATCGCTGACGACGGACGAATCCGACGAGCCACGAGACGACCGCAACCACTACGCAGACCTCGAGATGTCCCTCGTAGTACAGAAAGCCTTGATGTCGTTGCCTGCCGAACAACGCGCCGCACTCGTCGCCGTCGACGTCGAGGGCTACTCGGTATCGGACGCCGCGCAAGCCCTCGGCGTTCCGGCGGGCACGATCAAAAGCCGTTGTGCCAGAGGACGCCTCAAACTTGCGGAAAAATTGGACTATCTTCGTGATCCCGGGAACCGAATCTGATATCGGTACGTCGAAACTAGTGTGGGGTAGGAAGTTCTCCGAACCTCGCGCCCAGTACGTCGTGTGGTGTCGCAGTATTCGTGATCGAGTATCAGGTGGAGGCGTGAGATGGGCAGTCGCAGCGGCGTGCCGCAGCCGCCGTACTCCGTCGAACTGCTTGCCGATCTGCACGCCGGCGCCCTCCCCGAAGACGTAGCCAGCGAACTCTGGCCACTCGTCCGCGCCGACGATGACGCGATGCGCACGATGTCCGCCCTCGATCGGGTCGCTGCCCAACTCGGCGATCTCGGCCGCAACACAGGCGTCGGGACGACGATTCCCGACGACGTCGCCGCCCGCATGGAAGCCGCGATTGCGCGCGAGCACAGTTTGACGTCGGTAACGTCCTTGACCTCGCATCCGCGATTCGTCAACCGTCGCCGTTGGGCGCTCGG
The DNA here is from genome assembly GCF_016482825.1 of Antrihabitans stalagmiti. Lineage (GTDB taxonomy): Bacteria > Actinomycetota > Actinomycetes > Mycobacteriales > Mycobacteriaceae > Antrihabitans > Antrihabitans stalagmiti. The sequence continues at coordinate 104,442 of NZ_JAEMNV010000012.1, read as the reverse complement.
AGCGGGAGCAGCCGTCGCGGCCGCAGTGGCTGTCGTCTTTGCTGTGGTGGTGCTGCGCGAGCCGACGCCGAGCGGGTCGGTCGAAGCACGGCCGACCTCGACGGTCACACCTGTCGACCTGGGTGACGAACTGGCACCGACCGCGCTGACACTCCTTGGACGCCAAGATGTCCCCAGTGCGCTGGCAGGCAATCTCGGCGAGTGTCTTGCAGCCAACGGTCTGAATCCAGCAGCAAAACCACTGGGCGCAGCACCAGTGACCTTTCGCGGCCAGGATGCGGTCCTCCTGCTCGTCGGCGGCCCGACACCGCCGACCGTGACCGCTGTGGTCGTCGGAACAGGCTGCAAGGCGGACGATCCACAGTTGCGAGCACGGTCGGACATCGGCTGACTCGACGCGAATGCGGGAACAACACCCTTTACGCTGGTGTTGATCGGAATGAATCAACCAGTCCGTACCCGGAAGGACACATGTCCGAAGTGAACGCCCCCTCTGCACAGGCCGCTGAATCGAGCGTCCGCGACCTCATCATCGTCGGCTCCGGACCCGCTGGATATACCGCTGCTGTCTACGCGGCACGCGCCGAACTCGAACCACTACTCTTCGAGGGCACTCAATTCGGTGGCGCACTGATGACGACGACCGAGGTCGAGAACTTCCCAGGCTTCCGCGGCGGCATCATGGGCCCCGACCTGATGGAAGAGATGCGCGAGCAGGCAAAGCGCTTCGGTGCGGATATTCGGACCGAGGATGTCGACGAGATCGACCTGTCAGGTCCGATCAAGTCCGTCACCGTCTACGGAGATACCTACCGTGCGCACGCGATCATCCTCGCGATGGGCGCTGCAGCCCGCTATCTGAACATTCCGGGGGAGCAGGAGTTGCTCGGACGTGGCGTCAGTGCCTGCGCGACGTGTGACGGCTTCTTCTTCAAGGAACAGGACATCGTCGTCGTCGGTGGTGGCGACTCTGCCATGGAGGAAGCCACCTTCCTCACGAAATTCGCTCGCTCGGTGACGATCGTGCACCGCCGCGAGGAGTTCCGTGCATCGCGAATCATGCTCGAGCGCGCGAAGGCGAACGACAAGATCCGCTTCGTACTCAACTCGTCGGTCGTGGCGGTGCTTGGTGAGAACAGTGTCACCGGCGTGACGCTGCGCGACACCATCACCGGCGAAGAGAGCCAGCTCGATGTGACGGGCATGTTCGTCGCCGTCGGTCACGATCCACGCAGCGAACTGGTGAAGGGTCAGGTGGAACTCGACGAGGCAGGCTATGTCCGCGTCCAATCGCCCTCTACCGCAACAACTGTCGAGGGCGTGTTTGCCGCAGGCGACCTGGTCGACCACACCTACCGCCAGGCCATCACCGCTGCTGGCACCGGATGTTCCGCAGCAATCGACGCCGAGCGCTGGCTGTCGGAACGCGGCGACATCACCACCAACACGGTCGACAACGCGGGTCACGCCGTCGCCGTGGGCTGATCGACAAGCCAACCACCCAAGTTTTTCTCCAACACACCAGGAGCAACCATGTCCAACATCATCAACGTCACCGACGCATCGTTCGCTGACGATGTCCTCACCAGCGAGAAGCCGGTTCTCGTCGACTTCTGGGCAACCTGGTGCGGCCCGTGCCGCATGGTTGCGCCCGTGCTCGAGGAGATTTCGAAAGAGCACGGCGACAAGCTCACCATCGCCAAGCTCGACATCGACGCCAACCCGGGTACGCAGCGCGACTACCAGGTGATGTCGATCCCGACGCTCATCCTCTTCCAGGGTGGCAAGCCAGCGAAGCAGATCGTCGGCGCCAAAGGCAAGGCTGCTCTCCTGCGCGAGCTGTCCGACGTCATCTGAGACCGACTCGCCGCCAGGCGGAATTGCCCTCGTGTGCCCGTGGCTGCGCAGCTTCTGAGACAATCGACCGATGTGTGCGCGCGGTTTCGCGCGCACACCGGCCGATAACAGGAAGGCGCTGACGCAATGCATCGACTCAGTCACGGCGATCATGGCGCTGCCGTAGCAGAGGTACGAGGCACGTTGGTCCGTCTCGGCTATCTGCACGACAACGGCGAAACAATCGATCCGGACGACGGCGAAGACACCTACTGGATCGCGCCCGATGTGGCGTTCGACCAGGCATTGGACAGCGCCGTACGGGCGTTTCAGCAGCAACGTGGCCTGCTTGTGGACGGCGTTGTAGGTCCAGCGACGTATAGGTCGCTCAAAGAGGCGTCCTACAGCCTGGGCGCGCGGACGATGTTCTACCAATTGTCCGCACCCCTCTACGGTGACGACGTCGCAACCCTGCAGCGCCGATTGCAGGACCTCGGCTTCTACGTCGACCGCGTCGACGGCTACTTCGGTCCGCAGACCCACGAGGGCTTGAGTTCGTTCCAACGAGAGATCGGTCTCGCGTCGGACGGAATCTGCGGTCCGGACACACTGCGTTCGCTCGAGCTGCTTGGCGCTCGCGTCACAGGTGGCAATCCGCACCGCATCAGTGAAGAGGAACTCGTCCACCGGTCGGGTCCGCAGCTCACGGGGAAGCGAATCGTCATCGATCCCGGTCTCGGTGGCCCGGACAAGGGGCGAACCGTTTGGACCGAGTTCGGCGACATGTTCGAATCCGAAATTCTCTGGGACCTCGCAAGCAGGCTGGAGGGTCGGATGGCGGCCACCGGCATGGAGACGTTCCTGTCGCGGCCGCATCACACCAATCCGACCGATGTCGAACGCGCTGAGACATCCAACTCGTTCGACGCCGACCTGATGATCTCGTTGCGCTGCGCGTCGAACGGCAGCCCGTCCGCGAACGGCGTTGCGAGCTTCCATTTCGGCAATTCGCACGGTTCCACGTCGATGATCGGCCAGGTTCTTTCCGGATTCATTCAACGTGAGGTCGTTGCTCGAACCTCGCTGCAGGACTGCAGAGTTCACGGTCGGACGTGGGATCTGTTGCGCCTCACCAAGATGCCGACCGTGCAGGTCGATATCGGTTATCTCACAAACCAATACGACGCTGCCGTGCTCACGAATCCACGATTCCGTGACGTCATCGCAGAGGCGATCCTGATTGCCGTCAAACGTCTTTACCTGCTCGGCCAAGACGATCAGCCAACCGGCACTTACACATTCGCCGAACTGCTGGCGGAAGAGTTGGCTTCGGCCGACCGCGGCTGATCATCGGCTTTCGTCTCACCTGGGACGAAATCCGCTATCTGGCACCGGCCTTCGTTCGGTAGCCAAAATCCGGAACCGTAATCTGCGCGGCGGCCAGCAACTGCTCGAGGGCGTACTCGACGTCGGCCTTCCAACCATGGTCGCGGTCCAATTCGAGCCTCAGTCGAGGGAATCGATGATGAGGCGCAACGACTTCGAATCCGACGCTTTCCAAAAAGTCCGCGGGAATCATGCAGGTCGTCGGCGAGCAGTCGAGTGCCGCTGTGGCGGTCGGTGTTGCGTCGGCTGCCGCAGAATCGGGATCGTTCTCTTCGTCGGTCTTGACTATGCCGAAGGATTCAAGAGCACGAACACCTCGGCGGACAAGATCGGCGACGACTGCCTGTACGAGACTGCTAGCCAGCGCGTCGTCGTTGGCGACGTCTTCCCGGCCAGCTCCGCGCTCGAGGCGCAGTGTGGTCAATAGGACGGCGTCCGCGCTGACGGGTGAGGTCGGGAACAGCGTCGCGCGGGGAACAGCGCTCGGCGGCGAGTAGAGCGCACAACCTGCCGGGAATCCGTCGACTGTCGCGACCTGTCCGCAGGAGCCCCACTCGAGGAGCACCGACGACAGCCAAGCTTCCTTCTCGAATACCGGATCCGTGAATTCTTTGGATGTCGCTGCCACTGCTGGATCGAGTTCCCAGAACACACATCGTCGAGAGTGGGTCGGGAGGGTGTCGAGGCGGTCGAGGGTGAGGGCGGTGACGCTGGTCGACACGCTCGCTCAGCCTCCATACCCACCGAATGTGATCGGCTCGAGAAATCCAGCACCGCGAATTCGGCACTGGCCACTGCTAAGGATAGGCGATGCGAACCGCCTGTCAGGTGAGAGTTACGGCTCCAAAGGGCCGTTTCGACGACCTGTCACTGTGACGTATCGACCGCGTATGGCCGGAACCCCCTCGAAATGGGCTAAATTGCCCCTTCTTTCTCCATCAATCCGACGATGCGTTGAAGGTCGTCGACCGATCCAAATTCGACGACAATCTTGCCTTTTCGCTTGCCGAGGCTGACGGTGACGCGCGTGTCGAAGGACTCGGACAGTCGCTCGGCCACATCCTGCAGTCCTGGCATCTGAATCGGCTTGCGTCGGGCAGCGGGTTGCAGCGCAGTTGCGTCCTCCCGGTTGGCCAACGTGACAGCTTCCTCGGTCGCGCGAACCGACAGTCCCTCGGCGACGATGCGCGCTGCGAGGACCTCCTGCGCGTCCGCTCCGGCTTCGAGAGCGAGGAGAGCACGCGCGTGACCCGCCGACAGAACACCGGCAGCGACGCGACGCTGCACTGGAATCGGAAGCTTCAGCAGCCGGATCATGTTGGTGATGACGGGACGCGATCGGCCGAGCTTGTTCGCGAGTTCCTCATGAGTCACCTCGAACTCTTCGAGCAGCTGTTGATACGCGGCTGCTTCTTCGAGGGGATTCAACTGAACGCGGTGGATATTCTCGAGCAACGCGTCGCGGAGCATCGACTCGTCCGCGGTCTCCCGAACGATTGCCGGAATCGCCTCCAGGCCCGCGAGCTGACTTGCTCGCCAACGGCGCTCGCCCATGACGAGCTCGTAGCTCTTCGGGCTTGTCCGTCGAACGACGATCGGCTGCATAAGCCCGAACTCACGGATCGAATGGACGAGCTCGGTGAGCGCTTCCTCTTCGAAGACCTGGCGCGGCTGCTTCGGATTCGGCTTGATCTGACCGGGTGGAATCTCGCGGTATACGGCGCCAGCCGGAGCCAGTTCAGCCTCGTCCGCGGCTTCCGCACGTGCCTTCGTTTCGTTCGCACCGGCCAGCTTCAACGCGGCGCTCGATCGCTCGACGCCGATGATGACGTCGGCAGCTGCACTGCCGAGACCGGGTCCACCGCCGGTCGGTCCGGTTGGAATCAGAGCTGCAAGGCCGCGGCCGAGACCACCCTTGTTGCGTGCCTGACTCATCGCTCCACGCTCCCAACTACGCCGGCGGAGCGAGAAGCAAGTTCACGCCCTGCATCCAGATAACTCATTGCACCCCTCGAACCCGGGTCGTAGTCGAGCACGGTCATCCCGTAGCCAGGGGCCTCGGAGACCTTGACGCTGCGCGGGATCACCGCGCGAAGAACAGCTTCTCCGAAGTGGTTGCGAACCTCGTCCGCGACCTGATCCGCGAGCTTCGTTCGACCGTCGTACATCGTGAGAATTACGGTCGATACGTGCAGTGAGGGATTCAGATGTGCCTGCACAAGTTGGATGTTTCGAAGCAACTGTCCGACACCTTCCAGCGCGTAGTACTCGCACTGGATAGGAATCAGGACTTCCTTGGCTGCGACCATTGCATTAACGGTCAGCAGTCCGAGGGACGGCGGGCAGTCGATCAGCACGAAGTCGATCTCGAATTCCTCGAGTGCGGCATCGCTCAGTGCCGTCTTCAATCGACCTTCACGCGCAACCATCGACACCAGTTCGATCTCGGCGCCGGCAAGGTCGATCGTGGCCGGAATGCAAAGCAGACGCGGGCTGTGCGGGCTCGTCTGAATGGCTTCCTTCGCCGTTGTCTCGCCGAGCAGCAGTTCGTAGCTGGACGCAATTCCGGAGCGGTGATCGACCCCGAGGGCCGTACTGGCATTACCCTGCGGGTCCAGGTCGACGACGAGAACTGTCAGCCCTTGCAGTGCTAGCGCGGATGCGAGATTCACTGCAGTCGTCGTCTTGCCAACGCCACCCTTCTGGTTCGCAACCGTGATCACGCGGCGTTCTTTCAGCTTCGGAAGTGCTACAGACTCCGGGTGCAGGACTTGGCTTGCACGTTGCGCAGCAGCGCCTATCGGGGTGTCGGTGAGGGAGATGCCGGGGTACGCGGCAGCGAAATCAGGATCGACCTTCCCGTGACGTCCGGCCTCCAACAGTGGTTCTGTGGACGTTTCACGTGAAACGTTGGTACCACCTGGCATTAGCTCTCCTTAACCCTTACAGCGAATCGAAAAGTCTATGACTTCAACAGGAGTCGCCCCCCAGAAATGATCGGCTCGTCGCAGCGATCGTGCTTCACCGAGCGGCTCTGGTCGGCGTCAGCTCCACCGTCATACGCGATGAACCCAAGCTTGCCAGCACCCGCTCCGATAAGGAAGTCGGGCGCGGCCAAACCAACCGAGACACGCAGCCGACACGCCGAAACGTGATTTGTCGAATAGAAGTTGCCTCACTAGCCCGACCAGACGAAGAAACTTGTGTTCGCCCGCCGGGTGATTGTGGTCTGCAGAGACATGCTGGCCGTCGGATCGGAGAGGCCCGTTCAGCCGTACTAGATGTCCGAACCTATCGACAACGGGCGACATCGGATCGCCTATCGCCGTCACTCGAATTCCTGTGGCACCGATCCAGATTCAGAAGGCGGGTCATCGAGTCGGGCGGTAGGTGGTCCGTCGATCCGCGCCTGGACTCCCGGCCGATTCGGCTGCACTTGTCAATCGCTCGGGTGCGGCGATGTCACCGGGTTCCTTTGCCGAGAAGGCCTAGCCCCAAGCGATCGGACGCCCATGTTTCACGTGGAACGGTCGACAGGGCGGGATGTGCGGTATTTGTTTTTGGAGTAGACGACGCGGCAACTGATCGGGAATCACCGCCACCGTCGCAGCTCGTCCCCGAGCGTTCCACGTGAAACATTGCGGACATCTCCGAATGCACTGGGGACGCTGTCGCACGGTACGGCCAATCCGATTCCCGGTCGCGAATCCTTCCGGAACGCTGGCCTACATTTGCAGTCCACCGCTCGTCGCAATACGTCCTCAGATAGATCGAATCCGTCTCCAATACGACGAACCGACATCGACGGATTACGACGTTCAGACCTACCAGTGGGACGTGACTGCACGGACACGGTCACCCGCCCTCGCGACTCATACCTAGTTGTGGTCGACGGTCTTTTATCCACCACGACTTCCCACCGCCGTTCCAGCAGAACGCTCCCGATCGCGCAGACGACCACGAACTCACTCGCGGTACATCTGACGCAAAGTCACGTTTGGTCGGTTCAAACCATGCTCCCAAAAATCGACGTCATGCTTGTGCATCCGAGTTTTGGCCCGCGCAGTCGGACTCGAACGGCCACGTGAACTGCCATCCAACGAGTCGTCCCTGGCAATAACACTCCAGTACCGGCAGTAGTGAGCTACACAAACACTCGGTCGAGGGAATAGGACACGATGGCTGGCTCAGTGACCTCGACCGCATGTTTCACGTGGAACCTCAGCTGGTGGCGCACCCACACCGACAGGTTGTGAGAGCTGGGCCGACTCCGCGACCATCTCCTTCTCAGGGACGACAGACGATCTCAGCGACGGGCGCGACGTAAGGGACATGCGGATGCGCCCGTTGTTCGGCCACCCCCTAATGAACGGAATGCGTGCAGCCGATCATCGGCGGTCGAGAATCCACCCAACACCTCTCCGCGCCTTCGCTCTCTTCCGGGTAGCCGGGGTCGGCCCACCGAGCAAGCCATAGCCGTGCCACCGACTACATGACTTGGAAGGCCTGAAGATCTCAACAGATCGAACAACCACGGTTCGCACACGGTTGCTCTGCCTACCGTCAGGACTGATCCACTCTCGGGCCGCGCAACTCGCCTGACTGGATCCAATTGTGGCGAGGGAACACCACGATCTATCGGCCGCCGAGCGATGAGATCTACGGGCGTCGCAGACCCTCACTGCGCGAAATCCACTCCGCCCGCTCTGTGTGGCCAATTGCAAGTCCACCACCCCTCACTCGACAAAGCGTCAGGCGAGGCCCCGGTGCACGATCGTCGACCGATCCGCAATGCGCGCGTAGACCTGGACGCCCCGGTGTTCGGTCGGTCGTTCGGATCGTCGGGTTGGGTTCCGGGTTGTCGATGTCCCCGCAGCACCATTCCTCGGTCGCGGGCGCGCATGCCGTAACCCTGTAGGCACAGTCGACACCGGCGTGAAGGAGTTCGGCAGTTGCGCAGTCCTCCGCCGAAGCGATTCTTCGGTGGCGTGCTGCACGTCGTCGAGGGCGCGACGCTAGCAGGAGAGGTCCGACCGGACTTCGCCTTCACGCCCCTGGGCGGGACTCTCGTGGCTTCACGCACGAAGTGCATCTCGGCGACAACTACGACGAACCAAGATCGGGTAGGACATGCATTGTCACGAAGCCTTCGATGAACCGTGTCAGGATTCCGCTCGAATCCAAACCGAGCTGCCTGTAGTCGAGCAACCATCCATGCAGGGGCATCGACAAGGATGAGCCGGTCGGTCACAACCGGCATCTCCGATCGACTGTGAGCGATCCGCGACAGTCACCGGTCTTGGCAGGCGACGATCCGCTCGCCGCAACCTGAGTACTTGCCAGACCCACCTAACCGTCATGTTCCAGCTTTGGAGGGACTGGCGGCGGGTCGTCCGACGGTTATGGATGCCGCGGCTCACACATCGCTTCTCCGCAATCTCCTGGGGCTACCAATCACTCAGAGCAATCGCCATGTTTCACGTGGAACGTCGGAGGACCACCGACCCGATCGATGACCGCGATCAAACGATCACGCCGCCGGAGCCGGGGGACGGGTAGGCCGGCCGATGATGACACGCGACCGGTACGCCTGCCGATGATGTCGCGAGCATCCACTCATGATCGGATCCTCGACGTGAGAGTAGAGGGGCTCTCGAACGCCACCCACCGAACCGGACACCGCGTGCGCACAACCGCACTCTCGATCAGCTCGTACATCAAACTAGTTCCAGCAACCGCTAGCCGTGACACAGTCACATTCATCCCAGCTGCAGCGCAGGCATCGACACTGTCGGCAGGTTGTCACCGACAACACGATGAATGAACCGAAAGCCGCGGCTACATCGGTGTCCAGGTCTACGTTGCTCCAAGACGACACCATGAGCACAGCAAGCCACGTAACGCCCGGCGTAGAAGCAGGGAACCGACGGCAGCGCTTCCCTCCACGCAAGCCCATCTGTGCACCGCTCACTCCTGTATCCCAATTGCAGCAGTGAGACCCGGCGTCGCCCACGCTACGAAACTTGTTCGCCGAGCTCTACGTGTCACAAGCCCTTGACGGGCAACTCCACGCGACATGCACTACGAAGGCAATCCACTGCATCTTCACCTTGGCGATGAACGGTGTATCGAACAGCGACGCTTCCGGTCATCAACGCGCTGCTGCTGGTTGTTGGAAATGGTCGATGTACGAGCTGACCGAGATCGCAACGTCCGCATGCAAAGTGTCCTATTCGGGAAGCGACCGGTAGCCCCAGATTTCGCTCGTTTCGTATTCGAGTCAGCGGACCCGAGCAGTCGAGCCGAACCTCACGGCGCAAGGGGGTAAGACACAGCGCCCGGCGTCTTAATCGCGGGGAATCGACAACCCGGTCCCCTCTGATTTTCGGGGAAGCAGCGATCCATCAACTCCGTCCTACCCGCGACTCGTAGGGGAGTGTTGTGCAGATGGCGAATCCTCCAGAACTGTTCTCCGCCCCTGACTGCTCCGGAGAGCTACCTAGTCGAACAGGTTGTGTTCCACGTGAAACAACTCCCGCCGACCACTAATAACATCGAAGTAATTTCTGGCCGAGACAAGACGGACCGTACGACCAAGAAGTCAGAATTTCTCGTCGATGTGGGCGCACACCTGACCAACAGGTCCGAGGAGTCACGTGACACGAGGCGCGAAAGGATCCGTCGCCGCTCGTTCTCCCGAAGCGGTCCTCGAATCGGGGGTTCTGTCACTGCGTGTAAATCGGCTCGACCGCATCTAAACCACTCGCGCAACAAGAAGACGGAACCACACTCACGGCTCTACCTCCGGTGCGATCAACTCGAGAACACACCACTCCTGCGCCCGTGACGACGACGCCCCTACTTGTGCCGCTTCGCGATTCTTACCGCGCGCACAACGATCGTCGGTGTTTCGAGGAACGTCGATCCGCACTCGACGACGTCGACGGCACCGGCGCCGAGTCGGGTGAGCGCAGCGCGATCCCGTGTGATCTCCTCAGCCGCGCTGGACCCCTTCATCGCGAGCATGCGTCCATTCTCGTGAACGAGGGGGAGTGACCACTTGGACAGCTTCTCGAGCGGAGCAACTGCGCGGGACGTGGCGACGTCGGCACCACCGACTTCATGCACAACGCCGGCTTGCTCTGCGCGGCCGCGGACCACGGTGATGTCGAGGCCGGCGGCTTCGACGAACTCGCCGAGGAATCGAGTGCGGCGCAGCAGAGGCTCGACCAGAGCGACCCGGAGGTCGGGCCGAGCGATCGCGAGCGGGATCCCGGGCAGCCCGGCACCGCTACCGATGTCGACTACGGATTCCCCTTCGGCAATCAGTTCTCCGATGACAGCGCAATTGAGGATGTGTCGTTCCCACAGCCTCGGCACTTCACGCGGACCGATAAGTCCGCGCTCGACACCATCGGTCGACAGAGCCTTCCAATAGGCGATTGCCAGTTCGATGCGATCACCGAAGATTCGATGTGCGGCGGGCGGAGGCTCTATCGTCTCGCTGTCATTTCGTTCCACGTGAAACATCCTCCACTGCGTCTAGCGACGGAACAACATCGATGTAATTTGCTCTCGATAACAAACAGGGCCTCCGGTCGACGACCGGAGGCCCTGCTGATTGTCTACCCACTCACTGCCGGACTACCACTACTCGCCTGGAAGGCTCGGCGCCCTCGCTCTCGCTCGAAACTCCGTCAATACCGGCAACAGCATCGTGAACGATCTTGCGCTCGAACGGCGTCATCGGACTCAACGCCTCACGTTCGCCGGACTCGAGGACCCGTTGTGCGGCGTCTCGGCCAAGTGTCGTCAGTTCCGCACGCCGACCCGCACGCCAACCTGCCACGTCGAGCATCAACCGGCTTCGCTCGCCTGTCGACTGCTGCACGGCAAGACGAGTCAACTCCTGCAGGGCGTCGAGCACCTCGCCCTTACGACCGACCAACTTCGACAGATCCTTGCCGCCGTCGATACTCACGATGGCGCGATCACCCTCGACGTCGAGATCGATGTCACCGTCGAAGTCGAGTACGTCGAGCAACTGCTCGAGGTAGTCGCCCGCGATCTCGCCTTCTTCGATCAGGTAATCGTCGGATTCAGCCGAATCCTTGCCGGGTGCGTCATCGACCTCGGTGGTGGCAACGTCGGTCACTGCAACGCTGCCCTCGTCGGTTCCGTTTCCGGAATCAGTTCCCATTGTGGTTTCCGTTTCCTCTTCTTCCCGCGTCTTTTCTGTCAGCATCCGGCTCAGCTTCGCTTTCGCTTGTTCGACCTACCACGATTGCCCGACCGCGCTCCGGAAGGCCTACGTTGCTGACTGGTACCCCTGTTGGGCCTCTTCTGAGCTTGCTTCACGGGTTGTTTCGGCTTCTGACCGGGCTTCGGTGTCGACGGAGTTTCGTCGTCCTCGATGTCGCTGTCGTCGAGTGAGGAACCCTTCGTCAGCTCGACTGCCCCACCCTTCGTCTTCATCGGTTTCGCGCCTGGCTTCGGTGCGTTCTGTGTCCGCCGCTCGAGGACCTCTTGCTTCTTGGCCTCTTCTTCTTTGTCGATCTTGCGGAACACCAGGTGCTGCTGACCATAGGTCCAGATGTTGTTGGCAACCCAGTACAGCAGGATGGCGATCGGCAGGAACACACCGAACACGAGCACACCGAGCGGGAACACCCACAGGGCCAACTTGTTCATGATCGCGGCTTGCGGGTTGGCTGCGGCTGCTTCGCTCTGCCTGGCGACCGACGCACGAGCGTTGAAGTGCGTCGCGAGGCTCGCAATGATCATCAACGGGATGGCGACGAGTGCAAGGCCCACAGTCGAGGGGAGCCCGAGGCCGAGGTTCTCGTTGACGAAGCCGATCAGCTCGGTTTCCGGTGCGGTGACCGCAGCCGAAATCGGTGCGCCGAACAGACGAGCATCAAGGAACGAGTTGACGTCTGCAACATCGAACACATAGTTGTTCAGCGTTCTGTTGGTCGCCGGATCGAGGCCGAGTTGACCCATTCCGTGACCGGTCCGGTTGAACGAACGCAGCACGTGATAGAGACCGATGAACACCGGCGCCTGCGCAAGAACAGGAAGGCAGCCCATGATCGGGTTGAAGCCGTGTTCCTTCTGCAGCTTCTGCAGTTCGAGAGCCTGACGCTGGCGGTCGCCCGCGTACTTCTTCTGCAGCGCCTTGATCTGCGGCTGCAGTTCCTGCATCTGACGTGTTGTGCGCACCTGCTTGACGAAGGGCTTGTACAGCAGCAGTCGCAACGTGAACACGAGGAACACAACCGAGAGCGCCCACGCAATTCCGTTGGCCGGCCCGAGGAACGGGATGGCCCCGAACACCTTGTGCCAGAACCACAAAATCGCGGCGACCGGGTAGTAGATGAAGTCGAGCACGGCTCTATGTACTCCTCTGTTGATTCACACTCGGCATCGAGTGGTGCTTCGTATCGGTCTTATGGTCGCGGCGGCTTTTGCGCTGCGGAACCGGGTCCCACCCACCAGGGTGCCAGGGCGCGCATTTAGCCAATCGAACGACCGTCAAAGCTAGACCCCGAAAGACACCCCATTCGCGCAGCGAGTCGACTGCGTACTCACTACAGGTTGGGGTGAATCGACAGGTCGGCATGCGAGTGGGGGACACATAGGTCCGGTACAGCTCGACGAGAAAAACGAGAGACCGAACGGGAGCGTTCCTGACGAACGCGACCGAGGTCTGCAATCGTTGCGCCATCATCGCCGAGTATTTTCGGCGGGGGACATCGAGCGCTGGCGAACTTTCGACAGCCCGGCGCGAAGTTGGCGCTCGAGATCCGCGGACGACGCAGACGCAGCGGAGGGTAATGCACGAACGACGACGTCGACACTGAGGTCGACGTCGTCGATCAAGCTGTGAAAGCTGTGCCGCAGGCGACGCGCAACACGATGACGTGTGACGGCGTTGCCGACGGTCTTGCTCACGATCAAACCCATTCGGAGTCCACCGACGCCGAGAACAGGTTCGGAGGTCGCATCATCGGCAGCACGGTTCCTGTCGAAAATGTGCACGACGAGGTCACGCCTCCCGATTCGATGGCCGCGGCGCACCGTCCGGGAGAAGTCTGCGTGGTGATGCAACCGATGTGGCTCAGGCAACACCCGAGCGTCCGAACCCGAAGGTATCGATCAGGCGGTCAGTGTGTCGCGGCCCTTACGGCGACGCGCAGAAACGATTGCGCGGCCCGCACGGGTCCGCATCCGGAGACGGAAGCCGTGAACACGCGCGCGGCGTCGGTTGTTCGGCTGGAACGTCCGCTTGCCCTTGGCCACGGTGAACACTCCTCGAAAATCGTAGGCACCCTCGTGGTGCCCAATGGGGACTTGCAAATCTGGTGGTAAAACAACTTTGGTCCAACACTGGTGACGCAACGCAAGCAACGGCCGATCCGAGGATCGTGAACCGAGCAAGCCCAGCCAGCACGAAGCGGCCACCTCACCAGCGGGTGACTGTACGAGGGTAATCGGGTCGCCCTGGTCGGGTCAAACTCGCTGCACCCAGATTCCACAGGTTCCAGACCTCGACCAGGCTTACTTAGGGTCGGCTTATCAGAAACTGTCCGAAAAAGCCCAGGTGAGGGCGATTTGTTCCGGGTCGCAGGAGATCCAAGTAACATCCCTGTGTTTCTCCACATCTGTGGATAATTGTGTGGAGACAGCACCGGGGTGGCATATTCGTATCCCTACGTGGCGCGGTTCGGGGTCGCTCCACACCGGGGTTCGGTGCAGTCGTACCCAAGCCTCATCGAATCTCCACAAGAGGAGGCACCCGTCTTGAACGACGACCAAAATGCACTCGCAGCGGTATGGCCTGACGTGGTTGCAGCGCTCAACAGTGGTTCGGACGGATCGACCACTCCTCTGACGAACGCGCACAAAGCGTGGCTCGCGCTGGTCAAACCGCTGACGCTGACCCAGGGATTCGCGTTGCTGTCCGTCCCGTCGTCTTTCGCACAAGAAGCCATCGAGCGCGACCTCCGCGAACCGATTTTGCAGTCCCTCGGACGCCATCTCGGCATTCAGGTAGAAGGTCTCGGCGTCCGTATCGCCGCAGCCGAAGCAGCGTCCGAAACACCTGAAATTGCGATGGACCCACCACCGCACCCCGGTCCGGAGCCGCGCAACCGGACTCGCTCCGGACCCGAACGGATGACCCACGACGTCGACGACGACATGTCGACGGAAACAGATTTTCGGCGACGCCGGCTCACCGGAGCGAACGGCAGTTCCGCGTTCGACGAGATCGACGACGAGCGCGAGGCGATTGCGAGCATCCAGAGTTCGTGGCCGTCCTACTTCACCAAGCCGGCCGATGCGCCGTCGTCGTCCTCGGGTACGAACAGCCTCAACTCGAAGTACACGTTCGACACCTTCGTGATCGGAGCGTCCAACCGCTTCGCGCACGCCGCGGCCGTTGCAATCGCCGAAGCTCCGGCACGGGCTTACAACCCACTGTTCGTCTGGGGTGCCTCCGGCCTCGGGAAGACGCACCTACTGCACGCGGCCGGGCAGTACGCGCAGCGATTGTTCCCTGGCATGCGCGTCAAGTACGTCTCGACCGAAGAGTTCACCAACGACTTCATCAACAGTCTCCGTGACGACCGCAAGGTTGCGTTCAAACGCCGGTACCGCGAGACCGACGTACTGCTCGTCGACGACATTCAGTTCATCGAAGGCAAGGAAGGTATCCAGGAAGAGTTCTTCCACACCTTCAACACACTCCACAACGCGAACAAGCAGATCGTTGTCTCCTCCGACCGGCCGCCGAAGCAGCTGACGACCCTCGAGGAACGTCTGCGGACGCGATTCGAGTGGGGCCTCATCACCGATGTGCAGCCACCGGAACTCGAAACCCGGATCGCGATTCTTCGTAAGAAGGCCCGCATGGATCGGCTCGATGTTCCCCACGATGTGCTCGAGCTGATCGCAAGCAGGATCGAGCGCAACATCCGCGAATTGGAGGGCGCGCTCATTCGTGTGACGGCGTTCGCGTCGCTCAACGGTCAGCCACTCGACCTGACTCTCGCCGAGATCGTCTTGCGCGATCTGATGCCCGATACGGCGACGTTGGAGATCAATGCGGCGACGATCATGGCCGTTACCGCCGAGTACTTCACGATTTCGATCGACGACCTCTGCGGGCCAGGAAAAGCCAGGCCACTGGCCCAGGCGAGGCAGATCGCGATGTATCTGTGCCGCGAGCTGACCGATCTGTCACTACCCAAGATCGGTCAGACCTTCGGCCGTGACCACACGACCGTCATGTACGCGGAAAAGAAGATCAAAAAGGAGATGACCGAGCGTCGGAAGGTATACGACCAGGTCCAGGAGCTGACGGCACGTATCAAGCAGCGTTCGAAGCGCTAGCTCCCGTCGTGGATTCACCGATGTCGGACAACTTTCGGCGGTACCCGCAACACCGGGTGCCGCCGTTTTTTGTCCTGCTTCAGGTCTCCGATTCCAACAAAATGAAACAACTCACACCTGTGGATAACTTTGTGAGTAATCCCAAATGCCTGGGGATGAACTTGGGAGAGATGTCGACAAACTCGAACCGTCCCCAACCGGTCACGTTGCTCCTCGAGCTTGTCCCGAGTCCATCCCCAGGTCGCCACGCTTGGCCACCTGCGACTTCGGGCTTGGTCCACAGATTCCACAGGACCTAATACTGTTGTTGTTCTAGTCCTCTAATTAACTCTTTAAAAACAGGTGTTGGGGACGAAGGGTCGAACGGCACCTTCGAGAGATCGTCAGCGTCGACGTTCGGCTTTCAAGTTGGAGTCGGAACGCATAGCGTGTCTGTCGGCGTCGTGTGTCAGACTTCGACGACGTTGGAACCCCAACCGACCGAGAGGAAAAGCCGGGCGATGGAGCTTGCGAGCATTAAGTTTCGAGTCGCTCGAGAAGACTTTGCCGATTCTGTCGCCTGGGTCGCCCGCAGCCTTCCTTCCCGGCCGCCGGTTCCTGTACTCGGCGGGGTGTTGCTCGCGACCTCCGAGGACGGCCTGACCGTCTCCGGGTTCGACTACGAGGTCTCCGCGCAGATGCGTATCTCGGCAGAGGTTGCCGGTCATGGCGAGGTGCTCGTGTCAGGTCGACTCCTTGCCGACATCACCAAGTCGCTGCCAGGCAAGCCTGTCGATGTGACCGTCGACGGCACCCGCGTCCTGATTGCGTGCGGCAGTGCCAAGTTCTCTCTCCCGACGATGCCTGTCGAGGACTATCCACAGCTTCCCGAACTGCCCGGCAAGACCGGCTCGTTGTCGGTCGACGCGTTCTCCGAAGCGGTCGGTCAGGTTGCCGTTGCGGCCGGTAAGGACGACACGTTGCCGATGCTGACGGGTATTCGCGTCGAGATCGAGGGCGACAAGGTTGTGCTCGCTGCGACCGACCGTTTTCGGCTCGCAGTGCGGCACGTCGATTGGGAACCCGCAAAGGCCGATGTGAAGGCTGCGGTGTTGATTCCAGCGAAGACGCTGTCGGAATCTGCGAAAACGCTTGTCGGACCATTGGATTCGCGAGTCGAACTGTCGCTCGGTGGCGGTTCGACGGTCGGTGCCGAAGGTCTGCTCGGCATCGTGACCTCGGGTCGACGGACCACGACTCGCCTGCTCGACGCCGAATTCCCGAAGTTCAGGCAGCTGCTGCCGAAGGAACACACGTCGATGGCGACTCTCGACGTCGCACCACTCATCGAGGCCATCAAGCGTGTTGCACTCGTCGCGGACCGCGGTGCTCAGGTTCGACTCGAGTTCTCCGACGAAGGATTGTTGCTTTCCGCTGGTGGGGAAGACGCCGGTCGTGCAGAGGAAGCGCTGGAGGCTGACTTCAGAGGCACTGCGCTGACCATCGCGTTCAACCCCGGCTACTTGATCGACGGTCTCGGTTCGCTGCACAGCGATCGGGTGTCGTTCGGTTTCACGACACCGAGCAGGCCTGCGGTGCTGCGTCCAGCGTCCGACGATGAGCCTGAATCGGCTGCCTCGGGTAGCTTCACGGCGCCGGAGAGCGACTACACGTATCTGTTGATGCCGGTTCGCTTGCCGGGCTGACGGGTGTACGTCAGAGCCCTGTCGTTGCACGATTTTCGGTCGTGGGACAAGGTCGGCATCGAACTACAACCAGGACGAACCGTATTTCTCGGTTCCAATGGCAATGGCAAGACGAATCTGCTCGAGGCGTTGGGTTATCTTTCGACACTGTCGTCGCACCGGGTTGCCTCCGAGGCGCCGCTGATTCGTACTGGAATGTCGAAGTCGCTGATCGGGGCGACCGTTGTCAATCTCGGGCGCGAACTGACGATCGATGTCGAACTGAATCAAGGGCTCGCCAACCGCGCGCGGATCAATAGAAGTCCAGCTCGTCGCACCCGCGAGATTCTCGGAATCCTGCGAACGGTGCTTTTCTCGCCGGAAGATCTCGCGCTTGTCCGTGGTGATCCAGGGGAGCGCCGTCGATTCCTCGACGAGTTGAGCACAACACGGTTGCCGCGTCTGGCTGCTGTGCGGTCCGACTACGACCGCGTGCTGCGGCAACGATCAGCGCTGTTGAAAACCGCTGCCCGCTCGCGTCGAGCCGACCTCGGAACGCTGGACGTCTGGGACGGTCACCTTGCAGCGCACGGCTCGATCCTGGTCGCGGAGCGGTTGAAGTTGGTCCACGAGCTGGCGCCGTATCTCATCGAGGCCTACCGGTCGATCGCGCCGGAATCGCGGCCGTCGAGTGTGCGCTACAAGAGCAGTCTCGGCGACTCGTTGCCGCCCGAGTTTCTCGATATTGCACGGGAACCTGTCCGGGACGATGCCGAGGTACTCGAAGCCGTCTTTCTGCAGGAACTGGCGACCGTGCGGTCGAAGGAGATCGAACGCGGTGTGTGTCTCGTCGGACCACATCGTGACGATCTCGAGCTGTACCTCGGCAGCGAGCCGGCGAAGGGTTTCGCCAGCCACGGTGAGTCGTGGTCGTATGCGCTGTCGTTGCGGTTGGCGTCCTACGAGTTGTTACGCGCCGATGGTTCCGATCCGGTTTTGATGCTCGACGACGTATTTGCTGAGCTGGATCGTCGACGGCGGTCGGCGCTGGCGTCGGTCGCCGCTGATGCGGAGCAGGTTCTGATCACCGCGGCTGTCGGTGACGATGTTCCGGCTGAACTGGAGGCCGACATCGTGGAAGTATCGACGGAGCAAACCGATCTCGGCAGGGTGTCGCGAGTGGTCAGTACCTCGTGAGTCTTTTCGGAGGTCGGAACCTCCAAAAGGACTCACGAGCGCGAAGCGCCTAAGGAGTGGGAATGGGATCGGATTCCGACGCTGGAACACCAGCCGAACCGACCGGTGACAAGCCGGAGTTGCGCGGTATCGACCTTGCACGCCGAGCCTTGGAGGATGCTCGTGCCGCCGCGAGGGCGAGCGGTAAGGCCGTCGGCCAGGGTCGGGCGTCGCCGAAGTCGGATCAGGGCCGATACCGACCTGGACGAAAGCGGGGCTGGTCCGGATCCGGACCCGACGATCGCGATCCCCAAGCTTTCGGCTCGTTGACCGGATCGATAGCAAAATCTCGCGGCTGGTCGGGCAAGGTTGCCGAGGGAACCGTGTTCGGTCGATGGCCGCAGGTGGTCGGGGAGGACATTGCATCGCATGCGGAGCCGACGACCTTGAAGGACGGTGTCCTCAGCATCGCTGCCGAGTCGACTGCGTGGGCTACGCAGCTCCGGATGATGCAGGGGCAGATCCTTGCGAAGATCAATGCCGCGGTCGGGCACGGGTCGGTGACGTCGTTGCGGATCACGGGACCGGTTGCGCCGAGTTGGCGCAAAGGTGAGCGTCACGTGAAGGGTCGAGGTCCCCGCGATACCTACGGCTGAGCCGCAAGATGCGGTTGACCAGCGGTTTGTCGGCCACTAGCAGTAAGCGCTACTCCCTGTTACATTTAGTTTTCACTGATTGTCTAGGGAGTAGTAGAAATGTCAACGGAGACACTTCACGTTGTGGAACCCGAAAATCTGGTGCTGCAACCACGCCAGGTCGCGTTCGACTGGGCGAATGTGCCGATGCACTACATCCCGGGAGACCCCGTCGCGACCCACACGATCAACGTGCTTCACCTGCTGCTTCCCGAGGGTGAAGACTGGTTCGTCGCAACGTTCAAAGAGGCACTGCCCTTCATCGACGACGAAAAACTGCGCGACGACGTCATCGGATTCATCGGACAGGAGTCGATGCATTCCGGCGCACACACCGGTGTACTCGATCACCTGGCGAGCAATGGAATCGATCCCACGCCGTTCACGGACCAGCTGCACTGGCTGTTCGACAAACTGCTCGGTCCGCGTCCCATCACGGGACTCAAAGAGCAGAACTACCTGGTCGAACGCCTCGCGCTGATTGCCGCGATCGAACACATCACCGCATTCCTCGGTGACTGGGTCCTCAATGCCGAAGGACTCGATCGCGCCGACATGCATCCGACGATGATCGATCTGCTGCGCTGGCACGGAGCCGAAGAGGTCGAGCATCGAGCCGTCGCCTACGACGTGCTGATGTATTTCGACAAGCGCTACATCCGCCGTGCGCGGACGCAGGCTCTGGTCATTCCGGTGATCGTCTACCTGTGGGTTCGTGGTGTGCGATTCCTGATGGCGAACGATCCGGCGCTCGCACCGCAGAGCAAGCACCGGCGCAAACCGCACTGGTCCGATTACTTCCATGCTGCTCGTCGCGGCGTGCTGCCGAACCCGGCCACGTTGCTGCTGCGTATGTCGACCTACTTTCTGCCCGGCTATCACCCGAGCAAGGAAGGGTCCACTGCCCAGGCAGTGGCATATCTGGCCAGTTCACCTGCCGCACGAGCGGCGAGCTGATGACCCTCCTCGACAACGTCCCCAGGATCCGCCCCTCGAAGAAGCGCTATCGCGTCAGTGATGCGCCGCCGGCAGATCTCCGCGGCAAGCCACGCGCCGATCGGGTCTTCACCGTCGCGGGCAAGCTCATCGAGCGCGTATACATCGCCCGAATAGAACGCACCGACTACGACCGCGCGGATGCAGGCCACAATCCGAATTCGGCGATGCAACTGGTGCTGCGGGATCGTGTCGTCGTCGCGTCCGACGAGAACGTCGTTCAGTTGAGTTTCGGAAAAGCCGACGGCAGCGATGTACCGCCATGGCAACCAGGCTGCCATCTCGATTTCCACCTGCCGTCCGGTAAACGTCGGCAGTACTCCATCTGCGGCGACCCGACCGACCGCAGTGTCTATACGATCGCGGTCCGGCGGATCGCCGATGGTGGTGGCGGATCGATCGAGATGCACGAACTCGAAGCCGGGTCGCAGGTCACGGTTCGCGGCCCGCGCAACGGTTTTCCCCTGATCGGGACCGGTAGTGCGCTGTTCATCGCGGGAGGTATCGGAATCACTCCGATCATTGCGATGGTTCGTACAGCTCGGGAACTTGGCATGGATTGGCGTTTCGTCTATTCCGGTCGATCACGCGAGTCGATGCCGTTCCTCGACGAGATCGAGTCGTGGGATCCCTACCGGGTGTTTGTGCGTCCCGACGACGAGTACGGCATACCGACCGCGTCTGAGCTCCTGTCGATGGCACCGGAAGGTGGCGCGGTCTATATGTGCGGACCGACGCCGATGCTCGATGCCGTGCGTCGTGAGTTCGATGAAACCCCTTCGGCCGCATTGCATTACGAGCGATTTTCGGCTCCTACGGTCGAAGGTGGAACGCCGTTCGAAGTGCAGTTGGTCAGTAGCGGCGAGGTACTCGAGGTGCCCGCGGACGAAACCGCACTGGCTGTGATCCGCAGGCAGATGCCGACTGTCGGCTATTCCTGCCAGCAAGGCTTCTGTGGAACGTGCCGGGTGAAGGTGCTGCACGGGCAGCCCGAACATCGCGAAAACCGGCTCACTGCCGAAGAGAAACAGAACGAGATGTTGATCTGTGTGTCGCGAGCAGACGGTGGACGACTCGTCCTCGATCTCTGAGACATACCAAAACTGTTACGCACCAATTGATTTGGAGAACAGCCAATGGCACCGAAGATTTCCACGGAAGTGACGCGACGTTTCGTCTCCAACGGCAACATCGAAATCGCTGTGTTCGAACAGGGCAATCCGAAGGGTGAAACGCTCCTGCTCGTGCACGGCTGGCCGGATACTCACGAACTGTGGGACCACGTCGCGCCGCACCTGCTCGAGAAGTATCGCGTCGTGTCGTTCGACAATCGAGGTGCAGGCGAAAGCACGATCCCGACCAAGGTCGACGACTTTCGGATCGAAGAGCTCGCCACCGATGTTTTTGCCGTGATCGACGCGGTCAGCCCGCGCAAGCCTGTGCATCTTCTCGCGCACGACTGGGGTGGCGTCGTCGGCTGGGAAGTTGTCAGTACCCCCGGCGCAGACAAGAGGGTTGCTTCGTTCACCTGTGTTTCCGGACCGAACCTGGATCTGCTCGGTCAGCTCGTCCGTAAATGCCTGTCGAATCCGACGCCGAGCAACCTCGCGAAGATCGGAACGCAACTGTTGGCGTCGTCGTACACCTTCGCGTTTATGGTTCCGGGTCTGTCGGAGCCTGCCTTGAAGTTTCTTTCAGGTCGCTGGCCAGCCTTTATCGGCCTCTTCGACGGGTTCGACACCACGTCTGTCACGACTGCACCGACACTGCGCAACGACATGCTCGTCAACCAGAAGCTCTATCGCGCCAACATCCGGAGCCGGCTGTGGAGTCCGGACCTCCGACGTGTGAGCGTTCCGGTGCAGTTGATCGTCGGTACCGGCGATCGCGCGGTGCGTCCGCTGGTCTACGAAGACGTCGAATCGATCACCGGCATCCTCGTTCGGCGCGAGATCGATTCCGGGCACTGGTCGCCGATATCGCATGCCGAAACGCTCGCGGAGTTCACAACCGGGTTTGTGGACAGTCTCGCCACAAAACGGTCATCGAGGGTTACGCCGTAGGGTTTCACCCAAGAATTGTCGAGTTAATCGATTCTCGACGGTCTCAGGGGTGTCATAGGCGCACTGTAGCCTGCGCGTACCAGTAAGATGTAGGAGTAACTGGCGGCGATATCGCCGACGCACGTTCGACAACGCCGATCGGGCGGCGCTTTCCCTGTGAAAGTTCGCCTCGAAAGGCTCTGGGGGAGCGGTGCGTCGGAATCTTGGAAGAAGGAGTGCTACCGACCCGTGGCTGCGCAAAGTTCGAGCAAGGGCAAATCAGAGTCCACGGCGAAGGATTACGGTGCTTCTTCCATCACCGTTCTCGAAGGCCTCGAGGCGGTTCGTAAACGGCCAGGTATGTACATCGGTTCGACCGGTGAACGTGGCCTCCATCATCTGATCTGGGAGGTCGTCGACAACTCGGTCGACGAGGCCATGGCGGGTCACGCGACCAAGGTCGAGGTCACCTTGCTCGCCGACGGTGGCGTCCAGGTCATCGACGACGGTCGTGGTATTCCGGTCGCAATGCACTCCTCGGGTGTGCCGACGATCGAGGTCGTCATGACCCAGCTGCACGCAGGCGGCAAGTTCGACTCCGATTCCTACGCGGTATCCGGTGGTCTGCACGGCGTCGGCATTTCGGTGGTGAACGCGCTGTCGAAGCGGCTCGAGGTCGAAATCGATCGCGACGGTTTTCACTGGACGCAGGAGTACAAGGACGCGAAGCCTGGCACCCTCGTCAAGGGCGCACCCACACGTAAGACCGGAACGACGACCCGGTTCTGGGCCGACCCGGACATCTTCGAAACCACCACGTACAACTTCGAGACGGTCTCGCGCCGCCTGCAGGAGATGGCGTTCCTGAACAAGGGCCTGACCATCACCTTCACCGACGAGCGGGTCGCCGATGACGATGTCGTCGAAGAGCACGTCAGTGATACCGCCGATGCGCCGAAGTCGCACGACGAGGAAGAAAAGGTCGCAGCAGCACCTGTGCACAAGGTGAAGACGCGCACCTACCACTATCCGGGTGGCCTCGAGGACTACGTCAAGCACATCAACCGGTCCAAGTCACCGATCCACAACTCGGTGGTCGGCTTCACCGCCAAGGGCATCGGTCACGAACTCGAACTGGCGATGCAGTGGAATTCCGGTTACTCGGAATCGGTCCACACATTCGCCAACACGATCAACACCCATGAGGGTGGCACTCACGAAGAGGGCTTCCGCGCTGCGCTGACCAATGTCGTCAACAAGTACGCGCGCGACAAGAAGCTGCTGAAGGAGAAGGAGACCAACCTCACCGGTGACGACATCCGCGAGGGTCTCGCTGCGATCGTGAGCGTCCGGGTCGGCGAGCCGCAGTTCGAGGGTCAGACGAAGACCAAGCTCGGCAACACCGAGGTCAAGTCGTTCGTACAGAAGTCGTGCAACGAACACATCGCGCACTGGTTCGAGTCCAATCCCGCCGATGCCAAGACGATCGTGAACAAAGCGGTCTCGTCGGCACAGGCACGGATGGCTGCTCGGAAAGCACGCGAACTCGTTCGCCGTAAGAGCGCGACCGACCTCGGTGGTCTGCCTGGCAAGCTCGCCGACTGCCGTTCCAACGATCCGAGCAAGTCCGAGATCTACATCGTGGAGGGCGACTCCGCCGGCGGTTCCGCCAAGTCGGGTCGCGACTCGATGTATCAGGCGATCCTGCCGCTGCGCGGAAAGATCATCAACGTCGAGAAGGCACGTATCGACCGCGTCCTCAAGAACAACGAGGTCCAGTCGATCATTACCGCCTTCGGTACCGGCATCCACGACGAGTTCGATATCGCGAAACTGCGCTATCACAAGATCGTCCTGATGGCCGACGCCGATGTCGACGGCCAGCACATCGCAACGCTGCTGCTCACGCTGCTTTTCCGCTTCATGCGGCCGCTGGTCGAGCACGGTCACGTCTATCTCGCGCAGCCGCCGCTGTACAAGCTGAAGTGGCAGCGGAGCGACCCCGAGTTCGCCTACTCCGACCGCGAGCGTGACGGTCTGATGAAGGCAGGCCTCGAGGCAGGCAAGAAGATCAACAAGGACGACGGCGTGCAGCGCTACAAGGGCCTCGGCGAGATGAACGCGAAAGAGCTGTGGGAAACCACGATGGATCCCTCGGTTCGCGTTCTGCGCTTGGTCACCCTCGACGACGCCGCTTCTGCGGACGAATTGTTTTCCATCCTGATGGGCGAGGACGTCGAAGCCCGCCGCAGTTTCATCACCCGAAATGCCAAGGACGTTCGTTTCCTCGACGTCTAGGCACCTGCGAGTAGCGGCCTTCTTCTACCGAAAGTGAGCACATGACCGACACCACGTTGCCGCCGTCAGGCGGCGCCGGGGACCGCATCGAACCTGTCGACATCCAGCAGGAGATGCAGAACAGCTACATCGACTACGCCATGAGCGTCATCGTCGGGCGTGCACTGCCCGACGTGCGTGACGGTCTCAAGCCGGTTCACCGTCGTGTGCTCTACGCGATGTACGACAACGGTTACCGCCCCGATCGCGGCTATGTGAAGTCGGCCCGACCCGTCGCCGAGACGATGGGTAACTATCACCCCCACGGCGATGCGTCGATCTACGACACGTTGGTCCGTATGGCGCAGCCGTGGTCGCTGCGGTACCCGCTGGTCGACGGTCAGGGCAACTTCGGTTCCCGCGGCAACGACGGGGCTGCCGCGATGCGCTACACAGAGTGCCGCCTCACTCCGCTTGCGATGGAGATGTTGCGCGAAATCGACCATGAGACAGTCGATTTCGTTCCCAACTACGATGGCCGCACGCAAGAGCCGACGGTTCTCCCCAGCCGCGTCCCCAACCTGTTGATGAACGGCAGTGGCGGCATCGCGGTCGGTATGGCGACGAACATTCCGCCGCACAACCTGCCGGAACTCGCCAACGCGATCTACTGGGCGCTCGAGAACTACGAGGCCGACGAAGAAGCGACGCTCGCAGCCTGCATGGAGTACGTGAAGGGTCCCGACTTCCCGACCTACGGCTTGATCGTCGGCGGCCAGGGCATTCACGACGCCTACACAACGGGACGCGGTTCGGTCCGGATGCGTGGTGTCGTCGAGATCGAAGAAGACGCCAAGGGTCGCACCACGATCGTCATGACCGAGTTGCCGTACCAGGTGAACCCGGACAACCTGATCACGTCCATCGCCGAGCAGGTCCGCGACGGCAAGATCTCCGGAATCTCCGACATTCACGACGAGTCGTCGGACCGTGCCGGCATGCGCATCGTCGTCACGATCAAACGTGACGCCGTCGCAAAGGTTGTACTGAACAACCTCTACAAGCACACCCAGCTGCAAACCAGCTTCGGTGTGAACATGCTGTCCATCGTCGACGGTGTGCCGCGCACACTCCGCCTCGACCAGATGATCCGCCTGTACGTCACTCATCAGCTCGAAGTGATCGTCCGGCGGACCAAGTACCTGCTCCGTAAGGCCGAGGAACGCGCACATATCTTGCGCGGACTCGTCAAGGCGCTCGATGCGCTCGACGAAGTGATCGCGTTGATCCGGCGGTCGCAGACCACCGAGATTGCGCGCGTCGGGTTGATGGAACTGCTCGACGTCGACGAGATCCAGGCAACCGCCATCCTCGACATGCAGTTGCGTCGACTTGCTGCTCTCGAGCGGCAGAAGATCGTCGATCAGTTGGCGGAGATCGAGCTCGAGATCACCGACCTCAAGGACATTCTCGCCAGGCCGGAACGGCAGCGGAAGATCGTCCACGACGAGCTCGCCGAGATCGTCGAGAAGTACGGCGACGACCGCCGGACCCGGATCATCGCCGCAGACGGTGACGT
Organism: Antrihabitans stalagmiti; assembly: GCF_016482825.1. Lineage (GTDB taxonomy): Bacteria > Actinomycetota > Actinomycetes > Mycobacteriales > Mycobacteriaceae > Antrihabitans > Antrihabitans stalagmiti. The sequence goes on along the minus strand of NZ_JAEMNV010000012.1, from coordinate 78,395 downwards.
CGCCGACGAAGATCTGATCGCCCGCGAAGATGTGGTCGTCACGATCACCGAAACCGGCTACGCGAAGCGGACCAAGACCGACCTCTACCGCTCGCAGAAGCGCGGCGGCAAGGGTGTGCAAGGTGCCGGCCTCAAGCAGGACGACATCGTCAAGCACTTCTTCGTCAGCTCCACGCACGACTGGATTCTGTTCTTCACCACGAAGGGTCGGGTCTACCGGGCGAAGGCCTACGAGCTGCCCGAGGCAAGCCGGACCGCACGTGGTCAGCATGTCGCGAACCTCCTCGCATTCCAGCCGGACGAGCGCATCGCACAGGTCATTCAGCTCAAGACCTATGAAGACGCGCCCTACTTGGTCCTCGCCACCCGCGCGGGTCTGGTGAAGAAGTCGAAGTTGACCGACTTCGACTCCAACCGCAGCGGCGGCATCGTCGCGGTGAATCTGCGTGGTGAAGACGAACTGGTCGGAGCGTCGCTGTGTTCTGCGGACGACGATCTGCTGCTTGTCTCGGCGTTGGGTCAGTCGATCCGCTTCTCCGCGACCGACGAGGCGCTACGTCCGATGGGTCGCGCGACCTCCGGTGTTCAGGGCATGCGTTTCAACGGCGAAGATCAGTTGCTGTCGCTCAACGTCGTGCAGGAGGGTATGTATCTTCTCGTCGCCACCAACGGCGGCTACGCGAAGAGAACGCCGATGGACGACTACCCTGTGCAGGGTCGTGGCGGCAAGGGCGTCCTCACGATTCAGTACGACAAACGGCGTGGCACTCTGGTCGGAGCGCTTATCGTGAACGACGACGACGAGCTCTACGCGATAACCTCGGGCGGCGGAGTTATTCGCACTGCTGCCAAGCAGGTTCGCAAGGCAGGCCGACAGACCAAGGGTGTGCGACTGATGAATCTCGGCGAAGGGGATACCTTGCTCGCGATTGCCCGCAACGCCGATGAGCCGGACGAGGTTCCGGCCGCCACAGACGGAGCCAAGGAGCCCAAGTGAGTACTCCTGACCATCCCGACGATCCGCGCGGACCCGGCGAGCCTCGCCGATCCGAGCCTGTGAACGGTCCCGCTGCGGGACCTCTGCCGCAGCGGGGGGCACAGGATCGTGTTGCCCCTGAATCTGTGACCGAACGGGTACGGCAGCCGTTGCAGCCGCGTCCGCTGCCGCGGCCGATTCCGTCGAATCCGCAGCAGCAGCCGCCGACTCAGGCGATGCCTGCCGTCGATCAGCAGCGGACGACAACGCCTCCGCCGGTGTCTTCAGGCTCGAATCAGCAGGGTCAGCAACCGAAGTTGCCGACACGTCAGCCACTCGTTCCGCAGCCGAACAATCAGCAGCCGAATGCGGGCCAGCCGGTCTCGCGTCCCGCGGACACGACGCAGGTGCGGCCCGCGAACTTCGAGCCGCCGCAACATCAGGGTCCGCCGACCCGCGGCGGTCGGCCGGTTCCGGAACAGCGTCAAGACGGCAAGAACGTCGATCCGTCTGCTGTGACCGCAAAGGTGCAGAACGGGCACAACCACTCGTCGACACCGCCGTGGCAGCGCGCTCCCCAGCGTGAGCCGCAGTCGAACCTCAACCGTCCCGGTGAGGCACCGGTTGTCGGTAGGCCGCCTGTCGGTGCTCCACAGGTGGGACGCGAACAGGTCGAGGAAGCGAAGTCGCAGCGCAAGGAAGCGGCTAAGGCGAAGTCGGACGCGATCGACGGTCCGACCCGGAGCATCGCGCGGCCCGAGCTTGCCAAGGACATGCCGGACCTGTCCGAGGTGCGTCATCCGCTTCCGCAGGAGGCGAGTGCCCCGGCGTTGCAGACTGCGGGTGCTGCGGTCGCCGTTGGTGACGGCACACCGTTGCGTGCGACGGTCCAGCTTCGCCGAATCGATCCCTGGTCGACACTCAAGGTCACGCTGGTCATCTCGGTTGCGCTGTTCTTCATCTGGATGGTTGCGGTCGGCCTGCTCTACATCGTGCTCGCTGGCATGGGTGTCTGGGATCGGCTCAACAACGCGTTCACCGATATCGTGTCCGATTCCAGCTCCGACGGACTTGTCAGTGCGGGCCAGATCTTCGGCTACGCGGCGGGTATCGGGCTGATCAATGTGGTGCTTTTCACTGCGTTGGCCACGATCGGATCGTTTATCTACAACCAATGCTCGGATCTGGTCGGCGGTATCGAGGTCACGCTGGCCGATCCGGACTAGATCCGGGTTGATTCCGGTCACGGGGAACTCGGCCGTTTTGGTTATCGCCGGTCCCGTACGGTAATCTCGTGCCTCGGTCCAGGGTGGGATTTTTACCCGGGTTCCGAGGTTCACGGGCCTATAGCTCAGGCGGTTAGAGCGCTTCGCTGATAACGAAGAGGTCGGAGGTTCAAGTCCTCCTAGGCCCACTACCGAGACGAGAAGTTAGGGTGGAAGACATGAAACTTCTTCTGCTCCTAGGTGTCACGGTGGCTGTGTTGTTCGGACTCACCAAGCTGCGTTCCAAGCAGAGCGGTGCGGATGTCTGGCACGAAGCCACGCAGCACTGACCGATCGACTCGGGCCGGTAAGTACAAGTCAATATCGACCCGTTCGGGGCCTTAGCTCAGTTGGTAGAGCGCTGCCTTTGCAAGGCAGATGTCAGGAGTTCGAATCTCCTAGGCTCCACAGTTCGCAACAGCAAGTAGCCCGCTCCCGATTGGGGGCGGGCTCTCTTGTTGGTCGACCTCCTGCTAGCTTATATGTATGTACATGAATCGATCGGAGTCCGGCGAAGCTGCCGGAGACTTGTTCGATGACTGGGTCCAACTCGCGTCGTTCGTAGCCTCGGTCGATACCAGCCTCGGGAAGTGGTTGACGGATCACCACAGACTCGTCCTTACCGAGTACCGCGCCTTGCGTCAGCTCGATTCGATGCCGGACAAAGAGCTGAGGATCAACGACCTTGCCCACCGGATCGGCCTGAATCAGAGTTCGGTGACTCGCCTGTTGGTTCGACTCGAGACGCGAGGGCTCACCCGTCGTGACACCTGTTCCGAGGATGGGCGCGGTGTCTACGCGGTCATCACTGCCGAGGGCGAAGCTCTCGTGGCGCAAGCGCGCGAACCGTTTCGAAATCACCTCGACCGGACTCTGCAGCGATTGCACGAGTTGTACCCCGCGCTCGACGCACTGCCTATCGGTCGAGCTCTAGCGGACCTCGACAGCCCCGACGACACCTGACGCGTTGCGGCATCGACAGCTGCGAGATACGCCGACTCCTGCCTCGCTTTATATGTATGCACGTACAACTAGAAACCGAGAGAGTGACAATGAACTGGGTATATCTGGCTATTGCAGTCATCTTCGAGATCGCAGTCGCGATATCGGCCGGAAAAGCAGCCGGCTTCACGAACCCACGATGGACGATTGCCACCCTCGCAAGCGGTGGCATCGCTACCTACTTCCTCAGTCGCGCATTGCTCACCTTCGATGTCGGTGTCGGCTACGCGATGTGGACTTCGATTGCCGGTGTCGGAATCGTCCTGCTGGGCACGCTGCTGTTCAACCAGCGACTCGACTGGCGTAAAGCGATCGGCATCGCCATCGTCATCGGAGGAGTCGCCGGCCTCCAACTCAGCGGTGTTGCGTGAGCAGCACTGCGGAACGGACCAGCGAAGCCCGAGCCTGGATCGTTCTTCTCTTGGCCGGAGTCTTCGAAGTCGGCTACGCCCTGTCAGTGGGGGGAAGCCGCGGCTTCACCGTGCTGACCTGGTCGCTCGTGGCGATCGTCTTCTTCCTGCTCACCCTCTTCGCCCTCAGCGTAGCCCTGAAGTCGATCGAGGTCGGGATCGGATACGCAGTTTGGGCAGGAATCGGCGCCGTCGGTGCCGCGCTACTCGGACCAGTCTTCTTCGATGAAACACTCACCGCCGCAAAAGGCTTCTGGCTCGCGGTTGTCATCGTCGGAGTGATCTGGCTGAAACTCGCTGACCGTACGAAGGATGCGTGATGTGGGTCCAGGAGTCTCTACTGGTCCGGCAAGTGCGGGCTTTCTGTTCGGCTGACTATTCGCAGGCGACGCCATCGTCGTCGCGGTCGAGGTGCGCGGCATAACCCGGGTCTCCTCGATGCAAGGGAGTCACGCCGGCCTCGCGAGCTTCGGTGCAATTTTTGTAATCGGGCTCCGGCGCAGCGGATGCGATCGTGGGTGAAGCGAGGGTGAGCATTGCTGCGCCGAGGAAGCTTGCGCAGACGAGGCGAACGACCATGTCTTTCTCGATTCGTGCGGGTAGTAAGCGAGTGGTAACCCACAATTTCTACTCTCAAATTGCTCAGGTGTCCTGAGTAGTCTGCTACCTGACCGTCCACGCTACGGTCAGCCACGTGAACAGGCTTCTCGAATACGTCCTGACGACGTCACCGGAACCTGCACCGACAACGTCGGTCGACGACTCCTGGCAGCGACAACTCGAGCTTGCGGATCGATTTCCGCGACAGATCGACAGGGCCGCCGCCGCTGGATTCGGCGCCGACCGCCTCGGGTACGCATTTCTCTCCGGTTATCAAGCAGCGCTGCACACGATGCTTCGCGACGTTGCTCAGGACAAGACGATCTCGCTGTGCGCCACCGAGGCGGGCGGAGGTCATCCAGCGGCAATCCGGACCGCGTTGAGGCAGGACGGCGTCGACCGTTGGTCCCTTTCCGGCACCAAGTCCTTTGTGACGCTCGGGACACGCGCTGACATTCTGGTCGTCATCGCGGGTGTCGGCGAGGACACGTCGGGGCGGAACAGTCTCCGGGCAGTGACGTTCGAGAACGGGCGAGCAGGCGCCCAGGTTACGGACCTTCCCGCGATGCCGTTCGCGCCGGAAATTGGGCACGCATCGCTGGAGCTGTCAGATGTGATGATTAGACCCGACGATCTGCTCCCCGGTGATGCCTACGTCAACTACCTCGAGCCGTTTCGCACGATCGAAGACCTTCATGTGCTCGCGGCCGGATGTGGAATGCTCGTCCAGGTTGCCAGGCGATCGAACTGGCCGGCATCGGTGGTGGAGCGAATTCTGGTGTTGCTCACAGCCATCCAAGCGATTGCGGCCGCCTCACCTGCAGCGGCGTCGACTCATGCCGCGCTCGGCGGGGTGTTCGGCGCATTCACGACGCTGATCGACGAGCTCGGCGACCACTGGGCGGCCGTCGATGCCGAGACGCGGTCGCTGTGGGAGCGGGACCGACCGATTCTCGGGATCGCCGGATCTGCGCGGGCGAAGCGACGCGAGGTTGCGTGGCGGACCTTCGGCCTCGCCCTGTAGCCGGCACGACAGCGGCCGAAGGTTTCACGGGAAACCTTCGGCCGTCGGATCGTGGATGTCGATCAGGCGTACGTATAGTCCTCCAATGGGAAGCGGCTCGCCTCGCGGAGGGCGTTGAGGGTGGAGGTGGGTCGCAGAATCGCTGCCTCACCGTGCTGGTTGAAGTAGTAGCTACGCGAGGTCTGGCAGTTGCCGTTGTAGAAGACCGAGTCGTCGAGCTTCTCGGTGCAGCGATCCAGGAACTCGTCGTTTGCGTCCTGCTTCACCTCGAAAGTCGTTGCGCCGCGTCGTTTGGATTCGGAAAGCAAACGGTCCATGTGCTTCATCTGCGACTCGATCGTCGTGAAGTACGACAGTCCGCTGTAGGAATACGGGCTGGCAAGCGTCATGAAGTTCGGGAAATGCGGAACGCTGATCCCCTCGTAGGCCTGGAAACGGTTGTCGCGCCACCATTTTCCGAGGTTGCGTCCGTCGCGGCCGAGGATCTCGATGGCCGGGAAATTCACGTCCCACAGATTGAAGCCCGTCGCCAAGATCAGCGTGTCGATCTCGGTGCGGTTGCCGTCGGTCGTCACGATTGCGTTGGGTTCGATGTGATCGATCGAAGTGGTCTCCAGCCGGACATGGTCCTTGTTGAACGCTGAGAGATATTCGTTGGAGAACGACGGGCGCTTGCAGCCGAAGGAGTAGTCCGGAGTCAGTTCCTCGCGGGTCTTCTTGTCGCGGACCTGCGCCCGTAGCTGTGCGCGAGCGATCAACTCGGCGCCCTTGTTGAAGATCTTCGCCTGCCGATAGTGCAGCACGCCGGCGACCATGATCGCCTCGAGAACGCCCGAATTGACGACGCGGGCGACTTTCTGAGTAGCCGGTGCCTTGTCGAACAGTCGCTGCACGACACCGGGAATCGGGAGGTCGACCTTCGGCACCAGCCAGATCGGGGTGCGCTGGTAGACAGTCAGCTCGCGGACCTTGTCAGCCACGCGCGGAACGAGCTGGACCGCCGTCGCGCCGGTGCCGATGATCGCCGCGCGCCGATCGGTCAGGTCGTAGGTGTCGTCCCACTTCGTCGTATGAATGACCTTGCCCTCGAACGTATCGATTCCCGCGATGTCCGGCGTCTTCGGCTGGGACAGAAAGCCGGTCGCCGTAAGCAGGTACCGAGCCGTGATCGACGGACCGTCCTCGACGTTGACGACCCAGTACTGCTCGTCTTCGTCCCAGCGTGAGCCGGTGACGGACGTGTTGAACCGCATGTAGCGACGCAGGTTGTACTTGTCAGCGACGTGTTCGGCGTACCGCTTGAGCTCGGCACCAGGCGCGAACATCCGCGACCAGTAGGGATTCGGCTCGAAGGAGTACGAGTACGTGACCGACGCGATGTCGACAGCCAAGCCGGGGTAGTGGTTGACGTGCCAGGTGCCACCGAGGTCGTCTTCGCGCTCGAGGATGACGAGATTGTCGAGGCCGAGCCGGTTCAACTGGATCGCGGCGCCGATACCACCGAACCCTGCGCCGACTATCACTGCGTCGAATTCCGGGTCGTGTTGTGGGTCGTGTTGTGGGTGCACAGTCATAAGTGCGGAGACCTCCTCGTCTCTGGCGGCGGACTCCGTGCCCGAACGCCATTTCAAATACCATTGGTACCCGAAACTCGGTGTAACGGCAATATCCGTTTCCCGCCGTCACACCATCTCGGGGTATTCCCTGACCTCGAAATGGGTCGCTGCCTGGATGTATGTGCACGGCGAAGACGCCAGGCTCGGATGCATGACGAAACAGCGACCGACCTGGATCCGCATGCTGGTCGCTGCAATCGTGCTCGCGATGACACTCGCCACCGCAGCCGTCGCCGTCACGGCGTACACCTGGACGATCGCGCGGGTAGACACAGTCGGGAGGGTCGACTTCGAGAAGCCGCTCCAGCTACCGCCCCTCGCGGCGTCGACGGTCGGACCAGACGGGGTCCGCAGCTTCGACCTGGACATGCAGAGCGGAACCTCCGACCTCGGCCATGGACCGGATACCGAGACGTGGGGTGTCAACGGCTCCTACCTCGGGCCGACGATCAGAGCGAAGCGTGGTGAGAAGGTTCGCATGAATGTCAGCAACCGTCTCGGCGTCACGAGCACGCTGCACTGGCACGGAATGCATCTCCCTGCCGCGATGGACGGTGGACCGCACCAACTCGTCGAACCAGGGACGACGTGGTCACCGCAGTGGACCGTGGACCAGCCAGCGGCAACGCTGTGGTACCACCCGCACATGCACGGCGAGACAGCAGACCACGTCTATCGCGGTATCGCCGGGATGTTCCTGATCGACGACGCGAACGGTCCCGCATTGCCGGACCGCTATGGCGTCGACGACATCCCGGTGATCGTGCAGGACAAGAAGTTCAACGGCGAGAGCCTCGACGCCTCGTCGGCGATCTTCAACGACACGGGTGTGCTCGGAGACGAGATCATGGTCAACGGAACGCCGGGACCCTATCTGGACGTGACGACCGAGCGGGTCCGGCTGCGTCTGCTCAACGCGTCCAACGCTCGTGTGTACAACTTCGGATTTTCCGACGACCAGGACTTCCAGCTGATCGGCACCGACGGTGGCCTACTTGCGAAACCGGTTGCGATGCAGAACCTTCGGCTCTCACCCGGCGCGCGGGCTGAGATCGTGGTCGCACTGTCACCGGATACGACGACGGTCCTGCGCAGCACACCGCCCGACCTCGGTGCCGGCTTCTGGAACGATCGATTCGCTGGCGGTGCTGATTCCTTCGACATCCTGCAACTGCGGGCAGCCTCGACGCTTGCGTCCAATGCCGTTGTTCCCGAAATACTTTCGACCCTGCCGGACCTCGGTGACCCGACGGTCACCAGGCGGTTCGATTTGACGAGTTCGACGTCGCTGAACAACAAGTCGATGGACACGAACAGAATCGACGAGGTCGTCACGGTCGGAACCACCGAGGTGTGGGAAGTGCACAACAGCAGCGGACAGGTCCACAACTTCCACGTCCATGACGTTCAGTTCCAGGTGCTCGACACCGATGATCCGTCGCTGGCTGGACGCAAGGACACGGTCTACATAGCGCCGAATGAGACCCGACGGCTACTGATGCGCTTCACCGACTTCACCGACCCATCGATGCCGTACATGTTTCATTGCCATCTGCTGCGACACGAGGACCAGGGTTTGATGGGGCAGTTCGTCGTGGTGGCGCCGGGGGAGACGGCAGCGTCGAGCGCGCCACACCATGCGGGGCATGGCTGAGTTCGATTCGGCTAGCGCCGGGGTGGCACCGTTTTTGGATCGTCGGGATGACCGACTACACGCGCTCGCCAAGCGTGGTGACGAGCGTCGAGGTCGCGGCCCGGGTATAGACGCCGGCGATGCCCTTCGCGGTTATCTCCGCCGCAGGGACGACCCGCGGGTCGACGAGCCTGTAGCGCTTGCCACCCCGCTGGATCTCGCCGCCACCGGCAGCGAGCAGGTTCTTGACCCACTGGCTCTGCGGACCGTAGAGCATCGGGATCGCAAAACCTTCCGGTGTCTTGAAGCCCATGATCGGCGTCTTGAACGCGCGGCCCGAGGACCGTCCCGTGTGATGCACGACCGCCCACGGCGGGATCAGCCACGCCCAGAGGCCCTGAAGACGGTTGGTGACGTACTTGTTGAAGCTCGCGATCGCACGAGGCAGCTGCATGACGGCCAACGCTACTGCGTGACGGGGACTTCTGCTGTGAAGCGCCGGGCCCATGGTGTGCTGGGGACTGGGCGAATATTGCTGTCAGTGGGCATCTGTAACGTCCGGTGTTGTGGAAACAGGGGAACACGCTCAGGAGCTCGCGGACCGCATCGTGGCGCTGCGTGAGGCCTACTACCAGGGTTCGCCGCTGGTCGCGGACGCCGAGTACGACGCGATCGAGGACGAGCTACGTGGCCTTCTCGAAGCGCACCCCAACATCGCGCTAGACCCGAATCCGCTGGAGCAGGTCGGCGCGCCCGCAGAGCTGCACTCTCCGGTTCGGCATTCACGTCCGATGCTGTCACTGGAGAAGGCGACCAAGCCCGAGCAGGTTGTGGCGTTCTTCAACCGCTTTCCCGGGCAGTCGGTGGTGGTCATGCCGAAGCTCGACGGTTTGTCCTTGGCCCTGGTTTTCGAGGACGGGCGCCTCGTGCGTGCGGTCACCCGTGGTGATGGCACGACGGGTGACGACGTGACCGTGCTGGTGCGTGCCCTGGTCGACGGCGTTCCCGAACGGATCGACATCGCTGGGCGGGTGGAGGTGCGTGGCGAGGCGGTGATGCTGCGGTCGACCTTCGCCACTTACAACAAGGCGAATCCGGACAAGCCGCTGATCAATCCGCGCAACGCCGCGGCGGGCACGCTGCGGGCGAAGGACCCGGCGACAGTCGCCGAGCGACGCTTGCAGTTCTTCGGCTTCGACTTGGATACCTCGGCCGATGCTGCCGCAGTCGACCTGGAAGAGGGGCTGCAAGCTCTCGGTATCGCGGGTGCGCAGATGCAGCACTGCACCGACGCCGAGCAGGCGCAGGCCGCGATCACCGCGATCGAGCAGGGCCGTAACGCGCTGAACTACGACCTCGACGGTGCGGTGCTGCGGTTGGCTGATCGGGAGGCCTATGCGGCGGCCGGGACACGGTCGAGTTCGCCGCGTGGCGCGTTGGCGTTCAAGTTCGCCGCCGAAGAGAAGACCACGTTGCTGCGCGAGGTGATCTGGGACGTCGGCAAGACAGGCAAGATCGTCCCGGTTGCGTGGCTGGAGCCGGTGTTCGTTGGTGGTACGACTGTCACAAAGGCGACGCTGGCCAACCAAGAAGTCATCCGCGCCCGAGACATCAAAATCGGGGACACGGTGCTGGTACGCCGCGCCGGCGACGTAATCCCTTTCGTGGCAGGCGTTCTCGACGCCGCAAAACGCACGGGTGAGGAGCGTGATATCGAGCCGCCTACCGTGTGCCCTTCGTGCGAACAGCCGGTGACCGAGCAGGGCAACAGCCGAGAACTGTTCTGCACCAACGTCGCCTGCCCCGCACAGACGGTCCGCAGGCTCATCCACTGGGCGTCGCGCGCCGCAGCGGATATCGATGCGATAGGGCAGGTGTGGATCGAACGCCTGGCCGACGCGGGCATCCTCGAAAGCCCTTCGGACTTCTACACACTGACGAAGGAACGCTTGCTCGAGTTCGACCGCATGGGAGAGGTCTCGGCCCAGCGCATGATCGACTCGATCGATGCGAGCCGTCAGGTAGGCCTGCGGCGCGCCCTGATCGGCCTCGCAATTCCGATGGCGTCCGACGGCACTGCCGCGCGTCTGGCCCGAGCGGGATTCGGCTCTCTCGAAGAGATCGCCGACGCGGGACAGGAACGGCTCGTCGCAGTGGACGACATCGGCGCGAAGGTCGCCGCCTCCCTCGTTGCACACCTGGCACGCCTGCGCCCGGAACTCGAAAAGCTGCGCGCGGCAGGCGTGTCCCTGGACGTACGCGAAGAGGATCTACCGCCGGTCATTGCAGCAGGCGCACCGCTGGAAGGCAAGACTGTGGTGATCACCGGCGCTATCAGTGACCCGCGGTCCGGCGAAAAAGTCGCTCGCCCAACGTTTCAACGCCTCTGTGAGCAGGCGGGTGCGACGGCAGCTTCCTCGGTTTCGGCCAACACGGACCTGCTCATCACCGGTGCAGGGGTGGGCGACAGCAAACTGGCCAAAGCCGAGAAGCTCGGCGTCGAGGTCATCGACCAGGGCGAGATCTGGGACCTGCTGATCGCCGCGAAGGTCGTCTAGATCTCGGCGCACCCGCGTAGGTGTGTCTCGGGGGTCCGACGGCTGGACCACATGCTTCCCGACTATCGACGCAGCTCGGCTGTTGAGGCCCGAGTGTTGTGGCCGGCGGCGACGATCGCTGCAAGCTCATCTGTCGCGAGTATGCGTCCGGCCTCGATCAGGGTGTCGATTTCCGACCTGTCCCGCGCACGAGTTAGTCGCTCGAGGATGCGGTCCAGGTCGACTTGCTCCGTCGGTGCCGTCGGCAGGCCAACCGTCGCGCGATGAGCGTCGGCCGCCCCGAGCAGGTGGGCCGCGACGGTGTAGTCGGCCGCGACCGATGCTGCGCCCGCAAGCCCTTCGAGCGAATAAGCGATATCGCGGGGCGCTGCGAAGTCGACCGACATTCGGTAGGCGTCCGCGTGGAACCGCCATGCCGTGTCGGCGTCACCACGTAGTTCCGCGACGAAGCCGAGTTCGCAGAGGATATTCGGAAGGTACAGCGGTGGACCGGTTTCTGGATCTGGGGGACTGAAGTCGATGATCGATTGCAGTGTCTGCTCGGCGCGATCGAGATCTCCGGCCTTGCGGGTCGAGAAGCCGAGACCCATCAGGGCAAACACCTGGCCCGCTATCGACCCCTGTTCGGCAGCCAACTTCAACGCCTGCTCGCAGTACTCGATGGCTGGCCCGAAATCACTGCGCTGCATGGCAATCCAGCCGAGCCAGGACAGATGACCCGACACCTCCGGCCACAGCTCGAGCTCCTCGGCGATGTGTAAACCGTCGCTGTGCAGGGCGGTGGCCCGATCGAGGTCGCCGACGAGTTCGGCATGACCGCCGAGCCACCCAGTTGCTTGCAGCTTTCCCCAGCGATCACCGGACGCCGCGAACAACTCGGCGCTCAGCTCACTGCTGCTACGCAGTGCGTCGATATCGCTGCCGAGGTGCGCGATCTTGGCCTTGACGATGTGCACGGCTGCGATACCCCAGCGGTCGTCGACTGCCGTGAAAGCTGGCAGCGCCTGATCCAACAGCACTTCGACAGCCTCGACATCGCCGAGGTCCAGGGCGGTGTAGGCGAGAAACCACTGGGCACGTGCTTTGGTGTGCTGGTCTGATATGAGTTGTAAAGCGTTGTCACGCAATGTGTCCCGATCGGTCCCAACGCCGGAGACGAAGCCGAACCCGGTGTCCCAGGTGAGCACCTGGCCACGCAGCTCGGGAGACGCATCCACGCCGGCGGCGAGGGCGGCCGCGAACGAACGCCGTGCTTCTGCAAGACGTCCCCGCAGAAACCAGTACCACCCGAGCGCATCGGTCAGACGCAGTGCGCTGACACCGTCACCGGAGGCCACCGCATCGTCGAACGCCGCGCGTAGGTTCGCCGACTCCGCGTCGAGTCGACGCAACCAGCGTTTCTGCTCGGCGCTGTAGAGATGCGGGCGGGCCTGTTCGGCGAACTCCAGGTAGTACGCATGATGGCGCGTTCGGGTGTCGACCTCCTCGCCGGCATCACGCAATCGTGGAACACAATATGCGGCAATGGATTCCAGCAGTCGATAGCGTGGTTCGCTGCCGCCGTGTACGACGGTGACGAGCGAGCGGTCGACCAGACGGACCAGTAGATCGGGCACGGCATCGCGATCGACATCGACTCCGCTGCATACGATCTCGGCCGCAGCGAGGGTTGCGCCGTCGGCGTGGACGGCGAGTCTGCGCAGTACCGCCTGCTCGTCGGCCTCCAGCAGATCCCAACTCCAGTCGATCATCGCGGTCAACGTCTGTTGCCGTGGTGGGGCACCGCGGTAACCGGTTGCGAGCAGACGAAAACGATCGTCGAGGCGCGCAACCATCTCGTGCACGCCGAGTGCCCGGACGCGAGTCGCTGCCAATTCCAGTGCAAGCGGAATGCCGTCCAACCGCGCGCACAACACGTTCACAGGTCCGGTCGTCTCGTCGTCGAGTGTGAAATCACGTGCGGACGCGCTCGCCCGCGTCGCGAAAAGAGCTACGGCACTGTCACGTTCGAGCGGCGCGACGCCGAAGACGTACTCACCGACCAAGCCGAGTGGTTCGCGGCTCGTCGCGATGATGCGCACCCCGGCGGCCGCGCTGAGCAGACTGTCCGCCAGATCGGCTGCCGCATCGATCAGGTGCTCGCAATTGTCCAGCACGACAAGCACATTCTGATCGTGCAGCGCTGCACCGAGACGTGCGATCGGGTCGGTCTGCTCGCCCCCATCGCGAATCCCGAGGGTCTGCGCAACGACATCGGCGAGGTCGGTCGTCGAGACGCGCTCGAAACCGGCCAACTCGATGAGCCACGCACCGTCCGCGGGGGACTTCGAGTGAGCCGCGGCGATTGCAAGGCGAGTCTTGCCGACCCCACCGGGACCCGTGAGTGTGACCAACCGTTGGGTGTCGAGGGCGTCGGCGAGCTCGGCGAGCGCCGCATCGCGGCCGATCAGATCGGTAAGCGGCGCAGGCAGATTCGACGGTCGCACGTGTCGCACCGGAGCTGCGACCGTAGGAGTCAGGGCAGGGTCCTGAGCAAGGATCGCGCGCTGCAGCGCAACGAGTTCGGCACCCGGATCGAGTCCGAGTTCGTCGGCAAGAGCGTTCCGATGCTGATCGAAGCTGTCGAGGGCATCGCTCTGGCGGCCTGCCCCGTACAGCGCGTGCATGTGGGCACCACGCAGGCGTTCCCGCAGCGGGTTGCGCGTCACCAGGTCGGTGAGGTCGCCGACCAGCTGCGCGTGCTGACCGAGCGCCAGCCGTGCCTGCGCCAGATCCTCACATGCGACCAGTCGCTGTTCTTCGAGCTTGGCGATCGTCGCCTGCGTGAACGGTTCGTCGGCGAAGTCGGCAAAGGCAGCACCACGCCACAGGTCCAACGCTTCGGACAGCAGCGCGGCTGTTCGTGCGGGGTCGGCGGCCGCGTGCGCAGCCGTCGTCAGTTCCACGAAGCGAAGCGCGTCCACATCGGCCTTCGCGACGTCGAGCCGATAGCCGGGCGGCGGCGACACCACCAGTGTGCGCGCCCCCGGCTCGGCATCTTCCAGCGCGCGTCGTAGCTGGGAAGCCTTGGCGGACAACGTGCCGGGTGCGTTGCCCGGCGGCGCTTCACCCCAGATGTCGTCGATCAGCCGGTCCGCCGACACCGGGCGTCCTGCATGGACAAGGAGATCCGCCAACAACGCGCGGACCTTCACGCCCGAGACGACAACCGACTCACCGGCATCTGTCCATGCCGCTACAGGTCCCAAGATTCCGAATCGCATCGGCGCAAGCCTAACTATGCCGACGACAACGGACCGTAAACAAAGCGTAAGCCGCCCCGAGCAGAGTGATCCACAACGCAGGAACAAGCCACTCACCAGGGAGAACACGATGAAGAAGACCTTTACCGCCGTCGCAGCCACAGTCGCGGTGGCAGCTCTTGCACTCACCGGATGCGGAAGCGACACCGACTCGAGCGCCGACACCGCCGCCGAGCCCGGCCGCTACGCATCGGTGAACGGCCTGAACATGTACTACGAGGTGCACGGCGAGGCCAACGGTCAGCCGCCGCTCGTCCTGCTGCACGGTGGACTTTCGGCAACGGGAACGTCGTTCGGCCAGTTGCTTCCGGGTCTCGCCGAGGGTCGTCAGGTCATCTCCATCGAGCAGCAAGCTCACGGCCACACCGCCGACATCGACCGACCGGTCACCATCGCGACGATGGCCGACGACACCCTCGATCTCCTCGATCAGATCGGCGTCGAGCAGGCCGACTTCTTCGGCTACAGCATCGGGGCCGGCATCGCTTTGGAAATCGAGGTCAGCCATCCCGAGAAGGTCCGCAAGGCTGTCCTGGCGACCGTTTCGTACAACACGTCGGGCATGCAGCCGGGAATGACGGAAGGCGTCGGCCAGATCACGTCGGAGATGATGGACGGGACACCGTTCAAGGACGAATTCGTTGCCATCGCACCGCATCCGGACCAGTTCGACAAGACCTTGCAGCGGATGAAGGAGACCGACGAAAGCACCATCAACTACACGCCGGAGCAGATCAAGGGCATCCAGGCGCCGACACTGATCATCGCCGCCGACAACGACATCGTGACCCCGGAACACACCACCGAGATGTACCGCCTGCTCGGCGGTGGTATCGAGGGCACGCAGGGTCTGCCGAAGTCGCAACTGGCCGTCATCCCCGGTACGTCGCACATCACCCTCGTGCAGCAGCCCGCGGTTCTGCTTCCCATCATCGGATCGTTCCTCGACGCCGGCGGCAAGTGATGCGCACCGACGGTCCGCTTCGGGTCGCGGTCATCATCGCAAGCACCCGCAGCGGACGGTTCGGGCCCACCGCAGCAGCGTGGTTCACCAAGCAGGCACGCCGCCGGACCGAACTGTCCCTCGACCCGATCGATCTTGCCGAGACCGACCTACCGGCCACGATGCGTGACGACGAAGTTCGCCCGCCGCAGGTAGCGGCACTGGCACCGCGCCTCGCCGCAGCGGATGCGTTTGTGATCGTCACACCGGAGTACAACCGCAGTTTTCCCGCAGCGCTCAAGGTCGCAATCGACTGGTTCTACGACGAATGGGCAGGCAAGCCGGTCACCTTCGTCTCCTACGGTAGGGAATCAGGAGGCTTGCATGCCGCCTCGCAATTGCGGGAAGTGTTCAGCGAACTCAACGCCGTCACCATCCGCAACAGCGTCAGCCTGCCTTGCTATTGGGAGCAGTTCGCCGCCGACGGAAGTTGGCCGAAAGCGCGGACCGCGCCATCCAATCTCGACGAAGTTGTACGCACAACCGTCGACCAACTGATCTGGTGGGCACACGCACTCCGTGACGCCCGCGCCGAGCAACCCTGTCCGACTTGATATCTCGACACTCGGGCTCATCCGAATTCAGCAGTATCCAACAACAGAAGGGTAAGACAATGGGAAAGATCATCGAATCGACGTACGTGACCCTCGACGGAGTTATGGAAGATCCGCAACTGTGGTCCTTCGACTACTTCGATCCGAGCGCCATGGAGTTCGCAGCGGGGTTGCTGCGGCGCAGCGACGCCATGCTGATGGGCCGACGGACCTACGACGGCTTCGCCGAGGCGTGGACGCAGCGCAGCGGAGACGAATTCTCGGACAAGTTCAACAGCATGAAGAAGTACGTCGCCTCGACGACGTTGAAGGATCCGACCTGGAACAACACGACGGTGCTCGGGTCCGATGTGGCCGGTGAAGTTGCCGCGCTGAAGGAAGAAACCGACGGCGACATCGTGATGTACGGCCACGGTCCGGTCGCACGGCTACTGCTCGAGCACAATCTGCTCGACGAAATTCACCTGTGGATCCATCCACTGTTCTGGGGGAAGGGTGCATCCGAGGACATCCTGTTCCGGCCGTCAGCCGAGGCGCGGTTGCAGTTGGCAGACACGAAGGTCCTCGGATCGGGTGTTGTGATCCTGACCTACACGCCCGCGTAGGCAGCTATCGAGGAGCGAATGTGGCATCGGCACCGCTATGCGGGACCGATGCCACATTCGTCTGCGCGGGGTGTCGAAAAACGTGTCGGTGATTCGACGTATCAATAGAGGCAGAACCGGCGATGTAGTTCCCAGTAGCCGAACAATCAAGCAGCCGGCGCCCGAGACGAGGAGGATCGAAATGAACGTGTTGATCGAAATGACCGCCCTGTCGATCGGTCGTCCGAGCGCCGACGCCAGTGTCGAGACGATTGCTGCCTGGTACGAGGCCAAGTCCAAGTTGCACGAGCACATCGCGGCCCAGGGTGGTCCCGACAGCGCCCGCGAGAGCGCCATCGCTGCTGCCGCTCACGAGCACGCGCTGCAGTTGCTGCGCAGGCCGGTTCTGCAGGTCGCGTAAACCTGTCGGTACCGGATGCGAACATATGTTCGTGTCGATTTCCCATCCAGCTGTTCCGCGCACCGAGGCGACGATCCTGCACGCGGATCTCGATTCGTTCTATGCGTCTGTCGAGCAGCGCGACGATCCGACGTTGCGGGGTCGTCCGGTGCTGGTCGGTGGGGGAGTCGTTCTCGCTGCGAGTTACGAGGCCAAAGCGTTCGGGGTGCGGTCGCCGATGAACGGTCGGGAGGCACTGCGATTGTGTCCGCAGGCAGTGGTTGTCGGGCCCCGGATGTCGGCCTACTCCGACGCCAGCAAGGCGGTCTTCGACATCTTTCGCGACACGACGCCGCTGGTCGAAGGCATATCGGTCGACGAAGCCTTTCTGGACGTCGGTGGTCTGCGCAAGATCGCCGGCTCGCCGTCGGAGATCGCGCAGAAGCTGCGGCAGCGGGTTCGCGACGAGGTCGGGCTGCCGATCACGGTGGGCATCGCCCGAACCAAGTTCTTGGCGAAGGTTGCGAGTGCGGTCGGCAAGCCGGACGGACTGTTGCTTGTGCCGCCGGAAACGGAGCTCGAGTTTCTGCACCCGCTACCGGTCGAGCGGCTGTGGGGCGTCGGCGCCGTCACGGCAAAGAAATTGCACGAGCACGGCATTCGAACGGTCGGGCAGATCGCCGAACGCAACGAGTCCACGTTGTCGTCGATTCTGGGCCGGGCGTCGTCGCGGCATCTGTACGCCCTGTCGTGGGCGCGGGATCCACGACACGTGCAGGTCGGCAAACGGCGACGGTCGATCGGTTCGCAGCGGGCAATCGGTCGCAGGCCACGCCCACCCGCGGAACTCGACGCGATCGTCGTCGGAATCGTCGAGCGGCTCGGCAAGCGGTTACGTTCGGCGCACCGGGTTACTCGAACGATCGTGTTGCGGTTGCGATTCGACGACTTCACCAGAGCAACGCGATCTCGCACGGTGTTCGAGCCGACCGCACGCAACGACCTGATCCTGCAGGTGGCTCGGGGACTGCTCGACGACGCACTGCCACTCATTGCCGAGCGTGGGTGCACCCTGATCGGATTGTCGTTGAGCAATCTGGACGACGACGACGCAATTCAGCTTGCGCTGCCGTTCGACGCCGATTCGAACGGGTCGCTCGACTGCACCATCGATTCGCTCCGGGATCGGTTCGGGTCGACCGCGGTGACCAAAGCGGTGCTGATCGGCCGCGACCAAGGTATGACCGTCCCGATGCTTCCGGACTGAGGTGAACCGATGAGCCGTGACAGTTTCTCCAGTCCTAATTCATGTGCGCTTCGAGAACTACCGACCTACCCTCGGCGAGTGGACAAGCGACCAACCGATATCCGAAACAGAACCAGCGAAGGAACGAGATGACCGACGCGATTGTGGCCGAAGGCCTGGTCAAGCGATACGGGAATGTAGTCGCTCTCGACGGGATGGAACTGACCGTTCCCGAAGGCACGGTCTTCGGCCTGCTCGGCCCGAACGGTGCAGGAAAGACAACGACGGTTCGAGTGCTGACGACCTTGTTGAAACCCGATTCCGGCCACGCCGAGGTCGCCGGGTTCGATGTCGTGAAGCAGGCACGCCAATTGCGTGCGCACATCGGAGCGTCAGGCCAGTACGCGGCCGTCGACGAGTATTTGACGGGTGCGGAGAACCTCGAAATGGTCGGGCGGCTCTACCACCTCGGCACAAAGCGTGCCAAGGTCCGCGCCCGCGAACTGTTGGACCGCTTCGAACTGGCACACGCCGCCGATCGTCCGGTGAAGGGCTATTCCGGTGGCATGCGCCGCAGGCTCGACCTCGCGGGAGCCCTGGTTGCCGATCCTCCTGTGTTGTTTCTCGACGAACCGACAACCGGACTCGACCCTCGCGCCCGCATCGGGTTGTGGGATGTGATCGAAGAACTGGTTGCCGGTGGCACAACGCTGCTGTTGACGACGCAGTACATGGAGGAAGCAGATCGCCTTGCGGACAAGATCGCTGTTGTCGATCACGGCAAGGTCATCGCGTTGGGAACGGCCGATGAGCTGAAGGACCAGATCGGCGGCGAGCGTATCGAACTCACCGTCGTAGATCCCGCGGACCTCGGCACCGCGCGGGAAACGTTGACCGGCTTCGCAGTCGGTGAGATCAAGACCGACACCAACGCTCGGCAACTCACGGTGCCGGTATCCGACGGTGCGGTTGCGTTGGCCGATGCGCTGGCTCGACTGAACGCCAGCGGTATCAAGGTGCGCGATGTCGGGCTACGCAGACCGACGCTCGACGATGTGTTCCTTTCCCTGACCGGCCACGAGGCCGAAGCAAAGACCGGCGGCGACGACGAAGACCAGATCGCGACAAGCAAGGAGTACAGCCGATGAACGCGATACAGATGGCGGCGGTCGACGGCCTCACGATCGCCAAACGCAACGTCATCAAGATCAAACGAGTGCCCGACCTGCTTGTGTTCACGGTGCTCTCGCCGATCATGTTCGTCCTGTTGTTCGCCTACGTCTTCGGCAGCGTCATCCCGATGGAGGGCATCTCGTATCGAGAGTTTCTGATCGCCGGAATCTTCACGCAGACAGTGATTTTCGGCAGCACCTTCACCGGCCTGGGCCTCGCTGAGGATCTGCAGAAGGGCATCATCGACCGATTCCGCTCACTGCCGATGTCACCCGCGGCCGTGCTGGTCGGACGCACCACGAGCGACATCATCATCAACGTGATCAGCCTGATCGTGATGTCGCTGACCGGCTTGCTCGTGGGATGGCGAGTCAGAACGTCACTGCTGGAAGCGCTTGCCGCCTTCGGCCTGCTTGTGCTATTTGCCTACGCCGTTTCCTGGGTGATGGCGGTCGTCGGGTTGTGGATCCGCACCCCCGAGGTGTTCAACAACGCGACCTTCATGATCATCTTTCCGCTCACGTTCGTCGCGAATACCTTTGTGGACAGCTCGCGGTTCCCGACGGTGCTCAAGGCGATAGCCGACTGGAATCCGGTATCGGCGCTCACGCAGGCGGCGCGAGAACTGTTCGGCAACACCAACTCTGCGATGCAAGTGTCGGACGCTTGGCCGATGCAGAATCCGATCGCGGCGACTCTGCTGTGGATCGTGCTGCTGCTGGTCATCTTCGTGCCGTTGGCCATCTACAGGTATCAGAAGGCGGTCAGTCGCTAGCAGCTTCCGTCGTCCAGCTCGCCTACGTCAGCCGGCCGAAGGCCGTTTCGAGCGGTCGCCAATCTGGCATGTGGACCAGGAAGGTTTCCTCCAGACACTCGATGAGTCCGGCAGCGGTCGTGAACTCCGTTCGCTCTGTCGGACCGTCGAGATGGTGGACAGCCAACCTGCGGCCGTTGAGCGCAAAACGGCGGTCTGCGGCCGGGCGCGCAAGCATCAAACCTTGCACGAAGCCCGATTCGGGCGAGGTCGAGAGGTACCAATTCGTCGCAACGTAGTCGACGCGATACTGCCGCTGCAGGTCGAACCGGTACGTCGTCTTCCAGGTGTCGCGGACCTTTGCCTGCATCGCATAGTCGCCGTCGAGATCGATCACGCGGAACGGTTCGTGTGGTGTCGCCTGCTCGACGTCGCGTTCCAGACTCAGCACACCGGTCAGCGTCATTCCGCCGAAACCGACGTCGACAACCCACGGCCGACCGTCGATGTCGACACGCAACAACATGTGCGACCGCTTGGGAACAGCGTCGATTTCGCCCGACCACAGCACGCGCGCGGCAAGTGGTGTGACGTCGAATCCCAGCTTCTCCAGGACCTCCAGCAGTAGCCCGTTCTGCTCGAAGCAGTACCCGCCACGTCGGTTGCCGACAATTTTGCGTTGCAGCGAGGCGAGATCCAGGCGGGCGGGTGTGCCGAGAAACGGATCGAGGTTTTCGAACGCGATCGTCGTTGCGTGCGCGTATGCGATGGCGCCGAGTGTCGCTACGGTCGGGGTTCGAGATCCCGAGTAGCCGATCCGTGCGAAATAGGCATCGAGATCGAGATCAGCTCCGAAAACTGGGTTAGCCGTGGCGTCCATGTAGGCAAGTGTCGTCGCTGCACCGACTGTCGGTATGTCCGGTTAGTGTTTGCGTCGAAAGTGCGTCCAGCAGCAATTGGTAACCGGCAGTTATGTGAGCGAACGGAGCCCCGATGTCGGAGCAGATCGAGACCGACCAGGCCGCGTCGGGCAAGCACCGCATCCCGCGCCGATGGCCTGTGTTCGCGATCATCGCCGTAGCTATCGCATCGTTTCTAGCCGGTGGTTTCGGCGGCTCGTACCAGGGCAAGCTCGCCGAGGTACAGAAGAACGACAACGCATCCTTCCTGCCTGGGTCGGCCGAGTCCACTAAAGCCGGTGACGAGGCCGCGACGTTCCTGAACGTCGAGAGCATTCCGGGTTTCGTTGTCTTTCAACGTACTTCGGGACTTACAGACGAAGACCGAGCGGCGATCGGTGCCGCGCAGCGCGCCGTTGCCGAGGTCCCCGGTGTCGACAAGCCCGCCTTGGCGGCGCCGCAGTACTCCGACGATAGTCCGCAGACCACGGCGAATCTCTTTGTTCCGCTGGTCGCCAAAGAAAACGGCGTCGTCATCAACGGTGCCGAGCTGTCCGTTGCCGAGAAGGCCGTGGTGGCTGCGGCCGAACAGGCAGTAGCAGATCGCGAAGGATTGACTGTTCACCCCGCTGGTCCGGGCGGCCTGCTCGTTGCGTTCATCGACTCGTTCGAGGGGCTTGACGGCGCGTTGCTCGGTGCCGCCCTGCTCGTGGTGATTCTGATCCTGTTGTTCGTCTACAGATCGCCGGTGCTGTGGATCTTTCCGATCCTCGGGGCCATCCTCGCGCTCGGCCTGGCGTCGCTTGTCATCTACTACCTCGCCAAACACGAGGTCCTCACGCTCAACGGGCAGAGTCAGGGCATTCTGTCGGTCCTTGTGCTCGGAGCAGGGACCGATTACGCGCTGCTACTGATCTCTCGATATCGCGAAGAGTTGCACGAATACGAGAATCGGTTCGACGCGATGATCGTCGCCTGGAAGGAGTCCGCCGGGGCGATCTTTGCCTCGGCTGCGACTGTTACCGCAGGACTTCTGTGCCTGCTGTTCTCCGAGCTGAATTCGAACAAGGGGCTCGGACCCGTCGCCGCGATCGGCATCGTTTGCACGGTCGTCGTAATGATGACGTTTCTGCCGGTCTCGTTGGCTGCTGCCGGTCGGTGGGTGTTCTGGCCCCGCAAGCCGAAGACCGACCACCAGGTCGACATCTCGACCCACGGCATGTGGGGCCGCGTCTCGGAAGCCGTTGTCACCCGCCGTCGCCCAGCGTGGATCGGTGCGACCGTCGTACTGATCATCGGAATCTTCGGCATCGGGATGCTCGATACCAGCGGCCTCACGGTCGAGGAATCCTTCACCAACGAACCCGCTGCGGTTGTCGGACAACAGATCTACGACGCCAAGTTCGACAAGGGGGTCGGCGCACCAGCGGTGATCGTTGCCAACGCTGCGGCTGCCGACCAGGTGATCCGTACAGCAGGCACCGTCGAAGGCGTCTCCACCAAGCCGGGCGCTATCTGCTACCAAGTCGATGTCGTCAAACTCGCAGAACTGGCGAAGCAACTGCCCGCAGGCGGTCCGCCTGCCGCCTCAGGGGAACCGCAGTGCCCACCCGCGAACCTGCAGGTACAGCCGATAAACGGCCGTACGGTCATCAACGCGACGCTGACCGACTCCTACGATTCACCGGAAGCGCTGCAGACGATCGAAAGACTGCGATCGGCACTGCATGAAGTTCCGGACGCGGATGCGCTGGTCGGCGGTTCGTCGGCCGCATCTCTCGACGTTCAGGACGCAGCGATCCATGACCGGAATCTGATCATCCCGATCGTGCTCGTTGTGATCTTCATCGTCCTCGCAGTGTTGTTGCGAGCACTGGTCGCGCCGATCCTGTTGATTCTCTCGGTCGTGATCTCGTTCGCCGCGGCGCTCGGCGTCAGCGGTTTTGCATTCAGCCACATCTTCGACTTCGCTGGCGCGGATCAATCGTTCCCACTGTTCGCGTTCGTGTTCCTCGTCGCGCTCGGTATCGACTACAACATCTTCCTGATGACGCGAGTGCGCGAAGAAACCGCGGTACACGGCACACGCGAAGGGATAAGGCGAGGTCTGTCGGTCACCGGCGGTGTCATCACCTCTGCGGGCATCGTCCTTGCCGCCACCTTCGCGGTTCTGGGAGTCATGCCGCTGGTGTTCCTCGCCGAACTCGGCTTCGCCGTCGCATTCGGCGTGCTGCTGGACACGATCATCGTCCGCAGCATCCTCGTGCCCGCTCTTGCGCACGACATCGGCAAGTTCATCTGGTGGCCGTCGAAGCTGGCGTCGGCGAAGGACTGAGCGGCGGGCGTCCGCTGCGAACGGCGCAGCGGACGCTACGAAGGGTGCGAAACCTCGGCCTGAGTCGAGTGTGCCGGCGCCGAGCCGTTCGACGAAGGTCCGAGTGTCGGCGGTGCGTCTGCGACGGGCGGTGGTGAATTGCGTCGCTTGCTCCAGGCGAAGAAGCCCGCACCCGCGGCGAGGGCGGCACCGACGAGTCCGCCGGCAACCAGTCGTGACCGCAACTTCGACGATTTCGGCGCCGGGACCTCCTCGGCGAAGGTGCTCAGGTCGGCCTTCGACTCACGGGCCTTCGCCAGGCCCTTCTTCGCGAGGGTGTAGCCCGTCTGGCCGACGGTTTGTGCGAGGAGAAAGCCCAGACCACCGGTTCCGCGGGCCAGAGTTGTAGCACCGGACCCGAGCAACCGCAGCGAGCTCGAGTACGAACGTCCCTGTGCGGGATCGGCGAGCAGTTCGGAGTCGGCGTCAGCTTGCGCCGAATCAGCGGACACGGCACTCGACTTGGAGAAAATCATCACTCCACCTTGGCACAACAGTTCGGCCGCGTGCAGGAACTTCCGCATCGGGCCACGGCGTGGCGGGGTGCGCATGGCACGATGTTGGGTGTGACCACACCGAATCAGACGTCCACGGCAACGCTGCACACGAATCGAGGCGACATCACGATCGCACTCTTCGGCAACCACGCACCCGAGACGGTCAAGAACTTCGTCGGCCTCGCCGACGGTTCGAAGGCTTATACAACCCAGAACGCGTCCGGCGGAAACAGCGGACCGTTCTACGACGGAGCCGTCTTCCACCGCGTCATCTCCGGATTCATGATCCAGGGCGGCGACCCGACGGGCACCGGCGCAGGCGGCCCCGGCTACGAGTTCAAGGATGAGTTCCACCCGGAACTGCGGTTCGACAAGCCGTACCTGCTTGCCATGGCCAACGCCGGACCGGGCACCAACGGCTCGCAGTTCTTCGTCACCGTCGGTCCGACGCCGCACCTCAACCGCAAGCACACGATCTTCGGTGAGGTAGTCGACGCCGAATCCAAGAAGGTCATCGACGACATCGCGACGACGAAGGTCGATCGTCGTGACCGTCCCGTCGAGCCTGTCGTGATCAACAGCATCACCATCGCCTGAGCGGACGCTTTCGATGAACACCCCCGGAGGCTGGGGCCCACCACCACCGGGCGGCCCCGGCCCCGGGGTGCCACCACACCTGCCGTCACAGGTCTGCGTGCGGCACCCTAATCGCCCGACCGCCCTTGCTTGCACGCGTTGCGATCGTCCGGCGTGCCCGGAATGTCTTCGTCCGGCCGCTGTCGGCCAGCATTGTGTCGACTGCGTCCGAGCCGGACAGCGAGATGTCCGTCCGGTCCGGACCATCGCCGGTGCCACTACTCGCGGCGCCTTCGTTCCGTACGCGACCTATCTGCTGATTGCCGCCAGCGTCATCGTCTTCGCGATCACGGCAGCGCAGTCGAGCGATGTCATGAACAACCAGAGCCCGTCACGTTTGTTCGCCGATTGGGCGTTGTGGCCTCGCGGGATTGCCCAGGGCGAGTTCTTCCGGATCATCGGCAGCGGCTTCTTGCACTTCGGGCCCATTCACCTTGCCGTGAACATGCTCGCGCTGTACATCATCGGTCGCGATGTCGAACATATCCTTGGTCGGAGCCGGTACGTGGCGGTGTATGTGACTGCGCTGCTCGGCGGTGCGGCGGGTGCACTTGCGCTACAGGATTCGCTGTCTGTGACTGCTGGCGCATCCGGCGCGATCTACGGTCTGTTCGGCGCGCAGGCGATCGTTCTGATTCGACTGCGGCAGAGTCCAGGCCCGATATTCGTATTGATCGCGATCAACGTGATCATCAGCGTCTCGATCCCCGGAATTTCGCTGTGGGGTCACATGGGCGGGCTCGCTGCCGGCACCGCCGCGACCGCCGGATTGCTCTTCGTGCCCGGTTGGCTCGGCAACACAGGTGGACCCACGAGTTCGTCGGCACGACTCATCGGCTGGGGTTCGATCGCAGCGGTTGCCGTGCTCGCCCTCGCCGTCATCGCTCTCCGCACGCTCCAACTGAGGTCGGAGTTCGGTTACAGCTAGGTCGGGCGGCGGGCCATTCCGTTCGCAACCAACGCGTCGAGTACGTCGTCTGGATGCGTTCCGAGGTCCCATTTGCTGAAGATCAGCAACCGGTCGGAGTCGCCATGTGCGACGTCGACCTCCAGCATCGGTATTCGACGTCCCAGTCGCGGATAACGCACGATGCGTGCCTGCCTGACGTCGTCCTGCGTGTAGACCGTGTTTCGATACACACCGCGGACCGCCAACCGCCGACCAGGCAACAACGCCAGCCGTGGTCGTTGCCGTGCGCGAATCACAGTCATCACCAGCAGACCGATCGCGGCGAGTCCAACGAGAGCTCGACCAGGCGGATCCGTCGGTATCGCTACGGCGCACACTGCGAGCGCAACGCCGGAAATTCCAAGCAAGGCGATCGCAGAAGTGGGCGTCGACCACTCGACAACAGAGTTATCCACAGGAGTTATCCACAATGGGGATAAATAACATGCGTGTAATTGCTGCCCGTTTCGGCGGCGCGTCAGGCGCTAACGCCAACGCATCGTCATAACTAGACCGACGACCATCAAGCCGAACCCGATGAGGAAGTTCCAGGCGTTGAGGCTGTTCATCCACGAGATCTTCTCGGCTGCGAGGTAGTAGACGATCAGCCACAGCAGCCCTGCGAGCATGAACCCGAGCATGATGGCGACGTACCAAACCGGCGACGGACCTGCTTTGACTTTCACAGGAGTCCGACTCGCGGGGTTGATCGTGTAATCGGTCTTCTTCCGGACCTTCGACTTCGGCATGACTTCCTCTTTGGATCTTCAGTACAGGCGCGGTGACACCAGGCGGTGTGAACTACACGCTAACCTAGCGGTCGTGACCGGCGGAAATGCGATCTGGAAGCCGCTGGTCCTGGTTGTGTGCCTGGCAGCCGGACTGCTGCTCGCCACGACGCGACTTGCCTCGGACGGAACCGAGTTGAGAAGTACCGACTCCGGCCGAATATCGGACCTGGTCAGAGCCGCGCAGACCGGCGCAGACGCCGCGGAAAGCGAACGCGATGCGCTGGCAGCGCAGGTGGCCGCGCTGCAGAGCACAGCGGCCGGATCCGATGGGGCCGTCGCCGACGCCCTCGCCGAGGCCGAGCAACTCGCGGCCGCGGCCGCGCTCACGCCCGTCAGTGGCACAGGGGTCACGGTGACGTTGACGGACGCACCGCGTGGACCAGACGGGAACTATCCCCTCGGCGCACGACCCGACGATCTTGTCGTTCATCAGCAAGACATCGAGAGCGTTCTCAATGCATTGTGGTCCGCGGGCGCGTCGGCGGTTGGGATGCAGGATCAGCGGATCGTGTCGTCGTCGGCGCCGCGCTGCATCGGAAGCACGCTGCTGCTGCACGGCCGGACCTACAGTCCGCCCTACCGCCTGACGGCGATCGGTGATCCCGCCCGACTCGAGGCGACCCTCGACTCCGAGCCGGGGGTCCGGCTGTTTCGCGAGTACGCGCAACGCTACGGACTCGGGTACAGCGTCAGGATCGACGAGCAGCTGACCGTTCCCGGCTTCGACGGTGCCACCAGTACTCGCTATGCCCGTCCGATCGGTTGATGTCGCTGCTCGGCGAGCACCTCATATTCGCTTGAACCGCCCCCGACCTGGGCACGTAGTCTCTCGGTATGCGCATCTTGGTCGTCGACAACTACGACAGCTTCGTGTTCAACCTGGTGCAGTACCTGGGCCAGCTCGGCACCGATGCTGTTGTGTGGCGAAACGACGATCCGAACCTCGCCGACCTCGACGCCGTTGCGGCCGCTTTCGACGGGATCCTGCTGAGCCCCGGTCCGGGCACACCGCAGCGGGCGGGTGCGACGATGGGATTGGTGACGGCGAGTGCGAAGACGGCGACGCCGTTGCTCGGTGTATGTCTCGGACACCAGGCGATCGGTGCGGCGTTCGGTGGAACCGTCGACCGCGCACCCGAGTTGCTGCACGGTAAGACAAGCGTCGTCCATCACTCCGGTGTCGGCGTCCTGGCCGGTCTGCCGGATCCGTTCACCGCGACTCGCTATCACTCGCTGACCGTCCTCGAAGAGACGATTCCCGAGGTGCTCGAGGTGACAGCACGAACCGACAGCGGCGTGGTCATGGCGATGCGGCATCGGGAGCTACCGATCCACGGTGTTCAGTTCCATCCCGAGTCGGTCCTGACGCAGGGTGGGCACCGGATGTTGGCGAACTGGCTCGAGGTGTGCGGCGACCGACCAGCGGAGTCACTGGTCAGCCAACTCGAAGACGAAGTCGAGAGGGCGCTTCGCGCCTCGTGAGTCCTTTCGGTGGTCCCGCCCTCCAAAAGGACTCACGAGGCCGGAGGCCCTACCTCGGAATTCCTACTGTCCCAACGCCTATGGTCACGGTGCCGTTCTTGGCTATCGGCGCACCCGGTGCAGGCGATTGGGTCACGACGCGACCGAGTCGCGGCTGATCGAGCACCGGCTCAGCGGTCTGGATGAGCTGTTCGGCAGCACCGATCCAGCCAGCCGTGCGCAGCGTGCTGATCGCCTCGGGCACCGTCTGGTTGGTGAGATTCGGCATCGGAATCTCGTCACCTTGGGACACCTGGACCCGGACCGTCGAACCCTTCTCCGCAGTGCCACCGCCCGTCGGGTTCGTCGAGATGACCTCACCCTTCGGCTCGGCGGACGCGACCTCCTCGACCTCGACGACGAACCCCGCGCCTTCGAGGTTGGGTCGCGCTGCGTCGATGTTCGTGCCGACGACGGTCGGTATGCGGACCGACTCCGGACCGTCACCGATGGTGATCTTGACCAGCGAATCGATCTTGATGCTGGAACCCTCGGACGGCTTCTGCTCGATGACCTTGCCCTTTTCGGCCACGCTGGAGGGACCTCGCTCGACCGTTGGGTCCAGTCGGAGCCGCGCTGCGTTGAGGGCCTGTGTCGCCTGGTCCTGCGAGAGACCCGACAACCGCGGCACAGCGATCAACTCGGGTCCACGCGAGACTTTCAGTGTGATCAGTGAGCCCGTTTCCTTCGGCGAACCAGCGAGTGGACTTGTCGCAATCACCTTGCCGGCAGCGACGCCGTCGTCGTTGAACTCGTCGACCCGGTCGACTTCGAAGCCGAGGTCGTCCAACTGCTTCTCGGCTTCCTGCGCCACCAAGTTCGTGACGTCGGGTACTTCGATCTGGTCGTTGCCGGTCCCGAAAACGTCGAAGCCCTTGAAACCGACCCACGTGAACATTGCGACGACGATCATCGCGGCCGCAATCAGAGCGCCGATCTTGAGCAGCGGACGCTTCCGCGGCTCTTCGTCGTCGTCGAGCTCGACTGCGGCAGTTGCCTTCACCGGAGGCTCGGTGCGATACCGGCGGGCAGTGGAATCGACGGCACCGAGGATCGTCGTGCGGTCTTCCTCTGTCATCACGGTCGGAGCACTCGGGCGTTGCCCCCCGAGTACACGAATCAGGTCGCTACGCATCTCGGCCGCGGACTGATAGCGATTCGCGGGGTTCTTGCTCATCGCCTTCAGAATCACCGAATCGAGCTCGCGCGGAACGCCCTTGTGCACAGACGACGGCAGCGGAGGCTCCTCGCGCACGTGCTGATACGCGACGGCGACCGGTGAATCACCTTTGAAAGGTGGTTCGGCAGTCAGGATTTCGAACAGCACGCAACCAACAGAGTAGACGTCGGACCGGGCGTCGACCTGTTCGCCGCGAGCTTGTTCCGGCGAAAGATACTGCGCTGTTCCGATGACTGCAGCGGTCTGCGTCATCGGGCTGGAGCTGTCGGCGATCGCACGAGCGATGCCGAAGTCCATCACCTTCACCGCTCCGGCGCGGTTGAGCATGATGTTGGCGGGCTTCATGTCGCGGTGCACGATGCCGTTGCGGTGGCTGAAATCCAGCGCAGCGCAGACGTCGGCGATGATTTCCATCGCGCGGCGCGGCGCCATGGGCCCTTCGTTGCGGACGATGTCGCGCAGCGTGTCGCCCTCGACGTACTCCATCACGATGAACGGCAGCGGTCCGGCGTCGGTCTCCGCTTCGCCGGTGTCGTAGACCGCGACGATCGCGGGGTGGTTCAGTGCCGCCGCATTCTGGGCCTCGCGCCGGAAGCGGAGGTAGAACGTCGGGTCGCGGGCCAGATCGGCGCGCAGCACCTTGATCGCAACGTCCCGACTCAGCCGCAGATCACGCGCCATGTGGACTTCGGACATGCCACCGAAACCGAGGATCTCGCCAAGCTCGTAGCGCGACGAGAGCTTGCGCGGTGTCGTGGTCATGGCTGTCCTAGCGTTGGCCGCGGCAATGTGAACGGAGATGGAAGCGTCAAGGGTTTCGGGCCGGTCGTCGTCGGGGGTGGTTCTGCGGCGGTCGTAGTCACGGGCGGGGGAGGTGTTGTCGTCGTGGTCGGCTCGGGAGTGGTCGTCGTTGTGGTCGGTTCAGGCGTCGTCGTCGTTGTCGTCGTTGTTGTGGTTGTTGTCGTGGACTCCGTCGTCGTCGTGCGCTCCGGTGTCACCGGCGGAACGACAACCTCCGTCGTTGTCGTCACGTTCGACGTACTTACAACGGGTGAGGTGCCGTCGTCCGATGTCTTCGCGATCAACCAACCCGCGAGGACAAGTGCAACGAGAAGGGCTCCGGCACCGACCCCGGCGAGCAACTTCTGCGGCATCGACATCCCGCTGCGTGAACTCGACGAGCGAGAACTCTCCGAATTCCTCCCTGCAGCAGTGTATCCCGCTGCGGGCGCGGCATATTCACGCTGCGCCGACGGCATCACGCTTGTGCTCGGCACCGGTGGTGGTGGCGGTGGCAGCACTCGCGCGGCACCGGTCGGCGCAGGGAAAGGAGCGGTGCCGAGCGTATTGAGCGGTCCGTGGACAGCCGCTGGTGGACCGCCCGTCACCGTCCCAGGCGGCGGCGGACGACGGCCCGCGCGCACTGCTGCGACGGCGTCCGCGAACTCGCCACCGCGCGAGTAGCGGCCTGCCGGATCCTTGGTCATCGTGATCTCGATGAGCTCGCGGACGTTCGGCGGCAAATCGGTCGGCAGTGGTTCGGGTGCTTCGCGGACGTGCTTCATCGCGACGGTGATGGCACCTTCGCCGATGAACGGTCGTTTGCCCGCGAGAGCTTCGTAGCCGACGACTCCGAGCGCGTAGACGTCACTCGCCGACGTCGCGTCCTGACCGAGTGCCTGTTCCGGCGCGATGTACTGAGCGGTGCCCATGACCATTCCGGTCTTGGTGACCGGCGAGGCGTCGACGGCCTTCGCGATGCCGAAGTCGGTGATCTTGATCTGGCCGGTCGGCGTCACCAGGATGTTGCCCGGTTTGACGTCGCGGTGCACGACACCAGCTTCGTGAGCGACCTCGAGCGCTCGCCCGGTCTGCTCGAGCATGTCCAGCGCATGTGGCATCGACAACCGGCCGACGCGACCAAGCACGGCGTTGAGCGGCTCGCCCGCGACCAGTTCCATCACCAGATACGACGTCGCCGCACCTGACGGATCGTGCGTCTCGCCGTAGTCGTACACGCCGGCGATCCCGTGATGGTTGAGCATCGCGGTCGTGCGCGCCTCGGTGCGGAACCGCTCCCGGAACGTCGGATCAGCCGAGAATTCGGCCTTGAGGACCTTCACCGCGACCCGACGATCCAGGCGGGTGTCGATCGCTTCCCATACCTGGCCCATGCCGCCGGTCGCGATCAGCCGTTGCAGGCGATAACGATTGGCGATGAGGGCACCGTTGTTCAACATCAGCGCCCCTGCAATCCAGCGGCAAGAACCGCGCGGGCGATGGGAGCTGCCACGGTTGCGCCTGTAGCCGACAGCCCCTTGTCGCCGCCGTCCTCGACGATCACCGCGATCGCGATCTTCGGATTGGTCGCGGGGGCAAAGGCGATGTACCAGCAGTTCGGCGGAGTGTTGCGCGGGTCGTTGCCGTGTTCGGCCGTTCCGGTCTTCGACGCGATCTGCACGCCGGGGATGCCTTGCCCACCCGCGTTCTTCTCGGCGTCGATCATCATGTCCGTCAGGGTCGCCGCGACCTCCGGCGAAATGGCCTGACCTGCGGACACGGCGTTGAAACCAGCGAGGTTGGTGAGGTCGGGTCCGACCAGCTGCGCGACGAGCTGCGGCTGCATGCGGGTGCCGCCGTTGGCGACGGTCGCCGCGATGACGGCGTTCTGCAGTGGTGTCAACGCAACGTCACGCTGCCCGATACTCGTCTGAGCCAGTGCGGCGTCGTCAGGGATGGGACCGACGGTGCTGTCGGCAACCGAGATGGGAATTGCCGGCGCATCGGAACCGATGCCGAACTCTTCGGACTGGTCCTTGACGGCTGTATCCGTCGTCTCGATGCCGAGTTCCGCGAAAGCCGTATTGCACGATTTCGCGAAGGCTTCCTGCAGCGTCACGGTCGGGGTCGAAGCACACGCTTCGCCGCCGTAGTTCTCCAGCGTTGTCTCGGTGCCGGGAAGCGTGATGTTCGGCGCCGCCGTCACCTGCTTGTCCGGCGTCACGCCACGACCGAGGGCGGCAGCGGTGACGACAACCTTGAATGTGGAACCCGGGTGGTAGGTCTGGCTGACCGCCCTGTTGAGCATCGGCTGATTGGGGTCGGAACTGAGTCGCTCCCACTCGGCCCGCACTTCCTTGCCGTCGTGGCCGGAGAGTTGGTTGGGGTCGTAGCTCGGCGTCGACACCATCGTCAGAATCTTGCCGCTGCTCGGTTCGATCGCGACGACGGAACCGGTGAAGCCCTTCGACGTCAACTCGTCGAAGGCAACCTGCTGCATCACGGGATTGAGGGTTGTGACGACGTTGCCGCCGCGCGGGTCGCGACCGGAGACCATGTCGAAGAACCGGCGGCCGAACAGTCTGTTGTCGGAGCCGTTGAGGACGGGATCTTCCGCACGTTCGAGCCCGGTGCTGCCGTATTGCATCGAGTAGAAGCCGGTGACGGGGGAGTAGGCCTCCGGCGTCGACGGGTAGCGACGCACGTACTTGTAGCGGTCGTCCGTCGCCTCGGAAACAGCGAGAACCTGTCCGCCTGCCGAGATCTGGCCACGCTGGCGCGAATACTCGTCGAGTAGCACCCGAGAGTTGCGGGGGTCGGCGCGCAGGCTGTCGGCCTTGATGACCTGAACGTAGGTCGCGTTGGCAAGCAGAGCGACCACCATCACCATCACGGCAACGGCGACTCTGCGCAGTGCGACGTTCATGTCCTCTTCAGCATTTCGGTCGGGGCGTCCGCGATGGGTGCCTGCTCCTTCTTCTTCGGGGGTGCCGGGGCGCGTGCTGCGTCGGAAATCTTGATCAGCAGAGCCAGTAGCAGATAGTTTGCCAGCACCGATGAGCCGCCGTACGAGATGTACGGGGTCGTGAGGCCGGTCAGTGGAATGAGCTTGGTCACGCCGCCGACTACGACGAACAGCTGGATCGCGACCGTAAACGACAAACCCGCTGCTAGCAGTTTGCCGAAGCTGTCACGAACGGCCAGTGCCGTCCGGAGTCCGCGCATGATGAAGACCAAGTACAGCACCAGCACGGCCGTCAACCCGACGAGGCCGAGCTCTTCACCGATGGTGGCGATGATGAAGTCGGTCTTCGCGAGCGGCACCTCGGATGGCCGACCGCTGCCGAGACCGGTGCCCGCGATTCCGCCCGTCGCCAGACCGAAGAGCGACTGGGAGATTTGCAAACCGGTGTTGTAGTAGTCCTCGAACGGATCGAGCCAGGTGTCGGTGCGCACGCGGACGTGACTGAAGGCCTTGTAGGCGAAAACGAATCCGACTATCAGCAGTGCACCGCCGATGAGAACCCAGCCGACTCGCGCAGTGGCGATGTACAACATCGTGAGCACGGTGCCGAACAGCAGCAGTGACGTACCCAGGTCCTTCTCGAACACCAACACCGCAAGCGAGACGCCCCACGCGACCAGAATGGGTCCCAGATCGCGGGCACGCGGGAAGTCCATGCCGAGAAAATGCTTGCCGGCGGAGGTGAACAACTCACGTTTCGCCACCAGCACAGCAGCGAAGAAGATGATCAGCAAGATCTTGGCGAATTCACCCGGCTGGAAACTGAAGCCGGGGAGCAGGATCCAGATCTTGGAACCGTTGATCTCGGAGAACTTGGACGGCAACACCGCGGGGATGGACAGCAGGACGAGTCCGCCGAGGCCGAGGGTGTAGCCGTAGCGGGCGAGGGTGCGGTAGTCACGCAGCACGATGAGCACCGCGAGAAAGCCGATCAGGGCCAGACCGACCCACAGCACCTGCTGATTGGCGTCGGGCGACGGGATCGGATCGCCGTTGTACTGCGCTTCCTGCGCGTCCGCGAGGTCCAGGCGATGGATCAGAACCAAGCCGAGCCCGTTGAGCAGCGCGACGATAGGCAGAAGCAGCGGGTCGGCGTAGGGCGCGAACCGCCGCACACCGAGGTGCGCGATCGCGAACAAGCCCATGTATGCGAACGCGTACTTGGCGAGGTCCCAGGTGATCGACTGTTCCTGGCTCGCCTCGACGAGCACGAGGGACAGCGTTGTGATGACGACGCCGAAGCCGAGCAGCAGCAACTCGACGTTGCGACGATTCGACACCAGCGGCGCCGGGGCGAAGCCACCGGGCGGGCTCGGAAAAGACGGCGCCGGAGATGATCTTGCCGAAGGCTCAGGAGACGACATCGGTTAGCCGGGCCTGCAGTCCGTCTGCCCTGGCAGAGCCGACGGTGTGGTCGTAGTTGTCGGTGCGGCCGTCGTGGTCGGCGGGGCCGCGGGATCACCGGGCGGCGGAACCTCAGCCGTCGGCGGCGGCAGCACTTCGGTCGGCGGTGGCGTCGTCGCAGGCTCGCGCTCGGGTTCGCGTGTCTCCGCGCGGCACTTCGGCTTGAGGCCGGACTTGATCAACGACTGCAGCTGAGTCCGCGCCTCGTCCAAGGAGCCAGACTGCAGACCCATCCGCACCGAGCTCTGCGCGGAATCGGTGAGATCCGACATTTCGAGGACGTCGCAGGACGCGTGCGACTCGTCGGGATCGACGTCGGACACGTTGTCGTTCCGGTCGAGGCAGCCGACGCGAGCAACCTTCTCGAACGAGTAGCCAGGCACCGACAACGGAATGCCGTTGAGAATGACGACCTCGCCGTCCTTCTCCCCGACGTAGTAGTTGCCGCGGATGATGTTGCCTGCGATCACGACTGCGATGACGAGCGCGATCAAAACGCCAAGTGCGACCAACGTCCAGCGCAGCTTGTGGCTCTTCTTCGGCGGCGGTTCCGGCGCGAGTGGCAACCGCTTCGGCGTCGCGCGCGGCGGTCGAAGTGCTGCTGCGCGGCCGGCCGCGGTATTCGGGTTCGGCGTGTGTTCTTCTTCTTCACTCGACGCCGCGCCACCGACGATCGGATGACTCTGGCCGTAGTCGAGATCGATGACGTCGGCGACGACGACCGTCACGTTGTCGGGTCCGCCGCTGCGCAATGCCAGTTCGATCAAGCGGTCCGCGCACTCGTCCTGGGAGCCGACGCGCATCGTGTCCTGGATGGTCTCGTCGCTGACGACGTCGGAGAGTCCGTCCGAGCACAGCAGATAACGATCGCCCGCACGCGCCTCGCGGACGGTCAGCGTCGGGTCGATCTCGTTGCCGGTCAGCGCGCGCATGATCAGCGACCGCTGCGGATGCGTGTGGGCTTGTTCGGCGGTGATCCGACCTTCGTCGACCAATGACTGAACGAAGGTGTCGTCGCGCGTGATCTGAGACAGTTCGTCGTCGCGCAGCAGGTAGGCGCGCGAGTCGCCGATGTGTACGAGCCCGAGCTTCTTCCCCGCAAAGAGGATCGCCGTGAGGGTCGTGCCCATTCCGTCGAGTTCGGGTTCGGCGTCGACCTGATCGGCGATGGAGGCATTGCCCTCACGGGTCGCCGAGTCGAGCTTGCCGAGCAGGTCGTTGCCAGGCTCGTCGTCGTCGAGATGCGCGAGAGCCGCGATCATCAACTGCGAGGCGACCTCGCCGGCCGCATGCCCACCCATACCGTCGGCAAGGGCAAGCAGACGAGCTCCGGCGTAGACGGAGTCTTCGTTGTTCGAGCGCACGAGGCCGCGGTCACTGCGGGCGGCGTACCGCAGAACAAGGGTCACGATCGCAGCTCGATCACAGTCTTGCCGACCCGAACCGGCGTTCCGAGAGGAACGCGGACGGCGGTGGTGACTTTTGCGCGGTCCAAATAAGTGCCGTTCGTCGAGCCGAGGTCTTCGACATACCAATCAGTGCCGCGCGGCGAGATCCGGGCATGGCGAGTCGATGCGTAGTCATCGGTGAGAACGAGCGTCGAGTCGTCCGCACGCCCGATCAGAACCGGCTGCGTGCCAAGCGAAATGCGCGTTCCCGCAAGCGAACCCTGCGTCACGACAAGATGTTTAGCACCTTTGTGCCGATTGAACGAGGGCAGCACGTTCGAACTGCGCGAGGCGCGCGGTTGAATCCGGATTCCCGAAGCCGCGTAGATGTCGCTGCGCAGCGTCCGCAGTATCGCCCACACGAACAGCCATAGGACGAGAAGGAAACCCGCTCGAGTCAGTTGCAGGATCAGGCCTTGCACGGCGGTCCACCTCCTCGTTCGGCTCGGACGATTGCTCGGACGACTGCTATGCCATCCCCCGGCACACGCTCGCAGTGTGCTGATTCGTTGGCAGCATCATATGGTGCGGCGCAAGCTACGCCATCACGATAGGTATGCGGAGTCACGATACGGAATCGGAGGGCGATTTCGGGCATATTCGATTGCGGATCGCCGCAGTGGGCGGAGTCGAAGTTCAGACGATCCGAATGAGGATTTCGGAGTGGCCCGCTCGGATCTGATCGCCGTCGGCAAGCTGCCATTCCTGCCCGACCTGAGAGCCGTTGACCATCGTGCCGTTGGTCGAACCCAGGTCGAACAGCATCGCGATCTGGCCGTCCCAGCGGATCTCGAAATGGCGACGCGAGACACCGGTGTCGGGCAGCCGGAACTGTGCGTCCTGACCACGACCGACAACGTTGTTGCCATCGCGAAGCTGGTAGGTCCGGCCGCTGCCGTCATCGAGCGCGAGGGTCGCGGTGTAGGAGGCACCCGCGTGACCGTACGCGGGTTCGGCGTAGCCCGGTTGCTGGCCATAGTTCTGATCCTGGTAGCCACCCTGCTGCCCGTACCCGGGATCCTGGTACCCCTGATCGGCGTAACCCTGCTGGCCTGGCTGCGCCTGGCCGTAGCCGGGATCGGCATACCCCTGCTGGCTGTACGCCTGCTGGCCGTAGCCGGGGTCTGCGTAGCCCTGCTGGCCGTGGCCCTGATCCGCGTAGCCCTGCTGGCCGTAGGCCTGGTCTGCGTAACCGGGCTGACCCGGCTGACCGTAACCCTGGTCGGCGTAACCCTGCTGGCCGTAAGCCTGATCGCTGTACTGCTGACCCTGGTCGGCGTAGCCGCCCTGCTGGTCGTAACCGTTCTGGTAACCCGCACCGTATTGCTGCTGCTGGTCGTAGCCGTTCTGGTACGGCTGCTGGTATGCGCCGTTCTGATATCCCGGCTGGGCGTACCCACCCTGCTGCTGTGGGTAATCGGCTCGCCCGCGCTGCCGGTCCGCGTCGGAGGGGTCCGCGGGCTCACGGCTTCCGTCGTAGCCTGAGTTCTGCGTCATTGGGCCAGCTCCTGGTTGGGGTGTCGCGGGTGGTCGGTTGGTCGCGGGGGATTGTCCGGCATCAGGGTCCACACGGCCGGACGTACGAAACTGCCCGGTGTGCAGCGACGGCGACGCCTCGAATGCGACGTGGATGTCGCCGTAGGTCTGCCAGCCCTGTTCCCGGATGAAATCCTCGAGGTGGCGCGAGAAGGCTCGCACACTGAGGTCGTGATCGGCTGCCAACTTCTCGTGGTCCGACGTATTGATGGTGATGACGTAGCTGTTGGGAGCCAGTAGGTGGCCGCCCTCCAGTTCCTGCACGTGATCGGTCGCCTCGTGTTGCAGTGCGACCTCGACTTCTGCAGGTACGACACTGCCACCGAACACTCGGGCGAAAGCATCGCCAACGGCGCCCTGTAGTTTTCGCTCGAAACGCTGAACGATTTTCACGGCGGCCTCCCTTCGCGCGGGTTCATCGGAGTTCCCCGCGAGCGTGTCGCGGGGTACGAGCAGTTACGGCCATGATATCTATCATTGTCCACACCCGTAACACCTCGACGCCGAAGTCCCTCCAACAGGCGTTTCGGTAGCTGCCCCGCAGTCGTGATAATGTTCGGCGGTCGCTCGGGCGAGTGGCGGAATGGCAGACGCGCTGGCTTCAGGTGCCAGTGTCCTTCGGGACGTGGGGGTTCAAGTCCCCCTTCGCCCACAACAACACAAAAGGTCACGAACTCCGATGAGTTCGTGACCTTTTGTTTTTCTCCGCCGATGTCGTCACTTGTCATATTCGGGGAGTCCACGGTCGCCACTGTCCGTCGGGCGGCGGTTGGACCGGCTTGGCGCGCAGTTCCATGGCGCGGGAGCGGGATAGGACCCCGCGTCCGCTGCGGCTCCAAGCTTCCGCTTTCCAGGAGTGCTCCAGCCTCAGTTGGACTGTGCCGGTGATGCGCTCGGACAGTTGCCCTGAGGTCAGCGCCTCGACGTAGCGCTCCAGCTCCCGCAGACCATCGTCGGCATCTTCGTCGCAGGCATCACAGCCGCAACTCGGCAGCGCAATGTGTTGCCACGCGCCGACGGTGAGATAGAGCCCCGGAAATGACGTCACGGTAATGGTTAGCGGCGCTTGATCGGGGCGGACCGGACGTATCCGGATCGTCTCCAGCGGTATGACGGTCGACGAGCTCCACTGCTTCGCGGGTCCGCGACTGACCGTCACGTCGTAGCGACGTTCCAGGTCGGCGGCCAATGTCGTCGCAGCCGGAACCAGCGGAGCGAATCGCTGCGGATTCGTCACTCGCCCGTAGGCCTCTTCCGGCGGATCCATCGCGACCTCCCTTCGTCTGTGCCGATCCCAACATGGCTGACCGCAGAAGTCTCGCGAGTTTTGTTGTGTTTCTTGGGCCGTCGAGTGATTGAGTTACGGCAAGTGGGGGTAGTAAGCCGGGTATGACCGGTAACCTACGCAAGATGACCGCCCGCTCTTTTGCGCCGATCGTGTGTGCCGCCTTCGCGGCCTTGGCGATGCCGCTCAGTCTGCCCGCCCAGTCGGCGATGGCAGCACCGTGCCCAGACGTCGAGGTGGTGTTTGCGCGAGGTACCGCCGAGCCTGCGGGCCTCGGTATCACCGGCACTGCCTTCGCCGAGTCGGTGCGGCTGCGATCGCCAGGTAAGTCGGTCGGCACCTATGCCGTGAACTACCAGGCGAGCGCCGACTTCAACAACCCGCTTCCCTTCGCTCGCACCGTCCTTGACGGAATCAGGGACGCGCAGGGGCACCTCGAGTTCATGGCAGCCAGCTGCCCCGGAACACGAATTGTGCTCGGCGGATACTCCCAGGGCGCGGTCGTTGCCGGATTCGCCGTCATGGACGGTCTGCCTGCCGGCGTCAAGCCCGAGTACGCAGCCGCTGTCCCACCGCCCATCTCGGCGGATGTAGCCGACAATGTCGCCGCAGTTGTGCTGTATGCCAAGCCGTCTGATCGATGGATGCGCGACATCGGTGCACCGCCAGTAGTCGTCGGCCCGGCGTACGCCGCGAAGACCATCGACTACTGCATCCCCGGCGACACGATCTGTGACGGCTCGGGCGTCGGCCAGCCCAACCCGCTGCACGTCCTCTACGGGTTCAACGGGATGGCAATCGCGGGAGCGGACTTCGCGATGGGGCGCATCTAGAGGCCGACATCGCGTGTATTTCGAAGAGTTCGTGTCGGCGGGCAGCCTGACAACCGAGACGGCTGAAGAACTCGCCGTCGTCGCGGGGCGCTACAGCTCACGCCTCACGATTACGAGCGACGGCAGAAGTGTGCATGCGCCGGTCCTGCCGGTCTGCTGGGACGTGTTGCGGGTGCAAGCCGGTAGCTTGATTGCGGTTACCGCCGAGGCGGGTCGATGTCCACCGGTGGACGAAGACGAGCGGGCGTTGCGGGACTTCGTGACCAGCTTCCAGCAACTGACCGCACGGCGCGAATAGCGAGCGATGACAACGCTTTCGGCCCGCGATCGCGCATTGGTCGTCAGCAATCCCTCGCTGTAACTCACACTTCTCGACGCTACGTGGAGTCCAACGGCAGGTCGGGTAACTCGTCTACGATCCGCACATGTCGACAATAATCGCGGCACTGATCGGCTTGGGCGGCGTGACCATTGCTGCGACGATTGCCCGCCTGACCGCTCAGTCGATTGCAGAGCTGAACGCGGCTCAGAAGAGGCGGGACGCTGAGTTGTTGGCGTCCAAAGAATATGCGGATCTTGTCATTACGACAGCGGGCGCGATCGAGGCCTACGTTTGGTACGCGAGTGACGAAATTATAAGCAAAAGGACCGTTACTGAGGAGGCGTGGCATGGGGCGAAGGACTACGTAGTCCCTCTCCGCACGTCGATAAGCAGACTCCAGTTTCTTGGGACACTCGTAGTCGACCCGACTGTCAAAGCGTTGCATACGTCGTTTTTGCAGCTCGCAGAGTCTGTCTTCGCTGCGCCAGGAGACGACGGGATGAGTGCGCGCGCACTGTGGAACAGGGCGGTCGATGCAGGAAATCAGCCTGACACTGTTACGCAACTCGTCCAGGCAGCGCACGATCTTCGCGCACGCCAACTACACGGATATCCAACCGAAGCGCCCGGATTGTGGAGGTCGGCGCTAGGTCCATCGCGCAAATGAGGCTGGGCCGATGTCGTCTGGAGGACGGCCCGTTGCCGCCCGCCGCCAAATACCAACGACAAAGGCCGCGAACCCCTTTCGGAGTTCGCGGCCTTTGCTAGGTCGAAACGTCAGCTGATCAGGCAGCCGGCGGAGTGAGGACCTGGTCGATCAGGTAAACGGTCGCATTGGCGGTCTTGACGCCACCACAGATGACCGAAGCTCCGTTGACCTTCAGTGCGTCGCCCGAGCCGGAGACCTCGACGGGCTGGCCTTCGACGGTGGTCTGCGATCCGGCGATTGCGTCAGGCGCGATCTGGCCGGGGACGACGTGGTAGGTCAGGATCTTGGTGAGCAGCGCGGAATCGGTCTTCAGCGTCTCGATCGTGGCCGGGTCGACAGCCTTGAATGCGTCGTCGACGGGTGCGAAGACGGTGAACTCGCCGCCGTTGAGCGTGTCGACGAGGTTGACGCCCGGGTTGAGCTGGCCGGAGACCGCTGCAACGAGGGTCGTCAGGAGCGGGTTGTTGGAGGCCGCAGTGGCGACCGGGTCAGCTGCCATGCCCGAAACGGAGCCTGCACCGCTCGGAACCTGTGCGGCGTAACCGGCACAGCCGGGGCCGACGAGTCCTGCGGCCGGATCTGCTGCCGAAGACGTCGACATGGATTCGCTGGTTGCCGCAGCGGCCGTGGTGGTCGCATCGGCGCTGTCGCTGCTGCTGTCGTCCGAGCATGCCGAAAGTCCGACAACCCCGAGCGCCGCGATGCTTGCAATAGCGATCTTGCGTTGGATTCGCATCTTGTATGTCCTCTTTCATTGGCTACGGCGGGCGCTTGATCGCCGCCGCTGTTCGTGAAGCATTCGTCTCAGTCGGCAAAAGGGATGGGTATCGGTATGTCCGATTTCGAAAAACTCCCTGAGGATCTGCTGAGAAAGCAGGCGTATCCAAATGCTTTGCGCCTGAAAGCAATCCCGACGGTCTATGTGTAACGAAGGACAGACACCAGTTTCACCACAACTACCGCCGAGGGACCGATGACGACGCAAGCGCCACCAGAGGTCGAAGAGACCCGCCCACGGCGACGAATCGTTGCCCGGGGGCTCTCGGGAATCATCGCAGCCGGCGTCGTGCTCGGGGTCGGCGAACTAGCGGCGGTCCCCATCGATCCGAACAGTTCACCGTTCTTCGCAGTCGGCAACGTGACGGTCGATCGGGCGCCGGAGTTCGCGCGCGAATTCGCGATCGAGACCTTCGGAACCAACGACAAGCCCGCGCTGTTCATCGGGATGTCGATTGCGATGGTGCTGATCGGTGCGTTGATCGGACTGATCGAACGACCTCGTCGTCCGCTGGGCAGCGTCGCGTTGATCGTGCTCGGACTCGTCGCCGTCTACGCGTCGCAACAACGCATCACGTCGGACTGGACGTTCGCGATCCCGAGCATCGTCGGCGTCGTATTCGGAATACTCGTGCTCCGACTCCTCATCGGCGCCCTTGCCCAGGTTGCG
This sequence comes from Antrihabitans stalagmiti, assembly GCF_016482825.1. Taxonomy (GTDB): domain Bacteria; phylum Actinomycetota; class Actinomycetes; order Mycobacteriales; family Mycobacteriaceae; genus Antrihabitans; species Antrihabitans stalagmiti. The sequence goes on along the minus strand of NZ_JAEMNV010000012.1, from coordinate 36,659 downwards.
CCGAAAGACCCGGATTCGAAACCGGTTTCGGAGTCCCGCCTGCCGCGCCGGAAGTTCCTGGTCCTCGGCACCGGCATCGCGGCGGCTGCTGTCGCAATCGGTGTCGCTGGGCGCTACATCGGCGCACGACTGACCGACGTCGTCGCGGACCGCGCCAATTTCCGGCTGCCGTCGGTGAAAGACAAGGCAAAGCCGATCGCTGCGGGCACCGATATCAACGTTCCCGGGTCGACGACCTTCCTCACCCCGAACGAGACGTTTTATCGAATCGACACGGCATTGCAGGTCCCCAAGCTGGTCCGCGACGACTGGCAGCTGCGCATTCACGGCATGGTCGACCGCGAGATCACGTTGAACTGGGACGATCTTGTCGCTCGCACCGCGATGGAGCGCACGATCACGTTGACCTGCGTGTCCAACGAGGTCGGCGGTCCGCTCGCGGGCAACGCGACCTGGATCGGTTATGCGATCAAGGATCTGCTGGACGAGGCAGGTGTCGACCCCGAGGCCGACATGCTGCTCTCCACCAGTGTCGACGGGTGGACCAGTGGAACTCCCGTTGCAGCACTGCGCGACGGCCGCGACGCGATTCTTGCCGTCTCGATGAACGGAGAACCGCTGCCCCTCGAGCACGGTTACCCCGTCCGCCAGGTCGTTCCCGGGCTGTACGGCTTCGTGTCGGCGACGAAATGGGTTGTCGACTGGGAGTTGACTCGCTTCGACAAGGCCGAGGCGTACTGGACGAAACGAGGTTGGGGTGCGCAGGCGCCGATCAAGACGGCGTCTCGGATCGACGTCCCTGCCGCGCTCGCGCCCGTCCCTGCCGGTCGGGTGGTTGTCGCGGGAACGGCATGGGCCCAGCGCCGCGGTATCGAGAAGGTCGAGATCCGGGTGGACAAGCAGGAGTGGCAGCAGGCAGTTCTCGCGCCGGAGTACTCGATCGACACGTGGCGCCAATGGACCTATGAATGGGATGCGACCGCCGGCAACCACGTGATCGAGGTTCGTGCGACCGACCTCGACGGCAATACGCAGACCGAAGAGCGGACGCCGCCGATTCCCGGTGGGTCGACCGGCTGGCACAACCGGACGATCATCGTCAGGGCCTAGGCGGCTACGCCGCTCGTGAGTCCTTTCGGAGGGCGGAACCACCGAAAAGACTCACGAGCCGCGGAGCGGCCTCGATTTTGCGAAGAGCGCAATTCGGCGGTCGGGGCGGACATCGAACTCGCCCAGATCCTCGTAGCCACGCTTGGCCAGTGCCTTGCGCATGGGCGTATTGCGGTAGTCGGGGTCGACGACGATGCGGGTGCACAGGGGTTCCAGCTCCCAGATCCGTTCTGCGAGAACGGCCATCCACTCGCTCACGATGCCTTTGCCGAGTAACGTCGTGTCTGCGGTCGCGATGTGGAAACCCATGTCCCACGGGTCGGAGTCGTAGATGGCACCGCATTCGTCCTTTGCCGCGCGGTACAACTCCACGTACGCGATCTCGTTGCCGTCGTAGCTGAGAATGCATGGGCGAGAGTAGGTTCCGGCCAACCGCGCCTGGCTGTCGACGCGATACTGCGCTGCCGACCAGGGCTGTTCCCAAGTTTCCGCCAGATGCGGGCGCGACATCCAGGACGCGATCAGCTCGGGATCGTCGGTATCGGGGTCGACGAGTCGAAGGGCGAATGGGTCCGCGAAGGTGGGCACGCACGGTGCCGGTGCAGCACGTACAGCGGCGGGCACATCGACCAGTTCACGTTTGAGGACGTGTGTTGTACCCAAGTTCATCGCGGGGAAGCTCCGATTCGATCTGGACTAAGGACAGCCTATCTTAATCGATCGGTGCGCCCGCGATGAACCGCGTGGGCAAATCAGGTGATCGTCACGTACAGCTCGTATGTCGTATTCCCGCGCACCGATCCGACATCGATCAGGTAGTCGCCGGACGCAGGCAACACGATCGTGGCGCTGACCTGCTCGAAGCGCAACTCGTCGCCGTTCGGGCTGTAGACCGCGAACACGGCGTTGGCTTCGACGGAGGCGATATCGATCGTCATCGTCTGACCTACGGATGCCTCGACGAGGAACGCGTTGGTGTCGCCGCGCACGATGGAGCCGGCGACGGACGCGCCGCTCGCGCCCGGAGCGAACTGAATACGGTCGAGCGTCGGCTGCGCGGCGGCGGTTCCAGTTCCGATCAACGCCAGCGCGGCGGCGAGCGCGACGAGAGCGAAGATGACGGGACGCAGTCTGATTCGGATTGTGGACATGGGAGTTCCTCTTGGGTCGAAGGCTTCGGTCAGGTCGGGGGTTGTGCGATCAAGCTTCCGTTTCCGTCCTGTCCGACGTCTTATCGTCCGCTGAAACACCAGTTCAGGTGCCGGTTTCGTCCATATTGAAAGTCGCGCCCGCAGTCGCTATCGTTCGCGCCATGACGTTTACTAAGGCTGCACTAACTTCTTGCCTGACGGTCGCCTTCGTCGGTTGCGCAACGGCACTTGCTGCGCCCGTCGCTACCGCCGCGCCCGAGGGTCAACGAATTGTGCTGCTCGTCCCCGGCCAGGAGCCAGTGCCCGGCACGACATCGCTCGACCAGTACAAAGGCCTCGACGTCAAACTCACCGCGCTCGGCTACACCGTGTATCCGGTGCCGACGGGCGGGCTCGATCTCGTGAAGGAAAGCCAGCAGATCAAGGCCGCGGCCGACCGCGCGACCGCAGGCGTCGAGGTCGAATCGCTGTCGATCGTCGCGCACAGCTATGGCGGCCTCAACTCGCGGAACTACCTCAAGAACCTGGGTGGCGCCGATATCGTCGACAACTACATCGCCATCGGGTCACCGCAATACGGCACGCCGGGCGGATGCCTGCAGTTGCCCGGCTTCGGATTCGACGGTTGCCCGTTCACGCAGTTCATGGCCGACCTCAACAAGGGTGACGACACTTCCGGCGCGGCGAAGTACTACTCCATTCGCAGTGCGGAGGAGATGGCGGACGGTCGGCTCGACGGCGGACAGTGCCGCGTCACCCCGATCCCCAACTTGGCGCACATCGTCGAACCGTCGGACGAGCGTGTGCAGAACGCAGTCGTCGCCGCGCTCGACGGATCGTGCGACGGGCAGTTCGTCACCGATGCGGACGGCTCGATCACGTGGGACAAGACGGTCTTTCCAGCCAACGGGGGCCGCGGAATCTAGCGCTTCGGCGCGCCGATCACGATGCTGCCGACGTTGCATTCTTCCAATTCGTCAACGCCGGCAGCATCGTTGAAAGCTGTTGTGTCGCCGTAGCCCTGTGCAACCGCGCCGAGACCCATCGCAGTCGCGACCAGGTAGATCGTCTGCAACACGACGCCGACGTGCTTGAGGATGATCGCGTAGGGAACCTGTTCGTAGGTCCACATCAAGCGACCCGACCGGGCGGCGATAACGATCAGTACCTGCGGCAACTGACCCTGCGAGAGCGTCAGCGACGACGTCCGGAGCAACCGTTCTACCACCTGGTCGTCGGCGACGGGCCGAAGGACGTGATCGAACGAATCGTAGTGATACATCCCCGACGCCAGACCGGCGACGTTTCGTACAACGGGGTAGAACTCGAGTTCGTGCACGGCACCGCCGGAAGGGTAAGGGCGAGAAAGGTATTCGACTCCCTTAGCCGTCCGTAGGCTCTTGGTGCGGACCGTCCTGAACAGTAGTTCGCCGAGTCGGTCGAGCGTGATCGGTGCGGCATCGTCGAAGTCTCGGCACGAAACTCGGTCCTCGAGGACGTCGGTGAGGCTCGGGTCGACGGCGCGGAGGTCCTCGATGTCGGGAGTAGCGAGCGCGATCGCGTCACCCGGGTAGTTGTCCTTACGAGCGGGCAGTGGTGGGAATTCACCGTCGGCCCAGCGGGTCGGGCCGAATGTCTCCCACGTAAGGATGCGTTCGCTGAGATTGCTGCGACGGTGAAACCACAGTTCGTGGGCATTCCAACTGCGGGTGGCGAATTCGTCGTCCTCGGACTCGGCGTCGACGACGGTATGCCGTGCCCATTTCAGATCCGCCGCGAGGCGCGCCGAAACATCGTCGGGCAGAGCAGGTTCCGCAGGCGACGCGAGACCCGATACCACTTCGAGCACACGCGGATCGTGAATATCGATGTCACACCACGACAGTGGATTCTCGGCCACGATGTTGTTCTTGTCACGTCGCATGATCGTGAATTTGGACAGCGTGCGTTCTTCCTCGACGAACTCCGGTCGAGCGGGCGGTGTTGCGAAAGGGCGGATCGTATAGAGGTCGGTGCCGTCGAAGCGGACCGTGATCGCGAGCCAACCACGCTCGGCGAGCGATCCGACGAGGGTGTCGACATCTGCATCGGCACCGGTCGGGGAGAGGTCGTCGAGTGTGGCTGGGCCGAGGTTGAGCGTCTTGAGGGCTTGCAGCTGGGCCGGCGTCACTCCCGGCAACTTCTCCTTGTGCGGCGGCGCGAGCAGGATTGCCGCTCGCGGAGTCGTCACGCACGTCGCGCCTGGTCGAAACGAATAGACGTCCTGATGGCGCGTCGCAACTGATCGGTTCACGAGAGTGAAGTTTACCTTAGGCTTGCCTAAGCACGTCCCGGCTAGGACCCGACCTTCGGGGTCGCCCGCTCGATGATGGATGCGACATCGATGCCGGTCGGCAAGGTGCCGAACACACTGCCCCAATCGGCACCGAGCCGCGTCGCGCAGAAGGCATCCGCGACAGCGGGATGTCCGAAGCGAACGAGCAGAGACCCTTGCAGCGCAAGAGCCATCTCACCGACAACGCGTCGCGCACGGTATTGAATCGTGTCGAAGTCGGAGAACGACTGCTTCAGGCCGGCGACCGCGGCATCGAGTCGGGCATCGACACCTGCCGTGCTGTCGAGTTCGTCGAGGAAAACCTGCAACGATTCCGGCTGCTTCGCCATCGCACGCAGGGTGTCGAGCGCTGCGACGTTGCCCGAACCCTCCCAGACCGACATCAGCGGTGCCTCGCGGTAGAGCCGCGGCATCCGCGATTCTTCGACGTAGCCGTTGCCGCCGAGGCATTCGAGCGCCTCGGCCGCGTGAATCGGTCCGCGTTTGCAGACGTAGTACTTGCTCACGGCGAGCGAGATCCGGCGCAGTGCCGCGGCGTCCTTGTCGCCCGATTCGGCGCGGTCGGTCAACGCGGCGAGCCACATCGCGACCGTCGTCGACGCCTCCGCTTCGACCGCCAGATCGGCCAGCACGTTGCGCATAAGTGGCTGGTCGACGAGGTTTGCACCGAACGCGCTGCGATGCGTCGCGTGATGCGCGGCCTGCGCGGTGCCGACGCGCATCGACGTCGCGGACGCGATCGTGCAGTCGAGCCGCGTCATGTTGACCATCTCGACGATCGTCGGAACTCCGCGGCCTTCCTCGCCGACGAGCCATGCGACAGCCTCGTCGTATTCGACTTCGCTGCTCGCGTTCGAGTGATTGCCGAGCTTGTCCTTGAGCCGTTGCAGGTACATCGCGTTGCGGGTGCCGTCGGGCAGGATCCGGGGGAGGAAGAAGCACGACAGGCCGCCGGGCGCTTGGGCGAGCACGAGGAAGACGTCGGACATCGGAGCGGATGTGAACCACTTGTGTCCGGTGATCAGGTAACTACCGTCGGACTGCGGGACCGCTCGAGTCGTCCCGGCGCGAACGTCCGAGCCGCCCTGCTTCTCCGTCATCGACATGCCGGCGATGAGGCCGGACTTGCTCAGCGGCGCGCGAAGTTTCGGATCATAGGCGCGACTGGTGAGCAGCGGCTCGTACTGCGACGCGAGGTCGGCGTTGTGCCGTAGCGCTGGGACGACGGCGTAGGTCATCGAGATCGGACAGCCGTGCCCCGCATCGGTCTGCCCCCAGACGGCCATCTTGCCTGCGCGGATGAGGTGCGCGTTCGGATCCGGGTCCGCCCACGGGGCGCCGTGCAAGCCGAGTTCGACCGCGGTCGTCATCAGGCGGTGATACGCCGGGTCGTAGGCGACCTCGTCGATGCGGTGACCGTAGCGATCGTGCGTCCGCAGAATCGGCGGGTGCGCCTCTGCGAGATCGCCCCACTCGATCGCCTCAGCACTACCCGCCAGGCGGCCGACCTTGTGCAACTCCTCGACTGCGTTCTGCGCGCCTTCCCGCGCGAACGCCTCGAGGAGCGGTGGGTAGTCAGCCGCGTCGAAGTCGATCAGCTGCGGAACCTGATTGAAGACCTCGTGGGTTGCTTTCGATGCTGCTTTCATGTGGGCTCCCAAGTGAACGAAGGGTGAAGGTAAGAAAGGACTCGACAGTCGTTGGTTCGGCATTGCCGATCGCGAGCGGAAGGATCAACGCTTCACCGATCGCGCCGACGATGCACGCTGCTGTGATCTGCGCTGGTTGCGGCGGTATTTCGCCTGCGCCGACGGCCGCGTCGATGGCGACTGCCAACGCGTTCCGGTACGACTCGCGAAACAGCAACCGCTCTGCGTCCACCTGTGGATCGACCGGTTCGGCCAGCAATGCATAGGCGAGGGTCGGCGCCCGCAGCGCGCGTTCGGCGAAGGTGGCGACCGACGCGGTGACGGACGAGACGTAGGTTCCGTGCACTTCGTGCGCCGCGGTGCCGGCCGCGATTGCTGCCGCGACTTCCCGGCTACATACGATGCGGAACACCTCGGCGAAAAGTTCGCCCTTGTTCGCGAAATGGCGGTAGACGGTTCCCGTGCCGACCTCGGACCGTTGCGCGACGGCCGCAATCGAGCATTCGCCGTAGCCGTGTTCGGCAACGAGCGCAATCGCGGACTCGATCAGCCGATCACGTTTGGCATCCAGGTTTCGCTGGACTTCCGGGGTACGTCTATACGCCACACCAAGAAGTGAACACCGATTCCGATCTTACGTCAACACCGTGATTCAGCCAGCTGCCGCAGTGGCCTGCTCGGTTCGGAGTTCGCGTTGTCCGACCGGCAACTGCGCCGCCGGGAACAGGTCCGCGTACTTCGCAGGCAAGCCGTCGCCCGTCGAGATCCCCCGGATCCGACGCCCGATCCAAGGAATGAGCGTGTCGCGAGTCCACTCCAGATCCTCGCGGCGGATCTCGCCGCGAGTCCGTTCGGAGGGAGGTGGAAAAGGTGGCGGACGCAGCGCGTGCGGAACACCGATCACGTCGAGCACCTCGGCCGCCATCCGGGTATGACCGATCTCGTTGAGGTGCAACCGATCCGCGGACCACATTCGACGATCCGAAAAATCCTTCATCCGCCAGAAATCGACGATCTCGGCACCGTGGTCGTCCGCGATTCCACGCAGGTATTCGTTGTACGTCGCCGCGCGACCCCGCAGCCGCTTGTACAGCGCATCGAAAGAACCGTCGAAGGTCGTGAAGACGATGACCCGAGCGCCCGTGCCGGCAAGCTGCGCGATCGTCGAGTCGTAACGCTCCATCAACGAATCGAGGTCGACGCTAGGGCGCAGGATGTCGTTGCCGCCGGCAGAAATGGCGACCAGGTCGGGCTGCATGGCCAACGCCGGTTCCAACTGCGCGTCGATGACCTGGGCCAAGACGTGCCCACGAATAGCGAGGTTCGCGTAGCCGAGGTCCGGCATCGTGCGCGCTAGTTCGTAGGCAGTCCGGTCGGCCCAGCCGAGCACCCCGTTCGGACTGTCCGGCGACAGATCGCCGACGCCCTCGGTGAACGAATCGCCGAGCGCGACAAACTTCGTGAACATCGTGTTCGACATCCCGACCCCCTTTCTTCCGACGTGATGATCCCAGAAACCAAGCGGGTCCGCCTGTTGTATGCAGTGCTAACGATCTTGCCGGCCGAAAACTTCCCACTACCGTTGAGGCTGTGCGAATTGCTACCTGGAATGTGAACTCGGTCAAACAGCGCGTCCCCCGCCTGCTCCCGTGGCTCGATCAACGCAAACCCGACGTCGTGTGTCTGCAGGAAACGAAACTTGCCGACGACGCGTTCACGGCGCTGCTCGGCGACGAACTCGCAGGTCGAGGCTACGAATTCGCGCTCAACGGCGAACTGCAGTGGAACGGTGTTGCGATCCTGTCGAAGGTCGGACTCGACGACGTAGTGGTCGGGCTGCCGGGAGCGCCCGGCTTTCCGCACCCCGAGGCGCGCGCCGTCTCCGCAACGTGCGGCGGCGTCCGAGTGCACTCTCTCTACGTTCCCAACGGCCGGACCCCCGATTCGGACCACTACAAATACAAACTCGCCTGGCTCGCGACCCTGCGTGACGTCGTCGAAAAGGGACCGACGGACGTCATGGTGTGTGGTGACATCAACATCGCGCCTGCCGACGCCGACCTCTTCGATCCCGAGGCCTACGTCGGCCAAACCCATGTCACCGCACCCGAGCGGCAAGCTCTCGCCGACCTGCACGCCCTCGGCCTACGCGACGTCGTCAGGGAACGCTGGCCGAACGAACGCGTCTTCACCTACTGGGACTACCGCGCAGGCATGTTCCACAAAGACCTGGGTATGCGGATCGACCTGCAGTTGGCCTCCGGCGCCGTGGCAGACCGGGTCAAAGCTGCCTGGGTGGACCGGCTGGCACGCAAGGGAACCGGCCCGAGCGACCACGCACCCGTCATGGTCGATCTCGACGACGCACCCGACGGCGACATCGGCCCGATGGTTCCGCCGCCTTCGGCCAAGCCCGCCAAGAAGGGGAGTGCGAAGCTGCCGCAGAGTTGAATTGACCTCGCCTTCGCGGCAAAGACATTGGACCTCGCCTTCGCTCGGTCGGGGCTTGGTGCGCCTCTCGGCGACGTCTTCCCTCGTCGCTCCGGCTTCGCCGTTACTCTCCTCGGTCCAGACCTCGCCGGCGCACCAAACTTGCCTACTCGGTCACTTGAACTGCGATAGTTGCGGTTCATCACGTGTAAATCCGACTGGCCAAACAAATCGAGCCCGGTGGAAACTTCTCCACCGGGCTCGAAATGTCTGTCGATCAATGCAACTCGCGCGGACCCTCACGTTCGTCGAGTGCCGCCGGACCTTCACGCTCGACGAGCTCGCGGTGGCGACCGCCGTCCCGCCCGCTCAGGGATCGGGAGAAGTCCTCCGGGTAGCCGGCGTCGAGCGGGTCGGCATCCCAGGAACGCTGTCCGATCCCGTAGCGCGCGTCCTGACGAGGCTGCTCGACTCGATGGGTCACGATGCGAGGAAGCGCCGTGCTCGTCTGGGCGGCGACCTGTTCGGACGCCTCCGAGTAGAGCTGCTGGGGCTCCGGCTCGGGCTGTTGCTCGTCCATCGTGACAGTGCGCTTGCGGGAGAACGAGAACTTGATCTCTTCGAACTCCTCGAATACCGATCGCGACGTGCGGATGCGGTTCGCGGTCGACAACGTCCGTGAGAGCACCGGCGGAACGAACGGTTTGACGATGCCGGTGACGGCACGCGTGATGTCGGGAATCGGGTTGAAGCTCGGCAGGCCGACCGACGGCGGCTTCGCGGGTTCGGCGCGCTTCGGCTCCAGCTTTGCTGGGGGTAGCACCGCAGGCAGATTTCGGACAGGTTCGCGTCCGGGTACGTAGTCGAGAGGCGCGGCGGCCGCGGACTCTTCGGCAAGCTCGGCCTCGATGCTGTCCGCGATCGGCGTGCCGACGGGCAGTGCCGCGAGCGGACGATCGAACGCCGAGGGCAGTGGTGCGTTGCGTGAGTACGGCGCGTCGAGCTGATCGTCGTACACGGCGGCGACGCGGCGGCGCTGTTGTTCGCGCTCGATGGCGGTCTCGGCCTCGGCCGCGAACCGTGCCGACGTCAATTTCTGTTCTGCCCAGAGCTTTTCGGCCTCGGCGCGGACCGCCGCACGTTTGAGGGCGATCTCGGTGTCGGCTTCGAGTTCAGCGCGATGGCGAACCTCGTCGGCCGCGGAATGACGGTCGAGCGTCGTCTCACCGCGCCACAGCTTCAGGATCAGGGGGAGCAGCGTCATGATCGCGAAGAACGCGATGGTCAGCAGGCGAAGAAGCAATGCGCCCACGTTGGCGGCGGTGTAGTCGTGCATCGCCGTCCACCGGCCGCTGAGTCCGCGATCGACGTCGGACGGCGCAGCAGCCTTGGCGGCAGAGAGTGCTGTCTCGTTCTGTGCGATTTCGGTGTCGAGCGACGAGGCCTGACGATCGCGATTGGATTCGGCCAGCGCGAGCGCATCGCGGGCATCGACGAAGATTTCGTTGGCGGTGCGCGTCTCAGGGCCTACGCCGGGGACTCCGGTGATGCCGGGTGGGCAGGTCGGCGCGGGATTGAATTCACACTGCGCTCGGACGTACGCCTCGTTCATGTAGCTGCGGGCGGCATCGACGTTGCTGTCCAAGTTGCGACGTTCGTCGCGAAGTTGGTCGAGCGCGGCAGCGGACTGCACGACCGCAGGAGCAGTTGCGGTTCGTTCGACGGCTTGCTGGTCGAGTTCACGGTCGACCGCACCGCCGAAAATCGCGATAGCTGCGAGTTCGCCGAGGATCACGCCGATAAAAAGCGCGACGACGCCGCGGCCGATCAGGCCGACCATCCGAGTCTGGCGACCGCTGGCGAGCGATCGTGCCAGTGCGCCGACCAGCAGTCCGACAACGAGGGTGAAAGGGATGATCGCGAAGACGGAAACGGTTGTCGATGCGGCGACCGCGACTGTGGACACGAGCCAGGCGAGAAGCGCGTTGAGTACGACGACCAAGCCTGCGACCTCGTACGACGACCGCTCGTGTGCGCTGCTAGAGCTGTCGACGTGTCCGCCTCCGAGCCAGGTCAGCGAGTTGCCGAGCACTGTCGAGCCAGGCTCGGGCGTTGCCTTGTGTCTGCTCATTCGTGACTCCGAATCATCGTCTGCTGTCTCATCAGGGTGACAGGTGCAATCCCGAGGCAGAAGTCATCGAACTGTCTTGTGGGCAGCTTCACAGTGCCTGTTAGTGCGCGTAAACACCTACTTGGCGCATGCTGGAGGTTGTCTGCGTGCTGAATTTCGGCGCCTCATGCAAACCGCGTCGCTATCCGCAGCGCTACGTCGCGTGCCCCGGTGAAGCGGGTGCTCATGGCGACGTGATTCATCAACGTCGCGCCCGTCACCAGTTTCTGGGTCGCTTTACGTCGCTCCGAGTCGTACCGCCGCAGACCCTTCTCGACGCCATGCTCGTCGAGTGCGCGCCCGAGTGCGATGGAGTCGATCAGCGTTTCGCAGGCACCGCGGCCGAGGTTGGGCGGCATCGCGTGGGCTGCATCGCCGACGAGCACTGTGTTCCCGCTGAAGTAGGACCGCAGTTTCGGCATCCGCTTGATCCGGTAGTGAATGATCGACGTCGCGTCGATACGGTCGAGGGTGTCCGTGACCTCGGCGTGCCAATGGCCGAAATACTCCCGGAGAAATTCGAGAGGTTCCGCCGGCGGTTCAACGTCGGGATCCTCTCTGTATGCGGCGAACCAGTTCGTCAGGTCGCCGTCGCGTGGCGTGACGCCGAAGATCTTGCCTTCACCCCAGGTTTCGGCGACCGTATCCGTCGTGCCCGGGGCCCGACCGACCAGTGCGCTGACGCCGACGTAGATCGGATCTACGCGGCTCCCGACGACCGCGGTCCGGACGCGGCTGTTCACTCCGTCCGCTCCGACGATCACGTCGTACCCACCGAGGTCGGCGACGGACTCGATCGTGGTGGAGAACTTCACGACCCCATCAGGGAGGCCGCTCGCCAGGGTGGCGAGCAGCGGTGGTCGGGATATCAGTACCGACGTGCCTTCGCTGGTGGTGATGTTGGCGATGACGGAACCGTCCGGGCGCTGGAACTCGCCGTGCTGTTGCCGGCTTCCGATCGAGCGGACGGCGTCTCCGTGCCCGATGGCATCGAGTGCGGTCAGTGCGCCCGGCCACATGCCGAGAGCGGTTCCCGTCGTCGGTAGTGCGTCGGCGCGTTCGAAGACGTCGACGGTCCAGCCGTGCTGGTGGAGGTAGTTGGCGGTGGCGAGTCCGCCGATGCCGCCGCCGATGATTGCTGCTGATCTGGTCATGCAGACCAAGCTACTACTTTTGTAGTGAAAACACTACCGATGTAGTGCATCGTCTGTAGTGCGGTGTCAGAGTGAGCTCGGCAACTGCTCCGAACCTGCCAGGGCTGCGCGTCCTCGGCCGGACCGTTTGGCTCGCAGCATCGCAGAATCGGCCGCATGGACGAGGTCGTCGCCGACGCTTCCGTCGCACGGATACAACGCCATACCGACGCTCGCACCTATCGACACGGTCGTGCCATCCTCGATCGCTTCCAGGGCGTACGGCTCGCCGAGCCGAGCCACGACGTCGTTGCCTATATCGCCGGCAATGTCCGCAGCATCGCCGCCAGACTTGTCGTCGACGATGAGAATCGCGAACTCGTCGCCGCCGATCCGCGCGACGGTATCGGTGTCACGGACCCGCGAAAGCAGACGTCCGGCGATCGCCTGCAGCAACTCGTCGCCCGCGCGGTGGCCGTACGTGTCGTTGACAGCCTTGAACCCGTCGATATCAACGTATGCAAGCGTGAATCCGGCAGTGGGCTCTATCGATTGCAGCGCGGACTCGAGGCGTTCGAGAAACAGCATTCTGTTCGGCAGCCCGGTCAGCGGATCGTGTGTGGCAAGGTGCCGAACGGCAGCTTCCGACTTCTGCAGAGCCTCGGTCTGCGACGCGAGACGAAGAGCTTCGCGGCGCCAACCAGCGCCGGTGAGTGTGACCGCGAGGACAAGCAGAGTGACGAGGCCACCCGCGATTGCCGTCGCCCATGGCGTCACTTTGTCCGCGGTCGTCGCAAACGTGGGAGAGGCTACGTACCGAACCGTCCATGGATACCCGGACAGGTTCGGCGCCCTTGTGAGGGACGGCCGACCGTCGGAGTCGGGCAACGGGCGGGGTGCGCCGTCGGCGTAGATACCTGCGGTGGAATAGAGCAATTCGCCCGAGTCGTCCCTGATGTCGAAATCGATGGGCGGCCGCGCGTCGCCGAGAAGTCCGCCCATAAATTCCTCGGCCCGGAAGGCGGCGGTGAGCCAGCCGAGCAGCTCGCCCTTCCGCTTGACCGCGAGATAGACGATGAAACCGGCGGACTCGTCCACCTCTCCGGCCAGCCGCAACTTGGGGGTGAGCGTCGTCCTGTTGGTGGAGGCGGCCTTTTCCATCGCAGCGCGGCGCGTCGGGTCTTGCATCATGTCGACGCCGACAACCCGAACGTTTTCCGGTGTCATCGGTGCCACATACAGAATTGGCGAGTGCACCGGCGGCGACGACGGAATGCCGGTCGGCGAGCGCGGCGTGAACTCGGTGAACACCTTCGGCTCGGGAAACTCGGGCGGCACAGGCTTGCGTCGAACGTCGGCGACGAAAGCGTCGAGTCGGTCTGCTGGCACAGCAGGGGCGAACGACAGCGATTTGACGCCCGGATAGCGCTCGGACAGGTTGAGCGCTGCGACGTTGGACACCCACTCGCCGAGTTCGACCGATTGCGAACCGAGGAACAGTGCGCGTCCACCCAACAGGATCTGCGAGTACGCACGCATCCGCTGTTCCAGGGCGTCGTCGATTCGGGTCGCCTCGTAGGCGAGACGGGAATCCTGGGCTGCACGGATCTGCTGCCGTGCCTGCCAGGTCGCCGCGACAGTCGCGGCAATCAACAAAATCACGATCGCCAACGCGACTCCGCGCCAGGTCGCGGGCCGACCGGCCGTGTGGGGGCGATCGTTCACCGTGCTCACCTTAGGCGTCGTCGGTGGTCACCGTCGTCGTTACGTTCCTACTACTTATGTAGTATTCGGATATGGCAACAAAGCGCGAGATCGTCCTCGACGCAGCGATCGAAGTCCTCGGCACACGAGGAAGTAAAGGACTGACCCATCGTGGTGTCGACGACGTTGCCGGCGTCCCGACTGGAACCTCTTCCAATTACTTCCGCACGCGCGAGGCGCTCCTCGTCGGGGTGGTCGATCGCCTCGTCGTGCGGGACAAACTCGATTGGGAACGCCTGAGTCGGTTACCGACGCCACAATCGATCGACGAGTTGATCGACGCCACGACGGCGTGGGCACTGCATTCCGTCGGTGCGGACAGAATCCGGACGACAGCGCGGTACACCCTGATGCTCGAATCCGCGACGACCGAATCGATGCAAGCGCCGTTCCGCACGGCCCGCCGAACCCTGGTCGAGTGGGTGGAAGGACTGCTCGTCGAGTTGTCCGACGACCCGGCGGCGCACGCTCTGATCTTGATGGATTACCTGGAAGGTGCGATCCTCCATCAATTGACGATGCCTGCGCCGGATTTCGACCCACGACCGTTGATCTCCGACCTCGCGACGTCCTTGTTAACGAAGTCACGGTAAGAAGCGGGGACAACAGCGCATTACACTTGCCCGTGGGTCGCACAAAATGCGATCTCGCGTCGAGTAGCCCCAGCTCGCGCGGGTAATAAGGCGGCCCTAAGTTGGTACTGGGCCCCTGTTCTGACTTATCGTTTCCTCTTACGCCGGAATCAGGTAGTCCGGCATCCGAGCGGCCGAAAGCTGATCGGAGGTGTCGAACGCGTGACGCGTGTCGACACCCCGCATTGCCCCTGCGTGAAGAACTCAGGGCCATAACTGCACTGGGATGACCATCAGAGCCGCTGGTCGTCGATGCCATACGAAGGCTAGGTATGAAGCAACCTCCAGGCCGTCAAGGCCTCTACGACCCGGCGAACGAGCACGATTCGTGTGGTGTCGCGTTTGTCGTCGATATGCACGGACGGCGCAGCCGAGACATCGTCGACAAGGCCATCACGGCCCTGGTCAACCTCGAGCACCGTGGCGCAGCTGGCGCAGAGCCCAATACCGGTGACGGTGCAGGAATTCTGCTGCAGGTCCCCGATACGTTCTTCCGAGCGATCCTCGACTTCGAGCTGCCGCCGGAAGGTTCCTACGCAACGGGTATCGCGTTCTTGCCGCAGGCCCGTGCAGAAGCGGCCAAGGCCGCTATCGGTGTCGAGCAGATCGTCGTCGAAGAAGGCCTGGCTGTCCTCGGCTGGCGCGAAGTGCCGACCGACGAATCCTCACTCGGCGCCCTTGCCCGCGATGCGATGCCGACGTTCCGGCAGGTCTTCATCGGCCCCAAGCCAGGTTCGCGCACCCCTGTCACCGGCATGGAACTCGAACGTCGTGCCTACGTCATCCGTAAGCGTGCCGAACACGAACTCGGTACCGACGGTGCAGGCCGTGGTGCCACCGGCAGCGAGACCGTCTACTTCCCGAGCCTGTCCGGACGCACCTTCGTCTACAAGGGCATGTTGACCACGCCGCAGCTGAAGGCGTTCTACCTGGATCTGCAGGACGACCGGCTCGAAAGTGCATTGGGCCTGGTCCACTCGCGCTTCTCCACCAACACGTTCCCGTCGTGGCCGCTGGCGCACCCGTTCCGCCGTGTCGCCCACAACGGCGAAATCAACACCGTCACCGGCAACGAGAACTGGATGCGTGCCCGCGAGGCGCTCATCGAGACCAGTGTGTTCGGCGAGGACTCGCTCGAGAAGATCTTTCCCGTCTGCACTCCGGGCGCCAGTGATACCGCCCGCTTCGACGAGGTGCTCGAACTGCTGCACCTCGGCGGGCGCAGCTTGCCGCACGCGGTCCTGATGATGATCCCCGAAGCGTGGGAACGTCACGAAAGCATGGACCCGGCTCGTCGCGCGTTCTACAAGTACCACTCCTCGCTGATGGAGCCGTGGGACGGACCAGCATCGGTCTGCTTCACCGACGGCACCCTCGTCGGCGCTGTGCTCGACCGCAACGGTCTGCGCCCGAGCCGCATCTGGGTCACCGACGACGGACTCGTCGTCATGGCGTCCGAGGTCGGCGTTCTCGACATCGATCCCGCGAAGGTGATCAAGAAGGTCCGGCTGCAGCCCGGTCGTATGTTCCTCGTGGACACCGAGCAGGGCCGGATCGTCAGCGACGACGAGATCAAAGCCCAGCTTGCATCGGAGCAGCCGTATCAGCAGTGGCTCGACGAGGGTCTGACCGAACTCGCCGACCTGCCCGATCGTCCGCACGTGCACATGTCGCACGACCGCGTGCTGATCCGCCAGCAGATCTTCGGCTACACCAACGAAGAACTGAACCTGCTGGTCTCGCCGATGGCCAAGACCGGTGCCGAAGCAATCGGCTCGATGGGCACCGACACTCCCGTTGCAGTTCTGTCGACGCGGCCGAGGCTGCTGTTCGACTACTTCCAGCAGTTGTTCGCCCAGGTCACCAACCCGCCGCTCGATGCGATCCGCGAAGAGGTCGTCACCAGCCTCGGCGGCACGATCGGACCCGAGGGCGACCTGCTCAACCCGGGACCCGAGGCGTGTCAGCAGATCGTGCTTCCGCAGCCGATCCTGCACAACGACGACCTGTCGAAGCTGGTCCACATCAACGACGACGGAACTCAGGAAGGTCTGCGCTCGGTTGTCGTCCGCGGGCTGTACCCGGTCGCCGAAGGTGGCGACGGGCTCCGCGCTTCCCTCGAGGCGATTCGTGCTCAGGTTTCTGCAGCGATCGACGGTGGCGCGCGCATCATCGTGCTCTCGGACCGTGAGTCGAACGAGAAGTTGGCGCCGATCCCGTCGCTGCTGCTTACCTCTGCTGTCCATCACCATCTCGTTCGTGAGCGGACCCGCACCAAGGTCGGTCTGATCATCGAGGCCGGTGACGCCCGCGAGGTGCACCATATGGCGACGCTGGTCGGTTTCGGTGCTGCGGCGATCAACCCGTACATGGCGTTCGAATCGGTCGAAGACATGGTGGAGCGTGGTGCTCTCACCGGCATCGACTTCCAGACCGCTGTGAACAACTACATCAAGGCCGCAGGCAAGGGTGTGCTGAAGGTGATGTCCAAGATGGGCATCTCCACCGTCGCGTCGTACACGGGTGCACAGCTGTTCCAGGTCATCGGCCTGTCGCAGGAACTTGTGGACGAGTACTTCGTCGGACTCCGCAGCCATCTCGGCGGCATCGGTCTCGACGAGATCGCCACCGATATTGCGGCAAGGCATGCGACGGCGTTCCTGGAGAACCGGCAGGAACGCGCGCATCGCGAGCTCGAGACCGGTGGCGACTACCAGTGGCGTCGTGAGGGCGAATACCACCTGTTCAACCCGGACACGGTGTTCAAGCTGCAGCACGCGACCCGCACCGGGCAGTACCAGATCTTCAAGGAGTACACCCAGCTCGTCGACGATCAGTCGGAGCAGTTGGCGTCTCTGCGTGGGTTGTTCCGGTTCAAGACCGAGACCCGCGAGTCGATTCCGATCGAGGAAGTCGAGCCTGCGTCGGATATCGTCAAACGCTTCTCGACGGGTGCGATGAGCTACGGCTCGATCTCGGCCGAAGCGCACGAGACGCTCGCCATCGCGATGAACCGCCTCGGCGGTCGTTCGAACTCCGGTGAGGGCGGCGAAAGTGTGTCGCGCTTCGAACCCGACGAGAACGGCGATTGGCGACGCAGTGCGATCAAGCAGGTCGCGTCGGGACGCTTCGGTGTCACGTCGCACTACCTGACCAACTGCACGGACATCCAGATCAAGATGGCCCAGGGTGCCAAGCCCGGCGAGGGTGGCCAGCTGCCAGCGCACAAGGTGTACCCGTGGGTCGCCGAGGTCAGGCACTCCACACCCGGCGTCGGTCTGATCTCGCCGCCGCCGCACCACGACATCTACTCCATCGAGGATCTCGCTCAGCTGATCCACGATCTGAAGAACGCCAACCCCGGTGCACGGATTCACGTGAAACTCGTGTCCGAGGTCGGGGTCGGCACTGTCGCCGCGGGTGTCTCCAAGGCACACGCGGACGTCGTCCTGATCTCCGGCCACGACGGCGGTACCGGTGCAACGCCGTTGACCTCGATGAAGCACGCCGGCGCACCGTGGGAGCTCGGCCTCGCCGAGACCCAGCAGACGCTGCTGCTCAACGGTCTTCGTGACCGGATCGTCGTGCAGGTCGACGGTCAGCTCAAGACCGGTCGCGACGTCATGGTCGCCGCACTGCTCGGTGGCGAGGAGTTCGGTTTCGCGACCGCTCCGCTCGTCGTCAGTGGCTGCATCATGATGCGTGTGTGTCATCTCGACACGTGCCCGGTCGGTGTTGCGACGCAGAACCCGGTGTTGCGCAAGCGTTTCGCGGGCAAGCCCGAATTCGTCGAGAACTTCTTCATGTTCATCGCCGAAGAGGTGCGCGAATTCCTCGCGGAGTTCGGCTTCCGGACGCTCAACGAAGCCGTCGGTCAGGTCGAGTTGCTCGACCTCACCAAGGCCAAGGAGCACTGGAAGGCGTCGAAGCTCGATTTGTCGCCGATCCTCGAAAACGTCGAAACCGCGTTTATGAACCAGAACCTGTACAACACGGGTACGCAGGATCACGGTCTCGACAAGGCACTCGATCAGCAGCTCATCGTCCAGAGCAGGGTTGCCCTCGATCGTGGTGAGAAGGTGGTCTTCGAGTCGAAGATCACCAACGTCAACCGGACCGTCGGCACCATGCTCGGCCACGAGGTGACCAAGGCATACGGTGGCGCCGGACTCCCCGACGACACGATCGACATCACGTTCACCGGGTCCGCAGGCAACAGCTTCGGCGCATTCGTGCCGAACGGCATGACCCTGCGGGTGTACGGCGATGCGAACGACTATGTCGGCAAGGGACTTTCGGGCGGCCACCTGGTGGTGCGGCCATCGAAGTTCGCGCCGCCGGAGTTCGTCGCCGAGGACAACATCATCGCGGGCAACGTCATCCTGTTCGGCGCAACCAACGGTGAAGCCCTCATCCGCGGTGTCGCAGGCGAGCGGTTCGCCGTTCGCAACTCGGGAGCGACTGCGGTCGTCGAAGGTGTCGGTGACCACGCGTGCGAGTACATGACCGGCGGCAAGGTCGTCATCCTCGGCGAGACCGGACGTAACTTCGGTGCCGGCATGTCCGGTGGCGTCGCCTACATCTACGACCCGAAGTCGACTTTCGAGGCGAACCTGAACTCGGAGCTGGTCGACCTCGACGAACTGTCAGGTGACGACTTCACCTGGCTGCACGACATCGTCGTCCGTCATCGTGACGAGACGGGTTCGGCTGTGGCGGAACGCATTCTGGCCGATTGGTCGCAGCAGGTGAACCACTTCGTCAAGGTGATGCCGCGCGACTACAAGAAGGTACTGCTCGCTATCTCCGAAGCCAAGAAGAACGGCAAGGACGTAGACGAAGCGATAATGGAGGCAGCTCGTGGGTGATCCCAGCGGATTTTTGAAGCACACCGTCCGTGAGACACCCGTTCGTCGGCCTGTCGAACTGCGGCTCTTGGACTGGAAGGAAGTCTACGAAGACTTCTCCACCGACACCCTGCGCACGCAGGCGAGCCGCTGCATGGACTGCGGTATTCCGTTCTGCCACAACGGTTGCCCGCTCGGAAACCTCATTCCCGAGTGGAACGACCTTGTCTTCAAGGACCGGTGGCGCGAATCGATCGACCGCTTGCACGCAACCAACAACTTCCCGGAGTTCACGGGTCGGTTGTGTCCGGCGCCGTGCGAGTCGTCCTGCGTTCTCGGTATCAACCAGGATCCGGTCACCATCAAGCAGGTCGAGGTCGAGATCATCGATCGCGCCTTCGACGAGGGTTGGGTCCAGCCCGTCTACCCGACACGACTGACCGGTAAGAAGATCGCGGTCGTCGGGTCCGGTCCTGCGGGACTTGCTGCGGCACAGCAGCTTACGCGTGCCGGACACACGGTGACGGTGTTCGAGCGGGCCGACCGCATCGGTGGTCTGCTGCGCTACGGCATCCCCGAGTTCAAGATGGAGAAGCGCCACATCGATCGCCGCCTAGCCCAGATGGAAGCCGAGGGCACCATCTTCAAGGCAGGCGTCGACGTTGGTGTCGACATCACCGCAGCCGACCTGCAGACGCAGTTCGACGCGGTTGTCCTCGCTGGTGGCGCGACCGCCGCACGTGATCTGCCGATCCCCGGCCGTGATCTCGACGGCATCCATCAGGCGATGGAATTCCTGCCGTGGGCCAATCGTGTTCAGCTCGGCGACGACGTCACCGACGAAGACGGTCTGCCGCCACTGCATGCGCGCGGCAAGAAGGTCGTCATCATCGGCGGCGGCGACACCGGTGCCGACTGCCTCGGAACGTCGCACCGTCAGGGTGCTGCGAGCGTGCATCAGTTCGAGATCATGCCGCGCCCGCCGGAAGAGCGTGCCGACCAGACGCCGTGGCCGACCTACCCCCTCATGTACCGGGTGTCCTCGGCACACGAAGAGGGCGGCGAGCGGGTGTTCTCCGTCAACACCGAGCAGTTCGTCGGCGAGAACGGCAAGGTCACGGGCCTGCAGGCGCACGAGGTCAAGATGGTCTCGGGTCGTTTCGAGAAGGTCGAAGGCTCCGATTTCACACTCGAAGCCGATCTGGTCCTGCTTGCGATGGGCTTCGTCGGTCCCGAGAAGCCGGGGCTGCTCGACGGCCTCGGTGTCGAGTACACCGACCGTGGCAACGTGGCGCGAACCAAGGAGTGGGCGACCACCGTCGACGGCGTCTTCGTTGCCGGCGACATGGGACGTGGCCAGTCGTTGATCGTCTGGGCTATCGCCGAAGGTCGCGCGTGCGCGGCAGCGGTCGACAAGTTCCTGTGCGGCGAGACGGCTCTGCCGTCGCCGATCCTCCCGACCGCAGCTCCACAGCGGTAGAGGCGGCTCCGCCGCTCGTGAGTCTTTTCGGAGGTAGGGCCCTCGTAAAGGACGCACGAGCCGCGGCGCGGCACTGCGTCTGGTACGTGTCCTACGGTTCGAATATGTGTGCCGATCGCCTGGCGTGTTACCTCGAAGGAGGTTGCCCGCCAGGCGGTTTGCTGTCGCACCCCGGAGCTCGCGACCGCAGTGCGCCGCAAGCGAGCATGCCGCTGACGTTGCCAGGCACCGTCTTCTTCGCTGGGGAATCCCAGACCTGGGGTGGGGGTCGGGCGTACTACGACCCGACGCTCGACGGTCGGACGCCTGCGCGCGCGTACTTACTGACGAGCCAACAGTTCGACGATGTCCACGCCCAGGAACCTCCCGTGTACGACAAGCTGCTCGACCTCGGCACCCACGACGGAGTCCCACTGCTTACGTTCACGAGTTCGGTCGGCAGGTCGGCGGTTGTCTGCACCGAGCCAGCGCCCGCCTACCTCGACACGATTGCTCGTGGCATCGCGGAGGCACACGGCTGGACCGCCGAGCAGATCGCCGTTCACCTGCAGACTTTGGTGGCCTCGATCACCTAGAACCTGGTGGGCTTGGCGCGATCTCGTGAGACCGGGTAACTTTCGTTTACCGATCGTGCATCGATTCGACATCCGAACATGACAGCATCGGCGCCGTCATCACGAAATAGGTACTGGACTCCGGGGAGCTAGGAAAGATGCGTTCGAAAATCATTGCAGCACTGTTGGGTGCGGTTGTCGCCGCCTCCGGCGTCGTCGCAGGTGGTGTTGTGGGAGGTGCTGTCGCACAAGCCGATCCGGCCTGCCCGAGCCTGTACGTCGTCGCCATTCCGGGAACGTGGGAGACCACGACCGGTAGGGCGCCCGGTCCGGGAATGCTCTCCGACGCAACCGACGGATTGCCGTCGAACGTCCAGGTCGACTACGTCAGCTACGCGGCGACGGCCTTCCCGTGGGAGTCCGAGGTGTACGGACGCTCCAAGAAGCAGGCGACCGACAACGGCCGTGGCCTCATTCAAGCGATGGCTCAGCGGTGTGGCAACACCCGAATTGCCCTCCTCGGCTACAGCCAGGGTGCCGACGCCGCGGGTGACCTCGCAGCCGAGATCGGTACCGGTCTAGGCGTGATTCCGCCGACGAAACTCGCTGCCGTCGGCTTGATCTCCGACCCTCGTCGGTCCGAGTCCGACGCACTGGTCGGTCCGTTCGTTCCGGGTAACGGCGCAGGCGGACCCCGCATCGGCGGCTTCGGTCTGTCAAGCTCGCAGACTCGCACGATCTGCGCGATCGGCGATCTGTACTGCTCGACCCCCAAGGACGATTTCGTCACCCGCTTCGCCGGTTTCCTCGCGCAGTCGTCGGACCCGAGCCCAGCGCAGTTCTCGCGCTACACGCAGGAAGCGCTCGCGATCTTCAACGATCTGATGTTGTCGGGCGGCATTCCGCTGCTGCAGAGCCAGCTGAGCGATCCGGCCAACGAGAAGCGCGCCGAGCAGCTCGAGCAGTTCTACCGCTCGCAGGTCCACACCGACTACCGCAATTACAGCGTCGACGGTTCGGGTACGTCGGCGACGAGGTGGATGCGCAACTGGTTGCGCGACGCGGCGTAGTTTCCGCGAGTTATACCGTGGGGACCATGTCTCCGCGCAACGATTTGCCAGGTCCAGCGCTCGCCAGAAAGATGTGGCGGGCGCTGGAGCCGTTTCATGCCGTGACCTACTTTGCGCCCGAATCGAAAGCCGCCTCCGATGCGCTCGGCTGCAAGGGCTGGTGGATGGGCTACTTCGGCTTTCGGGCTGCGCCGCTCGGACCCGTGACGTCCGAGGTCGTCACGGCAACCTTCTACAACTTCCACCCGTCGCGCGCCGCGCGGGCGGTTCCCGACGTGTGGCAGATCGCGACGCCGGAGCAGTTCGTCGAGGCGCGTCTGCGCGGTGTGGACGGCGCATTGCGTCGGTTTCTCGGTGACGAGGTGATCGAATCGGCGGAGCTTGCCGAGGCTGCCGAACTGGCGGGCCGGGCCAGCGCTGGGGCTCAGACCGCAGGCCGACCGTTGGCTGCTGCCAACGCCGCGCTTCCCACCCCCGCGGAACCACACCTTGCGCTGTGGCAGGCCCAGACGCTGCTGCGCGAATCCCGCGGCGACGCGCATATCGCCGCGCTCGTCACCGCGGAGCTGGATCCGTGCGAAACACTCGTCATGTTTGCTGCGGAAGGCAACGTCGAACCCGATCGGTTGCGTACCTCGCGTGCCTGGTCCGAGGAGGAATGGGCGGCTGCGGCGGCGCGTCTGCACGGGCGCGGCTTGCTTGCCGACGACGCCACCCTGACCCCGTCGGGTAGTGAGCTTCGTCGCTGGGTGGAGGAGCGCACCGATCGCGGATCGCTGGCGCCGTGGGACGAGCTCGGTCCGGTCGACACGGAACGGCTCGTCGACCTCATAGCACCGTTTGTGCAGGCCATCGCGGCAGGCGGCGGGTTCATGACCGGCAATCCGATGGGCCTGCGACCGCTGTCGGAGAAGGAATAGGTGTGACACCGTCCGGAATCGGGCAGATAACGGTTGTAGTAGGTATTGCGGTTCGAATGGCCGTCCGGCGTTGCGGAGTGCAAGCATCGACACCGAGTCGCCCTATAGGACGGCTGTCCCGATAGAGCTTTGGAGCGATATGTCCGGCACCTCGTTCGATAGGACCGAACCCGGTGCAAGGACGGTTCGACACCGATTCCCGTGGCTGGCGCTGCTTGCCACAGCGGTCGTCGTGCCGTTGCTACTTGCCGCCCTTGCGGTTTTCGTCGGCCGCGAGTCGGTGCAGGACGACCTCGGATCGCGAAGCGAAGCGGCACTCGCGGAGGCCGGTCTCGCCGATGCCGTCGTGTCGTTCGACGGCCGCGACGCGACGGTCAGGGGAGTGGCAGCCGACCAGGTGCAGACCGCGGAAACGGTCGTGGGAGGTGTCGACGGCGTCAGAACGGTTGCGGTGAACGCCGATGACGCAGCTGCGACCGCCACACCCACAACCAGCGGTTCGACCACCGATGTCCCGAGTACTTCCACCACCGAACCGGCCACGCCGTTGGCGCCGCCGCCCGCACCGCCGGGGCCCGACAAGGTTGCAGTGCAGCAGCAGATCAACGGTGCGCTTGCCGCGGCGCCGATCACGTTCGCGCCCGACTCCAATCGATTGACCGCGGTAGGCACAGCGACGATTGCGCAGGTGGCCGACGTGTTGCGATCGGTGTCGGAGGTTCGTGTGCAGGTCGCAGGCCATATTGCAGATACCCCGGGTCCGGATCCGAATGCTCAGGCACTCAGTGATCAGCGGGCCGGAGCGGTGCGAAACGAGCTGATCCGACTCGGGATTGCACCCGAGCGGATCGATGCGGTCGGCTACGGAACGAGTAGGCCTGTTGCGCCGAACGATACGTCCGCGGGCCAGTCGGCAAACCGTCGCGTCGAAGTCATAGTTCTCTAGGAGGGCAGCGTCATGATGTATCTGTTCGGGCAGATGTGGGTCTGGATCGTCGTCGCGTTCGTTCTCGGTCTGGTGCTCGGCGCTCTGATCGTGCGAGTGCTCGGTCGGGGTGCCGCTCCGGCGGCACCTTCGTCGGCACCCGATTCGACGCCGTTCACGGTCGACCAGTTCGGCGGTCCGCCGGTCCCGGCTTCCGGCAGCGGCGGCAGGCATCAGGCGCCGGAATAGGCGAACGCTCATTCGTCCAAGCCAGGCGGCCGCGCGGACCGGCAGACTCGGGGCATGACTTCAGCACAGTGCAACGTCCGTCGAATACTTCCGAACCTGCCGACCCGGGACGCCGGCGCAGCCAAGGAGTTCTACGTCTCGGTCCTCGGACTCGAGGTAGTCATGGACCTCGAATGGGTTGCGACGCTGGCAAGTCCGACCCACCCGACCGCCCAGCTGAACCTGATCACCGAGGATGCCTCCGCAGCGGTATCGCCGGAGATCTCCGTCGAGGTCGACGATGTGGACCTCGCCTACGATGCTGCCGTCGCGTCCGGTCTACCGATCGTGCACCCGTTGACCGACGAACCGTGGGGCGTCCGCAGGTTCTTCGTTCGCGATCCGGACGGCAGGGTCGTGAACGTGCTGAGCCACCGGTAGCGTCGCACGTCGTCTGGCCATTCGCATTCGGAACCACGTGTAGAGCCCGACGCACGGGATCGCGAGACCACCGAGGCCGAAGACGACGAATGCTGTTGCGCTGGCTACGTTTCCGACGAGCCATTCGAAATTTTGGCCGAAGAAGCCGGTCACGAACGTCAGCGGCAGAAAGACGGTCGACATGATCGTCAACTGCTCCATAAACGCGCTTTGCCGCACGCTGACCTTGGTCTGCTCGACGGAGATCACAGCCATGTTCGCCTCGAGGATCGTCGCGAGGAGTTCACGTTGCGCTGTGACCTCCTCGTTGACGAGGTGCAGGTGATCCCGCACGTCGCGAAAGTACGGTGTCAGTTCTTCGGCCCATCGGCCGCGTTCGAGGATCGTCGTCGCGGAGAGCAACGGGTGCACTGCCCGCCAGAAATCGCTGACTTCGCGGCGAAGAAAGTAGATCCGCTCGGTCGGTGCGACGGCACCGGAGAAGACGAGTGCTTCGACCTCGTCGATGTCCTTCTCCAGTTCGGCGACCACGGGGGTGTAGCTGTCGATGACCTGATCGAGGATCGCCCACAACACCGATTGCGTGCCGAGGCCGAGCAGTTTCGGCCGCGATTCGAGACGCTCGCGGGCACCGTGCAATTCGCTCGCCGCACCTTGACGAACTGTGATGACGAAGTTGTGGCCGATGAACACGCTGATCTCACCGAACTCGACTTCAGATTTCGCGGGGTCGTAGCGTGCCGTCCGGAGGATGACGAGATGAAAGCCTTCCTCGTACTCTTCGACCTTGGGTCGCAGGTGGAAGGTCTGGGCATCCTCGACAGCGAGCTCGTGGAGTCCGAACGCCGCTGCCACTTCGGCTAGTTCGCTCTGGTCGGGCTCGAACAGACCGAGCCAGACGAAGCCGCCCTCGGTACATCGACGAGCGGCGTCGCTGAGAGCCATTTTGTCCCGATGCTGGCGTCGGCCGTCGCGGTACAACGCGCAGTCGATGATCACCCGACAATCCTTGCGCGAATAACTCACTCTCGTGCGTCATCAGCGCTACCCGGTCCGGATTGTGTGGATCAATCGCGCGAGGGTGCGTTCCTGAAACCGTCCAGCATCACGAAGATGACTTTCTCCATCTCGGCTGTCGCACGCTCCGGATCGGCAGCGGCGGCCACATAGAGAATGGCGTTGCAGTAAACGCTGTAGATCAGCTCGGCGGCCGCTTCGAGTGGGACGTCTCGAATCTCCCCGGTCTTGACGAGTTCGGCAAGCGTTGCGCGCAGGAACGGCATCGCGGCTTCTTCGTCGATCGCGCGGACCCGATCCCAGCCGAGCACTTCCATCACCTGACGTAACAGGGCCATTGCCTCGTGGTCGGCGAGGCACTCGCGCAGAAATCCGCGTGTCCCGGTCTCGATCTGTTCCCATGGCGTCGAGGCGGCGGTCATCGAGCGAAGGGCCTGCAGCAGGACGGCGTTCTGTGCGGTTCGGAATACCTCGGCGAAGATTGCCTGCTTGTCGCTGAAGTGGTGATAGACCGCGCCTTTGCTGGCGTGAGCAAGTCTGGCGATGTCTTCCACCGAGGTCGCGGTGAAACCCTTGTCGACGAAGAGCGACTTCGCCGCGTCGAGGACGGCAGCTTTCGTCAGCGCTGCGTACATTTCGCGCCGATTGGGCTTGACGTCGCTCATAGGTCGACACCATACTCGGAGACCAGTGAGCGTTCACCGACTCAGAGTCGGCGAAGCCATCGACAGGGAGGCGTCACATGCCGGAGATCGAACTGTCAGCCGGGCGGATCCGCTACAGCGACGCCGGGGAGGGTCCGCCGATCGTTTTTGTTCACGGAGTTTTCGTCGCGGGCAGCCTATGGCGAAAGGTCGTCGGACCGCTGAGCGCCGACTATCGCTGCATCACTCCCGACTGGCCCCTCGGCGGGCACACGGTCGCCATGAATCCCGACGCGGACATCAGTCCGCACGGCGTCGCGCGACTCGTCCTCGAATTCATCGATGCACTCGACCTGCGGGACGTGACCCTGGTCGGCAACGACACCGGCGGCGCCGTCGTGCAGTTGGCCATCGCCAGAGGCAGCGACCGGGTCAGTCGAGTTGTGCTGACCCCGTCGGATTCGTTCGACAACTTTCTGCCGCGGTCGATTCGCGTTCTGCAATACGCTGCTCGTGTTCCCGGGTTGCTGACGGTCGGGTCGCAGCCGATGCGTCTGTGTGCGGTGCAGCGACTCGCGCTCAGATGGCTGGTGAAGTACCCGATACCCGCCGAGATCACGCGGGAGTGGGTCCGTCCGCTGGTATCCGACCGGGGTGTGCGTCGTGACCTCGGAAAGTTCCTGCGCGCCATCGACTATCGCGACACCATCGCCGCAGCGGAGACGTTGCAGGGCTTTCCGAAACCGGTGCTGTTGCTCTGGCCACGGAAGGCGCCGTACTTCCCGTTCGCTCACGCCCAGCGGTGGACCGAGATCTTCGCCGACGCAACCCTCGTCGAAATCGAAGACACCTACACCTGCGTTTCGGAGGATCAGCCGGAGGTGACCGCCCGCGAGATCGCGTCCTTCATTCGCGCTCGCAGCAAGGTGGAGTGATCGTGGTCAGTTCAGCTTGGTGCGTTTCAACCAGGTCGCGTAGTCGGTCGCGTCGAACCGGATGACCGGGACCTCGGATTCCTCCTCGGGCGGCGAGCCAACGGCGAGTCCGTCGAAGAGTTCTAGTGCTTCTGCCAGGATTGCCTGAACGGCTTCGCTGCGGGCGAGTTTGTGTTTGAGCGCCGCATTTTCTTCGCGTAGCCGCGCGAATTCCGCACGGTCGATGTTCTCCATTCGGCGAACCGGCCTCCCCTTGCCTGCTGCAGCGATCTGGGTGCATCCATTCGGGTCGGTATGCGCGAGGTGGGATGCTCACCGCCCCGAATTGGGGCACTCCGTTGCGACGCCTGCCCGGATCGCGAACAGTCCGCCCGGTGACCCCCTCCTTCACCGGGTGGACGGTTCGCCGTCGCGAGCAAACCGTCTGGTGCGCCTGCCGAGCTAAGGTATCTCAAACGAAAATACAACGCAACTGAACGAAAATGAACGAAAATTCGGTGGAGATGGCAGTCGTGCAGGTCGAGTGGACAGTCGAACGGTCGCCGATGCGTATGCTGGCCTGCATGGATACGGATCCTGCCGTCGCGCTGGCGCAGCGATTCGCCCGAATATTGAAGGCACGCAGAGGATTACGTCGACAGATCGACGTGCACGAGGCCGGAGGGCCGAGCGGCCCGACCCTTCGAAAATACGAATCGGGCACTTGCCTGGAGCCGCCATCCACGCACGTATTCCAAAAGCTCGACAAGGGACTTCGGTGGACACCGGGCAGCGCAGAGCATGCTTGGTCGGGTGGTGACCCGGTCCCCCTGGAAGGGGCCGGCCGACCGTTGGCAGGCCAATCGCCGTTCGCCTCGGACAGCCGGAGTACGCCGGGTCGAGATGTCGCGGAAGTTCGGGAGCTCAAGCGGCGCCTTGGCCAGAGTCTCGCCGAGCAGGCTCGCGTGCACGGCGAGTTGCTTCCAGAACTGCAGCAGTCGTACGCCGCGTTCGTTCGGTTCGCAGACAAGTTGATTGCCGACTACGCAACCGGATTCTTCGAGCTGAACGGCGGCCCCGGACGCACGCCGCACGAACTGGGTGAGATCGCCTTCGGATCGTTCCTTACCGAGGTCGCCGAGCAGGCATCAACGGGTGACGCCGGGACGGCTGACAACCGGACCTATCTCCTGTGGCTAGCTGGCCGTATCACCGTCGACGATGACACGGCGTCGCGATTCGCCAGCCGTCAGGCGGAGTCGCTCAAGACACGGGAGAAGTGACGTCGGATATCCCCGACCGCCAGGGCGTCATCGGGTTTGCGACCGGTTCGATCGAGGATGTGCATGGGGTCGTCAGCTCGAGCAACCCCCAACGGAGGCCGTCGTTGACGGGAATCAATCGAGTCTCGCACTCATACCAAAATGTCACCCCGATCCCGCTGGGCCGCATACGCAATGCAGACGCCGCGATTGCGCCCGTACTACGAACTTCGTTGCACGCATATTCGAGTATGTGTCGATCTGCCGGGTGGAGGTCTACAGACGAGTGTTGCTCGACCGAGACCAAGACGATCGCCCAGTTGGTAATGGTCCGCGATACGAGATCGACGACTCCGACGGGCTTACTCGTCAAGGCGGCGTGGGCCCACGCGAAATCCGCCGGGTCCTCGATCGTTACGTTCGTGCCGTGTTCGCTGGAAATACCCCTCGTCCCCCTTCTTGCCCGGCTACCTACCTATGAACCGGCCAACCGTGACTATCGTGTGTTGCTTGCCAGGGGGCCTTCTGTCCCTGCCTTCGCGATCGGTTCCGCTGTCGACGTGCAGGGTGTCGTTATCTCGAGTAAGCCCCACCGACGACCGTCGTTCAGGGGAATCAATCGAGTCTCGCACTCGTACCAAAACGTCGCGCCGATTCCCGAGGGCCGCATCCGTAGTTTCACGGACGTGATCGAGCGAGTCTCTCGAACCTCGTCGCAGGCCGCCTCGAAAAGGTGGCTATCCGCTGGGTGAAGGTCGACCGACGAGTGTTCTTCTGCCGCGCTCAGCGGAACAGCCCACTCGGCTAGTTCCCGCGTTTCGAGCCGCACCACTCCCACAGGCTTGTTTGTGAAGGTGGAATGCGCCCACGCGAAGTCGGCAGGGTCCTTGATCACCGCGGTCGTGCTTCGAGCGTCGATAGTCCCCATCCTCCTTCGTGGTCGGCCACTTTCGGCAGCCTAACAAGATGCCCGCAAATTATCGGTTCGAGTCGGCCTCAGCGATGGCAGCGGCGAGCCTGGCCGCTTCGCTTTCGAGTAGTGGTCGTTGGGTCGGATCGGCGACGGACAGATAGGTTCGCCGGTCCCACCAGAGCGGGGTCGCGTGATACCGGGCGTCCGGATAAGGAGCGCCGGGAAGGTCGGTTGGTTCCTTGATGCTGCCGGTGCTCTGCCAATGGGCGATGGCATGATCCTCGCCGGCAACACCGAGAGCCCAACGGGCCTGCGTGGTCACCATCGGTACCAAAACCACTGCGCGCGAGATCGCCTTCGCGATATCCCGTTTGTCGGGCGCATCCGGATGCACGAAGGCCCCTTTGGACTCGACGATTCCTTCGCTGAGCCGCGACTCGACAAGCCCTCTGAGATCGTCGAAGCCCTCGTATCCTTCCCACATCTGTACCGCTGGAGCCGATTCGGCAGTCTCGTACAACACGTAGCGAGCGCCGCCGACGACTGCGCCGGACAAGTCGACGACGGCACAGAAGCGGACGGTCGTGGTCCCGTCACGGATCTCCTCGAGATTCAGCGCAGATTCGACGTTGAATCGTCTGTACCCCTCGAGCGCGCCAGCGAGGTATTCACTCCAGAGTGCTGGTGACGCCGTCGGAGTTGTGGTGATAAACCGAGTCTGTGGCGTGAGGTCGTACGACGCTAGGCTTTCGGGCACGGCATGATAGTAAGGGCCAGGTACAGCCTGACCCAGCCACTGGCGGATGGAAGAGTTCGACCATGCAGATGCACGCGCAGGAGGCCGACCGATCCTCGGCGGCCGAGCTCAGCGAGCTGGTAATTTCGATTGGCCAGCGTCTGCTGGCCGCTCAGGCCAATACGGCCATCTCGGTAATCTTGGAAATCCTGCACGACCTGCGTGAATTCTTCGGCGTCGACCACACCTGTCTGCGCTACACCGACCACACGATCCGTGCGTCGCTGATGGTCGCCGAGAGCCCGGTTCGCGATATCGTCCCGGACCCGGACCCTATGGCTTGCGTCTATTTCGAGGGTGCGGACGAAGTCTTCGCGCAAACCGAGCACTCCGTCGTACCGTTCGCGGTGCGCCCCGGCGACGGCTCCGCGAAGCGCTACCAGGAACAGGTCCGTGAGGTCGCGCGCCTTGCCTGGGGTGAGGAAGCCGTCGCGGCCCTTACCGGAGCCTCCGTCCTGGCCACGCCGTTGGTTGTTGGACCCCGGCCTGTGGGATTCGTTTCGCTCACCAAGTTCGGAGATATGGTCTTCACGGCCGACGAGCTGGAGGCCATGAACGCAATTGCCTCGATGCTGACCCAGCTGAAAAGTCGCATAGAAGCCGAAGAATCGTTGATCTATTCAACGTTGCACGACGACCTGACCAATCTCTCCAATCGGAGAGCCCTGATCGGTCATCTAGAGGAGCGTTTGCAGGCGGGGCCCGGCACTGTCGCATTTTTTCTCGACGTCGACCGGCTCAAGACAATCAACGACTTTCTCGGTCACGACGCGGGAGATCGGTTCATCCGCGTCATCGCGAAACGCCTCAAGGATCACAGCGAGCCGCGAGACATGATCGCGCGACTCGGCGGCGACGAGTTCATTGTTGTTCCCGCACAGGCGATGTCATTCGAAATTGCGTCTAAGCAAGCCGAACGCTTGCGTAGGCTCGTCAGTGCACGCGTTTCCATCGGAGCAGAACCCGTGAGCCGGACCGTCAGCATCGGTGTGACCGTGGCCGAACCGGGAGACACCGCAAGCGACATCTTGCGGCGCGCTGATCAGGCCATGCTCGCCGCAAAGGCGGCAGGCGGCAACGAAGTTGCCATGTTCACCGACGAGATGCGCAAGCTGCACGCATTGCGCGACGACGTCGAGTTCCATCTTGGGTCCGCGATACAGAACGACGCCCTCACACTGCACTACCAGCCGGAAGTAGACCTCAGGTCCGGCCGGATTCTCGGTGTCGAAGCTCTCGTTCGATGGCAGCACCCATCGCGAGGATTGCTGTTACCCGAGTCGTTCGTCGGAACAGCCGAATCAGCGAATCTCGCGGGCGCCCTCAACCGGTGGGTCGTGCGCCGTGCGGCGGAGCAGTGGGTGCTCTGGCGCGACGCCGGCATCATCGACGACGACTTCGGGATGCGGGTCAACGTCTCCCCGGTCCAGCTCGTCAGCGTAAATTTTGTCGACGATGTGGCGACGATCGTGCACGACGTCGGGATCGATCCGAAGGCGCTCTGTATCGAGATCACCGAACATGTGTTGGTGCAGGACCTCGACCGGGCTCGAGTCACTTTGGAAGCCCTCAAACACCTCGGCCTGCAGACCGCGATCGACGACTTCGGCACCGGTTACAGCTCGTTCACCCATCTGAAGCAACTCGAAGTCGACCAGCTGAAAATCGACAAGAGCTTCATTCAGAAGCTCGGTCGCAGTCCCGACGATCTAGCGATCGTGACGTCCATCGTCGACCTCGCCGAATCGTTCGACATGTCGGTTGTCGCGGAGGGCGTCGAGACCCAGATCGGGTTGGAAACGCTGCTGAGTGTGGGTTGCACTCGCGCACAAGGACGCCTGTTGGCGCCGCCGACACCCGCGGAGGAAGTGACGCGGGTGTTGGAAAAGCGCGTGATCGGCCCGAGCCCGAGTTAGGCACCTTCGAGCGTATGTTCTTCGCCGAGACGGGGGTCGGCAATTCGATCGAGGGCGGTGTGCAGGTCGACGCTGGTCCGCCCTGATTCCAGGGGTTCACCGCGGCCGATCCGTCGCACCGCGGCAGCGACAGTGGCACCGCCGAGTTGGACGTCACTGCCGAGCTGAGGCCAGGTCGAAATCGTCTTACCCACCTCGTGCATCGACGCAACCATGCGTGAGGACAACTGCGATGGTGGCAGGATCCGTAAGACGTGCGGCACTTTTTCAGCGGTCGGCATGTCAGCGAACGCGCCGAAATCGAAATCGTCGCCGAGCAGCCCGTTGAAAAAGGGCAGATCGGGATCGAGATCGTAGCGTTCGACGTCGAGTATTCCGCGGTCGGACGTCTCCATCAGGATTGGTATGCCGCGTTTCGACGCCGCACGTCGCGCAAGCACTTTGATGTCGAGCGAGTCGCATTCCTCGACCATGATGTCGAGGCCGTCGCTGAACTCGTCGATGTTGTCTGGTGTCGCGCCGGCCGTGTGGACCACGAGGGAAAGGTAGGGATCGAGTTCAGCGATCCGCCGGGCGACGACGACGGCTTTGTTGAGGTCGAGGTCGAGCAACGTCGCGGGTATGCGGTTGAGGTTCGACAGTTCGATCTCGTCGAAATCCGTCAGTCGCAATTCACCGCACAGTCCCTCGAGTGCCAACGTGTGTGCAATCGCGTGACCGACGCTGAGTCCGATCACCCCGATCGTCAGCGTCCGGAAGTGCTGCTGCTCTTCCACCGTGATCTTGTTGCGGTTGCGGTCCAGTCGCAAACGTTCGAAGCCTTTGGGCCCAAGAATCGCGACAGCCGTTGCGCGCCAGGGGTAGTACGCCCAGCGGGGGTTCTCCTCGAGAATCTCGGCGCTGGCTGCTGGGATCAGCTTTCCCAGACCGGCACGCTGCGTATCCAAAGTGTCGAGGAAGGTGATGTCGGGCTTCGCGCGTAGGCGCGTCAACTCGGCCATGTCCTCGGCGACCGCTTCGTCGAGCAGCTGGGCTCGGTATTGCACTGTCACAGTGGACCTTTCGGCCGCGCGGATCTAAAGGAGGCTGGTGTGACCATGCTGTGATCGTAGCTGCCGACTGGGAATCCGAGCTGTGAACAGCGCAACGTCGCCGGTCGTCGAGATCTCGACCTGCTCGGCCGGTGCCGCTGGCCAGGATCGTGGATCCGAACAGGACTCCCTCGTCGGCGACTACGCGCGTCGGGAACGTCGTATGCGTGCGGGATCAACTCCGAGTATGTGCGGTGTGCTCGAGGATCGCAGGCACGACCACGCCCCATACCCGCCGCGGCGGGTTTTCGTGACCAACGGTCTCCATCGAGAGTAACTGCGCCCCTGGGATTTCCTTCGCCAAAGCCTCCCCGTGTTCGTGTGGGAACATCGGATCTTCCGTGCCGTGCAGCACGAGGGTCGGGGTCGTGATGTCGGCGAGCCGGTCACGCCACGGATCGCCTGCACCGACCATGAACGGGTTGGTCAGCTGGGCGCCGATGCTGTCGGATCGGTCGTAGACACGCTCCCAGAACTGTTGGGCCGCAGCCTTGTCGAACGGCACGGACTGAGCGCCGAAGATTCGTTCGAAGTCGACGAGGCTCGCGACGGTCTCGTCGCGGTTCGACCAGTCCTGTTCGGGTTGTTCGGTTTCGAAGGATGCGCGCAGCGCCTCGGACATCGGCGGCAGGTCGGGTGTTTCGTGACCTGGGCCGCCAGGGGTGGTCGAGGACAGCGTGACTGTGGCGAGGCGGTCAGCGTGCTCGATGGCGAGCAATTGGGCGACGGCACCGCCGCCGGAGACGCCGACCACATGCGCGCGTTCGATGTGCAGGGCATCGAGCAGGCCGATGACGTCGTCGACGACGTCGCCGATGTCGTAGGTCGGGTTGCCGACCTCGTAGTGGGTCGAGCGTCCGTGATCGCGATTGTCGTAGCGAACGACGAAACGTCCGCCTGCGGCCAGCATTGCGCAGAAATCTTCGTGCCAGGAGAGCATGCAGCTACCCGCGCCGCCGAGCAGAACGATCGCGGGATCGGTGGAAAGACCGAAGGTTTCGACACAGAGGTCGACGCCGTTGATGTGAATGATCTGCTCGTTCGATGCCATGTCGCCTCTGCTCCCCGATCAACTTGTGGACACTGTGAACAATGCCATACGACCTCGCTCTTGTCCAGAAATGCGTAACGTCCGAAAGATGGCCGAGAAGCTTGTCGCCGCCGATCGCGAACCCGAACGGGCAGAGCAGATCCTGCGGGTATTCGATGCCGCGTTCGCCGAGTTGCTAGCCGCGGATGCCGCAGCATTTCGCGTCAAGTTCCGAAAGATGGCGGCGACGCCGTTTGCGTTCTATCGCGGGACCGCAGGACTGTTCTATGCCGACCTGACAGCCGCGCCCTACGACTCCTACGGCACTCCGTTCCTGAACGACCGAACGAGTCGGGTCTGGATTCACGGCGACCTACACGCCGAGAATTTCGGCACCTATCTCAACGCCGAAGGCCGACTCGTCTTCAACGTCAACGACTTCGACGAAGCCTATGTCGGCGCGTTCGCCTGGGACGTACAGCGGCTGGCGGCGAGCGTCGCGCTGATCGGATACGCGAAAGCGTTGTCCGACAGCACCATCACCGGGCTCGTCCGGACCCTCGGTGAGGCCTACCGCAAGCAGATCGCGGCAATCGCACACGACGGCGCTGCAGCCGAGTTCACCCTCGACACGGCATCGGGCCCGATCTTGGACACCTTGCACAGCGCACGCCTGCAGACCCGAGTTGCGTTGCTGGACAGCCAAACCGTGATCGCCGATTTCGATCGGCGTTTTCGTGACGGCGGCGGTGCGTTTCTCCTCGACGACGACACCCGACGCGACGTGCTCACAGCCTTCGAGGAGTACCTGCCGACCCTCCCGGAGTCGAACAGCGCGCGGCCGGGCGCACTGCGCGTCAAGGACGTCGTCGGTCGGCGCGGTATCGGGATCGGCAGCGCCGGACTGCCGTCGTACAACCTGCTGCTGGAAGGTCCGACCGACGCACTCGAAAACGACGTCGTCATCTACATGAAGCAGGGGCAGACGCCCGCTGTATCGGCGCATGTCACCGACGCGGACATCCGCGGCTACTTCGAACACGAAGGTCAGCGCACGGTCATCTCGCAACGTGCACTGCAGGCACACAGCGATCCCTGGCTCGGCTACGCCATGTTGCGGGGGCATGGTCAGCTCGTCGCCGAAGTGTCCCCCTACGCAAGCGATCTCGACTGGACCGACCTCAACGAGTCCGCCGACCTCCATGCGGTCGTCGAATGCCTCGGCCGCGCGACGGCGACCATGCACGCCGCGGCCGACGAGTCGTCGAGCGGGCATTCGCTGGTGCCGTTCTCCACCGAGGTGGCGATAGACGACGTGATCGCGGTCGACGAGGATGCGTTCCCCGACATGCTCGTCGATTTCGCCCATGCCTACGGTGCTCGCGCGCGTGAGGATCACCAGATCTTCGTCGACCTGTTCAGGAACGGGCGGATCCCCGGCTTGTAGCAGGTGCTCGTCGCGCAGCGCTACTGGTTGCGCGGCAATAGATCCCAGACATGTTCGGTCTCGTTGACGGCCGAGACCGTGCGCTTCCCGTCGCGCGAGAAGAGGATGCGGGTGACCGAACAGTATTCGATCGGAAAGGCCAACGTCTTCGCGTTGCCGAGCACGTTCTGCAGGTAGGAATTGATGACGCCGCCGTGCGCGAACGCGACGACGGTATCGGTGTGCTCGGCTGCAGCGACGATCCCGTTCACCGCATCGATCACCCGCTTCTTGAACGCTACGGGGTCGACGAACTCGGGCAGCTCGCCGGCTTTGATGCGTTCGTAGGCCTCACGAAACTCGACCTTGGCGTCCTCGATCGGGATGTAGGCGCCGATTGTGTGGTCGTATTCGGCGAGTTCGTCGACGATGTCGACCGCGAGGCCGAGCCTTTCGGCCGTCGGCGCTGCCGTGAGTCGCGCCCGCTGCTGCGGGCTGCTGACGACACGGACGATCTTGTGCCGGGCAATGGCAGCCGGAACTCGCAGGGCTTGCTCGACGCCGAGGTCGGCGAGGGGTGGGTCCGCGTTCTCGACCGACCGCAGCGGGAGTCCGTGGCGAATCATCAACAGTTGCACGGGGGTCACAGTAGGCCGCAAGCGGCTCGTGAGTCCTTTCGGAGGGCCGCACCTCTGTGCTGTCTAGATACATGTGGCACAGATGTGTCTAGATACATGCGAGACACATTTTAGGCTGCGTCGTGCAGTTTGCCTTGGTATCGCTTGGTGAGGTCGAGCGTCAGATGACCGAG
>NZ_JAEMNV010000011.1 GCF_016482825.1 Antrihabitans stalagmiti | reverse complement strand
CGCGCTCGGTCATCTGACGCTCGACCTCACCAAGCGATACCAAGGCAAACTGCACGACGCAGCCTAAAATGTGTCTCGCATGTATCTAGACACATCTGTGCCACATGTATCTAGACAGCACAGTGGTCCCGCCCTCCGGAAGGACTCACGAGCGGCGAAGCCGCTCTAGGGCTTTGCGGACGATCGCCGGGTCGGAGGTCTCCCAGTACGGCGGCAGCGAGGCCCGCAGGTAACCGCCGTAGCGCGCGGTTGCCAGACGTGGATCGAGGATCGCGACCACGCCGCGGTCGTCGACACTTCGCAGCAACCGACCCGTGCCCTGCGCGAGCAACAGCGCAGCATGATTTGCAGCGACTGCCATAAATCCGTTGCCGCCACGGGACTCGACCGCTCGCTGCCGTGCGACCAGAAGTGGGTCGTCCGGGCGCGGGAACGGGATGCGGTCGAGGATGACCAAACTCAGCGACGGACCAGGGACGTCGACGCCCTGCCACAGGGACAGCGTGCCGAACAGCGACGTCGCCTCGTCGGCTGCGAACTTTGCGACGAGCGCGCCCGTCGAGTCGTCGCCCTGACAGAGGACGGGGGTGTCTATCCGCTCCCGCAGTGCTTCTGCCGCGGCCTTCGCAGCCCGCATCGAGGAGAACAGTCCCAGCGTTCGACCGCCCGCCGCCGTGATCAATTCCTCGATCTCGTCCAGATAGGCCGGCGCCAGTCCGTCGCGGCCCGGTGCGGGCAAATGCTTTGCCACGTACAGGATTCCGGACTTCGCATGATCGAACGGTGACCCGACGTCGAGGGAACTCCACTTGATCTTCGTGTCGTCGGACGGCGGCTCGACGGCCGATGCCATCGCCGTGTCGCTGCGTGCGAGGGTCTGAGCAGGTAGACCCCAGTTGATGGCAAGGCCGTCGAACGATCCGCCGACCTGCAAGGTCGCCGAGGTGAGCACGACGGTCGACTCGGCGAACAGGCGCGAACGCAGCAGACCACCGACCGAGAGGGGTGCCATCCGCACGACCCTTCGCGCGGACTTGCCACGCTGCTCGTCGACGGCGAGCCACACCACGTCGCGACGCTTCGAAGGATCGGGTTCGTCGAACGCCGTCAACGCGCGGACGGCCGAATCGTGAACTTCGTCGATTGCTGACAGCGCGGCGTTGCGTGCTGCCGCGGATTCCGGATCCGCGGCAGCCATGCCACGTGTCGGTGCGAGCGCCGTGCGCACCGACCACGCCGAATCGCGGATCAACGCCAGTGCGGCGTCGACTCCGTTCGGCAAGGAGTCCCAGCGTCCGGCGTTCAGTTCGTCGAGTACGCCACCCCATGCTTCGGCCGCGCCCTCGAGGCGGTCCAAGTCCTGCTCTTCGACGAGTTTGGTGCACCGCCTGGCGGCGATCGCTATTGCCGCTTCGCCGAGTTCGGCAGTCGCGACGGCTGTCACCCGGTCGACGAGTTCGTGAGCTTCGTCGATGACGACGACGTCGTGTTCGGGCAGCACCGCGATCCCCGTGATCGCGTCGATCGCGAGCAGGGCGTGGTTGGTGACGACGACATCGGCCTGCGCCGACTTGATGCGGGCGCGCTCGGCGAAACAGTCTTCGCCATAGGAGCAACGCGATTTGCCGAGGCATTCCCGCGAGGTGACGCTGACCTGACGCCACGACCGATCGGTGACGCCGGGCACGACCTCGTCGCGGTCACCGGTTTCGGTGTCGGACGCCCACTTGTTCAGCCGCTGTACTTCACGTCCGAGCCGAGATACTGCGAATGGGTCGAACAGTTGCTCGTCGGGTGGTTCCTCGACGGCGCTGTTGATCTTGTTGAGGCACAGATAGTTGTTGCGACCCTTGAGTATCGCGAACTCGGGTTTGCGTCCGAGTGCAGGTTCGAGTGCATCTGCCAGGCGCGGGAGGTCGCGATCGACGAGTTGGCGTTGCAACGCGATCGTGGCTGTGGAGACAACGACCGTCCGCCCGGTTTCGACAGCGTGACGGACACTCGGAACCAGGTAGGCGAGCGATTTGCCCGTGCCGGTACCGGCCTGCACCGCGAGGTGCTCGCCCGACTCGATGGCGCCGCCCACGGCGGAGGCCATCGTGAGCTGGCTCGCCCGCTCGGTGCCGCCGAGTCCGCGCACAGCGAGCGACAGCAGCTCGGGGACGGACGGAAGTGCGGGCACCGAAGCAGGTTAGCGCCAGTCACCGTCGCGGGTCGCCAGGCCGGGCCGTCGGGAGGTGATTCGAACACAGCCGATCGAGAAGGAATCGGTTCCGCGGCGTTCTTGTCGGTGGCTCGTGAGACGGTTTGCCGTGCTTGGCGATTGCACGTGATTCACCACGAGAGAGGCGCCGATTCCCCATGGCAGCAACGATATTGTGCTTGGTCCCACGTAGCGGATTCACGCTCCGGCTGGCCGGCGGACTGCGTTGGGAGCTGCGCAACCGCGCGGCGTACGGCGAGGGTTGTGTCGTGAACTCGTGGCCACGCTCACAGGCCGAGGACGCGCTCGAACATTGCTACCGCCTCAACGGTTTCGCAACCCGTGAGGCTGCCGCCGACGCAGAGGCGATCGGCAGCCGGCCGATCAGCCCCGAACCGGCACCTCTCCGGTCAGTACGACGCCAGCCGCGCGCATCTGGTCCAAGGCCGCATCGACCGTCTCCTGTGCGACCCCGGCTGTGAGATCGAGCAGCACCCGCGTGTCGAAACTCGCCGCTGCAGCGTCCAACGCGGTCGCTCTGACGCAGTGATCGGTAGCGATACCCACGACGTCGACAGCGCTGATGTCACGGTCACGCAGCCACGACACCAACGTCTCACCGTCCGATCCCGTGCCTTCGAACCCCGAGTACGCCGCAGAGTAGGCGCCCTTCGAAAAGACGGCTTCGACACGTTCGGTCCGCAGGTTCGGGTGAAAATCCGCTCCCGGTGTCCCGACCCTGCAATGGGGTGGCCAGCTGTCCACATAGTCGGGGTTGTCCGAGAAGTGATCGCCGGGATCGACGTGATAATCCCTGGTGGCGACCACGGCGGCATAGTCGGGATTGCCGCTGAGCAATTCGGTGACACCTTTTGCGACCGCGGTGCCCCCGGCAACTGCGAGGGAACCACCTTCGCAGAAGTCGTTCTGGACGTCGACGATGATCAGCGCTTTTCCAGTCATCTAACGTGCCTTTCCAGCCGGCGGGTTCTAGCTCGAGTAGGTGGTCGGGATGGCAGGTTCGCCGCGCGACAGCTTGAGACCCTCCCAGGGCAGGCTCACCAAGCCGCTTGCGACAAGTTCACGGGATTGCTCCAACGTCGGCAGCTCCGGGACCAGTTCACCGCCGCGGACCAACGGCGTCTGCAGTTCCCTGCTCTGGAATTCCCCGCCATCGGGTTGCGGAGAGGCCGCCGGGAAAATCA
The DNA here is from genome assembly GCF_016482825.1 of Antrihabitans stalagmiti. Taxonomy (GTDB): domain Bacteria; phylum Actinomycetota; class Actinomycetes; order Mycobacteriales; family Mycobacteriaceae; genus Antrihabitans; species Antrihabitans stalagmiti. The sequence continues at coordinate 220,883 of NZ_JAEMNV010000011.1, read as the reverse complement.
GTTCCTCCACGATCGTGCCGGTGTCGCGCGACAACCGCACGGCACGCTTCGTCCCGCCGCGGGATTCCTTGTGGCTGCTGCGCTTGGCAACCGGAACCCCATCGACCTCGACCAGCTTGTAGACCATGTCTGCGGTCGGGGCTCCGGAGCCGGTGACCAGCGACGTTCCGACGCCGTATGCATCGACGGGCTCGGCGCGCAAAGCCGCGATCGCATATTCGTCCAGGTCGCCCGACAGCACGATCTTGGTCTTCGTCGCGCCGAGGTCGTCGAGTTGCTGCCTGACCTGCCTGGCAAGAACGCCGAGGTCACCGGAATCGATTCGCACGCCACCGAGTTCGGGTCCGGCGACCTCGATCGCGGTCTTGACGCCCTCGGTGATGTCGTAGGTGTCGACGAGCAGCGTGGTGCCGACACCCTGTACCTCGACCTGAGTGCGGAACGCTTCCGCCTCGCCTGCACCGTCGGTATCGGAATGCAGCAGTACGAAGGCATGTGCGCTGGTTCCGGTGCCTGGCACGCCGTAGCGCCGCACGGCTTCGAGGTTCGACGTCGCGGTGAACCCGGCGAGGTAGGCCGCACGAGAACTCGCGGGAGCCGCGATCTCGTGGGTCCGGCGAGAGCCCATCTCGATCATCGTCCGACCGTCGGCGGCACTGACCATTCGTGCGGCGGCAGAGGCGATCGCACTGTCGTGATTGAGAATCGACAGCGCCAACGTCTCCAACAGCACGCCTTCGGCAAACGTGGCGCGAACGGTGAGGATCGGCGAACCCGGGAAGTAGAGTTCGCCCTCGCGGTAGCCGTCGATGTCACCGGAGAAGCGGTAGTTGCGCAGCCAGTCGAGGGTGCGCTCGTCGAGGAACTTCCCGACGATCTCGAGTTCGGGCTCGCCGAACCTGAATCGAGCAAGCGCATCCAGAAGTCGTGCCGTACCGGCGACGACGCCGTACCTTCGCCCGTCGGGGAGTCGGCGAGCGAAAACCTCGAAGCTGCACCGACGGCTACCGGAACCGTCGGCCAGCGCAGCGGCAAGCATCGTCAGCTCGTACTGGTCGGTCAGCAGCGCCGTACTGGGCGCGGTATCGATTGGCACCAGACCACCTTACGAGCCCGAGCAGGGACGGGTGGTGTCGTCCACGGAGAAGGTCGTACCCTTGATTTATGGCTCTGTGTATGACTTCAACCCCGACGGCGACGCTATCGGCGACTCCACAGGCCACTCCGGAAACAGCAGAGGTCGAAGATGTGCTGGAATCGGAGGACCGGCCGTGGGTGACCGTCGTATGGGACGATCCGGTCAACCTGATGCATTACGTGACCTACATTTTTCAGAAGCTCTTCGGCTACAGCAAAGCCAAGGCAACCGAACTGATGATGCAGGTACACCAGGAAGGTAAGGCTGTCGTCTCCTCCGGTTCCCGAGACAAGATGGAACACGACGTGCGCAGGTTGCATGCCGCCGGGCTCTGGGCCACGATGCAGCGCGACGACTAGCGAACACGTTCGCCGACACCGAAACGAACGTGCGCAGACACATGCCCCGCTTGCCGGGGTGGTAAGGAACAAAGGGACTTCAGTTGCGGACGTGGAGCCGAAAGAATTCGTTGGGTGGAGTGAAGCTTCGCTCCGAGATGGATGCGCGGGAGGCTGCGGTCCTGCGGTCGCTGGTCTCGTCCGTTCTCGGCTTGTTGCAGGAACGAGCAGACGCGACCCCGCAGGACGACCTCGCAGCGCTCACCGGACTTCGGGTCGGCAGCAGTGTCCCACCCGACGACGCGTCGCTTGCGCGTTTGCTGCCCGATTTCTACCGCAGCGAGGCGGATTCGCCCGAAGCAGACAACGCCGATGTCAACGGCGCGCTGCGCAGTCTGCACGAGCCCGAGATCATCGACGAAAAGTTGACCGCGGGCCACATCATTCTCGACACGCTCCCCGCCGAGGGCGGCCGAGTGCTGCTCACGCCCGAACAAGCCGACGCCTGGCTTGCCGGCCTCAACGACGTACGGCTCGCGTTGGGAACGACGTTGGGAATCGACGCGGACACCCCCGACCATCTCGATCCGTCGGATCCACGCGCACCGCATCTGGACGTCTACCACTGGCTCACGTGGATGCAGGATTCGTTGATCGTCGCACTCTCGCCGTAAGACGTTCCCCATCCGAGCCGAGGACGGCATATGAGACCCGGTCCGCACAACTCGATCACCGACGTCGTCGGAGTGCTCGTCGGCCATCACTACAGACGCGACGCCGATGCCACACTCGGGTCGGGCGCCGCGACCGGTTGCACGGTCGTCCGGGTTCCCGGTGGCGCGACCGCATCGGTCGACGTGCGCGGGGGAGGGCCGGGGACCAGGGAAACCGACCTCCTCGACCCGAGCAATTCGGTCCAGCAGGTCAACGCGATCGTCCTCTCCGCCGGCAGCGCGTACGGCCTTGCGGCAGCGGACGGCGTTATGGCCTGGTGTGAGGAACACCGCGAAGGCATCCCGATGGGCAAACCCGACGAGCTGGTTCCGATCGTTCCCGCTGCGGTGATATTCGATCTGCCAGTAGGTGATTGGCGTATTCGCCCGACCGCGGAATTCGGTTATCGCGCGGCCGATGCCGCAGCCGTCGACTTCGAAACGGGTTCGGTCGGAGCAGGCGTCGGCGCAAGGGCGGGTTCGATCAAGGGTGGCGTCGGGACGGCCAGCATCGTCATCGCCGACGGACCTGCGGCCGGGGTCACAGTCGGAGCGATCGTCGTTGCAAACCCGGTCGGGTCCGTGTTCGATCCCCGGACGGGTCTGCCGTGGGGAGCGGGCAGCGACGGCGCGGATTTCTTCGGACTTGTTGCTCCGTCGGCCGAACAACTCGCTGCCGCAAACGATCTGGGTAAGAAGGACACCAGCCTCAACACGACGATCGGTGTCGTCGCAACCGACGCCCCGCTGAGCGCATCGGCATGTCGACGGTTGGCGGTCGCAGCGCAGGACGGGCTTGCCCGCGCCATCCGTCCAGCGCACTCACCGCTCGACGGGGACACCATGTTCGCTGTCGCGACAGGAACTTTCGAGGTCGCGCCGAGCGCAGTGCCCATACCTGCGGCATTCGCGTCGGAACTGCCGTTGACCGACGCGATCTGCGCAGCGGTTGCCGTTGCCGTCGAGCGGGCCATCGTCGGCGCGATACTGACAGCGACGCCGGTCGCGGGAATACCCGCTTATCGTGAGCTGTTGTCGTCGGCGATCGGGTCCGACGGCCCTGACCGATGATCACCGACCACAAGGGGTGAAGTTTGCTCGTCATCAAGGCTGACCTGGTCGAGGCGATGGTCGCGCATGCGCGCGCCGATCACCCGGACGAGGCATGCGGCATCATTGCAGGTCCAGAGGGCTCGGACCGCCCCGAGCGTTTTGTCGCGATGACAAATGCAGAGCGCTCGCCGACCTTCTACCGCTTCGACTCCGGCGAGCAGTTGAAGCTGTGGCGAGCGATGGACGATGCCGACGAGGTCCCTGTTGTGATCTACCACTCCCACACGGCCACGGAGGCGTACCCGAGCCGAACCGACATCTCCTACGCCTCCGAGCCGGACGCGCACTACGTGCTGGTTTCGACCCGTGATCCCGATGTGCACGAACTGCGCAGCTACCGGATCGCCGACGGAGTCGTGACCGAAGAACCGGTCGAGATCGTGTCCGAATATCCGTCCAAGTAATCAACGCAGCTTTTCTCACAGCCGAACCAGGAGCACACCATGTCTGTCACCGTGTCCATCCCGACGATTCTCCGCACGCACACGGGCGGCGAAAAGCGCGTGGAGGCAACAGGTTCCACACTCGCTGCCATCATCGACGACCTCGACGCCAATCACAGCGGGATCAAGGGACGCCTGATCGCCGACGACAAACTGCACCGCTTCGTGAACGTGTACGTCAACGACGAGGACGTCCGCTTTTCCGGCGGGCTCGCCACCGAGGTTGCCGACGGCGATTCGGTCACCATCCTCCCTGCCGTTGCAGGCGGCTGACGCGTGGCGCGGTACGACTCGCTGATTGCAACGCTCGGCAACACTCCGCTGGTCGGTCTGCAGCGACTGTCACCGCGCTGGAACGACGACGCGGACGGTCCGGCGGTCCGGCTGTGGGCGAAGTTGGAGGACCGTAATCCGACGGGTTCCATCAAGGACCGGCCCGCGCTTCGAATGATCGAGCAGGCGGAAGCCGATGGCACGCTCAGCCCCGGAGCGACGATTCTCGAGCCGACAAGCGGCAACACCGGTATCTCGCTTGCGATGGCGGCGAAGCTGAAGGGCTACCGCCTGATCTGCGTCATGCCGGAGAACACTTCGATCGAGCGTAGGCAGCTGCTGACCATGTACGGCGCCGAGATCATCACCTCGCCTGCGGCAGGCGGCTCGAACCAGGCCGTGGCAATGGCGAAAGGTATCGCCGCCGAGCACCCCGATTGGGTCATGCTCTACCAGTACGGCAACGCCGCGAACGCACTCGCGCACTACGAGGGCACCGGCCCGGAACTGCTCGCAGACCTGCCCGAGATCACCCACTTCGTCGCGGGGCTCGGCACGACGGGAACGTTGATGGGTGCGGGTCGGTACCTGCGCGAGCACAAGCCGGACATTGCGGTCGTTGCTGCGGAGCCGCGTTACGGCGAGCTCGTGTACGGGCTGCGCAACATCGACGAAGGCTTCATCCCCGAGCTCTACGACGCCGATGTGCTGACGTCGCGGTTCTCCGTCGGCCCGTTCGATGCGGTGCGTCGGACTCGTGAGTTGGTCGCCGAGGAAGGCATCTTCGCCGGCATCTCGACCGGCGCCATCCTGCACGCGGCACTCGGTGTCGGGCGCAAAGCTGTCAAGGCCGGTACCAGGGCGGACATTGCCTTCGTCGTGTGCGACGGCGGGTGGAAGTACCTGTCGACCGGGGCATACGACGGTACATTGGAAGAAGCGGAAGACCGGCTCGAAGGTCAGCTCTGGGCCTGAGCGAACGCCGCGATCTGGAATGGACGACGAAGGGGCGCGCACATGACGCAAGGGTCTGGAATAGGCGCGTCGTTCGATCCCGACCGGATCGCTGCACTGCGCGCAGCGCTGGATACACCTGGAACCAGAACGACTTCCGGTCCGGCAAGCCCGCCCCCAGGCGTGAAGAAGGCACCACGTAAGCGGGCGTCGTGGCAGACGGCGGCACTGCTCGTCGGCAGCTTCGCGGTCATGCTCTACGTGCTCGAATTCGTCGACGTCGTCGTCCCGAACCATCCTCTCGACCAACTCGGCATCGAGCCGCGCGAGGCGGACGGGCTGTGGGGAATCGCGTTCGCCCCTGTCCTGCACTTCGGCTGGGAACACTTGATCGCCAACACGATTCCCGTCCTGATACTCGGCTTTCTGACGTTGGTCGCCGGCATCGCACGCGGTATCTACGCGACGGCGATCATCTGGGTGGTCGGCGGCGTCGGGGTGTGGCTGACAGGCGGAGCGGGCACCAACCATGCGGGTGCGTCGGTGTTGATCTTCGGTTGGTTGACCTACCTGCTCGCGCGTGGGTTGTTCACCCGCAGCATCACGCAGATTCTCATCGGACTTGCGGTGCTCGCCGTCTACGGCGGCGTTCTCTGGGGTGTGCTGCCAAGCGATTCCGGCGTCTCGTGGCAGGGCCATCTGTTCGGGGCCATCGGTGGCCTGATCGCCGCATGGGCGGTCTCCTCGGACGATCGCGAGGCACGAAAGCGGCGTGCTGTCGCTGCCTGAGCCAGCTGGGGCGTCGCCGCGTACACCGTGCAAAGGTCACATTTGCGACGCTTTTCCTGATGTGTTGCCGACGAATCTGGTCGAAGCTTTTTGGCAGCGCGCCGAGCATGGCAGCATGACGTTATGCGTCTTACCGTGCTCGGCTGTTCGGGCAGTGTGTCCGGCCCGGATTCCCCTGCGTCGGGTTATTTGCTCACCTCTCCGGGCATGCGATCGGTTGTGCTCGAGTTCGGTCCAGGTGTTCTCGGTGCCCTGCAGCGATATGCCGACCCGGGTGAAGTGTCGATCTTCCTTACCCACCTGCACGCCGATCATTGCCTCGACCTGCCCGGACTGTTGGTGTGGCGTCGATACCACCCGAATCCGCCGAAGGGTCGGGCACTCGTCTACGGACCCTCGGATACGTCACTGCGGATCGGCAACGCGTCGGCCGAATACGGCGGTCAGACCGACGACTGGTCGGACACGATCGACATGCATCCCTGGTCGGAAGGTGTCGAAGTCGACTTCGGCGGCGGCAACGTCGTCACGCCGTATCGGATGGACCACCCGCCGGAGTCCTATGGTCTGCGCTTCACAACCGATACCGGCAAGGTCGTCGCCTACACTGGCGACACCGGGGTCTGCACGATGGTCGATGATCTCGCGAGGGGCGCCGACGTGCTGCTTTCGGAAGCTTCGTGGACCCACGATCCCGGGAATCGTCCTCCCGGCATTCACCTTTCCGGTACCGAGGCCGGTCAGATCGCCGCTCGCGCCGGGGTTGGCGAGTTGTTGCTGACCCACATTCCGCCGTGGACGTCGCGTGAAGACGTCATCGCCGAGGCGAAGGCGGAGTTCTCCGGGCCGGTTCATGCGGTGTCGTGCGGGGAGACGTTCGACTTCTGAGATCACGGCCGATCACCGACCCCAACGGTGGACGGTCTAGGCTCCCGTAGGTGTCTAGAAGAGCCGATGGCCGGGCGGACGACGAACTCCGCGAAATTCGCATAACCCGTGGATTCACAAGTCACCCAGCAGGATCGGTGCTCGTAGAGTTCGGAAACACCAGGGTCATGTGCACTGCGAGCGTCGAGACCGACGTTCCGCGCTGGCGAAAGGGGTCGGGCCTCGGTTGGCTCACCGCCGAGTACGCCATGCTTCCCGCCGCAACGCACACGAGGAACGGGCGCGAATCCGTCAAGGGCAAAGTCGGCGGACGCACCCAGGAGATCAGTCGCCTGATCGGTCGGTCGCTGCGCGCGTGTATCGATCTGGCAGCCATCGGTGAGAACACCATCGCCATCGACTGCGACGTACTTCAGGCGGACGGCGGTACCCGTACAGCGGCGATCACGGGTGCCTACGTGGCGCTCGTCGATGCGGTCGCGTACTTGCGTGCCGCCAACAGGCTCAAAGACCCGCAACCCATCTCGTGCGCGATCGCCGCAGTGAGCGTGGGCGTCGTCGACGGTCGGGTTCGGCTCGATCTCCCGTACGAGGAGGATTCACGCGCGGAGGTCGACATGAACGTCGTCGCGACCGATACCGGAACGCTCGTCGAGATTCAGGGCACGGGCGAAGGCGCGACGTTCCCGCGGTCGACGCTGGACAAGTTGCTCGATTCGGCACTGCTCGGCTGCGAGCGGATCTTCGAAGTGCAGAAAGATGCACTCGCACTTCCGTATCCGGGTGAACTGCCGGAACCGGTCGAGCCGCCGAAGAAGAAGTTCGGTGTCTGAGGCGGCTACGCCGCTCGTGAGTCCTTTCGGAGGGCCCGCCCACCAAAAAGACTCACGAGGCGCGCAGCGCCCCGCGATCCTCGTTGCCAGCCGCAACGCGAAGAAGCTCAACGAGTTGCGGAGGGTGCTGACCGAGAGCGGTATCGAGGGCCTGACCGTCGTCGGTCTGGACGAAGTCCAGGCGTTCGACGAGACGCCCGAAACCGGCGCAACCTTCGAGGCCAATGCACTCGTCAAGGCTGTCGACGGCGCAGCCGCAACTGGTTTGGCTTGTGTCGCAGACGATTCCGGCCTGGAAGTCGACGCGTTGAACGGTATGCCGGGAGTGTTGTCGGCGCGCTGGTCGGGCGTGCATGGCAACGACTCCGCCAATACGCAGCTCTTGCTTGCCCAGCTCGGCGACGTCCCCGACGACCGCCGCGGTGCGAAGTTCGTCTCGGCGTGCGCGTTCGCGATTCCAGGAAGCGAGCCGATCGTCGTTCGCGGCGAATGGCCGGGAACGATCGCCCACGAACCGCGCGGGGACGGTGGCTTCGGCTACGACCCGATCTTTGTGCCCGAGTCCGAAACCAGGTCGGCGGCCGAACTCTCACCGAGCGAAAAGGACGCGGCCTCCCATCGTGGCCGCGCCCTGCGATCGCTGGTTGCCGCCCTGTCCGACTACGCGGCGGGCCGCTAGAAACTCCGCTATTTCACGCCGAAGTCGCGCTTGACCTGTGCCGTGCGCTGGTGTTCGACGACGAACGACAGCAACGGAATCGTGCCCGCAAGCAACGTCCCGATCGTGCGCAGCGCTGGCCATCGCACTTTCACCGCGAGATCGATCGTCACGATGAGATACGCGAAATAAACCCAACCGTGGACGATGCCGACCCAGCCGAAGTTGTCGACGTCGAAGCCGTACTTGGCGATCACTTCGACGGTGAGGACGAGCAGCCACAGGCCGGTCGTCCAAGCGAGTACCCGGTAGCGCAGCAGAGCGCCTGGGATCTTCGAGTCGGCCGGGGTAGCGGTCCGATCGGCCGGATCCTGGGTCGACTGCGCCGATGTGACGTTGTCCGGGCTGGCCATCAAGCCGTACTCCTGTCGGTGTCGCCGGCATGGAGCTCGGCGAGATAGCGGTTGTATTCCGATGTTGCGGGATCGATGTCGTCGCTGACGAGCGCGGCAGGTCGCGGCGGGAGGATGTCTGCGGGTATCTCTCGCGCCTGACTTCGGTCGGCGGTGGCGGCAGCGGACTCGGGTTCGGCGGCAACTTCCTCGAGTTGTACGAAGCGGCGGTAGGCATAGACCGAGAAGGCGGCGAACAGGGGCCACTGCAGCGCGTAGCCGAGATTTTGGCCGGTTCCGCCGGTGGCCTCGTAGCGAGTCCACTGCCACCAGCCGAGAGCGAGACACCCGAGTGCGACGAGAACAACCAGCAGAATCAGTGCTGGTCTCCGCCTTCGGGGCAGTCGTCGGGGCAAGCTCGTCACCCCTAAGACGGTACCTGTGCGCGAGGGGGGACTTGAACCCCCACGTCCTTAGACACCAGAACCTAAATCTGGCGCGTCTGCCAATTCCGCCACTCGCGCGAGCGAATCCAAAGATACGCCATGACGACACCTTCGCCGCTTCCGGCTCCAGTCCTGGTAGGGCGCTTTTCGGTCTACTGGTGAGTACGCGATTTCTATATATAACGAATTGATAACAATCAACATGAGGAATCCCTCAGGTTTTAGTCGGTTGTCCACCGCTGTCGCCTGCGCAAACCCGGCTACTCGTCCGTAAGTTACTGGTTCGTTCGTACCACTTTTGTCACCGTTGGAAACATGCACAGCGAAGAAACCTGAGGGATTCCTCATGATTCTGTGACACCCTTGAAATACCTGATCAAGGCACTCGCAGTCGGCTAGCGCGGTCACCGCAGACCCGTCGGTGGCTCGTTTCATTCCGGCTTGAACACATGTAGTCCACGAGAGGAACCCCCGCGTGACGATAAACGAGAGCGCAGCACCCGGTAACGGACGAGGCTCGCAATCGTCCCCACGCCCAGCCCCCAACGGCTCGAAGCCACAAGCACCGAGCAGGGCACCGCTAATCGACAGATTGCTGGCAGGGGAGCCCTACGCAATCGCATTCGGCGGCCAAGGGTCGTCGTGGCTCGATGCACTGGAAGAGATCACCCGCGACAGCGGCATCGAGCCCGAGATCACAGACCTCGTCAACGAGGCAACCAGACTCGTAGCACCCGTCGCCGACGAACTCCTCGTCGTGCGGCCGCTCGGCTTCGACCCCATCGGCTGGATGTTGGAGCGTGACCTCGCAGAAGAAGGCGAAGGCAACCCCGGTCCGTCCGACACGGTGCTGACGTCTGCGCCAGTGTCGCCTCCCGGAATCTTCCTGTGCCAGCTCGCAGCACTGCGCGCATTGACGCTGCAGGGCATCGACCCGGCTGTCACCCGTCCGGTCGTCTCGGTCGGCCATTCCCAAGGCCTCCTCGGCGTCTACTCGGTAGGTGACGACGCCGCACGTGACGCCGAACTGCTCGCGATTGCACAGCTGTCCGGTGCTGCCGCAGCACTGGTCGGTCGCCGCCGCGGACTGATCGGATCCTCGCCGCGCTCGCCGATGATGTCGGTCGCCAACGTCGACCCCGACGAACTGCGCGCCGTCGTCGCAGAGGTCGCCCATGGCGTCGACCCCAAGATCGCGCCGTTCGTGTCCATCCGCAACGGACGCCGTCGCGTCGTCGTATCCGGCGCACCCGCGCAACTCGAACGACTCCGCGATCGCTGCAAGGAAATCACCGCCGAACAGACGAAGGAACGCGACGCCAAGAAGCGCGGCGGAGCTGTATTCGCGCCCGTCTTCGAGCCGATCGCTGTCGGCCTGGCGTTCCATCACCCCACCATCGAAGAATGTGTCGACATCGCTGGCGACTGGGCAGCCAAGTGCGGCATCGACGTCGAGCGCACCCGCGAAATCGCGTCACGCTGCTTGTTCGAGCCGGTCGACTGGGTCGTCGAGACCGACAAAATCATCGAAAGCGGCGCACGCTGGGTACTCGACCTCGGTCCGGGCGACCTGCTCACCCGTATGACCTCTGCTGCCCTGCGCGGCACCGACATCGGCGTCATCCCCGTCGCGACCCGTGGCGGTCAGCGCAACCTGCTCACCCCGGGCGCGACGCCGGAGGTGCGAGCTGCGTGGTCCACCTTCGCGCCGAAGCCCGTCACCCTTCCCGACGGTCGCGTCGTCGTCGAGACGGCGTTCACCAAGCTCACCGGGCGCTCGCCGATCCTGCTCGCAGGCATGACCCCGACGACAGTCGACGCGAAAATCGTTGCGGCAGCGGCAAACGCAGGCCACTGGGCCGAGCTTGCCGGCGGTGGCCAGGTCACCGAACCGATCTTCCTCGACCGAGTCGCCGAACTCCGCACCCTGCTCGAGCCGGGCCGCGCAGTGCAGTTCAACTCGCTGTTCCTCGATCCCTACCTCTGGAAGCTGCAGCTCGGCGGACGCCGGCTCGTGCAGCGCTCTCGCGCCGCGGGCGCCCCGTTCGACGGCGTCGTCGTCACCGCGGGAATTCCAGAACTCGAAGAAGCAGTCGCACTGATCGAAGAGCTGACCGAGGCCGGCATCGCGCACATCGCGTTCAAGCCAGGCACGGTCGCACAGATTCGGTCCGTCGTCAGGATCGCCAACGAGGTCCCCAACGTCCCCGTGATCATGCACATCGAGGGCGGTCGCGCAGGCGGTCACCACTCGTGGGAAGACCTCGACGATCTGCTCATCGAGACCTACGCAGAGCTGCGGACCCGACCCAACCTCGTGGTCTGCGTCGGCGGCGGCATCGGCACACCGGAACGTGCTGCCGACTACCTCACCGGCCGCTGGTCCACCGCGCACGGCTACCCGGAGATGCCGCTCGACGGCATCCTCGTCGGCACGGCCGCCATGGCAGCGCTGGAAGCCACCACATCGCCTCAGGTCAAGCAGTTGCTCGTCGACACCCCCGGAACGCCGGACTGGGTCGGTGCGGGCACCGCAGAGGGTGGCATGGCATCGGGCCGTAGCCAGCTCGGCGCCGACATCCACGAAATCGACAACGCCGCGTCACGAACCGGCCGTCTCCTCGACGAGGTCGCAGGCGACGCCGAAGCAGTAGCGAAGCGTCGCGACGAGATCATCGCCGCACTCGACGTCACCGCGAAGCCGTACTTCGGCGACATCGCGACGATGACCTACGGCCAGTGGCTGCAGCGCTACGTCGAGTTGGCCGTCGGTCTCGATCCGCACCAGGACTTCGACTGCGGTTCCGACCTCGGCGACGTCCTGAACGCCGCGACGGAATCGCCGTGGCTCGACCGCACCTGGCGCGACCGCTTCGCCGACATGCTGCAGCGCGCCGAGGCCCGCTTGCACCCGGTCGACCGCGGACCCATCCCGACGCTGTTCTCCGATCCCGAAACGCTCGAACGTCCCGTCGCGGCGCTGTGCGCACTGAAGGCGCGCTACCCGGAGACCGACACCGCGATCCTGCACCCCGCCGACGTCTCGTTCTTCGTCTCGCTGTGCAAGACGCCCGGCAAGCCCGTCAACTTCGTTCCCGTCGTCGACGGCGACGTACGCCGCTGGTGGCGATCCGATTCGCTGTGGCAGGCACACGACCCGCGCTACACGGCAGACCAGGTCTGCGTCATCCCCGGCACCGTTGCCGTCGCTGGTATCACCCGCGTCGACGAGCCGGTCGGCGATCTGCTCAATCGCTTCGAGAAGGCAACGACGGACGCGCTCCTCGCTGCCGGTGTCGCCCCGACGAAGGTCGCAAGCCGACGCGACGCCGGCGTTGCCGTCGGACCCGTCGACATCGTGCTCGCGGCACCCGACGTCACGTGGTCCTCGCGCCTCACCCGCAACCCGGTCGGTCGCCTCGGTGACGTTTCCGAGTGGACCGTCGACGCGTCGGGAACCGGTGCAACACATCAGCGCACCGGCGCTTCGCTCGTCGAAATCGACTCGCAGAACGTGCAATTGGAGGTGCCGCTGAACAAGGCCGGCGCCTCGGTGAAGATCCGCATCGCGGTCCCGTCCTCCACCCACGACGGTGGCGCGCCGGTCGTCAGCGACGCCGACGCCGAGTCGTCGATGTCGGCACTGCTCGCCGTCGCAGCCGCAGGCGAGTTGCCGGAGGTGAAGGTCACGGCGGGCAAGCCCGTCGCGCATCTCAACCTCGCCTGGTCGCCCGACCTCGTCGCCGACCACGGTGGTGTGACGTCGTCCGGCCTGCCGGAAAAGCTCGACACGGTAGGCGCAACCGTTCCCGACGTCGTCGTCGGCGCCTGCTGGCCCGCCGTGTTCGCCGTGCTCGGCGCCACGCGAACGGCCGAGGGCACCAGCGTCATCGAAGGCATGCTCGATCTCGTCCACCTCGATCACCAGGTCAACCTCGTTCGCGAATTGCCTTCGGACACATCGATCTTCGCCGTGCGCGCAGAATCGACGTCGGTGCTCGACACCGACCTCGGCCGCGTCGTCGAGGTGCACGTCGAGATCGGCGTGATGCGTGATCACGGCTTGGCAACACCGACCGTCGCGACGCTCGTCGAGCGGTTCGCCATTCGTGGCCGCAGTGGCACAGGCGAATTGACCGATCCGCCGCGCGCCGGTGGCGCACTCGGCGCGGATGCTGCGGATACACCGCGCAAGCGTCGCCGCGACACCACGATCGAAGCGCCGCGCAACATGGCGGCTTTCGCGAAGGTCTCCGGTGACCACAACCCGATTCACACCTCGGGTGCTGCGGCACTGCTCGCCGGGCTCGGCAGCCCGATCGTGCACGGCATGTGGCTCTCGGCCGCTGCGCAGCAAGTCGTCTCGGCCGCCGATGCCGCCGCGGGTGTTCCTGCCCGTCGGCTCACCGCGTGGACCACACGCTTCCTGGGCATGGTTCGCCCCGGCGCCAAGATCGACGTCCGGGTCGACCGGATCGCGATCGATGCAGGTGCAGAGGTCGTCGAGGTGTCGTGCCGTGTCGAGGGTGACCTCGTCATGGTCGCAACCGGCCGCCTCGCCGTACCGAAGACGATCTACGCGTTCCCCGGCCAGGGGATCCAGCGGCCAGGCATGGGCCTCGACGCTCGGACCAGGTCGAAGGCCGCAAAGGCCATCTGGGACCGTGCCGACAAGCACACCCGCAAGGCGCTCGGATTCTCGATCCTGGCTGTCGTTCGCGACAACCCGACCTACATCAAGGCACGTGGAGTCGAACACCGTCACCCCGCCGGCGTGCTGCACCTGACGCAGTTCACCCAGGTCGCGATGGCGACACTCGGCGTCGCACAGATCGCCGAACTGCGTGAGTCGGGTGCCTTCGTCGAAGGCGCACTGCTCGCGGGCCACTCGGTCGGTGAGTACAACGCACTCGCCGCAGCGGCAGGAGTGCTGCCACTCGAGGCAGTCCTCGAGGTCGTCTTCCAGCGTGGCTCGGCCATGCACGCTCTGGTGCCGCGTGACGACAAGGGCAACAGCAACTACCGCATGGCAGCGATCCGCCCGTCCCAGATCGGCCTTGCCGACGCCGACGTGCAGAGCTTCATCGCCGAGATCGCCTCGCGCACCGGTGAATTCCTCGAGGTCGTCAACCTCAACCTCCGCGGTTCGCAGTACGCCATCGCAGGAACGGTCGAAGGCTTGGCGGAACTGGAGACCGAGATCGACGAACGCCGCGCCCAGACCGGCGGCAAGCGGGCATTCATCCTGGTTCCGGGCATCGACGTGCCGTTCCACTCGACCGTCCTTCGTGACGGAGTTCCCGAGTTCCGGCACAAGCTCGAAGCCTTGCTTCCTGCCGACCTGCATCCGGAAATCCTTGTCGGACGCTACATTCCGAACCTGGTACCGAAGCCGTTCTCGCTCGAGCGTGACTTCGTGCAGGAGATCGCCGACCTCGTTCCGTCCGAGCCGCTCGACGAGGTGCTCGCAGACTTCGACGACTGGGCAGCGCGCCCGGCCGACCTCTGCCGCGTCGTGTTGATCGAACTGCTCGCATGGCAGTTCGCCAGCCCGGTCCGGTGGATCGAGACACAGGATCTGCTGTTCACCGACGAGGCGCACGGTGGCCTCGGTGTCGAACGCTTCATCGAGGTCGGCCTCGCGTCGGCTCCGACCGTCGCAGGTCTCGCCACCAACACACTCAAGCTGCCCGGCCGCATCGGCGGTCCTGTCGAGGTGCTCAACATCGAGCGTGACGCCGCAGTCGTCTACGCAACCGACGTCGACGCCGCCCCCGCGGAAGAGGACGATGCGCCAGTCGCAGCGGCCCCCGAAGCAGCGGCAGCCGCCGCACCAGCCGCCCCCGCCGCTGCTCCCGCAGCACCGTCGGGTGGACCGCGTCCGGACGACATCGTCTTCAGCGCAGCCGATGCGACCAAGGTGCTCATCGCACTCTGGACCAAACTGCGTCTCGACCAGATCGGACCGGTCGACACGATCGAGGCACTGTGCGACGGCGTCTCCTCGCGCCGCAACCAGCTGCTCGTCGACCTCGGCTCCGAGCTGTCGCTCGGTGCCATCGACGGTGCTGCCGATGCGGACATGGCAGCCCTTTCGGGAACGGTCGAGAAGCTCGCCCGCACCTACAAGCCGTTCGGCTCCGTGCTGTCGGATTCGATCGGTGACCACCTTCGCAAGGTGTTCGGTCCGTCGGGTCGTCGTCCGGCCGCCATCACCGATCGGGTGAAGAAGGTCTGGGAGCTCGGCGACGGTTGGGCCAATCACGTCATGGCCGAGGTCTCCCTCGGAACCAGAGACGGTGCAAGTGTGCGTGGTGGCAGCCTCGGTGGTCTAGCCGACGGTGCGCTCGCGGACACCGCCGCAGTCGACAAGGTGATCGACGCCGCTGTGGCCGCAGTTGCCTCGCGTCGTGGCATCTCCGTTGCACTGCCCTCCACCGGTGGCGGTGGCGGCGGCACTGTCGACGCAGCCGCGCTCGGTGAGTTCACGGAGAACATCACCGGTCGCAACGGCGTCCTCGCCTCGGCTGCGCGTCTCGTTCTCGAACAGCTCGGCCTCACCGACGAAGTCACCGTCGCGGCACTGTCCACCGAAACCGACCTCGTCGACCTCGTGTCGGCCGAGCTCGGCTCCGACTGGCCACGCCTCGTTGCGCCGTCCTTCGACGGGAAGCGTGCGGTCCTGCTCGATGACCGCTGGGCGACCGCTCGCGAAGATCTTGCACGGCTCTGGATCGGTGACGACTCGATCTCGTCGATCACTGCCGACACCTTCGTCGGCGCAGGCAAAGCCGTTGCAGCGCAGGCACTGTGGTGGCAGCAGCGGGCAACCGCCGCTGACAAGGTTGTGCTCGCCGCGGCCTACGGGCAGATTGCCGACGCCGCCGTACGAACCGAAATCGGGGAGTACAGCAGCGACGTCGCAGTCGTCACCGGCGGCAGCAAGGGCTCGATCGCGGCTGCTGTCGCAGGCAAGTTGCTCGGTGGCGGCGCGACCGTCGTCGTCACGACCTCGCGCCTCGACGACGAACGGCTCGGCTTCTACCGCGAGTTGTACCGCAACAACGCACGGGCAGGCGCAGCACTCTGGGTCGTGCCGGCGAACATGGCGTCCTACGCCGACGTCGACGCACTCATCGACTGGGTCGGCAGCGAACAGGTCGACACCGCAGGTGGTGCGAAGAAGGTCACGAAGAGCGCAATGACGCCGACGCTGCTCTTCCCGTTCGCAGCGCCGCGCGTCGCAGGCGATCTGGCCGACGCCGGAGCCCGCGCCGAAATGGAAATGCGCGTACTGCTCTGGTCGGTCGAGCGACTCATCGGTGGGCTCGGAAAGATCGGCTACGACCACGACGTCGACAGCCGTCTTCACGTGGTCCTGCCAGGTTCCCCGAACCGTGGACTGTTCGGCGGCGACGGTGCCTACGGCGAATCGAAGGCGGCCCTGGATGCCGTCGTCGCTCGCTGGAGTGCCGAACGTAGCTGGGCAGAGCGCGTCACCATCGCGCACGCACTGATCGGTTGGGTCCGAGGCACCGGGCTGATGGGTCACAACGACCCGCTGGTCGACGCCGTGGAAGAAGCCGGAGTGCGGACCTGGTCCACGCTCGACATGGCGAGTGCCCTGCTCGAACTGTGCACGCCGGAAGCGCGTCTGACCGCAGCCGACAAGCCGAACCAGGTCGACCTGACCGGCGGATTGGCCGAGGCGAACCTCGACCTGCCTGCGCTGGCGAAGCGGGCCGCAGAGGCACCGTCCGTCACGCTGACCGAGGAGGACGAAGAAATCCTCGCGACGATCTCCGCACTGGCGGCACCGCCGTCGGTCGCGACCGTGCTGGCTCCGCCGGCCTGGTCGGAGGTCACTGCCGATCCCGCCGATCTCGTTGTGATCGTCGGCGTCGGTGAGGTCGGTCCGTACGGTTCGGCTCGCACCCGCTTCGAGATGGAGGTCGACGAACAGCTCTCCGCCGCAGGCGTTCTGGAGCTGGCGTGGACAACCGGTCTCGTCACGTGGGAGAACGATCCAAAGCCGGGGTGGTACGACGCAGAGTCGGGCGACCTCGTTGCCGAGGCCGACATTGCGGACAAGTACCACGACACCGTCGTCGCACGCTGCGGCATTCGGCGCTACGAAGACGACGGCTCGATGGTCGACAACCACGCGCCGCTGCTCACCTCGGTGTTCCTCGACGACGACCTGAAGTTCGTCGTCACCAACGAGACCGAGGCCCGCTCGTACTACAGCGCGGATCCCGAGCACACCGTCATCGCGCCGGTCGCCGACAGCACCGACTGGCAGGTCACTCGTCGAGCGGGCACCGAGATCAGGGTGCCGCGCAAGATGAAGCTGACCCGCACGGTCGGCGGCCAGATCCCGACCGGATTCGATCCGACCAAGTGGGGCATCTCCGCCGACATGGCGAGCTCCATCGACCGGGTTGCGCTGTGGAACATCGTGTCCACCGTCGACGCGTTCATCGGCTCGGGCTTCACGCCGTCGGAACTGATGCGCTGGGTTCACCCGAGCCTCGTTGCCAACACCCAGGGCAGCGGCATGGGCGGTATGTCGTCCATCAGGTCGATGTACGTCGACACGCTGCTCGGCGAGGCGCACGCGAACGACATCCTGCAGGAAGCGCTCGGCAACGTCGTCGCAGCACACGTCGTGCAGTCCTACGTCGGTAGCTACGGCGCGATGGTTCACCCTGTCGCAGCGTGTGCAACCGCAGCCGTCTCGGTCGAAGAAGGCGTCGACAAGATCAAGCTCGGCAAGGCCGACTTCGTGGTCGCAGGTGGCTTCGACGACCTCAGCACCGAGGCGATCATCGGCTTCGCGGACATGTCCGCGACCGCGGACGCAGATGTCATGCACGCCAAGGGAATCAGCGATCGCCGATTCTCCCGTGCCAACGATCGCAGGCGTGGCGGCTTCGTCGAATCCAACGGTGGCGGCACTGTGCTGCTGGCCCGCGGTGACGTTGCGCTGGAGATGGGCTTGCCCGTTCTCGGTGTCGTCGCGTTCGCCCAGTCGTTCGGCGACGGCGTCCACACGTCCATCCCGGCGCCCGGTCTCGGTGCGCTCGGTGCCGGACGCGGTGGCCGCGAATCGAAGCTGGCGGCAGCGCTGAATGCGCTCGGCGTCACGGCCGACGACATCGCTGTCGTCTCCAAGCACGACACGTCGACCAATGCGAACGACCCGAACGAAGCCGAACTCCACGAACGGCTCGCCGCGGCAATCGGTCGCTCCGAAGGTGCACCGCTGTTCGTGGTGTCGCAGAAGAGCCTCACCGGTCACGCGAAGGGTGGCGCAGCCGCTTTCCAGATCAACGGTCTGTGCCAGGTGCTCAGCCAGGGCGTCGTGCCGCCGAACCGCAGTCTCGACTGTGTCGACGACAAGATGGCCGAGTTCGGTCACCTCGTCTGGGCACGGCAGCCACTGCGCTTCGGTGAAAGCTACGGCCTCAAGGCCGGTCTGGTGACCAGCCTCGGCTTCGGTCACGTGTCGGGTCTCGTCGCGATCGTGCACCCGGAGGCGTTCGTGCAGTCGATCGCGCCGGCACGCCGCGCCGACTACGTGCTGCGCGCCGGTGAGCGTGCGGCCAACGGTAGGCAGAAGCTTGCGCAGTCGATGTGCGGTGGCGACAACCTGTATCAGCGTCCGGCGGATCGCCGCCTCGGTGGCGACGACGTCGCAGCGGGCAAGATCCGTCAGCTCGAAGCGGACATGCTGCTGTCGGAGACCGCACGCCTCGGCAACGACGGTGTCTACAACGCTGGGACGGGTTGCGCGTGAGCATCATCGGAATCGGATTCGACCTGGTGACGGTGTCAGAATTCGGCGAGCAGCTCGAACGCGCAGGTACGACGATGGTTCGGGAAAGTTTCACCCCGGGCGAGCGGCGGTACTGCCAGGGCAAGGGAACGGATCCGGCACGCAGCTACGCGGTGCGGTGGGCGGCGAAGGAGGCGGTGCTCAAAGCGTGGGCGTCGTCGCGGTTCGCCCGCCGTCCGCAGGTCGGTGACAACCCCTATCTGCTGATCGAGGTCGTCAACGACGCATGGGGTCGGCCGAGCATCAGGCTGCACGGTCTGGCGCAGGACTTCTTGCCGCGGGCCAAGATTCATCTGTCGCTGACCCACGACGGCGACACCGCGGGTGCGGTCGTGATCTTGGAAGATCCGGCTCCCGAATAGGGCCTTCGGCCTCGTGAGTCCTTTTGGAGGGCCCAACCTCCGAAAGGACTCACGAGCGGCGAAGCCGCCTACCTCGTCCGGGATTCTTTCTCGGCAACCAGCAGGTAGGCGACCATAAGCCGCTTCAGCTCGGCTACGGCGTCGGCATGGCTCTGGTCGTCCTGAACCGAGAAGTTCAGCATCGAATACACAACGTGGACAAGCACTTCGGCCATCATCTTGCGTCGCTCGCGTGACGTTCGCGGCGTCAGCGGCCGGAGCATCTTCGTGATGACTTCCGCGAATTCCTTCTCGTGAATCGCCCCCGTCGCACGCGTCGACGGGGTCGATTGCATGGCGAGCCATACTTCGCGCCGGGACGGGTCCGAGGTCCACAGTTGCGCAAGGTGATCGACGAAGTTGTTCATGTAGCGCAACCAGTCGAGCGACGGGATCTCACCGTTGAAGTCGTTGAGTTCCTGCGAGACGGCAACCAGGTCTTGACGATTGAGCTCGCACACGATCACGTACTTGTTGGCGAAGAACTGGTACAGCGTCCCGATCGGCACCTCTGCGCGCGCTGCAACTTCCTCGCAGGTGAAGGATTCGAAACCGACATCGGTGAGCAGTTCGCGGGACGACGCGAGCAGTGCGTCGAACTTCTTCTTGCTGCGTTCCTGTGTAGGCCGACGTCTCGGCATCAGCTCTTGAGGGTCGTTCTGCAGCTCGAGAGCGGGGTCCGGACGTCGCACAGGCTTGGTACTGGCTCGCGACTCCACGGTAATAGGCTAGCCGGTTATTCGCTCCGGGCGCGCACCCAGCGCAGGGTCGGGGTGCTCAGCGTGCGGTCTTCTTCCTGAACAGCGCACGTGCCCACAGGTATCCGAGCACCGAAATTCCCACACACCAGGCAACCGCGAGAACCGCGCTGTTGCCTATGGCCGTGCCCATCAGCAGACCGCGGACGGTCTCGATGATCGGCGTGACGGGCTGATTTTCGGCAAACCAGTGCAATGCGTTCGGCATGGATTCCGGTGGCACGAAGGCGCTGCTGACGTAGGGCAGGAACATAATTACGAACGTGAACCCGTTGGCCGCCTCCGGTGTGCCCGCGACAAGTCCGAGCGCGACCGATAGCCACGAAATCGCCAGGATGAACAGAGCGAGCACAGCGATGGCTCCGAGCCAACGCACGGGGTCGGTGGTCGGTCGGAAGCCGAGCAGTACTGCGACGCAGATGACGAGCCCTGTCATCACAAGATTGCGGATCACGCTGCCTGCGACGTGCCCGGTCAGCACCGACGCACGTGATATCGCCAAGGTGCGGAAGCGATCGATGATGCCGTTGGACATGTCGGTCGCGACGCTCACAGCAGTCGATCCAGCACCGAAGCCGGCACACAACAGGATGATGCCGGGAACGACGTAGTCGATGTAAGCGCCGTCGACGTTCATCGCACCGCCGAAGACGTAGACGAACATCAGCAGGATCACGATCGGTAGGGCGATCGTCGTGATCATCGTTTCGGGGCTGCGCAGGGTGTGCCGCAGGCTCCGGCGGAGCATGGTTGCCGAGTCTGTGGCGGCCAGGGTCAGAGTGCTCATCGGGTCGCGGCTTTCTGTGCTGTGGTGTCACCCGTCAACGCGAAGAAGACGTCGTCGAGGTCGGGGGAGTGGATCGAGAGGTCTTCGATTGCAATCGATTCGTCGTCGAAACGCGCAAGCAGCGACTTGAGTGCGCCGACGCTGCCGTCGGATGGCACCTGCAGCGACAACGCGTCGTCATCGCGCTTGCCGATCCCGAGGGTTTGCGTGGCGGCGTCAAGCCCGTCGGTGTCGGCGAACCGCAGCTCGATGTGTCCGCCGGGGACGAGTCGCTTAAGTTCGGCGGAGGTTCCCTCTGCGACGATCCGACCGCCGTCGAGGACGGCGATTCGGTCGGCAAGTTGGTCGGCTTCCTCCAGGTACTGCGTCGTGAGAAAGATGGTGACGCCTGCGTCCGCCAGCTCGCGAATGACGTGCCACATGTTGCGTCGGCTCCGCGGGTCGAGACCCGTGGTCGGTTCGTCGAGGAAGATGATTCGTGGATCGCCGATCAGGCTCATTGCAAGGTCGAGGCGTCTCCGCATCCCGCCGGAGTACGTCGAGACGCGTCGGTCAGCCGCATCGACGAGACCGAATCTGGTGATCAGTTCTGTTGCGCGCCGCCGACATTCGCGCTTGCCCAGATGTGCGAGGTCCCCGAGCAGGGTCAGGTTTTCGGTGCCGGTCAGCACGTCGTCCACCGCTGAATTCTGACCGGTCACGCCGATGGCGGTCCTCACCGCATCCGCGTCGTGTGCCAGGTCGTGGCCAGCCACTCTGCATTCGCCTGCGTCCGCCGCGATGAGCGTCGACAGGATCTGCACGGTCGTCGTCTTGCCTGCGCCGTTCGGCCCGAGCAGTGAAAAGATCGATCCCGCAGCGACATTCAGGTCTATGCCGTCGAGAACTTTGGTGTCGCCGAATGACTTTCGCAGTCCCGTCGCTGAGATGGCGGGTTGGGGAAGTTGGGTGGTCATATCGCCTCGTCTCTAAACTGTGTACTTACTACACTGAATGTATACGGTACACAGTTTTAGACTCGTCGCAAGACCGATGGACAAGAATGGTGAAAATGACAGACAGTGCGGCGCAAGACGGGCCCGGCAGCGACGCGGTCGCGCTACCGATGGCGGTCCAATTGGCATGGGGTCTCGACGAGCCCGGCACGCGCGGACCGCGGAAGGGTCTGAGTCTCGATCAGTTGCTCGACGCGGCGATCGAGGTTGCCGACGCAGAGGGCCTTGCCGCGCTGTCGATGAGTCGGCTGGCAAAGCAACTGGGCTTCACGACGATGTCGATCTACCGATATGTCGACAGTAAGGACACCCTCGTCCAGGTCCTGTCGGACCGCGTGATCGGACCGCCGCCGGCCTTCGACGAAGGTCTGTCGTGGCGAGATGCGTTGAAGGCGTGGGCAGCTGCCGAGTTCGCAGCGATCTTCGCCCATCCGTGGTGGGTCGATATACCGCTGTCGGCCCCACCGACCGGTCCGAACAACATGGCATGGCTGGAAGCCGGGTTGCAGGCTTTGGCTCCAACGGGTCTACCCGATCCGGTCAAGCTGCAGCTCGTGATGAACGTGTCGTTGTACGTATTGGGCAGAGCGCGGCTGATGCGCGGGATGCTGAGCGAAATGCCCCAGGAGGACAACAGCTATCCCGCCATACTTGCCCGAGTGCTCGACCCTGCACGATTCCCAGTGCTGACGAAAGCGCTCGCAGCGCAGATGTTCGAAACCGACGACATCGATTGGGCGGACGCGGACTTCTCGTTCGGCCTCGATCGTCTGCTCGATGGCTTCGAAAGCTACGTCGAGTCCTACGGGAAGTAGGACTCGACGCAGGTTCGTTCAGTGGTGGCAGCTAGGACTAGCCGCGACGACGGCGTGACGCGCCGTCGCGCGAGAATGCCGCGAGCCCACCGGTTGTACCTGCGGCTGCAGCACCGAGAGTGCCGCTGCTGCGTCGAGCGCCCGCAGGCGCCGACCGAGTTGTACTGCTGCCGCCGGAGCGAGTGCCGCCCGCCGAGCTCGCGCCGGCGTGCTGTGGCCGATTGCCGCGCGCGGGATTGCTGCCACGTGCGCCACCGCGGGCACCGCCGCTGCCGCCGCGTGCGCCGCCACCGGTCCGAGGCTGACCGCCGACCTGAGTTTCGATCCGCACCGTCGGCTTGACGTAGGCCGCAACCTCGCCGACCAGCCGAGCGACGGGCGCCGAGTCTGCCGTGACCTGTTGCGGGGTGACCTTGATCGCGGCCTTGCGCATAAGCAGGGCGAGATCCTTGCGCTGTTCGGGCAGTACGACGGTGACGACGTCACCTGCGCTACCCGCGCGGGCCGTACGACCGGAACGGTGCAGGTAAGCCTTGTGCTCGGCTGGCGGATCGACGTGGACGACCAGCTCGACGTCGTCGACGTGGACGCCGCGGGCAGCGACGTCGGTCGCGACGAGGACGCGCGCAGTTCCTGCCGAGAAGGCGGCAAGGTTACGGTCGCGCGCGGGCTGGGAGAGGTTGCCGTGTAGATCGACCGACGGAATGCCCGCTTCGGTGAGCTGCTTGGCCAGCTTGCGAGCCTGGTGCTTGGTCCGCATGAACAGGATTCGGCGACCGGTACCGGACGCGAGCTTGTGCACGAGGACACGCTTCTGCTCGACGCTGCTCACGTCGAAGACATGGTGTGTCATCGCCGCCACGGGGGAGTTGGCCTCGTCGACCGAGTGCATGACGGGATTCTTGAGGAAGCGCTTGACCAGCTTGTCGACGCCGTTGTCCAGCGTTGCGGAGAACAGCAGACGCTGACCGTGCGCGGGAGTGGCGGCGAGGAGGCGGGTGACGACCGGGAGGAAGCCGAGGTCGGCCATGTGGTCGGCCTCGTCCAGCACGGTGACCTCGACGGCGTCGAGGGTGACCAGACGCTGCTTCATGAGGTCTTCGAGGCGGCCTGGGCAGGCGACGACGATGTCGACGCCACCCTTGAGTGCCTGGACCTGGCGTTGCTGGGAGACGCCGCCGAAGATGGTCGTGATCTTGAGGTCGTATGCGCTGGCGAGCGGTTCGAGCGCGGCCGCGATCTGAGTCGCGAGCTCACGGGTCGGGGCGAGTATGAGCCCGACCGGACGATTGGGCCTGCGGTTACCACCGGCGAGGTCGCCCGCGAGACGCGAAACCATGGGGATTGCGAAGGCAAGCGTTTTACCGCTGCCGGTCTTACCGCGGCCGAGGACGTCGCGTCCGGCCAGGGTGTCGGGAAGGGTGTCGACCTGAATGGGGAACGGCGACATGATGCCGGCCGATTCGAGAGCTTTGACGAGAGGTTCGCGTACGCCGAGCGCGGCGAAAGTAGGTGTATTCACAGAGAAGTCGAGGCCTTTCGGGCTTCGGGTTGCGCCCAGGCAAGTGCGAACATCGTCGTTCACGCAAAGCGGGCACAAAGTGGCGAGATTGCCAGTCGGCAATATCGATCGCCGCAAAAGAGCTTGTGCCACTCGGCCGACGGCCGGTGCGAAGGAGAAGCAATCCACGACGGATGGTGCATACGAGCTGCACCGTTGCCGTCAACAGTAACCTAGTCGGCGGCTGTGGCGGTCACGGTGTCGTGCGCATCACGTTGTCGGCTCGCTATTATGGACGGCGTACGAATATCGAGGTGAGAGGCCACGGTGGCGATCGAATACAGCGGATCCGGCGATCCCCGGCGCACGATCGAACTGCTGTGGGGAGTGCAGAGCCGATCCTCGAAAGGCCCGAAGCCGAAGCTGACGGTCCCGCAGGTCACCGCTGCGGCGATAGCTCTTGCCGACGCGGAGGGCCTCGCCGGACTGTCGATGCGGCAGTTGGCCAACCATCTCGGCGTGTCGGCGATGAACCTGTACAGCTACGTGCCGTCGAAGGCCGAGCTCGTCGATCTGATGGTCGACCGTGCGCTGGCAGACGTGGTTGGTCACTACGAGGGTGCGGCCGAGCCAGGGGAGTGGCGCGGCAACCTCGAATTTGTTGCTTGGGCGAATTGGCAACTCTACCAACGGCATCCGTGGCTACTCGGCGTATCAACCGCGCGTGCGCCGCTGGGGCCGAACGTCATGGCGAAGTACGATCGCGAACTCGCCTACATCGACGGCGTCGGGCTGACGGACCTCGAGATGGACTCCGTCCTGAGTCTTGTACTCGGACACACCGAAGCATCCGCGCGCCGCGTCGCCGACGCCGCTGAAGCCGTGCGGCACAGCGGGATCACCGACTCCGAGTGGTGGGCGAAAAGTGCGCCGGTGCTCGAGGAGGTCGTGCCGTTCGACCGGTATCCGATCGCGGGTCGCGTCGGAACTGCATCCGGGCAAGCGCATCAAGCAGCGAGCGACGTCGCCACGGCATTCGAATTCGGGCTCGGTCGAATACTGGACGGCGTCGCGTCGCTGATCGAGGGTCGGAACCAGAACTAGACGGAAATGTCCTTGCGGAGTTTCGCGACGTGCCCCGTTGCGCGGACGTTGTACTGGGCGACCTCGATCTTGCCGTCCTCGTCGACCACGAACGTCGAACGAATGACACCCTTCACCGTCTTGCCGTACATCATCTTCTCGCCGTACGCGCCCCACGCTTCGAGCGTCGTGCGCTCCGGGTCCGACAGCAGCGGGAAGGTGAGCGCCTCGGCGTCGCGGAACTTCGCGAGCTTGGCAGGCTTGTCGGGGGAGATGCCGAGGACCGCGAGCCCGGCACCGTTCAGATCGGCGAGGCTGTCGCGAAAGTCGCACGCCTGCTTGGTGCAGCCGGGTGTCGAAGCCGCTGGGTAGAAGTAGACGATCACTTTCCGGCCGCGGTAGTCGGCAAGCGATACGTCGTTGCCGTCGGCATCGGAAAGGGTGAAGTCGGGCGCGTCGTCGCCCTTGGCAAGTCTGCTGTTCTCGGTCACAGCAAGTCAGGGTAGCGAAGCCGTCAGACACCGTGCTGGCTGTGGGCGCCTGATCTGCTCTACCTTTGGTAGACGGCGCGGTAGGGTCGGGTCGCATCTCAAACGCGGAAGAAAGTTGGAGGGACACGTGTCAAAGGACACCGAGCGCATTGAGCGGGACATCGAGGCCGCTCGTAATCAGCTCGCCAGCACACTCGACGAACTCAGTGTCCGCGCGAACCCCAAGCACATCGCCGCAGGCGCAAAGCAGAAGGCGATTGCAAAGGTCAACGAGCCGAAGATCAAGTACAGCCTGATCGGCGCGGGCGCCCTCGTGGTCGTTCTCGTCGTAGTCAAGATTTTCCGCTAGCAAGACACACACGATCGAGCCCCCGACCCAAAGCTGGGTCGGGGGCTCGATTGCGTGTCGGGTGGTGCGCTGCTGCTGCTCCACTTTCGTCGCTCGTTGGCGGAAACCCGCTCTCCGAAAGCACGAGTGGAGCGTGAGCAGCAGTTCGTCCGCTAGTTCAGGCAGATGCCGTCACGAGGTCGCGATCTCCGGTCGGTTCTTCCTCCGGCGCGATGTCGATCGTGCGGCGCAGTGGCCGGTTCGGGATGGCAACGACCGCGACGAGCGTGACAAGTGCGACCAGTGCCGCGACAAAGAAGATGCGTCCCGTTGCGTCGCCGTACGCGGCACGTACGATCTCCTGGACCGGGCCTGGCAACGCGTTCAGATCGAGGTTCGCACCACTGCCTGCAGCGCTCGTGTCGATGCCGAGCTTCGCGAATCCCGCTGACGAAATGTCTGCGACTCGGGTAGCCAGGATCGATCCGAGGACCGAGACGCCGACCGCGCCGCCGAAGGTTCGGAAGAAGGCGACCGAACTGGACGCTGTGCCGATGTCGTGAACGCCGACCGTGTTCTGCACAGCGAGGACGAGGTTCTGCATCAGCATGCCGGTACCGAGGCCGACGACCGCGGTCATGGCTCCAACGGTCCACAGGTTGGTGGTGTGGTCGATGGTGCCGAGCAGGCCGAAGCCGATGACCAGCAGAATCGAGCCGGTCACGATGAACGGCTTCCACTGACCGAAGCGGGTGATCAGCTGTCCTGACGCCACCGATGCGACGAGCATTCCCGCAACCAATGGGATCGACAGCAGCCCTGCTGTGGTCGGGCTGAAACCGCGTGAGGTCTGGAAGTACTGGCCGAGGAATGTCGTCGCTCCGAAGAGACCGACACCGACTGCGATCGAGGCGATGATCGCGAGACCGGTCGTCCGTTCGGTGACGATCTTCAGCGGGATGATCGGGGCTTTGGCCTTCGACTCGACCCACACGGTCGCCGCCAGCAGAGCAAGACCGACGCCGACGTAGGTCGCGGACTGAGTGGAGAACCAGTCGTAGTAGCCGGCCTTGCCTGCGAAGGAGACCCAGATCAGCAGGATGGAGACACCTGCGGTGAGCAGCAGTGCGCCGAACCAGTCGATAGAGACGTCGTCCTTGCGGTCGGTCTCGATGTGCAATGTGCGCTGCAGTGCGAACAGTGCGATGACGGCAAGCGGCA
Source organism: Antrihabitans stalagmiti (assembly GCF_016482825.1). Taxonomy (GTDB): domain Bacteria; phylum Actinomycetota; class Actinomycetes; order Mycobacteriales; family Mycobacteriaceae; genus Antrihabitans; species Antrihabitans stalagmiti. The sequence goes on along the minus strand of NZ_JAEMNV010000011.1, from coordinate 193,687 downwards.
CGCAGACGAAGAAGCACCAGCGCCAGCCGAGCGGACTGTCCACGATGACGCCGCCGAGGATGGGTCCACCAGACATCGATACGGCCATGACCGCGCCCATGTAGCCGGAGTACCGACCGCGGTCACGCGGGGACACGATGCTGCCGATGATGGCGACGACAAGTGCGGTCAGTCCGCCCATGCCGATGCCCTGCACGACGCGTGCGGCGAGCAGTACGGGAACGTTGTGTGCGAAGCCTGCGAGGATCGAGCCGACGACGAAGATGACTATCGCTGATTGGACGAGCACCTTCTTGTTGAACAGATCTGCGAGCTTGCCCCAGATCGGTGTCGATGCCGCGTTTGCAAGCAGCGCCGAAGTGATCACCCAGGCGTACGCCGTTTGCGAGCCCTTGAGATCACCGATGATCGTCGGCAGTGCCGTCGCAACGATCGTGGTGCTCAGCAGCGCTGTGAACAGGGCGGCCAGTAGTCCGATCAGAGCTTCGAGGATTTCCTTGTGGGTCATCGCGGCCTTTGGGCCGACGGCCTTTTCTGGATTCTTGGTCTCCAGTATGTGTGTTTCGGGTCGAGTCATCAGAGCGAGCTCCCACTATGAATTGCTGAATTTGATACTCGAGCTCGGTGTGCGTGCTCGAAAAGAGTGCGCTCGAGTTTGCGGACCGCGTCGAGAGCGACGAGCGCGTCGCCCTCGGTCCAGTGCGACAACGTCGCGCGAAGCAGCGCTGCTTTCGCTTCCTTCGATCGGTGCAGCAATGCGGCGCCCTCGGGTGTGACGCGGATGCGAGAGACACGCCCGTCGGCAGGATCGGAATGTCGGCAGACGTAGCCGGCGTCGACCAACTCCGCGATCTGGCGGCTGAGGACGGACTGGCTGATGCACAGTTCGCCTGCCAGATCACTTTGTCGGCATTCCCCGTAGGTGGCGAGGATCGATAGGACGCCGACCAGCGCCGTCGGGATCGGATCGACACTGCTTGTGATGACAGCCGACCGCAAGGCGCGACCGAACAGGAAGATCTCCTCGACGAGATCCTGCGCTGTACTCGGTGTGACGCTCACGGCTACCTCCGGCTGATGCATGCTTACCGAAGCTAACTATAAATCGTTTGCGTGTACTAAGCAAGTAACATTGGCTCGCTCCGCTCGCGGGCTTCGGGTCTTTTACGCGTGCGCTTCCCTCCTCGTCCAGTCGCTGCGCTCCCTCCCTCGTCAGTCCAGCGCACGCTGACCCTCCGCGGTCGCTACGCTCGCTCCCTCGTCAGTCCACCGAGAGTGGACCCTCGCCGTCACAGTCCCGTGACCGAGAGGCCGTGCTCGATTCGCATGCGTTCGGCGACGAGGGAGCGGTGGCATGCTTCGGGATCGCGCTCGACGCAGAGGAGCGCAGTTACCGAGTTGTGCGGGAGTTCGGCGACCAGTGCGGCGACGTCGAATGGGTTCAGGATTTCGCGCGTGTAGCGCTCGGTGTATTCGTGTGCGAGCGAGATGCGGTTGCGTTTGCCGACGCCCTGGCGGTCGTCTTCGCGGTATTGCAGTTGTCTCAGCTCGGTCGTCGGAGCGAGACCTTTCACGTGGCGGTAGCTGATTTCTGTTGCGCGCAAGGCATTTTGGAGCCGGATCGAGTTGGCCCACGAGTAGTCGGGGCCGCGCACCCCGCGGCGCTGGCGGAGGTCGAGTAGCAACCCCACGCCGGCGCCGGTGAGTTTGTCGAGGAAGGTGTCGGCGGTAAAGCCGTAGACGCCGATTGTGACGACTTCGAGCACCGAAATCACCTGTCCTGTCCGTAGGTTGTCGGTCGGCGGACGCGTCAGGCGACGGCAGTTCCTTCGAGTTCGACCATCAGGACGGGTATTGCGAGCCTGCTGACCCCGAGCATCGTGGTGGTCGGTGCGACCCTGGCGGCGCCCAATCGCGCTGCGAGCACGCCGTAGTGCTGAAACAGCAGGTCGACGTCGGTGGTGTAGACGTTGAGCCGGACCAGGTTCGCCAGCGTCATGTCGGCCTCGTGGAGGACGGCTTCCAAGTTGTCGAGACTCAGTGCCAATTGCGCTGCCATGTCGTCGATGTGTTGTGGCTGGCCGGCGCTGCTCATCGAGGTTTGTCCGGCGCAGAACAGGGTGCGCGCCGGACCGGAGACAATCTCGCCCTGGTTGTATCCCATCTCGAGCGACCAGGTCCACGGGTTGATTGCCGTTCGGCTCACTCGCGCATCGGCTGCGGTCGAGTCGTCGAAGGTGGGTGCGTCGGTGACCATCTTGTTTGTCATGGCTGTGAGCTTTCCAGCGATACACGACATCTTGTGTCGTGTATTGGTGCCATACTTTTCGAATGCGCGCGGACCGGTTGGTGTCACTGGTTCTGCTGCTGCGACAGCGCGGTCGGCTGTCGGCCACCGCGCTGGCCCGCGAGCTGGAAGTGTCCACTCGAACGGTGCTTCGCGATATCGATGCACTGTCTGCTGCGGGCGTCCCGGTATACGCCGAGCGCGGCCGCGACGGTGGCTTCGAGTTGCTCCCTGGTTTCCGGACCGAACTCACCGGACTCAATCACGATGAGGCCCTTGCCTTGTTGGTCGCCGGATCGGTTCGCAGTGCCCAGGCGTTCGGCCTCGGCTCGGCGCTTTCGTCCGCGATGCTCAAGGTGGTCGATGCACTACCCGACAACTTTCGGGACACCGCAACCGATGTGGCCGAGCGCTTGCTCGTGGACCCGCAGACCGACCTGCTCGCTCGACGCGTGGCTACCGAGGAGGTACCCGACGCGGTCGTTGCCGAAGTTCGGCGCGCGGTGTTCGCCGGACACAAATTGCGCATCGACTACGCGGCTCCCGATCAACCACCCGCGTGGCGCACGGTGGACCCGATCGGTCTTGTCTTCGTCCGCGAGCAGGGCTATCTCCTTGCCACGAGGTCCGGCGCCGACCGCACCTACCGACTGTCCCGAATCGTTGCCGCCGAAGAGCTTCTCGAACCCGCAGACCGACCCGACGAGGTCGATCTGGACCAGGCCTGGCAGCAACGCAGCACGCAATTCCGAACCGGCGGCGAGCAGGTCACCGTGTCGGTGCGCATGGATCCGTCGCGGCGCGAAGACCTGGTCGGCACGGCACTGGCGGTCCTTTCGGAAGAGTCCGACGCAGACGGTCGGCTGCGGCTCGACGTGACCTTCCAAGATTCCAGACACGCGATCTGGGCGCTGTGGCAGCTGGCAACGACCGCGGAAGCCATTGCCCCCCAATGGTTACGCGCCGCTCTGCGTGATCGCGCCGCTGCGATCACCACCCTCTATGACCCTTCGTCCTGAGGTCGGTCGGCGAGGAAGCGAAGGTGTGGACGCCGGAGGAACGGCTCCGTACTGGGACGGCCGATCCCGCGGCCTGACTCAGGCGGTCGGACCGCCGCGCGACGGCTCCACGATCCAGGCGTACGCCTCGGCGAGATCGCGGGCCTTACCCGCATCGGCGGGGTAGCTCCCGTCGATCTGCTTGGCCAACTTGACGATCAGGTCGAGTACAGCGTTGCGTGCAGCGGTCGTGCGGTCGTCCTCGTTCATGCGCCCAGCCTAGCCAGTCACGCCTTGCGTCGAGTGCGCACTTACGTCTCTCCCAAGGCCCGGAGGCGACAGAAGGTGCACATTCGTGCCGACCAGAACGCGACTAATGCTGCTCGCGCAGCATCGCAAGCGTGACCGCCCCGCGGCGCAGGGCTTCATTGGCAAGGCGCACGCGTCGGTCCCCTTCCATCGGGATCCCGAACTTGTCGTACATGTTCTGCAGATGTTGCTTGACGGCTGCGTCCGTCACGACCAATTCGAGTGCCATCTGCCGCGTAGACGCGGCTTCGGGAAACGCGTCGGTCGAGACCAGCGGCCGACACAGCGCCAGCAGGACGTCGAGTTCGCGCGGCGTCAGGCGCGGCGGTGCGGCGAGGGGTTCGACAGACCGCGTCGCTTCGTCGTCGGGTGCGCGGTCGAGACGACTGCGACCCCAGAACACCAAGCGTGACTTACCGATTCGAACCTCGTCGCCGGATCGAAGCACGCGCTCGCCTGCAACTTTCTCGCCGTTCACATAGGTACCGTTTCGGCTCCCGATGTCGCGAAGCGACCACGCCGACCCGTGATTCTCGAGCACCGCGTGCAGGCGCGAAACAGTCGCATCGTGGTCGATCGAAACCGCATTGGTGACGGCCTTGCCGATGGTCACAGTCTTGCCGATCGTCGCCGTGTGCTCGGTCAACGAGAACAGCTCCCGTCCAGACGGTCGCCAGATCTCGAGGTGGGAAGCCATGTGCCAATTCTATTTGGCAAGGACGCAAAACTCTGTGGGGAGAAGTACCCCATCTTGCACCGTCCCCACCAGGCCCCCATGTTGCTCCAAGTCCTGACACACGACCACGACTCTGGGGAGCAAGCCGATGACAGCAGGCACCGACGCCGTCGCGACGGACCGGAATTCGATCTTTCGCCGGCCGTGGCGCGACAGCCGTTCCGCGCCGAAAGGACCGGGCAAACTGATCGAGCAGCCGCAGTGGATCGGTGCAGGGCTCGTCGCCCTCGCAGTGCTGCTGTCGGTCGGCGTCGCTGCGGCGAGCACGGTGACCGTCGCCGGCACGGAGGCGTTGCCTGCAGTGACGCAGGGCGACTCGGTCGTGGCGATGCGGTCGGGCGAAGCCGCACCTGAGCTGGGTGCGATCGCCGAGTTTCGTGACTCGTCGGGCAAATCGTGGCCCGCGACGGTCGTCGAGGTGACGACGACGCAGGTTCGTGCCCACCTGACCGGCCCCAGCGCGCTGACGGTCGGCGAACTCGTCGTCCCCGTGGGCCAGGATCGGCTGATCGACATTCTCGTGCCGGGGCTCGGATGATGCCGCGCCGAGGTGCGATTCCGTTCGTCGCGCAAGCCGAGGTCGCCGATTGCGGTGCCGCCGCGTTGGCCATGGCACTCGGCTATCACGGCCGCCACGTGTCGCTGGCAGAGATGCATGAAGCCACCGGGACCGGCCGCGACGGTATCGACGCCCTTCGACTCGCCGAGGCCGCCACCGCCTACGGTATGCGTGCTCGTGGGGTTTCCACCGAGCTCGACGACCTGCGTGTGCTGCCGCGTGGGACTGTCTTGCATTGGAGCTCAGCCCATTTCGTCGTTCTCGTCGCGGCGTCCAAGCGGGGGGTGACCATCGTCGATCCCGCCGTCGGGCGGTGCCGCGTCTCCTGGGACACCGCCAGCGACCTGTACAGCGGTGTCGCGATCATGCTCGAACCGACCGAATCGTTCGTCGCAGGCGGCCGACGGGCGCCCGGCGCACTGCATCACGCGCGCCGGTTGCTGACCCGCTCGAGCGGGATCGGCTCGGTGCTGGCGACGTCGGTCGTCGTGCGGATCATGGCCATGGCCGTGCCGGTGCTGACCGGCGTCGTCGTCGATCGGGTGGTACCCAACGGTGACGGTCACCTGCTGAAAGTGCTCGGCGCCGTGATGGCCGCACTTATCGCGTACTCGATTGTCGCGAGCTACCTGCGGGCCCATCTTCTGCTCCGCCTACGCAGCCGGCTCGACATCACCATGACACTCGATTTCCTCGAGCACCTTGTGGATCTGCCGTACGCGTTCTTCCTGAAGCGGTCGTCCGGTGATCTGATGATGCGGCTGCGCAGCAACGCGACCGTCCGCGAGATCCTGACGACCGGCACCCTCGCGGCGCTGCTCGACGGCGCTCTCGCGACGCTGTATCTGGTTGTGATCGTCATGCTGTCGCCGATGCTCGGAGTGCTGGTGGCAGTGCTCGGAGCAGCCCAGGTATCGGTGTTGCTGGCGGCCCGACGCCGCAACCAACACCTGATGGGTGAGGCGCTGGCGACCGAGGCGCACTCGCAGTCCTACGCGTACGAGATGTTCTCGGCCGTCGAGACACTCAAGGCCGCTGGTGCCGAACGACGAGCCGTGTCGCACTGGACCAACCTGTTCGTCGCCGAACTCAACGTCTCGCTACGCCGGGGCCGCCTCGAAGCCCTCGTCGAGACCGCGATTCACGGTCTGGCGCTGCTGTCGCCGATTGCGGTCCTGCTCGTCGGGGCTCATCTGGTTGCAAGCGGTGCGATGTCGCTCGGCTCCATGCTCGCGCTTGCAGCCCTCGCGTCGGCCTTCTTGGAGCCGCTCGGCGTCCTCGTCGCGACGGCCCTGCAGGTGCAATTGCTCGGCAGCTACCTCGCTCGCCTCGACGACGTATTCGACACACCGACCGAGACCGCTGGGCGCGATCTGCGTCATGCGCCCGAACTTGCCGGTTCCGTGCGGGCAGTCGGGCTCGGCTTCCGCTATCACAAGGACGGTCCTCCGATCGTCGACGATATCGACCTCGCGGTGGAGCCAGGTCAGGTCGTGGCCATCGTCGGACGATCGGGGTCCGGAAAATCGACGCTCGGGCGGTTGCTGCTCGGCCTGTATCCGCCGTCGTCGGGCCGCGTGTTGATCGACGATCTGGACATCTCGACGTTGCATCCGCGCGGCCTGCGCTCCCAGATCGGCGTAGTCACACAGGACCCGTACATCTTCGGATTGTCCATCCGCGACAACCTGCTTATGGCGGACCCGAATCTGCCGATGCACCAACTCGAGGAGGCTGCCGAGGCGGCCGGAATTCTCGACGACATCGACGCGATGCCGATGGGCTGGGAAACCGTGCTCGTCGATGGTGGGGCGTCGCTGTCCGGCGGACAGCGGCAGCGACTCGCCCTGGCGCGAGCGCTGGCACCGCGCCCGCGGATCCTGCTGCTCGACGAGGCCACAAGCAGTCTCGACACCGTCACCGAGGCGAGGGTGCACGCCAATATCGCACGGCTCGGCTGCACCGTCGTCGTCATCGCGCATCGGCTCGCCACCGTGATCGACGCCGACCACATCGTGGTGCTCGACGCGGGCCGCGTGGTCGAGTCCGGTACCCACTTCGAGCTCGTCGACGCGGGTGGCCCATACAGCCACCTCGTTGCCGGGCAACTGGTTTGATTGGGAGTTCTGTAATGCCTGAATCTTTCGCCGCCGACTTCTTCGTGATGCGTGCTCCACTGCTGCCACTCGAAGAACTGGACAAGCTGCGTGCCGACCAGACCTATTGGCGCACAATGGTTTCACGCGCGGACGTGCGGGAGGCGCTGCATCTGGCGTCACCAGCGCTGCTGCGGCGGCTCGACGCTGACGATCCGGACGACCGAGTCGTCGCCTCGGTGACCGCCTACCTCGTGCGGATGTGCACCCGGGCAACGCCTTTCGGACTTTTCGCCGGCTGCGCGCTCGGTACGATCGGAGCCGATACGACCCTGCTGGTCGACGGACCCGACGGCACGACCCGGCGCAGCAGGCCGGACACCGAGGTGCTCACCACACTCGTCGAGCGGCTCGTCGCCGATCCGGCGACGCGACCTTCGATGGTGGTCGAACCCAACTCCAGTCGCTATCACGCGGCGGGCGCGCTGCGGTTGATCGAGAGCCGACTCCAGAAGGGCCGTCGCACACACCATTTGGTTGTCGTCGAGGACGACGCCCCGTTGCGGTGTGCTCTCACTGCGGCGACGGGTGGTGCCGTGGTCGACGATGTCGCCAAGGCTGTCGCGGCCACGGTGGAAGTCGATCTCGACGAGGCACGCGACTACGTCGACGCGCTCGTCGAGGCGAAGGTGCTCACGCCAGTGGCCGAGCCGACGGTGACGGGCCCCGAGCCGCTGGCACACGTCCTGGAGTCCCTGCGTGGGCACGATTCCACGGTGGCTGCGCTGGCTCGGGTATCGAACGACCTTGCCGCACTGGACGCGGCGGGGATCGGCAACCCGCTCTCGTCCTACGAATCCGCCACGGCGACGCTGCGCGAGTTCGCCGATGGCAACGACGCGCACCTGATCCAGGTGGACCTGCATCGCGCGGGGTCAGGCCTGCGGCTCGGCGCCGACATCGTCGAGCTGATCACCATGGGATCGACGCTGCTGCACAAGGTTTCCGCGAATTCCGAGGATCCAGCACTCACGCGTTTCAAGGCAGATTTCGCGGCACGCTACGAGAACCGCGAGGTTCCGCTGATGGAGGCGCTCGACGAGGAACTAGGCATCGGCTTCGACCGGTCGCACCATCCTGCCTCCGACGAATCACCGCTGCTCGCCGGCCTCGACCTCGGTGGTGAAGTACAGCCGTCCGAATTCAGCGAGCGCGACACGGTGCTCCTCGACCTGCTGCTCCGCGCCCGCGAAAGTGGTTCCACCAGTGTCGAACTCGATCCCGACCTGATCAAGCGGCTGGAAATACCCACGCGGTTGCCGTTGCCCGACGCCTTCGCGGTGAGCGCGAACCTGCTCGCCGACGGCGTCGAGATCGAGAGCGTCTGCGGTCCGTCCGGCGCAGAACTGCTCGGGCGGTTCTGTCACGGCGACGCCGCGCTGGAGCAGGCGGTTCGTAAGCACCTGAGCGCCGAAGAAGCCCATGCGCCCGGCGTCGTGTTCGCCGAATTGGTCCATCTGCCCGAGGGGCGCATCGGCAACATCCTGACCCGCCCGGTGCTGCGGGACCACGAGCTGATCCTGCTCGGCCGCTCGGGCGCGCCTGCGGACCGGCAGATCAGCGTCGACGAGCTGACCGTGCGCCTCGACGGCGACCGGATCGTCCTGTTCTGCCCGCGTCTGGGCGCCGAAGTGCGACCCCGCCTGACGACCGCGCACAACGCCGCATGGCGTGGCTTCGGGGTCTACCGGTTCCTTGCGGCACTGCCCGGCGATGGCGTAGCCGATGCCTTCGGCTGGGACTGGGGTGCGTGCAAGTCGGCGCCGTGGCTGCCAAAGGTTACCGCGGGTCGCGTGGTGCTCAGCCGTGCCCGCTGGCGTCTGTCGGCGGCTGAGATCGCCACTGTGACAGGCGGTGACCTGCTCGCCGGTTGGGCCGCTGTGAGCAGCGGCCGCGGCCTGCCGACCGAACTGCTCATCGTCGACGGTGACAACCGGCTGTACGTCGATACCGCCAGCGCTGCGTTGACGGCCATGGCTGCAAAGGTGTTGCGCGGCCGTAAGTCAGCGCTTATCGAGGAGGTTCTGTCGACCGGCGTGGCAGAGGGCCCGCAAGGTCGTTTCGAGCAGGAACTGATCGTCCCGTTCGTGCGCCGCGCCGAGCCCGTGGCGGCCAACGAGGACCGGCCACGCAGCACCGCGCCCGCCGTGCGTCGAACCTTCACACCCGGCAGCGAGTGGCTTTACCTCAAGGTCTACACCGGGACGGCGACAGCGGACCGCGTGCTGACCGGCACTCTCGGACCTGTGCTCGCCGGACTCGCCGATGCGGGCATCGTGGATCGGTGGTTCTTCCTTCGCTACGGCGACCCCGACCACCACCTGCGGATTCGCCTGCACGGCGAACCGTCGGCGCTGCTCGGCACGGCGATGCCCGCCCTGTCCGATGCGCTGGCACCGCGGATCGAGGACGGCACCGTCTGGAAGATCGTGGTCGATACCTACCAACGCGAGGTCGAACGCTACGGCGGCGGGGTCGGCATCGAGCTTGCCGAGCAGATCCATTCGGTCGACAGCGTTGCCGTGGTTGCGGCGCTGGGCATGCTGGACGGCGACGCCGATGCGCGGTGGAAGCTGTGCCTGTATGCGACCGATCGGCTGCTGGCCGACGCCGGGCTCGACATCGCGGCTCGGCGCGCCTGGGTCAGGGACGCCGCCGCCCGATACCGAACCGAATACCCGAACGCTCCTGGGCTCGACCCGGGCATCGGTGCGCGTTGGCGCACCGAGCGGGCGGATCTCACCCGGCTTCTCGACGACACCGTCGATCATCCGTACGAGCCTGTGCGCGAGGTGTTCCGGGGACGATCGGTTGGGTTGACGCCGCTGCTGGCCGAGTTGGCCGCGCGGGGTGAGGAGTTGACGGCGCCGTACCTCGACGTCGTGCACAGCATCAGTCACCTGAACGCTGTGCGGCTGCTCCGCTCGGCTGCGCGTACCCACGAACTTGTCCTGCTGAGCTTCCTCGACCGCTACTACGTCAGCCGGCTCGCGCGAGGTTCGGCGTAGCCTGATGACTCGTCAAAAGCATTGGTTAGCAAAAAGATTCGCGAAAAAATTGTCTCCCCCAGACCGATTCGATGCTCTTACCTATGAGCGAGGCCCACGGGGGCAACGCCGACACAACACCCCAAGGAGAAGAAATGAACACCAACAGTGAGAAGCTTGCCCTTCGTCGCAGCAGCATCCGTTCGCTGACGGTCGACGAGTTGCGGACCGCACACGGCGGCAAGCCCAAGTTCTCCGAGCACGGCACCCAGTGCGCGACGTCCGACAAGTGCAAGACCAAGTAGTGGTTCGCCGGTCTGAATCCTGAGTGAAGTCGACGCACCCCCCACCGCCCCATGGCCCCACGGTCATGGGGCGGTCGTCGTGTGCGCGACGTTACTTGCCGCGCGGATAGGAAAACCTTCCCTGTCAGGGGGTTGATTCTGGTGTTGGGGAGATTCTGCGACCAGCCAAGTTCGGCGACCATTTCTTTTATGACATCGACATCCGGACGGCCCAACGGCGAGTGTCGCAACGACGCCGACCTGGCCATTGCAGCCGCTGCAGGTGACCGCGCCGCGTTCGCAGCGATCTATCAACGCTATTCCGTTCGGCTGCAAAACTATTGCGTGACCGTCGTGCGCGATCACCACCTCGCCGCCGACTGTGTCCACGACGCCTTCTGTGCTGCGGCGGTGGAACTGCCGAAGCTGCGGGACCCGGACAGGCTGGCACCGTGGCTGTATTCGATCGTTCGCCGGAACGCGTTGCGCGCCCTGCGTCATCGCAACCGTGAAGCCGCGTGCGACGAGGTCGCCGACAGTCCGTCGTCCGAGCCGGACCCGTTCGCCGTCGCGTCACGAAACGAGCTGGCGAACTTGCTGACTCAGGCCACAGATGGCTTGTCGGAGCGGGATCGTCGAGTGCTCGAGCTCGCCTACCAGCAGGGCCTTACGGGTCCGGAGCTGGCGAACGCCCTTGGTATAAGCCATGATTCGGCCAAGAAGATGTTGCAGCGGGTGCGCGCTACTGTCGCGCGATCCATCGGCGCGCTGTTGGTTGCGCGCCGGGCCGAGCACAACGGCTGCGCCACGCTTGCCGCGACGCTCGCCGGTTCGGACGGGAAGTTCACCGTCCTGCTCCGCAAACGCGTTGCGCGCCATATCGAATCGTGCTCGCGCTGTGACGACTATCGGCGCAGCGTCTTCAACGCCGACACCATTCTCAGCGATGCGGCCTGAACCGATGTCGCCGTGGCACGGGCTGCTACGCACTGACGAACGCGACCGTGCGTTGCGGGTCGTCGATGACATCGCGCAGCGGTTGCGGTCGCTTCGTCCCGACGCGCTCAATCCGTCACTGTGTGACGGTTCGGCGGGAATCGCACTCGCACTCGCCTACGTCTCGCTTGCGACCGGCGACGACGGGTCGACCGCCGACGATTTCCTCGGCTCCGCCTACGACGCGCTCAGCGCAGACCCTGCTGCCGCGGGTATCAGCCTCGCCGCCGGGGCGTGCGGTGTCGGGTGGGTCGGCGCGCACTTCGACCGGCTCGCGGGCGTGAAACCGACGTCCGGCGACATGGACAACCTGGTGCTCCCACTGCTCGCGGAGTGGGCCGGTCCGTGGGAACTGCTCTACGGGTTGGTCGGCGTCGGGGTCTACACATTGGAGGCCGGCGGGGGCTGCCTGGATACGGTGCTCGCGCGACTGTGCGAGGTCGCTGCCGACGACTGGGTGACCGACACCCTGACGTTGTTCGGCCCCGCCTCGCAACGGCCCCCGCGGTACGTCGACCTCGGTCTGGCGCACGGGGTGCCGGGAGTGCTCGCGCTGACGAGTGCGGCGGCGCGGCCGGGCGACGATCTGGCCCGCGCCCTTGCTGCCTCGGCGGCGCAAAGTCTTCTCGCACACGAGTTTCCGCTCACCTCGTCCGACAGTCGCTACCCTGCGACGATCGAGCCGGGCGTGCAGCCGGCACCGACCCAGGTGGCGTGGTGTTACGGCGACGCCGGTGCGGCACTTGCGCTTGCTGCCGCAACCGACGTGTTGGCGGACCCCACGATCGGGCAGGCCGCGTCCCGTGCCGCCGCGGCCGCGGCCGCGAGGCCCCACGAGACATCGGGTGTGACCGGCCTCGGGCTGTGTCACGGAACTGCAGGCGTCGCGCACGCAATGGGCAGGCTCGCGGGTTTCGACGAGTCCGTCGCACCCGTAGCGCGGGAGTGGGTGCTCCGCCTGCTGCGCGAAGCCGAATCCGGCCCGTTGCCCGACACTCCGGGCATTCTCAACGGACAGGCCGGCGTGGCGCTCGCGCTGCTCGCCGCGGCGACCGACATCGACCCGAGTTGGGATCGTGCGCTGTTGTTGTCGTCTGTCTGACTCGGGGCACCCAGACGATCCCCGCTGCAAAGTATCGAAGCGCGGTGATCGACCGACCATCCGCATTGCCGCAAGCTGGTGTCAGTCGAGCAGAGGCGATCGACTACCAGCTTCCCGGCAGGACTGCGGACCATCCGCCGTCGACGACGAGATTGGCTCCGGTGACGTAGGAGGCATCGTCGGAGGCGAGGAAGAGTGAGCATTTGACCACCTCGTTCGCATCACCGATCTGTCCGAGCGGGATGTGTCGGGCGATGGTGCGCATGGGGTGGTCGGAGGCGAGGAGGTCCGCGGTCGTGGCGGGGGTGCGGATCATGCCCGGGCTGACGCAGTTGACCCGGATACCGTGTGGCGCACCTTCGGCGGCCAGTTGCTTGGTCAGGGCGATGATGCCGCCCTTGGTGACGGAGTGCGCGACGCGATGGTTGGTCATGGATCCGGTGAGACCTGCGGTGGATCCGACGAGCACGACTGCCGGCGCGCTCGATTTCTTCAAGTGTTTCCAGGCGTGCTGGATGGGGAGGAGCGCTACGTCGAGTTCGTGCCGCAACACGAAGTGCCAATCTTCGACAGTGACGGCTTCCAAGGGTGCGAAGCGGGTGGCGGCGGCGCTGGCGTAGAGGATGTCGATCCCGCCGAACCTAGCGGCGGCCCCATCGACCCACTGTCCGACCGCGCGCTCGTCGGTGAGGTTCAACGGTGCGGTCGACTCGAAGCTCCCGCCTGACTGTTCGACCAGTTCGGCGGTCGCCAAGGAGTCCGCCTCGTCGAGATCGCAGCCGACAACGGTCGCGCCTTCGGACGCGAAAAGGAGGGCCGCCGCACGACCTTGGCATCGGGCGGTGCCCGTGATCAGTGCGACTTTGCCCGCTAGGCGTTGCGTCATCGAACGGCGATCGGGTTGACCGGTGAGCCGACCGCCCCGGTGACGGGAAGTGGTGCGGCGGTGAGGAAGAAGTCGTACACGCCGTCTGTTGCGCAAGCGTCGGCCAGGGCGTCAAGGTCCCACATCTCGCCGAGAAAGAGGCCGATGTGCGGGATCGCGACCTGATGCAATGGTTGGAAGGCGACGTCGAATTCGTTGGGTCTTACTTCGAAACCCCAGGTGTCGGTGGCGATCGCTGCGATCTCGGTGCGGTGTAGCCAGTCGGCGGTGGTGAACGACAGGCCTGGTGAATCTCCTCCGGCGTAGTCGCCCCAGCCATCGCGCCGTGCGCGGGCCAGTCGTCCGGTGCGCACGACGACGATGTCGCCGCGACCTACCGTCGATGACGATCCTTGGGCTGCGATGGTGTCCTGCAGGTGGTTCTCGGTGATCGCGAAACCGTCCGGAAGCTCGTCACCCATACCCAGCGAGTTACCGACGACGCGGCCGACGTCGAGGAGGACACCCCGTCCGCTGACCACGTCTGCGATGGTCTCGATCCCGGTGACCGCGTCGCCGAGACTGGTGACCACCTTGTCTGCAGGTCGGCCGTTCCAGGCCACACCGTGGTCGAAGATATGACCCAATCCGTCCCACTGCGTGGAGCACTGCAGAGGCATCGCGATGACGTCGTCGGCGCCGCCGATGCCGTGCGGGAAGCCTTGCGCTCCCGCAACGGCGTCGGTGCCGGTATCGAGCATGGTGTGGATGGGGTTTGTGCGTCGCCGCCACCCTTTCTGCGGTCCGTCCATGTCGAAAGACTGTGACAAAGAATAGGATTCACCGGTCCGGACTAGGTCGGCGGCCGCTCGCCGCTTCGCGGAGTCGAGGAAGTTCATGGTGCCGCGGACGTCGTCGCCACCCCACCGACCCCAGTTGGAGACACGTTTTGCGGCTGCTGCGATCGCCGCCTCCGGATCGGTGCGGTCGAGTTCTTCGGGCGTCATGTCAGCTCCGCGAAGGTATCGGTGATCCAGTCCGCGATGTATGCGCCGACGTGGGGGAGGTGGTCGAGTCCGATGTGTTCGGTGGCGCCTTCCTCTGGTGTGAAGATGCGCAGTTCGCGTTTCGCGCTGTTCACGGCCTGGTCGAAGGAGCGGTGCGCGTATTCGACGGGGATCTGTCGGTCGTTCTGGCCGTGCGCGATGAGGAACGGTGCGGTGATCTTCTCCACGACACTATCGAGGTGCACGGCCTCGGTATTCGCGATGAAGGTGTCCAGGTCGGTCTCGCCCCAGACCCACATGACGTGGTCCCAGTAGTGCGGCACGGGGTTTTCGCCTTCCCGGTCGAGGCGCCGCTTCTGCACCGCGCCCCAGTTGTGGTTCGCCCCCCACGCGACGCACAAAGCGAGTCGCTTCTCGAACGCCGCCGCCCGGGGTGCGTAGTAACCGCCGAGGGACCAGCCGACGATCCCGATGCGGTCGGCGCGGATATCGGTGCGGGTCTCGAGGTAGTCCACGCAGGCGCTCGCCCAATGCTCGGTCTCCACTTGTGCGGTCAGGCCGCGCAGGCGCAGTGCCTCGCCGCTGCCGGGGCAGTCGACCATGAGGGTGGAGATGCCGCGGGCGGCGAGTTCGGCAGCGAATCCGGAGGTGTACATGTGTTCTTTGGTGCTGTCGAGCCCGTTCCACATGATCATCACCGGAACTGGGGACCCGTCGGGAGAGGCGTTGGTGAAATAGGCTGGTAGCGAACTATTTTCGTAGGCAACCTCGACACGTGTGGTGGCGGGGTCGAGGAGCGACCACGTCTTTTCGACCAAGTCGAGGCAATGGCGGTAGACATCGGCGCGGCCGGAATCCTTGGCGCTCAACATGCGTTCGGCTTGGGCGAGGTAATTGGCTGCGCGCAAGTATTTTTGGCCGGCGGTTCGCAGATGTCCGGCCTTCTCGGCCTCCCCGGCCTGCCCTTCGAGCTGACCGGCGACGGCGGCCCAGGAAGCCATGAATTCGCTGGTCCCGACGTCGGAGCCTTGTGCAGCGAGGTCGCGGATCGGTCGACAGGCGCGGTCGACCTCGTCGATGGTGCCGCCGCTGTTGAGTGCGGCGACAACGCCGAGGTTCCATACGTAGTTGCCGGGAAAGTATTCGAACATCGGAGATCCTTCGGGTTGGTCAGACGGGTGAGCGGTAGGTGGGGCGCAGGGCGTCGGAGATGGGTTTGGCCCCGCCGTGTGAGCTGGCGCCACCGTCGACGGGGATTTCGGCGCCGGTCACGAATGACGCTGCGTCGGAGAGGAGGAACGCGACGACCGCGGCGACCTCGTCGACGCGGCCGGCACGACCGAGCGCGGTGGCGTCGATCGACGCCGTACGGAACTCTTCCGGTGCGGAGGCGGTCATCGGGGTGTCGATGAAGCCGGGATGTACTGCGTTGACACGGATTCCACGCGACCCCAGTTCAAGAGCTGCGGCATGGGTGAGTCCGCGCAGCGACCATTTGCTCGCGGTGTAGGCGACGGGGTAGTGCCCTTGGAGTGCGGCCAGCGAGCCGATATTCACGATCGACGCGTCGTGGGGCATCAGCGGAGTCAGCGCCTGGATGCCGAGCAGGGGACCGAGCACGTTGACCGCCTGCACGTCGGCGAACGCTTGCGGGGTCACGTCTGAAAGCCTTGCGCGCCAGGTGATTCCGGCGCTGTTCACCAGACCGTGAACGGCGTCGAGTTCGGACGCGAGCTGGTGCCAAAGTAATTCGCTACTGACGTCGAAGGAGCGAACGCCGGGTGCCTCGCTGCGGTCCAGGCGGATCGTGGTCGCGCCGAGTTGCTCCACCAGGTCGGCGACTGCGGCACCGATGCCGGATGCTGCGCCGGTGACGACGATCGCGCGACCACCCAGGTCGATCATGACGCCACCGACCTGGCGTGCTCGGCCGAGCGCCGACGTACGGGCGGGAGGACGGGGGCGGGTCCGGCGGTGCCGACGCGGTTGGTGAGTGTGCCGATGCCCTCAACGGTGAGCGTGACGACATCCCCGTCCCGCAGTGCGGGTGGGTCTTGGCGTCCGTTGCGCCCCCAGAGTTCGGCCAGGCAGCCACCGTTGCCGGTTGTTCCGGACCCGAGCACGTCACCGGGAACGACGCGGCTGTCTCGGGAGGCGTAGGCGATCATCGTTTCGAACGTCCAACCCATGTTGGACAACAGGTCCCGACCGACCTGCGCGCCATTGACCTCGGCCGAGCACCACAGATCCAGGAAACCGTCGCTGTCGCGGTAGGGATCGAGTTCGTCGGCGGTGACGATCCAGGGGCCGAGCGTGGTGGCGAAGTCTTTGCCCTTGGCCGGTCCGAGGCTGACCTGCATCTCCCGTCGCTGCAGGTCACGAGCCGACCAGTCGTTCATGATGGTGTATCCGAACACATGGTCGCGAGCAGTGCTGACGTCGAGCGATGTCCCGCCGCGGCCCACCACGACGGCGACCTCGAGCTCGAAGTCCCGGTCGACACTGGAGGCCGGAAAACGCACCTGCGCGCCGGTGCCCAGGATCGCGTGCGGGTTGGTGAAATAGAAGGTCGGTGCGTCGAACCACGCGTCGGCGACACCGACGATCCCGTCGATGCTGCGTCGCACACCCTCGACGTGCTCTTGGAATGTGACGAAGTCACGAACGCTGGCAGGTTCCAGAGGTGGCAGCAAGTGCACGGAATCCAGTGGAACCCCCGGCGAACCTAGCGCGTCATTCCCCAGTGACCTGGTGTGGCCGAGGCCCGCGTCGATCAGTCCGCGCATCGTCAACTCGCTTGGGAGCGAATGGATTCGGTCATTCTGCACGACACCGACGCGATCGCGACCGGTGTCGTCGAGGTAGGTTGCGAGCTTCATCGGGCGCGCTCAGACCGGGGGTGCAACGAAGACGCCGCGGTCGGGGTCGTTGAAGGACTTCTTCGCGACGAACTCACTCATCGGGTTCGCCGTGCCCCATTGGTCGGTGACCATCGGGTCGGAGAAGTCGTAGAGGTGGGGGTGCCAGGTGTCCTCGTCGAGTTGCTCGAGTTCGGTGGTGTATTCGATGGTGTTGCCGTGCGGGTCGAGGAAGTAGCTGAAGGTGTTGTTGCCGGCCATGTGTCGGCCGGGACCCCAGACCTTCTCGACGCCGGCGCGGAGTAGACGGCCGGTGCCGCGCATGTATTCGTCGATGCCACGCAGTTCGAACGAAGCGTGGTGCAACGAGACGTGCGGGCCACGGGCGATCGCGAGACTGTGGTGATAGATGTTGGTGCGCATGAACCACATGACCTCGCCCATGTGCGGCGACATCAGCGTGTCCGACAGTGCGAAAGCCAGATGCTGCTGGTAGAAGGCCACTGTCGCTTCGGGATTGGGCGAGTTGATCACCACGTGCGACAGTTTGACCGGAATCGATTCGCCCTCTTCGACTTTGCGGTGTTGGCGGACGGCGACGTCGGAGGAGACCTCGATCGTGCGGCCGTCGTTGTCGAAGAAGCGGAAGCCGTACCCGCCGCCGGGAGTCTGGAGTTTGTCTGGCTCGGAGACCAACTGCACTCCGGCGCTGCCGAGTCGGTCGGCCATGGCGTCGACGTCGCCGGCGGTGGCCGCGCCGAACGAGATCAGGTCGAGCCGTTTCTCGTCGGCTTTGCGGAGCCGAACGGAGTACTGCTCCGGAGATCCCGCAGCCGCGAGAAACGCGATGCCGTCGTCGGTGGTCTCGGGTTCGAGGCCCCACGTGTTGGTGTAGAACTCGAGTTGTTTGTCGTAGTCGGGCACGGCCAGGTCGACGTGCCGCAGGTGGGTGATCAGTCGCTCGTTCATCTCGGGTGCTTTCGTTTGGGTTCGGCGGTCAGCGAACGATTCGGCGGAACTGTTCTTCCACGCGATCGATTTCGGCTATCTGGCTGAGGATTTCGCGCGGGGACGATTCACCGACCGCCTTCTGCAGGAGGGGTGTGTGGTCGAGGATCAGGTCGCGGACGGGTTGTAGTGGACGCGGGGCGCGGTGGAACACCTGCCCGAGGACATAAGCCTGCTGGGACTGGCGGGCGGTGTGCGGTTTGCGCGGTGCCTCGAAGGCGTCGAGGACCGTGCGTACCGCTGCTTGGTCGGAGAGATCCACTCCTGCGAGGCGGCGGCCGAGGAAGTATCCGTCCTCGGTCGCCATGCCGGCGCCGTAGGCGGCGTAGGGGGAGGTCGAGTGTGCTGCGTCGCCGACGAGGGTTGCGCGGCCTTTCGACCACTGTTTGAGAGGCTTGCGGTCGCGTAGCACCCACCGTTGCACGTGTGCTGGATCGGTCGTCGAGATGAGTTGTGGCAGTGGCGCAGTGAAGCCAGCACCCATCCGGGTGGCGGTCGCGTGCAGGTCACCGGTGAACTCGTCTTCGGCGTTGTGCTCGCCTAGGACCCACCACTGGAAACCGTTGCGGCCCTTGTTACGGATCGAGGTCCAGCTGCCCTGGATGGTCCGGTCGTGTGAGACGACGCAGAGTCCGCGCTCGGCGTCTATGTCGTCGTCGAAGGTGTAACCGCCGAAGATGTGCAGGTTGTGCTCACGCTTGGGCGAGTCCCCCCAGAGTGTGCGGCGCACAATCGAGTCGATTCCGTCGGCGCCCACCAGGACATCGGCCTCGAGGACCTCGCCATCGGCCATATGCACGCGGACGCCCGTCTCGTCCTGCTCGAAGCCGTCCACGGCCCGGTTGAGCTGAAGCACGCCAGGGGGCATGGCAGCGAGCAGACGCTGGTAGAGCTCCGGGCGCAGGAGGCCGATGAAGCCACCGCCGTAGTCGCGCACCACCTCGTCGGGCAGATTGACCGCGACTCGACGGCGACCGTCCGCCCGGCGAAACTCCGAATAGCAGGGCGCGCCCAGGTCGTCGATGTCCACGCCGAGCAGGCCGAGTGCTTTGATCGGCGGCGGCCACAGGTTCAGGATGTTGCCCGCCGGGCGCGCTTCCCGGTAGCGCTCGAGCAAGGTCACCTGGTGACCTGCTTGGTGGACCGACAATGCGGTGGCCATGCCGGCGGGTCCGGCACCGATAACGATGACTTTGCCGGGTCGAAAAGCGTTCGTGCTCATGGTGATCTGCCTGCGTTCCGTTGTTGTGGTTCAGCTGGTGTGGGTCTGGATGTCCATGTCGGGTTCGCCGTCGACGACCGTGCCGGCGACGGCGAGGAAGTCGGTCGTGTGTGCGTGTCCCATGTGTTCGTCGAGCGCGGCTTGGTCGCGCCAGACCTCAACGCTCACAATGAGTTCTGGGTCGGTGAGGTTCGCGTAGAAGCCGTAGGACAAGCAGCCGTCGTCAGCCCGTGTCGCGGCGACGATGTCGATGGAAGCGGCCACGAGTTGGTCGCGGCGACCTGGTAGTGCGCGGGCCGAGCCGGTGATGATGATCATGAAAGGTGCTCCTGTGAGTCGCTGTGGGGTCAGGCTGGGGTGGCGAGCAGGTGGGACACGCTGGCCATGAGACCGGGGACGTCGCCTTGTTCGTGATCGAGCAACCATCGGCCGAGCTGCAGTGATGCCTCGACAACCGTGCCGACCCGCTTCGCGCGGCGGTCGGTGAACGTGGCCCACAGGTCGTCGGTGAGTGCGTCGGCGGCGAGGAGCAGCTCTGCCAGGACTGCGGCATCTTCGAGTGCCTGCGCTGCGCCTTGCGCGAGGGTTGGTGGGCAGGTGTGGGCGGCATCACCGATCAGTACGACCCGGCCACGGTTCCATGGCCCGTCGAGAAGGTGCTTTTCGAACCAGGTGTAGTTCACTCTCGACGGGTCGGTGATCGAGTCGCGGATCTCGTCCCACGGTCCGTGATAGGACTCGGCAAGGTCGCGGACCACGTGGAGAGATTGCTCGGGAGTCAGCGAGCTGCGGTCCTGTGCTTCCTCGACCAGGTACGCGTAGAGCGAGTCTTCACCGGTGGGGCAGTAGCCGGCGATGTAGCAGGGCCCGCCGTAGTACAGATCGGTGCGCGTGACCGATGTCGGCCGGGGAGCGAACACCCGCCAGATGCCCATACCGGTGCTCTCGGTGGCCAATTCGATGCCCAGTTGGCGACGAGTGAACGATCGGATGCCGTCTGCACCGACGACAAGGTCATATCGACTGGTCGACCCGTCCGCGAAGGTGACGTCGACGCCGTCAGCGTCTTGCACCAACGCCGTGAAGGTGGTGCCGAAACGCACCGTGGCGCCGGCCTGTGCTGCGCGATCGACGAGGATCGACGCGAGGATCGGCCGATACATTCCGACAGTGGCGGGCAAGTCGGGGCCACCGGTACGTACGTCGTCCAGTTCGGCGAGAAGGGTGCCGTGCGGGTCCGGTGCCCGCAGTCCCAATGTCGTGAAGGGGTAGCCATTCATCTCTATCTCGTTCCAGACCCCGAGTTGCCGCAAGACGCGAAGTGCATTGCCCTGCAGTGTGATTCCGGAGCCGTGCTTAGCGATGTCCGGTTTGACGTCGATCAGGTCGACGGCAACACCACGCTCGGCGAGCAGGATTGCTGTCGCGGTGCCGGCGGCGCCGGCGCCAACGACGAGGACGTTTCGCACGGCGGACATCGAGGCCTCCATCGACCAGAGTGAGCGGTAGGTCACAGTGCTGAAGAATTTGTGACTCTCACCACTGTGGAGGTTCCAGAGCAATCACGGAAGCGCGAGTTGCCGATGAGAGGTATCCACGCCATTTATACTTGCGGGGTGGAGCGCAGCCTGCGAAACCTCGACCTCAACCTGCTGCTGTCCCTCGACGCGTTGCTCGCGGAACGTAACGTGACGAGGGCTGCTGAGCGGCTCGGGCTGAGTCAGCCCGCTGTCTCCGCGGCGCTGGCACGGTTGCGACGGCACTTCGGTGACGAGCTGTTGCGCCGCAACGGAAATCGCTACGAGCGCACACCGCTGGGGGAGCAGCTCGCGTCGCGAACACCCGGCGCCGTGAATGCCGTCAAGCGAGTTTTCGACACGGTGCCCGACTTCGATCCCCGCACGGCTGAGCGCGAGTTCACTCTGGTGGTGTCCGATTACGGTGCCACCGTCCTAGGGGATCACGTCGCGACGGTCATCGGTCAGGATGCGCCCGGTGTCCGGTTGCGATTTCAGCAACAGACCCCCCACGACGTCGACCACGCGATCGAAACCCTGCGAAGCGTGGACGGCATGGTGCTGCCACACGGATTTCTTCGCGATATTCCTGTGGTGGACCTCTACGAAGATTCCTGGGTTTGCATTGTCTCCCATGATAATTCCCGCGTCGGGGACAGCCTGACCATCGACGATGTCGCAACCCTGCCGTGGGTCGTGACCTACTCCCGGCCCACCGCGTTCACGCCCGCCTCACAACAACTCCGCATCATCGGCGTAGAGCCGGACATACAGATCGTCGTAGAAAGCTTCCTCGCTGTCCCGTTTCTGGTCGCGGGCACCTCGCGGGTGGCGCTATTGCAGGCTGAGCTCGCCCATCGTCTCGCAGACGCAGCCGGTGTTCGCATCTTGGCGTGCCCCTGGGACGTCGTGCCATTGAAGGAAGCATTCTGGTGGCATCCCTCTTTTCGAGCGGACCCGGCTCACATCTGGCTCCGGGAGGTCCTGCAGCAGGCAGGTCGCCGGATCACCGCCGATGCCGCGATCCGCGCGAGCGGAGACTGACGTCATGGCACGCGTGGCGACGGGGGAGTCGGTGTTGGCGCGTGCCGTGCGGATCGTTGAGGCGTTTGGCCTCGACGATTCCCTGTTGTCGGTGACGGAGATCGCCCGCCGTTCCGGTCTGCACGTTTCGACGACGTCACGCTGATCGACGAACTGGCGCAGTGTGGTTGGCTGGAACGCGAAAGTCGTCGGGTGGGGATCGGTGTGCGCTTGTGGGAGGTGGCGCACGTTCTGCGGATCGTCACGGACGAGATCGACCACATGAACCCCGCGAAGGCGGATTGGGAGTTGATTTGCTCCGATGGGCGTGCGACGCGCTGACCTGGGCGTTTTCGATCGGCTGCCGCACGTCGTCAACACTGTCGTCGCGCGAAGGGTTGAGGAAAGTGTTCAGTTGGAAGACCAGTGCCGATCTCGAAACGCAAAAAACCCCTGCTGAGCAGGGGTTTTTGGTGCGCCATCAGGGACTTGAACCCCGAACCCGCTGATTAAGAGTCAGCTGCTCTGCCAATTGAGCTAATGGCGCCGGAACTTGTTGTTTTGGTGCGGAAGAGACGATAACAGGGGAGAGGCGCGGAAGTGAAATCGGTAAGTTCACGCGCTGGCAGCAGTGTGAGACGTCACGTTAACGATCACCAGGCAATGTCCGATTTAAGTGATTGAACTCCTATCGCGACGGGCCGTCGTCAGGTTGGATCACGACGGTGCTGACTGGCAGAATGGGTTAGCACACGCTCTCGACGCGGGTAACCCCGGGGATGTTGGGCTCGCCGATTGTCGGCTAGGAACGTGTTCGTTCTATCGAGAACCTGAGGTGGTTTCACATGAAGGTACAACGCGGCAGTAAACGCCGGTCCGGAGCGCGGTCGGGTCGCGCAATGGTCGTTCTTTCATTGGCGGCAGCAGGTGTAGGCGCAATGCTCGTCGGTTGCAGTACGTCCGACAAGAGCGATGCGCCGATGGTTCCGATCGAGTCGAACCCGCTTTCGGAGCTGATCAAGCCCAAGCTCACGACCGTCGTCAAGGATGGTGAGGTCGGTGTTTCGCCGAGCATTCCCGTCACCGCGACCGTTGCGGACGGCAAACTCGGCAAGGTCGAGCTCTTCACACCCGACAACAGCCTGGTCGCAGGGGCGATCACTCCGGACGGCCTGTCGTGGCAGAACACCGAGCCGCTCGGCTACAACCGTGAATACCGCCTGGTTGCGGAGGCATACGGGCTCGGCGGCCGGACTTCCACGGAGCTGAACTTCACCACAAGCGTTCCCGAGAATCTGACGAAACCGTATCTGCTGACCGGCGACGGTGACGTCGTCGGCATCGGCCAGCCTGTCGGCGTGCACTTCGACGAGGTCATTTCCGACCGGAAGGCTGCGGAGAACGCGATCAAGGTCGTCACAGATCCGCCCGTCGAGGGCGCGTTCTACTGGGTGAGTGGCAGCGAGGTCCGCTGGCGGCCCGAAAACTACTGGGCACCGAACACCAAGGTGAGCGTGAAGGTCGAGGTCTACGGCAAGGACCTCGGCGGCGGTCTCTTCGGTTCGGAAGACGTATCCGCAGACTATTCGATCGGCGACGCGGTGATTCTGACTGCCGACGACAACACGAAACAGGTGACGGTCACCCGCAATGGTGAGGTCGTCATGACCATGCCGACCTCGATGGGCAAGGCGGGCGACGAGACGCCGAACGGTACCTACATCGTTGCCGAACGGCACGAGAAGATCATCATGGATTCGGCCACCTACGGCGTGCCGAACACGTCTCCCGACGGCTACAAGACGCCTGTGGACTGGGCCACTCGGATGTCCTACAGCGGCATCTTCTTCCACTCCGCGCCGTGGTCCGTCGGTCAGCAGGGTTACTCGAACGTGAGCCACGGCTGCTTGAACCTCAGCCCCTCGAATGCATTGTGGGTGTTCAACAACACCAAGCGTGGCGACATCGCGATCGTCAAGAACACCTCTGGCGGAACGCTTTCCGGCACCGACGGTCTCGGTGACTGGAACATCCCGTGGTCGACCTGGAAGGCCGGCAACGCAAACCAGCAGTAGGCCCGCCTCGAGCTGGGCACGGACGAATTCACACGTCGCCAATGCATTACCGACCTCACACGCCTGATCAGGCGTGTGAGGTCGGTAATTGGTAGGCGAGGTCGCAGCCGGCATGTGAGGTCGCTGCCGAGCTGTCAGGGTGACGAGTCCACCGAGCGGTCGGGTGCGGTCGGCTGACGCGGTGGGAGACGCGCTTTGCCGCAGAGGAAGACCGCGCTCTCGAGCATCGCTTTGGTGATCCGAACGCCGGTCAGCCGTTCGGCAAGGGCGAAAGCAGCCGGTGTAGTCGGGCCGATGTCGTCGAGGTTTCCGACCATATCGAAGCCGATCTGCTCCATGTCATCGCGGCATGCGTCGGGGTCGCTCCCGGAGCGGTGAAAGGCGAACAGAGGCTCGAAACCAAGTTGCAGTTCGCCATCTTCGAACCAGCGGAACGAGCCAACACCATTTCCACCGTTGTAGCGATGCGATACGAGTGTTGTCCCGGCGGACGCGGCGGTCGCCAGTTCGCGTGTGACACCGAGTTGGCCGTTAAGTTCGACTCCCAGTGTCCAATCGCCAGCATCCCCAGGCACCGTGGTCGCCCCGATGAACTGCATTTTGCCGAAGTCCGGTGCCTCCCACAGGTCATAGGAGCTTTCCGTGAACTGCGGGCCTAAAGGCAGTGCATCGAAAAGGATCTGCGCCCCGATACGGTTCATGAACTCATCCGGCGTGATTCCGCGGACAAGCGTCAAACAGTAAGCATAGAAAAGATCGGGATTCCCGCTTTCGGATTCGACCCACGCGTAGTCGGCAGCAACGGCATTCGAAGGTCCGAAGCGATGCGGCATACCGCACAGCTTAGGTAGCGAAAAGGCCCCTGATCGCGTGATCAGGGGCCTTCTCTATGGGGTGAGTGACGGGACTCGAACCCGCGACATTCAGGATCACAACCTGACGCTCTACCAGCTGAACTACACCCACCATGTGGCGCGAGATGAGCTACTGCCCGCCAAGTGCCGTCGTCGATACTAGCGTGTCCGGTGCGTAACTCGCCAATCGGTTAACCGGCCTCGGCGCTGCGTGCACCGAGTGCGCTGGTGATCGCGGAGATCTCGCTGGTCGACGGACCTGGCTCGGCGACGAATGCGGTGCGGCGGTAGTACTCGAGCTCGCGTATCGACTCTTTGATGTCCGCAAGCGCGCGGTGAGCGAGGCCCTTTTCCGGCTGCCCGAAGTAGATCCTCGGGTACCAGCGGCGGCACAGCTCTTTGATCGAGCTGACGTCGATCATGCGGTAGTGCAGGTAGGCGTCGAGCTCGGGCATGTCCCGCGCGATGAAACCGCGATCGGTGGCGATCGAGTTGCCGCACAGCGGAACGGTTCCCGCGACGGGGACGAACGTGCGGATGTAGTCGAGGATCTGCTTCTCGGCTTCCGCCATGGTCACCGTCGACCTGCGTACCTCTTCGGTGAGGCCGGAATGTTCGTGCATCGCAACGACGACGTCCGGCATGTCCGCGAGTGCCGCGTCGTCGGCGTGAATGACGATGTCGATGCCGTCACCGAGGATATTGAGATCACTGTCTGTTACCAGCGCGGCCACCTCGATGAGCTTGTCGCTCTCGAGTCGCAGACCGGTCATTTCGCAGTCGATCCATACGAGTTTGTCTTGCACGGGGACCACAGTAGTCACTGGCGCGGCGCGTTCGGCGAGTCTGTGGGCGGTGCCTTTTCGAGCCATTCAACACCTTGTCTCAAATATAGTATGAGTGCTACATTTCGCAGTGAACATGAGACAGATTGGGGAATGTCCGTGACTCTTCCAAATGCGACCTTCATCGCGGCGTCGTCGGCATCTCGCGGGGAGCGAGATCTGGTGCTCGACGTCCGTGACCTGCGAATGCGCTACGGCACCACCGACGTGCTGCAGGGGGTTAACTTCACTGCTCGCCGCGGCGAAGTCCTTGTGCTGCTCGGCCCGAACGGCGCAGGCAAGACCACAACCATCGAGGTCCTCGAAGGATTTCGGATGCGGTCGGCCGGCGACGTGTCGGTGCTCGGCGTCGATCCCGCGCGCGGCGACGAGGGGTGGCGCGCGCGGATCGGCGTCGTACTTCAGTCGTGGCGCGATCACGGCAAGTGGCGCGTGCGGGAACTACTGGACCATTTCGGCCGCTTCTACGCCCCCTACGATTCGGGCGAGGTGACCAGGCCGTGGGACACCGATGCGCTGATCGACGCCGTCGGGCTCACCGAACATGCGAACAAGAAGCTCAAGGACCTGTCGGGCGGTCAGCGCCGCAGGATGGACGTCGCGATCGGTATCGTCGGGCGACCCGAGCTGCTCTTCCTCGACGAACCAACTGCCGGTTTCGATCCCGAAGCGCGTCGCGAATTCCACGACCTGATCCACCACCTCTCGGACTCGAGTACAACGATTCTGCTCACGACGCACGACCTCGACGAGGCGGAGAAACTGGCGGATCGGATCCTCGTGCTCGCCGGCGGCCGCATCATCGCCGACGGGTCGGCAGACGAACTCTCGCGTCGGGTATCGACCGAAGCCGAGGTGAAATGGCGGCTCGGACCGGAGCGATTCGTCCATTCGACAACGGACGCAACGAAGTTCGTCCGCGAACTGCTCGCCGAGAATGGCAGCGCCGTGACCGACCTCGAAGTGCGGAGAGCAAGTCTCGAAGATACCTACATGAAGTTGGTGCATGCAGTGGAGACCGGACGAGACGCCGCCGACGACAACGTGATTCAGATATTCGGTAATCCGGTGCAGGAGGATCGGCTGTGAACACGCGCGCCAACGCAGTTCGGGCCGGCTTCAGCAGAGGCTGGATCGAGTTCAAGCAAACCTTCACCAACGGCCAGGACATCTCCAATTACCTGATCTTCCCGATCATCTCGCTGATCGTGATGATCTTGATGCGGAACTCCGACGCACCGGGAACGACGTATTCGCTTGCATTGCTGACACTCCCGAGTGTTCTCGGTATGAACGTGGTCTTCAGTGGGTTGATGGGCGCGGCAGCAACGCTCATCGTCGGGCGCGAGGACGGCACCCTACTGCGGGCGAAAGCGTTGCCACACGGCATTATCGGGTACTTGGTCGGCGTTGTCGTCTACCTGGCCGGCACGACGGTGGTAACGGTCGCCGTCGTCTTCGTACCGGGTCTGCTGATCTTCGACGGACTCGAAATCAACAGCGCAGCAGCGTGGTTCGGCCTCGTTGCGATCATCGCATTGGGCTTCGCGGCAACCCTTCCGCTCGGCGCGATCATCGGGTCGCTCGGGAACAATCCGGCGAACATGGGACTGCTGTTTCTTCCTGTCATGGCAATGGTCGGTGTCTCCGGAATCTTCTATCCGATCACCTCGCTGCCCGGCTGGCTGCAGGTAATCGGTCAGTTGCTGCCGATGTATTGGGTCGGTCTCGGCATGCGGTCTGTTCTGCTGCCGGACGCGATGGCGAGCGTCGAGATCGGTGAATCCTGGCGAACCCTGGAAATGGTTGGGATGCTTGGCCTCTGGGCGGTAGTCGGCTTCGTGCTGGCGCCGGCAGTGATGCGACGGATGGCGCGTCGAGAATCCGGCTCGAACCTGGCGGAACGTCGTCAGCGCATCATGCAGCGGGTCCAGTGATGACAAGCACGCGGACCGCAGCGGTACGGGCGGGCATCGAGGGCGGCTGGGTGGATCTTCGAAACAGTTTCACCAACGCGCAGGACATCACGTACTACCTATTCATCCCGATCGTGTCGATTGCGGCGTTGGTAGTGATGGGCGATGCGACGTTCCGTGACAGTGGCGCAGCACTGCAGACGTTGGCATTGCCGAGCATCCTTGGCATGTCCATTGTGTTCAGTGGTATCAGCACGGCTGCAATGTGGCTGCACCTCGACAGGGACGACGGAACCCTACTGCGAGCAAGAGCCACTCCGAACGGCATTGCCGGCTACTTGGTCGGAAAGTCGCTGTTCATAACGGGATCCGCGGCCGTCACGGCTGTGCTCGTCGTCGTACCCGGCCTGATCTTGTTCGACGGTTTCGAAGCGAGCGCAACCGCGTGGGTAACGCTGGCAGCGGTCTTCGTATTCGGAATGCTCGCAACCCTGCCGATCGGTGCCGTCATCGGCTCACTCGGCGACGACCCCAAGAAGATCGACCTGATCGCATTTCCCATACTCGCGACGATTGCCATCTCGGGGATCTTCTATCCCATAACGGCACTACCAGGCTGGTTGCAGGTCATCGGGCAAATCTTGCCGACGTATTGGATCGGGCTCGGCATGCGGTCGGCACTGTTGCCCGACTCCATGGCAGCTGTCGAAATCGGTGGTAGTTGGCGCCACCTCGAGATGATCGGAGTGCTGGGTGTGTGGACGGTGATCGGGTTGATACTCGCTCCGATACTGTTGCGCCGCATGGCGCGCCGCGAATCAGGCGCAAACCTGGCCGCGCGCCGCCTGAAAGTTCTGCAGAGGGTCCAGTGAGGGTGCGGTGAGGTTTCATGAGTGACTCCATCTACAACCGAATTGCGATGCTGCGAACCGAACGTGGCATCTCGCGGCGGGACCTCGCCGAGGCGCTCGACGTGCACTATCAGACGATCGGCTACCTCGAACGCGGCGAGTATTCGCCAAGCTTGCAACTTGCGCTGCAGATCGCACGCTATTTCGATGTGAGCGTCGAAGTGGTGTTCTCGCTCGACCCGTTCCCTCGAATCGGCGAGCGGACGGGATAGCCGTCACGTCGCTGGCGTGGCCGCTAAGGTACTCCCCATGACGAGTCCGGACGAGAAGTTGGCCGCTGCGCGCAAGGCGGCGGCCGACGCTGCCGCCGCACTGGAGGCGGCCGAGAAAGAAGCTGCCGAGCAACAGCAGGCCCCCGCCGCCGCGCCCGCCGCGGCCGGCGGTTCCGAGAAGGCGAAAGCGATTGCCGCGGGGTACGCGTCGGAAGGCGCTGCGCTCGAACTCGGCACGATTATCGTCGACGGCCAGATCGATCCCGAAGCGCGAGTTCGCATTCCGCTGGCCACAGTCAACCGGCACGGCCTCGTCGCCGGCGCCACCGGAACCGGCAAGACCAAAACACTCCAAGGTATCGCCGAGCAGTTGTCGCGCGCGGGTGTGCCGGTGGTGCTCGCCGACATCAAGGGCGATCTCTCCGGGCTGTCGCGGCCGGGGGAGGACAACGACAAGATCAAGACGCGCGCCACCGAGACCGGCGCGACCGACTGGGCGGCCGCGGGCTTCCCAACCGAGTTCGTCTCCCTCGGCACCGGCGGCACCGGCGTTCCCATCCGCGCGACCATCACGTCGTTCGGTCCGATTCTGCTGAGCAAGGTGTTGGGGCTCAACGAAACTCAGGAATCCACCCTCGGTCTGATCTTTCACTGGGCCGACACCCAGGGGCTTGCGTTGCTCGACCTGAAAGACCTGCGTTCGGTCATCCAGCACCTCACGAGCGACGAAGGCAAAGCGGACCTCAAAGGCATCGGCGGTGTCTCCTCGGCGACCGCGGGCGTCATCCTGCGTGCCCTGGTCAACCTCGAAGCCGACGGTGGCGACACCTTCTTCGGCGAGCCAGAACTCGAAACCGAGGACCTACTGCGGTCGGTCGGCGGCAACGGCATCATCACGCTGTTCGAACTCGGCGCCCAAGCAGCCCGTCCCGCGATGTTCTCGACCTTCCTGATGTGGGTGCTCGCGGACCTGTTCCAGTCGCTACCCGAGGTCGGCGATGTTGACAAGCCGAAGTTGGTCTTCATCTTCGACGAGGCGCACCTGCTGTTCAACGACGCGTCGAAGGCGTTCGTCGACCAGGTCGAGCAGACCGTCAAACTGATCCGCTCGAAGGGCGTCGGCGTCTTCTTCTGCACCCAGTTGCCGACGGACATCCCGAACGAGGTGCTCAGTCAGCTCGGCGCCCGCATTCAGCACGCGTTGCGCGCGTTCACGCCGGACGACCAGAAGGCGCTCAACAAGACTGTCCGCACGTATCCGAAGACCGACGTCTACGACCTCGAAAAGGCGCTGACGTCGCTGGGAATCGGCGAGGCCGTCGTGACCGTGCTGTCCGAGCGCGGAGCGCCGACGCCTGTTGCGTGGACTCGCCTGCGGCCACCGCGTTCGTTGATGGACACCATCGGTGCGGACGCGATCAAGGCCGCGGCGGCATCGAGCCCACTGCAGGGCAAGTACGGCCAGACGATCGACCGAGAGTCGGCCTACGAGAAGCTCAGCGCGAAGATCGCGGCGACGCCCGAACTGCAGGACGCCCCGCCGCCACCCCCCGCACGCGAGGACAACGAACCGACCGCGGCCGAGAAGATCATGAAAAACCCTGCGGTCAAGAGCTTTCTGCGGTCGGCAGCATCGGCGGCAGGTCGAGAGATCAGTCGCAGCATCTTCGGAACCCGTCGCAGGCGGTAGATCAGTCCGCGTCGCGAGCCATCAGGTCGGCGATGGTCTCGCGGCGGACGAGTTGCGTTGTTCGTCCGTGCTGCACTGCAACGATGGGCGGCCGACCTACGGACGTCGTTGTCGCGAAACCGTTTCGAAGATCGCCCGCGCCCGCGACTGCCAGGACCTCGCCGGGGTGCACATCGGCGGGCAACGTGACGACGACGCCCTGCTGCGGTTCGTCGCGACTCCCGACGAGCGTTGCGGTCATGACCGGTCCGGTCGGGTGCCGGTTGGCCAATGCAACGGTGGCGACGGGGCTCGATGGATCGGCGTTCCGTCCGCCCTCCACGGCGACGACTGTGCGGCCATCGCCGACCCCGACGACCGAGACGACCCGGTGCAGAATTACCCCAGCACTCGCGACGATCGCTCTGCCCGGTTCGAGCGTGATCCTCGGTCGCGGGAAGCGGTAGGTGGCACAGGCGCTGTCGAGTGCGTCGTCGATCGTGGCCGCCAGGCCCGGAAGATGCACGGACGTACCATTCGGCGTGGGAGACACGGAGCGGTCACCACCCAGGACAAGTTCGGTGAGAACGGTTCCGTGCTCGCGGCGCACCAGATCGAGCTGTGTGACAAGCTCGTGGATTGTCGACGCGATCCGGTCGGTGTCGGACGAATGGGAGCCCAGGTGGCAATGCAGCCCAACAAGATTGAGGTTGGATTGGCGAACGGCGGCGCGAATGGCGTCGTCCGATTCGTTGCAGTGTCGCGCGTCGGGCTGAACCTGAATCAGCACGTTCTGCGAGTTGCGCGTCGCCGCAGAGACATGGGCGATGCAGGCGAGGGAGTCGACGACTGTTCTTCCGGCGCCGATGGCAGCTGCTGATTGTGCTTCCTCCGCGGTCATCGCATTGCAGTGCAGGATGATTCGCTTCGGATCGACGCCAGCGGACAACGCAATCGCGAGTTCGCTCGTGGATCCGATCCCGATGGACAAGCCCTCCTCGGTTACCCACCGCACGACCGCGCGAATGGGTAAAGCCGCTGCGGCGTAGGCGATATCGGCTTCCGGGAAGATCTTGCGATAGGCACGGCAACGGTGTCGGACGTCGTCTTCGTCGATCACGTGGGTCGGGGTGCCGAATTGATCTGCGATGTCTTGCAGCGCAACTCTTCCCACTGTGATGCGGCCCGACGAATCGTAGTGCGTTTCGCTCGGCCAGAACGCGTGGTCGAGTCGCGCGGACATCGCCGAATGCATCGAGGGGAGCAGATCGAGCAGGGTCACCGGGTCTCCTTGGGCGGGTCCGCTCGCATAATGCGGGCAGGTGCGCTTACAGGACTACGCCCGGATCTAACCTCCGAACCAGATCTTGACGACGTCTTGACGCCGGACCGGCCGCGTTTGACGCAGTTTTGACGCTGCTCAGCCGCCGAGCTTCTTGTAGAAATTGCCCACGATCGGCGCAACGATGGCACGCGGACTGTACTGGCCCGCGACGGACATACTCTTGCTGAGGATGCCCGGTACAACACGCATCTTGTTGCGCGCCAACGCATCCAGTGACACACGGGCCGCCGATTCGCTGGACGTCCAGAGGAATCCGGGAACAACCTTGTCGACGATGGACGCTTCCGCAGGATCGGGAATCTCGGTGCGAACGGGTCCGGGTGCGAGCAGCGTGACGTTGACACCGGTGCCTTTGAGTTCGCTGCGCAGCGATTCGGTGAAGGTGTTGGCGAAGGCTTTCGTCGCCGCGTAGGTCGCGTTGTTCGGGATCGGCATGTTGCCTGCGGCCGAGCCGCTCGTCAGAATTCCGCCCGATCCGCGACTCAACATTCCAGGAAGCACCGCCAGCGTGAGATCGTGCACGGCAACGGCATTCAGTTCGACCTGGGCACGCTCGTAGGTGGGGTCGAGGCTGGCGACGGGACCGAAGGTCGCAATGCCTGCGTTGTTGCAGAGGATCGAGATGTCACGCTCGGCGAGCTCAGCCGACAGCGCTGAACGGGCGTCACGATCGGACAGGTCGATCGCCCGGACCTCGACTTCGACGTTGTGCGCGGCGCGTAGTTCGGCAGCTAGCGCTTC
This sequence comes from Antrihabitans stalagmiti, assembly GCF_016482825.1. Lineage (GTDB taxonomy): Bacteria > Actinomycetota > Actinomycetes > Mycobacteriales > Mycobacteriaceae > Antrihabitans > Antrihabitans stalagmiti. Next base: position 161,205 of record NZ_JAEMNV010000011.1, on the reverse strand, counting down.
GAGCAGCTCACCACGTCGCGCAACGACGATGAGGGAGTAGCCGCGGGCGGCCAGTTCACGGGCGAGGGCGTCGCCGATGCCCGACGATGCGCCGGTGACAACAGCCCGGCTGTCCGATGTTGGGGTAGGCAAACTCATCCGCGCAGCGTATCGGTCGTGCGTCCTTTTGGAGGGCGGGCCCTCCAAAAGGACGCACGAGGGCCGGAGGCCCCTACAGTTTTGCGGCCAGGCGCGTGCCCTGATCGATCGCACGCTTGGCATCGAGCTCGGCGGCCAGGTCGGCTCCGCCGATGATGTGCGTGCTGACCTGGGCATTCTGTAGATCGTCGAGCAGATCGCGGACCGACTCCTGACCTGCGCAGATGACCACGTTGTCGACCTCGATGATGCGACGCCGTTCCCGCTTTTCACCGAAGCTGATGTGCAGGCCCTTGTCGTCGATCAGTTCGTAGTTGACGCCGCCGATCTGCTCGACGCCCTTCGCCTTGATCGCCGCGCGGTGGACCCAGCCGGATGTCTTGCCGAGGCCCTTGCCGAGCTGACCGTTCTTGCGCTGCAGCAACGTCACCGCACGTGGCGACGGCGACGGCTTCGGAGTCGTGAGCGCACCAGCGAAATCTTCTGGATTGCCGACACCCCATTCTTCCTTCCAGTCGTCGAGCTTGAGGCTGGGGGAGCCCTCGACCGTCAGGAATTCGCTGACGTCGAACCCGATGCCACCTGCACCGATCACGGCGACCTTCTTGCCGACCGGCTTTTCCTCGCGGACCAGTTCGGCGTAGGACAGGACCATCGGATGGTCGATGCCCGGGATCTTCGGGATGCGCGGCTTCACGCCCGTGGCGAGGACAACCTCGTCGTACTTGGCGTCGATCAGTTGCTGCGCGGTGACGCGGGTGTTGAGGTGCACGGTCACCCCGGTGACCTCGAGGCGACGTGTGAAGTAGCGAATCGTCTCGGCGAACTCTTCCTTGCCTGGGATGCGGCGTGCGATGTCGAACTGGCCGCCGATCTTGTCGTCCGCCTCGTAGAGGTGCACGACGTGGCCGCGGTCCGCGAGATTCACAGCAGCGGACAGTCCGGCGGGCCCGGCCCCGACGACCGCTACCTTCTTGGTCCGTCGCGTCGGCAGCAACTTCAGTTCGGTCTCGTGGCCGGCCTGCGGATTGAGCAGGCAGGAGACGGTCTTGTGGACGAAGGCGTGATCGAGGCAGGCCTGGTTGCAGGCGATGCAGGTGTTGATCTCGTCGGCGCGATCGGCTGCGGCCTTGTTGACCCAATGGGGGTCAGCGAGCAGTGGACGGGCCATCGAGATGAGGTCCGAATCACCGCGCGTCAGAATCTCTTCCGCTGTCTCGGGCATGTTGATGCGGTTGGACGCGCATACCGGAATCGAGACGTGCTTCTTCAGCTTCGCGGTGATGTCGACGAACGCTGCGCGGGGGACCGAGGTGACGATGGTCGGCACCCGGGCCTCGTGCCAGCCGATGTCGGTGTTGATGATCGTGACGCCGGCCTTCTCGATTTCCTTTGCCAGCGTGGTGATTTCGTCCCAGGTCTGGCCGCCTTCGACGAGATCGGCCATGGATAGGCGGAAGACGATGATGAAGTCGGGGCCGACGGCCTTGCGCATGCGGCGCACGATCTCGACAGCGATGCGACGCCGATTCTCCGACGAGCCACCCCACTTGTCCTTGCGCTTGTTGACCCGTTCGGCGAGGAACTGGTTGATGAAATAGCCTTCACCACCCATGATCTCGACGCCGTCGTAACCTGCGATCTGGGCTAGCTTGGCGCAGTTCGCGTAGTCGTCGATGGTGGACTCGACGCCCTTGCTGGACAGCGCGCGCGGCTTGAACGGATTGATCGGCGCTTTGATGGCCGACGACGACACACTCAGCGGGTGGTAGGCGTAGCGACCCGCATGCAGGATCTGGAGTGCGATCTTGCCGCCGGCGTCGTGGACGGCTTTGGTGATGACGCGGTGCCGGTAGGCGTCGTTTTTGTTCGTCATCTTCGCCCCGAGGGGCAATAGCCAGCCAGCACGGTTGGGGGCGTAGCCGCCGGTGATGATGAGCCCGACACCGCCGCGAGCGCGCTCGGCGAAGTACTCGGCCAGTCGCTTGGTGTCCCACGCGCGGTCTTCGAGACCGGTGTGGATCGAGCCCATCACGACGCGGTTTTTCAGCGACGTGAATCCGAGGTCGAGAGGTTCGAGGAGATTGGGGTACGTGGTCATCGTTGGGTCGGCCTTCCTTGGCTGTTGCCGAGTGCATTCAGTACTTCGTCGCACCACTGGGTGAATCCCTCTTCGACGCGAATGCCTCCGCGTAGCACGAGGTATTGGTGCAATTCGGTACCGGAGAGCTGCTCCGGTGCCGAAAAATCGTGTTTCTCCATCAGGCGGTAGAGGTCGAGTCGCTCGGCGTGGGTGTCGCGATGGCGGGCGACTTCGGTGCAGAGTGCTTCGATGTCGCCGTGGGCTGCGCCGCGGATCTTCACGGCAAGCTCGCCTCGTAGGACCCCGATCTCGGCGGGTTCCGCGATCCAGCGCGACAGTTCGGCGCGGCCCGATTCGCTCACGCGGTAGACCTTCTTGTCGGGGCGACCGTCCTGTGCGACTGCCTCACCGTCGACCCAGCCTGCCTCGTCCATTCGCTTGAGGACGCGGTAGATCTGCTGGTGGGTTGCGCTCCAGAAATAGCCGATCGACTTGTCGAATCGGCGCGCGAGTTCGTAGCCGGAGCCAGAATGCTCCGTCAACGCCACCAGAATCGCGTGCTCGAGGGCCATGGCGAGAAATTTATATGCAACTAGGTGCCTATGCAACTAAGTGCACACTAAGTGCTGCGAGCGCGTCGTACCTTAGTACGACGCTCGCAAGCGTCCAGTCCAACTACGCTCCCGTGGCATGAGCACATTGCCCGCGGGCATCGGCGCAGCCGCAACCCGGCGCCAGATCGTGTCGTGGGGCATCTGGGATTGGGGCTCGTCGGCCTTCAACGCCGTCATCCTGACGTTCGTCTTCTCCGTTTATCTCACCGATGCGGTCGGCGACAATCTCGGCGGTTCGATCTCGGCGAGTACGTGGCTCGGCTGGTCGCTCGGTATCGCGGGATTCTTCGTCGCCGTGCTCGCACCGGTCAGCGGGCAACGATTCGACGCGACCGCGAAACGTAAACGCGCGCTCGGTCTGCTCACCGCTGCCACCGTCGTCGCGATGGCGGCCATGTACTTCGTCGTCGATTCCCCCGGCTACCTATGGCTCGGATTGGCGCTGCTAGGCATCGGTACGGTGCTCTTTGCAGTCGCCGAAGTGCCGTACAACGCGATGATGCGTCAGGTCTCGACGCCGGAAACGATCGGACGAGTCTCTGGATTCGGTTGGGCGATGGGCTATTTCGGCGGCATCGTGCTGTTGCTGATCTGCTACTTCGGCTTCATAGCCGGCGACGGCGACACCCGCGGACTGTTCGGCATCAGCACCGACGGCGGCCTCAACATCCGAGTCGTCGCGCTGCTCGCGGCCGCGTGGTTCGCGATCTCGGCGATCCCGGTGCTGATCGCCGTTCCGGAAGTACCGCAGACCGACGCCGACCCCGACGCCGCGAAGGTCGGCTTCATCGGGTCCTACAAAGTGCTGTGGCGCGACGTCCGCGAACTGTGGTCGGTCGACCGCCGGACCGTCGAGTTCCTGATCGCGAGCGCGCTCTTCCGCGACGGACTCGCGGGGGTGTTCACCTTCGGTGCGGTGCTTGCCGTGAACGTGTACGGCATCGCCAGTGCGGACGTGCTGCTGTTCGGCGTTGCCGCGAATGTGGTCGCTGCACTCGGCGCTCTCGTTGCGGGTCGATTCGACGATCGGATCGGACCCAAGCGCGTCATCACCGTCTCGTTGATCTCGATGTTGGTCGTCGGCGCTGCACTGATTCTCGTCTCCGGTCCACTGCTGTTCTGGGTGTTCGGCCTGTTGCTGTGCCTGTTCGTCGGGCCAGCACAGTCGTCGTCGCGAACGTTCCTCGCGCGGATCACACCGCCGGGACGGGAGGGTCAGCTGTTCGGTCTGTATGCGACGACCGGTCGGGCTGCGTCGTTCCTTGCACCCGCGCTGTTCGGTCTGTTCGCGTTCCTCTTCAGCAACGACCGTGCCGGGATCCTCGGCATACTCGTCGTTCTCGGAGTCGGTCTCGCGGCGTTGTGGCGAGTCCGTCCTCCTGAGCAATCGCTCGAGACGAAGTAGGTCAGTCCGACTTCGGACGCCAGGCGGCGATACCGAGAACGATCAGCCGCAGTTGCTTCTCCGTACGTGAGATGATCTCGCTCTCGGAACGGTTCCCAGGCTTGCGAGCGTCGACGAATGCGCCCATCGCCTGCATCGTGGAGTTGACGAGAAGGTCCGACACCATTTCCAGGTCGTCGGTCCGCCACTCGGTCATGCCGGGTGTGCGAGCCAGGTCGACGGTGAGTTCGCGGCCGATCAGCCCGAGTTCCGCCTCGATCGCGTGTCCGACGACCGTCGAGCCGCCGAAGCGTTCGCGGTAGAGAAATCCGAAAAGATTGCGATTGGCGTCGACATGTCTTGCCAGAATCTCGAGGGACAGCCGCGCGTTCGCCATTGCGGACAGATGTCTGGTTTCCCGTAGCGCTACCCGCAGCGCACGCATGCCGTCGTCGACGAGTGCGAGTCCGAGTTCGTCCATCGACGTGAAATGGCGGTAGAAGGCGGTCGGAACGATGCCGGCAGAACGGGCGATTTCACGCAAGCTGACGTTCGCGAAACCGCGGTCGCCTGCCACTTCGAGCGTGCCGTCCAGCAGCGCGCGGCGCGTCTGCTCTTTACGTTCGGCCCGGGATTGCACCTCAGTCATGGCATAGAGCGTACAACCGTGCACATTCGTCTTTGGAAAGTATGTGTAACTCGGATCACGAAAGTTCCTGTTGACAGCCCTACCTATCGGGGTGCGACACTAGTTCAGTGCACGGACGTGCACTGAAAACTCGAGGAGCCAGCCCATGACTTCTACCTTGCCGAGAAAGCGCCTTCGTAACCGAATCCTGACCGGAAAGCGTTTGCTTTCCCTCGTCGAGACGATGGCGACACCGCACGAACTGGACCGCTACCTGGAGCTCGTCAATCCGATGGCTTCGGTGCGTGACTTGCGTGCGGAAGTGACCGACGTAGTCCGACAGACCAACGACACCGTGACGCTGACCCTCCGCCCGACCTGGCAGTGGGAAGGATTCGCAGCAGGTCAGTTCGTCCAGATCGGCGTCGTCATCGACGGAGTCCGGCACACCAGGTGCTACTCGCCCGCGTGCTCGGAGTACCGAACCGACGGCCACATCGAACTGACCATCAAGGCTCACCCCGAAGGCCTGGTGTCGCAGTACCTGCACGCCAACGCCAAGCCCGGCCTCGTGGTCAGCCTGTCGCAGGCCGGCGGAGTCTTCCGACTGCCTGCCGACCGACCGAAGAACGTCCTTCTCGTCAGCGGCGGCAGCGGCATCACTCCAGTGCTGTCGATGCTGCGGACCTTGGTCGACGAGGGTTACCCCGGCGCCATCACCTTCCTGCACTACGCGGACAAGCAAGCCGACGTTCCCTACCACGCGGAATTGGCCACGATCGCGGCCGCGAACGACAACGTTTCGCTCGTTCTGGCCTATACCGCGGATGAGCAGGGCGCCGATCTGGTCGGTTTCTTCGGAACCGAGCATCTCGAAGCGGCGGCACCGTGGCATCGCGACGCACACACCTACCTGTGCGGTCCGCCCGGGCTGATGAAGGGTGTGCAGACGGTCTACGCCGAACTCGGACTCGCAGAACAGTTGTTCACTGAGGAGTTCGCCGCTCCGATCGCTGTCGGTGACGCGGACGCCACCGGCACCATCGCCTTCGCCGCTAGCGGGGTCACCGCGGACAACAAGGGCAACAGCCTGCTGGAGCAAGCCGAAGCCGCCGGCCTCACCCCCGAATTCGGCTGCCGGATGGGGATCTGCTTCTCCTGCACCGCAGTCAAGACATCAGGGTGCACCAAGAATTTGAAGACAGGCGAGACCGACAGCGACCCGGATCAACCGATTCAGCTGTGCATCTCCGCCGCAGTCGGCGACGTCACGCTCGACATCTGATTCCCCGAACCAGCCAGCCACCCAAAACTCAGGAGGACACGCAATGTCCGTAATCAGCCTGCCGCGCCGCGGTAGCAAGCCCGACAAAGCCGACGGACCGGTCGTACTGACCGTCGATCAGGTCGACGAGATCGGCCGCGAACTCGACGCACTCCGTGCCCGCATCGTCGCCGATCTCGGTGAAGAAGATCGCGAATACATCTACAAGATCATCAAGGCGCAGCGTGGTTTCGAGATCGCAGGCCGCGGCCTGATGTACCTCGGCTTCCTGCCGCCGTTCTGGCTCGCCGGTGTCGGCGCGCTCGGCATCTCCAAGATTCTCGACAACATGGAGATCGGCCACAACGTCATGCACGGCCAGTACGACTGGATGCGTGAGCCCGGTCTGAACTCGCGGGTATTCGAATGGGACACGGTCTGCCCTGCGGATCAGTGGAAGCATTCACACAACTACATGCACCACACGTACACCAACATTCGCGGCATGGACCGCGACATCGGCTACGGCATCCTGCGTATGGACAAAGAGCAGAAGTGGAATCCGTACTACCTCGGTAACCCGGTGTGGGCGTTCCTGCTGATGGTGTTCTTCGAATGGGGCGTCATGCTGCACGACCTCGAAGCCGAGAACGTCGTCCAAGGCAAGCGCAAGTGGAAAGACATAAAGCCGCTGCTCAAGGGCATGGGTCGCAAGTCGGGACGGCAGATCCTCAAGGACTACGTCGTCTTCCCAGCGCTCACCGGCCCACTGTTCATCAGCACGCTGCTCGGCAATGCCGCAGCCAACCTCGTCCGCAACCTCTGGACCTACTCGATCATCTTCTGTGGTCACTTCCCGTCGGGCGTGCAGACGTTCTCCGAGGAGGAGACCGCGAACGAGAGCCAAGGCGAGTGGTACGTGCGTCAGATGCTGGGTTCGGCGAACATCGAGGGCGGCAAGCTCTTTCACATCATGTCGGGCAACCTCTCGCACCAGATCGAGCACCACCTGTTCCCGGACGTACCTGCGCACCGGTACCCGCAGATGGCCCCCGAGGTCGAGGCGCTGTGCAACAAGTACGGCCTGCCGTACAACAAGGGTGGCTTCTTCAAGCAGATCGGATCGGTCTGGGCGAAGATCTTCAAGCTGGCACTGCCGCCTTCGCTCGTTCGGTCGGATTCAGCGCCCAGTGTTATCGTGCAACGTCAACAAGCTGCAGCCTGAGGGGTTAAGCGATCATGGTTGGAAAATTCGAAAGCAACAAAGACTTGGTGCAGGATCTGACCGAGACGACCGCAACCCGAGTCGGCAACATCGCCAGCATCATCACCGACGCGGTGAAGGGTGTGGCGCGTGAGGTCGGCGATCTGATCTCCGACGGTCTCGAAATGCGCGAGGCAACGAAGAAGGCACAGGACGACGACACCGTCGACTGACTTTCGGCTACGCCGCCCGTGCGCGGTTGAAGGGTCTATGGACCCCTCGACCGCGCTCGAGCGTGAAACGCCCAACTGGCCGTTCCGAGACATCGGAGCGGCCAGTTTCGTCAGCTTGTCCCGCCCTGACCTTGTTTCGCAACGACACACAGCGAACGTCCGCTGCCGAGGTCGGCAATCTTGACGTCCTCGACGACAAAGCCGCTATCTCTCATCGACGTCGACAGTCGATCTACAACAGCGGGTGTTGTCGCAGGTTCGAGCGGTTGGTAGCTCAGGTGCAGGCGTCCATCCGGAACCAGATGCTTGCGAAGGACCGCGAACTCGCGTTGCGGCTCACCCCGGGCGAACACGGGAACGTGGATGCCGAAGACGACCTCGAACGCCGTGTCGCCGAAGTTCGTATCCGCGAGCTCGCTGCAGTGCAAACGCACGATGCCTTCCTGTATCGCCGCCGCATTCCGATTCCGTGTTGCCGCAATCATTTTCGCGGAGCGGTCGACGGCGTCGATGGTGCCGCCGGTCAGCTTCGCCGCCACCAGCGATACTGCGACGCCGTGTCCACAGCCGATCTCGAGAACCCGATCGGTCGGCCGGATCGCGAGAGTGTCGACCGTCCAGACGATCCGCTCCGCTGCGGACGGCGGCACTACTTGCTTCCGCCGATTCGTGCGCCGAAGTCCTCGGGCATTCCGAACGGTAGTTCGCGTTCGAACTGCAATGCTTCCGCTCGGCTTGTGGTCGCATGGTGTGCGAACAACGACTTGTAGATCCTGTTCGTGCCCGCCGAGTTCGAGATGATCTGCGCGGCAAGTTCTTCGACCGCGTCGTCGAGTCGATCATCCGCCGCACAATGGTCTGCAAGACCCATGTCCGCCGCAGATCGACCGTCGATCCGGCGACTCGTGAAACTGATTTCCTTCGCCTTCGAGCGGCCGACTCGTTCCGGGAGACGTACCGACATTCCCCAGACCGGCGCGAGCCCCCACTTACCGTGTGTGTCCGCAAACTGCGCAGACTGACCGGCGACGATGAGGTCGCATCCCAAGGCGAGCTCGAGCCCGCCCGTCATGCAGTGACCGCGGATCTTGCCGATGGTGGGCTGAGGGAAGGCCTCCAACTGATCGACGATTTCCGCCGCACGCTTCAGATGGCCCGGGTCGTCGGTATCGGACAGTGCGCTCAGGTCGTGGCCTGCGCAGAATGATCTGCCTGCTCCGGTGAGTACGAGACATCGAACGGCAGAGTCCTGCGCCAACGCCGTCAAATGTTCGGCGAGTTCCTCGAACACCGCAGGCGTCAGTGCGTTCAACTTCTCTGGTCGGTTCAAGGTCAACGTGGCGAGACCGCCGGTGACGTCACACAGAACGAGGGGATCGGTCATGGCAGAAGAGCCTCCAGTCGTCGTGATCGCGTCCCGCCAATATTGCCCCGCCAGCGGATATGACCGTCAAGGGGTCCTGTGACCGACTTCTCCTGCGACGACGGTCAGCAGCACAGGGGCATCGGCGAGTTCGTCGGGTGGGGCTGTCAGCGGGTCGACGGCGAAGGCGGTCAGGTCGGCCCGCATCCCCACAGCGATCCGGCCGGCGACAGCGGATTGGCCTGCGGCAGCAGCCGAGTGAGTTGTGTAGCCTTCCAACGCCATTCGGGCCGTCAGCGATTGGGCAGATCCGATCGGGTCGACATCGGGTGCGCCCGCGGGTCGCCGCAGCTGCGCATCGGCCATGATCGAGCGCGCGTCGTACGGGGCAATCGGCCAGTCGGACCCGAGCGCAAGCGTTCCGCCCGAATCCCGAATATCACGGGTGCGAAAGCCGCGCGAGGCGCGGTCGTGCCCGAGTCGGCTCGACCAGTTGTCCGGCTGATCGGCTTTCGTGTAGTGAGTGCAGTGGGTCGGCTGCATACTCGCCGCTCGATCCAGCGACGAAAAGTCGAAAGGGAAACCCTGACGGTTGGAGTCGCCGCGGCGGACGATTGCGGGCACGTGGCCGTCGAGTCTTTTTTCTATCACGAAAAGGTTACGAAACGGTCTCGGGTCCCGTATTGTCAGTTTCATCAACCGAACGCCTCGCTTCGCGAGGCCGGACGAAGGTCAAGAACATGGGCCGTCACAGCATCGAGGCAAGCCCGGCCGTCGGGCGCCATTCCCTCGCATTGCCCACATTGGTTCCCTCGGGTCTCGTACCCGCGGGGGTCGGCACCGCCATGCCCTTCATGGTCACCCACCACGCCGTGGTCCGCGGCCGCCAAACCTGGAGCAGGGGACACATTTTCGCGGCCGCAGCCGTTGCCGCGATCGGCGCCGGCGCTGTCGGGACGGTGTTGACAGGCGCGTTCGTCGACGATGCGACGCTCGCCTCGGCAACCCAAGCCGCCGGACCTGCCGTTGTGCCGCCGCTGGACCTACCGTCGATAGCAGCACTGGTACCGCAGATTCCCGCCGCTGCCGCATTGCCGCCGGTAGAAGTTCCTGTGGCCGAGGCTGCCGCGGCACCGGTCGTGCCCGGTCCAGTCGTCGCACCCGTCGTTGCTCCGCTGGTCGTTGCACCTGTGGTGGCACCACGGCCGGAGGTTCAGGCCGCAGCGCCGCCAGCTGTGGAGGCACCGGCTGCACCCGTTCCCGCTGCGGCCGAACCGACCAAGGTCGGGCAGCCGGAGAGCGGCACACTGTTGTTCCCGGGGGAGACCCCGCCACCTCCGCTGCTGTCGGAGCCCGCAGAGTTCCAGCAGTGGCTCGGCAACCACATGGACATGAAAGTTCGCTGGCTGGAAGGCAAGTAGTCCTACGCGATGGAGCTGGGATGCCCCGTCAACGGCAGTACTTCCATCGTCATGTAGGCGAACAGCGGTAGGTTCCAGAGGATCTCGTGCAACTCGTCAGGTGACTCGACGTCGAAGATGCTGATGTTCGAGTACTGACCCACAACTCGCCAGATGTGTACCCATTTGCCGGCGCGTTGCAGCTCCTGTGAGTATTCCTTTTCGCGCGCAAGGGTTTCCGTGCGAACGGTCGGGTCGAGATCGAGCGGAATGTCGACGTCCATACGGACATAGAACAGTGCCATGGTGTGTCGTCGCCTTCGCTAGTTTCTTGTCCAGGTCTTGACTGCGTCGAGGTTGAGTTCGACGCCGAGACCGGGCCCGTCGGGCAGATGAAGTTGTCCCTCGGAGTAACGAAGTGGCTCTTGCAGCAATTCCTCGTCGAACAGCAGCGGACCGAAAAGTTCGGATCCGAAGTCGATTCCGGGTTCAGCGCAGGCGAAGTGCAGTGAGGCTGCTGTGCCGATCGGACCCTCGATCGAGGTAGCCCCGTGGCACGAGATACCCGCCGCCTTCGCCACTGCTACGACGTCGCGGCTGCGTTTGAGGCCACCGCACTTCGTCGTCTTGATCGCGATGACATCGGCAGCCCGACGACGGACGACCTCGAGTGCGTCGTGCGGCGTCAGGACGCTCTCGTCGGCCATCACCGGAATCGGCAGCAGCGCATTGATTTCGGCGAGAACCTCGAGCTGTTCGCCTGGGGTCGGTTGTTCGACGAGTTCGACGCCCGCTGTCGCAAGGCGAGGCAGGTACTTGAACGCGGTCAGCCGATCCCACCGAGCGTTGATATCGACTCGGACGCCCGCCTTGCCCTGCAGTGCCTGCGCGATTTCGATGATTCGTCGGGTATCGGTCTCCGGATCCAGGGCGCCCATCTTGAGTTTGAAACTGAAGTTCATCCGAGCGACCAGCTTCGCTTGTGCTTCCTCGACGATCTCGGCCGCAGGCGCGGCGCCGAGTGCCCACGTGACGTCGATGCTGTGCCGAAATGCGCCGCCGAGCAATGTGTGTACGGGCACTCCGAGGCTGCGTGCCCAGGCATCGTGCATGGCGACATCGATTGCAGCCTTTGCGAATTGCGCTTTGGCAACAACCCGGTCGATGTCGGCAAGCACGCCCGTGATCTCGTCGACCCTGCGGCCGAGCAGTATCGGCACCATGTAACGCTCGATGAGGACCTGCATCGTTTCGACCGACTCGCCACCCCACCAGGGTCCGCCGGGCACGACACCTTCGCCGTAGCCGATGGCTCCACCTGACGTCCTGATCGCGACGAGCAGCAGCGGTTGCGCCGACATGGACGTGGTCGCGAACTTGTGCGGCCGGATGAGTGGGACGTCGAGAATCGTCGTCTCGACGGAGGCGATGGTCAGGTCGTTCATTTACCGATCCTTTTGTGTGACGGGCGGTTTCGTTCAGGCAGGATCGAGCACGAAGTTGTACGTGACGTGGTTCTTGCCGTCGTCGCCCGTGGTGGGATCGAGGATCAATTCGGGCTTGGTCGCCGATGCGACATCGCTGTCGAGCCATTCGCCGCCTGCGAAGTAGAGCTGGGTGGTCACCGATTCCTTGCCCGGCGCCGAGACGATGAGGTGCAGGTGGGCAGGACGCCATGGATGCCCGTTCTGCGCCTCGATGAACTGACCGGTCGGGCCGTCGGTCGGAATCTGGTAGGGCGCAGGCTGAATCGTCGTGATCTCGTAGCGACCGTCTTCGTCGGTGATGATCGTGCCGCGCAGATTCCAGTCCGGGAGGTGCGGGGCGAAGTGGGAGTAGTAGCCATCGTTGTCGGCATGCCAGAGTTCGAGGCTTGCGCCGGCGAGTCCGTTGCCGTCGAGGTCGGTGACTTGGCCTGCAAAGACCAACGGCGTGATCTCGCGGTCTTCCGCACGCATCGGCAGCGTCGAGACCGAAGGAAGGATCGGTGCGTTCGCCACGTAGTACGGACCCTCGATGCTGCCCTTCGTGCCCTTACGACTACGAGCGAGGACCTCTTCGACGGCATGCTCGATGAACACGTCGAGGAACAACGGCCACTCGCCACCTTCGCCGACATCGATGAGCCACTGCTTGAACACGCGGTACTCGGGATAGGTGACGCCGTGCTCGAGGATGACGTTGTGTAGTGCGCTCAGTGCGTCCTTCGCGATTGCGGCCAGGCGCTCGGGAGAGGTGTCGGCGGTTGCGCGTTCGTTTTTGAACTTGTCGGTCGCGGCACTGCCGGATCCTGCAGCGGTCGGGCTCGGCAGTGCAGTGTCGGTGTGGGTTTCGATGGTGGTCATCGGGGTCTCCTTGGGCTGGAGGTCGGCGGTGCCGGTGAGGATTGTGATGTAAGGTCTTGTGATGTACGCTATGCGTACTTGTAAACCGCAGTGCGTACACCTCTACTGTGCGCGCTGTCACAACGGATTGTCAACCGTGTGGAGGGGTGAATGACGTCGGAGAAGTTGCCCGAGAACGACCGCGACTACATCCAGAGCATCGAACGTGGATTCGCTGTCCTGCTCGCCTTCGACGCGGATCGCCCGAATCCGACGCTCGCTGAGTTGGCGTCGGCAACGGACCTGTCCAGGCCTGCCGTGCGTCGCATACTGCTGACCCTGCAACGTCTGGGATACGTGACGGGTGCGGGAACCCGGTGGTCGCTGACGCCACGTGTGCTGAGCATCGGCCAGCACTATTCGGCGACCAACACACTGCTGGAGTCCGCAATGCCGCGACTGCTCGAAGTTGCCGAAAAGACCGAAGAGTCAGCATCTCTCGGAGTGTTGGACGGGGTCGACGTCGTGTACGCCGCTCGGGTTCCTGTGCGCCGAATCATGAGCATCAACGTCTCGGTCGGCACCAGGGTGCCTGCCTACGCCACATCGATGGGCCGCGCCCTGCTCGCATGGGCGTCGGCGGAGACGGTCGACGATGTGGTCGCGAATTCCCGTTTCGAGAAACTTGTCGAAGGCACCATCACCTCGCCCGAGGCGCTGCGAATCGAGTTGGCTCGGGTCCGCGAACAGGGTTACGCGCTGACGTCGGAGGAACTGGAGAAGGGCCTGATCTCCGTGGCGGCGCCCGTGCGAGATGCGCGCGGCACGGTCGTCGGCGTCATCGCGTGCTCGACCTCGACGGCCCGCAACACACCGGAGCAGTTCCGCGAACACGCTGTGCCGATCGTGCTGCGTGCGGCGGCCGATTTGAGCGCCGATTTAGGCTTCGCCTCGTGAGTCTTTCAGGAGGTCAGGCCCTCCGGAAGGACTCACGAGGCGCGTAGCGCCCTGAAAACCGCGGCGAGGCCCTGGCCACCGCCGATGCACATGGTCTCCAGCCCATAGTTGGCGTCGCGACGTTCCATCTCACGCAGCAGGGTCGCCAGAATTCTGCCGCCGGTCGCTCCGACCGGATGCCCGAGCGAGATACCCGATCCGTTCGGATTCAACCGGGCATCGTCCGGCGCCAGGTCCCACGTCCGCAGCACCGCAAGCGTTTGCGCCGCGAACGCCTCGTTCAATTCGATCACGTCCATGTCGGCGAGCGTCAAGTCCAAGCGCGCCAACGCCTTTGCAGTCGCAGGCACCGGACCGATCCCCATCGTCCGCGGCGGAACACCCGCCACCGCCCAACTTGCCAGCGTCGCCAGCGGCCGCAGACCGAGCTGCCGAGCACGCTCCGGCGTCGTCACGATGCAGATCGCCGCGCCGTCGTTCTGTCCGCTTGCGTTACCCGCGGTCACCGTCGAGTCGGGATCGATCTTGGCCCGTATCGCTCGCAGGCCGCCGAGGGTTTCGACTGTTGTATCGGCTCGCGGGTGTTCGTCGGTCTCGACGAGCACGGTGCCGGATTTACGCTGGGGGACATGTACTCCCACGATCTCGTCGGCAAAACGGCCAGAAGTCTGCGCGGCCACCGCGCGCTGATGCGACTGGACTGCGTACGTATCCTGGTCGGCGCGGGAGATCGAAAACTCGGCGCGCAGATTCTCTGCGGTCTCGATCATGCCGCCAGGCACCGGATAGTGCTTCCCGCCGGCTGTGACGCGGGCTCGCGCCAGTCGATCGGACAGCGCAACTCCGTCACCTTTGATGCCCCACCGCATACCGGTCGCGTAGAACTCGGCTTGACTCATCGACTCGACGCCACCGGCGAGAACGAGGTCGCTCGCGCCGGTCGCGACCTGCATGCAAGCGTGAATCACTGCCTGCAGACCTGACCCGCAACGCCGATCGATCTGCATGCCGGGCACGTCGATGCCGAGGCCCGCGTCCAGCGCGGCGACCCGACCGATCGCGGGCGCCTCGCCGTTGGGTGAGGATTGGCCGAGGATGACGTCGTCGATATCGGCTCCGGAGATACCCGTCCGTGTCACGATCTCTGTGATGAGTGTCGACGCAAGAACCTGCGGCGCAATGTCTTTGAACACTCCGCCGAAGCGTCCGACCGGGGTTCGTACTGGCTCGCAGATGACGGCGTCGGGCATGATCTGTCCTAAATCTTGATGTGGGTGGTTCTTGATGTGGGTTAATTCACGAGTCGGGTGAGGTCGACGTGTATTGCGTCGGCGGTGGCGAGGAGAGCGGGTAGCAGGTTCTTGCGTACCTCGGTCGCCGTGTAGCGCGACGACTGTGTCGAAATATTCACGGCCGCAACAACGGTGCCGTGGTGATCGCGTATCGGCGCGGCCAGCGAGCGCAGACCCTGTTCCAGTTCCGAGTCGACGACGCAGAACCCTGCACCGCGAACTCGCGAGATCTCCTTGCGTAGAACATCTTTGGACGAGATCGTACGAACGGTCAGCGGTCGGAGGTCGGCATCCGCAAGGTAGGCATCGAGATCATCGCGCGAGAGTCCCGCGAGTAGGACGCGTCCCATCGAGGTGGCATACGCGGGGAATCGGGTTCCGATGGTGATGGACACGGTCATGATTCGGCTGACCGGAACTCGCGCGACGTAGACGACATCGGTGCCGTCGAGGATCGATACCGACGCGGATTCGTTGACACGCTTGGCAAGTGCCTCCAGATGCGGGCGCGCGACCTCGGGCAGCGTGAGGCTCGACAGATAGCTGTAGCCGAGCTCGAGTACCCGCGGCGTCAGCGAGAACAGCGAACCGTCGGATCGCACGTAGCCGAGTTCGGTCAGGGTCAACAGGAAGCGCCGCGCAGTGGCCCGGGTGAGGTCGGTGGCTTTGGCGACGTCGCTCAGCGTCTGATGCGGATGTTCAGCGTCGAAAGCTCGAATGACGGCGAGGCCACGGGCGAGGGACTGGACGTAATCGGTCGTCGGTTCCGTCATGTTCGCGCTGCCGTCGTGATGTGGTCGGTGACCAATGCGTTCACGCGATCGGCCTGCTCGACGCTGGCCAGGTGCGCGGCCGGATCCAACACGTGGAGAACGGAATTCGGGATCACTTCGGAGATGATCCGAAGGTCGGCAGGAGTTGTCGCTGGATCTTGTTCGCCCGCGATCACGAGAGTGGGAGCGGAGATACGAGCGAGATCGTCACGACCGTCCCAGCCGGCGATGGCCTCGCAGCAGGATGCGTAACCTTCGTCGTCGGTGTTCTCGATCATCGAGACCGATCGCGCGATCAGGTCGGGATGTTGTGCGGCGTAATCCGTTGTGTACCAACGGCTGACGACAGTAGCGGCAATCGACCCGGTTCCGTTGGAACGTACCGCCGCGGCGCGATCGATCCACCCCTGCGGTACGCCGAAGCGTGCGGCCGTGCAAATCAGCGTCAGAGTGCGAACCCTGTCGGAATGGTCGACGGCAATCGACTGTGCGATCGCTCCGCCGAGAGACAACCCGACGAGGTCGACCGACGTCAGCTCCAGTTTGTCGAGCAACGCGACGACGTCGCCGGCGAGGGACCGGATCGAATACGGCCCGGTCGGAGTTGGTGATTCGCCATGACCGCGCAGGTCGACCGTCAGCACTGCGTGCGTTGCGGACAGAGCTGTCACCTGCGGATTCCACATCGACCGGTCGGACCCGAGTGAGCCGAGCAGCACGATCGTCGGATTGTCGACCGAGTTGCCGGTGAGTTGGTAGGCGAGTTCGACGGACACTCTCGGGACCTCATGTTCGGTATCTGGACGGGTATGCGCTATGTGAACAAGATTAGCTGCCGAGAGAGGTCGCACGCAATCGCGTGTTCACTATACGAACGCTAGTTCACAATACGCACCGACCTGGGTATGCTCGATTTTATGATGGACAAGGTTGTTACCACCGCGGCGGAAGCCGTCGCAGATATTGCGGACGGCGCATCTCTCGCGGTCGGCGGATTTGGTCTGGTCGGCGTACCGGAGGTGCTGATCAACGCGCTTCTCGAACAGGGTGCGACGGACCTCGAAACTGTCAGCAACAACTGCGGCACTTCAGGATTCGGTCTCGGGGTGCTGCTGGCCGAGTACCGTATTCGGCGCACGATCAGCTCGTACGTCGGCGACAACAAGGAGTTCGCCAGGCAGTATCTCTCCGGTGAACTCGAGGTCGAACTGACGCCGCAGGGCACGCTCGCCGAACGGATGCGTGCGGGTGGTGCCGGCATTCCGGCGTTCTTCACGCCCGCAGGCGTCGGCACGCAGGTGGCAGACGGTGGACTGCCACTGCGCTACGACGGCAGCGGCGGGATCGCAGTTGCGTCCTCGCCGAAGGAGACACGCGAATTCGACGGAACGACCTACGTCATGGAACGAGGCATCGTCACCGATTACGCACTCGTTCATGCCTGGAAAGGCGATAGGCACGGCAATCTCGTCTACCGACGGAGCGCGCGGAACTTCAATCCGCCTGCGGCGGCCGCGGGCAGAATCACTATCGCGCAGGTCGAGCA
Source organism: Antrihabitans stalagmiti (assembly GCF_016482825.1). Taxonomy (GTDB): domain Bacteria; phylum Actinomycetota; class Actinomycetes; order Mycobacteriales; family Mycobacteriaceae; genus Antrihabitans; species Antrihabitans stalagmiti. The sequence goes on along the minus strand of NZ_JAEMNV010000011.1, from coordinate 144,002 downwards.
TCTGGTCGAGCCAGGAGAGATCGATCCCGACGAGGTACACACGCCGGGCATTCATGTGCAGCGAGTCGTCCACGTCGGCAAAGTGACCGTGGGAATCGAGAAGAGGACGGTGCGGTCGTGAAACTGACTCGTGAGCAGATGGCGGCAAGAGTCGCACAGGAACTCGAAGACGGGCAGTACGTCAATCTGGGCATCGGCATGCCGACCCTCGTTCCCGGCTTTCTCTCGCCGCACATCACGGTCGTGCTGCATTCCGAGAACGGCGTCCTCGGCGTCGGTCCGTATCCGACCGAAGACGAACTCGACCCCGAGCTGATCAACGCGGGCAAGGAGACGATCACCGTGTTGCCTGGTGCGTCGTACTTCGACTCGTCGGCGTCGTTCGGAATGATCCGCGGCGGTCAGGTCGACGTCGCCGTGCTCGGTGCGATGCAGGTCAGCGCGAAGGGCGATCTAGCGAACTGGATGATTCCCGGCCACATGGTCAAAGGGATGGGTGGCGCGATGGATCTGGTCCACGGCGCGCGCAAAGTCATCGTCATGATGGAACACGTCTCGAAGAGCGGTGCCCACAAGATCCTCGACGAGTGCACCTTGCCGCTGACCGGATTGGGTTGTGTACAAAGGATTGTCACCGATATGGCGGTACTCGACGTCACTCCCGACGGTCTCGTTCTGCTGGAGACGGCGCCGGGAGTGACTGTGGACGAGGTCCGAGCCGCGACGGGAGCTCGGATCCTCGATCACGTTCACGCGAGCTGAGCGAACTACTTCTTGAGGAAGTTCTTCGGCAGCAGTCGGCCGCCGATCTCGGCGAATGCACGCTGGTAGGACGAACCGCTGAGTCGAATGAGCAGATCGAGTGCATGTGCGTCGTAGCCGACGAGAATCTTCGCGTCGCCGCGCTCGACGCCCTTGAGGATGGTCTTGGCGGCGGAATCTGCACTGGTGGTGGCGATTTTGTCGAAGAGTTGATTGAACGCCTCGAGCCCGTCGCCATCGGCGGTCGTACTGTTCTTCGCGATGTCGGTCTTGATGCCGCCGGGGTGGACACACGTCACCTTGATCGGCTGCTTGGTGAACAGCATCTCCTGGCGGAACGACTCGGTGAAGCCGCGCACCGCGAACTTGGCGGCGTTGTAGGCACTCTGGGTCGGCATGGAAAACAGGCCGAAGACGCTCGATGTGTTGACGACATGTCCGTCACCGGTTGCCAACAGGTGGGGAAGGAAGGCCTTCGTGCCGTTGACGACGCCCCAGAAGTCGACGTCCATGACGCGTTCGAAGTCTTTGAATTCGGTCTTCTCTACGGTTCCGCTGAATGCGATGCCTGCGTTGTTGAACACGTAGTGCACCGCACCGAAGTGCTCGGCCACGGCATCAGCCCAGCTCAGCACGTTTTCGCGTTCTGCGACGTTGATGAGGTCGACCTTCACCTCCGCGCCGAGGGCCCGACACTGCCGAGCTGTTTCTTCGAGACCTGCGGCGTTCAGGTCGCAGATGGCGAGTTTCGCCCCGCGGCGAGCGAGTTCGACCGCCAAGCTTCGGCCCATGCCTGCCGATGCTCCGGTGATGACGGCGACTTTGCCCTCGAACTTGCCCATGCGGTGGTTCCTTACGTCGTTGAAAAGGCTTACTGAACAGTGCTCAATAGACTAGCGGGTGGTCGCTACCGTGCGCTAGTGGTCCACGCGACGAGTGCATAGTTTTGCAGGCTGCGGCACCGCCCCGCACCTGCAAAACTATGCACTCGATGTGGGTCAGCGATTCTTGAAGTACGAGACGTCGTCGTTGCCGATCAGGTCGGGCACGGTCCAGCCGTCGAGGTCGTACTCGGCGAGGAACTTGTCGGCAAGACCCTTCATCGCTGTGGTTCCGCCACGAGCCTCTGCGGCGAACAACAGCTCCGCCTTCACGTTCTCGTGGTTACCGGAGTAGTTGCGCTCGTAGAGTTCGTGCCTGCCGCCGAACTCGGATCCGATCGAATCCCACAGTGCCTTCATGACTTTCACCCGGTCGACCGCGGTGATGCCGTCGCTACCGCGGACGTACTTGTCGAGGTAGGGGCGAACCACAGGGCTCTTGAAATCGGCTGCGCTGGATGGCAAGTAGATCAACCCGGAGGCGACGTCCTGCTCGATGATCTCCTTGATCCGCGGGTAGCCGTGGATCATGAACATCCGGTAGGTGAGGCCGTATTCGAGCTTCGGAATGACGGCCCCGTTGAGCCACGGCTCGGGATCGCGTGCCATCGATTCCGTGAGCGACCACATCAGGTTCCGCCAGCCGATCACTTCGCCGACTCGCGTCTGGACACCGCGGAAGCCGCCCGACCCGGTGATCTCCAGCGCCTTCAGCAGCAGGCCGGCAATGAAGTCGAGCTTGACGGCGAGACGCGTGCAACCCTGGAAAGTGAAGCGCGGCAGGAAACCCGACTGCGGGAAGAACGCATTGATCTTCTCGACGTCGCCGTACATAAAGACGTTCTCCCACGGCACCAGCACCTTGTCGAAGACGAAGATGGTGTCGTTCTCGTCCATCCGTGACGACAGCGGGTAGTCGAACGGGGTGCCCATGACTGCTGCGGTCTGGGTGAACGACGTGCGGCAGATCAGCTTGACGCCTGGCGAGTCCATCGGCACCGTGCAGATCAGCGCGAACTCCTTCTTCTTGATCGGCAAGCCGTAATGCGCGATGAAGTTGTAGTTCGTGATCGCCGAGCCGGTCGCGACGACCTTCGCGCCACTGACGATCAGCCCGGCGTCGGTTTCCTTCTCCACCTTCATAAATACGTCGCCGACCTCGTCGGGAGACCGTTGGCGATCGACCGGTGGGTTGATGATCGCGTGGTTCCAGTACAGGACCTTCTCCTGCGATTCGCGGTACCAGCGTTCGGCGTTGGCTTGGAACGGTGAATACAGCTCCTTGTTGGCGTGCAGCGTGCCGAGGAAGCTGGCCTTGTAGTCGGGGGAGCGGCCCATCCAGCCGTAGGTCATCCGCGCCCATTCCGCGATAGCGTCGCGTTCCTTCAGTAGGTCCGCAGACGACGTCGGCGTCTTGAAGAACGGCATGGTGACGCCACCGTTGCCGGTATCCGTTGGGGCAGTGACCTTGTCGACGTGTTCGCCGGTGTGCATCGAGTCGTACAGGCGAGCGGTCATGCGGATCGGATTGCGGAACGCCGGATGTGTCGTCACGTCTTCGACGCGTTCGCCGTGGATGTAGATCTCGCGGTCGTCACGCAGCGATTCGATGTACTCGTCTCCGGTCATGGGACGGGTTGCGTAGTTCTGTTGCTGATTCGCGGGAGAGTTCTCCGCAGGATTGACCTTGCTTGTATCGACTGCGACGTCCTCGACGGGTCGCGATTCTGTTGTGGTCATGGCTGAGTTCCTTTGGTGAGGTGGGGATTTCGGACTGTCAAACGGCAGCGGTGTGAAGGTGGAACGGGGTGAAGCTGGTACTTGCTCCGAACCAGCCGATTTCGGGGTCATCCATCGAGCCCTGCCACGTCGCTGTTGCGCTGGTCGGGCCGAGGTCGTGAAAAGTGCTGCGATAGAACAACAACGGGTTCTTCAGTGTCGTGGTTGCTTCGACGATCTCGCCGATGAAGATGATGTGATCGCCGCCGTCGTACTCGGCCCAGGGCACACACGACAACGTCGCCGATGCGCCACAGATGACGGGCGCAGTCGGCCCGTCCGCCCATACCGGCTCGGGTGATTGCGGGCGGCCCGCGAAGTGCATTGCCGTGTCGACCTGGTCCGCGGCGAGAATGTTGACCGCGAACGGTGCGCCGCTGAGGTAGGCGCACGCCTTGGACTTTTTCGTCAACGTCACCTGGCACAGTCGCGGTTCCATCGATACGGCCGTGAAGGCTGTAACCGTCGCACCGTGCGCGTCGCCCTCGGAGTTCTTGCAGGTGATGACGGTGACTCCGCTGGCGAATTGGCCGAAGATGTTGCGAAGTTCGCGTTGTTCCATCGCTGGCCTCCTTCCGGATTTCGGTTCGATGTGACGTAGAACATAAAGTGGCGGGTCGGTGTCGGCGATCCGCAAAGCGCGGCCACGATCCTCTTTGCGCGGGCATCTGGATCGAGGCTTGAACGAAGCCGTAGTTGCCATGAATAGTGGCGAGCGCCACACTCGAAAGAACGCGCCCGACTACGGACAAGGAGGTTCGCCGATGACGTCGCTTCCGGAAGCGAACCCGCCGCAGGACTGGGACGAGGCCTGCCACGCCGTCAGCGACGCCTACTTTCCGCACACGTTGACGCCGCTGTCGAAGGACGACGCGACCCACACTTTCGTCAACGCCGTCGAACTCGGACCGGTGGTTCTCGCCAAGATCGGGTGGGGCGCAGACGTCGCCGTCGCCTCCGATCACCCCGGCGCGTACGCGGTGAACATTCCGATGTCGGGACACATCGAGTCGGTATCGGGCGGGGAACCCGTCTACTCGTCGAACGGCATGGCCACGATCTGCCCGCCCGATACGTCGACGCGGATCATCGAATGGACGAAGTCGTGCGCGATCCTCGGCGTCAAGCTCGATCGCGACTATCTGAGTGGTGAAATGACGCGCGTGTTCGCACGGCCAGGTATGCAATTACCGCCGCAGGTCGATCTACGAAACGAACGTGGCGCGAGCTGGCTCGAATTCGTCAGATTTGTTGCAACGCAAGCACAAGGCGATCAGAGCGTGCTGCGGAACAAACTCGTCTCCGATCAGCTCGCGGGAGCGATCACCAGTGCATTCCTGCTTGCTGCTGTGCACGACGACGAGGTCGCGGGTGCGGTTGTTCGGCCACGCATCGTCAAGCGTGTGATCGATCGCATGCAAGCCGATCCAGCGCGGGCCTGGACCGCCGCGGACATGGCCGAGGTGGCCGGCATCAGCGTGCGGCGGCTGCAGGAAGGCTTCCGCGAGTACGTCGGCATGAGCCCGATGGAGTACTTGCGTGAACTCCGCTTGGAACGCGTCTACGCCGACCTGTCCGAGGGCGGCCCGGGCCTCTCGGTGACCGACGTCGCGATGCGGTGGGGGCTGATGCACACCGGCCGATTCGCGGCCGCGTTCCGTCGCAAGTACGGAATCTCGCCATCCGAGGCGTTGCGCGGGCCGTAACTCGGGTGAAGGTTCGGCGACCAGGGACTGCCAAACCGACCCTTTCGCGCTGTTCCCGGTACGTACACTATTGCGGGGCGAGACGTCTGTGAGGTGTTGTTCTGATGGTCGGATACACCCTGCGGCCGGGAGATGTGTTCGTTGGCTACACCATCGAACGAGTGTTGGGCGCGGGGGGAATGGGCGCGGTCTACCTTGCCAAGGATCCGCGCCTACCCAGACGAACGGCCTTGAAGTTGCTCGACCGCAATCTGACTGCGGGGGACGAGATCCGGGTGCGATTCGAACAAGAAGCTGATCATGCCTCGCGACTGGAGCATCCGAATATCGTCGCGATCTTCGACCGCGGGCGCGACAGCGACCAAGACTGGATCGCGATGCAGTACGTTCCCGGAACGGATGCGAGCGAAGCTGTCCGCGACCGTCCGATGGATCCCGAACGTGCTGTTCACATCATTACCGAGACGGCGAAGGCTTTGGACTACGCGCACGAAAACGGCGTTATCCACCGCGATGTCAAGCCCGCCAACATTCTGCTCGGAAACGCGGGATCCGGTCAGCCCGAACGTGTGGTCCTCACCGATTTCGGGATTGCCAAGGCGCTGAACGACACTCAGCAGTTGACGAAGTCCGGTTCGCTGGTCGCCACGCTGCTGTACGCGGCACCGGAGGTGTTCGAGGGAATACGGCTCGACGGCCGGTCGGATGTCTACTCGTTGGGGTGCACTCTCTTTCGACTACTCACCGGTCGCGTGCCGTATCCAGGTCCGGACCTTCTTGCTATCGTCCGCGGGCATCTGGAGGCACCCATTCCAAGTCCGTCGGCACTGCGTCCAGAACTGCCGCAGGAGTTCGACGAGGTCATCCGGCGGGCGCTCGGTGAGAATCGCGACCTCCGCACACCGAATTGTTTGGCACTTGCAGAAGCCGCGCGACGCGCGCTCGCTGTGCCCAGCGTGCCGATCCCAGAGGCCAGGTACTCACGAACGCAGCCGACAGCAATCCGGCGCGAGGTCCCGTATCAACCACCACCACCACAACAACAACAACCACCGACACGATCACCGCTGACGAATTCCCCAGCGCCCAACAGTCGACCGCGGCGCTTACGCATCGCATTCGCCGGCGCAGTGCTGGCGAGCATCGGACTTGTTGCGGTCGTTGCGTTCGTGTTCTGGCCGGATTCGAAAGCCGTACCGGCGCAGTCGGTTTTGGCGTTCAGCGGGCTCGACTATCCGGTCGGTCTGGCGGTGTCGTCCACCGGGGATGTTTTGGTGGCCGACAACAACAACAATCGGATCGTGAAACTAGCGGTCGGCGCCGATACCCAGACTGTGCTGCCGTTCACCGGCCTCGATCACCCGACCGGCGTGGCGATCTCCTCTGCAGGCGATGTCTTCGTCACCGACACGAAGAACAACCGTGTCTTGAAACTAGCTGTAGGACAATCCGATCCGACCGAGTTGCCGTTCACCGACCTGGCCGGTCCGGTGGGACTCGTAGTGACCGCACGCGGCGATGTATTCGTTGCAGACAACAACAACGACCGAGTCGTCGCACTCCCTGCCGGGTCCAACCGGCAAACCCAACTACCGTTCACCGGTCTCGCTGGTCCGACCGGCATCACCGCAAATTCGGCCGGTGACTTGATCGTCGCCGACACCGACAACAACCGGGTTCTTCTTCTTCGATCCGGTTCCACGAGCCAGATAACTCTTCCGTTCACAGGGCTGGCCAGCCCCACCGGCGTCGCCGTGGATATCGCGACCGGCGACATCGTCGTCACAGACAACAAGAACGGTCGCGTCGTCTCACTGCCGCGCGGTAGTGAACCGCCGACCGCGGTGCCGTTCACCGATCTCGCCCGGCCGATCGGAGTTGCCGTCAGCGAGCTCGGCGACCTGTTCGTGACCGACAGCAGCAGAGTGCTGAAACTGCCTGATGCGCTGACCAATTCGCGGTAGCCGGAGGCTTCAGAAGCTGCACATTTTCACCACACCGTTTTCGTATACGACGGAATGGCCGTCGGTGTGAAAGTCGCCGAAAGTCCCGTTGATCGATGTCTTGATGTCGTACCTGATTTCGCGATTCGGCCCGCCCGGGGTCGATTTGTCGAACCGGTAGTCGGCGAACCGAAAGTCGTTGCCCTGGCCTGCGCGTATCCCCCGGATGCGGTTGCGCCACTCCTCGAAAAAGTACGAGGGCGTCGAACAGAACACGGCCGCAAGTGCTGCTTCGTCGCGAGCGTTCACGGCGGCGTAGAACGCCTCGATTACCCGCCGACCATCCGCCTCGGACGGAGCAGAGTTGTCGTCCGTTGTCGTGGCTGTCGTGCGTGGAATTGTCCGCGTCGTCGTCACATCCGCAGTCGACGGTCGTGCCGCCGTTGTCGTCGTCCGTTCCGCAGTGCCGGTAGGCGACGGTGATCCGCCGATTTGGATCACCAACGGACCACCGATGACCACGTTGATCACTGTGATCTCCGTTATCGGCGCGGGAGCCGCTTGGACGACGACAATCACATTCGGGTCGAACCCCGGCCAAGGCTGACCGGCGTACTTCGGTTTCGTACTGGAAAGCACGGGCGGTAACAATGGGTTGCCGCACTGGCAGCGCACCCGCGGCACCCCACGATCGTCGAGAAGAACCGCGGTGCCGGCCTGCAGAACGGACTGGAGCGAGAACGCGGCACCGTTCTTGAATCCGTGATTGGTGACCCGAGTGTCAGCTGCCAGTAGGACTTCGGTGAGGGAATCGATGTAGCCGTCGACGTCGGAAATACCGAGCACACCTGCCCACGCTCTTCGCTGCGCATCATTCCTGGCAAGGAATGATTTCAGCTTCGCCTTGTCGCATACCGTCAGTTCGTCCGAGCCACCGAAGATTCCGGTTCTGTCGCCAGGAACAGCAACCAACGGCGCCTTACCAGCCTCCGTCGCAGCGGGCACGGCAACCGGCGCGGTGGTCGGCACAGTGGACGGAGCGCCCGTCGGGACTGCCGACTCGGTCCAGGGAAACTCGCCTTCCGACGCCGCAGCCTCGAGCAGAACTTCCCCACCTTCTTCGTCGCCACCTCGCACGAAGATCAGATAGGCGCCGACGAGCAAGGCGATGATCGCAACTGCCAAAGCGAGTAGCGGCCACGCCATCGTCCTCTTGCGTTCGGGTGGTGGTGGCGGTCCTTGCCACGGGGCGCCGTGATGCTGCCACGACGGAGGTTCAGGCGGCCCGGAATAGTAGCTCATCGGTCGTTCTCCGATGCATGTTGCGAAACCGGCGTGATGGGGCCCGACCCAACCAATGTTGCGTGAATGACGATACGCGCATCGCGACCTCGAATGGTCTGGTTGAAGCCATATTTACGCGGCCGATTGCGGTGTTCGTCCCCATCGGTCAGGCATATCCTGAGTTGAGCTCGACATCCCCGGGAGCCTCGCATCGTGCGCGTCCGTTCCGCTACGGATACCGGAGAGAACACATGACCGACGAACCGTCGCGCAGAAGTCCGATCATGCTCGGGCTCATAGCTTTTGTGGCCGCGTGCGCAATTCTCGTCGTTGCATTCTCGATCGGTTTTGCGGTGCTGTTCGCACGTTCGAGTTCGGGGCCCTCGATTCACGACGCGCAGGCAAGCGCGACCATCGAAGTGGGGGAGGCGCCATGGGGCGTCGCTGTCGACACTGCGACCCACACCGTGTACGTCACGAACAAAGATTCGGACACGGTGTCGGTACTCGACGGCGTCACCCGCACAGTCATTGCCACCATTGGTGTCGGCGACAATCCGAGGGGCGTGGCGATCGACGCGGCAACACATTCGGTCTATGTCGCCAACTCGCAGAGCAACTCTGTCTCCGTGATCGACGGCGCAAGCTTGACGGTAGTCGCCACTGTTCCGGTCGGTGATCGGCCCCTTGGCGTAGCGGTCGATTCCGCGGAGCAGTCGGCCTATGTTACGAACTACCGCAGCAACAGCGTGTCGGTGATCGACACGCTGCGCGTTGCCGTCGCGGCAACAATTCCAGTCGGCACGAATCCTTCAGAGGTCGCCATCGACACCACCACCCACACGGCCTACGTCACGAACGTGGACGATAGAACGGTTTCGGTGATCGATACCACCAATAACACTGCGGCCGAACACATTTACATCGGGGGATCGCCTTATGGCATCGCGGTCGACCCGGCTACTCAGACGATCTACGTCGGCGTTCGGAAAGTCGACTTCGAAGAAGAACACACCTTCGTCTCGATCATCGATGCGAGGAGCCGAACCAGCACAGGTGTCGTTTCTCTGGATGGCGACCCCGTTCGGACCGCGGTGGACACTGACAGTCAAGTGCTCTATGTAACGGTTTCCGACCCCGACGGTCTCGTCGTGATCGACCTCCGAGGTCGTAGAGTGACCGACATATTCAGGGTCGGGCACTTTCCCGGCGGGATCGCGATCGATCCGGATACTCGCACCGCCTATGTGGCGAGTTTCGCCGACGGAACGATCACTGTCGTCACCCGCTGAAGCACACCGTCCTCGAATGCGAGTCAGTCCGATCGCTCTGCACCGAAGACCCGGCCAACCTTCATGGCCGACGCAACAACAAGGGACGCAACAGGATCGGGTGACCCACGCAGCAGCAGCCGCGTCACAACATACCTACCCGGGACCGCATACTTCTTCTGTTCCACGGTGGTCGTGACACTTGCTATCTTCTTTCCGGATTCATCGACGACGGAGAAGTCCGACCAACGGGACTTCTCGCGGTGAATCGAGCCGACTCGTCGACCGCCCGCGCGCAACGACAGCTTTGCCGCTCCAAGCACGTTGTCTTGGATGATCTCGCCGACCGGTCCAGCCCAAGGTCGTTCGACGACGAAACGGTATGTACCGAAAGACTCGTCAATGACGCGCAGGATCGGCCGGCCACTCGTATCTACGACATGAAGTTCGTTCGCCAGCCAGGTCGTCGACGCACCGTTGCGTTGCTCGACGAGGGACCCGATCCGCCGGTCGTTCTGGTCGAGGATCGTCGTGTCGCCCTGTGCAAGGAGACCGGCTTTGGTGACGAATTGCAGAATCGGTTCCGCCAACACGGTGCTGACTTTCGAAGGCTGCGTGTGCGATGTCCATGCCGAACCGTCCCACCACCGGAACCCACTATCGTGCGGATACCAGCCAGCAGGGGGCGGCGAAGTCGCCATCCCCGTAGGATACGTCCGCTCGGCGTCAGAGTGCCCCCGGCAGGATTCGAACCTGCGACCAGCGGATTAGAAGGCCGCTGCTCTATCCCCTGAGCTACGGAGGCGCGGATGAATCCTATCGTCTCGGCGTCTACTGGTGTTCGCGTGTATCGACAGCCCGCCTTTCCCCGCTCCAGGATTGCCCAACGAATTCGCTATCTTCGCTGGTAGAACGACAGCAACCCGGCGGCCGGGACGCACTGTCGCAACGGCGTGAACCGACCTCTGACCATGTTGAGCGACGTGAGCGAGGCCCTGACTCCGGCAATATGTCCGGAAGCTATAACCACCGGCCGGGTGACCGCTGACACGGCTCTACTCTGAACGTATGGCACAGCCCGACACCGACTCAGCGTCGGCACAGCTCGACACCGCGAAGTCACCACAGCTCGAGCGTTCGAGTTCGGCTGCGGTGTTCGTCGTTGCAGGCCTGATAGCCGGCGCGGTCGCTGCCGTCGTCGTCGGATTCTCGGCATCGGATGCGTTGGTTCTGCTCGGCATCCCCGACCCCGGACCGCTGACGACCTACGGCCTGCCTGCTCTGCGCGCGATCGGCGAACTCGGTGCCGTCGTCGCAGTCGGCTCGCTGTTGCTTGCAGCTTTCCTTGTGCCTCCACAGAGCAACGGTGTTCTGGACGTCGACGGTTATCGCTCGGTGCGGATCGCGTTCTACGGGGCGCTCGTCTGGGCGCTGTGTGCAGCGATGTTGGTTCCGTTGACGCTGTCGGACACGTCCGGTCTCCCGCTTGCCGAAGCGCTGAAGCCCGAGAACCTGTGGAGTGCGATCGGGCAGGTCGAGATGGCCAGCGCATGGCGGTGGACCGCGATTCTTGCGGCGCTCTTGGCCGTCGGGTGTCGACTGGTACTGCGCTGGTCGTGGACGCCGTTGCTGCTCGGTCTGGCCTTGCTGACGCTGATGCCCCTCGGGGTGAACGGACACTCGTCGTCGGGTGGTTCGCACGATCTGGCGACCAACAGCCTGATCCTGCACCTGGTTGCCGCAGCGTTGTGGGCAGGCGGCTTGTTCGCACTCTTCGCCCATGCTCGACGCGGCGGCGCGCACACCGACGTTGCGGCTCGACGGTTCTCGACCGTCGCCGGTGTTGCGTTCGTTGTGATGGCTGCGAGCGGCGTGATCAATGCGTTTGTGCGACTCCCGCTGTCCGACTTGTTCACCAGCGACTACGGCCGCCTGATACTCGCCAAAACCGCTGCACTCGTCGCGTTGGGCGCGTTGGGTTTCGCGCAACGCCGACGTGCATTGCCTGCCCTCGCCGCCGACCCGACCTCACGTTTCGCGTTGGTCAAGTTCGCCGGCATCGAGACGATCATCTTTGCGACGACCATCGGCATCGCCGTCGGTCTCGGCCGCACGCCGCCACCGGCGGATGCCAACCTGAACCCGTCGGTCACCGAGGTCGAGCTCGGCTACGACCTGGACGGTCGGCTCACGGTCGCCAGGATCTTCTTCGATTGGCGCTTCGACCTGATCTTCGGCACGGCGGCGATCGTTGCCGCAGTCCTGTACGTGGTCGGCGTGCGACGGTTGCGCCAACGCGGCGACTCGTGGCCGGTCGGTCGTACCATCGCGTGGGTACTCGGTTGCGTTGTCTTTCTGATCGCAACGTCGTCGGGCATCGGTCGCTATTCGCCCGCCCAGTTCAGCGTTCACATGATGTCGCACATGTTGCTATCGATGCTTGCGCCGGTCCTGCTGGCCCTCGGTGGACCGATCACCCTTGCATTGCGAGTACTCAAACCCGCAGGCAAAGACGGTGTTCCAGGTGTGCGCGAATGGCTGCTCATCGGCCTGCACAGTCCGGTGTCGCGCTTTCTCACACAGCCACTCGTTGCAGCGACGCTGTTCGTCGGCGGGTTCTACGGCCTGTATCTGGGTGGCATCTTCGACTCGACCGTCGATTCCCACCCCGCGCACCTGTTGATGAACCTGCACTTCCTGGTGAGCGGCTACCTGTTCTACTGGGTGGTGATCGGGGTCGATCCAGCGCCACGGCACGTCGAGCCGATCACCAAACTCGCAATGGTGTTCGGGTCGCTGCCTTTCCACGCGTTCTTCGGCATTGCGCTGATGAGTATGGACACGGTGATGGGCGGCTGGTTCTACCGCAGCCTGGGCCTCGACTGGAACTCCGACCTGATCGCCGATCAGCGCCTCGGTGGTGGAATCGCCTGGGCGACAGGTGAAATACCGCTCGTACTGGTGATGCTTGCACTGCTGATCCAGTGGTCGCGCGCCGACGGTCGCGCCGCGAAACGGTACGACCGCGCGGCAGAACGCGACGACGACGCCGAATTGGCCGCCCACAACGCGATGTTCGCCGAACTTGCTCGCAGGGAGCGGGAAGCGGGCAAGTGATCGATCGCTCCGTTATCGACCGCTCCGATGTCGAAGCAGCGCGCGCAAGGATCGGTGATCGTCTGCGACTGACGCCGGTGCTCGACGCCGTCGTCGACACCGTGCACGGTCCGGTGCCGGTCTCGTTCAAACTCGAGTATCTGCAATTCGGCGGTTCGTTCAAAACGCGCGGGAGCCTGAATGCACTGCTGCACAGTGCTGTCGATGCATCCGGTGTGGTCATCGCATCGGGCGGTAACGCAGGCATCGCAGCGGCGACCGCGGCCGCGATGCAAGGCGTCGACTGTGCCGTCGTCGTACCGGAGAACGCACCTGCGGCCAAAGTCGCTGCGCTGCATACACTCGGCGCCGACGTCGTCCAGCACGGCACGAGCTACGCCGAAGCATTCGAGTGCGCAACAGCTTTGGCGATCGAACGTGGTTCGGTCCAGTTGCACGCCTACGATCTGCCCGACATCGTCGCGGGCGCCGGAACCACCGGACTCGAGCTCGACGAGCAGGTGCCAGGGTCGAATTCTGTCTTGGTCGCGGTCGGTGGCGGCGGTCTGATCGCAGGCATCGCGACTGGTATCTCGTCGGATCGCTCGGTCGTCGGCGTCGAGCCGCAGGGCATCCCGACATTGCACTCCGCTCTGGGTAACGGCTCTCCCGTCGATGTGGCTGTCGACAGCATCGCGGCTGATTCGCTCGGCGCCAAGCGAATCGGCGACATCGCGATGAGCGTTGCTGCAGCACATGGCATTACGTCGATTCTGGTGACGGACGCTGCGATCGTTGCCGCGCGCGACTATCTCTGGCGACACTTCCGGATCGCCGTCGAATACGGCGGCGCCACGGCGTTGGCCGCGGTGCTGAGTGGTGCATACGTCCCTGAGGAGGGCGAGCGGCCTGTTGTCGTGCTGTGCGGCGCGAACACCGACCCCGCAACGTTGTAGTCGTTACCTGGCGACGGGGATATCGGTTTTGCTGACGAGCCACCGACCGTCGATCTTCGTCATCGTTGCGACCAGCGTTATCGAGTTGGTCGCGGGTATCGGACTGACCAGGCTCGTAACGGACTGCATCTGGGACAGCACGATCTTGGCCTCCGTGCCCGATGCAGATTGCACACCGCAGATCGGCTTGCCCTCGGCGCGCGAACGCACCTGACTCCCGACGATCGCCTGCTTCAATTGGTCACGGGTGGAGGAGAATTCACGCGCGAAGTCGCCTGTTGCCCGATCGAGCACATCGTCGAAGTAGTCGTCGATCGTTGCGTAGTCGTACGTTATGAAGGTCGGCGCCCAGTCGCACAGCTCGGCCATGGCCTCGGCGCCGGGGATCGAGTTGTTCGAGTCGTCGTCCGCGCGCGCAAGTAGCAACCAACCGATGGCGACCGCTGCGGCCACGAGCAACACACCGAGTACGACGACGACCGGTACGGCCCAGGATCGCCGTTGGACGACGGGTGGATAGTCGACGGGTGGATAGCCACCGAATTGGTTGCCACCGTGCGGAAATTGTGGGTTGTCAGTCATCAGTTCCCCGGGCCATGGCCGAATTCTAGGTGCCTGGCGTTTCGACCGTGACCCCTACTCCGACCCACCGACAGGATCCATCGAAAAACGCGGCCGATCCGCGAGTTGTTCACATGCGCCGAATCCATCCACAGATTTCCTTTCGCGCGCTTATCGGCCCATTCGTCGACCACTCTTGATGCAACGGCGCGAGCACGTGTCGAACTACGAAGGGGGCGGAGCATGTACGAGGTAAATACGGCAGTGGTCGGAACTGTGATCACGAATCCGGTCAAGCGCAGTGCCAACGGCGAGGAGGTCATCAGCTTCCGCATGGCGAGTAACGCACGCCGACAGGACCGCGGAACAGGGGAGTGGGTCGACAGCGGGACGCTGTACCTGAGCGTGAGTTGCTGGCGCCGCCTCGTTGCTGGTGTCGGAGCATCGATCATGGTCGGCGATCCGATCGTCGCCTACGGGCAGCTGCGAACCAACGAATACACGAGCAAGGACGGGGTCGCGCGTTCCGACCTCGAAATGCGAGCCAGTGCAATAGGTCCTGACCTGGCGCGTTGCATCGTCAAGATCGAGCGCCCCAAACTGCCTGCGAGTCAGGATCCTGCTGCGACGGCGTCTACCACCGACCGTGAGATCGAACAGTCGACGCCGAGGCCCGAGCGTCATCTCGAACCCGTAGGTACCTGACCGGGTGACGCTGACCGCCTACTAGGCGAGTGTCGGGACGGGATTCGGTACCGAAACGCAACGAATGGGTCAGGAGCGTCACGGGTACGTCCGATTCACGCAACAACCGCGACGAATCGCCAATCGAGGACAGCGTGCGGTCCGTCGGATCCGTCCACGGAGACAAGCGAGCGCAGATCGACCAAGCCGCCGCCCGACTGCAGCGGGCGTAGGCGCTCGATCGCGATCTCGCTGCGCACGGTGTCGCCCTCGTAGACGGGCCGGGTGTGATCGCAGGAATACCACGCCGGGATGGTGACGACAGACGGGAGGCAACGAGACACCTGAGCGAGAGCGAGCGCGATCGTGTGCCCGCCGAAGACCAATCGCCGACCGCCGCCGGCGCGGGAATCATGATGCACCTCAGCGATATTGAGGGTCAGCCGGGCCAGTTCGGGTGCATTGGTGACGACGTCCGCGCCGGCCGATCCGAACCGCATCCCCTCCTGAAGATCTCCGAAGGCGAGGCCGCTGCTTGCGGCTTCGAATTCGGCGAGACGCCAACCACTGATCGACGTGGTGAGGTCTTGATCGGCGACCAACCCGATTGCTGCGCTGTCGTCGTCGAATCCGGTTTGTGCGCGGCTGTCGCGTAGGGAGATCATCGCGCATCGGTGGAAGTCGAGCACTCGACGATCCTGCTGATCGACGGTGACGATTCGCAGCACGGCGAGGCCCGTCGGGGCGCGACCTGCTTTGCCTCGGTTCTGGCGAAGGGCGACGACCGTGGTGGTCGTTCGGAGCGTGTCGCCGATCATCGGGGCGTGGTGAAACATCAAGCCGCGGTAGAACAGGTTGGCTTTCACCTTCCTTGTCACAACCGTCGACTGACCGATCGCCACGTTCCAGACCAAAGCGGGATGCGCGAGCCGTCCACCCGCGACGCGTTCGCTGAGATGGGCGTCCAACGGGAGCCGTAGGCGGTCGCCGACTATGGCCTGGTGCGCAGCCGCGTGACCGTCGGTGAGTGTCATTGCTGGGGCGTCGTCGAAACTCTGGCCGACCCGGAGATCCTCGAAATACGGACCGTCGATCAGGGTCATCGTGTCAGTCCGCCGCGGCTGACGAGTTGTGCGGCAATGACATTGCGCTGTATCTCGTTGGTGCCTTCGCCGACGATCATGAGCGGAGCATCGCGAAAGTATCGCTCGACGTCGTAGTCGGTCGAGTAGCCGTACCCGCCATGGATGCGCACAGCGTTCAGCGCGATCTCCATGGCGACCTCGGATGCGAACAGCTTGGCCATACCTGCCTCCATGTCGCACCGCTCGCCCGATTCGAACCGCTCGGCGGCATGCAACACAAGCTGTCGCGCTGCCGTGAGTTTCGTTGCCATGTCTGCCAGATAGTTACCGACCGATTGGTGCTTCCACAATGGTTTGCCAAAACTCTCCCGCTCCTGCGCGTACCGAAGCGAGTCGTCGAACGCGGCCTGTGCGACACCGAGAGCCCTGGCCGCGACCTGAATACGCCCGGTCTCGAGGCCCTTCATCATCTGGGTGAAGCCCTTGCCGACGACCCCACCGAGAACGGCCGACTCCGGAACTCGACAGCCGTCGAAGGCGAGTTCGCACGCCTCGACGCCCCTGTAGCCGAGCTTGGGCAGATCCCGGGAGATCGTCAATCCCGGAACCTGCTCGACCAGCAGGATGCTCATTCCAGTGTGAGGAGGTGAAGCCTCAGGATCGGTCTTGCACAGCAGCGCAACGACTTGCGACCGGCGAGCGTTGCTGATCCACGTCTTGGAACCAGTGATCACGTACTCGTCGCCGTCTCGCAAGGCGGTCGTCGTCATCGCCTGCAGGTCGGAGCCGCCGCCTGGCTCGGTCAGAGCCATCGTCGCGCGGACGGCACCGGTTGCCAGCAGCGGCAGATAGTGATTTTTCTGCTCGTCTGTGCCGAAGCTGTCGATGAGTTTTGCAACGACGGTGTGCCCGCCCATCGCGCCGGCGAGGCTCATCCAGCCACGCGAAAGCTCCTCGGTGACAGCGACATAGCAGGGCATCGACACCGGAGCCGAACCGTACCGCTCCGGAACGGCAAGGCCGAAGATGCCGAGCGCCTTCATCTTTTCGATGAGCGCTTCGGGGTAGGTGTCGGTTCGCTCCAGCTCACGCACGACCGGGCGGACGTCGCGATCGACGAAGGCGCGCACGGTCGCTACGATGCCCTGCTCGTCCGGCGACAGTCGTAACACGACTATCCGAGCGGATTCTTGCCCAGTGTCGCACCAGTGAGATCGGTTATCTCGCTCCATTTTTCGGCAACGCCGTCGATCGTGGGCGGTTCGGAGAAGTACACGCCGGCCGATTCGAACTGCGCGACTCGCTTGACCGAGCCGCCACCGACGACGAGAACGGTTGCGGTATCGGTGCATTCGTCGCTGACGAGGTAACCGATCACCGGGGCGACCTGAGCCGGCGGGAGCTTCTCCAGGAACTCGGGTGGCGCGATGTCTTCGGTCATCCGCGTCGCGGCAAGGGGTGCAACCGCATTGGCGAGGATGTTGTACTTGGCACCTTCCACGGCGAGGGTGTTGACGAGCCCTACCAAGCCGAGTTTCGCTGCACCGTAGTTGGCTTGGCCGAAGTTACCGTAGAGGCCACTCGTCGAGGTTGCGACCACAACTCGACCGTGGCGCTGCTCGCGGAAGTGCGGCCACGCGGCGCGAGTGACGTGGTAGCCGCCCCAGAGATGAACGCGCTGAACGGATTCCCAGTTGTCGGTCGACATCTTGTGGAACGCACCGTCGCGCAGAATGCCCGCATTGTTCACGACACCGTGAACCGCGCCGAACTCGTCGATGGCTGTCTTGATCAGTGCGGCGGCACCTTCTTCGGTGGCGACGCTGTCGTAGTTGGCCACTGCGGTGCCACCTGCTTCGCGAATCTCGGCGACCACACTGTCCGCCATGGTCGAGCCGGCGCCGGAACCGTCGCGGGCGCCACCCAGATCGTTGACGACCACCAACGCGCCTTCTCGGGCAAGAAGCATCGCGTATTCACGCCCGAGGCCGCCTCCCGCTCCGGTGACGACGACTACGCGGTCTGTTACTCCGGGCATGTGCTTACGTTCCTTTCGAGGTGGGGGAGTCGGAACCGTTCAGGCCATGAACCTGGCAATCGATTCGGCGACGCATGCGGGCTTCTCGGAGTTCTCGAGTTCGATGGTGACGACGACCTTCGCCTGCACGCCGCCGGGGATCGGGGTCACCGACGCGATCACTGCGCTGGCGCGCAGTCGCGAGCCGACCCGCACGGGGGAGATGAACCGGACCTTGTCGAAGCCGTAGTTGATGCCCATCGTGATGCCGTCGACGGTGTAGAGCTGGTGCGTGAGCAGGGGTAGTAGCGAAAGTGTCAGCAGCCCGTGCGCGATGGTCGTGCCGAACGGTCCGGCGGCGGCCTTGTCGGGGTCGACGTGGATCCACTGATGGTCACCTGTGGCCTCGGCAAATGTGTCGATTCGGCCCTGGTCGATCGTGATCCAGTCGGTCGTACCGAGGGATTCGCCCTCGGCGCTCACAAATTCGTCGATGCTGGCGAAGACCTTCACTTGCACTCCCATCGTCGGTGCGGCAGGTGCCCAGGTGGAATGTAGCCGAGGGACCGGGCGCAGTGCATCCGCCGAGTTCCGGGCAGGTGCGCCGCACCGATAGGGTGGTCGGCATGGCTGAGTTCATTTACCAGATGCTGAAGGTGCGTAAGGCGCACGGCGACAAGGTCATCCTTGACAACGTCACTTTGAACTTCCTCCCGGGCGCGAAGATCGGCGTCGTCGGCCCCAACGGCGCTGGTAAATCCAGCGTCCTCAAGATCATGGCCGGACTTGACCAGCCGAACAACGGCGAAGCTTTCCTCGCCAACGGCGCGACCGTCGGCATCCTCATGCAGGAACCGAAGCTCAACGAGGAAAAGACGGTTCGCGGCAACGTCGAAGAAGGCCTCGGCGAGATCAAGGTCAAGCTGGATCGGTTCAACGAGATCGCCGAGCTGATGGCGACCGACTACTCCGACGAGCTGATGGAAGAGATGGGTCAGCTCCAGGAGGCGCTCGATCATGCCGACGCCTGGGACGTCGATTCGCAGCTCGAGCAGGCAATGGACGCGCTACGCTGCCCGCCGCCCGAGGAGCCGGTCACCCACCTGTCCGGTGGTGAACGCCGCCGCGTCGCGCTGTGCAAGCTGCTGCTGAGCAAGCCTGATCTGTTGCTGCTCGACGAACCGACCAACCACCTCGATGCGGAGAGCGTCCTCTGGTTGGAGCAGCACCTCGCGGATTACGCAGGCGCCGTCCTCGCCGTCACCCACGACCGGTACTTCCTCGACAACGTCGCCGAGTGGATTCTCGAACTCGACCGTGGCCGCGCGTTCCCGTACGAGGGCAACTACTCGACCTACCTCGAGAAGAAGGCCGAACGCCTCTCGGTGCAGGGCAAGAAGGATCAGAAGCTGCAGAAGCGGCTCAAGGACGAACTCGCCTGGGTGCGCTCGGGAGCCAAGGCGCGTCAGGCGAAGAGCAAGGCCCGCCTCGACCGCTACGAGGAGATGGCGACCGAAGCGGAGAAGACGCGCAAACTCGACTTCGAGGAAATCCAGATTCCCGCCGGTCCCCGGCTGGGCAGCGTCGTCGTCGATGTCAGTCACCTCGACAAGGGCTACGGCGGCCGGACGCTCATCAAGGATCTGTCGTTCACCCTTCCGCGCAACGGCATCGTCGGCGTGATCGGACCCAACGGTGTCGGTAAGACGACGCTGTTCAAGACGATCGTCGGACTCGAAAGTCCGGACAGCGGCGAGGTGAAAGTCGGCGAGACGGTCAAGCTCAGCTACGTCGACCAGAACCGGGCGGGCATCGATCCGAAGAAGAACGTCTGGCAGGTCGTGTCCGACGGCCTCGATTTCATCCACGTCGGCCAGCAGGAAATGCCGTCGCGTGCCTACGTCAGTGCGTTCGGTTTCAAGGGTCCCGATCAGCAGAAGCCCGCGGGTGTGCTGTCGGGTGGTGAGCGGAACCGCCTGAACCTGGCCATGACGCTCAAGCAGGGTGGCAACCTGATCCTGCTCGACGAACCGACCAACGACCTCGACGTCGAGACCCTCGGCTCGCTGGAAAACGCCCTCGAGCAGTTCCCCGGTTGCGCCGTGGTGATCTCGCACGATCGCTGGTTCCTCGACCGCACCTGCACCCACATCCTGGCGTGGGAAGGCGACAGCGACAACGACGCGAAGTGGTTCTGGTTCGAAGGCAACTTCGAGGGCTACGAGAAGAACAAGATCGAGCGGCTCGGTCTCGAAGCGGCACGCCCGCATCGAGTTACGCACCGCAAGCTGACGCGTGACTGAGCCCTACACGTGCCGGGTCGAGGTCCGCTGGGCGGACCTCGACCTGCTCGGTCATGTGAACAACACGAAGTACTTCGAATACGGCATGGAAGCTCGCGTCAAGTTCTACGAGCATTGCGTGCTGCATCCGGACGGAGTCCGGCGCCCCGCGCTTGTCCTCCGCAAGGCCGACATGGACTACCTGAGGCCGATTCTGCTCAGCTCGGGACCACTGACCATCGAGACCTGGGTGACCCACATCGGCACGACCTCGTACTCGATCCGGCACCGTATGCGCGACAAGCACGGCGAACTCTGTGCCGAGGGCAGCGCGGTGATGGTCGGCTTCGATCTGAAGCAGCAGAAGCCGCGCCCGCTGAGCGACGAGGAACGCACAGCCCTCGGCTCGTATCTGATGTCGAACGTCTGACTCGGCCAACCGGTCGTGGCGGCGGGGTAACCGGTCGGTGTTTCCACACTGTTACGAGGCCCTCCCGGCTAGGCTCGTTTCGGCAACGCTAGTACGCAAAAAGAGACCAGAGGGTGGGCTCCGATGACCGCTTCGCCAGGCACGTTGGATACCGAGTGGGCAGCCGAGCTGCCCGATGGGCTTCGGGCCGACATCGCGAATCTCGAAAGCGCGTACTTCAGGCATGTCGACGCAGGTGATGCCGACTGCGCAATCGCAGGTTCGTCGGAGAACGTCTTCCAGCGACACGTCGACCTGGCAATGGTTCGTCAACCGGGGCAATCGATTTCGAAGTTGTACCGAGTGACGACCGACGGTGTCGATGATCGATTCGGTGCCGCATTGCAGATCGTCAACGACGATATGCCGTTGCTGGTCGAGTCGATAACGTCGATGCTGAGTCGCATCGGAGTGAGCCTGAGTGAGGTCATCCACCCGATTTTCGACGTCGAACGAGACAGCGACGGACGTCTTCTGCGTGCCGTCCCGCACGACCCCGAAACGTCGCACGAAGGGTGGCAGCGCGAGTCGTGGATGCACGTCCAACTGCACCCGTCGACCGATCCGACTCTGCTCGACCGAGTCGAGACCGCGACCCGTGACGTGCTGGACGACGTACGCCAGGTTGTCAACGACACCGACGCCATGCGCGCCGTCCACCGCGAACTCGCGGACGAGATGGACCGGGCGGCCGCGGCAGGGATCGGTCCGTACACAAAGGCAGACCTCACCGATTGCGCAAACATGTTGCGCTGGTTGGCCGAAGGGCACTACACCGTGCTCGGCTACACGCGCTACGAGCGCGAGGGCGCAGGCGAACACCGCGTGCCTGGCAGCGCGCTCGGTGTTCTTCGCAGCGATACCCGATCGGCCGCCGGCGCGGACATCGCAGTCCCGGTGTCGGGCGGCGACCGACCCCTGCTCGTCCTGACTCAGGGTTCGGTGCCCGCGACCGTGCATCGCTCCGTGTACCCGTACTTCGTCGGGGTCGCGTCGTTCGATGCCGACGGCAACGTCACCGGTGAGCACCTTTTCGTCGGGGTCTTCACCGTGACGGCCTTGCACGAGAACGTGCTCGATATTCCCGTGATCGAACGTCGCGTCCGAGCTGTGATCGATCGTGCAGGCTTCGACATCAACTCGTTCTCCGGGCAGGCGATGCTCGAAGTCATTCAGTCCTTCCCCCGTACCGAGTTGTTCTCCTCCGATGCCGAGCGGCTGTTCCGCACAACGTCGTCGGTGCTCAATGTCGGTCTGCGGCGCCAGGTTCGGCTGTTCCTGCGGGACGATCAGTACGGGCATTTCGTGTCCTGCCTCGTGTACCTGCCGCGTGATCGCTACACGACGAGGGTCCGGCTCGCGATGCAGGACATTCTGACCCGCGAGCTCGGCGGCAGTTCGATCGAGTACTCGGCGCGCGTCACCGAATCCGATCTCGCGAACGTGCATTTCACGGTGCGACGCGACGACGCGCACGCGCAGGTGGGTGTCGACACCTCCGACGAGAACAGGCTGCGGATCCAGGAACTGCTTGCGAACGCAACGAGGTCGTGGGACGACCACCTCGGCGACGCTGTCGGAGCCGGCGAGGTATCGGTCCCGCCCGCGTTGGCGCAGCAATACGCCGACGCCCTACCTGAGGCGTACAAACAAGACTTCACCGCGCAGCGCGCACTTGCGGACATCGCGCGCCTCGATGGCCTCGAAGAAGGTTCCATCGACCTGCATCTGTACCGAAACGAGAAGGCGGACAAAGGGTATTGGCGCTTCACGCTCTACATCGGCGGTAGCGGTGTCTCGCTGAGCCAGGTGCTGCCCGTACTGCAAAGTCTCGGCGTCGAGGTGCTCGACGAGCGGCCGTATCAGGTGAATCTGCTTGGCAGTACCGAACGTTGGATCTACGACTTCGGTCTCGTCGCGAGGCCGGAACTGCTTCGCGGCTCGCTCGACCAGAACATGGACTCGACCTTGGCGGAAGCCAACGGTGCGGGTGCCACGCTCGATCTGCAGGAACGTTTCACGGACGCGTTCAGGGCGGCGTGGTACGGCCTGGCCGAGTCCGACAGCTTCAACGAACTCGTGTTGCGGGCGGCGCTGCACTGGCGCGAGGTAGCAATATTGCGCGCGTACGCAAAGTACTTGCGGCAGGCAGGTTTTCCGTACAGCCACTCGAACATCGGGCGCGTACTGCTCGCCTACCCGGAGACCGCGCGGCTACTTGTGGACCTGTTCAAGGCGTACTTCGATCCGGACTCCGCGTCGGTCGATCGTGCTGCCGACATCGACGCACAGTTGCGCGAGAAGATAGATGCCGTCGTCAGCATGGATGCCGACCGAATCCTGCGTGCGATCCTCGGGCTGATCCGAGCGACGTTGCGCACCAACTACTTCGTCCTCGACCCCGACGGGGAGCAGCGCAGCTACCTCTCCTTCAAGGTCGAACCACGCGAGATCGCCGAATTGCCCAAGCCACGGCCACGTTTCGAGGTGTTCGTCTATTCGCCGCGCGTCGAAGGTGTGCATCTGAGGTTCGGCACCGTCGCCCGCGGCGGTCTGCGATGGTCGGACCGACAGGAAGATTTCCGTACCGAGATTCTCGGGTTGGTCAAAGCGCAGGCCGTCAAGAATGCCGTCATCGTGCCGGTCGGTGCGAAAGGTGGCTTCGTGGTGAAGAATCCGCCTGCACCGACCGACGATGCCACCGCAGATCGGCAGGCCTTCCGTGACGAAGGCATCGCCTGCTACACCCTCTTCATTTCCGGCCTGCTCGATGTGACCGACAACGTCGACCGAGCGACCGGCGCGGTTGTCCCACCGGAACGGGTCGTGCGGCGTGACGGTGACGACACCTACCTCGTCGTCGCGGCCGACAAGGGAACGGCGACGTTCTCCGATATCGCGAACGGCGTCGCCATGAAGTACGGCTTCTGGCTCGGCGATGCCTTCGCCTCCGGCGGTTCGGCGGGCTACGACCACAAAGCGATGGGCATCACCGCCAAGGGTGCATGGGAGAGCGTCAAGCGGCACTTCCGCGAGATGAACATCGATACCCAGACCGAAGAGTTCACGGTGGTCGGCATCGGAGACATGAGCGGGGACGTTTTCGGCAACGGAATGCTGTTGAGCGAGAAGATCCGGCTCGTTGCAGCCTTCGATCACCGCCATATCTTCCTCGACCCGAATCCTGTTGCCGCACCGTCGTTTGCCGAACGTGAGCGGCTATTCGCGTTGCCGAGATCGTCGTGGGCTGACTACGATACGTCGCTGATCAGCGAAGGTGGCGGCGTCTTCGACAAGACGGTCAAGTCGGTACCGATCAGCCCGCAGGCGCGAGAAGCGTTGGGCCTCGACGAATCCGTCACCTCGCTGTCGCCGCCGGAACTTGTCAAGGCCATCATCCTCGCGCCGGTCGATCTGCTCTGGAACGGCGGCATCGGCACCTACATCAAGGCGAGCACCGAGTCCAACGGCGACGTCGGTGACAAGGCGAACGATTCGGTCCGGGTGAACGGTAGCGACCTTCGGGTCAAGGTCGTCGGAGAAGGTGGCAACCTCGGCGCAACTGCGTTGGGCCGCATCGAGTTCTGCCAGAACGGCGGCAAGATGAACACCGACGCCCTCGACAACTCCGCTGGCGTCGATTGCTCCGACCACGAGGTCAATATCAAGATCATGCTCGATCGACTGGTCAGCAGTGGCGAACTTGCCGAGCAGGACCGAAATCCGTTGCTGGCGTCGATGACCGATGAGGTCAGCCGACTGGTGTTGGAAGACAACATCTCTCAGAACTTCCTGATGGGACTGTCCCGCTCCGATGCCGGGCCGATGCTCAGTGTGCATCGCAGGGTGATCGGCGAACTCGAATCGCATCACGGTCTCGATCGCGAACTCGAAGCCCTGCCGTCCGAAGCGGAGATCACTCGCAGGCGCCAGGACGGTACCGGACTCACGTCGCCCGAGCTATCGAATCTGATGGCGCACGTGAAGCTTTCGCTGAAGGACGATCTGCTCAAGAGCGATCTGCCCGACCTGGAGGTGTTCGCGCGCAGGCTGCCGTCGTACTTTCCCACGCCGCTGCAGGAGCGGTTCGGCAAGGCGATCAAGTCGCATCCACTACGTCGCGAAATCGTCACGACGATGATTGCCAACGAGACGATCGACTACGGCGGCATCACCTACGCCTATCGGTTGTCGGAGGAAGCGGGGGCGACGAGTACCGACTCCGTGCGCGCCTACAACGCCTCCGTCGAGATTTTCGACCTGCGGAACCTATGGCAGGAAATCCGCAATTCCGACAAGGGTGTGCACGTACTCGACGACCTCGAACGTGAATCCAAGCGGACCCTCGATCGTGCGTCACGCTGGCTCCTGATCAACCGGCCACAGCCGATCGCAGTCGGTGCCGAGATCAACAGATTCAGCAGGGGAGTGCGCGAACTCGCGCCGATCGTGCCGAGCCTGCTGCAGGGCCACCGTGCGACCAGCTTCCACGAGCGGACGGCCGCGAGCGTGAAACTCGGTGCACCGCAAGAACTTGCCGAGCGCGTGTACGGGTTGCTCGACCTGTTCGCACTACTCGACATTCTGAACATCTCCGACATCACCGAGCGAGAGGGCGACGAGGTCGCGACGCTGTACTTCGCGCTCGACGCACACCTTTCGATCGACTGGTTGCTCACACAGGTCGACCATCTGGCGCGCGGCGATCGTTGGCACGCTCTTGCTCGACTCGCACTGCGCGACGACCTGTACGCATCGTTGCGGTCGTTGACTATGGACGTACTCGCCTCGGGCGAACCGGACGAGTCGCCGCAGGAGAAGATCGAATACTGGGAGTCGACCAACCAGTCGCGGTTGGGCCGCGCCCGCAACGCGCTGTCCGAGATCTTCGAGTCCGGCACCCACGACCTTGCCACCCTGTCGGTGGCCGCACGGCAGGTCCGTAGCATGGTCAGCGGTGTCGGATCGCAATCGGAGGCAAATCGTTGACAGAGCCAGTCGGCTTGAACGGCTCGGAGGCAGTTGGTTTTCACACGAAGGTCGAGGTCCGCTGGTCGGATATGGACGCCTTCCAGCACATCAACCATGCACGCATGGTGACGTTGCTCGAAGAGGCCCGAATCCCGTGGTTGTTCTACGACGACCGACCGACGAAAACGCTGCGTGACGGCGCTGTCATCGTCGATCTGCATGTGCGGTACCGCGGTCAGTTGCGCCACGACGACACCCCGCTCGACATCGTCATGTGGGTCGACAAACTGCGAGCCGTCGACTTCACCGTCGGTTACGAGGTCCGCGCGGTCGGTGCCGCGCAGGATTCGCCTGCCTCCGTCACCGCGACAACGCAGATCGCAGCGTTCGACATCGAGGCACAACGCCTTCGCCGGTTCACCCCGGAAGAGAAGGCCTACCTGGAGAGCTGGCGACGGGTGTGACCCGTGCATGAACGGTATTTCGACGTTCCCGATCCGATCGAGCGTGCGAACCTGGCCACTTTCGTCGGCAGAGCGATCAGGCTCGACGACGCTGCGGTAGTGCGGTTTCGGCAACGTCCCGACAATCGCGTCGGAGCCTGGACCACAACGGGTTTCGATACATTAGCCGTGCGAGTTATCGAAGGCGTCGTGCGACCGAACGACACCACCGCCGCTGCCGATGCACTGCAGCGAAATCTGAGCGAGTTGCAATCGGGGTCACGTATCGACCTCGGTTACTCGATGGATTCGTCTTGGCGCGGAGCGTTGCCGCCGGACAAAGGGTTCGCACACGTCGACGACGTCCCGGCCCGCGTGCTGGTCGACCTCGCCCAGCGCGGCGCCGCATTGGCGAAAGAACACGGCAGTAACCAGGGCCCGCCAGTCTCGTTACTCGACCAGGAGGTCCTCGAGGTCGAGGGCGGCGGCGAGCAGTTCGGTGTGTCGATGCGCATCGTATTCGCGCTCACCGCAATGGGTTTCATCCCACACACGGGCCAGGAGCAGATGACGGCGGGTCTCGATCTGGACCGTATCGACGCCGACGAACTGGTCCGCGTGCGAGCAAGCAAGTCGTGGATACGCCTCGATGCGCGCTACGGATCCGTCCTCAAGCACCGCGGAACCGGATTGCAGTTCGCCTAGACCGTGCTTTCCAACTCCGCGCTGATTACACCAGCCAGGCTGCGGCGTCGGCGGGTAGGCGACCACCCTCGATCGGCACGCTCGACAGCAGGACCTCGCCGGGCGGCAGCGGTATCGGCGCTGTCGTGGTGTTGAGTGCACAGATCAGCCCGCCGCGCCTGCGGAAGGCGAGGCAGCCGGAAGGGCTTCCGTACCAGTCGATGTCGTCGCCGGAGAACTCCGGACGTACGGCGCGCAGTTCGATCGCGTGTCGATAGAGCGACAACGTCGACGCGACGTCCTCGATCTGTGCCTCGACGGAGCAGTCGGCCCACTCGGCCGGCATCGGCAACCACGACCTGTCGGCAGTTGTGAAACCGAACGGCGGAGCGGAACCCTCCCACGGGAGTGGAACCCGGCAGCCGTCGCGGCCCCGCTCGGTGTGCCCAGAGCGCTCCCACACCGGATCCTGCAACACCTCGTCGGGTAGGTCGACGTTGGGCAGTCCGAGTTCGGACCCGTTGTAGACGAATATCGTTCCGGGAAGCGCGAGTTCGACCAGAGCCATGGCACGGGCGCGGGCGAGTCCGATCTCACCGTCACCGTAGCGGGTGACTTCGCGCTCGACGTCGTGGTTGGACAGCGTCCAGGTCGGTGCGCCACCGACGCCGGCGACCGCTGCCATCGAATTCTCGATCGCGGCGCGAACGGCGGCAGCGTCGAACGCGACCTCGGCAAGGCGGAAGTTGAAGGCGAGATGGAGTTCGTCCGGACGAACGTAGGCACCGAAACGATCGTTGTCTTCGACCCACACCTCGCCGACGGTTACCGCGTCCGGGTACTCGTCGATGATGCTGCGGATACGGCGATGGATGTCGTGCACCCCATCGTTGTCGAAACGGAGGTCGTTGTCGGAGTTGGCGAGAAGTTTGTTTTCGGAGATGTCCATGTCAGGCATGCCGGCAGGCTTCGCCATCCCGTGTGCCACATCGATGCGAAAGCCGTCGATGCCGCGATCGAGCCAGAAGCGCAGCGTCTTCTCGAGGTCGTCGAAGACCTCGGGGTTTTCCCAATCGAGGTCGGGCTGCTCCGGCGCGAAAATATGCAGGTACCACTGGCCGGGTGTGCCGTCTGCTTCGGTGATCCGGGTCCACGCGGGGCCGCCGAAAATGCTCGGCCAGTTGTTGGGCGGTTCGGAGCCGTCGATGCCACGACCGTCGCGGAAGATGTAGCGGTCACGTTCCGCGCTCCCGGGTGCTGAAGCAATAGCGGCTTGGAACCACGGATGTTCGATGCTCGTGTGATTGGGCACCAGGTCCATCGTCACGCGAATCTTGCGGGAATGTGCTTCGGCGAGCAGCGCGTCCATGGTCTCCAGGCCGCCGAACATCGGGTCTATGTCGCGCGGATCCGAGACGTCGTAGCCGCCGTCGGCCATGGGGGAGCGCATGACGGGGGAGAGCCAGAGCGCGTCCACTCCGAGCAGTTCGAGATAGCCGAGCTTGTCTCTGACACCACCGAGGTCGCCGATACCGTCACCGTTCGAGTCAGCGAACGACTTCGGATACACCTGATAGAAAACGGCACTGCGCCACCACGGATCGGTGGGCCGCGGTGCAGCCGCCGGTGTCGCCCCCGAGTTGTTTAGTTCCTCCACAAGTGGTCATAGTGCCAAACAACGGCGACATCGACGACATTGCAGTGCTGTAGGTCCACCGTGCCGCTCGCGCCAAGCCTGGCAAATGCCAAGCAAATTCACGGTCGGCGGACTCAGAGCGGCGAGTTGACCATCGATTGCGCGGCCATCTCCATGTAGTCGGTCAATGCCTTGCGATGCTGGTCGTCGAGGGTTTCCGGCTCGATCGACGCGATCGCGACGTACATGCACCGCAACCAGGCGTCACGTTCGATCGGCCCGATTCGGAAAGGATTGTGTCGCATCCGCAAACGTGGATGCCCACGCTCGTCGGAGTACGTCCGCGGGCCGCCCCAATACTGCTCGAGGAACATGCGGAACCGACGCTCCGCCGGGCCCAGATCTTCCTCGGGATACAGCGGGCGCAGAATTTCGTCCACCGCGACCTCGCGGTAGAAGCGGTTGATCAGTCGGCGAAAGGTCTCGGCCCCGCCGACTGCTTCGTAGAAGGTCTCTGCGCTAGTCACCGTGTTGGATCGCCCCGTCGGATTGTCTTGTTCGGTCAGGTCCCATTGTGCCCGTTGGACAAGTCCGCGCGATCGTCGAGGCACGTCACCATCTGTTCACCGGACAGCCTGCGACTTTGTTGGAAATCAGCGTGCATCTGTCGGATATCCGTGTTCCACTGGTGGCAATCTCCGAGAGGCTCACCTCTAGTGCTCGATCGAGGCGGGTCGGCTCACTCTGCACCACCGGGAGGTCGTATGAAGCACCGGCATGATGCTCGGACGCATCGACAACTCGAGCCCACCGGCGCCCACAGCGCAGCGTCGGGGGCTGCTGTTCTTCACGTCATCCCTGAAAGTCCATCGTCGGGTCCCGCTTCCGCGACCCTGACCGACGACGCCGTACCTGCCTGGGTCAAGCGCCGGGTGTTGCTTCTGAATGCCACCTACGAGCCGCTGACCGCACTTCCCGTTCGTCGCGCCGTCGTACTTCTCGTCTGCGAGAAGGCACTCGCCGTGCACGAGGATCCGGCAGGCCCGGTGATTCATTCCGCTGGCTGTTCGATCCAGGTTCCGTCCGTGATTCGCCTTCGCACCTATGTCCGTGTGCCGTATCGCGCGCGAATTCCCATGACCCGCGCGGCCCTCATGCATCGAGATCGCTTCCGTTGCGCCTACTGCGGTGGCAAAGCCGAGACGATCGATCACGTCATCCCGCGCAGCCGCGGCGGCGAGCACACCTGGGAAAATTGCGTCGCAAGTTGTGCGCCGTGCAATCACCGCAAGGCCGACAAACTGCTCAGCGAGCTCGGCTGGCCGATGCGCGCACAGCTTGTCCCGCCCAAGGGGCCGCATTGGCGCCTGCTTGCCACGACCAAGGAACTCGACCCGATGTGGCTGCGCTACCTGGGTGAGGGTGCGGCGTAGCAGGTTTGGGCACGTTTCGACACGTTTCGATAGGAATCAGCGGATCTCTCGACTAGGTTTGGTGCGTGAGCATTCTCGAGACAACGCTGATTTTCGGAGGGATACCCCTCCTGGTCATAGCGGTCGTAGGTGGGCTTTCCTACCTCAGCAACCCGATACCGGGTAAGCATCCGGAGCACTACGACCTCGGCAAGTCGTGGACACACGCACCGGTGTTGTGGAGCGCGACCGACGAGGTCACCTCGCACGGCCACCATGGCGGGCATGCTGCGATCGCGGCCGCCCCCGCAGACTTGATCGGAGGTAAGGGAAGTGGCAAGTGGTAGCCAGCATTACCCCGCGGTCGTCGAATCGGAGCTGCCGCTCGGCTCGGTCGTGACAGCGAGCGGACGCGTATCCGCAGTTCATCGCGCAGGCGAGGAGTTCCCGGAACTGCCGTTCACGGATATGGAAATGGTCAGGCTCGACAACGCGCTCACCGATGCGACGCGGTCGACCAAGGTCCGATTCAACGTCTACCTCGGCGATCTCGGCAACAACCCTGCCGCGGGCGCAGACGAGCTGTTTCCGACGACGCCGGAGTTCGAACGCTCGGCTCTGATCGCGGTATCGCCCAATCAGAGAGTGGTCGAGATTCGGTCCGGCAAAGCTGTCGCGGCTCGCGTCAACGATCGTGTTGCGCAGCTCGGCGTCACCGCAGCCGTCGCGTCGTTCGGGGCCGGTGATCTCATCGACGGGATCGTCGCTGCCGTCCGCGTGATGAGCGCAGCAATCAAGGCTCCATAGGCGCTTCGCGTTCGAGCGCGGTCGAGGGGTGCGTAGGCCCATCGACCGCGCTCGAGCAGTCAGCTGCTTATGGGCAGCTTGCGCGACTTCGGACCCTTGAACAACCGGCGCAGCGAGAACCTGCCGAGGTCGGGGTCGTACGGACGATGTGTCAGGTAGACGAAGACGTGGTACTTCCTGTGTTGCCGTAGCGCCTTCTCGATCAGCGGCGTCATCATGCCGTGCAATTCGAAGGTCTTCGTACCGGAATCTATGTAGCTCGTGAACTCGCGTGGCGGTGTGTAGGCCCGGCGCGGGGAAATGTCCACACGCATGTCCGACAGCTGCAGGATCAAGATGTCCTTTGCGCGGATGCACAGTGCGAGGTCGAGGTCTTCGTGGATCTCTCTGTCGGTGCTCGTCGCATCGCGAACTTCGATCCACGTCGACTTTCGAATGGCCATGTTCGCGCCGTGCAGATTCCTGATCTCTCGATCACCGCCCATGGCACCGAGGCGGACCTGGCGATCGACGAACCAGCCCTTGAGCTTTCGGTACGGCGAGTCGTAGGAGTTGTTCAAACCGCTTATACCGCCGACGGATTCGATGCCATCGCGTTGGAAGAACTCGAGGACCGTCGAGGTCCAGTTGGGGTAGACCCGGGAGTCCGCGTCGATGCGGCCGAGGATTTCGCCTGTGGCAGTGTCGAACCCGAGATTGCGTGCGAAGGCGACGCCTTGCCGCTCCTCGTTGAGGTAGGTCAATTTCGGATGATCAGCTAGATAGCGGCGAACGACCTCCGCGGTCGCATCGGTCGAATTGTTGTCGACGACGATGATTTCGTGGAGGTCGTCCTCCTGGGTGAGGAGGGCATCGAGGCACGGTCCGATGTAGTGCTCTTCGTTGTATGCGGGTATGACAACCGAAAGTGTTGGTACGGGCATTACATCGACGCTATCGGACGCGTCGCGACGCGGTCAACGACGCTACTGGGCTGTCGGGGTCCAGCCGGGTCCACGGAAGACGTAGCCGAAGCGGGCCCGCCAGTCGGTCGCGGTGCGTACGTCGCGAACGATGTTGCGGTATTCGCCGAACGCAACTGTCACCGGATTGTGGGTCTCGATGTTCTTCGTCAATCCGTACCGAACCCGCGCACCCTCCGGTTCGAAGGTACCGAAAAGCCGGTCCCAGACGATCAGAATTCCGCCGTAGTTCGTGTCGAGGTATTCGGGGTTCGAACCGTGATGGACGCGATGATGCGACGGCGTGTTGAGGACGAACTCCAACGGCCGCGGCAGCTTCTGAACTCGCTCGGTGTGCAGGAAGAACTGGTAGACGAGGCTGATGGCCTGCTGGGTCAGGATCATCCACGGCGAGAATCCGAGGAATGCGAGAGGCAGCCAGAACGGTAGTGCCGTCATCGGTGTCCAGGTTTGGCGTAGCGCGGTGCTGAGGTTGTAGAACTGGCTCGAATGATGGACGACGTGCGAGCCCCACAGCACGCGGACCTCGTGGTGCAGTCGGTGATACCAGTAGTAGGCGAAGTCGTCAGCGAAAAAGAGCGCGACCCAGACGAGTGGGTTGTCGGCCGGTAGGTGAAACGGTGCCACCGAGTAGGCGGCGGCGAAGACGGCAAGGACGACGAGTTTCCAGCCGATGTTGATGAACACCTGGCCGAGGCCCATCGACAGGCTCGTCGTCGCGTCGCGAAGTTCGTAACCCTTTTCGTCGTCGTCCGGCAGGAAGTGGAACGAAACAGCTTCCAGCGCAAGGCAGATGGCGAAGACGGGAATGGCGTGCAGGATCAGGTCGAACATCGTTCATCCTTCTGTGTGGAGTACTCGGTCGCTAGTTGTCCAGGGCGACGACGACGCGCCCCAATAGTTGTTCTGCGAGATCGCGAGCGGCCAGGCCATCCCGCGCGACGATGCGGTCGGCCAAGGCGATGTGCGCGTCACGGTCGGCGAGTTCGGCGGGAAATCCGGTCAGGTGGTGTGCACCGATTTCGTCGATCGCACCGACGATCGTGTTGAGACCGAGGCGATAGGCCAGATTGTCCGAACCGTCGATGACGGCGGTCCAGAAGGTCCGGTCGATAGCGCTGAGTTCGGCGAACGTGCAGGTGCCGACGGGGTAGCGATCGGCGCTGGTGGCAACGAGGGCGAGTTGGGAATCCGTCGCGCGCTCGGCGCACAGTCGCGCCCCATCGGTACCGACCGATCGGCGCATCTCGGCCATGTCGCGCAGTAGTCGAATCGGTGGCACGACACCCGAGTGGGTCAATGCGACAAGAACATCGAGTCCGGCGTTCGATCGCCAATCCAGTACTCGGGTCTTGCCGCCCTGCGTGATCCGGATCAAGCCGGTCTGCTGAACCCGCTTGAGTGCCTCCCGGACTGCGTGGCGATTGACCTCGAATGTCTCGGCGAGATCGCGCTCGGCAGGCAATGCGTCATCGGGCAGCAACCGGCCGGACAGGATTTCGTCGACCAGTCTGCCGAATACGGCGTCGGACAGGGCGGCGCGAGGGATCGGGCTGATCGACATGAACAGAGGATGACGGCTAGAGGTCAACTTGTCAACTGATTGTACCAGTTTGTTCAGTGTACGGGTGTACCGTTTGTGAGCGGCGCTGTTAGCATCGAAGGACTGACACCTGTGTCAGCCGCACGATTCCCGACGCACGCCTTCGGAGCTGCACTTGCATGCCGAGGACACGGACCGACCGAAGAGAGCCTGCATTGAGCGTCCGAGTTGATGTGAACTCCGGGTGGACACCCGAACCGACACTGCCGAAGCCGACGGGTCGGCCGCGCCTGCCTGCACACGATCCCTTCTACGATCCGCCGAGCGGTTTCGCCACTCTGCCCGAAGGCACGTTGCTGCGCAGTCGCGAGGTGGAGTTGGCCTTTCTCGGCGTCATCCGTCAGCAGATCACCGCCTGGCAGCTGCTCTACCGCACGTCCGATCTCAACGGCGTTGCCGAAGCAGGCATCACGACCGTGCTGCTGCCGTCCGGCGTGGAACCCGGCGACGATCGGCCGCTCCTCGCCTACCAGTGCGCGATCGACGCTGTCGCGGACAGCGCGTTTCCGTCGTATGCGCTCCGCCGCGGCGCCTGGGCGCCCGGGGCCGTGCCGCAGCTGGAACTGCTGGTCATCGCCAGTGCGCTCGACCGTGGTTGGGTTGTCTCCATCGCGGACCACGAGGGGCAGAACGGGTACTTCGGCGCGGCACGCGAGCCGGGCTACCGGGTCCTCGACGGCATCCGTGCCGCACTCGGATTCGGCCCGCTCGGCCTTCGCGACGACACCCCGGTGGGTGTGTGGGGCTATTCCGGCGGCGGTATGGCCAGTTCGTGGGTCGTCGAGATGGCACCCGACTACGCACCGGAGCTCGACATCGTCGGCGCTGCCCTCGGCGCACCGGTCGGTGATCCGGGCCAGACGTTCATTCGGCTCAACGGCACGTTCCATGCGGGGCTTCCGGCTCTCGTCGTCGCGGGCCTGCGGCACATCTACCCGGGGCTCGACAAGGTGATAGAGCAGCACGTCGACAACGACGGTCTCCGCAAGCTCGATCTGATCGAGAAACTCGGTACCGTCGCCGCGATCGTCCGTTTCGCCCGCGACGATTTCGACGATTACACAGATATTCCGCTCGCTGACCTGCTCGCCACGCCCGAGGTGCTCGAGGTCTTCGAAGATATCCGCCTCGGGGAACGCACCCCGACCTGCCCGCTGTTCGTCGTCCAGCCGATCCACGACCAGATCATCCATATCGAGGATGTCGACGGTCAGGTGAATCGCTACGTCGACGGTGGCGCACACGTCACCTACCGCCGCGACCGGTGCAGCGAACACCTGTCGTTGATGGTCCTAGCCGCGCCGACCGTTCTCGACTGGTTGTCGGATCGGTTCGCGGGACGTGCGCTGCCGGACGCAGGCACCAAGACAGTGCTCTCGATGGCATTGAATCCAAGCGCCATTCGAGGCTTTGTGGCTCTCGCACGGGCCGCGGGCAAGGTAGTGCTCGGCCGCAAGCTCGGACGCAATTCGGAACCGACGACGATTCGCGAACGCGTCCGAGCTCGTAATGCCAGAAGGCTCAGCGCCTGAGCGCGTTATCCCTTACTCGCTGTCGAAGGCCCGCGCCTTCAGTGAACGAACCGTTCCGGCGCGGCCTTCGACGACGAGACGACGCAGCGCCGGCGGATGGTCACCAGCGAGGAATTCGTCTGCAGCAGCGACTGCTTCGTCGCTCACCGCCCACGACGGGTACAGCCCGATGACGACGGTCTGAGCGACTTCGCTCGACCGACGCGCCCAGACGTCGGTGATGTCGTCGAAGTACTTCGCGAGGTACGGCGCCAACAGCTCACCCTGGCCGTGCGGTGCGAAGCCGCCGATGATGGCCCGAGCGGTGATGTTCGGGATCGTGTCGTCGGAGACGACGCGCGACCACACATCTGCCTTGACGTCGGCCTGCGGTCGTGCGGCAGCGGCCATGCCACCTTGCCGCTTGCCTGCCGCGGTCGGATCACGCTGCACCTCGGCATCGATGAACGGCGTTGCGACACCGTCGGAATCGATTTCGCCCGCCGCAGCGAGCGCATAGACGAGTTTCCAGCGCAGGTCGGTGTCGATGACGAGTCCGGGTAGGCCAAGCGTCGCGGGATCGGCATCCAGAAGTTCCTGGATGACCTCGACATGCCAATCCGACAGCAGCGACGACGTCAGTGCATTCACGAATGCGAGCTGATGATCCGAACCGGCCTCTGCCTCACGGGCAAGCTCCAGCAGACGATTGGCGAAATTCGGCCAACCCTGCGTCGCTGCCCATTCAGGATCGGCATACGCGCCGATCGCGGTCTGGGCTTGGAGCAGAATCCGCTGCACCACACCGACTTCGGTCTCGGTTCCGATGCCACGCTGGACGAGCGAGACGAAATCGCGCGCCTTCATCTCCGCCTGGCGCGTCATCTCCCATGCCGCCGACCAGGCGAGGGTCCGGGGGAGGGGTTCGCCGATGTCGCCGATGCGGTCGATCAGAACGGCAAGCGAATCGGGGTCGAGCCGCACCGAGCAATAGGTGAGGTCGTCGTCGTTGACGAGAACGAACTTGCCGCGTGGCGTGCCGATCAGCTCGGGGACCTCGGTGCGTTCGACTGCTTCGACATCGAGTTCGACGCGATTGGTGCGCAACAGTTTCCCGTCTGTGTCGTCGTAGACACCAACGGCGAGGCGATGCACACGACGCTCGCCGGCGCCGGGCGCGGCACCGTCCTGCACGACAGCGAAAGACGTGAAGTTGCCGTCGGCGTCGGTCTCGAACTCCGGGCGCAGTGTGTTGAGGCCCGTGGTCCGCAGCCACTGCGAACCCCAGTCGGAAAGATCACGGCCGGAGGACTTTTCGAGCGCGGACAGCAGATCGCTGAAGGTGGCGTTGCCGAAGGCATGCTCGGTGAAGTAATCGCGCAGCCCCGCAAGGAATGGCTCGAGCCCGACGTATGCGACCAACTGCTTGAGGACGCTTGCGCCCTTCGCGTAGGTGATGCCGTCGAAGTTCACTTCCACCGCAGCAAGATCGGGAATGTCGGCGGCGATCGGATGGGTCGACGGCAATTGGTCCTGCCGGTATGCCCACGCCTTCTCGACGTTGGCGAACGTCGTCCACGCATTGACGTATTCGGTCGCCTCCGCCTGGCACAGCACCGAGGCGAACGTCGCAAACGACTCGTTGAGCCAGAGGTCGTCCCACCACGTCATGGTCACGAGGTCGCCGAACCACATGTGCGCCATCTCGTGCAGCACGGTCTCGGCGCGGCGTTCGTAGGAGTAGCGCGTGACCTTGGACCTGAAGACGTAGTCCTCGAGGAACGTCACTGCGCCTGCGTTTTCCATTGCGCCGGCATTGAATTCGGGCACGAAGAGTTGGTCGTACTTGCCGAATGCGTACGGTGTGCCGAAGTTGCGGTGGTAGAACTCGAAGCCCTGCTTGGTCTCGGTGAACAGTCGCTCCGCGTCCATGTGCTCGGCGAGTGAAGCTCTGCAGAAGATCCGCAACGGAATCGTGCCGTGTTCGTCGGTGTAGCTGTCACTCCAGTGCGCGTACGGTCCGGCGATCAATGCGACGAGGTAGGTGCTCATCTTCGGTGTCGTCGCGAAGTGATGCTTGTCGGCTGCGCCGCCGTCGTTGCCGAGCGTCGCCGAATTCGAGATCACCTTCCAGCCGTTGGGAGCCGCAACGGTCAGATCGAAGGTGGCCTTGAGGTCGGGCTGGTCGAAGCAGGCGAACATCCGCTTCGCGTCCGCGGTCTCGAACTGTGAATACAGGTACACGCTGTCGTCGGTCGTATCGACGAACCGGTGCAGGCCCTCGCCGGTATGGGAGTACTCGCAATCCGCTTCGACGACGAGTTCGTTGCGCTGAGCCAGATCTCGCAGCTCGATGCCTGTCGACTCGTTGTAGTCGCTCACGTCGATCGACTTTCCGTTCAGCGTCGCCGAACGAACGCCCGCAGCGACGATGTCGACGAACGTGTAGCCGCCAGGCATAGCGTCGAAGGTCACCGTTGTCCGGGAGAAGAAGGTCTTCTCACCTGGTCCGCCTGCGCCGTCGGTGAGATCGAGTTCGATCCGGTAGTTGTCGACGGCCAGGAGCGTGGATCGCTCCGCTGCTTGGTCGCGCGTCAAATTCGGTGGCGCCACAAGGGTTCCCTTCACGTCGTATGTTCGGTTGTGCTGGATCGAGTATGGCCGTCAAAGCCGAGCCTGCGTCGCTGCCTGCTCGGCGTCAAGATTTTCCAACGCTTCGCGCATCACATCGTCGTCGAGCTTTCGTTCGTCCCGCGCGGCGATGAGAGCGCGCCGCTGTTCCGTCTGTACCCGGTGCCGCAGCTGATTCAGCGCTGCTCCGAACTTGGCGTTGCGAGCGGAACGTTCCTGCGCCTCTTCTGCTTGTTCTGCTTCTTCGGTGGCGGCACGCGCCGACGTCCAGCGTTTCATGATCTGAGTCATCGCCTCGGTTTGGGCCTTGGTGAGTTTCGCCGGTGGGTGCTGCCTCAGCTCCTCGAGCGTTGCTATGGCCGCGTCCGAACTGATCTTGCGCGCTAGGTGACGCTGGTCGGCGAGCCACGCGGCATCGGCCGCACCGTCGACGCCGAGGCGACGGATGAGGACCGGCAGCGTGAGGCCCTGGATCAACAAGGTGCCGACCGCCACGACGAACGCGACCGCCAAGATCACGCCGCGGCCAGGAAACTCCTCCGACCCCGCGGCAAGTGGCACACCACCCGCGGCCGCAAGTGTGACGACGCCACGCATACCGGTCCACGAGACGATGACGTCGCGGCGCCAATCGAGCGGCCGCGGTGGTCGCCCGAGGGTTTTCGACACCGCCCACTGCACACCCCGGACGGCCACGATCGTGAGCGGTCGGATTGCAATGACGATCACCAGGATGACAAGCGCCCACGCGAAGACGTGGTGGGTCGGCAATCCCTCGCGCTGCACGTCGTCGATGACGAACTTCAGCTGCAGGCCCATGTAGGCGAACACGAAGGTCTCGAGCAGCAGACTGACGGTATTCCAGACCTGGCGTTCCGAGATACGGGTGCCGACCGAAGCGTCGGTCGCGTTGTGGCCCATGGCGAAACCCGCCATGACGACGGCGAGCACACCCGAGCCGTTG
Source organism: Antrihabitans stalagmiti (assembly GCF_016482825.1). GTDB lineage: Bacteria > Actinomycetota > Actinomycetes > Mycobacteriales > Mycobacteriaceae > Antrihabitans > Antrihabitans stalagmiti. Next base: position 105,602 of record NZ_JAEMNV010000011.1, on the reverse strand, counting down.
ATCTCCTCGGCAGCCAAGTAGGCAGCAAACGGGAGGACAAGTCCGAGCACGGTTTCCAGCGACGGATCGTCGATTCGGGACCGAGCGAACCGGACGAGCGTCGACAGTACGAAACCGACCGCGAGGCCGATCGCCGAGCTGTAGACGAAGAACAAGCCCGGTGCGGCCGCCAGTCCTTTCGTACCGGTGACGATCGCGACGAAAACGGTGAACAACGTCAGCGCCGCGGCGTCGTTCACGAGGCTTTCGCCGGTCAGCACCGTCATCGTCCGACGAGGCAACCCGAGCTTCTGCCCGACCGCCGCAGCGGTGACCGCATCGGGCGGTGCGACAACCGCGCCGAGTACAAGCGCGGCGCCGAGCGTGAGCTCGGGGATGAGCCAGGCCGCCGAATAGCCGACCGCAAGCGCCGTGATCACAACCATGCCGATGCCGAGCGAAAGTATCGACCGCACGTTGCGCAGGAAACTGAAGAGTGAGAACTTCAACGCCGTCGAGTACAGCAGCGGCGGCAGCACGACACCGAGAATGACCTCGGGCGCCAACTCCAGCCGATGCAGGCCCGGTATGAACGACGCCGCGGAGCCGACGGCAACAAGAACCAACGGCGCCTGCAGGTTTCGGCGTTCGGCAAGACCGGCGACGATCACCGCGACGACGATGACGATCAGTAGTTCGGCTCCACGCATCTGACGATTATCGAATGCGCCTAGGCCGTGTCTCTCATTCTTCGAGACTCGGCCAGACTTTTTTTATGGTCGCTCCGCAAGCTACGCGCCTAGGCGTAGACGGAGTCCAATCCGACCTCCGGATTCGCAAGGAGTTCCGGATCGACCGGACGACCCGAGGCGACGAGCGCCTTCACCGCGTCCGTCACGTCCCAGATGTTGACGTTCATGCCCGCCTTGACGGTGTTGTTCGCACCGAGCCAGAAGGCGACGAACTCCCGCTTCGCCGTGTCGCCGCGGACCACCACCTGCGCGTAATCGGTTGCGTGGCCGACGTATTCCATACCGAGGTCGTACTGGTCGGTGTAGAAGTAGGGGAGCTTCTCGTAGGTCGCCGACTTGCTGAGCATGGTCGCTGCCGCAACGGCGGGTTGGTTGAGTGCGTTCGCCCAGTGTTCGACGCGGATGCGGTGGTGTAGCACCGGATGGTCCTGTTCGGCGATGTCGCCGACGGCAACGATGTCGGGGTCGCTCGTGGTCAACGAAGCGTCGACGAGTACACCGCTGTCGGTGGCCAACCCGGCAGCGTCGGCGATCTCGATATTGGGCGCTGCGCCGACCGCGACGAGGACGGCGTCGGCGTCGATCGTGGTTCCGTCGCCCAGTCGCAGACCCGTCGCTGTGCCGTCGGAGACGGTGATCGCTTCGACCTTTGCGCCGAAGCGGAAGTCGACGCCATGCTCGCGGTGCAGGTCTGCGAACACCGCTCCCATCTCGGAGCCGAGTGCCGCGAGCAGCGGTAGCTCGGCGGCTTCGACGATGGTGACGTCAACGCCCTTCTCGCGGGCATTGGCTGCAATCTCGAGTCCGATCCAGCCTGCGCCGACGATGGCGAGACGTCCGCCACGTGCGAGCACGTCGACGAGCGCATCGGACTCGTCGACGGTCCGCAGGTAGTGGACGCCGTCCGCATCGGAGCCGGGAATCGGTGGTCGGCGTGAGCGTGATCCGGTCGCGAGTGCAAGTTTGTCGTAGGAGATCGTCGAACCGTCAGGTAGCGAGACCGTCTTGGCGGATCGGTCGATCGCAGTCACTTCGGTACCGAGCCGCAGATCGATGTGGTGATCGCGATACCACTGCCGCGTGAGGACCGTGAAACCGTCGAGCGATTTCTTGCCCGCCAGATGTTCCTTCGACAGGGGCGGCCGATCGTAGGGGAGGTGTTCCTCCTGGCTGAGCAGGATCACTGTTCCTGCAAAGTCTTTGTCTCGCAAAGCTTCCGCAAGTTTCGCTCCGGCGAGTCCGCCGCCGACGATGACGAAGGTTGGCTGTGTGCTCATCGGTACCTCCAAGGTAGGGCGCTGCGCGCCTCGTGAGTCTTTTCGGCGGGCCGGCCCACCGAAAAGACTCACGAGCGGCTTGCCGCCTCAACGCTACGCGGGAAGAGATTCGTTGGGTGTGGTGTTGCGTCGTGTGGGTAGACCTAATTGCCGACCCAGAAAATCGATACGACGCACAAGGGAGCCACGCGTGAGCGAGGACGTCAAGACGAACGGAAAAGACACAGCCGACTTCTGGTTCGACCCGCTGTGTCCATGGTGCTGGATCACCTCGCGCTGGATCCTCGAGGTCGAGAAGGTCCGCGACATCGAGGCGAACTTCCACGTCATGAGTCTGGCCGTGCTCAACGAAGGTCGGGACCTACCCGACAACTACCGCGAGATGATGGATCAGGGTTGGGGTCCGGTCCGGGTTGCGATCGCCGCCGCGGAAGCCCACGGCGACGAGGTGCTGCTCCCGCTGTACACGGCGATGGGTGAGCGGATCCATCAGCGTAAAGACGAATACGAGCGCGACACCCGAGCCGAGTCGCTTGCGGCAGTGGTCGCGGATTCGCTCGCCGAGGTCGGGCTGCCTGCCGAACTCGCCGACGCAGCGACGTCGACCGACTACGACGACGCGCTTCGCAAGAGTCACCACGCAGGCATGGATGCCGTCGGCGACGACGTCGGCACACCGACGATCCACGTCAACGGAGTCGCGTTCTTCGGACCGGTCCTATCGAGGATCCCGCGCGGGGAAGACGCCGGGCGCGTCTGGGACGGCGCTGTTGCCCTCGCGTCGTACCCGCACTTCTTCGAGCTGAAGCGCACGCGGCACGAGGATCCTGTATTCGATTGAGTTGGTTCGGTTGGGCTACAACGTCTTCGGTGGCGCTGTCGGATACTGCGTAGGCGGGGGCAGCGCCGCCGTAGGGGTCGGGAGTCGGTCCGCGGTCGGCCGGAAGAACAACTTTCCGTGCCGGCTGCGATCGCGAAGCGCTGCGGCCCGCCACGTCAGGACCGGGTGGCTCGCGAGAATGTTGACCAGCCACACGAAGAATCCGCGTTCGGTCATCGATCGGTCGGCAAGTTCGTCGAATCCGACTCGGCCGACCAGATATTTGCCTGCGCCGAGCACCCCCATCACGCCGGGCGCTCCTTGCGGGCGTACGCAGAAGCCGTGGTTGTCGGCCGTGTATTCCATCGATCGCGAGAGTGACGACCCGACGACCGGGATGTAGTTCGAGGCGAACATTCCGAGTTGCCGCCAATAGGACGCGTGCCCGGCTGCGATGTGGCCGACTTCGTGTCCGATGATGAAGGCGAGCGCATCGGGTTGCCTTGCCTCACCGCCAACTTCGAACAGGTCGCTGTAGACGACGACGAATCGTCGGAAGCCGTGGCCGGACGCGAAAGCGTTGATCTGGCCGTTGCCGAGCACCACGTAGGCATCGGGTGCAGTTTTCATACCCAGCCTGGCCGCGGCGTCGGCAACCAGCGCATACCCCTCGGGGAACTGGGTCGGTGTCATCCGAATCCCGTTGACGCGCTGGGTCGCATAGTTCTGTCCACGTAGGACGTAGAGCAGGATCGGCGCGACAAGCAGCACCGCCGCAATGTCGGACACCTGACCGGAAATCAGCATCACGCCCGAGACGGCGTACGCGACAACGGTAATTACGATCGCGAGCACCAGCAGCGGGATCTCCCAGTTGTGCCTGATCGGCCGCCCGTGCGGTGACAGGCCTCGCGGAGGTAGTTCGACGGGCGGTGGCCCCCACGTCTGCTGCGGAGCGAGTTGCTCGGGTGGATACATGGCGAAAACTGTATTGATCGACCGCGTCGCCGACATCTTGAAACGCCGGATCCGCTACCTACGTCGGTCGGGCGCGGATCACGCCTGACACAATCTCCAGTCATGCGCGTATACCTGGGTGCCGACCACGCCGGCTTCGAATTCAAGAACACGATCGCGGCTCATCTCACCGCCGCTGGACACGAGGTCGTCGACTGCGGCGCCTACACCTACGACGCGGTCGACGACTATCCGCCGTTCTGCATCGACGCCGCGCGTCGCACGGTTGCAGACGAAGGCAGCCTCGGCATCGTCCTCGGCGGCAGCGGCAACGGTGAGCAGATCGCAGCCAACAAGGTGCTCGGCGCCAGGTGCGCGCTCGCGTGGAGCGTCGAAACCGCGAAACTTGCTCGCCAGCACAACAAAGCGCAACTGATCGGCATCGGCGGTCGTATGCACACCGAGGAAGAGATGCTGGCGATCGTCGACGCCTTCATCGCCGAGCCCTGGTCGGGCGAGGAGCGCCATCAGCGTCGCATCGATCAGTTGCTCGACTGGGAGAAGACCGGCGTGCTTCCCGCGAAGCCGGAACACTGATCGCGATCTTTACGCCGGGGACGACGGTGCGCGGTGCCTGAAGGGCATACGCTGCACCGTCTTGCCCGGTTGCATCAACGTCGGTTCGCGCGCTCGGAGATCAGGGTGTCGAGCCCGCAGGGCAAGTTCGCCGAAGGCGCGGCACTCGTCGACGGACGAACCTTCGTCAAAGCCGAGGCCTGGGGCAAACACCTTCTGCACCATTACGATTCGGGCCTCGTCGTCCACATACATCTCGGTCTCTACGGCAAATTCACCGAGGTTGCGCTGCCGATGGGACCTCCCGTCGGTCAGGTCCGGATGCGTATGGTTGGCGCCGATTTCGGCACGGATCTACGTGGCCCGACGGCATGCGAAGTGCTCCAGAAGGCCGAGTTGAAAACGATCGCAGATCGGCTCGGTCCGGATCCGCTGCGTCGTGGTGAAGATCCCGATCGGGCTTGGGTACGGCTACATCGCTCGCGACGTCCGATCGGCGCACTGCTGATGGATCAATCGGTCGTCGCGGGGATAGGCAACGTCTATCGCGCGGAACTGCTTTTCCGACACAACCTTTCACCCATGCTGCCCGGCGAATTGATCTCGCGCGAGGTATGGGACGACATGTGGACCGACCTCGTCGCGCTGATGAAGGTCGGTGTCAGGCGGGGCAAAATCATCACCATCCGACCCGAGGACGACCACGGCGAAACGTATGCAAAGGGTCGGCCGCGGTCCTACGTGTACCGGCGCGCGGGTCTGCCGTGCCGCATCTGTTCGACGCCGATCGCGCACTCGGTACTGGAAGGTCGCAACCTCTTCTGGTGCCCGACCTGCCAGCCGGGGTAGGTCTGTTCGGCTGGCGGCATCAATCGCCGCCGCCGCCGCCACCGCCGCACCCGCCGCCGCCCGAATCGCTGTCGCCGCCGAACCAGGACTCGCCGTCGCTGGAACCGCCGCCGCGCGAGCGACCGCTACCGCCCGAGCGACCGCTGCCGCCCGAGCGACCGCCGCCGCGCGAACCACGCCGGAAGTAGCTGTACGACGCTCCAGCGACGATCAACACGATGAAAAATACCCAGATGCTCATAGCCGATTCCTCCCGAATCCGCAGGGCGCTCCGCGCATCGTGAGTCTTTTCGGAGGTCGGACCCTCCGAAAAGACTCACGATTCGAAGCCTTGATCATGCCCGATTTCGGTAATAATTCGCACAGTTGGCTGGACAGCAACGCGCGGCAGGAAGTAACCGACGAGTGGTCCCATCAGCAGGGCGACGACGACAGTGCCGATGCCGGGGGTCCCGCCGAACAGCGGATGCCACACCGGTCGTGAGTCTTTTCGGAGGTCGGGCCCTCCTAAAGGACGCACGAGGCGCGGAGCGCCGCTGGTGATTTGCGTCACTCGATGGAGTCATTGGTGCGTCGCGAGGAAGAAGACCGACCCGAAACGACAAACGCTCGCCTCCGAGTTGGGAGGCGAGCGTTTGTGCTGGTGGAGCCGGTGACGAGAATCGAACTCGCGTAGCCTGTTTGGAAGACAGGGGCTCTACCATTGAGCTACACCGGCCTAGCAGAGCAGCTTAATAGCTTCAGAGAAAATCTGAGGCCTACCATTGAGCTGCGTCCGCAGGCATACGACATCGGATGGGATCGCCACCGGAGATGTCGTGTGCGTTGAGACTGTACCGAACACCGCTTTGGAATCGGTAATCGGGTAACCGTAGGATTACGTCCTGGCTCTCCAAAGAGTCTGGTTCGACGGGCGCTCTGCTCGCTGAATCAGGTGAGGTGTGGAGTTGAACGGGGTGTAGCGCAGCTTGGTAGCGCATCCGCTTTGGGAGCGGAGGGCCGCAGGTTCAAATCCTGTCACCCCGACCAGCAAGACCGCGTGCTGTTCTGCAGCCGCACGATCGACTCGCCCGACCGGGCGGCACAAGAGCGAACGTATCCAGAAGACGATTGCTAGGAAACGATTTAAGGAGTTATTTCGGTGAAGAGCACCGTCGAGCAGCTGAGCCCGACGCGAGTACGGATCAACGTTGAGGTGCCCTTCGAGGAACTCAAGGGCGATTTCGACCGCGCATACAAGTCGCTCGCACAGCAGATCCGGATTCCGGGTTTCCGTCCTGGCAAGGCTCCGGCCAAGCTCATCGAGGCACGCGTCGGTCGCGGCGCGATCCTCGAGCAGGTCGTCAACGACGCGCTGCCCGGTAAGTACAGCGAAGCTGTCACCACCGCAGCGGTGAAGGTGATCGGCCAGCCCGACATCGAAATCACCAAGATCGACGACGGCCAGCAGCTGGAGTTCACGGCCGAGGTCGACATTCGTCCGGAGATCGCATTGCCCGACTACTCGGCAATCAGCGTCACCGTCGATCCGATCGAAATCAAAGACGAAGACATCGACGAGCAGCTGCAGTCGCTGCGCGCGCGCTTCGGCACGCTCACGGGTGCCAACCGCCCCGCGCAGAACGGCGATTTCGTCTCCATCGACCTGTCGGCAACCGTCGACGGCAAGAACGTCGAAGAGGCCAGCGCGACCGGGCTCTCGCACGAAGTTGGCTCCGGCGAACTGATCGAGGGCCTCGACGAAGCGATCATCGGCCTGTCGGTCGGCGAGTCGAAGGAATTCACCTCGACCCTCGTCGCAGGCGACTTCGCCAACCAGGAGGCCGTCGTCACGGTCACGGTCGGCACCGTCAAGGAGCGCGAGCTGCCCGAGGCCGACGACGAGTTCGCCCAACTGGCGAGCGAGTTCGACACCCTCGACGAGCTGAAGGCAGACCTGCGTGAGCGCGTCGGTCGCGTCCGCAAGGTCGAGCAGGCCGGCGCGATCCGCGACAAGGTCCTCGAAAGCCTGTTGGAGTCCATCGAGATTCCGGTGCCGGACGCGGTTGTGAAGGCCGAGGTCGACGCCGCCATCCACGACGCAGTGCACGGACTCGACCACGACGAGGAGAAGTTCGCGGAGCTGCTGGAGTCGCAGGGCAGCAGCCGCGAAGAGTTCGAAGCCGATGCTCAGAAGTCGGCCGAGCGCTCGGTGAAGATCCAGCTCCTGCTCGACGCAATTGCCGAGGCCGAGAACACGCAGGTCGGCCAGGAAGAGCTGACCGAGCGGATCATCTTCCAGGCGCAGCGCTACGGAATTGCTCCCGAGCAGTTCATCCAGCAGATCCAGGAAGCGAACCAGCTCGGAGCGATCTTCGCCGACATCCGTCGCGGCAAGGCTCTCGCGAGCATCGTCGACCGTGTCAGCGTGAGCGACACCGAAGGCAACTCGATCAATACCGCGGAGCTGTTCGGCAGCGAGTCGGGCGAAACGATCGAGGTCGACGACGAGGACGACGACATCGAGGTCATCGAAGCCGCCGACGTCAACGCACTCGAAGAAGCAGCTTCGGACGACGAGAAGTAAGTAGCGGAGTTTTCCGCTTATAGCGAAGAAGGGCGGCGCCGGGACTCCGGCGTCGCCCTCCTTCGTTAGTGTTTGTGTCAGCGAAGTCAATGCAAGGGAGAAAGCAGGTAACCGTGACACCGCATAACGAGTTTGCACGCATCGATGGGGCCAGTGGTAGCGCGTCGAATGGGGGTGCATTGATCGGTGCACCGACGATGCGGTCGGCAACGTCAGGCCTGAATCTGAGCGACTCGGTCTTCGAGCGGCTGTTGCACGAGCGCATCATCTTCCTTGGCACTCAGGTCGACGACGATATCGCCAACAAGATCTGCGCGCAGATCCTGCTGCTGACCGCCGAAGACCCGACCAGGGACATCTCGCTTTACATCAACTCACCCGGTGGCTCGGTCACTGCGGGTATGGCGATCTTCGACACCATGCAGTTCGCCGAGTGCGACGTTGCGACCTACGGCATGGGCTTGGCAGCGTCGATGGGGCAGTTCCTGCTGACCGCCGGTGCGAAGGGCAAGCGCTACGCGCTGCCGCACGCGCGGATCATGATGCATCAGCCGTCCGCGGGTATCGGTGGCACCGCTGCCGACATCGCGATCATGGCCGAGCAGTTCGTGCAGACCAAGCGTGAGATGAACGAACTCAACGCGCTGCACACCGGCAAGTCCGTCGAGCAGGTCACCGCCGACGCCGATCGCGACCGCTGGTTCACAGCCGCCGAGGCCCTCGAATACGGCTTCGTCGACCACGTCGTATCCCGCGCCCAGCAGGCCGGCGGCACGGGCAAGTAGCCCGCCCTTTCGCCGTTCACCCACAGACCTTTTTGGAGAGAAGATGGCCGAATTGTTCATCCCGCGCCTGCCAGGCTCCGCGGCACCCCAGGGTCCGCAGTCGCGCTACATCCTGCCCCAGTTCACCGAGCAGACCACCTACGGCGTCAAGACGTCCGACCCGTACAACAAGCTGTTCGAGGAGCGCATCATCTTCCTCGGATCGCAGGTCGACGATGTGTCCGCCAACGACCTGATGGCTCAGTTGCTCGTGCTCGAGTCGCAGGATCCCGATCGCGACATCACGATGTACATCAACTCGCCCGGTGGTTCGTTCACCGCGCTGATGGCGATCTACGACACGATGCAGTACGTCCGTGCCGACGTCGTGACCGTGTGCCTCGGTCAGGCGGCCTCGGCTGCCGCCGTGCTCCTTGCTGCGGGAACGCCGGGCAAGCGCGCTGCGCTGCCGAACGCTCGCGTGCTGATCCACCAGCCGTCCGTCGAGGGTGGCATCCAGGGTCAGGTTTCCGATCTGGAGATTCAGGCAGCGGAGATCGAACGTATGCGTCGTCTGATGGAAACCACGCTTGCTCGCCACACCGGTAAGGATGCGGACGTCATCCGCAAGGACACCGATCGCGACAAGATTCTGACGGCCGAAGGTGCAAAGGAATACGGCATCATCGATACCGTGTTCGATTACCGGAAGCTCAGCGCGCAAAAGTAATTGGTGAATCGCTCATCGGCGACACGCCGGTGTGATCGATTTGCGGGAGAACCGCGCATTCGCAAGCAACGCTTGGGCACCGATCAGGTGCCGCTCGGCACCGAGAGATCGAATCGAAAGTTCGGGTCGTGCGGTATCGGAACGAAATGCGGGAGGTGAGCGACGAAATGCGCGGTTCTCTGTGTGAATCACCCGTAAGAAGTCGACCACATTCCCGAATCGCGGGTACGGTCACATCATGGCCCACCGCTCCTAGATTGTCGGACCGATTCGATCGTCCACAATCGGGAGCGACGGTCGCACGCGGAGAAGGAAGTAGGGACCTGAAAGATGGCGCGCATCGGTGACGGCGGCGATCTGCTGAAGTGCTCGTTCTGTGGAAAGAGCCAGAAGCAGGTCAAGAAGCTCATTGCGGGTCCTGGTGTGTACATCTGCGATGAGTGCATCGACCTCTGCAACGAGATCATCGAAGAGGAACTGGCCGAGTCGAGCGAGGTCAAGCTCGACGAGCTGCCGAAGCCGATGGAGATCCGGGACTTCCTGGAGAACTACGTCATCGGTCAGGACACCGCCAAGCGGACCCTCGCAGTTGCGGTCTACAACCACTACAAGCGAATCCAGGCCGGCGACAAAGCCCGTGACGCACGCGGCGAGGTTGTCGAGCTCGCGAAGTCCAACATTCTGATGCTCGGCCCGACAGGTTGCGGCAAGACCTACCTCGCGCAGACGCTGGCGAAGATGCTCAACGTCCCGTTCGCGATTGCCGATGCCACCGCGCTGACCGAAGCCGGCTACGTCGGCGAAGACGTCGAGAACATTCTCCTCAAGCTGATCCAGGCCGCGGATTACGACGTCAAGCGCGCCGAAACCGGAATCATCTATATCGACGAGGTCGACAAGATCGCTCGCAAGAGCGAAAACCCGTCGATCACGCGTGACGTGTCCGGCGAAGGTGTGCAGCAGGCATTGCTGAAGATCCTCGAAGGCACGCAGGCAAGCGTTCCGCCGCAGGGTGGTCGCAAGCATCCGCATCAGGAGTTCATCCAGATCGACACGACCAACGTGTTGTTCATCGTGGCTGGTGCCTTCGCAGGCCTCGAGAAGATCGTCTCCGATCGGGTCGGCAAGCGTGGTATCGGTTTCGGTGCCGAGGTGCACTCGAAGGCCGACATCGACACCCAGGATCATTTCGCCGACGTCATGCCTGAAGACCTGATCAAGTTCGGCCTGATTCCCGAGTTCATCGGCCGTCTTCCGGTCGTCGCTTCGGTGACGAACCTGGACAAGGCTTCGCTGGTCAAGATCCTCTCCGAACCGAAGAACGCGCTGGTGAAGCAGTACACCCGCCTGTTCGAGATGGACGGTGTCGAACTGGAATTCACCGACGATGCGTTGGAAGCCATCGCAGATCAGGGCATTCTGCGCGGCACGGGCGCTCGTGGTCTCCGCGCGATCATGGAAGAAGTTCTGCTTCCGGTGATGTACGACATTCCGAGTCGCGACGACGTCGCGAAAGTGGTCGTGACCGGCGAGACCGTCGTCGACAACGTCCTTCCGACCATCGTGCCGCGCAAGCGTGAGCGGCCGGAGCGTCGCGACAAGAGCGCATAACGCAAGGCGCGCAACGCAATTCATCGAAGCGCGGTCGAAGGTCAGATGACCTTCGACCGCGCTTTGTTATGTCGGGCATTGCTTGCCGTGCTTCTGCTTACCGGTCGGTAGTACTGTCCGATGGTGGCAAAGGACACGACGGACAGTCGCTCCCGGTTGCTCGACGCGGCGATGAGCGAGTTCGCCTCGTGTGGTGTCGCCGGCGCTCGCATCGATCGAATCGCGGCTCAGGCGGGTTGCAGCAAGGGTCTGATCTATACCTACTGGGGCAGCAAGGAAGCCCTGTTCGACGCAGTTCTCGAACAGTTCGTCGATGCCACCTTCACCGACATCACGTTGGATCCGAGCGACCTCGGCGAATACGCGGGCCGCCTGTACGACTCGGGCGCGGCGAATCCGAACCTCGTCCGACTCGTTACCTGGTACCGGTTGGAGCGCGCGAACAGCGACGTTGCTCCTCCCGAGGCAGTCGCTGCGCTGGAATCACACATCGCAACAGTGCGCGACGCCCAACTAGCGGGCCACGTGACCGACCGATTGGACCCGTTGCAACTCGTGCTGCTGGCACGCCACATCGCCGCTGTCTGGTCGGTGCAGGGGCCGGAGGTTCTGAACTTCACCGAGTCGGTGTTCCGGCGGCGAACAGTCGTCGACGCGGTTCGTCGGCTCGCCGCACCCTGACAGCTGCGAGGCTCGTAACGCACAATTCACGACCGCGCCGGTAGAAGTCACATTTGTCGGGTTCACTCTCGGATGACGGTGATTCACCGCATCAAACGGCACGCGCATGCGCGCCCTCGTCCGCGAAGGTGAACAAATATGGATCCATTAGCTGCAGCCAATACCGCTTGGATGTTGGCCGCCACCGCTGCTGTTGCCCTGATGATTCCGGGCCTCGCGCTGTTCTACGGCGGCATGGTAAGCGTCCGCAACACCCTCAACATGGCAATGATGACGTTCGGCGCATTCGCCGTCGTCGGCGTCCTGTGGGTGCTGTTCGGATACTCCGTCGGCTTCGGTGATTCGGTCGGCGGAGCCGGTCTGATCGGTGACCCGTTCGAGTACCTCGGGTTGGGCAAGTTGCTGACCGCCTCGGACCCGGCTGCGTTGCCACCTGCGTTGTTCGCGGTGTTCCAGCTGTTGTTCGCGGCCATCACGGTCGCGCTCATCTCGGGAGCTTTCGCTGACAGGATGAAGTTCGCAGGTTGGATGGTCTTCGCGGGAATCTGGGCAACACTCGTCTACTTCCCGGTCGCGCACTGGGTGTTCGCATTCAACTCTGCCGACGGATCCGTCACGGGCGGCTGGATCGCCAACAAGCTCAAGGCGATCGACTTCGCCGGTGGCACCGCGGTCCACATCAACGCGGGCATCGCGGCGTTGGCCGTGCTGTTCGTCCTCGGTAAGCGTCACGCGTTCCCGCATCCGCATCGCCCGCACAATCTTCCGCTGACGATGCTCGGTGCCGGCCTGCTGTACTTCGGCTGGTTCGGCTTCAACGGTGGTTCGGCATTGGCTGCGTCCAACAGCGCATCCGTCGTCGTCCTCAACACGGTTGCCGCGACGTGCGCGGGTGTCTGTGGCTGGCTGGTCATGGAACGCATCAAGGCCGGTCACGCTACGTCGCTCGGTGCAGCATCAGGCATGATCGCCGCACTCGTCGCGATCACACCCGCCTGTGGTGCGGTATCGCCGATCGGTGCTCTGATCATCGGTGCCGCAGCCGGTGTCGTCTGCTGTGCAGCGGTGTCGCTCAAGTACAAGCTGGGATACGACGACGCACTCGATGTTGTCGGCATCCACCTCGTCGGCGGTGTCCTCGGCACGCTCCTGATCGGCCTGCTGGCGACCGACGAAGCTCCCAACGCCGTTGCCGGATTGTTCTACGGCGGTGGGTTCGGTCAGCTCGGTAGGCAGACGGTCGCGGTGCTTGCCGTGCTCGCCTACACCTTCATCGTCACCTTCATCATCGCGAAGGTGCTCGACATGACGATGGGTCTGCGAGTCGATGCAGAAACCGAGTCCGGCGGCTTGGACTCGGCGATCCACGGTGAGACCGCCTACGTTCTCGAGGCGCTGGAACTTGCCAGCGTGAGCGGTTCCGAAGCCGAGGTCAGTGCTGCTGCGGAAGCACTCGCTGCGGATGCGGTCGAGTCCAAGGCCTGACAACCGATCGAGAACACGTGACGCCGGGACCGCAAGGTTCCGGCGTCACGTGTGTTCGTCATTCCTCGTGCAGGTCCGGATACGCGCTAACCGCAAGGAAGCGGAGCGGCAGACGCACGAGTTCGCTCGGTCCGGGTCCTTCGGTAGTTGAACCCCGGTCGGATTGTCGTGACGCGCGTCTATTCGCGCCCCGACGACACCCAGGACGCCACGGCGGACCGCTCTCCGCTCACCAGCCCTGCTATCGAATCCAGCTCGGCAACCTGCGCTGCCGAAAGGTCGACGTCCAGCGAGGAAACGTTCTCGTCGATCCGATGCTGTTTGCGCGTCCCAGGTATCGACACAACGGGCAAACCGAAGTCGCTGCCCTTGTGCCGCAGCCACGCCAGGCTGACCTGCGCGGCCGTGGCGCCGACCGCGTCCGCGACCGTCTGAATGGCCGCGACAGCCGCACGATTGGTGTCGATGCTGCCGTCGTCGAATCTCGGAAAGTGGTTGCGGATGTCGTTGCTGCTGATCGTGTCCGCGGTGACCGTTCCGGTGAGAAATCCCCGCCCGAGGGGCGCATACGGAACGAAGCCGACGCCGAGTTCGGCAGCTGCGGGAACGACGTTCGATTCGACGTCTCGACTCCAAATGCTCCATTCCGATTGCACGGCGGCAATCGGATGGACCGCCACCGCGCGGCGCAATTCGGCCGCGGTGACCTCGGACAGGCCGAGATGGCGGACCTTCCCCTCGGTCACGAGCTCGGCCATGGCCGCGACTGTGTCTTCGATCGGTGTGTTCGGATCGAGTCGGTGCAGGTAGTACAGGTCGACCGTGTCGGTACCGAGACGCTGCAGACTTTCGTCGATGCATTGCCGAACATAATCTCGGTCGCCGCGTACTCCGCGATCGCCGGCCGCAGGATTGCCGGTGATGCCGAACTTGGTTGCGAGTTGCACCTCGGCACGACGATCGCGGAGAACAGCGGCGATGAGTTGCTCGTTCGAACCGCCGCCGTACACGTTGGCCGTGTCGATGAATGTCACGCCGACATCGATCGCGTGGTGCAGCGTCGCCAGCGCGTCGGCGGGTTCGACGGCACCGTAGACGGGCGTCAATGCCATGCCACCGAATCCGAGTTGGCTTGTCGTCAGATTGTCGCCGAGAGTGATGGGGGAAGCAGTCATGACTCCAAAGTAGGCCGCCCGACCGAAGTCTGTTTGAGTCGATCGCTTCGGCAGTAGACGTTCATCGTCTCGCCACGGAGAAACCCGACGAGTGTCAGTCCGTTGTCCGCCGCGAGATCCACTGCGAGCGACGACGGCGCCGACACTGCGCCGAGCATCGGTATGCCTGCCATCACGGCCTTCTGTACGAGTTCGAAGGAAGCTCTGCCGCTGACGATCAATACGCAGTCGCTCATGGGCACGCGGCCTTCGGCGATGCCCCAGCCGATCACCTTGTCGACGGCGTTGTGGCGGCCGACGTCCTCGCGGACGACGAGCAGGGCGCCGTCGGCGCTGAACAAACCAGCCGCATGCAGGCCGCCCGTCGCGTCGAACGTTCGCTGGTTCTTACGAAGTGTCTGCGTCATCGACGCCAGAATCCCGGCCTCGACGGCAAGTTCCGTCTGCGCGATATCGAATCGCGACGTCGCCGCGACGTCGGCGAGCGATTCCTTACCGCACACTCCGCACGCGCTCGATGTCATGACGTGCCTGTGCCCCAATGCATCCGGCCGTGCGGTCGCGGCGAGTGTCACGTCGAGAACGTTGTAGGTATTGACACCGTCTTCGTCCGCACCGGCGCAGTAGCGAACAGCGACCACATCGCCCGCGTCAGCGATCACACCCTCGCTGAGGAGAAATCCGTGCACCAGGTCGATGTCGTTGCCCGGGGTCCGCATCGTCACGTTGACCGGCGTGCCCGCAATCCGCAGCTCGAGCGGCTCCTCGACAGCGAGTGTGTCCGGTCGGCGGACGGACCCTGTTGCGGTGATCCGCAGAACCTGGCGACGTGAGGTGATGCGGCCCATCAGTCCGCCCGTTCGAGCCGGACTGTAATCGCCTTGGATACCGGCGTATTCGATTTGTCCGCAACATGATCCAGTGGGATCAGCGGATTCGTCTCGGGATAGTAGGCCGCGGCGTTGCCGCGCGGAGTGCTGTAGGCGACGATTCGGAAACCGTCGACGCGACGTTCCTCGACGCGGCCCTCGGTCGGCCATTCGGAGACGATGTTCACCAGATCGCCGTCGCTGAACCCGAGTTCTGCGATGTCGGCTGCGTTGACGAAGACGACCTGCCTGCCGTTCTTCACGCCGCGGTATCTGTCGTCGAGACCGTAGATCGTCGTGTTGTACTGATCGTGGCTGCGCATCGTCTGCAGTACGAGGCGTCCCGGCGGGGTAGGCACCCAGACCAGTTCGTTGACTGCAAAATTGGCTTTGCCTGTGGCTGTGACGAATTCACGTGAATCGCGGGGCGGGTGCGGTAGCTGGAAGCCGTTGCGCTCGCGGACACGTGTGTTGTAGTCGGCGCAGCCGGGGATCACTCTGGAGATCGCGTCGCGAATCAGGTCGTAGTCTTTTTCGAACTCCGACCACCGAACCTGGTGGTCGGGTCCGAACAGTTCGGTCGCCAGTTGGCACACGATCGCGACCTCGCTGCGAAGGTCCGAGCTGACCGGTGCCAACCTGCCGGTGGACAGGTGGACCATCGACATCGAATCCTCTACGGAGACATGCTGTTTGGTGCCGTCCTGCAGATCGAGGTCGGAACGGCCGAGCGTGGGCAGGATCAATGCGACTTCGCCGGGGACTACGTGACTTCGGTTGAGCTTCGTCGAGACCTGCACGGTCAGAGCACAATTGCGCAACGCTGCCTCGGTCACGTCGGTATCCGGCGTTGCGGAGACGAAATTGCCGCCCATGGCCATGAATATCTTCGCCGTCCCGTCGCGCATCGCGCGGATCGAATCGACTGTGTCCAAACCGTGTTCGCGCGGACTGGACATCGCGAATTCGGCATCGAGTGCGTCGAGGAAGGAGTCCGGCATCCGCTCGAAGATGCCCATCGTGCGGTCGCCCTGCACGTTCGAGTGTCCTCGTACCGGGCACACGCCTGCGCCGGGTTTGCCCATCATGCCGCGAAGCAGCAGCAGGTTGGTCGCCTCTTCGATGGTCGCGACAGCGTGCCGCTGCTGCGTCAATCCCATTGCCCAACAGGTGATGGTGCGCTCCGAGGCGATGAGTGCTGCAGCGGTCTCGTCGAGCTGAGTCCGGGTCAAACCGGTTGCCTCGAGCACGGCGTCGAGGTCGACCGCACGCATGTGCGCTTCGTATTCGGCGAAACCGGCGCAGTGTGCGTCGACGAAGGCCCTGTCGACCACGGTCCCCGGCGCGCGATCCTCGGCCTCGAAGAGCAACCTGCCGAGCCCTTGGAACAGGGCCATGTCGCCACCGATGCGGATCTGCAGGAACTCGTCCGCGATCTCGGTGCCGCCACGCAGTAGGCCACTGAGGCGCTGGGGGTCCTTGAAGCCCTTCAGGCCCGCCTCGGGAAGCGGATTGATGGCAATTATTTTGGCGCCGTTGCGCTTTGCCGTTTCCAAGGTCGACAGCATGCGCGGGTGGTTGGTACCCGGATTCTGGCCGGCGATGAGGATCAGGTCCGCCTTGGTCAAGTCGTCGATGGACACCGACCCCTTGCCGATGCCGATCGCTGCGGTCAGGGCGGTGCCGGACGATTCGTGACACATGTTGGAGCAGTCGGGCAGATTGTTGGTACCGAAACTGCGGACCAGCAACTGATAGAGGAACGCGGTTTCGTTGCTTGTTCGTCCCGAGGTGTAGAAGATCGCTTCGTCGGGGGAGGACAGCGCGCGCAATCCGTCGGCGATCAGCCGGTAGGCATCGCGCCACGAAATCGGTTGATAGTGCGTGGCATTCGGGGTGAGAACCATCGGATGGGTCAGGCGCCCCTGCTGGCCGAGCCAGAAGCCGGACTTGGTCGCCAGTTCCGCGACCGAGTGCTCGGCAAAGAACTCCGGTGTGACGGTCCGTAGCGTCGCTTCCTCTGCTACCGCCTTGGCGCCGTTCTCGCAGAATTCGGCGGGACGCCGATGGCCGAGCGGCTCGGGCCATGCGCAGCCTGGGCAATCGAAGCCGTCGTGATGGTTCAGGCGAGCGAGCGACCTCGATGTGCGCAGCAGACCCATCTGTTCGAGGCTGCGTCGCATCGAGACGGCGACGGCGGTGAGCCCGGCCGCCTTGTTCTTCGGCGACGTGACCGCAAGCGCGGACTCGTCGATGTCGCTTGTCGGTCCCGTGCGGGTCATTGCTCCATAGTGCCTCGTTGCTCGGACGCCTCCAACCCAGGGCTCGGCCGAATCTAGAACAAGTTCTAGTTTGTCCCGTATGATCTGCGGCAAGGACGTGGAGAGGAAGAAAAGTATGACTGTGGCGGTGACGGGTGCGAGCGGATATCTCGGCGTCAATCTGGTCAGACAGCTGGTGGCCGATGGCGAAACGGTCCGCGCATTGGATGTAGCCCGCTCGCCGCACTTTCCGTCCGGTGTGGAGTTCCGAAAGGCGAACGTGCTCGACCCGGAGTCGATCCGGGCCGCGTTGACCGGTGTCGACACCGTCTACCACCTCGTCGCGAAGATCACCCTGTCAGAACAAGACGAGATCGCTTGGCGGCTCAACGTCGACGGTGCGCGAAACACCGCCGAAGCGGCATTGGCGGCAGGCGTCCGACGCTACGTGCACTGCAGTTCCATACATGCCTTCGACCAGTATCGATGCCAGGAAATCGACGAGACGAGCCCGCGGTCCGAGGATGGGAAGATTCCCGTCTACGACCGCTCGAAGTGGGCGGGGGAGCAGCAGGTTCAGGAGGTCGTCAAAGCCGGCCTCGACGCCGTGATCTGCAATCCGACGGGCGTCTACGGCCCGACCGATTTCGGCATGGCCGGCCTGTCGAGGATCAACGGCTTGATTGCGATGGCCACCCGCGGCCGGATGCCGGTCACGCTGGAGGGCGGCTTCGATCTGGTCGACGTCCGCGATGTCGCAACGGGCCTCGTCGCCGCTGCCGACCGGGGACGAACCGGCGAGAACTACCTGCTTGCGGGCGAATTCTGCGTCATGGCCGACGTGTTTCGGCGGGCCGCCAAGAAGGCAGGACGAAGCGGACGTATCGCCGCCGTTCCACTGCGCGCGGTGCTACCGATGATCCCGATCGCGGAACGAATCGGTAAGCGCTTCGGGTCGGATCTGATCAGCGCAGGCTCGTTGGCGGCACTTGTGGCGAGCCCACGGATCGACAATGCCAAAGCAGTCACCGAACTCGGCTACCGGGCGCGTACGTCGGCGCAGACGGTCGACGATCTGGTCGAGTTCCTGCAGTTCTCACGCACGCAGAGTCAGCGCGCGTGACCGTGGCGGTGACCCCCGACGACCTACTCGAGTTCGTCGAGCGTTCGCCGCTCGCCGTCGCCGCGCACGACAAGGCCGCGTGGCTCGCGCTCTTCGCTCGCCACCACGTCGTCGAGGATCCGGTAGGCGGGCGCCCGGTCGTCGGCGGTCTGTACGACCGACGTGGCGGCAGTCGTGGCCCGCACGCGCTATCGCGATTTTGGGACACCTACATCGCGCCGCGGTCCATCCGATTCCACTACGACGGTCCCGATATCGTCCGCGGCCTCGATGTCGTTCGAAACGTCACGATCGAGATCACCGACACCGCGGGTGTCGTACTTCAGACGCCGGCCTATCTGCTGTACGAACTGACGAACGACGGTGGTGTGCTGCGTATCGGACGACTCGCCGCGCACTGGGAGGTCGGGCCTGTTGTTGCGCAGCTTGCCGGGTTCGATCGTGCGCACGCCCGATCGATCGCGCAGACCAATATTCGCCTACTGAAGTACCAGGGCCTCGGCGGGGCTTTCGCGTTCGGGCGAGCTGTGCGCAGCGTCGGAAATCCCGGTAAAGCCGCTGTAGCCGACCTTGTTTCGAAGGCACAGGCGGGGTCCGACCACGCGGTGCAACTGCTCGGCGGGACTGTCGTCGGGAACCTCAGGAAGGTGATTGCTTCGGGCGATGTCGTCGTCTCGACATGTGTTGCGGGCGAAGGGCCCGCGGTGTTGTTCTGCTATCTGGATCGACGCAGCGGAACCGTGGTCGGAACCGACCTTTTCATCGCACCGGAGGGTGTCGGACCGCCTCGGTAGCCTGTTCCCATGACCATCGTGCGCCCGACACAGAAGTCGGACATCGCAGAAGCTTCCCGAACCCTCGCGCGGGCGTTCTTCGACGACCCGGTTATGACCTTTATGCTGCCCGACGACGCCAAGCGTGAGAAGGGGCTCACGAGGTTGTTCGGCGCGATCGCGCGCTACCAGTACCTGTCTCAGGGTGGCTGTGAAGTGGCAACCGGTGCCGACGGTGCAATTGGGGGAGCGACCCTGTGGGCGCCGCCCGGCGGCTGGAAGTCGTCCGGTTGGACGGAACTGCGTTCGATGCCCGCGATGATCATGGCTTTCGGAAGTCGGATGCAACTCGGCGGCGAGGTCAACGAGACGATGAAAGCAAACCATCCAGAAGAGCCGCATTGGTATCTGTCGGTTATCGGCACCGATCCGTCTGTACGCGGTGGCGGCTTCGGGCACAGCCTGATGACGTCACGTCTGAGTCGATGCGACGCCGAGCACGCACCGGCCTATCTGGAATCGAGCAAGCCCGACAACGTGCCGTATTACGAGCGATTCGGGTTCGAGGTCACCCGCGAGGTCGTGCTACCCAAAGGTGGTCCCACCCTCTGGGCGATGTGGCGTAATCCGCGCTAGCGCCGCAGCTCACATGCTTGCGGTCCGGATCGTATCGGCCGCGTCGTGTAGGTCGGCCGCTTCGTGCACCGCTGCTTCATGCACCGCTTATGAAGCGACCGACCGATCACGAGGCAGTCAGAGAATTCCGCCGAGCAGGCCGAGGAGTCCTCCGAGAAGGCCGCCGCCGCCACTTTCACCGCCACCACCGCTGCCCGAGCTACCGGTTCCGAACAATCCGCTGAGCAGTTCCGTTGATCCCATGACATCTCCTCCGTATTCGGTTGAACCTGAGTAGGCGACCAAGGTATCGGTGTCTCAGGTGTCACGATTTTATTACGAAGAGGTCTCGACGCGCGTGATTATTGCGAAATCTTTATCTGAAATGTCTTGCGAATGTGCTCACGATGAGGTTCTACGTCGAATAGGCGGCGACGAAGTGGACCCAGAGTCGTAGTCGATCGGCGATGCTCAACGCTTGCTGGGTGTTCAGCGGCGTAGCCGCGGGGTCGCAGCCGGGTCGGCGCGAAGCGGCTGACTCGCGGTTCGAGAAAAGTCTGCCCGTCGTGCAGATTTAACGTGGCAGGCGGTCTACTATTGCGGAGGAAGGGCGGGGGATTCAGTGACCCTCATCCATTGAATCCTCCACCCTTCTGCCAAATCTCCCGGTCCTGGTTCGTTTGCGCATCGTTTGCGCGGCCACTCACGCAGCGACCAGAGCGACCGAACCACCTGCGCGAGAAGCGCTTTCGTCGACGACAAGCCATGCGATCGAATCCGGCAGCGAGGCGAGCTGCGCCCGAGTCGTCAAGCCGATGCAGACACGCCGACCTGACACCACGATCCCGGCCATCGTGGCCGATTCCGCTGGATCGATCGACGCGAGACCGGCTCCCGTCTTCGCGACCGCCCACATCGCAACCACGGACTCGATCGAAGGCGGCAATGCCATGACGACGTGGTTGTCGGATCCTGCGCCCATATCGACCAGCAGCTGGGAAAGAGTGGTCGACCACGCGTCGACCTCGGCAAAAGTGAGGCTGCGATCGCCGGAGGAGACGGCGACACCGTGCGGATCGAGTTCCGCGGTCTCGGTGAAATGCTCGGGGCGGTTGCGGATGAACGACGTTCCCACCGGTGAATCGACCAGTACGTACATTGTGACCTCCGTTTGTCCGACTCTGCGGGAGTCGGTGTGCGTGTTTCTCTTGACGGCAAATCTGGTCTATTCCGGAGGTCGGCGACAGCAGCCCGAGTGGTGGTGCTCGCGACCCAAGGGTTATCGATGTTGCACCCGAGGGTGGTCGGCTCGTGGCTACGACGACGATGCGAACGGTTGCCACCAGCTAGCGCCGATGAATCGCGTCGTCCGTCGCCGACTAGAATCGCCGAGTGACCAGCGCAGCCCCCGATAGTTCCGACAGTCGAGCCGATTCGCTACCGAAGAGCTGGGATCCCAGCGCAGTCGAGGAAGACCTGTATCAGGGCTGGGTAGCTGCAGGATATTTCGCGGCGGACCCGACCAGCGACAAGCCGCCGTACTCGATCGTGCTGCCGCCACCGAACGTCACGGGCAGCCTGCACATGGGCCATGCGCTCAACCACACGCTGATGGATGCGCTCACTCGCCGTAAGCGGATGCAGGGGTTCGACGTCCTGTGGCAGCCGGGGATGGACCATGCAGGTATCGCGACGCAGAACGTCGTCGAGAAGCAGCTCGCCGTGGATGGCAAGACGAAAGAGGACTTCGGCCGGGAGCTGTTCATCGACAAGGTGTGGGACTGGAAGCACGCTTCCGGCGGCACGATTCAGGGCCAGATGCGCCGGATCGGTGACGGTGTCGACTGGAGCCGCGACCGGTTCACGATGGACGACGGCCTTTCCAATGCTGTGCAGACGATCTTCAAGCGGATGTTCGACGCCGGCCTGATCTATCGCGCCGAACGGCTCGTGAACTGGTCGCCCGAGCTGCGTACTGCCATATCCGACATAGAAGTTCGATACGAGGACGTCGAGGGCGAGCTGGTTTCGTTGCGATACGGCTCGCTTCGCGACGACGAGCCGCACGTGATCGTCGCGACCACGCGGGTGGAGACGATGCTCGGTGACACAGCGGTCGCCGTGCACCCCGACGATGCTCGCTACCAGTCGATGATCGGCACCACCGTCGAGCACCCGATCACGGGTCGGGCGATACCGATCATCGCCGACGACTACGTCGACCCCGAGTTCGGTACCGGCGCAGTGAAGATCACCCCTGCGCACGATCCCAACGACTTCGAGATGGGGCTACGACACAGCCTGCCGATGCCGTCCATCATGGACGAAACGGCTCGGATCGTCGGGACCGGAACCGAATTCGACGGCATGGATCGTTTCGAGGCACGTGTCAAGGTTCGCGAGCGTCTGGCCGCGGAAGGGCGTGTCGTCGCCGAAAAGCGTCCGTACCTGCATAGTGTCGGTCACTCCGAGCGCAGCGGTGAAGCCATCGAGCCGCGCCTTTCGTTGCAGTGGTGGGTGAAGGTAGATACTCTCGCCGCCGCCGCAGGCGACGCAATTCGTAACGGCGACACAGTGATTCATCCGAAGAGCCTGGAACCGCGGTGGTTCGCGTGGGTCGACAACATGCACGATTGGTGCATCTCGCGTCAGCTCTGGTGGGGTCACCGCATCCCGATCTGGTACGGGCCCGACGGCGAAACCGTGTGCGTCGGTCCTGACGAGACGCCGCCCGCCGGCTGGACCCAGGATCCCGACGTGCTCGACACCTGGTTCTCGTCGGGGTTGTGGCCGTTCTCGACACTCGGTTGGCCCGAGAAGACGCCTGAACTCCAAAAGTATTACCCGACAAGCGTTCTCTTCACCGGCTACGACATCATCTTCTTCTGGGTCGCCCGCATGATGATGTTCGGCATGTTCATCGCCGAGGACGAGCAGATCGCAGGACCGGGCAAGTCCGGCCTACAGGTGCCGTTCAAGGACGTCTTCCTGCACGGCCTCATCCGAGATCAGTTCGGCAAGAAGATGTCCAAGTCGCGTGGCAACGGTATCGATCCACTCGATTGGGTCGAGTTGTACGGAGCTGACGCGTTGCGTTTCACACTCGCTCGCGGTGCCCAGCCCGGTAGTGACCTCTCGATCGGCGAGTCGCACGCCTCGGCGTCGCGCAACTTCGTCACCAAGCTGTTCAACGCAGTCAAGTTTGCTTTGATGAACGGTGCAGTGTCGACCGAGTTGCCCGCTCGCGACGCGCTGACCGATGCCGACCGCTGGATCCTCGATCGGCTCGAAGAGGTTCGCGCCGAAGTGGATTCGGCATTCGACAGCTACGAGTTCGGTAAAGCGTGCGAAGGTCTCTACCACTTCGCGTGGGACGAGGTGTGCGACTGGTATCTCGAACTGGCGAAGGTGCAGTTGGCCGATCCGGAGCGTGTTGCCGCTACCCGTGCCGTGCTCGGTGTCGTCCTCGATTCGCTTCTGCGCCTGCTGCATCCGGTGATCCCGTTCGTCACGGAGACGCTGTGGAAGGCGCTGACGGGTGGTGTGTCAGTGGTCGTCGCGCAGTGGCCGACGGCATCGGGAACTGCGGCGGATACTGCGTCAGCGCAACGTATCTCGGATATGCAGCGCTTGATCACCGAGGTGCGCCGCTTCCGCAGCGATCAGGGTCTCAAGGACAAGCAGAAGGTCGCAGCCCGTCTGGTCGGTGTGGAGTCGGCCGATCTGGTTGCCCAACTCGACTCGATCAGCTCACTTGCCAGGCTGACCACTCCCGCAGACGATTTCGCCGTAACCGCATCGTTGGAGGTGCGCCTCAGCAACGCGACGGTCACCGTCGAACTCGATACGTCGGGCACCGTCGACCTGGAGGCCGAGCGACGCAGGCTGGAGAAGGAACTCGCGGCTGCCGAGAAGGAACTGGTGGCGACGGCCGCGAAACTGTCGAACGAGGCGTTCCTCGCCAAGGCACCCGATCAGGTGGTCGACAAGATTCGGGCGCGGCGCAGCCTTGCCGAAGAAGAGGTCGCCAGAGTCGGTGCGCGCCTGCGCGACATGGGGTCCAAGTGAGCACCGAGGGTGATCCAGTCGCGCTCGAGGCGCCGTCTGCGGTCGATCTCGCAGAGCTGACCCTCGTCGAGGCCGAACTCGACAAGCGTTGGCCCGAAACGAAAATCGAGCCGTCGACTGCTCGGATCTCGGCACTGATGGATCTGCTCGGCGCGCCTCAGCACGGCTATCCGGCAATCCACGTTGCCGGCACGAACGGCAAGACGTCGGTCACCCGAATGGTCGACGCGCTCCTGCGGAGTCTGCATCGCCGTACCGGCCGAACGACGAGCCCGCATCTGCAATCGCCGACCGAACGGATCAGCGTCGACGGCCTACCGATTTCGCCTCGTCTATACGTCGATACCTATCGAGAGATCCTGCCGTACGTCGAAATGGTCGACGCGTCCTCGGAAAGCGCAGGCGGACCTGCGATGAGCAAGTTCGAGGTCGTCACAGCGATGGCCTTCGCCGCGTTCGCGGAAGCGCCGGTCGACGTGGCTGTCGTCGAGGTCGGTCTCGGCGGTCGGTGGGACGCGACCAACGTGATCGACGGGCAGGTAGCTGTGATCACGCCGATCGGACTCGACCACGTCGACTACCTCGGTCCGGATCTGACGAGTATCGCCGGTGAGAAGGCCGGAATCATCAAACGCGCACGCGAGCAACTCGTTCCGATCGATACCGTCGCCGTCATCGCGCAACAGGAACCCGAAGTGATGGACGTCCTGCTGCGCCGCGCCGTCGAGGTCGATGCTGCCGTTGCTCGGGAGGGGTCAGAGTTCAAGGTGCTCGGTCGCCGCATCGCGGTCGGCGGACAGGAACTGCAACTACAGGGGCTCGGCGGGGTCTACGACGAGATCTTCCTGCCACTGCACGGCGAGCACCAGGCGCACAACGCAGTACTCGCACTCGCGGCTGTCGAAGCGTTCTTCGGCGCCGGAGCCGATCGTAGGCTCGACGTCGATGCGATACGCGAGGGTTTCGCGTCGGTCACGTCGCCGGGTCGCCTCGAACGTGTTCGGAGTGCCCCGACCATATTTCTAGACGCGGCACACAATCCGGCTGGCGCCAAGGCGCTGGCGGCGGCCCTTGCCGCCGAGTTCGATTTCCGCAAACTTGTCGGCGTCGTCGCCGTGATGCGGGACAAGGACGTTGCGGGCATTCTCGAAGCGCTCGAGCCGGCATTCGACGAGATCGTCGTCACGACCAACGGATCGCCGCGCTCGATGGAAGCCGAAGAACTCGCCAATCTCGCGGTCCAACGCTTCGGCGACGAGCGCGTCGTCGTTGCGGCAACGTTGCCGGATGCGCTGGAGACGGCGATAGGGCTCGCAGAGGATGTCGTCGAACCGGGGGAGGCGGTCTCGGGTGCCGGGGTCGTCGTGACCGGGTCCGTGGTGACTGCCGGTGCTGCGCGTGCATTGTTCGGAAAGGATCCCGCGTGAGTTCCGACAGCCCCGCAGACGGGGAGACGACCCAGTTCGGCGAGCCGACCAAGGATCCGTGGAAAGCCTTCCGCGGCGTGCTGGCCGGGGTACTGATACTCGAGGCGATCGTCGTGTTGCTCGGTCTGCCGATCGTGGCGAAGCTCAGCGGTGGCGTCACGTGGGTGTCGGGCGGCTACCTCGTCGGTCTCGCGCTGCTGATGATTGCCGGTGGCGGATTGCAACGGCGGCCGTGGGCGATGTCGTACAACCTTGCGCTGCAGGTGGCGTTCGTTGTCGGCTGGTTCGCGCATCCCTCGATCGGCGTCATCGGTCTCATCTTCGCGGGAGTGTGGGGCTACCTGCTCTGGCTTCGGCGTGACGTCCAGTCGCGGATGAAGAGGGGGCTGCTCCCGGGGCAGCGAGACTAGACCTCTAGGCTGTCGGCCGTGACTGAGCGCACCCTTATCCTTATCAAGCCCGATGCCGTTTCTCGCGGATACATCGGCGAAGTCCTCGGTCGGATCGAACGCAAAGGTCTGACCATCGCCGCGCTGGAGCTGAAGAACGTCTCCAACGAACTAGCAAGCAGCCACTACGCCGAGCACGCCGAACGGCCGTTCTTCGGTTCACTGCTCGAATTCATCACCTCCGGACCGGTCGTCGCGGCCGTCGTCGAGGGTCCGCGCGCGATCGCCGCATTCCGGCAGCTCGCCGGTGGCACCGATCCCGTCGAGAAGGCAACACCCGGCACGATTCGTGGCGATCTCGCCCTGGAGACCCAGGAAAACCTCGTGCACGGATCGGATTCCGCCGAGTCCGCAGCACGCGAGATTGCCCTGTGGTTCCCAGAACTGTCCAACGCCTGAGACAACACGACACGTTCGCTCCGGACGCCGATGGCGAGCGCCGGAGCGAGCGTGTGGGATACTGGTGACGGTTACACCACATAAGCTCCACTTGTTCGTCATGTTGATGTAACCGGGATGACTCCACAGTTCGATGCCGTCATCGCTGCCACGGACAACGCAAGAAGATGTTGGTTGCCCGCGTCGGCACGCTCGATGATCAGCGCGCGAACCACGGCACAGCCATCCAAGCCAGGCACCGCGTGCCCAGCAAGCCCACACAGACCAGATTCATCGGACATTACCGAGTACGCGGAGCGAGACCACACAATCTCGCGCCCTCAGGCGCGGGTACACATGTAACCCCTGAGTGGCCGCGTCACCTCCCGATTGCTGGGCGGACGCGCCCGGGGGTCCGAGGGAGACCACGTGGCCGATCAAGTGCCGCCCGAGACATCCGAAGAGCTGAACGAAGTTGATTCAGCCGAGACACCCAAGTCCGCGAGCGGTGATTCGCAGGACTCGGGATCGTCGATCGCAACCACCGAACCGACGCCGGATCTTCCGGATCGCATCCGGGTGCATGCGCTTGCCAAGTTGCTCGGCGTCAAGAGCAAACAGGTCCTCGCTGCGCTGACCGAGGTCGGCGCCGAAGCGAAGAGCCCGCAGTCGAGCCTGAATCGCGACATCGCGGAATCTGTGCGCGACCTGCTTACCGGCGTCACCGATCCCGTCGCGGCTCCCGCTGGCACAACTACTGACGACGCAGCCGTCGCGTCGGTGGTAGCCGAAGCGCCGGTCGACACGGAGACTCCGGTCGCCGTCGAATCCGCCGTCGAGACCCCCGTTGTTGCCGAGGCCGTCGACACGCCAACCCCGGTGTCCAACGACATGAACCTGTTCTCCGGTCCGGTCCGGTCCGACGCAGATGCTGAACTTCCGCCGATCTTCGTAACGCCGGCGGTTGTGCACGCGCCGTTGTTCCTGCAGCCCGACACCGCGGCCGTCGAAGAGACCCGCCGACGCCGCCGGACCCGAGTTGCCGCGACGGACAAGTCCGACGATCAGCAATCAGACGGTGCCGATGCCGAGTCCTCGACGGCTGGATCCGGGAGAGCTGCTAGCAAGTCGACAGCCGGCAACGCCCAAGCCGACACCCCCCAAGCCGACACGGCCGGATCCGACTCGGCCGATTCCCGCAAGGGTGACCGGACGGTCGTCGACGACAGTGCCGACCAGGCAGCCGAGGCAACGTCGGACGACAGCACCGATGCGGCCGACGACGACAAGAACGACGGTGCCCAACCGAAACGACGCCGCCGCGGACGCCGTGGTCGTGGCCGTGGCCGCGGTGAGCAGGCAGGTGGCGACGCCGACTCCGAGGACGATTCCGACGACTCGACGGATGCCGACGAGCAGGCCGGTTCTTCGGACGCAGCAGACTCGGCGGATGCAGCTGGTTCTTCGGCCGACACCGACTCCACCGACGCCGACTCCACGTCGGGTGCGGACGCCGACGATTCCGACGATTCGGACAGTGACGACGACTCCGACGACAGCGGCACCGGCGATGGACCCAACCGCCGCAGGCGTCGTCGTCGGCGTCGCAAGGTCACCGGAGACGCTGCAACGGGTGACGCCGCAGCATCGGAGGACGATCCGCCGAACACGGTCGTTCACGAGCGCGAGCCGCGCAACAAGCCCCGTGTCGTCAAGGACGAAGTTCAAGGCATCACCGGCTCGACCAGACTGGAGGCCAAGCGTCAGCGTCGCCGGGACGGCCGCGATGCCGGTCGTCGTCGCCCGCCGATCCTGACCGAAAGCGAATTCCTGGCCCGCCGGGAGGCTGTCGACCGCGTCATGGTCGTGCGCGAGAAGGCTTTCGGCGATCACCCGTCCGCAACGCAGGTCGCTGTGCTCGAAGACGACATCCTCGTCGAGCATTTCGTCACCAACACCAGTTCCGGCTCGATGGTCGGCAACGTCTACGTCGGTCGCGTCCAGAACGTGCTCCCGAGTATGGAAGCGGCGTTCGTCGATATCGGCCGCGGCCGCAACGGCGTGCTTTACGCGGGTGAAGTCAACTGGGAAGCAGCAGGTCTCGGCGGTAACTCGCGCAAGATCGAGCAGGCACTCAAGCCTGGCGACCAGGTGCTCGTCCAGGTCAGCAAGGACCCGGTCGGCCACAAGGGCGCACGTCTGACGACTCAGATCAGCCTTGCCGGGCGATTCCTCGTCTACGTTCCCGGCGGTTCGTCGACCGGTATCTCGCGCAAGCTGCCGGACACGGAACGCAAGCGGCTCAAGGAGATTCTGCGCGACATCGTGCCCAACGATGCCGGCGTCATCATCAGGACCGCGTCCGAAGGTGTCAGCGAAGAAGAACTCGCTCGCGATGTCGAGCGCCTGCAGAACCAGTGGCGCCAGATCGAAGAACAGGCCGCCAACGCAGGCAAGGGCAACACACAAACGTTGTACGAAGAGCCCGACCTGCTGGTCAAGGTCATTCGCGATCTCTTCAACGAGGACTTCGCCAAGATCGTGATCGAGGGCGAGAAGGCCTGGAGCACGGTCGAGACCTACATCGGCACGGTGGCACCCGACCTGTTGCCACGGGTGCATCGGCACGACACCAACGGCGGACCCGACGTCTTCGAGACGTACCGGATCGACGAACAACTCGCGAAGGCACTCGATCGCAAGGTCTGGTTGCCGTCGGGCGGAACGCTCGTCATCGACCGGACCGAAGCGATGACCGTCGTCGACGTCAACACCGGCAAGTTCACCGGTGCAGGCGGCAACCTCGAAGAGACGGTTACCCGTAACAACCTCGAAGCTGCCGAGGAAATCGTTCGGCAGATGCGTCTGCGTGATATCGGCGGCATGATCGTCGTCGACTTCATCGACATGGTGCTCGAATCGAACCGCGACCTGGTGTTGCGCCGGTTGACCGAGGCGCTCGGGCGCGACCGGACCCGCCACCAGGTGTCGGAGGTGACGTCGCTCGGCTTGGTGCAGATGACGAGGAAGAAGCTCGGCACCGGATTGGTCGAGGCGTTCTCGACGACGTGCGAGCACTGCCATGGCCGCGGCATCCTCGTGCACTCCTACCCCGTGGAGATGTCGACGTCGTCCGACGACAACGGTGCACGGTCGGCGGCTCGTGGCGATTCGACGCCACGGAAGCGGCGTGGTCGCGAACGTCCGACGGCCGAAACCCCTGCTGATGGTGCGTCCAACGGACAGTCGACGGTCGAGGTCGATCCGTCGGTCAAGCGCGCTCATCCGGTCGCACTCGCGATGGCCGCCCACCACGGTGAACATCCGGCAGACGGCGCCCAGGCAGCAGAAGGCGCACCGGCGGACACAACTGCTGTCGAGGTAGCGGACGGCCGAGACGGTACGGTTGCCGCCGCGATCGACACCACGGAAGCGGCTGTTGTCGACGACGTGGTCGCAGGCGGTGCAACGACCGACGAGCCGACCGCGGCCGTTGTCGTCGAGGAGCAGGCTGCGAACGCCGTCGAGCCGGAGCCCGTCGACGTGCCCGAACCGGTGTCGGAGCAGGCGCCTGCGGCAGCTGGTGACGAGCCGAAGAAGAAGTCGTGGCTGCGCAGACGGGTTTCTCGCCCAGCGGCAGCACCGTCGGGTGAGTCCACTGCCGGAACGGTTTTCGTTCTTCCAGCAGCAGGCTCCGAGCCGCAGGCTCGGGTTGTGACGAGCGAACCGGAACCGCCGCCACCACCGCGTGAACCGCGGCGACGCAGGGCGGCGGGACGCCCTGCCGGTCCGCCGGTGGATGTGGACGCCTGACCGGTCCTTGTTACCTCGCTCGCAGTGGCTCCGGCCGGCGGTGGTCAGTTTGACCCTCGCACCTGCGTTCCCGTAACCTTGACCAGTCGCTGCCAGGCGGCATCGCTTCGCCACGTCCGCTGAGTTCACCGAAGGTGATTTCATGCGGGGGATCGAGTTTCGAGCTCGAGGCGGGTGCGCCACAGGCAGCAAGCACACCAGACCAGTCGCACGACGTTTGTCGCGCGAGCAAAGTTCGACAGCACGACTTTTGGGAAAGAAGGTAGCCGTCCGATGGCAACGTACGCGATCGTCAAGACCGGCGGGAAGCAGTACAAGGTCGCAGTCGGCGACCTCGTCAAGGTCGAGAAGATCGAGGGTGAGCCCGGAACGGCCGTCTCGCTCGACCCGGTCCTCGTCGTCGAAGACTCACAGCTGACCACCGATGCCGACAAGCTGGCCAAGGTTTCGGTCACCGGCGAGGTCGTCGAGCAGGTCAAAGGTCCGAAGATCCGGATCCACAAGTTCAAGAACAAGACCGGCTACCACAAGCGCCAGGGCCACCGTCAGAAGCTGACGGTCCTCAAGGTCACCGGTATCAAGTAACTCGAGCTCTACTGATCCTGGAGGGTCGAAGACATGGCACATAAGAAGGGTGCATCCAGTTCGCGCAACGGTCGCGACTCGAATTCACAGCGCCTCGGAGTCAAGCGGTTCGGTGGCCAGGCTGTCAGCGCGGGCGAGATCCTCGTTCGTCAGCGCGGCACGCACTTCCACCCCGGCGTGAACGTCGGCCGTGGCGGCGACGACACGCTGTTCGCACTCGCCGCTGGTGCGGTCGAGTTCGGCGCCAAGCGTGGCCGCAAGACCGTGAATATCGTTCCGGCACAGGCCCAGGCCTGACACCGAAGCTTCACCAAGCTCCACAGGGGCGGGCCAGGGTCGCAAAACCCCGGCCCGCCTTTTGTCTTTTTTATCGCCGTGTCGCCGACAGCGCACCAAACACACGAGGAGGATCGGTTCCTATGTCCCGATTCATCGACCGCGTGGTGCTGCACGTCAGCGCCGGTAAGGGCGGCAACGGCTGCTCGTCCGTCCATCGCGAGAAGTTCAAACCACTCGGCGGTCCCGACGGCGGCAACGGTGGCCGCGGCGGCAACGTGATCCTCGAAGTCGACGAGAACGTGCACACGTTGCTCGACTTCCACTTTCACGGCAACGCCAAGGCCAGCAACGGCACCCAGGGCATGGGCAGCAATCGCGACGGTTCCACCGGCGACGACCTGATCCTGCGCGTCCCTGACGGCACGATGGTCCTCGACAAGGACGGTCGCATTCTCGCCGACCTCGTCGGACCCGGCACCAAGTTCGAAGCTGCACTCGGCGGCCGCGGCGGCCTCGGCAACGCCGCGTTGTCATCCCGTGCACGTAAGGCGCCCGGCTTCGCGTTGCTCGGCGAAGACGGCGTCGAGCGTGAACTCGTTCTCGAACTCAAGTCCGTCGCAGACGTCGGTCTCGTCGGGTTCCCGTCGGCTGGCAAGTCGTCGCTGGTGTCGGTCTTGTCGGCCGCCAAGCCGAAGATTGCCGACTACCCGTTCACGACCCTCGTTCCGAACCTCGGTGTCGTGTCCAGCGGCGACACCACCTTCACCGTCGCCGACGTCCCCGGTCTGATTCCGGGTGCGAGCGAAGGACGCGGACTCGGACTCGACTTCCTCCGCCACCTCGAGCGCTGCGCCGTGCTTGCTCACGTCGTCGACTGCGCGACCCTCGATCCGGGTCGTGATCCGATTTCCGACATCGATGCGCTGGAAGCCGAACTCGCCGCATACAAGCCGGCGTTGTCCGCGGACTCGACGCTCGGCGATCTGGCCGACCGTCCTCGTGTCGTCGTGTTGAACAAGGCCGACGTTCCGGAAGCAGCCGAACTTGCCGAGATGGTCACCGCCGACATCGAGGCTCGCGGCTGGCCGGTCTTCACGATCTCCGCAGTGAGCCGTACGGGCCTGCGGCAGTTGACGTTCGCGCTGGCGAAGATGGTCGAGGACTATCGCGCAGCGCACCCGAAGGCCGTCGCGCGCCGACCGATCATTCGGCCGATCGCCGTCGACGAAACCGGTTTCACCGTGATTGCAGATCCGGAGACGCCGGGCGGGTTCATCGTCAAGGGCACCAGGCCGGAGCGGTGGGTCAAGCAGACACAGTTCGACAACGACGAAGCAGTCGGCTACCTCGCGGACCGGCTTGCCCGTCTAGGAGTCGAGGATGCGCTCGTCAAGAAGGGTGCCGAGCCTGGCGCCTCGGTGACGATCGGCACCGTGACGTTCGACTGGGAGCCGCAGACCCCGGCAGGTGTGGACATGGTCCGGACCGGACGCGGTACCGACGCGCGTATCGATCAGGTCGAGCGGATCGGCGCGACCGAACGTAAGCACGCGCACCGCATCCGTCGTGGCTTGGAAGGTCTGGAACCGGAGGACCAGTGACAGCGGAGTTGGGTGGGACGGAAAGTCCTGCGCGGCAAGCTATTTCGTCGGCACGCCGAGTTGTCGTGAAGATCGGGTCGTCAGCATTGACGAGTTTGGCTGGTGGCATCGACCTGCAGCGACTCGACCTGTTGGCCGATGCTGTCGAGGCGCGCATGCAGGCGGGCTCCGACGTTGTCGTCGTCTCGTCCGGTGCCATCGGCGCGGGTATGGCTCCGCTCGGATTGACAAGGCGACCAAAGGATTTGGCGACCAAGCAGGCTGCGGCAAGTGTCGGCCAACTTGCGCTGGCGCACGCATGGGGCACCTCGTTCACGCGGTACGGACGCACGGTCGGTCAGGTACTGCTCAGTGCAGACGACTTCGGTCGCCGTGAACACCATCGCAACGCGCAGCGCACGCTCGATCGCCTCCGCTCGCTCGGTGCCGTCGCGGTGGTGAACGAAAACGACACCGTCGCAACGGAAGAGATCAGGTTCGGCGACAACGACCGCCTCGCCGCCCTCGTCGCGCATCTTGTGGGAGCCGACGCACTGTT
Organism: Antrihabitans stalagmiti; assembly: GCF_016482825.1. Taxonomy (GTDB): domain Bacteria; phylum Actinomycetota; class Actinomycetes; order Mycobacteriales; family Mycobacteriaceae; genus Antrihabitans; species Antrihabitans stalagmiti. The sequence goes on along the minus strand of NZ_JAEMNV010000011.1, from coordinate 72,601 downwards.
TCTGCTGTCGGATGTCGACGGCCTCTATGACGGCGATCCTCGAAAAGGTGCGGCGACGATGATTCCGGAGGTTCGCAGCAGCGCGGATCTCGACGGCGTGATCGCAGGATCGGGCGGTGCTCTGGGAACGGGCGGTATGGCGTCGAAGCTGTCGGCCGCCCGCCTCGCCGCCGACGCGGGCGTGCCGGTGCTGCTTGCCGCTGCGTCGGATGCTGCGGCAGCGCTCGGCGGCGGGCAGGTCGGCACTGCGTTCACCGCACGAGGAGTTCGGTTGTCCGCGCGCAAGTTCTGGGTGCGGCATGCGGCAGACGCACGCGGCGTTCTGGTTCTGGATGCGGGTGCGGTGCGGGCGGTGTCGCGCCGGCGCAGCTCGCTGTTGGCCGCAGGCATCACGTCGGTTCGTGGCAGGTTCTACGGCGGTGACGTTGTCGCTCTCGTCGGTCCGGACGATGTTGTCGTCGCCCGCGGTGTCGTTGCCTACGACAGCACCGAGCTCGCGAACATGCTCGGTTCGTCGACTGCAGATCTGCCGTCCGAACTGCAACGGCCCGTTGTACATGCCGACGATCTGGTGGCAGTGGAACCGGCCTGAGGGCCACCCATTTCGGGCGCTCAGCCTGCGGCGAGGCTTTCGAGTACATCGGAGCAGCCTGCGTGCAGTTTCAACGTTGCGACATCGTCGCCGCGGGTGTAGCCACGGTTGACGATCGCGATCGGCAAGCCGAGCTTGGTTGCTCGTTTGACGAATCGCAGGCCGGACATGACGGTCAGCGAGGATCCCGCTACCAGCAACGCCTCGGAGTTGTCGACCATCTCGTACGCCGCGGCGACACGTTCGCGTGGGACGCTTTCGCCGAAGTAGACGATATCCGGTTTGAGCAGGCCGCCGCAGCGTTCGCAGTCGGCCATCCGGAAGTGCGCTGTGTGCTCGATCACCGCGTCGGCATCAGGTGCGATCTCCACACCTGTTGCGGCGGTGACAGATTCGGCGAATCCGGGATTGAGCTCGTCGAGTCGGTCGGACAGGGAATGGCGAGAAACCCTGTGGTTGCACGTCAGGCAGCGCACCTGAGCATAGGTGCCGTGCAGATCGATGACGTTGCGTGAGCCCGCTTTGGTGTGCAGCAGATCCACATTCTGCGTGATGATGCCGGTGACCTTGCCGTCGCGTTCGAGGCGCGCAAGTGCACGATGACCAGCGTTGGGTGCGGACCCATCCATGAACCGCCAGCCGATGTGATTGCGCGCCCAATAGTGCTTGCGAAACTCCGGGTCGCCGAGGAACTGCTGAATCGTCATCGGGTTTCTCGGCGGCGAGTCGGGACCGCGGTAGTCGGGAATACCGGAGTCGGTCGACAGTCCTGCGCCGGTGAGCACAACCGTCCGCTTGCCGTCCAACAGGTCGCGCAAGCCATCGACGCTGCGCTCGAGTGTGTCGCGAATGTTCAATCCAGGGCTACTTGTCGCCGTCGAGAATTGGTCTATGACAACAGTGAACCCCATCCCAGCCGGTTACCGCACCTTGACCCCGTTCCTCGCGGTCGCAGACGGTCCAGCGGCGCTCGACTTCTACGTTCGTGGCTTCGGCGCCGAAGTTGTCGACCGTATGGACGCACCCGACGGCAGCCTTATGCACGCGGAACTGCGTATCGGCGATTCGATGCTGCAGATGTCCAACGACATGCCCGATTACGGAATCAAAGCCCCGGAAGCGGGGTGGGTGCATTCGTCGGTAGTCGTGTACGTCGAGGACACCGACGCTTTCGTCGACCGGGCCGTTGCGGCAGGCGCCACCCTGGTCGTGCCCGTTTCGAACGTGTTCTCGGGTGATCGGCACGGCGTCGTCATCGATCCTTTCGGTCACCGCTGGGCTGTGTGCACCAAGATCGAAGATGTCCCAGCCGACGAGGTTGCCCGGCGGGCGCGCGACATGTTCTTCCCTGATGCTGCGTCGGCTCAATAGCCGGAGTTCCGGTCGACCTTGGCGATGAGATCCTGTCCGCTCGAGAATCTGGCGACGTTCGCGGCTACGTGATCCGCGAACGCCGCCACTCGGCGCTGCGGCGGATTCGAATCATGGGGCGTCACGATGGCGTTGGGTAGGGCCCAGAGTGGGTGGCCGTCCGGGAGTGGTTCCGGATCGGTGACGTCGAGGCCTGCGCCGCCGATCGAGTTGCTCGCGAGCGCATCGACAAGAGCATCGGTGTCGATGAGGCTGCCACGTGCAATGTTGATCACCCACGACGTCGAGCGCAGGGCAGCGAGTTCCTCAGCGCCGATCAGGTGCTTCGTCGCCGGTGTCGCGGGCGCAGCCACCACGACATGGTCGGTGCGCGACCAGATTTCACCGAGCCTGTTGACGGGCAACGTCTCGACCGCGCCGGGCACGGGTCGGCCCGATCGTGACACCGCGATGACGTGCGCACCGAGCGCGGCAAGCATCGGGATCAACGCTCGACCGATACCTCCCGCGCCGATGATCGTGACCGTCGAGCCGCGCAGGGTGCCGATGTGGGGGAGAAATTCCTGCTGACGCCAGCTGTCGGCGAGGATCTGCTCGGGCAGATAACGTACACCGGCAAGAAGTAGTGCCAGTGCGTGTTCGGCAACCGTCGGCGCGAATATCGCAGCAGCAGAAGTGAATTGAACATCGGGGTGGTGGTCGATCACGCCGGCGGCGAAGAACTCCTCGATCCCCGCCGACGACAGCTGCACCCATTCGATCGACTCGGGCAACTGCGGGAAGTCGGCGGGTCCTGCGGCCCACACCAACCCCCGAGCCTTGTCGAGGTCGCCGACCGTGGCGTTCCCTCGCTCGATGGCATCGACGAGCACCGGTTCGTGTTTCGGTCCGAGCGCAATCACAGTCGAGGGCACGTGAGCAACTCTATTCGTTCGATCAGGTCGAGCGCAGGGGAGTGAAGTCGTGTTTGGCCAGAAACTCCGGACGCGGCGCCGGTGCCGAAAAGGGTTGGGCCAGCGTGTTTTCGACGCTGTTGAACACGAGGAAGATGTTCGAACGCGGGTACGGAGTGATGTTTCCGTTCGAGCCATGCATGCAGTTGGAGTCGAACACGGTTGCCGAGCCCGCAGGCCCGGTGATCTGCTCGATGCCGAACTCGTTCGCCAACTCCGTCAGTGTCGCGTGATCGGGCGATCCGGTCACCGGGATGTGCTCGACCAGCGAGCGCTGAAAATAGTCCGCAGGGGTCTCGCCGGCGCACGACACGAAACGTTGATGCGAACCAGCGATGATCATCAGGCTGCCGTTGACTTCGTAGTTCGGCGTCAACGCGATCGACATACTCATCGCGCGTGGCCGGGGCATGCCGTCCTCGGCGTGCCAGGTCTCGAAATCGGAGTGCCAGTAGAACGGTCCGCCCGTGAAGCCAGGCTTGAAGTTGAGTCGGCTCTGATGGATGTAGACGTCGCTGCCGAGGATCTGTTGCGCAACTCCGAGAACGTTGGGCCGTCGAGCCACCTCGGCGACCATCGGACTCAGCAGGTGCACGTCGAAGATCGACCGCACGTCGCCGGTGCCCTGCTCGCGGATGACGCGTGGATCTGCGGCGAGGTCGGGCGACGTGGCTAGCCGCCCGATCTCGGAGTAGCAGGCCGCAACCTCACCCGACGAGAGAACGGACGGCAGGACGTGAAAACCCTTGTCCTCGTAGCGCGCAAGTTCAGCGGCGTGCAGCGACCCGTCCGTCAGACCCGACCAGACCACAGGATCCGGCCGGTCGACGACCGTGCAGACCGGACCCTTGCGGGTCGGGTAGAGATCGGTCGAAATGGTGTGCGGTGTAGATATCGTCATTCACTTCACGCTCCGGCAGGCTCGACTTCGACCAGTGGGTAGACACCGTTCTCGTCGTGCACCTCTCGCCCTGTGACGGGCGGATTGAATACACACAACATGCGCATCTCGGTGCGTGGCTCGAGACGATGCCGTTCGTGGCCGTTCAATAGGTACATAGACCCCGGGCCGAGTTCGTAAACCTGCTCGTTGTCGAGGTCGGTCAATGTCCCTTCACCCTCGACCAGCCAGACAGCTTCGACGTGGTTCGCGTAGTGGAAGTTGTTGACCGTCCCGGCTTTGATCGTCGTCTCGTGAAACGAGAAGCCGACGCGATCGCCGCCGAGCACGATCCGCTTGCTGCGCCAGTTGCCGTCGTCGCTGGTGATGTCGCGGTCGGTGCCGGTGATATCGGCAGTTGTTCGAACAATCATGGATTGCCTCCTCAGCTGCAGACCTTGGCCGTTGCGTCGGCGATGATGCGCAGACCGTGGTCGAGTTCGTCGTCGGTGATCGTCAATGGCGGAAGCAGTTTCACAACCTCGTCGGACGGACCCGATGTTTCCGTCAGCAGGCCTGCCTCGAAGGAGTGCTGGCACACCTTGCCAGCGAGGTCGGCATTCTCGAAGACGAGACCCTGGACCAGCCCGCGTCCACGCGTCGACACGCCGTCGAAAGCTGCTGCGAGACCGGCGAAGGATTCGTGAATTTTCTCGCCTTTCGCCATGGTCGACAGATGCAGGGCGTCGTCGGACCAGTAGTGATCGAGCGCGGCCTTGGACGTCACGAACCCTGGATTGAAGCCGCGGAACGTGCCGTTGTGCTCGCCAGGGCCCCAGATGTCGAGTTCGGGCTTCATCAGTGTCAGCGCCATCGGCATGCCGTACCCGCTGATCGACTTGGACAGCGTGACGATGTCCGGCGTGATGCCTGCGATCTCGAAGGAGAAGAACGGTCCGGTGCGACCGCAGCCCATTTGCACGTCGTCGACGATCAGCAAGATGTCGCGACGTGAGCACAGTTCGGCGAGCGCGCGAAGCCATTCGGCACGCGCGACGTTGACGCCACCCTCGCCCTGCACCGTTTCGACGATCACGGCTGCGGGATGGTTCAGGCCGGAACCCGAATCGTCGAGCAACCGCTCGAACCAATGGAAGTCCTCCATCGTGCCGTCGAAGTAGTTGTCGAACGGCATCGGAGTGGCGTGCACCAGCGGGATGCCTGCGCCGGCGCGCTTCATCGAGTTGCCGGTGACCGACAACGCGCCGAGCGTCATGCCGTGGAACGCGTTGGTGAAGTTGATGATGGATTCGCGGCCGGTGACCTTACGAGCCAGCTTCAGTGCTGCTTCGACCGTGTTGGAACCGGTCGGACCGGGGAACTGGACCTTGTAGTCGAGCCCGCGCGGATCGAGAATCCTCTGCTTGAACGTCTCGAGGAATTCGCGCTTGGCCACGGTCGACATGTCGAGTCCGTGTGTGATGCCGTCGCTGACGATGTAGTCGACGAGGGCCTGCTTGAGGACCGGGTTGTTGTGCCCGTAGTTCAAGGCACCGGCACCTGCGAAGAAGTCGAGGTATTCGTTTCCGTTCTCGTCGCGAATCCACGAGCCCTGCGCTGTCGAGAAGACTGTTGGCCAGTCTCGGCAGTAACTGCGGACCTCGGATTCGAGCGATTCGAAAATGGTGGGTTCTGAGATGGCGTTCATGATGTGCCGAGTTCCTTTCGGTTTTCAAACGGACCGACTGTGTAGAGCTCTTCTGCCTCATGAGCGTCGGGAAATACTCCTGCATCGAACAGGTCTTGCTTGTGGATCGACGTATTGCGCCGTTTGGCAAGCGCAGTGAACAACGCGATCGACGCCGGGTTGTCCGGGCTGATCGTTGTTTCCAGCCGCGTAATCGCTTGCGGCGCAGCTGCTTGCGCGGCGTTGTCGATGAGGCGATCCAACATTCGTACCGCTAGGCCTTTGCCTCGCTGGCTGGAATCGACAGCCACCTGCCAGACGAAAAGCGTATCCGGGGCGTGTGGCCGGATGTATCCGGTGACAAATCCGACGACGTCGCCCGCGACTTCGGCGACGATCGATGTGGTGTCGAAATCCCTGCACCACAACAGGTAGGAATAACTCGAGTTGACGTCGAGAACCTTGGACGCTTTCGCGATCTGCCAGAGCCGGACTCCGTCTGAGATCTGTGGACTACGTAACGCCGTGTCCGGCACGGCGGCTGAGGTCGTTCTATCTGAGGTCTGGGTCATCGGTCGATACGAACGTAACAAGTGGGTGAGACGAATTCATGTCTCGTTCGACTTGGTTACCCGTTAACTCGGATTTAATGCAGGTGGAGCATCGATTGTGATGTTCATCACGATTCGGTGGCGACTTCGTGGCTACTTCGGAGTGGCCAAGGCCAGCGGAAGGACGGCGTCCGCACCCGCAGCACGCAGCTCCCGCGCGGCGACAGTGAACGTCCACCCGGTGTCCGTCAGGGCGTCTACCAGCAGAATCGGCCCGTCGACCCCGGAGAAGTCGGGAACATCCCACGCCCCGACCAATCCGGCGACTCGATACGCGGAGTTCGCGGCCGAGACCGGCGGATGATCGGGGCGCTCTCGCAGCACGCCCAGATCGTTCAGCCTGCCGATCTCGGCAAGCTTGGCTGCCAAGCTTGCGACAAGGATCGGATGCGTCGGCGATTCGAGCGCGAGGACCGAGGTCGGCCGCTGCGCCCAGTCCCACGCCTTGAGGACCTGAATGCACGCGGCGACGACGGGATCGGGGACGGGCGCGTCCGGAGCATCCAGCAGACTGCGCAGACGTTGCCCCCACCCGAGGTCGGCGAGTCGTCCGAGCACCCGACCGGTCTCGGGTCCGTCGGTGATCTTTCCCGACAGTTGCACGCCGAGTTTTGCCATCCCGGTCGGCCATTGCTTCCGCGGCGGTAGATCGATGCCAGGCCGGTCCAGCCGTTGTTTTGTCGCATCCAGTTCCGCGGTGTCGACGGTGGGGTCCAGCCGTGTGCCGGTGCAGTTGTCGCAGCGTCCGCATGGCGCAGGTGCGTCAGTCAAGCCTGGATCGTCGAGCTGCCGCCGCAGAAACTCCATGCGGCACACAGTGGTTCGCTGATACTCGAGCATCGCCTGCTGCTCGGACTCGCGTGCCTGATCGAGCCGTGCGTAGCGTTCCTCGTCGTAGGTCCACGGCTCGCCTGTCGCAATCCACCCGCCGCGCACACGTTTGACGGCACCGTCGACATCGAGCACCTTCAGAACCATTTCGAGCCTGGTCCGATTCAGCTCGACAAGCGGTTCCAACGCTTGGGTCGACAGCGGCTTCGCGGTGTCGAGTACGTCGATCACCTTCCGAACGAGGTGCTCGCGTGGGAACGCGACCGATGCGAAGTAGCTCCAGATGCGCTGATCCTCGGCACCGGGAAGCAGCACGACCTCGGCTCGGTCGGTCGAGCGGCCGGCGCGTCCGACCTGCTGGTAGTAGGCGATCGGCGACGACGGCGCTCCCACGTGGACGACGAAGCCGAGGTCCGGTTTGTCGAACCCCATACCGAGCGCCGATGTCGCGACCAAGGCTTTGACGTCGTTGTTCAACAGCGCGATCTCGAGCATTTCGCGCTCTGCCGGATCGGTCTGTCCCGTGTAGGCGGAGACCTTGTGGCCCTGGTCGGAGAGGAGGTCGGCAAGATCGCGCGCCGCCGAGACGGTCAAGACGTAGATGATGCCCGAACCCGGCAGGTCGGCGAGGTGCTTGGCCAGCCAGGCCGCGCGTTCGAGTGCGTCGTCGAGGCGAAGTACCGACAGATGCAGCGACTCCCGCTCCAAGGTGCCACGCAGCACCAGCGTGTCCGCACCGCCGACACCGACCTGCGCAGCGACGTCTGCGACGACCCGATCGTTCGCGGTCGCGGTGGTCGCAAGGACGGGAATGCCGTTGCCAAGATCGGAGACGAGGGTCCGTATGCGGCGGTAGTCGGGTCGAAAGTCGTGGCCCCAATCGGACACGCAGTGCGCTTCGTCGACGACGACTAGGCCCGCGTCGGCGGCGAGCGAGGGGAGTACCTGGTCCCGGAAGTCCGGGTTGTTCAGCCGTTCCGGACTGACGAGCAGCACGTCGATCTCACCGGCAGCAACCTTGGCGTGGATCTCGTCCCACTCGGTCATGTTGCCGGAGTTGATGGTTGCCGCACGGACCCCCGCGCGTTCTGCGGCGACGACCTGGTTGCGCATCAACGCCAGCAGGGGCGAGACGATGACCGTTGGTCCCATGCCGCGCGCTCGCAGCAACTTGGCCGAGATGAAGTAGACAGCCGACTTGCCCCAACCGGTCCGCTGCACAACCAGCGCACGCTTACGTTGCACGACCAAAGCCTCGATAGCGGTCCACTGATCGTCACGGAGCGTGGCCTTCGGACCCGCAAGCTCGCGAAGCAGTTGCTCGGCATCGGCGCGGAGGTCGGTGGTCGGCTGCTCGGCGTGCAGGTCGGGGGAGGTCATTGCCCCAACGTTAGGCGGCCCCGCCGACACAAGGGCCTTCGGCCTCGTGAGTCTTTTCGGCGGTTCCGCCCTCCGAAAGTGCTCACGAGGCGTCAGCCCTTTACGCAGACCACCTGGCGCAGCGTAGCGACGACGTCGACGAGGTCGGACTGCGCAGCAATCACCGCATCGATGTCCTTGTACGCAGCCGGAATCTCGTCGATGACGCCTGCGTCCTTGCGGGACTCGACGCCTTCGGTCTGGCTGACGAGGTCGGCGACGGAGAACTGCCGCTTCGCCGCGTTTCGGCTCATCCGCCGACCCGCGCCGTGCGACGCGGACTGGAACGAATCCGGATTTCCCTTGCCACACACGACGTAGGACCGCGTACCCATCGATCCAGGAATCAGCGCGAGTTGACCCTCGCCTGCGCGCACCGCACCCTTACGCGTCACCAGCATCGGCTCGCCGTCGATGATCTCCTCGGACACGTAGTTGTGATGGCACGAAATCGGCTCGTCGAAACGAACATTCGGGAACTCGTCGCGCACTGCCGAACAAATCAGCCCGAGCATGACAGCACGGTTGCGCGCGGCGTACTCCTGAGCCCATTCGAGGTCGCGACGGTACGCGGCCATTTCACTTGTGCCCGAGACGAAGACGGCCAGATCGCGATCCGGGAGGCCGGTGTTGTGCGGCAGCTGCCGAGCGATGTGCATGTGCCGCTCCGCCAGCTCCTTGCCGATGTTCCGGCTACCCGAGTGCAGCAGAATCCACACCGCATCGTTCTCGTCGAGGCAGACTTCGATGAAGTGGTTGCCACCACCGAGGGACCCGATCTGCTTGTGCGCCTTGCCTTCCAGCTTCTGGACATCGCCGTGCAGCGAGCCGAAGCTACCCCAGAACCGATCCCAACCCGTACGCAGTCCCGGCACCGAGAAGCTCAGCTTGCGCACGTCGACCGCGCTCTTGTGCGAGTTGAAGCCCACCGGGACGGCAGCTTCGATCCGCGACCGTAGCCGCTTCAGGTCGTCGGGCAGGTCGGACGCGGTGAGGTCGGTCTTGACGCTCTCCATGCCACACCCGATATCGACGCCGACCGCAGCGGGCGCGACCGCGTCCTTCATGGCGATCACAGATCCGACGGTCGCGCCCTTGCCAAGGTGGACGTCGGGCATGACGCGGACGCCGTGCACCCACTCGAGGTTCGCGATGTTGCGCAGCTGCTGTAGTGCTGCCTGCTCGATTTCGTGCTCGGGCGCCCACATGAGCGTCTTCGCACGCGTACCGCGCAGCTCTACGGGAAACATTGGTTCGGTCCTTTCATCTGTCGAATTCGATCAACAGTAGGGACCGAAAAGCGTTGGCGCATCTGAATTTCGCGCGCAACGGCATCAGGGTGCACCGAGTCGGGTCGGGGTGCACTCGACTGGAGGCACCCCGACCCGAATGGATGCACCCTGATGGACTACGAATGGGCGGTGAGCGTGAGTGCTGCCTGTATCTGCTCCTCGGTCGGCAGTGAGGTGCTGGCTCCCGCGCGCGTGGTGGCGATGGCACCGGCCGCGCAGGCCCAGGTGAGCGCTCGTTCGGGTCCCTGCTCCCAGGCCACCGCGAGTGCACCGGCAAAGGCATCGCCCGCGCCTGTCGTGTCGATGGCCTCGACAGGCAGCGACCGCACGACCACTTCTTCACCGTTGGGTCCGCGGTAGGTTGCGCCGTCCGCACCCAACGTTGTGACCACATGCGGGACCGCGGCGAGTACGGCCGGACCGAGTTGCGCCGATTCGATGCTGTTGAGGATCAGGACGTCGATGACTTCGAGGAGTTCCGGCGGAAGTGGTTGCACCGGTGAGGGATTGAGCATCACGGTGGTGCCGTTCGCTCGGGCGTGGGTTGCTGCCGCTGTCACTGTCTCCAGCGGAACTTCCAGCTGACACAGCAGCAGGTCGGCCTGACCGACAGCCGAGAGTTCGTCCGCGGACAGGTCGGTGACGGTCGCGTTGGCTCCTGCGACGACGATGATGCTGTTCTCGCCTGTGCGGTCGACGGTGATCACCGCGACGCCACTCGGACCTTCGACCTCGCGGAGGTACTGCGTGCCGACGTCGTTGAGGACGAGGGTTTCGCGAAGTTCGAGTGCGAAGGTGTCGTCGCCGACCGCTCCGATGAACTCGACTTCGGCTCCCGCTCTGGCCGCAGCGATAGCTTGATTGGCGCCCTTGCCGCCGGGCGTAAGCGCGAACGTCGCGCCGAGAATCGTTTCACCAGGCGCCGGCAGAGTGTCGGTCGTGGTGACCAGATCCATGTTGACGCTTCCGAGGACCGTGATCGTACGAGCCGGCCCGTCCACATTGGTCATACTTCCCCAGGTTACGGGCGTATCGGGCATTCCGTCGGAGGCGCGACGGGGTCGCGTGTGCCACGGTGGCTACGCTGTACCCATGACGGCTGCGACCGATTCCAAGTCCGCCTCCGAAGCCGGTGCAGACACCGCGTCTTCGCAGGTGAGCGCCACTTCCGAGGGCGTCCGCGAGGTTGTTCACGATGCTGCGCGAAAAGCGCGAGTCGCGTCGCGAATCCTTGCTTTGCTCACGACCGCCGAGAAGAACGCCGCGCTGCACGCGGCGGCCGACGCGGTGCTTGCCAACGCAGAAGCGGTGCTGGCGGCCAACGCGGCGGATATCGACACCGCTCGTGACGGCGGAACCGGCGAATCTCTGCTCGATCGACTTCGGCTGACCAGCGCGCGCATCGACGGTATTGCTGCCGGATTGCGCCAGGTAGCGACCCTGCCCGACCCTGTAGGCGACGTCGTTCGCGGTTCGACGCTTCCGAATGGACTGGAAATTCGTCAGGTCAGGGTCCCGCTCGGAGTGATCGGCATGGTCTACGAAGCGCGCCCGAACGTGACTGTCGATGCCTTCGGACTCGCCTTGAAGTCAGGAAATGCTGCGCTGCTGCGTGGGTCCTCGTCGGCCGCGCAATCGAACCTTGCGTTGGTGACGATCTTGCGCGAGTCGTTGACCGCGAGTGGCCTGCCCGCAGATGCGGTCCAGCTGCTGCCGATCGCCAACCGCTCCAGTGTCACTCACCTCATCCAGGCGCGTGGCCTGGTCGATGTCGTCATCCCACGCGGTGGCGCCGGCCTGATCAACGCCGTCGTTCGCGATGCGACCGTGCCGACGATCGAGACCGGAACCGGAAACTGCCACGTGTACGTCCATTCCGCTGCCGACCTGGATATGGCCGAGAAGATCCTGATCAACTCCAAGACCCGGCGAACGAGCGTGTGCAACGCCGCCGAGACCGTCCTCATCGACGACGCGATCGCCACGACAGCCGTTCCGCGGCTGATCGAGGCGCTCGAGCGCAACGGCGTCACGATCCACGGCGACCTGCCCGGTCTCGTGCCTGCCAACGACGACGACTGGTCGAACGAATATCTCTCGCTCGACGTTGCGCTGAAGGTGGTGGCAGACCTGGACGAAGCAGTCGCGCACATCGACCGCTACGGGACCGGACACACCGACGCGATCGTGACCGGCGACTTCGCTGCGGCGCGCGAATTCACGGCACGCGTCGACTCCGCGGCGGTGATGGTCAACGCATCGACGGCCTTCACAGACGGCGAGCAGTTCGGCTTCGGTGCCGAGATCGGCATTTCGACGCAGAAGCTGCACGCGCGCGGGCCGATGGGGCTACCCGAGCTCACCTCGACGAAATGGATCGTCTGGGGCGACGGACAGACCAGGCCCGTCTGATGGAGACCACAGTGCCGGAAGCACCGGCGATGTTCGCCTCTGTCGACGACGTCATCGAGCGGTTGGCGCAGACCGGTTATCTGGCCGACAAGGGCACTGCGACAGCTGTTTTCCTTGCCGACCGGCTTGGCAAACCACTCCTGATCGAGGGGCCTGCAGGCGTCGGAAAAACCGAACTCGCCAGGGCGGTCGCGCAGACTACCGGTGCCGAGTTGGTCCGGCTGCAGTGTTACGAAGGCGTCGACGAGAGCCGCGCGCTGTACGAGTGGAATCACGCGAAGCAGATCCTTCGGATCCAGGCCTCCAGTGAAAACCACTGGGAGGAAACGAAACAGGACGTCTTCTCCGAAGAGTTCCTGCTTTCGCGGCCGCTGCTCACCGCGATCCGCCGCACCGAGCCGACCGTGTTGCTCATCGACGAGACCGACAAGGCCGACGTCGAGATCGAGGGTCTGCTGCTGGAGGTGCTCAGCGACTTCGCGGTCACCGTACCGGAATTGGGCACCATCGTCGCGACCCGCAAACCCTTTGTCGTGCTTACCTCCAACGCGACCCGCGAACTGTCGGAAGCGCTCAAACGGCGCTGCCTGTTCCTGCATCTCGACTTCCCTGACGAAGATCTGGAACGACGGATTCTCGCCAGTCGCGTACCGGAACTCCCCGAAGCTGTTGCACAGCAAATGGTCCGGACCATACGGGTGCTTCGTGGAATGCAATTGAAGAAGTCGCCGTCGGTCGCCGAGACCATCGACTGGGGTCGGACGTTGCTCGCGCTCGGAATGACAGCACTCGACGACAAGGCCGTTCACGCCACACTCGGGGTCGTCCTCAAACACCATTCCGACCATCAGCGTGCGATCTCGGAGCTGAAACTGAATTGACCACTCCGCTTGCGCCGCAGGGACTTCCAGCGCACCTCGTCGGATTCGTCGGGGCGCTGCGCAAGCGCGGAATTCCGGTCGGTCCGTCTGAGACGGTCGATGCGGGACAAGTTGTCGCGGTGCTCGACCTGCTCGATCGCGACGTTCTGCGCGCAGGCCTGGCCGCCGCGTTGTTGCGTCGGCCTACGCACCGCCCGACCTTCGACGGCTTGTTCGATCTGTGGTTCCCGGCGGCGATCGGAGCCAGGTCGGTCGATTCCGACGAACTCGAGCTACCCCGGGACGCGAAGGGTGAACTCGACCTCGAAGCGATAAGGGAGATGCTCGCGAACCTGCTGATCGACGACTCGGCGGAGGCCGCGCTGCTCGCGAGTCAGCTGGTCGAGCAACTCGGGCAGTACCAGTCGGCGAACGGTCCGTCGTTCTCCGCCTACCAAACCCTGCGCGACCTGAAGCCGGAGGAGTTGCTGCAGAAGATCCTCCAGGGCCTGCTACAACGCAGCGGTGCAGGCAAAGACGACCCGGACGGCGATGTCGCCTCCGAGGTTGCGAGAAGGACTGCAGCGCAACGTATTGCGGACTTCAGAACAATGGTGGAGGTGGAGACCAGGCGACGGTCGGCCGAACGCCTCGGCAAAGAACGTGTCGCCAAGTACGGCGTTCCGAAGCAGGCCGACGAGGTCGACTTCCTGCGCGCTTCCGATGCCGAACTCGCGTTGCTGCGTCGCAGCGTCACCACCCTTGCGCGGCTACTCGCGACCCGCTTGGCTGCGCGACGCCGGCGCGCCCGCCACGGCGAGATCGACTTACGCAAGACGCTGCGCAAATCGATGTCAACCGGGGGAGTCCCCATCGATCTGGTTACTCGCAAGCCACGTCCCGGTCGTCCCGAGCTGGTGATCCTGTGCGACGTGTCCGGGTCGGTCGCGGGCTTCAGCCACTTCACACTGTTGCTCGTGAATGCGCTGCGTGAACAGTTTTCGCGCGTGCGGATCTTCGCGTTCATCGACAGCGCCGACGAGGTGACCCGGTTCTTCGATCCGAACGCGGACTTCGCGAAAGCGATGTGGCGAATCATGAACGAGGCGGATGTGATCCGCTACGACGGCCATTCCGACTACGGCAGCGCGTTCGGCGTCTTTCTCGACAAGTTCGTCGGCACCGTCACCGGACGGACCTCGGTGCTCGTCCTCGGCGACGCCCGCAACAACTACAGGGACCCGAACTTGGCGGCCGTCCGAGCACTCGTTTCGGTCAGCAAACATGCGCACTGGCTCAATCCCGAACCGCGCAACCAGTGGGGTTCGGGGGACTCGGCGGCCGACGAGTACGCCGAGGTTATCGATATGCACGAGTGCCGCTCGGCGAAGCAATTGACAGCTGTGGTCGCCGGTCTGCTGCCTGTCTAGGTAGGCGGGTTCATCGCCGCTGGGTAAGCTCGACAATCGTGCAGAAGGCCGGTAACCGCAAAGTGGGCGTGATGGGTGGAACGTTCGACCCCATTCACCATGGACACCTCGTGGCGGCAAGCGAAGTTGCAGACCGATTCGACCTCGACGAAGTGATCTTCGTGCCGACGGGAACGCCGTCGCAGAAGGAATCGAGCAAGGTCAGTCCCGCCGAGGATCGTTACCTCATGACCGTGATCGCGACTGCGTCCAATCCCCGCTTCTCGGTGAGCCGCGTGGACGTCGACCGCAAGAAGATCACCTACACGGTCGACACGCTGCGCGATATTCGTGCGCAGCATCCCGGCGCCGACCTGTACTTCATCACCGGCGCCGACGCTCTTGCCAGCATTCTGTCCTGGCAGCACTGGGAAGAGTTGTTCGATCTTGCCAACTTCGTCGGCGTCAGCCGTCCAGGCTACGAGTTGGGGGACGAGCATCTTGCCGACTACCTCGACAAGTACCCACCGGGTGCGTTGACGCTGATCGAGATACCGGCTCTGGCCATATCGTCGACGGACTGCAGAAAACGCGCCGTCGAAAATCGGCCCGTCTGGTATCTCGTCCCCGACGGCGTCGTCCAGTACATCTCCAAACGTCAGCTCTACGGCACCCGCGCCCAGCCGTCGTCGGAAGGCGCGGCACCGATGTCGTCGCCCGTGGCAGCAGCGGTGCCCGACCAACCGGTGGACGACGAACCGGTGCACCAGAAACCAACGATCGAAAACAATACGAAAGGCACCAAGTGAGCGCATCGAACGAGGCCATCGAGATAGCCCGGATTGCCGCCTTGGCCGCCGACGACAAGCTCGCCGCCGACGTCGTCGTCCTCGATGTCTCCGAGCAGTTGGTGATCACCGACTGCTTCGTGATCGCGTCCGCGCCGAACGAACGCCAGGTCAACGCGATCGTCGACAACATCGAAGAGAAGTTGAAGGAAGCTGGGCACAAGCCTGTCCGGCGCGAGGGCACCCGCGAAGGTCGATGGACTCTGCTCGACTACATCGACGTCGTCGTCCACGTGCAGCACAACGACGAGCGCAACTTCTACGCGCTGGAGCGGCTGTGGAAGGACTGCCCGACCGTCCCCGTCGAGGGTCTCGGATCGGGCGCGACCCGCGCTGCAGCGGCAGCCGCCAGTGCGAGCGAGGATGAGTAGCCCCCGCATCCGCCGGTTGATATTGCTGCGCCACGGTCAGACCGAATGGAATGCCGGTGATCGGATGCAGGGTCAGTTCGACACCGACCTGTCCGCGCTCGGGCGCACGCAGGCGAAGGAGGCAGCGCGCGAGTTGTCGACGCGTAAGCCACGGATCGTCATCTCCTCCGACCTTCGTCGTGCGTCCGACACGGCCGCTGAACTGGCGACCGCCGCGGGCGTCGGCGTGAGGTTCGACGAGCGACTTCGCGAGACCCATCTCGGTGATTGGCAGGGTCTTACCCACACCGATGTCGACGACGGTTACCCCGGTGTCCGCGTCGCGTGGCGTCGCGACGCTACGATGGCGCCGCCGAACGGCGAGAGCCGTATCGACGTTGCGAAACGGTCCCGACCTGTGGTCGACGAGTTGCTGGAGCAGGATCCGGCGGAGTGGTCGCAAGCGCCGATCGTCCTCGTCGCGCACGGTGGTCTGATTGCCGCGTTGACGGCGTCGCTGCTGGAACTGCCTGTCGATCGGTGGTCGATACTCGGTGGCCTGGCGAACACGAGTTGGGTGCAGCTGGGAGCGCACGGTGACGGCACGGTCGTCGACTGGCGTCTCGACGTGTGGAACGCCTCGGCGAGGGTGGCATCGGATGTCCTCTGAACGTCCGGTGCTGCTGATCATCGCCGATTCGCTGTCCTACTACGGACCCAAGGGCGGGCTCCCCGTCGATCACCCGCAGATCTGGCCGACGCTGGTCGCGAAAGAACTCGGCTGGGATGTCGAACTCATCGCGCGAATCGGCTGGACCTGCCGCGACGCCTACTGGGCGCTGACGCAGGATCCGCGGGTGTGGGCGACCGTCCCGAAGGCAGGCGCGATCGTGTTCGCGGTGGGTGGGATGGACTCGCTGCCGTCGCCGCTACCGACCGCCCTGCGAGAACAGATTCGCTACATTCGACCGCCGACGTTGCGCCGCTACGTGCGCGCCGGCTATCAGTGGCTGCAACCACGTTTGTCGAAACTCGGTAGGCCTGTCGCGCTGCCGCCGCGGTTGAGCGTCGAATATCTCGAAAAGTCCAGGGCCGCTTTGGCGTATCTGCGGCCCGAACTGCCGGTCATCGCGACGTTGCCCGCGGTACACCGCTGCGATGCGTACGGCCGCGTGCATGCAGGCCGCGAGCCGGCCGTCCGTGCGCTGACCGCCTGGTCGAGCGAGACCGGAGTCCCGCTCGTCGATCTCGGCGACGCCGTGCGCAGCAACATCTTTTCCGACGACGCCAATCCGGACGGCATTCACTGGGGTTGGGATGCGCACGTCGCCGTTGCTGCCGCGATGGTCGACGAGATCCGTAGAGCCCGAACGGCGCCCAACGATTCGACCAACGAAAGAGTCCGGTAGCGCTGTGCCAGTAGTGGTTGTCACCGATTCCTCGGCGTGTCTGCCGGTCGAACTGGCCGAAGACTACGGAATCATCGTCGTGCCCCTGCACGTGCTGGTCGGCGACGACGCAGTGCTCGAAGGTGTCGACGAGATGCCCGGCGAACTCTACGACGGCGCCGCCACCACGTCGGCGGCCTCGCCGGGTGAGCTGAAAGTGGCCTACACCAGGGCGATGCGAGCGAGCAAGGGCGACGGCGTCGTCGCGGTGCACCTGTCACGGCATCTGTCCGGCACGTGGGAAGCAGGCAGACAGGCAGAGCTTGCTCTCGACGACAACGTCCGCGTCGTCGATTCCAGAGGCGCAGGCATGGGGACGGGGTTCGCCGCTCTCGCTGCCGCACGCAAGGCGGCGGCCGGGGCATCGCGAGACGAGGTTTTTCAAGCTGCGGTCGACGTCGCCAAGCGGTCGAAGTGCTACATCGTCGTAGACCGTCTCGACCAGTTGCGACGCGGTGGCCGGATCAGCACCGCCGCTGCCGTGCTTGGAACCGCGTTGGCAATGCAGCCGGTATTTCAGGTGGTCGACGGCAAACTCGCGCTCAAAGAGAAGACCCGAACGTCGTCGAAGGCGTTGGCAAAGCTGGTCGAGGCTGCGGTCAAGGCGAGTGGCGACACCCCGACGGCACTCGCCGTGCAGCATCTCGATGCGGCCGATCGTGCGGAGCAGATTGCCGACGAACTCAGGTCGCGCATTCCCGATGTCGACGAGGTCGTCATCTGCGAATTCGGACCGACGCTCGGCGTCCATCTCGGTAGGGGTGCGGTCGGTGTGGTCGTCGTACCTGGTGGAGCCTCGTTCGACAGCGCTTCGACAGTCGATGGTGAACCGTAAACCGTTGTACAGCACTTGATTTCGGAGTTATCCACAGCCGATCACTTATCCACAGGGCAATTCGTAACGCCAGGTCGGCACGATCGGCGCGCCGGGTCCCCGATCTAACGTCGCGTGCATGCGCAGCAACAACGACGCCCGCGACCGAATTCGCGGTCGCCTCGACGCCGTCATCGGTGGCGAGCAACCGACGACGGTGGACGTAGCAACGTCCGACGACCAGGTGTCCGACCTCGACACCGACCGACCACGTTGGCTCGACGACGCGGAGTCTGCTCCTGCCGAATCCGGCTGGGTCCCGGACAGATTCCGCGGCGCTCGGTTCGATCCAGGGCGCCGCGGGATGATCGCGCTCGCTGTGGTCGGTGTAGTCGTTGCTCTCGTCGGCGGCGGGGTTGTCTTGCGCGATCGCGACCGACCGCACTCGGTTCCCGCTCTTCCGGCGGTCGCGGCATCGGAGGTGGCATCGGGAGAGGTGCCGTCGGGTGCGGTGCCGTCCGATCCCGCTGTCGAAACGCCGGCCCACGTCCCCGCCACCGAGGAGCTTGTGGTGAGCGTCGTCGGTTTGGTGCACAAGAACGGCCTGGTCCGGCTGCCACCCGGGTCACGCATCGCCGATGCGATCGCGGCCGCCGGGGGAGCCAAGGACGGTGCCGACCTGTTCAGTCTGAACATGGCGCAGCGGGTCGCCGACGGCGATCAGATCCTGGTCGGGGTAGCTGCGACGGACGGTGGTCCTCCCGTACTTGGGAGCGGTGTTGCGCCCGCCGGCGGGCGATCCGCACCGCCTGCCGGTGCGCCGGTAGCTGCAGGCAAGGTGAACATCAACGACGCATCCGAAACCGAACTCGACGGGTTGCCCGGCGTTGGTCCTGTGACAGCCGCCGCAATCATCGCGTGGCGCAACGCAAACGGCAGGTTCACCGAGATCGAGCAACTCGGCGAGGTCGACGGCATCGGACCGACGCGGTTGGCGAAACTGCGCGACTCGGTGACGTTGTGAGCATGGCAGCCGTCGATGTCGACACCCCGCCGCTCGACGTCAGGTTGCTGCCTGCCGCCGCATTGTGTTGGCTGGCAACGCTGTTCGGCATCCTGCTCGGTTGGCACTTCGCGCTCGGCACGTCTATCGCGCTGACGGGCAGCGCGGCTGTCGTATTCGTGGCGTTCCGTCGTCGGTCCGCGTTGGCACTGCGTGTCGGTGCCGGTGCAATCGCCGCCCTGCTACTTGCCGCAGGCTTCTCCCTCGCAGTCTGCATGCGAACCCACGCGTCGGCGACTCATTCACTCGCCGAACTCGGTGAGGGTGCGTACGTGACCGCAACCGTTGTGCTGTCCGACGATCCGAAGCCGATGCGGTCACCAGGCGGACCGGCCTGGGTAACCGTGACAGCGCAGTTGCGTGAGATCCGCGTCGCCGCCGGTGCCAGCGCGATCGGTGGTGCGGTTGTGGTCATGGCACCCGCCGACTCCTGGCGCATGCTGCTGCCTGGTCAGGAAGTGGAAGTGCGTGGCTCGGTTCGTCCGCCACGCCACAGCGACCTGACGGTCGCGATGATCCGAGCTACGGGTCCGCCGCGTCGTGTCGAGGCGCCGTCTCGGCTGCAGCGGTTCGCCGGCGATGTGCGTACCCGGTTCGCGGCGGCAGCGGGCGAGGCCCTTCCAGGGGCGGAAGGTGGTTTGCTCCCCGGCTTGGTCGTGGGGGACACCTCGGGTCTCCCCGACGGAGTTCGGGAGGAATTCAGGGCCGCCGGGCTGTCCCACCTGACGGCCGTCTCCGGCGCGAATGTGGCGATTCTGCTTGGCGCAGTGCTGCTTTCGGTGCGAGGAATGACACTCGGTCCGCGCACGGGTGTGGTGCTGGCTGCACTCGCGCTCGCCATGTTCGTCGTCATCGCCCGGCCGTCACCCAGTGTGCTGCGGGCCGCGGTGATGGGTGCGGTCGGGTTGCTCGCGCTTGTGACCGGTCGGCGTAAACAGGCGATCCCGGCACTTGCGACCGCAGTCATCGTCCTCCTCGCGGTGTACCCGGCGCTGGCCGTCGATTTCGGTTTCGCGCTGTCGGTGTTGGCGACGGCCGGTTTGATCTTGCTCGCTCCGACGTGGGCGGACTGGTTGCGAGCGCGTGGGGTGCCGCGTGCTGCTGCGGAAATGCTCGCCGTGGCGACTGCTGCGTTCGCGGTGACGACACCCGTGGTCGCAGCGATGTCGGGGACGGTAAGCACGGTATCGATTGTCGCGAATCTGCTTGTCGGCATTGTCATTGCGCCGATCACGGTCGTCGGCGCAATCGCGGCGGTGCTCGCCTCTGTCTGGTTTCCCGCCGCGGTGGTCGTGGCACGGTGTCTCGGCCCGCCGCTGTCCTGGCTCATCTGGGTTGCCGAGCAGGCTGCCGCGCTTCCCGGTGCATCGATCACCGTTCCCAGTGGCATGCCGGGGGCGGTGTTGGCGCTCTCAGGTGTGGTTGCGGTCGGTTTCGGGATCCGGTTCGCCCTCGGGCGGACGCGGTGACACCGACCGCCCAACGTCGCTGTCGGATGTTCGTGCAACGATCGTCGGCGTGAGCGAATCGGAGCAGCTCGACCAATTGCATCTAGTACTCGGCGAGGAGGAACTGCTGATCGAGCGGGCGGTCGCCGATGTGATCGCGACCGTGCGTAAGGCGGGCGGTGGCGACAACCTTCCCGTGACTCGGCTTCGCGCGGGTGATGTGACGGTGTCGGAGCTCGCCGAGATGCTGAGCCCGTCACTGTTCGCCGAGGATCGTGTGATCGTGCTGGAAGCCGCGGCCGAGGCAGGCAAAGATGCCGTTGCGCTGGTGCTCGATGCGGCGACCGACCCGCCGGACGGCGTTGTGCTGGTTGTACTACACACCGGCGGTGGGCGTGCGAAGGCACTGGCGCCCGCGCTGCAAAAGGCGGGAGCGGTGGTCCACGAGGCCGCCAAGATCACCAAGCCCGCCGAGCGGGTCGATTTCGTCCGCGGCGAATTCCGGGCACTCGGCGTCAGGGTGTCGGTAGACGTCGTCCAGAGCGTGCTCGAGTCCGTGAAGAACGACCTCCGCGAGTTGGCCGCTGCTTGTTCTCAGCTGGCGGCGGACACAGGCGGCAAGATCGACGTCGCGGCGGTTCGGCGGTACTACTCGGGCAGGGCTGAGGTCACAGGCTTCGAGGTTGCGGACCTCGCCGTCGCCGGTGATCGGGCAGGCGCCATGGAAGCGCTGCGCTGGGCGATGCTGCGCGGTGTGCATCCGGTTCTACTCGCCGACGCTCTCGCCGATTCGGTGCACACGATCGCTCGGGTCGGGTCCGCAGGCGGCGGAGATCCGTTCCGACTGGCAGGTCCGCTCGGGATGCCGCCATGGAAGGTCAAGAAAGCGCAGGCGCAAGCCCGCGGCTGGAATCCGGACACCATCACCTCGGCTTTGAAGGCAGTTGCCGAACTCAACGCCGACGTGAAAGGTGCGTCCGCCAACACCGACTACGCGGTGGAACGAGCGGTCGAGACGGTCGTTGCGCTTCGAGCGCGGAAGTAACGGGGAAATCGGATGCTGTTGGTCGCGAACCGTGGTGAGATTGCGCTCCGAATCATCGATACCGCCCGCGATCTAGGGATCGACACCGTCGCGGTCTACGCCATCGACGATGCGGACAGTCCGCATGTCCATGCCGCAACGACCGCCGTGGCCCTTGCCGAGTCCGGTCCCTCCGCCTACCTCGATCACGCTGCGATCGTCTCCGCAGCGACGCAGGCCGGCGCCGAACTGGTCCACCCCGGCTACGGGTTCCTCAGCGAGAGTGCTGAATTCGCAGAGGCCTGCGCAACGGCAGGGTTGACGTTCGTCGGTCCGAGCCCAAGCGTGCTGCGCTTGTTCGGCGACAAAGCCGCGGCACGCGAGGCAGCCGTCGCTGCCGACGTCCCGGTCCTCGCCGCGACGACTGCGGACGCATCGCTCGAACAGGTTCGTGAGTTCTTCGACGAGCACACTGCGGGCATCATGATCAAGGCGCTTGCGGGTGGCGGCGGCAGGGGTATGCGGGTCGTGCGCGATCGGGCCGACCTCGATGCGGCTTACAGCGCATGTGCAGGCGAAGCTCTGCACGGCTTCGGACGCTCCGAGTTGTTTGCAGAAGCGTTGTGCGACAACGCTCGTCATATCGAAGTGCAGATCGTATCGGCGGCGTCCGGCGCCACGACGACCGCCCTCGCGATCGGCGACCGCGATTGCAGCGTGCAGCGCCGACAGCAGAAGCTGATCGAAATCGCACCGGCACAGGGGATTTCCGACGCCTTGCGCAGGGAGTTGCACAGCAGCGCAGCACGGCTGTGCGCGTCGGTGGGCTACGTCGGGATCGGCACGGTCGAATTCCTGCTCACGGCAGAGGGATTCGTGTTCCTCGAGGTGAACCCGCGGATTCAAGTCGAGCATACGATCACCGAGGAAGTGACCGGTATCGATCTGGTTGCCGTCCAGCTCGCACTCGCGCGCGGCACAGAGTTCGCGGGACTTGCTCTCCCACAGGGCGTTCACGCAACCAGCACCGACAATGCTGCGCCGGTCGTCACCGGAACCTGTGCAGCTTCGGTCGGCATTGCAGTGCAAACCCGCGTCAACACGGAGACGATGACACCCGACGGCGATGCACTACCGTCGACCGGCACACTCGCCACGTTCAGTCCGCCGACCGGCCCTGGAGTGCGCGTCGACACCTACGGCCGACCCAACCTCGTGCTGAGTGCTCGCTACGACTCACTGCTCGCGAAGGTGATCACACACAATCGCGAGCCGCACCTGACGGCCGCAATTCGCAAGGCCCACAACGCACTTGGGAACTTCGCCATCGGTGGCGTGGCCACCAACGTCGCGTCTCTGCGAGCGATACTGTCCGACAACGAGTTCGGTGCAGGACCGGTCTCCACGACCTGGCTCGGCGAGCGTATCGCCGACTTCGCGGTCCCGGTGTCGACCCGACCAGTCGCGGGTCGTGCAGTCGAATTGCACGCGGGGGAGGAGATGCTCCGCGCACACCTCGTCGGAACGGTCGTCGAGACGGCGCGTGAAGGCGACGACGTCCCCGCGGGCGCACCCGTTGTGGTACTCGAGTCGATGAAGATGCAGCATGTCGTTCTGGCCCAAGGGGATTCGCGCGTGGTCAGGATCCTGACGGCGCCGGGGTCGACGGTCGGGCCGGGAGACGCCCTCGCGGTGGTTCGTGGCGTCGATACGTTGGCATCCGATGCCGAAGCTGCCTTCGATATCGACCACGTGCGCGACGACCTCGCCGAGATTCTCGACCGCCACGAGCGGACCCTCGATGCGGCTCGTCCCGCAGCTGTGGCGAAGGTACACGGCCGCGGTCGACGTACCGCTCGGGAGAATGTCGCCGACCTCGTCGACGACGGAACCTTCGTCGAATACGGCGCGCTCGTGCTGGCTGCGCAGCGCAGTCGACGCAGCGAAGACGACTTGATCGCCAATACGGCCGCGGACGGTTTGGTCGGCGGAATCGCGCGAATCGGCGGTGCCGAAGCCGTCGTGATGTCCTACGACTACATGGTGCTCGCAGGCACCCAGGGTGCGCGCAATCACGCGAAGACCGATCGACTGCTCGACCTGACGGCTCGCAGGCGGGTCCCGCTCGTGCTGTTCGCCGAAGGTGGTGGCGGGCGGCCGGGCGACACGGATGCCGGTGCCGCTTTCGGTCTCGACCTCGACACGTTCAGGTCGCTCGCTGCGCTGAACGGCACAGTACCGACCGTCGCCGTCGTGTCCGGCCGGTGTTTTGCGGGCAACGCCGCACTCGCCGGTGTGTGTGACGTACTCATCGCCACCCCGGACGCGAACATCGGAATGGGCGGGCCCGCGATGATCGACGGCGGTGGGCTCGGTTCATTCCGACCCGAAGACATCGGCCCGATCGACGTCCAACGAGCAAACGGTGTCGTCCATCTGGCGGCCCGCGACGACGAGCACGCCGTTGATCTGGCCAAGCGCTACCTCTCCTATTTTCAGCCGAGCGCGACCGAATGGAGCGCACCCGACGAGCGGACCGCGCGCCACGTCGTTCCCGAGAATCGGTTGCGCGCCTACGACGTCCGCACCGCCGTCGAATCGATCGCCGACATCGGGTCGGTGCTGGAACTGCGATGCGACTACGGCGTCGGCGTCGTCACCGCGCTGATCCGCGTCGAGGGTCTGCCGTACGCCGTGCTGGCAAACAGCAGTCATCACCTCGGTGGCGCGATCGATGCCGAGGCCGCAGACAAGGCCGCAGATTTCCTCACGATGTGCGAGGCGCACCGATTGCCGGTCGTTTCGCTGTGCGACACGCCCGGGTTCATGGTCGGACCCGATTCGGAAGAGGACGCGACAGTTCGTCGGTTCGGACGGTTTTTCGTCGCAGGCGCTCGACTGACGGTGCCCTTCGGAATGATCATTCTGCGCAAGGCTTACGGGCTCGGCGCCATGGCGATGGCGGCGGGATCATTTCACGCACCCGACTTCACGATCGCGTGGCCGACCGGTGAGATCGGGCCGATGGGGTTGGAAGGCGCCGTGCGTCTCGGCTTCCGCAAAGAGTTGGACGCGGCGGCCGACCCGGCGGCTCGCGAGAAGTTGTTCGAGCAATTGGTGGCGATGGCCTACCAGCACGGGAAGGCGCTGACTGCGGCGACGACGTTCGAACTCGACGACGTCATCGATCCTGGTGCGTCGCGACAGTGGATTCGCCGACTCGGAAGGCGCTGAGGTCGAACCGGGTCTGCCAGGATGCTCTGGACACACCAAAAGCCGCCGCGGTCATGTGACCACGGCGGCGCAGCGTCGAGTGTTCTAGATCAGAGCTTGTTGAACGCGAGCGAGAGTGCGGACTTCTTGTTCGCAGCCTGGTTGGCGTGGATAACGCCCTTGCTCGCGGCCTTGTCCAGCTTGCGGCTTGCCGAGAGCAGCGCGACGCCGGCCTTGTCCTTGTCGCCCGCTGCAGCAGCCTCGCGGAACGTGCGGATCGACGTACGCAGCGCCGACTTCACGGACTGGTTGCGCAAACGGCCCGCCTCGTTGGTGCGGATCCGCTTCACCTGGGACTTGATGTTTGCCACGCGTGTGTTCCTTCGTTTGTTCGGGGGAGCTCGCTCTTGGTGCTCGAGAAAGCGATACTTTTCCAAGACGTTGGGCGCGGTGACGCGCCGACAGTCGAGAATACCAGCATCGGCACGGCCATCCCAATCCGGCGCCGACCGCTGTGGACTCGGAGTCCAGGATTCCAGAATTTAACACCTCCCTGCCCACGCCCACTGGCCATCTGTAGCACCATGACCGAATGACCACCCGATCGACGACGAAGCAGTCCAGGTCGCAGCTGTCCCGAATCCGATCATCGGACAAGCCGTCGCAGGTATTCGACGACTACGACTCCGCCGGACGGTACGGCCGCGCTTTCGACGAGATGTTCGATGCAGACGGCAAAGTCCGAACGCCGTACAGAGGTATCTACGACGGACTTGCCCCGTCCGACGTCGACGATCTCGCAGCCCGCGCCGAAGCTTTGGGTCGCGCGTTCATCGACCAAGGCATCACCTTCTCGCTCTCCGGCCAGGAGCGGCCCTTCCCACTCGACCTCGTTCCGCGTGTCATCGCGGCCGCGGAGTGGGCTCGGCTGGAACGTGGCATCAAACAGCGCGTCAAGGCACTCGAAATGTTCCTCGCCGATATCTACGGTGAGCAGTCGATTCTGCGTGATCTCGTCATTCCGAAACGCCTGGTTACCTCCTGCGAGCACTTCCACCGCGAAGCTGCAGGCTTCGTTCCGCCGAACGGTGTCCGGATCCACGTCGCAGGCATCGACCTGGTCCGAGACGAGAAGGGCACCTTCCGGGTGCTCGAAGACAACCTCCGGTCACCGTCCGGAGTGTCGTACGTGATGGAGAACCGCCGAACGATGGCGCGGGTTTTCCCCGATCTGTTCTCGTCGCATCGGGTTCGCGCGGTCGGTGACTACGCGACCCATCTGCTGCGCGCCCTGCGTGCGTCGGCTGCGATCAACGAGGCCGACCCGACGGTCGTCGTGCTGACCCCCGGTGTCGCGAACTCCGCCTACTTCGAGCATTCGTTGCTCGCGCGGCAGATGGGCGTCGAGTTGGTCGAGGGCCGCGACCTCTTCTGCCGAGACAATCTCGTCTACATGCGTACGACGGAAGGCGAACGTCAGGTCGATGTGATCTATCGGCGTATCGACGACGACTATCTCGATCCGATGCAGTTCCGACCCGATTCGGTGCTCGGCGTCGCGGGCCTGCTGAATGCGGCGCGGGCCGGCAACGTCGTCATCTCCAGTGCGGTCGGCAACGGCGTCGGCGACGACAAACTCGTCTACACCTACGTGCCGACGATCATCGAGTACTACCTCAACGAGAAGCCGCTGATCGCCAACGTCGACACTTTCCGATGCTGGTTGAGCGACGAACGTGAAGAAGTGCTCGACCGTGTCGACGAACTGGTCATCAAGCCGGTCGAAGGGTCTGGTGGGTACGGCATCGTCTTCGGACCCGACGCGACTCCCAAGGAACTCGACGTCATCTCCCGCAAGATCAGGGCGGATCCGCGCGGCTGGATCGCGCAGCCGGTCGTGCAGTTGTCGACCGTCCCGACGAAGGTCGGCGACAAGTTGGCACCACGGCACGTCGATCTGCGCCCTTTCGCGGTCAACGACGGCGACAATGTCTGGGTGCTGCCCGGCGGTCTGACCCGAGTAGCGCTGCCGGAGGGATCGTTGATCGTGAACTCGAGCCAGGGCGGCGGTTCCAAGGACACCTGGGTACTTGCGAGCCGAGCCTCTGTGGCCGAGCGTGAACTTGCCGGTGACGAGCTGGTCGCGGAACCGTCGGCGCAGAACCTTGCCGAGAACGGTCCGGAGCTGAGTCCGTCGCAGATCCAGCAGCAGCAGCAACAACAGCAACAGCAGCTCGCCGTGCCGAGCGACGGGAAGGTGTGACGCCATGCTGGCCCGCAACGCAGAATCACTCTTCTGGATCGGCAGGTACGTCGAACGTGCCGACGACACCGCACGCATCCTCGACGTGGCAGTCCATCAACTGCTCGAAGATGCGACCGTCGACCCCGACCGGACGTCCCGACTGCTACTCCGCGTCCTCGGTATCGACCCGCCCGACGGTCCGCTCGACGTGTGGTCGGTGACCGACCTGGTTGCGTTCAGCCGAGATCACGGCGGCTCGATCGTCGACTCGATTTCGAGTGCCCGCGAAAATGCTCGCGGCGCTCGTGAGGTGACGTCGAGTGAAATGTGGGAGTGCCTCAACACCACGTTCAACGGTCTGGCCGAACGTGAACGCGCTGCTCGGCGCCTCGGCCCGCACGAGTTCTTCCAGTACATCAAGGCACGTGCAGCAATGTTCGCCGGCTTGGCCGACTCGACGCTGAGCCGCGACGACGGGTATCGCTTCCTGCTGCTCGGGAGGTCGGTCGAACGAGTCGACATGACGGTTCGAATGTTGCTCTCGCGAGCAGGCGACCGAACGTCGTCACCGGCCTGGGTGACGGTGCTGCGGTCCGCGGGCGCGCACGACACCTACCTACGGACCTACCGAGGCGCGCTCGACGCTCACCTGGTCGCCGAATTCATCCTCCTCGATCGCTTGTTCCCGAGGTCGGTGTTCCATTCGATCAGCGTCGCCGAAAGCTGCCTCGACGAACTCGATCAGCGACCCAACAGTCGCGTCGGCGCACGTGACGAGGCCCAACGTCTGCTCGGCCGGGCCCGTAGTGAGCTCGAGTTTCTGCCGCCCGGTGTGTTGTTGGAGGATCTGCAAGCACGCTTGCTGTCATTGCAGAAAACGTGTCGAGATGTCGGAGAGGCGATCGCGTTGCAGTACTTCCACGCGGCGCCGTGGGTCGCGTGGACCGACGCAGGCATTCCCATCGAAGACATGGCAGAAGTGGAGGGTGAACTGTGAGCTGGCGGATGCGAGTCGTCCACACGACGGGTTACGCGTACAACGCGCCCGTGACGTCGTCCTACAACGAAGCGCGCCTGACGCCGCGTGCCGACTACCGGCAGAACGTCATTCTCAACCGCGTCGAAACCGATCCGGCTACGCGCTCGTACCGGTACCGCGACTACTGGGGTACCGCCGTCACGGCGTTCGACCTGCACGCGCCGCATACCGAGCTCGAGGTCACCGGTTCGTCGGTCGTCGAGACGGAACCCTTTGTCCCACCGACGGAAACGTGGTCGTGGGACGACTTGAAGAGCGACATGCTGCTCGACCGGTTCGACGAACTGTTGACGCCGACGAAGTATGTGCCGCGCGACCGCAAACTCAACGGTGTCGCAAAGCAACTCGCCAAGGGTGCCGAGCCTGCCGAAGCCGTCGTGAAGGCCGCCGAGTGGGTGCACTCCGAAATGTCTTACGTTGCAGGTACAACGGGCGTTCACACGTCCGCGGTGCAGGCGTGGGACGAACGTAAGGGTGTCTGCCAGGACTACGCACACCTGACGCTGCTACTACTGCGCAGTATGGGCATTCCGAGCCGCTACGTCTCCGGATACCTCCATCCCAAGCGTGAAGCCGACCTCGGCGAGACCGTTGCCGGTGAGAGCCACGCGTGGATCGAGGCGTGGACGGGTACGTGGTGGGCTTACGACCCGACGAACGCTGTCGCCATCAGCGAACAGCACGTGTCGGTCGGTCTCGGCCGTGACTATGCCGATGTTCCACCGCTGAAAGGCATTTACTCCGGCGGTGGCTCGACTGCACTCGATGTTGTTGTGGAGATCACCCGGCTGGCATAACGTTTCGAGCGGAATGCGGGGTCGCAGCAACAAACGAGCGAGCAAAGGTGGGCAATGTCTCCGACTGCACAGGAATTCGTGGAGAAGGAACAGATATCGGAGTTCAAGAAGTACGTTGCGGAAGCGATCGGTACGTTCGTATTGCTCTTCGGTGGCGTCGGTACCGCGGTCCTCGCGGGCAACAACGTGACCTGGCTCGGTATCGCGCTGGCTTTCGGGTTGACCCTGTTGTTCCTCATGTATGCGATCGGCCCGATCTCGGGTTGCCATCTGAACCCGGCGGTCACGCTCGGCAATCTGTTGCTCGGGCGAATCAGTCCGCTCGTCGCGGGTCTCTACGTCGTGGCGCAACTTGTGGGCGGGTTCATCGCCGGCGTCGTGCTGTACGCGGTCGCGCAGAACAATCCGGGATACGACCGCGCGACGAAGGGGCTTGGTGCGAACGGGTGGGGCGATCACAGTCCGTCGGCGTTCTCGGTCGGTGACGGGTTGATCCAACCTGGTTACAGCGTGGCGGCGACGATCATCATCGAGGTCGTACTGACCGGCTTGCTCGTCTTCGTGTTCCTCGCTTCGACCGACCAGATCTCGGATGTGCCGATGGCAGGCATTTCGATCGGTCTCACGTTGACCGTCGTCCATCTCGTCGCGATTCCCGTCGACGGTGGCTCGTTCAATCCGGTCCGCAGCCTCGCTGTGGCGCCCTATCAGGACGGTGCGCTCGCGCAGGTGTGGGTGTTCGTCGTGTTCCCGCTGATCGGCGGTGCGTTGGGCGCTCTCGTCTACGGGGTGCTCTACGGACGATCACGCGAGATGCGTAGCTGACTTTCCCGTAGCTGACTAACGAGGGTGGCCTCGACGACGCCAGGCGACGTCGAGACCACCCTCGCCTTGTATCCGAGCGTCTAGTGCCAGCTGTACTCGTGGCACAGGCGCGCGGCGACCTCGTCGAACACCTTGCGCTCCAAAATTGCGCCTTCACGCCGGATGCCCTGCTCGGGGACGTCCAGCACGCGGTCGAGTCGTACCCAACTCGGCCGTCCCTCGTGATCCCAGCCGCCCTTACCGATGCTGATCCAGTTTCGGTCGGCGGCGTGCGATGCATTCGACGACAGCATCAACCCGAGCAGCGTGTCGCGATCACGTCCGACCACAAGCACCGGGCGATCCTTGCCGTTGTGCGGATCTTCTTCGTAGGTCACCCAGGTCCACACGACTTCGCCCGGATCGGCGCGGCCGTCCAGTCGCGGTGCGTAGACGATGCGACGGGCACGCTCGGAGGTAGGCACAGCGTTCGAGGCGACCGGACGGACGTCGATGGCGGTCCTCGACCTGGCAGGTGCGCCGTTTGCAACATTCGGGAGCACGCCCGACTTTTGCAGCCGTTCGACCAGCTTGGGCGCCTGACTGCGCACCAATTTGGGGGCTTGTTCCTTGGCAATACTGGTGAGCTGCTTGCCGATTGCGTTCCACGGTCGGGCCATAGGAATCGAGTTTAGTAGCGTCCGCGCACGTTCTCATCCCCGCTCCGGCCAGTGCAGGTCACAGCCCGGAATGTCAGGACGCGGCGCAATGGCGGATACGCTGTTATCCGGCGGTGACCACCGTCGACTTCCGAAGGAGACGAGTGCCAAGCTTCGCCGATAAGACGTTCACCGATCCAGCGCGGATCCGGAACTTCTGCATCATCGCGCACATCGACCACGGAAAGAGCACGCTCGCAGACCGGATGCTGCAGCTGACCGGCGTCGTCGAAGATCGCCAGATGCGTGCCCAGTACCTCGATCGGATGGATATCGAGCGCGAGCGCGGCATCACGATCAAGGCGCAGAACGTCCGTCTGCCGTGGGTCGTCGACGGCGACGAGTTCGTCATGCACCTCATCGACACCCCAGGTCACGTCGACTTCACCTACGAGGTCTCCCGCGCGCTCGAAGCCTGCGAAGGCGCCGTGCTGCTCGTCGACGCCGCCCAGGGGATCGAGGCGCAGACCCTCGCCAACCTCTACCTCGCGCTCGACAAAGAGTTGACGATCATCCCCGTCCTCAACAAGATCGATCTTCCCGCTGCCGATCCGGATCGCTACGCCGAGGAGATCGCGCACATCATCGGCTGCGAGCCGGGCGACGTGCTGCGTGTGTCGGGCAAGACCGGCGAAGGCGTCCGCGAGTTGCTCGACCATGTCGTCAAGATGGTCCCGGCTCCGGTCGGCAACGCTGACGGTCCTGCCCGCGCGATGATCTTCGACTCGGTCTACGACACGTACCGCGGCGTTGTCACCTACGTTCGTGTGGTCGACGGCCGGATCGTTCCGCGCGAGAAGATCAAGATGATGTCCACCGGCGCGACACACGAACTGCTCGAGGTCGGCATCGTTTCGCCGGACCCGAAAGCGTCGGTCGGGCTCGGTGTCGGCGAGGTGGGCTACCTCATCACCGGAGTGAAGGACGTCCGTCAGTCGAAGGTAGGAGACACCGTCACCGCCGCGCGCAACGGTGCAACCGAAGCGTTGACGGGATACCGCGAGCCGCGACCGATGGTCTATTCGGGCCTCTACCCGGTCGATGGGTCGGACTACCCGGATCTGCGGGACGCACTCGACAAGCTACAACTCAACGACGCGGCACTGACCTACGAGCCCGAGACGTCGGTGGCACTCGGCTTCGGGTTCCGCTGCGGATTCCTCGGACTGCTGCACATGGAGATCACCCGCGAACGCCTGCAGCGCGAATTCGACCTCGAACTGATCTCGACCGCGCCGAACGTCGTCTACCGCGTCGAGTTGGAGGACGGCAGCGAACACGTCGTCACCAACCCCTCGTACTGGCCGGAAGGCAAGGCACGCACCATCTTCGAGCCGGTCGTCAAGTGCACGATCATCTCGCCGAGCGAGTTCATCGGCACGATCATGGAACTGTGCCAGCAGCGTCGCGGTGAGCTCGGCGGCATGGACTACCTCTCCGAGACTCGCGTCGAGCTGCGCTACACGCTCCCGATGGCCGAGATCATCTTCGACTTCTTCGATCTGCTGAAGTCGCGCACCCGTGGCTACGCCAGCCTCGATTACGAGGAGTCGGGCGAGCAGGCGTCGCAGCTGGTCAAGGTCGACATCCTGCTGCAGGGTGAAGCGGTCGACGCGTTCAGCGCGATCGTGCACAAGGACGCGGCTGCCGCCTACGGCAACAAGATGACGTCCAAGCTGCGCGAACTGATTCCCCGCCAGCAGTTCGAGGTGCCGATCCAGGCGGCAATCGGTTCGCGAATCATCTCTCGCGAGAACATCCGAGCGATCCGCAAGGACGTTCTTGCCAAGTGCTACGGCGGCGACATCAGCCGTAAGCGCAAGCTGCTCGAGAAGCAGAAGGAGGGCAAGAAGCGGATGAAGACGATCGGCCGCGTCGAGGTCCCTCAGGAAGCTTTCGTCGCTGCATTGTCGTCGGACTCGGACAAGCCCAAGAAATAGCTGGGGGTGCGGTGATGCTCGAAACGTGGCTTACCAAAAGTCTTGGTATCGAGCTGCCGATCATCGGTGCACCCATGGGCGGTCGTGCAGGTGGCCGACTCGCGGGTGAGGTGTCGAGGGCAGGCGGCCTCGGGATGCTCGGTGCCGCGCGCTACGCAACACCGGAGTGGATCGCCGACGAGGTTGCCATTGCACGTGCGGGCGGGGGAGACGTCGGCATCGGCCTGATGACGTGGTCGCTCGACGACGACGCGACGCTTCTCGACGCAGCGCTCGAGTACACGCCGAAGCTGATCTCGCTGTCCTTCGGCGATCCCGCGCCCTATGTTGCGCGGATCCACGATGCCGGGATTCCTGTTCTCGCACAGGTCAATACGATCGACGACCTGCGAATTGCCGAACGCGCCGGCGTCGACATCATCGTCGCGCAGGGCGGCGAGGCGGGCGGTCACACAGGACGGGTTGCGACACTACCGCTGCTGCAAGAGATTCTGGAGTCGACGTCGCTGCCTGTGCTCGCGGCCGGTGGGGTGTCGACGGGACGAGGTCTGGCAGCAGTGCTCGCGGCAGGCGGCGAAGGTGTACTCGTCGGAACCATCCTGCTCGCGAGCCCGGAGACCATCGGACCCGACTATGCACGTACGCGGGTCCTGGCGGCGGGCAGCGCCGACACCGTCTACACGCCGGTCTTCGACCGGGCCCGCCACCAGCCATGGCCGGAACGCTGGTTCGGCCGAGCGCTGACCAACGACTTCACCGACAAGTTCCACGGCGGTGGCGTGGACGACGACGTCATCGTCGATGCCTACGACCCTGCCGACCCGAACGTCGGCGTCGTCTATGCAGGTCAGGCAGCCGGGATGGTGACGTCCGAACGTGCAGCCGGGGACGTCATCCGGGCAATGGCGGCGCAAGCGGAGCAACTGTTGAGTGCAGCCGGTGCGAAGGTGCGAAACAACGGTCGGTAGGTGGCATCGATTTCGATGGAACCGATCGGGGTGACTGAACGTCGAAGTAGTCGAGGGGGACAAATGACGGTGACCACGCGGGCAGTTGCGGCGCTGGTCGCCGTCGTTTGGTCGTTGAGTGCCGTGGGATGTGGATCGACGACGGATGGGAAGCCGGTCGAAGCGACGAGCACGCCGACGGCCGATCCCGACGAGCCGGCGGGGTTGTTCGATCCATGTACGGAGATCTCCGACGACCTACTCCGGCAAATGGGGGTGGATCCGGCGACTGAGGAAGCCGACCTCGCTGGTGTGGAATACCCGGGTTGGAAAGTCTGCTCGTGGAGCGGACCGTGGTATTTCCTCACTGTGTTCGTCGGTGATAAGTCTCTAGATCAGATGCGTGAAAACAAGAGCTTCACAAAGTTTCGCGATATCAAGATCGGCACACGCGATGCTCTGCAGTATCAGTCGACCTCCTCAATGCAAGACGAAGACTGCTTTATTGGATACGCAGTAAATGGCGGCGTCGTAATGATTGAAGTCGCGACGATGTTTTCCGAGGAAAAGGCGGAAGATCCCTGTGATGTGGTCATTCGCGACGCAATCGCACTGAACTCTGTGCTCCCGAACTAGTTCGCTTCACCTTGAATTTCGGAGGAACCGAATGCCCGACGAAGAGCCCGGTGTGGCACTCTGGCGAGATCTGTCTAATGAGGCCGCTACTGGCCAGTTGAATCTGGACCCGATCGTCGCGAAAAGTGTGCATGATGCCTGCGAGGCATTCATCGAGGAGCTATCTCGTTTGCGTCAGACCGCGACGAATCAGCATGTACTAACCGGCTATGGCGACCTACCGTCCGCGGCGGCTTTGGCTGGAAAGTTCGAGCGCAAGGCCGTCGGTGGGGTCGACGCCCTCGTTACTCGGTTCGAGCAGAACATCACCGTGGTGAAGCTCATCCAAGAGACTGTCTCGCATTCGGTGTCGCGACTTGTCGAAGAGGACCGCGACCTCGCCGGCGCGCTGCCGAGTGTCGAGGGTCCCCGATGACGTACGACGATCTGCAGGACCCCATTCATCGCAAATTCATCGACGGACTCGTCCAGAGTGATATCGACGTGTTGTCCGGTGAATGGGGCTCGATTGCGCCGCGATTCACCGGAGCTTTCGACAGCGAACTCGCAATAAAAGCGGAAGAACCGTTCGAAGGTATGTCGCACGCCGAGATCTACAGCCAGGTGCGGGGAATTCAGTCGAACGAGGTCAATGCCATAGCCGATGTGTGGCGTGCGTTGGCGGGCCGTTCGGCTGAAGCAGCAACAACATTTGCGGCCGTTGCCCAAGCTGCAATCGGCGAGAAGTGGCAGGGCGCATCGGCGACGAAGGCCGCGCGGGGGATAGCGGCTTTCTCGAGCGGTTTCGCCGATCTGCCGCTGGCTATGCAGATGACGGCCAACGGTCTGGACCTACTCGAAGCACGGCTTGCCGAGGCGAAGGCGAACGTGCCACCACCGCAGCAGTCGGCTGCCGCCGATCCAGGCTCGTTCAACCCGTTCGAGCGCGATTCCGGATGGAAGACGCAGTACGACAGGGAGACCGAGCTAGAAGAACAGGTCCGAACGGCGATGATCACGCAATATCGGCCAGGTGTGCGTGTCATCGATTCGCAGACACCCGTCTTGCCGGTGCCGGAGAACCCCATCGCCGGCTACGCGATCAGCCACAGCAGCGATCGATCGAGCACGACCAACTCCGGACTGTCCTCGGGTGGGCCGAACCTGCCGACCGCCCCGAACAACGGCCAGATAGGCACGCCGAGCGAGCAGCCCGACCCGACAGGCACGCAGACCGGTCCAGCGTCGACCAGCCCGGCAGCCGCTGTGCCCTCAGTTATCCCTAGTTCGGCAGTTCCGGCCGGACCAGCCTCCGACGACCCCAGCCGTACACGTCCGACCACTCTCGACGACCCACTCGCGACAACGCGCACCGATTCGCCCACCGACCGAAATCGCCGATCGACCGGCAATCCGACGACGCCCGGACCTGCCCGCGACAGCGATCGCAATGGCGTGCCGCTCGCAGCCGCACCGATCGCAGGATTGCCGACCTCGGCAGGCGGACCGGACACCAGAAGCAGCACGCCGAGCGGCGTTCCCGCTGGCCGCCACGGTATGCCGGGTATGGGCGGCATGGCGCCGGGCGCAACGAGAGGGAAGGGCGACGACGACGAGCACAAGATTCCGTCGTATCTGATCGATGTCGACAACGGCAACAAGTTGATCGGCAAGATCGAAAAAGTGTCTCCGCCTGTGCTCGGCGCATGATCGTCGCGGATGGTTGGCAGCTCAGCGCACTGGAGTTCTCGGTCGCTCTGCATGCTTTGGGACGAGACCGGATGCCGTATCCATTCACCTTTCGCGCGCCGGGCAGCAGCGCCGAGGAGGTCCGCGCCCTGCGATTGGATGCAGGTAAACAGCTCGCGGTCCAGGCAGACGGCCTGTTTCGCACCACACTGACACTGCTGCTCGAACCACAGATCCGCGTCGAGGTCCACGGCTTTACCGGCCCCGAACTGCGTACACCGATCAGGATCCACGCGGGCATCAGCGGTCGGACCGCTGTGCTTGCGGTTCAGCGCCCGGATTCACAAACGGCTAGCGGCGAGGTGACCATTCGCCGGTGCAGCGTAGACACCATCGCCCAGTGCGTCGTCGCCGAGTTGCCGCCCGCTGCGGCGGGCGACCGCAGGGCCTTCATCGCGGAAAGATCGGCAGGAGCAGCAGCCGAGGAGAGCTATGTGCGACCGGCAAACGAGGTGACCTCGCGCGAACAGCTCGACCGCTTCTTCCGCAGACCGCGCACGTGTGTCGGCGAGATCGGTGTCTTCGACGGTGTCGCCGTCGATGCCAGAGCAACCTCAGGCCGAAGGGCGCATTGGTTCGATTTCGTCGACGACGGTCGGTATGTGGTCAAGGGTGACAAGGCCAAACGTGTGGTTCCTGCTTCGGCAGAAACGTTCGCTGCCGAAATCGACACGCTCGTCGCTCCGCGTGTCGCGTCGGGCGCTGTACTGGGACGACGCGCCGAAGTGAAATGAATCACTCCGAAATACTACGATCGGTGTCCGAGGCGCGTTATGTTGTCTCGGCATACCATCCGGGCGGAACCAGTGCCCGGGTTGTATATGCCGGTCACGCAGCAGGTTTCGGCCCATGCAGCGGTCGGCTGCAGCGGTTGATCCATCGCTGAGCATTGACCTGGCAAATGATCGCTTTCAAGCATGGGTGAGGAGCTGTTCCCACGTGGTGACAGATACCGGAACGCCTGGTCGGCTACGTCGACTGACGAAGGCAGCAATCCACGCAGACTCGGCGATCATGCAGGCCGATGGTCTTGCGACAACCGCGACCCAGATTCTCGACGACATCGCCGATATCGTCGACCGTCTCGACGTCACCCCCGATCGTCTCGACCAGCTGATCGTCGATTGCCGTCGTGAGGTTGCCGGTATCGGCAACACGCGGCGTGAAGTTCACGCTGTCGTCGAGTCGGTGCAGCGGATGGTCGACCTTGTCGAGTGGATGTTGACGCCGGCGTTCGTTGCGCGTGAGCAACTCGACCGCGCGGTCGGCGTGCTCACCGAGTTCCGCCACTCGCTCCGTATGAAGATCATCGGTTCGCCGCTGCCACCAGCGCCGCAGGTCGAACTCGCAGAGGTCCACCTCCTCGCAGGCTGACCGGTTCAACCCGACTTCCACAAACGAAGAACAGTGGCGGCGCCCGATGGGCGCCGCCACTGCTTGTTTCGAACGCCTACGTCGAGTGCGCAGGCTTGAACTGGCCACTCCGGTCGGCTTCCTCGGCCCGAATCACGTGCACAACAGCGTTGATGAGCGCCAGGTGTGTGAAGGCCTGCGGGAAGTTGCCGAGATGACGGCCTGTCTTGGTGTCGATCTCTTCCGCGTAGAGCTTGAGCGGACTTGCGTAACCGAGCAATCGCTCGCAGAGTCGTCTCGCTCTGTCGAGTTCACCGATCTCGACCAGTGCGGATACCAGCCAGAACGAGCAGATCGTGAACGTGCCCTCTTCGCCGGATAGTCCGTCGTCTGTCGTCTCGACTCGGTAGCGCAGAACGAGTCCGTCCTCGGTCAGTTCGTCGGCGATTGCGATAACCGTCGCTCTGACTCGTTTGTCGGTCGCGGGCAGGAATCGAAGCAGCGGTACGAGCAGCAACGATGCGTCGAGGGATTCGCTGCCGTAGGACTGGGTGAAGACTCCGCGGGAGTCGACGCCGTTTTCGAGGATGTCGGCTTTGATCTCCTCGGCCAGTTCCGCCCATTGCTCGGCGTACTTCTTCTCACCATGGAGTACGGCCAACTTGGCGCCACGATCCAGTGCTACCCAGCACATGACTTTCGACGACGTGAAGTGCTGCGGTTCGCCGCGGACCTCCCAGATACCGCGGTCGGGTTCGCGCCAATGCTTGACAGCTTCTTCGACCTGACGCTTGAGCAATGGCCACAGGGTCTCCGGCACCTGTTCCTTCGACCGCACGTGCAGGTACACCGAGTCGAGCATGGTTCCCCAGATGTCGTGCTGTTCCTGGTCGAAGGCACCGTTTCCTATCCGGACGGGCTTGGCGCCGTCGTATCCGGACAGATGACCTAGCTCCTCTTCGTGGAGCGTCCGTTCGCCGCCGACGCCGTACATGACCTGCAGCGGGTTGAGGTCGCCGTTGCTGCCCTGGCTGACGTCGGAGATGAAGGCGAAGAAGTCGTTGGCCTCGCGGTCGAGGCCGAGGGTGTAGAGACCCCACAGAGCGAAGGTCGAATCGCGGACCCACGCGTATCTGTAGTCCCAGTTACGTTCGCCGCCCGGGGTTTCGGGCAACGAGGTCGTCGAAGCGGCGAGCAGGGCGCCGGTTGGGGCGTAGGTGAGGCCCTTGAGGGTGAGAGCGCTGCGTTGCAGATAACCGCGCCACGGGTGATCGGGGAACCGGCCGATGGTGATCCACTGTCGCCAACACTCGGCCGTCTGCCACATCTTCTTTTCTGCTTCCGCGAAAGACTGCGGCGCAGGCAGGTCGGACCACGACAATGCGACGTAGACGTTATCGCCTTCCACCATGCGGGTGCGGGCGCGGGCTTCGCGGCCTTCCAGACCGATGCGAAGGTCCGTCGTCAAACGCAACGTCGGGTGATCGCCTTCCGCGCTCACTTCGCAGGTTGCAGTCGCTTCTTCGTAGACCTTGCCGGTGTACTCCCAGTTGGCGGGCAGTCGGTGGTAGTCGAAAGCAGGCTCGCAGCTCATCTCGAGTTCGACGACACCGCTCACGCACTTCACCGTGCGCAGCAGGATGTGTTCGGCATCCCAGTCCATCGGTGTGCGCTTGTGCGTCTTCGATCGTTCGTCGGTGTTGTGCCAGGGACCGAGGACGAGCGCGTCACGAACGATCAGCCAGCCGGTCTCGGTCTGCCACGTCGTCTCGACGATCAGACCGCCGGGCAGATACCGGCGGGCCGCAGGCACGTTCTGCCCGTACGGCCCGATCCGGAAATGTCCTGCGCTGCGGTCGAGCACGGCACCGAAGACGCTGGGGGAGTCCGGGCGTGGCACACACATCCACTCGACAGCGCCGTTGCGCGCGATCAAGCAGGTGACTTCGCAGTCGGACAGGAACGCGTAGTCGTCGATCGGCGGGAATGTACTGCGGTGCGGCGGAATGAGAGCAAGTGCCTTGCCCTCGGATTCCAGGCCGCTGGCCGCAGCACCGTTGCTACCTACGGAAAGGGACAAATCACCCGGATGAGCCAGGGATTCGGTCTCGGAGGGCTCGTCTGTTGGCGCCATTCGCACATCATCGCCGACGGATGTCCGTCGCCTGGCGCGAAACGCGTTTACACGTCGTTAAAAGTCGGTGCGGTCGGTGCCGGGTGCGGTGAACGATAGGCTGACGGCGTGGATCGTATTGCTGGTTGGTGGGACGAATTCGAACTGTGGATTGCGGGGTTGCCCTTCATCCCGCAGTTCATCTTGGTGATGGTGTTGACTGTTCCGCTGGCCTTGGCAATCGCAACCGGACTGGATCGTGGGCTCGACGCTCTGCTCCGTGTCCTCGGCCGTGGCTCGGATCAGTGATGCCGCGCTCACGTGTGACCTTGGCCCTGATGGCCCTTTTGCTTCTGGTGATAGTCGCCTGGCTGTTGACGCGATAGCTCAGTTGTCGTCGTTACGATCCCGATTGACGCGCCAGTCGGCTAGCTTGCTCGAGATGTTCGACACGACGTCGTTGATACCGTCGCCGACCGTCTGAGCTGCTGTGCCGAAATCGCGACCGACGTCGCGGACCGTGCGGATCAGCGGGTCTTCCGACTGATCGAACGACTCCTTGTAGCTGCGCGCCGCACCACGAATCTCGTCGCCGATCGAGGCTGACTTGTCGTCGGCTCGCAGTGGGTAGTCGCCCTCGAGAATGCGGCGGTATTCGCCGCTCTTCACCCACTTCCGCAATTCAGCTGCCCGCAACACCGAGAACGGGTGGGTCTGCAGCTCGAGATTGAGCAGTTTGAGGACGCCGTCGCGCAGATCGCCGGACGCCTCGTATTCGGCGGCCTGTTCCAGGAATGCGACTGTGTTCATCGATGCGAGCCGTGGTCCGCCCGCAAGTTTCATCTGGACACGGATAGCAGCGTCGGGATCCTGGCTGCAGAGCAGACCGGCGCGGTCGCCTGACAGCTCGGACTTGCGACTCCACTCCATCAGCGCTGCCACGATGGCGCGTAAAGCCCAGCCGCCCACCGGCATCCACCCGATACTGCCTGCAAGGCGCATCAGGTGAAGCAGGACGGTCCGGTAAACGGCATGCCCCGAAAGGGCATGGCCCAGTTCGTGACCGACGACGAACCGAAGCTCCTCGTAGTCCATCAGGTCGATCATCCCGGTCGTGAGCACGACGAACGGCGTGTCCATCCCGATGGTGAACGCATTCGGCTGCGGGTCTTGCAGTACGAAAAATTCCGGTGTCGTGCTCGCGTCCAGTATCGAGACACAGTCTTCACGCAG
Source organism: Antrihabitans stalagmiti (assembly GCF_016482825.1). GTDB lineage: Bacteria > Actinomycetota > Actinomycetes > Mycobacteriales > Mycobacteriaceae > Antrihabitans > Antrihabitans stalagmiti. The sequence goes on along the minus strand of NZ_JAEMNV010000011.1, from coordinate 32,522 downwards.
GTCGTGGATGCTTCTGAATTGCCGAGCATCGACTCGAACCGACGTCGCCAGATACATCAGGCGATGCTGACGCTCCCTGAACAACCCGGACAGGGTTTTGAGGACGGTGTCGAAACCCGAAAGCGACCTCAGCGTCACCAACGCGGTCCGATCCGCGGGATGCTCCCACGCGCGCGAGCTGATTCCCGGCAACCGCGTCCGCGTCCGATCAGGACTCTCAGCCATGTTTCCCCCGTCGTTGTGACCCCCGACATACCCCGGCATGCACCGAATCCCAGCCTAGCTCGTCGATTCGAGGCGTCGACCGTGCTCTGCTAAAGTCTGCCGCGTGTCTGCTGACGTCGTAGGTAAGGTCCGCCATCGTTTGGCGTTGATCGCTATCGGCATGCTTGCAGTCGCTGACGTCGACTGTCGCTGACCCTTCCGCGTCGCGCGCCTCGGCCGGTGAATCCATTCCCGCGCCTGCTCTGACTTCGCCCAGTTTTGCGTGCGCACATGTGCGGCAACCTGCGCCGTGCCCGTTCGGGGCACTTCGCACACCAGTCCTTTTTGAATCAGCTCCAATGAATTCGGCTCCAACGAAACGGCTATGAAAGGCTCAATTTCCATGAGACGCAGTTCTCGTTACTTCGCTACCGCTCTGGCAACGATCGGTGCGGTCGCCCTCACTGCGTGCAGCGGCGGTGCCAGTGACACGGTCGGCGCCGACGGTGGTTCGGGCGACGGCAGCGGTGGCACCATCAACCTCTTCGCCTACGCGGTGCCGAAGGTTGGCTTCGACAAGGTCATCCCGGCCTTCAACGCCACCGAAGAGGGCAAGAACGTGACGTTCCAGCAGTCCTACGGTGCCTCCGGGGACCAGTCCCGCAAGGTGAAGGACGGCGCCGAGGCGGACGTCGTGAACTTCTCGGTCGAACCCGACGTCACCAGGCTCGTCGACGCAGGGCTCGTCGAGGCGAATTGGAACGAAGACGCCAACAAGGGTGTTCCGTTCGGATCGGTTGTGACGATCGTCGTTCGCAAGGGCAACCCGAAGAACATCAAGACGTGGGACGACCTGCTGCAGCCCGGCCTCGAGGTGGTCACCCCGAACCCGTTCAGCTCGGGCTCGGCCAAGTGGAACCTGCTCGCCCCGTACGCGGACAAGAGCGAAGGTGGCAAGAACCCGCAGGCAGGCCTGGACTACCTGTCCAAGCTGGTCGGCGAGCACGTCAAGGTGCAGCCGAAGTCGGGTCGTGAAGCGACCGAGACGTTCCTGCAGGGGACGGGCGACGTGCTGCTCAGCTACGAGAACGAAGCACTTTTCGCCGAGCGCAACGGCGATCCCGTCGAGCACGTGACGCCGGCAACGACCTTCAAGATCGAGAATCCGGTCGCTGTCATCAAGACCAGCAAGAACCTCGAAAAGGCCAAGGCGTTCAAGGACTTCCTCTACACCAAGGAAGGCCAGCAGGCGTGGGCACAGGCAGGATTCCGCCCGGTCGATCCGGCCGTCGCGGAAGAATTCGCCGCAGACTTCCCGACCCCGGAGAAGCTCTGGACGATCGCCGATCTCGGTGGCTGGAAGACGGTCGACACGGAGCTGTTCGCCAAGGACACCGGTTCGATCGCCGTGATCTACGACGCGGCGACGAAGTAGTCGGTCGGCTGTAGCACGGGATCAGCTGTGACAAACATCGATCGAACGGCGACGGAGTCCGGCGCGAACGCGCCGGGCTCCGGCCCCGCCGTCATCAAATCTCCCGGGTCACCCGGCGGCGGGAAACCGCGCCGCGTCTTGTTCAAGGTGACCGGCACCGTCGGACCCCTCGGCATCGCGGTCGCGATGTTGTGGCTCAGCGTCATCGTCCTGTTGCCGCTCGCGGCGTTGACGGTGACGTCGTTCGAAGAGGGCATCGGCGGATTCTGGGACGCGGTCACCGCTCCCGTCGCTCTTGCTGCGCTGCGGGTCACGATCGGTGTCTCGATCGTCGTGGCGCTGATCAACGTCGTGATGGGCACACTCATCGCTTGGGTGCTGGTGCGCGACGAGTTCCCGGGTAAGCGAATTGTCAACGCGCTCATCGACTTACCGTTCGCGCTGCCGACGATCGTGGCGAGCATCGTGCTGCTTTCGCTCTACGGTCCGGAAAGTCCGATCGACATTCATCTGAATGCGACCAAGCCCGGTCTTGTCGTCGCATTGACCTTCGTGACGCTGCCCTTCGTCGTTCGGTCCGTCCAGCCCGTGCTGATCGAAGCCGACCGGGAAGTCGAAGAGGCGGCGGCGTCGCTCGGCGCCGACAACTGGACGACCTTCCGCAAGGTGCTGTTGCCGACCTTGGCGCCTGCCATCATCAGCGGCGCCGGTCTCGCGTTTGCGCGCGCTATCGGCGAGTACGGATCGGTTGTCCTGATCGGTGGCAACATCCCGCGACTGACCCAGGTGACGTCGCAGCACATTCAGCAGCAGATCGAGATCGACCGACCGTTGAACGCCGCTGCTGAATCGGTCGCGTTGCTCGCGGTCGCATTCGTCACACTGTTGCTGCTGCGGGTGTTCGCCGAGCGGAGCCTTCGGAAAGAACAGGCGGCACCGTGAACATCTCCACGAAATCTCGCATCACGATGCGCGTCATCGCGCTCGGATATCTGTTCATCCTGCTGCTGTTGCCGATCGGCCTGATCCTGTTTCGGACGTTCGAGCGCGGTATCGGTGCGTTCATCGACTCGATCAGCACGCCTGCCGCCATTTCCGCGTTCAACCTGTCGCTGCTGATCGTGGCGATCGTCGTTCCGATCAACGTCGTCTTCGGGATCGTGACGGCGTTGGCGCTCGTCCGCGGTCGATTCCCAGGGCGAGGAATCGTGCAGGGGATCGTCGACCTGCCGTTCGCAGTGTCGCCCATCGTCGTCGGCGTATCGCTGATCCTGCTGTGGGGTGTGAACGGCTGGTTCGGAGGCATCGAAAGCCTCGGGTTCAAGGTGATCTTCGGCTTGCCAGGAATGGTGATCGCGACGATCTTCGTCACGTTGCCGTTCGTCGTTCGCGAGGTCGAACCGGTCCTGCACGAGATCGGCGACGATCAGGAGCAGGCAGCGGCAACGCTCGGTGCCAATACCTGGCAGACCTTCTGGCGTATCACCCTGCCCGCCATTCGGTGGGGCCTGACCTACGGCGTCGTGCTGACCGTCGCACGCTCGCTGGGTGAGTTCGGCGCTGTCATCATGGTGTCGTCGGGCTTCCCCGGCGTCTCGCAAACGTTGACGTTGCTCGTGCACTCGCGCTACATCGACGACCACAACACCTTCGGCGCCTACTCGGCGGCGACGTTGCTGATGGGAATCGCGTTGATAGTGCTGTTGGCGATGACCGCCTTGGACCGCAAGAGGAGTACCAAATGATCACCGTTACCGGTGCGAACAAGCACTACGGGAGCTTTGCGGCACTCGACGACGTGACGTTGGATATCCCGTCCGGCTCGCTGACCGCCCTGCTCGGACCGTCCGGTTCCGGCAAGTCGACGCTGTTGCGCTCGATCGCCGGTCTCGAGTCGCTCGACAGCGGTGTCGTGATCATCGCCGACAAGGACGTCACTCGGGTGCCGCCGCAGAAGCGCGACATCGGCTTCGTCTTCCAGCACTACGCGGCGTTCAAGCACATGACGGTGCGCGACAACGTGGCCTTCGGCCTCAAGATTCGCAAGCGCCCGAAGAACGAGGTCAACAAGCGGGTCGACGAACTGCTGAAGATCGTCGGCCTGGCCGGATTTCAGCACCGCTATCCAGCGCAGCTTTCAGGCGGACAGCGGCAGCGGATGGCGCTGGCCCGTGCGCTCGCCGTCGATCCGCAGGTCCTGCTGCTCGACGAGCCGTTCGGTGCGCTCGACGCGAAAGTCCGAGCCGACCTGAGGACATGGCTGCGCCGACTGCACGAGGAAGTGCACGTCACCACGGTGCTGGTTACACACGATCAACAGGAGGCGCTCGACGTCGCCGACCGGATCGCCGTGCTGAACAAAGGGCGGATCGAACAGGTCGGCACACCGGAGGACCTCTACGACCGTCCCGCCAACGAGTTCGTCATGTCGTTCCTCGGCGAGGTCGCGAAGCTCAATGGGCACCTGGTCCGTCCGCACGACATTCGTCTCGGCCGGGATCCGAGCATGGCACTGGTCGAGCACGAAGGTACGCAACATTCGGCAGGTGTCACCCGTGCGACGGTCGAGCGAGTCGTCTATCTGGGATTCGAAGTCCGTGTCGAGCTACGTAACGAAGCGACGGGCGATCTGTTCTCCGCGCAGGTGACGCGCGGCGACAGCGAGGCCTTGGGTCTGCGCGACGGCGAGACGGTCTACGCACGGGCGACTCGTATTCCGAAGTTGCCAGAGCGGGTAGCCGACGCCGCCGGCGATTCGGCGCCCGACGAAACGTTGTCGCTGTCGAAGTGACAACTCCTGACTGAGTAGACAATCGGGCCTGCAGTCGAATTACTCGACCACAGGCCCGATTTCGCAGGTCAGCTCGAAAGCTGACGCGGTATCAGACCACGACTCGCTGCGCGGCAACGGCAGCTGTCAAGGCGTCGGCAAGGACCGGGCCTAGTACTTCGAGCGCGGCCGGTGTCATCATTTCGCCGTGCCGCACGGGAACGTCGATGTTGGTGATGCGGCCTGCGACGTACGGCTGCCAGGTGGCAGCGGCGTCGGCAGCGGTCGGGTGATCGCGGGCAGCGCTGAAGAAGGTGACATCGCCGTCGAAACGGGCGGGCCTGTGATGGGCCATCGCCACGGCGGAGTCGAGCGCGCAACTCAGTAGCCGTCGAACCTGACCGGACTCGAGACCGCCGAGTTCCTCGACGTCGGTCCCTGCCTGCTCGATGGTGACGCCGAACTGTCGTGCCGTGGCAGCGACGTCGGCGCGGACGACCTCGGGATCGGTCTCCCGCACCGAGTCGACCAACGTCAACGATGCGACCTCGGCACCTGCGGCCTGCAGCTTGGCTGCGATCGCGTGTGCGATGACACCACCGAGCGACCAGCCCATCAGCTGATAGGGCCCACGCGGTTGGATGCGTCGAATCTCGGTGACGTAGCGAGCCGCGAGCGCGTCGATCGAGGTGGTCGACGCACTGGCCTCGAGGATCGCGGGGGATTGCAGACCGTAGACCTGGTGGGTTCGCCCCACGTAGGGAACGAGGCCCGCGTATGCCCACGCGAGTCCGCTGATCGGGTGGATGCAGAACAGCGGTGGCCGGTTCGACGGCTGTCCCAACGGGACGACGATCCGAAGCATGGCGGCATCGTCGTCGGCACCCTGCCAGTCGCAGACGCGCGCAGCAAGATCGCCGACCGTGCGGTGGCTGAAGAACCACTGCAACGCGACTTCGGTCCCGAGGGCGCGGCTGAGCCGCCGGCGCGCCTGAGCGGCCAACAGCGAGTGCCCGCCGAGTTCGAAGAAGTCGTCGTCGAGACCGACCTGCTCGCGACCGAGCAGTTCGGCGAAAACCGCTGCGACGGTTTGCTCTACGAGGGTCTGCGGCGCGCGATACGGCGTCGTCTGCACACCCGGCGCCGGTAGTGCGTTGCGATCGAGTTTGCCGTGTGCGGTCAACGGGAGTTCGTCGAGAATGACCGATGCGGACGGCACCATGTGCGGCGGGAGTTCACGTGCGAGCCGCGACCGCAGGCCTGACGCCTCGATGCTCGAGCCCGCTGTCGGCACGACGTACCCGACGAGCTGATCGCCCGAACGCTCCGTGTGGTGGGTGACGACGGCGACCTGCGCCACGTCTGTCAAGCGCAGCAACGTCTGTTCGATCTCGCCGAGCTCGATGCGGAATCCGTGCACCTTCACCTGGCAGTCCGAGCGACCGACGTATTCCAGTTCGCCTGCGCTCGACCACGATACGACGTCGCCGGTCCGATACAGGCGACTGCCTGCAGGTCCGTAGGGGTTTGCGACGTACCGTTCCGCGGTCAGGAACGGGCGGCCGTAGTAGCCGCGCGCGAGCTGGCTACCGCCGAGGTAGAGCTCGCCCGCGACGCCTGCCGGAACGGGATTGAGCCGCGAGTCGAGGACGAACACCTGGGTGTTCCACTCGGGAGCGCCGATCGGAACGGCGGTGTCGTCGGTGTCCGACACGATGTGCGAAGTGACCGACACCGCGGCTTCGGTCGGTCCGTACAGGTTGACGAGGGTTCCGTCGTTGCGCGCCCGGAAGCGTTGCGCGAGAGCGGCAGGCATCGTTTCGCCGATGACGAGGACGTTGCGCAGCGACGAGGAGAGCAGGCCGTCGGAGTCGATCAGCAATGCGTCGAGCATGGTGGGTACGGCATGCAGCACGGTGATGTGGTGACGATCGATCACCGCGTTGAGGTAGGACGGATCCCGTTGCATCCCTTGGGCTGCGAGCACCATCCGGCCACCCGAGGTGATCGCGGACCAGTATTCCCACACCGAAAGATCGAAGGTGGCAGCGGTTTTGACGAGAACCGCATCGGAGGAGTCGAGTTCGTACTCCGCGCGCTTCCACTGCAACTGGTTGACGATTGCTCCGTGGGAGATCGCGACGCCCTTGGGTCGACCTGTCGACCCCGACGTGAACACCACGTAGGCAAGGGATTCCGGTCCGAGCGTGCCGATGCGGTCGACGTCGAGGACGGGGCTGTCGGCGTAGGCCGAGGTGTCGAGTAGATCGAGGAGGACCGTACGAATCCCGCTCGGGGGAGCGAAGTCGTCGGCCGAGGTGGTGAGCACGCAGACCGGTTCGACGGTTGCGAGCTGGTAGTCGATTCGTTGGCGCGGCTGGTCGGTGGCGAGTGGGACGTACGCGCCACCTGCTTTGGTCACGGCGTACATGGCGACGACGAGTTCCTCGCCGCGGCCGAGCGCGAGGCCGACGGTCGACTCCGGGCCGACGCCGATCTCGATGAGATATCTGGCGAGTGAATTGACCTTGCGATCGAGTTCGGAGTAGGTGAGCGTTCGCGGTTCTGCATCGACGGTATCCGCCACCACCGCAACAGCATTCGGTGTTGCCGCAACCTGATCGTCCAACAGTGTGACCAGCGTCGCCGAGCGATCGGTCGCACGTTCGGTGCTGTTCCATTCGACCAGCGAGCGGTGGCGTTCGGTGTCGTCCATGAGGTCGATGTGCCCGACCGGTGCGCCGGCGTCGGCCACTACCGCTGCGAGAATACGTCGGTAGCGTTCGCCGAACTCGACGACTGTGCTCTCGTCGAACAGGTCTGTGGCGTAGGAGAATTCGAGTTCGATGGAACTGGGTTCGCCGGCCGCGTCGTGCAGGTCGGCGACGGTGAGTTGCAGGTCCGTCTTCGCGAGATGTGCATCGAGGTCGATCGGCGCGACCGCAAGACCGGGGAGTTCGACGCTCTTCACAGCGAAGTTCTGGAACGAGAAGCCGATCTGATACAGCGGATTGCGGTTGGTGCTTCGAGCCGGCTTGAGTGCCTCGACGAGTCGCTCGAACGGAACGTCGGCGTGGGCATATGCCTGGAGATCGGTTTCTCGAACCCGTGCGAGGAGATCGTCGAAACTCTCACCCCCGTCGACGACGGTCCGCAGAACCAGGGTGTTGACGAACATGCCGATCAGCTCGTCGAGCGCTTCTTCGCCACGACCTGCGATGGGTGTGCCTACCGCAACGTCGTCGACGCCGGACATCCGCGCAAGCAGAACGGCGAAGGCCGAATGCATAACCATGAAGAGGGTTGCGCCCGAACCCTTTGCGAGCGTGAGTAGTTGCCGGTGTAGCTCGTCGTCCAACGAGAACCGAACGGCTGCTCCGCGGAACGATTGCCTGGTCCCGCGCGGTCGATCGGACGGCAGGTCGAGCTGTTGCGGCAGGTCCGCGAGCGCGGACTTCCAGTACTCGATCTGCCGGGTGGTCAGCGAATCGGGATCGTCGTCTGCTCCGAGAGCTTCTCGTTGCCAGAGTGCGTAGTCCGCGTACTGAATGCTCAGCGGCGTCCACTGCGGGGCCGTGTTCTGCGCCCGGAAGGCGTATGCGACCGCGAGGTCGTTCGCGAACGGGGCGATCGACGAGCCGTCGGCGGCGATGTGATGCACGACGAATGCGGCGACATGATCTGCACCGACGCGAAACACGTTGACCTGCAGCGGTATGTGCATCGACACGTCGAAGCTGTGCCCTGCGACCGTGAGCAACCGGGCTGTCAGGTCGGCTTCCGGAACATCTTCGACCTCGATCGTCGGAACAGCTTCTGCCGCAGGCACTATGACCTGGTAGGGACCGGAGTCGTCACCGGGATAGTAGGTGCGGAGCGATTCGTGGCGCGCGACCACGTCGGCAACGGCAGCCCGGAATGCCTCGATGTCCAGTTGGCCGGTGATGCGCAACGCGATCGGGATGTTGTCGACCGCCGATGCTGTGTCGAACTGGTTCAGGAACCAATACCGTTGCTGCGCATAGGAAAGTGGCAGGCGGTCGGGCCTCGTGCGGGCGGTCAGCTGTGGTGTCCCGCCGGACTTCAGCGGTGCGACCGCTGCTGCCATCGCCGTCACGGTCGGTGCTTCGAACAGCACACGTGCGGGAATGGAGGTGCCGAGCGCAGACCCCAGCCTGGTCGCAACCTGTGTTGCGTTGAGGGAGTTGCCGCCGAGTTCGAAGAAGTCGTCGTCGCGCCCGACCCGGTCGCTGCCGAGTACCTGGCCGAAGATCGTCGCGACAAGTTCCTCGAGCGGTGACTGCGGGGCGTGGTACCTGCGCTGCTCGAATGCCGGTCGGGGCAAGGCAGTTCGATCGAGTTTCCCGACCGGCGTCAGCGGAATGCTGTCGAGGACCAAGATCGCTGCGGGGACCATATGGGCAGGAAGCGTGCGAGCGACGAAATCTGCCAACTTGGCCGGGTCGACTTCGGCGCCATCGGAGGCAAGTACGTACGACGCGAGAATTGTTGCGCCGACCGCACTGTCGGCACGGTCCTGCTGTGCCCACGCGCGTGTGACGGCGAATTGCACACTGGGATGGGCGGTGAGTGCGGTATCGATCTCGCCGAGTTCGATCCGGAAGCCGCGCACCTTGACCTGATGGTCGTTGCGTCCGAGGTATTCGAGTTCGCCCGATTCGGTCTGCCGCACGATGTCGCCGGTGCGGTACAGACGGTCACCGGGGTTGCCGAACGGATTGGCGACGAACCGCTGCGCGGTGAGTCCCGGTCGTGCGTGGTAACCGCGAGCGAGCTGAACCCCCGACAGGTACAGCTCGCCCGCGACGCCGACCGGCACCGGATGCAGGCGAGCATCGAGAACGCTCGCTCGCATCTCCCTGATGGCGGATCCGATCGTGATCGCCTCGCCGGGGCGCAGCGGACTGCTGATGTTGCTCATGATCGTGGTCTCGGTGGGTCCGTAGCCGTTGTGGAAGGCCCTTGGTTTGTTGTCCGCCGGCGTCGCCTGCGCGCCGATCGGGACCGACCAGCGTGCGACGAGTTCCGGTGGGCACGCTTCGCCGCCCGCGATGACGACTCGGAGGTCGTCCAGGCCGGTCGGGTCCACCGACGCCAGTGCCGCAGGTGTGATGAATGCGTGGGTCACTCGTTCCCGACGTAGCAGGTCGGCGAGTTCGGTGCCGCCGTAGACGTCGGTCCCGACGATGATCATCGTCGCGCCGGCGCCGACCGCGAGGAGGAGTTCCAACATCGAGGCGTCGAAGGACGGTGACGCGAAGTGCAGGGTTCGGTCGGCAGCCGTGACGCCGTAGCGTTCGCGCTGCTCGTCGCAGAACGTCGCAAGACCCGCGTGCGTGACGGTGACGCCTTTCGGCTTACCGGTCGAACCCGAGGTGTAGATGACGTACGCGGGATGCTCGGCACGAAGCGGCGCGAGTCGGTCGCTGTAGGAGACGGCTTCGGCCGACATGGTTGCCAGTTCTGCTTCCAACGCCGGGTCGTCGAGAACCAGCCAGCCGACACCGGCAGGCAGTGAGTCGAGGCTCGCCTCGACGGTCACACCGACGCGGACGCGGGAATCTTCGACCATGTGCGCGACCCGCTCGGCCGGGTAGTTCGGGTCGACCGGTACAAATCCGGCGCCCGACTTGGCCACGGCCCACACCGCGACGACGGATTCGATCGACCGCGGGATGCCGATCGCAACGAGGTTCTCGGGCCCGACCCCACGCTCGATGAGGACACGAGCGAGACGCGAAGACCAGCGATCGAGTTCGGCGTAGGAGACGTTGCGCCCCGCCATAGAGAGCGCGATTGCTGCTGGATCTGTTTCGACAGCGGATGCAAGCAGTTGCGGCAGGGTGACGGTACGGGTGCGACCGCGACGGACAGGCCTCGGGCGGCGTCCGCCTGCGTTTTCACGTCGACGTGGCCCCTCCATGGGAGGGGTTGGCGTGTGGTGCGCTGAAGCGGCCCCGGGTTCGAGCGTCATAGATGTCACTCCTGTTGCTGGCAAATGTGTCGACCTATGTGTCGGGCATCGATCGACTACGTCATCGTTGAACGTCGAGTGGCTTTGTCTGAATATGGGCACAGATCTGGTCGTTGGGGAATTTACCTCATTTATGCCGTCGCTAAACATCGCTCGTTTTTGTGGGTCCGGTAATTGAATAACGAAGGTTGTCTTACCAGCACTGGGTAGTATTCGAAGTAGGTTCTCGACCTACCGTCTCGGCACGTGTAGGAGGCTAAACAGATTGCTATGCAACAGTTCTCGATTCTGGACGGAGAAACGGCATGCGGATCGAAAGTCGGTTGGTTAGTCGATTGCCGAGGTTTGCCCGCTTGATTATGGCAGGAAAAATTATCGGAGTTTCTATTATTGCGTGTGTGCCGACTGCGCCGTAATGCAATTTCGTACATTGAAGTACTGGCGTGCGGTAAAGGACGCCAACACGTACCTGTGGTTTGTTTCTCTTGCTAATTGCGCATAGGCGTGAGTCGGAGGTGGTCCAAAACCGAATCGTTTCCGCATCGATAGGTCGGATGTCCAACAATCACGCAGAGAGCGAAAATTTCCTGTTCAACCGCGCGGCAGCGTGCTCGTAGCGGTCGACGACAACCTCGATCAGTTTCGAATGCGAGCCGATCGGCTCGGTCATCGGCGTGCCACGCAAGGCCGACTCCACGCGGTCGGTGAGCAGGCCGTGAGCCAGGAACCACGGCGCGACGACGATATGGCGTGCCCCTCGAGTCCGCAGCCGGTGCGCTGCTGCTGCCACGGACCGGTCATCGGAGGAGGTGGCGAAACCGGTCTCGGCGGCCCACCGTGTGCCCGTCACGAGGTCACGGGCGAGCGCTTCGGTTCGACGATTCGCTGCAGCCGAGGACGACCCAACGGCAGCGACAACGACCCCGAGCTTGTCGTCGTCCTCGGTGAGGCCGGTGTCGAGAACACGCGCGCGCAGCGCCGACACCAAGCGCGGGTCGGCACCGAGCACGTCCGCCTGCGCCAACCGAAGTTGCGGATGCCGCGAATGTGCCGCGGCAACGAGCGCGGGGAGATCGACTCGGGCATGAAAAGCACTGCCGAGCAGCAGGGGCACTACGACCGCGCCGGTGTGCCCGTCGGCGGCGACTGCATCGATAGATCGGTCGACGGACGGCGCATTCAGATCGAGGAAGCACAGCCTGGCGTCGAGGTCCGGTCGCGTGGTCCGAAGCTGCGCGACGACCGCGGACATCGTCGCCGCGGACCGAGGATCGCGGCTCCCATGAGCAACCGCAATGAGCGGGACCGTCGCGTCAGACATCGTGGCTCAAACTTTGTCGCCGACCTCGACGGCGCTGAGCACATCACCGACGAGGCCCGCAGCGAGGGTGTTTCCTCCTGCCGGGTCGATCAGCAGGAAGCTGCCGGTGTGCCGGTTGACGCCGTAGTCGTCGGCAACGAGAGGCTCGGCGACGCGTATCGAGATCCGGCCGATGTCGTTGAGCTCCAAAGTCTCCGGGCTCGGCGCAGCGACGAGCTTCTGCTCGTCGAAGCGTTCGACCAGAGTGCCGACAATGGCCTGCGTCGTGCGCGTTCCGTGCTTGAGTAACAGACGAGCGCCGGGACGAAGCGGCTTCTCGGCGAGCCAGCACACGGTCGCGTCGAAATCGGCGAGCGGTTCCGGTGCGTCGACGGGGGAGGCGATGGTGTCGCCACGTGAGATGTCGACGTCGTCGGCGAGGACGAGGGTCACGCTGCGACCCGCCTGCGCGAGCGGCAGCTCGCCGTCTGCGGTATCGATCCGCTCGACCGTCGTCCTAATGCCCGATGGCAGTACGACGACCTCGTCGCCGGGAGCAACTGTTCCTGCCGCAACCTGGCCTGCGTAGCCGCGGTAGTCGGGGTAGTCGGCGGTCCGCGGCCGGATCACGTACTGCACGGGAAAGCGCAGGCCGATCGAGTGGCGCCCAGCGCTGTCGGCATCGACGGGGACCGATTCGAGATGCTCGATCAACGAGGGACCGTCGTAGTACGGGGTGTTGCTAGAGCGCGACGCGATGTTGTCACCGTGCAGCGCCGATACCGGAATCTCCGTGACGTCTTCGGTCGCCCAACCCAAGGTCGAGGTCAGCGAATTGAACTCCGACGAGATCTCGGCGAACACTGCAGCCGGATCGTCGACCAGATCGATTTTGTTGACTGCGAGAACAAGTTTCGGAACACCGAGCAGAGCAAGAACAGCGGCGTGGCGACGGGTTTGTTCGATGACGCCCTTACGCGCGTCGACGAGCAGGATCACGAGCTGCGCTGTCGAGGCGCCGGACACCGTGTTGCGGGTGTACTGCACGTGACCCGGCGTATCCGCGAGGACGAACGATCGGGTCGGTGTTGCGAAGTAGCGGTAGGCAACGTCGATGGTGATGCCCTGCTCGCGCTCGGCGCGGAGGCCGTCGACGAGCAGTGACAGGTCCGGCGTCGCGAGACCCTTGTCGACGGACGCGCGGGTCACCGCATCGATCTGGTCTGCGAGAACCGATTTCGTGTCGTACAGCAGCCGACCGACGAGGGTGGATTTACCGTCGTCGACGCTGCCTGCGGTCGCAAGTCTCAAAAGGTCGCTCATGATCAGAAATAGCCCTCACGTTTGCGGTCTTCCATGGCGGCTTCCGACACTCGGTCGTCGCCGCGAGTAGCACCGCGCTCTGTCAAACGCGACGCCGCCACTTCGGCAAGAATCGCTTGGTTGTCGGTCGCGTCGGACAGGATTGCGCCGGTCGACGATCCATCCCCGACGGTGCGGTAACGCACCGAAAGCGTTTCCAGCAGTTCGTTGTCGGCTGGACCGCCCCACGATCCTGGTGTCATCCACATGCCGTCGCGCTGGTACACCGGACGCTGATGGGCGTAGTAGATGCTTGCGAGCGCGATGTCGTCGCGAGCGATGTAGCGCCAGATGTCGAGTTCGGTCCAGTTGCTCAACGGGAACACCCGCACGTGCTCACCGGGTGCATGCTTGCCGTTGTAGAGGTTCCACAGCTCGGGACGCTGACGCTTGGGGTCCCACTGCCCGAAACCGTTGCGCAGCGAGAAGATTCGCTCCTTCGCGCGTGAGCGCTCCTCGTCGCGGCGGCCGCCTCCGAAGACGGCGTCGAAGCGGTGCTCGGCGATCGCATCGAGGAGGGGCACCGTCTGCAACGGGTTGCGGATCCCGTCGGGACGCTCGGTCAGGCGGCCGTCGGCGAGGTAGTCCTCGACCTTCGCGACGTGCAGACGCAAGCCGTACCGCTCGACGATCTCGTCGCGGAAGTCGAGCACCTCGGGCAGGTTGTGCCCGGTGTCGACGTGCAGCAGCGAGAACGGCAGCGGTGCAGGCCAGAACGCCTTCAGTGCAAGGTGCAGCAGAACGGTGGAGTCCTTGCCGCCCGAGAACAGGATGACGGGACGCTCGAATTCGCCTGCGACCTCACGAAAAATGTGGATCGACTCGGACTCGAGTGCCGTCAAGGTGTCGTACTCGGGATTTGCGAGGGTACGAATTTGTGCGGTCATGATGCGTGAAGCCCACATTCGGTCTTGGCGAGGCCGGCCCAACGGCCGCTTCGCGGATCGGCGCCCGGGGCGGGCTTAGCGGTGCACGGAGCGCATCCGATGGACGGATACCCTTCTTCGACAAGCGGATTGACGAGAATCCCATGTGTCTCGATGTAGGTCTGCATCTCGTCGTCGTCCCACGCCGCGATCGGGTTGATCTTGACCAGACCGAAGGCGTCGTCGAAAGAAATCAAAGGGGCGTTGGCTCGCGTCGGTGCTTCGACACGACGGATACCGGTAACCCACGCGCTGTAGTTCTTCAGCGTGTTCTGCAGTGGAACGACCTTGCGCAACCGGCAGCATTCACCGGGCTCGCGTGCGAACAAGTCCTTGCCGAGCAGACGATCCTGTTCGGCCACACTGTCTTTCGCCTGCGCGTTGATGACGTTCACGCCGTAGACGGCCTCGACCGCATCGCGGGTCCCGATGGTTTCCGCGAAGTGGTAGCCGGTCTCTAGGAACAGGACGTCGACGCCGGGGTGCACCTGCGTTGCCAGGTGCACGAGGACGCCGTCCTGCATGTTGGACGCGACGATGAAGTCGTCACCGAAATTGTCTTCGGTCCACTGCAGCAGCTCGAGTGCCGAGGCACCGTCGAGTTCGGCAGCGCCCTTGTCGACCAGTGCGCGCAGGTCTTTTTCCGCAAGCTTTGTACTCATCGGAGATCAGCCTCTTCAGCTCGTACGGCCCACTCCGCGAACCGCTCGCCTTCGTTGCGATGTTTGATGAAGTTTCGAACCACACGATCGATGAAGTCGCCCATTTCGAGTGAAGTCACCTTGTGCTGCCGTAGCTTTCGACCGAAGGCGCTGTCGAAGCCGAGGCTGCCCCCTAGATGAACCTGGAAGCCCTCGACATGATTCCCGGTGCCGTCGTCCACGAGTTGACCCTTGAAGCCGATGTCCGCGATCTGGCTGCGGGCGCACGAGTTCGGGCAACCGTTGATGTTGATCGTCACCGGCACGTCGAGTTCGGTGTTCAGGTCGGCGAGGCGCTGCTCGAGTTCGGGCACCAAAACCTGTGAGCGCTTCCGGGTTTCGGCGAACGACAGCTTGCAGAACTCGATTCCGCTGCACGCCATCAGGTTCTGGCGCCACCGCGACGGCCGAGCAGGCAGGTCGATGGCATCGAGGTCGGTGAGCAACTGTTCGAGCTTGTCGTCTGCGACGTCGAGGATGATCAGCTTCTGATACGGCGTGAACCGGATTCGGTCCGATCCAGCGCGCTCGGCTGCGTCTGCGACGGCGAGCAATCGAGTGCCGGACACCCGGCCTGCGATCGGCGCAACGCCGACCGAGTTGAGCCCGTTCTTGAGGCGCTGGATACCGACGTGATCGATCGGCTGCTTCGGTGCCTCCGGCGCCGGACCGTCGATGAGCTTGCGGTTCAAATATTCGGTCTCGAGCACTTCCCGGAACTTCTCGATGCCCCAGTCCTTGATCAGGAACTTCAAGCGGGCTTTCGCGCGGAGGCGGCGGTAGCCGTAGTCGCGGAACAGGCGAACGACCGCTTCCCAGACATCGGGCACTTCGTCGAGCGGGATCCACGCACCGACACGCTGGGCCATCATCGGGTTGACCGACAGTCCACCGCCGACCCACATGTCGAGTCCGGGTCCGTGCTCGGGGTGCACGACACCGATGAACGCGACGTCGTTGATCTCGTGTACGACGTCCTGCTGTCCGGAGATCGCCGTCTTGAACTTGCGTGGCAGGTTCGACAGTTCCTTCCTGCCGATGAACCGGCGCACGATCTCGTCGATCGCCGGAGTCGGGTCGAGCACCTCGGTGAGCGATTCGCCCGCGAGCGGGGAGCCGAGGACGACGCGGGGGCAGTCACCGCACGCCTGTGTGGTCTGCAGACCGACACTTTCTATCCGGCGCCAGATCTCGGGGACGTTCTCGATCTCGATCCAGTGGTACTGCACGTTTTCGCGATCGGACAGATCAGCGGTGTCGCGACCGAAGTCGACCGAAATCTGGCCGAGCGTGCGCAACTGCTCGACGTTCAGCGCGCCTGCGTCGCAGCGGATCCGCATCATGAAGTACTTGGCTTCGAGCAGGTCGATGTTCTCGTCGCCGGTCCAGGTGCCGTCGTACCCCTGCTCCCGCTGGGTGTAGAGGCCCCACCAGCGCATGCGGCCGCGCAGGTCGGCTTTGTCGATGCTGTCGAACCCGTTCTTCGAATAGATGTTCTCGATGCGGGCGCGCACGTTGAGCGGGTGATCGTCCTTCTTGGCCTGCTCGTTGGCATTCTGCGGCTCGCGGTAGCCGAGCGCCCACTGCGCTTCGGCTTTGCGGCGGACCGGTCGGGCCGAACGCTCACGGGGACTGGCAGGTGCTGCCGCGGCGCGAGGGCGGTCTGCCCTGACGCGGCGCTCGGACGCAGGCTTGTCCGGTCGGGTGTGATGCGCTGGTGCCGGCTTTTGGGTGTCGTCCGTCTCCGGGGCACTCGACGTCATAGATCGCTCCTGCAAATTCGAGGTCGCGTGGTGCGGTAGGAACGCGAGGGCTGGTCGCGCCTGTCAGAGAACCGCAGCCAGCGGAAAGTCTTGGATGAAACGAGTTTCTCGGGCTGGTCTAACGAGTGGTCGAGGCCAGACAACACGAGCTGCAGACACGCTTGAGGTCGACGTGGCGACGCGCCACAAGTCGCACTCCGGGTCCGGTCATACGGCCATTCTGCCATGTCAGAACCTCGAAACCGACCATCAGCGGCACATTCCCCTCGAATTCGGGGGAAATGCCACGTCAATACCCTGCGCGCGGTGGATGCGGTGCCCGCACTGTGCCCAGGAGAGTCAGCAGCACGGCACACGGCGTCCGGTCGGTCGAACTGCGGCGACAATAGGGGAGTGACTACTACATCGACCTTCGGCCTCGAGCTGCCAGCGGCCGCAATCGCGGGTGTCGGCTCACGCCCGTTCGGCGTGTATGTCCACGTGCCGTTCTGCGCGACGCGCTGCGGCTACTGCGACTTCAACACTTACACCGCAGGCGAACTCGGCACCTCGGCCTCGCCCGCGAGTTGGCTCGAAGGGTTGCGGCGCGAACTCGACCTCGCAGCCGAAACGCTCGGGTCTGCGCCTGCTGCCGACACGGTTTTCGTCGGCGGCGGCACCCCGTCGCTGTTGGGTGCCGCTGGATTGGCCGACGTCCTCGACGCGGTTCGCGGTGCGTTCGGGCTCGCTGCCGACGCGGAAGTGACGACGGA
Source organism: Antrihabitans stalagmiti (assembly GCF_016482825.1). Taxonomy (GTDB): domain Bacteria; phylum Actinomycetota; class Actinomycetes; order Mycobacteriales; family Mycobacteriaceae; genus Antrihabitans; species Antrihabitans stalagmiti. The sequence continues at coordinate 15,314 of NZ_JAEMNV010000011.1, read as the reverse complement.
ATCCAATCCCGAGTCGACGTCGCAAGAGTTCTTCGCTGGCATACGTGATGTTGGTTACACCCGGCTTTCCCTCGGCATGCAGTCCGCCGCGCAACATGTGCTCGCCGTGCTCGATCGCACCCACACCCCGGGCCGTGCAGTCGCCGCGGTCGGTGAAGCGAAGGCCGCCGGGTTCGACCACGTCAACCTCGACCTCATCTACGGGACACCAGGCGAACGACCGGAAGATTTGGACGCATCCCTCGACGCGGTCCTGTCCGCGGGCGTCGACCACGTCTCCGCCTACGCGTTGATCGTCGAAGACGGCACCGCTCTGGCGCGCAAGGTTCGTCGCGGCGAGCTGCCGATGCCCGACGACGACGTCTTCGCGCAGCGTTACGAGCGCATCGATGCCGTGCTCTCGGCGGCGGGTCTCGAGTGGTACGAGGTGTCGAACTGGGCCGCGAACGACGCAGCCCGCTGCCGGCACAACCTCGGCTACTGGGACGGTGGCGATTGGTGGGGAGCCGGACCCGGCGCGCACAGCCACGTCGGCGGCGTGCGGTGGTGGAACGTGAAGCACCCGGCCCGCTACGCCGATTCGCTTGCGACAGGGACCCTTCCGGTCGGCGGCGTCGAGCAACTGACCCCCGACGAGAGCCACATGGAACGGGTGATGCTCACGACGCGGCTGCGTTCGGGTTTGCCACTCGATGTGCTCGATGCCGACGAGCGTCGTGCGGCGGAGGTCGTCGTCGCAGACGGACTGCTGACCCAGGTGGACGACACCTTCGTCCTCACCGACCGCGGTCGGCTGCTCGCGGACGGCGTGATCAGGTCGATTTTGCGCTGATGGCGCTCCGCGCCTCGTGAGTCTTTTCGGTGGTCCCGCCAGCCGAAAGTGCGCACGACCCCGAAGGCCCTAAGCTGGGACGACATACGTGTGGAGGTGGAATCGATGTCAGGAACAGAGGACAGGCGCTTCGAAGTCCTTCGCGCGATCGTCGCCGACTACGTCGCAACGAAGGAGCCCGTCGGGTCGAAGGTGCTCGTCGAACGACACAACCTCGGCGTCTCGAGCGCGACCGTCCGCAACGACATGGCTGTGCTGGAAGCCGAGGGCTACATCACGCAGCCGCACACCAGTTCCGGCCGCGTGCCGACCGACAAGGGCTATCGCCAGTTCGTCGACCGGATTTCCGAGATCAAGCCGCTGTCCTCGGTCGAGCGTCGAGCGATACTCGAATTCCTGGAGTCCGGCGTCGACCTCGACGATGTCCTTCGGCGCGGCGTTCGCCTGCTCGCCCAGCTGACCAGGCAGGTCGCGGTCGTGCAGTACCCGTCGCTGTCGGCGTCGTCGGTCCGCCACCTCGAGGTCGTCGCCCTGACGCCCGCAAAGCTGCTGCTGGTCCTGATCACCGACAGCGGTCGCGTCGATCAGCGCATCGTCGAACTCGGCGACGTGATCAACGACGTCGAACTGTCCGAACTGCGTGCGCTGCTCGGTGCTGCACTCGAAGGCAAGCGACTCGCCGCGGCGTCCAGTGCGGTCGCCGAACTCGCCGAAAACGCGCCACCGAACCTTCGCAACGTCGTCGTGCGCGCCGCGACCGTCCTTGTCGAAACCCTCGTCGAGCACCAGGACGAGCGGCTGGTTCTCGGCGGTACCGCCAACCTGACCCGCAACGCTGCCGACTTCAGCGGCGTCAACGGGTTCCCCGGCTCGTTGCGAGCTGTCCTCGAGGCTCTCGAAGAGCAGGTCGTCGTGTTGAAGATCATTGCGGCGACCCATCAGCCGGGAACGATCACCGTCCAGATCGGCGAAGAAACCCAGGTCGAGCAGATGCGCGGCACGTCGGTGGTATCCACCGGGTACGGCGCGCAAGGTACGGTTCTCGGCGGTATGGGGGTACTCGGACCCACACGCATGGACTATCCGGGAACAATCGCAAAGGTTTCCGCCGTTGCCAGGTACATCGGAGAGGTACTGGCAGAGCGTTAGGTCCAGGCGGGGCGCACATTTCGAAACATTTGACAGGACGAGAGATTTATCGTGGCACGCGACTACTACGGAACACTCGGCGTCGGTAAGGACGCAAGCGATCAGGAGCTCAAGCGGGCCTACCGCAAGCTCGCGCGCGAGTTGCACCCCGACGTCAACCCCGACGAGTCGGCGCAGGCCAGGTTCCGCGAGATTTCGACCGCGTACGAGGTGCTGACCGATCCGGAGAAGCGTCGCGTCGTCGACCTCGGTGGGGATCCGATGGAATCCGGCGGCGGCGGTGGCGGCTTCGGGAACGCAGGCTTCGGCGGCGGTCTCGGCGACGTGTTCGAGGCATTCTTCGGCGGCGGCGCCCAGGGCGGCGGCCAACGCCGACCCCGTGGTCGCGTCCAGCCGGGTGCCGCGTCTCTGCTCCGCACTCGACTCACCCTCGAAGAGTGCGCAACCGGCGTCACCAAGCACATCACCGTCGAAACGGCGATCCTGTGCGACGTGTGTACCGGGTCGGGCACAAACGGAAATTCGAAGCCGGTCCGCTGCGATACCTGTGGTGGCGCAGGCGAGGTCCAGAGCATTCAGCGGTCGTTCCTCGGCCAGGTCATGACCTCACGCCAGTGCCCGACGTGCCGTGGTGCAGGCGAAGTCATCCCCGATCCCTGCCGCAAGTGCGGCGGCGACGGACGGGTTCGCGCCCGCCGCGAAATCACCGCACGCATCCCGGCCGGAGTCGCGAACGGCATGCGCGTTCGGCTCGCGTCGCAGGGTGAGGTCGGTCCGGGCGGTGGTCCGGCCGGTGACCTGCACGTCGAGGTCGTCGAGCAGCAGCACGACGTGTTCGTCCGAGACGGCGACGATCTGCACTGCTCGATCCGGATACCGATGGTCGACGCTGCGCTTGGCACGTCCGTGTCGGTCGATACCATTCTCGGCGGTCCTACCGAGATCACGATCGACGCGGGAACCCAGCCTGGCTCGGTCAAGACTTTGCGTGGTCACGGCATGCCGAAACTGCGGTCGGGCGTTCGCGGTGATCTGCACGCGCACCTCGAGGTCGTCGTGCCGACGAAGCTCGATGCGAAGCAGACCGACCTACTGCGCGACTACAAGGGCTTGCGTGATCGCGAGCGCGCCGAGGTCGTCTCGTCGCAGACGGCGGCGCCGGGTGGCTTGTTCTCCAGGTTGCGGTCCACCTTCAGCGGTCGCTGATCGAGAAGACGCTGTGGCCGCCACAGTCTTCTACCTCGATCCGCTACCCGACGTCGGCGGCATCGCCGTGCTCGACGGCGACGAGGGACACCACGCCGCGACTGTCCGCCGGATCAGAGTCGGCGAACGGCTGACGCTCTCCGATGGGCGCGGTGGCATTGCCGAGACGGAAGTTGTTGCGGCTCAGCGTGATCGGCTGGAATTGGCGGTACACACGCGTTCGGAAGCGCAACGACCGCGACCGTACGTGACGCTGGTGCAGGCGTTACCGAAGTCCGAGCGTTCCGAACTTGCCGTCGAGCTTGCGACCGAAGCCGGCATCGACGCGATCGTGCCGTGGCAGGCGTCGCGATGTGTCGCGCGCTGGGAGGGAATGAAGGCGGGCAAAGGTGTCGCGAAGTGGCGAGCGACCGCACTGTCCGCGGCCAGGCAGTCCCGGCGTGTGTTTGTCCCGCCGGTCAGCGAGTTGTCGAACACTGCCGCTGTCGAAAAGCTGATCGACGACGTTGTCCGCCGGGGCGGAGTGGCCGTGCTGCTGCACGAATCGGCCGCTGCACCGTTTGCGTCGCTCAGCCTTGCGGTCGACGACGTGGTGCTGGTCGTCGGTCCCGAAGGTGGACTGGACGATCGCGAGTTGGATCGGTTCACCGCCGCAGGTGCGGTGACAGCGTTGCTCGGCCCGACAGTGCTGCGGACCTCGACCGCCGCCGCCGTCGCGTTGGGTGCGCTCGGCGCGTTGACGTCGCGGTGGGATTCAGCGCCGCCGCAATAGGGTCTGCGGTCGGGTCAGTTCAGGTTGCCGTGCAGGGACGGCTCGATCGTCAGGCCGAAGCCGGGAACGTCCACAACGACGGGTTGCAGCGCGGTGCTGTCGGAATTCGGCTGCTCGAAGTTGGCGCCCTCGAATAGGCAATGACCGTTCGGGTTCACGGTGATGGTTCCGCCGGTAGCCGGGTTGGGCAGCGTCACACGGGCCGCGCCGCTGATCTCGACCGCGCTGTTCGGGTCGATCGGAACGGCGTTGTGCACCCAGGGCGCGAGAAACGGATACGCCGTGATCTGCGTCGAACCTTCGGTTGTCGTCACTCGTGGCGCCGGAACCTGCACCGGTGAGACAACGCCCGTGAGCAGCGGGTCTGTCGGGTAGGCCGGAGCCGAAAGGCCGTTGGGCGGTTGATCGGGGTCGGGTTGCACCGGATCCGCCTGTGCTGCACCCGCACCGAGGACGGCGAGTGCAAGACTTGCGACGACAGGGAGCAGTTTCCGCGAGATCATCCGGCGATAGTGCGCCGAACTCGGCAGGAGCAACAGATTTGCGCTCACCACGTTTCGAAGGTTATGTCGACTGCAGCACCCGTCCACATCAACGCCGAGGACCCATATGACGTCGCTACCGTCCGTCGCAGTCACAGGTTCGACAGGATTCGTCGGCAACGCGGTTGCTCGTAGCGTTGCCGATGCCGGTGTCGCTCAACGATTGTTGGTCCGTTCGGTTGCGAAGGCACCGCAGCTGCGGAATGCAACCGTGCTGCCGTTCACCTACGCCGACCGCGCCGCTGCGACGAGCGCGCTCGACGGAGTGCAGACGTTGTTCATGATCTCGGCGTCGGAAAGTGCCGACCGGATCGACGAACACCGCACATTTGTCGACTCCGCCGTCGCGGCGGGCGTCCAACACGTCGTCTACACCTCGTTCGTCGGCGCGGCGCCCGACGCGACCTTCACACTCGCTCGCGATCACTACGCGACCGAGACCTACATCAAGGAGAAGGGACTCGGGTTCACGTTCCTGCGTGACAACTTCTACCTCGACTTCATGAGTGCAATGGTCGGCGACGACGGAATCATTCGCGGACCTGCGGCGGACGGTAGGGCGGCGATCGTGGCGCGGGCCGACGTCGCGCGGGTCGCCGCGGCAGTCGTTCTCGCACCCGAGCGGCACAAAGACGTGACCTACAACCTGACCGGACCCGAGGCGTTGACGATGACCGAGATCGCAGCGGTGCTCGCGGCCGCGCGCCGGTCGCCCGTCACCTTCCACAACGAATCGATTCCCGAGGCCTACGAGTCCCGCAAGCGGTGGCCTGCCCCGGATTGGCAGTACGACGCCTGGGTGTCGACCTATACGTCGATCGCGTCCGGCGCGATGGCCGCGATCAGCACCGACGTCGAGACCGTCACGGGCAGGCCTCCGATGTCGTTGGAACAGTTCCTCGCTGCGACCCGTTCGCCTGGCGAATAACTCACGGGATCATCTCCTTCGATTGGCCTAGACTCGAGGTAGATGCCATGAACCCGAAAGAAGGCTTCACCCTTTGACCGCACAAAACGATATCGGCGGGTCCTCGTCGAGCCGAACCTCGGCTGGTCCCGCTGCGCGGACGGTTCGCTCCGGAATCGAACTCGCACCCGAATCGGTCTTCGGTTTCCTCGGATCTGCCGACGCCAACTTGCGGCAACTCGAAAAGCTGCTCACCGCCGACATCCACGTGCGTGGCAACGCGGTCACGCTCACAGGTACTGCACCGGACGTCGCGTTGGCCGAGCGGGTGATCGAGCAGCTCGTGTCGATGGTCGGGCGCGGCCAGTCGATCTCGCCGGAGACCGTGCGGCACACGTATTCGATGCTTACACAAGGTGTTTCGGAGTCGCCCGCCGAGGTGCTCAGCCTCGACATTCTGTCCAGGCGCGGCAAGACGATCCGACCGAAGACGCTCAACCAGAAGCGCTACGTCGATGCGATCGACGCGAACACCGTGGTGTTCGGTATCGGCCCCGCTGGTACGGGCAAGACGTACCTCGCGATGGCGAAGGCCGTCCAGGCGCTGCAGACCAAACAGGTGACGCGAATCATCCTGACCCGGCCAGCCGTCGAGGCGGGGGAGCGGCTCGGCTTTCTGCCTGGCACGTTGAACGAGAAGATCGACCCGTATCTGCGTCCGCTCTACGACGCGTTGCACGACATGATGGATCCCGAGGCAATCCCCAAACTGATGGCCGCCGGTGTCATCGAAGTCGCGCCGCTGGCCTACATGCGTGGCCGCACGCTCAACGATGCCTTCATCATCTTGGACGAGGCACAGAACACCACTGCCGAGCAGATGAAAATGTTCCTGACCAGGCTCGGGTTCGGTTCGAAGATCGTTGTGACCGGCGACGTGACGCAGGTCGACCTGCCCGGTGGCAATCGGTCCGGTCTGCGTGCCGCGGCCGAGATTCTTACCGAGATCGACGACATTCATTTCGCCGAGCTCAACAGCAGCGACGTCGTGCGGCATCGTCTTGTCGCCGACATCGTCGACGCGTACGAGCGGTTCGAAGCAGACGGCGAGCGAGCGGCGCTCGGCAATCGTGCGCAGCGGCGCTCGGCGCAACCGCGCTCTGCTCGGCGTTGATGCGTCGAACTCCTCCCGCCTGGCCCGTTAGGGTTGTCGGATGAGCATCGAGGTCGCCAACGAGTCGGGAATGGACGTTTCCGAAGAAGACTTGATCGCGGTCGCGCGTTTCGCGATCGCACGGATGGACGTCCATCCAGCGGCCGAGCTGTCGATGGTCCTCGTCGACCTGGACACGATGGCCGACCTGCACATGCGCTGGATGGACCTGCCCGGTCCGACGGACGTCATGTCCTTCCCGATGGACGAACTCGAGCCGGGTGGTCGGCCGGACAGCCCGATGCCGGGTCCGTCGATGTTGGGCGACATCGTGTTGTGTCCGGCCTTCGCCGCCACGCAGGCGAAGAAGGCGGGACATTCGCTGGCACACGAGCTCGCGTTGTTGACCGTGCACGGCGTCCTGCATCTCCTCGGCTTCGATCATGCGGAACCCGAAGAGGAGAAGGAGATGTTCGGCCTGCAGAACAACCTCCTCGCAGAGTGGTACGAGAGCATCCGCAAGGCCGAACGGGAGGCCGCTCTCGCCGAACGCGATCGGCGTCTGCTCGGCAAGGCGGGCTTCTTCGATGCCTAGGCATGGACGCGGCCTGTGACCGGGCCGATAGGCCTGCTGGTACTGGCAATCGTTCTGGTTCCTGCGGGTGGACTTTTCGCTGCTGTCGATTCGGCGTTGAACACCATCTCGCCCGCACGTGTCGACGACATCGCACGGGCGGGCAGGCCGGGTGCGACGATGCTGATCCGGATCGTCTCCGATCGCCCGCGCTACATCAACCTGATGGTGCTGCTTCGCATTCTGTGCGAGATCACGTCGACGGTCGTACTGGCGGGCGCGCTGATCGAAATCATCGGTCCGGGATGGGCGTTGGTTGTGAGCGCTGTCGTCATGGTGCTCGTTTCCTATGTCGTCATCGGTGTCGGTCCACGTACTCTCGGCCGCCAGCACGCGTACACGATCTCGCTCGCGGCGGCTATTCCGTTGCACGCCATCGGTTTTCTACTAGGTCCGCTCAGCAGGTTGCTGATCCTGATCGGTAACGCGATCACGCCGGGTAAGGGTTTTCGCAACGGCCCGTTCGCATCCGAGATCGAATTGCGCGAAATCGTCGACATGGCGCAGGAACGCGGTGTGGTGGCAGACGACGAACGACGGATGATCCAGTCGGTCTTCGAACTCGGCGACACCGCCGCCCGCGCGGTTATGGTGCCGCGAACCGAGATGGTCTGGATCGAATCGGACAAGACACTGGGGCAGGCGATCTCGCTCGCGGTCAAGAGTGGTCACTCGAGGATTCCGGTCATCGGCGAGAACGTGGACGACGTGATCGGCGTCGTCTATCTCAAAGATCTTGTACAACGCACGAATACGTCGTCCGGCCGCGATCGCGACCTTCCCGTCGTCGACGTGATGCGCCCCGCGGTCTTCGTCCCGGACTCCAAACCTCTCGACACGATGCTCTCCGAGATGCAGCGCGACCGCAATCACATGGCTCTCCTTGTCGACGAATACGGCGGCATCGCCGGACTCGTGACCATCGAGGACGTCCTGGAGGAGATCGTCGGCGAGATCGCGGACGAGTACGACACCGACGAGACCGCACCGATCGAGGACCTCGGCAACGGGAAGTACCGGGTGTCTGCACGGTTGTCGATCGAAGACCTCGGCGACCTGTTCGGTCTCGAACTCGAAGACGACGACGTCGATACGGTCGGTGGTCTGATGGGCCACGAGCTCGGCCGCGTACCGTTGCCTGGATCCAAGGTCGTCAGCAACGGATTGGTGCTTCGCGGCGAAGGTGGTGTCGATCAGCGCGGTCGCGTCCGCGTCCACACGATCCTGGTTCGGCGCGCACCGACGAAGAAGTCCAAAGAAGCAAAGGGCACAACCGATAACGCGGAATCCGCGGAGTCGACGGACTCGACGGAGTCGCAGGACTCGGTGGATTATGGGCAGGACGAGGGACGAGATGACTGACGAAGGCCGAACGGAACTGTCGCAAGAGGACGCGAAGCTTGTTGTGCTCGCTCGCGGGGCGATGGCGCGCACAGGACGCGGCCACGGTGCCGCAGTTCGCGACACCGACGGGCGGACCTACGCGGCGGGGGACGTGACGCTCACGGCGCTCACGTTGTCGGCGTTGCAATCCGCTGTCGCCGCGGCCATTTCGAGTGCTGCCGAAGGCTTCGAGGCCGCGGTCGTCGTCGGTGCCGATACGTCGGATCCCGGTGTCGACGCGGTACGCGAGCTGTCACCGAGCGCGGTTGTCATCGTCGCCTCCTCGAGCGGATCGGTTCTGGAGGTGTCCGGTGTCTGAATTCCATTCCGGCTTCGTCTGTTTCGTCGGTCGGCCGAATACCGGCAAGTCGACGCTCACCAACGCGCTCGTGGGTCAGAAGATTGCGATCACGTCGTCACGTCCGCAGACCACGCGACACACCATTCGTGGCATCGTCCATCGCGAGCACGCCCAGTTGATTCTCGTCGACACCCCTGGCCTGCATCGGCCACGTACCCTGCTTGGTCAGCGACTGAACGACCTTGTGCGCGATACCTATTCCGAGGTCGACGTGATCGCGCTGTGTATCCCGGCGGACGAGAAGGTCGGGCCTGGCGACCGTTGGATCCTCGAGCAGATCCGGCACATGGCGCCGAAGACGACGGTTGTCGGCGTCGTCACCAAAATCGACAAGGTCGGCAAGCAGCAGATTACGGAACAACTTCTCGCGGTCTCGAAATTGCTCGGCCCGACGTGCGAAATTGTGCCCGTTTCGGCGACGAAGGGTGAGCAGGTCGAGGTCCTCGTCGACGTGCTTGCTTCGGTGATGCCCGAAGGTCCGGCGTTCTACCCGGACGGCGAACTGACGGACGAGCCCGAAGAGACTCTGATGGCGGAGTTGATTCGTGAGGCGGCGCTGGAAGGTCTCGGCGACGAACTGCCGCACTCGCTTGCGGTTGTCATCGAAGAGGTCGTCGAACGCGAAGGCCGCACCGACATGCTCGATGTGCATGCTCTGCTGTACGTGGAGCGATCGAGCCAGAAGGGCATCGTCATCGGAAAAGGTGGAGCGAGGCTCCGCGATGTGGGCACGGCTGCCCGTGCCCAGATCGAGAAACTACTTGGTACGAAGGTCTTTCTGGAGCTGCATGTCAAGGTCGCGAAGGATTGGCAACGCGACCCGAAACAGCTTGGCAGACTCGGCTTTTAGCTGAAACTGCCCGGGCGGGTTCAGCGTCGGCGCAGTGCCGAAACGCAACTTGGGCAGAGGTCACGATCGGAGACGATCCAACCCTTGGATTGTGCGCTCCGGATGGCGGAGGCGGCTGCCGAACGTGCCGGCGAATAGGTCCAACGTTCGCATCTGTCACACCGAATTCCCCAGCTGAGGGACCCTGTGCTACTGCGCGCCGACTGCATTCCCATGTGCTTTCTCCGTTGTTCGTAGCCCAGTCGACGGGCTGGTCAAATAGGAATGATGTGGTTCACACCACGCAAGAAGTGTGACACATTCGTGACCATTCCGATACCGCATCGAAGTAACAAAGTTTCGAGTTCGTTATGTGGGTATCCGGACAACGGGAAGGCAAACGAGCCGTCGAACGCAGCCTGGTTGCGGCGTTCGAACGGCTCGTCGGTGCAGAGAATTCAGGATTCGCGGGCGAGGTCGCTGTCGTTGCGAAACACGAGTGAACCCGTGTCGAGCGCAACTGCCCAGCGCTTCGAGATAGCCCAGGTGCGACCGTAGTCGTCCTGAGGCGGCAGGCCCGGGTTGAAGTCGTCGACGATGACGCCGGAGACGTTCGGCCACAGGTCTTCCGGCATAGCGGAGTCGGAGGAGTGGCGGGTGACGACGCGGTTCCCGACCGCGAAGCCAGTTGTCGCCGGCTGAGCAGACTTCGGAAGGGGATTGGCGTCGCGTTTTTTAGCCATGGCGCGATCCTGCGTTCCGCGATCGTGTGTTCTCTGTCTTTGACGCACTAGGTTTCGTCACGCGTCGATGATCCTCTCTGGCCGGGCGATCGCAGTATCGCCACGCCGGAAATGGACGTGCCGACGGATCGGGTGCAGGTCTGCAACAGGGTTTCGTTGCAGGTCAGGTGGTGGATTGCAGTTTTGTGGGCGATTTGCGACACAGTGAGCCGCGAGAGCGCCTCACCGACGTTGTCGGTGTCGCATGAAACAATGACCTTCGACCGAAACGGGAGTTGGGCAGTTTATGCGGCTGTATCGGGACAACGCCGTCGTCTTACGTCAGCACAAGCTTGGCGAAGCCGACCGTATTGTCACGCTGCTCACACGCCAGCACGGGTTGGTGCGTGCGGTTGCCAAGGGTGTTCGACGGACCCGGTCCAAGTTCGGCGCCCGGCTCGAACCGTTCGCACACATAGATGTGCAGCTCTATCCGGGGCGCAACCTCGACATCGTGACGCAGGTCCATACGGTCGACGCCTTCTCCGGTGACATCGTCGACGACTACGGCCGCTACACCACCGCGTGCGCTGTTCTCGAGACGGCGGAGCGGCTCGCAGGCGAGGAACGCGCGCCGGCGCTGCAGTTGCATCAGCTCACCGTCGGCGCGCTCCGTGCGGTCGCAGGGCAGACCCGAGCGCCGGAGCTGATTCTCGATGCTTTTCTGCTCCGCGCAATGGGATTCGCGGGCTGGGCGCCCGCGCTCGACGAGTGCGCGCGCTGCGCGACCCCGGGTCCGCATCGGGCGTTCCATGTCTCGGCAGGTGGCGCGGTGTGTGTGCATTGCCGACCGCCCGGAGCCGCAACTCCGTCGCCCGGTGTCCTCGATCTGATGGACTCGCTGTGTCGGGGAGCGTGGGCCGACACCGACGCGGCGACGGATGCGGTGCGTCGACAGGCGAGCGGTTTGATCGCCGCACATCTGCAGTGGCACCTGGAACGCCAGTTGCGCACGCTTCCGTTGATCGAGCGCGCTCAGCCGCACAGTGTGGGCGTCGGGCAGGATGGACACCGTGATTCGTCGTATGGACTCCCCGCCGAGACCTGGCGCGCGCCGCTCGCTCCGACGCGGACCGGCACAGCCTGAGCGTGTAATACGTCCACCGGACCCACACCCGTCCGGCGCGCGGCCGCCGATACTGCAGCCGGAGTTGATCCCGAAACACGTCGCGTTGGTGATGGACGGCAACGGTCGCTGGGCGCAGGACCGTGGGCTGCCACGCACCGCAGGGCACGAACGTGGCGAGGCCGTGTTGATGGACACCGTCTGCGGCTGTATCGAAATGGGCGTCACCTGGCTGTCGGCGTACGCGTTCTCGACGGAGAACTGGCGACGCAGTCCCGAAGAGGTCCGGTTTCTTATGGGCTTCAACCGTGACGTCATCCGTCGCCGCCGCGACGAGATGAACGAGATGGGCGTACGTGTGCGCTGGGCCGGTCGCCGACCCCGGTTGTGGCGCAGCGTGATCAAGGAACTCGAGGTCGCCGAAGAGCTGACCAAGGACAACTCGGTGATGACGCTGACAATGTGCGTCAACTACGGCGGCAGAGCCGAAATCGCCGATGCCGTAAAGGAAATCGCGAAGCTCGCCGCATCCGGACAGTTGGATCCGGAGCGCATCACCGAGGCGACGGTCGCGCGCTACCTCGACGAGCCGGACATGCCGGACGTCGACCTCTTCCTGCGCCCGTCCGGTGAGTTCCGGACGTCGAACTTCTTGCTGTGGCAGTCGGCATATGCCGAATTGGTCTTCCAGGACAAGCTTTTCCCGGATTTCGATCGTCGCGACCTGTGGGCAGCGTGTGTCGAATATGCGTCACGTGATCGTCGATTCGGGGGAGTGAAGTGATGACCGAAGCCCAGGAGTCGAACGGGGTCGGATCTGCGGATGCGTTGCAGCAGAGGGCACTCGATGTGCTCGCGCCGTTTGTGACGTTGCGCACCAACGACGATGGCTCACTCGGGTTCGAATACGCGGGCGCACTGTGTTCGATGCGTGCTGTGAATCTGTCGCCCGGTCTCGACGTCCTGTCACTCACGTGTGTGCTGGCATGGGACCGACCCTTGCGGGCGCCGCTCACCAAACGGGTTGCCGATCGCAACAATGCTCTGCAATTCGGGTCGATCACGATCATCGGCAACGGCAAACTGGCGGACGTGATCATGCGTTATACGTTCCCCGCCGCCGGCCTCACCGACGAAGCTTTGATGACGATGCTGCTGCTCGTACTCTCCGGCGCCGACCGTAGTCGGCAGGGGTTGGTTCCCTAGTCGCCGTAGGTATCTCGGCTCAGCGGGTTCCCGCACAGGTCTGACAGGTCCCGAAGATCTCGACCGTGTGGCTGACGTCGGTGAAGCCATGGGTGTCCGCGGTCGACTTCGCCCACTGCTCGACCGTCGGACCTTCGACCTCGACGGTGTAGCCGCAATGTCTGCAGACCAGGTGGTGGTGATGGCCAGACGAGCAGCGACGGTAGACGGATTCGCCTGTGTCCGTGCGTAATACGTCGACTGTTCCGGAATCGGCGAGGGTCTGCAGCGTTCGGTAGACGGTCGTCAGGCCGATGCCTTCGCCACGCTTTCGTAGCTCGTCGTGCAGTTCCTGCGCGGACCGGAACTCGTCGATGTCGTCGAGCAATGCCGAGATCGCGCTGCGCTGCCGCGTGCTTCGAACACCGACCGCGACTCGTCCAGACGTTCCGGTCAAGGCCGTCATCCTTCCTCCGCGTGTGCAACCGCGTCCACGACGATGTGGGCGAGGTGATCGTCTACGAGTTCGTAGAGAACCTCGCGTCCGTTACGTTCGCCACGGACGACACCTGCCGCTTTGAGCACACGAAGGTGCTGACTGATCAGCGGTTGCGTGACGCCGAGCGCCTCGACCAATTCGTGGACGCATCTGCCCGACTCGCGCAGTTGCAGGACGATTGCGATACGAACCGGCGCTGCGAGCGCACGCAGGATTTCACCCGCGGCATCGAGGGTCGCCTTCGGTGGAACGGGCGCCGGTGGCGTCGTCGTGAATGGGTCGTGATTGTGCTCGGTGAACTCGAGATCACCGGTGTCGGCTGTGGACACCTGGACCCTCCCTCTTATTGCAAATCACTTCCATTTTGATTTGGAAGGTTGCGCATGTCAAACGTCCTCGAGGCGCCAGATATTCTGACCTAGACAAAGCACCCGTAACCCGGCAGCTATTCGCCAGATGGAGAGCTCGAATCGTGGCCCCCAAGTCCAAGGTCGACACCGTAGCCAACCTCGCCAAGCGCAGAGGACTCGTGTATCAGTGCGGCGAGATCTACGGCGGTACCAAGTCGGCGTGGGACTACGGACCTCTCGGCGTCGAGCTCAAGGAGAACATCAAGAAGCAGTGGTGGCGCAGCATGGTCACCAGCCGCGAGGACGTCGTCGGCCTGGATTCTGCTGTGATCCTGCCGCGTCAGGTCTGGGTCGCGTCCGGTCACGTCGGTGTGTTCAACGACCCGCTCGTCGAGTCGCTGATCACCCACAAGCGATACCGTGCAGACCACCTGCTGGAGGCGTACGAGGAGAAGCACGGGCATCCGCCTGCGAACGGAATGGCCGACATCCGCGATCCCGAGACGGGCGATCCGGGCCAGTGGACCGAGCCGCGCGACTTCAACATGATGCTCAAGACCTACCTCGGACCGATCGAATCCGAGGATGGCCTGCACTATCTGCGTCCCGAGACCGCGCAGGGCATCTTCGTCAACTTCGCCAACGTCCTCACCACGTCGCGCAAGAAGCCGCCGTTCGGTATCGCTCAGATCGGCAAGAGCTTCCGCAACGAGATCACGCCGGGCAACTTCATCTTCCGCACACGTGAGTTCGAACAGATGGAGATGGAGTTCTTCGTCAAGCCCGGGGAGGACGAGGAGTGGCATCAGTACTGGATCGACACTCGCCACGCCTGGTACACCGACCTCGGTATCGATCCGGAGAACCTGCGGCTCTACGAACACCCGAAGGACAAGCTGTCGCACTACTCGACGCGGACCGTCGACATCGAGTACCGCTTCCGGTTCCAGGGCAGCGAATGGGGTGAGCTCGAAGGCGTCGCGAACCGTACCGACTTCGACCTCAAGACACACTCGGAGCATTCGGGTCAGGACCTGTCGTACTTCGACCAGGCGACCAACGAGCGGTTCACGCCGTACGTCATCGAGCCCGCGGCCGGTCTGACGCGGTCGCTGATGGCGTTCCTCGTCGATGCATACGCGGAGGACGAGGCCCCCAATGCCAAGGGTGGCGTCGACAAGCGGACGGTCCTTCGTCTGGACCGCAGGCTCGCGCCGGTGAAAGCAGCGGTGCTGCCGTTGTCGCGCAATGCCGATCTGACTCCGAAGGCGAAGGATCTCGCAGCTGCGTTGCGTCAGCACTGGAACGTCGAATTCGACGACGCAGGCGCGATCGGTCGGCGCTACCGCCGTCAGGACGAGATCGGCACACCGTTCTGCATCACGGTCGACTTCGAAACCCTCGACGATCACGCAGTGACTGTGCGAGAGCGAGATTCGATGGCGCAGGAGCGAGTAGCGCTCGATCAGGTCGAGGGCTATCTGGCCCAGCGCCTCATCGGGAGCTAGGCCGCTCCGCGGCTCGTGAGTCCTTTTGGTGGTCGGGCCCGCTGTGCTGTCTAGATACATGTGGCACAGATGTGTCTAGATACATGCGAGACACATTTTAGGCTGCGTCGTGCAGTTTGCCTTGGTATCGCTTGGTGAGGTCGAGCGTCAGATGAC
>NZ_JAEMNV010000010.1 GCF_016482825.1 Antrihabitans stalagmiti | reverse complement strand
GTGAAACGAGACAAGCCCCGGTGGACTTAGGGCAGGTCAGACGATGTATCGGCCTGTCTGCCAGCACCTTTGGTCGCCCTCTCAAGGCGGTAGCGCGGGTTCGAATCCCGTCGGGGCTACAACAAAAGACCCTCCCACCGTCAGGTGAGAGGGTCTTTTCTCGTTCGGCTTTCGTCGGAGTGCATCAATTCGGGTCGGCGTGCGTCCGATTGGCTGCACCCCGACCCGAATGCGTGCAACCTGACGCGTCAACGACTAGCAAACGACCCTCCCGCCACTGCTGGCGAAAGGGTCTTTGCGGCAACTCTGACGCTATCCGCTCTTGCGTCGGAAATCACGCTTGTGGTCCGCGGCGCCGTGGACGCCATGAACTTTCGAGCGACCGTCCTTGTGCTCGGAGGCGACGGTGTTCTTGTGGTTCTTGCGTTCGAGGGCTTCCTTGAATTTCTTCTTGACGTCGTCGTTGCTGTGCGAGCCTGCTTCGGCTGGTTCGGTCATGTTCGCCCCTTCGTTTGGATCGACTGTCGTCAACGTATCGCTACCCGACATTCGAGTCACGCCTATTTCGGATCGAGATATTGCGCCGTCGTGCCCCCGATGGGCATTTCCGGCAGGCCGAGCTTGCGGTGGTCCCACGACCGGACTCGTTGGGGCCGAACCCGTACCGCGACGCGCTTGTTCATAACTGCCTCGACGAGCGGCAGGACGTCGTCGGTGTACGGACCCGTGTAGCGCTCCCAGATATCGACGACCACCCGAAAAAGTGTGTCGTAGTCGTCGACGATCTCGGCTGTACCTTCGATCGAGACCCCGCGGAGGGAGTCGTAGGTCTGGCCGTCTTCGACCATCGCGGTGATGCGATCGTCGCGTCGCAGGTTCAGCACCTTCTGAGACTTCGCCTTTGTCTCGAACCAGATTTCGCCGTCGAGCACCGCGTACCACATCGCGACGAGGTGGGGTTGGCCGTTCGGGCCGTTGGTTGCCATCGTGACGATGCGACTGCGTGCGAGGAACGTCGTGATCTCCTCGTCGGTCATTGCGATCTGCCCGCGCTGATTGACTCCCACGATCGGTTCCCTTCGTTGCGTCCCGATCGCGACCCTACAGGCGCTTGTGCAGCGCGTCTGCCGCTGCGAGCAGGTCTGCTGCCCACCGCGCGCCGGGCCGGCGGCCCATCCGGTCGATGGGCCCCGAAACCGAAACGGCGGCTACGACATTGCCGCTGGAATCTCGTACCGGGGCCGAAACGCTTGCGACGCCGGGTTCACGTTCACCAGCGCTCTGCGCCCAACCTCGTCTGCGCACTTCGAGCAACGTGCGGTCGCTGAACGAGGCGTCGGGAACGAGGGTCCGCTGTGTCGCCGAGTCTGCCCACGCGAGAAGAACTTTGGCGCCGGATCCCGCTGTCATCGGCAGTCGGGCGCCTACCAGCACTGTGTCGCGCAGGCCCGTCGGCGGCTCGACCGATGCGACGCAGACCCGAACCGAGCCTTCGCGACGGTACAACTGCACACTCTCGCCGGTGATTTCGCGAAGCCGGGGGAGCACGCTGCCCGCGGCTTCGACGAGGGTGTCGTTCGCGCTCGCGGCGAGTTCGGAGAGCGCCGGGCCCGGTCGCCACGATCCGTCGGCGTCGCGTGTCAACAGTCGGTGTACCTCGAGGCCGACAGCGAGCCGGTGCGCCGTTGCGCGCGGTAGGCCCGTCTGCTCGCACAGTTCGCCGAGATTCAACGGTTTCTCCGCCACAGCGCGCAGCACGGTCATGGCTTTGTCGAGCACTCCGATGCCGCTATGCTGTCTCATAGAACGATACTAGCGTCTCGCATGCTGGGATCGTCAAGTTACTGTATCGAGTGCAGCGAGCAACGACGCGATACTCGACAAGTGATCGATAACAGTCCCGATCGGGCTTCGAGCAGGCCGCGAAGGTGGAGAAAATGACGAACACCCCCCGCACGATGGCGGAAAAGGTTTGGGAGCAGCACGTAGTCGTGCGCGGTGACGGCACCGGCGAGGCGCGCGAACCGGATCTCATCTACATCGATCTGCATCTCGTACACGAGGTGACAAGCCCGCAGGCATTCGACGGACTACGGCTCGCGGGTCGTCCGGTTCGTAGGCCGGACCTCACGATCGCGACCGAGGACCACAACGTCCCGACCATCGACATCGACAAACCGATCGCCGATCCCGTTTCGCGCACGCAGGTCGAAACGTTGCGCCGAAATTGCGAGGAGTTCGGAATTCGGTTGCACCCGATGGGTGATCTCGATCAGGGCATCGTGCATGTGGTCGGACCACAACTCGGTTTGACGCAGCCGGGTACGACGGTTGTCTGCGGCGACAGCCATACCTCGACCCACGGCGCCTTCGGTGCGCTCGCAATGGGAATCGGCACGAGCGAGGTCGAGCATGTCCTCGCAACTCAGACTTTGTCGTTGCAGCCGTTCAAGACAATGGCAATCACGATCGACGGTGAACTGCAGCCGGGCGTGACGAGCAAGGACCTCATTCTTGCCGTAATTGCGAAGATAGGCACCGGAGGTGGGCAGGGATACGTCCTCGAATATCGAGGAGAAGCTATCCGCAAAATGTCCATGGAAGCACGAATGACAATCTGCAATATGTCGATCGAGGCGGGCGCGCGCGCAGGAATGATCGCACCGGACGAGACGACGTACGAATTCCTGAAGGGCCGACCACACGCTCCGGTCGGCGCGGAATGGGATGTGGCAGTTGCTGCTTGGGAGGATCTGAAGTCCGATCCCGACGCCGTTTTCGACGAGGAGGTACACCTCGACGCGAACGAACTCACGCCGTTCGTTACCTGGGGTACCAATCCCGGACAGGGTGCTCCGCTTGGTGATTCGGTACCCGACCCGGAGCAGATCCTCGACGAGAGCGAGCGCGCGGCCGCGGAGAAAGCGCTGCGGTACATGGACTTGCAGCCGGGAATGCCGTTGCGACAGATCGCCGTCGACACGGTATTCGTGGGGTCCTGCACGAACGGTCGCATCGAAGATCTCCGCGCGGTCGCGAGCGTTCTGAAGGATCGGCACGTCGCTCCCGGTGTGCGAATGCTGGTCGTCCCCGGCTCGATGCGGGTGCGCGCTCAGGCCGAGAACGAAGGCCTTGGAGCGGTATTCACCGCTGCGGGAGCCGAATGGCGTCAGGCCGGATGCTCGATGTGCCTCGGTATGAATCCCGATCAACTCGCTCCCGGCGAACGCTCCGCGTCGACGTCGAATCGCAATTTCGAAGGTCGCCAAGGCAAGGGTGGTCGAACGCACCTGGTATCGCCTCTTGTCGCCGCGGCGACTGCGGTACGCGGAACCCTGTCTTCCCCTGCCGATCTCGACTGACCTACCCAGACAAGCCAAGGAGTAAACCGATGGAATCCTTTACCTTGCATAAGGGAATTGGTGTGCCGATGCGCCGGTCGAACGTCGACACCGACCAAATCATCCCCGCCGTGTACCTAAAACGAGTCACCCGTACAGGTTTCGAGGACGGGCTGTTCGCAGCGTGGCGCAACGATCCTGAGTTCGTTCTGAACATCCCGCCGTACGACAAGGGCAGCGTGTTGGTTGCGGGTCCGGACTTCGGAACGGGATCGTCACGGGAGCATGCCGTTTGGGCTCTCTCGGACTTCGGATTCCGCGTTGTGATCGCCTCGAGGTTCGCCGACATCTTCCGCGGAAACGCCGGCAAGGCCGGTCTGCTTGCGGCTCGTGTCGCACAGCCGGACGTCGAACTGCTGTGGAAACTGCTCGAAAGCCAGCCCGGGCTGGAATTAATTGTCGATCTTCGAAACCGGACCGTCACAGCCGGAACAACGGTGCTGCGCTTCGACATTGACGACTACACGCGGTGGCGTCTGCTCGAAGGACTCGACGACATCGGACTGACGTTTCGGCAGGTAGACGCCATTTCGCAGTTCGAAAAGGCAAGGCCTTCATGGAAACCGACGACACTTCCGGCGCACGTTTCGTCGGACTAATCATCGGTTCCGACCCTCTTCGGAATGCTTGCCCCGCCATGCGAATTTCCTTCGAATCGCATGAAAATTCGCCTGGCACATAGACTCTTGGCGTTTTCCGGTTTACCTTGTTACTAGTCGGTCCAAAGATGGGCCATTAGTTTGCGGAGGAATTTCAATGAACAAGGCGGAGCTCATCGATGTTCTGACCGAGAAGCTTGGCGCGGATCGGCGGACGGCAACGGAGGCAGTGGAGAACGTCGTCGACATTATTGTGCGCGCGGTGCACAAGGGTCAGAGTGTGACGATCACTGGATTCGGCGTCTTCGAACAGCGCAAGCGTGCGGCACGTGTTGCCCGCAATCCGCGAACCGGCGAAACCGTAAAGGTCAAGCCGACTTCGGTTCCTGCATTCCGTCCCGGCGCACAATTCAAGGCAGTTATTGCGGGGAAGCAGAAACTGCCTTCGGCCGGTCCGGCAGTCAAGCGTGGTGCCGCAGCAGCCCCGGCAACGCGCGGTGCAGCCAAGAAGACAGCAACCAAGACCGCTGCCAAGAAGGCAACTCCTGCGAAGAAGGCACCCGCGAAGACGACAACTCGCGCTGCTGCCAAGACCGTCGCAGCAAAGGCGCCTGCGAAGACCGCAGCAAAGACAACGGCGGCAAAGAAGACCACCGCTGCAAAGGCTCCGGCACGCAAGACAACTGCAACGAAGGCGCCCGCAAAGGCTCCTGCGAAGACCGCAGCAAAGACAACAGCGGCAAAGAAGACCACCGCTGCAAAGGCGCCTGCAAAGACCGCGGCAAAGAAAGCCGCGCCAGCCAAGAAGGCACCGGCAAAGCGCGCAACCAAGAAGGCCTAGCGTCACCCGCCCACGCTTACAGCCTCGAAAACGCCCCCTGGTCCAACCAGGGGGCGTTTTCGTCGCGCATCAGGCCAACGGGAGGGGGAGAGGCCGATCCCTAACCGTCGGTGGGGAGTGGGCTGTCGATGTGATCGGCGGCGACCAGTACTCCGTCCGACAACGACAACACCCACATACTGCCTTTGCGGTTTCTGGCTGGCGGCAACTTGATTCCGTCTCGATCCGCCCACCAGCGAAGTAAATCCGGAATTACCTTGCCTTGACTGCAAATAACGCGGACCCCATCTTTGCCTGCAATTCGGCGGGCGCGATTGCGACCATTCTCGCGGTCGTCTGCATAACCCTCCTCGGACAGTCCGGGTTCGAGGCGTATTTCTGCACCGATGAGGTCGGCAAGCGGCTGCACCGTCTGAGTGCAGCGCACCCTGTCGGCGGAATGTAGGTGTGTGGCACCGAATGCGAGCAATTGTGGCGCCAGCGCGTCTGCTTGCGTGCGGCCGACCTTGTCGAGCGGGCGAAGGCGATCGTCGCCCTTGTACCGTGCGCTACGCCCCGCGCGAGCATGACGAACGATGAGCACGGTCGAGGTGTCGGCCGGCTTACGCGAAAAGCTACGCAGGACACGACGATCCATCGGATACGACACAGCGTGCATTGCGTCGGAAACGGGCAGCCATTTCACTTCGTCGACTTCGTCGTTGGCGACGAACAGCCCGTCGATACCTTCGGCGGCCCAGTAGTCGACCCGTTTCAGTTTCCGATGGCCCGGCACCGGATAGGTGATGCGATCGAGGTGTCTGCCCAATCGCACGTTGACGCCTGTCTCTTCGGCAACCTCACGCACGGCCGCGACGATCGACGTTTCGCCGGGTTCGATCTTCCCTTTCGGAAACGACCAGTCGTCATAACGCGGTCGGTGTATCAGCGCGACTTCGATGTCGGCAGGATCGGCCTCCGACCGACGCCACAGAACCGCTCCTGCCGCAAAGATATTCGCTTTGATCGGGTCGTGAGTCGAACTCACAGGGTTCCTCCCAGGCCCTTGCACGGATGATGCACGACAGAGTTACGAGGCGGTCGAGCGTCGTTGCCGCATCATCTCTTCCTGGTGTTCACGGACCTTCTCGCCTTCGGCGGGCGCCGCCACCCAACTTCCGTCTGCCTGCAACAGCCAGCATCGAGTCGTCGGATCCGTTGCCGAATCGAAGATCGCACCGAGTTGTGTGGATTGGCGCGGATCCTTCACCTGCACCATCACTTCGACGCGTCGATCGAGGTTGCGGTGCATCATGTCGGCACTCCCGATCCAGAATTCGTCGGACCCCTGGAAATGCAGAATTCGCGAATGCTCGAGGAATCGCCCGAGTATCGAGCGGACCTCGATCAGCTCGCTCAGCCCGGGCACACCCGGCTTGAGCGCGCAGATGCCGCGAACGACTACCTGTACCTGAACACCGGCCTGCGACGCGCGGTAGAGCGCATCGATGACCTGTTCGTCGACAAGTGCGTTGGCCTTCAACCTGATCCGAGCGTCGCGCCCGGCCCGCTTGTGTTCGATCTCCGCGTCGATCCGCTCGATGAT
Organism: Antrihabitans stalagmiti; assembly: GCF_016482825.1. Taxonomy (GTDB): domain Bacteria; phylum Actinomycetota; class Actinomycetes; order Mycobacteriales; family Mycobacteriaceae; genus Antrihabitans; species Antrihabitans stalagmiti. The sequence continues at coordinate 224,589 of NZ_JAEMNV010000010.1, read as the reverse complement.
TCCGCGTCGGACTCCGTACGGAGCGACGAGCAGGTTGCGGTAATCCTCTTTGCGCGAGTAACCGGTGAGCGAGTTGAACAGGTCGGTGAGGTCGGCGCCGAGTTCGGGCGACGCGCTGAACAGTCCGACGTCCTCGTAGAGGCGCGCGGTCTTCGGGTTGTAGTTACCGGTGCCTATGTGGCAGTACCGCCGAATCGTCGACCCCTCGCGACGGACGACAAGGCAAGTCTTGCAATGGGTCTTGAGGCCGACGAGGCCATACACGACATGGACGCCTGCCTGCTCCAGCTGCCGCGCCCACTTGATGTTGGCCTGCTCGTCGAACCGTGCCTTGATCTCGACGAGCGCAACGACCTGCTTGCCTGCCTCCGCAGCGTCGATCAGAGCGTTGACGATAGGAGAGTCACCGGAGGTGCGGTAGAGCGTCTGCTTGATCGCAAGCACCTGCGGGTCGGCCGCAGCCTGTTCGATGAAGCGCTGCACGCTCGTCGAGAACGAGTCGTACGGATGATGGACGAGAACGTCACCTTCGCGGAGGGTGGCGAACACACTCTTCGGAGTCTCGCGCTCACCGAAAGCTGGATGCGTCGCGGGCACGAACGGCTTGTCCTTCAATGCCGCGCGATCGACGCCGTACACCTGCCACAGGCACGAAAGATCAAGGAGCCCAGGGACTTGGATGACATCACCCGGATCGACGTCGAGCTCACGAAGCAGCAACTCCATCATGTGCTCGGTCATGTCGTCGGCGACCTCGAGCCGAACGGGTGACCCGAAGCGCCGCCGCGCCAGTTCCCGTTCGAGCGCCTGCAACAGATCTTCGTCGCGGTCTTCCTCGACCTCGAAGTCGGCATTGCGGGTAATCCGGAAAGCATGGTGTTCAACAACTTCCATGCCAGGGAACAACACCTGCAGATGCGCGGAAATGAGCGCCTCGGTCGGCAGGAATGCCGCGATCGGCGACGGCGGGTCTTCGCGCCGGACCCTGACGAAGCGGTCGACGTTGTCCGGCACCTTCACCCTCGCGAAGTGTTCGCCGCCGGTCGTCGAGTCCTTGACGGTGATCGCCAGGTTGAGACTGAGGCCGCTGATGTAGGGGAACGGGTGTGCGGGATCGACGGCAAGCGGGGTCAGAACAGGGAACACCTGCTCGTGGAAATGTGCCGACAAGCGCTCTTGCTCTTGGGTGTTCAGGTCCGCCCAGCCGATGATCTCGATGCCCTCCGCGGTCAGCTCGGGTAGCACCGAGTCGAGGAACACCCGAGCATGGCGGTCGGCGATCTCCTGGGTTCGACTGGCAATGATGGCCAATTGTGCTCGCGGCGACAGACCGTCGGCCGAGCGAACCGAGAGCCCCGTCTCGTCTCGACGTTTGAGACCGGCGACGCGAACCATGTAGAACTCGTCGAGATTGGACGCGAAGATCGCGAGGAACTTGGCACGTTCGAGGAGCGGAAGCGACGTGTCTTCGGCGAGGGCGAGCACCCGGGAGTTGAAGTCGAGCCAGCTCAATTCGCGGTTGAGATAACGATCTTCGGGAAGACCCTCCAGCGTCGCGTCGATCACATCCGGTGTTGCCGCGGGTGGTGCGGTCGGTACCCCTGGTTTGCCCGGGGCGCCGGCAGTGCGCTCGACTTTGCCCTGGGCCTCGTCACCGTTGTGTCCAGTTGCTTTTGTTGCCGCTCGGCCATCTGCGGTCTGCTTGCCGATCGTCTCGGGGTTGCTCACTCTTCGATCATCCCTCACAGAGCGACCGGCTCACACGCTGTCGCCGCTATTTCAACATGAACTTTCACCCGCGCACGCTCGAACCCAGCCGATTTCGTCGAGCACGCCACTCGTCGCCGCGCCGACGCCGAGTGCGACGGCGAGTTCGAGATCGTCTGCGGTGTCGACGTCGAGCCGCAGCCCAGGCCATTCGCCGGGGAGAGCGACCGCGCCGGTCTCCCGGTGGCGCATGGCGGATTCGCGACCGAACCTCGGCGTGAGTCGGCCGATCGGGTCGCGAAGAAGCAGCGCCGAGGTTCCGGTACCGCGGTGATCAACGACATAGGAGCGACGTCCACGCGGTGCGGCACCGATCGCGGCAGCAAGTTCACTGCCCTGCAACGCAGGCAGATCAGCCTGCAGTGCCAGGAGATCGACGCCACCGTGGCGGAGGCGGACGTGCTTGGCAGCGTGTGCGAGCGCTTCGTTCAACCGCTCGATGTCGGCGTCGGGCAGCCGCAGTGTGGGTTCGGGGTACAGCTCGGCACCGGCTGCGAGCGCAGTGTCGGCGACGATCGGATCGGGGGTCACGACGGTCACCGATGCGACGCGGGGCACCGAAAGGGCCGCCGTGACGGTGTCGGTCAGCATGGCGAGGACGAGTCGTTCGCGGTCACCCCGTGCGAACCGAGGTGCGAGCCTGCTCTTCGCGCGCGCCAAGTCTTTGACGGCAATCAGGGCGTGGACCTGGCTCATGCCTGCAATCCTGCCAGGAACCATATTTCCGAGGTCCGTCGCGGATGCGGGAGCACGCGATAATGTTGGCGGTTGTCGCGAATCACATCTGACATTGGAGCGAGCAGGCATGACCAAAGCAGCGGTGCTGGGTTCGGGTTCTTGGGGTACCGCGTTCGCGAAAGTCCTTGCGGAGGCGGGGACCGACGTCACGATGTGGGCTCGGCGTGCCGAGGTCGCGGACGCGATCGCAAACACTCACGAGAACCCCTTTTATCTTCCGGGTACGCAGCTGCCGGATTCGCTTGCCGCGACCTCCGATCATGTCGCTGCCCTCGACGGCGCCGACATCGTCGTCCTCGCGGTCCCGTCGCAGAGTCTTCGCGCCAACCTCGAAGGCTGGAGCGATTCGATCGGCAAGAATGCGACCTTGCTGAGCCTGGCGAAGGGCATCGAAAGCGGATCGCTGCTTCGGATGAGTCAGGTGATCACACAGGTGACCGGTGCGGACCCGAGCCGGATCGCTGTGCTGTCCGGCCCGAACCTCGCTCGTGAGATCGCCGCTCGTCAGCCCGCAGCGACCGTGATCGCCTGCTCGGATTCCGCGCGTGCCATCGACGTTCAGAAGTCCTGTGCAACAGGCTATTTCAGGCCGTACACCAATTCCGACGTGATCGGCTGCGAGATCGGCGGCGCCTGTAAGAACGTCATCGCCCTCGCGTGCGGGATGGCATCGGGAATCGGCCTCGGGGAGAACACGATTGCCAGCATCATCACCCGCGGCCTTGCCGAGATGATTCGGCTCGGTGTCGCGCTCGGCGCAAAGCCGGCCACCCTTGCCGGGTTGGCCGGTGTCGGCGACCTCGTTGCCACCTGCTCGTCGCCGCTGTCCCGGAATCGGTCGTTCGGTCACGTGCTCGGGGAGGGCGGGTCGATGGAGCGCGCGCAGGAAGCAGCACACGGCCAGGTCGCCGAGGGAGTCAAATCCTGCACCTCGGTGCGCTCGCTCGCCGACAGCTACGACGTGGAGATGCCGCTCACCGATTCGGTCCACCGTGTCTGCCACGAAGGTATGTCGGTGCAGGAAGCTGTCGGAAAGTTGCTCGGCAGGCAGACCAAGCCCGAGTGATCGCGCACCCGAGCCACCGTTCGTGCGATTCAGGCTGTCGACGGTACGGTTTGGGTCGTGACTAACCGGATCAAGGTCGCCGTGCTTTTCGGTGGCCGCAGCAACGAACACTCGGTGTCCTGCGTTTCTGCAGGCAGCGTCCTCCGCAATCTCGATCCGGAGCGCTTCGAGGCGGTACCGATCGGGATTACGCCGGAAGGTACCTGGGTGCTCGGTGCCTCGGATCCGCATGCGTTGACGATCAAGGACCGCATGCTGCCTACGGTCGACGGTTCCGGATCGGCATTGGCCCTCACGGCGGATCCGACACGCGAGGGTGCGCTCGTTGCTGTCGGTAAGGGCGAAGCGGGTGCGGTGCTCGCCTCCGTCGACGTCGTCTTTCCTGTACTGCACGGCGCCTACGGCGAGGACGGCACGATCCAGGGTCTGCTCGAGCTCGCCGACATTCCGTATGTCGGTCCGGGAGTGCTGGCGAGCGCCGCCGGCATGGACAAAGAATTCACGAAGAAACTGCTCGCCGCGGAAGGCTTGCCGATCGGGCATCAGGTCGTCCTGCGTCCCGGAACGGCCACACTGACCTCCGAGCAGCGTGACGAACTCGGCCTGCCGGTCTTCGTCAAGCCCGCGCGTGGCGGTTCCTCGATCGGGATCTCGCGGGTGACTCAGTGGGAGGATCTCGAGACCGCCGTCGCCGACGCGCGTAAACATGATCCGAAGGTGATCGTCGAGGCGGCGGTTGTCGGTCGCGAAGTCGAATGTGGCGTACTCGAATTTCCGGACGGTCGGATCGAAGCGAGTGTCGTCGCCGAAATCCGGATGCCGGACACCTCCGGCGATGGTGGCGCGTTCTACGACTTCGACACCAAGTACCTCGACGATGTCTGTGAATTCGACGTTCCCGCAATCCTCGACGAGGGTGTCAGCGACCGGATTCGTGCGCTCGCCGTCGAGGCCTTCGTCGCCTTGGACTGCCAGGGTCTGGCTCGCGTCGACTTCTTCGTCACGCCCGACGGCCCTGTGATCAACGAGATCAACACGATGCCCGGCTTCACGTCCATCTCGATGTATCCGCGTATGTGGGAGGCGGCAGGCATCGACTGCACGACGTTGGTTTCCACCCTGATCGACACCGCGTTGGCGCGAGGCACGGGCCTGCGCTGACGCGGTACACGAAGGTCAGTTCGGCAGTGGCGCCGGATCGATGTCCTTCCGGGGCATAGTTTTCGCCACGACGTCCGTCACTGTTTGAATCGGCGTCGGACCCGCACCGTCAGGTGTCGTCATGGCGACGTAGATGCCGCGATCGACGACGAACCACGTACTCGCGGCAATCGACTGATCAGCGCCCGACACCTGGAACCACTGCACTTCGTCGTCCGGAGCGCTGCTGCTCACCTTGATGCCCTGCAGTACCGACGCCGAATCGAACGTGTCCGGTCGGTCGAGCCCACAGCGCAGCACGATCGGATCGGAGCCGTCGTCTCGCTGCCATGCCTTCGTCGCGGTCGGCGCAGGCTGTGCGAGTTCGGCGTCGGTGAAATCACCGAGCGAGTTCGGCAGGGCTGCCAGCAGGGCGGCACACTCGGGACTCGTCGCAGCGGGAGCAGGCACCGGTGCCAGCGCCACAGGCTCCTTCACAGGGTTACTGTTCGCCAGCACGGCCGCGACGATCACACCGACGACAAGGGCAACCGGCAACGCGACTGCCGCGGCGATCAAAGCCGGTGAGCGTCGTTCCTGTGCGGACGCCGTGTCGGCGGGCTCGGCTGGTTCGTCGTTTGTCGAACCCGGTGTCTTCGGTGTCATCTCCCGGCCTGCTCGGCGCCGTTTCGTACTGTCGCGCCGGCCACCTCGCAGGTGAGCGTCCGTGTGATGCCGGCGATCTGCTGCACCTCGCGCACGATCGCGGCCAGTGTGGAAGCGGACTCGGCTGCCGCGCGGACGATCACGTCGTAGGGTCCTACGACTGCTTCCGCCGACGTGATTCCTGCGACCGCCGCGACTAGTGTCGCGACCGGCGTCGCCTTGCCGACCTCGGTTTGTACAAGAATGAATGCCTCGACCACTGCTGCAACTTACCGCAGCGGTCCGCCCCGACCGAAGGATGCTCGATGGTTGCGAGTACCCCCGCCGAACGGCCCGAGCCGGACGGATCGGACGTCGATTCCACGTTGCCGACGGTGTCGGAGACGTCGCCGACCGTGTCGGAGATCGGTGAGTTCGCCGTCATCGATCGAGCGACCCGCGGTCGTGTGCAAGCGGAGACGACAATCGTCGGGCCGGGCGACGACGCGGCGCTTGTCGCCGTTGCCGACGGACGGGTCGTCGCTACCACCGATATGTTGGTGCAGGGCAGGCACTTTCGCCTCGATTGGTCGACCCCGGAACAGGTCGGTCGCAAGGCGATCGCCCAGAGCGGCGCCGATGTGGCGGCTATGGGCGCCCGACCGACCGCGTATCTGGTGTCGCTCGGGTGCCCGCCGGCTACGCCGATCGCCGTGACCGACGGACTCACCGACGGACTGTGGCTCGAGGTAGCGGTGTCCGGCGGTTCGATCGTCGGCGGCGATCTCGTCCAATCCGGGCAGGTGGTGATATCCGTCACCGCGCTCGGCGACCTCGCCGGGAGGCCGCCGGTGCTGCGGTCGGGATGCCGGGTCGGTGACGTCGTCGCGGTGGCCGGACGCCTCGGCTGGTCGGCTGCTGGCTTGGCTCTGTTCGGAGCGGGAATCGACGCACTACCGGATGTGCTTGCCGCACACTGCGTCCCGTCGCCGCCCTACGAGCAGGGGCCGATTGCCGCCGCTGCGGGTGCGACCGCCATGGCAGACGTATCCGACGGTCTCGTCGCCGATCTGAACACCCTGGCGCACGCGTCGGGCGTAGGGATCGATATTCGGTCGACGGATCTGGTCGTCGACCCGGAACTGTTACAGGCCGCCGACCTTGTCGGCGAGCACGCGCTCGGGTGGGTGCTCGGCGGGGGAGAGGATCACGCTCTCGTCGCCAGTTTTGTCAGTCGCGACGACGTACCGCAGGGGTGGACGGTCATCGGTGTTGTCATCGAAGGCGACGGGGTGACGGTCGACGGCGCGAGCGCACCGAACGCAGGCGGTTGGGATAGCTTCCAGCGGTGATGCGACGCCTCGGCACGTGGTTAGGTAGCAGCCATGGGTAAGCCGCTTGCTGAGGTCGTCGAAGCTGGTTGGGCTCGCGCGCTCGCGCCTGTCGCCGACCGCATCACCGAGATGGGTGAATTTCTCCGTGCGGAAAACGCGGCGGGTCGCGGCTACCTGCCCGCCGGGGCGAACGTGTTGCGCGCGTTCACCCAGCCGTTCGACGACGTGCGTGTGCTCATCGTCGGGCAGGATCCCTATCCGACACCGGGACACGCTGTCGGACTGAGTTTCTCGGTTGCTCCCGACGTCCGACCGCTGCCGCGCAGCCTGACCAACATCTACAGCGAGTACTGCAAAGACCTCGGTTTCAGCCCGCCGTCCAATGGCGATCTGTCGCCGTGGTCGGCGCAGGGAGTGCTGATGCTCAACAGAGTGCTCACGGTTGCCCCTGGCCAACCTGCCTCACATCGCGGCAAGGGTTGGGAAGCGGTGACGGAGCAAGCGATCAGAGCCTTGGTCGAACGTCCCGATCCGATGGTTGCGATCCTGTGGGGGAAGGACGCGTCGACGTTGGTGCCGATGCTCGGCGATGTTCCGTGCATCGAGTCCGCGCATCCGTCGCCGTTGTCGGCCTCGCGCGGCTTCTTCGGCTCCCGGCCCTTTTCGCGGGCGAACGAGTTGCTCGACGAACTCGGAGCGGACCCCGTCGACTGGCGCTTGCCCTGAGCTGAGCACATACCTGACGAACGCCGCTGCCGCGGACCGAATATCGGTCCGCGGCAGCGGCGTTGACAGCGGGTAGCCGTTAGACGGGGATGACGTCGAGGTTGCTCGGGCAGTAGGCGTAGACCGCTGCGCCGATCGTGTAGCCGATCTCGTAGTCGGTGAGGTCCGACTGATCGCGGCCTTCCTGTGCGACGGTTTCGAAGCTGTAGCCCTCGTCGAACGACTCGCAGATGTGGTGGCCGAGATTGATTGCCTTGCTGTCGGATCCGATATCGATGCCCTCGCCTTCGAGCAGTGCGAGGAAGTCCCTGTCGTCGGCGGTGAGGCTCGGTGCCGCGTTGGCAACACCGGCGGTGCCGAGGGCGGCGACAGCGATGAAAGCTGCGACGGAGGAGGTGCGGACGATGGACTTGATGCGGTTGGCGTTCATTTCGGTTGACCTTTTCTGTGGTGGGTTTCCGGTGTCTCGGAAGTTGTTGAGATGAACTTTCGCCGAGAGCCCTTATCGGGCGCTGAACGAGCGCTGAATCCGCTGATCGGCCGGAATTGCGCAGGCGCGACCTACTGCTGCTATACGCCGTATGACATCATCGAACGATGAGTACTTCGCAGTCGTTTCGAGGAGTGGGCGGTATCGCGCTCGCCGCCGACCGCTGGGGTCCGGACGACGGACCGGTCGTGATCATGTTGCACGGTGGCGGCCAGACGAGGCATTCATGGAAGACCACGGGCCTACGGCTCGGCGAGCACGGCTTCCGGGTGTTCGCCCTCGATGCCCGTGGCCACGGGGAAAGTGACTGGTCGACCGATCGCGATTACGAGCGGTCGACGATGGCGCAGGATCTGCTGGACGTGCTGGAGCAGATCGGTACGCACGCGGCCGTCGTCGTCGGCGCGAGCATGGGTGGACTCACCGCGCTGCAGGCATCCACGATGGTTGGTGCAGAACGCATTTCAGGAATCGTTCTGGTGGACGTCGTTCCGCGGCCGGAACTGGTCGGAATCACGCGGGTCTTCGATTTTCTGACCGCGCACAACGAAGGATTCGCGTCGCTCGACGACGCAGCAGACGCGGTGGCTGCCTACCTGCCGCACCGCGAGCGGCCGACCAACACGGACGGCCTGCGTCGCAATCTTCGGCACGCCGACGACGGTCGCTGGTACTGGCATTGGGACCCCGGGATGTTCGAGGGTGAGACGCCAGATCTTGCGATGCAGGTGCAACATCTGGAGGACGCGGCTCGGAAACTGCGGATACCGGTGATGTTGATTCGCGGGAAGCTGTCCGATGTGGTGAGTGAGGAAGGCGTGCAAGCGTTCCTGGATCTCGTGCCGCACGCGCGTTTCGTCGAACTCTCGGCCGCGGCCCACACCGCGGCGGCAGACGACAACGACGCGTTTACAACAGCTGTGTTCGACTTCGTGACGGAGACCTCGGCAGAGTAGTCCCTCGTCAACGCGCTGACGGTTGGTGCTGGGTGATGCAGTGAATGCCACCACCGCGGGCAAATATGTCGTCGGCCGCGACGGCGACGACTTTTCGGCCCGGGTACACGTCTGCGAGAATCGCTTGCGCCACAGCGTCGTTGGGGCCGTCGAAGCTGCACGCGATGACGCCGCCGTTGACGACGAGATGGTTGATATAGCTGTAGTCGACCCACCCCTCGTCATCGCTCAGCACCGTGGGCGCCGGCACTTCCACGATCTGGAACGGGCGGCCGTCGGCGTCTCGGCTGTCGCGTAGGACGTCGATGATCTCGGCGCACACCTCGAAGTCGGGATGCGACCGGTCCTGTTGGCTGTGCACGAGAACGACGCCAGGCGACGGCATCGCGGCCACGATATCGACATGGCCCTTCGTCCCGAACTTCTCGGAATCCCTGGTCAACCCCCGTGGTAGCCAGACGACGTGTCTGGCACCGATCGTGCGAGCAAGCTCCGTTTCGATTTCCGACCTGGTCAGCGTCGGGTTTCGCAGTGGATCCAGTTGCACGGTCTCGGTGACCAATACGGTTCCGCGACCGTCGACCTGGATTCCGCCACCCTCGTTGACGAGCGCCGACGGAACGTGGTCTGCGCCGGAGGCGGCCGCTACCGTCCTGCCGATCGCCCGGTCGTTGCCCCATTCGGCCCAGTCCTGTTGGCCCCAACCGTTGAACACCCAGTCGACAGCACCGACCCGCCCGTCCGGACCGAGCACGAACGTCGGCCCGATGTCGCGCATCCACGCATCGTCGAGCGGCGCCTCGAGGATGTCGATGTTCGGTCCGAGATACCTCTCGGCCACTTCGCGGTCGCTGGGGTCGACGACCACCGTCACGGGTTCGAATGCCGTGATCTGCCTGGCAACTGCTGTCCACGCGGTCCGCGCTTGATGCGCGCTCGCCTCGTCTGCCGTCATCGACGCACCGAACGGCGGGAACGCCATCCACACCCGGTCCTGCGGTTCGGTCTCGCTCGGCATCCGCCACGTCACGACGGCACCGATGCGTGCGCGCGACGGCCGTAGGGGTGCTCGTGGTCGACGGCGTCGGCGAGTCGGCCGTACGTGTCCGGCCGACGGGTCGTCAGGAACGGGAACAGCGCAAGCCAGTCCTTGCGCTGATCGAGGTCCAGATCTGCCACCAGGACGGTTTCGTCGTCGCGCGAAGCCGAAACCAGCACGCGACCATAGGGATCGGAGATGAAGGACGACCCGTAGAAGGCCACGCTGCCCTCGTCGCCACAACGGTTCGGGACGACCATAAATGTTCCGTTGGTGATGCCGTTGCCGACGATCACGTGTCGCCAGATCGGCTGGGTATCGAAGTCGGGAAAGCTCGGTTCCGACCCGATCGCCGTTGGGTACACCAGAATTTCCGCACCGCCGAGGGAATACATACGCGCGGCCTCGGGAAACCATTCGTCCCAGCAGGTCGGCAATCCGATTGCGGCGCCATTCAACTCGGCCGGGGAATAGACGGGGTAGGCGTCGTCGGCAGGTCCGCTGCGGAAGTAGGTGTCCTCGTAGTAGCCGACGCTGACCGGGATGTGGAGTTTGCGGGTGCGGCCGAGGAGTTCGCCTTCCGGCGACACCAGAATGGCGGTGTTGAAGCCGAGCCCGTCGGGTCCGTCCGCTTTTTCGTAGAGCGAGGCATGTACGCAGACACCATGTGTACGAGCGGCATTCGCAGCGAAGGTGAATGTGGGTCCGGTGTAGAGATCTTCGGCGGTGTCGCCTGGTGTGCCCGTTGCTCGCGTGTCTCCTGGGTACCGAGACAGGGTTAGTTCGGGCAGGAAGACGACCTTTGCGCCGAGCGCAGCGGCTTCGCCTATCGCGTCGGTCAGTTTGGCACGCAGGGCATCCGGATCGGGAATCCAGCTGTGCTGGACCACTCCGACGCGAAGGGGTTCGCGTGTGGTTGCGACGGACCGTGCGGGAGAGTGGGGTGGGGTGAGGGCAGTAACGATGTTCATTTCGTGTCCTTGACTGGGGTGTGGAGTTCGGTCGGGTGCGGCAGTGCCAAGTCGATCGCCAGGAGCACGCACGAGCGTGCGTCCGCGGTGGAAAGCTCGTTGCACAGCCAGCGCCCGGAGAGGCCTTCGACCAGTGCGGTCATGGTCGTTGCGATCTTGTGCGGATCGGTCGTCGTAGGGTTGTCTCCCGCGAGTTCTGCCTCCGAGAAAGCCTCGGAGACCGCGTCGGAAATCTCGGCGACCCATGCGGCGGTGGTACGCGCAAGTGGTTCCCGAAGTGCGACCTCGTAGACGGCGGATGCGCGTAATTCGTTCCACGCCAACGAGTTCTCGACGACGTCGGGGCGGTCTTGGATCTCGCCGAGCAGTGCGTGAACGAGTCGGTCACGGGCGGTGTCTGCTGTGGCGTCGCCCTCGCTTCGGTAGGCGCGGGCGCGGTCGTTGATGTAGTTGAGTGCGGCGTCGAGCAGTCCTTCCCGATCTTTGAAGTGGTAGTAGAGCAATCCGGGCGATACGCCTGCGACCTCGGCAACGTCGGTGACGCGAAGCCCGCGAATTCCACGCTCGGCGATTGCCGTTGCGCTTGCCCGCAGAATGGCATTGCGTTTCTCGCTCATCGGACGCGCTCTGGCCAGACGCGTAGCGCGATCAGATAGCCGCCCGCCGCGATCAGGGCCGATCCGATGAGGCTCACGTCGATGCCGCCGGCGAGGTCGGCAAGTGGACCCGAGTACAGCGACGTGTCGACAGCGAGCACCCCGAACAGCGACGCTGCGGCCCACGGGATCACTGCTCGCAGATTCCACCCGCCCGTGAACCAATACCGTCCGCCGCGGCGGCCCTGGTTGAAGACCTGCAGATCGGCCGGATCGTAATTGCCGCGGCGTGCGACGAGGAAGCCCGCGACATTGATCGCCACCCACGGTGCGGCAAGGCCGTTGAGTACCAACGTCATTGCGGTGATCGAATCGACCGCGTCGACCAGAAAGACACCGATGTAGAGGAGGGCGACCGCGAGCGTCGAGGTGATGAGGGTCGTATGGACGCGTCGCAACTGCGGCAGCAATGCCTCGAGATCGAGACCGCTCGCATACACATTGAGGACACCTTGGCCGAGCCCGCCTGCCAATGCGATGAGCACGATGGGCAGGACGTACCAGCCGGGTGCTTCGGCAACCAGGTCGGCGACGTAGGAGTCGCTCAGCGTCGTGAAGGTCGAGGCGGTGAACGAGCCGAACGAGGCGGTCAGGAACAGTCCGAAGAAGATGCCGGCCATGGTTGCGGTGACGATCGAACGGTCGCCGTACTTGGCCCGCGAGATGCGGCGGCTGTAGTCGCCGAGTGTCGGGGCATAGGACAGCGGTCCGCCGACCGCGAGGACTACCGCAAGAGTCCAGGTCTGCCAGAAGCCGCCGAGTAGATAGTCCCCACCGCCAGCACCAGGATCGAATCGTCCGCCGAAGGCAACAACTCCGAGCAGCAGCAGAACGCCGACGACCGGCAGGACGAATTTCTGCAGCGCGACGACTGTTCCGTGCCCGAACAGTGCGACCGCGACGATCTCGGCGGCGATGATGCCGTATCCGACCGCGAGCATCGCGTCGTTGACGGGAGTGCCGAACAGGCGATGCGAGGCAGCGATGAGCGCATCTCCCGAGGTCCACACCGCGATCGCCGCGTAGGCCAATGCGAACAGCAGTGTGAGCCCCGAACCGATCGTTCGGCCGGTGACACCGAAGTGCGCGCCGCTCGAGACCGTGTTGTTGGTGCCCGTGCGCGGGCCGAGAAGCGACAGCGGCGCGATGAGCAGGGTGCCGAGTCCGATGCCGACCGCACTGGCAGCCATTGCACTCGTCCAGCTGAGGCCGAAGGTGATCGGCAGCCAACCGAACACGATGACGGAGAAGGCGAGATTGCCCCCGAAGAAGACGGCGAACATGTTCAAGGGTCGGGAGTCTCGCTTGGACTCGGGGATGAACTCGACTCCGATGGCTTCGATCTGTCCGAAGCGATCGTCCGGGGTCGGCGCTGTCGGATCGCTTGTCGGCGCCTCCGGCGGGTGGGGGTCGGTGATCATGGTGAACCTCGTCTGGTGTCGGTGGAGGTGACTGCGGTCACATCTCCTGGACGAACCATAGACCTAACTGAAATTTCAGTCAAGGTTTTTAACGAACGGCATTCGGTTAGAGGCGCGCATGGGACGACAACGACTTGCCTGGCGTGGCCAGGCTGGGGTTCGGCGGAGCTTGTCGAGCGCTTGCTCAGGGCTCCAAATACTCGAAAACGAAGGCGCTGCTTCCGATTTGAATCACATCGCCGTGTCGCAGGACGGCGCTCTCCACAACCTGCTGCGCACCGACGAACACGCCGTTCGACGAGAAGAGATCTCTGATCACGATGCCGGCGGTGCTGCGAACGATCGCCGCGTGATAGCGGCTGACCTGATCGTCGGCAATAACGACATGGTTGTCGGGTGCGCGGCCGACTCGCAGCGTTCCAGGTCCGATCGGAATTATTCGGCCGGTCGGGTCGCGCAGTTGAGCGGGCGGTGTCTTCGGCCGGCTGTTGACGACAGTGGTCGCCATGACAGGTGCGGCCTGTGGTCGACCGGTCAGCGGCTCCTGCCGCAGAATCTTCAACTCGAGTTCCTGAATGGCAGGACTCGGGTCGACCGCCAACTCGTCGTCGAGGGATTTCCGTAGGCGCCTGCACGCATCCAAGGCGTCGGACGGTCGATTCGAAAGATAAAGCGCGATGATCCACTGACCCCACAGCGGTTCGTGCAGCGGATGCAGCCCGGCGAGCGAAGACAGTTCGGAGAGCACCAATGTCGGTCGACCACAAGCGATCTCGGCCTCGGCCCTGGCGATCTGCGTCGCAAGTCGCTCGTCCTCGAGCGGGGTGGCGTAGTCGTCTGCGAAACGGTGTCCCCGCAGATCGGCGAGGGCGGGGCCCGACCATTGCTCGAGCGCCGAGGTGAACTGCGTACTTGCCTCTTCGAAACGTCCCGCAGCCGCGAGCGTATGTCCTGCGCTCTTGTAGGCGTCGAAGCGTCCCGCGTCGCATTCGTGATCGGCAACAACCATTTTGTACCCGGGGGGAGCGGTGGTCAGTACGCGCATCGGGTCGATTCCCGGCACCTGAAATGCCTTACGCAGCTTCGCGATCGACACTTGCAGATGGTTGCGGAACGAGAGTGGCGGATTGCCGTCCCATGCGGCATCCGCGAGTGCGTCGGCCGAGACGACCTGATTGCGATTGATCAGCAGTTTCGCAAGCAGCGCACGTGGTTTCGCGCCGCCGATCGGCTGCGGTTCGCCATCGATGGTCAGCGCGATCGGGCCGAGAATGGTGAACCCGAGTCGGGCGGTGTCGTTGCCGGGTTCCGCTGTCATAGGAGATATCAAATCAGGTCGGTAGCTGCGCAGTTCTACTGTGTCGAGAAGTCGGGCTTTCTCTTTTCTACGAAAGCGTCGACACCTTCTCGGCCGGTCGGGCTTTCGGCCGATGCGGCGATGGCTGCAGTCTCGCGATCGAGTTGGTCGGACAGGGAGCTGGTTGCCGACAATGCGAGCAGAGCCTTGATACCTGCGTGCGCCGAGCGTGGACCCGCGGCGATCGACTCGGCAACGCGCAAAGCTTCCGCCGCAACATCGTCGTCCGCGACGACTCGCGACAGTATGCCGAGCCGAACGGCGTCGTCACTGTCGATGACGGCGTCCGTCAGGATGATCTCCTTCGCCCTCGCGGCGCCGACGATGCGCGGCAGATTCCACGACATACCGCCGTCGGGAGTGAAGCCGATGCCGGGGTAGGCCGGACGCAGTTTGGTCGACGGTCCGCCTATCGCGATGTCCGCGCCGCACACGAGGCTCATACCCGCTCCCGCAGCCCAGCCCTGCACGCCGACGACGATGGGTGCTGCCGCTGAGTCGAGCGCGCGAATGAAGTCGTGCAACTGCGTGGCGAGGTCGGTCAGAAATTCGCCGCGACTCGGTGCGGACGCGAAGGCTCGCACGTCTCCTCCCGCGCAGAAATTCTTCCCCGAACCGACGAGCAACACGGCGCCGACGTGGGCGTCGAGCGCACGCAACGCGGCGGTTCCCTCGTTGACGCCGCCGAAGTCGAGCGAGTTGCCCTTGGCGGGCGTCGAGATCGTGATTCGGAGCACGCCGTTCTCGATCTGGACGTATTCCGCCGGTTGGTTCGAAGTCATTGGTGAACACTATCTGTCGGCGCGGCGGGCCCAGAACGAGTCATCCTGATTTGGGTTGCGATGGTGATTGCGTCGACTCGGCTGGTGCCGTCGTCGGCGAAACCGTGACGGCGATAAAACGCGCGAGCACGGAGGTTCTGCTCGAAAACCCAGAGGAAACACGCCGATTCGCCGATCGCATGGGTCATCAATGCGGCGCCGGCGCCGGTGCCGTAGTGCGATCTGCGGACGTAGAGCGAATGCAGTTCGAGTTCGGCGGGCTGCTCGCCGTGCCGCGCAGGGCCGGCGTTGGCGAATCCGACGACGCGCGTCCGCTCGCCGTCGTCCTCCAGACAGAGGTACGTGGGATTCGGCGCGGCGCGTTGCTGCCTGCGCCAGGAGTCGGCGCGCCGATCGACGTCGAAGGCGTCGAGGACGTGATCGGGAACAATTCCGCGGTACGCCTCACGCCAGCATTCGATATGGCACTCGGCGGCGTCGCGAAGGAGCGCGTCGGTCAACACGTCGATGCGCCACATCAGACAACTATGGCCCGATGCTCGCGCATCGGGCCATAGAGGTAAGAGTGTGAATGCGTCAGCCGCGCGAGACCTTGCCGGCCTTGAGGCACGAGGTGCAGACGTTCAGCCGACGGGTGTTACCCGGTGCAACCTGCGCACGGACGGTCTGAATGTTCGGGTTCCAGCGACGGTTCGTGCGCCGGTGCGAGTGCGAGACCGACTTACCGAAGCCGGGGCCCTTGGCGCAAACGTCACAGACGGCAGCCATAGTCGCGATCTCCTATATATCTGGGGGTGTGGTGCTAGGTCAGGTGTTGCAGCCTGCGAGCAGTGAGCGCGGCATCGATACGGTAGAACCGAAACGACGTACTACCGAAGCAACACAGACGATCAGCGCGAGGCAACCCTGCAAGAGTAGCGGCACCCATGCTCATCCGCCAAACCGGTGAGCGTGCCGCGCAGTCGTCGAGGGTCGACGTTAATCTGACGGGGCCGGATCGAACGGAACAGGCCGGTGTAACGAACCAGGAGTTGGAGGGCGGACGCGTTGCTCGAGGTCCTGGAGACGCTGGACGGCGCTGCCGTCGTGCGATGGGGACATGCATGTGTCGAAGGTCTCGTTCGCCACTGCGACGAAATCAACGATCTGAACGTGTTCCCCATACCGGACTCCGACACCGGGACGAATTTGCTGTTCACGATGCGCGCAGCCGTCGACTCGATCGCCCGACTTGTTCCCGAGAACCCGACTGCACACGACGTAGCTGCGGCGATGGCACGCGGCGCGACGACGGGCGCACGGGGCAACTCCGGAATCATCCTGTCTCAGGTCATGCGCGGCGTCGCCGAAGCGACCGTCGACGGTCCGCTCACGGGCCGAACACTCGCGGACGCCTTGCACGCCGCAGCCACGCTGGTGCGAGGCGCGGTCAGCGTCCCGGTCGAAGGCACCGTCGTGACCGTTCTCGACTGCGCGGCGGCCGCTGCGCGCACCTGCGCGCGTGACTCTCCGGTCGCCGAAGTGGCGACCATCGCCGCCGACGCTGCGGTGGATGCACTGCAGCGCACCAGGGGCCAACTCGATGTTCTCGAGGCCGCAGGTGCCGTCGATGCCGGTGGGCTCGGCCTCGTCGTACTGCTCGACGCGATGGTCGCGGTGATCACCGGCGTCGAACCGCAGCGTCCACGTTTCGTCCGTGAACGTCGCAACTCTGCCGCTCCTGCGCGTGACGCGGCAGCGGACAGCCAACTCGCCCAGGACTACGAAGTCATGTTCCTTCTTCGTGAGACGGACGAGAACCAGGTCGCGATCCTGCGACGCCACCTCGGCCAACTCGGCGACTCGGTGATCATCGTGAGCGACGGCGACGGCTGCTGGTCGGCACACGTGCACTGCCGCGACGCCGGTGCGGCCGTCGACGCGGGACTGGCAGCCGGTCGTGTGCATCAGGTGCGAATCAATTGCTTCGCTCTCGACGCCGCCAACGCAGGCGCGGTCGTCGAGTCACCGACTGTCGACTTTGCCGATCGTGGCATCCTCGCGGTCGTCGCAGGCGACGGCGCTGCCGCTCTGTACGAGGGGGAGGGTGCGACGGTCCTGCGGTGCGACGAGCCGATCAGTGCGACGCAGTTGCTCAAAGCCATTCGCGCTATGGACAACCGCGAGGTGCTCGTACTACCGAACGGTGCGTTGTCCGCCCAAGAGCTTGTCGCGGTCGGCGTCGCAGCGCGCGATGCACGTCGCGATGTGCTGCTCCTGCCGTGTTCGTCGATGGTGCAGGGCCTTGCCGCGCTTGCCGTGCACGATCAGATGAGAATTGCCGTCGACGACGCTTTCGCGATGTCGGAAGCCGCGTCGAGTACCCGATGGGGTTCGTTGCGAGTGGCACCGGGGCGGGCCCTCACCCTCGTCGGCACCTGCAACGAAGGCGACGGGCTCGGCTTGATCGGCCACGAGGTCGTCGTGATCGAGGCCGACGTCGCAGTCGCTGGTCGTCTGCTGTTGGACCGCGTTCTCGGTCTCGGTGGCGAACTGGTGACGTTCCTCGTCGGTGCGGATGCGCCGGCCGAGCTCGTCGAGCAACTGTCCGAACATGTCTCGCAACATCATCAGGGCGTCGAGCTCATGATCTATCCGGGTGGTCAGGCCGGCGATCTGCTGCAACTCGGTGTCGAGTAGGGGAGGAGTTTTCGATGGCTGACCTAGGCGACCGACTCGACCATCTGCTCGGGAAGAAAGCTGCCGACACACTCGTCGAGGCCTTCGACATCACGACCGTCGAAGACCTGTTGCGCCACTACCCGAATCGCTATGCGTCGCAAGGTCAACCGCTCACCGAGGGCGATCCGCCCGATGGCGCGCACATCACGATCGTCGGCGACATCGTCAAGTCCGATCTGGTGAAGATGCGCAACCGTCCGGGGCACATGCTCAAAGTTGTTCTCGCCGCGGACAAACAGCAGGTGGACGCGACGTTCTTCAACGGAATGAAGGTTCGGCACAACATCAAGGTCGGTCGACGCGCGATGTTCTCCGGGACCGTCAAATACTTCCGAGAGAAGTGGGGCCTGAATCATCCCGGCTACCTGATCCTTCCCGAAGACCGCGAGAGCGACGACATCGTGGCCATGGATCGAGTTCGCGGCGGTGGGACGCTTGCCGGAATGGCGCGCAGCACACAGGATCCCGGCCAGGGTGTCGACATGTCGATCTTCGACCGACCGCTGCTGCCGGTGTATCCAGCGACCAGCAAGCTCGAGAGCTGGGACATCATGCGATGCGTCCGGCAGGTGCTCGATCAGTTGGATCCCGTCGACGATCCACTGCCGCAGGGTGTTCGGGGTGAGCACAGCCTCATCGGTCTCGACGAAGCGTTGCGGGCCATACACTTTCCCGACACGCAGGACGAGATCGATCGGGCCAAGGACCGACTCCGCTTCGACGAGGCAACCGCGCTGCAATTGGTGCTTGCTCAGCGCCGCAACGAGAATTCGATCCGGAATGCGCCCCCCTGTCCGCCGCGGTCCGACGGCATCGCTGCCGCGTTCGAGAAGCTGCTGCCGTTCGAGTTGACCGACGGACAGAACGAAGTGGCGCAGGAGATTTCGTCCGACCTGAGCAATGCACATCCGATGAGCCGATTGCTTCAAGGCGAGGTTGGGTCGGGCAAGACGATCGTCGCGTTGCGAGCGATGCTGCAGGTCGTCGATGCAGGTTTTCAGTGCGCGCTGCTTGCACCGACCGAAGTTCTTGCCGCACAGCACTATCGATCGCTGCGCGCGCTGCTCGGTCCGTTGGGCAACGCAGGTGAGCTCGATGCGGGCGAGGTGGCCACGAAGATCGTCGCCCTCACCGGGTCGATGTCGACGAGTGCGAAACGCACCGCACTGCTCGCCGCGGTGACCGGTGAAGCAGGCATCGTCATCGGGACCCATGCGCTCATTCAGCACAACGTCGAGTTCTTCGATCTCGGCATGGTCGTTATCGACGAGCAGCACCGCTTCGGCGTCGAACAACGAGATGCTTTGCGTGCCAAGGCCAAGCAGGGGACGAGTCCACATCTTCTTGTGATGACGGCAACGCCGATCCCGCGCACGATCGCGATGACCACACTCGGCGACCTGGAGACGTCGACCCTGCGCGAATTGCCGCGTGGACGGTCGCCGATCGTGACGTCGGTTGTGCCAGCCAACGCCAAACCCGCCTGGGTGGATCGGGCATGGGCGCGGATCAACGAGGAAGTTGCAGCCGGCCGTCAGGCGTACATCGTGTGCTCGCGGATCGGCGACGAGAAGGTGTCGGCCAGCGACAAAGAACCACAGACTCATTCGGTCATCGACATGTTCGAGGAGCTGCGGCACGGCGCCCTCGCCGGAATTGAGGTCGGGCTGCTGCACGGCAGGCTGCCCGCCGAGGAAAAAGACGGGGTCATGCGGGCGTTCACCGACGGTGACATCGATGTACTCGTCTGCACGACGGTCGTCGAGGTCGGCGTCGACGTACCCAATGCGACGGTCATGGTGATCATCGACGCCGACAGGTTCGGCGTCAGCCAGCTCCATCAGCTGCGCGGTCGGATCGGGCGCGGCGGCCACAAGGGTCTGTGCATCCTTGTCAGCGAAGCCAATCCGGTCGGTCCGGCGTTCGCGCGACTCCAGGCCGTCAGCGCGACGAACGACGGATTCGAACTGGCCGTCCTCGATCTGCGGCAGCGGCGAGAAGGCGATGTGCTCGGGGCGGCGCAGTCCGGTACGGATACGACGCTGCGTCTGCTGTCACTGTTGGACGACCTCGAAATAATCTCGGCGGCACAGGACTTCGCGCGGTCGGTCATTGCCGACGATCCAGGTCTGGCGCGCCATCCTGGTTTGGCGGCGATGATGAAGTCTGCCCTCGATGGCGAGCGCCTGGAATACCTCAGCAAAACGTAGGCGGCTACGCCGCTCGTGAGTCCTTTCGGAGGGCCCAACCTCCAAAAAGACTCACGAGCCGCGTAGCGGCCTAGGTGTCTATTTGCAGGTAACTGACTCCACGCAGGTCCAGCCACGCTCGACCTTCTTTGCGGACGACACGCATGACGACCGCATCGCAACCGGGACAGCGGACGACGATTCCTGGCGCGGTCGAATACACCTGCGCCGTCCCGAGTGCGTTTGCATTGCCGCAGGATTCGCACCTGCCGACCGCGGTCGTCAGGTCGGCGCAGAACAATTCGCGGAAGACGCCCGCGAGCGCATTCCCGTCCAACGGTCCTGTCATGGTTGTCCTCCGGTCGGTCCGAATCGTTCGGTCTTGATGTTCGCCGCCGAATGGCCTAGAGCGAGCAGAAGGTTCGCGGCGGCTTCGACGAAACCGTTGGAACCACAGACGAAAACGGCAGGCGCGTCGGCGGCGAGGAACCCGGGCACGTCGAGGTCGGCGGCGGTGATCCGACTCGGCGGTCGGGCGGAGTTCGGCGGAGCCGTCCGCGTGTAGATCGTTGCAACGGACAAGTCGGGTCCAGTGCTATCGACGAGTTCGGTGGCAAACAGCGAATCGTGCGGACTGCGCGTCGAGTAGACGAGATGAAAGGGCGCTGCGTCGGGGTTGTGCAGGCGAGTCCGCACCATCGCCATCAACGGCACGAGACCCGAACCACCGCCGATGAGCAACACCGGCCGTGGATCGTCGACGTCCCACACGAACCACCCGCCGAGCGGCCCTCGAATTTCGAGCTGATCGCCGACCTCGACGACCTGAGTGAGATAGGTCGAGACCTCACCGTCGGGCAGGTGGTCGATCGTCAACTCGAGTCGGTCGTCGGTGGCGGCCGACGCGATCGAATACGACCGTTGCGCTGTGTAACCGTCCTCGGCTGTCAGCCGAAGGTCGACGTGCTGGCCCGCCCTGTGTCCTGGCCAGTCGTCGACCTCGAGGACGAGTGTTGCGGCAGAGACCGATTCGACGCGTACGTCGGCAACGGTCGCCACCTGCCAGTTCAGTCGCCCCAATACCTTTGCTCGCGCCATGGATCTCCGTAGTTGTGATAGCCGAGCTGTTCCCAGAATCCGGGCTCGTCGTCGTCGCGCAGGTCGATTCCGCATACCCATTTCGCGGACTTCCACAGGTACAGGTGCGGTACGAGCAGGCGAGCGGGTCCGCCGTGTGACGGATGCAGGTCGTCGCCGTCGTAGGAGAACGCGATCCACGCTTTTCCGTCTCGAAGGTCGTCCAGGGGCAGGTTCGTCGTGTAGCCGCCGTAGGACCGAACGAACGCGAAGTCGGCTGCGGTCTCGACGTCGGCAAGCAGAGTATCGAGCGAGACTCCGCGCCATGCCATCCCGAACTGCGACCACTTGGTGACGCAATGCAGGTCGACCGTGATGTCGTCGGTCGGGAGCTTGCGAAACTCCTGCCAGTTCCACGACCGGGACTTACCCGCTTCGGTTGTGATCTCGAAACGCCAGTCCTCGCGTGCGATGCGGGGGGTCGGGCCGGCCGAGAGCACGGGGAAATCGGTGGTCCGATATTGACCAGGAGGCAGCTTCACGTCGCCGCTGGGACGGTCCGGTCGCTTGAAGCCGCGGGAGATGATTCCCATGGTCTGCAGAGGCTACGCTCGTGAGTCTTTCTTCAGGGCGGACCCGCCGAAAGACGCACGAGGCGCGCAGCGCCCTACCCGGGATACGGCAGATCGACGCTTGTGTTTTCGCCTACCCGAATGGGTCTGCCGATCTGAGGGAACGCTCGTTGGGCACACGCCGGCCGATCGCAGACCTTGCAGCCGGCCCCGATCGGGATCGCAGCCTCGGGATTGTCGAGCTGTAGGCCCTTCGAATAGACGAGCCTGTCGGCGTATTGGATGTCGCAGCCGAGGCCGATCGCGAAGTTCTTCTGCGGATTGCGATAACCCTGCCCGCCGCTTGTCGTCGTGCGCGCCATCCACAGATACCGGCGACCATCGGGCATCTGAGCTACCTGCGTGCAGATTCGGTCCGGGTTCGAAAACGCTTCGTGCACAACCCACAACGGACAACTTCCGCCGACGCGTGAGAAGTGAAATGCCGTCGCCGACTGCCGCTTCGAGATGTTGCCCGCTCGGTCGGTTCGAACGAAGAAGAACGGTATGCCTCGCTGGCCGTGCCGCTGCAGAGTGCTCAGTCGGTGACAGACCGTCTCGAATCCGACTTCGAAGCGCAGGGCAAGCAGGTCGATGTCGTAGCGCAATTCCTCGGCGGCTCGGAGGAACCGGCCGTACGGCAGAATCAATGCCCCTGCAAAGTAATTCGCTAGCCCGATGCGCGCGAGGGCACGGGAATCGGCGGCAAGCGACGTGTCGTCGACGATCGCATCCAACTCGTCGCCGTGCACAAGAAATGCGAGTGTCGTCGCGATCTGAAAGGCGCGTTGTCCTGGCTGCAGCCGTCTCGCCAGCGTCAACGTTCGACTGTCCTTGTCGTACACCCGTTTCGGCACAGTTCGGTCAGCGCCGTCACCACCGACGAGGACGGTGACACCCGCGAGGTCGGTGGCAAGACGCGCGAGCTGACGGTCGAGGGATCCGATGGTGAGGCGGTTGTCTTCGAACAATCGCTCGGCAGCATGATCGAGCAGCGGTATGTGATTGCGCTGGTCGTAGAAGAAGTCGCGGACCTCCTCGTACGGCATCGGGACCGTCGGATCCGTTGGGGCGGAGCCGGATACCTGTGCGGAGAACTGTTCGAGCTGTGCCGTCGCGGCGTGGAGACGCCGGTGCATGCTCACGATGGTCTGTGCGACGCCCGGCATCCGTGCGGCGAGTTCTTCGACCTCGCCGAGCGGAACAGCCTCGCCGGGTGCGGATTCGACGAGTGCCTCGTGCAGATCCGACACCAGCCGCGCATCTTTGTCGGCCGCGAAGAACTGCACGTCGAGGTCGAAGACCGAGTTCAGCTTCAGCAGCACTGCAACCGTCATCGGTCGTTGGTCTCGTTCCAACTGGTTGAGGTAGCTCGGCGAGAGTTCGAGCAGGCTTGCGAGCGCGGCCTGAGTCAAACCGCGTTCGTCGCGCAGTCTGCGCAGACGCGCGCCCGCATACATCTTTCGCACGTCGATCACGATACCCAGAACGGCCTTCGCAAGCTTCGCAAATTTCGCAGGTCTCATCCACAGAAATAGGCACATGCACGCTGTTCAGCAATCGATCGTCGATGCGTAGCCTGCGAAGAAGTCAGACTGCGAAGAAGTCGAACAACGAGGGAGACGAATGAAGGCGCACATTGTCCGGACCCGGCGCTCGGCCGAGCAATTCCCACGCTCGCAGCATCTCGCCAAGAAGATCGCAGACCTCGCGGTCGACCCGGTCGAGGTGCCAGCCGATACCGCGGAGATGGTGATCAACCGGATCATCGACAATGCTGCGGTTGCCGCCGCGTCCGTGGCCAGGCGGCCGGTGACGAGTGCGCGCGCGCAGGCGGTGCTTCATTCCTATCGGCCAGGTGCGACGGTCTTCGGGCTACCGGCGGCCGACCGCGTCTCACCCGAGTGGGCTGCGTGGGCAAATGGCGTCGCCGTTCGCGAACTCGACTTCCACGACACCTTTCTCGCCGCGGAATACTCGCATCCGGGTGACAACATCCCGCCGATCCTTGCGGTCGCCCAGCACACGGGCAGGTCGGGCGCGGACCTGATCCGCGGCCTCGCAACGGGTTACGAGGTCCAGATCGATCTGGTCCGGGGAATCTGCCTGCACGAGCACAAGATCGACCATGTCGCCCATCTCGGACCGTCGGCTGCGGCGGGAATCGGAACGTTGCTCGGCCTCGACGCCGAGACGATCTATCAAGCGGTCGGCCAGGCGTTGCATACGACGACGGCGACCCGTCAATCGCGCAAAGGCGAGATCTCGAGTTGGAAGGCGTATGCGCCCGCGTTCGCAGGCAAGATGGCCGTCGAAGCGGTCGATCGTGCATTGCGTGGCGAAGGTGCGCCGGCACCCATCTGGGAAGGCGAAGACGGTGTCATCGCCTGGCTACTCGGCGGTCCAACCGCCGAATACGTTGTCTCCCTGCCTGGTCCGGGCGAAGCAAAGCGTGCGATTCTCGACAGCTACACCAAGGAGCACTCCGCCGAGTACCAGAGCCAGGCGCCGATCGACTTGGCGCGGCGGATGCGTGATCGGATCGGTGACCTCGATCGGATCGCGTCCATCGTGTTGCACACAAGTCATCACACGCACTACGTGATCGGAACAGGTTCGGGTGATCCGCAGAAGTTCGACCCGAACGCCAGCCGCGAAACGCTCGACCATTCGGTGATGTACATCTTCGCAGTCGCGTTGCAGGACGGCGTCTGGCATCACCAGCACTCCTATGCGCCGGACCGCGCTCAGCGGCCCGACACCGTCGAACTGTGGCGCAAGATCTCGACAGCCGAGGATGCGGAGTGGACGCGCCGCTACCACTCGACCGACCCAGCCGAGAAGGCGTTCGGTGCACGTGCCGAAATCACCTTGAAGAGTGGCGAAGTGATCGTCGACGAACTTGCGGTTGCCGACGCACATCCGCTTGGAGCCAGGCCTTTCGGTCGCGCGCAGTACATCGAAAAATTCCGCACGCTTGCCGACGGCGTGCTCGACACCGCCGAGCAGGACCGTTTTCTCGACGCCGCGACGCGAACCGCCGAACTGTCCGCCGGCGAGCTCGATCAACTCACCTGCACAGTCTCCGACGACGTTCTCGCGTCAGCCCCGGCGGTGCCGACGGGCATCTTCGACTGGTCGGCAACCGTGTCGGAGACCAACTGATGTCGCGCGTGATCGCGGCGCCGTCGTCGGCGGGCGACAAACGTAGGGCGTTCCGAGCTGGTCTGGCGTCGGGCAAGATCCAGCGGCTGCCCGGCGCATTCTCACCGCTCGTCGCAATGGCGGCGCAACGCGCGGGTTTCGAGGGCGTCTATGTCTCGGGTGCGGTGTTGTCCGCCGACCTCGGGCTGCCCGACATCGGGTTGACCACGCTGACCGAGGTTGCGGGTCGCGGTCAGCAGATCGCGAGGGTCACCGACCTGCCGACGCTGATCGACGCCGACACCGGCTTCGGTGAGCCGATGAGCGCGGCGCGCACAGTGACCGTATTCGAGGACGCGGGTGTAGCCGGCGCCCACTTCGAGGATCAGGTCAACCCGAAACGCTGCGGCCATCTCGACGGCAAAGCCGTTGTCCCCGTTGCTGACATGGTGCAGCGGATTCGTGCTGCCGTATCGGCTCGGCGCGACCCGGACTTCGTCGTCTGTGCGCGGACCGACGCGCGAGCAGTGGAAGGCCTCGACGCCGCGATCGACCGCGCAAAGGCCTATGCCGACGCGGGCGCCGACCTCGTCTTCACCGAGGCCCTGGCCGACGAAGCCGAGTTCGAGAAGTTTCGCGCGGCCGTCCACGTACCGCTGCTGGCCAACATGACCGAATTCGGGAAGTCGGAACTGTTGTCCGCGCAGACGCTGGAAAACCTCGGCTACAACGTCGTCATCTATCCGGTCACGACGTTGCGGTTGGCGATGTTCGCGGTCGAGCAGGGTCTGCGCGAGATCGCCGAAACCGGCACGCAGCGAGCACTTCTCGACCGTATGCAGCATCGCGGCGAGCTCTACGACCTCCTGCAGTACGAGAACTACAACACCTTCGACAGCGGCATATTCAACTTCAGCCTCGAGGAGAGTTGGCAATGAGTGACATCAGGAAAGGCCTCGCTGGCGTAGTCGTCGACACAACCGCCATCTCGAAGGTGGTGCCGGAGACCAATTCGCTGACCTACCGCGGCTATGCCGTGCAGGAATTGGCTGCGTCATGTTCGTTCGATGAAGTCGCGTATCTCCTTTGGTACGGCGAACTTCCGAATCCTGGTCAACTGGAGATGTTCAGCCAACGCGAGCGCGCGTTGCGGCGAGCGGACCGGTCGTTGCTGTCGCTGGTCGCGAAACTGCCCGAGAACTGCCACCCTATGGACGTCGTCCGAACGGTGATCAGCTACCTCGGTTGCGAGGATCCGCAGGAAGACGACAGCGCCCGAAAAGCGAACCTGGCCAAAGCTTTGCGGATGACCGCCGTCCTGCCGACCGTCATCGCCGCCGACCTGCGTCGTCGGCGGGGACTGGATCCCATTGCGCCGCATTCGCATCTGGGTTTTGCGGAGAACTTTCTGAACATGTGCTTCGGGTCGATCCCCGACGCACGGATCGTGAAGGCGTTCGAAGTCTCGCTGATCCTGTACGCGGAGCACAGCTTCAATGCGTCCACCTTCGCTGCCCGAGTGGTGACCTCTACGCAGTCGGACATGTACAGCGCCGTCACCGCGGCGATCGGGGCATTGAAGGGTCCGTTGCACGGTGGTGCGAACGAGGCCGTGATGCACGACATGTTGGCGATAGGTGAACCTGCCGACGCCGCGGAGTGGTTGCGCCGCAAGCTCGCTGCCAAGGACAAGGTGATGGGGTTCGGGCATCGGGTCTACAAGAACGGCGACTCGCGAGTGCCGACGATGAAGGCGGCGCTCGATGAGATTGCCGCGCTCACCGGCGGCGTGAAATGGCTCGCCATGTACGACGCCATGGAGAAGACGATGGCGGACGCGACGGGAATCAAGCCCAACCTCGACTTTCCGACGGGACCCGCGTACTACCTGATGGGCTTCGATATCGAGATGTTCACGCCGATCTTCGTGATGAGCCGCATCACCGGCTGGACTGCACACATCATCGAGCAGGCGGGGTCGAATGCGCTGATCAGGCCGCTGAGCGAGTATTCGGGGGTCCCGCAGCGGGCGCTGAGGTCGTGAGTCCTTTTGGAGGGCCTGACCTCCAAAAGGACTCACGAGCGGCGAAGCCGCCTACAGTGCCGCGCGGACCAGAATTGCCGCCTCGACGAGGTTGTGGAGCGACGCCCCCACCTCTTCCGCTCCGCGGGTCTTCAGGCCGCAGTCGGGATTGACCCACAGGCGCTCGGCAGGAACGGCTTTCAGTGCCGCGTGCAGCGAGACGACGATCTCTTCGATCGACGGCACCCGCGGCGAGTGGATGTCGTAGACACCCGGACCGACACCGAGATCGAAGCCGACCGCATTGAGGTCGTCCAGCACCTCCATGTGCGAGCGTGCGGCCTCGATCGAGGTGACGTCGGCATCGAGTCCGGCGATCGCGTCGATCACCTCGCCGAACTCCGAATAGCAGAGGTGCGTGTGGATCTGGGTGGCATCGGAGACGCCGGAGGTCGCCAGCCGAAACGCCTCCACCGCCCAGTCGAGATAGGCCTGCTTGTCAGCTGCTCGCAGGGGGAGCAGTTCACGCAACGCCGGCTCGTCGACCTGCACGATCCGGATACCGGATGCCTGCAGGTCGACGGTCTCGTCTCGAATGGCAAGGGCAACTTGGCGAGCCGAGTCGGGCAGCGGCTGATCGTCGCGCACGAACGACCACGCCAGAATCGTCACTGGCCCTGTCAGCATGCCCTTGACCGGCTTCGAGGTGAGTGACTGCGCATAGGTGATCCACTCGACCGTCATCGGATTCCGACGGACGACGTCGCCGTAGAGGATCGGCGGCCGCACGCAGCGGGTGCCGTAGGACTGCACCCACCCGTTCGCCGTCGCGAAGTAACCGTCGAACTGCTCCGCGAAGTACTGGACCATGTCGTTGCGCTCGGGTTCGCCGTGGACGAGCACGTCCAGTCCCAGCTTCTCCTGCAGGGCAACGACATCTGCGATCTCGGACTGCATTCGCCGCACGTATTCGGCCTCGTCGATCTCGCCCTTGCGCCGCGCCGCGCGTGCAATGCGGATCTGGGAAGTCTGGGGGTAGGAACCGATGGTCGTCGTCGGCAACGCGGGCAGGTCGAGCCGCTCGGACTGCTTCACCCGACGCTCCGCCGCCGGTGCACGCCGACTCGAATCGGGACCGAGTGCATCGAGCCGAGCGCGGACCGTGGTGTTGTGCAATCGGGGATCCGACCGGCGATTCGCCAATGCGTCACGCGCCGTTGCAAGTTCGGCCGAGACAGTCTCGACGCCGTTGCGCAGTGCGCGGGCGAGGACGGTGACCTCTGCGATCTTCTCCGCTCCGAAGGCAAGCCACGACCGCAGGTTGTCGTCGAGATCGGGTTCGACGTCGAGGGTGTACGGAACGTGCAGCAGCGAGCACGACGTCGACACCGCAACGGTTCCTGCGCTCCCTAGCAACGTGCCGAGTGTGGACAATGCGGCGTCGAGATCGGTGCGCCAAACGTTGCGACCGTCGACGACGCCAGCTACGACAAGCTTGTTCGCCAACGCAGGCACTCCTGCGAGGCTGTCGACGCCGCCGGTGCCCGCGATCAGGTCGATCGCGATGCCGTCGACGGCTGTCCCCGCGAGGACATGGAGCGCTGCACCGAGGTCGCCGAAGTACGACGCGACCAGGATCGAGGGTCGTCCGGTCACTGCCGCGAGCCGATCGTAAGTGCTTCGTACGTAATCCAATTCAGCTGCAGTCAGGTCCGTGACCAGTGCTGGTTCGTCGATCTGAACCCACTCCGCACCTGCCGCGCCCAGTTGGGCAAGTAGGTCGGCATAGAGCGGAACGATCTCATCGAGGCGGTCGAGCAGCGACCCCGACTCCGACTCCGACCCCGACTCCGACTCCGACTCCGACTCCGCCCCCGACCCCGACGAGCCGACAGCCTTCGACAGCTTCAGGAACGTGATCGGTCCGACGACAACCGGTCGCGCCGAGATACCAAGTGCGACAGCCTCTGCCAGTTCGCCGAGCAGCTTCTCGGGAGCCAGCGCGAACGTCGTGTCAGGCGTGATCTCCGGCACGAGGTAGTGGTAATTGGTGTCGAACCACTTCGTCATCTCCAACGGCGTCACGGTCGCGTCGCCGCGGGCAGCGGCGAAGTAGCGATCGAGTTCGTCCGCGATACCAGCGACGCGTTCCGGCAGCGCACCGAGCAGGACGGCGGTGTCGAGGACGTGGTCGTAGTAGGAAAACGTTCCGACGGGGATGGAATCGAGTCCGGCGTCGCGCAGTTCGATCAGGTGCTGTTCGCGGAGCGTGCGAGCAATGGACGCGAGTTCGACCTGGTCGATCGTGCCCGCCCAGTACGACTCGATTGCTCTCTTGAGTTCACGCCTCGGCCCTGTACGTGGGGTGCCGAGGACTGTTGCCGAGAATGTCACGGTGTGTTTCTCCATGGGTGTGGCGAAAGTGGCCACCGCCCGACGGTGCGGCATCCCGCGGGAGCCCGGAGCGCACAAAACTGCAGGGAACCACCACGCAAGGATGCTCGCCCAATCCACGAGGCGGAGTCCGCTGGGTACGGCGTACCCAACACAGTCGGCAGGTCTTCGGACTCGCAGGCACTCGGCGCACATCGGCCGAACCTAGTGACCGTCGCTTCCCAGGCGTTGCACCCAGTGCGTGTGACGGTGGTCGTTCCTGCTTACCGCTGCGGGACAGTTCCGGATTCTCACCGGATTCCCTCTCACTCGGAAGACACTTGCGTGGCTCCGAGCTTCGACGCTGACGGGGTCTTCGGGGCTCCTCGTGACCTCACCGGCGAACCAGCTGCAAGGTGAGTATATGCCGTGGTGGGGGCCGCATCTTCGCTGCAGATACCTCACAGGTTGCGAAGATCGCTGTGAAGTTTTGCAATATCGCCGCCACAGGCGTTGAGAGGTCGCACGTGCCGGTACGTTAAGCCAATGTTCTCCAAAGTCTTGGTTGCCAATCGTGGCGAGATTGCTATTCGCGCGTTCCGCGCTGCGTACGAACTACGCATCGGTACTGTCGCCGTCTTTCCGTACGAGGACCGCAACTCGGTCCATCGGCTGAAGGCTGACGAGAGTTATCAGATCGGTCAGGAAGGCCACCCGGTCCGGGCGTACCTCTCGATCGACGAGATCGTCTCGGCAGCGAAAAGTGCTGGGGCAGATGCCATCTACCCGGGCTACGGTTTCCTGTCGGAGAACCCGGACCTCGCGTCGGCGTGCGCTGCGGAGGGCATCACCTTTGTGGGTCCGTCAGCGGAGATTCTCGAACTCACCGGTAACAAGGCGCGTGCGATCGCCGCGGCCAAGGCGGCCGGGCTGCCGGTGCTCGCATCGTCGGAGCCGTCGGCCAATGTCGACGAGTTGCTCGACGCCGCGAAGACCATGCAGTTTCCGCTGTTCGTCAAAGCGGTCGCCGGTGGTGGCGGACGCGGCATGCGTCGCGTCGCGGAACCGGGGTTGCTCAAGGAGTCGATCGAAGCCGCCGCACGCGAGGCGGAGTCGGCGTTCGGCGATGCGACGGTCTTCCTCGAGCAAGCGGTCATCGACCCTCGCCACATCGAGGTCCAGATTCTCGCCGATCAGCAGGGCAACGTCATCCATCTCTACGAGCGTGACTGCTCGGTGCAGCGTCGGCACCAGAAGGTCATCGAGCTCGCGCCTGCGCCGAACCTGCCCGAGGAACTGCGCGACAAGATCTGCTCCGACGCAGTCGCCTTCGCGAAGGAGATCGGTTACACCTGTGCAGGCACGGTCGAGTTCCTCCTCGACAAACGTGGCAACCACGTCTTCATCGAGATGAACCCTCGTATTCAGGTCGAGCACACGGTGACCGAAGAGGTCACCGACGTCGACCTCGTGTCGTCGCAGTTGCGGATCGCGGCGGGGGAGAGCCTCGACGATCTCGGACTGAGCCAGGACAAGATCGTGTTGCGCGGCGCGGCCTTGCAGTGCCGCATCACCACGGAGGATCCGGCCAACGGCTTTCGACCCGACACCGGCCGCATCACCGCCTACCGCAGTCCGGGCGGTGCCGGGGTACGCCTGGATGGTGGGGCAACGCTCGGCGCGGAGGTCGGCGCCTACTTCGATTCGATGCTGGTCAAGCTCACGTGTCGCGGACGCGATTTCGAGACCGCGGTCGCGCGTGCGCGCCGAGCGGTGACCGAGTTCCGGATCCGCGGCGTCGCAACGAACATTCCGTTCCTGCAGGCCGTGCTCGAGGACCCCGACTTCCGCGCAGGCAATGTGACGACCTCGTTCATCGAGGAACGTCCGCAGTTGTTGACGCTGCGCAGTTCCGCCGACCGTGGCACCAAGATCTTGAACTACCTCGCCGACGTCACGGTCAACAAGCCGCATGGCGAACGCCCGTCGACGGTCTACCCGTTGGACAAGCTGCCCGATATCGATCTGTCGATTGCACCGCCGGACGGCTCGCGCCAACGCCTGCTCGCGCTCGGGCCG
Organism: Antrihabitans stalagmiti; assembly: GCF_016482825.1. Lineage (GTDB taxonomy): Bacteria > Actinomycetota > Actinomycetes > Mycobacteriales > Mycobacteriaceae > Antrihabitans > Antrihabitans stalagmiti. The sequence continues at coordinate 193,284 of NZ_JAEMNV010000010.1, read as the reverse complement.
GAGGGTTTCGCGAAGGCGTTGCGTGAGCAGAAAGCACTCGGCATCACCGACACCACATTCCGTGACGCACATCAGTCGTTGCTGGCGACCCGCGTGCGGACGACCGGTCTGCTCGGTGTTGCGGGCCACGTCGCGCGGCTCACTCCCGAATTGCTGTCGATCGAGGCGTGGGGCGGTGCGACCTACGACGTCGGATTGCGGTTCCTGCACGAAAATCCGTGGGAGCGCCTCGCGGCACTGCGTAAGGCGATCCCGAACATCTGTCTGCAGATGCTGCTGCGTGGTCGCAACACCGTCGGCTACACGCCGTATCCGGAGGCGGTGACGCGTGCGTTCGTCTCCGAAGCGACGGCGACGGGCATCGACATCTTCCGGATCTTCGACGCACTCAACAACGTCGATCAGATGCGCCCTGCGATCGACGCGGTTCGCGAAACAGGAACTGCGGTAGCCGAAGTCGCGATGAGCTACACCGGCGACCTCGCCAATCCGAACGAGACGCTCTACACACTCGACTACTACCTGCGCCTCGCCGAGCAGATCGTCGAGGCAGGCGCACACGTGCTCGCGGTCAAGGACATGGCCGGTCTGCTGCGGGCACCGGCGGCGGCAACACTGGTGACAGCCCTGCGGGAGAACTTCGACCTGCCGGTGCACATTCACACCCACGACACTCCGGGTGGTCAGCTCGCCACCTACCTCGCGGCCTGGCAGGCCGGTGCCGACGCTGTCGACGGTGCGAGCGCGGCGATGGCCGGAACCACAAGCCAGCCTGCGCTGTCGGCGATCGTGGCTGCGTCCGCGCACACCGAACGCGACAGTGGCCTCGACCTGCAAGCGGTCTGCGATCTGGAGCCGTATTGGGAGGCGCTGCGGAAGGTCTACAAGCCGTTCGAATCGGGTCTGCCTGCTCCGACCGGTCGTGTGTACACCCACGAGATTCCTGGCGGTCAGTTGTCGAACCTGCGGCAGCAGGCCATCGCACTCGGCTTGGGCGACAAGTTCGAAGAGGTCGAGGCGAAATACGCTGCGGCAGACCGTTTGCTCGGTCGGTTGATCAAGGTGACGCCGTCGTCGAAGGTGGTCGGTGACCTTGCGCTCTCGCTCGTCGGTAGCGGCGTCAGCGTCGACGATTTCGCGGCCGCTCCGAACAAGTTCGACATCCCCGATTCGGTGATCGGTTTCCTGCGCGGCGAACTCGGTACCCCTGCGGGTGGATGGCCGGAGCCGTTCCGCACGAAGGCACTCGAAGGTCGCAGCGAGGCAAAGCCCGTGACTCCGTTGACCCCCGAGGACGAGGCGGGCCTGAACGGCACGTCGGCCGAACGGCAGGGAACTCTCAATCGGTTGCTGTTCCCCGGCCCCACGAAGGAGTTCCTCGCCCACCGCGAAAAGTACGGCGACACCTCCGGGCTGTCGGCCAACCAGTTCTTCTACGGACTGCGCAGCGGCGAAGAACATCGCGTCACCTTGGAGCCCGGCGTGGTGCTGCTGATCGGCTTGGAAGCGATCTCTGAGCCGGACGAACGTGGCATGCGCACGGTGATGTGCATCATCAACGGTCAGCTGCGTCCGGTGTCGGTGCGTGATCGCTCGATCGCGGCCGAAGTTCCTGCCGCGGAGAAGGCCGACAAGTCGAACCCGGCTCACATCCCGGCACCGTTCGGCGGTGTCGTGACGTTGGCGATCAAGGTGGGCGACAAGATCACGGCCGGCGACACCATCGCGACCATCGAGGCGATGAAGATGGAGGCAGCGATCACGGCACCGCGCAGCGGCGTGGTCAGTCGGGTGGCGATCGGGTCGGTGCAGCAGGTCGAGGGTGGCGATCTACTCGCGGAGATTTCGGTCGGCGAGGAGTCGAGCGCCGAATAAGCAAGGCGAGAACGACAATCGAGTAGATACCGACGTGACGCGCATCGTTGCGGGCAGCGCAGGGGGCAGGCGATTGCAGGTGCCGCCTGCAGGTACGAGGCCGACCTCGGATCGCGTTCGCGAAGCCGTCTTCAGTGCGTTGTTCACCCGCCTCGATTTCGACGGGATCAATGCGCTCGACCTCTATGCGGGGTCGGGTGCACTCGGTTTGGAGGCACTCTCTCGCGGAGCCGAACACGTGTTGCTCGTCGAGTCGGATGCGCGTGCGGTCGCTGTCGTCAAACGCAACGTCGCGGAGGTCGGCCTGCCGGGTGCGGTGGTCAGGCAGGGGTCCGTCGCTGCGGTGCTCGCCGGGTCGCCAGGACGTGCCTACGATCTGGTGCTGTCCGATCCGCCGTATGCCGTCGCCGACGATGCCGTGACGGCCGACCTGAGAGCGCTGCGCGACGGCGGCTGGTTGGCGGATGGCGCACTCGTCGTCGTCGAACGCTCGTCGCGGTCGCCCGACACGACGTGGCCGGCGGGATTCGAGGTCGTCAGGGTGCGCAAGTACGGCGAAACCAAGATCGAGCTTGCGACTTTCGAGCAGCCAGAACCGGCGGCTGCCGATCCTGCTACCGTCTGAATCCATGACAGGTGCGGTGTGCCCCGGCTCGTTCGACCCGGTGACCAATGGCCATCTCGACGTTATCTCCAGGGCCGCTGCGCAATTCGACGAAGTAATCGTGACCGTCATGGTCAACAAGTCCAAGCAGGGTTTGTTCACCATCGACGAGCGGATCGAGATGCTTCGCGAGTCGACAGCACATCTGAGTGGCGTGCGGGTCGAATCGTGGCACGGCCTGCTCGTCGACTTCGCGCGCGAGCAGGGGATGAGCGCGATCGTGAAAGGCCTTCGCGGCGCGAACGATTTCGACTACGAAATCCAAATGGCACAGATGAACCAGAAACTCTCCGGTGTCGACACCCTGTTCATCGCAACCAACCCCACCTACAGCTATCTGTCGAGTTCGCTGGTCAAAGAGGTCGCGACCTTCGGCGGCGATGTCTCCGACATGCTTCCCGCCGAGGTACACAAGCGACTGCTCGCACGCCTGGCCGAACGTGCCACCAGCTGAACCGAAGCATGCCCAACGAAATCCAGGGCAGGAGATAGCCCGACACACCGAGTCGGCAACGGCCGGGTAGGTGCCTCGACGGGCACACTGGGACGAGGAGTGGTCTCGCGACGGTGTTTCTCGAACAGCGATGTCACTCCGACCGCAGTTGTTTCCACGTAGGACCTATCGGGCTGATGCTTGGAGATTGGGGTTTGTTGTGTACCGGGTATTCGAGGCGCTCGACGAGTTGGTCGCGATCGTCGAAGAAGCGCGCGGGATCCCTCCGACCCGCAGCTGTGTAGTTCCGCGCGGCGACGTGCTGGATCTGCTCGACGACGTTCGTGAGGCATTGCCGGGAGAATTGGACGACGCACAGGACGTGCTCGACCACCGTGACAAGTTGGTCGGGGACGCGCGCGCTGCCGCTGATCACACGGTGACGAGCGCGAACACCGAAGCCGTCAACACGATCGATTCGGCGCGCGACAACGCCGACCGCATCCTTGCCGACGCGAAAGCCCAGGCAGATCGGATGGTCGCCGAAGCAAGCTCGCACGCCGATCAATTGGTCGCGGATGCGCACGCGCAGGCCGACCAGACCATTGCCAACGGCAAGCGCGAATACGAAAGCGTCACCGGTCGGGCTCGTGGCGAGGCGGATCGCATGATCGAAGCGGGCAAGGCGTCCTACGAGTTGTCCGTCGCCGACGGTCGCGCGGAGCAGGAACGTTTGATCGCCGCCTCGGAGGTCGCACAGGCAGCGCACGCCGAGTCGGCACGGGTCATCGATGCCGCGCACGCGGAATCGGATCGACTGCGCGCGGAGTGCGATCTGTACGTCGACACCAAGCTCGCGGAGTTCGAGGAACTCCTCAACGGGACGATCCGTTCGGTTGGTCGCGGTCGTCAGCAGCTTCGCACCGGCGCGGGCGTGCCCGACTACGCCTCCGACTACGTGCCCGAATACGCACAGAGCAGGCGGGGCGAGCGGCGCTGACCTACGCGTCTTCGGCACCAGCGGTTTGGAGTAGTGCGCGCCCTCCCGTACCCTGGGGAGGTTGCCCAAGCCCTGATCCCGCTCTCATCGCAGATCTCATCGCATACGGAGTCCTTCCATGTCCGCTCGTACCGGTAGTCAGCGTCGTCGTTTGACCGACGCCGACTTTGTGCTGGATACCCGGACACTTGGGCGCCGAGCAGGGTCTATGCGTGAAGTGACGCGCACGGTTGTCACCCCGGTGCGGATCGGCCTCGATCTCATTGCGATCGAGGAAGGTGCAGAGGTCGATCTGAATCTGCGCCTCGAGGCGGTCTCGGAGGGTGTGCTGATCACCGGCACTCTCGGTGCAGATCTGGTCGGGGAATGCTCGCGTTGCCTCGAGCCGTTCGACGACGAGATTCAACTCCACCTGACCGAGCTGTTCGCATATCCGGACAGCACGACAGAGCGGACGACAGAAGAAGACGAGATCTACCGGGTCGTCGACGATCATGTCGACCTGGAGCCCGTCGTGATCGATGCGGTCGGTTTGGCGTTGCCGCTGCAGCCGTTGTGCACTCCCGATTGTCAGGGACTGTGCTCCGAATGTGGTGTTCGCCTGGCGATTGCCGGATCCGACCACGGGCATGAGATACTGGATCCTCGCTGGGCTGGGCTCGCTGCCAAGCAAGTACAAGGCGCAGGATCCGCCAGCAATCAGACTGTGAAACAAGAAGCCGAGGAGATTTAGTCGTGGCCGTTCCCAAGCGCCGGATGTCGCGTTCCAACACCAGGTCGCGCCGCAGCCAGTGGAAGACCACTGTGCCTACCCTCATCACATGCCCGAACCGTGGCTGTGGCGAGAAGACGCTGCCCCACACCGCGTGCCCGAATTGCGGCACGTACAAGGGCCGTCAGGTCACTGCGGCTGTCTAGTCCTCGACACGAGATACTGGTGACGAGCGACAAGAGCCCTGTAGGCCCAGCCGGCTCTGTCGGCACTTCCAACGGTGACGGCTCCGCAGCAGGTACCACCAAGGCCAGAGCGAACGAGCACGATGTGCTTATCGCGGCGCTGGGTGTCTCGCTGGAGCCCGAACTGTTGACATTGGCATTGACCCACCGGTCCTATGCCTACGAAAACGGCGGGTTGCCGACCAACGAGCGTCTGGAGTTCCTCGGCGATTCCGTTTTGGGTCTCAGCGTCACCGAGAAGCTCTACCTCGCGCACCCCGAGAAGTCCGAAGGTGAGCTCGCAAAGCTGCGCGCGAGCATCGTCAACATGCACGCACTCGCCGAAGTTGCTCGCGGTCTCGGCGAAGGCGGTCTCGGCCGCCATCTGCTGCTCGGCAAAGGCGAAGAGCTGACGGGTGGACGCGACAAGCCGAGCATCCTCGCCGACGGCATGGAGTCGTTGCTCGGTGCCGTCCACCTCGAACACGGCATCGATACCGCACGCGACGTCGTCCTCGACCTGTTCCGCGGCCTGCTCGAGCGCGCTCCTCGAATCGGTGCGGGTCTCGACTGGAAGACCAGCCTGCAAGAGTTGACGGCCGAACAGGGCCAGGGTCCACCGTCGTACGAGATCACCTCGACAGGCCCCGATCACGACAAAGAATTCACCGCCACGGTCATCGTCGGCGGGAACGCTCTCGGCACCGGCATCGGTCGATCGAAGAAGGAAGCCGAGCAGAAGGCCGCCAGTTCGGCGTGGGCGGCACTGTCGCCCGACGAGAAGTAGCCAAGCGCAACCGTGCCGGAACTTCCCGAGGTCGAGGTCGTTCGTCGAGGGCTCGCCGCACACGTTGTCGGTGCGACCATCGAAGCGGTCGAAGTCCTGCACCCACGCGCGATTCGTCGCCATTTCACCGGCGAGAACGACCTGGTCGGACGCCTCACCGGACAGCAGATCGTCAGTGCCGATCGGCGTGGCAAGTTTCTCTGGCTGACCTTGGAAGATTCCGGCGATGCCCTCGTCGTGCACCTCGGTATGAGTGGCCAGATGTTGGTGCAGCCGCCCGACGCCCCGGTCGAGAAACATGCCCGCATCATCGCGGTCCTCGACACCGGTCGCGAGTTACGTTTCGTCGACCAGCGAACCTTCGGAGGTTGGGCACTCGCGCCGCTGCGCGAAGTCGACGGCACCGTCGTACCGGAACCGGTCGCACACATAGCGCGTGATCCACTCGACTCCTTCTTCGACGCCGAAAGCGTCGTCAGCATCCTTCGCGGCAAGCACACCGAGATCAAACGTGCGCTGCTCGACCAGACCGTCGTATCGGGCGTCGGGAACATCTATGCCGACGAAGCGTTGTGGCGCGCCAAGATTCACGGCAATCGGCTCACCGACAAGTTGACCCGCCCACAATTGCGAAGTTTGCTCAACCATGTCGGATCCGTGATGGGAGAGGCCCTCACGAAGGGTGGCACGTCGTTCGATTCGCTCTATGTCAACGTCAACGGCCAATCCGGGTACTTCGAACGCTCGTTGGCCGCCTACGGTCGCGAGGACAGGCCGTGCCGTCGCTGCGGCGCACCTATTCGCCGTGAGAAGTTCATGAATCGCTCGTCCTTCTCGTGCCCGAAATGTCAGCCGCGCCCCCGATTGTAGAAGTTGGAATATTTTCGCCGACGGCTCCGCGCGCGGGCTACGGTGCATGAAGAGATCCGAACAGGGAGAGTTCGACGCCGTGGATTCGATATAGGAGGGTCGGATGCGAAAACTCACGTACTACGTTGCCTCGACGATCGACGGATTCATCGCCGCCGCGGACGGCACCGTCGACTTCTTTCCGGTCGGAGGTGATCACGGTCCGGCGATCACTGCGCAGTATCCCGAGACGCTGCCGACACGAGTGCGCGAAGCCCTCGGTATCGACGCGACGAACGACACCTTCGACACCGTTCTGATGGGACGCAAGACCCACGACTTCGGGGTCAAGACCGGCACCTCCAGTCCGTACGCACATCTGCGGCAGTACGTCGTGTCGACGACGTTGACCGAGAGTCCGGATCCCGCAATCGAATTGGTGAAGACGGACGCGTTGGAGACGGTGCGCGCCCTGAAGAAGGAGATGGGTCTCGGAATCTGGCTGTGCGGTGGTGGCGAACTTGCGCACCACCTACTGCCCGAGATCGACCAGATCTACCTCAAGCTGTACCCGATCGTGCTCGGTGCGGGTCGGCCGCTGTTCGGTACGGGCGGTCGCTCGGTCGAGCCACTCACCTTTCGTGTGACGTCCAGTCGGGTGTTCAACGACGGCGTCGCATTTGTGAAGTACAGCAAGCACTACTGACCACGAACGCCGCGGCGCAACTCGTCGAGCCACGCCGCCGAAGACGCGTCGCTCGGCGCGCGCCAATCGCCCCTGGGCGAAAGTGAGCCGCCCGAACCGACTTTCGGGCCGTTCGGCATCGCGGATCGTTTGAACTGATTGCGCATGAACCGATCCAGAAAGATCGTCAACCACCCTTCGATCGTCGCGAGATCGTATTCGTGCCGACCGTCGGGCGGAATCAGATCGGACCAGTCGCCGCGGGTGCGGTCGCGCCATGCAACGTGCGCGAGGTAGGCGATCTTGCTCGGCCGATACCCGAACCTGGTGAGGTAGTAGAGAAAGAAGTCGTGCAGTTCGTACGGACCGATCGCGGCTTCGGTGTCCTGCGCCTGACCGTCGGCACCTGCGGGGACGAGTTCCGGTGAGATGACGTCGTCGAGGATGGCGCCGAGCACAACCGAGGTCTCGTCGGAGTACCTGTCCGACTTGATCATCCAGCGCACGAGATGTCTGATCAGCGTTTTGGGAACCGAGCCGTTGACGTTGTAGTGCGACATCTGATCGCCGACGCCGTAGGTGCACCAGCCGAGAGCGAGTTCGCTGAGATCGCCGGTTCCGAGCACGATCGCGCCCTGCTGGTTCGCGAGTCGAAACAGGTGCGACGTACGCTCGCCGGCCTGGACATTTTCGAACGTCACGTCGTACACCTGCTCGCCACGGGCGTACGGGTGGTCGAGATCCTTCAGCATCTGTAGGCACGACGATCTGATGTCGATCTCGGCCGCGGCTACGCCGAGAGCTCGCATGAGGTCGTGCGCGCGTCCGAGCGATGCCGACCCCGTTGCAAAACCAGGCATCGTGTAGCCGAGGACGTTGGTGCGCGGCAGGCGGAGCCGGTCCATCGTCTCGACTGCCACAAGCAACGCGAGCGTCGAGTCGAGGCCGCCTGACACCCCGATCACGATGCGATCGATGCCGGAACTGCGCAGTCGTTTGGTCAGGCCCTGCACCTGGATGCTCTCCACCTCGCGGCACAGTGCATCGCGATCGGCGGAATCACTAGGCACGTAGGGAAAGCGGGGGACCGAGCGGCGGAGTTCGACGGACTCGTCCGGGTGCGTATCTTCGGCCGGGACATCGAAAGGTATGCGCCGCAACGCCCGTGCGCGATCGGAGTAATCGCCGACCTGATCCTGAAAACTGGTCGTGCGCATACGTTCTTGACGTAGTCGATCGAGGTCGATGTCGGCGAAAACGAGTTGCTCGTCGGTCGCGAATCGTTCGGAACGAGCAAGCAGCGTGCCGTTCTCGGTGACGAGTGCGTCGCCGTCCCATGCCAGGTCGGTCGTGGATTCACCGAATCCTGCGCTCACGTAGAGGTGAGCGGCGATGCAGCGAGCGGAATGCGCCGTGCACAACGCCCGCCGGTAGTCGGCCTTGCCGGTGGTGATATTGCTTGCCGAGAGGTTCGCAAGGACGGTGGCACCACCGAGTGCCGCCCAGGTGCTCGGCGGAATCGGCACCCAAAGGTCCTCGCACACTTCGACATGCACGGTGAAGCCGGCAATGCCACGTGCTTCGAAAAGCAGGTCGGTGCCGAAGGGGACGTCGCTACCCAGGAGTCGCACGGTGTAGGTCACGACGTCCCGGGCGGCGGCAAAGTACCGCTGCTCGTAGAACTCTCGGTAGTTGGGGAGATACGACTTCGGAACGACACCCAGTATCCGGCCGTCCTGCAGCACGACCGCACAGTTGAACAGGCTCGCGCCGAAGGCAAGTGGTGCTCCGACCGCTACGACGATCGACAATCCGCGGGTCGCCGACCGAACCGATTCGAGTGCATCGAGGCTCGCGTCGAGCAATGCGTCCTGCTGGACCAGATCGTCGATGCTGTACGCGGAAAGTCCGAGTTCGGGGAATGCGACGAAGGCTGCGCCACCGGCGGCGGCACGGCGCACGAGTGCGATGGTCTGGTCGGCACTGAACCGTGGATCGGCTACTCGAACCGACGGCACAGCGACCGCGACAGTTGCGAATCCATGCGAGTACGGCGAATCGAAGGTGGTGGTTTCCGACGTCACGCCCGAACGGTAACACCGGCGTCAGCCCGACCCCGGGCAACGTGATGTCGGTCGATCCGCCAGGATGGGTTCATGGATCCGATCGAAGCGCTGCGGGAGGTCGCGTTCTGGCTCGAGCGATCGCGAGCCGAGACGCATCGAGTCAAGGCCTACCGACGAGCGGCCGACATCGTCTCCGATCTCACCGATGCGCAGCGCGTCCTGCACGCGAAGGCGAACACCTGGACCAACCTGCCTGGAATCGGACCGAAGACCGCAAAGGTCATCAGCGAGGCCGCGGCAGGCGGCGAACCGGTGTACCTCACGGAATTGAAGAATCAGGCTGCCGAGATCGGCACCGGCGGACGAGAACTGCTCGCCGCGCTGCGCGGCGACCTGCACACGCACTCGGATTGGTCGGACGGTGGCAGCCCGATCGAGGAAATGATGCGCCGCGCAGCAACTCTCGGTCACGAATACTGTGCGTTGACCGACCATTCGCCGCGCCTGACCGTCGCGAACGGTTTGTCCGCCGAGCGGTTGCGACGGCAGTTGGACATCATCGCCGAGCTCAACGCCGAGCTTGCCCCTTTCCGAATCCTCACCGGTATCGAGGTCGACATCCTCGACGACGGTGGCTTGGATCAGGACGCGGATCTGTTGGCAGAACTCGACATCGTCGTTGCGAGCGTGCACTCGAACCTGCGCGCAGATTCCGACACCATGACGCGGCGAATGGTCTATGCGATCGCCAATCCGAACGTCGACGTGCTCGGCCATTGCACGGGTCGCCTCGTCGAAGGTGGACGGGGAACTCGCCCGGAGTCGAAGTTCAACGCCGAGGTGGTCTTCGAGGCGTGCCGACGCTTCGGAACGGCCGTCGAGATCAACAGCAGGCCCGAGCGCCGTGACCCACCGCGACGACTTATCGAGATGGCTCTGGAAACGGGCTGCCATTTCTCGATCGATACCGACGCGCACGCACCAGGCCAGCTCGACTGGCAGGGTTATGGCTGCGAGCGAGCGGAGGCGTGCGACGTACCGGCGGATCGTGTGATCAATACGTGGGCAGTCGACGAGCTACTCGATTGGACGAGGCAGCCGGGCTGACCGATCCGGTCGTTATGCCTCGTCGGTCAGGTAGCCGCCGCCGTGTGGGAAGAATTCGTCGGCGTTGTGCTCGACGCCGTCGTCCGTACGGACTCGCTCGATCACCAAGCCACGGCCCTGGCCGAGGTAGGCATCGGCGCCCGCGACGATCACCATGCCTTTGCCCTCACGAATGAACACCCGACCCGGCGTGCCGCCGTACACGCAGCGCGATACGGAGGCTTCGAGGATCCGTAGGCGTTGACCTCGGAAGTAGGTGTACGCGTTCGGGTAGGGGTCCGACAGGGCGCGGACGAAACGCTCGATCGCCTCGGCAGGCCAACGCCAATCGATGCGGCTGTCGCCTTCCGTGCGCTTGTGGAAGAACGTGCGGTCGTCGAGGTTCTGCGGTGTCCAGGTTGCCTCGCCTGATTCGATCAGGCGTAGCGACTCGGTGAGCAGGTCGGGGATCAGGTCGATGGTTGCGCGCACGAGATCGGTACCGGTGTCGTCGGGCCTGATCGGCACTGCGCTCTGCAGCAGGACGTCTCCTGTGTCGAGTCCTTCGTCCATGCGGTGTGCGGTGAGGCCGACCTGTTCGGCTCCGCTGATGACTGCCCAGATGACGGGGGAGAAGCCGGTGAACTTGGGCAGCAGCGAATCGTGCAGGTTGAGCGTGCCGAACTTGGGCCAGTCGTACACCTCGCGGGGGAGCCAGGTCCGCCAGTTGTTGGCGATGATGATGTCGGGCGCGGCTTCGGTGACTGCCGCGAGTAGAGCATCGTCGGGCCGCTTGGCGAGATGGACGGGAATGCCGTTCGCGCGTGCCAGATCTTCGACCGAATCCGACCAGATCGTCTCGTATACGTGATCGCTACGCGGGTGTGTGACGGCAAGCACAACGTCGTGGCCGGAGTCGATGGCCGCCTGCAGGGTCTTGTGACCCCACGTCTGGTACCCGAATGTCGCTACGCGCATGTGAATTGACCTTTTCTGCTATCGGCGGCGTGGTTGCGTCGGCTGATTGCGAACCAGCGTGTGCTCCCCGCGAGGTGCCCTCCCAGCTTGACCGACCAGCAAAGGTTATGCAAACCTAACCGAACTTGGAGTTGCTCGATCACTCCCCGTTCGACCGCGCACGAGACGGATGTCCGGCACTCGAAACACCGGAGAGGTTCACTTGGAATCGGCAGAGTCGTTGGCTGCCCACGCCAACCTTCGCCCGGCCACCCCAGCCGGCTCTGCAGCGGACTCCTTTCCTCTCACGGTCGCGCAGCGAGGCATCTGGTTCGCCCAGCATCTCGCGCCACACGTACCGATCGTCATCGCGAACTACGTCGAGGTCAGAGGTCGCCTCGACCTCGACGTTCTGCAGGAGGCGTGTAGGCGCGCAGCACACGAGGTCGGTAGCGGCATGCTGCGGCTGGTCGAGATAGCCGGTGAACCGCACCAAATCGTCGATCCGTCGCTCAACGACGTGATCGAGCGCGTCGACCTCCGTGCGGAACCTGACCCTGCTGCAGCGGCGATGGAATGGATGCTGCGCGATTACTCGGAGCCGCTCGATCTGCTCACCGACAGGCTGATCAACGCGGCCGTACTGCAGCTCGGTGCCGACCACTACTACTGGTACTCCTGCATACATCACATCGCTCTCGACGGGTACGGCGCGATTCTCTTTATGAATCGTGTTGCGGAGTTGTACACCGCCGCAGTGACGGGGACGGACGCACCGGCGTCGAAAGTGCCGAACCTGACGTCTCTCAACGCCGCCGAAGCCGATTACCGATCGTCGACGCGGTACACCAAGGACCGCGACTACTGGGCGAGTAAGGCCGACGACCTCGCTGATCCGATCAGCCTCGCCGCGCGCGCCGGACCGATGCGGTCGCGTCCCGAGGTCGTCGGAGGGTTGCTGTCGCAGGAACTGGTCACGTCGATGGGCGAGGCCGCGACGAGATTCGAGTCCGCCGACACCGCGGTGGTGATCGCCGCGGTCGCCGCCTATCTGTCACGGCTCACCGGCCTCGACGACATTGTGTTGAGCCTGCCTGTCTCCGCCCGCACGAACGCGGTGCTGCGCCGTTCCGGCGGCATGGTCTCCAACGTCGTGCCGCTACGGGTGTCGATCACACCGACGACGACCGTGTACGAACTGGTAGCCGCCGTCGGACTCGAACTGACCGGTGCACTTCGGCATCAGCGCTACAGGTCGGAGGACCTTCGTCGCGATGCCGGTGCCGGTGGCGCGCGCGGTTTCTACGGTCCGGCGATCAACATCATGAACTTCCCTTCGGACGTGCTGCTCGGATCGGTGCCGGGGCGATTCAACGTGCTGTCGACGGGACCCGTCGAAGACCTCTCGATCAACCTGTATCCGAGCGTCGAGGGCAGCGCACGAATCGACTTCGAAGCGAATCCGAACAGGTACGCCGCGAGCGAGGTGAGCGATCACTATCGTCGTTTCCTTTCGCTGCTTGGGGGTTTCGCGGACGCAGCGAGCAACGACCGCGTCTTCGAACTGAATGTGCTCACCGACTCCGAACGTGGCGCTCTTGTCCCGTTTCAGGGGCCGCGGGCGGTGCGACCCGCAGTGCTTGCCGACCTGTTCCGGCGCGGCGTCGCGGCCGACCCGACAGGTGCGGCTCTCGTTTGTGGTGATCGATCGCTCACCTACGCCGAACTCGATCACTGGTCGGATTTCGTGGCTGCAACGCTTGCGGACCGCGGTATAGGGCCGGAATCTTTTGTCGCGGTGGCATTTCCACGTGGTATAGAGTCTGTCGTCGCGGTGTGGGCGGTCGCGAAATCGGGTGCGGCGTTCGTGCCGATCGACCCGACCTACCCGGTCGAGCGTATTCGGCACATGCTCACCGATTCCGGCGTTGCGCTGGGACTCGCTGGTTCCGAACAACTCTCGACGCTACCCCGCGACGTCGAATGGGTGACGCTGCCCGGGGCCGACAGCGTTGGACCACCTGCGCCTGCTGAGTCGGCGCGGCCGGATGTGGCAGCCGCGGCCTACATGATCTACACGTCGGGGTCGACGGGCACTCCGAAGGGTGTGGTCGTCACTCACGAGGGTCTCGCTGCTTTTGCTGATCGCGCAGAGCTCGGTATCGGCACATCCTCACGCGTACTTCGGTTTTCGTCGTCCAGCTTCGATGCCTCCATCTTCGAGATGATCGCCGCTTTCAGTGCGGGCGCGACGATGGTCATCGCTCCGAACGACGTCTACGGCGGCGACGATCTGACGACGCTGCTCAGGGAGCAGCGGGTAACGCACATCATCTCGGCGCCGGCGGTGCTCTCGACGGTGGGCGAGGAACTCGACGATCTCGAAGCCATCGTGGTCGGCGGCGATATCTGCCCGCCCGACCTCGTCGATCGATTCGGTGATCGGTGCCGCTTCTACAACAGCTACGGACCGACCGAATCGACCATCGTCGTCACGGTCTCCGAACGACTGTCAGATTCGCGCGACGTGACGATCGGGCGTGTGATCGATGGGATGAGGGCGGTCGTCCTCGACCGGTGGCTACGCCCGGTGCCGCCCGGCGCTCTCGGCGAACTCTACGTAGGCGGGGCAGGACTGGCACGGGGGTACCACGATCGGCCCGAGCTGACAGCAGCGCGGTTCGTCGCCGATCCGTATCGGTCGGGGCAGCGGCTCTACCGCACCGGTGATCTGGTTCGCTGGGACGGCGTCGCCGATGCTCGACTTCTTTATGTCGGTCGCGGTGATCAACAGGTCCAGATCAACGGCGTGCGAATCGAACTCGGTGAGATCGACGCGGTACTGGCTGCGCACGAATCGGTCTCGTTCGCGCTCACCGATGTCAGGAACGGCGCCCTGGTCGCCTATGTCACGCCCGCTGCCGGGCACAGGGTCGACTCGGCGGCACTCGGTAGTTTCGCTGCTGAGTTCTTGCCGATACACCTGGTGCCCGGCGTATTCGTCGAGGTGGAAGCAGTTCCGCTCACACCGGCGGGCAAAGTCGACCGCCGCGCGCTACCCGATCCTGTTGCACTGTCCACCAGTCCTTTTCGTGCACCGACGAACACTATCGAGAAGACGATCGCTGATGCCGTCGGGGCCGTGCTCGGTCTGGAACGTGTGGGGGTCGACGATTCGTTCTTTGCTCTCGGTGGCGACAGCATCATCGCGATCCAGCTTGTCTCGAAAGCGCGCGCCGTGGGAGTTGTCTTCACACCACGCGACGTCTTCGAACGCAAGACCGTCGCCGCGCTTGCGCTGATAGCTGCGAAAGCCGATGCGGGTGAGCAGGTTCGGTTGCCGGAGTTGCCCGGTGCAGGGGTCGGCGCAATACCATTGACGCCGATCATGCGTGAGGTACTCGGGAGGGCTCCGACGGAGAGTGCCGTCGATCGCTTCTACCAAGCGGTTGTTGTGACAGCACCAGCCGATCTCGATTCCGACGCACTGCGTCGGACGGTCAGCGTGGTTCTGGACCAGCACGATGGTCTGCGGGCGACACTTCGAGGTGAAGAACTTGTCGTTGCTCCCGCGGGGAGTGTCGACGTGGCCGACATCGTCAGTCGGGTGGAACTGGCAGTCGGCGTCGATCCAGTTGCGTTGCTGGAGAACGTCACCGCTGCTGCCGTCGGTCGCCTCGCGCCGCGATCCGGCGTGATGCTTCAAGTGGTGTGGATCGAGCCGGCGGTCAGCGCGCAGGCCGAATCCCAGATCGTTCTCGTCGTCCACCATCTTGTCGTCGACGGTGTGTCGTGGCGAGTTCTGTTGCCCGACTTCGCTGTTGCCTGGCAGCAGGTTCGTACCGCCGAGGCACCCACATTGCCACCGGTGGGAACGTCGATGCGTCGCTGGGCCCACGCGCTCGCGGATCTGGCAGCACACGTCGAAAGCGAACGCGAGCACTGGATTGCGACGCTCGACTGCGCGCCGACGCCGCTCGGGTCCCGACCGCTCGAGCCGACCGACACCGGGTCGAGCGTCGAACGTATGCGGATCGACGTCGAACCCGACGTGACGCGGGCGCTGCTCACGACCGTTCCGGAATCGTTTCGTGGCGGCGTCGACGACGTGTTGGCGACCGCACTTGCAATCGCATTCGCGTCGTGGCGACCCGACCATCCGATCCTCGTGACGACCGAGACCCATGGCCGCGACGAAACGGTGGTGCCGGGTGCCGACCTGTCGCGAACGGTCGGCTGGTTCACCGCCGCCTACCCGGTCCGATTGTCGTTGTCCGACATCGAGATCGCGGACGCACTGGTAGGCGGCGCGAATGCCGGTCGCGCACTGAAAGCGGTCAAGGAGCAGATGCGCGCGGCACCTGGCAGCGGCATCGGATTCGGTCTGCTGCGTTATGCACGTTCCGATTTCGACGATGAGGCGGCGGGGCTTGCGGCACCGCAGATCAGCTTCAACTACCTCGGCAGAATCGATGCCCCCGGGCTCGCGGCGCTACCGGCAGGCACCGGATGGGTGCCCCGCACGGACATCGATCTCAACGGGCGCAGCGGCGCCGACCTCTCGGTCGCCTACGTTCTGGACATCAACGCCGCGGTTGTCGAGGGCGATCGACTCTCGGCGTCGTTTGCCTACCCGCGCGAGGTGCTTCGCGACGACGAGGTCACCGAGTTCGCCGAACTGTGGCGAACTGCCCTACTAGGCTTGGTCGCGCACACCGCGTCGGGCATTGCCGGCGGCTTGACTCCGTCCGACGTCCCACTGGTCTCGGTGGACCAGACGCGAATAGACCTGTGGGAGGCGCAGTTCGAGCAGTTGCGTGATATCTGGCCGCTCGCGCCACTGCAGGCGGGTCTGCTGTTTCATGCGACGCTCACCTCGGCGGACGTCGATGTCTACGTCGGCCAGATCGTGCTCGAACTCGGCGGGAATGTGGATGCATCCCGAATGCATCGTGCGGCGCAGCGTCTGCTCGATAGGCACGACACACTGCGGACCGCCTTCGTCTACGACGCGGATGGTGTTGCGGCTCAGCTCGTTCTTGGTGATCTCGACGTGCCGTGGCGTGAGGTCGATGGCGATGACGCCCGAGTGGTCGCGGCACAGGAACGGTCGTCGCGGTTCGACATGGCGACGGCGCCGCTCATCAGGTTCGTGCTCGTTCGGCACAGCGACGCCTCCGATCGTGCGGCCGCGACCCTCGTGATCACGAACCACCACATTCTTTTCGACGGTTGGTCGATGCCACTCTTCGTGAAGGACCTGCTCGTCCTCTATCTGACGGATGCTTCGATACCGATTGCTGCACCGAGCTATTCGGACTATCTGCAGTGGCTCGCCGGGCAGGATTCGGATGCCGCTCTCGACGACTGGGCGCGCGCACTGGACGGCGTCGACGGTCCGACGTTGCTCGTTCCGGATATCGATGTTCGCTCAGCGGCGGTTCCCGCCGAGCACGACATTCCGATCTCGGCCGAGGTTGTCGCCGGGCTTGCCGAACTCGCCCGATCGAGTGGGGCTACGGTCAACACCGTTGTACAGACCGGTTGGGGAATACTGCTTGCGCGTCTGCTTTCTCGCGACGACGTCGTCTTCGGGGCAACCGTGTCCGGCCGGCCCGCTGCGCTCGCAGGCGCAGGTGAGACGCTCGGACTCTTCATCAACACGATTCCTGTTCGGGTGCGGACCGATCGTGACGAACCGGTCGGCGCACTCGTCAGCAGACTGCAAATCGAACAGGCACAACTACTCGATGCCCACCACATCGGCCTCGCCGCCATCCAGGCTCGGATCGGAACAGGCGCTGTCTTCGACACACTGACGGTGTTCGAGTCCTATCCAGTGGATCGGGCGGGTCTCGACGAGCACACCGACTTCGCAGGTATGCGAGTCACCGGCATCGACGTCGCGGATGCGACGCACTATCCCGTCGCCGTCGTGGTGACGCTGGAGCCGACGCTGCGCATCACCCTCGAATACGCTCCCGGCGTCGTCGGCCACGATGCGGCACGGATCATCGGCCGTAGATTCGCCGCAGTGCTCGACGCGATGGTGTCACGACCGACGGCCACAGTCGGTTCGATCGGCATCATCGATTCCGACGAGCGCCGACTTGTCTTGCACGAGTGGAATGCCACAGCATCCGCGGTCCCTGAGTCCACGTTGGTCGATCTACTCGACGCAGCCGCCATGCTGCATCCGGACGCTGTCGCCGTGCTCGATCACGACATATCGCTGACGTACGCCGAGTTCACACAGCGGGCCGATGCTGTTGCACGCCAACTTGCCTCGCGTGGGATCGGTCCGGAGTCGCTCGTCGCAATAGCAATGCGGCGCAGCCTCGACTATCTGATCGCCATTCATGCTGTCGTCCGCGCCGGTGGTGCCTACGTCCCGATCGACCCGACGCAACCGACCGCCCGGATGGTGCACATCCTCGAAAGTGCCGAGCCCGATCTTGTCCTGGGCTCGCGCGCGGATGCCGACTTGCTGGCAGCGAACACAGCCGTCGACCTCGACGACGTGATGGCGGGTGCGGAATCGTTGGCGCCCCTCATCCCACCGACCCCCGCCAATGCCGCCTACGTGATCTACACATCGGGTTCGACCGGCCGTCCGAAAGGTGTGGCGGTCTCGCACGGCGCGATCGTCAACCGTCTGCTGTGGATGCAGGACAGCTATCCGATCGACACCGACGACGTCGTCCTGCACAAGACGCCCGCGACTTTCGACGTGTCGGTGTGGGAATTGTTCTGGCCGTTGCTGACGGGCGCCCGCGTCGTGATAGCCGAGCACGACGGCCACCGAGACCCCCGCTACCTCGCCGATCTCGTTGCGAAAGAGCAAGTTACGACCCTGCACTTCGTTCCGTCCATGCTGGACGTATTTCTCGAGACCGCTCCTGCCGGCGACTGCGCCTCGGTGCGGCAGGTCTTCGCCAGTGGCGAAGCGCTGCCGCGCAGCACCGTCGAGCGTGCGCACGGTGTCCTCGATGCGGAATTACACAACCTCTACGGTCCCACCGAAGCCGCCGTCGACGTCACGTTCCACCGCACGGACCCAGCAGACACCGGACCGGTGCCGATCGGTGCGCCGGTATGGAACACACAGGTCTACGTCCTCGACGGGCAGTTGACGCCGGTTCCGGTCGGCACACCCGGTGAGTTGTACTTGGCCGGAGCACAACTCGCGCGTGGCTACGTCGGTCGTCCCGATCTGACAGCGGATCGATTCGTCGCCGATCCGTTCGCGGACGGGCAGCGGCTCTATCGCACAGGCGATCTGGTGCGCTGGAACGCCGACGGTGAACTCGACTACATCGGCCGTACCGACTTCCAAGTCAAACTGCGTGGCCAGCGTATCGAGCTCGGCGAGATCGAATCCGTGCTCACGGAATTCGGCGGCGTTGTCGGCGCGGTCGTCGTCGTACGCGACGACAGACTGGTCGGCTACGTGACCGCCCGCGCCGGGGTTCGGATCGATACGCACGAGTTGGCTGACCACGCGGCGCTTACTCTCCCGCAGTACATGGTGCCGACCGCGTTCGTGGTTCTCGATGCAATGCCGTTGGGGCCCAACGGCAAGCTCGACCGGTCGGCCTTGCCCGACCCTGTCGGAACCGTTGCAGGCACAGTTGCGCCCTCGACGCAGGCCGAGGTCGACGTCGCACATATCTTCTCCGAACTCCTCGGCGGAGCCGCGGTCGGCGCGACCGACAGCTACTTCGAACTCGGCGGGAACTCGCTGACGGCCACCCGGGTGATCGCGCGTGTGAATGCGCGGTTCGGCATCGAACTGAGTGTCCGCCAATTGTTCGACGCGCCCTCCGTTCGAGGCTTGGCCGCGCTGGCAGACGCGGCGGAAAAGGCAGCGGACCTACCTACCCTTGCTGCGGGCGCTCGGCCGGATCGCCTACCGCTATCGCCTGCACAGCAACGTATGTGGTTGCTCAACCGGATCGACCCCGGCTCCGGGGCCTACAACATCGCCGCGGCGCTCCGGATCACGGGAGCCTTGGACGTCGGTGCCCTCGATGCAGCGATCGCCGATGTGATCGAGCGCCACGAAGTGCTCCGCACGGTCTATCCGGATTCCCCTGAAGGCCCGGAACAGTTTGTCCGACATGGCGCGTCGCCGCATGGGTCGATCGCACCCATCGAGGCGGCTCCGCAATCGGTGGCAGCTCACGTCGGTGCGGTGATGGCAACAGGTTTCGACGTCACCACCGAGGTGCCGCTGCGCGTGTCGCTGCTGCGGAGCGCTCCTGACGACTACGTACTCGTCATGGTCGTGCATCACATTGCTGCGGACGGCTTTTCGATGGGTCCGTTGACGCGCGACGTCATGGTTGCGTATCTGGCGCGGTCGAGCGGAGCTGCTCCTCGGTGGGCACCGTTGGCGGTGCAGTACGCGGACTATGCATTGTGGAAGCTCGCCGTGCTCGGTGCCGAGGAGGGTGAGGGTTCGAGGCACCGGCGTCAGCTCGATTTTTGGCGGGGTGCGTTGGAGGGCGTTCCGCAGTTGTTGGAGTTGCCGACCGATCGGGCGCGTCCGGTGGTGGGGTCGGGTCGTGGTGGCAGTGTCGATGTGGGGATCGATGCGGACGTTGTCGATGGGGTGCGGCGGTTGGCGGTGGCGTCGCGCTCGACGCCGTTCATGGTGGTGCATGCGGCGTTGGTCGTGTTGTTGGCGCGGTTGAGCGGTGGTGAGGACGTCGCGGTGGGGACGCCGGTGGCGGGTCGCGGCGAGGCCGTCCTGGACGATCTGGTGGGGATGTTCGTGAACACGGTGGTGTTGCGGACTCGGGTGGACGGGTTGTCGACGTTTGCCGATCTGTTGGGTGTTGTTCGTGATGGGGATGTTTCGGCGTTTGCGAATGCGGATGTGCCGTTCGAGCGGGTGGTGGAGGTGCTGGCGCCAGGGCGGTCGACGGCACATCATCCGTTGTTCGTCGTTGCGTTGTCGGTGGAGGAGCCTGCGCCGCGGGTGGAGTTGGCTGGCTTGGTGGTGCAGCCGTTGGACGCCGAAGAGGTGGTTGCGAAGTTCGATTTGCAGGTGACGGTGACATTGTCGGAAACCGGTGCGGCGTCGTGCCGGTGGACCTATGCGACGGACCTCTTCGACAGGTCGACCGTAGAAGCTGTAGCGCAGCGGTTCGCACGGATTCTGCAGGATGTTGTCGCCGATTCCAGCCGCAGGGTCATCGACCTCGACGAGGTGTCCGATACCGAGGTGGCTGGCCTGGTGCCTGCGGTGGGGCCGGGGGGAGTGGTACCGGTGTTGCTGCCGGACTTGTTTGCTGCTGGCGTGGTGGCCAGTGCTGGTGGTGTGGCGTTGGTGTCGGGTGGGACGTCGGTGTCGTATGCGGAGTTGGATGCTCGGTCCGATGTGGTTGCTCGGGTGTTGATAGGTCACGGTGTGGGTCCGGATTGTGTTGTGGCTGTTGCTTTTGCGCGTGGTGTGGATTCGATTGTCGCGGTGTGGGCGGTGGCGAAGTCGGGTGCCGCGTTCCTGCCGGTCGATCCGAGTTTGCCGCGCGAGCGGGTCGAGCACATGGTTGTGGATTCGGGTGTGGTGGTGGGGTTGACCGATGCGGCGGGCCGGGGTGGTTTGCCGTCGTCGGTGTCGTGGTTGGTGCTGGCGGGTGAGCACTTGGATGATGTTGTGTTGGATGAGGTTTCGGGTGTGGGTTGCGGTCCGGTGTCGGATGGGGAGCGGACGTCGTCGTTGCGGGTCGATCATGCGGCGTATGTGATGTACACCTCGGGGTCGACGGGGTTGCCGAAGGGTGTGGTCGTCACCCACGCGGGGTTGGCGGTGTTTTCGGCGGCTGCGCGGCCGGAGTTGGGTGTGTCGGCGGAGTCGCGGGTGTTGCGGTTTTCGTCGTCGAGTTTCGATGCGTCGGTGTTCGAGATGGTGGTGGCGTTCTCTGCTGGTGCGGTGGTGGTGGTTGCCGATCCGGGTGTGGTGGGTGGTGCGGAGTTGACGGAGTTGTTGGTGGCGCAGCGGGTGAGTCACATCGTGTCGGCGCCGGCGGTGTTGGGCACAGTCGATGCCGACGTGCTCGACCAGCTGGAGGCTGTTGTGGTTGGCGGGGATGTGTGTCCGCCGGATCTGGTGGCGCGGTTCGGTTCTCGGGTTCGGTTTTTCAACAGCTATGGTCCGACGGAATCGACGATCGTGATCACGATGACGTCGCCGCTGGTCGATGCGGGTGTGGTGTCGATCGGGTCGTTGTTGGCGGGTGCGCGGGCGGTTGTGCTGGATCGGTGGTTGCGTCCGGTCGCTGCGGGTGTTGCGGGGGAGTTGTACGTGGGTGGGCCGGGGTTGGCTCGGGGCTATCACGATCGGGTGGGGTTGACGGCGGCGCGGTTCGTAGCTGATCCGTTCGCTGCCGGTGAGCGGTTGTATCGCACGGGTGATGTGGTGCGGTGGCAGATTGGCGGTGCTGGTGGTGTGCCGGTGCTGGAGTATGTGGGGCGCAGCGATTTTCAGGTGAAGATCCGGGGTATGCGGATCGAGTTGGGTGAGGTCGATGCCGTGCTGTCGGCGGATCCTGCCGTTGCGTTTGCGGTGACTGTCGCGCGTGCCGGCGCTGGTGGCGAGTTGGCGCTGGTGTCCTATGTTGTTGCGGCGGCAGGGTTGTCAGTGGATGTCGATGTGGTGCGTGCGCAGTGTGAGCGCGTGTTGCCGGGGTACATGGTGCCGGCGTCGGTGATGGTGCTGGAGTCCGTACCGATGACTGCTGCGGGGAAGGTGGATCTGCGGGCATTGCCGGATCCGGTGTTCGTGGTGGCGGAGTTCGTTGCGCCGCGGACGGATTCGGAGGTGTTGGTCGCGGAGGTGTTCGGTGCGGTGCTCGGGGTGGCTCGGGTGGGTGTCGATGACGACTTCTTCGCTTTGGGTGGCAATTCGTTGAGTGCGACTCGGGTCGTGAGTCGGATCAACGAGCGTGCGGGCACAGCGTTGGGTGTGCGGGTGTTGTTCGATGCGTCGACGGTCGCTGGTGTTGCTGCGGTCGTGGCGGATTCGGGCCGTGGTGATCGGCCGGTATTGGCGGCGTATGAACGTCCGCTGCGGGTTCCGTTGTCGCTGGCACAGACCCGCATGTGGTTCCTCAACCGCTACGACCCGACGTCGACGGCCAACAATCTTTCGCTTGCGCTGCGTTTCTCGGGCGATCTCGATCCCGCGGTGCTGCGGAGTGCTGTTGCTGACGTGATCGAGCGCCACGAAACACTGCGAACCCGGTATCCGGACAGTGACACCGGTCCGTGGCAAGAGGTATTGCCTGTCGACGCTGTCGAGATCGAACTCGGTTCGGAAGCCGTCGGTGAACACGAACTACACGAACTCTTTGTGCGTCTCGCAGGTCGATCCTTCGATGTAAGCGTCGAGGTTCCCGTGCGGGTCGCCCTGCACGCCTTGCGAGATGGCGACCACATTCTGTTCGTCGTGCTGCATCACATTGCTGCTGACGGCTTTTCGCTGGGTCCGGTCGCACACGACGTCATGGTTGCCTACTCGGCGCGCACGGCAGGTACCGATCCTGCGTGGCAACCGCTCACCGTGCACTACGCAGATTTCAGTCTGTGGCAGCGCGACGTTCTCGGCGACGAGACCGATCCGGAGTCGCTGGTTTCGAGTCAAATTCATTACTGGCGAGAAGCTCTCGCGGATGCCCCGGAGTCAATCGAACTACCCACCGATCGGGCGCGGCCTGCACAGCAGAGCTTCCAGGCTCGCGAGATCGACTTCGAGATCGACTCGGCGGTGTATCGGCAACTGCAGTCCGTGGCGAACGCGAACGGCGCCACGTTGTTCATGGTTGTGCATGCTGCTTTTGCGGTGTTGTTGGCGCGGTTGGGTGCTGTCGACGATGTGGTTGTGGGGACGCCGGTTGCGGGTCGTGGTGAGCAGGCGCTCGATGACGTGGTCGGGATGTTCGTCAATACGTTGCCGTTGCGGACCCGCGTCGATGGTGGGTCGTCGTTTGCCGAGTTGTTGAGACTGGTGCGTGAGGTGGATCTCGGTGCGTTTGCACATGCGGATCTGCCGTTCGAGCGGATGGTGGAGGTGCTCGATCCGAGTCGGTCGACCGCTCGGCATCCGATCTTCGGTGTCGCACTGTCGTTTCAGAACATGGCACCGACAACATTCGAATTGCCGGGCCTGACCATCTCCGCATTGGAGGCCGACAATCCCGTCTCGGCCTTCGATCTGCACCTGACGATGACGCCGAGGGACGGCGACATCGCGGCCTCTCTCACCTATGCGACGGACCTCTTCGACGAGCGATCCGCAATGCACCTCGTATCTCGACTGCAACGCGTACTCGCCGCCGTCGGGGCCAAACCTGCTGTGCGAGTGGGTGATATCGATATTCTCGCGCCGGCTGAGGTCGAGGCTACGTTCGCACGGAACATAACGGACGCGGTGGTGTCGGATGTGATGTTGTTGGACGCTTTCGAGGCGCGTGTTGCCCAGTCGCCGGGTGCTGTTGCGTTGCGGTTCGGTGGGTTGTCGCTGACGTATGCCGAGTTCGACGGGCGGGTCTCGCGGTTGGCACGGTTTTTGATCGAGGGTGGTGTCGGACCGGAGTCGTTGGTGGGGTTGGCGATTCGGCGGTCGCTGGATCTGGTTGTCGGTATGTATGCGATTGTGCGGGCCGGTGGTGCGTGGGTTCCGTTGGATCCGGATCATCCGGTGGATCGGATTGGCCACATTCTGGAGACTGCCACTCCGGTGTGTGTGTTGACGACGTCGCGGGATCGCGTCGAGGGCCTTGGCTCGGTTCCGGTGGTGGAGATCGATGTCGTTGATCTGTCTGGTTTTTCGGCGGTGCCGGTTGCCGGGTCGGAGCGTCTTGGTGCGGTGCGGGGGGATAGTCCGGCCTATGTGATTTTCACGTCGGGGTCGACGGGTAAACCGAAGGGTGTTGCGGTTTCGCATGCGGCGATCGTGAATCAGTTGGCCTGGATGGGTGCGCAGTACGGGCTTGTCGAGTCGGATGTGTATTTGCAGAAGACGGCGACGACGTTCGATGTGTCGTTGTGGGGCTATTTCTTGCCGTTGCAGGTGGGGGCGTCGGTGGTGGTGGCGTCACCGGATGGGCATCGGGATCCGCAGTATCTGGCGGAGACGATCGCGGCTCATGGTGTGACGGTGACCGATTTCGTGCCGACGGGGTTGTCGGTGTTCGCCGGGGTGGCGGATGCGGAGTTGCTGTCGTCGTTGCGGTTGGTGTTCGTGATCGGTGAGGCGTTGCCGCCGGAGACGGTGTCGGCGTTCGGGTCGGTGTGTTCGGCTGCGGTGCACAACCTGTACGGTCCGACCGAAGCTGCTGTGTCGGTGACCTATTCGCCGGCTGTCGCTGATGGTGGATCGGTGCCGATCGGGGTGCCCGAGTGGAACACGCAGGTGTTCGTGCTCGATTCCCGGTTGCGGCCGGTGCCGGACGGTGTGTCGGGTCAGTTGTATTTGGCCGGTGTGCAGTTGGCGCGTGGGTACGTGGGTCGGGCGGGGTTGTCGGCGGATCGGTTTGTTGCCAATCCGTTCGGTGGTGGCGGTTCGCGGATGTATCGGACCGGGGATGTGGTGCGCTGGAACGGGTCCGGTGTGTTGGATTATGTCGGGCGTAGCGATTTTCAGGTGAAGTTCCGTGGGCAGCGGATCGAGTTGGGTGAGATCGAGTCGGCGTTGTCGGGGTTGGTATCGGTGCGTCAGGCGGTGGCTGCGGTTGTGGCGACCGAGTCCGGTGACCAGTTGGTGGGTTATGTGGTGCCCGAGGCAGGGGTGGTGCCGGATCCGTCGGATCTTGTTGCGGGGGTAGCGCGGGTGGTGCCGGCGTATATGGTGCCGAGCGCCGTGGTTGTGCTCGAGGAGTTCCCGTTGAACACGTCGGGCAAATTGGATCGGAAGGCGTTACCGCTGCCGGTGTTTGCGGCGAGGGTGTTCCGGGCGCCGGTGTCGGCGTCGGAGGTTCTGGTGGCCGGGGTGTTCGCGGAGGTGTTGGGTATCGACCGGGTGGGTGTCGACGACGACTTCTTTGCGTTGGGTGGCAATTCGTTGGTTGCGACGCAGGCCACTGCGCGGATCGGTGCGGCGTTGGGTGTGCGGGTTGCGGTGCGATCGGTGTTCGATGGGCCGTCGGTCTCGGGATTGGCTGCGTTGATCGATGAGTTGTCGGTCGATGCTGCTGAGGGTGGTGAGCGGGTCGAGTTGGTTGCCGGCCCTCGCCCGCAACACATCCCGCTCTCGCTCGGCCAGACTCGAATGTGGTTCCTCAACCAGTTCGAGCCGGAATCAGCCGCGTACAACATCCCGCTGGCGCTGCGCCTGACCGGAAGCTTGAATATCGTTGCGCTGCAAGCCGCAGTCGGTGACGTGCTCGAACGACACGAAGCGCTGCGCACCGTGTTCCCCGATGTGGGTGACGGTCCCGTGCAGCGAATCCTTTCGGCCGAAGAGGTTGCACTACAACTCGATCCGATCGACGTATCGACCGACGAACTGCCGAGGAGAGCGCTCGACGTCGTGAGTCGCCGTTTCGACGTCACGACAACGGTCCCGATCGCAGGCGCGCTGTTCCGATGCGAGACCGACTACGTCCTCGTCATGGTCGTCCACCACATCAGCGCCGACCGAATCTCGTTGGCACCGCTCGCTCGCGACATCGTGGTTGCCTACGAATCGCGTGTACGACGGCAGCAGCCAGGCTGGGCGCCGCTGTCGGTTCAGTACGCAGACTTCGCGATCTGGCAGCGCCGGGTGCTCGGATCCGACGCGGACCCGACGTCGATCGCACACCGACAACTCGACTACTGGAAAGCCACTCTGAGGGGGCTTCCCGAAGTTCTTGTACTGCCGTCCGATCGCCCCCGCCCGCCGGTTGCATCGCATCGTGGAGCGGCTGTCGAATTCGTCGTCGATCCAGCGACGACGGAACGCCTCGAACACCTCGCGCGAGCAGCGGGCGCGACCACATTTATGGTCCTGCACGCTGCGTTCGCGGTCACCCTGGCTCGACTTTCGGCAACGTCGGACATCGCAATCGGTACCCCGGTCGCGGGCCGTGGTGAGCGAGCACTCGACGACGTGGTCGGCATGTTCGTGAACACGCTCGTCCTTCGAACGCACATCGATGGTGCCGAACGGTTCTCGGACGTGCTTGCGCAGGTTCGCGACGTTGATCTCGGTGCGTTCGGCAACGCGGAACTGCCGTTCGAGCGGATTGTCGACGCGCTGCAACCGACTCGATCACAATCTCATGCGCCGCTCTTCCAGGCGGCGTTTGCATTCGAGCATCAGCAAGCCGACGCTATCGAGCTGCCCGGTCTGACGGTGACAGAATTTGCCTTCGACGCCGAGATCGCCCAATTCGATCTCGCGCTCACCATGGCCGAGGCGTCAGCGCCCGGCATGGGCTTGGCCGGGACGCTTCGCTTCGCGACAGATCTATTCGACCGCGACACGGCGGCCGCATTCGTGGACCGATTCGTTCGCATCGTCGAAGCTGTTGCGGCACAGCAGGATATCGTCGTCGGCGATATCGACCTGCTCAGCCTCGACGAACGAACTGCCCTGGTGCCGGTGTTGGGACCGCGAGGGATCGAGCCCGCGTCGCTTGCCGATCTCGTCGCGGCCGCAGTCGCTGCAAACCCTGACGGTCCGGCGATCGTATGGGATGGTGAGACGTTCACCTACCGAGCAGTCGACAAATGGACGACTCGGCTGGCCCGGGTGCTGATCGACCACGGAGCTGCAGCGGAAATGCTTGTGGCACTAGCTCTTCCGCGTAGTCTTGACTCTGTTCGCTCGGTGTGGGCGGTGGCAAAGACCGGCGCCGCGTTCCTCCCGGTCGATCCGTCGTATCCGGCGCAGCGCATTGCGCACATGCTGGGCGACTCGGGTGCTGCGCTCGGTATCACCACCGCAGAACTGCGATCCGGCTTGCCCGATTCGGTGACGTGGCTGGTTCTCGACGACATCGTCGACGAGATTGCCTCGGCAGCAACCGATCCGATCACCGATGCCGACCGAATTTTGCCTGCGCGACTACACAATGCCGCCTACATGATCTACACGTCCGGCTCGACCGGCGTGCCGAAGGGCGTCGTCGTCACCGGGACCGGATTGGCAAACCTCGCGGCCGAACGTCGTGTGCGCTACCGCATCGACTCCTCGTCGCGATTCCTGCACACCGCATCACCGAGCTTCGACATGGCGGTCGGAGAAATCGTGTCCGCGTTGTCGGCGGCCGCCGCGTTGGTGATTGCGCCGACGTCCTCCGTCGGCGGCGATGCGCTTGCGGAACTGCTCGATCGGGAAAGCGTCAGCCACGCGTTGATCACACCTGCCGTGCTGGCGACGATCGCACCCGACGCGCATCCGATGCTCGAGGTACTCGGCGTCGGCGGTGAGGCGTGCACCCCGGAACTCGTAGCGCGCTGGCAGCCAGGTCGCGTTATGTTGAACGGCTACGGACCCACCGAGGCCACCGATATCTCCACTGTTGCAGAACTTTCCGCCGGCAAGCCGGTATCGATCGGTATCCCCGTGCATGGGTTCGGCGTTCAGGTTCTTGACACGCGGTTGCTCCCGGTTCCTGTCGGTGTTGTCGGTGAGCTGTACGTCGCGGGTCCTGGACTGGCGCGTGGCTACCACGGCCGCCGTGGGTTGAGTGCGCAGCGTTTCGTCGCGAATCCGTACGGTGAACCGGGAGAGCGGATGTACCGCACAGGTGACGTCGTCGCCTGGAACAGCGAAGGCGAGCTCGTCTACCACGGCCGCAGTGACGGCCAGGTCAAGATTCGTGGCCATCGCATCGAGTTGGGGGAAATCGAAGCCGCCGCGGTTCGCTCACCGGGCGTTCGCCAGGCGGTTGTGCTCGTGCACGCGACGCCGCTGGGTCAACGCCTCGCCGCGTATCTCGTTGGTTCTGCAGTCGATTCGGCGGCTGTGCGCACAAGTCTCGAAGATTCGCTACCGCGGCAGCTGCTGCCCGACGCCTATGTCGTCGTCGATGAGCTACCGGTCACGGTCAACGGCAAACTGGACCGCGACGCGCTCCCGACTCCGGAGTTCGTCACTGCGGCAGTCGAGTTCACTGCGCCGGAGGGCGAAACGGAATCGGCGATCGCGGCCGTGTTCGCCGAGCTGCTAGGCGTGGAGCGGGTGGGTCGCGACGACTCGTTCTTCGCGCTCGGCGGGGACAGCATCGCGTCGATCCAGTTGGTCTCTCGTGCAAAGGCCCGCGGAATCGTCTTCTCGCCCCGCGATGTCTTCGAACAGAAGTCGGTTGCGGCATTGGCGACTCTCGCGCACCGTGCCGGAGGCGACCCTGTGCCGGTGCTCGACGAGCTTCCCGGTCGCGGTATCGGTTCGCTACCACTGACACCCGTCATGCGACTGATGACCGCTCGTGGTCACTTCGACCGCTACGCGCAGACGGTCGCGCTTTCGTTGCCGACCGGTATCGACAGGGCCGGAGTCGTCGCAACCTTGCGTACGGTTATCGACCACCATGATCTGCTGCGCGCGCGGGTCGTTGGCAACGGCGAGCAGGCACAGCTCGACGTGGCAGCAGCGGGAACCGTCGACGTCGATGCGCTCGTCCATCGTTGCGAACTCGCGCAGGGTGGCGATGTCGCCGCGACGGCGCGGGTCGAAGTCGATTGCGCCCTCGACCGATTGGACCCCGCAGCGGGTCGGATGCTGCAGTTCGTCTGGCTCGACCCTGTCAACGAACCGGGCGCCCTTGTCGTCGTCGCGCATCATCTGGTGATCGACGGGGTCTCGTGGCGGGTTCTCGTGCCCGATCTCGTGTCGGCGTGGGCACAGCTTCGGTCCGGGGCGGCTCCGGTTCTCGACGAGGTCGGTACTTCCTTCAGGCGATGGGCGCACTCGCTCGCCGATCTTGCCGTGGACCCTGCAACATTGGCCGAACTCGACCACTGGCGCGACGTCTCGGCCGGTTCCGATCCCGATCTCGGCTCGCGTGCATTCGATCCCATGATCGACACGATCGAGACCGTCGAGCACGTCTGCGTCGAGCTCGACGCCGCGGATACCGAGGCGCTGCTCACTGGTATCGCGTCGGTTTTCCGAGGCGGCGTCAACGACGGCCTGCTTGCCGCGCTCGCAATTGCGGTGCGGCGGTGGCGTGCTGCGCGCGGTGCGGACGAGTCGTCTCTGCTGCTACAGCTCGAAGGCCATGGGCGCGAGGAATGGGCAGTCCCGGGTGCAGATCTGTCCAGGACTGTCGGGTGGTTCACCTCGGTCTACCCGGTGCGGCTCGATCTCGCTGACGTCGACCAAGGCTCGGCGGGGGAGCTCGCGCAGGCCGTCAAGACGGTGAAAGAACAATTGCATGCGGTGCCACGGCGCGGGATCGGCTACGGCCTGCTCCGACACCTGGGTGCCGACACCTCCGATGTGCTTGCAGCCCTTCCCGATCCGCAGCTCAGCTTCAACTATCTCGGCCGTGTGTCGGGTTCCGAAATTCCGGTCGGTCTGTCCGAACTGGGCTGGACACCAACAGATCTCGGCGATGTCGGTGCCCGCGCCAATGCGACCATGCCCGCACCCGCCGTGCTCGACATCAATGCGATCGTGACCGATAAGCACGGCGCACCCACGCTGACCGCGACCTTTGCCTATCCCTCCGGCCTGCTCTCCAATGCCGAGGTCAGCGAACTGGCCGCGAACTGGACGACCGCGCTGCACGCACTGGCCGACTACGTTCGCAGTGGTGCCGATCCCGGTTTGACGCCGTCCGACGTCGCGTTGGCTCGAGTCACGCAGACCGACCTGACCCGGTGGGAAGCAACATATTCCGGACTAGCCGATGTGTGGCCGCTGTCGGCGTTGCAGCGGGGCCTCGCTTTTCACACCCAGTTGGCGACGGAGTCCGTCGACCCGTACACGACGCAACAATCGCTTGAATTGAATGGTCCTCTCGATACGGATCGAATGCGCGCTGCAGTCGACGCGTTGCTCGCCCGGCACGAGACCTTGCGCACCGCATTCGTTGCAACGTCGTCCGGGCAGTTGGTTCAGCTCGTTCTCGACCGAGTCGAGACGCCATGGCGTGAAATAGATCTGCGCGGATCGACGGACCTGACCTCCGCAATCGCTGCCGCCGAGGCCGGCGAACTCGGCACTCCGTTCGAGTTGGATGCACCTCCGCTCGTGCGTTTCGCTCTGGTGCGCTGCGGTCCACTGAACTACCGTCTCGTCGTCACGCTGCATCACATCAACGTCGACGGCTGGTCGATGCCGCTCTTGCTGAAAGACCTGCTGGTTCTCTACGCAACGAATGCGGACTCTTCGATGCTGCAACGGGTTCCGTCGTACAAGACTTTCCTGGCATGGCTTGCCGAGCGCGACGACCATGCTGCGGCGCAGGCCTGGACGGCAGCACTTGCAGGCCTCGATCAGCCGACTTTGCTCGCACATGGCGCAGCGAGCGGGGCTGGGGTCACAGGTGCCATCGTCTGTGACACCGGGGCGGAGTTGCTGGCTCGACTCACCGGTGTCGGCGCGCGCCTTGGCGTCACCATGAACACTCTCGTGCAGGCATCGTGGGGAATCGTTCTGGCGCGCATGCTCGGTCGCGATGACGTCGTGTTCGGTGCCACCGTGTCGGGCAGGCCCGCGGACCTGCCAGGAGTCGAGTCGATCGTCGGACTGTTCATCAACACACTGCCGGTCAGGATTGCTCTCGACGAGGACGAAACGATCGCCGACCTGCTGGTCCGCGTGCAATCGGAACAGGCAGCCCTGCTGGACCACCACCATCTCGGCCTGTCCGATATTCAGCGGATTGCCGGTGACGCAGCCGATTTCGACACCTTGACGGTGTTCGAGTCGTATCCGGTGGACGCGGCGACCGTCGCTGCCGCTGGCGCAATCGACGGTGTTCGCGTCGTCGGTGTCAGCGGAAGAGACGAGACCCACTACCCGTTCACCCTCACTATCGTCGCGGGTACGACGCTCACGCTGACGCTGAAGTACAAGACGGCCCTGTTCACGACCGAGTTCGCGACGCAGATGCGCGATCAGCTTGTGCGAGTACTCGAAGCCCTGGCGGGGGACGAACATATTCCGGTCGGTGTGATCGACATCATCGGTGCCGACGAAGCCAGGCGAACTGCACCGGCCAGAGGACGGTCGAGTGCACCGGCGTCGACGCTGATTTACTTGATAGCCACTGCGGTGCAACAGCATCCGGACGGTGTGGCGCTGCACTGGGCAGGCCGCGATCACACCTACGCCGACGCGGATGCGTGGGCCAACCGGGTCGCTCGAATGCTGATCGCGCGCGGTGCGGAACCCGAGACTTTCGTTGCACTCGCACTGCCGCGCTCGGCGGACTCGGTTCGGTCGGTGTGGGCGGTGGCGAAGACGGGCGCCGCGTTCGTCCCTGTGGACCCCACGTATCCCGCGGATCGCATCGCACACATGCTGACGGACTCCGGTGCGGCTATCGGTGTGACTACTTCTGCACAGCGACCGGGTCTGCCGGACACGGTCGACTGGGTGGTGCTCGACGAGTGCGAAGAGGAATTGGCCGGGGCATCGACGGCTGCGATCGATACCGACGAACTTCTAGCACCCGTTCGATTGTCGAATCCGGCGTACATGATCTACACGTCGGGCTCGACGGGCGTACCGAAGGGTGTCGTCGTCACGCATTCCGGTCTGGCGAATCTGGCTGCGGAGCGGCGCGAACGCTACCGCGTGCAGCCGACATCGCGGTTCCTGCACAACACCTCGCCGAGCTTCGACATGGCCGTCGGGGAGATGATCTCGGCGCTGTCCGCGGCAGCGACACTCGTTGTGTCGCCGGCGCCGGGGAGTGCAGAGGAGTTCACCGACTTCTTGACATCGAGGGCCGTCACACACGCGCTGATCACACCGACCATGCTTGCAGCACTCGATCCGGAGGGGCTCGACTCGCTTGCCGTCCTCGGCGTCGGTGGCGAAGCGTGCAATGCCGAACTCGTCGCACGCTGGCAACCGGGACGGGTCTTGCTCAATGGCTACGGCCCGACGGAGGCAACGGATATATCGACTGTTGCCGAACTGCTCGTAGGCAAGCCCATCGCGATCGGCACACCTGTGCACGGGTTCGAAGTAATGGTGCTCGACACCCGGTTGCGACCGGTCCCGCGTGGCGTCGCGGGCGAGTTGTACGTGGCAGGGCCAGGTTTGGCACGCGGATATCACGGACGACTCGGGTTGACGTCGGAGCGCTTCGTTGCGAATCCGTTCGGTGACGCGGGTGCGCGGATGTATCGCACTGGCGACGTTGTTGCCTGGAATGCCGACCGCGAACTGGAATATCGTGGGCGCGGCGACAACCAGGTCAAGATTCGTGGCCACCGCATCGAACTCGGCGAGATCGACGCAGCACTTGTCGAACACGCGGACGTCGACTACTGCGTGACGCTCGCGAGAACCGTCGACAACGGTGAGACGGCGTTGATTTCGTATGTCGTCCCGACCAAGGGGAGCGCACCCGACAGCGCGCAGATCATCGCGTTCGTGGCGGAATTTCTACCGCGGCACATGCTTCCGGCAGCTGTGGTCGCGATCGGGTCGATCCCGCGTACGCCGACGGGAAAGCTGGACGAAGCAGCGTTGGTGACACCGACACTTGCTGCGAGAGTGCCGTATCGGGCGCCGTCGACACCGACCGAGGTCGCTATTACGGAGATCTTCGCGCAGGTGCTCAGCCCTCGGAGCGACGGCGCCCCCGACATCGGGGCAGACGACAATTTCTTCGACCTCGGCGGCAATTCGATGATCGCGATGCGCGCGCTTGCACTGTTGCGCGAGAAGACGAACGCACCGGTCTCGTTGCAGTGGCTTCTGACCGACCCGACCCCATCCTCGATCGCGGCGTTGATCGACTCTCCCGAATCGGATGAATCGGGAGGGGCCTTCGACATCGTGCTGCCGATCAGAACTTCCGGTCCCGATGCTCCTGTCTTCTTCATCCATCCGATCGTCGGATTGTCCTGGTGTTATTCGACATTCGCACCGCACGTCGAAGGGACGAGGCCGATCTACGGGATACAGACGCCTGCAGCCCTGGGTGCCGAAGTGCTGCCCGAGTCGATCGACGCGCTCGCAGTCCGGTACGCGGCCGAGATTCGCGCGATCCAGAAGTCGGGCCCCTACCATCTGGTCGGCTGGTCGCTCGGCGGCGTTCTCGCGCATGCGATTGCAGTCGCCTTGCGCGATGCGGGCGAGAGTGTGGATGCACTTGTGCTGTTGGACAGCGTTGCCCACCCAGTGGATTCGCACGATGAGCAACTCCGAACAGGCGACCTGCTTGCAGGTCTGGGTCTATCGGGCGATCTCGAAGTCGAGATAGACAGCCTGACAGTGGATTCGACCGACGAACTGCTCACCCAGCTCGACGGTGTCGAGCTTCCGGCGAGTCCCGAGCAGATTCACAGGCTCGTCGAAGCTGCCGAACACAACGCGGCATTGCTCAGGCTGCACACCCCACGACGGTTCGACGGTGACGTGCTCTTCTTCACTGCTGCCGCAGGACGTTCGGACGTAGCGCGCACCGCCGACTCCTGGCTCCCGTACGTCGAACGGATCGTGGCGAACCACCGGATCGACTGCACCCACTGGCAGATGTGTACCGCCGACACCCTCGAAACGGTCGGGCCGCTTGTTGGTCGATACCTCGAACGAGACTGGGCCGCCGAGCAATTGGAGGTAGAACGGTGACACGCATCGGGTCGTTGTTCTTTGCGATTGCATCGGCCGTCGTCGTGCTTGCCGGATCCCCGCTCGCCGGATCCCCTCTCGCCACGGCCGAGCCAATCGCATCAGCACAGGTTGGCAGCCTCGACCGGATCGAAGAGATCGGCGACCGTCGCTGGGATGTTTTCGTCTACTCGCCGTCGATGGACGAGGTGATCAAACTTCAGGTGTTGCGTCCACGCGATACGTCGATGGCTCGTCCGACCCTGTACTTACTCAACGGCGCCGGAGCGGGGGAGGACGGTGCCAATTGGATCCGACAGACCGATATCGTCGATTTCTTCGCCGACAAGGACGTGAATGTCGTCATTCCAGTGGGCGGGTATCTGAGTTATTACACGGACTGGCGTAGCCAGGACCCAGTACTCGGCCGCAATATGTGGCAAACGTTTCTCACCCGGGAATTGCCACCGGTGCTCGATGACGCGCTCGGCGCGAATGGTGTGAATGCGATCGGCGGACTGTCGATGTCCGCAGGGTCGGTCCTCGACCTTGCGGTACAGGCACCCGGCCTCTACCGCGGTGTCGCGTCCTACAGCGGTTGCGCGATGACGAGCGACCCGATCGGTCAGGCACTCATCCGGATCGTCGTCGAGGGTGGCGGTAAAGGTGACACGAGGAATATGTGGGGTCCACCCGGCGATCCGGCGTGGGCACTCCATGATCCGTACGTCAACGCCGACAAGTTGCGCGGAACCGCACTGTTCATATCGAGCGCAACCGGTTTGCCGGGTCCGTACGAGATGCCGGGTGTGTCCAGGCCGACCGGCTCGCCGCCGTTGCAGGATCAGATCGCCGTCGGGGGCTTTATCGAGTCGGTGACGAACTACTGCTCCCACAGGCTGCAGCAGCGACTCTCTGACCTGGGCATTCCGGCGCAATTCGACTTCAGGCCGACCGGAACGCACTCCTGGCTCTACTGGCAGGACGCGTTGCGGACGTCGTGGCCAGTGCTTTCGGCAGCGATGGGAGTCGACTAGGGAGGGCGCTGGAGGTCGCCAGCATTGGACCGGTAACCAGGATAAGGTTAGGCTGCACTATCTATGACGGGCATGGAGAGCGACGATGAAAGCTAGTGACCACGAAAACGACATTTACGACATAGTCGGCATCGGGTTCGGTCCTGCGAATCTCGCGCTCGCCATCGCTGTTGCCGAGTACAACGAGCAACATTTGCAGGAACGACCGATCCGGGCGTGCTTCGTCGAGCGGCAACAGGGCTTCGGCTGGCATCGGGGAATGCTCCTCGAGGGCACGACGATGCAGATCGCGTTCCCGAAAGACTTGGCCACCTTCCGGAATCCGACCAGCAAATTCGGATTCCTGCCCTATCTGTTCGACCGCGAACGTCTCGTCGACTTCGTAAATCACCAGACGTTCTTCCCCACCCGCCACGAATTTCACGACTACCTCGAATGGGCGGCCGAGAAGGTCGCTGCAGACGTCAGGTACGGCCGAACGGTGCAACGGGTCCGCGCCGCACATGACGAGCACGGTGCAGGTGGTCACGTGATCGTCGAAACCACGGACGGTCTGCAGATTGCGACGCGAAACGTGTCGTTCGGCGCGGGGTTGCAGCAACGGATACCTGAGTGGGCAACACCGTCGCGGCGATGCTTCCACAATCACCAGTTCCTCTTCCGCATCGCCGAGTTGCCCGAGCCTGTGCACAATCGGTTCGTCGTTCTCGGCGCGGGCCAGAGTGCCGCAGAGGTCGTGCAGTACCTGCATACGAATTTCCCGGATGCCGAAGTGCACAGCGTCTTTTCGCGATTCGGCTACAGCCCGGCGGACGACAGCCCGTATGCAAATCGGATCTTCGACCCAGCCGCTGTCGACGAACTGCACAGCGCCCCCGACGACGAGCGGCGCAAAGTGATCGAACTGCATCGCAGTACCAACTACTCCGTCGTCGACCTCGACCTCATCAACGAGTTGTACAAGACCGAATACCAGGAACGTGTTCGCGGGCAACGGCGACTGTTCATGCGCCGCGCATCCGACGTGGTCGGAATCCGCGAGCTGGAGGACGGAATCGAAGTAGAGGTCCGAAGCAATCTCGACGGTCTCACCGATGCGCTACCGTGCGATGCCATCGTGTTGGCAACCGGTTTTCTTCCGACACCCATGTCGTCGATCTTCGGCGACCTCGTCGACGACACGGCAGGTCCGGTCGTCGTTGCGCGCGACTATCGAGTGGCGACCAGAACGGACGTCGACGCCGGCATCTATCTGCAAGGCGGAACCGAGAACTCGCACGGTCTGACGTCGTCGCTGCTGTCCAACGTCGCGATTCGATCGGGCGAAATCGTGCGATCGATCGTCGAACGTCGGGAGTGCGCAGGCGAACGTGACTCCGACGCGCAGAGCTTCGCCCGGGCATAGTTCGCCGGTGTGAAAATTCCCACCTTCACTTGCTGCCAGCCGCGCGGGCACCTACGTTGGCTCGTATCGCAGGAGTGAGCGACGTCGAGGTTCTCACGTAGTCAAGGTCTATCGAATGTTTCGAAAGACCAAAGGGCACAGGAGAATCGAGTGAAGAACCATATTGTCGTCGGCGCCTCCGGATTTCTCGGTCGCCGCGTTCTGCAGGCGTTGCTGCAATCCGATTCCGATGCCGTTGTCCATGTGCTCGTCAGCCCGCGCGAGCGTGCCGAACTTGCCAGTTCGACAGCGAAATGGCCTGAGGCCGAACGCATTCTAGCGCTGACGGGCGATCTGACCGCCACGGATTTCGGTATGGACATCGATCTGCCCAAGGTGCGAAACATCGTCCACATCGGTCCTGCACACCGAGCAGGACGAGGCAACACCCACGCTCACGCGGCCGACACTGCGGCTGTGATCGCACTTGCACAGCGCTGCGGCGCGATGTTGCACCACGTGTCCTCGGTCGCTGTCGCAGGCGATCACCGCGGGTCCTTCGACGAAACCGATCTCGATCTGGGACAAAGCTTTCCGACACGAACCCACCGCGCGTTCTTTGCCGCTGAACAACAGATTCGGACGAGTCCCGGCCTTGCCTGGCGGATCTACCGACCCGGGATCGTCATCGGCGATTCCGAGACCGGCGAGATCGACAAGATCGACGGTCCGTACTCGTTTTTCACCGCACTGTCCCGATTGGCGCAGCTGCCGTCTCCGATGCCGATCGCCCTGCCGAATATCGGGTCGACGAATATCGTCCCCGTCGACTATGTCGCCCGAGCCGTCGCGGCGCTCGTATCAGCAGACGGTCGAAGCAAGCAGACGTTCCACCTCGTCAACCCGAAACCCCAACCGCTCCATGAGGTTTACGCCGCTTTCGCGACCGCTGCCGGAGCTCCCAGCGCAGTCGTGCCCGTGCCAGGGGTGCGAGCGCCGCTGGCCCGAATGGGTGCCGTTCCCGGCCTACGGGCAATCCGCGACTTCACCATGGCCCGGTTCGGAATACCAAGTGCCGCAATAGATCGTGTGCTCGTCGATGCGAGACTCGGGTCCACGTTCACCAGATCCGCACTGCGCTTCGATCGCAGCATCACCGTCCCCGAACTGTCGACCTACGCCGGCAAGATCTGGCGCTACTGGGCCGACGACCTCGACCCGGCTCGTCTGCGACGGGTCTCCGGACCCGACGGCTTCCGCGGCCGCGTCGTGCTGATGACAGGTGCGTCGTCGGGCATCGGACTCGCCTCGTCGCATGCGCTCGCTCGGCGTGGTGCAACGGTGCTGATGGTTGCCCGAGGTGCCGAGGATCTGGACGCCGCAGTGGCTGCGATTCGCGCCGACGGTGGCGACTCGCACGGCTACGTCTGCGACATCACCGATCCCGAAGCCGTCGCGATGCTGGTCAAGACCGTGCTGAACGATCACGGTCGGGTCGACTACCTGGTGAACAATGCGGGCCGGTCCATTCGACGGTCTGTGATCAGTTCGACCGAGCGGATGCACGACTTCGAGCGAACGATGGCTGTGAACTACTTCGGGGCCGTGCGCCTCGTCCTTGCACTGTTGCCATCGATGCGCGAACGCGGCTTCGGCCACGTCGTGAACATCTCGTCGATAGGCGTGCAAACCAAGGCGCCGCTGTTCTCCGCCTACGTCGCGAGCAAGTCGGCCCTCGACGCATTCGCAACGATCGCCGCGGCCGAAAACCTCGATGCGGGAATTACTTTCACCTCCATTCGGATGCCGCTCGTTCGCACACCGATGATTGCGCCGACCGCCGCCTACTCGTCGTTGCCGGTCGACAGTCCGGAGAGTGCCGCCGAGCGAGTGGTGCGTGCCCTCGTCGACCGTCCGGACCGGATCGACACCCCCGTCGGGACCGTCGCCGATTACGTCGGCTTGTTGGCGCCGGACCTCAAGCGATTCGTCCTGCATCAGGTGTACAAGGCATTTCCCGAATCGTCGGCGGCTAAAGGCGGCGGCGGCAAGGCCCCAGAGGTACAGGCGCAACCCCGAACTGAGACAAAGTCGATGACACAGACGCTGCTGGCGCCGCTGATGGCCTTACCCACGCCGGGAGTCGGTTTCACCCGCAGGGTGCCGGGTCTGTACTGGTAGGGCGCTCCGCGCCTCGTGAGTCTTTTCGGTGGTTCTGCCCTCCGAAAGGACTCACGAGTAGTAGGCCTAATGGGTCCGCGAGTGTCCGTACGATGCGAAGATGCAGTTGTCTTACGAAACGGTCTACCTCGGTCTTTACGTCCAGTCCCGCGGCGGGCTCAAACGTGCACTGGTAGAACATCTTCGGAGTGATCGAGCACTGCGCAGCGGATCAGGGGAGCAACGCGGGAAGGCGCTGGGGAAAATCAGCATCGTCGAACGTCCCGCGGAACCTGACGATCGAAGCGCGGTGCCGGGGCATTGGGAAGCAGATCTAATCATGGGTGCCTCGGACGCGTCGGCAATCGGCACGCTTGTCGAGCGCAGAACGCGGTTCGTCATGTTGCTGCACTTGCCCGATGGGTATTCCGCGGAGCAGGTGCGGGCGGCGATGGCCCGGAAGATTGTGACGTTGCCGCGGGCTTTGACTCGACCTATCAGCAGGCGTCAGAGCGCCGAAATCAGTCAGCATGCCCAGTTCGCGGTCGGTCGCGGCATTCAGATCTATTTCTGTGATCCGCGATCGCCGTGGTTGCGTGGCTCCAACGAGAACACCAACGGGTTGCTGCGTCAGTACTTCCCGAAAGGCACCGATCTGTCGGTGCATTCGAGCAAGCGGCTCGACTTCGTCGCTGATCAACTCAACGGTCGCCCGCGCGAGACCCTCGAATGGGAGAACCCGGCCGAGAGGCTGAACAAACTACTCGTTGCGGCCTCGTCATAGAACCGCCCGCCTTGCCCGATTTCAACGCTGAGCAGGCACTTTTCGCGGAGGCCACTCGCGTTTTGTTGCAGTAGGTGCCTGCTCGCCGAGTTGGGTGGTGACGGGGTGGAGCCGCAGGCCTGAATGTGGTGTTGTGCAGGGACTTTGCGTCGGAAACTTGTCGGTGGGTGGCGATAAGCTTCGCACATGCTTTCGAACCCGACACCCGCACCCGCCACGGCGGTGGAAGCTGCGATGGTCGCGTTCGAAACAGCTCTCCAAGGGTTGCGTGACGTCGGATTCGGCGAACTGTCGAACAACCGCGACCGTCTCGACCTCGTGCAGCGATTCGAAACCGGAACACGCACGATCGCCGGTTTCGGAACCGTTCTGATCGCCGACATGCAGGAACAATGGATCCCCGGCGAGCTCGGCGACTACCGCCTCGCCGACGTTCTCGCCGACACCCTGCGGATCTACCCCAGCGAAGCCAAAGCCCGCCGCAGGATCGCCGAAGACCTCGGACCCCGCACCGGATTCTCCGGCGCACCCTTGGACCCGGTCTACCCGAACACCGCCGCCGCCCACCGTGACGGGGCGATCGACCGTGCCCACATCACCGTGATCCGCGAATTTTTCGCCCAGGTTCCCAGCTACGTCGATGCTGAGACCCGCGAGCAGGCCGAAGCGAAACTGGCCGAGCAAGCCCGGATTCTGCGGCCCGATCAACTCCGCCGCGCAGGCAACCGGATCCTGGCCTACCTCAATCCCGACGGGAACGCACCCGAGGTGGACCGCGACCGCAAACGGACTTTCATCCTCGGCAAACAAGGCACCGACCTGATGACCAAAGGCAGCTTCTGCGTCGACCCCGAACTGCGGTCCTACCTCGAAGCACTGTTCGCGAAATACGCGAAACCCGGGGTCGGGAATCCGCACGACGCTGACTCGACGGTCGATGCCGAACCCACCGACGAGGTCGCGCACCGTGACGAACGCTCGGTCGGGCAACGTCAACACGACGCCCTGACAATGGTGCTACGCGACGCGCTCGCCTCCGGCACCCTCGGCCAACATCGTGGGCTGCCGGTGACTGTGGTGGCGACCATGACGGTGAAAGAACTCGAAGATGCGTCCGGGACTGCGATCACCGGCGGCGGATCGTTACTTCCGATCCGGGATGTGCTGCGCGTGGCACGACATGCCCACCACTATCTGGCGTTGTTCGACGACGACGACGGCCGACCGATCTATCTCGGCAGATCGAAACGCATCGCTCAAGGTGATCAACGTCTGGTGTGTTACGCCCGGGACAAAGGCTGCACCTTCCCGGGATGTTGGCGACCAGCCAATTGCTGTCAGTGTCATCATTGCCGGGAATGGGTGGCCGAACTCGGGCTCACCGATGTGGATCAACTTGCGCTGGTGTGTGATTCGCATCATCGGTTGGCCGGGGTCAAAGACACCGACTGGCACACCATCGTCGCCGGACCCGATCATCAGTATCCGGGTCGGATTCTGTGGGTTCCGCCGAAACATGTCGACCCGACCCGAAAACCGAGGATCAATCACTACTTCCATCCCCACGAATACTGGGACCTCGACTGAGGGTGCCCATCCCGGCGCCGAGCAGGCGCTTACGGCGGAGGTCACTCGCGTTTCTTCGCGATAAGCGCCTGTTCGGCTGAAGGCGGCGCGTCGTCGACGTGATCCCGATCATGCCCGTATCGGCGCGTGTCCGGCAGCCCGTAAAGAAACCGTCAAGGACGCGACCGCAGCCGTAAGTGGTGTGTCAGTGCCCGTCCAACAGGCAGCCGCAGGTTGCACCCTGATGAGGCCCGTCGAAGGTCGACGGCATGCGTCATAAGGATCTCGATGGCTGACCTTGCATATGTTCTGCTGATCATCGGCGGATTCATATTCTGTGCGCTCGTTTTGCGTCTCCTGCAAAACCAGAAGTTGGCCAAATGACCGGCGCCGGTGTGGTGAGCGTTCTGCTCATCGCGCTTTCGCTCGGACTGGTCGTCTACCTACTGGTCGCCCTCGTCGACCCCGAGAGGTTCTGACCTATGAATCCCGCTCTTGCTGCGGGGCTCCAGATCGCCCTTGTGATCGGTGTGCTCGCAATTGCGTACGTCCCCCTCGGCGACTACATGGCCAGGGTCTACACATCCGACAAGGATCTGCGTGTCGAAACGCTGCTGTACCGCTTGTGCCGCATAGATTCTCGCGCCGAGCAGACCTGGTACGGCTACGCCGGTAGCCTCCTCGGATTTTCCGCTGCCGGCGTCGTGTTCCTCTACTTCCTGCAGCGGATTCAGGGAGTTATGCCGCTGCACGGAGACCTGGCGGGGGTGAGCCCTGCGGTCGCGTTCAACACCGCGGTCTCGTTCGTCACGAATACGAACTGGCAGTCCTACGTCCCCGAAACGACGATGAGCAACTTCACCCAGCCGGTGGGGCTCGCGGTGCAGAACTTCGTGTCTGCTTCCGTCGGTATGGCTGTCGCCGTGGCACTGACGCGCGCTTTCGTCAGAGTCCGCACCAGCGGCGAGATCGGCAACTTCTGGGTCGATCTCACCCGCGGCAGCCTGCGAATTCTGCTGCCGATGTCGTTTGTCATCGCGCTCGTGCTGCTGAGCCAGGGCGTGGTTCAGTCCTTCCACAGTGGCTTCTCCTCGACCGGCCTCGACGGTTCAGCTGTTCGGAATGCGCTGGCGCCGGCCGCATCGCAGGAAGCGATCAAGGAAGTCGGCACCAACGGTGGTGGCATCTTCAACGCCAACTCGGCGCATCCGTTCGAGAATCCGACGCCGATTTCCAACATCGTCGAAATCATTGCGATCCTCATCATTCCGGTGTCGTTCACGCGGACCTTCGGGACGCTGGTCGGCAATGCCCGTCAGGGGCTGACGCTGGTCTCCGTCATGGCTCTGCTGTGGGGCACGTTGCTCGCCGTCACGCTGTGGTCGGAGTCGAACACACGCGGAATCGCAGCCACGGCCGCCGGCGCGATGATGGAAGGTAAAGAA
Source organism: Antrihabitans stalagmiti (assembly GCF_016482825.1). Lineage (GTDB taxonomy): Bacteria > Actinomycetota > Actinomycetes > Mycobacteriales > Mycobacteriaceae > Antrihabitans > Antrihabitans stalagmiti. The sequence continues at coordinate 150,841 of NZ_JAEMNV010000010.1, read as the reverse complement.
GTTCGGTTCGGGATTCCAGGTTCCGCGCTGTTTGCTGTCAGTACGACGGGAACGTCGACCGGTGCGGTGAACTCCTTCCACGACAGCTTCTCTGCCGGTGGCGGCGGCGCACTGATTCTGAACATGCTGCTCGGCGAGATCGCGCCAGGCGGGGTGGGGACTGGGCTCTACGGCATTCTTGTGCTCGCCTTGATCGCCGTCTTCGTCGGCGGCCTGCTGGTCGGGCGCACCCCCGAGTATCTCGGCAAGAAGCTCGGCAAACGCGAGATCACTCTCGCAGCGCTGTCGGTGCTGGTCATGCCTGCGTTGGTCCTGATCGGGACGGGGATAACGGTAATCCTCGGTTCTACGACCGGTTTTCAGGGCAACAGCGGTGACCCGGGCACACCCGAATCAATACACGGATTCTCGGAAGTGTTGTACGCGTTTGCATCCGCCTCGAACAACAACGGCAGCGCCTTTGCCGGCCTCACAGTGACGAGCGACTGGTTCCAATCGGCGCTCGGTATCGCGATGCTCTTCGGGCGTTTCCTACCGATCCTCTTCGTGTTGGCGCTGGCCGGATCGCTGGTCAGTCAACGTCAACACCCGAGCGGGGCAGGCACTTTGCCGACAACCGGCGGGATGTTCGCCGGTTTGCTGACCGGCACCGTCGTACTGGTCGCAGCTTTGACATTCTTCCCAGCGCTGGCGCTGGGCCCGATCGCAGAGGCATTGCAATGAGCACCATCACCGAGAGTCCGCATGAGCCCGCGCAGCGCGAGCACGTGAGCGCACGCGGTGACGGCGGCACTGCCGTTGCAGGCGGCATCTTCAACGCGCGTCAGCTCGTCACATCGCTACCCGGCGCATTCCGAAAACTCGATCCGCGCCACCTTGCCCGCAACCCTGTGATGTTCGTCGTTCTGATCGGATCGGTCGTCACGACGCTGTTCGCGGTCGCCGATCCGTCGGTCTTCGGTTGGGCTGTCGCACTGTGGCTCTGGTTCACCGTGCTGTTCGCGAACCTGGCCGAATCCGTTGCCGAAGGTCGCGGCAAGGCACAGGCCGCGAGCTTGCGACAGGTCAAGCGCGACACCACCGCTCGGCGGCTGCTGGCCGACGGAGCGACCGAGGAGGTGTCCGGCACCGAATTGAAGGTCGGCGACCGTGTCGTTGTGGTCGCCGGTGAGGTGATCCCGGGTGACGGCGATGTCGTCGAAGGTATTGCGACCGTCGACGAATCGGCGATCACAGGTGAATCAGCCCCGGTGGTGCGCGAATCCGGTGGTGACCGGTGTGCGGTGACGGGTGGCACCACCGTGTTGTCCGATCGGATCGTCGTTCGGATTTCGTCGGCGCCGGGCGAGTCCTTCGTCGACCGCATGATTGCGCTCGTCGAAGGCGCCTCGCGGCAGAAGACGCCGAACGAGATCGCACTCGACATCCTGCTTGCGTCGTTGACGATCATCTTCCTGTTGGCAGTCGTCGCCATCGGACCGATGGGTCAGTATGCCGGCCAGGAACAGGATCCGATCAAACTGATTGCGCTGCTTGTCTGTTTGATACCGACGACAATCGGAGCGCTGCTTTCGGCGATCGGCATCGCAGGTATGGACCGTCTCGTGCAGCGCAACGTGCTCGCGATGTCGGGTCGGGCAGTCGAGGCGGCAGGCGACATCGACACCCTGCTGATGGACAAGACCGGCACGATCACGTACGGAAACCGCAGGGCCACAGCGTTTTATCCCGCACCTGGCGTTGCCGTGGCAGATCTGGCCGAGGCCGCGCGGTTGTCCAGCCTCGCTGACGGCACGCCGGAGGGTCGCAGCATCGTCGATCTGTGTGCCGACCAGTTCGGAATGGATCCGACGCCGAGTTCTGCAGAGAAGGCCGGTGAGTTCGTTCCGTTCACAGCGCAGACGCGGATGAGCGGACTCGATCTCGACGGCCGCGAAATTCGCAAGGGTGCAAGCGATTCGGTGATCGCCTGGGTGTGCGACATCGGGGAGACGGTCGACGAGGTCGTCAGCCGAACGGTCGACGACATCGCCCAGGGCGGCGCGACGCCGCTTGTTGTTGCCGTCGTCGAGTCGGGCAGGGCCAAGGTACTCGGTGTCATCGAGCTGTCCGATGTCGTCAAGCCCGGCATCGCCGAACGGTTCGCGCAGTTGCGCGCGATGGGCATCCGCACGGTTATGGTCACCGGTGACAATCCGTTGACCGCCAAAGCCATCGCGGACCAGGCCGGCGTCGACGACTTCCTCGCAGAAGCCACGCCGGAGCAGAAGTTGGAGCTCATTCGCCAGGAGCAAGAGGGCGGTCGCCTCGTCGCTATGACGGGCGACGGCACCAATGACGCTCCCGCACTGGCGCAGTCGGATGTCGGTGTCGCGATGAACACCGGCACGTCGGCAGCCAAAGAAGCCGGGAACATGGTGGATCTGGACTCCGATCCGACCAAGTTGATCGAGATCGTCGAGATCGGCAAGCAGTTGCTGATCACCCGCGGCGCACTGACGACGTTCTCGCTTGCGAACGACCTCGCGAAGTATTTCGCGATTCTGCCCGCGTTGTTCAGTGGGATCTACCCGCAGCTCGACACGCTGAACGTCATGCGGTTGGCGACACCGGAATCGGCGATCCTGTCCGCGGTGATCTTCAACGCGCTTGTCATCGTCGGTCTGATTCCGCTGGCACTCAAAGGCGTTCGCTACCGACCGTCGTCGGCGTCGAAGCTGCTCGGCCGAAATCTGTTGATCTACGGCGTCGGTGGCGTTGTCTCGCCGTTCGTCGGCATCTGGTTGATCGACCAAGTCGTTCGACTCATTCCAGGGATTGGGTGAAGTGTGATGCGTTTCGTCATTGGTTTCGTTCGCCAGACCTGGGCGGGTTTCAGCGTTCTGTTGGCTCTCACAGCGGTTCTCGGTGTGCTCTATCCAGCAGCGGTATGGGGCGTGAGTCGGCTCGCGTCCGGATCGGCGGAGGGCTCGCCGGTGACCGACGCCGCCGGTTGCGTCGTCGGTAGCCGATGGATCGGGGTCGACCCGCAGGTGCCCGACGGCGCTGCGGACCCCTACTTCCACAACCGCGTCGTTGGTTCGGCTGCGGACGAAGATGCTTTCGCCCCAGGTGATCCGGCTGCCGCAGCGCCGACAAACCTCGGGCCGAGCAGCGAGACGCTCGCCGCATTCATCGACGCGAGGCGAGCGCGTATCGCCGAGCGTGACGGCGTTTCGCCCGATCTGGTCCCCGTCGATGCGGTCACGGGTTCGGGATCGAGTATCGACCCTCACATCAGCCCGGAATACGCAGCGATTCAGGTCGACCGGGTGGCACGGGAGAACGGTATGACCGACGAGCGGGTCGCTGCCCTCGTCGCCGAGCACACCGACGGCAGGACGCTCGGCTTCCTCGGGCAGGAACGTGTAAACGTTCTCGAACTGAATGTCGCGCTCGGGTTGCGAGCACCCGACTGCACGACCGGTGGATGATGAGAATGTGACTGCCTCGGAGCGATCGACGAAACGTGGGGAGCTGCGCATCTATCTCGGCGCAGCTCCCGGCGTCGGGAAAACGTATGCGATGCTCGGTGAAGCGCACCGGCGGATCGAGCGGGGCACCGATGTCGTTGCAGCAGTTGTAGAAACGCACGGGCGGCACAAGACTGCCGAGCTGCTCGACGGGATCGAGCTGATCGCGCCGAAGTATGTCGAGTATCGAGGCACGAGGATGCCGGAGCTGGACGTCGACGCGGTGGTGCGTCGGCGACCCGCACTGGTTCTGATCGACGAACTGGCGCACACGAATACCCCGGGTAGCAAGAACTCCAAGCGCTGGCACGACATCGACGAGATCCTCGACGCCGGCATCGATGTGCTGTCGACCGTCAATGTGCAGCACCTCGAAAGTCTCAACGACGTCGTCGAGCAGATCACCGGAATCGTGCAGCAGGAAACGGTTCCCGACGAAGTTGTGCGCGGTGCCGCCCAAATCGAGTTGGTCGACATCACACCGGAAGCGCTGCGCCGCAGACTCTCTCACGGCAACGTCTACGCACCTGCCAAGGTCGACGCAGCGCTGAGCAACTACTTCCGGCAGGGCAATCTGACGGCGTTGCGCGAGATCGCGCTGCTGTGGTTGGCCGATCAGGTCGATGCCGCACTCGCGAAGTACCGCGCGGAGAACAAGATAACCGACACGTGGGAGGCGAAAGAACGCGTCGTCGTCGCCGTGACCGGCGGTCCGGAATCGGAAACCCTTGTCAGACGGGCGAGTCGGATCGCATCGAGATCCAGCGCCGAATTGATCGTCGTCCACATCGTCCGCGGCGACGGCCTTGCCGGAATTTCCGCACCGCAGATGGGCAAGGTGCGCGAACTGGCAACGAGCCTGGGGGCAAGCCTGCACAGCGTCGTCGGCGACGATGTTCCCACCGCACTGCTCGACTTCGCACGCGAGATGAACGCGACTCAGCTTGTCATCGGTACGTCCCGTCGTTCGCGCTGGGCTCGCATCGTCGACGAGGGTATCGGTGCCGCGACGATCCAGCGGTCCGGCAAAGTCGACGTGCACATGGTGACCCACGAGGAGGCCAACCTCGGACGCACACGCACAGCGACACCGACCCAGCGTCGCCTGATCTCCTGGGTCGCAGCAGTACTCGTTCCGTCGGTCGTGTGCGCGTTCACGTTCGGACTGCTCGACCCGTATCTCGACGTCGGTGCCGAAGGCGCGGTGTTCTTCGTCGCCGTGCTGCTCGTCGCGCTGCTCGGTGGTGTCGCTCCCGCCGCATTGTCCGCCGTGTTGTCGGCGATGCTGCTCAACTACTTCTTCGTCGAACCTCGCTACAGCCTCACTGTCGCCAAACCGAGCAGTTTCGTGACGTCCGTCGTTCTGCTGATCGTTGCTGTCGCCGTTGCGATCCTGGTCGACGGTGCCGCGACGCGAGCACGGGAAGCCAAACGGGCATCCCGTGAAGCCGAGTTGCTGGCTCTGTTCGCAGGCTCGGTACTTCGAGGCGCGGACCTGCCTGGATTGTTGGAGCGGGTGCGAGAAACCTACGCGCAGCGAGCAGTGAGTGTGTTCCACGAGGAGGACGGTCTGTTCGCGTCGGTTGGTGAGGACCCGCCTGCGTCGGTCGAAGCGGCGGACACGGCAGTCGAGGTTGCGGACGGACCCTACTGGCTGTTGTTGGCCGGCCGCCGCCTGCCGAGCAGTGATCGTCGTGTCGTCGGTGCGGTCGCCAATCAAGCTGTCGGACTGATCAAACAGCGGGAACTGACCGAAGCGGCCAGTGCGGCAACGGCGCTCGCCGAAGCCGACCGGTTGCGCCGCGCGTTGCTGTCGGCGGTGAGTCACGATCTGCGCACACCTCTCGCGGGAGCAAAGGCAGCGGTGTCGAGCCTGCGCAGCGTCGATGTCGAGTTCTCGCCGGAGGCCACCGCCGAACTGCTTGCGACGGTGGAGGAGTCGGTCGATCAATTGACGTCCCTTGTCGGTAATCTGCTCGATTCCTCACGGCTGGCCGCGGGTGTGATCCGGCCCGAGTTGCGTCGGGTCTATCTCGACGAGGTTGTGCACCGTGCGCTGGTGAGTATCGGCTCGGCTGCTCACGATCGGGTGGAAGTCGAGGTTGCAGACGTCAGTGCGATGGCGGACAGCGGACTGCTCGAACGTGTTGTCGCGAATCTCGTCGAGAACGCACTACGCCATGCGCCAGGCAGTCCGGTGCGCATTGCCGCAGCGCAGGTCGGCGTTCGGGTGCTGATCACCGTCGCTGACGAAGGACCTGGTGTGTCGAGGGGGACGGAAGAGGACATCTTCGGCGCTTTCCAGCGGCTCGGCGATCACGACAACACAAGCGGTGTCGGACTGGGACTTTCGGTCGCACGCGGATTCGTCGAAGCGATGGCAGGTACGGTCCATGCGACGGACACGCCCGGCGGAGGTCTGACCATAGTCGTCGACCTCGCGAATCCGGATGCGAAAGGGGCGAAATGACAAGGGTTCTCGTAGTCGACGACGAGCCACAGATCTTGCGGGCCCTTCGCATCAACCTCTCGGTGCGCGGATACGAGGTGACGACCGCTGCCGACGGCGCTGCGGCACTGCGTGCGGCCGCACAGACTCGCCCGGAGGTGATCGTTCTCGATCTCGGCCTCCCGGACATGGACGGCATCGAAGTACTTGCGGGACTGCGTGGCTGGTCGACGGCGCCGGTGATCGTGTTGTCTGCGCGCACCGATTCGGCGGACAAGGTCGACGCGCTCGATGCCGGAGCGGACGACTACGTGACCAAGCCGTTCGGCATGGACGAGTTTCTCGCCCGGCTGCGCGCTGCAGTGCGCAGGGGAGCAGCAGCGGCCGACGTGGACGAGCCGGTCGTCGTGACCGAATCGTTCACCGTCGACCTCGCAGCCAAGCGGGTCGTCAAGGACGGATCGGAGGTCCACCTGACGCCGACCGAGTGGGGCATGCTCGAAATGCTCGTACGTAACCGCGGCAAGCTGGTCGGTCGCAAAGAACTACTCAAGGAGGTGTGGGGCCCCGCGTATGCGACCGAAACCCACTATCTCCGTGTGTATCTCGCCCAACTGCGCCGGAAGCTGGAAGACGATCCGGCACATCCGAAGCACCTGCTGACCGAAGCGGGCATGGGCTATCGCTTTGCGGAGTGAAGAAAGAAGGTCGTCAGCGCCGATGCCAGGTGTCGGTCGGCGACTCCGTGCCATTCACCCGGCAGGCTCAGGTGCGCCGAACCGGGGATGTGGCGGGCCACCGTAGCGGCCATGCCTGTCAGATCGTCTGTGCTGCCTGCGCTGTCGAGCACCAGCGTCGGGGCGGTGACGGATGCGAGCATCTTCGACGAGGTGGCTTCGCTGATGAGGCTGTCGTAGACGAGGGTGTGCGACACCGAGCGCATCAGCGACCAACTGTCCGTGGATCGCATCCGAGCGACCACGTCGTCGGGCACACCGATTTCCGTGAGGTAGAAGTCCAGCGTTGCCTCCCGATCACCCGAGTCGACCAGCCTCGTGAGTTCGCGGGTGAAGGCCTGTTGGTTCTCCGATGGGCCGTGCGGTGCAGTGCTGTCGATCGGCGGCTCGAGCACGGTCATTGCCGTTGTCGCGAGGCCGCGCACCGAAGCATGCAGTGCGAGCAGCGCTCCCGAGGAGAAGCCGTGCACATACGCCGATCCGCCGTTGGCTGCCACGACTGCGGCTAGGTCGTCGACCTCGCGTTGGACGACGGCGTCGGGAGTTCGGTCGGTGCCCGAGAAGTCGGAGCTCGCTCCTCGTCCACGACGGTCGTACTGCACGACGCGGAAATGCTCGGCGAGCACGGTCGACAGGCCGTCGAAGGAACTGAGTCGACGGAAGTGTCCCGCGGCGTCCACAAGAACCAGAACCGGTCCGTCGCCCGTCACGGTGTAGGCGATCGATGTGCCGTCCTTCGACGGCGCGGTCTTGGTTTCTGCGGCCCTGGTTTCCATCGAATCCTCCGTCGCCAACTGTACTGAATCGTTCACTTCAGAGTAGAGTGAAGAAACTGTACTGTCTAGTTCATTTGGAGATCGACATCGACCGGAGGTGTGGTGAAGAAAGGCGATCAGGTAGTCGGAACGGGCAGCAGTCGGTCGGACCGAAAACGTGCTGCGATCGTGGCCGCCGCGCGCGAGGTATTTTTGCGGCACGGCTATGCGGGCGCAACGATGGACGACGTCGCAGAGCTGGCCGGAGCGTCCAAAGTGACGGTATACAAACACTTTTCGGACAAGCCGAGCCTGTTCACCGCTGTCTTCACCACGGCGATAGACGACGTCGCCGCGGCCTCGCGGCCCCTCGTCGACAGCCTCGGTGACAGCACCGACATCGAAGGCGACCTGCGCCGCTTCGCGCGCGATCATGTCGTGTCCGTCACCGCGCCGGACCTCGTCCGGATGCGGCGCATGATCATCGCCGAGGCCGAGCGCTTTCCCGATGTCGCGGCTGCGTGGCATCGTGCCGGGCCCGAACGTGGGCATCGGAGCCTCGCCGAACAGATCCGCAAACTCACCGCCCGCGGGCTGCTGAGAGCGACCGACCCCATGCTCGCGGCCCAGAACCTCAACTACCTGATTCTTTCGGTTCCGTTGAACGAGGCCATGTTCGTCGTCGGAGTCGATCCGCCGAGCATTCGACGGCTGCACCGCTACGCCGATGAGGCGGTTCGACTGTTCATCGCCGCCTATGGAGTTGCCGCCTGTGGAGTTCCGGACGCCGATCCTGCGTGAGCGGGGTGCCTACCTAGGATGTCGATATGACCGAACAGGCGTCCGCGCCCGACGCATCCGACACCACAACCCCTGCACCGACCACGCTGTGGGTCGAGCGCACCGGCACCAGACGCTATACCGGTAAGAGCTCGCGCGGCGCTGAAGTACTCGTCGGCTCCGAGTCGGTCGACGGTGTCTTCACACCCGGCGAACTGATGAAGATCGCGCTTGCCGCGTGCAGCGGGATGAGTTCGGACTTGCCCCTGTCACGTCGCCTCGGCGATTCCTACGATGCGAAGGTTCGGGTCTCGGGTGCCGCCGACCGTGAGAACGAGACGTATCCGCAGCTCGACGAGGTGCTCGAGCTGGACCTCAGCGAGCTCGACGAAGCCGCGCGGCAGCGGCTGCTCACGACCGTGGAACGTGCGATCGACCGAGTCTGCACGGTCGGACGAACCCTCAAAGCCGGCGCGAAGGTAACGCTGACCTTCGATATCGACGAGTGATGCTCTGACGATGAGTGACGCAGTTACGGGGGAGCACGTTCGGCTGACCGCCTGGGTCCACGGGCACGTCCAAGGCGTCGGATTCCGATGGTGGACGCGCTCACGTGCGTTGGAGCTCGGATTGGTCGGACACGCAACCAACACGAGAGACGGTCGTGTTCTCGTGGTCGCCGAGGGCCCACGCGAACAGTGTGAAAAGCTTCTTGCGCTTTCGAGGTCCGGCCATACACCCGGCACGGTCGATCTCGTTGTGGAAAGCTGGGACCCCGCGAAGGGTGACATGTCCGGATTCGAGGAGCGCTAGTTGGGTCAGCACAGCAACGACGACGACGATCGCGAACGTACGGGCGGTACACCGAACACCCCACCGCCGTTGCGTCCGAATCAGGGTCCGACAACCCCGCCGCCGTTGCGTCCCAATCAAGGTTCGGTCCCGCCGCCGTTACGGCCGAACCAGCCTTCGGCAAGCCCGCCGCCGTTGCGTCCCAACCAGGGTTCGGTCCCGCCGCCGCTGCGGCCGAACCAAGGATCGGTCCCGCCACCGCCGCCACCACCACCCGCACCCGAGCCACGCGCACCGGAACCGCCAGCGGCAGAACCCGACCGGCCGGCCGCGGCGTCGAGTGCGCCGCCACCGTTTGAACCACCGCCATGGGAACCCCCGCCACCGGGGTGGCAGCCGCCGGTATTGGAGCCCGAACGGCAGGGTGGCAGCATTCGCCGCCAGGACGCCGGATCGACACGCCCGCGGCCGCAGACCGTCGCGGACGCACGGGCACGAGACAAAGCGCGGCAACGGCAGGCCGAACTCGATCGCCAAGCGGCCGAGCATTCCGACAAGAAGCGCAAGACCAGGCGTCGTCTCATCGGTGCAGGAGCGGTCGTCGGCGTGGTCGGAGCGGTCGCGCTCGGCTACTACGCGCTGCGGTCCGACGACGTTCGCGCCGACTGTGTCGCCATCGAGGATGGTCAGGAGATCATCGTCGACGACCAGTTCTGCGACGGAACGCCGAACTCCAGCGGTGTCTTCATCTATGCGGGCAGCGGTAAGCAGTATCGCTACTACTACGGCGGTTCCGGCTCGAAGGGCGACCGGATCTCCGGCGGCACAACAGTCAAACCCAAAGGTGCCAACATCACGACCAGCTCGGGTAAGACCGTGCAGCGTGGTGGACTCGGTAGCAAATTCAGCAGCAGCAGTGGGTCGTAGCTGATGCGCCGAGTTCGGAGCAATCCACGGCCCGGTTGGCAGCAGATCGTCGAGTCGCAAGGTCTTGTCTACGGCTCGCCTGCGCGCGACGCCGAAGGCTACGCGCGGCCGTACTGGGACGAGTCGGTGCACTACGAGTTCGAGATGGACGAGATCCTCGCCCTCGAAGCCGACGTCGAGCTGCTGCATTCGATGTGTCTGCACGCCGTCGAGCACGTCGTCCTCACCGAGCGGTATCGCGATTTCGGTCTGCCCGAATGGAGTTGGGGGCCGATCGCGGAATCGTGGAAACGGTCCGACCCACACGTCTACGGGCGTTTCGATCTGCGGTACGACGGTCGGAGACCGGCAAAGCTGTTGGAGTACAACGCCGATACGCCGACGACGTTGCTCGAGGCCGGAATTCTGCAGTGGCACTGGCTGACCGACCTCTACGAAGGCGACGACCAGTGGAACTCGTTGCACGAGAAGCTCGTCGAGCGCTGGACCGAACTGAAGGACGTGCTTCCTGCCACGCAGTTGCACTTTGCCTGGTCCTCGGCGGACGAGTCGGGCGAAGACAACGTCACCACCGCCTACATGCAGGAAACGGCGGCCGAAGCCGGCTTCGATACAGTCGCGCTCGCGATCGAGGACGTCGGCTACGACATCGAACTGAACCGATTCGTCGATCTCGAAGAGGCACCCGTCGCCTCGATCTTCAAGTTGTATCCGTGGGAGTGGGTCCTCGACGACGAGTTCGGCAAGCGCGTCGTCGCGAGTCTGCCCGCCACCATGTGGATCGAGCCGCTCTGGAAGACGTTGCTCAGCAACAAGGCGATCCTCGCCGTCCTGTGGGAGATGTACCCCGGACATCCGAATCTGTTGCCCGCGTACCTGGATCAGCCGAACGAGCTGACCGAATTCGTGCGGAAACCGAAGCTCGGCCGTGAAGGCGCGAACATCACGATCGTCGGCGCCGGCATGGAAACCGCGACCGGTGGCATCTACGGCGAAGAGGGCTTCGTCTACCAATTGCTGGACCCGCTACCGGAATTCGACGACATGCGCCCCGCGCTCGGGGCCTGGATCGTCGGCGACGATTCGGCCGGGCTCGGGATCCGCGAAACCTCGGGCCTCGTCACCGACGACGGCGCCGCCTTCGTACCGCACCGCATACCTGCCAAAGACTGAACGTCGCACACTCGAAAGTAAACGGAGACAACGTAATGACATCGGTATCGCTGCTAGCTTCGTCCACCTCACCCGTGACCACCATGGCGCTCGAATCGGGATACTGGGGTTCGCTCGGGCGAGGCGTCGGGGCGATCGTCTGCTACGCGATCGTCGGACTCGTCCTGATGATCGTCGGCTTCTACGCGATCGATCTGACCACACCTGGCAAACTGCGTGATTTTGTCACCGCGGGCATGCCGAACGCGATCATCGTGCTCGCATCGGGGATGGTGAGTATGGCTCTCATCGTCGTCCTTGCGATCTTCGCGTCCTCCGGCAAGCTCAGCGAAGGGCTTATCGCCTCTCTTGTTTTCGGCCTGGTCGGCATCGTCGCGCAGGTCGTCTCGGTGCGCGCGATCGAGCTTGTGTCCGGAGTCGACATCGGTGCCGTCATTCGGTCGGAAACCTACACGCCCGAGGTGCTCATCGTCGCGGCTGCCCACTTCGGTCTCGGTCTCGTCGTAGCCTTCGCGATTTTGTAGCCGACGTCCGGCCGAGATCAGCGGGCGGAGATCAGAAGTCGGTCTGCACGACCGAATCGAGCTTCTTCGTGTGCAGAGCCTTCGTCACGTTCTTGGACCAGGCGTCGACCCTCGTGACGACGACGGGGGATTCGCTGAGTTCACGCGCTCGCTCGATCTCCTGCTCTGCCGCCTCGAGGTGCCGGTAGGCGATGTCGGTGGACGTTGCGATCGCCTCGGACCACATCTGCTTGTCGATCGCTGAAAGATCGCGCCCTGCCGGTGTTTTCGCCGCCGCGTCGAGTGCGATGACAACCGGCAGTGTGTAGTTGCCGAGGTCGATGTCGAACTGCGCACTCTTCGAACGGTCCTTCTCTGCGCCTTCCAGCCACGCTGCCAGGTCTTCGACATCGTCGACCACCTGGAATGCGATGCCGATCTCGCGGATCGCGAGCAGCAGGTGCGCGTGACCGTCGTAGCGTCCCGCTTCTGCGGCTCCGATGAGGAAGGCCAGCTCCAACATTGCCGAGGTCTTGCCGCGGCAGATCGTGTAGTACTGCTCCGCGGTTTTGTCGAGGCGCCCGCGGAATCTGAGCTCGGATTCCTGCGCGGTGTTCACGCGGTCGTAGGCCTCGACGAAACTTGTCGTCATCGGTGCCGAACCCGATGCCGCGATGAAGATTCCGCGCGTCGAGATCAGGTTGCCGATGAGCAGCGCTTCGTCAGGGCCGAAAGAATTTGTCAGCGTAGGTAGATTGCGCCGCAGTACTGCCTTGTCGATGATGTCGTCGTGCACCAGCGTCGCTGTGTGCAGCATCTCGAGTGCCTTGCAATGATCGAGCAACGTCGAAGTATGTGTTCCCGCAACGTGATGCGCCAAGCGCGATCGAAAGTAGCGGCCCTTGTACAGACTGGCCGAGTGTTCGGCCAACCCGAATCGTCCGAGGATCTCGTCGTATTCGCGTTTCAGTTCTATCGCCAACTCGTGCTGGAACTCGGAGAAGGCGTCGGCGTCCCCGCCGGCGTAGGTTCGCGACATTGTCAGGCCGTGCCGACCTGGGTCGTGCCGACATCGGCCGCGCTGCGGGTGGACTCGGAGGTTCGGCAAACGAGTACGACTGCCATGGCTTCAACCCCCTCGTGTTAATCGATCCCGCTCGCTGCGAACGGGTCCGGCGTCGATATGGACAGGTAAGAATGTCAACGGCGCAGTGCTAGGTCAAGACGAGATCGTAATGGGCAACAAAGACCGATATCGGCGAACTGCTTCATGATCAACTCACGACGTCGATTCGAGTATGTCCAGTTCAGAGGGTAGCTGCCTCGGAACGTGTTTGCCGCGCAAGAGCGCAGTGGCCGTGGTGATGCTGCGCTGGAGACGCCTCTGCGGTGTGCATGATCACACGCCGGTGGCGGACGCAGGGTGCTCGTACGGGCCGGAAGATCGTGCGGGCTGCAAACCGTCTGGTACGGCACCCGGTAATCTGGGCCGACTATGTCAACCCCCGTCGCTCGATCAGCCGCATGCATCTGAAGAGTCTCACGCTGAAGGGTTTCAAATCCTTCGCGTCCGCGACGACGTTGCGGTTCGAACCAGGAATCACGTGTGTCGTGGGTCCCAATGGTTCGGGGAAGTCGAACGTGGTCGATGCGCTCACCTGGGTGATGGGCGAGCAGGGCGCGAAAGCACTGCGTGGCGGCAAGATGGAAGACGTCATTTTCGCCGGTACCTCCGGCCGTGCCCCGCTGGGACGTGCCGAGGTCACCCTGACGATCGACAACTCCGACGGTGCGCTGCCCATCGAGTACTCCGAGGTGTCGATCACCCGGCGGATGTTCCGCGACGGCGCGGGGGAGTACGAGATCAACGGCACCGCGTGCCGGTTGATGGACGTACAGGAACTGCTCAGCGACTCCGGTATCGGCCGTGAGATGCACGTGATCGTCGGCCAGGGTCAGCTCGCTGCCATCTTGGAGTCGCGGCCGGAGGACCGGCGGGCGTTCATCGAAGAAGCCGCTGGGGTGCTCAAGCACCGCAAGCGCAAGGAAAAGGCGGTCCGCAAGCTCGATTCGATGCAGGCGAATCTCGCCCGCCTCACCGACCTCACCTCCGAGCTACGTCGCCAGCTCAAACCGCTCGGCAGGCAGGCCGAGGTGGCAAGGCGAGCGCAAACCGTGCAAGCGGATCTGCGTGACGCCCGCCTGCGGTTGGCCGCCGACGACCTCGTCACGCGCCGCATCGAACTCGCCGGACAGCGGAGTCACGAAACGATGATCCGCGAGGAGCAGGACGCCGTCGCGGCCGAATTGGAGTCGGCAACCGCACAGCAGGCGGATCAGGAACTCGCCGTGGCGCGGTTGACCCCGAGTGCGGAAGCGGCCGGCCAGACCTGGTTTCAGCTGAGCGCGCTCGCGGAACGGGTCAGTGCGACGGTTCGGATCGCGAAGGAGCGGGCGCGGCATCTCGAGGCCGAACAGTCCTCCGGGCGCGGCCGTGAACCCGAACAGCTCGAAGCCGAAGCTGACCGGGTCGCTGCCGAGGAAGAGGAGTTGCTCGCGGTTGTCGAAATCGCCACCGACCGTCTGCTCGACGCCAAGGAGCAACTCGGCGAGCGGGAACGAGCGGCGACAGCGGCCGAACACGCGCACCTCGCAGCTGTTCGCGCCATCGCAGACCGACGCGAGGGTCTGGCGCGACTGTCCGGCCAGGTCGACACCCTGCGGATGCGAGCGCAATCGGTCGACGCCGAAGTCGCCCGCCTGTCCGGTGCGATAGAGGAAGCGCGACGCCGCGGTGACGCCGCACAGGCCGAATTCGACGAAGTGCAGGCGCAGATGGGCGATCTGGACTCCGGAGAACAGGGACTCGACGCTCAGCACGAACACGCCGTCGAAGCGCTTGCACACGCGGACCGACGAGTCACCGAACTTCGTGACCGGGAACGAGCAGCAGGCAAAGACGTCGCGTCGTTGACCGCCAGGATCGAAGCGCTGTCGATGGGCTTCGGTCGCAAGGACGGCGCGGCCTGGCTGCTCGCTCGCAACGACGCCGGGCTGCTCGGCCCGTTGGCCGGTTTGATCAGCATCCACGCCGGCTACGAAGTCGCTGTCGCGGCAGCGATGGGTCCGGCAGCGGACGCGGTTGCAGTCGACACCGACCGCGCAGCCACCGCAGCCGTCGCAGCGCTCAAGCACGGAGACGGCGGCCGAGCAGCGCTCGTTTTCGGCAACGGTGCCGCGCCTGCCTTGCCGTCGGTGCAGCTCCCGACCGGTATTCGTTGGGCTATCGAGGTCGTGACCTGCCCGGACTCCTTGCGGGGCGGGCTCGCCGCGATGTTGCACGGCGTCGTCGTCGCTACTCACCTCGACGATGCAGTCGGTTTCGTCGGTAGGCAACCATCCCTGCGGGCGGTCACAGTCGACGGCGATCTCGTCGGCTCGGGCTGGATCACCGGCGGTTCGGATCGTCCGCCGAGTCAGCTGGAGATTCAGGCCACGATCGATTCGGCGAAGGCCGACCTGCGGACCGCCGAACGCCTTGCCGAGGAACTCGGCGCAGCGCTGTCCGGTGCACTCGACGAACAACGTGATCGCCGCGAGGCCGCCGAAGTTGCACTGAGCGCGCTGCACGAATCCGACCGCGCGATGGCGGCCGTTTACGAGCAACTCGGCAGGCTCGGGCAGGTTGCGCGACTCGCGCATGCCGAGTCCGTCCGGTTGACCCAACAGCGGTCCGCCGCTGAGGCCGGTCGCGAAGAGTCCATGAATTCGCTTGCGGAACTGGAAGATCGGCTCCGCAACGCCGAGCAGGAGCATTCCGAAATCGACGCCGACGGGACGGGCGCGGCGGGTGCGGAAACAGCGGGGCGCGAACGTGCGGACGCCGCGGAGGCACTTGCGGAGGCGCGAGCAGCCGAGATCGAGGCGAGGCTCGCGGTGCGAACTGCCGAGGAACGAGCCGAATCTCTACGGGGCAAAGCGGATTCGTTGCGTCGCGCTGCCCGAGCGGAACGTGATGCGCGTGCCCGCGCCGAGCGCGCTCAACGGGCGCGACAACACGCAGCTGCGGTCGCGGGTGCCGTCGCAGCGTCGGGTCAGCGCGTCGCCGAGCACCTGGAAGAGGTTGTCGCCGAAGCAGTTTCGCACCGTGACGACCTCGTGCGGGAACGGGCCGAGCAGAACGAGTTGCTGGAGAAGACCAAGGAGCGAGTGCGGGTGCTCAGCGGCAAATTCGCCGCGCTCACCGATGCGGTCCACCGCGACGAGGTCGCTCGCGCGCAGGCGGCGCTGCGTATCGAGCAGTTGGAAGAAGGCATCGCCGAACAGTTCGGCATCGGTCTCGACGACCTCGTCGCCGAGTACGGACCCGACGTTCCGCTACCACCGACCGCACTCGAGCTTGCCGAATACGAGCAGGCGAAGGAACGTGGCGAGCAGGTGGTCGCGCCGGCGCCGATGGCCTACGACCGAGCGACCCAGGAGCGTCGTGCCAAGTCCGCGCAGAAGGACCTGACGACACTAGGCAAGGTCAATCCGCTTGCGCTGGAGGAGTTTGCGGCGCTGGAGGAGCGCTACACCTTCCTCTCCACGCAGCTGGAGGACGTGAAGAACGCGCGCAAGGATCTGCTCGACGTGGTCGCCGAGGTCGACGAGCGGATCCTGCAGGTGTTCGCCGAGGCCTACGCCGACGTGGAGCGCGAGTTCGTGCAGGTCTTCGAAACGCTCTTCCCCGGCGGTGAGGGCAGACTGCTGCTGACCGATCCCTCGGACATGCTCACGACAGGTATCGAGGTCGAGGCACGGCCGCCCGGCAAGAAGGTGAAACGGCTGTCGCTGCTGTCGGGTGGCGAGAAGTCACTCACCGCGGTTGCGTTGCTGGTGGCCATCTTCCGCGCCCGACCCTCGCCCTTCTACGTCATGGACGAGGTCGAAGCAGCTCTCGACGACACCAACCTGCGTCGCCTGATCGCGCTCTTCGAACAGCTTCGGGAGAAGTCCCAGCTGATCGTCATCACCCACCAGAAGCCGACCATGGAAGTTGCCGACGCCCTCTACGGCGTCAGCATGCGCGGCGACGGCATCACGACGGTGATCTCGCAAAGGATGCGTGGCCAGAATGTGCGAGTGGCAGCCGGTGCCACTACCACCGAAGACACGGCCGACGCCTGACCCGTTCGATCAGGACAGGCCGGCCAGATCGTCGGGTACGTCGACGGCGTGTGCACGCAACGCTTCGAGCGGAACGATGTCGAGCGCGCGTTCGTGCGTCGCGGCGAGCACGACCGGTGCTGCGACGCCGTCGAGGAAGGCCTGCATCCACCGCGCGGCGACAACACACCACCGATCGCCGGGTACGAGTCCTGGGAAGTTGTACTCGGGTCGCGGGCTGGACAGGTCGTTGCCGACCGCAGCTTGATGCTCGAGGAATTCAGCGGTGACCACGGTGCAGACGGTGTGGCTGCCCGCATCCTCCGGGCCCGTGCTGCAGCAGCCGTCGCGGAAGAAGCCGGTGACAGGATCCGTCCCGCATTCCTGCAGGCGGTCGCCTAGAACGTTGCGTTCGATCACCGGGCAATCGTCGCACCCCGGGGTGAGGTGTGCACGGGGTGAGGTGTGCACGGGGTGAGGTGTGCACGGGGTGAGGTGTGCACGGGGTGACGGTTAACGGCCAGATGGTTCCTCTGACAGGATGGCCGGGTGACTGCCGAAGCTTGGATCCTCATCGCGGCTGCGGCCGCAATCCTTCTGATCGCCCTCGTCGTCGGCTTCGTCCTGTACCGACGCAGGCAGATCTCGTTGACGGCGACGAAAGCGCCGACCGCGGTCGAAGATCGCTCGGGCGGCTACAAGGCAGGTGGTGGCTTCAGCTTCAGCCAGGGCGGTACGGCGACAGCTCCGAGGCAACCGGTCGGTGAGCGCACCGATGTCGACGGTCAGCCCGGTGTCGGGGACGACGCCGCTGTCCCGCGCGACGCTCCCAAACGTGGAATCACCGAAATTCGGCTGCCTGATCCTGTTGTGGACGAAGCGACTCCTGTCGCCGAGAAGTCCGCACCGGCGGTCGACAAGCCCGCACCGGTTGCTTCGGAGCCGGCTGTTTCGGAGCCGGTGGTCGAGGATCGAGCGGTCGAGGAGCCGCTGGTCGAGGAGCCGAAGCTACCGACCGCACCCGCGACGCCGCAGAGCCTGGACACCGCACCGACCATCGACGAGATCGCCCCGACGGAAGGTCGACTTGATCGGCTGCGTGGGCGACTGTCGCGATCGCAGTCGGCGGTCGGTAAAAGCCTGCTCGGCCTGCTGGGCGGCGGTGACCTCGACGAGGACTCGTGGGAAGAAGTCGAGGACACGCTGCTGATAGCCGATCTCGGCTCTGCCGTCACGACCACCGTCGTCGCTGCACTGCGGGAGCGGATGGCTACCCGCAACGTTCGGACCGAAGCCGAGGTCAGAGCGCTGCTTCGCGAAGTGCTCATCGAAGCGCTGCACCCGGAACTCGATCGGTCGATCCGGGCTTTGCCGCACGACGACCATCCGTCGATCCTGCTCGTTGTCGGTGTCAACGGCACCGGAAAGACGACGACGACCGGCAAGCTTGCTCGCGTCCTCGTCGCCGACGGTCGGCGGGTGCTGCTCGGCGCCGCTGACACGTTCCGCGCGGCCGCAGCCGACCAGCTGCAAACGTGGGGTGAGCGCGTCGGCGCCGATACCGTTCGCGGCAAGGAACATGCGGATCCGGCGTCGGTTGCGTTCGATGCGGTGAGCAAGGGGATCGAGCTCGGCGTCGACGTCGTACTCATCGACACCGCAGGCCGCCTGCACACCAAGACCGGTCTGATGGACGAGCTCGGCAAAGTCAAGCGTGTGATCGAGAAGCGTGCGACCGTCGACGAGGTGTTGCTCGTTCTCGATGCGACGATCGGTCAGAACGGGCTGATGCAGGCTCGGGTCTTCGCGGACGTCGTTGCGATATCGGGTGTGGTGCTGACCAAACTCGACGGCACGGCAAAGGGCGGCATCGTCTTCCAGGTCCAGCACGAACTCGGTGTTCCCGTGAAGTTGGTCGGCCTCGGTGAGGGTGCCGACGACCTGGCCCCGTTCGAGCCTGCCGCTTTCGTGGATGCCCTGCTCGGCTAGGCCGAAACCCTCCCGACGCGGCCGCTGCACCTGCGGAAGATGCTGGCGCAGCGGTTGTAGCGTGGCGTAAAGTCCGGTGCCCCGACGGCGATGACATGCCAGGCGGGTGCGGATCGTCGCGTACACGATGTCGTGGAACGAGGTGAACGATGGCGAGACTGACCCACGCCGAATTCGCCGCGAACGTCCTCGCCGCATCAGCGTCGCCGAAACGTATCGGCAAGGTCATCTCGCACATCCTCGGCGATCGAATCGACATCGGACCACTGCGGGTCGGGCCGGGGGGAGTCGGCTCTGCGACCGCGATCGGCGTGCCTGGTCTGGTCGAGGCGTATCGCTGCAACGACCTGGAATGGGACATCGCGATCGCGGTTCCCGTGCACCTCAGTGTGCGGGTGAACCTGGCCGGCGCGATCGCGCGCTACACGATCGCCGTCAGGGTGCAGACGCGAATCCGTTTGGTGCCGGAGGAGCCGTGCACCGTCGTCGTCGACATCGAACAGGTGCACCGCGACAACATTGCAGCCAGAGTGAATCCTCGCGGCATGCCGTCTCGACTGGTCGGGAAGGTCGGCAACATCGATGTCGTTGTCGCCGACCACGTTCTGGCCTACATCAACGAACTCTTCGCCAGTCCGCCGATCGTCGCACTACGGCGCATCGATGTCGCACAGATGATGGAACGCGCATGGGACGCCGGACTTGTCGTCGACATGTCGGTGTCGAGGAGTTTGTTGGAGCCGGCTCGGCGGATTGCCCACACTTCGACCCACTCGACTGGTTAGCTCGGACCTGCACGTGCCGTTTCGACGTGAAACTCGTCGAACACAACTCGTCACAACCAAAGGGGAGAGATATATGGGTCGCCTTCATGTAATGCGGAAGCTGACCGGCGTTGTCGCCACCGCCGCCGCCGCAGCACTCGTTTTCGCAGGACCAGCAAGTAGCGCGCCGACAGTCGGTGAGGACATCGACTGGAACGCCGCCGCACTCCAGCTGCGTGACATCGCGCGCGAATCCGGCAACGCAGACGCGTTGGCAGCGATGAATCGTCTCGTCGAAGCGCCGAAGCAGTTCGCGCCGCAGGACTTTGCCCGCCAGGATGCCGCGCTGCCCGCGCAGCCGTTCCAGATTCCGGCGTTCTCGGACACCGGACGTATGGATCCCGCGTCGGGTCAGCTCTACGGGTCCGGCATCGCTCTCGGTGTCGATGGTTTCCGGTTCGGATTCTTCGGCGGACCCGGCACCATCTCGCCGAACCAGGGCGGGGCAAAGCTGGAGGTCATCTGGCTGAACCTGCTCAGCGGTCGTAGCGGTACCGAGGTGCTCAACGAACACCTCGACGTTCCCGTCGACACGACGATCAGGACGCGCGCCCTCAATCCCGGTGGCGGACCGATCGTCGCGGCCGTCTACGGATCGCTGTGGCATCGCTGGTCGGTACCCGTCAGCGACCAGTACCCCGACGGCTTCAAGTACGTGAAGAGCACCATTTTCTGGCCGTCGATGGGGTCGGTACTCGGCTGATCGCCACCCTCGATATCACCTGCTCAGAGAGTTGAGAAATTGCTCGAGCGCCGGGTTGACCTGGTCGGCGTGGGTCATGTTGGACGCGTGTCCGCCGCCCTCGACGACCACCAACTCGGCGTTCGGCAGTTCGGCCGCGTACTGCTGCGCGATCGATAGCTCTATCGAGGCATCGTTGGAGCCGTGGACGACTAGGGTCGGCGCGGTGATTTCGGCCAATCGTGGTGTGACGTCGTTCTCGCGGTTCACGAGCGTCGTATACGTCTGTCGCACGGTCGTGGTGTCGAGGTCGCGCCACTTCTGTTGCCAGGCAGGCGTGTCCGCGAAGCCGGGTCCGATGATGATTGCTGCGACTATGTCCGCGAGCTGGTCGGTCATGCCGACGGCAATCCATCCGTCGAGCAACTGGTTGTACGCGGCGACCTTCTCCGGATGCTCAACACCGGGTTGGCTGTCCATCAGAACGAGTGCGCGGACCCGTTCGGGTGCGGTCAGCGCTGCCCGCAGCGACAGAAAACCACCCTGCGACATACCTGCCAGAACGGCGCTTTCGATGCCGAGATGATCGAGCAGTCCGAACAGATCGGCCGCGCTGTCCCAATAGGTGAACGCCGCCGACGACGTCTCGGTCCGGCCGTGGCCACGTTCGTCCCAGCGAATGCAGCGCCAGTTGCCGGAGAGTGCCGCAACCTGCGCATCGAACATCGTGTGGTCCATGAGGAACCCGTGGGAGAAGATGATCGGATCCCCGGAACCGGAATCGGTGTAGTAGAGCCGCTGACCATTGACTTCGGCGTAGGGCATTTGCGGTTACTCCTTCGATCGGCGACGCTGCCGCCGCCGACCATACGCCTGTCATCGACTAGCGTTTCTGCTTGTGAGCGAAACCGTGTCAGGACCGCTTTCCGGTGTCCGTGTGATCGAGATGGGCCAGCTGATAGCGGGTCCGTTCGTGGGAAGTCGGCTCGCCGATTTCGGTGCCGAAGTTCTCAAGGTAGAGCCGCCGGGCAAGGGCGATCCCATGCGAAATTGGGGGCGCTCGTTCGAGGGCAACAGTCTGTGGTGGTCGGTGATCGGCCGCAACAAGAAGTCGATCGGCATCGATCTCGCGACCGACGAGGGACGCGACCTCGTCCGCGGACTTGTTGCGGAGGCGGACGCCGTCGTCGAAAATTTTCGGCCCGGAACGCTGGAGAAGTGGGGCCTCGGCCCGACAGAGCTGCACGAGATCAACCCGAAGCTCGTGATCGTCCGTATCTCGGGTTTCGGCCAGACCGGTCCATACGCGACCCGGCCGGGTTTCGCGAGCGTCGGCGAAGCGATGGGCGGACTGCGCTACATCAACGGGTTCCCCGGTCAGGTGCCACCGCGTAGCGGTATCTCGCTCGGTGACACGCTCGCCGCACTGTTCGCTCTCGAAGGTCTGCTGATGGCGTTGTACTGGCGTGATGCGAAAGGTGGCACCGGCCAGGTCGTCGACGCGTCGATATTGGAAAGCTGTTTCGCGATGCTGGAGTCGACGCTGCCGGAGTACGACAAGCTCGGCATCGTCCGCGAGCCGATGGGCACAGGGCTGAAGAGTCTCGCACCCTCGAACGTCTATCCGACGAAAGAGGGTCGCAGCCTCATCATCGCCGCGAACGCGGATCCGCTCTTTCGCCGCCTCACCCAGGCGATGGGGTCGCCGGAACTCGCCGACGATCCGCGCTTCTCGACCCACGTCGCACGTGGCCAGAACTCCGACGAGCTGGACGCCCTCATCGCTGGGTGGTCGGCCACCTTGGATTTCGGCGACCTCACCGCCGTCCTCGACGCACACTCGGTCGTCTGGGGACCGATCAATTCGATCGCCGACGTGGTCGCCGATCCCCAGGTCGAGGCGCGGGAGATGATCGTCCGGCAGCAGGATCCGAGGTTCGGCGACCTCGCCGTGCCGGGTGTCGTGCCGAAACTGTCACAGACGCCCGGCGCGATCGCGTGGCTCGGCAGGCAGACGCCGGGCGCTGACAACACGGCCGTCTACACCGAGGTGCTCGGACTTTCCGCCGAACGGCAGCAGGAGCTTGCCGACAAGAACATCATCTGATCATGTCGGTACTACGTGTGTGCGAAGTCGGTCCGCGCGACGGCCTGCAGAACCAGACCCGGCATTTCTCGGTCGACGAACGCATCGAGTTGATCGATCGCCTGACCGGAACGGCCCCTGCCGCGGTCGAAGCGGTGAGCTTCGTCAACGATCGCAGGGTGCCGCGGATGGCAGGTGCGGAAGAGATCCTCGATCGGATCGCCAGACCCTCCGGCGTCGATATCGCTGCACTTGTACTGAACGGTCGCGGCGTGACCCGTGCGCTCGAGTGCGAACTCGACGAGATTCGGTTCGCGGTCTCGGCGACCGACTCGTTCAATCTGCGCAACGTCAACGCACCCGTTTCCGCAACGGTCGACGACTTTCGCGCCAGCGCACGCGCGATTCGTGATCGCGACATCCGCCTCACCGCGATCATCGCGGTTGCCTTCGGTTGCCCGTTTTCGGGTGTGGTGGCTGCCGATGCGGTGATCGAGCTTGCCGGTGAGCTCGCGGCGGCGGGGGCCGAGGAGATCCTGCTCGCCGACACGATCGGGTGCGGCGTGCCGAGCCAGGTTTCGGTCCTCCTTGCCGGTGTCGCACAGGTGGCACCCGGTATTCCGCTCGGCGTGCACCTGCACAACACCCGCAACACCGGTTACGCAAACGCCGTCGCTGCGGTGTCGGCGGGCGCGACGACCTTGGATTCGTCGGTCGGTGGGCTCGGCGGGTGTCCGTTCGCTCCCAACGCCACAGGCAACATCGCGACCGAAGATCTGTGTTTCATGCTGCGCAACATGGGGATCGAAACCGGTGTGCGCTTGCCTGCGTTACTCGACGTCGTCGGTTGGCTCGGAAAGATCGTGCCGGACGAGATCACCGGCCAATTGGCTAGGGCAGGGCTGTTTCCCGAGGTGGCCGGCGAGTAGCTGACGCGGTCGAGGTGACGGATTCTCACGGGAGTACCCGCTTGCGTTTGCGCAGGAAGAAACCTCATGGCAACACAGACCCGTCATGCGTTCACGAGCGTGAAACATCCCAGCGTCATACCTGAAACACCGAGTGAGCACTCTTCTCTCCAGGTCGTCAGTCGGAATTGGCTGGGCTATGAAGGAGGAGACACAAGGTGGATGGATTCCCATTAACCGGCGCGCCCGACGCCGGCGACACAGCATGGATGTTGGCTAGCGCCGCGCTCGTGCTGCTCATGACCCCAGGGTTGGCGTTCTTCTACGGCGGCATGGTCCGCGCCAAGAGCGTCCTGAACATGATCATGATGAGCATCAGTGCCATGGGCATCGTGACGGTGCTCTGGGTGCTCTACGGCTTCTCGATCGCGTTCGGCGACGACAAGGCAAATCTGTTCGGTGACCCGACCCAGTACTTCGGTCTGAAGTCGGTATTCGGTGGCACCGACCAGGGCAACGTCCTTCCGGACGTCGACACGAGTGTGCCGCTGTTCGGCACGATTCCGCTCTCGGTGTTCGTCGCATTCCAGCTGATGTTCGCAATCATCACCGTCGCCCTGATCTCGGGCGCAGTTGCCGACCGCATGAAGTTCAGCGCTTGGCTGGTGTTTGCAGGCGTCTGGGCAACCTTCGTCTACTTCCCGGTCGCGCACTGGGTGTTCGCTTTCAACGGCTACACCGGTGAAAACGGTGGCTGGATCGCGAACAAACTGAAAGCGATCGACTTCGCAGGTGGTACCGCAGTCCACATCAACGCTGGTGCAGCGGGTCTTGTGCTCGCCCTCGTGCTCGGCAAGCGGGCAGGCTGGCCGCGTACGCCGTTCCGGCCGCACAACCTGCCGTTCGTCATGCTCGGTGCCGGTCTGCTGTGGTTCGGCTGGTACGGCTTCAACGCTGGTTCGGCTGTCGGCTCGACCGCCGCAGCGGGCAACACGTTCCTGACCACGACGATTGCCACTGCAACCGCCATGATCGCCTGGTTGGTCGTGGAGAAGATCCGTGACGGCAAGCCGACCTCGCTCGGTGCAGCCTCGGGTGTCGTTGCAGGCCTCGTCGCCATCACGCCGTCGTGCTCCTCGGTCAATGCTCTCGGTGCTATCGCAATCGGTGCAACCGCAGGTGTTCTCTGTGCACTCGCCGTCGGACTCAAGTACAAGTTCGGCTTCGACGATTCGCTCGACGTCGTCGGTGTCCACCTCGTCGGCGGCATCGTCGGCACCTTGATGGTCGGCCTGGTTGCGGCTCCCGAGTCCTACGCCGGAATCAAGGGTCTGTTCTACGGTGGCGGAATCGAGCAGCTCAAGCTGCAGGCTGTCGGCGCGGGCGCCGTTCTCGCCTACTCGCTCGTTGCGACTGCAATCATCGCTTACATCATCAAGTTCACGATCGGCCTGCGCGCGAGCGAAGAGGACGAAGCGGTGGGCCTGGATGAATCCGACCACGCAGAGACGGCATACGATTTCGCTGCAATGGGTGGAAGCTCTGCAATTGGCCACGCGACCCGCAAGGAGGTATGAGCGAAAATGAAGCTGATCACTGCAATTGTCAAACCGTTCACGCTCGAAGACGTCAAGACCGGACTCGAGCAGGCGGGCGTGCTCGGCATGACCGTGAGCGAAGTACAGGGCTACGGACGCCAGAAGGGTCACACCGAGGTTTACCGCGGTGCGGAATACTCGGTGGACTTCGTTCCCAAGGTCCGGGTGGAGGTCGTCGTCGACGACGCCGCCGTGGACAAGGTCGTCGAGGTGATCGTCGAGGCATCGCGCACCGGCAAGATCGGTGACGGCAAGGTCTGGGTCACCCCGGTCGAAGCGATCATTCGAGTTCGTACCGGTGAACGTGGCGCGGATGCGCTCTGACCCAAAAGGGTCGCGGAACAGCGGCCCCGTTCCTGCCGGGAAACCGGCGGGCGCGGGGCCGCTCGCATCTAGCGGGTCGGCGGGAGGTGGGAAGCAGGGACCCGAAGCTGCCGCCGATCTGGTCCGCGCCAGAAAGCAATTGCTCGACGGAGGCGGTACTCGCAACCGGCGGCTCGATGCGCACGCCCTGCGTCAAGCACTCGTCGATCTGCACGAATTTTGGCTTACGACAAAGGCTGCCGAGCTGGGCATCAGGTCCGACAGCGGCTTCGCCGTCGTCGCGGTCGGTGGGTTGGCTCGTCGAGAGATGTTGCCGTATTCCGACCTCGATCTGATTCTGCTGCACGACGACGTCGATCCGAAGCGGGTCTCCGAAGTCGCGGATCAGCTGTGGTACCCGCTGTGGGACGCGCATATCAAACTGGACCACAGTGTGCGAACGGTGCCGCAGGCGCTGCAGGTTGCGGGTTCGGATCTGACGGCAGCGCTCGGCATGCTGGAAGCGCGGCACATCGTCGGCGACGAGGATCTCTCCAATCTGCTGATCGGAGGGGTACGACGGGAATGGCGTACCGGGATCCGCACGCGCTTCGACGAATTGGTTGCGCAGACCCGATCGCGTTGGTCGCGTAGCGGCGAGATCGCGCACCGCGCCGAACCCGATCTCAAAAACGGTCGCGGTGGTCTTCGGGACGTGCAGTTGCTCGATGCTCTCGCGATCGCGCAACTGACGGACGCGATGCCCGGTCTCGGGCCGGAGGTGCCGGGAGGTGGCCTCGAACAGTCGCATCGACGACTGCTGGACGTCCGTACCGAACTGCATCGCGTCGCAGGACGTGCTCGCGACCAGCTGCGAGCCCAGGACGCCGACGAGATCGGTGCGGCGCTACGGATCGGTGACCGGTTCGATCTTGCTCGCACGCTGAGTGATTCGGCTCGGACAGTCAGCTATTCGGTCGATGTCGGTCTGCGCACTGCCGCCGCCGCCATACCGCGGCGCGGGTTCTCTCGGCTTCGGCGCGTACCTGTGCGCCGACCACTCGATGAGGGAGTGGTCGAGCACGGTGGTGAGGTTGTGCTTGCACGCGATGCCAGGCCGAAGAAGGATCCCGGGCTGATTCTCCGGGTGGCGGCGGCATCGGCGCAGACCGAGATGCCCATGTCGGCAACGACATTGAACCGCCTGTCCGAAGGCGCACCCGAGCTGCGTGAGCCGTGGCCGAAGGAGGCGCTCAACGATCTGCTCGTGTTGCTCGACACAGGCAAGAGCGCGGCCGCCGTGATCGAGGCGCTCGACCGCACCGGACTGTGGGGTCGGCTCCTTCCCGAGTGGGGTGCCATTCGGGACCTACCACCCCGAGATGCCGTCCATACCTGGACGGTCGACCGGCACCTCGTCGAAACCGTCGCCTACGCAAGCGGATTCACGACCAGGGTGGCGCGACCGGACATTCTCGTCCTTGCCGCGCTACTCCACGACATCGGCAAGGGGCGCGGCGGCGACCACAGTGTCGTCGGTGCCGACCTCGCAGTTCAGATCGGAAACCGGTTGGGGCTGTGGCCATCCGACGTCGCGCTGTTGAGTTCGATCGTCCGGTACCACCTGCTGCTGCCGGAAACCGCGACTCGTCGCGATCTGGAAGACCCGCTGACCGTGCAGACCGTCGTCGACGCGCTCGACGGCGACACCATGCTGTTGGAACTCCTGCACGCTCTCGCCGAAGCTGATTCTCTCGCAACAGGACCCGGCGTGTGGGGGGACTGGAAGTCGTCCTTGATCGGCGAACTCGTCCGCCGGTGCAGGTTGGTCATGGCAGGTGAGCCGTTGCCGCAGCCCGATCCCATCGATCCGGACCACATCGCGCGCGCCGCTAACGGTGGCGTTTACGTCGAACTGCAGCCCGAGGGCGGCCAGCACACCTACATCGTCACCGTCATCGCACCTGACGAGCCCGGTCTGCTTTCCGACGCCGCGGGTGTTCTCGCGATGAATTCGCTGCGTGTCCTGTCTGCCTCGGTCGGCAGTCATGCCGGGTCGGCGATCAACACCTTCGTCGTGTCACCGAAGTTCGGCACACCGCCTGCCGCGGGTCTGATCAGGCAGGAACTGATCAGGGCGATTGCGGGCGACCTCGATCTGATCGCGCTGCTGGACAAGAAGGAGAAGGACGCCATAGCGGCCGCCCCGGTACGCGTGGGCGACGAAGGTGTGCCGACGACAGCGTTCGCGCAGGCGCCGCCGAAGATCATCTGGTTCGACGCAACGGAGGACGGGGAAGTCATCGTCGAGCTGCGTGCCGAAGACCGTGTCGGGCTGCTGTGCCGGCTTGCTCGGGTACTCGAGCTTGCGGGCGCCGACGTCCGCTGGGCAAAGGTGTCGACGCTGGGTTCGGTTGTCGTCGACTCGTTCTGCCTCGCACTGAGAGACGGGGACAGCTCTGCGAACCGCGAACGGATCGAAGCAGGCATCCTGGGGGTCGTTCCCATGATCCGGCCGCCCAAGCCCGCAGAAGAACAGACCACCTGAGGCGTCGACGGTCGTCGGTGTAGTCCTCACGCACTAGGCTGGTCTCCGACGTGTACCCATAGCCCATGATCAGGAGCGCGATCGGTGTTCGAATCCCTTTCCGACCGGTTGACCGGTGCGCTGAAGGACTTGCGCGGCAAAGGCCGCCTTTCCCCAGCCGACATCGATGCGACGTGTCGTGAGATCAGGCTTGCCCTGCTCGATGCCGACGTCGCGCTGCCCGTCGTGCGCAGCTTCATCGCCAAGATCAAAGAGCGCGCCAAGGGCCACGAGGTTTCCGGCGCGCTCAACCCGGCGCAGCAGGTTGTCAAGATCGTCAACGAGGAGCTCGTCGGCATCCTCGGCGGCGAGACCCGGCGGCTGACCTTCGCGAAGACCCCTCCTACGGTCGTGATGCTTGCAGGTCTGCAGGGTTCGGGTAAGACGACCCTCGCGGGCAAGCTGGCCAAGTGGCTCAAGGATCAGGGCCACACGCCGCTTCTCGTCGCGTGCGATTTGCAGCGCCCCGGCGCAGTAAGCCAGCTGCAGATCGTCGGCGAACGCGCCGGCGCGGCTGTCTTCGCGCCGCATCCGGGAACGTCGATCGGCGGCGGCGACAATGCGCTCGGCATCACAGCGGCCGATCCTGTCGAGGTTGCCAAGGCAGGCATCGCCGAGGCGCGAAACAAGCAGTACGACGTCGTCATCGTCGATACCGCCGGTCGTCTCGGTATCGATGCCGAACTGATGAACCAGGCCATCGGCATTCGCGATGCTGTGCAGCCCGATGAGACGTTGTTCGTGCTCGACGCGATGATCGGTCAGGACGCTGTCAGCACGGCCGAGGCCTTCCGCGACGGCGTCGGATTCACGGGTGTCGTGCTCACCAAGCTCGACGGTGACGCCCGCGGTGGTGCCGCGCTGAGCGTGCGCGAGGTGACCGGTCAGCCGATCATGTTCGCGTCCACCGGCGAGAAGCTCGAAGACTTCGACGTCTTCCACCCCGACCGGATGGCGAGCCGGATTCTCGGCATGGGCGATGTGCTGACGCTGATCGAGCAGGCCGAGTCGGTCTACGACGAGCAGCAGGCGA
Organism: Antrihabitans stalagmiti; assembly: GCF_016482825.1. Taxonomy (GTDB): domain Bacteria; phylum Actinomycetota; class Actinomycetes; order Mycobacteriales; family Mycobacteriaceae; genus Antrihabitans; species Antrihabitans stalagmiti. Next base: position 122,055 of record NZ_JAEMNV010000010.1, on the reverse strand, counting down.
TCGATGCTGCCGAGAAGATCAGTTCGGGCCAGCTGACGCTCGAGGACTTCCTCGACCAGATGATGGCGATCCGCAAGATGGGTCCGATCGGCAATCTGCTCGCCATGATGCCTGGCGCAGGTCAGATGAAAGAGGCGTTGTCGCAGGTCGACGACAAGCAGCTCGACCGTGTTCAGGCGATTATTCGGGGCATGACGAAGGCCGAGCGCGACAATCCGAAGATCATCAACGCGTCTCGACGACTCCGGATCGCGAACGGTTCGGGTGTGAAGGTGTCCGAGGTCAACCAGCTTGTCGATCGCTTCTTCGAAGCGCGCAAGATGATGGCGTCGATGGGCCGACAGATGGGGCTACCCGGTGCGCGTCGCGGGCAATCGCAACGCGGCAAGAAGGGTAAGAAGGGCAAGGGTCGTGGTCCGACGCCCCCGAAGGTGCGGGGTGGGATGCCCGGCATGCCCGGTGGATTGCCTGCCGGTATGCCTGATCTGAGTGGTATGCCGAAGGGTCTCGACCAATTGCCACCGGGCCTGGAAGGCTTCGACCTCTCACAGTTCAAGCTGCCCAAGAAGTAGCGATGGACGGCGCGCTCCATCTGCGCGGGACCGGGCTGCCCGACGAACAGCCGGTCGAGCTGTGGGTTCACGACGGTGTCGTCTCGTTCGAGCCGGTCGCCGACGCCCACACCGTGACGAAGTCGGGCTGGATATTGCCGGGCCTCGTCGACGCGCACTGTCACGTCGGCATCAAGTACAACGGCGGGCACGAGGACACTGCCGGTGCGATCGCGCAGGCCGAGACGGAGCGCGACGTCGGAGCGCTGCTGCTGCGTGACGCAGGCTCGCCCATCGACACCCGGTTCATCGACGACATGCCCGAGCTGCCCAAGATCATCAGGGCAGGCCGTCATATCGCAACACCCAAGCGCTACATCCCCGGCCTCGCGGTCGATCTCGAAGATCCCGCTCAGCTGCCGGAAGCTGTTGCGCAACAGGCCATGTTGGGTGACGGCTGGGTGAAGTTGGTCGGCGACTGGATCGATCGCTCGGTCGGCGATCTGCGTCCGCTGTGGGACGACGACATCCTTCGCGAGTCGATTGCCGCGGCCCATCGGCACGGCGCTCGGGTGACCGCCCACGTGTTCGGTGAGGACGCCCTGCCCGGGTTGATCGCGGCCGGAATCGACTGCATCGAACACGGCACCGGACTCACCGACGAGACCATCGAGATGATGGTCGACGGTGGCGTCGCACTTGTGCCGACGCTCATCAACATCGAGACGTTCCCAGCCATTGCCGATTCCGCCTCGAAATATCCGGTGTACGCACGCCACATGCGTGATCTGCATGCCAAGGTCGCCGACACGGTCGGCCGGGCACACGATGCCGGCGTGCCGATCTATGCGGGCACCGACGCAGGCGGCTCGATCGTGCACGGCCGGATCGCCGACGAGGTCGCAGCACTCGTCAAGGTCGGGTTGTCGCCGACCGAGGCGCTCGGTGCTGCCTGCTGGGATGCGCGAACCTGGCTCGGGCGCCAGGGCATCGAGGCGGGTGCTCCTGCGGATCTGCTTGTCTACGAACATGATCCGAGAACCGGTCCCGATGTGCTTGCTGCTCCCGATGCGGTGATCCTGCGCGGTCGGCTCGTCACCGTGCGCGGCTCGATCGGGTGAGTTCACCAACTCGGCGCTGGGGTCTGCCCGCGGCGGCGCTTGTGCTCGCAGTCAACGCGGTGGGTTTCGTCGTCGCAGCTGTGCTGATCGACGAACGGACAGCCGCGACGTTCTTCGTGGCACTCACCGTGCCGACGACGGTCGCTGCACTGCTTGCGCTCGCGATCACCGCGTTCCGCGGCAACGGCCCTGTCGCCGATTTCGGATTGCCGACGAACCTGCGAGAGGCGGCCGCTCAACTGCGCGTCGGTCTCGTCTGGGGCGCCGCGTCGGTATTGGGCGGCCTGGCCATCGTCGTCGTTCTGCTTGCCGTCTCAGGGACGACCGAGGAGTCGCCACTCACCGAGATCGGGCTGCCTCGAGGCTGGAAAGTCGCTGTTGCACTCTGGGTTTGGCTCGTTGCACCGCTGGGGGAGGAGTTGATGTTCCGCGGCATGCTGTGGGGCGCGCTCGAAAAGCGATCGGTGTCGACCGGGTGGACGCGTGTGCTCGGCAGTCCGTGGGTGACGCTCGCGATCACCGCCGCGCTGTTCGCCGCCTGGCACGGCGAGTGGTGGCGCTACATCGTGCTGCTGTGGGGCGGTGTTGCCATCGGAATGGCACGGCTGCGAACCGGCAGCGTGTTCGCGTCGTGGACGGCGCATTCGATGAACAATCTGCTTCCGGCGATATCGGTACTCTTCCTGCCTGCGTAAAGTGTCGGTCGCCAGGCAAGCTCCGCGCAGGATCGTCGGACCGGCGTACTGTCGATTTACGTGAGCATCCGCCTCGGCTATCAGATGCCGAACTTCAGCTATTCGAAATCAGTCGCCGACCTGTTCCCGACTGTCATTGCCCAAGCGCGCGAAGCCGAGTCCGCCGGATTCGACACCGCGTTCGTCATGGACCACTTCTATCAACTCCCCGGGATCGGCGAGGCCGACGAGCCGATGCTAGAGGCATACACGGCGCTCGGGGCGCTTGCCACGGCGACAGAGTCGATCCAGCTGTCGACACTCGTCACCGGCAATACCTATCGAAATCCGCCGATGCTGGCCAAGACGGTATCGACACTCGACGTCGTCAGCGGTGGTCGCGCCGTGCTCGGTATCGGCGCAGGGTGGTTCGAGCTCGAGCACCGCCAATTCGGTTACGAATTCGGCACTTTCACCGAGCGCTTCGAGAAACTCGACGAAGCGCTGCAGATCATCGTTCCGATGCTGCACGGCGAGAGGCCGACGTTCGACGGCAAGTGGTACCACGTCGAATCGGCGATCAACGAGCCCCGCATCCGCAACGACATCCCGGTGCTGCTCGGCGGCGGCGGTGAGAAGAAGACGTTCGGACTCGCCGCCCGGTTCGCCGATCATCTCAACATCATCTGCAACGCCTCCGAGTTGCCACGGAAGATGGATGCGTTGAAGCAGCGGTGCGACGAAGCGGGGCGGGAGCGGTCGACGCTGGAGACGAGCTTCCTTGCGTTTGTCATGATCGACGAAAGTGGCGATCGCGCGCGGGAACTGCAGCGCGAATTCCTTCGTGCGCGCGGTGTCGACATCGACACGCTGTCCGCGGAGAAGCGAGCGGAACTGACCGATCGTCAGTTCGTCGGCGATCCGGACGACGTCGCCGAACAACTGCAGGACCGAGTGTTGCGCCAGGGGATCGACGGACTTGTCATCAATCTCGTCACCAACGGTCACGAGCCGGGGATCGTCGAACTAGCGGGCAAGACGTTGGCGCCGCTCGTGGCATAGGCGGCGTGCTGCCTAACGGAATTCGAGCTCGGATTCGAGGCCGCGGCGTCCGGCCATCCAGAGGGCGAGCGCTTCGGTGGTGCCGCGGACCTCGGGTCCGCGGCCCCACGGCTCGCCGCCCGGCGTCGTCGGAATCACCCTGTTACGCATCGGCTTCGCGTTGAGATATCGCCACGCCTTGCCTTCGCGGAAGATGGCTGCGGCCGACTCGGCGGGCACGTCGTGTGGCTTGCCGAGGCCACGGAGCACGTCCTGGTGATGCATCGCGCAGTCGCCCGCATACAGCCATGCCATCATCCGGCCGTCGATACTCGGCTTCTCGGCCGCCGCCCAACCCTGGGCGGTCAGTTCGGCACGGCTCAGTTCGTGGCTGCCGCGAACCATCGCCGCGTTGCCACGACTGATGGTCATGCCGCTCGGCTTGAGGTAGTTCGAAAGCTTGTCGGTTCCGACGATGTGCGCCAACACATCTCGTGGCGTCCACCCGTCGCAGAGGGTCGTGCCGTTCTCGAACTCGTCGTCGGTCAGCGACTCGATCATCGTCATGAAGCGTGTGCGTTCGCGACGCAGATCGTCCTCGTTGGGGAACTTCATCGTTCCGGCTCCTCGCTCTCGAGACTGCGCTCGTTCTACTCGGCGGTGATCTTCGGCAACCGCAGGACGTGACCCGCGTAGGCGAGGCCGGCACCGAACGCCATCACGAGCGCAACATCGCCGGGCTTGGCCTGACCGGATCGCAGTACTTCCTCGATCGCGAGGGGAATCGACGCCGCAGACGTGTTTCCGGTTTCGACGATGTCCTTGGCGACGACGCAGTCTTCGCGCAACTTCAGCACGCGGGTCAACGCCTGGGTGATGCGCAGGTTCGCCTGGTGCGGGATGAAGACGTCGATGTCGTCCATGGTCAGTCCGGCGCGGTCGACGGCCGAGCGGCAGGCCTGCTCGAGGAACGTCGCGGCCCAGCGGAACACCTTCGTGCCCTGCATCCGGATGTACGGACGAACCGACGTCGTTCCTGCAGCTTCCGCAGCTGCAACCTCGTCGAAGTACGTGCCGAAATCCTTGTCCTGCCAGATGGCTTCCCACTGGCTGCCGTCCGAGCCCCACGACACCGGGCCGATGCCCTCGACGTCGGACGGCCCGACGACCGCAGCGCCCGCACCGTCGGCGAAGATGAACGCCGTGGTCCGGTCGGCCCGATCGAGCAGGTCGGACAGTCGTTCCACGCCGACAACGAGTACGTATTTCGCGGTGCCGCCACGGATCAGACCGTTGGCGATGGTCAGGCCGTAGCAGAAGCCCGAGCATCCGGCGCCGACGTCGAAACCGGCCGTGTCGGCCATTCCGAGCAGCGTGGCAACCTGCGGACCTGCCGCGGGACCGAGGACGAGGCGCGACGACGTCGAGACGATGACCGCACCGATCTGATCGGCGGTGATACCGCTTGCGGCGAGCGCGTCCTTGCTGGCCGCGACACTCATGCCGATGATGGACTCGTCTTCGCCTGCGAAACGGCGTGCCTTGATGCCGGAGCGCGTCTGAATCCACTCGTCACTCGAGTCGATCGCGTCGACGATCTCGGAGTTCGGAACCAGGCGCTCAGGGCGGTACACACCGAGTCCGAGGATCGCGGTGTGTTCGACGCTTTGCAGCGTTGCGATTGGCGCGGTCATGTCTGTTTCTCCTCGCGTGCTTCGATGCAGCCCGGTTGCAACCGGCACCCGCACACTACCCGGCCGGGGCAGGGCGCTTTGCGCCTCGTGCGTCTTTTCTGAGGTCCGGACCACCGAAAAGACGCGCGAGCGGCGTCGTCGCATCAGGCCGCGTCAGTTCCTCGGGACGCGATAGCGGCGTTCGGGTCGGCCGGCGCGGCCGTACTGCAGTCGAATTTCGACGGCGCCGGTCGTGAGGTAATACTCCAGATAACGTCGCGCACTCACCCTGGACAGACCGACGAGGTCGGCACACTCGGTCGACGACAGTTCGCCACCGGTTCGCAGGGTTTCGAGCACGAGCTTGCCCGTTTCCGCGCTGAGTCCTTTGGGGAGTTGCGATTTCGAATGGTCGACCGACGACGCGACGGTGGTGCCTGCCGGTGTGCCCGTGTTGCCGAACAGCGAGTCGATCAGCGATTGGTCTGCACCCGAGTCGGAGCCGAGTGCGCGAGCTCTTGCTGCGAAGGCACGCAGCTTGTCCTGCAACTGCACGAATTCGAACGGTTTGATCAGATAGTCGGCCGCCCCGCCGTGCAATGCCCCGCGAACGGTGTCGATCTCGCGTGCCGCGGTGATCATGATGACGCCGACAGGGTTGCCGTCGGCACGCAGGCGACGGAGGACGTCGAGGCCTGACATGTCCGGCAGATAGACGTCGAGCAGGACGAGATCGGGCTGTTCCGACGCGATGGCCGCGAGTGCCTCGGCACCGTTGCGGGCGACGGCGACGACAGCGAAACCATCGACCTTGGCGACGAAGCGTCGGTGGATCTCCGCGACCATGAAGTCGTCGTCGACGACGAGCACGTCGAACGTCTCGCGTGCCGTCATAGTTGCGCAGTGTAGGTAGGCACCGGTGCCGGTGGGGGCGAGTCGGGCAGCGTGACCGCGGCGCGGGGCAGGCGGACCGTGAACATCGCTCCGCCACCCGGCCCGTCCGAGATGGTCACCGTTCCGCCGTACTGCGCGCTCACCAACCGCACCAAGGCAAGTCCGATACCTCTTCCACCCGGCACGTCGGGCTTCGACGTCACACCGCGCGCAAAGACGGCAGCGCGGAGGTTCTCTGGAATGCCTGGTCCGGTATCGGCGACGGTCAGTTCCAGACCGTCGGTGTCGTCGATTCCGATCGTGACCCGAGCGTCCGCACTGTTCTCGGACACGTCGACAGCGTTGTCGATCAGGTTGCCGAGCAGCGTGATCACGTCGGTCGACAACGCAGGGTCGAGTGCTCGCAGGTGTGCGGTCGGGTCGAGTCGAAGGGCGACACCGGTTTCGGCGGCAAGCGAGGTCTTGGCGATCAACAGTGCCGCGACCGCCGGATCGGAGATGCGTTGGGTGACTGCGTCGCTGATCGCCGCACGGCGTCTGGTCAAGGTCCCGACGAATTCGGTCACCGAGTCGAACTCGCCGAGTTGAGCAAGCCCGGAGATCGTGTGCAGCTGATTGGCGAACTCGTGGGTCTGCGCGCGCAGCGTGTCGGTCACACTCTTGTGCGAGGTCAATTGGCTTTGCATGGAGGCGAGTTCGGTACTGTCGCGCATCGTCGTCACCATGCCGATCTGCTTGCCCTGACTCGTCGCTGCCCGGCGGTTCAGGGCCAGAACCTTTGTCGGCGTTGCGATCACAACATCGCGTTCGTTGTCGTCCGACAGCAGGAAGGCGCGGACCGTCGGGTCGAGTTCGGCTGCGGCCAAAGGCTTCCCGACGTCGTCGGGAGTCAATCCGAGCAGGTCCTGCGCACTGTCGTTGAGCACAGTGACGACGCCGTCGTTGTTGACCGCGACGACGCCCTCACGAATGCTGTGCAACAACGCTTCTCGATGTTCGGCGAGGCTCGCGATCTCGGCAATCTCGAGCCCGCGTGTGCTCTTCTTTATCCGCCGCGCCAGCAACCACGAGCCGATGGAGCCGAGTGCGGCACCGAGACCGAGGTAGAGGACGAGCCGTTCGCCTGCTCCGCTGAACAGCGTCCACAGCGACGGATACTTCTCGCTCACGGCAACCACTGCGATCACATCGCCGTCCGAGGTCAGGATCGGAACGTGCGCGGCCAACGAATGACGTGCGTCGATGTCGGCGTCCCCGAACCACGCTCGACCGAGCAGCACGTCGCTCCCACCGAGTCCGACTGTCTTTCCGACTCGCAAAGGGTCCGAAGACACGTCGACCCGACCGTCGGCGCCGATGATCTCGGCGAGACTCGCACCCGACAACCCGACCGCCCGATCGACTTCCGGCGCGAGAGTGCTTGCGACGAACGGGTCACGCGCAGCTCCGGGCTCCGCCGGATATCGGTCCCGCACGATGGGCGTCGACGCGACGTTCTCGGCGACGGCGATCATGCGCTGGCCTCTGACGTCGCGAAACTCCTTCGTGGACTGGGTAACCGAGATCGCTGCGACGGCTACGAGCACGACGGCAACCACGACCAGCTGAAACAGCAGGAACTGGCCGGCGAGACTGCGTCCGCTACGAGAAACCGATGACCACAATGTCCAATACTTCCGTTGCGTTCGTAAGCGTGACGTAGGTCACGTATCGGCCCAGTATTGCTGAGGATCTCCACCCGAGCGAAATCGGATCAGCGAAATGGAACCTCCGAAATGAGAGACGACGATGTCGAAACGTAAAGCCCTCTCCGGGCTGATAGCGGCGCTGGTAGCGCTACTCGTAGTTGGTTGCGGGGTGACCCGCGGCGATGACGACCAAGGTTTGCATCGGCTCCGGATGATGGTGCCGAACAGTCCTGGCGGTGGTTACGACCTCACCGCCCGTACGGGCGTCAAGATCATGGAAGACCAGGACATCACCGGCCGCGTCGAGGTATTCAACGTGCTCGGCGCCGGTGGCACCGTCGCGATGGCCAGGTTGATGAACGAAGAAGGCAACGACGACCTCATGATGATGATGGGGCTCGGCGTCGTCGGCGCGGTCTACACGAACGGTTCGTCCGCGCGGGTCTCCGATGCGACCGCGCTCGCCAAGGTCGTCGAGGAGCAGGAAGGCATTCTCGTACCGGCAGATTCGCCGTTCGAGACGATCGACGACTTCATCGCTGCGTGGCGGGCGAACCCGGCTGACATCACGATCGGCGGCGGATCCTCCCCAGGTGGACCCGATCATCTCTTCCCGATGGAGACCGCACGCGCCGCCGGAGTCGATCCGAAGGCCGTCAACTACATCTCCTACGACGGCGGCGGCGACCTGCTGACCGCATTGCTCGGTAAGAAGATCGCCGCGGGCACATCGGGCCTCGGTGAATACGTCGACCAGATCGAGGCGGGAACCGTTCGCGTGCTCGCGGTGTCCGGTGACAAGCGTGTCGACGGGATCGACGCGCCGACGCTCACCGAGTCCGGTATCGACCTCGTCTTCACCAACTGGCGTGGAGTGCTCGCACCGCCGGGAATTTCCGACGACGCGCGCGACGCCATGGTCGAGGCGCTGCAGCAATTGCACGACACCCAGGAATGGCGGGACGCGCTGGTGAAGAACGGATGGACGGACGCATTCATGACGGGAGCCGACTTCGAGCAGTTCCTGAAAGACCAGGACGAACGTGTGTCCTCGACACTGACCGAATTGGGGCTGGTATGACTGCCACGACAGATCGACCGGACGGCGGTGACCTCGGCCCGGAAGACGCGACGCCGAAACAGTCGCCGCAGGCGGAGAAGAACGACTGGGCGCAGTTCATCGTGTGTGCGGTACTCGTCGTTGTCGGAGCCTTGCTCATCTTCGACGCACTCACCCTCGCAGGCGGTTTCGCGAAAGTGGACCCCGTCGGTCCCAAGCTGTTTCCGCTCGTCGTCGGTAGCGGGCTTCTCGTCTGCGCGGTGATTCTCGCGATCGCCATCACCCGTGGTTCGAAAGGCGAGGCCGACGAAGGTGAGGACATCGATCCCGAATCGCCGGGGGACTGGAAGACCGTCGGGATGCTGGTCGGACTCTTCGTCGCCACCATCGCACTCGTCGATTTTCTCGGCTGGGCAATCACCGGCGGCATGCTGTTCGCCGGTGCGGCAACGGTGTTGGGAAGCCGACACTACGTCCGCAACATCGTGATCGGCGCCGTGCTGTCGGTCGCCAGTTTCTACGCGTTCTACTCTGGGCTCGGAATCCCGCTGCCCGCAGGCATTTTGGACGGGATCCTCTGACATGAACAACTTCGACTGGCTCCTGCAGGGCTTCGAACAGGCGGCAACGCCGATGAACCTGCTCTATGCGGTGATCGGCGTGCTCCTCGGCACAGCGGTCGGCGTGCTGCCGGGCATCGGTCCGGCAATGACGGTGGCACTCCTGCTGCCGATCACCTACAACGTAAGTCCGAGTGCAGCTTTCATCATGTTCGCCGGCATCTACTACGGCGGCATGTACGGCGGCTCGACGACCTCGATATTGCTGAACACACCCGGCGAATCCTCCTCGGTGATCACGGCGATCGAGGGCAACAAGATGGCGAAAGCAGGGAGGGCCGCGCAAGCCCTTGCGACGGCGGCGATCGGGTCGTTCGTCGCGGGGACGATCGGTACCGTGCTGCTGGTTCTCTTCGCTCCGGTCGTTTCCAAGTTCGCGGTAACCCTCGGCGCACCTTCCTATCTCGCGATCATGCTGCTCGCCCTGGTTGCGGTCACCGCCGTCCTCGGTTCGTCGAAGCTGCGCGGTGCGATCTCGCTGTTCCTCGGTCTCGCGATCGGATTGGTCGGAATCGATTTCCTCACCGGTCAGCCTCGCGCGACGTTCGGCATCCCGCAGCTCTCCGACGGCATCGATATCGTCGTCGTCGCTGTGGCGGTCTTCGCGCTCGGTGAAGCACTGTGGGTCGCAGCGCATTTGCGTCGTCGTCCCGCGGATGTGATTCCGGTCGGTCGGCCGTGGATGGGCAAAGAGGACTGGAAGCGGTCGTGGAAGCCGTGGCTGCGGGGGACTGCGTACGGATTCCCGTTCGGCGCACTGCCTGCAGGCGGTGCCGAACTGCCGACCTTCCTGTCCTACATGACCGAGAAGAAGCTGTCCAAGCACAAGGACGAATTCGGAAAGGGCGCGATCGAAGGTGTCGCCGGTCCCGAAGCCGCGAACAACGCTTCGGCAGCAGGCACTCTGGTGCCGATGCTCTCGCTCGGTCTGCCGACCAACGCAACGGCGGCGGTCATGCTCACGGCGTTCGTCTCCTACGGCATCCAGCCCGGACCGACGCTGTTCGAAAAGGAGCCGCTGCTGATCTGGACGTTGATCGCGAGCTTGTTCATCGGCAACTTCCTGCTGCTCGTCCTCAACCTCCCGTTGGCGCCGCTGTGGGCGAAGTTGCTGCGCACGCCGCGGCCGTACCTCTACGCGGGCATTCTGTTCTTCGCGACGCTCGGTGCCTTCGCTGTGAACCTGCAGTGGCTCGACCTGGCGTTGCTGCTGCTCTTCGGACTGATGGGTCTGATGATGCGACGCTTCGGACTGCCCGTCCTGCCGCTGATCATCGGCGTCATTCTCGGACCGCGCATCGAACGTCAGCTACGCCAGAGTCTGCAGCTGGGCGGCGGCGAGTGGAGTGGCTTGTTCAACGAGCCGGTCGCGATCGGCGTCTACGTCCTCATCGCGATCATGTTGCTTGCACCGCTGATCATGCGTGCACTGCACAAGACCGAACCCGAGCTCGTCCATGTTCCCGACACCCGAAAGAAGGAAAACGCATGATCGTCATCGGATACTCGGCCGACGAATTCGGCGACGCAGCCCTCGAGCACGGAATAGCAGAGGCAAAGGTGCGCGGCGCGAACGTCCTCGTCATCAACTCGACGAAGGGTGACGCACTCGCCGACCCGGCGTTCGCGCCGACCGGGCAGGTGCGAGACCTCGAGGAATTGCTCGCATCGAGCGGCGTGCGCTACGAACTGACGCAGCTCGTCGGCGTCGATGTCGTAGATTCCCTGCTGGACGCTATGGAAAAGCCGGAGGCGGAGTTGCTGGTGATAGGGATCCGGCACCGTACCCCGGTCGGGAAACTGCTGCTGGGAAGCCATTCGCAGCAGCTGATTCTGCGGTGCCCGAAGCCGGTCCTGGCCGTCAAACCGTAGAGGCGGCTCCGCCGCTCGTGCGTCTTTTCGGAGGCCCCGCCCTCCGAAAAGACGCACGAGCAGCGTGCTGCCTTTGGTTCGTGCGGGGCCGTCTGGCACAATGGACAGCTGTTCGCCCGTCTCCGGTCACGTACCGCGCGGCGGTCACAACAAATCCCCAACGCAAGACCGGGCTCGCAAGCCGTGCGGGCCGCTGAATTGCGCCGTGACCACATCGAAAGGCTTTACCTATGGCTGTCAAAATCAAGCTCACGCGGCTCGGCAAGATCCGCAATCCCCAGTACCGCATCGTTGTCGCGGACTCTCGCACCCGTCGTGACGGGCGTTCGATCGAGACCATCGGCAAGTACCACCCGAAGGAAGAGCCTTCGCTCATCGAGATCGATTCCGAGCGCGCGCAGTACTGGCTCGGTGTCGGCGCACAGCCGACCGAGCCCGTCGCGGCCCTGCTCAAGATCACCGGTGACTGGCAGAAGTTCAAGGGCCTGCCGGGCACCGAAGGCACCCTGAGGGTCAAGGCGCCGAAGACGAGCAAGCTCGACCTGTTCAACGCGGCACTCGCCGCTGCCGACGGTGAGCCGTCCGCCGCTGCGACCACGCCGAAGAAGAAGGCTGCCAAGAAGGACGCAGCCGTCGACGCCACCCCTGAGGCCCCCGCCGCTGACGCTGCCGAGGCTGCTGACAAGTGAGTGCCGTTGTTGCCGATGCCGTCGAACACCTCGTTCGCGGCATCGTCTCCAATCCCGACGATGTGCGGGTCGAACTGATCACGGGTCGACGCGGTCGCACCGTCGAGGTGCACGTACATCCTGACGATCTCGGCAAGGTGATCGGTCGCGGCGGTCGTACCGCGACCGCGCTTCGCACACTGGTGTCGGGTATCGGCGGACGCGGTATCCGCGTCGACGTCGTCGACACCGATCAGTAGACGCGGCACAAGCTATGGAGCTTGTCGTCGGTCGAGTGGCGAAGTCCCACGGTGTCAAAGGTGAGGTCGTCGTCGACGTCCGCACCGACGACCCCGACCTCCGCTTTGCCGTAGGTGCCGTCCTGCACGGCCGCAAACCGCGCGACAAGCACCTGACGGACTACACGGTGGAAGCCGCCCGGGATCATTCCGGGCGGCTTCTGCTGCGTCTGGTCGGCGTCTCCGACCGCGAAGGTGCCGACGCTTTGCGTGGCACGTTGTTCCTCATCGACTCCGCCGATATCGAGCCGTCCGAGGACCCCGACGAGTTCTACGATCACGAACTCGAAGGCCTCGCTGTGCGGACTGTCGACGGAACCGCGGTCGGTACGGTTCGCGAGGTGTTGCATTCCGTTGGTGGCGAACTGCTTTCGGTCCGTGCGGCCGACGACCGCGAGATACTCGTGCCGTTCGTCGCGGCCATCGTGACGTCGGTGTCGATCGCCGACGGGGTGGTCGAGATCGACCCACCCGACGGCCTGCTCGACTTGGAATCGTTGTGACGGTCGCCGCGGAGCAGTTGCGCAGCCGATGAAACTCGACGTCGTCACCATCTTTCCCGAGTATCTGGAACCGCTGCGAACTGCGTTGCTCGGCAAGGCAATCGACAAGGGTCTGGTCGAGCTCGGCGTGCACGATCTGCGTGCGTGGACCAGCGACGTCCACAAATCGGTCGATGATTCGCCGTACGGCGGTGGTCCCGGGATGGTGATGAAGCCGAGCGTGTGGGGTGCCGCGCTCGACGACGTCTGTCCCGACGATGCTGTGCTCGTGGTGCCGACACCTGCGGGCGTTCCGTTCACCCAGGCGACAGCGCACCGCTGGGCTCGTGAGTCGCACCTCGTATTCGCTTGCGGCCGTTACGAAGGTATCGATCAGCGGGTGTTCGACGACGCAGCGAAACGCGTGCGGGTCGAGGAGGTCAGCATCGGTGACTACGTGCTGATCGGGGGCGAGGCCGCGGTCCTCGTCATGGCCGAAGCCGTCGTCCGGCTCCTGCCCGGTGTGCTCGGCAATCAGCAGTCGCATCAAGAGGATTCGTTCTCCGACGGCCTACTCGAAGGACCGTGTTACACACGACCGGTCAGCTGGCGTGGGCTCGATGTGCCGCAGGTGCTGCTGTCTGGCGATCATGCAAAGGTCGCGCAGTGGCGGCGCGAGGAATCGCTACGTCGCACTGCCGAACGCAGGCCCGACCTGCTCCCGCCGCCGGAGTGAACACGGGCGACGCGACAACGTCGCGCCGCCCGGTGGGGCCGGAAAGTTCGAGTCAGAACGCTTCTTCCGCAAGATCCATGATCTCGTTGTCGATGTTGGCGATGATTCCCCGTGTCGCCGTCAGCTCGGGCAGCATGTTGCGCGCGAAGAAGGCGGCCGCCGCAAGTTTGCCCTCGTAGAACGCCGTGTCCGCAGCCGATGTCTCGCCGTCGAGCGCATGCAGCGCAACCTCGGCTTGGCGCAGCAGCAGCCAGCCGATGATGAGGTCGCCGGTTGCCATCAGGAACCGGACGGAACCGAGGCCGACGTTGTACAGCTCCGTCGGACGCTGCTGGGCAGCCATGAGGTATCCGGTCAGCGATGCTGCCATTGCCTGCACGTCTTCGAGCGCCGTCTTCAGCAGTGCGCGTTCGGTTTTGAGGCGTCCGTTGCCCGCATCGCTCTCGATGAACGTGGCGATCTGTCCGGCGACATGCGCCAGAGCGACGCCACGATCGCGCGCGATCTTGCGGAAGAAGAAGTCCTGCGCCTGAATTGCGGTGGTGCCTTCGTAGAGGCTGTCGATCTTCGCGTCGCGGATGTACTGCTCGATCGGGTAGTCCTGCAGGAAGCCCGATCCGCCGAAGGTCTGCAGCGACTCGGTCAGCTTCTCGTAGGCGCGCTCGGAGCCGACACCCTTGACGATCGGGAGCAGCAGGTCGTTGACGCGGAACGCGACGTCGGCGTCGGCGCCCGAAACCGCCTTGGCGACAACCTCGTTCTGGTGGGCGGCCGTGTAGAGGTACAGCGCGCGTAGGCCTTCGGCGTAGGTCTTCTGAGTCATCAACGCGCGCCGCACATCCGGGTGATGCAGGATCGTCACGCGTGGCGCGTTCTTGTCCGTCATCTGCGTCAGGTCGGCGCCCTGGACTCGGGTTTTCGCGTATTCGAGTGCGTTGAGGTAGCCGGTCGACAGTGTTGCGATCGCCTTGGTGCCGACCATCATTCGGGCAAGCTCGATGACCTTGAACATCTGCGCGATGCCGTTGTGTACGTCGCCGACCAACCAGCCCTTGGCGGGAATGCCGTGGCCACCGAAGGTGAGCTCACATGTAGCGGAGGCCTTGAGGCCCATCTTGTGTTCGACGTTGGTGACGAAAGCGCCGTTGCGCTCGCCGGTTTCGCCGGTCTGGTGGTCGAACAGAAACTTGGGCACCAGGAACAGGCTGAGTCCCTTGGTGCCGGGGCCGGCACCTTCGGGGCGTGCGAGCACCTGGTGGAAAATGTTGGAGAAGAGGTCGTCGGAGTCGGCCGAGGTGATGAAGCGCTTGACGCCTTCGATGTGCCACGAGCCGTCGTCCTGCTTGATCGCCTTGGTGCGACCGGCGCCGACGTCGGAACCAGCGTCCGGTTCGGTGAGCACCATCGTTGCGCCCCAATTGCGTTCTATCGCAATCGAAGCCCAGTGCTTCTGCAGTTCGTTGCCGATGCCCCAGAGGATGTTGGCGAAGCCGGGACCGGTCAGGTACAGGTACGCGGCGGGCTGTGCGCCGAGGACGAATTCGTTGATAGCCCAGGTCACGACGGCGGGGGCGGGGACGCCGCCGACGTTCTCGTCCAGTCCGACGCGGAACCACTCGGCGTTCTGCCATGCGCGGAACGAATCCTTGAACGCCTTAGGGATTGCGACGCTGTGAGTCTCGGGGTCGAACGTCGGCGGGGTGCGGTCGGTCTCGGCGAACGATGCCGCTACGGGGCCTTCCGCAAGGCGGGCGGCCTCGCTGAGCATCGAGCGAACGGTGTCACCGTCGAGATCTCCGAATGCGCCGGACTCGAGAATTGCGTCGAGACCGAGAACCTCGAACAGGTTGAACTCGAGATCACGAACGTTGCTCTTGTAATGCCCCATATGTGCAACCCTCCACGTCGTTCTTCCAACTTCGGCGCGAGGCATGTCTGCTCGAACCCGCGGATCAGAATTGCCTATCGCGGGCTCGCTACGCAACCGTAAGTTAACGACGGCTAGGTTGCGGTGCTTGCCGCAACTCTGGCAACTACGGACTGAGAGCCGATTGGCCTGCGATGTTAGGCCCGGCTAGGTGCTCGGGGGCAGCGGTAGCAAACATGACGCGTTCGCCGATCGCGCCGATCGCATCGACGAGATCGGGCCTGGTGCGGATCCGATCGTTGCGGACAGCGTCGTTGACGATCGTCGTCATCGCTTGGATCTGCACGCGGGCAGCGTCGAGTTCGAGCTCGGGCCGAGCGACTTGAAGTAGGCGTGCCCAGCGGACGACGCCGTCGCGGTGGGCCTTGCGGAAGCGGGCGCCGTGGGTCTCGGGAAGGTGGATGACCTCGGTGACCGCGGTGCCGATCATGTCGGGCTGCTCGAGTGCAAATTGCGTGTAGGACTTCAGAATCAGGCTCAACGATTGCTCCGTCGTCGTGCCGACCATCAGCGCGCGCGAGGTGTAGAGCACGATCCACTGCTCGCTGCGTTCGACGATCTCGGTGAGCAGATCCGCCTTGCTTTCGAAGTGGTGGTAGATGCTCGGACCCGCGATGCCTGCCGCCGCGCCGATGTCCTCGATACCGACCGCTGCATAACCCCTCGTGTTGAAAAGCCGCGCCGCGGCCACGAGGAGACGCTCCGGCCTGATCGCACGTTCCAGCGCGTCGTCGGTGGTATCGGTGTTGTCGGTCAGCGCCGACGTCCGTGGATACGGTCGACGCGCATCGCCGCCGAACACGGCGTCGGACTCGACCACGGCGTCGATCATCGCGCCGAGTTGGGTGGCGAACTGCTCGGTCGGCAGCTGGACGTTGTGGTGTGACGGACTCACCGCGATCGACAGCACACACCACGCGAGCAGTTCGACGTCCTCTGCGGCCAGGTCGGGTCGGCGCATCGCAACCGCATGGCGCAGTTGCACATTCAGGCGCAGCACCCGCATCAGGACCCCGCGTCGCACATCCGGCGACAGGTTCCGAACCTCCCGCTGCCACAGCCGCGGAAGGCCACGGAATTCGAGCGACATGGCAACCAGTTCGTCCAGGATCGCGACGCCGTTCTCGTCGGTCCGCCGAGCCCGCTGCAGGCGCTCGAGCGTTGTGTCGAGGCCACCGATCAACGTCTGTGCGAGCAGGTCTTCCTTGTTCTTGAAATGCCGGTACAGCGCTGTAGAGGTGATGTCGAGCGAGCGGGCGATATCGGCCATCGACGTGCGGTGGTAGCCGTTCTTCGCGAACGCGGTTTCGGCGGCACGCAGAATCGACAGCTTGCGATCTCGCGGGCGGGTGCGCCGCGTCGCTGCCGTCGAGGGTTGCGGACCTGTGCTCATCGCGACCAGTGTGGCGCATCGCGGTACCACTTGGCGCCCCCGGTCACTGGAAATGTGGTCGTGATCTCGCGGACGGGGTGTCGAGGCGGAAGGGTTGCGGTCGGTGTCGGATCGCGCCGGTAGTGTCGGGCGCCGTGACGATATTGCTGACTGTGAACCAACGCATCGCCGACGAACTGGGTGTGCGCGTAGAGCAAGTGCAGGCGGCGGTCGACCTGTTGGACGCCGGATCGACGGTGCCCTTCATCGCTCGCTACCGCAAAGAGGTCACCGGCGGCCTGGACGACGCGCAGTTGCGGTTGCTGGAGGAGCGGCTCAACTACCTGCGCGAACTGGACGAACGCAGGACCGCGATTCTCGAGTCGATCCGTGCTCAGGACAAGCTCGACGCGGCGCTCGAACAACGGATCATGGCTGCCGAAACCAAGGCGCGCCTCGAGGACATCTACCTGCCCTTCAAGCCGAAGCGCCGCACGAAGGCGCAGATCGCCCGCGAAGCCGGCCACGAACCTGTCGCCGACGCGTTGATCAACGACCCGACCAACGATCCGGCGGACTACACCGCCGAGCAACTCGACGGCGCCCGGTCCATCCTGGTCGAGCGTTTCGGCGAGGACGCCGATCTGGTCGGCGACCTGCGCGAGCTGATGTGGAAGCGCGGCCAGGTGAAGTCGTCGGTGCGCAAAGGCAAGGAAGAAGAGGGCGCGAAATTCAAGGACTACTTCGAGTTCTCCGAGCCTTTCGAGAAGCTGCCGTCCCATCGCATTCTGGCTTTGCTGCGTGGTGAGAAGGAAGACATTCTCTCGCTCGGGCTCGAGCCCGAAACCGAGGAGATCGCGCCGGGGGAGCGCACGGTCTACGAAGGCCGCATCGCGACCAAGTTCGGGATCGCGGATCGAGGTCGTCCTGCCGACCCCTGGTTGCTCGACACGGTTCGGTGGGCCTGGCGCACCAAGCTGCTCGTCACCCTCGGCATCGACACGCGGATGCGGCTTCGCCAGTCCGCAGAGCGTGATGCCGCTGACGTGTTCGCCGCCAACCTGCGTGATCTGCTCCTCGCCGCACCCGCAGGCACCCGCGCGACGATGGGTCTCGATCCCGGTTTCCGCACGGGCGTCAAGGTCGCCGTCGTCGACGGAACCGGCAAGGTCGTTGCCACCGAAGTGATCTATCCGCACAAGCCGCAGGGCAAATCGGAAGCGGCTATCGCTGTACTGGGCGCCCTGGTCGCTCGGTTCGGCGTCGAACTCATCGCCATCGGCAACGGAACTGCGTCGCGGGAGACGGACGCATTGGCGGCCGAGCTCATCTCGCGCATTCCCGACCGCAAGCCGACCAAGGTCGTCGTGTCCGAAGCGGGCGCATCGGTCTACTCCGCGTCGGCGTACGCATCCGCGGAACTGCCCGACATGGACGTCTCGCTTCGCGGCGCTGTGTCCATCGCGCGCCGCCTGCAGGATCCACTCGCCGAGCTTGTGAAGATCGACCCCAAGTCGATCGGCGTCGGGCAGTACCAACACGACATCTCGGAAGCGATACTCGCCCGCTCCCTCGGCGCAGTCGTCGAAGACGCCGTGAACGCGGTCGGTGTCGACGTCAACACCGCTTCGGTTCCGTTGCTGTCCCGGGTATCGGGAATCACCGGGACTCTCGCGGAAAGCATTGTCGCCCATCGTGACAAGACCGGCCGCTTCAAGACTCGGGCCGGCCTCAAGGAGGTCCCACGGCTCGGGCCCAAGGCGTTCGAACAATGCGCGGGGTTCCTGCGTATCGGTGGTGGCGACGACCCGCTCGATGCGTCGGCCGTGCACCCGGAGGCATACCCGATCGTGCGCCGCATCATCGACCGGACCGGCCAGGGTGTGCACGAGTTGATCGGCAATACGACGGTGTTGCGTTCGCTGCGTCCGGCCGAGTTCGTCGACGACCGCTTCGGTCTGCCGACGGTCACCGACATCATCGGCGAGTTGGAGAAGCCGGGTCGCGACCCGCGCCCGGAATTCAAGACCGCGACGTTCGCCGCAGGCATCGAGAAGGTCGGTGACCTGAACCCGGGGATGACGCTGGAAGGCGTCGTCACCAATGTCGCTGCGTTCGGAGCGTTCGTCGACGTCGGCGTGCACCAGGACGGACTCGTTCACGTATCGGCCATGTCGCACAACTTCGTCAAAGACCCGCACGACGTCGTGAAATCCGGAGATGTCGTTCGGGTGAAGGTGCTCGAGGTCGACGTCGCGCGGCAGCGCATCGCGTTGACCCTGCGCCTCGACGACGAGATCGGTGCCGCAGGTGCTCAGGTCGCCACGCCGGACCGTGGTCGTCCCGCTCGCTCCGGCGCGCAGCAGAAACGGCCTTCGCAACCCCAGCGCGGTGGCGGGGCCCCGCGCGATCGCGACCGGAACGCGAAGTCGTCCCCGCCTGCAAGCGGTTCCATGGCGGACGCACTGCGAAAAGCTGGATTCGGTCAGTAGTCGCGCGACGATTCAGGACACAATGGGCACATGCGTAGATGGCTGGACGAGGAGATCGTCGCTCACGGTCGGCTGCCGCTGCTCGCGTTTCTGATCGGATTCATCGTGGGGTTCCTGCTCATCCGCCTGAGCGTGCGGATGATCAGGGCGAACGTGAAGTGGTGGCCGGGCAATGTGACGCCGAACGGCCACCACGTCCATCACGTCGTGTTCGGCGTCGTGACCATGATCGTGTCGGGCATCGCGATCATCACGATCTACGACGACGGCACCCAGACCAGCGGCGCCTGGCTTGCTGCGCTGTTCGGTGCGGGTGCCGCGTTGGTGCTCGACGAGTTCGCCCTGATCTTCTACCTGAAAGACGTGTATTGGGAGGAAGAAGGGCGAAGTTCGGTCGATGCTGTCTTCGTCGCGATCGCCGTGACGGGACTGCTCCTGCTCGGCCTGCGTCCGCTCGAACTGATCAACGTCACAAGCTTCCGACACGATCCGAACACGTGGGTGCGAGTCGGCATCGTGGTTTCGTCGGTCGCGAACCTGGCGCTTGCGGCGATCGTGCTGCTCAAAGGCAAGATCTGGACGGGGCTGGTCGGGCTGTTCGTCGTTCCGCTGCTGGTGATCGGCGCGATTCGATTGAGCAGGCCGGGAGCCCCGTGGGCACGGTGGCGCTACACCTCTCGGCCGAAGCGGATGGAACGCGCGGTCAATCGTGAGCGGAAGTTACGCCGACCTGCGATCAGGGCCAAGATCTACATCCAGGACTTGATCGCAGGTAAACCGAGCATCGAGCACGCCCTGTCAGGTGCGGAGGAAGAACTGGCTCGGACGGTGCACGCGGCGCCGCCACCGCCTACGGCGACCGACGGGAAGGTTCACCAACCTGTCGCCTCGTAGCGGACCGAAGCGGCCGATTTCACTGGTCGGGGGCCTATCTGGCACAATCGAACGGTTGCCTGTGCCAGTGCACCCATGGTGTACCGACTTACAGCGCAGGACAACTCTGACCTGACCTGGGTACGAACCAGTCGAGCACATGCCGCTCGGTTCCTCTGCTCTCGCAACCGCAAGGATGAAACAAACATGAATACCCTGGATTTCCTGGACAAGAAGTCACTCCGTGACGACGTTCCCGAGTTCCGCCCCGGCGACACGCTCAATGTCCACGTGAAGGTTATCGAAGGCTCGAAGGAGCGCATCCAGATTTTCAAGGGTGTCGTCATCCGTCGTCAGGGCGGTGGCGTCCGCGAGACTTTCACCGTTCGTAAGGTCTCCTTCGGTGTCGGTGTCGAGCGCACGTTCCCCGTGCACAGCCCGACCATCGACCACATCGAGGTCGTGACCCGTGGCGACGTCCGCCGCGCGAAGCTGTACTACCTCCGCGATCTGCGTGGCAAGGCCGCGAAGATCAAGGAAAAGCGCTGAGCGACAACGACGCTCTAGCTCCTGCACTTCGGCGCAGCCGCCTTCGGTAGCTGCTCCCAGACGGCCCGGCTCGCAAGAGCCGGGCTAACCTGTCTCCGTGGCAGATGACGAGGCGCGCGTGACCGACCCGAACGCAGCCGACAGCACCAATGTGAACCCCTCCGAATCCGGCAAGCGGAGGTTCGGACGGCGCGATCGGTCCGAACGCAACGAGCCTGCGGGCAAGCCGCGCTCGTTCTGGCGTGAACTACCTGTCCTGCTGCTTGTGGCATTGCTGCTGAGCTTCCTGCTGCAGACCTTCATCGCGCGGGTGTACCTGATTCCGTCGGAATCGATGGAACCGACGTTGCACGGCTGCGCAGGGTGCACCGGCGATCGAATCGTCGTCGAGAAGATCGGCTACCGCTTCGGCGATCCGTCCGCCGGCGATGTGATCGTTTTCCTCGGCCCGGATTCCTGGAGCGAGAACTACAAATCCATCAGATCCGACAACGCCGTTCTTCGGGGGCTCCAGAACATCGGGTCCGTCTTCGGAGTCGTCCCGCCCGACGAAAACGATCTCGTCAAACGTGTGATCGCCACCGGCGGCCAGACAGTCGAATGTTGTGACGATCAAGGCAGGATCCTCGTGGACGGTAAACCCCTGGACGAGCCGTACGTTGTCAACGACTTCCCGTTCGTTCCCGGTTCGCTCACCTGCCAGACCGACGTGAAGTCGGGCCGTTGTTTCCCTGCTGTGAAGGTGCCGGACGGCAACCTGTGGATGATGGGCGACAACCGCAACAACTCGGCGGACTCGCGATTCCACAGGGGTGACGAGTACCAGGGCACTGTGCCGGTCGAGAACGTACGTGGCAAGGCGGTCTTCATCGTGCTGCCACCGGGCCGGATGGGAAAGATCAGCTCACCGGACATTCAGAGCAACTGAGCACCTGCACATGGGTTCCTGGCCACCACGGACGGTCATCCGCAAATCTTCGGGTCTGCGGACGTTGGAGTCTGCGCTGATCCGTAGTGGCCTCGGTCCCGTTGCCGGTGTCGACGAAGCCGGTCGGGGGTGCTGCGCGGGTCCGCTCGTCGTCGCGGCGTGCGTTCTCGCCCCCAAACCGCAGGCCTCGCTTGGCGGGCTGGACGATTCCAAGAGACTCACCGAGCGGGCACGCGAGCAACTTTTTCCGGTGATCAAGCGGTTGGCGCTCGCGTGGAACGTCGTGTCGATCCCGGCGTGGGAGATCGACGCCATCGGCATTCACGTTGCCAACATCGAAGGCATGCGACGCGCGGTCGCTGGGCTGCGTGTGCAACCGGGCTACGTTCTCACCGATGGTTTCAAGGTGCCGGGTATACCTGTACCGTCGCTGCCGGTGATCGGCGGCGACGCCAACGCGGCCTGCATCGCGGCGGCCAGCATCCTTGCCAAGGTCACCCGCGACCGCTTTATGGTGCAACTGGATGCGAAGTTGCCCGGCTACGAGTTCGCGGCGCACAAGGGCTACAACACGCCAGTGCACATGGCTGCGCTGTCGCGGCTCGGTGCCAGCGCCGAACATCGGCGTTCGTGGCGAAACGTGTCACTCGGCCGAGACGTCGATACCGAGGGTGACGTGATGGATCTGGGCCACATAAGCGTCGAGACAACGAGTGCGACATGATGACTGTTCACGACAGACCAGGAGGATCTTCACACCGATGAGCGCCGAGGATCTCGAGAAGTACGAAACCGAGATGGAACTTTCCCTGTACCGCGAGTACAAGGACATCGTCGGTCAGTTCTCGTACGTCGTGGAGACCGAGCGACGCTTCTACCTCGCCAACACGGTCGAACTGCTGCCGCAGAACGCCGACGGCGAGGTCTACTTCGAGGTCCGGATGTCCGATGCCTGGGTATGGGACATGTACCGACCCGCTCGCTTCGTCAAACACGTCCGCGTGATCACGTTCAAGGACGTGAACATAGAAGAGCTTGACAAGCCTGACCTGCGCCTTCCCGAGTAGACACGCCGACAGCGCGGCGAGTTGTCCACAGCGCGCGGTTTATCCACAGGGCAATCTGTTTTCCCAGTTCACGGGAGTGAGCGTGGTGTCGGCTCGGTCATCGTTGCGGTATGGGAAACAACGTCGCGCTCGGCGCGCAGGGTGAGGATCTAGCAGCGGAGTTCTTGACCGCAGCTGGCATGACGATCGTCGATCGCAACTGGCGGACCCGCTACGGCGAAATCGACCTGATCGTCCGGAGCAACGACGTGTTGGTCTTCGTCGAGGTCAAAACCCGCACCGGCCGCCGAATGGGAGTGCCTGCCGAAGCGGTCACGTTGACCAAGCAGCGGCGAATCCGACGACTGGCCGCCGTCTGGCTGGCAGAACAATCCGGGCCGTGGACACCGGTTCGTTTCGATGTTGTGAGTGTGCTGATCGAATCGGGTACCGAGCCGGTGATCGAGCATCTCGAAGCGGTGTTCTGATGGCGCTCGGACGTGCACATTCGGTCGCGGTGTCCGGTGTTCACGGCCAGATCGTGGAGATAGAGGCCGACATCGGCCGTGGTTTGCCCGGTGTGCACATCGTCGGTCTGCCCGACACGGCCCTGCAGGAATCTCGTGACCGGGTGCGCGCAGCGGTCACGAATTCCGGTGAGAAGTGGCCGGATTCGCGAGTGATTCTTGCGTTGTCGCCTGCGACGCTGCCGAAGATCGGAAGTGTGTACGACTTGGCTCTTGCCTTGAGCGTGCTCGACGCTGCGGAGGACGTGCCGCGGGCCAAGCTCGAAAAGACAGTGCTGCTCGGTGAATTGGCGTTGGACGGTCGGTTGCGGTCGGTGCGGGGTGTGCTGCCGGCCGTGCTTGCCGCGAAGAACGCGGGATGGCAGCGGGTCGTCGTGCCGGATTCGACGCTGGCGGAGGCGGGGCTCGTCGATGGCATCGACATCTTCGGTGCGGGTTCGTTGCGTGACGTGCTCGCGTGGTTGCGGGGTGAGGTCGTGTTGTTGGGACCGGGCCGGCGTTCCAGAAACGTAGTGGTAGCAGGTGGTGATCTGAGCGACGTGGTCGGCCAGGACGAGGCGCGCTGGGGACTGGAGGTCGCTGCTGCCGGCGCCCACCACCTGATGCTCACGGGTCCGCCCGGCATCGGGAAAACCATGCTTGCACAGAGACTTCCGGGTCTGCTGCCACCTCTCACCGAACAGGAGTCGATAGAAGTGACGGCCATCCACTCCCTCGCCGGGCTGCTGAGCGACGACAACCCGCTGATCATGACGCCGCCGTTTGTTGCGCCGCACCACACGTCGACGGTCAGCGCGATGGTCGGTGGCGGGTCGGGGATGGCGCGACCGGGGTCGGTCAGTCGTGCGCACCGCGGTGTGCTGTTTCTCGACGAATATGCCGAGATCGGTACGAAGGTGCTGGAATCGCTGCGCACACCGCTCGAGGACGGGGAGGTGCGCATCGCGCGGCGCGATGGTGTGGCGATCTATCCCGCACGGTTTCAACTCATTCTCGCGGCGAATCCGTGCCCGTGTGCGCCGCCGCGAGAGGCCGACTGTGTCTGCGCACCGGCGGTGCGGCGGCGCTACCTGGGCAAGTTGTCGGGTCCGCTGGTGGATCGCGTCGACGTACGAATCAAGATGCGGCCCATCGGAAGTGGCGGCTTTCATGCCGACGAGCCGGAGTGCAGTGCCGACGTGCGCGCTCGGGTCGCGGCGGCGCGGTCTGCCGCCGCGCAGCGGTGGCGTGAGTTCGGGTTCCGTACCAACGGTGACGTGACAGGGCCGTTGTTGCGCAGGGAGTTTCGCCTGCCCTACAAGACCGTGGCGCCGCTCGACGACGCAATCCGGCGCGGGCAGCTCACTGCTCGTGGCGCAGACAGGGCGCTGCGTGTCGCGTGGACCGTGGCCGATCTGAGGGGTGCGGAAGCACCCGATGCCGGTGATGTCGGTCGTGCGCTCGGCTTCCGAGACGAGATCCGGCGTTGAGCGCCAGCGATTCTCGCCGCTTGGCATGGGCGTACCTGTCGTCGGTTGTGGTCGGTGCGTGCGCGCCGCTGAACGACCTGATCGCGTCGGTCGGTGTCGAGGAAGCAGCGCGAGCAGTGCGGGAGTGGGATCTGCCGCCCGCGCTGGTGAAGCGAACCGAGGCGCGTCGTCACATCGATACCGCCGAGCGGGATCTGGAAGCGGTCGCTCGGATCGGTGGGCGTCTCGTGACGCCGGACGACGACGAGTGGCCGGCATGGCGGATGGTTGGCTTCACCGGCATCGACACCCGACGCCAGCCGGAAGGTGCTGCACCGCTTGCCTTGTGGGTGCGTGGATCGGGGTCGATCGTCGAAGCGACCGAGCGGGCCGTTGCGGTCGTCGGGACGAGGGCGCCGAGTGACTACGGTGACTACGTCGCGACGGAACTGGTCAGCGAGCTTGCGGCACAGGGCTGGACGATCGTCTCCGGCGGCGCCTTCGGCATCGACGCTGCGTCCCATCGCGCGGCGTTGGCGATCGAGGGGTCGACGATCGCCGTACTGGCCTGCGGGATCGAACAGCACTATCCGAAAGCGCACGAGCGGTTGCTCGAGGAGATCGCAGCACGAGGTTTGGTTGTCTCGGAGTATCCGCCGGGCACGACGCCTGCGAAACATCGGTTTCTGGCCCGCAATCGGTTGATCGCGGCACTGTCGGATGCCGTCGTGGTCGTCGAGGCGGGTTGGCGTAGCGGTGCGCGCAATACCGCCAAATGGGCTCGGGGACTTGGCCGTCCGGCGTTAGCGGTGCCAGGGTCGGTGCTGACCGCGACCTCGACAGGGTGTCATCAGATGGTGCGAGACGGGGAGGCAACCTTGGTCACCTCGGCGCGGGAGATCATCGACGAGGCCGGACCGCTGCGGTTGCCGGTGCGGGGGAGTGACGACGCTGCCGCGCGCGACACGGACGGGTTGGCCGGCGATCAGTTGCTGGTCTACGAGGCGTTGCCCGCGGTCGGTTCGCGTGAGCCTCGTGAGTTGTCGGAGGTCTCGGGCGTCGGGATCGATGGGGTGCGAGGTGTGCTGCCGCTGCTGGAGTTGGCGGGGTTCGTCGGTTCCGACGACACGGGCTGGTATCGGAGGAAGCGAGCGTGATCCGCCTCCGAAGTCGCGTCGCTGGGCCGATACTTGACGTCGAACACGCCTCGTTTCATGCTCACCCCCGGAGGGCATCGATGTCGCAATCTGTTGTCGAAGATACGTCCGTGGCGGACTACCGACGTCTGCGCGCCGCCCACCTGAACGAAGTGACGGCAGCGCTAGACGATCACGTCGGACGCCTGGACTGGTCACGCGAGCAGATCGACCGACACCGAACCGCGCGGCTGCGCGCGTTGCTCGGCTACGCACGCGAGCGGTCGCCGTTCCACGCCGAACGACTGCGCGGCCTCGATCCAGCCACTGCAACCGTCGCCGACCTCGCAGCGCTCCCCATGATGACGAAGCAGGACGCGCAGGAGAACTGGGACGCCATCGTCACCACTCGCGATCTCGATCGTGTTCGAGCAGAACGGATTCTGGCCGAGCAGACGTGGTTCTCCTACACCCCCGGCGGCGAGCAGATCTTCAGCTCCGGCGGGTCGAGTGGTGTGCGAGGTGTCTACGTGTGGGACTGGCAGTTCTTCGTCTCGGCGGTATGCCTCGCATGGCGAACGCAAGCGCGTGAAGAACAGCGTCAGCCTTCGACGGGAGTGTCTCGCCTCGCGGTTCTTTCGGCCGGGGAACCGCCCCACGCGAGCACTCCGTTGTTCGACGTGCCGACCGCGCCGGGCATGGAGACCGTCGTGATACCGGTCGGGGCACCGTTCGACGACGTGCTTGCCGCTGTTGCCGCGGCAAAGCCGACTCATCTCGTCGCCTACGCATCGGTGATCGGCAGGCTTGCGCGTGCGGCTTCGAGGGGCGAGCTATCCATCTCGCCGGTACGGGTCAGCACGAACTCGGAGCCACTTCTCGACGAGGACAGGCAGGCCATTCGCGAAGCCTGGGCAGCACCGGTGCACAACCTGTGGGGTTCGACGGAGATCGGCGTGCAGGCAGTCGGCTGCGCCCGAGGCGAGGGTTTGCACATTGCCGAAGACGAGGTTGTGCTCGAACGCGTCGACGAGAACGGCGTGCCGGTCGCACCGGACGAGCCCGCGGTGCGCACGCTTGCGACTGGTCTGGCGAACCGGACCTTTCCGTTCATCCGGTACGACCTCGGCGATCAGGTCACGCTGCTGCCCGACCCGTGCCCCTGCGGCAGCGCGTTCGCGCGAGTCGCCGACATCGGCGGCAGGCGCGACGACGACTTCCGCTACGGGTCGATTACAGTGCCCGCCAGCGCCTTTCGTTATGTCCTCGGTACCGATCCCCGCATCTCCGAGTATCAGGTCACCCAAACCGCAGGCGGAGCGAACATTCTCGCGGTCGGCGACCCCGATGTCGGCCACGTGTCGGCGGCGGTGGTTGCGGCGCTACGGGTCCAGGGCTTGGCGGACGCGGCGATTCGGATCCAGGTGGTCGATCGGCTGCAGCGGCTGTCCGGGAGTGGCAAGTTGCGTCGGTTCGTTCCGCTGCGCTAGGCCGAGCCGGGCCAATCGGGATCAGTTGCCGAGGAGTGCTCGTAACGCCTCTCGGTGCCGAGTGAAGGCAGCCTTTCCGGTCTTGGTCATGGAATAGGTGGTGGTGCTGCCGCGGCCGTGGCCGGATTTTGCGGCGACGACATAGCCGGCGGCCTCGAGAGCGGACATCTGCTTCGAGAGGTCGGAGTCGGTCAGCGCCAGGTGCTCGCGAAGAAACGAAAAGCTTGCGGTCGGAGCGTTGGCCAGCACTGCCATCGCGGCCAACCGCTTCGGTGCGTGGATCAGCGGATCCAACCCGTCGATCACGCCCATCGAGCGCGCACCGTCCGTGCAGCGAGGGCGTAGCTGCGCTCGTAGAGCGTCAGTCCCGCTGTGACGAGAACGAACGCAGCGACCATCGCCGCAACGAGTCCACCCAGCCACCAGATCAGGCCAACCGCAGCAACGACGACGATCAGTCCGACGAAGAAGGATTGGTACGCCCGGGTGATCTCCGGTGGCGGCGTCCCGTGCCCGAGTCGGGGGAGTGCGCCGTGCCGTTTGCTGATCCACCGCACGAACGCCACCTCGATGGCGACCAGAAGCACAAGTGCGCCGACGAACAGCACCGCGTTCTCGCGCCACCACCAGAACGTTCCGATCATGGCGGCGACCCACAGTCCGACGGCGGTCGGGTACCAGGCAGGCGTCGGTGGATAGTCGATGTACGGAGCCGCCGCGGCTCGTTCGATCAGTTCGAGTTCGTTGGCGGGATCAAAGCTTTCCATAGTTGACAGTATTGCGAATACTTTCCACCTGTGCAACCTAACGAAAGCCGTGCGGTCTACGCGGGTATGTCCGTTGACGTCGCGGCATCGTGCTCGGGAAGTGCTATCAGCGTGAACTTCTCGACATCCAACACACGGACGGCATCGGCATATTCGCGCATGTAACCGGGCCAGTTGGTGATGTTGCGTCCGGTGGCGTCGTCGCGGTACCAGGAGTCACACCGCAGCCAGGCCGTACCGCCGAAGCGTGCTTGCGTTGCGACGTCGAAGTCGGCCTCGATCTCGGGGCGGACCGCGAGCGCGGCAACGTTGCGGTCTCTGACGAGTTCGAGCGCCTGCCGGATGTAGGCGGCCTGTGCTTCGAGGTAGAAGATGATCGAACCGCCGGAGGTGTTGGTGTTCGGTCCGTACATGACGAACAGCGACGGGAAATCGGGCACGGTCATGCCGAGGTAGGCGTGCGGACCGTCTGCCCACGCATCGCGCAACGACCGACCGTCGACGCCGGTGATCTCCATCGGAAACATAAAGTCGGTCGTCTTGAAGCCCGTACCCCAGATGATGGTGTCGACATCGTGCTCGACACCATCCGCGGTGAGCAGCCCTGTCGGCGTTATTCGGGTGATCGCGTCGTCGACGAGGGTGACGTTGTCGCGTTGCAGCGCCTTCAGAAACCACGAACTGAACAGCACTCGTTTGCAGCCGAAGGTGTAGTCCGGCCAGACCTTTCGGCGAACCTCGGGGTCGCGCAACTGTATTCGCATAAATATTGCGGACTTTGCCTTGCCGACCCGACCCCAGGTGCGGGGATGGCGAATCATCAGGGTGAGAAACTCGGCGTACCAGTAGACGAACGAACGCCGGAAGGTCTCGACGCCGGGAACAGTTCGGAACAGAGTCTTCAGCCAGCCTGGATACGCGTGGTTCTTGCGTGGCAGGAACCAGTTGCCGGTCCGCTGGAACACGGTGAGCTGACCGACCTCCGGCGCGATGGCTGGAACGAACTGCACAGCGCTCGCGCCGGTTCCGACGACCGCGACCCGTCGTCCCGCGAGCTTGTGGTCGTGATCCCACTGCGCCGAATGAAAGCTGTGCCCAGCGAAGTCGTCGATGCCGTCGATGCGGGGGTAGGCGGGTTGGTGCAGCTGTCCTGTCGCGACGATAAGCGCGTCGGACTCCCAGCTACGGCCATCGCGACTTTCCACCGTCCAACGCCGCGTCGTGTCGTCCCAGCGACAGGCTGTGACGTCCGTACCAGTCCTGACCGAGCCTGTGATGTCGAAATCGTCGGCGACACCTTGGAGGTAGTCGAGAATTTCCTGCTGCGGTGAGCAGAGGCGAGACCAATGTTTGCGTTGGGCAAACGAATACGAGTACAGGTGGCTCGGCACGTCGCATGCGCAACCCGGATAGGTGTTGTGCCACCAGGTGCCACCGAGGTGGGTCGCACGCTCGAGAATCGTGACATCGGTGATGCCGTGCTTACGCAGTTCGATCGCCGCGCCGATCCCGCCGAACCCGGCGCCGACGATCGTCACCGACAACTCTGTTCTACCAACCATCACGCCAACCTACTGCGCCTGCGCAGTCCGAATGCGGCGGTAGTCGAAAACCTTCCCCACGACGACGCCGAGGCCGCACAATAGTTGCGATCCTCGCCAGGACCGTCGATGATCTCGCCCGAATCGACAATCATCAGGGGCACCGCGACAACCGAACGGAAGACCAATGCCGAGCCAGCTTCGCCGACGCCACTTCTCGTCGATGGTCACAGTGCTAGCAGTCGTTGCGCTCGCAGCGGCCGGGTGCGGTGACTCCGACGACGACGCGGACGGATCGACGTCGACGTCGAGTTCGAACGCAATGGAGGTCGGAAACGAGCAGTTCACGCCGATCGTCGGCTCGGTCGAGTTCGCGCCCGTACCGTTCGAAGGTTCCGACGGAAAAGTGCATCTCGTGTACGAGTTGTCGGTCACCAACTTCACCAGCGGGCCGACGAAGATCGAGGGATTGAAGATCGTCGACGAGGACTCCGACAAAGTCGTCGGTGAATTGACCGGCGACGCGCTGAATTCGCGTGTCCAGCCTGCGGGGAGCCGCGACGGCACCGACGTCCTCGACGCCGGCCAAGCCGCGACGATCTTCCTGCACGTCACGTTGGACAAGGACGCCACGGTGCCGGACAAGCTTGTCCACGAGGTCGCTGTGAACGCCGAGGCGGCTCCGCCCGGGCAGAATCGGATCACCGAGCGACTCGGCGAGGTGAGCGTTGACGACCGCACGTTGCCGGTCCTGTCGGCACCGCTGCGTGGCGAGCGGTACATCGCGGCGGACGGCTGCTGCGATGCAGTAAGGCACACGCGCGCAATCCTTCCGGTCGACGGGCAGACCTATGTCGCGCAGCGTTACGCCATCGACTACGAGCAGGCGGACGAAGAGTTCAAGATCTTCACCGGCGACCCGAAAGATCCGAAGAACTACGAGATCTTCGGCAAGGAGGTCTACGCGGTCGCCGACGGCACCGTCGTCGGGACGAAGAACGACCTGCCCGAGCAGGAACCGGGAACCTTCCCGTCGGGCATCTCGCTGCAGGACGCGGACGGCAACTACGTCGTCCTCGACATCGGCAACGGCTTCTACGTCAACTACGCGCACATGCAGCCCGGAAGTGTGAAGCCGAAGGTCGGCGACAAGGTCACCAAGGGCGACGTCATCGGTTTGGTCGGCAATACCGGCAATTCGGTTGCGCCACATCTGCATCTGCACGTCATGAACGGCCCGTCGCCGCTCGCGTCACAGGGGCTACCTGCCGTTTACGAGAAGTTCGCCGTCACCGCCCAGGTTGCAAGCACGGCTGATTTCGACGCATCGGAGGGGACCGGTATTCCGTTGAAGTTGGTACCGGGTCTCACGCCGTCGGACCACGAGGACGAGATGATCCTGGATCAGAACCTGGTGACGTTCACCGAGTGATCCGACGGTGATCCGGGCTACTTCAGGTCGGGGTTTTCCTTGTAGATCTCGTCGATGATCGAGAGGTCGAAAAGCTGGTCGGCGGTGACGTCGAGCTTCGCCTTCGCAAGCGCGGCGATGTTCTGTTCGACCAGCTTCGGCGTCATGGTGAACAGGCCGTTGGTCTTGGTGTCTTCGGACACGACCAGACCGATCTGCGCGGTCGCCTCCTTCGTTTGCTCGGCGACGTCGAGGTTCTGATCTTTGCCGTAGACCTCGGCTGCGAGTCGTGCGGATTCCGCGGGATCGGCGATGGCGTCCTTCCAGCCTTTGATTTCTGCGATGAGGAAGGCTTTGAGCTTGTCGCGCTCGTTGTCGATCGTGTCCTGTAGAACTGTGAAGGTTTCCGCGACGAGCGGCAGATTGTAGTCGGCGAACAGCATCGCGTGGTTGGGGAAGCCCTTGGCTGCCAACGTGATCGGTTCGTTGGTCACGTAACTGACCCAACCGTCGACCTCGCCGTTCGCGAGCGGTGTCGGGTCGAACTGTGCAGGAACGACGGTGATCGAGGCTGGATCGATACCGTTCGCGTCGAGGAGTGCACCGAAGACGAGTTGGTTGGAATCCTGCACGCCGATCTTCTTGCCGACCATGTCTTGCGGCGTGAGGATCGGCTTGGCAGCAGAACTGACGATTGCGAACGGGTTCTTCTGATAGGTGGCACCGACGATCTTGGCGGGTAGACCGTTCAGAACCGCAGGAGCCGTGAGCTGTGGAGCCGAAAGGCCGATCCAGATCTTGCCTGTGTCGAGCCCTGCTTCGATGCCGGTTCCTGCGGCGCCACCGGCAATGAGATTCACGTTGCCGAACCCGGCGTCCTTGTAGTAGCCCTTCTCCAGCGCGAAGTACTCGCCTGCGAATTCGATGTTCTTGATCCAGGACAACTGCACTGCGACGGTTCCGTACTTCGAACCGTCGTCGGTGGTGCCGCCCGACGAATCGGACGAGTCGCTGCCGCACGCAGCGAGCAGTGCGGTGCCGCCGACAGCGACGCCCGCGAACGCGGAGTATCGGAAGAAGGTGCGGCGATCGATAGGTCGGGGCGAGCGGGGAAGGCCTGGCTGCGACGACGTCATGGCCGAACACTATGGCTGCCGAGTTTCGGGAACTTTGCCTCTCCGGTGGAGAATGTTTAGCCGATGTAAACAACGGCGAGATTGCGTTCAGGCACTCTTGCCCGCATCGGGACCGAACCGGGCGAGCACGATGTTTTCGAGCACTCCGACGATGGCGTAGAGCAGGATCGACACGATGGTGACGATGGCAATCGAGGCCCACAGCTCGTTGTACTGGTAGCGCGGTATCGCTTTGATCAGGCTGGAACCGAGACCGCTGCCGCTACCGAGCCATTCGCCGATGAGTGCGCCGATCAGCGCACCGGGGACCGAGATGCGTGCGGCTGCGAACACCGACGGTAGCGCGGCAGGTATCGCGACAAGTCGCAGTGCCGTCCATCTGCTGCCGCCGTACGCCTCGACAAGTTCCTGGGATTGGCGAGGTGCGGCACGCAGCCCGACCATGATCATCACCAGCGCGGGAAAGAATACGACGATGCCGGCGAGGACCGCGACGCCGACGACGCCGCGACCGAAGATCAGCACGACGATCGGGGTCAGCGCGACGAGTGGCACGGACCGCAGGAGCATCGCCACGGGAAGGAACGTCTGCTCGATCGACCTGAATACGACGAACACTGCGGCAACGGCGAGAGCGGCGAGCATGCCCGCCGCGAATCCGACTCCCGCATCGCGCAGCGTGATCTGCAGATTGTCGAGCAGGTTCGATCGAGCTGTTCCCGAGGCAGGACCGGTGAACAGGTAGTTCCACACATCCTGCGGTGATTTACCGACGCGTGGTCCCACCTGCGGAAACACTGCGAGAAAGAGATACCAGATCGCCAGCATCAGAACCATCGAGATGGCCAACGGCAGCAGGAAGCTCCCGATCCGGCGCAGCGCAGGCGTCATCGGAGCGCTCCCTGCGCCGACGTCCATGGCGTGACGAGCCTGGCGATGGCGGCGACGATCGCATAGCCGAGACCGGCTAGTGCCGCCGCTGCGATCGCCATACCCCAGGTGCGCGGAACGTTGTACGACGTCTGTGCCGCGGTGAGGGCAACGCCGATGCCGCTGTCGACACCGCCGAGGTATTCACCGAGGATCGCGCCGAGCACCGCGCTCGGGGCGGCAATCTTCAACGCCGCGAACGTGCTCGGCGCTGCAGCGACGAGTTGCACCTTCGTGAACTTCTGCCACGCTCCGCCGCCGTAGGCTTCGACGAGGTCCAGGCTCGCCGGGTCGGCCGAGCGAAGTCCGGCAACAGTGCCGACCATCGTCGTGAAGAAGCAGTACATCGCCGCGAGGAAGATCGTCGGGGTCCGGCCGCCGAAGACGACGAGGATGATCGGACCGAGTGCGAGTAGCGGAGTGCAGTAGCTGAGGATCGCGAGTTGTGTTGCCAACGATTCGATCGGTGGCACGAGGATGATCGCGACGCCGAGCGCGATGGCCAGCGCATTGCCCCAGAGGAAGCCTTTCAGCGCGCCGGACGCGGTGATCCCGAAGTTCGGACCGTAGAGCGACCACCCGTCCGAATACATCGTCGACACAACGGTTCCCGGCGAAGGGATCGTGCCGCCCGCGACATCGAACGCCGCGAGCAGCCACCACACGGCGATCAGACCGACGATGCCGATCGCACCGCCGAGCCAGGTCGGTCGCGCCTTCACGCAATTCCTTCGGCAACCGCGGAGCGACCGAACAACAGCTCCGACAACTGATCGTGGATCTTGTGAAACTCGGGTGTTCGCATCATGTCCGGCGTACGTGGTCGGGGGAGGTCGATGCGGACGATCTCGAGCACACGCCCCGGACGCGGACTCATCACCGCGACGAGGTCGGAGAGAAACACCGCCTCGGCAATACCGTGCGTGACCATCAGGGTGGTGGCGGGCTTCTCCGTCCAGATGCGGAGCAATTCGAGGTTGAGTCGTTGGCGGGTCATGTCGTCGAGCGCGCCGAACGGTTCGTCGAGCAGCAGCACCGTCGGCTTCACGACGAGAGCACGCGCGATCGAGACACGTTGACGCATGCCGCCGGACAGTTGTGCAGGCTTGGCCTTCTCGAAACCTTCGAGTCCGACGAGCGCGACGAGGTCGGCGATCAGCTTCGGGTCGGGGGCGATCCCGGCAACCTGAAGCGGCAGTTTGATGTTGGACACAACCGTGCGCCACGGCAGCAACGCCGAATCCTGAAACGCAATCCCGAGTTCGTGCCTGCCGCGCAACTCCGCCGGCGTATAGCCGTTGATGAGCGCGGTGCCCGTTGTCGGCGTTTCGAGTCCCGCGAGGATCCGCAGCACCGTCGACTTACCGCAACCCGACGGCCCGAGCAGCGTCAGAAAGGCGCCTGCCTCGGTGTGCAGGTCTACCGATTGCAGTGCTTCCACCGATCGGCGACCGAGCTTGAACGTCTTGGTCAGGCCGGTGATGTCGATGCCGGTGCCCGGCGAATCACTCGTCATCATTCGCACAGTAGGAGTCCGTGGTTGCGTCGAGGTTGCGCGTCGGACCGTCAGAGTTGCGGGGACGTTACGCGGGCAGGGTCTGTACCGGTTCTTTGTCGACCGGCGAGCCAGCTTGCATGCGCGGGCACGGGCAGCGACTGTTGGGCCATGACTGCGGAACTGCCGGATTCGATGCGGGCGGACGTCGATGCGTTCGCCGAACATCTTCGGCTGCAGCGTGGTCGGTCGGCGCATACGGTCCGGGCGTACGTCGCCGATGTGACTGCGCTGCTCACCCATCTGGTGGCCCAGATGCCGGAAGCGCAGCTGACGGATATCGATCTGCGGTTGCTCAGGTCGTGGCTTGCAGCGCAGTCGAAGAGCGGCGCGGCCCGAACGACGATGGCTCGACGGACCTCGTCTGCCCGTACGTTCACTGCGTGGCTTACCCGCACCGGCCGAATTTCGGCCGACCCGGGTACGCGTCTCGCCTCGGCAAAGGCGTTGCGGCCGTTGCCTGCCGTGCTTCGGCAGCAACAGGCGGCAGACGCGATGGACGCCGCGGAACTGGGCGCAGCCCAACACGATCCGCTCGCCGTGCGGGACCGGCTGATCGTGGAGATGCTGTACTCGACCGGCATTCGGGTAGGGGAGCTGTGTGGCCTCGACATCGACGACGTCGACCGTGACCGTCAGCTGGTCAGGGTGATCGGCAAGGGCAACAAGGAGCGGTCGGTGCCGTTCGGTCGCCCGGCCGCCGAAGCGGTCGAGACCTGGTTGCGGTTCGGGCGACCCGAGCTGGCGACCCCCGAGTCGGATCGCGCGCTGCTGCTCGGCAAACGAGGCAAACGTATCGACCAGCGCCAAGCGAGGACCGTTGTGCACGAGACCGTCTCGGCGATTCCCGGTGCGCCCGACATCGGTCCGCACGGGTTGAGGCATTCCGCGGCAACACATTTGCTCGAAGGTGGTGCGGACCTGAGGATCGTGCAGGAGTTGCTCGGCCATGCCAGCCTCGCGACGACACAGCTCTACACCCACGTCTCGGTTGCCCGGTTGCGCAAGGTCCACGATCAGGCGCACCCGCGCGCGTAGCGGTGTCTCTGCTAGCCAATGGGTTTCAACCTGATCGGCAGGGTGTGCAGCAATCCGAGCGGGTCGAGGTACTCCCTGTCGCGGCGCAGACCCCAGTGCAGGCAGGCCGACGCCGGACAGCCGGGATGGCCTCCTTCCAGCGTTCCGATGGGCTGTCCGCGACCGACCCGTCGACCGACGGACACCGACGCGTCGACCGGCTCGTAGGTGGTGCGCAAGCCGCCGACGTGGTCGATCGAGACGACCGGCTTACCTGCGACCGTGCCCGCGAACACGACGATGCCGTCGCCCGCGGCCACAACGGATTGACCGGGTGCGCCGGCGAGGTCGACGCCGCGGTGACCGGGGAGCCAGTCACGTTCGGGGTTGTCGAATGGGGTCACCACCTGCGGTCGCGGGCGTAGCGGCCA
This sequence comes from Antrihabitans stalagmiti, assembly GCF_016482825.1. Taxonomy (GTDB): domain Bacteria; phylum Actinomycetota; class Actinomycetes; order Mycobacteriales; family Mycobacteriaceae; genus Antrihabitans; species Antrihabitans stalagmiti. The sequence goes on along the minus strand of NZ_JAEMNV010000010.1, from coordinate 86,100 downwards.
GTCGTACTCGCCACGCGGGGCGGCGCCGGCCGGCGAACTGCAGACGACCGCGAGAGCCAGCCAAGTCGCCACGAGGTGTTTCCGCATCCGTTCAGCGTTGTGCTGCGGCCATGGGTGCGACAGTGCCGATCACCGAATGTGGATAACTATCTGCTCATCCACAGGCGCATCACGCTCGGACCGCCGTAGCATCCGAACGATGTGCCTCGGCTGTATGGCGGCAATGACCGCACCGACCGCGGGAGCTCCCGCCGACATCTTTCCGACCGACGGCCCAGCGCCGGGTTGGCTCCGCGACGAGCCGATCGGCGCAACGATCACATGGACGGGATGTGCAGGCATCGTGCTCGCCTACGAGGGCACGCGAATCTGCTTCGATCCGTTCGTCAGCAATCCTGGATTCGTCGACACCTTCTTCCGGTCGGCGCGTTCCGACGGTGAGCGGGTCCGGCGGTCGTTCGCCGACATGTCCGCGATATTCGTCGGGCACACCCATTGGGATCATGCGATGGATGTCGCCGAAGTCGCGACGATCAGTCCGAGCGCTGTGGTCTACGGCAGCGAGACGACGACGGAAATCGTTCGGCGGCAAGGCATCGGTGAATCGCAGCTGCATACGGTCGTCGACGGTGAGCAGCTGACTGTCGGTCCTTTTCGGGTCGAAGCAGTGGCGTCGCGGCACGGCATCGTGCCGGTGGCAAGCAAGATCGATGTGATCGAACTCCGCGGCACAGGCATGCCGCGCAGCCCGTTTCGCTGGCCGCGCGGTCAGGTCTTCTCCTACCGGGTGACCTTCGCGGACACATCGTTTTATCTGCACACCAGCGCAGGCTTCGAACCCGAACCTTTCGCTCGTCAGCAGCCCGTCGATGTCGTGATCGCCTGCCTTGCCGCGCGTCAGGGCACACCCGACTACTTCGCCAGAATCGGAGCGCAACTGCGTCCGAAGGTGTTCATCCCGTGCCACCACGACAATTTCCTGGAATCACAGGACAGGCCGCCGAAGCCGGTGCCGCGGCTGGAGTGGCCGCAGTTTCTCGACGACGTCGCCGGCCTTGGACGTGACTACGGCACCCGCCTCGTACAACTGCCACGTGGAGAAGCGATTTCCTTCTAGGCGGCTACGCCGCTCGTGAGTCCTTTCGGAGGTCGGGCCCTCCGAAAGGACTCACGAGGCGCGAAGCGCCCTACGTTCTGCGACGATGGAGCCGTGCCACCGAATCCCGACGCATCCGCACCGCGAGAACGTATCGACCGAATCGGTGCCGTCCTGCGTGCCGTCGACGCCGACCTCGCCCTGCACTATCGGCACGACCGGCCCGAGGTACAGCCGCTGCACACCGTGTATGTCAGCGCCGCCGACGCAACACCCGAAACACCGTCGGAATGGGGTCGTGGCGCCGGCGAACTCATCGCCGACCACCCCGAGCTCTTCACTGCATTGGACATATCGGGCGCGCTGCCGAGAGTCCGGGACATGCTGGCCCGCAACCCGATCCAGGATCTACGTATCGACTTCGAGGACGGCTACGGTCGACGTCCGGATGCCGTGGAAGATCACGATGCCCGGCGTGCCGGCGCGACGTTCCAAGCATTGCGTGAGGTCGCAGGCGGACCGCCGTGGTGCGGCATCAGGATCCGCGGACTGACGACCGACGAGTTCGCGCGGTCGCTGCGCACCCTCGAGTTGGTGCTCGACGGCGCAGGCGGTGTACCCGCCGGTTTCGTCTTCACGATTCCCAAGCTTCGTGTCGCCGAACAGGTGACCGCGGCCGTCCTGCTGTGCGAAGAAGTGGAGGACGTGCACGGATTGCCATCGCACACACTGCGATTCGAGCTGCAGATCGAAAGTCCGCAGGCGATACTCGGCCGCGACGGTGCTGCGACCGTTGCGAAGGCGATCCACCTCGCCGACGGTCGGTGCACCGCGTTGCATTACGGCACTTACGATTACAGTGCCGCGCTCGGCATCGCATCGATTCAGCAGTCACTCGAGCATCCCGTCGCAGACCATGCCAAGGCCGTAATGCTTGCTGCGGCAGCGCAAACCGGGGTGTGGGTGTGCGACGGCTCGACGCAGGTCAATCCCACCGGCTCGGCCACCGCTGTCGCCGACGCGATCGGACGCCACTATCGGCTCGTCACTCGATCGCTGGAGCGCGGCTACTACCAGGGTTGGGATATGCACCCAGGGCACTTGGCGACCCGCTGGCTGGCAACGTTCGCCTTTTACCGCACGGCGCTGAACGCTGCGGCTCCGCGACTGCAGGCGTACCTCGACAAGCAGGGCGGTGACGTTGTCGACGAGCCGGCAACCGCGCAGGCGCTCGCGAAGGTTGTGCTGCGAGGAATCGATGCTCGGGCGTTCGATGAGCAAGACTTACTCGACCTCGCGCCGAGTGCTCGGCACGATGTACTCGACGAGTTGGTTGGAAGGACACGATGACCGCGGACCGAAGTTCCGTTCGGATGCCCGATTTCACAATGCTTCCCGACCTCGCACTGCGACCACTCGGTGGAGCGGTGATCTGGGCGAACGACGAACTGTTCGCCGAGAAGGAGAACCTGATCCGCCCGGGTCCGTCGGTGTATCAACCTGCGACGTTCGGCCACAAGGGTCAGATCTACGACGGCTGGGAGACGCGCCGCCGACGTGAGGACGGGGTCGACGAAGCAGTTGTGCGACTCGGAGTTGCTGGTGTCATCCACGGCGTCGTCGTCGACACAGCGTGGTTCAAGGGCAACTTCCCGCCGGAGGTGTCTGTCGAAGGCATCGTCGTCGACGGCTATCCGGATCCTGCCGACATCGCCGCGCGGACCGACTGGACGACACTGGTTCCCCGCAGCAAGGTGTACGGCGACACTCGCAACCCGTTCGACGTGGCATCGGATAAGCGTTGGACGCACGTGAAACTCACGATGTACCCGGACGGGGGAGTTGCGAGGTTCCGCGTGCACGGCGAGGGTCGTCCCGATCCGCGTCTACTCGGTGCCGGACCGCTCGACCTCGCCGCACTCGAAAACGGCGCGATGGTCACCGATTGCTCGAATCGGTTCTACAGCTCCCCGCAGAACCTGTTGTTTCCCGGTGTGGCGAAGGTGATGGGCGACGGCTGGGAGACCGCTCGGCGTCGCGACGGAGCCAACGATTGGGTCCAGGTGAAGCTTGCCGGTGCCGGAACGATCAGGCTCGCCGAGATCGACACGTCCTACTTCGTCGGCAACAGCCCCGGCGCCGCTGCGCTGCGTGGCAAGACCGAAGCCGGTGAGTGGATCGACCTGTTGGATCGCACGACATTGCGAGCCGACACCAGGCACCGTTTCCTCGTCGACGACGCAGTGCCCGTGACGGACGTCCGGCTCGACATCTACCCGGATGGCGGTCTGGCACGGTTGCGATTGTTCGGCACGCTGACCGACGCCGCTTTCGCTGAGATCGAACGCCGTTGGCGGTAGCGTCGTAGCGTGACCGAGTATCAGCGTGACTACCCGCGTGACATGGTCGGCTACGGACCGCATCCGCCGGATCCGCAGTGGCCGGACGGTGCACGTATCGCCGTGCAGTTCGTCCTGAACTACGAGGAGGGCGGCGAGAACAACGTTCTCGACGGTGCCGAGGCTTCGGAGACCTTCCTATCGGAAATCACTCCGGCGCAGGCCTTTCCGAATCGGCACATGAGCATGGAGTCGCTCTACGAGTACGGGTCGAGGGCGGGACTGTGGCGTGTGCTCAGGGTCTTCGAACGACGCAAGCTGCCACTCACCATCTTCGCGGTCGCGCGTGCGATGCAGCGCAATCCCGAAGCGGTTGCGGCGTTCGCCGAACTCGGTCACGAGATCGCCTGCCACGGCCTGCGGTGGGCGTCGTATCAACTGACCGATCGTGACGAGGAACGGGCCGACCTGCACGAGGCCGTCTCTATCCTTCGCGAGCTGACCGGTGCTGCACCGCTCGGTTGGTACACGGGACGCGATTCACCGCAGACCCGCGATCTCGTCGTCGAGCACGGAGGCTTCGTCTACGACTCCGATTCCTACGCCGACGACCTGCCGTACTGGGTCGAGGTGCAGGGCACCGACCATCTCGTCGTTCCCTACACGCTCGACACCAACGACATGCGATTCGCTTCTGCCGCAGGCTTTCCCAGCGGCGATCAGTTCTTCGCCCACCTCCGCGACGCCTTCGACGTGCTGTACGCGGAGGGTGTTGCGGGAACGCCGAAGATGCTGTCGATCGGCTTGCACTGCCGGATAGTCGGTCGACCAGCGCGGACCGCAGCTCTGGAACGCTTCCTCGATCACGTCCAGTCGCACGAGCGGGTCTGGATCGCGAAGCGGATCGACATCGCCGAGCATTGGCGCACCACTCATCCAGCGGCGGAACCGAATTCGCGCAGCAGTCCGATGTAGGCCTTGGGTGGAGGTGTCGCGAACTCACCCCTGCCCGACTTGCGAAGGCCCAGCCTCACAAGCGATTCCACCAACGTCGTGCCAGCGGCAACGCCGTCGATGACGGGTACGCCGATCTCGGCCGATATCTCACGGCACAGATCGGCCATACCCGCGCAGCCGAGCAGGATCGCATCCGAGTTGTCGGTCTCGATCGCCCGCAAAGCAGATTCGGTGATGATCTTTCGTGCCTCCGGATCGGTTTCCAAGTCGAGGACAGGGATGTCGCTGGCGTGGACACCGCGGCAGAACCGTTGCATGCCATACCGTTCCGCGAGATCCCACGTCCGGCCCGCCGAACGTTCCAACGTCGTGACGACGCTGAAGCCACGGCCGAGGAAGCTGCCCATGTGCATGGCCGCTTCGGCCATTCCGATGACCGGCCCGCGTGCGATTTCGCGAGCAGCGTCGAGTCCTGGATCGCCGAAGCATGCGACGACGTAGCCGTCGACACCTGCTGCCTCACCTTTCGCGATTTCGGTCAGTAGGCCGGGAACGGCGAGAGCTTCGTCGTAATGACTCTCGATCGATGCCGGACCCATGTCCGGATTGACCGCATCGACGAGCGTGCCAGGACCGGCGACGGCCCTGGCACACTCCTCGATCTTCGCGGTCATCGTCGCCGTCGTGTTCGGATTGACGAGCCGAATATGCATGCCTGAGAGCCTATGCCGCCGGGATCGGCGCGATATTGGTCGGCGCTGTGTTGGTCACTGCCAGGCGGGACCTGGTTGCGAGCAGGTAGTAGATCGCGAAGCCGAGGCCGCAGCCGATGAACCAGCTGTACTGCGCGGCCGTGTGCATGCCGTACACGTCACCGGCCGTGAGCACCGGGAACATCGCGACGACTGCACCGATCGCCGTCGCGATCACCGCGGCAGGGTTGTAGCCCTTCGTGTACCAGTACGTGCCTTCCTTCGACATGGTGAACAGATCGTCGATCACGATGTGCTGCTTGCGGACCAGGTAGTAGTCGGCAATCAGGACACCGAACAGCGGTCCGATGAACGCACCCAGAGTTTCGAGCGTGTAGTGGATGACATCGGGATTGTTGTAGAGGTTCCACGGTGTGATCAGCACGGAACCGACGGCGGCGATCATGCCGCCCGCGCGCCAGCTGATCTTCTGCGGGCTGACGTTCGAGAAGTCGAATGCGGGGGAGATGAAGTTGGCGACGATGTTGATGCCGATCGTCGCGATGGTGAAGGTCAGCGCGCCGAGAACGATCGCGAATGTGCTGTCGATCCGCGCGACCGTCGCGACCGGATCGGTCAGCAGCTCACCGAAAACGGGGAGGGTGAGCGACGCGGTGACGACGACGAGGATCGAGAAGACGAGGAAGTTCACCGGTAGTCCGAGGAAGTTGCCCTTCTTCACTGCTTCGAACGACTTGCCGTAGCGCGAGAAGTCACCGAAGTTGAGCATCGGCCCCGAGAAGTAGGAGACGACGAGCGCGATGGCACCGAGAATGACCGGGATGGCGTCAAGGCCGGAGTACTTCACTTCGCCGAGGTTGAGGTCGATCGCACTCCAGCCGGCCTTCCAGATGAGGTAGCCGCAAAGCATGAACATCACGACATAGACTGCGGGACCGCAGAAGTCGATGAACTTGCGGATCGACTCCATTCCTCGCCAGAACACGCAGGCCTGCAGTATCCAGAGCAATATGAAGCTGCCCCAGCCGAGCAGTGGCAGTCCGAGGAAGCCGTAATCGTCGACCACCGCATAGGGCGCGAGCGACGGGAACAGTTTGATCAGGACGACGTCGAGTGCCGCTGATGCGAGGAACGTCTGAATTCCGTACCAGGCCACAGCGATAAGGCCGCGGATGATTGCTGGAATGTTGGCGCCCATGACGCCGAACACGCTGCGGCAGATGACGGGGTAGGGCACCCCTGTTGCCTGGCTCGGGCGGGCGACGAGGTTGCAGAAGAAGTAGACGATCATGATGCCGACCACAAGGGCGATGAGTACCTGCCAGCTCGCCAGTCCGAGGGCGAAGAGGCTGCCCGCGGTGACGTAGCCGCCGACGGAGTGCACGTCGGACATCCAGAACGCGAAGATGTTGTAGGACCCCCAGGTCTGCTTACGCAGTGGCGCAAGGTCCTCGTTGGTCAGTTGGGGGTCGTATCCGGGCTTGATGAGGCCGCCGCCGACGGGGTGGCCTGCGGCCTCGACGATGTCGTTTGCACCGAGCAGCGAGCCTGCGGGCAGGCTTGAGGATTGCTGCGATGGAAGAGTTTCGGTCATGGCTACTCCCGATCTGGAGTGTCGTGCGAGCTGGCGAAACTCAAGTTATCCAGCGGAAGTTGCGTGCCTATTTCCGCAGAGATATATCTTCCGCAGCCAGTAGACCGGTGTCAGTCGGCAATGTTGCGATGACCGTGTTGAGCCGTTTGTGGTGGTGCTCGCTCGCCGCGAGCAGGCGCGCGACGTCGTTTGCGAGAAAAGCGTCGAGCATCGCCTGATGATCGGAATGCAACGTTGCGCGATCTCCACGTGCGACGTGAACCATCGGCTGCACGGGTTCGGTCATGTTCCACGCCGATTCGAGCATGTGCAGCAGCCGGTACATACGCGACGGCCTCGTCAGCGCAAGGTGGAATTCGCGACTGAGTCGGTGATAGGCAACGGGATCGTCGTCACGGATCGCGTCTTCCATCCGGGCGTGGATACCCGCGATCTCGGCGCGGTCCTCGGCGGTCGCCTGCTCCGCCGCTGCGGAAAGGGCGGCCGTCTCCAAAGTCTCACGCACGATGTAGATTTCGCGCAGTTCGGCCGAAGTAAGTTGTGCGACTGTATATCCCAAGTTGGCGCGATGATCGACCAAGCCTTCGCCGATCAACGTCTTCAACGATTCTCGGACCGGGATGTGACTGACACCGAACAGTTCGGCAACCTCGCCGAGCGGAATGGCTGTGCCGGGAGGTACGGCACCGTCGAGGATCACACGGCGCAACTCGTCGAGGATCTCGCGTTGCGGGCTGCCTTGGTTCTCGATCACCAGTTTCGACAGCAGCACCGATCGTCGTCGCGGCGGCATCGCCACAGGGTAGCGACCTGATGTTGCGTCGATGTTGATTCGCGCAATTGCGCCGGCAGCGTCTTCGGCAACCTCGTGGGCAACCTATGTGTACCTTTGTTAGGTAAGCCTAATTTTTTTGGAGGGTATCGATGGCACGACGAAAGACGACACTGACGGTGCTCCGGTCCGAGCGCATCAGTCCGCACCTCGTTCGGGTGGTGCTCGGCGGAGCGGGATTCGACGACTTCGCCCCGAGTGAGTTCACCGACTCCTACGTGAAGTTGCTGTTCCAAGCAGACGGTGCCGAGATCACGCGGACCTATACGGTGCGATCGGTGGACCCGACCGCTCGTGAGATCGCGATCGACTTCGTCGTTCACGGTGACGACGGTATTGCTGGGCCGTGGGCAGAGCGGGTGCAGCCGGGGGAGACGATCTCGATGTTCGGCCCCGGTGGCGCGTATGCGCCGCGCACCGACGCCGACTGGCATCTGTTGGCAGGCGACGAGTCGGCGATCCCGGCGATCGCGGTCGCGCTGGCAGCGCTGCCGGCCGGTACGAAAGCAAAGGTGTTCGTCGAGGTGGGTTCGGTGCTCGACGAGATCGCATTCGAGACCGCCGCGGACATCGAGCTGACGTGGGTGCATCGCGAGGACGCACCAGAATCGCTGCTCGGTGACACGGTCCGTAGTGCCGAGTGGCTGCCGGGGGTTGCCCAGGTTTTCATCCACGGCGAAGCCCGGGTCGTAATGTCTGAACTGCGTAAATACGTGCGAAACGAGCGCGGCGTCGCGGCGGAATGGGCGTCGATTTCCGGGTACTGGCGACGCGGCCACACCGAGGAGGGTTTCCGAGTCTGGAAATCGGAGCAGAGGGAGCTCCGCGCGTCGTGAGTCTCTTCGGTGGTCCTGCCCTCCGAAAGTGCGCACGAGCAGCGGAGCTGCATTAGGAGGTGTGCTGGCTAGCCCGTATGCTGTTACCGCGGTCTGTGCACGTGCAGACCGACTTCGCGCGCCCGCAACAAATGCGCCGACGGCTGGTCCTGTTCGATTCCGAGCTTTCGCTCGATTTCTTGCATGTCCGTCGGGTAGCGGGTGCCAGGGCAGGAGTCCACCGACATCCTGCGACAACCGGCAACAGGAAAGAGATACACAGCCATGGCTGTCGTAACCATGAAGCAGCTGCTTGACAGCGGCGCTCACTTCGGGCATCAGACCCGTCGTTGGAATCCGAAGATGAAGCGATTCATCTTCACCGATCGCAACGGCATCTACATCATCGACTTGCAGCAGACGCTGACGTACATCGACAAGGCGTACGAATTCGTCAAGGAGACCGTTGCCCACGGCGGCACCGTCCTCTTCGTCGGTACCAAGAAGCAGGCCCAGGAGTCCATCGCGGCCGAGGCGACCCGTGTCGGGATGCCCTACGTGAACCAGCGCTGGCTCGGCGGCATGCTCACCAACTTCTCCACCGTGCACAAGCGCCTACAGCGCCTCAAGGAACTCGAGGCGATGGAGCAGACCGGTGGCTTCGAGGGACGCACCAAGAAGGAAATCCTCATGCTCACGCGTGAGATGACCAAGCTCGACCGCACCCTCGGCGGTATCCGTGACATGGCCAAGGTGCCGTCGGCGATCTGGGTCGTCGACACCAACAAGGAGCACATCGCCGTCGGCGAAGCTCGCAAGTTGAACATCCCGGTCATCGCGATCCTCGACACCAACTGCGATCCCGACCTCGTCGACTACCCGATCCCGGGCAACGACGACGCGATCCGCTCGGCCGCTCTGCTCACCAAGGTTGTCGCATCTGCGGTCGCCGAGGGCGTGCAGGCTCGTGCCGGACTCAACACCGCGGACGACGCCAAGCCTGAGGTCGGAGCGGGCGAGCCCCTCGCCGAGTGGGAGCTGGAGCAGTTGGCCGGCGCAACCCCCGCGGTAGCAGAAGCGCCTGCAGCGGAAGCGGTTGCGGCCGCGGCCGATGCACCGGCAGCCGATGCACCCGCAGCCGAAGCGCCTGCAGAAGCAGCCGCAGAAGCCTGATCGACACCGGCCTGCTCGGCCTGGTCCGATCTGACGAGCAGTCCGCAACGTTCACCTTGCCGACCATTCCACGCGGGAATGGTCGGCAAAGGTGGGTCCAGGACTTCTCGTAAATCAAGTACCTAGAAGCAAGTTACCTAGAAGCTAGTACTGAAGAACAAGTACAAGGAGGCTCGCCACAGATGGCGAATTACACCGCCGCTGACGTCAAGCGGCTCCGCGAGCTCACCGGCGCAGGAATGCTGGCCTGCAAGAACGCACTCGCCGACAACGACGGCGACTTCGACAAGGCCGTCGAGGAACTGCGCATCAAGGGTGCGAAGGACGTCGGCAAGCGCGCCGAGCGTACGACCGCCGAAGGCCTCGTCACCGCAAAGGGTGGCGTGCTTCTCGAGATCAACAGTGAGACCGACTTCGTAGCGAAGAACGCCGAGTTCCAGGAATTCGCCGACGCCGTCGTCGCGACGGCAGCCGAAGGCAAGCCTGCCGACCTCGACGCCCTCAAGGCACTCGATCTCGGTGGCAAGACCGTCGACACCGCCGTGCAGGAACTGTCGGCGAAGATCGGCGAGAAGCTCGAGCTTCGTCGCGTCGTCTCCTTCGACGGACCCGTTGCCACCTACCTGCACAAGCGCAGTGCCGATCTGCCGCCCGCAGTCGGCGTGCTCGTCGAGTACACCGGCGAAGGCGAAGCAGCGGCGGAGGCCGCTCGTGGTGCCGCGATGCAGATCGCAGCGCTCAAGGCGAAATACGTCACCCGTGACGAGGTCCCCGCGGACGTCGTCGAGAACGAGCGTCGTATCGCCGAGCAGACCGCCCGCGAAGAAGGCAAGCCCGAGCAGGCGCTTCCCAAGATCGTCGAAGGTCGCGTCAACGGCTACTACAAGGACGTCGTGTTGCTCGATCAGTCCTCGGTCCAGGACTCGAAGAAGAGCGTCAAGGCACTGCTCGAAGAAGCAGGCGTGACGATCACTCGTTTCGCTCGTTTCGAGGTCGGCCAGAGCTGATCCGGCTCGACGACCCACGATCGAGTTCACGAACCCCGCGCCACGATTTCTGTGGCGCGGGGTTCGTGCTTTTCCAGCCCTGCTGCCGGTTTGTCGGCCGCGTGAGGCAAGATGTTGGGTGCCGTCCACGGGATTTGCCCTCGGGTCGGCCCTTTTGTGAAACGGCACTTTTATCGACACGGCAGTTGTTCGGCACGGCACTGTGACGATGCAGCGACTGTGCGCCCACGGAGATCGAGGAGACGATGACCCTAACGGCTGACGGGACAGCGCCGAACGACGACAGAGCAGGCTTCCGTCGCGTTGTCCTCAAGCTCGGCGGCGAGATGTTCGGCGGTGGCCAGGTCGGGCTCGATCCCGACGTTGTCCAAAAGGTTGCCGAGCAGATCGCGGCGGTCGTTCGCTCCGGCGTTCAGGTCGCGGTCGTGATCGGTGGCGGAAACTTCTTTCGGGGCGCCGAACTCGAAGAGCGCGGCATGGTCCGCGCGCGCTCCGATTACATGGGCATGCTCGGAACCGTGATGAACTGCCTGGCACTGCAGGACTTCCTGGAGAAGCAGGGCGTGCAGACCCGAGTTCAGACCGCGATCACGATGGGTCAGGTCGCCGAACCGTACCTGCCGTTGCGCGCTCGCAGGCACCTCGAGAAGGGGCGCGTCGTCATCTTCGGGGCCGGCATGGGTATGCCGTACTTCTCGACGGATACGACGGCGGCGCAGCGTGCTCTCGAGATCGGTGCCGAGGTCGTACTGATGGCCAAAGGTGTCGACGGCGTGTATTCGGCCGACCCACGAGTCGACCCCGACGCGACGCTTTATACCGAGATCACACACCGTGAGGTCATCGAAAAGGGCTTGAAGGTTGCCGATGCGACCGCGTTCAGCCTGTGTATGGACAACCAGATGCCGATGCTTGTGTTCAATCTGCTCACCGACGGGAATATCGCACGAGCGGTGTCCGGTGAGAAGATCGGAACACTGGTCAGATCTTGATCCGCGACCGTAGCGGTTCCGAACAGGACCCTCGGCGCACGATATTGGAGGAACTGCCGTGATAGACGAAGCGCTCTTCGACGCCGAGGAAAAGATGGAGAAGGCCGTCTCCGTGGTGAAGGACGAGCTCGGCTCCATCAGAACCGGTCGAGCGAACGCCGGAATGTTCACGCGCATCGTCATCGACTACTACGGCAGCATGACGCCCATCACCCAGCTCTCCAGCATCAACGTGCCCGAGCCGAGAATGGTCGTCATCAAGCCCTACGAGCAGTCGCAGCTCGGGCCGATCGAAACCGCGATCCGAAACTCCGATCTGGGTGTGAATCCGACCAACAACGGCGACATCATCCGCATCTCGGTCCCGCAGCTGACGGAAGAACGTCGACGCGACCTCGTCAAACAGGCAAAGTCGAAAGGCGAAGACAGTAAGATTTCGCTACGCAACGTCCGCCGGAAAGCAATGGACGAGCTCTCGCGCATCCAGAAAGACGGCGAAGCCGGCGAAGACGACGTGAGTCGTGCGGAGAAAGAACTCGACAAGACAACCGCGCGTTACGTCGCAATGGTCGACGACCTGGTCAAGCACAAGGAAACCGAGCTGCTCGAAGTGTAAGGCGCAGGGTTGCGATCGAAACGACGGGTAAAGCGACGGGGTATATGACGGTGACGACTGACGACGGCAAGGCGAGCAGCGGCGCTCCCGGCGAAGTGACATTCGCCGAGCCGAGTTCGGTCGATGCGGCGACGCACGACACCCCCACGAACACCGCAACACAATCCGCCCCCATCGCGGGCCCTGAGCCTGGCGTGGACCCAGGCAAAACCGCCGCAGCGCAGGATGCAGCGAAGTCCAAGGCCGGGCGCAACCTGCCCGCGGCTGTGGCTGTCGGTGGCAGCCTCGGTATCTCCCTCGTTCTGATCCTCGTGTTCGTGCCGAAGGTGCTCGTCGGCGTTATCGCCGTTGCGTTGGCCATCGCGACGTGGGAGGTCGCGCGTCGACTGCGCGAAGCCGATGTGCTCGTCCCACGAATTCCGCTGATTCTCGGTGGGCAAGCCATCATGTGGTTCGCTTGGCCGCACGGTGCGGTCGGTGTGCTTGCCGCGTTCGCAGGCACGGTGCTTGTGTGCATGGTCTGGCGGTTGTTCGATCACGGACTTCGGGTCGCGCCCCAGAACTTCCTCCGCGATACGTCCATCACGGTGTTCGTGGCGGCCTGGCTGCCGTTGCTCGCCGCATTCGCGATCCTGCTCGTGTTGCAGGAAGACGGCGCGGGCAAGGTGTTGTGCTTCATGATCGGCGTCGTCTGCTCCGACGTCGGTGGCTACGCGGCAGGTGTGTTGTTCGGCAAACATCCGATGGTTCCCGCCATCAGCCCCAAGAAGTCGTGGGAGGGCTTCGTCGGATCACTCGTGTTCTCCGTCATCGGTGGTCTGCTGACCGTCACCTTGATCCTGGATGCGAACTCGTTGATCGGCGTCCTGCTCGGTGTCTCCCTTGTTGTGGTCGCGACCCTCGGCGATCTGATCGAGTCGCAGGTCAAGCGCGAACTCGGCATCAAGGACATGGGCACGATGTTGCCCGGCCACGGCGGCATCATGGACCGACTCGATTCGATGCTTCCGTCGGCGTTCGTTTCGTGGGCAGTGCTGACCGCCTTCGTCTGAGGGCTCCGTGAAGCCGACGCGTTCCGTCATACCCAGCCCGAACATCTGGCATTGGCCGCAGGTCTACGAACTGGAAAACAACTGCCAGGACGTCGACGGTGCGGTCTTCGCCTCGCTACGACACCACGCGGACTGGACGGGTCGCGACGTGCTGGACATCGGTTGCGGTTCGGGTTTTCACCTGCCAGTGTTCGCGGCCGATGCCGCGTCGGTGATCGGAGTCGAACCACACAGGCAGTTGGTGGCAGCTGCAGCGCAACGCGTACGGCACCTTGCCGATGTGCAGGTCCGCCGGGGGAGTGCGGAAGCGTTGCCGCTGTCCGACGCCTGTGTCGACATCGCCCACGCCCGCACCGCTTACTTCTTCGGGCCCAAGTCGGCTCCCGGGATAGCCGAGGCGTTCCGGGTGCTGCGTCCGGGCGGGGTGCTGATGATTGTCGACCTCGACGCAACCGCCCATCCGTACGGCAGGTGGATGCGCAGGGACCTGCCCGACTACGACCCCGACGCCGTCGAAACCTTTTTCGGCCGAGCAGGTTTCGACACTGCGCGGGTCGACACGAGATGGGAGTTTCCCGATCGTGAGTCGCTGCGCGCTGTGCTCGACATCGAGTTCACCGCTGCAACAGCAGCATTCGCCTACGCGAGCACACCCGGACTTGCACTCGACGTGCGCTATCGCATTCACACCAGAACGAAATCGAGCGGGTTGCTGCTCGGCTAGGACGAACACCGCCTTGGACAAACGCCGCCTAGGACAAGCCGAGCGCCGCAGCGAAGGCGGTCACCTTCAGTGCTTTCGCGAGCCGTGGTCGGTCGCTGCCGTCCTTGACGTTTTCCCCGTTTTCACCCAGCTCGGCGAGGACCTCGCGGGCCCACACGATGTCGGCCGGGCTCGGACTCAGGGCGCGGTTGACGGGTATCGCCTGCGACGCGTGTAGGCAGAGGCGGCCTGACATACCCATCGAGAACGAGATCGCAGAATCGCGCTCCAGGATGCTCTCGTTGGCGGACACGGTCGGGCCGTCGATCGGCCCTGGCAATTTGGCTGCGCGGCTGGTGATCACGAGCCGCGCCCTCGGGAAGGCCATGGCCATGGGGTCGTCGCTCATGCCGGTGTCGCGGCGGAAGTCGCCGCTGCCGAAGGCGAGCCGGAACGTGCTGTCGGATCTGGCGATCTCCGGCGCGGCTTCCAGCCCCATGGCAGATTCGATGAGGGCGACGATCGGGGTGCCGTCGGGCAGGCGGTCTTCGGTTGCGTCGACCTGGAAGCCGCTCTCGGTCTTGGCGAGCATGATTCCGGAGACGCCGGGAACCGACGACAGTGCAGCAAGATCGTCGGCCCAGTACTCGGTTGTCGCGTCGTTGATACGGACCCAGGCGTTGCCGCCGTTCGCGAACCATTCCACGACCCGTTCGCGTGCCGCCTTCTTGCCGCTTGCCGCGACGGCGTCCTCCAGATCGATGATCACCGCATCGATCTCGGCCGCGGGATCGGGTGTGAACGCGTCCGGCGCGGTTGCCGGAACGAGGAGCCACGACCGAGCAAGCTTCGGTGGGACGACCGCGACGCCCGCCGTCGCGGCAGCCCTGGTGCTGTGGACTTCTTGACTCGGCTGGGTAGTGGTCACATCAAGCTCCTCGTCTTCTCAGGCCAGGTAGATCCGGCGCGTGTCCCGCTTGTTCGAATCCGGCCTGTTCGAATCGGGCCTATTCAATCAGGCCTCTGCAAATCATTGCGCCGCTTGTGACGTCTCGAGTGCGCTTGGTGCAATCCGACTACATCCGTTTGGCCTGTTTCCTGATCTGGAAGATCCGCGCCCCGCCGACCATCGCCATGATGAGGGCGCCGAGGATCGATGCGAGGAGGACTGCGATTCCGATGGGCAGGTTCATCTGCCAGAACAGGATGTCGATCTGCGCAGCATCGAGGTTCTGCAGAATGAAGATGAGCAACACGATGCCGACGAGGGCGCTGACCACCAGGCCGACCCACGTGTAACCGACCCTGGTCTGCTGGATCTTTCGCGAGGATTTCGTTGGCAGGTCCGACGCGGGAGGAGTCGTGAGCAGCGGGTCCTGCTCGTGTGGGGGGAGTGGCTCGTATGGCGTCGACATTGTTCGATCATGACCGAGCAGAAGGTCGAATGCACGCGCTTCGCGGTGGGTCGGATTGTCTCGATTCGGATTACACGTGCTTGCGGTGGGACAATGGTTGTCACTATGGCTGTTTCGCTCCCTCTCGTCTTCGATGCACCCCGCCGCGGCATGCCGCCGCGACACCTGGCCGACCTCGATTCCACCGAGATGCGCGCAGCTGTTCAAGAGTTGGGGCTGCCCGGTTTCCGGGCGGATCAGCTTGCGCGGCAGTACTACGGGCGGCTCGAAGCCGATCCGGAGAAGATGACGGATCTGCCTGCTTCGGTGCGCGAAAAGGTTGGTGCCGCACTGTTTCCACCGTTGCTGACCCCGGTAAAGCACGTTGCGTGCGATGGCGGCGAGACGCGAAAGACCTTGTGGAAGGCGGGTGACGGCACGCTCCTCGAGAGTGTGCTGATGCGCTATCCCGACCGGGCGACGCTGTGCATCTCCAGCCAGGCCGGGTGCGGCATGGCCTGTCCGTTCTGCGCGACCGGCCAGGCTGGGCTGACGCGCAACCTGTCGACGGCCGAGATCGTCGATCAGGTACGTGCCGCTGCGGCTGCGTTGCGCGACGGCGATATCGCAGGTGGTCCTGGTCGCCTGTCGAACGTCGTCTTCATGGGTATGGGCGAGCCGCTCGCCAATTACAAGCGGGTGCTTGCAGCGGTCCGTCGCATCACCTCGCCCGCTCCGGACGGTCTCGGGATCTCGCAGCGGTCGGTCACGGTGTCGACCGTCGGTCTGGCGCCTGCGATCCGCAAGCTTGCCGACGAGGGTTTGTCGGTCACGTTGGCGGTCTCGCTGCACACGCCCGACGACGAACTCCGCGACACCCTCGTGCCGGTGAACAATCGGTGGTCGGTGAAGGAGGTGCTCGATGCTGCGAAGTACTACGCAGACCAGACCGGGCGACGTGTGTCGATCGAGTACGCCCTCATCAAGGAAATCAACGACCAGCCGTGGCGTGCCGACATGCTCGGGATGAAACTGCGCAAGGCACTCGGCTCACGTGTGCACGTGAATCTGATTCCGTTGAATCCGACTCCGGGAAGCAAATGGGACGCCAGTCCGAAGCCGGTGGAACGCGAGTTCGTCCGCCGGGTGCTTGCCCAGGGTGTGTCGTGCACGGTTCGTGACACCCGCGGCCAGGAAATTGCAGCAGCCTGCGGACAGTTGGCCGCGGAGAACTAGTTGTGCGCGCGTTGTTCGCTGTCGTACCCGGAACGCGTCCTGCCGCGGTCGACGGCCTGATCAACGGTGTCGCGGTTGCTGCTCCCCTGGTCGTCGGCCTCCTCGTCGGAGAACCAGGTTCGGGTGCGCTCGCGTGCCTCGGTGCCTACGTCGCCGCCTTCACGAACAAGGGTGGACCACGCCGGACCCGCACGCTCGGTCTCTGCACTGCCGCGGCGGCGAATGCTGCCGCATTCCTGTTGGGTGCCTTCACTTTTCACATCGTTGCTGCGGCAGTCGTGCTCGTATCGGCGCTGGTTTTCGTCGCTGCAATGGGATCGGCCGTCAACGCAACTGCCGCGCGGTTGGGAACCATGCCCGCCACGGCATTTCTTGCCAGTTCGATCGTTGCAGGCAAAGGCTCCGACGAGATCCTCCTCGGCGCTGGCCTCGTCCTCGGTGGCGGACTGTTCTACGCCCTGGCGACGTGGGTCTGCACACCTGTACGTCGCGTCGACGAGGTTCTGCTTGCCGTCGCCGAACCGTTCACACTGCTCGGTCGCAGCCTCACCGCGCGTGCCGGTGACGGCGTCGGTGACGGTGACAAATCTGCCGATCACGGTCGGTTGGTTGCTGCCGTTCGCAGTGCCGAGGCGGCGGTCGAGGGGGTTGCGACGCCGAGCGGCGACGAGCAACTCGCCGGACAGCTGACGCGGGTCGTCGGCACCGCCGCTGAGCTTGTCGATCTGGTGGCTGCACTCGACGACCTCGGTCCCCCCGACGTGGCGGTCGCTGCTGCATGCCGTCGTGCTGTCGCCGAGATCGGTGCCGAGGTTGCAGCTGTCGGTGCACTGCTCTCGCGTCGTAGAAATGTGCGCACGGGCGCCGGCGCTGGGCTCGCTGAGGTGACGGCAGCCTGTGACACGTTGCGGTCCGCAGTGGTCGACGGTGTCGAGCCGTACAGCCGACTTGTTGCCGCTGGACGGTACCGCAGGCTGCTGGAATCGCTCGCGCGCACAACTGCACTTGCCACGGCAGCGGTCGAGACCATCGACACGCGAGGCACGCTCGCACCGGTCGACGAATCGCGGCGACCTTTCGTCGACATCGCTCGGCTTCGTGCGGCGATGACATTGGATTCAGCGGAGTATCGACACGCGCTGCGGATCACTGCGATAACCGCCGGCTTCGTCACCGTCGTGGCAGTCCTCGAGCTGCCGCACGGTGAGTGGGGCATCCTCGCCGTGCTCAGGGTGCTGCGCCCGCAATACGGCGCAACGATCGAGCGTGCGGGTCAACGGGTCGTCGGCAACGTGGTCGGTGGATCGTGTGCCGCTGTTCTCATTGCCACCGTGAGTCAGCCCGCGGCGCTTGCGATCATCCTGTTCGTCGTCATCACGATCGGGTTCGCCCTACGTCCGGTCAACTACGCCTTCTGGGTGGTGTTCGGGACGCCACTCGTGCTGCTCATCGGCGATATCGCCGATCCGGGCGACTGGGGTGCGGCGATCGCCCGGATCGTGATGACGCTGGCGGGTAGTGCAGTGGCGCTCGTCGGGGGTTACCTGCTGTGGCCGAGTTGGCAACGCGACCGCGTAGCCGACGTGGTGCGCGCTGCGGATGCCGCAACCGCGGAGTTTCTCGCGGTCAGCCTGCGCAGGGTGCTCGACCCCGATCAGGACCGATTCGAGCAGACGCGCCGCACAGCGGAGGGCATGCTTGCCGAGGCTCGGGCGGTGACGAAGCAGGCGCGGCAGGAACCAGGCGCCGCCGCCAGTGCAGCGACGGCCGGTACCCGACTCGACGCGCTTGCCCGACTGCAGCAGCACCTCGCAGCCCTCGACGCGCTCCCGAAATCGTCGGCGACAAAAATTCCGGCGTTGGACGACTACATCGCGATCACCTCGACGAGCCTCACCGACCGTGGGTCAGCAGCCGCTGCGAGCGCGCAGGCGCGAGCGTTGGAAACGATGTTCGCCTATCTCGACGACGCGCATCGACGACGAGTCGACGAGTTGCCTACGAGCGGCACGAAGGACACTCCGACCCGTACCGAAGTTCGCGAGAACGAGCCGCTCGTCGCGTTGTTCGCAGCTATTGCAAGCGAGATTGCAACGGTGATCGAGCTGGACCAGAACTAGCGGTCTTGGCGGCTGATGATCGCGTGGCGGATGAGAATTCCGAAGATCGCAACGGCGAATCCGACGAGGAAGAGGTCTTCGATCCTGCCGGTGTGGTTGCCGATGGTCATGGCGAGCAGCATCAGTGCGACGACGAATCCGGCGATCTGGGATGCACGCGGCGCTTCGCCACTCCAACCCCATGCGGCGGACGGAACTTCGGCGGTATCGACGTGACTTGCGACTACTGGATCGTTCTCGGCTGGATCCAACTCCGTACCGGCCACGGTCGCTCCTTAGTCTTTGCGTACCAACTGTGCTGACGAATTCTCGCTCGCCATATCGTGACATACGACCGATCGTCGTAGCTAGTAGGGCTCACCGTTCCGGATAGTGAACAATGGTCCTGTGTCCGACACTGTTCGCGTACTTCTCCTCGGCAGCACCGGTTCGATCGGAACGCAGGCCCTCGATGTCATCGCTGCCAACCCCGACAAGTTCGAGGTGGTCGGTCTCGCCGCGGGCGGTGGCAAGCTCGATCTGCTCGCCGAGCAGATGAAGCAGACGGGCGTAGCGAACGTCGCGGTGGCCGATGCCGATGCAGGCGCTCGGATCGATGCGACGTACTCCGGACTCGGTGCCGTCACCGAGTTGGTGCGCAGTACCGAAGCAGACGTCGTCCTCAACGCACTTGTCGGTTCGCTCGGTCTCGAACCGACCCTCGCCGCCCTGGAATCCGGTGCCACGCTTGCCCTTGCCAACAAGGAGTCGCTCGTCGCGGGTGGCTCGCTCGTCACCCGTGCGGCGGCGCCGGGCCAGATCGTTCCTGTCGACTCGGAGCATTCCGCCTTGGCACAATGCCTGCGTGGCGGCACTGCCGACGAGGTCGCGCGCTTGGTGCTGACCGCGTCGGGCGGACCGTTCCGCGGGTGGACCGCCGAGATGCTCGAAGACGTGAATCCCGAAGAGGCGAAGGCTCATCCGACCTGGTCGATGGGTCCGATGAACACGCTGAACTCGGCGACACTCGTCAACAAGGGCCTCGAACTGATCGAGACGCACCTGCTGTTCGGAATTCCGTACGACCGCATCGATGTGACTGTTCATCCGCAGTCGATCGTGCACTCGATGGTGACGTTCACCGACGGCTCGACGCTTGCGCAGGCGAGTCCACCCGACATGAAGTTGCCGATCGGTTTGGCACTCGGCTGGCCGAACCGCGTCGCGGGCGTTGCGTCGGCGTGCGATTTCACGAAGGCAGCGACCTGGGAGTTCGAACCGCTGGACAGTACTGTGTTTCCAGCGGTCGAACTCGCGCGAGCAGCAGGGGAGCGCGGTGGTTGCCTCACAGCGGTATACAACGCCGCGAACGAGGTCGCCGCGCAGGCCTTCCTCGATGGCGTCATTCGGTTCCCGGCGATCGTACGAACCGTGCAGCGTGTGCTCGGCGATGCGGACGAGTGGTCGGCCGAACCCGCTACCTTGGACGATGTGCTCGCCGCGGACAGTTGGGCGCGTGAACGTGCGCGTGAGCGCGTGAAACAGGAGGGCTAGAGCCGGATGGTGTTCGTTTTGGGGGTTGTGCTCTTCGCCCTCGGTATCGCAGCGTCGGTGGCGCTGCACGAGTGCGGCCACATGTGGGCGGCTCAACGCCTCGGCATGAAGGTGCGGCGGTACTTCGTCGGCTTCGGTCCGAAAGTGTTCTCGGTGCAGCGTGGCGAGACCGAGTACGGGCTCAAGGCGCTGCCGTTCGGTGGCTTCTGCGATATCGCAGGGATGACCGCGCTCGACGAGATCCAACCCGAAGAACTCGATCGCGCGATGTACCGGCAGAAGACGTGGAAACGCCTCGTCGTCATGTCGTCCGGTATCGCGATGAACTTCGTCCTCGGCTTCATACTCATCATGGTTCTTGCGGTCGGCTGGGGATTGCCCAATCTCAACGGTGATCCGACGGTCTCCGTTACCAGCGCCAGCTGTGTCGCTCCGACCCAGGCCGAGGACGGCACGCTCGCCGAATGTTCCGGCACCGGTCCAGGCGAACGGGCCGGGCTGCTTCCTTCGGACGTCATCGTCAAGGTCAACGACGTCACGACTCATACCTCGACGGACGTCGTGAAGGAAACGCAATCGGCGACCGGCATCGTGCAGTTCACCGTCGAACGTGGCGACGAGACGCTGACCATCCCCGTGCAGGTCGAGCGCGTACAGCGCTGGGTGATCGACAACGAGACCAAGGAGAAGCGGTCCGAGACGGTCGGCGCGATCGGAGTCGGTCTGAGTACAGCGGGGCCGGCGCCGACGCAGTACAACCCACTGTCCGCGATTCCCGCCTCGGTCGCCTTCACCGGCGACATGTTCGTCAAGACTCTGCACGGCCTTGCGCAGATGCCGAGCAAGGTCGTCGATCTGTGGCACGCAGTCACCGGTGGTGAGCGTGATCCCGAGACGCCGATCAGCGTGGTCGGCGCGAGCGCGATCGGCGGGCAAGCGGCCGAACGTGGGTACTGGGACACCTTCATCATCCTGCTCGCGAGCCTCAACTTCTTCCTCGGCGCGTTCAACCTGTTGCCGCTGCTGCCGCTCGACGGTGGCCACATGGCGGTGACGATCTACGAGAAGATTCGCAACAGCTTGCGGTCGCGACGGGGTCTGCCCGCGGGGCCGCCTGTCGACTACCTCAAATTGCTTCCTGCGACCTATGTGGTGATCGTCATAGGCGGTGCATACATGCTGCTCACATTGACGGCAGACATCGTGAACCCGATTCAGCTCTTTCCCTGACGGATAGAATCGGGGAGTAGCTCGGCCCATCAGCTTCGAAAGTAGGCACATAGTGACCAGCCCTGTTGGATTGGGCATGCCGACCGGACCCGCAGCGGTCCTCGCTCCGCGCCGCAAGACCCGGCAGTTGCAGGTCGGCTCGGTAAGTGTCGGTAGCGAGAGTCCGATCTCGGTTCAGTCGATGACGACGACCAAGACTCACGACATCAATGCGACGCTGCAGCAGATCGCCGAACTGACCGCGTCCGGCTGCGACATCGTCCGGGTCGCGTGTCCGCGGCAGGAAGATGCCGACGCGCTGGCGACGATCGCGAAGAAGAGCCAGATCCCGGTCATCGCGGACATCCACTTCCAGCCGCGCTACATCTTCGCGGCCATCGATGCCGGTTGCGCCGCGGTGCGCGTCAACCCGGGAAACATCAAGGAATTCGACGGCCGCGTCGAAGAAGTGGCCAAGGCTGCGCTGGCCGCGGGCACTCCGATTCGGATCGGCGTCAACGCCGGGTCGTTGGATCCACGTTTGATGCTGAAGTACGGCAAGGCGACGCCGGAGGCGCTCGTCGAGTCGGCGTTGTGGGAAGCAAGTCTGTTCGAGCAGTACGGGTTCGGCGACATCAAGATCTCGGTCAAACACAACGACCCTGTGATCATGGTCGAGGCCTACCGGCAGTTGGCCGCTCAGTGCGACTACCCGTTGCATCTCGGGGTCACGGAGGCGGGTCCGGCGTTTCAGGGGACCATCAAGTCCGCTGTCGCGTTCGGTGCGCTGCTGTCGGAAGGAATCGGCGACACCATCCGTGTCTCGCTTTCTGCACCGCCTGTCGAAGAGGTGAAGGTCGGCGCGCAGATCCTGCAGTCGCTGAATCTGCGTCCACGCAAACTGGAGATCGTGTCCTGCCCGTCGTGTGGTCGTGCGCAGGTCGACGTCTACACCCTCGCCAACGAAGTGTCCGCAGGCTTGGAGGGCATGGAGATCCCGTTGCGGGTCGCGGTGATGGGGTGCGTCGTGAACGGTCCCGGCGAAGCTCGTGAGGCCGATCTCGGCGTCGCTTCCGGCAACGGCAAGGGTCAGATTTTCGTCAAGGGGCAGGTCATCAAGACCGTGCCGGAGGCGTTGATCGTCGAGACGCTGATCGAAGAGGCGATGCGGATCGCGGAGGAGTACGGCGAGAACGGCGAGCTCACCGAATCCGGCGCGCCGGTAGTCAGCGTCACCTGATCGTTCCCAATACGGCTGGTTCGTGGCACGCTGGACATGTGTCCGATCCGTGCCGGGGATGCCCGCCGTGTTGAAAGTGCTCGGTGCGCGGCAACTGGGCAGTCGCGATGTCGCTCATGTCCTGCGGGTGCTCGACAGTGATCCCGTCGCGTCCTGCATGGTTGCCGCTCGCATCCAGGAGTTCGGGCTCAACCCTGGAGCATTTCCGGGTGAGCTGTGGAGTCGCGGCGGACCCGCCGAATCGCTGTGCTACACCGGTGCCAATCTTGTTCCACTGCTGGGCAATTCGGAAGACCTTCGGGCATTTGCCGACCGTGCCAGCCGTAGCCCGCGGATGTGTTCCTCGATCGTCGGACGCCGCGAACTCGCGCTTCCGCTGTGGGACATGCTCGTCGGAGAGTGGGGCCCAGCCAGGGAACTGCGTCCCGACCAACCTCTGCTCGCCATCGCGCAACCCGCGGTGATCGACGCCGATCCGCACGTACGAGCAGCGACCCTCGGTGAACTCGACCGCTACCTGACGGCCGCGATCGACATGTTCATCGAAGAGGTCGGCGTCGATCCGCGATCCACCGACGGCGGCACGAGTTATCGGCGTCGCGTCGCAAATCTGATCGCGACGGGCCGCGCATGGGCACGGTTCGAGGACGGCGAAGTCGTTTTCAAGGCAGAGGTCGGGGCGCTGTCCCGCTCGGTCGGACAGATCCAGGGAGTGTGGGTGCATCCCGCGCGCCGCGGCCGTGGACTCGGCGCGGCCGGTACCGCAGCTGTCGCCAACATGATCGTTGCGTCGGGCAGAACGGCGAGCCTCTACGTCAACGACTACAACCGGCCCGCCCGCCGCGCCTACGAACGTATCGGCTTCACACAGGTCGGCACCTTTTCGACCGTACTGCTCGACTGATCGACGGCCAGCCTCCCCGGCTGTGGCCTACGAGCGAATTACGATGTGTCCGATGACTATCCGCCGGTTTCGTACGTCGCTCGTCGCGCGCGTTGTCGTGACTGTCGCGGTGTCCGCACTGGCTGTCGGGGTCGCCTCGTGCACCCCGAAGCCGGCCGGTCCCTCACCCGCTGCGGACAGCTTCGTCGACGCATTCGCCGAGCGCGACGTAGCGGCAGCTGCCGGCGCCACCGACCAGCCACAGAAGGCATTCGAGGTGCTCACGGCAACGTGGAACGACCTGCAGGCCGAGTCCATGACCGCGACGACCGGGTCGGCTCGGATCAACGGCGACACGGCGACCGTCGACTACACCTACGAGTGGCACCTGCCGAAGAATCGGGTCTGGACCTACTCGGGGCAGTTGCAGATGGGCAGGCGCGACGGCGAGTGGGCGGTGCGGTGGAGTTCGACCGACGTCCATCCCGAGCTAGGGGACACCCAGCGGATGGCTTTGCGCTCGACGGCGGCACCGCGGGCGCGGGTCAACGAGCATTCCGGATCCGACGTGCTTGTGCCCGGCGTCGTTCATCGCATCAGGTTGAATGCGGCGAAGTCGGGGAACGTCGTTGCGGTCGCCAATTCGCTCGCGGCGGCACTCGGCCGCTTCGATTCGACCATCACCGCTCAGTCGATCGTCGAATCCGCAACGGCGGTGAAGGGCGACTATCAGGTCGCGACGCTCAAGCAGGACGACTTCGATCAAGTCTCGATGGTCCTTTCCACCATGCCAGGCGTGACGACGAGCGACGAAGCGGATCTGGTTGCGACCGAACGCGATTTTGCGCCCGACCTCATCAGCCAGGTCAAGAAGACGATCATCGACGACGTCGACGGCAAGGCCGGGTGGAGTGTCGTCACGATCAACGCGAACGGCGTGGACACCGACGTGCTGACCGAAACGGCGCCGCAGCCGGTCGGGTCGTTTTCGATCAGCCTCGATCGCCCGATCCAGCGGGCAGCCCAGGAGGCTGTCGATCGGCGCGTCGAGCAGACGATGATGGTCGTGGTGCAGCCGTCGACGGGTGCCCTGCTCGCGGTCGCGCAGAACAAGGCTGCGGACCGAGATGGCCCTGTTGCGACGACCGGCCTGTATCCGCCGGGTTCGACGTTCAAGATCATCACTGCCGGCGCCGCGATCGACGGTGGTCTCGCGACGCCGGACACCTCGGTGCCGTGTCCAGGACGCATCGTGATCGGCGAACGCAGCATCCCCAACTACAACGAATTCGCCTTGGGCTCGGTCCCGATGGCGACGGCGTTCGCGCGCTCGTGCAACACCTCCTTCGCCAAACTGGCCAGCGAGATGCAGCCTGACGCTCTGAATGTGGCTGCAGCGGAACTCGGCATCGGCCCGACCTACGACGTCGAGGGTCTGCCGACCGATTCCGGGTCGGTGCCACCCGCGGACGACCTCGTGCAGCGAACCGAAGACGGGTTCGGTCAGGGCAAGGTTGTCGTCAGCCCGTTCGGGATGGCGTTGGCGGCTGCAACGGTCGCGCGCGGTTCGACGCCGGTTCCGCAGCTCATCTCGGGCTTCGACACGAAGGTCGAAGGGAACCCTCCGGTCATCACCCCTGCGATGGTGGACGGGCTGCGCGGAATGATGCGTCTGGTCGTCACGAGCGGCACCGCGACCCGGATCGCCGACCAGGGAGAGGTGTACGGCAAGACCGGAGAAGCCGAGGTCGAAGGCGGATCGCATGCCTGGTTCGTCGGTTACCGAGGTGACATCGCGTTCGCGACGCTGGTTGTGAAGGGCGGTAGCTCCGACAATGCCGTTGCGGTCACCCGCGACATGTTCTCGGTGCTGCCCGAGGAGTACTGAGCCGCAGCGGCTTCGGTCGAACGATCAGGCAGCGAACGATTTCGATTCCAGCAATGCCGCAATTCGGGCGGCGGACAGCGTCATGGCCTCGGCTGGATGCTGGGGGTCGTAACCGGTGAGTTCGCCGATTCTGAGTAAGCGGTAGGTGACGGTGTTCCGGTGGACGCACAGGATCCGTGCTGCTGCGTTCTGGTTGCAATCGTTGGTGAAGAACGCGTCGAGAGTCTGTGCGAGAACGGGTTGGTCGGCGAGTGGTTGCAGCACCGAGGCCAGTTCGTGGCGGGCCGAGCTGTCCACGGCGACTGCGTACTCGAAGCGCAGGTCTTGCCGACGGCACACGATTTCTTCACGCGCGAGACAGCGACCCAGTTCCGCGACCACCCTTGCTTCGGCGAAGGATGCGGGCACGGCGGTGTGCGTCGATGCGTGCGAGACCCCGACCCACAGAGACGGCGGCGTGCCATCCGCTGCTCGCGGTCCTAGCCGCGCGGCGAGTTCCGCTGTCGCCGCGGCACTGTCGGCAGCGGGCTCGACAGGGATCAATGCTGTCCAGCCGCCGACATCGCGACGAAGGAGCGAGCCGGGTAGGTCGTGAATCCGGTGGCGCAATTCGGTGAGTGTGCCCGGGCTGGGTTCGCCTAGTCGTACGACGGCGACGAGAAAGGATTCCCCAACCTCGGCGGGCTCGCCGTTGGTCCACGCAGCGGGATCGCGGCCCGCGAGCAGCGCGTCGAGGATGCCGCGTCGACGCTCCAGCTCGTCCCACGGCCGGGTGCGGGCTTCCTCCACACATGCACTTGCGATGCGGGCCATCACGAGGGAGAGGTATTTGGTCAACGGCAGACCCACTTCGCTCAGCAGCGGTTGTTCCGCTTGTGAGGCGCTGCTTGCCAGCTGGGACCACAGAAAGAAGACGCCGACCCGATAGTTCTCGAGTACATCGTGCAGGGGCATGCCGTCGCGCATAAGCGAGACCGCACGGTCGACCAGTGGGCGGGTGTCGACGTCGGACGGCTCGCACCCCTCTAGCCAGCTCCGGAAAAATAGCGTCACGTTCAGATGGGCCGCTGGGACGAAGTCGGCGTCGAGCAGTGCGCGTGGCACGCGGTCGAACGGCGCGGCTTCGGTTGTGAATTCTTCGACCAGCGCGCGTGCTCGGGCCGCCAGACCGACCACCGCCGAATGTCGATCTAGCAGTTCGGCAGTGCCACCTGCGCTGACCCCTGAGCTGCGACTTGTTCCCGTCACGAGACCTTCCAACACCGTTGTCGAATACGTCTCCGGCGGGCATGAATGCAGTACCGCCGGTACCGTGAACCTAGCAGGCGTTGTGTGGGCTGACCACCCTCGCTCGACTCCAGATACGTGTCACTGGCGCGCTACTTTCCTGGCAATGCGCCGTCCATGCCGCCGACGTCGGTGATCTTCCAGTCGTTGTTCCTGTCGACGGTCACGTTGTAGGTGACCGTAGTTTGCGCGCCACTCGGAGTTTGTGCGCTTGTGGAGGTGACGTTGAGGAAGACGTTCACGACATAGATGCCGCCGGTCTCGGAGGCGATGGCGGCCTCGATGGGGGCTGCACTGGAGGTCCACTGCAGCGGTATCAACAGTTCTTGCAGTTTTGGTCCGGTGGCGTCGAATTTGTTCGCCAGTTCCGGCGTTGTACCTGCCTTGAGCCTGAGGAGCCACGCGTCGGCATCCTTGTAGTCGATGTTGGATGCCCCGATGGCGTAGTCGGTAGCCACTTGTTCGGCGTGCTGGTCGTCGGAGGATTTGGCATCGCGGTTGCGTAGGTCGCTTTTGGCCGACCACAGCATGCCACCGGCAACAGCGAGTGCAACAACGAGGGCGACGATGACGGCGCTGAGGGC
Source organism: Antrihabitans stalagmiti (assembly GCF_016482825.1). Classification (GTDB taxonomy): domain Bacteria; phylum Actinomycetota; class Actinomycetes; order Mycobacteriales; family Mycobacteriaceae; genus Antrihabitans; species Antrihabitans stalagmiti. The sequence goes on along the minus strand of NZ_JAEMNV010000010.1, from coordinate 58,837 downwards.
AGCAGTGGATCTGCGAATCGACAGTGTCGCTGGTTTCCGTGATTCCTTTGTAGCGGAGGGGCTTTCGTCGCCTTCGTTGGTCATCTGATCCTCGGTCTTCTCTGGGGCTGCCGTTGCCATGTCTACTCCAACTGAAGTCGTCTCGAGTGTCTGTCGGGTCTATTTGACGTTGATTTGCAGATGGATCGCGCCGTCGTCGGCGGTCGTGCTGAGTGCCTGCGCGATCAGGCTGCTGAGATCGATGGCCGGTATCGAGGCGGTGGCGGTCGCAGCGAGCGGCTGGATGACTGGTACCAACACTTCGAGATCGGGTCCGACCTCTTCGAAATATGCGGTCAGTTTGGGCAGGAATGGGACGATGCCGTTGCCCGTGATGTAGCTGTCCGGCACGCCTGGCAGCCGGACGAACTTGGCGAGGGATTCGACCACCATCTCCACCTTGACGCCGAAGTCCGCCCACAACGGCCCGGCCGACGCCATCGAAGGACCTGTCCACTCCATGTCGGAGCCGATCGCCTGCAAGTCGGTCAGCAAACCGCGCACCTCGGGTGTGCGGCTCAGGATCGTCGCTGCCAACAACGAGGTCGACCGTGCCAGATCGGGAACGACGTTTTCGAGACCGGCCAGGGCCTGGCTGAACGTGTCGACGATGGAGCTGATGGCTTCTGGGTCGAGTTGATTCATCAGGTTGGTCACGGTGCTGGCGACATCGGGGATGGACAGCGGCATCTGGATCGTGCGGGTGTCGATCTGTTGGCCGCTCTGCAGGTATGGCCCGTCGCCTGTGGTCGGCGTGAACTGGACGTATGGTTCACCGAGGGCGGACAGATTTTCGATGAGAACCGTACTTGCGATCGGTATGTCGAACTTGTCCTCGACGCGGAACTCCACTCGGACCCCATCGGCAACATTGTCGATCGACGTCACGTCGCCGACCTCGACGCCGGAAAGCAACACGGGGGAGTCCGGACCCAGGCTGCCCGAATTGGTCAATACCATGGTCGCGGTCGTGTAGTCCTTGAACCATTCCACGCGCACGACGCCGAACGTGAGATAGCCGAGCCCGACGATCAATACGGTGGCTAGTGCGGTCAGTGAAATGATCGAACCGAGTTTGGTTGTCATCGGACCGCTCCGATCATGCGCAGTGTGGCAATTATGCGAGCGACTTGCTCGTCGGTCGCTACAGCCGGTGACGCTGCGGTCGTGGGTGTCGTATTCACGTCGACGATGTTGAGCTTCGGGCCATGTTCGACGAACGGTATGAGCTTGTCGCGAATTAAGTCCACCAGTCTGTTCAGGTTCGACGGAGCGGTCAGGTCGAGCGGGCGACTGGTAAATGCCAACGGCACGAAGGCTTTTGCTGCGGCATCGGCGGAGGTGAACAGTGGTGTCAACCATTCCAAGGAGTGTGCGACCGTTCCCAGTGCGCCGAACAGATCAAGGGTCGCGACGAGGGAGTTCATCGAGTTGACCGCCTGTGCTGCCCCCTCGTCGGTGAGTAGTTGGCTCAGCGCAGGTCCGTTGTCCGAAACGACTGCGGCGTCCGCGGTCATTCCGTCCAACAGTGCATCGACTTGGTTCAGGTTTTCCGACACGTCGATGAAGTTTGCGCCGAGGACACTCGAAATTCGCGCGGTATCGTTCGGATCTTGTGGGAGAACGGAATTCATCCGGTTGATGATGTCTTGGGCTTGGTCGAAGGCGCCGCCGCCGACGAAGGTCGCGATCCCTGCCATGGCGTCTTCGATCTGTAGTGCGGGTTGGGATTGCGCAAGACCAATCGTGCCGTCGGGTGGAATGGGCGTGTCGTAGCCGTCCGATGGAGTGACCAGAGCAATGTAGATATCGCCGAGAACCGTGGCTTGCCGAAGCTGTGCGGATGTGTTGGTCGGCAGTTTCACCGACTCGGAGATGTCGACGTCGGCGACGACGTAACCCTCTCGACTTTCGGACGGATCGACGAGTCGCACGGATCGCAGCGACCCGATCTGGATACCGTTCGATGCGACTTTCGCTCGCGCCGGAAGGTTGAGCGCGTTCGCGAACTCGATGTGGATTCGATACGTCTGCCCTGACACGGTGGTGCCTGGCAGCGGAACCGACGACGGATCGAACGCGCACCCGCCGACCGACAGCACTGCCGCGAGCAGCACGGCGGCCACGATGTGTCCTCGACTTCGTCTCATGGCGTACCCGCCGATCCGAGCACGACGGAAAGCAGGTCCACGGTTGCCAGACCGTCGTCGGCCGAGGCGCACCGGCCAGGTGAGATCACATTCACGGCCGCGCAGACTTCGTGCGCATTCGATTGTGGGATAGCAACTTTCGGCGGTGCGTAGGTCAGTGCTGGTGCACCGGTCTGCGGATTTGTCGACTGTGAGAAGGCGGTGACGATCGGTGGGATCATGGTGATGATCTCCTGTAGTGTCCCGACGTTGGCGCCGATGAATTTGACGACCGGCACGGTGGCGTCGAGCACCTGCAGGATCGGTTCGCCGAACATGGTGGTGATGTCGTTGAGAACGGGAATGAGCACTCGCAGCGAATCGATGATGCCTGCGATGGGCAACCACACCTGCTCGTTGACGTAGTCGAGCACGCCCGCGAACGGGACCAGCATTGTCTTGATGTCACCCCACCCGGTGGACACACTTGCCGACAACTCGTTCAGCACGTCTATCAGGTCCCCGATATGCCCGATTGCCGCATCGGGCGAATTCAGTGCGACCCCGAGCTTTTTGATCAGTTCGTTGATGCGCGGGCCGGTACCGGCGATGGCTTTGTCCACGGCGCTGATGCCGTCATTGATGCGGTCGGCGTCCACTGGGTTTTCGCCGCCGTTGAGTTGGTCGGCGAGGTTGCCGAGTGCGTTCAGTGTTTGGGTCATACTCTTCGGCGTGAGTGTTCGTGTGATGCACTCGTCCGGATTCCACTCGGTTGCTTCACCTTCCCCGAGCACGGCGAGATTGCGGTCGGCGACCAGGGTGTCCGAGACCGTGGTGGCAGAGACTGCGCCGCGCAGGGGGTAGTCGGCGTCGACGTCGAAATCGACTCGCACTGAATCCTTTTGCGGTTGGACATCGGTCACCGTGCCGACGGCCACGCCGAGCATCGTCACATGGTTGCCGGTGTAGAGGCCGATGGAGTCGGGCACTATTGCGCAGTAGCTCTGCATCTTCTTCGCGGGATCGAACGCGATGAAGTAGCCGACGAGGACCAGCGCGCCCATGACGAAGACGCCTGTGATCGACATAAATCCGCGCGAAGCGAGTATTCGATTCATCAGCACGCCTTGCCAGGGACGGGGACACATAGTGCCGGTGCGGTGATGGTCGAAGACGATTGGTCGACGACGAGGCCGTCGGGGGTAGCCAACGGTTGCAATCGACCGAGCAAATTTCGGACAGAATCCACTGCGCCGCTGAGCTTCTCGGTGAGGCGCTGCAGCTCGGGGATGGCGGCTGACAGCTTCTGGGCCATCGGTTTCAGCGTGGTTTCCCAGTGAGGCCCGAGCACTGCCAGTCGCGACAGAGCTTCGTCGGTGACGCGTAGAGCTTCCTGAATTTCGGCCCGCTTGTCGATTACGATTGTTTCTAGGATGCTGATCCGCCGGATCAGTTCTCCGAGTAGTGATTTCGAACCGTTGATAGCGCTCATATACTCGTCGGCGATCGCGAGTGTGCGCGAGACGTCGTCGTTCTGTTCGACGAGGATATCGACGAGAGAATCGATTGCGTTGCCCGCCCGGCGCAAACCGTCGGGACTTCCATCGAGGGACGTCTGCAACGCGGCGAAGTTCTGGCGCAGCGTGTTGCCGTCGACGTCGCGGATCGGTTGGGCCGCATCCTGGAATGCTCGCGCCAGGTTGTATGGCAGCCGGGTTCGGTCGGGCGGAATGACAGAGTCGTCGAGCGGTGACTCGCCAGCGGGAAAAAGGGCCACGTAATGGCCCCCCACGATGGTGAGCATCCGAATATCGAGAGTTGTTTCGTCGCCGACGAAGACGTCGTCGTCGACGGTGAACGACATTGTCACGCTGTTGGAGTGGAGGTCGATGGAGGTCACTGTTCCGACCGGGATGCCGGCGACCCGAATATCGTCACCGACCTTGACCGAGCCGGCCTCGGCCAGTTCGGCGGTGTACGTTGCTTTTCCAAGTGGCAGCGCATACAACACGCCGGCGCCGATCAGCGCGAGCACCACAAGTGCAGCACCTACGATCCCCAAGCGGAACTGCGCGCGTGCAGACTGTTTCTCGGTTGGTATCGGCCGATTTGCGGCGAGCTGAAACCAATTGCGCGCCTTTGTCTTCACTTGTTGCATAGCGAAATCCTCTGACCGGCGATGAGTACCTGCAGCGGTCCGGGAGCGGTCGCGTTCCCGTTCGAACAGGCGAGGTTCACCCCGGGGCCTGTGTCGGGGACCAGCGCATTCAGCGACTGCAGCAGCGAAGGTATCCGACCGAGAACTTCGACGGCGTGATCCGGATCTGGGAAGAGCAACCCGACTATGTTGTCGAGGTCGGGATTTGTGTCCGGGGTGAGTCCGACAGTGGCAAGCAGGCTGTTCAGCGGTGTGAGAACGGGTGGCGCAGTCATCGCAAAATCGACCACGCCGTCGAAATTCTCCTGCAGGGTGATGAAGACCTGGGTGATCCCGTTGATCAAAGTGATCAGCTGAGGCGAACGCCCGCCGATCTGCTCGGAGATCTGCTTCAGATTGGCAACGAAGGCCGAAATCACGCTTTGCCGATCGCTTACGTATTTGCTCAGTGTTTCGATCGCGTCCAACGCCGGACCGATGCCGCTACCGTTTCCGTCGATCACCGCCAGCAGGCTCTCGGCAAACTGGTTCAGTGCGCCAGGTGAGAATTCGGCGAGCACCGGCTCGAGGCCGTTGAACAGTGCGGTGATGTCGAAGGACGCGATGGTCGCGTCGGTGCCGATCGTCGTTCCTGCGCCGATCTCGGTGCCAGGTTGCTGCGGTTGTTGGATGTCGACATAGCGCTGGCCGGTCAGATTTTGATAGCGAATGGCGAGCGTACTCGTGTCGTAGACCGACCGATCGTCTTGCACGGTGAGTCCAACGCTGGCCTGGTTGTCGTCGAGACGGATCGTTTGGACCTTGCCGACCTGAACCCCGTACATCCGCACGTCGTCACCGGTCTTGAGTCCGTTCGCGTCGGTGAAAACTGCTGTATAGCTGTGGGTGTCGCCGGCCACGGGCCGCTTGATCGCGGCGATGATGAACGTGAGAAGTACAGCGATCACGGCGACGAATAACGTCAGTTTCCAGGTCACGGCGAACAGCGATTTCATCGTTCCCCTCCCAGTAGCGGGTTGGCCCCTAGCAAGGGGACCGACAGTGCCGGAACGCCTCTCAGGTCGAGCGCGAGGTCGAGCATCGGACCGTCGGGGGTATCGGTGAAAGAAGCGTCAAGCCGGTCGAGCAGTTCGCGCAGTTGCGTACTCGACAGCTGCGGGGTCGGCACCATCCGTGCGGCAGCGTCCAGGGCGGGCGGCAGCATGTCGGCGTATCCGGCGAAATAGTTCTCGGCAGTGAAGAGCAAGTCGGAAATACCGGGGAACAGCTGTTGAATGGTTATCTGCAGAACTTGGTCGAACTTCGCACGGTCGGTTTTCAGAATCTCGAGGTTGGTGAGCGTGTCGAGTAGTTGGATGGTGCCGCCGACCATCGGTGCAGCCCCGGTGAGGGCGGACCCGAACTGCCCCAACAGGAACGAGGCAGCGTAGCGCTGGGTGTCGGCGACGTTGCGTCCGGTGGTGACGATTGCCTCCAGTAGCGGAGTGAACGCTTCCAGATCACTGGCAAGTGATGTCAAGGTGTCGGTGAGTTCTGGGGTCAACACATCGGTGGCGGTGCGGGTGACCGCGCGGAGCAGGTTGCCCATGGTGACGTCCTGGACCCGTTCTGCGTTGGCTCCGGTCAGGTCGATCAGGTCAGCGTTTTGTAGGGGCGTGCCGCCGGATCCGCGTCGAAGTTCGATTTCGCTGATACCGAACAGGTTCGACGGCGCGTAGTCGACATCGAGGGTGTCGGTGACCCCGAACAGTTGAGCCTGGTTGAGCCGCAATGTGATCAGCTGCTGACCGTCGGCCGCATTTTCGATAGTCTCGATCTCGCCGACGGCTACTCCGTCGAGACGGACTTGGGTACCGTCGACGATGCCGTCACCGATTTGTTCGGTCCGTAAGACAACTTGCAATCGATCGTCGCCGCGGAGTCGGTCGACGACGAACAACGCGACCACCAGGAGCGCTACGAGGCAGGCTGCGGCGAGACCGATACGAGTGGAACGACGTTTGTCGACCGAGAGTCCAGGCAAGCCGTACTTGGGCATCGCGCTTATCCCGTGAAACTGATCGACGAGTTGAAGCCCCACAGTGCGATGCTGAGCAACATGTCGAGGGCGATGATGGCAACAAAGCTGGCTCGGACGGCGCGGCCGGACGCAATTCCCACACCTTCGGGACCACCTGTGGCTACAAACCCCTGGTAGCAGTGGATCAAGATGACTGCGATACCGAAGATCAGGATCTTGATCACCGCCGCGGTCACATCCCAACCGCTCACGAACTGGAAGAAATAGTGGTCGTAGACGCCGCCGGCTTGTCCATGAAACACAACGATCACCGCGCTGCAAGACGCATAGCTCAAGATCAAGGCGATCAGGAACGTCGGTACTATCGCGACCGCGCCGGCAATCACTTTCGTCGTGACGACGAACGGGATGGACCGCAGGCCAAGTGCTTCCAGCGCGTCGATTTCCTCCGAGATCCGCATAGACCCGATCTGGGCCGTCATTCGGCAGCCCGCCTGGGCGGCGAAGCCGATTCCGGCGGCAATCGGGGCGAGTTCGCGGGTGTTGGCGAATGCGGAGACGACACCGGTGACCGGTCCAAGCCCGATCATGTCGAGGGTGGCGAAGGATTCGATACCGACCGAAGCGCCCATCACCATGCCGAGCACGATCAGCATCGGTACAGTTCCGCCACCGACGATGAGCGAACCGCGACCCCACGTCATATCGGTTATCGTGCGCAGCGTTTCAGCGCGATACTTCCTGAGCGTCAACGGAATTGCCGAGATGGCCTGCCAGGCGAAGCTGAGCACGTAGCCGATGGTTTCGAACGGAGCGGTCAGCCGACCGCGCGATGCGGCAAAGCGGTACGCCCAGCCGAGGCCCTTCGGGGCGTAAGTCGATGCGCTCATCATGCCAACCTTGTGGGCAGGAACATTGTCGAGATCTGCGTGATCACAAGATTCACAACGACGATCGACACCACCGATAGGACAACAGCAGCATTCACGCTGTCGGCCACCCCGCGGGGACCGCCTTTGGCCTCTAGCCCACGCTGACAGGCGATGATCACGACCAGGAACCCGAAGATGATCGATTTCATCAGTGACAGCCACACGTCTGTGACCGTGGTGAAGGAACCGAAGGTCTGCCAGTAGCTACCGGCTGTCACGCCTTGGGCACCGATGGCCACGGCATATCCGGCGACGACCCCGACGAAAATGATCAGAACGTTCAACAACGGTGCGACGAATACCATCGCGACCATCCGCGGAATAACCAGCCGGTGTACCGGGCTGATACCCATCGTCTTCATGGCATCGATTTCTTCACGAATCGTCCGCGCACCCAGATCCGCGGCGATGGCTGCAGCGCCCGCGCCACCCAACAGCAATCCGGTCGCCATCGGCGCCCCCTGCTTGATGACCCCGAGGCCTCCTGCCGCGCCGAGCAGCGAATCTGCGCCGAGCTGGTGGATCAAGTTTCCGACCTGCAGCGTCACGATGACTCCAAAGGGGATCGCCATCAGGATCGCAGGGATGGCAGTGACGGTGATGAGGTACCAGCACTGATGCAACATCTCTCGGTATTGGAACCGGAGCCGGACGATGTCGCTGGCAGCGCCGCTCACCGACTCGAAACCGACACCGATGGTGCGACCGAATGTCTTCAGGCTCGAGGCGAAAGTCTCGGAGAAGTTCTTGCGGACGATCTGCACCGGCGACGGTGACTTCTCCTGTGCAATCGGGGGTGCGACGGACACCATGACTTGACCTTCTTCTCTGAAAACCTTCTGGCAGTTCGGATTACGCAGTTGCTGACGGCGGTTGCGCTGTCGCGAGTACGCATGCTTCGCACAACTTGGTTGTCGTGACCCGGGCGGCAAGCGCGAGTAGCGGCTCGATGGTTCGGGCGAATGCCTTGGCTGCAACCCCGCCCGACTCTGCGTAGCGCAGTTCGAAGTCGAGAGCGGTCCGATCGGGCGTCTCCTGGTCGAGTCGCATGGTTGCGATGAACTCGAAGCCGGACAACGAATCGAGCGAAATGCGGCGATCCTGTTCCCAATCACTGATGCGCGCCGTGGAACTGAGCGTCTTGGGGCCCAGGTCGACCGAGCCTTCGAAGATGGCGCCGAGGCCGTAATCGGATTGGCCGACAGGTTCGACAGTTGTGAGGCCGAAGACCCATTCGTGCATCCGCCGGTAGTCGGCGAGGTAGGCGAACACGTCTGCCGCCGGCCGCTGGATGATTCCGGTTGTCCGAATCTCCACCATTTCGTTTTCTCCACTCCGACCCGTGCGAATGTCGGGTTGTTGTCTGTGCCAGTGCGGCGATTGCGAGTGTGCGGCGATGTGAATCGGCCTGAGCTACGTGCGCTTGGACCTTTCGATCAACTTAGGCGCGTTGATCGCGTAAGTCAACAACGAGACGAATTAGTCCAGTTGTCTCTATAGAAATACCGAGTGGTGCTCGGGTGCTTGCATAAGAGACGGACCTGACTTCGGCGCGGTATTGCTGTCACGAGTCTCGAGCTGGATCGAGCAACGCTGTCGGTACGCGCTCACTGCGGGAGGTGCAGCCAAGGCAAGAGTCTTACGCGGTCGCGGGTATTTCCCGAACAACGAGGGGAACGAAGTATCGACGCGCGAACTCGGCCACTCCTGCGTCATCCCGAAACGGCATGAGTCCGCCGGGCATGAGCAACTGGGTAGTCGCCAGTCGAATCATGATCTCTGCCGCCATGGCCAAGTCGGCCTCTGGCAGGAGCCGGTCGCGATCGCGCAGCGACTGCAGGTATTGCACGATGAACATTCGGACGATAGGCAGTGAAGTATCTCCACTGGTCGCGCCATAGTTGTACAACTCTTCCGGCTCGGTCTCCAGCAGCTTGAGAAGGAGCGGGTTGCTGCGTAGTTCGCGGGCGCTGGCGACCGCAAGCTGCACCACGGTGCCGGCGGCATCGGGAGCGACCGATACCGTAGCCGCAACTCGCGCGAGTACCGCCAACATTTCGCGTCCGGCAACCGCCTTCACCAGGGAATCCTTGCCGGGATACCTGCGATAGACCGCGGCACGCGATATACCGGCCCGCCGCGCGACGTCACTCATGCTGCTGCGCCGAATCCCGACGAGCTCGAATTCCTTCTGGGCGGCTGCAAGGATTCGTGCGGTCACTTCTTCGGAGCTGTCTTGGGTCGATGGTGCGTCAGGTTTTTCGACCGGGTACGACGAAGCCACGACTCAAACCCCTCAACTGCCTCGAGCCGACACGGAATAGTCGGATCAGCACCGGGACCCTCCCGATGGTGGGACAATACCGTATCTTTGTCACGCGGGTCCGGATCGCCACCGCGGCGCGTCTCTGCGTCGTACCGAGAATGTCAGAGCGAGACCCGGTCGACCACGGGAAGGGGTCCTGCGCTGTCCGTAGTCACAGGGTCGTACCTCCCTGTCCGTGCAGCCGCTCGTGCCTGTCGCACCAGCGTGCGCACCGGCGCGCTCACTGAAAGAGGAATGGCGTCACGCAACCCGGGCGTGGCTGTCAAGGCCGCGAACAGCGGGCGGTGCGTGATCCTGATCGCGGTCTTGATCGCGGCCGGATACGGGACCATGCCGTAGAGCCGGACCAAGTAATTCGGTGTTATCGCGAGGCCGGTCGCCAGCACTATCCGCATCGGCAACGCCATCAGTGCGGGTACGACACCGGTGGTGGGCTTCGGAGCGAAAACGTTGTAGACATAGAGCCCGACCTCGGTCAACGCCAGGTTTGCCCGTTCCGTCTCCAGGTAGGCGTCGACTTCGGCTTGCGACTGCGGCATCAGCTCGCGCGGAATTCGATTGAGGTCACCGACGATCGTCGATTCCTCTCGCCAGTAGCGGTCGCGTTCTTCGGCGGTGAGTCGCCGCGGTCCATATGCGTCGTATGCGTCCAACGCGGCTTGGCCGTACGGAATCAACAACCACATAAGGTTCCGCGGCTCGGATGCGCAGTGCACCCGATCGCCGGTTGGACCCCAGGTGCCTTTGACATGGTCGTGCATCTGGTTGACGAGGTCGGCGGCGTGTTGCGCGGTGGCACGGTCGCCGAAGTAGATGGCGAACATGTACTCCGCGGTCAACACGATCCGCTTCCACGGGTCGGTAGCGCCTGTCGAGTTGGAAACACCGATGTTCGCGAGCCAGGGATTGAGGAAGAAGTACGCACCAGTGCCCACGACGCCGGGAAAGATCGTCGGGCCGCTGATGCGCCACGAGATGGAATCGGGGCCGAAGAATCCTTCGTCCTCGCAACGGATTGGTTCTCTGATCATTGGCATGTCGTCAACATAAGCCGGAATCGTCGTGGTGTCAACGAGACGAATATGTCGATTAGTCTCGCATGTGACTTCTGTCGTCAGTAGCGTCGTCCCTGTCCGCTAAGGGTTCGAAATGGAGAACGTGTGAGCACACAGCCGCTTGTCAGTACCGCGCCGAGTTTGCAATCGCAGGCAGTGCACGCCACCTTTCGGCTCGTCGTTCGTCCTGTGCTGCAACGTATTCCGGTCAATGGTTGGCCTGTTGTCCTCGCGGCCACGGTGGAGAGTGCGGCGAAAGTGCTGCCGCCGCCGTCTGGTGTGACCGTAGAGAAGGTATGCCTGGCGCGCTTCGATGCCGAGATCGTCCGGCCCTCGACCGGCCCGATGGATCTTCGACGAGGTGCCGTGCTGTATCTCCACGGAGGCGCATTTCTAGTCGGCGGGCTGAATTCGCACCGACCGGTCGTTGCCGCGATCGCTCGTCGAACCGGTTTGGCGGTGATGCACGTCGCCTACCGTCAGCTGCCGGATGCGCCGATCTCGGGCTCGGTAGAAGACTGCGTCATGGCCTACCGCTGGCTCGTGAACCGCGGGGTCGATCCGGCGCGAATTGTCATCGCGGGTGATTCAGCAGGGGGATTCCTCGCGTTCGCCACCGCACTGGCCGCTCCGGCGGCGGGGTTGGGGGGACCTGCAGCTTTGATCGGATTCTCGCCTTGGCTCGACCTCGACTGTGCGACGAAACTCGCGCATCCGAACAACGACTCCGATGCTTACCTTCCTGCGAAATTGCTTGCCGCGGTTGGCGGTAGCGGTGGAACCGGGCCCAATGGGGAGGCGTTGCCGTCTCCCGTGGACGGGGCCCTGTCCGGACTTCCTCCGGTCCTGTTGATCGCCGTCGACTCGGAGGTCTTGTTCGTCGATTCCGAACTGATGGCCGCACGTCTCGATGCCGCAGGAGTGCCATGCACGCTGCGCATCTGGAAAGGCCAGATCCACGCCTTCACGACATTGTTTCCTTGGCTGCCCGAGAGCCGTGCTGCGCTCGACGACGCGGCTAGCTTCATCATCTCTCGAATCGGCGCTGCGCCCGTGCCGAGCATCGAACATCCGGCTAATGGTTCGTAGGCAGTTCGGGCGGATCCGGCTGCAAGCGCTTGCGTAACTGATCGGAAAGTTGGACAACGGCCAAGGGGTCTGTGGCCGGACCTGCGAGCACGGCACCGTCGGTTGCAAACCTGGCTCCGTGCCGTGGGCACGCCCAGGCTCGAGACTCGACATCGAATTCGAGTTTCCAATCCAGGTGCGTGCAGATCGCGGTGACCGCCTGCAGGCGGCCGCCTGCATCGCAATACACACCCACCGGCTTGCCGTCGGACTCAACGACTTTCGCGTGGCCGGGCAGCAGTCCCGGACCTCGCTGCTTGGCAGCGGCTGATCGAGCACCTGGACGTAGGACCGAGCGAATCGCTCCATCGACGAGCCTTGTGATTTTCATTCGAAGGCCTCTTCGGCAATGAGCTGCATGGTGCGAATCTAGGTAACCGAGAGGGGAGTGTCAACGAGACTAATTAGTCGATTTGTATCGACAAGTCTGATATTTCGTTCTACTGTCATCCCGGACAGCGTCAGGACGGAGAGCTTGTGAGTGTGACGAACAGGGCCGATAAACCAGAGCGGCCCGATCACGAAGTGGTGATCATCGGTGCCGGACTCAGTGGCATCGGTGCCGCTATTGCATTGCGGCGGGCCGGGATTCACGATGTTGTGTTATTCGAGCGGGCGTCCGATATCGGCGGGACCTGGCGCGACAACACCTATCCGGGTGTCGGAGTAGATGTCCCGGCTCAGGGGTATCAGTTCTCGTACGCATTGAAGCCGGACTGGTCGCGCGTGTTCGCCAAGGGCGCCGAAGTCAAGTCGTATGTCGACGATTGCGCGGACCGGTACGACATTCGCCGGCTCGTCAGATTGAACAGCGAGGTCACCGCACGCGCCTGGGACGACGACCAGAGTCTCTGGCGGCTGACAGTCGCAGACCGACCAGTGACCGCCCGTTTCGTGATCAGTGCGATCGGACCCTTCATCGAGCCGAAGCCACCCACCATCGAGGGGATCGGCGACTTCGAGGGAACAATTCTGCGCTCGACATCCTGGGATCATCGAGTAGGACTCTTCGGGAAGCGGGTGGCGATCATCGGCACCGGCGCCAGCGCAGTGCAGATCATTCCCGAGATCGCCGACGCAGTCGCACATCTGGACGTATACCAACGCACGCCGATCTGGGTCACTCCCAAGCCGGACATGACAACTCCAGCCCTTGCGTCCGCGCTGTTCCGGACCGTTCCGCCCGTCCAGAGCCTGGTTCGTAACAGTGCGGCTCGCATGATGGAAATCCTCCTCATCGGCGTCGCGGTCAACCACGAAACTCTGGCGACGGTCAACCACGGCGCCACCCGTGTGCTCCGCGAATTCTGGTACCGCACGCAGGTGCGCGACGCGGACACCCGCCGAAAGCTCACCCCCGACTACGACTTCGGATGCAAACGACCGGCCACATCGAACACCTATCTGCGGACCTTCAACCGATCGAACGTGGAACTGGTTGCAGACCCCATCAAGCGCATCACAGCGCATGGTGTCGAAACGGTGTCAGGTATCGAACGCGAAGTCGATGTACTCATTCTCGCAACAGGTTTCAGGACAGCTACCGATCCGGCAGCCTATCGGCGAACCCCGGTGCGCGGCCGCGACGGATTCGACCTGGCCACGTTCTATGCCGAACACCGCGCCCGATCATACGAAAGTGTGTCCATGCCAGGGCTGCCGAATTACTTCACCATATTCGGACCCTACGGCTGGGTCGGTGGGACCTGGCACGACCTGGTGGAGACAGCGTCCAATCACATCGTCCGGGTACTCGAGGAGTTCCGTCGTAGGGGCGCGGACGTCGTCGAGGTACGCGAGGAGGCCGCGGATCGGTGGACGGAGTTCGCGCGGGAACGGATGTCGCACTCGGTATGGGCACTCGGTAGCTGCGCGACAGCCAACAGCTACTACTACGACCACCACGGCGATACCACCTACATCCGGCCGACATCAGCGCGAGAAGCGTGGCATGCGTCGCGCACGTTCGCACTGGACGACTACGAGTTTCGAGTCGTTTCGGCGGCACCCGCACCGGGCGAGGTTGCGAACGACTCCCTCGGCCAAACCGGTTCGTTTCACAGACTTCAGGGAGCATAGATGTCCAAGAGATACGACTACATCGTGGTAGGCGCGGGTTCGGGTGGCTGTGCGGTTGCTGCCCGGTTGAGTGAAGACCGGTCGATGCGGGTGTTGCTGATCGAGGCAGGTGGGTCCAACCGGAAGTTGGAAGTGAAGGCTCCCTTGGCTTTTGCCAAGCAGTTTCACACCAAGCTCGATTGGGACTATTGGACTGAACCCGAGTCCTCTCTCAACGGACGACGGATCTTCTCCCCGCGCGGCAAGATGCTCGGCGGTTGCAGCTCGATGAACGCGATGATCTACATCCGCGGCAATCGCCTCGACTACGACACGTGGGCCGCAAACGGCGCCGAGGGCTGGTCCTACGACGACGTCCTGCCCTATTTCACGCGGGCCGAACGCAACGAGCACATTCACGACGAGTATCACGGCAGCGCCGGACCGTTGAATGTGACGCGCATCCGTGACATCGACCCGGTGAGTTCGGCGCTGGTCGACGCCGCCGCGAACGCCCTGCACGTTCCCGTCAACGATGACTTCAACGGCTCGAGTCAGGACGGCGTCGGACAATTCCAGGTCACCCAGCGACGAGGCATACGGTTCAGCGCGCGGGAGGCGTACCTGCGGTCGCGACGCCGAAACCTGACGATCCGCACCAACACCCTCGTTCGCAAAATCGTCCTCGACGACGGGCGAGCAACGGGTGTCGAAGTCACCGATCGTAAAGGCAACGTCGAGCGAATCTCAGCGGCTCGCGAGGTGATTCTCGCTGCCGGCGCATTCAATACCCCTGCACTGCTGCAACATTCAGGAATCGGCCCGGCCGACCACCTGCGATCTGTTGGAGTCGCGCCGATCGTCGATCTACCGGCTGTCGGCGAGCATCTTATGGAGCACCCGCTCGTCTATCTGACCTACGAACTCCGCGAGGGTCAGATCGGGCTGTTCGACGCCGAAGATGCACGACATCTGAAGAATTGGTTGCTGCGTCGGCGCGGCAAACTTGCGAGCAACGTCGCCGAAGCGGGCGGTCATGTGCGCACGGATTCCTCTCTGGCGGCACCGAATTTTCAAGTCCTCTTCGCGCCCGCGTTCTTCTACAACCACGGCGCCATGGCCTGGGACGTCCCAGCAGCCACGATCGCCATGTCCTACATCGCGCCGCACAGTCGTGGTCGAGTCCGCATCCGCTCCAGCGACCCGACCCGCAAACCCACCGTCACGTACAACATGCTCGCAACGGACTCGGAGATGGAAGAAATGGTCGAAGCGGTCGAACTAGCGCGCCGCGTCGCCGCCGCGTCGCCTGCGCACAAAGTCTTGGGCGCCGAGATCACCCCGGGTGTCGAAGTCCAATCCCGTGCCGACATTGCCGCCTGGATCCGCAGTTCCGTCGAGCACACTTATCATCCGTCGTGCTCGGCCCGAATCGGCAGTCCCGCAGACGGTGTCGTCGATCCGCAGTTGCGAGTCCACGGTGTCGCCAATCTCCGTATTGCCGACGCCTCGGTCATGCCGACGATCATCCGCGGCAACACCAATGCGACCGCCATCATGATCGGTGAACGGTGCGCCGACTTCGTCCGGGCAGACCGCGCCGCACCGCCCACCACAGTTGGGCGCGTATCGGAAGTGGGTGCACGATGACCATTTCCACCGGCACACCCGCCGCAACTGGCCGGACGATCGATATCGACAACCCCGCGACTGGGAAAGTCATCGGCACCGTGGACAACATGACCGCCGAGGAGGTCGCCCAACTCGTCGACCGCGCGCGCGCAGCTCAACCACGTTGGGAGGCAATCGGGTTCGCGGATCGGGCACGACTCGTCCGCGCGCTACGCAAGTGGTTCGTCGCCGAACGTGCACGCATCGTCGACATCGTCGTCGCCGAAAACGGGAAGACCCGCGAGGACGCTCTCCTTGCCGAACTGTTCTATCTCGCCGATTCGATGGGGTTTTGGGCCAAGAATGCACGCAAGTACCTTGCCGACGAATCCCCGCGCACCCATTCTCCGCTGGTGTTCGGCAAGAAGGTAGTCGTACGACACCGTCCTCTCGGGGTTGTCGGTGTTATCGCACCGTGGAACTATCCGCTGACGTTGAGCATCGGCGATGCTTTGCCGGCTCTGATGGCCGGCAACACCGTCGTCATCAAGCCGAGCGAAATCGCCCCGCTTGCAGTCGAGTTCGTTGTGCGGGGTGCGCGCGAGGTCGGGTTCCCCGACGACGTCCTGCTTGTTGCGACAGGGGCGGGGGAAACTGGTGCGGCCCTTGTCGACACCGCGGACATGATCCAGTTCACCGGCTCCACCCGGACCGGCCGTCGGATCGCTGCGACGTGCGGCGAACGGCTGATTCCATGTTCGGTCGAACTCGGCGGCAAAGATCCGATGATCGTGCTTGCCGATGCCAATATCGATCGCGCCGTCAATGTCGCCGTCGAATGGTCGATGCGTAACGCTGGTCAAATTTGTATGGCGATCGAGCGGGTCTATGTCGAAGAACCGGTCTACGACGAGTTCGTCGCCAAAGTCGCCGACAAGGTCGCCGCGCTACGCCAAGGGGAACCAGCCGACTATGGATCGGTGGACGTCGGAGCAATCACTTTCCCGCCGCAGTTGGAGATCATCGAGGCTCACGTCGCCGATGCTCTGACGAAGGGAGCGCGCGCAGTCGTCGGCGGGCATCGTAGGCCGGGCGTGGGCCGCTTTTTCGAACCGACAGTGCTTGTCGATGTCGATCACACGATGGATTGCATGACCCAGGAAACTTTCGGGCCGTTGCTGCCGATCATGAAGGTGCGCAACGACGAAGAGGCAGTGCGTCTTGCGAACGACAGCCCCTACGGGCTCGGGTCGAGCATCTTCACTCGCGACATCGCCAAAGCGAACCGACTCGCTCGTCGTCTCGACGCAGGCAACACCTGGATCAACGACGCGATCATGAGCTACCTGGCACAGGAAGCCCCGTTCGCAGGCGCACGCGAATCCGGCCTCGGGGGACGCCACGGTAAGCAAGGCATCCGAAAGTACTGCGACACCCACACCATCCTGACCACACGGTTCGCTTTGACCCATGAACCGACCATGTTCCCCAATTCGGTGAAGCGGTCTCGCTTCTTCGAACGGCTGATGGTGTTGATGTTCGGACGCTGAATATCAAGACCGTCAGCCAGTCGAATGCGCAGTACAGCAATCGAACACGATTCCGGCACGGACCACAGCGAAGGATTTCCCGCCGATGACAACGACCAACACATCAACCGCCACCCTGCTGACCGACATCGTCAGTCGCTGGGCAACGACCATGCCTTATGCGACAGCACTGAAGTACGAAGATCGCGAATACACGTTCAGCCAACTCGGCGATCGTGCCCGTGCGGCGGCCGCGGCCCTGCAAGGTGCCGGTCTGTCGCGAGGGGACCGGGTTGCGTTCCTCGACAAGAATCATCCAGCGTGCCTCGAGATAATGCTCGGCGCCGCGTCGATCGGCGTTGCGACCGTCGTTTTGAATTGGCGGCTTGCGGCGGATGAACTGACCTACATGATCGACGACACCGCGGCAGCGGTCCTGGTCGTCGGTGCGGAGTTTCTGCCCTTGATCGATAGCATTCGCAACGACCTCCCGACCATACGGCGGACAATCGTGGTCGGCGGCGACCGCGACACCTACGAGCAAACCCTCGCCTCGGCACGCTGGCAAGCCCCCACAGATCAGGCTCAGTCCGAGGACGACTGCTTGATCATGTACAGCTCCGGCACCACCGGACGTCCGAAGGGAGTGACCCTCAGTCAACGGGCGCTCATCGCACATACGCTCGCAGCGTCCACTGTGATCACATTTGCCGACGGCGATTCGAACCTTGTCGCGATGCCGCTTTTCCATGTCGGGGGAGTGAGCTATGCCCTGCTGGGAATCCACGCCGGCGTGCAAACTGTGCTGTTGCGCGAACCAGACCCGCACTCGCTGCTCGGCGCGCTCGCAGGCGGCGCGACACACGCGTTCTTTGTTCCGCCGGTGATTACCGCGCTGCTCGGTGCAGGCGGCACGGCAACCGCCGCGATGGCTTCGATGAAAATCCTCGCCTACGGCGCTGCCCCGATGCCGCTGCCTATCCTGCAACGAGCTCTCGCGGCCTGGCCGACAATCGAGTTCATCCAGGTGTACGGGCAGACCGAAGTATCCGGCCTTGCCGCCGCACTATCTGCCGATGACCACCGCAACAGCGATCATCCGGAATGGCTGACCTCGGCCGGTATTCCTATCCCCGGGGTGGAGTTACGCGTCGTGGATCCCGAGTCGACAGTCGACGTGCCCCTCGGCGCGCAGGGCGAGATCTGGTTCCGCACAGCGCAAACCATGACCGGTTATCTCAATCGAGCCGACGCCACCGCCGAAACACTCACAGCGGAGGGGTGGCTGCGGACTGGCGATATCGGACGAATCGACGAGACCCGTCATCTATACGTCGAAGACCGGATCAAGGACATGATCATCACCGGTGGTGAGAATGTGTACGGCCCTGAAGTCGAACGCGTTCTGCTGGAGCATCCTGCCGTGCTCGATGCTGCCGTTATCGGCGTACCCGACGAGAAGTGGGGCGAGTCGGTCAAAGCGATTCTGGTCCTCGAGAATGCTGCCGATCGCACGCGCGACGAACTCGTGGCCCACATCCTCGCGCACGCTCATGGGCGTCTCGCGTCCTACAAGGTGCCTAAAAGCGTCGAACACATCGACGTCATCCCACGTAACGCCAGTGGAAAGATCCTGAAGAAAGACCTGCGCGCGTTCTACATCTAGGGCATGGCGAGTTGCACAAGTCTCGACAAGAAACTCTGTAAAAATGCAGATGGCCCCCCTCGCGTCGAACTGATGTACTGGCCGTCGGTCGGCTGACCGCAAGCGCACGGCGAGAAGAGGGCACATGTCGGGGGTTCGGAAACGGTTCGGGTTGGTTTCCAAATGGGCACTGTTGCCCATGGCAGTGGCAGTAGCTGTCGTGTTGTCGGGAGTCGGCGTCGCAGCCGCCGAGCCGTACCCACCTTTCCCGCCGGATCAGAATCAACTGCCGCAGCTGCCTACAGAGCCCGATCTCTACGATCTGCTGCCCATCCCGACGCCGTCCGAAGACCCCTGGTACGACACGCCTTCGGATATCGGGTCCTACGTTCCGGGGCAGATCATTCGCACGCGCAATGTGCAGACCCGCGTCCTCGGCATACCTTTCCCGGTCGACACGAAGCAGTTGCTCTACCGCAGCAACGACGTACGCGACAACCCCATTGCCACGGCGACGTCGGTGATCACTCCCGGCATTCCGTGGCAGGGGAGTCCGCGCCCGGTGGTGTCGTTCCAGGAAGCGATCGATGCGACGAATTCGGCGTGCAACCCGTCGTACACGTTGCAGACCGGCACGATGAAGGAAGCAGCGTTGGTCGTCGGGTGGCTGGCGCAGGGCTTCGCGATCAACATCCCCGACTTCGACGGTCAGTTCAACACGTTCAATACTCAGGACGAGGGCAAGATGGTGCTCGACAGCCTTCGCGCCATGAAAAACGATCCGACGCTTGGTCTGACGAACTCCGGAATCGCGCTCTACGGCTACTCGGGCGGTGGTTCGGGCTCGATTCGTGCGGCAGAGCAACGTGCAACCTATGCGCCGGACGTCAACTTGCTCGGCACCGCGTTCGGCGGAACTCCCGCCGATCTGCGAGCGCAAGCGCGGTATGCGGTGCTGCAGCAGCCAGGTTTGACCGGCATCAGCAACTTCACGATGTGGCTGGGTTTTGCGTCGTTGTCACGCGAGTTCCCCGACGTGTTCGATGCCGAGGAACTGCTGACTCCCGAAGGTCGGACGATCCTGCGGGACATGGAAAGTCGCTGCGTCTACACGATTGCCCTTTCCGGCATGTACCGACCGATATCCGACTACTTCCAGCCGGGTAAGACCCTCGAAACCGCACCTGGCGTCGTCGATGTTCTCGAAGCGCAGAGTCTCGGCAAGCACATTCCCGACACCCCGCTGTTCTGGTTCCACGGCATGTGGGACGAGTTGATTCCGCCGGCCGTGGTGTTGCCGACGGTCAACGACTACTGGAACCGCGGCGCCGACCTACGCTTCGTCACCATCCCGCTACCCGAACATGTCGTGAATGCGGTCGCGGGCTGGCCACCGGCGGTGGCATGGATCAGTGCGGTGCTGCGTGGACTCCCGCCCGGCCCGCGGATCAAGGCCGACTTCCAACTACCGGCGAGCTGGAACCTGCCTGGCAGTTAGACCGACCGTCGCAGTGTCGCGGCGAGGTGATGCTGCAGCGGCAGTCCGACGGCGCCGAGCCGCAACGTATAGGTCAACTCGTCTCCCGCGATGTGAAACGAACGACCAAGGGCAGTAACCGATTTGGCTGACGACGTGAGGCCGATCGTGGTTGCCGACAGTTCGATGTCGACAACGTCGTCGGCCACCGCGATCGTGCCTTCCGCAATCTCTGTGACGCCGGTTGGATGGGCGAGGACAAGTTCGATTCGACCGGGCTCGGGGACCCGGACGTAGCCCGTCTCAGCGTGTAGCGGCCGGCCGTCGTCGAGAGCCCGGGTCTTCTGGCTGTAGATCAGAAACGGCTTGCCGATGTGAGCGAAGGTGATCTCTTCGCGATAGCCGAACGAGTCGATCGTCGGATACTCGCCAGCGCCCTCACCGGCCCAGGTGCCGAGCAGGACTGCGACGGGAGCTAGGGACGGGTGTAGTTCGGGCATCGGATCAGGGTACGGGCTCGAACCGGGGTAGCTCAGTTCACCGGACCGTCGCCGGTCAGCTCCTCCGGCTTCAGCTGCGCAGGCTCGGCGCCGGTCTTCTTGTTGAGGTACCAGGTGATCGCCCACAGCACGACGCCGATGGCGAGCAGGATGCCTGCGACCTTGTATTCCTCGTTGGGGCGGTCGGTGAACGGCGTGGTCAAGAACCCGCAGCTCACGGCGCCGAGAATGGGGAGAAACGTCGGAGTCTTGAAGTGGCTGTGCTCGACAGGGTCTTTCCGCAGGACGAGTACGGCGATGTTGACCACCGTGAAAACGCCCAAAAGCAGCAGCGCGGTCGTACCGCCGAGCGCGGGCACCTCGCCGACGAACGTGATCAGGCCGAACGCGAGCAGCGTCGTGAAAACGATGGCGACGTAAGGGGTTCGGCGCGTCGGATGGACCTTGCCAAGTGCCTTCGGGATGACGCCCTGACGTGCCATACCGTACAGCAGGCGGCTTGCCATCAGCATGTTGATCAGGGCGGAGTTGGCGACCGCGAACATCGAGATGTAGGCGAAGATGTCGGTCGGGAAGCTGGGAGCGCCTGCCTCGACGACCTTGATCAGCGGTGTGTCGCCTTCGCCGAGTTGATCCGGCGGGACGAGTGCGACGGCGGTGATCGACACCAGGATGTAGATGATGCCGGTTGTGATCAGGCCGATCAGCAGAACTTTCGGGAAGATCTTCGACGGGTGCTTGCACTCTTCGGCCATGTTGACCGAATCCTCGAAGCCGACCATCGCAAAGAATGCCAGTGTCGTCGCAGCGATGACGCCGCCGAGTGCGGTGCGGTCGCCGGTGTCGAATTCCGTGACGCGGCCGAAGTCGCCGTCGCCGACACCGAGTGCCCACATGCCGATGAAGACGATGATCAGCAGACCGGACAACTCGACGCAGGTGAGCAGCACGTTGAGCTTGACGCTCTCGCCGACACCGCGGAAGTTGATGGCGGCAACCGCACTCATGAACAGCAGTCCGATGACGGTGATCCAGACGCCGGTCTTGAGATCCAGTTCGAATGCGCTGGAGAAGTTGGCAGCGAACGCGCGCGACGCCGTCGATGCCGAGGTGATGCCGGAACTCATGACCGCGAACGCCACCATGAAGGTGATGAACTGAATCCCGAACGCCTTGTGGGTGTAGAGCGCTGCACCGGCCGCCTGGGGGTACTTGGTGACCAGTTCCAGATAGCTGAAGGCCGTGATCAGCGCGACGGTGAAGGCAACTAGAAACGGCAACCACACCACGCCGCCGACTTCGTTGGCGACTTTGCCTGTCAACGAATAGATGCCGGTGCCGAGTATGTCGCCGACGATGAAGAGCAGGAGCAACCCGGGCCCCATCACTCTCTTCAGAGTCGGTTCTTCGGTTTTGGTGTGCTCGCTACCCGTATCCGTCATCGCGCGCCTCCGAGGAAGACTCTGTGGTCCGACCAATCGCCCGGCCATGTGATCTAGATCATATGCACGCTGTGCCAGGTTCGCGCGGTAGAAAATCCGTGCAACTCGCAACAAGAACGACGGATGTCCGGTGCGGAGCAAAGCACGGCAATCCGATGACAACTCGGGCTATTCGGAGCAAAGTTATCTTCCAACCGTGCGACGGTGACGGCATACCCGAGGGTGACCGAAAGAGCACCCTCGGGGTCGGAACCCTTACCGCGGGGTTGGTGTCGAAACAGGCCGGAGACGACGAGATTCGTTGACAACAGTGTCGACTGTCTCCGATCACCGCAACCATCGGCGGAGACCGGCGTGAAGTGTGAATGAGAGAAGAGATGCAGCAGCGATCGAGCCCGAGTCCCTCCGAGGCCGTTCCGGGTGTGCCGCCGGGCGCGTTTCCGTTGTCCGCAGCGCAACGTGGTATCTGGTTCGCGCAGCACCTCGCAGGCTCGGCGCCTATCTCGATCGCCCAGTACGTCGAGATCCGCGGTCACCTCGACGTCGACGCGCTCGGGCGTGCGTGTGTCGCGACGGGCCGAGAATTCGGGTCGGGCTTCCTGCGCCTGATCGAAGTAGACGGCATCCCGTTTCAGCTCATCGACGACTCCCTCGACGCCGCACCGGTTTTCGTCGATCTTCGCGACGAGCAGGACGCCGAGCAGGTCGCGCTCGCGTGGATGCGCACCGAGTTCAACGCCCCACTGCACATCCTGCGTGACCGGCTGGTGAACTCGACCGTCCTGCAGATCGCCGACGACCACTACCTCTGGTACACCCGCATCCACCACATTGCCCTGGACGGTTTCGCGGCGATGACGCTCGTGCAGCGCACCGCGGCTCTGTATTCGGCATTCGTCGCCGATGTCGAACCGCCGCAATCGAAAGCGGAGGATCTTGCTGCGATCGTCTCGTCGGATCTGCAGTATCGCGGGTCGGATCGCTTCACCAACGACCGCGAATACTGGGCGCAGCATCTGTCGGGCGCGCCGCAGGCGGTGAGCCTTGCCGGGCGTACCGCACCACCAAACGCGCACCCGCGGCTGTTCAGCGCACCGTTGCCCGAACGTACCGGGAGACTGCTCGATTCGGTCGCGACCGGTGGCGGCGCGAGTGTTGCGCCGGTCATCGTTGCGGCCTTCGGTGCCTTCCTCGCGCGGATGACCGGAACCGACGACGTGATGTTGAGCCTGCCGGTCTCGGCGCGGACGACGGCCGTCCTGCGGCGGTCGGGCGGCATGGTCGCAAACGTGGTGCCACTGCGCCTGACGATCGGCGCGCAATCGACTGTCGGCGAACTGATCCGAACCGCGCAGTTGGAACTGACCGGTGCCCTGCGACGCCAGCGCTACCGGCAGGAGGACATCTTCCGCGACCTCGGCTACGCGCCGGACGAAGCAGCGTCGTTCGGTCCGTCGGTGAACATCATGATGTTCGACTCGACCATCACCCTCGGCGATCAGGTCGGCCTGCTGCATGTGCTGACCTCGGGTCTGATGGAAGACCTCTTCGTCAATGTGTATCCGGCGGCGGGTGATTCGAGTACGCACATCGACTTCCAGGCGAATCCGAGCCTGTACACCGACGACGACCTGCGCCGCCACCACGGCCGCTTCCTCTCCTACCTGGAGCGGTTCCTCGCGGGTGGTCCCGACTGCCTGCTGTCGACTCTGGAACTTCTCGACGACGCCGAACGCGCCGCGCTTGCACCCGTGCGCGGCCCGGACCCGATAGCGGCTCGAACGCTGCCGGAGATATTCGCCGCTGGTGCGCAGACGAATCCGGATGCGGTCGCTTTGGTGCTCGGCGACCGCTCGCTCACCTACCGGGAGGTGGACGAGCGGTCTACCCAACTTGCTCGCGTGCTGATCGCGGGCGGCGCGGGGCCGGAACGTACTGTCGCGATAGCACTTCCACGCTCTATCGAATCCGTTGTATCGGTGTGGGCCGTTGCGAAGACCGGCGCCGCCTTCGTACCCGTCGATCCGACCTATCCGGCCGACCGCATCGCGCACATGGTGAACGATTCCGGCGTGCGCATCGGGGTCACCGACCAGGCCGCACGTAGCGCAGTCCCGGACGAGGTCGACTGGATCGTTCTGGACGATCCCGATGTCCAACAGCGCTGCGAGGCAGCAGGTGCCGAGCCGATCACCGACGCGGATCGCTCGGCTCCGATTCAGCTGCTCAACCCCGCCTACGTCATCTATACATCGGGTTCCACGGGACTACCCAAAGGTGTGTTCGTCGGTCATTCCGGTATCTCGAACCTGATCGACGACAGAAGCGCGGACCTGCGGGTGACCGCCGCTTCTCGGATCTCCTATGCGTATTCCCCGAGTTTCGATGCCTCCGTCGAGCAGTTGCTCGTCACGTTCGGCGTCGGCGCGACGCTGGTGATCATTCCACCCGGCATCATCGGCGGCGACGAACTGACAGCCGTACTCGATGCGGCCCGCGTGACGCACCTCGACGTCGCCCCGGCCATGTTGTCCTCGTTGGACCCGACGGCGCTGCCGAGCCTGGCAGCGGTTGTGGTCGGCGGCGACGTGTGTCCGCCGGAGTTGGTGGCGCGCTGGGCAACCAGGGTCCGGATGACCAACGGGTACGGTCCGACGGAGACGACGATCACCGCGACATCGGCTGTGCTGCTGCCGGATCGGCCGGTGACCATCGGCGGACCCCTGCGCGGTGCGACCGCAGTCGTTCTCGATCGATGGCTGCAACCCGTTCCGGTCGGCGCCTCGGGCGAGCTGTATCTTGCGGGCACCGGGGTGGCACGTGGATACGCAAACCTGTTCGGTACCACTGCCTCTCGCTTCGTTGCCGACCCCTACGGTGAGCCTGGGGCGAGAATGTATCGGACCGGCGACGTCGTTCGGTGGGTGCAGGCAGGGGAGAAGCTCGAGCTCGAATACCTCGGGCGGTCCGATTTCCAGGTCAAGATCCGCGGCTTCCGAATCGAACTCGGCGAAATCGATGCGGCGTTGACCAATCACGACTCCGTCGACTTCGCCGTCACCGTCGGTGCGTCGACGCCGGCCGGCGCGACGGTCCTCGTGTCCTACGTCAAGGCGGCTCAGGACGCGAAAATCGATGCTGCGGTGTTGAAGTCGTTCGTCGAAGAAATTCTGCCGTCGTACATGGTGCCGTCGGTGATCATGGTGCTCGATGCTGTTCCGTTGAGTGCGTCGGGCAAGGTGGATCGAAAAGCACTGCCGGAACCGGTGTTCGAATCCGCTGCGGGCCTCGGTCGCGCGCCGTCGACCCCGCGGGAACACACACTCGCCACGCTGTTCGCCGAGGTGCTCGGTCTGGAGTCGGTCGGCGTCGACGAGAGCTTCTTCGCACTCGGTGGCGACAGCATCGTCTCGATTCAGCTCGTCTCCCGCGCCAAGACGGCCGGCCTCGGTTTCACGGCGCGAGACGTGTTCGAGCGCAAGACCATTGCGGGCTTGGCTGCTGTTGCGACGGATCTCGGTGCTTCGGCGGGACTGTTGCGCGAACTGCCCGGCAGGGGAGTCGGGCGTATTCAGCTCACCCCCGTCGCGAATGCGCTGTTGGAACAGGACGCCTCGTTCGACGGAAATGCACAGGCCGTTCTTGTGCAACTGCCAGCAGGCATCGACGGTGCCGAACTGACCGCGTCGCTGCAGGCGGTGCTCGATCGGCACGACGTCCTTCGCGCTGTACTGCGGGTGGTTGTGCCGGACCTCGACGGTGGCGATCTCGAAAGTGCCACCGAGACAATGGAATCGGGTTGGGTGCTCGATGTCTCGCCGGCGGGGTCGGTTGTTGCCGACGACATTGTGCACCGAGTCGATGTCGCGGCCGACGAAGATCTCCGGGGCGCAGCGGATCGCGAACTTGCCATCGCTACGGCCCAACTCGATCCGACCGCCGGGCTTGTCGTTCGGGCCGTGTGGCTTGCGCCCGTCGACGACCGAAACGGTCTGCTGTGGCTCGTCGCACACCGTCTGGTCGTCGACGGCGAGTCGTGGCGCATCATCGTTCCCGACCTCGCCGCGGCGTGGCGGGCAGTGCACGCGGGCGAAGTGCCCGAACTCGCGCCGGTCGCTACCTCCCTGCGCGCGTGGTCCCATGCGGTTGGCGCCGCCGACGCTGTCGCACAGCGTTTCTCCGAGGTACCGACCTGGCAAGCCATCCTGGACACACCCGATCCGCTGCTCGGTTCACGTGCCTTGGATCCTGCGGTCGACCTCACCGAAACCGCTGGGCGAGTTCGGTTGCGGGTACCGGCTCGGCTTACGCAGGAGTTGCTGCACACCCTGCCCGAGCGGTTCCACAGCGACGCCGAACACGGTCTGCTCGTCGCGCTCGCGATGGCTGTGAGTCGGTGGCGACGTGAGCGCGGCGTCGTCTGCGACTCGATGCTCGTTTCCGTGGCAGGCAGCGGCCGTACCGCACTTGCCGAAGCCGACTTGCGGCGTACCGTAGGCGCTTTCGCGACGCCGCATCCACTTGCGATGGACGTTGCGGGTATCGATCTCGCCGACGCCTATGCGGGCGGACGTGGTGCCGGTCTTGTGCTCAAGACCGTCAAAGAGCAGTTGCGCGTCGTCGGCAACGATGGGGTCGGCTACGGTCTACTGCGGTATTCCGACGATGCTCGAGTCACCGCGATCGCGGACCGCGCGGAGCCACAGATCCGGTTCAGCTATCTCGCGCGCACGGGTATCGGCTCGACCGGCGAGTGGCGACCCGCCGCATTCGAGCGGACCCGTGATCGGACGCTGCCGCTGGAAGCCGTGTTGGACGTCGATGTCATCGTCGAGGACGGACCCGATGGCGCGGAGCTTGCCGTGTCCTGGACTTTCCCGAGCGGTGTATTCGACTCGATCGACATCGAAGAGCTATCACAACAATGGCTTTCGGCGCTCGAAGGGCTGGCTGCGCATGCGAGAACCCGCCATGCTGGCGGCCACACGCCGTCGGACTTCGAGTTGGTGTCGACCACCCAAGCCGAGATCGAACTGTGGGAGCGTGCCTATCCGTCGCTGACGGACGTCTGGCCGCTCTCGCCGCTGCAGTCCGGCATGTTGTTCCACGCCGTCTTCGCTGCGGAATCGACCGACGAGTACACCGATCAGTCCGTGTTGACCCTCGCCGGAACCGTCGACGACGAGCGTCTTCGCGAGGCAGCGCAGGCCCTCCTCGACCGCCACGAGAACTTGAGAGTCGCGTTCCTGGAAACCAATTCGGGTCCGCGGCAGATCGTGCTCGGCGACGTCGCCGTACTGTGGCGCTCGGTCGACCTCAGCGCCCTCGACGAGGCGGCGTCGACTGCCGAGGTCGACAGGTTGCTCGCTGCGGACCGACTCACCAAGTTCGATACGGCGAGCCCGCCACTGCTGCGGTTCCTGCTGATCCGCATCGCGGAGGACCGCTACAAGTTGGTGATGACCGGCCACCACATCCTGCTCGACGGTTGGTCGACACCGTTGCTGGTCCGCGAACTACTCGGCCTGTACGCGGCCTTCGACGGTCGCGGTCAGTTGGCACCGCCGCGGTCGTACAAGGCGTACCTGGCGTGGCTTGCCCAGCAGGACCGGGCGGCCTCGGTCGCGGCGTGGAAACAGGCACTCGCCGGAATAGATTCGGCCACCCGAGTCATGTCCACCGATCACCTCGTTGCCGAATCCGAAGCGGGCTCCACGAGTCTGACACTCGGACCCGACGCGACCGCAGCGCTGACCGCGACTGCGCGCGAGCACGGCTTCACCTTGAACACGGCCGTGCAGGCGGCATGGGCGATGGTGCTCGGCACGCTGACCGGCCGCACCGATGTCGTGTTCGGCGGCACTGTGTCGGGTCGCCCGCCGCAACTACCCGGCGTCGAGGAAATGCTCGGCTTGTTCATCAACACCCTGCCGGTGCGGGTCGAGCTTGATCCGGCGGAGTCGTTGGTGGCGTTGGTGACTCGGATCCAGGCGGAGCAGAGCGCGTTGCTCGATCATCAGCACGTCGGGCTGTCCGATATCCATTCGGCGGTCGGTCTGCACGAGTTGTTCGACACGCTGACCGTGTTCGAGTCCTACCCCGTCGACAGAAAGGCGCTCGCCGCATCTCTCGACATCGCGGGTATGCGGGTGCTCGATGCCGACGGCTCCGACGCGACGCCATATCCGTTGAGTCTTATGGTCATTCCGATCAAAAATGCGGCGGGCGCACAGTCGTTGCAGGTCACGTTGAAGTACTTGACCGACGCTATCGGTGATGCCGGCGCGAAAGAGCTTGTCGCGCGGTGCGTCCGCTATCTCCACGTGATGGCGTCGGCGCCTACGACCAGGGTCGCCGCTGTCGAGCCCTGCGACGAGAACACCCGATCGACGATGGTTGCGATCACGGGTCCCGATGCCCTCGAGGTTCGTTCGCTACCCGAGATCCTCACCAGCGCCGCAGCACTCGACCCGGACGCGGTCGCAATCCGCTTCGACGGTGAGTCGGTGACCTATCGCGACCTCGACGAGCGGTCGAATCGTCTTGCACGTGTGCTCATCAGGTCGGGTGCGCGTCCGGAAACGTTCGTCGCGGTCGCACTGACCCGGTCGATCGAATCGGTCTCGACGGTCTGGGCCGTCACGAAGACGGGTGCGGCGTTCGTGCCGATCGATCCGAAGCACCCCGAGGACCGAATTGTCCACATGCTCACCGACTCCGGTGCCATCGTCGGTGTGACGACGGCCGAGATTCGGGCCGGACTGCCCGGCGAGCTCGACTGGCTCGAACTCGACGATCCGTGGACGTCGCGGATCGTTGCCAACGCGGACAGCGGGCCGATCGAGCGTGCCGAGTTGCTCGCCGAGCCGATGATCGACAACACCGCCTACCTGATCTACACCTCCGGTTCGACGGGTGTCCCCAAAGGGGTGGCCGTCACCCATCGTGGCCTTGCGAATCTTGTTCGCGCACAACACGACGAGATGGCGGTGACAGCCGACTCGCGGTTCCTGCACTTCGCGTCGCCGAGTTTCGACGCGTCGGTGTCGGAGGCCCTGTTCGCGTTCGGGTCCGGCGCACGTCTTGTGGTCGTTCCGCCGACCGTGCTCGGTGGCGACGATCTGGCCGAGTTGATTGCCGCCGAAGAGGTGTCGCACATGGTGATCACACCTGCGGCGCTTGCGACGCTCAGTCCCGCCGAACTCGAGTGTGTTCGGGTGCTCGCCGTCGCAGGCGAGGCGGTAGGTCAGGAGGTGATCGAGCGGTGGAGCCCCGGTCGTACGATGCTCAACCACTACGGCCCGACCGAATTCACCATCTGGGCAACCGGTTCGGATGCGCTGGCCCCGGACAAGACGATCACCATCGGCGGTCCGATTCGTGGCGCCACCGCGCTGGTGCTCGATACCTGGTTACGGCCGGTGCCTGCGGGTGTCGTCGGTGAGTTGTATCTGTCCGGTCCCAGCCTCGCTCGCGGCTATCACCGGCGCTCGGAGCTGACCGGATCTCGTTTCGTCGCAAACCCGTTCGGCACCCCGGGCGCGCGGATGTATCGAACCGGCGACCTCGTCCGGTGGACCGCGGGTGCCGGGGGATCGACCGGCGACGCATCCGGTCACGCCCTCGAGTATCTCGGTCGCTCGGATTTCCAGGTGAAGGTCCGCGGCTTCCGAATCGAACTCGGCGAGATCGACGCCGCTCTGACAGCGGACCCTCGAATCGAGTTCGCGACGACGATCGGTGTCGAAGGGCCCACCGGGGCAACCGTTCTCGTGTCGTATGTGCTCGCGGGGACCGAGGCGAACGTCTCGGCAGAAGAATTGCAGGACGTGGTCGGTAAGTCGCTGCCGTCCTACATGGTGCCGACGGCTATCGAGTTTCTCGCGTCCATTCCGCTGACACCGGTCGGCAAGCTCGATCGAAAAGCGCTGCCCCGACCGACGTTCGGGCGTGGTAGCGGTCCGTCCCGCGCGCCGGACAACGAGATCGAAGAGCAGCTGTGCGAGCTGTTCGCACAGACCCTCGGCATCGACTCCGTTGGTGTCGACGATTCGTTCTTCGCGCTCGGCGGCGACAGCATCATGTCGATTCAGCTTGTTTCGCGTGCGAAGTCTGCGGGTGTGCACTTCACACCGCGCGACGTGTTCGAACGGAAAACCGTTGCCGGACTCGCCGAAATCGCAGGTGCACGCGGCGACGCGGACCACAGGATGGAGGTGGTCGAGGAACTGCCGGGTGGCGGTGTCGGTGCCGTGCCGCTGACGCCGATCGTGAAGTGGCTCGTCGAGCCCGGCGCCGAGTTCGGGCGATTCAGCCAAGCGATCATGTTGTCGTTGCCGGTCGGCAGCAAGCGACCGGACATCGCGGCGACGCTGCAAGCAGTGCTCGACCACCACGATGCGTTGCGCGCGAAGCTGGTTCGCGAATATGGCGAGTGGTCGCTCGAAGTGCTTGCACCGGGATCGATCACCGCGGACGGCATCATCCACCGCGTCAAGATCACCGACAGAACCGATTTCGACGCCGTCGCCGCGCGCGAACTGTCGGCTGCGGCCGACCAGCTCGAACCCGACCAGGGGCGGGTCGTCCAAGCGGTCTGGTTCGATCCAGCGGGTGATGCCTCCGTGGCACCGCGGCTCTGGTTGGTGATTCACCACCTTGCGGTCGACGGTGTGTCGTGGCGGACCATCGTTCCTGATCTTGTCGCTGCGGGTGCCCAGGTAGCGGCAGGTGCCAAGCCTGTTCTGCCGCCGGTGGGTACCTCCTTCCGGCGTTGGGCGCACGGGTTGGTCGACGCTGCGAACTCGGAATCGCTAGTGGCGGAACTGGAGCTGTGGCGGTCGGTGCTCGGTGGGTCGGATCCGCTGCTGGGAACCAGGGCGCTGGATCGAAAGATCGACACCGCCGACACCGTCGAGGAGGTCCGCGTCACCGTTCCGGTGGACGTCACCGACGCGATGTTGACTACCGTCTCCGAGAAGTTCCGTGGTGGAGTCAACGACGGCTTGCTCGCGGCACTCGCACTCGCGGTGAGCAAGTGGCGGCTGCAGTCGTCGGAAACGTCGGGTGCCGGTTCGGTGGTTGTGAATCTGGAGGGCCACGGCCGCCAGGAAGAGATTGTGGGAGCTGATCTTTCGCGTACGGTCGGCTGGTTCACCAGTGTGTTCCCGGTGCGTCTCGACGTAACCGGGCTCGATCTCGACGACGCTTTCGCCGGTGGTCCCGCGGCGGGTTCGGCGGTGAAGCGGGTCAAGGAACAACTGCTTGCGGTCCCCGATCACGGCATCGGGTTCGGGCTGCTGCGGTACGTCAACCGCGCAACCCGGCCGGTTCTTGCCGAACTGCCCTCGCCGCAAATCGGTTTCAACTATCTCGGGCGAACGGGTGGTGCGGTACCGGAGGGACCGTGGTTGCCGGTATCAGGAGGCAAAGCGCTCGGTGGTGCACACGACGACGACATGCCGGCGACAGCCGTGCTCGCCATCGACGCCGTCACCGAGGAGGGACCCGACGGACCGCAGTTGAGCGCATCGTTCGGATATCCGACCGGAGTCATCGCCGCTGCCGACGTCGAGGAATTGGCGTCGCTGTGGGTTGCCGCCCTTACTGCACTCGCTACGCACAGTGCCGCGTCGAATGCGGGTGGTTTCACGCCGTCCGATCTGCAGTTGATCGAGACGACACAGGACGAGATCGAAAGCTGGGAGCAGCGTTTCCCGGACTTCCAGGATGTGTGGTCCCTCGCGCCGTTGCAGGCCGGTCTGCTGTTCCATGCGATGCTCGCCCAGGAAACGGTGGACGTCTACACGGTCCAGATGACCCTCGACCTGGAAGGTGTCGTCGATGCGGGTCGGTTGCGGCGGGCCGGTCAGGCCCTGATCGATCGACACCCGAACCTTCGGACGTCGTTCCTGGATCGTGGTGGTCGACCCGTGCAGGTCGTCACAGCACACGCCGAGTTGCCGATGCAGGAAAACGATTGCACCGCAGCTCAACCCGATGTGGTCGACGATCTTGCGGTTGTGGATCGCACCGAGCGGTTCGACATGGCTGCGCCGCCGTTGCTGCGGTTCAGGTTGATCAAGACGGCGGAAGATCGCTACCGGTTGGTGATCACCTGCCATCACATCCTGGTCGACGGCTGGTCGATGCCGATTCTGATCCAGGAGTTGTTCGTCCTGTATGCGGCGAACGCGGATGTCTCGGTGCTCGCACCGGCCCGTTCCTACCGTGAGTTCCTGTCCTGGCTCGCGACGCAGGACCGGGCAGCGGCACGTGAGGCGTGGGCGGATGCGCTTGCAGGAGTGGCGGAACCGACTCTTCTCGCGCCAGCACTCGATCCACACGAGGCGCACACGCCCGACACGGTTGCGATCAACGTGGAGTTGTCCGCGGCGGCGTCGCAGGCTCTTGTCGGCCTGACCCGGGAGCGTGGCATCACCCTCAATACGGTCGTGCAGGCCGCGTGGGGGATGTTGCTGGCCAACCTGACCGGACGAACCGACGTCACTTTCGGCACGACGGTGTCCGGTCGGCCGCCACAGATCTTCGGTGTCCAGTCGATGATCGGACTGTTCATCAACACCCTCCCGATCAGGGTGCGGCTCGACCCGGCGGAGACGTTGGTGCAGCTGCTGGAGCGGATACAGGAGAGTCAGACCGCACTGCTCGATCATCAGTACGTCGGGCTCGCGGAGATTCAGCAGCTGGTCGGTGTCGGTGCACTTTTCGATACGGTGACGGTGTTCGAGTCGTACCCGATCGATCAGGACGAGCTGCTGCAGACCATGGACATCGCGGGTATGCGCGTTGCCGATGTGGCAGCGCACGACGATACGCACTACCCCCTGACACTGCTCGCGATGCCGGGCGAGACGTTGCACCTGGAATTGAAATCGCTTGCCGCGGTGTTCGATCGGGATGCGGTGGATGTCGTCGCGCAACGCCTGGTGCGGATACTCGAGGCGTTCACGGCGACGCCTGACCTGCCGTGCGCGCAATTGCAGATGCTGTCGCCGTCCGACTATCGACGAATTGTGGCGGCGCCGTCGGACGATGTGGAGTCGCCGACCACGTTGGCTGACGTCTTCGCCGCTGCTGTTGCCGTCGATCCGGCCGCCATCGCCCTGACAGCAGACGGTGTGCACGTCTCCTACGCCGACCTCGACGAGCGATCCAATCGGCTTGCCAGGACGCTGATCTCGGCAGGCGCCGGACCCGACACCGTCGTCGCGCTCGCACTGACCAGGTCGGTCGAGTCGATCGTCGCCATGTGGGCGGTCGCCAAGTCCGGTGCCGCGTTCGTTCCGGTCGATCCGAAGCATCCGCCCGAGCGAATCTCGCACATGCTGACCGATTCCCTTGCGGTGCTGGGCGTTACGGTCTCCACACATCGTGACCGGATGCCGGGTGACACCACCTGGCTCGTGCTCGACGACACGGATGTTGCGGCATCGATCTCGGCTGCCTCGGCTGCCGCGATCACGGATGCGGACCGACTCGAGGTACTTCGCATCGAGAACCCGGCATGGCTGATCTACACCTCGGGGTCGACCGGCGTTCCCAAGGGTGTCTCGGTGACCCAGGCCGGGATCGCGAACCTGCTTCGCGCGCAACGTGACTCACTCGAACTGTCGGCCGACTCGACGGTGCTGCATTTCGCGTCGCCGAGTTTCGATGCCTCGGCGTTCGAGGCGTTGATGGCGTTCGGGTCGGGCGCGCGCCTGGTCGCCGTGTCGCCGACAGTCCTCGGCGGTCGCGAACTGGCCGACCTGATCAGGTCCGAACAGGTCTCGCACATGGTGATCACCCCTGCTGCCCTCGCGACGATGGAACCGCTCGGGCTCGACTGTCTTCGGGTCCTCGCGGTCGCGGGTGAGGCGGTCGGCAGTGAACTCGTTGCCCGCTGGGCACCTGGCCGAAAGATGGTGAACCTCTACGGCCCAACGGAGTTCACGATCTGGGCGACCGGCTCGGATCGGCTGGAGCCCGGCGCGCCGATCACGATCGGCAGTGCGGTGCTCGGCGCGAGCCTGCTCGTACTCGATTCGTGGCTGCGTCCGGTACCGGTCGGTGTTGTCGGCGAGCTGTATCTTGCCGGTGCCGCGTTGGCGCGCGGATATCACAATCGACCCGATCTGACGTGTGGGCGTTTCGTCGCCAATCCGTTCGGCGGCAGCGCCGAACGGATGTACCGCACCGGTGATCTGGTGCGCTGGAGTGGTTCCGACGTCGCCGAGCTCGAATACCTCGGCCGCGACGACTACCAGGTCAAGATTCGTGGGTTCCGCATCGAACTCGGCGAGATCGACGCTGCGCTGACCGCTGCCGACGAGGTCGAGTTCGCGACGACAATCGGGACCGAAGGACCGACCGGTGCAACCGTGTTGGCGTCGTACGTATTGCCCGTAGCAGGTGCCGACATCGACGTCGACAGGTTGCGAGAGTCGGTCGCCGCAGTCCTACCCGGTTACATGGTGCCCGCTGCGATCGTTGTGCTCGAGTCGATCCCACTGACACCGGTCGGCAAGCTCGACACCAAAGCGCTTCCGGCGCCCGACTTCTCGAACCGGACCCGGATCATCCGCGCGCCGCGGACGCCGCTCGAAGAGGCGGTCGCCGCAGGTTTCGCAGAAGTACTCGGGCTCGACGAGGTCGGTATCGACGAATCGTTCTTCGACCTGGGCGGTACCTCGCTGATCGCTACTCGGGTCGTCGACGTACTCGGTTCGGCTCTCGGACTTGCGGTTCCCGTCATGTGGATCTTCAACGACCCGACGGTCGAAGCGCTTGCGCGCCGCATCGGTCGGCACGAACACGAACCGGCAGAGCCAGCGGGATCGCCGCTCGCAGTCCTGCTGCCGATCCGTGAGACCGGGACCGCCGCGCCGCTGTTCTGCATCCATCCTGCGTCCGGGCTCGGCTGGAGCTACGCCGGACTTGCCGCGCATCTCGATCCGCAACGACCGATCTACGCCTTGCAGTCACCGGAACTGGAAGGGACCGAACCCATTCCGCAGTCGATCGACGAGTTCGCTGATCGCTACGTCACGGCAATTCGTACCGTGCAACCTGTCGGTCCGTACAACATCCTCGGCTGGTCGCTCGGCGGCTTCATCGCGCATGCGGTGGCCACGCGGTTGCGTGCGGCAGGGGAGACCGTGGCGATACTCGCCCTGCTCGACGCAGACCTCGGCGTTCGGCACTTCGAGGCGCCGCCGCAGTTGAGCGTCGGTGAGTTCTTCGCCGAGTTCGGCAAGGTTTTCGGTTTCGATTCCGTCCCAACCGACCTGACGGCCGAGCATGCGGCAGAACTCGTTCGAACAGGCGTCGGTGGCGCGACGTTCGTCGACGCAGGCCATCTGGAACGAATGACAGCGTCCTACAACAGGTCCGCTCGGATAGTCGCTGCGTTCGAACCGAACGTTTTCGACGGCAATCTCGTTTTCTTCACTGCGGCTGCCGAAGCGGGCGATGACACACGGGCATTTTCGAGTTGGGCACCGTATGTCGGCGGGGCGACCGAAAACCATCCGATCGACGCGTTGCACGACGACATGACCGCACCGGAGGTGCTGCCTCAGTTGGCCGCGGTGCTCGAACGACATCTCAGCAGTTCCGGTGCGACGATCCTCGAAGCATCATGACCATCGCGCGACACACCAAGAACGAGTTGGAGAAGCCAATGCCGCAATCGGAATCCGCAGTAATCGTCGAGGGGATCGAGAAGTCCTTCGGCGGTGTGAAAGCGCTGCGCGGGATCAGCTTCGAGGTCGCACGTGGCGAAGTGCTCGGTGTGCTCGGGCCCAACGGCGCAGGCAAGACGACGACGGTGAACATCCTGTCCACCCTCGTCCGACCCGACAGCGGGCGGGCTGTCGTCGCCGGGCACGACGTCGTCACCGATCCCGCCGGGGTGCGCCGCTCGATCATGCTGACCGGTCAGCACGCCTCGCTCGACGACATGCTCACCGGCTACGAGAATCTGGTGATGTTCGGTCGTCTGCTCGGGCTGACGAAATCCGCGGCGCGGGCCCGGGCCAAGCAGCTGCTCGAAGAGTTCGACCTGGTCCGAGCCGAAGACCGGCGCGTCGGAACGTACTCCGGTGGTATGCGGCGCCGTATCGACATTGCCTGCGGCCTTGTCGTCCGTCCCGAAGTGGTTTTTCTCGACGAGCCGACCACCGGTCTCGATCCGCGAAGTCGGCAGGCGGTGTGGGATCTGGTGTCCAGCTTCAAGAGCAAAGGCATCACGACGTTGCTCACCACGCAGTACCTCGAAGAGGCGGATGCGCTGAGTGACCGCATTATCGTGATCGACCACGGCACCGTCATCGCCGAGGGCACCGCAGACGAGCTCAAGGCCCGGACCGGCGGAAGTTACTGCGAGATAGTGCCGCTCGATTTGAAGTCCATCCCGGCTGTCGTCGCAGCCCTCGGCCCGATGCTTCCCGACGACTACCGCCTGGCCCTGACACCGGAGTCGGATCGCATTGCGGTGCCCGCCCCTGACGGTGCGCGCACGCTTGCGGAAGCGTTGCGTCGATTGGATCAGGCGGACATCGATCTGGTCGACATCGCGCTGCGGCGGCCTTCGCTCGACGACGTGTTCCTTACCCTGACCGGGCACGCTGCGGAGACGGTCGAGGTCACCGACGACACCGAAGCGGCTGATGCGGTCTCGGTGGTGAAGTCGTGACGACAACTCTGGAGCAACGTAAGCAGCCGTCGGTGCTGCGGCAGTGGTGGGTGCTCACGCTGCGGCAGGTCGCACCGTCGTTGCGCAACGGTGAAATCGCGACTGCGATCCTGACGCCCGTCGTTTTCACCGTCGGTTTCTACATACCGCTCAACCTCGTGATGAGCACGTTCGGACACGGGTTGTCCAGCTACGCGCAGTTCCTCATGCCGATGATCGTGTTGCAGGCCTTGGCGTTTGCTGCGATCACGGCGGCGCTGCGAGCGGCGACCGATACCGTCGACGGCATCAACCGACGGTTCGGCTCGATGCCGATCGGTGTCGGAGTTCCACTCGCCGCGCGGATGTCGGCCAACATGTTCCGGTGTGTCATTTCGCTGTCCGCCGCGGTCGTCTGCGGGTACGTGATCGGATTCCGGTTCGCGCTCAGTGCGATTCACACGATCGGGTTCCTGCTGTTCGCACTGCTGGTCGGTGCGGCACTGTCCCTCGGTGCCGACGT
Source organism: Antrihabitans stalagmiti (assembly GCF_016482825.1). Classification (GTDB taxonomy): domain Bacteria; phylum Actinomycetota; class Actinomycetes; order Mycobacteriales; family Mycobacteriaceae; genus Antrihabitans; species Antrihabitans stalagmiti. The sequence continues at coordinate 21,588 of NZ_JAEMNV010000010.1, read as the reverse complement.
GCTCGGGTCGCTGTCGAAAAGTCCAGAAGCGACGACACAGTCGTTGACGCTGCCGCAGCTCATCCTCGGCATGCTGTCGGCAGGGTTCGCTCCCGCAAGTCAGTTCCCGGGCTGGATTCAGGGATTCGTTCGCAATCAGCCGGTGTCACAGTTCGCGTACGCGCTGCGAGCGTTGGCTGGTGACTTGACAGGCGGTGCGGGCGTAGTGAATTGGTCGACAATGGGACCGCCTCTGGCGTGGGTCATCGGTCTGATCGTCGTGTTCGCGCCATTGTCGATCATCATCACGTCGAGGAGGCCATGATGGCTGCATCACGATCCGCCGCCGATCCAGCGGCCAAGGCTCTCGCCGACGACAGCTTCCCTGTGCAGGTCCGTCGGCGGTCGGAAAGCTCACTCGCGGTACTGGTTCCGCACAGTCTTATACAGACGCGGCGGCTGCTGGTCCGGTCGATGCGAGATCCGCTGACGTTGATGCAGGCCGTCGTGTTTCCAGCGCTGTTGCTGGTGATGCTCAATACGGTGCTCGGACGGCAGATTTCGGCGTATGCGGATTACAACGCGCTCTACGGCTCCGTTCCGATGACGACTCTGGTCGGCGTGATGTCCGGGTCGATGGCCGGTGCGATCTCGCTGGGCCGGGAGCGGGAAGCGGGTTTGCTCGCGCGATTCTGGGTGCTACCGGTCCATCGCGCATCAGGCCTGATCGCGCGGATCGCGACCGAAGGTGTGCGAATTCTGGCGACCACGGTCGTGCTGCTGGTCGCCGGTTACGCACTCGGATTCCGGTTCGATCAGGGTCTACTCGCCTCGCTGGCATTCCTGTTGGTTCCGATGCTTTTCGGGTTGGCGTTCTCGACGATGGTCACCGCAGTTGCGGTTTTCACGGCGAAAGCCACACTGGTCGAGGCGATCTCGTTGATCAGTTCGTTGATGATGTTCTTTTCCACCGGCTTCGTGCCGCTCTTCGCGTTCCCCGGCTGGATTCAACCCGTCGTCGAGCATCAGCCGTTGACGCTGGCGATCGAAGCGATGAAGGGACTGTCGCTGGGAGGTCCGGTCCAGGGTCCGTTGATCGGCACGCTGCTCTGGTCCGGTGGGGCGATAGCGCTGTTCGCGATCCCCGCCGCTCTCGGCTACAACAAGGCATCCAGGCGATAGGCGGCTCCGCCGCTCGTGCGTCTTTTCGGTGGGCCGGCCCTCCGAAAGGACTCACGAGGCCGTCAGGCCAACAGGCCCGATCTGCGTGCTTTTACAACGGCTTCGTGTCGGGAATGGGCATCCAGTTTGCGCATCGCGCTGCGTAGGTAGCTCTTGACGGATTCCGGGCCGACCGAAAGGCGCTGCGCTACCTCGTGGTTCGTGCACCCGAGGGCAATGTGGGACAGCACGTCGAGCTCTCGTGGCGACAACGCGACCGGCGTCTCGTCCTGCCCCGATTCGCCGGACAGTGTGCGTGCGAGCCGATCGGTCAGTGCGCGCAACTGCCGTTGCAGCTCCGGATCGCCTGCGGCGCGAGTGAGGCCTCGCAGGTCCGCGTGGATGTCTCGCAGTTCCTCCGTGAGCACCGCATCGACCTGTCCGGTCTGCAGCGTCGACCACATACGGGTCCGGCGGTCGACCTCGTCGCGGATTGCGATCTCGTTCGCCAAGCGTCGACTGGACTGCACCAGGCAATCCACGGTTCGCCCGCCGATCGGACCGACGCCGCGATCCGCCGCGTACAGCACCGCACGGGCCACACCGCCGACGACGACGGGCACACCGAGCACAGAGGTGATCCCTTCGCCACCCACCGGACCGTCGTAGTCGTGAGTGATGGACGAGGCACGCTTGTAGTCCGCGACCGACACGGGACGCTTCTGATCGACGACCCGGCCACCGAGTCCCGACCGCGGCGGAATGACGAGACCACGCAGACCGCTCGTCCACGTCCCGACGAATTCGGACAGCACAAGCGCCTGGCCGTGCACCTCGCCGCCGAAGAAAACCGGCGTGGTCGACGCCCCGGCAGCACGACGCAATTCGGCACGCAACGCGTCGCTGTCGCGTGGACGAAGGAGAGCCGGTACTTGCGTCACTGGGTGGGTCACCCCTTTCGGGGGTAGCGATGACTTCGGTGTGACCTACATCCTATTTGACACCAGCCGCGACATCCCGTCGCAGAGGAGGAGCAGCACCGATGACCGCCGACTTCGAGGTCCGAGTAGACGCATTACTCGACCGATACGACACACCTGACGCCTGCGCAGCCGCGCTGCTGTGCGACGACCATCCGGCCGATGCGGTGGCGTTCACGATCATCGAGAGTGACCTGACCTCGACCGATGTGACCTACGGCGAGCTGAGCGAGCAGTCGTCGCGTTTCGCCGCGGCGCTGGCTGCGGCAGGCGTCGAGCCAGGTGATCGAGTCGCGACGCTGATGGGCAAGTCTGCGGAACTGGTGATCGCATTGGTCGGGATCTGGCGTCGCGGCGCGGTTCACGTCCCGCTGTTCACAGCGTTCGCACCGCCGGCCATCGCGTTTCGGCTCGGTGCAAGTGCAGCGAAGGTGGTCGTTGCCGACGCAGATCAGGTCGGCAAGCTGGCACCCGGCGACGACATACCCGCCGACCCCGCGTGGCAGGTGATCGTCGTCGGGGACGGCGCAGGAGTGCGGTTCGACGATCTGCTCGCCGCGCATACCGCGGACGAGCCGGGCGCAGCAACAGCGTCGGTCGGCGGTCGCGGACTGCTCGTCGAGTTGTTCACAAGCGGTACGACCGGCTCGCCGAAAGGCGTCGGCGTTCCGGTTCGGGCGTTGGCCTCGTTTCACGCCTATCAGGAGTTCGGCCTCGACGTACGTGCCGATGACGTCTTCTGGAACGCCGCAGATCCGGGCTGGGCATACGGTCTCTACTACGGACTGCTGGCACCGCTCGCGTCCGGCACTCGGACCTTGCTGTTGCACGCAGGCTTCTCGGCCGAGCTGACGTGGCGGGTGATGGAACGCTTCGGCGTCACCAACTTCGCGGCGGCGCCGACGGTCTACCGCAGTTTGCGCGCGGCGGGCGAGGTGCCCGCAGGGGTCTCGTTGCGGAGAGCGTCGTCGGCGGGGGAGCCGCTGACCCCGGATGTGGTCGGATGGTCGACGCAGACGCTCGGCGTGGCGGTTCGCGATCACTACGGCCAGACCGAGCACGGCATGTTCGTCTCGAATGCCTGGCACGACGATCTGCGCAGCGACGTTCCTGCCGGGTCGATGGGTAAGCCGTTACCCGGTTGGTCCGCGGCGGTGCTCGCCGATGACTCCGACGATCCTGCGGCGGTCAGAACCATGGGTCGGGTCGCCATCGACACCGCTCACAGTCCGTTGCTCTGGTTCGCCGGCTATCTGGATGCCCCGGAGAAGACCGCGCAGCGCTACACCGACGACGGTCGTTTCTACCTCACCGGCGATGCCGGAATGATCGACGAGGACGGGTACTTCTACTTCTCCTCCCGCGACGACGACGTGATCATCATGGCGGGCTATCGAATCGGGCCGTTCGATGTGGAAAGTGTTCTCGTGCTGCACGAGTCGGTTCAGGAGGCAGCCGTCGTAGGGATGCCCGACGAACTGCGCGGTGAGGTCCTCGAAGCGTTCGTCGTACTGCGTGAGGGGTTCGTCGGGACCGCGGAATTGGAAGGTGAGCTGCAGCAGATCGTCAAGCAGAAGTACGCGGCGCATGCCTATCCGCGAACGGTTCACTTCGTCGATGCGCTGCCCAAGACGCCGAGCGGGAAGGTCCAGCGGTTCCTTCTGAGGCAGTAGGCGGCTACGCCGCTCGTGAGTCCTTTCGGAGGGCCGAACCTCCGAAAGGACTCACGAGGCGCGCAGCGCCCTAGCGCAGCGCTGCGCGGCCGCGGATGCGTCCCAGGACCAGGAGTGCGACCAAAGTGACCAACAGCAGCAGCGTTGTATTCGCGGCCGCCAAGAACACCTGGCCACGATCGGTCAGGCCGAAGATGCTGACCGGCAACGTCTTCCACGTCGCCGGATACACCATGACCGTTGCACCGAGTTCACCCATCGACAACGCGACCGCAAGACCGGCGGCTGCTCCGAGCGCAGGCAGCAGCAGCGGCAGGGTGACCTGAACGAGCACCCGCAGCGGTCCGGCACCGAGCGATTCGGCTGCCTGCCGGTAGGCCGGATCCAGCCTGTCGAGCGCCGCCGACACCGCACTGAAAGCGAAGGCGAGCACCAGGACCGAGTGGGCCAGAATGACGATCCACTTGGTACCGCCGAGCAACAGCGGGCGTGAGTTGAAGGCAATCAGCAAGCCGAGACCGATGGCGACCGACGGCACCGCGATCGGTAGATGGAATACCGCATCGGTTGTGCGCCGCAACCACATCGGTGCTTCACGAGCAGCCAATGCCGCCCACGTACCAAGCACCAATGCAAGCCCGCCGCCGATGATCGCGGTCTGCAGACTGACCGACAGACTCGCGACATTGTCGCCCGACAAAGCATCCCCGAGGTGTTGGAAGCCGAGATTCGACGGAAGTGGTCCCGTCCATGATCCGGCGACGGCTGCGGCGACGACTGTGGCTATCGGTGCGACGAAGACGACGAGAACCACTATTCCGAAGATAGTGAGGGCAGCGGCCCTACTTTGCCGGCTCCACAACAACATCGACTACTCCCTTCCCCTTGTTGGCCATGACGCGAGCGAAAATCAGTCGGTAGGCGCCGTAGAGCGCGAGCGACAGTAGGACTTGCACAGTCGCGATCACGGCTGCGCCCGGTAGGTCGAACGTGACGATGCCTCGCGTGTAGATCAGTACCGGGAGGGTGATGACATCCTTTGCCCCGGTGAACAACACGATGCCGAACTCGTTGAGGGTCAGCAGTAGGACCAGAGATCCGCCTGCCATCAGCGCCGGCCAGGCCTCCGGCATGACCACTTGCCGTAGCACTCGCCACGGCGACGCCCCCAAACTTGCTGCGACGTCGAGTTGTTCACGCGGCAGCTGAGCGAAGGATGCGAGCAGTGGACGAACGACGAAGGGTGTGAAGAACGTGATCTCGGCCGCGATGACGCCGGCCGGTGTGTTGAGAAAGTTGAGCAGAGGTTCTTCGGAGCCCGAGATGTCCTTGTACAGCGCATTGAACGCGCCGGCCGTGCCGTAGAGGAAGGTGAAAGCGAGCGTGATGAGAAACGACGGCAACGCAAGGACGGTGTCGATCAGCCTGCCGACGACGCGCGATCCTGGGAACGGAACGAACGCGAGCACGAGTGCGATGAACGTGCCGAGGACGAGGCAACCGAGTGTGGACAGCACCGCGATCTCTACGGTGCGCCACAGCGCGTTTCGGAACAGTGACGAACCGAGCACGCCGGACCAGCTGCTGGTGCCCGCACCGGTTGTCGACTGCTCCAGTACCCGTGCAACGGGGTAGACCGCTGCGCCGAGAACAAGCAGTAGTGGCGGCAAAGCCCACAGTCCGCCGGCCCACTTGATCGGTTCCTTCCGTACCTCGGGTGGTGCGGCTTCCGGCCGTTCGAGGAGAGCCGAGGTCATTGGGTACCGCCCGGCGTCTGCACCAGCACCCCGGCGGGCTCCGGGAGCTTCACTCCGACAACGGCATCCAGTTCGTACTGCGCATTACCCGGAACGTCGGCCTGCACCAGCAGGTCCGGAAGTCCATCCACCGCGAGGGTGAGCCGAGTCGACGAACCTCGCCAGACACTCGCTGTGACAGTCGCACGCAGTGCACCCTTGTCGCTTACGGACCCGACCGTGATGGCGTGCGGCCGGACACACAAGAGTGCGGGTGACGCAGGCGCCCAATCGATTTTGCCGACCTCCGGCTGTGGAGCCTCGGCATTGAGCGTCGAATCCGCGACGGTGATCAGAGCGGACGTACCGATCACGCGACCGACCGTGCACGGGATCAGATTCGCACCGCCGAGAAATGCCGCTGTGAAACTGGTCGGCGGCCGCTGCCACAGATTGGCAGCGGTATCGACGTCCACAAGACGTGCGTCCCGCATGACGACGATCCGATCGGCGAGTGCCAACGCCTCGGACTGATCGTGGGTGACGTACAGCATTGCTGTGTCCGGCAGCGCTTTTCGAAGCAACTGCAGTTCGGCAAGCATCGACTGGCGTAGTGCGGCGTCCAGTGCGGCAAGCGGTTCGTCGAGCAGCAGCACCTTGGGACGAATGGCGAGCGCCCTCGCGATGGCGACGCGCTGCTGCTGGCCACCCGACAACTCGCGCGGCAGCCGTTTGCCGTAGGCAGACATACCGACCATCGCGAGTGCGTCGGCAACGCGGCCGGCGATCTGCGACCTCGGCACCTTGTTGGCTTTCAGGCCGAATGCGACGTTCTCGCTGACCCGCATGTGCGGAAACAGCGCGTAGGACTGCACGACCACACCGATGCCGCGCTTGGCAGGCGGCAGATCGGTGACGTCGCGTCCACCGAGTTTCACCGATCCCGACGTGGGACGGGCGAAGCCGGCGAGCGCTTTGAGCGCCGTCGACTTGCCCGACCCGCTCGGACCGAGCAGGGCAACCGTCTCGCCCTGTGCGACACGTAGATTGAAGTCGACAAGAGCGTTGGTGACATTCTTGCCGCGGCCGTACGCGACCGAAACGCGGTCGAACACGATCGCTGGTTCCGAATACGCCACAGCTCCAGTGACATTGGTCGACTTTGCCGTGTTGACAGTTGCACCTGTCGTCCCGAGGTCGGACATGATCAGCTCCCGGTTGCTTTCTGGTACGCGGCGACGTCAGCATCTAGTTCGGTGATGACGGTGTTCCAGTCGGGGTGATACACCTCGACGTCCTTCAGCAACGCTGCGGGGGATCCCGGCGCGGTGTCGGCAGATGCGGCATCGGACCGGGCCGGTACCGCGAGGGCCTCTGTGCCCAAGGTCTTTTGGACGTCGGAACTCAGCATGAATTCCATCAGCTTCTTTGCGTTCTCGGTGTTCGGCGCGCCCTTGGCGAGGCCCATGACGTACGGCACTGCGATGGTGGTGCGCTTACCGTCCGCGGACGCGGGGAAGAAGACGTTGAACTTCGACCCGTCGTCCCTGATGGACGTCAGGTTCATCTGGATGTCCCCGTTGGCGACGAGGAGTTCGCCGTTGCTTACCTTCGGCTGCAGCTTGCCTGTCGACGACGACGGGCCGACGTTGTTGGCCTGCAACTTGCCGAGGTAGTCGAGCGCACCCTGCTTGCCGAGCAGGTTCTGCAGCAGCAGGAGTACTGCGGTGCCGTCACCGGCCTGGCCCGGCGTCGAGTACTGCAATTTGCCCTTGAACTGTTCGCTCAGCAAGTCGTCCCAGGTAACCGGAGCCGGGTTGGCGCTCGGATTTGCTATGAAGCACAGGAAGTTCGAGGCGAGTGTGACGTAATTGCCGTCTGGATCCTTGTCCGCCTCCGCGATCGCCGAGGTGTCGACACCGCTCGGCTGCAACAGGCCCTGCTGCTCGGCCCGCTGGATGAACGGGGGGAGTGTGACGACGACGTCTGCCTGCGCGTTCGACTGTTCCTTCTCGAGCCGCGAGACGACTTCACCCGATCCGGCTTCGACGAGGTTGACGGCGATGCCGGTGTCGGCTTCGAACTTGGCGAACTGCGTCTTGTACCAGCCCGCAAGGCCGTCGGCACTGTAGACGGTAAGGGTCTTGCCGTCGGAACTGCTTGTCCCGGTGCCACCGCAGGCTGCGGTGAACGAGATAGCGGTCGCGGCCACGGCAAGCATTGCGATCTTGCCTGCGCCGAGGCGGCGCCGATGTGTCGAATCTCTACGAATGCGCATGGAACTGTGCCCTTTCGGGGGTTGGGTCGGAGAGGAGTGCGTGCGACGTGCTTTGGGGGTGTTTGTCGGAAACGGATGGTGGTGTCGGAAAGCGGTCAGTAGGAAACCGTCAGTCGGAAAACGGTCAGTCGGAAAGCAGGAGGTCGGCGAAGTCGCCGACTGTCGCGACGACGTGCGTCGCACCCGCAGCGCGGAACTGTGCCTCGTCGTGTGCGCCGGTCAGGGTGCCCGCGACGATGGCCGACCCCGCAGCGCGTCCGCTTGCGATGTCACTCGTCGTATCACCCAGCACCGCAACGTTTTTGACGTCGTCGATGCCGAGGCGCAGCATCGCGGTGAGGATGAGGTCGGGGTAGGGCCGACCGCGGCCGGCGTCCGGCGGTGCGATCGCAAGATCGGCGATGTCGTCCCAGCCGAGAGCTGCAAGCAGTTTCGATTGTGTCGAGCTGCTGAAGCCGGTCGTCAGCGCAACCTTGATGCCCGCGCTGCGGAGCTTGTCGATCGCAAGTTCCGCGCCGGGCAGCGGTTCGGCATTACCGGCGTCGATCAACGCGTCGTATGCCCGCTCGAACGCGAGATTGGCTGCCTGAGCGCGCTCTTCGTCGTCGAGCAGTGCGCGGAACACGGCGATCTTCGACTGACCCATGGTGTCGACGACGTACTTGCGAGCGGTGTCCCGCTCGGTGCCGGATTCCGGTATTCCCGCTGACGTCGCGGCGATGTCGAAGGCCTGCAGTACGAGGCCGCCGTCGGCGACCGTTGTGCCGGCCATGTCGAGGACGGCGAGTCGAATCGACGTGGACTGGTTGTCGGACATTGGAACTCCTAGCTCGAGAGTGAAACCGAATCAGAGGTTGAAGAGATCGGCCGACTGCTCGCCGAGGAACGGGCTCAATGTCATCCCGCGTCCGCCGACACCGGTGACGACCCAGGTGTGGTCGTCGACCTGTTTGCGGTGCACGAGTTCGCTCGGGTCGAGTGACTGGCTGTAGACGCCAGCCCAACGGCGGACGACCTCGGGGAGCTTGCGACCGAGGAGTTCTTCGACGACGCCCGTCAGGTACTCGTACGGACTTTCGTCGACGTCGAACGCGAACGGCTCGGCATATTCGTGGGTGTCGCCGATAGTGAGGCCGCCATGCAGTCGCTGCACACACAGCAGTTGCATCTTGTGCTCGGCGGCAGTGAAGTCCTGAGCTTGATTGCCGGCCAGCGCATCCAGCGCGGTGCCTGCGAACGCCGGGTAGTACCGAAAGCTGTCGCCGTCGGCGACTGCCGTCGGGAACGGTTCGCCGAGTGGTGCGGTCTGCATCATCTGCAGCCGAACTCTGCGTACGGGAAGTTCGCCCGCGAGTTCACGCGTGAGGCCGGTGTGGTTGGCGCCGGGGCAGAAGACGACGAGGTCGGCGTCGTAGGTGTTGCCGAGGTCGTCGCGCACGGTCGCACCCGAGGTGCTGGAGGTGACCGAGCGTGCCTCGGTGCCTGCGTGGAAGTCGTAGCGTCCCGTCGCGGCAAGGTAGGCGCGAATCGCAGGTAGCGCGACTCGTGACTCGACCGCTGCGTCACGCGAACAATGCAGGCCGGCAAGATATTTGCCGCGGAGCGCCGGGTTGAGGACCCGTACGTCGGTTGGATCGAGCAGTTCGAAACCGCGATCGACGGCGTCGGCGCGGGCGAGCATCTCCTCGGCGACGGCTACCTCGTCGGGAGTGCGGAGCAGTGTGATCGATCCTGTCGGTCGGAATCCAACGCCGGCAATCCGTCCGCCGATCTCTTCCCATAGGTCTCTCGATTGCAACGCGGCGTCGAGTTCGTGACTCGCGCGGCCGGATACCCACACGAGTCCGAAATTGCGCACCGTCGCGCCGCGCGCTTCGGTCTCTCGTTCGAGGTGGACAACGTCGTGTCCGCGACGGATTGCTGCCAGGGCGTGTGCGGTTCCGAGGATTCCGCCACCGATGATTACCAAACGCATGCAGAGAAGCATGGCCCATTGGTCTAGACCAATGAGTGATCGCTGTGCGAACAACACGTTAACAATTGGTATAGACTAATCCGGGGGTACCATCACGGCCATGGATGTGCTGGACGAGGTGGGTCGTTTGTTGCGGTCACTGGAAGGTGTGTGGGACGAAGTGCTCGTCGACGAACTCGAGCACGCACTCCAAAGTGCGCGGCACGCCCTCGACGACGACGCCGACGACGAACTGGTTGTCGCCGCCGCGTTACACGACATCGGACACAGCCCGCTCGTCGACGGATCGCCGACCGCGAAGCACGATCACGTGGCACGCGAATGGTTGACGCCGCGCTTCGGTGACCGGGTCGGTTGGCTCGCAGGCGCGCACGTCGCTGCAAAGAAGTTTTTGGCCGAGACCGAACCCGGTTATGCGGCAATGCTTTCCGATGTATCTGTGCTGTCGATGCAGGCGCAGGGTGGGTCGGGGGTCGACCGCGCCTATATCGAGCATCCCTGGTGGCCCGACGCGCTACGGCTGCGACGCTACGACGATGCTGCCAAAGTCCCTGGCGCGCAAGGTGCGTCGATAGCAGAGGTGCTCGAGGTCGCAGCACGGCTGCTCGAACGCAGGACGACGGTGGTATGACGTCGCTCGATCGTGAGCCCAAGTCCTACGTCGTACGTCAGGGGCTCGACCGAATTCTCCTCGAGCTCGAGGTAGGCGACACTGTGCCCCCCGAGCGTGAACTAGCCGTGCGCTTCGAAGTGTCGAGGGAGACGGTTCGGCAAGCGCTGCACGAACTTCTGGTCGAAGGACGCATCGAGCGACGCGGCAGGGGGACCGTTGTAGCGCGGCCCAAGCTGACGCAGCCGCTGTCGCTTCGCTCCTACACCGAAGGAGCCCTGCTCTACGGCAGGGTACCGAGTCGCGTCGTCGTGACCTGGGAAGACCTAGTCGCCGACGACACACTTGCGACCGATCTCGCGTTACCTCCCGAGTCGACGGTCATGCATCTCGAGCGGGTTCTGCTCGCCGACGGTGAGCGGATCGGGCTGGAAAGCACGTACCTGCCGAAGTCCCGCTTCGGCGACTTCAGGCAGACGTTCGATCCGACAACCTCGCTCTATGCCGCGATCCGCGCATCGGGAGTCGAATTCGGCGAGGCGACCGAGCGAATCGAGACTGTGCTGGCGTCTCCGCGCGAGGCAGCGCTGCTCGAGTCGACCACGGCCATGCCGATGCTGCTGATGCATCGAAAAACGCTGGACACCAACGGTGTTCCGATCGAATCCATCAGGTCGCTCTACCGCGGTGATCGCATTGCATTCGTCGCAACGCTCACTCGCTGAGTCGGCCGTCGGCGCGTTCGGGCACGGCATCGATGCGGCGCCACGGCGTCGCCTGCTCGATCTCGTATGCCAATTCCAACAGCGTCGCCTCGTCGCCGTGATTGGCCGAAAGGTGCACTCCGATAGGCAAACCGCGGCTCGACTCGCCGAAAGGCAAGGAAATCGCGGGTCCACCGCTCGCGTTGTTCAACGGTGTGAACGACACGTAGTTGCGTAGCTTCTCGAACAGTTCGTCGAACGACTGCAACGGCGACAGGTAGCCGATCTCGGGTGTGGTGTGCGCGAGTACCGGTGACAACACGACGTCGTAGTTGTCGAAAAATCGGCTGTATTCCGCGGCAGCTCGCCGCAGGCGGTACAGGACGGCGGGGGTGCGAAACAGATTGGCGCGGTAGTGATCTCGCAATCCGATCGTGAGGTTGTCCAGCTTCGACGAATCGAAATCACGAGCGACGGACAACCGGCCCGTCGTCGCGACGAAGAAAGACAACAATCCCCAGTAGACCGCGAAATCCTTGGCGAACTGTTCGCCCGCCGGTGGCACGGACAGTTCCTCGACGTGGTGGCCCGACTCGGCGAGCAGTGCTGCCGCCGCAGTCACCGTGGCACGGGTTTCCGAGTCCGCAGGGTTGCCGACAACCGTGTCGGGCAGCACCCCGATACGAAGGCGTCGGGAACCCGGGGCGAGCACTCGGCCGATCGGGCGCAGCGCCGAATTACGAAAGTGCTCTTCGGCATTGGCGAAGAAGTTGGCAGTGTCACGGACGCTGCGGGTGAGCACACCCTCCATGACGAGTTTGATCGGCATGGTTTGGTTCAACTTCTCCTCGCGCAACCGTCCACGCGTTGCCTTCAGCCCGACCAGACCGCAGACCGCTGCCGGAATGCGGATGGATCCGCCGCCGTCGTTGCCGTGCGCGAGCGGAACGACACCCGAGGCAACCAACGCGGCAGCACCGCCCGACGATGCACCTGCGGAAAAGGCTGGGTTCCATGGATTTCGGGTCGGCACGCCCTCCCTGAATTCCGTGCTGGCGTTGAAGCCGAATTCCGGCAGTGCACTCTTTCCGAGATTGACGACACCCTGCGCGAGAAACTGTTTCGCGAAGACACCGTCGGCCTTGGCAGGTCGGGCGACGAATGCTCGGGTGCCGTGATTCGTCGGCAATCCGGCGATGTCGATGTTGTCCTTGACGAAGGTCGGTACGCCAGCGAAGCCGGTGCCGATCGGCGTTGCGGCGGCGGCCCTTCGAGCGTTCTCGAAGTCGCGAACCACGATTGCGTCCAGTACCGGTTCCACACGTTCGGCGCGGTCGATCGCCGCGTCGACGGCTTCGAGCGGGCTGATCTTGCGTGTCCGAATCAGTTCCGCGAGCGCCGTAGCGTCGTGGTCGCCCAGGGCATCGTCGCCGAACGTATGTACTCGAGTGCTCACATTCGCACGATACACACGCAGGCCCTCCGGGCTCGTGAGCACTTCAGGAGGCCGGGACCGCCGAAAGGACTCACGAGGCCGAAGGCCTTATGGCTCGTCCGAACAATCCAAGAAACGGGCGATGTTGGGGATCGCCATCACGACGAAAGGGCATCGAGTCGCGCGAGGCCTGAATCCATTCGGCTCTCCCGATACCCGTGAGGTCGAGTCTGCGGCCGCACCTGCGGGCGAGCAATCGCAGATACAGCGTCCCTGTGCGACCGTTGCCCTCGCGGAACGGATGTGTGTGGTTGTAGAGGGCGTACAGGCGTGCGAGCAGATACGCGAACTCGCTGTCCGACACGGCGTCGCACGTAGCAATCATCTCGGTGGTCATCGCAGCGATCAGCTCCATCCGTGCGTCGAGGGTGTCGACAGTTGCGAAAGCGGAGTCGCCGCGGCGGAGGTCGGTGATGCGGTTCTGCCCGGCCCAGGCGTACACATCGCCGAAGATCTGCTGGTGTAGCTCGTGTGGATCCGGAACCGAGAACGGGTTCGAGACATCGAGGCGAACGATCCGCGCTGCAGTGCACAGATATTCCAGCTGTTGCAGCGCGACGGCCTCTTCGATGCCGAAGTTGTTTCGCAGCACCGTTGTCCCCGGGATCAGATACGGCCTGCGACGTGCGACGATACGTCGCCTGACGAGGGTGTGCGGTGCTCGGATCGACGTCAGATATGTGCCGAGATATTCACCGAACGACATCCGTCCGTCGAAGACAGCGACGAGGTCGGCGATGTTCTCGTCGGTCGGTCGCCAGCCTTCGAGGGCTTCCGCGGCGATCGCCTGAGCAACGGCGTCCGGAAGATCGTCCGAAGAATTTTTGGTAGTCACCGTCCGGTGAAGGTCGACGTCGACGCCAGATAGGCCAGTTTTCGCCTGATTCCGCTGATCTCCCTACCGACGCCGCGCAGTAGCGCCCGGTCCTGCGGCGGCAGGTCGGACAGCGTCACCTCGTCGGTGACTCGGCTGTCGTTCGGCCCCGCATCCAGCCACAGCCGCGCGCGATGATGCCAGCGCATCCGCGTCGAGATCGTGTAGCACTCCCGCAGCACCTGCGCGTCGTCGGTGCTGAGAAACTTCGTACCCGACGCGTCACGAAGTCGATCGAGGGTGGCGAGCGTCGGCGATCCCGAACTCAGCGCAGCCCAGCGGGCGATCGATACAACAGGCTCGATCGCGGCAGCCTTGAGATCGACGACGTCGTCTCGCGTCGCGAAGAGCCGCAGCCGTGACGGCAGCGCTGCACGAACGAACAGCGAATCGCTGAGCATCGCAGCGAGAGCCCGCTCGCGCGTCTTGATCACCTCGGCCAGAGAATGTCGGAGGGCGTCGCTGTCGCCCGTGACCGATCGTGCGTCGGCAAGCAACCCTGCCATCACGACCCCGCGGTCGAGTTGCGGATCGTTGGTCCACGCATCGATACCCTCGGTCCACTGCACCGCCGTTCGGCAGAAGCGGGCCCGCGACGCGACCGCACCCTTGTCGTCACCGCGCAGCCCGCAACGGTCGAGGACCGAGTGGACGTAGCCGGCGCTGTCCATCGCAGCGCGTAGGTCGGCGCGGGGATCGTCGAGCACCAGTATCGATTCGACGTCCGAACCCGGCAGTGCCTCGTTGCGTGCCGTGCTCCCCGAGACGTACCAGGACCAGCCCGCGCTCGACGGAGGTATCCCGAACCGTGCTGCGGAGGCGACGGTGCTGCGGACCAGCGTCGACCACGATTCGGCGAGTTTCGTCGCAGGCATGCCGTCGCGCTGCGCCTCGGTGACGATGCGACGTGCGCCGCGAGCGGTCTGCACCAGCGCTGCTTCGTCGGTTGTGTCCTCGATGAGGTTGCACAACTCGACGACGTTGGCAGGCACGGTCATGTCCGAGATTCTGGCATCAGGTCGAGCGTTGGGTGTGCAGTGTCGTGAAGGAGGCTCGGCAAGGGGACCTCCAAGGGGACGGAATCGAACAAAAAAGAAACTCGTGCGTAACGCGGACGACATCGCGTCGGGCTTAACTGTCATCTGACAGGTAACAAGCGGCACCCCTTTCACGAGTAGGTCACGATGACATTGAAAACCGTCGAGGACAATGACGATCTGGCAGAGTTCGGCTACCAGCAACAGCTTCATCGTTCGCTCGGAAAGTTCGAATCCTTCGCCGCCGGTTTCTCGTTCGTATCGATCCTCACCACCATCTTCCAATTGTTCGGGCTCGGTTTCGGATTCGCCGGACCGGCCTTCTTCTGGACCTGGCCGCTGGTCTTCGCCGGTCAGTTCCTCGTAGCACTCTGCTTCGCCGAACTTGCTGCGCGGTATCCGATCTCGGGCGCGATCTATCAGTGGTCCCGTCGAATGGGCGGCGAGGTCGTCGGCTGGTTCGGTGGCTGGTTCATGATCCTCGCCCAGATCGTGACGGCCTCGGCAGCCGCGATCGCACTGCAGGTTGTCATGCCCGCCATCTGGACCGGATTCCAACTCGTCGGCGACGACCCCGACCTCACCTCGAGCAGTGGCGCAGCCAACGCCGTTGTACTCGGATCGATACTGCTCGCTGTGACCACGACCATCAACTGCATCGGCGTCAAATGGATGTCACGGGTCAACAGCATCGGCGTCGTATGCGAGATCGTCGGTGTGATCGCCGTTGTCGCAGTCTTTTTCACGCATGCACAGCGTGGCCCCGACGTCGTCCTCGATACCGGCGCGTCCGATCAGCCGGGTTATCTGTGGGCCTGGATCGTGTCCGGGTTGATGGCCGCATACGTGATGGTCGGCTTCGGATCGGCGGGCGAACTCGCAGAAGAGACCCGCAACCCGCGTCGGGTCGCACCTCGAACGATTCGGCTCGCACTGTCGGTGTCCGCACTGGGTGGCGGACTGATGATCATCGGCGCCCTGATGGCCGCGCCGAGCCTCACCGACGGCAGGCTCGCTGCCGAAGGACTCCCGTACGTGCTGGACACCGTGTTGTCCTCGCCATGGGGAACCGTCCTGCTGATCGACGTCTGCATCGCAATCACCATCTGCACCTTGGCAATTCAGACAGCTGCGTCTCGGTTGATGTTCTCGATGGCACGTGACGGTCGACTGCCCGCATCGTCGGTGCTCTCGCGAGTCAACCCGCGCACCGGTACTCCGATCTGGCCGTCCATCCTGATCGGGCTGCTGTGCATCGGCGTGCTGCTCGTCAACGTCGGCAACTCGGCGATCTTCGCGACGCTCGCCAGCGTGTGCATCATCCTGATCTACCTCGCCTACCTGCTTGTCACCGCGCCGCTGCTGTACCGACGCCTCCGCGGCTGGCCGTCACAGTCGACCACTGCCCGAAGCGTCGACGCCGAAGGTCGACCGCTGTTCACCCTCGGTAAATTCGGCATCGTCGTGAATGCGGCCGCAGTCGTCTACGGCGTCGTGATGATCGTCAACCTGGGGTGGCCGCGCGCTGAAATCTTCGATCCGACAGGCGAATACCCCTTGATGGTGTGGGCAGGACCGATCAGCATCGCGATCGCACTGCTGCTCGGTATCGCCTGCTTCCCGCACAAGAAAGCACATCCGAACCCTGTCAAGACTGGAGTTGGAGAATGAGTACCGCAACAACATCCGGCGCGCGGGAGCACGCTCGCTCGCAAGCCGGAATCACCACCGACGCAATGCCGGTCGTGCCTGCCACCGCATGGCCCGAACCTCCTGCCGGCGTCGACGCAGGACGACTGACCTGGGCGGAGACGATTCCCGGCGGGCGCTACGCGACCAAGGTGCTCGCGCGCGGTACCCGGTTGCGACTGCGAGACCTCGACGGAGCAGCCTGCGCACACCTGCTCCTGTGGCGTTCCGATGCACCGTGGGAGCGGCTCAATGTCGCCGACACGGTGAAGGTTCCGTGGCAGGCCTACCTGACCGACGGGCATCCGCTGCTCAGCGATCAAGGAAGAGTGCTTGCCACCATCGTCGCCGACTCGTCGCAGCACCACGACGCGCTCTGCGGCACAACGACCTTGGCGGGCAACGTCGAGAAGTACGGCTCGGGCGAGGTCGAGTCCGGTGCTCCTGCCGGTCGGGAACTGCTGACCCTCGCCGCACTCAAAAACGGACTGCGCCCACGTGACGTTGCACCGAACCTGTCGTTCTTCCACGGAATTCGGGTCGATGCCGACGGCGGGCTGCGATCGATCGGGTCGGCCGGAGCAGGCGCGGCCGTCGAACTGCTGCTTCATCTTCCGCTGATCGTCGCGATCGCCAACACCGCACACCCGCTCGACCCGGCGACGGAGTTCGCAACGACGGCATTGGAAGTCCTCGCCTGGGAAGCCGAGAGCGACCTCCGTGCGGTCGGATCGACGCTCGACGACAGAGACCCCGAGTACCAACGCGCCCACGCAAACACCGAAGACGCCTGGAACGCACTACATCCCGGCACCACGATCGGGGGAGTCCGATGAGTACGTCAATCGAAAATCCAGCTCTCGACCTCACCACCGCGCCCGCAACCACGCTCGCGTTGGCGCCGGGTGAGGTAGTCCTCGACGAGATCGCACCGGCCCGCGGTCCGTGGTCGGCGATCGTGCGCATAGGCGAGGTGCTGACCATCGTCGACCTGTTCGGCAACCAAGCCGTCGACACGCTGTTCTACGGTGCGAACGACCTCACCGTTCGCTACTCGGCGGCGACGACCGTTGCCGCACAACAGAATATCTACCTGTCGGTCGGCACGGTCCTACGCGACTCCGACGGCGCTCCGATGCTCACGATCGTTGCCGACGAGGTCGGCAATCACGACACGGTCGGCGGTGCGTGCTCGCAGGAATCGAACACCCTGCGGTACGGACACCACACCAAACATCAGCACGCGTGTGTCGAGAACTTCGTCCGCGAGGGTGCGCGGTGGGGACTCGGCAAAGCCGACATCGTCGGCAACATCAACTTCTTCATGAACGTGCCGGTGGACGCCGACGGGTCGCTCGGCATCGTCGACGGACTGTCCGCACCGGGCAAGAGGCTCGCGGTACGTGCCGAGATCGACACCCTCGTCCTGGTATCGAATTGCCCGCAGATCAACAACCCCTGCAACGGATTCGACCCGACGACGGTGCGCATGATCGTGACTCGCGACGACACGTTCGCAAGGACATGACCATCATGGAGGTCCTTCGTGCCGGCATGATGACGACCGTGCAGGACTGGCCGGGTCGGGTCGGCTACTGGCAGATCGGCGTTCCACCGTCCGGTCCGATGGACGACCTGTCGTTTCGGCTCGCCAACGTCGCCGTCGGTAACGCCGAGGGTGCGCCGGGACTCGAAATCACCATGGCAGGACCGTCGCTGCGCTTCGACACCGAGACCTGGGTGAGCGTCACCGGCGCACAAGTGCCGATCACCGTTGCGGGACAATCCGTTTCGCCATGGCAGCCAGTGCTGGTCGGTGCTGGTGAGGTACTCGATATCGGCATGGTGACGGGACCCGGAGTGCGGGCCTATCTTGCTGTCGCAGGTGGCATTTCGGCGCAGCCGTACCTCGGCAGCGCGTCGACGTTCACACTCGGACGTTTCGGTGGGCACAACGGCAGGGCCTTGACGGCCGGCGATGTGTTGAAGGTCGACGACGAGGCGACCGGATCCCGTCGTCGCATCCTCGCCGAAGAACAACCCGCGCTCGCTCGGCATTGGCAGATCGCCGTCACCGTCGGTCCGCATTCGGCTCCGGAGTTCTTCACCGACAACGACATCCAGACGCTCTACACCTTCGACTACGAGGTGCACTTCAACTCCGATCGCACAGGGGTCCGGCTGGTCGGTCCGCGTCCGGACTGGGCGCGACCGGACGGCGGCGAGGCGGGACTGCACCCGTCGAACATTCACGACAACGCCTATTCCGTCGGCTCCCTGGACTTCACCGGCGACACCCCGATCCTGCTCGGACCGGACGGGCCGAGCCTCGGTGGCTTCGTCTGCCCGGTGACGGTGACCAGCGCCGACCGCTGGAAGCTCGGGCAACTCGCACCGGGAAACACGGTCAGGTTCGTGCCCGTTCGCGCGTCGGAAGCGGCGTCGCACAGGGTGCTCGGACGCTCACGTCGCGCCTCGTCACCGGCGGTGTTCTCGCGCGGCGGCGATGCCGACCACGGCATACTCGGTCGATCGGTGACGTCGGATCAGTCGACGATCGTCACTTACCGACGCAGTGGCGACGACAACATTCTCGTCGAATACGGGACGATGCGACTCGATCTTGCGTTACGTGCCCGCGTGCACGCACTGCATACCGCAGTTGCGGAACAACAACTTTCGGGCATCGCCGATCTCACGCCCGGTATCAGGTCGCTGCAGGTCAAGCTGGATCCGTCCGTTCGCGGGCTGCCGTCAGCGCTCGCCGCACTGCAGGAGATCGAGCAGCAGTTGCCGTCGGCGTCGGAGCTCGTCGTTCCGAGCCGAACCGTTCGACTGCCGCTGTGCTGGGACGATCCGTCGACTCGCGAGGCAACGCTGCGCTACATGCACGGCGTTCGCGCCGACGCGCCGTGGTGCCCGTGGAACATCGAGTTCATTCGTCGGATGAACGGGCTCGACAGCGTCGACGACGTGTATCGCACCGTCTACGACGCCGAATATCTTGTGCTCGGACTCGGCGACGTATACCTCGGTGCTCCTGTTGCGACACCGTTGGATCCGCGGCATCGGTTGGTGACGACGAAGTACAACCCCGCCCGCACCTGGACACCGGAGAATGCAGTCGGGATCGGCGGCGCGTACCTCTGCATCTACGGCATGGAAGGCCCGGGCGGCTACCAATTCGTCGGCCGCACAACACAGATCTGGAATCACCGCCATCCGTTGGAGTCCGCCGGGTTCGAGCCGGACCATCCGTGGTTGCTCAGATTCTTCGACAGGATCAGTTGGTACCCGGTCTCGTCGGACGAGCTGTTGGACCTGCGTGCCGACATGGCGGCGGGACGAGGGCACGTCGAGGTAGTCGACGGAAGCTTCTCGCTCGCGCAACACCAGGCTTTTCTGTCGGAGAATGCTGCCGACATCGCGACCAAGCGCACACTGATGGAGGCCGCTAGAGCGGAAGAGCGGCAACGATGGGCTGCCGCGGGAGAGTTCGCGGCCACAGCCGAAGAATCACGAGGGGAAGAAATCGCATGAGTAGGGTGTCCGACATTTTCCGCCGGATCGCCGAATCCGATCGGCCGGAAGTCTTCGTGCACCTGCGGGACAGCGAATCGGTCGAGGCGGATTACGTTGCAGCGTTGGCTGCCGGTGGTCCGCTCGCGGGTCTCCTGTTGGCGGTCAAGGACAACGTCGATGTCGCAGGATTGCCGACGACGGCCGGATGCCCTGGATTCGCCTACACGCCGACCTGTGACGCACCGGCAGTTGCGAATCTGACCAAGGCCGGTGCAGTGGTCATCGGAAAGACCAACCTCGACCAGTTCGCGACCGGACTCGTCGGAACTCGCAGTCCCTATGGCGCGGTGCGTGATTCGCGTCGGCCAGGACACATATCGGGTGGTTCCAGTTCAGGCTCGGCCGTTGCGGTAGCCCTCGGCTTCGCCGATATCGCGATCGGGACGGACACAGCAGGGTCGGGTCGGGTTCCGGCCGGTCTGCAAGGCATCGTCGGAATCAAGCCGACGATCGGCATCGTGTCGACCGAGGGTGTCGTGCCCGCGTGCGCGTCCTACGATTGCGTTTCGATTCTCGCCAAAGATCTTGCGACTGCTCAGAAAGCGATGGCCGCGATGGTGGGTGAGCGTTCCGCGCGAGCCTGGCCGAACGACCTACCGCTGGCCGCGCCGCCGCGCGCGAAAGTCGCTGTGCCGAACGACTTGTCTGCGCTCGCCGACAACTGGCAAGCCGCATTCGCCGACGCCACCGACCGCGCTCGTGCTGCCGGCATCGAGATCGTGTCGATCGACCTGGCGTCGTTCCTAGAGGCTGCGCGGTTGCTCTACGACGGCGCCCTGGTCGCTGAGCGGTGGAATGCGTTCGGAGAGTTCGTGTCCGGGGCCGACGCTGCGGCGGGGGTCGATGCGACCGTCGCGTCGATCGCCGCGTCGGGCAGGGACGTGACCGCGTCGGAGCTGCTGCAGGACCGCGCGCGGGTGCAGGAACTGCGCGCGGCTGCGTTCGCCGAGTTGGCGGGCTGCGACGCGCTGATGGTGCCGACCGCGCCGATGCACCCGACCATCGACGAGGTCGCTGCCGATCCGATCGGCGTCAATTCCGCAATGGGTCGCTACACGAACTTCTGCAACCTCTTCGACATGTCGGCGATCGCGATTCCGGTTGGCGAGGTGGACGAAGGTGAGCGAGGTGTTGCTCAGTTCGGTATCACGTTGCTGTCGAAGAGCTTTCACGATGGCGTTGTTGCTGATCTAGCCGGTCGGATCCTCGGGGCCGGGTCGTCGACGCCCTCGTGGCTCGAACAGATCGCAGCACCCGTCCGCGAGCTCGCCGTGTTCGGCGCGCACCTGCGCGGTCAGCCGCTCGACCACGAACTGACCAGCCGCGGAGCGAGATGGGCTGGACCGATCGCCACCGCGGCGAACTACCGACTCACCGAACTCGACACGGTGCCACCGAAACCCGGACTGTTGCGAGTTGCCACGGGCGGGGTGTCGATCGTGGGGGAGAAGTGGGTGCTGTCCGCGAGCGCGCTGGGCGACTTCCTTGCCGAACTCCCCACCCCGATGCTGCTCGGGTCCGTCGAACTGCAGGACGGCTCGTGGATAACGGGCTTCGGCTGCGATTTCGAGGCCGCAACGGCAGCGCGCGATATCTCCGCATTCGGAGGCTGGGTCGCAGCGAGGAAGGCGGCTGTCGCCGCGTCGCAGTAATGGCCTTCGGCCTCGTGAGTCTTTTCGGAGGTTCCGCCCGCTGTTGAGTCCACATACATATGAGACACCTGATGTCTACATACATGTGGGACAGGTTGTTGGATAGATAGGTGATGGCACCTGAGACCGGGCTTGGATCGATCCATGCCCAGATCGGATGCCG
>NZ_JAEMNV010000001.1 GCF_016482825.1 Antrihabitans stalagmiti | reverse complement strand
GCCTGCGCCGGATTATGCGGTGGGGGCTGGGGTGTTTCGGGCGGCGAGTACGCCGGTGGAGGAGATTGTGGCGGGGTTGTTTGCGGAGGTGTTGGGTGTTGGGCAGGTCGGTGTCGATGACGATTTCTTCGAACTCGGCGGCCACTCACTCAGTGCTACAAAGCTATTGGGCCGGATCCGGGCGGAACTCGGTATCGACCTGCCGGTCAGGGTGATGTTCGAGACCCCGACCGTCGGTGGCCTCGCCGTCGAATTGGCGAAAGCCGACCGCGCGCCGGTCGCCAACGAATCCACCGAGGCGCAGGCCGTCGAGTTCACGGCTATGGCCGCGGAGGCGTTTGCGGGAGTGTTGCCGATCAGGGAAGCAGGCTCGAAACCGCCGGTGTGGTGCATGCACCCCGGCGGCGGGCTCAGCTGGTGCTATCGCGGCTTGGCGAAGCATCTGCAGGACCGACCCATCTACGGGATTCAGGCCCGCGGCTTCGACGGCTCGACACCGTTGGCCGTATCCGTCGACGCGATGGTCACCGACTACATCGAAGACATCCTGGCGATCCAGCAGAGCGGACCGTTCTATGTCCTCGGTTGGTCTTTCGGAGGTGTGGTCGCGCACGCTGTCGCGGCAGAGTTGGACAAACGCGGCCACGAGGTTGCCTTCCTCGGCCTACTCGACAGCGCGCCGATCGGCGAGGAAGCCCGTCGGGCAATGGATCAGGCGCCATCGGACGACTTCGTGCGCAACGAGATTCGCGAATGGATTCGCCACCGCTACGGAGACGTGGTCGACACTGCCGAATACTCGACGTTCCTCGATCAGGCTTTCCGCATCTTCAAGAACAACGTGACGATCATGACCGAACACACGATGCCGGTGTATCCCGGCGATGCGCTACTACTGCGGGCGACGGTCAGTCCGGTTCAGAAGACATCGATCGAAGCACTCCCCGAAACCTGGGGCGAATACATCGACGGTCGAATCGTCACGCGCGACATCCACACCGCACACATGGATCTCGACCTGCCCAAGCCTGCCGCCGAAGTCGCGAAGATCTTGCACGAATACCTCGAAACGATGAAGTAGCAAGTGCAACAGGTGCATTGGCTTGGATCAACGCAGGCGTTCTTCGACCGCCTCGAGCACGGCGACGGCTCCGTCTTCGGCCTGCAACCGTGCAGAGATGGTCATTGCACGCTCTCGGTAGCGCGGATCGGAGGTAGCCGCGACGACAGCGTCGGCTAACCGTTCGACAGTTAGATCCTTTCGCTGGATCACCGCTGGGGCGACCCCGAGCGAGTGCAGGCGTTTGGCCCAGAACGGTTGGTCGCCGATCGCTGGCAAGGGCACGGCGGGTACGCCCGCGCGGAGTCCGGCCGCCGTCGTCCCGGCGCCCGCATGGTGCACCACCGCACTCACTCGAGGAAACAGCCACGCGTGCGGAACATCGCCGACCGTGATCATGTCCGGACCGTCGCCCCGCAGGCGTGCCCACCCCGAATCGACAACTCCGCGCTTGCCGGCTCGGCGCAACGCCGAGCACACGATTCGGCTGTAGCGGTCGCCGGCTTCGGTCGCGGTACTGCCGAGTCCGACGAACACAGGCGGGGGCCCTGCGGCGAGAAACTCCACCAGTTCCTGTGGCGGAGTCCAGGTTGGAACGGACGGCGGCCACCAGTAGCCGGCGACTTCGAGCCCGGCCCGCCAATCCGACGGTCGCGCAACAACTTCTGCGCTGAATCCGTGCAAGACGTGCCAGTCGTCGAGGCGTTTGCGGATGTGCTCGCGCAACGACACGGGCGCCAGCCCGAAGGCTGCCCGGACGTCGTTAATCAACGACAGAAACGGCTGCTCTCCGACCGCGAGTAGCTTGCCCATCGCACGGTTCGCGTCCCGCCCGAACGACCGAGTTCCGGCCATGGGTGGCGGAAAGTCACCGGTAGGGGCGAGCGGCTGCAGAAACACGCCGATTGCGGGGATGTCGAAACCTTCGGCGATGTGAAACCCGAACAGCGACACAGGGGCCGGTACGAGCAACAGATCGGCATCGAACGACACGTCGATGACAGCGAAGGCCACCGCTCGCATGTCTTCGACCATGTCCTGAACCAGTTTTCGCGACGGCCTGACACGCTGACCCTCCAACATGCGCTGTGCCATAGCAGATTTGCGCGTCTCGGCTTCGATGTCGCGCGGCAGGGGTCGGTACTCGAGACCGGCACCGGTGACGCGGTCTTCGAACGCCCTCGTCGTAGCGATCACAACGCGGTGGCCTGCGCCACGTAGCCGGATTCCCAACGCGACGAACGGGTCGACGTCGCCGAGCGGTCCGAACGCGGGAATCACTACCGTTCGCATAAGTTGGATCGCCCTCGATCGGCGGATGCCATCGGCCATCGGTACATCGCTCGATTGTCGCAGTAGGCCGTCGAAGTCACATCTGGAAAGCTCAGAACTCGATCTTGACGTGATCGGTGCTCGGCCGGGATTGGCAGGCGAGGATGTAGCCGCTGTCGATATCGTCGGGATCGAGCACGCGGCAGTTGTCCATGACGACGTCGCCTTCGACAACCCTGCACGCGCACGATCCGCATTCGCCTTCCCGGCAGGAGTACGGCACGTCGAGTCCTCGGGCGAGCATGATGTCGACGAGGGTCCGGGCGCGCGGCCACGTGAGGTGGTGGGACTCGCCGTCGAGTTCTACCTCGAGTGTCGCGGCATCGTCGTCCGCGTCGTCCGCGCCGAGGTCGACAACCGGGATGGGCGAAAACGGGTCGCCGGCAAGTGAATTGAAGGCTTCCGCATGGATTCGGGAACGGGGTACGCCGAGGAGGTTCAGTGCTTCGCGGGCTGCGTCCATAAACGGCGCCGGCCCACACAGAAAGGACTCGTAGCCCTCGAACGGTGCGATGAGCGTCGCCATTCGCTCGGCGTTCGGGAGGCCTTGCTCGCTTTGGAGCAAATGGAAAATCAGCAGGCGTTTCGGCTGCGCCGCCGCAAGCTCTCGCAGCTCATCGGCGAAGATCACCGACTTCTCGTCACGATTGGCGTAGACCAGTGCGACCTTGCCGTTGCCTTGGGTAAGAGCCGATTTCAGTATCGAGATCACAGGGGTGATGCCACTGCCTCCGGCGAAGAGCAGGAAGTTGTCGTCGAGATTCTTCGGCGTGAACGCACCCGACGGCGGGAGGACTTCGAGGACGTCACCGATCCGGACGTTGTCGCAGATCCAATTCGACCCATAGCCGTCCGCAGTGCGTTTGACGGTGACTTTGGGGTGTTCGTCGGTGAACGGTGAGCTTGCCAGGGAGTAGCAGCGTGCGACGGATCCTGTGCGATCGCTTGGAATACGAAGGGTGAGAAATTGTCCGGGGCGGTAGTCGAACGCTCCGTCCGTCTCGTCGGGCACATGGAAGACGACTGAGCATGAATCGGCGGTTTCTTCGATGACGCCGGCAACCCTGAGCGCAATCGAAGCAGACGTACGGGGCTTGTCGACGGTGGTCATCGTCGTTGTTCCTCTCGTTCGACAACGAGAGGAATTATGCGAATACGAAGTGGTCTGGGGGAGAGCGACTTCCGCTGGCCGGGACGGTCACAGTCGACAACCCACTCACCGGGAACAAGCAGCCGATTTCTCGTGCGGCGCCCCTAGCGTGCTCACATGGTCACCACAAGGACTCCCGCTGAGCCGACAGTCGACGTGGTTGTCGTCGGCGCCGGATTCGCAGGGTTGTACGCGCTGTATCGCTTTCGCGCACAGGGTTTGTCGGTCCGGGTGTACGAAGCGGGTTCCGACGTCGGCGGGACCTGGTACTGGAACAGGTACCCGGGCGCGCGGTGTGACGTGGAGAGCGTCGACTACTCCTACTCGTTCTCCGAGGATCTGCAACAGGAATGGGACTGGACCGAGAAGTACGCATCTCAACCCGAGATTCTGAGCTACGTTCGGCACGTCGCCGACCGTTTCGACCTCCGGCGCGATATCCGGTTCGACACCAGAGTGCTGACCGCTCACCTCGACGAGGACACGATGCGCTGGACTGTCGAGTCCGACCGCGAAACGGTGACGGCACGGTATTGCGTCTTCGCCACCGGGGCGCTGTCGACGGCGATGACGCCGAACATTCCTGGACTCGAACTGTTCGCCGGCGAAACGCACCACACCGGTCATTGGCCGCACGGTGGCGTCGAACTCGAGGGCAGACGTGTCGGCGTGATCGGCACCGGATCCTCCGGCATCCAATCGATTCCGATTGTCGCCGAGCAGGCGGATCACGTGTTCGTCTTTCAGCGCAGCGCGAATTACAGTGTGCCTGCTGGTAATACGGCGATCGATCCAGAAACACGGACGCGGGTAAAAGCTACCTACGCCGAGCGGCGACGGCTCTCACGTGAGAGCGGAGGCGGCTCCCCGTACAACGCCTATCCGACGAAGACGATGGACACGCCGCCCGACGAGCGGCGAGCAGCTTTCGAGGCGCGCTGGCAGCTCGGCGGCGTGTTGTTCAGCAAGACCTTTCCCGATCAAACGATCGACCCTGTCGCCAACGACGAGGCAAAAGCATTTGTGGAAGCCAAGATTCGCGAGATCGTCGAAAACCAAGAGGTTGCCGAGCGGCTGATCCCGAAGGACCATCCGATCGGAACCAAACGAATTTGCACAGATTCCGACTACTACCGGACGTTCAACAAGGACAACGTCACACTGGTCGATCTGCGCGACGCTCCGATCGATTCCATCGATGCAAACGGAGTCCTCACGACGGCAGGTCGCTACGACCTCGATGTGCTGATCTTCGCCACCGGCTTCGACGCGATGACAGGTTCGCTCGATCGGATCGATATCCGTGGCCGCGGCGCGGTTGCGCTGAAGAATCGATGGGCAGACGGTCCACGGAGTTACCTCGGCCTCGGCGTGGACGGCTTTCCGAACATGTTCATCGTGACCGGACCGGGTAGCCCGTCCGTACTTGCGAATATGGTGTTGGGCGCCGAACAGCACGTCGATTGGATTGCCGACTGTCTTGCCTACCTCGACGAACATGGTTGTGTTGCAATCGAAGCCATGCCTCGAGCAGTCGACGACTGGGTCGCCGAGTGCAACGAAAGGGCCGCGGCGACGTTGTTTCCGATCGCCAATTCGTGGTACCTCGGCACGAACATCCCGGGTAAGCCGCGGGTATTTATGCCGTTCATCGGCGGGTTCGGGGTGTACGGCAGCATCTGTGCCGAGGTCGCGACCGCCGGGTACAAAGGATTTCGTGTCATCGAAGGCGACAGTCGATGAGCAGATTGCGAGGCACTGTCGCGTTCGTCACCGGTGCGGCCCGCGGTATGGGGCGAAGCCACTGCGTCCGGATGGCCGCGGAAGGTGCCGACATCATCGCAGTCGACTTGGCCCCATCGTCTGCAGACCTCGACGAGACCGCATTGCTCGTGCGCAACCTTGGCCGCCGCTGCACTACCTCGGCCGCCGATGTGCGCGAACCGGAGTCGTTGGCCGCGGCAGTATCCAACGGCGTCGCCGAACTCGGGCGCCTCGACGTGATTGTCGCCAACGCAGGCATCTATGCCGATCTTGCCCCGTCCTGGGAGCTGCAGGAGTCAGCCTGGCGGGGGACCCTCGACATCAACCTCACCGGCGTCTGGCACACGATCAGGGCCGCGATGCCACACCTGTCCGACGGTGGTTCGGTCGTGATAATCAGCTCGACCAACGGGGTCAAAGGAACTGCGAACACTGCCCACTACTCGGCCAGTAAGCACGCGGTTGTCGGGCTGGCACGCACGCTCGCAAACGAATTGGGTCCCCGCGGAATTCGGGTCAACACCGTGCATCCCGGCGCGGTCGGAACGTCCATGATCCGCAACCCCGATGTATTCGCAAACTTGCGTCCGGACCTGGAAAACCCCTCGGAGCGGGATGCCGTCGCCTTGCTTGCCGCGAAGAATCTGCTCCCGGTGCCGTGGGTCGATCCGATCGACGTGAGCAATGCCGTGCTTTTTCTGGCATCCGAGGAATCCCGATACGTGACCGGCACTCAGCTGGTCGTCGACGCCGGCCTGACGCAGAAGGTGGACTGAAACATGGGGCGAGTAGCAGGCAAGGTTGCCCTGGTCACCGGAGCAGCCCACGGTATCGGACGCGCTCAGGCAGTTCGCCTCGCAGCGGAGGGTGCAGCTGTCATCGCTGTCGACAGGTGTGCATCCGTCGACACCGTGATCGCTCCAGCGGCAACACACGCAGACCTGGCGGAGACGCAGCGACAGGTCGAGGCGGTAGGCGGGCGGATGTGCGCAGTCGTTGCCGACGCGCGACACGCAGACGCCTTGCGCGATGCGGTCGACCGTGGGACGTCCCGGTTCGGCGGTCTCGATATCGTCTGTGCCACAGCCGGAATCACTCCGACCGGTGCCGCTGTGGAGTTGACCGAGGACGCCTGGCAAACGATGCTCGACGTCAACCTCACCGGCGTATGGCAGACATGCAAAGCCGCAGCCCCGCACCTGATCCGGCGCGGTGCGGGTTCGATGATCCTGACCAACCCGGTCGAGGCGCGCCGGGGACCGACGGGAGTCGCGCATTACGTCGCTGCGAAGCACGGTGTGGTCGGACTGATGCGTGCGATGTCGAAAGAGTTTTCTGCGCACAACATTCGGGTCAACTCCGTGCATCCGGCCAACGGCGACACACCGATGATCCAGCCGATCGACGTGGCGAACGCAACGCTGTTCCTGGCCTCCGATGAGGCGCGTTACATCACGGCGGTGACGTTGCCGGTGGATGGCGGCAACAGGCAACGCTGAGCGTCGCTCATAAATCGACGGCCCTCGTCCGACTGCTTCGGCTCGGACGAGGGCCGTGTCCAATGAGAGCCAGATCCAATTACAGCGCAGCGAGTTCCACGGCGATATCGATGAGCTGGTCTTCCTGACCCCCGACCAACTTGCGGCGACCTGCCGTCAGCAGAATTTCAGCTCCGCTGACGCCGTAGCGCTCGGCTTGGCGGTAGGCGTGGCGCAAGAAGCTCGAATAGACCCCGGCGTAGCCCATCATCAGCGACATGCGATCCAATGTGCATTCCCTGTCCATTACCGGCGCCACGACGTCCTCGGCGGCGTCGATGATCGCGAGCGTGTCGATTCCCGTTCGGATGCCGAGCTTTTCGGCGACCGCGACGAACGCTTCGACCGGGGTGTTACCTGCCCCCGCGCCGAGGCGCCTGGTCGAGCCGTCGATCTGTGTCGCACCGGCTTCGACGGCGAGAATCGAATTTGCTACTCCGAGGCCGAGATTCTCGTGTCCGTGGAACCCGACACGGGCATCGTTGCCCAGTTCGGCAACGATGGCAGCAACCCGGTCGCTGACCTGTTTCGTGATCAGCGCACCCGCGGAATCGACGACGTAGACGCACTGGCAGCCGGCATCTGCCATGATTCGGGCCTGGGTAGCAAGAACTTCCGGCGGTTGGCTGTGAGACATCATCAGAAAGCCGACCGTCTCGAGGCCGATCTCGCGTGCGAACCCGAAATGTTGAACGGCTATGTCGGCTTCTGTGCAATGTGTTGCAATGCGGCAGATTTGGGCACCGTTGTCGGCCGCGGCTCTGATGTCGGCCTGCGTGCCAAGGCCGGGAAGCATCAGAAAAGCTATCTTGGCGTTGTGCGCGGTGGCGACGGCTGTTCTGATCAGGTCTTGCTCCGGCGTCCGGCTGAAGCCGTAGTTGAACGACGATCCACCCAATCCGTCGCCGTGCGCCACTTCGATGACCGGCACGCCGGCGCCGTCGAGCGCGGCCACGATCTTTCGCACGTCCTCGGTCGTGAACTGATGTGCCTTGGCATGAGACCCGTCGCGTAACGACGAATCGGTTACGCGGACATCGAGGGTCGAACCGAAAGGCTCGACGGTCTTTGGCACAGCTCCAAACTGCTCAGCGGGAAACGGCATAGCGTGCTCCTTCTGCTTGTGGCGCGAGTTTGGCCGCGGCGAACGATTCGGCGACCTTGGCTGCCGTCGCGGTCATGATGTCGAGGTTGCCGGAATAGGGCGGCAGAAAGTCACCTGCCCCTTCGACTTCGAGGAAGATCGCAACGCGCGCCATACCGCCGTTGGTCGGGCTCGGATCGTCGAACTGCGGGTCGGCAACGAGGCGGTACCCCGGCACGTAGGCTGCGATGAAATCGACGATCTCGCGAACGGAACGAGTGATCGCCTCTCGGTCTGCGTCCTCGGGAATCGCGCAGAACACAGTGTCACGCATGAACATCGGTGGCTCGGCAGGATTGAGAATGATGATGGCCTTGCCACGTCCGGCACCGCCGATCGTCTCGATGCCGCGGCTGGTGGTGAGTGTGAACTCGTCGATGTTCGCCCGGGTTCCGGGCCCGGCGGAGGGTGAAGCGACGCTGGCGACGATCTCGGCATACGGCACGGGAACGACACGGGAGACCGCATGGACCATCGGAATCGTTGCTTGGCCGCCGCAGGTGATCAGGTTGACATTCGGCGCGTCGAGGTGTGTGCCCATATTCACTGCCGGCACGACTGCCGGTCCGAGCGCAGCCGGCGTCAGGTCGATGGCCTGGATCCCCAACCGTTCGTATCGTGGGGCGTTGGCGCGATGGACGTACGCCGAGGTGGCCTCGAAGATCAGGTCCGGTAGCTCTTTCTGGGCGAGAAGCCAATCGACGCCACCGGCGCTGACCGAAATGCCCTGCTCGGCAGCCCGCTTCAGGCCGGGGCTTTCCGGATCGACGCCGATCATCCAGGCTGGCTCGATGGCATCCGAGCGAAGGAGTTTGTACATCAGGTCGGTGCCGATATTGCCGGAGCCGACGATGGCGGCTTTCAACTTGTCCACGTGAAATCTCCTCGATCTGTCAGACGAATCGCAGCGATACGCTGCCTAGTCCGGCGAAGTCCGCCCGAAATCTCTGTCCTGCAACCACATCGACCGCCCGTGTGCACGAGCCCGGTAACACGACGTGGCCGGCCTCCAGGCGGACCCCGAAGGCGCCGACCGTGTTCGCAAGCCACGCGACAGCGGTCAGCGGATTGCCGAGCACGGCAGCGGAGTTGCCGCTCGTCACCTCGATCTCGGCGTGGGGCTCGCCCGAGTAGAGCACTGCCGCAACGTTTGCGAGATCCAGGTCCCCGGCGTCGCGGGGCCGGCCGAGTGTGAAGCCCGCGGACGACGCGTTGTCCGCGATCGTGTCCGCAATACCGATCTGCCAGTTGATGATCCGACTGTCGATCAGCTCGATTGCCGCGACCACGCTGGCGGTCGCGGCGAGAACGTCAGCTTCTGTGCAGCCGACCATGGGTAGCGCAGCGCGGAGTACGAACCCGATCTCGACCTCGATGCGTGGACAGCAGTACCTCGACAGATCGACGGTCGAGCTGTCTTCGATCCTCATGTCGGTGAGCAGGTGGCCGTAATCGGGCTCGTCCACTCCCATCATCTGCTGCATCACCGGTGACGACAGTCCCACCTTGTGTCCGCAGACGGTCGAACCCAGAGCCAGTTTGCGTGCGATGTTGCTGCGCTGAATCTCGTAGGCGTCCGTCGCGTCGATTGCTGGGAAGGTCGTACCGAGTGGCTCGATGGGGGAGCGAGTGGTCTCGGCATCCCAGAGCAGGGTCGCCGCGGTCTTCCGCTCGGCGGTATCGAGCATGGGGTCTCCTTGTTGCCGGTTGTCCACCGAGTCCGGTGGCTCTCCGTTGGGGACTCTAGGTGCCACGGCGGGCACGGTAGGTGCGCATTCCCGCTCAGCGGAAGGAGATCGATTCGGGCGCAACAAAGTTGAATACGTTGGTCGTGTACCAGAGGCAATGACCGACGAAAGGGAAACCATGACAACGACTCTCGGATTCGAGCCGACGAGCAGGACCGTAGCGGGTGAGTACGACCTGCACTACCACGAGGCCGGCAGCGGACCGGTCCTGTTGCTGCTGCACGGATCCGGTCCGGGGGTCAGCGGCTGGTCGAACTTCGCTGGCAATTTCCCGGTATTCGCGCAGCAGTACCGCACGATCATCCTCGACCTGTCTGGCTTCGGTCGCAGTCCCGCGCTGGAGTGGAACGACGTATATCCGCGCGTCGCTGCCGACTCGATACGGTTCTTTCTCGACGAACTCGGTATCGACAGGGTGGACATCATCGGAAATTCCATGGGCGGCAACGTCGCTACGGAGTTCGCCCTCGCACATCCGGACCGAGTCCGCCGGATGGTGTTGATGGGACCGGGCGGGCTCGCGGTCAACAGTTTCGCGCCTTCGGTTAGCGAGGGCTCCCGACGGTTGTTCGAGTTTCTGGCGAATCCGACGCGGGACGGCATGGTCGCCTGGGTGGACACCATGGTCGGCAACCCGGCAGTCGTGTCCGACGAACTGATCGACCAGCGAATGGAGAATGCTCTGCAGCCGGGCGCCATCGCTCGTACTCTCGCGATCTTCCAGACGTTTTCGGATCCGCGATTCGCGGACCGCCCTCAGCTGTGGGCGAGAGCAGCCGAGGTCCAGCACGAAACGCTGCTGATCTGGGGTCGCGACGACCGGATGCTGCCGTACGAGGGCGCGCTGTTCCCGTTCCGGCAGATGCCGAACGCCGAATTGCATGTGTTCGCCAAGTGTGGTCATTGGGCGCAAATCGAGCGCAAGGCGGACTTCGAGCGGTTGGCCCTGGAGTTTCTCGGTCGTTGAAAAACCCTGCGCGGTCGGGGAGTTCACAGCCCCGTTGGGTCCATGGACTCGCCGACCGCGCACGGTGCAGGTCAGGCGTGTGTGCCGCCGTCGATGCGAATCTCGGTGCCGGTGATGAATGCACCGTCTTCGGACACCAGCATGGCGATCACGCCGGCCACCGCGGCTGGGTCACCCATTCCCGCTCCGCCCGACTCGAGATCGGTGGGCAGAATGGGGGAGAGCTTGCCGAACAGAGTCCAATCAGCATCTGCTGGGACGTATCCCGGTGTTGCATCGATTATTCCCGATTTGATGCTTCCCGGTGCCACACAGACTGCGCGGAGTCCGGCTTTGCCGTATTCCAGTGCTAGCGCGTGTGTGAACGACTGGATGCCGCCCTTGCTTGCCGCATAGGCCGCCATGTACGGGTGCGCGAACGACGCGGAGGTCGAGCTGAAGTTCACGACAGTACTGCGCGGGTTGTCGAGCAGTGGCGAAAGTGACTCGCGCACAGCGAGAAAGGTCCCGGTCAGGTTGATGCCGATGATCTGGTTCCAGAGGTCGAGGCTCGTGTCACGAGTGTGCGACGCACGCAGGATGCCTGCGGCGTTCACAAGTGCGTCGAGGCCACCCAGCGTCGCGACGGATGCTCGGACGCCTTCGACGACGGACGCCTCGTCGCCGATGTTCATCGTCTGCGTGGTCAGCCTGGTGGCATCGGGTTCGTATGCCAACGCTCGAGTTCGGTCGAGGCCGTCCGCAGAAATATCGGCGGCGACAACCGAGGCGCCCTCGCGCAGGAGGCGCAGCGCAGTTGCCTGGCCGATACCCGACGCCGCGCCTGTTACGAGGATGCGGTGACCGTTGAGTCTGTTCATGTTCGTTCCATTCTTCGACATCATTGCCCCATCACGTATTTCACGGTCGGACCTGCTGTCCAACCGCCGTCCACCGCAATTTCTGCGCCGGTCACGTAGCTCGCGTCATCGGAGAGTAGGTACCCGACCGCGCCGGCGATCTCGTCCGGCAGACCGACTCGCGCCATCGGGGTGTTCGGGTAATTGCCCTCGCCGACTTTGATTCCCAGCTGTGCCGTCATCGGCGTGTAGGTCATGCCGGGATGCACGGAGTTGACGCGGATGCGGTCCGGGCCGAGTTCGACGGCCACTATCTTCGACAGTCCTCGGACGGCCCACTTGGATGCTCCGTACCCAGCGGTCATCGCGAGGCCCATCATCCCGGCTGCCGAGGAGATGTTGACGATCGAGCCGCCACCCGCAGCGCGCATCGGAGCGATGACGGACTGAATTCCGTTGAATACGCCGACCAGGTTGACGTCGAGAACGGCGCGGAAGTGTTCCAGCGGTTCGTGTTCGGTGAACTGCCCGGTGGCGATGCCCGCATTGTTGACAAGTCCCGTCAGGGAGCCGAACTCGGTGAGGGTGTACTGCACCGCGGTGGTCCACTGCGTCGGGTCGGTCACGTCCAGGTGGACGTAGCGGGCGCGATCGCCGAGTTCGATTGCGGTGTGCTCGCCCGCCTCGTCGAGTAGGTCGGCGATGACGACGTTGCCGCCACGTTCGACGATGTGCTGAGCAAATGCTGCTCCCAGGCCACGCGCACCACCTGTGACGATGATGGACTTTCCGGCCAGTTGATTCGAGATCTGGTTCATATCAATCGCTTTCGTTGTAGCTGGTCACTGGAGTCGGCCAGGAAGGGGCTCGGATCGCAATGCGTCCGTTCGGAGCGCGCCGTCGACAGCGGCGCGTTCGATCGACGCGCGCAGGGATGGGCAGGTGGGAATCCACATGCTGCGGATGCCGGCGTCGACCTGCTCGGCGAATCTCGGGCAGGATTGCTCGGCGTCGGTCAGCCACTGGATGCTGGTGTGTGTTGGGCTGTACTTGTCGACAAGCACACAGTTGCCGCAGGTGGTGCAGCTGAGTTCTTGCATGTCGTCGCCGCGTTTCTACTGTGCACCGGCCGCATGGCGGGCGCTGATCCAGCCGAACACCATCGCGGGACCGATTGTCGCCCCGGCACCCGCGTAGTCGTTACCCATCACAGCGGCCGACGCGTTGCCGGTCGCATACAGTCCGTCGATCGCCGTGCCGTCTGCGCGCACGACCTGAGCGTGTTCGTTGGAGACGACGCCGCCCTTGGTGCCGAGGTCGCCGGCGATCATCTTCACGGCGTAGTACGGCTTCGTATCCAGAACATCCAGCGTCGGGGTCGCCAACGTCGGGTCGCCGTAGTAGTTGTCGTAGGCGCTCTCGCCTCGGCGGAAGTCCTCGTCCCTTCCGCCGCGGGCGAAGCCGTTGAAGCGGGCTACCGTCTCCGTCAGACCTGTTGCCGATATCCCGATCGCCGCGGCCAGTTCGGCGACAGTGTCGGCCCGGTGCATCAGTCCGGAATCGAACCACGACTGCGGGAATTTCTGCCCGGGCATCACCGCACCGAACTGGTAGCGGCGCTTCGCTTTTCCGTCGAAGACGAACCAGATCGGATCGTGGCGGCCAGCGATCTGCTCGTGCACGAACGAGACTTGTCTCCGCCGCTCACCGCGAAGCTCGAACAGATGTCGCGTTGATCCTCGGCGAGGATATTGATGCACAGGCTGCGTGACGCACGCAGAACCGGCCACGTCGTCGACGTCTTCGATGGGCAGAACGACACGTATGGCGGGTCGAGTGATACCGATACCACCGATTGACAGGTGAACCCTCGTGGGACGTCGCCGTCGTGTGCGGTGATCACCGCGACGCCGGTGCAGAAATGTCCCATCACCTTTCGCAACGTCGCGCTGTCGATCTCCGCAAACTCGACAAGTAGATTCTCCGAACTCATGCTGCCCTCCTGAAGGTATTGGCATGCACCAGAATCGGGTTCACAGTCGGCAAGTGCCAGGCAGGTTCCCGGTCAGCGGGCACTTGCTCTGCTCGAACACGGGTATCCATTGATAGCATTCGGAGGTGTCAGCGTCCGAGTTCGAACTGCCGAGCCTTCCGGCTACGAGCTGGGCTGTCCTGGGGATGCTGGCGTTCGAAGAGGAGCTATCCGGATACGACTTGAAAAAGTGGGCGGACTGGAGCATCGGATTCTTCTACTGGAGTCCGTCTTTCAGTCAGGTCTACTCCGAACTCAAGAAGCTCGAAACTCACGGCTTCGTCACGTCGCGGGTGCAAAGCGAAGACGGCGTTCGCGGTCGGCGGCTTTACAAGATCACGCCAGCAGGTACCGACGCCGTCCAGCACTGGGCGAACAAGGCTCCCATCGATCCTCCGGTCTTGAAACACGGTGTGATGCTGCGTATTTGGCTAGGACACCTGAACGATCCGGAACGGTCGAAGCAAATCCTGCGCGAGCACATCGACTATGTCGAGGGTATGCGGCAGCGCGCGGCAGCCGACGCGGAGGGCGCGCGAGCCGAGCCTGCATGGGCCTACCCGCGTCTTTCGCTGAAATGGGCGGAACGGTACTACGCGGCCGAGCGCGATCTGGCCGAGCAGGCGATCAAGGACATCGACGAAGCGGACGCCACTATCCGAGCGGGGCGAGCCGGCAGCGACGCCGGGTTTCCGAAACCGACCCCCGGCGTCTGGCACGAGGTCGAACGGCAGGTCCAGGCGGGGCATTCCGAGTCGGACTGACCGAGGTCACGGTTGTAGCAACTCTCCGAGATCAGCCCACGCCTGTTCCTGTGCCGCCGCTGCGACTGTCAGCGCACTCATCGACATAAAGCCGTGCACGGCAGCGTAGGTCCTGTGCACCACTGAAATGCCAGCGGCGCGAAGAGCATTCACGTAGGCGGTGCTCTCGGAGGCCAGCGGGTCGTAGGTGGCGGTGACGACGACGGCCG
Source organism: Antrihabitans stalagmiti (assembly GCF_016482825.1). Classification (GTDB taxonomy): domain Bacteria; phylum Actinomycetota; class Actinomycetes; order Mycobacteriales; family Mycobacteriaceae; genus Antrihabitans; species Antrihabitans stalagmiti. The sequence continues at coordinate 979,521 of NZ_JAEMNV010000001.1, read as the reverse complement.
GTGGCAGTCCGGCTAGTTCGGCACGCAGTGGTGACGCGGTCGGGTGTGCGCGGTTGGCAAGGTCGGGTAGGTATTGATCCCAGTACCAGCACATGGCGGCCCGCGTGTTGTAGAAGCCGGTTTCGAAGGTGCGGTAGGACTCCGTCTCGAAGTCTGCCGCGATAACGGGGTAAAGCAGCAGTTGCGCACAGACATTCGGGCCCGAGCGGTCCCGGGCCAGCGTGGTCGCCACGGCAGCGAGGTTGCCGCCGGCGCTGTCGCCTGCGACTGCCACCCGGGTTGCGTCGCCGCCGACTTCTGTGGCGTGGACGGCTGCCCATGCAGTCGCGGCATAGACGTCGGTGACCGCGGCAGGCCATGGATGCTCGGGCGCGAGTCGATAGTCCACGGAGATCACCACTGCGCCAACGCCGTTCGTCATCCGTCGGCACAGGTCGTCGTGGGTGTCGAGGTCGCAGAACACGAATCCGCCGCCGTGTGCAAAGACGACGATCGGGAGTGGTGTGTCGGATGCCGCTGCGGGCCGATAGATCCGAATGCGAATAGCTCCGTCGGGTCCGGGAATCAAGCGATCTTCCCATCGGCCGACCGGTACGGGTGCGGCCGGTGGACGCAGCCGGGCACGGATCGCCGCGCGAGCGCGTGCGCCTGTCATCTCTTCGACTTTGGGGAATCCCGAGTTGAGCGCCTCCAGCAACGCTGCCACCTCGGCGTCGAGTGTCACGCGTACTGCAGGTCCGCAGCCGACGTCGAGGCAGGATGATGTTGTATCACCGCTCCGCCCAAACGAATTCGAGCTTGCTGAAGTGTCGGCTGCACCCTGACCGGCCCGCCTTCTATGTTGCGCCAGATTCCGAGTGCGGCCATACGCAACGGTGCTGCAAGTTGTGCGTCGAGCTTCAACTGCGAGAGCGGCCCACAGATCGAGACCGCTGCCACGGCTTCGCCGAGGTCTCCGATCGGCGCGGCGATGCAGCCGAATCCTGGAATGGATTCTTCACGCTCGTAAGCAATTCCATGCGCGCGGACCTTCGAGAGTTCGGTCCTCAGCTGGTCGCCGGTCGAAATCGTGTATCGCGTCTTGCGTGCGAGTTGGCCACTCGCGAGGACCGTTCGCAGATCCGCATCGGAGAAGCCGAGGATCGCTTTGCCGACTCCGGTGCAGTGCGCGGGGTGTCGTCCGCCGACTCGGGTAGGCACTGCAGCCGCCATCCGTCCGCCGATCTTTTCGAGGTAGACGACATCGGCCCCGTCCATGATTGCCAAGTGCACGACATGTCCGGTGACACGGTGTAGTTCGTGCAGGAATGGGAGTGCGGCTCGGTGTAGGCGGTCCTGATGGACGGCGAGGGAACCGAGCTCTACCAACCGCATTCCGAGTTCGTAGTCACGGCCCTGCCTGCGTAGCCAACGCAGGTGTACGAGGCGTTCCAGCATGCGGTGCGCAGACGAGCGGGGGAGACCGGTGCGGCGGACGACCTGTGCCAGGGTGAGCCGCCCGGGGCCTTCGAATGCGTCGAGCACAAGTGATACCCGATCGAGTACGGCGCTCGGTGTTGCGGCGTCGGGCTGAATAGTCATTGGTCCTCCGATGTGATGCGCTGTGCTGCCTGGTTCGGAGAAAGGCGTCCGAACTGGGTATTTCGATTAGGCATATACCTATTGATAGCACATGGTGTGGGGTGTGTCACCCCCGGATCGACCCCCGAACGACCAAAACAGGCCTCTGGATCGAATGTCGACCCGAAGACCTGTTTCGTGTTGTTGCATCGCTGCCTACATGGCTGCCAGCGGCTCGCTGCCGGACCAGTCGTGACCCCAGTAGCTGTCGGCGGTGATCTCCTCGGCCGAGTAGTACCGCTCGTCGACTTTCGTTCCATCCGTCCCGAATTCGACGTCCCAACCACCGGGTGCACGAACGTAGAACGAGACCATCTTGTCGTTCGTGTGACGGCCGAGAGTGGACGAGACAGAAAAGCCGTCCTTGACGACCCGGTCCAAAGCCTGTCCGACGGCGTCGAGCGTCTCGACCTCGACCATGATGTGAACGAGGCCGGGAGCACCGCCGTGCGGAGCCGGGCACAAAGCCAGGCTGTGATGCCGCTCGTTCACACCCATGAACCGGACCCGAAGCGGGCCGAACTCCGCCGGGGCCGGGATACGGAACGCGCCACGCGGGAGGAAGCCGAGGACCTCCGTGTAGAAGTCGAATGCACCGTTGATGTCCATCACCGGCAGCACGACGTGCCCGAGCCCCTGCCCGCCGGTGACGAAAGTGGCGCCGAACGGTGTGACCACCGGGCTGTGGTCGAGGACTGCGCCGTGGAAGATTTCTAGTGTGGCACCGGTCGGGTCCTGGAACGTGATCGCTTCTTCGACTCGACGGGCGTCCGCTTCCTCCACCGACAGCGGCTTCACGCCGATGCCCGCATTTTCGACGGCCTCCTGCACGCGAACCAATGCGGAGTGATCGCGTACTTCCCAACCGATGGTGACGATCTCGTCGGTCGCCCCTTCGACGACGACGATACGGGCAGCTCGCTCGTCCATCCGCAGGTACAGCGCATTCTCGTCCGGGCCTTTGCCTTCGGCAAAGCCGAGTACGTCGAATGCGAAGGTCCGCCAGCGTGCGATGTCGTCGGTCTGGATCTTGACGTAGCCGAGGGCTTTGATGTCAGTCATTTCTATTGTCCTTCTTTGGGATTCGTAAACCGTGGTCAGATCATCGACCGGAGATTGTTCGGCGGCTCGAGTCCGAGCGAACTGAGTGCCGACGCGTGGTACACCGTGCTGGGTACGTGGATTGCGTGCGCAAGGCCCGCGTGTGCGTCGCGCCAGTACCGCTGCAGCGGCTTGTCCATACGCAACGCGTTGCCGCCGGATCGGGCAAAGATCTGATCGACGGCACCGACGGCGCGCCAGGCGGCACGCACCTGCGTACGGCGGCCGGCGGCGCGTTCGGCAAACGAGACCTCGGCTCCCGAATCGACGATGTCCCACATCGTGTCGACGTTCGCCAGCAACTCCTGGCGGGCAGCGTTGATGTCCGCAGCGGCCTCGCCGATGGCGAACAACACGTAGGGGTCGTCTTTGATCGCGGTGCCTTGGGCTCCGACCCGCTCGCGCTGGTAGTCGAGATGAGCGGCGAGCGCACCCTCGGCAATGCCGATGACGGCAGCGGATATGCCCAACGGGAACATGTTCGACCACGGCATCCTGTACAGCGTTTCGGTTCGGCCGGAATTCTTCTGCGCGATGCCGTTGATCACCTCGTCGCCGTCCATCACGCGGTAGGACGGAACGAACGCGTCGCGGACGATGATGTCCTTGGAGCCGGTTCCCTTGAGGCCAACCACATTCCATGAGTCTTCGACGATCTCGTAGTCCTTGCGCGGCAGGATCATGTGCAGCATGCGCGGAGGCAGTGCCATGTTGCCGTCCTTGTCGCCTGCCATCGCACCGAGGAAGATCCAGTCGCAATGGTCGGTGCCCGAGGAGAATTGCCACCGTCCGTTGAAGATGTAGCCGCCATCGACCGGTGTGGCGATTCCTGTTGGTGCGTAAGGCGACGCCATCCACGTGTCGTTGTCGGCGCCCCAGACCTCTTCCTGTACCAACGGGTCCGCGAAGGCGAGTTGCCACGGATGCACGCCGACGATGCCGCAGATCCATCCGGTTGCGGGATCCTGTGCGGCGGCTGCCATTACGGTTTCCGCGAAAGCTCGAGGATGTGCTTCGAAGCCACCGTACTGCTTGGGTTGCAACAGCCGGATGGGGCCTGCGGCTTTGAGTTTCTTCGCGGTTTCGTCCGGTAGTCTGCCGATTCGTTCCGCTTCGGTTGCCTGGTCGCGGAGTTGGTCCGCGATCTCCATGATGTTGTCGAGAACCTGGTTGGCCATGATCGTGTCCTTAGGTGCGTCGGTTGGTCTCGGGTGTGCGGTCAAGCATCGATCTGCAGCGGCACAACGCCGTTCGCAATGTTCTCGGCGACCTCGGCCTCCCAGCTCTGGACCGCACGGTCGGTGTCGATCTCGAATTCGAACCGCTTGGTCATGTCGTCGGTGATGTCCTCGACGTCCACGTAGAACTGCTTGTACCAACGGCGAAGCTGGTAGACAGGGCCGTCCTCTTCCGACAGCAGTGGATTGTCGATGGGCGCCTTGGTCTTCCAGATCTCGATGTCCTGTTCGAAGCCCATTTCGACGCCCGCAGCAAACTGTGCGGCCATGCCGGCCGCTACCTCGTCGGACACCCCTTCGGGCTTCTTCACCATCGCGCCGTACTGCAACACGAAAGAGTTTTCGCTGATCGGGTAATGGCAGTTGATCAGGACTGTCTCGATGAGCATGCCGTTGGCTTCGCTCCACAGCTTGTCGATCATGTACGACGGGCCGAAATACGACGCATCGGACCGCAGCGTCGAGTTGGGATCGTCGTAGCTGGTTCCGACCGAGATGTCATGACGTGGTGTCGAGCGCATGTACTGCGTCGCGACGTGTCCTTCGAAAACATTTTTGAAGAAGCGTGGAAACGAGTAATGCACGTAGAAGAAGTGCGCCATGTCGACGACGTTGTCGACGATTTCACGACAGTGCGAGCCTTCGACCAGCAGTGAATTCCAGGTCCAGTCGGTCCATTCGGCGGTACCGTATCCCTCGATTTCAGGGATCGTGATGTCCTCAGGTGGCTTCCGGCCTTGCGGATCGTTCCAGACGTAGAGCTGGCCGTTGCGTTCGAGCGTGACCCAGGAGCGGGTGCGCGCGATCGGCGGCACCCGACGGGCATACGGAATGTCGTTGCATTTGCCGTTTCCGCCCCACCGCCAATCGTGGAACGGGCAAGCGATCGAGTCGCCCTTGACCGTTCCGAGGGCAAGGTTGCCACCCATGTGCCTGCAGAACGCGTCGAGCACATTGAGCTTGCCGTTCGATGTTTGGAAGACGACCAGCGAAGTACCGAAAGCTTTGATCTGGTGCGGCTTTCCATCCTGAAAGGTCTTCAGTAGACCCAAGCAGTGCCAGCCTCTGGCAAACCGTGTCGGCGCTGCGGCCGCCTCGATCATCCTGATTTCGTCTGCGTGAGAATTCGATTGCAGCGCCATCATTACCTCCATCTAGTCCACCGTTCGGTGTGATGACGCTCATAGTCGACCGCGCAACCGCGGGATCGACCGCGCTGTCCCGCCCAGCGGACACCTTTTGCACGTCCATGGTTTCGCGTCGATCGGTGTCCCTGTGGGCGGGAAAGCGCGCATCGGACAGAGCGATTCGACAGCTACCGTGTGGACACTCATTGCCCGGACAGGAGATGGAATGGTCAACACAGCAGCGGTCGGCAGAGTGGGATCGCCCTTCGTCATCGACCTGGAGCGCGGGAAGATTCGCGAGTTCGCGCAGGCGACGCAGTCTGCCAACCCCGAGTACTGGGAGGGTGAAACGCCCTCCGTTCCAGCCACTTTCCTTACCACTCAGATGTTCTGGCAGGAGTGGGCAGGTCCGGACGCGAACCCGTGGCATCAGGTCGAACTCGACCAACAGCGTGGGATGCATGCCGAACAGGACTTCGTCTTCTTCGGTCCACCGCCTCGGGCAGGTGACCGGCTGTTCGCGACGTCGCGTATCGAGCGGATCTACGAGAAGGCCGGCGCGCTCGGCGGAACCTTGACGCTCGCCGAGATGATCACGGAGTTCCGGGACGAGCAGGGACGACTGGTGGCTGAGGCCTCGCTCACCGGCGTCGAGACAGACCGCAATCCGGCTAGGGCGTCGCGATGACGCCTGCAGCGAGCCCGGCCGTGTACGGGCCGTTCACGCGGACCGACTTCGTTCGGTATCAGGGCGCGTCGGGCGACATGAACCCCATCCATCACGACGAAACCGTCGCGCGGGCAGCAGGTTACGACACACCGCTTGCTGTCGGGATGTTGTCGGCGGGCTTGCTCGCGACGTATGCGACGGACTGGCTCGGCGCGGACTCGATTCGACGATTCCGCACCCGTTTCAAACGTCAGCTGTGGCCGGGGGACACGTTGACATGCACAGGAACCGTTGTGCAGGAATACTTTCAGGACGGCGAGTTGCGTGTGGACGTGGCTCTCGTCGGTACGGCACAGGGTGGGGAGGTTGCCGTGCAGTCGTGGGCAACCTTTGCGCGTCCTCCCGCTGCTCAGTGAAGACGATCGCTGTCGTCGGACGGTTGCTTTCCGCCCGTTCCTGTCAGTCGCGCGAGCCCGTACAGGACTAGTCCGACGCCTATCAGGATTGCCGTCCGCAGCCACGTGGACGCACTCTGCTGGGTCATCAACACGATGCACGTCCCCACCGCGAGCACCGGGAGGATCGTGGGCGCGTGGAAGTGATCCGAATCCGCGCGATCGCGCCGCAGCACAAGCACCGCGACGTTCGTGCTGACGAACACGAACAGAAGGAGAAGCACGACGGTCTCGGCGAGCGCTGCGACCGAGCCGGTTGCCGAGAGCACCATCGCGACGGCGGTGGTTGCGACGATCGCTGTCCACGGAGTGCGGCGACGGGGGAGCACCTTGGCCAGGGCGGCCGGGAGTAGCCCGTCTCGTGCCATCCCGAACGTCAGGCGCGACGCCATGATCATGGTCAGCAGTGCACCGTTGGCGACGGCGATCAGAGCAATGAGCGCGAAGAGTCGGTCCGGAATGCCGACATCGGCGATCGAGACCACTTCGAGGAGTGGACCGGAGGATTCAGCGAGTTGCTGTGGCGGTGCAACTACCGAGACGGCCAGGCCGACGAGGACGTACACAACTCCAGCCGTGAGCAGCGACCCGAACAGCGCCTTCGGGTAGACGCGCCTGACATCGCGGACTTCTTCCGCAATGTTGGCCGACGTTTCGAAGCCGACGAACGAGTAGTAGGCGAGCAATGCTGCGCTCAACACGGCGAGCGCAGGCGTTGTGTCGCTGTCGAATTCGAGCACACGGTGCGGCTCGCCGTCTCCTCGGCCGAGGACGATGCCTGCCAAGACGATGACGAGCACGAGACCGGAGACCTCGACCACCGTCATCACGACGTTGGCGCGCAGCGACTCGCTGATTCCGCGCGCGTTGAGCGCCCCGACCGCGAGCAGAAAGACCAATGCGGCGGCCGAAGTCGGAACGTCGACAAAGGATTTCAGGTAGTCGCCGGAGAAGGCGAGTGCGAGCCCGGCCGCGCTGGTGACGCCCGCGGCCAGCATGCAGAAACCGACGAGGAACGAGACGAGCGGCGAGCGATACGCATGGCGTGCGAACACCGCGGCGCCGCCGGCACGAGGATATTTGGTGACCAGCTCCGCGTACGAGGCGGCCGTGAGCAGAGCCATCGCCAGCGCGAGCGCAAGTGGCACCCAGAGGGCGCCGCCGACTTCGCCGGCGATCTCACCGAGCAGCGCATAGATGCCGGCTCCGAGCATGTCGCCGAGGATGAACAAGAACAGCAACTTGCCGGTGATTGCGCGCCGCAGCGGAGTGTTGTCGTTGTCCGCTTGTACGTCGCCGCGCTCGGCCACCTGTTTATCGGTCATAGCGCTGTAGGTACCCGCATTTGGACGATCGAGACAGATCGCGACCTCGACTTCGAGCGGGTGCCGCCGACCGCAGAGCCGTAGCCCTGCGGTCGGGCGGTCTACTTCGCGTCGAGTGGCAGCAAGATGTCCTTCACCTGCGGATCGGTGGCGAGGAACTGCTGGACCTCGGGATCCTTGAACGCTTCGACCAGCTTCTCGATGTTCTCTGTGTCTGCCCAGTCGCTTCCGATGGTGAGTTGTCCCGCAAACTCGTCCGGGGCCGGCGGGGCGAAGATCTGCTTCTGTACCGGGATGCCCGCTGCGAGGTAGTACTCGGTGTAGCCGACAGCGGCATCGAGGTCGGGCAGGGCGCGCGACTGCGCGGCGAAGTCGAGCAGCGTGAACTTCAGGTTCTTCGGGTTACCGACGATGTCCTTCTGTGTCGCCTTCGACTTGTCGATCGCCGGATCCAACTGGATCAAGCCGGCGCGTTCGAGGACCCACAGACCCTGTGACTCGTTTGCCGGATCCGAGTACAGCGATACTGTTGCGCCGTCGGGCAATTGGGCCGGATCGGTGTACTTGTCCGACCACAACCCGAAGCCCCAACGAAACACCGGGGTTGCCGCAGTCTCGCGGAAATCCGGGTTGGCTTCGAGTACCTGGCCGAGCCACAGCTTGTGCTGATAGATCGTGGCCGCAACTTCGCCCTCACTGACGGCGCGGTTGATCGTGTTGCTGTCGGCGAGACCACGGAACGCGACCTTGATGCCGTACTTGGGTGCGATCTTCTCGGCGACGAAATTGACGAGCGCCTGTTCCGACGCGTTGCCCTCGGCTGTCGCCACAACCAGTGTTGCACCGGCGATCTCGTTGGCCGATTGCTTGTCGTCGAAGAGCGTGAAGCGCACGACGGCTGCAATGGCGAACACGAGCACGACGAATCCGATGATCCATGGCAGCTTTCGCCGCTTCTGCAATTCGAAGCCGTGATCGCCGATATCGGCGGTTGTGTCCTGGGTGGGGGTAGCGGTCATCGACATATCTCTCTGTGTGGGGATGTGACTGTGTGGGGTGTGAGGGTGAGTCAGGCCGCGACGCGAGCGCGGCTGTGTGGCGTGGTGAAGCGGACCAGTGCATCGCCGACCAGTTGGACGACGGCGACGGTGGCAACAAGGATCACGATGGTTGCGATCATGACGGTGTGATCGAAGCGCTGGTAGCCGTATGTCACTGCCACATAACCGATCCCGCCTGCGCCGATGGTTCCGGCGATCGCCGAGTATTCGATCATCGCGATGGTGTTGATCGTCAATCCGCCGATGATCGACGGAACAGCTTCGCTCAGTTGGGCGGTGCGAATGATCTGCGCGTTCGACCCGCCGGATGCCCGCGCCACGGCGACGACGGACGGCGGCACGGACCGGAGCGAGTTTTCGACGATGCGGGTGAAGAACGCTATGCCCGCCAACGACATCGGCACCACCGCAGCGGGAATGCCGATGTTGGTTCCGGTGATGAAGCGGGTGAACGGCATGATCGACGCCATCAGAATCAGGAACGGCAGCGAGCGACCAACGCTCACGGTCCAACTCAGCGGCGTGTGCAGCACCGGGTTCTCGAAGAGTCCGCCCGGTGCCAGGTTGTGCAGAACCGCACCGAGCGGGATCCCTACCAGCACAACGATCGTCATGACGATCCCGACCATGATCAAGGTATCCACGAACGCAGGCAAGAGCAGATCGGGTAGCTCTGAGACCGGAACTTTGGTGCTCGCCGACATGATCACGCGACAACTCCCAGTGTTCGCGCGTCGTGCTGGGACGACGTCTGCAGGCCGTAGCGTGCGAGTGTCGCGGGCACATGTGCCGAAAGATCCTTTGCCACACCGATGGTCGCGCTTCCGATGCTCACACCACCGACCACCTGTACCGACGCGCCCAACAGCGACACCGGGGCGCCGAGATCGGCAGCAACCCGCCCGATCCAGTCGGCGGGAACATCCGGCGAGTCGTAGGTGACAACCCACACCGCATCGCCGGACTTGGCGTCGCCGTCGAGGCGTCGGGGCTGCAGGTCACGACCCAGTGCCGATGCGTGATCGGTCAACAGGTCTACCAGTCGGCCACTTTCGACGATGCTGCCCCGATCGAGTCGCGCCACCGAGTCGGCAATCTCGAGCACCGTGTTCATTTCGTGGGTGATGAAGACGATGGCGAGGTTCAGGTCGTCGCGCAGTTCGCGCAACAGTGCCACCACCGACGACGTGGATTGCGGATCGAGTCCTGACGTCGCCTCGTCGGAGAGCAGGACCGATGGCCGCAGCGCGAGCGCGCGGGCGATGCCAACCCGTTGCCGCTGACCGCCGGACAGTTGAAAGGGGTAGGCGTTCGCGCGGTCGGTCAGTCCGACGCGGTCCAGCAATTCCCGTACACGGCGCTCGGCCTCACCTTTCGTGACACCGAGGTACTCGAGTGGTAGCGCGATGTTCTCGGCGGCGGTTCGACGCGATAGCAGGCTGGACGACTGGAATACCGTGCCGATGCGACGACGCGCGACCCGAAGTTGCTTGTAGCTCAACCGTGTCAGATCCTCGCCGTTGACGACCACCGAACCACTCGTCGGGCGTTCCAACAGGTTGATGCACTGCGCCAGCGTGCTTTTGCCTGCGCCACTCGGCCCGACGACGGCAAAGATCTCACCGGAGTCGACGGCGAAGTTGAGGCCGTCGAGTACGACGGTGTCGCCGTAGGCCTTGGTCAGGTCGTTCACTTCGATCATCGTCGCTGCCCTTTTCGTCCTTTTCGCACGCAGGCACCGCCGCCGAGAGGGGCGGTGTCGCCGCAGAGCGTCGCAGAAGTCCGATCGTGAACAACAGAGTTCGGCTCACGCCAATTCGAAAGCGAGGTCCGAGATTTTCGGAGAATGCAGCGTTTGCGCATCGTTTCGTCGGGGTAGGTCGAGCTCGTCGCCAAGGGTGGTGCCGAATCCTGGATCGTCGACGCGAACGATTCAATGACGCAACGGGGTTGGGACGTCGCGACACTGTGTCACACCGCGTTGGGCTGCAGGCACTACAGCCTGTTCGATTTCCGAATCGACCCGGGCGGCCAACCCTGGTTCCTCGAAGCGGGGCTCTACTGCTCGTTTGCAACCAAGAGCGTGATCGCGATGATGGCGGACGCGGCGGGCATACCACTCACCGAACTGTTCGGGGGAGCAGTCCGGCAGGCAGTCGGGAGCTGAAACCGTCCTACCGGATCGGGCGATCAGCGGCCGATGATCAGCTTGCGTGCGTCGTGCGCAGGCATCGAACGGTGGAACAGCCAACCTTGCACGTAGTCGTAGCCGAGGCCGGTCAGTGCGTCGAGTTGGGCTTCGGTTTCGACACCTTCGGCGATGACGTCGAGGCCCAGAGCGTGGGTCATGCTGCGGAGCGCGTTGAGCAAGGCGTGCGCGCCATCGTCGGGAAGTGGCTGCACCAACCTGCGGTCGATCTTCACGCTGCGCAGTAGCCCCTTCGCGATCAGTTCGCCGAGGCGAGCGAGGTTCGAGTAGCCGACTCCGAAGTCGTCGACGTGGAATCCGATTCCCGCGTCACGAAGTACGTGTAGGGCGCGGTCGGTGGTTGGATCCGGTTCGAGGATCGCGGTCTCGGTCAGTTCCAGGGTGAGCAGGTCGGTCGGCAATCCGACCTCGGACACCGCGCGCAGGATCAGACCCGGCAGCTCCGGGTTTCGTAGCTGACGTGCGGAGAGGTTGACGCTGACCCACACCGGCGGACGGTCGTCGGATTCGGGCTGCCACGCGAGGGCGGCGGAGAGGGCTTGATGCAGCACGGCGTCGAACAGGTCGTCGATCAGCGGTGAGGCCTCGATGAGCGCAATGAACTCGCTCGGGCACACTTTGCCGAGGATCGGATCGGTCCAGCGCGCGAGTGCTTCGAACCCAGCGATCGACCGGTCCTGTAGCCGAACGACCGGTTGAAACTCGGTTGTGATGTCGCCCGATTCGATTGCGTGTCGAATTCGAGTCGAGAGGCTGAGCCTGCGCGCCGAACGATCGTGGTCGGCGCTGTAGAAGCTGTAGCTGCCACCACCGGATCGCTTCGCGACGTGCGATGCACTGTCCGCACGCGAGAGCAGCGACGAGGTCGTAGGGCCGTTGTAGTTGTCGGCGACGGAAATACCGATGCTTGCGCTCAACCGCAGCTCGGCGTATGCGGGGGCGCCGTCGACCATGACGTCCACCTGCAGCGGCCTGGAAATCTGATTCAGCAGATTGTCCGCGTGCCGCGCGATGCTGCGGTTGTCCGTTTCTTGTATTGCGACGGCGAACTGATCGCCGCCGAAGCGTCCGACAATCGAATATGCGGGGAGGCTGTCGCGCACTCTCGCACCGATCTGTCGCAACACGTCGTCGCCTACTGCGTGGCCGTGGGTGTCGTTGACGTCGCGGAATCCGTCGACGTCGACGAGCAACACACTCACGGTGTGGGTGCCCGTCAGCAACGTGTCGAGCAAAGTTTCGACGTGTGCACGGCTGGCCAATCCGGTGACGGCATCGCTGAGCGCCATCTGCTGCAACGAACGTTGGTTGTGAACGAGTTCGGTGATGTCGACAGCGATACCCAGGCTGCCTTCGAGTACACCACGCCGATCGAACAGCGGCGTGTACTGCGTATCGAAGATCCGATCGCCGAGCGTTGTCTGCAGCCGGAACTCTTCGCCGGCAATAGCGCGGACGAACTCTTGGCTGAAGTCGGTTCGGTCCGGATAGATGTCGAAGATACTTTGTCCGACGAGTTGGTCCGGTTCGAAGCCGAGTGGTCGGAGCCCGGATCCGCTCGAGAAGGTGATCACGGCGTCGAGGTCGATCGCGAACACGATCGCAGGCACGGCACGAAGAAACTCCGCGACGCGAATGGGGCTGACGGTGAGGCCGCTGCTTGCGAGCTTCGGCGACCAATCGTGGAGCCGGGCAATCGTGGAAGGGGACCAAGGTAGCCCTCCTCAATTAGTCGACACGCGTTCCGCGTGTGGACACCACTCTCGACCGCCGATATCGGACTATCAGTCGGTTTATCATGGCTTCACCGAACCAAGAGTACTCAGGTAGCCTGACTATTGTCGAGTGAGAGCGGGTTTTTATGGACTTGAGCGGGTATTCCCTCGGTACTCTCGTGTCCATTCTCGACCGCACGCTGCAGGACTACATCCACGAAGGTCTGGACGCGGCGGGGTGCGGCGACATCACGCGTAGTCAGGGCGTGGTCATGCACATGCTCGACCGCGAGGGGACTCGCATCACTGCAATCGCTGCCAGGGCGCGAATCAGCGTGCAGTCGGTGTCCGAGATGGTCAACGCGCTGGAACGGCAGGGCTACCTCGAGCGCCGACCGGATCCGGCCGACGGCCGCGCGAAGCTGATCATCATCACACCGAAAGGCGAGCAAGCGGTGGTCGGAGCCACGTCTGGTTTCGACAAACTCGGCCGCGCCTGGGAAGCCGTACTCGGACCGGATCGAAAGGGCGAGTTCAAACGTGCGCTGATCGATCTCGCACTGGCGACCGGTACCGACCACATTCGTTGAACGTCGGCAGTTGCCGTCGTGCGGCCGGGGCTTTTCCGCAACTCAATTGCGCTTTTTGCCTCGAATTCGTGGTTCGATCGGTCGACAATGTAGCAATGACACACCAGCTGAGCAGCCTTGTGTCGGCGAGCGACAGAACAGCGCTCCTGGCAGCGGGCACGTCGTGGTCCTATGCCGAACTAACGACTGCTGCAGACCAATTGGCGCGCGTCATGATCGCTGCGGGACTGCGGGGCGAACGTGTCGCGCTGGCACTTCCGAATTGTTCGGAGTTGGTGCTCGGTTATCTCGCCTGCTTCACCTCGGGTGCGGTCGCGACGCCGTTGAACACGCGGTACGCGCCACCGGAACTCGAGCAGGCCCTTCGTCGTGCCCGTCCGCGCTGGCTCGTGACGCACTCGGGCAAGTTGGCAGACCTCGAACACATCGATCCGGGCGTCCTCGGCGACGTTCGCGTGCTCGTCGTCGGGGACTCGATCGGCGCGTACGAGGACTTCGGCGCGCTGCGCGCACCGTCCGATGCCAACGAGCCGGTTGCTTCGGATGCTGGTGCACCTGCGGTCATGTTCTTCACGTCTGGATCAACGGGGCAACCGAAAGGCGTTGTCCACAGCCACCGTTCGACACTCGCAGTGCTGACGAGCACCTCCGAGGCCATGGGTGACGTCACCGCGAACGACGTAACGCAGGTCTTCGAACCGCTTGTCCATGTCAGCGGCTTCATCGCAACGATGACGACTCTGTTGGCGGGTGGCACAGTTGCGCTGTACGACGGCTTCGAACCAACTCGGTACGTGGAGGCGTTGCAGGAGCATCGGCCGACGCTCGTGTGCACGCATATCGACATCATCGCGCAGGTGCTGCGGCAACCCGGGATGCAGCGTGAATGGTTCGCATCGCTTCGAGGTGTCTACACCGGCGGCGATACGGTACCCGAAGCGCTACAGCGAGAATTCCTGGCAGCCAGTGGCTTACCCATCTGCGTCGGCTGGGGCATGACGGAAGCGATCTGGTTGACGATCAACCGCGAACCCCAGCTCGATCGAGACGGATGCATCGGCGTGCCGGTGTCGGGCGTCGACATTCGCACCGACGACGAGACAGGGGAACTACTCGTGCGCGGGCCGATGATGATGGACCACTACTGGGAGGACGAAACCCTCACAGCCGCAACCGTCACCGACGGTTGGCTGCACACGGGAGACCTCGGCGAACAGGACGCCGACGGAGTCTGGTGGTTCACCGGTCGCAGCAAGGACATCATCGTGCGCCGCACGTCGAAGATCGCGCCCGGCGAGGTCGAGTCGGTCCTCGATCGACATCCCGACGTCGTCGCAGCAGCGGTCATCGGGGTTCCCGATCCGGAAGAAGGTCAGGTACCGGTTGCATTCGTCGTAGCGCGAGCTGGCGCTGTACTGACAACCGACGAACTTGTTTCGTTCTTGCACAACAAGATTGCGGAATACAAGATCCCGGCGCGGGTGTATTTTCGCGATGCACTTCCCCTCACGTCGAGTGGGAAGATCAATCGACGAGATCTGCACGAAGACGCCTCCTAGGGGAGGGTTTCTACAGGCGCAACAAGGCCCTGTCCACCAGTTCGCTTGTCGCTCCGAGGTAATTCTCGGGTCGCAAGAGTTCGGCGATCTCATCCGAATCGAGGTGCGTACGGACCCCTGCGTCTTCGGCAAGAATATCGGCGAGCAGGCGATGAGTCTGTGCGGCTTCGAACGCCGCCGCCTGGAGAGTCTTCTTGGTGGCCGTCTTGCCGAGTAGCGGTGTCAGTCGCATGGCCAGACGCTCGGAGACTATCTGCCCGCCCGTGAGTTCGAGGTTGGAGCGCATCCGGTCGGTGTCTGCCGACAGTCCGGCTGCGAGTTCCGCCGCGGTGGTGGCCGCGCCGCCGACGAGGAGTAGGCACTCCCGAAAAGGTTGCCATTCGGCGTGCCATGCTCCTGCAGGACGTTCGTCTTCTGCGAGCATGGCTCCGAACACGGTCGCGGTCAACGCTGGAACCTGCAGCGCCGCTGAGCGAATCATTGCGCTGAGCACAGGGTTTCGCTTCTGCGGCATAGCCGACGATTCCCCGCGGCCGTCGGCTGCAGGCTCGAGTACTTCCTGAATCTCGTTGCGGGACTGAGAAATAACGTCCGTCGCGAACTTCCCGAGCGCACCTGATGTAATTGCAATTGCGCTGGCGAGATCCGCGATCGGAGTACGTACGGTGTGCCACGGCGCCTTAGGGGCTGCCATCCCGAGTTCGGCCGCGAACTCGTCGGTCAACTTCGTGTAGATCACGCCGGGAGACTCGTTGTCCGCGCTGCTCGCGCACTCGACGTAGGAGGCGAACGTTCCTGCCGCCCCGCCGAGTTGTACCGGCAGTTCGACTGCCCGGAGGCGGTCTCGCGCATCGAAGATGCCATGCATCCACGTGGCAACTTTCGCGCCGAAGGTGGTCGGTACGGCGTGCATGGCGAGAGTTCTACCGGCAACCGGCGTATTGCGGTGCGCGCGAGCGAGCCGGGCGAGTGAGTCGAGGACGCGGTCGAGATCGGCGACGATGGCACCGACCGCGCGTTCGGCGATCACCATCGTCGCTGTGTCGAGCACATCTTGGCTTGTGCAACCGCGGTGCACGTAGTTCGCGCTCCCTTCGTCTATCGCCGCAACCGCGCTGGTTAGTTCGGCGACGAACGCCACGACAGGATTTGCGGCCCCTCTCGATGCCACGGCGAGGCGACGCGGGTCGAATGTGTATGTGCGCACAGCTTTTGCAATGTCCTGTGTCGCCTGCGCGGGGACCATTCCGAGTCGTGCTTGCGCGCGTGACAATGCCAGCTCGACATCGACCATGGCGTCGATCCAGGCGCTGTCGGAGACCAGACGCTCGATCGGAGTTCCTGCGCGAACGGGGGAGAGCAGGCCGGTGTCATGCATGGAGGGTGTCCTTTCAGAACTAGCGTCGACTGCGGTCGGTATCAGGTCGGTTCCGAGAACCGACCGCGCAATTGCATCGGCGTCGGCGAGGGAGACCGAGTTGACGCCCGGCCGCGGACCGGCGGCGGTGACCCAACGCACCGATTCGGTCGGCACGCCGAATGCGTAGCGGCGCTGGTGGACCCGACCCCGACTGTCGATCACGGCGTGCGTCGCGCGGTCGACGTCGAGTCCACCGGTCTGATGTCGTGTCCCGTCCGGGTCGCACAGCGTGTACGCGCGAACGGCACCGGTGCGGAGTAGCCCCGTCAACAACGGGTCGCCTGTGTTCCGGACGTCGGGTTCCTGAATTCTGGCGTCGATGAGGAAGCGTGCACGCACGGTTGCGCCGTCGACGACGGGTGACGTCGCGACGAAAGCCGGGATGGTGCCGTCGATATCGAATGTGAGTCGGGGTCCGACGAATCGCACGACCCCCGCGCGCACAAGGGCCGCGAGCTCGGCGATTCGGGAGGCAGGCGGACCGATCGACAGGAAAGCGTTCATCGGCGTGTACCAGCGGTCCAGGTCGTCGCGGTACGAGCGGCCGGAGATCCCGCCGTGGTCGACGATCAGCCTGATCTCGTTGCGGAGGTCGCGCAGGACGTCGAGTGCTGCCTTGACGGGTCCGCGCACGTTTCCCAGGCGGGCCTGTCGTGCATCCTCGTCCAGGTAGCCCAACAGCCAGCTCCGATAGTCGTCCAGGTCCGAGAACTCGAGTCCGTAGGCGGGATCGGTAATGCGGGTCCAATCCCACCGCTCGTCGCTGCCGACCTTGTATTGGCCGAGTATTTCGACTGCGGCTGCTGCGGTGGGAGCATCGAGGAACAGCGTGCGAAACCAACGCAGCTCGCTCGGGCTCAGTCGGTCGGTGACGAGCGCCGAGTAGTAGGTCACTTCGACCTCGCGGGCCACCAGCGGCCACACATCACGTCGAAAATCGACATTGCCGAATTGTTTTGCCCGCGTGCGCAAATGGTCGATGCGCTCGGGTACGAGCAACAGCGCTTGATGTCTGCCTGCGCTGCCCTTCTCGTTCTCGCCACGGGCGTGGTGTGGCACGCCGCGCCGAGAACCCGCGAACACCACAGGCTCGCGTCCGGACCGCAGATATCGCAGCCGCGGTCCCTCTTCCTCGAAACGACCGCCACGACCGCTGGTCAGCAAGGCGACGTAGTCGAAGAAGGTGAGGCCGAGGCCACGGATCAGCACGGGTGCGTCTGCCGGAATGCCGTGCACCGCGGCGTCCGCCGCGTTTCCGGGAGGGAAGTATGCCAAACCGAGCGCTGTTGCGCGTGCGGCGGTTCGGCGTGTGTCGTCGGATCCGACGAGGGCTAGATGGCCCTGGGTGAGGACCACTGCATCGAGCGCACCGAGGACCGTGCGGGAATCGAGCTCGATCTCCTGGCGCCCGTCGGCGCTGTCGCGCAGGTCGACGGCCGTCGCGTGGACCTCGACGACTCGAACCCGCGATCGCGACCGAGCTCTGATCTGTTCGAAAGCCCACCGCAGGTAGTGACCATAGAACGCGCGTGTCGGATACGTGTTCGGTCCGACGCTGCGGGCTTCGCTGACGACGTGTGGCGGAAGGTCCTCGACGACAGCGAATTCAGTGACGTACGCGGCCCACTCGTGCAGGCTCGGGCCTGCAACCACCGGACCGCTCATCGCGACGGAGGAATCGGTGAAGATCGTCACCTGCGAGGCAACTGTGTTCATCAGAAGTTGGGTGGATTGGCTTCGCCGCCACACTGCTCCCGACCCGACTGCGGTCGAGTCGATGAGAACGACGTCGATCGCGTCGTAATGATCGAACTCGGACTCGTTGGCGCACAGCCGCTCGAACACACTGAGCCCGCGGGGACCTACACCGACTATGGCCACGCGCAACACCCGGCTCGTTTCGCTCATGAGTCAGGTGCCCCGGCTGCGACGACGATATCGAGGTCGAGGACGGCGCGTGTTCCGATCGGGTAGTGGGCCATGGTTGCCTCCTCCACATCTGAAAGAGGTGAAGTCGCGTCGGATCGGTTCCATGGTGGCTGTCGGGGTGTTGGCGTGCCTCCGAAAGTCTCAGGGAGACTCGACGTACTGGCTACGACCAGCAACACGGTGCGAAAGGCGCGGTCCGAGGCGGCTCGATGACCGCAAGCGGACAATAGCCACATTTTCTTGGCGGGCGGTGCGGTCGGCTGCCGACGACCCGTCGCGGGGTTGGGTGCCAAGTAGGTGGCGGACCTTTCCATACGCGTTTCGCTGAAATCAGCCGCCCAGTTGTCGATTGTGCAGGGACTTTGCTCGCGTGCGCGATCCCTGTCGTTCGAATGTTTTGAATTGAACGAATGTCGTGCGCAACCGTTCGTTCGTGCGCATTTAATCTTCTCGCAACGAAACGCACTGTCGATCGGGTTCAGCACACCGTGCCTGGACTCCGTTGCTGATGTACGGTTCTGGCTATCGGCTCGTGGGAGGCATTCTCGAGTGATCGGGTGGTACCGATGACGTTTACCGCCGGGGGCATCGAACAATTCTCGGAACAATTCTGTAAATCCAATAATTTCGGAGATTTGGCAGCCGACGAGGGCGATCAAATTACTCAGGCCGACGCGGATTGCTGAGGTATTCAGTGATCTGTATCGGCGCGTCTTATTCAGCTGCGCTTGGAGTGGTCGATGGAAAAGTCGGAGTTCGATGAATCTGCTGTTATTTCCGCCTGCTTGGAGGGTCGAAGCGATGCGTGGAAGCTACTGATAGACGAGTATTCTGCGATGGTCTGGGCAATTGCGCGAAACTATCGCCTTGCCACGCATGACTGCGGCGATGTGTATCAGTCCACGTGGACGAATGTTTTCATACATCTCGCACAGGTACGGTCGTCCGATCGGTTACCTGCTTGGATTGCGACGACCGCGCGACGCGAGTCGTTGAAATGCCTCAATCGCAACAGCAAGTATTTGCCGACGGACAACGACGCCGTGCTCGACGTAGTCGGTCCAGATATCGAGCAACCCGACGAGGCCGCAATTCGCAAGTTGATGTGCGAACAGATTCGAGCTTCCTTTCAGCTGCTGCCGCCACGTGACCAGACGCTACTTGGATTGCTGATGTGCGACAGTGCTCCCAACTACGACACGGTGAGTGAACAGCTCGGTATTCCGCGGGGATCGATCGGACCATTGCGGCGGCGTGCATTGACACGTCTGCGAAATTTGTTGCCGTCAGCATTATTGGATGGCGTTGCCTGACCCTTCGTCTGCACGGAATCGACAGATCGATCGAATCGGACCGGAACGGAACCGTTCGGCTTGTCACGCGCCTCTTCGAGTCAGTAGAACATTTGCTTTCGACGACCCGAGCAGGACCCCAGACAACTGGCTGGGGATCTGCGTCGTCGAACGAAGGGGGGACCAGCGATGTCCGGCCTTGCTGCGGGCGCGATCCATTGGGTTCGTCGGCATGACGCCGAGCTGGCGGTGTTCGACAGCGGGGGCAGCGGCACGCCGGTGCTACTTGTGCACTCGTTTCCACAGGATTCCCGCGTCTGGAACGATCTCGGTGCACTACTCGCACCGCATTACCGTGTTCTTGCGGTGGACATGCGTGGGTTCGGGCGTTCGTCGAAGCCCCTGCGCGGCTACGACACTCGTACGCGAGCCGGCGATATCGTCGCGGTATTCGACGATCTCGGTATCGACCGGGCCGCGGTGATTGCGCACGGGTGGGGGGCCTGGGCGGCTTTCGTCGCGTGTGAGCGCCACCCGGACAGGTTTTCCAGACTTATCGCGTTGAATGTCATCCACCCCTGGACGAACCACCGGCGCGTTGTCCCGAACCTGTGGCGGCAGTACTACACCCTGCTGTTCGAAGTCCCGTATCTCGGTCGGTTCGTGATCCGCCGGATACCTGCTGTTGTCGACGCGTACGTCACGCGCACTGGGCGGGCGCCCATGGACGTGCACGTCGCTGTGTACGAAGACGATTCCGACGCGCGGGCAGCCGCCCGCGCCGCGGAACAGCTGCACTTCCAGTTCGTCGCGCGAGACATCCCGAAGCTCATGACGAACAGGCTTCGCCGTATGCCCTTGCAGGTGCCGACGCTGCTTATCGGCGGTTCGCACGATCCGGTGTACCCACCGGCGATGCTGCACGTGCCGGATCCGTTACGCGAGTTCTTGCACGTGGCGTTCGTCCAGGGTGCCGGGCACTGGTTGCATGCGGAACAGCCTGCGGCAGTTCATCGTCTGGCGGCCGACTTCATCGAGCGCGCGTATCCATATCGACCAGGAGGATCTAGACGATGACGACCCCGTGGAGTTCCGCTGAGCCGGACAAGATCATCTCCGCCGCCTGCGGACTCAGGCCGGCCGCCGGGAAGTCGGCCACGAGCGCCACTCTTCGCGGAACCGGTTCCGCGCTCGGCTGAGCCTGGATTTCACGGTCCCAGGCGAAACATCGAGATGCTCGGCGATCCTGGCCTCGGCCATGTCCTCGAACGAGCTCAACACTAGAACTGCGCGATGTTCGGGCGAGAGTCGTTCGAGCGTCCGCCGGACGTCGATCCGCAAATCCAGCTCGTGAACGTCGGAGACGTCGGCGATGTCCAGCTGATCGATCGCGAGCGGTATGCGGCGCGCGATACGGATCGATTCACGTGTTGCGATCGTTCGTGCCCAGCTGGCGAGAGCTTTCGGTTCGTGGAGCGTCTCCAGGTTCTTGAAGATGATCAGCAACGTCTCCTGCGCCGCGTCTTCACCCTCGTCGAGGGCGATGGAACCGCAGATCCGCCCGACGTACGGCTCCAGTTGTTGAAGTAGCTCATGCAGCGCGAGAACCTCGCCGCGTTGGGCGCGATGCAGCATGTCGGCACTGATATCGATCGGTAGCCGTCGCGGCCGGGCATTGTTGATTCGTTCTGTCATCGTGCAACTCCCAGGCAGCCTGGATTGGAGTACCGTTCGTCAAAAGGATTGCGACACTGCAAAGTTCAGCCTGTTGCGCGGTTGTTGGCGCATCCCCGTCGCCCCACTTCTGTCGGGCGGCTCGAACGTAACACCATCGAATGGCGCGAAAGATGGTTGCGTCCGCAAGCGGCCGCGCACTGGCGCGTATCAGAAAAATCGGTATCCCTTTACCGAAGCTTTGCCGTGCGCGAGGCCGCGAAGTTCGCGCGAGGTCACTGTCGGCGATGTCGCTTTCCGGCGACGCGAAGCACTTCGGAGAGGTCGAACTCGGCGCGCCGCGGTGTGCCATGCCTGACGATCTGCCCGCGGTGCACCCAATGTCGGAGGGTGTCTTCCGATACGCCGGCGGCCCACGCGGCGACGCTCGTCGTGACGGTCTCCGATTGCTCCTGGCCGTCGGTGACGAAACGATGTCCGTAAGTGCACAGTATCTCCACCGGCTGCTTTCCGAGGCCGCTCCGATGCCGAGCATGGACTGTTCCGGCGCACTCCGGCGTTGGGCAGCCACGTCCGGCCTCGTGCTGCTGTGGCACTGCGATCGATTCGACCACTGCCAGGCCAACTTTCACGGTGGCGTCCAGTTCGTCGACAAAGTCGTGTGCCGCGAAATGGTGCATCACCCAGCTCAGGTGCTGCAGCAGAAAATCTGTCAGCTCGCCGACCGTGACGCCGGGAGAGGGCTGTGGCCTGCGCTCGTCGACCACAAGCGCACTCCACGTTCGCAGAAAGTCGTTGATCTCCAGTCGCGCGGACAAGGCGGACTCGCGCAGTGGGAGATTGTTGCTCTTGGTGCCTCGGATTCTTTCTCGGACCCCCGAGATTGCCGGCAGCTGCAACGCCGCCTGGCACGCATCGTGAACGAGCGGCAATTGGCGCAGTTGCTCGCGCGCGCGCTCCTGTGGAAGTGAATCTGTCCATGTTTTTTTCACGCGAACCCCTCATGCCCCGAAATCGATTCGGATCGCTTCGTTGGTAAGGAGAAGTGGGACCCCTGAAATGGTTCCCTCGAATTCCGCAGTGACGCACGTTCGAACATTTCGCTTGGCCGGAACCTGCAGGCCGCTTGACACGCTTCCTTATCAGCTGTAATTGACGTCGGCCGCTGCTCGAACGCCGAAAAGGGAGTGTGATCTACGTCACTCTGCGGACCCGTTGGCGCTCGGCGGCAAATCTGTCATGCTGATCGGGCGGCATTGCTGTGCCTGCCGGTGGAATTCATCGAAACAACCCGCAGGCCGTATTCGGAAACGGAATCTCTTCATCCGAAATTCATTTAGCAAAGCACGCGTCCACGTGTCGATAAATGCCCGAACATGCTTTCCGCAGACAGCTGAGATGTATTCGGTGTGTAGTCAATGATATCGGTGTGGATCCGCAACCTCGAGGTGATCGATCCGTTTCGTATCTCTAGAGAAAGTTGCCCAAGAAATGCCAAGGCTGTGCAAACCTTCGGTGAATGTGCCGGAAAATGTAGTCACAATGGAAGACACGCTGAAATTCGCGGAGAAGATGCATGCCGGAAAGGAGCAACTTCCGCTTGCGCTGAAGTTGATTCAGAATACGGGTGTACAGACGCGGCACATCGTTCAGGACATCGATACGACGTTGCGGCATCCGGGATTCGAGGAACGCAACAAGATTTACGAGCGTGAGTCGAAGAAGCGCTGCCCCGAGGTCATCGAAAAGGCCCTCGCGAACGCGGGCGTGACCGAACGCGAAATCGACGCAATCATATATGTGTCGTGTACGGGATTTCTCATGCCGTCATTGACTGCCTGGCTGATCAACGACATGGGATTTCGGTCGGACACCCGCCAGATTCCGATCGCACAGCTAGGTTGCGCGGCAGGTGCCGCGGCGATCAATCGTGCGCACGACTTCTGCGTGGCCCACCCCGGAAGCAACGTGTTGGTCGTCGCGTGCGAACTGTGTTCGCTGTGCTACCAGCCCGACGACGACGATGTCGGCTCGCTGCTTTCCGACGGGTTGTTCGGTGATGCCGTCGCTGCAGCTGTAGTGCGCGGAAGCGGCGGGACCGGAATATCGCTCGAGCGGAATGCCGCGTATCTGATTCCGAACACCGAGGACTGGATCTCCTACGCCGTGCGTTCCACCGGCTTCCATTTCCAGCTGGATCGAAGGGTCCCGGGAACGATGGAACCGTTGGCGCCGGTGTTGCGGGACCTCGTCACTGCCAACGGCTGGGACGTCGCCAACCTCGACTACTACATCATTCACGCGGGTGGTCCGCGGATCCTGGACGATCTCAGCAAGCACCTCGGTGTAGATCGCACGATGTTCCGCCACAGCTGGGCCACCCTCACCCAGTACGGCAACATCGCCAGCGCTGTCGTGCTCGATGCGCTACGCAGGCTGTTCGAGGAGGACATGCCGATCGCAGGCGCAACCGGTGTGATCGCAGGATTCGGTCCTGGCATCACCGCCGAGATGTCGCTCGGCCGATGGGCAGTCGACGGACATCGTGAAACCGACCGGACGAGAAAGATCGCGCCGGCTTCCTGACCTCCGGTGAAATTCCTCCGCACGATCCGACAAGGAGCCGAAGTATGAGCGACCTCATTGTCCCGGCCGGCCAAGGTCGAGTTCTTGCCACCGACAAACAGGAAGTCACCTTCAAAGTCACCGGAGCGCAAGGATCCGTGGTTTCGATATTCGAAGTTGTCGTCCCACCCGGTTTCGACGTAGGAGCGCATTCCCACCGCAACTCCCAAGAATTCTTCTACGTACTGGAAGGCGAGCCGGACCTGCTGGCATTCGAGCCGATCGAACGAACGCCGGAGGGCTGGCAGAACTGGGAATCCGCGGCAGGCGATCGAGTCGTCCACGCCGGCCCAGGGGACTGCATGTTCGTTCCTGCCGGGTGTCCGCACGCGTTCAGGAATGCGACCGACAAGCCTGTTCGAATGTTGTTCCAGAGTTATCCGGCACCCGACCACGAGCACTACTTCGAGGAGATCGTCGAGATCTTCGCGTCAGGTCGGTCGGTCGATGCCGAAGCAATTCAAGACCTGCGTGATCGCTACGACATCAACCCGATCACACCCCTTCGATTCGAACCGAGGTGATCAGGATGGACGCGATTCCACTGGTGCACGCGAGCCTCGGCGAGCAGGAGTTGGCAGCGATCGCAGCGGTGTTCTCGTCGGGATGGCCGGCCGGTCAGGGGCCCCGCGGCAAAGCGCTCGAGTTGGAACTCGCTCGACGCTACGGGGTTGGCGGCGCGGTTGCAGTCAGCAACTGTGGTGCCGCACTACACCTTGCCCTTCTTGCGCTTGGAGTCGAGCCGGGCGACGAAGTGATCGTCGCCGACTACACCTTCCCCGCACCGGCCCACGCTGTGCGGTATGTCGACGCGACCCCGGTCTTCGCCGACGTCCGGGCCGACACCGGCACCGTCGACCCGCAGGCAGTCGCGGACCTGATCGGTCCGCGAACCGTCGGTGTGATCGCCGTGGACACGGTGGGCCTTCCCGCCGATTACGCGGAACTGAGGTCGATTGCGCAACGCCACGGGCTTTTCCTTGTCGAAGACGCCGCGTGTGCGGTCGGCGCGACCTACCACGGGATCGAGGCAGGCGCTTTGGCGCCCGTTGCGTGCCTGTCCTTTCACGGGCGCAAAGGTGCGACGAGTGGTGAGGGAGGGGCGCTGCTCACAGCCGACCCAGCTCTCGCCGCTGCCGCACGCGTGCGATCGTCGTTCGGCATAGGAAGCATCTTCGAGGAGGCACAGGTCGTCGGTCTACCGATTCCGGTGTTCACCGAAATCGGCTACAACTACAAGCTTTCCGACATTGCTGCGGCGATATTGCAGGTACAACTCGGGCGGATCGGCGAGCTGCTCGAACGCCGGCGCGCGGTAGCCGCTCACTACGGGCACCTGTTCGGTGCCGAAGACCTCGTCACTGTGCCACACGTGCCGGACGACCGCACCCACGCCTGGCAGTCCTATGTGGTGACGCTGGATCCGTCGGTGGACCGCGGCGCAGTCGCTACCGAACTCCGCGCCAACGGCATCGGCTGCGGGCACGGTACGTGGGCGTGCCACCTACAGCCGGTGTACGACACGAAGTATGCGTGCCCAGTCTCGGCGGATCTGTTTCACCGGAATCTGGCGTTGCCGATGCACGCCGAACTCAGTTCGAGTCAGGTCGAGCGAGTCTCTGACGTCCTGCACACCGCCATCCGAACTCACCGGAAATCGTGAAGGAACCTTTATGAGCAACACCCAACCGACCCCCGATCGGATTCTGCAACTGACCAACGGCTACTGGGCCACCGGCATCATCGGCGCTGCGGCGAGCCACTCGTTGTTTGCCCATCTCGAGTCGGGCGCGGACACTGCCGTCCTGCTTGCTGCCGAAGCTGGAACCTCCGAGCGCGGCACGCAAACGCTGCTGAACGGGCTTGTCGGCCTCGGCCTCGTCGAAGTGCTCGACGGCAAGTACCGCAACGCCGCGGATACCGCCGCCTACCTTGTCGAAGGCACACCCACCTCGTTGAGCGACCTTGCGATTCTCAAGCTTGGCCACATGGGCGAGTTGACAGAACTGCCCCAGATCGTCAGCGCAGGCGGGCCGGTGACTGAACCGACCGTCGAGGTGGCAGACAACCCGCATTGGGAAAAGCTGGTCACGGCAATCGCTGCTATGTCGACTCCAGTAACGGCAGTCGCGGCAGAACTCTTGCACATCGCGGACGCCGGACCGATCTCCATCCTCGACATCGGCGGTGGCTCGGGCATTTATTCGGCCACCTGGCTCGAG
Organism: Antrihabitans stalagmiti; assembly: GCF_016482825.1. Classification (GTDB taxonomy): domain Bacteria; phylum Actinomycetota; class Actinomycetes; order Mycobacteriales; family Mycobacteriaceae; genus Antrihabitans; species Antrihabitans stalagmiti. Next base: position 953,689 of record NZ_JAEMNV010000001.1, on the reverse strand, counting down.
CTCAACCCGGCTGCGCGGTCGACGCAGCTGGACTGGGCGCCGGTGAATGCGATCGCGCGCAGACTCCTTGCCGACCGTGGCGTCGCGGACCGTTTCACCTGCGTAGACGGTGATTTGCACACCGTGGACTTCGGTGCCGCCTCCTACGACGTCGTGGTGTATTCCCACATCGCCCATCAGGAGGGGCCGGAGGACAACGCCGAGATATTCGCCAAGGTCCGCGACGCGCTCGCACCGGCAGGCACGTTCGTCATTTGCGACTTTGTCGTCGACGACGACCTGAGCGGTCCGCCGTTCCCGCTGCTCTTTGCTTCGGAAATGCTTGTGAAAAGCAAAAACGGAGGAACTTGGCGGCGAGGCGACTACGTTGCCTGGCTCGAAAAGGCGGGCTTCGGCGACATTACCTTCCACCCGACACCGTCGCCCGCGACGCTGATCCTCGCCAGATAGGACAACAAAATGGCTGTCGAAACGGAAGAACTGCTCGCGGTCCTCGCGGAATCGGCTGCAACTCTGGGATTGGAATACGCGCCTGACAAAGTCGAACCGGTCTTTACCGCATATCGGGACGAACTTGCGAACGCGATGGTCATCGTCGGAATTCCGGCGGACGGCGGCGGCGAACTCGACGTCAGCTTCGGAGTGCCGTTGCGCGACTTTCCGGACGATCCCTACGAACTTGCCCGATCGCGCGGTTTCGTTCAGGCGAACGATCATCCGGTCGCCAACCTGCTCGGCGAGGTTCTCAACAATTGCCCCGTTTATGGCTACGGGGTCGACTGTGGCATCGATCAGGGCTTCAAGAAGATCTATGCGGCGTTTCCACTTGAAGACCTGCAGGGGATTGCAAAGCTAGCGGCTTTGCCGTCCATGCCGCCGAGCGTGGCCGAGCACGTCGACAGTTTCACACACTGGGGCATTGCCGACAACGTCTCCATGTTCGCGATCGACTATCTATCCAGGTCGGTCAACATCTATTTCGGCAAGCTGCCCGACGGTGTCCTGAAATCGGAGACGGTACTTTCGATACTCGGGGAGATTGGAATTCCGGAACCAAGCGAGCAGATGATGGAATTCGTCGGACGATCGTTCTCGATCTATCCGACGTTCAGCTGGGACACCGGTAAAGTCGAGCGAATTTGTTTCTCCATCGTGACGCCGGATCCGATACCGCTGCCGACGCGAGGCGGACCGGAAATCGAGCGATTCTTGGCGAATGCGCCGCATACATACACGGGCAAACCGATCATCGTCTATGCCGGCGTGCTGTCGCCAAGCGGTAGCGAGAACTACAAGCTCGGCTGGTACTACCAGGAACCGCAAACAATGTGGCGGAAATTGGAAGTGTTCAACGCCGTCGCAGGCGGCGGATAACAAGATCAGAAGGAGAAATAATGTCTGCAGTAGCCGAGACAGAAGGTTCGGCCGCCTTCACCGAGTACGGCGAGGCTCTGGCGGCGGCCGCGGTGGAGGCGCACACCGGAGATCGGGCGCAGTTGGGCGAAACCCTCATCGGTACTTTTCTGAAATTCTGGGATGATCCCCAGCTCAGGCCACAGCTCCTCGAGAAGTATCGCGCCGCGTTCACCAGCGAAACGGGGGCAGCAGAAATGCGACACTTCATGTCCTCCGGCCTGTTCGCACAGGCGGTTGGGAAGCTCGATGATCCACCGAAGAACATCGAAGAGGTGGCGAAGCTGCTCGGTGTTCCCCCGCTTCAGGTCAACGCAGCGGTTTCGCAGGTGATGGGCGTGATCATGCTGCGCTATGTCGTGAAGGTGGAGCCGATCGCCTCGGCAGCGCCCGAAGAGATCCGTGCCATCATCGCGCCGACTGTCCAGCGCTATCTGGTTGGTTAGCGGCGAAGTTCGCGGTTCGATGTCCGCTTGCGGACACCTTCCGTGACGTGCGTCGAATGCGTGTCACGATGCTCGAAGACGGTGATGGGGATGCGCCGCGAGAACAATTTTCCAGCGCCTCCGCAGACCACGTCGGGACCCGGTTTTATCCGCTGTAGCTCACGATGGAGGAATCGATGAGTTCGTTGAAGTTGAACGCAGCCGACGCGGTCGGCCGGTTCGCGCGAATTCCCGCAGGCAGAAAGTCCAAATGGATTGTGCTCGTCGTCTGGATCATTGCGCTGCTCGCAGTCGGTGGTTTGGCGTCCAAACTTACTGGCGCACAAACGAACGACGCTGTGGAGTGGTTGCCAGGGGGCGCGGAATCGACCCAGGCATTCGAAGCCGCCCAAACGTTCCAGGACGCAGACGAATCGCCCGCTGTCGTCGTGTACGAACGTCCGAGCGGCATCACTCCTGCCGACTTGGCGACGGCCCAGGCGGACGTCGCAGCATTCAAGACGAGTGATCGCGTCATCGCGGAAAAGGTCCTCGGACCGGTGCCGTCCGAGGATGGCCAAGCGCTGCAGATTCTGCTTCCAGTACGCACGGGCGGCGGTAGCTGGCCCGACATCGCCGAAATCGTGGCAGAGCTGAAGCAACCGTTGTCGGATCGGCCCGACGGCCTCGCATTCCACGTCACAGGCCCTGTCGGGTACGCGGCGGGCTACGGCGAAGCGTTCAAGGGTGCCGACGGCATCCTGCTACTGGCGGCGGCCGCTGTCGTCATCGTCATCCTGTTGATCAGCTACGGACCCGTGTTGTGGTTGTTGCCACTCACCGCAGCGATATTCGGCTTGACGATCGCGCAGGGTGTCGTCTACCTGGCGACCAAGGGCGGAGTGACGGTCACCGCGATGGGTGCGTCCACGCTGATGGTGCTCGTGTTCGGCGCGGGTACGGATTATGCGTTGCTGCTCGTGGCGCGCTATCGGGAGGAACTGCGAAGGCACGACGACAAACACGAGGCAATGGCGGTTGCGTTGCAGCGGGCCGTCCCGGCAATCCTGGCGAGCGCGGCGACGGTGGTGGTCGGGACGCTGGCATTCCTTGTCGCCGACATGAATTCGACGAAGGGCTTGGGGCCGGTCTGCGCTATCGGAATCGTCGTCTCGTTCGGAGTGATGACCACGTTGTTGCCGGCCTTGCTGGTGATATGTGGTCGGTGGGTCTTCTGGCCGCGTCACCCAGAGGTCGGATCCAGTGAGCCGACCAACGGTATCTGGGAACGCATCGGCAAGGCGATCTCGATTCGGCCACGAACGATATGGGTTGCCACAACGGCGGTGCTGCTCTTGGGCACGGCCGGAGTGATCGGTTTCGACAGGGACGGGATCGCGGCCAAGGACTCGTTCGTCGGCGAAGCAGACCCGGTGGCCGGTGAGGAGATACTCGGTCGACACTTCGACATCGGAACCGGCAATCCATTTGTTGTCGTCGGTTCTGCCGACCGCGTATCGGTCGTCGAGTCGGCACTGACACGAGTCGATGGCCTCGGATCCGTGAAAGCCCCAGTGGTGAAAGACGGGCTGTTCTACATCGAAGGGACCCTTGCCGATCCGCCCGACAGCAACGCCGCGGAGGCGACGATCGACCGCACTCGTGATGTCGTGCATGGGATCGAAGGTGCCGACGCAAAGGTCGGTGGAAGTACCGCGGTCCTGCTGGATTCCAAGCGCGCAGCAGAGCGCGACAACAAGGTCATCGTGCCATTGGTGCTCGTGCTGATCCTGTTGATCTTGATGGTGCTACTCCGCGCGGTATTGGCTCCGGTCTTGCTGATCGCAACGGTCGTGCTGTCCTTCTTCACGGCGCTGGGTCTGAGTCGCTGGCTATTCGAACTGTTCGGGTTCGAGGGTGCCGATCCGTCTCTGCCTCTGCTCGGTTTCGTCTTCATGGTCGCACTCGGGGTCGACTACAACATCTTCCTGATGACCCGGGTCCGGGAAGAAGCGGTGCAACACGGCACCCGGCGAGCAGCGCTCATCGCGCTGGCATCGACCGGAAGCGTGATCACCTCGGCCGGGCTGGTGCTCGCTGGTACGTTCGCGGTGCTCGCGTCGTTGTCGATCTTGTTCCTGGCCGAGATCGGCGTGCTGGTTGCAGTCGGCTTGCTGATCGACGCGCTGATCGTGCGCTCGATTCTGGTGACCGCACTGAACCTGGACCTCGGCCCGAAGATCTGGTGGCCGAGTGCACTAGCTCGACAGCCCGAGAAGCCGCTGTTCGTCGACGCCGAGAATGCGAACGCCGAGGAGGACGACAAGCGCGAGTTTGCTCGGCTGAACTGAGCCGCCGCGCAAGCGTATTCGCTGCGAGTGCCCCGTCGAGGAAGCTGACCCTTCCTTTGGCGGGGCACTTGTCGTTCCCGCGCAAACGATCCGGTGGTGAGCCCGACTACGAGTTACGACGATGTGGAGCGAGAAAATGACTCTGACGGCATGGATCGAGCATCCCGTTACCGACCGCGGAATAAGCTTCTGGCGCGATGAGCAGTGGCAGCGGTTCAGCTATGCCGAATTGGCCGATGGTGTTCGCCGCAAGGCAACGCAATTCCGCGAGGCAGGCGTCCGCCACGGCGAGGTGGTGCCGATCGTGATCGGGCAGAGCGCCGATTTCGTCCTGAGCTTCTTCGGGTTGATCTGGATGGGTGCTGTGCCGACGGTACTGCCGGCGCCGAAGGCTTTGTCAGGGACCAGCGGTTACACGCCGTTCGTCGCAGGCATCGCCGGAATCAGTGGCGTGCAGCACTTCGTATCCGAGGAGCGCTACAGCGAGACCCTCACTGCAGCTTTGGGCACCACCGATCGTCGGGTACTTCCGCTCGAGTCGGGGTGGACTTCGTGCGCCGAGTCCGGGGAGCAGCGCAACGACGGTCCGGCGATCATGCAGTTCACGTCGGGGTCGCGCGGAAACCCGAAGGGGCTGTGCATCACTCGCGAAAATGTCGAGGCAAACCTAGCCATGCTGTACGAATGGCAGACCCTGGGCGACCACTTTGGGGTGTCCTGGCTTCCGCTTTATCACGACATGGGTCTGATCGGCGGCATGCTCACGCCGGTCACCGCACAGGCCGAGCTGAAGATGATGTCACCACGCGACTTCGTGCGCGAGCCGCTGCGTTGGCTGCGTGAATACGGGCACGAGCGGTTCACCGTCATGGTCATGCCCAACTTCGGTTTCGAGTGGCTGGTGAAGCGGGTCGAGCCGCAGGACGTGCGGGACTGCGACTTCTCATCGATCCGTTCGGTGATCAGCGGAGCCGAGCGCGTACAGCCGAGCACGATCTCGCAGTTCGGTGCACTTCTCGAGCCGCGCGGGTTCAAGTTCACCGCGCTCACACCGGCTTACGGACTCGCGGAAGGCACGCTGGCCGTGACCGGAGTTCCGTTGGATCAGAACGCGGTTGCGATAAACCTCGGGCAGACTACTGCGCCGTTCGGACGGCGCGTCGAGGTCTTGCTCGAAGCCGAAATCGACGGCGCGGGATCGGTCGGTGCCGGGTGGATGGTGAGCTGTGGTGTTCCGCTGGCAGGACTGGAAATGTCCATCCGCGGCGACGATCAGCAGGAGTTGCCCGAATGTGTCGTCGGCGAGATCTGGGTCTGCGGCGCGTCGGTCGCCCGGCAGTATTCCACCGACGGGGGCGTGATCGACACCAACCGAGTCGGCGATTGGCTATGCACGGGCGATAGCGGGTTCGTCTACAACGGCGAACTCTATGTCGTGGGGCGAATCGGAGATTCGATCAAGGTCCGCGGCGAGGTTGTGCACATGGAGGACCTCGAAGGACAGCTGGCTGATGTCCTGCGGCCCAGCATCTTTCGGCGCTCCTGCGTGGTGGGTTCGAACTCGGGGGACCAGCCGGTCGTCGTGGTGGCGGCCGAGTTCGTCGTCACACCGGCCGAACGTGTGGCGATCTCGCGGATCCTGTCCGGAATCATCGGCAATGCAACGGAATTGCGTTGGCTGCAATTGGAGCCTAACGAGCTTCCGGTAACCACCAGCGGTAAGCCCCGCCGGCGCGAGGTGTGGCTGCGTCACCACACTGCTGCCACCGTGGACGGCGATCAGACGTGAAGTACGCGGGGATCGTCGGCGACGCCGAGCGGGCGCGCCTGGACAAAATTATCGGCGCGGCCGTCGATCGCTACGGTGCCGAGGCCGAGCGCTTGGGGATCTTCCCCCATGGACTCGTGAAGGAGCTCGCGGCCGAGGGGCTCTTCCGGCAGCGGTGGCCGCAGGAACCTGCAGCCGGCGACCCGATCCTCGGCTTGCTGATCGCCGAGCGAGTCGCCAATCGAGGCATGTTCGGGATCGCAGTTGGACTGAGCCTGCAATTGGAAACGTGTGCGTCGGCTCTGCGGCGATTCGGTAACACAGCCGAGCACGAACGGTTGTTGAACGGCCTGCTCGACGGCGACACGATCTGCGCGTTCGGCGCGTCGGAGCCGGTTGGTGGCTCGGATCTGCTCGGAATCGAAACCCGGATCACCCCGCTGGGCGACGGTCGCATCCGCGTGACCGGGGAGAAGAAGTACCTGTCGCTCGGTGAGGTATGCGACGTCGCGATCATTCTCGGCAAGTACGTAGTCGACGGCAGCCAGGCACCACTGTTGACGACGGTGATCGTGCCCTCGTCGGCGTTGACGACGGTGAAGCGGCACAACAAGACCGGAACGTCCTGCCTGGACACGTCGTGGGTCCGCGTCGACGCCGAGTTGGGTGCGGGAGCCATCCTCGGCCGGGTCGGCGGCGGACTGGCGGTGGCATCCTGGGCGCTGATGCACGAGCGACTCTCGATCGTCGCCCAGCTGGTCGGTGGCTGCAAATACGCTCTTGGACTGGCGGTTTCGCACGCACGCCAGCGCAAGCAGTTCGGCACGACGCTGATCAATCATCAGGCATTGCGGTTGCGGCTGGCCGAATTGGCAGCCCAGGTGACGATGGCCGAGCTCGCCGTCTACGGAGTGGGGGAGCGGCTGGCCACCGGAAACGGCTGTAATGCAAGAGATGTCGCGGGTCTCAAGGTGACGACAGCCCGGCTCGGCGAGCGGGTCATGAGCGAATGTATGCACATCTTCGGCGGCTCCGGATACCTCGAAGACGAGACGCCGATGAGCAGGCTGTGGCGCGATGCCCGCTTGGCCCGCCTCGGCGGCGGCAGCGACGAGATGATGCTGGAGATGGTTGCGGGTGGACTGCAGGGCGAGGATCGCTACAGCACCGATGTGAGGATGTCATGACGATTTTCGTGGCCGGCCTCAGCGGACAGATCGGGCATGCGGTGGTCGATCACGGTGCCACGAAGGTGATCGGACTCGTGCGCCGCTCGACCGGCACCACACGGTTGCGCAGGCGGATCGAATCCCGTTCGCGGGAAATCGAATTGGTTTACGGCGACATCACCGTGCCGCACTGGGGACTCGAACGCGGTGCACTGGAGAAGCTCGCTGCGGAGGTCACGTGCGTCGTCAACTGTGCCGGGAGCACCGATTGGCAAGGTAGCGCCGAGTCACTACATGTGAGCAACGTCGTCGGCGCGGTCTACGGCGTCGGCTTCGCGGCCCGGCTCGCCGAAATCTCCGGCCGCTCCGTGCCGTATCTGCATACCTCGACGACCTATGTTGCCGGCTCGGCGATCGGCGTCGTGCCGGAGACCCGACTCGGCGCAGGCGCCGATCGCACACGCTACGAGCACTTCAAGTGGATGGGCGAACAAGCCGTGCTGCGCCAAGCGGCCGACGTCGGCGTGCCCGTATTGCTTGCCCGAATGCCTGCGCTGCTGGGTGATTCGCACACGGGGGAGACCCTGTACAAGAACTCGCTGTACCAGTTGTCCGAGCGGTGGAACGACATTCCGTTGGGCCTGCTGCCGGCGATGAAGAACGCGCGTGTGGATTGCGTGCCGCGCGACACTGCCGCGCAGGTGCTGATCGCGCTCGCGAACGGGCTTGCGGCACGGTCGTTTCCGGATATCAAGATCGTGCACATCACGAACGGCGTCAATGCTCCCACGCTACGTGCCCTGCTGGAGGCGGCGCGCATGGTCGACCAGCATGCCTTCGACAAGTGGGTTCGTGTCGTTCCTGCCGGCCGTGATCACGTTGTCAACGCGTCCGCCCTCGGCGAGCGCTTCGGCAGGCTGCCAGCCAAATGGCAGAACACCCTGATCGGGCTGCGCTACATCGGCCTCGACCGAAGCTTCGACCGGGCCAACCTGCTCTCTGCGCTGGATTCGCTCGACAAATCCGCTGCAGCACCTGCGATCTCGATCGAGGCCGCGGCACGGCTGACCTTCGGTCTGCACCCTGCCCGCGAGTCGGTCGTCTCGCAGAAACATCGTTCGCTTGTGAGGTTCGGAGCATGAAGGTAACGGTATTCGGCGGCACTGGCTATCTCGGCGAGCTCGTCACGGATCGCTGCCACGCCCGCGGTCACGAGGTTGTCGCGCTGTCCCGCAACCCTGGTCGTGGGGCATGGGAACATCGGCATTGCGATTTCACGGCGCCGAGCCTCGGAATGGACGAGGACACACAGGCGGTGATCGCCGGTAGCGACGTGTGTGTCGTCGCAGTCGGTGGTGTTTCGTGGCAGTCGACAGGTGCCGCGAGCCTGCAGATCCATGACCGAGGGATCGCGACCCTGCTGCAACTCGTGGAGTCCGCACCCCAGCCGCCGCGGATCGTGCATGTGTCCTCGATTCTCGCTCTCGGTGAGCCGAACAAGACGATGACAAGCGACCAGCTCTATGTCGGGCAACGCTTCCGGAACTGGTACGAGTACGGCAAGTACGTCGCCGAACATCGGGTGCGGAATTCGAAGACGCAGCACAACATCGTGCGGTTCGGTCCGCTGCTCGGGCTCGGATACGAAGGCCGGGTTCCGTCGACTCAGGACGGCCTGCCCGCGCTCTTCCCGATGGTTTTGGCCAACTATCCGGTGCCGATCACAGAGGGCGGACGCTACCCCTGTTACGTCGGAGACGTACTGGGTGCCGCGGAGTTGGTCGCCGAGATGGTGGAGTGGACAGCGCACGGCCGCACGCTCACCTGGTTCGATCCCCAGACGCCGAGCCTGGTCGAGATTTTGAGTCGGGTGTGCCTGCCTTTCGGCAAGTACCCCCGCCTGCTGAAGGCCGATGTCACGCGGGCCGAGTGGTTGTTGCGAATGGCCATGCGCCGCATCGGGACCGACGCCAATCTCACCGACTACGCGCACCGCTGGATCGACGTCGACTGCGGTGCCGACTTGGAGCATACGACTGCGGCACACTGCCGCGTCGACTACATCCAGGCCATGAGTGCCGCCATGGCTGGCCATGCCTGGCCCGATCGAAGCGAGGCGTGGTACGCCCATGCGTGAACCTCAGAAGCTTGGTGTTGTCGGGCCACTAGACACTGATCCCCATCCCGTATTTCGCACTTACTCCGCCGGCAATTTCGGTGAGGTCGCGCCGGAGCGGTTGTCCCCGTTCTCCTGGTCGCTTGTCGGCCTGCCGATGGAGGCGGCCACCCGTCGGCTGACGACCAAGATGTGGGGCAAGCGGTCGTGGACGTCGGGCGAGTTCTTCACGTTTCTCGGATACATCAAATGCCGTCCGTACCACAACTATTCGGCCTACGCACAGATCGCGGCCTCGGTGCCCTGGATCGAGGGCGACGACGTCGGGCTGGCGTACTTCGAGGGGGTGCCCGCTCCGGATCCGTACGGGGCGCTTGCCGAGAATCCTTTCGTCAAGGCGAAGGGCGTAGTTCGGATCACACAGGAAGTATCGATGGCGGTAGTTCGGATCCGCAATCTCGAGGAACGGCTGTTCGAGTTGGAGGCGCATACCGCCGAGCCGGGCTTCGACGTCCGACTGCGCGCGAACGAGGCCACCGAGTTGCTGAGTTCCTGTTGGTACGAACACATTCTGTCGACTACGGCCCTGGTGCCGCTGACCAGCTACCAGGAAAAGATCCTCGCGCGGGTATGCGACGATCCGGCCGACATCATCGGCTTCCTCACTCGTCCGGACGAATTGGTGTGGAAGCGACTGCACCGGCTGACCACGACCGGTGACCAGACCTCCGCAGCGTTCCTGAACCACCCCTTCTACGAGGTCGCGTATCGACATCCGCTGTGGGCCAAGTATTCCCATCGGCATCAGGTCGAATTCGATCGCACCGAACGATTCGAGTCGTTTCTGACTCCCGCGGAGGCCATAGCGGGAATGTACAAGGGCGCTCGGTATCGGGTGATCGCCGGCGTCACGAAGACGGTCGCCGAGACGATGGCCTGCCGGGAGCACTCGAAGTCGATGGTGATGCGGGTGCTGCATGTTTTCCGCACGATCGGTCCGGCGTTGGCAGCCGAGCAGTCGATTGCCGAGGAGTTGTGGCCGTTTCTCACCGTGGCCGAACTGTGCGGTGCGCCGCGAGGTGATCTGAGCAAGATCGCAGACGAGCGAGCGACGCTGTGCGAAGAGGCGCTCACTGTCGTGCTACCGGAGAACATCGAGATCCTGCACGACGGGACGATCGTCGAACCGGTCGCGGCGGCGGTGCGAGTGCAACCGCGCGGTGTGTCGGGTGGCAACGCGAGCGGGATCGCGGTGCGACCGGAGCAGGACATCCCTGACGAGGAATTCATCCTCGTGTGCGAGGCCGCCGACGCGGATGTCGTTCCGCTACTGAGGTTTGCCTCGGGCGTCGTCAGTCGGCGAGGCAGTGCGATGTCGCACCTGGCGATTCTGTGCCGGGAGTACGGCATCCCCTGCGTCGTCGGCGCCGACATCGAAAGTATCCCCACCGGAGTCGTCATCACCGTCGACGGCGCGACAGGAAAGGTGAGCAAGCATGAGTGAAACATTGGCGGGAGTCGCGGATATAGCGACCGCTTTCGGCTCGGCCACAGGGATCTCGCGGGATCTGCGGCCGGACGATTCGCTGACAAAGGATCTCGGTATCGATTCGATTGCGAGCATCGAGATGATGGGCCTGCTGGAGAGCCGATTCGGGGTGAACCTGATCGACAATCCCCGCATCGTCGGTACCGAAACCGTTCTGCAGCTGGTCGATCTCATCAACGACCTGCAAACCGGCCGTGTGGCGTGAGGACTGCGACATGTTCGAAACGAAAGTAGACGAGGCGTTGCACGTCATTCGCCTCCGATCGGGCGTGAGCGTCGAAGAGCTTGCCGAAGTCATCGGCGTCATGGGCGACGAGGCCCAGTCGATCGTCGGGAAGATCCGCGCCGCCGGGCACGCGCGGTCGGTGCGCGGCAGTGTCATCGTCACTACCGCCGGGCTCGCCGCCGACGATGCGGCCGTACACCGGTGGCGGGGTCGGGCGCTGCGGGCGGACCTGGATCTGGTCGAGGAGTTCGACCGCCGCTTCCGCGCCGTCAACGAGATCGTGAAGGCAGCGCTCTCGGAGTGGCAGGCCAATCGCTGTGAGGAAGTCGTCGGCAGCTTCGCCGCCCGATTACGCGGCGCAGTAGACGATCTCGCCTTCCCTTCGGATGGCGTCGGCGACGTCGCACGTCTGCTGGATGCGTACCGCCAACGGCTGACGAAGGTGGTCGAGCGCGCTGCGGGCGGCGACGCTGCGGCACTGTCGGGGATTCGAACCGAATCGTTCCACTCGGTCTGGATGGAGCTACACGCCGAACTGATCCAGCTGAGCGGGCGCGTACGCACCACCGCCGACGGGTACTGACGTGAGATCGGGCATCGGCGGCATCTGTGATATCGGGACGATCGCTGCATCAGCGCTGCCGCTCGACGAGGTTGCGGTGGCGTTCGGCGGCAAAGCTGCTGGGTTGGTTCGCCTGCAGCGCAGTGGATTTCGAACTCCGCCGACCTGGTTCGTCCCACCGCAGGTCGGGCTGGGCATAATCGACGTCACGACGCTCGACCTCCAAGTGAGTCGGTGGGCAGTGCGTTCCTCGTCTGCGAACGAAGACGGCGAGCAGCGCTCCTACGCGGGCCTGTTCTCCTCGGAGTTGGCGGTCGTTGCGACCGCCGTACCCGACGCTGTGGCTCGTGTTCGTGCGTCCGGGGCGAACTCGCGGTTGCGTGCGGTGTACGACCTCGTCGACCATGGTCCCATTCCGGTTGTGCTGCAGCCGTTTCTGGATGCCGAACTCGCCGGAGTCTGGATCGGGGACGGTGCGGGAGGTGGCGTACTGGAGTGGTCGTCGGCCGGTACCGACGCCGTTGTCGCGGGTACCGTGACGCCCGCCAGGGAGCTCTGGCGGTCGGAAGAACCTCTCGGCGGCAACGCCCTTCGCGTCGCCGGCCGCGAGATGGGCGCTGGTTGCCTCGCCGTCGAGCGTGCGATGGGTGAGGCGTGTGACCTGGAATTCTGTGTACACGCTGGACAGTTGGTCTGGCTGCAGTGCCGCCCGGTGACGGCGTTCGTTCCGAGTGGTGTTGCGGGCCAGTCCAATGGCGAGGTCGTGGTGAGTGGGATCGCGGCGGCCGCGGGCATCAGCCGTGGGCGACCGCGGGTCGTGCTTTCCCACGATGACGAGGCGTGGGCGGCAGGCGACATTCTCGTCGTTCGCTACACGTCGATCGAATGGGTGCCGCTCATGACCGAGGCGTCGGCGGTCGTCACCGATATCGGCGGTGGGCTGAGCCATGCGGCGATAATTTCGAGAGAACTCGGAATTCCCTGTGTGACAGGCACTGGGACAGGTACGCAGGCACTTGCCGACATGGCGTGGGTCACCGTGGACGGTGACGGCGGCCGGGTATTCCGGTGAGTTCCCACCGAGATCGGTTGGCGCTTCTGCATCGCGAAGTTCGGTCTTTCCAAGACACGTTGGCGAGGCTGGGACAGTGCGAGCTGGATATGGAAACCCGTTGTCCGGGTTGGACTGTGCGAGATCAGGTCGCGCACCTCGCCGATACCGACGAGGTTGCCGCCGACACGGTCCGCGAAGGGCCACGTGCGTTCACGCGTGTCGTTCCGAACTTCTCGACCCCGCAAGACTTCACCAGGGCGGGTTGCGATCGCGGCGCGGATCTGACGTTGGCCGAACTTCGCGAGTGGTCGGCGGCGGCGGGGCGATCGAGCGCTGCGGCGCTGTCCGCATGCACCGGAACCGAGCGCGTGCGATGGGGGTTCGGAATGCGGGCAACGCACCTGGTCATGGGTCGCGTCATGGAGTACTGGGCCCATCATGGCGATGTCCGCGTGGCGCTGGGACTCGAGGGCCACGGTTCTGCCGAGGGAGCGGTCTGCGTAGCCGAGTTGTCGCTGTATTCCGTGCGATATGCATTGGCGAAAGCCCGCGTCAGAGTTGACGATTGGCAAGATGTGCGCCTGGTCCTTGTCGACGATGAATCGGGGCGTGTCCATATGCTTGGCAAGGACGACGCCGCAGAATCGGTACGAGGCTCGCTGCAGAGCTGGGCGCTTCTGGCCGCCGGTCGGCGAGATCGTTTGCTGGAGCGGTCATTCGAGTTCGAGGGCGAACACGCCCGCCTGCTGATCCAGATCGCGCGAGCCTACCTGTAGCGCACCAATTGGTCGAAATAATTCGCCACACATTCTCTTCCGCGACATCGGCACACACCACCGAACAAAGGGAATTCGATCATGGAACCCGTCAACGCCGCGATCATCTACTACAGCGCCACCGGCAACGTCCACACCCTTGCGAAGGCCGCCGCAGAGGGGGCCGAGAAAGCAGGGGCGAATGTGCGACTGCGCAAGGTGGGTGAGCTGGCCTCCGCTGAGACGATCGACGCCAATCCGGCATGGGGGAAACACATAGCGGACAGCGCCGACGTCGCCGAGGCGAGCATCGACGACCTTGCTTGGGCGGACGCGGTACTGTTCGGCACCCCGACCCGCTTCGGGACGCCGGCCAGTGCGCTCACGAGATTCATCGAGGGCGCCGGTGTGCTGTGGCGGCAAGGGTCGATCGCAGACAAGGTGTGCTCGGCCTTCACCGCCACCGGCACTGCCCACGGCGGGCAGGAGTCCACCCTGCTTGCGCTCGGGCACGTGTTCTATCACTGGGGCGGCATCATCGTGCCTCCCGGCTACACCGATCCCGTCCAGTTCGAGACGGGCAATCCGTACGGCACCTCCCATGCAGCGAGTAGCGGCCCGCCGAGCGACGTCACCCTGCGAGCGGCGCATTACCAGGCCCGCCGCGTCGTCGACATTGCCGCTGCACTCAAGTTGGGTCGCGCCGCGGCCTGACGGGTTCGCCGCCGCGATGAGCTGCGCGCCACCGAACGATCGATCACCGTTTCATTCATCGAACAGGGAGACATGTCGACATGACCAGCTTCACGATCCGACGATCGATCCGCCGGCGCGGTCTCCAACTCGGGATTGTGCCGGAAATGGCTGCGGCAAAGATGAACTCGCCGCTGATCAGGCTCGACCACGATCTCGACGTCCGTCCGCAGGCCGGCAGGCAACTGACCGTGGCAGGGCTGGCCGACCTGGTCGACGATCTCGCCGACAGGCTCTGGGCCGCTGGGATCCGACCAGGCGAACACACCGTTGTTCACAAGGCCGCCAACTTCGACGTCTGGATACTGGCAACCGCAGCCGCACGCATCGGAGCAATTCCTGTGATGCTGTCGCCCGCACTCGACGGCGCGACAGTCGGCGCCCTACTTGCCAAGCTCGACGGTCCGAACCTGCTGACGGACGTGCACAAGTTCGACGCTCTCGCCGATGTGCACTTGCAGGACCTCACCGAGCGGGTGATCATCGTGGCCGGAAGCAGGCCGGGTGTGGTTTCGCTGTCCGATTTGGGCGGGGCACCGCGCGCCGTACCGGTCTTTCGGCAGCAGGACGAGCCCGCGTTGATCACACACACCTCCGGCACGACCGGCCTACCCAAACTGGTCGTACACACCCCGCGGAGCATGGCAGCTCGGCTCACTCCGCAGTGGCGGCTGCTGTCGCTGATCCGGAAGCGGGAGACCGTTGCGATTCACATCTCGTTCGTGCATTCGCGGATGTTCGCGGCGATGACGCTGGCACTACACGAGGGAATGCCGATTCTGCTTATGCGAGAGTCCGATCCCGAGCAGGTTGCCGGCTTCTTCCTCGAGCACCGACCAGGATTCATCGAGGCGCTGCCCAACTCGTTTATGGACTGGGAGGGGCTGACAACCGATCCGCGAAAGCCGTTCGCATCGATCAAGTACTTCAGCAGCACGTTCGACGCGATTCACCCAAGGACGATGAGCCGGCTGCTCAACTCCTCCGAGCGCCGCGGGGCGCTTTTCTTTCAGATCTACGGCCAGAGCGAGGTCGGTCCGGCAGTCGGGCGCGCCTACTTCCGCCGATCCGCGCACAAGACGAACGGGCGCTGTGTCGGCTGGGCGATGCCGGGCTGTGCACGGGTTCGAGTCGTCGGCCGAGACGGTAAGCGTCCCTCCGAGCAAAATCCGGGCTACATCGAGGTCGCGTGGAACGGCTTGGCGCAAACGTACTTCGCCGAGCAGGCGCGATACGACGCCAATCGGTTCGGCAGCTGGTGGCGGACCGGAGACGTCGGATATCGCACCAAACGCGGTTGTGTGCACCTCCTCGACCGTGAGATCGACATGATCCCCGGAGTTCGAAGCTCGCTCGAAGTGGAGGATGTCCTGTTGAGCAGGTTGATCGAGCTGAACGAGCTCGTTGTGGTGCGCGGTTCGAACGCCGAGGCGGTGCCGGTGCTGTGTACGTCCGGAGACAGGCCGTTGGACAGGAACCGATGGCGCGACGCTGCTGCCGAATTCCCTGAGCTGGCCGACCCGATTCAGATCCCGCAGTCCGAGCTGCCTCGCACAGCGACGCTGAAAGTGCAGCGGATTGCGCTCTCGCGGCTCCTCCAGCAGCAATCCGATTCGAAAGGGACAGTGAAATGACACCGGACGATGTACTTGGGCGGTTTCGCGAATACATGGTGGGACCGACGCGGTTTGCGACCCTGATGTCGTGCTTCGAGCTCGGCATCTTCGATGTGCTCCGAGAACGCCCCGACTCGACTGCCGTCGAGCTCGGCGCCGCCGTCGGCGCCAAACCCGATGCTGTCGAACAACTCCTGTTTCTGATGGTCAAAGAAGGCTTCGTCGCTTTCGACTCCGATTCCCGTGGCTACTGCCTCGGTGCGCTCGCTGGTGTCGCCGAGGCCGACCTCGGCCGCGCGCGTACCTACATGAACATGATCAAAGTCGTCGCGCTTCGGCAGATGTTCTATCTCACCGAGAGCGCGCGGACCGGCACGCTCGTCGGCCTCCAGGAGCTGTACGGAGCTGATGGCACGCTGTATCAGGCTGTGGCCGAGCACGACGACCTGCGTCAGTCCTGGGCGACGTTGATGGACGCCGTCACCGCCCGTATCGATCCATGGTTCTTCGACACGATCGACGTACCACCGGGCGCGCAGGTGCTCGACCTGGCGGGCAACACCGGCCTCGGGGCGATTCATGCCTATCGGCACAAGGCCTCACCCGGGCTTCGGGTAACGACCTTCGACCTGCCGCCGAAGGAAGCGGAGTGCCTGGCGAACTTCGAGGCACATGGTGTGGCCGAGCACTGCTCGTTCATCGGCGGGGACGTGTTCGAGGGCATCCCCGAAGGCTTCGACGTGGTGCTCATCAAGCATTTCCTGGACATGTTCGACAAGGACGACGTCGTCAGAATTGTCGAGGGCGTAGCCAAGTCGCTTCACGTAGGCGGTCAGGTTCACATCATGGTGCCCGTGTACCCCGAGAACATCGAAGACTCCGACAACTACAACGTCGACTTCTTCCCGGCCTTCTTCATCGGCGCCACCATGGGGCAGGGCGGACCACAGAAGCTTTCGACGTACACGACCTGGCTGGAAGAGTGCGGTTTCGAGGTAACGAAGGCGATCACCAAGGGCTCCAACGACATTCCACCGGACGTCATTCCTGTCCAGGCCATCATCTCGGCAACGAAGGTCGCCTGAAAGTTGCATTCGGTGAGCAAAGGCGGAGGTCGGACGATGCCGAATGACCCGAAGTCGTGGCTGGAACGAATTCTGGATGTGCTCCCGCATTTCCAAGGGCTGGTGGCGACCTATGCGGGAGTCTGCCCGCCGTACGTCGCTGTCGACGATCCGCACCGCAAAGTTCCGTTGGACGACTCGTTCGACGTGAGTATCGAAGGAGTATGGGAGAGCGACACCAGACGCTGACATCCGCCGAATTCGGCCCAACTGTATCCAGACGAGCACGGTCGCGATCTATTGGATTGATACCGGGTGAGTGCGGATGTTGGGGGTTGTTCGATGGTCGATGGACGCAATGATCTGGTCGGCGCACTTCGCAAGTCGCTGAAGGAGACCGAGCGCCTTCGGCGCGAGAATCAGCAACTGCTGGATCGCAGCAACGAACCGATCGCGATCGTCGGGATGAGTTGTCGCTATCCCGGCGGGGTGACGTCGCCGGAGGCCCTGTGGGACCTGGTGGCCGCCGGCCGCGACGCGTTGTCGGAGTTTCCCGACGATCGTGGCTGGGACCTCGACGGGCTCTACCATCCCGATCCTGACCACCCCGGCACCGCCTACACCCGCGAGGGTGGGTTCGTCGACAACGTCGGCGAGTTCGACGCCGAGTTCTTCGGCATCAGTCCGCGTGAGGCAGTCGTGATGGATCCGCAGCAGCGGCTCCTTCTCGAGGGGACCTGGGAGGCGCTCGAAGACGCCGGCATCGATCCGATGTCGTTGCGCGGCACTGACACCGGTGTGTTCTGCGGGTTGATGTACGCGGACTACCAGTTCGTCGCGGGCCAGAGCGAGCGGCGTGCCGAGGTCGAGGGCTATCTGATGATCGCGTCGGCGGCGAGTGTCGCGGCTGGACGGATTTCCTACACGTTCGGGTTCGAAGGTCCGGCGGTGTCGGTGGACACGGCGTGCTCGTCGTCGCTGGTCGCGCTCGACCTTGCGACCAAATCGCTGCGTGCGGGGGAATGCTCTCTTGCCCTCGCCGGTGGCGTCACCGTGCTTGCTCGGCCGAACATCTTCGTCGAGTTCAGCCGCCAGCGCGCAATCTCGGCGGACGGACGATGCAAGTCGTACGCGGCGGCCGCCGATGGCGTCGGTTGGAGCGAAGGCTCGGGTCTGCTTGTGCTCGAACGACTTTCCGACGCCCGACGGAACTCCCATCGAATCCTCGGACTGATCCGCGGGAGCGCGGTGAACCAGGACGGTGCCAGCAACGGGCTCACAGCACCGAACGGACCGAGTCAGCAACGTGTCATCCGGCAGGCACTGGCGAACGCCGGCGTGGGCGCTGCGGACATCGACGCGGTGGACGGTCACGGCACGGGTACCGGGCTCGGTGACCCGATCGAGGCGGAAGCCCTGCTGGCCACCTATGGCCAGGAGCGATCGAAGGGGCCGTTGCAGCTGGGGTCGATCAAATCGAACATCGGGCACACTCAGGCGGCTGCAGGTGTCGCGAGCGTGATCAAGATGGTTCTTGCGATGCGGCACGAGACGCTGCCACCGACCTTGCACGTCGATTCACCCTCAGCGCATGTGGATTGGGCCTCGGGAGAAGTCGCGCTGCTGACCGAACCCCAGAAGTGGTCGCGTAACGGTCGGCCGCGGCGTGCAGGCATCTCGTCGTTCGGCGTGAGCGGGACGAACGCGCATCTGATTCTGGAAGAGCCGCCGCTCGACGAGCCCGTGGCCGACGGTGCCGGCCAACCGCGGCGTCAACAGGTCGTTCCTGTGCTGCTGTCGGGACGCAGCGACGGTGCCGTGCGCCAGCAGGCGGATCGCCTACGCGCGCAGCTGATCGCCCAACCGGAGCTTTCGGTTCTCGACGTCGGTTTCGCGACCGTGACCACAAGGGCACAGTTGGAGCGGCGCGCGGTCGTCGTTGCGGCAGATCGTGGTGCGTTGCTCAGCGGATTGGCTGCCATCTCGGCCGCAGATCCCGCAGTACACGTGGTCGAGGGCGTGCCGACGGGAAGCGGCAAGGCAGTCTTCGTGTTTCCTGGGCAGGGAGCGCAATGGGCGCGGATGGCCGTGGACCTGCTCGATACCTCGACGGTGTTCGCCGCCGAGATCGCCACGTGCGCTGCCGCGTTCGATCCGTTCGTCGAATGGCGCCTGGAGGATGTGCTGCGCGAGGCGCCGGGTGCGCCGTCGCTCGAGCGGGTGGACGTGGTGCAACCCGCGTTGTTCGCGGTAATGGTGTCGCTCGCCGCGCTCTGGCGTTCATACGGAGTCGAACCCGTTGCGGTGGTTGGTCATTCACAGGGTGAAATCGCAGCGGCCTACGTCGCGGGTGGGCTGTCGTTGGCGGACGCCGCGCGCGTGGTCACCCTGCGCAGCCGCCTCGTGCGCGACAGGTTGGCGGGTCGAGGCGGCATGGGCTCGGTCGCGGTCACGGCGCAGCGCGCTGCGGAGCTTGTCGAACCCTATGCAGGCAGGCTCTCCGTCGCCGCAGTGAACGGTCCAGCGGCAGTTGTCGTTTCCGGTGAACCCGAAGCGCTCACGGAGTTGCTCGCGGCATGTGAGGCCGAGGGTGTGCGGGCCCGACGGGTGGCGGTGGACTACGCGTCGCACTCCGCGCAGGTCGAGGCCATCGAGGCCGAGCTTCTCGAGGTACTTTCGCCGATCGCTCCCGAATCGGGTCGACTTCCGTTCTTCTCCACTGCGGTAGGCGATTTCGTCGATACAGCGACCCTGGACGCGAGCTACTGGTACCGAAACCTGCGGGGCCGAGTCGACTTCGAGCCCGCGGTGCGTGCGCTCATCGAATTCGGAGCAGGTTGCTTCGTGGAAGTTTCCCCACATCCCGTCCTCACCCTGGCCGTCGAGGACACGGTCGCGGCGCACGGTGCGGACGGTCGCGTCACGACGGTGGCGTCGCTGCGCCGTGACGACGGGGGAATGGCACGGTTCGTCACCTCGCTGTCCGAGGCCCATGTATCGGGTGTCGAGGTCGATTGGCCCGCGCACTTCGCAGGTACCGGCGCGATGCGGGTCTCGTTGCCGACGTACGCATTCCAGCGGCAGCGCTACTGGTTGCTTCCAGGAGCAGCTGCCGGCAACGCTGCGGCTGCCGGGCTCGGGGCGGTCGACCATCCGATGCTTGTCGCGTCGATGCGGATGGGGGATCGTGACGAGTGGGTCTTCACTGGACGCATCTCGCAGGAATCGCAGCCGTGGCTGCGTGACCACGTCGTGTCCGACGTGGTGATCGTGCCCGCGACGGCAGTGGTCGACTCGCTGATCGCCGCCGGCCGCGAGGTGGATTGCCCCGCGCTCGACGAACTCGTCATCGAGGCACCACTCGTCCTCGCCGGTGACGGGGCACGCCAGATCCAGGTCATCGTCGGCGCGCCCGACCCGGATGGGCGACGCGAGGCGACGGTGTACTCGCGATCCGAGTTCGCAGCAAACGACGATCAGCAGACGACGACGTGTCACGCTCGCGGTTGGCTCACGACCGATGCTTCTGCGCCGGAGCCGTTTCCGGCGCAGTGGCCGCCCGCCGGTGCCGTGCCTGTGAACACTGACGCGTTCTACCCGACACTCGCAGACCTCGGCCTCGAGTACGGTCCGCTGTTCCAGGGACTTCGCATGGCCTGGCGTACCGATGCTGCGGTTTACGCGGAGGTCGCGCTTCCCGAAGACGCCGAGCACGGTGGCTTTGCCATCCATCCGGCGTTGTTCGACGCTGCCCTGCACGCGACGATGCTCGACAAGATCGCCGGGATCGACCTACCGTTTTCGCTATCCGGGGTACGCATCGACCGGACCTCGAACACCGCACTGCGCGCGCGGATCGTGGCGGTCGGCGACGCAGCCTTCCGGATCGATGTGGTCGACGAGGCCGGTGTGCAGGTCGTCTCCGTCGAACGGCTCACACTGCGACCCGTGGACCCGGCGCAGTTGTCGGGCGCGCGACCAAAGGGCAACGCACTGTTCGCATTGGAATGGGCGCCGGTGCCGGTCGCTGCCCCATCGGGCAGCATTGCCGTGTCGACCGACCCGGACCTGACCGAGCTGGAACATGCCTGCGCACAGGGTGACTCCCCGGACGCGGTCGTGTTCGAGGTCGAGACGCCCGGCGAGTCCGGTGTGTCCGACGCAGCGCGGGTCGCTACCTGGCGCGCAACGGAACTCCTACAGCGGTGGCTGGCGAGCGAATGGCTCGGTGCTGCGACGCTGATAATCGTGACTCACCGGGCGGTAGCGGTGGGTGGCGAGATTGCGGACCCGGTCCAGGCGGCGGTGTGGGGTCTGGTCCACAGCGCGCAGGCCGAACATCCCGACCGGTTCCTGCTTGTGGATGTCGACGGCGGTGAGGTTCCGGATTGGGCCGGATTGCTCGCTGCCGACGAGCCGCAACTTGCGGTGCGCGACGGTGCTGTGTCGGCGCCCCGGCTAGGCCGGGTCGAGACCGGTCGAAGCGACGACCTGTGGCACCTCGGCACCACGCGGAAGGGTTCGCTGGACGAGTTGACGATTCTCGACTCCGACGGCGGTCGCGCGCTGGGTGTCGACGAGGTGCGGATCGGCGTCCGCGCGGCAGGCCTCAATTTTCGCGACGTATTGATCGCGTTGGGTATGTATCCCGGCGACGCTCCGCTCGGCAGCGAGGCCGCCGGCGTCGTGCTCGAAACCGGTTCGGGTGTCACCGATCTCGCGACCGGCGATCGGGTGTTCGGTCTGGTGACCGATGCGTTCGGACCAGTTGCGGTCGCAGACCGACGCACGATCGCGCCGATCCCGCAGCGGCTGTCGTTCACCGAGGCAGCGGCAGTGCCGGTGGTGTACTTGACTGCCTTCTACGGCCTGTTCGATCTCGCCGACCTGCGGGCAGGGCAGACGCTGCTCGTGCACGCCGCAGCCGGTGGAGTCGGCATGGCAGCGGTGCAGTTGGCGCAGCATGCGGGCGCGGAAGTCTTCGCAACGGCGAGCCCATCGAAATGGGATGCGTTGCGCGCGTTAGGGATAAGCGACGAGCGGATAGCCTCTTCACGGGATCTCGACTTCCGGGACACGTTCCTTTCGGCCACCGCAGGCGCGGGCGTCGACGTGGTGCTCGATTCGTTGGCAGGCGAATTCGTCGACGCAACACTGGATCTCCTACCCCGTGGCGGTCGGTTCATAGAGATGGGCAAGACCGACATCCGCGACCCGCGGGTCGTTGCCGACGATCACCCCGGCATTCGCTACCGCTCGTTCGATCTCGCGGAGGCCGGTCTCGAGCGAATCCAGCAGATGCTCACCCGGATCGCAGCGATGTTCGAACAGGAGGTACTGGCCCCGGCTCCGATACGCACCTGGGATGTCCGTCGGGGACCGGACGCGTTCAGGTACCTGCGCGAGGGCCGCAACATCGGCAAGGTCGTGTTGACCGTTCCAGCACCACTCGACCCGGACAAGACGGTCCTCGTCACCGGTGGCACCGGCGGACTCGGAGCGCGGGTCGCAAAGCACCTGGTCGAATCGCACGGTATCCGGCATCTGTTGCTCGTTTCGCGGCGCGGACCGCTCGCACCCGGTGCGGACAACCTGCGTATCGAACTCGAAGCGCTCGGGGCCCGGCCACGAATCGTGGCATGCGATGTCGCCGACCGCGATCAGGCTGCGGCGCTGCTGGATTCGCTGGACATACCGTTGACCGCGGTGGTTCACACCGCGGGCGTACTCGACGACGGACTCATCGAATCACTCACACCCGACAAGATCGATGCAGTACTGCGGCCGAAACTCGATGCAGCGTGGAACTTGCACGAACTCACAGAGCGTTCCGACCTCTCGGCGTTCGTGCTGTTCTCCTCGGCCGCAGCAGTTCTCGGCAACGCGGGTCAAGCGAACTATGCGGCCGCCAACGCTGCGCTCGACGCACTCGCTGCGCGCAGACACGCCACGGGGCTGCCCGCGGTCTCCCTCGCCTGGGGACTGTGGGCCGATGCGACGGGCATGACCGGTGAGCTCGGCGTCGCGGACCTCGAGCGAATGCAACGTACCGGCATCGGGGCGCTGCCTGCCGAGCTCGGGCTGGACCTGTTCGATCGTGCGCTGAACGCTGAGGTGTCGATGTTGGCGCCGGTCCAGCTGGATCCGGTTGCGCTGCGGGCGCAATCGCGCGCCGGCCTGTTGCCTGCGCTGCTCCGCGGACTCGTCCGCACGTCGGCACGACGCGCCGAGCCTGCCAACGCGACGCTGTCCGAGCGCCTCGCCGGGGTCGCCGAGGCTGACCGCGAACACGTCGTGCTCGAGTTGGTGCTGGCCAACGTCACAGCCGTCCTCGGCCACGCCAGCTCCGCAGCCGTGCAGCCGGACCGGGCGTTCAAGGACATCGGGTTCGATTCACTCGCTGCGGTCGAGTTGCGCAACCGGCTCACCCAGGCAACGGGTGTACGACTGCCCGCCACACTCGTCTTCGACTTTCCGACCCCGATTGCCGTCGCGCGGCTCGTTCTCGGTGAGGTCGGCGTCGGCGCAGAACCGGACCGCTCGCCCTTCCAGGACGAATTGGGCCGCCTCGAAACACTGCTGGCGACCGTTGCGGCCGACGAGGCGCAATTCGCCGAGATCGCGCCGCGTCTGCGGTCGCTGAGCAACCGGCTACGGACCGTTCTCGGCGCAGCTGACGACTCGTCCGACGACGACCTCGATTCCGTGTCGGACAACGAGATGTACGAATTGATCGACAAGGAGCTCGGATCGCTATGACCGGCACTTCGGAGGACGAGAAGCTACGCACCTACCTGCGACGGGTCACAACGGAGCTGCGTTCGGCGAACCGCAGGGTGCGCGAGCTGGAAGAGCGTGACACCGAGCCGTTGGCGATCGTCGGCATGGGCTGCCGGCTGCCCGGAGGGGTGTCGTCACCGGACGAGTTGTGGGAATTGGTAGCCGAAGGCCGAGATGCGATGACGCAGTTCCCGACCGATCGCGGCTGGGACCTCGACCGGCTCCACGATCCTGATTCGGACAGGCCCGGCACAGTAAGCGCGCAGCGTGGCGGCTTCGTGGACGGAATCGGTGATTTCGACGCCGAGTTCTTCGGGATCAGCCCGCGTGAGGCGCTGGCGATGGATCCGCAGCAACGAATCCTGCTCGAGGTGGCGTGGGAAGCCTTCGAAAACGCTGGTATCGATCCGATGTCGTTGCGCGGCAGTGACACCGGTGTGTACACCGGTGCCGTCACCTCGGACTACGGCGGAACCATGCTGCCCGAACTCGAAGGCTTTCGACTGGCAGGCAACCAGGGCAGTGTTGTATCAGGCCGAATCGCCTACTCGCTGGGGCTACAGGGTCCCGCGGTGACGGTGGACACCGCGTGTTCGTCCTCGCTGACGGCGATTCACCAAGCGGCACAGGCATTGCGGGCCGGTGACTGCTCGCTCGCCCTTGTCGGCGGCGTCACCGTGCTTGCCGGGCCGTTCCTGTTCGTGGAGTTCAGCAGGCAGCGCGGGCTTTCGGCGGACGGGCGCTGCAAAGCGTATGCGGCCGGAGCTGACGGCACCGGGTTCGCAGACGGTGCTGGTCTGGTCGTACTGGAACGACTGTCGGATGCTCGGCGCAACGGGCGGAACGTGCTCGCGGTGGTGCGGGGGAGTGCGATCAATCAGGACGGTGCGAGCAACGGGCTGACTGCCCCGAACGGTCCCGCGCAGGAGCGGGTGATTCGCGCGGCGCTTGCAAATGCGGGACTGAGCGCCGCCGAGGTTGACGCGGTGGAGGGACATGGCACCGGCACGAAACTGGGTGACCCGATCGAAGCGCAGGCCCTGCTGGCCACCTACGGACGCGACGACCGCTCGCACGGTCCGCTGTGGCTCGGGTCGATCAAGTCGAACATCGGCCACACGTCGGCAGCCGCGGGCGTTGCTGGGCTGATCAAGATGGTTCTCGCGTTGCGAAACGAGCTGTTGCCCGCGACTCTGCACGTGGATTCGCCATCGCCCCATGTGGATTGGGAATCGGGCGAAGTCGAGCTGCTCACCGAAGCGAGGAAATGGTCGCGGAACGGCAGACCGCGCCGGGCAGGTATCTCCTCGTTCGGTATCAGTGGGACCAACGCGCACGTCATCCTCGAAGAGGCCCCACTGGACGACCCCGCCCCGACGCACTCGAGGGGCTCGGCGCCGGTGCTCGTGGTGCCACTGTCGGCGCGTTCGGAGCCCGCGCTGCATGCCCAGGCGCAGCGGCTGCGCGCGCATCTGCTTGCCCGACCCGAACTGTCGCTACCGGATGTCGGATTCTCGGCGGCTACGACACGTGCGCAACTCGAGCATCGCTCGGTCATCGTCGCCGCCGATCGAAACGCGCTGCTTGCCGGACTTGCCGCCATCGACGTCGCGCGCCCGGTCACCGGCAGGACAGCCGTGCTGTTCAGCGGCCAGGGCGCTCAGCGCGTCCGCATGGGTGCCGAACTGGCACAGGCTTTCCCAGTGTTCGATGCCGCGTTGGCTGGGGTGTGCGCCGAGTTGGACCCACACGTCGGCAGGTCGGTGCGGGACGTGATGTCCGACGACTCGGGACTGCTGGATGCGACCGAATTCACCCAGCCCGCCCTTTTCGCACTCGAGGTCGCGTTGTTCCGGTTGGTGGAATCGCTCGGTGTGCGACCCGACTACCTGATCGGCCACTCGGTCGGCGAGTTGGCCGCTGCGCACGTGGCGGGGGTGTTGTCGCTGCCGGAGGCCTGCGAATTGGTTGCGGCACGCGGACGGTTGATGGGCGCGCTACCTGCAGGCGGCGCAATGGCCGCGGTGCAGGCGAGCGAATCGGAGGTCGTCGAGTCGTTGTCCGCGTTCGCCGGACGCCTCGATGTTGCTGCAGTGAACGGTCCCGCGGCGGTGGTTGTATCCGGCGACGCAGACGCGATCGACGAGTGGTTGCCGCAGTTCGCCGACCGCAAGACCACCCGACTGCGAGTCAGTCACGCCTTCCATTCGCACCGGATGGAGCCGATGCTTTCTGAATTCGCCACGGTGGCAGCGGGTTTGACCTTCGCCGAGCCGAAGATTCCGATCGTGTCGAACGTGACCGGCGCAGTGATCGCCTCCGAGGAGTTGTGCAGTGCGCAGTACTGGGTCGAGCACGTGCGACGGGCCGTTCGGTTCGCCGACGGTATCGGCAGTCTGTACGACCTCGGCGTGCGGCGATTTCTCGAACTCGGCCCGGACGCCGTACTGACCCCGATGGCGCGTCAGACGCTGGACAGCCATGGCGACGACGTCGCGGTCCTGGCGGCGTTACGGGCCCGCAAGTCCGAAGCCGATGGTTTTGCACGCTTCCTCGGCGACGTGAGCACCGCGGGCATCGCCGTTGCCTGGCAGACCTACTACGCCGACTGTGGTGCGGCACGGATATCGCTGCCCACGTACGCATTCCAGCGCCAGCGTTATTGGCTCGCCCCGACCACGGGACATCGGGACGCTGTTGGCGCCGGACTCGACCATCCCGTCTTGACGGGCGCGACATCGGTCGGTGACCGCGACGAATGGATCTGCACCGGCCAACTGTCCACCGACACAGCGCCGTGGACCGCCGAACATCAGCTTTTCGGCACTATCGTCGTGCCGGGTACGGGTCTGGTCGAACTCGCGCTCGCTGCCGGTCGACACACCGAAAGCACCGTGCTGGACGAGCTGGTGCTGGAGGCGCCGCTGCTGCTGGAGCCCGGTGTTGCACGGCAACTGCAGGTTACGGTCGGCGCGGCCGGTGCCGATGGCCGGCGCGAGGTCGCGGTGTTCTCCCGCCTGGACGGCGGCAGCGAGACCACCTGCCACGCGCGCGGTGTCCTCGGTACCGACACTGCGCCACGCACGGAACTGCCCGCGGATTGGCCGTCGCAGTGGCCGCCGGCGGGCGCCGAACCTGTCGAGATCGCCGGCCTCTACGAGCACTTGAGCGAGATCGGCTACGACTACGGACCCACCTTCCAAGGGGTGCAGGCACTCTGGCGGGACGGAGACCGGACGTACGCCGAGGTGACGTTGCCGGAGGAGAGTTCGGGGTTCGGCATCCACCCGGCACTCTTCGACGCGGCGCTGCAGAGTGGGGTTGTTCTGCTCACAGACCGATCCGGTGCGCAGCGAATGCCGTTCAGTTGGGCAGGTGTGCAATTGCACCGCCCCGGTGCCACGACTCTGCGCGTCCGTTCGATCGCGACCGGCGAATCCGCGCTGCAGCTGGATGCGATCGATGAGACCGGTGGTCCTGTCATATCGCTGCGTTCGATCGCCGTGCGACCCGTCGATCCCGCGAAACTCGCTGCCGCGCAGAGCAACAACGCACTGTTCGCCATGGGGTGGGTCGAGCTCGCGGAAGCGCCCGCAGACCCGCGCGAGGTGGTCGTCGTGCGCGTCGATGATCTCCAGGCAACCGACGCCGTGGCATCGGGAGACGTGGCCGAGCGAACGCGGACGCTCGTCGGCGCCGTCCTCGACACGATGCAACAGTGGCTTGCAGCCGAACAGCCCAGCGCAGCAACGATGCTCGTCGTCACCAGGAACGCGGTCGCGGTCGAGTCGCCCGATATCGCGCACGCCGCGGTGTGGGGTCTGGTCCGCAGCGCCCAGTCCGAGCAGCCGGACCGTTTCGTGCTCGTCGACTCCGACTCCGACACCAACGATCCGCAATGGGCCACTCTCGCAGGCCAGGACGAGCCACAACTGGCGCTGCGAGCGGGCCGTGTGCTCGTACCGCGACTCGCACGAGCACAGGTGAACGCGGTGTCAGGGTTGGCGCTCGACCCGGACAGGGTCGTGCTGATCACCGGCGGTACAGGTGGTTTGGGAGCGGTGTTCGCGAAGCACCTCGCGCGGGAGCACGGCGCTCGTCGACTGCTGCTCGTCAGTCGACGCGGTCCGGCCGCCGACGGTGTCGACGACCTGGTTGCCGAGCTGGCCGAACTGGGCGCTCGAACCGTGGTTGCCGCGTGCGACGTCGCGGATCGTGGCGCGCTTGCCGAGCTGCTGTCCTCCCTCCGGCACCCGCTGGGCGCGGTCGTGCACGCCGCCGGTGTGCTCGACGACGGACTCGTCGAATCGCTGACGCCCGATCGGATCGATGCGGTATTGCGCCCGAAACTCGATGCGGCGCTGCATCTACACGAGCTGACGGCAGACCTCGACCTCTCGGCGTTTGTGTTGTTCTCCTCGGTCGCAGCACTGCTCGGCAGTCCGGGCCAGGGAAACTACGCTGCAGCCAACGCCGCGGTCGAAGCGCTCGCAGACGTACGCCGCTCCTCTGGGCGCAGCGCAACGGCACTCGCCTGGGGACTCTGGGCACAAGCCGGCGGCATGGCAGCAGCTCTGGACGCGGCGGACCACGCCCGTCTTGCCCGCATGGGTGTCGGTGCGCTCCCTACCGAAGCGGCCCTTGCACTGTTCGACCAGGCCGTAGTCTCGGTGGACTCGGATTCGGCATCATCGATGCTCGCGCCGGTTCAGCTCGATCTGGGCGCACTGCGCAATCAGGCCCGTGCCGGAAACCTGCCTGCGTTGCTGCGCGGACTCGTGCCCGCCGGTGGAACGCGCCGCCGCAGTGCCGCCGGCGGCTCACTGGCACAACAGCTTTCCGGCCTCGGAGATGCGGACCGCGCGCGCATGGTCGCCGAACTCGTGCAGTCTCATGTCGCCTCCGTGCTCGGCCACGTCGCTGCGGGCGCCGTCGACCCCGAGCGGGCGTTCAAAGACCTCGGGTTCGACTCGCTCGGCGCGGTCGAGCTCCGCAACCGGCTCACCCGGGCCACCGGCGTGCGATTGCCCGCAACCCTTGTCTTCGACCATCCGTCGCCCGCCGCGGTCGCACGGCTGCTACTCACCGAAGTTGCTGGTGCGGAGACGCATTCGGTGCCAGTTGCACCGGTGGTCCGCGAGCCCGCAGCCGCGGACGAAGCACTCGCGATCGTCGGTATGAGCTGCCGTTACCCGGGCGGCGCCGGTTCACCGAAGCTGCTGTGGGACCTCGTCGCAGCAGGGAGTGACGCCGTCACTGGACTGCCCACCGATCGCGGCTGGGACCTCGAACGGCTCTACGATCCCGATCCCGATCAGCCCGGCACCGTGTCCACTCGCGGCGGCGGCTTCCTCGCAGATGCGGGGGCCTTCGATGCGGAGTTCTTCGGGATCAGCCCGCGCGAAGCATTGGCCATGGATCCGCAGCAGCGGCTACTGCTCGAGCTTGCGTGGGAAGCACTGGAAGACGCAGGTGTGGACCCGAACTCGCTGCGCGGCAGTGATACCGGCGTCTTCACAGGCGTCGTCACCACCGACTACGGCGGCTCCAACTCGTCGGAACTGGAGGGCTACCGGCTCACCGGCACCACGACGAGTGTGGCGTCCGGGCGGATCTCCTACACACTCGGCCTCGAAGGTCCGGCCATGTCGATCGACACGGCCTGCTCGTCGTCGCTTGTCGCAATGCACCTGGCTTCTCGTGCGCTGCGCTCTGGCGAATGCTCAATGGCGCTGGTCGGCGGGGTGACGCTGATGGCGGGCCCGTACCTGCTGACGGAGTTCAGCAGACAGCGAGCACTGTCCCCGGACGGCCGATGCAAGTCCTACGCGGCGGCTGCGGACGGTACGGGATTCTCCGACGGGGCGGGGCTCGTTGTGCTGGAGCGACTTTCGGACGCGCAGCGGAACGGTCATGAGGTGCTGGCGGTGATCCGCGGCAGCGCGGTGAACCAGGACGGCGCGAGTAACGGACTGACCGCACCCAACGGACCCTCGCAGGAGCGGGTGATCCGCCAGGCGCTTGCCGATGCGGGTCTGGGTCCGGCAGACATCGACGCAGTGGAAGGCCATGGCACCGGCACCACACTGGGCGACCCAATCGAGACCCAGGCGCTCCTTGCCACTTACGGACGTGATCGCACGAACGGCCCGCTCTGGCTGGGTTCGATCAAATCGAACATCGGTCATTCGTCGGCCGCCGCCGGTGTCGCCGGCGTGATCAAGATGGTGCAGGCGCTGCGGCACGAGACACTGCCCGCGACACTGCATGTGGATTCACCCTCACCACACATCGATTGGGATCAGGGTGGGGTCGAACTGCTCACCGA
This sequence comes from Antrihabitans stalagmiti, assembly GCF_016482825.1. GTDB lineage: Bacteria > Actinomycetota > Actinomycetes > Mycobacteriales > Mycobacteriaceae > Antrihabitans > Antrihabitans stalagmiti. The sequence continues at coordinate 923,760 of NZ_JAEMNV010000001.1, read as the reverse complement.
GGCGCGGGCGTGGTCGCGCAACGGTCGCCCGCGACGTGCCGGGGTGTCGTCGTTCGGTGTCAGCGGCACCAACGCGCATCTGATCTTGGAGGAAGCGCCGGATTCGCCGCAGCGCGAGCATGTAGCGACGTCCGGTCCGTCGGTGGTGCCGGTGCTGCTGTCGGCGCGCACGGATGCAGCCCTGCGAGCGCAGGCAGAACAGCTGCACACCTCCGTTGTCGGTCGACCCGACGTGACCCTTCCCGATCTCGCCTATTCGACGGCGACCACCCGTGCGCAGTTGGAACGTCGGGCCGCCGTTGTGGCTGCCGATCGTGGGGGGCTGCTGTCGGGGCTCGCCGCGATCGCTGCCGGCGAACCGGCCGACAACGTCGTCGTCGGCCGAACCCTCGGCAAGGGAGCCGTTTTCGTTTTTCCCGGCCAGGGTGCGCAGTGGGCTGGAATGGCTGCCGAGCTGCTCGAGTCCGCGCCGGAGTTCGCCGCCGAGATTGCCGCGTGCGAGACGGCGCTCGGGCAGTTCGTCGAATGGCGGCTTACCGAGGTGCTTCGCGGCGACGCCGAGCTGTTGGATCGAGTCGACGTCGTCCAGCCCGCACTGTTCGCGGTGATGGCAGGACTCGCCCGGCTGTGGCGTGCGCATGGCGTGGAACCGACTGCAGTGGTCGGGCATTCGCAGGGTGAGATCGCCGCTGCCTACGTTGCGGGCGGGTTGTCACTCGACGATGCCGCCAGAATCGTCACGCTGCGCTCACGCCTCATCGGTGAGCGATTGGCCGGCAGAGGTGGCATGGCGTCGATCGCCCTGCCGGTGCAGCAGGTCGAAGAATTGCTCGCACCCTATGCCGGCCGACTGTCGGTCGCCGCCGTCAACGGGCCTGCGGCAGTCGTGATTTCCGGTGAGCAGGGCGCTCTCGACGAGCTCGCCGCGGTCTGCGAACGCGACAGCGTCAGGTTCCGCCGGGTCGCGGTCGACTACGCCTCCCACTCGGCGCAGGTCGAGACGATCGAGGCCGAGCTTCTGGAGGCGATCGCACCGATCGCTCCCGTATCGGGCCGGATTCCGTTCTACTCCACGGCAGTTGGAGGCTTCGTCGACACAGCGACCCTCGATGCGGACTACTGGTATCGAAACCTGCGGGGTCAGGTCGGTTTCGAGCCCGCCATCAGGGCACTTGCCGACCAGGGGACCAGCTGCTTCGTCGAGGTTTCGCCTCATCCTGTGCTGAGCACCGCGGTGGAGGCTACGGTCGGGCAGACCGACATCGTGGTGGTCGGATCGCTGCACCGTGACGACGGCGGACTCGAACGATTTCTGCTCTCGCTCGCCGAGGTGCACTGTGTCGGCGTCACAGTCGACTGGACCCCGATCTACGCGAACAGCAACGCGCGCAGAGTCGATCTGCCGACGTATGCGTTTCAACGCCAACGCTTCTGGCTCGCTCCCAGCGTCGGGACGAACACAGCCGCCGAGGCCGGTCTCGTCCGCGTCGACCATCCGATCCTGGCTGCGGCGACGCAGATCGGGGATCGCGACGAGTGGCTTGTCACGGGTCGGCTGTCCATCGACGCACAACCGTGGACCCGCGACCACATGGTGTTCGGGCTCGTACTCGTACCGGGTGTGACGCTCGTCGAGCTGGCGCTGGTGGCAGGCCGCATTGCCGACTGCCCCGCGTTGGACGAGTTGGTGCTCGAGGCGCCGCTGATCTTGGAGGAGACCACCGTCCGTCAGCTCCAGGTGAGTATCGGCGCAGCGGCGGACGACGGACGCCGCCCGGTAGCGATCTTCTCCCGACAGGACAGCGCAGACGAGCCGCAGTCAGCGGTCTGCCACGGCCGCGGTTGGCTCGGTGTGCCACCCGAGTCGGCGCAGTTCCCCACGCACTGGCCGCCCGTCGGGTCCGAGCCGGTGGCCGTCGAGACCGTGTATGCCCGGCTCGGCGATTATGCCCACCTCACCGACGGCGACTTCGCGTACGGTCCTGCGTTCCGCGGGGTCCAGGCCGCCTGGGCGCTCGGCGACGAGGTGTACACAGAGCTGGAACTGCCGGAAAGCGCTGGAGCTGCAACAGGATTCAGCCTGCATCCCGCGCTGTTCGACGCCACCCTGCACGGTGGTCTCGGCAAGCTCTACCGAGGACCCACTGCAGGCGGCGGTCTACCGTTCTCCTGGTCCGGTGTGCATCTGGAGCGAACCGGGCTCACCAGGCTCCGGGTCCGCGTTGCAACGGCGGGGGAGCACGCGCTGCGGCTGGACTTCGCCGACGAGACCGGTCTGGCGGTCGGCGGTGTGCGACGGATGGATGTTCGCCCGGTCGATCGGACGCAGCTGCAGTCCACGCGGCTCGCCGCCCAGCGTTCCCTGTACCAGCGCGACTGGACGGCTGTCAGCGTTCCGTTGGGCCAGGCGGGGCACGTCGTCCTACTCGGCGCCGTCGCAGGCAGCGGACAACGGTGCACCGATCTGGCAGCGCTGGACGAGCAACTCGCCGCAGGAGCTGCAGTGCCCGATGTCGTTGTTGCAGCCGTCGAGTCACCACCGGGTGACACACACGTCGCGGCGCAGGCGGTCGCCGCACGAGCGTTGGAACTGGTGCAGAGCTGGCTCGCGAGCGACCGCACGACCCAGTCACGGTTGATCGTCGTCACTCGCAATGCGGTTGCCATCGAGGGCGATTCGCCGGATGTGTCCCAGGCGCCCGCGTGGGGTCTGGTGCACAGCGCACAGTCCGAGCACCCGGACCGCTTCCTGCTCGTCGATCTCGGCGGCGAGGAGACCCCGGACTGGGCAGCGCTTGCCGGTGTCGATGAGCCGCAGTTGGTCGTACGCAACACCGGACTACTTGCGCCGCGGCTCGCGCGGGCAACTGTGGCGACGCCGCAGACAACGCCAGTGTTCGACCCCGACGGAACCGTCCTGATCACCGGCGGCACAGGTGGTTTGGGCGCCGTCGTCGCAAAGCACCTCGTTGCCACGCACGGCGCGCGGCAGCTGGTGCTTGTGAGTCGGCGTGGCAGCGCTACGCCGGGCGTCGCTGCCGTAGTTGCTGATCTGGAGGCGGCAGGAGCAACCGTACGGGTCGAAGCGTGCGACGCTTCCGATCGGGATCAGCTTGCAACACTTCTCGATTCGCTGGAGCAGCCGTTGATCGCCGTCGTCCACGCTGCAGGTGTGCTCGACGACGGCTTGATCGAAACTCTGACCCCCGAACAGCTGGCGCGCGTGCTGCGACCGAAGGTGGATGCGGCGTGGCACCTGCACGAACTGACCGCCGATATGGACCTCGCAGCTTTCGTGCTGTTCTCGTCGGTCGCAGCGCTGATCGGCAGTCCGGGGCAGGGCAACTACGCCGCCGCGAACGCTGCGCTGGATGCGTTGGCGCAGCAGCGTCGCGCCATGGGGTTGGTCGGAACGTCGCTGGCGTGGGGGCTGTGGGCCGATGCCACCGGGATGACGGGCGAGCTCGGTAGCACCGACCTCGTTCGGTTGGAACGGCTGGGGGTAGAAGCGCTTTCGGTAGAATTCGGGCTCGAACTCTTCGACCACGCCCTCGGCGCAGCTGCATCCGTACTTGCGCCGGTCCAGCTGAATCCCGCTGCGCTGCTCGTGCAGGCCCGTGAGGGCACACTGCCTGCTTTGCTGCGTGGTCTGGTGCGTACGCCGGCGCGCGGTGTGGAGGCTGCTCACGAGTCGTTCGTGCAACGTCTCACCAGCGCTCAGGACGTCGATCGGGAACGAATCGTCCTCGAGTTGGTGCAAGCGCAGGTCGCCGCGGTGCTCGGCCACAAGTCCCCGGCTGCAGTCGCCCCCGATCGACCCTTCCAGGACCTCGGCTTCGACTCGCTCGGCGCCGTCGGCCTGCGAAATCGGTTGACACAGTTCACCGGTCTGCGCCTGCCTGCGACGCTCGTCTTCGACCACCCGACACCTGCGGCGCTCGCGACGCAGTTGCTCGCCGAATTCGGCGGGAGTTCGGGTGACGAGCCGCAAGTCCCGATCGACCGGGAACTGCAGAAGCTCGAGGAAATGCTCACGGCGACAACACCTACCGAACAGGTGCGCGTTGCCGCGCGCCTGCGCACGATGCTGGCGGCCGTCACCGCGGGCGGACGGGCAAGCGAACAGATCGAGGCGGCGACGACAGCTGACGAGGTCTTCGCGCTGATCGACGCCGAATTCGGCATCGACGACATCGGCACGGCATGACAGGGGTTGGCATGACAGGGGTTGGAATGGACACCGGCAGCGCGGATCCCCAGCAGGACAAACTCGTTCGGTACCTGAAGAAGGTTGCGGTCGATCTCAACGAAACCCGGTCGCAACTGCGGGAACTGGAAGAACGCGCAAACGAACCCATCGCAATCGTGGGGATGAGCTGCCGGTATCCCGGCGGGGTGACGTCGCCGGCCGAACTGTGGGAATTGGTCGCCTCGGGCCGCGATGCGATGTCGGGCCTGCCTACCGATCGCGGCTGGGATCTCGAGCAGCTGTACCACCCCGATCCGGATCAGCCAGGCACGTCGTACACGCGCGTGGGCGGATTCATCGACGGGGCAGCCGATTTCGATGCCGATTTCTTCGGGATCAGTCCCCGTGAGGCGCTCGCCATGGACCCACAGCAGCGGCTGCTGCTGGAGGCGGCATGGAAGGCGCTCGAGGACGCCGGCATCGACCCGACCTCGCTGCGGGGTAGCGATACCGGAGTCTTCTGCGGCGTCGGCGCATCGGACTATGCAGCCGGACCCGCCGGCGGTCAGTCACAGCTGGAGGGCTTTCGGCTGACCGGGTCGACGTCGAGCGTGGTGTCGGGCCGAGTCTCCTACACGCTCGGCCTCACCGGACCGTCGGTGTCGATCGATACCGCCTGCTCCTCGTCGTTGGTGGCATTGCATCTCGCAATCGGGTCGCTGCGAGCGGGGGAGTCGTCCATGGCGCTCGTCGGCGGCGTCACCGTGCTGTCGGGCCCGTTCCTCTTCGTCGAGTTCAGTAGGCAGCGCGCGCTCTCGCCCGACGGTCGGTGCAAGTCGTACGCGGCTGCCGCAGACGGAACGGGCTTTGCTGATGGTGTCGGACTTGTCGTGTTGGAGCGGCTTTCGGAGGCGCAGCGGCTCGGCCACCGAGTGCTGGCGGTCGTTCGCGGCAGCGCGGTGAATCAGGACGGTGCGAGCAACGGTCTGACGGCGCCGAACGGGCCGTCGCAAGAGCGAGTCATCAAGGCTGCGTTGGCGAACGCCGGGGTGCGCGGGGACGAGGTCGATGCTGTCGAGGGCCACGGCACCGGAACGAAGCTCGGTGATCCGATCGAGGCGCAGGCGTTGCTGGCCACCTACGGACGTGAACGGACCAACGGCCCGCTGCGGCTCGGATCGATCAAGTCGAACATCGGCCACACCTCGACCGCGGCAGGCGTCGCAGGTGTGATCAAGATGGTGCAGGCGCTCCGGCACGAAATTCTTCCGTCGACCCTGCACGTCGATTCGCCTTCACCACATGTGAATTGGGATTCAGGACAGGTCGAGCTGCTCACCGAGTCCAGAAAATGGTCGAGGAACGGGAACCCGCGTCGCGCAGGTGTGTCGTCGTTCGGCGTCAGCGGGACCAACGCGCACGTCATCCTCGAGGAAGCGCCTGCATCGGAGACAGAGACCATGCAGGTCGAACGAGCGATCCCTGTGGTTCCCGTGCTCGTGTCCGCGCGCGGTGAGAAGTCGCTGCGGGCGCAAGCGGGCGCGCTGCTCGCCCACCTTCGTGAGCGGCCCGATGTGTCGTTGCTCGACGTCGGCTTCTCCTCGGCAACTACACGCGCTCAGCTCGAGCACCGCGCCGCGGTCGTGGCAACCGACCGAGACGAGTTGCTGGCCGGGTTGAGCGCCCTCGCCGCTAACGAGCCGGCTGCCAGCGTGTTCCAGGGTCACTCCGGCGGAGGCGACGCGGTATTCGTGTTTCCTGGGCAGGGCGCGCAATGGGTCGGCATGGCTGTCGGGCTCTTGAATTCCTCGCCTGTGTTCGCCGAGCGGATCGCCGCGTGCGGTGAGGCTTTCGCGGAGTTCGTAGATTGGCGACTAGAGGATGTGCTCCGTGACGAGGACGGTGCACCGACGCTCGAACGTGTCGACATCGTGCAGCCTGCCCTGTTTGCCGTGATGGTCTCCCTTGCCGCGCTGTGGCGCGCCTCCGGGGTGGAACCAGCTGCGGTGGTTGGGCATTCGCAAGGCGAGATCGCTGCCGCATACGTCGCCGGGGCGCTGTCGTTGCGCGATGCCGCCCGGATCGTGACCGTGCGCAGCCGATTGGTCCGGGAACGGTTGGCTGGCCGGGGCGCAATGGTATCGATCGCATTGTCGGCCGACCACGTCACCGAACTGATTGCGCCCTATCGAAACCGAGTGTCGATCGCAGCAGTCAACGGTCCTGCGTCGGTGGTGATATCAGGCGAACCGGACGCATTGGACGCCCTCATCGCCACCTGCGAACGCGACGAGATCAGGGCTCGCCGGATTGCGGTCGACTACGCGTCGCATTCTGCGCAGGTCGAGGCGATCGAGAGCGAGTTGCTCGAGTTGCTCGCCCCACTCGAGCCGCAGCGCTCGACGATCAGGCTCTATTCGACCGTGACCGACAGCGTCATCGACACCACCACGATGGACGCCGGCTACTGGTACCGAAACCTGCGCGGCACAGTCGGATTCGAACCCGCCGTGCGGGCGTTGGCCGCCGACGGCGCGACGTGCTTCATCGAAATGTCGCCGCACCCGGTGCTGACGATGGCAGTCGAAGAGTCCGTGGGGCCGAACGTTGCGGTTATCGGATCTCTGCGTCGCGACGACGGCGGGTTGGACCGGTTCACGATCTCGGCGGCCGAAGCGCACGTGGCGGGCGTCGCGGTCCAGTGGCCGGTGTTCTTCGTCGGAACCGGCGCTACGCGCGTCGCGCTACCGACGTATACCTTTACACCGCAGCGCTTCTGGTTGACACCCGGTGTCGGTGGCAATGACGTGTCCGCCGCAGGGCTCCGCCGAATCGACCATCCCCTGCTGTCCGCAGCGCTACAGGTCGGTGACCGCGACGAGTGGATCCTCACCGGGCGGTTGTCGCAAGACACCCAGCCATGGACCCGCGATCACGTAGTGCTCGGCACCGTCATCGTGCCTGGTGTCACCTTCGTGGAACTGGCGTCCGTTGCCGGACACGAAGTTGGCTGCCCCACGCTGGACGAGTTGGTGATCGAGGCACCACTTGTGCTCGACGACACCGCCAGACAGATCCAGGTGACGGTCGGGCGAGTCGTCGACGACGGCCGCCGCGAGGTGACAATCTTCTCCCGTACCGACAGTGAGCAGAACGCCATCTGCCACGCTCGTGCCTGGTTGACCACCGATGTGATTGTGCAGGAGCGCTTTCCGTCACAGTGGCCGCCGGCTGGAGCCGAGCCCATAGCTGTCGACGGCTGGTACGAGGATTTGGCGAACGTCGGCTACGACTACGGCCCGACCTTCCGCGGGCTGCTCGCGGCGTGGCGGCTTGGCGATGTCACCTACGCCGAGGTCGCACTCCCCGACGGCATCAGCGGTGCAGGCTTCGCAGTCCACCCGGCGCTCTTCGACGCAGCACTGCATCCGGCGCTCATCGGCAAGACCTCGGGATCGGCAGTCGAGCTGCCGTTCTCCTGGTCCGGTGTGCAGCTCGGACACAGCGGGGTTACTCGGGCACGAGTGCGAATCACCCGTACCGGAGCAACCCTGCTGCGCGTCGATGTGGCTACCGAGCAGGGCGAACCTGTCGTCACCGTAGATCGACTGGCCTCCCGGCCCGTCGATCCGGGACAACTCGGGGGTGGGCAGCAGTCGTTGTACGCGCTGGAATGGGTTGCGGTGCAGAATGGTTCGGCCACCAGCGAGGTCGAGGTAGCGCACGTCGACACAGCGGCAGGCGCATTGGACGTCGTGCAATCCTGGCTGGCAAAGGAGTCCGAGACGCCGCTGGTCCTAGTCACTCGCGGTGCCGAGAACGACCCTGTAGCGGCGGGGGTGTCGGGTCTGGTGCGTAGCGCGCAGTCGGAGCATCCTGGTCGCTTCGTTCTGGTCGATGTCGATGGGGGTCCGGAGCCGGACTGGGCCGCGTTGGCCGACCTCGGTGAGCCCCAGCTCGCTGTGCGCGACGGCGTCGTCACGGCGCCGCGGCTCGTGCGGGCACCGTCGCCGCGAGATAACCTGTGGCGGTTGGGTATCACGGCGAAGGGCTCGCTCGACGGATTGGCGATCGTCGCATCGGACGCGCAACGGCCGCTCGCAGCGGGTGAGATTCGGGTCGGGGTTCGAGCTGCCGGGCTGAACTTCAGGGATGTGTTGATCGCGTTGGGGATGTATCCGGGCGACGCGCCGCTCGGAAGCGAGGGCGCCGGGGTCGTGCTCGAAATCGGTTCCGAGGTAGCCGATCTGGCACCGGGTGACCGAGTCATGGGATTGATGACCGATGGATTCGGACCGATTGCGGTGACGGATCACCGCATGCTGGTGCCCATCCCCGCCGGATGGTCGTTCGTGCAGGCGGCCGCGGTGCCGGTGGTGTATCTGACCGCCTACTACGCCTTGGTCGACCTCGCGAATGTGCGGTCGGGCGAGCGGGTGCTGGTGCATGCCGCGGCTGGTGGGGTGGGGATGGCGGCTGTTCGGATTGCGCATCATCTTGGGGCCGAGGTCTTCGCGACCGCGAGCCCGTCGAAGTGGGACACGTTGCGGGAGTTGGGGATTGCCGAGGATCGGATCGCGTCGTCGCGTGACCTCGGCTTCGGCACTGCCTTTGCGGGTATCGATGTCGCGCTGAATGCACTGGCCGGCGAATTCGTCGACGCCACTTTGGGGTTGATGGCTCCCGGCGGCCGATTCGTCGAGATGGGCAAGGCCGATGTCCGCGATCCGGACGTTGTCGCGGATCGCCATCATGGCGTGCGCTATCGCGCGTTCGACCTCGTCGATGCCGGACCGGACCGGATCCAGCAGATGTTCCTCGCAATAACCGGGCTGTTCGCCGAGGGTGTGTTGGCTCATGCTCCGGTGCGGACGTGGGATGTGCGTGCTGGTGGGGAGGCGTTTCGGTTTTTGCGGGAGGGTCGCAATGTCGGCAAGGTTGTGTTGACGGTGCCTGCGCCGATCGATCCGGAGGGGTCGGTGTTGATTACGGGTGGTACGGGTGGGTTGGGGTTGGTGTTGGCTCGGCATTTGGTGGGTGTGTATGGGGTGAAGCGTTTGGTGTTGGTGTCGCGGCGGGGTCGGGCTGGGGTGGATGCGGCGGGGCTCGAGGTGTTGGCGGGGCTCGAGGCGTTGGGGGCCGAGGTGCGGGTGGAGGTGTGTGATGTGGCCGATCGGGGTGCGGTGGGGGCGTTGTTGGATTCGTTGCAGTGGCCGTTGACGGCGGTGGTGCATGCGGCGGGTGTGCTCGATGACGGTGTGGTGGAGTCGATGTCGCAGGAGAGTTTGGCGGGGGTGTTGCGTCCGAAGGTGGATGGGGCGTTGGTGTTGCACGAGTTGACGGCGGGGTTGGATGTGTCGGCGTTTGTGTTGTTTTCGTCGATGGCGGCGTTGGTGGGTAGTGCGGGTCAGGCGAATTATGCGGCGGCGAATGCTGGGTTGGATGCGGTTGCGGTGCTGCGTCGGGCGCAGGGGTTGCCTGGTGTGTCGTTGGCGTGGGGGTTGTGGGCGGATGGCACGGGGATGACGGGTGGGTTGGGGGAGGAGGAGTTGGCGCGGTTGGGTCGGTTGGGGGTGGGTGCGATGTCGGCGGAGCAGGCGTTGGGTTTGTTCGATGTGGCGTTGCGGTCGGATCGGGCGCTTCTTGCTCCGGTTCAGCTCGATCTCGCTGCGCTGCGACACCAAGCCAAGGCCGGGCTGCTTCCGGCACTGCTGCGTGGATTGGTGCGGGCACCGGTGCGAGAGGTGGCGGCCAGTTCGGGTTCGTTGGCGCAGCGGCTCGCCGGAATGCCTGCTGCTGAGCGGGAGTCGGTTGTTGTCGATCTTGTGCGGTCTCATGTTGCGGCGGTGTTGGGTCATTCGGGTTCGGGCAGTGTGGATCCTGATCGGGCGTTCAAGGATCTTGGTTTCGATTCGCTTGCTGCGGTGGAGTTGCGGAACCGCTTGACGCAGGCTACGAGTCACAAACTTCCCGCGACGCTGATCTTCGAGCATCCCACGCCGACAGCGGCCGCACGTTACGTGTTGTCGATCGTAAGGCCGGATGACGCGCCCGACGCGGACCGGCCATCGGGTGACGACGAGATCCGCGACCTGTTGGCTGCGATTCCGATCGAGCGGCTGCGCAGGGCGGGCCTGCTCGACACACTGCGAGAGCTGGCGGCCGGTGATCTCTCCGACGACCTGCCCGGCGACGATGCCGCGTCGATCGACGATCTCGACGCCGATGCTCTCATCCGGATGGTTCAGGAGGATGTTGCATGAGTTCGAACACGGAACTGGTAGAGGCACTGCGGAAGTCGATCAAGGAAACCGACCGACTACGGCAGCAGAACCGTCGGCTCGTTGCGCAGTCGACCGAACCGATCGCCATCGTCGGCATGAGCTGCAGGTATCCGGGCGGCGTCTCGTCGCCGGACGAGTTGTGGGAACTCGTGGCATCCGGTCGCGATGCGATCACCAGCGTGCCGACCGACCGTGGCTGGAATATCGATGATCTGTACGACCCGGATCCGGATCGGATCGGAAAGTTCTACACCCGCGGCGGCGGCTTCCTCGACCGGCCAGGCGAGTTCGACGCCGAGTTCTTCGGGATCAGCCCGCGCGAGGCGCTGGCGATGGATCCGCAACAGCGGTTGTTGCTCGAAGCGGCGTGGGAGGCGTTCGAAAATGCGGGCATCGATCCGGTGTCGTTGCGCGGCAGCGCTACCGGAGTCTACTGCGGAGGATTCAAATCGGAGTACGGCGAACCGATGCCACCCGAATTGGAGGGGTATCGCACCGGCCTGCTGACCAGTGTCCTTTCGGGCCGCGTCTCCTATGCGCTCGGTTTGGCCGGACCAGCAGTGTCGGTCGATACGGCGTGTTCGTCGTCGTTGGTCGCGATGCATCAGGCGGCACAGGGCTTGCGTGCAGGTGACTGTTCGCTGGCGTTGGTCGGCGGAGTGACGATCCTTGCCGGACCGACGTTGTTCGTCGAGTTCAGTCGGCAGCGTGGTCTCGCGGAGGACGGTCGGTGCAAGGCGTATGCCGCGGCGGCTGACGGCACCGGCTTTGCCGACGGTGTCGGTCTGGTCGTGTTGGAGCGGCTGTCCGAAGCGCGGCGCAACGGTCGACGAATCTTGGCTGTGCTGAGTGGCAGCGCAGTCAATCAGGACGGTGCGAGCAACGGATTGACGGCACCGAGCGGATCCGCGCAGGAACGGGTGATCCGGGCTGCGCTGACCAACGCTGATGTGGGTCCCGAGGATGTCGACGCCGTCGAGGGCCACGGGACGGGTACGAAGCTTGGCGACCCGATCGAGGCGAGAGCGTTGCTCGCGGTCTATGGCCGGAACCGGACGAACCCGTTGTGGTTGGGCTCGATCAAGTCGAACATCGGCCATACGTCCGCAGCCGCGGGTGTTGCGGGGGTGATGAAGATGGTGCTTGCGTTGCAGCACGAATTGTTGCCCGCGACGCTGCATGTGGACGAACCGTCGCCGCATGTGGATTGGGAGTCCGGCCACGTCGCGTTGCTCACCGAGGCGCAGAAGTGGTCGCGCAACGGGAGGCCGCGTAGAGCCGGGGTTTCGTCGTTCGGGATCAGCGGCACCAACGCGCATGTCATCCTCGAAGAGGCGCCTGCCGATGTACCGGTGGAGGTTCGCGTCGATCGGGTGCTCCCCGCGGCACCGGTGCTCGTCTCGGCCCGCACCGACAGCGCACTGCGTGCGCAAGCCGGTCGGCTACGTGCTCACCTGCTAGCGCGGCCCGATGTGTCGGTACTCGACGTCGGATTCTCGCAAGCCACGACGCGAGCGCTGCTCGAGCGTCGTGCGGTCGTCGTCGCATCGACGCGCGACGAACTGTTGCACGGGCTCGATGCGCTGGCAGCCGACGTTTCAACGACGCGGGCTGTCGATGGAAAGACGGCCTTTATGTTCAGCGGCCAGGGATCGCAGCGGGCGCGCATGGGTGCCGAACTGGCGCAGGCGTTTCCGGTATTCGACCGCGCGCTTGACGAGGTCTGCGCGGAGTTGGACGGGCGGGTCGGTCGCTCGGTGCGAGACTTGTTGTCCGACGATTCCACGCTGTTGGATGCGACCGAGTTCACCCAGCCCGCGTTGTTCGCCGTCGAGGTCGCGTTGTTCCGGTTGGTCGAATCACTCGGCATACGTCCGGACTACCTGATCGGCCATTCTGTCGGCGAGCTTGCCGCCGCGCATGTGTCCGGCGTGTTGACGTTGCCGGACGTATGCACACTCGTGGCGGCGCGGGCACGCTTGATGGGTGCACTTCCGCCGGGTGGCGCGATGGTTGCGGTCCAGGCCGACGAGTCCGAAATCGCGCCGTCGCTCGACGGCTTCGCCGGTCGGCTGGCAATTGCAGCGGTGAACGCGCCGCGCGCTGTCGTCGTATCCGGCGACACCGATGCGGTCGACGAATGGCTGCCGCAGTGGTCGGGCCGAAAGACCACACGGCTCAAGGTCAGCCACGCTTTCCACTCGCCCCGGATGCAACCGATGCTCACCGAGTTCGAGAGCGTGGCAAAGAGTCTGACGTTCGCAGAACCGCGGATCCCGATCGTGTCGAACCTGACAGGCGCTCTCGTGTCTGTGGAGCTGACCGACCCGATGTACTGGGTGAACCATGTCCGCAAGGCGGTGCGGTTCGCAGACGGCGTCGCAACCCTGCACGAGCTGGGGGTTCGTCGGTTCCTCGAACTCGGCCCGGACGCGATTTTGACCGCGATGGCGCGGCAAACCCTCGACGAGAACGACAACATCCTTGTCGCTGCGGCGCTGCGTGCTCGCCACTCCGAACCCGCGACGTTTGCAGGGTTCCTCGGGCAGGCGCACGTCGCGGGCGCAGCGGTGCAGTGGCCGACGTTCTACGACGGTACGGGCGCGCAGCAGGTCGACCTGCCCACGTATGCGTTTACGCGCCAGCATTTCTGGATCATGCCGACCGCTGGTGTCGGGGACATCTCGGCGGCCGGTCTAGGTCGGGTGGACCATCCGATCTTGGCCGCGGTAGCGCAGATCGGCGACAGCGACGAGTGGCTGTTCACCGGATCGATATCCCAGCACACGCACCCATGGACCCGCGACCACATGGTGTTCGGGATCGTGTTGCTACCCGGCACAGCGCTGGTCGAGCTGGCACTCGCGGCCGGTCGGACCGTCGGGTGCCCTGTACCCGACGAACTGGTGATCGAAGCTCCTCTCGTGCTCGATGCCGACACGACGCGCAGAATCCAGGTGACGGTCGGGCACGCCGATACGGACGGCCGCCGCGAGATCGGGATCTTTTCGCGCCAGGACGACGACCACAGCGGGACGTGCCATGCGCGCGGTTGGCTGACTGCGGACGTGGTTGTGCCGGAACCGTTTCCGGTGCACTGGCCACCGCCGGGTGCCAAGTCGACTGCGGTCGGGGATCTATACCCCGGGATGGCCGACCTCGGGTTCGACTACGGCCCAACATTTCGGGGCGTCCGAGCAGCCTGGCGCAGCGGCGACGACATCTACGCAGAGGTCGTGCTGCCGGAAGAGGCACTTGCCGAAGGCTTCGTGATACATCCCGCTCTGTTCGATGCGGCGTTGCACGGTGTCCTGCTGCAGCAGGGTGCGGATGTGGCTGCGGTGCTGCCGTTTTCGTGGTCGGGTGTTCGGCTTGGGCGGTCGGACGTCTCGACAGTCCGGGTGCGGATCCGGGCTATCGGACAGTCCGACGGACCCGCACTGCGGATCGACATCGTCAGCGAACACGGCGATCCCGTTCTCGAGGTGGCTCGCCTGGACACACGTCCTGTGGAGGCGGCGCAGCTCGGCGGTGGACACGATTCGTTGTTCGAGCTGGAGTGGGTCGCGGTACCCGACGGTGTGCGAGCCGGTGCTGTCGAGGTGGCGCGCGTGGACACTGCAGCGCAAGCTCTGGAGTCTGTGCAGACCTGGCTGGCACAGGCGCCCGCCGACGCGCGGTTGGTGCTGGCGACCCGTAACGCCGAGAAGGATCCGATTGCGGCCGGGGTCTCGGGGCTCGTGCGAAGCGCGCAGTCGGAGCATCCTGGCAGGTTCGTACTGGTCGACGTCGACGACGGTCCCGATCCCGACTGGAGTGCGCTGGTCGGTACCGACGAGCCGCAGCTTGCGATCCGCGCCGGACGTGTGCTCGCGCCTCGTCTCGTGCGTGCGAGCGGTCCTCGGGAGGGCCTGTGGCGGTTGGGAATCACGAAGAAAGGCTCGCTCGAACATCTCGCCATCGTGGCGTCGGATGCCGACCGAGTGTTGGCAGCAGACGAAGTGCGGATAGGAGTGCGGGCTGCAGGCCTGAACTTCCGGGACGTTCTGATCGCCTTGGGGATGTATCCGGGCGATGCGCCGCTCGGTAGCGAGGCAGCCGGGGTGGTGCTCGAGATCGGTTCGGCGGTAACCGATCTCGCACCAGGCGATCGCGTGTTCGGGCTGGTGTCGGATACCTTCGGTCCCGTTGCCGTCGCCGATCGGCAGATGGTCACCACTATGCCGGACGACTGGTCGTTCGTGCAGGCAGCCGCGGTGCCGGTGGTGTATCTGACTGCGTACTACGGTCTGATCGATCTGGCGGGTGTGCAGCCGGGGGAGCGGGTGCTGGTGCATGCCGCGGCTGGTGGGGTGGGGATGGCGGCTGTTCGGATCGCGCAGCACCTTGGTGCCGAGGTGTTCGCGACGGCGAGTCCGTCGAAGTGGGACGCGTTGCGGGAGTTGGGGATTGCCGAAGATCGGATCGCCTCGTCGCGAGACCTCGGCTTCGGTGAGACCTTCGCAACCGGTGTGGACGTCGTGTTGAATGCGCTGGCAGGCGAATACATCGACACCACCTTGGGTCTGTTGTCGCCAGGTGGCCGGTTCCTCGAGATCGGCAAGGCCGATGTTCGAGACCCGGAAGTCGTTGCGCGAGAACACCCTGGTGTGCGGTATCGGGCGTTCGATGTATCCGAGGCAGCTGGCGCCGACCGAATTCAGCAAACACTCGCCCAGGTCGTCGAGTGGTTCGCCGAGGGTGTGTTGGCTCATGCTCCGGTGCGGACGTGGGATGTGCGTGCTGGTGGGGAGGCGTTTCGGTTTTTGCGGGAGGGTCGCAATGTCGGCAAGGTTGTGTTGACGGTGCCTGCGCCGATCGATCCGGAGGGGTCGGTGTTGATTACGGGTGGTACGGGTGGGTTGGGGTTGGTGTTGGCTCGGCATTTGGTGGGTGTGTATGGGGTGAAGCGTTTGGTGTTGGTGTCGCGGCGGGGTCGGGCTGGGGTGGATGCGGCGGGGCTCGAGGTGTTGGCGGGGCTCGAGGCGTTGGGGGCCGAGGTGCGGGTGGAGGTGTGTGATGTGGCCGATCGGGGTGCGGTGGGGGCGTTGTTGGATTCGTTGCAGTGGCCGTTGACGGCGGTGGTGCATGCGGCGGGTGTGCTCGATGACGGTGTGGTGGAGTCGATGTCGCAGGAGAGTTTGGCGGGGGTGTTGCGTCCGAAGGTGGATGGGGCGTTGGTGTTGCACGAGTTGACGGCGGGGTTGGATGTGTCGGCGTTTGTGTTGTTTTCGTCGATGGCGGCGTTGGTGGGTAGTGCGGGTCAGGCGAATTATGCGGCGGCGAATGCTGGGTTGGATGCGGTTGCGGTGCTGCGTCGGGCGCAGGGGTTGCCTGGTGTGTCGTTGGCGTGGGGGTTGTGGGCGGATGGCACGGGGATGACGGGTGGGTTGGGGGAGGAGGAGTTGGCGCGGTTGGGTCGGTTGGGGGTGGGTGCGATGTCGGCGGAGCAGGCGTTGGGTTTGTTCGATGTGGCGTTGCGGTCGGATCGGGCGCTTCTTGCTCCGGTTCAGCTCGATCTCGCTGCGCTGCGACACCAAGCCAAGGCCGGGCTGCTTCCGGCACTGCTGCGTGGATTGGTGCGGGCACCGGTGCGAGAGGTGGCGGCCAGTTCGGGTTCGTTGGCGCAGCGGCTCGCCGGAATGCCTGCTGCTGAGCGGGAGTCGGTTGTTGTCGATCTTGTGCGGTCTCATGTTGCGGCGGTGTTGGGTCATTCGGGTTCGGGCAGTGTGGATCCTGATCGGGCGTTCAAGGATCTTGGTTTCGATTCGCTTGCTGCGGTGGAGTTGCGTAACCGGTTGACGCAGGCTACGGGTCACAAACTTCCCGCGACCCTGATCTTCGAGCACCCGACACCGACCGCAACCGCACGGCTGATCCTCGAAACATTCGAAGTGGCAAAAGAACCGACCCCCGCCCGATACGCCGAGCTCGTCCCTGAATTCGGAAGTGGTAGCGGAACGGTCGGCGAGATGATTCGGCACGCGTTTGCCGCGGGAACGATCGCGGACGCGCTACCGATGCTGGCGGAGGCGTCACAGTTTCGCCGCTCGTTCGCAGCGGCCGCCGAACTGGAGGGGGCCGACGACAACTTCGTCGTCAAGCTTGCATCCGGCAGTGCGACAACGAAACTCGTCTGTGTTCCCTCGTTCGTCGTCGGATCCGGTCCGCATCAGTTCATGAGATTCGCGGACCATTTCGACACAACGCACGACGTCTTCGCATGCTCGCTCCCCGGCTTTCGTGGCACGGAAGCGGTGCCACGCTCCTGGACGGTCGCCGTGGATGTGCTCGCGTCCTCGATGAGGCGAGTTGTCGGTGACGGTCCTATCGTGCTCGTCGGCTATTCGATCGGTGGCCTGGTCGCGCACTCGCTCGCAGCCGAACTCGAGAAGCAGGGCAGCGCTGTAGCCGGGGTCGTGATGATCGACACGCCCATGCCCGCTGATCGGCAGGAGACCGATCGGATCTTCGCGATGGTCATGGCCGAGATTCTCCGGGACCGTCGAGACACCCGAGACGACGAGATCGGCGACGACGCCTGGCTCGCAATGGGCACCTACATGCGCCTGCTGCGCGACCGCCGATCCACACAGATCGGCGCGCCGACGCTACTGATCCGCGCAACCGAAGGAATCGGTGGGGGCGCCGCCCCGATCGACTGGCCGTGGTGGCAGGAGAGCGACGAGCAAGCCGATGTCGTCGCTGACCACTTCTCCCTCATCGGAGATGCCGCAATCGACACCGCAACAACGACGAAAAGGTGGATCGAGTCATGAATCAGGTCGAGCCGCGACGTCGCGGCGCTATTGCCGTCGTACTTGTCGCAGTATTCGTATCGTCACTCGACGTGATGATCGTCAACATCGCGTTCCCCGACATGTTGCTTTCGTTCTCCGACGCGACCCTCGGCGACCTCTCCTGGGTCCTCAGCGCCTACGCGATCACGTTCGCCGCGCTGCTGATGCCCGCCGGGCGGTGGGCAGACAGGTCGGGACGCAAGCGCGCATTTCTGGTGGGACTCGTCGTGTTCACGCTGGCCTCCGCTGCCTGCGCTGCGGCTCCGATGCTCGAGGTGCTCGTGGCAGGCCGCGTCGCGCAAGGCGTTGGCGCAGCTTTGATGACGCCGAGCTCGCTCGGCCTGCTGCTCGCTCTGTTCCCAGCCGAGAAACGCGGTGCAGCAATAGGTTTGTGGTCTGCGATGAGTGGAGCGGGCGCCGCATTCGGTCCGCCGATCGGAGGCTTGCTCGTTCAGGCCGACTGGCGCTGGGTGTTTCTCGTCAACCTGCCGATCGGCGTCGCCGCCGTGATCGTCGGCATACGGACGCTGCCGGAAATGCGCGAGGAGCGACCGACCGCTCCCGACGTTCTCGGCGCAGTTGTCCTTGCCGCAACGGCAGCGGCGATCGTTGCGGCGATCGTTCAGGGTCCGGATTGGGGTTGGACCAGCGGCGGCGTGGTCGGACTGTTTGCGCTCGGCATCGTCGGCGTCGTATTCAGCGTGCGACGCACGTTCCGGCATCCGGCGCCCGTCATCGATCCCGCGATCCTGCGCATCAGAAGCGTCGCTGTCGGCGATCTCGCGACGTTCTTCCTGTTCGGCTCGTTCGCTGCGTTGATCCTTGCCTCGACCTTGTTCCTCACCGGGATCTGGCACCACTCTGTGTTGCGTGCGGCCATGGAGATTGCGCCTGGACCACTGATGGTCGCCGTGGCAGCTGTCCCCGGCGGCATCCTCGCTGAGCGCTACGGTGCTCGCCTGGTTGGACTGGTAGGCAGTGTGCTGTTCGCCGCGGCAGGTGTCTGGTGGGTGCTTGCGACGGAAGTCGCTCCCGCGTACACGACGACATTTCTGCCCGCGCTGCTCGTCGGCGGCGTCGGGCTCGGTCTACTCCTGACGAGCGTCGCGTCGGCGGCAACGCTGTCCCTTCCGCCGGAGCGCTTTGCCACGGGCAGCGCACTGATGACGATGTGCAGGCAGGTCGGTGTTGCGATCGGAGTCGCTGTTGTCGCAGTGATTCTCGATGTTCGTCCTGACCTTGCCGCCTTCCACACGGCCTGGCTTTTTATGGCCGGCTGCAGCCTCGCTGCGGGCCTCACGCTGCTCATGCTCGGCGCCGAGCGGAGTAGTGACACCGTCGAGGCGGCCCAGGTGGCCGCAGCAACGAACTGACCTGATCCAACTACAAAGGAAGCACACCGATGCCAACTCCCGACACCATGACCGGTTGCCCGGTCGATCATTCAGCGATGCGCCAACCCGAGGTCATCCCTTCGACCGAGCTGCCGGGGTCGACGCTGCCCCTGATCGCGCAGCTGTGGAAGTACAGGACGCTACGAACCGTGTGGTTGTCGCAGTTGCGCACTGAGCACGGGCATCGGTTCAGGATGAACTTCCGGCCGAAGGCGAAGATCTACCTCATCTCCGATCCCGACGACGTCAAGGCGATGTTTCTCGCGCCGCGCGACGTTTTGCACACCGGTAACGGCAGCGACATCCTCGAGAAGTTCTTCGGTGGAACCGGACTCGCCTTCCTCGACGAGGAAGCGCACCTTGCTCGGCGAAAGGCACTGATGCCGAGCATCAAAGGCGAAGCGTTCAAACGAATCGAGGCCGCGGCCATCGCTCGGGCAAAACACGACGTCGCGAAGTGGCCACGCGAGGAGATCATCTCGGTTCACCCGCACGCGCACCGATACACGATCGAAGTGATCCGTGAGGTTGTCTTCGGACGGGTGACCCCGTCGAGCTGGGACGACCTGGGAGAAGAAATCTTTCAGGTGATGGAGTTCAACAACCACCTTGCGACGGTGTTGATGTTCGAGCGCGCGCCTCGTCCGGTGACCTGGCTGCTCCGGGCCATCCGGAGCACCGGCGTCGACCATTTTCTCCGGCATCGCGAGCGTGCGGACGAATTGTTGTTCGAGGCCATCGAGGAGCGCAGGTCCTCGGGCGATCTGGGGGACGACATGCTGTCGATGCTGCTGCGCATCACACACGACGACGGCTCCGCACTGTCCACCCGCGAAATCCGCGACGAAGTCATGACGATGTTCGTCGCGGGCACGGAGACCACGGCATCGGCCATCTGCTGGGCGCTCGAATACCTCAGTCGCGAACCGGAAGTGGCGCAACGAGTGCGCGCCGAACTCGACGAGGGCGCCGGCGACGCGTACCTCACCGCGGTCGTCTACGAGCTGTTGCGGGTGCGTCCACCGCTGCCGATGATCATTCTCCGCAAGGTTATGAAGCCGCTCGAGATCGGCGGCGTGCGTTACGAAGTGGGCGACGAACTGTTCGCCAGCGCCCATTTGCTCAATCATGATCCGAATCATTACGACGACGCCGAAGCGTTTCGTCCGGAGCGCTTTCTCGATGTCAAGCCTGGCGCAAATACGTGGATTCCGTTCGGAGGAGGCGCGATTCGATGCCTCGGCGATCGGATCGCAATCACCGAGATCAAGGCCGTGCTCAGCAACGTGCTGTCGACCTGCGAACTGCGTCGGGAAGATACGACACCGGAACGCACCCGTAGTCGCGGGGTCCTGATCGTGCCGGAAAACGACGCACGCCTCGAATTGGTGCCTCGCACAGCCGATCTGAAGCTCGTCGAGAACTGACTGTCGTTCTTTCGGCCGACAACGAGGTGTGCCGTTGATTCTTACGAATCAACGGCACACCTTTTGAGTCGAAGGTGTCAGGAACGGTCGGCGATCGGCAGCTGGCCGGCGACTGCTTCGGCCCACTGGCTGTAGCCGTACTGGTTGGGGTGCAGGCCGTCGGAGGCAAAGTAGTCGGCGGTCGGTGGCGGGCACGTGATCCAGGTCGTCGCTGGTCGATCGGCACACATCGCGCGCGAGATCTCGTTGAACTCGTTTGCTCGTTCGTCGACGAACCTGGCGAAGATCGACGGAAACGCAGGGGAGTTGGCGAAGCGGGGTATCTCGCTGATCACAGTTTGCTCGGCACCCTCGGACAGGGCCTCGAGTATCGCGGTGAGCTCGCTACGCCATTCGTCTCCTCGCCTGCGGGCGAGAACGTCGTTGCCGCCCGCGAGCACGATGACGAAGTCCGGCTTCGCTGTGATCTGAGGGATGAGGCGATGCCGAATGCGGCGCGCGGTTGCGCCGAACTGGCCGATGGTCTGCCATTCGACAGGCCGGTCGCTTCGAGCGGCGAGTTCGCGCGCCACCGACCCCGCGAACCCTTCGGCGTGCGTGTCGACCCCGTAGCCGGCAGCTGTCGATTCGCCGACAACGGCCAAGCGAATGGGGGGGCGGGTGCCTTCGCCCTCTACCCCGAACGCGGGTCCTGTTGGCGGCGGAGCAAGTTTCATTGTCGCGCGCAGCCAAATTCCCTGGACGACCACGACGGGCAGCAGCAGTGGATTGGTCATGTTTTCCGTCCTTACTTCGAGCGGGCGGTGGAGTTGTTTTGTGCGCCAACCACATCCTCGCCGACGATGCGGCCTATCCTGTCCCGATGGCCTCTTCCGGCCAACGACCGATCGCGGCCGGCGGAACCGGAAAAGGATCAGCGCTCGGCGGTCGCTGGATACTCGTTGACCAGCAGACTCGACGCGATGGCGAGGACATCACGTCGGTTGCGGCCCTGGTGGTCGGCGGCGAGGAAGTGGATGCCGATACCGAGACAGAACGCCATGGTGCTGAGCGCCTCGACTGTGTCGGCGTCGGAACACAAGGCGCCGAACAGTTCTCGCAGATAGTCCATGCGACTGTTGTCGACACGCTCGAGCCTTTCGCGGACTGCCGCGTCGTGCCGTGCCCAGTCGCGCACGGCAAGGTCGATCGGCAAGAGGCGGTCTCCGGAAAAAGTTCGCAGGCCCGCGCGCTGAATCTTCGTGCGTGCGTCGCCGCCGACACTCTCGACCTGTTCACGAGTCCTGTCGGTGACGTCGCGCTCCCACGTGTCGAGCATGGCGTCGAGCAGCGCATTCCGGTCGGCGAAGTGTCCGTAGAACCCGCCTTTGGTCACGCCGAGTGATTGAGCGAGAACCTCGACGCGGACCGCGCCGAGGCCGCCGTCGGCAAGGGCACGCAGGCCCTGTTCGATCCATGCCGTGCGCGGTGTGTGGGTGACAGCAGCCATCCGATTTGTCCGCCTTTCTTATTGACAACCCGACGCCCGATGGTAACGTTTCAAGTATACGGTGCCGTATAGATGTCAGCCAGGTCCGGTCGTCTACGCCCGGTATCGCCTGGGAAACAGACGATCTCGAGGCAATTCGGGGGTTCGTGCCATGGCAATCGGTCACACCGCTACACGATCACGATGGCGGCAACGCGAGTCGCGGGCCGCAATCGTCGGAGAACAGTCGTCGCTACGCGTCCGCGCGCTCGATAGCGGTGAGACAGCTGTCGTACGCAGTATCCTCGCGGGAATGTCGGGAGCGAGCCGCTCGAGTCGCTTCGGATCGCCGATGCCGCGGATCAGCGACTCCCTGTGCCGGAATCTGCTAGGAGCGGGTACTCCCGACGCAGTGACTCTGATCGCGGAGGCCGGCCGACACGACCGGATAGAACCGATCGGATTCGCGCAGTTGATCCCGACATCCACCTGTGCGGCGGAGGTGTCCGTTGCCGTGGCCGACGCGCATCGACGCACAGGTGTCGCGCACGCGCTACTGAGCGAGACAGTGCGAGAAGCCCAGCGGCGGAACTGGACTCGGTTGGAGGCGAGTGTGCTCGCTGCAAACGAACCCGCGCTGTCCGTTGTCGCGAGCCTTACCGATGCAGGCTCGGTCGACGCCCTGATCTGGTGCAGGCGACACCTCCTGGCGGTCGCAGGTACCCCGAATATCCATCTCGCACTCAACGTCGACGGCGAGGAATGGTGACCATGCGGTTCACAAGGAGCGAATTCCGATGACCGAAACATTGAGCACCGCAACAAAACATGCGACGTCGCACCTGATCGAAGACATGATGGATTCGCCGGGGTCCGACGACATGTGGCGTCGGAACAGCGGCCCGTTGCTCGAGCGTCGAATCAAACAGCTCACCACAGGTGCACGCTCCGAAATATTCGGAATGCTTCCCGACACCTCGCAGAGCAAACAACTGTTCAGTTCGAACACGGCGCAAGCCGAACTGGCACGTACCAGAGGCGTCGTGACTCGAACGGTCTTCCCGGCGGCATTCACCCGAGATCCAGTCAGCCTCTGCGCTATTCGAAAGCGGACGAGGTTAGGGGGCGGATCCCGAACGTTTCCCGAGGTCCCGTTCCCGCTCGTCGTCGTCGATCGGACCGTGGTTCTGGTTCCCGCGAACCCGGACCGACCGGAGATGGATCTGCTCGAAGTTCGAGATCCTGCACTCGTCGGCACCATGGCGGCACTGCTCGAACGGTTCTGGAAGCAGAGCACGAAGATCGAGTCGAATCCAGCGGACCAGCTCGCCTTCAGCGAGCGCGAACTCGAGTTGGTCTTGCTGCTGCAGGCCGGCTACACCGACGAAGCCACTGCCCGTCGCCTCGGCGTCTCGCCCCGAACTGTGCGCAGGATGACCGCGGACCTCATGCAGCGGCTCGGGGCGCGTAGTCGTTTCGAAGCAGGCATCAAGGTCGCGCAGCTCGGGCTGGTGTAGCTGCACCCAGTTCAGCGGCAATGAGGCTGGCAACGGCGCCGATATTGCTGTCGATGTAGAAGTGTCCGCCCGTGAACGTGTGCGCTGTGAACCGTCCTGCGGTGTGCACGCGCCACCGCTGTGCCTCGGGTTCGGACACGCGCGGATCACTCGCACCACGCAACATCACGATCGGACAGCGAACCGTCGCGCCATCGCTGCAGCGATAGGTCTCGGCGGCACGGTAGTCATTGCCAATCACGGGCAGGATCATCTGCCTGACATCCTCGTCAACGAGCAATCGCGGGTCGGTGCCGTCCAGCTTGGCCAGCTCGAGCAACACGTCGTCGTCGGTGTCGAGTGCTACGCGCTCTTTCGGGGGAATCGACGGCGCGCGTCGACCGGAAGTGAACAGGCTCAGCAGAATTCGGTTCTGTTCTTCCCACCGGCGAGCGACCTCGAACGCGACAGTGGCCCCCATGCTGTGCCCGAAGAACGCGGTCGCGCGGCCGTCCGGAACGACAACCTGCGCTGTCAGGTCCGCCAGCGTTGCAAGATCCGGTATCAGCGGTTCCATGTGACGTTCCTGTCGACCGGGATACTGCACCGCCTGCACGTCGACTGCAGGGGAGAGCGCTGCCGACAGCTGCCGAAAATACGTCGCCGATCCTCCGGCATGCGGGAAGCACACCAGTCGAACGGGCGCCGCCGGCGCCGGATGGAAGCGTCGCAGCCAACGCGCCTGATCGCGGTCCTCTACAGAAGTGTGCATGCCGATCAGATGCCGCGCATGCCTACCGGGATACACCAGGATCGTCATCGATCTGCCCTCGACCGGAAGTTGTCGCCGCGAAACGTATCCGGAAGGACCTTTCGCGTCTCTTCATTGTCGAGGACGGATGCGCTAGCGGGAGGTTGCAAACGTGATGGGTGACAACGAGCCGATTCCTGTTGCTGTCGTAGGAATGTCGTGCCGGGTACCCGGCGCGGACGGTATTCGCGACTTCTGGCGGCTGCTCTCGGACGGAACCGATGCGATCACCGAGGCGCCGCTCGGACGCTGGCCGGAGCTCCCCGAGCTGTCGGGCTTCGGTCGTGGTGGCTACGTCGACGACGTTGCAGGCTTCGACGCGGGGTTCTTCGGCATCTCGCCGCGCGAGGCCGTCGCGATGGACCCACGGCAGCGGATGGTGCTCGAATTGAGCTGGGCTGCATTGGAAGACGCCGGCGTAGCGCCCGACTCGCTGCGCGGTAGCTCCGCGGCGGTTTTTGTCGGCGCGACGGGGGACGACTACGCGTCGCTGGTACACAGGTCGGGTCCCGACGCCATCTCGCACCATTCGCTTGCCGGCCTCAGCAGAGGGTTGATTGCCAATCGGGTGTCGCATCAGCTCGGACTGCGGGGGCCGAGCCTCACGGTCGACACGGTGCAGTCCTCGTCACTCGTCGCGGTGCACATGGCGTGTGAGAGCTTGCGCTCGGGAGCTGTCGGCATGGCGTTGGCGGGTGGTGTCCACCTGAACCTCGTTCCGGAAAGCACACTCGCGCTTGCCAAGGCCGGCGCGCTGTCGCCGGACGGCCGCAGCTACACGTTCGACGAGCGGGCAAATGGATTCGTCAAGGGCGAAGGCGCGGGGATCGTCGTACTCAAGCGACTCGACGATGCAATCGCCGATGGTGACCCCGTCTACGCCGTCGTCCTCGGTGGCGCAGTCAATCACGACGGAGACAGCGCTGCGCTCACCGTCCCGGATCTGAACTCACAACAGGCCCTACTTCGAGCCGCGCATGCGCAGGCGGGCGTCGATGCCGCCGATGTGCAGTACGTCGAGTTGCATGGCACCGGAACCAAGGCTGGCGATCCCATCGAGGCGGGGGCCCTCGGTGCGGTGTTCGGTCCGTCGCACTCGGCGTCGGCTCCGTTGCTCGTCGGATCGGTGAAGACGAACGTCGGTCATCTCGACGCGGCTGCCGGTGTGATCGGACTGATCAAGGTTGCATTGGCGATGAAGCATCGACGGCTCCCGGCGAGCTTGAACTTCGCGACTCCGCATCCGTCGATACCGTTGCAGGAGTGGAAACTTCGTGTCAACAACACCACGGGTCCATGGCCGACCGACGCAGGTCGACTCGCCGGCGTCAGCTCCTTCGGCGTGGGTGGGACGAACTGCCACCTTGTCGTCGGCGCGCACTCCGTTTCACCGCGGACACGGCCACAGCCCGAGCTCGCCACGGCCGTTCCCGTAGTCGTGTCGGGCAGGACAGCTGGGGCCATGCGCGCCCAGGCAAGGCGACTCGCCGACTGGGTGACCGCAGGTCAGGACCTGTCCATACGCGACGTCGGCTATTCAACAGTATCGTCACGATCGCTGATGAAGCATCGGGCGGTCGTCGTCGCATCCGACCGCGAAGACCTCGCAGCGAACCTGGCGGCACTCGCTGCAGGCGAACCCGCAGCCAACGTCGTGACCGGCTCCGCTGCTGCCGAACCCGGTGTCGTGTGGGTCTTTCCGGGCCAAGGCTCCCAGTGGGTCGGAATGGCAAGCGGTCTGTGGGATTCGACGCCGGTATTCGGCGCGCGTATGGCCGAGTGTCAGCAGGTGCTCGACGGGCTCGTCGACTGGTCGTTGCGCGATGTGCTGAACGACGAGGCAGCCCTTGCCCGAGTCGACGTGGTGCAGCCCGTTCTTTTCGCAGTCATGGTGTCTTTGGCGCAGGTGTGGCGTGCGGCAGGTGTCGTCCCTGCCGCCGTCGTCGGCCACTCCCAAGGTGAGATAGCGGCAGCGTGCGCGGCCGGAATCATCGAGCTGCCCGATGCGTTGCGCCTTGTCGTCCTGCGTGCCAAGGCGATCGCCGCGGGTCTCGCCGGGCACGGGACTATGGCGTCGCTCGCGATGTCGGCCGATGCCGTCGACGAAGACCTTGTGCAGGTCGCAGCGATCAACGGACCGAACTCGGTCGTGATTTCGGGTGCTGTCGACGCGGTGTGTTCGGTGGTCGCCGAGTGCGAAACCCGTGGGGTTCGCGCAAAGGTGATCCCCGTCGACTACGCATCCCATTCGGCGCAGGTCGAGACGATCCGCGACGAGGTACTGCATGCGGCAGAGGGTGTCGCGACAACAGCAAGCCCGATCGCGTTCTACTCGACAGTCACCGGCGGACCTGCGGCGGCTCCCGACCTGGATGCCGAGTACTGGTACCGGAATCTGCGGGAGCCGGTCCGCTTCGCCGAAACCATCGCGACGCTGGCTGCCGCTGGGCACGGCGTCTTCATCGAGGTGAGTCCACACCCGGTGCTGGCGATGTCCATTCAGGACACCGTCTCGACCGCGGTCGTGGAGGGCACGTTGCGCAGGAACGAAGACGAAGCGCGTCGGCTGCTGCTGTCCATGGCGAGCCTGTTCACCGCCGGTGTGTCGGTGGACTGGCTGCCGCTGTTCGCGGACGCACAGCGAGTCGACCTGCCCACGTACGCATTTCAACGACAGCAGTACTGGGTGACTGGCTCAGGCGAGTCACCGGCACCGGCACCGGCACCGACACCCGAAACGCAAGCACCCGCTGCCCGCACCGAGCGCGATGTCTGGACCGCGGTCCGGTCACATGCTGCCGCCGTACTCGGGCATGGCGACGCGCAACTGGTCGACCGTGACTCGACCTTCAAGGAGCTCGGGTTCGACTCCGTCACAGCCGTCGAACTACGCAATCGTCTCAACGCCGCGACTGCGCTGACACTGCCGACCTCGTTGCTCTTCGACCACCCGACGCCGGCCGCCTTGGTCGCGCATCTGCGTGCCGAACTCGGAGGGCAGGACGGCAACCTCAGAACGTACGAGACCAGCGCGGCCCGCGACGACGACCGGATCGCGATCGTCGGCATGAGCTGCCGGCTACCGGGTGGGATCGCCTCGCCGGAAGATCTGTGGCGGGTGGTTGCGGACGGCGTGGATACGATCGCACCGTTTCCGGATGATCGTGGTTGGCCCGCGGATCCCGCCGCGAAGCATGCGAGGGTCGGCGGATTCCTTTCTGATGCAGGCGATTTCGATGCCGGATTCTTCCGCATCAGTCCGCGTGAAGCGCTGACTATGGATCCGCAGCAGCGACTCGTTCTCGAAGTGGTATGGGAGGCGTTGGAGCGAACGGGTCAGGATCCAACGGCCCTGCGCCACAGCCGGACTGCTGTATTCATGGGCTCGATGAGTCAGGACTACCTCCCGCGCCTGCACGACGTCCCCGACAGCCTCGGCGGCCACGCCCTCACCGGCAGTGCGAGCAGTGTCGTCTCCGGACGTGTCGCCTATTCGTTGGGGCTGGAGGGCCCTGCTGTCACCGTCGACACCGCGTGCTCGTCTTCGCTTGTGGCACTACACCTTGCGGCACAGTCGCTGCGGTCGGGGGACTGCTCGCTCGCGCTCGCAGGTGGGGTGACCGTGCTGTCCACTCCGGGCATCTTCGTCGAGTTCGCACGTCAGGGCGGACTGGCGAACGATGGCCGGTGCAAAGCGTTCGCGGACGCCGCCGACGGCACCGGCTGGTCGGAGGGCGTTGGGGTGCTCGTGCTGGAGCGGTTGTCCGATGCCCGGCGCAACGGACGCAATGTGCTTGCCGTGCTTCGTGGTTCGGCGATCAACCAGGACGGCGAAAGCAACGGACTCACTGCCCCTAACGGTCCGTCCCAAGAACGGGTGATCCGAAACGCGCTGGCGAACGCAGGCCTGCGGGCAGGCGACATCGATGCTGTCGAGGCGCACGGAACGGGTACATCGTTGGGCGACCCGATCGAGGCGCAGGCACTGTTGGCGACCTACGGACAGGACCGGTCGCAACCGTTGTGGCTCGGATCCGTGAAGTCCAACATCGGGCACACTCAGGCTGCCGCAGGTGTTGCGGGCGTGATCAAGATGATCATGGCAATGCGGCACGGCACGTTGCCGCGCACGCTGCACGTCGACGAACCGACGAGCCAGGTCGACTGGACTTCGGGTGCGGTCGAACTGCTTGCGGAGGAACAGACCTGGCCCGAAACCGATACCCGACGTGCCGCGGTCTCCTCGTTCGGGATCAGTGGTACCAATGCCCATGTCATCCTCGAGCAGGGTGACGAGCAGACAGTCGCGGCCGCATCCGAACCCACCGGAGTGCTGTCCTGGCTGGTGTCGGCGCGCAGCCCGAAGGCGCTGGCGGGACAGGCCGCAAAGCTGGTCACCGCGACCGGAAGCGCGCCGGACATCGCGTGGTCGCTTGCCACGACGAGGCCGGCATTCGAGCATCGTGCAGTCGTGCTCGGCTCGAGCCTGGACGAACTGCGCGCCGGCCTGAACGCCGTGGCAGAGGGCACACGGGCGCATGGGGTGTTCGTCGGGCATTCGTCGTCGACGCCGGACGTCGGCCTGCTGTTCTCCGGCCAGGGCAGTCAAAGGCTCGGCATGAGTCGTGAACTCGTGCAGACCTTTCCGGTGTTCGCCGACGCATGGCGTGCGGTGTGTGCCGAACTCGACCCGCTGCTCGACCACTCGGTCGATGAGGTCGTTGGTGCCGAGCCTGGCTCCGAACTTGCCGGTCTGCTCGACGAGACCGTCATGACGCAGCCCGCGCTCTTCGCCTTCGAGGTTGCCTCGTTCCGTTTGCTGGAATCCTGCGGTGTCGTTCCCACGGTCCTCGTCGGGCATTCGATCGGCGAACTTGCGGCTGCTCACGTCGCCGGCGTGTTCACGCTCGCTGATGCGGCCAGGCTTGTCGCGTGCCGCGGCAAGTTGATGCAGGCGTTGCCGCGTGGCGGGACGATGGTCGCCGTCGAGGCGGGCGAAGCTGAGGTCCGCGGCGCGATCAACGGCAATGCTTCCGCTGTATCGATCGCCGCGGTCAACAGCATTGCAACGACAGTGATTTCAGGTGCAGAAGCTGCCGTCGCCGAGGTGACCTCGTATCTGGCCGAACAGGGGCGACGAACAAAACGGCTCCGGGTCTCACATGCATTCCATTCCCCGCTTATGGAGCCGATGTTGGCCGCATTCGGCGAGGTCGCGCGATCGGTCACCTACTCGGCCCCACGAATTCCGGTGGTGTCGAACGTGACCGGCGCGATCGCGGAACCCGGCGCGTTGGAACGGCCCGAGTACTGGGTGCGACATGTCCGCGAGGCTGTGCGATTCGCCGACGGAGTTCGGGCGGCAGTCGGAGCTGGGGCAGGCGTACTCGTCGAGGTCGGACCGGACGGTGTGCTGTCCGGCATGGCCGAAGACGTTCTCCACTCTGCCGGCATCGACCTGCCGGTGATTCCCGTCGCGCGCGGAACCAAGTCGGAATTGCGTTCGGTTGCAGAGGCTTTGGCACGCTTGCAGGTTGCGGGCGTGCCAGTCGATTGGCCCTCCTATTTTGCTGCGATCGGTGTTGTCGGCAATCGCGTCGACCTACCGACCTACGCATTCGACAGGCAGCGGTTCTGGGTTCCGACTGCGTCGGCGCACGCCCATGTAAGCGACGCCGGTCTCGCACGGATCGACCATCCGTTTCTCACGGCTGCAACCGAACTGGCCGTGGGTGACCAGTGGGTGCTCAGCGGCCGAGTGTCGCGGGCGGACCACAGCTGGCTGGCCGATCACGCGATCTTCGGCACGGTCGTGTTCCCCGGCGCGGCCCTGGTGGAGTTGGCGCAGCACGCCGCGAAGGCGACTGGATGTCACAGCGTCGAGGAGCTGAACCTGCAGGCGCCGTTGCTTCTCGGCGACGACTCGGCGCAGCTGCAGATCATCGTCGGACCGGTGGAAAACGAGATACGACGCGAGATCGGCATCTACTCACGTAACGCGAGCGATTCTTCGTGGGTCCGGCATGCCGCCGGATCGCTGTCGACGGCCAAGATTTCCGAACCCACGCTGCAGGTTCTACCTCCCGAGGATGCGACACCGATCGACACGGCCGATCTGTACCTTCGCCTGGCCGGTCGAGGCTACGGATACGGTCCGGCGTTTCAGGGGGTTCGCAGGTTGTGGCGCCGGGACGACGAGGTCTTCGGTGAGATCGAGCTGCCCGAACCTGTACCGGCCGGGGCATTCGCAATCCATCCGGCCCTTTTCGATGCGGCACTGCAACCGATGCTGTCCTTGTTCGAGGTGTCCAGTTCGGAAGCACTACTGCCGTATTCGTGGTCCGGAGTGTCGTTCCATTCGACCGGCGGTAGCGCCAATAGAACCGTGAATGTCAGGATCGTCCGCACTGGCGCCACCGAAGTCTCGCTGTCGATAGTCGATTCCGAAGGCTCGGCGGTGCTGTCGGTCGAGGCACTCACGATGTTGCCTGCCTCGGCTGAGCAAATCGTTGGTGTCGCGACACAAAATTCGTTGCTCGCGGTGGAATGGGTGCCACTTCCGCTTGCCTCGGATGCGGCGGCGCCGCTGGAAGTCATCGACGTCGCCGGACGGCCGGGAGGCGACGTACCGACCGTTGTCAAACAGGTACTTCACGAGGTACTCGGCAGGATTCAGGAGAGACTGCGAGACGAACGACCCGAGCGGCCAAGATTCGTTGTCGTGACAACAAGAGCCGTGGCGGTCGGTGCAGGCGAATCTCCCGACCTGTCCATCGCCGCAGTATGGGGCTTGGTTCGATCGGTTCAGGCCGAGCATCCGGATCAGTTCATCCTGGTCGACGTCGACGACCATCCGGAATCGCGTCGAGCCATCGAGGCTGCAGCGTCGTTGGGGGAGTCGCAGGTAGCGTTGCGGCGTGGTGTCGCGTTCGTACCGCGGCTCGCGCAACTTCCCGCCGTCTCCACCTCGCCGCCGAGGTGGAACCCGAACGGGACGGTATTGGTCACCGGCGCGACCGGCGGACTCGGGACCCTCTTCGCACGTCACCTCGTTGCCGACTGCGGAGTGCGACACCTGCTGCTGTTGAGCCGCAGCGGACCGGCGTCAGCGGATCAGATCACCGAATTGACCGCTCTCGGTGCGGAAGTCGCGCAGGCAGCGTGTGACGTGTCGGACGCAGCGGCATTGGCCGAACAGGTTGCGCGAATCCCCGCCGAGGCTCCGCTCACGGCCGTTGTCCACCTGGCCGGAATCCTCGACGACGGCGCTGCCGATTCGCTGACGCCGGAGCGGATCGACGCTGTACTGCGGCCGAAGGTCGACGCCGCATGGTTCCTGCACGAGTTGACGAAGGAGCTGCACCTCGACGCGTTCGTCCTCTTCTCGTCTGTCGCGAGCACGATCGGTACGCCCGGACAAGCCAACTATGCGGCAGCCAACGCGTTCCTGGATGCGCTTGCGGTGCATCGAAAATCCAGCGGTATGCCGGCGACAGCGCTGGCCTGGGGACCGTGGGAGCTCGGCATGGCCGCTGGGCTCGGCGAAATCGACATCGCACGGTTCCGACGTAGCGGCATAGTCCCGATCGCAGCCAAGGCGGGCACCGCCATGTTCGACGCCGCGCTCGCCCACGATGCGCCAGTACTCACCCCTCTCGGCGTGCTACCCGCCCTGTTCAAGACCATGACGGCGACGCAGCCAGAAGAAGGTCCCGAGGAGCCGCCGATGGTGCAGCGACTGCGTGAACTCGCGCCGAACGCTCAGCGCGAGGAGATGGTGGACCTGTTGCTGACTACGGCGGCCATCGTGTTGGACTATCCGTCGACCGACGATATCGACCCGGATCAGTCGTTCAAGGAGATCGGCTTCGACTCGCTGAGCGGCGTCGAGTTCCGCAACCAGGTCCGCAAGGACACCGGGGTCCAGATTCCGCCGACCGTCGTCTTCAACTATCCGACGCCGGCCGCTTTGGCCGACCATCTGTTGCGGCTGCTCTTCGCTGCCGACGCAGACCAGGACGAGGCATCCGACAGCGAGATCTCCGACGATGCTTCCGGCGACCTTTCACACGACGTCGACGACGAGATCGACGCACTCGACGTCGAGAACCTCATTTCACGAGCATTTGCCGAATGATAGGCGGGACAATGACTTTCGAAGGCGATCTGAAGACCGTCCGGCAGTTCGCAAAAACCGAACTCGGTGGTGGCAACACGCAGTGGGACCAGCTGGAAGACAAACCGGCACAGGTGTACGAGAAGTTCGCCGATGCGGGGCTCGCCAACTGGTGGCTGCCGGAGCGGTTCGGTGGACGGGGATTGTGCCTAGAGGACAGCGTCGAGATCGTGAACGAAATAGCCTATGGCGATGCGGGTATCGCGTTCACGCTGTTCATCTCGGTGCTCGGCACCAGCGTCGTCCAGCTCTACGGTTCCGACGACCTGAAGGACCGCTATCTGAAGCCGATGGCCGCCGATGGGTCCTTCTGCGCGACGATGGGCAGTGAGCGCCGCGCAGGAAGCGAGCTTGCAAAAATCGAGACCGTCGCACGTCGGGAGGGGGACGACCTCGTCATCTCCGGACCGAAATACTTCTCCACCAACGCGGATTTCGCCGATTTCCTCATCGTCGTTGCGCGGGCTCACGACGATCCGGACGGCCACCTCGCGATACTCGTTCCGAGAGGCACCCCCGGGGTCGAAATCGTCAAGAGGTGGGACGTCAACGGTGTTCGGGCGTCGCACACCTTCGAGGTGAACCTCGACAGTTGCCGGGTACCGGCGGCAAACCAGTTGGCAGGCAACGGCCTTCGAGTGCTCGAAATCGGGCTGAACGCGAGCAGGATCCTGATCGCAGCAAGTGCGATCGGCATCGCGCGTCGAATCCGGGACCACTGCATGGACTACGCGAAGTCGAAACAGTTTCGGGACACGACACTGCTCGACAGTCCGGTGTTCGCGAGTCGGCTCGGCCAGATGGAAATGCAGATCGATGTTATGAAGAGTCACTGCCTCAAAGCGGCGCGAGACTACGACGCGATCATGCGCAGAGACGATGCAGCCACGGTCTTCGCGCGACAGGGCACCCTCAAATCTGCCGTGACCGCAAAGATGTTCTGTGGCCAAACGGGCTGGGATATCGCAAGCGTCGGCTCCGAGATGTTCGGCGGACTCGGCTACACCAGCGAGCTGCCGATCGGAAAGTTGTTGCGGGACATGCGGTACGTCTCGATCATCGAGGGCGGCGACGACGTGTTGCGTGAGCTGGTCTTCGGTCGGTACGTGATTCCGAAGCCCCGCCGAACCTGAACCTGTTCCTCAGCCGCGGATGATCTCCGCCAGCGCGGCAATCGGGTCGCCGTCGCCGAGAACTTGAACGGCCACGTGGTCGGCGCCCGCTGTGAGGTGGGCATCGACCTGTGTGCGGACGCTCGCCGCACTGCCGTGGGCGACGAGCGCATCGATCAGTGCGTCGCTGCCGCCGTCGGCGATGTCGGCATCGGTCCAGCCGAGGCGCTTCAGGTTCGACACGTAATTCGCAAGGTGCAGATACGGGCGGTCGACCGGCGGACGGCCAACTGCGCGCGCGGATTCCGGGTCGGTGTCGAGGACAACCTTGTGTTCGGGCGCAAGTAACGCATGGTCGCCGAGCTGTTCGCGAGCGATCTGCGTGTGTGCAGGCGGTGTCAGATACGGGTGCGCCCCCAAGGCGCGTTGAGCCGCCAGTCGCAGCATCCGCGGGCCGAGCGCGGCGAGCACACGACGTTCGGTCGGGACCTGCGTCTCGTCGAGGACGTCGAGGTAGCGGCTCACCGCGTCGTACGGCTTCTCGTATTCCGCCGTCGCCTCGGGGTGGCCGGCGCCGATACCGAGGTAGAACCGGCCGGGGAAGTCGCGTTCGAGTTCCAGGTATTCGCCGGCGATGGTCGCGGCGTCGGTGTTCCAGATGTTGACGATGCCTGTCGCGACGGTGATGTGCTCGGTAGCGTCCAGCACCTTACGAACAGGACCGAGGTGCTTCGGCGAGCCGCCGAGCCAGATGGTGCCGTACCCCAACTCCTCGATGGTCCGCGCCTCGTCGGGGGAGAACTTGCCGAACCAGCCCCAGACGCCGTGTGTTCCGAAGCGTGCGATGTGTGCAGAGTTGTCGGCCATGTTGGGTAGAACCACTGACGGAGTGCGCTATTCCCGGCTCTGCTTGCCCAAGTGCTGTTCGAGGTAATCGACGTTCTGCCGGAGCAGTTTGATTGCCCGGGAAGGTCCGTCCAGAGCGACGGGTGGTGTGCGGCCTTCCTGCAGCACGCTGTGGACGGCCATATCTGCGAGTTGCTCCGCGACCGTCTCGGCGCTTGCGTCGCCGTCGGGGTGGTACCACCAGGCCATCCAGTTGAGCATGCCGATGATGCTCAGCGAAGCGAATCGTGGATCGAGTGGACGGAATGCGCCTGCCTCGATGCCGTCGCGGACAACCGTCGTGAACTCGCTGAGAACTCGCCGACGACTCTGGGCGTAGGTCTTCGAAAGAGCTTCGGGAAGTTCGGCTTCCGAACGGATGATCAGTCGAAACCGCTCGGGGGCCGCAGCGTGATGAAGGGCGATCGCTGTCGCCATCGCGTGCAGTTTGTCGACCGGTCCCAGGTCTTTCCGTTCGTTGATACCTGCCAGGATCACCGCAGGTTCCTCGGTGATCTCGGTGACGAGGCGCGCAAGAACCTCGTCCTTGTTCGCGACGTAGTGGTACAGCGCGGGACGGGTCAGTCCCATCGCGTCGGCGATGTCCTGAAGACTCGTGCCCGCGAATCCTCGTTCGGCGAAGAGCAGGGTGGCCTGCTCCATGATCTGCTTCTCGACCAGGTCGCGGCGAGTGCTGCTCGATGCGCGTGCTGCTGGTTCGGTCGAGCTTCCTTTTGGTGCGGGCATAGGCGAAGGATATCGGCCGTTGCGGACGGAGCGGGTCACACCGCTCCTCCCGTGTCGATCGAGACGAGATGGGTGCGTCCGCTGGCGAGTCCGGCGGCGAGGTCGGCTCTGAATGCGCTCGGACCCTCGACGACGACGAGGGTGTCGCCGACAGCCGACAGCCGTTCCGCGACGTCCAGCCGGGTCAGCAACGCAGCGCGATCGGACGGTCCGGTAAGCCAGAGTGCTTCGGCCGTCGGAGCGTTTGCCACCAGTTTGTCGGCGTCGGCCGACCACGCCGAAGAAACCCCTACTTCGAGCGTCGATGTGGTTGCGACGCAGCGCAGGTCGTCGGGTGCGATTCGATCGAGGTACAGCATTGATCTGTGTTTCAACGGCTGTTCGAGAATCCATTCGCTGATGCCATTCTCCGGTACCTCACCGGGGTCGGTACCGGCGTACGCTGCCAGCCCCTCCTTGGCGAGTTGCGGCGCTGACCGTACGTACTGCTCGATGTCGACTTTGCCCGCGCGAGTCATATAGGCGAGCATGAGCTGCTGTACGGGCAGGTGCATACGCTGCGGGAACGATTCCCACCACAGTTCACTGCGCTGCGCGATCTGCTGCAAATGGTCGACGGCGGGCCTGCGCTGTGCCTCGTAGGTCTCGAGCGCGGACGCGAGATCGGGCGCGCCGGCGATGGCCGCGTCGAGTGCGATCGCATCCTCCATCGCGAGCTTCGTCCCTGAGCCGATCGAGTAGTGCGCTGTATGCGCAGCGTCGCCGAGCAGGACGATATTGTTCGTGTGCCACGTCGCGCATTTGACGGTCCGAAACCGCATCCAGCGTGTGCGATTTCCGATGAGTGCGTGATCGAAAAGTGGACCGGCGAAAGCCTGCTCCAGGTAGCCCAACGATTCTTTGTCGCTTTCGTTGGGAGGTGTCGATTCCGTCGTACGGTCGAATCCGGCGTTGCGCCAGGTCTGTTCGTCCGTTTCGATGAGAAAGGTGCTGCGATCGTGCGCATACGGGTAGGCATGTGCGACGAACGTGCCGTGCTCGGTGGTCACGGGCACGAATACTGCACTCGGCAAGGCGAATTCGGTGCCGCACCAGAGGTACAGACCCGCACCGGTATCGACGGTCACGCCGAACTGCTCGGCCATGTCGGTGCGCGTGGCGCTGTTCACGCCGTCGGCGGCCACGATGAGATCGGCGTCCAGTGCGGCAATGTCGCGTCGCGTACCGAAATTCAGCCGTACGCCTGCCTCGGTCGCCTTCGCCTGCAGTACCGAGAGCAGGTCGGTGCGAGCGATCGCGGACAGGCTGCGCTGCGCTAGTCGCGCGATGCGATCACCCACCTGCATCGACATTTCATGGGAGTACGCGACCTCGATGATGGCGTCCAGGGAGGCTGAGTCGGCATCGCGCAAGTTGCGCTGCGTCCGCGACGCCAACCCGACTCCGAAGCCGAATGTCTTGTCGGGCAAACCCTGTTCGTAGACGACGACATCGGCGTCAGGGTGCCGCAGCTTGAGCAACCGCGCGGCGTAGAGGCCTCCTGGCCCGCCGCCGAGCACGGCGACACTATCGAGTCGCATAGTTTTCACCGCTCACCGCAAGATCAGCCGTCACTTTCGTGGCGATGTCGGTTCGTAACAGCCGTTTGTCGACCTTGCCGACATTGCTTCGGGGGAGCTCGTCGATCCACTCGAGTCGTTCCGGCCACTTGTATTTTGCAACGCCGAGGCGTGCGAGGTGGTCGCGGACCTCCTCGATCGACAACCGCTCGCCGTCCGCGGAAACCAGGTAGGCACAGGTCTTTTCGCCGAGACGAGGATC
The DNA here is from genome assembly GCF_016482825.1 of Antrihabitans stalagmiti. Lineage (GTDB taxonomy): Bacteria > Actinomycetota > Actinomycetes > Mycobacteriales > Mycobacteriaceae > Antrihabitans > Antrihabitans stalagmiti. The sequence goes on along the minus strand of NZ_JAEMNV010000001.1, from coordinate 887,111 downwards.
CGGCATTGCTACAACGGCCACACTTGCGATGCCGGAATGCAGGATGAGGAGTGCTTCGAGTTCTTCGGCGTTTATCTTCTCGCCGCCACGATTGATCACATCTTTGATCCGACCCTCGATGGAAACGTACCGAACGCCGTCGATCAGGGAGATCGCGGCGAGGTCGCCGGTGCGGTAGAAGCCATCCGACGTGAAGGCGGTGCGATTGTGGTCGGGCGCGTCGAAGTAGCCGACGATCGTGTACGGACCACGGCAGCAGAGTTCGCCGATAGTCCCGTCAGCGACAACGTCTTCGGTTCCCGGCTCGAGTATCCGGATGTCGTCGTGAACACTGATCGGCGTTCCGACAGTGGTCTGCCGGGCTTCGGCGGGCGAGTCCGGTGGTGACGCGAGAAACATGCCCTCCGCCATACCGAACAACTGCCCCGCCCACACACCACCTGCCTGTACGTGTTCGAAGAGGTCGGGACTGACCTTCGCGCCGGACAGCACTACGTGTCGAAGGTGCGTCCGGGCCTGCTCGAACGAGGGCGATTGCACAGCTTGATAGTGGCCGTGGCCTATCAGTACGTCGGTTGCACGCGATTGCGCCATCAGTTGGAACGCGCTCGGCGCGTCAGGAGTGGCGAGCACGAGACACGCGCCCACCGAGTGCGCCGCGTGCAGTCCGCAGGAGATCCCGGCGTTGTGGACGATCGGAATGAGGTGCGCGACAACGGTGTTCTCGTCCCAACCGAGGCGCTGCGCGTACAGCTGTGCGTTGTTCCAGTACTCGGCATGGATGCGGGGGATTACCTTGGGGACGCCCGTAGTTCCGCCGGACAGCTGAAAGGCTACGACGTCTGCAGGATCGATTCCCCGGTCGATTCGCTCGACCAGCGTTCGCGCCGACCCGGGATCGATGTCGGCGCCGATCGGCTCGTCGGCGACGAGGACGTGCTGGATCGTCGGGTGGCCCACCGCATGGTTGCGGGCGAATTCCACAAGCCCGACGACGCTCGAATCGACGAAATGCGCTACTGCCCCGACCTTTCGGCTGATCTGACCGATCTCGTGACCCCGGTGGGCGGCGAGCGTCGCGACGGGGATCACTCCCGCCTTGATCGACCCGTACCAGGCGACGACGGTGTCGAGCCGATTCGTCAGCTGAAAGAGGACAGGGTCACGCGGCCGCAGCCCACGTTCGGCGAGACCCGCGGCGAGCAGATCGGTTCGCCTGTCGAGTTCGGCGTAGGTGATCGTCGCGTCGGCGGTGATGACCGCCGGGCGATCTGGGAACCGGACGGCGACGCCGTGGAGCCGCCGTCCGGTGGTCAGGGTGCTCCATGCTCCGCTCGAGCGGTAGGCATCGGCACGGTCGCTCGGATAGGGAACGAGACGGCCGTCCCAATCGGATCTGCTCACGTCGTCACCGGCGCTGCTGGGAGGAGGCGCGCCAGATCGAGCGCATGGTTGGGGTGATCGGCGGGAACGATGCTGGAGTAGAACGCCGTCCAGCATCCTGGGCAGCAAAGTTGGCGGAACACAACCGGAGCGTCGACGTACTCGGTCGGATCGGACGTCACCTGCGGACCTGCCTCCGACGACGGACCGTCGTAGCGGGCCAGTTGGAGCTGGGTGTCGCTTCTTTCGTCGCCGAGCAGACGCCCACAGTGTGTGCACGCGATGACATGGATGCTGCCGACAGTCACTTCGGCGAGGTTGTCGTCGAGTCGGCGAGCGCCGGTCAGGTCCATGGTCGGTGCATCGGTGACGAATCCGGTCGAACGATCCTTGCGCTGTTGGCGTTTCGCCGTCCGCTTCGTGCGGGTCGCTGAATCGTCGCCGAGCACAACTCCGTAGACCGATTCCGCCGCGGCCTCCGTTATCTTGCCCTTCGCGGACGTCGGCGGCGACAGCATCGGGGTCACGAAGCAGCGGATCGCCGTACCCGCCGCCGCCTTGCCAGTGCATGTACAGCACTTCGCCTGGCGCGACGTAACTCTCGGCATAACAGGGACCGAGTTCGCGGGCGCCGTCGAGTTCGTCGAGGGTCGCCGGTATCGATCCGGCAGCGAACAGTTCGTTGACGCCGCTGTTGCGCGCCAGGATGTCGACGCCGGTGTTTCCGGGATAGCCGCCCGATAGACCGTTGTTCTGCGACACAGCCTTTCCGGCGGATGCGAGTACCAGGCCCATCGGCAGACTGGTGCCGTACGGAGTGATCGCGACAGACGCGCTCACACCACCGCGGTGCCGACCAGGTCCACCCGAGTCGGGTTCTTCGCGCCGCCAGAGTGTGAGTACGGGGTAGAGGAATTCCGTCATCTCGGTGTCGGGGACGCGTCCCATCGGGATGCAGAACAGCCCGCCCGTATCCATACCGTCGGCGGTCGGGCGTGCGCCGTATCCGCCTGCCATCGGTTCCATCAGGATGTTGAGGAATGGCACCGGAGTCTCCGGGCGTTCGTCGAGGCCCGCGATGACCGCTGTGTCCCACGTGCCGCAGCACGCCGCCTGCACACTCTTGCCGAGATCGACAGAGCGATCCAGCATCTGCGAAAGGCATTCGGCGATAAGCGTTCCGGTCAACCACGCGGGACCGATGGGACCGCGGCTCACAGCAGCGGGATACGTCGCGTTGTTGATCGTGCCCTCTTCGGAGATCAGATCGAAGCAGCGCATCAATCCGCCGGCAGACCACGGGATGTCGCCCGCGAGGATCGGCAGCAGTGCGAGCATGACGCCGCCGCGCATTCCTGCGTACGTGCAGTTGATGACCCCGACCTGTTTGTCGGTGCCGGTGAAGTCGAACGTGAGGTGGTTGGCCTGCTTGGTCATTGCGACGGTGATCTTGTGCAGTCCGCGGTCGCCTGTATGCGACTGGTCCTGGTACCCGGTAGCTTTCCAAGTTCCGTTGGGTAGGCCGGTGAGCTTGTCGCGCAGTCGATGTTCCGCATCCGACATCATGCGCTTCATGACCGCCTTGACGGTGTCGGCGCCGTACTGCTCGATGACCGCGTGCAAGCGGTTGCGGCCAACCGTGTTTGCGCCGATCTTGGCGCGCAGGTCGAGGCCCACCAACATCGGTACCCGCGATCGCCGTACCCAGGCGTCGGCGACGTCGGCCTGTAATACGTTGTCACGCATCACTTTTATCGGCGGGGTCGGCAGCGACTCGGAGAAGACGTCCTGCGCGGCGGGGGAGAACGAGCCGAGCCCGACACCGCCGAGGTCCGGTTCGTGGCAGATCGCGCTGGTCCATGCAAACAGTTTGCCGTCGTGAAAGACCGGCTGGTAGACGATGACGTCGTTCTGATGCAGCCCGCCACCGACCCACGGGTCGTTGCACAGGAACATGTCGCCTTCGGCGATGCCCGGATTGGTTGCGCGGTGCTGCAGGGTCCAGTAAATGGCGAGGTCTACGGCACCGACCAACATCGTGTTGTAGAGGCCGACCTGCACTTCCTGACCGACCTCGTCGCAGATTGCGAAGTCGAAGTCGTTGGCGTCGGTGACGATCGGGGACCCCGACATCCGCTTGAGTGCTTCGCCCATTTCTTCGGTGACCGACCAGAGTCGGTGCCGCACCACCTCGTAGGTGAGCGGGTCGATGTTGTCGATCTGCTCCTGGGTGACGGTATGTGCAGGCAACGACGGCGGGAGCGAGCGGTGGAGTTCGTCGGGATCGACGGGTCGGCTTGCGAAGATTTCGGAGCCTGGAATTGCCATAGTCATGAGTCGAGGTCCTTCGTGAGCATCGCAGCGAGGTACGAGCGAGGAGCGGAGGGAAGGTCCGCGACGGGTAACAGAGTCATTGTTGGGTGCTCCTACTTCGCGACGATGTTGAGGTTGCCGAGGCGGTCGACTGTGCCGGTGGTGTTGTGCGGCACGACAACGGTTGTGGTCGGTACTTCGACGATTGCGGGTCCTGACAGCACGTGCCCGGCGAGTAGCTTGCTGTAGTCGTACACGTCGGTATCGACGTAACCGTGAGCGTTGTCGAGACACACTTTTCGGCTGCCGAGCCGCGCGGCGGAGGCGTCGGTGGAGTCGGCCGACTTGAGCTCGGGTAGTGCAGGCGAGAACGGGAGAATGCCCGTTGCCCGGACGCGGAAGGTGATCGCTTGAATGCCTGCCTCACGGAAACCGCTTCCGGCGCCATACAAGTCGGCGTACTTCTGTTCGAAGAGGTCCGAGGCGTGCGCGATGGCAGCTGCGTCGAGAGCACCGTCGGGGAGTGGTGTTGCGACTTCCGCGAGCTGCATGGCGAACCGCATGTCGATTTCACGTTCGATCTGCACGGAGGTGTAGGTCAGTCCCTGCCGATCGAGCTGTTCTCGCACTTGCGATTCGAGCCGGTCGAAGTTCCGTGCGGCACGTAGTGGATCCATCGGCATCGTGCCGGGGTCCGACAGTTCGGCGGCGAGAACGATGTTCGACGAAGCGAGGCCGTAGGCGGAGAACGCGGACGCGACCTGCCCGAGAGGGACGATCACTTCGCGAACGCCGACTTCCGCGGCATAGGCAGCGCAGTGTGCTGGGCCTGCACCGCCGAAGGCGTAGAGGACGAAGTCGCGAGGATCGTGGCCGGCTTCGACGACCGTCTTTCGGAGTAGGTCGCCGGTCTGCGCGTTTTGCACCGCATAGATCGCGGCTGCCGCCTCTTCGATGGAAAGGCCGAGCGGCTCTGCGATTCTGGTCCGGATCGCCTCGCGGGCAAGTTCTTTGTCCAGTGGTTTGCGACCACCGAGCAGTCCGCGTTCGGGCAAAATTCCGAGTACAAGGTTGGCGTCGGTGTTGGTCGGCTCGGTGCCGCCCTGCCCGTAACAAGCCGGACCGGGGACCGCCTGTGCGCTGTGCGGCCCGACCTGAAGGTTGCCGCCCGAGTCGAGTCGTGCGATCGCGCCGCCGCCGGAGCCGATTGCGTGCACTTTCAGTGTCGGCACGTTGATCGGATGGTGGTTGATGACGGTGCTGCTGGCGCGGACGGGTTCGCCGTCGACGACGAGTCCGATGAGGAACGTGGTGCCGCCTACGTCGGTCGCAATGATGTTGCGGTGTCCGAGTTGTTTGCCGAGCGATACCGCGCCGACAACGCCACCGGTGAGTACCGACCCAACGGTGCTGATGGCGTTGCGAGGGGCTTCGGCTGCTGCGACAGCGCCACCGTTGCTCTGCATCACCAGCAGCGGACCCGCCAGTTTACGTTCGCGCAGCTTTGCTTCCAACGAGCCGAGGTAGTCCCGTAGGCCGGGACCGATCTGTGTGCTCATGATTGTTGTTGCGTTGCGGGCGAATTCGCGGATGCGCGGGCTGACTTCGCTCGACAGCGATACGAATATCGTCGGGTCGATTTCGTGGACGAGCTCGCGAATCCGTTGCTCGTGGACCGGGTTTCGAAACGACCACAGCAGTGAGACGGCGATTGCCTGCAGACCGTCGGCGAGCAGGGTTCGGATCGACTCGCGCGCGGAGTCTTCGTCGAGTGCGACGACGACGTTTCCGTCGCGGTCGAGCCGCTCGGTCACCTCGAGCGCATGCTTCTTGGGGATCAGACCGTGGGACTTGCTCTGCCCCATCACGTTCTGTAGTTCCTCGGGAGAGCTACCGAGGTAGCGGCCCTCGACGTTCATGATGTAGATCGAGTCGCGGTGGCCCTTCGTGGTGAGGAAGCCGACCGGCGGCACGTTGCCCATCACCAGCGCGTTCAGAGACGACGTCGTGCCGTGTGCGATGTGATGGGTGTTGGCCAACATCTCCTCGACGGGAGCGCCGAGTTGAGCTGCCAGCGCTTCGAGGACGTCGAGTACGCCCCGTGAATAGTCCGGCGGTGTCGACGGCGCCTTGGCCGCGACTATGGTGCCGGCGTCGTCGTCGAGAACTGCATCGGTGAACGTGCCACCGACGTCCACACCGATCACATAACCCATGGCAGTGCACTCCTTGCGCCGTTTGATTTACGTCTGCGTCGAGTATTCGACGAGGCCGAAAATATGTCAATACCCAATTGTGAGCGACTTTGCGCCTTGACGAATCGACACAAGCGTCGAATACTTGTCGTGTACGTAAACAAGAAGGAGAGCGGATGACCTTGCACCGGATCGGGCTCGTTGTACCGAGCTCGAACGTCACCGTCGAGACGGAGCTGCCTGAGCTCCTGCGTCGACATTCATTGGCGCAGTTCTCGTTTCATTCGACGAGGATGCGGATGCACACGGTGTCGCCTGCGCAGCTTGCCGCCATGAACGCGCAGCGGGAGCGGTGTGTGTTGGAGATTGCGGATGCCTCACCCGAGGTGATTCTCTACGCGTGCCTCGTCGCGCTGATGGTCGGCGGACCCGGTGAGCACCAGCGTGTCGAGAGTTCGGTAGCGGAGCAACTGGCGACCGGTGGCTCGCCCGCGCTGATTCGTTCCAGTGCGGGCGCACTCGTCGAGGCGCTTCGTGCGATCGACGCGACGCGGATCGCGATCGTCACCCCGTACGTTCGTCCGCTCGCGGAGAAGGTGGTGGAGTATCTCGAGGCCGAAGACTTCGTGGTGGCCGACTGGCGAGCGCTCGACGTCGCCGACAACGCCGAGGTCGGCTGCATACCCGGTGATCGGGTTATGGCGGCAGCCAGGTCACTCGACCTCACCGGAGTGGACGCCCTTGTCATCTCTGCCTGTGTACAGATGCCGTCCCTCGATTTGGTCGATGCCGCGGAGCAGGAGTTCGGAGTCCCCGTCCTGTCCGCGGCCACCGCAGGCGCCTACAGCCTCCTGAGGAGTTTGCAACTGCCAGTGACGATTCCGGGCGCGGGCAGTTTGCTTCGCGCCGACGTTGCGTCCGTAATCGCCTAGAAAGGAAACACGATGCAGCACACAGTGCGCGGTGTCGACCACGTCGCCTATCCGACGTTCGACCCGGCCGCGACGGTGAAGTTCTATCGAGACGTACTCGGATTCCCTGTCGTGCACTCGATTTGCGCGGCCGGCTGGGGACCCGACAAGCATCCGGACTTCATCCACTTCTTCTTCGACATCGGCAACGACGACCGCCTCGCGTTCTTCTACTACTTCGGCACAGCACCGTTCGCTGGTGGACCGCAGGGTGATTCGTATTCACGTTTCGAAGCAGAGGTCCCGATCTGGTTCATTCGATCTCGGCACCTCGCGATCCATGTCGACAGCGAGGCCGACCTGATGGAATACCGGCGGCGGCTCGACGGCAGCTCGTGGCCCGTCGAAATGCAGATCCAGCACGAGACGATCGAATCGATCTACACCCACGATCCCAACGGGTACATGATCGAGTTCACCAGAGCGATGCGACCGGTGACGCCGCAGGAAGATCTCGACGCCAACCTGACCATCGACGCGCTCGTCGAGATCGTCGGCGGACCCGACGTGAGCATGGGGGCGCTGCTTGCTCGCAAGGCCGAGCTGATCGTCGAGCGTACCGCGGGGGCATGGGAGTTGGCCAACCGATGACAACGATGTTCCTGCTCGACGTACCCGAGAACACGTCCATCGCCGCGGTAGCCGACAAGGACGCGGCGGTGACGATCGACCGAGTAGGTCCGTACTTTCGGATCAGCTCGGAGTCGGCGATCGTGATCGACCGCCGATCGACCGGCTGCAGGCACGCGGTCTGGTACAGCTGTATCGCCGGATTGTTGAACTCGCGAATTACCCAGTGGGACAAAGACGCCATGCGGATAGAGCCACGATGACCGACACTGCGGAGCGAGTAGGCGCGGGTCGGTATATCGAATCGGCCGAGGTGCCTGCGAACACGGTGACAAGTGTCCACGAACTCGACACTCACGACGGCGCGAAAGTTACCGGTGTCCTGCGTACCGTGCCGGGCGCGCAGACGGTGGTGAGTTTGATGCATCCTCGGCAGGACCTGACGCATCATGTGCTCGTTCCCGAACTGCTGGCCCGCGGATTCGCGGTGTGGACGCAGGGGACCCGCTCGGTGAACAACGACATTGCGCTTGTGCACGAGCAGGCGCTGCTCGATGTGGCTGCAGGACAGGTGTTTCTGCGCGACCACGGCTTCGAGCCCGGCGTGAGTCTCGGCCATTCGGGTGGCGGAACGCTGTTCGCGTTCTACCACCAGCAGGCGGGACTACCTGCGGCGCAACGGCTCACTCGAACGCCGGCGGGCCGCCCGGTGGACCTCGGTGGTGCAGACCTGCCACTTCCCGGCGCCGCGATCTTCATGGCCCCACATCCGGGCCAAGGCGCGTTGCTACTGCGTTCGATCGATCCGTCGGTAGCTGACGAGAGCGATCCGCTCTCCGTCACTAAGGAACTCGACCCGTTCAGCCCAGCAAACGGCTACGCCGAACCGCCCGAAAGCTCCAGTTACTCAGCCGATTTTGTCACCGCCTATCGCGCAGCTCAACGGGACCGGATCGCGAGATTGGACGAAATCGCGCGTGCAAGAGTGTCGAACGCCGCTGCGGCGCGTCACCGGTACAAGGCTTCGGGGGACGCTGGTGATCGTCGTGCGTCGCTGGCGCCACGTGTGCTGACCGTCTACCGCACCGACGCGGACCTCCGATTCACCGATCTGTCACTCAGCGCGAACGAGCGGCCCTACGGGTCGCTGTTCGGACGTCGACCGGATCTGACGAACTACGGACTTGTCGGCTTCGGACGGCTGTCGACGCCCGACGCCTGGCTGTCGACCTGGTCGGCACTGAGTACCAACGCGGACTTCGTTCGCTGCGCACCAGGGGTCACGGTGCCATCGCTTTTCATCGAGTTGACCGGCGACCAAGCATGTTTCCCGGAGGATGCCGCCGCCATGTTCGGCGCGCTCGGTGCGAGTGACAAGACCTCCGTCCGAGTGGCAGGTACACACTTCGGCGGCCCGATCGCCCCCGGTGCGCCCACCGGCTCGAGTCTGGCGGCGGCTGCGATCGGTGAGTGGTTGTCTCAGGTGCCGTTCGGACCAAGGTAGGGATCTGCCCACGCGCCTATGATGCGACCCGCCCGTTTGGCCTGACCGGGCTTGGTGAGGAAGTGATCCGATCCTTCGAGCGATACAAAACTTCTTGGGTGACGGGCGGTTTGAAAGATCTCACTCGCATTCGAGATGCCGACGGTGTTGTCCGTAGGTGAGTGCAGGATCAGAAGCGGCAGATGCAGGCCACGAATCTTCTCTTTCAGTTGCGCGTTGCGGACGTCCTCGACAAAAGCCTTTTTGAGAGTGAGTTTGCGTCCGCCGACCAGCCATTCGGCGCTGCCCTCGGACAGCACCCGGTCTACGACGGCGTCGTACTGCTTCTCGGCATGTGACGGATCGACGGGCGCACAGACGGTGACGACCGCGCGTACGGCGGGTGACTGCCTCGCGGCCGCGATCACCGCGGCGCCCCCGAACGAGTGACCGATCAGGATGTCGGCCGGCGTGCCACGCTCGGCCATGAACTCGCACGCTTTGACTACGTCGTCGACTTTGACCGTGAACGAACCGTCACCCCAGTCTCCTTCGGAATCGGTGAGTCCGAGAGCGTCGAAGCGCAGCATGCCAATTCCGTCCGCTGCCAACTGTTTACAGATTCGCGCCGATGCGGGGGAGTCCTTGCCGAGGGTGAATCCGTGCGAGAAGACACCCCAGCCCCGTATCTCGCCTGCCGGGCGATCGATGATGCCGCCAAGCAGGGGGCCGGTAGAGCTCGGGAAGGTGACGCGTTCAGCCATGGAAGGAGTTTTATCACTTCGACGCTGAACAACCTGCCCGAATCGTCGGGGTCATAGCGGAACGGGTCGTAGTAGGGGATCCTGCCGATATGCAATGGCAGCGGGCGGCACCAGGCTTTGCGCAGTTCCAGGGTTATCAACGCAGTTGGTTGCGCGGCGACATCGTCGCAGGCGTCACGGTCGCCGCCTATCTGATTCCGCAGGTGATGGCGTACGCGACGGTCGCTGGTCTGCCGCCGGTGGTCGGATTGTGGGCAACGCTCGGGCCGATCGTGCTGTACGCCGTCCTCGGGTCGTCGCGGCAGTTGTCGGTCGGTCCCGAGTCGACGACGGCGTTGATGACCGCTGTTGTTCTCGGTCCGATCGCCGCTGCCGATCCGGATCGATACGCAGCACTCGCAGCGGTTCTCGCCGTCTTGGTCGGTGTGATCTGTCTGGTTGCCAGATTGGCTCGGTTGGGTCTGCTCGCCGACTTGCTGTCGAAGCCAGTCCTCGTCGGTTACATGGCCGGTATTGCCTGCATGATGATCTCCAGCCAGATAGGCAAAGTCACCGGAATCCCTGTGCAGGGAAGGTCGTTCGGAGCTGAGCTGGAGTCCTTCTTCACTCAACTCGATCGGGTGCACTGGCCCACCGTTGCGCTCGCAGCCGGCGTACTTGCCAGCCTGTTCGGACTGGCGAAATTGTCGCCGAAGCTACCCGGACCATTGATCGGAATTCTGGCGGCGACTGGAATCACGGCACTGTTTTCACTGCAGGAGAGCGGGATTCGGGTCGTCGGTGAGATCCCGGGTGGTCTCCCGGTACCGGGCCTCGACGGGGTGCCGTTCGACGATCTCAAGGTCTTGCTGCTGCCCGCCGTCGGTATCGCAATAGTTGCGTTTTCGGACAATGTATTGACTGCTCGTGCTTTTGCAGCACGCACCGGCGACGAGATCGATCCCAATGTCGAACTGAGCGCACTGGGTGCAGGCAACGTCGCGGCCGGTCTGTTGCAGGGTTTTCCGGTGAGCAGCAGCGGATCTCGAACGGCGATCGGTGTCACGCTCGGAAGCAGGACGCAGTTGTACTCGCTCGTTGCGTTGGTGACCGTGCTGCTCGCAATCTTCACAGCCCGTGGTGTGCTGGCAATCTTTCCGAGCGCCGCCCTCGGCGCCCTTGTCATGTACGCCGCGACGCGCCTGATCGACATCGCAGAGTTTCGTCGTATCGCGCATTTTCGCCTCAGCGAACTGCTGTTGGCATTACTCACCACGTGCGCGGTGCTGACCTTCGACGTCCTGTACGGCGTCGCGGTCGCTGTTGCACTGTCGATCCTGGACCTCCTGCGCCGTGTTGCTCGACCGCACGACGGCATTCTCGGCTACGTGCCGGGCATCAGCGGTATGCACGATATCGACGACTACCCGAATGCGGCGGCGATACCCGGCCTGGTCATCTACCGCTACGACGCCCCGCTGTTCTTTGCCAACGCGGACAACTTCCGTCGTCGCGCGCTACAGGCGGTCGACGAATCTCCCGACCCCGCACGGTGGTTCGTCGCCAATGTGGAGGCCAACGTCGAAGTCGATCTCACCGCTTTGGACGCATTGGATCAGTTGCGAACCGAACTCGTCGATCGTGGCATCGTTTTCGGGCTCGCGCGCGTGAAACAGGACCTTCGCAACTCGCTGGCTGCGGCGGGAATGATCGACAAGATCGGTGAAGAGCGCATCTTTATGACGCTGCCGAGCGCGGTCGACGCCTACCGGCGATGGTCGGGTGAATCCGCGACAGAGCCGCGCTGACTGCGCTGCCTATCATCGCCGTCATGGAGTGGTTGCAGAATTGGTGGCACAGCGACGTTGTCGACGGACACAAGGGGCCGTTGCTCGTCGGTTTCGTCGTATTCGTCGTCACCTTCCTTGCCACCCGCACGATCACCCGAATGATCCGCGCGGGGAAGGGACCGTTTCACAACCTCAGTAGCGGTGGCGTGCACATGCACCACTCCACGCCAGGGGTGATCCTGCTGATTGTCGGCGGCTTCGCAGCAGTCGGCGCGCCGCCGCTGTCCGGTTGGACCTACCTCGCGGCCGTCCTTGTCGGCATGGGTTCGTCACTTGTGCTCGACGAGTTCGCGATGATCTTTCGACTGCAGGACGTGTACTGGTCACAAGAAGGCCAGCTGTCGGTGAACATGGTCACCCTCGCGGCGGCGTGCATCGGGTTTGCGGTGTTCGGACTGTCGCCCGTCGACGTGAAGGGTCTTGCCGATGCCGACGTAGCTGCACGCATCGGCGTCATGGCCGCGCTGTCGGTCAACTTCGTCCTTGTTGCGGTGACCGCGCTGAAAGGCAAATATCCGACTGCACTGCTCGGGATGTTCGTTTCGCCGATCACCTGGATCGCTGCGGTCAGGCTGGCACGGCCGACGTCGCCATGGGCGCGGTGGCGTTACTCGACGACGAAGCTCGCGCGCGCTCGGCAGCGAGCCGCGGCCTTCGATCACAGGTGGGCGCCCGTGCGGAGACATTGGGACGACCTCATCGGTGGCACACCGACACAACAACACCCCGCCGATTAGGTTCGGCGCTTTCGCATGGCGAGTGCGCACAGTGCGGTCACCAGGAACAGCGCGAGCGACAGCATCATGACGCCCGGCCACCCGTCGGCACTCCAGGCGTTGCCGCCGAGGCTCCCGAAGACGGACGAGCCGAGGTAGTACATAAACAGATACAGCGACGCCGCCTGCCCGGTGGGGATTCCCGCGGCGTGCGCGCGGGCAGGAACCCAGCCGCTCGCGATGCCGTGAACCGCGAAGAAGCCGGCGGTCAACAGACCGAGCCCGACCACGATGGCAGGCAACGTGGCTGGACCGGTCACAAGTATTCCGGCCACCGCGAGGGCGACGCCGAGAGGGAGAACGGCATGGCGACCGATGCTGTCGGCAATGCGTCCGAACAACATCGCGCTCAGCGAGCCGAGTGGGTAGACGAGGAACACCAGGCTCGCCGCGCTCGGTCCGAGATCGAAAGGCGCACCGGACAAACGGAAGCCGAGCACGTTGAATACGGCAACCAGGGCGCCCGACGAAGCGCACCCGATGAGGTACAGCAGCACTAGCGCGGGGTCCGACGCTGCCCGCAGCGTCGAACGCAGTGCAGTCCGCGTGCCCGAGCCGGTCGAGACGAACCGACGGGACTGCGGCAGCAACGCGCGCACCACAAGAGCGCACACCACAGCAAGGATGCCGGTCGCGGCGAGCGCCCAGCGCCAGCCCGCTACATCGGCGACCGAGCCTGTCAGCAGCCGGCCGACCATCCCGCCGAACGCAGTGCCGCCGATATAGAGCCCGGCGGCGCGCGCATGGGTCGACGGGTGCAGTTCCTCACGAAGGTAGGCCGTCGCGACAGCCGGAAGTCCGGCCAGTGCAACGCCTTCCACAAGCCGCAAGGTGAGCAGAGTCGACCAATTGGGTGCAAGCGCGCCTGCGGTACCGATCAGCGCGGACGCAGTGAGCGACAGCTGAATAAGTCGGGTGCGGCCCACGATGTCGGACAGCGGACCGGTGATCAGCAGCGCGACGCCGAGGCCCAAAGTGGTCAGTGAGACGGTGAGCGTGGCTGCGGTGGAGGAGACTCCGAACTCCGCGCTGAGTGTGGGCAGGATTGCCTGCGTGCTGTAGAGCAGGGCAAAGGTTGCAACGCCTGCCACGAACAGCGACGCCATCACTCGGCGATAGTCGGCTGTGCCGGGTAGGTAGCCCTCGCCGGTCTCCGCTCGCATGATCGCAGTCACACGTCGACGGTCCGCTTGCAGTCGTCATACGTCCAATGCGCATGACTGCTGATGTCGATACGTCAGACGTATGATCGGACCGTGTTCATTCGCGATCTCGACTGGCTCGTAGCCCTTGCTGAGTACGGCCACGTCACCGACACCGCGGCCATTCTGGAAACGAGCCAACCGACGCTCTCGCGCGCGCTCGCTCGGATGGAGACCGAGCTGGGCACTCGAGTATTCGAGCGGTCGACGGACGGCATCCACATCACGCCGGTGGGGGAGATCGTCGTCGCGGCGGCGCGCGATGTCACCGCACGATACGAGCAGTTGCTCCGTGACCTCGAGACCGTTCTGGATCCCGATACCGGCGTCGCTCGGCTTGCGTTCCTGGATTCGATTGCCACGTCGGTGGTTCCGGCGGTGCTGCGTACGGTTCGGGACGAAGCGCCCCGAATTCGGGTCGTGCTGCGACAGGAACCGGGGCACCATATTCTGCTCGATCTGGATTCGGGGGCAGTCGACCTGGCGATCACATCGGGAAGGCCACCGGGGGACTTCGGCTGGCACGCCCTGCAAGAGGATCGATTGGTACTGATCGTTCCGCCGGGGCACCGCTTCGCGACACGAAAGGCGCTGCGACTCAACGAGGTTGCCCGTGATCAGTTCGTCATGACGCCGCTGGGTTTCGGCTTCCGCAGCCACGTCGATGCGCTCCTCGGCGATGCAGGCGTCGTCCCCGATGTTTCTTTCGAGAGTCAGGACCTTGCGACGATCGAAGGTCTGGTAGCGGCAGGGCTCGGCGTCGCGATCGTTCCCGAGCCGACCGCCGGTGCGTCGGGGACGATAGGTATCCGAATCAGCGCCGATGGTGCACGACGCACGATCGGTCTCACCTGGCGTGCCGATCGGCAATTGTCTGCTCCCGCAGCGCGTTTCCGAGACATCGTCGGGGCTGCCTGGGAGTGACCCCGAGAAAGTGTGCGTTGCCGCTCGGAATCCGAGAGCAAACACACACTATCGACTACAGCTCACTCCGATATCCTCGTATCTTCAGTAGCCCCGAATTCGACCCCAAGGATGTTTGGTTGACCTCCCCAGAATTGACCCGTTGGAACGAGCAGGAAGCAATCGCGGAGGCGATGATTCCAGTCATCGGTGCTCTGCACCGCACCAAGGGTGTGACGATCCTGCTGCACAGTCGGTCTCTGGTGAACAAGTCGGTTATCAGCATCCTCCGAACCCACCGCTTCGCGCGCCAGGTCGGTGGCGAGGAGTTGTCGGTCGACGAGACTTTTCCGTTCCTGCAGGCGCTCGCTGCCCTCGACCTCGGACCATCGAAAATCGACCTCGGTCTGCTGGTGATGGCATATCGCGCCGACGGGCGTGGATTGTCGGTTCCCGACTTCACAGCCGTTGCGCTCGACGAGGTCACAGGCGACAACAAGAGCGAACCGCAGGGTCCGCGGGACGTGGTCCTCTATGGCTTCGGTCGTATCGGTCGGCTGGTCGCCCGCCTGCTCATCGAAAAAGCCGGGTCGGGCAACGGGTTGAACCTGCGAGCTGTCGTCATCCGCAAGGGTGGCGAAGGTGACCTGGCGAAACGCGCGTCGTTGCTGCGGCGCGACTCGATCCACGGGCACTTCAACGGCACGATCAAGGTCGACGTAGACAACAACGTGCTCGTCGCCAACGGCAACGTCATCAAATTCATCTACAGCGACGACCCCGCGAGCGTCGACTACACCGAATACGGCATCGACGATGCGATCCTCATCGACAACACCGGCAAGTGGCGCGACCGCGAGGGGCTGTCCAAACACCTGCGTCCCGGCATCGCCAAGGTACTGCTGACCGCGCCAGGCAAGGGCGACGTCCCGAACATCGTGCACGGAGTCAACCACCGGACGCTAGATCTCGAGCAGCAGATCTTCTCGTGCGCATCCTGCACGACCAACGCCATCGTTCCGCCGCTCAAGGCGATGGAAGACGCGTTCGGTATTACCCGCGGTCACGTCGAGACCGTGCACTCGTTCACCAACGACCAGAACCTGCTGGACAACTTTCACAGTGCGGATCGCCGTGGCCGGTCTGCACCGTTCAACCTGGTGCTCACCGAGACGGGTGCGGCCTCCGCCGTCGCCAAAGCGCTCCCGGACCTGAAGGCGAAGATAACCGGCAACTCGATTCGAGTACCGACGCCCGATGTCTCGGTGGCGATC
Source organism: Antrihabitans stalagmiti (assembly GCF_016482825.1). Lineage (GTDB taxonomy): Bacteria > Actinomycetota > Actinomycetes > Mycobacteriales > Mycobacteriaceae > Antrihabitans > Antrihabitans stalagmiti. Next base: position 871,448 of record NZ_JAEMNV010000001.1, on the reverse strand, counting down.
CTGAGTTTGCAACTGAAGCGCGAAACCACGAAACAGGAAGTGCTGGAGAACCTTCGACAGGCATCGCTGTCGGGTCCACTGAGCCGCAACCTCGACTACACCGCTGCGACCGACGCGGTGTCCAGCGACTTCATCGGATCGAGGGCAGCGTGCATCATCGACGCCAACGCCGCGATCGTCGACGGCGACAGCGCGATCCTCTACGTCTGGTACGACAACGAATTCGGCTACTCGTGCCAGGTCGTGCGGACCGTGCAATACCTATCCGGAATCGAGTATCCGACGTTCCCGAAGGGATGACGGCCGACGAGCGACGTCAGATGGCGAACATCCTTCGTACCCACGCGAGTATTGCTTCGATTGGTGGCGTGATATCGACCACGGGCACTCCTCGTATCGAACTGACATCCCGAGACTTCGAACTCTAGCGCGTCGAGCGTCGTTTCACCGAGCCCGGCACTGCGGCATGAGCAAGTCCGGCGCGTATTGCTACCGCGATTTCCTCGGTCGCCGCTCGGCACGCCGCACTCAGCAATGCTGCGGTGAATGGGTGGATGAGTTCCGCCTGTACGCGCAGAGTCGTTGGGACACCTGCGTCTTCGAGTTTGCGAGCGTAGGCGATGCCCTCGTCGCGAAGCGGGTCGAAGCCGGCGACCGCGATATAGGCGGGCGGCACTCCGCTGACGTCGTCGGCAAGCAAAGGTGAGACGCGGGGGTCGAGGGCCTGATCCGCGTCGGTCAGGTAGTGCTCCCTGTACCAATCCATGTGTGCTTCGGTGAGGAAGAAGCCGTCCCGAAAGTATTGGTACGACTGGCGTTTGGCCGACAAATCTGTGACGGGGACGATGAGCACCTGGAGCGCGGGTTGCTGTTCGCCGGTTGTTGCGGTGACTTGCGCGACGACGGCCGACAGGTTGCCGCCTGCGCTGTCGCCCGCCACCGCGATTGCGGCGGGATCGATGCCGAGATCGGCGGCGTGTTCGACTGCGAACCTGAATGCTGCGACGGCATCGTCGACGCCGGCGGGAAATCGATGCTCAGGGGCCAGGCGGTAGTCGACGGACATGACGCAGACGCCGGCTTTGTTCGCTAGAAACGAGCAGGTGGTGTCGTGGCTGTCGAGACTGCCGAGTACCCAGCCGCCGCCGTGAAAGAACACGACGAGGCCTGCGGGTCGGGTGCCTGGCGGCCGGTAGAGACGAGCGTTGATCGAACCTTCGGCCGTGGGTATTGCGATTGTCTCGAGATCGGCCGGTAGCGGTTCGCCGCCGAAGATGGAGGACTCGAGGTCGAGGGTAGCCCGACCGTCCGCAAGCGACTTGCCTGTGAAGTCCGGTCCGGGGACGGCATTGAGCAACCTGACAACAGTCTGAATCTCGGGATGCAGAGCTTGTCCGTCGACCTCGATCTGTCTGCCACCGATCAAACGCCGCAGCGGCGTTGGGAGTGTGGTCAGTGCCGCTGCGATCGGTCGGGCCACACGAATCCACGCCGGAGGCTTGGGAACGCGATAGGCCTCGGGCGCGATCTGTGCGACCTGTTTCGGCGGGCGCGGGGGAGTCGTCATAACGGTGTTTGATGTCTTTCGGATTCGCAGCGGCTCGACAAGTGTGGCCGCCGCCACTACTGGACGGATGTCCAGAAGTATGCAAGATCGCTGGCCTGCTGTAAAGCGTCGGGAGGTCGCGGAGGCGCCGTGCTGTGACAGGCTGCAAGGTATGGCCACCGACGTCGAGCACACCGAGGACGGTCGCTACATCGTCGTCAATGGTCGGCGCTGGCGCGCGACGGATCCGGCAATTCCGGACGATCGCAATGCGGAGTTGCGCTCGATCCTGATGGCGTGGCGACGAGAAGTGAAACGAACGGACGGTGCGCCGGAGGCGCGCGCAGGTGTGCAGGCCACGAAAGTTGCTCTCGGCGAACGGGGTACGCCGTGGTGGGAGCAATCCGACGACGAACGACGTGCCCGCTGGGAAGTAGACGTGCCGAAGCCATCCAACTAGGTCGGAGCCATGATTTCACTCAGTGAAATCGATCGCTGGTCCGCAAGGTGTGGTCCCTGTCACGGTCTAGACCATGTCATCTCTCCAGTTGCCCAAAACAGGTACGGCGAAATCGGGTCGAACGGATTCGACAATGTGGCCGACGCTGCTGTGCTGGATCGCCGTAGCGTTGGACGGCTTCGATCTGGTCGTTCTCGGTGCCGTCATCCCGACACTCTCGAAATCCGGCGCGCTCGGCTTCACCGACTCGTCGCTGACCGTTGCATCGACCGTCGGACTGATCGGCGTCGGCATCGGGGCGGTGACCATCGGACCACTCGCCGACCGATTCGGTCGCCGAACAAGCCTGATCAGCAGCATCGCGGCCTTCTCGGTGCTGACCATCGCGATTGCGTTCGCACCGAATGTCGAAACGTTCACCGCTCTGCGATTCCTCGCCGGTCTGGGACTCGGCGCATGTCTGCCGACCGCTCTCGCGTTTATGACGGAGTTCGCGCGTCCGGGTCGTGGCGGGTCTGCAGTGACTCGAATGATGACCGGCTATCACGTCGGCGCGGTCCTGACGGCGCTACTCGGCCTCTGGGTCATCGAGGCATACGGCTGGGAGGCGATGTTCGTGATCGGCGGAGTCGCGGGTCTGCTGACCCTGCCGATCATGTGGGCGAAACTCCCCGAATCCGAGTCCTACCTTGCGGCCAAGTCCGCACCTGCGGGAACGCAGGCGGTGAGCCGCAGTCGCGACGTTGTGAAGGGCGTGTACCTGCGAGTCAGTATCGGTCTGTGGTTGGCGTCGTTTATGGGTCTGCTGCTCGTCTACGGACTCAACACCTGGCTGCCGAAGATCATGGGCGAGGCAGGCTACTCGATTCGTGCGGGCACCGGACTGCTGCTCGTGCTGAATGTCGGCGCAGTGATCGGCCTGCTCATTGCCGGTGCCATCTCCGACTCGCGTGGCAACAAGCCGACCGTGCTTGCCTGGTTCGGACTTGCGGCAGTGTTCCTCGCATTGCTTTCGATCAAGATGAACAGCTCGCTGCTGGTGTACGCGGCCGTGTTGCTGACGGGAATTTTCGTGTTCAGCGCGCAGGTGCTCGTCTACGCCTTCGTCGGCCATCTCTACCCAGCTCAGATCAGGGGTACCGCGCTGGGGATGGCTGCCGGAGTCGGGCGTGTGGGAGCGATCGTCGGGCCGTCCATCGGCGGTGCGATGGTGACCGCCGGGATCGCCTACCCGTGGGGCTTCTACGGCTTCGCGCTTGCCGCGCTACTCGCTGTCGTTGCGCTGGCGACAGTCCCTGCCCGAATCACGTAGCCGGCATACTGCGCGAAATGCCCTGTGCAGCAACGTGCAGTGCGGCAGTGAGGCGAGGCCGGTCCCGTTTGAGACTAGGCACAACGATGCCGAGGGCAGCGATGACCTTCGGCTCGCCGCCGATGCCGCCGGTGATGGGTACCGCGACCGAGCACGCGCCGAGGGTCATTTCTTCGATCGTCGTTGCATAGCCGTCGCGGCGGATTCGGCTCAGCTGTTCGTTCAACCGCACCGGCTGGGTGATCGTGAACGGCGTGACCCTCGTCAATGCCGCCATAGCGCGGGCGTGGACGTCGGCCGGTGCATACGCGAGCAACACCTTGCCTACGCCGGTGCAATGCATCGGCAGTGTGGACCCGACCTTGCTGACGACCGGGACGGACGCGTGCCCCGACAGGCGGTCGACGTAGAGGACGCGGTCGCCTTCACGCACCGCAAGGTGAACGGTTGCACGGGTGGCCGCATAGATGTCGTGTAGAAACGGCGACGCAACCTCGCGGAGCCCGGTTTGTACGGGCGCAAGGAGGCCGAGGTTCCAGATCATCCGTCCGATCATGTACTCGCCGTTACTGTTTCGGATCAGTGCGCCGCCGTCGACCAACTCGTTGACCTGGCGGTATGCCGTCGCAGTCGGGAGTTCGGCACGCTCGGCGAGATCGGTGAGGGTCAAGCTGCGGTGGTGTTGGTCGAATGCCGACAACAGCGCAAGCGCCCGCGAGATGACGCTTGCGCCTGGTCGCCCGGTGTTGCCGGCCATCTGCACCCTCCTCGGATTTCACTCAGTGAAATTCTACGCTCGACGTGACGGCAGCCACATCGATACCGTCTTCGACATGAGCGCTCCTCCTGCCAGCCGGATGCCGGTGCTGTCGTCGCAGCGTGACATCTCCGACGAGATTGCCCGACTTCAGAATTCGCACGCCGGCGGGCCGCAACCGCGGATCGACTTCGCGCCGTACCGAAGTTCGCTGCTGCGCCACCCGACCAAAGAGTTGCTGCACGCCGATCCCGAGGGCGTCGAACTCGTCGCACCGGTATTCGGGCAGGCCGACATCGATCCGCTGGAAGCCGACCTCACCGTCACCCACGGCGGCGAGCCGATCGGGGAGCGAATCCGATTGCAGGGCAGGGTGATCGACGGCGACGGTCGACCGGTGCGACACCAACTCGTCGAGATCTGGCAGGCAAATGCCGCAGGCCGTTACATCCACAAACGTGACCAACATGCGGCGCCGGTGGATCCGAACTTCACCGGTGTCGGGCGCTGCCTCACCGACAGCGACGGCAACTACGCGTTCACCACCATCAAGCCGGGTGCGTATCCGTGGCGCAATCACACCAACGCGTGGCGTCCGGCGCACATCCATTTCTCCTTGTTCGGTAGCGAATTCACGCAACGAATGATCACGCAGATGTACTTCCCGGGTGATCCGCTGTTCGGACTCGACCCGATCTATCAGGCGATCACCGAGCAGAGCGCACGTGACCGACTGGTCGCGACCTACGACCACGAACTGTCCGAGCACGAATGGCTACTCGGCTACCGGTGGGACATCGTGCTGACCGGTAGCCATTCGACTCCGATGGAAAGGGACGAGTTGTGAACGCGACGCCAGGGCAGACCATCGGGCCCTTCTTCGGGTATGCGTTGCCGTACGAGCGCGGGCACGAACTTGTGTCGCCGGCCGACCCTGCGGCGATCCAGTTGTACGGCACCGTGTTCGACGGCGACGGCACTCCGGTGCCGGATGCGCTGATCGAGATTCGCCAGGCCGATGCCGATGGTGTGGTGCCGACGGTGCCCGGTTCGCTGCGGCGCGACGGCAGGTTCACCGGATGGGGTCGGGCTGCTGTCGATGCCGCGGGCGACTACTCGTTCAGCACTGTCGAGCCAGGACCGACAAGTGCGGGGCAGGCGCCGTTCTTCGCCGTCGTCGTGTTCGCTCGTGGCCTTCTCGACCGTCTCTTCACCCGGGTGTACGTGCCGGGCCACGACGACCCTTTAGCCGCCGATCCCTTACTGGCCGGTCTCGATGACGAACGCCGGTCGGGGCTCATTGCAACGCGCACCGACGACGGCAACCTGCGCTTCGACATCCACCTGCAGGGACCGAAGGAAACCGTGTTCCTCACCTTCTCCGGTCACGAGCACTGACATGGACCTGCTGCACCCAGGAAGCCATCGCGCCGCCGGGTTGGTCGACGATCACGCGCTCGTCGCTGCAATGCTCGACGTCGAGGTGGCGTGGTTCGACGCTCTCGCAAAAGTTGGTGTCGCGAGCCGACAGCAGGCAGAACTCGTGGCCGTCACCGCCGAACAGTGGCGACCCGCCATCGACCAACTCGTCGTCGACGCCGAGGCCGCTGGCAACCCGGTCGTGGCACTGGTCGCAGGTCTACGCGCCGCGGTGCCCGATCCGGCGGCTGCTGCGCTCGTACACCGGGGCCTCACAAGCCAAGACGTATTGGATACAGCGCTGATGCTGCTCGCCCGAGCGGCGTTGGCTCGAATCCGCGACAACCTATGCACCTTGGCGAGGGATCTCGCAAGTCTCGTTCGTGCGCACAGCAATACGATCATGGCCGGGCGGACCTTGACCCAGTACGCGGTGCCGATCACGTTCGGGCTCAAAGCAGCTCACTGGTTGGCGGGGGTGCTCGGCGCGCTGGAGCTCGTCCGGAACAGCGCCGATCGTTTGCCAGCGCAATGTGGGGGAGCGGCCGGAACCTTGTCTCTTGCAGGCGAATTGACCGAGTCGCCGTTGATTCTGGCCCGCGCCTTCGCCGACGCACTCGAACTGCGGGATCCCGGAGCACCCTGGCACACGACTCGCACGCCGATCACCGATATCGGGCACTGCTTGGTGACCACCTGTGACGCACTAGGTGTGATCGCAAGCGACACAGTACAATTGGGTCGCCCGGAAATCGGTGAACTGAGCGAAGGCGTCGTCGTCGGACGTGGCGGATCGTCGACGATGCCACACAAGCGCAACCCGGTCCTCGGTGTTCTCGTCCGCAATGCGGCACTGCAAGCGCCACTCCTCGGTGCTCAGCTACACCTCGCGGCAGCCCAGGCCGTCGACGAACGACCCGACGGCGCCTGGCATTCGGAGTGGAATGCCCTGCGCACGCTGCTCGAACTCACCGTCACAGCAAGCAGCCAGGCGCGGGAGCTGATCGCCGGTCTAGAGGTCCACCTCGACGTGATGGCACAGCGCGCAACCGCGGCCGCCGAAGCGTTGCTTGCCGAACGTGGCAGCGAAGACCGCGACCCGGCAACCTATCTCGGGTCGAGCGTGGAGTTCGCCGACCGAATACTCGACCGGTTCGACCGCATCCCCGGAGAGGGTAGGAAATGAACGACGAAGATCGCTACGACGCCGGTATGGCGACCCGTCGGGAGGTACTCGGTGCCGCCCACGTCGATCGGGCCGAGGCACGAAAGACCGATTTCACCACCGACTTTCAGTCGTTCATCACTCGGTACGCGTGGGGTGAGGTCTGGACACGTCCCGGTCTGGATCGGCGGATGCGCAGCGCGATCACCCTCACCGCATTGATCGCGCGGGGTCATTGGTCGGAGTTCGAACTACATCTCGCGGCCGCCGTGCGTAACGGACTCACCCACGACGAGATCGGCGAGATCATTCTGCAGTCCGCGATCTACTGCGGCGTTCCGGCGGCGAACCACGGATTCTCCTTGGCTGCAACCGTTCTCGGTAACGACAACCAGTCCTGAACCATCGAACTCTAGGAACATCCGTCATGGATCAACAGCCAATCACCCGCACAACGGTCGGTATCGTCGGCGCAGGTCCGGCCGGGTTGATGCTGTCGCACCTGCTCGCCCTTTCCGGCATCGGATCCATCGCGATCGATGCCCGAACCCGAACCGAGATCGAGCACACCCATCGAGCCGGCATTCTCGAGCGTGACAGCGTGCGACTGCTGGTGGATACCGGGGTGTCCGATCGGGTCCTCGTCGAGGGACATGAACACAAGGGCATCGATCTTCGATTCGGCGGAATCAGTCACCGTATCGACTTTCAGTCACTGGTTGGTGCGTCGACCTGGTTGTATCCACAAACGGATGTGTTCATCGACCTGGCGGACGCACGGGCTCGTGATGGCGGCGATGTCCGTTTCGGAGTGACCGACACCCACGTCGTCGATGTCACCGGATCGACGCCGGGAATTCGCTTCACCGACGAGGACGGGACTCGTCACGAGATTCGATGCGATTACCTCGTCGGCGCGGACGGCTCGCGGAGCATTTGTCGACGCGAGGTTCCGGAAGCACTGCGGCGACAGTACTTTCGCGAGTATCCGTTCGCGTGGTTCGGAATTCTCGCGCAGGCGCCGCGTAGCGCCGAGGAACTCGTCTATGCGCGCTCCGATGAAGGTTTCGCTCTGATCAGCCAGCGCACGGACACGGTGCAGCGAATGTATTTTCAGTGCGACGCAACCGATGACGTCGATCGCTGGTCCGACGAGCAGATCTGGGACCAACTGCAAACCAGACTGGCGGGGGAGGACGGCTTCCAGCTCGTCGAGGGCCCGATCCTCGAGAAGACCGTGTTGCCGTTCCGCAGCTTCGTGCAGGAACCGATGCGCTACGGAAATCTGTTGCTGGCCGGCGACGCCGCGCACACCGTCCCGCCGACAGGCGCCAAGGGTCTCAACCTTGCTCTCGCCGACGTGCGCGTGCTCGCGGAGACCTTGGAACTCGCGATCCTGAAGAACGATGTGGATGCCCTCGACGGCTACACGGCACGTGCCCTCGACCGGGTCTGGAAGGCGCAGCACTTCTCTTACTGGATGACCACGATGCTGCACCGTGTCGACGGCGCCAGCGACTTCGACGTGGCGCGACAGCTCGGCGAACTGCGCTCGATCGTCGAGTCCGACGCGGGCTCGACCTACCTCGCCGAGGCATACACGGGTTGGCCCCGGTAGACCTGTCGTAGGGTGCCAACGTGGACCTCGAACTAGCGCTGCGCCGCGTCGCGGAACACCGTCCGCAACTGCAACCCCAGGCCGACTGGCATGCGGCGACCGCACTCGTCCTTGCGGTCGATCCGGAGCCGCAGTTCATCGTCATCCGTCGGTCGACTCGCCGCGGCGATCCGTGGTCCGGGCATGCGGCGCTGCCGGGCGGTCGGACCGACCCCGCCGACGGCGACATTGCAGCGACCGCTCGGCGTGAGACCTTCGAAGAAGTCGGTGTGACGATCGGCGAGGCGGTCGGCAGACTCGACGACATCGGTGGTCGGATGTTCAAAGGTGTTGTGTCACCGCTCGTCTTCGTCGTCGACGAAGCAGTACCACTGACGCCTGATCCGTCCGAGGTGGCGGCCGCGCACTGGGTACCTCTGTCGTTGCTGTCCGACCGCCGTGCGCAGGTTCGGCATCCCGTCCGCATTGTGGGTCCGTGGCCAGGATGGGAGTTTCGAACCGGCGCTCCACCGCCGGACGACTCCTTGATCATCTGGGGCCTCACCCACCGAATCCTGTCGACTTTCATAGGGTTGGCGTCATGAGTTTCGAGATCGGTGTCGGCAGCGCAGACGACGTCCGCCACATGGCGGACTGGGCGGCCGACGAGGGGTGGAATCCGGGCAACACCGACATTCAGGCTTTCTTCGCTACCGATCCTGGCGCGTTTCTGATCGGCCGTCTGGACGACGAACCGGTGACGTGCATGTCGGTCGTGCGATACGGCGCCGGCCTCGGCTTTCTCGGCTTCTACATTGCGAGGCCGACGGTGCGTGGCCAGGGTTACGGCATCCAGACCTGGCGCGCAGGGATGGCGCGACTTGCCGGGCGAAACGTCGGGTTGGACGGTGTGGTCGCCGAGCAGGAGAACTATCGCAAGTCGGGATTCCGCCACGCCTGGAACAACATTCGCTACGAAGGTCGGCCGAGCCCTGCGGACCCGCCAGCTGGTGTCGACCTGGTCGACGCGCGTTCTGTGCCGTTCGATCGTCTCGCCGCGTACGACCGGCGCCATTTTCCCGAACCGCGCGACAGTTTTCTGGCGGCCTGGATCTCCCTCCCGGAGCGCGCTGCGCTGGTAGCGGTACGTGACGGCAGTCTTGTCGGCTTCGGGGTCCTGCGGGAGTCTCGAGCGGCCGCACGCGTCGGTCCGCTGTATGCGGAGTCGCCCGACATTGCCGCTGCGCTGCTCTCGGCGTTGGCTACCGGAACAGGTGTCGAGGCGATCGCAATCGACATCCCGGATCGAACCCGGTCAGCGGTCGCAGTTGCCACCGAAGCGGGCATGCAGCCGACCTTCGAGACTGCGCGGATGTACACAGGGCCGCTACCGGACGTCGACTATGCCAACGTGTTCGGCGTTACGAGCCTCGAATTGGGGTAGCGCTCAGCAGGTGAGGCTGATGTCCGCGGCCGATGCGAACGAGACGTGCACGTGGTCGTAGTGGTTCGCCGTCGCACTGCCGCGGTCTTCCATCATCGACCAGCCGCCGCCGTCGTTGTAGCGCTGCTGCCAGATCACGTAGGTGACGTTGAAGGCGTCCTGGTTCGCCAGCACGTAGTTCGCGACTGCGTCGCCGAGCGCCGGGTCGGACATCATGAGGTCCAGAGCAAGTCCCGAACCGTGATCGCCACTGCCACCACGGCCGTTCGCGCCACCGATGTCGGAGATCCCGAATACCGTCCTCAGAAAGTTGCCGACCTGAGCTACGTGGGGCTGCGCGCCCGCCAGCGTCGTCTCACAGGGTGGGCGGCCGACGACAGCGGCGGCGACGGGTAGCGCCGACGGTGGCGGCGGTGTTATCCACACCAGACGTTGCGGCACGTCGGGCGTGACGACAGCAAGGAGTTCGGGTGCCGGAAGCGCGGTCCTCGGCTCGGATGATCGAGGTTGGCCATTGGCAACCCAAACGCCTGCTGAAACGAGTGCTGCAACGGCAAGGCCGATAACGGCGGCTGCGAAGCCTCGCGAAACGACCTTGTTGCCCAGGACGGGAGGCGTCCGAGCAGGCGTATTCGTGCGATGGCCACCAGACAATTTACCGACTCACTGCTTTCTCTTTTGGAAGGACGATCCGCCCACGTTACAAAATCGAGGCCTGACTGTCACGTAAACGTCGCTGTAGGTGATTCGCCAGAGGGTGGGATTCCCCACTCGCTTGCCAGGCGGATCGCTCGGCGCCAGCGTCCCAACTCGGTGGCCCGACGCTCGGCGGACATGGTCGGACGCCACTCCGCGGCGAGTTGCCAGTTCTGTCGAAGCACCGCCTTGTCCGGCCAGTATCCAGCGCCGAGTCCGGCCGCATAGGCGGCCCCCAGTGCCACCGTCTCGCTCATCATCGGCCGCAGTACCGGAATGTCGAGCAGATCCGACACCGTCTGCATCAGCAGGTTGTTCGAGGTCATGCCGCCGTCGACCGCGAGCGATCGAACATCCAAGCCTGCATCCGAGTTCATGGCACCTACGACATCGCACGTTTGGAAGGCAGTTGCTTCGAGGATCGCTCGCGCGATATGCCCTCTGCTCGTGTAGCCGGTCAGGCCGACGACCAACCCCTGTGCGGCGTTGTCCCAATGGGGTGACAGCAGCCCCGAGAACGCAGGCACGATGTAGCAGCCGCCGTTGTCGGTGACGGTGCGTGCGACCGTCTCGATCTCGGGCGAGGTTCGAATGAGTCCGAGCGTCGTGCGACACCAATCGACAAGTGCCCCTGCGATAGCGACCGAACCTTCGAGCGCATACACCGGTGGCTCGCCTTCGATGGCGTACGCGACCGTCGTGATCAGTCCGTTGTTCGAGCGCACGGCCTTGGTGCCCGTGTTGAGGAGCAAGAAGCTGCCTGTGCCGAAAGTGCATTTCGCGGCACCGGCGTCGAATGCGGTCTGTCCGAACAGCGCAGCTTGCTGGTCGCCGATCATGGCCGTGATGGCGATGCCGTTCACCGGGTCCTTCGTGGTGCCGAACCTCGCGACGGTGGACCGTATCCGAGGCAGCATCTTTCGAGGAACGTCGAAGGTTGCCAGCAGTTCGTCGTCCCAGTCGAGGGTCGCCACGTTCATGAGCATCGTGCGACTTGCATTGGTCGCGTCGGTGGCATGCACACCCCCGTTCACCCCACCCGTGAGGTTCCACAGCAACCAGGTGTCGATGGTTCCGAACAGGATGTCGCCACGTTCTGCTCGCGGTCGAAGGCTGGGGTCGTTCTCGAACAACCAGCGCAATCGCGGACCCGAGAAGTAGGTCGACAACGGCAGGCCGGTGCGTGCGGTCAGGTCGGCGACGTCGGTCTCTGCTGCGATCGTGTTCACAATGTCTGCGGTGCGTGTGTCCTGCCACACGATGGCGCGGTGCACCGGTCGCCCCGTGTGTCTGTCCCACAGGACGGTTGTCTCGCGCTGGTTGGTGAGTCCGATCCCGACGACCTGACTTGGCTCGATGTCCGCGTCGGCGATCGCCTCGGGCAGGATGGCGCGGACCGTCTGCCAAATCTGCTCGGCGTCGTGCTCGACCCACCCGGGACGCGGGAAGAACTGTTCGTGCGCGCGTTGCGATATCGCGATCATGCGGCCCTGGCGGTCGAAGATCATGCAACGACTCGACGTCGTCCCCTGGTCGAGCGCGGCCACGTAGCGCTGGGTCACCGGCTTCTTCCGTGACCTAGTTCGCGTGAGATCGAGCGTCCGGCGCGAACAACGTGGGCGATCAGTACCTGACGCGGACGGCCGCGGGTGTCACAGATCTGTTCGGGTCTGCCGTGGACGCCGACCGCGGCGACTACCGATCCACCCTTGTCGCGGATGGGAGCTGCAATGGCAGCCCTGTCGGGTTCGCATTCGTCGACCTCGGTTGCCCAGCCTTCGTCGCGCACCCTCGCGAGTTCGCGGTCGAGCTGAACCCTGTTCGTGATGGTGTGAAAGGTCAAGCTGTCCAAGTTGATCGCATCGATACTGCGGTATGCACCCGGGTCGTGTGCGAGCAGAATCTTGCCGAGGGCGGTCGTGTGCAGGGGGACTTCCGAGTCGTCCGTGGTGACCGTTGCGGGTCCGTCCGGCCTGAAGACGTCGTGGACTGTCACCACTCGACCGTCGCGGTACGCCACAACCCTGGTCGCCGCGCCGGACCGCGCTGCCAACGCGTCCGTCCAGTTGATTGCCCGCGAACGAAGTTCGTTGAGGTCGATCCGCGACGCGCCGAGTCTGAAGAGCGCAGGAGCTATGCGATAGCCCGTGGATTGGGGCGCTTGTTCGGCGAATCCCACCGACACCAGAGTCTGCAGCAGACCGTGCGCAGTTCCTTTCGCGAGACCGAGAGTTTCCGCGATGCGGCTCAGTGCGACAGGCTCCGCGTCTTCGGCCAACAGGCGCAGGATGGCAGCCGCGCGTTCCACAGATTGCACCGATCCCGGCATTTTCCCAGGCTACATGGGCCGCTCGCATCGTTCGGCATTGTCGAACGGCACGGTGTTCGACAATGCCGAACGCGGGCGGTTGGCGGGTGAGCCGCGAGCCAATAACGTCCGGTTCACGTCCTATTGGAGACCCAGGTCACACCGGCAGGGCGATCGCGACTCGATTCACAACTATCGGGTCGACCGTTTCTCGCAACCAAGGGGACAGACCATGGCCGACAACATCGGCGGCAAAGATCGACATCTCACCAGCCCACAGGCTGGGGGCACCAAATGACCGCAACCGTCGTCGACCCGACAGATGTCGACCTGCCGTCGACGAAGAGGCGAATTCCTCCGATCGCGGGTGAAGTCGCGGCCGAATTCTTCGGCACCTTGATCCTCGTGTTGTTCGGCGTCGGTGTCGTCGCGCAGGTCGTCGCAGGCGGACTCGGTGATCACGACAGCATCGCGTGGGCATGGGGATTCGGAGTGACGCTGGGCATCTACGTTGCGGCGCGTGTCAGCGGAGCACACCTCAACCCCGCGGTAACTGTTGCGCTCGCACTGTTTCAAGGGTTCTCCTGGCGAAAGGTGGCGCCGTACATCGCCGCGCAGACTGCCGGCGCATTCATCGCGGCCCTGCTGGTCAGATGGAACTATTCGGAAGCTCTCGCGCTTGTGGACCCTGGACACACCATCAAGAGTCAGAGTGTGTTTTCCACACTTCCCGGCAACGGCTTGCTGCCGGTGAGTGAGTTCGGCGCGCTCCGCGATCAGATCATCGGTACCGCGATCCTGGTCTTTCTCATCTTCGTGATCACCGACGCACGCAATTCTGTGGAGTTCGCGAACCTCACCCCGTTGATCATCGGGCTTGTCGTCGTGGGTATCGGAATGGCATGGGGTACGGACGCCGGATACGCAATCAACCCCGCTCGCGATTTCGGGCCTCGGCTGGCGTCGTACCTGACGGGGTACGGGACTGCGTGGCGAGACCAGTACGGGAACTTCTATTTCTGGGTTCCGATCATCGGCCCGCTCATCGGTGGTGTGATCGGTGGCGCCATGTACAAATTCGGTATCGCCCGCTTCCTGCCGAAACCGTCGAAGTCGGACGAGCCCGCTCAATCCCGTTAGACCACAGACCTTTAGGAGTAGTCATGGCTGATTACGTAGGTGCCATCGATCAAGGTACGACGAGCACACGATTTATGATCTTCGACCACGCGGGGAACGAGGTGAGCAAACACCAACTCGAACACGAGCAGATCATGCCGAGGCCGGGCTGGGTCGAACACAACCCCGTCGAGATCTGGGAACGGTCGACCTCGGTCGTGCAGACCGCGCTCAACAGCGCGCTGCTGCAGCCGAGCGACCTCGCCGCGATGGGTGTCACCAACCAGCGTGAGACGACCGTCGTGTGGAACCGAAAAACCGGTCGCCCGTACTACAACGCGATCGTGTGGCAGGACACGAGGACCGACAAGATCGCGAGCGCGCTCGACCGCGACGGTCGAGGAGATGTCATCCGTGAGAAGGCAGGACTGCCACCCGCGACCTACTTCTCCGGCGGCAAGATCCAATGGATCTTGGAGAACGTTCCCGGCGCCCGTGCGGATGCCGACAGCGGTGACGCCCTCTTCGGCAACACGGACTCGTGGCTGCTGTGGAACCTCACCGGCGGACCGGACGGCGGCGTCCACGTCACCGATGTCACCAATGCCAGTCGAACCATGTTGATGAACCTGGAGACGCTCGACTGGGACGACGAGTTGCTCGGCTTCTTCGATATCCCGCGCCAGATGTTGCCGCAGATCCGGCCGTCGTCGGATCCCTCGGGGTACGGAGTGACCTCGAAGTCCTTGGCGTACGGCGGAATTCCGCTGACCGGCGATCTCGGGGATCAGCAGGCAGCCATGTTCGGGCAGGTCTGCTTCGCACCGGGCGAAGCGAAGAACACCTACGGGACCGGAAACTTCCTGCTGCTCAACACCGGTACCGAACTGGTCCGAAGCAAAAATGGCCTGCTGACCACGGTTTGCTATCAATTCGGCACGGACGCACCGGTTTACGCGCTCGAAGGATCGATCGCGGTCACCGGATCGGCCGTGCAGTGGTTGCGCGATCAGTTGGGCATCATCGCCGGCGCTGCCGAGGTCGAATCGTTGGCTCGGCGAGTCGACGACAACGGCGGCGTCTATTTCGTGCCCGCGTTCTCGGGCTTGTTCGCACCCTATTGGCGTAGTGACGCACGCGGTGCCATCGTCGGACTGAGTCGCTACAACTCCAACGCTCATATCGCTCGTGCGACCCTCGAGGCGATCTGCTATCAGAGTCGCGACGTCTCCGAGGCGATGGAAGCCGACTCCGGCGTCCATGTCGAAGTATTGAAGGTCGACGGCGGAGTCACCGCCAACAACCTCTGCATGCAGATGCAGGCCGACATCCTCGGTGTTCCGGTCAGTCGTCCGATCGTCGCAGAGACCACCGCGCTCGGAGCCGCCTATGCGGCAGGCCTGGCAGTCGGCTTCTGGAAGAACACCGACGAACTGCGCGAGAACTGGAACGAGTCCCATCGATGGACTCCCGAGTGGACCGAAGAGCAGCGCACAGCCGCGTACGCAGGCTGGAAGAAGGCCGTCACACGCTCGCTCGACTGGGTCGACGTCGAATGATCGATCTACGAAATCCTGACCGCACGAACCGAAGGGCCGTTGAATCATGAGCACAGCACAACCGTTGAGTCCGTCCGAACGCTCGACTGCCCTGCGGCGGCTCGCCTCCGAGGAACTCGACATCCTGGTCATCGGCGGCGGTGTGGTCGGTGCAGGGGCGGCGCTCGATGCCGCTACGCGAGGTTTGAAGGTCGGCCTTGTCGAAGCCCGTGACTACGCGTCCGGGACGTCGAGCCGGTCGAGCAAACTCTTTCACGGTGGACTGCGGTACCTCGAGCAGTTCAACTTCGCCCTCGTGTTCGAGGCTTTGCGGGAGCGCTCGCTGGTGCTGAACACGCTGTGTCCGCACCTCGCCCGCCCGGTGCCTTTCATCTATCCGTTGCAGAAGGTGGTCGATCGCGCCTATGTCGGGCTCGGCATCGGGGTGTACGACGCGATGGGTGCCGGTCGCGGCGTTCCCGGCCATCACAAGCACCTCAGCAGGCGCAAAACCTTGGAATCGTTCCCGTCCGGGAAGCGGTCGGCGATCCGCGGCGCGGTCCGGTTCTACGAGGGACAGGTCGACGACGCTCGGCACACGATGATGCTCAGTCGGACGGCGGCGGACTTCGGTGCGTTGTGCGCCAACAGCACTCGCGTGGTCGGCTTCCTACGCTCGGAAGACCGAGTTGTCGGAGCCACGGTGACAGACCTGGAGACCGGGCAGACGTTCGATATTCGGGCGGCTCAGGTCATCAACGCCGCAGGCGTCTGGACGGACGAAATTCAGGAAATGGTCGGTGGCCGTGGTCAATTCCAGGTGCGCGCGTCGAAGGGCGTGCATCTGGTGGTTCCGCGCAATCGGATCAATTCCGCGACCGGCATCATCACCCAGACCGAAAAGAGCCTGCTGTTCATCATTCCGTGGGGCAGCCACTGGATCATCGGTACGACCGACACCGACTGGGCGTTGGACCTTGCGCATCCGGCGGCGAGCGAGACCGATATCGACTATCTGCTCACGCATGCCAACGCGTTGCTTGCCGATCCGCTGACCCGTGACGACGTTGTCGGCGTCTACGCCGGTCTGCGGCCGTTGCTCGCAGGTGAGTCCGATTCGACGAGCAAGTTGTCACGTGAACACGCCGTCTCCAGCCCGGTGCGCGGGCTCACCGTTATTGCCGGTGGCAAGTACACGACCTATCGGGTGATGGCGAAAGACGCGGTCGACTCCGCTGTGCATGGCCTGGAACGCAACGTTGCGAAGTCGTGCACCGAGCGGGTGCCGTTGGTCGGCGCCGATGGCTATCTCGGCGCATGGAACTCTCGTCAACTCACGGCCGAGCGGACCGGGTTGCACGTGTCGACGATCGAGCATCTGCTCGGACGATACGGAACGTTGATGTCCGAAGTGCTCGCCTTGATCGCCGAACGTCCAGAATTGAGCGCACCGCTTGCTGCCGCGCCCGAGTACCTGCGGGCGGAAGCGTATTACGCAGCTAGCCACGAAGGAGCGCGGCACCTCGAGGACGTGCTGACACGGCGAACCAGAATCTCGATCGAGGTGCCCGATCGCGGAATCGGTGCCGCGCGTGAGATCGCCGACTTGATCGCCCCTGTATTGGGTTGGGACGCAGCCGATATCGCTCGCGAACTCGAGCACTACGGTGCGCGTGTCGCTGCGGAGATCGATTCCCAACACCAGGCAGACGATCTGACGGCGGACGCATCGCGATTGGGGGCACCCGACGTCCGAATGGGCGCCTAGCGATCTCGATCGTGGTTGAGGTTCAGCAGGTGGCCGCGGAGCATGCCGTCGAAAAGCCCGAAGCGGGCGTTCTGGGGTCGGATCGCGACGGGTTCGACCCGGCTTCGGCGCTGTCGTACGACGAACATCGCGATGCTCGCGATCGTCACCATGACCCCGGCAACCTTCAATGAGCCCCATACGTCATGTTGATCGGCGAATCGACCGAGGAAGATCCCGCCGACAGGTGCACACAACGTGTAGATGATGGCGTAAACCGCGAACACCGGACCTTCCATCGAAGGGTCGACACGCGTCTGGACGATCGCCGTCAATACGGCCTGGGCAAGGGAGAACAGCAGACCGAAGGGGACGAGCGCCAGCAAGACGACGAACCACAGCGGCGCGCCGTCGAGCACGTCACCGAACAACCCGAGCAGAAAGAGCACGAGACCCGCCGTCACGAACGTGCCGTAGAGAATCGTCAACCGGCTGAACCGTTTTCGCAGCCTACCGACCACGGCCGCAAGGCCGATGGCGCCGACCGCGACAGCACCGGTGACGATTCCAAGGTTGGTGCCGCCGGACAGCGCGTCGGCGATGGCGGGAAGAAGTTGCGCGATCGGCGCGACGAACAGCCCCAACAGTGCGGTCTGCACGAATGCGATGGCAATGGCCGGCTTGCCCTTGACGTAGCGAACGACCGCCCGGATTCCGACGCGGTCCGCTGGGGTCGTATCCCGTTCGGGCGGGCGGGCGTTGTGCAGCACACCGATGAACGCGACGTAGCTGAGTGCGTTGAGCAGGAGCAGAGCCCACGGTCCGGTGAACCCGAGAATCACGCCACCGACGATGCCGCCCACGAACGTCGCGCCACTCGCGTAGGCGCTCAGCGAGCCGTTCGCCTGGTCGAGTTGATCGGTCGGAACTATGTCTCGTTCGTACTGCATCCATGCCGGATAGTCGAAGGCCGCGACCGCGCCGAGCAGAACGCTGGCGGCGAGCAATAGCGGGATCGACAACTCGTCGACGAAGGCCAACCCGGCAAGGACGACGTACAGGACGAGCTTGACCAGGGTGCACAGCAACAGGATTCGACTGTGACCCGATTTGGCGGCCACTCGACCGGCGAAGGTGCCGAGCAATGCGGTCGGCAAGCTGAACGCAGCCGATACGAGCACGGTGTGGATGACGGACTTCGAATCGTTGTACGACAGGAACGCGACTGCGAGCACGGCCATCGTCGAGCCGACCGCGGAGCACACCTCTGCGGCAATGAGGCTGCGCACGTGGGGGAGTCGACGGAACGGCGTGACGTTCGTATCGGACGAAACCGCAGACCCGTCGTGTTCAGCGGCCATGACGAAACACGGTATCCGGCGCGGGCTCCGGACGGGGCGGTTTGCCGAGCGTCACGCCGCGAGCAGCGCCGTCGGAGAGCCTGCCTCGGCGGATGGTCGGACGTCTTCTATGGTCCAGAACGCGCGCGGCGCCAGTTCCTCGAGATCGCCGAGCAGCGCCGCGCGGCGGCGTCCGGGCACGATGATCTGAAGTACCTGCACCGCACCGGCATTGCCCTGTCCGTCGTAGGTGATCACAGGCCAGCCTCGCAGTCGCAGTGCAGCTCCGAGCTGCGCTTTCGTCGTCACCAGCTTCACTTCGACGACCTCGGACGAGAACTTGGTTCCTGCAGTGACGCCGATGAGGACACCGCCGCCGACGCCGATTGCGTAGGCGCCGACGGTCAGTGGGTCGTCGAGGTTGGTGACGACTTGCGCGATCGCAGTGACTTGCAGCAGGGATCCGAGCACGCCCAGTGCAGCTGGAAAGCTTTTGTGGCCCCGACCGGTGAGGATCACGCGCCACTGCCACAGGGCGACTTCGGTCAGCACCAGCATCATGATGACGAATGGGCGGAGAATCTCGGGCATGGCGCTCGTTGTTCCTTCGTGTCGGCCCGGCACACCTTTTGCCGGTTACTTTCACTGTGGCGCAACGGCACTGCGGCGACATCGGCAGCGGCCACCTATGTTGTGGCGTGCGGCTCCCTAGGGAATCTGCGGACTCCTAGGTAGATGCCGCGCCGAACGATCAGCGGCCGCAAGATGCGCTGGACCGCCCACGGCGGGATCCGAAATGCGCGGCCGTTCGGGGCGAACACCTGCAGACCATCCGGCTGTGTGCCGAGCACCGAACCCCAGCGCCGCCGCGGCGGACGGTAATCGCGCAACGGTCGTCCGGCGAGTTCTGCGCGAATGTTGTGTGCCAGCAGCCGATCCGCTCTGTTGCGCGCCGAGGAGCGCAGCGGATCGGTTGCTGCGACATCACCGATCGCGAATACCCGAGGGTTCCCCGGCAGGTGCAGGTCGGGTGCCACGCGAACGAACCCGCCGTCGTCCAACAATTCGGCGGGCAGCCAATCGGTGTTCGGCCGCACCCGACCGATCGCCCAGAGCACAGCGTCGGCGGTAACGGCAGGCTGACCGCCGACCCATTCGATGGTTTCGTCGGTGATTCGATCGAAGGTGAATCCTGCAGGGACCACAGCGCGATGGTTCGGGTGCACGCCGACGCCGAGTACACGTAGGCGACGTTCGACGGTGCGCCACACTCGCGGATGATGAAGGGGGAGTGCACGAGCGCCTGGAAAGTAGAGATCGACGCGAGTGGCCGGCGAGGCTCCGGCGATGTTGGCGGCACTGCTCACCGCCGCCGCCCCACCGCCGACGATCACGACCGACGACGCCGATGCGAGACGCTCGTGCGCGACCCGCAGATCCGCGTCGATGTCGGCAGTGGTTTGCAGGTCGGAGGTACGCCAGAACCCGTTGGTCACGCCGGTCGAAACGACAAGAACGTCGAAGGGCTCGTCGACGAGCTTCCCATCCGAAAGCTGAACGGTAACAGTGTGTCCGACGAGATCGACACCGATGAGCATGCCGTGGAGCGTCCGAACCGAATCCAGCCGGCGGAATCTGTCGAACGCGATCCGATAGTCGACGGACCACACGTCGGGTCGGCTCAGCCGACTACCGAGTTCCTGCCCGCTCACCAAGCCCGGCTTCGAAGAGATGCCGACGACGTCGGCGTGCCGAGCCAGCCGGATTGCCGTCAGCAGACCGCTGTCGCCGAGACCGGCGACGACCACCCGTGGTCGGCTCACACCTGAACTCGGCGTGGCGGACGAGGCACGAAGCGCGGTACTCGGTCGATGACAGCCTGATAGTCGGGCCGTCGTTCGAGGCTACGTTTTTCCATCAGAGGGATGCTCGCGCCGAGGAACATGGCCAGCATGGCGGCGACGCCGACGAGAAGCCACCACCAGCCGGAAGGCGATGCGGCAATCCCGAACAGTGCCAAGGCAAACCAGAAGCCGACCTCGCCGAAGTAGTTCGGGTGCCGCGACCAACTCCACAATCCACTCGCCATGACCTGGCCCGGCTCACGCTGCCGCGTGAAGCGGTGCATTTGCAGATCCGCGACGAGTTCGATCGTCACTGCGACGAGGCCGACGACGAAGGCCACGAGGTCGAGCCAGCCGAATGCCCGCCCGGATGTCGTCACCGCCACGTACGCAGGCACGAGACCGAGGAACACCTGCCCGGTCGGTACGAGGTGAATTGCGGAGAGGTCGACGAGCAACTCGCCGCGACCTGCACGCTCCCGGAGCAGCCGGTATCGCCAATCTTCATGGTGCAGACCGGGAAACGCGTATGCCCAGTTGCCGGTCAGCCGAATGGACCAGAGCAGCACGATCGCGGTGACCAGGGCGTTGCGAACCTGGTCGGTGTCGGCGCCCGCGGTTACCCACCAATACACGGTCAGCAGCGGCGGTAGGACACTCCAATACGCGTCGTAGCAGCTCGAGTTGCGGAAGTAGCGACTGGCTGCGAACACGACGAGCGTGGCGAGCACGTCGGCGATCAGCGAGTCGAGCCACAGGTGAGCGGTGTTCGGCCCCCACACGAGCCACGCGAGCCCGACTGCGAACGCGACGATGTATACGACCACGATGCGTGCCAGCGACGCTGCTTTGCCCACAGCGCTCACACTAGAACTCGTAGCAAGTCGTGTGTTGTGCGGGACCGACGCTCGTAGGCTGATCGGATGGACCGAGGCGACAAGGATCGAGGCGACAGAGATTCCGGCGTCTCGCTCGCCGAGTTGCTTGCGGCCTTCTCCCTGGCGACCGATCTCGGATTGGGCCAGCCGATGGAACATCTCCTTCGGTCCTGGCAGATTGCTGCCCGGACCGGCAAGTACGTCGGACTTGCCGATGATCAGTACGAGTCTCTGTTCTATCTCGCGATGCTGTCCTGGGTCGGATGCGTTGCCGATGCTCCCGAAGTCTCGGCATTGTTCGGCGACGACATCGAATTCCGTTCCGATGCATACGGAGTGGACCTGGCCGGTGCATCGGGTTTGCGGTTCTTCACCGGTCACGCAGGCTCCGGCGCATCCGTGTCGCGGCGGCTCGTCGCGACTGCATCGCTCATCGCTACGGGCGGTCGCGGTGTCGTGGAGGGCATGCAGTCGCACTGCACCACGGTGTCGACGATGGCGCACCAACTCGGACTGCCGGATGCTGTCGGCGACGGGTTGCGTCAGTTCTTCACCCGGTGGGACGGGCGTGGTGTTCCGAACGGCGTCGGTGGCACCGATATTGCCTTGCCGGTCAGGTTGTTTCATCTCGCGGATGTGGTCGAGGTCCATCATCGGCTCGGCGGAGTCGCGGGCGCTGTCGACGTCGCCGGAGCCCGTCGCGGCAAGCAGTTCGATCCGACCATCGTCGATGCCTTCTGTGAGATCGCGCCCGCGGTGCTCCCGGAAATCGGCAGGCAGGCGGAACTGCACGAGCTGATTGCGGACGATCGAACTTTGCGCCGGTCACTGTCGGAAGCGGAACTCGACGTTGCGCTCGAAGCGGTTGCCGATTTCACCGATCTGCGCAGCTTGCACAGAGCGGGTCATTCGCGCGGCGTAGCGGATCTGGCTGCTGCCGCGGCGACGTCGATGCGGCTTCCCGAAGATCGAGTCCGCGACGTCCGACGCGCGGGGTTGCTCCACGACATCGGTCTACACGGTCTGCCCGCGACCGTTCTCGACAAGCCTGGACCTTTGGCGGCGACGGAATGGGAGCGGGTGCGGCTCAGCGCGTATTACACCGAGCGTGTACTTGCCAGGCCTTCTGCGCTCGCACGCCTCGGGGCGATCGCCGCCCAGGCACACGAGCGGATGGACGGTAGCGGATATCATCGCGGTTCGAGTGGCTCGACGATCCCGGTCACGGGCCGAATTCTGGCTGCGTCCTGCATGTTTCGCGCACTGACCGAAGAACGTGCACATCGTCGGCGACGCTCCGTCAAGGAGGCGGCGACGCTGCTGCGCACCGAGGTCCGGGCGGGGCGGCTGGACGCCGAAGCGGCGGACGCCGTCCTCGCCACAGCGGGGGTGGGCGGCAAACGGCGGACCGGGCCTGCCGGTCTCACGCCGCGTGAAATAGAGGTGCTCCGGATGATCGCGCACGGTGCATCCACCGTCGACGTTGCACGCGGTCTCGGCATCGCCAAAAAGACTGCGGGCACGCATATCGAGCGTATTTACGTGAAGACGGGATCGTCGTCGCGTTCCACGGCGACGCTGTTCGCGCTGCGCAACGGTTTGCTCGACGCGCTCGATTTGTAGGGAGTTCACCCGACGACGCCGACCAGCTGCCGTTCGTACCGTTCTTCTACATCCACTACAGATGAGAAGGACGTAGCCATGGCAACCAAAGCAGTCATCAGTCTGACGACAGGGCTGGAAGATCCGGAAAAGGTGACCGTTGCGTTTCTGGGTTGCGGTCGGTGCCGCCGAGACGGGCCGCGAGACGCTGATGTTCTTGGCCAAGGAGGCGGTGCGGCTCGCTGTGCAGGGTACTGCGGCGGGAGTCGCGTGCGACGGGTGTCCATCCATTCCCGATCTCTTGCAAAGAAACGAGGCCGCAGGCGGGAAGTACTACGTGTGTCCGCTCTGCTTCAACGCCAAGCAACTCGATGCCGATGCGCTGATCGGTGGCGCCGAGATCCAAGGGACGATCCCGATGTGGAAGTGGATCGGCGACGACGCCGCAACCACTTTCAGTTACTGAGGTCCGCCATGATCACCATCGCTGATCGCTGCTCGTCGATCGTCGCGGAACGAGGCGAAGCACGTTGGCCCGGTTACGAATACGTACGAGGCTGGGGCATTTTCGGTCTGCCTTTCGACAGCGGGCACGTGCTGGCGCTGCGGGTATTCCCGCAAAATCCGTTTGCGCCCTATGCGACTGTGTGGCACCGCGATCCGGCTGGCAGCTGGTCGATCTACGTCGACGGGCCACGTCTCGACATCGCATGTCCGCGCTACTACGCTCCCGCGTGCGATCACATTGCGCACGCGAAGATCCAACTCACCTGGACAGGTCCGTCGACACTTCGTGTGAGGCTGGACAATCCGCGGTTGGACTGGACGGTCACCGCGTCGCAGTCCAGGACGTTGAAAATGCTCAACGCTACCGGCGCAACGATGCCGCTCTGGACGTGGAAGCCAGCTTCGATGCTCAAAATGCGGGAGGCGCTTGCACGCGGCCTCGGCATGGGCAGACTGGAACTCGCCGGCGAAATGCCCAGCGGGCACCAAGGAATCCTGATGCCGCACCGTATGTTTCACATCAACGATGCTCACGCGGTACTCGACGGCACCGAGCTCGGCAACCCGACCCGCCTCACCGAGAATCCTGATCTCGGTGGCGTGCCGTTGCCTGCCCGCGGCGTACTCGCGATAGGCGAGGCGATGTGGCGAATCACCGACCCGGACGAGTACGCGCGGACGCGTGCGGAAACCGACTCAGTCAGGCAGGTTGGCTTCGATCGCGGCTACGACCTCGGGTGAATCGGGTGTGACGGTCGGTCCGAATCTGTTGGCAACCGTGCCGTCGGGAGCGATGAGGAACTTCTCGAAGTTCCAGCCGATCTTGTCGGCCGACTTACCGTCCGCAAAGGCCGTCTTGGTGAGCTCGGCGTACAAGGGGTGACGGTTGGCGCCGTTGACGTCGGTCTTCGCCAGCAACGGGAACGTCACGCCGTATTGCGTCGAGCAGAAAGTCTGTATCTCCTCAGCGCTGCCCGGTTCCTGACCGCCGAACTGGTTGGACGGCACACCGATCACGGTCAGTCCGCGGTCGGCGTACTTCTCCGCGATCGCTTCCAGCGCCGTGTACTGCGGCGTCAAGCCACACCGCGACGCCACATTGACGATCATCACCGCCTGGCCCTCGTACTCGCGCAACGTTGTGGTGGTGCCGTCCAATCGGGTCAGCTCGATGTCTCTGATATCGGTCATGGGTCCGACGGTACCGGGGCCGATCGATGCGAGTGCTAGTGACGCTCCTCGAGGCCGACCGCATCACGGAGTCGTTCTGCGGCAGCGCGCAATTCGGGATCGTCTCGCGCCGACGACTCCAACAGTGCGGCGATCGCCTCGGCCATGACGTTGAGCTTTTCGTGTGACGACTCGCTTGCGCGGCGACTCGCGTTTTCGAGCAACACAACGACCAGTAGCGTGAAAACGCTGCCGACGGTGTGTATTGCCGCCTGCCAGGTTTTGAGGTCCGTCCAGAGCGGAACACTGATCAACCACAGGGCGACGATCCCAGCGCACACGACGAAGAATGGTGCTCTGCTCACTGTGTGATGGGCGAACTCGACGAATCGGTCGAACACGGATCGCCCGTCGCCGCCAGTTCGATGTTTCGCAGCTTCGCTACGCTGCTCCATCGGACCGAGTTTAGTCCGATTTACCGCACCCGGTATGTCTTATTTCAGAGTCTTCTTTCCGCGGATGACGATCAGTTCTTCATCGTCGCAGTTCGGCTCGCAGAGCCCCAGTTCCCGTAGGTAGGGGCGTCGACTGGACAGCACGGGACCGAAGGGAATGCGGGTCCGCTGCACAGTTTTCGCGTCGAAACCTCTGTCCTGCAACCGTTCCAGGGTCCGAGCTTCGCCGCTGAACTCGGATTGCACGACCAGCAACGTGCCGCCGGGGCGGAGCAGGTCGAAGGCTCGGTCGCAGAGCGGATCGAGGACGGAACGACCGTCGTCGCCCGCGTCCCAACGCTGGGCGCCAACTGCGCTCGGTGTTGCGGATGACGACGGAACGTACGGCGGGTTGGACACAATGATGTCGAACGACTCGGTCGCGGGCAGGCAATCGAAATTGCCCCGATGCACCGTGACCGAAAGTCTGTTGCGCCACGCGTTCAGTCGAGCGGTCAGAACAGCGGCCCGCGAGATGTCGACGGCCACGACCCGCGCCGCGCCCAAGGTCGCGGCGGTCATGGCCAGCACACCGCTTCCCGTGCACAGATCGAGTACGTCGCGACCGGCGACGCCTTCGTGGAGAAGTGCCGTTGCGATGAGTGCGGAATCCTGCTGCGGGCGATAAACAGTGGGCGGCACCCAGGTTCGGGGCAGTTGCGCAACGGTGACGCCGCCGATCTCGACAGACATCGTTTCGTTTTCGAGCATCGACCAGCCGCCTTCGTCGTCGTGGATCATCGTCCGCAGAGAATTTCGAAAGGACCGCATCGAACACGACTGCTCTGTCCGGCGCTGCGCGAGAGCGAGTGTCTGGACTGTCGACGCGAATCGGTCTGGCCCTCAAATCGATTCGGGGCTCAAATACCCGCAGGGCAATGCGACGAAACATGATCGCAACAGTTTGGCGATCGGCGTGCGGGGTATTCGCCGTTCAACGCCGAATTTTAGGTAGGTACCCGACCTTGCTGACATCTGCCATCACCGCTGCGCTGCCCACTGCGCGGGGGCCGCTGTCGTTGGCCGTGCTAGAGGCTCTGACAACGGATCCGTCGCAGTCGACGCCGTTCAGCGTGGCTGTCGATGATGCACATCCCTACGGTGCGGACCTTCACCTTGCCCTCTACGTCTGTTACGAACTGCACTATCGGGGTTTCGCGGGCGTCGCCGGCGATTGGGAGTGGAACGTCGACCTTCTGCGCTTGCGGGCTGCGATGGAAAGGGTCTTCCTCGGCTATGTGCGCGACAACGTAGAACCCGGTGAGGACGCTGTCGCGGAAATGGACGCACTCTCGCGCGAACCTGTCGATGGCTCCGGCGCGTCGTACTACTTGAGGGACCACGGATCCTGGGAACAGATGCGCGAGTACTTCGCACTGCGGTCCCTCTATCACCTGAAGGAGGCCGACCCACACGCGTGGGCGATTCCACGGCTGACCGGTCAAGCAAAAGCATCTTTCGTAGCAGTGGAATTCGACGAGTACGGCGGCGGTCGAGGGGATCGAGTGCATCAGGCGTTGTTCGCCGACCTGCTTGCTGCGGCAGACCTCGACTCGGCCTATCTCGGCTATATCGATCACGTGCCCGCCGAGGCCCTTGCCACAGTGAACCTGATGTCGCTCTTCGGTTTGCGACGTTCGTTGCGTGGTGCCGTTGTCGGTCACTTCGCGGCGACGGAGATTACGTCGTCTCCTGGGTCCAAACGGCTGGTCGGTGCGCTGGAGAGAATGGCGGCTCCGGAGCCGTGTATCGCATTCTATGCGGAGCATGTCGAGGCGGATGCGGTGCACGAGCAGGTCCTGCGGCACGACGTCGTCGGAGATCTCATCGCTCGTGAGCCGGAATTGGCAGCCGACGTCGTCTTCGGTATCCGCGCAGGCGGTTTCGTCGAGGACAAACTGAGTGACTACTTGCTTTCGGCTTGGGAACACGGCCGAACCGCACTCGTCACCAGCTAAGCCGAAGGCCCTTTGCGGCGGTGGCTCGTGTCGCACAACGGGTAGGACGCGCTGCGCCGACACGTACAGATCGCGACCACGAACCGATCCGACTGCACGTGGGAACCGTCCGGCAAGGTTATGTCCACCGGGCCGTCGGCCAGAATCGGACCGTTCTTGACTATTCGAATATTGTTGACACCCATTGGTTTTCGATGCCGATCGATTGTGGACCACGCGGTCGTGTTGGCATAGAGACGCTTCGGGAATAGCCCGTCTCGACCTTCGTCAAACGTGTGTCGATGAAACCGAAATGGGCGCACCCACCGACGAAACGGTGGGTGCGCCCAGTTGGCTTGCGGATGTCGATCAGGCGTTGATCTCTTGTCGGCTGGAACTGTGACCGATCTTGATCTTTCTCGGCTTCGCCTTCTCGGCTACCGGAATTCGCAGTTGTAATACGCCGTCCGTGTAGTCGGCGTCGATGTGTTCGGTGTCGAGGTTCTCGCCGAGGAAGAGCTGCCGACTGAACACTCCGCGGGGTCGTTCCGCAGCGATCATTTCCCGGTCCGCATCGAAGCCTCGACGTTCGGCACGCACCGTAATCACGTTGCGCTCGATGTCGAGGTCGAGTGAGTCCGGGTTCATGCCCGGAAGATCCAATTGGACGACGAACTGGTCACCATCTCGCCAGGCGTCCATGGGCATTATCGCGGGCCGTGCCGGCGTACCGAGCGCCTGTTGGGTCAGGCGGTCGAGATCTCGGAACGGATCGGTGCGCATCAACATCGTGGCCACCTCCAACTCTCCAATCTGATTCGGTGTGTGCCGGTTTTCTGCTTCAACCGGCATAGATTTGTTGTATCACCGTCGGGAGATATAGGCAAGGGGCGATTCGAACTTTTCGACGATCGTTTGGCAGCCATCACAAACGGGAAATCGGCAACTGTCACACGGCACCGCGCCGGTCGAGCGAAGAGGGAGTTTCAATGGCGAAGTACAGGGTCCTGAATCCATCCGAGGAAGTCATCGACACCAAGGAGTTCACGAGTTCGCAGGACGCGTACGAATGGTTCTCCAACATCGAGGTGCCATCGAACGAACTCGGCTACCGGATGGAAGTCGATCACGACGGCGAGTGGGCCATGTTCGACCAGACCGACGGTGCCGACTCGACGAGCTAGTAGACCTCAGTAAGCAGAGTTGACGTTGTCCATCGAGCCGTAGCGGTGTGCCGCGTAGTTGCAGGCTGCGACGATGTTTGCGACAGGGTCGTAGATATCGAGTGAGGTGCCCTCGACGTGGTACGCCGCGAACGTCGGATCGATCACCTGCAGCAGTCCCTTGGAGGGAATGCCTGCCGCCGCGTTCGAGTCGTAGAGGTTGATGGCACGCGGGTTGCCGGTCGATTCGCGCATGATGTTGCGCATGATTGCGTCGTAGCTGCCCGGGATGTTGTGGGCACGGAGGATGTCCAGCGCCTGGCGGATCCAGCCGTCGAGGTTGTTTGCGTAGACCGGTGCGGGCGGCGGCGGCGGAACGATGGGTGCAGGTTCCGGCACGGGCTGGGTGATCGGGGCAACGATCGCGACCAGCTCGACGGGATCGGCGTCGGCATTGGTGGCGCTGCCGGTGGTTGCCAGTGCGGCAACTGCAGCAAGCGCCAACACGGCGGCGCTGCCGGTGTGTGCGATCGACGCGGTGCGTTTACGCGAAACAAGGGAAGTGGTGACACGCATGATGAAGTGGTTCCTTACAAGTTCGGCCGTGATCGGCTAGCACTTGGCAGCGTGCACTCGAAGCGAAAGACGTCGGGTCGGTCGCTGGTGCACTACGTGCTATTCGTGGATGTACTAGTCAGAAGCGGGAACGCTTCACGGTCGTCATGGCGCAACTTGGGGAACTTCGGGTTGGTGACGTTTCTGTCTGTTGACGACAGATCACAGAATGGTCGCGGAAGGTTAACGGAAGATGAACAGACCAAAAACGTGGCTCGTAGTAGGACTCAGATTTCGTCGGTCTGGATCGCAGAAAAGCAGCTAGAGCTGCGGTTATGCCGAAATTACGTGCAGTGATCCGACTCACATAAATAAAAGGGGCACAGTTGGTTTATCGAAGCATTTCGCAACCGAATCGACACCGAATCCAATCGTGATTGGTCCGTGATCAACTAGATCGTTCTCGAGAAGACCTTTCCCGGATTGAGGATATTGGTTGGGTCCAACGCCCTCTTGATGTTGTGGGGCATGTCGAGAACTGCGGGCGGCAGTTCTTTCACCAGACCGCCCATCTTCAGTAGTCCGATGCCGTGCTCGCCGGACACGGTTCCGCCGAGGTTCAGCGCAGCATCGATGATGTCGTCGAACGCAGCTTGCGCTCGTTGGCGGGCTGCGTCGTCGTCGTGCGGCGCGATCAACAGCGGATGGAGGTTGCCGTCGCCTGCGTGAGCAATGTTCGCAATCCTTGTATCCCATTGTGTCGCAATGCTTTCGATTCTGGACAGCATCTCGGGGACAGCGCGGATCGGCACGCAGATGTCCTCGGTCAACACCGGACCGAGACGCTCCAATGCCGGGTACGCAAGCCTGCGGGCGGCGAACAGCGCATCGGCTTCGGCCTGGTCGGACGACTGCGCGCTCCAACTGGCCCCGGATTTGTCGAAGGCAGTACGCATCGTGGCAGCCTCGTCGTCACCCAGCGAGCCGGGTGTGTCGATTCGACCGAGGAGGACTACGTTGGCGTCGACCGACAGTCCCATGTCCTTCCACGCGTCGACGGCCAGCAGGCACTGCCTGTCGATCAGTTCCAGCGCCGACGGCGTGATCCCCGCGGCGGCGACTGCATCGACAGCCCGGCCGGCATCGACGATCGAATCGAAGTAACCGGCGACGGTGCGTTCGGGTGCGCGAGTCGGTCGAAGCCTGACGGTGACCTCGGTGATCACGCCGAGCGTTCCCTCCGAACCGACAAGCAGTGCGGCAAGGTCGTAGCCGGCCACACCCTTCGCTGTGCGGCGGCCGAGCCGCACCAGCTCGCCCGTCCCTGTCACAATCTGGAGGCCTAGTACGTAATCCTTTGTGACGCCGTACTTTACGCAGCAGACTCCACCCGCGTCGGTGGCGACGTTGCCGCCGATGGTCGACCACGGTGAGCTTGCCGGCTGGCGGATACCACAATCCCTCTGCGGCACAGGCATTTCGGAGGTCGTCGTTGACCACACCCGGTTCGACGACGGCCAGGCGCTCGAGCGGGTCGACTTCTTTGATCGCCGTCATCGAATCGAATGCAACGACAAGGCTGTCGCGTATCGCATTCGCTCCGCCCGACAGGCCTGTGCCGGCACCGCGTGGTACGACCGGCGTGCCGTACCGCACGCACAGTTGCACCGCGATCTGGACTTCCTCGGCGGTTCGAGGTCGGAGCACCGCGAGCGGGCGTTCGTAGGGTGCCCACTCGGCCTCGTCGTGCAGATAGCGATCGACTACGTCGGGATCGACGATCAACCGTCCCTCAGGTAGTGCGGCGCTGAGATCGGCAAGAAACATCAACCAAATGTAGTGCCGCGCAACTTATTCTCCGACAGGTTTTCCGAAGAGATCGGCAACGAGTGGTCCTACCGCGCCGGCGAACAGTGGCCACGACGACTGATCCAACGCTATGGACCCGACATCGGTTGTGCTGCAACCTGGTTCGGCAGGGATTCCGTCGAGACGGTCTTTCAGCCACATGATTACGCTCGGCACAGCGAGAAACGGTAGCGTCGCGTGCTCGCTGAAGTGATCGCGTGTGTACCGAACCTGAGCAGTCGGTGACTGGCAGTAGGTGTTCACAAGATTGTTGACCGGCCCGACGGGGATGAGCCAATCCGGATTTGCCTGATACATGTACATCGGCACATCCGGCACCGCATGTCCCATACGAATTCTGTCCAACACCGCGGCGGGAACGGGCTCGTTGAGTGGTTCCGGGGTGTCGAAGAGGCCCTTCATATTCAAGAACGGGAAACTCGCCGCTTGATAGGCCAGGCAAAGGTTGTCTTTTGCCTGAGTAAGCCCTTTGCCGAAATCGTTGATGTGCTCGGCGAAATATTGTGCAAGTTCCGGGTATTCGCGGGACACTCCGACAGCTCCGGCCCAGACAATGCCCGCGCCGGCATTGTTGTTGGCCATATTGAGCGCGGCACTGAGGTCGGCGGGAATGCCACCTTCGGCCGCACCGACAATGTTGAGGTCGGGCGCGTAGGAGGCATGCAGTTCTGCTGCGTGGCCGGTTGCGATTGCTCCTCCCGAGTATCCAGCCAGTGCAACTTTGGTGGAGGTGCCTGCCAATCCGGCTTCGGCGAAATTCTCCGTAGCCCGAATGCCGTCCAAGGTGATCCGTCCAGCCAGTGGACCAGCGGCGAACGCAGCATTCGGCCCTTGGTGGTCCGGCATGGAGACCGTCCAACCCAGCTCGGCCGCAGCGATCGGTATGAGCAGTTCGATGGGTATGCCGGGTTGACCGGTCAGTGCTCCCGGGATCGAGGCAAGTTGCAGAACATACGACGGATCGCAGTAGTGGGCCAGCGAGTCGATCGGGAATTGGTAGGACAGCAACTTGTCCCGAACTGGACCTTTCGGTTTGCGCGGCTGCAGCACCGTCGTGACGGCAGGAATCGGCTCACCGCGGGTGTTGGTGGATCTATACGACAACTGCCAGGACGCCGCGTTGATCGGAAGCACAGAACTGAAGCCAAGATTTACTTGCCGAGCGGCGATAATTTCGCCGGGCTGCTTATCCTCATACGCTGCGAGTGGCGGATTGTAGAAACTCGGATCGAATTCCGGTGGCAGCGGGGGAATTGGGAACGGTAGGGCAGGCTGGGTCGCTGCCGGATCCGCGCTTGCTACGGTCGAGGAGGTCGTCGCCGCACATGCGACCATGACCGCACTGATGACAAGTAGTGCTCGCCGAGACCGCTGACTGCACGCCATTGTTACAGCTCCTTGAATCGAGTTGTTCTCGGTGCCCCAAGGCGCCGAACAGTTCGCTATTTATAGACGGCCGATCTGACGTCGGTCAACCTGGCGAAGTAGTTGTTCCGTTATGGCACAACATTTTTGGTAAATTGCATAGACCTTTCTGACTGCCGTTGTCGAGATGCCCAACAGTGCGTTGGATCCCACCGAATGTGAGTCTGAAATCGCTTTCTCCGCCGTCGGCTCCGGGATTTGGTCCCACGGAGCTTTGCCGTCGCCGACTCGTTTGTAGACGATGGCGAGGTGTTCGCGGTAGCGGTCTCGGAGGTAGGGGTCGTGGTCGGCGAAGGTTGCGGTGGCGTCGGTACCGGCGAAGGTCTCCCACCAGGTGGGTTCGTAGAGCAGTTCGTTGGCTTCGTACGCGGTGAGTGGGTCGGCGTAGCTGGGTGTCGGGATCGTTTTCGTCGCTTCCGGTTCGGGTTGTGGTGCGCCGACGATGTTGTGGTGGCTGGGCAGGCTGATGTGCGGGGTGTGGGTGGGGCTGGTCCAGAGGATGGCGCCGCCGGCGAGGGCGGTGCAGGTCCAGAGTTGCCAGGTTTTGATGTCGTGATGCTTCTTGCACAGGGGTTGGAGGTTGTCGAAGATGGTCCAGCCACCCGTGGTGGGGTTGGGATGGTGGAACGGGACGCGGTGGTCGAGTTCGCATGTGCGCGACGGCACGGTGCAGTTCGGAAATACGCACGTGGGGTAGGCGGCGCGGACCAACTCGGCGACTTCGGCGCGGGGTCGGTAGATCAACGCCCCGGGTGGAGGTTCGAGGTGTCCGCCGTGGCCGTCGGGATGGACTCCGCGGCGTAGGGATGCGTCGTCGGCGATGGCGGTGAGGATGTCGTCGATGACTGTTCCGGCACTGCGGACCCGTTTCAGGCAGGGCGGTGCCGTCGTAGTGGGGTGGGCTATGGTGCCGGGTCGGTGTTTGCGTCCGCGGCGGAGGTAGTGCAGGTATTCGACCTCTGCGGGTGAATCCGGTTCGGGGTCAACAGGTTCGGGGTCAACGTCTGCGGAGTCGGGAACGGTCTCGTCGTGGAAGTCTGATTCGTGGTCGACTGAATTTTCGTGGGTGGTCGGATCGGTTGTCTGCGGAGGTGCGGATTCTTCGGCTCGGTTCCCGCGGACGGCATCGTCGGTGCAGTTACTCGAATCGTGTTCGGCTGCAGTGGTTCCCTGTCCGGCCGCTGCCATCGCCGCGGACCGTAGTTCGACGAGGATGGCTTGCCAGGTCGCGTCGGCGGCGAGGATGCGGGCCAGTTCCGGGTCGATCGGTGTTCCGTCACCGAGGTGTGCGGGGTCTGCGCTCAGGCCGAGGAGGGTTTTCGCGTCGATGACGATCTGGGCGAGATGTCCTCGCCGCGGGGCCAATTCGATGTCGCGGGTCGGGCAATCAGCCGATCGGCAGTCACACCGCAACGACCGTTCGCCGTGCAGCAGGGCCATCGGTCCGTCGGCGCGGCGGGCGTTGCGGCTGCGGGAGTCTTCGGGGCAGACGGTGTCGGCGATTTCGTCGAGCAGTTGATCGGCTTCGACACCTTCGAGGTCGGTGATGGCTGCACTGAGCCACGACAACCCCGCAGTCCCTTTCCACACATAGGCCGTGCGATCAGTCTTCGTCAACTGCTCTCGAGCCTCGGCGGCCTCTTTCGGGTCGGCCTCGATCCACAGTCGCCAGATCTCACGTCGCAACCGGCCGGGGGTGAGGATTTTCGCTGCACACAGTGCGAGGAACTCGATCTTCTCGATCGTCGTCGTGCTGGCTTCTTTGAGCGTGGTGCAGACGACTGTGACGCGGGCGTAGTCGAGTCGGCCGTCGTCGAACGCGGTGTAAAACAAGGGGAATCGGGAGTTGAGTTCGATGCCGACGTCGACCATGGTGTGTGCGGTGGTGGCCGAGCAGCCCAGGGCGGCGCCGATTTCGGCGAAGACGGAGTTGCCGACGGCGACCTTCTTGCCGGCGGCGACGAGGTCGGATTCGGTGCGCATCCGGGTCCACCAGATGTCGGTTGCGGCGATCACTTTGGAGCAGGCGTTGACGTTTTCGTTGACGCGGTAGCGCTCCAAGAGTGCGAACTCGTCAGCGACGCTGATCTGGAGTGGGTAGGTCCGGACCTCCTCCGGACCTTCGGTTTCTGCACTTCCCCCTGAGTAGAACATACATTCGACACTATCGGACCCCACCGACAAAAAGGCGGCTCCGCCGCTCGTGAGTCCTTCCGGAGCGCCCGACCTCCGAAAAGACTCACGAGCCGCGGAGCGGCCACAACGCGAAAACGGGCGCGGATCCGAAGATCCGCGCCCGTATCGGCTACTGCTGGGAGTCAGGTCACCTGATGACCTGAACGATGTCGCCTGGGTTGAGGTGTTCGTAGAACGCCTTCGCGCCCGGCTCGGTCATACGGATGCAGCCGTGGGACTTGAGGTCGACCGGTCCGACGTGGAACGCGATGTCGCCGTCGAAGAAGATCGCGTAGTACATGTCGGCGTGGTGCATCGTGGACCAGTGGTACGGCTTCTTGAAGTCGACGTCGAAGACTCCGACGTTCGTCTCGTAGCCCGGCTGGCCGTGGGAGATCGGGGTCGGCCCGAACACGGTGCGGCCGTTGTCCATCAGCCACGCTTCGTTGGTCGACAGGCGCAGGCAGGCGCGCGCTCCGGGCGCGTCACACGGCGCGGGAGGCGGCGGAATGACCGCCGGTGTACCGAAGTCGGGTCCGCCGGGCCAGAGCGGCTCGGCCGTTGCGGTGGCCGTCGTGAAGAGTCCCGCTGTCGCTACGGCGACGAGCACGCCGAATCCTGCCGCGTACTTACGTAAACGCTGGCTCCTCATATAAATCCGCCCTTCTGCCGTTGCCGGCAACACTTTAATGCTCATTTGCCTGAGTGATAGGAACACGATTCCGTACGAAAAGGGAACCGCGTAAATGCTTTAGTGATCATATTGGGACCGTTTTGTCCGGCTAACGAGTTATGCAACGAAGGCAGTGACCCCGTCCAGCACCCGGGCAATGTGGTCGTCGGTCATGGCGGGCCAGATCGGTAGCCGGACAACGGTCTCCGAGAATTCGGCGCTTCGAACGCACGGTTTCGGGGTTCTACCCATCTTGGATCCGGCGGGGCTCGTGCCGAGCGGTACGTAGTGGAACGGGGTTGCGATACCGCGTTGACGCATGTGACCGATGAAGCTGTCGCGGGTCTCTTCGGTCGGCATTCGAAGGTAGAAAAGGTGTGCTGTGTGTTCCCGATCGGCCGGAACGTTCATCTGCCGCACGCCGTTTCGCTGGGCCCAGGCAGGCAGCGCACGCGCATAGGAATCCCAGACGCGGTGCCTGCCCGCTTGGATGACGTCGAAGGACGCGAGCTGCGCATCGAGCACGGCGGCATTCAATTCGCTTGGGAGATAACTCGATCCGATGTCCTGCCAGCCGTACTTGTCGACCTCGCCGCGCAGGAAGCGAGCCCTGTCGGTGCCTTTCTCCCGCATGATCTCCGCACGCATCATCAGAATGTCGTCGGAAAGCAGCAGCGCACCGCCCTCGCCCGCATGGACGTTCTTCGTGTCGTGGAAGCTCAGCGCACCGATCGTCCCGATGGTGCCGAGTGGGCGGCCCTGCCAGCTGCCGCCGAGTCCGTGCGCGTTGTCTTCGACGATGGCGAAGCAATGCTCGGCAGCGAGGTCGAGCAGCGGACCCATGTCTGCCGCGACGCCGCCGTAGTGCATGACGACGACGGCCTTGGTCTTCTCGGTGATCGCCTCGGCAACCGCGGCCGGATCGATGTTGCCGGTCGAATCGTCGATGTCGACGAATACACACGTCGCGCCGCGCAGAGCGACCGACGAGGCGGGGGAGGGAAAGGTGAAGCTGGGCAGGATCACTTCGTCACCGGGCTGGAGCTCGAGGAGCAGCCCACCGAGCTCGAGAGCATGTGTGCACGACGTTGTCAGAAGCGCGTGCGGTGCGTGGGTGATCTGCTTCAACTTGGCCGTCGCAGCGTTCGTGAACCGGCCGTCGCCATGGACGTGGGAGGACGCAAGCACCTCGCCGAGGTTGTCGAGTTCGCCAGGCGCGCGGAAGGGCTTGTTGAACGGAATCGCATCGGTGTTAATGGCTTTTGTCCTCTCCGTCGGGACGCGGAGTCGGGGAATCCACCGTCAAAAATAGCGGTCTGCCAGCCAAAACGTGCAGTGCCACGCCGAGGTACTCGGCGATCATTCCGAGCGAAAACAGAATCGCTCCCGAGCACAGCAGAATGGCGACGATGATCG
The DNA here is from genome assembly GCF_016482825.1 of Antrihabitans stalagmiti. Lineage (GTDB taxonomy): Bacteria > Actinomycetota > Actinomycetes > Mycobacteriales > Mycobacteriaceae > Antrihabitans > Antrihabitans stalagmiti. The sequence continues at coordinate 835,292 of NZ_JAEMNV010000001.1, read as the reverse complement.
ACGCCCAGCCGTCGGGGTCCGTCGTGCCGTCGATCGTCTGGACCACGACGACTCCGGCAAGGACGATGCCGGCCAAGCCGAGCGCGGCGCCGAGCACGCTCACGATGCGCAGACCGCGGGTTCCGCTGCAGAGGACCATCTTCCAGAACAGCGAGAACAGGCTGCGGTAGGTGTACCCGGACTCCTCGCGGCCCTCCGAACGTAGTTCGATGGGTGCGGTGGCGGTACGCCCGACGACCCAGGTCAACGCGACGTCGAGGTATACCCCGGCGGCGGCGACCTCGGACAACTTGCGGCTGATGTCCCCGCGAATCAGTCGGTAGCTTTCGAAATGGGTTCCCGACGGAAAGCGGAACAGCGACGTCAGAACGAACTTCGATCCCATCGACGCGACATTGCGAACGAATCCGTGCGGACGGGTGTTGGTCGGCCGCGAGTAGACCAGATCGGCACGCTGCGACAGTGCCTCGTCGAGAAAGCGCCCGATGTAGTCGGGATCGTGCTGACCGTCCTCGTCGAGAGTCGCAACCCAATCGCCTCTGGACGCGGCCATCCCTGCGATGGTGGCGGCGTCCTGCCCGAAGTTTCGGCTCAGCCAGACGACCTTGACGTTCTCGTTGGACTCGGCCAATTCGGCGAGGACGACGTCGGACCGGTCGGGGCCGTTGTCGTGGACGAGAACGATTTCCTCGATCGCGAACAGCGCGCCCCTCGGCGACTTCGACGGCGTCGCGTATCGATCGAGTTCGGCAACGAGATTCGCGATGGTGAGTTCGCCCCGATATACGGGAACCACCACCGAAACCGTGTGGATCCGCTCGTTCGCCGACGGCACCGGTTGTGTGCGGTGCTCGGTGTGCGTATCGGAGCGATCCGTACGCGCGGCGGACAACTGCGGCATCGTTGGAGGCGACCTTCTCAGTGGCGGATCTTCATATGGACATTCTTCGCACGTCGACGGCGACGCTGCAGGAAGCAATGCAACAGGGACGATAACACGCAGATAACGACAACGTGGCACGCGTCACGAGGCACTGACGGGCTCGGGTACGGCCTCGTCGACCGGTCGCCGACGCCCGCGAACGTAGAGCAACTGCAGGACGGCGACCCCTGCGAGCCCGAGGACAGCAGTCGCGGAGCCGAGCTGCCAGCCAGGTGGACTCCAGGTCACCTCGAGGTCGGCGTCGGTCGTACCAGCGGGGATGTCGACACTGAGGAAGGTGTCCATAACCGTGTCGTAGCCGATGTCCTCGCCGTTGAGGGTGACGTGATAGCCCGGCCATGCCAGCCGCGCGAAGACGACGCGGCCACCCTGTGCAGACGTCACCGTGACCTTGGAGCTGTCGTCGGACTCGGAGACCGACGTCGCCGTCACGTTGTCGGTGGCTGCGACGCGACCGTTGACGGTCGAGATCGGTCCACCTTCTCGTTCGAGCACGTAGATCCAGCGCTCGTGACCCGGATACTGCACCCATTTCCAGCCGTCGGGCGCGGGCTCGGAGTCGGCGTTCGGATACATCGCGGCCTGGAGTACGACGCGATCGACCTTCATAAGATCGGCGAGGGTCTTGCCTGTCGTCGGCTCCTTCTCGAAGACACGCCGTTTGGCATCCGGACACACACTGCCGTCCCAACGCATGCACAAGTGCTGCGAGAACCAGTAGTGGCCGATGGGGGTGTACCCGTTGACGTAGTTCAGATCGAGGTCTTTGGCGTAGTAGCCGACGACGAGCGAGCTGTAGACGCCGCCGAGGAACTTCTCCGGGATCGGGAACAGCTGGCTATCGGCCAGTTGGAGGGTGAGTCCGTCGAAGTCGGGGAACACGTCCTGAGCCTGCTTGCGCTTCTCGGGCAGGTTCCACGACATCGGGTGATGCGGCACCTGATCGACCTGGTAGTACGCGATCGGCACAACCGAGGCGATGAGCAACGCGCACGCCGTCGCCTGGTTGCGTTTCGCCGCGACGAGCAGGACGACCGCACCCATCAGGCCCACGACCACTGCCGCGGCAACATGCGTTTTCAGCTTTCCGCTCGGCGCCGACGAGATCGTCCTCATCAGCAGGAGAAGCAGGAGGAATGCCGAGACACCGACGCGAGTCCGCCACGACTTCAAAGTCCCGTGCTTGCTGAACAACACACACACCAGAACGAGAAGGCCCAGAGCGAGCATCGGCATCACACGCGCCGGCCAGCGCAGCGGACCGATGACGGCTGGTCCTGCGGTCCACATGAGTGCGGCGAGCGCGAAGATCGCCGCACCGCTGACGTTGCGCGCCGACCGAGACGCGGCCTTCCAGTCGATGAACGCGAGTCCGGGGATGAGGAACCAGGCGATGTAGACGATGGGGAACGGCTGGATGAGCCCGAACCACGAGTTGAACGAGGGCAGCGTCGTCGGGAGGCTCGAGTTGAGCGATTCCGACCACGGGATGGTCATGAACCCGTCGTTCTTGATGACCACTTCGGCGTCTCGCCACGTGACATGCGACGACAGGAAGCTCGGCAGGTACGTCATCAGTCCGGCGAGACCTGCGAACCCTGCAACGGCAAGGAGGCGAACGGGTGCGAGCCAATTGCGCTGATAGATCAACTCGCCGAGCGCGACCGCGCAGATCATCATCGCGGTCTCGATGCCTGGCCACATGTAGCCGACGGTGATGGCGAAGAAGATGAACACGAATACGGGAATCGGTCCGCCGCGCCCACGTGCGTAGCGAATGCCAGACGCCCAGGCGTGCGTCAGCCAGGCCGTGCCCGCAAGTGCGAGCACCCAGGTCGCTTGGTCCAGGAACAGGACCCAGCCGGAGAACGTGAACGCGACACCGGCGACCGCGGCCCACGGGGCCAGCGCGCCATAGGCGCGACAGACGCGGAAGACGCCGAGTACGAGGACGATCGAGTAGGCAAGCTTGACCAGGGTCGCGAGTACAAGCAGATTGTCGAACGACGGTGCGATCAGACTGACCAGCATCTGCGGCGGATTGAGCAGGCTGCCCTGGCCTTCGACCGAGTAGTTGCCCGTCATCCATTCGTCGGTGACCAGGCCGGGGAACTGACCGTTGCGCAGATGCTGACCGATGGTGATCCACAGCGGCACGTACTGCGACTCGGTGTCGTCGGTATAAAAATGTCGCACGTTGACGAGCAGTACCGCGATGTAGCCTGCGACGACTCCGACGACCGCTGCGCCCGCCCACAGCAGCACGGTTTTTCTGGATTCCCGCGTTTCGTCACCCACGAGTTCGTGACAGTACAACCTCGGCGTCGCCGGGCGGTGCAGGTGCCCGCCGGAACGAAACGTGGCGATGGCCGAAGTAGCTTGTTGCCGCGACGATGCCCGTTACGACGAACTGTGACGGAATCGGGGCAAAACGGAACACGCTGACGGCAAGTGCCATCAGAGCCAAATTCAGCACGAACCCGCCGGCGTTGACGCCGACGAAGCCGACGAAATCGCGAAACAGATGGCCGCGAACACGAAAGACAAGCGTGCGGTGCAGGACGAACGCGATGACGATGCTCATGGAATACGCGGCTGCGACAGCGACCGCATACAGGTCGTTGTCGCCGAGAACGGTCATCCACACGATGAAGAGTCCGAAGCCGATTGCTGTGTTCACACATCCGACTACGACATAAGCGGCAGATTGACTGCGCACCACCCGTGCGAGGAGCCCGGGAGGCGGGGTTGCTGCACCGCTTCCCGTCGGCACGCCGGCGTCGTCGCTCACGTTTCGCATTGTGCCAGGTACCCCGGTCGTGCTGGCGACAGAATTGGGGGCTCGCAGCGACTGGCTGGGAGCAATACGTTCGAAACGTGCCGGATCAGGCACGAACGTCTATCCAGCGCCCGCGCCTTCGATCGGAGTTCTCGTGTTCAAACGAACCGCTGCCACCGCAATGTTCGCGCTGGTGCTTGCTCTGCCGCTCACCGCTGCCTCGGCGACGGCTGCACCACTCGACAGCGGTTCTGCTGACAGCGGTTCGGCGCAGGGCGCGTCCAGAGCCATTCAGGTGCTGATCTGTGAGGTGCAAAGCTTTCTTGCCATCGGGCCTATGTGCGGTTTTCCCTCCTGAGCAGGAGGCCTACTCCGACGCGCCTTCTTCTCGGAGCCTCGGCTCGGTGCCCATCTCCGGGTTGATGCCACGTTTGTCCGAATAGAAGGCGCGCACCACGTCCATGTCCGCGGTGATGTCGCCCGTGGGTACGAACGTCGGACCGACGCCTACCGTCTTGGACGGACCATCGATGTAACCGAAGAGGATCGGTATTCCCGTTTGCTGGGAGATTCGGTAGAAACCTGACTTCCAGTAGTCGCCCTTGCTGCGAGTGCCTTCCGCAGCGAGCGCGAGCAGGAAGTGTTCGCTGCCCTCCGCGCGTTCCAGCAACTCGCGGACGGTCTCACCCGGGTTGTTGCGATCGAGGGGGATGCCGCCGGTTGCGCGCAGCAGTGGACCGAAGGGTGCCTTGAAGAACTCCTTCTTGACCAGAATCATCGGCTGCACACTCTGACTCCAACTCATCAGGATCGTCGCGACCCAGTCCCAGTTCGAGGTGTGCGGCGCTCCGACCAGGATCCCTTTGGGCGCCAACTCGCCGGCAACCTTCCAGCGGCTCAGCCGTAGGGCGGTTCGAGCAAGGGTTCTACGCACGAGAAAGCGACGAGTCATGCCGCGAACCGTAGCAACAACGGGAGCGTTGCGATGGCGGCGCCGAAGAGCAATGGTGCTGCGGTCGCGAAGATCAGTCGGCGAGTCAGCAGTGTGGACGTCGCAGGTCGTGGTTGTGGAGGCATCGGTTGGGTGGTCCGCACGGTCGTATCGGTGGCCGCAAGTGACTTCCAGTACTCGTCTGGTGCACGCACAAGTCCGACGTGCCCGCCGATCGTGAGCTCCATCGCGACGACGACGATCGCGTCGACCTCGACCGTCTTCGCGAGCACCGGGTCGATCGCGACGGACTCCGTTGTGGCATAGGGCGTTCCGACTCTGGGCGACACGACATAGGAGACCTTGTACCTGGGTCCGGTGCTCTCGCTGTGGTAGTCGAAGACAACGTCGGTCACTCGGGCAAGTGCGAGTCGCCCCTCGGCGGCGGCCTTCGCGAGCTGCTTGTCGGTGACGATCGACGAGATCGGCCTCGGCACAGCGGCTGGGTCGGTCGGGTGGTCGGGTTGCAGCGCAACAAAAAGCAGCAGGCATCCCGCAACGAGTCCACCCACGAGCAGACCGACCGAGACCGACCGTGGGAAGGCGTGCGGACCGCCGATGACGAGTGACGCCAGTGCTCCGCACGACAACCCGAATGCGAGGTGGCTCGCCATGAAGGTGAGCCTGCTGCCGAACTTCGCGATGTCGGTCTCCGAGTATGTGTCAGACATGTCGCGAAAGCTAACAACGAGTGATGAACGGCGGGTGTATGTAGCTGGTTGGCATCTTGCCGTTCAGCGGGCGTCAACGTCACCGGGTTACCGTCGCGGTCGATCGTGACGACGTGCAGGGGAGAACGAACATGGTTCACGGCTGCTCGCAGCTGGTGGTGAGTGTGCACGATGTCGCGCCTGCGACAGCCGACGAGACCGCTCGTTGGTGCGCCGACGCCGATGCACTTGGTATTCCGCTGTCGTTGTTGGTGATTCCCGGGCCGTGGCGCGGTGCGGCACTGAGCGATGCGCCCGACTTCGCAGAGGTGCTCCGCGCGCGGCGAAACATCGGTGACGAGATCGTCCTGCACGGCTGGTCCCATGTCGCAGGTCCCGAGGGTCCGTCGTATCGACGCGCCATCGGCAGAGTGGTCGCTCGCGGCGCAGCGGAGTTCGCAGCATTGAACGAACAGCAAGCCGCGGAACGCATTGCGGCGGGCACACAGGTCCTCGCCGACCTCGGACTGGCAACGCGGGGATTCACCCCGCCGGGATGGCTCGCGTCGCCCGCTGCGAACCGCGCGCTGACCCGAGCCGGATTCACGCACACGACAAGTCATTTCGGTGTCACGAACTTGCGGACCAGTCGCCTTCGCCGTGGTTTCGCACTCTCACACCGACCTGGCGGCGGTTGGAGCGAACGTGCCGCGGCAGCGCTGGTCGTCGGTCTGGCGCGCAGACGGGCAAGCGGTGGCGGGCTCGTTCGAATCGCCCTGCATCCCGACGATCTGCATCGCCCTGGTTTGCGCGACGCGTCCCTGCGCGCAATCGAAGCCGTCGTAGCTGCAGGCGCAATCGCAACGACCTACGCAGAGGTGGTCGGGCATTGAGGATCGTCCAGATCGCCAACTTCTACACACCGGCTTCGGGTGGGCTGCGCACGTGTGTAGACGAAATCGGACGTGGCTACGGCAAAGCTGGGCACGACAGGATTCTGATCGTGCCGGGGACATCCGACACCGACGAATCGACATCGGCAGGCCGACGGGTCACGCTGCCCAGCCCGAAGTTGTTCGGCTCGAACAGCTATCACATGCTGACTGCGAATCGGACCTGTGCGCTACTCGACTCGCTGGCGCCGGACGTGCTCGAGGTGAGTGACAAATTGAGCGTTCGATGGTTGTCGCCGTGGGCGCGTCGCAACGACGTTCCGCTTGTGCTGTTCTCCCACGAGCGCATCGACGCGATCCTTCGGTCCCGCGTGCCCCGCGGATTTCCGTTGGTCTCCCTCGCGAACGCTGCGAACGGCATGCTGAGTGTGCGCGCGGAAAACATCGTTGTCACATCCGATTTCGCGGCAGCGGAGTTCGCCAGAATCGGAGCAGACAATGTTCGCAAGATCCCGCTCGGCTGCGATCTGGAGCAGTTTCGTCCGTTGCCGCGCAGCCAGACTCCAAGCGACGGCGTGGTGCGCCTCGTCACCGTCAGCAGGTTGTCGAAGGAAAAACGCGTCGATCGGTCGGTAGCGGCGTTGCGACTGTTGGTGGACAACGGCGTGAACGCAGAACTGACGATCCTCGGCGACGGACCTTTACGTGGGCAGATCGCACGACAGGCCGCGCGACTACCTGTGCGGTTCGCCGGCCATGTTTCGGATCGCGGTGAACTTGCACACCTTGTTGCCACCGCCGACATCGCTCTATGCCCCTCTCCGGTAGAGACTTTCGGGCTTGCTGCCCTCGAAGCGCTCGCCTGCGGAACATCGGTCGTCGTTCCGCGCGACGGCGCAGCACACGAATCGCTCGGCGCACCCGGGTCGGGCGTTGTCACGGACGGAACGCCGACGGGGCTCGCCGGGGGAGTGGAGGCACTGCTTTCGGTGCCTGCGCTACAGCGCCGGAGTGCGGCAAGGGTTGCCGCGGAACGGTTTCCGTGGTCGGCGACGGTCGCCGGACTGCTGGGCCTCTACGAAAGCTACAGCTGCCTTACCAAGGCGTCGGTGGGCTGAGGGAGTACTTGCGGATGTTCGTCGTGCAGGGTGGGCGAATTCGCGAGCATCGCAACCCCGGCGATCACGAGTACGGCTGCTCCGATCAGCACGATCGGATCAGGATGTGCGACAACGACGAACAATGTGGTGCCCGCGACGTAGCTGAGGATCGGATCGGTTGTCGTCATCGACGTCAACGCGGTCGGCAGCGACCCGCTCGCGAAGGCCTCTTGCGCAAGGACGCCGCCGACGACCGTCGACACGGCGATACCCGGAAGTGCCCAGCTGAATCCCGGAAGCTCGTCGGTCGCCGACACGACGAGCACGGCCGTCGTGCAGAAGCAGAAGCCGGCCGCGATGCCGATCAACGCGGACCTCGCCTGCGCGCGCTCGCCCACCCGACGTGCGGCAACGACGAGCAACGCGACGGCACCGACGGCGATTGCAACCGCGACATCAAGTTGGTCGGAGCGGACGGCTCCGCGTGGTGGGCATTGCGATACGACGGCGACCAGTCCCGTGCACACCAGACCTGTGCCGAGCCAGTCGCGACGCAGCGGCCGCTGCCGTCGACGCAGGGCGGAGAGCGGCAGTGCGAAAAGCAACTGCACGACCAACACGGCTTGGACAACTTGAATGGAACCGAAATGTAGTGCGCAGGCATGCAATCCGAAGCCAACGACGTTGGCGGCAAGCCCGATCAGCCAGCGCGGACTGCGAATCAAGGTGGCGAGCAGCCCGATTGCCGGCAGCAGCCGCTCCGTCGTCGGCCTGGCGAGCGCAGCGGTTCGCGCGGTCGATTGTTGCAACGCAGCGGAAACGGCAAACACAAGCGCTGCCAGGATCGCGAGTGTGACTCCGACGGCAGACATGGGTACATGCTGATCGATCGAGTTGAACGACAGGTTGCTTCCAGTTGTGTCTTCTCCTCACCGATCATGCGTGCAACGATCTCTGCGTGGGGGTCAGTGCTCCGTCACCCGCAGAGGAGTTTTCGTGCCTGGTTCTGGTTCGGTCAAGATCGGTGCCGTCGTAGCGACAGCGCTTGTACTTGCCTCCGCGTGTTCGAGTTCCGACAACGGTTCCAGTGACGATTCGGTTGCGCCCGCGGGCATCTCCGCCGAGATCGGTGCATTGCCCGACGCCGCGAAGAAAGTTATGGAAAAGCCCGAATATGCCACCGCACGTTGGATCTACTACGTGTCGAACGCGGACACAGGGGAGGTGCTGCTCGCCAATCGACCCGACGAAATGATCTACACGGGTTCGACGGCCAAGAACTTTACGGTTGCCTCCGTCTACGACACGGTCGGCGCGGACACCCGCTTCACGACGCCCGTCTATACAACTGCGCCGGCGGATGCAGGAGTCGTTCCCGGCAACCTGGTGCTGGTCGCATCGGGTGATCTTGCCCTCGGCGGGCGCGGCGGCCTCGACGGCAAGATGGATCACACCTTCTACAGCGACACCGTCGACCATCAGTACGGCAACCTCGCGCCCAACGCGCGGCCGTCGACCGACGTGGGTGACCCCCTCGCCGGCGTGAACGAACTTGCTCGTCAGGTCGCTGCAAAAGGCGTGACGCGGATCGACGGAGACGTCGTCATCGACACCAGATTATGGGACACCTACCAATCCAACGACGGACCTGTCACACCGATCTTCGTCAACGACAACATCCTCGACGTGATGGTGACGGCAGCGGCGGTCGACGGGACGGCGACCATCGTGTCGTCGCCCCAGACCGGCGCGTACACCGTTGTGTCGCAAGTACAGACCGTCGCAGGTGACGGCGACACGGCACTGAGCATCGAACCCGACCCCGCCGATCCGACGAAGCTGATCGTCTCCGGCACGATCGCGGCGGGCAAGTCGCAACTGAGCGTGTACAACGTGCCGGACGCGGCGGACTGGGCGCGGATCCTTTTCATCGAGGCACTCGGACGAGCAGGCGTCACAGTCACAGCGCCGGTTCGTGCTGCGAACAACGAGTCGATCCTGCCCGCGAGCGGCACCTTCACCGAGGACCGCACAGTGGCTTCGATCGAGTCTCCGCCAGTAGCTGCGATGGGAGCGATGATTCTCGAGACCAGTTACAACGCGGGCGCGAACGCGTTTCTCTGCATGCTTGCGGTCAAGGCAGGCAAGACGGATTGTCTTGCCGGGATCGAGACGATCTACGGCTTGGTCGACAAGGCGGGGTTGAACAGGGACGCGGTGTTCGTCACCGACGGCCAAGGAGGCGACCCAGCATCGGCGACGCCGCGGCAGCTGGCGAAGTGGATGGAATGGGCGAGGAAGCAGCCTTGGGGTGACGCAATCGTTGCGGGCCAACCGGTCCTCGCGGAGTCGGGCTCGCTTGCGCCCTACGGCGCAGGCACTCCGGCGGCGGGCAAGGTCGCGGCCAAGGCAGGCACAGGTGTGGCGTTGAATCCGACCACAGGTCGGCTGCTCGCCAACGTACAAAGCTTGGCCGGCTATCTGACGCTCGACGACGGCACCGTTCTTGCCTTCGACCTGGCAATGGGTGGTGCGACGTACCCGCAGCTCTACGACGGACTCGTCCAAGCCGGTGCCGATGTGGCAGAGGTTGCAGCCGCGTTCCAGCAGGGGTTGTCGAACTAGGCCGGGCGTCTGGCAGCATGACGCCCGTGCTGGAATTTGTGCTCGGCGGAATCGTCGTGGTCGAGACGTTCGGTCTCGTCGCGCTCACCGCGCTGCAAATTCGCAATCAGCATCGAATCCGGGATTTGCGCCGGCAACTTGCCGGTAGGGAGCGAACGTGGATCTCGAGTAGCAAGGGCGCTGTGAAGGCCGTGTGGGAGACGGCGAACCTGATGCGGGAGAAAGGGATCGGGGGAGCGCTACGCAACTCGATCGAAGAACTCGCTGGGTGGGCACAGGTCGAGCAACCAGACCTCGCTCGACTGGCAGCGCGTGACGGCACGGTCACCATCTTCTTCTCCGACATCGAAGGCTCGACGGCATTGAACGAACACTTCGGCGATCAGGCGTGGGTGAAGATGCTCGGCCGACACGACAACGTTGTTCGAGACTGCGTGCAGTTGCACGAGGGTCAGGTCGTGAAGAGTCAGGGCGATGGATTTATGGTCGCGTTCGGGCATCCCGAACAAGCCGTGCGGTGCGGTATCGACGTGCAACGAGCACTCGTCGGAGCGGCGTGGACCGAACGGGCGCGAGTTCGGGTCCGCATCGGAATCCACCGCGGCGACGCGGTGCGCAGGGGCGACGATCTGTTCGGCAGAAACGTCGCGATGGCCGCTCGCGTCGCAGCTGAAGCGGCAGGTGGCGAGGTGCTGGTCAGTGCTGCCGTGCGGGATGCGGTCGACAGCCCGGACCTGACGTTCGGCCCGGAACGCAACGTCGAATTGAAAGGCTTTCGCGGCGTTCACAAGATCTACCCGCTGGTACTGGGTCACGCTCGACCCGACCGTGCGCTGCGTGCCTGACCCTACGCCGCCGCCAAGCATTCTTCGCGTGCGAGAGCTTGTGCTTCGCGCCGCGCCAGCAGTGTAAATGCCAGTGCCGCAAGCAGTGCGAACGCGATCACAGCGGCTGAGTACACCTCGGCGGTGGTCAGCAAACCGGCCGATCCGATGGCGAACCCGGCGATCACCGCAGGCACGCTGAAGGCGGTGTAGCTGACCGCGAACACGGTCGCGAAAACCTGACCGCGCTCGTGCGGAAGCGTGAGTGCGCCGAGGGTCTTCATCGCGCCGAGGAATGCGGTACCGAAACCGAAGCCGGACACTGCAGCTCCGACGAAGAACACGGCAATCGATTCGACGAGTAGCGACGTGACGGTGATGCCCACTCCCGCTGCGAGCGTGACGGATCCGCCGACCATGACTATTCGCGGCGCAGTGTTGCGGGCCACGTAGGCGCCGAACGCACCGGCGCCGAACAGGGTGAAGATTTCGGCGCCGCCGATCACGTGATTACGGACGTCGAAGACGCTTGCCGTGATGGACGGGCTGAGCGACAGATACAGACCGCCTAGCGACCACGATGCGATCAGGCACGGCACGATCGTGGTGAACGTGCGCCGAATTGCCGGTGGCACCGACACCTTCGGGCGCAGGGCCGCGAACAGGTGTGCGCGTGAGGCGAATCCGTCGGCGGGTGTGGGTTCGGGCATGGCCGCTATCAACGCGGCGAAGGCCAGATAGGCGATTGCCAATACGACGTAGACGAGTGTCATCGGCGCAGGCGCGAATTGCACGAGCAGCCCGGATCCCAGCGCGCCGGTGGCGAGACCTGCGGTCGGGGCAATGCTGTTCAGCAGAGGACCGCGTGATTCGTCGGGTTGTAGATCGATAACCGTTGCGGTGAACGCGCCGGTTGCTGCGCCGGTCGCAAGTCCCTGGAGGATCCGCGCCGCGATCAGCCACGGGACGCTGTCGGCGAGGACGAAGACGACCATGGCGACCGCCAATGTCACAAGGGAGGCCGCGAGAACGGGCTTGCGGCCGATGTGATCGGACAGTGCGCCGACCGTGAGCAACGACGTCAGCAGCGCGACGACATACACAGCGAAGATCACGGTGAGTGTGATCGACGAAAAGCCCCATTGCTCCTGGTAAACCGAATACAGGGGTGACGGTGCTGCCGCGCCGGACATCAGCACGAAGAACGCGGTCGCGACGATCCAGAAGGCGACGGCGCGCGGGATTTGTCGAGCTCGCATGGTGGTCATCACTAGTGGACCAACACGAGGTGCCGCGAATCTCTTCCATGGGCTCGATCGCTACGCCGATACTGTCACCGCACGATGACCGGATCGCCTCGTTTGGCGTTGTTGTAGAACCAGGCCGCGTTGCCGGTGCTGAGGTTGATGCAGCCATGGCTGACGTTCGCGTACCCCTGCGAATCCGCCGACCATGGTGCGGCATGAACGAAGATGCCACCCCACGTGATCCGGACCGCGTACTCGACGTCGAGTTTGTACCCCTCCTTGGAGTTGATCGGTACCCCGTACGTCGACGAATCCATCACGATGTCCCGGAACTTCTCGATCACCGGAAAGGTCCCTGCGGGGGTCTCGTAGCCGGGTTTGCCCAACGAGGCAGGCATCCACTGCACTACTTCGCCGTCGATACTGACGGTGAACTCGTGCGTCGAACGGTTGGCGACCGCTACCAGCGCACTACCGACCTGAAACTGTGTCCTGAAACCGACGGCGTCGACCGTGACGTCGCTGTACGCGGGCCAGAATTCGGCAGGAGACCACTGCACGACCGAGTCGTCGAGCCAACGGAACCGGCCCGCCACAGGCGTGGACGTAGTGATCGTGATCGTGCGCTCGGCGGCGGTGCGATCGGAAATCTCCGTGGGAAATCGGACGGTGATCGGTTGTGCGATTCCGACGATCTCACCGTTCGGCGGGTCGAGCAGCGGTGGGCCGTGTGTGCCCGCCTGAGCCGTCGCCGACGCCCCGAACATGGGTGCTGCAGCGAAAAGTACGACCAGAACGACACGTGCAATCGGCTTGCGCATGGTCCGTTTCGCCCCTCTTGACACGACCCCAACCGCTCATTCAATGAGAGCACATCAAGATCGAAGGGGCTAGGCTCGAGACCAACTATTTACCCAGCTCAGAGCGGTGCTCGGCTACGTGTTGTAGTCCCAGAACTGCAGCCACTTGACGCTGGCGAACAACGTCAACGTGACGATGTAGACACCGATCACGACCGCTGCGCCGATCATGCTGACTCGACGGCCTGCGCCGTCGATCGGATCGAGCCAGCGAGCAAACGGCTTGGACACCCACGGCATCAAGAAGTACGTCATGACGCCGACACTGCAGATCTGACTCAGCCACAATGCAAGCCAGGGTTCGGCGCCCATCCTGTCGAGTGTCGGTCCGAGGAAACGGGAAAGCACCATCACCGTCGGATACAACACCAGCAGCACGATCATCGCCGCTTTCCAGTTCGGCGTGACCTTGGTTTCACCGTTTTCGATACGCATGGTCGAACCGAAAGCTGTGGTGTGTGCGATCTGGGAGAAGTCCTCGGTGAGATTGGCGCGCAACTCGGGCAACGCCGCTGCTCGCTCACGCGAGGTGAGCCACCTGTCGAGGTGCGCACCCGTTCGGAAACGAACCATCGACAGCCAGCGCCCTGTGACGTCCGGCGGAAAAACCAGCGTGCCTTCGAAGCCGGAGAAGTCCGCGGTCGTCGGATAGAGCCCGACCTGACTCTGCGCGAACTCGGCTTCCTTGCCTGCCGCCACGCTGTGCCGAAAGACGCTGATGCCTGCGGCGGGCAAGCTGCCTTCGACGACGATCAGGTCCGAGGTCTTGCGTCGAAATCCTTGCGCTTCACCGCCGTCGAGCACCCGTCTCCGGTCGGGCGAGTCCAGCCAGGTGTGCAGTTGTTGTTCGGAGTCGAACGCTGCCGCGAAGGCCCAGTCGAGTTGGCCGTCGCGCAACGACTGTGTGGTCCCGGCCGAGCCGTCCGCGGCACTCGCGCTTGCCGCCAATGCGCCGAGCCACGTGTCGAACGCCGGGTCGCCGGTGCTGTGGAAGACCGTGATTGCCGATGCGATCGGTCCGGTCGGTCCTGTGGCGGCCACGACTAACTCAGTTCTGCTCGACGGCCCCGCACGTAGACCTCGGTGACAGCAGGCTCGCGGATACCCATCAGCAGTACGAACAACGTCTGCTCGCGCGCCAATTGTGCGTCGTCCGATCGGATTCCGTACTTCAGTGCTGCCTCGAGCGGCGGGTGCCTGCTCGGTTCGACGACGATGAAGTCCGCTTCCTTGCCGAGATCGAAGTTACCGAAGCGGTCCTCCATGTCGAGAGCCCGCGCACCCGCAAGTGTTCCGGTGAAGAGCATCTCGGCGGGGTGCATGGAGACGCCCGCGTCACCCGGTTCGGAGATGTGCACCTTGAATGCATCCGACAGCACCTTCGAGATCAGCCATTCGTCGCCTCCGCCGAAGTCGGTCCCCGCAGCAACGTTGACGCCGGCCGCGATCGTGCGCTTCCACGGCATGGTCCCGGATCCCAGAAACTGTTGCGACACAGGACAATGCGCGATCGAGGTGCCTGTCTCGGCCATCCGTTCCAATTCCGAATCCTGACAATGGACACAATGGGCAAGGATGCTCCGCTTGCCGAGCAGACTCTTGCCGCCGACGGTGGATCCCGGCAGGAACTTGCCGTCGTAGGTATCGAGGTAGGAGTCGACCTGATAGACCTGCTTGGTCGTGTCGACCTCGCCGGTGCCGGGCCTGGCGTTCTCGTTGAGGTGGCTGTGGAAGTAGACGCCCCGTTCTCGCACCGAATCGTACAGTTCACCAAGGTTTCTCAGCGTTTCGGTGGTGACCGACAGGGAGAACCGCGGCACGATCGCCACGTGCAGCAATGCGGTTGCCACATCTCCTGTGTCGGCTCCGTGCCACTTCTCGATCTCTTCGGTCGTCAGCCGGATGGCGTCTTCCTCCGACGTCAGCAACGGTTGCGCCGTGTCGCCACCGACGGTCTGTATCCCACGGCCGCTGACGATCCGCAGTCCTGCGCGTTTGGTCGTCGCGAAGAGCGCATCCTGAGCGTGCGGGAATGCCGAGCCGAACACCATTGCCGCCGTAGTTCCGGCAGCGATTCGCCTGGTGCAGAACTCCACGGCCGCGCGCTCGGCGTACTCGGGATCGGCGAACCGCGACTCCGACGGGAAGATGCAGAGGGTGAGCCACTCGAGCAGTTGTCCGCCGCCGTAGGCATCGCCTGCGAAGGTTTGCGGAAAGTGAATATGTGTATCGACGAAACCCGGCAGCAGAAAACCGGGGCGATGATCGAACACGGTCGGATCGGCACCGCTCGGTAGCGCGCCGTCGTGATCGACTCTGTTGCCGCAGAATACGATTCGACCGTCGTCGTCGATCACCAGAGCGCCGTCTTCGATCGAAACCAACGACGCCGCGGCGTCGGCGACGGTACCGCTTCCCGCCACGTGGAAGATATGTCCGAAATGCACCTGGCTCACTTCATGAGCAGACCACAATTTGCCATAGCGCGCCAGACTCGGATCGCATTCATCGGCAACTGATGCACCCGCGCCCCGGTCGCACGGGCGATTGCGTTGGCGAGTGCGGGCGCGACGGGGTTGTAGGGGGACTCGCTCATGGACTTTGCACCGAGTGGGCCGAGCGAGTCGTGTGTGTCTGCGAAGTAGACCTCGGTTCGCGGTAGATCGGCCAGTTGCGGAATGTGGTAGTTGCGCAACGCACTAGCGGTGATCGTGCCGTTGCCGTCGTCGATCATGTCCTCGTAGAGCGCCGATCCGATACCTTGTGCGACACCGCCTTCGACCTGCCCGCGACACTGCTCGGGGTTCATGACGTAGCCGGCATCGGCAGCGTGGACGGACTGCAGTATCCGCACCTCGCCGGTCCGGCGGTCGACCGCGACCCGAAAAGCTTGCACGTTGAAGGCAACCGATCGCGGTAAGCCGTCGTGGTCACCGCGAGCAGCGAAGGGTCCGTCGTTGGCGGCGACGAGTTCTGCGAAGGTGACCAGCCGACCGCCGCAGCCGACCCCATCGGGTCCGATCTCGCAGTCTTCCGCGGATACCCCGGTGAGAGTTGCTGCAGTCGCCACGACCTGCTCGCGCAACAGTTCCGCGGCCTTCGCGACCGCCTTTCCCGCGACGGTGGTGCCGGCCGACCCGAAGGCGCCGGTGTCGAAAACCGCCGAGTCCGTATCGGATTGGCGGGTACTAACGTTGTCGACGGTCGTCCGCAAGATGGTGGCCACGATCTGGCGATGCACGGTGGTGGTCCCGTTGCCGAATTCGGATGTGCCGACACAGACGATGTAGCAGCCGGATTCGTCGAGTGTCACCGAGGTCTGCGAGAAGTGGCCGCGCGGTGGAATCGTCGCGATCATCGCGACTGCCATGCCCTCACCGATTGCCCAGTGCTCACCGACAGGCGCAGCGCTGCCGTTTCCGTTGCGCAACGCCGTCTCCGCGAGATCGAGGCACTGATCGAGACCGTAACTGCCGTACTGCAAGTCGGGCTCGACGGGATGTGCTTCGACAAACGGATCACCGGGGTTGATGACGTTGCGACGGCGAAACTCGAAGGGGTCGATAGCGAGGCGCGCCGCAAGCTCGTCGAGCGCGGACTCGACTGCGAAGCTCACCTGTCCGAGTCCGTAGCCGCGAAACGCGCCGGACGGAATGTTGTTCGTGTAGACGGACATCGCATCGACTCGCTTGTTCGCACACCGATAGACCGCGATCGATTCACCGCAACTGTGGAACATGACACCGGGTCCGTGATTGCCGTACGCGCCTGTGTCGGTGAGAACATCGACAGCGAGGGCGGTCAGTACGCCGTCGGCCGTGGCGGCTGCGACGACGTCGACGCGGAAGGGATGCCGACACGGTGCCATAGTGAATTCGTCGGATCGCGAGAACTCGTACTGCACGGGACGACCCGTTCGTAAGACGGCGGCAGCGACCAGGTCCTCGGTCAGCATCTCCTGTTTGCCGCCGAAGCCGCCGCCGACCCGACCCGTGAAGACACGTACTTTGTCACGCTCGAGCCCGAACACGTGGCACAACTCGTCGCGCACCAGATACGGCACCTGCGAACTCGTCCGGATGACGAGACGGCCGTCGTCGTCGAGCCAGCCGATCGAGCAGTGCGTTTCCAGATGGACGTGCTGGACCCGCTGCGTTCGCCAACGCCCACGCACCACTGCGCCTCCACCTGCCTGTGTTTCGGCTGCGGCAGCGTCCACATCGCCGGTGGCGCCATGTAATTCGGCAACGAGGTTGTGACTCGGATCTGCGATACGTGAAGTTTCGGCGACCTTGTCGGAATGTACGAGCGGTGCACCGGGTGCGGTGGCAGCCTCGGGGTCGAAGAGGGCAGGCAGGACCTCGTAGTCGACTGTGATTGCGCGACAGGCTGCTTCGGCCTGTGCCACCGACTCGGCGACGACCGCGGCGACCCGCTGCCCGCGGAACCGCACCACCGTGTCCAGCAGAACGGTGTCGTCGGGATCGTCGGTGCGGTGCTGGTGTCTGCCGGTCGAATACAGCACCGCCGGACTGTCGTCGTTGGTGAGGACCGCCACCACTCCCGGCATCGATTCTGCTGCTGTGGAATCGATTCCGATGATTCGGGCGTGCGCGTGTGGGCTCTGAACGACTGCGATGTGCGTCGTTCCCGCGACGGTGACGTCGAGCGTGTACCGCTCGGTCCCGGTGACGATTGCCTGCCCGGCAGGAGCGGGTAGTGAACGTCCCGATGCTGGACCCGTTGTGGGTCGTTCGACGTTGCCGACTCCGCTCAACGCATCGTCGATCGCACGATAGCCGGTGCAGCGACACAGATTTCCTTTGAGTCGCTCGGATCGTTCTCGGTGGTCGTCCGGCCCGAACGTCGATGCCGTCACGATCATCCCCGCCGTGCAGAAGCCGCACTGAAAGCCGGCTGCCTCGACGAAACGGCGTTGCAGCGGATGGAGATCGTCCGGAGTCCCGAGTCCGGCCACCGTCGAGACAGCCCTACCCTCGGCGCGAAAGGCAGGGGTGACGCAGGAATGTATCGGTGTGCCGTCGAGAAGTACCGAGCACGCACCACAATCGCCGGAATCGCAACCCTTTTTGACCTCGAAGTGCGCCTGCTCGCGGAGGAAGGTGCGCAGGCATTGGCCAGGTCGCGCTGCGGCGTCGTACTCGTGGCCGTTGATCTCGAGCTTCATGAGAGTTCCTGCCGGATCTCGTGTGCGAGCACTCGCGACACGGCCTTTCGCCAGTCCGGTGCACCGTGGGCGTCTTCGTGCCACACGTCGTCGGGGATGTCGTCGAGCGCGGCGTCGAGTGCGTCCGGGGTGGGTACCGTGTCGAAGCGCAGGCTAAGCGGTCGTGTCGTGCTGCCGGTGACCGCCAGTGCGAACGCGCCACCATCGGTCGGGAGATCCAGCCGGCCGACCAACACCGCGCCCGACCGGCCGAGCGGTGCCAACGCGATCTTGCGAAAGGCCGTACGAGCGCGCAGCGCCGCCGCAGGCAGAAACACAGACCGGACGACGTCGCCCGTCTCGAGCACGTTTGTCGCAGCCCCGGTGACGAATTCGGTGATTGCGACCGACCGATCCGAGCCGTCCGCCCGCCATATCGTCACGGTTGCATCCAGCGCCGTTGCCAGTGAGATCATCGCTCCCGCAGGGAAAGACAGACAAAGATTGCCGCCGACGGTTGCGCTGCCCCAGATCTTGTACGACGCGAGCAGGGCGGTGCAGCACTGGTGCAGCAGCGGTGCCGCGATCCAGTCGGGCGGCAGTTCGCGAGACAGCGCGGAAACTCGCTCGACCGTGCACGTCGCAGCGAGTTCCAGTCCCGAAGTTTCGACAGTGACCGGTTCCCAGCCGAGCCCCGTGATGTCGAAGAGGCGTCGGATACCGGGCTGTGGCTCGGAGAACAACCACGTTCCACCTGCGATGACGGCGTCCGAGGTGCCGAGTTGCGCGAGATCGTTGCGCGCACCCACAACGGCGATATCGACTATTTCGTTCAGATCCATTGCGCACCTGATTCGTTCACTACGCGAGCCAACCGAATTGTTGTTCCCATGCCGGTCCGGCAGGTGGCGCGTCGTCGCGGGTCACCGCGGCCTGGATCAGGCCGTACGGACGATCGGAGACGTTGAATACTTCGTTCGGATTGTCGAGTCCGAACGGCGCCAAGTTGTGCACGAAATGATGCCGATTCGGTGCGGACAGCCTGATTTCGGCGATCGATCCGAAGTGTTCCAGCACAGCCTCGCCCATCCGAAATAGAGTTTGCTGCAGCGCACGTGACTGCACGACGGCGAACTGTTCGATCAACAGTTGCTTCACCTGTGAGTAGACATCGTCCCAGTCGACGTCGGTGCCGACGAAGCGCCATTTGGCAACGATCGACGTGGCCATCATGCGATCGTTCGTCGGTTCGAGCACCGTGTAGTCGTCGATGAGGAAGCCTGCGAATTCCGATCCGGTCGACTTGAGAATGATCAGGTCCTTCAGTCCGCCAACGACCCAGACCTTGCGATCGGCACCTTGTCCTTCGACAGTGATTGTCGCAGTGCGGATTTCCTGACCTTTGCGGATCCACGTGTGGTCGTGTGGCGTGCAGTCGGCGCTAGCGCGCTCCCAGAGGTATTCGTCGATTTCGATTCGCGCGAGGTGGACGGGTTCGATCTTGTCGACGAAATGTTCGGCGAGACGGATGCCGTACTCCTCGATCGTCGGTATGCCGAACTGCTTCGCGAAGGCGTATGCCGTCTGCTTCTGGGAGTCGGTCGGCAACACGTTGCTTTGGTCACCGTCGGTGTAGGCAGCGGCGAAATCTCCACGCAGGCAGGTGGATACGTTGACGTCCTTGATCTCGTGGCGGGGGGAGTCGCGATAGATGCGGACGACACGGCTCTCCGCCTTGCCGTATTGGTCGGCGCCGAGCACGATCTTGCCGGTCAGGTCGGACATCGGCGTACCTCCTCGTTCAGCTACCCAGATAGGTGGAGTAGGCGTAGGGCGACAGCAGCACAGGTACGTGATGATGCCGGTCAGCGTCGATCACGTCGAACGTTATCGAAATCTCGGGATAGAAGCCCTGGGTTCCGATCGACGCGAAGTAGCGGCCGGTATCGAAGTTCAGACGATAGGTCCCTACCTCCAACCGGGCGTAGAGCTCGACGATCCGACCGTCGGAATCGGTTTGCGCGGAGGCCAATTGCGAACCGTCCCGCGCCTGCAGGACAACGGGCACACCTGCTGCGGGCGAACCCGTCGCGGCATCGAGAACGTGGGTACTGAGCGTGCCCCTCATGGGACCTCCTGTTCGTCGAAGCAGTCAGGTGCCGACCGTGCACTGACGTCGAGTGTCGTGCCGGTGGCCGAGTTGCGCAAACGCTGTTGTTCTATGCGCTGCCGAAAGACCCGCGCAGACCTAAAGTTGACTGCTATGCGCGACATACTTCGACAACTCGTCGAGTGGACGGACGCCGACCGGGCGTTCGCGCTTGCCGTGATCGTCGGTACGTCGGGAAGCGCACCGAATCTTGTTGGTACCGCGATGGCGGTTGCCGACGACGGCGTGATCGTCGGAGGTATTTCGGGTGGCTGCGTCGAGGCGTCGATCCTCGACACGGCCGCCGAGGTCCTCGCCTCGGGGGAGTCCCGCCGCCGCACCTTCAGCGCCGCGGATCCGGCCGACCCCTTTTCCGTCGGTCTGACCTGCGGCGGCACCATGGACGTGCTCGTCACCCATTCCGCCGGTCTCGCAGCACAATTGGCTGTTCTGACGAGCGCTGTCGCTTCCCGTCGACGGGCACTACTGCTCACCGTCGTTGCTGGAGATCGCGCCGTGGTCGGTGCTCAGTCGGCGTGGGACGGCTGCCTGGACGGGTCGGCAGCAGTGGCTCGGCCGATCTTCGATGCCGTGATCGCGGACCTGCCGACCGATACCGGCCTGGTCACCGTCGCAGGCGACACGGGCGAGGCGACCGTGTTCGTGCACTGTTTCGCTCCACCACCGCTGCTGATCGTCTGTGGGGCGATCGACGGCGCGCGACCGCTCGCTGCGGTGGGAAAGCTGTTGGGATACAGGGTCGTACTGTGCGACGCACGCGCCGCATTCGCGACCCGGGCTCGATTTCCCGATGTCGACGACGTGATCGTCGACTGGCCGCATCGCTACCTCGACCGGATCACCGTGGACCGTACGACGGTGCTCTGCGTGCTGACCCACGATCTCAAGTTCAGCGTCCCGCTGCTCGTGAAGGCACTCGGGCTGCCGTTCGGGTACATCGGTGCGATGGGCTCACGTGCCACCTGCGCCGAGCAGGAGCGTCAACTGCGCGCACACGGTGTGTCGTCGGAGGCACTACGTCGACTTCGTGCGCCGATCGGACTCGACCTCGGTGGCCGAACGCCCGCCGAAACTGCAATCTCCATCGCGGCCGAAATCGTTGCTGCCCGCGAGCAGCGTTCGGGTACCGCCCTGTCACACGGTTCGACGCCGATCCATCCGACCGACTCGGTCGCCCCGAGTGGGTCGGCCTGGTGTGAGGCGCTCGCTGTCGGCGACACGTGACCGAGCCTTTCGACGGCCGATGTGCCGGATTGCTGCTTGCCGCCGGGAGCGGATCCCGATTCGGGGGTCCGAAGGCCTTGGCTCTGGTGGAGAATCGTCCGCTCGTCGCACGAGCCGTCGACGTGCTCCGCGGCGGCGGCTGCAGGCCGGTCCATGTTGTCGTCGGTGCGTATGCGGACGAGGTGTCGGCGGTGGTGCCGTCAGCCGCTGTCACGGTCCACGCCGCCGACTGGGAGCGTGGAATGGGCGAGTCGCTTCGGGTCGGTCTGACATCGCTGACCGACACCAGCGTTTCTGCTGTGTTGATTCATCTGGTCGACCTTCCCGATGTCGGCGCCGACCTCGTCGCGAGATTCGTCGCTGCGGCCTGCCCTGATGCACTGATCCGAGCGACGTTCGCCGACGCGATCGGCCACCCCGTCCTCGTCGGGAGAACGTGGTGGCCGACGTTGCTTGCGAATTTGTCGGACAGTGACCCTCGAACAGGCGCCCGAAGCTTCCTGAACGATCACCGAGCGCTCACCCTGCTCGAGTGCTCCGACCTGGCCACTGGTCGCGACGTCGACTACGCCGCGGATCTTGCCCACTTCTTGGACGGGACTCTCAGGGGGCAGTGACCGGCGTCGACCGCAGCAGCCGGACACCGAGTGCCGACGTCCATGCGAACGCGACACCGACGCCGATCGCCATCCGCACGCCGATGCCATCCGTGGACGGGTTGGCGAGCAACGCAAGAAGTCCGGCACCGACGACGCCGCTCACAACCGCGAACACGCGTGAACCTTCCGCCCAGAACCGCTTCGCGAACACGAAGCACACGATGTAGAACGCAGTGAACGCCACAGCCGGACCGATGCCGTGCACGATGCCGTGCCAGCTCACCTCGGCGGGCGGACCGTCGGGGGTCCCGATCGGGAAGCCGTCCTCCGGGTCCGCGCGAAAAAGCCCGCCGACGACGAAACCGCTGCCGAAGACGAACAGCAGGCGCGGACCCCACTTGCCTGCGCGTTCGCGCCCGATGGCGCGTCGTACGCCGACGGCGAACGCAATCAGTGCGATGCCGGTCAGAGTGAAGTTGAGGATCTGCAGCCAGCCCAACATGCCGTTGCTCAGCAGACTGATCGGGTGGCGACCCAGGTCGAAGCCGTCCCGGGTGAGGATCTGTGCTCCGGCGACGATCGCGAACACAGGCCCGGCGACGATTCCGCACAGCAGAAGTCTGCGGACGCCGATCGGGGTGTGCGCTGGTGCGCCGAACTCGGTGGGTGTGCGTGTCGATGTCATGACGTGCCTCTCGCAGGTTCGGGGTCGGGGTTGACATCGATACCTCGAAGCGCGTCGTGCAATTTCGACACAACACGCCGAACCGGGTTCAGGTCGAGCCGCGTTGGCAGATGTGGGCAACGTCTCGTAGGCTCGTCGGGCAGGGTTGAGACAGCAGCCTCGGGTGGAGTTGTCGCCTGTCCCAATACTGGCGCCTCCACGATCATGTTCATTGTGCAGATGCGAGGTAGACAGTGGTCGACGGAAAAAGTGTGCCTGAGCAGTCGTATTTGTCCATGGGTCCGGACGCGTTCGAAGTCGGGGTGAGCTGGCACGGTTCGACCGTCGTCCTCGAGGTATCCGGAACCGTCGATCTCGTTACGGCACCTCAGCTTTCGGAATCCATCCTCACCGCGATGTCCAACGAGCCGGAGGCCGTGATCGTCGATCTGACGGACGTCCTGTTCCTCGCATCGGCGGGTATGACGGTTCTGATCGCGGCGCACGAACAGGTGATGGCCTCGGCTCGGTTCGCAGTCGTCGCCGAGGGTCCGGCAACCGGGAGACCCATGAAGTTGGTCGGCGTCGACCAGCTCGTGAGGATCTATCCGACTCTGGAATCGGCGCTCGCTGATCTCACCGCTGCATAGCCGGCGCAAAAGTGGGTATGTGACTCGCATAGGTATCCGAAGGGGGGTACGAGCAAGCACATCAGGAGGGAGCGCGCATGACGGACATACAACCTTTGCGATGTGAGGGCTTTGCCGCCGAACCCTCGTCCGCTGTCGCGGTTCGTGGCAATTTCCACACGTGGCTGGACGACAACTTTCGACTCGATGCCGACCGCTCGAGTGCCCTCACACTGGCCGTCAACGAAGCGCTCGCAAATGCGGTCGAGCACGCGTACTTCGACTACGCGATGCCTGGCACGTTCGACCTCGTCGCCAGCTACGACGCGGCGAACGACCGCTTGCTCGTGACGATCGCCGATCACGGCCATTGGCGGGCACCGCTCCCGGATCCGATGCACCTACGCGGGCGCGGAATTCCGCTGATGAACGCGCTCGCCGAACACGCCGAAATCGAGAAGGGTGTGTTGGGGACCATCGTGTCGCTCTCCTGGAGTACACGGTCGAACAATCGTGCCGCAGAACACCTGCACGACACGCGCCGTCACGCGAGTTGAGCCTGCATCCGTCCTGAGTCGACAGCCTCGACGAGTTCGGCATGGTCGCTGATCGTCTGATCGGCGTACCGAACCGCAAATCGGCCGATCGACTTGTGCAGATCCTTGTCGCCGTCGAAGTAGCCGGCCAACAGCCGCGGATCGAGAGACCGAGTGTGGGCCCGAGCGAGCAGCGCTCCCGCCAGGCGGCCGTAGTCGTCGAGGTGGTTACGCTCCAGCACCGTCGGATCGATATCGCCCTTCATATTTCTGAACTGCCGGACCATGTACGGTCGTTCGCCGATCGTCGTCCAGCCGAAGAGAATGTCGGGACCGGACTGGACGAGCCTCGCGCCCTGCACGATGCGTTTACCTTCGTGTTTGACCGTCGCGGCAGGCAGATAGGGCGACAGCGCCGACGCTCGCGCTTCTTTCAGTTGCAGCACAAGCGATTCGCCGCGGTTGCCGTGTAGCAGCGCCACATAGCTTCGCAAGCCGACACTTCCGGTTCCAACGATGCGGAATGCGACGTCCCGCACCGCAAACCTGGTGATCAGATTCTTGCGGGTTTCCCGGAGGGTGTCGACATAGGACTCGAGGCCGTCGGTGATCGCCTCGACCTCTGTTGGATCGATGTGGGTCAGAATCGGCGGGTCGTCGATGAAGCGGTGACGTCTCACACCTGTTTCGTGGTCGTCGAGTTGCGTCGTCCACTTTGCAACGACCTTGTCACTTGTGTTCGTGCGAGCCTTGGTTGCTGCCCTGGCGAAATCGTCGATCAGTTCGTCGGCCTTGGCAGCGTCGAGGACCGATGCGTCGGGCAGCGCCGTCCAGGACTTGAGGAACGGCGCGTCGGCGAGATCCCGGATCGTGCGGCGATAGGACTTGACCGCGTCCTCTGCCGCGTCGATGCAGCCCTTGCTCGGCACGCCACCCTCGCGGCCCGCGAGCACGAGACTCGCGGCGAGGCGCTTGACGTCCCACTCCCACGGGCCAGGGATGGTCTCGTCGAAATCGTTGATGTCCATGATGATTTCGCCTGCGGGGGAGCCGTACAGGCCGAAGTTGGCGGCGTGCGCATCGCCGCACAGCTGGGCGTTCACCCCGTTGGCGGGGGAGTCGACAAGGTCGGCGGCCATCAGACCCGCTGCGCCGCGGAAGAATGCGAACGGTGACGCGATCATGCGACCGATTCGCAGTGGAAGCAGGTGTTCCAACCTGCCCTCGTTGCTCTTGTCGATGTAGGCGAGCACGCTCGGGCGGTGAGGATGCGCAGGCTCGTGATCATGCGCCGACGTGGGTACCGACTCGGCCAGCGCGCGGCCTCGGTCGTAGACCTCGTTGGCCGGTGTGAACGATCGCAAGTCCACCTTGTCCGCATCTTTCGCCACGATGTGCTCCCTTCGGCGTCACTCGACCCGACGCGAGTGTGAATCCTATCGCCGCAGCCCGTGTCGGGGTCCGGTGTCGGTAACAGTGTGTCGGGTCCGGTTGGCCTAGTGTCGAGGCGATGAACAGCGACGACGTCGAGGGGGTCACCCGCGAGCGGATCGAGGCGGCCCTTGCGGCGTTCGAGCCGCGCGCCGCCGGGGACGACCTCGATGCCGTTGGCAACTCGACTGCTCGGCCGCACCGGGCCGCGGTGGCGATCGCGGTCGGGCGGCGACGGGACGGGGTGACCGCATTCCTGCTCACGGTGCGCCCGGATCGGATGCGTGCACATCCTGGCCAGTTCGCCTTGCCAGGCGGTCGCGTCGACAGCGGTGAAAGTGCAGCGCAAGGGGCGTTGCGGGAGCTACACGAAGAACTCGGCATCGAGGTCGACGAAGCGGCGGTGCTCGGCCGCCTCGACGACTATGTGACGAGGTCCGGCTATGTGATCTCACCGTTCGTGGTCTGGGTCGGTGATCTGCTGGACGCCACGATCCCGAATCCCGACGAGGTCGCGATCGTTCTGACCCCGACGATGGCCGAACTCGACGTCGAACCCCGGTTCGTCACCATTCCCGAATCCGACCGACCCGTCGTGCAGTGGCCGTACGCCGGATCGCTGATACACGCGCCGACCGGCGCGATCATCTATCAATTCCGCGAGGTTGTGTTGCATGGGCGTCCGACGCGGGTGGATCACCTCGAGCAACCCGTGTTCGCGTGGCGTTAGCGCCGTGAATGGGGTAAGGACTCACACATGAGTTTTCTGGATATTCGGTCGGCCGCATGAGCGGGCCTCTCGACGAGCGGGTTGTGTCGGACCGAATCTTCACCGTTCCGAACGTTCTCAGCATGATCAGGTTGCTCGGCGTCCCGGTGTTCCTCTATCTACTGCTCGTCCTCGAGGCCGACTGGTGGGCATTCGCCCTGCTTGTGCTCAGCGGCGTCACCGATTGGCTCGACGGCAAGCTGGCCCGGTTGCTCGACCAATCGTCGCGTCTCGGTGCGCTCCTCGATCCGCTCGTGGATCGCCTGTACACGCTTGCGACGCTGATCGGGTTCGTGATCAGGGGCATCATCCCGTGGTGGGTCGCGGTAGTTCTCATCGGTCGCGACGCCATCCTTGCTTTGACGTTGTCGGTGTACAAGAAGCGCGGTCTCCCACCCCCGGAGGTCATCTATCTCGGTAAAGCCGCGACGTTCGCTCTGATGTCGGCTTTCCCGTGGATCCTTGCAGCGCAGATCGATTGGGTCGGCGCGGGCGCTGCCGGCGCATTCGGGTACGCGTTCCTGGTCTGGGGTACCGCGGTATACGTGTGGACCGGTGGGTTATACGTCTGGAAGGCCGTCGCGGTAGCGCGCGCAATCCCTGCATCATGAATTTGCCTGCATGAATTCGTTGCTGCGATCGCTGCTGACCGACCACGTCGACCCCGGATATGCGATCGCCGCCGACAACGCAGAACTCCAACCTGGACGTCGCGCCCAGTTCGCTGCAGGTGCCTGGTTGGTCGGCGGGCTCGCTGTGATCGGGCTCGTACTGGGGGTCGCGGTCGCAAAGAACCTGGATCATTCGGGCCGCGACGCCGACCGCGACCAGATCCTGTCGCAGGTGCAGGTATCACGAGAGCGTGGCTCGATCCTGGCAGCCGAGCGGGACGAGCTTGCGGTGCAGGCGGATTCGGCACGGGCGGCCGCGCTGGCAGGCACCGCGGAGGGTGCACCGCTGCTGGATCGGATCGACGATCTCGAAGCCGCGAGCGCAGCCAGCGCCGTGCACGGTCCCGGTGTGACGATCACGCTGGCCGACGGCGGTTCGGAAGGCCGGTCGATCGTGCTGGACCGTGATTTGCGTGCGGTTGTGAACGCGTTGTGGGCCAGTGGCGCGGAAGCGATATCGATCGGTGACAAACGCATCGGCCCGGCGGTAGCTGTTCGGCAAGCAGGTGGCGCGATACTCGTCGACAACGTCGCTGTGTCGTCGCCGTACCGAATATCGGCGATCGGTCCGCCGAGCAAGCTGCAGACGGGGTTCGTCGTCAGTGACGCGTACCTCCGAATGTCGGGGCTTGCGCAGCTCTACGGCGTCGGGTTCGACATCGGGGTTGCCGACGACCTGGAGTTGCCCGCGGCGACGCTGCCCGAGGTCCGGTCGGCACGAGAGGGTGGGGGATGAAGGGAAAGTTCGCATTTGCCGGACTCGTCGCCCTCGTTGTCGGCATCGGCATCGGGGTCGCCACCAGTCCCGAGGTTCCGGACAGCGCCGCGCCCTACCTGCCGATCGCTGTGGTTGCCGCGCTCGACACCGTGTTCGGTGGAATGCGTGCCTTCTTCGACGAGATCTTCGATTCGAAGGTGTTCGTCGTGTCGTTCGTCTTCAACGTGGCGGTGGCAGCCTTCATCGTGTGGCTCGGTGATCAACTCGGCGTCGGCACGCAGCTGTCCACAGCGATCATCGTCGTGCTCGGCATTCGAATCTTCGGCAACGCGGCCGCCCTGCGGCGGCATCTGCTTGGGGCGTGAGCGCGATGTCGGAGCAGGTGGAACCGGGTAAACACGAGTTCCGTGAGGCCCCGCGTCCACGTCGAACGCAGCTTGTGTTCACGATCCTGGCATTCCTGCTCGTTGCCGCCCTCGGTGTCGCGATTGCCACGCAGGTACGTGGGACCGGATCGGGTGACTCGCTCGATTCGGCACGCCCGGCAGATCTGCTCGTCGTCCTCGACACGCTGAATCGTCGCGAAGCGTCACTGCGACAGGAGATCGCCGAACTGCAACGGACGGTCGATGCCGTGCAGAACAGCGGCTCGAGCGCTGCGTTGGAAGAGGCGAGGGCACGTTTGCGAGCGCTGACGATTGCTGTCGGTACGGTCGGGGCGGTCGGGCCGGGTCTCGAGCTTCGCATCGAAGATCCGCAGGGACGCGTCGATGCCGACGTTCTTCTCGCGACCGTTCAGGAGTTGCGTGGCGCAGGCGCAGAGGCCCTGCAGATAGGCGACAGCGCCGGTGTTCTGATCCGGGTCGGCATCGACACCTGGGTATCGGGCACGCCGGGAAACATCGTCGTCGACGGTCGAGCGCTGTCAGCGCCCTACAATTTGATTGCAATCGGAGATGCACCGACGTTGGCGGCCGCAGTGAACATTCCGGGGGGCGTCGCAGATACGGTGTCGCGCAACGGTGGAAAGCTCCAGGTCCGGCAGTCCGACGAGGTGACTGTCACCGCGTTGCGTGAACCGAAGCCGCGCCAATACTCTCAGCCCGGAAACTAAGCGAAAGGAACTCACACGGTGAGCGATTCCGAGACCCCAGCAGATCTGCGCTATACCGAAGAACACGAATGGGTCAAACGAACCGGCCCGACGACCGTCCGCATCGGCATCACCGACTACGCCCAGTCACAATTGGGTGACGTCGTATTCGTTCAGCTGCCTGCCATCGACGACGAGGTCGTCGGCGGCGATTCGTTCGGCGAGATCGAGTCGACCAAGAGCGTTTCCGACATCTTCGCGCCGATGACGGCGAAAGTTGTTGCCGTGAACGAAGATCTGGAGTCCGCGCCGGAAACGGTGAACTCGGACCCGTACGGAGACGGCTGGTTGGCGGAGTTGGAAGTCGCCGACGAGAAGACTTTGGACATCGCATTGAAGGACACGTTGGACGCAGAAGGCTACCTTGCTGTTGTCGGCGACTGAATCGGCTACGCGACCTCGACGGTCTGCCCACACGCACTACGATCGGCAGGGTACGGTCATGGGAAACGTGTGTGCCGACAGTCGGGGCTACGTGCCCACTGAGGAGGAGAAACGGTGAGCGAGAACGACAATGACTCGGCATATGGAGAGAGCGCTGCGGAGACCACATCGGTCTTCCGCGCAGATTTCCTGAACGAAGTCGATACTTCGGCGGTGCAAACCGGTGAGGCGCCGGTTTCGGGAGTCGAGGGCCTACCCGTCGGGTCGGCTCTGCTAGTCGTGAAGCGCGGCCCGAACGCAGGCTCGAGGTTCTTGCTCGATCAGCCGACGACCTCGGCGGGCCGGCACCCGGACAGCGACATTTTCCTCGACGACGTCACGGTCAGCCGTCGGCACGCCGAGTTCCGTCAGGAAGACGACGAGTTCCAGGTCGTCGATGTCGGCAGCCTCAACGGCACGTACGTCAATCGTGAGCCGGTCGATTCTGCCGTGCTTGCCAACGGCGACGAGGTGCAGATCGGGAAGTTCCGGCTCGTGTTCCTCACGGGTCCGCGTTCGCAGGGCGATTCGGCTAAATGACGGCTGTCGGGGAACGCGCGCAGGGCGGAATGTCGATCGGGTCCGTTCTCGATCAGCTACGCCCCGACTTCCCCGACATCACCATTTCGAAGATCCGATTCCTCGAATCGGAAGGCTTGATCAGTCCAGAACGGACTCCGTCGGGTTACCGGCGGTTTTCGATTCTGGACTGCGAGCGCCTCAAGTTCGTTCTCACCGCGCAGCGTGATCAGTACCTGCCGTTGAAGGTGATCAAAGAACAACTCGAGGCCATCGACAGTGGCGTTGCGACGCTGGGTGGCGATCGTCCGGCGTCGCGGCCACGTCGACTGGGTGTTGTGCCCGGCGAGGTATCGCCGGACGAATTTCAGGCCGATCGCGATGTGCGGATCAGCCGCGAGGATCTGCTAGAGCGTGCGGACATCGACGACAAGTTCTTGACCGAACTCATCCGCGCAGGCTTGGTCACCCCTGGCCCCGCCGGGTTCTTCGACGACGTCGCCGTGATGCTGGCTGTGACGGCCAAGTCGATGTCGGAGTTCGGTTTGGAAGCCAGGCACCTGCGGGCTTTCAAGTTGGCCGCCGATCGCGAAGCAGGCCTCATCGCACAAATAGCAGGTCCGATCGCGAAGGGTCGCGATGCAGGCGCACGTGATCGCGCCGAGGAGGTAGTCCGCGAGTTGGCGGCGCTATCCCTCACGCTGCACACTTGTCTGGTGAAAGCCGCAGTGCGCGGCGCTATCGATCATTGAGCCGTTTCGCCCCTTGGGCGTCGGATCACTAACTCGCATAGACTCTTTGTAAGGGCTTCGAGCTGGGAGGCGGACGCAATGAGCGAGATGCGAGTGATCGGTATCCGTGTCGAGCAGCCACAGAATCAACCCGTCCTCCTCCTTCGTGAGGCCGACGGTGATCGTTATCTACCGATTTGGATCGGGCAGACCGAAGCGACTGCGATCGTCCTCGAGCAGCAGGGCGTCGAGCCGGCGCGACCACTCACACACGATCTGATCAAGAACCTGATCACGGCGCTCGGTCGCACGTTGAAGGAAGTTCGAATCGTCGATCTGCAAGAGGGCACGTTCTACGCCGACCTTGTGTTCGATCAGGACCTGCGGGTGTCTGCGCGACCGTCCGATTCCGTCGCGATCGCACTGCGGGCCGGTGTCCCGATCTATGCCGAGGAACCGGTGCTCGCGGAGGCTGGGCTGGTCATGCCGGACGAGCGCGAGGACGAGGTCGAGAAGTTCAAGGAGTTCCTCGAATCCGTGTCACCGGACGACTTCAAGGCAACCGACGGTTGAGTTGTTCATAACGAATGAGTCTCACCCTCAAGTTTAGGTTTAGGTATTGGCGCGTCGCGTTGATTCATTGACCTCTGCCCCATAGCGTTTCGGGCGTACGCTGAACAGTTACTGGACCAAGATCCAAGAGGGAGTGTCAGTGGGAGATCACCTGAAGGGGCAGGACATACAACCCGGCCTTTTCCCCGACGACTCCGTACCGGACGATCTGGTCGGGTATCGGGTTCCGAGCGCGTGCCAGATCGCGGGAATCACCTATCGCCAGCTCGACTACTGGGCTCGGACCTCGCTGGTCGTGCCGTCTATTCGGGGCGCCGCTGGTTCGGGAAGTCAGCGCTTGTACTCGTTCAAGGACATCCTTGTTCTCAAGATCGTCAAGCGTCTGCTCGACACCGGAATCTCCTTGCAGAACATCCGCGTCGCCGTCGATCACCTGCGCGACCGCGGTGTGCACGACCTCGCCAAGATCACACTGTTCTCCGACGGCACGACCGTGTACGAGTGCACCTCGGCAGAGGAGGTCGTCGATCTGCTGCAGGGCGGCCAGGGTGTGTTCGGCATCGCAGTCAGCGGCGCGATGCGTGAGCTGACCGGCACGATCGCAAACTTCCCGGCAGAGCGTGCCGACGGCGGCGAAGCCGAAGTTCGGCCCGAGGACGAACTCGCGTACCGACGCAAGAACAGGGTCAGTCGCAAAACCGGTTAAGATGGACCCACGTCATCGCCGCGCGGGAGAGTGTCGGTTATCGAGCCAGGTAACCGAACGCCGAAGGAGCAGCACCTCCCCGTCAATCTCTCAGGCAACCGGACCGCGCGGGCTTAGACGTCTCTGGAAAGCGGTGGGAAACCACCCGCCCACGGGGAAAGGCTCACGCCGCCTACACGGTGTGTGAGCTGAATCTCTCAGGCGCCACGACAGAGGGGGAGGGCTAACACCCCTCTACCCTGGAGTAGTCGTGACACGTTCTTTCGTCGACCGTCATATCGGCCCTGACGCAGCAGATCTCGCGCGCATGCTCGACCTGATCGGCGTCGCCACACTCGACGAAATCGCGGAGAAGGCAGTTCCTGCGAGCATCTTGGACAGTTCCGGGCTCGATGTACTCCCACCGGCGCTGTCCGAGCACGAGACGCTTGCCGAACTGGCGAAACTCGCAGCGACGACAACGGTCGCCACGTCGATGATCGGGCTCGGCTACTACGACACGCTGACGCCACCCGTCCTGGTCCGCGGCATACTCGAAAACCCGGCCTGGTACACCGCCTACACGCCGTACCAGCCCGAAATCAGTCAGGGCCGCCTCGAAGCCCTCCTCAACTTCCAGACGATGGTCTCCGATCTGACCGCGATGGACGTCGCCAACTCCTCGATGCTCGACGAGGCAACAGCTGCTGCAGAAGCGATGACGCTGCTGCGCCGGGCGAGCAAGTCGAAGTCCCCGCGCTTCGTCGTCGATGCAGACCTCTTCCCGCAGACGCTCGCCGTCATCGAGACCCGCGCCGAGCCGCTCGGCATCGAAGTCGTCTCGGCCGATCTGACGCAAGGACTGCCGGAGGGCGAATTCTTCGGTGTCGCAGCGCAGTTGCCCGGCGCGTCGGGTCGCGTCGTCGACTGGACCGACATGATCGCCGCAGCGCACGAACGTGGTGCGCTCGTCGCGATCGGCGCCGATCTGCTCGCGCTGACGTTGATCACCCCACCCGGCGAGATCGGAGCCGACGCCTGCTTCGGCACGACGCAGCGCTTCGGCGTTCCGATGGGCTTCGGCGGACCGCACGCAGGCTACCTCGCAGTCCACTCCAAGCTGGCGCGACAGTTGCCGGGACGACTCGTCGGTGTGTCCGTCGACGCAGACGGTGACCTGGCGTATCGCCTTGCGCTGCAGACCCGTGAGCAGCACATCCGTCGCGAAAAGGCGACGTCCAACATCTGTACCGCGCAGGTACTCCTCGCGATCCTCGCCGCCATGTACGCCAGTTACCACGGCGCCGACGGTTTGAAGGGGATTGCGGAACGGGTGCACGGGCACGCCGAGCGGCTGGCCGCAGCGCTGGGGTCCGCGTTGGTTCACACACGGTTCTTCGACACCGTCCTTGCAAAGGTGCCAGGCCGGGCCGAAGGTGTCGTCGCGTCTGCTCGCGCCGCCGGGATCAATGTGCGGCTTGTCGATTCGGATCACGTGAGCATTGCCTGTGACGAAGCGACGACCGAGGCACACATCGACGCCGTACTCGCAGCGCTCGACATCACTGGGCAGGAACCGGTTCGGGTCGACATCGCCGACCGCACCTCCGAATACCTCACCCACCCCGCGTTCACCCGGCATCGCACCGAGACTGCGATGCTGCGCTACCTGCGCGCGCTGTCCGACAAAGACATTGCGTTGGACCGCAGCATGATTCCGCTCGGATCGTGCACGATGAAGCTGAATGCCACGGCGGAGATGGAAGCGATCACGTGGCCGGAGTTCTCCAAACTGCATCCGTTTGCGCCGGTGGAGGATGCTGCCGCGATTCTGAGTGTGATCAAAGATCTCGAGGGTTGGCTGGCTGCGATCACCGGCTACGATGCGGTGAGCCTGCAGCCGAACGCGGGTAGCCAGGGCGAATACGCTGGGCTGCTTGCGATTCGGCAGTACCACCTCAGTCGGGGCGACGATCATCGCGACACCTGCCTCATTCCGTCGAGCGCGCACGGCACCAACGCCGCGTCCGCTGTGATGGCAGGGCTTCGGGTCGAAGTGGTCGCATGCCGACCGAACGGTGACGTCGACCTCGATGATCTGAAAGCCAAGATCGATGATCACGCCGAACGCTTGGCGGCGATCATGATCACGTATCCCTCCACACATGGCGTCTACGAGCACGAGATCAGCGAGCTGTGCGCAGCGGTGCACGATGCGGGCGGTCAGGTCTACGTCGACGGCGCCAACCTCAATGCCCTTGTCGGACTTGCCCGTCCGGGCAAATTCGGCGGCGACGTCAGTCACCTCAACCTGCATAAGACCTTCTGCATCCCACACGGTGGTGGGGGACCGGGTGTCGGCCCGGTCGGCGTGCGAGCACACTTGGCCGAGTTCTTGCCGGGACACCCCCTCGCACCCGAGTTGGGAAGCGGCTCAGCCGTTTCTGCGGCACCGTACGGCAGCGCGTCCATTCTGCCGATCACGTGGGCGTACATCCGCATGATGGGTGCGGCAGGTCTGCGGCAGGCGTCGCTGACGGCGATCGCGTCCGCCAACTACATCGCGCGGCGACTCGACGAGCATTTCCCCGTGCTCTACACCGGTGTCAACGGCATGGTCGCGCACGAATGTATCCTCGATCTGCGCGAGATCACCAAGCGCACCGGCGTGACCGTCGACGACGTCGCAAAGCGATTGGCGGACTACGGCTTCCACGCGCCGACTATGAGCTTCCCTGTTGCCGGAACGCTGATGGTCGAGCCGACCGAAAGCGAGAACCTCGACGAGATCGACGAATTCTGCGAAGCGATGATCGCGATTCGCGGCGAGATCGACAAGGTCGGTGCAGGCGATTGGCCGGTCGAGGACAACCCACTACGCGGCGCACCCCACACCGCCGAATGCCTGGTCGCGGAATGGAATCACCCGTACTCGCGTGAAATCGCCGTCTACCCGCGAGGCAAGTCTCGGCCGAAGGTGTGGCCATCCGTGCGCCGAATCGACGGCGCACACGGTGACCGAAACCTAGTGTGCTCGTGCCCGCCGATCGAAGCGTTCAGCAGCTAGCCTGCATCAGTTCCCGAGGACCTTCGTCAATGCCGGTCCGAGGTCGGCCGGCGGCACTCGTGTGAACGAGCCGCCGGTTCGGTCTGTGAGGGATTGTAGTGTCTGGCCCGCCGAGCCGTCGCCGAGCACGACGACGTCGACCCGGATCGGCCTCGCTGGATCGGTGGCGGCTGCGATGGCGTCGAGCAGCTGCTGCCCCGTCAGCGCAGAGTCGTCTTCCGGACCGTCCGTGATGAGCACGATCGAATTGGTGCGGCCGGGCACGTAGCCCGCGACCGCAGCCGTGTAGGCATCGACCAGGGTCGGGTACGCCTGGTCCGTCGCCGATGTCGACACTCGTACATCGTTCAGCGCGGTATCGACGACCTTCTTTCGCTCGGGGACGAGCGGTTCGGTTCGTGCGTCGACCTTGTACGGCTTGTTCACGTCGAGGTCTCTGCTGTAAGTCCAGATACCGAAGCTGGACTGCTCCGAAGCTGCAGCGACATAGCTCTTCAGTGCGTCGACAACGGACTGCAACCGAGTGCTCATGGATGCCGAAACATCGAGCAGCGCAGTGGTAGTGGTGCCGAGCACCGGATTGGCGACGAGTTCGGCAACCCGGTCGAGCACCTGCGCAGGTGCTGGCTGCAGCGATTGCTCGACATCGCCTACCTGAAAGCCGGCTTCCTGCAGAACCTGCATCTGCTCCCACTGAACGAGGTAGTCGACGAACATCGCCGCGGCCAGGTTCTGCGTCTCGTCGACCCACGGACCGGACAGCAACGTTGCCGGAAAATCAACGACAACAGTCGAACCCGACGGCGCGTACCCGGTCAGCACATCGTTGCTCAGCGTCGCGAGCCGTTGCTCCGTGGTCGCGACGGCGTGCGCCGGTGCGATCGCAGCATCGGGCGGTGCGAGGATTGCGGCGACGGCGTCGGCCGCAGTCGGAATTTTCGGGGCGGCACCGGCGAGCGCCGAGATCGCAGCCACCGCTTGACTGGCGCGCACCGTGTCCTCGCTGAGCGGACCGAAGCGTGAGCCCGCGGCGGCGGCACCCACTGCTTCTGCGGCGATGAGCGTCGAATCGGAGTCTGGTGCGGTCGGCATCGCCATCCGCAAGCTGCCCCAGGTCGGCAGACCAAGCGCGGCAAGTGAATTCGGATCGGTCTGCACCCGTGGCAGATCCTGCCAGCCGATGTTGCCCGATCGCAGTGCAATAGCGAGTGCGGTCGGCATGGCAAGGACCACTTGGCTGAACGCAACCGATCTCGGATCACCGTCGACTATGTTCGCCGGGATCTGACTCACCGCACGCGTCGATTGCGGAATCCACAGGGCCGGTTGTGGTCCGAGGGCTGCAGCGTCCCACGGAGCCGTACCGGCAAGGGCCGTCTGAACAGCCTGGGTCGGTCGACTGTTGACCGCGACGCTGACGCAGTGGTCGCGAACGACAGGCTCGGTCGCGTTGTAGCGGTCGGCGAGGACCTCGATCTGTGCCGCGAGGTCGGGATCCGCGGTGACGTCGAGCGTCGTGTTTCCCTCGACGCAGGACTCCGCAGCCGCATTGTTGCGATCGTCGA
Organism: Antrihabitans stalagmiti; assembly: GCF_016482825.1. Classification (GTDB taxonomy): domain Bacteria; phylum Actinomycetota; class Actinomycetes; order Mycobacteriales; family Mycobacteriaceae; genus Antrihabitans; species Antrihabitans stalagmiti. Next base: position 799,086 of record NZ_JAEMNV010000001.1, on the reverse strand, counting down.
TCGCGTCGCGCAATTCGAACCAGCCGACAACCAGCGCGATCACGACAACGATCGCGACCAGTGCGATGATCGGGCCTTTACTGATGCCTCGTCGTTGGCTACCACTTCGGTGGCTACCAGTGTCCTCGGAGTTGTCGGTCATGCCCACAACATCGTTCGGTAGCGGCCGGTCAGGGAGTACTCCTCGAGTCCATGGTGCACGCCCGTCAGGATATGCGCTTGGCGCTCGTGCGCGGTTGAAGGGTCTATGGACCCGTCATCCGCGCACGAGCGGCTTACCGCCTCTAGGCGTTCGCTGCTTTGTATTCTCTGCGGCGGCGATGCAGGATCGGCTCCGTGTAGCCGTTCGGCTGTTTGGTGCCCTCGAGGATGAGTTCCTTCGCTGCCTGGAAGGCGATGTTCGTGTCGAAGTCGGGGGCCAGCGGGCGATAGGTCGGATCGCTCGCGTTCTGCCTGTCGACGACCGGAGCCATCCGCTCGAGGCTGGCAACAACGTCGTCTTCGGACACGATGCCGTGACGCAACCAGTTGGCGACCAGCTGGCTGGAGATGCGCAGGGTCGCGCGGTCCTCCATCAGTGCGACGTCGTTGATGTCGGGCACCTTCGAGCAGCCGACGCCGTGATCGATCCAGCGCACCACGTAGCCGAGGATCGACTGCGAGTTGTTGTCGAGTTCGTTCTGCTTGTCCTCGTCCGACCAATTGGTATCGGCCGCAAGAGGAATCGTCAGGATGTCGTCGACGCTCGCGCGCCTCGACTTGGCGATCTCGTCCTGCCGGTCGAAGACGTTGACCTTGTGATAGTGCAGCGCGTGCAGGGTCGCAGCTGTCGGGGAAGGCACCCAAGCGGTGTTCGCGCCCGCCATCGGGTGTGCGATCTTCTGCTCGAGCATGTCGGCCATCAGATCCGGCATCGCCCACATACCCTTGCCGATCTGAGCCTTGCCTTCCAGTCCGTCCGCCAGGCCGGTGTCGACGTTGAAGTCCTCGTAGGAGGAGATCCACTTCTGCTTCTTCATGTCGGCCTTGCGCACAACGGCGCCGGCTTCCATCGACGTGTGGATCTCGTCACCGGTGCGGTCGAGGAAGCCAGTGTTGATGAACACGACGCGCTCTTCGGCGGCCTCGATGCATGCCGACAGGTTGACCGTCGTACGACGTTCCTCGTCCATGATGCCGACCTTGAGCGTGTTCTTCGGAAGTCCGAGAACCTCTTCGACGCGGCCGAACAGTTCGTTCGTGAACGCGACTTCTTCGGGTCCGTGCATCTTGGGCTTCACGATGTAGAGCGAGCCGGTGCGGCTGTTCTTCAGCTTGGTGTCGCCATTGAGACTGTGGACCCCGAGAAGCGAGGTGAACAGCCCGTCGAGGATGCCTTCCGGCACCTCGTTGCCCTCGGAGTCGAGAATAGCGTCGCTTGTCATCAGGTGACCGACGTTGCGGACGAACAGCAACGAACGGCCGTGCAACACAAGCTCTCCGCCCGCAATGGCGGTGTAGACCCGGTCCGGATTCATCACACGGGTGAAGGTCTTGTCGCCCTTGACGACCTCTTCGGACAGATCGCCCTTCATCAGCCCTAGCCAGTTGCGGTAGCCGACGACCTTGTCGTCGGCGTCGACGGCTGCGACCGAATCTTCGAAGTCCATGATCGTGGTGACCGCAGATTCGAGCACGAGGTCCTTGATGCCCGCGGGATCGGTCTGGCCGATCGGCGACTCGGGATCGATCTGGATCTCGATGTGGAGACCGTTGTGCTTCAACAAGATCGACGTCGGGGACACCGGATTGCCCAGGAAACCGACGAGCGCGGACCCGTCCTTGAGTCCGGTGATGCTGCCGTCGTCGAGGGTGACGAGCAACTTGCCGTCGGAAATCGTGTACGACGTCGACCCGACATGTGACCCCGACACCAGCGGCGCCGATTCGTCGAGGAAGTCGCGAGCGAAGGCGATGACCTTGTCGCCGCGAATCTTGTTGTAACCCTTGCCTTTTTCCGCACCATCGGCCTCGGAGATGGCGTCGGTGCCGTACAGGGCGTCGTACAGCGATCCCCAGCGCGCGTTGGCGGCGTTGATCGCGAACCGTGCGTTGAGAACCGGAACGACAAGCTGCGGTCCGGCGGTCTTGGTGATCTCGTCGTCGACGTTGGACGTGCTGATCTTGAATGCTGCGGGCTCGGGGAGGAGATAGCCGATTTCCTGCAGGAACGCCTTGTACGCGGCGCGGTCGTAGCCGGTGCCGGGATGCTCGCTGTGCCAGGCATCGAGCTTGCCCTGGATCTCGTCACGCTTCGCGAGCAGTTCACGGTTGCGGGGCGCCAGGTCGTCGATCACACGTTCGGCGCCGGTCCAGAAGGCGTCGGGATCGATTCCGGTCCCAGGGATGGCCTCGCTCGTAACGAAGTCGTGCAGGACCTTTGCGACCTGTAGACCACCGACCTGAACGCGCTCAGTCATGAACTGCCTCACTCTTTGCTGGTTTCGGGACACCTGATGTTACCTGGCGGTATCTGGCATCCAGTCAACCCCGATACCCCCTGCCGGTATTCCGGTCTTCAGCCCACGTCACACCCACCCGCGTATCCGGGCGAGGAGGCGACTGCGCAGCTCGACCGACCGCTCGGCCAGTGCTGCTTGCCCTCGAACGTATTCCGCTCGGCCTGCGGCGGTTTCGATCGGCACCGGTGCGTAGCCGTAGGACGACAGGTCGTACGGACTTGCCCGCATGTCGAGTTCGCGTGCCGCTAGTGCGAGTTCGAAACAGTCGAGCACAAGATCGGAGTCGACCAGTGGCGACAACTTGTAACACCACTTGTAGAGATCCATCGATGCGTGCAGGCAGCCTGGCTGCTCGCGTTCGATCTGGTGGCCGCGGGTGAGCTGCTCGATGTTGCGGGGCTCGGCGGCGGGAGTGAAGAAGCGAAACGCGTCATAGTGGGTGCACCGCAGGTTCATCGACTCGACCACGGCGTCCGTACCGTCGTGGCCCAGCCGAAGCGAAACACTATGCCGCAACGCCTCCGGCCCACCGCGATAGACCATCGCCCATTCGTGCAGCCCGAAGCAGCCGAGGTTTGTGGGTCGGGCCGCCGTGGCGGACAACAGTGCCGCGACGAACTCGACCGTCGAGCGCCGCTTCTCGAGGTACGCGTGATCGGCAGTCGCGCCCGCCTCGGTCGGTCGATACCCCTTCAGGGTCGAGTACTCGCCCGCCGACGGACCGCATAGTTCGACTCCGAAACCCGGATGCCAGCGCCGCAACTGCGCAGGACGTTGTGAGTAGTACGTGAACAGGAAATCGACGACAGGATCGGATCGGCGACCGCCGGCGGTTCCAGCGTCAGGACCGTCGATCAAAGCCGTAACCCGAGCGGCGTGCCGATCACGACGTGCCGTCCAGACTTCCTCGGTCAATGCCTCCATCGGCTACGTCTGGCGCCCCGGTACGACATCGGTGATCTTGTGTGTGCTGTCGCGGACCGTGCCGACGAACTCTTCGACAAGATCTTCCAGCGCAACGATTCCCACCGTGTTCCCGAGCAGGTCGACGGCTCGACCGAGATGGCTGCTGGCTCGCCTGAGTCTGCCGAGCGCCTCGTAGAGCGGCGTGGTGACGGTGACGGTCGGCAGGGCGCGAATCCCGGTCCGCGGGATGATCGTGTCGGGGCCGACCCTGTCGTCCATGATCTCGTCGAGGACGTCCTTGAGGTGGATGTAGCCGGCGAGCGAACCGTCGTTGGCGCGCACCGGATAACGCGAGTAGCCGGTCTCGATGACAGCCTGCTCGACGAGGCCGAGCTTGGTGCCACCACCGATCAACGGCACGCAGCGCGCCTTGTCGAGCGGTATGACGACGTCGGCGACCGTTCGGTCCGCGGTCTCCAACGCCTGCGTGAGTCTGCGGTGTTCCTCGGCGTCGAGGAGGCCCTCGGACCGCGATTCGCCGATGACCTCGGCGAGTTCGATCGCGGAGACCGTGGCGTCCAGCTCGTCCTTCGGCTCGATCCGCAGCATCTTCAACGTCAGGTTCGCGAAGAAGTTGTACGACGCGATCAGTGGCCGTGCGATCCGCAGCCACGCCAGATGCACCGGAACAAGCAGCACCGCGGTCCGTTCCGGACCTGCCAGCGCGATGTTCTTCGGCACCATCTCGCCGAGGAGAATGTGCAGCACGACGACAAGCGCGAGGGCAAGCGTGAACGCGATCGGGTGCAGAAGTCCCGGCGGCACGTTTACCGCACTCAACGGGATTTCGATCTGGTGCGCGATGGCGGGTTCGGCGACCCGGCCGAGCAGGATCGAGCAGATCGTTATGCCGAGCTGCGCGGCAGCCAACATCAACGACAGATTCTCACCCGCCTTGATGACTGTCTTTGCACCACGTTTGCCCTGTGCCACAAGCGCTTCCAAGCGGTCGCGGCGTGCGGAAATCAGTGCGAACTCGGCACCGACGAAAAAGGCGTTGCCGAGCAGCAACAGTACGGTGAGCCCGACTCCTACGTAGTCACTCATCGTGGCTCCGTTTCGATTCGAGTACCTCGATGGGAACCGGCGTCAGCAACACCCGATCGATGCGTCTGCCGTCCATCTTCTCGACGCGAGCGATCCAACCGCCGTGATCGGGGTCGGTCTCGTCGATGCCGTGCAGTGGCAACACAACTTCGTCGCCTGCTGTCGGGATCCTGCCGATTTCGGTGAGAACAAGTCCCGCCAAGGTGTCGTACTCGCCTTCCGGTGCGCGGTAGCCGGTCGCACTGGATACCTCGTCGATACGCAGTAGCCCGGAGCAACTCCAGCTCGCGCCGACCCGTTTGACGTCGAGGTCGGATTGATCGTGTTCGTCACGAACGTCGCCGAGGATTTCCTCGATCAAGTCCTCGAGGGTGACGACACCTGCGGTACCGCCGTATTCGTCGACGACGAGCGCCACCTGCATCCCGTCCGCCCTGACCCGCTCGAGTACCTCGTCGCCGTCGAGGCTCGACGGGACGATCGGGACGGTGCGCGCGATGGTCGAGAGCTGAGTCTTCTTGCGTCGTGCGGCAGGGATGGTGAACGCCTGCTTGAAGTGCACGAACCCGATCGTGTTGTCCAGGTCGCCGTCGACGATCGGGAAACGCGAGAAGCCCGTGCGCGACGCGGCCGCGATGAGGTCGGCGACGGTGGCCGTGGTGTCGAGCGTTTCGATCTTGACCCGCGGCGTCATCAGTTCCTCTGCGCTACGTTCGCCGAACTGCAGCGACCGGTCGACCAGCAGTGCGGTGCGTTGATCGAGCGCGCCGCGCTGTGCCGACGTCCGAACCAGCGAGCCGAGTTCCTGCGGCGAACGCGCCGACCGCAACTCCTCGGCAGGTTCGATGCCGAGTCTGCGGACGATCCAGTTGGCTGCGCCGTTGAGTCCGTTGATCGCCCATCGGAAGATCATCGAGAACGCGGCCTGGGGACCCGCGGTGAAGCGGGCGGTCGGCAGGGGCCGCGAGATGGCGATGTTCTTCGGAACGAGTTCGCCGTAGACCATCGACAGCGACGTCGCGATGATCAGTGCCAACGCCAGCGAGATACCGCCGACGGCGCCTTCGGGAAGGCCGACGCGTGAGAGCAGCGGCGTTATGAGGCGGGCGAGGACGGGTTCGGCGATATAACCGGTGATCAACGTCGTGATCGTGATGCCGAGTTGCGCGCCGGACAGCTGGAACGAGAGGGTCCGGTGCGCCTTCTGTACCTGTCTGGCACGTCGATCGCCGTCGCGGGCGTGTGAATCGACGGTGCTGCGCTCGAGCGCCGTGAGCGAGAACTCGGCGGCAACGAAGAGTGCCGTGCCGAGCGTCAGGGCAACGAAGCCGAGCAGGCTCAGGATGGTGATTGCAATGGCCATCGGCTATCGCCGCCGTCGGACATCGGGTGAACAGTGGACGCCGGGTTTCTCTCCCGGCTCGGTAGAGGACCCCTCCGAAGTGGAACTCTCGGAAGCCGACCCACCTGATGTGGAATCCGCGCTGCGCTCGCCCGCTACGGGTGCGGCACTGCTGCATTCGGGTGCCTCAGGCACCTGGTTCCTTTCGTTCGACCAACTCGAGTGCACCATCCTACCGGGCTGTGCGCGTGCGGACGTAACCGTCGTTACCAGCCCGACGGCAGCGGCCGCCCTTCGGCGAAACCAGCGGGGGATTGCACGCCGAGAACGGCTTTGTCGTGTAGTTCGCCCAGCGTACGGGCCCCCGCGTAGGTGCAGGTGCTGCGAACACCTGCGCAGATGTGGTCGATGAGATCTTCGACACCAGGGCGTTCCGGGTCCAGTCGCATACTCGAACTGGAGATCCCTTCCTCGAACAAACCCTTGCGCGCGCGGTCGAAACCGCTGTCGGTTGCCGTGCGCGCGGCGACCGCTCGTTTGGACGCCATGCCGAAGCTTTCCTTGTATGCATTGCCTGCGCGGTCGATGCGGAGGTCGCCAGGCGATTCGTAGGTACCTGCGAACCACGAGCCGATCATGACGTTCGCGGCGCCGGCGGCAATTGCCAACGCGACGTCGCGGGGGTGGCGAACACCGCCGTCTGCCCAGACGTGTACGCCGAGTTCGTTTGCAGCTGTGGCACATTCGGCAACTGCGGAGAACTGTGGACGACCGACGCCGGTCATCATCCTTGTCGTACACATGGCGCCAGGACCGACGCCGACCTTGATGATGTCGGCACCCGCTTCGGCGAGGTCTCTTGTGCCGGAAGCGGATACGACGTTGCCTGCGACGAGCGGCACGCCGAGATCGAGCTTTCGCACCGCACGCAAGGTTTCCAGCATCTTGTTCTGATGTCCGTGCGCAGTGTCGATCACAAGCAGATCCGCACCGGCGTCGACGAGCGCCTCCGCCTTGGCCGCGACGTCGCCGTTGATCCCTACCGCCGCGGCGATCCGAAGCTTGCCGTCCGCATCGACAGCAGGTTGGTAGATCCCGGCACGCACCGCGCCCGTGCGGGTCAGCACACCTGCGAGCGTGCCGTCGGGATGGGTGAGGACGGCGACGCCGAGATGTTTGGACTCGAGCAGTTCGAACACCTCACGCGGCGACGTCGAGACGGGAACGGACACGAAATCCGTTGCAGCGACGGACCGTAGCCGAGCGAACCGATCGACGTCCGTACATGCCGCCTCGGTGACGACGCCGGTCGGCCTACCGTCGACGACGACGATCGCCGCGCCGTGTGCTCGTTTGTGCAACAACGCAACAGCGTCGGAGACCGAATCGTCCGGTCCGAGCACGACCGGCGTGTCCGCGACCAGGTGCCGACTCTTGACGAAAGCAACGGTCGCCGCGACCGCCGCCGTCGGAAGATCCTGGGGGAGTACGACCAGACCGCCTCGGCGAGCGACTGTTTCGGCCATCCGCTTGCCCGCAACCGCCGTCATGTTTGCGACGACGATCGGGATCGTCGTGCCCGAACCGTCGGCGGAGGAGAGATCGACGTCGAACCGCGACGTGACGTCCGTCTGGTTCGGGACGAGGAAGACATCGTCGTACGTCAGGTCGTATGGAGGCGTGTGGCCTGGTAGGAACTGCACGTGGGGGATGCTACGCGGGACCGCGTGATCGTGAGAGTCGGCGAGATCGGTCAGAGTCCGATGGCAGTTGCGAAGCCCGGCCACGAATTGTGCAGATCGTCTTCCCAGTAGCCCCACGAATGAGTGCCGGTCGGGCGAAAGTCGAAGGTTGCTGGAATCTGGAGTTCGCCGAGGCGCATCGCGAGGTGCTGTGTGCATCCGAAGGTCGCTGCCTCGATGATGCCGCCGGTCACCGCCTGGTTGGCGAGCATCATGGGGTTGTCCTTCAACCGCTCGTTCTCCAGAGTTTCGTGGATGCCTGGTAGTCCGGTGCCCGATGAAATGTAGAGATGCTTGCCACGTAGCTTCTCCGCGTTGACGAATGGGTCGGCCGCCGCCCACGCGGGGTCGTCGCCGGGTCCCCACATGTTTGCGGTGTTCGCACGCCCACGTCCCTCGACGACCAGTCGTACGAATTGACGTCCGATCGGAGTGCTGGTTTCGGCGCAGCCGCTGTAGGCGCCGACCGCCCTGTATAGGTCTGGTGCGGCTTGTGCGAGAGCGAGGGCGGAGCTGCCTGCCATCGACACACCCGCGATCGCGTTCACACCGGTCGTACCGAGTGCGGCGTCGACGATCGGTGGCAACTCCTGCGTGAGAAAAGTTGTCCACATGGGACGACCGAGCACGGGATCGGGCTGCTGCCAGTCGGTGTAGTAGCTGAATGCGCCACCGTTGGGAATGACGACGTTGACGTTCTTGTCGGCGAAGAAGCCGTCGAGATCGGTCTGCGAGTCCCAGTTGGCGCCGTCCATGCCGCCGCCTGCGCCGTTCAGGAGATACAGCACGGGCCGCGGTGCACTGGTGTCTGCCGGCTTGATCACCTGCACTTTGATCATGCGGTCCATCGCGCCGGAGTACACGTAGAGGTTGAGACGGCGGTCGCTCAGCACTTCGGTCTGTTCGAGCGACGCGGGCTCGGCGCCGGGTTCGGCGACGGCGGGGGCGGCTGTCGCGAACGCGGTTGCGGCGAGCGCCGACGTGACGATCGTGGCCGCGGTCAGCCGTCGCGCGGACTTACGAAAATCGAACATGGATACAGCACCCTCTCCAACAGCGGCGTTGCTCGAAGGTTGTGGTGTGTGCACGTCGTGCGCACACACCCACCTCCGTCGAAAATTCGAGACTGGCTAGCTGCTGCCGAGCGCGACGGGCAGGCACAGGGAACCGAGGCACAGCGTGGCAGGCGGGGGCTCGGGCGCCGGCTCGTTTTCGAAGACCATGCATGCGGTAGCGCCTTCTTGCTGGATGCATTTGCCGTTGCCTGCGCTGGCGGCACCTGGTGCGAAAAGGGCGGTGGAGGCTGCGATCGTGACGCCTGCGCCGGCGACGATCAGAGTGCGGACGATACGAGAGCGGTACATGTGAAGCTCCATTCGGTGCAGCGTGACGGTTCACGCAAGTTGGACGAGCAAATCCCCGACGGACGCGGAACGAAGATTCGCACGACGAAAACTCCCGCGCCACAAAGCGACCGAACCGGTTCCGAATGGTATCCACTCTGTTACCAATGGGGTGAGTGGTGCAGATGTGACCAATGGGGTTCATGTGGTACCTCGAAAGCCGGTGGGGAGACTGTCAAAAGCGGCGCTGCGCAGGGGTTCTCGGCCGATCGCTAGGCTCGGCCGCTGTGTGGTGCACTCGCGTTTTGCTGCCCGTCGTCGCCGTTGCGCTGGTGGCCGGCGTCGGTCCATCGGCGGCGACGCCGACTTGGGGACCGCTCGCCCCGGCGAACCCCCATCTCGGTCCGATCGGAACGTCGACCATGCACGGCGACGCAGGCTCCTCGGACGCGACGCCGCTCGCTGGGCCCGGCTCCGGACCCGTGACCGTGCAGGCCTTGCCGCTCGGCGCAGCGTGTCCGACGATCCTGCAGGGCTCGGATTCGTTGGTGGTCGCACTCTGCACGTCGATCGTCGGACAGATTCCGACGGTGTACCTGATCGATCCACGCGGGCCGATCCCACTCGCGCAAATTGCGTTGCCGAAGGGCAGCCTGCTCGGAGGTGTGTACGCCTACCTCGACAACGACGATCGCCTCGTCGTGGTGGACGGCGAACGCAGACTGGTGCGCGTCGCACACCACGCGACGACCGACGGCGGTCGGCAACTGTCGATCGACGAGGCAACCGACCTGACGGGCGCAATACCGAACGGCGACAACGTGACCGGTCTCGCACCGGACTGGCGGGGCAACGTCTGGTTCGCGACGGGTGGTGGGATCGTCGGAGTCGTCGATGCGGCCGGCGTAGCGCGCACGCTGGCCCTGCCTGCCGGTGAACAGGTGAGCAACAGCATCTCGACTTCACCTACCGGCACCGCAGTCGCGACGACGGCCGCACTCTACGAACTGGTTGCCGACGACAGCGGCCGACCACAGGTTCGATGGCGAGCAGCCTACGACCGCGGTGTCGGTCGCAAGCCTGGTCAACTCGGTTGGGGAACCGGTTCGACGCCCACCTATTTCGGTCCGCAGACGGGTTCGGAGTACGTGACGATCGTCGACAATGCCGCGGATACCGTCGAACTGCTTGTGTTCCGTTCCGGTACGGGCGAACCGGTATGTGCCGTGCCCGTCCTTGCTAGAGGTGGTCCGGGCAGTGAGAATTCGCCTGTCGGCGTTGGTGGTTCGGTATTCGTCGCCGGTACGTACGGCTACCCGTATCCGACGGTTCCGGAGGGCGCAGGCCTTGCGGTGCCGTCGAGCGCGCCGTTTCCCGGCGGGATGACGCGCGTGGACGTATCGGCGGCGGGACAGTGTTCCGTCGTGTGGGACAACCGGATTCGCAGTGCCGCGGTGCCGCACCTGTCGATTGCAGACGGACTGCTCTACACCGTCGTCCGCGGCTCGCTGCCCGGTGCAGGCGATGTGACGACGCCGCTCGACGGATTCGCCTTCGCCGTCCTCGACCCGAATTCGGGTGCTGTGCTCGCGATGCAGGAGTTGCCGGGAACGCTGGCGGGGGACACGCTGCAGATGTCGGCGCTCATCAGCGCGGCCGGGGATTACCTGCAGGGCACGGTGACCGGACTTGTTGCCGTGCGTCCCGGCTAGTTCTTCGCGGAGTTGGCGCCTTCGGCCGCGTCCACCTGCGACCGTGACAGTGCAAGCGCTGTCGCCAGCATGACAACGACGGCGAGGATGGTCGCCGCGAGCCCGAGATCGCCGGTGCGCAGCCGTTCGTCGAGAACGGCCATACCGACGAAGATCGCGCCGAGTGGTTCGGCGATGGTGACCGCAGGCAGGGACGCCGAGATCGGACCGACCTGAAATGCCTTCTGCTGCAGAAACACTCCCGCGGCGCCCGCTGCGACAAGTGTGTAGGTCTGCCAGCTGGTCAACACCGCGCCGAGCCCGTCGGAGAAGAGGTCGGTGACGTACTTCGTCACAGCTGCGGCAAGACCGTAGAGCAACCCGCTTGCGGCACCGAGAAGTAGTGCGCGCCAATGTGCTTCGATGCGCGACAGGCCAGCGACAGTTGCAGCGACGACGACGCCGACCAAGATCGCCAGCGGCAGCACCCAATCGCCGAGCGGGGCGTCCGAATTGCCTTCTGTCGGATCGCCTACAACGAGAAACACGCCGAGCGCTGCGACAAGTGCACCCGCAAGCAACCAGGTTCGAGCATTGATTCGGCGGCCGGCGAAGCGTGCGGCGAGCGGCAGCGCGAACACCAGCGAGCAGACGAGGATCGGTTGCACGACCAACACGGACCCGAGCGCGAGGGCAGCCACCTGCATGGCATAGCCGCCGCCGTCACCGATCAGGCCGGCCCACCAGCGTGGGCTGCGCAGAATCCCGGTTACGAGCGACGAGCCCTCGGGCACAGCCGCGGCGGCGCTCTGTTGCGCGACGGCGGCGCAGGCGAAGAGCAGGGCAGCTAGCAGTGCGCAGGCGATAGACGCGATGGGGAGTCCGGACACCCGATCAGTGTGCCCCGCGTCTGCGATGCGAATGTGCGCGACGTGCCGACTTGTTCTCGTGTTTGGGCGTCCGCGGCTTCGGGGCCTGCGCCGGGGGAGCCACAACCGGCACCGGTTTGCCGCTCGGACGGCGCGCACCGGTGATGGCGATCATCGCGCGGTCACCGGGACGGACGTCGATCGCGGCTATTTCCACGCCTGCCTGGTTCGTCATCCGCTCGACTTCTTGGCGTTGGTCCTCGGTGACGAGCGTGACGACGACGCCGGCTTCCCCAGCACGCGCTGTGCGACCCGCGCGGTGCAGGTAGTCCTTCGGATCGAGCGGCGGATCGACGTGGACCACCAACGAGATTCCGTCGACGTGAATACCGCGCGCAGCGACATCGGTCGTCACCAGAACGGGCGTTGTACCGTCGGCGAAACCGGCCAGCGTCCTGGTGCGATGGTGCTGAGTTTTGCCGCCATGCATGGCACCCGCTTCGACGCCGACCGCTCGCAGTCCGTCGACCACTCGGTCGACACCGAACTTGGTCCGCACGAACATGATCGTTTTGCCTGGGCGCGAGGCGATCTCGGCTACCACCGCAGGCTTGTCGTGATGGTCGACGTAGAGCAGGTGGTGAGTCATCGTCGGAACCTCGACCGCGAGCGCGACCGAGTGGCTGACCGGCGACCGCAGATAACGCTCGACGAGGGTGTCGACATCGTTGTCGAGCGTCGCCGAAAACAGCAGGCGCTGACCGTCGCTCGGCGTGCGGTCGAGCAGGTCGATCACCTGCGGCAGAAACCCGAGGTCGGCCAGCCGGTCGGCCTCGTCGATGGTGGTGATCGCCACGTCCTCCAGCGACGCAGACCCCTGCGCTACGAGATCGACGAGTCGGCCCGGCGTCGCGACGAGGAGATCCACACCGCGGGTGAGTCGTTCGACGTTGCGTTTGAGCGGAACACCGCCGACGACACTGGCAACACGGAGACCGAGCGCGATCGCGACGTCGTCGAGTGCACGTTCGATCTGCTGCGCGAGCTCGCGGGTCGGCACGAGCACCAATCCGCGTGGCCGACCAGGCTTGGTCGACGCGCCCGCGAGGCGAGCGAGCATCGGGAGCCCGAACGCGAGCGTCTTACCGGAACCGGTGGGCGCGCGACCGAGAACGTCGTTGCCTGCCAACACATCCGGAATTGCCGCGGCCTGAATCGGAAACGGTGCGATGAGGTCCTCACGACGCAGGGCCTGCACCAGAAGAGGTGGCAGGCCCAGGTCGGAGAACGAAGGTGATGTGACCATCACGTGCGAACGCTATACGGTTCGCCGATCACGACGCTCGAAACCGCCGTACGAACCCGAATCGGCGCGACCACGGAAACCACCCGACGTCGAACCGCCGCGAGGCGAATCCACCCGGGCAGGGTCGCGACGCGGTGCATGGGGAGCATGCGGCGCAGCCGGTGCGTGGGGAGCGGCCTCACGACGCGGCGAGTACTCGCGACGCGGACCACGATCGGTCGTGCGGTCGCCCCGGTAGCCGGTGCTTTCGCGACGAGGTCCGCGGGTACGGCTGTCGTAGCCACCTTCGCGACGGCCACCGCGGACGGTTGGCTCCGGAATCGGCTCGCCACTCGGCTGCTGTGCTCCGGTGATCGAGGCCAATTCCGTCGAACCCGGTGCGACGGGAACGAGCTGAGCCTTGACGCCCGCCATGGACGTCAACTTGCGCATCATGTTGCGCTGGTTCGGGAGCACGATCGCGACGACGGTGCCCTTCTCGCCTGCGCGTGCCGTGCGGCCTGCGCGGTGCAGGTAGTCCTTGTGATCGGCCGGGGGATCGACGTGAACGACGAGGTCGATGCCGTCGACGTGGATGCCGCGGGCCGCGACGTCGGTCGCGACGAGCACGGGGGTGCGGCCGTTCTTGAAGCGCTCCAGGACGCGGGTCCGCTGGTTCTGTGCCTTGCCGCCGTGCAGCGCCTCGGCCGGAATGCCAAGTGCACGAAGTCGATCCGTGATGCCCTCGCAGCCGAGCTTGGTGCGGGCGAACATGATCGTGCGGCCCGAGCGGGCGCCGATCTCGGCGAGGACCTTGTCCTTGTTGCCACGATCGACGAGCAGGACGTAGTGGTCCATGGTGTCGACACTCGCGCGACCGTCTTCGGTCGAATGCGTCACGTGGTTGGGCAGGAACTGGCGAACCAGCGACTGGACCTCACGGTCGAGCGTCGCCGAGAACAGCAGGCGCTGACCGTCGGAGCGGGTCTGGCCGAGGATCTCGCGAACCTCGGGCAGGAAGCCCATGTCGGCCATCTGGTCAGCCTCGTCGAGCGCGGTGATTTCGATCGAATCGAGCACGCAGGTGTTCTGCCGCATGTGGTCGCCGAGGCGGCCAGGCGTCGCGACGAGGATGTCGACGCCACGGCGCAACTGGTCGACCTGCTTGTTGAACGGGGTGCCGCCGACAGCTGCACGGACGGTCAATCCGAGTGCAGATGCGTAGGGAGACAAGGAATCTACGACCTGGAACGCGAGCTCACGGGTCGGGACGAGTACCAGTGCACGCGGTCGCTTGGCGGCCGGGCGGTCGGTGTGGCGAGCGAGTCGCGCAAGCATCGGCAGACCGAAGGCGAGGGTCTTGCCCGAGCCGGTCTGTGCGCGGCCGAGGACGTTGATGCCGGCGATCGCGTCGGGAAGTGCCTTCGCCTGGATCGGCGACGGAACGGTGATGGAGTTGCGCGCCAGTGCGGCGACGACAGGCTCGGGAAGGCCGAGCTGGGCGAACGTAAGTGCAGGCGCCTCGGTCACGACAGCGTCGTTCGAAGCAATCTCATTCTGGACTTCAGCTTTTTGGACTTCAGCATTCAGGGCAGCGTTGTACACGCAGTAAAACCTCTCCGGACATAGGGCACGTCGCGGAGCGGTAGCTGTCGATGCAGCACGCACAAAGGGACGAGCCAGGGCACGGCTCACCGGTTTCCGCTTTGCAGAGGATCGGGCGATGCGCCACTTGATTCAATCGGCCACTCTGGCGGCCGTTATCGAGTGTACGCGATTCGACCCGTCGATAACGATTCCGCGGACGTGACGTGGACTACTCGCAAATGGTCAGGCGTTGAACAGGCGTTTCAACTCGACCAGCCACGGCACGGCTACGGCAATGGTCGGGATCACCAGAATGGCTGCCGAAGCGGTGTAGGCCGCCAACGCAATTCGCACGTCACCGGCTGGTCCGCTGAGGCGTTGCACCCGTATGAGCGTGTGGGGTCCGCCTGCTGCAAGCGCACCGTCGGGGGCCGCCGACCCGGCGCAGGCGACCAACGCGCGCGCGAGGGGAGTCGGACCGGTGACCTTCACGGCGGAGTCGTCGGCGAGAAGCTCGACGAGCAACGTCACCGATCCGAGCGCCGACCCGCTGCGCACGAACCGGGGAAAAGCCTCGTGCACTGCCGTGAAGGCTTCGAGAACCAGATCGTGACGCGCCCGCAGATGCGACCGTTCGTGGGTGAGCACCGCCTTGAGCTCGGACTCGTCGAGGCTCGCGAAAGTGCCTTCGCTCAACACAACTCGTCGGCGGAGGCCCGGCAGGCAGTAGGCGATGGGTTCGGTGGCTTCGAGGACGCGGATGTCGGCGGAGTGCACGCGGGTCGAGTCGTTCGCGCTGCGGTCGAGTAGGTCTACGAGCATGCGATGCCTGGCACGTCGGCGCCGGGTGAGCACCCCGACCCGCAGAACCGCGTAGATGAGACGAGCGCCGACGAGCAGGGTGAGGGCGAATACGACGACGTAGATCGTCCAGAGTGGGAGGCCGAGCGCGTCGATCTCTTTGGTCGGTGACGTGGTCGGACGGCCGTTCGCGCCGGGCACGAGGAGTTCGCTAGCAATTGCCAAGCCGGACCCGAATGCCGAAAGTACTGCGCCGAGACCGATCGCCTGCCAGAGCACGAGCGCTGCCCGCGGTGCCCGGTAAGGCCATGTTGCGCGAGCAAGCAACGCCGGTGCGGGACCTGCCAGCAACAGTGCAAGGAGGCCGAAAACCGGCGCGGCGATGTTCATCGGGTGACAGTGTTCCCTACGAAGTCTCCCGGATTCGAGGAATCAGCAGGTTCACGGCGCATGACTGCTGCTCTTGTCGATGTTCGGCGGGGCCTTCGCTGCTTCGGACTTTTCGAGTTCGGCAAGAGCCTCGCGCAACGCAGCGGCCTCGTCAGCGCCGACCTGACCGACGAAATGTACGAGCGCTGCCGCTCGGCCACTCGATTCCGCCTGTTGCAGTGCGTCGACCATCAGGCTCGCCACCAATTCGTCACGCCCCGATACGGGTGCGTACCGGTGCGCGCGGTCGTCGCGCTCCTGGGTCACGAGATCCTTCTTCGCGAGACGCTGTAGCACCGTCATCACCGTTGTGTACGCGAGTTCACGTTTTGCAGCGAGCGCCTCGTGTACCTGACGTACCGTCTGCGGTTCGCTCGTCGACCACAGATGATCCATAACAGCCCGTTCGAGCTCACCGAGTCCAGCCATCCCAAAAGTGTACGGCGACTCCGACACAAATGCGTACTACACACCGTCGTACGTAGAAAGCGCTGGATGTGGTATTCCTCATACTTGCGTCACGGCGTCGATCACGGGCTCCAGCGGGTGGCCCGAAGAACCTTTTACGAGGGGGCAGGGTTGGAACGGCTCGAGCAGTTGTCGTTGGTTACGGGAGCCTTGCCGTTGGTACTCACCGCGCTCGGCGCGCTCGGCGCCTGCTGGTTGCTCTTCGGCGGACGAACGCACTCGAGGCGCGCAGTGCCCATCGGAACGACGGCGGCTCTCGTGTTGACGGTCGTCCTCTACATCGTCGTCGAAAAGGTGTGGCATCCGTTCCCGGATCCGATCGCGACGGAGGTCTACGCCTGGATCGGGATCGGCGTAGCCGGCCTCGTTCTCCTCGTGCCGCGTATGCGGCGATCGACCCGCTGGATCGGCCGCATCGTGACTGTCCTCGCAGCGGTGGCTCTCGTCGTCACGGCAGGCGTCCAGATCAATCGGGTGTACGGGCAGTACCCGACGATTGCCGACGCGCTCGGTCTTCCCGACTCGAATCGCATCGACTTCGCAAATTTGCCAGGCCCGACCGGGCGGACCGTCGACGGGACGCCGCTCGACTCGGTCTGGAAGGCGCCGCAGAATCTACCGAGCGCAGGCAGGGTCACCTCCGCGGCCATCCCGGGTGCGAAGTCGGGGTTTGCCGCCCGCGATGCTCAGCTCTATCTCCCGCCGGCGTACTTTGTCGATCCGCGGCCACTGTTGCCCGTGCTGGTGCTGCTCACAGGCCAACCAGGTGACCCGAGGGACTGGTTTTCCGCAGGCAAGCTCGCCGTGACGATGGACGACTTCGCGAAAGAGCACGGTGGACTCGCACCGATCGTCGTGATCGCCGACGGACTCGGCAGCGAACTCGCCAATCCACTGTGTATGGACTCGAAACTCGGCAACGCGGGGTCCTACCTCGGGGTCGACGTACCGGCGTGGACGAAGGCGAACCTGCAGGTGAATCCGGACCCGAAGGCATGGGCAATCGCCGGTCTTTCCTACGGCGGAACCTGCGCGTTGCAAATGGCGACAAACTACCCAGACGTTTATCCGACATTTATCGACATGTCGGGTCAGACTGAGCCGACACTCGGCGATCGACAGCGCACCGTCGATGCAGCCTTCGGTGGCGACGAATCGGCATACGACAAGGTCAACCCGGCAAATCTGATGGCATCGCGCACGTACCCGAACTCCGCGGGGGTTTTCGTGGTCGGCAGCGACGACAAAGATTTCAGATCAGGACAGCAGGCGATGTACGACAAGGCAAAAGCAGCCGGGATGGACGTCCTGTACGTCGAACTGCCCGGCGGGCACAGTTGGGCGGTGTGGCAGCCGGGACTTCGGACTCAGCTGGGTTGGCTGGCACACCGATTGGGGCTGACCGCATCATGAGCGCGACAACACCGACCGAACCGGCCGAAGCTGCCGTTCCCAGACGCACCCTGCGCGATATGTCGCGCGCGGCACTGGAATCGGCGAACCGATACTGGCAGCCGATCGTCAAGACGATGCGTTTCGGCGCGCGTGGTGCCCCCGTCAGCATGGGTGCACTCGTGCTGCTGTGGGTGCTTGCACTCGTCACCGGCAGCGTGTGGCGGCAGTCGGAGTACGTCGTTCGTCATTTCGCTGTCGGCATCGTTCCATTCGAGCACTGGCGGATCTGGACACCGCTCAGC
Organism: Antrihabitans stalagmiti; assembly: GCF_016482825.1. Taxonomy (GTDB): domain Bacteria; phylum Actinomycetota; class Actinomycetes; order Mycobacteriales; family Mycobacteriaceae; genus Antrihabitans; species Antrihabitans stalagmiti. The sequence continues at coordinate 781,318 of NZ_JAEMNV010000001.1, read as the reverse complement.
GCGGGTCTCTGGGCACCAACACTTTTCGGCTATCTCGGGGCGACCGTTCTGATCTTCTTCGTCGCCGCACCCATCGAACGAAAGATCGGGTCCACACGGTTCGCGATCGCCGCGGTGTCGACACAGATTCTCGGCGCACTGCTCGGACTCGGGCTGGCGGTGGCGGCCAAGTTGTTCGACGAGAGCTGGGGCTTCCGCCTGCACGTCGGTACGGCTCTCGGGCCGACCACCTGGATCGTCGGTGTCGCGATGGTCGCGAGTTCGCGGATGGACACCCTGTGGCGCAGGCGTATTCGTGTAGGTCTGATCGCTCTGCTGCTGACCCTCTTCCTGTTCGGCGGTCACCTGCAGGACGTGATCAGGCTGGCGGCTGCCTTCGTCGGGCTTGTGCTCGGTCCATGGATCGTCGGTAGGTCCTCGCGCGGGAAGGTGACGACAGGAACTCGCCGTGAAGGCCGGGTGCTCGTTGCGATCATCGTCGCCGCGAGTGCACTCGGACCTGCGTTGGCTGCGCTGTCGCCCAACGCAATCGGACCTTTTGCCGTGCTGCGAGAATTGTTCAGAGGCATTGCGTACACCACCGAAGAAGTCCGCGACATCTGCGACGCCACACCCGGGTCGCTCGACTGCAGGCGCGGGGAACTCGAGCTGCGACTCGGCGGTGTCGGACCAACAATTCTGTCGCTGATGCCGTCGTTGTTCCTGCTTGTCGTCAGTGACGGACTGCGTCGGGGGAGGCGCTTCGCCTGGTTTGCCGCCGTCGCCGGTCAGGTTCTGTTGCTTGCGATGTCGCTGCTGAACTACGTCAACAGGTTCGTCGGTGCCGACGAATCCGATTGGGTCTTCTACGATTTCGAATCAGCGACCGCCTACCGGACCATTGTGCCGTTCCTGACCCCGTTGGCGGTCCTCGTCGTTCTCGTCGCAACGCGCCGCTTCTTCGACGTTCGTGCACCACGCGGTACGTATACCCGGCTGGCTGCCGTCATGGCCGCGCTCACGGCCGGTCTCGCCGCGATCTACGTGCTCGGCGGACTCGCCGCACGCAACGCGTTCGATCACACACCGACGCTGAGCGGTCTGCTCGCGGATTTCCCCGAACGGTTGATTCCGCCCGTCTACCTGCAGTGGCTCGATCCGCGGTTCCTTCCGGACGGTGCTGTTGCGACGTTCCTCTACGAGTGGACCGGCGTTGCCTTCTGGCTGGTCGCCTCGGTGCTCGTACTCGGAACGTTCCTCGTCCCCGCCTACGGCGCCGAGACGGACGCGACCGGACGCGCCCGAGAGTTGTTGCGGCGCAGCGGTGGTACCGCTCTGTCGTGGATGACGACGTGGCGAGGCAACAGGTACTGGTTCGCCGCCGACGGCGCCAGTTTCGTGGCCTACCGCGTCGTCGGTGGGGTCGCGATCACAACGGGCGATCCGGTGGGGCCGCGAGACCGCTTGCGTGACAATGTCGTCGCCTTCGCCGAGTTCGCGTCGTCGAGCGGGTGGTCGCTCTGCTACTACTCGGTGAGTGTCGAACTGAAGGAGATCGCGGACGACCTCGGTTGGGGCGCAATCCAGGTCGCCGAGGAGACGGTGCTCGACCTGACGAAACTGGCATTCACCGGCAAGCGCTTCCAGGACGTCCGTACGTCGATCAACCGGGCGAAGAAGTCGGGCGTCGAAGCCGAGTGGACGACCTTCCACACTGCGCCGATCGAGATTCGCGACCAGATCGTGGCGATCTCCGAAGAGTGGGTGGCCGACAAGGGAATGCCCGAAATGGGCTTCACACTCGGCGGTCTCGACGAGGTCGACGATGTCGAGGTGCGCTGCCTCATCGCTGTCGACGCCGACCGTCATGTGCACGGTGTGACGTCGTGGCTTCCCGTCTACCGCGACGGTGTCGTGGTCGGCTGGACGCTCGACTTCATGCGACGCCGCTCCGACGGCTTCCGTCCGACGATGGAATTTCTCATCGCATCCGCCGCGCTGCTGCTCAAAGACGAAGGCGCAGAGTTCGTCAGCCTCTCCGGCGCACCGCTCGCCAAGGTCGGCGATGCCGCCTCGCAGGATGCGTTGCCCGCTCCCGATGCGTTGACGGGCGCACTCGATCGTTTGCTCGAAGTGCTCGGCGCCGCACTGGAACCCGTGTACGGATTCCGCTCGTTGCTCGCGTTCAAATCGAAGTTCCAGCCGGACTACGTGCCGATGTACATGGTCTTCGCCGACCCGGCCGCGCTGCCGAGCATCGGCAACGCGATCGGTCGCGCATATCTGCCGGAGGTATCGCTCGGGCAGGGTATGAAGCTGGTACGGACGATCATCGATCGCTAGCCGAGGTTCAGCTACACGGTGGATTTGGGTCCGCCGACCGCGCCGTACACATGCCTCGTGCCGATCGGAACGATCAGCGGTCGATCGGAGACGGGGTCTTCGATGACGGTTGCGTCGAGCCCGAAAACGCGCTTCAGCAATTCTGCGGAGACGACGTCCTTCGGCGGACCCGAAGCGACGATGCGTCCTTCCGCCATCACGATGAGTTGGTCGCTGTAGCGGATCGCGAGGTTGAGGTCGTGCAGCACCATCACGACGGTACGGCCGAGCTCCTCGTGCAGGTGGTCGACGAGGTCGAGGACGTCGATCGAATGGGCGAGGTCGAGATAGGTCGTCGGCTCGTCGAGCAAGAGAATGTCCGTGCCCTGCGCGAGTGCCATCGAAATCCAGGCCCGCTGGCGTTGTCCGCCGGACAGTTCGTCGATCGGTCGCTTGGCCAGATCTGCGATACCGGTCAGCTCGAGTGCCTCGGTGACCTCGCGCTCGTCGTCTCCGGACCACTGTCGGATCCAGGACTGATGTGGATGTCGGCCGCGCGCAACGAGATCGGCGACCGTGAGGCCTTCGGGAGCGATCGGGGTCTGTGGCAGGACGCCGAGGATTCGTGCGACGTCGCGGGATTTCATCGACGAGATGGCTTTGCCGTCGAGCAGCACCTTGCCTGCGCTCGGTCGGAGCAATCGTCCGAGGGAGCGCAGCAGGGTGGATTTACCGCAACCGTTCGGGCCGATGACGGTTGTTATGACGCCGGTCATCACCTCGAGGTCGAGGCCTTCGACGACCGTGCGGTCGCCGTAGCAGAGGGTGACGTCGACAGCCGCCAATCGAGTGCGGGTCATATCGACGCCTTCCGGTTGTTGCGTACGAGCAGGTAGAGCAAGAACGGGCCGCCGAGCGCTGCGGTGACGATGCCGACGGGAAGACTTATGGGGAGCAGCGTACGGGCGATGATGTCGCTTGCGAGGACAAGAACACCGCCGACCAGGGCCGAACCGACGATCGGCTCGCCTGGAGTGCGTAATAGTCGACGTGCAATCTGCGGTGCGGCGAGTGCGACGAACCCGATCGGTCCGCTGGCGGCGGTTGCCAGTCCAGCGAGTGCGACAGCGGAGAGCAGGACGACGCCTTGCCTGGCCTGCAGGCGCACACCGAGGGAGCGGGCCTTGTCGTCGCCGAACCGCAGCGTCGCCATGGCGGGTGCAGAGATCAGGGCGACGACGCCGAAGACGACGACGCCGATCGCGGTCGTCCGTACGTTGCTCCACCCCGCTTGATCGAGCGATCCGGTCAGCCAGAGCTGAATGGTGGCGACGTCGTAGGTGTTCGCTTTGACGAACAGCCACCCGACCATGGCAAGCATCATCGCGTTGGTGCCGATGCCGATCAGGACGAGTCGATAGCCTTCGACGGCGCCCTGCCAGGCGAGCAGGTAGATCGCGCCCGCGGTGACGAATCCGCCGACCAGCGCCGCTGTGGGTACGCCGATGCCTACGCCTGCGCCGAACCCGACGATCAAGCCGACCGCTCCGACGCTTGCGCCGGCAGTGATCCCGAGGATGTCCGGGCTGGCCAGCGGATTGCGCAGAACGGATTGCGTTATCGCGCCCGAGATTCCGAGCGCGATGCCGACGAGAAGCCCGACGAGTGCGCGGGGGAGTCGAACGTCGTTGACGATGAATCGTTGCGATCTGGTTCCGCCGCCGCCGAGTGCGTCGATGACCTGGCCGACACTCAACGAGAGCTCGCCGCGTCCGATGTCCACACAGAAGAGCAGCAGCAGCAGCGCGAGCAGAACGATGTTGACGAAGACCATCCACGGGCGAACGACGACCGATACGGGTCCGACTCGTACAGCTCGTCGGGTGACGGGCTTGGTGGTCTTGGCGACCTCGGTCATACGCTCACCAACTTGCGGCGGCGCACGAGTGCGACGAAGAAGGGTCCGCCGACCAGTGCGAGCACGATACCGACCTGCAGTTCGCCGGGGCGTACAACCACGCGGCCGACCACGTCGGCGAGGACGACAAGTAGTCCACCGAGCAGTCCGGCGTACGGGACGAGCCAGCGGTAGTCGGGTCCGGTGATGGTTCGCGCGACGTGCGGAACGACAAGACCGAGAAACGCTATCGGCCCGCAGGCGGCCGTCGCGGCACCGCACAGCAGTGTGATGGCCACGATGCCCATCGTTCGGTTGAGGGCGACGTTCGTTCCGAGCGACCGCGCAACGTCGTCGCCGAGACTGAGGACGTTGAGACCGGGCGTTCCGGCGAAGGCGATCACAAGTCCGACGATGACGAAAGGCAGGATCTGCCAGAAGACGGACGTGTCGCGACCGGCGATCTCGCCGACGACCCAGAAGCGGTAGGCCTCCAGCGCGTTACCGTGGAGCAGTACGACTGCGTTCGTCATGGCTTGCAGGAAGAATGCGACCGCTGCTCCGGCGAGGGCGAGGGTCAGCGGTGTGGCGCTGCCTTTGCCGATCGAGGCCGCGCCGAAGACGATCACACTCGCACAGAAAGAACCGACGAATGCAAACCAGATGTACTCGCTCGGTGCGTTGAGCGAGAACAGATGGATGGCGACGACGACGGCGAATGCGGCGCCGCCGTTGAGTCCGAGCAGTCCGGCGTCGGCGAGTGGATTTCTGGTGTGGCCCTGTATCAACGCGCCGGCAACACCGAGCGCGATACCGACGAGGAGCCCGAGCATCGTCCTCGGCACCCGCAACGCACTTACTATCTCGTCGGCCGCAGTGCCCGTCGGAGCGAAGACGGCGTGCCACACTTCACCGATCGTCAGTGGCTGCGCGCCGATCGCGATGCTGACCAGACCGACCACACACAGCAGACCGGCGAGCACAGCGAGGCCGCCGAGCCTGCGTTTGCGGGTCGCGCCGATCGAATCGTCGCGGGGGAGCGGGGCGAAACCGTCGTCGATCGCGTGTCGTTCCGCGACGACTTCGACGCCTGCCCGGTTGTCTGTCGACAACGCTGTCGAAAGCGCCCTGCGGTGTCCGATCGGATCGCTGGTTGCGGAGTCACGAATTACCAACCCGGTCAGAGCTTTTCCGAGGCTTTGGCCGGCGTCGCCGTCGCGGAAACCCCTGTTCCACACGAAGAGTGCGCCTGCACTCAGTAGCGTGATCGAGCCGAATACGGCACGGTCCGCGGTCCCGCCGCTGTCGACGCGGAGGGCTTGGACGATCAGAACGCCGATCACGATGGGGGCGCAGATCACAACTGCGTCGATTGCCGCCGCTGTGGCGCGAAGACGCCGAGGTACGGGGCCACGATCGGTCACGTCGGCGGGTTTCTCCTGCAAATCGGGCTGAGGGCAATGCTTCACGTTTGCCCCTGTGCCTGGTAAGCCTAACCTATCTTAAAACGGCTACGTCCTTGACTTCGAGGAGGCTTTCCATGCCCACCGCCGCGACCGCATCTCCGGTCGACCGGACGCGCACCGATCGGACCTGCACCGCTTTGGCGGACTCGTGTCACCGGTTGCGCCGCCTCTATCCCGATTACCCACGTGTGTACGCGGTAGCCGCCGTCGCCGACGAGGGTAAACGGCGCTGGTGGAGCTTGCGGGACGGGGTCGAGTCCGGACGCGTCGAGCAGATGTATGCTCGCGCCCGCGGAGAAATGAGCAGCGCCGATTCGGCAGCAGAGGTCGTTGCAACGTCGTTCATTCACGCGGTCGTCGGCCGGGTTGCCGCGTCGATCGTCCTCGAGGGTCGCGCGTGGGACCCCGGCATCGAGAACCTGTGGATTCACTCCGACAACGACGGGGGAATGGATTGGGCCGGCGTGGTCGACACGACTGTGCGTGCGCTGCCGGGCGATCCATGCGCTGCCGAAAAGGACGTGGTTGTGCTGCCGTGCGAGCAGTCGCTCGGCGTGTGGACCGCGCATCGGTGTGTCACGTCGCTCGACGCCGTCTACGAAAAGCTTTCCGACTGCACCGAACTCGGCTACCTCCGCTACTGGAGCATTGTCGGCGAAACGATCATCGGTGCCGCGACCTACGTACCGATTCTCGCCGAGGCGAGTGAAAGCGACGCGCTTCGACGCGGTCAGGGTCTGCTCGACGCGTTCACCACGATCGGTCGACCGGTTCGCAGGCAAAGGGTTGCGTAGTTAGGCAAGGCTTGCCTATAGTCATCAGCGGGACGCAATCGGACCGCGCCGGTGTCCAGAGGGCTGCTGAGACCCCCGGTCCTTCCCGCGACGGGCTTCGCGCCGAAAGGCGAGGAGCCCGTCGCTTCGTCGGGAACGTTGTCGTGTACATCTGATTGGGGTAGTCACACGATTCTGGAGGACCTCTTGACCGACAGTGCGCAGCAAGGCCTGAGTGGCATAACACCGGAGAAACTGACGCAGTGGGTCGGCGGTGGATTCGACGGGGTCATCGGACTTCGCTACACCGCGCTGGAAAGCGATTCCGTGCGCGCGCAATGGACCGTCGGTCCCGCGATGCATCAGCCCGCCGGACTTGTCCACGGTGGCGTCTACTGCGCAGTCATCGAATCGGTGGCCAGCGTGGCGGCCGGACTGTGGTTCGGCGACCGCGGCAGCGTCGTCGGCGTGAACAACAACACCGACTTCCTGCGAGCCGTTCGGTCGGGGACCCTCTATGCCGAAGCGACTCCGATCCACCGCGGCAAGACACAGCAGATCTGGGTCGTGACCATCAAGGACGACGACGACCGACTCTGCGCACGAGGCCAGGTCCGCCTGCAGAACATCAACGGTGAGAAGAAGCTGGGGCAGTAGCGCACCGACCCGCCCTTGCGCGTACTTGTACTGCCGTAGCTTCTGGTCCGTGTCAGAATTGCCCCCACCACGCTGGAGGAGAGGGCATGCGACTGTCGCCGCACGAGCAGGAACGACTGCTGCTGAGCTATGCCGCGGAGCTGGCCCGCCGCCGCCGCGCGCGTGGTGTGGCGCTGAATCATCCTGAGGCGGTGGCAATCATCACCGACCACGTGCTCGAAGGTGCGCGTGACGGCCGCTCGGTAGCCGAGCTGATGACCTCCGGTCGCGAGGTGCTGACGCGCGCCGACGTGATGGAAGGCGTGCCGGAGATGCTGCACGACGTCCAAGTCGAAGCGACCTTTCCCGATGGCACCAAACTGGTCACCGTCCATCATCCGATCAGCTGAGGGCCGACGACATGATTCCAGGCGAATACTTTTGTGCCGAAGGCGTTATCGAGATCAACGAGGGTGCCGACCGGGTGACGATCGAGGTGGTGAACACCGGCGACCGCCCAGTGCAGATCGGCAGTCACGTGCATTTCCCGCAGGCGAATGCCGCGCTGAACTTCGATCGCGCCGCCGCGCACGGTCGCAGACTGGACATTCCTGCAGGCACCGCGGTTCGCTTCGAACCCGGTCTCGGGCAGTCGGTTTCGCTCGTACCCCTCGGTGGAACGCGTGAGGTCCACGGTCTGTCGTTGACGCCACCAGGAAAGCTCGACTCGACGGTCGGAGACGTGAAGCCATGACAAGCCTGCCGAGAACTCGCTACGCGCAACTGTTCGGACCGACGACCGGTGACCGAATCAGGTTGGCAGACACCGACCTTCTGATCGAGATCACCGAAGACCGTTCCGGGGGGCCCGGGCTCGCCGGCGAAGAGGCGGTGTTCGGCGGCGGCAAGGTGCTTCGCGAATCGATGGGTCAGTCTCGTGCGACGCGCGCAGACGGGGCACCCGACACCGTCATCACCGGTGTCGTCGTCGTGGACCATTGGGGAATCATCAAGGCGGATGTCGGTATTCGCGACGGGCGGATCGTTGCGCTCGGCAAAGCGGGCAACCCCGACACGATGAGCGGAGTCCACCCGGACCTCGTTGTCGGTCCGTCGACGGAGATCATCGCAGGCAACGGCCGCATCCTGACCGCGGGCGCCATCGATTGCCACGTGCACTTCATCTGTCCGCAGATCATGGACGAGGCGCTCGGCGCAGGCATCACCACTCTGATGGGCGGCGGCACCGGACCTGCCGAGGGCAGCAAAGCGACCACGGTGACGCCTGGGGCCTGGCACCTCGCGAGGATGTTCGAAGCGACCGACGGCTGGCCGATGAACATCCTGCTGCTCGGCAAGGGCAACACCGTCAGTGCCGACTCGATGTGGGAGCAACTACGTGCGGGCGCTTCGGGTTTCAAACTGCACGAGGATTGGGGCTCGACGCCCGCCGCGATCGATGCGTGCCTGACCGTTGCCGAGGCAGCAGGTGTTCAGGCCGCACTGCACTCGGACACGTTGAACGAGGCCGGTTTCGTCGAGGACACACTCGCTGCCATCGCGGGGCGGGGCATCCACGCCTATCACACAGAGGGTGCGGGCGGTGGCCACGCTCCCGACATCATCACAGTCGCCTCGTACGCGAATATTCTTCCGAGCTCGACGAATCCGACCCGACCCCACACGGTCAACACACTCGACGAGCATCTCGACATGTTGATGGTCTGCCATCACCTGAGCCCGTCGATCCCCGAAGATCTTGCGTTCGCGGAGAGTCGAATTCGTCCGTCCACCATCGCCGCAGAGGACCTGCTGCACGACCTCGGTGCGATCTCGATGATCGGCAGTGACGCGCAGGCGATGGGCCGCATCGGCGAGGTGGTCATGCGGACCTGGCAGACCGCACACGTGATGAAAAAGCGCAGAGGGTCGCTGGCGGGGGACACCAACGCCGACAACACACGGGTGCAGCGCTACATCGCGAAGTACACGATCTGTCCGGCGGTCGCTCACGGGATCGAGCACGAGGTCGGGTCGGTCGAGGTCGGCAAGCTCGCCGATCTGGTGCTCTGGGAGCCCGCCTTCTTCGGCGTTCGCCCGCACGTCGTCATCAAGGGTGGTGCGATCGCATGGGCCGCGATGGGTGATGCGAACGCCTCCATACCGACCCCGCAGCCGGTGCTTCCGCGTCCCATGTTCGGAGCCGCTCCGAAGGTTGCTGCCGCCACCTCCGTGCATTTCGTGTCCGAACAGGCGATCGAAGACGGTCTCGCCGACCGCCTTGCCTGCGAGCGCAAACTCGTCGCCGTCGGCAACGTCCGCAAACGCAGCAAGGCCGACATGCCGAACAACGATGCGATGCCGCGTATCGAAGTCGACCCCGATACGTTTACCGTCCGCATCGACGGTGCGGTCTGGCAGGAGCAGCCTGCGACCGAATTGCCTATGGCGCAACGTTATTTCCTGTTCTGAGCCGCATGGGACTTTCAACGCTGTTTGCATTGGCCGATTCGCGGTTGCCGACCGGTGGGCACGTCCACTCCGGTGGTGTCGAAGAGGCGATCACGTCGGGTCTCGTTCGCGACACCGTCACCCTCGACGCGTTTCTGCGACGCCGCATCAGGACGGGCGGCCTGGTCGCGGCTTCGATCGCTGCCGCGGTGTGTGCTGGCCTCGACGTGCTTGTCGCCGACGCCGAGACGGATGCGCGAACCCCGTCGCCTGCAGCACGGCTCGCATCGCGCGCGCAGGGCCGGGGGATGGTCCGCCTCGCCAAACATTCATGGCCGGAACATGATTGGTCGGCGCTCGGCGTGCGGCCGCATCAACCGGTCGTTCTCGGCCGGGTCGCTGCGCTCACCGGAGCTTCGGCGACCGAGACTGCGACCGTCGTCGTCTATACAACGATGACGGGCACAGCGACCGCAGCGCAGCGCCTGCTGGCACTGGATCCGAGCGACGTCGCGACGCTGACCATTCGGCTCGCCGATCTCTGCGACGCGACAGCGCACGCCGCAACGGCGACGCTGGCGAGTCTGTCCGATCCGCTGCTCGACGTTCTCGCCCAGCGGCACACCGAACGCGAACGACCACTGTTCGCGTCCTGACGACCACAACGAACGACAGTCACGAGGGAGCAGCACATGCCACCGCATCTGATCGACGGTGAACCGCACAGTCACGTCCACGACCGACCCAAGCGAGTTCGGCAGCCGGGGGAGCCGCTGCGTATCGGTATCGGCGGTCCGGTCGGATCCGGCAAGACGGCCCTCGTCGCAGCACTGTGCCGCCAGCTTCGGGACGAGCTGTCTCTCGCCGTCCTGACCAACGACATCTACACCACCGAGGACGCGGACTTCCTGCGTCGCAACGCGGTACTGCCGGACGAACGCATCACGGCCGTGCAGACCGGTGGCTGTCCCCACACCGCGATTCGCGACGACATCACCGCAAACCTCGACGCCATCGACGATCTGATCGAATCGAATCCGCCGCTCGATCTGATCCTCGTCGAATCCGGCGGTGACAACCTGACCGCGACGTTCTCGTCGGGCCTGATCGACGTCCAGATCTTCGTCGTCGACGTCGCAGGCGGCGACAAGGTGCCGCGTAAGGGTGGACCCGGCGTGACGTTCTCGGATCTGTTGGTGGTCAACAAGACCGACCTCGCTCCCATGGTCGGCGCCGACCTCGGGGTGATGGAACGTGACGCCGTGCGGGTTCGCGAAGGCAGGCCGACCGCTCTCATCTCCCTCACCGAGGATCCTGCCGCTACGAAGGTGTTGACCTGGGTGCGCGAACAATTGGCGGCCGTTGTATAGCGAACTTCTCATCGTCGCCGAGCGCGGCCGGCTGCCGCAGATCTCGGGCTTCGGTGCGATCACGGCGAGGATCACCGATCCCGAAACAGTGCACCTGATCGGTGCGGCAGCGACGCCTCTCGGCGGGGATCGCATCGACGTCACGGTCCGCGTGTGCGCGGGTGCCCGCCTGCGGGTTCGCTCGGTTGCGGCGGCGATTGCTCTCCCCGGCTCGTCGCAACTCACATCGAGCGCGCGGTTGACCCTCGTCGTCGCCGACGACGCGTTTCTCGATGTCGACCAGGAACCGATGATCATTGCCGGCGGCGCCGATCATCGGGCGAAAACCGTTGTACGACTGGCAGCGTCGGCCACAATTCGCGTACGCGAACGGGTCCAGTTGGGCCGAACGGGCGAAACCAACGGTCGCTGGCAGGGTGCGCTCGACGCAGATCTCGACAACGGTCCACTGCTGCGGCACTGCGTCGAACTCGGTGCGACAACCGCGAGCACCGACGTCATCGACGCTCCGCAAGCAGCTGTCGGTGAATTGCGCTATCCCGATTCGCGGCCCGCCGAACTGTTCGGATTATCGGCCGCTCGACTGCCTCTCGCGGCGGGCGGCTCACTCTTGACGTGGCTGGGTGCCCGATTGCCCGCGGATCTCGCTACCGTGGAACGGTGAGCGAGCACACCCCCGAGGATTCGACCCTGTTCGATCCGGAACACGTGGCGCAGGCCCGTGCGGCGATCGCCGCCGCCGACGATCTCGGCCTGTGGGTACGTCGATTCGAACTGCTCGGCGACCCGACCCGGCTACGCATACTGCTCGGCATGCATCGCTCGCCTGGGATCTGCGTGTCGGATCTCGCGGCTGCGCTGTCGATGACCGCGACAGCGGTGTCACAAGCGCTGCGGTTGCTGCGAAACCAAGGGTGGGTCGCGGTCGAGCGGGACGGCAAGAAGATGACGTACCGGTTGGACGACGAGATCGTGCATCGATTGCTGCACGACCTCGGCGCCACCCATGCCACGCCTGTCGGTACGGCTCGTGCGGCGCATACTCACTCGGCTCATACTCACACCGAGCAGGTGCCGCACGACTGATCAGCCTGCTGCTTTGCTTTCGGCCTTTTCCGGCTCGGCTTTGTTCAGCGCGGCCTTCTCGGCTTGAGCTTTGTCGTAGTCGGCCTTCTCCGGGTCCGCGGTCTGGCCCTGTGCGGCTAGTTCCGCAGCCTGCTTCTGGTTGAGTTTCTCCATGGCGGTTCGGGCGTAGACCATCTGCCCGGTGATGGCCATCTGACCGCGGTTGCGACCAAGGAACGTGATGAACCACGCGACGATCGTTGTGAAGCGGTTCTTGTAGCCGACCAGGTAGAACAGGTGCAGAGCGAGCCAGGAGAGCCAGGCGATGAAGCCGGCCATCTCGAACTTGCCGACCTGGGCAACCGCGTTGAACCGCGACACCGTTGCCATGCTGCCCTTGTCGAAGTACTTGAACGGCTTACGGGCAGCTGGATCGTCCTTGCCTTCGAGGCCTGCCTTGATCAGCTTGGTCGCGTACTTCGCACCCTGGATCGCGCCCTGTGCCATACCGGGTACGCCCTGCACCGACATCAGATCGCCGACGACGAATACGTTCGGATGGCCCTTGAGTGTGAGGTCGGGTTCGACGACGACACGGCCTGCGCGGTCGGTCGTCGTGCCGTCGGACTGTTCGGCCAAGAGCTTGCCGAGTGGGCTGGCCTGCACGCCTGCCGACCACACCTTGCACGCCGATTCGATCCGACGCTCGTTGCCGTCTTTGTCCTTGACGGTGAGGCCCATGTAGTCGACGTCCGTGACCATGGCGTTGAGCTGAATTTCGACGCCCATGCTTTCCAGGCGCCGCTGTGCCTTCAGCCCGAGCTTTTCGCCCATCGGCGGCAACACAGCCGCCGCTGCGTCGAGCAGAATCACGCGGCAATCGCTCGGATCGATGTTTCGAAACGCGCCGTCGAGCGTGCGGTCGGCAAGTTCGGCGATCTGGCCGGCGAGTTCGACTCCGGTCGGGCCTGCTCCGACGACGACGAAGGTCAGGCGACGGTCGCGTTCGGCCTGCGATGTCGTCACCTCTGCGGCCTCGAAGGCACCGAGAATACGACCGCGCAGCTCGAGAGCGTCGTCGATCGTCTTCATACCCGGTGCAAAGGTGGCGAAGTGGTCGTTGCCGAAGTACGACTGCTGTGCGCCTGCCGCGACGACGAGGCTGTCGAACGGTGTCACCGTATTCATGTCGATCAGCTTGGACGTGACGGTGTTGTTCGTCAGGTCGATGTCGGTGACGTCGCCGAGCAGGACCTCTACGTTCTTCTGCTTACGCAGGATCACGCGGGTGTAGGGAGCGATCTCGCCCTCCGACAGAATTCCCGTTGCGACCTGGTACAGCAGTGGCTGGAACAAGTGGTGCGTCGTCTTCGCGATCAGGGTTACATCGACGTCGGACTTCTTCAGCGCCCTTGCTGCGGTCAAACCGCCGAAGCCCGACCCGATGACAACTACATGATGGCGTGGCTTAGCAGACTTGATGCCCATTCCCTCGCTCCTCGAAGATTCGCTCGCGCACAAAACTGGCGGCCGAAACTGGACGCCCCGCAACAAACCGTAGTCGGCTTCGTCGTGGCCGTCCTGCCAACGTCCAATTCCGGGCGCGAAAGAGGAAGGGATCTCAGCGTCGAAACGCTGCCGTGGTGAACTCGTCGGCGGGGTAGAAGGCCTCGATCGCCAACTCGGCGAGCGTCACGTCCAGTGGCGTCCCGAACACGGTCGTCGTACTGAAGAAGGCCAGGTCGGGCGAGTTTCCATCGGGCGAGCCGCGAAACCGAACGGGGACGACGAGTGCTCTCGTGTCGTAGGCGCGGTCCATGTCGTCGCCCGGGTACGCGCTTAGTTCCCGGTGCAGCGAAGTGAGCTGGGAATCACCGGTTGCTGCGATCTGGTGGGCCAGTCGGTCGAGGATGTGAGCGCGCCACTGGCCGATATTCGCGATCCGCGGCGCCATGCCATCGGGATGCAGGCTGAGGCGGAGCACATTGATCGGTGGTTCGAGCAGGTGTTCCGCGCAACCCGTCGTGAACAGCGGCACGGCCTCGTTGCCGTCGACCATGTTCCAGTGTCTGTCGACGACGATGGCTGGATAGGGGAGATGGCCGTCGAGAATTTTCCGGATCGCGTCCGACACCACTGCCATCGGTAGATCGCTCAGCTGATGCTCCGCATAGGCCGGGGCGAACCCACCGGCCAGAAGTAGCGAGTTCTGTTCGCGCAACGGGATTTCCAGCTGTTCGCTCAGCTTCAGCAACATCGTCCGGGTCGGCTTGGACCGCCCTGTCTCGACGAAGCTGAGGTGGCGAGCCGAGACTTCTGTGCGAAGTGCGAGGTCCATTTGGCTCATCCGCCTGCGTTCGCGCCAGTGTCGCAAGAGCACTCCGACCGGTTCTTGCGCCTCGAGAGTGGTGGTCATAAAAGGTGACGTTAGAACACGAGGGGAAGGGTGGCCATTACCTCGGAGGTAGGCGTCACGCCCGGCTTTCCGGCACGATCGGACCGCTCACCTGTTCGCCACCGACCGACGCGATTGCAGGCCAGATGAATGCGGTGAGCTGTTCGACGAGTTGGGCGCGGCTGATCGTGCCTGTGGTACTCCAGTCCTCGGCAGCCATCAGCATTGCGCCTACGGTCGCGCACGCCCAGGCGCGTGCAGCGCCGGCAGGCAGGACGACGTCGGTGGACCGCATGATCGTCTCGAGGACGGTCGTAGCCCAGTCGGCCGATCGGTTGAACATCGGTCGCTGGCTGCCGGTCGCGTCGTCGGAGTACCAATCCTGCATTAGCAGCGGATGCAACTTCGGGTTCGCTTCGACGAAACTGCAGAAGAGGTCGATCAGTTCGGCGAGCAACTCCCGTACGGGACGGTGCTGGTCGAGAATAGTGTTGGCCTGCATGGTGATTCGCTCGGTGTGGCGAACAGCCAAGGCATGGACGAGCGCGCGCTGATCGGGGTACATCGCGTAGACGGCCGTTCGTGCGAAGCCGGCTTCGACAGCGATGTCGGAGAACGAGACCGAGGGTCCCGTCCTGGCTATCACCTGCTCCGCGGCATCGAGAAGTTCCTCGCGCCGGACCGCCGCGTCGACGCCGGGACCGGGAGGTCGACCGCGAGGGCGCCGGGTATCGAGATCTCTTGTCACAGATAACTCCCTGGCGTAATGTACGTCACGTACTTTAACGGGCAACGGTGCCCGTCCACGTGTATTGCGAGCCTAGTTCGCACGCAACGGCAGTGGCACCGTTCGGCGCTGGAGGCCGCAGATGGTCACTGCACAACCAACACCCGACTCCGCGCGCAGGCTCGCCCGCGAGAACCGGCGGTTCTTCGAGATTCCCTCCTCGACGCTGCTCGACCGACTGCTTCGGCTCGCCCCCGAACGCAGCAAGGTGCTCGCCGAGCCGCCACCAGGTAGTGGATTGCGTCCCGTCGTCGGCGACATGGCGCTCCCGTTCGTCGGCAACGGCCTGGCGTTTCTGCGTTGGGGTCCGGCATTGCAGCTCGACCTCTACCGACGCTTCGGACCCGTCTCGTGGTGCAAACCGCTCGGCAACACCACGGTCTTCGTGACCGGACCGGAGGCGACGCAGGTGGTCGTCAGCAACAAGGACAAGGCCTTCGGTCAGGGCTGGGATTACTACATCGAACGATTCTTTCCGCGTGGGCTTTTGCTGTTGCAATTCGACGAGCACATGTTCCATCGCAGGCTTATGCAGCACGCGTTCACCCGCGACCGGCTCGACTGGTATTTCGCCGAGCTGACCACGCTGGCGGATACCGCCATCGCGCGCTGGCCGGCGGATAAGGAACTGCAGCTCTATCCGACGATCAAGAGCCTGACCCTCGAGATCGCGGGGGAAATCTTCATGGCGGCCGACGTCGGACCCGAACGGGATCGACTCAACGACGCGTTCGTCGCGTGCACAAGGGCACCGCTGTCGGTGATTCGTTTTCCGATCCCCGGTGGCCACTGGAGGGCGGGGATCAAGGGACGCAAGGTGCTGGAGGAGTACTTCTACCGCATGCTGCCGAGCAAACGTGAGTCCGTCGAGGGAGACTTCTTTTCCGCGCTCTGCCATGCCGAAACCGAAGACGGCGAACGGTTCAGCGACGAAGACGTCGTCGATCACATGATCTTCCTCATCATGGCCGCACACGACACATCGACGATCACCGCGACAACCGTTGCCTACTACCTGGGCAAGCACCCGGAATGGCAGGACCGCGTGCGTGCGGAAGTGCTTGCGCGCCCGGCCGGCCCGCTCGACATCGCCGCCCTCGAACAGTTGAAGACGCTCGAGATGGTCATCAAGGAATGCCTGCGCCTGGTTGCACCGGTGCCAGGACTCGTTCGCAAAACGGTGAAGGACACGGAGATACTCGGTCAGTACATCCCGGCGGGGGTCACTGTCGCCGTGGACAACTGGGTCAATCACCTGCTGCCCGAATACTGGACCGAGCCAGAACAATTCGACCCGGACAGATTCAGTGACGAACGGCGCGAAGACAAATCGCACCGCTACGCCTGGGTGCCGTTCGGTGCGGGCGCGCACAAGTGCATCGGCATGCATTTCGGCATGCTGGAGGTAAAGACGATTCTCGACGCAATGCTGCGCAACTACGAGTGGACGATTCCGGCCGACTACGAGATGCCGTGGTCCTACTCGTCCATGCCGTTTCCGCGCGACGGGGCACCTGTCGTACTGCACCGGCGCCGCTGAGGCGCGCTGCTATGAACTGGATACGCCAGTGAGCGACCGAGTCCTCGATGAGTTGCACGTCGCGATCCAGCTCCTCGAGCTGGGACAACACAAACTCCTCCGCGCGATGGGAGGCCATTCTCTGCTCAATGTCAGGTCGGTGGCACTGAAGTCGATGTCGGTTCGCTGAGATGGAGGACCGAGTAGGTCAGCCAGTCCGGATCGGTGTCGTCCATTTCGGCACCCGCAACGAACTCGACCGTGCACCAGGACGTCGGATCGATTCCGGCAACCGACAGGTGCGTGTGCTCGGACTTCTCGGCGGCAGTCTCGACGTGTGAACGTAAGTCCGCGGCTACCTTCGTCAGGTCCGCGTCGGCGCCGAGCGGAGTCGTCCGGATCCTGCCGAAGCGTACGGCGGCCGCAGGGGCTTGGCCGAGCCTGCGACCGACCGGGACCCAGGTTCTGACCGATGGCCGACCGAAGTCGTCGACGATGGCCTGGAATCCGGCCCGGTTCCACAGAAAGTCTCCCGCTGCCGGTGCGTCGTCCCACAGGTAGAACGGCGCGTACTGGTTCACCAAGGCACCGTCGACGCCACGTTCTCGCACGCAGTACGCCTTGAACCCGAGCCCAGCCCGGTGGTCGAGTGCATGACCCCGAGTGCGGACCCGCTCACGGATGACGGCCATGTCGTAGTCGGCGGGCAAAGCAATCGCGTACTGCATGATCAGCTGCCCCGGCGGCGCGAAAGTCGTTGTGCTCATCCGACTTCCGGCTTCCAGTCCCGTTCGGAAACCTGCTCGTGCCAGTGCACGGAGGCACCGTCCGGGGTTTCGGTCTGCACGGCGACGTGCGTCATGGCGTCGGTCGGGCCCGCTCCGTGCCAGTGTTCCTCGCCTGCGTCGGTCCATACCGCCACGCCGGGACGCAGTTCTATCCGTCGGCCGTCCCGTGTTCCGACAAAGCCCTGCCCTGCAGTGCAAATGAGCAATTGGCCACGTTCGTGCGAGTGCCACGCGGTCCGACCGTACGGTTGAAACGAGACGACATAGGCATGAAGCTGCGGATCGCCATCGGGTGCGATGTGGGCGCCGAACACATCACCCGTGAAGCGTGGATCGTCTGCAAAATGGCTCATCGACCCTGCCATGGACTTCATGATCGCTTTCCCTTCTTCGACTTTCGGGGAGTTGCTACCGGCCGGGGGAGTAGCGCGACTGCGCCGCGCACAGCACGTTCGAAAGGATCCGCACTGCCCGCCGCACGCGCGAGGACGTAGCCGCCCTGGACGACTGCGAGCACGGTCTCTGCGAGATCTGCCGCAGGCGTGCCGGGTGCGATGTCGCCCGAGGTCTGTGCTTCGTCGATGACCTCGACCATCAGCGCGCGGACCCGCTGGAACGCCGTATCCAACATTTCGCAGAGTGACGCGGTGGCGAGAACGTCGGCGTCGCCGGCCATCCGGCCTACTGGACAGCCTTTGAGTACGTCGCGCTGCAGTTCGAGGTAGGCCACAATTCGTTCGCGCGGGCCGCCCGGGCCGTGCAGGACAGCCTCGGCTTTGGTCAGAACAGCGTCGGCGTTGCGCTCGAAGGCCGCCAACGCCAGCTGCTCCTTGCCGGTGAAGTGGTGGTACATGCTGCCTTGGCCGACGCCCGCACCGGCAAGGACTGCCCGCGGACTCGTCGCGGCATAGCCACGCTCCCACAGCAGTGCCCGTGTTGTGTCGATCAATCTGTCCCGCGTGGCTTTGGTGTCGGTCACTCTGTACATACTAGTAGTTACAATCCGATCGGCGTCGGTCACCGGTGGACCGGGCGTGCCAAGTTGGCGAGATCGATCGCGACGTGAAGATCGACCGACACTGCAGGCTCGGACTCGTTGTGTCCTCGCCCCCACCGTCCTACTGTGAGGTAGCGGGCGAGGACGAGGCAGCGATGCACGAGATGTCGATAACGCAGAGCGTCGTCGATGCAGTCTGCTCACATGCCGCTGGTCGTCACGTCAACTCCGTGAAATTGCAGGTCGGCGCACTCTGCGCCGTCGTCCCGGACTCCATGCAATTCTGCTTCGAGTTGGTGACCGAGGGGACCATCATGGAAGGTGCCCTGCTCGAAATCGAGCAACCACCAGGTGCGGCGCACTGTCGTGGCTGTGGAACCGATTTCGCCGTAAGGGACTTCGTGCTTCTCTGCGACTGCGGCAGCGCCGACGTGGATGTCGTATCGGGTCGTGAGCTGCGAATCATGTCGATGGAAGTGAGCTGAACCATGTGTGCGACCTGTGGATGCGGTGACGACGGTGGTGCGGTCATCACTCTGGCCGGCGAGGGATCGCACTCACACGACGGACACACTCACGAGCACTCGCACGATCACGAACACACCGACCACGATCACGACCACGTGCACGATCATTCGCACGTACACGAGCACAGTCACGCTCACGATCACACCGATGAGCACACACACGATCATTCGCACGACCACGCGACCGAGACGATCACGCTCGAGCAGAAGGTCTTGGCGAAGAACGATCTACTCGCCGAACGAAATCGGGGCTGGTTCGCCGGGCGCGGCATCGTCGCGTTGAACGTGATGAGTTCGCCGGGAGCGGGCAAGACGACGCTGCTCGTCCGCACGATCGGGGACCTGGCGGCAACCCGACCGATAGCCGTCGTCGAAGGTGATCAGGAAACGATGCTCGACGCCGAACGCATCGAGGCGACCGGCGCATCGGTCGTCCAGATCAACACGGGAGCGGGGTGTCACCTCGACGCCGAAATGTTGCAGAACGCCCTCACCGCGTTGGACCCGCCCTCGGGAGCGCTGCTGTTCGTCGAGAACGTCGGCAATCTGGTGTGTCCGGCGCTCTTCGACCTGGGGGAACGGTCCAGGGTGGTCGTCATCTCCGTCACCGAAGGTGCCGACAAACCGCTCAAGTATCCGCACATGTTCGCCGCGGCCGACCTGGTTCTCGTCAATAAGTCGGATCTGCTGCCCTATGTCGATTTCGATCTCGAAACTTTCGAAAAGTACGCTCGCTCAATCAATCCCAGTGTCGAGATGATGACCGTATCGGCAACCACAGGTGCGGGAATGGACCAGTGGTACGCCTGGGTGCGCGGCCAGACATTCTAAGTGGCCGCCAACGTTGACAATGGTCTTCTGGAGTAGCAAATTAGTGATCAACATCACACAAGAGGGCCGACGGTCGACTCCGGTGATGTAGGAACCTCTGCCCGGGTTCCGGAAGGCGCTCACTATGCCGACAAAGGAAGCAATAGCAGCCGAAGACACTCTCATCCACGTGCTCTGGATCAATGCGGGTCTCAGTTGCGACGGTGATTCGGTGGCCCTCACAGCCGCCACCCAACCCAGCATCGAGGAAATCGCTCTCGGTGCCCTGCCCGGCCTCCCGAAGATAGCGGTGCACTGGCCGCTGATCGATTTCGAATGCGGTCCACAAGGCGGAGCAGACGACTTCTTGGAATGGTTCTGGAAAGCCGATCGCGGCGAATTGGAACCGTTCGTTCTCGTAGTCGAAGGTTCGATCCCCAACGAACAGTTGCACGGGGAAGGCTATTGGTGTGGTTTCGGCAACGACCGCGAAACCATGCAGCCCATCACGACAAGCGAATGGCTCGACAAACTCGCGCCGAAGGCGACAGCCATCGTTGCGGTCGGGACCTGCGCGACCTACGGCGGTATCCACGCGATGGCCGGAAATCCGACCGGTGCGATGGGGGTTCCCGACTACCTCGGTTGGGATTGGAAGTCCAAGGCAGGCATACCGATCGTCTGCGTTCCCGGCTGCCCTGTGCACCCGGACAACATGTCCGAGACGCTGACCTATCTGCTCTACATGGCGACGGGCCAGGCTCCGATGATTCCGCTCGACGACGCATTGCGTCCGCAGTGGCTGTTCGGCGCGACCGTCCACGAGGGGTGCGATCGCGCCGGCTACTACGAGGAAGGCGACTTTGCCACCGAGTACGGCTCACCGAAGTGCATCGTAAAACTCGGTTGCTGGGGTCCGGTCGTCAAATGCAATGTGCCGAAACGAGGTTGGATCAACGGCGTCGGCGGTTGCCCCAACGTCGGAGGTATCTGCATCGGCTGCACGATGCCGGGATTCCCGGACAAGTTCATGCCGTTCATGGACGAACCACCAGGCGGCAAGCTGTCGACGAAAGCTTCCGGTCTCTACGGTTCGGCAATTCGTAGCCTGCGCAAGGTGACCAAGAAGACCTTGGACAAAGAGCCGCAGTGGCGCGCAAAGGGCAAAGAACTCACCACGGGTGCCACACGCACCTGGTAACTCCAGGCCCGGACCCACGCCTGCCTCTGAGAGGGCGATTCGAATGACAACGATAATTCCAGGTGCCTCCAGCAAATCGACCGGTTCGGACGGCCTCGTCGAAATGGCGTGGGACCCGATCACGCGCATCGTCGGCAGCCTCGGCATCTACACCAAAATCGACTTCAAGCAGCGCGAGGTCGTCGAGTGCCACAGCACCTCGTCGATCTTCCGTGGCTACTCGATTTTTATGAAAGGTAAGGACCCCCGCGACGCCCACTTCATCACCAGCCGCATCTGCGGCATCTGCGGCGACAACCACGCCACGTGCTCCTGCTACGCACAGAACATGGCATACGGGGTGAAGCCGCCGCATCTCGGCGAGTGGATCGTCAATCTCGGCGAAGCCGCAGAATACATGTTCGACCACAACATCTTTCAAGAGAATCTGGTCGGCGTCGACTTCTGCGAAAAGATGGTGTCCGAGACCAACCCGGGGGTGCTGGAGCAGGCGAACCGAACCGAGTCACCGCACGCGGGTGAGCACGGCTACAAGACCATCGGCGACATCATGCGGGCGCTCAACCCGTTCACCGGTGAGTTCTATCGCGAAGCACTGCACGTGAGCCGATACACGCGAGAGATGTTCTGCCTCATGGAGGGTCGCCATGTGCACCCGTCCACGCTGTATCCGGGCGGTGTCGGCACCGTCGCAACGATCCAGCTGATGACCGACTACATGACTCGTCTGATGCGCTACATCGAGTTCATGAAGAAGGTCGTACCGATGCACGACGACCTGTTCGACTTCTTCTACGAGGCGCTGCCCGGCTACGAGCAGGTCGGCCTGCGCCGCACCCTCCTCGGCTGCTGGGGATCGTTCCAGGATCCGGACGTCTGCAACTTCGCTTACAAGGATATGGAGAAGTGGGGCCGCAAGATGTTCGTCACCCCCGGCGTCGTCGTCGACGGCAAACTGGTGACGACGTCGCTCGTCGACATCAATTTGGGGATCCGAATCCTTTTGGGCAGTTCGTATTACGACGACTGGACCGACCAGGAAATGTTCGTGAAGAACGATCCGCTCGGCAACCCCGTCGATCGTCGGCACCCGTGGAATCAACACACGAATCCGCATCCGCAGAAGCGGGACATGGACGACAAGTACAGCTGGGTCATGTCGCCGCGGTGGTTCGACGGCACCGATCATCTCGCCCTCGACACCGGTGGTGGACCGCTTGCGCGACTGTGGTCCACCGCGTTGGCGGGTTTGGTCGACATCGGCTACGTCCAGTCGACCGGTAACAGCGTCAAGATCAATCTGCCGAAGACCGCACTGAAGGGGCCCGCCGAGTTCGAGTGGAAGGTTCCGGTGCACGGCAGCAACACGATCGAACGCAATCGAGCACGCACCTATTTCCAGGCCTACGCGGCGGCGTGTGCACTGCACTTCGCGGAGAAGGCACTCGTCGAGATCCGTGCAGGCAGGACGAAGACGTGGGAGAAGTTCGAAGTACCCGACGAAGCCATCGGATGCGGCTTCACGGAGGCTGTTCGTGGAGTGCTGTCCCACCACATGGTGATTCGTGACGGCAAGATCGCGAACTACCATCCGTATCCACCGACCCCGTGGAATGCCAACCCGCGGGACAGCTACGGCACGCCGGGTCCCTACGAGGATGCGGTACAGGGTCAGCCGATTTTCGAGGAGAACGATCGGGACAACTTCAAGGGGATCGACATCATGCGGACCGTCCGCAGTTTCGATCCGTGCCTGCCGTGCGGCGTGCACATGTATCTCGGCGAAGGCAAGACCCTCGAAAAGTTGCACTCGCCGACACAATCCGTCACCGGCGAGTGATCGACGGTAGACGGCGGGATACAGGCGAACATGGAGCACGAAAGGGACAGCAGCAGCGAGGATTCCGGCCAGTGGCGCTCCGCGGGTGAACGCATCGAGTCGTTGCTCGACGCCAGTTCGGCCGGTGGTGTCGTCGCTCGTGAGCGAGCCGAGCAGCTCGTGCGGGAAGTCGTCGATCTGTACGGCGCGGGCCTCGAGCGAGTCATCGGAGTGTTGCGGGCGACGGGGAATCACGCGGTGCTCGACGAGCTGGCGACCGACGACCTGGTCGCCAGCCTGCTCCTCGTCCACGGCCTACATCCGCACGACGTCGAAACTCGGGTCCGCACTGCGCTGGACAGCGTGCGACCGTATCTCGGCTCGCACGGTGGCGACGTCGAACTGATCGGCGTCGCGGATACCGTTGTGCGGCTTCGTCTGACGGGTAGTTGCAAGACCTGCCCGTCGTCGTCGGTGACACTCGAACTCGCGGTCAAGGACGCTGTCCAGGCAGCGGCGCCCGAAACGACCGACATCGAAGTGGTCGGCGAACCGGCCGCGCCGAAGGGATTGATATCGGCCGAGTCACTTATGGCGAGAGTGCATTCGGTATCGCAGGTGTCCGGATCGTGGGTTGCGGTCCCAGATCTTGCCGAACTCGGTCCCGGTGAGGTCGGGGGATTTGCGGTCGGCGGGTTGTCGATCCTGGCAGCTCGGGTCGGTGACGACCTCTACGCCTACCGCGACCGTTGTCCGGCATGTCTGAACTCCCTTGCCGGCGCAGTACTCGCGCGTCGTGCGGGCGGCGTGGCAGGTGACGCGATCCTGCGTTGCCCGATCTGCCATGCGCACTACGACATTCGCAGCGCCGGTGCAGGCCTCGACGACAGCTCCGAACACCTCGACCCACTTCCGGTCCTGATCAAGGACGGCGTGCTGTCGATCGCCGTACCCGCAGCAGAGGCGGCCGGATGACGACAGGGACCAACGGCCGCATCCCAGGTTCGGCGCTGAGCGTGCTGCGCCGGATTGCAACCGAGCGTCCACGTCAGGTCGTCGGCGAACGTTGCGAGATGTGTGCCGAACCCATCCGCGACGAACATCAGCACGTGGTGAGTATGCAAGGGCGCCAACTGATGTGCGTCTGCCGCGGCTGCTACCTGCTGTTCAGCGACCAGTCGGCCACCCTGCGCTACCGTGCGGTCCCGGATCGTTATCTGACGTTTCCCGACTTCGGGTTGTCGCCGGGACGCTGGGATGCGTTGCAGATACCGGTCGGACTCGCGTTCTTCTTCCGCAACTCGGCTCTCGATCGGACCGTCGCGTTCTATCCAGGTCCCGCTGGTGCAACGGAATCGGAACTGCCGCTGGATGTCTGGGAGGAGGTGTGCGCCGAGAATCCGGAGTTGTCGTTGCTGCTGCCGGATGTGGAGGCGCTACTGATCCGGATACCGGACCGTGGCGAGGGCGATCCCGAGTGCTACCTCGTCCCGATCGACGCCTGCTATCAGTTGGTCGGAACCTTGCGGAAGCTGTGGCGGGGATTCGACGGCGGGCAGGATGCACGCCGTGAGATCGACGGCTTCTTCGAGCAGGTCACCAACCGTGCGCGCGTCGCGAGGCTGCCATGACCGAGCTGGCGTTCGCGGTGCTCGAAGTGACGGCGCAGGCTCACGGGGCTGTGCCGATCCTCAATGCCCGCTTGCGGATAGACGAAACGACTGGGACGCCGGTACGTGCGGTCGCGCTGCGGGCGCAAGTGCGGATCGAACCGCAGAAGCGTCGCTACACCGAGGACGAAGGCGCTGGGTTGCAAGATCTGTTCGGTCCTCGTGAGCGGTGGACGTCGACGCTGCGGTCCTTCATGTGGCTGCAGGCGACCGCGATGGTGCAGGGGTTCACCGACACGTGCGAGGTCGACCTCGCGTTGCCGTGCACCTACGACTTCGAGGTCGCGGCGTCGAAGTATCTGCACGCGCTCGGCGAGGACGGCGTCGTCCCGATCGAGTTCCTTTTCAGCGGAACGGTTTTCACGAAAGGCGATACCGGATTCAACGTCGCCCAGGTTCCGTGGGATCGCCAAGCGTCCTACGACCTACCGGTGTCGGTGTGGAAACAGTTGATCCGCGAACATTTTCCGAGCACCGGCTGGCTTCGGCTCGACCACGAGACGATCGAAGCGCTCGCGAAGTTCAAGTCCGATCGAGGATTGATCAGTCTCGACGAGGCAGTGCACCACCTGCTGCAGCGGGAGGTGAGCGCATGACAACCTATGCGGGAATCGACAATGTGCGAGCGGTCGCGGATGCGGTGCTGTACGAGGGCTACCTGCTGTACCCGTATCGGTCCACGTCGGGAAAGAACCAGTCGCGCTGGCAGTTCGGCGTGCTCGGCCCACCCGGTGCAGCCGATGCCGGCCTCGGCGAGGACTCGTCGATGTCGACACAGGTTGTGGTGCGCTCGATCGGCGACTGTCGATTGTCGATCACCGTCCGCTGCCTGCAACTTCAGCGTCGCCGCATCGAACAGGCGACCGGGGACGGTTTCGTCGCGGTCGGTGACCTGACCGTCGGCGCAACGCGCTGGGTGTCGTGGGACGAAGCGATCGAATGCGAGGTCGAGATCGGACCTGTCGAGCTGGCCAACGTCGGCACCGGGATCGAATTCCCTCTGCATTTCGAGGGTGGTTCGGAGACGGAGGTGTTGCGGCACAACGACGTTGTCGAAGGTCGCGTAGTGCGGTCCAGGTCGTCGCTACACGGGTCCGTGGCGGTCTCGGTCGAGGAAGTCGGAGAGTTTTCGCGCGTGGCCGTTGCGGTTCACAACCGCGGTGGATCCGCCGCGACGAAGGACCAGGCGATCGGCACGTCGTTCATCGGAGCCCATCAAATCCTGACAATCGAAGCCGGGCAGTTCGTTTCGCTACTCGAGCCTGCCGACGACGCGGTTGCCGTGGTAGTCGGCTGCGCTCAGCACCGCTGCTTCCCTGTGCTCGCAGGTGCGCCGGGTGAAACCGACATCGTTCTCGTCTCACCGATCATCCTGTACGACTACCCCGAGGTCGCCGAACAGAGCGGTGGCGCGTTGTTCGATTCGACGGAGATCGACGAGATCCTCAGCCTGCGGATCATGACGCTGACCGACGAGGAGAAGGCGCAGGCGCGGGCGACCGATCCGATGGCGGCGGCGATCATCGATCGATGTGATGCGATGTCGCCGCAGGAACTCGCGCAACTACACGGCGTCCTGCGTGATCCGCACCCACGGATGCTGCCCGAACTCGACGACGAAATCCCCTGGTGGTCCGAGGAATCCGATACCAGCGTGCAGCCCGAGTTGGACGGCATCTCGATCGACGGAGTACATGTCGCGAAGGGTTCGATGGTCCGCTTGAAGCCGTCCCGCCGGGCGGATGCGCAAGACCTGTTCTACGACGGGCAGATCGCGCGAGTCGCGCTGGTGCACGGCGATGTCGACGGCGAGATCCACGTCGGCGTCGTCCTCGTCGACGACCCCGCCAGCGATATGCACGACTGGTACGGCAGGTACCTCTACTTCGCACCCGACGAACTGCAGCCCCTTTCGTCGGATGCGGTCACAGGAAAGGAGATTCGACAATGAGAGTAATTGGAGAAGTCGCCACGATCGCGATGGCGGTGCTGCTCGCCGCCGGTGTGGTCGTGGGCATCAGTTCGCTGCCCGACATCAAGCGGTACATCCGAATGCGGCAAATGTAGGTGGAGCCGTCACAGGCCGACCTGCGATCCGACCCCCGAATATTGGTCGCCGGGATCGGCAATATTTTCCTGTCCGACGACGGGTTCGGCCCGGAAGTGTTGCGTCGCCTGGCAGGACGTGAACTCCCCACCGGCGTGCGCGCGGTCGATTTCGGAATTCGTGGCGTCCATCTCGCCTACGAATTGCTGGACGGATGGGATGCGCTGATCCTGGTCGACGCTGTGCCTGATCGAGGGGAGCCCGGTCGCCTTCGGGTGTTCGAAGTCGACTCCGATCAGGATTTGGGCGCTGCGCAATTCGATGCGCACAGCATGGATCCGGGTGCGGTATTCGCCAGTCTGCGCGCTTTGGGCGGAACGCTGCCACCGACGGTGATCGTCGGCTGTCAGGTCCTCAGCATCGAGGAGGGTATCGGGTTGACTCCCGTCGTCGAGGCTGCGGTCGTCGACGCAATCGATGCCGTATTCGACGTGTTGGAAAGGAGGATCGCCTTATGTGCCTGGGAATCCCCGGCCAGGTAGTGCGAATGCTAGAGGGCTACGGCGATCAACTGGCACTCGTCGACGTCGCAGGAGAGAACCGAAAGGTGAACATAGGCATGCTCGCCGACGGCGTTACCGTGGGACCAGGGGACTGGATAGTGATCCACATGGGCTTCGCCATGGAGAAGGTGGACAAGGCCGGAGCCGATTCCGCCATGGCGGGGCTCGAGATGATGGGTCGGCCGCGGGAGGACTGACCCTCTGCTGGAACATGTTCACCTCGCCAATGCATTGCTGACCTCACATGCCTGATCAGCCATGTGAAGTCAGCAATCGGACGGCGAGGTCGACTGTCGCCAGCGCGGATGCGGCGAGACCGTCGCCCGCTCGATTGCCCGCGTCCAGCGCGCTGCAACGGTGGCAAAGTCGTCGAGCTCCGACCACACCCAGCGCACGACCTCGGCACCACTGTCGCGAAGGCTGTCTTCGCGCCGCTTCTCCTCGAAGATTGCTTCGCTTGGAGTTTGGCCGGGGCGCAGCAACTTTCCGTATTTGGAGGCGCCGTCGAATTCGCCGATCACACCGAGGTCGGGAAGGCAGAAGTCCGTCCGCCCGAGAAACTGCCCGTCCGCGCTGACGATTCGGTATTGCAACTCCGGCGCAGGCAGACCGGCTTCGTGCATGCGCACCCGGCTTCGTGATTCGCCGACGCTCTCACTACGACCGTCCATAAATCGGATGGCGCGACGTGCCGCCGGGGCGCCTGGTCTACGGGGCCAGCGGCGCAATCCGTCGAACAGTTCATCGTGTGTCAGGCCGAACTTTTGCATCGCAGCATCCCCGACGACAACGGCTTGTTCGAACGGGAACGTGCGGGCTAGGTCAACAACCGTCCGCACCGGACCGAAGACCGGTATTCCGTCGATCGCGGTCACTTCGTCGGCAGCGAAGGGTGCTGACCGTAGGTGAGTATGGGTCGAGCTTCGACCACCATTGGATCGATCGATTGTCGACGTGACCTTGCGCAGGCTCGTATTCCATAGCGGCAAGCCGAGCAGCACAGCAGCCGATGTGTGGCTCACTACCGACTCGACGAGGAGTTTCGGCACTGTGGACGAGATCAGCACTCGATGTCGTGCGACGGCGTCGAGGTCGGTCGCTGATTCGGCGGGGCAGTAGACGCCTGGACGAACACGTATCAGGTCGCCGTCGTCGCAGCGTCGTTGCAGTTCGTCGTCGGTGAATCCTTCCGTGAGTGCAGTACTCCGGAAGACGAGCGATGGAAGGTCAGGCGGCACAGCACGAGTCTGGCTACTTTCGGGCTATCGCGATACCGGGGTTGTGGATAACTCCGACCTGGGCTGACTTATCCACAGGAACACGTTCACGTCGCCAATACATTGCGGACCTCACATGCCTGATCAGGTATGTGAGGTCGGTAATCGGCGTGCGACGTCGGTTCGCGCGGTCAACCGACCGAATGAGCCAGCCGGTGATTGGTCCGCGTCAGTTGCCAGTCCGTCCAGTATGCGAGTTCGTCGACCTGCTGAGGGGCTAGCCAGTCGCAGACGAAGTCCCAGTGCACAGCAACGTTGTCGCCGACGTGCAGGTGCGACACGAACTGTCCGCTGTCAACGCGATGCTTCACCGGTCGGTCGACCTCGTCGCCGAGCGCGAGCAAGCCGTCGAACTGCAACGGCCGTGACCGGACGATGACGTCGTCGTCGCGCACCTCGACGACCTTGCCCCACCCGATCCGGCACGAATCCAGGACGTGCACCGGCTGCGGCATTCCCGAGGTGAGCAGGCGCGACCACGGGTACACCCCGAAGACGTGGAATGCATGTGTCGGAGCAACCTCGTCGAGCAGGTCGTCGGTGAGGTGCTTCCAATAGTTTCCGGCAGCGGATGCAAAGCGCGACAACAGCTCCGTGCCGAACTGGCGACGATCGATCGCCGTGGTCAGTTCGCTGCCGGTCCAGTAGGCGCGGACGACGTGGTCGTCGAGCGGATCGGCGTTGCCGCTGAGGTCGGCGATCAACTTCTGATACGGCCACGCACCGCTGAAGCGGCGGGCCAATGCTCCTACATCGGCATCGACCTCATGACCGCACGCGACAGCCTCGAGTGCTTTGCCGTCGGCAGGGCCGCAGTAGCCCAACGCATTCGGGGCATAGGCGTACTGCGCGAACAGCCGGTGGCCAGCCGGCACTGTCATTCAGACTCCCGCCCGCTGACCGACGAGCAACGCGGTGTCACGATGCAGCCGACCGAAGTTGTAGTAGGCGGCGCACGCACCTTCCGGTGACACCATGCAGGTCCCGATGGGCGTTTCGGGAGTGCACGCAGTACCGAACACCTTGCATTCCCACGGCTTGATAACGCCCTTGAGCACCTCACCGCACTGGCACGCCTTCGGATCGGCGACTCGCACACCCGGCATCGAGAAGCGTTCCTCCGCATCGAATTCGGAGTAGTTCGTGTGCACCTTCAACGCGCTCTGCGAAATGAAGCCGAGGCCGCGCCACTCGAAGTGCGGGCGCAATTCGAACGTCTCGGCCATCAGCTTCAACGCCGCAATATTGCCCTCCGTCTTCACAACTCGGGTGTACTGATTCTCGACCTCGCAGCGACCCTCCCGGATCTGGGCGAGGAGCATGTGGACCGAGGCGAGTATGTCGAGCGGTTCGAAACCGGCGACGACCATCGGCTTGCCGTAGACCTGCGGCACGAACCGATACGGGTG
The DNA here is from genome assembly GCF_016482825.1 of Antrihabitans stalagmiti. Lineage (GTDB taxonomy): Bacteria > Actinomycetota > Actinomycetes > Mycobacteriales > Mycobacteriaceae > Antrihabitans > Antrihabitans stalagmiti. The sequence continues at coordinate 751,550 of NZ_JAEMNV010000001.1, read as the reverse complement.
CGTTCCGACGACTGTCGACACGTGACCCGGTCCGAGGAAGCCGGACAGTCGAAGGTCGGGCGACTCGAGGATCGCCTTGATCGGCGGGACGATGGTGACGTGGTTGCAGAACACCGTGAAGTTCTTGACGCCCAATTGCTTTGCCCGAACCAGCGTTACGGCTGTGGACGGCGCAGTCGTCTCGAATCCGACGGCGAAGAACACCACCTCCTTGCTCGGGTTGTCGACGGCGATCTTCAAGGCGTCGAGGGGTGAATAGACGAACCGCACATCCGCGCCTCGCGCTTTGGCCTCGATCAGGTTGCCGCGCGAACCTGGCACACGCATCATGTCGCCGAACGTCGTGAAGATGACGGCCGGGTGCTCGGCGAGTGACATGGCGTCGTCGACCCGCCCCATGGGGATGACACAGACGGGACAGCCCGGGCCGTGGACCAGTTCGACATTCGGCGGCAGCAGGTGCTCGATCCCGTGTCGGTAGATCGTATGCGTGTGCCCGCCACACACTTCCATGAACTTGTACTCGTCCGTGCCTGCAAGCTTGTAGATGGATTTGACCAGCGCTCGTGCCGCGGCCGGGTCTCGGAATTCGTCGACGAACTTCATCTGGACTACCTCACGCTATCTGTGACGAGTTGAATGCGTCGATCTCGTTGACGTAGTCGGCGCCCATCTTCTGAACCTGATCGAGGGTCAGCTGAGCCTCGAGTTCGTCGATCTTCGACATCGCGAAGCCGACGTGGACGAGCACCCAGTCACCGACAACCAAGCCGTCGTCAGCGAGCAGGCGGACACTGATGATCCGCCTGATTCCGTTGACGTCGACCTTGGCGAGGTGCTGCTCGGCGTCGACGATGTCCACGACCTGTCCAGGGATTCCCAAGCACATCGTGGTCCTCCTTTCTCCGAAGTACGAAGTTGCTCAGCAGATACGGGGGAGGGGGTCGCCGACGAGCATGTCGACGATGCGGCTGCCACCGAATGCGGTACGTAGCGCGACGATGCCCTGTGGGTCGCTCAAGATCTCACCGATCACCGCTGCAGACGCGCCGAGCCGATGCGCTCGTAGTGCGGCAAGCGCGGCATCGGTCTGCTCCGGCGGTACGACGGCGATGAACTTTCCTTCGTTCGCTACGTACAGCGGGTCGATGCCGAGCATGTCGCAGGCGCCGAGCACCTGCGGCAGGATCGGCAGTGTCGCCTCGTCCAGAATCACTGCGACACCGGCAGTTTGGGCGAGCTCGTTCGCAACCGTCCCGACGCCACCGCGGGTGGCGTCACGCATCCAACGAGTGTCGGGTGCTGCAGCGAGCATCGCTTCGACGAGCCCGTTGACGGGCGCGGTATCGGAGTCGATGTCGGCTTCGATCGCGAGTTCGCCGCGTGCCAGCATGACGGCCATACCGTGCTCGCCGATGGTGCCGGACACGATGATGCGGTCACCCGGGCGGACGAGATCGGCGGAGAGTCGGCGTCCTGCGGGAATCAGTCCGACACCGGCGGTGGAGATGTAGAGACCGTCGGCTGCGCCTCTGCCGACGACCTTGGTGTCGCCGGTGACGATCTGCACACCCGCGGCCGCGGCGGACTCCCGCATGTCGCTGACGAACTGTTGCAGCCGACCGATCTCGAAACCTTCTTCGATGACAAACGCGGCCGATAGCCATTGTGGCCGTGCGCCGGAGACGGCAAGGTCGTTGACCGTGCCGTGCACAGCCAGATTGCCGATCGATCCGCCGGGAAACCGCAACGGCTGAACGACGTAGGAATCCGTCGAGAACGCCAGTCGCTCGCCCGACGGCAGTGCGAGGACGGCCGCGTCACCGAGTTGTTCCAACTCCGGGTTGCGGAATGCTTCCAGGAACACCGCATCGGTGAGCGCCGCCGACGACTTACCACCGGCACCGTGGGCGAGCGTAATGACCGTGTCCAGCAGCCGGGGTCTACGTTTGCGGAACGCGTCGATGCGTTCGAGCACTCGATCCTCACGGGCTTCCGACATCGACCGATCCGCGCCGACCTGAGAACTTGTCATGAATGTGCTCCTGACGTGGCTGTCGCTGCGGCCCTTGTGTTGTGCGCCATGTGCTGTTGCATCGCCGACCACAGGTGATAGCCGATGACGGCGTGACTTTCCTGGATCCGGTGGATACTTTGCGATCGGATCGTGAAGCAGAAGTCGAGGTAGTCCGCGACTGCCATACGTCCGCCGTCGTGACCGGCGAACCCGATGGTCAACAGCCCACGCTTCTTCGCCTCTGTCAGCGCCGTCATCAAGTCGTCGGAGTTCCCCGACGTCGACAGGGCGATCGCGACGTCACGCTCCGTGGCGTGAGCGATGATCTGTCGCGAGAAGATCAGGTCGAATCCGACGTCGTTTCCGAGTGCGGTCACCACCGACATGTCGGCTGCGAGCGACCAGGCCGCGACGGGACGACCGCGTGCGGGACGGCTGAACAGCGACGCCAATGTTGCAGCGTCGGTAGAGCTTCCGCCGTTGCCGAAGGTATAGAGCCTGCCGCCGCGAGCGAAGCGCTGTGCCATGTCGGCGCCGGCGGCATCGACGGAGTCTCCCCATTCCTGCAACGATGCGTGCTGCAACTTCTTGCTGACGTCGGCTTTGCCGCGTGCCGACGAGGCAAGGTCGCGAAGCAGAGCACTTGCGTCCGTCTCCTCGCCATCGATGAACGGGTAGAGGAAATTGGTGTTGTCGCCGGTGCCCTCGGGAGCGTTCATAGCGCCGTCCCCGTCGTGTCGTCGATCTTCGTGATCGCGGTACCGCCGTGCACAAGCAGCAGATCGTTCACCGAAACCTCGCCGAGCACAGTCACATCCACGAATTCCTCACCGGTTGCGGTCCGCACCAACGCCGAATCCATGACGTCGGCAGGCGGAACGAGGACCTCGGCAAGGCGGCCCTGGTCGCTGCACGTGATGCAGACCTCGTCGGTGCAGTCGGCATCCCGCGCCGGTTCCGTCATCAGCCCCGGGTGCTCGAAGCACACGTGCGTCAGTTCCCAGAGCAGGTGATACATCAACACGAATCGCCCGGTCGCGGGCACCATCGGATCGTCGGACGCGACCCAGAGGGTGTGGTCGGCGCTCCCAGGGGCGGGCCGCGGACCGTAGCCGATCCAGATCGTATCGGCGCCCCACACCGGGGCTCGCCTCATGACGTCGAGTACTTGCGGATCGTCGGCCGATGCCACCGCGATGATCACATCACCCGGACGGGTCGCCACTCGGCACTGAGCCACGGGGTCGACCTCGACGAGCGCGACGGAGGGCAGCGCCCGTTTGCCCATGATGACGGGGTGGACGAATTCGACGGCGATGTGGTGCGCATGTGGTTCCCACTGCGGCGAGATGGCCCAGAGCGTTGCGCCCGCGCTGAATCTACGTGCCAATGCCAGGGCCGCGGCCGCGAGATCCGCGGACAGATCGGCATCGATCAACTCCGTGTCGGTCGATTCGAGGTCCACCGGCGCACTGGCTGTCATCGCGGCTACTCCGTTTCATCGATCCTTGCGTAACGTGCGCGTCCGACGACGGCTTGGCCTATGGAGAGACCACCGTCGTTGCACGGCACCTTTTCGTGGCACAGGACTTCGAAGCCTCTGTCTTGCAACGTAGTTCGCATGACGCGCAGCAGTATCCGATTGCCGAACACACCACCCGTGAGCCCGATCGTCGACACCTGCGATCGTCGAGCGAGGTCGGCCGCCAACTCTGCTGCCGCCGAGGCGAGCGCGAGGTGGAAGCCGAGGGCGAGGTCTGCGGGTGCGAGCCCGGACCGCAGGCCGTCGAGCAGTTCACGCAGCAGACCGCCGAGTCGAAGTTCGTCGCCCTCGATCGCCATGTGCAGTGGAATTGCGTTGTGTGCCGACCGCGCAAGGGTTTCGAGTTCGATCGCAGCCTGCGCCTCGTAGCTGACCCGGTGGCACACGCCGAGCAGTGACGAGACGCCGTCGAACAGTCGCCCGATGCTGGTGGTGCGGATGCAGCCGGTACCCGAAGCCAGTTGTGACGCAACCAGTTTGCGCTCGGCTGGATCCAGTGTCGCGGTTGCTCCCGGTGCGTCGATGCCGACCTCGTGCAGCAATGCGAGTGCGGTCCGGACCGGGTTTCGAACGGCGGCGTCCCCGCCTGGAAGTAGAAACGACTGCAGATGCCCGACCCGTATGGCGTCCTCGACGTTCGGTCCGACAAGCAGCAGCTCGCCACCCCACACCGTACGGTCGCAGCCGAAACCTGTGCCGTCGAAGGCAATTCCGAGCACTGCGGTGCCGATCCTGCCGTGTTCGGCGAGCAGCGAAGCCACATGTGCATGGTGATGCTGGACAGTGGTGAGAGGGATACCCGTCGTGTCGCTGTGTCGCTCGGCCCACTGCCGAGTCGCGTAGCCGGGATGGTCGTCGGCGACGAGCAGCTTCGGCGTCACCGAATGGAGCGTCATCAACTGGTCGACCGACAGCTCGAAGGCCCGTTGGCTTTCCAGCGTTCCCATGTCGCCGAGGTGCGAGCTGCAGAATGCGTAGTTCTGCCGAGTGAGGCAGAAGGTGTTCTTCACTTCGGCGCCGACAGCGAGCACAACGGGTCCGGTATCGGGAAGAACGATCGGAACGGGTGCGAAGCCGCGGGATCGCCTGATGGGAAGCACGCTGCCGTCCGCCACCGCCAACACCGAATCCTCGCACGGCACTGCGATCTCGCGATCGTGCAGGAGAAACAGGTCGGCCACACCTGATAGGCGGGCCACCGCGTCGTCGTTATCGAAGCAGAGCGGCTCCCCGCTCAGATTTCCCGATGTCATCACCAGATACCGCGCAGCGGGACGGCCGGCAACGGGCGAAAGCAGCAGTTTGTGCACTCCCGAGTAGGCAAGCATGATCCCCAACTCGTCCAGGCCCGGCGCGGCCGACGCCGCGATCGTCCGGCCGGATCGCTTGCGTAGCAGCACTATCGGACCGGCAGACGAGTTCAACGCAGCTGTTTCCGCTGCATCGAGGTGACAGATCTGCTCGACTCCCGCCACGTCTGCTGCCATCACCGCAAACGGTTTGTGCGGCCGGTTCTTCCGTTCCCGCAGACGTGCGACGGCACCGGTATTCGTCGCATCGCAGACCAGGTGGAACCCGCCGATCCCTTTGACGGCGACAACGAGTCCGGCGCCCAGCGCACCGTGAACTTCGGCAAGTACGTTGTCGTCGCCGGTGATTCGGCGGCCGGCCGATAGCGCGACGACGTGCGGTCCACAGTCGTGGCATGAGATCGGCTGAGCATGAAATCGTCGATCGGCTGGATCGGAATACTCCCTCGCGCAGCGTTCGCACATCTCGAACGCGGCCATCGTCGTTGCGGGTCTGTCGTAGGGCAGGTCGGTGATGACCGTCAGCCGCGGACCGCAGTTGGTGCAGTTGATGAACGGATGCCGATAGCGGCGGTCGTCCGGATCACCGAATTCGCGCGAGCAGTCCGTGCACATGGCAACGTCGGGTGACACCAGCGTTCGGGCAGCGGCGGTCCGGCGACTGGCCGATATCTCGAAGACCCGATCGCCTTCGGGTGGACGAGCTTCCCGGACCACGTCGACGACGACGGCGAGGGGTGGCGACTCGGCGTGCAACCGTCGATCGAACTCGTCCAGCGCCCACGTCGGACCCTCGACTTCGATGAACACGCTCGAGTCGTCGTTGCCGCAGTAGCCACTCAAGTGCAGTTCGCCGGCGAGCCGCGCGACGAAGGGCCGGAAGCCGACGCCCTGGACAATGCCACGCACGATCGTCCGTCGGCGTTCGATCGTGTTGCCGACGATGGATTCTCGTTCTAGCTGCGTGCTCACAACCGAGTCCACATTGCTCGAGTCCACATCGATGTCGGCGCCTGCGTCGAATGGGCTGACTCGACTATGGGCGCAACTTCGATCTTGCTCCTGGCGCGAGCGCGGGGCAAGGGCAGCGAGAGGCCAGTATCAGACCTTGGACGGCGGAGCCACCGGCTTGTCGGTGTCGGTACGGACCGGTGTTGCTCCGCCCTTGGCAGCTGCGGCAAGACACCAGCCGTACAGCGCGATCAAGCCCAGCCAGAACAGGCCGACGACGATGTAGGCCGCGGTCCACAACCACGCTGGAACGTCGTCCTTGATTTCACGCTGCAGGAAGCCGGGTTCGGTCATGGCGTCGACTCGCTGGCCGTCGGTGACGAGGATTCGGCGACCTTTGTCGGCAGTGATGGCGGGGTCGTCGGGTGCGTACAGCGGAAGCGCGGACATGTTGGTCGGCGCGGTGTGCAGGCGGACGAGGGTTTTCCAGCTGCCGTAGAGCGGCAACGGTTCGGCGCTGCGGTACTGGCCCGTTACGCCGGTCGGCACCATCTCGACGCGCATGATGCCCGGCACGTCCGCGATCGGGTCGCGTGGCAGCGTCGTGACGTCCGCAGACCGATGCCGACCTTGCCACGCCAGAGCGTAGAACCAGATCTTGCCGTCTTCGGCGATGTTCACCGGTTCCACATCGACGGTCACGAAGGCGGTGCATTTGGACGTTGTCGTGCCGCAGGTTTCCGCAGCGCCGTCCACATAGTCCAGTGCGACACGCGCCTCGAAGTCGATGGGGTCCTGCGGTGTATAGGCGGCCATCAGACCTATGAACAGCCCCATTCCGAGCAAGCCTGCACCGTGTCGTCGCCAGGGGATCTCGTTGCTGTTCAACGTGCCGGTCTGGCCGCGTTTCCAATACCCGAAGATCGATTCACCCGGTCCTACGAGGAACGTCAACTTGAACCTGCGCAGTAGGTCGGCAATGGCGTCGAAGGTCAACTCGTCGTCGGTGTCGGGGCGACTCGCAGTGTCCTGTAGTTGCCGGACGTGCCAGGAGCCGAGCAATCCGCCACCGACCGCCGCCGCTGTGCCGACCGCGAGCATCAGCGGTAGCGCAGAGCCGGGAATCGGTTGGGGGAGTGGCATGAAGAACTGCGACCAGACCCATTCCGCCGCGAGGCCGAGGGTTCCGATCAGCACGCCGGAGGTGATCCAGAAGGTAAGTCCGCGACGCGGTGACACCACGAGTGCGACGATCTCTACCAGGATCGCGGCGGGCAATAGCAATAGGAACCGGGCGAGCAGTACATCGTCGACCAATGCGGTGGAGCCGAGCAGAATCAGGTGAGCGATCAGATAGACGACCCAGGCAAGCAGCGCGCCGCCGGGTCCGAAGTAGGCGCGCACACCGGTGAAGATCCAGCCCGCGAGAAAACCGACGATGATGAATTGCGTTGCCATCGGGAACTGCGGCACCCCGAGATCGAACTCCATCAGGAACGCGAAGGGCACGATGCACAGCGAAAGCATGATCGCGCCGCGCAGTCGGCCACCGAAACCCATCGCGCCGGCTGCACCGACCTGACGTGCTTCGGCCTGTAGCAGCGCCAGCCCGATCACGCAGGTCACCGCGCCGCCGATCATCATGACGTGCGTCGGTCCCCATTCGGTGACGTCCTGACCGAAGAGGCGGTGCCAGAGGTCGTCGGAAGGGAAGCCTGCCAACGCGATGACGCCGGCCCCGATGATCACGATCGAACCGAGTGGCGCCCGGATTGCCGGACCGATTGCGATTGTGCGACGGGGCAATTCGCCCTTGGCGAGCACCGCGCTGATGATGCCGATGTTGAAGATCGCGAGAAGGGCAAGGAAGATCGGGTAGTGCGACGGGTTCGCGAGCGGGCCCTCGTCGCGACCGTTCTGCATGTGCAGCGCAACGTCCCACCACACGCCGAACCCCGCGGTCAGCAGGGATACGACAAGGGCGTACGACGGAAGCCCGACCCAGCGAGGCAAACGGTCCTTGGTGGCGACCCAGTCGGCGAGTCGACCGATGGCCGTCGGCTTTCCCGCTGTTTCGCGCCACATCAACCAGATGGTCGGCAGGGTGGCTGCGAGGGTGATGGCGAAGGCGATGATCACTTCACCGATTGCGGCGCCGCCTGCTGGTGGTGCTGGGACTTCGGTTTGCGCGTACAACATGACATGTCCTCCGGAACGACAACTCTGACGTCGGATTTATGACGTTACTACAAGTCACAGATAAATAGGCAACGGTTCCTGTAGTAGTGCGCTGAACACAACGTACGTGTGGTCAGGGAGAAGACCTACGCCTCTCGAACTACAATTTCGACCGATACGGACCGTCGGCGACTGGTCTACGGCGCTTTCGACGCGCCACCTCACGATTGGGGCACCAGTTGGAATATCAGCTCCTCGGGTCGATGGAGGTGTGGCACAGCGGCACGCTGCTCGCGCTCGGCGGCGTGAAGCAGCGAGCTGTTCTTGCGATTCTGTTGCTCAATGCCGATGCGATCGTCGAATACGACCGCTTGATCGACTCGGTCTGGAACGACACTCCACCGGCGAAAGCGGTTGCCTCCCTTCGAGCCTATGTCGCCAACCTGCGTCGCGTAATCGACGCCGACCAGCCCGGCGGAATCGGGCGACTCGAGACGCACTCCTATGGCTACCGTCTGAATCTCGCCGACGACTATCTCGACATCCGGCAGTTCGACGAGCTCGCCGCGAAAGGACGCGCCGCGTTGCTCGCGGGCAACCCCGCGCTGGCAGACGCCACGTTCGCGCGGGCAATCGCGTTGTGGCGCGGCACGCCGCTCGCGGATTTCCGCGACCACAGCTTCGCGGACGCAGAGGTATGCCGACTCGACGCACTTCGATACGACGTCGCCGAAGCACGATTCGACGCCGGTCTGCTGCTCGGCCGCGACACCGAACTGATCGCCGACATCGAAGCGCAATTGGCGACCTCGCCGTTACACGAACGTATGTGGGGCCAGCTGATGCTGGCGATGTACCGGTCCGGCCGTCGCGCCGACGCGCTGCACGCCTACCGCCGCGCGTGCGACATTCTCGAAAGCGAGCTCGCCGTCGCTCCGGGCGCCGCGCTACAGTCGTTGGCCGACGACGTGCGGCGGCAATCACCCGAATTGGACTGGACGCCGATTCGGACGACGCTGCGGGCGGCCCCGAAACCGCCGCAAGCACCGAAGACCGTGTTCGGACGCGACGACGAAAGTGACCGGCTTCGACGCCTGCTCGGAGCAGGCAGGCACGGGCACGTTGTCGTCCTTTCGGGCGAAAGTGGGGTCGGCAAGACCATGCTCGCGTCGGCGGTGCTCGACGAAGCGGCAGAGCAGTCGATGGTCACCGCGTGGTCTGCGCACCCCGCCGGCATCAGCAGGCCGGCACTGTGGACCTGGACGCAGGTGGTCCGTTCACTCTGTTCCTCGGCCGATCCACTGCGACTGCGGCGCGCGCACGACATCGCACCCGGCGTGATCGCAGCGCTCGCACCCGAACGGCAACAGCCCGGCACCGTCGGCGAGGCAGCGACCGGATTCGAGCTGATCGAGGGAACCGCGCGCCTGATCTGCGAGCTGACAACCGATCGCCCGACCGTCGTCGTACTCGACGATGTCCACCGCGCCGACAAGGCCACCTACGACGTACTGGAGTTGCTGTCGGGATCACTGCACCGAATTCCGCTTGTGATCATCGCGACCTGGCAGGACGGTGGCACCGATGTGCCGTTGCGGCACAAAGCATTCGACCGGGTGCTCAGCTGCACCGAGACGACGTTGATCAAGTTGCGAGGTATCGACGACGACTCGGTCGCCGAGTTGATTCGCGCCGAGACGTCGGTGACGCCGACCGCCGAACTCGTAACGCAGGTCCGTGCGCGCACCGGCGGAAATCCGTTCTACATCCGCGAACTCGTGAGGCTGCTACGCAGCCACGGTGAGCTCGATGCGACGACACGGACGATCGTCATCGACGAAGTTCCCGATGCGGTCGCCGGCGTGATTCGACGACGAACAGCGGAACTGCCACGCCACACCAGAACGGCGCTCGGGATCGGCGCCGTTGTCGGCGCTGTCTGTGACGCAGGGATTCTCGCCGAAGTGCTCGGCCTCGACCTGACCTCGGTTGTCGATCGGCTTGCGCCCGCGGTTCGAGCTGGCTTGATCTCCGATCTCGACGTTCGGTCAGGGCAGTTTCGGTTCAGCCACGGCCTCGTTCGCAATGCAATAGTCGGTCAGCTGTCGAGCACGACATTGGCTGCGGCACACGCCGACATCGCAAGGGTCTGGACGCGTCGGTCGGCCGACATCGACTACGAGACGGCCATCGCAGCGGCGGATCACGCCTGGCGAGCCGGCGACCGGATCGACCCGGAATCGGCACTCGCACATATCGATCGGGCACTTGCCTTCTCCGCTGCGAGATCGGCGTACGCGGAAATCGTCGGACTCGACCGGCGAGGAGTCGAACTCTGCAGACGACTACCGGACGGGCCACAGCGAGCAGAGCGAGAAGCTGCGCTGTGGTTGCAGCTTGCGTCGGCCTCGGCGATCGTCGAGGGTCAGAACGCACCGAGCGTCGTCGAAGCGCTGCACAACGCGTTCGACGCGGGCACGACGCAACGCTCGACCGGCCAGTTCAATGCCGGTGTGGCATTGCGCGCCCTGATGGTCTGCGGCGCGGGTCGCTACCGCGAAGGCGGCGCGCTCGCCGACGGACTGATCGCGCAGTTCCAGGCAACCGGCGATCCGGTCGCCGGTGTGGCCGGGTACTACATTCGTGCGATGGTCGCGTTTATGCAGGGCGACCTCGATTCGAGCCTTGTTGCACTCGACTCGTTGGAGCACACGGTTCCTCCGGTCGATATCGACGTCGTCGGGCCGATGCTCGCCTTCGATTCCCGTGGTCACGTGATCTCCGCCTGGATTCACGCGTTGCGCGGCGACACCGCAAGGGGCCGGGCGTACGCGTATGCGGCCATCGATATCGCTACGACGCGCGGCGACGGCTTCGGCGCGGCCGTGGCAAAAGTCGGTCTGATTCAGTTGGATGCGATGATCGGAAAGGTCACGGACACAGCATTACTGGCGGAGCAGATCTTCGATGATCTCGCCAACGCAGGTATGGATCAGATCGCTGCATCCGCGCACATCATCGGGGCGTGGGCACGGGCGCTCGAACCCGGCGGCGACGATACGTCGGATCTCATCAGAACTGCACTGGAGAAACATTCAGCGGGTGGGTCCCGCATCATGACGCCGTTGTATCTGGCGTTGCTTTCCGACGTCGAGGCGACGCACGGAGCGGGCGATGTGGCGCGAACGACGTTGCATCGTGCCGAATTGATCGCGACCGCAACGGGCGAAAGGGTCTGGGACAGCCAATTGGCCGCACGCAAACGTAGTCTGCGTGCGGCCGACAATCGTGCTCGTTCCGATACTGCAGGGTGAGATCTACGGCGTGATCGTGGTGCCGTCGTCGACCGCCGACGTCGCAGAACCGAGGATGTCCTGCAGCGTTTCGTCGCTGGTGCCGTTGAGCTGGAGCACGTAGATGGCGCCGTCGGCGCCGGTGATGACTGCGGTCTTCTGAGCGATGACGTACGTCGTCCCGCTGTCTTCGAAGGTCGCGGCGATCTGATAGGCCGGGAAGCCACTCAGAGTGCCTTCCTCACCTTCCAGCAGCGGTGCATAGTTCGGCAGGTTCTTGACCTCGCCGCCGGCGTATTCGATCAGCTTCTTCGCATCGACGTTGCCTTCGAGCTTGGAGAGGATGGCGATGAAGTTGGGCGGGAAGTCGGTGTTCGCGGCTTCCGGACCCGTGTAGACGATCGCAGCGTAGGAGTCGTCGCCCTGATCGACGACTTCCCAGCCCTCCGGGATCGGCAGGTCGATGGTCGGTGCGCCCGGATCGCCAGGCTTGACGGGTGTTTCGATGATCTTCTCGTCGGCGATGTACGTCGCGATCGTCTCGTTGGCAGCGGCTGTGTCGCCGGACTTCGGTGTGAGCTTGCTCTTCGGTGCCTTGCCGGAGGCCTCGGCGCTGCTCGACTTGCTCGCCGAGGACGTCGCCGCGCTCGTAGTGGACGTCGAAGCCGACGAATCCGACTTGTCGTCGCTGCTGCAGCCGACGAGCGCAATACTCACCGCAAGTGCGCCTGCCGCGATGGCGGCGGTCGCAGTTCTCGAATTCTTCACGTGGTGAACTCCTTGGTATGGGTGTAGCCGAAGTCGATCGAATCAGGGTGTGATCGTGACGTTTTCGTCGATGAACGTGGTGACGTCCTTGATGACATCGATCTGCGCCTCGGCGCCGTCGACGTTGAACTGCATCACGTAGGTGCCGTCGGAACCCTCGACGACAACCGTCTTCTGTGCAGAAATCAGGGTTTCGCCGTTGTCGCCCTTGTAGGTTCCGCCGTATTCGAATGCGGGGAAGTCGTTGAAAGTCGTCTTCGTTCCCTCGGCCAACGGCTCGAAACCGGGCAGGTTCTGCAGTTCACCCCGTGCGAAGGAGAGAAGTTCGTCGGGATCGACGTTTCCGTCGAGCTTCGACATGATCGCGATCACGGTCACCGGGTACTCGCCCGCTTCGGGTCCGCTGTAGAGAATTGCGCCGTATGCGACGTCGGGTGCCTTGTCGTTTGCGTCTTCCCAGCCGTCGGGAATCGGGAGACCGACTGTGGGACTTCCGGCGTCACCGCTGTGCACGACGGTTTCGGTGATGTCGTTGTCGACGATGTAGTCCGCGATGGTCTTGTTCGCGCCCGATCCGGGAGCTTCCGATGTGCGCGGTGTGAGCTTGCTCTTCTTCTCGGTGGTCTTTGCGGAACTCTCGGCCGTGGTCGCCGCAGCGCTGGAACTCGTCGACGAAGACGACGCGGACTTCGAGTCCTCACTGCAACCAACGAGGGACAGGCTCACTGCCACGGCGGCCGCCGCGAGAATCGCGGTTCCTGCTTTCGAGTGCTTCAAATCGATCATTCTCCTGTCGATGCCTGCAGATCCGTACTGCAGAAAATTCCGGTTGGAGCCTAGCTACGGCAGATTGGATTCGGATTGGATTGCCGATTTGTTTCGATCCAACCGATTTCCAACCGCAGATCGGTAACTTTTGTACTTCGACATTCCGAACGAGGACACAGTCTGTAGCGAGGGCGATCCGATGCGTATCAACTCCACTTTTTCGCGTGTACTGGTTGTGTGCGCAACACTCGTTCTCACGGTCGGTGCGTGCGGCGGCAAGGACGCCGACACGTCGTCCGGATCTGCGAGTTCGTCGACATCCGCCGGGTCGGAAGCGCCCGAGGTGAAAGACGTCACGATCGACGGTGATCTTGATAATCCGGTGAACGAGCTTGCCGCCAAGGCGATCTCGGACCTGCAGAACTACTGGGCCGCCGAATACCCGGACCTGTACGGCGAGGCCTACAGGCCCGTCGAAGGTGGCTTCTACGGAGTGATCCCGTCGTCGGGCAAGTTGCCACCGTGTGCAGGCTCGGCCGACGACATCGCTGGCAACGCCTACTACTGCCCGTCCAAAGACGTCATCGCATGGGACGCAGAAGGACTGCTGCCGAATCTTCGCGAACGCTTCGGTGATTTCGTCGTTCCGATCGTCCTCGCCCACGAGTGGGGCCACGCCATTCAGGCGCGGTCGAATTTCGAAGGTCTGACCGTCACCTCCGAGATCCAGGCCGACTGCTTCGCAGGCGTCTGGGCGGCACATGCGATCGACGACGGTGGGTACGACGTGAACGCCGCAGAACTCGACAGCGCGCTCGCCGGTTTCCTCGTGCTTCGCGACGAACCGGGTACCGACTCGGAATCGGAAAACGCACACGGCAGCGGCTTCGACCGCGTCAACGCTTTTCAGAACGGCTTCGACGACGGCGCGACGGAGTGCAAGGCGTACAAGGACGGCACACCTGCGGTCGTCGAACTGCCGTTCAACAACGCCGCCGATGCTGCGAGTGGCGGCAACGCGCCGTACGACCAGATCATCAACGGCGTTCCCTACGACTGGAGGACTACTGGTCGAAGCTGTTTCCGGAACTTTTCCAGAAGACCTGGACCCCCTTGAAGGAGATCAAACCGTTCGACCCGAAGAATCCGCCTGCCTGCGGCGATCAGTCCACCGAGGGGTACGCGCTGTTCTATTGCCCTGCTGATGACTACATCGGATTCGACACCGTCGGCGCGATGCCGTCGTTCTACGAGCGGGGTGGCGATTTCGCGGTCGCCGCGCTACTGGCGACCCAGTACGGAATCGCCGGTGAGTCGAAGGCAGGCGAGGAAACGGATGGCGAGGACGCTTCGCTGCGCGCGGACTGCTTCGCAGGCGGCTGGACGGCGAGTGTCCTGCTCGGCAATCGCGGCGATTCGAGTTCGTACCTTATTTCTCCTGGAGATCTCGACGAAGCCATCGGTGCACTGTTGCTGTTCCGCGGCGACGACGATGCAGAACGACAGGGTTCCGGCTACAAGCGAGTTCAGGCCTACCGCAACGGCGTCGTCAACGGGGCGCAGGCCTGCTGACGGCATGCCGCGCTCGAGCCGTCACAGGTCGTCGATTTCGATCAGTCCGTCCTGTAGCGCTCGGGCCACAAGGGACGCCTTCGTCGGAGCAGGCCGCCCCACGAGGGTGTACTTGGAACGAATGCGGGACAGGTGGGTGTTCACGGTGCCAACCGAAAGGTACATCGCAGCTGCAACAGCAGTTTTCGAGTCACTGCGCAGCCAGACGAGAAGAACCTCCAACTCCCGTGGCGAGAGATTCGGCTGTGCAGTTGCGGGCTGGCGCGGCGCTTCGAAGCGGGCGATATCGTCGAAAGTCATTGTCACGGTGATTGTCTCCAGTGTGCGGCGCATCATCGGCAGCGAAGAAAGTCCCCGACCGACTCGCATTCGCGTTCTGTGACCAAAAACTATCCGCGCGTAACTCCTTGGGACAGACGCGACTTCATTGCCCAACGGATGGGGGTCTTCGTTAGCCGGACGCACGATTAACTGGTCGACCGTCCGACCCGTACTCGATTCGAGTTGTCGACTGTGCGCTCGTCACAAGAACGGTCGCAAGGCTGGATCGTCCGGGCGGCAGGATCCTGACCGTTACCGATCCGGACGTGACAGCTATCAGGTCCGCCGCGATCGCGTCGAGCAGGCGTTCGCGGTCGGCCTGGTCGGCGTCGTCGGCGCCACGGTCGTCGAGCAGGACGACGTCGACCCCGCGACTGCGCGCAAACCGCGCGGCTGCGGCCACCCCCGACGCTGCAAGGGCGGGCGCTCGGAGTGTGTCGCGTAGATGCGCCTCCAACAACGCGCAAGCGAGAACGTCGGACGCCGCAAGCGCACCGCCGATTGCGACCCGTTCGAGGATCGGGCGGGCCAACTCGTCGAGACGATCGAGCTGAAGATCGCGTTCGGAGAGAATCGCGTCGGCCGCAGCTTCCGCTGCTGCCTTTCTGGTGGATCGCTCACGAAGCTCGAAGATCTCGCGCGCAGCCGGTCTCAGGGTCATTGCGAAGAAGGTCGCCATCGCAAGTGGGGCGGCATTCACGACCTGCAGGGTGATCCCCGTGCCGAACCCTTGACCGGTCGACGACGACCAGACAACGCTTACGACGAACATCCCGAGCAACCCGGTCCACGCCGCCAGCGTCCGGCCTCGCACACACATAAACGTGTACAGCGCGGTCGCGGCAGCGCCCGGCCACATCTGCCCACCCGAGGTGATCGGCACGGGCACGACAGCCGTCATGATTGCGAGATTCACCGGGCCCGACGCGGTGAGCGGAATGGTGTAGCGCAGTGGAAGTGGATCGCCGCCGACCGTGATCAAGGTGATCGCACTCGCCGTGGCAATGACAAGGGCGATGCAGACCGGCCACAGCGGGGTTATCCCTTCCCGTGACGAAAATGCCAGTAGAACGAAGGAAAACGAGTAGAACGCAACGATCCACCGCGCGGCGGACGTTTGCATTCCGAGTAATCCACGCAGGTCCGAGACGCGTCGGTCGGGTCGATGGGTCATCGGGGTGCGTTCCACGTCAGGAGCACGCGGGTGCCGTGTCCAGGGCGGGATTCCACAAGTGCGCGGCCGCCGGGCAACTGATTCATGCGGGTACGAATGCTGACCGCGAGACCGAGCCGGTGCGACGGCACTGCCGCGACGTCGAACCCCTTGCCGTTGTCCACAACTTGGACGCGCAGTTCGTCGGGTCGAATCGACACGTCGACAGCGCGGTCGGCGGTCGAGCCGGCATGGCGGACGCTGTTGCGGACTGCTTCGCCGAGGGCTGCTCCGACCGCTCGTGCTGCGTCGGCGGGAACCACCAACGCGGCGGTCGGTTCGACGGCCGTGCGAATAGCGACCGCGGAGTCGGCATCGGTTGCCGCCAACCGAAGATGTGCGAGCACCGCTGCGGTGTCGAAATCACCGTCGGCCGCTGAACTGTTCCGCAAGTCGCTCAGCTGGCTCAACGTGTGCTCGACCTGGTCGAGGACGGTCGAGTTTGCGCCCTGCTGGGTGATCGAGAGCAGAGTCGACATCACCTGATCGTGAATCAGCGCGTCGAACCGTTCGCGCTCGACCGTGCGCGCTTGCTGTGCGGCGGCAGTGGCTGCGGCGGCGTGCGTGCGCAATCTCGTCTCGTCGAGGACGCGACCGGTCCGCATCGCTACGACCGCGGCCGATACGAACAGCGTGCAGAACATCGTCGCGAAACTGATATCCGCCAACAGCATGCTCCGATCGGAACCGCGGACGACGGAATTGATCAGCTGGGCGCCGACACAGGCGACGACGAGATGCGCGTACACCCAGATCGGTCGCCAGACCAACGCCGCTGCGAGGCTGGACAGTCCAGGAAACAGAGTCAGCCAGAAGTTGGTCTGGTCGATCACGTTGTCCGCGGTTGCGCCACGCCCAGACCATGCGATCGGAAACGTGAATACGGCAAAGAGGTAGGTCAGGGCAGCGGTGGTCGCGACGCGGTGAATCAGTCTCCTGCTGTGCCGGAAGCCGACGAGGGCAAGCGCGATTCCCGACCCGAACACCGACACCGCGATGACAGGCGTCCACCACGGCGCAAGAAACCGGCTGAACGAGATGGCGTCGGTGATCAGCAGGGTCAGGTAGATGGCGTATCCAAGGCCGACGAACCGTGCGAACATCCGCAGCAGGCGGTCCGCTGCCGGCTCGTCCGATACGTTGTCGCCCGCTACTGATCCCATGGGATCTGCGGCATCGGCAGTAGCCCGTCTTCGACCGCACGTTTGTAGAGATCGGTCTTGGTTGGTGAAGGTCGTCCGGCTTCGGCGTATTTCGCCCGAATGCGACCGAGGTAGTCCGTGACGGTCTGCGGTGCCAATCCGGTCAGATGTGCGACGCGGGCAGTCTTCTCGCCGGAGGCGTAGAGCGCGAGAACTTCGCGCTGTCGTGGGCTCAGCCCGACGTCCAGCAGTTTGGGGTCGCCGTCGATGGCCGCGGCCCAGTCCGTCGTCACGACCTGCTCGCCGTATGCGGCTGCGCGAATCGCTTCGACGACAACCGCCCGCGCTTCGGATTTTCGAACAACGCCGAGAACGCCGGCTCGCGCCGCGAGGCGAACCATGTACGGATTCTCGGCGCCGGTGAAGACAAGTGTGTCGATACCTGCAGCTCGGAGCAGTTCGACGTTGCCGGTGGGGGAGGACCCGTCACCGAGCCGCAGGTCGAGGATCGCAAGATCGAGTGTCAGGCCGGTGGCGAGCAACTCGGGGACCGTCTGTGCGGTGACCGCGAGCTCGAGGTCGTCTTGGTCGGCCAACATCAGCGTCAGACCCATGACAACCGACTCGTGGTCTTCGACCACGCCGATCCTTCGACGTCCGATCGGCCGGTCGACGGCGACGGTGTGCTCGGTCGCTGTAGGCGGCGGTGACGAATTGTCGGCACGGTCCCTACGAGTTCGCATGAACACAGATCGTCCCCCGTCATCGATATCGCTCCGCTCGATTCTCTGCCAGCGGGCCGCGTGGGGCAATCGTTCGATCGGTATACGTGCGAGGGGCGTTGTATGCAGTAGCTGTCGCCCCTCACCCCGCTGCCGGACGGCGATGGCACGAACTCTTGCATTTCAATCCGGTGCTTTCGACCGGGGATCGAATTTCGAGCTGAATCGCGGTCCGGATCTGGTCTGAACGGATACTTTTTTCAGGCCGTTTCCGCATTCGCAAACCTGCATTTGCGCAACCAGATATCGGTGTCCGGCGACGTGTTGTTGCTGCTCGCGAGCTTGCTCCTGGGCAGCTTTCCAACCCGGAAAATGCGCTTTTCAAACATCACAGGGCCGTTATGTGACCGGCCTAACAGAGTAATCGGGCACACTCTCGATTTCGATCATGAATCATTGCAGGTCAGCCTTGGGATTTACTGGTCAATTCGATGTGCTGAATTCGGACAAATTGTTGATTATTTTAAGATCAACTAGCTGAATATCACGGGCAGATCACAGAAACTATGCTGCTTAGTAGTACGGTCGATCCCATGTTCGAAACCGTTTCGTTACCCAATCGCCCCAACCGTGCAGCTCGCCGCAACTCGAAGGCCGGCCGCTTGATCGCCGCAACCGTCGCAGCAGGCACGCTGCTCGGCGCCTCGTCCGCGGCCGCCATGCCGTCGGGAACAGAGCAGGACGACCAGAACGCCGCGGTCGACGAGCAGGCCATTCGCGCAGATCATGCCGACTGGATGGCCGCGCAGACCCAACGCATCGACGAGGCTCTCCATGCGGCCCGCGAAGCTGAAGCGCACCGACCGAGGTCGGCCGTGCCTGTGGTCGGCCTACTCACGTCGCTCTTCGGGCCGCGCTGGGGCACGTTGCACGGCGGCATCGACATCGCCAACGCCATCGGTACTCCGATCGTCTCCGTCACCGACGGCGTGGTCATCGAGGCAGGCCCTGCTTCGGGCTTCGGTATGTGGGTCCGCGTCCAGCAGGACGACGGCACCATCGCTGTCTACGGTCACGTGAACGAGGCAAGGGTTGTCGCCGGTCAGCACGTCCGCGCCGGAGAGCTGATCGCAACTGTCGGCAACCGTGGTCAGTCGACTGGACCCCACCTGCACTTCGAGGTCTGGGCACCCGGTGGCGCCAAGCTCGATCCGCTCGGCTGGCTTGTCTCGCGTGGCATCCAGCTCGCCGGACCGATCGCGCAGTAGTCGAGCAGTGAAAGATCTCGGTGAACTCGAAGCCGAGGTGATGGACAGATTGTGGGCGGCAACGGAGTATCTCTCCGTCCGCGATCTCGTCGACCGTCTCGGTGAGTCCAAGCGCCTTGCCTATACAACCGTCCTCACAGTCGTCACCCACCTGCACGAAAAGGGTTGGGTCGAGCGTGAGAAGCGGCAACGCGCGTACTACTACCAACCGTCTCGCAGTCGGCGTGATGCCGTTGCTGCTTCGATCCGCGAACTCCTGATGCAGAGTCCCGACGCCCTCGGGGCGTTGGAAGCTTTCGCTGCCACGTTGTCGAAAGCCGAGTACGACGCGGTGCAACGCGGCTGGGAGCAGCGAGGCGACCAGCCGACGTCCTAGGAAACCTCCATACTTGAACATGTTCAAATAGCTGCTACGCTAATTGAACATGTTCAAGTTGCGTTCGAAGGAGATCCGATGGACACCATCACCATCACCTATGCCGTCTACGTCGCTGTCAGTGCTGCGCTGACGTTCTTCGTCGCACGCCTGCTCTACCGCAACGGGGGATCCTTCCTCGTCAAGGCATTCGACGGTGACCAAGAAACGGCAGCCGCCGTCAACCATCTGCTTGTCGTCGGGTTCTGGTTGATCAACGTCGGCTACATAGCCCTTGTGCTTCGCATCGACGGTGACGTCACCACCGCGCGAGCGGCGTTCGAAGCACTGGCAGGCAAGCTCGGCGCAGTTACTCTCGGCCTCGGTGTGCTGCATTTCGGCAATCTCGTCGTGCTGGCACGGCTGCGTCGCGGTCGCAAGCTGCCTCAGGAACCGCAATACCTGCAGCGGCCGATGGTCCCGGTGCCGTATGGGCCCGTACCCCCCGCGCCCGCGCACTGAACCAGCGCGGTGCCACGGTGACGCGGTGAGGTCGGGGCAAGATGTGGGTGTGACCAACCCGGCCGAACCGTCCACCGCTCGTGGTGAAGAAACCCGACAGCGGATCGTCGACGTAGCCCTTCGCCTGTTCGAGGAGAAGGGCTACGCCAAGACGACGATGCGAGCGGTCGCGTCGGAAGCGGGCGTCAGCCTCGGCAACGCCTATTACTACTTCTCGTCCAAGGATCAACTGGTCCAGGGCTTCTATGTACGGATGCAGAATCTGCACGAAGAGGCCGTGCGCGGTCGGCTCGGGCCGACGACCTCACTGGCTCAGCGATGGCTACTCACCGAGAACCTGTTTCTCGACGTCGCCGAGCCGTATCACCAGTTCGCAGGCAAGTTCTTCGCCATCGCCGCCGAACCGACCAGCCCACTGAGTCCGTTCAGTGAGGAGAGCCGAGAGGCCCGCGAAGCCTCGACCGCGATCATGCGCAGTGTCGTCGAGGGCAGTGTCATCAAAGCGGACAAAAGGTTGCTTGCCGAGCTACCCGAGTTGCTGTGGCTCGCGCACATGGGTGTCGTGCTGTTCTGGGTACACGACTCCAGCCCTGGCCAAGCCCGAACCAGGCTCCTCGTCCGGCGCGTAGCCCCCTTGCTCGAGCGGATCATCTCGTTGTCTCGGCTCCCGGTCCTGCGGTCCAATCTGCACCAGCTGCTCGATCTGATTGCCGACCTCGGCCCTTCGGGCTCGTGAGTCCTTTCGGAGGGCCCGCCCTCCGAAAAGACTCACGAGCGGCGTAGCCGCCCAACGATTTTCAGCCGATTCGCTGCGGTGGACACAACGACGTGTTGACCCCACGACACGGTGAGGGTGTCCGATTCGATGCCGTCGCCGAACAACACCAGATCGGACTCGGCCACTATCGTCAACTCCTCGCCCGCGCCGATCAGGCCTTCGGTCAGATCGGCTCCGGTTGCGGGGGAGGGCCACGCCTCCCGCGCAAACCAGCACAGCGTTTCTGCCTCGGGTGCGGGCAAGTGCAACGAGCTGGCCCGCTCCAACCACACGGATCGGCACCAGCCCGTCGCGCCGGTGCCCGACCCGACAAGGACGCCCGACGACGAATGACGTTCCTCGCGACCGTCCGGCGTGCGAATGCGGTAGCGCGCCGATTGATGCGACGGATGCCCGACGTAGATCTCGTTGAGTGCGCGCAACGATTGCCCGTCGTCGAGCCGTGCCTGAACCATGGTCCGCCCTGTCGACTTCGCCGGATCTGCAGCTGCTGCAAGGGCTTTTCGAACATCGCCGGGCTGGTGAGCGACGAGAACGCCGGGATTGCGCTCGCGATCCGGGTTGACGCCGACGACGGGTTGGGCGTCGAGATACTTGGCGACGTTCGCGACCAACCCGTCCTGTCCGACGGCGACAACGACATCCTCGGGTCCGAATACGAAGCGGCTCAGATCTTTACGCTCGACCTGCCCGCGTCGCCAATCGATCGGCACCGCGGACGACACGCGTGCGAGCGCCGAGTGGGTCGCGTTGTGCCGGGCTTCGACCTCGTCGAGCGTTCTGCCACGCGTCTCGAGGAAGAACGCTGCCTGTGCCCTCGTGCCGTGGCTGCTGAGCAGTTCGTCGAATTCGGTTGTGCGGTAGACGATCACCGCGCGCGGAGGCAGTGCCATGTCAGGTCCCCGCTGTGGCGAGACGACTCAGTAGCGCAGTGACGAGATCTGGCGTGACGTTGACAGTGCCGATTTCCGGCAGATTGCCTGCCAGCTTCTCCATTGCCAGAGCCAGGAGGATGTGTGTGTCGACATCGCGATAGGCGGCCAACCGTGCCGTTTCGATGTCTGCTGCCGCAAGTCCGACAACTCGGGTCGAGTCTGCCTCGGCGTCGGCGAGCAGTCGTTGCTGCGCGGCCTTCGCTTCGGTGTGAACCTGGTTCGCAGCAACCGCTTCCGTTGCGCGTCGCCGCTCGTTCTGTCCCTTCTGCGCAACCAATTGCTCTTCACGTCTGGCGAGTTCGATCTGGTTCTGCAATTCGTTCTCCGCGATGGCACGTTCACGTTCGACTGCAAGGGCACGCCGTTCGAAGGTGGCCTTGTCGGAGTCCTGCTGCACCTGCTCGCGCATCGGGGTCTGCAGCGCGCGTTCGACATCGGGTTCGGCGCGCACTGCGACGACGCGAATGTCGATTATTGCCAGACCCGTATCGACGATGCGCTGATCGTTGCCGAGTCCGCGGGCAATTCGTTCCCTGACCGACGCCATTCCTTCCGCTAGGGCCTGTGGCAACGTCATTCGCGCGACGAGATCGAGGGCGTGCTGCTGCGCCAGTTCGGTCAGCAGTCCGCCGACCTGTTCGAGCGGGCGTGCACGCCATGCGCCGGTGTCGGGGTCGATGCTGAAATCGATTCTGGCAGCGGCGATTGCGGGATCTGCCACCCGGTAGGTGATGGTGGCTTGCACGGTGACGTCCTGGAAGTCGACGGTGCGCGCGTGGAAGAGCAGCGGTTGTTCGCGGTCGTCGACGGGAATCTCGCTCACGGCCGCGTTGAGCGGCCGGAACCAGAAGGCCTGCCCGGTGCCGTCGTGCGCGAGTCGCGCCCTGTTCAGATGGCGGATGTGTGCGGTCGGGTTGGCCCGCAGGTGTCGCAGGAACCAGAACTTCGTGATGTCGGCCATAACCACTCCTTTTCGTCAACATGACGATAACTGGCTTCGTGACTTATCGTCAAGTCGACGATTATGATGTGGCTGTGTCCAATCGATTGCGTCCGACCGCCGCTGTTGCCGTCGACCTCGTTGTCCTGACGATCGAGCAGAACCGTCTCGTTGTGCTCGCGGTTCGTAGGGGAGTAGAGCCGTTTCGGGGTCGGCGAGCGTTGCCTGGCGGCTTCGTGCTCGACGACGAAGATCTGCTGCAGGCCGCAGCGCGCGAGCTTCAGGAAGAGACCGGTGTGCGCTCGTCCGACGTCCACCTCGAGCAGTTGGCGACTTACGGCGCACCCGACCGTGACCCGCGGGGGCGGGTCGTGACGACCGCATACCTAGCGCTGACGCCGACGCTGACTGATCCGGTTGCCGGAAGTGACGCTGCCGCAGTCGAATTGCTGACCGTTTCCGATGTGCTCGCCCAGCCTGACGCGTTGGCGTTCGATCACCATCGCATCCTCACCGACGGCGTCGAGCGAGCCCGCAACAAGCTGGAGTACACCCCGCTGGCCGCGGCCTTCTGCGCTGCGGAGTTCACTATCGCCGAGCTGCGACGGGTGTACGAAACGGTATGGGGGACAACGCTCGACCCGCGCAACTTTCACCGCAAAGTCACGACGACACCGGGCTTCGTCGAACCGAGCGGTTCGACGACGACACGCGACGGCGGTCGGCCTGCGCGGCTCTACGTCCGCGGCGACGCGCGGACTCTGCATCCGGCGATGCTGCGACCACGGGGCTGACCGAAACCGCCCGCGGTCAGGATCTGCCTTCGAACAACAACTGGGCGACACGCGAATCCGTCTCGGTTCCGTCGTCGAAGCTGCCTTCGCCGTTGAGCGAGTTCATGATTGCCAGGGTGTACCGCTGCCCGGGTCCCGCGAATCCGACGGAGTTGATGACCCAACCTGTCGATTCCTCCGACCACCCGTCCTTGTTGCCCGGCGCCGCTGCGCGACCAGCACCCCAGACGCCCCACTGCTGATTGGGGTCGACCCGTTGCATTTCGCCGACGATGTACGCGGTGTCGGCCGGGTCCATGCGGGTGAGGACGTAGTTGATGAGGCGATCCAGGTCTTCCGGAGTGCACTGTTGGAAGCCCCAATAAGGGAAATATTCGATGAAGCCGTCGTATGGGACCAGATCGAGCATTCCGTACGTCGGAAAGTTGTTGTTGAACGTGAGGTGATCATCGCCTGCGTAGCGAAACCACAGGCCGTCGGCGGCCTCGTCGTCCGATGAATGCAGCATTCGTTGCATCTCGTCGCGATCTTCGTCGGTCAGCGTGATGGAGCCTGCGCGATTACGGGTGAGCAGGTCGACGACCATGGCCAGCTTGATCGTGGATGCGGTCCACACAGGCGTATCGGCGCCGTCGTTACGGTAGGACGCTCCGGTCACCCGATCTCCGACGACGTAGCCGACCGTGCCCGGACGGGTCGCGATGTAGGCGTTGGCAGCTGAAATTCGTTGCTGCATATCGCAATCGAGCTTCATCGCCGACGCGAGGCAGGGCGCGGGCGCGGCCACCGGACCGCCGGGTGGGGGCGGTGCAGCTACCTCGGTCGGCGTTGGTGCCGGGTGCGACGTGGTGGGTGTCGTCGCCGCAGTGGAGAGAGCAGTCGAAGGAAGAGACGTTGCAGGTAGAGATGTCGTAGCCGCATCCTCGCGGGTCGGGATCGTGCAGCCGCCGACGCCTATCGCAGTGAGGAGCGCAACTGCACAGAGCAGCCATCGAGGCGTCGACATGGTTCTAGTTTGCCAGCGGCACACGCGGCACACGCGGCGTACCGCGACGGTGCGGTTGCGTGTCGGCCGTGGCTTCTCTACTGTCTTCGGTTATGAAGCGCGTGCTCGTAGTACACCGCCGTAGCGGGGTCTGATTCGGACCGACCCCCGCTGCGGGTCGTTGTGCTACCTACCGGTCCTTCCTTCATCTCGGAAGACCACCACGATGAACACCATCACACGCTTTTCCACCGCATCCTCGGATCCGTTCACCGATCGTTTTTCCACCCCGCTACCGCGTGCGCTGCGCGCCGAATCGGCGGGACTGACCTGGAACGACTTTCTCGAGCGCTACAGCCCGATCGCCGGTCGGCTTCGTCTTGCCGGATGGACCGTCGACCCCCGATCGACCGGACTGCGCGACTACGAGGCGACGCTGGACATCGACGGCCGCAGCCGCTGCACGCGAGTCAGTGCTCCGGGCCCGATTGCGGCGTTGAGTTCGATCCTCTACGACGCCGGTTGTGGCGTCGAGGTGCTGTCGTTTCACCAGCAGAGCGTCGCGGAGGGTACGGCGACCTTCGTCTATTGCGAACACAACGGTCGACGGCACTGGGCGATGGCAATTGCCGCGGACGGTGTCGAGTCGGCGTTGCGCGCGATCATCGCAGGTGTGAATATCCTCGTCGCGAATCAGGGCTGCAGGCGGTCAGCGTGACGCGTACTCGACCATCGGCTCCGATGCCACGATCGTGCCGTTCTGAACGATCGTCAGCGACGAGGAGTCGATGCGGTACTGCGTGCCGTCGGTTTTGTTGACGACGACGAACCCCGCGCCTACCTGCTGCGGATCGTCGAGGGCAATGCTGGCTCCATCGCTGGATCGAACGCCCTTGTAGTACATCCGGCCGACACCGGTTCTGCACACCACGACGGTCGAACTGGGGGTCCGGCCTATTGCCAAGGCTTGATTCGTGTCGTTGCAGCGGGCGCCGGACACGTCGACGAAGCCTTGGTCGTCCGCTCCCGAGACCGAGCCCGACAGCGGCGGCAACGCTTGTGTCGTCGGGGTCCGCGGGGCGGTGGTGGTCGGCCGATCTGTCGAATCCGGTTGCGTCGCAGGCTCGGTCGTCTCCGGCGGGGGAGTGGCCGCACTGGTAGCTGTCGTCGCGTTGTCGTCCTTCGACGTCTGCGTCACCGCGAACCAGGCTCCTGCGCCGAGCAGGGCAACGACCGCGACCGCGAGAAGTGTGAGCAGAACCGGCCGGATGTTGGAGTTGCGCGACGGTGGCACCGGTGGCGGCGGGTACGACGTGATGGGATTCGGCGTCATCGGACCTGGCGCGGGCCCATAGCTCTGCGGCGCGGGCGTAGGCCAGAACTGTTGCGGCGCGGGAGTGTTCACCCGGGTCGGCGGTGTCGGGTCAGGTCGAGGGGCAGGTCGCGGCGCAGGCCGAGAGGTCCGCGTGCGGTCGTCGGTGAAGTTGACGGTGGTTGCGTCGCCGGATCGATCGACGATTTCGCTGGCGGTGTACCGATCGGGGTTGCTCAAGGCGTCGTAGGCGGCACGTGACAGTTCGCCTGCGCTGCGATACCGGTCGATCGGTTCCTTCGCCATTCCGCGCGCGATCACTTCGTCGAAGGCGATCGGGATTCCGTGCCGCGCTCGGCTCGGCACGGGAGGTCGGCCGACGACGTGCGCTCTGATCAGCTGATTGACACTCGTTCCGCCGAAAGCCTTTGATCCGGTGAGGCATTCGTAGAGCACACATGCCAGCGAGTACACATCGGCGCTGGAGGTGGTCGGCAGGTCGTCGAAACGCTCGGGCGCCATGTAGGCATACGAGCCGATGGTCTCGCCGAGAGACGTGAGCTTGGAATCGTTGTCGGAGCGGACGATTCCGAAGTCGACGAGATAGGCGAAGTCGTCGCCGGTGATCAGGATGTTCTCGGGCTTCACGTCACGATGAATCAGGTTGTCCGCGTGGGCAGCATCCAATGCTGCGGCGATCTGGCCGACGATCGCGACGGCACGAGCAGGCGAAAGGGGTCCGGTCTGCCGCAGGAGCGAGCGTAGATCCTGACCGCGGACCAACCGCATGTCGATGTAGAGGACACCGTCGATTTCGCCCCAGTCGTGAATCGGGATGACGTGTGGTTCCTGCAACCGCGCCGCGGAATGCGATTCGCGGCGGAACCGCTCCTGGTAGGTCGGATCTTTGCCAAGGTCTTCGAACAGGATCTTCACTGCGACGGTGCGATCTTTCACCGTGTCGTACGCCTCGTAGACCTCGCCCATCCCGCCCTTGCCGAGCAGTGTCCGCAGTTCGTACGGACCGAACCGTGAGCCGACGCGTGACTCCCGTGAGCCCATTCTCCCAAGCCTCCTCCGAAACGTCACAAGCATCGCCGTCTCGTCGACGGGATGATCTGTCGGTCAACCGTATCGTCGGCACCCGCGCCGCACCGACCGGCAGACACGGGCTAGTGCAGCAGCTTTCCGAGGATGCGGGTCAGGTGCTCGCGATCCGACTCGTCGAGAGCGCCGAAGAACGCCTCTGCCTCGGCGTCTCGTGCGTCCTGAATTGCCGCTGCCGTGCTGGTTCCTGCGGCGGTCAGCGCTACCAGTGTGGCCCGTCGGTCCGCGGGGTCCTGCACCCGTTCGACGAGGCCGCGGTCTTCCAATGCGTCGACGACCTCGGTCGTCGAGCGTGCTGCGATATGTAGGTGATCGGTGAGGTCGCGCAGTCGCATCGTCCCGTGCCGCGCCAACACGCCGAGCGCGCGGGCCTGCGACGGCGCGATGTCCCACGGTGTCAACGTTTCACGCCAGGCATGCCGCAGCCGGCGGGTGACACCCCAGAACAATTCCGACAGTGCGGGTTTGCCACGGTCTTCGGCCATGGGGAATAGCGTAACAAAATTTGCTGTTGTTCCCTCATGTTGAGGTAACCTCAGCATATCTTCTTCGAAAGGGGTGGAACTTGGACACGGACATAATGCAATCCGGTGGCCCCGGTCGGCGCAGAACTGTCAGCGCCGACGAAAAGCAGCAGGCGCGCGACGTATCGCTGCGCCGAATCTGGAGACTTTTCGTTCCCTACCGATGGTCGCTCGGCGTCGTCGTCGGCATCATCGTCGCGTCGTCGATCGTCGCGATGGCCTCACCGTTCCTGTTGCGCGCCGTCATCGATCAAGCGCTGCCGAAACAGAACGTTCCGCTGTTGACCTGGCTGGTGGCCGGAATGGTGGCCGTTGCTGCAGTGACGTCGGTCCTCGGTGTCGTGCAGACCTGGATCAGCACGAAGATCGGTCAACAGGTGATGCACGCCCTACGGACAGATGTATTCGCGCACCTGCAGCGCCAGTCGATCGCCTTCTTCACCCGCACCCGGACCGGTGAGGTCCAATCACGAATCACCAACGACATCGGCGGCATGCAATCGGTGGTGACGTCGACGGCAAGTTCGGTCGCGTCCAATCTGACGACGGCCATTGCCACCGCCGTCGCGATGGCCGCACTGTCCTGGCGGATGTCGCTCATCTCTCTGGTCGTCATGCCGCCGGCGATCTACTTGACGCGCAAGGTCGCACAGATGCGTCGCGCCATCACGGCCGCGCGCCAGCGTGAACTGTCCGACCTCAACGTGACGATCGAGGAGGGACTGTCGATCAGCGGGGTGCAGCTGAGCAAGACGATGGGAACTGCAGGCACACTCATCGATCGCTTCACGGCATCGTCGACTCGCCTGATCGATCTCGAACTGCGCTCGGAACTGGCCGGACGATGGCGAATGGCGTCGATGAGCATCATCTTCGCGGCCATTCCCGCGATCATCTACCTCGGCGCCGGGCTGCCGATGACCGCAGGCACGATGACGATCGGTACCTTGGTCGCCTTCACGGCACTGCAGGCAGGACTCTTCCGACCACTGATGGGTCTGTTGAATGTCGGTGTGGCACTGACCAGCTCACTCGCTTTGTTCGCACGGATCTTCGAGTACCTCGACCTGCCCATCGACGTGGACGATCCGGCCGATCCTGTTGTGGTCGACCCGGCTCGAATGTCGGGTCACGTTCGCATCGATGCGGTGACGTTCGCCTATCCGGGTAGCGACACGGCCGCACTGGTCGACGTCGACATCGACGTTCCAGCAGGCACCACACTCGCCATCGTCGGGGAGACCGGATCGGGTAAAAGTACCCTCGCCGCCTTGGTTGCACGCCTGTACGACCCTGCGAGTGGACGCGTGACGATCGACGGCGTCGACGTTCGCGACATGAAGCTGACCGATCTGTCCGCCATCGTCGGCGTGGTGAGCCAGGAAACTTATCTCCTGCACACAACGGTTCGCGAGAACCTGCGCTACGCGAAACCCGATGCAACCGACGAGCAGATCGAGGCAGCCGCCCGTGCTGCGCAACTGCACGACTTCATCGTCGATCTTCCGGACGGCTACGACACGATGGTCGGATCCCGGGGTCACAGGTTCTCCGGCGGCGAGCAGCAGCGCATCGCTATCGCGCGGACGCTGCTGCGAAATCCTCGGGTGCTCGTCCTCGACGAGGCGACGAGCGCGCTCGACACCGAGACCGAACGCGCCGTACAGCAGGCTTTCGACCGGTTGTCCCGCGGTCGGACGACGATCACCATCGCGCACCGGCTTTCGACCGTTCGCGACGCAGATCGTATTGTCGTTCTCGATCACGGCCGCATCGTCGAAACCGGTGATCACGACACGTTGATCGGTGCGAACGGCCGTTACGCGGCCTTCGCCGCGTAGTTCGACGGCCTTCAGGTCCACACGCCGACTATCACGCCGATGACCAGCAATTTGATCAGCCAGTCACCGGCGTGAAGTGCGGCGAGTCGCCAGGATGTGTTCTCCCACAACATCGCGCCGCTCCACAGCATGGCGGGGAAGCCGACCCACAGCACCAGCCCGAACACCGCGCCGCGGTTCCAGGTATCGATCCCCATCTCGTGAGCGAGGTAGGCGATCACGTAGGCCAGCACGAGACTGCGGACGAATTCGACAGGCGGCTTCCATGCTGCCGGTGCAACATCGGCGGCCGCGGGACTTGCCTGCTGCCATACCTTCGCCAACACGGCGTAGTACACCGATGCCAAGACGAATACGACTGCAGCGGATACGAGTACAGCCCAATAGTTGACGTCGGTCATGTCGAGATCTCCTTCGTGGTCGGCGCCTTGCTTGTTCGGAGGGGACGTCGAGACGATGCGACGTAGCTCGACATCCTTTGATTATCATTCTTGACTTATATAAGAAGATACTGATACAACATGGTTGTGCACGCATTCGACATCCTCGGCGATCCCGTTCGGCGCAGGATTCTCGAACTGCTTGCCGACGGCGAGGCGACATCGGGTGCGATTTCCGATGCTGTGCGTGCCGAGTTCGGTATCAGTCAGCCTGCAGTATCTCAACACCTGAAGGTGTTGCGCGAGGCCGGATTCGCGACCGTACGTGCAGTGGGCACACGGCGGATCTACGCCGTCGATGCCGGTCCGATGCGCGACGTCGATGCCTGGCTCGACCGCTTTCGCGGCTTCTGGACACCCCGGCTCGACGCGTTGGGTACCGAACTCGCGCGCGGTAAACGTGAACGACGACTTCGTGATTCTCGAGGAGAGGACATCTCATGATCGACGTGACCCACCAGATCAGCGCCGTACAACGTCGCGTAGGCGCTCGAACACTCGAGGCGGGGGAGGCGCGAGTAACGGTGATCAGTCAGGTCTACGACGCGACCGTCGACGACGTATGGGACGCATGTACCAACGTGGAGCGGATACCGCGATGGTTCCTGCCGATCACGGGAGACCTGGTGCAGGGAGGTAGGTACCAACTCGAGGGCAATGCGAGCGGAACGATCCAAACCTGTACGCCGCCCACCGGATTCAGCGCAACCTGGGAATACGGTGGCGACGTCAGCTGGATCGAAGTGCGACTGAGCCCCGAAAGCAGCGAACGGACCCGGTTCGAGCTCGAGCACATCGCTCACGTCGGCGACGACATCTGGGCGCAGTTCGGCCCGTCGGCGGTCGGAATCGGTTGGGACCTCAGCCTGCTTGGGTTGGCAGGCCATCTGCATCCGGGGGCCGCAGTCTTGCCGAGCGAGAGCGCGGAGTGGCTCGCGACGGCAGAGGGGCTGCGATTCATGACACTCAGCAATCAGGATTGGTATCAGGCGAACGTCGCGGCTGGTACTCCGGAAGACGTCGCGGCGCTCGCAGCCGAGCGGGCGCTCGCGGCGTATACCGCGGGCGAGGATCCAGCGTGACGTCCGTGATGTCAGGGTATGCCGACTAGTCGCAACCCCGCGGCCGTCGCGGCGGCAGCAATCACGACTAGCACGAAAGGTGCTTTGCGCCAAGCAAGTACGCCGCCCACGGCGACTCCGGCCGGCCGCGCGATACCGACGAAGTCGTGACCGTCGACGAGGGCGGCTGTTGCGACGAGTGCGGTGAGCAGTACCACGGCCGCGGTCGCCATCAACTTTTCGCTACTCGGTGAAATGCGCACACGCGACCGCAGCGCCGGCCCGGCGAATCGAAAGCCGAAAGTCCCTGCGCCCAAGACGAACGTCGCGGCGATCAGGGAAGTCGAGCTGGTCATGACACAGTCTTTCGTTGGGTCGAGTATCCGACGAGTACACCTGCGAGCGCCAGCAGAACCGGAACGCCGGCAGGTAGGAAAGGTGTTGTCGCGAGGGCGATCACGCCGCCCGCAAGCCCGGCACGTCGCGTAGCAGGATCGCGCAACGACGGCAGGATCAGCGCAAGCAGCACGGCGGGGAAGGCGGCGTCGAGACCGAACGCGTCGGTGTCTCCGACCGCGGATCCGCCGATTGCACCGACAACGACTCCGAGGTTCCAGCAGATGAAGAGCCCGATACCGGTCAGCCAGTAGGTTGCTCTGCGCTTGGCGCGGTCTCGTTGGGCAAGAGTGAACGCCACCGACTCGTCGATCATCAGGTGTGCGCCGATCACCTTCTCGCTCCATCGATCCCCGATGACGTCGCCGATGGCGAAACCGAACGGTAGGTGGCGGGCGTTGACAAGGATGCCTGCCGCGACGGCAGCGATCGGATTGCCCCCTGCGGCAACGATTCCGATGAACATGAACTGCGCTGCGCCGGCGAACACGATGACCGACAACAGCATCGGCAACCAGATCGGGAAGCCGGCGCCCACTGCGATCGCCCCGAACGAGATGCCGACGATGCCGTCGGCGAGGCACACCAGACCGACGTCGCGGGCTTGGCTTCTATCCAATGTTCGCCATATCGAACGCATAGCTGTATATATTGAACACGGAGAAGGTGTTCGTCAACCCGCAAAGGACTGTCATGGATCGCAACACTGGTGCGCCCCTCGCTGTCATTGCAGCGTCGCTGCAGCGGGAACGCAAACGCGCCGGGCTCTCGCTCGCCGAAGTTGCGCGTCGGGCTGGAATCGCGAAATCGACGCTGTCGCAACTGGAGTCGGGTACGGGCAATCCCAGTGTCGAAACCCTGTGGGCGTTGAGCGTGACGTTGGACGTCCCATTCGCGCGGTTGGTCGAACCGCCGACTCCGAGAGTTCAGGTGATTCGCGCGGGGGAGGGACCCGCTGTCGCATCGGAACAGTCCGACTACATCGCGACGCTCCTAGCCTCGTGCCCGCCCAACGCCCGCCGAGACCTGTATCTGATCACCGCGCAGCCTGGTACACCCCGTGAGTCTGATCCGCACATGCCCGGCGTGGTCGAGCACGTCGTCATCAGCAGCGGACGCGCCGTTGTCGGTCCTGCTACCGACCCGATCGAACTCGGTCCGGGTGACTACATCGCCTACCCCGGCGACTTGGCCCACGTGTTCAAGGCGCTGGAATCCGACACCGTCGCCGTGATGATCTCGGAGCATGTCTGACCGATGCAGTCGTTTCGACCGACTCGGAACACGACGTCTCATCGTGAGCCGCCAGCTTCGAGCACGAGCGCGCTGCGCCGCTCGATCAGAAATTGTCTCTCGGACGAATTGGACACCCGCGCCAGCGCCGAATCGTATTCGGCAGCAGCGTCGTTCGTGCGGCCGAGGCGCACGAGCAACGCTGCACGAATCGAATGGAACAGATAGAAATCGTCCAGGTCGAGGGCGTCGATCGACTCGAGCGCGACCTGCGGACCGTCCACCTCGGCGACGGCGACCGCACGATTCAACGCCACGACATCGTTGGGTGCGATGGCAAGCAGTTGGTCGTACAGCGCGAGGATCTGCCACCAGTCTGTTGCAGCGGAGGATGGTGCGTCCGTGTGTACGGCGTTGATCGCAGCCTGAATCTGATACGGCCCCGGACTATTTCGCTGCAAACATGCGCGAACAAGCGCCTGCCCCTCCTCGATCGACCGCGTGTTCCAGCGGGTGCGGTCTTGGTCGGCGAGCAGGACGATGGCGCCGTCGCTCGTCGTCCTGGCTTCCCGGCGGGCATCGATCAGCAACATCATCGCAAGGAGTCCAACGACCTCCGGCTCGTCTGGCAGCAGAGCCACGAGAACTCTACCGAGGCGGATCGCCTCGCCGCACAGGTCCGCCCTGACGAGTGAATCTCCCGAACTCGCCTTGAACCCCTCGTTGAAGACGAGGTAGACGACGGCCAGTACCGATCGCAGCCGGTCGTCGATGTCGGCCTCGTCGGGGATCCGAAAAGGGATCCTGGCATCTCGAATCTTGTTCTTGGCTCGCACGATTCGTTGCGCCATCGTCGATTCGGGAACAAGAAATGCTCGTGCGATCTCGGCTGTGCCGAGGCCGCAGAGCAACCGCAGGGTCAGTGCGACGCGAACATCGGGACCGAGCGCAGGGTGGCAGCAGGTGAAGATCAGTCGAAGCCTGTCGTCACCCACGGCACCCTCCTCAGCGGGTTCGTCATCGGCGTGAAGCAACGCCGCCTTCTCGTATCGATCCAGTCGTGACGATTCGCGACGCAAGCGGTCTATTGCGCTGTTGCGGGCGGTGGTGATGATCCATCCTGCGGGACTCGGCGGCAGACCTGTGGACGGCCAACGTCGAACCGCCGCGACGAACGCCTCCTGCACGGCTTCCTCGGCGATATCGATGTCTCCGAACGTGCCGACCAGAACCGAGACCGCTCGCCCGTGCTCGGCACGAAACACCGCCTCGATGTCGCGGTGTGACGCCACCGGCGCGGGCGTCTCGGCTGCGTCAGCGTTCGCCATGAAATGGCCGGACTTCGATGGGAAGCGTTGTCGCGGCGGCCAATTTGGTGGCCCAGCTCAAGGCTGCATCGAGATCGGGGGCATCGACGATAGTGAAACCGCCGAGGTGTTCTTTCCCCTCGACATAGGGTCCGTCGGTGATCAGTGGCCCCGACTCCTTGTGGCGCACCACCGTTGCCGACGCCGCCGGATGCAATCCGCCGGCGAACACCCACGATCCCGCAGCGCGCATCTCGTCGTTGAGGACGTCCAGCTTGCGTGAGATCTCGTCGAGCACTGCTGGGTCGGGTGTCGGTCCGTCGGGTTGATAGACGCTGAGTAGGTACTGAACCATGATCGCGATCCTCCTCCGTATGCCCGGCCCTGTGCCGGGTTCATCTTCTATACGAACGAGAATCGGCAAAATCGACACGAGGGCGCTGCGCGCCTCGTGAGTCTTTTTGGAGGGCGGGCGCGCCGAAAAGACGCACGAGCGGCGGAGCCGCCTCAGTTTTCGGTACGGAACACCCCCGGAACCGACAGGGCTCGCAGCAGATCGTCGGGTTGGCCGAGGGTGGCAATCGCGATGCGAATCATCGTCGACCGCGCACGTTCGACCGTTGCGGGATCGGAATTGTCGGTGGAGGACACGCGGTAGACCAGGTAGGCACACGAATTGAGCAGCGCGTCCAAGTCGAGCGGGTCGGGCAGCGGCCGACCGAGTTCGACGATCTTCTTGGTGACCAATCGGCTGATGGTGTCGATAGCCACTTCGCGGTGTTGTGAGACGGGGGAGGCGGCGTCGTATAGCTCACCGAACAGCGGGCGCAGCATCGGTCCGTGCGCGCGCGCCCAATCGAGGTACGCGTCGATGACCGAGATCGCCATGGCCACTTCGTTCTCGGCCGACTCGATTGCAAAGGTAGCGCGGTCGATCAACGCGTCGTCGGATTCCGACAGCAGCACGTGCAGCGGCTCCTCGGCGTTCGCGAAATAGCGGTAGAACGTCGGACGAGCGATCTGCGCCTGTTCGATGATCAGCGCGACGCTCGAACCGTGCGACCCGACCCGCGTGAACACCTCGCCGGTGGCAGCGACGATATGAGCTCGCACGCGCTCGGCTTCTTCGGCGGTCTGCGGCGGGCGCCCGCGACGAGCACCCGAAACCTTGACATCCATGGCACCTCCGTGATTAAACTAACATCACTGTTAGCTGAACAGCAATGTTCGAGAAATACGTTCGGAAACGAACTGAACACATCCCAGCGACGGGTGCAGCTCCACCGCACCACATGTCCACCCGCAGTGCAGTCCAACGAAGGGCCTCGAATTGACCACCGTGATCCCACAGCCCACCGGCACCGACAGTTCGACCAGCTCGGAGCGGGCGCTTCCCGCAGAACTGGTGAAGCGATTGGCGGCACGGGCCGTCGCTGGGGGTGCGCCTTCGGTCGAGGTTGCCGCACCGGCCACCGGTAGCAAGATCGTCGATCTTCCGCAGTCGTCGATCGAGGACATCGACAAGGCATTCGCAACCGCACGCATCGCGCAGCGGGAATGGGCCGCACGCCCGATCAGCGAGCGCACGGCGATCTTCAAGCGTTTCCACGATCTGATCCTCAGCGAGCAGTCCGAGATCCTCGACATCCTCCAGATCGAGACGGGCAAGGCACGCACGCACGCGTTCGACGAGGTCGGCGATGTTGCGATCAACGCGCGGTACTACGCGAACGCGTCGAAGTCGCTGCTCGAATCGCGTGGACGCAACGGTCTCCTGCTGTTCCTCACACAGGTGAACGAGATCAAGCGTCCCAAGGGCGTCGTCACGATCATCTCCCCGTGGAACTACCCGCTCGCGCTCTCGGCGTCGGATGCGATTCCCGCGCTCATCGCAGGCAACGCCGTCATTTCGCGGCCCGACAACCAGACCGCACTGACCGCGCTGTGGGCCAACGAGCTCGCCGAGCGCGCTGGTCTACCCGCCGGCGTCTGGCAGGTTGTCCTCGGACGCGGTTCCAACATCGGTGGCGAGCTGATCTCGCGCGCGGACTATGTCGACTACACAGGCTCGACGGCGACCGGACGCCACATCGCCGCACAGGCAGCAAGCCGACTTATCGGATACTCGCTCGAGCTCGGCGGCAAGAACCCGATGCTCGTTCTCGCCGACGCGGACATCAAGAAGTCGGCCGAAGGCGCGATCCGGGCATGCTTCAGCTCCGCCGGTCAGCTCTGCGAGTCGATGGAACGTATCTACGTCCACACCGAGGCTTACGACGCATTCGTCAAGGCGTTCCTTGCCGAGGTTGCCAAGATGGAACTCGGTGCCGACCTCGCCTACAACAGCGACATGGGCTCGCTGACGTTCGATCGTCAGCTCACAGCGGTCAGCGCGCACGTCGAGGACGCAAGGGCGAAGGGTGCGACGGT
This sequence comes from Antrihabitans stalagmiti, assembly GCF_016482825.1. Lineage (GTDB taxonomy): Bacteria > Actinomycetota > Actinomycetes > Mycobacteriales > Mycobacteriaceae > Antrihabitans > Antrihabitans stalagmiti. The sequence goes on along the minus strand of NZ_JAEMNV010000001.1, from coordinate 715,524 downwards.
ACTTGCGGGCGGCAAGGCACGTCCCGATCTCGGCCCGTACTTCTACGAGCCGACCGTTCTCGCCGATGTCACGCCCGAGATGTCTGTCTACCGTGACGAGACGTTCGGTCCGGTTGTTTCGATCTACCGCGTCGACAGCGACGACGAAGCAATCGAGCAGGCCAACGACACGTCCTACGGTCTCAACGCCTGCATCTTCACCCGCGACACATCGCGTGGCCGTACGATCGCCGCGCAACTCAACTCGGGCGCGGTGAACATCAACGAAGGCTTCATCGCAGCGTGGGGAAGCGTCGATGCACCGTCCGGCGGCCTCGGCGATTCGGGTACGGGTCGCAGGCACGGGTCCGAAGGCATCCTCAAGTACGTCGACTCGCAGACGATCGCAGCCCAGCACCTCCTTCCGGTTGCTCCGCTGCCCGGTATGTCGGACGAAACCTGGGCACAGACGATGACATTCGCGTTGCGCGCCATGCGTTTCCTCGGCGTGAAATAGCCGACTCAGCAGACCACCTACTCCTCGCAAACGATCGGATCCAGCTACATGAAGACTGTCGAAAACAAGACCGTGCTCGTCACCGGCGGTGCCATGGGACTCGGCAAACTGTTCGCCACGCGAGCGGTCGAAGAAAAGGCCGCGGCCGTCGTGCTGTGGGACATCAACGAAGAGGCCTTGAAGGCAACCGCCGCCGAACTCGAAGCTGCGGGCGGCACGATCCACACCTACAAGGTCGACGTGTCGTCGGCCGATTCGATCGCCGAGGCGGCGAAGTCGGTACGTGAAAACGTCGGCACCGTCGACGTGTTGTTCAACAACGCGGGCATCGTCCGTGGCAACAAATACTTCTGGGAGACCGAGAACCGCAAGGACATCGAGCAGACCGTTGCGATCAACTCGCTCGGGCCCATGTACGTTGCGCTCGAGTTCCTGCCCGGCATGATCGCGTCGGGCGCTGAGTCGCGCGTCGTGAACATCGCGTCCTCGGCCGGGTTGGTCGCCAACCCACGTATGGCCGTGTACGCGGCATCGAAGTGGGCAGCTGTCGGTTGGTCGGACTCGGTGCGCCTCGAGCTCGAGCAGGCGGGCCACGACCACATCAGAATCACGACGGTCTGCCCGACCTACATCAACACCGGGATGTTCGACGGTACGAAGAAGATCTTCCTGACGCCGGTGTTGGAGCAGGAAGCCGTGGTCAACGACACCTGGTCCGAGATGATCAAGGGTGGACCGTTCCTGATCCTCCCGTGGACCTCACGCCTCAACAAGTTCCTCGGCGGCGTGCTGCCGGTGAAGCTTCGCGACATGTTCCTCAGCGGCGTCGGTGTGTACAGCTCGATGGAAGACTTCAAGGGGCACGACAAGAAGTAGCCCAGCTCGACATTCGAAAGTAAGCGCCCGGCCAGCTGGCCGGGCGCTTACTTTTTTGCAGCTTGTGCCGATTGACAGGCAGGTAAATGCCTGCATAAAGTGCGGTAGTGGGATCAGATATGGACGAGGTCTTCAAAGCGCTCGCCGACCGCACCCGCCGTGGGCTGCTCGATCGCTTGCGCGAACGCAACGGTCAAACCCTCGGGGAGCTGTGCGACGGGCTCGGAATGGCAAGGCAGTCGGCGACGCAACATCTCGGCGTGCTGATCCAGGCCAATCTGATCAGCACGGTCAGGCGTGGGCGGGAAAAGCTGCACTACCTCAATCCCGTTCCGCTGCAAGAGATTCAGGAACGATGGATCGACAAGTTCGAGCGGCCGCGACTGCGCCTGCTCGCCGGTCTCAAACAACGAGCGGAGCAAGACATGGCAGACAAACCGTCACATGTGTACGTGATCTACATCGAAAGCACACCCGAGGTGGTGTGGCGTGCGCTGACAGACGCCGACATCACCGCCCAGTACTGGGGGCACAGCAACGTCTCGGACTGGCAGGCCGGCTCGAGTTGGGAACACAGCCGAACGGACGGGTCGGGAACGGTCGACGTAATCGGATCCATCGTGGAAAGCTCACCGCCGAATCGGCTTGTCTTCACGTGGGCCGACCCCGACAACCCAACCCCCGACAACACCTCGCGGGTCACGTTCGACATCGTGGGCCACGATGCAATCGTGCGGCTCACCGTGACGCACGAGGACCTCGCGGACGCCGCCGATCGCGCCCGTGCCGCCAGCGGTTGGGCGGCAGTTCTGTCCAATCTGAAGTCGTTGCTGGAGACCGGACACCCACTGCCGCGAGAACCGTGGAAGGTGTCCTGAACAGCCCGAAGATCTCGCCGAACGTCAGCCCGGCGCCGGGCAATTGGCGTCGCCCATAACCATTCTGGCGTCGAGGCTGATGTCGGCAGGTAGCTCGAGCAGGCCGCCGGACAACACGGTCGCGGTCGCGTTCTGCAGTACGACACTCTGTGCTTCGAGCCCGAACTCGCTCGTCGATGCACCTGCGGCAGGGGGAACACCCGGAATGACGATGTCCGCGGGATTTTTGTTCACGAAGGTCGTTCCCTGCGCCTGCAGGAAGGCTTTCGCATCGAAAACGTCGAGCGTCAATCCGTTGACTTCGATCTCCGAGGTCGCCGGATCCTGGTCGCCGGCGAACAGCAGCAACGTCACCGTCTGTCCGAACAACGTCGCCTTTTCCGTGAGGCAAACGCCGTTCGCGAAACCGTGCCCGATGAGGAACGTTGCGACCCACTCGCTGGAGGGCGCACCGTTGAAGTCCTTGGTCGGAACGTTTCGGACGATCGCAGCGACCTGATCGGTCCGCAGACCGTCGACAGCGAGGTCGCCACGACTCGAGGTCGCCACGTACGACGCTCCGAGCGCGCCGTTGAACGCGCTGACGGCCATCCCGGTCACAGCCGCGAATCCGGCGACCATCGCGATACTTGCTCGGCCCCAACGGGTTCGGTAGGCGGTGTCGTCCGGGTTGGTAGGAGTACTCATCCGGTCACCACCGCCACATCTGCGAGGGGTGCGGTGATGGACGGTTTACCAGGGTCTGTCGTCACCTTCAGGGCAACGGCATAGACATCCAGATTCGCTACAGGGAGGGTTCGCGGCAGTGGGACGCCGTAATCGATCAGCACGCCGAGCACAGGCAGCAGCGAGGTCAGTGGCAGGCACGGCCCGAACTTTCCGAGCGGGCGATCCCTGAATTGAGCAAAGACGTCCGCAATCGCTGCGAGCAGCGAGTCGAGGCGACCGCCGAACACGCCTGCGTAACCGATCACGACCGAGTACAACGTCTCGGGCGTCACACACAGCTCGAGGGATTTCACGTCGAGCCACAGATCGACGATCGAACCTTGATCGTTGCCTGCGACAGCCGCTGTAGTCAGATCGCTGCCGTTCGGATTCTTGATCACGAACTTGTGATCGCCGCGGTCATGGCTGATCTCGACATCGTCCAACTCGATCCGATCGACCCGAAGATACGTCGTAGGCACCGAGAACGACCCGTCCGCCAACCGAAGTACTTGGTTGACAACGGCTTTCTGCAGTCCGACGACGCGAGCGGTCGGGGCAATGATTCGAGCGGGCACGGTGGACGGGACAAACCCGACCGACTCGGGGGGCGGCGGGGGAGCGTTGCGGAAGCCCAAGGCCGACGCGACGTTTCCAGGACCGTACGCCGACATCGCGATCAGGAGCGAAATACCGATCAACGTCACCAAGCGTCGCACGCGGGTTTGCGCCGATGACTTGGCGCCCATCATCCGGTCGGCTCGGTCGTCTTGGGTTCGGACACGGCAGTGGCGTCCGTTGCGGCCATCGGCTTCGTCAGATCGACAACAGCTTTCGGCTCGTCGGTGACAGCGGGGGCTGCATCGGCTTCGGTCTTCGGCGCAGTCTTCGACCGCCGTGGCTTCGTCGGTCCCCAGCTCAGCGTCATCGCGCTGCCGATGATTCCGAACACCATTCCGATGAACAGGCCACCGAGGTTCGAGATGACGAAGGACACGATGGCAAGTAGCAGCCCGATGAGTCCCGCGAAGAATCGCTGGCTCGGTGAAATCCATGCCGCGACGCCGCACACGATCAGTCCGCCACCGGCAAGCCAACCGCCGAAACCGGTCAGGCCTGCCGAGAACATGATGTGAAATTCCACCATCGACAGCCGCAGGATCAACCAACCGCCGATCAGCATCCACAGCCCACCCCAGAACGGGCGACTGCGGCGGAAGCCGCGGAACCACAGTCGTGCACTGTGCACGTGTGGTCGTGCGGATGCCACCAGCGCAGCTACTCGTCCCGGCTTGGCGGATTCTTCACGGGCTGCTTCTTCGCGCGCGCCCGAATCCGCGGCCGCGTGCTCGTCGACGCTCAGCAAGTTGTCACCTCACCGGGTTTGATCGACGCTTCGAAGACAGGGGCTTCCAGCGACCCGAGGATGCTCGCGCCGTAGGCGGTACCCGTGACGTCGTTCAGAACGGCAGTACCTTCGCTCGCGTCGAGGCCGAACCCGCCCGGCTGACCGCCGAGGGACTGACCGTTGACCGAGATGTCGTCGGCGGACTTGCCGATGAGGGCGTTGGTGAGCTTGACACCCTTCGCCTGCAAGCCTGTGACATCGAACTGCACGTTGGCGCCGGACGCCTTCTGCTCGTTCTTCGGCGCGCTGATGACGACCGAGTAGGTGACGCCGAGCATCGACTGCCGTGCGATCAGGCACACACCGTCGATGCTGCCGGACCCGAGCACTGCGTGCAGGATCGCCGTCGGCTCGGTCGAGCCGTCCGGGTTCTTGACGTTCGCCTGCGCCATGACGATGCCGAGTCCCTGCGCGTCCACACTGCCGATGGCAAGGGTGACCGGCTGGTTCGCGACGTTGAAGTTCGCCGCGAGCGCTCCTTGACTGATTGCACTGCCGAGGCCCGCGACGATGGCGAGCGACGGAACCATGACGAGCGCGCCGCGACCCCAGCGAGTTCCCTTGGTCGCGTCACCATCCGCTTCGGCAATGATCTGGCTGTTCCAGGATGAAACGGTGTCGGTTGCGCGCCCGCGCGCTCGCAGCGCCAGCTTCGACGCCGATTCGCCGATATCTCTTGCGAGATTGTGAATCGTCGATTTCATGCTGTTGGATCCTTCCGACGTCTGCGGTTCGAGCAGTCGATCTTCGAGTGGCTTGCCGTGAGGTTCGTGGTCGGGTTCGGTTCTCGATGTCATCGGACCTTCTCCACTGTCGGTTCGGCGCTCGCGCCTGATTCGGAGCCGTCACCCGATACGGATGCATCCGCATCGGCGGCATCTCCCGGCGCCCATCCGAAGGCCAGGCAACCGCCGATGATGCCTGCCATCATGCCGACGATGAACCCGCCGAGATTCGATACCGGAAACGAGACGAGCGAGACGATCACAGCGATGAGTGCCGCAGCCCGGCGATGGCTCTGCTTGAACCAGATGGTCAACCCCATCGCGATCAGCAGCACGGCGCAGACATAACCTCCGATTCCGCCGATTCCGAGATGGATGATCTCGGTGACCGGTCCGAGCGGGAACCAACCGATCACAGCTCCGGCGAAAATGATGAAAAGTCCGCCCCAGAAAGGTCTCGACCACCGGAATTGTCTGAAACGCTCGATAAGTTTCATCATCACACCGCTAGTAACATTCGCCATGCTCGGTGCCGCGACCGCGACCGATCTTGGGAATGCCGATGCCGTTGAGCTTTGCTGTACCGGAGATCGTTGCACCCTTCGCTGTCGCCTGTAGTTGCGCCATTCGGACGACGCCGGGCGCATCGATTCCGATGGAACCAGGGGTACCGCCCGAAATTCCGTCGAGATCGGACGCGTCCTTGTTGATGGCGACCGGATCCTTGACGTTGCTGCCGTCTTTAGCCGGTGCGTTGCCGTCCGACGTCGCGGCATTGAGCGCGACACCTTTGATTGCCATCAATTCGGCAGCAGCCTGTAAATCCTTCACCGTTGCTTCGCCATCGGTGTTGATTTGCAACGTGTTCGTCCCGATCAGCGGAAATGTCAGTACCAACGAAATGCAGATTCCGTCGGCCAACTCGGCTTCGGGGATGGCAGCCATCAAAACGGGTGCATGTGACCCGTCCTTCATCTCGATCGTGGACGGATACGCCGAAAGGCCCTGTGTCGCAACGGCTGCACCATTGGATGCCAATTTGAAATCCTGACCTGACAACGCCAGATTCAATGGCAGCACACCCTGAATTGTCATAACCGTCAGCGCACCAACGCCGAGTAGGGCGGGGATGAAGAGCATAAGGCTCTGCCGCCATCGTGTATGACCACGATCAGCCTTTTGCATTGGTTGCCCTCAAGAAGTCGCCGAGATTTTGGTTAACGTACCGCATCGTCCGTTCGGGTCGACGCGAATGACCGAAACGTGAGGTACCAGCAATCTCTCGCTGCTGAGGCCTACGGCTGTATCGTGGCCCTGTCCCGAGAGAACAAGGAGGTGAGACCCATAAACGCAAGTTCACCCGTGGTGCTCACCGGCCTCGACGATTATCGCCGATAGCTGACCGGCGAGCACCCAACGGCATATTCCGAAAGGTGTTCATGTCAGATCTTGTTCCCGCACTGCACAGTTCGTTGGACGCCACCGTTGCCGCGCTACGTGCCGCAGGCTGCGTGTTCGCCGAGGACGAAGCCCGATTGCTACGCGCCGCAGCGCGCGACTCAGCCGCTCTCGCGGCGACGACCCAGCGACGAGTATCCGGCGAACCCCTCGAACATATTCTCGGTTGGGCGGAGTTCTGCGGTCGCAGGATCGGGGTGACACGGGGTGTGTTCGTACCACGTCGACGAACCGAACTACTCGTGACCGAAGCCGTCGCGGTTACCCGGCAGCACTCCGTCGTCGTGGATCTCTGCTGCGGATCGGGGGCCGTCGGCGCAGCATTGCGGGCCGAGTCGGCCGGTATCGACCTCTACGCCACCGACATCGACGCTGCCGCTGTGTCGTGTGCACGCCTGAACATCGAGGACGCACACGTCTACGAGGGCGACCTGTTCGCACCGCTGCCGTCGACACTGCGCGGCCGCGTCGATGTGCTGCTGGCCAATGCGCCCTACGTGCCGACCGGTGCGATCGACACCATGCCGCCCGAGGCTCGAATGCACGAACCGCTGATCGCACTCGACGGTGGCTCCGACGGACTCGACATCGGTCGCCGAGTCGTGAACGAGGCACCACGCTGGCTCGTTCCCGGCGGTCGCCTCTTCATCGAAACGAGCGAGCGTCAGGCGCAGGAATTGGCGGCGGTGTTCGTCCGCTGCGGATTTGTTGCTCGAGTCGTGCGATCCGAAACGTTGGCTGCAACGATCGTGGCAGGCACACTGACCGACCGCAGCTGACCTACCCCAGGATGTTGTCGATGTAGCACCAGCGCCACGCTTCGCCTGGCTCGACGCTGCGCATCACCGGATGGCGAGAGGACCGAAAATGGCCGGTCGCATGGTTGCCGACCGACGACTCGCAGCATGCAATATGCCCGCACGACAGACACATTCGCAGATGGACCCAGGTAAGTCCCTCGTCGACGCATTCCTGACAGATACCGGGACGATCCGGCACGCACACAGCCGGAGCCTCGTCCAAGTGCTCGCAGCCACCCTTGACGGCGGCCGTGAGGCGTTCCTGCTGCAGGTCGTCTTCGGCTTCGTCCAGACGATCGATCATCGACTCCTCCAGGTCGAGAACGCCCATCACAACCTGCAGCACCTCGTGGTCGAGGGTCCCGGCATCGCGTACCCCGAGCACCGCTTCGCGCTCGGCCTGCAACATCTTCAGGCGTAGCCTGCGGTACTCCTCGCTCGGCGTCATCTTGTCGGACTCGGTCGGACCGAGTCGCTCCCACGACGCGTTGGTCCGCTGGGCGAGTCGACTGCGCAGGCTGTCGATGATCTGCGGCGAGGTGTCGGGGGTCGTATGCGCATCCAACGCGGCGAGGCCGGCGTCGGCGGCAAGTTGCAACAGACCTGCTTGCTGCAACGCGTCTTCGGCACGTGACGGTCCGCGCAGTTTCAGCAGGCCGACCAGCCACGGCAACGACGTGCCCTGCACCAATAGGGTGCCGCCGACGACGACAAGGGCGATGAGCTTGAGAACATCCAACTCGGGTGTCGTATCGGGCAGCAGGAGCACCGCAGCCAGCGTTACGACGCCACGCATTCCCGCCCACGATGTCACGACGATCGCCTGCCAGGCGGGTGCGGTTTCGGCGGCGCGAATGCTCGGTACCAACAGTCGTGGCAGATAGGTCGCGGGGAAGATCCACAACGGCCGTGCCAGGACGACGGCAAGAAGTACACCGATACAGGCTGCGACGATGCGGCCGTGGTCGACGCCGCTGTGCCAGGCGTCGTCGACGATCACACGGACCTGCAGACCGATGATGAGAAAGACTGTGCTCTCGAGAATGAACTGGATCGTCTGCCAGTTGGTCCGCTCCGCGATTCTCGACGCTGCGCTCTGCCAGACGGGCGCGCCGTGACCGAGTATCAAACCGCAGGTCACGACCGCGATCACGCCGGACGCGTGCACTTTCTCGGCGGGCAGGTACGCCGCAAACGGAGCGATGAACGACAGCGAGGTGTCGAGCACGGGATCGGTGATACGGCGCCGCAGCATCGAGAGTGCGATCGCGATGACGATGCCGATCGCGGCGCCGCCACCTGCGGCGATGACGAAGTCGCCACCCGCTTCGAAGATGCTGACGGAACCGCCGATCGCGCCGATGGCGGTTCGGAGCGCGACGAGTGCGGTCGCGTCGTTGAACAGCGACTCGCCCTCGAGGATCGTGACGATGCGACGCGGCATTCCGATACGCCGTGCGACCGCTGTTGCCGCGACGGCGTCGGGCGGGGCGACGACGGCACCGAGTGCGACCGCGACGGCAAAGGGGATCGGGAGGATCAGCCAGACGACGATGGCGACCACGAACGTACTGAAGAGGACAAGCCCCACGGAGAGCAACGCGATCGCTCGACGATTCGCTTTGAAGTCCACGAGCGAGGTCTTGATCGCTGCGGTGTAGAGCAGCGGCGGCAGTAGCCCGAGCAGGATCCATTCCGGTTCGACGTCGATGTCAGGGATGAACCACAGGTACGACCCGATGACGCCTGCCACGGTCAGGACGAGCGGTTCCGACACACCGAAGCGCCGTGCCGCAGCGGCAAGAGACACACTCGCACCGACAAGCAGAACGAGACCGAGAGCAATGTTCACCATCGCATCGTGCCAGTAGTTCTCACGATGTGTCGGTGGGGACTGTTAGCGTCCGCGACCATGGACGCACCACTGGCAGGAAAGGTCGCGCTGGTTGCAGGGGCGACGCGGGGAGCAGGACGTGGCATCGCGGTCGAACTCGGGGCGGCGGGGGCGACCGTCTACGTCACGGGTCGTTCTACGCGGTCGCAGCGATCGGAAATGGATCGGGACGAAACGATCGAAGAGACAGCCGAATTGGTCGACGCCGCAGGAGGACACGGGGTCGCGGTCCAGGTCGACCATTTGGTCGCGGATCAAGTCCGTGACCTCGTTGCGAAGATCGAACGGGAACAGGGTGCACTCCACATCCTCGTGAACGACATCTTCGGCGCGACGACGATCGAGTGGGACAAGTCCGTCTGGGAATCGGACCTCGAGGTCGGGCTCCGAACGTGGCGGCTCAACGTCGAAACACATGCCATCACGAGTCATTTCGCGATACCGCTGCTGTTGCAGACACCAAAAGGTGGTCTCGTCGTGGAGGTGACAGACGGCACCGACGAGTACAACGCATCGAACTATCGAGTGTCGTTTTTCTACGACCTGGCCAAGGCGTCGGTCAATCGGATGGCATTCGCACTGGCGCACGAACTGAAAGACGCCGGCGCAACGGCCTTGTCGCTGACTCCGGGCTGGTTACGTTCGGAAGCGATGTTGGATGCCTATGAAGTCACCGAAGAGAACTGGCGCGATGCAACGAAGGTCACGCCACATTTCGCGATCTCGGAGAGTCCAGCCTATGTCGGACGCGCCGTCGCGGCGCTTGCCGCAGATCCCGAAAAGGTGCGCTGGAACGGCAGTTCCGTGTCGAGCGGAGAGCTTGCACAGGTGTACGGGTTCACCGATATCGACGGCAGTCGACCGGACGCGTGGCGTTATATGGTCGAAGTGCAGGATCCAGGTAAACCCGCAGATGTGACGGGCTATCGCTGAGCGCTGGCCGACCGCGTCGCATCGAGTGCCGCGTCGAGCGTTGCCGCCCACTGTGTGACTATTCGCCCGCGTCGCGCCGAGTCGTCGGTCAGGAGGTCGGCAAGGCCAAGGCCCCGGGCGAGGTCGAGCGTCGCCTGGACGAGGTGGTGGGTCGCTCGGTCGGAGTCGTCGACACCGAGCGCCTGAATCGTCGTGCGATGGGCGACCCGGCCGAACTTCGCCTCGAGCGGGACGATTCGTTCCTTGAGGAGCGGGTCCGCAGCTGCGGCGGTCCACACCTGGACTGCGGCTTTGAACAAGGGTCCTGTGAAGTACTCCATGAGCCCGGTCAGCACGGCTTCGGTCTTCTGGACCGCAGGTGCCGATGCCGCCGCCGCTACCGCCTGTTGCATGCGAGAGTCGAACATGTGCTCGAGCGCAGCGGTGATGAGATCTTCCCTCGTGGGGAAGTGGTGCTGGGCAGCGCCGCGAGAAACGCCCGAGTGCTCAGCTACGACGGCAACTGTTGTTGCACCCCAGCCCATTTCGGCCAAACACACGATGGTCGATTCGAGCAGTCGTTGGCGGGTGGCGCGACTGCGGTCTTGTTTGGGTTCTCGTACGGTCGTCACGCCATCCACCTCCGTCTCTGCTACTGGGCCCAGCTCGGCTGCCGTCGCTGCAGAAAGGCGGTCATGCCTTCCATCGCTTCCGCTGTACCGAACAGTCTCGCCGATTGGGCCGCCAGCCTATCTGCCGACGAGTCGAAGTCCGCGAGGACGGCCGCAGTCGTCAGCGCTTTCGATTCGGCGAGTCCCTGGGGCGAACTCTTGCGCAATTCACCGAGAATCGTGGCGACTGTGAACTCTGCGTTGTCGGCGGCAATTGTGATGAGCCCGAGCTTTTCGGCCTCTTCGGGGCCGAACTTCTCACCGGTGAGGAAGTAGCGGCTCGACGCTCGCGACGACAAACGGGGGAGCACCGTCAGGGAGATGATCGATGCGGCGAGCCCAAGGCGCGCCTCGGTGAGCGCGAACGTACTTGCCGGTCCTGCGACGACGATGTCGCAGGCACCGACCAGCCCCATACCGCCTGCGCGGACGTGCCCGTCGATCCGACCGACGACCGGTTTCGGAAGTTCGACGATCGCTCGAAGCAGGCCGATCATCGAACTCGTCCGCTCGCTGGCGGCCGTTGCAGGATCAGTTGCTGCAGTACTGGCTTCGCTCAGATCCGCACCTGCACAGAAGGTATTGCCGGTGTGGGTGAGCTCGACAGCACGCACGTCGGCGTCGTCGCGTGCCGCCGCGAGACCGGCGAGCAGTTCCTTGACGAGACGGCTCGATATCGCATTTCGATTGTGCGGCGAATCGAGAGTGATCGTTGCGATGCCGGCCGCTACGTCGTAGCGGACATACGGTGCCGTTTCGGTCGCTGTCATCAGTACGACCTTTGCAGTCCGAGCGAATGCTGTGCGACGAAGTTCAGCACCATCTCTCGGCTCACCGGTGCGAGGCGCCCGATTCGCGCGGCCGCGAGCATCGACGCCAGGCCGTACTCCTTGGTGAGGCCTGCGCCGCCATGGGTCTGAATTGCCTGGTCGAGAGCTCGGATGCTGGCCTCGGCGGCGGCGTACTTTGCCATGTTCGCGGCCTCGGCCGCACCGAAGTCGTCGCCGCTGTCGTACAGCGTTGCGGCCTTCTGCATCATCACCTTGGCGAGCTCGAGCTCGATCTTGATCTGCGCGAGTGGATGCGAGATACCCTGGTGTGCACCGATTGTCGTCTTCCACACGGTGCGCTCGTTGGCGTATTCCACGGCGCGCGCGAGTGCGTACCGTCCCATGCCGATGGCCATTGCGGCGCCGAGAATTCGTTCCGGATTGAGACCGGCGAACAACTGCATCAGTGCCGCGTCCTCCTTGCCGACAAGTGCGTCGGCGGGCAGGCGAACGTCGTCGAGGAACAGCGTGAATTGATGGTCGGGCTCGATGATGTCCATTTCCATCTGCTGTGCGATGAAGTTCTCGGCATCGGTCGGAACGATGAACAGTGCCGGCTTCAGCTTGCCCGTCTTCGAGTCCTCGGTGCGTGCAACGATGAGGACGGCTTCGGCCTGATCGACACCGGAGATGTATACCTTGCGACCGTTGAGGATCCAGTCTTCGCCGTCGCGACGTGCCGTCGTCGTGATCTGGTGAGAGTTGGAGCCTGCGTCGGGTTCGGTGATACCGAAGGCCATCTTCGTCGTTCCGTCGGCGAGACGGGGGAGCCACTTCGACTTCTGGTCGTCCGTGCCGTACTTGCCGATGATGGTGCCGCAGATTGCTGGAGACACCACGACGAGCAGCAGACCGGCGCCGTTGGCCGCCATCTCTTCCTGGACAAGTGCCAACTCGTAGATGCCCGCACCGCCGCCGCCGTACTCTTCCGGCAGGTTCACGCCCAGGAAGCCGAGTTTGCCTGCTTCGTCCCACAACTCGCTGAGTGGCTCGCCCCGACGTGCCTTGGGCAGAACGTAGTCGCGGTAGCTGTACTTCTCACCGAGCTTGGCTACGGCTGCCCGCAGTTCCTTCTGCTCTTCGGTTTCGATGAAGCTCATTTTGTCTCCTCGGTGTTTTCGGGTCCTGCGGTGTCTTTGTCTGTGACTGGCGGTGAGTCGTCCACTACGGCCAGCACGGCGCCGACCTCTACCTGCTGTCCGACTGTCACATTGAGCTCTGTGACGATGCCGGCTGCCGGCGCGACGATCTTGTGTTCCATCTTCATCGCCTCCAGCCAGAGAATCGGCTGACCTGCCTCGACGGTGTCGCCGGCTTTCGCGCCGAGGCGAATCACGTTGCCCGGCATGGGCGCAAGCAACGATCCGGCAGCAACCTGCGACGCAGGATCGACGAATCGTGGTGTTCGAGTCAGTGCGACCGGGCCGAGCGCCGAATCGACGCACACGAGGTCGCCGTACCTGGCGATGTCGAATATGCGGCGCACCGGTCCGTGTTCACCCGGCAGGTCGAGTACAACCCGATTCGGGGTTGCCTCGACGACCGAGAGGCCGTCGTGACCCTCGACCTCGATGGTCGTGCGTGTCGTTCGATACCGAACGTCGATGGCTCCGCCGGTGCGGCTCTCGTAGGACTTGACCTGCGCCTGCGACGGTAGGTTGCGCCAGCCGCCAGGTAGCCGACCGACGACGCGGGCCGCTGCTCGGTTGGCAGCCGCATCCGCGAGAGCCGCTGCGACAGCTGACAATTGCTCGTCGTCGGGGGTCGTGAGCGGACGGGCCAACTCTGCCAGGCCGTGGGTGGTGAAAAACGCGGTGTCGGTATCGCCCGCGAGGAACGCCGGGTGTCGCAGCACGCGAACGAGTAGATCGCGGTTGGTGACGAGGCCGTGAATCCGGGCACGCGCCAACGCCGATGCCAGCAGATGAGCTGCCTCGTCCCGCGTCTCCGCGTAGGAGATGACCTTCGCCAACATCGGGTCGTAGTGCACCCCGACCACGGATCCATCGACGACGCCGGAGTCGAGCCGGATGGCCGCCTCGGTCAGGGCGCCGAATTCGACGGCGGTAGAGGGGATATCGATCTTGTGAACCGTCCCGCTTTGTGGTTGCCAGTCGTGCGCTGGATCCTCGGCATAGAGGCGGACCTCGATGGAGTGCCCACGTAGCGGCGGTTGCTCGGGAGGTAGTGCGCGTCCTGCCGCGACCTGCAGTTGCAACCGGACGAGGTCGAGACCGGTCGTCGCCTCGGTGACCGGATGCTCGACCTGCAGTCGGGTGTTCATCTCGAGGAAGAAGAACTCGCCTTCCTCGTCGGCGAGAAACTCGACTGTGCCCGCACCTTCGTAGCCGATCGCCTCGGCAGCGAGCCGGGACGCTTCGAACAGGCGCTGACGCATGTACGGGGTGCGTTCGACCAGTGGCGACGGCGCCTCTTCGACGACCTTCTGGTGGCGTCGCTGGATCGAGCACTCACGCTCGCCGACAGCCCAGACGGTGCCATGGGTGTCTGCCATGACCTGGACTTCGATGTGCCGCCCGGTCTCGAGATAACGCTCGCAGAACACGGTCGGATCGCCGAACGCCGAACCCGCCTCTCTGCGTGCGGCTTCCAGTTCGTCCTGCAGATCGGCGAGGTCACGCACGACACGCATGCCGCGACCACCACCGCCCGCCGAAGCCTTGATCAGCACAGGGAGGTGCTTCTCGGTGACCTCGGACGGGTCGAGTTCGGCGAGGACGGGAACACCCGCGGCGTCCATCATCTTCTTCGACTCGACCTTGGAGCCCATGGATTCGATCGACTTGACCGGCGGACCGATCCAGGCGAGACCCGCGTCGAGAACGGCTTTGGCGAAGTCGGCGTTTTCGGAGAGGAAGCCGTAACCGGGATGGATCGCGTCGGCGCCGGCTGCACGCGCTGCGGCGATGATGGCGTCGGCGCGCAGGTAGGTCTCACCGGGTGTGTTGCCAGGCAGACGAATTGCCGCGTCGGCCTCGGCAACGTGGGGCGAGTCGGCGTCGGCGTCGGAGAACACGGCAACTGTGCCGAGTCCCATTCGTCGACAGGTCGCGAAGACGCGTCGGGCGATTTCGCCGCGATTGGCAACGAGGACGGATGTGATCGCAGTTCGATCGGTCATGACAGCTGCCCTCACATTCGGAAGACGCCGAAGCCCTCGGCGCCTTTGATCGGGGCATTGTGAATGGCGGAGAGGCACATTCCCAACACGGTTCGGGTGTCGCGGGGGTCGATCACGCCGTCGTCATAGATTCGTCCGGACATGAATATCGGTAGGGATTCCGCCTCGATCTGGTTTTCGACCATGGCACGGATACCTGCATCGGCCTGCTCGTCGAACGGCTTGCCGCGTGCTTCGGCGGCCGCGCGGCTGACGATGGAGATCACGCCCGCCAATTGCGCGCCGCCCATGACGGCGGACTTGGCGCTCGGCCAGGCGAATACGAAGCGCGGATCGAAGGCGCGACCACACATTCCGTAGTGGCCGGCGCCGTAGGACGCGCCGAGCAGCACGGAGAGATGTGGGACCGTCGAGTTCGACACCGCGTTGATCATCATCGCGCCGTGCTTGATGATGCCGCCCTGCTCGTACTCCTTGCCGACCATGTAGCCGGTCGTGTTGTGCAGGAACAACAGTGGTGTGTTGGAGCGATTGGCCAACTGGATGAACTGGGTTGCCTTCTGTGCTTCTTCCGAGAACAACACACCCCGCGCGTTCGCAAGGATGCCGATCGGATATCCGTGCAGTTCGGCCCAGCCGGTGACGAGGCTGCCACCGTAGAGCGGCTTGAACTCGTCGAAATCGGAACCGTCGACCACGCGGGCGATAACCTCGCGTGGATCGAAGGGAACCTTCAGGTCCGACGGGACGATGCCGACCAATTCTTCGCTGTCGTAGAGCGGTTCGATAACTTCCGCACGCGGCGCCGGACCCTGCTTCTTCCAGTTGAGTCGCTTCACGATGGAGCGACCGATCCTGATTGCATCGGCCTCGTCGACGGCGAAGTAGTCGGCGAGACCCGATACGCGAGCGTGCATTTCGGCGCCGCCGAGCGATTCGTCGTCGGATTCCTCACCGGTCGCCATCTTGACCAGCGGCGGTCCGCCGAGGAAGACCTTGGACCGTTCCTTGATCATCACGATGTGATCGGACATGCCGGGGATGTAGGCACCACCCGCTGTCGAGTTACCGAAAACGAGTGCGATCGTAGGGATTCCGGCTGCCGACAGCTGGGTCAGGTCACGGAACATCTGCCCGCCGGGAACGAACACCTCTTTCTGCGTCGGCAGATCCGCGCCACCCGACTCGACCAGCGAGATCACCGGCAGCCGATTGGCCCGAACGATGTCGTTGACCCGCAGCGTTTTACGCAGCGTCCACGGGTTGGAGGTGCCGCCGCGGACGGTCGGGTCCGGTGCGACGATCATGCATTCGACGCCCTCGACGATGCCGATCCCGGCAACCACGCTTGCGCCGACGTGAAAGTCGCTGCCCCATGCCGCAAGTGGGCACAGTTCCAGGAACGGCGAGTCCTCGTCGACGAGCAGGTCGATACGTTCGCGAGCGGTGAGCTTGCCCCGCTTGCGATGCCGCGCCAGCTTCTCCGGTCCGCCGCCGTCGATCGCTTTGGCGAATTCGCCTTCGACCTCGGCGAGCTTGGTCACCATGGCCTCGGCCGCCTCCGAGTATTCGGGCGAGCGCGCATCGAGGGTGGACCGCAGTGTCGTCATGATTGGTAGCCCAATCGCTTGGCTGCGAGTCCGGTGAGAATCTCCGTTGTGCCGCCACCGATTCCGATGATCCGCATGTCGCGGAACTGGCGTTCGACCTCGGATTCGCGCATGTAGCCGAGACCGCCGAAGAGCTGTACTGCCTGGTTCGCAACCCATTCGCCCGATTCGACGGCGGTGTTCTTTGCGAAGCAGACTTCGGCGATCAGGTCGGTTTCGCCAAGGGCTGCACGTTCTGCGATCGTGCGGGTGTAGACCCGCGCGATGTCGATTCGGCGTGCCATCTCGGTGACGGTGTTTTGCACTGCCTGCCTGCTGATCAGCGGCCGACCGAAGGTTTCGCGATCGCGGGTCCAGGCAAGGGTGAGGTCGAGGCAACGCTGGGCACTTGCGTACGCCTGCGCGGCGAGGCCGACCCGTTCGCTGACGAAAGCCATTGCGATCTGGGCGAACCCACTGTTCTCGGGGCCGACCAGGTTGCTCGCCGGTACTCGAACGTCGACGTAGGACAGTTCGGCGGTGTCGGAGCAGCGCCACCCCATCTTGTCGAGCTTGCGTGCCACCGTGAAGCCGGGCGTGCCTGCTTCGACAACGAGCAGCGAAACGCCGCCTGCGCCGGGTCCGCCGGTGCGGACCGCGGTGACGACGTAGTCGGCTCGGGTCGCGGAGGTGATGTAGGTCTTGGAGCCGTTGACGATGTAGTGATCGCCGTCGAGCTTGGCCGTCGTCGTCAGATGTCCGACATCGGAGCCGCCGCCCGGCTCGGTGATTGCCAGCGATCCGATCTTCTCACCGGCGAGTGTCGGCTTCACCCAGCGTTCGATGTGGTCGGTGTTTCCCGATGCGATGATGTGCGGCACAGCGATTCCGCAGGTGAACAGCGACGCGAACAGACCACCCGAGGCGCCGGCCTGATGCATTTCCTCGCACACGATCGTCGCATCGATGGCGTCGCCACCGGCGCCGCCGACCGACTCCGGGAACTGGATGCCGAGAAGTCCGAGCGCGCCTGCCTTCTTGTGCAGTTCGCGGGGCAACTCGCCGTCGCGTTCCCACGCGTCGAGATCGGGAAGGATGTCACGCTCGACGAAGCGTCGGACGGTCGAGCGAAGTTCTTGTCGCTCTGGGCTTTCCCAGACCGTGTTTGTCCACAGACTCACGCCAGTAGCTCCTCGGGGATGTCGATATTGCGAGACCGCAGCCATTCTGCGAGTCCCTTTGCTTGGGGATCGAAACGAGCTTGGTAGGCAACGCCTTTGCCGAGCAGACCTTCGACGACGAAATTGACGGCACGAAGGTTGGGCAGCACATGACGAGTCACGCGCAGCGACGCCGTTTCGGGCAACAGTCGCTGCACCTCGTCCGTCGTCAGTGTGTGCACCAACCAGCGCCATTGCGCGTCGGTCCGGACCCAGACGCCGATGTTCGCGTTTCCGCCCTTGTCACCACTACGAGCAAGGGCGATCGTGCCGAGTGGCACATTCTTGGTTGTGCCTGTGGGCAGCGGTTCCGGCAACTCGGGTTCGGGGACGTCGGCAAGGGCGCGGGTTTCCGCCGCCGCTTCGATGGCGACGCGCGTCCCGTCGGCGTGCACGGCGACGTGTGGAACCTCGGCGGCGTCGACGTAGCCGGGCGTGAAAATGCCGTAGGGCGAACCGTTTCCAGGTAGGGCGGTGAAGCTGCAGCCCGGGTAGCTCGCGAGTGCGAGTTCGACCGCGACGCTGGAAAACGATCTGCCGACCTTGTTCGGATCCGGATCACGAACAACACACCGCAGCAGCGCACTTGCCCGTTCTTCGGTGTCTGCGTCCGGACGATCCAGCCGTGCAAGCGTCCAGTCGAGTTCGGCCGGTCGAACGGTCAGCCACGATTCCAATTGCTTCTGTGCCAGTTCGGCTTTGGCCTCGATGTCGAGTCCGGTGAGGATGAATTCCATCTCGTTGCGGAACCCCCCGAGTGTATTCAACGAGACCTTGAGCTGCGGTGGAGGAGCCTCGCCTCGGACGCCGGTGACGAGAACCCGATCGGGTCCGTCCTGGCTGAGCTGTATCGAGTCGATACGCGCGGTGGCGTCAGGTCCCGCGTAACGGGCGCTTTGGATCTCGTACATCAACTGCGCTTCGACGGTGTCGACGGTGACAGCGCCGCCGGTGTTGTCGTGCTTGGTGATGATGCTGCTGCCATCGCGTCGGATCTCGGCGATCGGGAAGCCGGGCCGGGTGAGATCGGCAATTTCTTGGAAGAACGAATAGTTTCCGCCCGTGGCCTGCGTACCGCACTCGATGATGTGGCCTGCGACGACCGCTCCCGCGAGTTGGTCGTAATCGGAACGGCCCCAACCGAAGTGGGCAGCGGCCGGTCCGACGACGACGGACGCGTCGGTCACGCGGCCGGTGACGACGACGTCGGCGCCCGCATCGAGGCACGCCACGATTCCCCACGCACCGAGGTAGGCATTCGCAGTCAGCGGCGAGCCGAGTCCGAGTTCGGCTGCTCGACCGGTGAGATCGTCGCCTTCGACGTGCGCGATCGTTGCCGGAAGTCCCAGCTTGTCCGATACTTCCCGCAATCTGACGGCGAGACCTGCCGGGTTGAGACCTCCCGCGTTGACGACGATCTGCACACCTCGGTCGAGCGCGAGGCCGAGGCAGTCTTCGAATTGGCGAACGAAGGTCTTCGCGTAACCGAGGCCTGCATCCTTCATTCGGTCGCGGCCGAGGATCAGCATGGTGAGTTCGGCGAGATAGTCGCCGGTCAGGACGTCGAGTTCGCCGCCTTCGAGCATGTCGCGCATCGCGCTGATGCGGTCGCCGTAGAAGCCGGAACAGTTGCCGATTCTGATCAGGTCTGGGTCGGTGGCCAGTGAGCTCATGCTTGGGCGGTCTCCTGTGCAAATTGTCCTGGGGCGCGTCCGGTTCCCGGTGCGCCGGCGAACGACTGAGCGATGCTCAGCCAATGAGTTGCGTCGGGTCCGACTGCTTCGACGGCGAGGTCGTCGAGGTGGCGGCGCTGGGTGACGAGCAGGCAGAAGTCGAGTGCGGGTCCGGTGACACGTTGTGCGGCGTCTTCCGGCCCCCAGGTCCAGGTTGTGCCATCGGGCGCGAGAAGTTCGACCCTGAACTCGTCGGTAGGAGGTGTCTCGTTGTGCAGGCTGTAGGCGAAGTTGCGAGCCCTGATTCCGATGTGCGCGACGTGCTTCAACCTGGCGGTGGGGGAGCGCCTGACGCCGACCGTGTCCGCGACGTCCTGGCCGTGTGCCCAGGTCTCCATGATGCGAGCGGTCGCCATCGACGCCGCGCTCATCGGCGGCCCGAACCAGTCCAGCTTGCGGCCGGGTACAACGCCGGACAGCGCGGTGATCAGGTCTTTTCGGCTGGCTCGCCAGCGTTCGAGCAGCTCGGGGGTAGGTATCTCCGCAAGTTCTTCGGCCGCGTCGTCGACGAAGGTCGTCGGCTTTTCCCAGGCATTCTTGACGACTGCCTTGAAGCTCTCCGGATCTGTCACGGAGATGATCGAGACCTCGTCGGTCCAGGCGAGATGGGCGATCTGGTGTGCGATCGTCCATCCGGCTGCGGGCGTTTCCTTGGCCCAGGTTCCGGCGTCGGCACCGTTTACCAGTTCGTCGAGATCGGCGCCCTCGGCCGCCAGATCTGCCAGGACCGCATCTAGATCTGCCACGTTGCAAACTCCTTGCCATCGTCGGTCGTAGCTAGCTTCACAGCCGACGAAGAAAAAAGCAAGCATGAGTGCTTGTTAATTTGGCCCGTAGGGATCGGACCACTGCACCCGGTGTTTCGCTAGGTGAAATGGGTTACCGGGCGGGGAATTTCGGTTCCGTCGACGAACGTGTCCACGTGTTCGTTGTAGAAGGCGACGAGGCCGGCGATGGGTTGCAGTTGCCGAGTCGGAAAGTTGTACGTCCAGGCCACGTTGTGGTGCATCGTGCCGCCGATGTGCGCGGACCAGTATCCGGAGGTGATGCCCTTGTACGGGCAGCCGGTTTCCGAACCGTTCGGTAGCAACCGGTCGAAGTTGACATCGGTGCGATCGAAGTAATAGCGAGTGGGTAGTCCGGTCTCGAATACCAGTACGGGAGAGGACGATTCGGCCAGGACGACGCCGCCTAGCTCGATCCGAACCAGTCGCGACGAGCGGAGCGCATCGACGCGGGTGTACGGGCAGCGAGGATGGACGAAAACCTCTTCGTTCTCTTCGAACCAGGAGTCCATCGCGGCCCAATCGAAACGGACCATTCCTGCTAATCCCGCCAAGGATTCCTCCGTGAAGACCCGAGCGCACGAGGGACGCGACACCTCGCCGACTGTGAGGCCGTGCACTCGCGCGATACCGCGGCGTAGTCGCTGGGTGTGTCGCTCGTCGACCAGCGCTTCCTGATCCACGTCGGCGAGCGGAAGGTAGTACTGGGGATACGACGGCCACTCCCACACGTATTTCGCGGCGGTGGTGTCGACGACGACGCGGTCGGCGAAGACCGCTCTGATCCGTCGTGGCACCGGCTCGATGTGATCGACCGGTACAAGCAAGCTCGGATAGTCGGCCATGTTCGAGGGTAGCTCGCTCCTGGGTGTGCTCAGCGAAACAGCGGAGGAAGTACCAGAACCATGACGGCCGACCAGGCAACATGGGTGAGGATCGGCGCCAGGATTCCACCCGATGCGCGTCGCTGTAGACCGACTACCAGGCCGAGCAGTATGGCGGCGAAAGCGAGCATCGGGTTTCCCGTGGCGAGTGTGGCAACCGTATAGATGACAGTGGTAATGGCTACCGGGTGCGCCTTTCCTGCCGCAGCGAACAGGGCGCCCCTGAAGAAGACTTCCTCGGCGACGCCGTTGAGAAGGGTGATGAAAACGATCAACGGCAGGGAGCCGAGTTCGGCGTGCGCGAGCACGCTCGAGACGATGTCGCGAAGCACCGGGATCTCGCGAACGACAAGACCGCCGACGACGAAAACGCCGCCGAGGGCGAGTCCGATGACGATGGGGGTCACGATGGGCCTGCGCAGGGTTCCGAACGCGTCGATCCGGCCGGCGTGCAGTGGCCCGGAGACGAAGCCACCGATGATCCACACGGCAGCGAGTCCGATGGTCAGCGGATAGAACGCGAACTCGCCAGGTTCGGTCGACAATGACACTGCAAGCAACGTCGCACCGAGGACGAGGGTGATGGCGACAACGATGCGTCGTCGACGGAAGTCGCGATCGGGCTGGTGATGATCGCGTTCGACCGGGTCGACCAACGCGGATCGAAAGACGCTGAGCAGGGTCCGCATGCCTCAACGCTACTGATGCGTTTGTGCATCGTTTCGCCGCTGTCCTGATTGCAGGTCGTGACGGCGGGTATCCAGCTGTTATGCCAACCTCGACGCCCCCGCGCGCAGTGCTGTTCGACATCGACGGCACGCTCGTCGACTCCAACTACGTGCACATCGCCGCCTGGTCGCGTGCCTTCGTCGAGGTAGGCGTAGGCGTTGCGTCGTGGCGGGTCCATCGCTCGATCGGTATGGACGGGTCGTTGCTGATCGATTCGTTGCTCGAAGGTGAGAGCGACGACCTCAAGGAGCGCGCGCAGGACCTGCATTCGAAGTACTACCGCGAAAGTTCCGGACAATTGGCTGCCTTCGCCGGTGCACGTGACCTCGTTCGTCGGGTCGCCGCCGGAGAAGCGGTAGTGGTGTTGGCAACGTCGGCGCCGGAGGACGAGCTGACGACGCTGCGCGAGGTTCTCGATGTCGACGAGCACGTTTCGGCAGTGACGTCGAGCGAAGACGTCGGCACCGCAAAACCACGGCCCGACATCGTTGCGGTCGCGTTGGAGAAGGCCGGCGTCGAGGCAGACGCCGCGGTTTTCATCGGCGACACGATCTGGGATGCGAAGGCGTGTGTCGAAGCGGGCGTTCGATTCGTCGGGGTCCGCTCCGGGGGCGTCTCGGAGGCAGAATTGCGTGACGCAGGGGCAGCCGCCGTGTACGACGACGTGGCGGACCTCCTGGATCGTTTGGACGAAAGCCCGCTCGCGAACATCTGACCAGAACATTCGAACGTGTCGGTGGGCTCGAGTAGCGTTGCTCGAAACAACAACCGCTACCGGGGAGTGTCGGTGAAAAATCGGTCGACGGACGAGAAAGTCGCTGGTTCGGGGCCTGGCGGAGACGCCCCTGCGGGCGAAGCTCCGCACCAGATCGTCGCGAAGATCCGCGCGGCGTGTTCGGCGCTACCCGACGTGATCGAAGAGCGAGCTTGGGTCGGGACTCGGTGGAAAGTCCGCAGCCACACCTTCGCGCACGTGCTCGCTGTCGACGGCGGCTGGCCGCAGGCCTATGCGAAGGCTGCAGGCAACGACGGGCCGATCAGCCTGGTCACCTTCCGTTCCCAAGGAATCGAACTCGACGTGCTCGGCCGAGCGGGGCATCCGTTCTTCCGTCCGGTCTGGTTTCCCAACATCGTCGGCATGATTCTCGACGAGAACTCCGATTGGGACGAGGTCGCCGAACTGCTCACCGAAAGCTACTGCGTGCTTGCGCCTCGGAAGCTGGTCGATTTGCTCGAACGTCCAGGGGCGCAGTGAACTCGCAGTCGGTTATGCGGGTTCCCGCATCACGCCGAAATGACGCACCGTCCCGGACAGACCGGCAACTTCTTGCACGGGCGACCACGTTTGCAGTCCATCCGTGCTGTCGGAGTAGAGGTATTTCCCTTCGGTGTACGCGTCGAGATATATCCGCCACGTGCCGTTCGGCAACTGAACGACTGCGGGGCCCTCCAGCATCGAGCCCCAATTTCCGTCAGGGACATACGAATAGGGTCCCGTCACCGACGGCGCGACCGCATGTTGGATCACCTTCTTGGTCTCGTTCTTGGTGAACGCGTGATAGGTGGCTCCCACCTTGACCACGGTGGTGTCGATGTGGTCCGCGCCGATCCCGGCAAGCGGAACCGGCAGACCCCACAGTCGCAGCGATGGGTCGAGCGCCGTCATCAGATACGGCACGAATCCGCCACCGGTCGACATAGACAGGATGACACTGACGCGGTCGCCGTCGACGAACCATTCGGGCGCCCAGGCCTTGGTGGTGAACGGCGAGAGCGACGGTCCGTCCTTGAATCCGGCAGACCCCGAGAAGAACGGGTTCACAGGGCCTTTGCCATCGCCCGTACCCGGCATCAGGAAGCAGCAGAACGGGACCGGCCACGAGCCCATCGGCGTCCAGTTGACGCGGTCGGTGCTGCGCGCGAAGCCGATATTGGCTCCGTCCACCGTTGTGTAGGTGACGTAGTACGCGCTGTCCGTGTGCCGGAAGATGCTCGGGTCACGCACAACTCCGGACTGGGGCCGATAGGCCGACAGTCGAACAGGCTGGAATTGGCTACCGTCGCTCGACTCGTACACATCCAGGTCCCGGTCGCTCACGTTGCTGAAAGCGACCATCGTGTAGCGCCAGTCGGGGGGTGCCGCGTTGCTCGTCACCGGGGTCGCGACCAGCAAGCCTGCGAGAGCCAGCAGCACCGTCGAGATGACGGAAGAACAGGTACGTTTGGTCAGCGTCACTGAAGCAGTATCCACGATTTCCGGCGCACCATGCGTAACTTTGTTCGCAGATGCAACAGTTGTTACCGAAGTTGCCCGTGACGGTGAATACGAACAGGGGATCCGACAGGCGGTGTCAGGAGCCATGGACGAGGACCTACTGCGTCGCCTGGCGCCGCAGGTACTCGGTGCCCTCGTTCGCCGATTCGGTCATTTCGACACGTCGGAGGACGCCGTGCAGGAGGCGTTGCTTGCGGCGGCGACGCAATGGCCGAGCGAAGGGACCCCCGACAACCCGCTCGGTTGGTTGATCACCGTCGCGTCGCGGCGGCTCACCGATCTGTTGCGCAGCGAACAAGCTCGCCGTCGTCGCGAAGATACGGTCGTGCAGCGGGCGTTGCCGGGAGATTGGCTTGCTCCGGCCGCCGACCGGCCGAATGCCGACGCCGACGACACCCTCGTGCTGCTGTTCATGTGCTGTCACCCGTCGTTGTCACCGTCGTCGCAGATCGCTTTGACGTTGAAAGCGGTCGGTGGGCTTACCGCGGGCGAGATTGCTCGCGCATTTCTGGTGCCGGAGGCGACGATGACGCGCCGCATCACCCGCGCGAAGCAGAGCGTCAAAACGAGCGGGGTGCCCTTTCGCCTGCCGCCGCCGGCCGAGCGAGCGGAACGGCTCGGCGCCGTGCTGCAGGTGCTGTATCTCGTGTTCAACGAAGGTTATGCCAGTACTGCCGGCACAAGTCTTTATCGCGTCGAGCTGTCGACCGAGGCGATTCGGCTGGCGCGGTTGGCGCATGCGCTGCTTCCCGACGACAGCGAGGTGACCGGTCTGCTGGCGTTGATGTTGCTCACCGACGCGCGCAGGCCTGCTCGCATCGGACCGACAGGGGAGCTGATTCCGATGGCGGACCAGGACCGGGCGTTGTGGAACTCGGACTACATAGCCGAGGGAATCGGCCTGATCACCTCCGCACTGCCGCGTGGTGTGACAGGGCCGTTTCAACTGCAAGCTGCCATCGCGGCGGTGCACGACGAGGCACCGTCGTTCGACGCGACCGACTGGCCGCAGATCGTAGCGTTGTACGAGCTGCTGCTGAGTGGTTCCGACAATCCGATGTTGGCGCTCAATCACGCGGTCGCAATGTCGATGGTGCATGGCGCTGTCGCGGGTCTGGCTCGCATCGACGAGCTCGCCGACGACAACCGAGTCGCACACGACCATCGTCTGCACGCGGTTCGAGCGCATTTGTTGGAGCAGGTCGGTGATTCCGCGGGTGCGCGGGCTGCCTACCTCGCAGCGGCGGAACTGGCGGCGAGCATTCCGCAACAGCGGTTCCTTCGCACCAAAGCGCAAGCAGTGCAGGAAGATTGCGGTTCCGTGCCGATTCAAGGAAAGGGCAGTTCATGACCTACGAGCGTGACGAACGAGTCGACACCTACATCGACGGCTTGCCGGACTGGCAGCAAGACATCTGCCGAACAGTGCGCGACCTGGTGCATGCGACCGATGCCGAGGTCGAGGAGACGATCAAACGGACGGTCCAGCCCTACTTCGTGCTGCAGGGCAATATCTGCGCGCTCCTGGCAACGAAGGACCACGTGAACATTTTTCTCTACGACGGCGGCATCGTTCCTGATCCAGACGGCATCATCACGGCAGGCCACGACAACAAGACCGCACGCACGGTCGCCTATTGGCAGGGTCAAGAAGTCGAGACCCGTGCCCTCGGCGCAATGTTCGCACAGATCATTGCGAACAACCGCGCCGGTGGCTGGCGAAAGCTGAAGCGGGCGCCCTAGCCCTTGCCCTTCGTTGCAACCCAATTCAGACCCCACCGGTACGCCTCGTCGACCGATTGCTTGCCCCACCGCGGTCGGCCCGCGGGTGGCAGGACGAACACACCTTCACGTCGTACGACAAGCTCTCCGTTGATGTTCTCGATTACGGCGAGGACGGCGTCCCTCGACGCATCGTGACAGTCGTTCATGCTCATTTCGATGGGCGCGGAGTTGACCGGATACAGGGTCGCAGTTGCCTCGACTCCGCGGAAATCCTCTGCGCCTTCGTATAATTCGGCGAACACGAGGATCCGCCGAAAGTGACCGGTGAAGTCGAGATTGATGTCGAGGTTCTCGCCGCTCACGTTGCCACCGGTGCGGTCGTCCTTGTCGAGCATGATGTACGGCGCACGGTCGAGCGCTCCGAAGTCGCCGAGTGCGTGAATACATCCCTTGGTGCCGTCCATCAACTCCCACAGGCAGCACAGATCGAGGTCGAGATCGGCTCCGCTCCTGCGCTTTCCGAACATGCCCTTCGCTGCACCCGGGCGTGCGCTCCAATTCAGATTGATCCGCATCACGCCGGAGGTTGCCCCCTGTTTCGTCAGCGATACGGCGGGTGCGGTCTTCGTCAGGGAGATCTTGTTCATATCCATCGGCGGCGGGGGAGCGTAGTGCTGCTGCGGGGGTGGCGGGGGTGGTTCGTCGTCGACGGAGATTCCGAAATCTGTTGCCAGACCGGCGAGTCCGGAGGCATAGCCCTGGCCGACGGCGCGAAATTTCCAGCCGCCCTGACGACGGTAGAGCTCGCCGAGTACAAATGCGGTCTCCGTTGTGGCGCCTGTGCTGTCGAACCGGGCGACTTCGGCACCGTTGGCTGCGTCGATCACTCGAACGTAGAGGCCCGTGAACTGTCCGAAGTTGCCGCCGTCGGCCGATGCTGCGATCACGATGGTGTCGATTGCGGGTTCGGTCCGATCGAGCGC
This sequence comes from Antrihabitans stalagmiti, assembly GCF_016482825.1. GTDB lineage: Bacteria > Actinomycetota > Actinomycetes > Mycobacteriales > Mycobacteriaceae > Antrihabitans > Antrihabitans stalagmiti. The sequence continues at coordinate 688,803 of NZ_JAEMNV010000001.1, read as the reverse complement.
GATGGACAGTGCGTCCACTACGGTCTGTCCGCGGTTCTTGCCGTCGTAGTTGACTGCACCGGATGGGTGCGTCGGCTGGTTGTAGAACACGAAGTCGTTGTCCGACCGCACTTTTCCGCCTGCGAGCAGTAGCGCGGACGCATCCGCATCCGGCACGCCCTGTCCTGATTGCCAACCGAGTTCTACGCGTACGGCGCGAGCGTGGACAGCGACGTTCGAGCCTTTCTGCATCGTCATGACTCCAACCTAGGCGACTCTCCAGGTCACCCTGCGCGAGCAGCGTGTTCGGCCAACGTTGCCAGCGCGGACTGCAGAACCATATGCCCGGCCGCCTCGAGCGGCTCCTTGCTGCGTAGCGACCTGCTGAGAACGAAAGCTCCTTCGAGGCTCGAGATGAACCCGATCATCAGACGGCGGCGCACGTCGGGCGGAAGGCCTGTGTAGGCAATGAGGTCGGAACCGACGTCGACCCAATCTGTGAAGACGTCTGCCGTTGCGATTCGCAGGGTCTCGTCCGTGCTCGCGACTTCGAGTGCGACGGTGGCAACCGGGCACCCGTCTGCGTAGTCGGTCAACGCAAGGCTTTCGGCTGCTCCGGCGAACGAGGCTTCGATTGCGGTGGGGAGGTCCGGGCACGATTGAAAGACGGTCACGACCAGGTTGCGGTACATGACTCCCCAGGACCGGATCACCTCTTCGGTCAGCTCGGCTTTGCCGCCAGGGAAGAAGTGGTAGATCGAACCGAACGGTGCGTTGGCGGTCTGAGCGATCTGCTTGAGACCGGTGCCTGCCATACCCTGGCGACGGAACAATTCGCAGGTCGCGGCAACGATTCGAGTGCGGGTATCGGCGGCCAACCTGGTGTCCTTAAAGGAGTCGAGAACTGGAACACCGATTGTAGAACGATCAACTGTAGAACGATCTATCGACGAGGGCGCTCCGCGCCTCGTGAGTCTTTTTGGTGGGTCCGCCCTCCGAAAAGACGCACGAGCGGCGGAGCCGTCTAAGGCGCGTCGAGGACGACCGTCGAAAGCCGCACCACGCGTTCGATCGCGACCGGACGGGGAAGTGTCGGAGCCATGGCGTGCGCGACCGCGATGCGAGCCAACGAGTCGGCGAAAATGATTGCGTCACTTTCCGACGTTCGTGGGCGAACCCGCAGAATGACGGCGGCGAGTCGGTCGGTGGCGCGCTCGTTCACGACCTTCACGAGATCGATCAGATTCGACCGATCGCCTGCGAGAACTGTTTGTATGACGGGCTCGTCGACCATGTCGAAGAAGAGCTCGAACGCTTCGCGGAAACCATGTTCGATGTCCGGGTTGCCGAGCACTTTCGCCGAGACGGCATCGAGCAGAACATCAAGTCGATGCAGGATGTACGCCTCGGCGATCGACTGCCGTGAGCCGAACTCGTTGTAGATGGTTTGTCGACTGACCCCGGTCGCATTCGCCACGGTCGCAACGCTGGTCGCCGCCCATCCGTCCTTTCTGATGAGCTCGTCGACGACGGTGAGTACGGACTGGCGCAGAAGAGTTTTGGCTGCCTTGGCATAGGGGATGCGGGGCAGTGGACTTGCGATCATGATGACCTTCGCGTCGTCGGGCAGTCGGGTGCTAGAGGTCGAGTTCGATGTCGGATCGGGGAAGGCTGTTGCACACTGTGATCCGAGCGAGCTGGGCACCGGACTCGTCGAGTTGTGTTACGCCACGGAACTTTCCGGTGACACATGCTCTGCACAACCCACGCTCGCAACCGGACGGCACGTCGATTCCGACAGAGCGTGCCGCCTCCAGCAAAGTCGTGCAACCGTCGACGTCCAGCTCGATCTCGCTGCGGCGGAACTTGACTCGGTACGAGTCGTCAGCTCCTTCGCTTGGCCGTTCGAGTGCGGGCGGGACGAACGATTCGGTATGGAATCGAGTCTCGGGCAGCCCTAGTTCGGAGCAGAAAGTCCGTGCGAGATCGATGACTGCACCTGGGGCGCACACATAAACGTCACGCTCGGCGATGTCCGGTACGAAGCGCTGCAGCAGATCGGCCGAAATCCGCTCTTGCAGAATATCTTTGCGTCGAGCAGGTGGCTGTTCGTCACAGAAATTGAGGACGCGGAGATTGGTGCGCGCTGCAAGATCGCGCAGTTCTCGATCGAAGATGATCGAGCGGGCGTCGCGGTTGAAGTACAGCAACACCGCGTCCGTATCGGGTGCCTCTCGCGCGATTTTGCGAATCATGCTGAGAACAGGGGTTATTCCGACGCCGCCGGCGACGAAGACCGGTCGCTTCGGCAGCTCCTTCAGCACGAACGGTCCGACGCTGGTCGGCGGGCCGACGAGCGTTATCCGGTGCCCGGAGCGAACCGCGCGGTTCAGGTGGTTCGATACCCGTCCGTCTTGGACCCGCTTGACGCAGATTTCGAAATGCTCTGCACCCGCGCTGTCGTTCAACAAGCTGTACTGCCTGACCAGCGTCTCGTCGCCGACTTCGACCCGTACCGAAACGAATGCACCTGCATCCCAGGTGATGTCGTCCCAACCGCGGGGCCGCGCGATCTTGAACGACCGCGCTTGGCCGTCCGCGTGAACCTTCGACGACAGTACTTTTGCCTTGGCGTCGAAGAAGCGCGGCGCTTCGAGGTACGGGGACTCCGGATTCAGCTTGAAACGAGCGCCGTAGGCAAGTCGTTTCACCGTGTCGAACGGTGCCCGCAGTAGTCGCAGTGGGTTGCGTCCTTCCCGCTCGCCGACTGGGAAGGCGAGTATCGCCAGTTGGCGCAAAGCGAACGGGATCAGGTCGGCGAACGGAAAGGTGTTGTAGGGCAGATCGTATCGAGCGCAGAGCTCACGAACGTCCTGCTGCAGTTCGCGCTGGCGGTTCGGCGGCAGGTCGGGAAAAAGGTGGTGCTCCAGATGGGTGTCCAGGCCACCGTAGAAGACTTCGAAGTCGGGCGGGGTCGGGTAGTCGACGTCGGCGAGCATGCTCTGCAACCACGAATCGAGGCGCGCAGACCGGTCGAAATTGGTCGTCGCACGGATTTGCCGCTCGTAGTACTGGTCCGGGGTTTCGTCGGGACCTGGATCGTGAAACACCTCGACGTTGGGCGTGTGGTGCTCGAGCGCAACGAGCAGCAGCGTGAATCCGGTGCCGAGTGTCGTCCCGACGTGATTTCCCACCAGCGTGTGCAGAAATCGCGGACCTGCTAACAGCGGTTCGCGAATGTAGTCCCGCCAGGCATGTTCGGCAATCACCGTCGACATCGCCTTCGCCGTCGCCGGATGCAGAATGGGGCGGCCCTCGGTTCGGGCAGCGGAGAACGCCGTATAGAAGCCGAAGTAGTACATATGAGACAGGAGAACGCCCGGCACCCAGGCAAGTTGGGCGACGTGATGGGCGAGCCAGTCTTGACCCGGTTGCACCCGCGCCACCATGTAACCGAGGTCGTGGTCTTTGTCGACGATGTTGGTGAACGGGTGATGGTTCTGGTGGTGCATCACCTTCCACTCGTTCGGATCGGCGTTGATGTCCCATTGCCAGCGATCCGAATGGAATTGTTCGTCGTCGAGGTGGTCGTAGCTGCCGTGCAGGATGTTGTGCCCGAGTTCGGAGAATTCCAGCAGCATGTGAAGCGCGTACTGCACGGCACCGCGACGAACCGAATCCGGGGTACCGCCGTCGCGAAGAAGTTCGCGGCTGCGTTCTTTGATCGCCTGTGAGTAGGCGGCGACATTGCGAATATGGGCAAGGTCCTCGTCGCCGACCTTCGCTTTGGCCTCTTCGTAGAGCTCGGTGACGGCAGCAGACAGGCCGGGTTCGATCGAGCGATAGATGATCGAACGGGTCATTGTGGTCCTCCGATGTCGCCGCGATGGGCCGGTGCTCGATATGCATGGTCAACCGTTTGTGAAACATACTGTTGGACAAATCGGCCTGTTTGTCAATATTCTGTTCATTGAAACCGATCATGTCAACGACAGGGAGTGGTTCAGTGGCGACGGATGCGATGTTGGTGCCCGGCTCGGCGGCCGATCACGCTATCTGTGCACTACTCAAGCTCGGGCAGGTTGCGTCTCGGTTGACCGATGACCGATTGCTCGGCCTCGGTGTGCGCGTTCGCCATTACAACGCCCTTCAGGCGTTGCAGGACAATGGCCGAATGTCGCAGGCCGACGTGGGTGCGCACTTGCGGGTCGATCCCGCGACAATCGTTGCGACACTGGATGATCTGGAAAATTTGGGGCTAGCAGCACGACACCGCCATCCCAGTGATCGCAGGCGATATCTGATCGATCTGACGGAGAAGGGCGAGATCACGCTGCCCCGGATTCGGGCGTTGCTCGATTCGGTACAGGCGGAGATGTTCGAAGCGCTGAGTCCAGATCAGTCTGTCGCGCTTGCCGATGCTCTCGCTGCGATGAATGCCGCGCAACCACTTGCCGATCGGTACGACACCGTCCGTGGTCGCTGACGCGGCGCGACACGTCTGGCGAAGGATGTCGCGCTCGGCCCTTGACTCAAGAGCTGAATCGCAGTTCACTTCTTAGTGGTCGCCGAGCTGGAGCTCGCGGCCCCACGAAGAACTGCGGCAGTGAGGACAACAGTGCCCGACTACGAGCACCACTCCGGAACGCGTCCAGCGGCATGGCGCGAGGGCATCACCGAAGGCAAGGATTCGCTGTTCACGGACAGAAGCCAGCGTGATCCCGGCACCGAATACCGCACGCTCACCTACGAGGTGACCGATCGCATCGCAAGAATTACGTTCAACCGTCCCGAGCGTGGCAACGCGATCACGGCGGATACCCCGATCGAACTCGCTGCTGCCGTCGAACGCGCCGACCTGGATCCGCGGGTCCACGTGATGGTGCTCTCGGGACGCGGCAAGGGTTTCTGCGGTGGATACGACCTGTCGATCTTCGCAGAGAACAGCGCGGATCCGGAGACGGGTCAGACCTCCACCGAGGGGACTGTCCTCGATCCGATGGTGCAGGCCCGCAACCACAATCCATGGGGAACGTGGGATCCGATGGTCGACTACGCCATGATGAGCCGCTTCAATCGGGGGTTCGCCAGCCTGCTGCACGCAAACAAGCCGACAGTGGCCAAGCTCCACGGTTTCGCCATCGCGGGTGGAACAGACATCGCGCTGTACGCCGACCAGATCATCTGCGCCGACGACACGAAGATCGGCTACCCACCGACTCGGGTGTGGGGCATCCCCGCTGCGGGAATGTGGGCACATCGGCTCGGAGACCAACGCGCTAAACGGTTGCTGTTCACCGGTGACTGTTTGACGGGCAAACAGGCGGAGGAGTGGGGTCTCGCGGTCGAGGCGCCGCCCGCCGACCAACTCGACGAGCGGACCGAGGCACTGCTGGAACGTATTTCGCGAATGCCGATCAACCAGTTGGTGATGGCGAAGCTGGCACTCAACAGCGTGCTGCTGGCGCAGGGCGTCGCGAACTCGGCGATGATCAGCACCGTCTTCGACGGCGTCTCGCGGCACACCCGCGAGGGTTATGCCTTCCAACTACGCTCGGCCACAGTAGGTTTCCGCGAAGCCGTCCGTGAGCGCGACGAGCCCAACGGCGACTGGAAGCGTGCGCAGTTCGAAGCACGTGATGCGACGGAACCGAAAGTCGAGTCCTGACATGGCGACAACAGTGCTGGTCAGCCACGACGGCCCGGTCACGACGATCTCGATCAATCGACCGGAGGTGCGCAATGCGGTCGATCGCGAGACCGCAGAGGCACTCGCAGCGGCTTTCCGGGCGTTCGATGCGGACGAGGACGCCGCCGTCGCAGTCTTTGCCGGTGAGGGTGGAACTTTCTGCGCTGGAGCCGATCTGAAGGCGATCAGTTCGGGTGGCGGCAACCGCTTCGCCCCCGACGGCGACGGGCCGATGGGGCCGACCCGCATGCGGCTCGGCAAGCCGGTGATCGCAGCGATCAATGGCTACGCCGTCGCGGGTGGTCTCGAATTCGCGCTCTGGGCAGACCTGCGAGTCGCCGAAGAGGACGCAGTGCTCGGCGTCTTCTGCCGGCGCTGGGGTGTGCCGCTGATCGATGGCGGCACTGTCCGGTTGCCGCGGTTGATCGGAACCAGCGTCGCGATGGACCTGATTCTCACCGGAAGACCGGTCGATGCAGACGAAGCATTGCGAATCGGACTCATCAATCGCAAGGTTCCGAAGGGCACCGCGCTGGCGGCGGCCCAACAACTCGGGCGCGAGTTGGCCGCGCTTCCTCAGGTCTGTATGCGGCAGGATCGGCTGTCGCTGCTCGAGCAAGACGGACTCGACGAGGACCAGGCCATCCTCAACGAATTACGCCACGGCGCAATCTCTCTCGCAAACGGGACCTTCGAAGGTGCAAGTCGATTCGCGGCAGGCGCAGGGCGCCACGGAACCTAGGCCCGCAGCGCCCTAGACCTCATCGAGGAATTCGTCCAGGTAGGCCCAGGTCGATGTCTGGGCAGCCCTGCCGGTCAGCACACCGAGATGCCCACCGGGGGCAACCCGCGAGCGCACACGTGGTGAACCCGTGAGCAGGTCGACCACCCGGTTGACCGACGCGAGCGGTGCGATGGTGTCTCCCTTTCCTGCCACGACGAGGACCGGCACGGTGACGTCGGCGAGTCGGATGATTCTGCCTGCCGACAGTACGAGTGTGCCGTCCGCCAAATCGTTGTGCCGGAACAGACGTTGATAGATCTGCCCGAACGTGCGTGCCGGGTACGCCGTCATGTTCCGAGTGAATTCGTCGACGGCTTCCATCTGCGCGAGGAAGTCGCGATCGTGCAGGTTGGTGGCGACGGTCAATGGCTTGGTCAGATATCTCGTCACGCTACTGAGCTGGAATGCCCTCTGCACCATGGGCTTCGGTGCGCCGCCGAGCAATCGAGTCAGCTGTGTGAGGATGGCTCCGCCGGTCAGTTTCGCGACCGGAAGCAGTGGCGCCGCCATCGGGACCGCATGGAAATCGACTGGGCTCGCGATCGGCGTTATCGACGCGATCGGCAAGTCCGCGTGCTCGGCTGCCGTCAGCAGACAGAACACACCGCCGAGACTCCAGCTCACGAGATGCACCGGCTGCCCGCCCGCATCGGCACTGACTGCCCGAATCGCTGCGGGAAGGACGTCGTCGATCCAATGCTCCATGCCAAGGCGGCGGTCGTCGAAGGAGATCCGGCCGTAGTCGACGACGTACGTTGCCCGGCCGCCGTCGACGAGGTGCGATACCAGGCTGCACCCGCGTCGCAGATCGAAGCACGTGTCCGCGACAGCGAGCGGTGGGACGAGAAGAACGGGTCCCGATCGCACCTCTGCGGTCGGCTGATACCGATACACAGCACGCTGCGGACCGAGGTCGATCAGTGTGCGCGGGGACCGTCGCAGATCCGCGACCCCGTGGTAGAGCAATTTACTGCCGGCGTTGGCGACTGCGTCGGAGAATCGGTTGGTATCGGTCTGCGGTGCCACGAGTGCGAGAGTCATCTGAAAGTCCCTGCTGCGCTGAGTCGTTCGGTGTTGGGGGCGGAGCTCTACTTGCGTCCGGTGAAGTCGTCCATCGTCTTGTAGATTCCGAGGACGCGACCTGCGACGAAGTCGCGCACGCTTGTCGGCAGCACTTTGAAGGCCTCGCCGAGCATGACGGTCTTGGGCAGGATGACGAAGGGCGAACCCTTCTTCATGTGCTTCCAGGCCTCGTCGACGACGTCCTCGGGCTTCAGGATCGGAAGCAGCGGAGCCGATTTCGCACCCTCGAACATTCCGGTGCTGATGTAGTACGGGCACACTGTGGTCACCTTGACGTGATGGTGACCGGCCTGATCGAGTTCCAGCCGAACGGAATCGGACCACCCGACCGCTGCCCATTTGGATCCGCAGTACGACGCCATGCGGGGGTTGGCCGACAAGCCTGCGGCCGACGCGACGTTGATCAGCCGGGATTCGTTGCCCGAAGCGATCATTGCGGGAAGGAACTCGCGGGCGATGAACATCGGTGCGAGCGAATTGATCTTCATCGTGAACTCGGTGTCGCGGGCGTTGTCCGTTTCCCAGAAGTAGGAATTGCCACGGACGACACCGGCATTGTTGAACACGATGTCGGGGTCGCCGACATCGGCACGCACTGCGGCTGCTGCCTTTTCGATCTGCATACGATCAGCGACGTCGACGACGTAGGTCGTCACGCTGCCGCCGGCTCCGCGAAGACCGGCTGCGGTCTCCTCGAGGGCGGATTCGTTGATGTCCCACAGGATCACTTCGGCGGCGCGTTCCTTGACCGCGAGTTGGGCGTACATCTTGCCCATTCCCATGGCCGCACCGGTGATCAGGACCTTCTTGCCTGCAACGTTCTTCATTGTCTTCTCTTTCGGTTCGGGTATTCGGAATGCTGGAAGAGTTCTGGTCACCAGTGGATGCCCGGCAGCAACCGGACCATCCGCTTTGCGCCACGGGACAGCGGCTGATCGGTCAGTGCAATCGACGCCTTGGCGATTGCCTTCGTTCGGCTACTCGGCTTGCCGGCTTCGTCGGAGATCGGTGTAACACCCTGAGCGGCATGCGAATCCGGGAAGACGTCGTAGGCCTTGTTGAGGATTCGGTCGACCACGCCGGGGACAAGTGTGTAGGTGAGCTCGCCGAGCGTGCCGATCGGTGTTCCGATTTCCTTGGGGCGCTTGACGAGTGCGCGCAGCACCATTTCGCCTGCCTCGTCGGGGGAGAGTGTCGGGAACGCGTCGTACATGGATGTCGGTGCGATCATCGGAGTGCGGACGAGGGGCATATGGATGGTGGTGAAGGTGACACCGTCGCCGTGGACCTCGCTCGCCGCGACGCGGCTGAATGCGTCGAGTGCAGACTTGGATGCAACGTAGGCGGCGAAGCGGGGTGTGTTGGTCTGCACGCCGATCGACGAGATGTTGACGATGTGGCCGAAGCCGTGTCGGCGCATGTGGGGGAGCAGTTCCATGATCAATCGAACTGCGCCGAAGTAGTTGAGTGCCATGGTGCGTTCGAAGTCGTGGAAGCGGTCGTGGGACAGCGCAAGAGACCGTCGAATCGAGCGTCCTGCGTTGTTGACGAGCATGTCGATCGACTCGTGCTCTGCAACGAGAGTGGCGACGAGGTTGGTGACCGATTCTGCGTCGGTGACGTCGCAGCTGTAGACGAAGGCGGTTCCACCCGCTGCTTCGATGGTCTCCTTGACCTCGGTCAGCTTGTCGAGGCTGCGGGCGACGAGGATCGGCGTGCCGCCGGCCTCGGCGATCTGGATTGCTGCTGCCGCTCCGATGCCGGACGACGCACCGGTGATGACGACCCGTCGGTTCGCCAGCGGCTTCGAGTCGGTGCCGACGATGTCGCGAACGATGGGGAGGTCGGCGATTGCGGAGAGGGTTTCGACGATCACTGTGTTGCTCCTGGCTGGCGTGGTGGACGAGCGGTGAGAGGTGGATCACGTTGCTGTTGGTACTGTGACGTACCGCCTGAAAAGAATGATGGTACGTCGGAGTACCACCTGGCAAGTGGTTGTGGCGCTTGTCTCAAAGCGCAGGTCAGCCTGCGGTACGCTGAGGTACCAGCGATACGGATCGGAGCATGCATGAGCGAGGTCGACGACGCAGGTGGTGCGCGCGGAGCACGTATGCGATTGGTCGACGCGATGGCAGCGGTCGTCGCGGAGAAGGGCTACCCGGCGACGACCATTGCTGACATCGTTGCTCGCGCACGTGTCTCCAGGCGCACCTTCTACGAGGAGTTCGCAGACAAGGCAGCCTGCCTACTCGCCTGTCACGAGATGCTCGGCCAGTACATGCTGGAATCGATGTCGAGTGTGGAGGTCGGCACTTCGCCGCCGGAGGAGTTCGTTCGAGAGTCGGTAGGTGCTCTGCTAAGTACCCTCGCTGCGCACCCTGACCTTACCTACGCCTACTTTGCTGCCATGCGTTCCGCCGGTCTGACAACGTCTCCCGCACGGCGCGCGGTGCAGAGCAACGTCGCCGCCCAGCTGCAACACCTCGCCGCCCAAGCCAAACAGGTCGACGACCGGATTCAGGTACCGACGCCGATGATGGCAGCAGCCGTGGTCGCGGGAATCGGAGAGCTGATCATTCGGTCGGTAGAACAGCGAGCAGGCGACCTCGATGCGATCGCGCCGACCGTCGTCGACTTCGTGTCGGCGGTCTTGATGCCGCTACACAGGTCGTAGTGCTGCTACGCAGGTCGTGAGTCCTTTCGGAGGGCGGGGGCGCCGAAAGGACGCACGAGCCGCGGAGCGGCCTACTCGTCCAAGACCGCGATCTCGTACTCGGCGAAGCGCTTCGGGTCCGTGACGACTTCGATCCCGGAGATCTTCCCAGCGGCGAATTCGTAGACGAATACAACGAGCAGGCGACCACCGGGCGCGACGACGACCCCGACCCCACCGTTGACGAGCGCGATTGCTGTGACACTCGCGCGCGAGGTGAACGTGAGCGCACGACGAACCACGGCCAGCGCGCCTCGGACTTCGCGTGCCGTGTCCGTTGCACTGGCAGCGGTATCGGCGCGTAGAACGACATCGGGGTCCAGCAACGAAAGCAGCGCGTCGAAGTCGCCGCCGCGAGCAGCAGAGAGATAGGCGTCGACAACCTGTCGCTGCCTCGCTAAGTCGAAGTCCGGCACCGACCGTGTGCCTCGTACTCGCCTGCGTGCGCGACTTGCCAACTGCCGAGCGGAGGCCGGAGTCCGCTCGATGATCTCGGCAATGTCGTCGAACGACACCGCGAACATGTCGTGCAGGACGAAAGCGAGCCGTTCGGCCGGACCCAAGGTGTCGAGGACGACGAGCATCGCGAGCCCGACGGAGTCTGCCAGCGCAGCTTCCTCCGCTGGATCGACGCTCGCCGGGCGATCACCTCGAGGCACCGACGGATGAGCGTCGACGAGTACCTCGGCGCGAGATTTGCTGGCGCGGAGCAGGTTCAGCGAAACTCGCGCGACAATCGTCGTCAGCCAGCCCGCGATGTTCTCGACGCCGCTACTGCCTGCCGCGCTGGCTCGGATCCAGGCCTCTTGCACCGCATCGTCGGCTTCGGCAACCGAACCGAGCGTGCGGTAGGCGACCATCCGAAGGTGCGGTCGGTGCTCCTCGAACTGGGCTGCCAGAAAATCGTTGTGGTTCATCTGTCACATTCCTTCGTCGCCGCGTGTCGTAACAGTGACCGTTCAAAATCACGCGTTGCCGACACGGTAACGAAACCACTTGAAAGAGAACCACTATGAATGCGACGACAATGCAAGCACGCATGAGAAACCCGGTCAACGTACTGCCTGACGCGCTGCAGCCGATTCGTACCCTCCTGCAGGCAACGCGGCAGGGCGGCGTCGCCGAAACAACTCTGGAATTGGTCCACCTTCGGGTGAGTCAGATCAATGGGTGCAGTGCCTGCGTCGACGCCGGGTCCAAATCGGCTCAGAAGGCGGGGGAGACGACAGAACGCCTGTTGGCAGTTTCCGCGTGGCGGGAGTCGCCGCACTTCGACGACGCGGAGCGGGCAGCGCTGGCCATGGCTGAAGCCGCGACCCGCCTCGCCGACCGTGGCGATGCCGTCACCGACGACATCTGGGACGCGGCCGCCGATCACTACGACGAAGCCCAGTTGGCTGCGATCGTTCTTATGATCGGGGTGACCAACATGTTCAACCGTCGCAACGCAACGACACGGCAGATCGCGGGCTCTGCGTGGTAGGGCTCGCACTCTGTTCCGACCAACGGTCCGGCGCTGACCTGCGCCGATGACCTGCATGTTTGCCTTCGACCGGGCTGTGGGTATCTACAGATACGCAGGTCCGGTCGAAGGAGACTCAATGGGAGCAATCTCAGCCGCGGATTTCGCGACGAACATGCTCGCCGCCGCAGCATCGCCGGACCGAGTCGGTGTCATGGTCGCGCAGTTGATCGGTGACTCGTTCGACACGGGGAGCATTCGGGTGGGACCGGCTGGTCTCGGCACCGCGCAAGCGGTCGGCGTTGTCGGCCAGGTGGTCGCGAGTCACTGCGACGACCCGGATTGGGATATCGAAGTTCTTGTTCCTGTTGCGATTCACGCTCGAGTGGACGCCGGAATCAGGGTCGTCGCCTACGACGTCGATCTTGCTGTGCGTGCCCGGATAAGGCTCGTTTTGGAGCCGCCGTGCTCGGTTCTGATCGACCTGAAAGAGCTCTGTGCCGACGATGTCCTTTCTACGATCGATCCGTGCGGGATGCCGTCACGCCTGATCGGCTGGATGCGCAACATCACCGCTGTCGTAGACGATTACGTGGTGACCTTCATCAACGAACTACTGCAACGGGATGACATCGTCGCGATGCGGCGGATCGATGTTGCCGAACTCCTCGACCGCGCCTGGGAATCCGGCGCGTTCGTGAGTGGTCCCTTACGCCCGGCCTCCGGCGAATCCGACATTCCTGTCGCGATCTGAGTTCTACGAGTGCGCACGCGCGGCGGCGAGGCGCGACATGTTCTCTTCACCCCAGCGACCAAGGTCCGACATCGCTCGGTCGAGAGCAATGCCTGACTCGGTCAGCGAGTAGACCACCTTGGGTGGTACTTGTGAGTGCACCTCGCGGTGGACGACTCCATCGCGTTCGAGTTCGCGCAATTGTTGGGTGAGAACACGTTCGGTGACCCCGTCGAGTTCTCGGCGCAGTTCGCCGAAACGTCGGGGTTCGACGCTCAGCGCCCACAGGATCAGCGCTTTCCATTTGCCTCCTACGACGTCGATCGCCGCGTCGAGACCGCACAGGTAGTCGGGGCAAGGCACGGTGAGCTCCTCACTATCGAATATGTAAGTACCTTACAAAATAGTGGGTACTTGCGGTGGTGTGTGCGGACTCAGCAGGCTTGTACGTATGACACAACAACACAATCCAGTATCCGTCGCAGTCGTCGGTCTCGGTCCGATGGGTGCCGCGTTGGCACGAACGCTGCTCGACGCCGGTCTGCGAGTTACGGTGTGGAATCGCACGGCCGAGGCAGCGAAAGTCCTCGCTTCACTCGGCGCTTCGGTCGCGCGAACGCCGGCCGAGGCGATCAACGGCGTCGACCTCGTTCTTGTTTGTCTGCGCGACCATGCCGCGGTGCGTGAAGTCCTCGACGGGGTATGCACGGTCACGGCCGTTGTGAACTTCTCGTCGGCAACGCCTGATCAAGCGCGAGCGACCGCCGAGTGGGCGCGTGCTGTCGGATTCGACAATTACGTCACCGCCGCGATCATGGTGCCGGTTCCGCTGATCGGTGATCGTGAGTCGCTGATTTTGTACTCCGGAAACGAAGCCGCTTACCGCCGTCATCGCGCGACCCTCGACCACGTTGCTGGTGCGGGCGATTTCCTCGGCACGGACCACGGCCTCGCTCCGTCGTTCGACGTGGGCATGCTCGAGGTGTTCTTCGCGGGGCTGACCAGTTTCGTTCATGCGGCTGCGGTCATGAAGCATTCCGGCGTTGCTGCGCAACGGTTTCTGCCGTATGCGCTCAGCGCGCTGTCGATCGTGCCTGCGTCGCTGGAAGGTGTTGCGCGAGATATCGATACGTCGACCTACCCCGGCGACGAGGACCGCGTCGCCATGGATCTCGCTGCGCTCGAACACATCGTCGAGGCCGGTCGCGCTGCCGGTCTGGACACCAGCCTCGCCGAGTCGATGCGCAATCTTGGAGCACGGAGTGTCGACGCCGGAGACGGCGACCTCGGCTGGTCGAGCGTGTTCGAACATCTGTAGGCCGCAAGCGGCTCGTGCGTCTTTTCGGCGCGCCCACCCTCCGAAAAGACGCACGACCCCTTCCGATACGCAGATGTATCCGATACGGTGATGTATCGAGGAAGGGGTGGGATGACGACCGACATCGAACCTCGCAGCGCCGCCAAACGGGTGACCAAGCGGCGTGGTGAGACCCGTCAGCGACTGCTCGACGCTGCCTTCGAGGTATTCGCCGAGGAAGGTTTCGGGCGGTCGACCGTCGAGCAGATCTGCGAGCGTGCCGGCTTCACCCGAGGCGCGTTCTATTCGAACTTCGAGGCATTGGACGAGTTGTTTCTCGCCATGTGGGAGCAGCGATCTACCCGGCTCGTCGCCGATGTGGAAGCGATACTCGCGCAAGAAGACCTGAACGAACTCGGCGACGTTCGGGATGTGGTCGAACGTCTGCTCGGCGCCGTCCCCGTCGACGACGGCTGGTACCGGATCACTGCGGAGTTCACGGCGCACGCGTTGCGAAATCCGGCGCTGCGACAGGTGATGGCGGGTCGAGAAGACGTGATCGTTGCGACCCTCACTCCCATCCTCACCGATCTGTTGGACCGAGCAGGTCGCACGGTTCCCGATCGCCTCGCGCTCGGGCAAGCCCTAGTCGCAGTCCACGACGGCACCAGCATTCAATGCCTGCTCGAACCCGATAATCCTGCGGTCCGCGCTCGCCGCGTGGACCTCTTCACGCACGTCGTCATCGCCTACAGCACTCGAATCGAAGGATGAACATGACCGATCAGCCGGACGTCATCGTCGTCGGCGCAGGCCTCGCCGGCCTCGTCGCGACCCACGAACTTGTCAAAGCTGGACGGAAGGTGCTGATCGTCGAGCAGGAAAATCGCAACAACCTCGGCGGGCAGGCGTTCTGGTCGCTCGGCGGGCTGTTCATGGTCGACAGTCCCGAGCAACGCCGGCTCGGTATCAAGGACTCGAAAGAGCTTGCGCTGCAGGACTGGATGGGCTCGGCAGCCTTCGACCGTGACCGCGAGGATCATTGGGGCAAGCAGTGGGCCAAGGCCTACGTCGAGTTCGCGGCAACAGAAAAGCGGCAGTACCTGCACGATCTCGGACTTCGAATTACTCCGATCCTCGGGTGGGCCGAACGAGGCGGCGGCGCGGCGGACGGCCACGGCAACTCTGTACCGCGTTTTCACCTGACGTGGGGGACGGGTCCCGAGGTGGTGCGGGTCTTCGCAGAACCTGTGCTCGAAGGCGAGAAGGCCGGGCTGGTCACGTTTGCCTTCAGGCATCAGGTCGACGAACTGATCGTCGAGAACGACGCAGTCGTCGGTGTTCGTGGCACCGTCCTGGAGCCGAGCGATCTCGAACGCGGCAAGGCGTCGTCGCGAGAGGCGGTCGGCGAGTTCGACCTTCGCGCCAAGGCGGTTGTCGTCACGTCGGGCGGTATCGGCCACAATTTCGATCTGGTGCGCAAGAACTGGCCGACCGAACGTCTCGGCAAGTGCCCGGAAACGATGATCGCGGGGGTACCTGCTCACGTCGACGGTCGGATGCTTGCCATCTCCGAATCCGCTGGTGGCTCCATCGTGAACCGCGACCGGATGTGGCACTACACCGAAGGCATCAACAACTGGGACCCGATCTGGCCCAAGCATGCGATTCGCATCATTCCGGGACCGTCGTCGCTGTGGTTCGACGCCACCGGAAAGCGTTTGGCCGCACCCAACTTCCCAGGATTCAACAACAACGCGACACTGAAGGAAATTCTTGCGACCGGGTACGACTACTCGTGGTTCGTCCTGACTCAGTCGATCATCGAGAAAGAGTTCGCGCTGTCGGGCTCCGAGCAGAATCCGGACATCACGAACAAGGACCTCAAGCTCACCCTGAAGAGTCGGGTGGCAAAGGGTGCGCCGGGTCCCGTCGAGGCGTTCAAGGACAAGGGTGAGGATTTCGTTGTCGCCGACAATCTCGCCGACCTCGTCGCGGGAATGAACAAGATCGCTCGCGGGCCGCAACTCGACCTCGAGGTCATCGAACGCCAGATCGTCGCTCGCGATAGAGAAGTCACGAACAAGTTCTCCAAGGATCTGCAATTGATGGCGGTCAACAACGCACGTCAGTACCTGGGGGACAAGGTCGCGCGCACCGCAAAACCACACAAGATTCTCGACCCCGCGCACGGGCCGTTGATCGCAGTGCGACTGAACATCCTGAGCCGTAAGACACTTGGTGGTCTGGAGACCAATCTCGATTCGCAGGTTATGCACCCCGACGGTTCTGCCTTCGACGGACTGTATGCCGCAGGTGAGGTCGCAGGGTTCGGCGGTGGCGGGGTGCACGGCTACAACGCTCTAGAGGGCACGTTCCTCGGTGGTTGCATCTTCTCGGGCCGCGCGGCCGGGCTCGCGCTGGCGAAGAAGCTCGCATGACGCGTACAGCCCTGGTCACCGGTGCCTCGTCGGGGATCGGAAAAGCAACGGCCGCAGCACTTTCAGCACGCGGCTACCGCGTGATCGGGACAAGCCGGAATCCGACGAACATTCCCGACGCCGACCGTCTCGACGGCGTCGACTACCGCGCACTCGACCTCACCGACGCGGCGTCGATCGAACGTTTCGTCGCCGAACTCGGTGAGGTGGATGTTCTCGTCAACAACGCGGGGGAGAGTCAGTCAGGTCCGATCGAGGAGCTTCCTGCCGATGCGATCGAGCGCATCTTCGCTCTGAACGTGTTCGGTCCGGTGCAACTGCTGCAACAGGTCCTCCCCGGAATGCGCGAACGTGGATACGGCCGTGTCGTGATGGTCGGATCGATGCTTGCGAGCTTCCCGCTGGCGTATCGGTCGTCCTACGTCTCGACAAAAGCTGCGATCAAAGGGTTCGCCGAGGCGGCGCGGTTCGAGGTGTCGCCCTTCGGAGTGTGGATCACGACGGTCGAGCCGGGTTCGATCAACACCGGTATCAGCGAACGACGCACCAAGTACATCGGCGACAATTCGCCTTACCGCGAGGACTTCCACACCGCGATAGGGCGACTCGACGACAACGAGTCGAAAGGTATTGCGGCCGAAAAGGTTGCGAACACGATTGTCGCGGCGATAACGGCCGAGAAGCCGAAGCCGTTGTATGCGGTCGGCAGTCGTTCGCCGCTTGTGTTCGCGCTCAAACGAATTGCGCCGCGGACGTTCGTCGAGAAGATGATCGCCCGCGCGCACGGGTTGAGCAGATAGCTACTCGTCACGCTTGCGGCGACGTGGTCAACTCGAGTCGGACGTGTCGCCGAACGAAGATGCTCGGCAGCCAGCTCGCGTGACTCGGTTCGGCGATACCGAAATAGCTTGTACGCGTGAGAAGTTCGTCGAGCACCACCCGCGCTTCCAGCAGTGCGAGTGCTGCTCCGACACAAAAGTGCACGCCGGCACCGAAAGCCAGGTGTCCACGTGGGCGCGGACGGTCCAGCACCACCGCGTCAGGGTCGGCGAATTGGCTACTGTCACGATTCGCCGACCCCCACAGCAACATCAGATGGCTTCCGGCGGGGAGTCGAACGTCTCCGATTGTCGTATCGGCGACGACATGGCGGTGATGGCCGCGAAAAGGCGATTCGAGTCGCAACGACTCCTCGAGAAACGGCACCAACGCCGCCCGGTTGGCTCGGATCTGTTGTTGCAGAGCCGGATCGGTGGCCAACAGTCGAACTGCGTTGCCGAGCAAACCCGCCGTCGATTCGCCGCCCGCGCCGACAAGCTGGACGAGCATCAGGACGGCTGCATCGTGATCGAGATTGCCCGCCGAACATTCTCGCGCAAGATCACCGACGAGGTCGTCCCCGGGCTCGTCGCATGCGCGCTCGAAGTGCGCATGCAAATAGTCGGCTAGTTCGGCAGCCGCCGTCACAACCGCAACAAACCGTCCTTCGTCGAGGACGCCGCCGAGAAGTTCCGTGCTGGCATAACCCCATTCGACGAGCTTCGGCACGTCCTCGCCGGGTAGCCCGAGCAGGAGGTCGACCATCGTCATCGGGAGTCGGTCGGCGATCGCGGCCATCCACTCGATTCGATCGCCGGTCAGGTGTTCGTCGAACAGGTCTCGGGCCACCGCAAGTATCGACGGCTCCAACGCGCGCACCCGTTTGGCCACAAGTGTGGGCAGCACAAGCTTGCGCTGGTCACGGTGAACGGCGTCGTCGGCGGTAGCCAGTACGTGGACGGCTCTACCGGCACCGTCGAGATCGAAGGTGGTCGGCGCTGCACTGGGTCGCTGCACCAGAACGCCGGTGAGGTGGGACGAGAAGTCGGCGACTCGTTGCGTCGCCTCGAGGACCAGATCCCACGTCGACACGAGATAGAAGTCCGAGCCGGGAACACGAAAGACAGGTGCGCGACGACGCAGCTCGCCGAAAAGTGGGTAGGGATCGTCGATCGCCGCGGCGGCGAACACGTCGAGTTGGGCGCCTCCCACTACGTCGCTGAGAGATACGTGGCTTGTCGGCATTTCCCAAGCATGTGGTGGACAGGAACGGCCGGTCAAGCATTCGCAAATATTGAGAAGTGCCTGTTCAGAGGCCGCAGACGCTTGTCTCAGCGCGACACGCCGACCTGCGAACACGTTGTAGCATGAACTCGATATTGTCTCGAGGTGAGAATAATGGAACGTCGGTATCACCTCTAGGAAAGCGGGCTCAGTGGCGCAGCAGGACTGGCTGGTCGGCGACAACAGACGAAGGCTCGCCGTGCGTCGCATCATCGACGGAGCAGCCGACCTCATTGCACGCGACGGTATCGATGCCGTCGATATCGATGTCATCGCCGAATCGGTCGGCTGCTCGCGCGCGACGGTCTACCGCTACGTCGGTGGAAAGTCAGCACTTGCCGACGCTGTGCTCGCCGACGCGGGTGCACGAATTGCCGAGGACGTGGCACGACAGGTAAAGCCGCTCGACGGAGCCGAGCGGGTCGTCGTGGCAATGACGGCGTCGTTGGCGGCCGTGCGTTCCGATCGTGTCGCCGGGCAGATGATCGACCGGATCACGCCGAAAACCGTGACCCGGACGCTGATCGGATCGCCTGAGCTGACGAGCATCGCGAAAGAATTGACAGGGGTGGCGAACGACCCGCTGGCCGCGCAATGGATCGTTCGCGTGGTGCTTTCGTTTCTGTTCTGGCCCGCCGCGGACGACGCGATCGAACGTCGGATCATCGAGCGGTTCGTCGCCGATTCGTTCCGCACGGAGGCCTGAAGATGACAGACGACGCAACCCTCGACCAGGTCCTCGGTGCGGTCGGGCCACGCCTGCGGGCGCTCAGGCAAGAACGTGGTGCGACGTTGGCGCAACTGGCCGAGACAACTGGAATCTCGTCGAGTACGTTGTCGCGCTTGGAGTCCGGCCAACGGCGACCGACCCTAGAGTTGTTGTTGCTCCTCGCTTCGGCTCATCAGGTTCCGCTGGATCGATTGGTCGACGCACCGGCGACGGGCGACCCGCGGCTGCACTTGAAACCCTTCGAGCGAGGTGGGATGACGTTTATCCCTCTCACGAAGCGGCCGGGTGGGGTCCAGGCGTTCAAGCAGATCCTGCCGCCCCGCAATTTCGATCGGGAGCCCGAACCGAAGGTGCACGAGGGGTACGAGTGGATGTATGTCCTTTCGGGACGAATTCGGCTGGTTCTCGGTGCGCGGGACTTCGTGCTGTCGGCCGGTGAAGTTGCCGAGTTCGACACGCGGGTGCCGCACTGGTTCGGCAATCCGGGGCCCGGTCCGGCGGAGTTGCTCAGCTTGTACGGTCCGCAGGGGGAGCGGATGCATGTGCGGGCGCAGCCAACGACCGCACGGCCCGAACCGCCGAACCCCAGGGTAGACTGATTGGTCCACGTGTATTCGCGGCAGCACGACTCGAGTGGAGGTAGGTAGATGGTCGACGGACCTCGCGAGCGGCTGATCAACAGTGCAATACACCTTGTGCGACGAAACGGGCTGGCAGGTACCGGAATTGCGGAGTTGCTCGAACACAGCAAGACCGCGCGACGGTCGATCTACATGCATTTTCCCCGCGGCAAGGACGAGCTGATCGAGACGTCGACCCGTGCCGCAGGCACGTTGATGAGTGCGACGATCGCGCGGCTCACAGCCTCCGACGATCCGGCGCAGAGCATCGAAGCCTTCGTCCGGATGTGGCGGTCGATCCTCGCCGACAGCGATTTCACCGCGGGTTGCCCTGTCGTTGCAGCAGCTCTGGGTGGGTCCGAGGCGCAGTCCGCGCCGGCTGCAGCCGCTGCTGTTTTTCGGGACTGGGAGCGGCTGATTTCCGCCCAACTCGTTCGACTCGGTGTGCCGACGGCGCGGGCGGATTCGCTTGCGACGATGACGATCGGCTCGGTGGAGGGCGCGATCGTGCTCGCGATCGCGTCGCGTTCCATGCAACCGCTCGAGCGCACCCAACTGCATCTGACCGAACTCGTCGAACACGATGTCCAGGTAGCTGCCGCGCGCTAATGCGCAGCGGCGGAATGCATCTCCCAGATCAGAAGTTCGCTCGGCTCGGTCGCGGTCACACGGTGGCCGCCGGTCGCGGTGAGTCGAACAGCGTCGCCTGCGTTGATGTCGCCGACGTCTTCGAACGTTGCCGCGCCATCGGCGAGGTAGACATGTCCGAAGGGCGCGTCGGGGATCTGCACGGACTGGCCCGGCCCCAGGCGTGCAACGTGTAGAGCGGCATCGCGATTTCCGATCCGGATCGCTGACGTGTCCCGGTGCGCAGCCATGCCGGAGGCGAGAGTGAACATCGTCGAGTTTGTGAGGTCGGCGGTCACATCGAGTTCTTCGTAACTCGGCGCGCCTCCTGCTTCGCTCGGCGGCACCCACATCTGCACCACCCGCAGGGGAGTGCGCTCACTGCGGGTTGCGCCGTTTCGCTCCGAGTGCAGAAGTCCTGTCCCCGCACTCATCCGTTGCGCAAGACCGGGGTGGATCATGCCGGAGTTACCCATCGAATCCTGATGCACAACAGTGCCTTCGAGGACCCACGTGATGATTTCCATGTCGCGATGCTGGTGGGTGTCGAACCCTTCGCCCGCATCGACAGTGTCATCGTTGTGGATCAGCAACAGGCCGTGGGCGTTCGCGGCGAGATCGAAGTTTCCGGTGGCAGGAAACGACTGCTTCGAATCGAGCCACTCGTTCCACCAGTGACCGCGACTCGCGCTCGGTACGAGCATTGCGTTCGATGCGGTCGGTTCGGATCCCATGGTGCTTGAAACTTCTACTACTTCCGACGTATTCCCGACTGCGTGCGGGGAACGAACTCGTGAGGTGCTAGTTGCCGACCTTGTCCGCATTCTCGGGGCATAGCAGCTTCGCAGCGACGACAACTGCCTTACCCGACTCCTCTGGCGTCCACAACTGCTCTTCGATGCCGAATCTCGTTGCGGCTTCCGCCGATTCACCACCGGTGAGCGCCTTGCAGATCCGTTGCCCGGTACCGACCGCCGATTCTTCGTTGCGTACCGGCACACCGTACGGACCCAGCGCCGCGACGAATGCCGCTTCAGGCTCGACACCCTCGACCGGAGTGAGTTCCGGGAGCGTCGACGTTGCCGGCGGGGCCGATGTGGCAGATCCGGCGACCGATGCGACCGTCGAGGTCGCCTCCCTTGCTGCTGAATCGTTGTCGGATCCGCACCCGACGACAGTTACGGCGAGGACGGCGACGGTGCACAGAATTGTTCGGACCACGACAGCCATCTTGCCATTGCGGCCGTGACGGACGAGTCCACGGCTCCACAATGCGTGCAGTATGGGCAGGTGACTACCGAACGCATCGAGGTCCAACGCGCAATCTCGGCATCGCCGTCGACGATCTTCGGATTGCTGTGCGAACCTGCCGGCCACGTCGCGATCGACGCGTCCGGAATGTTGATGTCGGCAGAGGGCGCACGGGTCGCCGCAGTCGGTGACACCTTCGTCGTGCACATGGACCGCGAGGCGCTCAACGACTATCCACTCGGTTTGTACGACGTGACGGTGACGATCGAGACGTTCGTGGAAAACCGTGACATCTCCTGGACGATCATCGGCGCGATCAAGCCGCCGATCGGGCACCGCTACGGCTACCGGATCGAGCCGATCGGAGACACCGAGGATGCCGCAGCGTCGATGGTCACGTCCTACTACGACTGGTCGACCATCGACCCGTACTGGCGTGAACGCGCGATCTTTCCGGTGCTGTCGGAGAACGCATTACGGTCGACGCTCGGAATCCTCGCCCGCACGGTTGCACCGGGCCTGCCGCGACCCGTCTAGGCCTTCTGCGGCAGGTCGAGATCGCGCAGCGCGGGTAACGCGAAGCACACCAACGAAATCACGACGACAGGTATCGCCAGCGCGAAAAACGTCGGTCTGATGCCGAACGCATCGATCAGCGGTCCAGCAGCCAGGTAGCCGAGGGGTCCGGCCGCGTATGCGGACGACGTCATGACGCCGACGACACGTCCGCGCATATGTTCCGGACTCAACGTCTGCATTGCGTAGTTCGCGATCGGCCCGACCGGACCGAACACCAGCCCGATGAGAAACGCGAGCGTGAGCGTCAACCAGATCGGTGGCAGAAATGCCATGCCGACCATGCAGATTCCGAGACCGCCGACGGCGAGCAGCATCAACGTCCGTCGCTTGGCGACGGCAGCCAGCGCGCCGTAGGCGAGTGCGCCGATGACACCGCCGACACTCATCGCTGCCAACACCCAACCGAGATGTGCAGGCTTACCGAGTTCGGTGAAGTACGCGGGATACAACACCCCTTCGACCGGCATGTAGAGCGCAACGAGTGCCATGTCCACCAGGGCGATGGTCCGCAGCAGCCGACTGCGCCACACGAACTTCACACCTTCCAAGGTTCCCGACCAGATGGACGTCGGACGCGTCTCGGGGTCGGGCTTGCCCGATCCGTCGAGCCGAAGCAGCGCAATGGTTGCGATCGACAGAGCGAAGCAACCGGCCGTCACCCACAGCGTGTCGACGGCACCGGTGATCGCGATCAACATTCCGCCGACACCGGGACCGATGAGGTAGGCCGTGCTGTATGTCGCCTCGTAGACACTGTTGGACCGGTCGAGGCTCCAGCCGGCTTCGGCCGCGGCGGCGGGAAGCATCGATTCGCGGGCTGCGATTCCCGCGGGATCGAAGACCGCACCGATTGCCGCAAGCAGCGCAATCAGGGGCACGGAGAGCCCGACCGTCGCGGCAAGGATGGGAATTGCGGCAACGGAAACGGCAGACAGCGAATCCGACACCAACGACGTCAGTCGCCGCCCGAAGCGGTCGATGACCGTGCCGGAGAACAAACTCGCCAGCAACAGCGGCAATGTCGCTGCGCCAGCGACGATTCCGGCATCGGTGGCTCGACCCGTCTGCTCGAGGACGAGCCAGGGCAACGCGACGATGGTGATGCCGTTGCCGGTCGCGGACAACAGTGCTGCGAGATTGACGAGGACTAGTGGAGTGCGCCGGCGAGTGATCGTCGCCGTGTCGGTGGTCACGGGGAGCCTTCTGTGGTCGAGAATGATTGCTGACGAAGCTACCGCCATGCGTCGAGCCGTGTCGACACATTTCACGGTCGCGGCGGTGCTCGAGATGCCGCACCGACGACCCTCCGGGAGGTAGGCACAGGTGAGCGTTCTGCAGTCGGTGTTCGGCCGCTGGAGCGCGGGAATACGAGCCTCGATCGCCTTCGGGCTTCCCGCCGTCATCGCGGTAGCCATGGGGTTTCCACACCAGGCGTTGATCATCTTCTGTGGAGCCTTCGCCGTGCTCTACGGCGAAGGGCAGCCCTACCGTGCTCGTGCAGGCAGAGTGCTCAGCGCCGGAGCAACCATTCTCGTCGCGGTCGGTCTCGGAGCTCTTGCCGGCGACGTGGTCGGTGGCACTGCGTTTGCCGACGACGTGACGTCCGTCCAGCTCGTCGAGGTCGTGGTGCTGACGGCAGTCGCGGTATTCGGCACGTATGTCAACGACGCAGGCCAGTTGGGTCCACCTGGCTCGTTCTTCTTCGTTCTCGTCTGTTCGATCGGCATCGGTCTGTCGAGTGCCGGTGTCTCGACGGCATCGATCCTGGTATGCACCGCTATCGGCGTCGGATCCTCGCTTGTCGTGTCGATGGCCGGCGTCGTTCGTGACCCCCGCAAACCGGAGCGCACAGCGGTCCTTCGTGCCGTGGAACTGATCGACGCGTACGTCGAGTCGGTTGCAGCCGACCGAGGTGACGACGGGGATCGGAGTGCGGCTGCCGCGGCGCTCTGGAATGCGTGGGCAATGGTGCACGCAGCCGGACTTCCCACCCGTGACCCCGAATCCGAGTTGCTCGCAACGCTGCAGCGTGCGCATCGCGCTTTTGCCGGAGCAGTCGGATCGGTTAGTTCCGGTGACAGTGTCGAGACCGCAACGATGTTGCGGTACACCTACGTTCCTTTCGGGCCGCCGGGCATCGGCTATCGGCTGCGGCGCTCGCTTACACCCGATTCGCATGCTGTCAGCACCGCCGTACGTGTCGGCATTGCGTGTGTGCTCGGCGGCGGGATCAGCATTGCCGTCGGTCTGGACCGTCCGGATTGGGCGATCATTTCCGCGGTCCTTGTGCTGCATCAGGGCCTCGATCGCATGCAGGGCACCGCTCGTGGGTTTCATCGTTTCGCGGGCACGGTCATCGGCCTCGGCCTGTTCGCGGCGTTGCATCAGCTGGCGCTGACCGGGTACGCCTTCGTCGCGCTGTTGATGTTGCTGCAGTTCTCGATCGAACTGCTCGTCGTCAACCGCTACTGGCTGGCGGTCGTGTTCATCACGCCGGTCGCTCTCCTTGTCGGCGGCGCAAGCCATCCCGACGCACCTGTCGGTCCGATAGTTCTGGATCGGCTGGTCGAGACGGTCGTCGGAGTCGTCGTGGCGCTGCTCGCGATGTGGGCCGTGTTGCGCCACGCGCACAGAGCGACTTTCGAGTGGACCGACGGGCGCGTCGTAAACACTGCGGCCGCACTCCTGGACACGCTCGCTGTCGCGGCCGTCGACGGCATCGCGCTCGCACAGCGCCGCGACCTGCAGTACGAACTGATCGAATCGGCCAAGAGCGGTGCCGATGTCGTCCGCACCGAAAGTGGCTGGGCGCAACAGCACTGGCGCGAGCACAGCGCGATCCAGGACTTGGGGTACGAACTTCTCGCCGACTGTTGGTCGGTCCAAGCAGGCGGGAAATTGGCTGGTGTCGACCTATGGAAAGAGCGGTTCCAACCCTTCGTTGCGTGAGTTTTTGCCAGGTGTTTGGCGTTCCATCGACGTATTCGCCTGTTGGGCACCGATTCCCGCGGAGATGACAAGAACGATCCCGGCGATTTGAAGTGGGTTCGGTATCTGAGTGAGGATCGCGAGTCCCAGCACCGTTGCAATGCCAGGCTCGAGTGCCATAAGTGTTCCGAATGCAGCGATGGGCATCCGTCGCAGCGCGAGCAGTTCGAGCGTGAACGGCAACAGCGGGACGAGGATGGCCAGGCCGAGACTTTGCGCTGCCAGTGTGGGAGTCAAGCCGCCGACCGCGTTCGCGATACCGAACGGGGCGATGACTACGGCGCCGACCGACAGCGAGATCGCGAGGCCGCCGAAGCCGTCGAGTTGGGACCCGACCCGGTGGGTCAGCATGATGTAGGAACCCCAGCCGACGGCGGCGGCGAGGGCGAAGAGTAGGCCCACGACATCGAGTTCGCCGAGCCACGGCTGGGTCAAACCGACGACGCCGACCAGTCCGAGTGCGGGCCAGATCAACGCCAATCGCCGATGGCTCCTGATCGCGGCGACGCCGAGTGGACCGAGGAACTCGATCGCAACGGCTGTGCCGAGTGGGATTCGTGCGATCGCTTCCATGAACATCAGCGTCATCAGGCCGGTCGCGGTTCCGAGTAGCAGAGTGCTGAGCAGGGTGCGGCGCGGGATCGATCGAATGGCCGGACGAGTGATCGCCATCAGCAGCGCAGCGGCGATCGACAGTCGCAACCAAGCCGCGCCCGCGGGAGTGAGGGCGTCGAAGAGGTGCGTGCTCAACGCCGCTCCCAATTGAATGGCGAGCATCGCAGACACGGCGAGGGCGGGCGCGGGAATCTTCACCTGACCCATTCAAAGGATCAGCGCTGTCCGCGTCCAGCGCATGTTTGGAACAATATTGTTCACAAAAGGTGGATGATTGGCTGGTGGACCTGGAAAAGCTGCGAGCACTGGTCGAGTTGTCACGTCTGGGCACAATGTCGGCCGTTGCGGATGCGACGGGCTACGGCACCTCGGCGGTCAGTCAGCAGCTTGCCGGTCTGGAACGCCAACTCGGAGTCGATCTGCTCGAGGCCCATGGTCGTCGAGTACGCCTGACGCCCGCGGGACGACGACTCGCAGCGCACGGCAAGACCATTCTCGCGGCAGTAACCGCAGCACAGCTCGATTTGGCCGAACAGGCCGCACCGAGCGGAGTCGTCCGTGTTGCGGCCTATGGAACAGCGATGCGGCGACATCTGATCCCGGCGCTCGCCGAGATCGCCGACCGATACCCGACTATGAGTCTCGAGCTACAGGAGTACGAACCGCCGGAGACGCTGACGCTTCTGGACGACGATGGGATAGATGTCGGCTTCGTCTACGACTACACACTCGTGCCACGCGTCTGGCGACATCCGCACACCTTGCTCTCGACGAGTCGAGTCGTTCTTGCGGTACCCGCCGATGCAAAGGTGGCCGACCGTATATCCGAATCGTCCGATCTCGACGTCTTCCGGGACACACCCTGGATCGCCAACTCTCGGGACACCGGCGACGACGAGCTCGCGGCGCGGCTGTGCGCGCTCGCTGGATGGGCACCGGACATCCGACATCGGGCCGACGACCTCGACCTGGTCGCCGATCTGGTCCTGGCCGGACAGGGCGTCAGCGTGCTCCCCGCCGAATCGCAGGAAGCGAAACGGGTACGAACAGTCGCGCTGGAACTGGGGAACGTCGAGCGCCGAATGTGGAGTGTGACGCGAGCAGGCACACAGACGTGGCGTGCTGCGACCGCGCTGATCGAGCTGGTTCGCTCACACGTCGTGTCGCAATATCCAGCGGATGTTCCACTCAACCCTGAGGCGAGCTGATGTTCACGAGCCAGCCGATGCCGAATCTGTCGATCAGCGAGCCGAATTCGTCGCCCCACATCTGCTTCTCGAGCGGGACGGTGACCGTGGCGCCATCGCCGAGTGCGTCCCAGTATCCGCGCAACTCGGCAGCATCTTCGCCGCTGAGGCTGATCGTGATGTTGGTTCCGGGGTTGTGTTCCATGCCGGGCGGCGTGTCCGAAGCCATGAGTGTGAAGCCGTTGTCGGCTTCGAGCATTCCGTGCATGATGCCTTCGGTACCGTCGGGAGCGCCGAAGTCGGCAAAGCTGTTCATGACCAAACTGCCGCCGAAGACCGACTTGTAGAACTCCAGAGCCTCCTTGGCATTGCCCGCAAAACTGATGTACGGATTGAGTCGAGAAACCACGATCTGCTCCTTCGATGGTGAGCTGCGTCGGTTGGACACTAACGCGACGTACCGACATTTCGGACGCGATCGCAGCTCCGAGCGCCTGCCTGTTTTCAGCACGTCCAGCACGGCTGCGTGCAAAGATCACCGCGTGCCGTCAACGAGTCTTCGGTTGGTAGTCGTCGTTGCAAGCGTGCTTGTGTTCCTGGCGAATGCTGCTGCTGCACCGGCAGCCCCGTTTCCACCGGCAACGCCCAATCTGTCGAACGATCTGACGGTGAATCCGTCGGCGAAGATTGCAGAGCCGTCCGACGATGTCGCGCATCCGGGAGTCTGGACGGAATGGTGGTACGTACACCTGATGGACCCGGCGTCCATGCGACAGATCGTCGTCGCAATCTTCAATGCACCCGTACCGATGGTCGGCGGGGTCTTCATGTACCCGGACGGTGCCGAGCCGATCTCGTTGGCGAACGGACTGCCGTCCTTCTCGTTTCCACACACTGGCGCTGTGCTCGATGGACTGCCGGGCGTACGGACCAACCTCGGAGCGCTGAACTTCGACGTCGCGGCAGGTGCCTATCACCTCGCTCTGACCGCGCCGTTCGACATCGACGTCTGGCTCGACGGCAATCCACTTCCCGGTGCGACAGGTCGCATCGATCTGAAGAACGCAGGTGAGTGGATGGGATGGACGTCCCCGGTCGCGACGAGTACAGCGCGGGGCAGCTTCGGATTGCCGGGTGCCGGCCGCGTCGATGTGACGGGCTGGCGGGGCTACCACGATCACAACTGGGGCAACTTCACGATGATCGACCAGGCCGCCGACGGCTGGGAATGGGCCGTATCGCACGAACCCGATGGCGGGGCAGCGCTTTTGGGTGGCCTCGTTCGTCGCGGTGGTGAATGGACCGGCTCGATCACCGATGTCAGACCGTCAGGAACCCGCGTGTGTTCGTCGAGCATTCTCGAGGTGTCCGAGTGGACCGATCGCCCCGACTTTCTGCACGGGTCCACGTTCTCGGTCCCTGGCAAAGTCACTGCTACGTGCGGGCCGAACGAGCCACATCAATTTTCGAAGACCTTCTACGTGACCGACCCGATCGTCGCCGACGCAGGAATCCTTGCCCTGACGCTCGAGGCTCCGTATCACACGGTCCCAGGCTCGTTCGGCATGCTCGAGCACGTCCGGAGCTTGCTCGCACGCATCGAACAGTCCCAACGTTGACGGACAGTTCGCGCCTGTCTCGGCGTGCGTTCGTCGGGGGAGTCGCGGCGTTGGGTGCTGCGACGTTGTTGCCGCAGGCTGACGCCGCACCGATGAGATCGTCCGGAAAGCGGGTCGCCGTGTTCGGCGGCGGGATGTCGGGGCTCACTGCCGCACACGAACTCGTCGAGCGTGGATTTCGGGTCGACGTCTTCGACAGTCGTGACCGGTTGGGCGGCAAAGCCCGAAGTTTCGGCGTCCCAGGCTCGCGAGCAGGCGGACCCGCCGAGTTGCCTGCCGAGCACGGCTTCCGATTCTTCCCCGGCTTCTATCGCAACGTTCCCGAGTCGATGAGGCGGATCCCGCTGCCCGGCGGTGGTTCCGTCGTCGACAATCTGCGTGGGCTCGATGAACTTGCAGGTAAAGACGGTTTCGGTGGCGCTCTCTCGCTCGGTACAGGCCAGTCCTCGGCGGGGTTCGTTCCGCTGAACTTCCGAAAACTCGCGCCGGTCGATCCCGGCAGATTGACCGACCTGACCTATCTCGCGGAGTCGTTCACACAGGCTTTTCGTATCGTGCTCGGCATCCCGTTGGATCGCTATCCGCTCGAGATGGCCGACTTCACCCGATGTGTGCTGGTGTACCTGACAAGTTGCCTCGAGCGACGCCAGTCGCAGTGGGATTCGGTGTCGTGGTGGAACTTTCTCGACGCGGACAACAAGAGCGCGTTCTTTCGTAATGCCGTTGTCAAGGCAACGACGATGGACCTGGTCGCCGTGAAGCCGGAGGTGTGCAGCGTCTATTCCGCGGGCAACATCGTCGAGGCTTTCCTGTGGAATGTGTTGGCGCCCAGACCTGGTCCGGACGATGCGTTTGCCTTGCGCTTTCTCGACGGCCCGACGTCGGAGTCGTGGATCGACCCGTGGACCGCCCTGCTGGCGGAGAGGGGAGTGCGGTTCCACCACGGACACGCGTTACGGTCGTTGACGACAGCCGACGGCGCAATCGGCGGCGCAACCGTCGTCGATCGGTCAGGCGCAGCGACGAATGTCGATGCGGACCATTATATTTCGGCAATACCACTCGATCGGGCGAAGGCCATGCTTCGCACTGCCGAGTTGCTCGCGCTCGACCCGACCCTCGACGGCATCGCCGACCTGCGTGACGACTGGATGAACGGTATGCAGATCTATCTGCGCCGACCCCTCGACGTCGTCCGCGGAATCGTCGGGACCCTGGACCATCCGTGGACGTTGAGCGCAGTCACCCAGTCCACGCTGTGGACCCGCTCGATACCTCGATCGTTCGGCGACGGCTCGGTCAACGAGGTTGTGTCCGTCGATATTTCGACCTGGGACGCAGCCGGAACGACCGCTGTTCGGAAGCCGGCACGGGAGTGCACACGGGAGGAAGTCTTCACCGAAGTCTGGGAAACCTTGAAGGTGCGGTTCGCGGCGCTCGATCCTGCGATGAGGGACGACAACGTGCACTCCTGGTTCCTCGACCCTGCAATATCGTGGCGTGACGGCACCGTGCGAAACGACGAACCGCTGTCGGTTTTCACTGTCGACACTCGGAGCAAGCGCCCGAAGGGGCCGACCGCGATCCGCAACCTATTCGTGTGCGGCGACTGGACGCAGACCAACGCCAACGTCGGCTGTATGGAAGGTGCCAACGAGTCGGGTCGCATTGCGGCCCAGGCAGTTCTCGATGCGGAGTCCAGCAATGCGGAGAGGGTGACCAGATTCGACTACTACGTCCCATCGGCGATGAACGCCGCGCAGGAGTTGGACGCGCAGCGTTTCGCGCAAGGACAGCCGAACTTGCTCGACCTCTGATCTCCGGGTTCGGAAGGCCACCCTCGCGATCTGGACAAACCCGTCACGCAGCGCTTGGATGAAATCCGGCCACTGACGAAGGTGATGATCAGCAATGGACAGCGCGCCTGCGCCCAGCGGAGAAACCACGACGGTACTGACTCCTGACGGTCGCAACCTCGCGTACGTCGAAGTGGGAGATCCCGACGGACCGCTTGTTCTGCACAATCACGGCGGACCCAGCAGCCGTCTGGAAGCACGCCTTTTCGCACGTTTTGCGGCGACGAATCGGCTGCGGTTCGTCTGTGTCGACCGACCAGGAATTGGCCAATCCAGTCCGCAACAGAAACGCACCTTCGCTGGCTGGGCCGACGACCTCACGGTCGTCGCCGACGCGCTTGGCTACCAAGAATTCGGTGTGACGGGATGGTCGGAAGGCGGTCCTTGGGCACTTGCGGCAGCCGCCTACATCGATCCCGCTCGACTGCGTCACGTCAGCAGCATCGCTGGTGCAAGCTATGGAACGTTCGGGGATAACTCTGCAGCGCAGTACCTTTCGAAGGTAGACGCGATGGGCGGAGCACTCGCCCTGCGTTTCACGCCTGCCTTCCGACTCATGTACATGACTCTTGGCCTCACAGCCAAGCGCTTCCGCAAAACGTACTTCAGCCAACTGGACAAGGCCGTCAATAGCTACGACAAGGAGATCGTGCGTCGGCCGGATTTCGAATCCGCCTTCTACGACGCGACCGTCGAATGCTTCGCTCAGGGGTCCGGGGGATTGGTTCGTGACGCCATCCCGTTGTATCGGCGATGGGAATTCGATGTGACAACGATCGAACGGGAAGTCCATATGTGGCAGGGTCTGGATGACCTTCTGGTCCCTGATCCGATCAACAAAGCGGTGGCTGATCGAATGCCCGGAGCTGTGTGGCATCCAGTCGACGGCGCCGGCCATTTTGTTGCGATCGGCGCCGGTGACGACATCTTCGCCATCGCGGCCAAGGAACTGGGTGCGTAACGTCTCCAGCTATGCAGTGGGCAGCGTGAGCACCGTGGGTCCGTCGTCGGTGACAGCAATCGTGTGCTCCGAGTGTGCCGTTCGAGATCCGTCTGCCGATCGGATTGTCCAACCGTCGTCGTCGAAGACGATCCGGTCCGTCGTCTGGGCCAGCCACGGCTCCAGTGCCAGCGTCATTCCGGGCCGGAGTGTCAGCCCGCGGTTGGGTCGGCCGCTGTTGGACACGTGCGGATCCTCGTGCATCGTGCGGCCGAGTCCGTGGCCGCCGAATTGGGTGTTGACCGAGTATCCGTAGTCGGTGCAGACCGATCCGATGGCACACGAGATGTCGCCCAACTTGTTTCCGGGTGTCGCGGCGGCGATTCCAGCAGCCAACGCAACTTCGGTGGCATCGATCAATCGCGCATCGGCTGGATCGGCTGTTCCGACGATGAGGCTGCGCGCCGAGTCGGCGACCCAGCCGTCGATCGAGACCGCGAGGTCCAGGCTGAGCAGATCGCCGTCGCGCAGGGTGTAGTCGAACGGAAGTCCATGCAGCACAGCGTCGTTGACGGACAGGCAGATGACGTTGCGGAAGGGTCCGCGGCCGAACGACGGTGCGTAGTCCCAGTAGCAGGAAACCGCTCCACGTGCGTCGATCATCGTTCGCGCGTGCTGTTCCAACTCGAGGAGGTTGACGCCGGGCTTCGCGCGTTCGCCGACGGCGACGAGCACGTCGGCGACGAATGTGCCGGTGATCCGCATTCGTTCGATCTCTGCGGGCGACTTGAGTTCCAGCATTCGTGCCTCTCGGAGTGTGATCTGCATCGGTATTTTAATACCATCGCACGCTGGTATTAAAATACCAACTCGGCTAGGCTTCGGCCATGGTAAGACGCCCTCTCACTCCCGAACAGTTCAGCGCAGGCAGACGTCTCGGGTCGATGCTGCGAGACGCAAGGGGCGAGCGTGCGCTAACCGAAGTTGCTACGGCCGCAGGCATATCGCCGGAAACGTTGCGCAAGATCGAAACCGGAAGAATGCCGACGTCGTCGTTCGGGACGATCGTCGGTCTCGCTGCGGCGCTCGGGCTGCCGATCCAGCAGCTCGCGGACGCGTGGCTGGCCGATGCTGCTGTCGCGGCGACCGCCTGAGCCTGCTGCAGGCGATCAGCGCGACAGTTCCGCCATGATCGTGTCCACAAATGCGTCGACGTCGGCTTCGGTTGTGTCGAACGAGCACATCCACCGCACCTCGCCGGCGGCACGGTTCCAATCGTAGAAGCGGAACTTCTCCCGAATTCGGTCTGCTGCCGCATTGGGGAGTGCGGCGAACACCGCGTTGGCTTCGGTCTTCTGCGTGAACGACAGACCCTGCGGCGCAGCGGCTTCGAGGCGCTCGCGAAGTCTGGCCGCCATCGCATTCGAATGCCCCGCCGCACGGAGATAGAGGTCGTCGGCGAGGAGAGCGATGAACTGCGCAGAGATGAATCGCATCTTCGACGCCAATTGCATCGTCGACTTGCGGAGATATCGCAGGCCGTCCGATGCCGCCGGATCGAGTACGACAACAGCCTCGCCGAACAGCATTCCGTTTTTTGTCCCGCCGAAGCTGACGACGTCGACGCCTGCCGCGGAGGTGAACTCGCGGAGCGGAACTCCAAGCGCGGCAGCGGCATTCGAGATTCTGGCACCGTCGAGGTGCACTTTCATGCCGCGGTCGTGCGCATGATCGGCGATGGCTCGAATCTCGTCGACCGTGTACAGCGTCCCGAGTTCGGTGGTGTTGGTGATGCTAACGGCCAATGGCTGCGCACGATGTTCGTCGCCCCAACCCCATGCCTGACGATCGACGATGTCGGGCGTCAGCTTGCCGTCGGGTGTATCCACCGTCAGCAACTTCAGGCCGGTCATTCGCTCGGGTGCGCCGCCCTCGTCGGAATTGAGGTGTGCTGTTGTTGCGCAGATGATTCCGGCCCACCGGGGAAGCATCGACGTGAGCGCAATGACGTTGGCGCCGGTTCCGTTGAAAACGGGAAACGTCTCTGCCTGCTCGCCGAAATGCGAGCGCATCACGGCGGCGAGCCTGCCGGTGTAGTCGTCCTCGCCGTAGGAGACCTGGTGGCCGAGGTTGGCGTCGGCTATTGCTTCGAGGATCTCGGGGTGAGCGCCGGCGTAGTTGTCACTTGCGAAACCACGCGAGGACGGATCGTGAAGTCGGGTCACCCGATCAACTCCGACGTGCCCGCTGCGCGAGATCGACTGTGGCTGCACGGAGTTCGCCGATCGAATCGATCGGCTTCGAGTATCCGACCCGCGTCATCGCGACGCCGCGTGGTGTAGTCACCCGCAGATCCAAGCCGTACCGGTCGGCGCCTACGCAGGTCGCCTCGGTTGCATCGGGGAAGCCGCCGAGCTCCTGGACCATGGCGAGCAACGAAGCGCTGTGGTCGTCGTTGAGGTGAGTGATAGCTCCCGCAGCCTTCGGCACGACAGGATCCGGTGTCGCCGCGGAGTACGCCTCGGCGGTCGCCGAATCCATTCGACCGTAGCCGCCGACCCACCGCACACGCTGCACTCGCAACACCCAGAGTGAGAAGTCGGAGAAGTCGACGTAGATGTGTGCCGCAGGCACCGCGGCGAGGTGGGCTGCGCGCGCGGCGGCCAACTCGTCGCCGCTCGGGCGTTCGACAATCCCGGCCAAGGTGATGCGGGTGCTCGCAAGTGGATCCGCCGGTTGGTCGGGCGTCACGATCGCAAGGCTCGCACGAGGATCGCCCGCAAGATTTCGGCCGTGCTCGGCCATCCGAGACACACACAGGACCGGTGCGCCATCGAGCAGACCGTAGGTCACGAACGACGCCCACGGATCACCGCTGCTGGTCAGACTCGCCAATGTAGCGACGTTGGTCGATGCAGCCAGAGTTCGCGCCTCTTCGGCTGCTGATGGTCGCGCGGAATCTGCGACTGGAGTCAACGGCGGCGGGACGGTCGGTGCGTCGCCGGGGTCGCCGTGATCGAGGTTGGCCATGTCGGAAACGGTACGCCGCGGTCGGCAAGCTCAGCTGTCCAGTAGCTCTGCCACTACCGAGGAGAGCTGGTCGGCGTTGCGGCACTCGCACATCGTTATCTGCTCGCGGTATGCCTCCGCGGCCGAATCTCCCGTGCCCCAGCGGCTTCGAGGTTCAGGATTGAGCCACCGAGCGTGCTTGGCGGACGCGACAAGATCACGGAGCACCGCAGCACGCGGATCGCTGTAGTTGCTGCGTGCGTCGCCTATGACGATGAGCGATGTTCTCGATGTCATCGCATTCGGGTACGCGGAGGCGAACGATTCCAGAGCGCGTCCGTAGTCGGAACGGCCGTCGATGTCGATAGCTGCCTCGGAGTTCAGCTTCGCCACTGCGACTCGTAGGTCGGTGCCAGGCGCGAAGAGGTCGGTGACCTCGTCGACCGTGTCGATGAAGGCGAAGATCCGCACTCGGGAGAACGCCTTGCGTAGTGCGTCGACGAGGATGAGTGTGAAGTAGCTGAACTCCGCGACCGAACTCGACATATCGCACAGCACAACGAGTTCGGGCTTCGCGATCCGCGGCTTGCGCCGCACGAGCGTGATCGGAACACCGCCCGTCGACATGGACCTGCGCAAGGTCGAACGCAGGTCGATCTCACCCGCCCGCGCCCGGCGTCGCGTGGTTGCCTGGCGAACCGCAAGTGTGCGGCCGAGGTCGACGACCGCCCTACGGACCGCGGCGAGTTCGGACGTGTCGCCAGCATCCGGCTCGTCCATCCCCGCCGTCCTCGGGACCGCGTATCGCGCGACCCGGTCCCGGCCACGACGCTGTGCGACCAGCCTGTTGGTCTCCAACGTCACGGCGCGCTGCAGTAGGTCCAGCTGCGCCTGCGCGGTCCGTTCCGCGATGACCGAACTCATCGCGGTAGGTGGTAGGCCCGCCGCGATGTGCATTGCGATCCGGTTCGTCGTCTCCGCGGTGTCGAGTCCGCGCATCGCCTGCATGGCGGAGTAGGAATCGCCGTCTGCACTTCGATACTCACCGAACTCCGAAACCAGATCGGCTGCAATGCTGCCGACCGCATCGCCGAATGCCGAGGCGTCCAGGTCGTCGGACGCTGCCGCCATTCGTTCCGCAAGTGCGGAGGGGGTGGTGTCCTTGTCGCGATCCGTCCGACGATCGGGTCGTGCGACGGCAAACCACAGGTCGAAAAGCGCTGCGAACGTAAGTAATTCGACTTCACGATGCACCAAGGTGGCACACAGGGCACCGCGTACCTGACCGCGGTCGTACAGATCGATGCACTGCAGCGCTGCCACGGCGTCGACGAGTGCGGCTGGCCCGCAGGGCAGGCCGTTGTCCCGGAGCGCATCGACGAACCCGATCACATGATTCAAAAGTCCACGGCGGCGCAGCGAGTCGAGCAGGTCGTGCCACCCGAGTTCGGTCGGATCGGCCGACGACTGTCCGGCGGTGTCGCGTGTGATCGCGAAGCCAGCTTCGGCGTCCGGGATCCTGTACGCGAGGATTCGACGCTCCATCCCCGAACTCGGGTTGGGTAGCCGGCTGAAGTGACACCGCCGCCGAAGCGCTTCCGACAGTTCGCGTTTACCACCCGAGGTGAGGATGACGAGTGGTCGCCGAACGGCAGACACGGTGCCGTACTCGCCGATGGTGATGGCGAAGTCACCGAGTACCTCGAGCAGCAGCGCATCGAACTCGATCTGTGCCTTGTCGACTTCGTCGACGAGTAAGACGGTCGGTTGCTCGCTTCGCAGTGCGGTAAGCAGCGGGCGTTCGAGTAGAAACTCGTCGGAGAAGATGCCGACGTCGACTGCGTGGGTCGAACTTTGCAGCCGCAGAATCTGTTTCGCGTGATTCCAGGCAAACAGGGCCTCCTGTTCGCCGACCCCTTCGTAACATTGCAGCCGAATCAGACGAGCGCCTGCGCTCTGCGCAAGTGCACGCGCCAGTTCGGTTTTGCCGACGCCGGTGTTTCCTTCGAGCAGCAACGGCCTACCGGTGAGGTCGGCCAGATGGACCGCGAACGCTGTTTCTCGGCTGGCGATGTATCCCACGTCCGCGAGACCACTACGGATCTGTCGTGAATCGGTGAACAGTGGGACAAGATCTTTGTCCTGCAGACCGATAGGCCGAACGGTCTGCCCGACACGCGGCAGTCTGCCCAACGTTCGGGCGAGTGAACGTCGTCGTCCACCGATTCTTGCCACGCGGACAACGCTACCGGGTGGCGTCACTCGCCTAAACTGACGTGCGTGACCAGACTGACAGTCGAACGCAGAATCGCAGCGCCTCCGGCAGCCGTCTTCGATTGGCTGACCGACGTCAGTAACTACGTGCAGACGCGGACAGTGATCCGTGCCCGCCGAACCAAAGATGGCGAGGGCGCGCTCTACGGCGTCGGCGCGATCAGGGAGATAACCGCGGTCGGCGCCTGGTTCCGCGAGTCGATCACGCACTACGACAGGCCGAACGAGTTCAGGTACCTCATCGTCGAGTCGATCCCGGCGATCGAACATCGCGGCGGCAGTGTGCAATTGACGCCATTCGAGAACGGCACCCACGTGACGTGGACGACCGAATACGAGTTGCCACTTCGGTCCGGCGGAGCATTGTTGGCGGCCGCGATCGCCCCGATCCTCGAGCGCTCGTTTCGCTCGATCCTTGCTGCGGCCGACAGATCGCTGACGCGCCGATAAGCGGCGAACTTACCAGCGGGTAGATTCGCTGGGGTGGAATCATCCGGGGAAGCCGCACAAGAGACGTTCGATCCTGCCGAGCACGCGCTGGCGATGGTCGGCAATCACTATCGAACCGCAGACGCTTACGAGGTCGGCCGCGAGAAGATCCGCGAGTACGCAAGGGCCGTCCAGGACGAGCACCCGGCGCATCGAAGCGAAGATGCCGCGAACGCTCTTGGGTACGACGGCCTGCTTGCGCCGCTGACCTTCTTCTCCTTGGTCGGAATGTTGTCGCAGCGACACCTTCTCGAAACCATCGCCACCGGCTACGACCTGAGTCAGATCCTCCACACCGACCAGGTTCATCAGTACCACCAGCCGATCAAGGCAGGCGACCGACTTGTGTGCGACGTCTACCTCGACTCGTTCCGCCAGATCATGGGACGCGACATGATGGTCACCAAAAACGTGTCGACCAATCAGAACAACGAGTTGGTCCAGACGACCTATACGACGCTGTTCGTCGGGCGTAGTGGCGAGATCGACGAATCCATCGCCGCGATGGTCGACCGAATCGTCATGCACGACATGTCCAGTACCGCGCTCAGCGAGCAGGCGGAAGCCGAGGCCGCGGCCGGCCTACTCGACGACACGACAGCACCCGCGCAGCCCATCGACCCGCCGATCGTCGTCGAGCGTCCGTCGGCGGCAACGCAGCGGTTCGACGACGTTGCGG
The DNA here is from genome assembly GCF_016482825.1 of Antrihabitans stalagmiti. Classification (GTDB taxonomy): domain Bacteria; phylum Actinomycetota; class Actinomycetes; order Mycobacteriales; family Mycobacteriaceae; genus Antrihabitans; species Antrihabitans stalagmiti. Next base: position 651,056 of record NZ_JAEMNV010000001.1, on the reverse strand, counting down.
TCGGTGATGAGCTGCCCGCCAAGGTGTTTCGCGTGAGTCGGGGCGATCTCGTCAATTACGCGGGTGTCGTCGGGGATGTGAATCCGATCCACTGGCACGAGGAGTTCGCGAAGGCAGCGGGGCTGGAGAACGTCGTTGCCCACGGCATGCTGACCATGGGTCTCGGCGGCAGCTACGTGTCGTCGTGGCTCGGTGATCCCGGTGCGGTGAAGGAGTACACCGTTCGCTTCACAAGTCCGGTGTACGTCGACTCGAGCGCGCCCGCTGAGATCGAGTACACCGGCAAGGTGAAGTCGGTCGACCCGGAAACGCGTACAGCGGTCATCGCACTCAACGCGACGAACAACAACAAACGCATCTTCGGCCACCGAGCGAACGTAACGGTGCAGCTAGCCTGAGCTTTACAGTGAGCTATGACCTCGTACCCGGTTCTGGATCTGACGCCCGACGAGTTGCTCTCGACAACGCGAACCGTACGCAAGCGGCTCGACCTCACCAGAGACGTGCCGATCGAGTTGATCAAGGAATGCCTGCAGATTGCGTTGCAGGCACCGTCGGGCTCGAATCGCCAAGCGTGGCAATGGATCGTCGTGACAGATGCCGAAACACGCGCACGGCTCGGACAGATCTATCGCGAGACCACCGAGGCGTATCTCGCCTCGCGTGCATCGGCGGCAAAATTGTTCGCCGACGATCCGGAGCGCGCGAAGGTGCAACACCGAGTAGGTGACAGCGTCGCCTGGCTTGGCGAGCGAATGGGCGAGGTGCCCGTCCTGGTGATTCCATGCATCAAAGCCGGAACGACGTTGCCAGCGGGAAACCAGGCCGGTCTATGGGGGTCGCTGCTCCCCGCAGCGTGGAGTTACGCGCTGGCCGCACGTGCCCGTGGCCTCGGGACAGCGTGGACGACACTGCATCTGGAACGTGAAGCCGAGGTCGCGGAGTTGCTCGGCATACCGCCCGGTTACCACCAGGCTGCCTTGATCCCGACGGCCTACTACACCGGCGAGACGTTCAAGCCCGCTGCGCGCGAGCCCATCGACTCGGTCCTGCATATCGATCGTTGGTGAAATTCGTAGTCGCGTGTATGTCGAAAACAGGCATCGCTGTTCGACGTATTGGTAACCACTACCAAAGGACACGCGATGGCGACCACCAAGACAGTCACCGACTACCTCGACGAACAGCCCGATTCGCTGCGTGCAATCGGAATACCGGTACAGGAACTCATCGACTCGACCATGCCGCCCGGTGTTGCGGCGATCTGGCACGGGCACGCAACGTGGAGTCTGGGTGGCGCACCAGGCAAGACGCCGGTGTGCTTGCTGAAGGTGTATCCGAAGCACATCACACTCGGCTTCTGGCGAGGCCAGGAGATCGAGGACGTATCCGGCAGGTTGGCACCGAGCGGCAGTGGTCGAATGGCGGTCGTCAAGCTGCGGACGTCGGCCGATATCGACATCGAACTGTTCGAAGACTGGCTTCGGCAGGCCTGCGCCTTGGACGCGTGAACGCCTACGCCACCGACGAGGGCAGGCCGAACCCGTCGAAATTCTCGGCTCCGATGAACGTCGTTACCTCCGCGATTCGGTCTCCGCGCAGCGTCAGCACATCGATCGCGAAGCTCACGTGGGTACCGGCAGCCTCGTTCCATAGATACGAGCCCACCGCAGGCTGACCGTTCGCGTGAGTCGGCAGCCGACGCCACGCACCACAACTGTCGAGTGGGACTTTCGTTGCGAAGTCGGTGACGGCGTCGAGACCGCGGTACCAATGCGCCAACGGGGGCATCGACCAGGTGACATCTTCGGTCAGCAGCGCGACGAGGGCATCGGCGTCCCCGCGCTCGAGCGCGGACGAATAGCCGGCAACAACCTCCCGCATCCGCAGATCGCCGATGTCGCGCAGCGTCTGCTGCTGAGTAGCCGCAGGAACCGTCTCCGACACGATCCGACGCGCGCGCTGCAAGGCACTGTTGACCGACGCAACGGACGTGTCCATCGTCGTAGCTATCTCGGCAGCGGAGAAGCCGAGCACCTCGAAAAGCAACAGCGCCGCACGCTGATTGCCCGGAATATGTTGCAGCGCAGCAACGAACGCGAGTTCGACAGCTTCCCGCTGTTCGTACCGAGCGGGTGGACCCGCAGGATCGTCGGACAGCCCCGAATCCGGGTACGGCGTGAGCCACGAGATCTCGGTCAGCGGGATGTCGCCGAGGACCGCATGATCGCTCGACGGACCGAGGTCGACCGGCAGTGCCCGCTTCTTTCGACCTTCGACCAGGTCCAGACAGGTGCGCGTCGCGACGGTGTACAGCCAGGAGCGAAGGGAACTACGGCCTTCGAACCGGGGGAGACCACGCCACGCCCGCAGCAGAGCGTCTTGCAACGCATCGTCGGCGTCGTGCGTCGAACCGAGCATTCGATAGCAGTGCGCATGGAGTTCGCGCCGCCGAGGTGCGACGAGGCGGGTGAACGCGTCGTCGTCGCCGCCACGGGCCAGTGCGAGATCGTGGTCGTGATCGCTCACGACGAGATGTGGTCGCTGCGAACGAAGACGGCGCGCCACCGAGACTCGACTTGCTCGAGGGTCTGCACTTGGAGACCAGCACGCGCGAACGATCGGATCTCGGTTTCCGTGAGCGGCCACGGTGGTCCGTCGACCTGTTCGCCTTCGCCACGGATCCCTGCGACGACCAGTAATTCTCCGCCGACTGCGACGAGTCGCCTTAGTTGTTCGATCGCTTTGGCACGCACCGACACCGGCATGGATTGGACGGTGAACGACTCGACCACAAGATCGAAATCGGCGTCCCACTCGGCTGGCGGATCGAGCAGATCCGCACTGCGGTATTCCACGGCAGAATCCGGAAAACGCTTCTGCACCAGTTCGATTGCGGTGGGGGAGATGTCGAATGCCGTCGTTTCGAACCCGAGGGTCGAGAAGAACTCCGCGTCGTAGCCGGGGCCGCAGCCGACGACGAGCGCGCGCCGGCAACTGCCGACCACCTGCCGTTCTGCAGCCCAATCCACGAGCAGTGGATTGGGCCCGCCGCGATCCCACGGTACGACGGCTGAGCCGGTGCTTGCCTCCGCATACAGGCGTTCGAACCAACCTGTCGGATCGTCCTGTGCCAAGGACTGCGCGGCAAGTCGATTTGCGTCGGCCTCACGATCGGTGGTCATAAGTCCAGTCTGGCACGCTGCCTTTCGGATCAACCGCCCCGCAGGATGCTGTGCAGGAGTTCGGCCAGGCGAGGCGCGAATGCTGTTGGGTCGTCGGCAAATCCGGTATGTCCACCGGGGAAGGACGTCAGTTCTGCGCCGATCGCTTCGGACAGCGCGGTCGACGTGCGCACACACAATTGCCCGGTCGACTCTGCGCCCACCCCGACGACGATGGTCGTCGGTACTGCACAGAGCAGATTCAGGTCGGGAACCCAGGTCGTGCTCGGCAGCAGTTCGTGCGCGAACCACCTGGCTTCGTCGGCCGCCTGCTGTGGTTCGGGGTCGTTGCCGAACATCATCATGAACACCTCGTCGGGCAGCGCAATGTTGGCAGCCGCCATGAACTTGCGCCACGCACCGACGCGGTCCCCAGCTGCGTACGTCGCAATCATGTCCTCGGTGTTCGCGTGCAGTTGGGCACGGTCTTCGAGCAATTCGTTCAACGGCGGTTCGTGCGCGATGACAGCTCGCGCAAGGTCGGGCCGGGCTTGCGCGAAGGCCAGCGCGGTGATCGCGCCGCCACTCGACCCGAAGACGGTCGCAGGGCCGGCATCGATGTGCGTCAGCAATCGAGCCAGATCGTCGGCTCGCAATTCGGGCGTCGAATCCCGTGTCGGGTCTGTGACCGGGCTGCGGTTGATGCCGCGGGGATCGGCCGTGAGGACGGTGAACTCGCCGGCAAGCAGGTCGGCGATCGGAGCAAACGAGTCTGCGTGCATCGGCGCGCCGATCAGTGCGACCAACGGCCCGGATCCGCGGACCTCGTAGTGCAACCGAGCTCCGGGGACTTCGAGTACGTCGACGACGGGGGTGACGGTGGATGTGGTGGCCATGGGTCCTCCAGCTGCCGGGGGGAATGTTTGTCGTAGGTAAGACCCCCGGTATCCGCAGAACTCATCGCTGCCGGCCAGATTTCTACTTGGCTTTTCTACTTCGCGGCGTGCGCTTCCACGATGTCCGCAACCGTGGCACACGCCTGGGCCGACTTCGCCAGCTGCGCTCCCATGTCACGCGCATGCTCGATTGTCGAGTCCTCCAGCAGCACACGTAGGCCTGATTCGAGCGTGGCAGCATCGAGTTTGGTGAAGCGGACATGCGATCCCAAGCCGAGTCGTTCGACCTGAGTGCCCCACATCGGTTGTTCGAAAGACACCGAACACACCATCGTCGGCAAGCCCGCGCGCAGACTTTCGAACAACGTGCCGACGCCGCCGTGATGAACGGCTCCGGCGCAGTGCTGAAACACGATGTCGTGTGCGAGCGCTCCGACGATCTTCACGTGGTCTCCCGTTGCGGCGTTGGCGCGATCGAGGTCACTCCACCCCGCGCTCACCAGCGCCCGCTGGCCGAGTCGGCGAGTCACGTCGTCGACCTGCGCGACGACGGTGGCAGCGTCGCGAATGGGCATGCTGCCGAACCCGAAGTAGATGGGCGGGGGACCTGCCGTGATCCACGACAGCACGTCGTCGTGTGCGTCAGCGAGTTCGCCGACCGCTTCGCGGGTTGCCCGGGTCAGCTCGAGGAAGCCGGTGAAGGGCCGTTGGCCTGCCCATTCGTCCGCGAGCCCCGGGAGGAGCACCGGGTCGTAGATCTGCACTTCGGGCACGCCGTCCCTGTGCAGCGCCGCCGCGACGGACTGCCGCGTGGACGGTAGATCCAGCTTCGCGCGAAGTTTGTTGAGGTACTTCATGAACACGACGCGCCGAACGTTCTCGGCAACCACCCACGTCGCGCTGTTCACCGGACCCGGCGGACTCCACTGAGCAGGAAGACCGTTCGGGAACGGATATTTGCTGTTCTTGCGGCACGGGAACGTGTGCAAGCTGATCAACGGTATCGACATCGCTTCTGCGATCGATTGCCCGCGATCTTCCGTCATCGTCGTCGACACGATCAGGTCCGCGCCGCTGCACACGTCGATCATCTCGTCGTCGAAGCGATCCGCGTATTCCGCCATCTGTTTTGCGACCATCGGCATGAGCTTGAACGTGCTGCCGGACGCGAGAGCGCGTTGACCTTCGTCGGATTCGTACAGCTTCTGCACGTCAGGGCCACACGCTTTGGTTTTCAGGCCCGCACGCGTAGCGAATTCGACCAGATTCGGTGGTGCTCCGATCACTACGTCGTGTCCGCGTCCCTTCAGTTCGACACCGAGTGCCACGGCAGGTTGGACGTCGCCGCGGGTTCCCGCTAACGGCAGCGCAATTCGCATCGGCTCTACTTTCGGTCGGGTTGAGAGATCGGTTTGTCATAGGTGGACTCGGCCGGTTTGTTATCAAGACGACTGTTGGAGACGATAGTTAAAGAAGGGGGTGGACGGGTGCCCGTGCGACTAGTGGCGGAGGATTTCACATGACGGACCAACTTTCGGGTGTACCTGTTGCTCCCGATCGATTGCCGCTCATCGGCCACAGCGTGGCCATCATCCGCAACCCGCTCGAATTTATGGCGTCACTGTCCGACGTCGGCGACGTCGTACAGATCTTTCTCGGTCCGCGCCCGGTGTACTTGGTCACGACGCCCGAGTTGATTCGACAGGTCAGCTTGAACGAGAACAATTTTCGACGCGACGAGCTGGCCGAGTCGATCAAGGACATCTGCGTCAACTCGGTGAACATCCTCACGGGCAAGGAGCACGAGCTACGTCGAAGGATGATCGCGCCCGCCTTCAAACAGGCAAGGCTCGCCGACTACGCCGTGGTTACAGCCGAGATCGCGAACAGGTGGGCCGCGTCCTTCGAAGACGGTCAGGATGTCAACCTGATGTCGTCGGCGCATCGTGTTGTGTTGGAGACGGTGTCGTCGACGTTGTTCACCGGTGATTTCACCGCGCATGCGCAGGACCAGATCCGCGAAGACATTCCGTGGCTGCTAACCGAGGTCGTGCGACGAGGATCGCTGCCTGCGAGTGTCCGGAATGCACGGCTTCTCGCGAACTGGCGTTTCAAAGTCCGATCGAAGCGGCTACGCGAAGCGATCGGCGAGGTGGTCACGCAGTATCGGCGCAACGACACCGATCAGAGCGATGTGCTTTCTGCGTTGATCCGCCATACCGATCAACTCACCGGCACAACCCTGTCGGATGAGGAGATCATCGACGAACTGATCCTCGTAATGGCGGGAGGCGTCGGTTCGCAGGCGTCGCTGCTCGGCTGGATCCTGCACGAAGTCATTTCCAAACCCGACGTGGCGGAGAAGTTGTACCGCGAACTCGACGACGTCGTCGGTGCCGGACCTGTACGGCCGGAACATATTCCGGCGCTTCCCTACCTGCGTCTCGTACTGCGCGAAACGCTACGGATGTGGGCGCCGTGGGTGAGCACCCGTACGACAAACGGCGAAGTGACACTTGGGGATCGGACTCTGCCGGACGGAGCGATCGTTGCCTACAGCCCGTACATGATCCATCGCGACGACGAATACTACGAGAACGCAAACGATTTCGATCCCGAGCGCTGGACCCCTGAACGAGCGGCGACCGCGGAACAGCGCACGTCGTTCACCTTCGGTATCGGACCACGGCGTTGCCCGGGCAACCACTACTCGATGCTGGCAATCTCGATCCAAGCGGCGGCGTTTCTCGCGCGCTGGCAGCCCGTCGCAGATCCCAAGTACGTCGTGAAGCCGTCGAACAAGGACTTCGTGCTGTCACCGTCCGCAGTTCCCGTGCGAATGCGTTTGCGCGCCTGAGTCAGTCGCCGGGCGGCGTGAACTGGCTCGCGGTGAAGACGGCGCCTTGTGGATCGCGTATCAGTGCGTCCTTCGTCCAGTCGGTGTCTTCGGTCGTCAGGATGGTGGCACCGAGGCGCTGTGCAATCGTGACAGTCTCGTCGCGGTCGGCAACCGTGAAGGCAACGTGCCAGTGCGGTGGCTCGCCGTCCTGGACCGGTGCGAGCCAACCGATGGCGTCGGAGAATCCGGGCGGCACCAGCTCGCCCGATTGCCGTTCGTAGATGTCGGGATCGACGGTCGCGGCCAGGTGCTCGCCGTAGCCGGGCTGCCGAATCATCGTCGCGTAGCCGATATCGTCGAACGACCAGCCGAACACCTCTGTGTAGAAGGCGATCGCAGTCGTCGAGTCACTGGCGTGGAGGTTGCTGAAGTTCCACGATCCAGGTGTGTTGGTGACTTGGGCACCCGGCCGTCGCTTGGCCTGCCACAGCCGAAACCGAGCCCCGGTCGCGTCGGTGCAAACCACAGAGATTCCGCCCTCGCCGGCAGGCGTAGGAGGATCGACGATGCGCCCACCGGCGGCCGTGACACGCTCGGAAGCGGCGTGCGCGTCATCGACCGCCACGTAGGTATTCCACGAAGAGTCCGCGGTTGTGCTTGTCTCGGGTGGCTGCGCCGGTCCGCCGATAGCAGCTACATCCTTGCCGTCGAGTTGAGCGATGGCGTAGCGGAACGGTGATTCGGGCGGGGTCGCATCGGTAAACGTCCAGCCGAATACGCTGCCGTAGAACATCTTCGCGCTTTCGACGTCATTTTGCTCGACGTCGATCCACGACGTGATGCCCTCGGGGTAGGTCCGAATCACGACTCGTTACCCGACCTGCGCGCTCCGCACCGGCAGCTTCCAGCCGGGTCGAATGAAGTGGCAGGTGTAACCGTCTGGATAGCGCTCGAGGTAGTCCTGATGCTCGGGCTCGGCTTCCCAGAAGTCGCCTGCCGGGCTCACCTCGGTGACAACCTTTCCTGGCCACAGACCGGAGGCGTCGACGTCGGCGATCGTGTCGAGCGCCGTTTCCTTCTGCGCGTCGTTCGCGTAGAAGATCGCGGAACGGTAGCTCGCGCCCATGTCGTTGCCCTGTCGATTTTTGGTCGACGGGTCGTGGATCTGGAAGAAGAACTCGAGCAGCGTTCGGTAGGTGATCTTCTCTGGATCGAAAGTGATCTCGATGGCCTCGGCATGGTTGCCGTGGTTGCGGTAGGTCGCGTTCGGAACTTCGCCGCCGGTGTAGCCGACACGCGTCGAAATGACACCCGTCTGCTTGCGGATCAGGTCCTGCACACCCCAGAAGCAGCCGCCTGCGAGGATGGCCTTCTCGTGTGCAGTGCTCATACAGTGCTCTCCTCGTTCGAGTTTCTCCGATTACCCATACAGACTGATCAACACCAGTGCCTGCTCGGATAGTCCTTCACCTCGTCCAGGCTAGTGACAGTTACCGAACCTGCGCCACAACGAAGATCCGCCGGAACTCGTAGAAGGTCGAACCGTCGGGTCGCCTCGGGTATTCCTGGTCGAGCAGCGGCACCAACTCGTCCCGAAATCGACTCCAGTCTTCCTCGGAGAGTGCAGCTTTGACGGGAACGAGGGCAGTGCCCTTGATCCATTCGAGAACCGGATGCGCACCGTCGAGTTGCTGGATGTAGGTCGTCTCCCACGCGTCGACCGAACATCCTGCGTCGCTGAGCAGGTCGGCGTATTCGGTTGGCGTGTCCACCACTTTCCCGACGCGAAACGGTATGTCCGACAGCTGCGGAAGCCAGCGTTCGGTACTTGCGAGCTCGCGCACGGCCGCGTGTGACGGGGCGTCGAAGTTGCCGGGAACCTGGATGGCGATCCAGGCTTGCGACGGAAGCAGGCCTGCCCAGCGCCGGATCAGTTCACGATGCTCGGGGATCCACTGCAATGCTGCGTTGCTGACGAGGACGTCGGTGTCCGGTTCGGGAGTCCAGTCCCGCAGATCCAGTACTCGAGCGTCGAGACCGAGTAGGCGTGCAGCGTCGACCATCTCCGGCGAGCTGTCGACCGCTTCGATCGTTGCCTCCGGCCACCGCTTCGCGAGGCTGACAGTGAGATTGCCTGGGCCGCAGCCCAAGTCAGCAACTCTACGGGGCGCGGTCGCTCCGGTCCTCGACGTCAGTTCGTAGAAGGGTCGGCCGCGATGATCTGCGAACGCAAGATATTGATTGGGGTCCCACATGTGTTTCCACACTCCTACTCCGTCGACGCATTTGCCTCAGTGTGACCGAGACTTCGGCGTACGGTATCGCCGATGAAGGCAAAAGTGGCGTCATCGTGGGTGTTTTCGCGGCGTGTACTGCTGTTGTGATCGGTTGCAGTTCCGAAGGTTCAGGGGAGGCGGTGACGAGCGCTGCGAGTGCTCCGCCTGCTGTGGAGTCGCCTGCTGACGAGTCGCCTGTTGAGGAGTCGCCTGTTGAGGGGTCGCCGAAGACGACGGAAGCCCAGCAGTCGTCGATCCGATGCGAGGCGTCGCAATTGCGGCCCGAGCTCGGTGAGAGCTCAGGGGCCGCGGGAAGTGTCGGATTCCCGATTATTCTTACGAACTCGAGCGACTTGGTGTGTGAGCTGGATGGGTTTCCTGGCGTTTCGTACGCCAACGGACCGAGTGATCCGCCGGTCGGCGCTCCGGCTGAGCGGACTGGCGAACGAGGCGGCGTCGTGCGGCTTGCGCCCGGCGAATCAGCGTCGGCGCTCGTTGTAGCGACGGTCGTCGCGAACTTCCCGGAGGCTGATTGCAAGCCGGTTCCGGTGCGCGGCTTGCGAATCTATCCACCGAACGACATAGGCTCGGTCTACGTCGAACGCGACGGGACCGCCTGCAGCATCGCGGCCCCTGTGACCACTCAGTTGAAGATCGGTCCCGTCGTTCCCGGCCGAAGTGGGCAATAGTTAGTTGGTCCGCCAGATGGCCGGGATCCCGAGAATCGGCGGGATTCCTGCCTGCTGCGGATCGAACAGCACATCGACGGTGTGGCGTTTGCCAGCGGGATCTATTTGGTAGATGTAGTCGACGGAACCGTGGAAGCCGGTCCCACACCACAGATTCGCCGTGCCGTAGGGGCTGATCAGCCAGCGTGCTGATGCGCTGAACGGTGCCCCGACCGTGTTGCTGCACTGGTAATCGGGACCCCAGCGCGGGTCTGCGCTTGCGGAGGGAGCGAGTGCGACGCTCAGGCCGACCGTTGCTGCGGCAACTGCGGTCGCGCAGAGTACGCGGTTCTTCATACGGTTCCTCGATTTCGTGTCGTCAGGCTCGGCACGCTCGAGCCACGGATCGGGTCGGTGGGAGCCTATGAGCAACCCAGCGCGTGCAACAGCCGCTATTTGGAGTGGCTTGTGGGACGTGGGTTATGTCGTGTAGAGCGCGGGTGCGTTACAGCGCGTCACTGACGAGATTGCGATCGTCGTAGTCGGATCGCGCCTTCGCAATTTCGTCCTGGTGCAACTCGGTCCAGGTGACCAACGACTGAATAGTGGCATGCAGCGTGGTCCCGAGCGGGGTCAGGACGTAGTCCACCCGCGGTGGCACGACGGGGTGAACTGTCCGCTCGACGAGCCCGTCGCGTTCGAGTTTGCGCAGCGTCACGGTGAGCATGCGCTGGCTTATTCCGTCGATCATTTTTCGCAGTTCGGTGAATCGCAACGTGCGGTTGTCGAGCAGCGCTATGACGAGGAGCGACCACTTGTCGGCGACCCGATCGAGAATCTGGCGCACCTCGCAGCCCTCGCGCGTGTCCCACTGGAAGGCGTCGTACGGGTCGTCGTACTGGTCACCGACGGTATTCACGCAGTAACCCGGTTCCTTCGAAGTGCCTTCTTCCATAACCTGTAATGGTGCCCGATGATGAGGTCAGTTACAAGAAGTAACTGACCGTCGTAACAGGAACCGGACGGGTTTCTGCATCGGGAGTAGAGGGAGAGTTTTGTGACAAGCCTGTCCTCTCCGGACAAGACAGCCGTCGCGGCCAAGGCCGAACGGATAAGCGGCCGAGGTTGGGCAATTCTGTTCGTCTTGTGTGGAGCGATCTTCTTGGAAGGCATCGACATCTCGATGGTCGGAGTCGCTGTCCCGTCCATTCGTGCCGAACTAGGGATGTCGACGAGTGCGCTGCAATGGGTGGTCGGCGCGTACGTGCTCGGCTACGGCGGCTTTATGTTGCTCGGCGGTCGGTCGGCGGACTTGCTCGGACGCCGACGGATGTTCGTGCTGTGGCTCGGTGTGTTCATCGTGTTCTCAGGACTCGGTGGATTCGCCACCGAGGGATGGATGCTCATCACCGCACGCTTCGTAACCGGCATTGCCGCGGCCTTTATGGCGCCGGCCGGATTGTCGATCATCACCACACGATTCCCGGAAGGTCCGGCGCGCAACAGGGCGGTACTCGTCTACGCCGGAACGGGTGCTGCAGGCTTCACCCTCGGTCTCGTCGTTGGCGGTGTGCTGACCGAAATAGATTGGCGCTGGGTATTTTTCGCCCCCGTAGGCATGGCTGCGGTCATTCTCGTCGCCGCAATCCGGCTGATACCGGTGGAGGCGCGGCCGGTGCCGCGTTCGCTGCAGAGCTTCGATCTCGCCGGTGCGTTCACCGCGACGTCGGCGATGCTCTTGCTGGTGTTTGCTGTCGTTCGTGCACCCGACGTGTCGATCACGTCGACCGTTGTTGCGGCGCTTGCAAGCTCGACGTTCTTTCTTGTCTTCGTCGTGGTCGAAAGGCGTGTTCCTGAGCCGCTGATCCGGTTGGGCATCTTGCGGTCGGGGCCGCTACTGCGGGCGAACGTCTCTGCGATTCTGTTCTCCGGGTCGTTTATGGGGTTCCAGTTCATCCTTGTTCTCTATCTCCAGGAACTTCGTGAATGGTCGCCGCTGCAGACCGGATTGGCGATGCTTGTCTCCGGCGGTGACGCGATACTTGCGCCGACACTCACTCCGGTGCTTGTCAACAGATTCGGCAATGTGCGAGTTGTATTGGGCGGCTTGCTGATCGGTGTGCTTGCCTACGGGCTGTTCGTCCGAGTCGAAGTCGATTGGACTTACGCTGCGATGCTGCCGACGATGGTGCTGATCGGGGTTTCGTTTGCGATGGTCTACGGACCGCTGACCATCGCCGCGACCGATGGAATCGTCGAGAACGAGCAGGGCCTCGCAAGCGCATTGCTCTACACCTCATGGCAATTCGGAACCGCACTCGGCCTTGCCGTCGTAACCGCCGTGCAGGTGGCGGCCCTCGAAGGCAGTGATTCGGCAGAGGGACTACTCGAAAGCTACCGAGCGGCGCTGGTTGTGCCAGTTGTCGCCGTCCTCGCTGCCGTCGTGGTCACCGGATTCGGGTTACGCCGCAGAGCCGGAGATGTCACCGCACCTTGACGAGCCTCGTGGTGCCGAACCTCTTGTCTACGCGGCTTCGATGTATTCGAGGTGCACGCGTTTGGTTGGAAACCAGGCGTCGATTCTGTTGCGCGGCAGAGGGAGTGGTGTCGGTAGGGGTGGAGCTGTGGAGGTGTGTTGATGCCCGGTAGGGGTGGTGACGGTGTAGCTGTGCAGTTCGCCGGGGATGCGTTGGTCGAGTGTTGTGGACCAGCCGTCGGCTTCTTTGGCGTAATTGCACGCTTCGCAGAGTCCTGCGGAATTCTCGTAGGTGGTGTCGCCGCCTTGTGCGACGGATTTTGGGTGGTCGCCGTGTTTGATGGGTGCGTCGCACCAAGGTGTTCGGCAGGTGCGGTCTCGGAATCGGGTCATCCGCAGCATTCCTTTAGGGATGCAGCGCGATTTCGATTCCATCGCGGTCAGAGCTCCGGTTGTGGGGTTGGCGTAGAGCCTGCGGAGTTCGATGGTGGCGTCGGTGTCGTGGAGCCAGTGTTTGACCAGGTCGGCGGGGATGGGACCGTAGCCGGGAACCTCTGCCGCAGCAGGTTTGGTCCCGAGCAGCGCTTCGTCGGAGATGACGATGTTGACGGTCATCGGGACAGCGGTGGCGGTGGACAGTCCAGTGACGCGTTCGACGAGCAGGTCGGCCATGATCTGGGCTTTGGTGCGGTCGTCGCCGCCGGCGGCGACGACCGCGGCGGCGTCGCGCATCAGGGTGGCGTGGACGGTGACGGCTTGTTTGACCGGTAGCAGCGCGGTGACGTAGGCCATGGTGTCGGGTGCGGGTCGGGAGGTGACGCAGCGGTCGTTGGTGGCTTTGCGGGCGCGGCGGACGAGTGCTTCGGTGTCGAGTTCGATCGCGATGGCGAGGGCGGCAGCGGCGATCTGTTTGTCGCCTTTGCCGGCGAGGGTGGTGGGGTCGCTGCAGAGTCTGCGGTCGACGATGCGGCGGTCTTCGCGGCTGAGGCAGGCTGTTTCGCGGACGAGGAGGGTGGCGCGCCATTCGGTGAGGTCGCCGGTGACGAGTCGGTCGAGGGTGTGGGGCATGTCTTCGTCGAGTGCTTGGGCGAAGCCGAGGTGTTGGTTGCCTTTGTGGTGGGAGCAGCGTCGTGCGAGGCCGATCTCGAGGGGGATGCCGGCGTCTTGCTCTTTTTTCGACAGTCCTCGGGCGGCTCGTTCGGTTCGTCGTTCTTTGGCGAGGTCGGCGGTGAGTTTGGCTTGTGCTGCGGTGCAGCCTGACAGGAGTTTGTCGAATTCGGTGATCGAGTCGCTGCGTTCGGCGCAGCTGAGGGTGCGGTCGATGTCTGCGATTTCGGCGCGAATGGCGGCTATTCGCTGGGGGAGTGACTGCTGCTCCTTGGTGTCGAACATGCGTTCTATAATACCCGAATAATGCCGATTAGCAATAGCTTTCAGACGATGGTCATACGAATGCGAGACTCCGCAGACGGCGAATTGTAAGCTCGCTCAATGACATTTTCGATCGACCGCATCGACCACGTTGTCATCAATTGCCGGGATGTCGAGGCGACCGCGCAGTGGTATCGAACGGTTCTCGGAATGACCGTCGAACGATTCGGGCCACGGCAGCGGGTCGCGCTGATGTTCGGTCGGCAGAAGATCAACTTGCGTCCCACTGGTGCCGAAGACTGGCACACAGCAGCGGTCGACGCGGTTGGTTCCGAAGATTTGTGCTTCGTGACTGCCGCTGCGCCACAGGAAGTCGTCGACCATTTCGCAGCGCACGGAATCGAAGTTGTCGACGGCCCGGTCGAGAAGATGGGCGCACTTGGGCCCATGACGTCGATCTACTGCCGCGACCGGGATGGGAATTTGATCGAAGTCGCGCACTACGGCAACTAGCAACCAAAATCAGTGCGTCGGCAACACGCAGACTGTGTCGAGCCCGAGCACGTGGTTGAGCCGTCCGAAGGCGAGCCACGAGCCCAAACACATTGTCAGCTCGACTATTTGGCGTTGGTCGTAGGCCGCCGCCATACGGACCCAAAATTCTTCGTCGAGCCCATGATGGTCGAGGGCATACCGCTCAGCGTATTCGGCGGCCAACCTGGTGCGATCGTCGAAGGCGTCGGTCGTTCGCCAATTCTCAACCGCCTCAGCGAAAGTCGCCTCTACCGTCGTACCGTCGCGTTCGGTTCGCCAGTCCTGGCAGAAGATACAACCGTTGATCTGAGCTATCCGCAGCCGTGCTGCCTCGAATTCTCTGAGACCGAGTGTGGTGTCGGAGTACACCTTCAGCGAAAATTTCGCCGCCGCCGCACCGATGCCTGGCACCATCTCGCCCCACACGTAGGCAATGGGGTCTTTGCCGTCGGGAACGTCGATCATCATGCTGAGGCCATCCTTTTCAACTTGCCGAGCGCCGGTAGGAGAGGTACGTCGAGCGCGTCGTAGATTCCTGGCCCGGCCGACCGGAGCCAGGGAATTGCGTTGACCAATCTGCCGACGGCAGTGGCGTTTCCGCCTGCCGCGCGATTTCCACCCTCGTCGGTCGCCTCGACGCTGATCTCGATGCGCGGGCGTCCTTCGATGATCACCTTGTGGACGCCGTCGCCGCCGTCGGGCGGCAGCGGCCAGTCCGGTGCACACGAGGGATGGATTCTGGTGATGTGTTCGATGACGATCAGCGGTTCTCCCTCGACGATTCCCTGCACCTCGAACCGCAGTGCCCCTTGGGTTCCGGCCTCGAAAGTTCCCATGTTGGGCGTTTCGATCGTGCTGTCGAGTGGCCGCCGCAGCAGCGTCTCGCGAATCTCCTCCAGTTCGACACCGAGCGCGCGTGCAATCAGCCGAATCTGCCCGCCCCACACCATCGTCGGAATCGTCGGTGCGACCATCGGCGCGACGTAGTCCATCGGTTGGCCCATGCCGATGAGGTATCGAACGGAATCTGGTTGGTCGTAGGTCGTGTAGTCGAAGATCTCCTGGCATCGCACGCTCTCGACCGACGACGCGAGGCCCGTGGCGAGGACGGGCAGAATGTCGTTTCCCCAACCCGGATCGATACCGGATACGAACAACGCACCGCCACCATCTGCGACTGCGGCGAGGACCGGGTCGCGGACCTCCTGGGGAGCGGACTGCGGGTCGTACAGCGCATACAACGACGGCGTCACAACTGTGGCGCCGCGACCGATCGCTCTCGTGATGTCGGCGAGTGCGTCGTCCGGACGGATGTCGCCGGACGCGGCGTAGACGACGGCATCGGCGACGGCCAGTGCTGCGTCGATGTCGTTTGTCGCGGCGACGCCCGATGTGCGCCCCAACCCGGCAATCTCGCCCGCGTCGCGTCCTACTTTGTCTGGGTTGTGCACGATGACGGCACCGAGTTCGAGCAAGGGGTGAGCATCGACCGCGCGGATCGCGGCACGGCCGACGTTGCCGGTACCCCATACGACCGTACGAATCCGATCTCGGCTGCTCATGCACTTCACAATAGAACGTGTTGCAGTTTTTGGGGAGAGGCTATTGCACCGCACTTCGCAGCACACGGGACAGGTCGTCGAGAAAGCTCGTCATCGTGGCACGACCAGTCGGTGTGTCGGGATACCGGCTTCGCAGAGTTATGCCATCGTCGGTTCGCGAGAACCAGAACTGCGCGTCGTCGGCAGCGGTCACATTCGAGACATGATGAGCGTCGATTGCGCCGTGCAGTTCGGCACCGGGCAACTTCCGGTAGTCGACGTAGGACGTCATGAAGACGTCGGACCTCGTCGCCTTCAGACCACCCAACACTTCGACAACGCGCGCAAGCGGAATCTCACCCAGCTGCAAAGCATTTCGCAACTCTCCACCATTGCGGCGGAGGGCATCGATGAAATCGGTGCCCGCGGCGACCTCGATGGGCACGTTGGTGGTGAACCACCCGACGGCGTGGTGCCAGTGCTCCGAGCGTCGAGTGTGTACAGGGACCAGCACCGGCATGTACGCGGATTCGCTGGGTGCACAGGCACACTGCGCCATCGCGGTGAGCACCCCCGCGAACACGCTTGTGTTCGCCCGCTGGCAGACCTCCGCGAGACGCTGGGTGTCGTCGGCATCGAGCAGGTGACGAACGTCGGAGCGTTGCGCCGTCGACGAACCCGCCACGATGCCGAGGTCGAGCGGAAAGTTCGGCGGCGCGCAGTCGTTCTTGCGAAGAAAGTCGAGCCACGCGCGCATTCGTCTGTCGTCGGGAGAGACCTTCTCGACGACCGCTTCGGCGGCGCAGTAGTCGATGAAGTCCCCGACATGCGGCAGCGGCTCGATGCTCAGACCGCTGGCATCGGCAAGGTATCCGGAATACAGGTGGTGCAACTCGGCGACGATGATGGCGATCGAGTACGCGTCGACATGCGCGTGGTCGAAGCCGCAGAATACGGTCGACCGCCCTGGCCGATCGATGGCCGACAGCAGGCATGTGGAACTGCCGAAACGTCGGCAATGCGTATCGAGTGCGGTCCGAAGATGGTTACGGATCTCGGCTGACGTGTCGAAGCTACTGTCCTGCAGTTGTTTGAGCTGTACGCGCCGATGCAGTTGCCGCTCGATTCCTTCATCGTTCCGTACGAAGGAATTTCGCAACGCGCCGTGCCGATCGAGGAGCGCGCTGAACGCCTGCTCGAGGGCCTTGCTGTCGATCGGTCCATCGACATCGAAGCCGCCGGCGAGCCACACGCTAGGTCCGTCGGGCGCGTTCAGATGGAAGTTCTGGTTGAACGAAGGCGGCACCGCGGACCTGATCGGTCGGCTCCCGGGAGTCACGACCCACTGCAGAACTGTGCCGGGTTCGGGGGAGTAGCGGTCAATTGTTGTGACGTGCAAGGATCAATCCCTCATCGACAACCGTGGACCGGGGGATCGCGTAGTCGCCGTCCCGCGCGATCGCAGCAATCACACGGTGCAAATGTGTGTGATACCTGGACAATTCGTTCCGAGCCTGTGGCGTGTCCGGAGTCTGGCTGCCGAAGTAGAGATGGCTGTGGTCGCGGTTGATCCACATCGAGGCATTGGCAGTCTCGCCTTCTCCCGTGAAGAGCAATCCTTTCTCGTAGGTGGTCGATCCGACTCCGGGAAACCAACGAAAATCGATGTAGGACAGCATGTGCGGACTCTTCGCCACTTCCTCGGCAGACGCGCCCGACGCCAGTAGTGCCATGATCACAGCCTGCACCGGTACCCGAGCGAGGCGCTTCGAACGAAGGTGGCCATCGTGGGCAAGCGGCACGAGCTCGCGGAACGACGACGCGTCGGCGGTGCGGAACGTTACGGGGGCAAAGTTGCAGAACCAACCCTGCGAAAGCGCGTAGTTGCCGACGTCGCGGCTGTTGAGGACGCTCATGCCGTAGTACTCGGGTCGGCCTGCGAGTTCGTAGTCGGTGATCGCCAGAGCAGCATAGATCCCGCTGATCAGTTTGCCGCCCGCTGCTTTGCACACGGCGTCGAATGCGTCGGTGCCTGCGGTGTCGAGGAGATCGAACTCGACTGGGCGAACGGGCGCGGTCTCACCCGGTGCCAGGCCGAGATCGAGGGCAAACGCCGGCATCGTCGAACCGTGGTTTTCGAAAATCTGCAGCCACTCGGCGAGTTCGGGGGACTCGGCCGTATGAGCTTGTGCGAGTGCATGTTCCGTGCAGGCGTAGTCAGGAAAGCCACCCGTTGGTGCCGACGTGTAGACGCTGGGTTCCGAGCCGTCCACCTCTGCTCGATAGCGATCGACCAACTCCGACAGTGCCAGCACTTGCGATGCTCCGTCGCTGAAAGCGTGATCGCAGCCGTAGTAGATCGTGAAGCTGCCAGGTCGACGGACCGCACCGAAGGCAAACCCTGGCCACCGAACGGACGTCGCTTCGTTTTCGAAACGATGATGGATGTATTCGGCGAAGGCATCGGTGTGTTCGAGTGCGCCCGCACGGTGGACCTCGAAATCGATTGCTGTCGAATCAATCCGGTGTCGAACGATTGCGGGTCCAGCAGCGGAGAAGTAGGTCTGCAAGCCGTCGTGGCGATGCACATACGACGTGAGTGCCCGGGTGAGGGCAGCCTCGTCGAGATCGCCCTCGACCTCGGTGGTGACACCGAGGAAAGCCCTGTGTGGCCCGCCGCGTTGCTGCTTCGCGAGGAAGCCTCGAACGTGGGTCTGCTGCAGGAAGGTCGGTGGATCGGCCTCGGCAGGTGCAGCATCGGCAATCGCCCGCGCTTGCTCGGTCGGACGCCACTCGAGCAGGTCGCCTGGCTCCGGTCGCCAGTTTCGCATCGCCGTTATGATCATCCGACCTCCTCAGCTTGCCCGTTGCGTTGCGTCGGCGGCGTGCGCGAAGTTACCGCCGTCGGCGACCGATGTGAGCATCGACCCGAATGTGCTGATCAAGCGTTCGACGTTTCCTGTCGCCGTCGTGTTGCCGGGAAAGCGAGTGGAGATCGTCAGTCCGGCCGGTGCGCGGCTGATCCAGAAGTAGACTTCGTCATTCGATTCCGAACGACCGCGCAGCGTTCGGGCGCGCCACTGCGGCCACTGTTCGGCGTCAGGCACGTATCGAACATCCAGATAGGACAACGCAAAACGCGGAATCGCAGAATTGTCGAGCAGTTCGGCAATACGTGGATAGGGAAAGCGCGCCAGCTCTTTTGCCGACGCGACAGCTGTCGTCGCAGCAACCAGGCAATCCTCGAATGTCGTTGCACCGCGGAGGTTCACCTCGACAGGGACGATGCCCACGTACCACCCGACCGAGAAGCGATAGGCCAACTCGTGTCTGGTATGCATCGGCATCGTGAAGCGCAGGGTCGGGTCCCCGGTGAGCTCGCGGTTCGCCAAGGCGACCGAGGCGAGTATCGCCGACTGCATTCCGTGGCCTGCCTGCCGGCTGTACGCATTGACGGCTTCTGCCTGCTCTGCGTTCAGCAACCACGACGAGGAGCTACCTTGCTGTGCGGCAGCGTCTTCCGAGCCGACCGACGTGTCGACCGGCAGCGGGAACGCAGGGAACTTGCCGCCGGACTGCCGAAGGAATCGGCTCCACGCCTTCACGGCGTGATGCTCTGCAACGACCGAATTGCCAAGTTCGCGATCGTGCACACTGAAGTCGAGGTGGCTACCGACGTCGGGCAGTCCCGGGTCGGTGCCGAACAGTTCGTATTCGTAGAGTCGGTGGATCTCGCTGATAGCCAACAACATCGAGTACGCATCCATCACCGAGTGGTCGGCGCCGAAGATCAGGAGAAACGACTCTGGCGTTTCGATGGTTGCGGCGACACAATGCGGCCACGCAAACGGCGAGATGTGGTTGTCGAAGAAGTCGATCACCTTGGCGTGCATGTGTTCCGACGTCAACGTCTGGTGGGCAACCGCGTCGACGCCGAGAAGTTCGCCCGAGGTGGTTCGTCGTGAAAAGCGATCGGTACCTTGACCATCGAGATTCTCGACCACCGTTGTGCGGAACGTTTCGTGACGCAGCATCCATGCGCGTAGCGCGCTGGCGACCTTGTCGGCGTCGTAGCGATGGTGGATTTCGAAAACGCCGCCGAGCCACGATGTGCTTGCGGCGCGATCGCCACTGCCGCGGGCGCAGTGATCCTCGTGTGTGTAGGCAAGCGGACGTGCGTCTGCGGACCAGGTCGCACCGTCGCATCGTGTGCTCGGCACCCAGGCTGTGAGTCTTCCTGCGGGTAGCGGATAGTCGGAGAGTTCGGTGAATCGCATTGGGCCACATCCACTTCTGTAACCAGGAGGGTGATTCGCGGTGATCACGAAGCCGGCGGCGTCCTGTGGGCAACACCGCCCGAAAGTGACGCGAAAGCGATGCTAGGCGCGACGCGCCGATCGCGCGCAGCCGACGATGCGTAACTTTTGTCACGCTAAGTAATGAATGTGGAATAGACCACAACGGGCCTGCCGAGATCCGATTTCGACGCGATGACGCGAAGATGTCCGCGAGATGAACCCTGCGACTTCAGGCATCTTTTCGGCGTTTGCCGCGTGCCGACACATCGCATCTTGGCTATGTATCGGTCCAGTTGCGGGTCCGCGTTACATCCATATGCTCGGCAACGAGTGACCAATTCGTTTGCCGAGCACCACAGCGTCCGACCGGCAAACTTCGGATCGATCCCGCCTCACCCACGATGGAGGGAACATGAGTACGGAGAGCGACCTCGCCATCGCGACGGCAGGCCTGACCAAGTCGTTCGGAAGCTTCCGCGCAGTCGATGGCATAGATCTGCAGGTGCCTGCGGGCTCCGTCTATGCGGTTCTCGGCCCCAACGGGGCGGGCAAGACCACGTTCGTTCGTATGATCGCGACACTGCTACGGCCGGATTCGGGGACTGCCAAGGTCTTCGGCTACGACGTCGTCGAAGAAGCCACTGCCGTGCGGTCGCTCATCGGGTTGACGGGTCAGTATGCGTCCGTCGACGACGATATGACCGCGCAGGAAAATCTCGTCGTCTTCGGCAAGTTGCACGGACTTGGCCGAAAGGCGGCGCAGCTCAAAGCATCCACGCTGCTGGGCGAGTTCGGTCTCGACGACGTCGCCGATCGGCCGCTGAAGAAGTTCTCCGGCGGCATGCGTCGTCGATTGGATCTCGCGGCCAGCCTCGTCGCTGCTCCGCCGCTGCTGTTTCTCGACGAACCGACAACCGGACTGGATCCCCGCACGCGCGCACAACTGTGGGACAGGTTGCGCGCGTTGGTCGCCGAGGGCACAACGATCCTGCTGACGACCCAATACCTCGACGAAGCCGACCAACTCGCCGACCGAATTGCGGTTGTCGATCGAGGCTCGCTCGTAGCCGAGGGCACGGCGGACGAACTGAAATCCGCTGTCGGAGCGCAACTCCTTGTCTTCACTCTGACCGATGAAGCCCTTGCGGCGACCGCGGCTGCCGTCATATCGCGCTTTACAACCGGCGACGCCGTCATATCACCGGGTGGGATCGTTGCTTCGCCCGTCGACGACCTGGACGCACTTCCGGAGATGTTGCTGGCGCTGCGGTCCGACGGGGTCGCGATACGCGAGGTCAACGTCAAGAAGCCCAGCCTCGACGAAGTGTTCTTCGCGATAACGAGCCAGTCGGCACGAGGGGAGGCAGCATGACCGTTACGGATGCCCGCCTATCGTCGGTCGGCACGGATCCGCTTGCCGGGCGTGTGATTCCGCACCGCATCGATGTGCGCCAATCGATTTCGCACACCTCGACGATGGCCCAGCGCGGTCTGCTCAAGCTGCGCCACAATCCGCAGCACCTGTTCGACGTGATCGCCCTGCCCGTCGTGTTCGCGGTGATGTTCTCCGCCATCTTCGGCGGTGCCATCGCGGGGTCGGTCGGCGCCTATCTCCCCACTCTGATTCCGGGCGTCATGGTGCAGGTTGCCATCGCGGCGTCGGTGACAACGGGAGTGCAACTACGCGAGGACATGAACAAGGGTGTGTTCGATCGGTTCAGATCGCTGCCGATCGCGCGTATTGCACCGCTGGCGGGTTCGCTGCTGGCCGACGTCGTCAGATACGCCGTCGCTACGGCGATGACCGTCGTAGTCGGCCTGGCCATGGGGTATCGCCCCGGCAGCGTTGCAGGTCTGCTGTTTGCCTGCGTTCTCGTTGTTGCCGTGGCGTTTTCATTGAGCTGGATCTTTGCGTTGATGGGTGTGCTGATGGACAAGGCATCCACCGTTCAGGGCGTCTCGATGCTGGTGTTGATGCCGCTGACCTTCATGTCGAACGCGTTGGTGCCCGTGTCGACGATGCCGGGCTGGATGCAAGCATTCGCCAACGTCAACCCTGTCTCGCACCTCGTGTCGGCTGTCCGCGAGCTCGCTGACGACGGGACCTTCGGCACGCAGATCGGTTGGTCACTGCTCGGTGCGGCGACCGTCCTTGCCGTCTTCGTTCCGCTCACTCTCCGCGTGTACATGCACCGTGCCTGACCGAAGAAGGGATCGATGTGGACACCAAATGTCTGTCGATAGTTGTTCCGACTTACAACGAAGAGGACATCATCGGTGAGTGCCTCGAGCGGCTGACCGCGCAACTGGAACACATCGCCGAGATCGTGGTTGTCGACAACAACTCGACCGACGACACGAACAGCATCGTGGAAACGTTCGCGTCACGATTCGCTGAGGTGAAGATGATCAGCGAGCGCGAACAAGGCCTGGTATTCGCCCGAAACGCGGGCCTCGACGCGGCCACGGGCCCCCTGATTGCGCGAATAGATTCCGATACTTTGGTACCGCCACATTGGGCGAAGTCGATCGTCGAATTCTTTGCAGGAGACACCGCCGGTAAATGGGCTGCGGCGTGTGGCAGGGGAGAGGCCTACGGACTCCCGTACGGTGATCGGCTCGGCAATTTCAAACGCCGCTATCTCGGCAGCAACACTAATAGTGCTGTCCGAGAAGTACCGGTTTTGTATGGCTCGAACATGATCCTGCGACGCGACGTATGGCACAAGATTCGCGATGCCGTGAGTATGCGGCGCGATATCTTCGAAGATGTCGATACCGGGCTGTGCGTAGGTGAATCCGGCGGCAGCATTGCATTTCTTCCGAATATCACCGTCGGTGTTTCTCCACGCCGGATGGAAACTCGGATGTCGGCGTTTGTCGTATATATGAGTTTCCTGCCTCGGACGCTCCTGCTGCATCGTCGATTCGGGTACGCGGCGTTGGCGACATTTGTCTACCTACCGGCCCTCACCGTGCTGCACGCCGGTCGGCTCGCAGTGATCCGCGGATACGATCCGAAGTCCGGATCGTTCTCGGCGCGAAACTATCGCCTCGCAACCGTCGATCGAATCAATCCGTAGCTAACGATCCCCGACGCACGCCTGCTCCACGATGTCCGCTGCACGATCCGCGGCAGCGGCGGGCGCAATCATCGCTGCGGCGACTCGTCCTGCTGCGGCAACGCAGGCGGCGTCGAGCGCTCGCGACAACGCCGCGTCGAAGGTCGTCGGTGTCACATCGGTGAGCCGCAGCGTTGCGCCCGCACCCACCTTGGTAACCCGTGCGCCCCAGATCGGTTGGTCCGCTCCGATCGAGCAGACCACCGTTGGCACTCCCGCCCGCAGGCTCGCGGCCGTCGTCCCTGCACCGCCGTGGTGGACGGCCGCACGACAGCGCGGCAGGACGGCGTCGTGATCGACAGATCGCGTGACGTGGACGCGCTCGTCGGACTCGAGCGCACACGCACTCCACCCTGCGGCGACGAGCACCCGGTGACCAAGCGAGATACAGACTGCCACAATGATATTCATAAGTTCGGTGGCGTTGGGTACGGCCATGCTGCCGAACCCGACGTAGATCGGAGGCGGCCCGGCGGCGAGCCACTGCGACAATTCACCGTCGTCGGAGTCGTCGCCAATCCGCGCTCGCGTCTCCTTCGAAAGATCGATAAATCCAACGAGCGGGCGGCCCGCACCCCACTCCTTTTCGAGATCGCCGAACAGGACCGGATCGTAGGCCTGGATTTCCGGCGTCCCGCGGCGCGCGATACGCGCTGCAGCGGGAGCCGTGCTGGGTGGTAGCCCGAGATCGGCTGCCAACGCATCGTCTGCGGACTTGCCTGTTCGCCACAGCAGATGCTCGACGGCGGCCCAACTCGCGCGGGTGACAGGCTCGCGAACGAGTCGCGGGAGGTGCTTCGTCGCGGGATCGAACAGTGACACCGAGCCGTTGCGTCGAACAGGGCAGTAGTGCAACGGGACGTAGGGGATAGCGAGGGATGCTGCGACGTTAAGCGCTCGTTCCTGCCCGGCGCTACCTCCGACGATCGCGTCCGCCTCCGCACCGATGGCCAGAAGTTCGGACTGCATCTGCAATCCACCCCGCATCGTGATTTCGTTGATCGCCCGGATACGTGTGAGTGGATTGGCGGATTTCAGATCTTTGCCGACCAGATCGGATTCCAACAATTCCAAGGTGTCGAGGCCGTAGGAATACGCGTCGAGACCGGACGATTCGGCGAATTCGACGAGGTTCGGCGGCGCTGCAATGGCTATCGTGTGCCCTCGTTCACGAAGTCGAACACCCAACGCGACGGCCGGCTGAATATCACCACGCGAACCATTGAAGGCCAAGACAAATTTCATGGGCGATATCACATTCTGTCGATGCCGTAATGCACAAATGGCGGGTCCGGACTAAGATCGAGTTTCGGAACGGACGACAACCTATCCACAAGATAGCATCGAACCGGAGACGCGTATGAAGTTCGCTTTCGCATTCAATGGCACCCGCGGCGATATTCAGCCCGCGGTTGTCCTCGCAGCCGAGCTGCGACGTCGAGGCCACGATGTGGTGTTCGGTGCGCCGCCCAATCTGGTGGGATTCGCAGCGCGCACAGGACTGGATGCGAAAAATTTCGGCTACGACACTCGCGCACACATGAACTCCGATCTCGTCCGCCAAGGTCCCCGGACCGGCACGCCGAGGCAACGGCTGAAGGCTCTCGCGGAGATCCGAAACTACGGCTGGGCGCAGATGGTCGAGGAGATGTCGGAGCTCCAGGGCGGTTGCGACGCCATCGTCACAGGTTTCACGACCGAACAGATCGCGATCGGCTATGCCGAGGCTGCGGGCGCGAAGCTGATCACGCTGCACCACGCGCCGATCCTGGCAAATCCGTACGTGTCGCCGGTTCCCGGCGCGTCGTTGTCGTTGCCGCACTGGCTCAATCGAGCGAGCTGGAAGCTTTTCGACAGTCTGTTCTGGTTTATCACTCGTTCTCGGGAGAACCGATTGCGGGCCGACCTCGGGCTCGAGCCGGCCACATCCGCACTCGCAGTGCGGCTGGTGAGCTATCCGACGCTGCAGATCCAGGCTTACGACGCCGTCCTTGTTCCGGAGCTCGCGCAGAGCTGGGACTCGATGCGTCCATTCGTTGGCTTCATCGACCCGACCGCCGAGCAACGCACCCTGATCGGCGAGGACAACGAGCCCGAGCCCGACCTGCTCGAGTGGATTGCCGACGGACCTGCGCCGATCTACTTCGGCTTCGGTTCGATGCCGGTCCCCGACCCACAGGGGTTGCTGGCAGCGATCACCAAGGTATGCGCCGACCTTGGGGAGCGCGCGCTGATCAGCGCTGGGTGGAACGACTTCGAGATAACTCCGAGTGCGAACGTTCGCGCTATCGGCGCGGTAGATCATGATCGCGTCTTCCCGATGTGCAGCGCGATCGTTCATCACGGTGGCGCGGGAACGACGGCCGCAGCGGCACGGGCAGGTGTGCCGTCGATGGTGTGTTGGGTCGGTTCGGATCAACCGTTCTGGGGCGAGATCGTTCGGACGATGGGGATCGGAACGTCCACAAGATTGAAGGGGCTCGATGCTGCGAAGCTCCGGGATGGTCTGGGCGAGATAGCAACCGCCGAATGTCGAGATAGGGCGCGTGCGTTTGCCGCGACGTTGACTCCACCCGACGCCGCCGTTGCCGCAGCAGCCGATGCCATCGAGAGTCACGTCCTATCCGCCGAACGAGTTCTCCGGTGAGGGCGCCTCACCGCCTCGAATCGTCGGACTTCGTGTACCGATTCGTCGACACTGCCTTCGGTTGGTCGGTAGTACTGCAGGTTGCGTGGGCGTTCTCGCGTCCGCCTAGTCGAGAAGCTTTGTCGGAGATGGCCGCTCGACTCGCCGGTGGGCCACTGAATCGCAGGCTGGTGACACCGCAAGTCCCGCTGGCGCGCCCGTATTGGACACAGTCGACAGTTCGTCCGGGGGTGATCGTCGACGAGGGCGCGACAGATTCGCCGAACGAGTGGCTGACTGCGGAGCTCGATACGGTGCCGCTCAATGCGGAGGCCGGGCGGTGTTGGCAACTGCGTGGCGTCGCCACCGACACCGGGGGATTCGTGCTGTCGCTCTGCGCGTTACATCTGGTAACCGACGGAAAGACGTTGGTAGCAGCGGCGTCGAGTGCCCGAGATAGCGCACCGCTACAGCAACCGCAGCAGTTCGGTCGCGCTTCGATGCTCGGGTCGGATCTGGAAGACGCTGCCAGGCAGTTCGTTTCGGCCGGTCTCGGCATCTGCAGAGCCGCCGTTGCTGTGGCGCGTGGCAGTGGCGCCGCCGGCAATGTCGACGTCGTGAAGAAGGCACCTCTGCATGAGCGCGCGCCGTTGGCTCGTCCTGTATGGGCAACGGTGACTGTGGACAGGCAGGATTGGGAGGTGGTGGCGAAACGACATGGCGGGACGGCGAATTCGTTGTTCGTCGCTGTCGTGTCCGGGCTGCTGCGCACCTCCGGATATGCGCCGCTCGGCCAGACCGTCAAAGTCGGAATACCTGTGAGTCAGCGGGTCGACGGCGACACCCGCGGCAATGCGACCGCCGGCGTATCGGTGTATCTCACGGAAGAGCCGGTCGCAGGTGGGGACCTCGCTGGAATCAGGAGTGCGTGCAAACGTGCCTTCGCCGCGTTGTCAGCGGGGCGTCGACCCGCGTTCGTTCACCTGCAGCCACTGTTGCAGATGCTGCCTGCGCGCTTGATCGCCACTGCAGCGTCTGCCGGGTCCGGAATGCCGGACGCAGTTGTGTCGAACCTGGGTAGCTTCCCTGCCGAACTCGCCGAGATCGGCGACGAGATTGCGACATCGGTGTTCTTTCGGGGGATCGCGCAGCACGTCGATCCGTCGATGCCGTTCAGATTCGGCGACGGTGTTCAGTCGTGGCTGCTCGAGGTCGGCGACAACGTGTCGTTCTCGGTCGTGGCGTTCGACGAGACGCACTTCGGCGACGATGCGGTGTTGCGAAACCTTCTTGCCGGAGAGCTAGCCGGGTGGGGTGTGCCGCATCGGATCTCGTAAGGACCTACCGACAAACCGTATGTGGAGACCAAGGAGATTTCGATGAGTCGAGTAGCTGGGGCCGACGAGTCGTACCTGTTGGCGGAGAACAACTTCGGGCTTTCCGCGCCGATTCAGTACCTGTGGATCTACGCTACGGATCCCGGTGCGAATGCGGTGACAGGGTTGCGAGATGAGCTTGCAGCCGGCGTGCTCGATCGCCGGGTGGTCCGAGCGCGAGTCCCGCTCGCCAGGCATCGTTGGGTGCGAGCCCATCAGATCCCCGACGTCTACACAGAGGCTCGTGTCATCGGCGACGACGAGGTATCCGACTGGGCCGACACCCGACTTCGCATGGCCGATCTCGAGCCGGCGGCGGGTGCGGGGTGGCGGCTGGAGTGTGCGCACACGGAGTCGGGGAGACTCGTTCTCTCCCTGTTGGTCTCGCACATGATCACCGATGGTCAAGGGCTGTACAACGCGCTCGCGGCCGCGCACGCCGGGACCTCGACGTCCACACTGCCCACCGCTGACGACGTGCGCGGGTGGGCGGGTCTGCGGGGAGACCTCGCCGATTCAGGCAGCCAAGTGGTCGAAGCAGCCTCCGCCATGCGGGTGGTAGCGAAAGAACTCTGGCGCCAGCGAAAACGCGGTACTGCCAAGCCGACCCGGCCCGCAAGCATGCTTGCCTCGCCGTCTGCCGATGATGCCGCCCCCGACACCACGCTTGCCATCGTCGATATTCCGAAGAGCGAGTGGATCGGTACAGCAAAGCAGCACGGCGGTACACCGAACGGGTTGCTGATCGCCGTTCTCGGCGGAGTCGTCCAGCGCGCGGGTTGCCCTTTGACAGACGACGAGATGCGGATCTGCATCGCCGTGAACAGGCGCGAAGACGGCGACGACCGCGCCAATGC
This sequence comes from Antrihabitans stalagmiti, assembly GCF_016482825.1. Taxonomy (GTDB): domain Bacteria; phylum Actinomycetota; class Actinomycetes; order Mycobacteriales; family Mycobacteriaceae; genus Antrihabitans; species Antrihabitans stalagmiti. Next base: position 623,012 of record NZ_JAEMNV010000001.1, on the reverse strand, counting down.
ATCTGGGGGAGTCTGGATTCGGATCCGCGACGAGATCGGTCCTGAGCGGGGACTCCGCGAGATACGAGCGCTCAGCAAAGACGCGCTCAGGGAGTACGCGACATCGGGCAACGACAAGGTTGCCGACAACCTACAGCCGATCGTTCGGTTGCTCCCGAAGAAGCTCATCGGGAAGATGATGCGCTCCGTGGTGGGTCCGGATGCGACGGTTTCCAATCTCGGTGTCGCACCCGCTACGTCCATCGAACTCGGTGGACTCACCGCCGAGTCGTTCGCGATTCGCGCAATCATGGTCGGCCACACGGCCTCCGACCGCCGAAGACAGGGTCCTGCGATCGCGGCATGGGCCGTCGAATACGGCGACAAGGTCACGGTGACGATCTTCGGAATCCATCCGGACTATTTCGGCGATACCGACTCTGTGCGCAAGCAGATCTCGGAAGAACTGACCGCATGGGGGTTGTCGGCCACGTTCTGGTGAGGTCAATGGCCTGGTGCAACGACAAAGCACTCCAACGAGATCCAGTCGCGGTATCTTTCGATCCCCATCGCCGCCATGAGGTCGGTCGTCTGGCTTCCGTGTGCGGCCAACGCTCGCAACTTTGCGTCGAGCAGAGGTCCTTCGAGTTCGACGAGCAACGCGAGATCGTGTGGCGCGGTGGTGGTCGGCAGGCCCGGTTCGAAGATATCGAACTGTGTGTGCACATCCTCGAAAGCGGCACTGTGCTCGTGGATGCCAGTGTTGTGCAACAGGTTCGGCGCATCGTCGTCGAAGCGCGCTACGGCGGCGTCGACCCAGCGTGACACCGTGCGGTGGTCCGGATGGCCGGTGAAACCGTCCGCACCGAAAGTGATGACCGTCTTCGGTCGGCGATCTTTCAGTATTGCTACGAGTTCGGCGATTGCGATCTCGGGATCGACTGCCGCACAGCCTCCGTCGGGAAAGCCGAGCAGAACGTGGTCCTGCACACCGAGTGCGCCGAGAGCGGCCGTCAACTCGTCGGTCCGGCGTCGGCCGAGCGCCGCTCGATCTTCGGCAGGTGCGTTGAGTTCACCCGCGGTAGCGATCACGCAGGTCACCTTCGCGCCGGTGGCAGCGGCAAGCGCCATCAGGCCGCCGGCTAGATACGACTCGTCGTCGGGGTGTGCCCAGATGGTGACGATGTCGCCGAGTCGGGCAACCAGGTTGCGTGCGGAATGGTTCTGCAAGGAAGTGGTCATGTCAGCAATCGTGTCGGTAGGTACTCACATCCAACTTCCATCGGCTCACATATGCCAGGTGAGCTACGATTTGCGCACTTTGTGACGATTCGGCGGTAGAAGACGATGGCTTCGAATCTGGTGATCGGTGTGCTCGGGCCGGTGCAGGTCAGCATCGACTCTGTCGACCGCGCACCGAAAGGCACCCTGCAGCGCCGTTTGCTCGCGATGCTCGTACTGCACGCCAACGCCATCGTTTCGGCCGACGCACTCTGTGAGGCGCTCTGGCCGACAAAGCTTCCGGCCGACCACCATGCTGCACTGCATACCCACATGTTTCGGCTCAGGCGATCGCTGCCTGCCGTCGACATCGAGCGAACAGCGTCGGGCTACCGGTTGAGCGTCGACGCCGCGGCACTCGACGCTCGGGTCTTCGAGACAGCAGTCACTCGCGCCGCAACTGATCGGGACGGCACTGCAGCGCTGACGATCCTCGACGGCGCGGAGGTGTTGTGGCGAGGGAGGCCCTACGAGGAACTGGGCGACGTGGCCGACGCAGCCATCGAAGCCGAACGACTGATCGAGATACGGAACAGGGCAAGCGAGGTGAAGTTCGACCTGCTGTTGGCGGCAGGCAGGCATCGCGACGTGCTTGCTGATCTCGATGCTTTCGCGGCACGGCACCCGCTACGGGAGCGACCACAGGGGCACCTGATGACCGCTCTGCATCGGGAGGGTCGAAACGCCGACGCACTTGCCGTGTACGACCGCTATCGCCGCAGGCTCGGTGAGGAACTTGGGATAGATCCGTCGCCGCAGATCGCACGACTGCACGATTCGATGCTGACCGCATCAACGGCCGATCTCGCAGAAGAGGTTGCCCCACAGGAAAATCAAGGTCGGCTTGTTGGGTTCGGTCGGCACGACAACACCTTCGTCGGCCGCGAAGACCTCGTAGCGAACCTGGACAGATTGTTGACCGACCACCGCATAGTCACGGTGCTGGGAACCGGAGGCGTCGGCAAAACGCGCCTGGCCAGCGAGGTGTGCCGTCGAATTGCGCCACGTTTCCCCGACGGAGTCTGGTTCTGCGCGCTCGCGCAGGCGAATAGCGACACCGTTGCGCTCACCGTCGCGGTTGTGCTCGATATCGAGCCGCGTAGCGGTGCCGATCCGGTGCAGCGTATCGCCGAGGTGCTGCAACACCAGAAAACGCTGCTGGTGCTCGACAACTGCGAGCACGTGCTGGACGAGGCTGCCGCGTTGGCCGAAACGGTCGTCCACCGCGCCCCCGGCGTGACAGTTCTGGTGACAAGTCGTGAACGCCTGAGAATCGACGGCGAACATCTGTGTCCGGTCCCGCCCCTACCGCTGCCGTCGATGTACGCAGCGGATCAGCCTGCGGTGCAGCTGTTTACAGATCGGGCCGACGCAGTGCTGCCACGGTGGGAACCCTCCGAAGCAGAACGAGCCGTAATCGCAACGGTATGCCGCCGACTCGACGGCCTGCCGTTGGCGATCGAGCTGGCTGCCGCACGTCTGCATACCCTGACACTCGATGAGATCGCCGACGGTCTGGACGATCGGCTGCGTATGTTGACGCGCGGCAGGCGAACGGTCGGCAGGCACAGTTCACTCGGCGCGGCGATCGAATGGTCGTACTCACTTCTCGATGACGACGAACGAAGGTTGTTCGAGGCCGTCTCCGTGTTTCACGGTCCGTTTCCTGCGGCGGGCGCGGCCGCCGTGGTCGAGTGCTCGGTTGCCGACGCGACCGACATTCTCAGCAGTCTTGTCGAGCGATCGTTGCTGCAGCGCAGCGGCACGAGATATCTGATGCTCGAATCGTTGCGCGACTTCGGCGCTGTGCGGTTGCAGAGTCGTGGAGCGACGGATGCGGTACTGCATAACCATGCACGTTTTATGATTCGTTTCGTTGCCGAGTCGAATCGTCGCTTGCGAATGCCGGACGTCGTCGGTGTGCTCGACGACATGGACGTGGCGCTCGCAGACATGCGAAATGCGTTCGCGCACCTGCTCGGACGTGACCTTTTCGACGAGTTGCTCGACGCGTCGCTGGACCTGCACGACTACGGGCTGTACAGAATGCGACCCGAAGTTTTCGGCTGGGCGCAGTCGGCGGCCGAACGAGCTGACGCTGCCTGCTCGACCGATCCGCGCGTTGCGGAAGCTTTCGCGATCGGTGCTGTCGGCGCCTGGAAGCGTGGTGATCTCGAGTTGATGGACACCCTGGTGACGCGTTCGAAAGAGCTGTCGTCACGTTCGGCGATCAGCTCGATGGGGTACTACACCGCAGCTCTGTTGACCCTCCAGGCGCTTGTCCATGGTCGCCTGGACGACGCGATCGATAAACCGTTTGCCCCCAACGGGTCTGCGGTGGGAGACGACGACGCGTTTCGCCGAGCCGAACGCGAAGGCGTCGTGCTCCTCGCGCGGGGTTACCGCGGTGACGAAGCTGCACCGGAACTCGCCACCGAGATGCTGCGTTCGACGAACGAACGAACCCCGATACTGCGTGCGGCGTGGATCAACTACGTTGCAGGCGAATCGGTTTTGGATACCGACCCGGCCACCGCTGCCGTCCGGCTAGCGCGCGCGATGGACCTTGCCCGGCGTTGCGGTTCGTCGTTCGTGCTCGGCATCGCTGGGTCTACGGCGGCGTCTCTGGAAACCCGTCATGGTGACGCCGAGTCAGCGGTCGAGTTGTACCGCTGGCTGTTGCCGCATTGGCGTCGAGCAGGTGTCAGATCGCTGCAGTGGACGACCTTGAGATCCGTCGCCGAATTGCTTGCGCGGCTGGGCCTCACCCGCGCCGCCGCCGTGCTCCTCGGTGCGGTGACGTCGTCGGCCGGTGGGCACGACATCTATGGCGAAGACGACCGTCGCCTGCGCGAGCTTGCCGACGAGTTACGAAGGATCCTCGGAACCGACATGTACACCGCAGCTTTGGCAGAGGGTGGCAGGCTGGACGACAACGCCGCCGCGGCAAGGGCGTTGTCGGCCTTCGACCACAGACAGGTCTGACCTACCACCGTGGCGTTTGTCCTGCGATACCGAGCGCGGCCTTGCCCACCATTTCGTGTGTGAGCGCATCGTTTCCGGGATGGAAACCGCCGCAACGAACGTCGCGGTACAACCGCTCCAGTTCGCGTCCGCGGAACATCCCTGCGCCACCCGTGACATCGAGTGCGATGTCGACGACCCTTTTCGCCGCCTCGACCGAACGCCACTTCATCGACAGCAGTTTGGGTCCCCACTGTGCGCCGTGATCGGCTCCTGCCATCCAGTCGTCGACGAACCGATCAGCGGTCGCGACCGCCGCGTCGAGTTCCAAATACATCTGCGCGACCTGGTGCTGGACCATGGGGTTGTAGGCGTATGCACTGCGTTCGATTGCGATGGAGGACTTGCCTTGTGCCGATGCGATCGCGAGTTCCATTGCGCGCTCTGCGATTCCGAGGTAGACGTTCGCGATAACCGGTAGGGCCCACATGTTCATTGCGACGTAGAACAGGTCGGTGTCGTCGCCGGCAGGTAGGACCCGACCGATACGTGAATCAGGGACGTAGACGTCGTCGAGCACGGTGTCGTGGCTCTGACTCGGTCGCATGCCGAGGGTGTCCCAGTTCTCCACTACCGTCACCCCGTCCGACCGCCTATCGACGAATGCATGCACGATCTGCCCGTCGGATGTCATCGCGTGAGCACCGAGCCAATTCCATACCGGACCATTGGATCCGAACTGCTTTCGTCCCGTGAGGCGATAGCCGCCGTCGACGCGCTCCGCCACGCAGGTCGACAGAACAACCGGAACGTCGTTGCCCGACTCTGCGTGTCCGGCTGCGAAGATCTCTCCGGAGGCCGCGGCCTGCAGGATCCACACGAGCGATCTGTCGCCGAATCGCTCCAACTCCGCGGCAAGACCGGTCCAGTAGAAGTGCATCGTCGTGGCCAAGGCCGTCGCCGGGGCGTACCGCGCCAGCCTGCGTTGCGACTGCGCCAGGTCGCCCAGTGTCAGTCCCCAGCCACCGTGGTGCGTCGGTACCACCGCTGCCAGGTAGTCGACTGTGCGGAGGTCGGCGAGATCTTCGTGGAAGTACGTATTGGTCCGATCGAGTTCACCGGCACGAGCGCGGAAACGCTCGAGCATGCCGATGTCGAGGGTGTGGTTGGTTCGGGTACTGCTCAATGTGTTGGTCATGTCGGCAACTTTCGCGATTGCCACTCACATCCGGCTGACATCCCCTTTCACGTCGGCTACCTGTGTGCGAGTCGACCCGAACCGTCGTTGCCAGAATATATAGACTGGTCTATTATTGCCTTATGAACCCAAAGCTCAAAGGAGCTGCTACCCAGCAGCGGATCGTCGAGGCAATGCTCGAACTGGTCCAGGTACATGGCTACAGCGGAACCGGCCTCAACAACGTGATTGCACACTCGGGTGCACCGAAGGGCTCGTTGTACTTCCACTTCCCTCAGGGAAAGGAGCAGCTCGGCGAACAGGCCGTCGTCCTCGCTGGGACCCAGTTCGAGGACATGATTCGCGGCGCTCTGGGTTCTGCAGGACCGGGCGAGAGTGCCGGCGAGATTGTCGAGTCCGTGACCGCGTCGCTGGCGCAGCTGCTCGAAGGCAGCGACTTCCGGGTCGGCTGCCCGGTATCGGTAGTCACCCTGGAGATGGGCGCGGAGAGCGAGCGGCTGCGCAGTGCCTGCGAGCAGGCGTACGAGAGCTGGATCGTCCCGGTCACCGAGTTCCTGATGGCGCGGGGCCACGGAGCGTCTGTGGCCCGAGCGACCGCGTCGGCGGTCGTCAGTCTCGTCGAGGGCGCGATGATCGTGTCGAGGGCCAGGCGTGACGTACAGCCGTTGCGCGACGCAGCGGTTACCCTGCGCACGCTGCTGGATCTTCCTGCCGACCGGACGAGTGCAGAAGCATGAGCGCGCCTCGACATGCCCTCGTCCTCGGCGCGACCGGGTTCCTCGGCCGGTGGCTGATCGTTGAGCTTGTTTCCCAGGGCGTCGCGGTGACGGCCGCCGTCCGCAGCGTCGACTCGGCCCGGACCCTCGAGGCATGGTTGGACCGCCACACCGTCACCGCTGGTGTCGTGTCGGCAGTCGTCGACTTCGACAGTGAAGACCTCGGTCTCCCCAGCGGCACGTCTGCGCTAGAGGGAGTCACCGAGATATACAACCTCGCGGGTGCCTTCAGATTCGGGATGACGGCCGACGAGGCCCGCCGCGCCAACGTCATCAGTGCGCAACGCATTGTCGGACTTGCGTCACGGCTTCCTGATTCGCCGCGGTTGGTGCACGTGTCCGGCTACCGGGTCGGTGGCCAAGATCCGACCACCGAACGTAGTCGTGACCGCACTGACGATTACGCGAGGCTCGGTGCTTACGAGGCGTCGAAGATCGAAGCCGACGCCGTGGTCCAGGAGACGGCGGCAAGGCTCGGCGTCCCGTTCACCATCGTGAATCCGGCGACCGTCATAGGCGTGAGCACCACGGGTGAGGCAGACAATCAAGCCGGTTTGGCAGCGAGCGTCCGGGACCTGTGGCAGGGGAAGCTCGCCGCGCTACCCGGAAACGCGCGTGTCTTCGTACCGGTGGTGACGGTCGACTACCTCGCTCGGTTCATGGCGCTCGTTCCAACGCTGCCCGAGGCAGCCGACCAGTCCTACTGGGTGCTCGACGACGAGACACCCGGACTGCCGGATCTGCTCACCGCTGTCGGTCGACACTACGAGGTCGCGGTTCCGCGGTTGCGGATCCCAGTCGGCATGATCAAGCGGCTGCCGAGCGCTGTGACCAAGGCCGATCCGGAGACCCTGAGTTTCATGTCCACCGAGCGCTATCCCACCGCGTCGGCGCAGGAGCTCGCCCGCCGACACGGGCTCCAGGTCCCGGCGACCCTGCCGGCGATTCAGCGGTGGGCCGATCACATAGCCGCCCATCGCTTCGGCGAGAGCCCGGCCGGCGACGCGGCTCGCGGTTTCACTTCGTACGCCGGGATTCGCACCTTCGGTATCGGCGACCCGGCCGCGCACACCGTCGTGCTCCCTGCTGTCCCAGTCAACGCCGACACCTGGGTTGGTGTCGCCGCGGAGCTGCCCGAGGCGACCCGGGTGCTCGACCTTCCGGGGCTCGGGATGAGCTCCGGGGACCCGGGCGTCTGGTCCCGCTGGATGGCCGATGTGGCGGGCGGCCGGGAAGGCCTGCATCTCGTGGGTCACTCGATCGGCGCGGCAGTCGCCGTCGAATTCGCCTCGACCCACCCCGGACAGGTGCAGCGGCTGACCCTGATCGCGCCGGGGTTCCTGCAACGACCGGCCGGAGGCCTACAGCGACTTGCGCTTCTGACCGCTGCGTACCTGCGGTTCGCCCCGCCCGACAATCTCTCGCGCACTCTGCTGGGATCCGATGCTTTCGCATCCACACTGGAGACCAGCGTCGTCGATCTGCGTCGGCCAGGGGTCGCGCGCCGGATCGGACGACTACTGGCGGCGGCCGGTCGACGTAGTACCCGCCACGACCTGCGTCAGAAGCTGGCCGGCTTCCAGGGCGACGTACACCTCGTCGTCGGCGAGCTCGACCCGCTGGATTCGACCGCGCTGAGCGAGCTGGTTGCTAGGAACGATCGGATCCGCGTCAGCACCATTGCCGGGGCCGGCCACTATCCGCAGATCAGTCATCCGGCGGACCTCGCCGCCACGATCGGTGGCCTGGTATCCGTCGGCGAGGTGGTCGAACGATGACCTCCGGGCGCGAACTGTCCGACGTCGACCTCATTGCCGTCTACGAGGATCTGCACGCGCACCCCGAGCTCGCGTTCCAGGAGACCCGCACTGCGAATCTGGTCGCAACCATGCTGGCCGGGTGGGGCTACCAGGTGCACACCGGGATCGGCGGCACCGGCGTCGTCGGAGTGCTGCCCCGGTCCTCGAACCGACGTTGCGCACGGGAGTTCACGCGCTCGTCTCCGCCGCACACACCTGGATGGCGACGGTCCGCTGACAACCGCTCTCACGTCGGTGACCTGTGCAAGAGTTGGCCCCTGACCGAGGAGTGGAGGACGACGATGTGGCCGAACGAGTGGCCTGCAATCCCGCGTGCAATCGCCATGGCCACCTACAGCGCGGAGGCTGCGGCACGTGCTGGGTCGGCGGACCAATTCGGTACTGCCATAGCGGAATTGAGCGCAATTCCCTTCGAGCAGGTTGCCGCAGTGCAGTTCAGGGTCATTCGCGAATTGATGGAGACATTGCATCCGGACGGGTTGGAGGGTGACGATGTGTCCGAGGTCCTCGGACGCTGTGCTCGGGCGGCGGCGCCCTGGTGGCAGGGCCTCGACATCCAGTTTCTTGCTGTCGTGATCACCGGCGCACTGGGCGTCGCCGAGGTCGAAGAGACACCGAGAGGGCGAGACAATCGGGTCGTCATCGAATCGGCCGTGCTTGTTATCGCTGACCTTGCAGGTGCCGCGAAGGTCGCGACGAAGGACTACATCGCACGCGCCGTCAGTGACATCGCCCGCGCCGAAACGATCGAGATGCCTTAGCTCAGAGCGGTTTCCGTCCCGCGCTTTCGGTGTAAGCGGCGCGCGCCTGCTTGATAACGGCGAGGTTGGGACCGCTAGCGAAGTCGACATTGAGCGGCGGCCGAAGGATTTCGATGATGGTTCGTTCCACGGCGGCGGGATCGGGATGCGCGCACCACGTTAGTGCAAGGTGATTGTGCATCCATGTGGTCAATCGGAGCTCGTCTTGCGGCGAAAGGACTACTCGGTCGGTCCACATCGTCTTGTACTGCTCCGAGTCGAGGAGTAGCCCGGCGAGGGTCCGTCTCAAAGTCGAAGACCCACTTCGCTTCAGGTGATTACTGACGATCCTTCGTCGCAGGTTCGATGCGAGACCTATGTACAGAAGGCGCATCGAGGAATCGCGGCCGTTCGGGGGACCTGCCAACGATTCGAACGTGACGGGTTCTGCCCACCACGCGTACAGCCCGGATACCGCCGGCACCTGTAGCGAGGCGTCTACGCTTCGCACTGGTGGCCCGAATAGCTCTTCGATGAGAGCGTCTACACCGGGTGTTGTAGGACTCGATTCGCCCATGACCTGTATCAAATCACCTCGGAACCTCGACCGACGGAGCCACCGAGCGCGGACCGCCGCTGGACTTGTGACTCACCAGTAAGTTACCGTTTAGTCAATTGGTCCGGCGCGAGTTTTTGCGATTGGGTCGCAAATACAGAACACGCGATCGAGGACTTTCTTTCGGCGAGAGGATCCGGAGTTGCTTGTTGCAGCAGCACAGAAGTTGGTCAACCACAACTGGCGGCACAATGGTCGACCGTTCGATCCGACGACACCGATGCACCCGCCCGTAGGTCGGTACTCGACTGTCCATTACGGAATGATGATTCCCGGACTACCTGCGCCCCTGAACTTTCTCGACCTCATCGTCGTGATCGGTCAGCCTGCGATCGACCTGTGGACCAACCCGCACCTCGTCGAGACGACGCCGCGCGACACCGCGAACGTGTTGATCGGGTCGGGGATCACTTTTCCGGGTCAATTTCGTGGGTATCGGATCGAGCAAGACATCACCGCGACCGACGACGGCAGCGTGGTGAAGTTCGGCAGCGACCTCGAACTGCGGCACGACTATCCGAACTTCCACCTGTCCTACGCCAACGACGCGTTCGCCGTCGAACTCGACATCGTTGCCACCGACAAGGTCGCGCACTTCAGCAAGCTGCCCGCCGGCATCTACGACCACTGGTCCCTGCTGTGCCAGCACACCGGAACCGTCACCTACGACGGGCAGACACATCGACTGAGTGGTCTGAACACCTACGAGTACGCGCGGGGAACCGCTATCGCCCTGCCGATGAAGTTCTTCACCTACCAGATCCTGAATATCGACGAATCGACCCAGGTCCTGATGACAGAGGTGCTCGGTCCGATGGGCTTGCCGCTGCAGCGGTCGGTGTACGTCCGCTCGCTGACCGATCATGGCGCCGTCTACGAGCGCGGATTCGCTTTCGAGGTCGACGAACTCGAAGCGGTTCCGCGGACCACACCGAACGACGTGTCGATGCACCTGGCGAAACGATTCCGCTGGTCTGTTCAGGACGACGGCGGAAACGACCTGATCGCACTCGAAGCAGTGACCAACGACGATTACGTCTACGGCATGGCTGGCGGCTACGTCGGAAGTTACACCTACACAGGGCAGTTCCGGGGCAGCGTTATCGCAGGAACCGGTTACGTGGAGTATGTCGGCACCCGCTAGCCGCGGCTGAACGCAGTGAAGGGACCCTTGCCCACATCCAGTGGTCAAGGGTCCCTTCGCGTCGCCGGGTCAGTGGTGGTTGTTGTGGCCGTGGTGGTCGTTGTCGTGGTGATTGTTGTTGTTGCGGTTGCGGTCGCGGAACGTGTTGTTGTCCTTGCGGTTGCCGTTGTTGTCGAAGTGATCGTGGCAGTAGGTGAAGTTGTAGCCCGAGCTCTTCTTGTTGCAGTAGAAGTCGTAGTCGCCGCCATTGCTTGCCGACGCGATGCCTGCCCCAGCGGACAGTGTGAAGAGAATTGCGGCGGAGGCGGTGACGATGCGCTTGGTGAAGTTCGACATGGGTTGTGCTCCAAAGGTTTTGTAGGCCGACACGGCGTCGTTCCTGTGTTGAGAACAAGTTTCCGGTGTCGACCGCTTTGGGTCTGTCGCGTCGCCGACGGTCCTACTGTGTCCGTGCCGACACTTCGTTTCGCGTGCGGACGGCGTGCGTCAGTCGAGCGTGGACGGATCCGGGCGCGGTGTCTTGGCGAGCAGATCCCGCCGCATGCCCTCGAGCTTCGCGCCTGACGCGCTGCGGTCGTGATGGGTCGGAATCAGTGAACCGTCGGTCTTTCCGCTCCGGCGTCGAAGATGAATCTCGACATCGGCCAGGTCGCGCGCAAGCTTGTGATCGCCCGCCCGCGCAGCAGCCCGCTGCGCACGTTGCACGGCAGTAACTTTCGGATCTTCGACGGGGGACAGGCTCGGGTGGTCGGCGGCCGAGTCGCTGCCCAGTGTCGCGACCGCTCGGGCCGCTACCTGTTCGACCGTATTGGCAGCACCGATCAGGAACCGTGTCAGCATGGACCGATTCGACATTTGTCTCCCAGACCCCACATGTGATCGCGTTTGCGTGGATACCCGGGAAGTATGCCGCCGCTCGTTCGTATCAGCCAATCGGTAGGAGCACCGTAAACAAACCGTAAGCATGCTCCGCCAGGCTGTAGGCACAAGGGAACGGCGAGAACGAAAGTCGAATCGCCACTCGACACCGACACGAAGGGACACGCAATGCGCAAGTTCAAGCTCCAGGTCCAGACCACCGTCGACGGCTACATGGCAGGGGAGAACGGTGAGATGGATTGGATGTCGTTTCCGTGGAGCGACGACCTCAACGCCTACATCGGCGCCCTCACCGAAACCGTCGATTGCATCGTGTTGGGACGCAAACTTGCCGAGGGCTTCATTCCCACCTGGGCTGCAGGACCCGAAGGTGAGGATCAGGATTCGATCGACTTCATGAACAACACCCCGAAGGTCGTCATCTCCGGCAGTCTCGCCGAATCACCTTGGGACAACACAGTTGTGGCCGGTGATCTGGTCGCGACCATCAACGAGCTCAAGGCGCAGCCCGGCAACGACATCATCACCTACGGCGGCGCGACGCTCGCCGCAAACCTCATCGCCGCCGGACTGCTCGACGAGATCAACCTCTTTGTGAATCCGACGGCGATCGGTGCGGGCAAGCCGGTATTCGGCAAAGATGCCTACGCGCAGCTGCGTCTTGTTTCTGCGACGCCGTTCGAATGCGGGATCACAGCGTTCCGTTACGTGCCGAAGGGCACGTGACTGCGTGGCGGTCGACCTCGAGGCGGCGACTATGTTGAATAACATTCGGCGTTGCTGGGCAGCGTCGCAGTCGACCCTGCGGGGTCTCGTCAACGGGGAGTGGAAATGTCGGAACCGCAATCTCGATCGATCGCCATCGTTGCTGCTCGGTGGCACGCCGACATCGTCGATCAAGCCGTCGACGCGTTCAAGAGCGAACTGGAGAGTCAGGGCTACACGGACGTCCAGGTCTTCACTGTGCCAGGAAGTTTCGAGATCCCGCTGCACGTTCAGCGGCTGGCGAATACCGGACGCTACGCCGCGATCGCCGCTTGTGGGCTCGTTGTCGACGGCGGTATCTACCGACACGACTTCGTTGCTACCGCGGTGATCGACGCGCTGATGAAAATCCAACTCGAGACCGACGTGCCAGTCTTCTCGGCAGTGCTCACGCCGCACCACTTCCACGAGCACACCGAACATGTCGACTACTTCCGCCGCCACTTCACGAAGAAGGGTGAGGAGTTGGCGCGAGCGTGTGCATCGACCGTCGCGAGCCTGGCGAGTCTGTAGAAGTCGGTCCATCGATAGCGCAACCATAGGTTGCGCAATGTCGGGATGTCTGCCATGCTTCTCATGCAACCAAACGTTGCGTAATCGAGAGGAACTGACATGGTCGACATCCTGCACAGAATCGCGACGGCAACGTCGTCGCCGGACGCGGTCTATCAAGCGCTGAGCACGCGAGACGGGCTCGCGGCGTGGTGGACGACGGAGACCACCGGCGACACCGAGGTCGGGGGAGTGCTTCAATTCCGCTTCGACGCAGGCGGTTTCGACATGAAGGTCGTCGAACTCGTGCCATCGGTCCGGGTGCTATGGGAAGTGATCGACGGGCCGGAAGAGTGGGTCGGCACAACGGTGAATTTCGACCTCACGCAGGACGGCGACTGGACGGTCGTCAACTTCACCCACGCCGGCTGGAAAGAGCCGGTCGAATTCATGCACCACTGCAGCACCAAGTGGGCGACGTTCCTGCTGAGCATGAAGGCGCTCGTCGAGACGGGCAAGGGCACACCCGCCCCTGACGACGTCAAGGTCAGCAATTGGCACTGAAGAAGACACACCCCGTGCGTCTTTTCGGCGGTCCGAACCGCCGAAAAGACGCACGAGGCGTGAAGCGCCCTAGAACCGATCGAGGTTTGTCACCTTGGTCCACGCCGCGACGAAGTCGTTGACGAACTTCTCCTTCGCATCGTCGGTTGCGTAAACCTCCGCAAGTGCCCGCAACTGCGAATTCGATCCGAAGACCAGATCGACACGGCTGCCGGTCCACTTGACCGCACCGGTCGAGCGGTCCTTGCCCTCGTAGGTGCCGTCGTCTGCCGCGGAAGGCGCCCACTCGGTGCCCATGTCGAGGAGGTTCACGAAGAAGTCGTTGGTCAGCGACCCCGGGGTGTCGGTGAACACGCCCTGCGACGACTTCTTGTGGTTCGCGCCGAGGACACGAAGTCCGCCGACGAGAACCGTCAACTCCGGAGCACTCAACGTGAGCAGGTTCGCCCGGTCGACCAACAGGAACTCGGCAGGCAACGTGTTGCCCTTGCCGAGGTAGTTGCGGAAACCGTCCGCTGTTGGCTCGAGTGCGGAGAAGGAATCCACGTCGGTGTCTTCCTGCGACGCGTCGGTGCGCCCGGGCGTGAAGGGAATGGTCACGTCGTGTCCGGCATTCTTCGCGGCCTGCTCGACACCTGCATTGCCTGCGAGCACGACGAGGTCGGCGAACGACACCGTCTTACCCGTCGCGTTGAAGGTCTCCTGAATTCCTTCGAGCGTGCGTACGACCACGGCCAACTCGTCGGGCTCGTTGACCTCCCAGCCTGCCTGCGGCTGCAGGCGGATACGGCCACCGTTGGCGCCGCCACGCTTGTCGCTGCCGCGGAACGACGACGCTGCCGCCCAGGTGGTCGAAACCAGCTGTGCAACAGTCAAACCCGATGCGAGGATCTGGCTCTTCAGGTCTGCGGCATCCGCGTCGCCGATGAGCTCGTGCGTCACCGGCGGGACCGGGTCCTGCCACAGCAGCGTCTCCTGCGGCACCTCTGGTCCGAGGTAGCGCACGATCGGTCCCATGTCACGGTGGGTCAGCTTGAACCAGGCCTTAGCGAACTCGTCCTTCAGTTCCTGTGGATTGTCGAGCCAGCGTCGCGTGATCTGCTCGTAAATGGGATCCACACGCATCGCGAGGTCGGTCGTCAGCATCACCGGGGTGTGCGTCGCGGACGGCACATGGGCGTCAGGCACCAGGCCTGCGCCACCGCCATCCTTCGGGATCCACTGGAATGCGCCCGCCGGGCTCTTGGACTGCTCCCACTCGAAGCCGTACAGCGTTTCGAGGAAGCTGTTGTCCCACTTGGTCGGAGTCGGGGTCCATGCGCCCTCGAGTCCGCTGGTGATCGCATCCTTGCCGACGCCGGTGCCGAAGCTGTTGCGCCAGCCCAGACCCTGCTCCTCGAGGGGTGCACCCTCCGGCTCGGGACCGATGTGGGGGTCGGGCTCTGCCGCGCCGTGCGTCTTGCCGAACGTATGTCCGCCGACGATCAACGCCGCCGTCTCGACGTCGTTCATCGCCATCCGTGCAAAGGTCTCACGGATGTCGGTGGCCGACGCGAGCGGATCCGGGTTGCCGTTCGGGCCCTCCGGGTTGACGTAGATCAGGCCCATTTGTACTGCGGCCAAGGGCTTTTCGAGGCTCCGCTGACCGGTATAGCGCTCGTCGCCCAGCCAGGTGTTCTCCGGGCCCCAGTAAACATCCTCTTCGGGTTCCCACTGGTCGACGCGACCGCCGCCGAACCCGAAGGTCTCGAAGCCCATCGACTCGAGTGCAACGTTGCCGGACAGAACGATCAGGTCGGCCCACGACAGCTTGCGGCCGTACTTCTTCTTGACCGGCCAGACGAGTCGGCGTGCCTTGTCGAGGCTGGCATTGTCTGGCCAGCTGTTGAGCGGTGCGAAACGCTGCATTCCTGCACCGGCACCGCCGCGACCGTCGCTGATGCGGTAGGTGCCCGCAGCGTGCCACGCCATGCGAATGAAGAACGGCCCGTAGTGGCCGTAGTCGGCCGGCCACCACGGCTGCGAATCCGTAAGGACTGCCTCGATGTCGCGCTTCACCTCGGCGAGATCCAGGGTCTTGAACTCGGCGGCGTAGTCGAAGTCCTCACCCATCGGGTTGGCGACGGCGGGGTTCTTCTGGAGGATCTTCAGGTTGAGCTGATTCGGCCACCAGTCACGGTTGCCAGCTCCTTCGGTCGGGTGAGTGCGACGCCCGTGTGCGACGGGGCATTTGCTCTCCTCCTCGTTCATTTCGGCAACGCGGGTTTCGTGGGTTTCCGACACGACAAACCTTTCCGGGAGTTACTGCTTCGGGGCTGTGATCACGGCTGTGATCCCGAACTACTGGCTGTTGAACACTTCTCGCACGTCCCCCAGTAGATGACCTCGGCCTCGTCGATCGAGAAGCCATCGGAGTGGGATGCGGTAAGGCAAGGGGCTTCGCCGACGGCGCAGTCGACGTCGGCGATGATCCCGCAGGACCGGCACACCACGTGATGGTGGTTGTCGCCGATCCGCGACTCGTAGCGAGCTACGGAATTGGACGGCTGGATGCGACGGATGAGGCCGGCCGCGGTGAGTGCATGCAGAACGTCGTACACCGCTTGGCGGGATACCTCGGGCAGTGAGGTACGCACGGAGCCGAGTATCGAATCCGTGTCCGCATGCGGGTTCGCGTGCACCGCATCGAGAACAGCGACCCGCGGACGGGTTACCCGGAGCGCTGCATCACGCAGCAGTTCCGTGGAGTTCGATGTGGGGGACACCCGACAGATAACACTCTCTTTTCTGGACTAAGTCAAGAGTTCGAGGTGAGCGTGTCGGAAAATCGAGGGCTGGGTGACTAGCCGATCGGCCTGCTTTCGGTTCTAACGTCGGTACGGTCGGTGCTGCTGCACGAGAATCGGACAGTTTCTTTCCGCTTCCGCGACAACGGGATGCGCGACGAATCGATTGCATAGAGTCGCACCATGGTGGCTGGCGACCTCATCCCGTGGCTAATCGACTCCGATCCCGCGTTGCGGTGGCAGGTCGAGCGCGACCTGCTGCACGAATCGCCCGCGGTATGGGAGGCGACGCGAGCCAAGGTCGCAACCGAAGGTTTCGGTGCGCAACTTCTCGCTCGTCAGGACGCCGACGGGCAGTGGGCCGGCGGAGCGTTCTTTCCGAAAGACTTCGACCCCGACGGACCCGACGCCGCCGGAGGCGGGCAGCCGTGGACCGCGACGACGTGGTCGCTCAACTTTCTCCGGGAATGGGGGGTCGACTCCGCCGTGCTCCGTGCGCGTCGGACGGTCGAACTGCTCGAGGCGAACAGTCGGTGGGAATACGACAACCTGCCGTACTGGGGCGGCGAGGTCGATTGCTGTATCAACGCATGGACTGTCGCGAACGGAGTCTGGCTCGGTGCCGACATCTCCGGAATCGTCGAATGGCTCGTCGAGCATCGCCTGCCCGACGGTGGCTGGAACTGCGAGTGGATCGAGGGATCGACGCGATCCTCGGTCCACTCGACACTCAACTCGCTCAGAGGTTTGCTCGCGCACGAGATCGTAACCGGCGGAACCGAAGCGACCCGAGCCGCGCGGAAGTCAGGGGAGGAGTACCTACTGCAACGCGACCTCTTCCGCAGGCTCTCGACCGGTGAACCGATCGCGGCATGGGTCGACCACGTCGCGTATCCGTTGTTCTGGTTCTACAGCGTGCTCAATGCAGCCGACTATTTCCGCGAAGCCACTCGACTCGATGCCGCGCGACCGGACCCACGCATGGCCGACGCGATCGCCCTCATTCGTGCGTCGCGGCAGCCGGACGGTACGTGGCGCCAGGGTCGCCGAGTGCCTGGACGGATGTGGTTCGAGGTCGACGTCCCCGAAGGCGAACCATCCAAATGGCTGACTCTCTATTGCGCACGCGTGCTCGAATGGTGGGACGGTGAGTCCGAGCGATGAGCACACCGGATGACGATCGGACTCCTGAATCGTCGGCGTGGCACTCGGCCTGGAAAATTCTGGCCACACGCATCGACCTGGTGACGCCGATGGCGATTCGAGCAGCAGCAACGTTGCGGCTCGCAGACCTCATCGCCGGTGGCGCGGACAGTATCGAAGTGCTGGCTGGAAGGTCCGGAACCGACCCCGACGCACTGAGTCGTCTGTTACGGCATCTCGTGTGTCAGGGGGTGTTCGTCGAATCGCAGCCCGGCAGGTTCGGCGTCAACGATGTTGCGGCACTATTGCTTTCGGACCATCCCTCAGGAATGAAGAACATGCTGGACCTCGATGGCTTCGGCGGACGAATGGACGTCGCATTCACCGGACTGCTCCACACGGTCCGCACAGGACAACCAGCGTGGGAGACGGTTTTCGGTTCGCCCTTCTGGGAGTATCTCGCTGACAACGAGAATGTCGCTTCGTCGTTCGACGCCATGATGGCAAGTGGCAACGACTACTTACTCGATGCGGTCGGTGGCTACGACTGGTCTTCGGCGTCACACATCATCGACGTCGGCGGAGGCACCGGCGCATTCCTGGCGGAAGTTCTGCGCGAGGCCCCGACTGCACGCGGGACCGTCGTCGACCTGCCCGCCACAGCGGAGAGGGCGCGACAGTTCTTGGCAGAGCACGCGCTCACCGATCGTTGGGAGGTTGTTGGGCAGAGCTTCTTCGATCTATTGCCTTCCGGTGGCGACATCTATGTCGTCCGACGGGTTGTGCACGATTGGAGCGACGTCGAAGCGATAACGATATTGCGCCGGTGTGCGGAAGCGGCAGGCAGTGCCGGCCGGGTCGTCATGATCGAGTCGCGCGGCATCGCCGGTGACGATCCGGCCATGTTCGCCGAGATGAACCTGCGGATGTTGGTGCTGGCGGGTGGTCGAGAACGAAGCGTCGAGGACTACGCAGCGCTTGCGGCGGCTGCTGGGCTACGCGTAAATAGCACTCGCACAACCCCATTGGGACACATCGTCTTCGACTGCTCAGCTAGCTAGCCGTCACGCAACACAGAATTCGTTGCCCTCCGGATCCTGCATGACCCACCAGTGCCCGGCCGGACCCTTGTCGAACTCGCGAACGCGGGTCGCCCCCAAGCCTTCCAGCCGCCCGACGAGTTCGTCGAGACCACCGGGCTCGGAGTGCACATCGATATGCAGCCTGTTCTTGCCGGACTTGGCCTCGGGTACATCCTGGAACAGCAGACGCCGACCCTGCCCGACGCCGCTTGTCGGGTCGTACGGATCGTCGGGGTGACGGATTGCGGCATAGCCGCGGAAGGTTTTGCTGCCCCGATGTTCGAGGACCGCCTCGGCAGGGAGGTGGCCGGCCGACAACAACTGCTCGATGAGCGCGCTCGGATCCTCGACCTCGTAACCGAGTGCCGCGGCCCAGAAATCGGCCAGGACAGGTGCGTCCGCTGTGTCGATGACAAGCTTCCAGTTCAGTGCCATAAGTCCTGTATAGCCCGAGGGTCCGACAATTCGCTTACACCTTGGTTGCGGTGATGAGCAGATACTCGGCCTCGTACGCGGTGTGGCCGGGATCCGTGGCTTTGTTCCACTCGGTGAGCATTGCAAGGAAGTCACGGTCGAGGTCGGCGACGCGATCCGGCTGGTCCTGGTTGAAGCGGTACACCGCGATCGTGGGACCGTAGTTACGCTTCCAGTACTCCCGGAATTCCAGCGGGCTCGCGCAGTGGTCGATCAGGACTGTCTGACGACGCACGGTCACATCGGTCACCCGATCGCCGAACAGATTTCGAACGTAGGCCTCGTCGCCCCACATGGGGGGAGAGCCGGCACCGGCGGGCGGCGGCGGCGCGTACGGCTTCATCGTCGCGAACAGAGTGCCGAGGAAGCCAGGAGGAGTCCAGTTGATCATTCCGATGGTCCCACCCGGCCGTGCGACTCGAATCAGTTCGTCTGCGGTCAGTTGGTGATGCGGCGCGAACATTGCGCCGACGCACGACATCACCACATCGAAGTTGTTGTCCGCGAACGGCAATGCTTCAGCGTCAGCTTCGACCCACTCCACGTTGACGTTGCGGTCCGCGGCGAGTTCACGGCCGACGGCCATCAATTCGGGGGTCAGGTCGCTCGCTGTTACAACTGCGCCCGCAGCCGCGGCGGGGATCGAGGCGTTACCAGATCCGGCGCCCACATCGAGCACACGATCGCCCGGTCCAATGTGGCACGCCCGCACCAGTTCCGGGCCGAGCGCGGGAATCAGTTCGGCAGCGACCGCCGAGTAGTTGCCCGACGCCCACAGCGCGCGATGCTTTGCCTTCAGCTGGCGATCGGCTTCCTGTGCTGCCGGCGACATTGTGTGATCGATACTCATCGAATTCTCCCTGTGTCCTACGTGCTGATGTCCACTCAACAATCGGTGAAGACAGGGGAGGAAACATCGGGAGAAGATCCCTATTTTGCGCCGGCCGCAGTCACCTAGAGTCGGGCGGCGACAATGCGCGCAATCAGAGCAGGATGCCGGACTCTTTGGCTCGGCGGACCGCATCCCGTCGTTTGGTGACCTGCAGCTTGGCGAGAATGGCCGACACGTGATGGTCGACCGTTTTGACCGAAAGGAACAGTCGCTCAGCCAATTCCGCGTTTGTCAGTCCATTTTCGAGCAGTTGCAGAACTTCGATCTGCCGCGTCGTCAACCCTGCCGAGTTGGCCAACGTCGTTGCCCGTCGAGGCGCCGGAACGGTATGGGTGCCCTGGAGTCTGAGGTCGTAACGCACCTTCGCGGCGACTGCATCGGCGCCGAGTCGGTCGAGCATGTCGACGGCACGCCGGACAAGCGCCGGTTTGCGCGACTCGGCCATCGCGAGCGCCGCATCGTAAGGAGTCGACAGACGTTCGAAGAGGTCGGCGGCGGCTTCGAAGTCGCCGTTCAAGTACAGCCGATACGGAGGTGCGACGGTCTCGACAACAACCGGCACGCCTGCACGACACAACCACAGCGCCAATTCGCCTCGCGCCCACTCCAACCCAGTGACAGGCACGCTGTTCAGCAAAGCGCGACACTCGTCGAGGCGTGGGTCCGGCACCCCGCTCAACCAGCTCTTTTCGACGATGGCTGCAGCAACCGGCAGCATTCGGACAGGCTCTCCGTAGCGGCATGCGAGTCGCCACGCGTCGTCGATACCGCCGTCGTCGTCTCCGATTCGACGCAGCGTCACCAACCCGCGGATGAGGAGGGGCCACGTCCGAGCCAAAGGCGCACTCCGACGGCCCAAGACGGAATCCGCGTCGGCGAGTGCCCTGTTCCAGTCCCCGACAAGCAGTTTCAATCGACTACGCGCGCCGAGCTGGACGACGTGGCAGACCGGCAGATCATGCTCGACCATCAGCGGAATACAGAAGTCCAGTAGGTCCGTGGCCGCATCCAGATTTCTCTGCTCGACGTCGAAATAGCTCAGGTTGGTGTAACCGCTGGAATAGATTTCGTCGATCTGGCTAGGTCCGGCACGAAGCAATTCCAGCAGCTCCTCGCGCGCGATCTGTTGTCCCGAAACCACAGCGCAAATGCCTTCGACGAGCTCCACGCGCACCTGAAGTACGGAGTCGCCGAACTTGGCGGCAATGTCGCGCGCCTCTTCGAGCAATCGCTTCGCGAAATCGAGTTGCGTAGACTGAACGGCCAGGAATGCTTGGAACGCAAAGTTGTGTCCCAATTGCACGAGCCTCGATGGTTGGCCGGACCCGGCGGATCCGTCGAGCAGGGCGATCGCTGCCGCGATGTGGTCGTCAGCGACGGTGCGATTGGAGTTGTAGTACTCGTACTTCGCCAATGCGTTGTGGATCGCGCTCACCCCGAGATCCGAGCGCATCGCTTCGTGCAGGGTCATCGCTCGTTTGCACGCTGCGATAGCGTCAGCGAGTTGGTCGGTCAGGTAGTACTCCGCGGCAAGCAGTTCCAGCAATTCGGCTTCGACCTCGCTGACTAGCTTCGCTCCTCCGGAATCCAGTGCAATCTTGAAAAATTCCGTCGCCTGCGTGTGCGCACCCGTTCGTGCAGCCGCTCGACCAGCATCGGCCGCAGCCTCGGTGATCAAGGCGCGGTCGCCGGCTCCGAGTGCATGATGGGTGATGACGGCGGGGTCCGGATGTGGCGTCTTGTAGTGCGCGTCGATGAAGCGCCTGTGCAGGGCAGGTTCAGCCCCCGGTGGAATGACGCTGGTGACGGCAATTCGACACAGGTCGTGCCGGAACGCGACGCCGCGATCGTTTCTCTTGATGAGTTTCGCATCGTCGAGGGCCCGGAGAGCCGGCAGCGTGACACCGAGGTCGGTCAGCAAGTTGTCTGCGATTGCACCGGGCGCGCAGGTCAGTAGGTTCAGCAGATCCCATGCCGCTACGTCGAGGCCGGCGGTACGCGCGAGAATTGCGTCCCGCACGGTCGTCGGAAGATCACCCGTGCGGTGGTCGAGCATTTCGCACACGAAGAAAGCATTGCCTCCGGTCACTCGGTGCAACCACCCCGGATCGACAGACCTTTGTCCGACAAGACTTGTCACCGCATCCAACGTCAGTGGCGGGACGGTGACGGACAGCGCGTGCGGTGATCGCGCAACGTCACCGAGCAATCCACGCAGCGGATGGGTGACGCCGACCTCGTCGTCACGAGCCAAACCGATCAGCAACAGGTTCGTGTGCTGGACGCGCCTGAGCAGAAAGCGAAATATGTCGATCGTCGCTTGGTCGGCCCAATGCAGATCATCGATGACCAAAATCGACGGTTGCTCTTTGAGATCGTCGAACACGGCAGCAAAGATGTCGAAAGGTTGGTTGCCGTCGCGCAGCACCGCTCGCGCGGTGGGTCCGAATCGGTCTGCGACGTCGTGCAACGGACCGAGCGGTCGCGGAGTCGACAGCGGGTCACACGCTCCCCACAAGACACGCTCGTCGTCGCGCCAACTCTCGATGAAAGACTCGACGAACGCGGTTTTTCCACCACCGGATTCGCCGGATACCAGCACCGCACCGCCACGCCCGCCTCGTGCCTCGCCTGCGCGAGCCGCAAGTTCGCGGTATTCGTTCTCGCGCTCCGTGAGCCTCACCTCTGGGATCGACCGGCACCCGGACAAACCGAACAGACTTCGCGAAGAAGCAGTTGGCAGCGCGCCTACCAGGCGCTTTCGAAGATAGGGAACTTGTCCCCATGAACAATCTTCGTCGACCGCGCAGAGTCGAAATCGCCACCCGCCACCGCGGCGAACATGGTGAATCGAACAGGGGTAGAACATGAAGCGCTTCCTCATCGAGCGAGAACTCGCCGGCGCGAGTGACCTCACGGATGCAGAACTGGCAGCGTTCGCCACGAAGTCGACTGCAACGATCGCGTCGCTCGGTGTGCCGTATCGGTGGATCACAAGTTTCGTCGCAGGCAACAAGATCTACTGCGTGCACGAGACAGACGACGAAGACGCGATTCGCGAGCACGCCCGCCGCGGGGGATTCCCCGCGAACGTCGTAGCGGTCGTCGCGAACGAGATAGGGCCTTCGGCCTCGTGAGTCCTTTCGGAGGGTGGGACCGCCGAAAAGACGCACGAGCGGCGTAGCCGCCTAGGTCCGAAATTCCTCGGCGATGGTGTCGAGCAAGGCGGGATATCGCTTGGCTTCCGGATGTGAACCGGGCTTCCCACTGCTGACCACGGCTGCCGACAGATTTCGTTCCGGATCGGCCCACATCGCGATGTTGGTCAGACCGGTATGTCCGAATGCCGCGCTCGCATTTCGGCCGAACGGTCCGAATCGCCGCGACCCGAGCATGTAGCCGGTGCCCCAACGCAGGGGTACTCCGCCCGTTGCGATGTCGGGCCGCAGCCGTCGCTGCTGGACGACAGCGGATCGCAACGTCTCCGGGTTCACCACCCTCACCCCATCGAGTTCGCCACCGCGACGGAGCATTTCGGCGAATCGGCACAGTTCGAACGCAGTGGAGACCGTGTTCGACGACGGCAGTACGCCGGTCAAGAATTGCGGAGTGTTCGACCTGTCGATCGTCTGCGTCAGCGTGCCGCCCACCACTTTGCGGAAGGCTGCCTCAATGGCGGGCGGCGGCGGAGTACCGGTCGCATGGCTCGGCGCGATCAGTGGCACGTCCGCTTCGGTGACCCCGTAGTTGGTCCAGCGGAAGCCGAGCGGATCGAGAATCTCGTCTGCCAAGACCTCGCGAATGCCCTTGCCTGCCGCAGCCAGGACGAGTTCGCGGACCAGCGGACCCCAGGTGAGCGCGTGGTAGATGTGCATCAGACCCGGACGGTGAATCGGTTTCAGCTGCGCGAGCATCTCACGGGTGTAGTCGCTGTCCTCGGACCGGCGAAGGTCGAACCTAGGCCCCCTGAAAACCGGTACGCCCGCGCTGTGCGTCAACACGTGGCGAATGGTGGTGCGATCTTTGCCATGGCTCGTGTAGGTCGGTAGGTAGTCGCACACGTGGTCGTCCAGAGACATAACGCCACGCTCGATCAGCAGGTGAACGACAGTCACCGAAATCGCCTTGGCCGTCGAATAGACACAAAACGGTGTGTCCGTCGAAACGGCAACCTTCTCGGAGTTCGCGGGATCCGTCGGGCCGTTGCCCCAGCCGTGCCCGATCGCCCTGTTGAGCACCACCGCGCCGTTGTGGCGGATGCACACCTGAATCGCCGGGTGCATTCCGGCGCGGTACCAGTGTTCGGCGGAGCGCCAGATTCGTTCGACGGCGGCGGGTTCGGCGCCTGACGGATCTTCGTCGCCGATGTCGGTCACGGCAGCGAGATCGGCGACGACGCGGATCCTGCCGTGCAATTGCGAGCTCACCTGGGTCACGCGACTCACCCTACGGCGGGCCTTCGGAAGGCCGGGCAAACAGCGCTCGACGTCGCTGGAGTACAACCACTAGCTGGGACCCGACCGATGAGTTCGCACGGCATCGACGGTCCTAGTTGTCGGAACGTAGTCGACCGACCGAAGGAGAACTTGTGAGCGACGTTTGGCAACTGGTACACGCGGAGCGTGCTGCACTGATCGCCGACCTCGAGAAGCTCGACGACCAGCAATGGGACAAGCCGTCACTGTGTGGAACGTGGACGGTGCACGATGTGGTCGCTCATCTGATCGACACCGCCAAGACGACCCGACTAGGTTTCGTCGTCGGTCTCGCTCGTGCGCGGTTCGACTTCGACCGTCAGAATGCCCGCGGCGTCGATCGTGAGCGCGGTGCCTCACCGCAAGCGACCCTGCAGCGATTTCGCGACGTCGTGACGCGGACCTCGACGCCGCCGGCTCCGCTCGACAGTCGGCTCGTGGAGGCAATCGTGCACGGTGAGGACATTCGGCGTGCGTTGGGCTCGACGGGTGTGTACCCGATCGATGCTGTGGTCAGATCGATTCGATTGCAGGCCAACACGTCCGCGTCCTTCGGCGGCGCCAAAGAGCTGGTGGCACGTTGTCGTTTCACCGCTACCGACGCCGACCTGTCGCTCGGCGAAGGCCCTGAAGTTCGAGGACCCGCACTGTCGCTATTGCTGGCCGTGTGCGGGCGTCGGACGGCGCTGGACGATCTCGACGGACCGGGAGTCGCGGCGTTGGCGGCGGCACTTGGCTGACGGTATGTCACAAAGCGGTGCGGGCCGGCGTCGTATGGGGGATAGGTCCGCGCGCGAAAGGGAATCGATTATGGCCGAGCACATGGAAGCCGCGACGAAGGCGTTCACCGAACAACGGAATCTGCTTTTCACGATTGCGTATCAGATGCTCGGCTCGGCGGCGGACGCTGAAGATGTGCTGCAGGAAGTCTGGCTGCGCTGGGTTGACGTCGAACTCGACGAGGTTCGGGATCAGCGCGCCTACCTCGTCCGCGTCACAACCCGGCAGGCTCTGAGTCAGTTACGTCGGGTGGGCAGACGCCGAGAGTCCTACGTCGGCAACTGGTTGCCCGAGCCGCTGCTGACGTCGCCCGATGTGGCCGAGGACGTCGAACTTGCCGACAGCGTCTCGATGGCGATGCTTCTCGTGTTGGAAACTCTTGCGCCAACCGAACGCGCGGTCTTCGTCCTGCGAGAAGTGTTCGCGTTGGAGTACGACGAGATCGCCGAAGCCATCGACAAGAATCCCGCTGCTGTGCGCCAGATTGCGCATCGAGCACGGGCACACGTTGCTGCGCGACGACCACGCGGACCAGTGTCGGCGGCAGCGTCCCGACACGCCCTGGACGCATTTCGACGGGCGATCGAGACCGGTGATCTGCAGGGCCTCGTCGACGTCCTCGCCCCGGACGTGGTTCTGCTGGGTGACGGTGGCGGTGTTGCGCAGACCGTTCCGCGACCGGTCGTCGGGGCAACGCGGGTTGCGCGTTTGCTCGCGGTCGGACTGCCTCGTGTCGCAGGCCGGTTTACCGTCGAGCCGGCGCAGATCAACGGCTGCCCAGCGTTGATCCTTCGACTCGACGGGGAGATCGACGACGTCGTCGCCGTGCGGATCGACGACGGCCTGATCAGCGGGCTCTACATCGTGCGCAATCCCGCGAAGATGTCCCGTGTGGAGCAAGAGACAGCTTTGACGCGGTGAGTTGAACCGAACGGGGGGTTGGTCCGTTCCACCTCGTATGGCCGTCGAATCCTCCGCACGTCGCTTCGGTGTTGCCTTCACACCGATGGAAACCAGACGTGACGTCATTGTCGCTACAGCGCGCCGAGCCGAAGAACTCGGTTTCGAAATCTTCTCGCTCGCCGAGGGTTGGGGTCACGATTCGACGTTGCTGCTGACGGAGGTCGCGCTGCAGACGTCGCGAATTTCCCTGGTATCAGGGGTGCTATCGGTGTGGAGTCGGACTCCGGCTGCGCTCGCGATGAGCGCAGCGACTCTCGACGAAATCAGTGGAGGCAGAGCGATACTCGGCCTCGGTGCGAGTAGTCGGGCAATGACCGAGGGGCTGCACGACATGGCGTTCGAGCGTCCGGTTGCGAAGCTACGAGAAGTCGCGGGCGAGGTGCGGTCCATACTTGCCGGCGACGTGTCCATATCGACCCGTCGCGACAGGCACGCCCTATGAAACTGGGAATTGCTGCGGCGCCGGACCTTCCGATCTGGATCGCTGGCAGCGGCAAGCTGGCGACGCGTGTGGTCGCCGAGCATGGCGACGGTTGGTATCCGCTGTTCCTCACCCAGGAGCTTCTTCGTGAGCGCGCCGGTGAAATCACGAGTCTGCGCGTGGGCCGTCCGCCGATCACGGTCGCGGCCGGACCGTTCGCAGTCGCGGATGCCGACCCGCAGGTCGCGCGTGCCATTGCTGCCAGTTGCCTCGCCTGGTACATCTGCGCCATGGGTGACGGCTATGCGGAACTGCTTGCCGACCAAGGATTCGGCGACGAGGTGCAGGCCATTCGGGACGCCAATCCGCGACCCAGCCCGACGCGTTCGATCGTTCCGCCGGAGGCGGAGGCCGCGCTGGCCGCGTTCACAGCCCATGGAACCCCCGACCAGGTGCGTGCGACATTCGACCGCTGGGCACCCGACGCCGATATCCAAATGGTCGTCCTTCCGGCCGGAATATCCTGGGAGACAATCGAAACAACTTTGGTCGCCGCTGCCGGATGATCGAGCAGGTGATCGGTATGGCATTCTCGTTTCGTGGCCGACCGTCCTGATGTACCGCGCGAATGGGTGGAGCGTCTCCGCGACATTCTCGGTCGATTTCCCAGCTGCGAAGAAGAATCGGCCTGGGTCGGCATTAGGTGGCGAGTCGGCAGTTCGACCGTTGCCCACGTGTTCGGCGGTGAGGACCAGCTGTTTCGGATTCTCTTCCGCTCCGAACCGTCGGAGGTGCTGGCGTTCGAAAACCTTGGGCCGCCGTACTTCAAGACCGAGTGGGGCACCAACACGGTCGGTCTGATCATCGACGACGAGACCGACTGGGACGAGCTCACCGAGATGTTGACCGACTCGTACTGCCTGCAGGCGCCAGCTCGGTTGGCCGAACAGGTCGAGCGGCCTGGCGACTGAAATCCCGCGGGGGGGGTGATACGCAAGTGGCTACTTGCGTATTGTGGTCGGTGTGGCGGACGTATTCAGAGCACTCGACGATGAGACAAGACGCCTCATACTCGACGAACTGGCCGCCAGTGACGGACAGACGCTGTTCGAGATCTGCACCTTGCTCACCATGCGCCACGGGCTCAGTTCGACACGACAAGCCATCTCTCAGCACCTCGCTGTGCTCGAGTCTGCGGGACTTGTCGTGACGGAGCGTCGAGGCCGATCGAAGTTCCATTTCTTCAACAGTGAGCCACTCGCTGCGATAACGCAGCGCTGGCCAGTAGCCGAGAAAGGCTCCAGCACATGAGAATTGAATTGACCAGCATCTTCGTCGACGATCAACGGGCCGCGTTGGCGTTTTACACAGACGTTCTCGGCTTCGTCAAGCATCACGACGTGCCGGTGGGGGAGGACGCCTGGTTGACCGTCGTATCGCCCGATGCACTGGACGGGCCCGATCTCCTGCTCGAACCGGCAGGGCACCCGGCCGTCAAGCCCTATCGCGACGCGCTGGTTGCCGATGGGATTCCGTTGGCGCAGTTCGCTGTCGACGACGTCGACGCCGAGTACGAACGATTGACCGAAGCCGGGGTTGTATTCACGCAGCAGCCGACCGACATCGGCGTCGGGACGGTCGCCGTCTTCGACGACACCTGCGGCAACCTGATTCAGATGATTTCGATGAAGCCGGAGGCTCAGTAGCAGATCACGCCGTGGCAGTTCGCTGTGCCACCGCGCTTACCGCTATGACGCCGCCTTGCGGGTCAGCGATCACTGCGTTGCGGAACCCTGGTGTGTCCATCGGACCCATGAGGACTGCGCCGCCAAGGCTGACGGCGTGCTCAGCGAAGGCATCAGCGTCGACGACGGCGAAATTGATACTCCAGTGCGGCGGCACAGTGACGCCGTCCGTCGCCGTCACGACGCCAACCACCTCGCCCCGCAGGATCCATTTCGAAAGTCCGGCACCTGGAACCGAGGCGAGTTCCCACCCGAATGCTTTGCCGTAGAACGCTTCACTCGCGCGAGGTCGGTGGTGTGCAGCGAACTCATCGCCCAGGAGTTCGGCTCGCCGACCACCTCGGCTCCGCTGTGCTCGCCCGATTGCCGCAAACCGAACGGGACGCCAGTGGCGTCGGTAAGTATGCCGACCTCGCCGCCGAAGCTAGCGGCCACCGGTCCGACGACGCGCGTGCCTCCAGCCTGTTCGGCGAGCGAAAGAGATTGCGCCACATCGTCGACGCCCACACAGGTCATCCAGCCGACCGGAGTCGACGACGGCGCCTGACCGATTCCAGCGACTCGCTTCCCGCCGAGGCGGGCCGTGAAGTACTCACCTTCCAAACCTGTTGGCATCGCGGTCGGTTCGTCGAAAGTCCAGCCGAAAAGCTGGCCGTAGAACTCGGTCGCCGCGCGCGGATTCGACTGGAATGTCTCCACCCAGCGCGGCGCTCCGGGCGAGGATGTGTCTCGCTCCGCCATAAACTTCAATCCCTTCTTCGTTTGGTCGATCAGTGCGTGATCACTACCTTGACCACGACAATCGCCGCAGCAAGACCAGCGGTCACAAGTCCTGCGATCACATATCGCAGTGACAACCCGTTCCCTCGGATGCGCTGAGTAGCTATCTGCACACCTGCTATTCGGACGATAACCACTGCGCCTGCCAACAACTGTGCCCACAGTGGCGACATCACACCAAGCCAACCGAGCAACAGAATGAATGCCGGTATAAACGCCGACGACGCGATAGGCACTGCGTCACGGAGATGTTCGCCCAAATGAATCCGACGGGTGTCTTCGTTCGAGTTCTCATCCGAGTCCGGGATGTTCGAATGCGCAACCATGTCTGCGAAGATGTGTGCGACGAATGTGGTCGCCGCAGTCCCGAGCACCAGCGCCGCGGCCGAACCGTCCTCGATGCCATCCGGCGTCGCTATCGCAACGGACGCACAGGTCAAGATATTGCCGTAGATGTACGCGGACAACCTGTTAGCGGCCCGGCCGGGCGGTAACGGACCACCCCGGCGCTGCACGACGCGGTCGTAGATCGTGCTCCCATTTTCAGTCATTGCGGGCGACGTCATAAATAGATGGTCCCAGGCCGCTGCCGTGGGTCGGGCGCCGGTGCATCGCTTCTCCGATAGCTTTGACCAATGGACATGGTCGCACTTGCGCTCGCGTCGCCTCGCGGTCGATTCTTTGCCGCGAATGTCGCGTACAAATGCAGTAATGACGACAGTGCCTATTGTCGGCCGATAGCCCCGGAACATGTTCGCGACGTAGTCAGGGCAGTCGATATCCGGGCTGTTGCGAAGTTGTCCGAATGGGATCTGCTCGATGCTTTGTCGCTCGCCACAGACTTTGCGCGCTACTGGCAGCCGCCGGACGAAGAGGACGTGTTGTTCGCGGACCCAGAGGTGATCGAGGCACTGCGCCCAGTTATCGCCGCAGCATTGGATTCCCCGCACGCTCGGTGGTGGGTGGAGCCCGTCGACCTCGAGAATCAGCGCTACGTCTTGCACCCGTATTCGATCGATCAGTGGCCGGAATCCACTGCGCCGTACCGCCCTTCGGAAGACCACCTGAAACTTTGGCTGGAGCGCGCTCTTCAGACAGAAGCTCGGTTCCGGCAGGACCGCGTTGATCGTCCCAACAACACGATGGGCGGTGAATGGTGGTCAACCCCTGCGGGTGGCACTCTGTCGACTAGCAGGTCCCGGGACGGACTCGGCGCGCTCGAGTTGATGCTCGAGGAGGATTCGTCCGGCTGTGGCGAAGCCCGAGTGTGGCCGGTGCAGGTCCACGGCACACCTCGGGTCTACGAAATTGCGAATCCGACGGACTGGGCCAGCCTCGTCGATTCGTATCCGTTTGCGGTCCCCGAATCGAGGCGTTCCGTCTGGTTGTCGACGACGGGTGAGCGGCACGATTGGTTCATTCCGGACTGGCTCGCAGTGGCCGAAGACTACGACGCCGTGCATCTCAGCATCTACGGCTACCTGACGACCCCTGGTCTCGCAATTCCGTTGTCGCACAATCCGCGTGCCACTGTCCTGGCCGGTTGGAACCCGGACGCGACATGGTGGCTGAACAATGCCGTCATTACCGCCGAGGACGAACCCACGCTGTGGAGGCGTAGCGACGAAGGTTGGCGGAAAACGTAAATCCCGCGCGGATTGCAAGGTTCGCTACGTTGCGGATTGCGATTCGGCGTGAGCTTTGAGGGCTGCCAAGGTTCCCGGCAGCCCATGCAGTGCATGGTTGTCCCGCAGCCGGCCGACTGGACCGGACCAGCGGAGCGCTCGGTTGAACGCCGACGTGTAGGACCATTCGCGATACTCGGTAAGCAACGTGCCACGCTCGTGAGGCTCTAGTCGATAACCCCACCGTGGTCCGACGATGTGAACTTGAAACTCGAAGTGCTCGAATGGATTCGACACCGTGACCTCGCACGGCGTTGCCCACACCACCGGCCCGATGCGATTGACTCCGACGAACCAGGCACCGACCCGGGGACCCGCTACGCCACCCAGCCAGCACCCGCTACGGTTCTCCGAACTCCATCGGCCCATGCCGGAAATATCTGTGACCAAGTCCCAAATCTGTTGCACCGGAGCGTCGATGACTACCGACGCCTGATCTGTCATGCCGGTATCGTCGCGACTTCGATCAACGCCTTCAGGCGGCTCTAGAAACCGTCGAAGGGTGGAAGCAATGTCGCCAATCATCAATGACTCCCTCATCTGCGATCGCTGAGCAAGCCAGCGAGCGGGCTTCTACTGCGGCATCGTTCGAGTGGAATTCACAACCAGAGCCCAGTCGGCGAAGCACATTCGGCAGATCTCGAGGATATCGCTGCGGGCAGATGAATTCGCCTGGTCTCATTTCATGTCCATCACGTCCAGGGTCAGTCCGCCGTTGTCACCGGGAACAAAACCTTGTTCCGCGAGCGCGACGTGGTGCAGTCGGGTGACGATCCGAAGTGCGCCCGCATCTGCTGCATCGTGCACGATCGCGAAAACGAGTCTGCGCAGCACGTCGTCCGGCACATCGGGGAGTACCTCGATCACATCGACGGATGCAACACACTTTCGGGCATCGGTCGCTGCCAAATCGGCGCCAGAACGGATGGAAACAGTTCATCATGAAACAGTCCCGACCGGAGATGGAGCGCAGATGGGTGATCAGACACTGAGTCGTTTCGGTATTCCGTACATGACCGACGAGGCGACCGCGAACATTCAGAAGTTGTTCGAAGGCGAGCCCTTTCAGCAGATGTCCATCAAATCTGCCGACGATATCGCCAAGATGAAGGCGGCGGGAGCTGTCGGTGCACACGTTCTCGACGAGATCAGTGCGCATATCGTCCCCGGAATCACCATCCGAGAGATCGATCAGCTGACCCACGATCTGATTGTCGGCAAATATGGCGCCGAAGTTGTTCGGCTTGCCGTGAAAGCGTCCGGCACCGGAATGGCCCACGCGGACAACATATCTGCCAGCTATGCGCTCAACGACGTGGTTGCCAATGCGCCGGCCGACGAGCGCGCGCTCCGAACAGGCGATCTGTTCGGAATGGACATCAGTGCGCGCAAGGACGGCTGGTCGTGCGACACAGCCAGGCGATGGATCGTCGGCAATGATGCGTCGCCAGAAATCACGGGACTGTATGCGGCAAGTCTGCAAGTGATGTGGCACGTGATCGGGTTGGTCTGACCGGGTGTCACACTCAACGAAATCGGCTATGCCGCAACGACTTTCGCCGAATCACATGGCTACAAGATCATTCACACCTTCCCCGCAGTCGGACACAGCATCGGACGTGAGCACAACGACGGCTGGTTCATTCCGTGGAAGTCCGGCGGCCTGAACGAAGGGCGCGTAGTCAAACAAGGCATGACGTTCAGCATCGAGATCTACCTGACCACCGGGTCCGGTGAGATGCGATTCTTGACCAACGAAGTGGCCAGCTTGGTCACAGCTGATGGCGCGCCGGCCGCGTACTGGGAACACATCGTCGCCGTGACAGCGACGGGGTGTGAGGTCCTCGACCTTCGTGCAGGTGAAGACCCGGCCTGGGCCGAGGTCAGAGGTATCCGCGGAGAATGAGATTCCAGTACACCCTGGGGAGCACGTAGCGATCGAACGCCCATGCCGTGCGGCGCGGCTTCAGTGGGTCGAGAAACGAAGGCACAGAGGAACTTATCGAGCCGGTCCGATCGAATTCGCCCGCGATCAGCTTATGGTTGTCGATTGCGACGGGTGCGACGGTGTAGCCGTCGAATGCGGCCATGTCGCCTCCACTTCGCGCTGCGAGGAGGTTGTCGACCAGGACCGCGATTTGTTTGCGCAGTGACCCACCCGACGGGTCCGTGTCCAGAGCGGCGCCGTCGCCCGCCGCCCAGATGTCGTCGTACGAGCGGTGTCTGAGGGTCTGCGGATCTATGTCGACGAGTCCGTTGGAGTCGTCTCCGGTCAGCTTCGACTCCTCCAACCAACGTGGACCGCGAAACGGCGGTACGAGGTGAAGTAGGTCGTAGTGCAGTTGCTGGGTAGTCCCGTCGCGGTGGCCAACCGTGATGTTGTCGTCGTCCGGGTTCAGCTCGGCTACGTTCGTGTCGTAGTGCACCACAACCCCTAGTTCGGCGAAAAGCGTGTTCAGCCGTTCGTCGAGTTCCGGCACGCCGAGGAGTTGTGGTCGGTCGATGACCAGGGTGATGGACACGCCGGGGATACGTCCCGTCCGGCGCCAGTGCGCAGCCGCGAGAAACAGTGGCTTGACAGTGGTTCCGGTGCAACTTACCGGCGATCGCGGGACCGTGAACACTGCGTGACCCCGAGAAGGCATGGCCTGCACTAGATCCCAGGTCTTCCCAGCAGTGTCGACATAGTTGCTGGTCGCCTTCGCCGAGTCGAGAGTGTCGTCGATTCGGGCCAATTCCTCTGTGTCCGGGACCAATCCAGGCCCCAGCACGAGATCGCGGTATCGGTACTTCCGTCCGGACTCACACGTGACAGTGCGAGCAGGCGCGTCGACGAACGCAGCAGAGTCGGCCAGCCAGGTACAGCCCTTCGGTGTGACCGACCGCTGGGTCCGTTCTGCGTCGCTCAGCGTCGCCTGACCGCCGCTGACATAAGACAACAGAGGACGGTAGGTATGCACCTTCTGCGGTTCGATGACGGCGACATCGGTCACGCCGCGACGCTTCAGTAAGGCGGCTGCGCTGATGCCGGCGTTGCCGCCTCCGATGATCAGGACGTCGAAGGTGCGGTCGATCCCGACGTCGCTGTTCTCCATTTCTCGGCAGTACCCGCGATGGGTCGGCCTCAACCCGTTCCCCGGCGGTCGGCGTGTGCCGAGTGTGCACCTTCCGTCGAAAAAATCGACTTGTGCGGCAGAGAAGTGCACACTCGCGCGAAGTGTTTCAGCCGAAGGAGTGTTGATGACCAAGTCCGACAAGATCGCATGTTTCGTCTACGCAGCCGTCGCTATCGCCGCCCTGGTTGGTACGCAGTGGGTCCTGATCGACTACATCGTTGGCCCTGGTGGCGTAGCAGATGCACTGAAAGCGACAGTCGACGGACACATCGCAACGTTCGTCACCATCGACCTGCTTGCCGTCGGTGTAGCAGCCACGGTATTTATGATCGTCGACGGCCGCCGCAACAAGATTCCGCTGCTCTGGCTCTACGTCGTGCTCGTCTTTGTGGTGGCAATCAGCGTCGCGTTCCCGCTCTACCTGATTGCCCGCACAAGGAAACTTGCAGAAGCGACTTGCTGATTGGTCAGCGGGGAGGCGTCAGTCTTGCCGGGTCCGCGGATCGACTATTGCGAGGGCAATTCATAGAATTCAGGCGAAGGAGACGCCTGTCAGCTCCTCGGATATCGTCCACAGTCGCGTTGCATTCTCGGTGTTGCGCAACGGCTTTCACAGCTTCTGCTCTCCAGGAGGGCCGCCGACGTTACCCGGCCACTGCGGACCGTAGAAGCCGCCGTCCTTCGATTCGGGCATCGTCGCCGCCATGACAGCGGGTAGCTTCGCGGTCTCGACGGTTCCAACGACGAGACCTCGTGCCGAGAACCAACGAATCAGTCGCACACCCAATGTGTCGTTGGCGCGTCCGACTTCCGGACGCGCTGCGAGGAGGCTGGTCGGAGCAACGCCGGGATGGGAGATGTTGCTCGAGATGCCCCATCCTGCTGCGCTGCTACGGCGACTGAGTTCGAGACCGAAGAGGCCGCATGCGATCTTCGACTGCGAGTAGGACTTCTGGCCGCTGTATTCGCGCTCCCAGTTCAGATCGTCCCAGTTGATCGCGCCGCTGCGGGCAGCGATGCTCGTTTGCGAGGTCACCCGTGCCTGCCCGGCTTCGAGCAGCGGAAGCAAGTGTCCCGTGAGTGCGAAATGGCCCAGGTGGTTGGTACCGAACTGCAGCTCGAAGCCGTCGGCAGTGGTCTGTCGCTCGGGCGGCGTCATCACCCCCGCATTGTTGACGAGGAAATGGATCGGGGCGCCATCGGCGATCAGCTTCTCACCGAGTGCCGCAACCGATGCGAGCGAGGACAGGTCCATCGACTCGAGCGTGAGCTTCGCATTCGGGTGCTGCGCGCGAATCTTGTCGACGGCGGCCTCGCCCTTGCGCGGGTTGCGGACGGGCATGATCACCTCTGCGCCGGCGCCGGCGAGTTTCGTCGCAATACCGATCCCGATGCCATCACTTGCTCCCGTGACCACCGCTCGTTTTCCCGACAGATCTGGGACGGCGATGTCGGTTTGCTTGCGTGACATGAGGTTTGCTCCTGACTTGAATCCGAGGTGCACCGGTTGGTGCTTGGCGACGACTTTGCCCGGTGCGGTCGGAGTTATCCACGGATCGACAATCCGTGGCTGAGCAATCGCGCAGGGAGAGAATGCATTCATGATCGATCGAGCGGGTCTTGCCGAGCTTCTTCGCAGTCGTCGGGACGCGTTGCAGCCGGGGGACGTCGGACTACCGCGTGGACAGCGACGCCGCACCGCCGGATTGCGGAGGGAGGAGGTCGCCGCTCTGTGCCACATGTCGACCGACTACTACGCGCGTCTCGAGCAGGAATGTGGCCCAGAGCCTTCCGAGCAGATGATCTCCTCGATCGCGCAAGGTCTGCATCTTTCGCGCGACGAGCGCGACCATCTCTTCCGCCTCGCCGGGCATCAGCCGCCGGCAAGGGGGTCGGGCAGTGACTACGTCAGCCCGGGAATGATGCGGATCTTCGACCGACTCGCCGACGACACCGCAGCCGAAATCGTCACCGAACTAGGGGAGACGTTGCGTCAGACACCGCTCGGCGTCGCGTTGATCGGCGATGCGAGCCGATACACAGGACCGTCTCGCAGCATCGGCTACCGGTGGTTCACGGATCCGGCTACCCGCGCACTGCACCCGCCCGAGGATCACGAATTCTTCTCGCGCATGTATGTCTCGGGGCTTCGGGGTGTGCTCACTCTGCGAGGGCCGGGGTCGAAAGCCGCCCACCTCGCGGACTTGCTCACCACGCAGAGTGAGGAGTTCCGAACCCTGTGGAAGGAGCACGAGATCGGCATCGCACCGCACGAGGTCAAGCGGTTCTCCCATCCCGAAGTCGGTGCGCTGGAACTGAATTGCCAGACGTTGCTCGATCCGGCGCAGTCGAACTGGCTGCTCGTCTACACCGCGGTGCCGGGGAGTGAGAGCTACGAGAAAGCTGCAACTGCTGTCGGTCATCGGCGCTCAGACTTCGGTCTGATGTACCGCGAGCGAGGGGTCCGATTTCCGCCAGCAATCGAGAAGCGGTTGACCCAGGCTGGTGGACATGACAACAACGACAACCGTCCAGACGCCGTCAACGATCGCATTGATCACCGGCGGAAATCGCGGCCTCGGCTTGGCAACAGCTCGGTTACTCGGTCGTGGGGGCGTGACGGTGTTGATCGGCGCCCGCGACGAAGTGCAAGGCGAACGCGCCGCGGCGCAACTGCGCGGTGAAGGCATTCTGGCGCAGGCGATTTCGCTCGATGTCACGTCGGAGAGCAGTGTCGAATCGGCCGCCGACGATATTTCCGCTCGCTTCGGCAGAATCGATATCCTCGTCAACAACGCGGGCGTACTGCCCGAGGCGACTCGGCCGGTCGAGTCGCCACTGGATCTCTCCGCATTCCGAGAGACGTTCGATACCAACGTCTTCGGTGCTGTAACTATGACGAAGTTCTTCCTGCCACTGCTTCGCAAATCTGCCTCCGGACGAATCGTGAACGTGTCGAGCACGATGGGTTCCCTCAGTGATCAATCCGACCCGCGCTCGCAGTACTACGGCCAGGTCGTGCCTGCGTATCAGATGTCGAAGGCCGCACTCAACGGGTTGACCGTTGCGCTCGCAAAATTGTTGACCGGAACGTCCATCAAGGTGAACTCGATTTGCCCCGGCTGGGTCCGAACCGACCTCGGTGGTGCCGCCAAC
The DNA here is from genome assembly GCF_016482825.1 of Antrihabitans stalagmiti. GTDB lineage: Bacteria > Actinomycetota > Actinomycetes > Mycobacteriales > Mycobacteriaceae > Antrihabitans > Antrihabitans stalagmiti. The sequence goes on along the minus strand of NZ_JAEMNV010000001.1, from coordinate 586,296 downwards.
CGCGCGGCGGCACCCACGGATGCGGCCGACGCCGCAGAGATTGTGGCCGACATGGCGCTACTCGGCAGCGACGGCCCATCCGGGCAATTTTTCGACCGGATGGGCAGCGTCGCGTGGTAGTCCCTCTCTAATTCGACCCCATCGCGCTCGAGAGCAACACGCCATCGACCGTTGCCACCCCCCGCGCCGACCGGTGCTCTCCAGCGCCAATTCGGTAGCGCAGCAACAACGATCAGGGGTGACGATCGTGGATACCCGGTGGTTGCCGAATTTGTTCGCGGCCTTTGCTCAGTTGAGCGCGAATCCGAAGATCGTCCAGTCGTTGAGTATGTGTGCACCGGTCGAGACCCAGATGTTCTTGGTGATGAGGTACCCGAGCGTCAGGATCAATCGCACTATGCCTATTCCGACGACTGCCTGGACCACATTCCAGTCATAGGTAGGCAGATGGACCGCACCGAAGATCAGCGCGGTAACGAGCCACGCGGCCAGCATCGCACTCCGTCGTGACCACTGCAGCCGCGAGTGAAAGGTAGTACATCAGCGCAAGTAGCGGCAGGATCGTGAGTAGTTCCTCGCCGAAGAGTTGCGGCACCGCTTGCACCATGAAGAGGACTTTTTCGGTCGTGGTTGCGTCGGCAAGTGCGTCCGCACCCGGGTTGTCCTTGGCGCCAACGAGTTTCACAAGAACCTACCCGACGACCACGGTGACGACGACGTTGAGAATCCAGATCCCGAGCATCAGGAGTACATCCCGCAAGCTGACTCTGCGGAAGATCGCGGTCCAGTGTTCGGGTGCGACGTGGCGCAGTGCGAGAAGTGGAATCAGCGGCAATGCGATGACTGGGATCCAGTGGCCCCATGCGCCACCGAGGCCCCACAACGACACAACGGCGAAACCGGCGACGATCGCCGCCATAACGAGCCACCACTGTCTACCGGTGATGACCTGCGGAATCCCGTTGTAGTACGGAATGTCGGGGTCTGGCAGCGTCGGTGCAGCGGCTTGCACGTCGTTGGTCATCGAGCGCCCCGGATTGCCAGAGGGAATCAGTCAAGTAGCAATCTAGACCTCGATCAGCGTCAGCGCGGGTCCTTCATAACGCCGGTGTAGCGCCGCCCTCTTGCGGGTACTGCTCTGGAATCGACTAGGCGAGGAGTAGGCATGAAGGATTTCGAGTTATCAGATGACGCAGTCCAGAAATTGGACGAGCAGCTCGAAAAGACCGAGGCAGACAAAGACGAAGAAAAGCAGGACGGGGACTCGGTGAAGCAGACCATCGAGGTACCGACGGAAACGCCGGAGGACGAGGCCGCGGAAGTAGTGCAAACGCAGTACAAGGAGAAGTCGGGTCTCGAACTCGACGGCGAAAGTGCGCGCGAGATCGTAGATACCGCACGGGCGGGCAGCACATCGGCGGATAGCGGCTCGGACTCGGATGCAAACAAGGACACGGATGCAAACAAGAACACGGAGTCCGAAGAGCACTCGGTGAAGGCCGAGTCCTCGCGCGATACAGACGGGTAATTCCCGCTCGATGCGGTGCCGAATTTACTGGTAGACGCCGGAATCCGAAAGCGCGATCATCTAGCGATGAACGAGCCAACGGACATTTCGTACCGTCTGTCCAGACGCAGTCTTTTCACAGGTGCAGCAGCACTCGCAGTGGCTGGATGTGCGGGAGAAACATCGGAACCCACAGCAGCTGCAACCTCGACACCAGCAGGCCCCGCAATGACTATCGAGAACGATGTCGACCTCGAGCGCGCATTGCCGTCGCTGTCGAATTGGGGGAGGTGGGGGCCCGACGACCAACTCGGCACGCTGAACTACATGACGCCGCAGACCAAACTCGCAGCTGTGGCGGAAATCCGGACCGGACGAGTAGTGCCATTCGGACGAGAGATTTCCTCGACCACACCGAATCTTCGCGACGTCACGTACAAGATGAAGCGCTACGACGATCCATTGCCCGACGAAGCGGGATGCATCGACGAAATCGGCATGACCTACCACGGATTCGCGGTCACGCATATCGATGCCCTTTGCCACATATTCACGCCAGAGGGCAAGCAGGGGATGTACAACGGCTACCCGGTCGAAGACGTCACACCGACTGGAGCACGTCGCCTCGGAATCGAACGCATAGGAGAAGTCGGCATCGTCGGCCGCGGCGTCCTGCTCGACGTCGGTGAGGTGCGCGGTGGGTCGCTACCTGTCGGATCGGTTATCCGACCCGAGGATCTCGACGCCGCTGAACGGCTGCACCAAGTCCAGGTCGGCGAGGGTGACATCGTGTTCGTTCGCAATGGCGGTGGCACTGACAACACCTTCCAGCGTGGTTCCGGTCTGCATGCCTCCTGCCTGCCGTGGCTACGCGAGCGCCGTGCGTCGATCCTCAGCAGCGATTCCGACAGCGACGTCCACCCGCCGATACCCGGATTCGAACGCTGGACCGAACCGATGCACATGGTCCTGATTCCGTATCTCGGCATGCCCATACTCGACAACACCGAACTCGATGCTCTCGCGGAAGCCTGTGCCGCTGAGCAACGTTGGGCGTTCTTCGTAAGTGTCAGCCCGTGGCGTTTCAAAGGCGCGACAAGCTCGCCAGTCAATCCGATTGCGATATTCTGACCTACGCTAATGAGTGGGTCAGAATCCTCGAGGAGGTTCGCAATGCCGGACACCACCTGCCACATGTCGATCTCACTGGACGGCTTCGTCGCCGGGCCGGACCAGAGCCGCGACGACCCACTTGGCAAACGAGGGCGAGAACTGCACGGTTGGCACATCGGCGATCCACGAGCCACCGAAGCAGACAAAACCGCGAACGGTTGGCTGATGCGTCCACGCGGCGCATATGTGATGGGGCGCAACATGTTCGGCCCTATCCGCGGGGACTGGGACGAAGACTGGTCCGGCTGGTGGGGTCCCGAACCGCCCTATCATGCACCGGTCTTCGTGCTGACCCATCACCGCCACGATCCGATCGAGATGGAGGGAGGGACGACGTTCCACTTCGTCACGGACGGCTTCGACGCGGCTTATTCCGCAGCATGTGAGGCCGCGGGGGACAACGGGGTGGACATCGCAGGTGGAGCGTCGACTGTCCGACAGGCCCTGATCGCCGGCGTTGTCGACGAACTCACGCTCGACATCGCGCCCGTCCTGCTCGGTTCGGGCGAGCGCATCTTCGACGGGGTCGAGTCCTTCGGCTTCGAGCCTGCCGAGGTGCTGCACTCACCGTTGACCACCCACATCCGCTACCGCCGAATCACCTGACTCAGCGGCCCCCGCCCCCTGCGCACGGGTCCAACAAGTTCCGCAAGTAGGCCTGATGTCAGGCCATCGACGGCGCTGGTGACTCGTCGACGGGCTCGTCGTTTGCTTCGTCCTCGATGGCTGCCAGGTGCGCTTTCACCGCGGCGATACCCGGAAGCAACCCGCTGCAGAGTGCGGCGAGGGCATAGCCGAGGATGGGCACCCACGCCGCGATTGTCAACGCGTGCAACAGCTCCGACTGCGTATAGCGTCCAGCGGCATCGAAGAACAGCACACCGGCTACGGCGATGCCGAGTGCCCCGCCCACCTGTTGGAATGTGCCAAGCACACCCGATGCCGCGCCGGAATCCTTCTGATCGACTGTGGCCAAGGCGATATCGAGCAGTGGCACGACCATGACGGTGAGGCCGATCCCAGCGACGGCCATCGGGATCACAGTGTCCCAGCCCGAGTAACCGGTCCCGGTGGAATTGAATACGTAGATGACCCAGCCTGTGCCGATGGCCATCAGCGTGCCGCCGACGGCGGGCAGGATCCGGCCGAGTCGTGCGACCAGCGCTGCCGCAACACCGGCCGCAACGACTGCGCCGATGCTGAACGGGAGTGTAAGTGCACCGGAGGCGATAGCGGTGAAGCCGAGTCCGGTCTGCACATACAACGCAAGGATCAAGAAGAACGCATTTATCGAGCCTTGGAACAGGAACTGGATGGTGAGGCCTCCGGTGAAACCGCGGTTCGCGAACAGCCGCAGCGGCATCATTGCGCTCTCTTCGCTGTGGCGTTGTTCGTTGAAGACGAACAGCGCAAGCACCACGGGTGACAGGGCCATCAGCACGAACGACCAGATAGGCCAGCCGAGCTGGCGACCCTCCACCAACGGGTAGACGAGCAGCAAGATGCCGCCAACGGCCAGCAGGACACCGAGCGGATCCAGCGGCGACGGACGTTCCGCTTTCGAGTTGGGCACCAGGAACACCGCCGCGATCACGATGATGATCCCGATCGGGATATTGATGAAGAAGATGGCCCGCCATCCGCCACCGAGCGGGTTGTTCGTGACCAACCAACCGCCGAGCACGGGTCCGATCACCGCGGCCATCGCAGTGATGACGCCGATCACCGCGAAAATCTTCGCGCGCTCGCGTGGTTTGTACAGCACTTGGACGCTGGCGAGCACCTGCGGCACCATCAGTCCGGCGAAAAGCCCCTGCGCTACCCGGGACGCAACTAGTGTTTCGCCGTTCTGGGCTATGGAAGCCGTGAGCGACGCGATCGTGAATCCTGTTATGCCCACGATGAATACCCGCTGCCGACCGTAGCGATCGCCCAACCGACCCGACGTTATGAGTACGCCGGCGAACGCGAGTACGTAGCCGCTCACGATCCACTCGAGCTGAGACGGTGTACTGCCGAGGTCCTCCTGGATCGCGGGCAGCGCGACGTTGACGATTGTGACGTCCATGAGATCCATGAACATCGCGAAAGTGAGAACGGCCATCGCAAGGCCGCGCAAGCGTGTCATGACGGGGAGGATAGCCCCGGTGTATGACAAACAAGGTTCGGCCGCTGGCGTCCTCGCACGACCGCTACGTCCGATGGAGGGCGCCGGAATCCGGGGGACATTTTCGGTCGCTCGAGATGCCTGAGTATTTCGTCAAGGACCTGCAGGGAGGCCTCGCGGCAGTGCTGGCAGCTAGTCGTTGAAGATGGCGGGCTGAGGGGACTCGTAAGGATCGAAAATCGGGAAGACGGTGTTGATTGCCGCCGCTGCCAGCTTGACGATTTCCTCGATCAGTTCTGTCCTCGACAAATCGATGGTGCCGTTGAGCCAGTCGCTCACTGCCTGAGCAGTCCCGGACACAAGGATCAGGGCGCCCATATTCAGGCGTACGCGTTCCTTCTCCGTCACCTGGGTGTCCGCGATTGTGACGTCGATGAGCATGACGGCCATCGCATGCTCGGTCCGGCGAACCGTATCCCTCAGTTGGTCGCCGCCGAGCGTGTCCACGAAAAGGCGAGCATTGCCCGGGTCCTCGATCAGAACGGACACGACGCCGACCACCGCGTCGTGTAGCCGCCCGAGCATGCCGGTGTTCGGCGCCTGTGAAGCGGTCGCGACGGCTGCCGTCAACTGCTCGATGAGTCGCTCGACGAGGGCAACAAACAGGTCGTTTCGGGTGTGAAAGTGCTCGTAGAAATAGCGTTTCGACAAGCCTGCCCGTGAGCTGATGTCGTCGACGGTGACCGAAGCAAGGGGCCCATCCGCGAGCGCTTTGAGTCCTGCGTCGAGTAACGCGTCACGACGCTGCCGCACACGGTCAGCTGCACTAACTCCGCGGAAAGGCCGGACCACAACGACTGGATCGGTCATGCTCAATGTTGACACACAGAGTTCTCTCGCCATAGTTTCAGTAGGAACTGCCGAGTTCCTAGTTTGAACGAGATATTCGTAGCGATTGAATCAACGTGGAAGTTGGCAGGAAGTCGCACCCCTTCTAGCAGGCAGTAGGACATGGGAACAATCACTTTCGTTTCACACGACGGCGAGTCGCACGAGGCTGACATCGTCGAGGGGCAGTCGCTGATGCAGATCGCTACCAGCAACGGAGTGGCGGGCATCGATGGTGACTGCGGCGGCGAGTGCGCATGCGGGACTTGCCACGTCATCGTCGAGAGCAATTGGATGAGCTTGACCGGTAAGACGGGCGAGGACGAAGAGCAGATGCTCGAGATGACGCCCGAGCGCGAGGCGACCTCGCGACTGTCGTGCCAAATCGAGGTCACAGAGGCCATGGACGGTATGACCGTCAAACTCCCCGAATACCAGATGTAGCCCACGACCCCATTCAAGCCACAGCGAGGTTATCGAAATGATCAAAGTGTTCGGTCAGGCGAAGCGCATCAACGTGTTCGGTCAGGCGAAGAGCAAGGTCGAGACTGTCGTCCCCATCCACTTGCTGGTCCGCGGAGCTCATCTGTACAACCGAGCACGTCGCGTGGTCGACAAGAGTGAAAGATCACCGGTCTTCATCGAGGCGCCGATTCCGGATGGTGCGAACGTCAAGCTGGCGGACATCGATACGGGCAACCCGTTCCTGTATCGCCAGGGGCAGTGGCTGTCGCATTTCAAGCGACTACGTGACGACGCGCCGGTGCACTACCAACCGAAGGGTCCGTTCGGACCGTTCTGGTCGGTCACACGCTACGACGACATCCTCGCCATGGACAAGAACCACCACCTGTTCTCGGCCGAGCCGTACATCTTCATGGGCAAGCCGCCAGCAGGCTTCGACATCGAGATGTTCATCGCGATGGACCCGCCGAAGCACGACGTTCAGCGGCAAGCAGTACAGGGGGTCGTAGCACCCAAGAACCTCAAAGAGATGGAACAGCTGATCCGTTCTCGGGTGCAGGAGGTACTCGATGGGCTGCCGGTCGGCGAGTCCTTCAACTGGGTGGACCGGGTGTCGATCGAGCTGACCGGTCGCATGCTCGCGACTCTGCTGGACTACCCGTACGAAGATCGTCGAGAGCTCACAGTGATCTCCGATCTGGCTTCGGGCGTGCCCGCGGCGACGGGCGGTACGTCGGACCTCGACGAAACGTTCAACTACGCCGTCCCGCTTCTGCGCAAGGTCATGCATCTTTGGCACGACAAGGCCGCACGCATCGCAGCCGGTGAGGCTCCCGGCTTCGACCTGCTGAGCCTCATGCTGACGGACGACGAGACGAAGAACCTGATCGACCGTCCGATGGAGTTCCTCGGCAACTTCCTGCTGCTGGTAGTCGGTGGCAACGACACCACACGCAACTCGATGACCGGCGGCGTGTACGCGCTGAACAAATTCCCGGACGAATTCGTCAAGCTCAAGGCCAACCCGAAGTTGATCCCGAACATGGTCTCGGAAATCATCCGTTGGCAGACGCCGCTGGCGTACATGTGCCGCCGGGCCAAGGAAGACACCGTGCTCAACGGTCAGCACATTCGCAAAGGCGACAAGCTCGTCATGTGGTACTCCTCGGGCAACCGGGACGAGCGTCACTTCGACCGCCCGAACGAGCTCGTCATCGACCGATCCAACGCGCGCAGTCACATCGCCTTCGGCTTCGGCATTCACCGATGCATGGGTAACCGTCTCGCGGAAATGCAGTTGCGCATTCTGTGGGAGGAACTGCTCGAGCGTTTCGAAAACATCGAGGTCGTTGGGGAGCCGGAGATCGTGCAGTCCAACTTCGTTCGCGGCTACTCGAAAATGATGGTCAAGCTCACCGCGAAGCAGCCGGCCTGACCGGTGGACGGCGAGCGAGAGAAGCAACATATGGAAAGCGGCAGGGCGATCGTCATCGGCGCCAGTCATGCTGGCGCCCAACTCAGCGCAAGCCTGCGCCAAGAGGGGTGGGCAGGGGAGATCTTGGTCATCGGCGACGAGGGCGCGTTGCCCTACCACCGCCCGCCGCTGTCCAAGACCTACCTGTCGGGCAAGTCGAGCCTCGATGACTTGCTCATCCGTCCGCCAGGCTTTTACGAGAAGCAGAACATCACCTTCAGGCACGCCCGCGTCGCGGCAATCGACCGTCAGGCACGAACCGTCACGCTGAGCGACGGCGACGAAATCGGCTACGAGAAGCTCGCACTGTGTGTGGGTGCCCGCCCGCGTCTCCTTGCGATCGAGGGCGTCGAGTTGGCCGGCGTGCATTATCTGCGCGATGCCGCCGACATCGAACGGATCCGCGGTGGACTCTCCGACGCCAATCGCGTCGTCATCATCGGTGCCGGCTATATCGGCTTGGAGACCGCAGCTTCGCTACGAACGCTCGGCGGCGTCGAAGTAACAGTTCTGGAAACCGCTGAGCGCGTGCTCCAACGCGTGACCGCACCCGAAGTCTCGACCTTCTACGCGCGGGTTCATCGCGAGGAAGGTGTGGAACTGCGGACCGGAGTCACAGTCGAAGCCATCGAGGGGGACGAGCGTGTACGTGGCGTGCGCCTCGCTGACGGTGAGTTGATCGAAGCCGATCTGGTCATCGTCGGTGTCGGCGTGGTACCCAACACCGAACTCGCCGAGGCTGCAGGCCTTTCCGTGGACAACGGCATCGTGATCGACGGCGCCAGCCTGACCAGCGACCCCGACATAGTCGCAGCCGGCGACTGCGCCAGCTACTTCATTCCCCGCTACGATCGCCACCTCCGCCTCGAATCTGTACCCAACGCAGGCGAGCACGCAAAGGTGGCCGCCGCGACCATGTGCGGGAAACCGAAGACAATCTCGGCGTTGCCGTGGTTCTGGTCGGACCAGTACGAACTCAAGCTGCAGATAGCCGGACTCAACGACGGCTACGACAACGTGGTGCTCCGCGGAGATCCGGACAGTGGCCGCAGCTTCGCCTGCTTCTACTTCAAGCAGGACGAGATGATCGCGGCCGATTGCGTGAACCGGCCTAAAGAGTTCATGTTCAGCCGCCGCGTCATCAACGAGCGACTGCCCATCGATCGGAATCAGCTCGCCGATCCGGAAAGCTCCTTGAGCGAGCTACTGAAGGCACCCCAATCCGAAAGTGCATGACGCCGTTCGGTCGGTGCCCATGTTCATTTTCAGCTCCTCGGAACAGGGTTCGAGCGGGCGCGTTCGCGTCGTGAGATCGCCATGGGCGCAACGGTGCACAGCACGACAGCCGCGACGAGAACGATGGTGTGGCTGATCGCGGTCGCTTCGCCGAGTCCGGCGGGCGGGATGAAGCCGACGATGATTGCGGCTGCGGAGAACACGATGCCGATGCCGCACACCAGCCAGATTCCGGGGCGACCGCCGGGAATGCGGAACGGCCGGGGGACGTCGGGTTGAGTTCGTCGCAGTCTTAGTGCGGCGGCGAACATCATGGCGTACATAAGCACATACAGCTGGACCAGCAGGGCGCTGAGCAGCCAGAACATGCTCGAAACACTGGGCTGGAAGATGAACAGCAGGCTGATCGAGGAGCCGACCACCGCCTGGCCGATGAGAACCGGTCGAGCTGTATTGCGAGCGTTCTCAGCGGCGAGTTTGCGAGGTAGGTGCCCTTCACGCGCGGCGGTGGCCATGGCCGCCGGAGTGGCCGCCATCCACCCCGCAATCTCGCCGATCGCATCGAGGTAGATGGCGATCGCCGCGAGTGGAACGAGCCAACCGAGATGCCAGACGTGGTCGACGCCCGCGTTCATCGCCTGCACGATTCCGGAAGTGATGCTGATGTCGTCGGCCGGGACCATGATCGAAATGGCGAGGGTTGCGGGGACGATCAGTGCGGCGATCATGAGGACCGAGATGAGTGTTGCGCGCGGGTAGGTGCGTTCGGGTGTGCGGATGTCGCGGATTCGCGCGGCCATCACTTCGATGCCGGCGAAGACAAGGATTGCGGCGAGTCCGAAGGTGACGTTCGCCGGGTCCGACAAATCGGGGATGAGGTCGGCGGCTGGGCCGACGAGGTTGTTTGGCTGGTCGTCGAGGATGTAGCCGACTGCAAACGCGATCAGTAGGGCACCGGGCAGGATGGTCCCGGCAATGGTGCCCACCGTGCCGATGAGGCCAGAGCTGCGCAGTCCGAACAGGCTCAGCGCGGTGATGAGCCAGATGGTGCCGAGTACGACGGCGGCGCTGTACAGCCTGTTCTCGGCGCCATCGGTCCAGCCGAGCGACACTGCGAGCATCGCCGCGGATCCAGTTAGGACGACGGTCCAGAAGATGATGTTCTGAAGCCACTGCAGCCAGGTCGCAACGAATCCGGCGGTCGGGCCGAACGCTTCGCTGACCCACGTGTAGACACCGCCGTCGCGCTGATAGGTGGTGCCGAGTTCGCTGGCCACCAGGGCTGCGGGGACCAGGAACAGCACGATCGCGATGGCGAGATAGAAGATCGCACCGAGCCCGTAGGTCGCCAGCGGTGCCATGCCGTTGAGGCTGGTGATGATGCCGAACATCAGCATGACGACCAGGAACAGGCCGAGGGGGCGGGATGTCTTCGGCTGTGCGGCGGTCATCCTGACACCTCGATGATTTCGATCGAATTGTCCTTGCTCTCAGCGTTGGAGAGGTAGACACGGGTGCTTGCCATGGAAGCCCCTTCGATCGACGTGACAGCCACGGCAAGCGTAAGGGTGTTTGTACCCTTAGCCATGACGATTGGAGCGGGCTTTAGCGCTTCAGCCGTTCGATCCATTGTGATTGTGCGACCGCCCATCGACCGGAATGAGCTCGCTCCGAAAGCTTCCTGAGCGAGTTACAAGTCCATCGGGTTTCGAACTGCATCAACCCGGGGACAGCAAGCTAAGGCCTGTGATTGATTGGCCGTACCCCTGTGGGCCGACACACCTCGAAAGGTCGATAATGAAGTTCTCACTTCGAACGTTCGCAGCTATCGCCGGACTTCTACTGTTCTTCCTATGTGCTCCCGCTACGGCCAGTGCAGCACCCATCGATGTTTCCGGGACGGCCAGCGTCTCAGCGAACAAGGTCACATCGGTGATAGCCAACAACTCCGGCGGGCAAATCACGTGCGGGGTTGCTGGCTTTCCCGCTGGGACGGTTGATCCGAACAACTCAGCCCCGACGTTCGGCCTCACCTATACGGACGTTCCGGCTAGCGGAACAGCGCCCGTGGTGTTCGAAAACGTGCCGAACGGTACCTACGACATTCACTGGAAGTGCGTAAACGTCGGCGTCACAGAGGTATGGGCGACGTTCAACGCCCAAGACACCACGAAGACTGCTGAACCGGCCACGGTTACGGTGCCGAACAATCAAAACTGCATCTTCGGATCGGTCTGCATTTGATCCGAAAGATCGTTGTCGATTTCGGAATTCCTGTGACGAGCGAGCCGAGATCCCTCGTACCGATTCGTATCGGGGGACCGATCTAAACCGCGCCGAGGCCCCACCGATAGGTTTCGAGGTGGGGGAGCTGCGCCAACTGCGGTACTTCGTCGCGGTCGCCGACGAACGTCATTTCGGGCGCGCTGTATAACGGCTGCACGTGTCGACGCCGACGGTCAGCCAGCAGATTCAGGCGCTCGAACGCGAAGTCGGGGCACCGCTGTTCGTGCGCAGCTCCCAGGGCGTCGATCTGACCCCGATAGGGGCAGTCTTTCTCGACGGCTGTCGTGCCACCCTGACGGCCGCAGATACGGCACTGTCGACTTCCAGAACGGCCGCTCTGAACGTAGTCCGTCTCGGTGTGCTGAATGGTGCGAATCCCGTTGTACCGGAACGCATCGGCGCGATGTGCGAACGTTTGGGTGTCGAGGTCGAAGCGGTCGCAGGCAGCACAGCCGACCAGGTACTTAACGTGGTCGCCGGCGCTGTGGACATCGGCCTGCTTCGGCTGCCTGTCGAAGCGCCCGACAGTGTTGGCGTCATGGCGATCGCGTCCGAAGAATTCGGCTTCGGTCCGCAGGGTTTGGCGGGTCGCGCTGTGCCGATGCTGCAGGCGCTCGGTAGGTCACTCGCTACGGACGGCGAACGGGGTTTCCGTGTCGCGTCACTCGCGGGAGACCCGGTCAGCGAGCTTGAAATTACCCAAATCCTTGCAGTTGATATCGCACCACGCCGTTTCGGGCGCGAGGCAATGGAACTCCTTGTCGATGTGTCGTCCTCGCCGCCGGGGGAGTCGGGGCACCGCTTTCATGCGGCGGATCTCGAGCCGGCGGACGATCCCCGAGAGCGTTGAATCTTTCTGCGCGACGGTAGATTGCGTGTCATGACTGGTGCCAGGCAAACAGTGACGTCCGCCGATGGAACGCCGATCGCCTATCAGCGCGACGGGGCCGGCCCTGCTGTGATACTCGTTGGCGGCGGCCTCGACGACGGCTCGGAAAATGCCGCTCTTGCAACGGAGTTGGCGCGCGATTTCACCGTGTACAACTATTCGCGTCGGGGACGGGCCGACAGCGGAGACACGCAACCGTACGCGGTGCAGCGGGAAGTCGAGGATCTGGCGGCGCTGCTCGACGAGGCCGGCGGTTCGGCGCACGTGTTCGGTGCCTCGACCGGTGCTGCGCTCGCCCTCGAGGCCGCCGCGGCCGACCTGCCGGTGGATCGTCTCGTGGTGTACGACGTGCCGTACAGCGTGGAAGCCGAGGCGGTGGCGCGCTGGCGTGCATACCGTGCCCGTCTGGCTGAGTCGCTGAAGCAAGGGCAGATCGACGAGGCGCTCGCGGCGTTCATGCGGCTAGGGGGCGCCAGCGACGACGACCTCGCCGGCGCACGAACGGCACCGTTCTGGGACGATCTGCTCAGGCTGGCGCCGACACTCGCCTACGACGCCGCGGTCATCGGCGACGACGGGCCTCCTCCCGCGGACCGACTTGCCGGCATTCGTCAGGCAACGTTGGTGCTCACCCGATCCACCTCCGACCCGTACATGCCTGCCCTACCTGTCGAATTCTTCGAGGCCGCAGCCGATGCTGTGGCGAAGGCGCTGTCACACGTAACCAGGCGGACGATCGACGCACCTGGTCACGCGGTCGACGCAGCGTCCGTCGCCCCGCCCGTCTTGGACTTCTTCGCCGGTTGAGCGCTGTTTCTCGGTTTGCGGACCGACCAGAATGGACGGCATGGCGCACTACTGGAGCGAGTATCCGTTGGCCGAGACGGACGATCAAGTACCCGGCGAACTCCCCGCCGGTCGCTATGTCAGCGTGATCCCGAACGGCCATGGAGCGCTGACCGCTTGGGTTGCAGGACCGCACCGGTGTTTCCGAAGACCGTATCCAGCGTCCGCACATCCTCCGGTGAAGGTGACCCGCGGTCATCCGGGCAAGGAACCCGAGGAAGTGTGGTTCGAGCCCTTCACCGAGGAAGACCTCCGGATGGTGAACGACGACGTCAACTCCTACCTCGCAGAGGCGGGGGTCCGTCCGCAACCGCGAGGGTTCGAATGGAATGTGCTTGTCCCCGAAAGCATTAGAGACGGGGAAGACTTGGAACGTGCATTGCGCGCGAAGAACAATTACATCGAGCCGACGGAAGTCTTGACGGCAATCAGGCGCCTGTACGAATCCGTGGTGCGCCAAATTCCGCCAAGTTCCTGACCCAACGCAGTACGCCCGCAGGCCCTGACCAGAAACCAATCGTCGTGCATGTAGGTCAGGTTCGGTTCACTGCCCCACCCGGCCGGTGTCGTAGGCCCACATCGCAATCTCGACCCTGTTCCGGGAGCCGATCTTGGCCAGCAGGCTCGCGACGTGGGTCTTGGCGGTCGTCGAGCTGATGAACAGCTCGGCTGCGATCTCGGCGTTCGTGCGGCCGACGGCGACCAGTTTCAGCACCTGCTCCTCGCGTTGAGTGAGCGGCTCGGTCGGTTGGGTACGGCGCTTCGACGAGGCCCCCGCTGCGAGGGTCGCCAGCAGCCGTCGGGTGATGTTCGGCGCTATCAGCGCATCGCCGACGGCGGCGGCATGTACGGCCTGCACCAGCAGCTCGGGCCCGGCATCCTTGAGAAGAAATCCGCGAGCGCCTGCCCGAAGCGCGCCGTGGACGTACTCGTCCAGGTCGAAGGTCGTGATCACCACCACCGCGATCGGGTCCGGGACGTCTCGCCCTGCGAGGAGTTCGGTCACCTCGATACCGTCAATCCCGGGCATACGAATGTCGACCAGGCAGACGTCGGGGCGGAGCCGACGCGCGAGCTCGACGGCGGCTTTGCCGTCGGCGGCCTGGCCGACGACGTCGATGTCGGGCTCGGCGTCGAGGATCATCGACAGGCCGGTGCGCACCAGATCTTGGTCGTCGGCCACCAACACGCGAACCGTCATCGGGGTATCTCCGTCGGTAGCTCGGCGTCGACTGCCCACCCGCCCTCGGGCATCGGCCCAGCGCGCAGCGTGCCGCCGAGCAGCCGCACGCGCTCGGACATCCCCAGCAGCCCGAAGCCGTGGGGCGCTGGCCGTGCCGGGTCGATCCGGCCGTTGTCGGTCACCCGGATCCGCAGCCTTCCTGCGCCCTCGGCGACCCGGATCTCCACACGTGAGGCGTTTCGAGCGTGCCGCAGTGCGTTGGTCAGCGCCTCCTGCGCTATCCGGTACACGGCCGCGTCGACCTGGGGACGAAGTCCGCCCAGATCACCTGCCAACTCGACGTCGACGACGGGGTCCGGGTCGCGGCGGGCGAGGGACATCAGGTCGGCGCAGCCCGGTTGGGGGGAGTACTCCGCGGGAGCTCCGTCGCGCAGCACCCGGACCATCGCCCGCATCTCCGCCAGTGTCCGCGACGCTTCCCCTTCGATCACCGAAAGCGCCTCGAGCGCCGCTTCGGGTCGCTTCCTGGCCATCGCCCGGCCGGCCTGCGCTTGCACAGTGATCGCCGAGACGTGGTGGGCGACCGAGTCGTGCAGCTCGCGCGCGAGACCGACGCGCTCCTGGCTGCGGACCTGGTCGAGCGCGCGGCGCCAACTCTCGGCTCGGTAACGCAACGCCGCACCTCCCGCCGACGCCGCCGCCAGAACGGCGAGCCCACCGAAGAGCTCGGCCGGCCCGGTGTAGTCGGTCGTCACGCTGACAACCGTAGCGACCGCCACCACCGCCAGCCCGATCACGATCTGACGCCCTGAGCCCCAGCGGACCAGTGCGTAGACGAGAACCAGGACGTAGCTCATCGTGTACAGACCCACACCAGGGATCCCGGCCAGCTCGCTCGCCAGCCCCAACGCCGTGCCGATGCCGAAGGCCACCAGGATGCAGACCAGAGGATGGGTACGCCGCCACAGCAGTACCGACGCAAGTCCGACTGTCACGATCGTCACGACCGGCCGCCAGGTGACGTCCTCGCGGAGAATTCCTTCGAGCAGCGCCATCACCATCACAGCGCCGACCAGTACTCGGTCGCGCCACGTCTGTTCGTGCGCGTCGGCGGCGCGGGGCTCGTCCCATAGCGAGCGCAGGGCGGAAGGGATCACGCACCAAGCGTAGGGACTGCCGAGGCATCGCAGATCCTCCAGAAGAACGAGACGCCGACCATCCCATCGGCCTAGGTGGGTCCGACCTCGAAGCCGATGTGGCGGAGGCCCGGTCGCGGCGAGGATTCCGGTCATGATCACTGTTCACCACCTGACCAAGAGCTATCGCGGCGTGACCGCCGTCGACGACGTCTCGTTCACAGCACGACCCGGCCGCGTCACCGGCTTCCTCGGCCCAAACGGCGCAGGCAAGTCGACCACGATGCGGATCATGGTCGGCCTGAGCGCGGCCACCTCCGGCCACGTCGAGGTCCTCGGCGGCCGGTACGCCGACCTGCCGAACCCGGGCATCGAGATCGGGGTACTCCTCGATGCTTCGGCCCAGCACGCCGGCCGGACCGGCCGCGAGGTGCTCACAATCGCGGCCCGCACCATGGGGTTGCCGACCAGCCGGGTGCCCGAGATGTTGCGTCGGGTGTCGCTGACGGAGAAGGAGGGCGACGGCAGGATCCGCAACTACTCCCTCGGCATGCGGCAGCGCCTCGGCATCGCGACCGCTCTCATCGGCGACCCCGCCGTCCTGGTCCTCGACGAGCCTGCCAACGGCCTCGACCCCGCCGGCATCCGATGGATGCGAGACCTGTTGCGCGACTTCGCCGACCAGGGTGGCACGGTGCTGTTGTCTTCACACCTACTGCACGAGATCGAGGTGATCGCCGACGACCTGGTCGTGATCGGGAACGGCCGGATTGTCGCTGAGGGGACCAAGCGGGATCTGCTGTCGACTGCCGGGACCGTCGTCTCGTCCGCGGACAACACCCGGCTCGCCGCCGCCCTCGCGGACGCCGGCATCGGCGCCTCATCCTCGGGCGGAGGCTCGCTCCACACCCATGCCGAACCGCACCACGTCGGCCGGGTCGCCCTCGTGGCCGGAATCGCCCTGACCGAACTGCGCCCCGCGGACGGCGCTGGTCTGGAGGAGATGTTCCTCGAGCTCACCGCGGAATCCCAGCGCGACAACACCGTTCCCGAAGGAGGGGCAGCAGCATGATTACTCAGACCACACGGACCACCCAGACCACACCGATCGCCGCCCGCGTCGTACATCCGATCCCGACCACCCGGATCATCGGCGTCGAGCTGCGCAAGATGTTCGACACGCGCTCGGGCTTCTGGCTGCTCATGAGCATCGGCGTCTTCTCGGTCGCGGCGGCGACAGTCGCCATCGTCTTCGTGCCCGAAACCGCGTTCAGCTACGAGACCTTCGCTAGCGCGCTCGGCTTCCCGATGACTTTGATCCTTCCCATGATCGCGATCCTCGCGGTCACCAGCGAGTGGAGTCAGCGCAGCGGACTGACGACGTTCACTCTCGTACCGAGCCGGGGGCGGGTCATCGGAGCCAAGGCGATCGCGACCATGACCGTCGGGTTCGTCTCGATGCTGGTGGCGTTCACGATCGGAGCCATAGGCAACGTGGTCGGATCCGCGATCGTCGGGGTCGACACTGTGTGGGACATCGGACTGGCTCACGCGGCTCAGATCGTCCTGGGCAACTTGTTGGGGATGGCCATCGGTTTCACACTGGGCGTGGCGCTGCGCAACTCCGCAGCCGCCATTGTGGGCTACTTCGTGCTGTCGTTCGTCCTCTCCGGCATCCTGTTGCTCCTGGCCCAGGTGAGGGAATCGTTCACTGACCTCCAGCCCTGGATCGACTGGAACTACTCGCAGATCGAACTGTTCGAGGGTCAGATCTCATCGGCACACGAGTGGGTCCAGATCGGATCGACCACGATGATCTGGATCGTCATCCCGCTCACCATGGGACTGGTGCTGCTGCGCCGCTCCGAAGTCAAATAACCCGTTCCATTCAACCCAGTAGTCGCAACTCCATTCAACCCAGTAGTCGCAACCGAATTTTCCTTCACATTGTTTGCGATTCGTGGTCCCGCCACCATGCGACGACGTACATGGTCATCGCTGCGACGAGGCCGATCAGCGCCCAGATCGTTACCGATCGGTCGATCCAACTGCCTGGTGGGGGAGCGCCGGGAAGCGCGTTTCGCAGCTGGACTTCGGCGAAGAGCATGATCGCGAACCAGCCCGTGAGCGGTGCGAGGAACGGACGGCGTCCGCGCACGGTGTTGATCGCGACGAACAGCCCGAGTGCCGGCAGCGCCACGAGGATGGACACGAGCATGATGTCGTAGGCCAACGTGCTCGGTGCGCGGGCCAGGGTGATCTTGTAGCGGAATCCGGTTGTCACGGCCGAATCTGTTGTCGCAGTTTGGGTTACGTCCCAGCCGTAGATGGTGTTCGAGATTCGTGCCGATGCGGCGATCGGTTCACGACCGGTTGCCGTTTCGCTCCATACGTCGACGGTCAACCTTTCACTGACGTACCGGTCGAACGGCCACGCCGCCAGATCGCCGTCGGTCGCCATGTTGGTCGAAAGCGTCGAAGGATGGTGACCGGCTGGAAAGACGATGTCGCCGGGTGTTGTGTCGGGATTCAGTGCGACGACCACGGCGTCGCGTAGTCGGCCTCGGTCGTCGAGCAGCTCGAACCCCGGCACGAGCGTGACCGTCACCGCGATCGATTGAACTTCAGGTTGGATCTGCTGCACCACTACATCGACAACGGTCGATTCACGAGCAGCATCGATGGACAGTTGCCGCTGCGTTCCGAATGCGACATCGAACGCGCTGGCGAACAGCACGGCGCAATACACGGCAATGAGGGACACCGCAATCAAGGGGACGCGGAATCGCCGGACGAACGGCCCACGCTCCGGCATGAGCACCCCTTCGTTCCGCCGCTGCTACCGGCCTTTATTCAACGCTCGCTTGCGTTGTGGCGCGAGCGATTCACTCAAGTGGTCATGGCCAGTGGGGGATTGAGCGTTCGACGCACTCGAACGGCATGCGGATGTCGAGATCCCCGCCCCGGCTCCGTCTCAGGATCGAATCGGCAAAACGACTGGAGGATGGATCCCATGGCACACATTCAACGTTTCGACCACGTCGGTATCACCGTCGCAGACCTCGATGCTGCAACGGCGTTCTTTGTCAGGCTTGGCCTCGAGGTGGAGGGCACCGGATCCGTGGAGGGCGAGTTCGTGGAGACCGTCTGTGGCATTCCCGGCGCGCGCTGTGAGATCGCGATGCTGCGCCCGCCCAACGGAGGGTCCGGGCTGGAGCTCTCGAGTTTCATGAAGCCCGACCACGTGCCAGGGTCGCCAACGGCGATGGCCAACGAACTTGGGCTGCGCAACGTTTCATTCGAAGTCGCGAATCTTCAAGCGGCCGTCGACGCGGTGGCTGCGGACGGGTACGGGCTCATCGGCGGCATCGGGGAGTACGAGAACAGTGTTCGGATGGCTTACGTGCGCGGACCCGAGGGGATCATCGTGTCGCTATTCGAACAGATCGGCTGATCGCGCATTGGCGCGGGAGGTTTGCTATTACCGGTCGACAGTGTGACGCTTGACACTCCAACTTAAGAACAGAGGACCGACATGGCCACCAAGGCGCTTCTAGTTCGACTCGAAGCTAAACCCGGCAAAGAAGATGCGGTCGTGGAATTCCTCTTATCTGCGCTCCCGCTCGTCGAGCAGGAGCCCGGCACGAAGCCCTGGTTCGCGGTTCGGTTCGGCCCGTCGACGTTCGGCATCATCGACGCATTTCCAGACCAAGCCGCCCGCGAAACACATCTAAATGGACCAGTCGGCAAGGCCCTCGGCGAACGTGCCGATGAACTCTTTGCGGCGCCGCCCGAAATCAGCGAGCTCGACGTGCTCGCCAATAAGCTCTAGGTAGTCAGGTGTGGGGAGTGGCCATTTGATCCATCTCGATGGATCAAGTGGCCACTTACCTTTCGTTTGCACTACAAAGATGTCTGCAAGTCCCGAAAGACGTTGTTGCAGTTGATGAAACATCCTACGCGCAGTCCACTTTGCCGTGATATTGTCGGCAAGGACTTTCATTGGTCCGAACGGTTCTTCAAGCGGTTCGGCTCCCGGCGGCCTTATGCGGAGTGAGTGGTCCGGATCACCGGATACCACTTTTCGCCAACAGGCTCCCCGGCAAGATTCCAACTCCACGACACAACCGGCGTGATCCGCATGTAAGTACCCGGACCGACCATTCCCACACGCTCAAAGGGCTGCTCAGCCACGCCGTCGATGCGAAGACCGCGCGCGACGAACGGATCGAATGAGAGCAGGTCGTCAAACACCAAGCCCACCTGCTCGTTACCGGCGGCCACGTTCTTGAACTTCCGCGTCCCTGTCACGTCGGGGCCGCCGACCCAGAAGTACTCGCCGTCATACTCGACTGCTACCGGGACAACGTCAGGCTGCCCACTAGCGCCGACCGTCGCCAATCTGCCCATCGGCTGAGACCGCAGAAACTGGACTTCGTCCTCAGAAAACGCCACCAGTCGAGCCTCCCATAATCACGGTAGAAGGGTGCACCGTTGACCACCAGCCCGCAGGCGGCACCCGCAAGCCAAAATCAACAATCAGAGCATCTGCTTCCAACATTCCGAATCTGGTCGCACGGTGAAATCTGTTGGAATAGAGCAGCTTTAGGCAATACTTTGTCCCTGCGTGTTCAATCTCTGCGTATTCATCGGATCGACGCAGGAGCGAAGCGGTAGTCAACAACCGCTTTCGACGGCCCATGTTGTTTTCGTCCGGTTGCTTGCTCGTAGGGTGCGCGGCGCGTTCAAACCAAAGCCCGAGTCGTGCGCGGGTCGTCCTACATGGATGGCCAGGAGGAGGGCCGCGTTTCGGTAGGTACACAATCCGCAGTCGTTTAGTTGACATAATGTCGATTATCGGCACAATATCTGCCTTGCAGTTCGCCGACCCGTGTCGTTCGATGAGTTGTCCGATCCGGGAAATGTTGGCAGCGTTCAGGTTTACGTGTTGAGAGTTGTCCGACCGCTTCACCGTGAAAGTTGTCCGATCTGTAGCGACATCCGGTACTAGATGAGCGCTGCCTGCGGCGTCGAGTCCGATCGACTATTCGACTCAGCCCTCGTCGACTCAGTCCTATTCAATGCAGCCCGGTCGCCGACTCCCTGCGAACTGGACTCCAAAACGTCACGTGACGTTTTGCAGCCAGGCTCCTGGAGTGCGTCTTTAACGCCGATCACATTCGAATTGGACAATCCTTGTTTGAAACAACCAGTGAACGGCCACTATTGGTGCAGGGGGTTCGAAGCTTTGTCCTGATGCCCCCGACTTAACGGGAGGGACTTCTATGCGTTTGATTGCTCGTACCGCGCTCGTCACTGCAGCTGCGATTCCACTGGCTGTCGGGTTACCAGGAAGCGCCGGCGCAGCTGGACAGGCCGACGTCAGTTACGTCTTCACGGCGAACGCGTCGTCGGTGACGAACACCATCACGAACAATTCCGGGTCGGCACTAACCTGCTTGACGGCGTTGGCTCCGGCTCCCGGCGGTGTCCTGCCGCCAGTCGAGGATGTTCTGCGGAACGGTCAACAGCTGGGTTCCTCTGGCGAGATTCAGCCGGGTGTCACTGGGCAGACTGTGGCCGACATTCCCGACGGCCCGTACGTTGTGCTGGCCACTTGCTCCCGTAGCGACACCGACCCCGCTATGTGGGTGTCCGACTACCCGGGGATCGAACCAACTCTTGCGCAGTTCCCGATGCCGGGGTTCACAGTGCAGGAGGCGTCTCGCGTCTTCACGTTCCCAGCTGGTCCGACTGGACAGGTACCGGGATCTTTGCCCGACCTGAGTTCTCTGTTCGGTAGCGGCAGCGCCAACTAGGTCATCCGCCGGTCAACCGGCATGAACAGCTGAGGCCGCCAACCCCTGGTGGTTTGGCGGCCTCGGTGTGTGTCCATGTCAGCGGATTTCGAGCCGTGCTTCGCGCGCGCGGGGGTCCGCATTCGACTTTATGGATTGGACGGAACCTGCTTTGATCCGCGATCCGGAGGGAGCGGAATTCACCGCCAGTCAATTCACTCCGCCACCGCCGTGACAGCGCTAGCATCGACCGATGAAACGCCTGATTCGTCTGAGTCGCTTTGCGAAATTGGCAGTGGCTGTGGCCATCTGCGTTCCGATGGCCGCGTGCTCGTCGTCGTCTGATTCGTCGGCGGACGAGTCGAGCACCGAGTCCACGTCTTCGGTTCCGGCCGTCGTTACTCCAGTGATTGCCTCCGTCATCGCCGCGCCGGTCGCGGTGCTGGCGACCGACAAGAAGATCCACATGGCCTACGAACTGATGTTGACCAACGTCCTGACGTCGCCGACGACGATTCGGTCGGTCAAGGCGACGGCGGGCGACCGAACACTCTTCGATCTCTATGGGGACAAGCTGACCCTGCCGTGGATGAAGGTGCTCGGCGCGAAAGAACCCGGGGCAGTCCTGGGACCGGGACAGTCGGCGCTGGTCTGGATCGACGCCACGGTTGACACTCGCGCCGATGTGCCCGACACGATCTCGCACGCCGTCGACATCGAAGTCGCCGAACCAAGCCCGCCCCTGATCCCCCAGACGCTGGTTGAGAACGTCGCGACGACGAAGGTCGACAAGAACGAACCGATCGTGATCAAGCCACCGCTGGACGGGGCCCATTGGCTCGACGGCGACAGCTGCTGCGAAGTCGGCGGACACCGCGGCGCCGCTAATCCGATAAATGGCCAGCTCTTCGTGGCCGAACGATTCGCCATCGACTACGTGCAGCTGACCAACGACGGGTTGTTGTACACGGGCGACAAGACGAAGACCTCTAGCTACGCATACTTCGGCGCCAACGTGCACGCCGTCGCGGACGGCAAAGTTGTTGCGGTGGTGAACAATCTGCCAGAACAGACTCCGAGTATCGGAGCGACAGGGTTGCGCATCGACGAATACGGCGGCAACCACGTCGTGCAGGACATCGGCAACGGCCACTACGCGTTCTACGCACACCTGCAAGAGAAGGACGGGGTGAAAGTGAAGGTCGGTGACGACCTGAAAGCTGGGCAGGTCATCGGGTTGCTCTGCAACACCGGCAACTCCGACGCCCCGCACTTGCATTTCCACGTAATGGACGGTCCCGACCCGCTCGCAGCGAATGGACTTCCCTTCGAATTCGACTCGTTCGAACTGGAAGGGCGCATTATTTCCAACGACAACACACAAGCACTGTTGGACGCCGGGGCGAAGGCCGAGTACGCGCCCAACGTCGATACCGGGCAGCGAACGAACGAGAGTCCGTTGATCCGCGACATCATGGGCTACAAGGTGTCGAGCTAGACCGCGGCGACCGCCCGCCGTGCCGCTCTTCCGTGGCTTGTCAGTGCAGAACCTTCAACCCCACGACCCCGCCGACGATGAGTAGCAGCAATACGATCTTCATCCACGAGATCGACTCTTCGCCGGTGGCCATCGCGTATGTCACGGTCAGCACCGCACCGATACCGACCCACACCGCGTAGGCCGTTCCGAGCGGAAGGCTCTTCATCGCATAGGCCAAACCGGCCATGCTGACGATGAGACCGACGGCGAAGACGGTCGACGGCACCAGGCGGGTGAATCCCTCGGATTTACCCAGCGCCGTGGCCCATACAGCCTCGAATACGCCGGAAACAATCAACACCAGCCACGCCATGACGAACTCCCAAGCACCGTCTTGTCGCTGGTCGGGTACGGTGCGCTCGTCCGAGTGTCTGATCGACGACTACAAGCTTAGCAAATCTAAGAATCGGTCGGCCGGCTCGTTTTGGAGGCGTCCGTGTCAGCCCTGCGGTATCGGCGTCGGGGTTAGCTCGTTACCCGGTCCTACCACCGCGCAGTTGCTTCCTGGCATCGCTCCGGCGAAGCGCTCGGTGAGGAACTGCGCGGCCTGCGCTTGGAACGGGGCGAACGCCTGGCCGTGGCTCAGTCCGGTGTACTGGGCATAGGTGACGGCGACGCCTCGATCGCAGTAATCGCGCGCGAGGCCTTCGACGTCCTTCGTGATCATCACCGAGTCTCCCGTACCGTCGGAATCGCCGACACCCAGCAGCATCGGTACCGCGGGCGTGCCGGCACTGCCCATGATGTTGTCGTCTATCGCGGAAACGACTGCCGGGATCTGGAGCAGCGACGTGTACGGCGGCGCCAGCATTTCGGTGTCGGTCAGACCCGGGTATTCCGAAGCGAACGCGTTGATGCAGTTGGTCTCGACCGCGTTCACGATCTGCTTGCCCTTCGCCGACAGAAACGCATCGGTATCGATGCCGTAGCTGCGTTTGTAGGCGACGATCAGTGCCGGGATGACGCCCGCCCAGTCCTTGGACCCACTGACATACGGCAGGTTGTGTGCCAGGTCGACGGGCAGTCCACCTGCCGCTGCGCCGACGATATTGAGCTCCGGCGCGTACTGCGGCGCAACTTCGGCACCCCACTGCGTCGGCACCGATCCCCCGGAATAGCCGATCAACCCGACAGGCGTCGACGCTGGTAGTCCGAGCACGGCTTCTGCTGCTCGGATGCCATCGAGCGCGGCATACGCCGACTGCCGTCCGATGGTCCACTCGAGGTCTTCGCCCTCGTAGTCGGGGACGACGACGCTGTAGCCGGCGGCCATGTAGCCGGTGATCACGGCCTGCTCGACGGTCGCAGTGGTGCTGTCCCCATGCCCGCTCAGCGTGTAGGAGGGATCGCACTCCGCGCCGAGACCGTCGTAGGCGGTGTGAAACGAGATCAGTTTTGCTGGCCCGGGAACGAGTGGCCGCAACACAGTCGCCACGGTCACCACCGCGTCGCCCTGCTCGTCGGTGGTGCGGTAGAGCACCTGTGTGCTCGTGATCGGGGTCGGCAGGTTCGGCGCGCCGTATGCCGAGGGCCGCGTCCGCAAGACCCCGCCCGGTGCAGTCTCGGCGAGCGAGTCCGCATAGTCGTAGAACGGGTCGGCCGAAGGCGGCGGCTGGCCCGGTGCGGCTGAGGCAGTGCCGGTTCCGACGAACGTTCCAGCCAGCGCGATCGCCGCGACTGTCGCAAACCGGCGGTAGGCGGACGCGGAAGCAAGACCAATCATGAACGTGACGCCTTTGCTCTTGGTTCGAATCAACGGGGTCAACCGGCTACATACTCCGCCAGATGCTTGCCGGTAAGAGTCTTCCGCTTGGCGACCAGGTCTGCGGGCGTTCCCTCGAAAACGATTCGGCCACCGTCGTGTCCGGCACCGGGACCGAGGTCGATGATCCAGTCCGCGTGGGCCATGACCGCTTGGTGATGCTCGATCACGATGACCGACTTTCCGGAGTCGACGAGCCGATCTAGCAGACCGAGTAGCTGTTCCACATCGGCCAGATGCAGACCCGTGGTCGGCTCGTCGAGGACGTAGACCCCACCCTTTTCCGACATACGAGTTGCCAACTTGAGCCGCTGGCGTTCGCCGCCGGACAACGTGGTGAGGGGCTGACCGAGGCTGACGTAACCGAGTCCGACGTCGGCGAGCCTGTGCAGGATGGCGTGCGCGGCCGGGATCCGCGACTCCCCCGTCTCGAAGAACTGCTCTGCTTCGGTGACCGGCATGGCGAGCACTTCGCTGATGTCGCGACCGCCGAACTTGTAGTCGAGAACCTCGGCCATAAACCGTTTGCCTTCGCACACTTCGCAAGTGGTGGCGACGCCGGCCATCATGGCGAGGTCGGAGTAGATGACGCCGTTGCCGTTGCAGTTGGGGCAGGCGCCCTCGGAGTTGGAGCTGAACAGCGCCGGCTTCACACCGTTCGCCTTCGCGAATGCCTTGCGGATCGGTTCGAGTAGACCGGTGTAGGTCGCTGGGTTGCTGCGCCGAGAGCCCTTGATCGGGGCCTGGTCGACGGATACAACGCCGTCCTGATTCGACACCGAGCCTTTGATGAGAGAACTCTTGCCCGATCCGGCGACACCGGTGACGACGACAAGGACGCCGAGAGGGACGTCGACGTCGACCTTCTGCAGATTGTGGGCGTCGGCACCACGAATCTTCAAAGCGCCGGACGGCTTTCGGACCGATTCCTTCAAAGCTGCCCGGTCGTCGAGGTGCTTGCCGGTGAGCGTGTCACTGGCGCGCAGGCCTTCCAGCGAACCCTCGAACACGACCTCACCACCCGCGGTACCGGCACCTGGACCGAGGTCGACGACGTGGTCGGCGATCGCGATCGCTTCCGGTTTGTGCTCGACGACCAAAACGGTGTTGCCTTTGTCCCGCAGTTGCAGCAGCAGTTCGTTCATCCGCTGGATATCGTGGGGATGCAGTCCGATCGTCGGTTCGTCGAAGACGTACGTCACGTCTGTCAGCGCCGAACCCAGGTGTCGAATCATCTTGGTGCGCTGGGCTTCTCCCCCGGACAACGTGCCGGACGACCGCTCGAGCGACAGGTAGCCGAGCCCGATCTCCACAAACGAGTCGAGTGTCTTCTGCAGGGTTGTCAGCAGTGGTCCGACCGATGGTTCGTCGAGCCCACGCACCCATTCGGCGAGATCGCTGATCTGCATCGAGCAGGCATCGGCGATGTTGATCTTGTTGATCTTCGATGATCGAGCGGCTTCGCTCAGCCGGGTACCGCCGCATTCGGGGCAGGCCGCGAAGGTGATCGCCTTTTCGACGAACGCCCGGATGTGCGGCTGCAGCGCATCGATGTCCTTGGACAGGAACGACTTCTGGATCTGCGGAATCAATCCCGTGTAGGTCAGGTTGATGCCCTCGACCTTGATCTTGGTCGGTTCCTTGTAGAGCAGATCGTTGAGTTCGCGCTTGTTGAACTTGTTGATCGGCTTGTCGGGGTCGAACCAGCCGCAACCACGGAAGATGCGGCCGTACCAACCCTCCATGCTGTAGCCGGGGATCGTGATGGCAGATTCGTTGAGCGACTTCGTGCCGTCGTAGAGCGCGGTCAAATCGAAGTCGGACACAGAGCCACGGCCCTCACACCGAGGGCACATGCCGCCGGTGATGCTGAAGGTCCGCTTTTCCTTGACCTGTCGCCCGTCCTTCTCGATGGTCACCGCTCCTGCGCCGCTGATCGAGGCGACGTTGAACGAAAACGCTTGGGGCGAGCCGATATGCGGCTTACCGATTCGACTGAACAGGATCCGGAGCATCGCGTTGGCGTCGGTCGCGGTGCCGACCGTCGACCTCGGGTCACCACCCATCCGCTGCTGATCGACGATGATCGCGGTAGTGAGACCCTCCAGCACGTCGACCTCGGGGCGTGCAAGTGTCGGCATGAAGCCTTGGACGAACGCGCTGTAGGTCTCGTTGATCATGCGCTGCGATTCAGCAGCGATCGTGGCGAACACGAGCGAACTCTTGCCGGAGCCGGAGACACCGGTGAACACCGTCAGCCGTCGTTTGGGCAGTTCGATGCTGACGTCCTTGAGGTTGTTCGCACGCGCGCCGACTACGCGAATCAGATCGTGGGTATCGGCGGCGTGCTGCACAGGCGTCTCTGTGTTTTTCCTCGTGGCCATGCTCTTGGTGTCTCCATCTGTCCGCGGGTCGGCTCGAGTTGTCGGTGAAGGGAGGTTCAGCGAAGTTCCTGCAGGCGAACCATATTGCCCGCCGGATCGCGGAACGCGCAGTCCCGTACACCGTACGGCTGGTCGGTCGGCTCCTGGACGACTTCGGCGTCACTTGCCTGCAATTGTTCGAAGGAGCCGTCCAGATCCTTGGTGGCAAGAAGGATGCTGCCGTAGCTCCCTTTTGCCATCATCTCGGTGATGGTGCGGCGCTCGTCGTCGGTGAGGCCGGGCGTCGCGGCAGGTGGATACAGGACGATCGACGTACCCGGCTGACCGGCTGGACCGACAGTGATCCAGCGCATCCCGTTGTAGCCGACATCGTTCCGGACTTCGAATCCGAGGGTGTCGCGGTAGAAGGCGAGGGCGGCCTCGGGGTCGTCCTGTGGAAGGAAGCTTGCGTTGATTGTGATGTCCATGGCGATCAGGTTATTGCGTCCCCGTGGCGTGCGCTTCTCGATTCCTGATCGGTCTGGTCACCTGTTTCGCAACGCACGACGGCATGCCTTCGGTGGTGCGTTCCTGTTGCGTGCGATAGACACTGGGCGGCACCCCGACCAACTCGGTGAAGCGGGTACTGAAGGTCCCCAGCGACGAGCAACCCACCGCGAAGCAGACTTCGGTCACGCTGAGATCGCCTCGACGCAGCAGTGCCATGGCTCGCTCGATTCGCCGCGTCATCAGGTAGCTGTAGGGCGATTCGCCGTACGCGAGCCGGAACTGACGACTGAGATGGCCGGCCGAGATGTGCGCGTCTTTGGCGAGCGCCTCGACGTCGAGTGGCTGCGCATATTCGCGGTCGATTCGGTCGCGGACCCGACGTAACCGCGCGAGGTCGCG
This sequence comes from Antrihabitans stalagmiti, assembly GCF_016482825.1. Taxonomy (GTDB): domain Bacteria; phylum Actinomycetota; class Actinomycetes; order Mycobacteriales; family Mycobacteriaceae; genus Antrihabitans; species Antrihabitans stalagmiti. The sequence continues at coordinate 558,734 of NZ_JAEMNV010000001.1, read as the reverse complement.
AAGATTCTGCGAATCGTCCGCTTTACTGGTCACCGACTGATCGTCCCACGTCGTATCGGGTCACGCCGTCGCGGCATCGGCTGCCTGGGGACCGAGGATCTGGCGTTCGAACTCGGCGACGACGTTGCGGTGATACATCGCGAGCAGGTCGTCGAACAGGCTGAATTCCGATTTCGACGGTTCGGCTCCCCTGGCCCAGACACTGCACAACGCTCGCCACACGATGACGTGTACGTCGGGGGAAACCGCGAAAGCGGCGCGAGTCGCTTCGGGAACCTGGAGAAGGATGCGGGCGATCGAGTTGAAGATCGCCAGATGAACCGTGTTGCCGGTCGCGGTCAGCAGCGTGCGAACGAGGTCTGTTTCGGCCTCGAGAAATTCTGTGAGGTCCGCAGGCTCACTGCGCGCAATCGTTTCGAGGCCGGCTATTCGCTCTTCGAGTCGAGGCACCTCGTCGATCGGGGCACTCTCGGTGAAGGCAAGCAGTGCTGAGGTCAAAATCGACCGTTCCACCTCGATGATGTCCTCGAAACACGCGATGGTGACGTCGGGGTCGCCCATCGACAGTTCGAAGACACGGCTGTACATATCCATACCGCCGGTCAATCGAACGTCCCTGACGACGAACCCTTTTCCGCGACGCGCATCGACGAAGCCCATCGTTGCGAGCCTGCCGAGGATCAGGGCAGCGGTCGCTCGGTTCACCTCGAACTCGGTCGCGACAGTCCGGACGGACGGCATCAGATCGCCCGGAGCGTACTGGCCGCACGCAATTCGCCGCGCCAGCGTCTCCGCAACATCGGAGACTACCGAGTGGTGTTCCACGAAGCCCCTTTCGTCCCTAGGATATGTCTCAGACAGTTTAGAGGCAGCGGACGCATCGGTCCATATGCCTGACTTGTGCAGGAGGACAAGCGTGCACGAAGGCGACGAAGCTGGCTCGGTGTTGCGGTTCGGACGCGCCGGCGATGTTCCGGTGCGGCCGGTGGTGCGCTCGGCGAGGCTGGCGAGTATCCCGCTCGGTTTCGCCGGCCGCCGAGTCGCAGCGACGGGTAAGCGGATGATCGGTCGACCTCGAGTCGAAGTAGATGCCGAACTGCACGCCCGCACCGCACGCCACATGTTCGAGGTGCTCGGCGAGCTGCGGGCATGCGCGGCGAAACTCGGACAGTTCCTGTCGATCTACGAACTCGTCCTTCCTGCTCAGATCGCCGCACCGTATCGAGTTGCCCTGTCGCAGTTGCAGGAATCGACACCTGCAATGTTGCCGAGCGCGGTTCACGCGGTGCTTGCTGAACAATTGGGCGAAGGCTGGCGCGGGTTGTTCCGCGACTTCGACGACAGGCACGCCGCTGCAGCATCCCTCGGCCAGGTGCATCGAGCCGTGTGGAACGACGGACGGACCGTCGCCGTGAAATTGATGTACCCGGGGGCGCGGGAAGCTGTGGCAGGCGATCTGAGGCACTTGAAGCGGGTCTCGTGGCTGGCCAGTCCTTTTCTGTCCGGCGCCGACATTCGGGGCATCGTCGACGAGTTGTGTCTACGCATCACCGACGAATTGGACTACGAACTCGAGGCCGCCAATCAGCGGCGCTTCGCCGCCGCGTACGCGGGCAGTGCCGATTTTCTCGTTCCGGCCGTTGTGCACCAGTGCGGCGAGGTCCTGATCACGGAATGGGTTGATGGCAAGCCACTTTCGCAGGTCATCGCGAACGGCCACCAACGCGAGCGGGACAGGGTGGGTGAGCTCTTCCTCCGATTCAACCTGACAGGGCCGGCGCAGTGCGGGCTCTTCTACGGCGATCCGCACCCCGGGAACTACCGCGTCACCGCTGATGGTCGACTCGCCGTCTTCGACTTCGGAGCCTGCGCCGAACCGCCGCTGGGATTCACCGAGATGGCGGCGGATCTACTTGCCGGCATCGTCGGCGGCGATCCGGACATCATGGCGGCGAATGCTCGCCGGTACGGGTTCGTCGCGCCCGGCGTCGAGCTCGATGCCGCGGCCCTCGCCGACGAACTCGGTCTTTTCCGCGAACCTCTCGTACAGCCGACTTTTCGCTTCTCGACGAAGTGGTTGCGATCCGTTGTCCAGCACGTCTCCCAGCTGCATTTGAGCAACGTCAACAGACAGCTGACACTGCCCGCGAGGCTGACTCCGATCGGCCGAATGTTCGTCGCCGGCGCTGGGGTTTTGTGTCAGATCGGTGGCGAGGTGCGAGTTCGAGACGCGGTTCGGACGCTTGTGCCCGAGTTCGTCGAGGTGGCGAACACCGCACCGATCACCAGCATCCGTTCTTCAGATAATCACTAGCAACCTATCCTGACTGTCTGAGACAGTGCTTGCCGATTGGAACACTGGCCGATACAGTCCTCGTCGAGCCGACCTGATGTCGACGTACACGTCCCCGTGTGCAGCACAAGGTCACAACTGGCTCTCCGTCAACGACAAGGAGGACCTTGGTGCCAAGAAGACTGGTTTTAGCCGGAATGGTCGCGGTACTTTTCGCGACCGTGCCCGTGACGTCGCTAGCCGAGCCCGCGATCACACCCGAACCTGCAATCGACCCCGTGGTCTGTGGGTTGTGGGGCTGCACCGATGAGCCACCTCTATTGCCCGTCGACTATCCCGTCGCAGTGCCCCTGCCCGAAGCGCCGCCAGGTGGCTGGACGACGGAGAACCCACCACCTCGATCGGAAGTCCTGTACTGGCAGGACTTCGACTCGGACGGAGTAACCAACTGGGCCGACAACTGTGTTCTCGTCCCCAATGCGGATCAGACTGCAGCGATCCGCCCTGCCGGCGCACCGGATCCCGTCAACTCGAGTTCGCATGCATTGGCAAAGGAGTGGAAGGCCGCCAATCCCGGCGCCATGTACCGCCTGTCGGACGAACTCGGCGAGGCCTGCTCGAACTACAACGACAACTGGCGCCGCACGATGATGGCGTTCCGCGTCTCCAGCAACGACCGCAAGAAGGACATCTTCCGATTCGCCGGCCAGAGCGGGCCGATGTTCGGCGACGACACGTTGACCCTCGCAGTGCCCACGTGCTCGCGTCTCGACACGATCATGAACATCTTGGAGTGGGGATTCCACCTCCCCGAGGGGATCGTCGCCAATGCGCTCAAGGCCATTCTGACACCCGCGATCACCGACCACTTCGGTTGCAGCACAGGCGTGTTGGCACGTGTTGCCGAGGAGCTCGGCCACTGGTGTGGGCCGGAAAGCGCCTCTACACACCGACCAACGAAGGCGGGGCGATCACCAACCGGTTCTTCGCTCCTGTCACCGAAGTCGGCGTGTTCGACCCTCTGATCAAGGCGATGCCGTGGCTGTTTCCCGGCGGCACGGGACAGACCGTTCAGGGTCGAGTGCGCAACGATGCCCGATCGCCGTGGGACGGTCGAAACTCGACGGCCATCGACTGGCGCACAGTGTCCGACACCGGAATCGGGCTGCAGGGCAACAGATGGCCGATCACCGATCAGTCGCTGAGCGATCTGCTCAACGCGATGATCGGGCTCGGCAAGGTCGCGGGTCCCGGCATCGAAGGCCAGATCATTCGTGCCCTACCGATCGCACTGGGCGAGATCATGAAGATGATCCCCATTGTTCGTGACCTGGACGTCGACTACCTGATCTACGACTCGTGCCGCGCGCTTCAAGAAGGGTTCACCCCGTGCACGGCAGAACTGGCACTGCATCGTCCGGCGGACGGCGCCACCCGCTGGTTCCAGGAGGGTTGGATGCCATTCAGCACCGTGGATCCGGACATCCTGCATCAGACCAACTGGGAGTTGAACAACTTCGACGAGATCATGCCCGCGTTCTACAACCTGCCACCGAATGTCGGCATCGACAATTGATGCAGGTTCCCGCAGGAACCTGCGCCCCCGTCATGGGGTGCAGGTTCCTCCGGGCCGGCTCAGATAGCGCAGGAATCACCTTCGCAGTTGGGTGCGGCGCCGCTGGTTGTGACGAGGGTCAGCGGCGCCCGCTCCGACCAGGCCTGCTCGAGGGTCTGCAGGACGATATCGGCAGACTGCGCGCCCGATACTCCGTACTTTTCGTCGATCACGAAGAACGGCACGCCTCTGATGCCGTACTGGCGAGCCTGCTGTTCGTCGGCGCGGACTGCGTCCGAGTAGCGGTCGCCCTCGAGGACCGCGTCGACCTCGGCGGCGTCGAGACCGACTTCGATCGCAAGCACACGCAGCGCCGAGTGGTCCGATGTGGCCAGGCCCTCGGTGAACGTCGCGCGGTCCAAGCGTTCCTTCAGCTCGTCCTGAACGCCGTGTTCCAGTGCGAGGTGCAGGAGACGGTGGGCGTCGAACGTGTTGCCCGGCCGTGCGAGGTCGAATCGGAAGTCGAGGCCTTCGGCCGCAGCTGTTGCTGTCAGCCGGTCGGTCATGGTCTGCGCTTCGGCGACCGAGACGCCGTACTTCGCTGCGATGCGCTCGGCATGGTTGCCCTGCTCGGCAGCGCTCGGCGGCGAATTCGGGTCCAGTTCGAAACTGCGCCAGACGAGTTCGATCTCGTCGCGATGCTCGAACCGGGTCAGCGCTTTCTCGAAACGCCGCTTTCCGACGTAGCACCACGGGCAGACAACGTCGGACCAGATCTCGACCTTCATACTCATGTTCGGTTCAACAACACGGGTGCGGCAAAAGATTCCGTCGGCAGGTCCCCAGCTGCCGACCCGCTAGGCTGGCCGACCATGCGCTCCAAGATCACGATTGCGACCATAGCCACAGCCCTTGCCGTCACGCCGATGTTGGCCGGCTGCGGATCGGACGACGATTCCTCTGCCGCTGCGACAACTTCACGTGCTTCGGCTGCAGCGAGTACGACGAAAACGTTCGACACCGTATGCACCGCCGACGACGTCGTTGTCGATGGCGAACCTGACTCGAGGCCCGAGATCACGATTCCGGACACGTGCGGGCCACCGACGCAATTGCTGACCAAGGACCTCACCGCAGGTACGGGCGCAGAGGTCGTTGCCGGCACCGACGCGACCGTCCAGTACCAGCTCGTGACGTGGTCGGACAAGGCGGAGAAGGACGCGTCCTGGGACCGCAATACGCCGTTCACCGTCGAGCAGGTCGGTCAGGCGCCGGTGATCGACGGGTGGAACGAGGGTTTGATCGGGATGAAAGAAGGCGGACGTAGGTTGCTGGTCGTGCCGCCGGAACTCGGTTACGGCAAGGGCGGCAACGGCATCAAGCCGAACGAGACGCTCGTGTTCGTGATCGACGCGGTCGCGGTGAACTAACGCTCCCAACATCGAACAAGTCGGTTGCCTCCGGCTTTCTTCGCCTCGTACATGGCGAGGTCGGCCGGGGCAAGGACGCCCTCGAAGGTGCTGTACTCCGCTGGCGAGTCCAGCGTGGACCTGGTCAGGATCCACGCACCCGTGCTGGCTGTGATGGGTAAGCGGTCGTCGCTGCAGTACACGGCGTTGTGGATGCGTTCGGTCGTCGCGTCGATGTCGGTGGGTCGGCACAGCAGAACCACGGTGAATTCGTCGCCACCGAGTCGGCCGACCAGTCCGTGCGCTGGAACGACATCGGCAAGCCGTCGGGCCACGGCGCGTAATGCGAGGTCGCCGCCGGCGTGGCCGTTCGCATCGTTGAGGCGTTTGAAGCTGTCCAGATCGATCACCATGACGACCGTGGCGAGGCCGTCCGTCGACGGTATGCCGAGCAGTCGCTGCGCTTCGTCCTCGACTCCGCGGCGATTGAGCAGATCCGTCAGCGGGTCTCGGTAGGAATCTCTGGCGTCCTCCTTCAGAAACGTGACCCCCACGTGCAATCCGAGCGGGACGAGCACGATCAAACCCATGAGGACGAGCAGCTGACCTGCAAGAACCGGTACGTCCGGATTGGGCCCGAGTGCGACATGGACGCCGACGGCGATGCAGATCGTCAGTGCCCACGCCAGGTGCGCGACGATCACACGCGGGCTGTGCAGCAGGGTCACGTACATGCCGATGACGACGAAAAGGCCGCAGCCAGGCAGCGCGGCGAGCCTCTCGTCGGTGCCGAACAGCACAGCGACGGCAAGGCCTAGCTCGGTCCAGCAAACGAACCACAGTGACTTGCGTTCGGTCGGCCACGGCATCGTCGGCCATCGCACTGCCGCATAGAAGGCGCTCAGTGTCAGCACGACGACGAACGCTCGGGTGGTCGGTGTGCGCGGACCGCTGTCGCTGAATTGCACGAGGACCGCGCAGATCCCGAATATCGCGCACCAGATGCCGATCGCAGCGCGAATCGGACCGCTCAGGGAACGCCGGTCCAGAAACGCGGGCAGCCACCCGTAATCGAACTCGGTCCGCCACCAGCGACGAACGTTCGATCGGAGCACACCCCACCTTCCCTCACCCACACCAACCAGCGCCCGACCGCGCAGAATGAACCTTACGAGGCTAGGAGTCGCCGGCCGTGCTTTTCAATGCTTCGGTGTCCGCGACGTGGGGTAATAACACTTGGTAGGCGGCCGTTCGCTCGGAAATGTACGCTTCCATCAATTGATGCATCGTTTGTGCATCACTAACCGGTAGCCTTGGTAACGAAGCTCGAAAGGGAGGCAGTCGTGAATCGGGAACTCTCGGCGGCGCACATCACCGATCCGGAGCTCGCTGCGTCCTACCGCGAATGTCGGCGTCTGAACGCGATGCACGGACGCACCTACTTCTTCGCTACCCGATTGTTGCAGCCCAGGCAGCGGCCCGCAGTGCATGCGCTGTACGGATTCGCCCGATACGCCGACGACATCGTCGACGAGCCCGACCCGTCGACGGGCATCGACGGCGTACGAGCAGCTCTGACGGAACTCGGCGACGCGTTGCAGGCCGGATTGGCGACCGGACACACGGACCATCCCCTGCTCGCTGCCGTCGTCGACACGGCGTCTCGGTACAGCATTGCGACGCCATTGTTCACGGACTTTCTGCATTCCATGCATATGGATCTCACCGTGACGGATTACCCGACGCGCGCAGATTTGCAGCGCTACGTCTACGGGTCGGCCGAAGTGATCGGGTTGCAGGTTCTTCCGGTACTCGAGACGGTCTGCGATCAAGAGGAGGCCGCCCCGGCCGCCGCTGCGCTCGGCGAGGCGTTTCAGCTGACCAACTTTCTTCGTGATGTGGCCGAGGATCTGCAACGGGACCGCGTGTACCTACCAGCCGACGAGTTGGCCGATTTCGGTGTCGACCGTGAGTTGCTCGAGTGGTGTGCGCAGTATCGAACGGTCGACAGCCGAGTACGTCGTGCACTGATCGAACAGATCGCGTTCACACGGTCGGTGTACGACCGCGCCCGGCCGGGCATCGCCATGTTGCATCCGCGGTCTCGGCCATGTGCCGCCACCGCACTGTCGCTCTACGGCGGCATCCTCGAGCGAATAGAAGCACTCGACTACAACGTCTTCGCAGGTCGAGCGCGAGTGGGCACCCCACGACGTCTTGGTCTCGCGGCCAAGGCAGTTACCGGTACAGCCTTCGCGCGCGTCGCGACCTCCCCCGCTCCCACCTCGAGGAGGCCGGCGTGAGCCCACCGATCCCGATGGTCGCAGAGCACGAAAAGCTCGCATCCGACGTCGATTCGCGGCAGGCATTCGCAACTTCGGTGCACGCCGTGTTGGCCGAGTTCTTCGAAACCCAGCAGGCGACGGTCGGTTCGGTCGGACCTGTTTTCGCCGACGCCGTCGAGGTGCTGAAAAGCTTCGTGCTCAACGGCGGTAAAAGGGTGCGGCCGTCGTTCACCTGGGCCGGATGGTTGGGCGCAGGCGGTAGCCCCGACAGCGATCGGGCAACGGCAGTTCTGACCGTCGCCGCGGCGCAGGAGTTCATCCAGGCAAGCGCACTGATCCACGACGACGTGATGGACGAATCAAGCACCAGGCGCGGCGCACCGTCGGTCCATGTCCAGTTCGCGAACCGCCACCGTCGCGGCAAGTGGGAGGGCGACTCCCGAAAGTACGGCGAGGCAATCGCGATCCTGCTCGGCGATCTCGGTCTGTGCTGGGCCGACGACATGCTGCGGTCGGCCTACCTCCGGATGGACGAGCACAAGCGGGTTGCGCCGGTGTGGTCCGCCATGCGAACCGAAGTTATCGGCGGTCAGGTTCTCGACATCGCGACGGTTGCGGAGCGAGACGAGTCCGAAGCGGCCGCGTTGCGTATCGATCGGTACAAAACCGCTGCGTACACGGTGGAGCGCCCGCTACATCTCGGCGCTGAATTGGCAGGCGCCGGACCCGATCTGATCCGTGCGTATCGCCAATTCGGTGTCGACATCGGTATTGCGTTCCAACTGCGCGACGACCTTCTCGGTGTCTTCGGCGATCCGGCAGTCACCGGAAAACCGATCGGCGATGATCTACGCGAAGGAAAGCGAACGGTACTGCTGGCGCTCGCGTTACAGCGAGCAAATCCGAAGGAGTCCGCGCTGCTGCGGCGCTGCATAGGAACAGCGATGTCCGACAACGACCTTGCACGAGTATATGAGGTACTACGAACAACCGGTGTTGTGGAGGACCTGGAACGCCGGATCGAACGATTGACCGACCGCGCAATCGTCGCATTGGAGACGTCGGAGGCCACGCCGACCGCTCAGCGACTGCTCCGTGGCATGGCACTGTCAGCAACCCGGCGAGAGGCATGACGAGTAGATGAGTTTACGGACTGTTGCAGGACCGACCGACCGAGTCGTCGTCGTCGGTGCAGGGCTCGCAGGACTTTCTGCGGCACTGCACCTTCGCGGCGCAGGACGTGATGTCACGCTGCTGGAACGGGCAGCAATCGTCGGCGGTCGGGTCGGTGTCCACGTCGCGGACGACTACTCGATCGACTACGGCGCGAGTGTGCTCACCATGCCCAATCTGATCGCAGAAGCGCTCGCGGCGGTCGGGGCTACCTTCGAATCCACTGTGCCGCAACTACAACCGATCCCGTTGTCGCCCGCTTACCATGCCCGCTTCGCCGACGGCACGTCGATCGACGTGTACTCCGATCCCGAGCTCATGAGCGCAGAGGTCGAAAAGAAGTGCGGGACAGAGGAAGCCACACGTTATCGACGGCTGCGAAGCTGGCTCTCTGACATCTTCGACGCCGAGTTCGGGACCTTCATCGACGCCAATTTCGACTCGCCGCTCGACCTGATCGCGGGTCGCACCGCGGCGAAGGACTTTCTGCAGTTGTTGCGGATCGGTGGGTTCGGACGTCTCGGTCCGCACGTCGATCGCTTGATCAAGGATCCGAATCTGCGTCGCGTGTTCACCTTCCAGGCGCTCTACGCCGGCGTCGCCCCGGCCAAAGCTCTTGCCGCGTACGGCGCGATCGCGCACATGGACACCTCGCTCGGAGTGACGTTTCCGGCAGGCGGAATGCGAAACATCGCCGCAGCGATGGCAGATGCGTTCACGACTGCAGGAGGCACCCTCGCAACCGGTACGTCCGTCGCGAGCATCGAGTTCGACGGTCGACGTGCGCGATCAGTGGTGTGCGACGACGGCAGCCGCCACGAGTGCGACGCGCTCGTATTGACGCCCGACCTTCTGGTCACCGACAAGTTGCTCGAGCCGATCGGGCTACGGCCACGACGTCGCGTCCGCGTATCGCCGTCTGCTGTCGTTGTGCACGGGACAGTGCCGATCGAGGTCGCACAGGGTTGGCAGGCGCAGTCGCACCACACGATCGACTTCGGTGCCAAGTGGGACGGCACTTTCGACGAGATCATCGCGAAGCGCGGACGCGGAAAGGTGATGTCGGATCCGTCGCTGCTGATCACTCGGCCCGCCCAGACGGATCCGTCCCTGCTTGTTCGCCGCGGTGAGGCTGTCTACGAGCCGGTTTCGGTACTGGCACCGTGCCCGAACCTCGTGAGTGCACCGCTCGACTGGGAAACATTGCGCGACCCCTACGTCCGTGAACTGCTGACGACGCTGGAAAGCCGCGGCTACAAAGGTATTTCGGACAACCTGCAGATCGACCGCATCGATACGCCGAAGACCTGGCTCGACGCCGGGATGGTTGCGGGTTCGCCGTTCTCCTCCGCACACGTGTTCCGCCAGACCGGCCCGTTCCGCCGCCGGAACCTGGTGCGTGGCAGCGACAACATCGTGCTCGCGGGATGTGGCACGACGCCTGGCGTCGGCATACCGCCGGTTCTAATTTCCGGAAAGCTGGCAGCCGAACGTATTGCGGGGCCGGTATCCTCACAGGCAGCAGCACCATCGGCGTCGAGCGCAACCGGAGGGAGCTGACGTGGACAATTGGCAGTACCTGATCGTGATGGCGTTGTGTGTCGCGGTGACTATCCCGCTCGAGTTTCTCGGCGCGCGGGTCTATCGAGATCCCGGCACCGCGCTGCGATCGATTCTGCCCGTTGCCGCCGTCTTTCTCGTGTGGGACGCCATCGCGATCGCCGGCAGTGTGTGGTCCTACAACCCACGCTACGTAACTGGCTTCGACCTCCCCTTGGACATTCCGATCGAGGAGTTCGTGTTCTTCCTGGTCATACCGCTCTGTGCACTGTTGACCTACAGCTGTGTCGAGGCGCTGACCGATCGCTGGAAAACGTTCGTGGCTCGACGTAACACGATGGAGCGCACCTCGTGACCGGCATCGGCTACACACTTCCTTCCCTCGTCTCGATCGTTGTCGTCGTGGCGTGGGAACTGACCTACCTGCGAACGGGACTCTTCCGTAAAAGCACGTACTGGGCGACGATGGCGATCGTCTTCGCGTTTCAGATTCTCGTCGACGGCTGGCTCACGAAGCTGAGTGCGCCGATAGTGCTCTACTCGCCCGACCACGTGAGCGGGATCCGTTTCCCATGGGACATCCCGATCGAAGATTTCTTCTTCGGATTCTCGATGATCACGGCCACGCTGTTGCTATGGGAACACCACAAGAAACGAAAGCCGAAGCAACAGAAAATGATTCAGACAACAAACGAGGCCGACGCATGACCGTCGGTGCATCGGGCCTGCCACGCGATGCCGTCCCCGCCGCGTTCGATGTCGGCGCGAAGTCCTACGACCGCCTCGTCGGTGCCAATCCCGGCTATCACGCTCATCTACGGATGTCGGCGCTGCGGCTGCGACTCCCCCGCGATGGGGCCGGACTGCGGTTGCTCGATGCCGGTTGCGGCACAGGAGCTTCCACCGCAGCCCTACTGGCCGCCGCACCGTTGGCCGACATCGTTGCGATAGACGCCTCGTCGCAGATGCTCGCGCAAGCGAAGGCAAAGGACTGGCCGGAGTCGGTCCGCTTCGTCCACACGACTGTCGAGGACATGGCAGAAGCGGGCGTGCAGGGGCCGTTCGACGCAATCCTTGCTGCCTACCTGCTTCGCAACGTGGCCGATCAAGGTCGCCAGTTGCGGGCGTTCCGCAACATGCTCGCGCCGGGCGGCACACTCGCGGTGCACGAATACTCGGTTCGAGACTCGGTTGTCGCCCGTGCCATCTGGAATGCGGTGTGCTGGAGCATCATCATTCCCCTCGGCAAGGTCACGTCCGGTGACGCGACGCTCTATCGGCATCTGTGGCGCAGCGTCTCGGACTTCGACGGCGTTGCGGCATTCGAAAGGCGCTTGCGTACAGCCGGTTTCGACGGTGTGCGCACCGAACCGATGACCGGGTGGCAGCGCGACGTCGTTCACACGTTCCTGGCAGACGTCCCGACCCGCGAGGGATCATGACGCGTTCGATAGGTCGCGATCGCCGGTTGGTAACCCACCCCGCTGCCGGCGGGTCCGAGGATGCCCGGACTCTGGCTCGGCGTCCACACGTTGTGGTCGTCGGCGGCGGCATCGCGGGTCTCGCCGCAGCAACCGGTCTCGCCGAGCGTGGTGTCAGTGTCGAAGTGATCGAGCGCGAGTCGTACCTCGGCGGCCGCGTCGGTGCGTGGTCGGAACGGACGGACGACGGTGCCGACGTCTCGATGAGTCGTGGCTTCCACGCGTTCTTCCGGCAGTACTACAACCTGCGCCAACTCCTACGCCGTACCGACCCGCAGTTGCGTCGGCTGACTGCGCTGGAGGACTATCCGCTGATCGACGCACATGGTCGCGTCGACGGGTTTCGTGGATTGCCTCGAACTCCACCGTGGAACGCGATCGCGTTCGCATTGCGCAGCCCGACCTTTCGGGTGCGCGACCTCGTCAAGATGAACCCCCGCGCGGCGGCTCCGTTGGCGATGGTCTCGGTGCCGGAGATCTTCCACCAACTCGACAACGTCGACGCAGAAGCATTTCTGCTGAGCATCAACTTTCCCGAACCGGCCAGACATCTTGCGTTCGACGTGTTCTCGCGGAGCTTCTTCGCCGCGCCGACCGACATGTCGGCCGCGGAGTTGGCGACCATGTTCCACATCTACTTCCTCGGCTCGAACGAGGGACTTGTGTTCGACGTGCCGGAGAGTGCATTCGACACCAGCCTCTGGAATCCGCTGCGCGCGTACCTCGAGCGCCTCGGCGTCGAGTTTCGAATGGACACAACGGTGTCGAGCATCGAGGCGACCGCAGGCGACACCTTCGTCGTCGAACACGACTCGGGCAGCACCACCGCCGACGGAGTCGTCCTCTCCACCGACGTCGGTGCGTTACGTGGCATCGTCGAGCGCTCACCCACGCTCGGTGACCCAACGTGGCGTGATCAGGTCGCGCGGCTTCGGTCGGCACCGAAGTTCCTTGTCGTTCGACAGTGGTTGGACCGGCCGGTCGCCGAGACTCGTTCGCCGTTCCTCGGAACAGGCGGTCTGCCACCGCTGGACAACATCAGCATCCTCGACAGCTACGAACGCGAAGCGGCGGAGTGGGCGCGGACAAAGGGTGGCACTGTCGTCGAATTGCATGCCTACGCAGCGCATTCCCACGAGAGCGGCAAGACCGACGGCGAAATTCGGGACCAACTCGTCGCACGTCTGCACAAGCTCTATCCGGAAACGGCCGACGCCAAGGTGGTCCACGAATCGACGCTGTGGCGCGAAGATTGTCCCTTGTTCGGACTCGGCGATTTCGCAACACGGCCGACGGTATCGACGCCACACTCTCGACTTGTCCTGGCAGGGGACGGTATTCGCATCGACCTGCCTGTCGCGTTGATGGAACGGGCCGCAACAACGGGCTGGCGCGCTGCGAACGTCCTGCTGTCGAGCTGGAAACTTGCCGGCCACGACACGTACACCGTTCCGACCAGTGGGCGCTCACGGCCGCTGCGCTGGCTCGGAACACGAGCAGCCAAGGAGCGCACATGAGCAAGTCACGCTGGGCCGACAAAGTGCCGCTACGGGCGATTCCGCGGATCGACTGGGCCTCGCAGAAGACGACCTACCGTGAAGCGCGACCAGACTTGATCGCCGCGGCGGCCGAACGAGCGCACAAGCGCCCGTCCGGAAACTGGTACGTCATCGGCGCAAGTCGGGAGGTCCGCTCCGACCGACCCTTCGGCACGACCGTCGACGGCGTCGAGGTCGTTGCGTGGCGAGCCGAGGACGGCGGGCTCCTGGTCGGTCCGGGCGCTTGCCCGCACCTGGGTGCTCCGCTGTCACTCGGCAAAGTCGACTGCGGCACCCTTCGTTGCCGTTGGCACGGATTGGCACTGGACTCGAAAGGTGCCTACGGCTGGAAGCCGTTTCCCAGCTACGACGACGGCATCCTCGTCTGGGTCCGACTCGACACCGTCGGCGGTGAAGAACCTCTCGACGCGCCCATCGTGCCGGAGCGACCGAACGAGGCGACGAGTATCGACGCCGTGGCAACCGTCGTCGGCACCTGCGAGCCTTACGACATCGTGGCCAACAGGCTCGACCCATGGCACGGAGCATGGTTCCATCCGTATTCGTTCACGCGGCTCGACGTCCTCAGCTCGCCACCGGTGATCGAAGATGGCGACAGCGACGACCGCTTCCTCGTTGCGGTCACATTCCGCCTCGGGGGTCGGATCGGAGTGCCGGTCAAGGCCGAATTCACCAGTCCGGATCCGCGAACGGTCGTGATGCGAATCGTCGAGGGTGAGGGCATCGGCAGCGTCGTCGAAACGCACGCCACCCCGCTCGGACCCGGCCCCGACGGCCTACCGAGGACCGCGGTGATCGAAGCTGTCGCAGCGGATTCGGCGCGGCCCGGCTTTGCTGTCGCGCGGAAGGCACAAACGTTGCTGCGCCCACTGATGCGTCGGTCCGCCGCGCGGTTGTGGCGTGACGATCTCGACTATGCGGAGCGCCGCTACCTGCTGCGCGCCGGCCACGTCTGAGGCGCTGACCCTCTAGATCTGCACGGGCGCCGGATCGGGGCTCGGACCTGGCGGGGCGGGCGGCGTCGGTGCAGGAGCAGGCGTCGGATCCGGGTTGGGAGCGGGCGTCGGCGTCGGCGACGGTTCGGGCGTCGGTGCTGGATCCGGCGCTGGAACGGGATCGGGCACAGGTGACGGCTCCGGCACCGGGGTGGGCTCGGACGGACTCGGCGGTGTTAGTGGTTCGGTCATGTAGGTGACCTACCCGGTGGCCGAAGAGCTCAACCGTGTTCGGTCTCGTCGGAGACCGAGTTCGTCTTCGCCACTGCCCCTGTTGCATCGAGCCTGTGCAGCACCTCGTCGACGATCACCGGATCCGCACCGCGCTCGTTGCGGGCAGAGACAACTTCGACTCGCGCGGCCGTGAGCAGTTCCGCTTCGACCCGCGCCAGATGTCGGGCTTGCTCGGTACTGGTGACAGGGAATTTGTGGTCGTCGTCCTCATCGGGGTCGAGCCCGAGCTTGTGCCACATCGTCGTTGCGTCCTGATAGGCCTGCTCCAGTAGCTTTTCGTCGACGGACTCGGTGCCACGCAACTCGTCCAGCCTGTCGAATCCGGCGTCGCGAGCGCGTCTCATCACCTTCTGTTCCGATGCGCTGCGATGCGACGCAGAGGTCTGCACACCGAGGCGACGAACCAACAGCGGCAAGGTGAGACCCTGCACGAGAAGGGTCACGATGATCACGACGAACGCAATGAAGATCAAGCGGTCGCGTTCGGGAAAACCTTCGGTCGGCAGCGCAAGTGCAGCGGCCAGCGTCACCACCCCGCGCATGCCTGCCCACGAGGCGACGGTCATCTCCTGCCAGCCGACGGGTTCAGCGTCGCGCCCTCTCCGCCGACGAAATTTTTCCTCCAGATAGCCGACCATGAAGATCCACACGAAGCGGACCACGACGACGACGGCCGTGATAGCCAGCGCCTGACCGATGAGCACCGTCACATCACCCGGAACACTTTCGGCGATGACCCGCAATTCCAAGCCGACGAATGCGAAAGCTGCTCCGGTGACGAGAAGTTCGACGATTTCCCACGTCGTTCCGGCCGCGAGTCTGGTCGCCGCGGATTCCTTGTCTGCGTAGCGACTCAACGCAAGGGCAAGGGTGACAACGGCGAGAACACCACTGCCGTGCGCTTCGTCAGCGGCGACGTAGGCGACGAACGGCACGACGAGAACGAGGGCTGTGCCCGCCGGATGCGCTGGCAGCCTGTTCAACAACCAGCGGGTAGCAAGCGCGATCAAGAGCCCGATCGCGATGCCGAGTGCAATGGCAAGGAGGAGCTGCCCACCGGCCTTGACGGGTGAAAACGCTCCGGTTGCGACAGCGGCGACAGCAACCTCGTACAGGACGAGCGACGTTGCATCGTTGGATAGGCCCTCACCTTCGAGAACGGTCTGCAAACGACGGGGCAGCCGGAGCCCACGGGCGACGGTCGTAGCGGCGACCGGGTCCGGCGGTGCGACGAGCGCACCGAGTGCGATCGCGGCAATCAGCGGCAGTCCCGGTACAAGTGCTTGCAGGACAACTCCGACCACAAGTGCCGTCACCCCGACCAGCGCTACGGCAAGCAAGCCGATCGCGCGACGGTTGTCCAGAAATTCGCGCCACGAGGTTCTGCGAGCGGCAGCGAACAACAACGGCGGAAGCACCAGCGGCAGAATGAGATCGGGGCTGATGTCAGCTCTGGGCAAACCCGGAACGAAGGCGATCAACAACCCGAAGACGAGCAACAGCACCGGGTAGGGCACATTCCACCTGACTGCCAGTGGCGACAAAGCAATCGTCGCGGTCAACAGCACAAGCAACAACGTCAACTGGCCCATCATCGACGGATACCCAGTGGAGTGAGATCCAACAGTGACAGTTGTCGCTACCATGGCGGGATGCCGAGCGCACCCGCCGAACCGCGCACAGTCGTGCCGCTGACCGGGCAGGACGCGCGCTGGGAGAAACACAACACCGATCGTGAAAACCGCATTCTGCAAGCAGCGGTGGAACTGATCGAACTCAGCGACGCCGGAGCGGACGTCACGATCGCACAGATCGCGGAACGCGCCGGATTGGCCAAGTCGGTGCTGTACCGACGATTCACCGGCCGTGACGAATTGGATCGTCGGATCAGATCGTTCATCGCCGCCCAACTGAGCGCGGCCTTCGACTCCGAACTGGACTACACGCAGGGCACGATTCGGCAGATCATCTCGCGAACGATTCTCGTTCTGGTCGACTGGGTGTCCGATCATCCGAAGCTGGTCGAATTCATGCGGACCGGACCGTCTGCGGATGACGACGATCTCGATGCCGTCAGCAGCCTCGCGAAGTCCGTTGCCCGCAGGGCCAACGAGATAATGTCAGCACTGGCAACATCGATCGGCATGGCGGACAATGATTTTCAACCATTGACGTCGGCACTCGTCACCATGACGGACGGTAGTGTTCGGCAGTGGATCCGCGACCCCGACGTGACCATGAGCCGGGGTTCCATGGTCGACACGCTGACGTCCTACGTCTGGTTCGTCGTCGACGGTGAGATTCGAGCGAGAGGTCTCACCGTCGATCCCGACATGCAAGTGCTAGCGGTGATCAGCGCGTTGTTGGGTCCGCAGCCGCCGTCCTGATCACCAGTCTCGACGCTTGGGCTCGCCGCGATAGCGTGCCGCGGGTCCGTCGATGTGGAGAACCCGCCAGGCGAAACGGGCAACAGGGTTCATCAGCCCGAGTTCTTCGGTCAACATTCTGACATCGCCGAAGTAGCCGGCCAAGATTTCACGGGACGCGGGATTTCGCCAGAATGCTTCCCTGATCACATGCGACGGGATGCCGAGTTCGCGAGCGAACGGTCGCGGCGGAACCATGATGGCACCGGCAAGAAATCGCATGATGAACGGCACCCAAAGGGAGAGCAGAGCCCTGCTGATCGGATCCTTGTCGGGAACTCTGGCGCGCACGAATTCGTAGGCGAAGGAAATATGTCGCGCCTCTTCGGCGATGTGGATTTCCATCGTCCGCAGCAGTGCCGGCGGGACCGAACGTCCTTCGCGAATGAGGTCCTTCTGATAGTGGTCTATCGGCTCTTCCCCGGCGAGAATGCCGTAAAGAAATGCCACCGGCATTGCGGCGCCGATCAAAGGCCAGACCGGCGATGTGCGCCGGTATAACCACCGCATCCCTGGAACATCCACGCCCATGCGGTTGATCAGTTCCTGAAACATCTGGATGTGATTGCACTCTTCGGTTATTTCGTGCATGCAATACCGAAATTCGGTCGAGCCGTTGGGCATTCGCATGGCAGTTTGCACGAGCCCACGGATGAGAACGCTTTCGAAGAACAATCCCACTTTGGTGACGTTCGCTTGCCTCGCAAATCCGATTGCGATTCGACGCTCTTCGCTCAGTGCCTGATACCAGGGATGCGCGCCGAGCGGATCCGATATCGGCGAGAGGATCCACCGCGGATCGCCGGCGTCGATCGCAAACTCCGGCGAGTCCCAATCGATGTCGCGATAAGGATCGAAACTGCGATGAACGGATCCGGCGGACAAGGTCTGGATTCGCGCGAGGTACTCGGGATCGGAGGCTCGTTCTACGTACGGAGCAGGGGGCATTTCGGTTCGTGTAGGCCTGGACGGTATCGACAACGTCATCGGTGTCTCACTTTCTGTCGTCGCCCAGGCTAGTGGGACATCGCGTCCCAGACAAGTGCCTCCGAGTGGGATCTCGCGTACCAGCCGCTCGTCGCGGTCAGACCGCTCCGTCGCCACTTCCGCAGAGGGCGAGCGCGGCAGCCTCGATCGTTTCCTCGGAGAGGAGCACTCGCAGCGCTGCATCGCCGAGTGGGATGAAGCTGTCTTCGGATGCAACTCTGACGATGTCACCGTCGAAGCCACCGGCGACGAGGTCGGTGACGAGCCCCTCGCCCACTCCCCCGGAGCGGCGGGTCTCGTCCACGATGAGCACACGTCCGGTCGCGTTGGCTTCGCGAAGGAGGTCGGCCGTCGGCAACGGTACGAGCCACCGTAGATCGACGACGCGGACCTCGATGCCGACGTGTGCAAGCCGTTGCGCCACGCGAAGACTCATGTAGACGCCGTTGCCGAAGGTCGCGATCGTCAGATCCTTGCCCGAGCCGTACACACGTGCCGAACCGATGGGAACGTGCGTTGCACCCCACTCCTCCACGCTCGCATACGGCGCCGACCACATGGCGTCACCTTCTGTGTGCAGATCCCGAACATGGTAGAGCGCAATGGGTTCGAGGTAGACGCACGTCGTGCCGTCAACCTGTGCGGCCGCCGCGCATGTTCGCAGCATCGCTGCTGCGTCGTCGGGTCGTGCCGGTGACGCGACGACGATGCCAGGAATATCTCGCAGTGCGGCGACGGCATTGTCGTTGTGGAAATGGCCACCGAAACCCTTCTGATAGCCGTAGCCCGCAACTCGTACGACCATCGGGTTTCGGTACAGACCGCCCGAGAAGAACTTGAGTGTCGCTGCCTCACCGCGGATTTGGTCGGCGGCGTTGTGCAAGTAGGCGAGGTATTGAATCTCCGGTATCGGCAGCAGGCCCGATACGCCCGCGCCGAGCGCGACGCCGAGTATCGACTGCTCGTCGAGAAGCGTGTCGAAGACCCGCGCCGGACCGACCTTCTTCAGCAGCCCTCGGGTAACGCCGTAGACACCACCCTTCCGGGCGACATCCTCACCGAAGACCAGCGAATTCGGATGCTGGCCAAGGATGTCCAGCAACGCGCGGTTGATCGACTGTGCCAGAGTCAGCCGATCCTCCTCGGGCGCGGGTCGTCCAACGCCTCGAGGAAGAACTGCCGCGGCGACCTTGTTCGGGTCGGGCAGTTGCAGCGGCATCATGATGTCGGCGGCCGACTCCAGTCGCGGCCGACCGGTGGCCTCACGCGCCAACTTCGCGACGTCGTCGCGCTTGGCTTCGTAGCGGTCGACCACGTCCTGTGACGTATAGAGACCGGCTGTGACCAGAAGTCGAGCAGTAGCGAGCAGCGGGTCTCGTCGCTGGTCGGCGGCGATTTCGCCTGGAACTCGGTATGCGGCTTCGAGATCGGATCCGGCGTGTCCCATCAGCCGTACGGTCCGCAGGTGCAGAAACGCGGGACGGCGTTCGGACCGAACGAAAGCGGCTGCTGCAGTAGCTGCGTCGTACGCGGACGCGATATCGCAACCATCCGCGCCGAAGTAGGCAAGACCGTCCCGATTGCCGTACGTCCGCTCGATCCAGCCGGACGGCGTCTTCACACTGATGCCGATGCCGTTGTCCTCACACACCAGCAACAGTGGCAGCGGCACACCCGAATACGCGGTGTACAGCGCGGCATTGATCGCACCTACTGCCGTCGAATGGTTCGCAGACGCATCGCCGAAGCTGCAGACGGTAACCGAATCTTGGGGCCACGCGGCGTCGACTCCCAACTTCGGTGCCCGGCACGTTGCAAAGGCGACACCGACAGCGCGCGGCAAATGTGATGCGATGGTGGAGGTTTGCGGTATCACGTTGAGGTCGTGGCGACCGAAGACCTTGTGTCGGCCGCCTGCAATCGGCTCGTCGCGCGCCGCAACGATGCCGAGCAGAATATCTCGGAGCGGATTGTCGAGCGGACCGACAACACTCCCCTGCCGCGCCCGCTCGAGGAAGAATGCGCCCGAACGGTAGTGCAGCAGTGCGGGATCGGTGAGCCGAAGTGCCCCGGCGACCGCGGCGTTGCCTTCGTGACCCGACGATCCGATCGTGTAGAAGCCTGCCCCTTCGGCACGTAGCGATCGGGCGGCGAGGTCCAGGTGCCTGCTACCTAGTTGAGCGTCGAAAAGTTCGGCGCACCGGCTCACTGTCAGCGACGAACCGTCCCTGATCGGATCGCCGTGCTTACGCGACTCGACCTCGGCATGTCGAGGCAGCGCTGCGATGGAGTCGAGGAAGAGCGTGTCGATCAGCTCGGCCATAGGGTGCTCCTCGCAGAGATCGGCGTCGCGTCCAATCTACGCACAGGGGCTACTACCTGACCGCGGACAGCACCCCGGCTGCAGGATCGTGGCGCGGCACGCTGCGGCGACGACCGAGCGGGGCATCGACGCTCGCCTGCGGTCGCAGGACTCCGGCCGATGCGTCGATGACGCGACCCACCGTCGAATGGTGCAGGCGCAGCTCCCGCGCGATCTGGGTCTTGGACAGGTCGCGCTCATAGCGGAGACGCAAGATCTGTGCGACCTCAGCCGCCGGGCGGGTCGTCAGCTGATCGCGGGTCATGTCCGCCGCGACGTGATCCCACGAATCCTGTTCGACCACAACTGGTTGCTCGACTTCCGGAGTCGAAACCGAGTGCTGTTCGTCGGCCGTCGGCAGCTCGGGAGCCGGGTCGACAAGCGCTTCGACGGGTGCTTGCTCCGGAGCCTGCCGACGGACCGGAGCTGCCACTCGGACTTTCGACTGGAAGAGCACCGCGATTCCATGGGTTGCAGCGAGTAGCGATATCGGTGCTGCGGTCGCAATCGCTGCTGCAAGTAACGGTGGCAGTACGGCGGCATCGGTCACGACCGCATGCAACGCGTTCGACGCGATGCTGACCATCGCGGACACGGCGAGTACGGACCAGAAGAACCGGCGCCCACTGCGCTGCTCCTCGTACGGCGCAAGCGCGACAACAGAAATGGTGGCCTGCAGGATCGTGCCGTCGACGACGACAGGCCACAGCCACGACAGCTCCCGCGGGAGTCCGGCGAGCGTAGCCAAGTCCCAGAGCGCGGAAAACGAGAGGACGAAGCTGGCCGCCACTATCACGACGGTGATCACTACGGCTGCCCACAGGGCAACCCGCAGCACCAGCGGCGGCGCTGAAGAGCTTGTCTCCGAATTCGATTCGACGTCTGCGGTCACGGGTCTGTCCTCCCGAATGGCGTGTTGCCAACGTTGGGTGCGGGTGTAAGGCACCGGGGCACGCAGAAGTGCGTTTGCGCGGTGCTGGGTCACCGGCTCGAAGCGACGTTGCAATGGCCGACTGCACCAATCGTTCTCGCTCGACGGCCGCTGCGAACGCTGACACGCCGCGGTGATCGACGCCGCGCCGACGACACGCCCGAACGGTCCGCGACGGGAACTACGCGGCGAAAACCCAGCCCCGGAGCAGCAAGAAACGCACTCCGCCGACCGCCGCACCGACAGCAATGACAAAGGCGCCTGCCGTCGTCGCGGACGCGTTCGGAAAGCCGATCTCGAGCGCGCCCAACGCGACGGAGCTGGTGAGCAAACCCGCGATCGCGAGGCCACCGCTCTCCCACTGTGCGGCGAGCCAGCCGACTCGATGTGCGGCTCCGAAGGTCACGCGCCGATGGAGCTCGTTGGCCAGCGCGGTGCTGACGGCGGCGCCGACGAGGTTGGCAGTCATCGCGCCCTCGGGGCGGAGTGCGACGAAGAGTGCGAAGTACACGATGTTGCTGACGACTCCGACCGTGGCGAATCGAACGAGCTGCGCGAACGCGTGGTTGCCACGAAGGTCGAACGCTCGCAATTGCCGCAGGGCAGGTTCGGCGACCAACATCTTCGAACCACCCTTCCTCGACGTATGCGGCGGCGTTCGACGCATTGTCAGATTCACAGACAGTGCTTGCCGCTCACTTACAGCTGGCTTAAACCCGCAGCTCGGCGGACGATGGCTTGTCGCGGAATGCTGTCGACAAGGCTGTTATCAAGACGTCCACTCGCGCGATGTTTACGTAACAGCCTGCTCGCGCGGCACAGCTGTGGATAGCAAGGCGACTATCCACAGGCGCGGGATTTTCTTGCGAGCGTCGCCGTGAATTTTGCAAGGCTCGATCGGTGGGGACATACGACCGACCGTTTCGGGGCTCGCTGGCGCTTGCCCTCGGTGAGTTGACCGCTCATCAACTTCGTTGCGATTTCGTCCGCGTGTACCGAGATGTCTACGTTCGAAAGCGCATCGAACTCACCGCCCACATGCGAGCACATGCGGCCGCTGTGTATTCGGGCGAGAACTCGATCCTCGCGGGCCGTTCGGCCGCAGCGCTGCACGGGACGAAGTGGATCGACGCCAACGAACCCGCAGAAGTGATCCGTCACGACAACTTTCACGCTCCCAAGGGTTTGATCGTGCGGCAGTACTCCATCCATCCCGACGAAATCGTGACAATCCACGGCAGACGTGTGACGACACCAGCACGTACGGCGTTCGACCTCGGGCGGACGTTGCAAGCGCCGAGAGCGATCGAGATCGTCGACGCCCTATGCAATGCAACGCAATTGCAACCGCACGAGGTCGCCGGGTTGGCCGAACGCCACCCCGGCGCTCGCGGCATCGTCGGCGTGCGCTCGATCCTCGGCCTCGTCGACGGCGGCGCCGAATCACCGCCCGAAACCCGGACGCGACTCGCGATCGTCGACGCGGGTCTGCCACGCCCGGAAACGCAGCTCGTCATCACCGACGACGCGGGGTTCTTCGTTGCTCGTGCCGACCTCGGCTGGCGGCGGTGGAAGGTGCTCGTCGAATACGAGGGCGACGGACACTGGTCCGATCCTCGGCAGAAGCAGCGCGACCTCGAGCGCTACCCGCGACTGGAAGAACTGGGCTGGCGAATCGTTCGCGTCGGGTCGGCTCTGCTGAGCAGGCGGGAGGAATTGATTCGCCGCATCAGCGCCAAGTTGCGCGCCGCCGGCGCCCCGCTGTGACCACCGAGCAGGCACTTAGCGGAACAACGTGCGATAAGACTTCGCAATAACAGCCTTGTCGCGGCGCTCCTAGGACGAGCGAGCTACTCCCGCTTCGCCATCCATTCGTCGAGCAATGGACCGATCTGGACGAGTGAGTTCTCCGTCATCATGTCGGCGTGCAGCGCGGTGATCGACTGATTCTCGACACGGCCTCGCACGAACGGTTGCCACTTGGTCGCGTCCGCCGCACTCGTCGGACCCTCCAGCGCAGCTGTGAAGAACAGCAGGTCGCCGTCGAAGACCCCTGGCCGGTACTCGTTGACGAGTGTCGGCGCGTTGGCCGCATCACCGAAAATCCGTTGAATTCGATCGACCGTGAAATCGGCGATGTCGGCACGGGTCGCCGCGATGAACTGCGCGGATTGCTCGGTGGACAGTTCCGCCAGATCCATATCGTCGCGAATTGCGATGCCCACAGACCTGAAGAACGCGCGAAGCGCCTTCCTGAATGCGGTGCTGTCCATCGCGAGGTGGCTGTCCGCCAGAGCAAGGACGGACACGTCGGCGCCGACAGCCTGCAACTGCACGGCCATCGCATGCGCGACGACGCCGCCGAGCGACCAGCCGAAGAGCCGGTACGGTCCGTCGGGCTGAACGCGGCGAATCTCCTCGACGTAGCGCGCTGCCATCTCCTCGATCGACGACGGACTCGGTTCATCGCGCACGATGTTCGGCGACTGCACGCCGTAGATACCCGTACGCGGATCGAGATGCCGTGTCAGAGCCAAGTATTGCCACGCCAGGCCGCCGACAGGATGCACGCAGAACAGTGGCGACCCGTCGACGGATTCTCGGATCGGCAGCAAAATGTCGAGACCGCCGGTGTCGTCGGCCGACGCGGCGGGACGTTCCACTCGCGCTGCCAACTCTGCGACAGTGCGATGAGTGAACAACCACCGCAACGCAACATCGAGCCCGGTGGCTTCCTTGACCTTCGTGATCGCCTGCGCGCCGATCAGCGAGTTGCCGCCGAGAGCGAAGAAATCGTCGTTCCGACCGACCCGGTCGACGGCGAGCAATTCGGCAAACACGTCGGCGATCGCGTGCTCGACCGGCGTTGTCGGCTCTTCGAACTCGAGGTCGTTCGCGCGCGTCGGCTTCGGCAACGCCGCGCGATCCAGCTTTCCGCTGGCGTTCAACGGGAATGCAGCCAACACCACGATCGTGTCGGGCACCATGTAGCCGGGCAGCCGATCACGCATCGCAGTCAACAGGCGGTCAGGCGCAGGTGCAGCGCCCGGATTGCCGACCACGTAGCCGACCAACTGCTCCCCCACCGCGGTGCCGACAACTTCTGCGGCGGCCTGCGACACGTCGTCCGATGCCGTGAGTGCTGCTTCCACCTCGCCGAGTTCGATGCGTTGACCGCGTAGCTTCACCTGGAAGTCGGTACGGCCGACATAGTTCAGCCCGCCGCTCGCATTCCACGACACCAGATCGCCAGTTCGATACATCCGGGAACCGTTGCTACCGAACGGGTCGGCAACGAATCTGTCTGCGGTGAGGTCCGGTCGCGTGACGTAACCGCGGGCGAGTTGCGCTCCCGCCAAATACAGTTCGCCGGTCACACCGACGGGGACCGGCACGAGCCGCGCATCGAGGACGTAGGTCCTCGTGTTCCAGATCGGCCCTCCGATCGGGACCGGCGCGCCGTTCGCCAAGGCCTGCTCGGCCGTCACCGAAACGGCAGCCTCTGTCGGTCCGTACAGGTTGTGCAGCGCCGCGGTACTGATTCGACGCAGCGCCGCGACCGTTGCGGGCGGGAGTGCCTCGCCGATCACGAATACACATCTCACGCTCGACAACGCAGCCGAATCGGCGTCGCTCGCGAACACCGCGAGCATCGACGGCACGAAGTCGGTGACCGTAATTTGCTGTCGTGCAATGAGGTCGGAGAGGTATGCGACATCGCGGTGCCCGTCGGGAGTTGCGAGCACGAGTCGCGCACCCGAGCGCCACGGAACGAAGTATCCCCACATCGACACGTCGAACGTGGTGGCCGTCTTCTGGAGATAGGCGTCGGCGCTGGACATCGGGTAGGTGGCTCGCATCCACTCGAGCTGATTGACGAAGGCACCGCGGGATACCGAAACACCCTTGGGTCGCCCGGTCGATCCCGAGGTGAAGATGACGTATGCCGGACTCGCCTGCGCGGGGATCACGAATCCACCTGCTGCGCCGGAGTATTCGGAAAGATCGAGGCGGTCGATCCGCACGACGGCCAAGCCTTCGGGCACGACGGGGTCACTGTCGCCCTGAGTCAACACACACACGGGTGCGGACGTGTCCAAGATGTAGGCGTTGCGGGCTGCAGGGTGATCCGGGTCGACCGGGACGAACGCACCACCGGCACGCACGACCGCGTACATACCGACGACGAGGTCTATCGAGCGTCGCATGGCAAGTGCGACAGTCTTTTCCGGGCCGACACCCAAAGTGACCAGGTGCCGCGCCAGCCGGTTGATCCGGTCGTCGACCTCGGCGAAACCGAGCGTCACGTCACCGAAGATCAACGCCGGTGCCGCGGGCGTCAGCTGTACCTGCTGATCGAATCCTGCGAGCAGATCCTGCTCGGACACACTGTGTGCGGTGGCATTTCGTGTGACCAGCAGCTCGCGCCGCTCGTCCGGGCCGAGGAGGTCGATCGCGCCGACCGGTCTGTCGGCTTCGTGTGCGGCGGCGGCAAGGATACGGCGAAGGCGCCCTCCGATCGCGCTGACCTCGTGTCGGTCGAAAAGCGCACTGAGGTAGCGCAATTGCAGATGCATGCCGTCGTCGACGGTAGTGACCAGAGTCAGCGGATAGTGCGTCGCGTCGCGCAGGGAAACCCCGGCGAGCGTCATGCCGTCGACAGCGCCTGCCTGTTCGGTCAGCCCTTTTGCATCGATCGGATACGACTCGAACACCGTCAGTGTGTCGAACACCGCCCCGCCGTTGCCGGCGGCTTGGATGTCGGTGATGCCGAGGTAATGATGGTCGAGCAGTTCCGTCTGCTCGCTCTGCACCCGCCGCAACAGCGTCGCGAACGTCTCGTCCGCAGCAACGCGAATCCGTACGGGCAAGGTGTTGATGAACAGACCGACCATCGACTCGACTCCTGCCAAGCCTGCTGGTCGGCCGGATACCGTTGCGCCGAAGACGACGTCGTCCCGACTACCCAAGCGGCTCAGCAGAATTCCCCACGACGCCTGCACGACGGTGTTGAGGGTGACGCCGTGCTCGGCGGCGACCGCCGTCAGGGCCGCGGTCAACTCGTGATCGATCTCGACGCTGACCTGCTCCGATAGCGAGCTCAGCTCACGACCCGGGTCGATCGGTGCGACGAGGGTCGGCTCGACCCCGGCTAGCGCGCGCCGCCAGACCTGTTCGGACGCCTTGTGGTCTTGTTCGGACACCCATTCCAAGTAGGACCGGTACGGCCGAACCCGCGGCAGCGACGACCCGTCACCGCCGGTCGCGTAGAGGGTCAGCAAGTCGGCGAGCAGCAACGGCATCGACCAGCCGTCGAGCAGAATGTGATGGTTCGTCACGACCAGCTTGTAGACGCCGTCCTCCAGCTCGAGCAGCGCGAACCTGATCAGCGGTGGCTGTCTTACGTCGAAATGCGCGACGCGGTCCTGGGCGATGAAGGTGGCCAGAGCGTCGTTGCGGTCGCCAGGTTGCAGACCGCGGAGATCGACATCGCGCCACGGCATGGTCACCGACTCGAGCACCACCTGCACTGCGGTTCCGTGCCGATCGCTGACGAACGCGGTACGCAGATTCGCGTGCCGATCCAGCAGTCCCTGCGCGGCGGCGCGCAACCGTGCGGCGTCGACGGCTCCCTCCAGATCGAGGACGACCTGCACCGAGTAGGCGTCGACCGACGATTCCGCGAGCAGAGCGTGAAACAGCAAGCCCGCCTGCAGCGGCGCCAGCGGCCATACATCGACCGCGGTCGGGTACCGCTTCTCGAAACGATCCAACTCGCTCTGATCGAGTGCAACCAACGGCACATCCGACGGGGTCAATCCACCTGCGGTGCCTGAGCTCGCGTGTTGTGCCAACCCAGTCAAGGCGTCCAGCCACAGCTCGGACAGGTCTCGAACCTCGTTCTCCGACAGCAGCTTCGATGCATACGCGAAAGAGGCGCGCAGCGCCGGGCCAGCCGAACCCTCGGTGACGATGGCGTTGATGTCGACGGCCTTGTTGGCGGGCATGTCCGCGTCTGCGGCGGCCGTGACATCGCCGAATGCGCCACTTGGAGCCCAAGCAACGGCCCCGGCCTCCCTGTCGCCCGAACCGAGCAGCACCTGACCGAGGTAGTTGAAACTGATCTGGCCGTCCGGGAGATCCGCCGATTCGACCGCGGTCGATGCATTGGAGTACCGCAGCAACCCGTAGCCGAGACCCTTGTCGGGTATAGCGAGCAGCGTTTCCTTCACCAATTTGATCGCTGCACCCGCCGCCGTTCCACCTGCGATCGCGTCGTCGATGTCGATGCCGGACACATCGAGTCGCACCGGGAACACGCTGGTGAACCAACCGACAGTGCGCGACAGATCGGCACCGGCGACAACGTGGGCCTCCCTACCGTGCCCTTCCAATTGGATCAATGTCGACGTCACCTCGATGCCGCGTTCGGCTCGCCACTTCGTGGCGGCCAAAGCCAGTGCGGCCAGCAGTCCGTCGTTGACGCTCCCCCTGAACAGGCCGGGAATCGTCTTGAGCAATGCGGCCGTCACGTCGGCAGGAACATGGAGATCGAACCGAGCGACGGTGGACACCACATCGACGAGCGGGTCGAATTCACGCGAACCGAGCATCGGATCGGGTCCTGCAAGGGTCGAGCGCCACCACGCCAACTCGGCAACGCGAATCGAATCCAATGCGATCTCGTGCAACGCGTGCGACCACCGGCGGATCGACGTTCCCACCGGAGCGAGCGTCGGGGTGTGACCGGCTGCCACCTGCGCCCATGCGGATGCCAAGTCGGGCAGCAGGATTCGCCACGAAACACCGTCGATCACCAGGTGGTGGGCGGCGACGAGTAGTTGACCGGCAATGTCGGTGCCGCTGTCGAACCACACGAATTGCAGCATCCGTCCTGCGCCCGGATCGAAGCGACCGAGTGCGGCATCGAGTGCGGCGGAGGCTATTTCGGTCTTGGCAGCACCATCGAGTCCTGGATCGACTCCGACGCGGGTCAGCAGCTGACTAACGTCGAAACCAGCTGATGGAACGGTCTGCAGGCCCCAGCCCCGGTGGTTGTCGTGGACGAGCCGCGACCGCAGCATGTCGTGCTGCTCGACTACCGCCCCGATAGTCGTTAGCAAACCAGCTCGATCGATCCCGACCGGTAGGTCGACGATCATCGATTGGTTGCTGCGGGCGAACCCACCGGTTCCTTCGACGAGTGCGTGCGCTACCGGCAGCAGCGGCATCCAGCCCACACCTGCACCGGGAAGCTCCTGCAGGACAACGGTTGCCGACTCGTCGGCAAGCTGTGCGACCTCCGCGAGTCGTGCAACCGTCTTGTGTTCGAACACCTGTCGCGGCGTGAGTACGACACCGAGAGCCTTGGCGCGGGAGACGAACTGTATGGAGACGATGCTGTCGCCGCCCAATGCGAAGAACGAATCGTCGAGCCCGACTCGTTGAACACCGAGAACCTCGGCGAAAACTTCGGCGATCACCGATTCGAGGTAGGTCTCGGCTGCCCGGAACTCGGCTGTGCTGCCGAATACCGGTGCGGGCAGCGCTTTTCGGTCGAGCTTGCCGTTCGGCGTCAACGGTATCGAGTCCAGGACGAGGACGACGTCCGGCACCATGTACGCGGGCAGCAATTCGGCCGCGTTGCTGCGCACTCGATCGGGATCGATGGTCGCATCGGCTGTCGGTACGACATAGCCGACCAACCGGTCCCCGGTCATTGAGTCGTTGTGGACGACGGAAACCGCCTGGCGCACACCGTCGTACGCAGCCAGCGCAGATTCGATCTCACCGAGTTCGATGCGGTAGCCACGAACCTTCACCTGGGAGTCCGCGCGTCCCAGGTACTCGAGGGACCAGTCGGCCGTCCAGCGGACGAGGTCGCCTGTGCGGTAGAGCCGGGCACCGTCGGTGCCGTAGGGGTCGGGGACGAAGCGTTGCGCTGTCAACGCTGGGCGGCTCAGGTAGCCGCGCGCCAATTGTGGACCGCCCGAATACAATTCGCCGACCACTCCGATCGGAACCGGCTGTAGGCGCGAGTCGAGTACGAGCGCGCGGACCCCCCGGATCGGCCCGCCGATGGTGATGTCGCGTCCCGGCACCAGCGGGTCGCTGATGTTCGTCATCATGGAGGTCTCGGTGGGTCCGTAGCCGTTGTACAGCCGCGGTGTGGCGTTCGGGTCCGCCGCTGCCCACTGCCGAACCAGTTCGGGTGTGCAGGCTTCACCGCCCGCGACGACGACCTCGAGCGCGGTCAACCGTGTGCGATCGATGGTCGCCAACGCTGCGGGTGTGAAGAAGGCGTGGGTGACACGCTCGTCGGCGAGCAGCGTTTCGACCTCGTCACCGCCGTAGAGCTGTTGCGGCGCAACGACCATCGTTGCTCCGGTAGGTACGGCAAGCAAAAGCTCGAGCACGGCGGCGTCGAAGCTCGGCGACGCGAAATGCAGTGTCCGCGATGCTGGAACGACCTTGTATCGGGCTCGCTGCTCGGCGGCGAAGTTGGCGAGACCGGCATGGGTGACGACGACGCCCTTCGGCACACCGGTGGAGCCCGATGTGTAGATGACGTACGCGGCGTGTGTGTCGTGCACAGCGGCCGTGCGGTCGTCGTCGGTGATCGGATCTGCCGAGTGTTCGGCAACGCGCGCAACGAATTCGGGATCATCGAGGGAGAACCAGCGGGTTGCGGCAGGCAGCGCATCGCGGTGCGTGGATACGGTGAGTCCGGCTGCGCACTGCGAATCGTGGAGCATGCGTGCAACTCGATCCGTCGGATACGCCGGGTCGACGGGGAGGAATGCGGCACCGGTCTTGGCGATCGCCCACACCGCTACGACGGACTCGATCGATCGCTCGATCCCGACCGCGATGTAGGACTCCGGTCCGACAGCGAGCGAGATCAGTTCGCGGGCAATTCGATTCGACCGCCGATCGAGTTCGCGGTAGGTGATGTCGTTGCCGTCGAACCGAACGGCAGATCCGTCGGCGTTCGCCGAGACGGCCGCGTCGAGCAGCTGCGGAAGCGTCGCGACAGGTACCCCGGCCGGGCCTCGAACGTTCTCGAGAACTGCACGTTCGGCCGCGGTCGTCAGCGTGATGTCGCCGACGCGCAGAGTGGGATCGGCGACGACTGCTTGCAGGATCGCGAGTAACCGCCGACCGAACGTCGCGATCGTCGATTCGTCGAACAGCGCACTCTGATAGCGCAATTCGAGGTGGACCCGGGTATCGACGGTCGTGATGAGCGTCAACGGGTAGTGGGTCGCGTCCGACATTCGCACGCCGGTGAGTGCCATACCGTCGATCGCGCTGGCTTGGGCAGCGAGGCCCTTGTGATCGATCGGGTACGACTCGAAGACCGTCAACGTGTCGAACACGATCTCGGACGACGCGGCAGCAACGATGTCGGGCAATGCCAGATAGTGGTGATCGAGCAACGCCGCCTGCTCACCCTGGACGCGGTGCAGCAACGCCTCGATCGTCTCCGCCGGGTCGACCTGGATGCGAACTGGCAGTGTGTTGATGAACAGACCGACCATCGACTCGACGCCGGGCAGACCTGCAGGACGACCGGATACCGTCGCGCCGAACACGACGTCGTCACGACCGAGCAGGCGGCTCAACAGAATTCCCCATGCGCTCTGCACGATCGTGTTGAGCGTGACCCCCCACTCACCCGCCAGGGTGGTCAGCTCGGCTGTGACATCCTCCGCCAGATCGACGGTGAGATCCTCTGCAAAGGAACCGAGTTCACGATTGTGGTCGCCCGGTGCGATCAGCGTCGCACTCGCGCCGGCCAATGCTCGAGCCCACGCCTCCTCCGCGGTGTGCCGGTCCTGTTCGGCCAACCAGGCGAGGTAGGAGCGATACGGCCGGACCCGGGGCAGCATTCGGGTGTCGCCGTAAGTTGCGTACAGCGACAGCAGATCTTTCAACAACAACGGCATCGACCAGCCGTCGAGCAGGATGTGGTGGTTGGTGACCACGAGGACCGATTCGTCGGGGCCGAGGGTGACGAGAGCGAATCGCAGCAACGGCGGTCGGGTGACGTCGAAGTGGGTCGCGCGGTCCGCGGACAGCACCTCCGCCAGGGCCGATCGCTGCCCATCTCCTTCTACCGCGCTCAGATCGACTGTGCGCCATGGGACGTCCACCTGGTCGACGACGACCTGTACCGATGTACCGTCGTCGGCGCCGACGAAGGCTGTTCGTAGATTGGCATGTCGGTCGAGCAATCCCTGTGCGGCGGCCTGTAATCGAACGGCATCGACGGTGCCGGACAGCGTCAGGACAACCTGAACCGAATACGCATCGAGCGACGTCTCGGCAAGCAGGGCGTGGAACAACAGCCCGGACTGCAGCGGTGCCAGCGGCCAAATGTCAGTCACCGCTGGGTAGTCCGCCTCGAACCGTTCGATTTCGTGCTGGCGCAGCGACACGAGCGTCAGGTCGGAGGGGGTCAGTCCACCCGCTGTCGGCGACTGGACCTGTGTCGCGAGTGCTGTCAACGCAGCTACCCAGAGGTTCGCGAGGTCGGCAACGTCCGACTCGGCGATCGCGTCCGAGGCGTACGCGAACGACGCACCGAGGCTCGGACCGGTTGTGCCGTCGGCAGATCCGGTGACGATCGCGTTGATATCGATGATCTTGTTCGCAGGCATGTCCGCGTCGCCACGGGCAGTCAGCTCACCCAACCCGTCGGCGGGCGTCCAGTCGAGGACGTCGGACGTGGTCTGGGCGTCACCGATGCCAACCTGGCCAAGGTAGTTGAAGCTGATCTGACCACTCTCGAACTGCGCTAGCTCCGAGGCGGTGTCGCTGTTGAGCCGGCGTAGCAAACCGAACCCGAGTCCCTTGTCGGGTATCGCAAGCAACTGCTCCTTGACCGCTTTGATCGCGTCGGACGCAGCCGCACCGCCCCGGAATGCATCGTCGACATCGATACCGCTCAGGTCGAGCCGCACCGGAAACGCCGTCGTGAACCAGCCGACCGTGCGCGACAGGTCCGCCGACAGAGCTGGCGCCGAACCAGCCCGGAAGGCATCCTCTTCGCGACCGTGGCCTTCGAGTTGCACGAGTGCGGTCGGTTCGATGACGCCACGATCTGCGCGCCATGTGACCAGTGCCAAAGCAAGTCCCGCCAGCAGCGGATCGTTCACGCCACCGCGAAACAGCCGCGGAATCGTCGTCGTCAGAGCCGCCGTGACATCTTCGGGCACAACGACATCGAGCCGACGGACCGTCTCGACGACGTCGAGCGAGCGGTCGAAAGCGCGACGACCGAGGATCGGATCGGAGCCCGACAGGATCGACCGCCACATCCCTAGCTCGGCGACGCGTGCTTCGCTGTGCGCTTCGTCGACGAGGGCGTGTGCCCAGCGGCGCATCGACGTACCGACCGGCGCAACAGCCGGGTCGTGTCCGAACGTGAGTTGTCCCCACGCAGACATCAGGTCCGGCACGATGATCCGCCAGGACACGCCGTCGATCACAAGGTGGTGGGCGACGACGAGCAGATATCCGGACTGCGCCGGGCCACGGTCGAACCACACGAACTGCGTCATCACACCCGCAAGCGGATCGAGGCGGCCGAGTGCGACGTCCAAGGCTTCGCCGGCAACGGAGCCGATGCTCTCGGTACCGGTGGTGGCCGAACCAGTGGTGGCCAATTCGATCCGTGTGACAGCTGCGTCGACGTCGACGCTCCCCCGCACACCTGTCTCGAGTCCCCAGCCGCGGTCGTCGTCGTGCACCAGCCGCGACCGCAGCACATCGTGACCGTCGACGACGGCTGTGATCGTCTGCACGAGGGCAGCCCTGTCGATTCCACTCGGCAGCACAAGCTGCATCGTCTGACTGTTGCGGGCGAAGCCGCCTGGACCATCGACCATCGCACGCGCGATCGGCGTCAGCGGCATCCACCCGATCCCGCCGCCCGGAAGTTCCTGCAACAGCGTTGCCGCAGACTCGTCGACAAGCCGTGCGATCTCCGCCAGTGCGGCGACTGTCTTGTGTTCGAAGACCTCTCGCGGTGTGATGACAACGCCGCGAACCTTCACCCGCGACACCAGTTGGATCGAGACGATGCTGTCGCCGCCGAGCGCGAAGAACGAGTCGTCGAGGCCGACCTGCGCTACACCGAGAACCTCGGCGAACACCTCCGCGATCACAAGCTCGACGTAGGTCTCCGCCGCTCGGAAGGTCTCCGGGCCGTCGATCACCGGCGCAGGCAGCGCTCTGCGATCCACTTTGCCGTTGGCCGTCAACGGCAGCGCATCGAGCACGACCACAGCATCGGGAACCATGTGCGTCGGCAAGAACTCGGCGACGAATCTTGTCGCAGCCGCCGGCTCGAGGGTGACACCGGCGACCGGCACGAGATAGGCAACAAGTCGATCGGGCGCGGACGTATCGGTGCGTACGAGCGCTACTGCCTGTGCAACTCCGTCGATCCGGCCAAGTTGTGCCTCGATCTCACCGAGTTCGATGCGGAAGCCACGCAACTTCACCTGGAAGTCGCTACGCCCCACGTATTCCAATTCGCCTGTGGCAGAGCGGCGAACCAGGTCACCGGTCCGATAGAGGCGAGTGCCGTACGAGGATGTGGCAACACCGAAGGCGTGGAAGGGGTTCGCTACGAAGCGTTCCGAGGTGAGACCTGGCCGGGCGTGATAGCCGCGAGCAAGCTGCGGACCGCCGAGATACAGTTCGCCGACCACGCCGGGCGGCACCTGGCGAAGCCGAGCATCGAGGACGAGTGCAGCGACACCGGGGACGGGCGCTCCGATCACGATCTGCGAATCGGGTTGCAGCACAGCACTGCTCGTGGCAATGATGGTCGCCTCGGTCGGACCGTAGCCGTTGACGAAGCGGCGTCCCGTTGCCCAGCGCTCGAGCAGGTCGGGTCCGAAGCTGTCGCCTGCGACGACGACGGTCGACAGGTCGGGCAGGTTTGCTGCAGGCACTGTCGCCAGCGCGGCGGGCGTAATCAGCATGTGGCTCACACGTTGCGCCGCAAGCAGTTCGGCGAGGTCGTCACCGCCGAAGACATCGGCGGGTGCGACGACCAATGCCGCCCCCGAGGTCAATGCGAGCGTCATCTCGAGCATCGACACGTCGAAACTCGGTGCACACACCTGCAATACCCGCGACGTCGCGGTGACGTCGAAGTGGCTGCGCTCAGCGGCAACAAGTCCTGCGATGCCCGCGTGTGTGACAACGACGCCCTTCGGGCGCCCCGTCGATCCCGAGGTGTAGATGACGTATGCCGCATCGTCCACGCGAACGGGTCGGGTGCGGTCGGCGTCGGTGACGGGCGCGGACGAATAGTCCGACAGGTCAAGAACATCGATAGTCACGACGGTGCCTGCGCTATCGCGAGTGGACCCGCCCGCATACGCGATCACACAGACGGGGGCGGCGTCGGCGAGCATAAATTCCAGGCGATCTCGGGGTGCGGACGGATCGACAGGTAGGTAGGCGCCGCCTGCCTTCGTGATCGCCACCATTGCAACCACCAGGTCGATCGATCGTGGCAGAGCGACGGCGACGATGTCCTCAGGACCGACGCCGACCGACATCAGATGTCGCGCAAGCCTGTTCGAGCGCGCGGCGAGGTCGGCATAGGTGAGCGATGTTCCGTCGAAAACCACTGCGGCGGAGTCCGGCGAGTACCGCACGGCTGCATCGAACAGTGCGCCCAACGACTCGGGCTCGACCAGGGGCGCGACCTCCCGACCGCTTGCGGCGAGCAGCTCCGCGTGCTCTTGCGGGGAGGCGATATCGATGTCCCCCAACAAAACCGATGCGTCGTCGGCGAACGAGGACAGTATGCGCAGGAACCGCTCGGCGACCGCCGCCACACCTGTGGCGTCGAACATCGACTGCAAATACTCCAGCGAGATCTGCAGCTGCGGTCCCCCTGAGATCAGGATCGACATCGGGTAGTGCGGCGCGTCGTTGGAGTCGACGCCGTCGATGCTCATCCCGTCGATCGCACCGGCGGTCTCTGCGAGTCCGGCGGTGTCGACCGGATACGACTCGAAGACGGTCAGCGTGTCGAACAGACCGCCGACCCCGATCTCGCGCTGGATGTCGGCGAGTCCGACGTACTGATGGTCGAGCAGTGCCGCTTGCTCGTGCTGCAGGCGGACCAGCAGACTTTCCACCGTTTCGTCGGGATCGAGTCGAACCCGTACGGGCAGTGTGTTGATGAACAGGCCGACCATGGTCTCCACGCCCGGCAGCTGTGGTGGTCGACCGGACACGGTTGTGCCGAACACGACGTCGTCGCGTCCTGTCGTTCGGCCGAGCAGCACACCCCACGCCGCCTGGGTCGCAGTGTTGAGGGTGACGCCGAGTTGCCCGACGAGTGCCGTCAACCGAGCTGTCGGCTCGGGCTCCAGCGAGAGTTCGACCCGTTCGGTTCTCGTTGTGACTGCCGTGTCCGCGTTCGCCTGTGCGACATGCGTCGGCTCGACGCCGTCGAGAGTTTCTGCCCACACCTGCAGTGACGCCGCGGGATTCTGTTCGGCCAGCCAGTTCAGGTAGGAGCGGTACGGGCGCACACGTTCGAGATACGTCGTGTCGCCTCTCGTCGCGTACAGCACCAGGAGATCTTTGAGCAGTAGCGGCATCGACCAGCCGTCGAGCAGCACATGGTGATTCGACATGACGAGCCGGTACGTGTCCGAGGTGACGGTCACAAGTGTGAACCGGAGCAACGGTGGCGCGGCCATGTCGAAATTGGTCGCCTGATCTGTCGCGAGCACATCGGCCAATGCCGACTCGCGTTCGGCGTCGTCCTCGATAGCACTCAGATCGATTGCATGCCAGGGCACTTCGAGATCGTCGACGACGACCTGGCGGACCTCTCCCCTGTCGTTCGGGAGATAACCGGTGCGCAGATTCGGGTAGCGGTCGAGCAACACCTGCGCGGCGACCCGCAGACGTTCGACGTCGACGACGCCCGACAGTGTCAGCACGACCTGCACCGAGTACATGTCGACGGACGTCTCTGCCAGCATGGCGTGGAACAGCAGACCGGACTGCAGCGGCGTCAGCGGCCAGACGTCTGCGAGCCTCGGATAGCGCGACTCGAGTAGCTCGAGTTCGTTTTGGTCGATCGTGACCAGCGAGAGGTCGGACGGTGTCCGCCCGCCGGCATCCGGTGTGCGAACGTGAGCTGCCAACCCGGCCAGCGCCTGCACCCACAGCTCTGCCAATCGCTCGGCCTCGTTGCGCGACAACAGAGTCGACACGTAGGCGAACGTGGCACCGAGAGCGGGTCCGTCACCGGAGTCGGTCACGACGGCGTTGATGTCGACTATTTTATTGGCTGGGGCATCCGCATCGCCGGGAGCGGTCAACGCGCCGAGCGCGGACGACGGTGCCCACGCGACGCTGCTCGCGTCTTCTTGGTCGCCGAGAAGTACCTGTCCGAAGTAGTTGAAGCTGATCTGGCCATCGGGCAGGGCTGCGAGTTCGGCTGCGGTGTCGGTGTTCACGTGGCGCAGCAACCCGTAGCCGAGTCCCTTGTCGGGGATCGCCAACAACGATTCCTTGACCGCCTTCACCGCACGACCGGCGGCGACACCACCTGCGAGGGCATCGTCGAGGTCGATATCGCCGAGGTCGAGGCGAACTGGGAACACCGTGGTGAACCAACCGACCGTGCGGGACAGCTCCGCGCCCGGAACGACACCCTCTTCGCGGCCGTGGCCTTCGAGTTGCACCAGCGCCGACGACTCGAATACGCCACGTTCGCGTCGCCACTGTGCAATGGCGATGCCGAGCCCCGCGAGCAGTCCGTCGTTGACGCCGCCGTGAAACAGTCCGGGAATCGATTTCACCAGTGCCGCAGTCACATCGGGCGGCACTGCAACCTGAATCCGTTCGACCGTCGCGACGACGTCGATCTCAGGATCGAACGGTCGGGCGCCGAAGAGCGGATCCGGCCCGGCCAATGCCGAACGCCACCAGGACAACTCGGCGATGCGATCCGCCGATGTTGCCAATTCGCGCAACGCGTGGGCCCACCGCCGCATCGAGGTCGCGACGGGCGCAAGGTCTGGTGCGCGTCCAGCGGTCACCTGTGCCCACGCGACTGCGAAGTCGGGCAGCAGAATTCGCCAGGAAACTCCATCGACGACGAGGTGATGCGCGACGATCAGCAACTGGCCTGCGCGATCACTACCCCGGTCGAACCACACGAACTGCACCACCACGCCGGTGACAGGATCGAGTCTGCCCATCGCGTCGTCCAACGCAGCAGAGCCGATCGAATTCGCGTCCCTATCGACTGCAATGTCGATGCGCGTCAACAGGTTGTCGACATCGACGCTCCCGGGGGCGCCGGTCACCAGCGCACCCTCGGCCGGAGCGAGGCTGGATCGGAGCATGTCGTGGTGATCTACGACGGCGCCGATCGTCGCGACGAGCACGGGTCGGGTGATTCCTGCGGGAAGATCGACGACCATCGTCTGGCAATTGCGGCCGAACCCGCCCGGTGCGTCGACCATCGAACGAACGATCGGGGTGAGTGGCATTGCGCCGACGCCGCCCCCGGGAAGTTCTTGCAGCAGTGTCGGTTCGGCGGCTCCGACCGCCGTTGCCACTACCGCGAGCCGAGCGACCGTCTTCTGTTCGAATACGTCTCGCGGCGTGATCGTCACTCCGCGGGTCTTCGCACGAGACACGAGCTGAATCGAGACGATCGAGTCGCCACCGAGGGCGAAGAACGAATCGTCGAGTCCGACCCGTGCCACGCCGAGTACCTCGGCGAAGACCTCGGCCAGCACGCGTTGCACATCGGATTCGGCGGCGCGGAACTTCGCTTCGCCGGCAAAAGTCGGCGCAGGCAGAGCTTTACGGTCCAGTTTGCCGTTCGGCGTGAGCGGCATCGCGTCCAGCACGACGACGATGTCGGGCACCATGTAGCCGGTGAGGAACCCGGCCACATGCTCCTTCAGCCCGCTGGCTTCGAGTTGGGCACCGGGCTCGGCGACAACGTATCCGACCAGCTTGTCGCCGGTCTGCGGATCGGTGCGGACGACGGCAACCGCCTGCGCCACACCGTCGATGAGGCGTAGGCACGATTCGACCTCACCCAGTTCGATACGGAACCCGCGCAACTGCACCTGCGAGTCCGAGCGGCCGAGGTATTCGAGCGCGAGATCGGGGGTCCAGCGCACCAGATCGCCGGTGCGGTACAGCCGATTTCCAGGTCCTGACGCCTCCCCCGCGAACGGATCGGCCACGAACCTGGTTGCGCTGAGTCCCGGCCTGCTGTGATAACCCCGCGCGAGTTGCGGCCCCGACAGATAGAGCTCGCCGACGACTCCGATCGGAACCGGGCGCAGGCGCGCGTCGAGTACCAGCGAGCGGGTGCCTCGAATCGGGCCGCCGATCGTCACCGGCCGACCAGGCAGCAGTGGTGCGCTGATGTTGGTCATGATCGTTGTCTCGGTCGGCCCGTAGCCGTTGAAGAACGTGGGTCGACTCCACTGCGTCACCAACTCCGGCGGGCAGGCTTCGCCGCCGGCGACGACGACCCGGAGGTCGACCAGCCTCGAAGGATCGATCGTTGCGAGTGCCGCCGGGGTGAAGAAGGCATGCGTAACGCGCTCGGCTGCAAGCAGTTGCGCGACCTGCTCGCCGCCGTACATGTCCTGTGGTGCAACGACCATCGTTGCTCCGGCGGGGACGGCAAGGAGCAGTTCGAGCACCGAAGCGTCGAAGCTCGGCGAGGCGAACGCGAACGTGACCGCATTCGCTGTGAGGCCGTATCGGGCTGTCTGCTCAGCTGCGAAGTTCGCGAGACCGTCGTGGGTGACGACGACGCCCTTCGGGACGCCTGTGGTGCCGGAGGTGTAGATCATGTAGGCCGGGTGCTCGGATCGCAGCGGCGTGGCAAACCCGTTGTCGGCGATGGCATCCGGAGAGTGTCGCGACAGCAGTTCGTCGAGTTCGAGCGAGTCGAGATCGAGCCACGGCAGCGTCTGCGGGAGGCCATCGAGGTGTGCGCGGACCGTCAATCCCACGATCGCGTCGGAGTCGGCGAGCATGTGCGCGATGCGGTCGCTGGGGTAGGACGGGTCGACGGGCACAAACGCGGCGCCCGTTCGCGCTATCGCCCACGTTGCCACGATCGACGAGATGGATCTTTCGAGCGCGAAAGCGACGTAGGTTTCCGGACCTGCGCCACGTGACATCAGTTCACGAGCAAGCTGATTGGATCGCCGGTCGAGATCTCGGTAGGTGAGTTCGCGGCCCTGGTAGCGGACGGCAATACCGTCGGGGTTCGCTGCCACAGCCGCCTCGAGCAGTCGTGGCAACGGTGCAGGGTCGGTCCCTGGTGGTCCGGCGACCTGGGTCAACTCGCCACGCTCGGCGTTGTCGAGCACGTCGATGTCGCCGACTGCATTCGACGGATTGTGGGCAATCGCCTCGAGGATACGAACGAGCCGCTGTCCGAACGTCTCGACGGTCTCGGCATCGAAGATGTCGGTGAGGTAGCGCAGATGCAGTTGGACGCCGTTGTCGACCGTTGTTATCAGTGTCAGCGGGTAGTGGGTCGCGCCATCTGTCTGCACGTCGGTAATCGCAAGGCCTGCAATGGCATCGGCATGCTCGGCGAGTCCGCGGGTGTCGACCGGATACGACTCGAAGACCGTCAAGGTGTCGAACGCGACCTCCCCCGGCGTCGCGGCGACGATATCCGGCAATGCCACGTAGTGATGCTCGAGCAGCGCTGCCTGTTCGCGTTGGACCCGCGCAAGCAGCACTTCGATCGTCTCGTTCGCGTCGAAGCGGATCCGAACGGGAAGCGTATTGATGAACAGTCCGACCATCGATTCGACGCCTGCAAGAGCAGGCGGACGGCCGGATACCGTTGCGCCGAATACGACGTCGTCTCGGCCGAGTTGGCGGCCGAGCAGGATTCCCCACGCGGACTGCACGACGGTGTTGAGCGTGAGTCCCCACTGCGCGGCACGGGCGTTCAGGGTCTCGGTCAACGAGTCGGCTACGTCGATGGTGACGCTGTCACCGAGGTCGCTCAGCTCACGCCGCGGATCCACCGGTGCCAGCACGGTCGGCTCGGCACCCCGAAGTGCATCGGTCCAGCTCCTGATCGACGTGGCTGCGTCCTGCCCGGCGAGCCAGGCCAGATAGGAACGGTACGGACGCACCCTCGGCAGGACGGCGGTGTCCCCGTTCGTCGCGTAGAGGGTCAGCAGATCTGCAAGCAGCAGCGGCATGGACCAGCCGTCGAGCAAGATGTGGTGGTTGGTGACGACGAGCACGGATTCGGTCGTGGTCAGCCGTACCAGCACGAAGCGAATCAACGGCGGCGTAGCGACGTCGAAGCGGGTGGTTCGCTCCTGCGTCGACAACGTTGCCAGGGCGTCGTCGCGCTGCGCCGGATCGAGATCGGAAAGATCGGCCTCACGCCACGGCACGGCGACCGGGTCGAGGACAAGTTGCACCGGCGTGCCACTGTCGGTTGTGACGAAAGCTGTTCGCAGTGTTGGATACCGGTCGAGCACACCCTGTGCCGCAGACCGCAATCGCGGTGCGTCGACCGTGCCGCTCAGCTGGAGTGCAGCTTGGATCGAGTAGGCATCGACCGAGGTTGCGGCGAGCATCGCGTGGAACAACAACCCCGACTGCAGTGGTGCCAACGGCCACACGTCGACGACGCCCTCGTAGCGGGCTTCGAATCGTTCGAGATCGGCCTGGTCCACCGCGACGAGAGGTACGTCCGACGGAGTCAGACCGCCCGCGCCGGGCGTCCGGCAGTGGTGTGCCACACCGCGTAGCGCTTCGATCCACAATTCAGCGAGACGCTCGACGTCGTTGTGCGACAGCAGCTTCGATGCGTAGGTGAAGGTGGCGGACAGCACGGTGCCCGACGGGGAGTCGGACACGCTTGCGTCGATGTCGATCGTTTTGCCTGCAGGCATGTCCGAGTCGCCGTGAGCTTCGGCGGCGCCGAGCACATCCGTCGGCGTCCATGGCGCAGCGGTGCTGTCCGTCGATTTCGTCTGCGACACGTGGGGCAGAAAGTTGAAACTGACTTGCCCATCGGGCAATTGGGCCAGCTCGGTCGCCGTGTCGGTATTGCAGTAGCGCAGCAGACCGTAGCCGAGGCCCTTGTCGGGGACTGCAAGCAACGTTTCCTTGACCACCTTGATGGCCCGGCCAACCGCGAGTCCGCCGCGCAGCGCATCGTCGACATCGACGGTCGACAGATCGAAGGCAACGGGAAAAGCTGTCGTGCAGGGTCCTACGGTCCGTGCGAGGTCTGCGCCGGGCACTACCTGCTCTTCACGACCATGGCCTTCGAGCTGAATCAGCGCCGATCGCTCGTGCACCCCGCGTTCTGCACGCCACGCCGCCAACGCGATTGCCAGCGCAGCGAGCAGACCGTCGTTGACGCCCCCACCGAAAATTGTGGGTGCCACCTTCAGCACGGCGTCGGTGATGTCTGCGGGAGCCGCGACCTCGAGCCGTGCGACGGCAGCGGCGACGTCGATGCTCTGGTCGAAGCTGCGAGGTCCGAGGAGCGGATCCGGTACCGCGAGTGCCGAACGCCACCAGGCCGATTCCGCGACGCGAGCAGGTGTCAGCGCGTCGTCGGCCAGGGCGTGGGCCCACCGTCGCATCGACGTTGGTACGGGCTCGAGGGTCGGTCGGCGGCGTGCTGCCACGTGTTCGGCGGCAACAGCCAAGTCCGGCAGCACAATTCGCCACGACACACCATCGATGATCAAGTCGTGCGCAACAATGGCGAGCTGGCCGGATCGGTCGGTACCGCCGTCGAACCAGACGAACTGGACCATCGGCCCCGATGTCGGATCGAGTCGGTCTGCGGCAGCACGGATTTCGGCCGAAGCGACTTCGGTCGAAACAGCCTGCGTCGCCTGTACCCGGGTGACGAGTCCAGCCACAGCGATGGTTCCAGGTGCGGCGGTCTGCAGTCCCCAGCCACGAGCATCGTCTCGAACCAACACCGACCGGAACATGTCGTGCCGGTCGACGACAGCGGCCAATATCGTCGTCAGATCCGCGGACGTGATGCCGAGCGGCAACTCGACCACGACGGATTGGCTGTAAGGCGACAGATCGTCCCCGGCCACGAGTGCTGCAGCGCTCGGCGGCAATGGCAGCCACCCGATGCCACCACCGGAAAGCTCCTCGAGGACGAGGACATCGGACGACTCGGGTCGGGTTGCAACCTCGATCAATCCGGCAACCGTCTTGTGTTCGAACACGTCTTTCGGTGTGAAGTGCAGTCCGCGAGCCTTGGCGCGCGACACCAATTGGATGGAGACGATCGAATCGCCGCCGAGGGCGAAGAAGGAGTCGTCGAGGCCGACCTTGTCGACCCCGAGCACATCCGCGAACACCTCTGCGA
Organism: Antrihabitans stalagmiti; assembly: GCF_016482825.1. Taxonomy (GTDB): domain Bacteria; phylum Actinomycetota; class Actinomycetes; order Mycobacteriales; family Mycobacteriaceae; genus Antrihabitans; species Antrihabitans stalagmiti. The sequence continues at coordinate 516,063 of NZ_JAEMNV010000001.1, read as the reverse complement.
GGAGTTGCTCGACATCGCTCTCGGCAGCGCGATATTCGACTTCACTTGCGAATACAGGCGCAGGCAACGCTTTTCGGTCCACCTTGCCGTTCGCCGTCAGCGGTAGCGTCGCCAACGGCACCACGATGTCGGGAACCATGTACGCAGGCAGGAACGTCGCCGCAGCGGACAGCACCGAATCCTGGTCGAGCACACTGTCTGCCGCCGCGACCGCGTAGGCGACGAGGCTTTGTCGGCCGCCACTGTCGGAGTGGGCGACAACCACAGCCTGCGCTATGGATTCGTCGGCGAGCAGTGTCCGTTCGATCTCGCCGAGTTCGATCCGCTGACCACGAATCTTGACCTGAAAGTCGCTGCGCCCCAGGTACTCCAGATTCCCGTCCGAGTTCTGCCGCACCAGGTCGCCCGTGCGATACAGGCGCGAGCCCGCCGTTGCGAGATCCTCCCCTGCCGTGGCAAACGGATTGGCGACGAATCGTTCGGAGGTCAAGGCCGGCCTGCCCTGATATCCACGGGCAAGTTGGGGTCCACCCAAATAGAGCTCGCCGACCACACCGGCAGGAACCGGCCGAAGTCGGCGATCCAGGACGAGTCCGACGACACCGGGTATCGGCATGCCGATCGTGATCGGTGCACCGACCGCGATCGGTGCACTTCGCACCGCCAGAATGGTGGCTTCGGTCGGTCCGTAGCCGTTGAAGAACGAGCGCCCCGGTGCCCATCTGGCTACCAGATCCGGGCCGAACGTGTCACCGACTGCGACGACCGCCATGAGGTCGTCCAGTCCGTCGGGTGACACCGTCGCCAGGGCGCCGGGAGTGATGAGCAGATGGGTCACCGCTTCGGTCGCGAGCAGTTCCGCCAGTTCGTCGCCGCCGAACGCCGTCGAAGGAGCGATCACCAACGCCGCACCGGAGGTGAACGCCAGCAGAAGTTCCAGTACCGAGACGTCGAAGGTCGGTGCGCAGACGTGCAGTACCCGCGACGCCGACGTGACGCCGTAGTGCGCAAGTTCGGCCGACACCAATCCGGCAAGTCCGGTATGGGTGACAACCACACCCTTCGGCCTGCCGGTCGATCCGGAAGTGAAGATCACGTAGGCGGGGTCGTCGACCCGCGCCGGACGCAGTCGCTCCCGATTGGACACCGGATGGCCGGGCGCTGCGGCGATGCGGGCTGCGTCCGACTCGTCGTCGAGGGTTATCCACACCGCGGCGCCGGGCAGGTAGTTCCGGTGCGCGGCGACGGTGATGCCTAGTTCGATCGAGGAATCCTGCAGAAGGAACTGGACCCGAGACTGCGGCGCGTGTGGATCGACAGGGACGAACGCTGCACCGGACTTCGCAATTGCCCACACCGCAACGACGTACTCCACCGATCGCGTCAGACCGACCGCGACGAGGTCGCCTGGTCCGACGCCGTGTTCGATGAGGACGCGGGCGAGTCGAGACGAGCGGTCGTCGATATCGCCGTAAGTGAAGATTCGGCCGTCGAAAACGACGGCGATGTTGCCGTGTGACGATTCGACAGCCGTCGTCAGTAGCTGCGGAAGTGTCTTCACACCGCGACCGGTGCGACTGCGAACTCTGTCCCGCGCGCCCTTGGGGGGCCGTTGAGCGCGCCGCGAATCTCCGTTGCTCATAACCTACTTCTTCTCAGTGTCGCGAACCCGCACACCTGATCCGCGCCGGTCAGCAGACACCCCCGCCTACTGCCCGACCAAGATCAGCCGCGCTCCGGTCACGACCGAACAGGGCACCGAGTATGGCAGCCTCGTGTGCGAGTTACCACACGAGGCCGACCGGCAGCCGGTACGTCACAGCACACTCGACGAGCATGCGATCTGCGCGGCGCGGTGTCAGCCGAACAGAGGATCTCACAAGATGCTGGTCACACGACCATTGGAAGGAAACGCGACATGCCACGTCCTCTCGAAGGGGTCCGAATTCTCGCGATCGAACAGTTCGGCGCAGGACCGTTCGGGTCGTTGCATCTCGCTGATCTCGGTGCGGAAGTAATCAAGATCGAAGACCCGAAGACCGGCGGTGACGTGTCGAGAACAGTGCCGCCCTATGTCGTCGACGGCGACTCGCTCTATTTCGAGAGCTTCAACCGAAACAAGAAGTCGATCGCACTCGATCTGGCCGTACCGGCAGGCAGGGCCGTCTTCTCGGACCTCGTTGTCGGTGCCGACGCCATCTACTCCAATCTCAGGGGCGACGTGCCTGCCGCCCTCGGCCTGCGCTACGCCGATGTTGCCCACCTCAATCCAGCTATCGTCTGCTGTTCGCTGTCGGGTTTCGGGATGAGCGGACCACGGATGCGTGAGCCCGGATACGACTACATCGTGCAAGGTATGGCCGGCTGGATGGACGTGACGGGCGAACCGGACGGACCGCCGACGAAGTCCGGTCTCTCACTCGTCGATTTCTCGACGGGCTACGTCGCTGCGTTGGCCTTGACGTCGGGTCTGCTTGCTGCCCGGCGCGACGGTGTCGGCATGGACTGTGACGTCAGCCTTTTCGATACGGCGATCAGCATGCTGAGCTACCTCGGCGTCTGGCACCTCAACGAGGGCTACCAACCGCAACGCATCAGCCGTTCGGCACATCCGTCGCTCGTCCCGTTCGGCACGTTCGAAGCCGCCGACGGCTGGCTCGTCATCGCGTGTCCGAAGGACAAATTCTGGCACCGCCTCGCGGGGGCACTCGGTCGTCCGGACCTGGCAGCCGATGACAGGTTCCGAACCTTCGCCGATCGCCATAGGAATGCGAACGAACTCAGCACGATCATCGACTCGATCTTGCGGACCCGACAGCGCGCGGATTGGCTGACCTTGTTACGGGATGCAGGTGTACCCGTCGGCGAGGTCAATTCGGTCGAACAGGCGCTGGCGGATCCGCAGACCGTTGCACGCGGAATGATCGTCGAGACAGAGCATCCAACATTCGGAACGATGTCAACCATCGCGTCGCCGGTACGAGTCGGTTCGACGCCACCCGATGTGCGCCGGGCACCGTTCCTCGGCGAGCACACCGAGGCTTTGCTCACCGAGTTGCTGAACTACGACCGGAACCGGATCGACGAAGCTGCGCGTGGCGGTGCCTTCGGTGCCGTGTCGACGGCTTGAGGTCGGGTGGCAGACTCGGCGTTCGTGCCGGATGACACTGCGTCGACCATCAAGCGGTCTCAGCCGATCAGCGCGGGCATAGTCACAGCGCTCGTCGGGTTCACCAGTTCGTTCGCCGTGGTCCTCGCGGGTCTGCGGTCGGTCGGTGCGACGCCCGCTCAGGCGGCGTCCGGCCTCTTCGCGATGTCGCTGGTGATGGCCGTGGGAATCGTGTTCCTCGCGTACCGCTACCGAATGCCGATCACACTCGCGTGGTCGACTCCGGGCGCGGCGCTGCTCGCAGGCACGGGCGTTGTCGCGGGCGGTTGGCCTGCCGCAATCGGTGCGTTCGTCGTCACCGGTCTTGCCATCGTGGCGACCGGAATCTGGTCCAAGCTCGGTTCCTTGATCGCGTCCATTCCGGTGTCGTTGGCACAGGCGATGCTTGCCGGGGTGATCCTGCCGCTGTGTGTCGAACCGGTGACCGCGTTCGCCGACAATCCTGCTGTCATCGCACCCGTCGTTGTGGTTTGGCTGCTGATTACGCGTTTCTCTCCCCGCTGGGCCGTTCCTGCGGCGTTCGGCGCCGCCGCAGTCGTGATCGGCATAAGCATCATCACCGGCGATTCCGACGTCGACACGTCACGCCTCGGGCCCTCGATCGTCCTCACGACACCGCAGTGGACGTGGCAGGCGACGATCGGTATCGCGCTGCCGCTCTACATCGTCACCATGGCGTCGCAGAACATTCCTGGCAGCGCTGTGCTGGCCTCCTACGGCTATACGGTTCCGTGGCGGTCGTCGATGGCGGTCACCGGCATCGGCACTGCCGTCACCGCGCCTGCCGGTGTGCACGCTGTCAATCTTGCGGCCATCAGCGCAGCACTCGCGGCGGCACCTGCCGCACACCCCGATCCGAAGAAGCGGTGGATTGCCGCCGTTTCGGCCGGTCTGACCTACTTCGTCCTCGGACTAGGGTCCGCGGCGCTCGTCACGATGGTCGGCGCAGCGCCGACCGGAATCGTGGAAACCGTCGCCGGCCTTGCCCTGCTCGGCGTGCTCGCGTCCTCGTTGGCGGCATGTCTGCGCGACGAGCGAGGCCGCGAAGCCGCTGCCGTCACCTTCGTGATCGCCGCGTCGGGCGTCACCATCGCTGGTATCGGCTCGGCGTTCTGGGCACTGGTGATGGGGTTGATCACGCGGGCCACCCTGCTGACGAGGTCGTAAACGTCGACCCGATTCAGGCGTCCCCGCGGGGACGTGTCGGGCCGGTTTCGACGTCCCCGCGGGGACGTTTCGGCGATCAGTTTCTGTCGGTGGGTCGCGGTAGGTTTGTCGAACATCAGTTCTATCGAAACGGGGAGATTCGATGAACACCACAGCACAACCACCGATCTGATGGCGACAGCGGCTTAGGTGGACGAGCTAGTCATCGGTCGACACCTTTCGGCGCTCCCGATGGCATGAACCCGAACAGATAGCCGGCAATGCGCCGCATCTGAATTTCCTCGGCGCCCTCGGTGATGCGGTATCGGCGATGATGCCGATAGATGTGCTCGAACGGTTTGTGACGGGAGTAGCCGAGTCCGCCGTGAATCTGCATGGCGCGGTCGGCCGCCTCGCAGCACAACCGATTCGACCAGAAATTGCACATCGACACCTGCGCCGACTGCGAGAACGGTCCATCACGATCCATCAGCCATGCCGTTTTGTGGATGAGGGTGCGCAGCATCTCGCATTGGGTTCGGAGCTCGACGATCGGGAACTGGATCGCCTGGTTGGCGGCCAGGGGTTTGCCGAAAGGCTTGCGCTGCTTCGCGTATTCGATCGACCGATCGATGCAGTACTCGGCCGCTCCGAGACTGGATGCAGCTTGACGAATGCGGTTCTCGTTGAAGAAGTGCTGCACGACCGCAAGTCCACGTCCCTCGCCGCCGAAGATCGCCTCGTGCGGCACCCGCACGTCCGTGAGGGAGACCCGAGCATGGTCGGTCGGCATGTTGAACGTCCACAGGTATTCCTCGACCACGAAGCCGGACGTCGTCATCGGAACCAGAAAGGCCGTAATTCCGACCGCATCGCCCGGTCGGCCGCTCGTTCGCGCGAAGACGAGGTCTGCGGCGGCGACGTGCACGCCCGTATTCCAGGTCTTCTCGCCGTTGATGATCCACTCGTCACCGTCGCGAACTGCGTTGGTCTCCATGTGTGTCGCATCGGAACCGTGTTCGGGTTCGGTGATGCCGAACGCGAAACCGGCAGTGCCGGAGGCCAATCGGTCGATCCACTCGGACTTCTGCTGCGGGGACCCGTATTCGAGCATCAGCATCAATCCGACGTTGTTGCCCACGATTGCATGCTCGTTCTGCAGGTCGCAGTGCAACCCGAGTCCACGCCGGGCGAGATGCTCACGGATGACCGCCATGTCGAGGTTCGTTCCGTCTCTGCCGCCGAACTCGGCCGGGAACGGATAGCGGAGGTGTCCGGCGGCATCGGCGCGCCTGCGAGCTTCCGCGAGCAACGCCTCCCACTCGACTGTCGGCAAACCACCTCGCTCCCAGTCGGTTCGGGCATCTTCGCGGCGATGGTCGAAGAAGCGTATGTTGTCGTCGGATTGTTCGAGGGGAACGATCTCGCGCTCGATGAAGTCGTCCAGTTCGGCGAGATAGGCGACGAGGTCGCTCGGCAGGTCGAGGTCCATGTCCGATGTGCTCCGATCAGGGTTTGGTGAGCATCAACAGATCCCACTCGATTTCCGGCACACGTCGACCACTCGCGGCCATCACGATGTCGCGGACGGTACCGTCGAGATGTGCCGCGGCCTGACTGGCCAATCCGACGCCCCACCACAACGTGCACAACACCTTCCACCAATGAAATCGATCGGAATCGAAGAGCCCGCCGACGGATTCGTAGCCGGCGACGAAATCGAGCGATCTGCGAAACCACCGATTTCGCGGGTGTCCTCCCGAAAACGCCACATCCGCAAGGCTGCCCACGCAGCGTCGCGCATTGGGTCCCCCAGCAACGCGCGCCTTCCCAATCGAGAACGGCTCGAAGACCGTCGGGCCCGACAATGAGGTTGCCGTTGCGAATGTCGTTGTGAACAACCGTCCGGCGTGGTGGTGGTCCGGGGAGGTTCCGCTCGAGCCAACGCAGGGCGAAAGCGAACACAGGCCTGTCGGCGAGCAGCAGGTCGACGGCCGAATCGAGTTCGGCCAGTGCGGCCGAGGCAGGATCGGCGTCTTCGTCGCCGGGAAGAAAGCCTGCGACCGCTGGATCGATACAGTGCAGCCGACCCATCGCGACGCCGAGTTGCTCCGCGATCCGGTTGCCGATTCCCTCGGCTTCGACGAGCCGCAGCACGCGGCGCGGGACAGTCTCGCCATCGACGCGTTCGGACAGTAGGAACGACGCTCCGACGTAGGTCGGGTCTGTGCAGACCGCGTGGATTCGGGGCACCGGGACACCGTTGTCGCGCGCAAGTTCTCGGATCCCGGCTTCCGCTGTGATGGGAACCAGCTCGATGTTCGTCGGCACGATCGTAGCGACCAGCCGGAGGTGCTCACCTGCTGTGACCGCATCCAGAACGACGTTGCGCCTGCGCGCGCCCGCTGAGACCGGAACGAGGTTCGACACCGTCCACGTCCCACCGAACTGGTCTCCGAGGAAACGTTCGATACCTGCGACGGTGTCGTGAGCTGCCTCGGTCCCGCTCTGGCTCACTCGCCCTCCCACCCGTCGTAACCAGGCTTGGCGATGGCCAGATCGGCTCTCGCTACGTCGACCAACGCGTGCCAGGCGTCGCGTTCGAGGTCGCCGTCGGTATTGCCTCTGAGCAGCACACCGAGCTCTACGGCAAGTTCGGCTGCCGAGCCGTCGTGACCGAGGAGTGCGCCGTAACGAGTTCGCGCCTGCTGATCGGCATCGGGTGAAAGCCGTTGTTCGCGTTCGAGAATCCGAACGACGTTTGCCGCGACCCTGGCGCGATGCTGCAGCGAACTGGGCAGCGCAGGCAGGAGGACGTCGTCGAGGAGGTCGGCCAGTGTTGTCAGCAATTCTGCCGAGTCCGGTCGGTATTGCACTCTCACCTCCAGGGTCGCCTCACACGTTAACCGGTTTCCACCCCTATTGGCGTCAGGTCAACATTGGCCGGCGGAACGAGCTTGCGGAGCGTGCCGTCGAACGCGGTGACATACAGCGCCCAGCCGTCACCATCCGCCGCGATGCGCACCGAAGTCGGGCCGTCGGGTGGAATCCGAATCGGGCTCGGCTTCGTCAGCCCTGTGACAATGCTGCACGACTCCCCCGTGGCGAGATCGACTTGATACACCGCGCCTGCCAAGTGGTCGGCTACGAACAGCTTGCCGTCGGCAGTTGCCTGCATATCGTCGGGCAGCGCTATCAAATTCGGAATGGTCGACACCACCGTGGACGTGTCCGGTGCGTCGAAAGGTATTCGGATGATCGTCGAAGTGACGTCACCGGTGTAGAACGAGTTTCCGTCCGGGGAGAGCGCAAGGCCGTTGGAACGCTGAACTTTCGACCACGACGGTGTGACGGCACCGGTTGCGGGTCGGTAGCGTGTGATGCCGGTTGGTGGACCGAAAATATCGAGTCGCGAGATGAGCAGATCGCCATCCGGCAGAAGAAGTAGACCATTGGGGCCGAACAACCCTTCGAGCAGGACAGTAAGCTCACCGGTGCTCAGATCGAGACGTTGCAAGGTGCCGTCGGCAACTGTCCGGGTCGGATCGTCGCCAGTGACGAAATACAGCAGATCGCCGATCAAACGGATCCCTGCGGGCTTGTCGAGCCCACGCAACAGTGTTGAGACCTGTCGCTCCGAATTCACGTGATAGATCTCGCCGTTGTCGGCGCCGGTGAGATAGAAGCCGCCCTTGCCGTCGGATTCCAGGTTCTCGATCCAACCCAGACCCGACGCCAGGGTCGTGGCTTCCCAACCGGCCGCACACGACGTCGGAACCGCATTCGCGACAGTCGGTCCACCTGCGGCGAGACACGTCGCGGCCACCGCAGCGAGTACCGCGGTTACCTTGGATGCACCAACCCGCGACCTCGTGTTTCGAAATCGAATCATCTCCCCGATTGCCATGACACGCAACACTACTGGAGCGGGGTTAGATCGCCGCCGTGTGTCAGCTCTTGCCGTCGACGAAGCCGGTGAAGCCGTATTTGTCGTGCGGACCGATCACGCCGACCTCGAAGAGACCGGTCCCGATGTGGGTCTGCCCGCCCTCGAGTAGTTCGAACCGCGCCAGGTGGTCGACCGGACAGAACATCCGCAATGCGGGGTCTATCTCGGAGACTGTCTTGCGGAGCCCTTGGACGACGAGATCGCCCTGCCACATGCCGTGTCGCCAGTCTGCGTCCAGTCCGTAGCCGGTGCCGATTCCGATGTAGTTGGCGAGCAACAGGTCACATCGCACGGTGATCGGCTCCCCCACCGGTGGCACGAACTTCAGCACGGCGCCGGTCACATCCCTTGTTCCAGTGGCGAACTCGAGTTCGTGCTCCGGACGGCCGAGCCATTCGGGCTCTCGATCCGGCCAGACCCGGGTGGCGTCTTCGACGATTCGTCTGCCCCGCTCGTCCTCCTGCACGAAGGTGAACACCGAGTAGTCGTCGAATGCCATCACGGAGTAGATCCAGAAGAAATTCTGCACGCCGTCGACAGCGCGCCGTCCTGCCGGTTCGGGTTCACCGACCGGTCGCACACCCCACGACCGGTCCCGGTTGCCGCGCCAGGTCTCGGGCGATACCGCCAACCTGTCGTCGCCGATCGTCAATTCTCCTGTCCACGTCCCTGTCTGGACGAAACGCGCGGTGTCGAAGGTGACGCGCTCGAGTTGGCGGCGAAAGTGCCGCGGCTCTTCGAACGCGGGAACGTCGGCGTCGAAGGTCAAGTCGAAGGCGATGTCTGCGGCGGTACCCGCTTCGAGCACGACCCGAAGTCGTTGCAAGCCTTCGAGAACCTCGATTCGGAGCGGACCGACCGTTGTGTCGGACCGATCTGCACCGAGGGCTTTCGAAGCTCGGAAGACGATGTGATCGTCACCGCGCCGGAGTACCGCAAACCCGTCGACGACGCCGAGATTGGGGTACTGCCCGAACCCGACGATGAGAAACAGCTCTCCCCCGACGGGATAGCAGTTGAAATAGTAGCGGTCGTAGAAGTTCCGGTCGGAGGTTGCCACCTGTCGAATCGGTTGCGCTACTTGATGTATCGGGAAGTCGTCCATCGGCGACAGCATCAGGCGATACCCGTCCAGTAGGTTCCAGCGAGCATCTTTTCCAGCGTCGCGTGGTGCAGGATCATCTCGTCCGGATTGTCGGGCACGACGGCTTGGCCGAAATGAATGGCTCGGCTCTGCACACGGAACATGATCGTTGCCTGCCGCACCGCGGCGAAGAAGACATAGAAGTCCAGGTCGTGGGGTGTGTGTCCGGACAGTTCGCGGTACGTGCGAGCAACGTCGTCACGCCGAAGGAAACGTGGCAGTCCCGGCATACCTGCGAGCGTTGTCAGATCTTCGAAGAATCGGTGCAGGAAAATCAGCCATCCGAGATCGAGTTCGCGGGGGCCGAACGATGCCATTTCCCAATCCAGTACGGCGACAGGCTCGAAGTTCCGGTACATGACGTTCCCGATTCGCGCGTCGCCCCACGAGAAGACGGTAGGCGAGGCGTCGGTCGGGCAGGTGCGGGACAGTTCGTCGAGACACCGCTCGATCAGCGGTGAGCGGGGTCCGGTTGTGGTCGCCCATTCGTAGTAAGTGCGTTGTGCGGCAATGTGATCACGCATGGCTGTTTCGGCGACCGACGGCGGTGATCCGAGGAAGTCGAAGTGCGACAGGTCGATTGCATGCAGATCCGCAAGCACGCCGACGGTGTTGCGTTGCAGCCGTGCACGTTCGTCGTCGGTTGCTTCGGTGACCCAGGACCCGAAGTTGTACGGCATCACGTCCGGTGGAACCAGACCTTCGATCCGCTGCATGACGAAGAACGGTCCGCCCAACGCTGCTGGATCGGACTCCGACCAATACGTGGCCGGAACCGGCACCGACGAATTGTCGGCGACGGCGCGCATCGTTCGAAACTGGGCAGCCATGTCGTAGGCCGGAAAGATCGGCATCGTCGTTTCACCAGGAGCGACCCGCGCAACCAATGGATGGAGCTGCCGCTCGCCGTCCTCGAGCCAGGTGGCGTCGAAGACGATCGTTTCGCTCGACATGCCGTTGGCAGCTGGGATGACCACATTGTCGACCATCGGATCCGCAGCCGTGCCGAGGCGATCCGTGAGCCAGTCCTGCAGTTCGCTTCGGAGCAGGCCGACCTCACGTATCGAGGAGGTCGGCCGGGCGAGCTCGGCCTGATGTTCTGCCTCTGTCTGCTCCAACGCCATCTGTAACACGTTACAGAAATGCCTGCGGTTCCGATACCGTGAATCAGCGCCCCGACTCGCCTACGCTGCCCTCATGGACAAGCAGGTGGCCGGTCGGCTGGCGGACGAGCAACTCGATGCGTGGCAGCGTGGGACGACCTACGCCGAACTGGCGTATGCCGACGACAATTCGTCGACGACGACTCGAGAGCTGGTCGCCGACAGCGTCACCTATGCGATCACGTCGACGGTGTACCGCGAGCAGGGTCAACAGGCCTACACGATGTCGGTTCGTGTCACGGTCGCAGGCAAGAAGTCCCTCTTCGGATCAGCGGTTTCACGCCATGGACGGATGTTTCCTGATGGCAGGTTCGCCCCGGGCGCATGATCATGGCCCCGATTGGGTACCGCTCTCTACGCGACCCGGCGCTGCCGCTGGAACGCAAACTTGCATAGGAGAGTGGAATGGCTCGACACAGGGCTCGATCGACCGCGGCAATCATCGTCGGCGGAGGACTTGTCACCGCTGCTGCCGCCTTGGCAATCCCGACGACCGCTGCGGCCGCTCCGACCGGATGTCAGTCAGCCGGGGCAGGCTTGGTCACGAACAGCTCGAATGTCTCCGGTTGTTCTGCGACGGCCGTGCCAGGTAGCGCCGCGGCCGCATACGGCACCGATGGCGTGGCGACCTCGGCTGCCGGATCGTCAGGACTGGCCCTCGCAATCGCAACCGCAGGCGGTACCGCATCCGCACTTGCGCAGAACCTGTCCGGCCCCGCAGCGATCGCGATGGGTCCGGGCGCCGAGGTCACAGCCCTCGGAGTTCGGCCCGGCCTTTCGCTCGGTATCGCAGGTCCAGGCGCCAAGGTCGCCATCAACGGCGTAACCGGGCCGACCTGTACCGGCGGCCCCGGCGTCGCCGCCGACTTCCAGACTCTGCAGAGTTGCCTGTCGCTCCAGTAGCGTCACCTCGCCTGGCCGACGGTCTTCACCGGCGGCGTCACGAAAACGTGCTTCATCCGAAGTCGCGGTTGGCACAATAGCTTTCCGCCTGCTCGGAGCCATTCGCCGACCACGCGTGGAGCGTCGCGCGCGGGGTTGTAGACGTCTTCCTGCACCGAGAACAGGCCGTCGCCCGCGTACGTCATCCGGGAAACGTTGATAAAGCCGAACTCGACGCCCGGCTCGGTCGGGTGGTCGAGCACGTTGTCGATTCCGACGACGATGGCGCCGTTTTCCTCGTCGTACGCCTCCCACGCGTGTGTGAGTCGCATCTGAGGGAACGGTGCCATCACGTCGACGATCCAGGACCGAACGGCTTCCCGGCCGTGCAGGATGCCGTATGCGTGCTCGATGTATTCGACGTCGACGGTGAACAGATCCGCGAACGGGCGCCAATCCCCCGATGCGGAACATCGATCGACGCGCGCACCGTAGTGGTGGAGTGCGTCACTCAACTCGGCTCGGCTGAATCGGCCCACTGTTCTGCCCTCCGCACTTTCGACGTAGAGAACAATTAGAACACGTGTCAGTTTACGGGTAGGTCGAACCGCAGCGGGTCCATGTTCTGGCGCTTCACCACAGACATCGGTGTGTATCTGATTCCGAAGTTTCGCAGTGTCGACGCGACCGGATTGTCGATCTGCTCGATGCGGCTCAGGCGACGCGAATTCGCGACGAGGGTCCGGGTCCGCTCTCGACGGGCGTCCTCGTAGCGTCGCAGCGCGAGCGTCGGGTCGGCCGTGGCAGCAAGGCAGTGCGCCAGCACGTAGCCGTCTTCGATCGCCGAACCCGCACCTTGGGCAAGACTGGTCAGCATGGGATGGGCCGCGTCGCCGACCAGCGTCACCGGCCCCTCGCCCCAGGTGTCGACGAAACTCCGGTCCTGCGCAGGCACCGCCACCACCGCCGAGTCGGGCGTCGCGGCAATCACGTCGGTGACCTCGCTTGCCCAACCGTCGTATGCAGCAAGTACGTCGGCGGTGCTGCCCTGCCACGACCTGGAGCCGACGATCCCCAGATTCTTGGTACCCCACCAGTAGGCGTTGCCGCCACCTATGTCGATCAACCCGAAGCGCTGGCCGCGCCCCCAATAGTGACCGGCGTAGCCAGTCGTCAGGTGTTCGTGTTCGAAGGGGATCGTGGCCAGCCAGCAGACGTAGCCGTACTCGTTGATCGCCTCGCCACCTGCACGTTGCGCTCGGACGACCGAACGAATGCCGTCAGCGCCGATGAGCACATCCGCGCTCGCCGTACGGCCGTCCGCACAGGTGACGCTCACGCCGTCGACGGTGACGTCGTAGCGTTCGACCGCCGCGCCGAAGGTGATCGCGACATCGCCTGCCGCCGCCCGCAGAACGGCGATCAGCTCGTTGCGGTGCAGATTGACGAACGGAGCGCCGAGCTCGGTCACTATGTCCCGGATCGGCAACTGCCGCATAAGCTTTCCCTTGTCGGTACGCAGCTCGAACTGCTCGAGCACCTGCCCGACCGAACCATCTGCCAGGTCGATCCCGAGCGCTGCCAGCACCGCGACTGCGTTCGGGCCGAGCCCTAACCCGGTGCCCGTCGTCCGCAATTGTGGTGCGGCTTCGAGTATCTCGACGCCTATCCCTCGTTCGCGCAGTGCAATCGCGGTCGTCAGACCGCCGATACCGGCGCCGATCACAATGGCCTTCATCCGCCCGCCTTCTCTGTTTCGATCGGGGTTTCGATGCTCTGGTGTCTGCCCTCGCGCCATGGCAGAAAGACAAGCACTGCAATTGCTCCGACCCCGGTCACTGCTGTAGCCGTCCACGAGGTGGCGCCCATGCCGTCGAGAAAGGCCTCGCGGACCGCGGTGTACGCGCGCGCCTGCAGTTCTGGCACGGGTATTCGCGCCGCGACTTCGAGACCACCGAACACCGACGAGATCGCCAGGTCCGCAGCATCTTTCGGCAGTGCGGTGCCGTCGAGTTGCGGCCTGATCGCACCCGAATACACCGAGGAGAGCATCGAACCCAACACCGCGACACCCAACGCCCCACCGACCTCACGAGTGGTGTCGTTGACCGCCGCGCCGACCCCCATGTCTTCCTCGGCAAGGTTGGACATCAGCAGTTCGGTCGCAGGACCCTGAACGAACGCGAGGCCTGCACCCATGACGATCGTCGCCGGGAGGATCACGGTTGGATATGCGGTGAGCTCGTCGGCGCTGCTGGCGACGGCGAAGCCGACACACATGAAGCCCAGACCGAGCGCGACGGGAAGTGCAGTCCCGATTCTGCGGCCGATCGTCATGGCAATCGGAGCAGCCAGCGCGATACCGACTGCGTACGGCAGCGCGCGAACACCGGTCTCCAACGTCGAATAGCCACGGATGGCCTGGAAGTACACCGTGAAGAAGAAGATGAAGCCGAACAGGGAGAAGAAGCCGACCGAGATGGCCGCCGCCGGAACCCAGAATCGCCGGATTCGGAACAAGCGGACATCGAGGAGCGGATCCACTGTCCGCAACTGCCGAACGACGAACGCCAGCAGACCGATCGTGGCTGCGAGAGCTGCGACAGCGGTCTGCCACGACGCCCAGCCATGACGCGGTGCCTCGATGATCGCCCACACCAGCAACGAAACGCCGGCGATCGACAACAACAGCCCAGGCACATCGAGCCGATGCGGCACAGCAACTTTGACTTCGGGGACCCACAGCCAGGTGCCTAGAAGGGCGATGAGGGCAACAGGAACGTTCACCCAGAACACCGAATGCCAACTGAAATGGGCGAGTAACCACCCGCTGACGACCGGGCCGCCCACGATTGCGATGCCTGCGACACCCGCCCAGATACCGACCGCGATCGAACGCTGGCGTGGTTCGGTGAAGATTGCCACGACCAACGCCAGCGTCGCCGGAAAGACCGCCGCCGCAAAGACACCCATCACTGCGCGAGCGCTGACGAGTTCACCGAGCGTGTCCGTGTTGGCTGCAAGTGCCGACCCGGCACCGAACCCGACGATGCCGATGTAGAGCACGAGGCGGCGACCGTAACGATCGCCGAGGTTGCCTGCCGCGAGCAGGAATCCGGCGAAGGTCAGCGTGTAGGCATCGACCGACCATTGCAGTCCGCTGACACCGGTACGCAATTCCCGCCCGAGTGTGGGTAACGCGATGTTGATGATCGTGTTGTCGATGACGACCAGCAACTCGGCGAGGCACAGGACGACGAGAGCTGCAATCGCTCGGCCCCGAGTCAGCGGCAGCGAATTCCTAGTCGACGGCGGCAAAATGCTTCTCGCCGGCCGAGATTCCCGCTGCCATCACGAAGTCGAGCACCCGATCCGGCAGCACCCGCGACGCGATGGTCGACGCCCACGAATCGATGCCGACCCGATAGCGAGCCTTCGGACGATTGGCTGTGAGCGCATGCTCGATCGCCTTTGCCACATCGGCGGGCTTGGTCCGGCTCGCGTTTGCACGTTCTTCGTTTGCGGTGACGAAGCTGGTGAAGCGGTTGCGGTACAGATCCGCAACGTCGGGCTTCGCCTCGCCGAGGATTCGGTCGGCAGTGTCGGAGAGTTTGCCCCAAATCGGTGTCAGGATCGCACCAGGCTCGATCAGCGACACGCTGACGGCGAGCGGGGCCAGTTCGCGGCGCAGCGAGTCCGACACACCTTCCTTGCCGAACTGCGATGCGGCATAGGCGCCCAGAAACGGTGCTGCGAGCCGGCCGACCCCCGAGCTGACGTTGACGATCCGACCAGCGAGCTTGCCAGACGGGTCCGCCGGGAACGCGCGGAGCAACGGCAGGAACTGTCGCGTCATAGCAACGGTTCCGACGAGATTCACTTCGAGCTCGGCTCGAAAGTCCTCGATGGACACACACTCGAGTGGCGCCGATACACAGATGCCGGCGTTGTTGACCACTCCGACCAGGCCACCCGGATCGATCTCTGCTGCGATGCGGTCGTGTGCGCGCCGAATCGACTCTGCCGACGTCACGTCGAGCAGAAGCGGACGAAGTTCGGATCCTGGAAACTCGTGCTGCAGCTCCGCTGCGCTTTCCTCACGCCTGACGCCTGCATAGACGACAAAACCGGAGCGGGCCAGCGCGAGTGCGGTCTCTCGACCGAGCCCCGACGACGCCCCGGTCACTACTACCGCGCCACGATCTTCAGACATTCGATTGCCTCTTCTCTTTGCTACGCCAGGTCTTGGCTGCACTGTTCGGGCTGATCCGGTGTGGTCGAGCGCGCCGAGTAGGGTCCGCACACAATCGTCGGCCAGCCGATCGGCACGGTCCTCGGACACCGCTTTGTCGATGTAGGTGAAGTTCAGATGCAGCGTGTCGTGGCTGGTATTGACCGTCACGACAAAGAATCCACTGATCGAGACTCCCGCGATGAACTGGGCACCCGACAGCGTCCACGGGCCGATCCGGTCCGCGAAATCGTAACGTCCGATGTTGGAGATGCAGACGTTTCCTGGACCACGACTGTCGACCAACGCGACAGTTCGCTCGCTCGCACCGACCGACTTCGGCGCAACAAGTTTCAGGGTTGCAATCAAGGCGAGGTGTTGTCGAAACCGTTTGCGGCGGTTGAGTTCTCGGTTGACCCCACCTGCGGTGGCCCAGAAGTCGACGTCGCTGCCGACGTCGACGTAGGTCGGTACGGTTGCCACGTACGCGCCGGCAGCGTCAGCAGGCACCGGCGGCTCGAGTTCGCCGCGGAAGTCGATCGGCGAACCGATGCACACCTTGCCGCCGTCCTGTGCCACGATGCGACCCACCGCCGCCGCCACCGCCGCGCTCAGGGCGCCGTGAACGGTGACGCCCTCGCTACGGCATCGATCGAGCAGGACGGCGACCTGCTCGGCGGTAAGCGATCGCCGGGTCAGGCGGGTGATCCGCTCCTGAGCAGGCACCGGGACTTCCGGTTGCAGGCGGTTCGCGCGGGCCGCTGCAGCGACAGCCTGGTCGACGACGCCTGCGCCGACAACGCGCGCAAACCCTGGTGCACCAACGAACTTTCGAGGCAACATCCCCTCGGGAGAGGGCAACGCGGGTCGTGGCCGCGCAACCGACTCTACTGTCCGGTCGTCGTCAGCGCCGAGCAGAGCCGCCAACTCGACAACGCGCTGCAGCAGGGCCAAAGCTGTTGTGCCGTCGGCGATGATGTGCGAAATTGTCAACACCAGGTCGTGCGATTCGTCTGCGGAGCCACGCTCTCCCGACACGACATCGACTATTCGAGCCAGCGGCCCCGTCCGCCAGTTCACCGACGTCGCCAGTTCGAACCGGTCGACCTCACGTTCCCATGCGGCGGTATCGGACCCGTCGACGCGACGAATCGGCAGGCGCCCCTCGGTCGCTGCGACGAACTCCGGGTCGCTGCCGTCGTCGGCGGCCGCGATTGCAACGCGCAACAAGGGATGTTCCAGAACGAGGGCCGCTGCCGCGTCGGCCAACAGTCCCGGAGCCATCGCACCGCTGACCTGAACGCGCGCAATCACATTGAGAGGCGAGATCTGATCACACACCCAATACCAACGTTCGACGGGGCTCAGTGGTCGACGGATCTCGCTGTTCGGTGCTGTACTGCCAGTGGCGGTCATCGGCTTCCCTTTTCTGTGGCGGCCAGCCCGCTGTCGGATCGATCGAGAATGCTGTCCAACTCGGCAGCGACTGCCGTGACGTGCGGCTGCGACAACATCGTGAGGTGATCGCCGGGAATGTCGACGATCTCCAATCCACGTGCTGCCCAACGATCCCAGCCGTTCGTCGGACTTGCGAACATACTTCCCACGCGGCGATGCGCGCGTCCGACGTCGGGTGGCAACTCGTCGCGCGCCCGCAGCAGGACGATGTCGCATTCGAGTGGTTCGAGACGATAGTGCAGCGTCGCTTGATAATTGGCGTGGAAGATGGCGTACAGGCGTCGGATCAGTTGTGGCGAACTGTCTTCGGGGACGATTCCCAAATCGATCGAGCGGGTCAGGATCGAGTCGAACAGGCCCTCGGCACTATCGGCGCTGACGGACTTGTCGAGGGACGGGTCGAGCTCGGACTCGACCGCTGCAGCACCCTGGCTGTACCAGAGCAACTCTGCGAAGAACCAGGCAATCAGGTCACGTTCGTCGATTGCAGGCCGCGGTCCGTCGTCGAGTGAGATCGTATCGAGGAGAACGACCTGGGAAATCTCGTCGGCAGACAGCTGTCGCGCGATCTCGAGTGCGACATACCCTCCGAACGACCAACCCGCGACGTGGTACGGACCATGTGGTTGGACGCGTCGCATCGCCGCGATGTAGGACGCCGCGATGTCTGGCATGGCAGTCAAAGGCTGCGAACCAGGCTCCGAACCTGCCGCCTGCAACGCATAGACGGGCCGGTCGGCGTCCAGGTGCTTCGCCAACTCGACATAACAGATCACGTTGCCGCCGATCGGATGCACAAGGAAGAGCGGCGGGCCCGTGCCGGATTGCCGAAGTGGTACAACAGGATCGAACGCACGATTCGTGCCGCCGGCTCGAACGAGCTGCGCCAGCTCGGCAGCCGTCGGTGCCGCGACGAACGCCTCGAGTGGAATCTCGACTCCCCATCGGCGAGTGATGGTCATCGCCACCCGCATAGCCCCGATCGACGTACCGCCTGCGGCGAAGAAGTCTGCGTCAGGTCCCAGTTCGGCCAACCCGGCGAATTCGGCCATGATCTCGGCGATGGCGCGTTCGTACTCGTCCGCCGGTGCGCCTTCGGCTGTGGATACGTCGGATCCTCCTTGCGTCGTTGCGGTTTCGCGTGCGAGGACGCGGAGTGCGGCATCGTCGCGCTTTCCGCTCGGAGTCATGGGAAGCTCGCCGACAACGTGGTAGCGGGTCGGCACCATCGCCGAAGGGAGTTGCCGACGCAGTTCTGCCTGGATGGCCGCCGTATCGAGGGAGACCGCACCGTCGACACGATCGCGAACTACGAACGCCTCCAGCGTCGAATCGGCACCGCCGAGGCTGGTGGCGATCACGGCGACCCGTGCCGACCCGGATGCCGCAGCGAGGGCGATCTCGACTTCAGCACACTCGACTCGGTTGCCACGCACCTTCACCTGGCTGTCCGTTCGACCGAGCCAGACGACGTCGCCGGACGCGACGGCGACGCCGACGTCACCGGTCCGGTATCGGACTCGGCCGCCCAGATCGGCAACGAAGCGTTCGGCCGTGAGCCCCGGCATAGCCTCGTAGCCTTGGGCGACAACCGATCCGCCGAGATAGATCTCGCCGCGGGTGCCCTGCGGGACCGGCCGGAGCCGGGAGTCGAGCAAGGTGACGGTCGCACCGCTGATCGCGCTACCGATCGGCGGTAGCGTTGGGAACGAGTCCGGACCACCGGTCATCGAATGCCGCAGCGCCACATGTGTTTCCGTCGGACCGTACTGATTCTCGACCACCAGCCCCGGATTGGCTGCACACAAGGCACGGATCTCCGGTGTCATTCGCAACTGCTCGCCGGACGAGACGAGCGAGGTCAACGTCGTCGGGTACTCCCCCGTCACCTGCGCTGCCTCGGCGACTCCCTGCAGAGCGACGTACGGCAGGTAGACCCGCTCGACACCGGACCGCACGATGGCGCGGACCAGCGCAACGGGGTCCTTGCGTTCGGCTTCCTCGACCAGATACAGCGTCGCGCCTACGGCCAAGGTCGCGAAGATCTCCTGGAACGACACGTCGAAGCTGATCGGAGCGAATTGCATTGTCGAACAACCGAAGCGAGGCCCGGCGTGCCGCTGCCATTCGATCAGATTCGCGAGCCCCCGATGCGGCATGACGACGCCCTTCGGTGCTCCCGTCGAGCCGGACGTGAACAACACGTAGGCCGCAAGGTCGGGGTGCAGCGCTGGAAGTGGCGTGGCATCGACGTGCTCGGTGTCGAACAGCGCCGCTGGGTCGACGAGGTCGATGCCGCCAAGGTCGGGCACGTCGTCAGCATCCGGGGCAACGATCACGACACGCGGTCGGCAGCGCTCGAGCATGGCCACACGACGGTGGTGCGGGTAGTCGATGTCGATCGGCACGACAGCAGCGCCCGCTTTCAGCACGCCGATCACAACAGCGATCAACTCGATTGACCGGGGCATGGAGACGGCGACACGTGCGCCTACGGGGAGCCCACGCGCGATCAGCGTGCACGCGACAGTGTCTGCTGCCCGGCCCAATTGCCGATAGGTCCACTCCATTGTGGTGCTGCGAAGTGCGATCGCATCGGGAGCAAGGCTCGCCGCTGCATCGACCAGGTCGACGACCGTCGCCGCGCGCAGTGTCGTGAGATCGACGTCGCTTTCGGGTGTTCGGACGATCGTCGTCAATGCGCCGACGAACGTGCGAGCGAACTCTTCACGTTGCGTCGAGGTCAGCGAACCCTCTCTCGCGCTTACCCGTACGGCTATCTCGTCGCTGCGTGGATCGATCGCCGCCGTCACCAGCAGCGTGAAGTTCGTTTCCTCCCGAGCGTCGAATTCGATGAGCTCGACATCGGCGCTGCTGAACAGGTCGTCGAACAGGTGATAGTTGACGAAGTTGAACGCAGTGTCGAAAGCCGGACCCCCGTTGTCCGCGATGACCGAACGCAACGGATACCGCCGGTGCGGATGACTCGCTCGCTCTCGTCGAACCACTTGTGAAATGGCCTCCAGCCAGGTATTGCGCGTCCCGTCGAGTCGCATCGCGATCGTGTTGAGGAACAGCCCCGCAGAGGTCTCTGCACCCGCGCGGCCAGGGCGCGCGTGGGAAACGAGCCCCGTCGTGACGTCGTCTGTCCCCGACATCGCCTTCAGCGTCAGGAGGTGGGCGGTGAGCAGCACGTTCTTCAGCGGGACGCGTTGCGCCACTGCAAACGCTCGGAGACTGCGTCCGAGCCAATCGGGAAGCGTCGCAACCGTATCCCGCACAATGTCGCGCTGCGTGGGCTCGTACGCCCGCGTCGACTCGATCGTTGTCGCAGTCGCGCCTGCGAGTGCATCGATCCAGTATTGCCGCGACGCCGGATCGTCCTGCGCCAGCCGTTCGGACCGAACGTAGGAGGCCAGATCGGTCGTCGAATGGGGTTGCCGGTCCACCGGCGGATGATCGTATCCGGCCCGAGACAGATAGTCCTGCAACAGTTCCCGAACGATATTCGCAACGCTCCAGCCGTCGAGGATGGCGTGATGGAAGCTGAAGACGAGGTCGACCCACGAGTCGCCGGGAAAGACGCGGAGCTGGTACAGCGGTGCCACGTCGAGTTGATAGTCGAAGGTCCGCCGTTCGTCGACGTAGTCCGAAAGGTCATTGCCCTCGTGTGCAATGGACAGCGCGCTCGGGACCTCCCTGCGCACAACCTGGACCGGCAGCGACAGCCCTGTTATCGCGAACGCTGATCGCAACGCGGGGTGCCTGCGCACGAGTTCGTCGAATGCGGCGCGAAACTGCTGCTCGTTCCAGACCATCCCGAGTCGATAACGAAAAACATCCTTGTACAGCGTGGAGTTGGCACGTTCGAGGCTGTGGAACAGCATGCCCAACTGCAGCGATGTGGCGGGAAAGGCATCCTCGGCGTCGCTGACACCGGCGCGATCGATCATCGGAACAAGCTCGAACGGAGTTGTCACCGAGTTTTCGGCGCCACCGGACCCGATTCTGGATTCGATGCTCGCGGCCAACTCGGCGATCGTCGGCCGCGCGAAGAAATCGTCGATATCGAAGGCAAGACCACGACGCTCGGCCGCCGTACGCAAGGTCAATGCCAGGATGGAATCGCCGCCGACAGTGAAGAAGTCGTCGTGTCTGCCCGGCGTCGCGGTGCCGAGTACATCCGCCCACGCTGCTGCTAAAGCCACCTCGACGTCGGTGCGTGGCAGCTCGGATTCACCGAGAGCACGCTCGGGTCGCGGCAGGCCACGACGGTCGAGCTTCCCGCTCGGCGTCAGCGGAAGCGTCTGCAGCGCAACGAACTCCGACGGCACCATAAACGCAGGCAGCCGATCCGCGAGGTGGGACGCAATGGAATCGCCGGTGACAGTCACGTCGTCGCGAACGAAGTAGGCGATCAGATGCGTGGGCCTTCCGGGCGCCTGCTCGTCGACGACGACGCCTGCACGTACACCTGGGCACTGCACGAGGTGATTCTCGATTTCACCGAGCGTGACGCGGTTGCCACGCACCTTCACCTGGTCGTCGCGGCGGCCGAGGTACTCGAGATTGCCGTCGGCGAGGCGGCGCACGATGTCGCCGGTGCGATATCGACGCCCGCCCACGACCGCAGCGTCGACGACGAACGACTCCGCTGTCTGGCTCGGGTCACCGTAGTAACCGCGGCCGACGCCGACTCCGGCGATGTTCAGTTCGCCTGGCACGCCGAGTGGACTGCGCCGCCCGGCGGCATCGAGCACGAGCAACGCGATGTTGTCGATCGGCCTGCCGATAGGAACCCGATCTATCCGGTCGTCGCCGCCCGGGATGTCGAAGTACGACACGTCCACGGTCGCCTCGGTCGGACCGTAGAGGTTGACCAGGCGAGTAGCTGGCGTGCTCGCGAAGAGCTGCCGAAATCGTGTTGCCAGTGCGGGTGTCAGCGCTTCGCCGCTGCAGAACACCAATCGCAAAGAACGAACCGATGCCAAGGCTGCCGGCTGCATTGTCAGTTGATCGAGGAATGGTCCGAGCATCGACGGAACGAAGTGCGCGACTGTGACTCCATCCCGTGCGATCGACTCGATGATCCGGCGAGGGTCACGTTCGGCGCCTGCAGGCAGAACCGTCAGCGACGCGCCTGCGAACGACCACCAGAACAGTTCCCACACCGACACATCGAAGGTCGCGGGTGTCTTCTGCAGCACAACGTCCGTGGCGGTGAGTGGATATCGACGCTGCATCCAGGCGAGCCGGTTGACGACGGAGCGATGCTCGATCATCACGCCCTTCGGCACCCCGGTGGAACCGGACGTGTAGATGACATAGGCGAGGTCGGTCGGTCTCGTTGTCGACATCTCCGGTCGGCTGATGGTCGGCTGCGCTGTGGCTGGTAGTGCCGTGATGCCGAGGTCGGCGAGCATGGCGGTGAAGCTGTCCTCCGCCACGGCAATCCGCGCGCGCGTCGCTGCGAGGATCGTGCGTACACGCGCCTCCGGGTACTCGGGATCGACCGGAACGTACGCGCCGCCTGCTGCGACGATCGCATGGACGGCAACGACGAGGTCGACCGATCGCGGCAACAGCACCGGCACACACTCTTCCGGTCGCAGCCCGTGCTCGCGCAGCGCTCCGGCAAGCGCCCACACCCGGACTCCGAAGTCCGCGTACGACATCGAACTATCGACCGCTACGACAGCGCGCTGGTCCGGAACCCTTGCCGCCGCGGCAGCGACGACGCCGTCGATGGTCGCGTACTCGTCGAACGCGACAAGCGCCGGACCTTCTGCCGCGGCGATGTCCGCACGATCACGGGCGGACAGGATCTCGAGGTCACCGACACCGACGTTCGGCGCAGCGAGACCTCCCTCGATCAGCGCGAAAACCTGCCGCATAGCCGTGGCGAAGGGATAGTCGTCGTCGAACACGTCGTCGGCGTAGAACACGTCGACGTCCAACGACCCGTCGCGTGCGTAGTCGCGAACCACGATGTTGACAGCGTCCAGGGAGTACCCCGATGAGAGCAGAGCCGAGTCCGTACCAAGAAACGCCGTTTGCTCGGTGTCGGGTATCGGAACATAGGAATAGGTGACATCGAAGAGGTTCTGCGTCTCGGACCGCTCCTCACGCAACGCGGTCTGCAATGCGCCGAACGAAAAGCGCTGCCGCGCTTGCAGATCCCACACCGCGGACCCGACACTGTCGGCGACCTCACCCAACGTTGCAGTCTCGTCGACGTCGACACGCAACGGCAGAATGTTGACCAGGTCGCCGACGGTCAGCAACTCGACCGGCGTTCGCCTGTTCAGCAGCGGCACTCCGAGCACGATGTCGCCGTCTCGATGCACCCGTCGTAGGTACGCCGCGATCGCGGCAACCGTGTACGCGAAGATCGATCGCCCGGTCTCACGGATACGTTGTGCGGCAGCGTGATCGATATGAATCGTGCGCTGGCTGCGGTGGTGGGTCCGCACGGAGGCCTTGCGGGGGAACAGCGCAGGCGAGACATCGCGAAACTGCTCGAGCAGATGCGCGCGATCCGCAGTCCAGTCCGGGGAATTTCGATAGCGCTGGTCTTCGTCGACGATGTCGAGGTAGCTCGGTGCCGGCAAGTTGTCGGGCGAATCACCGCGCTCGGCAGCGAGGTAGTCCGCACACAGCTGTGCGAGCGTGAGGTTCATCCCCCAGCCGTCGCCGACCGCGTGGTGGAAGCGGCAGTAGACGATGAACGAATCGGTGCCGTCGAGCAGGATGGCGCTCTGCGCGAGCGGACCGTTCAGCGGCATCACCTCGTCGGTACGTTCGCGCATCCATGCCAGGCTCGCAGCTGTCGGATCGGTGGCAGTACCGAAGTCGACAACCTCTGCGGGGGCGATCTCGGAATCCACGTACTGGACGACGTCACGATCGCGGAACTCGAAACGTAGCCGGAGCGCATCGTTTCGGAGATAGCCGCGCCGAATCGATCCTCGAATCCGGTCGATGTTCACCTGGCCGGACAGTCGGACGTAGCCAGCCGCTTGTACCAATGGCAATTCGGGATAACGCGAACCGACGGCGATCACGTCGCGCTGGTAGTCGGTCAGCGGCCAATACGAACGGCGTGACGCCGTGGGTACGACGTCGTCGGTTCGGACCTCGGTGCGGTCCACTGCCTCGGTGAGCGGTTCCTCGGCGCGGACATCGCCGATGCCGTCGATCAGAGCGAACAGGTCGTCGTCGGCAGCGTCGCCGAATCGTGCTGGCGCACTGTTCGGTGCAAGCTTGTGAACCAACGCCGCCAGCTTCTCGGAGAGTTTCACCGCGTCCGGCTGGTCTGGTTCGACGCCGTCGCAACTGTCGGCGAGAGCCTCGATCTGCGCGAGGATCTCGTCGACCGGATCTACTGCCGCAGGAGCGATCTCGCGACAGATATGGCCTGCAAGAGCGATCGGCGTCGCGTAGTCGAATACGACGGTTGTCGCCAGCGCCAGGCCCGTTGCCGTCTTGAGTTGGTTGCGGAACTCGACTGCACCGAGCGAATCGAACCCGAGATCCTTGAAGGGCTGGTCAGGGCCGATAGCATCGGGACTGTTGTGCCCGAGCACCGCAGCGGCAACACTGCGCACGAGCGAGAGTACGGTCTGCTGCTGTTCGGTTGCAGTCAGGCCACCGAGACGTTGCGCAAGTCCGGTCGAGCCTGCGTTCGTTGCGGTGCCTGCCGCGCGCCTACCGGTCCGAACCAAGCCACGGAACACCGCAGGCAGGTCCTGGCCTCCCGAACGAATTGCGGCAGTGTCGATTCGCGCAGGCAGCGCAAGCGGTCGACCGAGGGTCACGGCCGCGTCGAACAATGCCAGGCCCTCCTGCGAGGACATTGCGACGAAACCGCCACGACTGAGCCGCGCGCGATCGCGCTCGTCCAGATGTCCGGTCATGCCCGTTGCCTGTGCCCACCATCCCCACGCCAGCGAGGTCGCCGCGAGACCGCTGTGCAGACGGTGGTGCGAAAGCGCGTCGAGGAATACGTTCGCCGCGGCGTAGTTGGCCTGCCCCGGAGATCCGAATGTTCCTGCTGCGGAGGAAAACTGAACAAAAAGCGCGAGATCGGCGCTCCGCGTCGCCTCATGGAGGTGCCACGCCGAAACGATCTTGGATCTGAGAACCGAATCGAGTTGCTCCGGCGTCATCGCGGCGAACAAAGCGTCGTCGAGGATGCCCGCCGCATGGATGACCGCCGTGAGCGGATGTTCCGACGGTATCGTCCGCAGCACGGCGTCCAGCGAATCTCGTTCGGCAGCATCACATGCCACGATCTGCACCGTTGCGCCGAGTTCGGCCAGTTCGGCTTCGAGTTCTGCTGCACCGGCGGCCGCGCGGCCACTGCGGCTCAGAAGAACCAGGTGTCGCACGCCGTATGCAGTGACGAGGTGGCGCGCGAAGAGGGCGCCGAGCACACCGGTACCACCGGTGATCAGTGCGGTGCCGTCCTTGTCGACGGGGGTCGGCAGCGTGAGGACAAGCTTGCCGGTGTGTTTGGCCTGGCTCAGGTGCCGCAACGCTTCCGGTGCCCGGCGGACGTCGAACACCGTAACCGGTAGCGGCTGTAGGACACCGGCGTCGAAGAGCTCGACGAGTTCGGTGAGCATCTGCTGGATGCGATCAGGTCCGGCTTCGAACAGGTCGAAGGCACGGTATCGCACGCCTGGATACTGTGCGGCGATCGTGTCGGCATCGCGAATATCCGTCTTGCCCATCTCCATGAACCGTCCGCCCCGCGGCAGCAGGCGAAGCGATGCGTCCACGAAATCCTCTGCGAGCGAATCGAGTACCACGTCGACACCGGCACCATCGGTCGCGTCGAGGAACTTTTTCTCGAAGTCGAGGGTCCGCGAATTGCCGAGGTGTGTGTCGTCGAAGCCGAGCTCGACGAGCAAGCGGCGCTTCGGTGTACTGCAGGTTGCGAAAACTTCGACGCCCCAGTGTCGAGCCAACTGAATCGTCGCCATTCCGACGCCGCCTGTCGCGGCGTGCAGGAGCAATCGTTCACCCCGCTGGATTCCTGCAAGGTCGGTGAGTCCGTAATACGCGGTCATGAACACAGCTGATGTCGCTGCGGCCTGCTCGTAGGTCCACCCCTGCGGCATCCTCGCGACGAAACGGGCATCCGTAATGGCTTTCGGGCGGATTCCTTCGAAGATGCCCATCACGCGATCGCCTGGCGAAAGACTGGTGACGTCCGGCGCGACCTCGATGACAACCCCCGCGCCCTCGCCGCCGATCCCGGCACGTGGGTCGGCGTACAGCCCGAGCGCAATCATGATGTCGCGGAAATTGACTCCGGTCGCACGGATCGATACGCGGACCTCACCCGCCTCGAGCGCTCGTTCGCTTTCGGGCGACGGCACAACGGCAAGGTTGGCTCTGTCGAGCGTGCCGAGCCCAAGTGTCTGCAGCCGCCAGTCGCCCGATCCGGCCAGCTCTGCACCGGTGACCGTATCCAGCTGACCGCGCACCAATCGTGGCGCCGATGCAACACCTCGCCGGATTGCCAGTTGGGGTTCGTCTCCGGCGAGTGCTGTTGCAACAGCGGTGTCGAGCTGCGACCAGTCCTCGACGTCGACGAGGAGGATCCGACGCGGATTCTCGGTCTGCGCGGTCCGCAACAGACCCCACACCGGCGCGTGGACAAGGTCGAGGACGTCCTCGGCACCGCCGGCAGCGATCGCTCTGCTGGTGACGACGACGAGTCGTCCTTTCCGAAAACGCTCGTCGGTCAACCACTCCTGGACCTGAGCGAGAACCAATGGCAGCCTGGCTCGAATCTCGTCGGTGAGGTCGGTGCCTGCTGCCTGTGGCGCGATGCACCGCAGCACAGCCGATGCACTCGACCTGACCTCGCCTTCGACCGGCCATTCGACCCAGTCCTGTTTCGCAGGAGTGTCTTTGGGCTCGGCGACGCTGAACCAATCGAGTCCGAACAATGCGCCCTCGACGTCGTCGTTGGCTGAGGTCAGCTGGTCCCGCGAGATCGCACGCAGGGTCAACGAATCCACCGAGCAGACAACGCCGCCGGCGACATCGGTCATCGTGACGGAGGCTCGGTCGTCTGAGATCGCTGTGATGTGTACCCGCAGAACCGAAGCGCCGGTTGCTCGTAGCGACACGCCTTCCCAGGCGAACGGCAGTCGAATCGAACCGGAACCTGCATCGGATGCCGACAGACTCACCGCCATAGCGTGCAGTGCCGCGTCGAGCAAGGCGGGGTGCAGACCGAAACGGTTTGCGTCGCCTGCCTTTTCCGGCAACTCGACCTCCGCGAACATGTCGTCGCCACGTCGCCATGCCGCGCGAAGACCTTGGAACGCCGGACCGTACTGGTAGCCGTGGTCGGCGAGTGCGTCGTAGCTGCCCACGATGTCGGATCGCTCGGCACCTGCCGGAGGCCATTTGGCAAGGCCCGTCGAACGCAATGGCTCTTCGGCTGCCAGAACGCCGTCAGCGTTGCGTGTCCACGCAGATTCGCCCTCGAGCGAATCGCTCTTGACGGGACGAGAATAGACGCGGACGGTGCGGTCGGCGGAATCGTCGACCGACCCGACGACAACCTGAAGTTCCACCGCCCCGCGGTCGGGAACCACAAGCGGCGCTTGCAGTATCAGTTCTTCGATGCGCGGAGTGCCGACACGATCGCCGACATAGAGCGCAAGCTCGGCCATCGCGGCACCCGGCAGCAGGACGACGCCGTGCACGGCGTGATCGGCGAGCCACGCATGGGTCGCGAGCGACAGTCGGCCGGTGAAGACGACTCCGTCGGACTCGGGCTGTGCCACCATGGCGCCGAGCAGAGGATGGTCGGCGTCGGCAAGGCCGAGACTCGCGACATCGCCGGTCCCCGATCCTGATGCAGACATCCAAAATCGTTTGCGTGCAAAGGAATAGGTAGGTAGTTGAATCCGACGACCACCGAAGTCGGTGAGATAGGTAGCCAAGTCGGGGGCGAGTCCGCAGACCTGGGCTTGGGCCACCGACGTCAGGAATCGGCGTAGACCGCCGTCGTCGCGTCGCAACGTCCCGACCACGACGGCGCTCTCCCCCGCACCGAGTGCGTCCAGGTTCTCCTCGATACCGACTGTCAGCACGGGATGCGGGCTCACTTCGACGAAGGAGCCGTAGCCGAGCTCGCGAGCGACGCGGATCGTGTCGTCGAAATGTACTGTGCGGCGGAGATTTTCGTACCAGTAGTCGGAGTCGAGCACACTGCCGTCGACCGCAGCACCTGTGACTGTCGAGATGAAGGTGATGCTGCACGATCGGGGCTTCAGGCCAGTGATGGCGGACGTGATCGGACCGTGCAGCGAGTCGACCTGTGCCGAGTGCGAGGCGTAGTCGACCGGTATCTTCCGCGCGCGGATCTCCCGCTCCTCGCACCGCTCGAGGAGTTCAGCGATCGCCGCGGCCTCTCCTGACACGACGGTTGTGTTGGGCCCGTTGACTGCGGCGATCCCGATTCGGCCGTGCCACTCGGCAACAAGTCCGGTCGTCTCCTCCGGCGGGAGTGGGACCGACACCATTCCCCCTGTGCCGGCGATGCCGACCAACGCGCGGCTGCGCAAGGTCACGATTCGAGCTGCCGCGCGGAGCGTCAGCGCACCAGCAATGTGGGCCGCGGCGATTTCACCCTGGGAGTGCCCGATGACAGCATCCGGCCGGACGCCGACCGACTCCCACAGCTTCGCGAGCGACACCATCATCGCGAACAGCGCAGGCTGGACGACGTCTACTCGGTCGAGGTCGGGTGCGCCTGATGCGCCTCGGAGGACATCGGTCAACGACCAGTCGACGAACTCGCCGAATACCTGCTCGCACTCCTCGATTGCGGCTGCGAAGACCGGCGAAGTGTCGAGAAGTTCGGTTCCCATTCCTGCCCATTGCGAGCCCTGTCCTGGAAAGACGAACACCGTTCCCCCGACGGCGGTCGCTCGGCCTTGGACGAGGGCGGTGGAGGGTTCTCCCGCAGCAAGGGCGGTGAGGCCGAGCCGCAGTTCCCGCAGACCACGGCCGATCACCGCTGCTCGGTGCGCGAACGCGGGTCGGGTCGTCGTCAGCGAATACGCGATATCGACGGGGTCGAGGTGAGGATGGCGGTCGATGTGGGTCAGTAGTCGAGTTGCCTGCTCCGGCAGCGAGTCTGCGGACTTCGCGGACAGCAGGAACGGCACGATGGGATCGTCCGTTCGCACGTGATCAGTAGCGGCGGCGGCCTGTGCAGGCGCCTGTTCGACGATGACGTGGGCATTCGTACCGCTGATGCCGAAGGACGAAATTCCGGCTCGGCGCGGCGACCGGGCTCCTGTCGCCGACACGGGCCAGTCAGTTGGGGCGGTGACGACTTCGACTGTGCCGGAGGACCAATCGACCTCGGGTGACAACGCATCGACGTGCAGCGTCGGCGGGACCGTCCCGTGCCGCATCGCCTCGACCATCTTGATGATGCCTGCAACGCCGGCCGCTGCCTGGGAGTGGCCGATGTTCGACTTCATGGACCCGAGCAGCAGCGGTGCGTCCGCTTTTCGTGCGGCGCCGTAGGTTGCGAGGAGCGCGGTCACTTCGATCGGATCGCCCAGCCTGGTTCCGGTGCCGTGTGCCTCCACGACGTCGACGTCGGCCGCTGTGAGTTTCGCGTCGGCGAGCGCATCGCGAATGACACGTTGCTGCGCCGGTCCGTTGGGAGCCGATAGCCCGTTGGATGCTCCGTCCTGCCCGATCGCCGAGCCCCGAAGGATCGCGACGACAGGGTGGCCGAGCCTGGTGGCGTCGGACAACCGCTCCAGAACGAGAACTCCGACACCCTCGGCCACACCGAATCCGTCCGCACTCCGGGAGAACGGCTTGCACTGTCCATCGGGTGAAAGCGCCTGCAGGCGTGAGAAACTGACGAAGATGCTCGGCGAGCACACCACCGTTGCGCCGCCCGCGAGTGCGAGCGAACAGTCGCCCGAGCGTAATGCCTGCGCCGCAAGGTGCACTGCGACGAGCGACGACGAGCACGCGGTGTCGACCGTCACCGCAGGTCCCTCCAGCCCGAGCGCATAGGCTACGCGGCCCGACGCCACACTGACGGTGGTTCCGGTCGCAAGCTGGGCCGCGAACCCGTCGCGCTCGGAATAGATCCGCGGTCCGTACTCCTGCCCGACTATGCCGGTGTAGACACCGGTTTTGCTGCCGTGCAACGACGTCGGGTCGATACCAGCGCGTTCGATCGCTTCCCACGATGTTTCCAGAAGGAGTCGCTGCTGAGGATCCATCGCGAGCGCTTCGCGTGGACTGATGCCGAAGAAGGATGCGTCGAATTCGGCGACGCCGTCGAGAAATCCGCCGCGACGGGTAATCGACGATCCTGCGCTACCGAACTCGGATTCGGTGAGTGCCGCTAGATCCCAGCCCCTATCGACGGGGAATTCCGCTGTCGCACTTCGCCCCTCCGACACGAAGCTCCACAGTTCGTCGGGTGAGGTGATTCCGCCTGGAAACCGACAGCCCATGGCGACGATCGCGATCGGCTCCGATTGCGCGGCTTCGATCTGCTCGAGCTTGCGCCGGGTGTCGTGCAACTCGGCCGCGGCCTTCTCGAGATAGGAACGTAGCTTGGCGTCGGAAGCCATCAGTCATCCTTCGGGTTCGATGCGGCGTCGGAGATAGGCGTTTCGCGACACTGCGACCACCCCTGGCAACTGTTAGACGACAGCGTCTCACAAATTGGACGTTCGTTGCGACTACCCATTCCGCGGTCGGTACCGACGCAGATCGTCATCGGAATCGAGGGAGAGGAGTTCAGCGCGCGACTGTATTCCTGTGCCCGACACGAAACACAGAGTGCCACGTTTGGTACCGACGGGCACGCTAATGCGGCGCTTCGTGGACTCGACCTGTTGCGAACTGCTCGTGAGGCGACGGATGATTGTCCGCGTCAGTCCCGCCGCGCAGCAAGGACGTGTGTTATGGCCGTATCGGGCAAACGAATCACGGCCCTCGCCGCCGCTGCCGTACTGGCCGCGACCGTGACGGCATGCAGCGACGACGTCGACCCGTCGTCGGACACCCTCGATATTCCCAGCGAAATCCTTGCCATCATGGACGGTCCGCGGTACTCCGACGCCACGTGGAGTCTGCTCGTCACCGATGTAGCGACAGGCGAAACGTTCTACGACCTCAATGCTGATCGTCTGTCGCTCACCGGCAGTACCCGAAAGCTGTTCTCGGTCGGGTTGGCACTCGACACACTCGGCTCCGATCATCGAGAACAAACACCCGTCTATCGCACCGGCGACGTCGATCCGGCGGGTTCGCTCGACGGTGACCTCGTGTTGGTCGGCAGCGGCGATCTCACTTTCGGCGGTCGGCGGATCGATGCAAACACGGTGCAGTACACGGACTTCGACCACAACGACGCCAACGCGCTCGGATCGGCAATCCTGACCCCGCAAGATCCCCTCTACGCGCTCGACGACCTCGCGCGTCAGGTCGCGGCGAGTGGCATCAAGACGGTGACGGGCGATGTCGTCGTCGACGATCGTCTGTTCGAGCCGTACCGGGTGCCGAACGGCAACTTGCTCATCACTCCGATGGTCGTCAACGAGAACATGGTCGATGTCACGGCGACGCCGACCGAGCCGGGTCGCCGAGCGGCGTTCGAGTATCGACCGAGGACGGGGGCCTTCACTGTCGACAGCACCGTCGATACAGGTAGTGCGGGATCGGCCGCCGATGTCGACCTTTCGGGCGGCGGGCTGATCGAGTGTGTCGGCACGCCAGGATGTGCGGGCACGGTGACGGGAACGTTGCCCGTCGGCTACGACGCGCCGCTGACCCACAGCGGTTCGTTCGTCGGCACCTTCCGGGTCGACGATCCGTCGTCGTTCGCCCGGATCGCGTTCATCGAGGCGCTGCAGCGCAACGGGGTGGCGGTGACCGCTCCCGCTGTCGGCGTCAACCCTTCGGGTTTGCTCGGCGCTGCTCCCTATCCCGACGAAACACGCGTCGCGGCCTACGATTCCGCGCCGCTAGGTCAGCAGGCGAATCTTGTATTGAAGGTGAGCCTGAACCTCGGCGCGAATCTGTGCCTCAGCCTGTTCGGACTCGACAGTGGTGCTCGCACGATCGATACCGCATTGGCAGCGGAGCGCAAGACCTTGATGGACAAGTTCGGGATTGCCGGTGCCGACTTCGATTTCCCGACCAACGGCAGCGGCACGCCCGACAGTCAGGCGACGCCGAGGGCGCTGGTACAACTCCTCGACAAGATGGCCGACAGCCCCGTCTCGTCGACCTTCCGAGCGGCGTTGCCTGTGCTCGGCGAGAACGGGTCCCTCGCGACGAGTGGCACCACGTTGCCAGGAAAGGGTCACGTTTCGGCGAAACCGGGAACGACGATCATGGCGGGCGAGGACGGCAAGACGCTCGAGTTGAAGGCTCAGAATCTGGCCGGCTACATCGAGACGAAGAGCGGACGGACGCTCGCGTACGCGTTGATGCTCAACGACGCGGGACCGGTAACGGACATCGCGGCCGACGTCGGCGCTGTATTCGAAGACGAGGCTCGGATCTCGAGCATCATCTACGAGAAATTCTGAGAAAGGCGACTCCGTCGCTCGTGAGTCTTTTCGGAGGGCGGACCCTCCGAAAAGACTCACGAGGCGCGTAGCGCCCTATCTGTTCGTGCACGAACTATTCGTGTATGCTCTAGTTCATGGCCACCGCAGACGTCGATCCACTCGCCCTCGAACGGCAGGTCTGCTTCGCGCTTGCGGTTGCGAACAGATCCGTCCTCGGCGTTTACCGACCGTTGCTCGAACCGTTGGGGCTGACGCATCCGCAGTACCTCGTCATGTTGGCGCTGTGGGGCCGCTCCCCCATGTCCGTTCGCGAAATCGGCGAGGCGATACAACTCGATTCGCCGACGCTGTCGCCGCTGCTGAAACGGCTCGAAGCTGCCGACCTGATCACCCGCAGGCGCAGCGAGACCGACGAACGCACGCTCGTCGTCGAACTGACAACTGCGGGCGCCGAGCTTCGTACCGAAGCGCTCGATATTCCGCCCGCTGTCGTCGCCCGACTCGGTGTCACGCTCACCGATCTCGCGGAGCTACACAACGTACTCACCCGCGTCAACGCCGCCGCTCGACGCGCTGAAAGTGCCACCACGCGAGAGAATTCGAGGAGCTGACGATGTCCGACACCCGCCCGAACCCGATGCAATGGATCGGCTACGCCTTCGGCCGACGTCTCCCGGCGACAATGCAGGACTGGGTTGCGAACGACCTCACCGGCGACCACGCGTTCCGTCGCCACCTCATCAGAGGCATGGTGCCGTTCGTTCCGATCTTCGTGCTGTTCACGCTGTTGCCGGGACCCGCGTGGCTGCGCGGAGCGACACTATTGCTCGGTTTGCTGCTGGCACTGTTCTACTGCGCTGCGTACATGGGGCAGAACCGCGCCCGACGGTTGCACGTTCACGGTCTACCGACCGACCTGATCAGCCCGCGCAATCGGGCAAAGCGTGCCGAGGAGCGCGCGGCCTACGAAGCAACGTATCGAGCGGCCTGAGTCGAGCTACAGCTCGGGAACAAGCTCCTCGTCGTGGCGAAACACCAACTGACCGGTGTCGAGGGCAATCGACCACCGTTTCGTGCGCGCCCAATCGCGACCGTAGTGATCGTGTGCCGTGAGTACCTCGCCGAAATCGTCGACTATCACACCCGAGACGAATTCAGCCGTCTGCGGGTGCGCGTCGCCGTCGTCGTGGGATGTCGTCGTCCGCACCCGGGACCCGACGGTCAGATGAAAGTTGGCGAGCTGCTGATCGGAGTGCGCTGAGCGGTCCAAGATCGAGTCGTTCATCGCGCTCCCTAGGTAGGCCGGCATTTCGGCTCGTTTACCCGAACCTACTCGCCGGTAAACCTGCCGAGAACGATCAATCTTCGATGACGAACTTCGCAAGGTTCGGGTTGTGCAACGCAGAAAGCCACACCACACCGTCGCGCTCGGCGACTGCGGTCACGAAACCGAAGTCGGGGTGCTTCGTCTCGCAATCGTGTACCAAAGTGCCGGTCAGGTCGTACGCCTGCACCCAGACGACATCGGCCGGCTGCGGCTGCAGGCCCTCGGGAATCAGCATCAGCGCACGTCGGAGCCACGGATTGCGCGGCAGCAGGAAGTCGAGGACCGGTTGCCGCGGTGCTGGTAGCGAAACCCACAGCAAGCCGTCGCTACCGATGCTGATGTTGTCGGGAAAACCTGGCAGTCCGTCGACGAAGTAGTCCCACTTTCCGGCGCGAGGTCCGGTCAGCCAGTACCGACTGATTCGGTACGACAGGGTCTCCGCGACCAGAACGAACGATTCGTCGGGAGCCAGCGCCACACCGTTGGCGAAGGCGAGGTCGTCACGCAGCACCGTCACCGCGTTGTCGGACGGATTCAATCGATAGAACCCACCCCGCGTGACGTGCGCGACGGCGTCTTCGCGATATCCGTCGACACTGGCGCTCGGCGAGGACGACGAAAAGTAGGTCGTCCCATCGGCAAGAACCACTGCATTGCTGCAGAAGTGCAGATGTTCCCCAGCAATGTCGCCGACTACAACCGCTGTGTCACCGGACGCCGGATCGAACCTGACAAGGCCGAGGTCGTGATCGCAGATCAGGAACGTTCCGTCGGGCAACTGCTCGATCCCGAGCGGACGACCACCGGTATTGCCGAGTACTCGGAACCGCCCGTCCTCGAGTCGGACGACGTCGCCGTTGGCAAGACCGGTGACAACCTGCCCCGCCGCTGTGATGAGCACATCCTCGCCACCGCCCGGAGCGGGTAGTTCGACGATGGTCAGGTCAGGCGCTACGACGCGGCCGCGCGACCGCGTCGCCGATGGTGTCCAGCGCTGGATTTGTGCCATTTGTATCGACGCTCTCTGCTCGGTCCTGCTTCCGCGGCAAGCATATGTAACGGATCGACGAGTCCACTCCACTGTTGATCGGAATCGACACACCGACAAAGGAGACGTCATGACGATCGACAACGCGCCCTCGACACCGAAAGTTCTCGAAAACACCGATCTGGCACGCAAGGTCGAGACTGCCGGCAACCTGATCGCCCGCTTCGGGTTGATCGTGACCTTGTTCTGGATCGGCGCCATGAAGTTCACAGTGGCCGAAGCGATGGGTATCGAACCGCTGGTTCAGGAAAGTCCTTTGCTCGCATGGCTACTCGACATCGTCGAGCTGCGGACGCTGTCGAATACGTTCGGCGTCATAGAGATCGTGACTGCCGTCCTGCTCGGCCTCGGCCTGGTTCGACCGATCTTCGGCGTGATCGGTGGCCTGCTCGCGATTGGAACCTTCCTGATCACCCTCTCGTTCCTGTTCACGTCGACGACCTACGAGCACACGATCCCGTTCTTCTCCCCCGGTGGCTCGTTCATCGTGAAAGATATTGTGCTGCTTGGCGTATCAGTAGCAATCTTTGCCCAATCGTGGTCGCGGTTGCTGGCTGCACGCGTGCGGTAGCCACCCTGCGTCGTCGAATTTCGCGCCCAAGGGTGGCCGGATCACCCCCACACGGTGCCTACTTCGATCGCGCGACTGCAGCGAGGATTGGCTGCAGAGGCCGCACCTGCGGCGATGAAGGAGATTCGCATCGTGCCTACCGACGAACCTGCAGACTTCGTTTCACACCTACGCGCTCAGGTCGCGACGTACGGGGACTCCCGCGAGTACGTCTACAGCAGGCAGGTCGGTCGGGAACTGGTCGAAGAGACGCACACATACGCTGAAATCGATCGGAACGCGCGCGCATTCGCGGTCTGGTTGGGGACCCAGCCGACCGCGAAGCATCCCGTCCTCCTTCTCTACATCGACGGCATCGACTTTCTCGTCGCATATCTCGGCTGCCTCTACGCTGGCGTCGTTGCGGTGCCGGCTCCCGTCCCGCACGATGCTCGCGCGATGGCTCGTGTCGGTGCCATGTTCGCCGACGCCGATATCCGTCTCGTTCTCACGACATCCGTTGTGGCAGGCCCGCTGTCGAGCTGGACGGAACAATCGGGTCTCGACGTCGCGATAATCGCGACGGATGTGACGGAAATGCCTGATCCGGATTTGTGGGTGATGCCGCCGATCGCCGGCGATTCACTCGCGTTCCTGCAGTACACATCCGGTTCGACAAGCGAGCCGAAGGGCGTCATGGTGACGCACGCAAACCTGCTGCACAACTGCGAATCGATGCGCATCGCGAACGGCGGCGACGACTCGCTGGTCGGGGTCGGGTGGCTGCCGCACTTCCACGACATGGGCCTCATCGGCATGCTGCTCATGCCTATGTACATGGGCGGAAACCTTGTCTTCATGTCGCCGATGGCGTTTCTCAAGCGACCGGTCCGCTGGTTGCAGCTGATCGACCGGTATCGCGCGAATATGACTATCGCACCGAACTTCGCGTACGACCTGATCGCCCGCCGAATCACCGACGATCAACTCGCCGGCCTGGATCTCTCGTCGCTACGTGTTGTCCTCAATGGTGCCGAGCCGATTCGACCCCGCACTCTCGAAGCTGTCATCGACAAGCTCGGTCCTTACGGATTCCGCGCCGACGCGTTCTTCACCGCGTACGGCATGGCCGAGATGACGCTTCTCGCCACTGCAAGCACCGTCGGGACCGCCCCCGTCCAGCTCGACGTCGATCCACTTGCGTTGGAGCGCAACCAACTTGCGCCGATGTCCGGTGGTACCAGACTCGTCAGCAGCGGCAAGGCGATCGGCTGTGACATTCGGATGGTCGACCCGAACACCTGCGCAGAAGTAGCCGACGGTCAGGTCGGAGAGATCTGGATCCGCGGCGGCAGTGTCGCGGCAGGATATTGGAATCGTCCCGCAGAAACCGCCGAGAAGTTCGGCGCAACTATCGACGGCGCAGGCCCGTTCCTGCGGACCGGAGACCTTGGCGTACGGCACGAAGGCGAAATATTCGTCACCGGGCGGTTGAAAGATCTGCTGATCGTCAACGGCCGCAACCTCTATCCACAGGACATCGAAGAAGCGGTTCGCGAAATGCACCCTGCCTTGCAGGGCGCCGCCGGTGTCGTTCTCGCGATCGACACCGGCAGGCACGAGCGTCTGGTCGTGATTCACGAGGTCAAGACCGCGCTCGTCGATATTGTGTACCAGGACCTCGCAAAACAGCTCAAGCTGGCCGTTGCGCGGACCTTCGACGTGCCGGCTCCCAGCATCGTCCTTGTCGATCGCCACGGTGTGCACCGCACCACGAGCGGCAAAGTACAACGCAAGTCGATGCACGCGTCGTTCCTGTCCGATCTGGTCGATTCGGTCCTGTACGAGGACATCGATCCGGTCGTCGCGTCGCTGCGGGACAACACCTTTCAGTCCGCCGTCGCTTGATCGTCACCAGCCCTTCTGCTCGAGGAGTACTCATGATGGATACCGATATGCGCACGATCGAACCGATCGTCGACTGGCTCGTCGAAAGAGTGGCATTCTATGTTGAGCTGCCGGCGCGGGAGATCGATCCCGATGTCCCACTCGCCGAGCTAGGGATCGAATCGGTGGTAGCGGTGAGCCTGTGCGGAGAGATCGAAGACCGGTGGGAGCTCGACCTCGACCCCACCGTCGTCTTCGACTATCCGACCATCGCTGACATGGCGTCGTTCATTGCCGAAGAGGACGCAGCCCAGCACCAGAAGGTCTGATGACCGATATCGCCATCGTCGGGATAGATTGCCGATTTCCGCAGGCTCCCAACGTGAACGCACTGTGGGATCTGCTGTTGGCGGGTGGTGACGGAATCGCCACGGTACCTTCGCAACGCTGGCGGGCACGCGACTTCTACGACGACGCCGGCGCGCCAGGCACCGTCAACAACGACACCGGCGGATTTATCGCCGACGCCGACGCATTCGATCTGGAGTTCTTCGGGATAGCGCCGCGCGAGGCACAGGCTATGGATCCGCAGCAGCGATTGCTCCT
Organism: Antrihabitans stalagmiti; assembly: GCF_016482825.1. Classification (GTDB taxonomy): domain Bacteria; phylum Actinomycetota; class Actinomycetes; order Mycobacteriales; family Mycobacteriaceae; genus Antrihabitans; species Antrihabitans stalagmiti. The sequence goes on along the minus strand of NZ_JAEMNV010000001.1, from coordinate 477,910 downwards.
TCAGACGGCATGGCGCGCTTTCGAAGACGCGACGCTCGACCCGAAGTCGCAGGCGGGTTCGAACACCGGCGTGTATGTCGGGGTGATGGCCAACGAGTGGAACCTGCAGATGAGCGACCTCGCTCGGATCACGCCCCAACTCGGCAGCGGCAACGGCTACTTCATGACAGCCAACCGTGTTTCCTACGCGCTGGATCTGAAGGGACCCAGCATCGCAGTCGACACGGCCTGCTCGTCGTCGCTCGTCTCGATCCATCTCGCGTGTTCGGCTCTACGGGCAGGCGAATGCGACCAAGCTTTGGCCGGCGGGGTCAACGTCGTGATCACTCCCGCGCTCAACGTCTTCTACAACCAAGCCGGACTCTCGGCGCCCGACGGCCGCTGTAAACCGTTCAGCGGCAACGCCGACGGGATCGGACGCGGCGAGGGGGTCGCCCTGCTCGTTCTTCGTCGGCTCGACGACGCCATCGCCGACGGTTTGCCGATCCACGCCGTGATCAAGGCGAGCGCGATCAACAACGACGGCCGCAGCAACGGCATCACAGCGCCGAGTCGGTGGGCTCAGCAGACCGTCATAGGCGAGGCCTACCGACGGGCCGGCGTCGATCCAGCCCGGATCGCGTTTGTGGAAGCACACGGAACAGGAACCGTCCTCGGCGACATGATCGAGGTCAAAGCGCTCGGAAACTTCCATGCGACAACACGTTCGGAGCCGTGCGGACTCGGCTCGATCAAAGGCAATCTCGGGCACACCGAGGGCGCCGCGGGTGTCGCAGGCGTGATCAAGGCAGCGTTGGCCGTGCAGCACAGAATGGTTCCGCCGAGTCGCTTCGCAGCGGAGGAGAATCCGCGACTGCGGTTGGCGAGCAACGGTCTTCGCATCGTCGACGAGCCCATGCCGTTACCGGAGGGTGAGGTTTTCGGAGCGGTCAGCAGCTTCGGGCTCGGCGGAACCAATGCTCACCTCGTCCTTGCGAGTCCCCCGGCGGTCCCGGACACCCAACCCGGATCTACTTTCGGCGTCGTCACGTTGTCGTCGAACGACCGAGAAGGATTGCACCGTAATGCGATCGACCTGGCGGCCGACTTCGAAGGCGCAGACGCAGCCGGCCTCGGACAACTCTGCTGGTCTACGAACCTGGTCAAATCCTCGGGTCGGCACCGGCTGGCATTCGTCGCCACCGATCGTGCGGAGGCCGTCGCGGCATTGCGTGCTGTCGATCGACTCGACGACTCGATCGCTGTCGCGCAGCGCGTGAAAGTGGGGTGGGTCTACACCGGACAGGGCTCGCAGTATCCGGGCATGGCACGCCGACTAGCCGAGCGGCACAGTGTATTCCGCTGCGCTCTGACCGAAGTCGACCAACACATGTCACCTCATCTCGGTCGTTCGCTACTCGAGCTACTGGCCCACGCGGGTCACGACATCGACCGGACCGAGTTTGCCCAGCCCGCCATCTTTGCCGTGGAATACGCCCTCACTCGCGCACTGTCCGAGCTGGGAATCGAACCTGCTTGGCTGCTCGGGCACAGCATCGGTGAGTACGCGGTTGCAACCCGTGCCGGCGTGCTCGAACTCGATGACGCGTGCCGACTCGTTGCGGCCCGAGGGCGGCTGATGCAACAACTCCCCCTGACCGGTTCGATGCTCGCAGTTCGGGCAAGTCGCGAGGAAGTCGACGCCTTTCTTGCCGACGAGCCGACCGTGGCGTGCGCAGCGGTCAACGGTCCCGGCGATGTCGTGCTGTCCGGCGAATCGGCGGCGGTGCGCAGACTCGCCGTCGCGTTGGCGGCCACAGGTCACAGATCGCGAGCACTCACCGTGTCTCATGCCTTTCATTCGCCTCTGATGGAACCGATGCAGGCCGAGTTCAATGCAATTGCCTCCGGGTGTGCGTTCGATCTGCCGCGCATTCCGGTGTACTCGACGCTCCGGGGTCGAATGCTGGTTCCGGACGAACCGATGGACGCCGGGTACTGGACCGAGCACATCCGCGAACCCGTGTTGTTCGTCGATGCCGTCGCCGCTGCGGTGGCCACCGCACCGACCCACCTGCTCGAGGTCGGGCCGAAGCGTGTGCTGCTACCTATGATTCGACGATCCTTTCCGGATAGTGCTGCTGCGCAACTCGTTCCGTGTCCCGGACCTGGCGCCGATGGGACCGAGCTCGCCGCCACCGTCGCTGCGTTGTACCGCGACGGGCTCGATCCCCACTGGGATGCACTCTACGACGCGCCCTCACGGGTACGAACGAGGTTGAGCGGCTACAACTTCGCGACGTCGAACCGGTTCTGGATGCAGACCGACTACTCGGAACAGCGCATGGCTACCGAGCCCGAACCATCGGCACACCAGGTCAGCCTCACCACCGACTCCCGTACCGACATCGAGGAATCCACCATGGACCAGCTCATCGCACTCTTCCGCGAGCAAACCGCGGTGCTGGCCGCTGCTGCCCAGAACCGTAGTGTCGCTACAGATTCCGAGGCGACCCAGCACATCCCGCGACCGCAGGTCCAGCGCGACGAGATCGCGACCGCGGTCCGCACGGCGGCAGCCCGAGTCAGCGGGTTCCCGGTTGCGTCGCTGATCACGGACAAACCGCTGATCGAGGAACTCGGCTTCGATTCGATCATGGTGACCGACCTGCTCGGCGGGTTGCGACGGACCTTCCCAGGATTGGGTTTCGAGCCCGGCTGGCTGACACCGGGCCGGTCCCTCGACGATGTGATCGCCTACGTCTCCGACCAACTCGACGGATCGTCCCGGCACGAGGTCTCAGCGCCAGCGCCAGTCGTCGCACCGCCGGCCCGAACCGTGGCGCCGGAGTCGGCGATCGGTGAGTTCGCCGAGGTGAAAGCACTCGCCGACAGATTGACGATGGGCGAGGCGATCGGCGTCAGCAATCCGTACTTTCTGATCAACGACGGTGTCACCCGCGATACCTCCGTGATCGGTGGGGAGACGGTGATCAACTTCTCCAGCTACAACTACATCGGGATGTCCGGCCACCCTGTCGTCGTCGCTGCGGTGCAGGACGCGGTTGTGCGTTACGGCAGCTCGGTATCGGCGAGTCGGCTGCTCTCCGGCGACAAGCCCGTCCACCGCGAGTTGGAGGAAGCACTGTCGGGGCTACTCGGTACCGAGGACGCGATCACACTCGTCGGTGGCCATTCCACCAACGTCACTGTGATCGGTCATCTCGTCGGCGAGGACGATCTCGTCGTACACGACGCGCTCGCGCACGACAGCATTCTGCAGGGCTGCAAACTCTCCGGAGCGACTCGTCGGCCGTTCCCGCACAACGACGTCGCCGCGCTCGACGCTATGTTGACCGAACTTCGCTCCCGCTATCGCCGTGTGCTGATCCTCATCGAGGGCATCTACAGCCAGGACGGCGATATTCCGGATCTGCCGTCGTTCGTCGCTCTCAAGAAGAAGCATCAGGCGATGCTGATGATCGACGAGGCACACAGCATCGGCGTCCTCGGCCCGACCGGCGGGGGAATCGGTGAGCACTTCGCAATCGATCGATCCGACGTCGAGTTGTGGTCGGGAACATTGTCGAAGGCACTCGCCGGATGCGGCGGATACGTCTGCGGCAGTGCCGAACTCGTGCGGTTTCTCAAGTACACGACGCCCGGCTTCGTCTACAGCGTCGGCATGACGCCGATGAACGCGGCAGCGTCGCTCGCGGCGATTCGGCAACTTCGTGAAGAACCCGAGGTGCTCACCGTGCTTCGACAGAACTCGCAGCTCTTTCTCCGCCTTGCGAAGGAAGCGGGTATCGATACGGGCGACACCCTCGACACTCCCGTCATCCCGTGCATCGTCGGAGATTCGCTGAAGACACTGCGGTTGTCGAACCGGCTGTTGGAGCGAGGCATCAACGTCAACCCGATCCTCTATCCCGCTGTCCCCGAGGACCTGGCGAGACTACGCTTCTTCGTGACGTCGTGCCATACCGAAGAACAGATCACCTACACCGTTGCGACGTTGGCCGAGGAACTCGCTGCTCTGTGATTGGCCGGAATCGCGACGGACTAGCTTGGAGCTGCATGCCGACGATGTAGGTAGGAGTGTCACTCATGGTCAGTCCGGGCGAATACCAGCAGCAATACCAGGCGAGTGTGGACGACCCGGAGCGGTTCTGGCTCGACGCGGCAGCGGCAATCGATTGGGACTCGCCACCCTCACGCGCACTCGACGATTCCACGGCTCCGATCTATCGCTGGTTCCCCGATGCGACGCTGAACACGTGCGCCAATGCACTCGACCGGCACGTCGCCACCGGGCGCGGTGACCAGGCCGCGCTGATCTACGACTCGGCGATGCTCGGCAAGCAGCGCACCTACACCTATTCGGAACTGCTGGAACAGGTCGCGCTGTTCGCGGGAGTACTTGCAGCACATGGGGTCTCGAAAGGCGATCGGGTGATCGTCTACCTGCCCATGATCCCCGAAGCTGCGATCGCCATGCTCGCCTGCGCACGTCTCGGTGCGGTGCATTCCGTGGTGTTCGGCGGCTTCGCAGCCAAAGAACTCGCGGCCAGGATCGAGGACGCCGAGCCGAAACTGATCGTCACCGCGTCGGGTGGACTCGAGCCCGGTCGGACAGTCGCGTATCTGCCGATCGTCGCGAAGGCGCTCGAGCTCGCGCAAACAGATTCGGCCACAACCGTTCTGGTGAAGCAGCGGGAATCGATACCTGGGTCCGCGGCGGACTACACCGACCCGGCGATAGCGTGGATCGACTGGGACGAAGCACTCGCCGTAGCCGAACCCGCTGTGCCGGTATCGGTTTCGGCCACCGACCCGCTCTACATTCTCTACACGTCGGGCACCACCGGCAAACCGAAGGGCGTGGTCCGCGACAACGGCGGCCATGCTGTCGCGCTGACCTGGTCGATGTGCAACATCTACGACATCGGACCAGGTCAGGTCATGTGGACCGCATCCGATGTCGGCTGGGTGGTCGGGCACTCCTACATCGTCTACGCACCGCTGCTCGTGGGTGCAACGACGGTGCTCTACGAGGGCAAGCCGGTCGGGACACCCGACGCGGGCGCCTTCTGGCGAGTGGTCAGCGAGCACAAGGTGCGTGCACTCTTCACCGCACCGACTGCGTTGCGCGCGATTCGCAAAGTCGACCCGGAGGCGAAAGAGCTCGCGAAATACGATGTTTCGTCGCTGCAAACGTTGTTCGTCGCGGGTGAGCGACTCGATCCGAGTACCTACGAATGGGCGTCGACCGCGTTGGCCGTGCCTGTCGTCGACCATTGGTGGCAGACCGAGACCGGCTGGCCGATCTGCGCGAATCTTCGCGGCCTCGAACCTATGCCGATCAAGCCGGGGTCGCCCACCGTGCCGGTGCCCGGCTATCAGCTCGACGTACTGGGCGACACCGGATCCTCCGTCGGCGCCAACGCCGAGGGCAACATCGTGTTGGCACTACCGCTTCCACCAGGCACGCTCGTCGGTCTGTGGCGCGACGACGACCGTTTCGTCCGGTCGTACCTGTCGACGTACGACGGCTACTACCTCACCGGCGACTCCGGCTACACCGACGACGACGGCTACGTCTATGTGCTCGGGCGCAGCGACGACGTCATCAACGTTGCCGGGCATCGCCTCTCGACCGGTGGCATGGAAGCTGTGCTTGCGGGCCATCCGGCCATAGCCGAGTGCGCTGTCATCGGCATTCACGACGACATCAAAGGGCAGCGGCCCAGCGGCTACGTTGTGCTCAAGGCCGGCGTCGACATCGAGCCGGACACGCTGCGGGCGGAGTTGGTACAGCGAGTTCGTGACGAGATCGGTGCGGTTGCGACCTTCCGGGACGTCACGGTCGTCACGGCACTGCCGAAGACCCGCTCAGGCAAGATTCTACGAAAGACGATGCGTCAGATCGTCGGCGGCGAGGACTACACGGTGCCGTCGACGATCGAAGATCCAGCCGTCCTCGACGTTCTCGAGCAGACGATAGGGCCTTCGGCCTAACCCCAGCTTGCGTCGGGGAGCATCGCGGGGCAGACGCCGCCCGGGATGGTGGCTAGTTCGAAGTGCCACCACTCGTTCTCGTACATCCGGCACAGACCCCAGCGATTGCCGTTCGCCTGCAACCACTGCGCGCCCGAGATCGGTCCGACGTCGATAGCGTCTCCCGCAACGTGCGAGGACTCGTTCGGCGGCAGCACCCAGCGGCGCGCATTGTCAGGGCCGCCGTAGGTATTGATCCCGTTGATCCAGAGTTGTTCCTGCTCTTCGTACGTGCGGTAACCCGACGTGATCGACAGCGGGACTCCGACGTTGTGTGCTTCGGTTTCGGCGAGTGTGTATGCCAACGCGAGCGCCGGATTCAGTCCGCCGGTACCCAACGCGGATTCCGTGCTGCCCAGCGGAACCGCGGAACCGGTCGCGGGGGCGAGCAATGATGCCGACAGCACCGCCGCGCTGGCGATCAACGTGCTGACTGCTCCAGCACGGACGCGTAGCGTCGCCCTGTTCTGCTTCGACCCCGTTCGGTCCGACATGCCCACTCGCTCTCCGCAGGGCGCCGTTCGCCTCCCGCTCGAACAACGACCTTACCGTCGCGAACGAGTTCGATCGATGTAGGCACGGCGGCGCGCGCATAGTGGACCATAAGTGCGTGTCAACCAACACCGTCCTCAGTGTCGCGCTCGTGCTGATCGTCGCGTCCGCAATTTTCGTGTCGCTGCGGATCAGACGTGTGGTCACCACCCCGGCCGAGCGGGCGGTGCACGCGGCGTTGTCGACGGCTTCGCTTGCCGCTCGCGCGCTGCGGGGCGGTCTCACAGAGGAATCGGCCGAGCAGGCGGCACCGCACCTGCACGCACTGATCGGGTGCGCTGCAGTCGGGATCGCCGACACGGACGGCAGGGTGCTGGCATGGACCGGGCCACACACCGAACTTGCGGGACCGTTCGAGGCAGCCGCACGCCAGGCCGTCGACGGTGGCCGCCGCGTCCTCGTGTCCGACACCAGTGGCTCGGACGCTCAGGTGCTTGTCATCGTCGCGCAGCCGCTGATCGTCGAGGATTCGGGCACCGCAGGAGTGCTCGGTGTCGTGACGACGTCCAAACCGGGCCCTGGTCTGCTCGGGGCGGTGGCCGAGGTCGCGAGATACGTCTCCGGGCAGCTCGAGCTTGCCGAACTGGACGCGTCGAGGGCTCGTCTCGACCGTGCGGAAGTGCTGGCACTCCGGGCGCAGATCAGCCCACATTTCATTTACAACGCGCTCAACACGATCGCGTCGTTCGTCCGGACGGATCCGGAACGTGCGCGTGAGTTGGTGCTCGAGTTCGCCGACTTCACCCGCTACTCGTTCAGGTCGGCGGGAGAATTCACGGTGCTGTCCGAGGAACTGCACAACATCGACCGCTACCTGACCCTGGAGCGAGCCAGATTCGGCGACTCTCTACAGGTCAAATTGCAGGTTGCCCCCGAGGTCCTCAACGTCGTCCTGCCGTTTCTGGCATTGCAGCCCCTGGTCGAGAATGCGGTCCGTCACGGTCTCGCGCCCAACGTTGCGGGTGGCACGATCACCATCGTCGCCGCCGACGAAGGTACGGACTGCGTGATCACGATCGAGGACGACGGCGTCGGCATGGATCCCGACCTGCTTCGGTTCGGTGCGCTCGACGCCGTCGAACGGAGTGGTGGGGGTGCGACGATCGAGGTCGCTCATGTCGGGCTCGCGAACGTCGACGACCGACTTCGGGCGGCATTCGGCAACGACTACGGCCTTGTAGTCGAGACGGCGCCGGGCTCGGGAACGAAAGTCTTCGTTCGAGTTCCGAAATTTCGGCCGGGTATCGAGGTATGAACGTGGCAAGGTTGATGCACTGTGTCAGATAACCCATCGCGGTCCGATGGTTCGCCGCCAACCGGCGATCGCCTCGTCGTGCTCGCCGTCGACGACGAACGACCCGCACTGGACGAGCTGTGTTACCTGCTCGACGGGCAGGACAGCATCGAGCGGGTCCATGCCGCGCGGGACGCGACGACGGCGTTGCGGGTGTTGCGCGCCCACTCGATCGACGCCGTCTTCCTCGACATCAACATGCCTGGGCTAGACGGTCTGGAGCTGGCGGGAATCTTCACAGAATTCGCGGCTCCCCCTGCAGTCGTGTTCGTCACCGCACACGACGATCGGGCTGTCGCCGCGTTCGACCTCGGCGCCGTCGACTATCTCCTGAAGCCGATCCGGGTTGCGCGATTGACCGAATCGGTGCAGCGGATCGTCGCGCAGAGGTCGCGTCCGGCTCAGGAACCGACTCGCGCGACGGAGAACACCGAGTCGATTCCCGTCGAACTCGGGGGGATGACGACAATCGTGCCGCGGTCATCGATCGGCTGGGTCGAGGCGGAAGGCGACTACACCCGCCTGCACTCCGCCAAAGGTAGTCATATCGTGCGTATTCCGATCTCGTCGCTCGAGACCCGTTGGGCCGACGCCGGATTCGTCAGGGTGCACCGCTCCTACCTTGTATCGCTCCCCCTGGTCACCGGCATTCGGAGCCAAGGGACCGGCTACGTCGTCGTCGTTCGTGCGAACGGCTCGTCACCCGAAGCGCAGTTGCCCGTAAGCCGAAGGCACGTCAAGGAACTCAAGGATCGACTGATCAGGGACCCGATGCAGAAGTGGTCGGGCCGATGAGCAGCCCGACTGGCCGCGAGCCCCGGCAGCGGGTTGTCCTGGCGGATCGGCGTGGGGCTCGTATGGTCCGGACCCGCGTCGAGGTGCAGGAACAGACTGCGATCGGTGACGCTCTCGTTCGCGGACTCGTCAGGGCGCAGCTGGGCCTGGCAATCAGACTTGCGCTGGTCGTCGTCTGCACACTCGGTCTGATTCCGTTGCTTGGCGCGGCTTTTCCTGCAATGGCGACCACGTCGATCGCAGGTATCCGGGTGACGTGGCTCGCGCTCGGTGTGGTCGCATATCCGCTGCTGTGGGTTATCGGCCACCGCTACGTCCGCCTCGCAGAGCGCAACGAGCAGGATTTCGCCGACCTGGTCGAGGATTGACGTGGCGACCCAAGCTCCCGTGCTCACCGCCGTCGCACTGCTCTTCGCTGCCGTCGCTACGGTGGCGATCGGGGTGTACGGCGTCCGACTTGCCCGCACCACCTCGGACTTCCTCGTCGCGTCGCGCAGTGTCGGTCCGAAGTGGAACGCCGCTGCCATCTCCGGTGAATATCTCTCCGCAGCATCGTTTCTCGGCGTCGCGGGCCTGATCGCAAAGTACGGCGCCGACGCGATGTGGTATCCGGTCGGCTTCACAGCGGGCTATCTCGGGCTGCTGCTCTTCGTGGCCGCGCCACTGCGACGCTCGGGCGCCTACACGGTCCCTGACTTCGCACAGTTTCGGCTCGGCTCGGAAAAGATTCGACGCCTTGCCATGATCGTCGTTGTCATCGTCTGCATCCTGTACCTGGTCCCCCAATTCCAGGGTGCGGGTTTGACATTGAACATTCTGCTCGGTGTGCCGAGCTGGCTCGGCGCCGCAGCGGTGTGCGCGATCGTGATCGCCAACGTTGCCGGCGGCGGCATGCGGTCGATCACGTTCGTGCAGGCATTCCAGTTCTGGCTCAAGCTCACTGCGATCGCCATACCGGCGTTGGTGCTGTGCGTCCACTTTCTCGACGACCGACGGGACCTGGGTTCGCCCGCGCCGCCGATTCTGAGCCAGGAGACGACGGTCGACATCACGACGGATGTCGTTGTCGTCGTGAGCGAAGCGGAACGCGCAGCGGTCGACGGCGTGCTGGACGGCAGGACGACGAGCGGCCCGATCACCCTGCTCCCCGGCGAGCACGAACTGAGTGCTGGTTCCACGTTGACGCTCGCGGCGGGCGCGACCGTGCCGGTCGTCGCCGGTGCACCGACCAACGGAGCGGACTGGCTACGTCCTGGCGGCGGCTTCGGCGGTCCGCACGCACTCTTCCAGGTCTACTCCCTCATTCTTGCGACCTTTCTCGGCACCATGGGCTTGCCGCACGTGCTCGTCAGGTTCTATACCAACCCTGACGGTAAGGCAGCCAGGACAACCGCTTTGGCGGTCATCGCGCTGCTCGGCGTGTTCTACGTGTTTCCGACACTGCTCGGCGTGTTCGCCCGGCTCTACGTGCCGCAGCTACTGATAACGGGAACGTCGGACGCCGCCGTGTTGCTGCTCCCGGGGTCTGTCCTCGTTGGTTTGCCGGGCCAGTTGCTCGGCGCTCTAGTCGCTGCCGGTGCACTCGCGGCGTTTCTCTCCACCTCGTCGGGTCTACTCGTCAGCGTTGCGGGTGTTTTGAGCACCGACGTCCTTCGCGGCCGGATCAGGGACTTCCGCATCGCGGCGATACTTGCAGGCGGCGTGCCGCTGGCGCTCTCGCTTGCCGTTGCGTCGCTTGATCTTTCGCGGACCGTCGGCCTCGTTTTCGCCGTTGCCGCGTCGACGCTGTGTCCTCTGTTGGTGCTCGGCATCTGGTGGCGGCGGCTTACGACTGCCGGGGCCGCAGCTGGGTTGATCGTAGGCGGTGTGACTGCGGTCGGGGCTGCAACGGCGTCTGCACTCGGCGGAGCGCCCGAAGAAATGTGGGGCGGCTGGCTGGCCGCCGTACTCGGATCACCTGCCGCAGTGAGTGTTCCGCTCGCGTTCGCATCGATGGTCGTCGTGAGCCTGTGCACGCCACGTCGGCTGCCCGCCGATGTGAACAGGATTTTCACACGTATGCATGCGCCGGAACGACTCGGCATGGGGATCGATCGTCTGCACGATCTCCGTGACTGAGCTTGCGCAATGCCCAGGCGGTAGGCATCGACTAGGCTATGCACGCGTTGGAGAGCAGGAGTTCCATGACAGACCACATCGATCGCTCGCCACCGGCCGAGTCTGCACCCCCCGAAGCGGTGCTGCGTTACTCGTGCGAAAACGGACCCGAGCAGACACTGGCGCTTTCCCCCCACGATCCACCCGTTGTGATCGGACGCTCGCCCGACGCCACAGTCGCACTGGTGACCGATGCCCAGGCGTCGCGGTTGCATGCGGTGATCGAGTGGATCGGCACGCAATGGACCATCTCCGACAACGGCATGTCGACGAACGGCACGTTCGTCAACGGAACACGCCTCACGGGCCGCAAGCGCCTCGATCCGGGCGACCGCATCTTCGTCGGGAACTCGACCTTGACGTTCTACGTGAGCCGGCAGCACGAGCCCTCGGACGCGGCATCGTCGGAGGGCTTGCCGACCCGGGTCGGCGGCCAGGCGGCACCGACCCTCACCCGAGCGCAACTGTCGGTGGTCTTCGCCCTGTGCAAGCCCTACAAGGACAACCCGAAGTTCGCCAACCCAGCGTCGAATCAGCAGATCGCGGACCAACTCGGCATCGGCGTAGAGACCGTCAAACGGCACCTGCAGGCAGCGTTCGCGATCTTCGGCCTCGGCGACCTGCCGCAGAACCAGAAACGCGCAACGTTGGTGCGACGGGTGCTCGACGGTGGGCTGATAGAGCTGTAGGCGGCTTCGCCGCTCGTGAGTCTTTTCGGTGGTCAGGACCACCGAAAGGACTCACGAGGCCGAAGGCCCTCACTGCCGTTCGTCGCACGAAATCGACCGCTCGTCGCACAGATCGACACCCTGGCGAGTGTCCTCCTTTATGCCCTACTGCTGTGACCTCCATCTCACTAGCGTCTGACACATCAGACCTAGACCGAGGAGTGCTCCATGGCCACCATCCCTCTCAGCGCGAACGGACCGGACCAAGTCCGGATAGCCTCCGCTGCGGAGTTCACCGCAATGCAGGCAAGTCCTGAATTTCAGGACCTGCGGAAGCGATTGCGCAACTTCGTCTTTCCGATGACAGCCTTTTTCTTGATCTGGTACGTCGTGTACGTACTGCTCGCCGCGTACGCGCACGACTTCATGGCGACCAAGCTCTTCGGCAACATCAATGTCGGCCTGGTCCTCGGTCTTGCTCAATTCGTCACCACGTTCGCCATCACGGGCATCTACGTTCGCTTCGCCAACAAACAGCTCGATCCGCGCGCCGCGGCCATCCGCGCCGAACTCGAAGGACCCCGGTCATGAGCATTCTTGCCGCACCAGCGGAGACGGTAGGTAGTCCGCTCGCCAACATGGCCATCTTCGCGGCTTTCGTGACTGTCACGATGGTCGTCGTCATCCGCGCCGGACGTAACAACAAGACCGCATCCGACTTCTACACCGGCGGACGCGGATTCTCCGGGCCGCAGAACGGCGTTGCGATCGCAGGTGACTACCTCTCGGCCGCAAGCTTCCTCGGAATCGCCGGCGCCATCGCCGTTTACGGCTACGACGGCTTCCTGTACTCGATCGGCTTTCTCGTCGCCTGGCTCGTAGCTTTGCTGCTCGTTGCCGAAATGCTCAGGAACACCGGCAAATTCACCATGGCCGACGTGCTGAGCTTCAGGCTCAAGCAGGGACCGGTGCGGACCGCCGCAGCACTGTCGACACTCACCGTCTCACTGTTCTACTTGCTCGCGCAGATGGCAGGCGCAGGCGGTCTCGTTGCACTGCTGCTCGACATCTCCGACCGCACAGGGCAATCCATCGTCATCGCCGTCGTCGGAATCTTGATGATCGTCTACGTCTTGGTCGGTGGCATGAAGGGCACCACCTGGGTGCAGATCATCAAGGCTGTTCTGCTCATTGCAGGCGCCGCATTTATGACCGTCCTCGTGTTCGCGAAATTCGGTTTCAACCTGTCGGAGATCCTCGGATCGGCACAGGAGAAGGTGTCCGGATCGGCCGCCGAAGCTGTTGCTGCGCGTGACGTTCTCGCTCCCGGTGCCCAGTACGGCGGAAGCGAGATGTCGAAGTTGAACTTCCTGTCACTCGGCCTCGCGCTCGTGCTCGGTACAGCGGGTCTCCCCCACGTTCTGATGCGCTTCTACACGGTCCCGACAGCGAAGGAAGCTCGTCGTTCGGTCGTGTGGGCAATCGCGCTCATCGGTGCGTTCTACCTGTTCACACTGGTTCTCGGCTACGGCGCAGCCGCAATCGTCGGACCCGACCGCATCCTCGCCGCTGCCGGTGGCCAGAACTCCGCGGCTCCTCTGCTCGCCTTCGAACTCGGCGGCGTGATCCTGCTCGGCATCATCTCGGCGGTCGCATTCGCAACCATTCTTGCCGTCGTTGCCGGCCTGACCATCACTGCGTCGGCGTCGTTCGCCCACGACATCTATGCAAGTGTCATCCGCAAGGGTGAGGCCACCAACGACGAGCAGGTCAGGGTATCTCGCATCACTGCTGTCGTAATCGGTGTTCTCGCAATCGGTCTCGGCATCCTGGCAAACGGACAGAACATCGCGTTCCTGGTCGCCCTCGCATTCGCCGTCGCAGCAGCAGCCAACCTGCCGACGATCCTGTACTCGCTGTTCTGGAAGCGCTTCAACACCCGCGGTGCGCTGTGGAGCATGTACGGCGGCCTGATCTCGACCATCGTGCTCATCGTGTTCTCCCCCGCGGTGTCCGGCAACAAAACCGCGATGATCCCGGGCTCCGACTTCGACTACTTCCCACTGTCGAACCCCGGAATCGTCTCCATCCCACTCGCATTCATCCTCGGCATCGTCGGGACGTTGACGTCGAGCACGAAGGAGAGCGAAGCGAAGCAGGCCGAGATGGAGGTCCGCTCCATCACCGGTGTCGGCGCCGAAAAGGCCACCGCACACTGACCTCGGCACCACCCCAACCTACTTGCAACGTCTACCTGAGAGATTGACAGCTATGACCTCGAGCCTCGAAACCGAACCGGTCTCCTATCCCCCAGCGGAGGAGTTCGCAGCCACTGCGAACGCAGGGTCCGAACTGCAGGAGGCAGCCGATGCCGACCGGCTTGCCTTCTGGGCGACGCAAGCCAACCGCTTGCACTGGCACGAGCAGTGGACCGAAGTACTGGATTGGAAGGGTGCTGACTCCGACTACATCGCGAAGTGGTTTGTCGGCGGCAAGCTGAACGTCGCCTACAACTGCGTCGACCGCCACGTCATCGACGGTTACGGCGACCAGGTAGCGATTCACTGGGAAGGCGAGCCCGGCGACTCTCGGGAGCTCACCTACGCACAGCTTCTAGCCGAAGTGAGCAGGGCTGCAAACTATTTCACCGAAATCGGGCTTACCGCCGGCGATCGGGTCGCGATCTACATGCCGATGATTCCCGAGGCCATCGTCACGATGCTGGCGTGCGCTCGACTCGGTTTGATCCATTCGGTTGTGTTCGCAGGCTTCTCCTCGAGCGCGCTGCGGCAGCGGGTCGACGACGCCGAGGCTCGGTTGGTCGTGACAACGGACGGTCAGTGGCGTCGCGGCAAGCCGGCGCCACTGAAAGCAGCCGTCGACGAGGCGCTGGCGAAGGGTGAGCATTCCGTCGAACACGTCCTCGTCGTTCGGCGCACCGAAAGCGAAGTCGTGTGGACCGAGAATCGTGATGTCTGGTGGCACGACACGGTCGCGAACGCGTCCGATCAGCACGAGGCCCAGCCGTTCGACTCCGAGCACCCACTCTTCGTGCTCTACACATCGGGCACGACCGGTAAACCGAAGGGCATCGTTCACACTTCGGGTGGCTACCTGACCCAGACGTCGTACACCCACCACTACGTCTTCGACCACAAGCCGGGCAAAGACGTCTACTGGTGCACCGCCGACATCGGCTGGGTCACCGGCCACAGCTACATCGTCTACGGACCACTGTCCAACCGCGTCACCCAGGTCGTCTACGAGGGCACGCCCAACTCCCCCGACGAGCACCGACACTGGAACATCGTCGAAAAGTACGGCGTGTCAATCTATTACACGGCACCGACGCTGGTTCGCACGTTTATGAAGTGGGGTCGCCAGATCCCGCAGGCGCACGACCTCTCCTCGATCCGCCTGCTCGGCTCGGTCGGCGAACCCATCAACCCGGAAGCGTGGCGCTGGTACCGCGAGGTGATCGGCGGCAACAAAGCACCCATCGTCGACACCTGGTGGCAGACCGAAACCGGCGCGATCATGATGTCGCCACTGCCGGGAGTGACTTCGACCAAGCCGGGCGCAGCGATGGGTCCGTTGCCGGGGATCTCGGCGAAGGTCGTCGACGAGAACGGTGTGGAAGTCGTTCTCGGTGAGACGGAAGCAAACGGCTACCTCGTCCTCGACGAACCGTGGCCAGCCATGCTTCGCGGCATCTGGGGTGACACCGAACGCTACAAGTCCACCTACTGGGACCGTTACGCCGAGCAGGGCTGGTACTTCGCAGGCGACGGCGCCAGGATCGACGTCGACGGTGCCTACTGGATCCTCGGCCGCGTCGACGACGTGATGAACGTATCCGGACATCGCATCTCGACGGCCGAAGTCGAGTCGGCACTCGTCGGACACCACAGCGTTGCGGAAGCCGCTGTCGTCGGAGCGACCGACGCGACCACCGGGCAGAGCATCGTCGCGTTCGTCATCCTCAAGGCAAGCAGCGAAGCCAACGACGAGCTGACGAGCGAACTGGTTGCGCACGTCGCTCGCGACATCGGACCGATCGCGAAGCCGAAGGCAATTCATATCGTGCCGGAACTGCCCAAGACTCGAAGCGGCAAAATCATGCGACGGCTACTCCGCGACATCGCCGAAGGCCGCGACCTGGGCGACACCTCGACGCTCGTGGACCCGTCGGTATTCGAATCGATTCGCGAGAAGTCCGCGAACTGATCGCATGACGTGCCGCCGCCGAACGGGCCGATGAGGGACCGTTCGGCGGCGGGCAGGCGCTAGCGCGCCGCTGCGACCCGCGCTCGGTGCAGCAAAGCGATTGCGGCGGTGGTGATCACCAGCAACACCACCATCGTGACGATCACCCAACCGAAGGCATCCGCGTAGGCATCGGGATGCCCGAACCTGCCTGCCGCTGCGTCTTGCGCTGCGACGGGGTCGGCAATGGAGCGACCGATCAGCCAGGCGAGCAATGCCGAATAGCCTGCTACGACGATCGCCTCGCTACCGATTCGAACGAAATTCAGTACACCAGCGGCTGTTCCGCTGCTGTCGGCAGGAACCGCGGCGAGCGCCTCGCTGTCGACGAGACCCACCGGCAACCCGAAGCCGAAGCCGAGCAACACCATCGGCAGAATCAGCCAACCGAGCGGGATCGTCGGTGTCAGCGCAAGCATGCCGACACTGCCGAGGATCAGCGAGGCAAGCGCAGCGTAGATGATCGACATCGACGTTGCCCCCGTGGTTCGAACGAGTCGGGCTGCGAGCAGTGGTCCGATCAGCACCGGGATCGTCATCGGCAACATCACCAGACCCGCTGTGCCTGCGGACAAGTCCGCAATCCCACTCAGCGCCACCGGCAGATAGGTCAGCAGCGTCACGAAGCCGATGGCACCCGAAACGGGGACGAGGCACAGAGCCAGGAAATGCGGGTTGCGAAGCAGACCGAAGTCGACGACCTTGCGGCCGGGCTCTCGACGATGCCGAATATGCGGCAGCACAACGGTTCCGACAAGTGCAACCAGCAAAACGAGAGCGTGCGCGACGAACACACCACGCCAGTCGATCCACGAAATCAACGCGCCGGACAGGGTCGGTCCTACGGCAAGTCCGAGACCGACCACGGTCCCGAAGATCGCGAACGCCCTGCCACGTGCTGCGCCATCGAACGCGTTCGACAACAGGGCCGATCCGCCCGTGAGTACTGCGGCACCACCGACGCCCGCGACGGCACGTGCGATATCGAGGACAACCAGCGACGGCGTCGCGGCGCTGGCCAGACCGGCTGCCAGCGAGAGTGCGATGCCGAGCCGGAAGGTCGCGCGATAGCCGATTCGGTCCGAAAGCACTCCCCAGGCCAGGGTCGACAGGGCGAACGAAACGTTGAAGCCGTTGACAACCCACTGCAGCAAGCCGGGTGCGGACCCGAGATCGTCTGCGATACGTGGCAACGCTATTGCGGTTCCGGAGATGCCCATCGGCAGGACGAATACGGCGAGCAGCACGACCGGGAGAAACAGTCGAGATGGTGCGGTCGCTGTGCTGCGAGCTACGTGGTCTGTCGGCAATGTCAGTTGATCGGTCACTCGCTACCCCTTACTGGCCCCCGAGGGAGGTACGATGTTCTTGGTACCTGACCAGTGGAACAGAGAAAGAGGTACGATGCAACTCGTACCTAATGGGGTGATCGAACGTGCCGGATCAGCTGGGGCATCCAGACCGCGACGAGATGGAGTTGGGCAAAGTTCTTGCCGCGCTTGCGGACCCGCACCGCCGAAAGGTGGTGACCGACTTTCTTGCCGGGCCGGACGACGCCGAACGGACCTGCACGTCGTTCAACCTTCCTGTATCCAAATCGACACTGACGCACCACTTTCGGATCCTCCGCGAAGCGGGACTCGTACTGGACGCCGACTACGGAAATCGGCGCGGCATCACACTGCGCCGCGCCGACCTCGATGAGCGATTTCCGGGACTGATGGCTTTGCTCGAAAATGAAGCCCGGCATTTCGCCGAGTAGGCACTTATCGCTGAGGCCACCTCGCGTTTTGTGCGGGTAGGTGCCTTGTCGACGAGTTGGGTCGAAGATGTTGTAGTGCAGCACTTTTGCTTCGAAACCTGTCGGTGGGTGGCGCTACGATTAGCACATGCTTTCGAACCCGACACCGCAAGCCACCACCCGGGTGGAAGCGGCGATGCGGGTCTACGAAGCCGGAATCCAAGCCCTCCGCGACGCCGGGTTCGACGAACTGTCGAAGAACCCCGACTGCATCGACCTCGTCCACCGCTTCGAAACCGGGTCACGCACCACCAGCGGTTTCCAGACCACCCTTATCGCCAAAATGCAGGAACAATGGATCCCCGGCGAACTCGGCGACTACCGCCTCGCCGACGTTCTCGCCGACACCCTGCGCATCTACCCCAGCGAAGCCAAAGCCCGCCGCCGCATCGCCGAAGACCTCGGACCCCGCACCGGATTCTCCGGCGCACCCCTGGACCCGATCTACCCGAACACCGCCACCGCCCACCGCGACGGGGCGATCGACCGTGCCCACATCACCGTGATCCGCGAATTCTTCGCCCAGGTGCCCAGCTACATCGACGCCGAGACCCGCGAGCAGGCCGAAGCGAAACTGGCCGAGCAAGCCCGGATCCTGCGGCCCGATCAACTTCGCCGCGCCGCCAACCGGATCCTGGCCTACCTCAATCCCGACGGCAACGCACCAGAGGTGGACCGCGACCGCAAACGGACTTTCATCCTCGGCAAACAAGGCACCGACCTGATGACCAAAGGCAGTTTCTGCGTCGACCCCGAACTGCGGTCCTACCTCGAGGCGCTGTTCGCGAAATACGCGAAACCCGGGGTCGGAAATCCGCACGACGCCGACTCGACGGTCGATGCCGAACCCGCCGACGAGGTCGCGCACCGTGACGAACGATCGGTCGGGCAACGTCAACACGACGGGTTGACAATGGTGCTCCGCGACGCTCTCGCCTCCGGCACCCTCGGCCAGCACCGCGGACTCCCGGTCACCGTGGTCGCGACCATGACCGTCAAAGAACTCGACGAGGCATCCGGACAAGCCATCACCGGCGGCGGATCGTTACTTCCGATCCGAGATGTCGTCAGGATGGCGGCTCATGCGCATCATTACCTCGCGTTGTTCGACGATGATGGCCGCCCCATCTACCTCGGCAGATCCAAACGGATCGCTCAAGGTGATCAACGCCTGGTCCGCTACGCCCGGGACAAAGGCTGCACCTTCCCAGGATGTTGGCGACCAGCCAATTGCTGTCAGTGTCATCATTGCCGGGAATGGGTGGCCGAACTCGGGCTCACCGATGTGGATCAGCTTGCGCTGGTGTGTGATTCGCATCATCGGTTAGCCGGGGTCAAAGACACCGACTGGCACACCATCGTCGCCGGCGCCGACCACAAATATCCTGGCCGGATTCTGTGGGTCCCGCCGAAACATGTCGACCCGACCCGAAAACCGAGGATCAATCACTACTTCCATCCCCACGAATACTGGGATCTCGACTGACAGATCGATACGCAGGTCGTATGCGACTGCCCGTTCGCGAGGTCGGGCAGTTACCGACCCGCGCCGGCGCGGTTCGACAGAAACGGCAGCACGATCTCGGCAAGCCCCGCCGGATCGTCGAGCTGTGGGCAATGCCCGGATTTCGGCATCACCACCAATTCGCTGTTCGGAATCAACGCGTGCAGCATACGACTCGACGCGACTGGGATGATCACGTCCTTCGCACCGTGGACGATCAGGGTCGGACACTCGATCGTCATGCCCGAGTATCCCGTTCGGGTTTCACGGGCGACCGCAATCGCGCCGTTCGCGAGTCCGGCGAGGGCACGCGAATCAGGTACCGACTCGACCCAACGTGCGATCACGGCTGGATCCGCTGCGGAAGGCTCGCTGTACAGCAATCGCTTGAAGACGAGTTCGACCGAGTACTCGAGGGGTCGGCGCGGGACCCGAGCTCCCGCCAGCAGCAGGCTCGGCAATCTCGGCGCACGTCGCCGACGGACATAACGCGCTACCCAGTGATCGGCCAGGATCGGCTCGTCGACGGTGATCACCGCCTCGACACGGTTCGGACGCCGAGCGGCGGCACGCACCGAGACACACGCACCCAGCGAGTTTCCCATCAGCACCAGTGGCCGATCGGACTCTTCGAGCAGTGCGTCTATGAACGAATCCAACTGCGGCAGAATCGGTCCAGCTGCTCGACGATCGGCCTTGCCGAATCCCGGCAGGTCCACAGCGATTGCCGCTCGGCCTGCGTTGTCGAACAGCGCAAGCAGCGCTCGCCAGGTATCCGCACTGTCGGCGTAACCATGCAGCAGAACGACAGGCGTGCCGTCCCCCTGCACGGAGAGAACCCGGGTATGCACGCCGCCGTGGCACACCCGGGTTTCCGTGATCATCTACTCAGGAGTCCCTTCGCGATGTGGGTCACCTGAATTTCGTTGCTGCCCGCATAGATCATGAGCGACTTCGCATCTCGGGCCAATTGCTCGACGCGGTACTCGGTCATGTAGCCGTTGCCGCCGAACAGCTGGACCGCCTCCATCGCCACCTCGGTCGCTGCTTCCGAGCTGTACAGCTTCATCGCGGACGCCTCGGCCAGCGACGGCATCTTGCCTGCCTTCAACCCTTCGACGGCCTGGAACACCATGTTCTGCACATTGATTCGCGCTACTTCCATCTTCGCCAGCTTGAGCTGGATGAGTTGGAAGTTGCCGATCTCCTGACCCCACAGCGTTCGACTCTTCGCATAGTCGACCGACAGCCGGTGACATTCGTTGATGATGCCGAGCGCCAACACGGCTACACCGACCCGTTCTGCGGTGAAACTCGAACGCGCGCTTTCGCGTCCGTCGCCGCCCGTGTGTTCCTCGGTCTCCCCGAGCAGGCGATCCTTGCCGAGGCGGACATTGGAGAAGAACAGCTCACCGGTCGGCGAGGAGTGCATACCCATCTTCTTGAACGGCTTACCTTGTGTGAAGCCCTCCATGCCCGAATCGAGCACAAACGTCAACACCTTGCGGTTCCGTTTGTCGGCGTTGTCACCCTCGTCGAGCTTGGCGTACACGACGACCGTGTCGGCAAACGGGCCGTTGGTGATGAAGGTCTTCTGACCGTTGAGAATGTAGTCGTCGCCGTCACGCTTGACGTAGGTCTTCATACCTCCGAACGCGTCCGAACCCGAGTCGGGTTCGGTGATCGCCCACGCTGCAACCTTTTCCAGCGTCAGGATGTCGGTAAGCCACCGCTCCTTCTGAGCGAGGGTGCCTCGCGACATGATCGTTGCGGCGCCGAGGCCGAGGCTCACGCCCACCGCCGCAACCATTCCTAGGCTCACGCCTGCGAGTTCGCTCACGACGACGAGTCCCATGGAGGCCTGGGCGGCCATGTCACCTGCACCCGACTTGGATTTTTTCTCCGGCTTGGGTTCCCCGGCAGCGATAGCCGCTTCCTTGGCGCGTTCCTTCTCCAACAACGTCTTGGCGGCCTCGGCTGCCATGACGTCGATGCCGAACTCGCTGAACAATTTTCGCAGGATCGCGTACGGCGGCAGGTCACCGTGCTCGAGTGCATCGATGTTGGGGCGGATCTCTTTATCGATGAATTCGCGAACTGCGTCGCGCATCATCAGGTCGGTATCGGACCATTCGATCATGCGTACTCCTTTGTACGAGAAATGAATTGCTCAGTTCGGCAGGCGGTCGGCGATATCGTCGATCAGCCACGGGCCTTCGGTCTCGATCGTCGAGACGTCGGTCCAGCCCTGCAGAGTCGAGATGGCGCCACCCTGCACGGCGAATACCTGACCCGTCAGCGGGCACTTTTCCGTTGCCAGGTAGGCAACGACCGGAGAGATGTTGGCCGGGCTGAAGTAGTCGAACTCGCCTTCCTCGACCTCGGCAGAGAAGATCGCGCCCATACCAGGCGTCGCTTCGGTGAGGCGGGTGCGAGCGATAGGCGCGATTGCGTTCACCCGCACGCCGTAGCGCTCCAACTCGTCGGCGGCAACGAGTGTGAGCGCTGCGATGCCTGCCTTGGCTGCGCCGTAGTTCGTCTGCCCCGGTTGGGGAACCGTGACCCCCGACGCCGACGCGGTGTTGATCACCGCGGCGTTGGGTCGATTGCCCAACTTGGACTGCGCCTTCCAGTACACTGCGGCGTGATGCAGCACCGCCGCATGGCCTTTCAGGTGAACCGCGAGCACCGCGTCCCACTGCGACTCCTCCATCGATGCGATGAAGTTGTCGCGCAGTATGCCCGCGTTGTTCACGACGACGTCCAACTGCCCGAAATCGTCGATCGCCTGCTGTACCAGCGCCTGCGCACCGGCCCAGGTTGCGACGTTGTCCGTATTGGCAACAGCTCTTCCGCCCGCGGCGACAATCTCGTCGACTACCTGCTGTGCAGGTCCGGCGTCGGTTCCCTCGCCCGAGTTGCTACCCCCGAGATCGTTGACGACAACCGATGCGCCTTCCCGTGCGAACAGCAACGCGTGTTCGCGGCCGATACCGCGTCCGGCACCCGTGATGACGGCCACCCGCCCATCCAATGCACCCATAAGAAATCCTTCTCGAAAAGTGCGGGCGACAAGTCGCCTCGTGAGTCTTTTCGGAGGTCAGGGCCTCCGAAAAGACGCACGAGGCGCGGAGCGCCCTAGTTGTCGTTTGTTATGACGGCAAGGCCGTCGGTGATGACGAGGTCGTCGCCGCGAGCGGTTTCGAACGCGTAAGTGGTGGAGCCGTTCTCGGTGCCGACCTGCCAGATTCGCGTCTCCAGGTCGTCGCCTGGGATGACCATCTTCGAGAAGCGCACCGCAAACCGTTCGAGCCGATTCACATCCGAGCCACCGACCTCGGTCAACACGGCCCACGAGGTGAACGCCATCGTGCACAGTCCGTGCCCGATGATGCCGGGGAGGCCGGAATCGCGGGCGACCTCGGCATCCAGATGAATCGGCATCGGATCCCCTGCGGCGGGCGCGTACCGGAACGTCTGATCCTCGTCGAAGTGCTGCGTCACCTTGGCGACAGGAGCCTGATCGCGCAGCGTTGGATCGAACTTGTGGCTCGGACTCAGCTGACCGATCTTCTTGCCCGCGTTGAAACCTCGCACGAAACAGGTGACGTACTGCTCGTTGACCAGTTCGCCGTCCTCGGTCCGGCATTCGAGCAAGATCGTTGCCCGGGTGCCGTTGTCGAGTCCTTCGTAGCCGGTCATCTTGCCGCGTGAGACCAGCTTGTCGCCCGGCTTCGTTGCCCGGTGGAAATGAAAGTCTTGCTCGCCGTGCACGATGCGCGGGATCAGCTCGACCGGCATCACATCGACCGCAGGTACGAGAAGGGACTCGAACACCGGAACGATGTTGAAGACCGGTGATGCCACCTCGCCGTCGAGGTGGGCTGCGATCGGATCGTTCGTCGCTTTCGCGTATTCGATCAGCCGTTCCCTGGTGACCTCGAAACTGTCCTCGTCACTCCACACGTCCAACCCGGCGTCGTCGAACTGCAGTACTTCGTCCATACCTGTTCTCCCGTGCTCGAATTCGGGTCAGGCCGACGCAGCTGCGAGTGCGTCCAACTGCTCGAGCGTCTTGTCGAGCTGCTTGAGACCGTCCTTCTCGACCGCTTTGCCGAGCGCGCCCTTGATGAGTGCACCTTCGAAGTCACCCGATACCGCGAACTTGGTGCCGTCGCCGTCCGGCTCGATCGTGAAGGAGAACTGCGTCTTGACCCCTGCCATGCCGACGCCGGCGAGGACGAGCGAGTTCGGGGCGTCGACCGATTCGACGGTCCAATCGATCTTGTTCGCCATTCCGAGCATCATGATCTTGGCGGTGAGCTTGGCGCCTTCGGTGAGGGTCGCCGGTGGCTCTTCGATCCAGCGTTCGTGAATGGTGAACCACTTGTCCCAGGTTCCGGGATCCGACACCGTCGCCCACACTGCTGCGGGGCCGGCTGTCAGGTTCTTGGTTGCTTCGATGTGTCCCATGGTTTTCTCCTCGTTGAGTGTGGCGGGTCGAATGTTGTTGCGGAGGTGGGTAGTAGCGGTTCAGCGCTCGGCACGCTGGTAGGCGGTGACAACAGCCGCGCCGCCGAGGCCGATGTTGTGCTGCAGAGCGGCGGTGACATTCTCGACCTGGCGCTTGTCTGCGGTACCGCGCAGTTGCCAGGTCAGTTCGGCGCATTGCGCCAAGCCTGTTGCGCCGAGCGGATGGCCCTTCGAGATGAGCCCGCCCGACGGGTTGACGACCCAGCGTCCGCCGTAGGTGGTGTCGTCGTTGTCGAGCAACTTGCCCGCTTCGCCCTCACCGCAGAGGCCCAGCGCCTCGTAGAGCAGCAGTTCGTTGGCGGAGAAGCAGTCGTGCAACTCGATCACCTGGAAGTCGTCGGCTCCGAGACCGGACTGCTCGTACACCGACCGTGCCGCTTGCACGTTCATGTCGTAGCCGATGATGTTCTTCGCTGTGCCGTCGAAGGACGACTCGAAGTCGGTGGTCATTGCCTGGCCGACGATTTCGACGGCTTGCCCGGCGAGGCCGTGTTTGTCGACGAACGCCTCCGACGCCAGGATCGCGGCACCCGATCCGTCCGAAGTCGGCGAGCACTGCAACTTGGTGATCCCCGACGGTGGGTAGATCATCTTGGCGTCTTTGATCTGGTCGAGGGTGTACGCGTCCTGGAACTGGGCGTACGGATTGTTGACCGAATGCTTGTGGTTCTTGTAGCCGATCTTCGCGAAGTGTTCCGCGGTGGTGCCGTAGGTGTCCATGTGTTCTTTGCCTGCCGCGCCGAACAGCCAGGACGCGGGCGGGAACACGACCTCCGAAATCTCAGCCATCTTGTTGAAGTGGATGGCCATCGGCTGCTCGCGGTCCTCGAAGGTGACGCCGAGCGAGCCTGGGTTCATCTTCTCGAAGCCGAGCGCGATCGTGCAGTCGGCCAACCCACCTTTGACGGCGCGCGCCGCCAGGTAGAGCGCCGTCGACCCCGTCGAACAGTTGTTGTTGACGTTGACCACCGGAATGCCGGTCATCCCGAGTTCGTAGATCGCGCGCTGCCCCGATGTCGACTCGCCGTAGACATATCCGACATATGCCTCTTGAACTTCGCGGTAGTCGATGCCTGCATCCGCCAGCGCTTTGGTACCGGACTCGCGCGCCATGTCCGGGTAGTCCCAGTCCTTGCTGCCCGGTTTCTCGAACTTCGTCATACCGACGCCGATGACGTACACCTTGTTGTTGGCCATACTTACAAACATACAGGCGTGTATGTAATGAGGCAAGCGAACGTTCAGCGCAACTCGCCGACCGTCACCGAGCCCGGTTGCCCGCCCAGCTTTCGAGTTCGGGCGCTGCGATTCGACGAAGGTTGGCGCTTGCCCGGTCCCACCTGCGTCGTGCGCGGTCGGGGTCGGCATCGACGTAGCTCGAAATCAGGATCCCCCGCAGCGCGTCCATCGCCGTATAGAGGAAGTCGCGCATCGGTTTGAGGACAGGAGCGGGCATGGCCTCTGCGAGCAGCGTCATCATCGAATTGACGACTACCGGTTCGAACTTCGCCACCTCGCGACCCAGCTGCGGATCCGTACGTCCAGCGACCCACAGTTCAACCGTGGCAATGAATATCGGACCGGAATGAATGTCCCACAGCAGGTCGAACATCGCGCCGAGCGGATCCGGATTCGCCTGCACGCTGCCGATGTCGCGGATCACCGCGTCGGTCCGCTTCGCCGCAAGGTGCCTGATGGCCGCCACGACGAGATCGGTCTTGGAACCGAAGTGATGTACCTGAGCGCCGCGGGTCACGCCTGCCTTCTCCGCGACACGTGGAGTAGTAGTGCCGACGTAGCCGTATTCGACGAGGCATTCGATCGTCGCGTCGAGCAGTCGAGTACGCATCTCACTGCTGCGTTGCTCCTGCGTACGACGCGCCGGCGGGGTCGTTCTGGCGGCGGGAGGCACCGATCGAGAGTATCAGCCGCTATTACATTCGCGCCTGCATGTAAAGCTGAGGCGCGCCTGTTGCGAATTTTCTTGTCGCACAGATCACACGTCGAGTGGAAAAAACTAAGTGGAGTCCGAAACTCCAGTTATGCTAAATTAGTAACCGGAGAATGGTCCTCCGATTGTGAGCTCGAGGAAGTGCCACGATGATTCTTACCGACACCCAGTGGGCAGTCGCAGATCATCGTGTTCGCATGCCCGCGGACGTATTCAGCGGTATCCGCAGCGGCAACGGCGCTGTGGCGCAACTGGTTCGCTTCGCCGCAGTCGGTGGTTTGAGCAACATCCTGTACTTCGCCGCCTTCATCGCCTTTCGCAACCAAGGCCCACAGGTTGCCAACGTTCTCGGAGCAATCGCGAGCACCATGCTTGCCAACGAGCTGCATCGCCGCCTCACCTTCCAGGCCGCCGGTCGCGTCAGTTGGTTTGCAGCTCAGTGGGAGGGCGGCGGCCTCGCCGCGATCGGCTTGGCTTTCAGCGCATCGGCACTTGCCTTCATCAGCTTTGCGTTCCCCGGAACCAGCAGCATGGCCTCGGCATTGCTGGTCATCGCCGTCAGTGCCGCAGTAGGCGGAGCGCGTTTCCTCGCGCTGCGCGGCTGGGTGTTCTGACCCGACCTCGTTACCCTGGTCCCAATCAGGACCGGGCTATCGCATCTCGCGCCGATTCTGTACGTTACTTCCGGTAACACTCATTTCGCGACGCAACGAGGGGTTCCGAAACCATGCGCACTGTCGTTCGCCGAAAGTCCTTGATCATCGCCGCCTGCGCGGTCGCCTCGTGTGCGCTCGTCGGCTGCGGCTCGGACGATTCCGCCGAGGAACATCCAGCGGGCCATACCAGTGATCACACGACCTCGGCTGCGGCAGCCCCGAGCGCCTCTGCCCAGGAACCCGCACAGCTCGTCTTCGCCGTCGTAGACGGACGAAAGACGTCCGGACCCGACACGGTCGAAGTTCAGCGCGGTGCTGTCGTCGTCCTGCAGGTCACCTCCGACAAAGCCGACGAGCTGCATCTGCACGGCTACGACCAGACCGCCGAACTACAGCCAGGCGTTCCAGGAAAGCTCGAGTTCAAAGCCGACATCCCCGGCACGTTCGAGGTCGAACTGCATTCCACCGACGCCGTCCTGACGCAGGTGCGAGTCGCGGGGTGATTCTCGCGCACGGTGTCGGCGGTCGGTCGGACCTGCCGGTCCCACTGTGGCTCGCGTTGTACGCCGGTGCCTTCGCGGTACTGGTGTCGTTCGTCGCACTGACCGTCCTGTGGAAGACACCACGCTTGCGAGGCGCTGCGGCAGGACGACCACTTCCTACCGCACTCACGCGATTCACGGACGCTCGCTCGACCAGAATCACCCTCCAACTACTGGCACTCGCCGCGTTGCTGACGCTGATCGCGGTGGCCTGGTTCGGTCCGGACAGCTCGGCCGACAACCCGGCCCCGACGTGGTTCTACGTCTGGTTCTGGGTCGGTCTCGTTGCGTTGTCGCTGGTGTTCGGCCCGGTGTACCGGGTGGCGAATCCGCTGCGGCTCATCACATCCGTCGTTCGTGGCATCGTCGGCACCCGGGTGCCGACGGCCGATCCTGCCGCACTTCGACGGCTCGAGTACCGCCCTGCCGTCGTCGGCCTCTTCGCATTTCTGTGGCTCGAGCTCGTCTACCCGCTCTCGGACTCCCCACGGGCCGTCGCAGGATTCGTCGTCGTGTACAGCCTCGCGCAGGTCGTCGGCGGAGTCCGGTTCGGCCTCGGCTGGTTCGAACGCGGCGACGCCTTCGAGGTCTACTTCACGCTCGTCTCGCGGCTCTCCCCCATCGGCCGCCGCAACGACGGCCGAATCGGTGTCCGCAATCCACTCGACGGGCTGCTCGTCGGACCCTCCGACCGTGGACTCACAGCTGTCGTCCTACTCGCGCTCGGGTCGACCACTTTCGACGGCGTCACCCGACTGCCGTTCTGGTCCGATCTGCGCCGTGATCTCTCCCGCCTCCAAGCGGTCGGTGTCGGCACCGTCGGGCTGCTGCTGACGGTCGCCGTCGTCGCCATCGCCTACGTCGGCACAATCTGGCTGACGCGTCCGTATCTGAAGAAGTCGGTCGACGGACGAACCCAGGAACCGTATGCGGCGTTTGTGCACTCGCTTGTTCCCATCATGGTGGGATACACGGTGGCGCACTACTTTTCGTTCGCCGTGTTCCAAGGTCAGGCCGGCTGGCTGCTACTCGACGGCGGCGGCCGCATCGACTACACGGTCGTCTCGACCGACGTGATCGCGGTGGTCCAGATCGCTGCAATCGTGGGCGGTCACGTACTCGGCGTGGCGTCGGCGCATGATCGTGCAGTGTCGATATTGCGAACCGGATACACCAAGGTCGGGCAGTTCCCGATGTTGGCGCTGATGGTCGCCTACACAGTCGTCGGCATCCAGCTGGTCTCGGGAGTGTGATTCGATGATGCTCGCGAACGAGATGGTTCGTATGCACGCGGGCGGCTGGGACGAGATGCTCGCGATACTGGGTCCATTGCTGATCGTCGTTGCGCTGATCGCCGTCGCCCGCCGCGCCCGACCCCCGGAAGACGACGAAGACGACACCGACCTCGACGACTCCCCCAACTTTTAGTCGTCCATATGTCTACGATGTCAACATGGTGTCCCATCCAGCGGTCCGATCGACCTATCGCCACGGTGACCTGCGCCGGGCGCTGGTGACCGCAGGTCTCGACCTTGCTCGCGAAGGTGGACCGGATGCCGTCGTGCTCAGAGAAGCCACGCGACGAGCAGGGGTCTCGCCGAACGCCGCCTACCGCCACTTCGCCGATCACCGAGCACTCCTTGCCGCCGTGAGTGCGGCGGCGATGGCGGAACTGGCCAACGCGATCGAGAGCGACCTGTCGCTGGTAGGGAGCGACCTCGACGCAGCGACAAGAGCCAGAGCGCAACTCGGCGCGGTCGGCTCCGGCTATCTCGCCTATGCCCAGGCGGAACCGGGACTGTTCCGGACCGCCTTCTCGGTACCGGACGACATGAGCACCAAAGACAGCACCGACGCGGCTGGTCCACGTGGCCGGACGCCGTTCGAACTCCTGTCGGACGCCCTGGACGAATTGGTCACCGCTGGCGTGCTCCCGCACGAGCGTCGTTCCGGCGCAGAGTATCTCGCCTGGTCCGCCGTGCACGGCCTTGCCATGTTGCTGATCGACGGGCCACTTCGCGGACTCGATCTTCCCGACCGCAACGAGGTGACGTGGCGCCTGCTCGCCATGGTCGACAAAGGTCTGTGAGGACCTGACCCATACCGCAGTACTAGGGGTGTGGTCCGGGGTGCCGTACCGACGTAGTAGTCCGATTTCGTCCCCGGGCGGGATGTCGGAACGACCGGCGGACCCTAGCGTTTTCAGCTATGACCACAACGGCAGGGACGACAACTGCTGCACCACAACAGGTTCGCCCCACGCGATCGGCGCGCCGACTGGTCGAGGAGGTCCGCAGCTGGCATCGCCCGTTGCTGTCGATGGTCGTCGCAATGGTTGCGCTTGTGGTCGTGAGTGCGATCGGCATGGCCGTCGACGACCGAATGCTCCTCGGTGAATCCGTGTGGCTGAAACCGCTGAAGTTCGGTTTCGCGTTCGCCCTGTACGGCACAACGCTGGCCTGGCTGCTCACGTTGCCGCACAAAGGAAATCGCTGGACCCGATGGATGGGCACCGTGTTCGCGGTGACGGGTTTCGTCGATGTCGGGTTCATCGCGGTCCAGGCGGCGCGTGGCACGTTCAGCCACTTCAATTCCGCAGACGACCCGGTCAACGCGATCGGTCAGATCGTCTTCACCTCCGGAGTGCCCGGCCTGTTTCTCGCCAACCTGGTGATCGCCGGGATCCTGGCGTGGCAGAAGGTGGCAGACCTACCGCTGACCCGCGCCATTCATGCCGGCCTCGCACTTGCCGTCGCCGGTATGGCACTTGCCTATGGCATGGGCAGCAACGGGATACAGACCCACGACGATGCCGCAGGGCAGCCCGTCGAGCTGCAGGCCGGGCATACGGTCGGCGCTCCGGACGGGGGACCGGGGATGCCGGTCACACACTGGAGTACCACCGACGGCGACCTGCGAGTGCCACACTTCGTCGGGTTGCACGGCATTCAGTTCATGCTGGTGTTCGCAGTCATCCTGGGAGCACTCGCCGCCCGCTGCGCGTGGCTACGATCCGAACGAACGCGCGCCCAACTCGTCGGCGTCGTCGCCCTCGGTTATGCCGCGATGCTCTCCACCCTCACGTGGCAAGCGTTTCGCGAACAGCCGCTGATCCATCCGGATGGACGCACACTCACCGCGTTCGCCGTGATCACGGTCGCCACTGCCGCCGGCATCGCTGCCGTCTACCTGGTTGCACGCCGGCGGGTCAGCGCAGCCGCTCCGCCTCACGCGTGAGGTAGACGAGCTCTTTGCAGAGGGAGACGAGTTCGGACTTCTCCGCACCTTCGTCGACGGCGGTTGCAACGTCTTCGGCCGCGCAGCGTGCCGCGAACCAGCGGTCGGCGAGTTCGGTCGTCTCCTGCGCGGACAGGACGACAGCGTCTTCCGGTATCGACGTCCCCTTGACGGCGCTGCGGTGTTCGTAAGCGCGCTGCCTGCACGATTGCCTGCAGTAGCGGCGGCGCCTGCCGGATTCGGACTCGGCAACCTCGCGACCGCACCAGAGACATGATTGTGGACGGCGCGACGACATAGCCCGAGCGTAACTGGAGACGTTGTGCGCTCTCGGGATGCCTCGCCGGTAGGATAGAGGGGTTGCAACCATTTCGTGGGAACCAATCGTCCTGCGAATGCGTTGTACATCGTGTTCGAGCGAGGATGGCTTCATTCCCTGACAGCCATCGCAAGCCGCCGAAAGCAGCGAACGAGAGGACCGCACCATGGCAGATCGCGTACTCCGAGGCAGTCGACTCGGAGCGGTGAGCTACGAGACCGATCGCGACCACGACCTTGCGCCTCGGCGCGTGGCGCGTTACCGCACCGACAACGGCGAAGAGTTCGACGTCCCCTTCGCCGACGATGCAGAGATTCCGGGAACGTGGCTCTGCCGCAACGGACTCGAGGGCAGCCTGCTAGAAGGCACAGCTCCCGAGGCGAAGAAGGTCAAGCCTCCGCGCACCCACTGGGACATGCTGCTCGAGCGTCGTTCGGTCGACGAACTCGAGGAACTCCTCAAGGAGCGAATGGACCTGCTCAAGGCCAAGCGCCGCGGAGTAAACTCTTAACAAGTAGAGCGCTACAAACGAAGCGGGCGACCGAGGGGTCGCCCGCTTCGTTGTGTTCGCCTCCTCGGCCCGCGCCGCTCGATCAGGCGGCTGCCGAACTCTTCTTCCGGGTGGTCAGCGCCTTCAGCTTCTGAATGCGGTTCTTGAATCCCCACGCGGTGACCTTCAGCAGCGCCTCCCGAACGATGTTGCCGCTCATCTTCGATTCGCCGATCTCACGTTCGGTGAACGTGATCGGCACCTCGACGACGACAGCGCCCTTCTGGATCAGCCGCCACGCGAGATCGACCTGGAAGCAGTAGCCGTGTGATTCGACTGTGTCGAGGTCGAGGGCTTCCAGAATCTCGCGGCGGTACGCACGGTAGCCGCCGGTGATGTCCTTGATCTTCACGCCGAGTGCGAGCCGCGAGTACACGTTGCCACCACGGGACAGAAATTCCCGACGCTTCGGCCAGTTGACGACGGTTCCGCCCGGCACGTAGCGCGAGCCGATGACCAGGTCGGCGCCTGCATCCACCTGGTGCAGCAGTCGGTGCAGCTGTTCCGGTGCGTGGCTGCCGTCTGCGTCCATCTCGACGAGGACCTGGTAGTCACGCTCGAGGCCCCAGCGGAATCCTGCGATGTAGGCAGCGCCGAGACCGTTCTTCTCGGTCCTGTGCATCACGCTGATCTTGCCCTCGGAAGCCGCAGCCAGTTCGTCGGCGACCGCGCCGGTGCCGTCCGGGCTGCCGTCGTCGACGACCAGGACATGGGTTGCGGGCAACGCGGCGTGCAGGCGACCGATGATTATCGGGAGGTTTTCCCGCTCGTCATAGGTCGGGATGATCACCAAAGTCTTTGCGCTGACCTGACCCAAATTCCCCGCTGCCATCGAGTTCCTCCCCGCCGGAATCCCCGGCGTGTCTGTTCGGCCGGCTGCTGCCGGTGTAACTATCTCACCGGCTGCTGCCTGCGAGAATTTCCCTGTCGTTCCCTGTGCACCGCGGGTCCGTCGGAACCCGACGATCATGGCCACTATCGCACCGAGTCCGAGCACAATCTCCGGAATCGGTCCGAGTCGAGTTGCAAGCGTAGTACCGGTCCGCAGTGGGACTTGCTCCAGCAGCGTCGCCGGGACGAACAGGTCCGATTCCCGGCTCACCGAGCCGTCCGGCGCGATGATCGCGCTGACCCCGCTCGTCGCCGCAACCACAACTGCTCGACCGTGTTCGACCGCCCGGACCCGCGACATCGCGAGTTGCTGATACGTCATTTCGCTGTCGCCGAAGGTCGCATTGTTCGTCGGCACGGCAAGCAACTGTGCGCCGGCTCGAACGGAGTCTTTGAGCGCCCTGTCGAATGCGACCTCGTAGCAGGTCGCGACGCCGATCCTCAGGCCGGCTGCTGTCACGGTGCCGTCGCCGTGACCGGGGACGAAGTAGCCCGCGCTGTCGGCATAGGACGAGAACAATCGGAAGAACCCGCGCCACGGCAGATATTCGCCGAACGGCTGAATGATGCGCTTGTCGTGCCGCGAACCCGGACCACTTTCGGCCGTCCACGCGATCACCGAATTCGTCGTCGTGCGGTCGTCGTTGGTCAGCACCGCACCGACCAGAATCGGCGCACCGACAGCCGCGGCCGCAGCGGTGATCTCACCGGAGGCGTCGGAATTGCGATACGGATCGATGTCGGACGAGTTTTCCGGCCAGATGACGACGTCGGGTTTCGGTGCACGTCCGGCACGGACGTCGTCCGCGAGGCGCATCGTCTCGGCAACGTGATTGTCGAGAACCTTGCGCCGCTGTGCGTTGAACTCGAGGCCGAGGCGCGGGACGCTACCTTGAATTGCGGCCACCGTGACGTGACGGTCGCCGGATGCCATACCCGGCAGGAACGGCCACACGACGCCGGCGACGATCGGTGCGAGAGCAAACGCTGCGACTCCGCCGAGAATCGCCGCCCGGTCGCGTTCGACGCCGGCCCTGACGACCGTAGCAAGCGCGCTTCCGCACAGAGCAACAGCGAAACTGAGCAGCGGCGCGCCGCCCAGATTCGCGATCGGGAGCAGAATGCCGTCGGCTTGCCCGAATGCAAGCCTGCCCCAGGGGAATCCGCCGAACGGCCAACTCGACCGCACCCATTCGCTGAGCGACCACGCCATCGCGATCCAGACCGTCGCATAGGGCAAGTCGGCGACGATCCGAGTCACGACGCCGAACAGCCCGACGTACAGGGCGCACACACCGGCCAGCGCCAACCACGGCAGCGGGCCGACATAGATGCCGATCCATGGCAGCAGCGGAACGAAGAAGCCGAGACCGGCGATAGCGCCGTAGCCGAAACCGCCACGCTTCGACGTCCCGCTGGTGAGCACGAGCACGAGCACCGCGACGCCGACGGGAGCGAGGAACCACAGTGGACGCGGCGGGAAGCTGGCGAACAGCAGCAGGCCCGCGACAACGGACCCGAGCAGGTTTCGCAGGACAGCAGACCTCTCGCTTGTAGATCTAACGCTCATAGATGTCGACTCCACGGTGGACGGTGCGCAGGCACACGGGTGCGGGAGTCCCCGGGTCGAGCCGCGGCAGTGCGGGAACTCGCGATCTCGGGTCGGTGGACCAGCGGGCGACCGTGTCGGTCGGGGAAGCGACGACGAGTTCGCCTGCATCCCAGATCGCGAACGAGGCCGGCGCACCCGGAACGAGGGTCCCTGCGACGCCGTCTCGGACTCCCCCGGCTCGCCAGGCACCGCGGGTGGCCGCGGAGAATGCCGCCCGGGGTGAGATGCCGCTGCCAGGCGTCCGGTGATGGACCGCGGCCTGCAGCGCTTGCCACGGCGACAGCGCGGTCACCGGCGCATCCGATCCGATCGCGAGGGAAACACCTCGAGCCGCCATCGACGCGAACGGGTTCAGCCCGCGCGCTCGCTCGACGCCGAGACGTGTCGCATACATTCCGGTGTCGCCACCCCACGCGGCGTCGAAACCTGGCTGCACGCTGGCGATCACACCCCAGTCGCCGAGTTTCGACGCCTGCTCCGGCGTGATCATCTCGACGTGCTCGAGCCGGTGACCACACGCGGCCACCGCCGGACCGCCCAATTCGGCGACGACCCGTTCGAACCCCTCGACGACCGCGGTCATTGCCGCATCGCCGATCACGTGGAAGCCGGCCTGCACCCGCGCCTTGGTGCACGCCGTGACGTGTGCCGCGATCTGGTCGGTATCGAGATAGGCGTTGCCGGAACCGGCCGCAGGATCGTCGAGGTAGGGTTCGTGCAGCCAGGCTGTCCGCGAACCGATGGCTCCGTCGACGAACAGGTCCCCCGCCAAGCCGTGGGCACCGGTTTCCGCGAGCAGCGCCTGTGCCTGCTCGGATGTCTCGACCGCTTCACCCCAGTAGGCACGGACCTCGACGCCGTGGTCGAGGGCAAGCAATTCGCGCAGGTCGTCGCGACCGCCGATGTGGGGTCCGGCGCATTCGTGCACTGCAACGATGCCGAGTGCCGCTGCCGCATCGAGCGCGGCAGTGCGGGCGCGTGCTCGTTGTGACGTCGTCAAGGCCGTCAACGCCGTCATACGGGCTCGATGATGGGCGTCGGTCCGCAGCACACCCGATCGCGCGAATCCGACAGCGGTCTCGAGTCCCGGCGTCGCTGCCAGCAACGCGGACGAGCAGACCGCGGAATGTACGTCGACGCGAGAGAGGTAGACCAGCCGATTGGGCGCGGCCTCGTCGATCTCGCGCACGGTGGGAGGCCGTTGCTCCGGCCAACCCGACTCGTCCCAGCCGTGTCCCCACACCATCGCCTCGTGATCGGCCGCGGCGAAAGCGCGGACCCGATCGAGGCAGTCGGTGAGAGATCGCGCGTCGGAGAGGTCGAGGCTGATCAGCTTGAGTCCAAGCGCGGTGGTGTGGACGTGCGCGTCGACGAAGCCGGGGGCAA
Organism: Antrihabitans stalagmiti; assembly: GCF_016482825.1. Taxonomy (GTDB): domain Bacteria; phylum Actinomycetota; class Actinomycetes; order Mycobacteriales; family Mycobacteriaceae; genus Antrihabitans; species Antrihabitans stalagmiti. The sequence goes on along the minus strand of NZ_JAEMNV010000001.1, from coordinate 443,157 downwards.
CGAAAGCGCCGTCGAGGTCGATGATCTCCGCATCCGGATGCAGTGCGCGCGCTGGTTGGTCGGCTCCGACCCAGACCACAACACCGTCCGACACTGCGATCGAAGTCGCGTCCGGAGAACTCGGACTGTAAATGCGACCGCCGACCAACAATTGGGTACCCACGGGAAACCAGTCTGCCTGCTGCCGCGATCAGCTCCGGCGTCGGTAGCCTATGTCCTTGCCCACTTCGATTCGGCTGCTGCACCGTCGTCGCATCCGAGGTGGCGAGAGGAGCTGCACACGATGCGACCGCTGGCCGCTGCCGACCCGAGCCGAATCGGCGACTATCGACTCCTCGGAGTCCTCGGTTCCGGTGGCATGGGAACGGTTTACCTCGGCCGCAACTCGCGCGGCCGCACTCTTGCGGTGAAGGTCGTCCGCCCGGAGTTGTCGCACGATCCGAGTTTCCGGATGCGGTTCCAGCGCGAGGTGACCGCCGCGCGGCGCGTTGCAGGTCCGTACACCGCGCCCGTGCTCGACGCCGACGTGAATGCCGAACGACCATGGCTTGCAACGGGTTACGTCGCGGGACTGTCGCTCAACGAGGCTGTCGAACTGTACGGTCCGCTGCCGGAACGGTCGCTGCACGTCCTCGCCGACGGACTCGCTCGCGCCCTGATCACGGTCCACGACGCAGGCATCGTGCACCGAGACCTCAAGCCGTCGAACGTATTGCTGACTTCCGAGGGTCCGAAGGTGATCGACTTCGGTATCGCGCGTGCGGCAGAGGACAGCGTGTTGACGACCACCGGCGAGGTGATCGGTTCACCGAACTTCATGTGTCCCGAGCAGGTGACGGGCGGCGCAACGCTCGGTCCCGCAGGCGACGTGTTCTCACTCGGCGGCGTGCTCGTCTACGCCGCGACCGGCCACGGTCCGTTCGGCGAGGGGTCGGTCGTTGCGATGCTGTGGCGTGTCGTCCAGGAGGATCCCGACCTCACCGGCGTGCCTTCCTCGTTGCTTCCGATCATCTCGGCGTGCCTGGACAAAGAGCCCGCGCGACGTCCGACGCCTCGGCAGCTGCTCGATCAGCTCGCGAACTTCGGGAGAACCGACACGGTCGGCTGGTTGCCGAGGCCTGTCCTGGAACACATCAGCAGCCGTGCGGTGGCACTACTCGAACTCGAGGACTCCCACGACGACAACATCGAACAGCCCACCCAGCAGTGGCGGCCCGACGAGCGACAGGCGACCGCGCAGCAGCCTGTGCCTGTCGCGGCCCCGAAGCCGCGTCGCGCTCGACGTGCCGTCGGCGGGTTCGTCGCTGTGGTGGTGCTGTTGGCGCTGTTCGCCGGCGTCATGGTGCTGACACTCACCCTGATGGATCGTCGCAACGACCCTGCGAACGACGCGAGCACAAGTTCAGGCACGACCGCGGTGGAGACCACCGAACCGACGACCAGCAGCGAACCGACGACGACAACTCCGGCCGCCGCCGCGCTACCGGACGCTTATGTCGGCACGTGGACCGGCTCTGCCAACGACGGACCGATTCCCTTCGAGATCGTCGTCTCGTTGACGGAGGGGACGGTCGGGGACGAGGTTGCGACGTCGTCCAACACCGGCGGCTTGACGCGCACGAAGTGCGAGCGGATAGACACGCTGATCGAGGTCACCAGCGCTACCGACATCAGCTTGCGATCGCGCCTCGCGCCAGGGACCAACTCGGGCTGCATGGACGATGGAACCGTCTCGACGTTGCAGTTGCTGCCCGACGGTTCGATGCGCTACAGCACGACCGGCGTGCTCGGCCAGATCACCGGCACGCTGCGCAAGCAGTAGGTCCTCAGTAGCGCTGCTCGTCGATATAGATCGTCTCGTCGACCTGCCTCGAGGTCACGGCAGGTTGCGGCTCGGCAAGGAAGTCGGGCTCGTACCACTGCTCGACGACTTCGCCGTCGACGACGACCGCGCCACCCGAGGCTGCGGCGGCCGATGCGGCGGCAGCGACAGCCGCGAACCTCCGCGCAGTGATAGCGACGACGACGGGTCGCAGCATCGCTCGCGTCGGCGGTGCCAGCAACAGCAGACCGAGTACGGACGTGACCAGTCCAGGCACGAACATCAGCGCGGCACCGAGTGCGACGAGAGCACCGTCGGCCATCGCGCCGCCCGGTGATCCCTCACCCCGAGATGCCCGCCGGAAACCGTCCATGACGCGGCGACCCTGGGCGCGGACAACGACGATTCCGATCGCCGACCCCGCGATGAGCAGCAGCACGGTCCACAGCGGACCGACGAAATGCGCGACCGTGGCGATTGCAGCAATCTCGGCTACGACGTAGAGAACGAACAACAACACCGGCATGGCTTCACCTTTCTCCGGATCTACCTTTTTCCGGATCTACACAGTCAACGTTCGGGGTGCCGATTTTTCTCCCGCGTCGGTCCGATAACAATGCGAAACCTCAAGTTGACATTGAGACCGTCCGCTCGTGATGATCTTCACAAGGCGTCACATCAGCAACATCAGTATCTCGATCAGGAGCGTGCATGAACCGTCGGTCCCGCGTCGTCCGAACGACGTCCGCGCTGTTCGTATCGATGGCAGCAGCAGTCGTGTTCACCGGAACCGCAGCTGCCGCGCCAACTCCCGAGGTCGCCGCCATCCCGACCATCGCAGCGTCGGTTCTCGAAGCAAGTCCGATCGAACTGCAGCAGGCCGCAGCGACCATGGGACCCGACGCCGTCCAGGCCGTCGCGAACCTGCTCGGCGTCATCGAGATCCCCGACCTCGGCATCACGACCCCACAGCCGTTCATCTACCCGGCACCGACACTCGGCTGCGGCATCGCGGGGGCACCGGCAACGGTGACCGTCGCCAGCGCACAGGGTGGACCCAACTTCCCGATCCCGCCGTGGATCAACAAGGGCGAACTGCGATTCCAGGCAATTCCCGGTTTCGTCGACATACCGAAGACGTCGAATCTGAGCGTTGCGTGGATCAACCTGTCGACCTTCAAGGGCGGAATCGTCACCCTCGACGACAACCTCGCGGGTATCCCCACCCTGTCGAAGACCGTCCCGACCGGCAGCGGACCCGTCCTGGCAGCCATGTTCGGTGGCGTGAGCTACGCATCCGGCGCGAACTGCTTTGCACTCCCGACAGTCGGCAGCTTCACCGCATAAACTTTGCCCGCGAGCTTACGAGCCGAGCCGACCAGGTCCGATTCGTAGGCACCTCCGGTGCCCGTGCGCGGTTGCGGGGTCAATGGACCCTGCAACCGCGCACAGGCGCTTTTCACTCCCCTCGCCCCGCTCGAGCGTCACGCTCCTGGCCGCACCAACCCCGTCTCGTAGGCGAGCACGACAGCCTGAACCCGATCGCGCAGACCGAGTTTCGTAAGCACGCGTCCGACGTGCGTCTTGACGGTCGCCTCCGACAGAAACAGCTGCTCGGCGATCTCGGCGTTCGATCGCCCGCCCGCCAACTGCTCGAGCACCTCGCGCTCCCTGCCGGTCAGGACGTCGAACACACTCACATCACGCGTAGGTGCAGGCGCCTCACCGATGAAGCGACTCAGCAGTCTTTTCGTTACCTTCGGTGACACGACGGCGTCGCCGGCTGCCACGTTTCGGATCGCCGCGATCAGTTCCTCCGGCGGCGTGTCTTTCAGCAGAAAACCGCTCGCACCTGCCCGCAGCGCGCCGAGTGCATGTTCGTCGAGGTCGAAGGTCGTCATCACCAAAACCCGGCTGGCACCGCCCGATTCGACGATTCTCTCGGTTGCCGTGACACCGTCCACAACGGGCATCCGAACGTCCATCAACACCACATCCGGTGCGAGCAAACGAGTTTGGGTGATCGCGGCGGCCCCGTTGGCCGCTTCCCCGACGACCGTGATGTCCTCGTGAGCGTTGAGGACCATCTTCAGTCCCATTCGCATCAACTCTTGATCGTCGACGATGAGCACAGTAATCGGCACGTGCCCAATCTAGTCGTCGATCTGCAGCGGCAGCGTTGCGCGGACCCGCCAGCCGCCATCGGGGCGCTGACCCGCGACAAGGGTGCCGCTCAAGACCGCGACACGTTCCCGCATGCCAACCATGCCGTTACCGCCGCCACCTGTGAAACGTGGTGCGATGAAACCGTTGTCGGTGATCTCGATCAACACGTCGTCGGCTCGGCGCTCCACCCGTACCCACGCTTTGGCGTCGGGCCCGGCGTGCCGCAGCACGTTGGTGAGCGACTCCTGCACGATGCGATGAACGCCGAGGCTGATCCGCGGCTCGATGTCGTCGAGTTGGCCGGTCTGTTCCAGTTCGACTGCGAGTCCCGCACGCCGCATCATCTCCGCGACCTTGGCGACACCGGCCGAGCCATGTTGTGGAAGTTGTTCCGGCGTCTCGTCGGTGCGCAACAAATCCACTGTGCGACGAAGTTCGCCGAGGGCCTGTCGACCGGTGGCGGCGATGTTGGTCAGTGCGGTCTCTGCGGCGTGCGGGTCGGTTTTCAGGGCATACGACGCTCCGTCCGCCTGGACGATCATCACACTCACCGCGTGCGCGACGACGTCGTGCAGTTCCCGCGCGATGCGCGTGCGCTCGGCGATGACAGCCTCGTGAGCACTGCGTTCGCGGTCGTAGTCGGCGACCGCCAGGCGCGCAGCCACTTCGTCGTCGTAGGCGCGTCTGGCACCGGTGAACTCGGCGGTGATCCAGCACAGCGCATAGAAGAGGCTGACGAAGGCAGCCGTGACCACTCTCTCCTGCTCGATCAGGTACAGCGACAGCGAGGAGTCGACGATCAACGCCGCCAAGTAGATGGCCGCGTCTTTGCGACCGACATAGGCAGCCAACGTGTACAGCGATATGCCGAGTCCGAGCAGGCTGATGTGTCCCGCCTCGGTGTCGTCGATCGCGGTGGTGAGTGCGGTGTTCGCGAACGAGATAGATACGAGGATCCACGAAATCAAGACCGGATAGCGACGACGAAATGCCACCGGAACGCAGATCAGCACGGCGAAGGCGACGAAGACCAGCGGATTGTTCGACTGACTGGCCGGAATCATGTCTGCCAAGAACAGCGCGAAAGCCAACATCGAATCGGCAACCATCGGCTTCCCGCGGAGCCACAGACTGAACCTGCGCATGGGCACAAGCGTAGGTCGCGGCCCGCTCTAAGCTGACGATCACCGACCGAAAGGCACCATTTGTGAGCGCGACCGATTGGATGGCGTTGCTTGCGGCTGCCACCGCGGCGGGATGGGTGGACGCCGTTGTCGGCGGCGGTGGGCTGATCGTGCTACCTGTCCTGCTTCTCGTTGCGCCCACGCTCACACCTGCGCAGGCACTCGGCACGAACAAGTTGACGGCCATCGCCGGAACCAGTGCTGCGGTCGCCACGTTCGCCCGTAAGGTTCCGATGCAGTGGCGACTGATGGTTCCGGCAGGAGTGCTGGCCGCGGTGACGTCGGCTGTCGGTGCCGCGACCGTGTCACTGATCGACAAAGACCTGTTCGTTCCGATCATCATCGTTGTGCTGGTTGCCGTCGCAGTGTTCGTCACGGCACGGCCGAAGCTCGGTATGACGATGGCGACCCACCGACCGACGCAGTTGAAAGTCGCGCTGGTCGTCGGCATCGGCGCCGGATTGATCGGCTTCTACGACGGCCTGCTCGGCCCAGGTACGGGCACGTTTCTGATCATCGTGTTCGCGACGCTCCTCGGGACCGAATTCGTGCGCAGCGCGGCGATGGCCAAGGTGATCAACACCGGATCCAATCTCGGCGCTCTGATCTTCTTCGCCGCTACCGGCAATGTGTTGTGGGCGTTGGGATTGGCCATGGCAGCCTGCAACATCGTCGGCGCGATCTTCGGCTCGCGAATGGCACTGAGCAAAGGGTCGGGATTCGTCAGGATCGTGCTGCTCGTCGTCGTCGTCGCAATGGTTGCCCGGTTGGGTTGGCAGCAATTCGGCTAGGCCGTGTCTCGCATTCTTCGAGACTCGGCCTAGGTTCAATGGTCGCTACGCAAGCTTCGCGACTAGCGTGGTCGGCGTGAGACAAGTCGACGACGAGTTCCGCGCACTCCCCCTTCGCTCACTGGCCGACGCCGCGCTCGCCGCGGCACGGGCAGCCGGTGCCAGCCATGCCGACGTTCGGGTCCACCGGTTGGTCACACAGTCGATTCGGCTACGCGACGGCAAGGTACAAGCCGTCTCGGATTCCTCTGTCCTCGGTCTGGCGGTCCGCGTAATCGTCGACGGCACCTGGGGTTTCGCGTCGAACGCCGAACTGTCGCCCGATATCGCCGCACAGACAGCACGCCGAGCGGCACACGTCGCGACGACACTGCGCAGGCTCAATCGCGAAAACGTCGAGCTGGCACCGGAACCGGTGTACGACGAGGTGGTCTGGGTATCGCCGTACGAGGTCGACCCGTTCAACGTGCCGACAGCTGACAAGGTCGGGTTGCTGGCCGAATACAGCGGCAGACTCGCGGCGTCGGACGGTGTCGATCACACGACGGCAAGCGTTCTGCAAGTCAAAGAGCAAACGTTCTATGCGGATTCGGCCGGGTCGTCGATCACCCAGCAGCGGGTCAGGCTGCACCCACAGATCGAAGCGACGACAGTCGACCAGTCTGCAGGTGTCTTCGAGACGATGCGCACACTCGCCCCGCCCGTCGGCCGCGGCTGGGAGTACCTCAGCGACACACCGACATGGGACTGGTCGAGCGAACTTGCGCAGATCCCGGAGTGGCTGGCCGAGAAAGTCAAGGCGCCCAGCGTCGAATCGGGACCTACGGATCTGGTGATCGAACCGTCCAACCTGTGGCTCACCATCCACGAATCCATCGGCCACGCAACTGAATACGACCGTGCGATCGGCTACGAGGCTGCTTATGCCGGCACCTCGTTCGCGACCCCGGACAAGCTCGGCACCTTGAAGTACGGCACGCCGATCATGAACGTCACCGCCGATCGAACCGAGGAACACGGTCTCGCATCGATCGGGTTCGACGACGACGGCGTCGCCGGGCAACGCTGGGATCTCGTCCGCGACGGCATTCTGGTGGGCTATCAACTCGATCGGGTCTTCGCACCGCGGCTCGGCCTCGAACGATCCAACGGGTGCTCCTATGCCGACTCCCCACACCACGTTCCGATCCAGCGGATGGCGAACGTGTCGCTGCAGCCAGATCCGAACGTCGACACGACGACCGACGACCTGATCTCACGGGTGCAGAACGGCATCTACATCGTCGGCGACAAGTCGTGGTCGATCGATATGCAGCGCTACAACTTTCAATTCACAGGTCAGCGCTTCTTCCGGATTCGTAACGGCCGGTTGGACGGTCAGTTGCGCGACGTCGCATATCAGGCAACGACGACGGACTTCTGGGGTTCGATGGAGGCCGTCGGCGGACCGTCGACGTGGCGCCTCGGCGGTGCATTCAACTGCGGCAAAGCGCAACCAGGACAGGTCGCTGCGGTGAGTCACGGCTGCCCGTCGGTTCTGCTGCGCGGCATCAACATTCTCAACACCCGATCGGAGGCAGGACAGTGATCCCGGCACAGGAGGTTGTGGATCGCGCACTCGCGCACTCGCGCGCCGACGATGCGATTGTCATCGTCACGGATCAGAGCGAAGCAGCCCTGCGGTGGGCAGGCAATTCGATGACGACGAACGGGGTGTCGTCGTCACGTACCTGGACTGTCGTATCCATCGTTCGCGACGGCGCCGACACACAGGTCGGCAGTGTGACGTCGAGCAGTATCGATCCTGCCGACATAGCCGACGTCGTCCGTGCCAGCGAGGACGCTGCCCGTGGTGCAGCACCCGCCGACGACGCGATGCCGCTGCTCGGTGCAGTGTCGTCGCAGGATTGGGAATCGGGACCCGGCAACACCGATGTCGGCGTCTTTGCCGGTCTCACAGACGATCTCGCGCGCGGCTTCGACGGCCCCGATCGGCTCTACGGATTCGCACACCACACCGTCGACAGCACCTGGCTCGGCACCTCGACAGGTGTTCGACGCAGGCACGTCGCCCCGACCGGGTCGGTCGAGATCAACGGCAAGCGCGATCCCGACGCGAGCGCCTGGGTAGGTGCGGGCACCCTCGATTTCGCCGACGTGGATATTCCCGCGATGCTGGCCGAGTTGTCGACACGCCTCGATTGGGCAGGTAGACGGGTGGATCTTCCTGCGGGACGGTACGAAACGCTGCTGCCGCCATCGACCGTTGCGGACCTGATGATCTACCTGATGTGGACGATGGAAGGCCGCGGCGCGCAAGAGGGTCACACGGCGTTGTCCAAACCTGGCGGCACTCGTATCGGTGAAAAGTTGACCGAGTTGCCGCTGACGCTTTTCTCCGATCCTGCCGCGCCTGGACTGGAGACGACGCCGTTCGTCGTCGCCGGATCGTCGAGCGAGTCCGTATCGGTGTTCGACAACGGCATCGACGTCGACCGCGTCGACTGGGTGCGCGACGGCGTCGTCAACGCACTCGCCTACCCGCGTTCGGCGGCACAGGAATTCGACGCGACGTTCGCGGTCCCCGGTGAGAATCTGCTGCTCACAGGCGGATCGGCGGCGAGCATCGACGACATGGTCGCCCGCACCGAGCGTGGCCTGCTGCTGACCACGCTCTGGTATATCCGCGAGGTCGATCCCGCGACGTTGCTGCTCACCGGGCTCACCCGCGACGGCGTCTACCTCGTCGAGGACGGCGCAGTCACCGGCGCCGTCAACAACTTCCGGTTCAACGAGAGCCCGATCGATCTGCTTCGGCGGGTCAGCGAGGCCGGCGCGACGCAGCCGACACTCCCCCGCGAATGGAAAGACTGGTTCACCCGAACTGCGATGCCGCCGTTGCGGATACCGGACTTTCACATGTCTTCCGTCAGCCAGGCAACGTAGCCGCAGTGAACGGACCCAGTTCTGCGAACGTCAGGACCGTGTCGTCCTCGTAGTGCGGTCCGATGATCTGGACGCCGACTGGGAGTCCGTCGCTGGCGAGGCCCACAGGCGCACTCGCTGCGGGCAAGCCTGCGTAGGTGGCTGCGGCCGTCCAGAAGAAGAGTTCGTGGTACGGCCGAACACCGCGGTCGGTTGTCACGGTGCGGTCCCCGAACGACCGGGTTTCGTGGGGGAAAGCCGAGGCAATGCTGCTGGGGCACAGGAAGACATCGATCGTCTCGAAGTAGCGCGCCCACGCCGCTCTTACGGTCAGCCTGCGGTTCTCCGCCACGACGAAGTCGCGGTGCGACACACCGCCCTCGCCATCGAGGCAAAAGAACTCCTCGACCTGAAAGCCGAAGTCCTCGAACAGCTGTGCCGGGTCGATCCCGCTCGGCCAGCCTTCGACGACCTGGCAACCGAGTGTGCGTAGCGTATCGACGGTCTCCGTCAGCCTCGCGGTGATCTCGCCGGATACCGGTGCGGTCGGATCGTCGAGGACGTAGCCGACGCGAAAGTCTTGCAGGCGGCGGTGCCGCGGGGCAGGCAGGTGCCACGAGTACGCATGTGCTTCAGAGTTTTCGGGGCCGGCGGTGACCGAAAGTGCGAGCCGCAGATCGCGAGCCGATCGCGCCAGCGGACCGACAGCAGGCAGGTGCATCATGCCGACTGGAACGTCGGCCGGTCCGGGCGGTGCCATGCCGGTCGAGGGGACCGTCTCCGAGGTCGGACGAAGTCCGAACACTCCGCAGAAAGATGCGGGGTTCCTGATCGAGCCGCTGAGGTCGGTTCCGAACTCCAGGAACGACATTCGCGCCACCAATGCCGCAGCCGCGCCTCCACTCGATCCGCCCGGCGTGCGATCGGGCGCCAAGGGATTGTTGGTCACGCCGTACAGCGGGTTGGCACTTTGCAAGTCGGACAACATAAACGACAGGTTGGTCTTGCCGACGATGATCGCGCCTGCTGCCTTCAGCCGAGTGACGACAGTCGAATCCCGTTCGGTGACAATGCCTTCGAACGCCGGATTCCCCCAGGTGGTCGCCATACCCGCGACGTCGAAACTTTCCTTGACCGTCATCGGTACGCCGTGCAGAGGTCCGAGGATGTCACCGCGCGCCGTTGCTGCATCGGCCGCGTCGGCCTCGCTCAGTGCCGATTCGGCGCGAGATGCGATCACAGCATTGATGCCGGGATCGACAGCGGAGATGCGGTCGAGTAGTTGGGTCGTGATGTCCCGAGACGACGCCTCCTTGCGACGGATGAGGTCGGCGATGTCGGTGGCGTCGAAGCTGAGTATGTCGGTCATGACTCGATGTCTACCGGTTGACACTGTGTCAGGGTCAAGGGTCTCGCGCACGCGGACCCGCACTATCGTCGTCCGCATGGCCCGATCAGCAGATGTGCGCGAGGTACGCGACGGCGTGTTCCATGTGGCGGGCGCCGACGTCAACTGGATCTTGCTTCGCGAAGGGTCCGACGTGACCTTGATCGATGCCGGCTATCCCGGCTACGTCGACGCCGTCGAATCGTCGATTCGATCGATCGGTTCGCGACCAGAGGACGTGCGCGCAATCTTGTTGACCCACGCCCACATCGACCACATGGGCACGGTCAATCACTTTCACGACCGGTACGCGACACCGGCGTATCTGACGCCAACCGAAACGGCGCACGCACATCGCGATTACCTGGAGCAGGCCGGTGAACTCGATGTCGCGAAGAACATTTGGCGACCGGGTGTGCTCGCTTGGTCCTTGCGCATCACCCGCGCAGGTGCGACGCAGAAGATGTCGATTCCGCATGCCGAGCCGTTCCCGAATGCGGGCGCTTTGGATCTACCCGGAGCACCTGTCCCGATCGAGACGGCGGGCCACACATCCGGTCACTGCGCGTATCACCTACCGAACGTCGGTGCTGTGATCACCGGCGACGGCCTTGTCACCGGCCACTCGATCTCACGAATCTCCGGCCCGCAGTTGCTGCCCGCGATGTTCGAACACACCGCAGGCGGCTCGCGGCTGGGTCTGCATCCTCTGGAGTCGCTGGCTGCAGACGTCATCCTGCCGGGCCACGGTGCGCCCCACGAGGGCTCGATCGCCGAGGCGGTTGCCGTGGCGCGCGAACGGCAGGCTTGGTAGGCGGGCTCAGGCCTCGGTGACTGCGATTCCGATGGTGCCATCCTTGCCGCGGCGCAGAAGACTGGCTTTCATCGTCAGGAAGCCCATGATTCCGTACTTCTTCTGAATGACCGACCGCGCATGTTCGGTTGCCTTCGAGTCGAGCAATACCGCATGGCCCTTGACGACCGTGTCGCCCTTCAGCTTTCCGCGGATGTCGCAGGCTTGAATCGTGACGTCCGCGTTCCGCTTGATGCGCTTGACCTTCCACGAATCGGTCACCGTCCAGATCAGCAACTGCTTGCCGTCGAGAGCCGCCCACAGCGGAGTGGCGACGGGTGTGCCGTCTTTCCGGAAAGTCGTCAAGGATACGTATTGGGCTTTGCCGACCTCGTCGAACTCGTTGCTCATGCGGACCACCCTAGGCGGTGTGTAGAGAATCCGCCGAGGGCGGTCGAGGAGTTGGCGCGGCGCCGCGAGGAGGCTAACAACCTGTCGGTACCTCATGCCACTCTCTGCGGTGTCACGTTCTGCACAACATTCTGGGGGGAAGCAGATGACTATTACAGTCGACCGTTCGGCAGCCGATCACACACTGACCGTCGCCGAGCAGTGCAAGCAGGATCTCGGTGATCCGGCCTTGTGGATCGAGCGCGGATCGATGCGAAATTCGTTGGCGCTGTGCATCATCGATGCGATCCAATCGACGAGATCACAGTACAGCTCCGTCGCGAAGATCGTCGAACGCTACGCCGCGTACCGGGCGGGGCTCGGATCGGATGCACTGGCGGACAACGCAACCGACCTCATTCGGTCCTTCGACGATCTCGGCGGTCCAGCCGAGTGGGCAGACGCGATCGGCAACATGCGGCCGGTCTCGACCGTGCCGGGGGCACCGCTGAAAGCTGCAGCGATACTGCAAGCAGCAAAAGTGTTCACAACCAACAACATCGAGACGGCCGAACAACTACGCGACGTCGTCGATCTGGGCCCGATTCGCGAGCAGTGGACCGCGATCCCAGGCCAGAAGTCGGGACTCACGTGGAGCTACCTGACGATGCTGACCGATGTCGCTCTCGAGACGCCCGACCAGCTGGTGGTGCGTTACCTCGGCCGGGCGACGGCCACGATCAAGCTCGCACCCGCCGACGCCGCCGCCATCCTGCGGGACGTCGCCGAGCGATGTGGCTACGACTCCGATCGACTTGCCTACACCATCTGGCGTTTCGAATCCGGAAGACCTGTCGTGCAACAGGTTCAGGAGGAGTAGTACCTACCTACTCGCCCTCGAGTTCGCCTTCGGTTTCGAGGTACACCTGGCGCAGGCCATCGAGCGTGGCCTGTTCCGGGTTCTCCCACATCTCGCGCTGCGCCGCCTCGAGTAGCCGCTCCGCGATTCCGTGCAACGCCCACGGGTTGGATTGCTCCATGAACTTGCGGTTCTGTTCGTCGAACACGTAACTCTCGGCCAGCTTCTCGTACATCCAGTCTGCGACGACATTGGTTGTCGCGTCGTACCCGAAGAGGTAGTCCACCGTGGCGGCCATCTCGAACGCGCCCTTGTAGCCGTGGCGCCGCATGGCGTCGAGCCACTTCGGATTGACGACACGAGCGCGGAACACGCGGTTCGTCTCCTCGGACAGCGTCCGAGTGCGGACCGCATCGGGTCGAGTGCTGTCGCCGATGTAGGCCTCCGGATCCTTACCGGTCAACGCGCGGACGGTCGCGACCATGCCGCCGTGGTACTGGAAGTAGTCGTCGGAGTCGGCGATGTCGTGCTCGCGGGTGTCGGTGTTCTTGGCAGCAACGGCAATACGGCGATAGGCGGTCCGCATGTCGTCGGCTGCCGGCGCACCGTCGAGACCGCGGCCGTAGGCGTAGCCACCCCACGTGGTGTACACGGCAGCGAGGTCGGCATCGGTTCGCCAGCTCTTCGAATCGATCAGCTGCAGTAAACCTGCGCCGTAGGTCCCTGGCTTGGAACCGAATATGCGTGTGGTGGCACGTCTGTCGTCACCGTGCTCCGCGAGCGCCTCGAGCGTGTGCGCTCGGACGTAGTTCTGCTCCGCAGGCTCGTCCAGTGCCGCAACCAGTTGAACCGCGTCATCGAGAAGGGCAAGAACATGCGGGAAAGCATCACGGAAGAAGCCGCTGATGCGGACCGTCACGTCGATACGTGGGCGTCCCAATTCCTCGAGGGAGATCGCTTCCAACGAGATCACACGCCGCGACGCGTCGTCCCAAACCGGCCGGACACCGAGCAGCGCGAACACTTCGGCGATGTCGTCGCCGGAGGTGCGCATCGCACTGGTGCCCCACACCGACAGCCCGACCGACTTCGGAAACTCGCTGTGATCGGTGAGATAACGCTGCACAAGCGACTCGGCCATTGCTTGACCGGTCTCCCAGGCCAACTTGGACGGCACGGCCTTCGGGTCGACGGAGTAGAAGTTGCGACCGGTCGGCAGAACGTTGATCAGACCACGCAACGGCGACCCACTCGGGCCGGCAGGGATGAAGCCGCCGTCGAGTGCGTGCAGGATCCACTCGAGTTCGCGGTCGGTCTGCCGCAGCCGCGGGACGACCTCGGTCGCAGCGAAGCGCAGAATCGCTGCAACGGTCGCATCGTCGGTGAGCGAATCCGCCGCGTCCGCGTTCCAGTCGGCTTTCTGCAGCGCTGCCACCAAACCGCGCGCCTGCTCCTCCACCGCGTCGACCCGACCGCGATTCTCGTCGCCCTTCTCGCTGAGACCCAACGCTTCGCGAAGACCAGGAACGCTCTGTTCGCCACCCCACATCTGGCGGGCCCGCAGCATCGCCAGAACGAGGTCGACCTCGGCTTCACCACGCGGCGCTTCGCCGAGAATGTGCAGACCGTCGCGGATCTGGACATCCTTGATCTCGCACAACCAACCGTCGACGTGCAGCAGCATGTCGTCGAACGTGTCCTCGTCGGGACGTTCGGCCAAGCCGAGGTCGTGGTCCATTTTCGCGGCGCGCATCAGCGTCCAGATCTGCTGCCGGACCGCGGGAAGTTTCGCGGGATCCAGCGCCGACACGTTCTGATGCTCGTCGAGCAGTTGTTCGAGGCGTGCGATATCGCCGTAGCTTTCGGCACGCGCCATCGGTGGAATCAGATGATCGACCAGAGTCGCGTGCGCACGGCGCTTTGCCTGCGTGCCCTCGCCGGGATCGTTGACGAGGAAAGGGTAGATCAGCGGAAGATCACCGAGCGCGGCGTCGGTGCCACACGACGCGGACATTCCCATGGTCTTGCCGGGGAGCCATTCCAGGTTGCCGTGCTTGCCGAGGTGTACGAGGGCGTCGGCGCCGAAGGACTCTCGAATCCAGCAGTAGGCGGCCAAGTAATGGTGGCTCGGCGGCAGATCGGGATCGTGGTAGATGGCGACCGGGTTCTCACCGAAACCACGTGGCGGCTGCACCATGATGACTATCTTGCCGAATTCCATTGCTGCGATGACGATCTCGCCTGCGGGGTCGGCCGTGCGGTCGACATACAGCTCGCCCGGCGCTGCTCCCCAATGCTCTTCGACACCAGCACGGAGATCCTCGGGCAGTGTCTCGAACCAACGCCCATAGCTCGCTGCGGAGATCCGAATCGGATTGCCTTCGAGTTGCCCTGCGGTGAGCCAGTCGGGATCTTGGCCGCCGGCCGCAATCAACGCATGGACGAGTGCGTCACCGTCCTGGGCCGCGAGGCCGGGAATCGTGTCTTCGGGCCCCAAATCGTATCCAGCGGTAGCCATTTCAGCGAGCAGCCGCACAGCGCTTGCTGGTGTGTCGAGTCCGACGGCGTTGCCGATGCGCGCATGCTTCGTCGGATACGCCGAGAACATCAGCGCGATGCGTCGCTCCCCCGCCGGAATGTGCCGCAGTCGCGCGTGGCGAACGGCGATGCCCGCGACTCGCGCAGCGCGCTCCGGATCGGGGACGTAGGTGGACAGACCGTCGGCGTCGAACTCCTTGAACGAGAACGGAACCGTGATGATGCGTCCGTCGAATTCCGGAACGGCGACCTGGGTCGCGACATCGAGCGGCGACAATCCGTCGTCGTTGGCCGCCCACGCCTCACGACGACTCGTCAGGCACAACCCCTGCAGTATCGGCACATCCAGATCTGCGAGCTCGCCGATGTCCCACGCCTCGTCGTCGCCTCCCGCCGACGCTGTGGACGGTTTGGTGCCGCCGGCAGCGAGAACCGTGACGATCAGCGCATCGGCCTGGCGAAGTGTGTGCAGCAGTTCGGGTTCGGCGGTCCGCAGCGACGCGCAGTAGATCGGCAACGCGCGACCACCTGCGGTTTCGATTGCGGCGCAGAGCGCTTCGATATAGGCCGTGTTGCCTGCCAACTGCTGAGCGCGGTAGTAGAGCACCGCGATCACGGGTCCGGCCACGGCCGCCTCGGTCCGCTCGAGCAAACCCCAACTCGGAGTGTGCACCGGCGGGGTGAACCCGTGCCCGGTGAGCAGCACGGTGTCGGAGAGGAAGTGAAACAGCTGAGCAAGGTTGTCCGGCCCGCCCGCGGCGAGATAGTTGTGCGCTTGCGCCGCGACACCGCCGGGAACGGTCGAGCACTCCATCAGTTCGGCGTCGGGTGCGTTCTCACCACCGAGCGCGACGACGGGAATGCCGCTCGCGAGCAGCGCGTCGAGGCCGTCTTCCCACATCCGTTTGCCACCGAGGATTCGGACGACGACGAGGTCGGCACCGTCGAGGAGCGCCGGCAGATCGTCGACGAGCAAGCGGGCGGGATTTGCCCAGCGATAGTCGGCGCCGCTCGCACGTGCACAGAGCAGGTCGGTATCCGAGGTCGAGAGCAGCAGAATCACGGGTCAGCCTTTCCTCGGGGTTGCGCGCCCCGTCGGGTAGTCGCTCGCCGACCGAAGATCTGGCTTTCAGCGCAGACGTGGACCGTCTGGCCGAGTCACAGTGGCGCGACCGCACCGGAATCTCACCGGTTTCCTCGTCTGCCGCCGAGCACTCGGATCCTACGGCACTGCACCGTACGCTGGATTCGTGTCTCGATCCCGGCCCGACGCCTGCCCCGGTGCCCTGCAGGTACACCACGCTGCCGACGGTGCCCTTGCACGTGTCCGGCTGCCCGGCGGACTGCTCACGCCCGATCAGTTGACCACTCTCGCCGACGCCGCCATCGACCTCGGCAACGGCGACATCGAACTCACAGTGCGCGGAAACGTGCAGCTACGCGCCGTATCGGACCCCGCTGCACTCGCGGACCGACTAGCCGAGGCAGGTCTGCTGCCGTCCGCGACACACGAACGTGTTCGCAACATCGTCGCCTCGCCGCTGTCCGGTCGCATCAGCGGACTCGTCGATGTCCGTGAGCACGTTCTCGGACTCGACGCCGCCATCCGCGCCGACGCCGTGCTCGCCGAACTTCCCGGCCGCGTCCTGCTGTCGATAGACGACGGTCGCGGCGACGTCAGTGGACTCGGCGCTGACATCGGTCTACACGCCGTCTCGGACCGCGAGTTCGCGCTCGTGCTTGCTGGCGCAGACACCGGTGCACGCGTATCGATCGACGACGGTGTCGACTACGCGATCCGAGCCGCACTTGCATTCGTCGACCACCGCAGCGACGAGTGGCGGCTGGCGGAACTCGAAGGCGGCGTCGGCACACTCCTCGACAGCCTCGGCCTCGTCGGCGACGCCGACCCGCTCACCTTCGAGCCGCCCGAACTGCCGCCGATCGGTTGGCTCCCCCAGGACGACGGCCTCGTCAGCCTCGGCGCCGGCGTGCGGCTCGGCATTCTGCCTGCCCGAACCGCTCAGTTTCTCGCCGCGATCGAACGCCCGATCATCGTGACGCCGTGGCGGTCGATCATCATCGCGGACCTCGACGAATGGGCAGCGGAACAGGTGGTGCGCGTCCTCGCGCCGAAAGGACTGATCTTCGACAGCGAATCGCCCTGGTTGCGGATCAGCGCGTGCACCGGCAAACCCGGTTGCGACAAGTCACGTGCCGACGTCCGAGCGGACGTGACAGACGCTGTCGAGAACGACGAACTGCCTACTGCCGGACGTCAGCACTGGGTCGGTTGCGACCGAAAATGTGGACGTCCACGCGGCGACGTGACCGACGTCGTCGCTACCGACGCGGGGTATGTCGTCGACTGACTTAGCTCTGTATCTATCGTTGCCTCATGCTCGACTACATCCGCGACGGCGCCGAGATCTACCGCCGATCGTTCGCAACCATCCGCGCCGAAGCCGATCTGACCGCGCTTCCTGCCGATGTGTCGCAGGTCGTCGTGCGCATGATTCACGCCTGCGGCCAGGTCGATCTGACCGAGGACATCGCCTTCACACCCAACGTCGTCAGGGTCGCTCGCGCTGCATTACACGCCGGAGCACCCATTCTGTGTGACACCCGAATGGTCGCCGCGGGAGTGACCCGCCGCCGCTTGCCCGCCGACAACGACGTGGTCTGCACCCTGCCCGATCCGCGGGTGGCTGTCCTCGCCGAAGCGCTCCAGACAACCCGCTCGGCCGCGGCCCTCGAGCTGTGGCGTGACCGCCTCGAAGGTGCGGTCGTCGCGATCGGCAACGCCCCGACCGCGCTGTTCCATCTGCTCGACCTGGTGGAGCACGGTGGTCCGCGACCTGCGGCGGTGGTCGGTGGACCTGTCGGCTTCATCGGCGCCGTCGAATCCAAGGACGCTCTCGTCGAACAGGCGGCCGCTCTCGGAATCGAATACCTGGTTGTCCGCGGCCGGCGCGGGGGCAGCGCGATCACGGCGGCGGCACTGAACGGTATCGCGAGCGAAATCGAGTGACCGACAAGACCTTCGGCAAACTATGGGGCGTCGGTCTCGGACCAGGCGATCCCGAGTTGGTGACCGTCAAGGCCGCGAAGGTGATCGCCGCGGCCGACGTCGTCGCGTTTCACAGCGCAGCCCACGGGCGAAGCATCTCCCGCGCCATCGCGGAGCCGTACCTGCGGGGAGACCAGATCGAGGAGCACCTCGTCTATCCGGTCACGACGGAGACGACGGATCACCCCGGCGGCTACCAGGGGGCTATCGACGAGTTCTACGCTGCATCCGCGGAACGTCTTGCCGCACATCTCGAAGCGGGGCGCAGCGTCGCGCTGCTCGCCGAAGGCGATCCGCTGTTCTACAGCTCCTACATGCACATGCACAAACGGCTGGTCGAACGGTTCGAGGCCGAGATCGTTCCCGGCGTCACGTCGGTCAGTGCCGCCGCAGCCGCTCTGGGAACACCGCTGTGCGAAGGCGACGAGGTGCTGACCATCTTGCCGGGGACATTGCCGGAAGCCGAACTCGCGCGCCGACTCGCCGACACCGATGCAGCCGCGATCATGAAGCTCGGCCGAACCTATCCCACCGTGCGACAGGCACTCTCGGATTCGGGTCGACTCGACGAGGCACGTTATGTCGAACGGGCAAGCACAGGTAGGCAGCGCGTCCTCGGCGCAGCGGACGTGGTCGACGACGACGTGCCCTACTTCTCGATCGTCCTCGTTCCAGGTGCTGGCAATGCTCGCACCCCGGCGCCGCAGCCGGACGTGACCGGTGAGGTCGTCGTCGTCGGCCTCGGGCCCGGCGCGCGGGAATGGACCACTCCGGAGGTCCGCACCGAACTCGAACGGGCGACCGATCTCGTCGGCTACGGACCCTATCTGGATCGCGTCGCGCATCGCTTGGGTCAGCGTCGCCACGCTAGCGACAACCGTGTCGAGTCGGAGCGTGCTGCAATGGCTTTGGATCTAGCCAAACGTGGGGCGCGGGTGTGTGTGGTGTCCTCGGGCGACCCTGGCGTATTTGCCATGGCGGCCGCGGTGCTCGAAGTCGCGACCGAAGAGCAATGGCGCGGGGTGCCGGTTCGTGTACTACCGGGAATGACCGCCGCCAACGCTGTTGCCAGCCGGGTCGGCGCACCGCTCGGCCACGATTACGCCGTCATCTCGCTCTCGGACCGATTGAAGCCATGGGACGTTGTCGCCAAACGTATTTCGGCTGCCGCCGCCTCGGACATGGCGATCGCCGTCTACAACCCGGCGTCGCGGTCGCGGACCTGGCAGGTGGGTGCGATGCGAGATCTCCTGCTCGAGTATCGATCTCCGGACACCCCGGTGATCATCGGGCGCGATGTCGCCGGACCTACCGAGAGTGTGCGGGTGGTACAGCTCGCCGAACTCGATCCAGCCGACGTGGACATGCGGACGCTGCTGATCATCGGATCGTCGACGACAACGATTCACCACACCGACGACACCACAAGGGTTTTCACCTCCAGGCGGTATCCGGAACAATGACTGGATCGGTCAGCCGCGCGGCTCGGGTCACCGCATCCATCGGCATCGCCGCGGTCGTCGGTGCGAACGTCTGGATCCGGCTCGCGGCGGCCGGCCGGATCCGCACACCCGCCGAGGCGCCGACGACGGCGGTTGCGATCGTGCTCGGCGCACAGGTCCGCGACGGCCAACCGATGTCGTTTCTCGCCGGCCGTCTCGACACCGCTGTGCAGCTGTTTCACGAAGGTCGCGTCGGTGTGGTGCTGGTATCGGGCGACGGCAACGGCAGCTCCGGCGACGAGATCGCCGCGATGACCGAATACCTTGTCGGCAAAGGTATTCCACACGAGCGCATCGTCGGCGATCCGCTCGGTCTACGCACCTACGACACGTGCGCACGAGCCGTGCACACCTTCGGTATCGAGCGGGCACTCGTCGTCTCGCAGGCTTTTCACGTGCCTCGAATCGTCGCACTGAGCCGTCGGGTTGGACTGGACGCTGTTGGTGTCAACAGCGAATGCAATTGTCGTGCAACGTCATTGGCGCGCAATCGCGGTAGGGAATGGCTGCTCGCCAGACCGCGGGCGGTGGTGGATATTCTCCTGCGGCACGGACCGACGGTGGTCTCCGAGCCGGACGACGCCATCGAAAAGGCCCTTGCAGCTCTAGGCTGACGCGCTGCCTCGCACGACTCGGAGCCAACTCACCACGCCATCGACAGTGTCGACAACAGAGGCGCCGACGCCGAGGACGGGCCGATCGACCACGATTGCCGGCAAACCACGCATTCGGGCGGCGGCAAGTTTCGCGACGGTCTGATCGCCGCCGCTGTTCTTCGTGACAAGCACGTCGATGCCATGACTATCGAGCAGCGCTAGCTCGTGCTCCACAGTGAAAGGTCCACGCTCGAGCAGCAATTCGTGCCTCGGGGGCAGCGCCCGATTCGGTGGATCGATCGCCCGGATCAGGAACCACGCTCCTACCCCGGCAAAGACATCGACGTCCTGCCGCCCGATCGTCAGAAAGACACGATCGCCGAACTCCGGAATCACCGTCGCCGCAGCAGCCATCGATTCGACAGGAGTCCAGCGGTCACCGGGCTCTGGTTGCCACGGTGGCCGTCGAAGGACTAGATAAGGCAATCCGAGTGCGGTGGCAGCGTCGATCGCGTTGTTGGTCATCCGTGCCGCGAACGGGTGGGTGGCTACGACGAGGGCATCGATCAGGTTCTCGTGCAACCAGTCTCGCAAACCTTCGGCACCGCCGAAACCACCGACCCGCACCTCACCGGCTGGTAGCCGGGGAGTGCGCAGCCGACCGGCGAGGGAGGAAACGACATCGATTCCTGGCTCGCCGGTCAACAGTTCGGCGAGACGACGCGCTTCACCCGACCCGCCGAGCAGCAGAACTTTCACCCAGTGCTCATGGCTGACCCGTGAGGTACTGGTATCCCGCATCGAGCAGCGGCTGACCGCCGGTGTTGACTGCACCGACCACCGCGCCGATAGCCGCTCCGATCAGTACGCCGGGGATGCAGCCGACGACGATCCCGATGATGCAGCCCGTCACGAGGCCGATGCCTGCGCCGATTGCAGCGGCAACACCGATACCGAAGGACGCGCGATTGAGCTCGTACAGAAAGCGATCCTGAGCGCTGACATCCTGCAGAATCGCTGCGCTCGCCGGGCTCACCGATGGCGTCAGAGTCAAACTGCGACCCGCCGCATCGATGGCGGGAGCAACCGACACCTGTTGGCCCGCAACGTCGAACACCAAGGGAATCTCGGTGACGAGCGCGCCGGCGTCGTTGGTCAGACTGACGGCAGTTCCCGCCCTCGTCAGCGTGAATGCGCCTGCATCGACGATTGTCGTCACGGCCTGGCCCGATACTTCCGTGCGATAGCCGACGCCGCCGTCGCTGTTCTCGAACCCCGGGGGTGCGGGTGCGGCGTGCGCGGTGCCTGCTGTGATGCCGACCGCGGCAATGGCCATGACTGCAATGGTTGTGAGCTTTCCGACCTTCATTCGGTGTTCTCCCCTGTTCTACTGGACTTGTGCCCAGCTCCCACTGAAACCTTAGCGTCGCTCATCGTCAGGTGCCATGGCTTACTGTGCCCCCAAAATCAACTGCGCGACGGGGAGTTGGGGTCGCCAGGTGGTGAATCTGCCGAGCGGTTCCCCACGATGAACCTGCAAGCGCCGCAACGTTCCACCGAACTTCGAAGACCACTCGACCAGCAACGCTTCCGACTCGGCGGTCACCGCGTTGGCGACGAGGCGCCCGCCGGGGGCGAGTCGGTCCCAGCAGGCTTCCAACAGGCTAGGCACAGTGACTCCCCCGCCGACGAAGATGGCGTCGGGCGCAGGTGCATCCCCGAATGCCGCCGGTGCTGCGCCACGAACCGACACACCGGGGACGCCGAGTGCACGAGCGTTGTCTTCGATGGTCGAGACCCGTGCCGCGACGTGCTCGAATGCGATGGCACGACACAACGAACTGGTCCTGCACCACTCGATCGCGATGCTTCCGGAGCCTGCTCCGACATCCCAGAGCAGCTCGCCGGGCGCCGGTGCCAGGGCACTCAGCGTCAGCGCCCGAACCTCCTGTTTGGTCAGCTGGCCGTCACCGCCGAAGGCATCGTCAGGCAAGCCTGGGATACGGGTGAGCCTGCGACCAGCGACCTCGGCGACACACGTCACCGCGACGACGTTCAACGCAGCGCCGGCGGGATACGTCCACGTCTGCGCCACACCGTCGACCCGTCTCTCCGCAGGTCCACCCAGCTGCTCGAGAACGCTCACGGTCGACGCTCCGAACCCGTTGGTGCACAACAACTCGACGATCTCCCCGGGAGTCTGCGCGCCACGACTGAGCACGACGATGCGACCGGTGTCGTACAGCGCGGGCAGCAACGTCTCGACCGGGCGATCGACAAGACTCACCACCGCTGTGTCGGCTACAGCCCAGCCCAACCGCGCACAGGCGAGCGACACCGACGACGCCTGCGGTAGCACCTCGAGACGGTCGGCCCCGAGCAACCGCGCGAGTGTCACCCCGATGCCGTGGAACATCGGATCACCGCTGGCCAGAACGCAGATCCTTTGCTGCGCATACCGATCGAACAATCCTGGCAGCGCAGGTACGAGCGGTGTCGGCCACGCCACCCGCTCCGCTGAACCGACGTCGACGAGGTCGAGTTGCCGTCGCGAACCCAGCAGCACGTCGCATTCGGCAAGCTCTCGTAGTGCTCGACGCGAGAGCCCGTCGACACCGTCGGCGCCGATCCCGACAACGACAACCCGTTCGGTCACCTCGGCAACCGTCGCCAGACGGCTCGTGGCACGAACCGCGTCGCAAAGTACATCGGCCGCAATGCCTTCGGCACCCAGACCACGTTCGACCGCTTCGACAACCCCGCGATCACGCCCTCTGCCACATCGGGCGGAGTACTCGAAAACGGCGCGGGCGACATACCTTCGGTCATTCGTCCGATCACGAAGCCCGATCGGATCAGCAGCAGATGAACACCGCTGCCTACCAACGCATCCGCGAGACCCGACGCGAATCCGTCGAGTCCGGCCTTCGCCGAGCCGTAGACGTAATTGGCGCGCCGGACTCGGAAGCCGGCGAAGGAGCTGAACACGACGAGATGCCCATCACGTTGTGCTCGAAGGATTTTCGCGAGATGGGTCAGGACGCTCACCTGTGCGACGAAGTCGGTGTGGACCACCTCGACGGCATGCGTCGCGTCCGTGCTGGCGCGATCCTGATCACCGAGAATGCCGAATGCGAGAATTGCGACGCCGATTCGACCGTGGTCGGCGACGATCGCATCCAGTATCGGACCGTGGTCTGCCACCGCGTCGGCGTCGAATTCGACGACATGCACCGCACTCGCACCCCGATCGAGCAGACGCTGCCGTTCGGCATCGAGTTCGGTACTGCGTCGGGCGGCGAGTACGACGGTCCGACCGGCCACGAGTCGATCGGCAATTTCGAGTCCGATCTCGCTGCGCCCGCCGAGCAGCACAACCGAACCCTGCGCGAGAGTCTTCGATCCGAAAGCCATGGCAGTCAGTTTCCTCGATTACCGTCGTGGCATGCCGACCACCCCCTCCGACGCCGTCACCGTCCTGACCGAGACCGCACTCGCCTTCGTACGCGAGCGTCATCTCGCAACCCTCACGACTTTGCGCGCGGACGGCACCCCGCACGTCGTCGCCGTCGGGTTCACCTGGGACCCGGAAGCAGGCAAGGCGCGCGTCATCACCAGCGGCGGATCGCAGAAGGCGCTCAATGCCGGCCGAGGTGCCTACGGGGCGGTGTCGCAGGTGGATGGTGGCCGGTGGCTGACCTTGGAAGGTCCAGCCGTTGTCCTCACCGATCCCGACGCGGTCGCCGATGCGGTAGCTCGATATGCGGTGCGTTATCGCCAACCACGGGTCAATCCAGCCCGCGTCGTCGTCGAGATAGACGTGCGACGGGTCCTCGGATCGTCCCTACTGCGCTGACAGGGCCCTTCAGGCCTCTGGCCCGAGAGCAGCAACAGCCTGCGCCACGGTCGCGTACAGGCCCAGTGCCTTGTCCAAACCGGTCAGCGACAACGGGCGACTGGTGGCTGGGCCATCGGCGACAACTGCGAACGCCGCCGAATCACCGATCCGCTGACGTGCTTCCACGAGAATCGTCATTCCGGCCGACGCCAGGAACTCGACATCGGACAAATCGATGATCAACCCGGCCGAAGTACTGCTCACTGCCTCGCGCACAGCGGTCTGCAGTACGGGCGCCGTCGCCATGTCGATCGTGCCGCTCACCGCAAGGATGGTCAGCCCGCCGTTGACGGACAGTTCGGTGTTCATCGTGTCGGGAGCCGATGCCGCGGACTCCGACGCGTGCGTTGTCATGCGGTCAATCTTGCCCTATCGCATTGCCGACCACACAACTCGCGGCCGCACCTTTCACCGACGTACGCCGTCGTTATCGCGCTGACGTGCGGCGTTCGGCTGATGCTTCGACACTGGATGACCCGTCAACACGGTCGACATTCGCACAGTTGTTCCAGCATCGGATCGTTCGATCGTGACCTCGTCGGTCAACGCCCGCATCATCGGCAGGCCCCGACCGCGGTATCCCGGATCGGCTGCCTGCTCTTTCCAGGTACCGGTATCGCTGACGGTGAACCGCAGCTCGTCGACGGTTGCAACGGCGGTCACCGTGACGCGACCCGGCTCGACATTGCGGAAGGCGTGCTCGACGCTGTTGGAAAAGGCCTCGTTGACAGCGAGAATGCTGTCGACGACAACTTGCTCGGGCACGCCACACGAGTCCATCCACGTGCGTAACCGGGCCCGAAGGACGCCGAGTTGTGTGCCTTCGGCCGGTACCTCGATGAGCATCGGCAACGGCGGCTGCCGATAAATCACCATGGCGACATCGTCGTCGTAACCCTCGCTCGGTTGCAACAGCGCAAGGACGGCATCGGCTACGTCGTCAGGAGCTCGTCGACTCAATTCGAGCAGCACCTCGCCGACCTTGTCGATACCGATGTCGATGGATTCGGTGCGCCGCTCGACCAGTCCATCGGTATAAACCACAAGCGTCGAACCGGTCGGCAACTGCACCGTCGTCTCGGGACGAGGCGAGCAGTCGAAGCTTGCGAGCGGCAGTGCTCGTCCGCCCTCGAGTCGCTCACCCGATACGTCCGGAGCGGCGAGCAGTGCAGGCATGTGTCCGGCACTGCTGTAGGTGAACGAACCGCGGATCGGATCGATGATTCCTGCGCATACGGTCGTGCACTCCGCGCCGGGGATGCGACCGGCGACATCGTCGAGTTCGTCGAGCAGTTGCCCGGGTCCGGCACCTCGCAGCATCAACGCGTTCGCCGCGCTGCGCAGTTGACCCATCACAGCCGCCGCGGCCAGACCTCGACCGACACAGTCACCGACGATGACACCGAACCGCTCGCCAGGGAGCACAACGACGTCGTACCAGTCGCCGCCGATCTCCAGCGGTGGCGTCGCAGGCTCGTAGCGAACCGCGAAACCGGGTGGCAGCGCGATCGGGCCCAACATCGCGCGTTGCAGCGTCAACGACGTTTCGCGGGCGATGTCGTAGGAGCGCGCGCGCTGCAATGCCAGGCTCAAGTGGCCGGCCATCATCGTCACCAAGGCTCGATCGATCGCCGTGGAGCGTTGCGGTGCAACATATTCCAACCACAAGGCCGCGTCGGCCGCGCCGCTGATCGCCGCCGAGATGCTGTGTGCGGTGTCGGGCAGATCCGCATCTGGTACCGAAACCGCTGTGAGCGCAGGTTGCAGGCGCGCACGTTCCAGAATGTCGCGCTCGGCGGCATCGAGATCGGACCAATTCACGCTCTCCCCCGTCGCCGAGTAGACAGCAGGATCGGAAAACCGATCGGTCCACACGACAGCGAGGCCACGCCGCGCACCCACACCGTCACGACATTCGCGAATTCCGATCGTCAGCACATCGGCAACACTGGTCGCGGGGGCGATCGCCGTCGCGAGCCGGATCGCAGCCTGCTCTCGATCAGCGGCATGCCGTTCGACGGTGATATCGCGGATCGTCCCGACGAAGATCGATCCGGCACCGTCGACGCCCTCGAGTGGGCTGGTCGTGATGGCCAACCACACCTTGCGTCCGTCGCTGTGTGTGATCGGCACCGACAGCCTGGTGCCGTTGCGAAGGGCATCGATGGTGAAGTTCGGCTCGAAGTCGCCGTCCGATCCCGCGCTGCGCGAGAGCCACGGATACGGCCACGGGTACGGCAGGTGGTCGGAGTCGTACCCGGTCATCGCAGCGAACGCCGAGTTGACCTCGACGATGCTGCCCGCCTCGTCGGTGACGAAAAAGCCGTCCTGCAGCGAATCGATCACTGCACGGCGAAACTCGTCCCGGTCGGCGAGCTTGTTCGCGCGGGCGCGCTGCTGCTCGAACCGTCGGGTGCCTTCCAGAAAGCCACGCGTTGCAACATCGAGTGCGGTCAACGTCTGCAACAGAAAACGGAGGGCAACTTCGGCAAGATCGGTCGGCGGCTTCGTCGGCGCCTGCTCCAACTCGCTCACGATCCGAAAATGGTTCTCGGTGACATCGAGCAGGCTGACATCGTCGACGAGTGCATGCCTACCGAGTTCGTGCCCCACAACGAGACTTGCCTCGGTCCGTAGGCGCAGATGCTCGATCAGCGCGGACCGATACTCACCCCTGAAGACATCGACCGCGCTCACGACACTGTCCCGCGATGGCGCGCGGCGAGAACGAAGGCATCGTCGGAGGCCCTGGCGTGGCTGTCGACGATAGCGGCGACGATCTCGTCGGCTCGGTGCGAAAGGTCGACGCTCGCAACGAAGTCGCCGACGATTCCGTCACTTGCCAGCACCAGAAGGTCACCTGGGCGCATGGTGACAGCGTAGGACTGCACGGTCGGGAGCCGGTAGCCGACTATTCCCCCGATCAGCGGCGCCGTCGCGCGAACCTCGAGCCCGCCGGGCGCAACACCGATCACAACAGCGGCCACGTTTCCGACACCGAGCCAGTCCACTCGGGAGTCGGCAAAGTTGATCGACGCCAAAGAGATTGCGGCGCCTCGCGTTGCGGTGAGAGCACGGTGGCTGAGCAACATGAGCACGTCGAGTGGCTCGGCCGAATTCTCGGTCAGTACCGACGCTGCGATGTCTGCGGCAAGCGCCGCGGCCTCTCCATGGCCGAGACCATCGATCACACCGAACACCGCGCTACCGTCACCTGCATCGAGGACGACCCCGCGATCGCCGAACGCAGCTTCACCTGGCAGCGCCCGGCCGGCCATCGCCCACTCGACGGGACCGACCTTTCCGCTCGAACGGACCGTGTGCGCGACCTCAGATTCCCGTGTCACGCGGCGCCCACTTCCACATCTCGATCACGGTGCCATGACCCAACGTCGAATGCACCTCGAGACGGTCCATCAGGCGACGCGCACCGGGTAAGCCGAGACCGAGTCCACGGCCGGTCGAGTATCCGTCCTCCAAAGCCCTTGCTATATCGGCGATTCCAGGACCGTTGTCTGCGGCCTCGATGATCAGGGCGGTGCGATTCTCGCGACTGGAGATCGTCAGCCGAATCTCGCCACGGCCGGCATAGCTCGTGATGTTTCGCGCGACCTCGGAAATGGCCGTGGCTATCATCGTCACGTCGGTCAACGAGAACCCGAGTCCGGTCGCCAGATCGTGGCCTGCCTGACGAGCGGTGACGATGTCGTCGGGAGTGTCGACCGCTACGACGCGGTCAGCGGCCACCGTGGTGTCCCCTCGTACTGCAACGGCTCGCGAGCTGATTGTCCAGCAGCGCGAGACCCTCCTCCAGATCCAGCGACGTCTGCATATCGTCGAACGTCAGGCCGAGCTGGACCATCGCGAACGCGACCTCCGGCTGCAGACCGACGATCACGGTGTCGGCGCCGCGCAGGCGAGTCATGTGCGCAATAGTTCGCAAGGCTCGCGCAGCGAACGAATCCATCACGTCGATCGCGGTCACGTCGACGATGATGCCCTGCGACCTGAAACGACTGACCCGCTCCATCAGATCGTCCTGCAACCGCTCCGCATCTGCGTCGCTCAGAGCCGCCTGAACGGTCGCGATCAGGTAGGTGCCCTGCTTGAGAATCGGTACCGGCATTGCCGAACGCGCCTAACGGCTAACGCACATCGCGCACGGAATCTCCGGCACGACTCACTTCGTATCCGAGCAACCGCTCGGCCTCTTCGATGCCACCCTGCAGGTCGCCGACAGCATTCATCTTCGACAGGTCGAGACCGATGGTGACCAGCGTCAGCGCGATCTCCGACGACAACCCCGTGATGATGACGTTGGCGCCCATCAGACCCGACGCATCGACGGTCTGCACGAGGTGATTGGCGACCGTGACGTCGATCGTCGGTACACCGGTGATGTCGATGACGACGACCTTCGCGCGGTTGGCACGGATCGCACGCAACAACTGCTCCGTGAGCTGCCGCGCTCGCTGACCGTCCAGCACACCGATGATCGGGAGAATCAGCAACTGCTCGCGCACCTGCAGCACCGGTGTCGACAGTTCGCGAATAGCCTCCTGCTGCTGCCGGATGATGCGTTCGCGTTCCTGAACGAAGCTGACGCCGACCGTGTTGGCGATGCGGTTCGCAGCAGGCTCGTACGCATCGAGCACCCGATTGAGCAGTGTGAAGTCCGATTGGTACTTCTCGAACAGGGAGCGGGCGAGCACGTCGCGCAGCAGCAGCACGATGCCGAGCACCTCGTCGGTCTCGACGCCGCGCGGGATGATGCGTTCGGATAGGTCGCGCGCATACGCCTGCAGCGCCTCGACGCTGCCGGTCTCGAGCACCTCGACGTAGTTGTCGTACACCGACGTCGCTTCGGAGAAGAGTTCCTCCGGCGTCATGGCGGTCAACAACTCGGCCGCAGTGATCCGCCGAGCCCACTCTTCGCGAAGGATGGTTCGATTCTGCCGAAGGTGCTCGACCAGTTGCGGTAACAGCGCCTCGCTCGACACAGCGGTGTCGATCGACCCAGCAGCGGACATCGGACCTCCCAGATAGCTGAACAAGCTGCGGTGAGCCTAGTCGACGCTGGTCAGGCCATGCGGCTGATTGTTCATCGATTCGCACCCGTCGGCCGTGACGACGACGATGTCTTCGATCCGCGCTCCCCACTTGCCCTTGAAGTAGATGCCGGGCTCGATGCTGAATGCCATGCCCGGTTCGAGGACGAGGGTGTTGCCGGCGACGATGTAGGGATCCTCGTGAACCGACAGCCCGATACCGTGGCCGGTGCGGTGGATGAAGGCGTCCGCCAATCCCGCTTCGGCGAGGACGTTGCGTGCAGCAGCATCAACGGCCTCGGCAGTAACTCCGGGACGAACCGCGGCGATCGCGGCTGCCTGCGCCCGCGCCAGCACCGCAATTCGTGTCGACGCGTCATCGCCCGGGTCGCCGATCGAGTAGGTCCGGGTCGAATCGGAGTTGTAGCCGGGTTCCACAGGACCGCCGATATCGATGACGACCACGTCGCCCGCCTCGAGGCGACGATCGGATACCTCGTGGTGCGGATCTGCGCCGTTCGGTCCGGAGCCGACGATGACGAACTCCGCCTCGGTGTGGCCTTCGGCCACGATCGCAGCTTCGATATCCGCAGCGACTTCGGCTTCGGTCCGCCCCGCGACAAGCCACTCGGACATCCGCGCGTGCACGCGATCGATGGCGGCACCGGCCCGGCGCAGCGCCTCGATCTCGTCGGCGTCCTTGATCATTCGCAGTTGCCGCACCACCGCGGTGGCCAGTACCGGTGTCGTTCCGAAGGTCGAGGCGAGTGGGAGCAGATGCAACGCGGGCATCGCGTCGGTGACCGCGGTCGCGGGCTTGGGTGGCAACACCGAACCTGCGAGCAGATACGGGTCGTCACCGTCCACCCAGTCCAGCACCTCGAGACCGAGGTCGGCTGTCGCAGATCCGCCCAGTGCGGCCAATTCCATCTTCGGCACGACGATCCGCGCACCGGACCCGTCCGCGGGTACGACGAGACAGGTCAGCCGCTCGAAGGACTCCGCACGCGAACCGAGCAGGTACTGCAGGTCGGGACCGGGGGTGATCAACAGGCCGTCGAGTCCCGCTGCCGCGCTCAGTTCGGCCGCGCGGGCAAGTCGTGCGGCATAGACGGCACTCGGAAAACGTGCGGAATTCGTCATGGCGACAACATTAGTCACCATGCGCCGCGCCATCACGTCGCCTCGGTTGGCAGGATGGCGGTCATGAGTGGACGACTGATGTTGCTGGATGGCGCGAGCATGTGGTTTCGGGCGTTTCACGGTGTCCCCGACTCGATAGTCGGACCCGACGGTCGACCTGTGAACGCCCTGCGCGGCTTCACCGACATGGTCGCGCAGTTGATCACGCGGCAAGCTCCGACGCGGCTGGTCGTGTGTCTGGACTTCGACTGGCGTCCGCAGTTCCGTGTCGACGCCATACCGACCTACAAGACGCACCGACTCGCACCCGACGGCGCCGCGACCAACACCGAGGAAGTGCCGGACCTGCTCGGCCCGCAGGTCGCGATGATTCACGAAGTGCTCGAAGCCGCAGGCATCGCAACCGCGGGCGCAGTCGGATTCGAAGCCGACGATGTACTGGGAACGCTTGCGACGCAGGAGAAGACGGACGACGTCGTCGTCGTCAGCGGCGACCGAGACCTGCTGCAACTCGCGAGCGACGAACCGAACTCGGTCAGGGTGCTCTACATCGGCCGCGGACTCGCGAAGGCCGAACTGTTCGGTCCCGCCGAGGTTGCCGCGAAGTACGGCGTACCTGTCGAAAACGCAGGCGACGCCTACGCCGATCTCGCGACCTTGCGCGGCGACAGTTCGGACGGCCTGCCCGGCGTCGCAGGCATCGGCGAGAAGACGGCCTCGACCCTGATGCTGCGGTTCGGCACGATCGCCAACCTGCGCGCCGCCATCGACGACCCGGACTCCGACATCGCCCGCGGCGTCAGGGCGAAACTTGCAGCCGCTACCGACTACCTCGACGCGGCGACCATGGTCGTCCGGGTTGCCCGAGATGCCGAGATCGTCGCGTCAGGTCCTGACCTGCTGCCGCGCGAACCGGCCGATCCCGCGAAATTGGACGAACTCGCCGTTCGCTACGGCGCGGAAAGCTCGGTCGGCCGACTCGTCGCCGCGATGCGGAACCGCTAGCAAACACAGAGCCGCCGACACGATGTGTCGGCGGCTCCTGTGTCCGGTGAAAGTGGCTGACCCCTACTTCGGTCGGCCGACCTCGTACTCACCGTCGTCGTTGGTGAACGTCACGGTGACCTTCTTGTCTTCGCCGTCGACACTCACGTCGCATTCGAAGGTCGCGTCTTTCTCGACCTTCTGATCCGCAGGGCAGGAGACGTTCTCGACGTTCTCGGCACCGTAGTTCTCGGTCAGAATCTTCTTGACGCCTTCTTGTGCGGCGTTCTGATCGAGCGAGGAAGATCCGAGCAGCAGTACCGCAGCAACGATAGCGCCGATGACGACGACCGCCAGGATGCCGAGACCGATGAACAACGGCGTCTTCGACTTCGTGCCGGACGCCGTGGGTGCGCCGGGAGTTCCCCACTGGTTGCCTGCAGGCTGCTGCTGGCCACCCCATGCCGGCTGCCCTGGCTGCTGGCCGCCCCACTGATTACCCGCAGGCTGCGCTGGTGCGCCCCACTGTGGTTGCCCGGGCTGGGCGCCCTGGCCCCACTGGGCGCCGCCCTGTTGTCCGGCGCCCTGACCCCCGCCCTGACCCCATTGGGGCTGGCCTGCGTCGGCGCCCTGCTGTCCCCACTGACCACCGGTGGGCGCCTGCTGGGTCGGCGCCGCGCCCCATGCGGGCTGACCGGGCTGCTGCGCCGGCGGCTGCTGCTGACCGGGCCACTGCTGACCCGGCTGCTGAGGCTGGCCCTGCGGGCCGCCCCACCCTTGACCCGGATTCTGCTGACCACCGGACGGGGTATTGAAGACTCGTGTGGCGTCGGCGGGACCGCCTTCACCTTCGGGAGTGCTCGGCTGCTGTTCGCCGCCGGGACCCCATCGTTCGTCCGGACCGCCAGGCCCATATGGTCCGCTCATCTCTTCGCCTCCACTCGCATCGCACTGTCGTAAACACGGTAGCTCCCCACCCGGCACCGGAGTCGGATAGCGAAGGGAATCAAATCACAATCGACGCCGCTATGCGGCGTCCACGGCTACGACACCACGGCGAATAGCCCGTACTGCCTTCGCCGCAGCTCCACGAATCTGTGCATCCTCGGCAGTGTTGTGCAGCTGATCGAGCAAGTCGATCACCTGCCTGCACCACCGTACGAAATCGCCTGCAGACAACGGCTTCCCTCTGTCTCCGGCAGCGATCAGGGCGTCGACCAGTGGCTCACCACGGGCCCAATTGTAGATTGCGGCGACGAAACCGAGATCGGGGTCTCGGGTCAGCGGCAGTTTGTGGCGGACTTCGTCCGAGCGCAACTCGCCCCACACCCGAAGTGTTCCGGTGAGTGCATGACGGACAGCGCTGGTCGGACCCGTCACCATCGGGTAGCCACCTTCTTGCCTCGACTCGAATACCACGCTCGACGCGACCGCCGCGAGCTCCTCAGGGGCGAGGCCGGACCACAGTCCCTGACGCAGACATTCGGAAACCAAAAGGTCGCTCTCCGAATAGATTCGACCCAGGCGCCGCCCGTCCTCGGTCACCGCACCGGCCGCGATGTAGCCCCGCTCGCCGAGGAGGGCGAGTATTCGATCGAACGTCCGAGCAAGCGAATTCGTTGTCGCAGAGACCTTTTGACGCATCGTCTCGGTCTCGCGGGCAAGCCTGCTGTACCGCTCCCCCACCCGGGCCAGCTGATCCCGATTGGGCCAGGTGTGGCACGGGTGCGAACGCAGCGCGCGCCGCAACGTCGCAAGCTCCCTGTCGTCCGCTGCAGGCGAATTGTTCTTACGCCGCCGACCGCTCGGCGCGGTGATTCCGGTGCTGCGCAGCGCCGACGCCAGGTCCTTCCGCGCACGCGCGGTCCGGTGATCCACATGTTTGGGCAGGCGCATCCTGCCGAGTGCTTCAGCGGGCGAGGGGAAGTCGGCCGCCGAGATCCGGCCCGCCCATTTGTCCTCGGTGAGCACGAGAGGACGTGGGTCACCGGTATCGCCGTCGGACTCGAGGACGACGGCCAGACCCGAACGACGCCCAGCGGGTATCGCGATCACGTCGCCACGTCGCAACACCGTCAGCGCGGCGACCGCCGCACCCCGAGTGTCGGTTCTGCCCTGCTGCGCCAACAGTCGTTCCCGCGCGCGAATACGTTCTCGCAGTTGCGCGTACTCGAGATATTCGCTGCCGTCACCGCCGAGTTCTTCTCGGAGTTGCTTCAGATCGCGGACGTTTCGATCGATCCCCCGCACCGCGCCGACCACGGACTTGTCGGCCTGGAACTGCGCGAAAGACCGCTCGAGCAGCGCCCGGGAGTCGTCGGCACCCATGCGGTCGATCAGGTTGATCGTCATGTTGTAGCCGGGGCGAAACGAACTCCGCAGCGGATAGGTACGTGTCGATGCGAGACCCGCAACTTCGGTCGCGTCGAGGTCGGGATGCCAGAGCACGACCGCGTGCCCCTCGACGTCGATGCCGCGTCTGCCCGCACGGCCGGTGAGCTGGGTGTATTCGCCAGGAGTCAGGTCGGCGTGGGTTTCGCCATTGTATTTGACCAGCCGCTCGAGGACGACGGTTCTTGCGGGCATGTTGATGCCGAGCGCCAGCGTTTCGGTCGCGAAAACGGCGCGCACCAGACCCTTGACGAACAACTCTTCGACCGTGTGCCGGAAAGCGGGCAACATACCAGCGTGATGGGCGGCGAGGCCGCGTTCGAGGGCGTCGCGCCACTCCCAGTAGCCGAGTACATCCAGATCGGCTTTCGGCAGTTCGGCCGTGTGCTTGGCAATGACGGACGAGATCTCCTCGACCTGTTCCGGCGTCGTCAGCTCCAACCGGGAACGCAGACACTGGTTCAACGCCGCATCGCACCCGGCTCTACTGAAGATGAAGGTGATCGCAGGCAGCAGACCTTCGTCGTCCAGCTTGGCGATCACGTCGGGACGTGAGACCGGTCTGAAGTTCTGCCGCGGATTCGAGCGGCCGCGGCCACCGGAACGACCCGACTGCTCCCAGGACCCGCTGCGTTCGAGTGCCCGCTTCTGCTTGAGATGGCGAACGAGTTCCTGATCGACGACAACCCCGGCGTTCGGGCGCCCAGCCTGGGCTTTGGTGTCGAAGAGATCGAACATCCGCTTGCCGACGAGAATGTGCTGCCACAGCGGGATCGGGCGGGTCTCGTCGACCACGATCGTCGTGTTGCCTCGCACGGTCTCCATCCAGGCGCCGAACTCCTCGGCGTTGCTGACCGTCGCAGACAAGCTGACCAGGCGAACGTCCTCCGGCAGGTGCAGAATCACCTCTTCCCACACGGCGCCACGGAACCGATCGGCAAGGAAGTGGACCTCGTCCATGACAACGAACGCGAGACCGCGCAGCGCCGTCGACGAGGCGTAGAGCATGTTGCGCAGCACTTCGGTCGTCATCACGACAACAGGCGCATCC
The DNA here is from genome assembly GCF_016482825.1 of Antrihabitans stalagmiti. Classification (GTDB taxonomy): domain Bacteria; phylum Actinomycetota; class Actinomycetes; order Mycobacteriales; family Mycobacteriaceae; genus Antrihabitans; species Antrihabitans stalagmiti. The sequence goes on along the minus strand of NZ_JAEMNV010000001.1, from coordinate 408,619 downwards.
GGGTTGATGCTCTGGTCGCCGGTCAGCAGCCCGACCGACCCACGCCCGTAGCGCGCGGTCAGATCCGCGAACTTCTGGTTACTCAACGCCTTGATCGGTGTCGTATAGAAGCACTTGGTTCCGGCCGCGAGTGCGAGATGCACCGCGAATTCACCGACCACGGTTTTACCCGCACCCGTCGGCGCGCACACGAGCACGCCGTGGCCGTTTTCCAGTGCGACGCAGGACTGCACCTGGAACGGGTCGAGCGGAAAACTCAGCTCGGCCGCAAAAGCCTCTAATTGGGGTCCGCGGGTGTCGATGCTCACCTCAGATGGTGTCCGAATAATCCGAGCGGTGTTCGGCATCGGCGACGGGGTCCGGACTCGGCAGCGGAGACGCCTCGTCGTCGTCGAGGTCGCGCCAGTTCGCGGCGCCGTCGCGACGGGCCTTACGCCTGTCGTGGATGCGGCCGATCTGAATGGCGACCTCGAGCAGCAGCGTCAACGCGAGAGCGAGGGCCAGCATCGAGAACGGATCCTGGCCAGGCGTCGCGATCGCGGCGAAGAGGAACATCGTGAAGATCAAACCGCGTCGCCATGCCTTGAGACGTGTGTAGGGCAGCACACCGACGAAGTTCAGCCCGACGATCAGCAACGGTATCTCGAAGCTGACGCCGAAGATGATCAGCAGATTGATGATGAAGCCGAAGTACTGGTCGCCACTGAGCGCCGTCACCTGGACGTTGTCGCCGATCGTCAACAGGAAACCCAAAGCCTGCGAAACCACGACGTAGGCGAGAACAGCGCCTGCAACGAAGAGCACGGCTCCGCAGGTCACGAACGAGACCGCGTAGCGTCGTTCTTTCGCATAGAGACCCGGGGTGATGAAAGCCCAGATCTGGTACAGCCAGATCGGGCAGGCAAGCACGATTCCAGCGGTCAGACCGACCTTGAACCGCAGCATGAACTGCTCGAACGGACCTGTCGCAAGAAGCCGGCAGGCGCCGTCGACGCTCAGGTCCGCGCGTGACTCCGACGGCAGCGAACAGTACGGACCGCGAAGCAGCTCACCGAGACTTTCCAGCCCGATAATCGAATGCGAGTACCAGTAGAAGCCGAAGATGCTGGTGAGGATGACCGCTGCGATGGATACAAGCAGTCGGGTGCGCAGTTCGTAGAGGTGATCGACCAGCGACATCGTGCCGTCGGGATTGGTTCTACGTTTACTGCGTCTCGGGTCGAACGGGATGCGCAAGTTCGCCTGTCTCCTGCTCAGCGCTCAGCACGGGGCAGCCAACTCACCCCGACCGTTGCGGTATCGGGCGGACTAAGCCGATCTGGGATCCGAACGCTCCGACGCGGTGTACTGCTGCGGCGGTGCGACAGGGGGAAGCTCGGTCGGCGCTGGAGCAGGGGTGGGATCTGCCTGCGCGGACTGATCCTTGCTCTCGCTCTGCATTTCCTTGACTTCGCTCTTGAAGATCCGCAGAGACCTACCAAGACCACGCGCGGCGTCGGGCAACCGCTTCGAGCCGAACAGGATCACGACCACAATCGCAACGATCACCCAGTGCCATGCGGAAAGGCCGCCGGTCATGTCTACCTCCGAAAGTCGTGTGGATTCGATGCTACCGGACCGACGAGGACCCAGCGGTGACCGAACCTGGGAGTTTGCCACCCGTTCAGGTGGCACCAGTGTCATCGGACCGGCGCCGACTTCCCTGACGCCTTCAACGTCTTCAACAATTCCGCGCCCGACCAGTGCCGTCTGCCACCGTTTTCGGCGACTTTGATCAACTCGGTCAACCGCGCGTTCACGGGCGCGGTTCTGCCGACCTGCTCGCCGAGCCGGACGACCTCGCCGCAGATGTAGTCGATTTCCGACTTCCGTCCGAGTTCGAGATCGTCGAGCATCGAGGTCCGCGCCAAAGGGTCTATTTCCAGGACGGATTGCGCCACGCCCTTGAAAAGGAAGTTCGACACTCCGAGCAGCCGAGCCATGAGGGCAGGCGGTACCGAGGTCAGCCGAGCCGGTCGGATGCCTGCCGCCTTGAGGATGGCAAGCGCCTCCAGCTGTGCCATACCGATGCATTTGCGGTACTTCCGTTGTGACAGTTCCTCTTTCAGCGGCACTCCGGACAGTGCGTTGATCGGATTGTTCAGGTTGAGCAGCAGTTTCGCCCACATGACGCGGGTGAGGTCGGCCTCCCTGAGCAGCGGCAAACCGGCATTGCGGAAGGTCGATGCGAACCGATCGAGCGCCGGATGGTCGCTGACGATGATTTCGCCTTCTGTGCCCTGGTGGAATCGGCCTTCACCACGGTGGGAAACGTTGTACATCACCATCGAGGACAACACGATGCACTCGGGCAGATGCTCGCGCAGCACGTCGGCATTACGGACGCCGTTCTGCAGCGAGATCACCACAGTGCCCGGCCTGACCAGCGACGCGAGTGACCGACCAGCTTCGTCCGTCGATCCGGCCTTCACCGAGACGAGGATCAGATCGGCGCGCGAGGCGCGGTTCGGTGCTGTGTCGAACCGAAGTTGAGCAGGGCGGACCTCGATATCGGCGCCGTGCAGGTCGGTCAGATGCAGCCCATGGGTCGCGACTTCTTCGACTATCGCCGGACGACCGACGAGAGAGACCTTCGCGCGCGCACCAGCGAGCCTGCCCCCGACGTAACAGCCGATATTGCCTGCACCGAAAACGCAGATCTCGAAATCGTTTGCCATCAGACCGCCTCGAGGTCACCGTAAGCGGCGAGTGCGGCGCCTGCCCGTTCGCGCAGCGACGCGACGAGCGCGGGTGGATCGAGGACCGTGATTCCGGAACCGAATCCGAGAACCATTCGGGCCATCCAATCGAGCGTGGCAAATCTCATCGTCGCCTCGATGCTCCCGTCGTCGTTGAGTGCAAGTTGATTCATCGGATAGTGGTCGAGCACCCACACCGAATCGCTCGCGATCTGCAACCGTGCCAAGGGAAGAGCCGGATCGTCGCTGAACAATTCGAGCGCGGACTGTTCTGCCATCGCGGCTGCCGGCGGTCGGGCCTGCTCGTCGAGTTCGTTCGCCTCGTCGATCCTGTCGAAGCGAAACAGCCTGACCCCCTCAGCATGTCGGCACCACGCCTGCAGATAGCTGTGATTGTCGACCAGCACGATACGAATCGGATCGACGACACGCTCGGAGATCGCATCGCGGCTGGCCGAGTAGTACACCAGCCGCAGCGCATGGCTGTGGTTGAGCGCGGAACGCACGGTGGCTACAGCTGGATGTTCAGGCAGTCGGACGCCACGCTCCTCGCTCGTCGACTCCGGGTCGCTGTCGGCATCGTCGCTGTGCCGGGCAACCGCTGCGGCTCCGGCGGCCGATTCGATCTTTGCCATCGCACCCTGGGCGGCGGTCGGGTCGACCATTCCAGGCATCTCCACGATCGATCGCAGTGCGACGAGCAACGCGGTCGCCTCCGTCGACGTGAGTCGCAACGGTCGATCGATACCGGCCGAGAAGGTGACCTCGATACTTTCTTCGGAGAACGACAGGTCGATCAGGTCGCCGGGACCGTAACCGGGCAGACCACACATCCACAGCTGATTCAGATCGTCCATCAACTGCTTGGTTGTCACACCGAGCTCGACAGCCGCTTCCGCCGCGCTGATTCCGGGATTGGCGATGAAATACGGAACCATGTTGAGCAGCCGAGCAAGCCGCACCGACAAACGGGCGCTCATCGGCGAGCCTCCGTGTGTGCGACACCGGCAACCGCACGCAGCCGCTCGACGACGTCGTCGCGTAGTTCGGTGGGGGCGATCACCAGTGCGTCCGCACCGTGGCCGGTGATCAGCCGCGCGACCCAGTCCCACGTCCGCACCGGAATTTCGAGAACACTTCCCGACCGTGCACCGATTCGGCGGTCTTCGATTTCCCGGCCGAGGCGTCGAAGTTCGTGAGCACGACCGTCTGCTACCCAGACGGTCGCCGTGCCCGCGACTCCGGCGATACCGGTGACGCGATCGACGATGTCACGCAGATCGACGTCGTCGGGTTTGTTCACCGCGTCGACGGGTCCGTATGCGGCAACGTCGTCGCCGATCCTGGACAGCCGGAAGGTACGCACGGCGTCGCGATCCAGATCGTGTCCGACGAGGTACCACCGCCCGCTGTGGGTGACGACACCCCACGGTTCGACATTGCGCCTGCGGAAGGGTTCGTTCGCGGCGCTTCGATGCTCGAAGCGCACGGCACGACCTGAATCGATCGCGGCGAGCAGCTTGCCGAGGGCAGGTTCGGAACCACGGGTGCGCGCTGGGACGGGCGTGACGGCAGCGGCAGCGGAGTCCTGATCGACCTGCACACCCGCTGCACGGAGTTTGAGCATCGCGCTCTGCGCTGCTGCCGCCAACTCGGGTGATTCCCACAGCTGCACTGCGACGGCGACCGCTGTCGCCTCCTCACTCGTGAGGTCGATCTCGGGCAGTTCGTAGGCGGCGCGGCTGATGCGGTAGCCCTCGACAGTCGAGAACCGCGACGAGGCACCCGTTTCGAGGGGCACTCCGAGATCGCGAAGTTCGTTCTTGTCGCGCTCGAACATGCGACTGAACGCTTCGTAACTTGCCGAATCGTCGTATCCGGCAACGCTGTCCCTGATTCGTTCCGCTGTTAGGTACTGCCTGGTCGAGAGCAGCGCGATGACAAGATTCATCAACCGCTCGACCTTGGAAATCGCCACCACGACAGGCTAGCGTCCTCTGGCCTACATACTCGCGATGAGCCGCTCGACCCGCTCGTCGACCGATCGGAACGGGTCTTTGCACAGCACGGTGCGCTGCGCTTGGTCGTTGAGCTTGAGGTGCACCCAGTCGACGGTGAAGTCGCGACCGGCCTCCTGAGCGGCGGTGATGAAATCACCACGCAGCTTCGCGCGTGTCGTCTGCGGCGGTGTGTTGACCGCGTCGTCGACCTGATCGTCTTCGGTGACCCGCTTCGCCAGACCTTTACGCTGCAGGAGGTCGAAGACGCCGCGGCCACGCTTGATGTCGTGGTAGGCGAGGTCGAGCTGCGCAATCTTGGGATCGGACAACTCCATGCTGTAGCGATCCTGGTAGCGCTGAAACAGCTTTCGCTTGATCACCCAGTCGACTTCGGTATCGACCTTCGCAAAATCCTGCGCCTCGACGGCGTCGAGGGTCCGCTCCCACAGGTCCATGACCTGGTCGATCTGCGGGTCGGCGTCGCGCGTACGGACGTGCTCGACCGCGCGGGCGAAGTACTCGCGCTGAATATCGAGCGCACTCGCCTGACGGCCGCCCGCGAGCCGTACCGGTCGCCGACCTGTCAGGTCGTGGCTGACCTCGCGGATCGCGCGAATCGGGTTGTCGAGAGCGAAGTCTCGGAAGGACACGCCTGCCTCGATCATCTCGAGCACCAGCGCTGCGGTACCGACCTTGAGCATCGTCGTCGTCTCGGACATGTTCGAGTCGCCGACTATGACGTGCAGGCGGCGATACTTTTCCGCGTCGGCGTGTGGTTCGTCGCGTGTGTTGATGATGGGCCGGGATCGGGTGGTGGCAGAGGAAACGCCTTCCCAGATGTGTTCGGCGCGCTGTGACAGGCAGAACGTCGCCGCCTTCGGCGTCTGCAGCACCTTGCCTGCACCACAGATCAGCTGGCGAGTGACAAGGAACGGCAGCAGCACATCGGAGATGCGCGAGAACTCACCAGCACGGACCACGAGGAAGTTCTCGTGGCAGCCGTAGGAGTTGCCTGCCGAATCGGTGTTGTTCTTGAACAGGTAGATGTCGCCGCCGATACCTTCTTCGGCGAGGCGTTGCTCGGCATCGATGAGCAGCTCTTCGAGGACGCGCTCGCCCGCACGGTCGTGGGTCACCAGTTGGACGAGACTGTCGCATTCCGCGGTCGCGTATTCGGGGTGACTGCCGACGTCGAGATACAGCCGAGCGCCATTGCGTAGGAACACATTGGAACTGCGTCCCCACGAGACGACACGCCGGAACAGGTACCGGGCAACCTCGTCCGGACTCAGCCGGCGATGGCCGTGAAAGGTGCACGTGACCCCGAACTCGGTCTCGATGCCCATGATTCGTCGCTGCACAGTTCGACAGTACAACCACGACACCCTCTCTACCCGGAACAACCAGCGGAACCGGCGCCGACGCCCACACCGAGCTATGCCTAGGCTGGGGCGAGTGAAGCACTCCGCGTCGACCCTGCTGGACTCCCTCGATCGCCGACTTTTGGCCCGAAGTGCACATATTCGGCCGACAGGTGTCGACCGATCACTGCTCATCGCAAGCAAACTCGCCAACCACAGTGTGTTGTGGATGGGCGTTGCAGCAGGGCTCGCTGCAACAGGCGGCACGAACAGACGAGCGGCCGTTCGCGGAGCCCTCGCGGTCGCTGGCGCGAGCGCGCTCGCGAACGGTGTTGCCAAACCGGTCTTTCCGCGCCGCCGCCCACCGCCGGACTCGGTCCCGTTCGTGCGCCGTCTCGTCCGCCGACCCGAGTCCTCGTCGTTTCCGTCGGGGCACGCCGCGACGGCCGCCGCATTCGCTACCGCGGTCGCCATCGAATCTCCCAAAGCAGGCTTGGTCGTGGCCCCCGTTGCAGCAGCTGTCGCCTATTCGCGGGTGCACATCGGGGTCCACTGGCCTTCCGACGTCGTCGTCGGCGCGGCGCTCGGGGTTGGCGTCGCCCTCGCGACGCGACGGTGGTGGGCAGTCCGAATCGAGGAACCGGCATCGATCGGGGGGAGCGTCGAGGTCGCGGCGCTACCGCAAGGGCGAGGACTCGTGGTTCTGCTCAACGCCGGTGCCGGATCCGACGACGACTCGTTGACAACCGAGCTGCGAGAACGTCTGCCGGCCGCCACTTTCGTCGAGCTCGATACCGAACGAGACATCATCGAGCAGATCCACGCCGGGATCGACAGCACCGACGCCGAAGCACTCGGCATCGTCGGCGGCGACGGATCGGTGCTCGCGGCGGCAGGCATCGCCATCGAGCGCGGCCTGCCGCTTGCCGTGTTCCCCGGCGGAACCCTCAATCATTTCGCTCGCGACGTCGGAGTCACCGACGTCGCTGCGACGACGGAAGCATTGGAGGCGGGTTCTGCGGTGCTGATCGATATCGCAGAGGTCCACGTCGACGGTCACACCGCCGAACTGTTTCTCAACACCTCCAGCCTCGGCGGCTACCCGGACTCCGTCCGGCTCCGCGAGAAATGGGCACCGCGGTTCGGCAAATGGCCCGCCGCGGCTGTGGCAATGGTCCGGGTTCTCGCGTCGGCACAACCCCTCTACGCCCGCATCGACGGCACCGAACACGCGATCTGGATGTTGTTCGTCGGGAACGGCCGATACTCCCCCGTCGACAAGGTGCCCATGTCTCGCCCCGACCTGCACAAGGGCGCCCTCGACGTCCGCTACATTCGTGCCGACACGCGGCTCTCCAGGCTGCGGCTTGTTGTCGACGCTTTGGCCGGAACCCTCGGCAACTCGAAAGTGTATGTCCAGCAGTTCGTTTCGAAAATCGATATCGAAATCGACGGCGCCGAGGTCGCACTCGCCACAGACGGCGAAGTGCCCCGGGCCGGTCGCACATTTCGTTTCGCGAGTCGGCCGGGGGCACTCCGGGTATATCGAACGCCCTAGGTCGGGTCGGCTGGACCTGCGTCGGTCGTGTCGGCCTTGTCGGGCGCGGGCTCGGCTTTTTCCGGCTCGGCAGGCTCGGGTGCAGCAACGCCGCCGAGCAGAGCCTCCAACGCGGACCCGGTGATACGACGGAACGCACGACGCGGGCGCGCTTGGTCGAGTACCGCCACCTCGAGCGCGGCGACGCCGATCGGCTTCTTCTCCTTGTCGGCACCTTCGGGCACACCGGCCTGCAGTGCTGCGACAGCGACAGCGATACCCGCCTCGAGCGACAGTCCAGGCTTGTACGAACTCTTCAACGCGGTCGCGATGGGTTCGGTGGTGCCACCCATCACGATGAACTCCCGTTCGTCGCCGATGGAACCGTCGTAGGTGATCCGATACAGCTGCGGCGGCTTCGGATCGTCGGGATACCCAACCTCGGCGACGCAGATCTCGACCTCGTACGGTTTCAGCTGATCGGTGAAGATCGTCCCGAGCGTCTGCGCATACGCATTGGCAAGAGTCCGGCCGGTCACGTCACGCCTGTCGTAGGCGTAGCCGCGAGTATCGGCGTGCACGATGCCTGCTTTGCGCAGATTCTCGAATTCGTTGTACTTACCGACGGCGGCGAAACCGAGACGGTCGTACAGTTCGCTGACCTTGTGCAACGCCGTCGACGGGTTTTCGGCGACGAACAGCACGCCGTCTGCGTACGTCAGCACGACGACACTTCGACCGCGACCGATTCCTTTGCGCGCCAACTCGGACCGGTCGCGCATGATCTGCTCGGCAGATGCGTAGTACGGCATCGTCATCGCGGCGCACCTCCCTGTTCGGTTCGGTCGGCAACGACGGCGCGAGCAATCTCCTCCGTACGCGTGGCCGGTACTTCGACCGCACCGTCGACGGTGATGGTCACTGCCGACGGGTAGATACGCCGAGCGAGATCGGGTCCGCCTGTGGCCGAATCGTCGTCGGCCGCGTCGTAGAGCGACTCGATGGCGATGCGCAACGCCTCGGCCTCGTCGAGGCCATCGCGGTACAGCTTCTTGATCGCCGATTTCGCGAACAGCGAGCCGGACCCGACAGCGTGATAGCCGGAGCGTTCTTCGCTACGTCCACCGACGACGTCGTAGGACACGATGCGGCCGGCTTTCGCCGGGTCCGCCGCTGCGGTGTCGTAGCCGACGAGCAGCGGGATCGCTGCGAGGCCCTGCATGGCTGCAGGCAGATTGCCGCGAACCATGCCGGACAGCTTGCTTGCCTTGCCGTCGAACGTCAGCGAGATGCCTTCGATCTTCTCGTAGTGCTCGAGTTCGACCGCGAACAGCCGGACCAACTCGATGGCAATGCCTGCAGTGCCTGCAATGCCCGCCGCGGAGTACTCGTCGGTGACGTACAGCTTCTGAATGTCCTTGTTGGCGATCAGGTTGCCCTGGGTCGCCCTCCGATCGCCCGCGAGCAGGACACCGCCGGCATAGGTGAGAGCGACGATCGTCGTGCCGTGCGGCGCGAAGTCGGCCCCAACCATGACGTCACCACTCCGTGCTTCGAATCGGTTGCCCGGCAACAGTTCCGGCGCGTGCAGACGCAAGTGCTCCGAGAACGACGACAGGTTCGATCCGAAATGCAGCGCGAGCGGCCCCTCCGCCGGTGGAAAACCAGTTCTGTCCGGGGTCACTGGCCGCCCTTCTGGACATAGGCGCGAACGAAGTCTTCGGCGTTCTCCTCGAGCACGTCGTCGATCTCGTCGAGCAGGTCGTCTGTTTCCTCGGCAAGCTTCTCGCGACGTTCCTGGCCTGCGGCACCGTCACCGGCTGGACCTTCGTCCTCGTCGCCGCCACCGGTGCGCTTGGTTTGTTCCTGCGCCATAGCAGCCGACCTCCTCGTATGCAGTGCATTCGAACGGGATTCGAATGCGTGTCTCCCGTGAACCTTCTCGGACCTTAACCCTACCGATCGCTACCGTCATGTTGGGGTAAAGCTCGGGTTCACCGCTAGGTTGCGTCGACTAGGTGGTGAGTTGATCGACCAGCTCTGCGGCGGTGTTGACCGAATCGAGCAACTTGCCGACGTGCGCCTTGCTGCCACGCAACGGTTCGAGGGTCGGAATGCGGACCAGCGAATCGCCGCCGAGATCGAAGATCACCGAATCCCAGCTTGCTGCGGCGATATCGGCACCGAACCTGCGCAGGCATTCGCCACGGAAGTAGGCGCGCGTATCGAGCGGCGGCCGCGTCATCGCTTCGAGCACCTGAGCCTCGGTGGTCAAACGCAACATCGAGCCTCGTGCGACGAGACGGTTGTAGAGACCCTTGTCCAGCCGGACGTCGGAGTACTGCAGGTCGACGAGGTGCAGCTTGGGGGCCGCCCAGCCGAGACCTTCGCGATTTCGGATGCCCTCGAGCAGACGTAGTTTGGCCGGCCAATCGAGGATGTTCGCGCACTCCATCGGGTCGCGCTCGAGCAGGTCGAGAACCATGGCCCACTTTTCGAGGATGTCGTTCGCCCTCGCATCGTCGGGGCTGTGCGATGCGACGAACTTCGAACACCGCTCGAGGTAGATCCGTTGCAGCGCAAGCCCGGTCAGTTCGCGTCCGTCGGCGAGCGCGACGACGGCCCGCAGCGTCGGATCGTGGCTGATCGTGTGGACCGCCGTCACCGGACGCGCCAGCTGCAGATCGGAGAGGTCGACACCCGCTTCGATGAGGTCGAGCACGAGAGCGGTCGTACCGACCTTCAGGTACGTCGACATCTCGGCAAGGTTGGCGTCGCCGATGATGACGTGCAGGCGGCGGTACTTGTCCGCATCGGCGTGCGGCTCGTCGCGGGTGTTGATGATGCCGCGCTTGAGGGTCGTTTCCAGGCCGACCTCGACCTCGATGTAGTCGGAGCGCTGTGACAGCTGGAAGCCGGCTTCGTCGCCGGACTGCCCGATGCCGACCCGGCCCGAACCGCAGATCACCTGCCGGGACGCGAAGAACGGCGACAACCCGACGATTATCGAATTGAACGGCGTGTTCCGGCTCATCAGATAGTTCTCGTGCGTGCCGTACGACGCGCCCTTGCCGTCGACGTTGTTCTTGTACAGCTGCAAGCGTGGCGTTCCCGGCACGCTGGACGCGTAGCGCGCCGCGGCCTCCATCACGCGCTCCCCCGCTTTGTCCCAGATCACGGCGTCGAGCGCGTCGGTGACCTCGGGTGCGGAGTACTCGGGATGGGCGTGATCGACGTACAGGCGAGCACCGTTGGTCAGGATCATGTTGGCAGCACCGACTTCGTCGGCATCGATCACCGGGGCTGGTCCGCTGAGCCGACCGAGATCGAATCCACGAGCATCCCGAAGCGGCGATTCCACCTCGTAGTCCCACCGCGTTCGCTTGGCCCGTGGCACACCCTCTGCCGCCGCGTATGCCAGTACTGCCTGCGTCGACGTGAGAATCGGATTCGCCGAGGCCTCGGTAGGCGACGAGATGCCGTACTCGACCTCGATTCCGATGATTCGCTGCATGCGTCCGAGCCTATGCGACCTCCTCCGAGGATCGTCCGTCCGCTCGTACTTTCGGACGATGTGCGTGCAAGCGCCGCCGACCAGGCTGAGGGTATGGACCGAATCCGATCACTCGACGTACTGCGCGGTATCGCGATCCTCGGCACGCTCGCGACCAACATCTGGATCTTCACCAACCCTGAAGGTTTGGTCGGCTACATCAGTCGGTCGGATCCGCTCGACGGTGGGTGGCAGTGGGTGGAGAAGGTCATGCAGCAACTGGCGCAGGGCAAATTCCTCGGTCTGCTGACGATCATGTTCGGCATCGGACTCGCGATCCAACAGCAATCCGCGCTGCGTCGAGGTAGGCCGTGGCCAGGTCTGTACCCGTGGCGAGCACTCCTGCTGTTCATCGACGGCATCGTTCATTTCGTACTTGTCGTCGAGTTCGACGTCCTGACCGGCTACGCGGTGACAGGCCTTGTCGTCGCCTTCGTCCTCGCGACATCCGAACGCGCGCAACGCCGTTGGATGTGGACGGCGGCTGCGATACATCTCGCTCTGCTGACGCTGATCACCCTCGCGCTTGCCTTCGCCGCCGAGCCCGAGACCGCACCTGCGCCCCTCGACCCCAATCCGTACGCGGACGGCTCGTGGTTGGATCTCGTCGTGTTTCGGCTCGACAACGTCGTGCTGTTTCGTTTCGAGCCGGTGTTCGTATTCGCGATGTCGATCGCGCTCTTCCTTGCGGGTGCGCGGTTGTACCGGGCAGGTGTGCTCGGGCCACAGGGCCACCGCATTCGCGTTCGGCTGATGCTCGCAGGTGCAATCGCGTGGCCGATCGACATGGCGCTCGGCGTGGCCGGCGGCGATACGGGCGTCATCGCCGCCCGCTACGGCACCGCAGCGATCGTGGCGTTCGGTCTGCTCGGGCTCATCGCAGAGTTCTACGTTCGCCGCACCGTGGGGGCGGTCGGTAGACGCCTGTCCGAGGTCGGTCGGATGGCGTTGAGCAGCTACGTCCTGCAGAACATCGTTGCGTCGATCATCTGCTACGGCTGGGGATTCCGGCTCGCCGATCGGGTGTCCGGCACTGCACGAATACCGTTCACGCTCGCCGTGTATGTCGTGGTCGCGGCGGTTGTGACGGTCTTCGCGCACGTCTGGCTCATGCGCTACGACAAAGGACCGGTGGAGTGGCTGTGGCATGCGAGCTACCTGAGAATCGTTTCGAAGACTGCAGCGAACGATGCGACGATGGCAACCATGACGTCGAAACCTGCGGACGAAGTGGTCGCCGTGTACGACAGCGAACGCAACGTGATCGGAGAGGCACCGAGATCGGTCGTCTACGCCGACGGGCTCTGGCACGCGACCTCGGGGGTGCTTGTTCGGTCCTGCGATGGTGAGCGGATCTACGTGCACCGCCGGACGGACACCAAGTCGATTTTCCCAGGGATGCACGACTGCCTCGCCGGCGGCGTCGTCGACCCCGGCGAAACCATCGAAAGCGCCGCGATCCGCGAACTCGAAGAGGAACTCGGGATCGCGACGACGTCACTTCGACCACTGACAGACCTGTCATGGGACGGCACCTGGCACGGTAAACCGATGCGCTGCCACATGTTTGCGTTCGAGATTGCCAGTGACGGACCGTTCCGACATCAAGCCAGCGAGATCGTCGACGGCTGGTGGTGGACCGACGCCGAGCTACGCGAGCACCTCGCCGATCCGACGTGGCCGTTCGTCCCCGACACCCGACTGCTGGTACCTGGGATGTTGCGTTCCTTGGCGTAGCGCGAGAACGCGTGGACAGTGGTGTCATGAAGTTCGGAGCGGCGAAGTCCGGAGCCGCGACGCCCGCGCAGACCGACCGCGGTTCGCCGGTGGGGCGTCGAGTCGTTCTCGGTCTGCTGGCTGCGGGGGTCGCCGGTGTCCTCGGCGGCAACGAGATTCAGAACGGACTCGCCCGTGTGCTCGGCCCACTCGGCAATCACGATCCGACCGGACTGATCGGTTTGATCCCTGTCGGCAACACCTTCAGGTTCTATTCCGTCACCCGCGGAGCGCCCCGCCGCGACGCGACCAACTACCGCCTCACCCTCAGCGGGCTTGTCGACAAACCTCGTAGCTTCACCCTCGACGATCTGCGATCGATGCCGCAAACCACTCTGGTGCGCGATTTTCAGTGCGTCACCGGCTGGCGGGTTCCCGAGGTGCGGTGGAGCGGAGTACGACTCGCCGACCTCATCGACGCAGTCGCTCCGCGGACCACCGCAACCGCGGTTCGATTCACTTCTTTCGACGGGACCTACACCGAGAGCCTCACGCTCGAACAAGCCCGACGCGACGATGTCCTCGTCGCACTCGAAATGATCGACGGACCCGTCACCCACGATCACGGCGGCCCGGTTCGGCTCTACGTCGCACCGATGTACGGCTACAAGAGCCTGAAGTGGCTCGACGGTATCGAACTGACCAGCGAAGTAGTACCCGGTTATTGGGAAGAACGCGGGTACTGGATCGACGCGTGGGTCGGCGAATCGAACGGACGCGACGATGACCCGACCTGAGCTCACCGACAGCGAAGCGGACGGCGCGATGGTCGAGGTTCATCGCTTCAGCCGGGCCGAACGCTGGGTCCACGCGACGACGGGCGTGCTCGTCGCGGTCTGCATCGTGACTGCCGCGATTCTCTACAACGGTTCCCTTGCTGTGCTCGTCGGCAACCGTCACGTTGTCGAAATCGTGCACGTCTATTGCGGTTTCGCGCTGCCGGTCCCATTGCTCGCCGGACTCGCATCCGTCGCATACCGGACCGACCTGAGCCGCCTCAACCGGTTCACCCGTGCCGACTGGCAATGGTTGCGGTCGAAGACTCGGCGGGTCAACGCGACCGGTGTCGGCAAGTTCAACGCCGGGCAGAAGGTCAATGCCGCACTGAGCGCGGGCTCGATCCTCGTGCTGTTCGGCACCGGCATCGTCATGTTCTTCCCCGACTGGACCCGGTTGGTATGGCGAACCGGTGCGACGTTCGTGCACGATTGGTTCGCGCTGGCGTTCGGACTACTTGTCGTCGGCCACCTCTTCTACGCGTTCAACGACACCACGGCCATGCGGGGGATGCGAACCGGCTGGGTGCCACGCTGGTGGGCGGAGCGCGAACACGAGGTATGGGCCGCGGAAGTACGTGCCGGATCGGGCGACGACGAGCATTCGGGTAGCAAACCGGCACCGTAGGGTGCCTATTGTTCGAGTGTCGCTGCGGCCACGCTGGACGGGACCAGCACGGTTGTCCCACTCAGCGATTCGGAGTCACACATGGCCCGCAGGACCGCTTCAGCGGCAATATTTTTGGGGTTTGCGATCGCAGTTGCTCCGGCATTCGTCCCGATCGCGAGTGCAGCTGCGGCACCGAGCGTCGGCATCCAGCAATCCCCGCAGGGCCCGAACGGCCCGGCCAAAGGTCCGGACCGACCGCTCAGCCCAGACGCTCTGCGCTATCACTTCGTATCGGCCAACGACAATCCAGCCTGTATCGAGATCGCAGCGGAAGCGAATCGTCTGCTGTCGCAAGGGTTGGCAAGCGCCGCAGCCGATGTGGCCAGAAGTAAGGGCGACGACTGCCCGACCGTCACGGTGCGGGGCTAGCCATCCGGCGGGGCTAGGCCGCCGTCGCGAGTTCGGTGTCGCGGCGGCGTTTCTCGAGGTCCCAGTTGCGGAGCAGGACGTCGGTGGCGAAGCTGGCATCGAGCGGTTCACCGGACCAATCAGCAGTGACAGCATCGGGATCGATGTGGTGGTAGCGGCGACTGAGGTCGTCGACGTCGCCGGACAGCAGTGGCGCGTAGTCGATTCTGCGTCCGTCGAGGTCTGCGAAGGTGAAGCGCTGATTGCCGTCGGCAGTAATGGTGAACAGCCCGTCGTGCAACGCGCGGTGATGCTCACCGCAGAGCAGGGTCAGATTGTCGAGATCGGTCGGACCACCCCGCGAATAGTAGACAACGTGATGCGCATGCAGAAACCTCGTGCGGCCACAGCCCGGAACCGTGCAGCACCGATCCCGGATCAGCAACTGCCGCAGCAGGGTTCGACTCGGCCGACGTCGAGACCTGTCCCAGGCGATGGTCGGTCCGAGACGGCCGTGACGGATCAGCCGCACCGCCGCAGTGCACAACACTGTTTCCAGAGTCTGCGAGTCGAGACCGGGTCCGTCGTCGAGATGAGCATGCGGAGCGTCCAGTGGTGCCCCGTCCGGACCGACATGGACCAACACATCCGCGGCCGGCGACACGACCGGAGACTCGGCGGTGCACAGAGTCTCGGCCATCGCCACCATCGCCGGAACCGGATTCGAGGGTGCCGGTGCAGTCCGGTCCGGCTCGTCGTCGTCGGTGCGGGTCCGTTCACACTCCGCGCGGGTGAGGGCGGCGAGGAATCGGGCACCGTCCTCGGGACGGAATCGGGCCATCACCACCAGGTAGCCGTCGTCGTCGTAGAACCACCGCCCACGAGCGCGGTCGGTGTCGGTGTTGTTGTTGGTGTCATCCGGGGTGCGGGCTTGTTTGACGAGGCCGCGGACGAGTCGATCCAGATGTGCCGCAGGTGACTGCAGAGCGATACGCAGCAACGATTCTTCGGTGTGCGGTGTCGCAACACGGGTGAGGGCACGGACTTTGGAATAGGACACCCTGCCTTCGGCAAATGCCTGCGCGATGCGTGGCAGCTCGGTGACGGCGTTCGCGACGCGGACCTGTTCACGGGCGGTGTGCAGGCTGATACCGGCTTTCCAGGACAGCCAGTGGGCTGCGGAGTGTAGTTGCCAGCCGGCCCAGCCGCGGCGGGCGTCGAATTCGGCGAGCAGGGTCAGGAATCGTGCGGTGGCGGCGGCGATCTGCCCGGCGAGAGAACAGATTTCGGTTTCGATCTCTTCGATCGGCCGTTCCGCCGGGTGGTTTGTCGGTGGTTGTGCTGTGGTGTTCATCGAATCTCCCCGTTTCGATAGAACTGATGCTCGACAAACCTACCGCGGGGCACCGACAGAAACTGATCGCCGACACGTCCCCGCGGGGACGCCCGGACCCGGGCATCGAACAGACACCGACCAGCTCCGCGATCAGGCCAAGGCCGACGCGAACACCAGGCTCGTCGATACCCGAACGCCCGACCCACCGACGGAACGGATCGCCGAAACGTCCCCGCGGGGACGCCTGAACCGGGTCCGACGTCCCCGCGGGGACGTCCCGATCCCGTCGCCACCGCAACCTGTCGGACCGCATCGCTAGCGTGGATTCATGAGCACATTGTCGATGAGTTCAGATGAACGCGAAGAGTTTCTTGCCGGTGTCCACATCGGCGTTCTGGCCGTTGGACGGGCAGGCGACGCACCATTGACCACGCCGGTCTGGTACCGCTACGACGACGGCATTGTCGAGATCGCGACAGCAGCGAGTACCAAAAAGGTTGCACTACTGCGCGAGTCGCCCGAGGCAAGTCTTTGTGTGCAGCGGGAGGAGTACCCGCCCGCGTACGTGACGGTCGAGGGGGCGGTGAGCATCGAGTCATTACCGGCCGGGGTGGTCACCGACATCGCGGCGCGCTATCTCGGCGCGAACGGCGCCGCCCAGTACGCGGAAACCGCCGAGGACGACACGCTGCTCCGCCTGCAGGTCCATACCTGGCGATCGGTCGATTTCGCCAAGCTCGGCGGCTGACCTCCCATTCGTCCAAGCGTTCCCGAACCGGCAAAGTGGACACTGGGGGCATGACACAGCAGACGACCGACGGTCACGCCGAGTTGCTGACGCTTCTCGAGGACTGGGATGCCGCGCTCGTCGCCAACGATGCCGAGCGCATCGCTGAATTCGCCACCGCAGATTGGTCGTTCGTCTCGCAGGACGGACTTGTGCCGGGCCGCCAGTTTCTGGAGTCGGTCGCGAACGGAACCGTTTCACACGACACGATGAGCAGCGAGGTGGTGTCAGTTCGCGAGTTCGGCGACGTCGCGGTAGTTGTCGCTCGGGTGACAAATACCGGCTACTTCCAGGGCGAGCGGTTCGAGAACGACGAGTGGACGTCGGATGTCTTCGTTCGTAGCGACGGTCGATGGCGGTGCGAACTGACCCACCTGACTACCGCCCGACAAGGCGTTGCCTGAGGGCTGGCCGACTCCTACCCGCCCGGAGTGAAGCTGCCGACCCAGTTCGCAAACGCGCCGGGATTACGCGTCTGCAGCAGTACTCGTCCGGGTCCGACGAAGTCGAACACGAACCCTTCGCCGGATTTCATCGACTGAATCGAACGACCCTGCACTGCCCTGCGCATCGAGAACGACATCGACAGGTCGTATGCGACAACATGTCCGGTGTCGATCGTGACCGCATCCCCTGCGGCGAGATCGAACACGTCGATCGCGCCGAAGACTCCGAGAACCACGTCACCCTGGCCGTGTGCGCGCAGGCCGAAACCACCTTCACCACCGAAGAGGTTGGCCATGCCACCCCACTTGCTTTCGATCTGCACACCATGCGAGCTGGCCAGCCAGCCGCCGCGGTTGATGAAGTAGGGCCGGTCAGCGGTAACCGGCAGCGCGAAGGCGTCGCCGGGCAGCACGGAAGCGACGTCGACCCAACCGCCGTTGTCCGGCGCGGTGTAGGTGGTGATGTAAAACGACTCTCCCGCAAGCACTTTGCGTTTGAGACCGGCTACCAGACCACCTTCGGCTTTTGCTTCGAGACGAATGCCTGCAGAGTGGGCGACCATTGCGCCGCTCTCGACACGAACGGGTTCGCCCGGTGCAAGAAAGCACCGGGCGACCGTCGATGATGGGTTGTGGCGGAGTTGTACCTGCACGAGGCGACCCTACAGGTATTGCCCCGTGTTGGACTCGGTGTCGATAGCCCGGCTTGCACTGGCATTCTTGCCGGTGACGAGCGTGCGGATGTAGACGATCCGCTCGCCCTTCTTGCCGGAGATACGAGCCCAGTCGTCCGGGTTGGTTGTGTTCGGCAAGTCCTCGTTCTCGGAGAACTCGTCGACGATCGAGTCGAAGAGATGCTGGATCCGCAGACCGGGTGACGCCGTCTCGAGGACTGCCTTGATCGCGTACTTCTTCGACCGGTCGACGATGTTCTGGATCATCGCGCCGGAGTTGAAGTCCTTGAAGTACAAGACCTCCTTGTCACCGTTGGCGTAGGTGACTTCGAGGAAACGGTTGTCTTCGCTTTCGGCGTACATCCGCTCGACGACCTTCTCGATCATCGCCCTAATGCAAGCCGAACGATCGCCACCGAATTCGGCGAGGTCGTCTGCGTGCACCGGCAAACTCTCGGTCAGGTACTTCGAGAAGATGTCCTGTGCGGATTCCGCGTCCGGCCGCTCGATCTTGATCTTCACATCGAGACGTCCGGGCCGCAGAATCGCGGGGTCGATCATGTCCTCGCGATTGGAGGCGCCGATGACGATGACGTTCTCCAGACCCTCGACGCCGTCGATCTCACTGAGCAGCTGCGGCACGACGGTCGTCTCCACGTCCGAGGAGACACCCGAACCACGGGTCCGGAAGATCGAGTCCATCTCGTCGAAGAAGACGATCACCGGAGTGCCCTCGGACGCCTTCTCGCGTGCCCGCTGGAAGATGATCCTGATGTGGCGCTCGGTTTCGCCGACGAACTTGTTGAGCAGTTCGGGGCCCTTGATGTTGAGGAAGAACGACTTGGCTTCCTTGGCATCCTCGCCGCGCGATTCGGCGATCTTCTTTGCCAGCGAGTTGGCGACCGCCTTGGCGATCAGCGTTTTACCGCAGCCGGGAGGACCGTAGAGCAGCACACCCTTCGGTGGCCGCAGCGAGTACTCACGGAACAGTTCCTTGTGCAGGAAGGGCAGCTCGACCGCGTCGCGAATCTGCTCGATCTGCCTGCCGAGACCACCGATGTCGCTGTAGTCGACGTCCGGCACCTCTTCGAGCACGAGGTCCTCGACCTCAGCCTTCGGAACGCGCTCGAACGCATAGCCGGCCTTCGTGTCGACCAGCAGCGAGTCGCCTGGGCGGAGCTTGCGGATCGGCCGGTCGGGGTCGTCGACGTCGTCGATCTCGGCGACATGAGCAAGCGGCTCGGCCAACCAGACGACGCGCTCTTCGTCGGCATGGCCGACCACAAGCGCTCGGGTGCCGTTGTCGAGAATCTCGCGAAGCGTGCAGATTTCACCGACGCGCTCGAACAAACCCGCCTCGACCACTGTCAGCGCTTCGTTCAGACGCACGGTCTGGCCGAGCTGGAGCGTGTCTGTGGCAATGTTCGGCGAGCAGGTCAGGCGCATCTTGCGACCCGAGGTGAACACGTCGACAGTCTCGTCGTCGTGCACGCCGAGCAGGGTGCCGTAACCACTCGGCGGCTGCCCGAGTCGATCGACCTCCTCGCGCAGCGCGATGAGTTGCTGACGCGCTTCCTTCAGCGTGTCCATCAGCTTCCCGTTCCGAATGGTCAGCGAGTCGACTCGACTTTCGAGTTCACGTGACCGTTCCGGCGACTCGGCAAGCTGGCGGCGGAGTCCAGCAGCTTCGGCACGCAGGGCTTCCAGTTCTCGCCACGCCGCCGAATCCGAACTATCTGTGGGGCTCATAGTGTCGACTCCTCCCAGTCCCGGTCTATCCACGCTACCGGCAGCGCGCGCTTTCTGCCGTACGACACTGTTTCGGTGCTGTGACGTGTCTCGGATGTGTTCGGCGACACGACGAGTACCGCCAGGTCGTTGCGGCCCGATGTTAGCGTGACGTCCCGTCGCCGATACGCCCCGCAAGCTGCGATCGAGAGAAGAGTGCACGTGATTCACCGCAAATGCGTTAGTTCCGTCGGTGCTTTGCTCGTCGCGGTGGCCGTTGTCGCCTGCGGTTCCGACGATGCCAATACCCCTGCTGTCGGTCAGCCGTCGTCGCAGCCGACCACAACGGCACCTGAGCCGTCGGCGGTGCCGACCACCACGCAGGTGCCCGATGTCGCTCCCCCGACGCCGGATCTACTCCAGGATTCGCTGGTGCGGCTCGTCGATCCGGCGATCCCGGCACAGAACAAAGCGGGGTTGGTCGTCGACGGTCAGACGCGGGTGGAAGCGTTGGCCGCCTTGACGACGGGGCTGGACAACTACGGGCGAATCACCTTCGTCGTATCCGGTGTCGACGTAGCCGGGACATCGGCAACGGCAAAGGTCGACGTCACGGGTCCGCACGGCACAATCCCCATCAACATGACCTGGGACAAGGTCGGCGAGGCGTGGCAGCTGTCGAGCGCAAGCACATGCAATCTGCTTGCGATGGGCAGAGTGCAATGCTGAAACGACTGCAACTGTCCGAAATGGTCGGTTTGTTCTTGCTGGTCGATTACCGTTACGCGGCATGAAGGAAGGCGACCAGGCGCGCAACTTCGCCTTGCTCGATCACACCGGCACACGACGGACCCTGTACTCGTTCCTCACCGACGGACCCCTCGTGCTGTTCTTCTACCTCATCGCGTCGTCGCCGATCTGCTCTGCCGAGGCCTGCCACTTTCGTGATCTGGCGGCAGAGTTCGCCGCGGTCGGAGCGCGGCGCGTCGGGATAAGTACCGATTCGGTCGACAGGCAGGCGCATTTTGCACAGCAGCGGTCGTTCGACTTTCCGTTGCTGTCCGACGTCGGCGGTTCGGTTGCAGAACAATTCGGCGCCAAGCGCAGCGCACTGGCAAAACTGAGCCGCACCAGGCCCGCTGCGTCGTCAGGCCGCCATGCCCGGCATCGCGACGGGTGGCTCACCCGAATAACCACACGCCGCAAGACCTTCGTCATCGACGAGAACGGCACGGTGTGCAAGATCGTGTCGAACGATCTGCGCGCGAACATTCACGCGGATCAAGCGTTGTGGTATCTGCGTACCGAATACCGCAAGCCCCTCCCGTACTAGCTCGGGCTCTGCCCCTTCGATGCCCTGCGCTGCGGCTTCGGCGTCACCGTTCCCTCCGCCAGTTTGCGTGCGCTCACGAGAAAAGCTGTGTGCCCCTGCATTCGGTGCTCGGGACGCACAGCAAGGCCGACGACGTGCCAGCCGCGGACGATCGACTCCCACGAGCGTGGTTCGGTCCAGCATTCCTGCTCGCGCATCGCCTCGACCACCTTCGACAACTGCGTCACGGTCGCGACGTAGACGATGAGGACACCGCCTGGAACCAGCGCCTTCGCGACGGACGGCAACGCGTCCCACGGGGAGAGCATGTCGAGCACCGCACGGTCGACCTGCCCGTCGAATTCGGCGACGTCGGCGATGGTGAGATCCCAGTTCTCGGGGCTGCCCCCGAAAAAGGTCTCGACGTTGCGGACCGCGTGCTCGGCGTGGTCGGCGCGGACCTCGTAGGAGATGACGCGGCCCTCGGGCCCGACCGCTCGCAACAACGAACACGTCAATGCACCGGAACCCGCACCGGCTTCCAGGACACGCGCGCCGGGGAACACGTCGCCCTCGTGCACGATCTGTGCCGCGTCCTTCGGGTAGATCACCTGCGCACCTCGCGGCATCGACAGGATGTAGTCGACGAGCAACGGCCGCAGTGCAAGGTAGGGCGTGAAGTTGCTCGACTTGACGACCGTGCCCTCGTCGGAGCCGATCAGATCGTCGTGCGCAAGGCCACCGCGATGGGTGTGGAACTCCTTGCCCGCTTCGAGAACGACCGTGTAGTGCCGGCCCTTCGCATCGGTCAGCTGCACTCGATCGCCGACCTGAAAGGGTCCGGTACGTCTTGCCGTCATCGAAATCCGACTCCCTATTGCTGGTCCGCTATTGCTGGTCCGCGCGGCCTCGACTCATTGTCGGCCCAGGGGCATACCCTGCCAGGTGTGACGACAACAGCACCGCCAGCCCCCGATTCGGCACCTCCGCGCAGGCCTGCGCTGTCGCCGTCGCGTGCTGCCGATTTCAAGCTGTGCCCGTTGAAGTACCGATTGCGTGCAGTCGATCGAATCCCCGAAGTGCCGACGAGAGCGGCCCTGCGGGGAACTGTCGTGCATGCCGCACTGGAATCTCTGTACGGATTACCCGCCGCGGACCGTGTTCCCGACACGGCGACCGCGCTCGTCGATCCTGCTTGGGACCGTCTCGTCGGGGATGCACCGGAGTTGTGCGAGCTGGTCACCACCGACGAGCGCGGCGAATTTCTCGACGAAGCGCGCGCGTTGATTTCCAGGTACTACCGGCTCGAAGACCCGACTCGATTCGAACCTGAATCGTGTGAGCAGCGAGTGGAGGTCGAGCTGGAAGACGGTGTCCTGCTTCGTGGTTTCGTCGACCGCATCGACGTAGCACCGACCGGCGAGGTTCGGGTCGTCGATTACAAGACGGGCCGCGCACCGGGCGAAAGGCGCGAATCCCACGCGCTGTTCCAGATGAAGTTCTACGCGCTGGTCATTCTGCGGACCCGTGGGATCGTCCCGACGCAGCTTCGACTGCTGTATCTCGCCGACGACGAAATTCTCACCTACCAGCCCGATCGTGACGAACTGCTGCGGTTCGAACGCACGCTGTCCGCACTGTGGAAAGCGATCCTCGAAGCAGGCGCGACCGGAGATTTCCGGCCGAGTCCCAGCAACATGTGCAACTGGTGCGACTACAAGCCGCTGTGTCCAGCGTTCGGCGGCACTCTCCCCGAGTATCCGGGCTGGCCCGCAACCGTGCCGGACGGCACGAGGTAGGCCTGCCCGGATCCAGCGTCAGAACGCTCGACAGGACCGAATGTCGGACGCGAGAATCGCTTTCGCGCCCAAGTCGGCGAGACGATCCATCACGTCGTTGTGTTCGGTTCGCGGCACCATCGCGCGCACGGCGACCCACGCTTCGTCCGCGAGCGGCGACACCGTCGGCGACTCGAGGCCGGGCGTGATCTGCACGGCCTCGTCGAGCAAGGTCTTCGGGCAGTCGTAGTCGAGCATCAGGTACTGCTGCGCGAAGACGACTCCCTGCACACGTGCGACCAATTGGTTGCGTGCGCGGTCCGCCCGGTCCGACCCGGCCCGCTCGATGAGCACTCCCTCCGAGTCGCACAGTGAATCACCGAAAGCGACCAGGTTGTGCTGCCGGAGCGTGCGGCCCGACCCGACAACGTCGGCGATCGCATCGGCGACGCCGAGTTGGATGGATATTTCGACGGCACCGTCGAGCCTGATGACATCGGCTGTCAGTCCGCGCTTCGCGAGATCGGCGCGAACGAGGTTCGGGTAGGACGTCGCGATGCGGAGGCCGCCGAGGTCGTCGGCACTCCAGTCGCGACCTGCAGGCGCCGCGTAGCGGAATGTCGATCGACCGAAGCCGAGCGGTAGGCGTTCGTCGACGGTCGCCCCCGAGTCGCGGGCGAGATCGCGGCCGGTGATGCCGAGGTCCAGTTCGCCTGACCCGACGTAGATCGCGATGTCTTTCGGTCGGAGGAAGAAGAACTCGACCTGGTTCGCTTGGTCGAGCACGGTGAGGTCGCGGGAATCGGTGCGGCGGCGGTAGCCGGCTTCGCTGAGAATTTCAGCAGCAGATTCCGACAGGGCACCTTTGTTGGGGACTGCTACACGCAGCATGGGTTGAGTCTCTTTCACGGTCTTGGCCTTTCAGGCGGGGCGTGCACGGCGACGAGGAGTACCGATCACAGATGTCGGTAGACGTCGTCGAGCTTCAGGCCGCGCCCGATCATCAGCACCTGCACCCAGTAGAGCAGCTGCGAGATCTCTTCGGCGAGGGCTTCGTCGCTCTCGTGCTCAGCCGCGATCCACACTTCGCCAGCCTCTTCGAGAACCTTTTTGCCCTGCGCATGCACGCCGGCGTCCAACGCTGCGACGGTTCCGGAACCGTCAGGGCGATTGGCGGCACGGTCGGCCAGCTCGGCAAACAGGGATTCGAAGTTCTTCACGGAAGGCCATTCTTCCAGCTACGCCAACGGTGACCGGCCAGTGGGTGCGAACGTGCCCGCACTCGGACGTGGCGAACGCCTCAGCCGAGCTCCTGCAACGAGATCTGGAACGACGTGTCGCTGGCGCCGGGGATGTCGCCTGCGACGATCGACACCCACAACCCATCTCGGGTGAAGACGTGGGAGCCGCCGCTCGACGTGGTGTCGTCGAGGGTCCAACCGAGCCCCGGCAGCCTGCTGTCGTAGAACTCGATGAACTCGTCGGCGGTCGACGTGGTCGTGCCACTCAGCAGAGCGGTGACCGACTCGTCACGGCTCTCGGTTGTGTTCAGATTTTCCGGGAACGGAAAGTCGTCGGGAAACAGCGACGGAATGCCGTCGGTTGCCGGCTTCGTCGTTGTCGGCGGCGTAGTCGCCGTGTCGGACGCGGTCGGCTTGGTCGTCGCGGGCGCCTTCGGTGTCGCGGTTGCCGTCGCCTCGGCGGTGGACGGTTCGGGCGAGGCCTTCGAGCTGTCGTCGCCACCGCAGGCGACGAGGGCGAATGCCAACGCAGTTGTGGCCAGCAAGCAGGTGAATCGTCGGGTCATCACTAGGTCCCTGTCGTCGACACCGCAGTTCAACGGTTCGACGATAGCCCCGGCGTTTACGCGCTGCTACCCGATGCGCAGATCACCGACGGTCAGCCCGATCAGGCTGTCGCGAAAGACCCGACCGGACGCTTCGGGAACCGGAATTTCGCAGGGTACGACGATGAGCGAGCACCCAGCAGCTTCCGCGGCGATCGCACCAGTCGGCGAGTCTTCGATCGCAACGCAGTGGGTCGGGTCGGTACCGAGCAGTTCGGCGCCGCGAAGGTAGAGGTCGGGAGCCGGCTTGCCTTGTGGCACCTCGTCGGCGCACACCGATGCGGCGAAATGCTCGCGGCCGAGCGTGTCCAGACCGAGCTCGGTGAGCGAGCGTTTGGTGTTGGTCACGAGTGCCATGGGGATTCCCGCGTCGAGAACCATGGCCAATGCCTCCTGCGCCCCTGGCCGCCACGGGATACCGTCACCGAACAGCTGGACAACGCGCTTGTCGAGCCAGTCGTCGGCATCGGCAAGGGCGTCCGGATGCGGTTCGAGGTCCAGCGAGTCGAAAATGATCGCGAGAGTGTTGGGTCCCGAGGATCCGATCAGCGCATGTCGCGTCGCTGGTGTCATCGGTCCGCCCAGGTTGAGGGAGAGTTCGTTTATGGCGACGTCCCACAGCTTCTCCGAATCGAGCAGCGTTCCGTCCATGTCCCACAACACACCGGCTACTTCTGGCACGCACTTTCCCCTCTGATTCCGACATCTCTGATCCAACATCGACAGCCATGACGGTAGCCGACTGGACCGCTTCGCCGAGTGGCGCGGGAGGCGAGGACCACACACCTTCTATCGTCGTGATGACCATCACCGAACGCCTAAGATTCGATGCCCGAAACGGACGATAGACTCGCTCTCGGGGGTCGGAAGAGACCGTTCGTCAGCAATGTGACACGCGTCTCGCCTCATCGCAGGGAATATTTGTTGCCGAATATTTGCTGATCCCACAAACTGAACAAACAGCAAGTAATTGAAAAGCGAAGCAACCGACAAGCGAACGAAAGGACCTTTCATGTCGTGGTTACGACATACCGCGGTCGCGCTCGCTGGTGTCGCAAGCGTCGGCTTCACGGGCGCTGCGGCGTCAGTAGTGCTATCCGACATGGGCGTCGACATGCCCACGAAATCGATCTTCGACTTCGCCATGCCGAATACGCCGAGGCCAAGTGGCCCGGTAGCCGTCAGTGGCGTCAATGGAGTGGACGCTGCGCGCACTGTCGCAGTCGATCTCGCAACCGCGACCGAAGTCGCACACCTGCTGCTCGACACAGCAACGCAGGAATCGGTGACCGCACCGAATCTCGTCACACCGCACAAGCCTGCGCTCGAGGCGAAGGTGACCGTCGACGACTATTACCTCGGCGCAGCGGTCTCGCCTGTACGGTCACGCGTGGTCGGGCTCGATTTCACGACCAATATCCTCGACGTGATCCCGACCTTCGTCCGAGCCTTCTACGATCCCGATCCGAACTCCAAAGGTCCGACCGAGATCCGTACCGAACTCGACGGACGTGTCGGTGAAGTCAACGTCGTCGTTTCCGATCCGGATGTCGGCGAACGAGAAGTCACCCTCACCCGCACCGACGCGGTCTGACCCAGCCGAAGTGCTGCATCACCTCAGACGTTGAAGTACTTCGCCTCGGGGTGATGCAGAACGAACGCGTCGGTCGACTGCTCCGGATGCAGCTGCAGCTCTTCCGACAGCACGACACCGATTCGCTCGGAATCGAGTAGCGCAACCAGCTTCGCCCGATCTTCCAGGTCCGGGCACGCACCGTAGCCGAAGGAGTAACGGGCGCCGCGGTAGCCGAGCTTGAAGTACTCCGACACATCGGACGGGTCGTCCTCGGCGAGACTGTGACCGCCGAGCACCAATTCCTCACGGACGCGGCGATGCCAGTACTCGGCGAGAGCTTCGGTCAGCTGTACACCGATGCCGTGTACCTCGAGGTAGTCGCGGTAGGAGTCGGCAGCGAAAAGTTCGTTGGCGAAATCTGCGATCGGCTGACCCATCGTCACCAATTGGAACGGCAACACGTCGACGGAACCGTCCGCAACGGCCTTCTCCCTCGACCTGACGAAGTCGGCGATACACAGGAAGCGGTCGCGCTGCTGGCGCGGGAACGTGAAGCGGTACCGTTCCGCCGCATCGGGTTCCGGGCTCTCGAGCACGATCACGTCGTCACCCTCGGACACGGCCGGGAAGTAGCCGTAGACAACCGCGGCATGAGCGAGGATGCCGTCGCTGGTGAGGCGATCGAGCCAGTACCGCAGGCGCGGACGTCCTTCCGACTCGACCAGTTCCTCGTACGTCGCGCCTTCGCCTGCTCGCTGACCGCGCAGTCCCCACTGGCCGAGGAACAGAGCACGTTCGTCCAACAGATTCGAATATTCGGACAGCGCAACACCTTTGACGATGCGACTCCCCCAGAACGGCGGTGTCGGGACAGGAAGATCTGCCGCGACGTCGGAGCGCTCGGGAACAACGACGGGAACCTCTGCGGCCTTTCGTTTTTCGGCGATCTTGCGGGAACGCTCGTGCCGCGCTTTACGTTCGGCCGCCTTCTCACGTTCCGCGATCGCCTCGGGGCTGTCCGGATCGGGTCCGCCGCCGCGTTTGCGCGTCATGATGGTGTCCATCAACCGCAGACCTTCGAAAGCGTCACGGGCGTAACTGACTTCGCCGTCGTACACCTCGGTCAGGTCGTTCTCGACGTAGGACCGTGTGAGCGCCGCGCCACCGAGCATGACGGGGAACTGCCCCGCAACACCCTTGGCGTTCAGTTCGAGCAGGTTCTCCTTCATCACGACTGTCGACTTCACGAGCAGGCCGGACATACCGATGACGTCGGCCTTCTTGTCGATCGCGGCATCGAGGATCGACGCAATCGGTTGTTTGATACCGAGGTTGACGACCTCGTAGCCGTTGTTCGACAGGATGATGTCGACCAGGTTCTTACCGATGTCGTGGACGTCGCCCTTGACGGTCGCGATCACCATGCGGCCCTTGCCGTCGTCGTCGGTCGCCTCCATGTGAGGTTCCAGATAGGCGACAGCAGCCTTCATCACTTCGGCAGACTGCAGCACGAAAGGCAACTGCATCTGACCGGAGCCGAACAGTTCGCCGACCGTCTTCATCCCGGACAGCAACGTCTCGTTGATGATTTCGAGGGGCTTCTTGGTGAGCATCGCCTCGTCGAGATCGACGTCGAGACCGTTGCGGTCACCGTCGACGATCCGGCGTTCCAGCCGCTCGAACAGCGGCAGCTTGGCCAACTCTTCGGCTCTCGACTCACGGGCATCGGCCGCCGAGACGCCTTCGAACAGCGCCATCAACGTCTGCAGCGGGTCGTAGTCGTCGCGGCGACGGTCGTAAACGAGGTCGAGTGCGGTCTGCCGCTGTTCCTCGGGGATCCGCGCCATCGGCAGGATCTTCGACGCATGCACGATCGCGGTGTCGAGACCGGCCTCGATGCACTCGTTCAGGAACACGGAGTTGAGCACCTGCCGCGCAGCGGGATTGAGGCCGAACGAGATGTTGGAAAGCCCGAGTGTCGTGTGGATCTCCGGATGCAGCCGCTTGATCTCGCGGATGGCCTCGATCGTCTCGATGCCGTCGCGCCGGACCTCCTCCTGGCCCGTCGAGATCGGGAACGTGAGCGCGTCGATGATGATGTCGCTCTCCGACAATCCCCAGTTGCCGGTGATGTCCGCGATCAACCGCTCGGCGATCCGGACCTTCCACTCGGCGGTACGCGCCTGACCCTCTTCGTCGATCGTCAACGCGACGACCGCCGCACCGTGTTCCTTCACGAGCGACATGATCTGCTGGAAGCGCGAATCGGGTCCGTCGCCGTCCTCGTAGTTGACGGAGTTGACCGCACAACGCCCGCCGAGGTGTTCTAGACCAGCCTTCAGCACAGCGGGTTCGGTGGAGTCGAGCATGATCGGCAACGTCGACGCGGTCGCCAATCTGCTTGCGAGAGCAGACATGTCCGCGGCACCGTCACGGCCGACGTAGTCGACGTTGAGGTCGAGCATGTGCGCGCCGTCGCGCGTCTGATCCTTCGCGATATCGAGGCACTTCTCGTAGTCCTCGGCAAGCATCGCCTCACGAAAAGCCTTGGAGCCGTTGGAGTTCGTACGTTCGCCGATCATCAGGATGCTGGCATCCTGCTCGAACGGCACTGCCGTGTAGAGCGAAGAAACGCCGGGCTCGCTGATGTGCTTACGCGTGCCCCGCTCGACATCGCGCACGGCCGCCGCAACCTGACGAATGTGCTCTGGCGTTGTGCCGCAACAGCCGCCGACCAACGCCAGACCGTATTCGCGTACGAAACCACTCAGTGCGATTGCCAACTCTTCCGGTGACAGCGGGTATTCCGCGCCGTTGGCACCGAGGACTGGCAGACCTGCGTTCGGCATCACCGACACCGGCAGCTTCGAGTACTTCGAAAGATGGCGGAGGTGCTCGCTCATCTCGTCGGGTCCCGTTGCGCAGTTGAGCCCGATCAGGTCGACGCCGAGCGGCTCGATAGCCGTCAGCGCGGCGCCGATCTCGCTGCCGACCAGCATGGTTCCGGTTGTTTCCACAGTGACGTGGGTGATGATCGGCAGCCGCCTGCCGAGCTTTGCCATCGCGTTCTGGCTGCCGATGATCGCGGCCTTGACCTGCAGCAGGTCCTGACACGTCTCGATCAGGATGGCGTCGGCACCACCGTCGATCATGCCGAGCGCGGACTCCGTGTAGGCGTCGCGCAACACGGCGTACGGGGCGTGTCCGAGGGTGGGCAGCTTGGTGCCGGGGCCCATCGAACCGAGGACGAAACGTGGCATCCCGTCGCGACCTGGACCCATCTCGTCGGCAACGTCGCGCGCTAGCTGAGTGCCCTTCTCGGACAGCTCACGAATGCGATCGGAGATGTCGTAATCGGCAAGGTTCGGCAGGTTGCAGCCGAAGGTGTTCGTCTCGACTGCGTCGGCGCCCGCTTCGAAATACGCGCGGTGAATGTCTTTGAGCACATCGGGGCGCGTGTCGTTGAGAATTTCGTTGCAGCCCTCCAGCCCGAGAAAATCGTCGAGGGTGAGGTCGGCAGCCTGCAACATCGTGCCCATCGCACCGTCGCCGATGACAACACGCTGATCGAGTGCATCGAGCAGTGCAGAGTGCAGTGGCAAAGACATGCGCTCCAGAATAGTGGGGGCCTCAACAGTGTGATCTTCAGACGTATCCGGCTCACGGCCAGAACTACGCGGTGCAGCGGCAACCATCGGCACATCCCCTCGTCTATCCACGCTTGCCGCACCCGAATCGGACGTGCGGCCTGGTCGTCACCCGGAGCACCCCACCGTGGCGGAGGGTTGCCGACCAGCGAGCCGGGGCTGTGCGCTGGTACTCATGACCAACGTCAAGGCTGGCAGGGGATGGCTTTCGTTGTCAAACGGCGCTATGTGAAGAGGCGGACCCGCCCTGGTCGTAGGCTGTGTCGGTGAGTTCCGAAGAGTTCCCGGTCGTAGCCGACCTCGATCTGCCTACGCTGCGCGATCCGATCCTCGTCGCGGCGTTCGAAGGCTGGAACGACGCCGGTGATGCGGCAAGCGGTGCAGTCGAGCATCTCGAACTGATCTGGGATGCCGAGCCGCTGGCAGAGCTCGATTCCGAGGATTATTACGACTACCAGGTAAATCGACCGACGGTGAAGCAGATCGACGGCGTCACCCGGGAGATCCAGTGGCCGTCGACCATGCTGTCGGTGTGTTCGCCTCCCGGTAGCGAACGCGATGTTGTGCTGCTTCGCGGTATCGAGCCCAACATGCGCTGGCGCAGTTTCTGCGACGATCTGCTCGAATTCGTCGAGCAACTCGGCGTCAGCACCGTCGTGATCCTCGGCGCACTGCTCGCCGATACCCCGCACACCCGCCCGGTTCCGGTCACCGGTTCGGCCTACAGCAAAGAGGCCGCCGAGCAGTTCAAACTCGAACAGACCAGGTACGAGGGCCCGACCGGCATCACCGGCGTGCTGCAGGACCACTGCGTCAAGGCGGGTGTTCCCGCGGTGTCGTTCTGGGCGGCCGTTCCGCATTACGTGTCGCAGCCGCCCAACCCGAAGGCGACGATCGCCTTGCTGCAGCGGGTCGAGGACGTGCTCGACGTCGAGGTTCCGCTCGGTGAACTACCGACCCAGGCCGAGGATTGGGAAGAGGCGGTCACGGAGATGACGGCCGAGGACGAAGAAATCGCCGAGTACGTCCGCTCGCTGGAAGAACGTGGCGACGCCGAGATCGACATCTCCGACGCCATCTCCAAGATCGACGGCGATGCGCTCGCAGCCGAATTCGAAAAGTACCTTCGCCGGCGCGGGCCTGGCAGCTTCGGACTGTAACCACGGGTGAGGACCACAGCGTGAGTCGCCTCCGCACGCTCGCCCTCTACGCGGGTGGGTTTCTCGGACCGTTCGGTGGCGGAGTCGTCACGGCAATGCTCCCGGAGATGGGCAACGACCTCGGCGTCAGCTCTCCCGCAGCAGCATCGACGCTCGCGGCGTACCTGTTCCCCTTCGCAATCTTGATGTTGGTCTCCGGCACACTCGGTGCACGCTGGGGTCAATTCCGCACTGTCCGAATCGCTTACGCCGTGTACGTCGTCGCGTCGCTGGCCTGCGTCGTCGCACCGAGTCTGTCGTTTCTGTTGGTACCGAGAGCAATTCAGGGGTGCGCGAATGCCTTCACCACTCCCCTGCTGTTGGCCTCGCTTGCGTCGATAACTCCCAAGGCGCGGCTCGGTCGTGCGCTCGGCACGTTCTCGGCACTGCAGGCAGCAGGCCAGACGACGGCGCCGCTGGTGGGCGGGCTTGCGGCAGAGGTGAATTGGCGGCTCGCGTTCGTCGCCGTTGCTGTGGTCGCAGCGATATTGGGAATCGTCGGATTGCCCACCGGCGCACAGGTGTCGGGACGCGAAGTGAAGCTGCGCCAAGCTTTACGGCCGGATGTCGTACGCATCGGACTGGTCGCGTTCCTCGGATGGGGCGCACTCGGCGGTCTGAACTTTCTGGTCGCCTTCCGCGCCGAGGATGCGTTCGGCCTCGGCCCCACGCAGCGTGGCCTGCTGCTCACCGGCTTCGGAATCGCAGGAATGATCGCCGCCCGGCCCGTCGGAAATGCGATCGACAGGATCGGTGCGCGCCGGTCGGTACTGATCGGCGCCACCTGCGGTGCCGTTCTCGTCACGCTCGCGGGGACCGCCGGACTGCTCGTCGTCGCCGCTGCCGCTTGGGCCGCCGCAGGCGTTGCGGGTCAGGGCATCCTCGTCGGCGTCAATGCAGCGGTACTCGGCCTGCGCGGACCGAATCAGGGCGGCGCGCTCTCGGTTGTGCAGTCGTTGCGCTTCTCGGGGCAGGCGCTCGCGCCGGTGCTGCTCACACCGCTCTACGGTGTGCACCCGACCACTGCGTTCGTGATTCCCGCGGTGCTGCTCGCACTGGTGGCACCGGTGCTGATGCCGCGTCCGCGGGCCGAGACCGAACCGGTCTGACATCGCTCGGTGTGCGAGGTAAGCCTTGCCAACTATGATCCGGTGGTGGCGCCATCAACCGAACGTGCGACGACGCGACTCGTCGACGAGCTGGCGCGCCATGGTGAGCGCACAGCAATCGTGTCGGGCACCGACGAGGTGTCCTACCGCCGCCTCGCCGCGCTCGTGCACGATGCCGCCGCACGCTTCGGGACCGAACGGCGGTTGGTGCTGATCGCGGGTCGCAACGACGTCGAGGCGGTCGTCGCATACCTCGGAGCGCTCGCCGCCCGTCAGCCGGTGTTACTCGTGCCGGGCGATCCGCAGTACGACACGACGTCCCTCGTCGATACCTACGATCCCGACATCGTGATCGAACAGCGCAGCGGCAGTTGGCATTTCGACGAACGACGGTCGGTGTCCAGGCACACGCTGCATCCCGATCTGGCACTGCTGCTCAGCACGTCGGGTTCGACTGGTTCGCCGAAGCTGGTTCGCCTCTCACGTGCGAACCTGCGATCGAACGCCGAATCGATTGCAACCTACCTCGACATCCGTCACACCGACCGAGCGATGACCAGCCTTCCGATGAACTATTGCTACGGCTTGTCGGTCCTGCACAGTCACCTGCTTCGGGGTGCCGGAATCGTGCTGACGGACGCGTCTGTCGTCGATGCCGAGTTCTGGGACCTTTTCGGTCGGCATCGGGCAACAACGTTTGCCGGCGTCCCCTATACGTTCGATCTGCTCGACAAAATCGGATTCGAGCACATGCACCTGCCGCATCTGCGCTACCTCACCCAGGCAGGCGGTCGGCTCGCTCCCGACCGGGTCGCACGGTACGCCGCACTCGGCGAACGCGACGGCTGGGATCTGTTCGTCATGTACGGCGCAACGGAAGCGACCGCTCGGATGGCGTATCTCCCACCGCACCTGGCACGGTCGCATCCGAACGCGATCGGTGTCGCGATACCCGGTGGGTCTTTTCGCATCGACCGCAGCGGGGACGAAATCGATCCCGACGCGGGCGAACTCGTCTACTCGGGCCCGAACGTGATGATGGGCTACGCCGAATCGGCGGCAGATCTCGCCGCCGGAGCAACGGTCGACGAGCTTCGTACCGGCGATATCGCCAAACGCGGCGCTGACGGCCTGTACGAAATACTCGGCAGGTCAGCACGCTTCGTCAAACTCTTCGGCCTCCGGATCGATCTGCCTCGCGTCGAAGCCGCACTCGACACTGCAGGAATAACGGCCTCGTGTATCGACGGCGACGATGAACTTGTCGTTGCTTTCGAAGGCGCCCTTGCACCGGCGAAGGTCCGTGCGATCGCGGCTGCCGCGTCGGGTCTACCTGCGGCTGCAGTCCGCGCCTGCCGAGTCGCCGAACTGCCGCGCCTCGCTTCCGGCAAGCCGGACTATCCCGAGATCCGCACACTGGGCCGCGCCGAGGCCACAAGTACCGCACGGACCGGAAGCGAGCTTCGCGAACTGTTCGCGCAGGTGCTGCGACTCGATGTCGCCGACATCGGCCCCCAGTCGACATTCGTCGAACTCGGCGGGGATTCGCTGTCCTACGTCGCGATGTCGGTGCGGTTGGAACGCAAACTCGGCCACCTCCCGCCCGATTGGCACACGACGCCGATCCGCGACCTCCGGGTTCGTGGGCCGAGACGGTGGATTGCCGGGCGGTCCGTCGAGACCAGCGTCGTGCTGCGAGCTGTCGCGATCGTGCTCGTCGTCGGATCGCACGCCGGGCTATATCACCTGTGGGGCGGCGCGCATATTTTGCTCGGCGTCGCCGGGTACAACTTTGCGAGATTCGTCCTCACGGACAAGCCCCGTACGCAGCGGCTGCGCCACCTCCTGACAACGGTGGCCGGCATCGCGATACCCGCCGTGGCGTGGATCGCGTTGACGTTGAGCTTCTCCGACGACTACACGGTGACAAACCTGTTCCTGCTCAACAAGATTCTTGGACCCGACGGCCCGACGCAGGGCCATCTGTGGTTCATCGAAGTACTCGTCTACTTCCTGCTCGCACTCGCGGCACTGCTGGCGATACCGGTGATCGACCGCCTCGAACGCCGGCAGCCGTTCGTTTTCGCGTTGGCGCTACTCGCGGTCGGCTTGGCCATCCGCTACGACGCTGCCGGGCTCGAAACGGGTTCGGAGGGCAAGTACAGCTGGTACGCCTTCTGGTTCTTCGCACTCGGTTGGGCGGCAGCCAAGGCGCGGACCCGGTGGCACCAACTCGTCGTCGCGGTCGCGCTCGTCGTGTCCATACACGGCTATTTCGACAGCCTGCTTCGCGAAGGGCTCGTCGTGGCCGGGCTGCTGTTGCTGATCTGGGCGCCGACGGTCCGAATACCCAGCTTCGCTACGCCGGTCGCAAGCGTGCTCGCCAGCAGTTCGCTCTACATCTATCTGACGCACTGGCAGATCTATCCGCTCTTCGCATCGCAACCTGTGATTGCTGTCGTCGCGGCACTGCTGTTCGGTATCGGCTTCTATCTCCTAGCCGACAAAGCGAAATCGGTCGCTGAGAGGTATTCCTGATCCCGGCGTAACGTCCCGGCAGCCTCTGCGTCACCGGTTCATCGGACGCTTCACACCATGGCCAGTACTCCGCGGTTCCTGCAGGGCGTTTTCGGCTTCACCGGCAATGGACTGGACAAGCCCGACCCGATCGATCCCACGCTGTCCTACACCGTTCCGCCCGGTGTGACGGCGCAGCCGCTGTACTTCCGCGGCGGAAACTCCTCCGACGAGCTCGTTGTCGTCACGTTGCTTCGCGACGGCCGTTCGATGCGAGTCTTTCCGATCGGCGCCAAGTCCGGCGTGAACATCCCACTCCGCGTTGTGGAGGACGTCGATCCGGACACCGTGCTGGAACTTGTCGTCGCGGCACCGACCGGATGCACAGGCGACGTGGTCGTCGACTTCGGTTTGGTGGAAATCTGATGCCTCCGACCGCGCGGCTGCTTGTCGTGGGGAACGGGATGGCCGGTGCGCGGACCGTCGAGGAGATCATCGCCAGAAACGGGCGCGATCTGTTCGAGATCACCATGATCGGCGACGAACCGTACGGCAACTACAACCGCATCATGCTCTCGCACGTGCTGTCCGGCGAAGCGAGTACCGACGACGAAGATCTGATGCTCAACCCGATGAGCTGGTATCGCGAAAACGGTGTGAAGCTGCACGTCGGGGACCGTGCGACAAAACTAGACCGCTTCGCCAAGCAGGTCACCTGCGAAAGCGGCCGGATCGTCGACTACGACGTGCTGATCGTCGCCACCGGCAGCAACACCTTCTTTCCGAACATGGACGGACTCCGTGAACCCGACGGACGTTTGGCACGTGGGGTTTTCGGCTTCCGTACGATCGCCGACACCAACGGCATGTTGCAGCAGGCACAGGCCGGTGACGACGTCGCCGCTGTGGTGATCGGCGGCGGTCTGCTCGGACTGGAAGCGGCATACGGGCTGCGCACCCAAGGGCTGAAAGTCGACGTGGTGCACTCCCCCGGCCATCTGATGAATCAGCAACTCGACGCCCGCGGTGGCCGATTGCTACGCAACAAGATCGAGTCTCTCGGCGTCGGTGTACACACGTCCAAGCGAACAACTGCAGTCGTTCGAACGCCCGATGGCCAGGTTGCCGGTGTCGGCTTCGCAGACGGATCGAGCATCGACGCCGACATGGTTGTCGTCACAGCGGGGATTCGACCGAACGTCGAATTCGCCCGCGGCGGTGGGTTGGTCGTCGAACGTGGCATCGTCGTCGACGACCAGATGCGCTGCGAGGACGAGGGCTCGATCTTCGCGGTCGGCGAATGCTGCCAACATCGTGGTGAGGTCTACGGCCTCGTTGCACCGCTGTGGGAGCAGGCGACCGTGCTCGCGGAGCACCTCACCGGGACCAACCCTGCTGCGGCATATCATGGTTCGCGGCTCACGACGAAGCTCAAGGTCGCCGGGGTCGATGTTGCTGCAATGGGTGTGCAGGGCCCGGAGCGCGACGACGACGAGTACGTGCAGTTCTACGAACCGAGCACCGGAACCTACAAGAGTGTCGTCGTTCGAGACGGAAGACTCATCGGTGCAACGTTGTTGGGAGACGTCAGCAAGGTCGGCTTCCTGTCGCAGGCATTCGACAACAAGGTTGCGCTGCCCGCCGAACGAATCAGCATGCTGTTCGATCTCGGAACACCCACCGCGGCAACGAGTGCCGCCGAATTGGCCGACGACGCTGCTGTGTGCAACTGCAACGGCGTGAACAAGGGCCAGATCGTCGCGTGTGTGCATGCCGGCGCGACAACGGTCGCCGACGTCGTCGCGAAGACGAGAGCAGGCAAGGGCTGCGGATCGTGCAAGGGACTGGTCGCGGATATCGTCGCGTGCGCGACAGGCGGCGCTGTCGCCGATGACCCGTCCGCCGACTTCTACGTCCGGTGCATACCACTGCGCAAAGCGGAACTCGTTGCAGCCGTGCGCGATCGCGGACTTCGCGCGGTGTCGGAGGTGTTCGCCGAACTCGCACCGGACGGCGAGGACGCGGCAGCGAAGATGCCACTGGCTTCGTTGCTGCGGACCGTCTGGGGACCCGATTGGGTCGACGAGCCCGGTGCACTGTTCATCAACGATCGGGTGCACGCGAACATTCAGCGCGACGGCACGTTTTCGGTTGTGCCACAGATGAAGGGCGGCGTGACGACACCGGATCAGTTGCGCCGCATCGCCGATGTCGCGGACAAGTACAACGTGCCACTGGTCAAGGTGACCGGTGGTCAGCGGATCGATCTGCTCGGTATCCGCAAGGAAGACCTGCCCAAGGTGTGGGGTGATCTCGACATGCCGTCGGGTTATGCCTACGGGAAGAGTTTCCGAACGGTCAAAACCTGTGTGGGCAGCGACTTCTGCCGGTTCGGGCTGGGCGACTCGACTGCCCTGGGTATCGCCATCGAAGAACGGTTCCAGGGTTTGGAGACACCCGCGAAGCTGAAGTTGGCCGTCGCAGGCTGTCCACGCAACTGCTCGGAGGCGCTCTGCAAGGACTTCGGTGTGGTCGCGGTCGGCGACGGGCGCTGGGAGATCTACATCGGTGGAGCGGCGGGTGCGCACATCAGGAAGGGCGACGTGCTTGCGACAGTCGACAGTGCGGAGG
Source organism: Antrihabitans stalagmiti (assembly GCF_016482825.1). Lineage (GTDB taxonomy): Bacteria > Actinomycetota > Actinomycetes > Mycobacteriales > Mycobacteriaceae > Antrihabitans > Antrihabitans stalagmiti. Next base: position 371,274 of record NZ_JAEMNV010000001.1, on the reverse strand, counting down.
AGGTTTTGGTGCTGGCAAGCAGGTTCATCCAGTACTACCGCGAGAACGCCAACTGGCTCGAGCGCACCTACGCCTTCGTTCCGCGTGTGGGTATCGACGAGCTACAACGCCTTCTGGTCACGGACGAAGACGGGATCGCGGCGGGATTGGAAGAGCGGATGCAGATCGCCGTCGACGGTTACACCGATCCGTGGCTGCAACGCGACGATCCGCGATCGCCTGCCCAATTCGCGCCGTCCCTGCCGCTGCTGCCGCTTCCCCAGGTTCCGGTCCGATGACGGTGACGCAGGCGTGGACCGAGATAGGACATCTCGCCGACCTGACTCCCGGCGAGGGGCGCACCTACGTGGTGAACGGTCGTCAGATCGCCGTGTTCCTACTCGGTGACGGCACCGTCCGTGCGGTCGACGCGGTGTGCCCACACAAAGGTGGCCCGCTCGCGGACGGGCAGACCGACGGGACGGTCGTCGTGTGCCCGCTGCACCTGTACGCGTTCGCACTGGCGGACGGCTCGTGCGCCGACGACGTAGGTGCGGTCAGGGTCTACCCAGCCATGGTGAACGGCGATCGGATCTTTCTCGAACCGATCTGAGCGGCGACCGGGTCGGACGGACCCATTACCCTCGTCGGGTGACCGAATCCGACGACCGCCTTCTGCGCGACGATCGGCTTCGGCTGTTTTCGTTCACAACTGCCGAGAAACGTGCCGACTACCTGCAGGTTCTTCGGGCGTTCGACAAAGCCCGAGCCGGGTACGTCGTGCTGCTGCATGCGGGTGACGTCGCGGCACTGACCGCCAAGGACAGCGACAGTGCTGTGACGCTGACCGCAGCCGAGGTCGGGCCGCTGCTCGAACAGCTGCACTCCTGGGGGGTGCTCGAGCGGAGCTACGACGGAACCCGCGCCGCCAACCTCGCCGAGTATCGCAACCGCCACTACGTCTATCAGTTCGCGCAAACGGGTTACCAGGCGTTTCGTGCCATCGAGGATGTCCTGGCCGCGCGCATCGAGGACGCCGCGCTGTCTCGGCTGGTACTGCCGGAACTGCTTGCGGATCTGGACGATCTCGCCAAGGCGAACCGCGAAGCAGATGCCGACGCGGTGTACCGAAAACTGAGCCGGCTCGACGCCGCGCTGTCCGAACTGGCAACGCGAGCGGCGCACTTCTACCTCTCCCTCGGCGATTTGGTCAGAACTACCGAGGTGACACCCGAGTCGTTTCTTGCACACAAGGACGCGCTGCTGTCCCACATGCGCGAATTCAGCCTCGACCTCGCGCGCTACGCACCGAAGCTGGCAGCGGCCATCGAAGCGGTCGAAGCGACCGGCGTCGATCGGCTGTTCCAGCGCGCAGCCGAAAGTGACGAGCGAGTGTTGCTGACCGTTGCCGAGCGCCGAGACGACTGGCAGGCGCGGTGGGCGGGCCTGAGCAACTGGTTCGTCACCGCCGAATCGGAGCTCAGCGAATCCGACCGTCTCCGCGAGGGCACGATGAGCGCAATCGCAGCGGTCCTGGCACTGCTGCGTCGAGTCACCGAAAGCCGTAAAGGCGGGGTGAGCCGAGAGTCCGCGTTGCGCCACCTCGCCGGCTGGTTCGCCGCAGCACCGTCGGACGAGGCCGCGCACGCGCTCTTCGGCGCGGTCTACGGTCTCGGCCGACCACGGCACCTTGCGCTCGAACATCCAGACGCCGAGCTCGTCCCGGTCTCACAGTCGTGGTGGGACGCTCCCCCTGTCGAGATCTCCCGGACACTCGCCGAAACCGGACGGGCGCCGTCACCCGGCGCACCGGGGCGGATTCAGCGCAACGACGCGGGCATTCGTCGGCTCCGCGCCGCGCAGTTGGAAGCGCAGAGATCGCGCGCGGCTGCGGCCGCAGCACTCGCCGCAGGCGGTGTGCACGATCGAGTTCTGGACGAGGAAGAGACCGAGGTCCTCCTCGGATTGCTCAACGCCGCCCTCACCGCTCGGGTGCCGGTCAGCGGACGGACGCGACCGTCGACCGGCTCCGAACACGGCGTCAAGCTCACCCTGCGGCCGCACGAGCGCTCGACAGTCATTCGGACCGCTCGTGGGTTGCTTCATCTCGACGGCCTCGAAGTGACGGTGCGATGACCTCCGATCGTATACCGGCGCTCGCGCTCGACAACTACCAGCGCGCGGCTCGGGTAATCCTGTCCAATCACCTTGTCACACAGACATATCCGGACCGAATTGCCCTTCCACTGCTGCGCCGCTGGGCGACCGAGTTGCGCGAGGACCTACTCGACCTGTTCGGTTACCGACTCGAAGTGACCGAGACAACGGCACGCCTGTTTCCGATCATCGATCGGCTCGACCCGACCCAGCCTGCCCGCACCGCTACCGAGCGGATCTTCGACCGACGCCGCTACGCCTACCTGACCCTCGCGCTTGCCGCTCTCGGCCGCGCGGGAGATCAGATAACGTTGTCCGAGTTGGCCGATCACGTCGCGGCCGAGACAGCGCAGGTCGACGGCCTCGACCTCGCCACCGAACGTGCGACCGACCGCGATGCCTTCGTCGACGCCGTCGGGTGGCTCGCGACCCGAGGAGCGATCACGCTCGCCGACGGTGACGCAGGTGGGTGGGCGTCGGATCCCAGCGCAGGCGAGGCGTTGTACGACATCGACCGCACCGTGGTGCTTGCGCTGTTCCGTCCACCGCGCGCACTGCAGCAGTTGCACAGCATTTCGGGATTGTTGTCGGGCGCATCGATCGGTCTGGACGAACTCTCCGACGATTCCACTCCGGACCCGCTGGAAACGGCAAGGCGGACCCGCCGCGCACTCGTCGAACGTCCGGTCGTCTACTTCGCCGAGTTGGCAGCCGCCGAGGCCGGACTGCTCGTATCGAATCGACTCGTCGCGGAAGTGGAAGGACTGACCGGTCTTTCGGCCGAACGCCGAGCCGAGGGGGTCGCGCTGATCGACACGTCCGGCCGATTCTCCGACATCCGATTTCCGAGTACCGGAACCCTCGCGCAAGTTGGGCTTCTGCTTGCCGGCGAGCTTGCCGATCGGGTGCTCGATCCGGACCACCCGCCGCGCCTGATCGGCACACCGCCGGACCCCAGTGTTGCTCTCGCACACCAACTCGACACTGCGATACCGGACTCCGCCCTGATCGAGACGGCAGGCGTTCACGCTGTCCCGATAGAGCCGGACGCAGGCGCAGACCTGCCCTTCGTCGAAGACTCCTGGGTGGCGGCGACGATCGAGGGTCTGATCGAGCGATACGGCAAAACCTTTGCGGCACAATGGCAAGCAGACCATGTCGGGCTACTCGCCGGGGCCGTGGCGCTACTGGCTCGACTGCGGCTCGTAGTCGTCGTCGAGGGCGGGCTTCTCGCCCTACCCGCGCTTGCCCGCTATCGCGGCGTCGTCGTGAACGTCCGTACCCACCCTGAGCAATCGTTGTACACCACACCTATCGAGAGCGAGCACCCGTGACGCGGACAGCGAGATTCCGGCCGACACGGGCAGGCATCATCAATCTCTGGGACTACCGAGACCAGGAGTTCTCTTTCGCCGACGGACGTTTGGTACTGCGCGGACCCAACGGTTCGGGCAAGACCAAGGCCCTCGAGGTGCTCTTCCCGTTCGTCTTGGACGGCCGTATCGAACCTCGCCGACTCAATCCGTTCGCCGGCGAGGAACGGACCATGAAGTCGAACCTGTTGTACCGCAAGCAGGACTCGGCGCATTCGTATGTCTGGATGGAGTTCGCGCGTGGCGACAGTGCCGATCCAGAGGCTGTGACGGTCGGAATCGGCATGCGCGCAACCCGATCGAGTGACAAGGTCACCCGCTGGTACTTCGTCGCCGACGGCCGCGTCGGCGTCGACTTCTCGCTGCTCGGTCCGGACGATCGACCGCTCACTCGGCGCCAGCTCGCCGACGAATTGGGCACCGACGCCATCGTCGACCGTCCGGTGGACTACCGCGCGGCCATCGATGCCCGCCTGTTCGGGCTCGGCACGCAGCGCTACGACCAGCTGATCAACCTGATTCTCACGCTGCGTCGCCCGCAGTTGGCGAAAAATCTTGATCCGAAGGGACTCTCGCAGGCGTTGACCGACGGGCTGCGACCGCTCGACGAGAATCTGCTGCTCGACGCCGCACGTTCCTTCAGCGACATGGAGGAGGTCGGGCGTGCGCTGGAAGGTCTCGTGCAGGCCGACAACGCCGCCAAGAAGTTCGTCGGGGTCTACTCGAAGTACCTTGGCGTGCAAGCAAAGACCGATATCGAACAGGTCGCTCGCCGGTTGACCGCTGTCGAGCACGCCACAACAGCGTTGTTTGCCGCGAAGGCACTGCGGACACGGCGCGAGGACGAACGGGTTGCCGCCGATCACAGGCTGGACGCCGCAGACCGCGCTCTCGACCAGGCAACCGCGGACCGCGAAACTCTGATGCGATCGAGTGCCTACGAGGGTAAGCAGCAACTCGACGACCTTGCCGAGGCTGTGCGCAGGTTGGAACTGTCGACTCAGCAGCAATCGGCGAAGGCAACCAAGTCTCAGGAGGCGCTGGCTCAGCGCACACTCGACGTCGAACGCACCAGGTCCGGCGTCGCGGAGAATGCGGCGGCGTTGGCACGGTGTGAGAACGAATTGGCCAGTGCCGCAGACGATGCCGGTATTGCATGGACCGCACTGCCTGCGCACATGCGACCCGACCAGGTCACAGCTGCGGTTCGTGGGCATGCCGAACAACGCGACGGCGACATCCGGGCAGTGCGCATGTCGCTCGGCGTCGTCGACCGAACGCTCGCCGAGCGGGGACGCGCAGAACGCGCGGCGACTGCCGCCCGTGAGCTGGTCGAACGCTCTTCGCGCGAGGTCGCCGCAGCGGAATCGGCCGTCGAGGCCGCTCGCGTCCACAGCTCGGCGGCGTTGCGCGAGTGGTGGTTTCAATACTCCGACGGGTACGGTCCGCTTGCCGAACGGCTGTTCACGGTCCTCGACGCGGCACTTGCCGAGGTCGGCGGTGACGACGCGGAATCTCTTTCCGAGGTGTTGGCTCGCGAGACGGAGCACCTTGTCGACGCTGCACGCGATCGTCGGCAAGGTGCACGCCAGTTGGCCGACGAGGCGACCGAACAGGTTCGAGCGCTGACGGCGACGCGGGCGGAGGTCGCTGCCGAACACGACGATGCGCCTGCACCATTCGCTGCCCGCACCGCGCCGCGTGACACCTCCAGCGGTGGGCCGCTGTGGCAGCTCGTTCGTTTTGCCGAGAACGTCGATGCGGCCGCTGCCGCGGGAATCGAAGCCGCGTTGCATGCGGCAAATCTGTTGGACGGCTGGATCGCTGCGGACGTGCCCTCCGATTCGGTCTCCGATCAGTTTCTCGTGGCACTACCCGAGGCGGCGCGTCCGACGGGCCGCACGCTCGCCGACGTCCTCGTCGCTGAAGAGAACTCCCCTGTCGCAGCACATCTGGTGACCGATGTGCTCGCGTCGATCGCGGTGGACGATCAGCTCAAGGCAGCCGAGGCTGTCGTCGTCGACACCAACGGCCACTACCGTCAGGGCGTCCAACTCGGTCGGCACACGAAGCCGGAGGCCGAATACATCGGCGCGACGGCCCGAGCGCGACGCCGAGTCGCCAGAATCGCCGAACTCGACGCGGCGATCGCCCTAGCGGAGGACCGCGTGGCGACCGCTCGATCAGACGAGGCAGCGGCAGTCGCGAACTCGAATCACATAAGCACTGCCGCAAAGGCTTTGCCGCGTGCGAATGCCCTGTTGGCGGCAATGCGCAAGGTAACCGAACTGGCGGGTGCGTTGCGGTCCCGCACCGAGGCCGCGACAGCAGCCGATCGCGAACTCGATCATGCGGTCGCCGAATACTCCGTTGCCGAAAAGCGGCTTCGCGCCGCCGCTGTCGAACACCGAGCGCCACATACGATTCGGGACCTCGACGCTCTTGCGGCGGCGGTTCGCCATTTCGAGAACAGTGGCGCGACCCTACTACGCAGGCGGAGCGAGTACGACCGTGAAGCCGAGCGGCAGCTGGAGGCGCAGCACCGCCTCGACGAAGCCCGCAGTGTCGCAGAGGAATTTGCAGAAGAGAGTGCGATTGCGCAGGACAGCTACGAGCAGCAGCACAACAAGCTCGACAAACTGCGCGACGCGCTCGGAGCGAGTTCGCAACAGATCGACAGCGAACTCGAAGCGGCGCGCGACCGCATCGAAGCTGCACGAGCAGAACAGCGGGCCGCGCGGAAAGCCGATCGCGAAGCGGGCGAGGCGGTCGGCCAGGCTGAGGGTGCGTATCGGAGTGCCACGGAAGCGATCCGAAGCGCACTGACCGAGACACATGCCGATGCCCGGAAGCTGGAACCGTACGCACAGCGTGACATCGCTGCGCTCCTCGGTGCGTCGAGCGACTCCAACTGGCCTGCGAGCGACGCCGCGTGGGCCACCGTCGAGCAGCTGCTCTACCGAATCGATTCGGCTCCCGGCCCTGACACGGAGGTCGGCGTGCTTCCACCCGAAGTGCACGTGTTGTTCGAAAGCCTCAGTGCCGCAACCGCTGATGTTCGGGTGAGCGACGCAGCACGAAAGTCCACCCGCAGTGCGGTGACCACGGCATTGCAGGAGTTCGACGCCCAGCTCAGTGCGTCCGGGCAACACTTCCGTCTCAACTGGGACGCTGCGGACGGGCTCACCGTCGTGCGTGTGCACGACGACCAGGGCATGTCGTCGATCGCGGACTTTGCAGTCCGGATCGATCAGGCTCGGCAGGAGCAGGAGCTGCTGCTCACCGATGCCGAACGTCGCATTCTCGAGGACGCTCTACTGACCGGGCTCGCACAGCAGATTCACGAACGCACCATGGACGCACGGGATCTCATCGCTCAGATGGGCTCGGAGATGAAGCAGCGCAGAATGTCGTCCGGCAACACGATCGGCGTGCACTGGGTGCTTGCCGACTCTCTCGACGACACTGCTCGTGCGGTCTCGAAGTTGCTCGACAGTGATTCCGCGACGCTGAGCTCCGACGAATTGGCCCGCATCCGAGCACATTTCGCGGCGAACATTCGTACCGCACGCGCCGCTCATCCGGAACGGTCCTATCCCGAGATTCTTGCTGCGACCTTGGACTACCGACAGTGGCGCGTCTTCTCGTTCACCTTGCTTTCCGGCGACGGCACCGAGGAGCGTTTGACGGTGGCGCGACACAGCGCGCTGTCCGGTGGCGAGCAGTCGGTGTCGCTGCATCTGCCACTGTTCGCGGCAGCGCACGTCATGTTGTCGTCCGCGGACCCGCACTCGCCGCGGCTGCTCGCGTTGGACGAGGCGTTCGCAGGCGTCGACGACAACGGCCGTAGCGAACTGCTCGGTCTCAGTGTGCAATTCGATCTCGATCTCTTTATGACCGGCTACGACCTGTGGATCACCTACGCCGATGTCCCCGGCTGTGCGCACTACGATCTCGCCCATTCGACAGCGGAGAACACCGTGAGTGCAGCGCTGTTGGTGTGGGACAACGGCGAACTGCTGGCCGAGCACGATGGTTCCGATCTCGCCGAGGCCCTGGGCTCACCGCTGCGTCGCCGTGTCCCGACGCCGGCTGTCGGTGGCTTGGAGTTCGCCTGAGTTCCCTGAGTTCTCCTCTGCCGGCCGAAGTTCGGTCGAAGAGAATCCGACGTTTCGTCCTTTGTGTCAGAATCGAGTGTAGGGTCTGGCCTGAGGAGCTTGGATGGCCGCAGAATTTCCACAACAGCTTTCCGGGCTGAACTACCTCACCGAGGGCGGCCAGGAAACCGAGATCATGTACAAGTACGGGTACGAACTCCCGGAATTTGCCATGTTCCCTTTGCTGGACAACCCGCAGGCAATGACCGAACTCCGCGGAATGTACAGCCGATATCTCGAGACCGCGGCCCGTCACAAGTTCGGCGTTGTGATGGGTGGCCTCGATTACCGCGCGAGTCCGGACTGGGCCTCGCTGCTCGGGTATTCCGCCGACTCGCTCGCCGACATGCAGTTGCGGTCGATCGAGTTCCTCCGCGAAGTAGCCCAGCCCTTCCGGGAGCAGATCCCCGCACTCTTGTTCGCCGGCATCGTGGGTCCCCGCGGGGACGCGTACAAGGTCAACCGGGCTATCACCGCGGACGACGCCGAGGATTACCACAGCACCCAGCTCGCCAACCTGGCCTCGGCCGGCGTCGATCTGGTCGAAGCCATGACCTTCAACGATGTGCCCGAGGTAGTCGGGTTGGCCCGCGCAGCAGCGGTTGTCGGGTTGCCACTGTCGGTCTCGTTCACCCTCGACAACAGCACACGTCGGCTCGCGTCCGGGTTGAGCTTGAAAGAGGCGATCGAAGCGATCGATGCGCAGACCGGTGCGGCTCGGCCCACCTTCTACGGCGTCAACTGCTCACACCCCTTGGAGTTCATCCCGGCGATCGAGCCAGGCCCGTGGTTCGAGCGAGTGCGTTGCCTGCGACCCAATGCGGCGATGATGGACAAGATTTCGCTCTGCACCCTCGGTCGCCTGGAGTCGGGTGACCCCGTCGAGCTCGGTGAGCTTATGGGCGACCTGGCTCGGAAGTACCCGCACATCGACATGTGGGGTGGCTGTTGCGGGACGTGGGACACACACCTGGACGAGATCGCGAAGAACGTCCACACGGCAAGGAAGGCCGAGACCGGCTAGCTGCTCTCAGCGCAGCGCAACCCCGAGCAAAGCGTCGACCGCGTCGGCGATCAGACCGGGAGCAGCAGCGTCGCCGCCACCGTAGGTCAACGCCTGATGCGCCCAACCATCAATGGCGTCAAGCGCTTTCGGGGTGTCCAGGTCGTCGGCGAGATGCTGACGCAGCCGGGCGACGGTATCGGTGGCGGACGGACCCGCCTCGAGCGCAACCGCGTCCTGCCAGAGCTTCACCCGAGTGTGTGCGTCGGCCAGTACCTCGTCGGTCCACGGTCGGTCCTGGCGGTAGTGCCCGGACAGCAGGCCGAGCCGAATTGCGCGTGGATCTACTTGCTGGCAGCGAAGTTTCGACACGAACACCAGGTTGCCCTTGCTCTTCGACATCTTCTCGCCGTCGAGTCCGATCATGCCGGTGTGCACGTAGTGCCGCGCGAAACGACGTTCCGGCACAATAGCTTCCGCGTGTGCAGCCGAGAATTCGTGGTGGGGGAAGATCAGATCACTGCCACCACCCTGCACGTCGAATCCGGCACCGATCCGATTGAGCGCGATCGCCGAACATTCGATGTGCCAACCGGGGCGGCCTTGGCCGAACGGCGACGGCCACGACGGCTCGCCCGGACGTACGGCCCGCCATACCAGCGCGTCCAACGGATCACGCTTGCCTGGTCGGTCCGGGTCGCCACCTCGCTCGGCGAACAGCCGATCCATCGTTTCGCGGTCGTAGCCGGATTCGTAGCCGAACTGCTCGGTCGCATCGGCACGGAAGTACACGTCGGGGAACTCTGCGTCGTCGACCACGTACGCGGCGCCGGAGGCAACCAACTTCTCGACGAACGCGACCACTTCGTTGACCGATTCGACGGCACCGACGTAGTCCCGCGGCGGGAGCACACGCAACGCTTCCATGTCTTCGCGGAAGAGGGCGGTCTCGCGCATACCGAGGACCATCCAGTCTTCGCCGTCGCGGGCAGCGCGTTCGAACAGTGGATCGTCGACGTCGGTGACGTTCTGCACGTAGTGCACGTCGTGGCCGGCATCTCGCCAGACCCGGTTGATGAGGTCGAACGTCAGGTACGTGGCGGCGTGGCCGAGGTGCGTCGCGTCGTACGGTGTGATGCCGCAGACGTACATCGTGGCCGTCGGCCCGACTGTGACCGGTCGCACCCGCTGGTCGGAGGTGTCGTACAACCGCAGGGGTGGGCCTTCGCCCGGAACGGAAGGGACGGCGACATCGGACCAAGACTGCATAGAAAGCAGCGTAGTGGAGGCCTGGTAGTCAGAATGCGGGCCATGGGATCGGGCGCTGCGACGACGGTCTCGGCATCACCGGACGTTCGATCAGCCGCGTCACCCTGGTGGCGAGTGCTTCGATCTCCTCATCGGTGACATGCTCTGCCAATTCGTCGGCGACCGCACCCGGAAGCCGCGTCGAGAAGTCGACGACATCGGCAATCAACGCGTCGTCGATGGCCTCGCCTGCCCAACCCCAGAGCACGGTTCGAAGTTTGTTGTCCTGGTGCATGCAGATTCCGTGGTCGACGCCGTACACCTCGCCGTCGAGGCCTTCCAATGCGTGGCCGCCTTTGCGGTCCGCGTTGTTGATCAGCACGTCGAGAACGGCCATACGATGCAGACGCGGGTCGTCAGCATGAATGAGCGCGACATCGTCGCCGTCGCCGTCGATCGCCCGCAGGACCTGCCGGAACCCCGACGGCACCGCATCGGGCGGTACTAGGTCGACGATGTCGACGCGGGTGCCCTCGTCGGTGCGACTGTCGACGGTATCGATCCAGCGCTGCACCATGCCGGGGCCGAACGGTCCGTCGCGCAGGATGGTTTCCGGGATCACGCCCCAGCCGAGCGCCGCGGACACCAGGTAGGACGCCACCTCGCGACCGGCAAGAGTTCCGTCCGGGAAGTCCCACAGCGGTCGCTCACCGCGGACCGGTTTGTAGACGCAGCGAACAAGTCCACCGTCTACCTCGGCCTCACAGACCAAGGTGACGTTGCTGGCCGAAAGTATGCGCCCGACCAGTTTCAGCTCGCCCGATCTCATGGAGTCGACGGCCGAGTCGTCAGGACTCTTCACCGAACTCGGGTCCGTTGCCGAAGATCTCGCCGCGGCGGTAGCCATTTGTCCGAACGCACATGTGCCCGTCCGGCGACAGCGGTACGCCGCACAGCGGGCACGGCGGACGTCCTGCCGCGATGACCTTCTCCGACCGCAGCGCGAATTGGCGCGCTTGGATCGGCGTCAAGAACACGCGAACCGCGTCCGGACCTTCTTCGGCGTCGTCCAGGACGACGGATTCGTCGAATTCGGCTTCGGTGACGGCGAGCAGTTCGACAACCACCGCACCCGCGTCGGCGTCCCAGCCGAGACCCATCGTCCCGACTCGAAATTCGGCGTCGACAGGCATGACAAGCGGGCTGGTGTCGCCCAATTCGGTGTCTTCGGGAGGAAGTTCGGTGCCGAACCGCCGATGCACCTCTTCGAGCAGCAGACCCATTCGGTCGGCGAGCACCTGAACCTGTTGCTTCTCCAGCGAGACACTCACTATGCGAGCGTCGTGGACCGCTTGGAGGTAGAACGTCCGATCCCCTGGCTCGCCGACTGTTCCGGCGATAAAGCGATCGGGGGTGCGAAATACATGGATTGCGCGTGCCACTTGCACCTCCTGAACCCGGTCGGACGAAACGAAACTACTTGCCCTCTGCTCCATTATCCGCATCGGCAACGCTACCGACCTCGCCGCCGGGCACAGACGTCGCCGCAGCGGGTTGAGCAGCTTTTGTCGCGAGCGCACTGAGGTCGGTCCCGGTGTCGTTGATTCGCCACACGTACGGCGAGGTCGGCAGGTAGCGGACGACACTGATCGACGCAGGCTCGGCGACGATGCGCTGGAACCCGTCCAAATGTATCCCGAGTGCGTCCGCCAGCACGGACTTGATGACGTCACCGTGTGTGCAGGCGACCCAAAGGACGTCGTGACCATGGTGTTCTGCCAACCGCGAATCGTGGTGACGAATCGCGGAAACAGCGCGCTGCTGCACCTCCGCGAGACCTTCACCACCCGGGAATACGGCACCAGAGGCATGGCGCTGAACCACTTTCCACAGCGGTTCCTTCAACAGTTCGCTCAGCACGCGGCCGGTCCACTCGCCGTAGTCGACCTCGGCGAGACGTTCTTCGACCACGGGGGTGAGGTCCAGTTTCGCTGCCAGCGGACCGACTGTTTGCTCACACCGCAACAGCGGCGAGCGGACGATCTCCTCGATCGGCAGGCTCCCGAGCCGGTCGACGAGTGCCGTGGCCTGCTCACGTCCGCGGTCGGCGAGCTCGATTCCGGGTGAGCGACCGGCAAGGGTGTGGGCGAGGTTCGAGGTCGATACCCCGTGCCGGAGCAAGATCACGGTCATTCCGCAAGCCTAGGGCGCTCCGCGCCTCGTGAGTCTTTTGGGAGGTGCGGCCCTCCGAAAAGACTCACGAGCGGCGTAGCCGCCTACGTCGCCGAAACGACTCCGGTGGCAAGCAATGCGAGGACGCCGACACCGAGGATGATGCGGTAGCCGACGAACCAGTACAGCGAATGATTCACGACGAACTTGAGTAACCACGCGATCGACGCATAGCCGAGGACGAACGCAACGACGGTTGCGACGAGCAGCTGGGCACCGCTCGCGTTGAGTCCCTCACCGGCAGGCTCGAACGCGTCCGGCAGGCTGAACAAGCCCGACGCCGTCACGGCGGGGATCGCAAGCAGGAACGAGAAGCGGACGGCGGCTTCACGCGAGAGGCCGAGAAACAGACCCGCACTCGACGTCGCCCCCGACCTCGATACGCCTGGCACGAGCGCAAGACACTGCGCGAAACCCATAGCCAGACCGTCGCGGGTCGTCAGCTTTTCGATCGGGCGTTCTTTCTTACCGAAGTGCTCGGCGGCGGCGATCACGAGCGCGAACACGATGAGCATCGTTGCGATCAGCCACAGGTTGCGTGCCCCGGTGCGGATCTGATCTTTGAACAGGAACCCGAGCACGCCGATCGGGATGGTCGCGATGATGACGTACCAGCCCATGCGGTAGTCGAGATCGCGATGTTCCTCGTTGAGTAGTCCCCGGAACCACGCCATCACGATGCGGCCGATGTCCTTGGCGAAGTAGACGAGTACCGCCAACTCCGTGCCGAGCTGCGTGACGGCTGTGAAGGACGCGCCTGCGTCGTCGCCGAAGAAGACCTCCGACACGATGCGCAGATGACCCGAGGACGAGATCGGGAGAAACTCGGTGAGACCTTGGACGATGCCGAGGATGATGGCCTGTACCCAGGTCATCGATTCGCCGATCAACGGCCGACTCGTTTGTCCGATAAATCCTGCACGACCCAATTACCCCTGCTAAGCACACGTTTCACGCCCGCGACCCTACCCGGCGCCGACCTTCGTTCGCGTTGTGACATTGCTCGGTTGCTGCGCTGATGTCCGGTATGGCCGACTACGCTGGCGCGGTGATCAAGCAGCGAACTGTCGGCAACAGCGGACTTCGGGTATCGCGAATCGGACTCGGAACCCTCACGTGGGGCCGGGAAACCGATGGTGACGAGGCTGCGGCCCAGCTATCGGCATTCGCGGAGGCGGGGGGCAATTTCGTCGATACCTCGCCTGCCTACACGAACGGCACCGCGCAGCGGATTCTCGCCGAGCTGCTCGGCGACGTGGTCCCCCGCGACCAACTTGTCATCGGCGGCAGTTCCGGCATCGACGTCTCCAGCGAGGGCATCCATCGGATCGATTCCTCACGCCGCATCCTGCTACGCCAGCTCGACAGCACCCTTGCCGAGCTGGGTACCGATCACCTCGACATCTGGCACATGGCCGCATGGGACGACCAGACCCCGATCGACGAGGTCGCCGCAACGCTCGACTACGCCGTGACGTCGGGACGCACACGCTATGTCGGCGTCACCGGTTTCGCCGGCTGGCAGCTCGCGACCCTGGCCGGAGCCGTGTCGACCACGCTGATCTCGGCCCAGAACTCGTACTCGCTGCTCGACCGCTCGGCGGAATACGAACTCGTGCCGAGTGCGCGCCACCACGGTGCAGGCTTGTTCGCGCAGGCACCACTCGCCGGCGGCATCCTGACGGGCAAGTATCGGTCGGGCACCCCGGCGGATTCGCGCGGTGCCGACGAGCAGCGCAGCGACGACATTCATGAACTCCTGACCGACCGAGCGAGCCGGGTCGTCGAATCCGTCGTCACAGCCGCCGACGGCTTGGGAACGTCACCCCTCGCAGTCGCACTCGCGTGGGTCCGCGATCGGCCTGGAGTGTGTACGGCCGTCGTCGGCGCCCGCGACAGCGCGCAGTTGACCGGCGTACTCGCTGCGGAGGAACTCGAACTCCCCCGCGCGATCGCAGCAGCGCTGGACGACGTCAGCGCATAGGGACGCGGCTGCTCGTTTAAGACTGCGTTCATAGTCTGGCTGCACCATCGTCGGTTGCGAGACCGTAGTTTGGTTTCGTACGCGCACGATCGCACCGCAGCACGATTGCACCGCAGACGAAAGGTCAGGTATGAGCCGCCAATTCCGGGTGAAGAGCTACCGAATGATTCTCGGCAGCATCGGGTTGGCCTCGGCTGTACTGCTCACGGGCTGCACGACGAACAGCCCGGCGGGCTCGTCCGACCTCTCGGGCGCGACCACGGCGAAACTTGCGACACTCGACCCGGAGCCGATCGCGACCGCACCGGTATCGAACCTTCCCGTGACCGTCCGCAGTTTCGACGGCACCGACGTGACCATCACCGACACCAGCAGGATTGTCGCCGCCGACCGCTACGGCACGCTTGCCCAGACCGTGTACGCGCTCGGTCTGGGTGACCGGCTGGTCGGTCGAAGTACTGCGGCGGCGTTCCCTGCGGTCGAGGACGTCCCCAACGTGACGCCGGCGGGCAACTCGCTTGCGACGGAAGCGATTCTCGCCCTTCGCCCGACACTGTTCCTGTCCGACACCACAATCGGACCCGACGCGGTTCGCGACCAGCTACGTGCGGCGGGAGTGCCTGTCGTGCTGTTCGATCCGACTCGCACCCTCGACGGCGTCGCGCCGCAGATCGAAGCTGTCGCCGCGGCACTCGGCGTTCCGGAACAGGGTAGGGCGCTCGCCGAGCGAAGCAGCAAAGAGATCGCGGACGCGACCAAAGCTGTTGCAGCGCCGAACCCACCGCTCAAGATCGCGTTTCTCTATCTGCGTAGTACGGCGCTCACGATGCTCGCCGGAAAAGGCTCAGGGGCCGACTCGCTCATCGAAGCGCTCGGCGCGGTCGACGCCGGTACAGCCTCGGGCATAACGCAGGCGTTCGTACCGGTCACCAGCGAGGCCCTGATCGCAGCCGCGCCCGACGTGTTTCTCCTCATGACCGACGGACTCGAATCGATCGGCGGCCCTGACGGACTCGAAAAGATTCCCGGTGTCGCCCAGACCCCCGCTGGGCGCAACAAGCGGGTCGTCGACATGCAGGACAGCGTGCTGCTGAGTTTCGGTCCGAACACGGGCCACGTAGTTGCTGCACTCGCCGACGCGATCTATCCGCCGAAGTCCTGATGGCGACGAAGTTCCGGCTGCGCGACAGAGCGCCCAAAACCGCGCAACCCCCCAAGGTCTCGCTCAGCAGAACCACGGCAACGATCGTCGGCCTCACTGTCCTGGTGCTGGTCCTCGCGTTGGTCTCGGCCTGCCTCGGCCAGGTTCCGACGACAGTGGCAGAGGTCCTCGGCAGCATCGCGCACCGCATGCATCTGGACCTTGGACCGATGCCCGCACATCCGGCCGGCGAAGTGACGCTGTGGGAGGTCCGCTTTCCGCGGGTTGTGTTGGCGATACTGGTCGGTGGATCACTCGGCTGTGCAGGCGCTTTGCTGCAGGGCGTCTTCGCCAATCCGCTCGCCGAACCTGGCGTGATCGGCGTATCGGCGGGCGCCGCGGTGGGTGCGAGCACCGTGATCGTCGTCGGTGGCGCGTTTGCCGCGGGCTGGGCCGTTGCAGCGGCCGCCTTCGCGGCCGGACTCGCGACGACCGCTCTCGTCTATCTATTGGCAAGGTCGGAAGGTCGCACCGAGGTCGTGACGCTGATTCTGACGGGCATCGCGATCAACGCGTTCGCCGGTGGTGTCATTGCCTTCCTCACCTTCGTCGCGACACCCGCTGCCCGCGATCAAGTGGTTTTCTGGCAGTTGGGCAGCCTCAACGGCGCGACGTGGGAAGCGGTTGTGATCGTCGGCCCGATGGCCCTGGTCGGCATCGTTGCCGCGACCATAATCTCCCCCCGCATCGACCTACTTGCTCTCGGCGAGACCGCGGCACGCAACCTCGGCGTCGACGTCGAACGACTACGCCAGGTCGCGATCGTCATCGTAGCCATCCTCGCCGCATCCAGCGTCGCCTTCACCGGCATCATCCTTTTCGTCGGGCTGGTCGTGCCGCACCTGGTGAGAATGCTTGTCGGACCGGCACATCGGGTGCTGATCCCGGTCAGCACACTCGGCGGCGCGATCGTTCTGCTTGCCGCCGACATCGGCGCACGGACCCTCGTCGACAACGCCGACCTACCGCTCGGAATGCTGACCTCTCTCGTCGGCGGACCGTTCTTCTTCTGGTTGCTGCGTAGAACCCGAGCCCAGCAGGGTGGGTGGGCGTGATGGCGTCACGGTTCGTCCGACTCAAAGGTGTTCTTGTCGCGCAGATCGACGTCCCAACGGCGACCGCTCCGGGCGGTGTGACATTGCGCGCGGTCGGCGTCGCCGTCGACCGCCGCGACCGGCGCGTGCTGACCGACATCGATTTCGACGTTGTCGCAGGCGAAGTCGTCGCGCTGGTCGGACCGAACGGTGCGGGTAAGTCGACGCTGTTGGCTGCCCTCGCGGGCGAGCAAGCGACCGCATCCGGTCACGTCGAGTTGGACGGTAGGCCGTTGTCGTCGTGGACGCCGGTCGAGATGGCCCAGCGTCGTGCGGTGCTACCGCAGAGCCACACGATCGGCTTTGCGTTCACCTCGAAACAGGTTGTGGCCATGGGCAGATCACCGTGGAGTCGAACTCTCTTGCGCGACGAGGACGACCTTCGCGTGGAGGAAGCACTCGCCATCTGCGACGTCGGCCATCTCGCCGACCGACCCTTTCTCGCGTTGTCGGGAGGCGAGCGTGCACGCGTCGCGTTGGCACGTGTGCTTGCCCAACGAACCGGCACACTGCTGCTCGACGAACCGACCGCCGCGCTCGACCTCTCCCACCAGGAGACGGTGATGCGTCTTGCCCGAGAGCGAGCCGCGACCGGCGTCGCCGTCGTCGTCGTCCTGCACGATCTCGGGTTGGCGGCGGCCTACGCCGACCGCGTCGCAGTACTGGAGCAGGGCCGGATGGTCGCCGACGGGCCACCCCGCAAAGTTCTTACCTCGGAACTGCTTACGAGGGTCTACGACCACCCAGTGGAAGTGCTTGCGCATCCGGAGACGGGCGCGCAGTTGGTGTTGCCTCGCCGTTGACCTTGTGGTGCAACGAGATTCGCCCGTACCAGCACCACTTGCCCAGCATCTTCATCACCGCGGGAACGAGCAGCATCCGAATGATGGTCGCGTCGAGCAGAAGTGCGGCGATCATGCCGATTGCAAGGCATTTCATCAGCACGAGGTCCGACATGGCGAAGGCACCCGTGACGACGATCAAGATCGACGCGGCGGCTGTGATCACACCACCCGTCCGCGCGATGCCGTAACGGATTGCCTCCTCTGTGTCGGCGCCGTGGTCGTGCGCTTCGACCATGCGGGACATCAGGAACACCTCGTAGTCCGTCGACAGACCGAATACGACCGTGACGATCACGATGAGAACCGCGAACATGATCGGACCTGGTGTGAAGTTGAGCAGCGACGAGAAGTGACCGTCGACGAAGACCCACGTCAACAGTCCCAGCGTCGCACCGAGGCTCAGCGCGCTGATCACAATTGCCTTGATTGCCAACACGATCGAGCGAAATGCCAGATACATCAGCAGCAGCGATGCCGCGACCAGAATGGCGACAAGCCAGGGCAGCCGCTTGATCAAACCTCGAATGCTGTCGTATTCCAGCGCGGGGATACCGGCGACGAGTACCTGGACGCCGTCCGGCTCCGGTAGCGCTCGGATTCTGTCGATCACGACGTCGGCATCGATCTTGTTCACCAGGCCGGCCTCGAGAACGTTGACGCCGTCCTTCGTCGCGGCTGTCGGCTCGAAACGTCCAGTCAGACCGGGTATGTCGCTCGCCTGCGCACGGATCTCTCCGAGTTGGGTGTTGTCGGCACCGAGCACGACCAGACGCAGCGGTTCGGTCCGGAACTGCGGGAACATTCGGTCGAAGTCTTGTTGCGCCACCCTCGCGGGATCGCTCGGCGACAGGTAACGCTCACTGAGACCGCCGAATTCCATCCCGCCGAACGGAACTATCAACGCGGCGAGTCCGATGATGATCGGGAAGACGATGAGTTTGGGCCGTCGCATCGCCCACGTCGCAAGTCGAGACCAGAAGCCGGCGTCGATCTGCTCGGGAGTTCTGGTCTGCGAGAAACGCTTCCAGCTGAGCAGGTCGATCCGCTTCCCGAGGATGCCGAGCACGGCGGGCAGCACGGAGATCGACAGGCCTGCCGCGAGCACGACCGAGCTGATTGCGCCGTACGGGACCGATTTGAGGACGCCGTGTGGATAGATCAGCAGACCACCGAGGCAGACGACGATGATCGACGCCGAAAATACGACGGTCCGGCCCGCACTTGCCACAGTGCGGGCGACGGCGTCCTCGATCGATCTGCCCTGGGCGACTTCCTCTCGAAATCTGCTCACGACGAATAGTCCGTAGTCGATCGCAAGACCGAGACTGACCAACGTGACGACTGCCGTAGCGAAGGCATTGACGTCGATCACGTTGGTGATCAGCCGCATCAAACCTTGAGAGCCGATGATGGTCATCCCACCGATCAGCACCGGAAGCAGCGCTGCAACCACGCCGCCGAACACGAAGTACAGCAACAGAGCAACCAACGGCAGCGCAATGATCTCGGCACGTCGAATGTCTTGCTGCATACCCTCGTTCAGCGCGTCTACCACCGGTTGGACGCCGGCCAACTGCAACGTGAGCCCGTCGATGGGCAGGTCACCCTTGATCGCGTTGTAGTCCTCGAGCGTGACCGATCCTTCGCGGCGAAGTCCGATACTGGCGAATGCGTGCTTCCCGGAATCGTCCTTGAGTTTCTGGATGCCGGTGTCCCAGTAGCTGTCGATCTTCAGAATCAGCGCAGATTCGTCGCGAAGCAGCCGTTCGAAGTGCTCGCGGGCGCGCGCCCGAATCTCGGGGTCGTCGACCGTCTTGCCTTCGGGCGCCGTGTAGAGCGCGATGACGTCGCCGTCGGTTTCCCGGCCAAAGGTCGCGTCGGCGATCTTGGAGCCCTTGACCGACTCGCTGGTGTCGTCGAACCAGCCCTCCTGGCTCAATCGTTTCGACAGGTCGAGGCCGTAGATGCCCGATACGGACACGAGGATCACGAACACCGCGATGACGCCGTAGCGGGCGCGATAGACGAAACGTCCCCAGGCTAGGAACACGCAGACTCACATCGCGCACCGAGAAACGGCGAGGGCGCTACGCGCCTCGTGAGTCTTTTCGGTGGGCCCGCCCTCCGAAAAGACTCACGAGCGGCGGAGCCGCCTCGGTCGTCAGCCACAGGCTTGGGTGCGATAGTTCGCCTGGCGCAGAATGCCGCACAGGTCGTCTCGCGAGATCTTCCACCGTCCGTCACTCGCGACGAAGTGCACGACAGCGGTTTTCAGGTCGGTGCCGCGACCGTCCTTGTCGAGCTGGAACGTCGCGGTGAGTGTGCCGTCGTGATTGTCGAAGACTGGATCGACGACCTTGAATCGGGCGTTCGGATTTTCGTCGATCGCCCTGTACAGATCCGGGATAGCACTCCGGAACGCTTCACCGTCCTCGATCAGCGCGATACGTTCGTCGTCGGAGATGGTTCGGCTCAGCGCGCCGATGAGCAGGGCGTCGAGGTCGGCAGCGGACGGCACCTTCGGATACGCGACGCTCGTCGGAGATGCGGACCGATTGTTCGAATACGACGACGCGTCGACGACATCGCTACCGCAACCTGCGGCCGCGACCAGCAGAGCCCCGCAGATGCCGGCGACTGCCACGGTGAGTGCTCGTGGGCGCTTACGTTGCGATGGTGTCGTCCTCGTCACAAGTTCAACTGTACTGGGCTGGCCCGTGTCTCTCATTCTTCGAGACCCGGGGCCAGAGCTCGATGGTCGCTTCGCAAGCTACGCGACTAAATGGAGTCGATTACCGAGCTGATCCGACTCAGGAACGCACGGACCGTTGTCGACTCGCTCGCGACCTCTCGTTCCACCGGTTCCGCCGTGTGGACGAGGTCGCGCACGAGAGCGACGATGCTGCGTTCGTCGTTCAGGTCGATGTCGGTGATCGACGCTTCGGCGAGCGCTGCGACATCTTCCTGATTGGGCACGGTGTGATCGAGGTCCTCGCGGTACACCTCGACGTGGATGGTTCGCCTGATCACGCGAAATGCGTACGGGCGTCCGTCGCCGCTGGTTCCGAAACCGTGCGCGTAGGCACCGACGCTGATGTCTTCGACTGTGAACTCGGGTGTCGCTTTGGTATCCAATGGAACTCCGACCATCTCACCCATGTGACCGCTTCGACCGCCGACCACGTTAACCCCATTCCGTGTGCCCGTGTGCGACTTCGCAATCACCCCGCAACACCCACGGTCTCGTTTGTCGTGGCGACGTGATCAGATATGGGCACTACCGAAACGGTGGCGTCGTCTAGGAGGTATGGGTGCGTTTGCGGAAGCGATACCGGCTCGGCGTTCCGTTGGTCGTGGCATCGGTGCTGCTCACGGGCTGTTCTTCGGATTCCGAACGCGACGATCCCCAAACCATCGAACCTGCGACGGCCGCTGTGTCACCCACCGTTTCTGCCGTACCGGCCGGTCTGGTCGAGCTCGCAGGCACGTCGATTTCCGCCATGACACTCGATTCCGATACCGGAATTGTTGCTGCACTCACATCCGATGCCGGCTTGCTATTGATCGATTCGCGCTCCCCCGGTGCGACGCCACGGCCCGTCGATGTCGACAGCGGGGTCACCGTCGCCGCCGGGCGGCCAGGCGAGGTACTGGTACCCGGTGCCGGACACGTTGACCGGGTCGATGTGCGGTCAGGCGCTGTCACCACCGTGCCTGTCGACGGCGATGCGCTGTCGGCACAGGTGCTACCCGATGGCCGCCTCGCCGTCGGAACCGCTTCCGGCGCAGTGCAATTGATCGGACCGGACGCAGGCTCCACGGAGACCATCGACGGGTTGAGCTCCGCAGACGCGCTCGCTACGGTCGACGGCGCGCTCGCCGCGCTCGACAAGCGTCAGACTTCATTGACCGAACTCGATCTCGACGGTGGAAAGCTCGGACTCGCATTACGCGCCGGTGAAGGCGCGACAAATCTTGCGACCGATCACTACGGACGTATTCTAGTGACCGACACCACCGGCGGTGAGCTGCTCGTCTTCACCGCGGACTCGTTGGTCCTGCGGCAGCGGTATCCCGTTGGCACGTCGCCCTATGCGGTCACCTACGACAATCGTGCGGACATTGCGTGGGTGACGCTGACGGCAACCAACGAGGTCGTCGGGTACAACCTGGCGAGCGGGTCGCCTGTCGAGGTTGCGCGCTGGGCGACCGTGCGCCAGCCGAACTCGGTGGTCGTCGACAGCACAACCGGTGAGCTGCTGGTCGGCTCGGCAACCGGAGACGGTCTGCAACGAATCGGAGGTCGCACGTGACGATCCGCGCCGCAATGCCCGCAAGCTGGGAAGCCGCCATCAACGACGCGGCTGCCGGCGACGACTACGAATACATTCCGCTGCGCCTTCCGCCCGACGTCAGCCGCGTGACCGCGTCCATGCGGCTCGCCATCCAGGCAGAGTTCGGTGGTTGGGAACTCTCGCGCGTACGGCTGTATCACGACGGCAGCAGGCGCGTTCTGCTCAAGCGGCGACGGACGTGGACGGCACCGGACGCGAACGACGTTTCGACACTGCAAACCGGGACCTGAGGCATGTACGGCATTTTGCTGCGTTTGATGTTCCTGATCCCTCCCGAGCGGATCCACCACCTCGTTTTCGCCTTGATGCGCCTGACCGCGCGCGTCCCACCGCTGCGCGCCGCGCTGGCCAAGATCCTGGTGGTCGACGATCCGGTTCTGCGGACCAGCGCATTCGGGCTCGACTTCCGCGCACCTCTCGGTCTCGCTGCGGGTTTCGACAAGGACGCGGCGGGCGTCGACGCGTGGGATCCGCTCGGCTTCGGCTTCGCCGAGATCGGCACGGTCACCGCGCAGCCGCAACCAGGCAACCCGTCACCACGCCTTTTCCGGCTGCCCGAGGACCACGCGCTCATCAACCGCATGGGATTCAACAATCACGGTGCGGGCAACGCCGCCAACAACTTGCGGCGCCGCCGGACCGGCATTCCGATCGGCGCGAACATCGGCAAGACCAAAGTTGTGGCAGCCGAGGAGGCAGCGGCCGACTACACGGCCAGCGCGCTGCTGCTCGGCCCGCTGTCCGACTTCGTCGTCGTCAATGTCAGCTCACCGAACACCCCCGGCCTGCGCGACCTCCAGGCCGTCGAGTCGCTGCGCCCTCTGCTCACCGCGGTGCTCGACACCGTCGCGGTACCGGTTTTGGTGAAAATCGCGCCGGACCTGTCCGACGACGACGTCGATGCCGTCGCTGATCTTGCGGTCGAACTCGGACTCGCGGGCATCGTCGCAACGAACACGACGATCAGCCGCGAAGGCCTGCGGACCGACCCCGACCTCGTCGCCGAAATGGGCGCGGGCGGCCTGTCGGGCGCTCCTGTCGCCGAACGGTCGCTCGAGGTGCTGCGTCGCCTGCATGCGCGCGTCGGTGGGCAACTGACGATCGTGTCGGTCGGCGGCATCGAGACCGTCGACCAGGCCTGGGAGCGGATCCTTGCCGGCGCGACGCTGTTGCAGGGCTACACCGGGTTCATCTACGGCGGGTTGTTCTGGACCCGCAAGATTCACCGCGGTCTCGCGCGAAAGGTCCGCGAGGCCGGTTATGCAAACATCGCCGAGGCGGTCGGCGCCGAGATCGTGAGCTGACCCCGGCGCATCCGCGTTCTACCCTTTTTCCTCGTACGTACCGACGATGTAGGCCCGCGCGATGGCGTGGACGAACAGGTTGAAGCCGAGGTAGCCCGGCATCGAGTCCGCGGTGACGTCCAACTCTTCGACGTCGACGGCATGGACTGCGATGAAGTACCTGTGCGGGCCGTGTCCGGCGGGCGGAGCAGCACCGACGTAGCGGTTCAGTCCAGCGTCCGACCGCAGCGTCACGGCGCCCTGCGGGAGGCCGAGCGTCGCGTCTGTGCCCGATCCCTTCAGCAACGATGTGGTCGACGCCGGGATGTTCGCGACCACCCAGTGCCAGAAGCCGGACGCGGTCGGCGCATCGGGGTCGTACACCGTGACGGCGAAGCTCTTCGTCTGCTCGGGAAATCCGCTCCACGACAGTTGCGGCGAGAGGTCGCGGCCACCTGCGCCGAGAATGCCGCTGACCTGGTCGTTACCGAGCGGCTCGCCGTCGGCGACGTCGCTCGAGGTGAGGGTGAACGTCGGAAGTTTCGGCAGTGCGTCGTACGGGTTGTACGTCATGTGCAGTTCCTTTCGTGGTTACTCGATCGGTGGTGGTCAGGAGTGTCGGTTCAGGAGCCGTGGGTCAGGAATTCAGGAGGAAGTGTCCGAGCACGCGAGTGCCGAATTTCACGGCGTCGACAGGTACCCGCTCGTCGACTCCGTGAAACAGCGCTGCGAAGTCCAATTCTGGCGGCAACCGCAGCGGCGCGAATCCGAAGCAGCGAATGCCCAAGCGCGCGAATGCCTTTGCGTCGGTCCCGCCGGACAGCATGTACGGAACGACACGGCCGTGCGGATCGTGCGCGAGGATCGCGTCGTTCATCACATCGACGAGATGGCCGTCGAACGTGGTTTCGTACGAATCCAGTTTGGTGATCCAGGAACGTTCGACGTCGGGCCCGATGAGTTCGTCGACCTCTCGCTCGAACTCCGCCTGCCGACCGGGGACGACACGGCAATCCACAACCGCCTCGGCAGTTTGCGGAATCACGTTGGCTTTGTAGCCGGCCTTGAGCATCGTCGGGTTGGCTGTGTCGCGAAGTGTCGCTCCCAGGATGCGGGAGATCGTGCCCAGCTTCTGCAGCGTGCCGTCCAGGTCCGGGGATGCGGGGTCGAAGTCGAGTCCCGTCTCCTCCCCCACAGCCTGCAGGAATTCGGCTACCGAGTCGGCGATCACGAGCGGGAACGTGTGGGTGCCCAGCCGCGCGACCGCTTTGGCGAGAATCGTGACGGCGTTGTCCTCGTGGAGGAAGGATCCGTGGCCTGCTCGTGCCTTCGCGGTCAACCGCATCCAACCGAGCCCCTTTTCGGCCGTCTCGACGAGGTACAGCCGCCGCTCGCTACCGTCCGGCCGTGGCACGGTCAACGAAAAACCACCAACCTCGCCGACCGCCTCGGTGATTCCCTCGAACAGATCCGGCCGATGTTCGACCAACCAATGCGATCCATACGTTCCGCCCGCCTCCTCGTCGGCGAGGAACGCGAACACCAGATCCCGAGGCGGAACCGTGCCCTCGGCCTTGAACTGACGCGCGAGAGCGATGGCCATGCCGACCATGTCCTTCATGTCGACCGCGCCCCGACCCCAGATGTAGCCGTCTTCGACGGCACCGGAGAACGGGTGCACACTCCAGTCCGCGGGTTCGGCGGGAACCACGTCGATATGCGTATGCACGAGCAATGCGCCGCGGTCGGTCTCCCGACCGGCAAGGCGCGCAAAGACATTGCCGCGCCCCGGTGCACCGGATTCGACGTATTCGGTCTCGTAACCAACTTCCTGGAGCATGCTCGCCACCCACTCGGCACACTCGCGCTCGCCCTTGGTCGTCTCCAGTTCACCCGTGTTCGAGGTGTCGAACTGAATCAAACGACTGACGATGTCGACGACCTCACCCACTGCGGCATCGTGCTCGGTATCGGACGCTGTTCGGGCGGGGAAATCTTGTGAGGTCGACACCGTCCCTTACTACCACCGCACAACCTCTGATGTGGGAAAGCAGGGGCGATTTTGGCCCTGCCGACAAATCGGATAACCTAGCTCAGCGCGCACAGCGTGAAGGTAAGTCCGAGTGGCGGAATGGCAGACGCGCTAGCTTGAGGTGCTAGTGTCCTATTAACGGACGTGGGGGTTCAAGTCCCCCCTCGGACACAGTCCAACGAAACCCCGCAGCAATGGCTGCGGGGTTCTTGCTTTGGTAGGGATGGTTGCGACCGAGCGCCTCGACCTTTTCGGATCTGCGACGGGCGCCACCTTCTACCCTCGGTCCCGCGACATCGATAGAGGTCCGCTATGCCGCGTGACGCCTGAACCGGCCTCTGGGATGCCCTGACCGCCGTCCGTTCTCTCGCGACTTTCGACCCGGGTCCCCACATGGTCGCGTTGATCGCCGACTGGCGCGCAAAACGCCGGCAGTGGGGCAGGTACACCGTCCTGCTGGACTGAGCCCCCAGATAGACCCTTCCGTGTGGCTCCCCAGCCACCGATCATGTTGCGATACAGCCCATTTCACGCCCCGTGCGACGACTACGCGCTCCACGCGGAAGCGTGTCGGCGCCAACCGCAGAAGCATCTGCTGGATCGTGTCGTGACGTAGACGTAGCGTGAGCACTCCAGCGATGCGAACATTCATTGTGCACGTGCCCGAAAAGTCCGGTCTCGAAAGAAGCGAGGTCCCTGGTGAGCGAACTTCTCAGCACCATAAACGGCTACATCTGGAGCAATGCACTGGTTTATCTGTGCCTGGCTGCCGGCGTCTATTTTTCCGTCAGGTCACGGTTCGTTCAGGTCCGCCAAGTACCGGAAATGATCCGTCTGATGCTGAAGGGCGAGAAATCGCCGTCGGGAGTGTCGTCTTTTCAGGCACTCACAATGTCGCTGGCCGGACGCGTCGGCACGGGCAATATTGCCGGTGTAGCGACCGCGATCGCATTCGGCGGACCGGGCGCGTTGTTCTGGATGTGGGTGGTCGCCTTTTTGGGAGCGTCGACATCCTATGTGGAATGCACGCTGGGGCAGATCTACAAGATTCGCGACGCACTCACCGGCGAATACCGCGGGGGGCCCGCTTATTACTTGAGCCGTGCATGGTCTCACACCGCCGCGGCCCCCGCGTTCAAGGTGTACGGGTACATCTTCGCCTTTGTCACTATTCTTGCCTGCGGTCTGCTTCTCCCAAGTGTGCAGTCGAACTCGATGGCCCTGGCGATGAACAACGCCTGGGGCGTTTCCACGTGGTGGGTCGCGATCTGCACGGTGATCGTGCTCGCGTTCATCATCATCGGCGGCGTGAAGCGCATCGCTACCTTCGCCTCGATCGTGGTGCCGTTTATGGCCATCATCTACATCGTGCTCGCGTTGATCATCGTGGCCATGAACGCCAGTGAGGTTCCCGGCATGATCAGTACGATCTTCGCCAGCGCGCTCGGAATCGATTCCGCATTCGGTGCCATCATCGGTTCGGCGGTTATGTGGGGTGTCAAGCGCGGCATCTACTCCAATGAGGCGGGCCAGGGGACCGGTCCGCATGCTGCTGCGGCTGCGGAGGTATCGCACCCCGCAAAGCAGGGCCTGGTGCAGGCATTCGCGGTATATATCGACACCCTGTTCATCTGCACCGCCACCGGGTTCCTGATCCTGTCGACAGGCGCTTACCGGGTGTACGAGGGCGAGAGCGCAGATGGCCGGGTGATCGCCGAAGGAGGCATCCTGCCGGCTGACGTGGCAGTCGGGCCGACCTTCGTCCAGACCGGATTCGATACCTTGTGGAGCGGGGCTGGTTCGTCGTTCGTGGCAATATCGCTGCTCTTCTTCTGCCTGACGACGCTGATCGCCTACTACTACATGGCCGAAACCAACCTGCGGTTCGTCCTCGGTAAGCATTCGCCGGTGAACGTCAGGTTCATCGGTGGAACCGTTGGATCCAACGCGACTCTGCTACTTCAGGCACTCGTGCTGGTGTCGGTCGCGATCGGCGCGGTCTCGACGGCCAGCGAGGCCTGGACGCTCGGAGACATCGGCGTTGGCCTGATGGCTTGGCTGAACATCATCGGCATCATCATCCTGCAGCAGCCCGCGTACAAAGCACTCCGCGACTACGAGAAGCAGAAGAAGGATGGCGTCGACCCGATCTTCGATCCCGTAGCCCTCGGCATACCCAATGCGACATTCTGGGAGACCCGGGATCCGCTCACCGGGAAGGAACGGGATCTCCGCGTCGACGCGTGAGCGGAAATCTGGAGCGGGCCAACGCGACTGATCAGCGCTTGCCCTTCAGTACAATCTGCACCGCAATTCCGGCGAGGTCGTCAGCACGAAAACCCGGGTAGCCGTGCAGGATTCGACGCCAGCGTGCGGGCACCGCCGACGCTCCCCACCGTGCGCCAAGGAGTCCACCCGCGATCGCGGCTGTCGTGTCCGTGTCACCGCCGGCGCGCACGGCCATTTCTAGGGCGTGCTGGAGGTGCGCGGGACCGGAATCATCAGTGTTGGTGATCGCCCACCACGCTGTCTGAAGTGCGTGGACTACCCAGCCGTTGTTGGCGAAATCGGCCGGGACGCCCTTCTCGGCCGCGTCGAGCAACGGGGACCAGAATTCGGCGACTGCTGTCGGCGCCTTGCCGACGTACTCGCGGAGTCCGTCGAAACTGCTGTGCAGGACCGCATGCCTGATCGCGTACGTCCACATCTGACACGCCTCGGTCGCGCGGTGGTCGGCGTGTGTCAGTCGACTGACCGCGGCGGCCGCCGCAAGACACCCAGCCTCGTCGTCGAGATACGCAAGCGCCACGGGCGCAGTACGCATCAGCGAACCGTTGCCACCCGTCCGGCCACCGAGCCTCGAAGCGCACCTGGCCATCTCGCCAGCGGACTGCGAGCGAGACGAGAGAACCGATCGGGTCTGGATGCCCATATCAGGCGGGTTGGAGTCGAACCAGTCGACGAATCCAGCGGCGACCGCGTCGAGTCCGTTCCCCCGACCGATGTCCGCACCGTCCTTGGCCGCGATAGCGACCGCGATCGCCATCGAGGTGTCGTCCGTCCACTCCCCCGGAGCCCAGTTGAACGATCCACCGCCAACCATGTCGATCGCCTGCTCCGCGGTCGGGTGGGTGAACTCGTACCCAGCGCCGAGGGCATCGCCGGCAGCGGTACCGAGCAGCACTCCGGCAGCTCGATCGAGATCGATATCCGTACGCATAATTTCCCCTTAGATTGAATTTGCGCTAACTATAGCTCAATTGTGCGCTAAGGTACCGACATGGCCGAATGGCGCAACACAAGTGGCAAGACATTGCGGGACTATCCGAGACCCTCGCTCGCGGTCGATGTCGCGGTCCTGACCGTCGTCGACGCGCGACTGCACGTACTTGTCGTCGAGTCACCCCACGACGGTCTGGCCCTGCCGGGGACGTTCGTGCACCCCGACGAACGCACCCACGACG
Organism: Antrihabitans stalagmiti; assembly: GCF_016482825.1. Lineage (GTDB taxonomy): Bacteria > Actinomycetota > Actinomycetes > Mycobacteriales > Mycobacteriaceae > Antrihabitans > Antrihabitans stalagmiti. The sequence continues at coordinate 342,867 of NZ_JAEMNV010000001.1, read as the reverse complement.
CGGCCGAACGGGCGTTGCGCACCAAAGCCGGCGTCGAGGACGTGCAGATGCATCAGCTCGCGATATTCGACGAGCCGACGCGCGACTATCGCGGCTGGGTCATGTCCATGGCCTACGGAACGGCGCTCGCCCGAGATCGCCTGCCAGGCAACGCCGTTCTCGTTGGCGTTACCGGCGGCGAACCGGACCAATCTTTGGCGTGGGACCACGCACGAATGGTGCGGCTCGCTGTCGCCGATCTGCGTGCTCGGTACGCAGACGAGGTAGATCCCGACAACCTGATCGGACACCAGTTCACAGTGCTCGAGCTACGCCACCTGTACGAGGCGGTCTACGAGAACCCGCTCCCCAAGGACACCTTTCGCCGGCAAGTAAGTGACGGCCTGGACAGCACCGGGAAGGTGTCGTCCTCGGCAGGCGGTCGGCCTGCGGAACTGTACCGGCGACGAGCCGGGACCTACCTGCCGCGATCTGCCGCGGGAGTTTTCGAAGGACATCGAATCGACGTGACGAGGTGATCGGCATGCAGGACTGGTGGATTGCACATTGGGTCGAGGTCATGGGATTCGTCACGGGCGCAGCGTGTGTGGTGCTGGCGTGGCGTCGAAACATCTGGAATTACCCGATCGGAATCGCGAACACGATGCTGTTCATGGGCTTGTTCTGGACCGCTGGCCTCTACGCGCAGGTCGGCTTACAGGTTGTGTTCCTCGTCCTTGCCGGTCATGGCTGGATCGACTGGATGCGGACCCGCCAGCGTGAAGCCTCCGCGAACCTGCGGCGCGACGAGGCGTTCGTCTCGAGCGTGCCGCGCCTCGCCGTGCTGGCGCTCGTTGCGGCTTTCGTACTGGTGACTCTCACCGTGCGGTGGGTGCTACTCGAGTTCACCGACTCGACAGTCGCGACGTCGGACGCCGCGACGATGGCCGCAAGCGTCGTCGCCCAGATCATGCTCAACCGCCGTTGGTGGCAGAGCTGGCTGGTGTGGCTTGCGGTGGATATCGCCTACGTGTGGCTGTATTTCTCGGCCGGCCTGTGGATTACGGCGTTGCTCTACGGCGGATTCTGCGTCATGTGCGTGCTTGCTCTTCGGGAGTGGTTGGCTGTGCGCCGCGCTGCTCAGGACAGCCGACCGGACCTCGTCCGTGTCTGAGGCCGGAGCTGGTCGACGCTTCCGCCACGGACTCGTGCTCGGAAAGTTCTACCCCTTCCACTCCGGTCACCAGGCCGTGATTCGCACGGCGCAGCGAGCCTGTGAGCGGCTGACGATCGAGATCCTCGGCGCGTCGGTCGAGACCATCCCGCTCGATGTTCGCGTGTCCTGGCTACGAGAAGAGCATCCGACCGCGCGGGTGGTCGGCGCGATCGACGACGCACCGATCGACTTCGACGACGCCGATATCTGGGATCTCCACATGCCGATCATCGAAGAACTACTCGACGAACCTGTCGATGCTGTGTTCACCAGCGAGCCCTACGGCATCGAATTGGCCCGCCGGCTCGACGCCGCGCGGGTGCACGTCGATCCCGGCCGACTCACCAATCCGGTGTCCGGCACCGCGATACGCGACGACCTCATCGGCAACTGGGCCGAGCTCCCTCCGTCGGTGCGGGCGTGGTTCACGCAGCGGGTCGTTGTTCTCGGTGCGGAGTCGACCGGTTCCACCACGCTTGCGATGGCGCTTGCCGAATCCTTTGCCACCGAGTGGGTTCCGGAATACGGCCGCACCTATTCCGTCCTGCGCCCCGGCGGACCGAATAGACCGTGGCGCAGTGACGAGTTCGATCTCGTCGTGGACCGCCAGATCGAGTCCGAGACACACGCGCGGCGGCGAACACCCATTCCGTTGCTCGTCTGCGATACAGACGCTCTCGCAACGACGATCTGGCACGAACGCTATGTCGGTCCGTGTCCCGAGCACCTTGTCGAACGCGCCGCACAGCACCGACCTCTGGCGTATGTGTTGACCGGCGACGATATTCCGTTCGTCCAGGACGGACTCCGCGACGGCGAGCATCTGCGCCGGGCCATGCAGCAGCGATTCCGGGAAGTGCTTGCGGCGCAGTCTGTCCCGTGGATCGAGGTGCACGGCAGGGTCGACCACCGCGCAGCCGAAGTGCGCGCGTTCGTCGAACCGCTGCTGGCGACAGCGTTGCGCATCGGCCCATCGCTGGAGGAAATACAGACCCGCGCGTGACCCCACGGAATATGCTTGTCGTTCGATGCGGGAGCAGGAGCACGCATGACATCGACAGCAGCGTGGGTTCGCGACCACCGCATGGTCGCATTCTTCGGTCTCACCTATGCGATCTCGTGGTCCCTTGTCCCGTTCGGGTCGTTTCTCCCGACCGGTGCGCTGATTGCGGCTCTCATCGTGATCAGCGTCGCCGACGGCCGAGAAGGCTTGCGACAACTCGGCTCACGCATCGTGAAGTGGCGAGTCAGCCCTTGGCTTTACCTCGCGGCCATCGCAATTCCGGTCGCCGTACTCACGTTCACGATCGCGACGAGCAGCGCTCTGGCATCGACTTCACCGTCGTTCGATCAGTTCGATGCCTGGTACTCGGTGATCGTCGTGTTCGCCGCACGGATGATCGATCCGCTCAACGGCCCGGTCGCCGAGGAACCGTCGTTTCGCGGTTTCGCGCAGCCGACGCTCGAGGTCGGCCGCTCACGGTTCGCCGCCACCGCAATTCTCGCCGTGCTCGTCACCATCTGGCACGTACCGCTGTACTTCATCGACGAATTCGAGCTGCAGCCGATCGAGTCCCTTGCGACCGTCGGATGCACCTTCTTCTACGCCTGGCTGTTCGCACGGTCGGGCGGCAGCGTCTTGATCACCTTGATTGCTCACGTCACGGAAGGCTGGGTCCGCATCGGACCTCTGTGGGGCGACGGACCCGACACCGACCGTGCCGTCACCATCTATACGGTGGCCTGGTTCACGGTCGGTGTACTTGTCGTCGTGTGCGATCGATCGATCTGGCGCGTGCGGACCGAACGCCCGTAGGCGCTATCCCTCGGCGACGATCGCGATGGCCGCGTCGGAGGAGAAGAACGGCTCCAGCCGCTGCCGAAGCTGATCGGCGAGCACACCGTTGGCGATGAGCGCGTCGATGATCGGCGGTGCGAATCGCGCAGCTTCGGCGATCAAATCGTCACGACTCAGACCCAACTGGTCGAGCAACTCGCGAACGGTTGACTGGCCGAAGTTCTCGAAGAAGGTGTCGATCCACGCGTCGACGAGCGCAAGGAGGTATTCCTTGTTGCGCGTCGACATTGCCGCTCCGTACGCGAGTTCGGCCAGTTCGCGGTTTTCTTCCTCCGACACGTACAGGCGCAGTTCGCTGACCGGTTCGTTCGCGTGCAGATCCCACACTTCGAGAACTGCTTTTTCGACAGGTCCGTTCTTGACCAGATCGCGGACTGCGCTTTCGGTCTGCTTGAGGGCGTACTGCGCACCCATGCCTGCGACGGCGTCGAGTTGACCTTTGCCGACTTTCGCGGCTGTCGAGACCACCTTGTCGCCGACCGAGAAGATCGACGACATACCGGGTAGTTTCTCGGCCTTCTTTCGGTTGCCTGCGACGAAGTCACCGACGATCGATCCGACGAACCGCGATGCGAGCTGAGCGACCAAGGGGCTCAACGTCAATCGCTCGAACAGCCGTTCCTGTGCGGTGGTGAGTCCGAGTCCGGCATTGATGAGTGCCTGGACCTGATCTCGATCGATCACGTCACCCAGATTGTGTTCCGAGGCGGCCTCGAGGTTGTAGAAGACGTCGGCGAACGGAACGACGAGTTGGGAGACGACAGCGCTGCCGCCGACCTGATCGACACCTATGCGAGCGGTGACCTTCACGTCAGCCGGATCGACGACGTCACCCAGTCGGATCGAATCTGCTCCGGCAAGCACCAGATCGATCTCTCTGACGACAACGTCGTCGAACCGGTCGGTGACCTCGGCCAGAATGAACTCGACGAGCGCGTCGAGCAATTTCCCTGTGACAGCCTGTGGATCGTTGCTCATTCGCTTTCTAAACCCTTCCGAAGCTGACGACTGATGTGTCGAACTCTTGCACACACCAATGGGGTTCGCCCGACTGGACTCAGCGCACCGCGAGTGCCTCGATATCGGCCAGCGCAGCGCTGCGCCGATAGAGGTCGTCCTGCTTCCCGATATCGCGCGAGGTACGGCTCGCGAAGCCCGGCGGCTGGGCTGTGAAGTATTCACCCGAGCGTCCGCGATAGCGGTCACCGATCGCGAGGTCGGCGCCCAGCTTGCTCGGCTTGTCAGGCGAGATCAGAAAAAGGCGAAGGGGCTTCAACACGAGCGCCGGCAACTCGCGGTAGACCTCGGAGTCCACGCCGCCGGGGTGCATCGCAGTCGAGGTGATGCCGGCAGGCAGCCGTCGGGCAAGTGCGTTACTGAACATCAGATTGCCGAGTTTCGACTGGGCGTAGGCGGTGAGAGCGAAGTACCGCGAGCAGCCGGTGAACGTCTCCGGATCGATTCTGCCGATGTTGTGCATCACCGAGGACAGGTGCACGATCCGTGCGTCGCCTGTCTTCGCGGCCGCAACCTGCAATTGCGGAAGGAGCAGGTGGGTCAGCAGATACGGGCCGAGATAGTTTGCCCCGAACTGCATTTCGAAGCCTTCCTCGGTGAAGTGCTGCTGCATCGGCGAGGCGCCCGCGTTGTTGATCAACGCATCGACATGGTCGTGACGTGCGGCCAGTTCGGTTGCGAAGGTTCGGATGTGCTCGAAGGACGACAGATCGAGAGACAGTACGTCCACCTCGGCTCCGGGGGTCCGCCCGACGATTGCCGTGCGCGCGGCCTCGGCCTTCACCTGGTTGCGGCAGCCCAACACGAGCGTCGCGCCCCTGGCAGCCAACTCGTGAGCCATACCGAGTCCGATACCGCTGTTCGCGCCGGTGATCACAACAGTCTTGGTCATGGGGTTACTTCTTACTAGCCCTCCCTCAATACCGCGACAGCGACCTCGCTCCGCATCGCTTCCAGCGCAGCGATCTGCCCTTCGGCAAGGGAAAGGAGATAGTCGAGTTCGGCACTGTCGAGGCGGTCGTCCTCTTTTGCCAGCAACCGCAACGCCCGCCACAGCGCGGCCTTGCCTTCGACGCCGAGCAGCATCGCTTCGAGTTCGGTGAGCGCGGTCAGCGGCGTCCGTCCGAACACGCGGTCAGTCAGCTGCAGACCTGCGACCTGGCCACCCAGCCACGCGCCGAGCACCGCGGTACGGCTCGGCGTGATGTCGAGTTTCTTCATGATGTCGCTCAGTTTTCGGCGGTCGTAGTCGATCTCGCGTACGAGCCTGTCGAGCACGTCTGTCGAACCGTGATGCGATGCTGCGATCCGCCTGATGAGTTGGGTGCCTCCGGTCGAACCGACGAAATGGGTGCCGACGTAGATGTCCAGTGCGCTTGCCATGGCTACCGAGTACCCGCCGAAACACGGCGCCAACCTGGACGGTCGTTCGGTTTCGCAACGATCGGAACGGGTATTCGAAAGCACGCCGGGACGTGCCGACCGCCGGCATCTTCGACGAGGGGTGTAACTCTGTGCCGCACAGTCTTATCCGTCCGGATATCACTCGGATCGTCGTCGTTGTTCCCGTTCGCAACGAAGAGGACCTGCTCCCCCACTGCCTGAGCGCGCTCGATCGAGCTACGACGAAGGTGGACGTTCCGGTACACGTCCAACTTGTTCTCGATGCGTGCACCGATAGTTCCGCCGACATCGCGGGCGACGGCGTCAGCACGTTCGCTGTCGACGAGAGAAACGTCGGAGCGGCGCGAGCTGTCGGCTTTTCGATCGCGGGGCGCACCTGCAGAGCCGACACCTGGTTCGCAACGACGGACGCGGATTCCGAGGTCGACGAGGACTGGCTGGCGTCCCAACTGGTCCGTGCTCGAGCGGGCGTCGAAGTTGTCGTCGGCACCGTCGGGGTGCGGTGGTCCGAACACTCAAAAGACCTCGCGCCTGTCTACGAACGCAGCTACCGAAATCACCCGGACCCGCACATTCACGGCGCCAATCTGGGGTTTCGCGCCGACATCTATTGGCGTACAGGCGGATTTCGCAAGCTCAGCAACGGTGAGGACGTCGATCTCGTCGACCGATTCAGCGCGCTCGGGGCGCGGATCGAATGGACCGATACCGCCGATGTCACCACGTCGGACCGCCGGATCGGCCGAGCGCCGGATGGGTTCGCCGCACACATCCGCGGGTTGGAATTGTCGGCATGAGCGCCTCGATCAGTGCCGAACCGCACCCCACCCGACCGCACGACTCCGAATCGCACGACACCGAAGCGCACGACACCGTTGCCACACAACTCCTGGCAGCCGAACAGGCAGGCGCGCTGGACCTGCCGCTGCCCGGCGCAGGCCACACCATCGAGCGCTGGCACAGGTTGGCGCAGCTTTCCTTTCGTGACACCGTGGTCGGTCGTTTGGCAGAAGCACACACCGATGCGGTGGCGATCCTCGCCGAGATCACCGGGCGTTCGATTCCGAACGGCAGCCTGTGGGGTGTGTGGGCAGCGCAACCTCCGAAACCCGCGCTGGACGCGACGCGACGTAATGGTCGATGGGTACTCGACGGACGCAAACTGTGGTGCTCCGGCGCGACGATGTGCACCCATGCCCTGGTCACGGCGCTCTGCGACGAGAACTGGCTGCTGTTCGAGGTCGACCTCCGCCAGCCCGGCGTTCAGCCCGTACCGGACACCTGGCATGCGGTCGGCATGAGTGCATCCGATTCCGGCGCGGTCGACTTCACCGCCGCCGACGCCGAAGCGGTCGGCGAGGCCGGCGACTACATCGACCGTGCCGGCTTCTGGCACGGCGCAATCGGAGTGGCAGCCTGCTGGTACGGCAGTGCGTGTGGTGTCGCGAAGGTACTGCACGCGGCAGCAGCCCGCGGACGGGCCGACGAGCACGCACTCGCTCATCTTGGCAGCATCACCGTCGCACTGCGCGGCGCCGCAGCCGCACTGGAAACGGCGGCCCACGCCATCGATGGCGACCCGTACGACCGCGGCGGCCAGGCCCGGATCAGAGCACGAGCCACACGCGCGGTCGTCGAACAGGCAGCGTCCACAACGATCGATCGGGTAGGTCGCGCTCTTGGAGCGGGTCCGCTGTGCGCCGACCCAGCCCACGCGCGCCGAGTCGCCGACCTGACCGTGTATCTACGACAAAGTCATGCCGAACGTGATCTGGCCGACCTCGGTCGTGACGTAGCTGAAAAGGATTTCACCTGGTGGCACAACCGCTGATAGATCTCGACGACGAAGGCACCCCGGCACACCTGTGGACGGCTTGGGGCGCAGAGCATCGGGCATTGGAGATCGAATCGTGTCAGCGGCTCGTCGTCGTCGCCCCCCATCCAGACGACGAGATACTCGGCGCTGGCGGCTTGATTGCGCTCGCGCGTAGCAACGACATTCCGGTGACGGTTGTGATCGTCACCGATGGCGAAGGCGCATATCCGGGCTCGGCGTCCTACACTCCGCGCGCACTCGCAAGCCTGCGCATCGAGGAATCCCGGCGGGCGGCTCGTGTTGTCGGCGCGCAGGCACCCACGCGACTGGGGTTTCCGGACGGTGCTGTCGGCTCGCGCGAAGACGAACTGACAAGCGCTCTTCGGGGTGTTCTCTTCCGTGAGACCGGCCCAGACGTGTGGTGCGCTACGACGTGGCGAAACGACGGTCATCCCGACCACGAAGCGGTTGGGCGAGCCACTGCGGCCGCATGTACAAGTAGCGGCGCAACCCTGCTCGAGTTCCCCGTGTGGATGTTTCAGTGGGCCCATCCCGACGACTCCGTGGTACCGAGCGATCGCGCTCGCACACTTGCGCTCCCGGCCAAGATAGTTCGTACGAAGCTGGCCGCGATCGACGAATACTCCAGCCAGACGATTGCGGCGTCGACGCATCCCGCCGATCGACCGATCCTGCCGCCACACGTCCTCGAGCGCTTCGCCGGTCGATCGGAGACCTTCTTCGTATGACCAGCGATCGGAACGAAAGCAGTCTGCCGCCGAGCTATTTCGACGACATGTACGAGAAGAACCACGATCCGTGGGAGTTTCGATCCCGCTGGTACGAGGAGCGCAAACGCGCCCTCACCCTTGCTGCACTACCGAAACCCACCTACCGCAACGCATTCGAGCCGGGATGCTCGATCGGTGTACTGACCGAAGCGCTGGCGACGCGGTGCAACCGGGTGCTGGCGACCGACGTGGCCGACAGTGCACTCGCGTCGGCACGGACCAGACTGGCGGACGTAGCCGGAGTCGAACTGCGGAGGTGGGCGCTCGGCGACACCTGGCCCGACGAACGTTTCGATCTGATCGTGATCAGCGAGGTCGGGTACTACCTGGATCTGCATGCCTTACGAACCGCCTGCGACGACGCCGTCGATCACGCCGAATTCGGCGCCACCGTGGTGTTCGTCCACTGGCGACACCCCGTTGCCGACTATCCGATGACCGGTGACGAAGTCCATGCCGTCGCGCACTCGACCGGGGGGTTGGTGCCGCTCGCGCGGTACAGCGACGAGGACGTCATCATCGATGTCTTCGTCGTCGGGCACGGCATGCCGACGTCCGTCGCGCGGGCAGGCGGACTCGTCTGAGGTTCGCTACGCAACGTCGGAGACGGAGTATTGGCCCGGGCCAAGGGCTTTCGCGCTGTACATCGCCTGATCGGCGCGGCGGATCAGATCGTCCGGAGTGCTGGATTCGTCCGATATCGCGACGCCGATACTTGCACTGAAGCTGACCGATCCGGCGTCACCCGCGTCGACCGAGGTGATCGCTGTATTGATGCGGGTGGCAATGTCGATGGCCGCCTCGAGATTGTCGATATCTGCGCAGACGACGACGAATTCGTCGCCGCCGAGGCGCGCAACGGTGTCGTCCGGGCGGACCGCAGCGGTGAGCCGCTGGGCAAGACCTATCAAGGCGGAGTCGCCAGCGTTGTGCCCCAGGCTGTCGTTGATGGTCTTGAAGTCGTCGAGATCGATCAGCAACAACGCACAGCGCGACCCGGCCGCATGCGCGCCGCCCAACGCCGCGTCGATACGTTCGAATGCCAATACGCGGTTCGGAAGTCCGGTCAAAGGGTCGTGCAGACTTTGGTGCCGCAATCGAGCTTCCAGTTCGATGCGGCGAATCGCAGCCGACACGACCGCTGCGACTGCCGCGAGAAACGAGAGGTCTCGCTGTGTGTAACACCGCACGCTTGTGCTGTGGGTCGTCAGCACGCCCCACAGGATGTCTTCGCCGATCGGCAAACTGATGCCGCTCTGCAGCCCTCGCGCAACCATACCCGTTGTCGCGAAGCGTGTTTCGTCCGCTCTGTCGGGACATACGACGATCGAACCGGTTGCCCACGCGTATCCCGCCTGCGACGCTGCACCGCTACCGAGCGTCGTCGGCGCAGGAGCAGGTCCGGTGTAAGCGAGAACGTTCAGCGTCTCCCCGTCGGCGGCGATCCGGGACACCGACGAACATTCCATTCCCACCATGGCTGCTGCGGCCGCGGTCGCTGCAGTGAGAACGGTGTCGAGGTCGGAACCGACGGCGAGCTCGCTCAGCGCGGCCAACGATTGTTGCTCGCATGCGCGCTGCGCCGCCGCTTCGAGTGCCTGCTCGAGCCGCTGCTCCTGCTGCCGCGAATGACGATGATCACGCGCAGTCGTGACGATCAGGGCCGGTCCGGCGGTGTCGCGCACCAGTACGTACACCGCAATGGTCACCGGAATCGCCTCGCCGGTCCGAAAGTTGTTGACCTCGCTGAATCCCGACCAGTCGCCGCAACCGGCAAGACCTGCTTCGAGTTCGGCGTTCGACAGCGCACCGACCGCCGTCACGAAGTCCGCCGTGTGGCGGGTACAGGCGTCGTCGAGATCTTCGAGACCGACGAGACGGACACCCGCGGGGTTCAGATAAAGCACTCGCCCCGAGACGAATTCCGACAGCATGACAAGGTCGGGCGATCGCGCAACGACCGAACGAAACACGCTCGGGTCCATCGCGTCGGACTCCACCGTGTCTCCCTTCGGGTTCTGTGACCAGTAATCCGACCATGCAGCGCCGCGACGTGCCGCAGGTTTGCCGTAATACGAGTATGCGTCACAGCTGCTCGAAATCCGGTGGGCATTGTGGCAGCGGGAACTGCGGTCCTGACAAACCGGCATTTGCGCTGCACGGGTCCGATTTCGGACGCATAGTTGTCAGTTATGAGCCGATGGTTCTCGGAGGCGATCGTCGACACCGGCCGACTCCCCCTGTTCTTTATGCTCGTCGCATTTTTGCTCGCGTTTCTGTTCATCAGGTTCAGCGTGCGAATGATTCGTGCCGAAGTGTCCTGGTGGCCGGGAAATGTCACGCCCGGCGGCATGCACATCCATCACGTGATGTTCGGCCTCGTGATGATGCTGCTGTCGGGTTTCGGCCTCGTCATACTCGCCAGCGAGGAAACCCCGGTCCCCAATTGCATTCTCGCGTCGGTGTTCGGTGTCGGCAGTGCACTGGTGCTGGACGAATTCGCACTGGTACTGCATTTGCGCGATGTGTACTGGGCTGAGGAAGGCCGGTCGTCGATCGACGCGGTGTTCGTGGCGATCGCGATCCTGACCCTGTTTCTCCTCGGTCTACACCCCATCGGATTGTCCGGTGACTTCGACGATTTCCGCAAGGATCCCAACACCCTCAACCTGATCGTTGTTCTCGTCGGTTTGGCGATCGAACTGCTGCTCGTTGTCATCACGTTGCTCAAAGGCAAAGTGTGGACCGGACTCCTCGGCATCTTCATCGTCCCGTTGCTCATCGTCGGCTCCATCCGACTGAGCCGACCCAACGCACCGTGGGCGCGATGGCGCTACACCAACAAACCGAGGAAGTTCGCGAAAGCCGTTGCCCGCGAACAGCGGCTGAGAGAACCCGTGATTCGCGCGAAAATCGTTCTGCAAGAAGCGGTGTCCGGGCGCTTCGGTGTACCGGCGGACCTGCCGCAACTGCTGGCCGAGCCTGAGATCGCCGCCTTACCCGCGCGGGAGACCGCTCCCAACGCTCTGCTGACCGCGTTGCGCTGGCGGCTGACCCGACAGCGCCTGCGTCCGACACCGTCGTGGCGCTTACCGATGGTCTTGGTTGTCACCTCGATCATTGCAGCGTTCGTTTTCGTCACGATCGATGCCGATGCGGCAACCGGAGCAGGCGACATCGTCGGCGGCGGAACCGATCACGGGTCGACCGCGACGCTGCTCAGCGTCATCGCCGGCGGCATGGTCACCCTCACCGGCTTGGTTTTCACTGCGCTGACCCTGGCGATGCAGACGGGCGCGGCGCAGATATCGGTGAAGATCGTGCCGATCCTGCAGCACGATCCGCTGCTGCGGTGGTCGATCGGAATGTTCCTGTCCACCTTCGTCTTCTCGCTGATCATCGCGTTGGATCTCGCGCTCGACAGCGAGACCTCGGAACCCGTCGTATCCACGGTCATCGCGTTTGCACTGGCCTTCGTCAGCGTTTTCCTGTTGATAGCGCTCGTCGCAAAGGTCGCGTCGGTCCTCAACCCGGGCCGCTTGCTCCGGTGGACCGCGACTCAGGGTCGCGACGCGATCCTGCGGTCCTACCCGGGCGAGGCGTCCGAACGCGCAACCGACCTGCCCGCAGTCGAACCGATCGCCGCCGCACTCGGCGAACCCACCACCATCCGCCTGCGTCGGCCGGCTGCAGACGGTCGAGTTCTGTTGGCGGTCAACGTCGCTCGCATCCAGCGCCTCGCCATCCGCTGGGGTGTGAACGCTGCGGTCGAACCGAGTATCGGCGAGTTCGTCGCACTCGAATCACCACTGTTCACGATCTACGGACCCACGGAACGCGTGCGCGAACATCAACTTCTCGACTGCCTGCTGTTCGGCGAGATGAACAGCCCGATGATCAGTCCCGTTGCCGCCCTTCAGACGATCGTCGACATCGCACTCAAAGCCCTCTCGCCTGCCGTGACGGATCCAGGTCGAGCGGTACAGGCGATCGACCACATCGAGGATCTGCTGTTACTGCTCGCGGAGCGCGTGCGACGCGAATCTGCACATTCGCAGTTGTCCCGCATTCGCGGCTATCAGCAGAGCTGGGCCGACTACGTTGCCGTCGCGACGGACGAGGTCCGCCACTACAGCACGCATTCGACTCAGGTGCAACGTCGGCTGCGATCGATGTTCACGACGTTGATCGCAGCGTGCCCGCCCGACCAGCACAAGCCACTGCTCGATCGAATCGCCGCGCTCGATGCCCGAATCGAACGCGAATGGCCGGACGCTCTGGACGCCATGCTGGCACGAGTGCCCGACCCGCAAGGTTTGGGTTCCGAGAGCGGCCGGTCCACCCGGACACATCCGCTGGTGGTCGGCCCAGCTACTCCGGCGCCTGATCCTCACTGACGACGGGTTCCGTCGCCTCACGATCGTCGGCATTGCCAGGATTGCCTTCCGATCGCCGCTCCTCGGTGACGCTTTCTTCGATGTTGTTCACGATCTCGGCAAGGTCGCGGTCGCGCTCGTGTCCACCTTCCGGCGGTACTTGAATCTCATCGATCTTGGCCTGGGTCTCGCTGTCGTTATCGGGCTGTTCGCTCATCACACCTGCTCCTCCAGATCGATCGGGTCGACCTCGTCCAGCAATTCGGCATCGACCGCGTTCAGATCCGTGACGTCGTCGCTAACCTGCTCGAGGACGTCGGGGACCTCCTGCGCGAGCTTGCGGTCGAGGCTCTCACCTTCGGCCTGCTCAGCGGCCGTGACGCCGAACTTGTCGATCCCGGCAGAACGTTCCTCCGGAGCGATACCCGCATCGAGAACATCATCGACCCCGGAATCCACGAGGGTGTCCTCTGGTTGAAGCTGATCTTCGGAGTCGATGCTGTATTCGCCTGTCGATCCTTCGACTTCGGTTTCTTTGCCTGCCATGTTCACCGCCATACCCGAATCCGCCACGACGAAACGGCCTGCAGGTTTCCGAGCGAGCGGCCACGGGAATCCAACATCAATGACAACCGAAGAAACAACGACCGATGCCGAACGGACCGATGTGCCGGAGCACGTACTGGCGGGCATTCGGGTAGCCATACTCGCCACGAACGGCGTCGAACAGGTCGAGCTGACCGAACCCCGTGCAGCCATCTTCGATGCGGGCGGAACGACCGAACTTGTGTCGCTCGAAGTCGGCGAGATTCAGGCTATGAACCATGACACCGAGGCTGCCGACGTCTTCACCGTCGATCGGGCAATCTCTGATGTGTCGGCCGACGACTTCGAAGCTCTCGTATTGCCAGGAGGGACAACGAATCCGGACACGCTGAGGCAGAGCACCGAGGTCGTCGACTTCGTCAAGAGCTTTTTCGCCGCCGGAAAGCCTGTCGGTGTCATCTGTCACGGAGCCTGGACCCTGGTCGAGGCCGATGTCGTGCGCGGCCGGACGCTGACGTCGTACCCGAGCATCCGGACCGATATTCGCAACGCGGGAGGCATAGTCGTCGACGAGGAGGTCGTCGACGATCACGGCCTGGTGTCCAGTCGCAATCCCGACGATCTGCCTGCCTTCTGCGCGAAGATCGTGGAAGTGTTTGCGGTGACCCGACATCCGGTCGTCGACGCCGGAGCGACCGCGGATGTCGGCTAGGTCGAATTAGGGTCGGGCGCGCCGGCTGCAGGAGTTGAACCGGCGTGCCCTGGAGTCGGCCGTTTCCCGGGAAGCGAACGACTCTTGGCAGGTGCTTACCCGGGCTTCGGGTGCACAAACATGAGCCCTAGCGCAGCTGTCGCGCCGGGTTTGTATCCGAAGTACAAATGGACAGCACTCGTTTGAACCTGGGCGCCAAGCGAGTGCGCCGAAATTGTGTCAATCTCATAGTCGAGTGTGTTGAATCACAGCGAAGACACAATGACGCAGGAGGTCGACGATGACCACAGCCGACGCAAAACCGACAGCCGACCCTCGGATCATCGAGGTGCACAACCCCGCAGACGGGCGCTCGGTCGGAACGGTCCCCATCGAAACAGCCGACGACGTGGCGGCGAAAGTCCGCGAACTACGGCTGTACCAGCCGGAGTGGGAGGCGATCGGACCACGGGGTCGCGCGGAATGGCTTCTGAAACTGCAGGATTGGATCTTCGACAACGCCGACCACATCGTCGATGTTGTGCAGTCCGAAACGTCCAAGCCTCGGGTCGACGCCAGCATCGAGCCACCCTTCGTGGCCGATCTCATCGGTTACTACGCAAAGAATGCAGCGGCGTTCCTCGCCGACGAGCATCCGTCACCGCACAACCCGCTCGGCATGGTCAAGAAGCTGACGACCGTGTACCGCCCACATCAGGTCGTCGGCGTGATCACGCCATGGAACTTCCCGTTCGCGATGCCGGGCCTCGACGTGATTCCGGCCCTTATCGCCGGTGCCGCCGTCTTGCTCAAGCCGTCCGAGGTGACGCCACTCGGCGGTGCGGAACTGGTTCGTGGCTGGAAGGCCATCGGCGCGCCGCCGGTACTGGAACTTGCGACCGGGTTGGGCGAGACAGGCGCAGCCGTCGTCGACAACGTCGACTACGTCCAGTTCACGGGTTCGACTCGAACCGGAAAGGCGATCGCGAAGGCGTGTGCCGAACGGTTGCTCCCCTACAGCCTCGAACTCGGCGGCAAGGATCCCGCACTGGTACTTGCCGACGCCGATCTCGACCGTGCGGCCTACGGAATCGCATGGGGCGGCCTGTTCAACTCGGGCCAGGTCTGCATCTCGGTCGAGCGCGTCTACGTCGAAGCGCCCGTGTACGACGAATTCGTCGCGAAGCTGACCAAACATGTCGGGGAACTGCGGCAAGGCCAGGACGGTCGCGAGTATCGCCACGATGTCGGCGCCCTTGCCAACGCCAACCAGCGCGACATAGTTGCCCGGCACATCGAGGAAGCCGTTGCGGCCGGTGCTCGCGTTACGGTGGGCGGAAAGCCCGGCGCGACAGGCACTTTCTTCGAACCGACGGTCCTCGTCGACGTCGACCATTCGATGAGCTGCATCCGCGAAGAGACGTTCGGCCCGACGTTGCCGATCATGAAGGTTGCCGACGAAGCCGAGGCAATCCGGATGGCGAACGACTCCGTCTACGGCTTGTCGGCGACGGTGTGGACCACTGACAAAGAGCGCGGTGACCGCGTCGCACGGCAGTTGGAGGCTGGTGCGGTGAACATCAACGACTCCGGTGCGAACCTGTTCAGCTTCGCACTGCCCATGGGCGGCTGGAAGGAGTCCGGCGTCGGCGCACGATGGGGCGGCGCGGCCGGTGTGCGGAAGTACTGCCGCGTCCAGGCGATCACCACACCACGAATGCCGACGCAACAAAAGGAACTGATCTGGTTCCCGTACTCACCGCCCAAGGTGAAGTTCGCGATGGCTGTTATGCGTGCCTCCGGTGCGCGTGGCCTGCGTCGCCGTCTCGGCTTCGGGGGAAGCAAATGACTGTCGAAGGCAAAGTCGTCGTCATCACCGGTGGTGCACGAGGAATCGGGTTGGCGACGGCAACGGCGCTGCATCGCCTCGGCGCGAAGGTTGCGATCGGCGACGTCGACGAGACGACCGTCAAGGAATCCGGAACAGAACTCGGGCTCGACGTCTACGGCAAACTCGACGTCACCGATCCCGAATCGTTCACGACCTTTCTCGACGAGGTCGAACGGCAGCTCGGCCCGATCGATGTGCTGATCAACAACGCAGGCATCATGCCGACCGGGCGCGTCATCGACGAGCCGGACCGGGTCACCCGGCGAATCCTCGACATCAACGTGTACGGAGTTGTGCTGGGCAGCAAGCTCGCCGCGCAGCGGATGGTGCGACGCGGTAGCGGCCATGTCATCAACATCGCGTCCCTTGCGGGCGAGACTCCGACGGCCGGGTTGGCGACCTACTGCGCCAGTAAGTATGCGGTCATCGGGTTCACCGAATCTGCGCGCATGGAGTATCGAGAGAAGGGTGTGTCGTTTTCGACGGTCCTCCCGACCTTCACCAATACCGAACTCACTGCAGGCACAGCAGGCGCGAAGGGCCTCAAGAACGCCGAGCCCGAGGACATCGCGAATGCGATCGTTTCGCTGATCGAGAAGCCTCGGCGGCGGGTTGCGGTGACGCGATTGGCCGGACTTCTCGTCGCGTCGGCAAAATTCCTGCCGATTGCCGTGAGCGAGTTCATCGTGAAGAAAACGGGAATGGACCACGTCTTCCTCGAAAACGTCGACACCGCCCAGCGCGCAGCGTACGAAGCGCGAGCTCGCGGCGACGTCTGACGTCACGTTGCGTAGTTCAGAAGCCGGCGCCGGCCGCGACCACAGTGTTGCGGCCGGCGTTCTTCGCCCGGTACATCAAGCGATCGGCGAGGTCGATCAGGCGGTACAGCGTCGCGCCGTGTACGTCGTCGCTGTTGACCTCCGACACCGTCACTCCGATGCTGACCGTCAGACCTTCGTGATTGGACACGGTCTGAATCGTCCGTCTGATGCGTTCGGCTTCACCTTCGGCAGTCACCAGATCAGCGTCGAGAATCACGACGAATTCTTCGCCGCCGATACGAGCGACAGCGGCCGAATCCGACGCCGTCACCTTCACCGTGTCGGCCAGACGCCGCAGCAGTATGTCGCCTGCCGCATGGCCTTCGCGATCGTTGAAGTCTTTGAAACGATCGACGTCGATGACAAGCGCCGCGATGGTCCGCCCGGACGCCGCCGCTCGACTCGCTATCGCGGTGAACTCGGTCAGCAGTCCGCGACGATTCAACAAGCCCGTCAGCGGGTCGAGGCTGGCACGGTATTCGGCCGACTCCAATGCCGACGACAGGAGTTGGCGCAGCCGCACAACCGTCGCGGTGGGGACAGCAAGGATGATCGCAAACACCCAGATCGTCATGGCCCCCGTGACGAACGACTCGGCTCGCACCGTCGTGACGACAATGCCGATCACCAGGCAGATCGCGACCGTGATCGCGGCAACCCGGGGCGAGAAGGACACCGCAACGTTGGTTGTGACGACCGCGAGAATTCCTAAGACGACCTGTGCGGCGGCGGGGTCGGTGAGAACGAGCGACGACGCGGTGATCGCGGCTGTTCCCAGTACCGCTATCAGCCCGTACACCTTGGTGTCGAACTCTCGGAAACGAAGGACCAGCGCGACATTGGTACACGCGCAGACTGCGATTGCCGCGACTACCGGATACGAACCTGGCCGGATCGCATCCGGTGTCACACACGCAACGACGATGACCGGCAGTAGCAGGAGGTTGGTCAGCGCTCTGACGAACATCCGGTAGTCGAACCCCGGGCGTCGTGGTTCGGACGGGTCATCGTCACTCGAGCGCACAACACCCCCAATGAAAGTCAGGAGGCCCGATCCCACCTGCCGATATTCGAATGGCAGCGTCCTTACCGTGCAGGAACGCTGTCCACATTGTTGCTGGCTTCGCGCGGTAATGTCGACAAAACGGCGCAGTCAGATCGTCACGATTGGGGCAGCTGTATGGGAACTGTCGGTAGAACCATCCCTCGTCCGATCGGCGCCAGGTGTGGAACGAGACCGCCGGCTTCGGCAATCGCCATCAGGTCGGGAAGGGTGAAAGCGTCTGCTGCCTCCACATCGACCTGGTAGCCGAGGTCGCCCAAACTCGCCACCGTGACCCTGCTCAGCGGATTGCCTGGCTCAGCGATGAAGCCCGACATCAACTCGTTTCGGAACACGGTCTCGCGCCAATGACCCTCGGCTGTCCCTGGCCCGCCGGTGTTCTCGACCGGAACGGCGACGGACGTCGTAGCCGCGCGGAGCGTCCGATACTCCCCCATCGCGGCCGGACCGGTAAAGGTCGGATTCGAGGTACCGGCGCCGGCGAGCAGACCTTTCGTCCGCCACAGGGTGCCGATACCGAGCACGTGGCCCATCTCGTGTGTGATGACGTCGGTCAGGGTCTCGTTCGATTCCATCTCGGCCAGGTCGGCGATATCGAACGACATGATGCCTTTGACAGGCAGTTGTGAATCCGGTGCCGACGACACGGGCCTGAGGTGCGTCGGTCCTGCCTGTCCGAGGATGCGACCGGTGCCGTCGATGTCTGCGCCCTGGGCGAGGATCAGCAGGTCGTCGACGGCTTCACCGTCGACGTTCACACTCGGCAGATCGCCGACGATGACCGTGGCCCAACGATCGGCCGCCGTGGCGAATGCCGCCTTCTGTGTGTCCGTCAAGCCCCCGACGAATCGCACCGAGATCGTGAACGGCGACGTCGTATCGGCGAGTTCGGCTGCGCGGGTCGGGTCTGCGCGTGCGACATACATCTCGTAAACGGCCATGTCCCGCAACCCTACTCGGACAGCGCACCATGCGCCGTCGAGCGAAACACCACGAACCGCATCGCGAGATACATAAAGATCGCCTCGCAGCCACCGGCAACGAGACGCGCGAGATGGTATTCGAGTCCGATCGCAACGAGACCGGTACCGACACCGAGAATGAACGCGAAATAGTTGATCGCGATGACGATCGCGTATCGAACCGCCTGCCGTCCGACCGGAGAATGCGAACGGAAGTTGAAGGTTCGATTCAGCACGAAGCTGAGCGCGAACGCCATGACATAGGCAACGGTGACCGACACAGGAACCGGCCAGTCCCAGAGCCCGTGGAATACCGTCAGCAGCAGTAGATCGACCGCAAAAGTGAACGAGTTGATACACGCGAACCCGAGCAGTGTCGGAGCGACGATTCGATCGAGCCCGAACGGCAGGCGGCGGACAACCGCCTCGCACATTCTCGCGAAGGTGTCGACCGTGGTCGCTGTGGCCGTCATTACCCCAGCCTGACAATGCGAGATGACCGGAAGACGACGGCGAGGTGAGCAAACTGCGTTCCGCCTCGTACGCTAGGTCCGCACAAACGAAGAGGAGCGAGTCAGCACCCATGCAGCCCACCCAAGCGAAACCTGAGGTCGGCGCTGCGCAGGAGCGTGCCCGTCAGGTCACGAGTGCCGTCGCCACCTGGCGAGGCCAACTGATCGACTTGAGCTGGCGGAATCAGCTGCTGTTCTACCGCGACCTTCGCTTCGGAACGCTCGACCTGGCAGACGCCGATCCAGTGGCTGTCGAGGCACTGCTCGGCAAGCAGGCGGTGACGCTGTCCCGGTTGTACCGCAGGCACCTGCTCGCCGACCGAATGAAGCGACTCCGTGCGATCCGCAACAAGGCACGCGAAGCGCTCGAGGAGCGTGGCATCACAATCTGCTACCTCGCCGTCGGGATGGCGACGTGGCGCAACGCCCAGGGTGCGGCAATACCCGCGGCGCCGGTGCTGCTGCTCGAAGCCACGATCACGGCGACCGGAGCAGCCGAAGACGATTTCGAGATCGAACTGACGGGTTCGCCCGTCGTCAACCCGGCGTTGCTGCACCTACTCGCGGAGCAGTTCAGAGTCTCGATCGACGGCGACGAGCTCGCCGGATTGCTCGACGGTTCGGGTTTCGATCCGCGCCCCGTGTTCGACCGGCTTGCCCATCGCGCGGGGTCGATAGCTGGTTTCGCGATCGACGACCGTCGCGTTCTCGGCACGTTCTCCTACACCAAGCTGCCCATGGTCGAGGATCTGGAAGCCAATCTGGCCGCGATGATCGACCACGACGTCGTCGCCGCCATTGCGGGCAATCGACATGCCGCGCAGGCGTTGTCGTCAGCCGGCTCGCCGGTAGGCATCGAGGACCCGGATCGGATGCCGCCTGCCGACGAGTTCCTCGTGCTCGACGCGGACTCGTCGCAGACATTCGCGATCAACGCGGCGGTCGCAGGCCAATCGATGGTGATTTCCGGGCCGCCCGGCACCGGGAAGAGTCAGACGATCGCCAACATGATCGCGACGTTGGTCGCCCGCGGTCAGAGTGTGCTCTTCGTGGCCGAGAAACGCGCGGCGATCTCTGCGGTCCTCGATCGACTCGACGGGGTCGGACTCGGCGACGTCGTTTTCGACGTGCACGACGGCGGTGGGTCGAGGTCGGGCCTCGTGCAGACCTTGACCAGCGGGTTCGGTCAGGTCGGTGCGCCTGCACACGACGAACTCGCGCTGCACGAACGCCTCGTCGTTCGGCGCGACCAACTCAATGCACACGACGAAGCGATGAACCGGCGCCGCCAGCCCTGGGATGTCAGCGTGTACGAGGCGCAGAGTGCGTTGCTGGGCCTTTCGGCAAAGTACGGTTCGGCAGCGGAAACCGATGTTCGGCTCGGCGGAGCTGCGGTGTCGGCGCTCGATTCGATCGCGATGCGACGGATCAGAGAGGAGTTGGCCGAATTCGCCGGACTCGGCGGCTTGACGATGAGCGCGTCCGACACTGCGTGGGCCGGTGCAGACATCGCTGCCGCGGACGCCGCAGAACATGCGATGAGGGCAGCGGTCCAACTGCACTCGAAAACGGCTCCCGAAGCGTGGCGCGCACTCGACGAGGTCGCGACGCAGTCCGGGTTGCTCGGCGCGAAAACCGTTGCGGGCTGGGTCGAATTGCTCGGCTTTCTCGATCAGGCAGCTGCAGTCCTGCGGCAGTTTCGGCCCGAGGTTTTCGAGGCACCCCTCGATGAGCTGGTCGCAGCGACAGCGCCGCGCCAATTGCCGAAGGATCGCTCGGCCGCAGTTGCGCTGTGGATCGGCGACGGCAAACCGAATCGAAAGGTGTTGCACGCCGGCCTACTTTCGGCTCTCGAGGTGCGCAGGCGGTGGGCGGCGCTGACGCTCGACGGTGGGAATCCGCGAGTCCCGAACGGGTTGGCGGGCGCGCAGAACCGTTTGGGTCGGCTGCGGGCGGAGTTGGCGATACTCGGAAGACATTTGAGCTGGGTCGATTTCGACGCCATGCCACGACCGCTGTTGACGCAGACTCTCGCAGCGCTCGCCCGCGACGAACGGTCGCTGCGAAAGCTCCCCCGCATCAACGAATTGGCTTCGCGCTTCAGCAGAACAGGCCTAGACCCGCTGCTCACCGAGCTCCGCTCACGCAAACTCGACCCGGAGGCCGTCGCCGCCGCATTCGAAATGTGCTGGTATCGATCGGTTCTCGACAGAGTCGCCTTCGACGATCCGCTGATTGCCAATTTCGATGCCGGACTGCACGATTCCCATGCCACCGAGTTTCGCGACATCGACGCCCGCCACATCCGGGAATCGAGCCAACGAGTCCGCGACGCGGTCGGAAAACGTGCTGCCGCAGCAGAACTCGCCCACCCGGAGCAGGCCCGGATCATCGCCGCCCAGGCAGCGCGCAAGCGCGGCCATCTCTCGTTGCGCCAGTTGTTCTCCGCAGCACCGGATCTCGCGATGGCGATGAAGCCGTGCTGGGCGATGAGCCCGCTGGTCGTCAGCCATCTCCTACCCGGCGACAAGCCCTACTTCGACGTCGTCGTGTTCGACGAAGCCAGTCAGATCATTCCGGCCGACGCCATCGCAGCGATCACCCGAGCACGCAGCGTCGTCGTCGCAGGCGATCGAAAGCAGTTGCCACCGACGCAATTCTTCGCCGTCGACGCAGAAGACACCGGCGAGAACGTCGTCAACGACGACGGCAGTATCAATATGGCGCTGACGACTGGCTTCGAGTCGATCCTCGACGTACTTACAGCCGCGTTGCGAAGCGACCGGACCCGGGCACTGACATGGCATTACCGCAGCCGTGACGAGCGGCTCATCGCGTTCTCGAATGCGTGGGTGTACGACAACTCACTGACGACATTCCCCGGCGTCGCAGGCCGAGACTGCCTGTCGCTGGAGCTCGTTCGGCAAGCGCGCACAGCGGTTGCCGACGACGACAGCGTCACCGCCGAGGTCGACAAGGTGGTCGCCAAGATCCTCGATCACGCGGCGAACCGTCCGCACGAATCGCTCGGCGTGATCACCATGGGCATCAACCACATGGAACGGATCGACCGCAGGCTGCGGGAGCGGCTGCGGACCAAGCCGCGGCTGCGCGCATTCTTCGACGACCCGCCGCGTGAGGCCTTCTTCGTCAAGAACCTCGAGCGTGTGCAGGGTGACGAGCGCGACGCGATCATTCTGTCGATCGGCTACGGAAAGCGGCCGGACGGCAGTCTGAGCCACAACTTCGGACCGCTCAACCAAGAAGGTGGGCATCGTCGCCTCAACGTCGCGATCACGCGTGCACGCAGTCGGATGACGTTGGTGTGTTCGTTCAGCCACAACGACATGGATCCCGAACGGTCGACGGCGCCTGGTGTCGCCATGTTGCGCGCTTATCTGCAGTACGCGGCGGCGCGCGGCGAGCAACTCGACAGTGGGCCTACGCGTCCTGTTCTCACGCCTTTCGACGTCTCTGTGCGCGATCGACTGGTCGCAGCGGGTGTGCCCGTCGTCGCCAAGTACGGTGTCGCCGGGCACTGGATCGACTTCGCCGCAGCACATCCCGACGATCCGGACCGGCGGGTGCTTGCCATCGAAGCCGACGGTCCGAGCTATCACTCGTCGGCGACCGCACGAGACCGCGACAGGCTTCGCCAGGAGCAACTCGGCCGGCTCGGCTGGTCGTTCCACCGCGTGTGGGCGACGGATTGGTTCACCGACTCCGAGGCCTGCATTGCCAGGGCGCAGGCGGCGTATTACCGGGCTCTTGCCGTTGATGCCGCCGCTTTGCCCGTCGAGTCCGGGAGGCCGATCACCGACTACCGCGACGGCGAGCTTGTCGCCGCCCTGATCTGGATCAGCTCCGACGGCGTCATTCGTGACAACGACGAGTTGTACCGAGAATTTATGGCAGCACTCGGATTCGGCAAGAGCGGAACCCGAATCCGGGCGAGGTTCGACAAGGCGTTGCGCTACTCACGGGTGCGGCTGTAAATCGGTACCGTCGCGGTGACGTCAGGATGCACACAACGGGGTCGGGATGCAGTCGATCGGTCACACACCGACGCGAATCGGTGCAACCTGATGCACCGCCGTGCCACCGGGCATCGACACCGCTCCACTGCACCACCACTGCCGAAACCGGTCCCCCACCAGAGGATCGACATCTCCCGAAGGGAGCACGCGGTCATCGAGATCCTGTGGGCCGCGTGAGCAATCGCTTAGCATCGTCGGTGTGGACCTCCCCGTGATGCCTCCCGTGAAACCGATGCTCGCAAAAGCTGCGCCCGAAATCCCCCGCGGCGCAGGCATGAGCTACGAACCGAAATGGGACGGCTTCCGCTGCATCGTTTTCCGCGATGGCGGCGAACTGGAGCTCGGCTCGCGAAACGAACGACCGCTCACACGCTACTTCCCGGAACTGGTCGAGCTACTTTCCCAAGCACTCCCCCAGCGGTGCGTCGTCGACGGCGAAATCGTGCTGGTCACCGACAAGGGACTCGACTTCGACGTTCTGCAGCAACGGCTGCATCCAGCCGAATCGCGAGTTCGCAAGCTGGCCAACGAGACTCCGGCCAGCTTCGTCGCCTTCGATCTCCTCGCGCTCGACGACACCGACCTGACACCCGAACCCTTCAGCGAACGGCGACGCAGGCTCGAAGAGATCATCGACACCGCGCTCGCACGAGTGCACCTCACCCCGCTGACCACCGATGCCGACGTCGCGCAGGACTGGTTCACCCGATTCGAGGGCGCCGGCTTCGACGGCGTCATGGTCAAACCGCTCGACCTGCCGTATCAGCAGGACAAGCGCGTCATGCTCAAGGTCAAGCACGAACGCACGGCCGACTGTGTCGTCGCAGGTTTTCGCTGGCACAAGGACGGTGTCGGCGTCGGGTCGCTGCTGCTTGGCCTGTTCGACGACGACGGCCGGATGCACCACGTCGGCGTCGCGAGCAGTTTCACCGCAGCCCGGCGCAAAGAACTCGTCACCGAGTTGGACCCGCTGCGCGCCAACGCTTTAGCCGACCACCCATGGCGGGAATGGGCCGATGCCCAAGCGCAGGCGACCGGAAAGATGCCCGGCGGAGTGAGCCGCTGGACCGGGACCAAAGACCTGTCCTGGGAAGCACTGCGACCCGAACTGGTTGCCGAGGTTCGCTACGAGCACGTGATGTCCGGACGCTTCCGGCACGGTGGTCGACTCGTCAGATTCCGCTCGGACCGAACCCCCGAGTCGTGTACCTACGCTCAACTCGACGAAGTAGCACCGGCAGAACTCTCCGCAATCTTCGACGAAGCCGCGGCGGCGACCAAGGGAGCAACCACACCATGAGCGACGACCCGATCATCATCGAAGACGGCGGCAACCAGATCACCGTTACCAGTCCGGACAAGATCTTCTTCCCCAAGACCGGGCACACCAAGCTCGACGTCGTTCGCTACTACGAGTCAGTGAAAACTCCGCTGCTCGCCGCGCTCGGCGGTCGACCGCTGCTGCTCGAGCGGCACCCCGAGGGAGCGGGCGGCAAGTCGTTCTTTCAGAAACGTGTCCCGAAATCTGCGCCGTCCTGGCTGACGACAACCGAGGTGTCGACGCCGAACGGGACGACCAGCGACGCCCTCGTGGCCGCCGACCTCGCCCACATCATCTGGGGAGTGAACTTGGGCTGCATCGGATTTCATGTCTGGCCCTATCACGCGGACACCCCTGAGTTCGCCGACCAGCTACGCATCGACCTCGATCCGTCACCCGGCATCGGCTTCGAGCAGTTGCGCGAAGGTGCCGTCCTGACCCGCGAGCTGCTCACCGAGCTGGGTATCGACGCACACGTCAAAACCTCCGGCTCCCGCGGTCTGCACATCTATGCCGCGCTCGAACCGAACTGGGACAGCTACCAGGTCCGCGCGGCGGCGGTGGCGCTCGCCCGCGAGCTGGAGCGGCGGCACCCGGACAAGATGACGGCCGCGTGGTGGAAAGAGGAACGCGGCTCCCGCGTCTTCGTCGACTTCAACCAGAACGCACCACACAAAACGGTATTCGGCGCATGGTGCGTCCGGCCGAAAGTCAGCCCACAGGTCTCCACCCCGATCACGTGGGACGAGCTGGATACGGTTGTCCCCGAAGAACTGACGATCGTGACGGTCCCCGGTCGCGTCGCCGACGGCGTCGATCCGTGGGCAGGGGTTGCCACGAATCCACAGTCCATCGCACCGCTGCTCGAGATGTCGGATCGAGACATGGCCAACGGCATGATGGACGCGCCATGGCCACCCGTCTATCCCAAAATGCCGAACGAACCACCACGCGTTGCGCCGAGCCGTGCCAAGAAGACCTGAATAGACGTAGCCTGGCGGCAAAGAAACGGAGCCAGTAGTGACACAACATCTCGAAGGCAATTTCACCGGCGCAGCGGGCGACCGCATCTACTGGCAGTCGTGGTTGCCTGAGTCCGTCAGCGCGGTCGTGGTGATCTCCCACGGCGTCGCCGAACATAGCGGCCGCTACGAACACCTGGCAAACGAACTGGCCGACAACGGTTATGCCGTGTATGCGATCGACCATCACGGCCACGGCAAGTCGGCGGGCAATCGGTCCAACATCGACCGGATGGCCGGAGTCGTCAGCGACCTCGACACTCTGATCGGCATGACTGGCGAATCACATCCCGGTCTGCCGATCTTCCTGCTCGGCCACAGCATGGGCAGCCTCGTCGCATTGCAGTACGTGACGGGGTCGCCGCGCAACCTCCGCGGTCTGGTCGTGTCTGCGCCACCACTCGAGATCACGGTCGGATCGTCCATCGAACGCGCCGCCGCGCCCGTGCTGTCTCGGTTGCTACCGAATCTGCCTGTGCTGCAGCTCGATTCGTCGGAAGTCAGTCGCGACCCGAAGGTGGTGCACGACTACGACACCGATCCGCTCAACTTTCGCGGCCGGCTGCCGGTCCGCACCGGCGCCGAGGTACTTGCGACCGCACAGAACATGCGCGGCCGCCTGTCGCAGCTCTCGCTTCCGGTGCTGATTCTGCAGGGCTCGGCAGACAAACTCGTCGATCCGATCGGCGCTCAGGTCGTCGCAGACGGGGTCTCGTCCCCCGACATGACGTTGAAAATCTACGACGGTCTCTATCACGAGGTGTTCAACGAGCCCGAGAAGGCGACGGTCATCGACGACCTGGTCGCGTGGCTCAAAGCCCACCTCTAGACGAGCGGTCGGTCGAACCGCATACGCAACCGCAGGTCCGCGAGATAGAAGTTCATCGGGAACTTTCGTAGCGGTCCCGGAAGCCGACGTGTGATGGCACCGATCGCGCCCATGGATCGGTCGAAAATTTTCTGATCGCGGGCAGTCCACGACAATCCCATCTGGTCGCGGAACTGCTGTGGCAGAAACCCGGTGACGACGAACCGCTGCGCCGGACCGAGCCACGCTCTGATCGGTAGCGGTAGGAAGTCGAACATCACCAGGCCGTACAGGTATTCGCGGACCGTCGGGTCGATCGAGATCTCTTCCACCGAGCGTTCCCAGAATTCGCCGAACGCTTCGCGGTCACGCGGCCACATGCTGCGATCCACCTGCAGGGTCGTCGCCAACCGCGCCGAGTGCAGATACATCTGGTCGAGCGCGGCGGGTTCGACCGGGCCGTGCATTACCAGCAGGGTGTCCTCCAGGCCCTTGTACAGGCACGCAGCCACCCACAGCTGCAGCTTGGGGCTGAACGCGTTGTACTTGACGGGACTGTTCGGACCGGAGTGCACGGGTCGGTGCGAGGTGTTGACAGCCTCGCGGTATCGAAGCCGTTCTTCGTCGGTGCCCAACAACGCGACCGATAGATACGAGATCGTCGTACGCGCCCGCTTGATCGGATGTTTCGTGACCTTGCCGCTGTCGACGGTGCTTTCCACCACCCCGTAGCCGACCGGTGCGCTGCTCAGCTGCATGATCACGTTGGCGGTTCCACCGAGAACGGCGGCAACACCATAGATGTACGGGTCGAGGTCGAAATCAGGGTTCGGTTCCAACGGAGCGACCTGATCCGACGCACTGGCAATCGACATGATGCCTTCTCCCTACTGCGTCGTCGTTGATGCAGTGACACCAATACTCTCTCATCGTATCTATCGGTGTCAACGACCGAACTACTATTGCCACGATGGACGTCCGAACGCTCCCCGACCCAAGCGTCGTCGTTCTGATCGGACCCGGCGCCGCAGGCAAATCCACCTGGGCGGCAGCCAATTTCCCGCCCGCGACCATCGTCTCCAGCGACCGACTTCGAGCATTGGTCGGCTCGGGCGAGGACGACATCACGGCAAGTGCCGACGCCTTCGCGATACTCGACACCGTTGTGACAACACGTATCGCGCGTCGCCTTACGACGGTCATCGACACACTCGGCTTCGACGAGACGCGTCGGCTCGCCTGGGTGGCAGCCGCACGCAAAGCCGGCATTGCGTGTATCGCCGTCGCCTTCGACATCGACGCCGAGGAAGCGAAACAACGAAACAGGTCGCGTGCCAAGCGGATACCGGCCGACGCGCTCGACAGGCAACTGCGAACCTGGCGCGCCGTGCGTGACACCCTCGAATCCGAAGGCTTCGACGAGATTCTCCGTCCACAGCCTGTACGCCTTGTCGCAAAGCCGTTCGTGACCGCAGCAACCGCAGCACAACGTCAAACAAGCACGCCGACCCGATTACGCTTCGGCCTGCATCTCACCGGCTTCACGTTTCCCGGCGGATCGAAGCACACCGCTGTGCACCTCCGCGAGATCGCGACGGCCGCCGAACGTGCAGGCTTCGACGCCATCTACGTCATGGATCATTTCCGTCAGATTCCGCAGATCGGCAGACCGTGGGAAGACTTCCTGGAGAGCTACACCACCCTTGCTTACCTGGCCGCGTGTACCGAACGCGTCCGGCTCGGCACCCTTGTCACCGGCATCACTCACCGAAATGTTGCGCATCTGGCGAAAATCGTTGCGACGCTCGATGTCCTGAGTTCGGGCCGAGCGGTCTGCGGACTCGGGCTCGGGTGGTGGGAGGACGAACACCGTGCCTACGGGTTGCCGTTCCCATCGACCGGCGAGCGATACGAATCGCTCGAAGACGCGCTCCAAGCATTGCCGAGAATGTGGGCACCCGGCGCCAAACCGTTCGAAGGCCGAACCCTCACCATCGCGGACACGTCGTGTTACCCACGACCGCTGCAGGCGCGGCTGCCGATCATCGTCGGCGGTTCCGGTGAACAGCGCACCTTGCGTCTCGCCGCTCACTACGGCGATGCGGCGAACGTTTTCGGTGACGCCGCAAACGTGCGCCGCAAGACCGGCGTCCTCCGCGACCATTGCATCGCACTGGACCGCAGCCCTGCCGACGTCGAGATGACCCAGCTGTCAACGGTTCTCATCGGTGCCGACCGACACGACGTCGAGCAACTCGTGGAGTCGATGCGGCCGCGTCGCTGGACACCGGCCCGCTATGCGACGTCGGTGAACGCAGGAACGGTCCATGACCACGTCGGCCGTTTTCGCGAACTCGCCGACGCAGGAGCTGCCGAGGTGATGGTCCGGATCGCAAACCTCACCGACCCGGCACCGCTCGAACTCGCCGCGAAGGTGATCGAGCGGTTTCGCTAACTCCCCGGTCACCAGCCTGGACGACCACCGATCGGGATGTTGACGTAGCTCGGCGCGTTCGGATCGAGGTCGAGATGCTGCGGCTTCAGTTCGCTCTCGTTGAGCAGCGGACGCAGCAGCATGCCACGAGGGAAGTTGCTCGCGAACACGTCGACACGAAGCCTGTGGCCCGGCTGCAGTACCGCGTCGGTGGCGGTCAGTCCGATATCGATGGCCGTCGGCTGACCGGGGACGATCGGCTGACGGGTGTCGAGGGTAAGGATGTTGTACGGATCGGTGAGGTCACCGTTGCTCGATCGCGCACTCTTCGATTCGTCGATGGCCCGCAGGGACGAGGTGATCTGTCCTGACGTCAACACGGTCGAACGACCATCCGGCGCAACATCGTTGATCGTCGCCGACCAGTAGCCGTCGGTCGCGTCGAGCACGGTGTTGAGGTGCACGTTGACGGGTCCTGAGATCAACGTCGGCTCCGCGACCGGTGCACTTGTGAAGGTCAGCCCGTTCAGTTCGTGCGGACGACCATCCTTGGCGCAGCCGGAGAAGATAGCCAACGCACCTGCGGTGATCTGCGCATTGTCGCGGGAGCACAGACTTGCCAGACCCGGTCCGACCGTAAGTCGAGTGAAGCCACCCGGCTCCTGCCTGCCCAGGCTGCCGTCGTGCAGGCTGGTGTTGGTCGTTCCGCTCGGTGCGCCCGAGAGATACATCCGCTCGTAGTTCATACCTGCGCGCGGGAACTGATCGGTCGTGGTCCAGGAACCGCCCTGTTGGAACGAGGTGATCGGACCGTAGGTGTCGATTCCGTTGTCGATGCCTTTGAGCCACTTGTCGAACCACGCGCGCTGCAGCACGTCCAAGCGCGGTGGGTAACCGGGTGAACCGAAACCGGCGCCGGGGTTGATGTGATAGCTGTCGTCCATGATCAGCTGCTTCTGCCCCGGCGGAACGTCGATCGCGTTGTAGATCTTGGGCTCGGAGTTGGTGAAGATATCGTGCCAACCGCCGATGACGAACGTCGGAATCTTGATCTTCTCGGGCTCGACGAGCATGCCTTGCCGCAGCGAACTGTCTTCCTGCAACAGCTCCTGCAGGTTCGGCGGTATCTGATCCACGCTCGGCACGGTCAGCGCGGCAATCACCATGTCGAAGAACGTCAACGGACTCGCCGCTCGGTCGGCGAGCCACTTCCAGTCGAAATTGCCCTGCAGGATCGACACCATGTCGGGCGTGAGCTTGGTGAGGTTCACCGCGGCCAGCCACAACGGGATGAAGCCGATACCGAAGCCGCCACCGGTGGCAAGGATGTCGCGCAGCAGATCGCCTCCCGGCTCGGTCGGGAAGATCGCCTTCAACGCAGGCGGTTGCGCCGCTGCCGCCTTGACCTGGTTGATCGCCGAGTACGAGACACCGGTCATCCCGATCTTGCCGTCCGACCACGGCTGCTTGCTTGCCCAGTCGATCACTTCGAGGGTGTCCTGCTGCTCGCGCTCCTGGAACACCTGCCAGATGCCCTGCGAGAAACCGGTTCCGCGGACGTCCACGACGACCTGGGTGTATCCACTCTGAATGAGTGAGCGGTCGACGCTGAAGCTGCGAATCAATCCGCCGCCGAATGCGCGGGTGAGGTCGGTGATGCCGTCGAACGGGGTCCCGGAGAAATTGATGTCACGGAACAACTGCAGCAGCACGTCGGACAGGCCCGGGATCGACCCTGCCGAATCCGCGATCATCGAGATCAGCTTCGTGTACGGCGTCATGTTGACGATGGTCGGCGTCGGCGTATCGACGATCCGGCCGGCGGCGTCCATCGGGCGATAGACGTTCGACTTGAGGACCGTGCCGTCGCTCATCGTGATGGGCACGTCCCAGTCGATGTGCACCCCGGGATACTGCTGCGGACCGTCTGCGACCGCAGCCCACGCGACCCCCGCTGCCCCACCGTCCGGCGCCGCCTGTGCGCCAGGCGATACGAACGCCGACACCATCACCGCGGCGACAACCACTACACACGCACGCAAACGCCAACCAACACCGTTGTTCATCAGCCCCGACCGATCCGTCCTGCAGAGAGGGAAGTTGGACTGAGGCTAACCCACCGAGCGCGACTCCAGCCGGATTCGTAGGTCGAAAATGTCGAGTGTGTGCGGCAACGCCTTTGTCGTGTCGAGTACCTTTCCGACGATCTGCGCATCGTGGCTCACGAGAAGTCGCGCCAGCACAGCGATTCCGAGAAATATCGACAAGCCCGAACCCGGGCAATCCTGAGCACCGTGGCTGAAGAAATTGAACGACCAGTCCTGCGCGGCGGAACCCGATATCCATTCTTCGGGGGCGAATCGGTCCGCGTACGGGATGCGATCACGATTGCGGTGATTTCCCAGATTGAAGATGAACACCTGCGTTCCCTCCGGCACCGAATCGCCGGCCAGCGCGGTCTCCATCGTTGTGACCCGTCCGAACAACGGCGTCGTCGGCCAGAGCCGCATCGCCTCCTGCAGACATGCAGCGAGGTAGGTCGCTCCGGCCACGCTCGACGCCTCGTCGAGGTCGAGCGTCGACAATTCTTCGCGCACCTTCGATGCGACGTCGCCGTCGCTTGCGATCACGGCGAGCGCACGAAAAACATTGGCAGGCAGCGTATCTCCCATAGCAAACATCCAATGGACCACCTGACCCGCCGGGCTCGTCAGCTCGTCGTGCGGCGCCTCCGCGACAAGCGCTGCCAAACTGCCTGGCGCTGCCTGATCGACATAGCTCGTCACCTTCGCCATAAACGGGGCGAAGTGTTCCGACTCCTCGCTCGGCGTGTTGTTGGCCTCGTCCATCAGGGTTCCGAGCAGGTCCGACAACTCCTCGTCGTCCGCAGCCGGGTCGCCGAAGATGACCCGGCGGGTGACTCTGCGAAACGCGTCGTTGACGCGATCCCAGTTCAATTCCTCCGCTGCCTGCCTGTCCGCTTCGTCGTACGCGACACCGAGAAAGGTTTGGGCGAGCCGGTGCAGCGGCTTGCCGGTGTCGAGTACGGCCTCCGCGAATCTACGACGGTTCTCCCAGACACTCCCCCTCGAAATCGTCAGCGCATCAGGCTGGAAGTGCGACATTCCTTTCCGCTTCGTTTCCGGATCCGCAGCGAAGGGGTGTGGGGAACCATCGAGCACCGCTTTGATATCGCTCGGTCGATGGACGATGACGGACATATCCTTACCGACCCGGATATAAAACGGTCCCTTGTCGAACTTGCGAACGAGCCCTTCGTAGAAGCGCACGGCCAACTTGTCCGCATCGACCTTGGTGGCGACGCCCGTCACCGTCTTGCGGCGCCGGAACAAGCCCTGCACGACGTTCGGAACGGCAACCTGAGCAGTGAAACGGACGCCTTCGATGGTCGACGCGGACGGTATCGACTTTCCCACTGTCAGTCTCCGAACGGCATGTAGGCCTTGACCGTGCCGGCGAGGCGACTGATCGGGTTCTTCGATTCCGGGGCGTTGCCCCATGGTGCGAACACTCGATCCACTCCCTGCACGGCCGGCGCCAGCTCTGGATAGTGGCGCAACAGAACGTCTTTCATCGTGGTGTTGTTGACCCAATCGAAGCCCAGTTTGGTGTAGATCTCGGGCCGGAAGTCCTTGGTGAAGAAGCGATCGCTCTTGAAGCGCCGCGACGCCATCAGAATGAAGATGCGAAAAGCTGTGTCGGAGAAGCCGAATCCCTTCGGCGGCTTCTCGGCGTACATGCCGACCTGCAGATCGACGAGGTCGATGTCGCCCTTGTAGATGTCGGCGATCTCGGCGGCCCACTGCTTGTTCGGGGTGAGGTCGGCGAACGACTTGCGCCGCGGCATGTTGATCGCCTCACGAAAGTCGTTGTAGCGCGGCACTCCTCGTTCGCGGTCGCGCACGATGTCCAACGTCGCGAGATCTGTGACCTGACCGTCCACCCGGGTCAACTTGCGTAATGCGTTCGGGTAGTTGTGCAGGCACACAGCACCGGCGCTGGCAACGCCGAAGGTGAACCACATGTCGCCCATCTCGTAGCGGTCCATGAAGTCGCGTGTGTACTTACCTTGAATGTCGGTGAAGTACGCGCGCTCCAACAGTTCACCGCTGGCAAGGGAGCGGAATTCCCAGTCGTCGGGGATCAGTGGATGCATCCGATAGACCGACGTGAATTCTTCCGTGAGCGCGAACGGCGCGCTGTGATGGTCGGTCGAGGATCCGATGATGCCACTCAATATTTCGCTGTCACCGACTCGTCCAAGCCTGTCTTTGAACGTTTCGCCGAGCGCGCCGTACCAGTTGGCGTTCATGCCGATCTGCAGTGCCGGGTGTCGCAGGACGCACGTCGTCCATTCCACGGTGTGGATCTTGGCGATCAACGCGGCAACCACCAACCAGGCAATCTCGAAGAGCCGCTGATCGTCGAACTCCGGGTACTCCTTGTGCAGCGCGTCGCAGACACTGTTGTGCTCACGCGCGAACAGCGTGTGCAGCAGACCGACCCCGACCCACCAGTTCTCCTTCATACCCGTGAGATCGATGCCCGGCTCGTCGCTGTGCGGCAGTCGCAGATCGTCGCCGAGTTTGACCTTCCCACCTTCGAACGTGCGGATCTCCGCTTGCCGCTCGGGTCCGCTGCCGTAGATCTGCGACGCGTCCCACCAGTGGGTTTCCTGATTCACGTAGATCGGCGCGTTGCCGTTGGCCGGCCCCTGCCCCTCGAGCAGGGGCGTCTTCCGGATGAGCATCCTGTTGCCGGGCCACTCGTCGCCGTCCCGCAGTGGGACCTCGATCGCGCCGTCTTCGACGCCCGACCCATGGAAGAACCAGTTGTGGTTCTCGAATTGCAGCCACGCTGCTGCGAGCGCGTTGATGATCCCCGCGGGCTTGAACGTATCTCGGGCCATCAGCTTTTCGCTGATGTCGCGAGGGTTCGGATCGAGCAAACGGGCACGGTCTGGCTTCGTCTTCGCCAACGGGACATTTCGACCGAATCCGGTGCCCTTGGCGCCCATCTCAGGATCGGAGAGGTCGTTCCAGGTGCCGTCGGGTGTTCTGGCTCGTAGCACTTCCGGCGGCGGCTCGGCGACCTCGACCTTCGGTCTGATGCCTGGCGCTTCGAAGAGGTTGTCCTTGCGCAGATCCTCGCGCA
The DNA here is from genome assembly GCF_016482825.1 of Antrihabitans stalagmiti. Lineage (GTDB taxonomy): Bacteria > Actinomycetota > Actinomycetes > Mycobacteriales > Mycobacteriaceae > Antrihabitans > Antrihabitans stalagmiti. Next base: position 309,127 of record NZ_JAEMNV010000001.1, on the reverse strand, counting down.
GCTTGCCCAAGCTGGCCAACTGCAAAGCGAGCGAAGGATATTCGTACCATTGACGACCCATGGCAGTGCTCCATCTTCCGACACGCCCGGCGGGCCGACAGGGCTGGATGGCACCCGACGGGCGAGTCGAGCGTACGCCGAGTGATCACCATCACACGCGGGAATTCGCTACCGCAGCTTGGGAAACGTCTCCGCTATCAGCGTCACGAGCAGGTCCGTCAGCATCGTCCCCACTTGGTCGCGGGTCAGCGAGCCGCGAACGATCCATTCCCTGCCCGCGGATTTGGCCATGCCACCGTAGGCGCGAATCATCGCGATCAGCTCGTCGCGGTGCGGTTCGCCGGTGATTCCGACAATTTCGAGGACACGCTCGGCAGCGGCTTGATCGGCGTCGTCGAGGATGCGTTGCACTTCAGGATCGGCACCGACGCCTTCGGACCCCGTCACCGCCACCCACGTCGCGCCGTGAGCTTCGATCGACTTCAACAACCACTCGACGCTGACCCCGACGCGATGGCGAACCGATCCGGTCGGCAGCTTCACCGTCTCCATCGGCGGGACACCGACCATGGCACGGACCACTTCGAGGTAGAGATCCCGCTTGGTGCCGAAGTAGTGGTTGATGAGCCCACGCGCAACGCCCGCGTCTTTCGCAAGGTCCGACGTCGATACCGCAGCGTACGGCCGCTCACCGAACATCCTGATCGCGCAGTCCAGGATCTGTTCACGGCGCTCGTCCGGTTCGAGCCTGCGCCTGCGCGGGGTTTCGGTGATGCTCGTATCCGTGGTGCTCACAACCACTACTTTCCCATTTCCGTCAGAGGGTCCGACTGATCAGGTCCTTCATGATCTCGTTGCTACCTGCCAGAATGCGCAGTACCCGAGCACCCGTGTAGATCTGCGAGATCGGGTACTCGGTCATGAATCCGTAGCCGCCGAACAGTTGTAGGCACCGGTCGGCAACGACGCCGAGTTGGTCCGTGAGCCAGTACTTCGCCATCGCAGCCGTCTGCACATCGAGTGCGCCGACCTGGTGTTTCTGGATGCAGTCGTCGAGGAACACCCTGCTGATTCGGGCGATCGTCGCACACTCGGCGAGCTCGAACTTGGTGTTCTGGAAGCCGAAGAGGGTTTTTCCGAACGCCTCGCGTCCCTTGGTGTACTCGAGCGTCATCTCGACGGCCGCCTCCATCATCGAGACGGCGATGATGCCGGTGATGAGGCGCTCCTGCGGAAGCTGCTGCATCAACTGCACGAACCCTTGGCCCTCGGCGTCGCCGAGGAGGTTCGATACCGGAACCCGCAGCCCGTCGAAGAATAGTTCGGCGGTGTCCTGCGCCTTGCCGCCGATCTTCGACAACACCCGTCCGCGCCGAAATCCCGGTGTGTCGTCGGAGACCTCGGCAACGATCAGCGAGACCCCCGCAGCACCCTTCGACGGATCCGTCTTGGCCGCGATGATGACGACGTCGCAGTGGTGGCCGTTGGTGATGAAGATCTTCGAGCCCGTGATGACGTATTCGTCACCGTCGCGGTCCGCGCGGGTCTTGATGTTCTGCAGGTCCGAACCCGTTCCTGGCTCGGTCATGGCGATGGACAGCACGGCCTCGCCGCTGGCTGCCTTCGGCAGGATGCGCTTCTTCAGTTCCTCGTCGCCGTAGTGATAGATGTACGGGGCGACGATCGGGTTGTGGACGGCGAGTCCCATCGAGTCGTCGCCCGCTCGGATCTGCGCTTCGACGATCGCGGCCTCGTGCGCGAACGTGCCACCGCCGCCACCGTATTCGGCCGGGATCGCCGGACACAGCAGGCCGAGTTCGCCTGCGCGGTTGTACAGATTGCGGTCGGGATAACCCTGCGCGATGAACTTCTCGCGATTCGGGACGACCTCTTTGGCAAAGAACGAGGTCGCCAGCTCGCGGACGGCCTCGACTTCGTCGTCGCTCCACGGCGCACGAACAGACAACTGAACCTCCAGGGTTGATGCAGATCGACTCCGCCCAGCGTCTCACCCCTATTGGCAGGTTGTCAATAACTGGCGGTCAGTCGAAGTGGCCCTCGATCTCGACTGTGCCCGTCGTGCCGCGCTCGTCGAAACTGCGTTCGGTGACGACGAACGTCCGATCGGACCTAACACGTAGGACCGTGCTCGCCCGCGTGCCGTACCCAGGCACGTTGATGAACGCCGCGGACGCGGCGCGCTCACGTTCGAGACCGAGACCGGTGTGCGGAAGCTGGTCGTCCGGTGCAGGTGTTCGGTTCGACAGCAGGTCTAGGTAAGGCTCGACCCGACCGGTATCTCGGGCCAACTCGGCGGTCAAGCCCTCGACACCGTCGACAACCTTCGGCCACGGCGTATCGAGGCTTGCGTTCGATACTCCGTGCACGCCAGGCTCGAGCGGTCGTGGGGCCTCGAAACGGTTGCTGTACCACCAGAGTTCGTCCTCGGTGCCGACAAGGAAGTTGAAGCCGTTGTAGCGGTGCCCTTCCTTCGCCAAGTCCGCGAGGAAAGACCCCGGATCAGCCTGCGAAAGCAGGTAGTTCACAGCCAATTCGCCACGGGTCCGCGCATCCACGACCTCGTCGTCCGGTATCCGAACGTTGGTCACAGCCGCGAACCGTCCCGCTCGGGAAATTCCCATCCAGGTTCCGCCGTTCTCGACCGAGACGTCGCGTCCAGCGAGGACGCCACCCTCGCTCCACCAGTGCAGCGGCTGAGCATCCCGTTTGTAGAACTCGTCACGATTGGCCGCGACGAGCAGCGGGATGTCGGGATGAGCACGCCAGCCGAGGAGGATGAGACACATAGCTTTCATCGTGCCCTTCTCACGGATTGGGGCCGCACAGGCCCATCGTGAGACAATCGGGGCTCGCACGTCCCCGTCCCCGAGCACTGAGGAACACCGCACGCAATGGCCGAGAACCCAACCACTGCGGCGTCCCCCATCTCCGCGCAAGACCTTGCCACCTGCATTCGCGTCCTCGAAGACGCGGGCGAGCTGGACGCGGACCACCCCGATTCGATGGTCGTGCAACGTGCGGTCGGCCACATGTTCAAAAAACTCAAGCGCCGCAGGCGGATCGCCGCACGCGACAGGGTCAGCGCCGCGGACCGGGCCGTCGTCGCCGCCACCGCAACGGGATCACCCGACCGGATCGACGACGAGACCGCCGGAATCCTGCTGAAGCCGAAAATGCTCGAATCGGCCGACCCCGACAACGCCGATGTCGCGATCGCAGGCGAGCTGATCCGCCCACGCCCCTGCTACATCTGCAAAACCAGATACACCGTCGTCGACGTCTTCTATCACCAACTCTGCCCGGATTGTGCTGCTCGTGGTCGATCGAAGCGCGACGCGAGCACCGACCTGACGGGTCGTCGTGCGCTGCTGACCGGTGGCCGAGCGAAGATCGGCATGTACATCGCGCTGCGACTGCTCCGCGACGGCGCGCACACGACGATCACAACCCGATTCCCGAACGACGCCGTCCGTCGTTTCAAGGCAATGCCCGACAGCGACAACTGGATTCATCGTCTGCACATCGTCGGCATCGATCTGCGCGATCCGGCTCAGGTCGTCGCATTGGCCGACGACATCGCCGCAGCTGGACCCCTCGACATTCTGATCAACAATGCGGCACAGACCGTCAAACGCTCCCCCGGTTCCTACGGCGCTCTGGTCGACGCCGAGAACGGACCCCTCCCCGTCGGCGTGCTCCCTCAGGTCGTCACGTTCGGTAAGACGATGCAGGCACATCCGACGTCGCTGACAAGTTCGCTCGCGTCGATCCTCGATGTCACAGATCTCGCACTGGTCGCCGGATCCGCTACACCACAACGGATTTCGCAGGGTATCGCGATCGATGCGGGCGGCCTCGTCCCCGACCTCGCAGAGACGAACAGCTGGGTGCAGACCGTCGGCGAGGTCGATCCGGTCGAGTTGCTCGAGGTGCAACTGTGCAATTCGGTCGCACCCTTCATTCTCGTCTCACGGCTGCGGCCGGTTATGGCCGCCGCGAGCGCACACCGCAAATACATCGTCAACGTGTCCGCGATGGAAGGTCAGTTCAGCCGGGCCTACAAGGGGCCGGGCCATCCGCACACGAACATGGCCAAAGCTGCACTGAACATGCTGACGCGGACCAGTTCGAAAGAAATGCTGGAGACCGACGGCATCCTGATGACCGCTGTGGACACCGGCTGGATCACCGACGAGCGACCCCACCCGACGAAGATGCGTCTCGCGGACGAAGGCTTCCATGCTCCGCTCGACCTCGTCGACGGCGCCGCACGCGTCTACGACCCGATCGTGCAAGGCGAACAGGGCAACGACCTGCACGGCTGCTTCCTCAAGGACTTCGAACCCTCGCCCTGGTAGATCGGTGCCCATACTGGGTACGGTCGGGTGTGTGGGCGTAGACGTCGAAGAACGCAAATTCACCCGCCAGGACCGACAACGGTTCCGGGCCAAGGTGCACTCCTGTCTGCAGGCGCTCGGTTCGATGCTGAACGACGGTCATTTCGAAGTCTCAGAGCCGAAGATCGGCATGGAGATCGAGCTGAACCTCGTCGACGACGCGATGCAGCCTGCGATGGCGAATGCCGAAGTGCTGGCAGCGATTGCGGATCCGGACTATCAGACCGAACTGGGCCAGTACAACATCGAGATCAATGTCGCCCCGCGCCCACTGCGCGGTCGGCACATCAGGGACCTCGAGACGGACCTTCGAAAATCTCTCGATTCGGCGGACGCCCGCGCCAGGTCGGTCGGTAGCCGACTCGCGATGATCGGGATGCTGCCGACCCTGACAGAAGAGCATTTCGAGCACAAGTGGATCTCGGCGAACCCTCGTTACGACCTCCTCAATCAGCAGGTGTTCGCGGCACGCGGTGAAGACATCGAGTTGCAGATCTCCGGTGTCCCGCTGCCGGACGGGACGGGCGAAGAACTGTCGACGATCTGCGACACGATTCTGCCGGAGGCCGCGTGCACCTCGGTCCAGCTGCATCTGCAGGTTGCACCGGAAAGCTTTGCCGCGCATTGGAATGCGGCGCAGGCCCTGGCAGGCGTTCAGGTTGCGCTTGCCGCCAATTCACCGTTCTTCGCGGGTAGAGCGCTCTGGCACGAGACGCGTATTCCGATCTTCGAACAGTCGACCGACACCCGCCCGCAAGAGCTGAAGAACCAGGGAGTTCGTCCTCGGGTGTGGTTCGGCGAACGCTGGATCACGTCGATCTTCGATCTTTTCGAGGAAAATTCACGCTATTTTCCGTCGTTGCTGCCGGTCTGCTCCGACGAGGACCCGCAGGCGATGTTGGCGCGCGGCGAAGCGCCGTCGCTGGCGGAACTCAAATTGCACAACGGCACCGTCTATCGGTGGAACCGGCCGATCTACGACATCGCAGGCGATCGTTATCACCTGCGGTTGGAGAATCGGGTCCTGCCCGCCGGCCCGACGATCATCGACACCCTCGCCGACGCCGCGTTCTACTACGGCACGGTTCGTGCCTTCGTCGACGCCGACCGTCCGGTCTGGACCCAGATGTCGTTCGACGCAGCGGAGGAGAATCTGCATGCTGCGGCGCGCGGCGGTTTCGACTCGCGGTTGTATTGGCCGGAGGTCGGGTGGGTGCATCCGCAGGAACTTGTGCTGCGCCGACTGCTGCCGATGGCCGATGCAGGGCTTGCGTCGTACGGCATCGATGCCGAAGTTCGCGATCGCTACCTCGGCGTCATCGAAGCGCGTTGTGTGAGCAGACGATCCGGATCGACGTGGCAACGCGAATCGGTCGTCGCTCGTGAGCGTGCGGGCGACAGCAGGCAGGTGGCACTCGCGGGGATGCTGGACGACTACATCACCCAGATGCACGCGGGTGAACCGGTCCACACCTGGGAGTGGTGACGCGTCTGCGCCTACCATGGGGACCATGGGATATCGGGTGCTTGCAGACGCGACCGTCGTCGTGCACTTCGCCTTCCTCGTCTTCGTCGTCGTCGGCGGTTTTCTCGCCTGGCGCTGGCGCATCCTGATTGTGCCGCACATTCTCGCCGCAGTGTGGGGTCTCAGCGCTGTGACGATCGGAATTGTCTGCCCACTAACCGTTCTGGAGAACTGGGCACGCGAGCAGGCAGGCATCGCAGGCTTGCCGCCGAGCGGATTCATCGACCACTACCTGACCGGAGTCATCTATCCGGACAGTGCCATCGGTCTCGTACGCGCTCTTGTGCTCGGCGCTGTGCTCGTGTCCTGGATCGGATTCGTGGCGATACGTATTCGCGGACGCGCCGTTCCCGTCGGACGTTAGGCGAGTGGCCTACCTTGCGGCGCGGCTTCCTGTGCTGTCCCTCGCTACGCGAGCCGTCTCCGCCTTCGCCGACGCGGCCGACCGCTATCGTGTCGCGGTCGGCATAGAGCCTGTATCGCCGACCCAGCGGGCCGACCGCATCGCTGCTTCGTTTCTCGGCGACCGGCTTATGCGCATCGACGGGCGGCCCGTCTCCGGATTCGCCGAGTTGTCAGGCTTTTTCGAGACCCGAGACGGCTGGATACGAACGCACGCCAACTATCCGCACCACCGTGCTCGCCTGCTCGCGACGGTCGGGCTGGGTGGGGAGCCTGACCGGGACACCTTTGCGGCCCACGTTCGTGTGCTGTCCGCGAACGACATCGAGCGCGATGCGGCCGAACTCGGCGCGATCGCCGTGCGGGTTCGCGACGAGACCGAATGGTCGGCGTCGGAACCTGGCGTCGCCGCCGCCGCGGGTCCGTTGGTACAGAGCGACATTCGAGAAGATTGCGTTGCAACAACTTTGCGTTCACCGACTCGCGCGCAGCCCCTGGCGGGCGTTCGTGTTGTCGACCTCACTCGGGTCATCGCCGGACCTGTTGCCACCCGCGCTCTTGCCCTGCTCGGCGCGCAGGTGCTGCGCATCGATACCCCACGGCTACCCGAGATCGAGTGGCAGCACCTCGAGGTCGGGCAGGGCAAACATTCCGCTCTGCTCGATCTGCGGACGAACGACGACGCAAAAACCATGCGGGACTTGCTGACCAGCGCCGACGCCCTTGTCACCGGCTACCGACCGGGAAGCCTCGAGCAGTTGCTCGTCGCGCCCCCGGGCATCGTGAGCGGTCGAGTCAATGCCTGGGGTGATATCGGGCCATGGGCGGGGCGGCGTGGCTTCGACAGCATCGTGCAAGCCGCATCGGGGATATCGCTGATCGAGGGGACGCACACGCCGGGCGCGCTGCCTGCCCAAGCCCTCGACCACGCGACCGGCTACTTCCTTGCCGCCGGGATCGTCGATGCTCTGGCCGAGCGGCTCGTCGACGGTCGCGGCCGCACCGTAGCCGCTGCGCTCGCTCGAACTGCCAATTGGCTGCTCACGCAACCACGCTCGGCCGAACTGGCCGACACCACACAACCCGGCGACGACACCCTGGTTACCCACGCCGGACTGCGCACGGCCCGCCCGGCAGCCGCCGACTACGACGACTACGCGTTCCCGGCACGCCCGTGGGGACGCGACGCCGCGACCTGGAACTGGGGGTAGGACATGGCGAAACGGATCCTGCTCGACGTGGATACCGGCATCGACGATTCGCTCGCGCTGATCTACCTCTTGGCGAGTCCGGACGCCGAGATCGTCGGAATCGCAAGCAGCGCAGGGAATGTGTCCGCGCAGCAGGTCGCGGCGAACAACCTGGCCTGGCTGGATGTGTGCAAGGCACCCGACATCGAGGTCGCGCTCGGTTCCGCACGCCCGCTGGTGATTCCGTTGGTGACAACCGAAGAGACACACGGCCCCAAGGGAATCGGCTACGCGAACCTGCCCGAGTCTGCGCGAACCCTGTCGACGCGCACCGCCGCCGATCTCTGGGTAGATACCGTGCGAGCCCATCCCGGTGCGGTCACAGGACTCGTCACCGGCCCGCTCACGAATCTGGCGATCGCCTTGTACCGCGAACCCGAACTCCCCCGACTGCTCGACCGTCTTGTCGTCATGGGCGGGGCATTCAACTACGCAGGCAACACAACTCCGACCACGGAGTGGAACATCTCGGTCGACCCCGAAGCCGCGAAAGTGGTGTTCGACGCCTTCTCGGGTCTGCCTGCCGACCGGTGTCCGATCGTGTGCTCGCTCGATATCACCGAGACGATCGAGATGTTGCCTGCCCACGTCGCCCGGCTTGCAGCAGCCGCGGAAAGCGTTCCGGTGGAAACGATATCGCCGGACGACGCGCGGACCGTCCGCTCGAGTGCGTCGAATCCGATCGTTCGACACTTCTCCGATGCCGTGCGCTTCTACATGGAGTTTCATCGCGACTACGATCAGGGCTTCCTCGCGCACATGCACGACCCTTTTGCCGCAGCCGTCGCCCTCGACCCGTCGCTGCTCGTCACCCGGCCTGCCACGGTCGACGTCGAACTCACCGGAACCCTCACGCGGGGAATGACAGTGGCCGACCTCACCGGGATGTGGGGTCGTCCGCCGAACGCCGCGATCGGGGTACGAACCGATCCCGATGTCTTCTTCGACCGACTCATCGAACGCGTCGGGCGCTATGCCCGCACCCTCTACCCAGCGGAGACCATATGAGCACCGAGACCGAGCGGGTCACCGCATTCTGGACCGAACTCGGCCTGCCCGGAATCATCGACGTCCATACCCACTTCATGCCGCACAACGTCATGGAGAAGGTCTGGGCCTACTTCGATCAAGCCGGACCGATGACTGGCCGGCCATGGCCCATCAACTATCGCGTCGCCGAGGACGAGCGCGTCGAGATCCTGCGCTCGTTCGGTATTCGCGCCTTCACGTCGCTGCTTTACCCGCACAAGCGCGATATGGCGGCCTGGCTGAACGAATGGGCGGGCGAGTTCGCCGAGCGCACGCCGGATTGTCTTCGAACGGCAACGTTCTACCCGGAGCCGTTCGTCGACAGCTACGTCGAAGCAGCGATCAGCGCAGGTACCCGGGTGTTCAAGTCGCACATCCAGGTCGGCGAGTATCACCCCAACGATCCGCTGCTGCATCCCGTCTGGGAGATGCTCGAAGACGCGGGCATTCCAACGGTGATCCACTGCGGATCCGGTCCGGCACCGGGCCTTTTCACCGGTCCCGAACCGATTGCCGAAGTGCTGGAACGGCATCCGCGACTACCGCTGATCATCGCGCACATGGGAATGCCCGAATACGCCGAATTCATAGATCTCGCACTGAAATACCCGAGCTTGCGGCTGGACACGACCATGGTCTTCACCGGTTTTCTCGACGACACGGTTCCACTCGGCCCCGAAACGATGCCCAAGTTGGTCGACTTGAAAGACCGCATTCTGTTCGGCAGCGACTTCCCGAACATTCCCTACGGTTACGACGTCGCGCTGCAGGGTTTGGCGCGGCTCGGCTTGGGCGACAACTGGTTACGCGCGGTCTGCCACGACAACGCGGCCGAGATGTTCGGGGTCGAGTAGTCGCCGGGGAAACTAGGCCGCGGACACCCGGACCAGTTTCTTGTTGACGAACTCGTCCATTCCCCACGATCCGAGTTCGCGGCCGAAGCCCGACCGCTTGACCCCGCCGAACGGCAGACCCGGCAGCGTCGTGCCGTGCTCGTTGACGAATGCCATGCCGACGTCCAATTGATCCGCTATGTCACGGGCGCGCTCGAGGTCGGCGCTCCACACCGATCCGCTCAGCCCGAATGCGGACGAATTGGCAAGCGTCACAGCTTCGTCGGCGGAGGCGACCTTGTAGACGACCGCGACCGGACCGAACAATTCTTCGGAGTACGCAGCCATGTCGGGGGTCACGTCGGTGAGCAGAGTCGGCTCGATGAAAGCTCCGGGCCCGTCGATCTTCTTGCCCCCGGTCAGCACGGTTGCTCCATCCGTCACGGCGGTGTCCACCTGCTTCAGCAGGTCGTCGAGTGCGGTCTGCGACGACAGCGGACCGAGCACCGTTTCCGCGTCCAGCGGATCGCCTGGTGTGATCGCCTCGAACGACGCGACCAACTTGGCGACGAAATCGTCGTATACGTCGGCGAGCACGATGAAGCGTTTGGCTCCGTTGCACGCCTGTCCGGTGTTCGACAGCCGACCTTTGGTTGCCGATGACACCGTCGCAGCCATGTCGTCGGAGTCGAGGACGATGAACGGGTCCGATCCGCCGAGTTCGAGAACGACCTTTTTCAGATTGCGGCCCGCGGTTTCGGCGACGCTGGCGCCGGCCTTCTCGCTGCCGGTCAGCGACACACCTTGCACGCGGCTGTCGGCGATGATGTCAGCTACCTGATCCGTCGAAGCGAAGATGTTGATGTAGGCGTCGCGTGGCAGGCCCGCCTGCTGAAATATCTCCTCGATCACCGACGCCGACTGCGGACAGCTACTTGCGTGCTTGAGCAGAATCGTGTTGCCCAACATCAGGTTCGGCGCCGCGAACCTGGCGACCTGGTAGTACGGAAAGTTCCATGGCATCACCCCGAGCAACGGTCCGATCGGGCGTTTGTGCACGACGGATTCGTCCGCGCCCGCAACATCGAGTGATTCCTCGTCGAGTAGTCCGATGCCGTTGACGGCATACCACTGGAAGATCGCCGTCGAGATTTCGACTTCGGCCAATGCTTCGGTGATGGGTTTGCCCATCTCGGTGGAAATGATCCGAGCCAACTCGTCCGCTCGCTTCTCGTACAGCGCCGCGGTCGTGGCCAGCATCTCTGCGCGCTCTTCCAACGTCGTGTGGCGCCAGGCCTCGTAGCCGGACTGCGACCGCGTCAGCACGTCAGCGACCTCCGCCTCGTTCAGAGTCGGAAATTCTCGGCCTTTTTCACCGGTGGCGGGATTGACGGTTTGGTACGTAGTCATATCAAGGGAACTACCCAGCGTGGCCGGTCTCAATCAACTCCGGCGGCGAGCAGGTAGCGTTGAGCACCGATGGAGACACTTACTCGCGGCCAAGTTTTTGCAGGCTTCGTCATCGATCGCCTGCTCGGTCGAGGAGGCATGGGTGCTGTCTACGCGGCGCATCATCCCCGTCTGCCTCGCATGATCGCGCTGAAGTTGCTCAGCTCGCAGCTGTCCGAGGACAACTACTTCCGCGCCCGATTCGAGCGCGAAGCCGAGCTCGCCGGTCGCCTCGATCATCCGAACCTCGTATCGGTGCTCGATCGCGGCAGCGAAGGCGGACAGCTCTGGATCGCGATGCAACTCGTCGAAGGGATCGACGGGTCGGCAGCGCTGGCACGCGGTGAGATGCCGGACATGCGTGCTGTGCACCTGGTCCGGGAGACCGCGAAGGCCTTGGACTACGCACATGGTTTCGGTTTGCTCCACCGCGACGTCAAGCCCGCCAACATCCTCGTCGCCGAGCCGTTCGGTCCTGAGGAACGAGTACTGCTCGGGGACTTCGGTATTGCGAAAGCGCGCGACGAATCCACCCAGCTCACCCAGGCAGGCGACATGGTCGCGACGCTCGTCTACGCCTCGCCGGAACAGCTAGAGGGCAAAGAGCTCGACACCAGGTCGGACGTCTATTCGTTGGGCTGCACGTTCTTTCATTTGCTGACCGGTCGGCCGCCGTATGCAAGCGATAGTCCGATGGCGGTGATGCACGGCCATCTGTTTGCTCCCGTGCCTCGATTGAGCGCGGTTCGCCCGGATCTGCCGCCTGCACTCGATCACGTCATCGCCCGGGTATTGGCCAAGGACCCGAACCAAAGATATTGGCGCTGTGGGGATTTCGTCAACGACATCACAGCTGCATTCGCGGGTGCTGCGACGGCTCCGGTGCCGCCGACTCCAGTTCCCACCGCGCGGCGCAGACCGTGGCTGCTACCTGCAGCACTCGGCGTTGCTGCGGTTGCGGCCGTCGGCGTCGGCGCGGTCGTCGTCGTCACCGGCGATTCGTCGACCACCGCGACCGGGACGACCTCGACAACCCGGGCCACGACGACCACCACGTCCGCAGGGACGACCGGCTCTCCCGCCGACGGCTATACGCGCGCGCAGCCCGCGATCGAACTGTTCCCGCAGTTGCTCCCCGCAACCGAGAACGGCAAAGGCTTTCACGATGCAACGTGCAACATCTTCCACGGCGAGAATCCCGACGCACAGTCCAACTTCGTCTATACCGTCACCTGCATCGACCGCGACAACCTCGAGTTCAAAGTGATCGCGTACGAGAACGCGGCCGAAGCGAGCAAGGCGAAGGATTCGCTACCGCGCAGCGCGTCGGCCGACCGGGTGAGTCGCTACGGCAATTCCGTCGAGATCAGCAAGTACGTCGGCGAGAACCAGGTGCCGTTCATCGTCGTCGGCTTCTACGACGCACCGCAGTCGAGTTATCTGGTGGAAGCGGCCTGGCCGGCACACACCAGCGACGAGATCGTCACAGCCTGGTTCGACGTAGCGCCGCTGTGAGGCAGCAAGCTGCTCGTGCGTCCTTTCGGAGGGCGGGACCACCGAAAAGACTCACGAGCGGCGAAGCCGCCTAGGCGCACCGATTCGCCGCTGTACGACTGGTTCCGTCCCGCTTCTCGGCCGCCGCATTGAGCGCATCGGCCGTCTTGACGGTCGGCCACCGTTCTGTCTCGTCGGCCAGGGTGCGCGTTGCCGACGCGTACTCCTGCAGCGCTGTGACGACAGCGTCGGGAACATCTTCCTGCTGGTCGAGAGCCTCGTCGACGGAGTCGGCCGACTCTCGCAATGCTGCCTTGGCCTCGTCGAGCCTGACGAGGAGGTCGGCGCCGGCGACGGCGTTCGAGGCGATCATCGCCTTGTACTTGTCGGTCGCTCGAAGCGCGGTCGTCTGAAACGTCCCGCACACCTGTTGCCTGGCTGCCTCTTCGTCCTGTTTGCGCTGCTCGTCGCGTTCCTGGCGGTAGCTCGCGACGTCCGACTCGTTGGCCGTCGGCGTACCTGACTCGGCGCTGCACCCCGCAACGACACCGACCACCATGGCGGCCGCCGCCGCCGCTACACCCCGCGCAAAGTTGGTCACTGTTTCGGTTCTAGCAGCGACCGACCGACCTGTCGAGCCGACCCGATCAGCTGTCGAACGCGTCGAGGATCTGCTGGGCCGCGAGCGCGGCGGTCAACGAACCCTCGCGAACCTGCGACTCGACGGTCGTCCGAATCGCTTTCACCTTGTCGCTGCTCGCGAGTCGGCGGAGCAATTGCTCGTTGACCATCGTCCACGTCCAGTCGATCTGCTGGCGGCGTCGCTTCTCCTGGAATTCCCCCGCGGCCTCGAGCACTTTCTGATGCCGCAGGACTGTGTCCCAGAATTCGTCGAGCCCGGATTCCTCCAGCCCACTCATCGTGAGAACGGACGGTGTCCAGATGGCGTCGTGCGGATAGATCAGCCGAAGCGCACCCTGCAATTCGCGGGCTGCGCCTTTCGCTTCGATGAGGTGCTTGCCGTCTGCCTTGTTCACCGCGACCAGATCGGCGAGCTCGAGCACACCTTTCTTGATGCCCTGCAACGAATCTCCGGTCCGCGCCAATGTCAGGAAGCAGAAGCAGTCGACCATGTTCGCGACCGTCACCTCCGACTGACCGACGCCGACGGTTTCGACGAGGATGACGTCGTAGCCCGCCGCCTCCAGCAGCACGATCGTCTCGCGAGTCGCCTTCGCTACGCCGCCGAGGGTTCCCGAGGTCGGCGACGGGCGAATGTAGGCCTTGCGTTCGACGGCGAGGCGCGACATGCGGGTCTTGTCCCCGAGTATCGACCCGCCGGTGCGCGTCGACGACGGATCCACAGCGAGCACCGCAACCCGATGTCCCTGACCGATCAGGCGCATGCCGAGAGAGTCGATGAACGTCGACTTACCAACGCCGGGAACACCGGTGATGCCGACACGATGCGAACCGCCCGAATCGGGAAGCAGCTCGAGCAGCAGCTGCTGCGCCAGGTCGCGGTGATCGCTGCGAGTCGATTCCACCAGGGTGATCGCACGCGCCAGCGCAGCCCGCTCGTTGTTACGAACGGACTGCGCGAGGGTAGGAATATCGATCGGATTCGTCACCGTGTGAGGTCGTGTCCCAGCGCCGCGCCAAGCTTTTCCAACAGCCCGATCGCCGCGTCCGCGATCACCGTTCCCGGCGGGAAGATCGCTGCGGCGCCCGCCTCGTAGAGCGCGTCGAAATCGCCTGGCGGGATGACGCCGCCGACGATGACCATGATGTCGGGACGACCCGCATCGGCAAGAGCTTGCCGCAGTGCGGGTACCAGCGTCAGGTGGCCGGCAGCGAGCGACGACACACCGACGACGTGGACGTCGTTGTCGGCCGCCTGGTTGGCGACCTCTTCCGGCGTCTGGAACAGCGGGCCGACGTCCACATCGAAACCGATGTCGGCGAACGCCGTTGCGATCACCTTCTGGCCGCGATCGTGACCGTCCTGGCCCATCTTCGCAACGAGGATGCGGGGACGACGACCGTCCTGCTCGGCGAACTTCTCGACAAGTTCGGTAGCGCTTGCCATATTGCTCGACTTTCCAGCCTCGTCGCGGTACACGCCACTGATGGTGCGGATCTCGGCCTGATGACGTCCGTAGACCTTTTCGAGCGCATCGGAGATCTCGCCGACCGTAGCCTTGGCACGCGCGGCGTCGATGGCGAGGGCGAGCAGGTTGTTCTCCATCCCGCCCTCGTTCGAGGCGGCCGCCCTGGTCAGTTCCGCAAGAGCCGCCTCGCATGCTGCCGAATCACGCTCGGCACGAAGCCGTTCCAGCTTCTCGAGCTGTTCGCGCCGCACCTTCGAATTTTCGACCTTGAGCACCTCGATGGTGTCCGGCTCGTCGGGTACGTACTTGTTGACGCCGACGAGCGGCTGGCGGCCGGAGTCGATCCGCGCCTGGGTACGTGCGGCGGCCTCCTCGATGCGCAGCTTCGGGATGCCCTCGCCGATCGCCTGTGCCATACCGCCTGCAGCCTCGACCTCCGCGATGTGCGCGCGTGCCCGGTTGGCCAGTTCGTTGGTCAGCCATTCGACGTAATGCGAACCGCCCCATGGATCGATCGGGCGGGTGGTCCCCGACTCCTGCTGCAACAGCAACTGCGTATTACGCGCGATACGGGCGGAGAAGTCGGTCGGCAGTGCCAGCGCCTCGTCGAGTGCGTTCGTGTGCAACGACTGTGTGTGGCCCTGGGTTGCGGCCATCGCCTCGACACAGGTGCGGGCGACGTTGTTGAAGACGTCCTGAGCCGTCAACGACCATCCCGAGGTCTGCGAATGTGTGCGCAGCGACAGCGATTTCGCGCTCTTGGGTTCGAACTTCGCGACCAGCTCGGCCCACAGCAGCCTGCCTGCACGCAGCTTGGCGACCTCCATGAAGAAGTTCATGCCGATGGCCCAGAAGAACGACAACCGCGGTGCGAAGGTATCGATGTCCATGCCGGCTTCCAGCCCGGCACGGATGTATTCCACGCCGTCGGCGAGGGTGTACGCCAGCTCGAGGTCGGCCGTCGCACCCGCTTCCTGAATGTGGTAGCCCGAGATCGAAATCGAGTTGAATTTCGGCATTTTCGCGCTGGTGAAGGCGAAGATGTCGGAGATGATCCGCATGGACGGCTTCGGCGGATAGATATAGGTGTTGCGGACCATGAACTCTTTGAGAATGTCGTTCTGGATGGTGCCTGCAAGCTGATCCGGAGTGACACCCTGCTCTTCGGCTGCAACGACATACAGCGCGAGGATCGGCAGCACCGCACCGTTCATCGTCATCGACACACTGACGTTTCCGAGCGGGATGTGATCGAACAGTTGCCGCATGTCGAGAATCGAATCGATTGCGACACCGGCCATTCCGACGTCACCCTGCACCCGGGGATGGTCGGAGTCGTAGCCACGGTGGGTCGCGAGATCGAACGCGACCGACAGGCCCTTCTGACCGCCCGCAAGGTTGCGACGGTAGAAGGCATTCGAATCGGCGGCGGTCGAGAAGCCCGCGTACTGGCGAATCGTCCACGGCTGATTCACATACATCGTCGGATACGGGCCACGCAGGAAAGGCGCTGTGCCCGGGAAGCTTTCGACCGGATAGCCGGATTCCTTCGCGGCATCCCGATCGGCTTTCGTGTACACCGGGCGAACGTCGATCCCCTCTGGTGTCGACCACACGACCTGCTCGGCGCTGTAGTTGTTCGCCGCGGCCGCTGCGTTGATGTGCTCGTCGACCTGCTCGGGCGTCGGCGGCCCCACGACCGGAAAGTCCGGATCGTGCAGCGGGACTTCGGCGAAGCTGCCGATCCTGTGCGTTACCTCGCGGGTCATGCTGTCGCTCCCAGTGTGTCGAGCAACTCCGAAAGAGCTGCCACCGCGTCGATGCGCGCTGTCAGGAAACCATCGGGGCGATCGGCTCCTTCGGCGTCGGCAAATGTTTTCTCGGGTCCGGCGAGCAGAACGGTGTCGATACCCGCGACGCGGAGGGCCTCCACCGCGGGTACTCCGTCTGTGCCGTAACGCTTGTCGCTGCCACACAGGACCGCGACCGTTGCCCCCGCGTCACGGACGACATCGAGGACGCTTGCCAGGTCGAGCGGTCCGGAGTTGACGGCTTCGATTCCGCCGGAGGCGAGCAGGTTGGTGACGAACGTCGTTCGGACGTTGTGCTCGGCCACCGGACCGAGGGCCGCGAGCAGCACCTTCGGCCGAGAACCGTTGCTTGCCAAGTACTTGTCGGAGCGATCACGCAGCTTTTCGTACGCCGCGCTGTAGCGCGCCACGCCTGGCAGCGGCTCCTCGGCGTCGGCTGGGAACGGCTTCTCCCCCAGGTTCGGGAATTCGTTGATTCCGGTGATCGAGGTCTTGCGATGTGCCACATCGGATTCGCGGGCGGCACGGGTCGCTGCGATGCGGTCGCCGATCACGCCGGATTCGAGCGCGGCACGGTAACCACCTGCAGCTTCGATCTCCTGGAAGAACGCCCAGGCCTGCTCGGCGATTGCACCGGTGAGACTTTCGACGTACCACGAGCCTGCACCGGGGTCGAGTACTCGGCCGAGGTGAGCTTCCTCCAGCAGCAACAGTTGAGTGTTGCGAGCGATGCGGGCCGCGAACGACTTCGAGATCTCCAACGAACCGGCAGGCACTGCAACGTCGAACGGCAGTACGGTCACTGCGTCCGCGCCGCCCACACCGGCACCGAATGCGGCGAGAGTCGTGCGCAGCATGTTCACCCACGGATCACGCTGGGTCATCATCGCTGCCGAGGTCACCGCATGCTGTGGGGCACCCCCGAATTCGGACGCACCGCACACCTGGGCGATCCTCGACCAGACCTGTCTGCCTGCTCTGAATTTGGCAATGGTCTGGAATTGGTCGTCGGTTGCGGCATAACGGAATTCGAGCTGACCGAGCGCGGCGGAGATCGTCAGCCCTGCTCCGGTGAGGCTCCTGACGTACTCGAGCCCCGCCGCAATGCCTGCACCGAGTTCTTCGGCGTCGCTCGCGCCGGCATTGTGGAACACGGTCCCGTCGACGGTGATCGCCCTGACGGTTTCGGCCCGATCGTGAGCTGCCGCAGCAAGTTCGAGTGCATCGTCGTACTCGACGTCGACGATCTCGCGACCCGAGCGCGCGGCGAAGCTCGTCGTCAACGGCGCGGCACCGAGATTGACCGTGACGGACGTCCGATCGGTGACGCCGTCGCCTGCGCCCGCGCGTTCGTCCAACACCGCGAAGAGCGCGCGTGCGGCCTCGGCCACGTCGGCACCCGCATCGAGGGTCAGCGGTGCGAGGTCGAGTAGCACCTCGTCCAGCGCAGCGGAAATGCGTCCCGCAGGCAGTCGACCGTTGCCGACGCCGAGCCAGATCGCACTGACCCCGTTGCCGAGTGCGTCCAGTATCGACTGGTTCACCTCCGCCGGATCGGCGAGGTCGAAACGCCCACTCACCAACCAGCCACGGTTGACGTCACGATGCGCATCTCGGCCGCGAACGAACGGAAACACACCGGGAAGTGCTGTTTCGGGTTGCTCGTCGAGGACCGTGTACAGCGGTGAGACCGTCACGCCGTCGTAGGTGTGGACGTCGAGGAGTTTTTCCGGGTTCTCGGGGAGTTCGCCGACATCCACCCGTCGCGACTTGGCGAGAACGCCGGCGACCGCGCGCTGCCATGCCGCGTAGTCCGCCGCGGCTCGCGACGGTTGCGGAGGTGCCGGTTGTGAGTCCGTCGATTGTGCGGTCGACACTGATGCTGTCCTTTTCCGCTCGAGGGAGCCCGTTCGTAGGAGTCCGGCGCGAGCTGTGGTCACGTTCGACCTTGATGCTAACCGCCGTTCTGCAGCCGTCCGACCTCGACTCGAGCTACCGGCGGGTAGCCTTTGCCCTTGTGAGCAGGCGACTTCGTAGTCCGATGGAGTCGGGGGTCGGAGCGAAGCTGTTGCTACTCCTCTGCGCGGTGATCGCCCTGTTCGTCGTCGGCGCACTCCTCCCGCATCCCGATGTGGAGCAGGTGCGCAGGTGGGCCGATTCCGTCGGCCCGTGGTTTCCCCTCGTCTTCTTCGTCGCCCATGCGCTGATCACCGTCGCACCCTTTCCGCGAACCGTGTTCACCTTGAGCGCCGGCGTGCTGTTCGGGCCTCTGACAGGCATTTTGCTCGCGGTGTCGGCGACGACGGTGAGCGCGGCGCTCGCATTGCTACTGGTTCGCGCGGTCGGGCGGGACAGCGTCGCCTCCCGGCTGACGCATCCGGCCATTCGGTCCGTCGACGTGCATCTGGCTCGGCGGGGTTGGCTCGCCGTCGGATCGCTACGGCTGATTGCACCCATCCCGTTCTCGGTGATCAACTACTGCTGTGGCCTCTCTTCGATCCGGCTGGTTCCCTATCTGGTCGCCACCGTCGTCGGTGTGATTCCCGGCACAGTCGGCGTCGTCCTGCTCGGCGACGCCCTCACCGGCAGAACCGATCCTGCCCTTCTGGTCCTGTCCGGCATCTGCATCGCCATCGGCATCGCCGGGTTGGTGCTCGATGCCAAAATGTCGGTCGGCGCACCGGAGGTGCCGCCGGCGACACCGCCTACAGCGGTCAAGCCCTGAGCCTTACTTTCTACAAGTCAAGTTTGTAAGCTTGATTTTGAAATGTAAAGCCAATACCCTTGACTCATGTTCGTGATGACGATCGACCAGCGAGGCAGTCGAAAAGACGTCGACCGAGTTGGAGCCATACTCCGGGCGCTGGCCGACAGAACGCTCGTCCGACCGTTCGAACGCACGGCAGGTGACGAGATACAAGGCGTCACCGACAACCCGGAGACCGTGGTCGATATCGCACTCGACCTGGTCCGCGATGGACACTGGAGTGTGGGAATCGGTGTCGGCGAGGTCGAAGAACCACTGCCACAGCAAACGCGCGCAGGTCGAGGACCAGCGTTCGAGGCAGCACGGGTCGCAGTCACCCGCGCCAAGAACGCTCCGGCGGCCGTTGCCGTCAACGGATCCGATACCCGGGCCGCCGAGGATGTCGAAGCAGTCCTCACGTTGCTGGCACTGCTCATCACCAAACGCTCGACACAGGGACACGCCGCCGTCGACCAGATGCGGCTCGGCCGAACTCAGTCGGAGGCTGCCGATAAGCTCGCGATCAGCAAACAGGCCGTGTCGCAACGGCTCTCCACCGCCGGCTGGCAGGCCGAGGGTCCAGCACGGGCCCTCGCCGCACGACTCTTGGGTGAGGCAGACAACCGATGACGATCCTTGCGCTCGTATTCCTCGGCATTGCCGGGGTAGCGCCCGCAGCTTTGAGCCCGAAGAAGATTCCCGCCTGGCTGGCACCCGTAGCCGCACTCGTCGCGCTCGCGGTCGCGGCGATCGCCGGCGCGGAGACGACCAAGGTCAGCGGATTCGCTCTCGGTGCGACAGCCGTCCTCACCCTGGTTGCGGCAGCGCTCGGCGGTCTTCCCTTGGCACCGGCCGCCTTTCGCATCGCCCGCCGCGATGCGACGCAACCAACACAGCAACCAGCGACAGGCGGTCCGCTCAAAGGCGGCCGCATCATCGGCATACTCGAACGCGCAGCCATCGCAGGCGCGGTACTCGCAGGCTGGCCCGAAGGTATGGCCATCGTGCTTGCGGTGAAAGGTCTCGCCCGCTATCCCGAACTACGCGAACCGCACGCATCCGAGCAGTTCATCATCGGCACGTTCACCAGCGTGCTCTGGGCAATCGCCGCCGGTGCGATCGGCAGGGGCATGCTCAGCTGAGCTCGTCCTGCTTGTGTAGCGGTCCGAGCGCCTGCACTGGCTGGCGCGCGATGGCCTCGGCGTCCGCGACAGCTCTCGCGATGTCCGGATCGGTGCGGGTATCGAACCAGCCGGCGACCTCGTCCGAATCGTCCTCGGGGCGTGGCAGATTCGCGTCCGGCTCGGTCGGCTCGTAGCGGAACACACCGTCCTCGCCGGGCACACCGAGGTTGCGGGCGAAGCCCTTGAGCGCGTCACCGAAGTCGCTCGGCACAAGCCACACCTTGTTCGCGTCACCCTCTGCCATCTTGGGCAGCGTCTGCAGATACTGATAGGCGAGCATCTCCGGCGTCGGTTTGCCCGCTTTGATTGCGGCAAAGACCTTTTCGATCGCCTTCGCCTCACCTTGAGCCTGCAGGTACTTGGCGGCACGCTCACCCTGCGCACGCAGTATGCGTGACTGCCGCTCGCCTTCCGCCGCAAGAATGGACGCCTGCTTCGCGCCTTCCGCCGACAGAATCTGGCTCTGCTTCTGCCCTTCCGCCGTCTTGATAGACGACTCGCGAATACCTTCGGAGTTGAGGATCATCGCCCTCTTCTCGCGGTCGGCCTTCATCTGCTTCTCCATCGACTCCTGGATCGACGGTGGCGGATCGATGCTCTTCAACTCGACGCGAGCAACGCGCAGACCCCAACGGCCCGTTGCCTCGTCGAGCACACCGCGCAACTGGCGGTTGATGGCGTCACGCGAGGTCAACGTCTCTTCCAGCGTCATACCGCCGACGACGTTGCGCAGCGTCGTCACCGTCAACTGCTCGACGGCGGCGATGTAGTTGCTGATCTCGTAGACCGCGGCCTGCGGATTTGTCACCTGGAAATAGACGACCGTGTCGATGTGCAGGGTGAGGTTGTCCTGCGTGATCACCGGCTGCGGCGGAAACGACACAACCCGTTCACGCAGATCGACCTTCGCCCGAATGCGGTCGGCAAACGGAATCAGGAAGGTGAGCTGGCCCGACACCGTTCGCGCATATCGGCCGAGCCGCTCGATGACGGCAGCCTCTGCTTGCGGCACAAGCGCAATCGACTTGTACACTACAACCGCGACGAACAGGACGATCACGGCCAAAGCGATCAGAGCAATCATCACGGGCCCTTCCATACAACGGCGGTAGCGCCGTCGATCTTCATCACGGTCACGGTCGTGCCAGGCGGGTACACCTCGGTGACGTCCAGCGGCCGGGCTGTCCAGACGTCGCCGTCGAGTTTGACTTGCCCCGCATGTTCGCCGACCTCCTCCAGCACCAACGCATGCTTGCCGCTCAACGCATCGGCGTTCATCGCCAGCGCCGGACGCGACGACATCCGGCGCAACAGCACAGGGCGAACCGTCACGAGCATCGTCGCGGACACGAAGGCGAAAACGATTGCGTCCGCCCACACCGGAAAGTCGGTGAGCGCGCTGACACCGGCAGTGGCAAGCGCCCCACCGGCGAGCATCAGCAGAAACAGATCACCGGTGAGCGCCTCCGCGGCAGCGAGCAGCAATCCCGCTACCAACCAGATCAAAGCCGCCATAACTCAAGACTAACCAGATCCCCCGGTCTCGCCAGCGGTTACGAAATCGACGAGCCGCTCGACGGCTCCGATCAGCGGCGCTTCGAGGTCACGATAGGAGTTCACCGCCGAATACACCCGCCGCCAGCCTTCCTGCGGCGTCCCCCACCGCAGGCGGGTGCAGATGCCCGTCTTCCAGTCTTCACCGCGCGGCACCTTGGGCCACGCTTCGATTCCGACAGCCTTGGGCCGCACAGCTTCCCACACGTCGATGTAGGGATGACCGGTCACCATGACGTACGGACCCAGCCCCTTGGTCAGCTGCGTTTCCTTCGAGCCCGTGACCAGATGGTCGACGAGCACTCCGACCAAACGTCCTGGACCAGGCTGGAATTCGGCGAGTCGCTCGCCGAGGTTGTCGAGCCCTTCCAGGTGCTCGACAACGACGCCTTCGACACGCAGATCGTGGCCCCACACCCGCTCGACGAGTGCGGCATCGTGCACACCTTCGACCCAGATCCGACTCGGCAGCGCTACCCGGGCGCGCAAACCTTCGACCTTGGTCGACCCGGACGCCGACCGCGTCCGCGCTGCCTGAGCGGGCTTCGCCGTCGGTCGCACGAGCGTCACCGGCTTGCCTTCCAGCAGAAAGGCCGCCTCGCGCATGGCAAACAGACGAGTCCGTCGCGCGCCGTCCTCCAACCGGACGAACTCGCCGTCGTAGGACCGTTCGAAGCCGACGACAGCGCCACAGAAGCCTGTTGCCGCGTCCTCGACGACCAGGTCTCGTTCGGCCGCAACCTTCGGCACGACTGCCTTACGCGCCCTGCTGTGTCCGGACAAAATGTCCCCGCCGTACATATCCCGCGGTGTCACGTTCGCTGCACATCCCTTCGTATCAACGAAAGACGCTAAGCGATGCTCATCACCGAGCGCGGCACGCCACGCCGTCCTATGCTCGGTCATTATGAGTGCTCCAAGCGCCACCCTCGCCGTGTGGGCCAGCTCCTGGCTGGCAGGCACAAGCGCGCCCGACGACGTCCTGGAGGCGTTGGGAACCTGGGCACCGAACACACTGGTACTTGCCAGCGATCCAGGGGTCGCCGCCCGCACCGGGTTGCCGTGGCCGGAACCCGAAAGAACCGGAGCAACAACGCTTCTCAAGACGATTCGCGAAGCGCTGGCATCGCAGTCGAGTGAAATGCGGATCCTCTTCCCGGTACCCGGCGACGTCCGCGGTCTGCCGACCGGCACACCCTTCGCGACGGACGCGATCGAGGCAGGCGAAGGACTCCTTGTCGGCGAACCTGGACGCAGAGGCACCGGCCTCGTCCCTGGCTGGACCGACGAGGACACCCTGTGCTGGACCGTGCACGACGTGCCGATCACCGACGTTCGAAGCAACGAGCTGACACTCGGCGAAGCCGAGTTCGCGATGCGCGAAGCAGTGCGTGCCGCCGCCGACGCGCTCTCCAAGCTGGCAAGCGTCACCTCGCAATCACGTGACGAGGATCCCCGTGACGCGATCGAGGACGAACTCGCCGAGTACACAAGGCACCCGTACCCGCCGTCGGTCACACCACGCGCCCTGCGGGTACTCGACAGCGCCGATCAGGTTGCCGCAATTCTGACTGTCGCACAACGGGGACCGGCAATGGATGCGCTCACAGCGACAATCGACACGGCCAGGCAAGATCAACTTCGTCCACTGTGGGACGCCGTCCGATCGGCGCGGCTCGCTGCGCTCGACTCGTGCCTACGGTCGGGTGTCCGGCGGGCGTGATCAGCGAGCTGATTACCGTGCGCAGCAACCTGTTCGGCAACTGACGCCGTCACGACCGACCCCGTAGGACGGTTCTATCCCCAAGCGCTGCACCGGGATATCGCCACGCTGCTCTGCGATCAAGTCGATCACCAGTTCCGCGAAGCGCGGGTCGGTTCCCGGCGTTCCCGCCCGAGCGAACGCGATGCCCAGTTCGGCGGCCTTCTCACTGGCTTCGGTATCGAGATCCCACACGACCTCGAGGTGGTCGGACACGAAACCGACAGGGCAGACGACAACCGCGTCGGTACCGTCGGCGGCCAACGCTTCCAGATGGTCGCAGATGTCGGGATCGAGCCACGGCACCTGCGGCGGACCCGACCTGGACTGCCAGACCAGATCGTGCGACTCGAATCCTGCTGCGGCAGCGACCAATCGAGCAGCTTCGGCTACCTGGCGGCTGTAGAGGTTGCCGCCGTCCTCCGGCGGTCCGGCCGCGGCGTCGGCGGCGATGGGCACCGAATGTGCGGTGAACACCAGTCGTGCACCGTTACGTCGGTCGGCGGGTAGTTCGGCCACCGCAGCACCGACTGCATCGGCGAACGACGCGACGAGCAGCGGATGGTCGTAGTACTGCCGCAGCTTCACCAACTGCGGGGCATTCGGACCTACGGCAGACCGGGCACGCGCGATGTCCTCGTGGTACTGCCTGCATCCTGAGTAGCCACCCCACGCCGACGTCGGGAAGACGAGTGCCGACCTGACGCCGTCGTCGCGCATCTGCGCAACGGTGTCCTCGATCATCGGATGCCAGTTGCGATTACCGAAATAGACCGGCAAATCGATTGCCGCCGAACGCAATTGCGCCTCGACGGCCGTGATGATCTGCCGATTCAGCTCGTTGATCGGCGAGACTCCGCCGAAATGCATGTAGTGCTCGGCAACGGCTTCGAGGCGAGCGCGTGGCACTCCCCTGCCGCGAGTGACGTTCTCGAGGAACGGCATAACGTCGTCGGGCTGCTCGGGACCGCCGAACGAGAGAAGAAGCAGGGCGTCGGGCACCTGCTGCTCAGCCGCCCATGTGGCTGGCGCCGCCGTCGACGTAGACGATCGAGGCGGTGGTCGCAGGCAGCCAATCCGACAGCACGGCACAGACCGACTTGGCGACCGGCGTCGGGTCGTCGACGTTCCAGCCGATCGGCGCCTTCGCGTCCCATGCCGTGTTCAACTGGTTCAGCTGCGTGGCCTCACCCGTCGCTGTACCTGCAATCGCCTTGGCCGCAAGCGTTTTGATCGGGCCGGCCGCGACGAGGTTCGAGCGAATGCCACGATCGCCGACCTCGCGCGCAACGTAGCGGTTGACGGCTTCCAGGGTGTTCTTCGCGACGCCCATCCAGTTGTAGAAAGGCACCGCGGTGCGCGGATCGAAATCCATACCGACGATCGAGGCGTTGTCGTTCAGCACCGGCAGCAGGGCTTTCGCGAGAGCTGAGTAGGAGTACGCCGAGACCTCCAGTGCGACGGCAACATCGGCCCACGGAGCGTCGAGGAACGGGGCACCGAGGCAGGTACGCGGTGCGAATGCGATGGAGTGGACGACACCGTCGATGCCCTCGGGAGCATGCTCGCGCACCCGCTCGGCAAGAGTCTCGAGGTGCTCGGGATTCTGCACGTCCAACGAGATCGCGGGCGGCACGGGCTGCGGGAGGCGCTGGGCGATGCGGTCGATCAGACGCAGTCGATCGAAGCCCGTGATCACGACCTTCGCACCCTGCTCCTGCGCGGTCTTCGCCACGTGGAACGCGATCGACGAATCGGTGATGATTCCGGTGACGAGAATGGTCTTGCCTTCGAGCAGTCCGCCCATGATGTGTCTCCTGATCGGTTGAAAAGTGTGTTGTGGGAGCCGAACCGAAACGGCCTAGTGGCCCATTCCCATACCGCCGTCGACCGGGATCACCGCGCCGGACACGTACGCCGAATCCTCGGAGGCGAGGAAGCTGACCACAGCGGCCACGTCTTCCGCCTTGCCGAGACGCTGCAACGGGATGAACTCTCGCGCCATCGTCTTGTACTTCTCGTCCAGTTCGGCCGTCATGTCGGTTTCGATGAAGCCGGGCGCAACCACGTTCGCGGTGATCGAGCGCGAACCGAGTTCCCGCGTGATCGAACGAGCCATACCGATGACACCGGCCTTGGACGCCGCGTAGTTGATCTGACCGGGTCCGCCGCCCATACCCACAACGGAGCCGAGGAAGATCATGCGTCCCCAGCGAGCCCGCAGCATCGCGCGGTTCGCCCGCTTGGCGCAGCGGAAGGCGCCGGTCAGGTTGGCATCGATGACCCGGCTGAACTGTTCCTCGCTCATGCGCATCAACAGCGTGTCGTCGGTGATGCCCGCGTTCGCGACGAGCACCTCCACGGCGCCCTGATGATCCTCGACCTCTTTGAACGCGCGATCGACGGCGTCGGAATCGGTGACGTCGCACACGACGCCGAACAGACCGTCCGGCACGCCCGAGCCACGATGTGTAACAGCGACTTTGTGACCGTCGGCAGCGAGCCGAAGAGCGACAGCGAGACCGATTCCGCGGTTGCCGCCGGTGACCAAGACCGAGCGCGAGGGGTTCGACATACCGAACAACCTATCGTCTGGAATTTTCGGAACGGAGATCGGGATCACGGGATCCGTTGTCGAAGCACAAGCGCAGTCGCAACGCCTGCGGCCGTGACAAGGCCGCTGAGCAGGAACCACAGCCTGCTCGCGTCGCCGCGCCTTATCTCGTAACCGATCTGCTGTTCGAGAGTGTCGTAGACGGCCGTCAGCTCTTCCAAACTCGACGCCGTATAGAACTCGCCACCGGAGAGGTTCGCGATTTCCCGCAGCGAATCGTCGTCCACAGGCACTTCGACCCGGTCGGTACCGCCACGCTCCTGGTCGGGTATCTCGACCGTTCCATAACTGGTTCCGAACGAAATCGTCGACACCGGAATGCCTTTCGCCTTCGCCTCACGGGCGGCGACGAACGCGTGCCGAGGATTGCTGACGTCCTGGTCGTCGGGAACGGTCTGTTTACCGTCCGACATCAACACGATCCGCGCCGGCGGCGGTTCTTCGGCGCCACCGATCACCGCGCCGAGCGTCTCGATCGAATTCAGGGCAGAGTAGATACCTTCACCCGTCGCGGTTCGCTCACTGAGTTTGATCCTGTCGATGGCAACCTTGACGGCCTCCCGGTCCGTTGTCGGCGACACCAGCACGGACGCGGTGCCCGCGAACGCGACGAGACCGAGGTTGATCCCGGACGTGAGTCCGTCGGCGAAATCCTTCGCGGCTTCCTGCGCGACTGCGAGCCTGCTCGGCTTGACGTCGGTTGCCTCCATCGACAGCGAGACGTCGAGAACCAGAACCACGGTCGCGCGGTTGCGAGGTACCCGCTGTTCCTTCGTCGGGGACGCCGCTCCAACGGTGAACAGCAGCAGACCGATCAACAGCAGCGCAACCGGAAGGTGTCGCATGCGATTGGGTCGGGTGGGTGCGACCTTCTCGAGCAACTCCATATTGGTGAACCGCATGACGTCGCGTTGTTTGCGGCGTTGGCCGAGCCAGTAGCCGATTGCGAGAGCAACGACGACGAGTCCGAACGCAAGCCAGATCGTCGCGGTGAATTGCGTAGGAATCACTGGCGCGGTGCCCCGTTCACTGGTGCGCCGAAACTCGTGCGTCGTGTGGCGACGAAGCGGACGACATCGGATATCCAGTCGCGATCGGTGCGCAAGGTCAGCACCGGCGCACCACAACTACGCAACGTCTGCTCCACGTCGATTCGGTGTTGTTGTGCAGCGTGGGCGAAGTCGGCACGCAGTTCGGGACTCACGTTGAATTCACGCGTGCGTCCGGTCTCCGGATCGTGCAGAACGACGTTGCCGACATCGGGAAGTTCGAGATCGCGCGGATCGAGCACTTCGACAGCGAGCAGGTCGTGGCGATTGGAGATTGCGCGCAACGACCGCTGCCAATCGATCGGGCCGAGGAAGTCACTGATCACCACGGCGAGTCCACGTTTGCGCTGTGGCCGACGCAACGATTCGATGCCACCTTTGAGGTCGCCACGCACGCCGTCCTCGGCATGTGGTGTCGCAGCGATCTTCCGCAGCAGAGCGTGTGCGTGCATCCTGCCGCTCCTGGCCGGAATGCGAATCGTCTTGTCACCCGTGGTGACGACGGCACCGATCCGGTTGCCGCCACCGCTGGTGAGGTGGGTGATCGCAGCGGCAGCCGCGATGACGAGGTCGCGTTTCTCGCAGTCGGCGGTTCCGAAATCGAGGCTCGCCGAGAGGTCCGCGACGATCCACGTTTCGAGCTCACGATCGGCAACCATCTGCCGCACATGTGGATGGGTCGTGCGGGCGGTGACCGACCAATCCATCTGCCGCACATCGTCACCCGGTTGGTAGAGCCGGGCGTCGCCTGGTTCGGAGCCCGGTCCGGGAATCAGACCTTGATGGTCACCGTGCAGCACGCCGTCCAACCGGCGACGAACTGTCAGTTCGAGCGTTTTCAGCGCTGCTGAAAGTCTCGGGTCGTCGAGATTTCCCGAGCGAAAAGACGGCGGAGTATTCGCCGTCACTGCGACTTGGTGAGGGACGTCGACGGCGCCGGACCGCCACCGGGTGCACTACCCGGCTGTGGTCCTTGCTGTTGGGATCCAGCCGGAGGCACGGGTTGACCCTGCTGCTGCGGCGGTCCTTGCTGAGGCTGACCTTGCTGCGGAGGTCCCTGCTGGGGCTGACCCTGCTGCGGCGGACCCGGTACGTGTGGCTGCGGCGGACCCTGCGGTGCGGGCGCGTGCGGCTGGGCCGCGATCGGCTGTGCGGCCACCTGCGGCAGGCCGACCGTTTGCAGAATCTTCGTGATGATGTCCTCGGGGGACACCTCGTCTGCGAGGGCGTCGTAGGACAGCACCAGGCGGTGCCGAAGCACGTCGGGGATGACCTCGAGGACGTCCTGCGGTACGACGTAGTCGCGCCCGCGAATCAGTGCGAGTGCACGTGATGCGGCGATGATGCCCAAGCTCGCGCGCGGCGAAGCGCCGTAGGAGATCCAGCCCGCCACATCGTCGAGGCCGAACTGCGCCGGATTACGGGTCGCGGAGATGACCCGAACCACGTAGTCGACGAGCGCGTGGTGGACGAACACCTCGCTGGCGACCTTCTGCAACCGCACGACCTCGGCCGGGTTGAGGATCGGCTTCGCAACGGGCGGAACGACACCCATGCGGTAGACGATTTCGCGCTCTTCCTCGACCGACGGGTAGTCGACGAGCACCTTGAAGAGAAAGCGGTCGCGTTGCGCTTCGGGGAGCGGGTAGACACCCTCGGATTCGATCGGGTTCTGCGTGGCCATGACGAGGAAGGGACTCGGCATCGGATAGGTCTTGCCACCGATCGACACGTGCCGCTCCGCCATCACCTCGAGCAACGCGGACTGCACCTTCGCAGGCGCACGGTTGATCTCGTCTGCGAGGACGAAGTTCGCGACGACCGGGCCGAGCTCGGTGTCGAACTCTTCGCGACCCTGCCGGTAGATCCGCGTACCGATCAGGTCGGTCGGAACGAGGTCGGGCGTGAACTGCACGCGCGAGAACGAGCCACCGACGACAGTCGCGAACGTCTCGACCGCCAAGGTCTTGGCGATGCCGGGGACACCTTCCAGGAGCACGTGGCCGCGAGCGAG
The DNA here is from genome assembly GCF_016482825.1 of Antrihabitans stalagmiti. Classification (GTDB taxonomy): domain Bacteria; phylum Actinomycetota; class Actinomycetes; order Mycobacteriales; family Mycobacteriaceae; genus Antrihabitans; species Antrihabitans stalagmiti. The sequence goes on along the minus strand of NZ_JAEMNV010000001.1, from coordinate 279,882 downwards.
TACACCTACGAGAAGACGTTCGACCAGTCGGTCCTGACCGACGATCACACGCTTGACCTCGTAGATCGCTTTCTCGAGGATCTGGACGTCCGTTGCGAGGCTCGACGCAGCACCGTCGGATGAGGTCACCAAGAATCCACCGCTTTCAACCTAGGAATCGTGCTCGAATCAGCTACCCGACACAACTATTCCAGGTGTCCGGCGATTGCGCCGTAACGGGTTTGTCCAAGGCAGGTCGTCGGGCATGTCACGAACGCGCCGCCACGATGGGGCGGTGCTCTCGACTAGTCGTACAGGCGGACCGCGTACGGCATGATTCCACCCTCACGAACAGGGGAAATCTTGACCACGTCGCCTGATTGCGGCGCTTCGAGCATCTCGCCGTTGCCGAGGTAGAGCGCGACGTGCTGGCTGCCGTTGGGTCCCCAGAAGAGCATGTCGCCGCGTTCCATCTCGTCGATCGGAACCTGCTCACCGGAGGTGTACTGGTAGCCGCTGTAGTGCGGAAGCGAGATCCCGATACCGGCGAAGGCGTAGACCATAAGCCCCGAGCAGTCGAAGCCGACCTTCTTGTAGTCGCCGTGACTGTCGGCGACGCCGCCGTCCTTGATGCCCTTGGTCGGGCCGTTTTCGTCGCCGCCGCCCCATGCGTAGGTCACGCCGAGTTGCGACATACCGCGGTCGATCACGGTCTCGACTGCCGCGGAACCCGTTACCTTCGGCTTCGTCTTGCTCTTCGGCTTCGACTTGGTCTTGGGCGCCGGCGTCGAATCCTCGTCGTCGTCTTCGACCTGGGTGTGCGGCCGCTGCCCCGACGAGAGTTCTGCGGCGCGGTCACGCGCGGCCTGGTTCGCCGCTACGCGAGCAGCGGCCTGCAGTGCGAGTTCCTGGGCCGTTTCGGCGGCGGCGGCGATTGCCTGCTCTTCGAACTGCCGCTGGGTGTCCCACTGCTCGTAGTTCGAGCGCTGATCCTGCAATCCCGCGACGTTGGACCGCGCTGCGTCGAGCTGTGCCTGTGCGGACGCGCGTTGATCCTCGATCTGCTGTTTGCGGTTCGCCTGCTCCGCAAGTGCGGACTGGGCGACCGCAATCGCTTGTTCCGCTTCGCCCTTCTTCGCCTCGGCGTCGGCTGCGGCGACGTCGGCGTCCTGCTTCGCCTTGCGGGCGGACGAGTCCTTGTTCGCCTGTGCAGTGCGGGCCCGTTGCAGGTTGTCGACGACGGCTTCCTGGCTCGACGACACAAGCTGCAGCAACTGCGCCTGGTTCATGACGTCGTCGGGAGTTTTCGATCCGAGGTAGGACCCGACCGAGGCCGCGCCGGCGTTGCCCTGCATGTAGGACTGTGCCGCGTAGCCGTCGAAACGTGTCTGAGCTTGCTCGATCTGGGCGCCGGCGTCGACGAGTGCCTGCTGAGCGGTGCCGACGAAAGCGGCGGCGGCATCGACCGCGCTGCGCGCGTTCTGCAGGTCGACGAGGGCCTTGTTGACCTCTTCACGCTTTGCCGCAACCGCGTCGTCGAGCTGGCGAAGCTGCTCGTTCGCGGCGGCGACCCGATTGATCAGCTCGCCGACGTTGCCGAGTTGCGCTTGCACCTGCGTGTCGGCCTGCGCGATGTCGGAGTCGCTGGGATTGGGCGGTGGTGGCGGGACCGCGGCGCTCGTACCAGGTACGGCAGCGGCAAGGGCGACGGCGACGATCATGCCGATCAAAGCCCGCGCCGCAGTCGTAGCTGTCCGCGGCCGGCCGCGGCTGCTCGACTTCTGCTTCACAAATCTCTCCCTCGGTCCACTGAGCCCACGGGAAAAACGGACGCAAACCGGCACAAGACGCACACCGTCGAGCACTCGAACCGTCCTGAATCACTGGAAACTCGGGACCACTTCGCACTCTTTGCGACACTTCTTCCCCAAGAGTGTCAATGGCACCGTACGACACTTTTGCCGCTAAAGGAACTCCAGTAACAAATAACATCGACGTAATTTGTTGCCCTCTACCTGCGACGATGCGGTGGATGCTCGTGGTTTCAGCGGAGAACCCGCTCGGAATACGGCCAAAAAAGTCAGGCTGCACTCTTTTCGAGTGCAGCCTGATTCGAATCGATGCCCGATGATTTCTACCTAATCGGGAATTTCCGACTTTTCGGTCGACGGAGTTACTACGGGTTCGTCCCTGCGGGATTTGACGACATACAGCCCGGCAACCACAGCAACCGTCACGGCAAGCAGCACTGCTGTGATCGCAGTCCACGGCAGGCTGTCCGTCATCAGCTCGTCTGTGAACTTCTGTGCCGCGACCGTCGAATTTCCACCTTGATTCTTGGCCGGGTCCTCTGCGGTCTCGAGCTGGACCCGACTGATCGTCGTGCTGTAGGTCCCGATCCAGTCGGGGCTGAGCACGACGACGGTGCCGCCCTCCTGCTTACCGACCTCGGTCGCGAGGTCTCGCAACATCGAATCGTGACCGGGGTTGGCGGGGATCACGATGATGGAGAGCTCGATGCCCGCCGACTGCGCTTGCTCGACGATGTCGACCAATTCGGCTGTTTCCTTCGTGGTCTTGCCCTCGGCTGCGACGTGGTCGCCCGCGAGATCGGCGACTATCTCGTCGACGTCGATATTCGGAGGCAACTCTGCGCGAGCAGGCTGGAACGAGGTAACAAAGGACACAGGCGGTTCATCCGGTTCGGTCGAGGGTGCGTGAGCACAGGCGGTCGAAGAGCGATGTCGGTCGAGTCGAGACTCGTTGCACACTACGCGAACGGGTCAGTCGATCCCGCTCCGATCGACTTCCGGCGAGGCGAGTCGTTCCAAGATTTTCAGTTCGTCGATTCCGCCCCGCGGTTTCACAGGACAAGCGTACTGTTAGACTCGGGAGCGAGGTTGAAAGCCGAATCCTCGGTCCACAAGCCTCAACGAGCCGTCGACACAGCCCCGTCGGCGGCGACCCTCACCTGAGTGGAGCTGACGTGACCGCAAGCATTGATACGTTCGGCGCCAAGGGCACCCTCGAGGTCGGAGACAACTCCTACGAGATCTTCCGACTCTCGGCCGTGCCTGGCACCGAAAAACTTCCCTATTCCTTGAAGGTCCTCGCGGAGAACCTGCTTCGTACCGAAGACGGCGCGAACATCACCGAGGACCATATTCGCGCCATTGCAAACTGGGATCCGTCCGCGGATCCGGACACCGAGATCCAGTTCACCCCCGCCCGCGTGATCATGCAGGACTTCACCGGCGTGCCCTGCATTGTCGACCTCGCCACCATGCGTGAGGCGATCGCGACGCTCGGTGGCGACCCGAGCAAGGTGAACCCGCTCTCCCCCGCCGACATGGTCATCGACCACTCGGTCATCCTCGACGTCTTCGGCCAGGCCGACGCACTCGAGCGCAACGTCGATCTCGAGTACCAGCGCAACGGCGAGCGCTACCAGTTCCTGCGCTGGGGTCAGGGCGCGTTCGACGACTTCAAGGTCGTCCCCCCTGGCATGGGCATCGTGCACCAGGTCAACATCGAGTACCTTGCGCCGACCGTCATGGTCCGCAACGGCCAGGCCTACCCCGACACCTGCGTCGGCACCGACTCCCACACCACCATGGTCAACGGTCTCGGTGTGCTCGGCTGGGGCGTCGGCGGCATCGAGGCAGAGGCGGCCATGCTCGGCCAGCCCGTCTCCATGCTGATTCCGCGTGTGGTCGGCTTCAAGCTCTCCGGTGAGATCAAGCCGGGCGTCACCGCGACCGACGTCGTCCTCACCGTGACCGAACAGCTTCGCAAGCACGGCGTGGTCGGCAAGTTCGTCGAGTTCTACGGCAAGGGTGTCGCCGAGGTTCCCCTGGCGAACCGCGCGACACTCGGCAACATGAGCCCCGAATTCGGTTCCACCGCAGCCATTTTCCCGATCGACGGCGAGACCATCAACTACCTGCGCCTCACCGGCCGCAGCGACGAGCAGCTTGCTCTCGTCGAGGCGTACGCGAAGGAACAGGGCATGTGGCATGACGCCGACAAGGAGCCCGTCTACTCCGAGTACCTGGAGCTGGACCTCTCCACCGTCGTCCCGTCGATCGCCGGACCGAAGCGCCCGCAGGACCGCATCCTGCTCAGCGAGTCGAAGATCGCCTTCCGCAAGGACATTCACAACTACACGAACGACGCAGAGGGCCACTCGGCAGCGACGCCGCACTCGCAGCTCGACGAAGCCATCGAAGAGTCGTTCCCGGCCAGCGATTCGGCGAGTCTGTCGTTCGCGGACGACGGTGCTGTCGACGTTGCGTCTGCTGCCAACGGCGCAGAGGGCCGTCCGACCAAGCCGGTCAAGGTCACCACGGACGAGAAGGGCGAGTTCATCCTCGACCACGGCGCCGTCGTGGTTGCGGGCATCACGTCCTGCACCAACACCTCGAATCCGTCGGTCATGCTCGGCGCGGCACTGCTCGCTCGCAATGCGGTCGAGAAGGGTCTCACGACCAAGCCGTGGGTCAAGACCAACATGGCACCCGGTTCGCAGGTCGTCACCGACTACTACGAGAAGGCCGGCCTGTGGCCCTACCTCGAGAAGCTCGGCTACTACCTCGGTGGTTACGGCTGCACCACGTGTATCGGTAACACCGGACCGCTGCTGGAGCCGATCTCCAAGGCGATCAACGACAACGACCTCACCGTCACTGCCGTGCTGTCGGGTAACCGCAACTTCGAGGGTCGCATCTCCCCCGACGTCAAGATGAACTACTTGGCGTCGCCGCCTCTGGTGATCGCGTACGGTCTCGCAGGCACGATGGACTTCGACTTCGAGAACGACGCGCTCGGCCAGGACTCCGACGGCAACGACGTGTTCCTGAAGGACATCTGGCCGTCCGCGCAGGAGATCGACGACACGATCAAGTCCGCGATCAACCGTGAGATGTTCTCCTCGTCCTACGAAACGATCTTCGCGGGCGATCACCGCTGGCAGGGGCTCGAGACCCCGGAGGGCGACACCTTCGAGTGGGACGAGAACTCGACCTACGTGCGCAAGGCACCGTACTTCGAGGGTATGACGATGGAGACGACTCCCGTCGCCGACATCAAGGGCGCTCGTGTGCTTGCGCTGCTCGGCGACTCGGTCACGACCGACCACATCAGCCCGGCCGGTCCGATCAAGCCGGGCACCCCGGCCGCGCAGTACCTCGACTCGCACGGCGTCGAGCGCAAGGACTACAACTCGCTCGGCTCTCGTCGCGGTAACCACGAAGTAATGATCCGCGGCACGTTCGCGAACATCCGCCTGAAGAACCAACTGCTGGATGATGTTTCGGGTGGTTACACCCGCGACTTCACCCAGGACGGCGCACCACAGTCGTTCATCTACGACGCGTCGCAGAACTACCAGGCGGCCGGCATCCCGCTTGTCGTGCTCGGTGGCAAGGAATACGGGTCCGGATCCTCGCGCGACTGGGCGGCCAAGGGCACGAGCCTGTTGGGCGTCAAGGCCGTCATCGTGGAGTCGTTCGAACGTATCCACCGGTCGAACCTGATCGGCATGGGCGTTGTCCCGCTGCAGTTCCCGGCGGGCGAATCTGCCTCGAGCCTGAAGTTGACCGGCACGGAGACCTTCGACATCGACGGCATCTCGGCGCTGAACGACGGCAAGACCCCGAAGACGGTGCACGTCACTGCGACCAAGGAAGACGGCTCCAAGGTGGAGTTCGACGCGGTTGTCCGCATCGACACACCGGGTGAGGCGGACTACTACCGCAACGGCGGCATCCTGCAGTACGTGCTGCGGAACATGGTCCGCTCCTAGGCGCTTCGCGCTCGTGAGTCTTTTTGGAGGGCCCGCCCTCCGAAAAGACTCACGAGGCCGCAGGCCCTACGAAGGAGGCCTTTTGCCCAAGGTCAGCGATGACCATCTCGCCGCGCGCCGTAGTCAGATTCTCGACGGCGCGCGACGTTGTTTTGCCGAATTCGGTTACGACGGCGCAACTGTCCGGCTGCTCGAGGAAGCTACCGGGCTGTCTCGCGGTGCGATCTTCCACCACTTCCGTGACAAGGACGCGCTCTTCCTTGCGTTGGCCAGGGAGGACGCGGCACGGATGGCCGAGGTCGCAGCGACCCAGGGTCTGGTTCAGGTGATGCGTGACATGCTGGCGCATCCGGAGCAGTTCGATTGGCTCGGAACACGTTTGGAGATCGCGCGGCGTCTCCGCACCGACACCGAATTCCGCCGCAACTGGGAGCAGCGGTCCGAAGAACTCACCGCAGCGACGATCGCACGATTGGAACAGCGCAAGTCGGAGGGTCGACTACGTGAAGACGTACCGACCGACGTTCTGCTCGGCTATCTCGACCTTGTGCTCGACGGCCTGATTGCGCGCATCGCATCCGGACATGTCAGCGAGAACCTTTCGGCTGTACTCGATCTCGTCGAAGCATCGGTGCGCACGCAGAGTCCGACGCTCGAGAACTGACCTCGCTCACACGCTGAACGCAGCCTGCTCTTCGCTGAACGGAATCACCGTCACGACGTCGACGAGCAAGCCGTCCGGGTCGACTGTCATGAAGTGGCGTTGGCCGAATTCTTCGCTGCGCAGCGGCATCACGATGGTCAGTCCGTGTTCGACGGCCCTGGTGTGGATCGCGTCTGTGTCGTCGACCTCGACGGTGACCAGCACTCCCGAAGGCGCGGTTCGATAGCCGACGGGGACGGTGTCGTGCTCGCGGGCGACGATGCCCAACTGAACCGTCTCGTTCGCCGGGTCCTGCAGGTGGACGAACCAACCCGAATCGAAGACGACCTTCATGCCGAGCAGATCGCGGTAGTAGTCGCGGCTGAGCGCTACGTCGGAGGCGCAGATGACGGGGTACAGGGAGAACATGTCGGGCTCCTTCTGGTTGTTTCCAGCGACAGCACAACCATCTGGCCTCCCGTTGCTGGAGAGTCAAGTACCTGCTTCGAGACCTGCCAGAAGCAGCCGCGAGATTCGATCGAGTTCCCGCCGATCCTTCGCGGCCAACACCGAGAGCAACCGCTCCTCGTTCTCGACGTGGTCGGCAACGACGATGTCGACCAGGGACCGTCCCGAGGGTGTCAGCGCAACCCGAACGCTACGGCGATCTGCCGAGTCTGCAATGCGGCGGACAAGTCCGGCACCTTCGAGCCGATCGAGCCGACCGGTCATGCCTGCGCGCGAGAGCATCATCGTTTCGGCGAGAACCGAGGGGTTCAGTTCGAAGGGCGCTCCCGAACGACGCAGTGCTGCAAGCACATCGAACTCCCCGCGCTGGAGACCGTGCCGATCGAACGTCGCGTTTATCGCGGCCTCGAGCAGCATTGCGACCCGACCTAGACGGCCGAAGATGCCCATCGCCTCCGTCGGAAGGTCCGGTCGTTCTCGCGACCACTGATCGACGATCACATCGACTCGGTCGACTTTTCCTTGCGCTGCCATGGACGTATCTTATTCGCTGGCATATAGTTCGGTAGCGAATTATCTTTCACCGAATTATCTCGGCGATACGGAGGACACCATGGAACACGCAGCGGTTGTACAACCGAGCGACGTCGAGGTCATCGGCAACGAACACGTGTCGACCCACCTGCTCCTCGACGCGAGCAGCACGGGCGGTGCTCTATCCACCCTCGAAGTCCGGCTGGACCTAGGCGCAGACGGTGCCGCACCGCATTTCCACACCCGATCGTCGGAATTCTTCTACGTGATCGACGGCGAGATTCAGATCCTTCTCGACGACCGCATCGTGACGGTCGGCGCAGGCGGGTCCGCGGTGGTCCCGAAACGGATGACGCACGCATTCGGTGCCGCACCGGGCACGTCGGCACGACTTCTCATCGCCCTGACACCCGGGGTCGAACGATTCGACTACTTCCGGTTGCTCGGACGCATCCAGGACGGCACGGCGACACTCGCCGATCTTGCTGCCTCACAAGAGCTTTACGACAACCACTTCGTCGACGCGCCGAACTGGTGGCAGGAGCGCACCGCGGGCCGAACAGTCGCCGCACAGGCCTAACCGGCTGCGGCAGAGGCCCTTCTACGATTCGCCCCGCCACGGCTACGCAACTGCGTGTGCGACTCGACGAGGACGTTGTGGATGAAGCCGTACGATCGCCCCGTCGATTGCGCGAGGGAGCGGATGCTCGCACCGGCTTCGTACTGCTTCTTGAGCTGACTCTGCAGCTTGTCTCTGGACTTGCCCGTCACGCGGGCGCCTTTGGGTAGTCCTGCACGTTCGCCCATGGCGTCCTCCAGTCGCTGACCAGCGTAGATCCAAGGCTAGACACTCACCTCGAGCTGATCAACCACCATCGACTTGCTACTCGCGAGTAGTCGAACAAGTTTCACGCCAACTGAATGAGTTCCAGGTATTCGGCCGACCAGTGATCCTCGGTTCCGTCGGGCAGCAGGATCACGCGCTCGGGGGAAAGAGCGTCGGCGGCACCAGGATCGTGCGTGACGAGAACGACTGCGCCCGCGTAGCTGCGCAACGCGTCGAGCACCTGTTCGCGCGAGATCGGATCGAGGTTGTTGGTCGGTTCGTCGAGCAGCAGCACGTTGGCTGCCGACGACACCAAACCTGCCAGCGCGAGTCGCGTCTTCTCGCCACCGGAGAGCGTGCCCGCAGGCTGCTCCAACTGCGGCCCGGTGAACATAAACGCACCGAGCAGCGAGCGCAGGTCCTGCTCCCCCGCGTCCGGGGCCGCGTGGCGAATGTTGTCCCACACACTGGCGGTGTCGTCGAGGGTGTCGTGTTCCTGCGCGAAGTAGCCGATCTTGAGGCCATGCCCCGGCACGATCGAACCCGCCTCCGGAGTCTCGACACCGGCGAGAATACGAAGCAACGTCGTCTTACCCGCACCGTTGAGGCCGAGGATGACTACGCGGCTACCGCGGTCGATGGCGAGGTCGACACCGGTGAAGATCTCGAGCGAGCCGTAGACCTTCGTGAGGTTCTCGGCCATCAGCGGCGTCTTCCCGCACGGAGCCGGTTCCGGGAAACGGATGTGGGCAACCTTGTCGGAGACGCGGACGTCGTCGAGGGCTGCCATCAACTTGTCCGCGCGCTTCGCCATGTTCTGTGCAGCAACAGCTTTGGTTGCCTTGGCACCCATCTTCGCGGCCTGCACCCGAAGTGCGCCTGCCTTCTTCTCGGCATTGGCGCGTTCGCGACGCCGACGCTGCTCGTCTGTCGCCCGCGCGTCGAGGTACTTCTGCCACGTCATGTTGTAGATGTCGGCCTCGCTGCGAACAGCGTCGAGGAACCACACCCGATTGACGACGTCGGCGAGCAGTTCGACATCGTGACTGATCACGATCAGCCCACCGTCGTGGCTCTGCAGAAAACTGCGCAGCCACGTGATGGAGTCGGCGTCGAGGTGGTTGGTCGGTTCGTCGAGCAGCAGGACCGTGTCCGACCGACCGCCGCTACCGTCGGAGGCAGCGAACAGGATTCGGGCGAGTTCGATACGTCTGCGCTGACCACCGGACAGCGTGCGCAGCGACTGGGCAAGCACGCGATCGGGCAGTCCGAGACTGTTGCAGATGCGGGCAGCTTCGCTCTCGGCGACATAACCACCGAGCGAGGAGAACCGCTCTTCCAGCTGCCCGTACTTACGGACCGCGCGGTCGCGTTCGGTCTCGTCGACCACCTCGGCCATCAGCAGTTGCTGCTTCTCGAGGTCACGAAGGATCTGATCGAGGCCACGTGCCGAGAGCACTCGGTCCTTCGCAAGAACGTCGAGATCGCCTTCGCGCGGATCCTGCGGCAGATAGCCGACGTCACCCGAGCGGATCACCGCACCCGCATAGGGCTCGCCTTCGCCGGCGAGAATGCGCAGTGTGGTCGTTTTACCTGCACCGTTACGACCGACGAGGCCGATCCGATCGCCGGACTGGACGCGTAGAGCCGGACCCGGAGCCGAAAGGAGAGTGCGCACACCGGCACGGACCTCGAGGTCGGTGGCGGTAATCACAGGGTTCTCCTTGGGTTGGCTGAGCTTCACGGTTGGTTCGAAGCTGGGTCGATGCCCGGTTCCGAGCACAAGAACCACCCATTTTACCGCTTCCGGACAAGGCCGCCTGCCACCTTCGTGGTGACTCCGCTAACGTTGCCGAACATGACGAGGGACCAGGTTCTGTCGGGCAGGCTCTGAGCACACATGGGTTCACGCCTTCCCTCGGTGAGCGCGCGTATGCACGAGCGGTTCATCGTCAATCTCAGGGTGCCGCCGCAGGTGTTGCGCGACCGACTGCCAGCCTGCGTCACACCGCAGGTCGTCAACGGTTACGCGGTGGTGTCGTTCTGCATGCTCGACCTCCGCGGCGTGACGTTGGCACCACTCCCCCCGATCGTCGGTCCACGCAGTATCTCCTGCGCTCAGCGGTATGCCATCCTCGCCGAGTCGGGTGAACCGGCCGTGTTCGTTCCGGAACGCCAGACGAACTTTGCGGTCGGCGCACGGTTGTCGGCACTCGGGTTCGCGGCGCCGCATCGCCTCGTCGACATCGCGATCGAGCGCGAATCGCCAGCCACCGAACTGCGGGTGCAGGACGGCAACGACATCATGTTCGAGGCCGCGCTGCGACCGAGCGGCGAATTCTCGTCCGCCGTCTTCGCAACCCTCGACGATTTCGCCGCGTTTATGGCGGCAGGGGTTCGCAGTTACGGCCGCTCCCGCCACGAAGGCCGCCTCACGGTTCTCGACCTGCACAAGGACGACGGCTCCTACGAGCCGCTGTTCATCGAGTGGATCGGTGGCACCTTCGTCGACGACTGCCTGGCCGTCGGTGCGCAGGTCGACAGTGCCCTGCGGACGACCGATGCGCACTACGTCTGGAAGTACCACGGCCTGATCGCGGACGCCGTCGGTTCGACCAGGTCCTGAGTCCGATGGCACCTCTGGACACGACGCCGACCGACGTTCTCGTCGTCGGTCTCGGTCCTGCCGGTCTCGCACTGAGCCATCGCTGCGCGGAAGCGGGTTTGTCGGTTCGCGCCGTCGAGACACATCCACATCGAACGTGGACACCGACCTACGCCATCTGGGACGACGAACTCCCGCACTGGCTCGATCGCTCGGTCATCGCGACGACGACGGACGAGCCGGACGTCTGGACGACAAGACGGCAGACGATTCCGCGCGCCTACTCGGTACTGAATTCTCGCCGCCTGCAGGATTCGCTCTCGTTCGACTACAACTTCGTCGTGACAGGAACGGCGGTCGACGTCGCCGAGGACTCGGTGACGCTGACCGACGGCACGACCCTGCGCGCAGGAACCGTGATCGACGCGCGCGGGACGACGCGGACGCCGGCGACAGCCGAGCAGACCGCGTTCGGCGTCGTCGTCGATGGCGAGACGGGGCGACGCGCGCTGGAAGGTGCCGCCGCGTGGTTTATGGACTGGCGTCGCGACAACGGCACCTCGCCGACGGATCCGCCGTCTTTCCTCTATGCGGTGCCGCTCGGCAGCGACGAAATCCTACTCGAGGAGACCTGCCTCGTCGGTCGCCCCGGTCTGCATCTGCGCGAGCTGCGCGCACGCCTGGAGGTGCGTTTGCGCTCGCGAGGGGTGCGAATCGACGGAACCGAACGGTTGGAACGCGTTCGGTTTCCCGTGGAACCAGGTCCACGCAGGCTGTTCACGAGCACCGCAACAGCTTTCGGCTCACGCGGCGGATTTATGCACCCGGGAACCGGCTACAGCGTCGCCATGGCGCTAGGCCTCGCCGACCCGGTCGCGAAAGCCATCGCCGGAGGCGAGGACCTGCGAGAACTGTTGTGGCCGTTGCCCGCTCGCGGGGTTCGCAAGCTGCGTCGCGCTGGCCTCAAGATGTTGCTCGGCATGGACGCGGCGCAGGTGGCGCCGTTCTTCGCCACGTTCTTCGACCTGCCGATCGAACTACAGCGGGCCTATCTTTCCGATCGCAACGACCTCGCGGGCACCGCCGTTGCGATGCGAAAGTTGTTCGCACATTTCCCGCCGGGACTGCGGAGTATCGCCGTGAAGTCGACGATCTTGCCAGGCAATCGCTCGCCTAAACGGTCGGATTCGACCATCATGGACACATGAGGTCGATCTGGAAGGGCTCAATCGCGTTCGGACTCGTGAACGTTCCGGTGAAGGTGTACACCGCCACCGACGATCACGACATCAAGTTTCACCAGGTACACGCCAAGGACGGCGGTCGAATCAAGTACGACCGAGTCTGCTCGGTGTGCGGAAACTCGGTGCAGTACGCCGACATCGACAAGGCATGGGAATCCCCCGAAGGTGATCGGGTGATCTTGACCGACGTCGAATTCAACAAGTTGCCCGCGGCCGAGAAGCACGAGATCCCGGTGTTGCAGTTCGTACCTTCCGAACAGTTGGATCCGATCCTGCTCGACAAGAGCTACTACCTCGAACCCGACTCGGCGACGCCGAAAGCGTATGTGCTGCTTGCGAAGACGCTAGAGAAGATCGACCAGACCGCGCTCGTGCATTTCACTCTTCGCCAGAAGACCCGGCTTGCTGCACTGCGAGTTCGCGACGGCGTGCTCGTGTTGCAGACCCTGCTGTGGCCGGATGAGGTTCGTGCAGCGGAGTTTTCGTCGTTGGACGACGTCTCCGAACCGCGCCCCCAGGAATTGAAGATGGCCGAAACGCTTGTCGAGAGCATGTCCGGCGACTTCGATCCGTCGGAGTACACCGACGACTATCAAATCGAACTGCGCAAGATGCTGGAGGATGCCGTCGCGGCAGGCGGCAAGGCCGTCATCCCCGCGGCCGAAGCCGAAGAGGAATCCGAGGACGCCGAAGTCGTCGACCTGGTCGCTGCATTGCAACGCAGTGTGGACGCGGCAGCCGGTAAGAAGTCGAGCACCACACGCGAGCCTGCGAAGAAAGCACCGGCCAAGAAGGCTGCCGCGAAGAAGGCACCGGCCAAAGCGACGGCGACCAGGGCTCGCAAAGGCGCCTGAGAGTTTACTTCCAGTCGCGAAATGCGCTGAGCAGTCGCAGCGTGAAGTCTGGGTTCAACTGTTGCGGTGCATCGGTGTGCAGCGAGGCCAGACTGCCGACCGTCGTCTTGAATTGCTCGACGTAGGCGACGCAGGGGTCGCACTCGGCCAGGTGCTCGTCGAATCGCCGCCGCGTCGGCTCGTCCAACGCATCGTCGAGATAGGCGGTGATCAGTTCGACCAGGTCCTGGCAGTCCATCGGCGTGGCGGTCACGAGTGGACTCCTAGATAGTCGGCCAGACTCGCTCTGATGCGCGTCCGACCTCGGTGCAGCAGAACCCGTTGGTTCGCGGGCGTCAAGGACAGCAAGGTGCACACCTCCTGCGCGTCGAAGCCGAGGACATCGCGCAGCGCGACCACCTGCCGTTGCTGCTCGGGTAGGCGCTCGAGTTCACGCCGGGTGATGTCACGCATCTCCGCCTCCAGTACCGAACCCTCCGGGGTCGGTAGCCACGCCGGCGGTGGCGTCACCCAATGCCGAGGCCACGGATCGTCTTCCGTCCGGAACAGAGTCGGATCGACCGACGCGCCTGCCGGGTACGGTGCCCGCTCTGCGACAGCGACGTTGTGGTCGCGAACGCCCCTTGTCTTTGCGATGTTGACGAGAACTCGGAACAACCATGTCCGCAGACTCGACCGCCCTTCGAACTTGTCGACGCCTTTGACCAGCGCGATCCACGTCTCCTGGACAACTTCCTCGGCCGTTTCGTGGTTGGCTACGTAGCCGCGCGCGACGCGCAGCATCATCGGTGTGTGGGCCTCGACAAGTTCGACGAACGCCCGCTCGTCGCCCGCTCGAAGTCGTTCGACAAGTAGCCGCTCGCGTCGGACCTGATCGTCGGAGTCGAGGTGAGCTGTCATCGGGGCAAACGCTACCGGCATGGAACCTCCTCACGTCGGATGTCGAAGTCGCAATCTGACCCGTTCATACCGCACAGTGCGAAGAGCAGCCGAAAGCGTTACACGGCCGCCTCCTGCCTGCCCTGTTCGAAGAACTCGACGATCGATTCCGCGGTCGGCAGGTCCCCGACGGCCCGTTGGGCACCGAAGGACGCGTTCCAGAACGGTCCGGTCCGCGGCGTGTGTGGACCGACGTACGCGTAGGGGTCCGGGTGCGCGTCGTCGCCCGGTGAGATTCCGTAGTTGACGTCGCCGACGACGATGCCGAGGTCGAAATGCTCCGGCCACAGCACAGGGTCCTGCGTCGGTGCGAAGGCGCGCAACGCGCTGTCGCCGAGCTTGAACCAGCCGAGCACGAGGCTCATCGCAGCAGGGTCGATCTCCAGTTCCTCGTCGGCGGAGACGCCGGAGGTATCGGTGTACAGCCCATCGGGTCCGCCCGGCTCCACTCCGGCGACGGCAGCCAGTGCCCGGTAGCTGCCGGTCAGCGGGTATCGCCCCTGTGGGGTCACGAGTTCGGTGGCTTCGATCGCGATCGGCATCTTCGCACCGGCGATCCCCTGCGGTGTAACGATCAGGCGGATCGACTCGTACAGGCGATACTGGGGTCCGGCGATCAGGAGTTCGATGATTCCGTGCAGTGACCTGCGGGTCGCGGCGAGCGTGTCGTTCATCCGATACCTCCTCCAGGCCGGTCGCGACGACCGACAGGTTCCTCCATTGTGCGCGTTGCGCCGACGCGCCGTACGGGTGTCGGTGATGACAATGTTGCGTTTATGCGATTAGCTGCGATATCGAACATAGAAATCGTTCTTTCGGCGCTGTGCCCATAGAAATAGGGGCATCGTTGCCAAAAGCCTCGGGGAGGGTGACTTTTGCAGATTTTGGTGGCCACGTCGACGGCCGAATTGGTAGGCGAACTCGCTGGAGGCAAGGCCCGTGGCCTGCATACGTTGACCTCCAACGGGTTTCGCGTGCCGAATTGGGCTGTGCTCGGCGTCGACGTGTTCGGCGCGTTCATGACCGCGAACGGCCTGGACGCTGATCTCGAAACACTATGCGCTGCAACCGATCTAGACGAGGCGCTGCGGCTGGCAACAGCGCTGCGGCAGCGGATAACGGATGCCGAACTGCCGGAAGCGATCCGCGCGCTCGTCGATCGCGCCTACACCGAGGTCGGCGGCGGGGCCGTCGCGGTCCGATCGTCCGGCGCTGCCGAAGACGGCGCAGCGTTGTCGCACGCGGGTCAATTCGATTCCTATTTGAATGTCAACGATTTCGCCGCTGTGCAGCGTGGCGTCCAGCGTTGTTGGGCATCGGCTTATTCGAACCGTTCGGTCGGGTATTTGTTCACACACGGCGCCCCGATATCGAATGTCGGTATTGCGGTAATCGTTCAGCAACTCGTATCGGCCAAGGCCAGCGGTGTCGTCTTCACCGCCGATCCGATCTCGGGCGCACGCGACGTTGTCGCAGTCAGTTCGGTCTACGGCCTCGGCGAAGGGCTGGTTTCCGGTGCCGTCGATGCCGACTACGTCCGTGTGGACAGAGCCACAGGCGTGATACTCGACCGGGTCGTCGGCGACAAGACCGAGCAGTACCTGCCCGCGACGGACGACGGCTGCACCGTGACGCCCGTTCCCGAGCAACTGCGCAACGAACCGTCGTTGTCGGACGTCGAAATCGCCGAACTGGTCCAGCTCGGCATCGCGATCGAATCGTTCGACACCCGTCCCCTCGATATCGAGTGGGTGAGCGACGGCGCGGCCGTCTGGGTTGTCCAGGCTCGCCCGATCACGACCCTGCACGATGTCGTTTCCCCCGAGTCCGGTGTCGTACGCGGTGCTGCCGAGACCGTGACCGACGACGCGATGCGAATCTGGGACAACTCCAACATCATCGAGAGCTTCAGCGGGATCAGCTCGCCGCTCACCTTCACAACGGCGTCCGACGTCTACGGACGTGTCTACCGCAGCTACGCGCGCTCGCTTCGGGTGTCGCGCAACGAGCTTCGCCAGCTCGACGAGTGGACGCCCGCGATGCTCGGCTACTTCCACGGTCGCGTGTACTACAACCTGCTGCACTGGTATCGGATGGTCGGGATCGCTCCCGGCTATCCGTTGAATCGCCGGGTCCTCGAAGTTGCCCTCGGCGTCGACGAGAACCTCGACGACGACATCGCGAAAACATTGCGGCCGTTCGTGTTCGACTCCGTTGCCCGCCGTGTGGTCGCGCGGACCGTCACCACCGCGACCTACATCAAGCGGTTCGCCGAGATCGACCGCAAAACAGAGCGATTCATGACCGAGTTCTACCGCGTGTACGACGAGTACGAGGCGATCGACTACAACGCACTGTCGGGAGACGAGGTCTACGCACGGTACCGGCGCTGCGAACGCGATCTGGTCGACCGCTGGGGACCGATGATGGTGCTCGACGCGATCTTGCTGACGTCGTCGGGAATGTTGTTCGCGCTCACCAAACTTTTCCTGCGTGACACGCCGGAATGGTTCACCTACGCCGTCGTCAGCCCGGGTTCCGACGTCGAATCCGCCGAACCCGCACGGGTGATGGCGGAATTGGCACGCTTCGTTCGAGCTGACCCCGCATTGACGGAGTTCATCAATACAACTCTCCCGGACGAGGCGTACGGGGCGCTGCAGGCGGCGAAGTCGTCGAGCCCGGCGTGGCAGGATTTCGCCGCACAGGTCGACGACTACATCAGCAGATTCGGGTACCGCAGTCTCGACGAGCTCAAGCTAGAGACACCCGATCTCCGTGAGGATCCGGCGAGCCTGTTCGTCATGCTGCGCAGCGCCATGCCGGATGCGCCACTGAGTCGTCGCAACGATGCCGACACCTATCTCGACGAGCGGCTCGATGGGGTTCGCCGCAGGATCTACGAGGCACTACGCAGCAAGACCAGCCGTGCGCTCGCCAACCGGGAACGGTTGCGCTTCTGCAGAACTCGCGCCTTCGGCATGGTCAAGCGCATGATCCGCGCGATGGGCCGCGACCTCACCGCTCGCGGCGTCCTCGACGAGTTCTCCGATGTGTTCTACCTCCGGCTCGACGAGTTGCACGGCTGCTACGAGGGAACCACCGACGTCACCGAGCTCGCCGGACTGGTTGCAGCTCGCAAAGCTCAGCGCCTCGTGGACGCGGAACTGGTTGCGCCGTCACGATTCACGACGCATGGTCCTGCGCTGAGCGACGCCGAGCTGACGGCACAGGGCTGGATCCCGGTGCACGACAAAGAATCAGCGAAGACCGGCTCGGTTCTGCGTGGCACACCGTCGGCGGCAGGCGTCGTACGAGGAACGGCGGTGGTCGTCACCGAGCCGCGCGACGTTGCCGGCGGCATCCTGATCGCCTATCGGACCGATCCGGGTTGGGTGGCGGCGCTGCCGTCCGCGTCTGCTCTTGTGATCGAACGCGGCAGTCCGCTGACCCACGTCGCAATCGTTGCGCGCGAGCTCGGGATTCCGACCGTCGTTCAGGTCAAGGACGTCACGACCCTCGTTCGAACGGGCATGACGATCGAGATCGACGGCGCCGGTGGCACGGTGCGCATCATCACCGGAGAAGCGGAATGACCGCCGCGACGTCCCGTTCCGAAACGGCGCTGCGCCACTGGCTCACAGCACCTGCGGACGGGCACGGTGTGCACCTCGCCGACGAGTCGGACGGATGGGCATTCCATACCTATGCCGAGCTGGCCGACAGGTCACGCCGAGTGGCGTCGTTGCTGCGGGGGCGTGGATTCGTTGCAGGTGACAGCGCGTGTGTAGTACTACCGACAACTGCGCTGTGCATCGCCGCGTTCTACGGAACATGGTCCGCCGGTGGCGCGTTCACGCCGATCTCGCCGCCGATGTTCGAGGATCTCGAACGCTATACCGAGCACTTGTCCGGCATCCTTGCGCAGGCGGCGCCACGGGTCGTGGTGACCTCCCCCGATGTCGTCGATCTGGTTGCGGCCGCAATGGCGGCGGCGGGCAGGACCGACGCTGCGTTGGTGCTCGACGACGCAACGGTCGCCGCGGCCGAGCCCATTGCAGCGATCGCACCGGCCGGCGAACACTGCCTCGTGCAATTCACCTCCGGCTCGACGGCGACGCCACGTGGCGTGCAGGTCGGGTGGGACAATCTCGACGCCAACATCGACATGATCTGCGACGTGATCGGTTGGCGCGAAGGCGATGCCATCGCATCCTGGCTGCCGCTCTATCACGACATGGGCTTGATCGGCGCATTGCTGACGGCCGTCGCACGGCAGGGCGACCTCTACCTCATGCGACCGGACCAGTTCGTCCGCGACCCCGCTCGGTGGCTGCAAGCCATGCAGTACGCCCAGCATTCACCCTCTCCCGCTTTCGCGCTCGGCTACATCGGACGCAGGGTCGACTCCGAACAGCTGCGTGGCATCGATCTCTCGGGCTGGCGATCGTTGGTCATCGGCTCCGAGCCAGTTCCCGCCGCCGACGCCCTTGCCTTCTCGGCATTGCTCGGCGGCAACGGTTTCCGCCTGTCGACGTTCACGATGGCGTACGGACTCGCCGAGGCGACGTTGCTTGTCACGTCGTCGTCGCGGTCGGCGCCTCTGCAGGCGGTGCGTATCGATTCGTCGACGCTCCGCTTCGGTTCCGCTGTCGACGTTCTCGAACGTCGCGAACTGTCGGACGGCGACGAGATCGAGGGCAGCGGGTGGACGACCGGCCTCGGCTCCACCACAGCCGCGTCGACGGTCACCATCGTCGACACCGATGGAACGCCGCTACCCGATGGCCACCTCGGCGAAGTTGTCGTCGAAGGTTCGTCGGTTGCCCGTGGCTACACCGGCGACGCAGCTACCGCGACGACGCGGTTCGTGGACGGTCGACTGCACACCGGAGATGCCGGATTCCTCTGCGCCGGTGAGCTGTTCGTCTTCGGTCGAATGGGTACGAGTACCAAGGTCATGGGCCGGTCGGTGTTCATGGAAGACGTGGAGGCTCGCGTCGCCGACAGCCTCGGGATCTCCCGCGGAAACATTGCGGCAGTTGCGATCCCCGACGTAGCCGAGATCGTCCTGTTCGTCGAACGTCGATCCGAAGGTCACGATGCCGACTTTGTCGAGCAGGCACGCCACGCTGCGAATGCCGCGATCGGCGGGAGCCGGGTCAGGGTTGTCACCGGCCGGCGTGGACTGATCCGTCGCACGTCGAGTGGCAAGCCGCGGCGTCGGCACATGTGGCAACTGCTCACCGCCGGGGTGCTCGAGACCGACGACAACCTGATCCTGTCGATCGACTACATCCGCGAGTTGCTCGACCGCGCAGCCGAACTGGTGTCGGTACCGCCGAACTGCACAGTCCTGTTGGAAGGCTCCATCGCCGAAGGCTTCGGCAACGACGGGTCCGACATCGACTTTCTGATCGTCTCCCCCGGCGACGAGCCGATGCCGACCATGCCAACGGTGTTGTTCATCGACGGCAGACGCGTCGAAATCCGCACCCGGTCACTGGCACAGCTGCGTGGGCAAGTCGAACGCCTGGCAGCGGGGCAACTCGACGAAGACACGCTCAATCGGGTACAGCGTTTTCACCGTGCCCGAATCGTTCAGGCCGGCGACGTCGACATCGACGCTGTCCGGAACATTCTCCCGTACAACGAGTTCACCGTCGCGATCAGCGCCTGGTGGACCGAACGTGCCACACAGGCGCTCCGCTATGCCGTGGCGCTCGACGCCCTCGGTGCGCGCGAGGAGGCCGGCGACTGGGCTCGTGACGGCCTCACCCAACAGCTGAAGGCCTGGGCAGCAACGCGTGGCGAAGGCTATCTGGAATCGAAGTGGCTTCCGCATCAGCTCGACCGAATCGGTCCCGACCCGCTGATCGACGCGTATCGGGACCTGATGTCCGACAGCTCCACTGCGGAGTCCTATCTCGATCGTGTACTCGACGTCGCTGTCGCAGCCGGTGGTCCTGCAGTGCCGAACGACCCGAATCTTGTTCGACTACGGCGAATTTCGGACATCACAACCTGGCCGATCGGCTCGCGACTGCACGTGGTGCGGGACCGACGTGACGTATTCGGTCTGTCCGACCACGCGGCCGCCGCGTGGCGATCGGTTGTCTTCGGCCAGTCCCTCGCAGCCGTGATCGCCCGGTCGCCCAGCGATGTTCGAAGCGAGCTCGCCGAGTTCCTACGCCTCGGCTTCGTCGGGCTACGGTGGCACGGAGCAGGTTCGATCGAACCTGCACTGGCGATGTGCGACGGCGTCGCGCCGTACACACCGCCACCCGGCACCGCAGTCCCCGCACTCGGAATTGCCGGTGCCGCAAGGACTCCTGGCGAGCACGCCACGCTATCGCCACTGCCTGCACAGCGATTCGCCGAAGCGGCGCTCACCCTGATCTGGTCGAACGTCGTAGCCGAGAACGCCCGCGAAGACCTCACGGGAGCGATCAAGAACTCCCAATGGCAGGTCGCAGGCATTGCAGCGCATCGCCTGATCGCCATGTGCACACGGGTTGTGTTGTCCGCGTTCGGTATACATCCACTTCCCGCAGATGTTGCACCGAGCACGACCATTCGGCGGCTGCTTCCGGCCGGTCCGCAACGCGACGAATTGCTCGAACGCCTCGACCGGGCGCAACGACTGCGCTTCGCACCGCAGTCGACCGCAGCCGATTCGGCGCAGACCGATCTCGCTGTCCTCGACGAGTTGCTGGACTCCGTTCGTGAGATCGCGAACGGCAGCGACTTCCCTTCGTCGTTCGCCTCCCGTGAGCAATGGCGCGCGACACTGGACATCTGCTACGACTGGCTCCGCCTCGGCGGCTACCTGAACAGCCGTCTACCGATCGACGAGGCGCGAGACCTGCTCGAGTCCGGCGGCATTCAGCCGCACACCGTCTCCGAAAACACCACCGCTGCGAAGGAAAGCCGATGACCGACGACACCGTTCGCAGCCTGGTCGCATCGATGGCACCGAGCCGTCCGACGACCGTCACCGACGATCAGCGTCTCGTCGAAGACCTGGGATACGACTCGCTCCGGCTTATGGAGCTGACAGTGGTACTGGAGCGCGCCTTTTCGCTGCCCCCGTTCCGGCCGGAGCAACTCGCCGGGGTGCGTACAGCGGGCGCGGTTGTGACGTTGATCGACAACACCATGGCCAAGGAGGTCGAACAGTGACGCCGGGCAAGGTACTGCTCACGGGCGCAAGCGGTCTGGTCGGCGTCGAGGTCCTTGCTCGCCTCGTCGCTGCGGGCACCGCGGTCACCGCTGCGGTGCACAGCAACTCGGCGTTCGTCGCCAACGACGGCAGTACCGTCGATTCGAGTCGATTCGACACTGTCGACGCAAACGTCCGCCGACCGTCGTTCGGTTTCTCGGACAACGTTCGCCGTGCACTCGGCGGGTCGCAGACGTGCCTCGTGCACTGTGCCGCAACAACCGATTTCGGAGCGCCGACAACCGAGTACGACGAACTCAACGTTGCGGGCACCGCCAACGCGATCGCGCTGGCACTCGAGTGGGACATTCCGTTCGTCTACGTCAGTACCGCGTACGTGTGCGGCCTCCGCAACGGTGTGATTCGTGAAAGCGAACTCGACACCGGTCAACGCTTCGGCAACGACTACGAGAACAGCAAGTTCCGCGCGGAATTGCTTGTCAAGGAGGCGATCACCCGGGGTTTGCGAGCAACCGTCGTCCGCCCGTCGATCGTCACCGGGCTGGCAAGCGACGGCGCGATCCGCGACCACAAGAATCTGTATCCGGTCGTGAAGCTGATCGTCGAAGCCAAACTGCGTTCGCTGCCAGGACGTTACGACGCGACGCTCGCGCTCGTCCCTGTCGATCACGTCGCGGACGTGATCACCGCGGTCGTGCACAACATCGACGACGTCATCGGTACGACGTTCCATGCGGTCGGGCGCGATGCGCTCTCGCTTCGGGACGTGTCCGACGTCTTTGCCGAGTACCCCTCGTTCGCTGTCGCGAAGTTCGTTCCGCCGTCTACGTTTTCGGTCGACGACCTAGGTCGTGACGAGCGCGAGTACTTCACGCGGATCGGTTCGCTGTACACAACGTATTTCGATCGTCGACCGGCTTTCGAGTACACCAATACGGCCGACATTCTCGGCATCAAAGCACCGGCAACGGGTCAGGAGTACCTACGACTGCTACTCGACAGCTGCCTCGAAACCGGCTACCTCGGTGACACGCTGCCCTCGATCGAACAGATCCTCCGGCAACACGGATTGGGTGAGAAATGACCGTGACCGCCGACCACAGAACGCCCTTGGACACTCTCACGACCATGCCCGAGAAGTCCGCTGCATACACCCACGACACCTACTACCTCGAAACCGCCGACCAACTCGCGACGCTGGACATCGATGCGCACACCTTCGCGCATCGCCACGGTCTACTGTTTCTCAAACCAGATGCCATCGCCGCCCGCGCCGTCGAACCGACAGTGGAGTGGTTGCAGGCGAACAGTTTTCGTATCGTCAGCGCACGCAAGGTCGTCGCGGACCGACATCTGGTGAGGGCGCTGTGGTACTTCCAGTGGAATATCGCATCACCGGAACGTCGGCGGCTTGCCGAGCTGCTGGTCGACATTTCGTCCGCGCTGCTGCTCGTGGTCACCGATACAGCTGACGAGGTACCGACGTCGGTCCGACTGACCGACCGCAAGGGACCGACCGCTCCGTCGAAACGACGTCCCGGCGAGCTACGGCACCTGCTCGGCGGCAGCAGCTACCTGTTGAACATGGTGCACACCGCCGACGAGCCTGCGGATGTTCTTCGGGAACTCGGGGTCTACCTCACCGAATCCGACCGTGCCGCCGTCATTGCCGAGTCCGTCCGGGGCGCCGACCGTAGCGGCGACGCACGGCACCTCGGCTCGGAGATCTACACCGATTGTCCCTCACGCAGTTTCGATCGCGCTCATGCCGAAGCGGTGCTTCGCGAGCAACTCCGGGATGCGAATCTGCCCGCGGCGGTGCGGGATTCGGCCGACGGGGTGCAGGTCGCCACTACGTCGGACGCCGGCTGGGCTGCTGTGATCCTCGCTTGCTGGCAGCACGGTGTCCGGCTCGACCCGTGGGCCACGCTTGTCGTCGGCTCCGCAGTACTTCCGATGAGAACTCCGACCGGGACGCAAACCCTCGGCCCCGTCGGACCCGCACAATGGCACACCAACCGATACGGAGGCACCACATGACCACGACGATCTCGCGCCCGTCGGGTGTGCACACCATCCCACGAGAGTTGGTGCACCGTATCGCCATTGCCGAGGTGTTCGTCACCTCGATCGCCGCGCGCAGCGAAGCTGAATTCGTCACGACCGCACAGTTGCCGCGCTCGCACGCCTACTTCGGCGACCACACCGGTGGTCTCGAATTCCGGTACGACCCGATGATGGTGATGGAGGCCGCACGCCAATCCGGTATGGCGGTGGTGCACAGCTACTTCGGCATTCCGTTCGACCGCGCCTTTCTCCTGCGCACCTTCAACGGAACAGCGGCGGCAGGGCCGGTATGGGAAATCGAGGCCCAGCCTGCGGAATTGGAGCTCGTCACCCGCATCACGCGACTGTACAAGACCGACGACGCGCTCACCGGTCTGAGCGTCGAGGTCGAGGTGACGCGACGCGGCGTGCGGATGCTGAGCGTCGACAGCAAGTTCTCCTGGATCGAGCGCAAACAATGGGACCTGTTGCGACGCAACGTCCGCAAGGCTGCTGGACTAAGCGACCTGTTCACGGAAGCACTCCCCCTCGGCACCCGCGCTACGCCGGCCGAAGTCGGCCGACAGTTGGCGTCGAACGTCGTCATCTCGTCGCCTCGGACTGCCGGTGACGCGACCATCGCAACACTCGTCTCGGACACGAACCACGCAACGATGTTCGATCATCCCGTCGACCACGTGCCGGGTTCGTTGCAGATCGAAGCGTGCCGACAGCTGGGAGTGTCCGCGCTGAACAGTCGAACCGGTTGCGGAACAGCCGCACTCGACAGCGTGCAGAGCAACTTCACGGGCTTCCTCGAACTGGACCGACCGAGCGAGATCACGGCCACGGTCGTCACCGTCGACGACGGCCACGCCACGATCAGGGCCACGATCGATCAGTTCGGCCGCACCGCAGCGCATTTCGAACTCGGCTTCACGCTGCCGTTCGGCGCTCGAAGCGACCGTTGAACGTGGGCGATCTCTCGGTGGCAAACGTGTTGACGACAACACGAACGTTCCGCCGAAAGCTGGACCTCACCCGCCCCGTGCCGCGCGAGGTGATCATGGGGTGTCTCGACCTCGCCGTGCATGCGCCGAGCGGATCCAACAGGCAGGGTTGGCGATTCGTCGTCATCGACGAGCCCGACCTTCGCGCGGCGATTGCTCACTACTACAGGCTCGGTTCCGCGGCGAATCTGTCCGGCAGAGTTCCGACGCCGGAGCAACTCGCGGACTTCGAATCAGCCACCTACCTGGCCGATCATCTGCACGAGGTGCCCGCTCTGGTACTTGCGTGTCAGAGCGGCCGACCACCGACGTCGCCTGCGAAGCTGGCGAGCTTCTACGGATCGATCTTTCCTGCGGTCTGGAGTTTTATGCTCGCGTTGCGCTCGCAGGGTCTGGGAACAAGTCTGACGACGGCCCATCTGGCACACGAGCGTGCAGTCGCCGATGTGGTCGGACTTCCGTTCGACTCGGTCACGCAGGTTGCTCTGCTGCCAGTCGCCTATCTACGGGCGGGCAACGTCTCCCCCGGCGCTCGGATACCTGCGGAGCGGGTGACGTCGTGGAACGGCTGGACTTCGAGCGAGCAAACACAGTGAACGGTTCCTCCGTCGGGCGGATCGTCGACTTCGTCAGAGTCATGTATCGACCGCACTATGCGCTGTACGGGTTGCTGTGGGTGCTCGCGCTGGAGGGCACGGCAGCGCTGGTATCCGGTGTGCCCGTCCGCTGGCATCCCACCTGGGAGACAGCGGTTCGGCTACTGGTCGTACTGGTGGTTCTGCTTTATCTGCGGATGGTCGACGAGCAGAAGGACCTCGAGTACGACAGGATCAACAATCCGGATCGACCGTTGGTCACCGGCGCGATAAGCGCGACCGAACTGCGCGTGTCGATGGCGTTGATCGGAATTGTCTCCGTCGCAGCAAGTCTCACGTTGTCCGTCGCTTCGGCTGTGACGATCACCGCTGCGCTGGCGTACGGATTGTTCCTGTGGGCGGCGGAGGAAACCGTACCTGCGGTTCGACGCAACATCATGGTCAACCTCGTCATCACCTATCCGGTGCAGCTTCTGGTCACGGCATACGTCGTCGTGTCGGCGATCGACACCGGCCAGGTAGAGCAGCAGTGGCAGGCCTACGCGACAGCGATCATCTTCGCGGGCGCGTTCCTCCAGTTCGAGTTTGCGCGCAAGACCACGAAAATGATTGCACCGGAGCAGTTGCTGTATTCGAACACACTCGGCGCGACCGGCAGCGCGGTCACGACAGTGCTGTTCGCCGCGGCTGCGGTTGCGGCAGACCTGTTGCTCGCGCAGCCGTGGCAACTCGGTGGCGCGGCAGCGGTCATCGGCTGGATTCCGTTGGTGCTGATCGTGATCCCACTCGTTGGTCTGCGGGAGTTCCTGCGCACACCACGCGAGACGTTTCCACTCGGTCCACCGGTGGTCTTCATCATCGCTTTGTACGCGACGTTGATCGCACAGGCTGCTACCGCGTGAGGTCGTCCTCGCTGGAGGGTGCCAACGTCGGCAGCCACACTGGCAGCGACACCAGAGCTACGACAGTGACGACGAGGTAGCCCGTCGCTGCGAGCACCACCTGCTCGGAGATAGCGAATGAGCGACCCTCCGCCGTCCACTCCGTGGGCACCGCAACCACGAACAGCGGCACGTAGAACCAGACGGCCGTCGCAATTGTCAGCACCCGGGCCACCCGCGATACACAGCGCCACGACGCGCAGCAGAGCCAGATCAGCGTCGGAACGATCCAGACGAAATGATGCGGCCAGGTCACAGGCGACACGAGCAGCGCTGTGTAGCCGACGACAATCGTCGCAACGAGGTCGTTGCCTCGCCGGTGCACCGCCGCCGCACCGATCAGACCAGCAACCCCGGCGACCGCGCTGACGAGGAGCCACCAGTGCGACGTGGCGAAGGTTTGCGACGCTCGAGCGAGCAGTCCCGGCAGCGACTGGTTCTGCACGTCGGCGAGGTCGGCGACCCGATTCGCCTGCAGGAAAACACCATCGAACCAGTAGGTTCGCGAATCGGTTGGCAGCGCAACAAATCCGACCGCGAGTGTCGCGACGAAGGCGGCAAGCCCGCGCGCGGCGTCCGCTCGTCTGCCGATACACAGGTTGTAGACGAGAAACAGCAACGGCCACAGCTTGATTCCTGCAGCGACACCCGTCGCTACACCTCGCCAACGCTGCGGTACGACACCGGCCGCGTCCAGCAATAGCAGTGCGAGCAGGACCATATTGATCTGCCCGAGCGTCGTACTCGCCAGGACGGGCACGAGTAGCGAACCTGCGATCGTGCCAACCGCTGACCAGCGAAGTCGACGACTGCGGTCGGCAATTCCGCACCAGCCCAACGTGATCCAGCAGACCAGGCTCAGTGCCACGACGCAGACGAATACCCACAGCACCTGCGAAAGCCCCTGTGCGAGTATCGACATAGGCGTGAACAGCAGCGCAGCGAACGGCGGATAGGTGTATTCCATATCGCCGAACGCCGACGACTCGACGACGAGGTCGTAGAGGGGAACACCGTTGCGTACAGCTCGGCCGGCGGCGTCGTAGACACCGAAGTCCGCCATCCAGATGCTCGTCGAGCGCAACAGCGCGGCCTGCACCGCCGTCATGACAACCGCGACTGCCCCGAGCAGGAGGAGAGGTTTGTATCCGGACCGCGACGAGGGGTCGCGCGCATCATCTTCGGTCGCGGGATTCATCACCCGTCAGGCTAGCGGCTGGACATCAGCTGCGCGCCGGAAGCAGGACCCAGGCAGGAACCCAGTGCGTCACGTCCTTCTTCTTCGAACCGTAGGCGATTTCGTAGGTCACCAGTCCCCACCAGTCGCCGGATTCGCACAACCCCCAGCACGTGAGTCGACCGTCGACCACCTTGTGCATCTGCAGGCCGCTCGGGTTGTAGCGGCCGCTGCGATGCGGCTGCCGCGGAAACAGCGTCGTCAAGTCGACCAGCACTTTGATCGGCGGATCGACTCGACGGAACGGATCACGGATCGGCTGCCCGTTGTATCCGATCGACTGTAGATCCACTGTTCGATCATACGTTCGATCTGTCCGATTGGAAGTGCCTCACATCATCATCGGGGCGAGGATGTAGCTCGCGTTCACCGCTGGCGCACCCGATTCGATCGAGGTTTGCACGTCGAAGTTCTGGACGTTGTGACCGGTCACACCCGAGCCGTTGGTCGTTGCGCCCATGTAGTCGTTGGTCGACACGAAGTTCGCGACTGCACCGAGGCTGCCGTATCCGTAGGAGATCTCGAGCGGGAAGACGGGGGTGGAGTTGTTCGACACCGCGGTCACGATCTCTGTCTCGTGCGGCGCCAGGGTCCGATGTGGTCCCGCAATCCAAGAACCGTAGGGATTGGTCGAGTTGGCAAGCCACAGGGTCTGGTTCGTGTCGTTGGTGATCGTCATCGCGGTGGTGGGAGCGTTCGTGGGCAGCGTGCCTGCGGATGCCACTCCTGCCATCCCGACCATCGTTGCGATGGCCGCTGTGGCCGCGAGTGGAGCGAGGATGAGGCGGCGGCGGTTCGTGGTGTTCATTGGATTGGACCTTTCGAGAATCTGCCTGCGGCGCATCTGCCGTTGCGTTAACTATCCATCGGGGCACATCCGCGTGGCATCCACCAAAGAGGTCGTTTACCAGGGGATTTCCGTGTCCCCCGATCGGGGGACAACGTCTGAGACAGCCGCTCGAAAGCCCTCTCCGCAAATAGTTGCCTGCGGCAGGCAGGTAATTTAGAGTGGAAACATGAGTCGGCTGGAAAATCTGTTGGGTGCGCAAGCGTTGGCCGTGACCGACCGGCTGCTCACGGCCGACGGCGACGGCGAATCCTCCCTGTCTGCATCTGAGCGAGCCGCCCTGGTCACGCTCTACACCTATCCCGATCACCTGGTTTCGTGGCTGGGCGGAGTGCTCGGGCTCACGAGTTCGGGCATCACACGCTTGGTCCACCGGCTCGAAACCGCAGGCTGGGTGACTAGGACTACCGGGTCGGACGCTCGTTGTCGTCGAGTCGGCCTGACAGCTGCCGGGCGTGCCCGCGCGCACGCTGCCCTACACGCTCGCAACGCCGCGATGGCCGAACTGCTCGGCCCACTGTCCGAGCCCGACCGCCGTGAACTGGAGCGGCTGTTCGAGCTGCTCGTCGGCAATCTCGCCGAGACCCGACTTCCCGCCCTGCAGGTGTGTCGCCTTTGTGACAGGTCCGCGTGTGCGGGCGAGGGTAAGAGGTGTCCGCTGGCCCACACCGACACCGGGGACAACGACGATGACTGACCTCGCCACCAAGCCCGCGGAGCCGACGAGCGCAACGGTCCGCACCGTGCTGCCAGGGGCGGCGATGATCGCGGTGACCTTCGGTCTGGCTCGGTACGGCTACGGACTACTTCTGCCCGACATGCAGTCCGACCTGGCATTGACGCCGGGTGCCGCTGGGCTCATCGCGTCGGGCACGTATCTGTCGTACCTGTTCGCCAACATCGGTGTGGTTTCCGTCGCGCGGCGGGTAGGTCCGCGCGGTGCGATCGGCATCGCCGCACTGTTCGCAACGGTCGGTATGGCAATCGTCGCCGCTGCGAGCAGCGCGCTGATGATGGCAGTCGGCGTTGTCGTGGCCGGCGCGGCTGCGGGATTCGCGTTCCCGCCGTATGCCGACCTCGTCGCCCGTGAGGTGCCACCCCGGCGGCGCGACCTCGCATGGTCGACAATCAGTTCGGGCACCGGATGGGGCGTCGCCATTGCCGGACCGATCGCCATCGTCGCCGGTGAACAGTGGCGGATCGCGTGGATGGTCTTCGTCGCGATAGCCCTGGCAGTGGGTTTTGCCGCAGTTCTGGCTGCGCCGCCGAACAGAGGAACCGACCAGCTGCGACGTCCGCAGCTGAGCTGGACCTGGTTCGTGTGCCCGAGGTCGCGGCCCCTTCTTGTGTCGACCGTGTTGATCGGTATCGGTACCGCAGTGTTCTGGGTCTTCAGCGTCGACGCGCTTCGCCATGCCGGTCTCGACTCGACATCGGCTCGAATCGTCTACGCGGTGTGCGGCGTCGCCGGCATCCTCGCCTCTGCCAGCGGCGCAGTCTTCGCCCGATTCGGGCTCCGCACCGGCTACCTCGTGGCCTGCGCGCTGCTCGCAGGCTCTCTTGCGTTGCTTGCAGTGACAGACGGTCGGCTGCTGCCTGCCATGGCTGCGGCGATAATGTTCGGCGTGTTCTTCAACACCGTCATTGCCGCACAGGGCATTTGGAGCTCTCGGGTGTTCGCCGAACACCCGTCCGCCGGACTCTCCGCCATCAACACCGCCCTCACCGTCGGGACTCTTGTCGGACCCACGGTCGCAGGTACGGCGATCACCACGTTCGGCTACCCGGCGACACTCGCAGGTGCAGCTGTAGCCGTTCTCACCGCGCTGGCATTCTGCCCGCCGAGCGAGCACCGCCGCCGAGTTCTTGCCGCGCATGTGTGCCACGCGGCCTCGGTACGGAGCTGACTCACCGAAGGAGAAGCAACGCCACCTGCACTGCCCCGGCTGCAACCAAAGCTGCAGGGCCCGTGAGCAGTTGGCGGAACAGGTCCAACGGAACCCGACCAAGACCGGTTTCGAGGACCACACCGCCCAACTGCGTCGGCGGTCGGCGACGGGCGCGGTATACCGCGACAAGAGCTCCGAGCGGCGCGATGACGAGCACTCCCCACCCTGTCGAATACACAGCTGGGGCCGAGGCCAGCCACACGCCGAGTATCGCGAGTGCAGGTATCGGCAGATGACAGAGACGCAGCCGAATATCGCTACCCCCCAACGCAAATCGTAATGCAGCGGAACCGCACACGTCTCGAAGTCCGCCGCTGCATGACATGCCGACGACGAAGCAGGCGACGAGTTGGGTGATCGCAACGAGCACAGGCGAACCCACCGCGTGCACTGCATATGGGCAGACCGACGCCGCGCCGACAACCGTCCAGGTCCCTCGGTGACGTCGGAGACGACGCAGATCGGCGGCGATGAGGGTGCCGACTCCGGTGCCTGCGAAGCCACGCGATGTCACCGTGCCGACTCGACGCCACCTCCGAGCCTCCAGCGCGCCGGACAGATAGGACGGATCGAGCGCGGTGCACGCGGCGGAGATGCCTGTAATCAGATCCGTGGACCCGCCGAGGGCAGCACGGTCGATGCGTCCCGACCACCGCAGCGCGGCGACGAACAGCACGACCGCCACACCCGCCGTCAGCACGGCAGTCGGCGAGCCGAGCGACATCGGAAATACCTCCGCAGGAACAGTATTCGAGGCGGCGGCTACCGCAATACCGAATCCAGCTGCCCACAGGCCACCGATCAGGAGAACCAGCAAACGTCGCACCGTCACGAAGATCTGGCCGAAGACCGCGATACTCAGCAATCCCGACCACCCAGCGGCAGCGTAGCCACCCAACACCCACCAGTCCGACACGGTCGGGAAGACGAACGTCACCGATCGCGCTGTCCCGACACCCATCGCCAGTGCGATGGTCGTCAGCCCGCAGATCCGGAGCGTCAGTGCCGCGCGCCTGTCTACTCGACCCGACAGAATCCACGCCAACTCCCCCGCCTCGGCGCTCACCGGGCCGAGCGCACGGAACAGTTGCATCGAAACCGCCGCAAGGATCAGGACGAGCGCCCACGCGTACCACTGACCGACAACAGTATCGATGCTGACCGAGAACAATTGGTGTGTAGATGAATTCGCCGCTGCTCTCCCGGATGGCAGCTGAGCTGACCACCAAAGGATCCCGGAACAGACATATGCGGGCACACCCCACACCGCGAGGATCGACAGCGCACCTCGCCGTGGCCGCCGGTTTTGCTGCCGGAGGCGGACCCACTTACGCAGCGTTCGGGCCGATTGCAGCGTATCCGGCTGTGGCGCAGTGGTGTTCATCGCCAGGCGTCGGCGTCGATGCGCTGGTCGGCGACCTCGGCGACGAGATCCTCGTCGTGCGACGCCAGAACGACGCTCACCCCGGCAGCTTTCTCCGCGACGAGAGTATCGGCAAGCCAGCGGCGACCCTTGGCATCGAGGTGTTGCTCCGGTTCGTCGAGCACCACGATCGACCTCGGCCGCACGAACGCGGACCCGAGCGCAAGCCTCCGTTGCTGACCGCTCGACAACGTCCCCGGCAGTTGATCAGCCGCGCCGGTCAGTCCGATCGCGTCGAGAACGGTCCCTGCGGCGCTGCTCGAATGGTGAACACCATGTGCGGATGCGATCAATTCGAGGTGTTCTCGCACCGATAGATGCGGAAACACCGCGTGGTCGTCGAGAACCGACGCAACGGCAGCTCGAAACCTCGGCGCTGATTCGTCTACCGGTTCCGCACCAGAAGGTTCCAGACCGAAAGTGATTGTGCCGTACTCCAACCGGTCGGCACCGACGATGCAGCGCAACAACGTGGACTTACCCGATCCGTTGGACCCGACCAGCGCGCACGCTTCGCCGGGCAGCACGTCGAACCCGACGTCGGAAAATACGGTGAGTGCGCCGAAACGTCGGCAAGCACCGGAAACATGCAACATGTGAAGGGCTTCCAGGAATCCTCTTGGCAGCGCACGCAAAGGCGGCGCCGTGGACAGACGAGGATGCGGAGATCAGCGCTGACGCGTCTCCGCTGCACAACCGGGAGCCCTGGGCAGCGGACGACCTGGAGCGTCGGGAGCGCTGTGCCCGCGATACGGGCTTCGGATCCATCGATCGGGTACCGCAGGCCCATGCGTCACAGCCCGATAGCCGATCGCGCGACCGTGGCCGACCGAATACAAGACGAGAGCAGCGATCGCGATCGTGGCGACAAGCAATGCGATCTCGGTCAGGTTGTTGCCCGAAGGAGGCAGGGTCACAAGCAGGAACAACAGGACGGCCACGCCGACGAGGTACCCGGGAAACCGCACTGCAATCCCCTCCCCTGTCGGTCGCTTGTACGCCAGCATAAAGCGCAACAACATAGGTCGCGGAACGCCCTCGATTTTGTGCGACCTCGCATGCCAGTTGCGGACTTCACATTCCTGATCAGGCGTGTGAGGTCGGTAATGCGTTGGCGACGTTGCGATGGACCGCGATTCCGGCCGGGCACCCGTTCTCTTTCTGCCGCCAACCTGCGGACGTACAGTGAAAGGGTGGTCGGCCGGCGCATCGTCGCGCTCGCGTTGTTGACTGTCACGACACTCGCATCGTCGTCGTGCGGATACTTCTGGCGCGGTCCGCCGCCGGTTCGCCTCGTCGCTCAGGTCGTCGACCAAGCCAATTGCGCGATCCCGTCGTCGTTGATCGGACATTCGGCGCTGCCGATCGCGCGGGCGTACGAGCCGTCGCCGCTGCCAGGCACAATCCCCGACGGATTCGAGCCCGTCGCTGCGATTACGTGCGACCCGTGGCACAGCCCAATAATCGGTCCCGACCTGACGGTCACCTTCTACGAACACCGCTGGACCGGGGACTTCACCGAAGCGGTCAGAAATCTGAAGCGACCGTCCGAGGGGCAACGACTCGACCAGGACACGTGCCCGGTGGCAAGCCTTGCCGCGTTGCCGGATCTGTGGTTGATCAACTCCGACGGCCTGGCAATGCGACCGTCCTATCCCGTCGACGAATGCAATTTCGCGTGGATTCGCGGGCTCAGGGATGTCGAGCAGCTCGACGAGGTCGCCACGATCGAGCATCGGGTTCAGTTGACGCTCGGCGGGTTGGTCGACGTCCTGGGTCGATGAAGTAACTACTTGACCAACTCGGGTCGTGACGACAGAAAGGCCCCGCCCGATGTGGGCGAGGCCGATCGTGTCCATTCAGCGATAGATCAGAGCGCGCTGCCGCAGACCGGCCAGGCACCGGGGCCCTGGCTGGCAAGGGTGTTCTCGGCGACGCGGATCTGCTCTTCCTTCGATGCCGTGTGCGGCGAGCCCGTGCCGCCGTTGGCGGTCCAGGTGCTCGGCGAGAACTGCAGTCCGCCGTAGTAGCCGTTGCCCGTGTTGGTGGACCAGTTGCCGCCCGACTCACATGCTGCGACGGCGTCCCACTGCGAGCTCGATGCTGCGCTGGCGGTGCCGGTGCCCAGAGCCAGCGGCGCGACGACGAGTGCGCCGGCAGCGGCAGTCAGGGTGGCGGTGCGTTTGAAGTTCGTGAAGGTGCTCATGCGAATTGGTACCTTTCCGTAGTTGGCGAGATGCAGCGCAGAACAAAGCGCCGCAAGCGTCGTCCGGTGGTGATCGCTTCTCGCTCCTGCCCGGGGATTAATTGCTTACTCGACCCGGCGGGCGTATTGAATTACTTCCAACAAATGTTCCTGCCGTGCTACCGGCTTTCGAACTGCGAACCACTGTAGCCGTTCCGTTACCGAATGTCGTGGGTGCAAAATCGAATTCGACTTATGCGAAACAATGCATAACATTCGTCGTCTGCGCAGTTCAAAGTGACAATTCGGGCCGTAGAGACCACACGAACAACGGGCTGATTGTTAGCCGGATCATATGTCTATCGAGACCCGGCTCACATGCCGAGTCTTTATCAATGCACAAAAAAGCGGCCGCACGAGCAATGCTCGAACGACCGCTCTTCAGGTAAGTCGGTACAGATTCAGACAGTGAATCCCAATGCGCGCAATTGTTCGCGACCATCGTCGGTGATCTTGTCCGGGCCCCACGGCGGAACCCACACCCAGTTGATTTTCAATTCCGATACCAACCCGGTGCGGACGAGCGCATTGCGAGACTGGTCTTCGATGACGTCGGTCAGCGGGCAGGCGGCAGAGGTGAGCGTCATGTCGAGCAGGCAGACGTCGTCTTCGTCGACTGCGATGCCGTATACCAAGCCGAGGTCGACGACGTTGATACCGAGCTCGGGATCGACTACGTCGCGCATCGCTTCTTCGAGATCTTCGATTCTCTGCTGATCTTCCGCGCTGAGTTCCGCGGGTTCGGCGGGGGCTTGCGCCTCCGAAGTCTCGGTCATGATGCCTGCCTCTCGTTGATACGAACAACGGCGTCCTTGAACGCCATCCACCCCAGCAATGCGCATTTGACGCGTGCCGGGTATTTCGACACACCTGCAAAAGCGATACCGTCGCCGATCACGTCTTCGTCACCTTCGACGCTACCCCGGCTACTGATCATCTCGTTGAAGGCATCGACAACCCGCAGCGCCTCGACCAGCGGTAGTCCGGTGACCTGATCGGTGAGAACCGAGGTCGACGCCTGACTGATCGAACACCCCTGGCCGTCGTAGGACACATCGGCGACGGTGCCGTCTTCGGCGAGATGCACGCGCAGCGTGACTTCGTCGCCGCAGGTCGGATTGACGTGGTGTACTTCGGCGCCGAACGGCTCGCGCAATCCACGCCCGTGCGGGTGTTTGTAGTGATCGAGGATCACTTCCTGATACATCTGCTCCATCCGCACGGCTCACACCACCCCGAAGAACTTCTGGGCCTTGCGAACTGCGGCGACCAGCGCATCGACTTCTTCGACGGTGTTGTAGACGGCGAAAGACGCGCGTGCTGTTGCGGCAACACCGAACCGACGGTGTAGCGGCCACGCGCAATGATGGCCGACTCGAATCGCGACACCCTCGTCGTCGAGGATCTGGCCGAGGTCGTGAGCATGGATGCCGTCGACGACGAACGCGACAGCTCCCCCACGATCGTCCGTTGTCGTCGGACCGATGATCCGAACCCCGTCGACCGCACCGAGGCCGGCAAGCGCCGCGGATACAAGCACGTGCTCGTGTGCGGCGACAGCGTCCATGCCGATTGCTTCGAGATACCGCACGGCCGCGCCGAGGCCGACGACCTGCGACGTCATCGGAACACCAGCTTCGAAACGCTGCGGTGGTGGCGCGTACGTGGTGGCTTCCATCGTGACCGTTTCGATCATCGATCCACCGGTCAAGAACGGCGGCATCGCGTCGAGCAGTTCGCGCTTCGCCCACAGCACACCGACACCCGATGGACCGAGCATCTTGTGGCCCGAGAACGCGGCGAAGTCGACATCGAGTTCACGAAAGTTCACGGGCATGTGCGGAACCGATTGGCATGCATCGAGAACCACGAGCGCACCGACCGCACGCGCACGACGCACCAGTTCGGCAACGGGCGCTACCGCGCCCGTCACGTTCGACTGATGGGTGAACGAGACGACTTTCACCGCATCGGTCAGTTCGAGGGAATCGAGATCGATACGACCGTCGTCGGTAATCCCGTACCACCGCAGGGTGGCACCCGTTCGGCGCGCAAGCTCTTGCCACGGAACGAGATTCGCATGATGTTCGAGTTCGGTGATGACGATTTCGTCGCCTGGCCCGAGCACGTACGGGAACCGCTCGTCGGAGAACGAATACGTGACGACGTTGAGGGATTCGGTCGCGTTCTTCGTGAACACGATCTCACCCACATCGACGCCGACGAAGCGCGCAATGTCTTCGCGCGCTCCCTCGTAGGCATCGGTCGCCTCTTCGGCCAACTGGTGCGCGCCACGGTGAACGGCCGCGTTGCTCGTCGTGAGGAACTCGCGCTCGGCATCGAGAACCTGCACCGGACGCTGCGACGTCGCACCGGAATCCAAGTACACCAACGGTTTTCCGTCGCGCACGGTCCGGCTCAGGATCGGGAAGTCGTCCCGAACCCGAGTGATGTCGCGTGTCTCGGCTACGACCGTCATGGATCTACGCTCCTGCTGATGCCGTCGATGCCGCGGTGAAGCGGTCGTAGCCGTTGGCGTCGAGCTCGTCGGCCAGTTCGCTTCCGCCCTGCTCGACGATGCGACCGTTGATGAAGACGTGCACGAAGTCCGGCTTGATGTAGCGCAGGATCCGGGTGTAGTGCGTGATCAGCAGAACGCCGCCGTTCTCGCGTTCCTTGTAGCGATTGACGCCTTCGCTGACGATGCGAAGCGCGTCGACGTCGAGGCCGGAGTCGGTCTCGTCGAGAATCGCGATCTTCGGCTTGAGCAGGCCGAGCTGAAGAATTTCGTGGCGCTTCTTTTCACCACCGGAGAAGCCTTCGTTGACGTTGCGCTCGCCGAACGAAGGATCGATCTCGAGCTCGCTCATCGCCTGCTTGGCTTCTTTCACCCAGTGCCGCAGCTTGGGCGCTTCGCCGCGAACCGCGGTCGCAGCCGTGCGAAGGAAGTTCGACATCGACACACCGGGAACCTCGACCGGGTACTGCATCGCGAGGAAAAGTCCTGCGCGCGCCCGCTCGTCGACCGACATCTCGAGGACGTCTTCGCCGTCGAGAGTGATGGTCCCCTGTGTCACCGTGTACTTCGGGTGGCCTGCGATCGCGTAGGACAGCGTCGACTTGCCTGAGCCGTTCGGGCCCATGATCGCGTGCGTCTCACCCGAGCTGATGGTCAGGTCGACACCTTTGAGAATGTGAATCGGTTCGCCGTTGGCATCCGGATTCGCAACCTCGACGTGCAGGTCTTTAACTTCAAGCGTTGTCATAAGAAAAGGGTCCTTTACCTGGTAAGTCTCAAGCACCGACAGCGGCGAGTTCGAGCTCGATCGCCGCCTCGAGCCGTTCGCGGATCTCTTCGACCGCGATCTTGTTGATGATTTCGTGGAAGAAGCCTCTGACAACGAGCCTGCGTGCCTGATCCTCGGGGATGCCTCGCGCACGTAGGTAGAACAGCTGCTCGTCGTCGAATCTTCCCGTGGCACTTGCGTGTCCGGCTCCGGCGATCTCACCGGTCTCGATTTCCAGGTTCGGAACCGAGTCGGCACGGGCGCCGTCGGTCAACACGAGGTTGCGGTTCAGCTCGAACGTGTCCGTGCCTTCGCCCGCGACGCGAATCAGCACATCGCCGACCCACACGGTGTGCGCATCCGGCTTGCCGGACTTCGGATCACCTTGCAGCGCACCCTTGTACGTGACGCGGGACTTGCACTGCGGTTGCGAGTGATCGACGAGCAGTCGCTGTTCGAAATGCTGGCCGGCATCGGCGAAGTAGAGACCGAGGAGTTCGGCGTCGCCGCCGGGTCCCTTGTAGTTGACGGTCGCGGTGAGGCGAACCAGGTCGCCACCGAGTGTGACGGCGGTGTGGCGAAGCACTGCGTCCCTACCGAGCGAGGCGTGGTGCGCCGTGAGATGCACGGCGTCGTCGTTCCAGTCCTGCACCACGACGACGGTCAGCTTCGCACTGTCACCGAGGACGAATTCGACGTTTTCGGCAAACGTGCCGCTGCCCTGCTGATCGATGACGATGGTCGCCGATGCGAAGTTCGCAAGCCGAATCTGGGTGTGCCCGTAGGCGACATTGCCCTCGCCGGGTCCAGTGATCGTGAGAACCACAGGGTCGGCAACCTCGACCTCGGCACCGACGCTGACGACAGTCGCCGTCTCGAAAGCCGAGTAGGCCTGCGCGGCAACACGATCCGCAGGAACGCCTGCCTTGCCGAGGCGGACGTCGTCGCGACCGACGGTCTCGACCGTGACATCGCTACCGGCACCGGCGATCTCGACAGTTGCCGAGCCGCTGACTACTGCTGCGCCGTCGTGCAGGCCACGAAGACGACGCAGCGGAGTGAACCGCCACGCTTCGTCACGACCGGACGGCACCTCGAACTGTTCGACATCGAACGAGGTGAACACCTCGCCCTTGTTGGTCGCTGCGCCGGCTCCGGGATTCTGAACGGGCTTGACGGGGTTCTCGCCGGCAACCGCCGAGATCACGTTGTCCGTAACCGTGTTTTCGGAACTCAACCGACCGACCCTTCCATCTGCAGCTCGATCAAGCGGTTCAGCTCGAGTGCGTATTCCATCGGCAGTTCCTTGGCGATCGGCTCGACGAAGCCACGCACGACCATTGCCATCGCCTCGTCCTCGCTCATGCCGCGGCTCATCAGGTAGAACAGTTGGTCGTCGCTGACCTTCGACACCGTCGCCTCGTGACCCATCGTGACGTCGTCCTCACGGATGTCGACGTACGGGTAGGTGTCGCTTCGGCTGATCGTGTCGACGAGCAGCGCATCGCACTTCACGGTCGACCGCGAGCCGTATGCGCCCTTGTTGACCTGCACGAGACCGCGGTAGGAAGCGCGGCCACCGCCGCGAGCGACCGACTTGCTGACGATCGTCGACGTGGTGTGCGGCGCCAGATGCAGCATCTTCGCACCGGTGTCCTGGTGCTGACCTTCGCCTGCGAACGCAACGGAAAGAACCTCGCCGTGCGCATGCTCACCGGTCATCCAGACGGCCGGGTACTTCATGGTCACCTTGGAGCCGATGTTGCCGTCGATCCACTCCATCGTCGCGCCCGCTTCGGCCTTCGCCCGCTTGGTCACGAGGTTGTAGACGTTGTTCGACCAGTTCTGAATCGTGGTGTACCGGCAGCGGCCACCCTTCTTCACGATGATCTCGACAACCGCGGAGTGCAGCGAGTCGGACTTGTAGATCGGCGCGGTACAACCCTCGACGTAGTGCACGTAGGCACCCTCGTCGACGATGATGAGCGTCCGCTCGAACTGGCCCATGTTCTCGGTGTTGATCCGGAAGTAGGCCTGCAGCGGGATGTCGACGTGCACGCCCGGCGGAACGTAGATGAACGAGCCACCCGACCACACCGCGGTGTTCAGCGCCGAGAACTTGTTGTCGCCTGCGGGGATCACCGTGCCGAAGTACTGGCGGAACAGCTCTGGCTGCTCCTTCAGTGCCGTGTCGGTGTCGAGGAAGAGCACGCCCTGCTGCTCGAGATCCTCACGGATCGAGTGGTAGACGACCTCGGACTCGTACTGCGCGGCGACGCCGGAGACCAAGCGCTGCTTCTCCGCTTCGGGGATGCCGAGCTTGTCGTAGGTGTTCTTGATGTCTTCGGGCAGATCGTCCCAGGTCGCGGCCTGCTTCTCGCTGGAGCGCACGAAGTACTTGATGTTGTCGAAATCGATGCCACTCAGGTCGGAACCCCAATTCGGCATCGGCTTGCGCTCGAATGTGCGCAACGCCTTGAGGCGCGCCTCGAGCATCCACTCGGGCTCGCTCTTCTTTGCCGAGATGTCCGCGACGACAGCCGGGGAGATACCGCGCTTGGCGCTGGCGCCTGCAACGTCTGAATCCGCCCAGCCGTAGCCGTAATTGCCCAGCGACGCGATGGTCTCCGCCTGAGTCAACGGTTCCGTCGGCGTCACCTGGTCTGTGACAGTCATTCGAGCTCCTTCCGGAGTCTTGTGCGTGCCGATGCAGGGCTGGGCATCGGCTTTGGAGCTTTCGAGCTATCCCGTCGCCGTCTTCGCAGACAGCGGTGGGGTGAGTGGTACATGGGTCGTGCAGGCACAGTCGCCGTTCGCGATCGTCGCGAGACGCTGAACATGGGTGCCGAGCAAATTCCTGAAGGCGTGCAATTCGGCATCGCACAGTTCGGGAAATTCCTCGGCGACATGCGAGACCGGGCAGTGATGCTGGCAGATCTGCACACCGTTGCCGACCTTGCGGGTCGTTGCCGCGAAGCCTGCCGAGGTGAAAACGTCGGCAATCTCTTCGGCCTTGTCGGTCAGCGCTTCGGTGTCACGGTCGGCAGCCGGATCGACACCTGCGACGATCGCGGCCACTCGCTTGCGCGCGAACTCCTCGATAGCGGACTGCCCACCGATTTCTCGCAGCTGCCGCATCGCGGCGCCTGCCAGATCGTCGTATGCATGACCGAGCTTGCCTCGTCCGGCAGGAGTCAGCTGGTACTGCTTCGCGGGCCTGCCACGGCCGCGTTGCTGCCAACTGGCAGACGTTGCCGCGCGTGCCTCGCCTGCTTCGATAAGAGCATCGAGGTGTCGACGGACTCCCGCTGCTGTCAACTCCAACTTCGTACCGATAGCGGTCGCCGTGATCGGTCCCTCTTCGAGCAGCAGCCGAACGATCGCCGCACGGGTGTGGCCGTCGTGTGACACTGCGACGCTGACCGGGACACCACCGGCTTGCGCGACGGGCTCGACCGAAGCGGACATGGCGTTGCCGCCCGCCCCTTCGTCGATTTTCGTCGGCGTGCCGATAGTTTTCACAACACCAGTGTGACGGAATTAGCTGGACCGGTCTAGCAAGGGTGCCCTGACAAACCGGCACGGGCCGGTGAGAGCCGTGCCACACAGCACCGAAACGGCGTCCGACCAGGGTCCTGACCCGACTTCGGCCGTCCAATAGCTACGCTTCCATTCGTGACGCCAGATCGAAAGAGCGCGAACCACTCGGTGGTGAGGCGATCCATCGATCTCGGACGACGCGCTCTCGGTCTCGACTCGCCGACACCCGACCACTCCGTCGCGAAACTGCACGGCGACGAAGCTGAAGCACCTGGGCTCAACGCCAACGAAACACGGCAGTTGCGCTACGTCCGCCGGATGGGAACGACCGGCGCGGTGCTCATGGCGATCGGCGCACTCGGCTTCGGCGCCCAGCCGGTCCATCAGAACCCCACCCAGGGCCTACGAATCCTCGGTCTGCCCGCCCGCCTCGGCGCGGCAGGACTGACCCTGACCATGACCGGGACCGTCACCGTCGTCCTCGCCTGGCTTCTGCTCGGCCGCTTCGCCATCGGCCGCGCTCGCGACGGTGGCGTCGCTCGTCGGCTGAGCCGGTCCCAACTCGATCGCACCCTGCTGCTGTGGATCCTGCCGCTGTCCGTCGCGCCACCGATGTTCAGCCAGGATGTGTACTCCTACCTCGCACAGAGCGAGATCGCCCACCGTGGCCTCGATCCCTACGAACTCGGACCTCGTCCCGCGCTCGGGCTCGACCATGTCCTCACCAACAGTGTTCCGAACATCTGGCAATCGACGCCCGCACCCTACGGTCCGCTGTTCCTCTGGATGGGTCGCGGTATTTCGTCGATCGCTGGCGACAACATCGTCGCGGGCGTCTGGCTGCATCGGGTACTCGCGCTAGGTGGTGTCGCCCTGATCGTCTGGGCCCTACCTCGTCTCGCACGACGCTGCGGAGTAGCCAGTGTGAGTGCGCTCTGGTTGGGTGCAGCGAACCCGCTGCTGCTGTTTCACCTGGTAGCGGGCGTTCACAACGAGGCATTGATGCTCGGGCTTATGCTCGCAGGCCTCGAATTGGCGATGCGTGCCATCGAGAACACCGACCCGTTGCGAGGATGGAACCTTGCCCTGCTCGCAGCGGGCTGTGCAGTCATCACCATGTCGTCGACCATCAAGATCCCGTCGTTGATCGCGCTCGGGTTCGTCTGGATGGCCCTCACCAGACGCTGGGGCGGCACGTTCCGCGCCCTCGTCAAAGCCACAGCTCTGACCGGAGTCGTCGCGCTGACGGTCACTCTGATCGTCGCGTTCGCCAGCGGACTCGGGTTCGGCTGGGTGAATACCCTCGGCACGGCCAATGCGGTCCGCAGTTGGATGTCGCTGCCGACGTCGCTCGGCATCTTCACCGGGTTCGGCGGCGTGCTGCTCGGACTCGGCGACCACACGACCGCCGTGCTGTCGATCACCCGACCGATCGCGGCGCTCACGGCGGCATTCATCGCCGTTCGCATGCTGATCGCGGTCTATACGGGTCGATTGCACCCGATGGGTGCGCTCGGCGTCGCACTCGGCGCGATAGTGCTGCTTTTCCCCGTCGTGCAACCGTGGTACCTGCTGTGGGCCGTGACACCTCTGGCCGCATGGGCGACACGACCGGCGTTCCGCATACCGACGATCGCGTTCTCGTGTGTTGTCAGCGTGATTCTTATGCCGACCGGCGCAAAGGTCGAGCCGTTCCAGATCGTCGAAGCGGCTATCGCGACAATCCTGGTCTGCGGCACTGTGATTCTCGTTACGCGCAAAATTCTGCCGTGGCGCGCGGAGGCGGGGGCACCGACGGCACCGGCCGATCGCGACGCTTACGCTCAATCCTCGTGACCAACCAGCCAGCGGTGCGCCTCGACGGCGTCGTCAAGGCATTCGGCTCGGTAACCGCCGTCGACGGCCTCGATCTTGTGGTCCAACGCTCGCAGGTGCTCGCCCTGCTCGGCCCGAACGGCGCGGGCAAGACGACGACGGTCGAAATGTGCGAGGGGTTCGTCGTACCCGACGCCGGTTCGGTGCGCGTACTCGGCTTCGACCCGATCCGGGAGTCCGCTTCGGTGCGATCTCGAATCGGCGTGATGCTGCAGGGCGGCGGCGCCTATCCAGGTTCGCGCGCGGGGGAAATGTTGGCACTCGTCGCGTCCTACTCGGCGAATCCGCTCGACCCCGACTGGCTGCTGCGAACGCTGGGTTTGCAGGACACGACGAAGACCCCGTACCGACGATTGTCCGGCGGCCAGCAGCAGCGGCTTGCGCTTGCGTGCGCCCTCGTCGGTCGTCCCGAGTTGGTGTTTCTCGACGAACCGACCGCCGGCCTCGACGCACAAGCTCGGTTGATGGTCTGGGAGTTGATCGATTCGCTACGGCGAGACGGTGTTTCGGTTCTGCTGACCACACACATGATGGACGAAGCCGAACAACTCGCCGACGAACTGGTGATCATCGATCACGGCAAGATCGTGGCATCCGGCACCCCTTCGGAACTCACGAAGCGTGGCGCCGAGGGCCAGTTGCGGTTCACCGCGCCCGCCAATCTCGACCTTTCACTGCTGGTAACCGCTCTGCCGGAGGGCTTTTCGCCGCGCGAGACGTCACCGGGTTCCTACCTCCTCGAAGGCGAGATCGATCCGCAGGTTTTGGCGACGGTCACCGCATGGTGCGCCCGAATCGGTGTCCTTGCCACCGACCTGCGAGTCGATCAGCGTCGGCTCGAAGACGTCTTCCTCGAATTGACCGGACGGGAGTTGCGCGGGTGACGAATCGCTTCACGCCGGGAATTTTCACCCCCGACCCGCGCCCGAACGCGCCGCTGCGGATGCTCGTCGCGCAGACCAGGCTCGAGCTGATCCTGTTGTTGCGCAACGGCGAACAACTCCTGTTGACGATGTTCATACCGATCACACTGCTGATCGGGTTGTGCCTACTCCCGGTCGGCGACCTCGGCGAACATCGCGTCGACTCGGTTGTGCCCGCGGTGATGATGGTTGCGGTGATGTCGACCGCGTTCACCGGGCAGGCGATTGCGGTCGGCTTCGATCGGCGCTACGGCGCGCTCAAGAGACTCGGCGCGACCGCATTGCCGAAGTGGGGAATCATCGCAGGCAAGAGTGCCGCCGTGGTGATCGTGGTCGCCCTGCAGGCGGTGCTGATCGGGGCGATCGGATTCGGTCTCGGCTGGCGACCCGGCATCGGTGGACTCGCACTCGGTGCGGTGATCATCGCTCTGGGAACTATCACGTTCGCCGCGATGGGACTCCTGCTCGGCGGCACGCTCAAGGCAGAGATCGTCCTCGCGCTCGCGAACATCCTGTGGTTCATCATGCTCGGAATCGGCAGTGTCGTCTTCGCATCCGACGACCTGCCCGAAGTACTTCGTCTTATAGCGAGACTCATCCCCTCTGGCGCCCTCGCCGAGACGCTCAAAGCTGCACTGGTCGGGTCCGTCGATTGGTTCGGCGTAGCCGTCCTCGCGGTCTGGGCCACTGCGTGCGGCTATCTGGCGACCAAAACCTTCAAGTTCACCTAGAGGCCGCTCCGCGGCTCGTGAGTCTTTTCGGTGGGCGGGACCGCCGAAAAGACTCACGAGCGGCGTAGCCGCTCTGCCGCCCAACGACAGCCTGTAGTTGACGGGCATCTACCATCGAAGCGTGCTCTATCGCGGCTATCTCGGCCTTGTCGATCGTCTACCGCTCCCCTCGCTTCGGGTGCAGCGCGCGATCGCGCTCGGCGTCATCCTGACCCAGGCAGGCATCGCCGTCACCGGCGCTGTCGTCCGTGTGACCGCATCCGGACTCGGTTGCCCCACCTGGCCACAGTGTTTCCCCGGCAGCTTCACCCCCATCGGGGTCTCCGAGGTCGCGGTGCTGCACCAAGCGGTCGAGTTCGGCAACCGCATGCTGACCTTCGTCGTCGTCCTCGCCGCCGCAGCGGTTGTCCTTGCGGTGACGCGGGCCCGACGCCGCCGCGAAGTGATCGTGTTCGCGTGGTTGATGCCGGGCGGAACTGTGGTTCAGGCGATCATCGGCGGCATCACGGTCCGCACCGGACTGCTCTGGTGGACCGTTGCCGTGCACTTGATCGCCTCGATGGCCATGGTGTGGCTTGCGGTGTTGCTCTACGCGAAGATCACCGAAGACGACGACGCCGAACCCGTCGCGGTCGTCCCCGCTCCCCTGCGTTGGCTCACCGC
Organism: Antrihabitans stalagmiti; assembly: GCF_016482825.1. Classification (GTDB taxonomy): domain Bacteria; phylum Actinomycetota; class Actinomycetes; order Mycobacteriales; family Mycobacteriaceae; genus Antrihabitans; species Antrihabitans stalagmiti. Next base: position 235,491 of record NZ_JAEMNV010000001.1, on the reverse strand, counting down.
GCTGTCCGGCGTCGCGCTCGCAGGAACACTCGTCGCAGGCACGTTGGTCACCGGTGCGGGTCCGCATGCGGGCGACAAGAGCCTCGAACGCACGGTGCCGCGGCTCGAAATCGAGATCGTGACGCTCGTCCACCTGCACGCGCAGTTGGTGATCGGCTATCTGGCCCTTGTGATCGGGTTGGCCTTCGGGCTGTACGCCGTGCGCGCACCGAAAGCGGTACTGACCCGAGTGCAGGTCGTCGTTGCCGTCGTGGTCGCGCAGGGTGCGGTCGGCGTCGTCCAGTATTTCACCGACGTGCCCGCCGCACTCGTCGCCGTTCACGTCGGCGGCGCGGGAGCATGCACAGCAGCGACGGCAGCCCTGTGGGCAAGTGGGCGTGGGCGCAGGGCGGCGTCAGCCGACCATCAGGTCAGCGATGACCGCGCGGTGTTGTCCGCCTGACACGTCGACGGTCCACACCTCGGTCGAGACTATCGACGGACCCGCCGTGAGCACCTGATCCAGCCGCACTCCGAGCCACGCGGGTACCGAGTTCGGCCAACTCCCCGTGAGCTTGCTGAGAGTTCCCCCACTTGCCCTGCACCCGGATCCGATCAGTTCCCGGAACCGCGAGTGATTGAAGGTGGCATTCAGATCGCCTGCGATAACCGTCGGACTGTCGCTTCGGCATGGCGGGACCAACGCGGCCAGGTCTGCATCCCAGGTCGCCTCGGACCCCAGATTCGGCGAATTCGGATGTACCGCATGCACATTCACCGCATGACCCGCAACTGTGACGGTCGTGGTGACCGTCCCGAGACTGAGCGGCAACCGTGCCACAGGCACTGCCGGCCGCAGCGACGAGCGGATCAACAACGACGTCGCGCCCGCCGTAGCAGCCGAACGCGTGCCGATCGTGTCGTCGAAGACATCGAAGCCGGGCCCGACAAGACGCGCGATTTCACGTGCGTACACCGAAGACCCTTCGGGCATGGCGATCACGTCCGGTCGGAACTGCCGGATCAGGTCGGCAAGCGGCTCGACGTGCGCCGAATCGGCGCCGACGTTGACAGTCAGCACCCGCAGGTTTGCCACACCGGTTCCAATCGGGCCCGAGGACTGTGGGAATACCGTCGCGACGGATATCGATCCGACGACGCCCAGCACCACCGCCGAAAAGGGGCGAACGAACGCGACAACGACGGCCGCGGCAACAGCAAGCACCGCAAGATGGACGCGGAACGCGGTCAGCTGCGCGACGACAGGTAGCCGATCGAGCGGTAACCCCACACCCGCAGGCAACCACGTGAGCACCACGCAGATCGCAACGAGTAGCACTCCTGCTGCGACCGCGGTTCGCACCGTGGATCGATCAGACGTCGTTGCGCGCCTTGGGGAATCGCGTCTGATTCGCGACCCAGCCCGCCATCTTCTTCCAGTGGCCGACCCGAGGCGTGACGATCGAGGTCAGTTCGCGGTCCCACTCCGAGACCGTGATGGCGTCGAAGCTCTCGACGACAGCCTTGGCGGTCGGCAGGTCGGCGACCATCTGGTCGCCGAGGATCCCGTCGGCACCGACGAGGGTGATTCGCACGCCCATGCGCCCGACCGGCTGCAGGACGGCACTCGCGGCGTCACCGTGATCGGTCAGGAACTTCTCGATCGACTTCCGGACGTGGGCAGGAACCTTGACGTCGGTCTGAGCGGCATCGGTCGTCATACGTCGAACAATACTGGCGAGCTGTGCAGGTGTAGAAATGAGGGCCATGCGCGCTATACAGGTGAACCAGCACGGCGGACCCGAAGTACTTCAGCTGGCCGAGGTTCCGGATCCCGAGATCACCGCAGGTCAGCTCCTTGTGCGGACCGAAGCGGTCGGCGTGAACTTCATCGACACGTATTTCAGAACGGGCGCCTACCCGCGGCCGGTGCCGTACATCCCTGGCGCTGAGGGAACCGGTGTCGTCGAGCAGGTCGGCGAGCAGGTCAGCGGGTTCGCAGTCGGCGATCACGTCGCATGGGCGTCCGCCGAGGGTAGCTACGCCGAGAAGGTTGCGGTGGACGCCGAACGCGCTGTGCCGGTACCCGCCGGCGTCGAGGCACCCGAAGCGGCATCCGCGCTGCTGCAGGGCATGACCGCGCATTACCTACTGAATTCGGTCTACAACGCGCAGCCCGCGGACTGGGTGCTCGTGCATGCCGGCGCAGGCGGTGTCGGTTTGATCCTCACGCAGCTCGCGGCAGCCCGCGGTGTGCGAGTGATCACCTCGGTGTCGACCGACGACAAAGAAGCGCTGTCGCGCGCTGCTGGCGCTGCAGAAGTGGTCCGTTACGGCGACGAACTCGCCGCGCAGGTGCGTGACATCACCGACGGTGAAGGTGTTGCGGCCGTGTACGACGGTGTCGGTGCCGCAACCTTCGAGTCGAGCCTGGCCGCACTGCGAATTCGCGGCACGCTGGCGCTGTTCGGTGCCGCGAGCGGACCCGTCCCACCGTTCGACCCACAGCGGCTCAATCCAGCGGGGTCGGTGTATCTGACCAGGCCGACCTTGGTTCACTTCACCCGCGACCGCGAGGAACTGCTGTGGCGAAGTGGCGACGTCTTCGCTGCGATCGCGGACGGATCGCTCCAGATCACGATCGGTGCGACCTATCCGCTTGCGGACGCCGCGACCGCACACCGTGATCTGGAAGGTCGCAAGACCACCGGGTCGATCGTCCTGCTCCCCTAGTCGGCGAGCCGGTCGCGCATCATCCGAGGATGCTGCCGACCGTCGTCCAACCGAGGACGGAATCGACCGCGAGGCCGCAGAAGACGATCGCAAGGTAGTTGTTGGACTGCAGGAACAGTTTGAGCGGCTTGACCGATTCGCCGCGCCGGACACCCGCGTAGAGCTGGTGCGCCATCAGCAGGAACCAGGCGCCGGCCGCGACAGCGACGGCGGCGTAGACGACTCCGGTCGCAGGTATCAGGGCGATCGTCGCGAACACCGTCAGCCAGGTGTAGACGACGATCTGCTTGGTGACCTTCTCTTCGGTGGCAACCACTGGCAGCATCGGCACACCCGCTGCTTTGTAGTCCTCCTTGTAGCGCATCGCGAGCGCCCACGTATGCGGTGGCGTCCAGAAGAAGATGACCGCGAACAAGACGAGCGACTGCCAGCCGATCGTGCCGGTGACAGCAGACCAGCCGACCAGCACCGGCATACATCCGGCAGCGCCGCCCCAGACCACGTTCTGCGAGGTCCGACGCTTGAGGCCGAGGGTGTAGACGAAGACGTAGAAGAGGATCGTTCCGACGACGAGCAGCCCGCTGAGCAGGTTTGCCGCCCACCACAGCCAGGCGAACGACCCGAGTCCGAGGGCCACGCCGAAAACGAATGCGTGCGACGTTGGCACTGCCGCGCGGGCCAGCGGCCTACGTTCGGTGCGCTTCATCAGCTTGTCGATGTCGGCATCGGCGACGCAGTTGAGTGTGTTGGCGCTTGCCGCGCCCATCCAGCCGCCGAAGAGTGTGCTGAGGATCAGCGCGATGTCGACAGTCCCACGCTGCGCGAGCAGCATCGTGGGAATGGTGGCGACCAGCAACAACTCGATCACACGCGGCTTCGTCAAGGCGATGTAAGCCATCGGCTTCGCGAAAATGGGCTTGGTGAGAATCGAGGACCGCGGCGCAACGCCCTCGGCGGAGACCGGGTCGGTGGGAGCCGGGCCGCCGAGGCCATGTCCACTCGGCTGTTGCCCTATCCGCACTATCGCTCCTCGCACCACACGCATTCGCATGAAAATCGGCCATGTCGAAGCAGCGCGCGGACCTTCGCACGACGCAGCTACTACGCAAGATGGTAGACGCCGGGAGAGGTGGTCCATCGCCGAACCCCCAACGTGACCGTTTCGCCGGGTGCTGCCGCAGGTCGGAGTCGACCGATCGAGCCGCACGGATTGCATAGATGTGCGGACGTTAGGGTCGGATCGAACTAAGGTTGTGTCAATCCGGCAGTCACCACACTTCGAGTACCAGTCACGTCGCTCACAACACCTTTCGCCACACCTTTCGCAATCGAATGTCAGGAGACTTCTGCTCGTGTCGATCACAGACGACATCCGTGTTCTCACCCAGCCGAATCACCCCTCGGACTGGACCGACTTGGATACCAGGGCCGTCGACACCGCGAGGGTTCTTGCCGCGGACGCCGTGCAGAAGGTCGGCAACGGTCATCCTGGTACCGCAATGAGCCTTGCGCCGTTGGCCTACACGCTCTTTCAGCGTGTGATGCGCCACGACCCGACCGACACACACTGGATCGGTCGCGACCGATTCGTGCTGTCGTGTGGTCACTCGAGCCTCACCCTCTACATTCAGCTCTACCTCGGCGGTTTCGGGCTCGAGCTGGCCGACATCGAAGCACTGCGGACCTGGAAGTCGAAGACACCGGGCCATCCCGAGTTCCGCCACACCCAGGGCGTCGAGATCACGACCGGTCCGCTGGGGCAGGGTCTGGCATCCGCGGTCGGCATGGCGATGGCGTCGCGCCGCGAGCGTGGCCTCTTCGATCCCGAACCCGCGTGGGGCGAGAGCCCGTTCGACCACTACATCTACGTGATCGCATCCGACGGTGACATCGAGGAGGGCATCACCTCGGAGGCATCCTCGCTCGCCGGCGTACAGGAACTCGGCAACCTGATCCTGTTCTACGACGACAACAAGATTTCGATCGAGCACGACACCACCATCGCGCTCGGCGAAGACACTGCGAAGCGCTACGAGGCCTACGGCTGGCACGTCCAGGTCGTGGAGGGTGGCGAGAACGTCACCGCGATCGAAGAGGCGACGGAAGCCGCCAAAGCCGTTCTCGATAAACCGTCGATCATCATCGTCCGCACGATCATCGGTTTCCCAGCGCCGACCAAGCAGAACACCGGCGGTGTGCACGGCTCGGCGCTCGGCGCGGACGAGGTCGCTGCAACCAAGAAGATTCTCGGCTTCGATCCGGAGAAGAACTTCGAGGTGACCGACGAGGTCATCGAGCACACCCGCGGCCTGCAGGAACGCGGCCGCAAGGCGCACGAGGCCTGGGACGTCGACTTCGATGCGTGGGCGGCACGTGAGCCCGAGCGTAAGAAGCTCCTCGACCGGCTGACCAGCGACGACCTGCCAAAGGGCTGGGCCGATGGTCTGCCGTCGTGGGAGGTCGGCGGCAAGGACGTCGCGACCCGCTCCGCATCGGGCGAGACGCTCAACGCACTCGGACCGGTACTGCCCGAACTGTGGGGCGGCTCGGCCGACCTCGCAGGCAGCAACAACACGACGATCAAGGGTGCCGACTCGTTCGGTCCGGTATCGATCGCGACGAAGGACTGGAACGCGACGCCGTACGGCCGCACCCTGCATTTCGGTATTCGCGAGCACGCCATGGGCGCGATCCTGAGCGGCATCGTGATGCACGGCCCGACCCGCGCATACGGTGGCACGTTCCTGCAGTTCAGCGACTACATGCGGCCGGCAGTCCGGCTCGCGTCGCTGATGGACATCGATCCGATCTACGTGTGGACCCACGACTCCATCGGGCTCGGCGAAGACGGTCCGACCCACCAGCCGATCGAGCACCTCGCGGCATTGCGTGCGATCCCGAACCTCAGTGTGGTTCGCCCCGGCGACGCCAACGAGACCGCGTTCGCCTGGAAAGCCGTGATCGCCAAGAGCAGTAGCTCGGGCCCGGTCGGTCTGATCCTCACCCGCCAGAACATTCCGATTCTCGAGGGCACGAGTGCCGAAGGTGTCGCCAAGGGCGGTTACGTCCTCGTCGATGCGTCGACGGCAGCTCCCGAGGTCATCATCGTCGCGACCGGTTCGGAACTGCAGCTTGCGGTTGCCGCGCGCGAGACGCTCGAAGCTCAGGGCATCGGCACCCGTGTCGTATCGATGCCATGCGTCGAGTGGTTCGAGAGCCAGGACCAGAACTACAAAGATCAAATTTTGCCCCCCACGGTGAAGGCTCGAGTTTCGGTCGAAGCGGGTATAGCAATGCCGTGGCACAAGATTGTCGGAGGCTACGGCGAGACCGTCTCGCTGGAGCACTTCGGCGAATCCGCCGACTACAAGGTTCTGTTCCGCGAGTACGGGTTCACCCCCGAAGCCGTCGTCGCGGCAGCACAGCGCTCGCTCACCTCCGTGAAGGGATAGCACAGTGACTCAGAATGCCAACCTCGAAAAACTTTCCGCCGCAGGCGTTTCCGTCTGGCTCGACGACCTCTCGCGCACCCGCATCCAGTCCGGCAACCTCGTCGAACTGATCAACACGCGCAGCGTGGTCGGCGTGACGACGAACCCGAGCATCTTCCAGGCTGCGCTCAGCAAGGGCGAGGCCTACGACGCCCAGGTCAACGAACTCGCTGCGCGTGGCGCCGATGTCGAAGCCACGATCCGCACCATCACGACCGACGATGTGCGCGACGCGTGCGACATCTTCCTTCCGGTCTACGAATCGAGTGGTGGCGTCGACGGACGCGTCTCCATCGAGGTCGATCCGTACCTCGCATTCGAGACCGACCAGACGGCGGCGCAGGCCATCGAGTTGTGGAAGATCGTGGATCGACCCAACCTGCTGATCAAGATCCCGGCGACGGAGGCAGGCCTGCCCGCGATCGCGAAGACGATCGGCGAGGGCATCAGTGTCAACGTCACGCTGATCTTCTCCGTCGAGCGGTACCGACTTGTCATGGACGCCTACCTCGAAGGCCTCGAAATTGCCAAGGCGGCGGGACGCGACCTGACCAAGATCCACTCGGTCGCATCGTTCTTCGTCTCGCGTGTCGACACCGAGATCGACGCGCGCTTGGACAAAGACGGCTCCGACGAAGCACTTGCGCTTCGCGGCAAAGCCGGCGTTGCCAATGCGGTTCTGGCGTACGACGCCTACCAGGACGTATTCGAGACCGGTGACCGTTTCACCGAGCTCCAGGCCGTCGGAGCCAACCGGCAGCGTCCGCTGTGGGCATCGACGGGTGTCAAGAACCCGGACTACTCCGACGTCATGTACGTCACCGATCTCGTTGCCCCGAACACCGTCAACACGATGCCGGAGAAGACCCTCGAGGCCGTCGCCGACCACGCGAAGATCACCGGCGACACGGTCAGCAACAAGGCAGGCAACGCGCAGAAGGTGTTCGACCAGCTCTCTGCGGCAGGCATCGACCTTCCCGACGTGTTCCGCGTCCTCGAGACCGAAGGCGTCGACAAGTTCACGAAGTCGTGGAAGGAACTACTCGACGCCACCGAGGAACAGTTGCAAGCAGCGAACAAAAGCTGAGCTGTGACCGACTCGGCGAGCGGTGCCGACTGGGTGAACCCCCTTCGGGACGAACGAGACAAACGCGTTCCACACATCGCAGGTCCGTGCAGCGTCGTCATCTTCGGCGTCACGGGCGATCTCGCGACCAAGAAGTTGATGCCGGCGATCTACGACCTCGGGAACCGGGGGCTGCTACCGCCCGGCTTCGCGTTGATCGGTTTCGCTCGCCGGGACTGGGAACACGAGGACTTCGCTGCGATCGTGCTCGAGGCGGTCAAAAAGCACGCTAGGACGCCGTTCCGGCAGGAGGTGTGGGACCGGCTCTCCGAAGGAATTCGGTTCGTGCAGGGCACTTTCGAGGACGACGCCGGATTCGAGAACCTGGCGACGACGCTCGCAACACTCGACGAAGAGCGCGGCACGGGTGGTAACCATGCCTTCTACCTCTCGATCCCTCCGGGCGCGTTTCCTGTTGTGCTCGAACAACTGTCGAAGTCCGGTCTGGCCAAACCTGCCGACGGGCAGTGGCGCCGGGTCGTCATCGAAAAGCCGTTCGGTCACGACTTGGCGAGCGCCAAAGAACTCAACAAGGTCGTCAACCGAGTCTTCCCCGAGCACACCGTCTTTCGCATCGATCACTACCTCGGCAAAGAGACGGTTCAGAACATCTTGGCGTTGCGTTTCGCCAACCAGCTGTTCGACCCGATCTGGAACGCGCACTACGTCGACCACGTCCAGATCACCATGGCCGAGGACATCGGTCTCGGCGGTCGCGGCGGCTACTACGACGGCATCGGTGCCGCCCGCGACGTGATTCAGAATCATCTGCTGCAATTGCTCGCGTTCACCGCGATGGAAGAGCCGATCAGCTTCAACCCGGCAGAGTTGCAGACCGAGAAGATCAAGGTCCTTTCGGCGACCAAAGTCGTCGAGCCACTCGACGAGACGACGGCGCGCGGCCAGTACGCGGCCGGTTGGCAGGGTAGCGAGCCGGTCGTCGGGTTGCTGCAGGAGGAGGGCTTCTCCAAGGAGTCGACCACGGAGACCTACGCGGCGATCACCCTCGAGGTGGATACCCGCCGCTGGGCAGGTGTGCCGTTTTACCTCCGCACCGGAAAGCGGTTGGGCCGCAGGGTCACCGAGATCGCCGTCGTGTTCAAACGCGCTCCGCATCTGCCGTTCGACCAGACGATGACAGAGGAGCTCGGCCAGAACGCACTTGTCATCCGAGTACAGCCGGACGAAGGTGTCACGCTGCGGTTCGGATCCAAGGTCCCTGGTTCGGGTATGGAGGTCCGCGACGTCAACATGGACTTCAGCTACGGCGAAGCGTTCACCGAGTCGTCTCCCGAGGCGTACGAGCGGCTGATTCTCGACGTTCTGCTCGGCGTGCCGTCGCTGTTCCCCGTCAACGCCGAGGTCGAGTTATCTTGGCGCATACTGGATCCCGTGCTGGAGCACTGGGCCGCGGGCGGTAGTCCCGAGCAGTACGAATCGGGTGGCTGGGGTCCGGATTCGGCGACGGAGATGCTTGCCCGCACCGGAAGGGAATGGAGGCGACCATGATTGTCGACATTGCCGATACCGATACGGGTGCGATCAACAAGAAGCTCATCCGATTGCGTGAGGACAGCGGGTCCGTCACGCTCGGCCGCGTCCTCACGCTCGTGGTCTGCACGTTGGACACCGCGGAGGCCGAAGAGGCGATCGAGGCCGCGAACGACGCGAGCAAGGAGCATCCCTGCCGCGTCATCGTCCTTGCCAGGGGCGATCGCGACGCCGACAACCGGCTCGACGCGCAGATTCGGCTCGGCGGCGACGCAGGCGCCTCCGAGGTGCTGATCCTGCGGATGCGCGGTGAGCTGTCGCAGCACGAAGCCAGCGTCGTCACTCCGTTCCTGCTCCCCGATACTCCTGTCGTGGCGTGGTGGCCTCGTGGCGCGCCGGTCGAACCGTCCCGAGATCCGGTGGGACAGTTGGCAACTCACCGCATTACGGACGCGACGTTCGCCGAGGATCCGATGGCGACGATCAAGGCGCGGCGCGAGTCGTCCGTCGCAGGCGATGCCGATCTGGCCTGGGCGCGTATCACCTACTGGCGTGCATTGCTCACAGCGGCGCTCGACGAAGCACCGTTCGTCCCGGTCGAATCGGTGACCGTGTCCGGCCTGCGCGAAGAACCTGCGCTGGACGTTCTTGCAGGATGGCTCGCAATTCGGTTGCAGTGCCCGGTGAATCGGCTCGTCGGCGACCTCTACGTCGAACTGCAACGCGGCGACACCGCGATCACCCTGTCGCGACCGCAGACCGGCCGCACCGCGACACTCGGCAGGACCGGGCAACCGGACAAGCGACTTGCGTTGCCGCGCAGGGAAACCTCCGAATGCCTCGCCGAAGAACTGCGCAGGCTGGACACCGACGAGATCTACCAGTCGGCACTCGAAGGCTTGGAGTTGGTGACGTATGAGTGAGGTCGTCGTCGAGCGTTATGCCGACACCGAGGCGTTGGTTGCGGCAGCCGCGCGCAGGTTCATCGCTGCGGTCGAACAGGCACAGGCCAAAAGAGGTTCGGCGTCGGTCGTGCTGACCGGCGGCGGCACCGGTATCGGACTGCTGAAGGCGCTGCGCGAGGACTCTGGATCTATCGATTGGCACCAGGTCGACATCTATTGGGGTGACGAGCGTTTCGTCCCTGCTGCCGATCCCGAGCGCAACGACCTGCAAGCTCGCGAGGCACTGCTCGACCACATCGGTATCGATCCGTCCCGCGTCCACCCGATGGCGGCGTCGGACGGCGACTTCGGAGACGACCCGGAGGCGGCCGCCAGAAACTACGTCGACGTCCTCGCGGCGAATTCGACGGACGGCCAGCTCCCGGCGTTCGACATCCACCTGCTCGGCATGGGCGGTGAAGGGCATATCAATTCACTGTTTCCCGACACCGACGCGGTTCGCGAGACGGCGAAGCTCGTCGTCGCCGTGACGGACTCCCCCAAGCCACCACCGACCCGAATCACGTTGACGCTGCCCGCTGTTCGTCGATCGAAGCAGGTGTGGTTGATCGTGTCCGGCGCAGCGAAAGCCGACGCGGTAGCAGCAGCGATCGGCGGCGCGGATCCAGTCGATATTCCGTCGGCGGGCGCGTCGGGTGTCGAGAAGACGGTCTGGCTGCTCGACGAAGCCGCGGCCTCAGCGCTGTAGGTCACAGCGCATCGTCGTCTTCCTTCGGCCGCACCCGCGGCAGTGACTTGTTGTTTTCGAGGCCATCGACGCGTGCACACACACTTCGGATCGCAGGACGGTTCCGCGAACGTGCCTTCATGCCGCGTCGCAACGACGAACCGCATCCCGACGGACTGTTTCCCGAATGAATGTCCACTGTCGCCAACCTTCTCACTGCCGCTGCTTGGGAAGCTCAGGGCTGCTTGCCCGTTCGAATGGTTGGACGTTGCGTCTGCGCGATCGGTTCCATGTGGACCGCGCTCGATGTTGAATGGACGCACGGCAGAGTTGCCCATTCCAAGTGACGGAGGTAGTCCGACGTGGTCACCACATCGACAATCGGCGAGGTCCGGCCCGAACACGATCGCGAAGCAGGCAGCGATCTCGTGTTGCTGTATTTCGTCCGAGGGTTCGCGCTACCGATCGTCGAACTGTGGTCCTATCTGACCGAGCCCGATCGATTGGAGGCATGGTTCGGCACCATGACGGGTGATCCGTTCTCCGGCGATGTTCGGATCACCGCGGACGACGACTGTCGGACCGAAACCGTTGACGTCCACGTCGATGCCTGCACATCACCACATCAGCTGAACGTCACCTTCGATGGCGCGATCCTCGAATTGCACCTGCATCAGGTAGGAGTCGTGACGACACTGGAGGTTGTCCGCAGGCATCTGCATCCCAACGAGGTCGCCGAGATCGGACCGCGTTGGCAGTACTACCTCGACAGACTCGAAACGACGATCGCGCGTGTGCCGCTGCCCTCCTGGAACGACTATCGCGAGCTGGCTTCGGAGTATTGATCCGAGGTCAGCCCGCGACAGTCGTGCTTGAAAAGGTCCAGCTCAGCTGACCGGAGCCGGCGTCGCCGTCGTTGTGGTCGGCGTCGTTGTCGGAGCCTCGGTTGTAGTGGTCGGCTCCGTCGTGGCCGGCTCGGTGGTGGTAGCCGGCGCGGTGGTGGACTCCGTTGTCGTCGGAGCCTCGGTTGTGGTCGGGGCAGTTGTCGACGGGGTAGTGGTTCCCGGCGTTGTGGTGGCCGGCGTCGTTGTTGTCGTTGTGGTCGAAGTGGTTGTCTCGGCCTCCGGCGACAGTGCGGCGGCGAGCGATGCTTGCGACGGCTTGACGGACTTGTCGACCGGCTCCCCGTTCTGTGCCTGCTTCGCAAGTTCGGTCAACCATGCCGCGGCGTATTCTGCCGAGGTCAGCGGCTTTCCGGTCTCCGGGTTGGCGTCACGCCAGTAGTCGAAGTGATGACCGGAGTGGTTCGGGCCGAGTGTGGTGTTGTACGGATCGCTCATGACGACAGGAATCGTGTTCTGATTCGTCACGACGAGCCCGATGATCTCCTTGAAGATCTTCTGCGGCAGGTAGGCCAGCGGCGACATCGCGTCGACCGAGATCGAGCTTGCGTCGGTCGCGGGCGGCGGCGTCGCACCCGGCTTGTAGGCCGGATCGGACACCTTCAGCAGCACGTCGAGGAATGTTTCGTCGCTTTGCATCCAGTTCGGGTTGTTCGCGATGTCGGCGAAGGCAGCGAACGCGATCTTGCCCATCGTGACAGCGACGTCCTGACCGGTTGCCGGAGTGAGTCCGTCACGTTCGAGGGCGTCGACGTTGATCTGCCTGCCGACGTTCACGGCAAGCTGCAGCAGCGAGATGTTCTCCGGCGCTGCACACGTGAGGTCGCCGTCCGAGCAGAAGGATGCGATCTTGCCGTTCAAGGCGCCGAAATCACCGCTGGTGCCTGGTAGCGCGCCCTTGCCCGAGGTCGGGTTCTTGCCGTTCTGGTATTTCTGATCGAAGCCGTCGGGATTGGCGAACGGATCTTCCGCACCGATGAACGGACCGTCACCCGCGCTGCGGCCGGCGTCGGCAAAGATGACAACTCCGACAACGTTGTTCGGATCGACAACGCCGTAGTTGCCGTTCGCGTCGGCCTCGTCGTGGCCGACCTTCGTCGCAACGCGACGGACGACATCCGCGCCTTCGCTGTAGCCGACGATGGAGAATTTGGTGTCCGGGCACGCAACGGCAATCTCGCGCATGACCGATTCGGTATTGGCGACACCGGCGTTGACGGCGTCTTCGTAGCTCGCCATGTTCGCGGGGTACGCGATGTAGACGGCGGCGTAGGAGTCGGGGTCGACCGCGTTGTCCGGTGCATTCACGACCGGGTCGACCCAGTTGCTGCTGTAGTCCCCTGACATCGCCGCGGGCAACGGGTTGCCGTTCGCGTCGAGCAGCATCTTCGTTTCGCCCTCGCGAGGCGTGTCACCACGGCCCGCGACGGAGATGGTGACCATGTCGTGGCACTCGGTGACCGACGAAGTCATCTCGGTGTCGATGGCCGTAGGTCCTGGTGATGCCGCCCAGGTGACGGCAACAATCGCCGCGACGCCGAGAATGGCAGGTGCTGCCGCAGTCGAGGCGATACGGTGCCGCCCGACAAATTCACGAATTCCCATGTGTATCTCCCGATCTCGTATTCGATTCACGTGCAATCGAATCTCGAATCCCTATGCGTGAATCGCGCGAAACAACCCCCGGGCCGCGCTTGATGTCACACGTCTCGTCGTCGCACGGAGCACACGCGTTACAGATTGCTGGTCAGGCGTACAACTTGTCGAGGTAGGTCTGTAGCGCTGCGGCACCGATAAGCATCGACCGGCCACGCGTGTTCACCCGTTCGCGCCACTCCCCGATCAGCTGCGCCAACGCCTCGACGCTACCTGCCGAGCGCACCTGAACCACGATCGGCGCAATCTGATTGAGCAGATACCCGCCGCGGCGGAGTTGATGCACAAGATGTGCGTCGCGGATGTCCGCAGGCCCGTACACACGGTATCCGGTCGACGGATCGCGGGCGGGCGCCAAGCCGGCGTCTTCCCAGCTCCGCAGCGTCGTCGGTTCGACGCCGATGCGCCGCGCAAGCTCGCGGACCGAAAGGAACTGTCGCGCAATGTCCTCGGTGGGCACAGCCTGCGCGACGGCCCGCTCGACGGAATCCAAGGTCAGCCGATCGGTCCGCAATTCGGTGTGGCTGTCGTCGATGAGCGCGAGCGCCTCGTCGACGGCTCCTCGATTGACCGCTGCAAGCACGGCGGTCGCGACACCATGACCGTGGCCGGGGACGAGAGCGACGAACGTGCGCAACGCGGCCGCATGGACGAGGGTGTAGACGCGATATCCCGATGCCGATCGGTCTGCGGCAGGCAGTATTCCGGCGGCTTCGTAATTGCGAACCGCTTGGGTCGACAGTCCGTGTTCGCGGGCAAGATCGACGGGTCGGTACTTTGAGGGTTTCGGTGAACTAGTCATTGTATTTCGTCCAAACTGTCAACCGTTGCGGTAATGATAGCGTCGAAGCACATGACACTCGGCACAGCGCTCGAACAGCACGGCACACCATTTTCATCGGACGGCGGTTCCGATCTCGCGGCCGCACTCGCGGAATTGTTGCGACACCTACCGGTTGCTCCACGTCTCCTCGGCTTCGGCGAGCCGATGCACGGCGAGCAACTGTTCCTGCGACTGCGCAACCAGATGTTCCACCAGCTCGTCGAACACGCGGGCTATCGGTCGATCGCGATCGAAAGCAGCTGCCTCGGTGGGCTTCTCGTAGACGCCCTGGTCGATGGTGGTGCCGGGTCGGTCGACGACGTCATGACCAGCGGGTTCAGCCACACCTTCGGCGAGTACGACGCCAACCGAGACCTCGTGGAATGGCTGGTCGCCTACAACCGCGGACGATCACCACACGATCGGGTCCGGTTCTACGGTTTCGATGCCCCGATGGAAACGATGGGAGCCGAAAGCCCGCGGCGTAGCCTGTTCGCGCTGCATACGTACCTGTCGACGACCCTCGATCCAGACGACCTGCCCTGCACAGGCGCCGAACTCGAGACATTGCTCGGTGCCGACGCCCGCTGGAGCAATCCGGCAGGAGCGATGGATCCGACGCAATCGATCGGCGCGAGTTCGGACGCGATCCGGCTGCGACACCTGACCGACGACCTGGTGCTGCTGCTGCGGATGGAAGCGCCACGACTGCACGCCGCGACGGCCCCGGACGAACGTTGGCTCGCCGACCTCCATGCTCGGACGGCTGCCGGCCTGCTCGACTATCACGCGGTAATGGCCTCCGACAATGCTCGACGGGTACCCCGACTGCTCGGTGTTCGCGACCTCATGATGGCCGACAATCTGTGCGCGATCGTCGAGCGCGAAGCCGACCGTGGACCGACCTTCGCCTTCGCTCACAACGGCCACCTGCAGAAAGGTGAGTCGCAGTGGACGATGGGCGAACAGCAGCTGCACTGGTGGTGTGCGGGCGGCCACCTCGACGGCCGGCTCGGCGACGCCTACCGCGTGATCGGTTCGGCGATCGGCACAGCTCACCACCACACCATCGCCGAACCCGAAGCTGCCTCGCTCGAAGGTGAGCTCTACGCGGCAACGACGGGGAATGTGCTGATAGCCACCGATGCCCTACCGAACGGGCAACGCGAGCGCCGCACGTCGGCGAACTACGCCTACATCCCACTGGAAACGACAAGCCTCACCGAACTCGATGCCATCGTTTTCGTGCGCGACATCGAGCCGGTGCAGGCGGCTTAACCGCTGTTGCCGTCTAACCGCTATTGCGCAGTGCCGTCGCCAAGCCGTTCATCGTGAGCAGGATGCCGCGCTTCACGAGTTCACGGTCGTCTCCGGCACGGAACTGCCGCAGCAGTTCGACCTGCAGGTGATTCAGTGGTTCCAGATACGGGAACCGGTTGAACACCGACCGCGCCACCGCCGGGTTGTCGGCGAGCAGATCGTCGGCGCCGGTGATCGCCTTGTACATCCTGATCGTTTTCGCGTGCTCGTCGCTGATCATGCCGAAGACCTTGTTGCGCAACTCGACGTCCGGAACCAGTTCGGCATAGCGAGCCGCCAACCCGAGGTCGGACTTCGCGATCACCATCGCCATGTTGGACAGCACGGTTCGGAAGAACGGCCAGCGTTCGTTGAGGTCGGCCAGCTGGGCGAGCTTGTCCGCGTCGCCGTCCACCCATTCCTCGAACGCTGTTCCGACGCCGTACCAACCTGGCAGCATGACCCGCGATTGACTCCAGGACATCACCCACGGGATCGCACGAAGGTCGTACACAGAATTCGTCGGCTTTCGCGATGCCGGGCGGCTACCGATGTTCAGCTCACCGATCTCGGCGACAGGAGTCGACATCCGGAAGTATTCGACGAAACCCGGTGTCTTGTGGACGAGTTCGCCGTAGGCGCGTCGGGCTCGTTCGGCAAGATCGTCCAGAATCGCGTACGCGGGTTCGGCGGCGGCACCGAGGCCCTCGACGTCGAGCAGCGTCGACTCCAGCGTCGCGGCGAGCAACGACTCCAGATTTCGTCGCGCGATCCTCGGCTCGGCGTACTTCGCGGCGATGACCTCACCCTGCTCGGTGATACGAAGTGAACCCGTCACGGCTCCGACCGGCTGCGCGAGAATCGCCTCGTAGCTCGGGCCACCACCACGGCCGACCGCTCCCCCGCGACCGTGAAAGAGCCGCAACCGAATTCCGCTCTTGCGTGCCGCATCGACCAGGTCGAGTTCGGCGCGATAGAGCGCCCAGTTCGCGGCGAGGTACCCGCCGTCCTTGTTCGAATCGGAATAGCCGAGCATCACTTCCTGGTTGTCACCGCGCGAGCTGACCAGCGCTCGGTAGACCGGGACGTCGAGAGCGGCGAGCAACGTCGCCGCACCCTGCTGCAGATCCTCGATCGTCTCGAAGAGCGGCACAACACCGACCGACGAGGTCGGCGTCCCTGACCCCGGATCGAGGATGCCCGCTTCCTTGAGCAGAACCGACGCTTCGAGCAGATCGCTCACCGACGTGCACATACTGATGATGTAGTTCGGCACCGAGCGTGGCCCGAGCGTGCGAACGGCAAGTGCCGCCGCGCGGGTGATCGCCAACTCTTTCGTCGTCAGTTCGCTGAATTCCGCATCGGGACTCGACAGCGGTCGCCGTGTCGCCAACTCCTGTGCAAGCAACTCGACGCGCTCGTCCTCGGGCAGGCTCCGATAGTCGGGGTGCACACCCGCCCAGGCGAACAACTCCGCGACGACCTCTTCGTGTATTTCGGAGTTCTGCCGCAGATCCAGACTCGACAGATGGAAACCGAACGTCTCTATGGACCACCGCAGCGCGGCGAGCCTGTCGTCGGCGAGGATGGCGTCGCCGTGCCCGCGCAGCGAGGTGTCGATCGCGTCGAGGTCGTTCAACGCCTGCTGCGGCGTCTCGTACGGTTCCAAACCGAGCGAGACCGCATCCGCCGGAAGTTTGTCGAGAATCTGCTCCGCGGTCGCGGTGAGTCGGCCTCGTACACACCGCACAGCTTGTCGGTAGGGCTCGTCGTCGCGGTTGGACCCGCTGTCCCCCGATGCTTCTGCCAGCTCTTGCACCGCGTAGCTGATCGTGACGAGGCGAGCCGACATCGACAATTCCTGCTCGAGTTTCGACAGCTCGGCCAGGTGATGCTCGATCGCGACGAACGCCGCGCGATGGGTCGCGTTGTGCACCACCTCGGCAGTGACGAACGGGTTCCCGTCGCGATCGCCACCGATCCATGAACCGGGCCGCAAGATCGGCTGTTCGAGGAGGTTCACGTCCGGCCACCGACGTCGCAGCTCGTCTCTCACCTGCGCGTTGATCCGCGGAATCACCTCGAGCAACGACAGATGGAAGTACCGCAGCCCGACCTCGATCTCGTCCTGAATCCGCAAGCGTGACAGCCGAATCAGCGCGGTCTGCCACAGCGTGATGATCTGGCGGCGCAGTTGCCGATCGACTTCGGCGGTCTCGTCGTCGTCGAGTTCGGTGCGCTCCCGAAATCGCATCAGTTCGGTGATGCGGGATTGCACCTCGAAGATCGTGCGACGCCTGGTTTCGGTCGGATGCGCGGTGATGACGGGCGCGACGAGGGCATCGGTGAGCAGGTCGGCGACCCTGGACGAATCGAGTTGGGCCGCATCGAGTTTCGCGTAGGTTGCCGCGAGCGAGCTGTCCTGCGGTGGCTCACCTGCGCGGATGTGAATCGATCGCCGTCGATCGCGATGGATGTCTTCGGCGAGATTGGCGAGCAACGAGAAGTGACTGAAAGCGCGGATGACGGGGATCGCCTTGCCGATCTCGATACCGTCGAACAAAGTCGCAAGTTCCGCACGGTCGATCTCCGAGCGCCTGACCCGAAACGATTCGACGCGCGCCTTTTCCACCAGCGCAAAGACGTCTTCGCCTTCTTGATCGTGAACTATCTGGCCGAGGATTCCGCCGAGGAGTCGGATGTCTTCACGAAGCGGTTCGGTTGCCGCACGGCCTGGATCGGTCGATGTCATGGCAACAGTAAATACTGTCGCGGTTACGCGGTTATGACGTCACCCGAAATGACGCCGGCCGAACTTCGGACTAGCTGTACTTGATTTCGAGACCGATACCGAGGATGGCAATCAGCCAGACGACAGAGGTGAAGACAGTGATGCGATCGAGGTTCTTCTCGACAACCGTCGACCCGGACAGGCTGGACTGCACGCCACCACCGAAAAGGCTGGAAAGGCCGCCACCCTTGGCACGGTGCAGCAGCACCAGCAGCATCAGCAGCAGGCTCGTCGCCACCAGCAAGATATCCAGGAACAGATCCATGTTCGCCCTCAAAGTCGACTACGCGCGCAATTCGGGATCAACAATACAGGGCCGCTCGAGGCCGATTGCGCACCCCGACCCGGTAGCGCGCCCGCATCGGCGAATGTGAAACGTTACGGGCGACCGCCTCCGCACGAAGGATTGGTGACGTGGCAACCGAGTTCGCCGAGATGTACCGCGAACACGTAGCGCCGACCTGGCGCTACGTGCGGGCCCGGCTGCCATCGGATGCCGATGCGGAGGATGTGACCAGCGAGGTGTTCACGCAGGCGATGCGTTCGTGGGACACCTACGACGCCGAATTGGGTCGGGTCGGTGGCTGGCTGATCGGCATCGCCCGGCATGTCCTGGCCGACTGGTGGCGTCGGCGTGGTCGAGAACTACCCGTCGAGGCGGTCGACTCCGACGGCTTGCGCTCGGACCGTACCGACACCGAGCACGATCCCGAAAGTTGGGCGTTGCGCCTCGACGGCGTCGACGATCTACGACGCCAACTCGGCCTGTTGACCGTCCGCGAACGAGAGGCTGTCGCGCTGCGCTTCGGCAGCGACATGTCGTCCGAGCAGATCGGGGCCGCGATGGGGATCTCGGCGACCGCCGCGCGCATGCTCGTCTACCGAGCGGTCGGCAAGTTGCGGGAGGTGATGAAGGCATGAGCAGCGACCTGAACGGCGACGAGTACTTCGATCCCGATGAACTGGCCGCGGCACAACGACTCGACGACGACATCGGTCGTACGCTCGCCGGCGACCCATCTCGTGAGACCGACCCGACCGTCTTGTGGTTGGCGACCTCCTTGCAGGCGCGTCCTTCGAGGTCGGTCTACAAACGCATTTCTGCAGCCATCAGCGTTCGCGAACAACGTGAGTGGCGGATAGTGCAATTCGTAGCCGCCGCTCTCGCGCTGCTGATCGCGTCACACGGGATCAGCATTTTCACCAGTGGTGAGTGGATCGCGCGCAATATCGGCGAGCCCTACGCACCACATGCCGCGTTCGAAAGTGCTTTTGCATATCTCGCTGTTGCCGGCACGATCGCGGCCGGTGCGATCAGGAAGAGCTGGACACCCGTCGCCGTCGTGGCGGGTCTGCCGCTCGGGCTTGTGCTCGCGATCCATGGCGCCTCAGAGGTGACCCATTTCGCCTACGGTGCCGCTCTACACCTGTCGGAGGGTGTGTTCGCTGTGGCGCTTGTCATAGTCTGGTGGCGATTCGGGCGTTACGGAACAGGGAGCAAACGCCAAGAGTAGGTGTGAGCAAGCCTGATCGACCGGCGGTCCTGTGGACCCGTGTACTCCTCGCCGCATTGGCGGTGCCGCAACTCTTCACCGGCCTGTGGGCCGTGACTGCCACCGAGAGTTGGTATCGCTCGTTTCCGGGATTCGGGCCCATGCTCGTGGCCGCCGAACCGCCGTACAACGCTCATTTGGCGTATGACGCCGGAGCTGGCTTTGTCGCGACAGGGGTGTTTCTGCTGCTCGCGGCGTGGTGGGGTGACCGCAGGGTGGTGCTGATCGCGGGGATTTCACTGCTGTCGTTCGCACTACCGCACGTCATCTATCACCTAGCCCATCCGTCACCGGGGCTCAGCGACCCCGAAAACGTCGTCAACGCAGTAGTTCTCGCCATCGCAGCTGTGCTGCCGCTGGCCGTAATCGTCGCAACCGCACGGGCAGATCGATCCACACCAACGAAGGAGAACACACACCGATGAGAGCGCTTCGAAGGATCTGGCACTTCACGAAGGTCATGGCCAGCGCCAAACGTAATCGCACCGATCTGTGGGGCTGGCTCATCAGGCGACCGATGTTGCTGTTGGCAACGCTGTTCTACGAGTTCTCTCTGATCTTCAGCAATCGTTTGGACCCCAAGTACAAAGAGCTCGCCGAGCTGAAAGCAGCGGGCTTGATCAACTGTGAGTACTGCCTCGACATCGGGTCGGCGCTCGCGCACCACGGCGGGCTCACCGAACAGCAGATCCGGGACTTGCCGAAGTACAAGACGAGCGACGCCTACACCGACCTCGAGAAGCTCGTCATCGGATTCGCGGAGGCCATGACGGTGACGCCGGCTGTGGACCTCGAAGAGATCCGTACCGAACTGTTGACGCACTTCACACGTGGTCAGCTCGCCGAGCTGGCTGGCGCTGTCGCGTGGGAAAACCAGCGGGCGCGCGTCAATCAGGCGCTAGGAGTGCGTCCGACAGGCATCGCAGACGGAATGGTCTGCGCGATTCCAGAGAGATAGGCCGCAAGCGGCTCGTGAGTCTTTTCGGTGGGCGAGCCCACCGAAAAGACTCACGAGCGGCGAAGCCGCCTCAGGGCAGCGGGCCACCGGCGGCGATTGCGCACAGGGTCGCGAACTCTTCACCCTTGAGTGACGCACCGCCGACGAGTGCACCGTCGACGTCGGGTTCGGCAACGATCTCGCCGACGTTCTTGGAACTGACCGAGCCGCCGTAGAGCACCCGAACACCGGCAGCGACCTCGTCGGATGCCAGCTTCGCCAGCTCGGCGCGGATCGCACCGCACACTTCCTGCGCGTCGGACGGTGTCGCCACGCGACCGGTGCCGATAGCCCACACCGGCTCGTAGGCAACGACTACCTTCGCTATGTCGGCCGCCGACAAGCCCTGCAGCGAACAGCGCAACTGCTCGAGGTTGTACTCGACCTGATTGCCTGCCTCGCGAATGTCGAGACCTTCACCGATGCAGACGATCGGCGTCAGACCGTGCTTCAGCGCAGCCTTCGTCTTTGCCAGCACCGTCGCGTCGTCTTCACCGTGCAGTGTGCGTCGCTCCGAATGCCCGACGACCGCGTACGTCGCGCCGAGCTTCGCCAGCATCGAACCGCTGATCTCGCCGGTGTACGCACCCGAATCGTGTTGCGACACATCCTGTGCGCCGTAGGTGAGCAGGAGCTTGTCGCCCTCCACCACGGTCTGGACGCTGCGGAGGTCGGTGAACGGCGGGATGACCGTCACGTCCACCTTGTCGAAGTACTTCGCAGGCAACGCGAATGCGATCTTCTGCACCAGGCCGATGGCCTCGAGGTGGTTCAGATTCATCTTCCAGTTGCCCGCGATCAGCGGCTTGCGGCTCATTCTGTGCCCTCTAGTGCCGTGATTCCTGGAAGCTCTTTGCCTTCCAGGTATTCCAGCGACGCGCCGCCGCCGGTGGAGATGTGCGAGAAACCGTCGTCGGGCAGCCCGAGCGAGCGGACAGCAGCAGCAGAATCGCCGCCGCCGACAACGCTGAACGCGCCCTTGGCGGTCGCTCCGGCGATTGCCTCGGCCACTCCCCTGGTCCCGTCGGCGAACTTCTCGAATTCGAACACACCCATCGGGCCGTTCCAGAAGATCGTCTTGGCCGCACCGAGCACCGCGCTGAATCGCTTGGTGGACTCGGGTCCGATGTCCAGACCCATCCAGCCGTCCGGAATCTGATGCGAGGCAACAACCTTCGCTTCGGCATCAGCGGAGAAGCTGTCGGCTACGACAACGTCCTTCGGCAGATGAATGACGTCGGCGAACCGGTCGAGCAGGTCCTTGCAGGTGTCGATCATCTCGTCCTGCTTCAGCGAGTTGCCGACCGAATAGCCTTGCGCCGCAAAGAAGGTGAAGCACATGCCGCCGCCGATCACCAGCGTGTCGACCTGTGGTGCCAGCGCTTCGATGACCGCGAGCTTGTCGGAAACCTTCGAACCACCGAGCACGACCGCGTACGGCCGTGCGGGCTCCTCGGTCAGCTTGGCAAGCACGTCGACCTCGGTGGCGACTAGGTTGCCCGCATAGGACGGCAGCAGCTTCGCGACGTCGTAGACCGAAGCCTGCTTGCGGTGTACGACACCGAAACCGTCCGAGACGAAAGCACCGTCGTCACCGACCAACTCGACGAGGGCCTTGGCGAGCTTGGTGCGCTCGGCCTCGTCCTTGCTCGTCTCGCGGGCGTCGAAGCGGATGTTCTCGAGCAGCAGCACGTCGCCGTCGGTCAGTCCTTCCGAGCGGGCGAGGGCGTCTCCGCCGACGACGTCACCTGCGAGTTGCACGTTGCGACCGAGTTCTTCGCTCAGCCGCGCAGCAACCGGAGCCAACGAAAAGGCTGGGTCCGGTGCACCTTTCGGACGTCCGAGGTGCGCGGTGACAACAACTTTGGCACCGGCCTCGACCAGCGCCTTGATCGTCGGCACCGACGCGATGATGCGGCCGGGGTCGGTAATGGTGCCGTTGTCGAGCGGAACGTTGAGGTCGGAGCGCACGAGCACGCCGCGACCTTCGACCCCTTCGTCGAGCAGATTCTGCAGAGTCTTCACAGCCACGTGCGCGCGCCTCAGAGAGACTTGGCGACGAGGCCGATGAGGTCGGCAAGACGGTTCGAGTAACCCCACTCGTTGTCGTACCAGGACACGATCTTGACCTGGTCGTCGATCGCCTTGGTCAACGGCGCGTCGAAGATCGACGAGTGCGGATCGGTCACGATGTCGCTGGACACGATCGGGTCGGTGTTGTACTTCAGGATGCCCTTCAGCGGGCCTTCGGCTGCAGCCTTCATCACTGCGTTGACCTCGTCGGCGGTGGCCGACTTGCGCAGGTTCGCGGTGAGGTCGGTGACCGAACCCGTTGGGATCGGCACCCGGAGCGCGTAGCCGTCGAGCTTGCCGAGCAGCTGCGGGAGCACGAGGCCGATGGCCTTGGCTGCACCGGTGCCGGTCGGGACGATGTTCAGTGCAGCCGCGCGAGCGCGACGCAGGTCTGCGTGCGGTGCGTCCTGCAGGTTCTGATCCTGGGTGTAGGCGTGGATCGTCGTCATCAAACCCTTGACGATGCCGAACTCGTCGTCGAGGACCTTGGCGATCGGGCCGAGGCAGTTGGTGGTGCACGAGGCGTTGGAGATGATGTTCTGGCTGCCGTCGTACTTGTCGTCGTTGACGCCCATCACGATGGTGATGTCTTCGCCCTTGGCGGGTGCGGAGATGATGACCTTCTTCGCGCCTGCGTCCAAGTGGCCCTTGGCCTTTGCCGCGTCGGTGAAGATACCGGTCGACTCGACGACGATGTCGACGCCGAGGTCGCCCCACGGCAGTTCGGCGAGCGGTCCGCGGTGCGCGAGTGCAGTGATGCGCTGATCGCCGACGACGATCGTGTCTTCACCATCGAGCGAGACGTCGTACGGCAGGCGACCGAGGATCGAGTCGTACTTGAGGAGATGCGCGAGTGTCGCATTGTCGGTCAGATCGTTGACCGCGACAATTTCGATGTCAGTCGTGCCGAGCGCCTTCTGTGCGTCGACCGCACGGAAGAAGTTCCGTCCGATACGACCGAAGCCGTTCACGCCTACACGTACCGTCACAGTTTGCTCCTTTTAGGTTTATCCATGGGATTTATGCATGGGTTTCGGCTGCCAGCCTAGTGCGCGCACACGTCGCGAATGCACGCCCCTGACGAGAAACGATCGCCAATTCGGCTACCGACCAGTAGTTATCAGGCTTCGTCGAGCAGATCAGCGGTGACGACCGACTCCGTATCTGGTACGCCCGTCTCTTTCGCCCTGCGATCCGCCATCGAAAGCAGGCGGCGAATACGTCCTGCCACAGCGTCTTTGGTCATCGGCGGTTCGGCGAGCTGACCCAACTCCTCCAACGACGCCTGACGATGCGCGACGCGAAGATTGCCGGCTGCCGCGAGATGGTCCGGAACATCGTCACCCAGAATTTGCAAAGCGCGTTCCACCCTGGCGGCCGCAGCGACCGCAGCACGAGCGGAACGTCGCAAGTTGGCGTCGTCGAAATTGGCGAGTCGGTTGGCGGTAGCCCGGACCTCGCGCCGCATCCGGCGCTCTTCCCACGTGAGCCGCGTATCCTGCGCGCCCATCCGCGTCAGGAGTGCGCCGATGGCCTCGCCGTCACGAACGACAACTCGATCGGTGCCACGAACTTCCCGCGCCTTCGCGGCGATACCGAATCGGCGCGCCGCTCCGACCAGCGCAAGCGCTGCCTCCGGACCCGGGCAACTGACCTCGAGTGCCGACGACCGACCTGGCTCGGTGAGGGATCCGTGTGCGAGGAAGGCGCCACGCCACGCTGCCTCTGCGTCACCGACACTTCCGCCCACGACCTGAGCGGGCAGACCGCGGACCGGACGACCGCGCACGTCGAGCAGACCGGTCTGCCGAGCGAGCGCCTCGCCCTCCTTCGCAACGCGAACGACGTAGCGCGAACTCTTCCGCAAACCACCTGCGCTGATGACGTGGACGTCCGAGCCGTAACCGAACAGTTCGAAAATTTCGCGTCGCAGCCTCCGTGCGATGGATCCGAGGTCGACCTCAGCTTCGACAACAACCCTGCCGCCGACGATGTGCAAACCGCCCGCAAACCGCAGCAGCGCGGAAAGTTCGGCCCGACGGGCGCTCTGCTGGGTGATGACGAGTCTGCTGAGCTCGTCTTTCACCTCCGCTGTCATCGCCACGAGGCGCTCTCCTTTCCACCGAGACCCGAACTGTCCGTATCGCGTCGGGCGAGTGTCGCCAACACCGATGCGAGTTTGCCGGAATGATGCTTGTGCGTGCCCGGCTCTGCGACATCGGCGAACAATACCTGTGCGCCGAGCGACTTCGCAGCCCGGCGAAGATGATCCCGTTCCCGACCCTCCGGCACCGACCCCGAATCGATCACGACGTGGTCGACCGCCAAACCCGGTGCGTGTTGGGACAATACGTGCAAATGGCGCTCGGCGGAGAATCCGGCGGTTTCTCCCGGTTGCGCGGCGAGGTTGAGGACGAGCACCTTACGCGCCTGCGTCCCGATCAACGCTTCGAGTAGTTCCGGCACGAGCACATGCGGAATGACGCTGGAGAACCACGATCCCGGTCCGAGGATCACCAGGTCGGCGTTGTCGATCGCGTCGAGAGCCTCGGGGCACGCCGGCGGATCGGACGGTATGAGCCGCACTCTGCGGACCTGCCCCGGCGTGGTCGCGACGGCGACCTGACCTCGGATCGCGCGGTTGACACGCGGATCGGCTTCGAGGCCGGCGACGTCGGCTTCGATCGTCAGCGCGATCTGCGCCATCGGCAGCACCCTGCCGTCGAGTTGCAGTACGCGGCCGAGTTCGTCGAGCGCGGCGACCGTGTCGCCGAGCACTTCGGTGAGGCCGGCGATGATCAGGTTGCCGACAGAATGCCCGGCCAACGCACCGGTACCACGGAATCGATGCTGGACGGTTCGGGTCCAGACCTCGGCGCTTTCACCGTCGCCCGCCAGCGCAGCCAGAGCCATGCGCAGATCGCCGGGCGGTATGACGCCGAGTTCCGCACGCAATCGCCCCGACGAACCGCCGTCGTCGGCGACCGTGACGATGGCCGTGATCGCGCTGGTCAGCCTGCGTATCGCAGTGAGCGTCGCGAAAAGACCGTGGCCCCCGCCGAGCGCAACAACGGACGGTTGATCGCCCGTCATTCGCGACCCAGATCGCGGTGCACAACCCTCACAGCAGTGCCTCCATCGCCTTCGCCGTCGCCGGTGATCACGTCCGCCAACGCCTCCGATATCGCGACACTGCGATGCTTGCCGCCGGTGCAGCCCACAGCAATCGTCATGTACCGCTTGCCCTCCTGACGGTAGCCCGCAGCAGTCAGCTCGACCAGGCGATGCGCGGTCTTCACGTAGTCTGCGGCGCCGTCGCGGGAGAGCACATAGTCCCGCACGGCCGCCTCCTGCCCAGTTTGTTCTCTCAGCTCCGGAATCCAGTGCGGATTGGGGAGAAAACGCAAATCCAACACGATGTCTGCGTCGATCGGAACCCCATACTTGAAACCGAACGATTGGACTGTTACCTGCAGCGATCCTGGCCCGTCGCCGCCGACCCCGTAGGTTTCTTCGATCCGGCGATGCAGTTGATGCACCGAGAGCGCCGTGGTGTCGATGACGACGTCCGCCGCCGTTTTCACCTTCGACAAACGTTCGCGTTCGAGCGCGATTCCGGCCGACAACGTGCCGTCGGCGCTCTCACTTTGCAGTGGGTGCCTGCGGCGGGCGAAGCCGAACCTGCGGACCAGTACCTCGTCGGACGCTTCGAGGAACAGCACGCGGGTACGTACGGATCGCGACTCGAGGTCGTGAATCACTTCGGTGAGGTCGTCGGAGAAGAACCTACTGCGGACGTCCATCACGACGGCGAGGCGTCGAATCGGTGGTTCGGTTGCAAGCCCGAGATCGATCAGGCGGGAGATCAGAACCGGCGGCAGGTTGTCTGCGACGTACCAGCCGAGGTCTTCGAACACCTTCGCCGCTGTGCCACGGCCCGCGCCGGAAACACCGGTCACAACAACGACGTCGACGCCTTGATCCCCGCTCTGGTCGCTGTTCGCCTGCTCGCTCACCGTGTCTGCCCCCATCGTTTTCGGTCACGAATTGCGGTCGAATCGTTGCTGGTTACTTCGAAGCAAACCGGCGTGTGCTGGCAACCCTAGTCACTGCCATCATTCCCTACTTGCACCGACTGCGAAGCCGAGCCGGCATCGACGACGGTCTCCGATTCCGCGCCGAGAGCGTCGAGGACAGCCCTCGCTGTCGTGACACCGATACCCGGAACCTCGGTGATCTCTTCGACCGTCGCCTTCTTCAATCTCGCGACGGAACCGAAATGCAGCACCAACGCCGTCCGACGGGTTTCGCCGAGACCTTTCACCGAGTCGAGCGCCGACGCCGTCATCCGCCGCGACCGTTTGCTGCGATGGAACGTGATGGCGAAGCGGTGCGCTTCGTCGCGTACTCGCTGCAGCAGATACAACGATTCGCTCGTCCGCGGCAGGATGACGGGATCGATCTCGCCGGGTACCCAGACTTCTTCGAGCCGCTTGGCGAGCCCGATGACGGCGACATCGGTGATGCCGAGTTCGTCGAGCACTTCCGCCGCCGCGGCGACCTGCGGCGCGCCACCGTCGACCACGTACAGGTTCGGCGGATAGGCGAATTTGCGCGGGCGGCCGGTCTGCGGATCGATGTTCGCGTCCGGGACGACCGGGCTGTCGTCGTGGATGACGGTGAGGTCACCTGGAACCGCACCACTCGTCAGATCACCGGTCGCGAAATCGCGGCGCATGCGGACGAATCGCCGTCTCGTCACCTCGGCGATGCTCGCGACGTCGTCGGAGTGACCGCCACCGGCGGCTTCTTTGATGGCGTAGTGCCGGTAGTCGGATTTGCGCGGCAGACCGTCCTCGAAGACGACGAGCGATGCGACGACATCGGTGCCCTGCACGTGGCTCACGTCGACACATTCGATGCGCAGCGGCGCAGTGTCGAGATCGAGGGCTTCCTGTATCCCCTGCAGTGCAGCCGATCTGGACGTGAAATCGCTCGCGCGTTTGAGCTTGTGCTGCGCCAGGGCCTCCATCGCGTTGCGCTGCACGGTCTCTGCCAGCGCCTTCTTGTCGCCGCGCTGCGGGACCCGCAACTGCACCGCGGAGCCGCGCAATCCCGACAACCATTCCTGCACCTCGTCGGCGTTCGGCGGCAAAGCGGGCACGAGCACTTCGCGTGGGACAACGGCACCCGGTTGTTCGACTTCGCCGCCGTCGGTGAGTGCGACCTCCTCGCCGTAGAACTGGGTGAGGAACTGCTCGACGAGGATCGGCAGGTCTCCCCCAGCCGCACCTGACTCCCCTGCCGTAGCCTCGACTTCGACTGCCTCGCCTGCCTTTTCGACGACCCACCCACGCTGACCGCGCACCCGCCCGCCACGGACGTGAAACACCTGGACAGCGGCCTCCAGATCGTCTGTGGCGAAGGCGACGAGGTCGGCGTCGGTTCCAGCACCGAGGACGACGGCCTGCTTCTCCAAAGCCCTTCGCAATGCGCCGACGTCGTCGCGGAGCCTCGCAGCGGTTTCGAAATCGAGTTCGTCGGCGGCTTCCTGCATTCGCTTCTCGATTTGCCGGACCAACCGGTCGGTGTGGCCGGCGAGGAAGTCGCAGAAATCGTCGACGATGTCACGATGCTCCGCGGCGGATACGCGGCCGATGCAGGGAGCCGAACACTTGTCGATGTAGCCGAGCAGACACGGCCGACGGATCTGCTTGTGCCGCTTGAACACTCCCGCCGAGCAGGTACGAGCGGGGAAGACGCGGAGTAGCAGATCGAGGGTCTCGCGAATTGCCCACGCATGGGCATACGGACCGAAGTAGCGGACCCCTTTTCGACGTGCTCCCCGGTAGACGAAGAGCCGCGGGTACTCCTCGTTGAGCGTGACGGCAAGCACCGGGTACGACTTGTCGTCGCGGTAGCGGACGTTGAAGCGCGGATCGAATTCCTTGATCCAGTTGTATTCGAGCTGCAGCGCCTCGACCTCCGTCGAGACGACGGTCCACTCGACACTGGACGCAGAGGTAACCATCTGACGGGTCCGTGGGTGGAGCCCGTAGATATCGGCGAAGTACGAATTGAGCCGACTGCGCAGGCTTTTCGCCTTGCCGACATAGATGACTCGGCCGTGCTGATCACGAAATCGGTAGACGCCCGGTTCGACGGGTATGGATCCGGCAGCGGGCCGGTAGGTCGAGGGATCGGGCACAACAATCAGGTTAGTCGTGCCCTCGGACACTCCCATTCGGCGGCGAGGCGGGTTAGCGTCGGACTATGACCCGCGTCACAAGAACCGTCATCGGATTTCGGGCCGCAGTTGCGGCAGTACTCGCCTTCGGCATGGTTGCTGCGTGTTCGTCGGACGGCAGCGACGACTCGGCGGCCAACACCGACGAGTCCTGCACGAGCGCACCCAACGGAACACCCGTCACGGCAGCACCTGCGCCGCCACCACCCGGCGGACCGCCGACGACGCAGAACCTGTCGACGAATCCCGAGATCGCGACCGGCTATCGATCGAACATGGTCGCGGTCAGGACGTCGTCCTACGCGGTGTCGACCGCAAACCCTCTCGCAACACAGGCCGCGTGCGAGGTGCTTCGTGACGGCGGCACCGCGGCCGATGCGCTGATCGTCGCGCAAACCGTCCTCGGGCTCGTCGAACCGCAGTCGTCCGGCATCGGGGGTGGCGCGTTCCTGCTCTACTACGACGCCGAATCCAAGAGCGTCGAGGCCTACGACGGACGCGAGACCGCACCGAAGTCGGCAACCGAGGACTACCTGCGCTGGATCAGTGACACCGATCGGACCGAACCCAAGCCGACAACACGGGCGAGCGGACGATCGATCGGCGTGCCCGGTGCGCTGCGGATGTTGGAAATGGTGCACAACGACCACGGTGGCAAGGAGTGGCGCGACCTCTTCGACCCTGCCATCACGCTCGCCGACCACGGGCTGGACATCAGTGCGCGACTCGCTCAGCAGATCGCAGAATCTGCCAAGGATCTCGCAGTCGACGAGAACGCCCGCGCCTACTTCCTCAACCCCGACGGGACGCCGAAGCCGGAAGGAACGAGGCTGACCAACCCAGCGATGGCAAAGACACTCGGAGCCATCGCGACGGACGGCGCCGATGCGTTCTACACCGGGTCGATCGCACAGGCCATCGTCGACGCCACCGCCACGACGAGCGGTGGCCGCACACCCGGCCAGATCACCCTCGAAGACCTCGCCGGTTACCAAGCCAAGAAGCGAACACCGCTGTGCACGTCGTATCGCGATCACGACATCTGCGGCATGCCGAACCCGTCGTCGGGAGGCACTGCCGTTGCGGCGACCCTCGGCATTCTGGAGAACTTCGATCTCGGCGAGTTGGGGCCGACCAACGTCGACGATCCCAACGGCGGTGTACCCGACGCGAAGGCCGTGCACCTGATCACCGAGGCCGAGCGCCTCGCCTACGCCGACCGCGACAAGTACGTCGCCGACTCCGACTACGTACCGCTGCCTGGCAATTCGACGGACACGCTGCTGAACGAGGACTACCTGAAGCAGCGAGCGGCGCTCATCGACCCAGGTAAGAGCATGGGTACCGCGCAGCCCGGTGACTTCGGTCCGGTGCCGCTCAGCAACGGCGGCCAGGACAAGGAACACGGCACCAGCCACATCTCGGTCGCCGACGAGTACGGCAACGTGGCCGCGATGACGACAACTGTCGAGTCGGCGTTCGGGTCGTTCCACATCGTCGACGGATTCGTCCTCAACAATCAGTTGACGGATTTCTCCGCGCAGCCTGTCGGCCCGGACGGTGTGCCGTTGGCGAACCGCCTGGAACCAGGCAAGCGGCCGCGCAGTTCGATGTCGCCGACCCTCGTGTTCGACCTGAACGACGACGGCACGCGCGGTGACGTCGCCCTTGTCGCCGGTTCACCCGGCGGTTCGGTGATCATTCAGTTCGTCGTGAAAACACTTGTCGGCGTGCTCGATTGGGGACTCGATCCGCAGCAGGCGGTCTCTGCCATCGCGTTCGGTGCCGCCAACACACCAGCGACAGGCATCGGCGGTGAGCACCCGAATATCAACGCCGCCAACGACGGTGCAGACGATCCCCTCGTCAAAGAACTCCGGGCGCTCGGGCATCAGGTGTCCGTCGCACCACAATCGAGCGGGCTGTCCACCTTGCAGCGAACCGATTCCGGCTGGATAGGTGGAGCAGATCCGCGACGGGAAGGCGCGGTGATGGGCGACAAGTCGAACGGCTAGCGCTGGCCCGCGTACTTGTCGCCGAGCGCGCGGAAACGCCGAACGGCCTCGACGGCACGTTCGCGGTCGTTCGCCTGAATCGCGAGGACCGGGAGGTATTCGTCGTCGGGAAGTTCGATGCGGGCCCAGGCTGCGCCGTCGGGAAAGGTCAAGTCCTGCACCAGGTCCCAGTCGACAGCTTTCTCCGTGAACAGGGTGCGGACGCGCACTCCGGATGCGTCAGCGCGCAGTCGCGGCCTGGTGAACAACAGCACAGCACCAGCGAGAATGAACCCGAGGACCACCATCGCCGCCTGGTCGGCAGGCTGGAAGAACACACCGGTATCCGAACGGCGCAGTAAGACACCGACCAGTATGAAGAACAGCACCAGCGCGACCGCGAACGCGATGGCCAGTCGGGTGGTGCGGTGTGGCCGCACTTCGAGATCCCACGCCATCAGGACGACTGCCTTGTCCACGGCTGGCGCAGCCCGCGCAACGTGAGTGCGGCGTCTATCGCTGCCGCACAAGCCTGTTCGCCTTTGTCCTCCGCCGATCCGGGCAAGCCTGCGCGGTCGAGCGCCTGCGCCTCCGTGTCGGTGGTGAGGACACCGTTACCGATCGGGGTGCTCTCGTCGAGCGACACCCGCGTCAGGCCGGCTGTGACGGCGTCGCAGACGTACTCGAAATGTGGTGTGCCACCCCGAATGACAACACCCAGTGCAACGACCGCATCATTGGAGCGTGCCAATGTCTGTGCGACAACGGGCAATTCGCCCGCACCCGCGACCCTGACGATCGTCACATCGGTGATGCCGACCTTCGCGGCGACTCGCTGCGCACCGGCAACGAGCGCTTCGCAGATTTCGGTGTGCCACCGCGACGCGACGATGCCGAGCTTGATGTCCTTCGCCTCGGCCAGTTTCAGATCGGGAATGCCGGACCCGCTCATCGAGCCGTGCCCGCGTCGAAGTCGTCGAGACCGATCAGGTCGTGACCCATACGGTCGCGTTTGGTCCGCAGATAACGCAGATTTTCCGCATTCGCACGAACCGGCATCGGGACCCGCTCGGTGATCTGGAGACCGTATCCGTCGAGGCCGACACGCTTCGCCGGGTTGTTGGTGAGCAACCGCATCGAGCTGATGCCGAGGTCGACGAGAATCTGCGCGCCCGTGCCGTAGTCGCGCGAGTCGGCGGGCAGGCCGAGCTGCAGGTTCGCGTCGACGGTGTCCTGGCCCTGATCTTGGAGCTGGTAGGCCTGCAGTTTGTGCAGCAACCCGATGCCGCGACCTTCGTGGCCACGCATGTACAACACGACGCCTCGGCCTTCCTGGGCAACCATGTCGAGCGCGGCGTCCAGCTGCGGCCCGCAGTCGCACCGCAGCGAACCGAACACGTCACCGGTGAGACATTCGGAGTGCACGCGAACAAGCACGTCATCACCCTTGCCGTCTGCCCCCGGGATGTCGCCGCGGACCAGCGCCACGTGCTCGATGTCGTCGTAGATGCTCTGGTAACCGACTGCGCGGAACTCGCCGTGGCGCGTCGGAATCCGAGCATCTGCCACACGTACCACGTGCTTTTCGTGCTTGCGACGCCAGGCGATGAGGTCGGCGATGGAGATGAGCGCAAGGTTGTGTTCGTCGGCGAAAACACGCAGCTCGTCGGTCTGGGCCATGTGACCCTCGTCCTTCTGGCTGACGATTTCGCAGATCACGCCGGCGGGCCGGAGGTCGGCCATCGTCGCGAGGTCCACTGCTGCCTCGGTGTGCCCGGGACGACGCAGGACGCCACCCTCCTTGGCACGGAGTGGGACGACGTGGCCGGGACGGGTGAAGTCGTTGGCGCCGGTGCTCGGGTCGGCAAGCAAACGCATCGTCGCGGCCCGGTCGGATGCGGAAATGCCTGTGCCGATGCCTTCGCGCGCGTCGACGGTCACCGTGTAGGCAGTGCCGTGCTTGTCCTGATTCGTCGCGAACATGGGCGGCAGGCCCAGCCGGTCGCAGTCCTCGCCCGAAAGCGGAACGCACAGGTAGCCGGACGTGTAGCGGACCATGAAGGCCACCAGTTCGGGGGTCGCCTTCTCGGCCGCGAAGATCAGATCGCCTTCGTTCTCGCGGTCTTCGTCGTCGACCACGACAACTGCTTTACCTGCGGCGATGTCTGCGATCGCCCGCTCGATGCTGTCGAACCTGGTCACGTGCCTGCGCTCCAATTCAATCGGCTGTCACTAGAAGGTTACGGCGAGGTCAGCCGCGCAGTTGCAGCCGCTCGACATACTTGGCAATTACGTCGACCTCGAGGTTCACCGGGTCGCCGACCTTCGCGCGCCCGAGGTTGGTCAATTCCAGTGTGGTCGGGATGAGCGAGACCTCGAAATAGTCACCGGAATCGTCGACGCCGAGCGACGACACAGTCAGCGAGATCCCATCCACCGTGATCGAGCCCTTCTCCACCACGTAGCGAGCGATCGGGTCCGGCAGTGCGACGCGAACGATCTCCCAGTGCTCCGACGGGGTTCGCGACAGGATCCGCCCGGTGCCGTCGACATGCCCCTGGACCAGGTGACCACCGAGGCGACTGTTCAGCGCGGCAGCGCGCTCGAGGTTCACGACACTGCCGACGTTCAGTGCGCCCAGACTCGACCTGTCGAGGGTCTCCTTCATCACGTCGGCGGTGAACGACGTGTTGTCCACTACATCGACGACCGTCAAGCAGACACCGTTCACTGCGATCGAATCACCGTGTCCCGCATCGGAAGTCACCAGCGGTCCGCGCACGGTGAACCGAGCGGAATCGCTCAGGTCGTCCTTTGCGACGATCTCGCCGAGTTCTTCGACAATTCCTGTGAACAACGTCATTCCTCCGAATAATCAGTGTCGAGCGTGCTGCCGACGTTGTGCCTGTCGAACTGGACCAATGACAACAGAACGTCGGGTCCGATCGTCTCGACGCTCTCCCTTCGAAACCGCAACGCCTGCTCGATATTCCCGATGCCAGCGCCACCGAGCGCCGACCGCCCGTCCCCGAGTAGAACGGGCGCGATGTAGGCAAGGATCCGGTCGACTCTGCGGGCTTCGAGAAACGCCCCAGCCAACGTCGGTCCGCCTTCCAGAAGAACGTCGGTGTACTCGGCGAGAGCGTCGACAACCTCGTTCGCGTCCCTGGTCTTCAGAAGCAATGTCGGCGCAGCCTTGTCGAGAATCCGAGCTGTCGACGGGATCTCGGTGTGTCCGACGACGACGCGCATCGGCTGATGCGGGGCCAATTCTCCACTGGGCAGCCGTGCGGTCAGCCACGGATCGTCGGTGAGGACGGTCCCTGTGCCGACGACGATGGCGTCGAGTTTGGCGCGTTCGGCGTGGACCTGTGCTCGGGCAATCGGTCCGGTGATCCACTTGCTCGTGCCGTCGGCTGCGGCACTACGCCCATCGAGGCTGGCTGCATACTTCCAGGTCACGTGTGGTCGGCCGGTGCGTTGTTTGTGTAGCCACGCGCGCAGCGGGCCTGCCGCCACTTCGTCGGCCAACACCCCGGCGTGGGTTGCGATACCGGCCTGTTGTAGCGCCGCCGCTCCCCCTGCCGCGGCCGGATTCGGATCTCGCAGAGCAAAATGTACGGTCGCGATGCCGGCGTCGATCAGAGCCTTCGTACACGGCGGGGTGCGGCCGAAGTGGTTGCACGGCTCGAGGGTGACGACAGCGGTCCCGCCGCGGGCGAGCTCACCTGCCGCTTGGAGCGCGACCACCTCAGCATGCGGTCCGCCGGGAGGTTGGGTTGCGCC
This sequence comes from Antrihabitans stalagmiti, assembly GCF_016482825.1. Lineage (GTDB taxonomy): Bacteria > Actinomycetota > Actinomycetes > Mycobacteriales > Mycobacteriaceae > Antrihabitans > Antrihabitans stalagmiti. Next base: position 200,918 of record NZ_JAEMNV010000001.1, on the reverse strand, counting down.
GGTACCGACGATCGCGCCGGTGACATCCAAAATCACCGCGCCGACAGGCGGATTCGGATACGTGGTCCCGCGAACACCCTCTGCCGCGGAGATCGCCGAACGCATCGCGGTATCGATCACGGCATCGGAAGTCGGCACGTCGCGAGTTTAGACCGGGGCGTCGTTCGCCTTCGGTACCTGTCAGGCCGCCCACAGGATTTTGACCAACTTCTCTTCGACCGACCAGCTGTCGACGATATCGATGTTGTGGCGAGGCAACGGTTTCGGTAATGCCGGCGCGGTCGAGCGGTAGTGATGCCCAGTCGGGGTGGTGATCCGGTAGCTGTGCAACTCTCCCGGTTGTTGTTTGTCGGGTGTTGTCGTCCAGCCGTCGGCTTCTTTGGCGTAGTTGCACGCTTCGCAGAGTCCGGAACTGTTGTCGAAGGCCGTTTTACCGCCCTTGGCGACCGAGACGGTGTGATCACCATGCCTGACCGGTGCGCCACACCAAGGGGTCCGGCAGACCTTGTCTCTGAATTTCGTCATCCGCAGTATCCCGGTCGGGAAGCCTCGGGATTTCGATTCCATCGCCGTCAACGCCCCGGTCTCAGGGTTGGCGTACAGCCTGCGCAGTTCGTTTTTGGCGTCGTCGTCGTGCAGCCACCGGATGACCAGATCCGTCGGGACGGGTCCGTAGCCCTCGACCTCGGCCGGTTCGCAACTGCCACCGAGCAACGCTTCGTCGGACAGGACGGCGTTGACGGTCACCGGTACTGCTGTCGCGGTGGACAGTCCGGTGACGCGTTCGACGAGCAGGTCGGCCATGATCTGACTTTTGGTTCGTTCGTCGCCGGCGCCGAGGATCGCGGCACTGTCCCGCATCAACGTTGCATGCACACAGACCGCTTGTTTCACCGGCAGCAACGCCGACAGATACGCCATCGTGTCCGGCGCAGGGCGGGAGGTGACGCGACGGTCGCCGACAGCTTTCGATGCGCGGCGCACGAGGACCTCGGCATCGATCCGCACTACCGCGGCGCGAGCGATGGCGGACACCTGACTATCGCTCTTACCCATCAATGTGGCCGGGTCACTGCACAATTCGCGGTCGACGAGCGCACGATCTTCACGGGAGAGGCCGAAGGTGTCACGGACGATGATGGTGGCCCGCCATTCCGAGAGATCACCACAGGCGAGACGGGCCAGGGTGTGCGGCATCTCGTCGACCAACACCCGCGCGAAGCCGAGGTGACGACCCCCCTTGTTCGGCGAATCATGGCGGGCCAACCCGATTTCGGACGCGATGCCTGTGTCCCACTGCCGTTTCGGCAGACCTTTCGCGGCGCGTTCGGCGCGACGCGAGGTGTGCAGATCGGCCGTTGCGACGGCCTGCGACGCTGCGCTTGCCGATTTCACCACTTCGAGTGCTGTGATGACGTCGGCCCTCGTGGTGTCGGTGAGGTCGCGTCGGATTTTCGCGATCTGGCCGGCTGTCTTCAACAACCAAGCGACTTCCGTGTCGGACGATGTTTCTTCGATTTCCCCGGTATCGAACATGCGTTCTAGCCTACCAGAATGATCATGAAACACAAGCAATAATTCGCCCTTGACCTGCATCTTCGTGACTGGTGCTAGCATTTTGTCGGGCGCGCAGGAACGCCCGATGTCCGCTCGAAGAGGCTCAGCCTCCCTGCTGTGGTTGTGTCCCGTACCGACCTCTTCTCACGCCTGACTTCGCGGACGCCAGGTTTATGAGAGGAGGCCGTCATGGCCAGCAGTCTGCCGAACAATCCCTCAATCGATCGCATGCGCGACGATGCGCGCAAGCTCCAGCGCGGGGTCACTGCGTCGACAAGTCGAGCGATCAATATCGTTCGCCGCTACCACCCCCGCCCTGACGTCGCACTCGCCAGCGCACCCGACCGGTTCGCGCTGCACGATGCCCAGCTCACCGTGGCGCGCGGCTACGGCTTCACCGGCTGGCCGGCGCTCGTCCATTACCTCGAAGTGGCCGCGAAGCTCAGCTTCGACCCGGACAGCGTCACCGAGGATTCGCTCGCGGCGGCCGACCGGTTCTGCACCTTGTCGTCGCTCTATTACAGCCAGTCGGACGCGCCGCCACGACGAAAGGCGGCCGCAGACCTGCTGACCGCAGACCCGGGATTGGTCGAGCAGCACGTATGGGCCGCCGCAGCCGCGGCCGACCAAGGTGCTCTTGCCAACCATCTTGCTGCCCGACCCGAGCTGGCGACGACTCGCGGTGGCCCTTTCGGCTGGGTTCCGTTGCTGTACTTGTGCTTTGGACGTGCCCAAGTCAACCAAACCGAAGCTGGCGTGCTAGCCGCAGCGACGCTGTTGCTCGACACCGGCGCCGATCCGAACGCGGGCTACCTGTGGTGCGGTCTGTCGACCCCGTTCACCGCGCTGACCGGGGTGTTCGGTGAGGGTGAACAGGGACCCGGCAGGCAACCTCGACATCCGTTCGCGCCCGCACTCGCCACCCTGCTACTGGAACGCGGAGCGCATCCTGTCGATCAGCAGACGCTGTACAACCGGATGTTCCGACCCGACGACTCGCACCTCCAGTTGCTGTTCGCGTACGGCCTCGCCGATGCGGGGCCTAGCCCGTGGGAGGTGAAACTCGGCGAGGCAATCGAGACCCGTGAGCAGATGTGGAAACGCCAACGCGATTGGGCAGCGGCGCACGGATTCACCGACCGGCTCGAACTGTTGGCTCGGCACGGTGTCGACGTCGCCGGCGTCGAGGTCGTCGTGCCGTCGATCCCGGACGATCCCAACAATCGCGACGAACAAGGTGCCACTCCCCTGCACCACGCGGCGTGGGCAGGCGACCTCGAACTGATTCAACGACTCCTCGACGCCGGAGCAAACACGTCGATCACCGATGGACAGTTCGACGCGACGCCTTTGGGATGGGCCGAACACGCCTACCAAACCGAAGCCGCCGACCTGCTGCGCGCGCTCGAGCTACCGTGAACACGAGGCCGTGACTGGCGCTGAGGTGGACAACCACCGGGAAGCGGGCTCACCGTCATCGGTTACGCCGTGCGCCTGGGCAATTCGTTCGAGTTACCTCGGGAGAAGCCATGCCCACAGCGCAAGCCCAACTGATGAACGGAACAGATCTCGCACGCACGCTCATCGACGACACCGCGCGACGTGCGGCCGCCCTCACCCGCGACCAACACGTCGTCCCAACCTTGGCGACAGTCCTTGTCGGTGACGATCCAGCGTCGGTGACCTACGTCCGCATGAAGCAAAAGCGTTGCGAGCGTGCCGGATTGCGATCCGAGCACGTGGCACTTCCCGCGTCGACGAGCACAGCGCAACTCGTCGACGCCCTCGGAGTGCTGTCTGCTGATCCTGGGATTCACGGCATCCTGCTGCAGCATCCGGTCGGTGATCACATCGACGAACGTGCTGCCTTCGATGCAATCGCTCCGGAGAAGGACGTCGACGGCGTGACGTCACAGTCGTTCGCTGCAATGGCCCTCGGCGGCAACGGCTTTGCATCCTGCACGCCCGGCGGAATCATCCGACTCCTCGACCACTATGCGGTTGATCCCGCTGGTATGCACGCCGTCGTTGTCGGCCGTAGCCCAATTCTCGGCAGACCGGTCGGGATGCTGCTTCTCGGCCGAAACGCCACGGTGACGTATTGCCACTCGCACACGCGCAACCTTGGCTCGATCGTCAGTGCGGCCGACCTGCTCGTCGCGGCCGTTGGCAAACCCAATTTCATTGTCGGAGAAGACATCAAACCGGGGGCGGTGGTGATCGACGCCGGCTACAACGCGGGCAATATCGGCGATGTCGAATTTTCAAGTGCGCGAACCCGGGCCAGCCTGATCACCCCGGTGCCGGGTGGCGTCGGACCGATGACGATCGCTACGTTGCTCGCACAGACGATCGACGCCGCTGAGCCGCAAACTACGGCAGGGGAATGATCGCCATCTCGAGTTCCGAGACTCCGGGGAAGCGCAGTCTCGTGACAGTTTCCTCGATTCCAGCGCCCGGCCATCCGGCGGCGATCGCCAACTCGTCGCTGTCGACGGATTCGAGAACGTACACCGATTCCTTGTAATACCGGTCTTCTGTGTTTCCTTCGCCTCGCCCGCCGAGGGGCATAAGCAATGTGACGGTGTTGTCGATTACGCGGAACGAAAACGGCGCTCCGCGTCCTCGCTGCATTGCCTCGGCGTAAATGCCGACACCGACGACTACCACGGAGAGGTGTAGCCCGGACGAATACAGCACAGCCGAGCGCAAACCGAGAAAGCGGCCGCGAGCCTGCGATAGGACCACCGGACCGTGGGCGACTGCGCCGAGTTCGGCCACCGTCGGCTGCTGGTTCTTCGGTGCACGCGCCATTCCCGGAATATAGCTAGCTAATATCCTTCGGTGATCAGAATGTGCGGAGCGGTCGGTTCCATAGCGTCGGTAGCTGCGGTACTCGTCCTTGCCGGATGTGGCCAAGACAGCGGCGGCGACGAGCAGACGTCGGAGGCCGCGCCACCACCGGCGGCGGCGCCGTGCACGTTGCTCGACGCCGCGGCAATCGAAGATCTCGCAGGTACTGCGCTGGAAGGTAGCGCGAACACGATTAATGGCACCGACTTGGCTGCATGCAGATACGGGAACTTGTCCGAGGTCGGAATCCAGGTTGCTCGGGTTCCCGCGAACGAGTGGGCCACCGCACTGCCTGCGGCGGTCGACGCGCTCAAGAAAATGCCTGCCGGCGCCATCCCACCAGGCGTAGTGACGCAGTTGGAGGACGCCGCCAAGCTCATCGACGAGGGAAAGTCCATTCCGGCCGACGAAGCGTGTGACTACTTCAGCACGTTACTCGAGGTGCAGAACCAGCCGCCGGGCTCGACCAAATCCGTAACGCTCTATCCGAGCGCCCGAGCGCCCAAGACGATCAACGGCCAGCAATGCGTGGACAACACCTACACGACCATCACCGTCGGCCGACCGGACATCGCAACAACGCCCGACCTGAAGACGAAGGTCGAGACCATCCTCGATCAGCTGAAGTAAGTCAGCCGAGCGTCAGGTGATGCGACGCGCGCGCCGCCTTGCTGCGTAGTGCGCGCACCGCCGCGGCTGGATCGCTCGCGCCGTAGACGGCCGAACCTGCGACGAAGCAGTCGACTCCCGCTTCGGCGGCTGCTTCGACGGTGTCGTCGTTGATGCCGCCGTCGATCTCGACGAGAAGTTTCAGTTCACCGGAGTCGACGAGTTTGCGTACCGCGCGGGCTTTGCTGAGCACCTCGGCGATGAACGACTGCCCACCGAAACCGGGTTCGACGCTCATCACGAGCAACGTGTCGAACTGCTTGAGGATTTCGAGGTACGGCTCGATCGGCGTTCCCGGTTTGATGCTCAGACCGGCCTTCGCACCTGCTGCGCGAATGTCGCGGGCGACGGCGACCGGGTCGTCGGACGCCTCCGCGTGAAACGTCACGTTGTGCGCGCCTGCCTCGGCGTACGGCGGCGCCCACCGAGCCGGGTCGTCGATCATCAGATGGCAATCGAGCGGGATATCGGTGGCCTTCAGCAGGCTCTCGACGATCGGAAGACCGAGCGTGAGGTTCGGAACGAAATGCGCATCCATCACGTCGACGTGGAGCCAGTCCGCGCCTTCGACGGCTTTCGCCTCGTCAGCGAGTCGAGCGAAATCGGCGGACAGAATCGATGGGGCAATCATGGGTGCGGACACAGCGGGACAGTTTACGTGCACACCCGAGCATGCTTAATCCCAGACGACTGTCAGCTCCTCGCCGGCAACATCGGCCACGCGCTGAGCGCTCTCCTGCGCACCCGCGCGATGCTTGGCAGCGACCTTGGCGAACGGCGTGATCGTCAACAACTGGTCGTTGCGCCGGTATCGCCACACGCCTGCCACTTCGCCATCGATCAGCAGCGCGCCGGGCCCTGATACGGCCTTCCAGACCTGTTGTCGCAGCTTGCTGTCGCTGACCAACAACGTCCGGTCGACCTGCCGCAGGTACGCGTCGTTCGGCGGGACGAGGACAACTCCCTCGGCTGGCGGCGCGTTCGTGACGTCGTCGACGAGACTTTCGGGAAGGTCGAGGCGCTTGTTGTCGACCTGTACTCGGACGACGTCTTCCAACTGGCCCCACTCCCGCGCCACGCCGGCCGTACTGCCACCGACCCAGTCGCGGTACAGCGTCTTCGAGGTCGGACCGTTGACTCGGATGAAAGTGGTGAGCAAGGTCAGGCGCGGATTGTCGATCGTCACCTGCGACGCCGTTGGAGTCGGCGTCAGCATCGTCGTCCTGGCGTCGTCGCCGAGCGCGAGTTGCGCTTGGCGACCGGCATCGCGGAACAGACCGTCGGGGACGTGGTCGGCTCCGCAGCGTGCACACCACGTGACCAACGACTTCGCGACGATGCGTGTCACCTCGGAACTTGCGTCCGACTTTGTGGCCGGCGACGTCACGACCTTCTTCAAAGCCGCTGCCACCTCGTCGACCGCCTCGACATAGTCGGAGCCACCCTCGTCACAGTCTCGGGGCGCCAACGCATTACGGACGAAGTCGAGATGCGACGCACGATGGGTGTGCGGCGCCCCGCGCACGGACCACATCGACACCAACCCGCGGCCGGGAGCCTTGTCCGTGCGCTGTCTCATCGACTGCTCTGCACCGGACTGTCGACTGTCCTGAAACCCCAGCACGAGCAGGTCGTCGAAGGCCGCGCCCCTGTCACCGAACCCATGCCCCTGCCAGCGGTAGCCGAGCCACTGCTCCCTACCGACTTCGATCGCGGCTGCCATACCGAGTCAGGTACCCGACTCGTCGAGTTCTCGAACCAGCTTCTTGGACGCCTTGATGCGCCACGACTCTTCGATCAGTTCGACAAGCTGTTCCCGATCGATGCGATCGAGATCGACGAGAATCGCGCCGTAGCCGTCGTAGTGCGGCGTCGTGTAGAACGCGGCGTCACCGGACGCGAGCAGCGCTTCCTTCTCTTCGATGCTGCACATCAGGACCAAGCCGCCCTCCGCCTCGGATCGCAAGCGCGCGAAGCCTTTACCTGCGACCTTCAGCGACGGCGTGTTGTACCAGGTCGATTCCTCGACCGACGGCAGCGCGGTGCCAAGAGCGACGACGTCTTCCCAGGTAATTGCCATGGCACCAGTCTGCGACAAGAACAGACCGGTGCCTTGCACAAATGAGAACTCACGGCTTGCGCAGCGCCGCCATGAACATCGCATCGGTGCCGTGCCGGTGGGGCCACAACTGCACGCTCGGCCCGTCACCGAGGTCGGGCACGCCGGGCAGCAACTCGCGGGTGTCCAGTTGCGTCACACCGAATCGGCGCACCGCATCGGCGACAACGCCGACTGTCTCCGAAAGGTGGGGCGAGCACGTCGAATACAGCACAACCCCGCCCGGACGCGCCAGTCCGATCGCAGCCTCCAGCAGCTCGCGCTGCAGACGAACGAGATCGGCGACATCGGAAGCGGTTCGCCGCCAACGAGCTTCGGGTCGACGACGCAGCGCGCCGAGGCCGGTACACGGTGCGTCGACGAGGACGCGGTCGTAGCCGGGAGCGAGTCCGGACTCACGACCGTCGGCAACGTGCACATCGACAGGTAGTTCGCGGGTCGTCTTACGGACGAGCTCGGCCCGATGTTCTGCGGGTTCGACGGCGTCGAGTCGCCACCCTTCGATGCCGGCAAGCGCCCCGACCAGTGCCGCCTTGCCGCCCGGACCAGCGCACAGATCGAGCCAGCGACCGCCGTCGGCACCGTCGAGCGGTGCGAGGGTGAAGGCGCGCGCGACAAGCTGGCTGCCCTCGTCCTGCACCCCCGCAAGCTGTTCGCGGACCGGCTCGAGCCGACCCGGGTCGCCGCCGTCGAGATAGACGGCGTACGGCGAATACTTTCCGATCTCACCACCGGTGATCAGCGCGAGTTCGTCGGCAGAGATCTCCCCCGGACGCGCGACGAGATGAACGACAGGACGAGAATCATCGGCCGCCAACACATCTCGCAGTTCGCCCGCCTTCGGACCGAGCGCGTCGGCAAAAGCCTGCGCGATCCATTTGGGGTGCGCGAACTCGAACGCGAGATGGCCCACCGGGTCCTTCGACGCGTCGGGAGCCAGTTCGGCGACCCACTGTTCAGCGGTTTTCTCGCTGACTCGACGCAACACCGCGTTGACGAAACCTGCCTTGCCGCTTCCGGATTCGATGCGCACCAGATCGACCGACGTCGCGACCGCCGCGTGTGCCCCGATTCTGGTGCGCAGCAACTGATATGCGCCGAGGCGAAGCACGTCCAGCAACGGACCGTCGATCTCGCCGATGGGCCGACCCGCGGCGCTCGCGATCACCGCGTCGAGCAGACCTTGTGCACGGCAGGCGCCGTACGCCAACTCCGTGGCAAGCGCGGCATCACGTCCCGAGATCTTACGTTCGCGTAAGAGGTTGGGCAGCACCAGGTTTGCGTAGGCATCACGTTCGCGCACCGCGCGAAGCACGTCCCGGGCGACCGATCGCGGTGCGTCGACAGCACCGACCGACGCTGGATTCTGCGGCCGTTTGGGTCGTCGTGATCTGTCGCCGGGGCGGGACCCCGCCGACTTCGAGGGCCGTCGTGATTCGTTCACTCCACCACCGCTTCCGGTTCGAGCCGTGCCCCACGCGCCCAGTCGAGCGCGCGCATCATTTTCTTTCCAGGTGGCTGAACCTGTTCCAGCACAATCGCATCGGTCGCCGTGCCGACGAAGACGCCTGCCTTGGTGACCTCGATCCGGCGCGGCGCGACGGCATGATCGGCGACCGCTGCCTTGCCGACCTTGACCCGCGCTCCGCCGATCGTCGTCCAGGCTCCGGGGGCAGGTGTGACCGACCTGATGTGACGATCGACCGCAAGAGCCGGTTCGTCCCAACGAATTCGGGCAGCCTCGACCGTTACCTTCGGTGCGTAGCTGACCCCGTCGCTCGACTGCGGTACCGGCCGCACCGCGCCGGCCTGGATGCCGTCGAGCGTCGATTCGAGCAATGCGGCGCCGCCATCGGCAAGACGGGCAAGGAGATCGCCGCTCGTGTCCGTCGGCCGGATGCGTTCGGTCAACACCCCGAACACCGGACCCGTATCGAGCCCTTCCTCCAGCAGAAATGTTGCGGCACCGGCAAACTCGTCGCCCGCGTTGATAGCAGCCTGCACCGGAGCCGCACCGCGCCAGGCGGGAAGCAATGAGAAGTGGAGATTGATCCAGCCGTAGCGCGGGATGTCGAGCACCGACCTCGGCAGCAGGGCACCGTAGGCAACGACCGGACAGCAATCGGGTGCAAGGTCACTCAGTTGGGCAACGAACTCCGGTTCCGACGGCTTCCGTGGTGTCAGTACCGGCACGCTGTATTCATCTGCAAGCATCCCAACGGGTGACCGCGATACCTTGCGGCCACGCCCGGCGACCGCATCCGGCCTCGTGACGACGGCGACCACCTCGTGGTGTTCGGATTCGAGCAGACGCTGCAACGACGGCACAGCGGGAGCGGGCGTACCCGCGAACACGATCCGCACGTCAGCGACCCAGCCCATGCAGACCGAGCGGGTTGGCCTTCACCACCGGCGGCGTAGCGCCGAACCAGTCGGACTCGCGGATGAATCGCATCGCTTCCTTTCGTGCGGCGGCGTCGAGTCTGTCGACGAAGAGCACGCCGTCCAGATGATCGATTTCATGTTGGATGCAGCGCGCGAGCAAATCGCTGCCTTCGACGACGATCGGCTCGCCGTGCATGTCGAAACCACGAGCAACGACGCTCATCGCTCGCAAGCAGTCGGCGCGCAGTTCCGGTATCGACAAGCAGCCCTCTGACCCGAACTGTTCTTCGTCCCCGACGACCTCGAACGACGGATTCACCATGTGGCCGCTGAAATCACCGACGTCGTAAGCGAACACCCGCAAACCGACACCGAGTTGGGGTGCCGCAATGCCTGCACCGCCCTGCTCGTGCATCGTGTCTTCGAGATCGGCGACCAGTTTGTGCAGTTCCCGGTCGAAATCGGTGACCACCGCTGCTTTCGAACGCAGAATCGGGTCGCCGAACAGCCGGACGGGTTGCACGGACACTGGTTACTCCATGAGATCGAGAGACAATCGGGCAGCGACCAGTCTAGGGTCGGGGCTGGGTCGGCTCCAACGAGAACGGCCGTACCGGCACGACGTCTATTGGAGGTTCACGTGGCAGGCATTGCGGACAAGTTCGACAAGGCATACGAGACGAAGCCCGTAGAGGAACTCGCGGCGGCACCCGTCGCTGCACTACAGGGCATCAGCGACGCCAAGGCGGAGCTGCTTACACAGGCGCTCGGCATCAAGACAGTCGCCGATCTGGGTACCAACAAATACTTCCTGTGGGCTCAGGCAGTCGCAAAACTGGCCGAATAAACTGCGAATGGCCGGGTGGGGGTTCATCGAGCCCCCGCCCGGCCATTGCCGTGTCCGGTTGTTACCTACTACGAATGCGCGGCGCCGACGACCTCGGGAATACCTGTGCCGAGCGGAACGGCTACGCATTGTGGCTGCTTCGCGGCCGCCGGATCGAGTGCGTTGACAACCAGTTGCAACGCGTACGGATCGTAGGCGAGCTGGAAATGGCCGCTCATGTTGATCGGGCACAGGTCCTGCAGCACAAGATTTGTCGCGTTCGGTCCGTGTAGCGCCATGTTGGTGAAGGGCTGAATCATCTCGTCGACGTTGGACGAGACGGTTGTGTACTTCACGCCGGCGACGGTGTCCCCACCACTGTTGAGGGCAGTCAGGAAGTTGGAGCCCTGCATCTGCTGAACGACCGCTGTCGTCAGGGTCGGCGTCAACATATCGACGGCACCTGGCACAGCCTGCGCTGCCGGACCGAGTCCGTAGAAGACTCCGCCGTAACTCGGTGATGCCATGCCGACCCAGTTGCTCACGTACTGCGCTCCGCCGAGTCGGTTGATGAAGTACCGCGACACGGTCGCGCCCTGCGAGTAGCCGACGATGTCGACCTTCTCGGCACCGGTCGCTGTTAGGACCTGCTCGACGAAGGTGGCGACCTGCACACCGCTGATCGCCATGTCTTCGGTTCCGTACGTTTGCCGCGCCGGGTCGCGTCCGAAGTTGAGCGCGAATACGCAGAACCCGGCATCGGCGAGCATCGGCGAAAGAGCGGCGTAGTCGGAGTATGCGCTGGAATCGGTCCCGTGTACCAAAACCACGGGCCTGGGGTGCGCTTCGGTTGGCCGGCAACCGAAATCGTTCGCCCCGACGGGCACGGCATCGAGATTCTTACGGACGTACTCGGTGGCGTAGCCGTGGACCGTTTGCACCGGGCCCGGCACTGTCGGCACGGACCACACGCTGACCGGACTCGCAGTGGCCGTCGACTGGGTGAAAATTTGTGCGACGCCGGTGACACAGAATGTCAGGAGAACGACCGCCACACGCCCCGGCCGACTCTTTCGAGAACGGTTCATGACTACTCATCAATCTTGTGACTCAAAACGTTTCGGTCTCGAGGTTACAAGATTGGGTCGATCGGATGACAGGTCAGCTCTGCGTGTCTTCGTTCGGCGCCACGTCGTCTTCGGCAAGGATCCGATAGAGCGACCGCCGCGCTTCGGTAAGCACAGCGCTGGCCTTCTCCGCCTGCGCCGGAGTGCCCGATTGGGCGACCTGCGCTGCGGCTGCCATCAGCTGACCGATCAGTCCGCGCAGATCGAGAGCTTGATCGCCGACCTCTGCGTTGATGTCGGCCCAAGGATCGCCGAGATCGTCCCTGTTCGCTTCGATGTACTCGCGGCCTGCGTCGGTCAGCTTGGCAGTCTTGCGACCGACAACCTTCTCGATCAGGACGAGACCTTCGTCTTCGAGCTGCGCAAGTGCCGGGTAGATCGAGCCCGGGCTCGGCTTCCAGACGCCGTTGCTGCGCTGCCGGATCTGTTGGATGAGTTCGTACCCGTGCATCGGGTCGTTTTCGAGCAGGAGCAGGATCGCCGCTCGGACATCGCCGCGGCGGCCACGGCCACCCCGACCTCGCCCGCGACCGAACTGAGCGTCCGGTCCGAAACCGCGACCGAAGCGAGCCTCCGGACCGAAACCTCGCGGTCCGTGGCGGTGCTCTCGGCGGCGATCTCGACGATCGCCTGGCGATTCGGGCCTATCTTCGGAATCCATCGGACTCCACTGTACGAATGGGGCTCCGCGTCCGTGTGAACGCCTCCCCCGCATTCCGTGTTCGGCGGGTATGCCTTCCATGATTGCCTCCTATGGCTTAACTGGTTGAACACTATCGACGATATATCGGCAATGTGTCGGCGTCAAGAATCTTTCTGCGGATCTTCGAAGTGAGGTGCCACACTGGCTCCCATGATCCGGCTAGCTCGCACTTCCGACGGTCCCCGTCTGCGTCAGATCGAGGCGGCCGCAGGCGAGCCCTTCCGTGAGCTCGATATGGCCAGAATCGCCGACGACACTCCCCCGACGCTCGAAACCCTCGCGGTCTACATCGACGACGGCCGCTGCTGGGTCCACACCGAGGACGAGGTTGTCAGCAGCTACCTCATTGCCGACGTCGTCGACGGATATGCGCACGTAGAGCAGGTTTCGGTGCATCCCGACTACAGTGGCCGACGCATCGGCGCCGCACTGATCACGCAACTCGACGGCTGGGCGCGCGACCGCGGACTAGCAGGTTTGACGCTCACGACCTATCGCGACGTGCCTTGGAACGCGCCCTACTACAACCGCCTCGGCTTCGAAACCGTCGACGAACCAACCGCTGGGCTCGGCGCCATCCGACGCCACGAAGCACTGAACGGGCTCGACGAGTGGCCGCGGGTCGCGATGCGCAGGGCATTCACCTAGCCGATATCGACAGGATCTATCTGCACTCGCACCGGCAGGTCGTTTTTACGCGCGCTGCGGTTGGCCTGCGCATCAGCGAGCGCTCGTGAGAGGGCAGCACCTGCCGACCTCGGCACCCGCAGCAGCATCCGTTCGACTTCGATCGGCTCGACGGCGTCTCCCGCGAACGGTTTACGAGCGCCTTCCGGCAGTGGAACGGGTCCGAGTTGTTCGGTGTCCGTTGGTAGTTCGGCAATCTCGAGCAGGGCGGCGATCGCCGACGCACTGCCGTCGACCGCTGCCACCCGCACAGCTGGTGGCAGCCGCACTTCCGCCCGCTCGGCGAGCTGAGTTTGCGCGTGCCCGACCGGATCCCAGCGAACCAGTGCCTGCACGGTCGGGATACCTGGATCGGCGACGACGATCACCCGACCGCCGTCCGCGCCGGAGCGCACCAAGGCAGCTGCACTCATCCACCGCCGCAACGCTTCTTCGGTCGCACGCAGATCGGCACGGCTCAGCAACGCCCAACCGTCGAGCAGCAGAGCGCTGCCGTACCCGCCGACCGCGACGGGTTCGGCACCGACCGTCGCAACCACAAGCCGCGGACCAGCTTTCACCGTGTCGACGACCTCGGACCCACCCGAATTGACGACGACAACGCCAGGAAACGCCCTGCCGAGTTCTTCGGCGGTTCGGCCCGCCCCGATGACCAAGGCGCGCAACGCACGTGAACCGCACACCCTGCACCGATAGGACGGATCGGCGATCCCACACCACCGGCAGGTCGGGCTGGACGCGACATCGTCCCCACCGGACGGCAACGCCAGCGGACCGTTGCACCGCCGGCATCTGGCAGGTGCTCGACACTTCGCACACGCCAACGACGGCAGATAGCCGCGCCGCGGAACCTGAACGAGCACAGGATGTCCCGCATCGAGCGATGATCGGACCGCCGCGAAAGCAACCGCAGGCAGCCGTGCCTGTGCCGCGGTCGGATCACGCTCCAGTGCGTGGTCGCTGTCGCCGGGGACGGTGATGTGCGGCGAGCATTCGCGGACCGTTCCGCGCGCGGCGACAAGATCGTGCGCCCAGCCGGATTCGACGAGCGATTGCACCTCGGCGGTCCGCGCAAAACCACCGGCAACAAAACCGCAGCCGGCTTCGTGGGCACGGAGCAACGCGACTTCCCGCACATGCGGATAGGGAGCACGCAGTTCGGCGTTGCTGTCGTCGCCGTCGTCCCAGACGACGACGAGACCGACGCGAGGCACCGGAGCAAAGACGGCGCTACGGGTGCCGACGACAATCGCCGCAGTCCCACGCAACGCCGCCAACCAACGGCGATAGCGGGCCGCGGGACCAAGACCAGCCGCAAGAGCGACTGCTCTGGATTTGCCGACCAGGTCGACGCACGCGGCATGCACACGATCGAGATCCCGCTGATCGGGCACGACGAGGACCGCTTGTTCGCCACGTTCGACGACCGTCGCAGCCAACTCGGCAAGACGTCGCGGCCAGTCCTCTCCCGGTAGCGCCTGCCACGCTGCTCGGGGCGCTCGCCCGGCGGCGAGCGCTTCGACAAAGGCCGAGCCGTGCGAATATCGGTCCCACGCCGCCGTGTCGATCGAAGTGACCTCCGCCGCCGGGACAGGCGCTTGTTCCTCGTTTTCCGTCCGCGCGTGTCGGGGCGGAATTGCAAGACGCAGAACATCCGAGCGCGTTCCGGCGTAGCGGGCCGCGACCAGCGTCGCCAACGTGGCGATCTCCGGCGTCAGCACCCGCTCCGACGAGACGACACGGTCGAGCGAACCCAGTTTGCCCTGATGGTCGCTCGACGGCACACGTTCGAGCAGGTAACCGTCGACCAGTCTGCCCGCGAAGCGAATACGAACCCGCACACCGGGTTGCGCTGCCTCGTCGAACTCCGCCGGAACGAGATAGTCGAACTCCCGATCCAGGTGCGCGAGCGGAAGCAACGGCAGCACCCGGGCGATGGGTAGCTGCTCGGCGGTCACCCGTGCATGTTTAGCAGAACCAGGTGACGTCAGAGACCGGCCGCTGAGCGCAACTTGTCCGCGCGGTCGGTGTGCTCCCACGGCAGATCGATGTCGGTCCGACCGAAGTGTCCGTACGCAGCGGTCGGCGCATAGATCGGACGCAGCAGGTCGAGGTCACGGATGATTGCGCCGGGACGCAGGTCGAACACCTCGATGATCGCCTGCTGAATCTTGGCAGGATCGGTCTTCTCGGTGCCGAACGTCTCGACGAACAGACCGACCGGTGCTGCCTTGCCGATGGCGTAGGCAACCTGGACCTCGATGCGGTCGGCGAGGCCGGCAGCAATCGCGTTCTTCGCAACCCAGCGCATCGCGTACGCGGCCGAGCGGTCCACCTTCGACGGATCCTTGCCGGAGAATGCACCGCCGCCGTGGCGTGCCATGCCGCCGTAGGTGTCGACGATGATCTTTCGGCCGGTCAGACCGGCGTCGCCCATCGGTCCACCGAGAACGAAGCGGCCGGTCGGATTCACGAGAAGTCGAACATTCGACGTATCCAGCGACGGCAGATCCAGATCGCCGAGCACCGAGCCGAGGACCTGGTCACGAATGTCCGGGGTCAGCAGGTTGTCGAGATCGATGTCGGCAGCGTGCTGCGTCGAGATCACGACGGTATCGAGCCGGACCGCGGCGTCACCGTCGTATTCGATGGTGACCTGCGTCTTTCCGTCCGGGCGCAGGTAGGGCAGGATGCCGCTCTTGCGGACCTCGGTGAGGCGGCGAGCAAGCCTGTGTGCCAGCGCGATCGGCAACGGCATCAGTTCCGGGGTCTCGACGGTGGCGTAACCGAACATCAAGCCCTGGTCGCCTGCACCCTGGCGGTCGATCTCGTCGTCGGACGCACCGTCGACCCGTGCTTCGTGGGAATGGTCGACACCCTGCGCGATTTCGGGCGACTGCGCGCCGATCGCGACGTTGACACCACAGGAATTGCCGTCGAAGCCCTTGGCCGACGAGTCGTACCCGATTTCGAGAACCTTGTCGCGCACGATCTTCGGGATGTCTGCATACGCCGAGGTCGTGACCTCGCCCGCGACATGTACCTGACCGGTCGTCACCAACGTCTCGACGGCGACCCGGCTGTACGGATCCGCGGTCAGCAGTGCGTCGAGAATCGAATCACTTATGGCGTCACAGATCTTGTCCGGGTGGCCTTCAGTCACTGACTCGCTGGTGAATAGGCGGCTTCCGGACTTGCTCACAGATTTCCCTCTCGGTATGCGGCTCAAAGATTTGTGGCGGACTTACGACCTTAACGAGCGCAGGCGCTGTGTCCAGTGTTGCCATCAGGGTATTCGGTAAACCCGCCTACTTGGATGGGCGGTTCAGCAAGACGGTCAAAGCATCGAGCACCCGGCTGGCCATCAAAGCTTTGGAACCGTGATCGAGAGCCTGTTCACGGCCGTCTGCGGTGAGTAGCCAACCGTCGTTGCTGTCGACCTCGAAAGCCTTGCCGTCACCGACCGGATTCACCACGAGCAGGTCGCAGCCCTTGCGTGCCAATTTGGCCCGTGCATGGGTGAGAACGTCGCCGTTCGCGTCGCCCGTTTCGGCGGCAAAGCCGACGATCGCTGTGGCAGCAGCCAAAACGCCATCGCGTCGAGCCTGCACGAGACCCGCGAGGATGTCGTCGTTGCGGGTGAGCGGGATCGTGTCGGGCTCGTCGGCGCCCTTCTTGATCTTCGACGTCGCAACGGTCGTCGGGCGGAAGTCGGCGACTGCAGCAGACATGATGACGGCGTCGGCTCCGAGAGCCTGCTTGTCGACGGCTTCGCGCATCTGCTCGGCGGTCTGAACGTGAACGACATCGACGGCCGCTGGGACTGCGACTCCGGACGTGATGCCGGAGATCAACGTCACATCCGCGCCCCGCTGTGCGGCGAGTCGCGCGATCGCGTACCCCTGCTTGCCTGAACTGCGATTACCGAGAAAGCGGACCGGATCC
The DNA here is from genome assembly GCF_016482825.1 of Antrihabitans stalagmiti. GTDB lineage: Bacteria > Actinomycetota > Actinomycetes > Mycobacteriales > Mycobacteriaceae > Antrihabitans > Antrihabitans stalagmiti. The sequence continues at coordinate 184,047 of NZ_JAEMNV010000001.1, read as the reverse complement.
AACGGTTCGCGGGTACCGCCTGCCGAGACGACGACGCGGCGACCGACCAGGTCGCGCGGCAAGGCGTCGGACCGTTCGATCAGCAACGACGCCAACGCAAAGATTTCTTCGGGTTCGGGCAACCTGCCCGCACCGGTGTCCGAGCCGGTCAAACGCCCGGACGCGGGTTCGACGACGGTCGCGCCGCGCTCGCGCAGCGTCGCAACATTGGCGACGGTGGCAGGGTGCTCCCACATCTCGGTGTGCATAGCAGGCACGAACATCACCGGACAGCGCGCGGTCAGCAGCGTCGCCGTCAACAGGTCGTCCGCGCGTCCGCCGACGGCACGCGCCATAAGATCGGCTGTGGCAGGCGCAATCACGATCAGGTCGGCTTCCTGCCCGATCCGGACGTGCGGCACCTTCGGAACGTCGGTGAAGACGTCGGTGTGCACCGGATTGCCGGACAGCGCCTCGAAAGTCGCCCGCCCGATGAATTCCAGAGCCGATTCGGTCGGGATCACGCGTACCTGGTGCCCGCTCTCCGTGAAACTTCGGATGAGCGAGCAACTTTTGTACGCGGCGATGCCGCCACCGACACCGACGACGATTCGTTTCGCCGACGGCGTCCGCGTCACGGCAGTTGTAGGAGTCACCGCGGGGACTTTTCTTCGGTCACTCGCCTTCGGTGTGCTCGAGCAGGTCGCCGTGGATCTCGCGCATCGCGATCGACAGCGGCTTCTCCTGCAGGCCCGGCTCGACCAGGGGACCCACGTATTCGAGGATGCCGTCGCCGAGCTGGTTGTAGTAGTCGTTGATCTGCCGCGCGCGCTTCGCCGCGTAGATCACCAAGGCGTACTTGGACGACGTACGTGCGAGCAACTCGTCGATCGGCGGGTTGGTGATGCCGAGCGGGGTGTCGTACGCAGGCAGAACTCCACGGCCTTCGGCGTCGGACACTGCTGCTGAATTACTGCTCACTCGGTTGCTCCTGAGGAAGTGTTATCTGGTGTAGTAACTAGGGACCGACCGACTGAGACGGCCGTCCAACCAACAAGGATACCAACTCCTCGCAGGACTTTTGCACCTCGTCGTTCACTATGACCGCTTGGAACTCGTCCTGAGCGGCCAATTCGATCCGTGCAGTCTCGAGCCTACGCTCGATAACCGCTGCCGACTCGGTGCCACGCGAAGTCAATCGCGCGACCAGTTCGTCCCAACTCGGCGGTGCCATGAACACGAGCACCGCTTCGGGAAGGGCGGCTCGCACCGCGCGGGCGCCGGCGAGATCGACTTCGATCAGGACCGGCTTACCGGCACTCATCGCAGCCTCGATGGGTTTCGCGGGAGTCCCGGATCGCTGCAGGCCACCATGGATATCTGCCCATTCGAGCAGCTCACCCTCGGCGATCATGCGGTCGAACTCGGCGCGCGTCACGAAGGTGTAGTCGACGCCGTCGACCTCTCCGGGGCGCGGCGACCGCGTCGTAGCGGAGACACTGAACGTCAGGTTGGGTACCTGCTCGCGAACGCACCGGACGACGGTCGACTTGCCGACAGCTGAGGGGCCGACCAGAACTACCAGCCGGCCCCTCCGCACATCACTCATATTCGACGGTCGGCCATCACTGGCCACGTTGATCGTCAGGAGTCGAAATCGAACCTGGCGAGCAGCGCCTTGCGCTGCCGATCGCCGAGGCCACGCAAGCGGCGAGTCGGAGCGATCTCCAACTCGGTCATGATTTCCTGCGCCTTTACTTTGCCCACCTTGGGCAGAGCTTCGAGCAGTGCCGACACCTTCATCTTGCCGAGGATCTCGTCCTTCTCGGCGTCGGTGAGCACCTGCTTAAGGTCGGTGCCACCGCGCTTCAGGCGCTCCTTGAGCTCAGCCCTGGCGCGACGAGCGGCAGCCGCCTTCTCCAAAGCAGCAGCACGCTGCTCAGCAGTCAACTGGGGAAGGGCCACGGTTCCTCCGTCTCATCGTTTGCATTTGGTCTACGCCGCTGGCTCGTCGAATGATTTCGCCAGCAGCCTTTGCGACCGTACCCACGGCGAGCGGCGATTGCGAACCCACCCCCCTGGTCAGGCGGCATTTCCGGTGTGTTGTCCCGGCGAGTCGGCTCCCCGCGACACCCGATAATCCAACCCGAAGTTGGTTTTCGAAGCAGTTGACACCCGCCGCCTCCGTGTCCATCGCCAGCACTCTGACCTGCGATGACAGTCGATCCGGCGGCTGCGCGGACGAGCCGGGCGAGTGACTCCAGCTCACCTCGCGGGTCCCTGTCGCAACCATTTTCGAATTCCGCGCACATGCGACACCCCCGACCGACATCGCCATGTGCAAAATACGACGGTCGACGCAGGTCGCGGGCGCTTCGAGCAGTGTCGGAGCCCGGATATTGCGAGCGGGGACGGGTGACTAGCCTCGAATTCACCGAAGTCGGCCACCATCGAAAGGCGCAACAAATGAAGATCGGTGTGTTCGTGCAAGAGGGTCGGATCGACAAGGCGGTCGAACGGATTCGCGACGCCGAGGAGCGCGGATTCGCCCGCGCGTGGATGCCGCAGATCTTTGCGATCGACGCCATGACGACACTCGCGATCGCCGGTCGTGAGGTGTCCCGTATCGAGCTCGGCACCGCGGTCGTTCCCACCTACCCTCGGCATCCGACGTCGATGGCCATCCAGGCACGGACCGTCCAGCAGGCGTCAGGTGGCCGATTCACCCTCGGAGTCGGGCTGTCGCACAAGGTCGTCATCGAGGGAATGCTCGGAATGAAGTGGGGCGAAGTCCGACACCTGCGCGAATATCTTTCGATCCTGCTGCCGCTGGTCCGCGGTGAGGTTGCGGAGTTCGAGGGCGAAACGCTGACCGGAAAGATCGCCCTCGACGTGCCGTCGGACCCTGTTCCGGTTCTCGTCGCCGCCCTCGGTCCGAAACTGCTGGACCTGGCAGGCCGCCTGACCGAAGGAACGACGACGTGGGTCACCGGGCTGGAAACCCTGCGTAACCACGTCATACCGTCCATTCAGGCGGGCGCAACCGCCGCTGGACGCCCGCAACCGCAGGTTGTCGCCGCGCTCCCCGTTGCCGTCACCGACGACCCCGACGCTGCGCGTGCCGTCGCGGCGAAAGCGTTCGCGGTGTACGGCCATCTGCCGTCGTATCGGGCGATGCTCGATCGTGAGAATGCCGGAGGTCCTGCCGACGTCGCGATCGTCGGCAACGAGGCGACCGTCAAGGACCGCATCGAGCAGTTCGCGGAAATCGGCGTCACCGAGTTCGTGGTCGTTCCGTTCGTCGAACAGGAAAGAACGCTCGACTTCGCTGCGACCCTGATCTGAGGAATCACCTACTCCTGCAAGAAAGCGAAACTGTCCGTTGTCCGCGCCAACGCGTCGCGTAGCGCGGTCACGGACGGTCCCTCGCGCAGGATCTCGCGCGATGCACTCGGTACTGCGGCACGACCATGTGTGCCGACCAGTTTGCGGACCTCGTCCGGTCCCCCGCCCTGTGCCCCGACGCCGGGGAGCAGGATCGGACCGTTCAGCTCGGTCAGATCGGGTGCGCTGGCAAGTGTTGCGCCGAGCACGATGCCGACCGACCCGAGCTGCTCGCCGACGTTGCGCGCCGCGACCTCGTCGACGATCGTCTGACTGACGCTGCGGCCGTCGGTGTTGCGGGCGAGTTGCACCTGCGCGCCCTCCGGATTCGACGTGGCTGCGAGGACGAACACACCGTGGTTGTTCCGACTTGCCAGGTCGAGCGCAGGCTCGAGTGATCCGAAGCCGAGAAACGGCGACACCGTGACCGCGTCGGAACACAGTGGCGATTCGTCGTCGAGCCACGTCCTGGCGTAGGCCGCCATCGTCGATCCGATATCGCCGCGCTTCGCGTCCGCGAGCACAAGGGTCCCCGAGGCCCGCAGCACGCTGATCGTGCGCTCGAGCACCGCGATCCCCTGTGATCCGAAAGCCTCGAAAAACGCGACCTGCGGTTTGACGAGTGCAACCAGTCCGTCGAAAGCCTCGACACAGATCTCTGCGAACTGCTCGAGACCTTCGGCGGTGACCGGTAGCTCCCACGCTTGCATCAGCTCGGGATGCGGGTCGATGCCGACACACACCGGTCCGAGCTCGGCCATCGCGGCCTGCAAACGCGGTCCGAAGGTTTTCATTTTCCGACCGGCTCCCGGAGTTCGGCGTGTTGCTCCTGCAGCGATCTGACGCCGATGTCGCCACGTATCGTCGCTTCGATGCCCTGCACCGCCGCCGCGGCGCCCTGCACGGTTGTGATGCAGGGAATGTTCACCATCACTGCGGCACTGCGGATTTCGTAGCCGTCGATGCGCGGACCCGAGTTGCCGAACGGTGTGTTGAACACCATGTCGACCTCGCCGTCCTTGATCTGATCGACAATGTTCGGCTCGCCGTCGGGCAGCACGTCCGACACCTTGCGAACGTTCTCACACGGTATTCCGTTGCGCCGCAACATTTCCGCGGTTCCCTCTGTGGCAAGGATCCGGAAACCCAAGTCTGCCAAGCGTTTCACGGGGAATACCATCGACCGCTTGTCCCGGTTGGCGATCGAGACGAACACCGCGCCTTCGACGGGTAGCGACCCGTAGGCGGCGGTCTGCGATTTCGCGAACGCCCGACCGAAGTCGGAGTCGATACCCATGACCTCGCCGGTCGACTTCATCTCCGGGCTGAGCAGCGAGTCGACATTGCTGCCGTCGGCGCGGCGGAACCGGTTGAACGGCAGGACCGCTTCCTTGACCGCGACAGGCGCGGTCGCTGCGACCTGACCGCCGTCACCCGTCGCAGGCAGCATGCCGTCCGCGCGGAGGTCGGCGATGGTGGCGCCCATCATGATTCGAGCAGCAGCCTTTGCGAGCGGCACCGCGGTGGCCTTCGAGACGAAGGGCACGGTCCGCGAGGCACGCGGGTTCGCCTCGAGGACGTAGAGCACGTCGTCCTTGAGCGCGTACTGCACGTTCATCAGGCCCTTGACGCCGATGCCCTTGGCGAGGGCTTCGGTCGAGCGGCGGACCGCATCGATGTCGCTGCGGCCCAACGTGATCGGAGGCAGCGCGCAGGCGGAGTCGCCGGAGTGGATACCGGCCTCCTCGATGTGTTCCATCACGCCGCCGAGGTAGACCTCGGTGCCGTCGCAGAGTGCGTCGACGTCGATTTCGATCGCGTCTTCCAGGAAGCGGTCGACCAGCACCGGATGCTCGGGCGTTATCTCGGTTGCCCGCGAAATGTAACCCTCCAGCGACGCCTCGTCGTAGACGATCTCCATGCCGCGGCCGCCGAGCACGTAGGACGGGCGCACGAGCACCGGGTAGCCGATCTCGGAGGCGATCTTCTTGGCCTGGTCGAACGTGGTCGCCGTGCCGAACTTGGGCGCGGGCAGCCCGGCTTGGGCAAGCACCTCGCCGAACTCGCCACGGTCCTCGGCGAGATCGATCGCGGCCGGGCTCGTTCCGACGATCGGGACGCCCGCATCGGCGAGTCGCTGCGCGAGCCCGAGCGGGGTCTGCCCGCCGAGCTGCACGATCACCCCGACGACGCCCGGTCCACCACGACCCGATTCGGATTCGGCGTGATAAACCTCGAGCACGTCTTCGAATGTCAGCGGTTCGAAGTAGAGCCGGTCGGCGGTGTCGTAGTCGGTGGAGACGGTTTCCGGATTGCAGTTGACCATGACGGTCTCGTAGCCGGCCTGCGACAACGTCGTCGCCGCGTGCACACACGAGTAGTCGAACTCGATGCCCTGCCCGATTCGGTTCGGGCCGGAACCGAGAATGATGACCTTGCCGCGTTCGGTCTGCGGTGCGACCTCGGACTCCGCTTCCGGATCGAGCTCGTAGGTCGAGTAGTGATAAGGAGTCTTCGCTTCGAACTCCGCCGCGCAGGTGTCCACCGTCTTGTAGACCGGCCGAACGCCGAGCCGGTGCCGGAGTGTGCGCACGCCACCCTCGCCTGCCAGTTCCGGTCGCAGTGCGGCGACCTGACGATCCGACAGCCCGGCATGCTTGCACCGCCGCAGCAACGCTTCGTCGAGCACCGGCGCGTCGAGCAGATCCTGCCGCAACTGCACGAGGCCGTTGACCTCTTCGACGAACCACGGATCGATGCCGGACGCCTTCGCGACGGCCTCGACGTCGGCACCGAGGCGCAAGGCGCGCTCGACCTGATAGATCCGACCCTCGGTCGGCGTACGCAGGTCCTCGAGGATCGCGTCGGCCGCGGCGGCGCGGGCGGTGGCGGTGTCGTCGGCGGGCGCCCACTTACCGTCGTCGGTCGTCCAGAAACCGGTCGACTTGGTCTCCAGCGACCGCAGCACCTTGCCGAGGGCTTCGGAGAAGTTGCGGCCCAACGACATTGCCTCGCCGACGGACTTCATGGTCGTCGTGAGCGTCGGGTCGGCACCGGGGAACTTCTCGAATGCGAAGCGAGGGGCCTTGACCACGATGTAGTCGAGCGTCGGCTCGAAACAGGCAGGCGTTTCCTTCGTGATGTCGTTGACGATCTCGTCGAGGGTGTACCCGACAGCGAGCTTGGCTGCGATCTTGGCGATCGGGAAACCCGTTGCCTTGGAAGCCAATGCGCTCGACCGCGAGACGCGCGGGTTCATCTCGATGACGATCAGTCGACCATCGCTCGGATCGATCGCGAACTGGATGTTGCAACCGCCGGTGTCGACGCCGACCTCACGCAGAATCGCGATACCGAGGTCGCGCATCTTCTGGTATTCGCGGTCGGTGAGCGTGAGAGCCGGTGCGACAGTGACGGAGTCGCCGGTATGGACGCCCATGGGGTCGACGTTCTCGATCGAGCAGACGACGACGACGTTGTCACGGCTGTCCCGCATCAGTTCGAGTTCGAACTCTTTCCAGCCGAGGATCGACTCCTCGATAAGCACGTTCGCGGTCGGCGACGCGGCGAGACCACCACCTGCGATGCGGTCGAGATCGTCGTCGTTGTATGCCATGCCGGAACCGAGGCCGCCCATGGTGAAGCTGGGGCGAACGACAACGGGGAAGCCGAGTTCGGCGACCGTCTTGTGGACCTCGTCCATCGTGTAGCAGACCGCGGACTTGGCGGATTCGCCGCCGACCTTGGCGACGATGTCCTTGAACTTCTGGCGGTCCTCGCCACGCTGAATCGCGTCGAAGTCGGCACCGATGAGTTCGACGTTGTACTTCTCGAGAATTCCCCGCTCATGCAGTGCCACAGCGCAGTTGAGTGCTGTCTGGCCGCCGAGGGTGGCGAGAATCGCGTCGGGCCGCTCCTTCGCGATGACCTTCTCGACGAACTCGGCCGTGATCGGCTCGACGTAGGTGGCATCGGCGAACTCGGGGTCGGTCATGATCGTCGCCGGATTCGAGTTGACCAGCGAGACTCGAAGACCCTCGTCGCGAAGGACGCGGCAGGCCTGCGTTCCCGAATAGTCGAACTCGCACGCTTGGCCGATCACGATCGGACCGGAACCGATAACGAGGATGTGCTGAAGATCTGTGCGCTTCGGCATTACTTGTGTGCCCCCTCGAGGATGCCCGTGAATCGATCGAACAGGTACGCGGCATCGTGCGGTCCCGCTGCGGCTTCTGGGTGGTACTGCACCGAGAAGGCGCGGTCGTCGAGCAGTCGCACACCTTCGACGGTGTTGTCGTTCGCGCAGGCGTGGCTGACCACCGCGCGGCCGAACGGGGTATCGAACTGCTCCCCCGGTTCGCCTTCCAGCGCGAAGCCGTGGTTCTGCGCGGTGATGGAGATCCGGCCGGTCTCGTGCTCGATGACCGGGATGTTCATCCCACGGTGACCGAACTTCATCTTGTAGGTCTCGCGCCCGAGTGCTCGGCCGAGGATCTGGTTGCCGAAGCAGATTCCGAAGAGCGGAATACCCTTGTCGAGAACACCTTTGGTGAGTGCAACCGCACCGCCCGCGGTTGCGGGGTCACCAGGACCGTTCGACAGGAACACACCGTCGGGTTTGTGTTCGAGGATCGCGTCGAGGTCGGCGTTCGCCGAGACGACGTGGACCCTGATCCCGCGGTCGGCGAACATCCTCGGCGTGTTCGTCTTGATACCCAGGTCGACGGCCACAACGGTGAAGCGTGCCTCGCCGACCGGCTCGATGGTGTAGCCGGAGGTTGTGCTGACCTCGGTCGCGAGGTCGGCGCCGAGCATCGAAGGCTGGTCCTGCACGCGCTGGACGAGTTGCTCACGCTCGGCAAGTGCGTCGCCGGAGAAGATGCCTGCGCGCATGGAACCGCGCGTCCGCAGATGCCGTACCAACGCCCGCGTGTCGATGTCGGAGATGCCGACGACGTCTTGGCGGACCAGTTCGTCTTCGAGCGAGCCGGTGGCCCGCCAGTTCGACGTGCGTCGGGATGGATCCCGGATCGCGTAGCCCGCGACCCAGATCTTCGACTCTGCTTGGTCACCGGTCGGACCGACCGACTCGTTGTCTTCACCGTTCCAGCCGGTGTTGCCGATCTGCGGTGCGGTCGCGACCACGATCTGACGGTGATAGCTGGGATCGGTCAGCGTCTCCTGGTACCCGGTCATACCGGTGCAGAAGACGGCCTCGCCAAGGGTCTGGCCAACCGCTCCGAATGCGGAGCCGTTGAAAACGCGGCCGTCCTCCAGGACGAACGCAGCCGGGGTACGGCTCATTCGAGTTCTCCGTTCAATACGACCGGGTCGACGACCCGATCGCTGGTGTCGGTGACCGTTGCGGTCCAGTTCGGGTAGACCGACTTGTCGTCGGCACGGAAGCCGGTGTCGATCTCGGTGCCGGTCGGTAGGACCCAGCGGATGACAAGCAGTCCGTCCTTGGTCATCACTTTTCCGGCGAGCGCCCTATCGGTGCGAATCGCCTGGACCGACTTGGCCGGTATCCAGATGTTCGATGCTCCTGTGCGCTCGAGCAGCACGCCGTTTTCGAATCTCGTTATCTCGGCGGTCGAGCGGAAGCCGAGGTCGCCGACCGCAATTCGGTCCTGCCAGCTCGGCGCGATCGTGCTGCCGACGTAGAGACCCGTTGTCGGCTCCAGAAGTTGTGCGCCGAGGTCGCGCGGCACGGCGGGAAGTTCGCCGAGCAGCGGTGCCTGGCGAGCCGCTCGATTCTTCCAGCCTCGGTACATCAGCCAGAACAGGAACACACCGACTGCGATGCACGCGAGAACAAGCAGTGTTCTTTCCATGTCAGTCCCTCTTTCGAACATGCCCGGCCTGTGCGGTCACCCGACCGCGCAGAAACGTCGCTGTGACCCGCGCCGGAAGCGTCATCGATTCGTACGGGGTGTTGGCCGAAATGCTTGCAAGGTCTTTGCTGGTGACGGTCCAACTCGCGTTCGGGTCGACCAGAACGAGGTTGGCCGGCTCGCCGATCTCGATCGGTCGGCCCTGATCCGGCAGCCCGACGATCTCGGCGGGCCGTTCGCTCAGCACCCGCGCGACGCCGCGCCAGTCAAGCAGGCCGGGAGCGACCATCGTCTCGACGACGATCGAGAGCGCTGTTTCGAGGCCGAGCATGCCCGGCCGTGCAACCGCGAATTCGCAGCACTTGTCCTGTTCGGCATGCGGCGCGTGATCGGTTGCGACGCAGTCGATCACACCGTCGGCCAAGCCTTGGCGCAATGCAGCGACGTCGGTCGCTTCGCGTAGCGGCGGATTGACCTTGTTGACGGCGTCGTAGGTCTCCAGCCTGGAGTCGTCGAGCAGCAGATGATGCGGGGTGACCTCGGCGGTGATCGAAATACCCTGCCCCTTGGCCCATTTCACCAATTCGACGGTCCCTGCCGTCGAGGCGTGGCAGATGTGAACCCGGGTGTTCGCATCGCGCGCGAGCAGTGCGTCACGCGCGACGATCGACTCCTCGGCTGCCCGCGGCCAGCCTGCGAGGCCGAGTTTCGCGGCGGTCGGTCCCTCGTGCGCGACGGCACCGACGGTCAGCCGCGGTTCCTCCGCATGCTGCGCGATCAGGACGCCGAGCGAACTCGCGTATTCCAGCGCCCGCCGCATGAGCAGCGGATCGTCGACGCAGTGCCCGTCGTCGGAGAACATTCGCACGGCACCGACACCGGCTGCCATGGTGCCCATTTCGGCGAGTTGCTTGCCCGCAAGACCCACCGTGACCGCGCCGACCGGATGGACGTCGACAAGTCCGACCTCCTGTCCGCGCCGCCACACGTGGTCGGTGACGACAACCGAATCGGCGACCGGGTTGGTGTTGGCCATCGCGAACACCGCGGTGAATCCGCCGAGAGCCGCAGCCGCCGAACCGGATTCGATCGTCTCGGTGTCCTCGCGGCCTGGCTCGCGCAGATGGGTGTGCAGGTCCACGAAACCTGGCAGCAGCACCTGGCCGTCGGCCTCGATGATCTCGTCGTGCTCCTCGGCATCGAGTCCGGTGCCGATGGCGACGATCTCGCCGTCTGCCAGCCTCAGATCGACGTTGTCGCCCTCACCGTACGGACGAGCGTTTCGAATGAGCACCCCGCTCACGCGACCACCTCGTCCGTGCCGACGAGAAGGCGGAACAGGACCGCCATCCGCATGTGAACTCCGTTCGTAACCTGTTGCAATACAGCTGTTTTCGACGAATCGGCAACCGACGACGCGATCTCCATGCCCCGCAGCATCGGGCCGGGATGCAGGACGACCGCATGTTCTGCGAGCTGCCCGAGTCGCTTCTCGGACAACCCGAAGCGCACCGAGTACTCACGCGGAGAAGGAAAGAAGCCGCCGTTCATCCGCTCGGCCTGTACTCGCAGCAGCAGTACTGCGTCGGCGCCGGCCAACTCTGCGTCGATAGACGACGACACGGTCACCGGCCAGGTGTCGACACCGTTCGGCAGCAGGGTCCGCGGTGCGACGAGCACAACCTCGGCGCCGAGTTTCGCCAGCAGAAACGCATTCGAGCGCGCGACGCGACTGTGCAGGATGTCGCCGACGATCACGACCCGCTTGCCTTCGATGCTGCCGAGCCGCTGCCGCAGCGTCAGCGCGTCGAGCAACGCCTGGGTCGGGTGTTCGTGCGTCCCGTCACCGGCATTGATGACCGAGGGTCCGTCGCCGTCGACATTCGTCCACGCGGCGATCTGGTGTGCGGCACCGGATGCGGGGTGTCGCACGATCAGCGCATCGGCACCTGCAGCGTGCAGGGTCATCGCGGTGTCGCGCAGGGATTCGCCCTTCGACACCGAGGAACTGCTTGCGCTGACGTTGATGACGTCCGCACTCATCCACTTGCCCGCGACCTCGAAGGACACTCGGGTTCGCGTCGAGTTCTCGTAGAACACCGTCATCACGGTGCGACCTCGCAGGGTCGGCAACTTGCGCACCTCGCGACCGAGGAGTGCCTGCTCGAAGCGCTCGGCATCGTCGAGCAAAGCCGTCGCACTGTCGCGGGTGAGATCGGACACGGAAAGTAGGTGTTTCATGCCTGCGTGTCCTCGACGGACTTTGCGCCGTGGATCAGCACCGCGTCGCGCCCGTCGTGCTCGCTGAACAGCACCGAAACGTCTTCGCTTCGGGAGGTAGGGACGTTCTTGCCGACGTAGTCGGCGCGCAAAGGAAGCTCACGGTGACCGCGGTCGACCAGCACGGCGAGCTGTACGGCTCGTGCTCGACCGAGATCCCGCAGCGCGTCCAGCGCGGACCGGATGGTCCGACCGGAGAACAGGACGTCGTCGACGAGGACGACAAGTGCGTCCTCGATCCCGCCCTCGGGCACCGAGGTCCGTTCGAGCGGACGGTGGGGTTTGTTGCGAAGATCGTCGCGGTAGAGCGTGATGTCGAGGGATCCGAGAGCCGGCCGCACGCCGGAGAACTCTTCGATCTTGTTCGCGAGCCGAACCGCGAGTGTGGTTCCGCGAGTCGGGATTCCGACCAGAACAACCCTGGCGACAGCGGGATCGTCGGAATCGAGTGCAGTCTTCTCGATGATCTGGTGCGCCATCCGCGCGACCGTCCGCGCGACATCTGCCGAGGACAGCAGTTCACGGGCAGACGCTGCCCATTCAGGACTGTGGCGAGTCGACGAATCGACCGCTCCCGCATGTTCGGAGACCGATTTATCGGGCATACGCATTCTCCGACCTCCTTCTCCGCCTCACTGGACGGATCGTTAAAGGATGTCTTATCGGCCATAACCTTAGCAGCGCGGGGCGCATGTCCAGATATCCTGGTCTCGACGTCGGCGTGAGGGGGAAGTTTGACTGCGGTTCTGATCGCATGTTTCGCCGTAGGCGTTGTCGCGCTCGCGGGGAGCCTGGTCGTCGGGGAATTCGGTGGCGACCACCAGATCGGCGCCGGCGGGCACGGCGACGGCATATCGTTTCTCAGTCTCACGACGATCGCTACGGCGATCTTCGGCTTCGGTGCGGGCGGCCTCGGAACAAAGTTCGCCGGCGGCGGTGACGCTCTGCAGATTTCGGTCGGCGCGGCCGCCTCCGTCGGGCTTGTCGCCCTCTTTCGCGGATTGCTACTCCCCTACCTGCAGCGCCAGCAGTCGAATTCGCACTTCGGGCGCAGTTCCTACATAGGTCTGCTCGGCCGGGTCGAACTGTCGATTCCCGTCGACGGCTGGGGTGAGGTGTCGTTCGTCGATCCCGACGGCAGCCGAGTACGAGCCAAGGCCAAGAGCGCCGAACCGAATGTCCTACCCACCGCGAGCCGGATCTACATAACCGACGTCGACGACGAGTTCGTACACGTCGTCGGTGTTCCGGAGATCTAGCCGTACCGGAGATCTAGCAGTTCCAGACCTCACCCGAAGGACCAACGAATGCTGACGATTGTCATCATCGCCGCCATCGCGGCCCTCATCATCTTCGTCGCTCTGCCTCTGATCTATGTGAAGAACTACATCAAGGTGCCGCCCAACGAAGTCGCCGTGTTCACCGGCCGTGGCACCCCGAAGGTTGTGCGCGGCGGCGCCCGCCTGCGAATCCCCGGTATCGAACGGGTCGACAAGATGTCGCTCGAGCCGTTCAACGTGAACATCAACCTGCAGAATGCGTTGTCCAACAACGGCGTTCCTGTCAGCGTCGAGGCAGTCGGACTTGTCCGAATCGGCTCCAACGACGAAGCGGTCCAGACCGCGGTGCAACGCTTCCTGACCGCCGACCTGCACGAATTGCAACGTCAGATCAACGAAATTCTGTCCGGCAGCCTGCGCGGTATCACCGCGACGATGACCGTCGAAGATCTCAATTCGAATCGGGACACCCTCGCACGCAGTGTCGTCGAGGAGGCGGGCAGCGACCTCGCCAGGATCGGCATGGAGGTCGACGTTCTGAAGATCGCCGGAATCTCCGACAAGAACGGCTACCTGGAATCGCTCGGCCAGCGCCGAATCGCCGAGGTCCGACGTGACGCCATCATCGGAACGGCCGAGGCCGAGCGTGATTCGCAAATCCAGTCGGCCCGCGCCCGCCAAGCAGGTTCGATCGCCCAGGCGGAGGCCGACACCGCCATCGCGACCGCCAACCAACAGCGCGATGTCGAACTCGCACGGTTGCGTGCCCGCACCGAAGCCGAAAACGCCGAAGCAGACCAGGCCGGTCCACTGGCGCAGGCCACCGCCGAAAAGGCCGTCGGTATCGCGAAGGAACAGGCCGAAGCCGCCCGCGTAGAGGCACGGACCATCGTCGAGCAGAAACGCGCACAGCAGGCACAGGCAGCGCTGCAGGCCGACGTGATCGCTCCCGCCGAGGCCGAGCGCCAGGCAGCGATCGCACGCGCCGAAGGTGAACGTCGATCGTCGATCCTGCGTGCCGAGGCAACAGCGGAAACCGCACGACAGACCGGTGCGGCCGAAGCAGACGCGAGAAAGTTCGCCGCTGAGGCGCTGCGAGCCGAACGCCAGGCAGAGGCCGACGGTTTACGGGCACGTCTCGAAGCAGAGGCGGCAGGCAAGAAGCAGGTTGCCGAAGCCTTGAACACGTTCGGTGCCGAAGCCGCGCGGCTACAGATGCTTCCGGACGTGCTGCGAACACTCGTGGATGCGACGTCGGCCGCTGCCGCGCAGGTCGGGCAGATCGAGAGCATCTCCATCGTCGGCGGCGGCGACGACGCCCGCAACTCGATCGGGTCGATCCTCGGCGTATCGCCCCAGGTAATCGCAAGTGTCATTGCAACACTGGAAAATTCGGGTGTGGACATCACGACGATCCTGAACGGTCTCGGTAGGAACGGAACCGAACCGAGGTTGGATCTTGTTCCTGACGCGGCGGAGTGACTGCCACTCCCGCTAAGCTCTGCTGAGCTTGTAAGCGCCCAGGGGCAAGGGAGATTCGGTGGACGAGACGCCGTTCGGTCGATATCGCCTTCGGGAGTTGATCGGCGAAGGCGGTATGGGCCAGGTGTACGAGGCCTACGACACCGTGACCGACCGAATCGTCGCATTGAAGGTCCTGCCGCAGCAGATGGCCGCCGACAAAGAGTTTCGCGAACGGTTTCGGCGCGAGGCACATGCCGCCGCAGGTCTCCGTGACCCACACGTCGTGCCGATTCACGACTTCGGCGAGATCGACGGTCGCCTCTTTCTGGATATGCGCCTCATCGAGGGCACGGATGTCGGAGCCATGCTGCGGGCGAGCGGGCCGATGCCACCTCGGTTCGCGGTGTCGGTCATCGATCAGGTCGGGTCCGCATTGGACGCCGCGCATGCCGAAGGCCTGGTCCATCGCGACGTCAAACCGTCGAACATGCTCGTCACGCCGAAGAACTTCGTCTATCTCATCGACTTCGGTATCGCCCGCTCGGCCGGGGACACCAACCTGACCAGCACCGGAATCGCCATCGGAACCATGACCTACATGGCTCCCGAGCGCTTCACCACCGGGCAGGCCGATGCTCGGTCCGACGTGTACGCGCTCGCCTGCGTCCTGCACGAATGCCTCACCGCGTCGCGTCCGTATCCGGGAAAGAGCCTCGAGCAGCAGGTCGCGGGACATCTGAACAAACCACCGCCGAAGCCGAGTGCCCTTCGGTCGAGCGTCCCGACCGCATTCGACGAAGTTGTCGCACGCGGGATGGCGAAGAACCCCAACGACCGCTACGACACCGCGGGGGAACTCGCCGCCGCCGCCTATCAGGCACTTCGCGCGGTTCCCGGTCCGAGACTGCCGACTCCCCCGCCACCTCCCGCCGAAGAACCGACGATCGACTTCAGCGAGACGAGGGCAAACGCAACTCGACAGAATCAGCCGCCACAGAATCAGCCGCAACCGACGCGGCGTGAGACGAGTCGGCAAGCACCGCCGCCGACGAGGGTCGGGCCTCCGCCCGTGCCGCCGCTGTCACGGCCACCGGTTCCCTCGCGGTCACCGGCACCAGCGCCGAAGTCACGGCGCTGGATTCTCGTCGCCGCGATCGTCGGGATACTTGCCCTCGCAGGCGCTTTCGCGGTTTGGCAACTTGCCGCCTCCGACGATAAAGCAAAGGACTCGACCGCAAGCAGCACACCTGGAGACACCGCCGATTCAGGCGCCGCCATCGCCAACGGTCCCGCCGCCTCGATAGCCACGACGATTCCGGTGGGGACCACACCCGTCGCCGTCGTCATCGAGGCCAATTTGCGCAAGTTGTACGCCGCCAACGCCGACGATTCGTCCATCACCGTCATCGACGTCGACTCCGGTGCGGTCACCACCTCGATCGACGTCGGAAAGACACCGGTCGGTCTTGCAGTCGATTCGGATACGCAGACGCTGTATGTCGCAAACATCGGCGACGGCACCCTGTCGGTCATCGATGCCTCGACCGACTCCGTCACTGCGACGGTCGACATCGGCAAGGCAATCGCGCGTATCGCCGTCGACCCTGGTACTTCCTCGCTGTTCGCCTCGAACCCGGACGACGGCACCGTCATCGTGGTCGATACCTCGACCCGTGAGGTCGTCGACACCATCACGGTCGGCGCGTTCCCGTGGGGCGTGACGAGCGATCCGTCGAGTCAGACCGTCTATGTAGCGAATTCGCGCGACAACACCGTCTCGGTCATCGACTCGTCCACACGCGCGGTGCGTGCGACGATTCCGGTCACCGACAAACCCGCTCGAATCGGGATCGATCCGGCGTCACAGACCGCGTACGTCACCCACGAAGACGCGAACGTGGTCTCCGTGCTCGACACCAGCTCCGACACGGTTGTCGCGACCGTTGCCGTCGGCGCCTTTCCGGTTGGCGTCGTCGCAGATTCCGACCTCGCGGTCGTCTATGTCAGCAACATCGAGGACAACACGATCTCGGTCATCGACACGACATCGCGGTCCGTGGTGAACACGATCACCGCAGCCGACGGACCGTCAGGTATGGCGGTCGATCCGATAACGCACGTGCTCTACGCGGGCAACGAGTACGACGGCACGGTCTCGGTGTTCGAGCCGGCCCCGAGCTGACCGCTCAGGCCTCCGGCCGATCGGCCAGAGTGGCTGCCGCCGCTGCGCGCACCTGAGGTGCTACGAGCACAACCTGTCCGAGAACTCCGTTGATGAACGATGGCGAATCGTCGGTCGACAATTCCTTCGCCAACTCCACGGCCTCGTCGACGGCGACCACGGGCGGCACGTCGTCGGCGTGGAACAGTTCCCACACGGCGATCCGCAGGATTGCGCGGTCGACCGCGGGCAAGCGGTCCAGCGTCCAGTCCTGCAGATACGACGCAATGGTCCCGTCGATGCGATCGAGATTCTCTGCGACGCCGCGCACGACGGTCACCGCGTAGGGGTTCACCGGCGCAACAGCGTCGTCGCTGATTGCGAGTCGAACCCGCTCGTCGGCCATGTCGACAGGATCGACGTCACGTGCCTCTGCCTCGAAGAGCAGGTCGACAGCGCGACGCCGAGCCTTGTGCCGGGCGCCGAGCTTCTTCGGCGCTGGCTTGTCCGAAGGGCCCACCGGATCCTGGGAGTTCGAACTGGACGACGCCACGACTACTTCCTGTCCCGTCACTCGACCGGTCAGCTGTTCACGCGGCCGAGGTAATTACCGTCGCGCGAGTCGATCTTGAGCTTGTCGCCGGTGTTGATGAACAGCGGAACCTGCACCTCGGCGCCTGTCTCCAGCGTGGCGGGCTTGGTTCCACCGGTCGAGCGGTCGCCCTGCAGACCGGGATCGGTGTGCTTGACCTCGAGCTCGACCGTGACCGGGAGCTCGACGTACAGCGGCGCGCCGTCGTGAATCGCGACCTGTGCGGTCATGTTTTCGAGCAGGAAGCGTGCGCTGTCACCGATCGTCGCCTCGCTGATGGAGTGCTGATCGTAGGTGTCGCCGTCCATGAACACGTAGTCGCTGCCGTCGTGGTAGAGGTACGTCATGTCGCGGCGGTCGACAGTTGCGACCTCGACCTTGACACCCGCGTTGAACGTCTTGTCGACGACCTTGCCGGAGAGCACGTTCTTGAGCTTCGTCCGCACGAACGCGGGACCCTTGCCTGGCTTGACGTGCTGGAACTCGATGATGTTCCAGAGCTGTCCCTCGATGTTCAGGACAAGGCCGTTCTTGAAATCGCTGGTTGAAGCCACTTGCTTCGCGTCTCCTCAATGCGTCTGTCTCGACGCGTTCATCGTGATGTTGTTCGTACCCGCCCCTATACGACGGTCAGGTCTTTGCTGGTGAGGGTGAGCAGTTCCGGGCCCTCGTCGCGCACCACAAGAGTGTCCTCGATTCGGACGCCTCCGCGGCCGGAGAAGTACACACCAGGTTCGACGGTCACTGCCTCGCCGGTAAGAAGTGTACCCGTGCCGAGCTTGCCGATTCCCGGCGCTTCGTGGATCTGCAGCCCGACACCGTGGCCGAGTCCGTGGAGAAACAGCTCACCGTGACCTGCGTCCTCGATGACCGTGCGTGCCGCAGCGTCCACATCGACGACATCCGCGCCGGGAAGCAGTGCAGCTCGACCCGCTGCCTGCGCACGCGCAACCAGGTCGTAGACGTCGATCTGCCAGGCCGCCGGCGCGTCGAGAACATAGGTCCTCGTCATGTCCGAGTGGTATCCCCCGACAATTGCGCCGAAGTCGATCTTCACGAAGTCGCCGCGCGCCAACAGCGCATCGGTAGGACGGTGATGTGGGATCGCCGAATGGGCACCGGCCGCGACGATCGTTTCGAACGACACGCCTTCGGCGCCGTGTTCGAACATCAGAAATTCCAGCTGCCTGCCGACTTGACGTTCCGTTCGCCCAGGCGCGAGGCCGCCGGCTTCCAGCAACGCCGCAAGCGCCCTGTCCGCTGCAGTGCAGGCCGCGCGGAGCAAAGAGACCTCGTGCTCGTCCTTGACTCGGCGCAGTTCTTCGACCAGCCCTGGGGTCCGCACCAAATCGAGTGCCGTGCTCAGCTCGGTCCACCCGCGGAGTTGGTCGACCGTCGCGATGTGACTCTCGAACCCGATCCGCCCGACGTCCGTTTCGAGCGCAAGCTCCACCAAACGGCGCGCGCTGGCGCGGGCTATCTCCGCGCGAAGGTCCGGCACCTGCGCGGCGACCTGGGCCAGGTAGCGACCGTCGGTGCAGATGACGGTGCGATCCTCGGACGTGCGTGAATCGCCTGTATGAATCAGCAACGCAGCATTCGACCCGGTGAACCCGGTGAGATAGCGGATGTTGACGAGATCGGTGACCAATAACGCATCGACGTTGTTACCAACAAGAAGGCATCGCAACGCTTCGCGTCGAGCACCGTGATCAGCGGACATTTCACAAACCTACAGGCGGGCAGCCCACGGCTGTGGTTACCTCTATTTATGAATTCTTGGTTGTTGCGTGGTCTGGGTCTTGCGCTGGTGCACGTGGTTATCAGGGTCGTACTCGGATTCGCGATCGCGCAATGGCCGTTGCACGGTTCCATCGCTCGCTTCGCTCTGTTCGCCGTCGTCGTCGTTATCGCAGGCGTGTGGGGATACGCCGACGCCAAGGCCGATCGACGCGATTTCCCGAGCGGCAGAGGCGGCGCGGACCTGACCATCGGTTGGCTCTGCGCGAGTGCGCTCGGCGCGGTCGCTGCAGGGATCGCGTGCTGGGTGATCGGTCATTTCCCGAAGATCGACACCGGCGGCGAAGGGCTCATCTTCGAGCTCACCTCGGGCGCGGCGTGGACCCTGTTGCTGATTTTCATCCCCGCAATGATCGGCATCGGAATCAGCCACTTCCTGGCACGGCGACACGAAAGCCACGAATCGGAGCGCACCACCGCATCGGTTTAAGGCAGCTCCCACGCCTTCTGCACTGCCAACGGCGTCTCGGCCTGAGTTCGGTCGGACAGCGCATCCACTTCGGCGTTGGTGATCGGCGTGTCACCGCGTGCGAGCAACAGGTTCTCCAATGCGACAGCCTCCGCCGTCTTGACCTCCGCGCTCTGCCAGATCGGGACTACCACCAAAGACATGGTCGGCGCAGCAGTCGCGGCGAAGGTCAGCGCTGCGACTTTCTTCGGTCTGAACGGCAGCCACGGCCAGTTGGTCGGCATACCGTGCGAGCGCTCGAAGATCGTCCAGACCGCTGCAGCGATCCAGTTGAACACCCAGTAGGCGACGAGACCGATCGCGGCGACGATCGTCACCGGCAGCACCGTGATCACACCGAGCAGAAAACCACCGACGAGTTGCAGCAGCTTGATCGGCAACGACGGACCGTCGATCCCGAAGCGACCGTGCACGACGGCGTTGGTGCGAACACCCCACCACATGAGCCCCCTGGTGAGCGCAGGCATACCCGTCTCCCGCAGCGCGCGTCTGAACAGACCGTCGGCGTTCCAGGGATCGATCCGGCGAATATCCTTCGGCTCTTGCGACTCTCGCCAGACAGCATCATGCAGGACCGCAGCCTCGGAGTTGCCGCCCGAACTGTCGAGCAACCACGCGATCGGCTTCGGGATCGATGCGAAGTCGGTCTCGAACCCTGCCTTGATGACGTAGTAGTCGCGTTTGCCCTTGTATACCAACGGCGCGTTGAGCTTCCACGTCTTGCCCAAGACATGGGACACCGTCAAATTGGTCATGAACATAGGACACCCCCGAACTCGAACCCACCCGCATCGACCTGACGCCGTGCGCGAAGTTTAGTGCGAGGTACCGACATTTCTATTCGCCGTGCTCGTTCGGCCTCGACCGACGAACGTCTCGACCTTGACAGCATCTGCACTCTTCTCGAGGATCGGGGTGTGTCAACCGAAAGCCTCGTATGGTGAACGTCCGCGGCATCTCGTACCTCGTCGACGAGATGGCGCTCGAGGACATCCAACGCGACCTGACGATCATTGCCGAAGGCCTGCAGTGCAATTCGGTGATGCTTATGTGCCGTGACACAACGCAGCTGATCATGGCCGCTCGCTGCGCCCTCGATATCGGCTTGGACGTCTACCTCCGGCCCGACGCCACCGATCGGACGCAGTCGTGGATGCTGGCGAACCTGGCCGAGCTCGCCGAAGCCGCGGAGACACTGCGTCGCGACCATCCCGATCGCGTCACGCTCCTGGTCGGCAGCGAGTTCTCCCACACCGTGCCCGGCGTCGTCCCCGGACCGAAATCGTTCGCGCGGCTGTGGCTGATCATTCGGTACCGCAGAGTGCTGCGTCGCAGGATCGACCGACGCCTGCACAAGCTCCTGACCCGGACGATCGCCGTCGCGAGGCCCCGCTTTCACGGCCCGATCACCTACTCGGCCGCCGCCTGGGAAAATCCGGACTGGTCCGTTTTCGACCTTGTCGCCGTCAGTCTCTACCGCGCCGCCCGCAACCACGCCACCTACGGGGACCGGTTGCATGCCCTGGCACACGACCACGGCAAGCCCATGATCGTCTCCGAGTTCGGCTGCGGCGCTTTCACTGCCGCCGACCAGCGTGGCGCGGGTTCCTTCCAGATCGTCGACTGGTTCGCCAAACCGCCGCGCATCCGCGGCGACCACCCACGCGACGAGTCGGTGCAAGCCCGCTACCTCACCGAGTTGATCGACCTCTACAACGCCGAGGGCATACACGGCTACTTCGTCTTCACCTTCACGATGCCCGATTTCGTGCACCGCGCCGATCCGGCCTTCGATCTGGACAAAGCCGGCTTCGCAGTTATGGCTGCACTCGAAGACGGCACCTACCGGCCCAAGCAGGCCTTCCGTGCCATCGCCGACCGCCACACCGGTGCGACCTGACTTTTCCCGCTACAGCAGGACCGCACCGCCTGGTTTCGCATCGCGGGCAACGGCCGAATATGCCGCAGCAAGGAGCGAGGGATCCGGACCTTCGAGTCTGCCCGGCTTCGCCAGCCCGTCGAGCACGACGAACCGCAGAATGCCCGCCCTGCTCTTCTTGTCGGTCTGCATACCTTCGAGCAACTGTCCGAGGGCATCGGCGTCGTACGTGGTCGGCAGCCCGACGCTCTCCAGAACCGCACGATGCCGATCGGCGGTCGCGTCGTCGAGGCGACCGGCAAGGCGACCGAGTTCGGCAGCGAACACCAGACCGACCGACACCGCCGCACCGTGACGCCACTTGTACCGCTCGCGTCGCTCGATGGCGTGGCCGAGGGTGTGACCGTAATTGAGGATCTCGCGGAGATTCGACTCGTGCAGGTCGGCGGCGACCACCTTCGCCTTGACTTCGACGGACCTGCGAATCAGTTCGGGAAGGACCTCGCCGGTCGGATCTAACGCAGCCTCGGGGTCGCGTTCGATCAGTTCGAGGATCACCGGATCGGCGATGAAACCGGCTTTGATGATCTCTGCCATACCGGCGATGATCTCGTTGCGCGGCACCGTTTCCAGGGTCGCGAGGTCGATCAGTACGGCAGCGGGCTCGTGGATCGCACCGACGAGGTTTTTGCCTGCTTCGGTGTTGATACCGGTCTTGCCACCGACCGCGGCATCGACCATCGCGAGCAGCGTCGTCGGGACATGCACGATCTTCACCCCGCGCATCCAGGTCGCCGCGACGAAGCCCGCGAGATCGGTTGCCGCTCCCCCGCCGAGACTGACGATCGCGTCGCTGCGAGTCAGGCCGATACGGCCGAGGACCTCCCAGCAGAACCCGGCGACAGCGAGATCCTTACCGTCCTCGGCATCGGGAATCTCGATGCGGTGCGCGTCGATTCCCTTCTCGCTCAACGCCGCACGCACCGCTTCCGCGGTCTCCGCGAGCGGTGGCTGATGGAAGATGGCGACCGTTCGCGTTCCCGACAGCTCGGCAACAAGGTCGCCGAGCAGACCACGCCCGATGATCACCGGGTAGGGCCGCGCTGTGCGGACTTCGACTCGTACCGGCTCGGTCACGTTGTTGGCTCCGATTCTGTTGGGCGTTCGGTATCTGGTTCTGCCACACCGAGTTTGGCGAGGATCTGCTTGACGACACGGCCAGGGCTGCGGCCGTCGGTCCGTACTCTGATCGTCGCGACCTCACGGTAGAGCGGTCGGCGTCGACGCATCAGTTCTCGATACTTCGCGGCCGGATCGGCCCCCGCAAGCAACGGCCGCGACTTGTTGGAACCCGTGCGGCGCAACCCTTCCGCCACACTGATCTCGAGATAGACAACCTGCCGACCTTTGAGTGCCTGCCGCGTCGACCTCGACAGGATCGCACCACCGCCGAGCGACACGATGCCCTGCTGCTCGGCAACAGCCTGCTTCACAACACGTTCTTCGATCTTGCGGAACTCGGGTTCGCCGTCGGTCGCGAAGATCTCCGAGATGGTGCGGCCCTCGTCGCGCTCGATGGCGGCGTCGGTGTCGAACAACTCGACGCCGAGCGCGTTGGCCAACCGACGACCGATCGTCGACTTGCCTGCTCCCGGCGGTCCGACCAGCACGGCGCGCGGCGTCGCCGCTACGGCGCGAGCACGTCGGCTCTGAGGTATCACCGCGGTACGCGGGCCGATGTGCCCTTGATGTACCCGGTGATGTTCGCGACCGTCTCACCTAGCGAGTCGCCCCCGAACTTCTCGAGTGCCGCCTGCGCAACCACCAGTGCCACCATGGTTTCCGCAACAACTCCGGCAGCGGGTACCGCACACACATCCGAGCGCTGATGGATGGCGACAGCCTCTTCACCCGTGCTCATGTCGACGGTCGCAAGCGCCCGCGGCACAGTCGAAATCGGCTTCATCGCGGCGCGGACCCGCAGCGCTTCGCCGTTGGTCATGCCACCTTCGAGACCACCTGCCCGGTTGGTCGAGCGCAGCACACCGTCCGGTCCGGGGCGCATCTCGTCGTGGGCCTGACTCCCTCGACGACGTGCGGTCTCGAAACCGTCGCCGACCTCGACACCCTTGATCGCCTGGATTCCCATCAGCGCGCCGGCCAGCCGGGAATCGAGGCGGTTCTCGCCGCTGGTGAACGAACCGAGACCGACAGGCAGACCTTCGACAACCACTTCGACGACACCGCCGAGCGTGTCGCCGTCCTTCTTCGCCGCCTCGATCTCGGCGATCATCGCGGCTTCTGCTTCCTTGCTGAATGCGCGGACCGGGCTTTCGTCGATCGCGGCGAGGTCGGTCGCGGTCGGGACGAGTCCGTCCGTCGACGCTGCGGACCCGATGGACACCACGTGCGAGATCACCTCGACGCCGAATGCCTGACGGAGGAACGCCCTTGCGACCGTGCCGACGGCGACACGAGCGGCCGTCTCACGAGCACTCGCCCGTTCGAGCACATTGCGAGCGTCGTCGAAGCCGTACTTCAACATTCCGGAATAGTCCGCATGGCCCGGCCGGGGTCGCGTCAACGGTGCGTTACGCGCCAGGTCCGCGAGTTCGGCTTCGTCCACGGGATCCGACGACATAACCGTCTGCCACTTCGGCCATTCGGTATTGGCGACCTCGATGGCGATCGGACCGCCCATCGTCTTGCCATGGCGAACACCACCGATGATGGTGACCTTGTCTGCCTCGAACTTCATCCTCGCGCCGCGGCCGTAGCCGAGGCGGCGGCGGGCAAGCTCTCCGGCGATATCGTCAGTCGTCACCTCGACCCCTGCAACCATCCCGTCGAGCAGAGCGACGAGGGCGGGACCGTGCGATTCTCCTGCGGTTATCCAGCGCAACACGGTGTCCATCCTTCCATGTCCGACGGACTGTCGAACGACGTGGCCTGTGCCCACACACCCGAAGAGCCGGAACGGATGTCGCGCACGGAAAGTTCGGCAGACGGGAAAGTTGGCGAAAAGCTACCCGGCGACGAGCGCGAACACGGTTGCGGCGCACATGAAGGGCCCGTGTGGAACGACGGTCCGGCCACTTCGGCGGCGCCGAACGATCAGCACGAGCCCGGCGACCGCGGTTCCGAGCGGTGCGAGCAACGCCGCCAGCACCCAGGCTTCGCCACCGCCGAGCGCCGCCGCTGCGCCGACGCCGATCGCTAGTTTCACGTCGCCCGCACCCATCGCGCTCGGCGCGAGAAGATGGACCGTCAGGTACAGCAATGCGAGCAGCAGACCGCCGATCACGGCGACCGAGCCACGTCCGGTCGCGACGCCGTAACCGAGGACGGCTACTGCTCCGAGCAGGGTCGATGCGTTCGGCAGGCGCAGCGTTGTGGCGTCGATGACGGACAGGGCGGCACACCACGCGGTGAAGACAACGAAAGGGATCCACTCGGGCACCGATCCAGCCTGCCCGACCGGAACCGACCTGCACGCGACGAATTTCGCAGCCTGTGGATGGACGCGAAGTTGTCCACAGCCTGTTCTGGAATCAGCAGGTCAGTGCGTGCGCACGGCCTCGGCCATCGCCGCGTGCGGTGCCGGCATTCCGGTGAATTGCTCGACCTGGCGGTAAGCCTGGTTGAGGAGCATCTGTAGTCCGCTCACAACGGTCCCGCCGGCGTCGAGGACAGCTTGTGCAAGCGGTGTCGGCCAGGGGTTGTAGATCGCGTCGAGGACAACGGGTGCCTGCGCGACCGCACCGGCGATCGGCTCGACCGCCGCGGGTGGAACGGTACTGACCACAGCTCGGCTCTGCGCACACGCGGCGGCGACGAGTTCGGCGGTGAAGTCGATGACACGAGCCGACATTTTGAGCGCACCCGCCAACTCGAGCGCGCTTTGGGCCCGACCGGCGTCACGGGCCACGATCGTCACCCTTGTCACACCGAGTTCGGCCAATGCCAGCAGGGCGGGCCGCGCTGTCCCACCTGCACCGACGACAACAGCTTCGGCGCCGGTCAGGTCGGTCACACCACCGTCGAGCAGTGCGCCACGGACGCCGTCGACGTCGGTGCAGTCCGCACGCCAGCCGTTGTCGACCCGGACCAACGTATTCGCCGATCCGACCAGTACCGCCCGTTCGGTGCGTTCGGTTGCGAACTCGAGGGCCTCGACCTTGCCGGGCATCGTGACGGACAACCCGACGTATTCGTTGCCAAGTCCGCTGACGAGCAATGGCAGTGCCCCCGAGGGGCACTCGATCCGCTCGTAGGTCCAGTCGTCTAGCCCGAGCGCCCGGTAGGCGGCAAGGTGCAGATCGGGCGAACGCGAATGCGAGATAGGACTGCCGAGGACGGCAGCCTTGCGAGGACCGGTCGCTCGATCAGCGGCCACTGTCCAGGATTCCGCTCTCCAATGCCCGCTCGATGCTGCGCAGGTGCTCCTCGTAGCTGTCTGTGAAGACCGTCGTTCCTTCTTTGTCGACCGTCACGAAGTACAGCCAGTTGCCCTCGGTTGGGTTCTCCATTGCTTGCAGCGCCGCGATGCTCGGGGACGAAATGGGCGTCGCAGGCAAACCGGGCATCGCGTAGGTGTTCCACGGTGTCACGGCCTCGCGGTCGGCATCTGTGGTGGCGACTTCGGTTTTGTCGAGGGCGTAGTTGACGGTCGAATCGAACTGCAACGGCTGATTCACCTTGAGGCGATTCAGGATCACTCGCGCGACCTTCCCGAAATCCTCGGGCTTGGACTCACGCTCGACGAGTGACGCTGCAACGAGCAGCTGATACGGCGAAAGATTTCCGCTCCCCGATTCGAGGATTCCGGTCGCGGTGTAGGCAGCAACGCTGTCGGTTACGAGTTCACTGAGAATCTGAGTCGGCGTGCCGGTCGGGTCGAAATCAAGGCTCCCAGCCGCCAACAGACCTTCGAGTTGGCGATCACGATCGGGAACCTTGCGCACACTGTCCTGCGCCCATTCCGGAACGCCGAGCGAATCCAGATCGGACGCCGCGCCGGCTTCGTTGAGTTGGTCGTAGGTGACGCACTTGTCCTCGATGCAACTCGCCTTGGCGATCTTGGTGTAGATGCCTTCTTTCACAGCATCGGTATTCACGTCACGTGAATCGTGCAGTTGCCGACCCTCGGAGATGACGAGAGCACCGACGCGGGTCGCGGGATCGACCACCTTCGTCACCGCTTCGGCCGCCGGAATCTGCGACGGCATCGCGTAGTAGCCGGGCATGACGCTGCCCATGTCCGGGTTGGCGACCGCAGCCTCGTAGAAGGCTTCCCAGCTCGCGACGACATCCTTGTCGGCCATTGCTGTGGCGATCTCCCGCGCGGTATCGCCCTTGGCGACCTCGACGACGACGACGGCGCCACCGGGACCTGCGTAATCGGCGGCAATGGCCGGCTTGTCGATCACCTTCTTGTAGAAGACGAACCCCAACACCAGGATCAGAATCACGACGACGCTGCCTGCAAGCAATGCAACAGCACGGCCACGCTTACGCCGAGCTCGAGCCTCTCGCGACTTGCGGCGACCCACCCGACTCGGCTGAGCGCGTGCCGGGTCCGGGGTCCAGCCTTCGCTCACAAATCTCCCCCGGATTCGGTCTGGCCTGCTGCACGCTTTGCCGCCAAGGCACTTCTCCGTTCGTCGAGCCAACTCTGCAAGATCGATACCGCTGCGGCCTGATCGATCATGGGCCGCTGGCCTTTCGCGCGGACTCCACTTTCTCGCAGGGCCCGCGTTGCAGTCACCGTAGTCAACCGTTCGTCTGCCATGCGAACCGGCACTGATACCAACCGCTCGCGCAACCGATCGGCAAACCTGGTTGCCAACTCCGCTGCAGGTCCGTGGTTACCCCGCAATGTTCGCGGCAAACCGACGACGATTTCGACTGCCTCATACTCCCGCACGATCGCCTCGATTCGACGCAGATCCGACGCATTCGGCGAATCGTCCTTCGACCGCGCGACGGTTTCCACCGGGGTCGCGATCATGCCGTCGGGGTCGCTCGATGCGACACCGACGCGCACGCTGCCCACGTCGATGCCGATCCGCCGGCCGCGTCCCGGGTCGTCGTTGCCTGGACGGTCCGGTGCCTTGTCCACCGTCAGCTGTTTCCGGCAAGCTCGACGACACGGTTTCGAACAGCATCGAGCCCGGCGTCGATGCCTGCCGGATCCGAGCCCGCGCCTTGGGCCATGTCGGCCTTGCCGCCACCACGTCCGGCGATCGACGGACCGAAGCTGCCGACCAGATCGCCTGCCTTGATTCCGAGGTCTTGTGCCGCCTTGTTCGCCGCAACGACGAACGGCACCTTGCCGTCGGCGTTGCCGAGCAGCACGACCACAGCTGGATCGGTGCCGAACCGTCCGCGTATGTCGACCGCAAGCGAGCGGAGGTCGTTGCCCGACACGCCCTCGGGCGCACTTGCGGCAACGAGTTTCACCGCGCCGATCCGCTCGGCAGCATCGACGAAGGTTCCCGCAGATGCCAGGACCGCCGCAGCCTTCGTCTTGTCGAGTTCTTTCTCCGCGACCCGAAGCCGCTCGACGAGTTGCTCGATGCGGGCGGGAACCTCGTCGGAGGGCACCTTCAACGACGACGCGATGCCCGCAAGCAGAGCACGCTCCTTCGCGAGGTAGCGGTAGGAGTCGAGGCCGACGAACGCTTCGACACGACGAATGCCCGACCCGACCGACGACTCACCGAGGATCGTGACCGGACCGATCTGCGACGAATGCTGCACGTGAGTGCCGCCGCACAGCTCCATCGAAAAGGGTCCGCCGATCTCGACGACTCGAACCTCGTCGCCGTAGTTCTCGCCGAACAGGGCGAGGGCGCCCATCTCCTTGGCCTTGGGAAGATCGGTGACGAAGGTGTTCACCTGGAAGTCCGCGCCGACGGCATCGTTGGTGACCGTTTCGATCTCGTCGCGCTGCGCGTCGGACAACCCGCCCTGCCAGTTGAAGTCGAAACGTAGATAGCCGGGCTTGTTGAGCGATCCGGCCTGCACCGCATTGGGGCCGAGCACCTGCCGCAGTGCGGCGTGCACCATGTGCGTGCCCGAGTGGCCCTGGGTCGACCCGTGCCGCCACTGCGGATCCACCTGGGCAAGGACGACGTCGCCCTCGGTCAGCTGACCTTCTTCGATCGTGACCTTGTGCACCCACAGCTTCTTGGCGATCTTCTGCACATCGTTGACGCGCACCCGCAGTCCGGTCGCACTCAGCGAACCCTTGTCCGCGATCTGGCCACCGGATTCCGCATAGAGCGGGCTGCGATCGAGCACAACCTCGACGTCCTCGCCCTGCACCGCGGTCGGGACTCGCACGCCACCCGAGATCAGCGCGAGCACGTTCGCCTCGGTCGTGAGTTCGGAGAAACCTGTGAACTCGGTGGGTCCGCGGTCGACGAGTTCCTTGTATACCGACAGGTCGGCATGCGCGTGCTTGCGCGACTGCGCGTCTTCTTTTGCGCGTTTGCGTTGCTCGGCCATCAAGGACCGGAAGCCGTCTTCGTCGACGGTAAGCCCTGCCTCCGCCGCCATTTCGAGGGTGAGGTCGATCGGGAAGCCGTAGGTGTCGTGCAGGGCGAATGCCTCGGTACCCCCGATCACGTTGCCGCCCTTGGTCTTCACAGCGTCGGCCGCGTTCTCGAAAAGCTTCGAGCCCGACGTCAGAGTGTTGCGGAACGCCGTTTCCTCACCGACAGCGACGTTTTCTATGCGCTCGAAGTTCGTTGCAAGTTCCGGGTAGGACGGCGACATCTCGTCGCGGACGACCGTCATCAACGCACCCATGGTCGGCTGATCGGCTCCGAGTAGCTTGGCGGAGCGCACGATTCGTCGCAGCAATCGCCGCAGCACGTAGCCACGACCGTCGTTGCCGGGGTTGACGCCGTCGACGATCAGCATCGCTGCGGTGCGTGCGTGGTCGGCGATCACGCGGAAGCG
This sequence comes from Antrihabitans stalagmiti, assembly GCF_016482825.1. Taxonomy (GTDB): domain Bacteria; phylum Actinomycetota; class Actinomycetes; order Mycobacteriales; family Mycobacteriaceae; genus Antrihabitans; species Antrihabitans stalagmiti. The sequence goes on along the minus strand of NZ_JAEMNV010000001.1, from coordinate 154,957 downwards.
AATGTCGTCCTGGTGATCGACGCCGTAGGTGCGGCCAGTCACTTCCTCGGCCTTCGTGATGACGGGGCGAACGAGGTCGGTCTCGTAGACGTTCGCGACGTTCTGCAGCAGGAATGCGACCCGCTCGACACCCATGCCGGTATCGATGTTCTGCTTCGGCAGCGGACCGAGGATCTCGAAGTTGTCCTTGGAAGTACCCTGACCGCGCTCGTTCTGCATGAACACGAGATTCCAGATCTCGATGTAGCGGTCCTCGTCGGCCTCTGGTCCACCGTCGGCGCCGAATTCCGGACCGCGGTCGTAGTAGATCTCCGAACACGGTCCACAGGGCCCGGGGATTCCCATGGACCAGTAGTTGTCGGCCATGCCGCGCTTCTGGATGCGCTCGTCCGGCAGCCTCGCGATTTCCTTCCACAGCGAGATCGCCTCGTCGTCGTCGAGATAGGCTGTGGCCCAGAGCCGTTCGGGGTCGAAGCCGTAGCCGCCGTCCTCGATGCTGTTGGTCAGCAGACTCCACGCGAACGCGATCGCGTCCCGTTTGAAGTAGTCGCCGAACGAGAAGTTGCCGGCCATCTGGAAGAACGTGTTGTGCCGCGTCGTGATGCCGACATTCTCGATGTCGAGGGTCCTTACGCATTTCTGCACGCTCGTCGCCCGTACGAACGGAGGCGTCTGAGCACCGAGAAAGTACGGCACGAACTGGACCATGCCTGCATTGACGAACAAGAGGTTCGGGTCGTTGAGAATCAACGACGCACTCGGCACTTCGGTATGCCCGGCCGCGACGAAATGGTTCAGAAACCGACGGCGAATCTCATGTGTCTGCACAGCAGTTCAGGTTACCGGTTGTGGACAGGTCTTTTTCAGAGCATCGCAGTTACCGGTTCAGGTCAGCCGGGTAACCGTCGCGGTCGCCGCGGTCACGCCGTTGGCAAGCAACCACATCTGCAACTGGTCGCCCTCCCGTCGACGGCGAACGGTCAACGCGATCGTGTCCGGTGAAATCGGCCGCAGGTACTCGAGTACGGCGCGGTGTCGCGTGGCCGTCAGATCGGGATGGTCGACGAGTTCGTCCTCGACCGCAGCCCAGTAGGCCGCGTTGTTCATGTGCTTGAACGGATCGAAGTCGGTGCTGCGCAGGACATGCTGCCGGTCGACGGGCGCGGCTGTGTCCGCGTCTGCCTCCGACGGCAGATCCGGATTCATCGACTTCCACTTCAACCGATGCACGTCGTTCATCGAACTGAGCAGCGCGAAGCCACCGTCGCTGATCCGCGCAGGCAGACCCTGCTGGTTCACGTTGATCCAGAACGCCTCGGTTTCCACGAGACCCGCAGGACGTTGGGTCGGGTTGAACAGGTTCGTCTCGTGCTCGGCCGTCATCCGCACCCGCATGTTCGTCCATCGGGTCGACAGCGCGCCACACCACCGTTGGGCAGTGACTGTGCCAGGCCAGCTGATCGGCTCGATCACGTCGATCACGGTCCTGCGCACGATCCAGAACGGGTCGGTGTGTGCGAAGTCGGTCGCTTCGAGGTTGTCGTTCGCAACGTCCTGCAGGGTCCGAGCCATGCCGTCGAGGCGCAAGCGCATGTCCTGGTCGACGTCACCGGTCCGCAGTCGGTATTTCGCCTCGAAGAACAGAGCTCCATCGCGTCGGTCGGCGAGCGGTTGGCGGAAAGCATCCGACGGCGAAAAGCCTTGCATGTGATCCTTTCGAGGCAGGCAGCATCGGTACATCCAAAAAGTCCTGTGGGATGTGTCGAAATCGTAGGCGCTCGTGCGACGCATCGATAACGAGCACGTTCGATACCACCCAAGGAGCCAGAGAATGCCAACGGTCACCTCGAAGGACGGCACGACCATCGCCTACGAAACCGCAGGCAGCGGACCCGCGCTGGTGCTCGTCGATGGCGCGCTGTGCTGGCGCGAATCAGGCGTCACTCCCACCCTGCTTCCGGAGCTGGCCAAGCACTTCACGGTCTATGCCTACGATCGGCGCGGGCGCGGCGAGAGTACCGATACCCTCCCCTACGCCAACGATCGCGAGATCGAAGACCTCGACGCAGTCATGAAAGCCGCGGGCGGATCGCCGTTCGTCTGCGGGTTCTCCTCGGGTGCGGTGCTCGTCATGTACGCGGTCCAGCAGGGCCTGACGCCGTCGAAGGTCGTTCTGTTCGAGGCACCTCTGGTGGTTGTGGACGACACCGATCGCAAGCATCCGGCCGACGCGGTCGAACAGTTGACGACGATGGCTGCCGAAGACCGCCGCGGCGACGCTGTCACCTACTTTCTGGTCGACATCATCGGTCTGCCGAAGGTGTTCATGCTCGTGATGAAGGTGTTCATGCGCAAAGGCTGGAATGCCACCCGCGCGGTCGCGCACACGTTGCCCTACGACATCAGTTTCATACAGCGCAGCGGCTCCCGTGTCCCGGAAGATGTGGCGGCGTCGATCACGATGCCGTGTGCCGTCTTCGGCGGGGCGAAGAGTCCGGCATCGATGAAGAAGGCTGTAAAAGCCTTGGCCGCAGCAATTCCCGGTGCCGAACTCGTCGAGGTGCCCAAACAGTCGCACATCGTGAAACCCAAGATGATGACGCCGGCGTTGGTCGAATTCCTAGGAGGGCCTACGGCCTCGTGAGTCCTTTCGGAGGGCCGGACCTCCGAAAGGACTCACGAGCGGCGAAGCCGCACGATCCGCCGCAGCTTCTCGACACGGCGTCCGATCTCGCGTTCCAGGCCGTGGTCGGTCGGCGTGTAGTAGTCGACGCCGACCAACTCGTCCGGCGGATACTGCTGCGGCAGTACACCATCGGGGTCCTTGTGTGGGAACCGATAGCCGATGGCGTTGCCCATTTTCTGCGCGCCCGCGTAGTGACCGTCGCGCAGGTGCGCTGGCACCAACCCCGCCTTGCCTGCCGTGATGTCGGCCATCGCAGCGCCGAGACCAGAGGTGACCGAACCCGATTTCGGCGCGGTCGCAAGATGAATCGTCGCCTGCGCCAACGCAAGCTGGGCTTCCGGCATACCGATCATCTGCACCGCGCTCGCCGCTGCAGTCGCGGTCAACAAGGCTGTCGGATCCGCCATGCCGATGTCTTCGCTGGCAAGGATGACCAGCCTCCGCGCGATGAAGCGGGGATCTTCGCCCGCGGTGATCATCCGGGCCAGATAGTGCAGCGACGCATCGACATCCGACCCACGCATCGATTTGATGAACGCGCTGGTGACGTCGTAGTGCTGGTCGCCGTCGCGGTCGTAGCGGACGGCCGCTCGGTCGACGCTGGCCTCGACCAGTTCGAGAGAAATCTCCGACGACGGTGCCGCCTCGGCCGCAGCTTCCAGGGCCGTCAAACCTCGACGCGCGTCACCTCCCGCGATTGCGACGAGGTGCGCCATTGCATCGTCGGTCACCGTGTATCGATCGTCGAGGCCGCGAGAATCGGCGAGTGCCCGCCTCAGCAATGTTGTGATGTTGTCGTCGGTCAGTGGTTGCAACTGCAGGACGAGAGACCGCGACAGCAGCGGTGAGACAACGGAAAAGGACGGATTCTCGGTGGTTGCGCCGACCAGCAACACGATCCGGTTCTCGACGGCCGCGAGCAGCGCGTCCTGTTGCGTCTTCGAAAAGCGATGTACTTCGTCGATGAACAGGACGGTCTGTTCGCCTGCTGTCAAGCGGCGGCGGGCAAGGTCGATGACCGCGCGGACCTCCTTGACGCCGGCGGACAGAGCGGACAACGCTTCGAATCGACGGCCCGTGCTCTGCGATACCAGTGACGCGAGGGTCGTCTTTCCAGTACCCGGCGGACCGTAGAGCAGGACCGATGCCGCGCCCGACCCCTCGACGAGACGTCGAAGCGGAGCGCCCGACCGCAGCAGATGCTCCTGCCCGACGACCTCGTCGAGGTTGGCGGGACGCATCCGTACCGCCAGTGGAGCGCCTGGTCTTGGCCGCTCGAGTCGCGGTTCCGACTCCCCCGACGCAGCATCGCTCGGCGCGTCGAACAAACCGTCGCCGTCTTCGTCCATACCGAGCTGCTGCACGTTTCGACGTTACCGTCTGACGAATATCGGAAAAACCGTCGATCTGGTCGGTGCTCGTTCGACGTGTAGTCACGGGCCGCGAAAATGCAGTCCACCGATCCGAGAGGAATCCAGCAATGCGCTACATGATCGTGCACAACACCGAGGTCTACTACGACAGGGCGACGCCACCACCGGCCGAGTTGATGACAGGGATGGACGCGCTGCTCGGCGACATGAACAAGGCAGGTGTTCTGCTTGCGGCAGAGGGTCTGCGCCACCCGGATCACGGCGTCAAGATCACCTACTCGAAGGGCAACCGGACCGTCACCGACGGACCGTACGCGGAGGCGAAGGAAGTGGTCGCCGGATTTATGATCGTCGACGTCCGATCGAGAGACGAGGCGATCGAATGGGCGAATCGGTTCGGCGCCATTTTCGACAACATATTCGACGAGATCGTGGTCGAGGTTCGCCCCGTCGGTGAGCGCTCCGACTTCGAATAGCAGCGTCGGACCCGTGGCGTAGCCTGCATTTCTGTGACGGCACCCCGGACGACAGCCGACGTCAACGCCAGCATCGACGCGGTCTGGCGTATCGAATCCGCGCGCCTGATCGCGGGGCTGACGCGGATGGTGCACGATGTCGGGCTCGCCGAAGAACTTGCGCAGGACGCGCTTGTCGCGGCGCTCGAGCAATGGCCGGAATCAGGTGTCCCCCGCAATCCCGGCGCCTGGCTGATGGCCATCTCGAAGCGCCGCGCCATCGATCGGTTCCGTCGACAGGAACGCCTCGATCGCAAGCATCAGGAAATTGCGCACGACCTAGAGCTCGATCAGGGGTCCAGCGAATACGACGACGTTCTCGACGACCGCATCGAGGACGACCTCCTGCGGCTGATGTTCATCTCCTGCCACCCGATCCTGACCACCGAGGCTCGCGTCGCGTTGACGTTGAAGCTGCTCGGCGGTCTGAAGACGGGCGAAATCGCTCGCGCCTTCCTGGTGTCGGAAGCGACTGTCGCACAACGGATCGTGCGCGCGAAGCGAGCGCTCGCCGACGCCGACGTACCGTTCGAGGTACCGGGCCGTGACGAACTGCCCGCGCGCCTTGCGTCCGTGCTCGAGGCTATCTACCTGGTATTCAACGAGGGCTACTCCGCGACCGCGGGTGACGACTGGATGCGGCCCGAACTCTGCGCCGAAGCACGTCGCCTCGGCAGGCTGCTCGCGGGGCTGATGCCCGACGAGCCCGAAGTGCACGGTCTGGTCTCGCTGATGGAGATTCAGGCATCGCGGACGGCAGCGCGAACGACGCCTGCCGGCGAACCCGTGCTGCTGCTCGAACAGAACCGCGCCAAATGGGATCACCTGTTGATCCAGCGCGGTCTGACGGCACTCGAGCGCGCCGAGTCGCTCGCCCCGACCCGCGCGAAGTACACACTGCAGGCAGCGCTCGCCGCCTGCCACGCCCGCGCCCGGACCGCGGCCGACACAGACTGGGTTCGGATCGCGAGCCTCTACGAAGAGCTCGCTGTTCTCGAGCCGTCGCCCATCATCGAATTGAACCGGGCGGTCGCACTGTCGATGGCGTTCGGTCCGCAGGCAGGGCTGGATCTGGTGGATCAGCTCGTCGATCTGCCGTCGCTGAAGAACTACCACCTGCTCCCCAGCGTGCGCGGCGACCTGCTCGCGAAGCTCGGCCGCGGCGACGAAGCGCGAGCCGAATTCGAGCGGGCGGCCGGAATGACGCAGAACGAACGAGAGCGGGCTTTGCTGCTCGATCGCGCCAAAGCTGCGGGTGCATGACGTCGACGACGTGTTTGCCAACTGTTCATCGAGCCGATTTGCCTTCCGTGGTCCGACTCGGATGTGATCGTCACTGTGCCTGAATCCTTGTCGCGTCGTTCTCTGCTCAAGGGCGGTGTCGCCGCAGCCGGAATAGGTGCGGCCGCGACGGTCCCATCGACGTTCTTCGCCGCGCAGGCTCAGGCCACGTCGGCGTCCTTCCGGCACGGGATTGCCTCGGGCGACCCGCTGCCGAACGGGGTCATCATCTGGACCCGCATCGAGTCCGGCGGCAACGACGTCGACGTGCGTTGGGACCTCTCCCGCGACGACCGGTTCGAGTCGATAGCAGCGTCCGGAACAGCAACGGCCACAGCGTCTTCCGATCACACCGTCAAGATCGATGTCACCGGACTGTCGCCCGCTACCGACTATTGGTATCGCTTCACAGTGCAGCGGACCGACCAGGTGTCACCGACAGGCCGGACCCGAACCGCACCTGCGGCCGACGCCGACCTCGATCGGCTTCGTTTCGGAGTCGTCTCGTGCTCCAACTGGGAAGCAGGCTTCTTCAGCGCCTACCGCCACCTTGCAGCGCGTACGGACCTCGACGCGATCGTGCACCTCGGCGACTACCTGTACGAGTACAAACGCGGCGAGTTCGGCGGCCGCGACGGCGTCGTCCGTCAACACGACCCCGAGCACGAGATCGTCTCGCTTGCGGACTACCGAACGCGGCACGCGCAATACAAGACCGACCCCGACCTCGCCGCCCTGCATGCCCGCCTCCCGTTCATCTGCACCTGGGACGACCACGAGACGGCAAACGACGCCTACAGCGACGGCGCGGAAAACCACACTCCCGCAACGGAAGGTGATTGGCACGCCCGCCGCGCAGCCGCGATGCAGGCCTATCTGGAGTGGATGCCGGTGCGGGCAAGCGGATCGGGTCGCGATGCGAAGCTCTACCGCCGGCTCCGCTTCGGCACGCTCGCCGAACTCTCGATGCTCGACCTACGCAGCTACCGCAGCGAGCAGGTGGCGCCCGGTGCGGGCTGGCGCAGTGTCGACGCTGCCGACCGCTCGATCACCGGCGCGGCGCAATTGGACTGGCTCACAAAGGGAGTCACAACGTCACCGACCAGCTGGCGCCTCGTCGGCAATCCCGTGATGATCGCGCCTCTCGTCGTACCACCCCTCGAGCCTGCGACAACGGCGGCCGTCACAGCTGCCCTCGGCATCCCGCAGTCGGGCGTCCCTGTGAACGTCGACCAGTGGGACGGCTACACCGCGGATCGGCGACGGCTCTTCGGGGCGATCGATGCCGACTCCGTCGACAACGTGGTCTTTCTGACCGGTGACATCCACTCGTCGTGGGCAGCCGACCTCCCGCTCGATGCGGCGACGTATCCGGCAGGCAAGACAGTCGGGGTCGAGTTCGTCGTTCCCTCGATCACGTCGTCGAGCCCAGGTGACTTCCTGAAAGCGCCGCCGCGGACCGCAGCGATTCCGGCGGAAACGGCCATCACATCGATCAACCGGCACATCCGCTATGCCGAACTCGACTCGCACGGCTACGGGGTTCTCGACGTCACCCCTGCTGCCGCGCAGATGGATTGGTTCTACGTCACCGAGGTCGGCGATCCCAACGCCGCCGTCCGGCACGGCGCCTCGCTTGCAACCCAGTCCGGGATCAGCCGACTCCAGTCCCGATCGGCACCCGTACCGCAATAATCGACAGGCGGCGAAAACTTTCTCGATATTTCTCCTACGAGGTTGTCGATTCCCGCGAACCCCGTTCGTCGGTACTGATACGCGGTCCGATCAGCGGGCCCCGAACAAGGAGTCGCAATGTCGCAATATCTCGTCCTCATCTACGAAAACGAAACCGGCTACGCGACGGCGAGCGATCCGGTCATCGGCGAAATACTGGCTGAGCACGTCAAATTCCAGGCCAACGTCGGTGCGGCCAACCAGGGCGGCGGCTGGTTGCAGCCGACGATGACAGCAACCTCGATTCGGACCGACGACGCTGGAGGGTTCGACGTGACCGACGCACCGTTCGCCGAAGCCAAGGAGGCACTCGGTGGCTATTACCTGATCGAGGCCGACGATCTGGACGCTGCGATCGCGATCGCCAAGCAGGTCCCCGCCCGCTTCGGCGGCGTCGAAGTCCGCCCGCTGCGAGCGATGTAGCGAATCGTCCGACCTCCAGACGTGCAGGGCAGCGAGATGGTCGACGTCACGGCTGCGGTAGCGCAGGCGCACCGCCGCGAGTGGGCATACGTGCTCGCCGCGACGGTGCGCCTCACTCGGAACCTCGACCTCGCCGAAGAGTGTGTTCAGGATGCATATTCGCGCGCGCTCACCGACTGGCCGCGCAGCGGTATCCCGTCGAATCCGGCTGCCTGGCTGACAACTGTTGCTCACCGCCTTGCCCTCGATGCGCTCCGCCGCGAAATGACCTTGCGGCGCGCGCTGCCGCTGCTCGTCGAGGACGAAGTCGGTTCCGACACAGCTGAACTCGCGCTCGACGCCATCGAGGTTGCACGCAGCATTTCCGACGATCGGCTACGCCTGATCTGTACCTGCTGCCACCCGGCATTGGCACGCGAAGCTCAGGTCGCGTTGACGCTACGACTGATGTGCGGAGTCACGACGGCAGAGGTCGCGCGCGCTTTTCTGGTGAGCGAATCGACGATGGCGGCGAGGATCACTCGGGCGAAGAAGAAGATCGCGATCGCGCGCATTCCCTATCGGGTGCCGTCGGCTGCCGAGCTGCCCGAACGGGTGGATGCGATCTGTGCTGTGCTGCATCTGCTGTTCACAACGGGCCATACTGCGCCGTCGGGTGCCGCGCTCGTTCGAAGCGACCTCTGCGATCGCGCTGTGCAGCTCGCTCGCATGATGGCAGCGCTCACTCCCGACAACCCGACCGTGCAGGGACTGCTTGCGCTGATGTTGCTCACCGACGCCCGCCGATCCGCGCGGACCGCTCCCGACGGCCGAATGCTCACCCTTGCCGAACAGAATCGTGACCAATGGGATCGCGAGGCCATCGCCGAAGGCATCGCACTTGTCCGCGAGGCACTTCCGCACGTCGATCGGTACACACTCCAGGCCGCGATCGCCGCCGTCCACGCGGAGTCCCCGTCGTGGGACGAGACCGACTGGGTGGAAGTCACGGGTTTGTACGAGTTGCTGATCCGGGTCTGGCCGTCGCCGGTCGTCCATCTCAACCATGCGATCGCCGTCGGCTTCGCTCACGGCGCGGCGCGCGGCCTCGCGCTACTCGACGCGTTGGCGGGAGAACCAGCGCTGGCGGCCTACGGCTATTTCGAGGCGTCGCGGGCGCATTTTCTCGACGAACTCGGCCGCGCCGACGAATCGCAGACGGCGTATCGAACCGCATTGCTACTGACGGAGAACGCCGTCGAACGGCGGTACCTGCTCGACAAGCTACAAGGCGATTAGTCCTCGCCCGACCACTTCGAGTCCAGTTCTCCCGCAACACGTTCAGCGAGTGCGGCAAGGTGGCGGTCGCCCGCGACTCCTGCCGATTCCGAGAGTGACGCCCACCGGGACAACAACGCCTCCGACCGCGGCACCGACAGTCCGTGCGTGCGCACGGCCGCGATTCGGGCGTGATTGTCGGGCAAGAACCAATACGTCGACAACCACACCCAGATCAGCTTCGCGTCGAGCATCTTTCTGGCCAGTATCTTGTCGTCGGCAAGGAACGGCCAGATCCCGACGACCTCCGAACGCCATGCTTCGATCATCGCCTGCGCGCGTTCGTCCGACATGTCGAAGTGACACAGGCAGCCGGGGTACGAGACGAGCGCGTAGGCGATATCGAGTGACGCGTCCCGATAGCCACCCCACTCGTAGTCGAGGAACCGAACACCGTCGTCGTTGACGATCACGTTGTCGGGGCACAGGTCCGACGGGCTGAACGCGCGCAGGCGGCCGCCGCGGAAGAGCCGCAGGCAATGCCTGGATGCGTCGACAACGGCGTCCGGCACCGTTATGCCGAGACTGTCATCGAGCATGCCCGGCAGTCGCTCGACCGCGGTGACTGCCTGCGACGTCACACCGTCCGCGTGATGTGCAACTTCGGCCCGGCGGAGCAGAGCCGTGAAATCGGATTCGCGTCCGACCGTCGTCGAGTGCATGCGGCCCAACGCCTGAGCGAACGCCATCAGCGAGTTCTCCGCGGCGGCGTCGTCACCGCTTTGCAGTTGCGTCGTGAGGCGCACACCCTCGCCGAGATCGCTGATGATGAGCAGGCGCTCGTCGAGGTCGTGAGCGAGCAGATCGGGCCCGGGTCTGTCCTCGATCGCAAGCGCCGTCGCGAATTGGTACGAGACTGCCTCACGCAGGAAAGCGGAGTCGACGCTTGCAACACCCGGCTCGAAACCGGCTCTGAACGTGGTGTCGAAGTCGCGAACTTTCTTGACGATGAGGGTTCGCGGTAGCGAAAAAGTGTTGTCCGCGACCCGTACTCGAAGAACGACAGTGCGTCCGCTGCCGCCGAGTTCGGTCGGGTCGACGAGTCGGACGGGTGCGCCCATTCGCCTGGCCAGCAGCTTCTCGGCTGCTGCGACGACCCCGGCTGCGCGGTCTGCCACTAATGCGCTCATCGACCTCCAACCTACCTGCCCGACGCGAGCGCCGGGTTTCCTCGTTGTAGCGTGACCCCGACCAGTACCGATGCGGATCCGCTCGAAGTTTGTGGCGCGTTGTTGTCGCATCGGCGCGTCGTAGTCGACATAGTTGATCGACGAACGTTCCGCCTCAGACAATCCAGACATGACTCGCGATCTAATCCCCGATTGGGAAGGAACACGATATGACCGACTATCCGCCACCGCCGCAGGGTGGGCCGGGCGAAGGACCTGACACGACGAAAAGGTTCCCGCCCGGTAGCGATCCAGCAGGAAACTATCCGCCACCGCAGTCTGGCGGGTATCCACCGCCCCCATCCGGCGGCTACCCGCCACCGCCCGGCGGCTTCGGGCCTCCTCCAGGCGGCGGTTACCAGCAACCTCAGGGAGGCTACGGTCAACCCAACTACGCGGCGGATCCCTATCCGGCCGGTGGCGCCGGTTACGGCGGCGGCGTGCCACAGCTCAACATCGGTGAAGCACTGACCTACGGCTGGAACAAGTTCAAGGCGAACGCCGGGGTCTGGATCGGCATCTCCGTCATTGCCTTCCTCATCAGCATCGTGATCCAGCTTCCGACCGGCGGCCTCGCAGGGTTCGGTATCGGACCTGAAACGTCGGTGGCGCTTAGCCTCTTCGGATCACTCCTGAGCTGGATCGTTGGCATGATTCTGCAGGCTGCGTTCATCAACGGCGCGCTGCGTGAAGTCGACGGCAACAAGCCCGCGATCGGCGACTTCTTCCAGTTCCGCAACCTCGGTGCTGTGCTGATCGCGGCGATCCTGGTCGGCATCGTGACCACGATCGGCTTCATCCTCTTGGTCATTCCCGGCATCATCGCGACGTTCCTGCTGTGGTACACCCTGCAGTTCGTCATCGACCGCAATCAGGAGCCGGTCGCCGCGATGAAGTCGAGTTTCGAGCTGACGTCGAAGAATGTCGGGCCGCTGCTGCTGCTCGCACTGGCACTGGTTGCCATCAACTTCGTCGGAGCGCTGCTGTGCGGACTCGGACTGCTGGTCACGATGCCTGTCACCCTGATCGCCAGCACGTATGCGTACCGCTTCCTCACACAGGGACCGATATCGCCCGCGGTGTAGCTATTTCGATCGTCCGAGCAGGTGGTGCCGCGCTCTGGCCAACCAGGAATCATGAGGTTCCATGGTCGGCCGGAGCGCGAGCACGATAACCCCGGCGACGACTATCCCGACCAGGTTCACAGCCAACTGCCCCGTCGAGAGCAGAGCGATACGCCACTCGCTGTTGGTTGCGGCGACGACGGCAAACCCAGCGGCCGGAACTGTCGTCACCGAGATGAAGACGCCGACGAGTGCTGCCGATTTCGCGGTGACGAGGGCGAGCATGCCCGCCGCGCCGGCGAGCAGCGCAACCACCAGTGAAAACGGTCCGACCTTGTAGATGAAGTCGACTTGGTCGAGCGTCTCGACGGTGTCGATTTGGATCCAGCCGATCGCTTCACCGAGCAGCGTCCCAAGCCCGGTCGCCACCATCGCAATCGGGAATCCGAACAGCAAAGCGATCATCGATCGACGAGCCAGCGAATACTTGCGTCGGACCAAGCTGACGGCAAGCGCCGCGAGCGGTCCGAACTCCGGACCGACGACCATGGCGCCGACGATCGTCACCGGCGAGTCGGTGACCACACCGACAGCGGCAAGTAGGCACGCGATCGTCAGAAACGCCAGAAATGCACCGTTGAGCGTCGATTCTTCACGCGTGCGCGCGAGCAACTCCTCCCAGACGACCGCGTCGGCCGGATCCCCTGGTGCTTCGTGTTCGGCCTTGACCGCCGCATCGGACAGCACCGTTTCCAACGGTTCGAGCGTCAATGCACCCGACTGTTCGAGGCCGAGCTTGCCCAGCTCGGCAAGAACATCGTTCGCGGCCTCACGAGCGATGTCGGCCTGCACTGCATCGCCGACCGGCTGCACTGCAGCGCCACGCGACAGGATCAGGTGAGTGACTCCGACGTGCTCATGCAGGATCGTGAGGACGGCGTCGGTGTCCTCCGCCGGGCAGATCACGCGCAGGTGCAGCACCGTGAGCCCGCCGGATCAGGCTTTTGTTTCCGGCGTCGCGTCGGGCTCGACTTTCGCTTTCGGCTCGAGCTTTGCGTCGATACCCGACTCCTTGCGCTGCTGCGCCGTGATCGGCGCAGGCGCATCGGTCAGTGGGTCGACCCCGCCGCCGGACTTCGGGAATGCGATCACTTCGCGGATCGAATCGACCCCGGCAAGCAGGGCCGTGATGCGATCCCAGCCGAAAGCGATGCCGCCGTGCGGCGGTGCGCCGTAAGCGAAAGCGTCCAGCAGGAAGCCGAACTTCTCCTGGGCTTCCTCGTGAGAGATGCCCATCACCGCGAACACCCGCTCCTGGATGTCCTTGCGGTGGATACGGATGCTGCCGCCACCGATTTCGTTGCCGTTGCAGACGATGTCGTAGGCGTAGGCGAGAGCCGAGCCAGGATCGGTGTCGAAGGTTTCGAGGGAGTCGGGCTTCGGCGAGGTGAATGCGTGGTGCACCGCGGTCCAGGCGCTGTGGCCGAGTGCGACGTCACCACCTGCGACCGCTTCGGACGTCGGCTCGAACATCGGCGCATCGACGATCCAGACGAACGACCACGCCTTCTCGTCGATCAGCCCTTGCTTGCGAGCGATCTCACCGCGTGCGGCGCCGAGCAGCGCGCGCTGCGCCTTGGTCGGTCCGGCCGCGAAGAACACACAGTCGCCAGGCTTCGCGCCGACATGCGCGGCAAGACCGTCACGCTCGGACTCGGACAGATTCTTTGCGACGGGTCCACCGAGGGTGCCGTCTTCGGCGACGAGGACGTAGGCAAGCCCCTTGGCACCACGTTGCTTTGCCCAGTCCTGCCACCGATCCAGCTCGCGGCGGGGCTGGTCGGCACCGCCGGGCATGACGACGGCGCCGACGTACGGCGCCTGAAACACGCGGAACGGAGTCTGCGCGAAAAAGTCGGTGCATTCGACGATCTCGACGCCGAATCGCAGGTCGGGCTTGTCGGAACCGAACCGTCGCATGGCTTCGGCATAGGTCATCCGCTGGATCGACTTCTCGATCTTGTGACCGACCAGTTTCCACAGCGCTCGGAGCAGTTCCTCGGCGAGCAGGATCACGTCGTCCTGAGAAACGAAGCTCATTTCGATGTCGAGCTGAGTGAACTCCGGTTGGCGGTCCGCGCGAAAATCTTCGTCGCGATAGCAACGGGCGATCTGGTAGTAGCGCTCGATACCGCCGACCATCAGCAGCTGTTTGAACAGCTGCGGGCTCTGTGGCAGAGCGTAGAAACTGCCGGGCTGCAGCCGAGCTGGCACCAGGAAATCGCGTGCACCCTCCGGCGTCGACCGTGTCAGTGTCGGGGTCTCCACCTCGACGAATTCGTGGTGCGCGAGGACGGCACGCGCAGCCGCATTGACCTTCGACCGCAAGCGAATCGTGTGTGCGGGCCCTTCGCGTCGCAGGTCGAGGTAGCGGTACTTGAGCCGCGCTTCTTCACCCGGTGTCTCGTCGAGTTGGAACGGCAGTGGCGTGCTCTCGTTGAGGACTACGAGCTCTTTGACGTCGACCTCGATCGCGCCGGTTTGGATCTCGTGGTTCTCGTTGCCTTGCGGCCGCAGCTCGACGGTGCCGGTGATGCGGACGCAATACTCGGCGCGAAGCCGGTGGGCCTGCTCGGCGGGTGCACCTTCGCGGAAGACCGCCTGCGCCACACCGGACGCGTCGCGGAGGTCGATGAAGATAACGCCACCGTGGTCGCGCCGCCTTGCCACCCAGCCGGTGAGAGTGACGGTGTGACCGGCGTGCTCGCTACGAAGCGAGCCGGCCAGGTGGGTACGCAGCACGATGTTCCCTTTCTCGGACTCGACAGCGTTGGTCGGACGAATCAACTCCCTCGACACAACCGCACGAACGGCGAATGTCGGCAGCAAATCCTCGCAGCGCCGCGATCGTTCATGATGCCAGAGCCGGTCGAGGCTACCGCAGTCGGTTGCCCGCTCGACACCCGTTTTCAGCCCTGTAGTGCTGGTTTGCCAGCGTGCTGCTCGCCCGTCGTGACGACGTGCCTGTGCCAAATTTGCCGACCGCGGGCCACAGTTGCGCACACATGGAAAGGTGTAGCGCGACAGCGGCAATCGCTACGGCCTCCTCTGCAGAAAGAGTGACGACGATGACCTTCAACGAAGGCGCCCAGATCGACTCCGGTCGCGTATCCGTCGGCGGTGGCGGCGGGCCGGGCACCGGCGGCAAACTCGCGATCGGCGGCGGTGCAGGCGGTCTGATCTTGCTCGTCCTCACGTTGCTCTTCGGCGGCGACGCAGGCTCGGTGCTCGGCGATCTCACCGGTGCGCAGAACAGTGGTCAGTCCGGTGGTGGCGCAGCGACCCTGCAGGGATGTGAAACAGGTGCCGACGCCAACCGCGACGTCAACTGCCGCGTCGCGTTCACGGCCGCGAGCCTCGACGACGTCTGGAACGCACAGTTGGAGATACAGACCGGAGTTCAGTACATACCACCCGGCATCACCCTGTTCTCCGGCTCGGTACGCACCGGTTGCGGTGCCGCGTCGAGCGAGGTCGGGCCGTTCTACTGCCCCGCCGATTCCACCGGCTACTTCGACACCAGCTTCTTCCAGTTGCTCGTCGACCGTTTCGGATCCAGCGGTGGACCACTCGCGCAGGAGTACGTCGTCGCACACGAGGTCGGCCACCACATCCAGAACCAACTCGGCGATATCGGCCGCGCCCAGCAGGACCCGAGGGGCGAGGAGTCCGGTGCCGTCCGCACCGAGTTGCAAGCCGATTGCTACGCAGGAATCTGGGCACACTTCGCTGACAAGCAGCCCGCGCCCGGCGGTGGCCAACCGCTGCTGGCTCCGTTGACGGACAGAGACATCTCCGACGCGCTCAGTGCCGCCCAGTCCGTCGGTGACGATCGCATCCAGCAGTCGACCAGCGGCCGCGTGAATCCCGAATCCTGGACCCACGGTTCGTCTTTGCAACGGCAGAAGTGGTTCCTCGCCGGCTACAACACCGGCCAGGTCAAGGCGTGCGACACCTACTCCGCGCGCGATCTCGACAACCCGCCCGGCCAGCGTTAGTCCGACCGTGGTTCGCGCGTTCCGGCATGCAGGTGCTGGCGTTGTCGCGTTGTCGTTGTTGCCCTGCACGTCCACAACGACCGGCGCCGCAACGGCACCCTGCGTCGACAAGCCCCGGCCGACCAGCACTTCCC
Organism: Antrihabitans stalagmiti; assembly: GCF_016482825.1. Classification (GTDB taxonomy): domain Bacteria; phylum Actinomycetota; class Actinomycetes; order Mycobacteriales; family Mycobacteriaceae; genus Antrihabitans; species Antrihabitans stalagmiti. Next base: position 139,203 of record NZ_JAEMNV010000001.1, on the reverse strand, counting down.
CAGGCGACACTCCCCCGCTGTTCACGTTGACCACGACGCCGAACGGCTGGGAAACCCATATCGATCTCGGTCCGCAGCTTGTCGTCTATGCCGATTTCCAAGCGGTCTCGACGCCGGGTGCAGTCGGACCGGGCGGTAACCCATCGACACCACCGGAAAAGTTCGACGGTTATCTGCCGAGTTGCATCGTCGAACAGGCTATCGCCGACACGGAAGCACTCGCTACCACCGACTTCGGCGACCCCGGCATCACCGACCAAGGTGGGCAGACGATCGACTACACGCCGACGCCGCCCTCCGATCCGGTGAAGCTCTACATCTATGCGCCCGGCTTCGACGAGTACATCACCGCCGAGCAGAGCGCGGCCCGAGATCGGTTCGAGGCGTTGCACACGCTGCTCGTGGGCGGCTTCGTGCCGAATTGACCGGGCGCGGCCTAGCCGACAGTCCAGGTTTCGCGGCCGTTCAGCAAGGCCTGCAACGCTTGTGATGCATCCGGACCCACCGGTCGCTGCGCGTTTGCCTGCTGAAGTTGCGCGCGGGCGGCGTCGTCGTAGGTCGTTCGTCGAACGCTGCGGAAGATTCCGGTGAGGACATGGCGCAGGTCCTGATCGGAAAGCCGGGATAGTGCATGCGCATAGTCGGGGTCGTCGGTGTAGGCGTCGTGGACCACGATGTCGGACTCCGCAACCTCGGCGGTCGCGGCAATGTCGAGCCCGAATCCTTTTCGCACGACACAGAATTCGCCGTCGGCACCGAAGCGAATCGGTGCGCCGTGTACCAACCGGATAAGCCGTTGTTCCGCATCGTCTTTGCGCAGCACGTCGAACGAGCCGTCGTTGAAGATCGGGCAATCCTGCAGGATTTCGACGAACGACGTTCCACGATGCTCGGCGGCCGCGCGCAGCACTTCGGTGAGGCCCTTGCGATCGGAGTCGAGTGCGCGGGCAGCGAAGGTGGCCTCGGCGCCGAGTGCGAGTGAGAGTGTGTTGAACGGGTGGTCGATCGACCCCATCGGCGTCGACTTCGTCACCATTCCGACCTGAGACGTCGGCGAGTACTGACCCTTCGTCAGACCGTAGATCCGGTTGTTGAACAGCAGGATCGTCATGTTGACGTTGCGCCGCAGCGCGTGGATCAGATGGTTGCCGCCGATCGAGAGCGCGTCACCGTCACCTGTCACAACCCACACCGACAAGTCGGGGCGAGTGACAGCGAGTCCTGTTGCGATCGCAGGCGCACGACCGTGAATGGAGTGAATGCCGTACGCATCCAGGTAGTACGGGAACCGGCTCGAACAGCCGATGCCGGACACGAACATGAGGTTTTCGCGACGCAGTCCGAGTTCGGGCAGGAAGCTCCGAACCGTCGCGAGGATGACGTAGTCGCCGCAGCCCGGACACCACCGCACCTCTTGATCCGAGGTGAAGTCCTTGGCCTTCTGCGGGGTATCGGACGTCGGGACGTCGGCGTAGGACGTCAGTCCCAGATCTGTTCCGACAAGCCGATTTTCGATCGTGGTCACGCCTGAGTCCCCCTGGTGTCGTGATAGGTGGCTGTGGCACGCGCAGCTCTCGACTTCGCCGATTCGAGATCGCCGAGCGAACCGTCCAGCGCCGCGTCGATCACTCCGACAAGTTCCTGTGCGGAGAACGCGAGTCCCGCGACCTTGGTCCACGGCTGCACATCGACGAGGTAGCGCGCCCGCAGCAGCATGGCAAGCTGGCCGAGATTCATTTCCGGTGCAACAACTTTCGGGTACCGCCGCAGCACCGACTCCACGTTTGCTGGAAACGGATTGAGATGACGCAGGTGCGCATGCGCGACAGCGATACCTTTGCGCCGTGCCCGACGGCAGGCCTCACCGATCGGACCGTAGGAACTGCCCCAACCGATGATCAACAGTTCGGCGGCACCGCTCGGATCGTCGACGATCAGATCGGGCACAGCGATACCGTCGATCTTGGCCTGTCGAAGCCGAACCATCAGTTCGTGATTGGCGGGTTCGTAGGAGATGTTGCCGCTGCCGTCTGCCTTCTCCAACCCGCCGATGCGGTGTTCCAGGCCCGGCGTACCCGGCACGGCCAACGGACGGGCAAGCGTCTCGGGGTCGCGGCTGTAGGGCACGAACTCGTGAGGCCCGTCGGGTGCGGGCTCGAAGGCGGCGTCGATCGGAACCAGGTCCGCGGTGGACGGGATCGACCAGGGTTCGGACCCGTTTGCGATCGCACCGTCGGACAGCAACAACACCGGCGTCCGGTAGGTCAGCGCTATTCGCGCGGCCTCGACGGCCGTGTCGAAACAGTCCGCGGGTGAGCGAGGTGCGAGTACCGCGACCGGTGATTCTCCGTTGCGACCGAACATCGCCTGCAGCAGGTCGGCCTGCTCGGTTTTGGTCGGAAGTCCGGTCGAGGGTCCGCCGCGTTGGACGTCGATGACGAGCAGAGGTAGTTCGGTCATCACTGCGAGACCGATCGTTTCGCTCTTCAATGCGAGCCCCGGACCGGACGTGCTCGTCACGCCGAGCGCACCGCCGAACGACGCACCGAGGGCAGCGCCGATACCCGCGATTTCGTCTTCGGCCTGGAACGTCGTGACACCGAAGTTTTTGTGTTTGCTCAACTCGTGCAGGATGTCCGACGCCGGGGTGATCGGGTAGGTGCCGAGGAAGATCGGCAGGCCGGCGAGTTGTCCCGCCGCGATCACGCCGTATGCCAGAGCGGTATTGCCGGTGATCTGCCGGTAGGTTCCCGCAGGCAACGTCGCTGGGGCGATCTCGTAGGTGGTTGCGAAGCTTTCCGTCGTTTCGCCGTAGTTCCAGCCTGCTTTGAACGCGAGAATGTTGCCTTCGCCGATCTCCGGCTTGGTCGCGAACTTCTCCCGCATAAATCGCTCGGTCCCGCCGATCGGGCGGTGATACATCCAGGAAAGCAGTCCGAGCGCGAACATGTTCTTCGCCCGCTGGCCGTCCTTCTTGGCAAGTCCGGCCGGTTCTACGGCGCCGAGGGTCAGGGTCGTCATCGGAACCTGGTGCACTACGAAGTCGGTCAACGAGTCGTCGTCGAGCGGATTGATCGAGTACCCGACTTTCGACAGATTCCGTTTGGTGAACTCGTCGGTGTTCACGATGATGGTCGCGTGGCGCGGCAGATCCGCGACGTTCGCCTTGAGCGCGGCCGGGTTCATCGCGACGAGTACGTCGGGCTGATCACCGGCGGTGAGGATGTCGTAGTCCGCGATCTGGATCTGAAACGACGACACCCCGGGCAGGGTGCCCTGTGGTGCGCGAATCTCGGCGGGAAAGTTGGGCTGTGTCGCGAGGTCGTTGCCGAATGCGGCGGCTTCGTGTGTGAAGCGGTCACCGGTCAGCTGCATGCCATCACCCGAGTCGCCCGCAAACCGGATTACGACCCGTTCCAACTGTTCGGCTTCGATGCCAACGGTCATCGACCGTCCACCTTTCGGGGGCCAACATGGTCGAACTACCTATCCGAGCCCACGCTACGTCAGGCCGATCGGCCTCGCCATCCGGGCCTGACCTCGCAGTCCGATCCCCGTCCTGCAACGTGTTTCACCCGATCAGAACAGTGTCATCTCGGGCACCCGAACGAGCCCACCGCCCGCGACGGCAGTCGTGAGCCCCTCGACACTCTGGCCACGCTCGCTGGCTAGACCGTGTTTGTCGACAAGCGGGGCGATGCGCGACGCCAACCAAGTCGTGTACTCCGGCGTCACGTACGCGCCGTGGCCGTAGAGCTGGCGGTACCGACGGACCAACGCGGGATGCTCGGCGGCGAGCCAGGACAGAAACCACCCTCGGGTGCTCCCGCGCAGATGCATCGGAAAAGCTGTGACGCCGACTGCGCCGGCTGACGCGATGTCGCCGAGCAGTCCGTCGAGATGCGCGACAGAATCCGTCAGATACGGAATGACCGGTGCGACCATCACATTCACTCCGAAACCCGCGTCGGCGATCGCCCGGATCAGTTCGAGTCGGGCTTTCGGCGACGGCGTCCCGGGCTCGATCTCCTTCTGCAACACCGGATCACCGATCGCCAGGGAGACACCGATGCGGACCCCGAGCTCCTGCGCGGCAAGCGTGAGCAGCGGCAGATCACGGCGCAGCAGAGTCCCCTTGGTCAGGATCGAGAAGGGAGTTCCTGACTCCGTCAGTGCTCGAATGATGCCTGGCATCAACCGATATCGACCTTCTGCTCGCTGATACGGGTCGGTGTTCGTGCCGAGCGCAACAGGATCGCGGCGCCACGACCGGCGCGCCAGTTCCTTGCGAAGCACCGCCGCAACGTTGGTCTTGACGACTATCTGCGAGTCGAAGTCGCGTCCGGCGTCGAGGTCCAGATACTCGTGTGTCGACCGCGCAAAGCAGTACCGGCACGCATGGGAACACCCACGCATCGGATTGACGGTCCAGTCGAAAGGTAGCTTCGACTCCCCCGGCACCTTGTTGAGCGCGCTTTTGCACAAGACCTCGTGAAATGTGATTCCTTCGAATTCGGGTGTCTGGACGCTGCGGACGAAGCCGGCGCGCTCGAGGCCAGGAAGCGCGCCGTCGTCGGCATCCAAGGTCTGGCCTTGCCATCGCATTGGCCAAGTCGAACATGCGTTCTATTCAGTGTCAAGCTGGGGGCTGTGAGTTTCTCGCGACACCTGTCCGACCGGTCCGCTATATTCATCTCTGCGTGGCACAGGGGTAGGCACAGGGGGTCGAGCCGCCACGCATCGGGGCGGGTCGCAGTGGGTTCGCAGCCGATCATCATTCACAAACGGGGGGTCGTATGACTGCGGTAAATGCCGAATTGGCAGGGATTCGAAACTACGGCAACAGCGCGGCGGAGGTGTCGAGTCGTATTGCGGGGGCAGGCGCGATCGACCTTGCCGCCAACATTGCCGCACTGACACCGGTCTTCGGTGCGATCGGCGCAGACTTTCTTGCGATGTTCGGTGTGGCGCAAGCCAATCACGCGAAATCGGTGCTGCAGCTAGCGGAGCACTACGGTGCGACGGCGGTCGCCGCACACAAGACCGCGGGCGAGTACGAGGGCATCGACGATGCGATCGTTGCCGACCTCGGCCGCGCTGGTGGTGAAACGGCATGAGCGCCAATGCAACTCAACCAGTAGTCACACCAGCTGGCGCGGGTGAGCCAACGTCGGCAGCACCACCGGTGACCGTGCTCGACGCGTTGGAGCAATCGCCGATCGGACCGTTCCTGCACCTACCGCTACCTCAACTGCCACCGCTCCCACAGCTTCCGGCGCTCCCACCGTTACCGCCGCTGCCGCCCAACCCGCTGGACGGCTTGCTCAGCGGTCAGATGTTGCCCGCGCTGCCGGGTGTCGACGAGATGCTGAAGCCGATCACCGATCTGGCGAGCGGCTTCGGTTCCGGAAAGCTCGGGTCGCTCGATCCGACGAAGCTCATCGACGACTCGGTACTGATGTTGAACTCCGCACTCGAGACCGGCATAGCGGCAATGAAGGTCATGGACGAGTTCTGGGGCGGCCAAACCTCCACCAACGCACAGGGACTCGGCACGCAGGCACAGGATGCGGGCACCGGCGTAAGCAACCGCGGAACCCAGATATCGTCGGTGACTCAGGACGCCGCAGCCACCGTCGCACGCGGGAACATGAACCTGATGTCCGTCGCGGAATCGTTCGCGGCCACCGCCATCGCTGCCGCGCCGCTTGCCTTCACACCGCCAGGTCAGGTCATGTTGATGACAGCAGCGGCCGAGCACCTGGCGATGGCGATCGAAGTGGTGACCGGTACGCGGGCAGAACTGACGACTCATACCGCCGAGATGTCGACGCTCACCGATCCGGTTCCCGTCCCAACCGGACCCGATACCGGCATACCGTCGACACCCTCGGGGAAGTCTCAGTTCGCCTTTGCGGCGGCAATGTTGGAAAACGTCGGAAAGCCGCTGATCGAGACAGGGAAAGCCGGAGTCCAGGTCGTCACCGACATCGTCGGTCTCGGAACGGAGGCTCTTCGGACCGACCCTGCGGCAACGGCCACCGATCCGGTGACACCCAACTCGACCGGTCCGGCACCGAGTACGAACCCGAGCAGTGTCGCGCCCGGACAGCAAAGCGCAACTGCAACACCAGGTTTGCTGGCAGGTGGTCCGACGGCAAGCGCACCGCGCCCGCTGACGGCAGCTCTCGGCGGACCCGGCGACATCCCGGCGGCAACGACCACGTCGAGCACGGGCGGACCGAGCGGTCCTGGCAATACGCAGGGGCCGGCGACCAACCCAGCCGGGGCCGGGATGATGCCGATGGCCAACCGCGGCGCAGTCGGCGACACCGACGCGCCGAGGTCGTCCTATCTGGTCTCCGCGGGAAACCGCACCGAGGTCGTAGGCGACCTCGGCACGGTAGTGGCGCCGGTTATCGGCGCTACCGACACCGACGACGACAGTTAGTCGCTGACGTACCCCAGCTCGCGGACCGACTCGTATTCGTGCGCAAGCTCTGCGACGGAGGCGTCGATACGGCTGCGTGAGAAGTCGTTGATCTCGAGGTCGGGCACGATCGTGTACTCCCCGCCTGCGCAGGTGACGGGGAAGGACGAGATGAGCCCTTCCTGCACGCCGTACGAGCCGTCCGAGCACACGGCCATGGAGACCCAGTCGTCGGTGCGCGTGCCGCGAACCCAGTCACGCATGTGATTGATCGCGCCGTTGGCGGCACTCGCAGCCGAGGACGCTCCTCGGGCCTTGATGATCGCCGTACCACGTTCTTGCACAGTGGGTATGAAGTCGTCGACGAGCCAGTTCTCGTCGTCGACGACGTCGACGGCCGGTTTTCCGTCGACGAGTGCGTGGAAGATGTCCGGGTACTGGGTGTTCGAGTGGTTACCCCAGATGCCGACGCGATGAATGTGTGACGCGGGCGTACCGGTCTTCTTGGCGAGTTGAGCGATCGCACGATTGTGGTCGAGACGGGTCAGTGCCGTGAATCGGGTACGTGGGACGTCGGGAGCGTTGTGCATTGCGATCAGAGCGTTGGTGTTCGCCGGATTTCCGACGACGAGCACCTTGATGTCGTCGGCGGCGGCGGCGTTGATCGCCGACCCGTGTTCGGTGAAGATCGCGCCGTTCGCCGAGAGCAGGTCGGATCGTTCCATGCCCTTGGTGCGGGGCCGCGCGCCGACGAGCATGGCAATGTTGGCGCCCTCGAAGGCAACTCGCGGATCGTCGGTGATGTCGATCGAGGACAGCAGCGGATAGGCGCCGTCTTCCAGTTCCATAGCGACGCCTTCGAGGGATCCGACCGCTGCCGGAATTTCGAGCAGCCGCAGTTTGATCGATGCATCTGCTCCGAGCATCGCTCCGCCTGCGATACGGAAGAGCAGCCCGTAGGCGATCTGGCCGGATGCACCGGTGACGGTCACGGTTACTGGAACTGTCACAAATTCTCCTCGTTCGGGGGTGGATGAGACGTTCGGACGAGAGACCTCGCTAGTCGACGAGGCTCGCCACCTCTGCGTCGGTCAGTGTCGTCTGGCCGGACCTGCCCGCATCGAGGGCGACTCGCATCGCTCGGTACAGCGGCCGTTCACCGAGCACCGCATCGCGCGCTTCGGCCCGGAGTTGTTGCACGAGAACCGATGCCATCGCGGCAGCAGGGACAAGATCGCCCGCGGCAAGGGCATCGGCAAGCCCACGCTGGCCGCGGGCGTTGAGCTCACGTCCGGCGTCGTCGATGTACATCGCCAAACCGATGGTGGCACTGGAATTTTCGTCGCTGATGCGAAGCAGCACACGGTTGACCCGCGACACCCGGACCAGCAGTTCGACCGATACGGCCTTGGACGCGTCGACGTGCCGCGATCCGAGCACCCGTCGCACATGAATCACGTTGTCCGTCAGCGTGATCCGGACCCGCAGACCCACGATGGACACGAGAACCAACGGTACCCCGACGATAAGTCCCGTGATGATCGCCGCCGTCGCCGATACGACGAAACTCAGCAGCACCGCAAGCAGCACGCCGACCGCGGCCGAGACGAGAGCGGTCTTCACCAGTCGTGGCGCAATCAGTTCGCGCGCTACGAGATCCAGGGACACAGGCTCAGTCGGCAAGAATCGCTCCCGTCACTGCGACGATGTCGTCGATCGGCACCTGCTGCTGCTCCCCCGTACCGAGGTTCTTGACACCGATCGTCTCGTCGGCAAGGTCGCGTTCGCCGAGGACCAGCGCGATTTTCGCGCCCGACCGATCGGCAGCCTTCATCGCACCCTTCACGCCGCGCCCGCCGTAGGCGAGATCGGTCCGAATGCCTTCGGCGCGTAGCCGTCCCGCGATCTCGACGAGCTTCGCCTTCGCGTCGTCGCCGAGCGGGACGCCGAAAACGTCGCATCGAGCGGGCACACCTGCGGACTTGCCTTCCGCGGCGAGCGCAAGAATCGTGCGGTCGACGCCGAGCCCGAACCCGATGCCGGACAATTCCTGACCGCCGAGCTGGGCCATCAGCCCGTCGTAACGACCGCCGCCACCGATACCCGATTGTGCGCCGAGACCGTCGTGCACGAACTCGAAGGTCGTCTTCGTGTAGTAGTCGAGACCGCGCACCATCCGTGGATTGACCACGTACGGGACCCCGAGCGCATCGAGGTGACGCAGCACTTCGTCGAAGTGTGCCTTCGCCGAATCGGACAGGTGATCGATCATCAGCGGTGCGGCCGCGGTCATCTCCTTGACCTCCGGACGCTTGTCGTCGAGTACGCGCAGCGGGTTCAGCTCGGCACGGCGGCGGGTGTCCTCGTCGAGGTCGAGCCCGAACAGGAACTCCTGCAACAGTTCCCGGTACTGCGGTCGGCAGGAGTCGTCACCGAGCGAGGTGATCTCCAGCCGGAAACCGTCGAGGCCGAGGCCGCGGAAGCCGGCGTCGGCGACAGCGATGACCTCAGCGTCGAGCGCTGGATCGTCGACGCCGATCGCCTCGACGCCGACCTGCTGCAGTTGCCGGTAGCGCCCCGCCTGCGGTCGCTCGTACCGGAAGAACGGTCCCGCGTAACTCAGCTTGACCGGCAGCACTCCGCGATCGAGCCCGTGCTCGATGACCGCACGCATCACACCGGCCGTGCCCTCGGGTCGCAGTGTCACGCTGCGCTCACCGCGGTCGGCGAAGGTGTACATCTCCTTGCTCACGACATCGGTCGACTCTCCGACACCACGGGCGAAGAGCGCCGTGTCCTCGAACACCGGCAGCTCGATGTGGCTGTAGCCGGCCATTCTCGCAGCGCCAGTCAGTCCGTCGCGTACGGCGACGAACTCCGCGGACGCGGGCGGCACGTAGTCGGGCACGCCCTTGGGCGCCGAAAAAGAACTTGGCTTGCTCACGATGGACTACCTTCCCGAATCCGAGGCGACATCGATGGTCGCACCGCAAGCTACGCGATCGAGTCCAACGAGAAACGGGTTGCCTGCGCGCTCCCGGCCGATGGTTGTCGTCGTGCCATGCCCTGGCAACACGGTCGTCTCGTCGTCGAGAACCATGAGTTTGCCTGCGATCGAACGAAGCAACTGCTCCCCGTCGCCGCCGGGCAGGTCGCTTCTGCCGATCGAACCGGCGAAGAGGGTGTCGCCGGTGAAGACCAGGTCAGCCGAGCCTTGGTCGCTGTCGATTCGACTGCGCAGGACCACCGAACCCTGCGTATGGCCAGGGGTGTGGTCGATCCGAAACGAGATCCCCGCAAGCTCGAGCACGTCGCCGTCTGCGAACTCCGCGACCAGTCGTGGTTCGGCGAACGTCATGCCCGCGATGAACTGCCCCATCTGCGGACCGACGCCTGCCGTCGGATCGGCAAACAAATGCCGGTCGGCCGCGTGAATGTAGGCCGCGACGTCGTGCTCGTCGCAGATTTCCTGTGCACTCCACGTGTGGTCGAGATGACCGTGCGTCAACAGCACTGCGGTCGGCGTGAGTGCCGACGACTCCAGGAATCGACGTAGCGGCTCGGCGGCGTCCTGTCCGGGATCGACGACGACGCATTCGGTTGCGTCGTCGTGCGCGATCACGTAGCAGTTCGTCTGGAACATTCCGGCCGGAAATCCAGTGACAAGCACGGGTGGGAAGCTCCTCGAGGTGGGCAGAGGTGGTTATCGGGGTCGAGCGCGATCCCGCGTTACAGGGTATGCGCAGCGACCCGCCAGGCTCGTCTCAGGTACGGATGGCAGACTCTAACCTCGGCCGCCATGTTCAGGCCTGACACGAAGCAGACACCCCGAAGACCAGGAGGACCGCGGCAGTGCCCACAAACGAACAGCGACGTGAGGCGGCGAAGCGCAAACTGGAGCGACAGCTCGAGCGACGCGCACAACGGGCGCGGAAGCGACAGCTACTCACAATCGCGGGTTCGGTACTCGCCGTCGTACTCGTTGCCGGTGGTGTCGCAGCGGTCTACTTCGTAACCAAGGGCGACGACAGCACGACCGATACGGCCGCTGCCTGCGCCTATCCTTCGAGTCCCGAGCCTGCCGCCAAGCCGGTCGATCCGCCGAAGGCCGACGGCGTCGAGGCAACCGACGACACCATCACGGCAAGTATCGAGACGAACCAGGGCAACATCGGTCTCACGCTCGACAACTCCAAGTCGCCGTGCACCGTCAACAACTTCTACAGCCTCGCGAGCCAGGGGTACTACGACAACACGACGTGCCACCGAATCGTGAACGGCGCCAGCCTCAAGGTGCTGCAGTGCGGCGATCCGTCGGCAACGGGCGCAGGCGGACCCGGCTACACCTTCGCCGACGAGTACCCGACGCCGCCCGGCGGACCCGATCCCACCGCGACCCAGCCGAGCGACCTGTACAAGCGGGGCGTCGTCGCAATGGCCAACGCCGGCCCCGGCACCAACGGGAGCCAGTTCTTCCTCGTCTTCGGCGACTCGCAGCTGCCTGCCGCGTACACGATCTTCGGAACGGTCGACGAGACCGGCCTCGAAACCCTCGACAGGATCGCCGCCAACGGGATCGCGCCGCCACCGAACACACCTCCCGCCCCCGAGGGGTCGCCCGACCCCGAAGACGGCTCACCCAAGCAACCGGTCGAGTTGACGTCGGTTCGGATGGACAACTGATGCGTCGCACACTTCTCGCCGCCGCAGGCATCGGACTTCTGCTCGCCTCGGTTGGCTGCTCCGACGATTCCGGTTCGGCCACAGCCCAGGACTCTTCGGTCCGATCGACGGCCAAGGCAACGCCGAGCGAAGCTGCCTCGGCGACAACGACCAAGTCGACAACGCCGGGTGCAACCGAATGCACGTACCCATCGTCGCGGACGGCGTCGAAGCCGGTCGATGCGCCTGCTTCCGAGGTCCTGCCTGCCGGCGCTGCGACACTCGTGACACTCACAACGAGCCAGGGGCCCATCGGGTTGACCCTCGATCCGGTCAAGGCGCCGTGCACGGCCAACAGCTTCGTGAGCCTCGTCGACCAGCAGTATTTCGATTCGACGTCGTGCCACCGGCTCACCACCGCCGACTCACTCAAGGTGCTGCAGTGCGGTGACCCGTCCGGTACCGGCGCAGGCGGACCCGGCTACAGCTTCGCCGACGAATACCCGGCGACCGATCCAGCGCTGAGCAGCGACTCGACGCTGTACAAGCGCGGAACCCTCGCAATGGCCAATGCCGGACCGAACACGAACGGCAGCCAGTTCTTCCTCGTCTATGCGGACTCGATGCTGCCGCCCGACTACACGATCTTCGGAACGATCGACGAAGCAGGGCTTGCGACGCTCGACAAGGTCGCGGCAGCCGGTGTCGAGGCAAGTGCGCGCGGCACCGACGACGGCAAGCCGACCCTGCCGGTCGAGATCACAGCCGCCCGAACAGCCTGAGGCCGCAAGCGGCTCGTGAGTCCTTTCGGATGTTCCGCCCTCCGAAAAGACTCACGAGGCGCGAAGCGCCCTACTGCGCTGAGGTGACCCGATAGACGTCGTACACGCCTTCTACGTTGCGTACGACGTTGAGCACGTGTCCCAGATGCTTCGGGTCGCCCATCTCGAAGGTGAACTTGCTGATCGCGACGCGGTCCCCCGAGGTTGTCACCGATGCCGACAGGATGTTGACCCGTTCGTCGGCAAGGACTTTGGTGACGTCCGACAGCAGGCGGTGACGATCGAGTGCTTCGATCTGGATCGCGACGAGGAACACCGAAGACGGCGACGGTGCCCATTCGACGGCGATGAAGCGTTCCTCTTGCTCTTTGAGCGAGCCGGCGTTCGTGCAGTCGGTGCGATGCACACTCACCGCACCGCCCCGTGTGACGAAGCCGAGGATCTCGTCGCCCGGCACCGGCGTGCAGCACTTCGCGAGCTTCGCGACCGTTCCCGACGCACCGGGGATCAGCACACCGACATCGCCGGAGGTCCGCGGCCGAACCGGAACGTTCGACGGAGTCGACCGCTCGGCCAACTCCTCTTCGACTGCGCCTACGCCACCGAGTTGCGCGACGAGTCGCTGCACTACGTGTTGAGCCGAGACGTTCTTCTCACCGATCGCCGTGTAGAGCGCGGAGACGTCGATGTATCGAAGTTCGTGCGCGATCGCGGACATCGATTCGGCATTCATCAACCGCTGCAACGGAAGTCCGACTCTACGGACCTCCTTGCCGATGGCTTCCTTGCCCGCTTCGAGTGCTTCTTCGCGACGTTCCTTCGCGAACCACTGCCGTATTTTCGCCTTGGCACGCGGTGAGACGACGAACTGCTGCCAGTCCCTGCTCGGTCCGGCTGTTGCGGCCTTCGAGGTGAACACCTCGACGACCTCACCGTTTTCGAGTTCCCGTTCGAGCGCGACCAAACGACCGTTGACCCGGGCGCCGATACACCGGTGCCCGACCTCGGTGTGGACCGCGTAGGCGAAGTCGACCGGCGTCGACCCGGCAGGCAACGTGATCACATCGCCCTTCGGGGTGAACACGAAGATCTCTTTGACCGCGAGATCGAAGCGCAACGATTCGAGGAACTCCCCCGGATCGGCTGCCTCACGCTGCCAGTCGAGCAACTGTCGCATCCAGGCCATGTCGTCGACTTCGGTGCTGTCGCCGGTGTTCTTGCCTTTGGTTTCCTTGTAGCGCCAGTGCGCGGCAATGCCGAACTCGGCGGTGCGGTGCATGTCCGTCGTTCGGATCTGGACCTCGAGCGGCTTGCCTTCGGGTCCGACGACGGTGGTGTGCAGCGACTGATAGACCCCGTAGCGCGGCTGTGCGATGTAGTCCTTGAACCGCCCTGCCATCGGCTGCCACAGCGAATGCACGACGCCGACAGCGGCGTAGCAGTCACGGATCTCGTCGCACAGGATCCGCACACCGACCAGATCGTGAATGTCGTCGAAGTCGCGGCCTTTGACGATCATCTTCTGATAGATCGACCAGTAGTGCTTCGGGCGACCCTCGACGACCGCGCTGATTCGCGACTGGTTCAGAGTCGAATTGATCTCCGCCCGGACCTTGGCTAGATAGGTATCGCGCGACGGGGCACGGTCGGCGACGAGACGGACGATCTCGTCGTACTTCTTCGGGTGCAGGATCGCGAACGACAGATCCTCCAGCTCCCACTTGACCGTCGCCATACCGAGCCGATGCGCTAGCGGCGCAATGACTTCGAGTGTTTCCTTCGCCTTGCGAGCCTGCTTCTCCGGAGGCAGGAACCGCATGGTCCGCATGTTGTGCAACCGGTCGGCAACCTTGATGACGAGGACGCGCGGATCCCGTGCCATCGCGATGATCATCTTGCGAATGGTTTCCGCTTCGGCAGCGTTCCCGAGGTTGACCTTGTCGAGTTTGGTCACACCGTCGACCAGGTGCGCGACTTCGTCGCCGAAATCCTCGGTCAGCTGCTGCAGCGAGTAACCGGTGTCTTCGACGGTGTCGTGCAGCAAGGCGGCAACGAGGGTGATCGTGTCCATGCCGAGTTCGGCAAGAATGCTGGCAACAGCAAGAGGATGCGTGATGTACGGGTCGCCCGACTTCCGCATCTGATTCGCGTGCTTGTCGTCTGCAACGTCGTAGGCGCGCTGCAGCAACGCCAGGTTGGCCTTCGGATACAACTCGCGATGGACCGCGACGAGGGGTTCGAGCTGCGGTTTGACGGCGGCATGGCGTTGGGCCGTGATGCGGCGCGCAAGCCTGGCACGGACGCGTCGCGACGCAGAGGTCGGAACGGGTGCAGGAGTGGCAACCTCGGCCGCCGCAGGTTCCGGCGACTCCTTCGGCTCCTTGGTCTCGGCGCGTTCCACATGAGTGGTGTCCACCTCAGGGGTGTCCACGCTTGCGCCATCGAGATGCTGAGTCATGCCTCACCTCCTCATCCGCAGAGTGTTCGACCCCCGGTGCGCGACGACAACATCGCTTCGTTCAACTTTAGTCCCTCAGATCCGGACGAGAGACTGCAGAGGCACCGTTGGCAGCTCGCGTTCGACCTTTTCGCGCCCGGCGAGTGCGGTCAGCTCGAGCACTACGGCAAGCGTAACGACGTCGGCGCCTGCGTCGGTCAGCAACTCCGCGGCTGCGACGAGGGTGCCGCCGGTGGCGAGGACGTCGTCGAGAAGCAGGACCTTGCGACCGCGAAGTTCGATGCCGTCGGCGGGTATCTCGAGCGTCGCGGTGCCGTACTCGAGTGCATATCGCCTGGCGATGACCGGAGGCGGAAGTTTGCCGCTCTTTCGCACGGCGAGCACGCCGCAGCGTTTTGCGACAGCGACAGCACCACCGATGAGAAAGCCTCGTGCATCGATGCCTGCGACGACATCTGCATCGGGTGCGAGTTCGGCAAGCGGACGGACGAGAGCATCGAGTCCGGCAGCGTCGGCGAACACCGGCGTCAGGTCAGCGAAGCGCACGCCCGGCACCGGAAAATCGGGTGCCCAGCGCGTGAGCCGGTCGACCGCCTGCGCCGCGCTCTCGGTCATTTCTTCAGGACCCAGCGATCCATGTTCCAGCCCGCGCCTGCTTTGGTCGGATTGACGACGCCGGACGCCAAACCGTCTGCGAAGGCGAACGTCCGCGGCGAATCGAACAGCGGTATCGACGGCATCTCGCTCCACAGCAATGCTTCTGCCTCGCTTGACAGCCGCATCTGGACGTCGCCTGCACCGTTGGTCAGCAGCTGGTCGACGAGGTCGTTGTAGCGCGGGTTGTCGAACTTCGAATAGTTGATCCCCGCGCCGCCACGCAGCGAAACCAATGCATCGGTGTTGACGCCCGACCCCGCCGGACCCTCGACCGACGCGGTACCGCCGAGCAACGCGTCGACCTGACCGTCGCGCAGTGCAAGCGGTGTGAACTGCGGCGACGACACGTCCTGCACCGTGATACCCGCGTCCTTACACGCCTCTGCGATGACCCGAACCGTTTGCGCTCGACGTTCGTCGGGCGCGGTGTAGCCGATTCGGACAGTTGGGTTCTGCTCGCCTGCAGCGGCAAGTGCGGCGGTCGAACCCGGAACGTCTGCGTTGCTGTACTTTCCGCCTTCGGCAGCGGCAACGGGTCCGTAGATCAAGGTGTCGGACTGCACGGTGCGCGAGTTGAGCACCCCCGAACCGAGGCCCTGGGTCCGGTTGTAGTCGGGGTGACCGAGTTCGTCGAAGAGCTTCTTCCGCGGCACGCACAGCGCGAATGCCCTACGCGCATCGGCGGATTGGAATACCCCCGAGGTCGCGAGCATCAGCTGTTCGGAACTGCGCGACGGTTCGTTGGACGCATCGAACCCTGCAAGGTCGAGGTCGCCCACCGACTTTGCGCCGATGTCGAGCACCTCGACGGCGTTGGCCTCGATCTTGGCCTTCACGTCGTTGTTCCTGCCGAACAACACGATTCGTGGCGTCGCCGGTGCGTTACCCCACCAGCGTTCGTTCGCCACGAGCACCAAACCGTCTTCTGCGCTGAAGGATTCGACTCGATACGGACCCGAGGACGGCAACAGTGACAGATCGAGCGGGCCCGGAGTCAGCTTCCAGCCGTTGTTCCAGAAATCGGCGATCCTGCCGAGCTCGTCGTTGTCACCGGACTGCAAGACCGAGACGATGTTCGCGACCCCTGCGACCCGTGTCGCGACGTGCGCGGGCAGCAATTCCGTTGCACCGAAAAGCGACTTCCACTCCGCGAAGCCTCTCCCGGGCCGGAAGACGACCTTGGCGTCTTTCGAACCTGGCTGGCAATCGACCCGTTCGATATCGGAGTAACCGGCAGTCGAGGCTGCGTCGAACATCGGCACCTGGTCGCCGTCGTCGTTCGTGCGCGTGAACTTTCCGCTGCGCGCAGCCCACGCGAGTGCCATGTCCTCGCACGAGGTGGGTATGCCGTCGGAGTACACGCCCGCCGGGTCGAGGCGGTACTGAATGGTCAGCGCTTCTCCGGGTACGACGCTTGCCGTGCCGTAGTCGGTGTCCATCAACGTCCCACCCTGCGGACCCGTGTAGCTGAAGCCCGTCAGCACCCGTGGAAACGCTTGTGCCGCAGCGCTGAAGGCACCTTCGGCAGTATTTCCGTTGTAGGTGGTGATCACGCTGTCGACCGCGTACCCGATGGACGGAACTTGGCTTTCACTCGAACAACCGGTAACCGTGCCGGCGGCCAGGGCACCGGCAGCGATCAGACTCACGTACGCGCGGCGCATGTCAGTGCCTCTTCTTGTGTCGCTTTCCCGTTGGTCTCGCACCAGGTCGCGGCGACCGCGCGGTCGTCCGGTCGGTGGGTCCGGAGGCCGACGGGGTCGCCTTCGTGATCGTCACCGTGGATCCGGAGCCTGCGACGGAAGTACCTGCGGTCGCAGCTTTCGGAGTGCCGTGCACGGCAGCTTCCCTACGAGCGAGCACCTTCTTGGTGTGTGCGGCCACAGGTCCCCAGCGCTCCTTAATGGACACCAGCAACGGCGTCGCGAAGAAGATCGACGAATACGCGCCGACGATCATGCCGACGAGTTGGACCAAGGCTAGATCCTTGAGGGTGCCGACACCGAGCAGCCACACCGCAATGACCATCAATCCGACGACGGGCAGCACACCGATCAACGTGGTGTTGATCGATCGCATCAACGTCTGGTTGATCGCGAGGTTGGCCTGTTCGGCGTAGGTGCGTTTGTTCAGGTGCAGCACACCTCGGGTGTTTTCTTCGACCTTGTCGAACACGACGACGGAGTCGTAGAGCGAGAAACCGAGAATCGTCAGCAGGCCGATCACCGTCGCGGGTGTCACCTCGAATCCGACGAGCGAATAGAACCCGGCGGTGACGACCATGTCGAAGAACAGCGCAGCCAAAGCTGCTGCGGCCATACCTCGTTCGTAGCGCAGCGCGATGTAGGCGGTGACGAGTACAAGGAACACCGCCAGCGCGATCAACGCTTTGCGCGTGATCTGGCCACCCCACGTCTCGCTGACATCGGAGGTGCTGATCTCGTTGATGTTCGGCACACCGTTGCCGTCTCGGGGCTGGAACGCGTCGAACAACGCTTTCTGCAGTGTGTTCACCTGGTCGAGGTCGAGTGCCTCGGACCGGATCTGGAAAGTCTTCGACCCGCCCGACCCGACTGTCTGGACCGACACCGGCTCGCTTCCGATGGCGGTCGAGTACACGTCCTCGACCTGAGTGGTGCTGATGCCATCGCCGGCCGGGAACTGAACCTTGGAACCACCCTCGAAGTCGATGCCGAGTGTGAATCCACGAAAGAGGATGCTCGCCAACGAGATCAGGATGATGACGGCCGTGATGATGTAGTAGATCCGCCGTTTACCCACAACCTCGAACGCGCCGGTTCCGGTGTAGAGCCGCGAGAAGAACGAGTGGTGCGGTGCTGCGGTTGTCTTGGGTTCTGTGATCGTCGATTCGCTCATCTCAGAACTCCTTCATTGCGGCGCCGGCTGCGACGGCCTTGCGCTCACGGGCAACCTGCTGAACGGCACCGAGTCCGTTGATCTGCGGTTTCGACCAGAACGTCGAGCGCGACGCCAGATATACGAGCGGCCAGGTTACGAGGAACACGACGGCAACGTCGAGAACCGTTGTCAGGCCGAGGGTGAAGGCGAAGCCCTTGACCTGTCCCGCGGCAAGTACGTAGAGCACAGCCGAGGCGATGAAGCTGACAGCGTTGCCGGACAGAATCGTCCGTTTGGCGCGTTCCCAACCACGTGGCACCGCCGATCGGAAGCTTCTCCCCTCCCTGATCTCGTCCTTTATTCGTTCGAAGAAGACGACGAAGGAGTCGGCGGTCATGCCGATGCCGATGATCAAACCGGCGATACCGGAGAGGTCGAGGGTGAAGTTCATGTAGCGGCCGAGCAGCACGAGGATGCCGAAGACCATGATTCCGGACGCGATCAGCGACAACGCCGTGAGCAGTCCGAGCATGCGGTAATAGAACAGGCAGTACAGCAGGACGACCGCGAGACCGATCGCACCCGCGAGCAACCCGGCTCGCAACGACGAGAGTCCGAGCGACGCCGACACCGTCTCCGCTTCCGACGACGAGAACGAGAGCGGCAGCGAGCCGTACTTCAGCGTGTTCGCCAGTTCTTTTGCGGCACTCGGCGTGAAGTCGCCGGTGATCTGTGTCGCGCTACCTTCTGGTGTCGCACCCTGGATGACCGGTGCGCTGACGACCTTGGAATCCAGCGTGAATGCTGCGCGCTTCTGCAGGTTCTCCGACGTGAACTTCGCCCACGTCTTGCTGCCTGCCGAATCGAATTCGAGGCTCACGACGTTGCGGGCCTGCTGCTGCTCGTAGTAAGAGGAGGCGTCCGCGATGTCCTGGCCGTCGATGATGCTCGGTCCGAGCAGGAACTTCTCGCCCTGCTCACCACAGGTGACCAGCGGCAGAGCTGGGTCGTCGTTACCCTGCAGCGGATCGGGAGCGTTGCAGTCCAGCGCGGCGAAGGCCGCTGCCTGAATGGCGGGGTCGAGACTCTGCCGCGCATTTTTGGCGTCGGTGATTTCCTTCGCGGCCTGGTCGGGCCCGGAAAGTGGTGGCGGCTCGTTCGATGCGGTTGTCGGCGGTGCATTGGGGGCCGAGGTCGGTTCGGACCCGTCTGTCGGAGCCGGAACGTCGGTCGGTGACGGCGGGTCCTGCGCAGGGAACGGACGGCTCTGCGGTTGCTGTTCGGTCGGTGGCGTAGCAGGCACCGGTGCAGAGTCCGCTGGTGCGGGAGTTGTGGCCGCGGGTGGCGCGGCCGCGGCGGGCGGATCGAGCACCGGCCGGATGTAGAGGCGTGCGGTCTGACCGAGTGTGCGGGCTTGCGAACTGTCGTCACCAGGCACCGTGATGACGAGGTTGTCGCCGTCGATGATCACTTCGGAGCCGGAAACGCCGAGTCCGTTGACACGGGTCTCGATGATGGCCTGCGCCTGCTTGAGCGAATCTTGGCTCGGTGCGCTGCCGTCAGGAGTACGTGCGGTCAGCGTGACGCGCGTGCCGCCCTGCAGGTCGATCCCCAGCTTAGGGGTCGGGGACTTGTCGCCGGTGAAGAACACCAGCGCGTAGACGATGCCCATCAGTACGCCGAAAACGATGAGCGAGCGCGCTGGACGCACCGATCCCTGGGGTGCCACGGTTCGTATTTCTCCTCGGTAGCGAGTGATTGGGCTTGTCGAACAACCCCGTGGTCGTCGCGGCCTTTACCGGCCGGCGGCTATATGGACAACTGCGGTTGTCGACGATGCGGCACGACGCGGTCGTGCCGTTGCGAGCGTCAGTCCTTGTTGAGGCGCGGGGTCGTGTCCGTCGCCGACGTGTCGTCCGCGGCCGATTCGACCTCGGCGACCGGATCCGACTCGTCGTATGCGTCGTCGGACAGCACTTCCCGCACCGCGGAGCGCGTCCACGTCGTGATCACGTCTTCGGCGATCTCGAGGTCGATCGATGTCTCGTCGACCTCGACGATGATGCCCTGGATGCCACTGGTCATCAGGACCCGATCGCCGACGGAGAGCTCGGACTGCATTGCAGCTGTCTTCGCCATCTCCTTCTTCTGCCGACGCGTCGCGAGGTACATCGGGACGATCAGGGCAACGAGCAGAAGCGGAAAGAGCAGATTTTCCATTGCGACAGTCAGTCCTCAGCGGTTCGGCAGGCATGCGGTATCGCGGGTCGGATTGACCCACGGCAGTACCCCAGTCTGCCATTACCCAACCATGATCGCCTCCACGACCCGATCAGCGGTCTTCGAACAGCTCCAGTTGCGGTTCGCTGGCTCGCACCTCGATGCCGCCTACGGCGAGGTCCGGTGGCGGGACGAGGCCGAGTTGTTCCCACGCGGCGGCGGTGGCGACGCGGCCACGTGGGGTGCGCGCGATCATGCCTGCACGCACCAGAAACGGCTCGCACACCTCTTCGACGGTGGCGGGTTCCTCACCGACGGCGACGGCGAGTGTCGAGACTCCGACCGGTCCGCCGCCGAAACTGCGCACGAGTGCGCTGAGCACCGAGCGGTCGAGGCGGTCGAGTCCGAGCCTGTCGACGTCGTAGACCGCAAGCGCGGCTCGTGCGATGTCGCGGGTGATGATGCCGTCCGCCCGCACTTCGGCATAGTCGCGCACTCGCCGCAGCAATCGGTTCGCGATGCGTGGAGTGCCACGGGACCGCCCGGCGATTTCCGCAGCGGCTTCCTCCCCCAGCTCGACGCCCAGGATCCGCGCCGACCGCGCGAGAATTCGCTGGAGCTCGGCGGGTTCGTAGAAGTCCATGTGGGCGGTGAAACCGAAGCGGTCGCGCAGGGGTCCGGTCAATGCTCCGGACCGCGTTGTCGCACCGACAAGGGTGAACGGTGCGACCTCGAGCGGAATCGACGTCGCACCGGGCCCTTTGCCGACGATCACGTCGACGCGGAAGTCTTCCATCGCGAGGTAGAGCATCTCTTCGGCAGGACGCGCGATCCGATGTATCTCGTCGATGAACAGCACGTCGCCCTCGACGAGGTTGCTGAGCATGGCGGCGAGATCACCCGCGCGTTCCAGTGCAGGACCGGAGGTCAGCCGCAGGGATGAGTTCAGTTCGGCAGCGATGATCATCGCCATGCTCGTCTTGCCGAGCCCGGGCGGACCGGACAGCAGGATGTGATCTGGTGTGCCGCCACGCATCTTCGCGCCGCTCAAGACGAGTTGCAGCTGTTCCCTGACCCGCGGCTGACCGATGAAGTCGTCGAGGCTTTTGGGTCGCAGGCTCGCTTCGACGTCGCCGTCGGACGTCAAATAGCTTGCGGTGACTTGAGATTCGTCCGAATCCACGGTCATCGGTTCCTACCGAGCAACCCGAGTGCCGACCGTAGCGCGACCGATGTGGTCGCCTCTGGCTCGGCGGCGAGCACCGAATCGGTTGCCTGTTCGGCCTGTTTGGCAGGAAAGCCGAGCCCGGTCAACGCCTCGACGATCTGGTCGCGGACGGGTCCTGATCCGACAACTGGCTGCGAACCGGCCGGACCGGCGTGCACGGGGACTGCTTCGACCTTGTCACGCAGTTCGACGACGAGACGCTCTGCTCCGCGCTTGCCGATGCCTGGTACGCGCATCAGGGCTGTGTGATTGCCTTCGGCGAGCGCCTTGCGCAGCGCTTCGGGTTCCAGGACTGCGAGCACCGCCATCGCAAGTCTGGGTCCGACACCGGAGACCGTCTGCAACAGACCGAAGAGGTCGCGCGATTCGGTGTCGGCGAAGCCGAAAAGAGTCATCGAGTCTTCGCGGACGATCATGGCGGTGACAAGACGCGCCTCCGACCCACGTTGCAGCGTTGCGAGAGTTGCCGGTGTCGCGTTGAGTCGATACCCGACGCCGGCCGCCTCGATGACGACGTGATCGAGCGCGATCTCGAGAACCTCACCGCGGACGGATGCAATCATCTGGCCTTCGCCTCCTTACGAACCTGCGCCAACCGCGCCTCGTAGCGTTTCTTCTGTTCCGCAGCAGCCGCTTCGGCCTGCGCCATCCGCTCCATCATCGGCGCCCGCCAGCAATGACAGATCGCGAGCGCGAGCGCATCGGCCGCATCCGCGGGTGTCGGTTTCGTCTGCAGGCCGAGGATTCGAGTGACCATCGCGGTGACCTGGTTTTTGTCTGCAGCACCGTTGCCGGTAACCGCCGACTTCACCTGACTCGGCGTGTGAAAAGTGACAGGAATGTCTCGCCGCGCAGCAGCCAATGCGATCACGCCGCCCGCCTGAGCGGTTCCCATCGCGGTCCGGACGTTCTGTTGCGAGAACACCCGCTCGATCGCAACGGCCGTCGGCTTGTGGGTGTCCATCCAGTACTCGGCGGCATTGGCGATCAGCAGCAGCCGTCGCGACAATTCCATATCGGCGGGAGTGCGCACGACATCGATATCCAGCGCGGTGACTTCGCGCCCACGACCGCTCTCGATCAAGCTCAGGCCACACCGAGTGAGCCCAGGGTCGACACCCATCACCCGCACCCGAACTCCTCTCGCCCGCGTTCGAAACAGCTACGAACAGCTGTTCGATAGCCTAGCGGGCGGAGCCGACAATCCGTGGTTGCGACACAACGGAACAGTCGGAGACCTCAGTCCTCCAGTTCGGCGAGGACCTCGTCGGAGACGTCGACGTTGGAGTAGACGTTCTGTACGTCGTCGAGGTCTTCGAGTGCGTCGATCAGCTTGAACACCTTGCGCGCGCCGTCGGCATCGACTGCAACGCTCACCGACGGCTGAAAGCTTGCTTCAGCGGAGTCGTAGTCGATGCCCGCCTCTTGCAATGCGGACCGCACGGCAACGAGATCGGTTGGCTCGCTGACGATTTCGAAGCTTTCACCAAGGTCGGACACATCTTCGGCCCCGGCCTCTAGTACAGCCGTCAAGATGTCGTCCTCGGTGAGTCCGTTCTTGTCGAGCGTGACCAGACCTTTGCGGGAGAACAGATAGGCGACGGAACCCGGGTCGGCAAGGTTGCCGCCGTTGCGGGTCATGGCGGTGCGGACCTCGCCTGCGGCACGGTTGCGGTTGTCGGTCAGACATTCGACGAGCAGAGCGACACCGTTGGGGCCGTAGCCCTCGTACATGATCGTCTGCCAGTCGGCGCCGCCCGCTTCTTCACCGGCACCACGCTTGCGTGCGCGTTCGATGTTGTCGTTGGGGACCGACGTCTTCTTTGCCTTCTGAATCGCGTCGTACAACGTCGGGTTGCCCGACGGGTCACCGCCGCCGGTGCGCGCGGCGACCTCGATGTTCTTGATCAGCTTTGCGAAGGACTTGCCACGCCGGGCGTCGATCACGGCCTTCTTGTGCTTTGTGGTCGCCCATTTGGAGTGGCCGCTCATGCGCTAGTTCCTTCGAGTCGAGTGCCCGGTATCCGCGTGACCGGCTGACAGCTATTTCACTTTACTCGCCGCGTTAACGCGCTTTTCGCACGATATCGACGAACAGGTCGTGGACGCGTAGATCTCCGGTCACTTCCGGATGGAACGACGTCGCCACCACCGCACCCTGCCTGACAGCGACGATCCGTCCCGCAGCTGGACCGTTCGGCACAGTGGCCAGCACATCCACAGCATCGCCGGCGCGCTCGACCCACGGCGCTCGAATGAACACCGCACGCATCTTCTCGCCGTCGATGCCTGCGAATTCGAGGTCGGTCTCGAACGAGTCGACTTGACGACCGAATGCGTTGCGTCGCACCGTCATATCGATTGCATCGAGGTGCTGCGCGTCCGGCCGGGTATCGAGCACTTCCGAGGCAAGCATGATCATGCCCGCGCACGAGCCGAAGGCAGGCAGACCATCGCCGAGCAGCTCGCGAAGTGGCTCCAGAACCTCGAAAACGGTAAGCAGACGGCTGATCGTCGTCGACTCGCCGCCGGGAATCACAAGACCGTCGATGCTTCGCAGCTCGCTGACTCGGCGAACGCCGACAGCGTCGGCCCCGCAGGCGTCCAACGCCGAGAAGTGTTCGCGGACATCACCTTGCAGCGCTAGAACGCCGATCTTGGGTCGGGAGGTCACAGGTTCGGCGCTCAGTCTTCTCGCAGCGTTCGAGTCAGGCCCTCTTGCACGACCGCTGCAACCATATTGCCGGCAGCGTCGAAGATCCGGCCCTGCGTGAGCGCCCGACCGAACCCGGCCGAAGGTGAGGACTGATCGTAGAGCAACCATTCGTCGGCGCGGAACGGCCGCAGAAACCACAGCGCATGGTCGAGCGATGCGTTCATAGTCGTCTCGTCGGGGTGAATCACCTTCGCCGAACCGAGCAGCGTCATGTCGCTCATGTACGCGAGTGTGCAGACGTGGAAAACGGGCTCGTCGGGCAGTTTCTCCCGGTAGCGGAACCACACCTGCTGCTGCGACGCAGCGCCAGGTCGCTTGACGACCATGCCATCGGGCAGTACCCGGATGTCGTAGTTGGACCATTCACGCAGCACCCATTGCCGGTCCGGGCTCAGCGTTTCCACCGAATCGGCGATCTCGTCGGGACCGGGGACGTCGGGCATCTCGTCCTGATGCTCGATGCCTTCCTCGAACACGTGGAAAGACGCGGACATGGTGAAGATCGCCTTGCCGTCCTGTACACCCGTCACGCGACGCGTGCAGAACGAGCGCCCGTCTCGAATGCGGTCGACGAGGTACACCGTCGCCTTCGCAGGGTTGCCGGGTCGCAGAAAGTAGCCGTGCAGGGAGTGGACCCGAAATTCGGGGTCGACCGTTCGCACCGCCGATACGAGCGCCTGACCTGCGACCTGCCCGCCGAACGTGCGCATCAGTGTCGTCTCGGTCGACGCACCTCGGAAGATGTCTTTCTCGAGCTTCTCGATCTGTAGCGCTTGCTCGATAGTCGCCATGCGCAATCCCCTTCGGTCGTCGGGCTCAGGCTAGCAATTGCTGTACCGGGCAAGATCGAACGGTGCCGACGTACGTACCGATCACCGCTGCCGGGTTGACAGGTCTGCTCACGGATCGAATCCTGGCCGCCCGCAACCGTATCGTCGTCGCGGTCGTCGGTGCGGACGCCGCCGATCCAGTGCCGTTCGCGCACATCGTGTCTCGTGCGTTGCGTGATCGGGGCCGACCCGCTTCCGTCGTCTCGTTACACGACTACGTGCGCCCCGCATCGATCCGACTGGAGTACGGCCGCAGCGACGAGATGTCTTACCGCACACTATGGTTCGACTACGACGCACTCGCGAGAGAGGTCGTCGATTCGCTCCGCACGCAGGGCCGCTGGCTCCCCGCGCTGTGGGACGAGAAGACGGACCGGTCGGCGCGGGCAACCGTCGAAACTGCGACGGACAACACAGTGGTCATCGTCGCGGGTCCGATGCTGCTCGGGCGTGGCCTCGCCTTCGATCTGACCGTCCGGCTTCAGCTCGGCGAAGGCGCACTACGCAGAGCGACTGCGCCCGAGCATCTGTGGACGGTCGATGCCCTGCTCGCTCACGACCGCCTCGTCGCGGAGATCCCGGACATCGACGTGCGCTGGGACCACCGCGACCGGCCTGCGGTTGCGGAGCGGGGCGACTACCAGCCGCGCTGAGCGAGCCTGTGATCGACGGGCAGTTCTTCGACGTTGATGCCGACCATCGCTTCGCCGAGGCCACGCGACACCTTGGCAAGCACATCCGGGTCGTCGTAGAACGTCGTTGCCTTGACGATTGCCGACGCGCGCTCGGCGGGGTTGCCGGACTTGAAGATGCCGGATCCCACGAACACACCTTCGGCGCCGAGCTGCATCATCATCGCCGCGTCGGCGGGAGTCGCGATGCCGCCCGCGGTGAACAGCACGACCGGGAGTTTGCCAGCCTGCGCGATCTCCTTGACGAGGTCGTACGGTGCCTGCAACTCCTTCGCGGCAACGTACAGCTCGTCTTCTGGGAGCGACGTCAGGCGGCGGATCTCGTCGCGAATCTTGCGCATGTGAGTGGTCGCATTGGACACGTCACCGGTGCCCGCTTCACCCTTCGAGCGAATCATGGCCGCGCCCTCGGTGATCCGGCGCAATGCCTCGCCGAGGTTGGTCGCGCCACAGACGAACGGGACGGTGAAGTTCCACTTGTCGATGTGATTGGCGTAGTCGGCGGGGGTGAGGACCTCGGACTCGTCGACATAGTCGACGCCGAGGCTCTGCAGGATCTGCGCCTCGACGAAGTGGCCGATGCGGGCCTTCGCCATCACGGGGATCGAGACTGCCTCGATGATACCGTCGATCATGTCGGGATCGCTCATCCGCGAAACGCCGCCCTGAGCGCGGATGTCTGCGGGTACCCGCTCGAGTGCCATCACGGCGACCGCGCCGGCATCTTCGGCGATCTTCGCCTGGTCTGCGGTGACGACGTCCATGATGACCCCGCCCTTGAGCATCTCGGCCATGCCGCGCTTCACGCGGGCTGTGCCGGTCGTCTGGGTGCTATCGGGGGTGCTCACGGCGAACTCCTGGGTAGATGTCTATGTAGGTGATAGTGCGGCCACAAGCCTAGTCGGGCACCGAAGCCAACTTCATAGCCAGTCCGGTGCCGCTGGCCTTGTCGCCCGCGTCACACCAGGGGGTCACACGGAGATCAGCAGTGCCGCGGTAGCTCCGAGGACCACCAGGGGCGCGCCGCACATCCCGACCAACGCGAGCTTCCCGATCGGCACCTCGACGCCGCGGGCCAGGCACCGTTCACGCCAGAGCAGGGTCGCCAGCGACGCCCACACCGTGATCAGCGGGCCGGTGTTGGTTCCGACGAGAGCCGTGAACAGCTGCGTCGTCTCCCCCGGCGCGATCGCCTGCTCTATGGCCAGGTAGGCGGGCAGATTGTTGACGAGATTCGCAGCGCCGGCGCCGACGATCGAGGCGAGCCACGGCGAATCACCCGCCAGGCGGGCAAGAAGACCGGTCAAGCCGTGGCGCGAGAGCGCGCCGACGACGAGAAACAGTCCCTCGGTGAGGACGACGAGTCGCCACGGAATCAGCGACCACTCGAGCCCGGCACGATCTCGCACGGCGAATACGACGACGGTCGCCAGCGCACAGACCGAAGCCGCGACTGCGGGCGCGACGCCGACGAGCACTGCGGGGGCCAGTGCGGCACAGCTGATCGCGCAGAGTCGGTAGGTCCACACGTCGGGTGGGTCGGCGCGGTCGGGGATGTCGTATCGACCGACGAGGTCGCGTCGGTACAGCGCTGCGAGAAAGGCGACGGTGATGACCACCGCGGCTAGCTGGGGCAGTGCCATGCGGCGCGCGAACTCCAGCGCATGCAGCATCTCTCGTTGTTGGGCAAGCAAGTTGGTCAAGTTCGACACGGGAAGCAGCAGGCTGGAGGTGTTCGCGAGCCACAGCACGAGCAACGCGAACGGCCACGGCCGCACACCGAGTCGCAACGTCAGAGCCAGGACCACCGGCGTCAGGAGCACGGCGGTCGTGTCGATACCCATCACGACGGTCGTCGCCACGGCAAGCACGGCCACGAGAAGAAACAGTCGAAAGATGCTCCCGCGTGCTGCTCGCGCACACGCAGCCGCGGCAACGTCGAACACTCCGGCGCGGTCGGCGAGTTCGGCCAATACCGTCGCCGCAACAAGAAAAGCAAGCACAGGGCCGCCGCGGTCGATCGCGATCTCCTCGGCCGCCGAGCCAGGCAACCAACCGGTTGCGATGACGACGGCGCCCGCTACCGCAAGGACTGCCCACACCGCCGACAGCATGCCAGGTTTCCGCGAACGTCTCGAAACGGGCTGTTTTGTCCGAATAGCGTTTCGACCGGCGGAAACAGGGTAGATATGAATCGTTCGTGCATCGCTTTTTCTCGGTTCGTCGAAGGAGATCCAAAAAATGTCGAAACACAACGCACGGCGTACGTCGCTGGTCATGGCCGGCGCTTTCGCAGCAGCCGGGGCAGCCATAGCGCTGGCACCAGCAGCAGGAGCGGCACCGACCGCGGACTGTCGCGCCCCCGGTTCCGCCACCGTCACCTCGACCACGTCGGAGCAGGCTTCCTGCTCCGCGACAAGCGTTCCCGGTAGCGCGGCGGCCGCCTTCGGGATGGACGGAACGGCAACGGCGAATTCCGGTCCTCAGGGTCTCGCACTCGCGATTGCAAACGGCGGCGGAACAGCATCGTCGGACGCCCAGAACCTCTCGGCACCCGCGGTCATCGCAATCGGACCTGGCGCTTCGGTCACGGCCGAAGGCGTCCGTCCCGGCTTGGCCCTCGGTATCGCGGGCACCAACGGCAAGGTGACGATCGACGGCGTCAACGGCCCGACCTGCAGCGGTGGCCTCGCATTCGCCGGTGACTTCCAGACCCTCAAAGGTTGCTTCTCGATGAGGTAATCCCCGGCTGACTCAGGTCAGCGGATCGAGCGGACCTCGGGCTGCACGCCTTTGGCAACGACGGCGCGCGCCTCGTCGAGCAGGTCTGCAAGATCGTACGGATACACGGTCTCACCGGCCTCGTTGAGCTTGCCGATCTCTTCGGCATCGCACCAGCGATGGCCGGTGATCGCGTGTCGCTCGACCTCGGTGAAGCCGCTCTGACTCGGTTCGAAATGCGGCACCTGCAGTGCGAAGAACAGCTCTTCGGATCTGATGAGTTCGCCGTTGAACGGAAACACGGCTACCCGACGCCACATCGGTCCGCGTAGTTGGTCCGGGTCGGCCACCTTGCCCGTTTCTTCGGCGATCTCGCGGACAGCGGCCGCCCGCAAGGTCTCCCCCGCTAGAACGCCGCCGCCGATCGTGAACCAGAACGACACCTCGGGAACCATCGGATCGTGGCCCTGCATCAGCAGCACTTTGCCCGTCTCGTCCAGCAGCACGACACGCGACGAGGTTCGGTTGGAATCCAGAGTCAGACCCGTTGCGGCCGAAGGCTTTGCGCGTTCGGTGATTTCGAAGTAGGTCGGCAGCGGTGCGGTACCGCCGAGATGAAGGATCCGGACAAGCGGTCGAGAACGGATCGCGAGGGTGTCTCGTACAGCATCGTTGTGGAATCGGCGCGCGATCAGCACCCTGGCCTCGGCGTCGGCCAACTCTGCAACTAGTTGTGGGCGCAGCGTTTCGATGTCGATCGACGACAGCGCGCCGGACAACGCGTTCTCGACGACCTCACGGTCCTCGCGATCCGCGCGTTCGGCATTGTCGGCCAAGATCGTCAGCCGTTGACTCCGTTCGGGGTCCGATGCCATCGACCCGAGCGCAACCGCACGAACGACCACCGAGCGCCGCGCCAAGGCGGCATCGAGAGCCTGCCAGGACTTGTCGGATCGAACATGTAACCGGTCGAGGCGATTCGCGGTGGAGTACGCCCAGAGCCCGACCGCCATGAAGACCACGGCAATCAGGCCGAGAACCAGGATCGTGAGCGCGGAGAACGTCATCAGCCGGCAACACTGACGCGACTGTCACCGAGGGTCACGGTCTCGTAGACCCGCAAGATCTGCTCGGCGACCACCGGCCAGTCGTAGTCGGCGACTGCGCGAGTTCCCGCTGCAATCAATGATTCGCGCCGGACGGAGTCGGTGAGTACGACGTCGAGCGCATCGGAAAGCCTGGCCGAATCGCCGATCGGCACGAGTATCCCTGCGGCTCCGTCGCGTAACACGCGCCGGAACGCATCCAATTCGCTTGCGACGACGGGCGTTCCAGCAGCCAACGCTTCCACGAGCACGATGCCGAAACTTTCCCCGCCCATGTTCGGTGCGCAGTAGACGTCGGCGCTACGCAGGGCTGATGCCTTTTCTTCGTCCGTAACCTGTCCGAGCAGGCGCAGATGCTTTGCGTACGGTCCGGCGTCCTTGCGAAGTTTCTCGTCGTCACCGCGTCCGACGACGAGCACTTCGAGGTCCGGGTGGCGCTCGACGAGTGCAGGCAACGCCTCGAGAAGAACCGACATACCCTTGCGTGGTTCGTCGTAGCGCCCGAGAAACAGGACTGTTCCACCTGCCCGCGGATAGCCGTCGAGCGGTGCTGCGTTTGCGAACGCCGGGACGTCGACGCCGTTCGGGATCTCGACGGCGTCCGAGCCGAGCGCCTCCACCTGCCAACGCCGAGCGAGCTCGGAGACGGCGATCCGACCGCTGAGCTTCTCGTGATACGGCTTGAGCACACCCTGAAAGGTACTCAGCATCAACGACTTCGTGGTCGACGTGTGAAAAGTCGCCACGATCGGACCTTCCGCGATCTTGAGCGCAAGCATCGACAGACTCGGAGCATTGGGTTCGTGAATGTGCAGCACGTCGAAGTCGTTGTCGTTGATCCAGCGCCGAATTCGCGCGTAGGCAACGGGGCCGAAGGACAACCTGGCGACTGAACCGTTGTACGGAATGGCGACTGCCCGGCCGGCCGAGACGACGAAGTCCGGCAGCACTGTGTCGTCGGAGGCCGGTGCCAGCACGCTGACCCGATGGCCGCGCTCGATGAACACCTCCGCCAACTCGACGACGTGCGCCTGGACACCGCCGGGAACGTCGAACGAGTACGGGCAGACCATTCCGATGTTCACCGTGTCTCCCCCATGCGCTCGAGGCGCGAATCGGAGAGGTCCGCCAGCCACAACGGTTGCAGCATGTGCCAGTCAGCGGGATGTGCGGCGATGTTGGCTTCGAAATGACCGGCGAGCAACTGAGTTGCCTTCTCGACGCCGCCGCTCGTATCCACGGGCGCCTCGACCGAGAAGCCCCAGTCACCGTCGGTGAACCAGCAGTGCACCGGTAGCAACGCGGCGCCGGTTTCGATCGCCAACTTCGCCGGACCCGCGGGCATCCGGGTCGGTTCGCCGAAGAACGTCACGGGCACACCGTGTTTCGCGAGATCGCGTTCACCGAGCAGGCAGACGATCTTGCCCGATCGCAGTCGCTCCGACAGCACTGCGAACGGTGGGGCCTCCCCACCGCTGAGCGGAATGATCTCGAACCCGAGGCTTTCGCGGTAGCGGACGAAACGCCAGAACAACGATTCAGGCTTGAGCCGTTCGGCGACGGTCGCGAAGGTGCCCCAGCGATGCACCGCATACACACCGGCAAGATCCCAGTTGCCGCTGTGTGGCAACGCGAGAATCGCACCCTTGCCCGTGGCCAGGGCCGCGTCCACGTGCTCGGTGCCGACGATAACCCTGTCGACGGCGGCGGCGAGTTGGTCGGCATCCATCGACGGGAGCCGAAACGCCTCGCGCCAGTACCGCGCATACGACCGCAGGCTGGCCTGAATCAGCTCGTCGGGCACCTCCTCCGGCGCCGTACCGATCACACGAGCAAGGTTGCGGCGCAACTGATCCGGACCACCGTTGCGGTGTGCGGCGAAGTCGGCACCGCGGTCGAAGAGACGGGACGCTCCGCGCTCCGGCAAGGCTCGGACCACGCGCCACCCTGCTGCATAACCGAGGTCTGCGGCCCGCTCCTTGAACTTCATCGCTCTGCCGCCGCGTCGGGTTCGTCGGTCGGCTTGGCCTGCACAGGAATGATGACCCGAGCACCTTCGGAACCGCGGACTTCGAGGACCCGCTGGAACACCGTGATGACGCTCGCGACCGCAAGGATCCACATCGCGACATGAATCGACCAGTGCAGCCATTCGATATCGAGGTAGCCGCCGATCCCGGTGAACCCGGCGCCGACCAGCACGATGATCAGGCGGTCCGGACGTTCGATGAGGCCACCGTCGGCGGAGAGCCCACTCGCCTCCGCACGCGCCTTCGCGTACGAGATCACCTGCGAGGTCACCAAGCAGATCAGGGTCGCGACCAGCAGATGCTTGCTGTTCTCGTGGTAAACGGCCCACCACGTCAGGCCGGCGAAGATGGCACCGTCGGCGACGCGATCGCAGGTGGCATCGAGCACCGCTCCGTACTTGGTGCCGCCACCGCGGGCGCGGGCCATCGCACCGTCGAGCATGTCGAACATGACGAACAGCCAGATGACCATCGCGCCCCAGAACAGGTGCCCTGTCGGGAACAGGGTCACCGCAGCGACGATCGACGCAACCGTGCCGATGACCGTCACGGCGTCCGGCGTCAGACCGGTACTGTTCAGCGCTCTTCCCAGCGGCGCGGTGGCCTTCGAGACCGCTGCTCGACCGAAGAAGCTCAGCACCTGGTTGTCCCCATTCCAGTCATGATTGTTCGGCCCATGCTTCGGCGAGCAGAGCACGGGTGTCGCGCAGCAACTGCGGCATCACCTTCACACCGCCGACGATCGTGATGAAGTTCGCGTCGCCGCCCCAGCGCGGAACGATGTGCTGGTGCAGATGCTCGGCGAGTGAACCGCCTGCCACCCCACCGAGGTTGAGCCCCACGTTGAAGCCCGGGGGGTTGGAGACACTCTTGATCACGCGAATTGCCTTCTGGGTGAACGCCATCAACTCGGCGCTCTCCTCCGGCGTCAGATCCTCGAGATTGGCAATCCGGCGGTACGGCACGACCATCATGTGCCCCGGGTTGTACGGATAGAGGTTGAGGACGGCGTAGACGAGTTCGCCGCGCGCAACGACAAGGCCGTCTTCGTCGGACATCTTCGGGATGTCGGAGAACGGTTCGCTCGACGCGTTGCTCGGCGTCGTCGCTTCCGCGATGTAGGACATACGGTGCGGCGTCCACAGACGCTGCAATCGGTCGGGACGCCCCGCGCCACGATCGACGACGGACTCGCCGTTGCCGACGCTCTCGCCGTCGCTCATTCCTGCTGCTCCTGTGCGTGAGCTTGGAACAGCGCAGCCGTCGGTGAGGCGTTTTCGCGTCTGGTGACCCAATCCACAACGGCAGCAACAGCATCGGCGACGCGAACGCCGTTGACCTGGGTCCCGTCCCTGAATCGGAAGCTGACAGCACCAGCGGCGACGTCACGTTCGCCCGCGAGCAACATAAACGGCACCTTCTGGGCGGTGTGGTTGAAGATCTTCTTCTGCATCCGGTCGTCGCTCGAATCGATTTCGACGCGGATGCCGTTCTTACGCAACAGATCCGCGACGTCATGCAGATGCTCGACGTACGGTTCGGCGACCGGGATGCCGACCACCTGAACCGGCGAAAGCCAGGCGGGGAACGCGCCTGCGTAGTGCTCGGTGAGAACTCCGAAGAAGCGCTCGATCGAGCCGAACAGCGCTCGGTGAATCATGACCGGACGCTGCTTGCTGCCGTCGGATCCGGTGTACTCCAACTCGAATCGCTCGGGGGTGTTGAAGTCGAGCTGAATCGTCGACATCTGCCAGGTTCGCCCGAGCGCGTCGCGCGCCTGCACGGAGATCTTCGGACCGTAGAACGCCGCGCCGCCCGGATCGGGGATCAACTCGAGTCCGGATGCCGTCGCGACCTCTTCGAGTACCGCTGTTGCCTCTTCCCACACCTCATCGGACCCGACGAACTTCTTCGGGTCCTTGGTCGACAGTTCGAGATAGAAGTCGTCGAGTCCGTAATCCTTCAGCAGGTCGAGAACGAAGGTCAGGATGCTCGCGAGTTCGTCGCGCATCTGCTCTTTGGTGCAGTAGATGTGCGAGTCGTCCTGAGTCATGCCACGAACACGGGTCAGGCCGTGGACGACGCCCGACTTCTCGTAGCGATACACCGAACCGAACTCGAACATCCGCAGCGGCAATTCTCGGTATGACCGGCCGCGAGTGCGGAAGATCAGGCAGTGCATCGGGCAGTTCATCGGCTTGACGTAGTAGTCCTGGCCCGGCTTGCGCACGGTCCCGTCGTCGTTGTGTTCCGCGTCGAGGTGCATCGACGGGAACATCCCGTCCTTGTACCAGTCGAGGTGGCCCGAGACCTCGAACAGCTTGCCCTTGGTGATGTGTGGTGTGTAAACGAACTCGTAGTCGGCCTCGACGTGTCGCTTACGCGAGTAGTCCTCCATCTCCTGGCGGATGATGCCGCCCTTGGGGTGGAAGACCGGTAGTCCGGAGCCGAGTTCGTCGGGGAAGCTGAAGAGGTCGAGTTCCGAACCGAGCTTGCGGTGATCGCGACGCTCGGCCTCGGCAAGCAGTTCGAGGTGGCGGTCGAGTGCCTCCTGCGATTCCCACGCGGTGCCGTAGATCCGCTGTAGGTCCTCGCGACTCTGGTCACCGCGCCAGTAGGCGGCGGAGCTGCGAGTGAGCTTGAACGCGGGAATGTGCTTGGTGGTCGGGATGTGCGGTCCACGGCACAGGTCGGACCAGACCCGTTCGCCCGACCGCGGATCGAGGTTGTCGTAGATCGTCAGTTCTTTCCCGCCGACCTCCATCACCTCGGGGTCGTCGATGCCGGACTTGTCGTCGATCAGTTCCAGCTTGAACGGTTCGTTCGCGAGTTCGGTGCGGGCATCCTCGATGTTCTCGACGACACGACGCGAAAAGCGTTGCGAGCCTTTGACGATCTTCTTCATCCGAGCTTCGAGCTTGACGAGGTCTTCCGGCGTGAACGGCTTGTCGACGCGGAAGTCGTAGTAGAAACCGTCCTTGATCGGCGGACCGATGCCGAGCTTCGCGGTCGGGAACTCCTGCTGCACCGCCTGCGCGAGGACGTGTGCCGCGGAATGCCTGATGACGTTGCGTCCGTCTGCGGTGTCCGCACCGACGGGTTCGACCTCGACATCGGTGTCCGGGATCCAGCCGAGATCCTTGAGCTGACCCTCGCTGTCGCGGACGACGACGATCGCGTCGGGCCCCTTGCCCGGCAGCCCTGCCTCGCGTACCGCGGCGCCTGCCGTCGTCCCAGCCGGAACCCGGACGAGGGTTTCTGGCGATGACGAGGCTGGCATGCTCACGGCGATGTACTCCTGAGGTTGGGTGGTGTGCTGCCGGAAGAGTTCGTCTCCGGCGGACCTATGTTATCGGCCACGACGCGCCACGGCAGCCAGCAGCCCTGCGCGATCGGTCGGCGTTCGACGTGGGCAGCTCGAGCATTTGTCGGCGCGCTCGGTTTCGTAGATGAGACAGCACGATGCGCGACGCACGAACGGGCTGTTGCCGACGTGGACGAAACGTGGTGTCGGCAGCTCGGATCCGACTGCCGTTGCGAGTCGAATCGCCAGGTCGGGGCCCTTTTCGCGGCTCCCGTCCAGCGCGCGGTTGCCGAGCGCGTCGGTGGCAACGGCCCATAACGACGGTGTCGGGGCGTCGCTCGCGACGGTCACGGCACCGATCACGGACGTCAACGTGTCGCGGATCGCCACCGCGAACGCCGCGGGACCGTCGACCGTCGCCGCGAATGTCACGTTCTCCAGCGATCCGTCGGGTCTGATCGTGCAGGTCGTTCTCGCCAAGGTCGGGTCCGCAGCTGGTCGACCGTGAACCAGGTCGCGCAGCGGCTGCTCCAGCAATGTCGAGCTGGCCATGTACCACCACAGCGTCCCGATGACCCGGCGATCCTCACAGCGCCAGGTTCGCGCCAGCGCCGACAACTGCGGGGCCAACCAGGTCGGGTCGGCGAGCGCAGTGCCAGGCACTGCAAGCGAAGGCTCGGTTATAGCGGACTCTCCAGCCAACTCGACTCGAGCCCGAACCAGCCTCCGACCAGAGCAAAGGTACCGAGCACCCACAGCGTCACAACCACGATCGCAGCGGTCAGCAGCACGCCGAGTCCCTTGACCCACACCGATTGCTTGGCAAACCAGCCCATAAAACGGTCGTAGCGCTCCTTGACCCATTCCAGAGCCGTGTGCGCCCACTCGAACTCGGAAGCGAGGATGCCGAGACCGGCGAAGACGATCAGCCAACCCGGGCCCGGGTACGGGATGGCGAGGATTCCGAGGACCAGGACGGCGGCACCGACGACGCCGACGACGATTCGGTAGGTCAGATTGAGTGCGGGGTTCGCGGCGATCTTGGCGCGCCGCTGACCCCACGGGCCGAGTTCGCGGTCGCTTTTGTCAGCCTGCTTCACTGTTGCCTCGTCGTTCACATCGCTACCTTATGTGCGTTCACAGCGACTTGACAGTTTCGCGTGACCGGAATGCCAGTTATGCCGCTTACGTTGGCTCGGGTCAGCTCCTGAATCGAGAACAACGGAAGGCCCGACACGTGGTGGACGAGAAGCAAACTCCGGATCCGAACGAACCGGTGACGGAGCGCATCGCACAGCCGGTTGCCCAACCCGATCCGCAGCCCGCAGCGGCTCCACCGCCGCCTGCGGCGAGTGCGCCGCGTGAATCCGTCGCCGCCCGCTGGCGGGCATCGCTTGCAGCCCAGATCGTCACGGCCGCACTCGCTGTCCTGCTGATCGGCGGGATCGGCTTCGCGCTCGGTTATGTCGTCGGCGACGGCAACGACGGTCATCATCGCCACGGTGGGCACCACATGATGTTCCGCGACGGTGCCGGACCCGGCGGTCCAGGCGGACCACCGTGGATGGAAAGAATGGAACGTCCCGCACCCGGTGGGCCCGGCGGACCGATGCGCGGTGAGCAACCGACACCTCCTGCGCCGCCTACCGGAGCCCCGACGGCACCTCCCGCGGCTCCCCCGACGCCCTAGCGTTCGAGTTCGGTGATCTCGTAACGGAAGAATTCGCCCGCGTCCCACCGACTTGTCCCGAAGTGCCAGCCCATTCGGCCTGCGCTCGGAATCGTCAGACCGCCGAAGGTCCGGTGGCCGGTGATCTCGCCGCCGAAGCGGTGCCAGTCCCACGATCCGGTTTGGTCGGGATCGCCCCAGCGGTCGAACACCAGCGACGTCATCCGTCCGGCATCGTCGATGGTGAGCTCGAGATCGATCGGCGTCGATCCGAGTATTCGGCTCGCGACGATGTGGTTGTCGTCGATGGCGGACCAGGTGACGCCGAACCGCGGCAGCATTGCGGTTGGTAGCCAGATCCCCTCGGCGCCGCCGCGACCCGCTGCGCTCTTCGACACGTCGTCGCCCTCGCTGTGGACGACGGTGAACAGACCCCCGAGCTTCCAGTCCATGCCGCCAACCCCGTCGAGATATTCGTCGGAGCCGCTGATGATGCCTGCCGCACGCGCCATCCAGACGAAACCGCGGGATGGGTCGATTACCTGGCGCGCACGAAACGGTAACCAGCCGCCGACCTTGATATCCCCGCGCATCCGGAGAGTCACGCACGTTCCGAGGAGAGTTCCGGTGGCGATGGCGGCGTGAAAATAGCGGCGGACCGGATCAGGAAGACCCTCGAGTTCGGTGTCGGAAAACGCTTCTGCGACAGCGTCTCCCGACAGGCGCACCTGCCAGTCGGCGAAGGTGTGCGGCCGGCTCCCCTGCTGCGTCGACATATTGGAAAGGCTCACATAGGAACTCGGGCGACGATGATCGGACACTCGGCCGTGTGCAGCAGCGAGCGACTGGTGGAACCGAGCAGCATCCCCGCGAAACCACCGCGTCCGTGACTGCCGACCACCAGCAACTGCGCGGTCGCGGATTCCTCGAGGAGTTGCCGAACAGGTCTGTCTTTCACAAGAACTCGGCGAACCCCGACATCGGGATACTGATCGTGCCAACCCGCGAGGCTTTCGGAGAACACGGCCGCCTCGGTGTCTTCTGCAATCTGCCAGTCGGCGCCTTCCAGAGCGAACTGGCTGGTGTCCATCCACGCGTGGACCGCGACGAGTTCCACACCACGCTTGGAGGCCTGGTCGAACGCGATACCGATGGCATGGACGCTGGTGGCAGAGCCGTCGATGCCGACAACCACCGAACCTGCGTCGGGGGTCGCGCTGACTCGCGCGTCGCGAATCACCGCAACGGGACAGTGGGCATGCATGGCTAGTGCGGTGCTGACGGAACCGAGCAGGCTCGAACGAAACGCACCGAGCCCGCGACTGCCGACAACGAGCATGCGGGCGTCCTTGGACCTGTCGAGAAGCGTCTGGATCGCTGATCCAGTCACGAACTCGGTCTGGACATCGACCGTACCGACAGTGGCTTCGGCGAGGACTTTCGCTTCGGCAAGCGTGGCCCGTCCCGCAATGGCTTGGTTGTCGATCTCGGTCTGGTAGAACCCATTTCCGGGAACATAGCCGAGTGGAATCAGGTCGGTCAGGATGAGCAAAAGTGGTGCGTGCTGCCTGGACGCCTCGAGCGCGGCCCAGCGAACTGCTTCGTTCGAGGACGGCGAACCGTCGACGCCGACGATGATAGGCGCATTGTGGGCCATTACTTACTCCTGGTTGGTTCGGGTTCGGGTGTGACTGTCCACTCGGCGATTTCCGGCAGATCCTCACCGGTTGCTCTGGTGTGAGCACGGTTCTGCGCGAGCAGTTCGAGGAGGTACTGCCGAAAATCACCCATTCGGCCGGCAAGCGCGGGGATGTGTTCCAGAGCGGCGAGCGCAAGATGGTAGCGGTCGAGTCCGTTGAGCGCGCACATGTCGAACGGTGTTGTGGTCGTGCCATTTTCGCGGAAGCCGTGCACATGGAAGTTCTCGTGGCCGGGCCTGCGGTACATGATCCGGTGTATCAACCACGGGTAGCCGTGGAAAGCGAAGACGACGGGCAACGTGTCGCCGAAGATATCGGTGTACTCGTCGTCCGATATTCCGTGCGAATGCACGTCAGGTGGAAAGAGTCGCGCCAGATCGACGACGTTGACGACTCGAATCCGAATGTCGGGCACCATGTCTCGCAGTATTTCTGCGGCTGCGAGGGTCTCCTGGGTCGGCACATCACCCGCACAGGCGAGGACGACATCGGGCGCATAGCCCGAATCCGTGCTCGCCCAGCGCCATACCCCGAGACCCTGCTCGCAGTGCTCGCGCGCGGCCGGACCGTCGAGATACTGCAGAGCTGGTTGTTTGCCCGCAACAACGACATTCACAAGCCCGCTACTGCGCAGGCATTGATCCATGACGTAGAGAAGAGTGTTCGCGTCGGGTGGAAGGTAGACCCTGGCCACCTCGGGACGTTTGCTCAGGACGTGGTCGATGAAGCCTGGATCCTGATGCGACGACCCGTTCTGGTCCTGCCGCCACACATGTGATGTGAGGAGGTAGTTGAGACTGGGGATCGTTCGGCGCCATGGGATTTCGCTAGCGGTATGCAACCATTTCGCGTGCTGCGCGACCATCGAGTCGACCACGTGCGCAAACGCTTCGTACGTCGAGAACACACCATGCCGTCCGGTGAGCAAATAGCCTTCGAGCCAGCCCTGACACAGATGTTCCGACAACACCTCGAGGACTCTGCCACTACGCGACAGATGATCGTCACCCGGCAGAATCTCGGCGCACCAGCGCCGTTCCGTAACGTCGAATACCGCGTCCAAACGATTGGACGCTTGCTCGTCCGGTGAGAAGTAGAGCAGATTCTTTGCATCGCGATTGAGCGCGAGAGCGTCACGGAGGTAGGTACCGAGTGTGCGGGTCGACTCTGCGAATTCGCTACCCGGCGTGGTGACTTCGATGCAGTGATCAGCTACGGAAGGCAGTCTGAGGTCGCGTTGACGTTGACCGTGCGCGACCGGGTTGGCGCTCATCCGAAGTTGGCCGCCTGGATGCCAATCCGCGATCGCCGCGGCGGGCGCCCCGTTCGGTTCGAACAGTTCCTCGAGACGGTAGGTGCGCATCCACTCGTCGAGCATGTGCAGATGTTCCGGCCGGCCGCGGACATCGGTGATGGGGACCTGATGTGCGCGCCACGATCCTTCGATCTGCACGCCGTCGACCTTGTCCGGTCCCGTCCAGCCCTTGGGAGTTCGCAAGACGATCATGGGCCAGCGTGGGTTTCGGGGGCCGCGCCCGGCAGCGTCTTCTTGGCGAATCTCTCGGATCCGGTCGACGGCGAAATCCAGTGCCGCGGCGTACGCGCTGTGAACCTGCGCTGGATCGCTGCCCGAAACCTCGATCGGTTCCCAGCCGTAGCCGTTCATCAGAGCGAGTAGATCGCCGCTCGGAATCCGCGACAGCACTGTGGGATTCGCGATCTTGTAGCCGTTGAGATGCAGAATCGGCAGCACAGCGCCGTCACTGGACGGGTCGAGGAAACGCGGCGCCTGCCAACTGGTTGCGAGCGGGCCGGTTTCGGCCTCACCGTCGCCGACCATGCACGCGACGATCAACTCCGGATTGTCCAGTGCCGCACCGGTTGCGTGCGCGAGCGAATACCCGAGTTCGCCACCTTCGTGGATGGATCCTGGGACATGTGCCGACGCGTGACTCGGCACGCCGCCGGGAAAGGAGAATTGCCGGAACAACGCACGTAGTCCCGCGGTGTCGCGACCGACGTCGGGCCATCGCTCGGAGTAAGTCCCCTCCAGCCAGGACGCGGCGTTGAGCGCTGCGGCAGCGTGGCCGGGTCCGAGGACGAACAGCATAGAGATTTGCTCGCGCATGATCACCCGATTGAGGTGCGCGTAGGTGAGCGTGACACCGGGGACACTCCCCCAGTGCCCGATCAGTCTCGATTTGACGTGTTCAGCTCGGAGTGGTTGCAGCAGAAGCGGATTGTCGAGCAGATAGATCTGACCCACTGCCAGATAGTTCGCTGCACGCCACCACGCGTCGAGTTGGGAGAAGTCGTCGGGCGAGTCGATGCCCTCCGGTAGAAAGTCGGGCACGACGGCGGTCATCAGTTTGCTTCCATTTTTCAACGCTACGCCCGTGGGCGCACAACCGCAGAAGCCGTTCGGGTCATGCTTGCGATCTCCTTCAGATCGTCGGCTTGACCTCGTCGCCCCAGGCGATGCGCTTGGGTTCGCCGTGGCACTCGACGATAGCCGCGTGATCGCGATCGAAGTAGTCCCATGCCCAGGACATAAATGCGTCGATCTTGCTGTGTGCGCCGCTGAGCAGCGCCGCATGGACACCGAGCCATGCCGCGTAGGCGAGCGGACCTTCCACCTGATGACGGTGGGCGCCAACCTCGGCGATCGCGGCGCCGCGGCCGATCATCGCCATGATGCCTTTGTCCTTGTAATGAAACGGCTTTCGGTCGTGACCAGCGATGTCACGCCGAATGTTGTGCGCCGCCCACAATCCCGATTGCTGTGCGACCGAGCCCAATTGCGGAAGCGTCTTGCCATCGGCGTCCGGAATGTTCGCGACGTCGCCGACCGCATAGACGGCTGGGAAGTTTTCGACGGTGAGGTCTGCTGTCGCGTCGATACGACCACCGCGGCCGGGCTCGGCGCCGCAGCCGCTCGCCACCTCCGACGCCGATTCACCGCCCGCCCACACCGCGGTGCGCGACGCCAACGTAGTTCCGTCGCTCAGGTGAACGAGCTCGGGCTCGATTCGGCTCACTCCGACACCGAGTTTCAACTTGGCGCCGTGAGCGAGGAGTTTGTCGTGTGCGTATTTGTGCGATCGTTCGCTGAACGGCGCCAGCAAGTCCTTGCCGTGGTTGACGAGGTAGACGTCGGCGTCGCCGCCGCGATGGTTCATCGTGCGAAGTGCGGCGAACAGTTCGGCGAATGCGCCTGCCGTCTCGACGCCGGTCGGTCCCCCGCCGACGACGACAACATCCAGTGGGCCGCCGCTGGATTCGAGCATCGACCGTACGTGCAGTCGGAGCCGTTCGGCGTCGACGACCGAGTACAGCGGAAACGAATGTTC
The DNA here is from genome assembly GCF_016482825.1 of Antrihabitans stalagmiti. GTDB lineage: Bacteria > Actinomycetota > Actinomycetes > Mycobacteriales > Mycobacteriaceae > Antrihabitans > Antrihabitans stalagmiti. The sequence goes on along the minus strand of NZ_JAEMNV010000001.1, from coordinate 97,789 downwards.
CGGCGCGCCAGTGGTTCCGAAGTAGTTCGCGCGCGCTCCAGCCGCCAACACCAGGTAGTCGGCGGAGGTCGAGGTCCCGTCAGCGGTGACGGCCGTGCGAGTCGCGAAGTCGAGGTCGGTGATTTCCGCCTGGACCACACGCACATTCGGGTGCTTGGCGAAGATCGCGGCCAACGGTCGCGCAATATCCTGGGCCGGCAACTGCGAGGTCGCAACTTGATACAGAAGCGGCTGAAATTGGTGGTAGTCGTTGCGGTCGATCAGCGTGACATCGACGTGGTGCTTGGCGAGTTCGTATGCGCAGGCAACACCAGCAAGTCCAGCGCCCGCTATGAAAACATGAGTCATGTTGCCTCAGTACGATGTTCGATGTTGGTAGTCGACGATACGGCCGTCCGCCGCGAGGTCGACCCAGTACAGATTGCCGAAGTCCGTTTCGGCTATCGGCGCCACCTCGCACCCGCACAAGCTGGCAACGATCGACGACGCCGTCTCGCTGTGGCCGACGATGAGTACGACCCCCGTCGGATGATCGGTGCGTACCGTTTCGATGAAGGGCGCCGGATCTCTCGCCGGTTCGTAGGTCGTGACGTCGACCTTCCATTCCTTCGCAGTCGGGGCCGCTGTCTGCTGGGTTCGTTTGTACGGCGTCGCGTACACCGCAACTCCGGGATCGGACGCGAGTTCGGCGGCCAGCCGGTTGGCTCGGTCGGTGCCGTCGCTCGCCAGGTCGGGATCGGCGTCGGAGCCTGCCCGTTCCGCATGCCGCACCACGACGACCCTGGAGACAGCCCCTGACTCCGTGGAAAAGTCTCCGACAGACGTTTCGGTGGCTGCGTCGTCACCGTTGGTTTCCTGCGACGAGCAGCCGGTCAGGGCCGTGAACATCGCGACAACGGTCAGCAGCCCGAATACGTGACGCATGCCTGACACTGTAAGCGCGCTAGCCTCGTGCAGGTGACACGTTGGCGATTCGAAGGACAGATATACGGAGTCGGAACTGCATCCGGCACGCGAATCGTGATCGGCAATTGGCAGCGGTCGCCGCTGGGCAGTTTCGCCGACGTCATGGTCGAGTTCCCCGACGGCAACCGACTGTTGCTTGCCCCGTCCGAAGTGGTCCGCGACTTTGTCACGGCTACCTACACATTCGATGAAACAGCGATCGTTCCGGTCACGTTGGTGGCATCCGGTCGCGAGCACAAGTTGTCTGCGGGTGATTTGCGAGTTCGCATCGACGTAGGTCACCCGACTGTTTTGGGACGCCTGTTGCAGTTGGTCCCTCGCGCGGTGGCAACTGCGCCGTGGTTCAGTGCGATCACGGATCCGATTGCTCGCGTCGTCCTCCGTGGGGTCCGCACGCGGGGCACAGCAGGCGGGGGTCGCCGCGAGTACTACGGGGCGAGCGCACAGCACCGAGTCGACGCGGTGTCTGCGTCATGGCGCGACGACGATCTAGGGGAATTGCGACCGATCGAGCCGCCGGTGCGATTCGGCTTCGGGTCCGTACCCCCAGCGCCGTCGGTTACGACGATCACGACGACGATCGACGCCGACTCGATCTAGCTCAGTTTCTGTACACCCGAATTTGCCAGTCCGAGAACGACATTGCGGACGTCAGGGATCTGACCGAGATCGTCGTTGATTCTGATACTGAACGCGGTGTCCCCTACCCGAACGTGGAGTAGGTCGGCGCCCTCGATCCAGAATGCGTCGTCGCCGAGTCCTTCGACGGTTCCCGAGGAGGCACCGGCGTCACGGAAGGCAGAGAAGTCGTCCTTGTTGGTCACGTAAGTGTTGATCGTGACGTTCGGGTCGCCGCTGAATCGGCATGCCGATCCGCCGTCTTCAGCCAGTTGCTCGTCGCCGTCTTCGAGTTCTGCCCCGGTGGCGGTCTGCAGTTCTTCCTTGGAGAAGAACGTGCACGCGTCGGGCGCAACGCCGCCGCTGGACTCCTCGCCTGCCGAGGCAGCCGACGTTTCCGCGGCGACAGTGGCTGTTGCACCGCTGTCCTTGTCGTCGCTGCCGCCGCACGCAGACATCGAGATCGCGACAAACAGGGCAAGGACGCCAATCCGAACGGAAGTGAAAACATCGCGTGACATGCGGTTAATTTACGCTTCGAGGGTCTCCACGGTCGTGGTTTCCGCCCTTCCCGAACAACCCAGTGCAGCAAGCTGCTCGTGAGTCCTTTCGGAGTGCCCGCCCTCCGAAAGGACTCACGAGGCATAGCGCCTTACCTGCAAATCACGACTGGAATTTCCCGGTCGGTCCAGGCTTGGTAGTTGTCGAAGTCTGGGTACATCGCGACGAGCCGTGGCCACAGCCGCGCCCGCTCTTCCGCGTTCGCCACGGTCGCCGTCCTGTGCGTCACCTGCGATCGAACTTGGACGGTGACAGCCGGGTTGCTCTTGATGTTCCAGTACCACGCCGGATTCTTCGGGAGCCCACCCTGCGACGCGACCACGACGATCGAGTCGCCGTCTTCCATGAATATCAGTGGGCTGACTCGCTCGATCCCGGTTTTGCGTCCGGTGGTTGTCAGCAGGCACACCGGCAGGCCTCGCGGGAAAGCGCTACCGACCCGCCACTTCCCGCCGAGCCGGGCGCCGGTCGCGCGGTACAGCCGCACGTTGACTGCCGACATCGCCTTGATGAACTTGACGGTGAACGCAGAGTCGAGACCTTTCGGCCGTGCTGTCGGCATGTATTTCGACCTCTCACTGAAACCTGTGGTGGAGCACAGTAAACCCATACCAGTCGTGAGTCCTTTCGGAGGGCCGGGCCTCCGAAAGGACTCACGAGGCGCGAAGCGCCCATATTGACAGCACACTGTCATCATGACAGTCTTATGTCATGAGCAACCAGAGCAACGAAAGTCTTATGTCATGAGCAACCAGAGCAACGAAACAGTCCACCTCGCCATCTACAACACACTTGCCGACTGGGAGACCGGGCACGCCATCGCGCACATCAATCAAGCTGCGTGGCAACGCGAACCCGGCCGCTATTCGGTCACAACAGTCGGGCTCGACCTCGAACCGATCACGACGATCGGCGGCGTTCGTATGATTCCCGACATGACCATCTCCGATCTGAACCCAGCCGACAGTGCGATGCTGATCCTGCCTGGAGCGAGCACATGGGAGGACGGGTCACTGGCGGTGTTCGCGGCAAAGGCACAGGAATTTCTCGCAAACGACAAGCCGGTCGCGGCGATCTGCGGTGCAACCTACGGGCTTGCAGCCGCTGGCATACTCGACGATCGTCTTCACACGAGCAACGTCGACTTTTACTTGGCTGCAAGCGGTTACGACGGCGCACACAACTATCGCGACGAATCCGTAGTCACCGACCGCAATCTCATCACTGCCGGTGCCACCAACCAGATCGAGTTCGCTCGCGACATCCTCGGTCGCCTCGACGTCTACACGCCCGAGGTCCTCGACGCCTGGTACCGCCTCTACGCCCACTCGGACGCGAGCGCTTTCGCGGTGTTGGCAGCAGCGTGAGCGAGCGCAGCCACGCCGAGCTGTTCGCGGGCAGTGCGCTGACGACATTTCGGTTGAACGGCCAATTCCTCTCGGTGGCAGAGGAATTGGCCCGCCCAGCGGGATTGACGGCAGCGTGGTGGCAGGTACTCGGGGCGATCATCGACGAGCCGCTGACGGTTGCGGGCATTGCACGGGACATGGGAATCACTCGGCAGAGCGTGCAGCGCATTGCAGACCTGATGGCAGACAAAGGTTTTGCGGAGTATCTGCCGAACCCCGCGCACCGACGAGCGAAGCTACTGCGATTGACCGACCACGGTCAGGCGGCCCTGCACCGCATCACCCCTGATCATTCCGCGTTTGCCGACCGGCTTGCCGCAGAGTTGGGAACCGACGGACTGCGTGACGCGCTCGACGCTCTGACCAGGTTGTCCACCGCGCTGGACGCACTCGGCTCGACAGTGACGGAAGTTTCCCAGCACAGGTGACATGCTTGCAGGACAGACACGACCAGAGATCCCACCGAGAAAGGTGCCGCAGTGGAAGAGGTCGACGAATCTTTCGGGCCCGGTTCCCAGGCGGCGCTCCGCGATGCCAACCAGCAACGAGTCGCGCGCGTACTGCAGTCCTCCGGTGAATTGACGCAGGCCGAGATTGCCCGCAGCACCGGGCTTGCACCCGCGACGGTATCGAACATCATTCGCGATATGACCAACGACGGTGTGGTCGTCGTGTCCGAACTTCGCGGTCGTCGCCGAGTCGTCAGCCTGGCGCCCTCGGTCGGGCTTGTCGTCGGAATCGACTTCGGACACCGACATGTGACCGTCGCTGTGTCGGACATGGCACACGAGATTCGCGCCGAACATCGCGCCGAACTCGGTGTCGAGACCTCGGCCGCCGGCGGAATCGCCAGAGCCGCAAGCCTTCTGCAGACCGCCCTGAACGACCTCGACGCCGACATGTCTGCCGTCGTTGGCATCGGAATGGGGTTGCCTGCACCGATCGACGGACATTCGGGTGAAGTCGGCGCGCCGTCGATCCTGCCCGGCTGGGTCGGTATGGATGCCGCAGCGATGATGTCCGAACGGTTCGGCATGCGCGTGGCAGTCGACAACGACGCGAACCTCGGTGTGCTCGCCGAGCACATGTGGGGCGCCGGAATCGGCGTCGACAACATGGCCTATCTCAAACTGTCCGACGGTGTCGGTGCGGGTCTTGTACTCAACGGCAAGCTGTTTCGCGGCCGAGACGGCACCGCGGGGGAAATCGGCCACACGACGATGGACGAATTCGGCGCGGTATGCCGCTGCGGCAACCGCGGCTGCCTGGAGACGATCGTCGCCTCCGGCGCGGTTCTCGAATTGCTCGAACCCCGCCGCGGACGCGGACTCACCATTCCCGACGTCGTGCAGATGGCCCGCGACGGCGACAAAGCCTGCGAACGGATTCTCACCGATACAGGTCGACATGTCGGCGTCGCCGTTGCGAACCTGTGCAACATCTTCAACCCCGAACTCATCCTTGTCGGAGGCGAACTTGCCATCGCCGGCGAACTTCTGATGGCACCGATGCGAGAAGTAGTGCGACGCTGCGGAATTCCCAGCGCGACGGCGAATCTGCAGATCCTGCCCGCCGCTCTCGGCGCCCGTGCACCAGTCCTCGGTGCCGTCGCGCTCGCACTGCAGTCCGCGCACATACCCCTCAACAGCTGAGCCGATGTTCATTAAATGAACATGAAAGACAACTTCTAGCAATTTTTCGTTCACCTCTTGCACATCCCGCAATCCTCGGATTGAATGTGTTGCAGATCACAACGCGGTCACTTTCACGATCCGCGAACAAGCACACATCACAGTCGCGCTGCGCCGACCCGCGCCCGCGCGGCATCTGAGCCTGCGCCGGGGCCGCCCGGACATGTGGAAGGGAACCAGCATGAGCGAGCATGGATCGTTCACCAACGAGCCGTCGTTGTTCGACGACGGCGAGGAGACGCAGTCGGGCAGAAGCGTTGTCAGGATCGCCGCCGTCGCCGCCCTCGGCGGTCTGCTCTTCGGCTACGACAGCGCCGTCATCAACGGCGCAGTATCGGCGATCGAGGACAAGTTCGAGGTCGGTTCGACGACCCTTGGCTTCGCGGTCGCCTCGGTCCTGCTCGGTGCAGCGACCGGAGCGATGACGGCAGGCAAGTTCGCCGACAAGTTCGGCAGGCTCTACATGATGAAGGTCGCGGCAATCCTGTTCTTCGTCAGCGCATTCGGCGCCGGACTTGCCGTCAATCTGGAAATGTTCGTCTTCTTTCGAATCGTCGGCGGCTTCGGTGTCGGCGTCGCGTCGGTGATCGCACCGGCCTACATCGCAGAGATCTCACCTGCCCGAATACGCGGCAGGCTCGGCTCCCTACAGCAACTCGCGATCGTCTCCGGCATCTTCATATCGCTGCTGGTCGACTACCTCCTTGCACACATTGCCGGTGGCTCACGAGAAACACTGTGGCTCGGCCTCGAAGCATGGCGCTGGATGTTCATCGCAATGGCCGTGCCGTCGATCGCGTACGGGCTTCTTGCGCTGACGATTCCGGAATCGCCGCGCTACCTCGTCGCCAGCCACCGGATCCCTGAGGCACGCAAGGTCCTCGCACTGCTCCTCGGCGAGAAGAACCTCGAGATCACGATCGATCGGATCAAACGCACACTCTCGCAGGAGAAGCCACCGTCATGGCGTGATCTTCGCACTCCCGCAGGCGGTTTGGTGCCGATCGTCTGGGTCGGACTCGCGCTCTCGGTGTTCCAGCAGGCAGTCGGCATCAATGTGATCTTCTACTACTCCAACGTGCTCTGGGAGGCAGTCGGATTCGACGAGAGCAGCTCGTTCATCATCACCGTGATCACGTCGGTCGTGAACATTGCAACGACCCTCATTGCGATCGCCCTCGTCGACAAAGTAGGCAGAAAGCCTTTGCTACTCGTCGGCTCCACCGGAATGGCCGTGACGCTCGCCACGATGGCCGTGATCTTCGGAACCACGCCGATCGGAGAGGACGGTGTACCGCACCTCTCTGGTGTGACCGGTCCGATCGCACTGATTGCGGCGAACCTCTTCGTCGTCGCATTCGGAATGTCCTGGGGCCCCGTCGTATGGGTGCTGCTCGGCGAGATGTTCCCCAACCGTATTCGTGCAGCTGCACTTTCGTTCGCGGCAGGCGGTCAGTGGGTCGCCAACTGGATCATCACCGTCACCTTCCCGTCGCTGAAGGATCTGTCGCTCGGACTCGCCTACGGCATGTACGCCACCTTCGCGATCCTCTCGTTGCTCTTCGTCATGAAGTGGGTCCGCGAAACCAAGGGCGTCACCCTCGAAGACATGCAGGGCGAACTTCCTGGTCAGACCAAATCCGTCTCCTAGCACCAGCGTCGAATCAAGGAGTTCCAATGTCCGACAATCGCACCGTCGCCGTGCTCGGGCCCATCCCCCGCGACCGCATCATCACCCACCGTGGTGAGACCTTCGAGAAGTACGGCTGCGTGATCTACACCGTCGCAGCACTATCCGCCCTGATGGGACCCGACGACCGCATCTGCCCGGTCGTGCACGTTCGCAAAGAGGACGCCGGCCCCATCACAGAACTGCTTTCGGCCTTTCCCAACGTAGACACCTCCGGTATCAGATCCCGCCACGATCACGGCGACGTCGTCGAACTCAACTATGTCGACCAGAACGTCCGAATCGAGCGACAGGTCGGATTTATGGACCCGATCCTGCCCGAGGACGTCGAATTCGTTTTGGACGCAGACGCATTCGTCTGCGTGCCCATCACGGACTACGAGGTCGGTCAGTCGACATTGGCCTACATCAAGGCGCACAGCGACGGACTGGTCTTGCTCGACGGGCACGGACCGACGAACGCGCTCACCAGCGAGGGTCAGCGCTTTCACCGAATGTGGGTCGACCGCGACGCGTGGCTGCCGAACGTCGACATCCTCAAGATGAACCTGGAAGAAGCGGCCTGCAGCTGGTTCCCACCCACTGCCGGACCCGACGGACCGACCTTCGGCGCCACTCCGTCCCGCGCCGACCTGACCGAGTTCGCGTCGCATTGTCTCGGCAAAGGAGTCCAGGCCGTTGCGGTGACCCTCGACGAAGAAGGCTGCGTCGTCTACTTCCTCGACGCGAACGGCGGTCTGCGTGAAGAAGTAGTCGGACGAGTCCCGGTCGAGCACGTCGTCGACACGACCGGCTGCGGCGACTCCTTTGCTGCGGGAATGGCATTCGGCTACCTCGAACACCGCGACTTCGTTGCCGCCTGCAGATACGGAAACGCCATGGGCGCGCAGCGCTGTGCCGGCTCCGACCTCGCGATCTACCGATCACTGATCGATACCCGCCACCAGATGCAGTCCGCCTACGGCGAATTCGCCGTCGGTGCCGTCTGATCCGAAAATTTGCTGACACAGAGAGTGACAAAGCAATGCTGCGTAGCACACTCAGCACCGACGAATGGCTACTGACCGAGTCGGGTTTCGACGTTGCCAAGGCGAATTACTTCGAGACTGTCTTCACGGTTGGCAACGGTCTGCTCGGCACCCGCGGATCGTTGGAGGAGGGGCATCTCGGCGAACTCTCCGGAACCTATCTCAACGGTGTCTTCGACAGCCACGACTCCCCCGTCATCGACCTCGTCAATGCTCCCGATTGGCTGTCGGTTGCCGTCCGCGTCGACGGTGTCCGCCTCGACGTGCAGTCCTGCACGGTCGTGAGTCATCACCGCGCACTGGACATGCGGCACGGAATCCTCTGGCGAGAAACCGTATTCGAAGACGATGAGGGTCGTCGGACGCGGTTGGAAACCCTTCGTTTCGCCAGCATGGCCGACCGTAGGCTCGTTGGTTTACGGGTGCAGATCACGCCGGAGAATCACACGTCGGAGGTCACTGTCGACAGCGCTATCGACGGGCGCAGGCGAAATCTCGAACGCCTACCTGTGTATCCGGAAGGCACGACGTTCGAACCCGAGATCAGGTGGGAGAAATGGGCTCGCACCAAACATCTCGTCGAGGTCGGCGCAGCGTCCGAGCTCGATGCGATCTACCTCCAAATGCGTACCGTCGACAGCGGAATCCACATCGGCTACGCCGCGACGACGCAGGCGTCGAAGACGGCGATCAGACAATCCACCGACCGCAGCTTCGAGCGCATCTCACGGACCGGAACCTACGAGGTCGGACTCGGTGAGACGCTCCGAATCGACAAGCTCGTCACCGTTGCCACCTCTCGGGACATCGATGCCGATTCGACACCGTTGCGGGACAGCTGCTTCGACGCTCTCTGGGCACGGCGGGCGGAAGGCTTCGACGCCTGTCGCGAGGCCAGTTCACGGGTCTGGGAGCGCCGCTGGACCGACAGCGATTGCGAGATCATCGGCGACGCGGACGCAACACAGGCCATGCGATTCAACATCTATCACCTGCTGATCGCGGCGAACGGTGACGACAACACGGTGAGTATCGGCGCCAAATCGCTGTCGGGCGAGGGCTATCGAGGCCACGTGTTCTGGGACACCGAGATCTTGATGATGCCGTTCTTCACCTACACACAACCGGAAACCGCGCGCGCGTTGTTGCACTACCGGCACCACACACTCGACGGAGCTCGGGAACTGTCGCGCAGCAACGGAACCCGAGGCGCGCGGTACGCCTGGGAGTCTGCCGACACCGGGCGCGAGGAATGTCCCCAGTGGACCCAGGACGGCGCCAACCGATTCTGGACGAGGGAAGAGGAACTACACGTTTCCGCCGACGTCGCCTACGCGATCACGACCTACGTTGCGGCAACGAACGATACGGCGTTGCTACTCGACTTCGGGGCCGAGATCGTCTTCGAGACCGCCAGGTTCTGGGCGGATCGGGTCGAGCCCGCCGGCGAGCGTTACGTACTGAAGACGGTCATCGGCCCGGACGAGTTCCACTCTCACGTCGACAACAATGCTTTCACCAATCGGATGGTCGAATGGCATCTGGGGCAGGCGAACACGATCTGGAGCTGGCTGAAGACCGAGCATCCTGATCGATTCGCCGAGATCACCGACGCGATCGCACTCACGCCCACCGAAGTGTCCCGGTGGCACGACATCTCGGAGTGGATCGTCGAACCCGTTGTCTCACCGGAGGGAATAATCGAGCAGTTCGACGGCTACTTCGAGCGCGACGAGATTCCGATTGCCGAATGGGACCGCAACGACATGCCCCGGTACCCCGCCGGCTACAACCACTTCAATTGCGAGACGACAAAACTACTCAAGCAACCCGATGTCGTCATGTTGATGTATTTGCTGCCCGACGAATTCGACGCAGAAGCCAAGCGGTCGAATTTCGAGTACTACGAATCCCGCACACTGCACAAGTCGTCACTGAGCCCTGCCATCCACGCGATCATGGGGATCGAGGTCGGCGACTTCACCCGAGCGCTGAAGTACTTCACACGATCCGCGTTCGTCGATCTGCACGACAATCAGGGCAACACACACGAAGGTATGCACGCCGCATCCACCGGCGGCACCTGGCAGACGCTGGTCTGCGGATTCGGTGGCTTCCGAGTGCTCAACGGGCACATGTCGTTCACTCCATGGCTTCCGGAGCAATGGGAGGAAATCCGGTTTCGACTGCAGTGGCGTGGCTCGACGGTGCGGGTTGCTGTTCGCCACAACGAGATCGAGCTCGGTCTCGACGCCGCGAGCGGTACAACAGAACCGATCATGGTGTGCGGTCGGGAATACACGCTCTCGTCGCAACGGGATTCGGTCATCGCCTATTCTCGTGCCGAGGTCGGAATAGCGATATGAAGGTGTCGGACTCCGTCGCGGTCCTGTTCGACCTGGACGGAGTACTGACCGACACGGCCGCCGTACACGAGCGCGCGTGGGCGCGCGTGTTCACCGACTTCCTCGCCGATCGACCAGCTGAACTGGAGACCGCGCCGTACACCGACGCCGACTACTTCACCTACATCGACGGCAAACCGAGGCTGGAAGGTGTTCGCGCGGTGCTCGATTCGCGCTCCATCGTGCTACCTGACGGCAACGCGAACGATTCGGTCGACTCGCCAACGGTGTGCGGACTTGGCAATCGCAAGAATGCACTGTTCCTCCAACTGCTGGAAACCGAAGGTGTGCAGGCATTTCCAGGTTCCACCGCGTTGGTCGACCGTTTGACCGAACGTGGTCTGCCGATCGCCGTTGTTTCCAGTTCGCGCAACGCTAACGCCGTGCTTGTCGCTGCCGATCTGGCGTCGAAGTTCAGCACCGTCGTCGACGGCGAACTCGCTGCAACAATCGGACTCGCCGGCAAACCTGCGCCGGATACGTTTCTGCACGCCGCCGCCGAACTCGGCGCCGAGCCACATCGCACGATCGTCATCGAGGATGCGTCCTCCGGTGTCCGCGCCGCCCACGCCGGTGGCTTCTGGGTCGTCGGCGTAGATCGCGGATCGGGACATAGCGCGCTCCTCGACGACGGTGCCGACATCGTGATCACCGATCTGGCGGAACTTCTGGAGCAGTGCTGAGCCGTACCGCTGCTGCTCGTGCTGGCACGTACGTCGAAAGAGATACAGACAAATAGGGGTCATCCCGGAGGCGAATCACTGCACCGCTCCGATACCTTCGGCCCATGACGAATGGCGCCCGAACGACGACCGAGTGGAAACCCCTGAGCCGCATAGCTTTCCGGTTCGTCGTCGCCTATTTCGGAATGTTCTGCCTGCTGTTCGCGCAGGTCACCTTCGTGTTCACCGGACTCGCGGGAAAGTGGCTGCCCGACGGTGCGATCATGTGGCAGATGCGGACCGTCACCCCGCTCACCGACTGGCTCGGCGGCAAGGTGTTCGGCGTCGACGCTGTGCTGCACGAGGATTCGGGTAGCGGCGACCAAGCATCGATCTGGTTGCTGATCTTCGGTCAACTGATCGCCGCTGTCGTCATTACCGTCGTCTGGTCGGTACTCGACAGGCGTCGCCGACAATACGTCACCTTCGGCAGTTGGTTTCTCGCCGCAATGCGCCTGTGCCTCGGTGGCCAGATGCTCTGGTACGGAATATTCAAACTCGTCCCCACCCAGATGCCGTCGCCAGCACTGACGGCATTGCTGACCGACTACGGCGACTTCACCCCGATGATGGTGCTGTGGAATCAGGTCGGCTCGTCGCATCACTACGAGATGGCTCTCGGGGCGGCGGAAGTGGTCGGTGGACTGCTTCTCTTCCTCCCCCGAACCGCCACCGGCGGCGCACTGTTGAGCATGATCTGCATGGCTCAGGTGTTCCTCCTGAACATGACCTTCGATGTGCCCGTGAAGATTCTGTCTTTCCACCTGCTGTTGCTGTCGCTCGTCGTGCTGGCACCGCAGGCGCGACGCCTCGCGAACGTGCTTGTTCTGGAGAAGGATTCCGAACCGGCAACCCAGCCTGCCCTGTTCGCTAGCGCGCGCAGCAACCGAATCTCGGCCACGTTGCAGGTGGCCCTTGGCATCTGGATTCTGCTCGGTGCTGTCCAGATCGCCTGGCAGGGCTGGCGCGAATGGGGCGACGGTGCGCCGAAGCCAGAGTTGTACGGAATCTGGAACGTCACGGAATTCACCATGGACGGGCAACCGGTACCGCCGTTGACGACCGACCCGATCCGTTGGCAACGCCTCGTCGTCGACACCAACGACACGTCGTACCAACTGATGGACGACACGTTCGTTCCCACCGTGGCCACCGTCGATACCACTGCCGACACGATCACGCTCACCGAACCTGCCTCGACTCCGGACGCAGAACCGACCGAGATCGCAACCTTCACCTTCGTCCGGCCGACACCCGAGGAGATGACGTTGACCGGGAAACTGAACGGCCGCGCCGTCACGGTCGTCCTGCAAGAATTCGACATCGACTCGTTCCCGCAACGCAGTCGCGGTTTCAACTGGGTACAGGAATACGCTTAGCCTCGGTCGAGGTCCAGAATGGAGGCCCGCGTGAAGTTCGATACGACGTCGACCGGTGGACTCCATACGATTGCGCAGGACGCCATCGCGGCCGAGCGAGCCGGTTACTCCGGTCTCTGGACCTTCGAGGGCGCACACGATCCGTTCCTACCTCTGCTGCTCGCGGCCGAACACACCGACAACATCGAGATCGGCACCTCGATAGCTGTTGCCTTCGCACGTAATCCACTGCTGCTGGCGACAATCGGTTGGGATCTGCAAGCGTTTTCGCGAGGTCGGTTCGTGCTCGGCCTCGGCACGCAGATTCGTGCACACGTGACTCGCCGCTATTCGATGCCGTGGAGCCAACCTGCGGAACGGATGCGCGACATGGTGTCAGCCGTTCGAGCGATCTGGGCATCGTGGACGGACGGGAGCCGCCTCGATCACAACGGCCCGTTTTATCAGCACACGCTGATGCCACCGCTGTTCATGCCGAATCCGACCGAGGTCGACGGCTTCGGTCCGCCGCCGATCTATCTGTCGGCGGTCGGACCGCGAATGACGCGGGTTGCAGGCGAAGTTGCCGACGGCTTGATGTCGCATCCGTTCTGCAGTCCGCAGTTTCTGCGTGAGGCTACCGTTCCGGAGTTGGCTGCCGGCGCCGATGCTGCGGGAAAGTCGCTGAGCGACATCGTCGTTCACCATTCGGTGATGCTGGCGATCGGCGAGAACGAAGAGCGAATCGCCGCAGCACGCTCCGCGATCCGCAAACAGATGGCGTTCTACGGTTCGACGCAGGCGTATTGGCCGATTCTCGCGCTGCACGACCGCCGGGAGTTGGGGCCACGGCTACGAGCTATGTCCAAGCAGGGCGAGTGGGACCGGATGACGGACCTGATCGACGACGAGTTTCTCGACGCTGTCGCCGTGACCGTCCGTAGTCCGTCGGAGGCAGCTGACGAATTGCGACGTCGCTTCGACGGCATCGTCGATCGTCTGGGATTCAATACCCCCTACGCTGCGGATCCGACACTGCTCACCGGACTCTTGCGCGCATTGGGCGGAACCGGCGACTGATCATCGTCGCCAGCACCGCAACCCCGGTCACTGCCATAAACGCTGGCAGCGGGTACAACACCAACCGCTCACTGATACCGATCCGCACCGCCGAACCCAGAAACAGCACGGCTCCGACGACGCCGCTCAGAGCACACGTCGCAGACCACACGGCAATAACTCGCCGTTGCTGCCACAGCCACACCGCAAGCAAGATCAGCACGATATGCCGGGAAACGAACCCGGGTACGACGGCAAGCATGTGTAGAACGAAGTTGTCGTTCGAGGGCATAAGTCCGGTCGCGGCTGTACTCAGCCCGACGAGAACAGCGAGCGACAGGATCCACTTGCGGCGGTAGCCGTTCGTGAGAGTTTCTCGAAACAGCACAGCGCCAACGATTGTGAGCAGACCCAGCGCGACGAACGTTGCATTCATCACCAGGTGCCGCGGGGAACAGAGATCGACAGTGCATGCGGTGACCCCGAGGTCGCTGATCGTGTCGTACTGGAAGCTGTACGGCGTGCTCCAGGCCAAGGCGGTCACGATCTCGGCTGCGATATAGACGAACGCCAGACTCCACGCGACTGCCGCCGCGGCATGTCGGACACTGCGGGATTGCAGCACGAGGTCGACGCGGACCATGCCCGCGAGGACGTCTTGAGCAATACGAATGCGACGCGGGTCTGACATAGGCCTCGCTCCGTCGCGTTATGTGTCCTACTTCACTACCAACGACGCTACGCTCCGAAATGCGTTACTCACGATCGGAGCTTCATGAGCGAGCCGAGTGGTCAACAAGGATCCACGGACGTGCGCGTCCTGCTGTCGAAACTGCTCGACGCGGTCAGCATCGGTCCGCGAGATGCGGTCAAAGCCGCCGTCGCACTGACAAGGGATCTCGAGACAGCTGACGACCTTCGAAAACGAGGGAACAAGCTGATCCGCGATTCGCACAATCCCGAATCGCAGCCCCGTCGTTTGCATCCCGCGTTCTCCAGAATCATGGACGATCTGACTCCCGACGAGGCACGCATTCTGCGATTTCTCGCTGTTGCGGGTCCGCAGCCGGTCGTCGACGTACGAACGAAGACGTTGTTTCAGCTCGGCTCGGAGCAACTCGCGGAAGGCGTGAGCATGATAGCGGAAATGGCTAGCTGCCGATGGCCGGACCGCGACTACCACTACTTCGCGAACCTCCATCGACTCGGTTTGCTGCGCTTCTCGAAGGAGCCGGTCGCCGACGTTCGGAGGTACGCGTTCATCGAAGTGCAACCTCGGGCTCTCGACGCCATGGCACGAGCGAAGAAGTCGATCACCATCTACCGCAGTATCTGCCTTTCGGTATTCGGCGCGCAGTTCTGCGAGACGTGTTTCGACACAACCGGATACCACGCCGGTGGGTGGGACTCCGACGAGCGAGGCGACAAGATCATCGGCCCTGGTCCCCCGGATCCGTCCACGAAGCACCACCACTGACCGGGAACGTCATGGAAACTCTTGCGGCCGGAATGTTCATCGACTGGGAGCAATTGACAGGCCAGTCGAAGTTCGTCGTCGACATGGTCAGCGTCCCGATCTTCAGCGCGCTTGCCGGCCTCATAACCAACTGGACAGGCGTGATCATGCTTTTCGCGCCTGTCCGTTTCACAGGCTTCTACGTACCCGGTCTGAAATCCATCTTTCCGTTCCTCCCCCGCAAACTGCAGATACTGCCGACCTTCGCGCCGAACGGAGTACTCGGCTTCCAAGGATTCATTCCGTGTCGAGCCGAGAAGATGGCCAGTCTGATCGTCGACAAGTCGATCGCACGTATCGGCAGTATCGGGGATTTCTACGACCAGCTTGGCCCGGACAGCCTGGCCGATCGGCTTGCACGATCGGCTCGACCAGAGATCCGACGGCTGACCGAGGAGGTCATCGAGAAGGAGCATCCGAATCTGTGGCGGTCATTGCCCGATGCCGTCAAGGAGACGGTCCTGCAAACCGTCGACGACGAACTTCCGGACATCTCCAGACGCGCGTTCGAGAAGATCGGCGACAATATCGACGAACTGCTCAATGTGAAGCTGATGACGGTCAACTACCTGCGCAAGAAGCCGGAAGTGTTGCGCGACATCATCAAAGGTATGGCGGTTCCCGAGCTGAGATTTATGGTGAAGATCGGAGCACTCGGCTTTCCGATGGGCATCTTGTTGGCTCTGTGGCTGTCGTTCGTGCATTACAGCAGCGACCACGTCATCGACCATGCCGGACCCGGCGCTGTCACCATCGATCTACCCGGTCCCGTCAGCGACATCGTGCATTTCGTGCCGGCGTGGCTTTGGGTTGTGGGAGGCGCGGCGCTGATCGGAATCTTCGTCAACATCATCGCCATCAAGGTCGTCTTCGAACCCGGCGAGCCTCAGCCGAGGTACAAGTATCTCTGGAAACAGGGGCTCTTCGCGAAGCGCCAGCATCAAGCGGCAGCCGAACTGTCGCACATGTTGTCCGCCGAAGTGTTGACCGTCGCCAACTTCGCAAACGAACTTCTCAACGGCGCAGGTGGTGACAAGACGGTCGAATTCATCGAGGAAGCGGTCTCGGAGGAGGCGAGGCGGATTCTCGGTCCGCTGATGACGATCGCCGAAAACTCGTTCGGTGTCGTCGATGTCGAAGCGCTCGAACGCGACGCGGGTTCGGCTGCTGTTGCGTTCGCACCGACCCTCTTCTACGACCCGGAATTCAATCGTGAGCAAGCCGAGAAGATCGACGCCTTCGCTACCGAGAAGTTCCGCGAACTACCACCCGAGGAGTTCGGCGAGATGTTGTATTCCGCCATCGAGCAGGACGCGTGGCTACTCTACGCACACGGAGGCTTGCTCGGGTTGGTCGTCGGTGCGCTGCATATCTTGATCTTCGGGGCCTGAGACCCATACGGAACGTCGGCACACGAAAGAGCCGGACTTCCTTCGAAGTCCGGCTCGACCGTTGTGCAAACTACTACTGTGCTGCGCGCTGACGCTCTTCGTCTGCCTTCGCCGCGGCACGGGCCTTCTCGGCCTCTGCTTCCTTGAGCGCAACCTCGCGCTGGTTCTCAGCCTTGTCCTGCTGAGCTGCGCCTTCCTGCTGGAGGTTGTCGTTGCCGACGACACTGCCAACTGCTTCCTTGGCCTTGCCCTTCACATCTTCGACAATGCCCTTGGCGCCTTCGGCGGGTCCACTGTTTTCGTCAGCCATGTCGCTCCTTTATGTCGTTGGGTTCGTGCTGAAGAGGTAGTACCCACACCGCCCGCGGTCGTAAACGTAGCTGGAACGGACTTTCTTTGGATCCGGCAAAATACGTTGCCTTGCAGCACTTTTCGTTGTGTCGACAAACCTTTCGCGAGCAGATCGTTTGACCTCGCGCCCATCTGGGTACACCTGGTCCGATGAGCGAAGGGTCGGTGTCATGACAGACGAACGGGAATCCGCGACGGCCACTCCGGAGCGGAAGAGGGACAAGGACGTCCACACCGATCCACCGGGCCCGGCCGATCACGGTGGCCACGGCGGTATGGCGACGCGGGAACAGGATTCGAACGAGGCAGAGAGATAATCTGCTTCGACTGCCACAGATTTGCTATCACCTGAGTTAGACTTGGCGACTACCCGTCAGCCATGAAGGTGAGGCGCGATGCGCGAACCCGACCACACATCCGGGCGGCCCGCTGCTGGTCACGCTGTGTACGGAATCTCGGTCGCTGCCGAACTCTCCGGCGCCGCAGTGCAGTCCCTGCGCTTGTTCGAACGCCACGGCTTGGTCACCCCCGCACGCAGCGAGGGAGGCACCCGCCGGTACAGCAGCGACGACATCGACCGCATTCGACGAATCACCGAACTGATGAAGTCCGGCATCAATCTCGCTGGGATCGATCGAATCCTGGAGCTCGAAGACGACAACGCCGAGCTTCGCGAAGCGAACGGCCGCTGATACATTCCGATCCATCGATCGAAGTCCTCGTTGAACCGGGGAGGATGCGGTGCAGAACGAAACAGAGACCGTCGAGCTGCTGCGCTCGGTCTTCGACGGATCACCCGATTCGATTGTCCTGACGGATTCGGCAGGTCAGGTTCTCTACATCAACCCGGCAGGGACGGCGTTGGCAGGTATGCCACAATCCTTCGCGGGCTCGAACCTTTCGGTGCGAGATTTGTTCGGCGGCAGCGATTACGACGATCTAGCGCAGGTAGTGGCCCAGTCCGGGCAGTGGTGCGGCCCTGGCCACATCCACCACGGTCCTACCGGGCAACAGATCCCCGTCCAAATTTCAGCGTTTGCCATCGAGAGCATCGACGACGACCCGATCACAGCCCTGATCATCCGCGACTACCGCGAAGTCGAATATGAACAGTGGCGAGCCGCCGTCGACGCACTGGAATATCGAGCAGCGGAACAACAGGCAGTTGCGGGACTGAGCAAGCTCGCCCTCGATGGAAAGCTCGGTGAACTGCTCGAGGCGGCGACCGCGGCCGCGTCGACTTTGATGGGCGTCAACCGATCGATGATCACGCGGATCTCACCCTCCGATGCCGACTTGCTCACCGTCGAAGCCTTCGCGGGCAAGCCACCCCGGCCACCGCACCTGCCCGCGGGCACATGGTCCCTGATGGGTTACTCACTTCTCACCAACGAGGTCGTGATCTGCGAGAACCGCGACTACGAGACGCGCTTCTCCACGGTCGCCATGGCGTCCTACGGTTTTCGAAGTGGCGTATGTGTGCCGATCCCGGCCGGTGCTCACGCGTGGGGTGCACTGTCGGTGCACAGCGTGAAGAACCGCGTTTACACCGATCGCGACATCGCGTTTCTGCAGACCGTCACGGGCATTCTTTCGGCAGCGATTCGACGTCTCGATCTCGATAGACAGCTGCACGAGCGCAGCATGCGAGATGCGCTGACGGGGCTCCCCAACCGTGCACACGCATACGAATGCATAGACGCCTCCCTTGCGCGGGCAAACAGTGCCGGGACGACGATGGCCGTGCTGCTGATCGACATCGACGACTTCAAGATCATCAACGACAGCTTGGGCCACGATGCAGGCGATCTCGCGCTGATCCGGTTCGCCGAACGACTTGTCGCGACCAGTCGTCCGGACGACACGGTCGCCAGACTCGGCGGCGACGAATTTCTGGTCGTCTGCGACGGAATCGTCGGGGCCGACGACGTCGCGGTGATCGCGCGCACCCTGACCGATGCGATCGGCCGCGCCCACGTGTTCGACAAGGACCCCGCACCCCTGAGTGCAAGCATCGGCGTCGCGATCTCGGATTGCACGACAACACGGCAAGAACTGATCCGTCGCGCCGATCTCGCCATGTATCGAGCCAAGGAGACCGGCCTCGGGGGCCACGCCGTCTTCGACCAGAGCGACGTATACGACGCCGAACGAACGCGGGCACTGTCCGTGGACCTGCGAACCGGTCTGAGTCGGGGAAATCTGACTCTCGTCTACCAGCCCTTGGTCGACCTGACCACAGGTGCCATCGACGCCATGGAAGCGCTTGCGCGATGGCAGCATCCGACCCTCGGCGCGATCGGCCCGTCCGAATTCATCGCTATCGCGGAGCGAACCGGACTAGTTGGCGAACTCGGCGAATGGGCATTGCAGACAGCGTGCGAGCAAGCGGTGTCATGGCGCGAATTCTCTGACGTCGGCATCCGCGTCAACGTCAGTGCACTGCAGTTGCGTGACCCGGACTTCGTCTCGCAAGTCGCCGAGATCTTGACGCGGACCGGCCTCGACCCAGCTTCGTTGGGGCTGGAGATCACCGAGACGGTCTGGGTCTCCGACACCGCTCGAGTGGCAGGAACGTTGTCCACACTGCATGAAATGGGCGTGAAGATCGTTCTCGACGACCTCGGCAGCGGTCACAGCTCCATCAACTATCTGCGCCGCTACCCGGTCTTCGACTGTTTCAAAATCGACAAATCCTTCATCGCCGACCTACCCGGCACCCGTCCCGAAGCGATGGTGTCGGCCATGGTGATGCTGGCTAGGGCATTCGACGTCACGTGTGTCGGCGAGGGAGTGGAGACGGCCGCACAACTCGACGCACTGCGAAGGTGCGGTTGCGATGTCGCTCAGGGGTTCCTGCTCGGCCTGCCGATAGCAGCGGACAAAGCTCTGTCGCTACTGATGGCCGGCGTATCGCACCAGTCGACGCAAGTCAGACGCTCGGCGGCTCGCCGAGATGGTTCGGCCACGGCCGCTTGCCTTCGCGAACCTCCACGTACTTGATCGGCTGGTCCGGCTTCAAGTCGACGAGACCGGACTTACGCACCCAGATCGACGGAATCCACGTGCCCATGTCGTTGCGGGCGATGACGGCGGGAGCCGGCGCGTACCAGCCGCGTTCCAACGCAAAATTCTCCAGATCGGCGATCGAATCTGACTCGAGAACCGGCCTCAGGTCGCTGAGCATGTAATGCTTAACCGATTGCCAGAGACCGTATTTCGCCATCGGTCGATTCTAGGTGCGCCCAACACCTGAACCGGGATTCGCAACACCACTGCCTCGTGCCGATGCCGATGTTAGGCTCCGTGATCTAGGTCACAGCGGTGTTTTTGACGGTGCATTTGGAGGCGACATGACCGGCGCAGTCGACGAACGTTTCGAGGCATCCGAGAAGATCTCGAGCAGGCTGATCAAATCCTCGCTCAAGCAGTCCTACGATCCCTGGTCCGACATCGATTGGGACGCTCCACTTGTCGGGGACGCACCGTTTATGCCGCTGCATCGCTCGACTCTCTACGGCACAGACATCTGGGAGACCCTGTCCCCAACCCAGCGCGTCGAGTTGACGCGTCACGAATTCGGCAGCGTGATGAGCACGGGGATCTGGTTCGAGATGATCCTCATGCAGTTGGTGCTTCGCAGCGCCTACGACATGGATCCGCGCACGGCACACATGCAGTGGGCGCTCACCGAGGTTGCCGACGAATGCCACCACTCGATCATGTTCGGAAAAGTGCTCGCGCGCACCGGCATTCCACCGCACCGGCACTCGAAGGTGCTCAACGAACTCGGCCGCGTCTTCAAGGCGATCACCTGGGGACCCAGCTCGTACGCTGCGATCCTGGTAGCCGAGGAGATACTCGACGAAGCTCAGCGCGAGATGTTGTCCGACGAGACGATAGAGCCGCTGATCAAGCGTATCAACCAGATTCACGTCACCGAAGAAGCGCGGCACATTCGATTCGCGCGTGAACAGATCTCCGACATGATGAAGCAGGGTCTGGACCCCGCCGAGTTGCTGATTCAGCAAACCCTCTGCGCCGTAGTCGGATTCGCCATCGTCGAAGCTCTGATCAGTCCCGGGGTGTACGGCGCGATCGGCCTCGACCCCGGTAAGGCTTACAAGACGGCCCGCGAAAACCCGAACATGCACCGAACTCGCGCCGACTGGGGCAAGAACGTGGTCGAGTTCTTGAGCGAGAACAACCTGATCGGTGGACCCGCCGCTGGGCTTTGGCGCGCCAGCCATTTGATCAACGACGCCGACGTCGAGCGCGGGGTGCTAGGTCGGGGCGTCGACACCGGAACCGCAGCGGCGTTCGCTGCAGCGACGAAGATCCTGACCATTCCAGGGCTCGGCAAGTTGAGCCGCGGCACCCTCGCGGGCGCGGGATCGGGGCCGGGTAAACAACCGAAACCGCGTGAGGAGTCGGGGCCCTCCAACGGAACATCGTTGTCGCTGCCGGACATGGTGACCAATTCGGCTCCCGTCCAGGCGATTCGGCGCGCCACCGGGTTTCTACCGTGGGGCCTGATCGGTGATCCGCTCGCACCGTCGGAGCGGCCGCGCCTACGACCGGAGAGTTCGAAGAGCGTCCACCGACTCACCGTCAGCGACGTGACTCGGCTGACTCCCGACAGTGTCGCCGTCACGTTCGACGTTGCGCCCGAACTCGCCGAGACCTATCGCTACAAGCAGGGGCAGTACCTCACTGTCGAAGCCGTCATCGACGGCGAAAAAGTCCGGCGGAGTTACTCGATATGTGCGCCCGTCTCCGCACAAACCTTGCGAGTCGGCGTCAAGCAGACACCCAACGGCGTCTTCTCGACCTACGTCGTCGAGAAGTTGAAAGTCGGCGACGAGGTCGACGTGGTCCCACCCGCCGGTCGGTTCCATACCGAACTGGACGCAGCCAACGCGTTGCACTACGTGGGTGTCGCAGGCGGCAGCGGCATCACACCGATTCTATCGATCATGGCCAGTGTCCTCGAGGAAGAGCCCGACAGCCGATTCACCTTGCTGTACGCCAACAAGGATCGAAGTTCGGTGATGTTCTTCGACGAAATCGCCGCCCTGGACCGGCAATACGGGGATCGGCTGACGGTGCTGCACGTGCTCGAAAAGGGCGGCAGAAGCGGCGCGGGGTTTGCCAGCGGATTCATCGACGCGGACCGACTCGCCGAACTCGAGCTGGAGGACGCCGCCCACTGGTTCCTGTGCGGACCGGCTCCGATGACCGAAGCTGTTCGCGATGCCCTGCTTGCCAAGGACGTGTCGCGCAAAGCAATTCACCTGGAGCTGTTCAACACGATCGCATCGACATCAGCAGTCACCGCCAAACCGGCACCGACCGATGCCACCAGCGTTGCGGGCGCGCAGCTGCGATTCGACTTCGAAGGTGCAGACGAAACGATCGAGCTCACCGACAACGAGCTACTGCTCGACGCGGCACTGCGCACCGGACAGGACATTCCGTGGTCGTGCAGGGAAGCGGTGTGTGGAATGTGCAGGGCCAAGGTGTGCGATGGCCAGGCAACACCGATGGCGGCGAACTTCATCCTCTCCGACGACGAAGTTGCCGACGGGTTCGTGCTGACCTGCCAAACGCGCGCCGCGAGCGAGAAGGTTCGACTCGACTTCGACGCGTGATCGCCGTCAGGCTTTGCCGAAGTTGTCGAGGTAGCGCCTGAATTCGTCGCTGCCGACCGATGACGCCTGCGCCCACGATTCGAAATCGACCGACGTAGCCAGATCCGACGTGGTCGCGATCTGCACCGACCTCTTGATGTTGGCGTTGAGTTCGGGACTGCGGGCAGCGAACCTGGTGGCGAGTTCACGCGCTTTCACCTCCGGCTCGTCGGCGAGAATGTTCGCGAGTCCGAGACGAATTGCATTGTCCGCCTTGATGATGTCGCCGGACAGCAACGCAGCGGTGGCCTGCGCGGGACCCATCCTCTCGGTGAGCATAAACGAGCAGCCGCCGCCTGGATGCAACCCGATTTCCGCGAAAGTCGGTCCGAACGCAGCGCGAGGTCCGGCGACCACGATGTCGCACGCGAGGGCGATGTTCATTCCGGCACCTACTGCGGCGCCCTGCACTGCCGCGATCGTCGGGATCGTCAGGTCTCGGATACCGAGAAACGACCCGTAGACACCTTTGAGATGGCGCCGCAGCTCATGCACAGGTCTCGTGATGTCGCCGAACATGCCACCGAGATCGGCTCCAGCACAGAACGATTTGCCCGCACCCGCGACGATCAGCGCGCGGGCATCACCATCGGCTCGCACCGTCTCGATCGCCGCTGCCAGTTCGCGAAGCAGGTCGGCGTCGAGTGCATTGCGACGCTGCGGCGCGTTGAGCCGGATGGTCCGCACTGCACCTTCGCGCTCGAGCAAGACGAGGTCTTCGGTCGGAGTCATGTCGCTCAGCCTAGAGAAGGCCGCCGACTGCATAGTTGTTCAGGTTCGATGCGCGGAATTTGCCTGAAGAACTATGCACTCGATGGACTACTTGCGCGGCGCGTTCCATTCTCTCCCTCGGCGACAATCCGCAAGGGACACAACAGGGTTGGATCAGCCCGCCCTACACTTCAACGCGCTCGACAACTCCAGCGAGCTGGTCGATCACAGTCCCCCACCCGTCGTAGAAACCGAGCTCTTCGTGCTGATCGCGATCGACGACGTTGCGGTGCATCGCATTGGCGATGTACTCGGTACCGAGCGGATGGTCGCGCATCGTGATGACTGCCGTCATAAACGGGTCTTCGGCGGGTCGCCAACCACCGACGAGCGAGTTGGTGAACACGATCCGTTCGAGATCGTCGATGGCAAGGAAGCAGCCGTTCAGGTGCGGAGCGAAATCGCCGCCGTCTTCGCTGATCAGCGTACGAAACGAACCTCCGGGCCGCAGGTCCATCTCCGCAACCTTGCAGACCGCAGGCGCCGGAACCCACCACTGCTCGAAGCGGGTCGGGTCGGCCCAGGCCTTCCACACCGCCTCGCGTGGCGCCTTGATGATTCGCGTGATCGTAAGGTCGAGCTCGGGGTGTGTCGATGACGTCATTTCTGTTCTCCCTCTTCGTAATTGGTGACGAATGCTTCGAGTCTGTCCGTGCGGCCCTGCCAGAGCCTTTGCTGTTCGGCGAGCCAGGACTCCACGACGTCGAACGAGGTCCGTTCGATGACACAGGTCCGCACACGTCCGGTCTTGTGGGTACGGATCCAACCGCTGCCCTCCAGAAGGTGGATGTGCTTCATAAACGACGGCAAGGCCATATCGAACGGCCTTGCCAGCTCGCTGATGCTCGCGGGGCCCTGACCGAGTCGACCAAGCACCGCACGCCGTGTTGGATCCGCCAGAGCCTGGAAGACTCCGTCGAGGTTCTGCGAATACTGAGCCATAAGGCAAAGTATCAAGGATCAAAACTTAGCGCAAGAGCTAAGCATTAACAGTTGTTACGCGCCCTCGTCGGGTCTTTTGTGAACTCGAACTTTGTGATCGCATTACTCGTACCTGGGTAGGAGCAGAGCTACTCCCCCGCCGAACCGATCCGGAGAACGACCATGCGTCACCTGCCGATTCGCATCGCCCTCGCTACCGTCGCAGCAACCGGACTCACGGCACTAGCCGGGTGCAGTAGCGACGACTCCCCCACTGCTACAACGACATCCACCTCGGCTGCGGCGTCGCCTGCAGCAGCGGCAGACGCACAGTCGATCCTCGACTCGATCCCATCCCCGTTCGCCGACGCGCCACGTCCAGCCGACACCTACCTCGGCAGCGTCGACGGCACGAACGCCTACATCGCGGTCGTCGTATCCGGCGACAAAGCAGTTGCTTTCGTCTGCGACGGTGCGACCACTTGGGCCTGGCCGGCGGGGTCGTTCGACACCTCCCGGCTTGCCCTCGCTGATCCGAACGGCACCACTGTCGACGCCCAAGTGGACGGTTCGACAGTGACAGGCACCGTCCGGATCGGTGGCACCGACCATGCCTTCACCGCCGCACCTGCGCAAACGAACGAGGGCGTCTACCGAACAGCGCTCGACGAAAACGGCCAAACTTTCACGGTCGGCTGGATCGTCCGCGAGGAAGGCGGCCGCGGACTCGAGCGATCAGCCACGGGAACCCTCCGCAACGCCGTCAACATCAGTCAGGACGACGGCGCGGATCGACGCCAGGACGAACAGAACGAGCAACGGCGCTGCGAAGAACTCGAACGCGACCTCGCCGACGCACGGGCAACACTGAGCGCACTCCAAGCCCGCCCCCGCGAAGGTGGAAACATTCAGATGATCGCCCTCGCCCAGCAACGACTCGATCGTTTGATCAACGATCAGTGCTGACCGGTCAAATCCATCCGTACTTGCGCGCGGTGAGAGCCGCTTCGTATCGGTTGGACGCACCCAGTTTGGCCATCGCCGTCGATAGATAGTTGCGTGTGGTGCCAAGCGACAGGTGAGCGCGGATCGCGATTTCCTCTGTGGACGCACCATCGATGGCGTACTCGAGTACGTCGGCTTCGCGTGCGGTGAGCACCGTGTCACCTGTGCTGATGGCTTCGGCAGCAAGTTGTGGGTCGACGTGGCGTCCGCCGTTCGCTACCGTGCGGATGACTTCGGCAAGCGTTGCCGCAGAAGTGGTTTTGGGTAGAAAGCCCCGCACCCCGGCGGTGAGTGCTCGTTTCAGATAGCCCGGTCGGCCATGGCTGGTGACGATCAGAATGCCGGCTCCAGGAGTAAGTGCCAGCAGTTCGATTGCAGTGTCGATTCCGTCCATACCGCGCATCTGCAAGTCGATGACCGCCATTGCGTCCTGCTCACCGTCGTCGACTCGCCGCCGCCAGATGGCGATCAACTCTTCGCCGGATTCGACGTCGGCGATCACGTCGATATCGTCTTCGAGGTCGAGCATCGCCGCCATTGCGGTTCGAATCAGGTTTTCGTCATCGGCGAGCAGGACTGGAATCACGATTTCTCCCAACGTATTTCGAGCACAAAATGATCGCCGGTGGCGGTGGTGTTCAGCACCGCGCCGACAGTGGCGAGCCGCTCGGCGAGTCCGCGCAGACCCGACTGCTGAGCTGGATCACGGGCAGAGCGGGACTTGACGGAGACACCGTTGTTGCGCAACGACATTCCGGCGCCGCCGAAGGTCATCGTCGCCGTTGTGGCTGCCGAATGCTTGACGATGTTCGTCGTGCCTTCGCGCACGACCCAGGCGGTGACCTCGTGGAACTGCGCTGGAATCCGGGTCGGGTCGCCCTCGATGGTGAGCTGACAGCCCGCGGCCGCCAGCAGCGAGCGGGCTCCGGCAACCTCACCTTCGAGATTGATGTCCCGGTAGCCACGGACGAGATCGCGCATTCTGTTCATGGATTCGACAGCGAGGTGCCTGACGTCCTCCATCTCGGTGGCCGCGCGGTCGGCGGCTCCGGATCGCGAGAGTGTCGCGGCGAGTTCACTTTTGACAGCGATCGCCGAGAACCCGCGGCCGACCACATCGTGTAGGTCGCGCGCGAAACGCAATCGCTCTTCGGCAACCTGCAACTGCGCCTCGATCGTTTTGGCGCGATCCAGGTCTTCGACGATCTGAAGGCCCCATCTCGTCAACAGGGTGCTGGCAACGATGACAGCGGCAAGGGCAGCAGTCAGCGCAGCCAACCGCACACCCCCGGCAAGAGACGATCCGAGGGCTGCGCCGGTGGCGATTCCGATCCCGACAACGATCCACCACCGGTATCGCAGGAACGGAACGACCGACTGCGCCAGGAGCAGTGCGCAGATCAGCCCTGTCGAGCGAATCGCGTCACCGTCGGACTCGTCGGTTCCCAGGTAGATTGCGGCGACACAGGCCAGCCAGACCGCGATCAGGATCGATGTCCCGACCGGAAGCGCCCACCGCCGTAGCGCGGATGTACTCCACGCGGCCAGATCGGGTTGGGCCTGCACGGCAAGAATCGCCGCGATCCCGGAGACGACGATCCCGGCAGCAGCCAGTGGCACCGCTGCGCTGACGATGCTCGCAAGGACCACGACCGCAGCGATGGCCACCGGGAGCGTGAGCTGTGCATAAAGACGGAATTTCGCCGGCCCCGACTGCTCACGCCACCAGATGGCCACTCGCATCATCCGCGGTCGTCCCAGCGGAAGCTCGTCCCGACGATTGCCAGTGCCAACACGGTCCACAGTCCCAGTGTCGCAAGCGGTTGGGCCATCTCGGCGAAGGTCCCCGCGAAGTCGAGCGCCGCTGCTGAGTCAGAGGCCGTCGCAGGCAAGCCTGCGGCGCCGAGGGAGATCAGGTCGGAGAGCGCCGCGAAAGGTGTCCAGTCGACGACAGCGCCGAGGCGGTCGGGCAGCACGTTGCGGATCGAGGTCAGTCCGACGAACGCGATCATCATCACCGGCATCGACGTGATCTGTGCTGCCTCAGCGTTTTTCGTGACGGCACTGGTAGCAAGTCCCAGTAGCGAGAAGAGGACGATACCGCCGAGCAGGGCGATCACCAGTGCCACCGGGTTGACCGGTGCCGGCGATCCGGCGCCATAGATCACTCCGCCGACGATCACAGCACCGGCAACGGTGAGGATGGCGCCGGGCACCGCTGGTGCGGTCTGAATTTGCCAATCCGCTGCCTCACCCGTGCGCAGCCGCTTCAAGACCCCTTCGCCACGGCGAGTGGTGATCATCGACAGCACCGAGTAGTACTGCACGAACAGAAATGCCATCAACGCGAACATTTCCAGGCCGGTGGTCGCCACTTCCGCCGTCGACCCGAGGTTGTTCCGTGCGAGGAAGAACGAGACCAGCGGCAGAGCAACGGGGAACACCGTTCCCATGATCACCAGCGTCTTGTTGCGGCGGAACTGCCGGTACTCGGCCGTGGAGAGCGCCGTCAGTGGGCGTTTGCCGTAGCCGACAGCTGGGGCCGCCATCAGGGTGGTCATAGTTGGGCTCCGATCATGTCGTTCGTTGGCGCCGAGGTCTCGGCAGTGTTGTTGGCGTCGGTTTCGTCGGTGGCGATGTCGAGAAACACCGACTCGAGCGAGGCAGCGCGCGCTTCCAGGCCGTTCAGTCGCAGTCGGTGCGCGCCGGCCCAAGCGAGCAGTTCGGACAGATGCGCCTGCAGGTCATGGGTATAGACCGTCACCCGCGATTGTGGATCGAGCCGCGCACCGCGAAGTGGCGGCAACTCGAGGCCAGGATGGTCGAAGACGATGCGCGCAGGGTGCTCGTCGACGATGTCGCGCAGGGTGCCACGGCGCGCGATCCGGCCTTTGTGCATGATCGCGATGGTGTCGGCCAGTGCTTCGGCTTCGTCGAGGTAATGCGTCGTCAAGACCATCGTCACACCGGCTGCCTTGAGCCCGGCGAGTAGTTTCCAGGTCGCACGACGACTTTCGGGATCGAGCCCGGTCGTCGGTTCGTCGAGAAAAAGCAGACGCGGCTGCCCGAGCAGCGCGCACGCAAGATCGACACGTCGCCTTTCGCCGCCTGACAACGATCCGACTCGGACGTCGGCCCGGTCGGTGAGGTCGACCTGAGCCAGGACAGCTGCAGCGGTGGTCGGATTGGAACAGGTGCCGCGCCACATCTCCAAGGTCTCGGCGATGGTCAGTTCGGCGGGGAGGCCGCCGGACTGCAGCATGATGCCCACTTGCGGGCGCACCAGCTTTCGGTCCCGACGAGGGTCGAGGCCGAAGACCTCGACGTCGCCCGCGGTGGGTGCCGAAAGTCCCTCCAAGAGATCGAATGTCGACGTCTTGCCTGCCCCGTTCGTGCCGAGCAGCGCGAAGACCTCACCTTCGGCGACGTCGAGATCGATGCCCTTGACCGCTTCGAATGCGTTGTCGCCCTGGCCATAAACACGACGCAGTCCGCGTGCGGTGATCACGGTGGTCATCGCGAACCCCACTTCCGGGTGCCGAGTGCCCAGCGGACCGCAAAGTTTCCGACGACCAAGGCGCACGCGATAGCCGTGTAGACGATCGTCGGCTGCACTATGGCCAGGATGGCCGCCATCAGCACGACGGTAGTTACGATGACTGCCACTTCACGCCCTCGGCTCGGGGCGGGGCCGAAGCGACTGGCGTCGGTGACCAGGTTGGCCAGAGGTGAATCGATCCGTGTTGTGTTCATGGCTATAAACCTGGTCGAGACAGGCTGTCACCAGTAGTGCGCGCGATCATCGATTTCGCTGGGATCTGTCATCGGCAGGTGCTGACAAAGATCACCCGGCACTCGGTTGCCGGTTCGACGCGTAACCTACGGCGTCACGGAGAACGTGCCGAAGCTCGGTGTACCGAAGACGTCGTCGAGGCCTGGTAAATGTGCTGTCGCCGTGACGATTACCTGACCCGGACCCGTCACCACCGCGTCGCGATCAGGCCACCTCGACGATGTCGTAGATCTCGTCGGGGCGAGCGGCCAGAACAAGTTTCGACATCTTCTCGATCTCAGCGAGAAATTGTGCACGCTCGTCGGTTGTCGCCTTTCGACCGAGCAGGGCGAAACGCATGAGGGCCTCGGGGACGAACTCTTGGCGAGCGTGTGCAGTGACGATTCTGCCGCGGTAAGCAAATTCGAAGACCCACCACGCCATTCGATCGCCGCCGTCCGTACGGGCGAACTGCGGGTCGTGACGGAAGCGGTCCTCGACGACGGCTCGCGTGACGAACTCGATCCCGTCGCGAACGCCCGGCCCTGGATGCGCAGTGCGCACCTGGATTTCGCGTCGTTCGGGAGGTCCATCGGGCGACAGCACTGGGAAGACTCGCTGCATAACTCTGAACGAATGTGCAAGACCGCCTACCGATCTCGGCCCGCTGTACAGCCGCAGATCACCGAACGTGAACTGCAACTGCGAGCCGAAATCGACGACATCGATCGTGTCGGACACAGTGGAAAGGATAACGCGGGAAGGGTGCTAGAGCGACGAACGGGTCACCAGTGCTCACTTTTCGCGAAAATGCGAGCACTGGTGACCCGTTCGGCGGATGTTCGAAAGCCTTTAGTTCAGCTTAAGCCAGTGGTAGTAACGCGACATTGTCATTAACCCTGAGCCCTCTTAGTGTGATTTACGTAACGAAAGCGAAGGATGTGACATGCAGACCCCGAGACCTACCAGCTCAGGATCGGCATCGCTCGCTTCTTGCTCCGATGAGCCCGTGCGCGAACAGCCGCCGAACCGAAAGAACGCCCATGACTTCCGTTGAGATATTGCCCCTGATCGCGTTGGTGGCCATGTTCGTCATAGCCACTTTCTTCCCTATCAATATCGGCATCCTTGGCTTCATCGGTGCTTTCGTCGTCGGCTATTTCCTGCTCGGTTACGACGACAAAGAGATCCTCGCCGATTTCCCCAGTTCGATAGTCCTGACGATCATCGGGGTGACCTACTTCTTTGGGATGGCGAAGAAGAACGGGACGATCGATCTCCTCGTCAACGCCTGCATACGCGGCGTCGGCGGACGAGTGACGATCGTTCCCTGGGTGTTCTTCTTCTGCGCCTCGGTACTCACCGCACTCGGTACGTTCAGCCCCGCCGCTGTCGCGCTGATCGCGCCGGCAGGCATGTCGTTCGCCGCACGGACCCGGATGAGTCCGCTGGTCATGGGCATCATGACGATCAACGGCGCACACGCCGGAGCGTTCTCGCCGATCTCCGTTGCCGGCGTTCTCGTCCGCGACATCGTCGAAAGCAGCGGGCTAACGATCGCTCCGTGGACACTGTTCTTCGCGAGCTACGGGATCAACTTGCTGCTCTCGATTCTGACGGTGGTCGGTTACACAGCCCTCGCCAAGGTGCGGCACCTCGAATTCACCGCAACCGGTTCGAGTTACGACAACGACGACAACGGGGGCGGTAGTGGCAAGATCCATTGCACCGACGACGACCACGCGCCGCTTGCAGGCGGATCGGGCGGTGGCACGACCCAACTGCTCGTCCGAAAGCCGCGAACCGCGACCGTCACAGCACCCGAACCGCTACAGGTCACCAAGGTCCAGAAGCTCACTCTCGTACTGATCGCGGTCGTGTTGGTTCTGGTCCTCGTTCTGCATCTGCCGATCAGCTTCGTCGCTATCGCCGCCGGAGCGATCCTCGCCTTCACCGACATGTCCAAACAGAGTGAGGCAATCGCCGGGATCAGCTGGTCCACAGTGCTTCTCGTCGCAGGCATGGTCACCTACATCTCGCTGCTGCAAGAGATCGGCACAATCGACCACCTCGCCGAAATGGCCATCTCGATCGGCGCACCGCTACTCGTCGCGGTAGTCCTCTGCTACGTCATCGGTGTCACCTCTGCGTTCGCATCCTCGACGGCATTGCTCACCGCGGTGATTCCACTCGCGTTGCCACTGCTGCAAACGGGTGCGCTCCCAGTCGTCGGCGTTGTTGCGGCGCTTGCTATCTCGGCCACCGTTGTCGACGTCTCCCCTTTCTCCACCAACGGCGCACTGGTCCTCGCCAACGCGCAGAACATCGAACGGCCGCGGTTCTACCGTCAACTGCTGCTCAATGCCGGCATCGTCGTCCTGATTGCGCCTGCGCTGTGCTGGCTGGTGCTGGTCGTCGTCCCCACGTTGGTCTGATCGTTTCGACCGACCGGTCGAGGGTTTAGCAAAGGTTAACCCTCGTCGACAAATTCCCGATTGTTCTCCACCCTTATCTCGACCAGTGTGGGTAGTAGACACCGCACGGATAGCGCTCTCACAGCAGAGCGCCGAGCGGAATCGCAAAACTTCTGAAACCGAAAGGTGGGCCGTGGCTGTGTTCACACTCCGAGGAACTTGGATGCGTGGAGGCACCAGCAAATGCTGGCTCTTCAACGCAGTAGATGTCGATCCGTTCATCGCCCAGGCCGGCGGACTGGACGCGATGCTGACCTCAGCG
The DNA here is from genome assembly GCF_016482825.1 of Antrihabitans stalagmiti. GTDB lineage: Bacteria > Actinomycetota > Actinomycetes > Mycobacteriales > Mycobacteriaceae > Antrihabitans > Antrihabitans stalagmiti. The sequence continues at coordinate 66,129 of NZ_JAEMNV010000001.1, read as the reverse complement.
TTCGGGTCCGGCGATCCGTTGCAACTCGACGGGGTCGGCGGCGGCAGTTCGACCACATCGAAGGCGGCGATCGTCCGTCGGTCGAGTGATCCCGGCATCGACGTCGAGTACCTGTTCGCCCAGGTCGCGATCGGAGACCGTCGGGTCGAATGGGGAAGCAATTGCGGCAACTGCGCAACCGCGATCGGCTTGTACGCCCTGCAATCCGGCTTGGTGGCGGTCGATTCGGTATTGACGACCGTTCGAATGCGCAATCAGAACACCGGTTCGGTACTCACGGCCGAGATCGCCACCCCAGGCGGACTGATCCCCACCGAAGGTAGCGCTGCAGTTCCGGGGACCAGCGCCCTCGGCGTACCGGTGGGGCTCTCGTTCACCGGCCTCGATTCCGTTGCAACAGAACTACTTCCAACGGGAAGCGCTACGGACCGGATCCAGATCGGAGAGCACGCATACGTCGCCACGATGATCACCGCAGGCGCGCCCGCAGCGCTGTTCGACGCCGCGGACCTCGGGATGACAGGCGCCGACGACAGCCGGACCCTCACCGACCACCTGCCGCTGCTGATGCGGCTTCGGCGCGAATCCGCATTACGTATGGGACTGAGCAGGCCCGGCGATCCGATCACTCACGCGATCCCGAAAGTCGGGATCATCGGGCCGCCGACGACCTACCGAACCAGTGCGGGCGTCGTCGTCGACGCCGACGAGTACGACATCTCGGTTCGAATGCTGTCCATGCTCGCCCCACACCCCGCCATCGGACTGACCTCGGCCGTCGCCGTCGCAGCGGCATCCACCGTTGCCGACAGCGTGGTCTCCGATCACCTACGCGTCCGCTGGCCAGGGTCGCTCCGGCTGGGAACCCTTGCCGGCGTACTCGACGTCGACTTTGCAACCTCACTCAACGGCGTTCTCGAATCGGTAACGCTGCATAGGGCGGCCCGCCGGATCGCCTCTGCAGAACTCTTCGTCTCCGCACCACTGTCCGCCACCGCCGGATAGCTGTCGGCTACGTCGCCTCGAACGATTCGGCCAACGGTCGAGCCGCCGCAGCGCACACCGCTATCGCTTCCTGAGCAGCCGGACTCAGCCGCCGTTCAGCCAAGTGCGCCACCAGAATCCGACGTTGCGGCGATCGGGTAGCGAGCGGGATCGACCGAACATCAGGCCTAAGGTTGAGCACCGCGAGCCGCGGCGCGATAGCTACACCAAGCTCGACGCCGACCATCGCCTGCACCTCACCGTAGTCGTGAGCGAAAACGCTTGTTCTCGGCATGAAACCACCCTGCTGACAAAGCTTTTCGAGAGTCTTGGCCGCCGGATGATCGTCCGCGCGCACCACCCACGACTCGTCGCGCAGCTCGGTGATCCGGATCGAATCACGGTCGGCGAGACGGTGTCGCGCCGAAAGCAGCAGCACAGTCGGGTCGTTCATCAAATGGTGGTAGGTCAAAGTCGGATCATCGACCCGATTCCACTCGTAGTCCCACAACAGGGACAGCTCGGTCTCACGGCGGCGGAGCGAATCCACGAGCTGAGCGAACCGACCGCTGACCACCTTCACCTCGACACCGGGATGACGGGTCTTGAACTCTTTGACCACAAGCGGCAACAGCGACGAACCCGCTGTGGGGAACGTGCCGATCGACAACACTCCGGCACGCAACCCCCGTATCTCCGCGAGTTCGGCCTCGGCCGCTTCGAGCTCGACGAGAATTCGTTTGGTGTGCCGAACGAGCGAATGACCCGCTTCGGTCAACACAACTCCCCGCGCGTGCCGCTCGACGAGCGGCTGCCCCGCCTCGTTCTCCAACTTGCCGATCTGTTGGGAGACAGCAGAAGTCGTGTAACCCAGCGCAGCAGCCGCTGCAGTGATCGAACCCTGCTCGGCAACCTCGCACAAAGTGAACAATCTGACCGGATCCAGCACCAGCCACTCCTGGTATTAGTGAAATTTAATGGAATCCTGCTCAGTGGCGATCGTACTTCAGTCGCAACCGCACTGACAGTCATCAACCCGGCAGCAGGTCGCGCAACCTGGCGATCAGGGAATCCTTCACCGCTCGGCTGACCGCGTCGTTGATCATGCGGGTGATGTCGTCGGTGTCGGACAGGTCAGCCAGCATCGCGCGGAGGTCGAGGTCGTCGATAGCGCGGAGCAGAATGTCGTCGGTCTTCAAGGCGCCGTTCACCATCGAGTCCGGCAGACGGCGGAGCAGCGACTTCACGTAGCCCGGCAGGTCCGCGTTGGCGAGCGCTTCGTCGGCGAGATCGGAGGCAGGCGGGAGGGTGCCGTCGGCCTGCATTCGTTGCACCGCATTGCGCAATCCCGTTCGCATCGCCTCGATTTCGGCGTCCGAGCGCTCTCTCGGTTGCGCGAGCTGCAACACAAGCGCTTCGCGTGAGACGCGCAATTGGCATGCGGCGCCGTCCAATCCGAGCAACACCAGCCTCGCCCCTAGCGCTTCGATGCCGGTCGCGATCGGTTCGACGACCCTCGCGACGCACGGGTCCGCAGTGCGGGCCGGGGCAAAGTCACCGCCACCGTTGGCGACCTGGACCCCGAGCACGATGCTCACCAGCGCCGCGGCGATGGTCGGAAGGATGGCAGCGCGGACCGTCACGTCTTCACCCTGCTCCGCCATAGGCCGAATGGGATCAGCGGCACAAGCGCGGCAAACGCCAATGCCGCGCCGATGAGGAACGAGTCGCGAAAGGCCCGAGTCGCGGCTCGTTCGAGCTGTTCGTCCAGGTTCCGTTCGAGCGCCTGAGCAGCGGGACGCTGCTCCGGGGCGACCTGCAGCGCGGCGAACGCCGGATGGAGGTCGGGCACCCGGCCTCGCTCGCTCGCCAGTTGGTCGCTCAGGCCATTGGCGAGGGCGATCTTGTCCCGCACGGGCAGCGGCGCATCGAGCACCAATCCCGTGATGGCTTCCTGCGCAGGGCCTTGGGCGTCGACCAGGTCAGCGGTGAACACCGGCGTCAACAGTGCAAGGCCGAGAACAACTCCCGCGTGCCGAGCGCCGATCGTCCAGCCGCCGTGAATCGCCCGCGGCACCCGATCACGCAGGGCTGCGAACGTGAGTGAGTCCACCGTCAGCCCGAGTCCGAGCCCGATCAACGCCTGCGGCGCGATCGTCCAGGCCAGGTGCGCCGATGGCGGAATCGCAAGCCCGACTAGACCGCCCGCGATGAGCAGACAACCGGCGGCGGTCTCCGAGCGTGGCCCAGCCCGGACCCGTCGAGCCAGCGGCGTCGCAACGAAAGCCGCGACCGGCACAACCGACACTGTCAGCGCAGCGGTTGCCGGCGAACGACCCCAACCCTCGACCAGTAGCAAGACGAGCAGAAACAACGCAGCGGTGAGCGCAGCGGAAAGCAACACCAACGCGAGATTCGGCGCGAAGGCTGGGCGCTGCTTGTCTACGGCGCGAACGGGATTGCCTCGGATCGCAAGCGCAGCAGGTACTGCCAGAACTGCGATCGGAACCTGCACGACGAAGATCGATTGCCATGAGATGGCTTGGGTGAGCAGTCCGCCCGCGACGGGTCCGACGGCGGTCCCAAGAACACCCGCCGTCGTCCAGCGAGCAACGCCACGTTTCTCGTCGGTCGCCGAGACCAGCAGTTCCAGACAACCGACCAGAGCGAAGGCACCACCGAGCGCCTGCGCGCAACGCGCGGCGATCAGCACCTCCATCGTGCCGGCCAGAGCACATGCGGCCGAGGCACCGGCGAACACTGCGATTCCGGCTGCGCACAGCGGCGCGGGATTCCAGCGTGTGCAAGCCCACGCGGCGGGTACGACGACCAGAGCGAGTACGAGGTTGAACGCGATCAGCACCCACGCGACCTGAGCGACACTGCCACCGAGATGCCGCAGGATCTCCGGCAGCGCAAGCGTGACGATCGCCGAATCCGCGAGCACAACTCCCACGGTCAACGACAGCAGGGGAACCGCGGCACGACGCACGACAACAGACTTACCGGAGTTGGCACCTGTGTCCAACGAGGCGCGCTGGGCAACGCAGATTGCCATTTAAGCAACACAGTAACTAATATTGTAACATCGTGACAGTTCCGTTGCTAGTCAGACTCTACGTCCCCGAGGAAGTGGGCACACCCATGTCGATCAAGGCCATCTCACCGCTCGATGCAGCGTTTCTGCTGATAGAGAGCGACGACATGCCATGGCATGCGGCGCTGCTTATGTTGTTCACGCTTCCGGACGACGCCACGGCCAGCTTCGTTCCCGAACTCGTCGATCGGATGCGTGGTCCACACAAGCCGGTCAGCCCGTTCAATCTCGCACCTGCGTACGCGAAACTGCCCCAACTCCCGTTTGTGCGTGAAGTCGACACGATCGACGTCGATCACCACGTCGTTGTTCATTGCCTGCCGCAACCCGGAGGCGAGGACGAACTGAACTCTGTAATCGGCGAATTGCACAGCCGCCGACTCGATCCGTCGCGGCCGCTGTGGGAACTGCACCTGATCGAGGGCCTGGCCGACAATCGCTTCGCTGCTTTCATCAAAATTCACCACTCGCTTGCCGACGGAGTCACCGGCATGCGTCGTTTGCTCCAGTGGCTGACGCCGAATCCCGCCGCCGATCCGTGTTCGCCGCTGTTCACCGTTGGACCGACCGGCCGCGTCGATACACCGGTCACACCGCGGCGGGGTCTGCGCGCAGCGCGTAAACAGTTGGCTGCCAGAGCAACTGCCGGACACGAATTGAGCCGGACGATCTACGAGATGATGCGCCGCACCTATGCCGGTCAGGCACTGACGGTTCCGTACCGAACTCCCAAAACCGTGTGGCACGGCAGAATCGACAGCGACAGAAGCATCGCGTACACACAATTCGATCTCTCGCGCCTCAAAGCACTCGCCGACGCAACCGACACAAAATTCAGCGACATCGCCTTCTACACATGCGGATCGGCGCTGCGCACCTACCTCGCCGAACACGCCGATGTGCCGTCGACACCGCTGACCGCCGGGGTGCCGATGAGCACCCGTGACGAAAACGACAATCGTCCAGGTTCGGCATTCGGCTTCATCACCGTCGATCTCGCCACCAACATCGCCGATCCCATCGAGCGCCTGCAGACCATCGCCCGATCGAATGCAACTGCAACAGAGCAGCTTTCGCACCTATCCGAGCCTGGCCTCGTGCTGCAGCCGGTACTCGCCAACGGACCTATGATTGCCGCGCTGGCCCTTCGATTCGGCAAGCGGACGCCTGCGGCATTCGGTCTCGTCATGTCGAACATCCCGGGACCGAAGGTTCAGCTGTACCTGGACGGCGCCCGCCTCGACGCCTTGGTTCCGGTATCGGTGCCGATGCACAACAGCCCCGTCAACATGACGTGCATCGGACACGGCGACAAGATCACCTTCGGCATCGCCGTCGCAACCCGCAAGGTGCCGGACGTCGGACACATTGCCGCAGGGCTCGAAAAGGCCATCGTCGACCTCGAGCGCCAGGTCGCGGCCCGCAAGGCTGCGTGAAGCCGCTGTGTTTCAGCCGTGCTGCTGAATCTGGGTGAGCACCGTCCGGCTAGCGGATCGGCCTTCACCGGCTGCGACGTCGGGATCGCATAGGCGTAGATGTGATCGTCCGGATCGATGTATTCCAGTTGCCCGTCGAGCACACCCCGGCTGACCCATGCGCGAACGGAGCAGAATTCACAACCTCCAGCGCGTCGGCGGGCAAGTCCCCCGATGTCGCGGCGTCGTCCGACCCGCAAGCCGCAACGACAAGCAAGCCGTCAGGAAGGTGGCACCAAGCAACCGCGAACGAGGTCGGGATGGCGCCGAACATGTTGTTCCACAACGATTCACAGGCGCTGTCTGCAACATGGTCGACTTCCTTCGGGAAGAAGGCTGACGCTACCCGATGATGCTCCGTCCGAGACGAGAATCGATGTGGAGCGGCGCACCGACGGCGATAAACTGACGCAACCCCGACTGCCTCGAACCGGTCTCGGTCGGAAAGGAATCGACTGTGAAGCACCAACTCGTAGCGGGGGTGTTCGCGGTAGTCGTATCTGCAACTGTGGCGATGGCACCTACCGTGCATGCCGCTGAGTTCCCGGTAACAACGGACGGTCTAGCAGCCGTTGTCGCAGGCATCGGCCAACCCGACGTCGCGCCACCTGGCGCGAACCGACCCTCGTGTCGCAGTACAGCTCACCCGACGCCGGTTGTACTGGTCCATGGTGCAGGGTTGAACCAGAATGCGAACTGGGCAGCGCTCGCCCCGACACTCGCCAACAACGGCTACTGCGTCTTCACACTGACATACGGACGCACCCCGTTCAGCCTCGGCAGCGGAGCGGTCGACAGCCTCTTCACCTCGGCCGAGCAGCTCGGTGCCTTTGTCGATCAAGTACGGGCCTGGACCGGTGCCGACCGGGTGGACCTGGTCGGACACTCTCAGGGTGCCGCTGTCCAACGCATCTACACCGAAAGCAACCCCGCAGCGGTCCGTCGCGTCATCGGGCTCGCTGCGTCCTATTCACGTGTGACAGCGTTCGAGGGGATCACGTATCTGGTCGATACCCTCCCTGCGTTGCAGCCCCTCCTGTCCCTCGGCTGCCCTGCGTGCGAAGACCTGAACAATCCGGCGACGTACCCGCCGCCCGTGCCAACTGTGCTCTATCACAACATCATCAGCGTCACAGACGAGGTGATCACCCCGTACACCGTCGGCTTCCTGCCGCCCGGCCCCAACGTCGTCAATCAAACCGTGCAGAGTGTGTGCCCCGACGACGAGGTCGGCCATCTCGGCATCGCCTTCGATCCGGCGACGCTGCGAATGGTGCTGAACGCGTTGAGCCCCGACGACGCGGTTCCCGTCGTGTGCGATCAGGGGCTTCCCATCTGAGTCCCGGCCTGCGGCGAACCGATTCAAGCCGAGTGCCGAAGGGATCTCGCTCGAGCGGCCGACTGCTGTGATCGGTCGGTCCACAATCGACGCCTACATACCTTCAGCAACTCGTCGGCGGTTTCGGCGTCCAACCTGTGCTGGCCGGACTGGACCATCCGTTCCACTCTCCGGAAGAACTCCGGAGCGGACAAACCGAATCGGACCATGATGTCTTCGTCAGGGCCACCGCCGAATCGACGCCATGAGCAGGCGAAGTCGAGCATCAACTGAGTCGTGTTGTCGGAGTTCGTCATTCCAGCCTCCATGTGCAGGCGAAGTGAGCTCGTGCGGACCACGACGGCCATGGTCACCACGATAGGTCCGGAAAATGACGCCGATGTTTCCGATCGATCAGATGCTGAAGGCTGCGTCAGCAGGGCTGCCCGTCAATGCGCTGCGAGGCGAATCGATTCGATTGCAGCCGCGGCGTATTGCTCGGGGTGCGTGATCGGCGCCAAATGATCTTCGTCGAGTTCGACTATCCGGGCGCCGATCTGATCGGCGAGTTGATGCTGCAGCCATGGCAGACAGACCGTGTCACGGCTGGTGACAAGCATGGAGGTCGGCAGCTCACGCAAGCCGGCAACCTGGCCGCGCAGGTCGTGCCGTCGGACCGCAGCCCCGGCCTCGACGATGCCGGAGTGCGTCGTACGTGCCAGTTCGGTTCGCACCCAGGGCCAGCGCTGATCGAACGTCGCATCGTGGCGGTAGGTCTGATAGACACGCGCGATCGCCGACGTCGGTTCGGGTCGCTCCCCCAAGATCGTCGTCGCTCGCAACAACGGCCACACCAGACGATCGCGGACCGTTTGTCGGTAGCTCAGAGCACACGCTTGAACGCTCAAACCTGCGACTCGATCCGGGTGCCGCAACGCCAATTGCAACCCCACGATGCCGCCCAACGAGAAGCCGCACACGATTGCGCGCTGGATACCGAGAGCGTTCAACACGTCAACCGCGTCGTCGGCGAGGTCGGCGATGTCGAACGTGGACGCCGATCGAGGGCTGTGACCGTGTCCACGCTGGTCGAGCGCCACGACCGGATGCGAATCTGCAAGGCGGGGAAACACATCCACGAAGTTGAGGTCCATCGACCACGTCCAGCCGTGCAGCAGCAACACCGGAACAGCATCCGTGGGCCCGGACTGGGTCCGCACGAACGCTATACGACCACGGTCGAGTTCCACCCACTGTGCATCGGGCAAACTCGCAGTCCACTGTGACGGTCCGTGCGCCACGTTCGATCGGCGCTGCAGCAACTCTCGGCCGAAGCCACCGAGTTCACCCCAACCGGACGAACGCTTCATAGCCGACGATCCCCTCGATACACCCCGCTCCACGTCGAGCGGGTGAGGCAATGTTAGTGCAGTCCGACGCCGGGCCTCGAACAGGCGGTTACTGTCCGACCCACTCGGCCGATGTCCCAGCAACAGCCTGCTCGGCCTCTGGATTGGAAGCCCAGTGCGGCGAGATCCCCTCGCCGCACCGGGGTTCGGGCGCCCGGTCAAAGCCGGGCAGTGATGCGACCACGCAACTCGGGGATCTCGTGTCCCATCCGCTCGCGTTTGGTGCGGAGATAGTCCTCGTTGTGGTGGTTCGGCAAGGGCGTCAACGGAATTCGGGCAGCGACGGCAATCCCCAGTTCAGCCAGGCTCGCGACCTTGTCGGGATTGTTGGTCAGCAGCCGCACCGACCGGACACCGAGATCGCGAAGAATCTGCGCTGCCGCACCGTAATTGCGGGAGTCGACAGGGAGGCCGAGTTCGGAGTTCGCGTCGACGGTATCCCGCCCGGCATCCTGGAGGCGGTAGGCCTGCAACTTCGCTGCCAGCCCGATCCCACGACCCTCGTGGCCGCGCAGATAGACGACCACTCCCCTGCCCTCGATCGCGATCCGTTCCATCGCCTCGGACAACTGCGCACCGCAGTCACAGCGACACGACCCGAAGACGTCGCCGGTCAGGCACTCCGAATGCACGCGCGTCAACACCGGTGCACCACCGGATATGTCACCGTGGACAAGCGCGATGTGCTCACCCTCGTCGAACGCGGCCCGGTATCCGAAGGCGGTGAAGTCGCAGGTCTTCGTCGGCAAGTACGTTTCTGCCACCCGTTCGACCAAGACCTCGTGGCGGCGCCGGTATTGGACAAGGGCATCGATCGAAATCATCGCCAGCCCATGGGTATCGGCGAAGCGTCGCAGTTCCGGTGTGCGCTTCATCGAACCGTCGTCGTTGACCAACTCGACGAGCACTCCCGCAGGTCGGAGGCCGGCCAACGTCGCAAGATCGACTGCGGCCTCGGTGTGGCCGCGCCGCACCAGCACACCGCCGTCGCGATACCGCAGCGGGAAAATGTGACCCGGCCGCGACAGGTCCCCTGGCACAGCACCGGGATCGGCGAGCACCCGAGCAGTTCGCGCCCGGTCTGCTGCCGAAATGCCCGTGCTGACGCCCACCCGCGCATCCACCGAGACCGTGTACGCCGTGCGCAACGGATCTTGATTGTGCGGCGTCATCAGTGGAATGTCGAGACGGTCGAGGAGTTCCCCGGTCATCGGTACGCAGATCACCCCACTCGAATGGCGAATCGTGAAGGCCATCAACTCCGGTGTCGCCTTCTCGGCCGCGAAGATGATGTCGCCTTCGTTCTCGCGATTCTCGTCATCGACGACGACCACCGCTTTGCCTGCGGCGATGTCGGCGATCGCCCGCGCCACGCTGTCGAACTCGACCGTGCTCATTGCAACTCCTTACCGAAATCTCTCCAACACAAGGGCATTTGCCATTCCGCCTGCCTCGCACACCGTCTGCAATCCGAGCCGGTGGTCGGCGTCCTCCATCGCGTGCAGCATCGTGGTCAGCAACCGACATCCCGTCGCGCCGAGCGGATGGCCCAGCGCAATCGCTCCCCCTCGCGGATTCAGCCGGGCGCTGTCTGCACCCAACTCCAGCTGCCACGCCAGCGGAACCGATGCGAACGCTTCGTTGACCTCGAAGTGGTCGATCTCCTCGACACTCGAGCCGGTGCGCTGCAAGATCTTCCGCGTTGCCGCGATCGGGGCCGTCAACATCAGCATCGGATCGTCACCGCACGCGTAGAACCCCCGAAACCGAGCCCGCGCTTGCCAACCCATACGTTCGGCGGCCCGCTCACTGGCAATCAACACCGCACTTGCACCATCGGTCAGCTGCGACGAGCTGGCGGCGGTGAGCTGCCAGTCCAGGTCGGGAAAGCGTTCGGCGTACTCGTCGGTCCGGAAGGCAGGCCGCAGATCGTGAAGGGAGTCGACGCTGGTGCCTGGCCGAATTGTTTCGTCCCGCTTCACAACTCGGCCTGGCGCGCGGATGGGTACGATTTCGCGCACGAAGGCACCCGACGAGTCCGCCGCGTGCGCCAATTCGTGTGAGCGTGCCGCGAACTCGTCCAGCTGTGCGCGGTCGAGACCCCACCGCTGCGCGACGAGTTCCGCTGCGACACCCTGCGGTAGCAATCCTGGTGAGTACCGATCGTGCACCGACGGCCCGTAGCTGTCTGCGCCCTGACGATTCGACCCGATCGGAACCCGACTCATCGACTCCACACCAGCGGCAATCACGATGTCGTACGACCCCGCCATGACGCCCTGGGCGGCGAATTGCACTGCCTGCTGGCCAGATCCGCACTTGCGCTCGATCGTGACCGACGGAACGTGCTCGGGCAGACCCGCTGCCAACCACGCCATCCGGCCCACGTTTCCCGATTGCTCGGACGACTGCGTGACGCAGCCGACGAGCAAGTCGTCGACGTCGGACGGGTCGACCCCCGACCGCGCGACCAGCGCGGAAACAACCTGGGCCAGAAGCTCGACGGGATGGACGTCGGCCAACGATCCGCCCGGACGGCCCCGACCCATCGGCGACCGCACCGCATCGATGACGAGCGCAGGACTCACCACCTCGATACCACCAGCTTCTGATCGGTGTAGAAGGCCAGGGGCGCATCGCCACAGACGTGCATATCGCCGTAGAACGATGCGCCGTAGCCGCCCATGGTGACGTTGGCCGGCGGTGCGGGAAACGAGTTGATGCCGACGTTGCCCGCGCGGACCCGGCGTTCGAAGGCAGCGGCCACCGCACCCGACTGTGTGAAAATGGATGCGGCGTTACCGAATTCGGTGTCGTTGGCGAGCGCGATCGCAGCGTCGAACGACTCGACCCGGTGGAAGTTGATGACCGGTCCGAACAACTCCATCCGCTCGACCGGATGCGCGGGATCGAGTCCGGCAATAATCGTCGGACCGATGAAGTAACCGTTCTCCGTCTCTGCGCCGCCGGACGGCTTCACGTTCCGGCCGTCGAGGACGAATGTCGCACCGAGTCTTTCGGCTTCCGCCAGTGCGCCCAGGATTCGCTCCTTGCTCGCCGCGCTCACCACCGGGCCCATCGTCACGTCGTCGTCGAACCCGTTGCCGACGACGATCTGATTGGCAATGGCGACAACGCGTTTCAGCAGTTCGTCGTAGACTTCGCCGATCACGACGACCCTGCTGCCCGCCAGGCACCGCTGCCCGGCCATTCCGTACGACGACGAGATGATGCCTGCGGCGGCCTTGTCCAGATCGGCGTCGGGAGCGACGACGATCGGGTTCTTGGCACCGCCGTTGGCCTGCACCCGTTTTCCGGAAGCGGCCGCTGCCTCGTAGATGGCCTTTGCGGTCGGTGACGAGGTGATGCACGACACGGCCGCCACCGACGGATGCGATATCAGGTGCTTCACCACATCTGCGCGGCCATGGAGCAGGGTCAGCACACCTGCGGGCACCCCGGCCTGCTGCAGCAGCCGAATTGCTGCGGTCGACGCGATCGGATCTTGCTCGGAGGCCTTGATGATCAACGTATTACCCGTGACAAGTGCCCAGGCGGAGAACTGCACGGTGTTCATCACGGGAAAATTCGACGGTGTGACTGCGACGCACACTCCCAGCGGCTCGCGCACGCGGCGGGCGTCGAGTCCCGTTGTCACGTTGATGTTTTGACCGTGATACAACATCGGCGCAGCGAGTGCGGTCTCGAGGAAATCGAGCGCACGAGCGACCTCTCCCCTGGCTTCGTCCAGCAACTTACCCTGGTCGAGTGTGATCGTTCGCGCCAAGTTCTCGGCGTTCTCTTCGAGAATCGTCTTCATGCGGTAGAGGATTCGCACTCGTTCGCCGAGCGGTCGCGCTCCCCACTCGACGAATGCACGCGTCGCAGCCGCGACCGCAGCTTCGGCATCCTCGATCGTCGCAGGCAGGAGATCGGCGAGCTTCTCGCCGGTCGCAGGATTGAAGATCTCGATTGCATCGCTTCCGGATCCCGGCCCCCACTGGCCGTCGATCAGGTTGGCGGCGGCCGGCTTCGTTTCGATTGTCGTCATATCAGTGCCTCTTTCTCGAAAGTTCTCTCAGGACAGGGTGTGTAGTTCGCGCGTTTCGGCACCGTGCCGGACGCCGATATCGCCACCGACGTTGTGTGCCTGCAGGCGCGGAAGAACCTCGGAGGCAAGCAGTTCGAAATTGCGCCGAGCGACGTCCGGCGCCATCCCGCCGAACGAAGGGGCGACAAGGACGGCACCGGCGTCGAGGCGTTCGACATAGTCGAGAATGCGGGACACAACCTGATCCGGCGTGCCCCACACCTGCAGGTCTGCCAGGAAGTCGCAGAAACCGTCCACGCCGTGCTTCTCGATGTTGCGGCTCAATCCGGCGTAGTACTCGTAGCCCTCGATCTTCGCGAACCCGACGTTGTCGAATTCGTAGTGCTGGACCGTGGATTCGGCGTATCGGCGGAGATAGACGGAACGCATCTGTTGCGCCTCGGCCTCGGTCTCGCCGACGCCGACGAACACACAGAGAACTGGCTTTGCCGGCTCCTCACCGTTGATCTCCAGGTAGCGGTTCCGGTAGGCCTTCATCTCGGCTTCCGCTTTGTCCCATGGCTTTTGTGCAATAACCATCAGGCCGACCTGGAGGCTCGCCATCAGATCGATCGACTGCGGTGAGACCGCCGACGCGAAGGTGCGACCACGAAACGATGCGTACGGTGCCGGACGAAGTTCCATCGCGGGCTGCTTGTACAGCTCGCCGTCGTACTCCATCACTCCGGACTCGAACCCGTTGAGGATCGCCTCTGCGTATTCGGCGAAAAGCTTTCGCGACTGCCCCATTTCGACGCGGAATCCGTCGAACTCGACGCGTCCGAGTCCCCGACCGATTCCCACGACGGCTCGGCCTTCCGACAGATGATCCAGCAGGCAGAAGCCCTCTGCGACTCGGACCGGATCCTGCCATGGCAGTACGGACACCATCGTGCCGAGCTTGATGGTGGACGTCTTGGCGGCCAGCCACGAAAGGAACTGCGGCACATCGGGAGTCATGCCGTAGGCGGTGAAGTGGTGTTCAGGTGTCCACACCGAATCGAAGCCGACCCCTTCCGCACGCAGAGCCAGGTCCAGTTCGTGCCGAAAGGCCTCTTCGTCGGTCAGCTTTCCGTCCAGGTTCTGGAAAACGAGAGTCAATCCTGTGTGCATATCCGCTCCTTCGATTCAGTCGTTCCGACTAGTTGGTATTTGGTAGACGCGACGAGATATCGAGTGCCGCCGCATCGTGGCTGTTCTAGTGCGGGCGCAGTTCACCGCGGAGCAGGTCTGCGGCTACTTCGCCGATCAGTACTGTCGCTGCGTTCGTGTTCGCCGAGACGATGCTCGGCATCACCGAGGCATCGGCGACACGCAAGCCGGCGACACCGTTCACACGTAGCTGCGGATCGACCACCGCCTCGGAATCCGCGCCCATCCGGCAGGTACCGGAAAGATGAAAGAAGCTGCTGACCGATTCACGAACGGCCTGTTCCAGTTGCGGCCGATCGAGTTTCAGCAAATCCGTTGTCTCGCAGTCTCCGCCCCACTCGTCGAATGCGCCGGACCGTGCGAGAACGTCCACCGCCTCGATTCCGGCAATGAGCTGACCCATGTCGTAGTCGTCGGTCAGATAGCGTGGGTCGATCAGGGGCGGCCGTGCCGGATCGGCGGATGCGAGGCGGACCGTTCCGCGACTGCGTGGCCGCATGTGACCGATCCCGAAGGTGAATCCGTTCGGCACGGCCTGCTGCCATGGCAGGTGGTAGTCGACCTGGATCTGCACGATCTGCAACTCGGACCGAGTCTGGGCCGCATCGGTTTTCATGAACAACGTGGATTCGGCGTAGTTGCCGCTCGGCACGGGCAACGGTCGATCGGCACGCATCCGCACGCCGGCGAGCAGAATGTGGTCTTGCAGGTTGCGTCCAACTTCGGCCGAATCGACGACAGTCCCGATCCCGAGGTCCTCCAGCTCGGCAGCAGGGCCGATGCCTGCGAGCATGAGCAAACGGGGCGTAGCCACCGCACCGGCGCACAGAACTACCTCGCTCGCAACAGAATCCGTGATCGCCCGACCGTCCCAGGTATACCGGACGCCGGTGCAACGGCCACCCGACACCACGAGGCCGGCAACGTCCGCGCCGGTGCGAACCGTCAGGTTCGGGCGGTCGAGCGCGGGCCGCAGATACGCCGTCGCCGTGCTCTGCCGGACACCGTCCGCGATCAGCAGATCGTGACATCCGGCCCCGAGCAACTCGGGTCCGTTGAGGTCCTGCGACACTACGTGACCGACCGCCCTCGCAGCCTCGACGTGTGCCAGGGAGAGCGGGTGTGGAGCCTCGATGGGACGTGGGGTGAGCGGCCCGCCGCGGCCGCGAAACCGTGGGTCGCCGTGCGGTGCATCCTCGGAACGGATGAAGTACGGAAGAATCGATTCGTAGTCCCAGCCCGTGGCCCCCGCCGCTGCCCAATCGTCGTAATCGAGTCGGTGGCCGCGCAGATGCGCCATGACGTTGATCGAACCCGATCCGCCGAGAACTCGACCGCGCGTCGCAGGAACGGTGCGTCCAAGCGTTTCCTGCGGGACGGTCGTGTAGCCCCAATCTGCTTCGCTGCCAGCCAGACTCGGCCATGCTCCCGGTGCCTCGATGTCGGCCCGGCGGTCCGTGCCACCTGCTTCGAGCAGCAGAACCTGGACTGCGGGGTCTTCGCTGAGTCGGCCTGCCACAACACATCCGGCGGTTCCGCCGCCGACGATGATGAAGTCGTAGGTACTCATGGCGCGATCCCTCTCTCGAAAGCAGCTACATACTGTCTAGCCGGTATGTAGTGGATTGATATCGAGGCTACTTCCGGCATTGCCGGCCGGTCTATTCGTGTAACTACGCATTTCGTTGCGTTCTCTACGTACGTAAGTCCGCCGAAGACGGCCCGCTATATACCGATTGGTATGCTACGAGCTCTTGTCGCCGCCACGACTCGTGACCCACGCTGCGATCTGCGTCCGGTTCGCAAGCCCGAGCTTGGACATGATCCGATCGACGTGCTTCTCCGCGGTGCGAACCGAAATCACCAACGACGCAGCGATTTCCCGGTTGGTCAGACCGCGAGACACTAGCTCGCCCACTTCTCGTTCCCGCTTCGTCAAGGCTGCGAGCTCGTTGTCCGACTCGTCCGGTGCCGATTCGGGCGTCTCACGTAGCGCAAACGCGGCTGCCGCGTCCGCGGACATGGCAGCCCCCGACGCGTAGGCGACGCGAAACCCGCGTTCCGACGCCCGGCGCCGTACGGTGTCCTCCCACTGCAAATGAAACGCCCACAGCCGCTGAATACCTTCGAGAGGCATGCCGACCTGACGGAGTAGAGCGTCGGCCGCCCCGAGCAACCGAGCGGCTCGGTCGACGTCGCCGTCGGACGCCGCGATCCACGACATAGCCTCGAGGCATACGGCTATGCCGAGTTGGTCACCCAATTGCCTTTTCAGAACCAGGCTTTCGCGCTCCAGCTCGAGCGCTGCGGCAACGTCGCCCTGGCGCAACTTGTCGATTCCGTACGCCCACAGCGAGAACGAACGCCACCACGACTCACCCATCGCTGTGGTGAGGTCGTTGCATCGGCGGTGCCACCGTGCCGCGCTCTCGGTCTCCCCTGAGAAGCTGAGTGCGAGGCCGACCTCGAACGTCGAATGAATCTCGCCGTTGCGGTGACCCAGCTTCGCAAACGTCGCTACGGCCTGCTCGACACGCTCGACGGCGAACGGTAGATCGCCGCGAAACAGCGCACTCAGTCCCCAGGTCTGGGCAACGAAGGCTGCGAGGACACCGTCGCCGGTGTGAGTCGCGATCTCCTCTGCCTGCTCGAGAAGGGCGGGGACGACGTCCTGGTCACCTTGCAGTACGGCGAGCCAGGCACTGAGCCGAAGACCACGTCCACGGTCGACGGTCGGCTCGACCGCCACCCCACCGAGCTCGTCGAGCCACTGCCGAGCCTCTGCCAGAAATCCTCTTGCCAACCAATAGTTTTCGATGGACCAGACCAGCCGCAGGCCACTCTGCGCATCGTTCGTGAGACACGAATTGAGGGCAGTACGCAGATTTGCGTGCTCCCAGCGCAATCGCTCCAACCACTGCGCCTGACGAGGACCCGACCAGTCTTCGTCTGCTCGCGACGCTAGCGCGACGAACCACTGCCGGTGTCGACGTTCCAATTCGATCGACTCGGCCTCGTCCAGTCGTTCCGCTCCGTACTGCCGAATCGTCTCCAGAATCTGGTATCGCGGCTCACGGGCTTCCGCCACACGGGTGAGGATCGACTTGTCGACGAGTCCTGACACCAGATCGAGCACCGCGTCACGTTCGATAGCGCCACCGGATGTGACCGCTTCGGCGGCCGCGAGGTCGAAGCCGCCGGTGAACACAGCGAGCCTGCTCCACAGCAGCTGCTCCTCCGGCGAACAGAGATCGAAAGTCCAGTCGATCGATGCACGCAGCGTCTGATGCCGTGCCGGCGCCGTGCGGCTGCCGTGTGTGAGGAGACGGTAGCGATCCCCCATGCGGGCAAGCAGTTCGGACAGTGGCAGCACCCGAAGGCGAACTGCCGCAAGCTCGATCGCGAGTGGTATCCCGTCGAGCAACTGACACAGTTCGACCACCTGCGGTTCGGTCTCGGTGTTCAATTCGAATCCCGGAACCGCCGTGAGAGCACGGTCGACGAACATCGAAACAGCTTCGCTTTCGGCGATAGCGGTCCGGCTCGGCGTCCCGTACGGATGCGGTGCCGACAGCGGTGGAACCGACAGAGGTGGAACCGAAACCGAGGCTTCACCATCGATGTTGAGCGCCTGCCTACTCGTCGCCACGATTCGTAACCGTGGACACGATCGCAAGAGAGCGTCGACAAGTGTTGCGGCAGCGTCCACGAGATGCTCGCAGTTGTCGAACACGAGCAACATCTGCCGATCGCGCAGATGGTCGACCAGCGTAGACAACTGCCAGCGGGAGGACGTTTCCCTGATGCCGACCGCAGCATTCACCGTGTGCCCGAGCAGGGCGGGATCCTGAACGTCGGCGAGAGCCACCAGCCGGATGCCCTCTTCGAAGGCCCGTGCCGCGTCACGTGCGAGTTGGAAAGCGAGCCGGGTCTTTCCGACGCCACCGGTACCGGTCAGGGTCACGAGCCGCGCACGCTCCAGCGCATGCCGAGCGAGTGCCAACTCGTGACGCCGACCGATGAATCGCGTCAGCTCCAGCGGCAGATCCCCTGGATCTCCTGAGGCGCCGTCGCCGGGTAGGGGCAGGACCACTCCCGTAGTCTCCCCTACCCGGCGCGCTCCCGCGACGATCGGACGAAACGAGGACAACATGTCCTCGTCCAGACCGACACGTGCGGTTGCCTCGCCGTGCACGAGTTCAGGCCGCCAGGTCATGATCGCGACACCGTGATCGCCTCAGAGTCCGATCACGACGGTCTTGAGTTCGAGGAACTCGTCGAGGTTTTCTCGGCAGGTTTCCCGGCCCCATCCCGATTGCTTGTACCCGCCGAACGGCAGTGCGGCATCGACAGCCTGGTAACAATTCACCCAGACCTGGCCGGCCTCGATCGCCCCGGAAAGGCGGTGCGCGCGAGCGAGATCGCGCGTCCACACCCCGGCCCCGAGACCGAACTCGGAGTCGTTGGCGAGACCGAGCACCTCGTCTTCGGAATCGAACGGGATCACCGACAGCACCGGCCCGAAAATCTCCTCGCGAACCAGACGTGACCGAGCATGAACGTTCGTCAGAATGGTCGGTTCGACGAAGTAGCCCTCTGCGCCGTGGCGCCCACCACCGGTCACGACGTCGACGCCTTCCTTTCGGCCGAGATCGATGTAGCCGAGCACCTTGTCCCGATGCTCCGCCGAGATGAGCGGTCCCATCTCACTGGACGGATCGAGGCCGGGGCCGAGCTTGATACTGCGGGCTCGCTCCGCCAGACCGGCCACGACCTCGTCGTATACGCCGCGCTGCGCATACAGTCTCGAACCTGCGACGCAGCTTTCGCCCTGGCAGGCGAAGATCGCGAGCGCTGACGACGGAATCGCCTTGACCAGATCGGCGTCGTCGAAGATCAGGTTGGGCGACTTGCCGCCCAACTCCAACGACACCCGCTTCAGCGTTCCCGTGGCAGCCCGCGCGATGGCCTTGCCTGTTGGTCCGGAGCCGGTGAAGCTGATCTTGTCGACACCCGGGTGCTCGACGAGTGCCGCGCCGACAGTCTCGCCGTAACCGGTCACATAGTTGAACACGCCCTCCGGAATACCCGCTTCCAGAACAAGATTCGCCAACAGCGCGATCGAAAGCGGCGTCTGCTCGGCAGGCTTGACGACAATGGTGTTCCCTGTCGCCAGCGCTGGTGCCAGCTTCTTGACGGCCATCATCAGCGGCAGGTTCCACGGCACTATCGCAGCGACGACACCGACCGGTTCACGCACGGTGTACGCGTGATACGGACCGCCGAAGTTCATCGGAAACGACACGGGAATCGTGTCGCCAGTGATCTTGGTCGGCCAACCCGCGTAATACCTGAGCACGTCGATCGAGAAGGCGACGTCGACATACCGCGCCTCCATGATCGGCATCCCGGCGTCGAGCGATTCCAACTCGGCCAATTCCTGTGCGCGCGCCTCGATCAGGTCGGCCAGCCGCCAGATCAGTTTGCCGCGCTCCTGTGGCGTGATCCGACTCCATGGACCGCGCAGGGCTGCACGCGCGGCGGCGACCGCGCGATCGACATCTTCGATGTCGCCGGCTGGCACCTCCGCAACGACCTGTCCGGTCGCCGGATCCTCGACCGACAAGGTCGCGCCCGATGCTGCCGAGACCCACTCCGAACCGATCAGCATCTTGTGCGCGTCCTGTACCCGAGTGCGCAGGTCCGGTGAGAGCAGTGTGGTGGTCATGCCGACACCACAAGCTTCGATGCGCTGAAGTTCTTCATCAGCGGAAACACTTCGCTGCCCATACGTTTTATGTCCTCGACGTAGTCCGGGAAGATCAACATGTAGCCCGCGACGTCGATCTCGGCCCACTCATCCAGTTGGCGCGCAATACTTTCCGGCGAACCGGTGATGAAGTCGGTCGACATCTGCACTGCGCCTTTCTGATCCATGCTTGCCAGCAGCTCGGACGTCCCGCCCTGAGCGGTGTCGGTGACGGCTCCGCTCACCATGTATTCGATCGCACCGAAGTCGGCGTGGTCGACGAAGTTCTGCAGCTTCGCCTCCGCTTCCTCGTCGGTATCGGCGATGACCACACCGAGCGCGACATATGGCTTGATCGAGCGCTGCGCCTCCTCCATCTGCTGGTTGAACCGATCGACGACTTCCGCGAGCGCCTCCTTGCCCCCCAACGCCAGGCGGAAGGCGTAGTCGGCGTAGCGCGTCGTGAACTTGATGGCGTCGTCGGAGGCACCGGCGCAGACGATGTTCATGTGGTGCGGCGGCTTCGGTCCCATCCGCAGGTCCTCGTACTGGAAGTACTCGCCCTGGAAGTTGGTGACGCCGTTCTCCCAGAGTTCCCGTACCACCTGGCAGTACTCGCCGGCGTACTTCCAGCGGTAGCTGTTGTACTCGTAACCCGGCCACACCTTCATAACTTCGAGTTCCCTCGGGTGCCAACCACCTGGAACGATGTTGAGCGAGAAACGGCCGTCGCTGATCGAGTCGATGGTCATCGCCATCCGAGCCGCGATGGCCGGGTGGATCGCGAGGATGTTGACCGAGCCGATGAGCTTCATAGTTGTGGTGTCGCGTGCCAGGGCGGCCATCTGGGTCATCGACTCCAGGGCGTCGTCCCAGAACCCCGTCGTTCCGCCGTGGCCGCGCAGGCACGACAGCGACAGTGCGAACGAGAAGCCGTTCTCCTCACCGGTCTGAATGATCTCGCGCATGTGGGAGTAGGTCGGTGAGTACTGCGGTGCGGTCTCGGACATGATGTAGCCGTTCCGAGCGCTAGGAATGAAGATCCCGAATTCCATTGCAAGACTTCCTGTCTGTTCGAATGTTGGTGGTGGTTGGGTAGGCCCGCAGATCAGCGGACCAGAGTGACTTCGTCGGCGGTCGGGTCGTCGCGCCGGACCGAATCCGTGTGCTCCGAGTAGGCGGCAAGACCTATGACGGCTCGGTCCAGTTGTCCGTCGAGCCCCTCGTCGACTCGAGGGTCCCGCAGACCGACTGTCTTCTCGACCGCGACCACGACGACGAGCGCCGAGACGAGTCCGAGAGCGAGGAAGACCCCGACTCCGATGAGTTGTTGCACGAGTCCGATGGAGGCGTGCTGGAACGCGTAATCGCCTTCGAGCCCGAAGTATCCGCCCTGCTTGACGCCGCTCGCGAAGATCGCGGTCATAAGGGCGCTGTAGATCGCGGGGCCGAGCGTCAGCGGCACGACCTTGGGATCGTCGAGCTTCAGACGAATCATCAGCTTGTAGCCCGCGAGCACGATCAAGGGCGCGAAGAACGCGGTCACACCGGCCTGCCATGGCTTGACCACGTCGATCAGACCTGCGACTCCGATCCAGCCGCTCACCGGCGCGACGAGGAAGAAGAACGGGTTGTTGCTGATCTTCCAGGTCAACAGTCCGCCCATCGCGGACGCCGCGAACGCCATCATGAGGTTGGTGACGACGATCCCCATCCCCGAATCGTTCAAGGTGATTCCGAAGTACCCGGCACCCGGCACCAAGAATCCGTTGACCAGCACATATCCGCACAATCCTGCGAGAAAGAGGAGCATCCCGACGACGGTGTACACGAGGTTGTGCGGTGCAGGCGGCACAGCTGACGTCCCACTGAAAACGCCGACCCGCGGCTTCGCTCGCCACACCAGTACGAGCGCCCAACAGCCGAGCAGGATGTAGAAGAACGATCCACCGAAATCGTGTGTGCCTGCATTCGAGAGCGGCCCTACCGGTCCATAGACGAGGTAACCGCCGAAGGGGACGACCAGTGCACCGAAGACCAGAGCGACCAGCGCCAACGGCATCGTCTTGACACGTTCGATCACGGCGCCGGCCAGCAATGCGGCGAGGAAAGCGGCGAACAATATGAAGATCGCAAAGAACGCGTGGTAGGAGTCAGCGCCGGGAACGACTGCGGGATCGATGTTTTGGGGCAATGTGTTGATATTCGGTCCGCCGAGCCACCAGTCCCCGATCGCCTTGCTCAGTCCGTTCGACACACCGAACGCCTGGTTGAACTGCCAGTCCCAAATTGCGAAACCGACGATCGACATTCCGGCCGCGGCAACGAAGGCGGCGGCCAACTTCTGGATGAGCGTGTGCATGACGTTGCCCGAACGGCTCAGCCCTGCGTCGAACAGAATCACACCCGCGAGGGCGAGCATGATGGCGATAACGCCGACGACGTACAGAATTGTCGTCAGTTGCGCACCGATCGACACTTGATCTTCGTACATTTGCGGTCCTTTCCGTGGGTGCGGTGGCTACTGCTTCGGTCGACGAGCGATGGCGTCGATTTCGACCCGGCAATCGCCTGCGATACCAACGACGAACGTGGTGCGCGCGGGAAACGGCCCTGGCGAGAAGACCTCGGTGTACGCCTCCCAGAACTCCTTGCGGTACGAGTCGTCGCTCAGGTAGCACGTCGTCTTGACCACATCGCGGAGACTGCTTCCCGCTGCTTCGAGCAGGCCACGAATCTCGTCGAGCGCGATCTTGGTTTCGGCGGCGATCGTGTCGGCTTCGGGCTTGCGCCTTACAGTTTCGAGGTCGAGCGCCATACCGCCGGCGAAGACGAAATCGTCCGTTGCAACGCCGGGAGTCATTCCGTATCGGGGGTACGGCAGGTTCCACGGATTCAGATATTCGGGCACAGTTTTCTCTCTCCTACAGTGAGATGCGTTGCCGGCGTGCCCATATCGTGCGAAGTGGCAGCCGTCACACCAGAATCCACGTGCAGCAGAGGCGGCGCGAGCAGGAAACTACGTATCTACTACGTATTCGCGCTCGTACGCGCCCTTGTCTCCGGCCCCGAAGACGACTGTGCGCGGTTGGGGAGTCGAAGGACTCGCCAACCGCGCACAGTGTGATTCGTTGCTGCTATCCGGATTTGGCCGTCGGTTCCACGAGCCCCTCCAGCAGAATGTCCGCGTAGATGTTGCCGAGCTCCTTGGGAGTGACGGAGCCGCCGAGATCGAGCCACACGTGCGTCCACGCGCCCATGCCGATGATCCCGAACGCAACCAACCGCGCAGCGCCGACTTTGCGGAATACTCCCTCACGCATTCCGCGGTCGATGACCTCGACGAAACAATGCTCGAATTCGTCGCGCTTGCGCTGGATCTCGGCGAAGACGTCGCCGGACAGAAAGCGCCTCTCCTGCAGGAACACGGTGATCTCCGACTTGTAGATCGACATCGGCTCCAGGAGTGCTTCGCTGATCAATCGCCGAAGCGTCTCGTCGGTGCTCTGCTGTGTGTCGGCAAGAACCTGGCGCGCGCGGCCGAGTTGATAGTTGATGAACTCGTCGTGGACCCGGCGAAGCAGGTCTTCTTTGCTGGCGAAGTGGTGGTAGAACGCACCTTTCGTCAGTTCGGCGTCGTCGACGATGCTCTGGACCGACGTTGCCGCGTAGCCGTTTTGCTCGAACAGCCCGACTGCACTCTTCAGCAGCGCGCGCCGTGCACCGTCGGGGTCGCGAACCCGACGCCCGTCGGGTCGGCTGCTCGATTTCTTCGGTGGTACCACCCGTTCACCTCTCTGCACCACGGCTCGATAACGCACACTCACGTGCGACGAATATACGCGGACCTACCGACGAGTCGGTAGGATGAGGAGTGCTGGGCTAGGTAAACCATTGTGCGCCTTAGCTTTATGCTACCTAGCCAACTTGCCGGCATGGCTGGGCAGTTCGCTGATTCGATCGCAGTGCTTCTGCTCCGCCCGAGAGCCAGTCGCCGACCACGTCCGGGAGCCGACTGAGCTCCGCCTCCAAGACGAACAAACCACGAGTCGGAACAACCGCGCCGAGTTCGACAAGGAGGGGACGCAAATGCACTTCGCAGGCAAGAGCATGTTGTGGCGCACCGCCGACCATCACCGGGATCGCCACGACACCGTCGAGTGCACCCGCGCCGTAGCGGTCCACAAACGACTTCAGCAGTCCGGTGTAGGTCGCCTTGTAGGTTGGCGAGGCAACGACGAGTACCTGCACTGTGCGCAACGACTCGAGGTCGTTCTGCACCTCGGTCGCATCGGGATCATGCACTGACGCTGCATGATCCGCTAGTTCGACGACCTTTCCGACGCTGCCCGACAGAGCGGATGCCACCTGGTCTGCGACCTCCAGAGCAACGGTTGTCGTCCGTGACCCCAGCCGCGGATTTCCGACGACGACGCCGACCACGGGCGTCCTCGGCATCAGACGCCCGCAGCGGTGAAGAAGGCCCGACGTGCGTACGCGAGCGCGTGGCAGTCGTCGCTTGCCTGACCGTCGACGACTGCGCCGACGACGATCACATGGTCCCCCGCGTCGACGAGTTGCTCGACCCTGCAGACGGCAAAGGCGGCACTGTGCTCGTCGAGTATCGGCCCGCCCGCCACGCCCACCGGTGCAGACCACCTGTGACCGTCGAACTTCGAGTCGGACTTGACCGCGAAGTCGAGCGCCACGTGCTCACGGCCACTCGCGATATAGTTCACCGTGAAGGCACCACTCGAACGCACCGCCTGCAAAGTGTTGGAGCCGAGATCGAGGCACGCGAGCACCAACGGCGGGTCCAACGACACCGAACACACTGCCGACACCGTCAGCCCCTGTGGTCGATCATCGGCGCCGGTCGCGGTCACGATGGTCGCGGGTCCGGGCGCGCACGCCATTATCTTTTTGAATGTGTCCTTGTCGATCGTCTTGTCGATCATCGTGAATTCTCCTTCGCGAGAGGTCTGGTCGAGCGTCCTGCGGCGCGGATGGCGTCCCGCACACCAGGGTTGAACGAACTTGCTGCCTGCGCCCACGACTCGAAGCCGACCGACACAGCGAAAGGACTACTTGCGGCGACGGCCACCGAGCGCTTGATGTCTCGAGCGAGTGACGGTTCCAAGGCGACTATGTCGGTAGCGATGGCGAGCGCGGCAGCCTGCGGGTCGGCAGCAAACACATCGGCGAGTCCCTGTGTGTGGGCCTCCGCGCCGTCGAAGGTGAGTCCGAGTAGCAGCGCCCGCAAGGCGCGCCCCGCACCGATCCGGTGCGTCAGAAACGAAGTGGCTCCCCCACCGGGATGGAGACCGAGTTTCGCGAAGCTTGCGCCGAACGTGGAATTGGGTCCTGCGACGACGATGTCGCACGCCAGCGCCACGTTCATACCCGCACCGATCGCGTGTCCGTTGACCGCTGCGACTGTCGGATACGGGAGTTCGCGCAGCCAAAGGAAGCTCTCGTAGTACGACAGTTGGCGTGCGCGGATCTCCGACGGCGACGCACCATCGACATCGAACAGCGCAACCAGGTCCGCGCCCGCACAGAACGACGAACCGGAGCCCGTGACGACGAGACAGCGAGCAGCGGCATCCTGCCCCAATTGTGTTGCGGCAGCATTCAGTTCCTCGCGCATGGCGGGACCGATCGCGTTTCGCTTGGCAGGGTCGTCGAGCAGAAGAACCCGCACCCCGTCTGCGCGGCACTCGATCCGAACCTTGGGAGTATCCGTCGGTGTTGCCATGATCAGCTCGAGGTCGACCGGACCGCGACGGCCTCGATCTGCACACGGAGGTCCGACGCGATACCGAGGACGAACGTCGAACGAGCCGGATACGGCCCCTCACCGAAGGCGGCACGGTAGGCCTCGATGAACTCCCCTCGATAGGCGTCGTCGCGGAGATAGCAGGTCGTCTTGACGACCTCGCGCAGAGTGACCCCCGCCTCGGCAAGGATGGTGGCGATGTTGGCAAGACAGATCCGGGTTTCGTCCGCGATCGTCGTGGCATCGTCGCGTCGACGCATCGTGTCGGGATCCATAGCGAGGCCGGCCGCGTACACAAGCACGTCGGTCGCTGTGCCGGAAGACAATCCGACGCGGGCGAAATCGCCGATCGCGGGCGGGTTGAGGTAGTCGATCACGTGGGTCTCCTTCAGGTGTTCACGATCGGTCATGTGTTCACGATCAGATCGAACGACCGGTTGTAGAGGATGTCTTCGACAACCGGGCGCGGAATGGGTAGGGGCATAGCGAGATCGGAGATGGCGAGGAAATCCTCGGCTGCTTCCCTCGGGTCGAAGGACGGGAAGTCCGAACCGAAGACGAGGCGATCCGTCACGTGCCCCTCTATCGCCAACCGTAGTCCGTTGTACATCTGCCAGGTCTTGATCGGCAGCGTCGACACATCCGCAAAAACGTTGCGGTTCTTCATCATCAACTCGACACACTCGTTCATCCATGGCTTGCCGAAATGAGCGAGCAGCAGGTTCGTGTCCCGGAATTCGCGCGCAACCTTGTCCAGCAGAGTCGGACTCGCGAATTCGTTGAACCCGTCCGGCGCGAAGACGCTCGCCTGGTGGAACATCAGGAAGATGCCGAGATCTGCCGCCGCCCGATACACCGCGTATGCCTCGTCGGAATGTGGGTGGAAGCCCTGGTAGGGCGGCGACAACTTGACTCCGTGCAAGCCGTACTCGCGCACCGCAAGTCGCAGTTGGTCCGCTGCATCGGGCTGGGTTGGGTCGACACTGCCGACTGCGATTGCACGATCGCGGTTGTCGGCCAGATACTCGCCGACGAATTCGTTCGGTACGAACATCCCGATACGCGCGACCTGCAACCCGATGATCAGAAACTTCTCGACACCCGACGTCGCCATCACGCGGCTGTGTTCGGCCAGATCTGCCGCACCGAATCCGGGACGGCCGACGAGCTCGGTACCTCGATCGGTCCAGACCGGTCCGAGGTGCTCGGGCAAGTAGATGTGCGTGTGCCAGTCGGTGAACGTTCTATCCGCCATCGTCGACTCCTTCTCGCGCCGAACAGAATTCAGCGTGTCGCAAGCGTCGCGGGTGCGATCTTGCGTAGCTCGGGCATGACGCCGCTGGCAAAAAGCTCGAGGGACCGGTCGACGTCGGAGTGCGCGACGCCGGGGAAGCCCATCTGCACGAGCCAGTTCTGGATGCCGTGGGATCGGCTCAGCCTGCACATCCGCTCGGAGACGCTCTGTGGCGAACCGATCATCAGGTGGTCACGCTCCATCAACAGATCGAATGGATCCATTGCGCGGTAGCGAGGATCGGCTGGATCCTCGTCGGCGTCGAGCCAGACTCCGATTCCCCTTACTCGGCAGACAAGTTCGAAGAATTCGACGACGCTCGCCTCGGTGATTCGACGCGCCTCCTCGTCCGTGTCCGCAACGTAGGTCAACCGAAGGACGCCGACGTCCTCCCCTAGCGCTGGTGCGTGCCCGGTGACTGCCTCGCGCTCGGCGCGATAGACGTCGAGGAGATTCCGCAGGACCTGTCCGGTCGGGTACCACGTGATGGGCTTCAATTCCGTATGGGCCGCACCGCGGAAGCCTTCGAGGGATTCGGTTACCGCGAATTGCGGCGGGGTGGGCTTTTGCAGCGGTTTCGGAGTCATTCCGAACGCGACCAGTTCGCTGTTGTCGTCCACCCAGCCATCGGGCATCGGCGCACCCGGTGAATGAATGAACTTCGTTCCCGGCTCCGGGAAGGTATAGCGCGGACCCTTCCAACTGAACTGATCCTCGGTCCAGATTTTGCGGACGATCTCCAGGTTCTCGGCAAAGATCTCGCGACTGTTGTCGCTCCCGTTCCAGCGGTTCGCTGCAGGGTTCAGATTCATCACCTCGATCGGCAGGATTCCACGGCCGAAGGCGACGTCGAGTCGCCCACCGCTGAAGTGGTCCAGCAGCGCCAAATCCTCCGCTACGCGCAGCGGGTGCCACAGCGTCAAGGACACCGCGGCCATTCCGAGCCGGATCCGCTCCGTGCGTGCCGCGAGATCGGTTGCCAGCATGATCGGGTTCGGGCTCGCGTCGGTGCCGTCGACGTCGAAGTGGTGCTCGCCGAGCCAAATACGATCGAAACCCAACTCGTCCGCCAGCACCGCGTGCCGTCGCGTCTGCTGCAGGACCTCGTGCCACGACAGTTCGCCCGAACGGTTGGTCAGCGCATAGAGCAGGTCCAACTTCACGATTCCTCCATTACTAGATTCCGACTAGTCGGCACCGCATCTATTGCTGCCCGCCATTTGGTGAATCGGCGGGCATCCGGCGCCTGTCGATACAGCTCATCCCGTCAGCTGGATGACCACTAGCGTAGAAATACGTAATTCGCAGGTGAGCGCGTCCGTACGCATTTCGATTCGAAAATCGGCGACCGCCATGGAGACGCGTCCGGCGCACTCAGGTTGGCGCAGTTGACATTTGACGTTCCGACTAGATGGTATTAAGTTTCGCCACCAGTGCTCGAAACAACTACTCGAGAAAGGATTCCAATGAGTGGATTGAGTTTCGACGATGCCGAGATCGGCATGCGGTTCGATACGCCCCGACGAACGGTGACAGAGGCGGACGTCGTCAATTTCTGCGGAGTATCCGGTGATTTCCACGCCCTCCACACCGATGCCGAAGGTATGCGCGACAGCCAGTTCGGCGCCCGAATTGCGCACGGCGCACTCGTGCTGTCGATCGTCACCGGGCTTCGCGGCCGGCTGGGAGTTTTCACCGACTCACTGTTGGCGTTCGCCGAGATTCGGCGGTGGCGATTCGTCCGTCCGGTACTCATCGGCGACACCATCTACGCAACCAACGAGATCGTCGAGCTGAGGCCGACATCGAAACCGGATCGCGGGGTAATGGTGCAAAAAGTCGAGGTGTTCAACCAGCACCACCAGGTTGTCCACGAAGGCGAAATGGTGTCGATCGTGAAGCGGACGGTGCACGCGTGAAAGTCCGAACGCACGACTCCGAACGTGCAGCCGTGTTGACCGACATCGGGCCCGACGAGGGTGTGATCTTCGAAGCGCGAACAGGATTGGGCGCGTGGAGCGACGCCGAGGACGAATTGGCAGAGGCATTCGAGTTGAGCCGCGCCGCTGCGCTGACCGACGCTCCCGTCGTGTTTCTCGTACAAGCCAACGCGATCCTCGGACGTGCGGCGCCACTCGATTCAGCCGTCGCGACCGGCCTCCTCGGTGGTGCCAGAGCACTCGCATTCGAGCGCCGAAAGTCCGCCGGCTATTCGGTCCTCGTCGCCGTCGGCGACAACGTCGAACCGGCAACGGTCGCCACTGCCATCGATCTGCTGGTAGCCACACGTGGCTCCAACGGTCAGATCTTCACCCTCGGCGCCGAACACCTTGGAGCACTGCTGCCATGAGCACCGCACTCGTAACCGGCGCTGCCCGCGGAATCGGGTTCGCCATCGCCCGCAGACTCTCGACCGCCGGCCACCGCATCATCATGGTCGATCTCAGTCCCCAGATCCAGCACAGCGCAACCACTCTCGGCGCAATCGCTGTGCAAGCCGACATCGCCACCCCCGATGGCCGAGACGCGATCCGCGATGCCGTCCGGCGCAGTGGTGAACCGCTGGACATACTCGTAAACAATGCCGGGATCACCCGAGACGCACTCCTCGCCGACCAGACCGAAGAGATGTTCCGCCTCGTCGCTCGCGTGAACCTCGGCGCGTGTTACGAGCTGACGTCCGCGCTGGTAACCGAAATGGCAACTGGCGGAGCGATAGTCAACCTCGGTTCGCGAGCGCACCTCGGCAACGTCGGACAGTTCAACTACGCCGTATCCAAAGCCGGGGTTGTGGGGCTGACGCGGTCCCTTGCACTCGCATATGCCCCGCGCGTTCGCGTCAACGCCGTCGCGCCGGGCTTCGTGGCAACCGATATGACCGATGCGATGCCCGAACATGTCCGTGAACGCATCATCTCGCGCATTCCACTACAACGACCCGGCAGCCCCGACGACATCGCGAGCGCAGTCGCCTGGCTCGGTTCCGCCAGCGCCCGGTACGTCACCGGGCAAGTCGTCTACTGCTGCGGCGGACGAAGCCACGGCTGACCTGATGGAGAGAACTGCTGTGACAAAGCATCGACTCGTTCCAGTCGTCGGAGACGATCCCCACTCCCTCGACGACCTCCGAACCGAGGTTCGCAATTTTCTGGCCGAACAATCGGCCGAGGGCAAGATCAGCCGGGGGGTCGACTCCTGGCTGACAGGCTGGGACGAAGACTTCACCCGCGCATTGGCCGAGCGCGGGTGGCTCGGCATGACCGTCCCGACCGAATACGGCGGCCATGGTCGCAGCTTTCTGGAGCGGTTCGTCATCACCGAGGAACTTCTCGCCGCGGGCGCACCGGTCGCCGCGCACTGGATTGCCGACCGACAGATAGTCCCCGCACTCCTCAAGTACGGCAACGAGATTCAGAAGCGCACGTTCCTCCCCGCCATCGTTCGCGGCGAGCGCTTCTTCGCGATAGGGATGAGCGAACCGGACTCGGGATCCGACCTGGCAAGTGTCCGAACGAAAGCCACTCGCGTCGACGGCGGCTGGACCATCTCCGGAACCAAGGTCTGGACCTCGGGCGCCCACCTGGCGCACGCGTTCATCTGCCTCGCCCGGACCTCCCCTGTCGACTCGACACATCGACACGACGGGCTCAGCCAGTTCGTCGTCGATCTGCATTCGGTAGGCGTCGGCATCCGCCCGATCGTTTCGATGTCCGGCGATCACCACTTCAACGAGGTCGTGCTCGACGACGTATTCGTTTCCGACGACATGGTTTTCGGCATCATCGGAAACGGCTGGCAGCAGGTCACATCGGAGTTGAGCTTCGAACGCAGCGGACCCGAACGCTTCCTGTCCACCTTCACCTTGCTCGCCGAAACAGCCGAACAGATGGGGTCTGGAGAGGTGCCTCGTCATTCGGACCTCGGCCGCCTCGTCGCCCGGATCTCCGGATTGCACCAGATGTCGACGGCCGTCGCGGGAGCGCTCGAACGGCACGAACCAGCCGACACCGCTGCCGCTGTTGTCAAAGTCCTCGGCACCACCACCGAAGGCGACATCGCCGACTTCGCCGATCTGCTGACCGGCGATGGCACGCCGGACAGCTACCGCGCGATGGTCGAACGAGCCGTTGTCCAACGTCCCGGCTTCACCCTCCGTGGCGGCACCAACGAAGTACTGCGCGGTGTGGTCGCGCGAGGATTGGGGATGCGCTGATGAATGCACACACCGCCGTCGATCAGGATCTCGTCGACATGATGGATGCCGTCTTCGCCCGGCACAGGGAACAGTATGAGCCAGGCGCCGAGTGGGATCAGACGCTGTGGGCACGGCTCGGCGAACTGGGTCTGACGAGGCTGACAGGACGCGAAGACGCCGGAGGCAGCGGCGCTGGGTGGTTCGAGGCCGCAGAGTTGTTGCGAGCGGCCGTGTCCCACGCTGTGCGCGTACCGATCGCCGAACACGACCTGCTCGCGGGCTGGCTACTGGACGTGGCGGGACTGCCGGTCGACAATGCTCGGCGCACAGTCTGTGTACTCGACGACAACGGCGTGGCACGGGATGTGCCGTGGGCCGACGAAGCTGACCGCATCGTGGTGGTGTGGCGCGCCGATAACGCTTACCTGGTCGGCGATGTCGCACCATCGGACCTGCGAATTGTGAACGGCGCCAACCTCGCCGGTGAACCTCGTGGGACTGTGAGCACAGACGTCGGGACTCTGACCGGTTCGCGCGTGTCCGACACGGTGTTCGAGCAATTGCATCTTCGCGGTGCACTCGTGCGTGCGCTCCAGATCTGCGCCGCGCTCGACGCCATTCTCGAACTGTCGATCACGCACGCGACCGACCGCACTCAGTTCGGCCGACCGCTCGCCAAGTTTCAGGCCGTGCAGAATCTGGTTGCCGACATCGCTGGAGAGGCGGCTCTCGCGCGAGCCGCAACCGAAGCTGCTCTCGCAGCTGCGGTGCGCGCCGGCTGGTCCGGTGCCAACGTCGAATTCCTTGTCGCCGTGGCTCGTTCGTGTGCGGGACACGCCGCGTCCGTCGTCGTTCGCAATGCCCACCAGATTCATGGCGCCATCGGCACAACACAGGAACACCGCCTGCACGAGTACACGAAGCCCGCCCTGGCCTGGCGCTCGGAATTCGGGTCGACGCACTTCTGGGACGACAAACTCACCGAGGCCGCCAGCACCGCGGGGCGTGACAACCTATGGGACCTCGTCACCGGCCTACCAACCGAAAGGACCACATGACCGAGCCCGCTACCACTGCACACGAACTCATCGGAGACGTCGCGCCGAAGCTCGCGGCACTCACAGACGACGTACTCTTCGGTGACGTCTGGACCCGCGACGCTCTGTCACCCCGCGATCGCAGCCTCATCACCTGCGCGGCCCTCATCGCCAACGGCAACGTGGAGCAGTTGCGTCATCACCTGACCTTGGCTGTCACCAACGGCGTCACCCCCGCCGAAATCACCGAAGCAATAACACATCTCGCCTTCTACGCCGGTTGGCCGCGGGCGATGTCGGCCATCGCCGTTGCGAGGGAGATCGTCAGCACTCGATAGCGGTGCACGCTCAGCGTTCGTCGCTACCCAGCCCGAATTCGTCGATCAGTCGTGCGAGTTCGATCGGGCGATCGCTCTGGATCGAATGACCCGCGCCGGCAACGGTTTTCACCACAGCCGACGGACTTTCACGCACGAGCTCAGCCGCATCGTCATCGGTGACAAAGCGAGAATTCCCGCCTCTGACCAGCAAGGTCGGTATGGACGAGTCGCGGACGGCGGACCACAAAGGACTGAAATCCATGGCCTTGTCCAGCACGTCGTAGCGCCACGTCCACTGTCCCGATGTGTTGCGGTGGGCATTGTGGAGGATGCCGCGGCGCAGCGAGGTGCGGCTTCGTGCTGGACTCGCGGCTGCGGTCGCCTCGAGCATCT
This sequence comes from Antrihabitans stalagmiti, assembly GCF_016482825.1. GTDB lineage: Bacteria > Actinomycetota > Actinomycetes > Mycobacteriales > Mycobacteriaceae > Antrihabitans > Antrihabitans stalagmiti. The sequence goes on along the minus strand of NZ_JAEMNV010000001.1, from coordinate 33,837 downwards.
CGGTGAAGGTCGCATACGTCCGGGGCCCCGAGACCAGCGCTATCGAACCGCGTTGCTCGCGGCTCAGCTGTGCAAGACGTTCGTGCGACGCGGGCGTGACGTCGACGATGATTCGCCGTCGAAACGACGTCGAATGTTGTTCCGTGCAATGGCGGTGAGCCCACCCAATGACATCCCGATGACTGTCGCCGCCTTCGGTGCCATGCGCTGCAGGAAGGGCGCGAGAGTGGCGGCATTGGTCACGGGCGAGTAGTCCCTGTCGTCACGCCAACGGGAATGGCCGTGCCCCGGTAGGTCGACGGCGAGTGCTGATAGATCGGGCTGTGCCCTGATAAGGGCGAGAACGACCGAATCCCACGTGTGAGCGTTCTGGCCACCGCCGTGGAGGAAGACCAGTTCGTACGCGGCGGCTGCGGCGGGGTCGTCCATGTTTTCGATACTGCCACCGAGTCGATCGCAGTGAACAGCGCCGAGTACAAGACAATTGCTACTGAGGGCCTGCCTACTCGCTGAACACAACGACAGGACTTGTTGTGACTATCCGGGTCCAGGGCCCCTCGGGGACGGCGGCCTCATCTACGAACGCCCAGTCGACGCGATCCCTACTGCCGTCGAGATCCTGAAATCCGAGGCAGCCGTTCAGAGCTGGAGAAACATCGAGGCCGGCGTTGTTGAATCGGGTGTTTGCGGGGCGCGCATCATCGGCGCCGAAAACGTATCTGGCGTCGTCGTATCGCGCAGGACCAGCGTCCTGGACCTGTCCGAAGCAGATCCGATCGCCCTTCTTCAGTTTTACCCACCGGTTCTTCATGAAGCTGAACGATCGGTCCTCGGCGCGGCCGAGATATTCCGGTTCATCAGCCCACGGCACAACCTCGGCTCTACCGCGTAAGTTGGCCTCGATATTGATGTCGTCGTACGGCAGGTCCAGATAGAACGGATTCTGCAGCGGCGTAATCCGTGTCGGGAAGTAATCGTTCTGCGCGCTGCGTGGCTCGGTTTGGCATCGACCGTCGGCGACCACACCGTCGCACCCACCGAAATTGGCGTACCAGTTCGCGTCGTACGCCGACACCATCTGACTCCCATCGACCGCGTTCGGATCCAGCACCTCACCGACCCAGAACGTCGTAGAGACGATGTTCGTGTGCCAGGGGTAGTTCTTACTGTCTGGCGAACCGGCTGAATCTGCACTCGAACACGCCAGCATGACCATGGCCATCAGACCGGCCGAGCTGACGCTGGTGACAGTCCGAAGAACTGGCACTTGCTCCTTCACGAGCTGGGTTTCCACGTCGCGTCGAAGAATGCGTGGTCGTCGCTGACAAGCTCACCGTTCTCGGTGAGGCTCAGCCCGAAGCTGAGAGCTGTCGCCGCAGCCGGGACGGGTGGCGTGGTCCATCGTGCACGACTCCAAGTCCCCGCTGGCGGCAAGGGCGCACTATCCATCCAGTACACCCACACCCCGCGCGCCAATCGGTAATAGACGGCGAATCGGGTGGGCACCGTGGATGTGTAAGACGCCTCGAGGTCGTAGGCATTCCCAGCGACCACGGACGGAGCGCAGTCGCCCAGGTCGAGAGACGGAATCAGTTTGGCGTCACCGTCGACGTAGTCGGTCATGACGATTCGCTGTGCTACACCGGTGCCGCCCGCTCCAGGTGCGTCGCTGAAGGTTGGCCGATTGTCGCCAAAACTGGACTTCAACCAACAGTCCGGTTGGCCAGGAGCCGTTTGCGTTTCTAGTTGGGGGTTCTTCAGCGCGTTCTGGCCGACAGTGACAGCTGGCGGCAGCGGACCCTGAATAGGTTCTTGCACTGGGCCACCGATCACGTCACCGACTGTCCGCACCAGCACGCTGCCGTCCGCATTCTTGGTGGCGAGCCACGAGACGAACTGGTTGAACAGAGCATCTGTGACCGCTATTCGGTTGCAGTCCTCAGTGCACAGGCGGTGGAAGGTGAGCTGGAGCCAACCGCCTTTTTGCTGCGCGTCCTGAACACGCTGCTTGAAATCTGCGAGGGTCCAGGTGTTCTCCGCTTGCGACGAGGCCTTCGTGAAGTAGGGGGTTTCCGGCGGGATTGTCTCTGATGCCGGACAACTCGGGCACAGTGTCGGAGACCTCAATTCATCGAGACTTCGACCGCTGTTGTAGCCACAGCCCGCAACCGCATTCAGCAGGTCGGGTGAGGCTGCGGCGAACGGGTAGGCAAAATTGCGCACCTGGAAGCCCCAGCGGAGCAGCGTCACTCGATCGATGCAAATATCGCGGCGCGCCTCATCAGGCGACAGCGCCGTCAGGTCGCGGTGCAAGACGGTGTGACCACCGATTTCATGGCCGTCTGAGGCGATGCCGCGCAAGGCATCCAACCCGATGTAGCCGGGTTTGCCGATATTCCCGCTGTTTACGAAGAACGTGCCCCGCAGACCGTGGTCGGACAGAATGCTCGCCGCTTTCGAGTCTTCTTCGAAGCCGTCATCGAACGTCAAACTGATGACGGTTTGCCCGGGTTCGACCGCCACCGGGTTCGTCGATACGTTCGGAGCCCGAAACTGACCTGTGTCCGCGGCCACGTACGGGTCGCCCGAATCGGTCAACGTCTGGATGGGTCTCTCAGCGCGGGGCGCTTCGGTCGCCGAACAGCCGACGACGACGAGCCCAAGAACGAAGAACATCGCCGCGCCCAACCGCACTATGCCGCGAAAGCTAGCGATCTTCACAGCAACGTTTAGCTTGTCTGTGTCAGACCGCAACAGGTGCTCGCGTCGTAAGGTCGGTGTCGCGCGGGCCTTCTGCTGCCGACTGCGAAGCCGCGACGTTCAAGATCATCTGTTCCAGTCGGGTCGTAGGGCGATAGCCGACAAGGCGCTCTGCCTTGGTGTTGTCGGGCACTCGTCGCCGCATGTCCTCGAATCCCGGGCCATAAGCTTGCGCGTAAGGGACGAGCGTGATCGTGCTTCTGCTGCCGAGAAGTTCGATTGCTACCTCGGCAAGCCGCAGAATCGACACCTCCAGGTCGCCACCGAGGTTGAACGCCTCGCCGTAGGCGCTGGGCTCTTCACACAAGCGCACCAAGGCAGGCACCACATCGCCGACGTAGGAAAAGCAGCGCGTCTGCAAGCCATCGCCGAAGACGGTCAACGGCTCGTCCCGCAGGGCTTGACCAACCAAGTTGGGGACGACCATCCCGTATGCGCCGGTCTGGCGCGGCCCAATTGTGTTGAACATGCGGACAATTACGGTCCGCAGTCCATAGGTGTGCCAGTAAGCACTCGCGAACGCCTCGTCGATTCCTTTTGCCGCAGCGTAGGTCCATCGAGATTTCAACGGCGATCCGAGAATCCTGTCCGACTCCTCGGTGAGCCGGTCGGATGTGTTCTTGCCGTACACCTCGCTGGTAGACGCCAGCAACATTATGGCGTTCACCTCTCGCGCGGCATCCAAAACGATCTCGGTCCCATGCAGATTGGTACGCAAGCTTTCCAGGGGATGGTCGACGATTCGTCGAACGCCGACTGCCGCCGCAAGGTGGAAGACACGGTCCGCACCGGCAATGGCCTCGCGCACCTTGCTCCGATCCAAGATGGATCCCTCGACGAAGGTCAGGCGCTCGTGGCCGGCAACGTCCCGCAAGTTGTGGAGGGATCCGGTGGAAAGATCATCGAGCACGGTGACGTGGTCGCCCTGGCGTAACAGGTATTCGCTCAGATGGCTGCCGATGAAGCCGGCTCCGCCGGTGATCAGCGTCCTCATTCTTCGCGCCTTTCATTCTCGGTAAGAACGGACTCGCTGCGAGCGGATATTGCTACGTCCGCCTCGATCTGCAGTTTGCGTCGGGTTGGACTTGTCCATCGTCCGCTCGACCCAGACCACGCCCGCGGCAAGGTGCTCAGACACACAGCGGCATCCACGATACGAATCAACGGAAATAGTGGTGCCCATAGCAGGAGACTCGAACGCCGAAGCGCCACAACGGCAATCAGCGTCAGCACCAGGTCCGGGAGATAGATTCCCACAGCAATGCTCTGCGGTGGCCAGAAGCTGTACACGTCGAAGGCGAATCTCGAAAAAGCGTCGCCGGACCCAGAGACCGTGCTGCCATACACAGAGATCGTGAACAAGGGAATCAGAAACACGAGCAACAGGGCGCTGAGAATCAACTCGAAGATATGAACGGCCAACGCCAACCAAAAAACACCAGCGTGAAGTCCGTGCCGGCGGACGGTCTGCCAAAATCCGAGCGCCCAGCGCTGAATTTGATGAACGTAGTCGCGGAAATTGTCGGGGTCTTGGGTGAACGCCACCGCCGCGCCGGGATGAAACGCAATCCGTCCAAGTTTCTTCGCATGCACTTCGAAGGTCATATTGAAGTCTTCGATGACCAGTCCGGGCGCGGAAATATCGATCATCGACACAGTCGAGGCCCGGTACATGCTCGCAAACCCGGGAACAATCGAGACCACGTTCAGCGATTCAGCAGCCTGGCCGTATTTGAACAGAAGCTGGAGAACTGTATAAAACCGCTGACGATAGGCCACCAGCAGCCGGCCAATCCATTGTGCGGGGAGCGGATCGACCATGGACTTCGCGTAGCCCGCGACCGCGACAACGTCACGATCTCGAAAGGCGGGCAAGCCGGTCGTCATGTAGTCCGGTGAAGGTCGGGTGTCCGCGTCCATGAACATCACGACTTCGAATCGTCGGCAGAGGTCGAAATGTCGAAGGCCGGCAACAATGGCTCCGGCCTTGCCCGCGTTGACGTCCAGTTCGAGGACGTTGACGCCGGCGGCGCGACTGATGTCCGCTGTCAGGTCGGTGGACGCGTCGGACACGACGAATATGTTCTCCCGCGGAACTATCGCCGCCGCTGCTTCGATCGACTCCGCAATTACCGCTGCCTCGTTCCGGGCTGGGACAATCACCGCGACATCGGCAGCGCTGGGACTTGGCCCTTGACCGACACGGCGCTGCGGCGACCGACGCTTGGCCCGTTCGAGAAGGTACCGCAACACGCCGACGCTGGCCCAGAACAAGGTACCCACGCCAAAGATGAGCACTACATACAGTGTGGTCATCGTCTACGCCTCCACCCGTCGATACGGATCGACGATCCTCGCGTTTCGTGAATCACAGGACGTGCCGATGGGGAACATCGGTGAGCTGGTAGGTCGCGTCGAGAACCAGTGGCGCGTTACCGATCCACGAATGGTCGACCGACGGGTGCAGAGTGTGGGCAATTACCAAGTCCCAGTTTCCGGGTGTGAAGTCATTTGTGCTGTTCAGCCGACCTGCGGAGGTATGGAGGCTGTCGACCATGGCGTCGGTGTAGGACACGCATGCCCCGCCGCGCACGAGGTCGTCGAGGATCTCGACAGCCGGGGACTCGCGCACATCTGCGACGGCTGGTTTGTAGGCCACACCGACAATCAGGATGCGTGCGCCGGCGAGAGGCAGACCTGTCATCGCGAGAACAGCCTCCGCTCGCGTAACCACTGCGCGGGGGCGAGCGGCGATGGCGGCCATCGCGGCTTCGGTCAGCGGAGCAGGCATCCGACTGGCCTTGAGCTGCCAGAGCAAATAGTGCGGGTCGCACGGAATGCAGTGTCCACCTACCCCAGGACCGGGCCGAAAGGCCAGGTAGCCGTATGGCTTGGTCGCGGCGGCGTCGATGACCTCAACTACGTCGATGTCCAATTGCCTTGCAATGCAAGCAAATTCGTTGGCAAGCGCGATGTTCACGGCGCGGAACGTGTTTTCGAGCAGCTTGGTGAGCTCGGCCGCCTCCGGCGACGAGACCGGGTACACCGACGGCGCGGTCTTCGCCAGTGCCTGGATTGCGCGGGCAGCGCACTCTGCAGTTACACCACCGACGACGCGCGGCGTGTGTGCAGGGATGTGGTCCGGCGACCCTGGGTCGATACGTTCGGGGCTGAACGCTACGAACACGTCCTGCCCGGCCACTAGTCCACGCAGGCGTAGCGGTTCGACGAGGAGTTCACGGGTGCAGCCGACATAGCTGGTAGAGGTCAGCACGATCGTCTGGCCGGCTCTGGCCGACTCGACCACTGCAGCGCAGGCGCCGCGCAGGGCAGTCAGGTCTGGCACTAGATGGGCGTCGAGCGGAGTCGGCACGCAGATCAGCACCGCATCCATAGTGCTCAACGCGGACGTTTCGGTGGTCAGAGTCAAACACGTCGTTCCCAGGAATCGACTCAAGCGCTGGCGGTCAGCGTCGAGCAAGTCCACCTGCTCGGCCTTGATCGCGGCCAGCCGATCCTCGTTGATGTCGCATCCCAGCACCGTGACGCCGGCATCTGCGAGGGCAAGTGCTGTCGGCAGCCCGACATAGCCCAATCCGACCAGACCGACGGAGTGCGGACCGACCGCCACGGCGTTCGGCGGAGCGACTCTGACTGTCCCAACATCGTCACGCGCATGGAAAGGATGCACGTCTTCCAACAAAGACTTCATCACGCGCGGTGGCCAACTTGTCTCGCTATCCACGGTGACTAACTCCGCGACACTAGAGGTCGACGATGCGGGCCTAATTGGGCGCGCGGCACCCGAAATTGACGATATGGTCACCAGAGGTCTCCACGGAGCGTCGATTAGCAATGCGAACGGTCACGAAGACCGATGGCTCAACATCCCAGATCGTGTACAGGAAACTCGCGAAAACCAACCGACCGAAGGGTTACGCGCCCCGTCGAAACCCATAGTCTAATTTTTCGGCTAGACGATTTTCACCTCTCTAGTTTTAGCTCAATTTGCCGGGTATGTCTATAAAATCAGACATGAAACGTACCTAGAACCCGTTAGCCGCTACCTTCCTGCTACGCCGGTACGTTGCCTTCTTCGACCGCGTTCCTCGCGTCGAAGAACGGAGGGATCAAGATGTCGATGCGACGCCGGCTCCCCATGCCCGCTCACATGCAAAAGAAATACGTCGTGCGTGCTCTCGACCCGCTCGCGGATCCCCCCTCGAGCGTCAAGCAGAACCGATGATTGCTCGTTGTCCCGCGCGTTAGGCGGCACGTCGAGATGCGCGATGAGCAGCTACGCCACGACCCACGGATTGGGATGGGTGAACCGTGAGACGAGCGCAATTGCTGCCATCGACTCATCGAGCACCTTCTCGATGACCGAGGAAGATTCGGTCCGTCGGACCATAAGCGCGTCGCTCGATGCCGAGCCTGTCCGCCAACGGGCAGCAAGCGTCGAACGCGGCGTTTACGACGCTGGACCACTTCAGCGGGGAAAGACACGGTGGGATCGACGATCGTGGCAACCTCGAACGCGCGCGAACTGATCCTGGCGAGCCCGAATCGGACATGATCTTGGCGGCCCGTTTCTCCGACACCGCTTCCTCGGCCACGCGGAGGTCTGCGGGCAATCGGCGCGAGCCGTACAGCAGGTGGATTCGTGACGGGTGAGGATCTTCATGGTCAGGTCGGCTTTCCGATGCGGCCGATCAGCCAATTCTGTTGCTGCCGAACGCTTCGCACGCTTGGAGTAACCGGTGGTCACTACTCGAGCAGTCGTGCACTCGGGCGATTTCAACGGTCGCGCGACCGCGCGAGCTCAGTACGCTCGGCCAGGGCCGGGGGCTCCGCGTTTCGCCTCAGCGACCACCGTCCAAGCAGGCCTTCGTTGAACTCCGAAATCGCATGCGACGTCGGCGATCGTACGGCCGTAATCGATCACCCGATGGGTGCCTCGACCTTGCTTTCGGCCGTGCGAGACCGGCGGGTTCAGGACACGGCATGGAGGACGGAATGTCGGACCAAAGCAACTTCGCGAACGCGATTCGCTCCTCATGTTTCCGAAAGTGGGCCCAAAGAGTCCAGATTTCTCATCGCAGACCAGGAATAGTGGTTCGATCAGCCCGAAAGGACACCTCGACGGCAGTAATACGTGGTGGTCCCGGCTGGGATCGAACCAGCGACCTTCCGCGTGTGAAGCGGACGCTCTTCCACTGAGCCACGGGACCGGGGGCTGTAGTAACACCGCCCGAACGAGGAGGAACTTTAACACGGTGGCTCTGGCGCTTCCCAATCCCCCGCGCCAGCGTGGACGAGGTGTCCAGAAAGGAGCGATCGGTGAGCAACTGCTCACCGCTGGACGATTGAGGCAAGAATCCGGCGCTGGCCAGCGGATTTGTGACTTCACCTGTACGTCGGCTAATGTTTCACCTCGCACCCAGCGAGGCCGGAAACAGCCTCACAGGGACGAAATGCGGATGTGGCGCAGCTGGTAGCGCACAACCTTGCCAAGGTTGGGGTCGCGGGTTCGAATCCCGTCATCCGCTCGAGAAGGTCGATTTCGACCTTACGGTGGAGTGGCCGAGTGGTGAGGCAACGGCCTGCAAAGCCGTGCACACGGGTTCGATTCCCGTCTCCACCTCGCGCGATTAGCTCAGCGGGAGAGCGCTTCCCTGACACGGAAGAGGTCACTGGTTCAATCCCAGTATCGCGCACCACAGTCAGACCAGGTCAGGCCCCCTTTCGAGGGGGCCTTTCTTGTTGGCGTGGGGTAATCATGGGGTAGCGGAACATCGAGCGACCAACACGCTCCGCACGGAAGGACGTCGAACACCAGGCCCGAACTGCTGCCTCGACTTCGTCAACCCAGCGCGGCACACACCGCAGTCGACTTCGATTCAACGGATGCGATCTGCCGAAGCGCGACAGGTGCCGCCACGAGTGCGGTAGAACTCTGGACGTGAACCCCAGAGATTCCGACGCCGACGGCGGCGAACCGCTGCGCGTAGGAGGCTTCAGGTTCTACCTCGACGATCGAAGGTGGGAATGGTCCGACGCGGTCGCCCGGATGCACGGCTACTCCCCCGGCGCAGTCACTCCGACCACCGAATTGCTGCTGCACCACAAACACCCCGACGACAAGTCCACCGTCGCCGCACTTTTCAACGAAGTCACACGCAACGGTGCGCCATTCAGCAGTCGGCATCGCATCATCGACACTGATGGCCGGACTCGCCGAGTAATTGTGGTGGGCGACCGTGCCGTCGACTCCGCGGGACAGATAGTCGGCACAGGCGGCTTCTACATCGATGTCACCGACTCCCAACGGGCCGAGCAAGCCGTTATGGACTCAGTGGTGCACGAATTCACCGAATCTCGCGCCACCATCGAGCGCGCCAAAGGCGTCCTCATGCTCGCCTACGGAATCAACGCCGAGCGCGCGTTCGACGTGCTGGTGTGGCGATCACAAGATGCCAACATCAAGCTGCGCGAACTCGCTCATCAACTCCTGCACGCAATTACCGACGTAGAGCTTCCTGTCACCGTGCGCGAGCAGATCGATCACCTACTGCTCACGCTGCCGCACTAAACTGTCCTGACGAACTCAGGCAGCTGGATTCGCCACATCCGCTGGGACAGCAATACTGCACACCGAGGTACGCATCGCCCTCGCCGGTCAGCACTCGAAAGCCACGCAGGCAAATGCACTCCCCGTGCATTGTTGCCGTCACCGGCACATCAGCGCGAATCGTGACAGCGCATGACGGACATAACGCGACCTCGGAAGCAGCGGCAGCGCCCACGATTCTGCACTCACGAGCGAGCGACTGCGTCCCAACTTCAGCGGACCATTCTGCACGACGCCCCGAACGCTGTCCCTTTGGCGCGTCGACCTGCATGCTTTTGTCGGGCTGACAGGATTTGAACCTGCGACCACTTGACCCCCAGGACGGTTGTCACCGCGTTCCTGCACGTGACGCACGTTATGCACTGAGAGGTATGCCGCCTCGACCTGCGGGACGTGCATACGCACGCGTGACGTGTGGTCCAGAAATGGTCCACAAATCGGGTGGGCGATGCGGGATCGACGCCACTCAGGCGGTCACTACGGGGAGAGGGTCATCTGACTCGCGAGACCTAGGTAGCGCAGGGCAACCTCGGAGATTCGCCGTCCCGTTTCGGCGCTGTCCGACGTGGGCAGCACAACATGGCTGATCGTCAGCCGGATCAACGCGTCGACACCATCGATGACGTCATCGCTATCGAGCTGAGGGAAATGCTTTCCGATCCAACCCACTAGCCGTGCGGACGCGAGCTCGAGCATCGACGCCGACATGGTCAGCAGCGGCAGCACGCCCGTCTCTTCGGGGCGGCTGTCGGCACCTGGGGAGGTCAGCACCGACTTCAGCAACGGACTGGACGAAGCCTCGTCGAGCGTGTAGCGAACGGCAGCCGGGATCGCTTCTTCGAGAGCGTTCCGGTGGTCATCGAGCGTCGCCCCAATCCCCACCAAGAATCTCTCGGCCTCCTCCAGAACGAGTGCGTCTCCGAGTCCTTGCTTGTCACCGAACTCCTTGTACAAAGTCGGACGCGACACTCCGATAAGGGCTGCGACCTCGCTCACTCTGACCCGATCCCAACCCTTTTCCAGGGTCAGCGCGTGCGCGGCACGGATCGCCTCCTTGCGCAAATGCCGCCTAAACGACAACCGAACAGATTCATCGACCACGCAACGAACTGTATCAGGTGGCACTTTTGTTCATAAATTTACAGTTACCGACGCATAGTCCATATGTAAACGCTGGGAAGCACCATCCCGACATACCGTATGCGTTCGGACTTTTTCCGTCGAAATGGCAGTCTTTGGAAATTTGTTGACACCATGAGACTTTTTGTATCCAATAGTGTGCGTGGCGAACAAATTCGGGAGTTGCGCAGTCAACGCAGCTGTCGCCACAGAGAGTGAGGTATGCAATGCACGACGCCAAGGACATCAGTCTCACGTCATCGAATCCATGCATGTCGGATTGGCTAAGTTCGATGCAGACGACTGAGCATGATTCGGCTCTGCTTCCGCCCCACCACGGGGACTGCCTCGGGTGCGGTCCCGCGAATCCGCATGGGCACCACCTGCGCGCATACCGACATGGGGACGGTGTAGTCGCAGGTCACGTCTTCGACGGACGCCATGTCGGCGCGCCGGGAATCGCTCACGGCGGCGCAGTGGCGACGGTCTTAGACGACTTGTTCGGCTTCGTGCTGTATGTGGTCGGTGAACTGGCAGTGACACGCAAACTGGAAGTCGACTACCTCGCCCCGGTATTACTCCAGACCGAGTACACCTTGCACGCCCAGATGCTGTCGCGAAACGGGCGCAAGCTGCGACTCCGGGCGAGAGTGGAAGACCAAAACGGGCGAGTTGTTGCCACTGCCGACGCGCTGTTCATTGTGGTCGGTCCCGCGCACTTCACCAGTCGGGCCCCAGTCATTCAGGCCCGACGGTGACCGCACCGCCGCGCGAGTTGCTGCTCGCTGCACTGCTCGCCGATCATGGCCAGGCTGGCCCGTACGACGCTTTCCGCCGGCTCCGCGAAGCGCATCCGGCGTTGTTGACCCAGTCTGGTGTATTGGTGTTGAGCCGTTACGACGACTGCGCCGCCGCTCTGCGGGATCGCAGGCTCGGGAAGGTCGACGAGTCTCTCGGGTTCGGGCTGACCGACATCCCAGAAGAATTACAACGCCAAGCCATGCACCGCTTCCGGCGCACGATGCTGTTTCGCAATCCACCCGACCATCAGCGCCTACGACGACTCGTTGCTGACGTATTCACTCCCCACCACGTCCAGGACCTCCGAGCCCGAATAGTCCTCCAGATCGATCGCCTACTCGACGGCATTGCCGATAAGCCGGTCGCCGATATCATCGCCGAATTGGCATTGCCGTTGCCTGTCAACGTAATCGGCGACCTCCTCGGAGTTCCTGCCGAGGCTCGCTCCGCCGCCGCTCCGCTGGTTCGCGCACTGGTCGCCTCACTCGAACCAAGCGCAAACACTGCCGACCTAACCCGAGCCTGTGAGGCCGAAGACCAACTCGCCCAGTACTTCTCCGAACTTATCGCAGCAAAACGGGCTGATCCGTCTGACGACCTGCTCAGCCGGCTCGCCGCCGCCCGCGGTGACGACACTCTCGACGACGATGAATGCGTCGGTACCGCTATCTTGTTGTTCGCGGCAGGATTCGAAACCACGACAAACCTGATCGGAAACGGCGTCGCCGCGCTGCTGTCGCACCCCGATCAGATGGCGCTCTTACGCCAACGTCCGGATTTGGCCGCCACCGCAGTCGACGAACTGTTGCGCTACGACGCGCCCGTACAAACCAATGGACGGACCGTTCTCGAAGCAACCCGGCTTGCCGGTATAGACCTGCGACCGGGCCAGGTCGTGCTCACCCTTCTCGGCGCCGCGAATCGAGACCCCGACCGATTCCCCAATCCCGACGTGCTCGACATAACTCGAACCGGAACCGTCCCACTGTCATTCGGCGCTGGCATCCACTTCTGCCTCGGTGCACCGCTGGCTCGACTTGAAGGAATCGAACTGTTCCCACGCCTCGTCTCACGCTTTCCGCGGCTCACGCTGGCGAGTGAACCCATTTGGCGAACCGGAATGTCGTTTCGCGGATTGTCTAGCCTGAAAGTAGTCTCCCGATGACCCGTGTCCTGATCGACTACCCACATCAGAAGGCCGGCCATTGCGGATCGGGCGCGTTGCGCGACCTCATGGAATGGGCCGAGCTCGGTTGGGGCAGGCCGCCAAGCGAGGGCCTTGTGTTCACTCTCGGAGGGGCACTCGATTTCGCCTATATCCGGGACGGCAGCCTGCAACCCCCGCTGTACCTCGTCGGACGCGGAGCCGATATGGAACTCGACCTGCTCGACCGACTCGGCGCTCATACGGATTTACGCCAGACTGACGACGCCGACCTCGGGTGGAAATGGGTCACCACCGAAATCGACTCCGGACGACCGGTCATGGTATGGGCCGATATCGCCGAACTTCCTTACCTGCGCGTGCGGTTCACGATGAGCCGCCACGACATCGTCGTCATCGGCTACGACGCCTCTGCCCGAATCGCCTATGTCGTCGACAACGACCGTGACGCCGTCCAAACGGTCCCTTACGACGCGTTGGCGCGGGCCCGCTCCTCTACCGGCTTCCCGATACCCACGCGCCACACCACCTACGTCGTCGACTGGCCAACTTCCGCACCCGACCTCCTCACTACCGCGGCCGACGCTTTGCAGCGATCCGCCTACACACTCCGCAACGGCGGACCCGGCATTTTCGCCGCCGCGTCACCGAATGTGGTTGCCGGAACAGGACTTGCCGGTGTCCGCGCCTTCTCCAAAGATCTGTGTCACTGGTCTGACACCTTCGACACACCGACACTCCATGACGCCCTCAGCGCACTCGCTGCCTTCATCGAAAAAGCAGGCACCGGCGGCGGACTCTTCCGCCGCCTGCTCTCCCAGGGATGCACTGACCTCACCACCCACTCCCCTGATCCGGCCCTCCAGGCCGCCGCAGTCGCGGCGGGCCGAGCTGCACAAGCCTGGACGGCCGTCGCAGTTGCCGCTACAACCATCGACCACACCGCACAGCAACGCGCCACTCACGCCGCCCAACACGCCGCACTCCTACCACACCTCGAGGAGACCCTGGTCAGCGCGCTCGCCGATGCCGCGCAGTCACTGAATGCCCGGGCGGAATGACATTGCACAGAGTTTGAAGTGACGATTCGATGATCGCGTTGGATCCCCGCTCACACGGTCGCTAGAGCCGCTCCGGTCAATGGCGGAGCGATACGACCCGACAGGCTGTTCAATGCCACCCTTAGCGTCGCCTCGATGGCACGGAGGCCGTTTCGAGTCGCGCACCCGCGATCATCCAAACCGAACTGGCGATTTCCGTTCGCGCGGGTCTGCAGTCCGTCGGGGCCGGCAATGCTGGACAAGCGCATTTCCGGTGGCCTCATCCCCAGCCTCCACGGCCAGGTTCAGCAATATCGGATAGCCTGTCCCTTAGTTATGGACCTGCAGGTACTGTTCCTTCGACCGTCCCCGTTCTCAGTCGCGTCATGCAAACGCGGGAATCAGGATGACCGAATAATCTTGACAAGGCGCCTATTTCAACCAGTCTGTGGCTTCTTGATCGGGGTAGGAGAACGTCGCTCCAGGCTGTCTCGGTAGCCGTGAACCGTTGAGAACCTTGAACCTATGCATTACACGAAGTATCGTCTAATTCTCGCCCCAAGTACGTGGTCGTTTGCGGGCGAGAAGGCGCTGCGATGCGGCAAAAGCACATAGCATGGATGCCCCGGAGGAGATTGAAACCCCTGCAATACCCAACACACGCCTCTGCATGAGCATAAGGCCGTTGCTTTCGACGTGTACAAAGCCGTCGGTGGCCCCGAATGGTCGCGGATCGTGACGATGTTGGCGATGTTCGGCGTCGCCTTCCCGCTCATCGCCGCGGCGACGTTGGTTTCGGTGGTCCAGGATTCGGAGGGGCGCAACCCGATCCGGGTGGCCCGCGGAGTCGTGGCGACGCTGCGGGGACCTCTCTTCAAGGGTATGACACCCGTCCTCTTGCGATACGTCAAACCGGGATCTCATCCGAGCGACATCGATACCGAGCCGCTCCTAGAGCGTTGGCGAGCCGAACTGTTGGCGCCGAGGGCATTCTCGTGGACCATCTCAAATAGCAGCAATATTGAGTATCATCACATTGAATTCGAGCGGCGCGCGGCGCCATCGTCGGCAATCGCCAACGCCGCAAACAAACACAGCGTTTCGTCCGCCTCGCGCAACGTACGCGATCGTACGAGCCAGACTGGATCAAACGCGACGGGCGCTTTATCAGGTTGGTGGCAATATCGGTGCCCGGAACGTGCGACGGCATCGAGGCGGACGATGGCCGTCCGGTCGGCAAGGATGCCGACTACGTCGGTACGGCGACGGTGCCTAGTTCGACCGTTGTGCGGTTGTTGAACCAAGATCTACCTAAGAATGTGAATGCGAGCAGGTCCACGCGCGTGGTCCCGATGCGCGGCGACACTCGGTAAGCTTGTCGCGAGCGCGTCGGCCTTCCGATTACATTGCACATCAAACGATTTCGGTTCGGTTCGATCGTTACCGGATGCAGCACGGCCGCACCCAACGGTCAGGCCGCTTCGGGGTGATCGACGTCAGAGTCACCCTGAAAGGGTGCCGCATCGGGCTACCATCTCGTGCCGGGCGCACCGACCGCGGGCAAACATATGGGTTGACCGTCGATTTGACATTGCAACGCCCCGGTGAGCCGCGGAATTCTACTTTCCGGCAAAGTCCTCGATGCTGGTGATGTCGATGGCGAGGATCTCGCAAACCCATCAGCGTCGAAGCCGGTCGCAACAATGAAGCCAATGTTGACCACACGCCCGCTGTACCCAACCTCTAACACGTGAGCGGCGGCGGCGGCGAACCTACCGGCATCTTGATCGAGCGGACGCGCATGAGACGACGCCACTTGTGTCATGCGTTTGGTCCTCAATCCAGTTGGGGCAATGTCGACTGGTTCCGGGTTTCCTTAGACTTTCGAAGGCCACCAGTTACCACGGCCAATCAACGAGGCGAGGGCCGGAACGGTGACTGTTCGCACGATAAAGGTATCCAACAGCAGTCCGGCTCCGATCACAAAACCGATTTGAATCATGCCCTGGAATTGACCTGCCATGAGTCCGAACATGCTCGCCGCGAAAATGATTCCGGCAGAGGTGATGACGCTGCCAGTGGACGCGACGGTTCTAATGACGCCGACGCGAATACCTCGGGACGACTCGTCCCGCAGCCGGGAAATGAGCAGCATGTTGTAGTCCGCCCCGACCGCCACCAACACGATGAAGGCCATGGGTGCCAACATCCAAGACAGTTCCTGACCCAACAAGAGCTGAAAGACGATAACGCCCAGACCCAAAGCCGAAACATAGGACAACACAACCGAAATCAGCAGATACAGCGGCGCGAGGACCGCCCGCAGAAGCAGAATCAAAACCAACGCGACGATGATCAACGTGGTGATCATGATATGTAGGAAGTCGTCGTTCAGGTATTTCTTGACGTCCTCGGTCAATGAGGTGGCACCAGCAACCTCGACGGTACTGTTCTCCAAACTGGTGTTGGGCACTGCGCCTTGTGCCGTCTGCCGAATCTTTCCGGTCAGCTCGATTGCCTCGTCGCCGAATGCCCCGTACTCCGTCGAAATTAGATAGCGAGCCACGTGCCCGTCCGCACTGACGAACACAGATGCCGCGGTTTGAAAGTCGATACTGTTGACGACGATGGCTGGAATGTAGAATCCCGCCATGTTTTGCGAGGAGGCTTTATCTTTCAGCTCCAGCAGATAGTTGGCCGCCTGCTCGAGACCAGCCTGCAGCTGATCCTTGGCGGGGCCAAGCTCTTCGAAGCGGCTACCGAAGGCTTGCGCATCGACTGCCATTGTGCCGATGGTTCCTTGTGCCGTCCTCACCAGTCCCCCAGGATCGTTGGGGTCTCCACCGAGGGCAACGATCGCAGACTTTACCGAGGCGAGGGTATGTCGAGCTTCTCCTAGGGTTTCGGCGATCGACGGCCCTCCAGTCAGCGTCGTCAACGCGTCGCGCAGTCGCGCTACGCGGGCACCGAGCGAATCGTCGCCGACCCCCACGAACAGTTCGAGCTGAGAGCGCAGTTGTACACAGGGCGGATCGACGTCGCACATTGAGCTGGTATTAAGTACGTTGATCAACGGCTCGGCAGACTTAGCAAGATCGGCAAGTTGCATTGCGGCATTAGCGAATTCATCGAACGTACCATTCATTGCCTCGAGCTGATCAGACGCGCCCTGCACCTCGGCTAACCCGGCGTCCAGCCCGTCGAAACCCCCTGCTCTGTCTAGCAAGTCGCTCGCTTCTACCGCTGCGGCGAACACGGGCTCCGACATTTCGCGCAAATCCGTGATGGCTGCAACCATCTGGTCGACTTTGTCGAGCATTGGGGTAAATTCTGCTGCGCGCGAATCGATCTCGCTGGCGGCATCGGCCAGGCCGGACCCGACGCGACCTGCCTGATATGAGACCGAGCTTTCCGTCAGCGGCTTGCCGTCGGGCCTCGTGATTCCGCGAACAGCTGTGACTCCCGGGAGTTGCGCCACTCGCGCAGCCATCTGTTCGAGATCCGCGAGGCCTTCGGGCGTCCGCATATTGGACTCGCTGTCGATCACCAGATACTGCGGTAGTACAAAGTCTTTGGGAAAGTGCGCATCGAGCATCGTGTAACCCTCGTTGCTCTGCAGATCGTCAGGTAGACCACTGCGGTCGTCGTAACTAACGTCTATAAAGGTTGCACACACAGCCAGCCCCAGCAGAAGCACCAGACTCATCGCAAGGACACGCACCGGCCGTCGAACCACGGCCACACCGACCCTCTTCCAGGCACGAGCCGTGCGGTCGCGTTTAGGCAGGGCTTTTCCTTTACCCGCCGCTACCGAAAGCACCGCCGGCAGCAGCGTGACTGACGCCAGAAAGGCAAGGGTGATACCTATTGCGCACGCGGGACCGGCGGTGGCGAAGAACCCTAGCTGCGTGAAAGCCAACGACGCGCACGCGAGTGCCACGGTGGCCGCTGATGCCGCAATGACCTTTCCGATTACGCCCGCAGCTTCGCCTATCGCGCGATCATATGCGAGCCCACCGCGGACGAACTCGTGGTATCGGCTGATGAGGAAAACCGCGTAATCGGTGCCGGCGCCGGCCAGAACTGCCGTCATGAACGCGACTGTAAAAGCCGACACGCCGAACCCTGCGAGGCCCAACGCGGCCGCAACTCCTCTCGCTGCCACGAGCGTTATTCCGATCATCATCAGCGGAAGCAGGGCGGTCACGAGCGACTGATAGATCAGCAGCAGAATCAGCGTGATAAGGACTCCGGTCACCACCGTGATCAACGCCATGCTGGATTCACCGATGACTACCATGTCGGTACCTGTGGCTGGCGGCCCCGTCACCCGCGTCTCTAGGTTCGAGTCTTGGGTCGTCTCTGCGACTATATCTCGGACCCTAAGGTCTGAAGCGTTGCCGTCGGGCGTACCGATGTCGCCCTGAATGCCGACCGGCAGATACCACAACTGGTTGTCGTGGCTGGTGAAGAGCGCTTTCCCCTGCGGCTCGTCAAGGAAATCCTGCACTCTGAGGACGTGTTCGGTGTCCGCCTTCAGCGCTGCAACCAGATTTCTCAGGACCTGCTCGTCACCTTGATCCAGGCCGGACTTGTCTTCCAGGACCACGATGACCGTCGTGCGGGAACCCTCTTCGTCGAATGCCTTCGCCATCCTGTCCAGAACTGCGAATGTGGGCGAGTCAGGAGGGAAAGCAGGAGCCGACTGTTCGCGCACGACACTCTCCACCTGAGGAAAAGCGATGTTCAACGCCGCCGCCAAGACGATCCAGAAGCCGATCACCCACCATCTTGCGCGCACAACGAAGTGCCCCAGCCGATCGAAACTCATGCCTCTGTTGGCCTTCACTGACCCCTACCTGACTACTCAAAATGTCGGTCCCACGCGCACCATTGCGGAAGCGCCCAGTTCACCTCGGATTTCCCTTCCCAAGGGAGAGGACCGATCATCATTCCAGATTCGATACTATCGGTATCGTATCCTAACCTATAGTTGTCGGGAATAGGTGGCGCCGCTGCCCAGCTCGCCACCGGCATCGAACGTCGTTACAGTCATCGTGCCGGCCGAGCGGCCCGATCGCCGTGGAGAGCCCGTATGCCGTCTCGCGACTCCGGCGATGCGGGACTCGCCGTTGCCGATCCAATGATTGCGACTCGCTCGCCGCATCGAGCCGAACGGCTTGAAGTGGTGGCACTGAGGCTAAATCACAAGTTAGGCAGCAATATTCGAAAGAATGAGTCCGGGCCTCCCCGTATCGGTGATGCCGTTGCGAGCGAGCTTGCGGTGCCTCCTGCGGTGAGGGCTCCTGCTACACACCCAAGCGCACGCTTCCCGTTTCGTCGCTACCGGGTTATCTCGCCGATCGTTCGCATCGCGACTGCTGGTCGTGGATCGAAAGTCCGCGCAGCCCTGGAGCGCACGATGAGTCAGCCGCAGGACTCGAAATGCAGAGTCACAGTTCGATCGGTACTGGATCTCGTGGCAGGTGTAGCTGACGCTCGGCGATGATGTTCAGCTGTATCTCAGTCGTGCCGCCATAGATTGTGGTTGCCCGACTCGCGAGCAGGTAGCTGGCCCATTTACCGGCAGTTTGGGATTCGTTCGCGGATGCGCCCTCGTGCCCGAATTCGGCGTGCACGACCTCGGCGGCGTGCTGGCCGAAGCGCATGTTCAGCAGCTTCGCCACACTCGACGATGCGCCGGGATCGGTACCGTCGATCTGCAGCATTGTGGAACGCAAGTTGAGTAGACGAACTGTGTAGCCCTCGGCAACGAGGCGTCCGATGCGATCTTGAGCAATGGCGTCGAGTTCGGTTTTCTGCGCGTAGCGCACGACGTCATTGCAACTCGCGTAGAGCGGAAGATCTTTGTTAGACAGTGACACTCGCTCGTTCGAAAGCGTGTTGCGGGTGACCTCCCACCCCTTGTTCACCTCGCCGACGACATCCTCGTCGGAGACAAAAACGTCCTCGAGGAACACTTCGTTGAACAGCGCAGATCCCGTCAGCTCCCGCAGCGGTTTCACGGTGACGCCAGCCGCTTTCATATCGATCAGGAAATAGGTGATCCCTTCGTGCTTCGGAGCCGTTGGATCGGTTCGCGCCAAGCAGAAACCCCGATCAGCGAACTGGGCCAACGAATTCCACACTTTGGTACCGGTCAACCGCCAACCGCCGACCACCTTGGTGGCTTTGGTCGTCAAGGATGCAAGATCCGACCCTGCGCCCGGCTCACTGAACAACTGACACCAGAACACCTCACCGCGAAGGGTCTGTGGCAAGAAGCGCTGCTGCTGTTCGGATGTGCCGTACGCGATCAGCGAGGGCACCATCCAGTTGGCCAACGCAATCTCGGGTCGCACGATCTTGGCTGCCTTGAACTCCTGCTGAATGATCACCTGGTCGACTGCGTTGGCATTACGACCCCATGGGACCGGCAGGTGCGGCAGAACCCAACCCCCGGCGGCGATCCGCTCGGTACGCTCGTTCGCCGGGACGGCGGCCAGTTGTGCTACCGCGCACCGGATCTCGCCCCGTCGACACTCGGCATCGTCCGACAGTGTCACCTCGATCGAGGGCAAACCCGACTCGATCGCGCGCTCCGTGACCGTGCGACTCCAGTCTGCGCTACGCCCGATTGCGGCGGCGATTCCGATGGCACGCCGGTAATAGATGTGGGCATCGTGTTCCCAGGTGAACCCGATACCACCTAGCACCTGGATAGTGTTCTGGCTGTTTGTGAGGGCCGCACGCGGTGCGAGCACGGCTGCGATTGCGGCTGAAAAGTCAACATGGCTCGAGGTGGCATCGTCGAGCGCGCGGGCTGCGTCCCAAACGGCAGCGGCTGCTCGCTCCGCGTCGACCAACATCGCTGCGCACTTGTGCTTCACAGCCTGGAACTGGCCGATGGGCCGACCGAACTGGTGGCGCACCCTCGCATACTCCGATGCGATGTGCGTACACGCCGATGCGACCCCGACCGCCTCGGCCGAATAGAGAACGGCGGCGATGCTGCGTAGCCTCGCCACGTCGAGGACACCGAGCACCCTGCTAGCAGGAACAACCTGCGCGGCTATTTCTATGTTTGCGATGGGACGCAAAAGGTCGACGCTCTCCACGTCACGAACGGTTAGGTCGGCGGCATCCAGTGCAATCCACGTCGGTCGCGTTTCGCCTGCTCTGAGCGAAACCGGCAGCACTACAACGTCTGCGGCCGAGGCGCCGACTACCGAACTGGCGGTGCCTTCGACGTGAAGCATGTCGTTTTCGATCCGCCCGACCACGTTGGAACGTAGCGACGTCGCCGCGCATTGTGAACCATCGGAGAGGGGCGGCAAAAGCTCATCCTTCGCGTCACTGTTGCTGCTCAGCTCGACGACGGCGGCCGCCAGCACCGTCGGCACGAACGGACCAGGTGCGGCGGATCGCCCGAGTTCTTCGATGACCACCACCAATTCGGAGTATCCGAACCCCTGACCGCCGAACTGCTCGGGAAGATGAAGCCCGAATAGCCCAATGTCTGCAGCCGCGCGCCAGTAGGCGGGCAGGATCTTCACCTCCGCATCGAGGGCTTCGTGTAGGTCGGCGGAAGTGACGGTCCGCTTGGTCAGCGATCGCACCGACTCTGCAAGTTGAAGGTGATCCGAACTGATAGCTATCGACACGGTACTGATCCTTCCCTGGGGCCTACAGACATCGTCAGTCAGCGCCTGACGGGATCATCTGGAGTGAGGGCGTTGATTCGGCGTGGGCGGGAATCGCCCAATTCGAGGTCACTTCGCGGGTAAAGCACCGTCCATTCCGCCGACGTCGGTGATCAGCCAATCCGAGTTTGTGTCGATGGTGATGTTGTAGGTGACCGTGGTTTGCGCACCCGCTGGAGTCTGCGCGCTCGTGGACGTCACGTTGAGGAAGACGTTGACCTTGTAGATTCCGTCGGTCTCGGACTCGACCACGGCGTCGATGGGGACGGCTGTCGAAGTCCACTGGAGCGGGACGAGGATTTCCTGTAACTGCGGTGCTGTCGCGTCGAACTTGTTACCGAGTTGCGGCGACGTATTGGCCTTCAGTTTCCCAAGCCACGCACCGACGTCCTGGAAGTTGATGTTCGATGCGCCAACTGCGTAGTCAGTTGCCACCTGTTCGGCCCGCTGATCGGCGGCGGCCCTCGCGTCCCTGTCACTCAGATCGCTTTTGGCCGAGAGCCAAAGCCCGCCGAAAGCCGACACCGCGGCAACCAACACAACGATGACCACACCGTAGACCATGGTCGAGGTTCGGATCGAGATAGTCGCCCGCTCGCGGTCATGGATGGTAGTAGCTAAATTTGGAGCTGCACCGGAGGTCTTCGGATCGTCGTCCTCTGCTATCCGCTTCTCTGTTCTGTTTGCTGCGGGGGGTATCATCGGTGTTCCGATCTTGTTGCGGTGGAGATCATTTGATATTTATTTGCAGACGAAGCGCGCCGTCGTCACCGGTAGCGTTCAGCGCTTGCGAAATTAGCGCGCTGATGTCGATTTGCGGGATCGACGCCTCTGATGCGGCGGCGAGCGGTTGGATGATCGGCACAAGTCTCTGCAAGTCCGGACCGACCTCGATCAGGTAGGCCGACACGTTGTTCAAGAACGGCACCAGCCCGTTGCCTAATACATAGTCGTCGGGAATTTTGCCGATCCTCGCTAGTTTCCCGATCGCCTCAGCGATGAGGTCTGCCTGGGTTCCGGAATTGCCCCATTCTGGGCCCGCCGCGGCCATCGAGGGGCCGGCCCATTCCATATCCGCGCCGATCGCCTGTAGATCGGTCATCGTGCTGCGAATTTGTGGGCTTCGACTCAGGATGGTGGCGGCCAATAGGTTGGTCGATTTTGCCAGCTGCGGAATTATCGATTCGGTTCCGGCCAAACCCTGATCGAGCGTGTTGACGATACTGCTGAGCGCCTTCGGATCGAGTTGGTTCAGTAGATTGGTCACTGTTCGGGCGACCTCAGGGATCGACAGCGGCATCTGGATTGTTTTGGTGTCGATTCGCTCGCCGCTTTCGAGATAGGGTCCGCCGTCCCGAGTAGGAGTGAATTGGACATACGGTTCGCCGAGCGCGGAGAGATTCTCGATCATGACCGTGCTCGCCGTGGGAATCCGAAATTTGTCGTCGACCCGGAATTTCACCTCGACTCCCCCGTCGACGTTGTCGACCGACGTGATCTCGCCTACCTTGACACCTCTGAGAAGCACTGGGGACCGCGGAGCGAGGCTCCCCGAGTTCGTCAGCAGCATGGTCGCGGTCGTGTAGTCCTTGAACCAATCCACGCGTACAACACCGAATGTCAGGTAGCCGATACCGAACACCAACACACACGCGATCGCAGTGAGTGACACCAGTGAGCTCAACTTCATCGGACTGCCCCGATCATCCTGAGAGTGTCGATAATTCGATCGACTTGGCCTTCGTTGGACAGTTCCGCGACGGCAGGTGAACCCTCTATGTCGACGCCGACGATGTTCACCTTCGGTCCGTGATCGGCGAAGGGAATGACTTTTTCGCGAATTAACGCCACCAACCTGTTCAAATTCGACGGTGCCTGCAGATCCAAAGGTCGCGCTGTGAAGGCAAGGGGCATGAACGCCTTGGCTGCAGCGTTGCCCGCTGCCGCGAGTGGTGACACCCACGCCAAAGAACGCGTGATCGCTGCGAACCCGTCGTAGAGGCCCAAGAGCCCGATGAGCGACGTCATTGCGTCGGTCGCTTGAGCGACGCCCGCTTCAGTGAGTAGTTCGGCGAGTATGGTCGAATCTTCCATAACGACACCGGTGGTGGCCTGCATTCCGTCGAGGAACGCGTCTGCCTGGTCAAGGTTTGCGGATACGTCCTGAACGTCTGCACCGACAACTTGGAATATCCTGGCCGTTTCCTTCGGATCCGCAGGCAGCACAGAGTTCATCCGGGTGATGATGTCCTGCATTTCGTGGATTGCTCCGCCTTGAACGAAGGTTGCAATGCCGGCCATCGTGTCTTCGATCTGCAGTGCAGGTTTCGTTTGCTCTCGTGTGATGGTTCCGCCGTCGGGAATCGGATTGTCGAAGCCGTTCGACGGCGTAATGAGCGCGATATAGATATCGCCGAGGACTGTAGCTTGGCGGAGCTCCGCGGTTGTTGCGGGTGGGAGCTTGACCGATTTCGCGATGTCGACATCAGCGACGACATACCCGTCGTGTGCTTCGGTCGGATCCACGAGTGTCACAGAGCGCAAGGTGCCGACCCGGATACCGTTGGACGCCACTTTGGCGCGCGCCGGTAGATTCAGTGCATTTTCGAACTCGATTCGGACGCGGTAACTCTCTCCAGACACTGTAGTTCCGGGCAATGGCACTGAGGACGGGTCGAACGCGCAACCGTTCAGAGTCACGGCTGCTGCCAAAAGTAAAGCGACCACGGTCGCAAGCCTCCGCGAAACGCGAACTCGCGCCGGCGCGATCATCGCGCACCGGCTACGGCGAGTACGAACTGGACTAGCTGTACGTCCGCGAGCCCGTCCGCCGAGGACGCGCACCGACCGGGAGCGATCACGTTCACCGCTGAACACACCTGGTTCGCGTTCGACTGCGCAATAGCAACGCTCGGTGGGGCATACGTCAGGGCGGGCTTGCCGCTGTGAGGGTCGGTCGAACGTTGGAAGGCTCCGGCAACCGGCGGAATCATCCGGATGATTTCCTCAATGGTGCCGACGTTGGCGCCGATGAAATGAAGCAGTGGAACCGAGGCATCGAGGACCTGCAGGATAGGGCCGCCGAACTTGGTGGTGACGTCGTTGAGCCACGGGATGATGGCGCGGAGGTCATCGACGATGGGCGCCACCGGTGCCAATACTTCTGAGTTCACCTGTTCGAGGACCACGGCAAATCGAGTAAGCATGTCCTTGATGTCGCCCCAACCGGTGGAAACGCTCGCCGACAGGGAGCTGAGCGCGTCGACCAGCGCCCCAATGTGCCCGATCGCTGCATCAGGTGAGCTCAGTGCCCTACCGAGCTTGTGGATCAGGTCGTTGATCTGTGGACCGGTGCCGGCGGTTGCGTTGTCGAATGCGGTGATCCCGTTGGCGATCCGAGCGTTTTCTGCGGGATCATCGGATCCGTTGAGTTCGTCGGCGAGTTCGCTGAGCGCGTTCAATGTTCGAGTCAAACTCTTGGGCGTAAGCGTATGTGTGATGCACGTGTTCGGGTCCCAGTCCACACTCGCGTTGGCATCACCGATTACGGCCAGGTTGCGGTTGGCCACAATTGTGTCCGACACCGTGGTCGCCGATATGTTTCCGCGCAACGGATGGACGGCATCTACATCGAAGTCGACGCGCACTGCCTCGCCCTGGGGTTCGATACCGGTCACGGTGCCGACCGCCACGCCGAGCATAGTGACCTGGTTCCCGTTGTAGAGACCGACTGCGTCGGGCATGAGGGCGCAGTAACTCTGAGTCCTTTTGGCCGGATCGAACACGATGAAGTAGGCGACTACCACGATTGCGCCGGTCACGATCACTCCAAAGATTGACATTAAACCGCGCGAAGCAAGCAGCCGCTCCATTGTCTCAGCACGCCTTTCCGGGAACGGGTATGCATAGATCGGGCGCCGCGATCGTGGCCGACGATTGGTCGACAAGAACGCCACCCTGCGGTGAGACCAGATTCTGTAGTCGCGACAGCAAGTCCTGCACACTCACGACAACGCCCCCGAGTTTCCCACTCAGCCGCTCCAGTTCGGGAATCGCTTCGGCAAGTTTGTGGGCCATCGGCTTCAACGTGGACTGCCACGTCGGCTCGAGCGCCGCGATACGCGACAGCACCTCACCGATCACAGTAATCGATTCGTCGATCTCCGCTCGTTTGTCGATCGCGATCGTCTCCATCAGATTAATTCTCGTGATCATGTCTCCGAGTACCGATTTCGACGCGTTGATCGCGGTCAGATATTCGTCGACAAACGCCAACATTCGGGAAACGTCGTCGTTCTGCTTGTCGAGGACGTCGACTAGCGATTCAATTGCATTCCCTGTTCGCCGAATCCCGTCCGGGCTCGACGTGATCGCCGTCTGCGCGGCCGCGAAATTCTTGCGTAAGGTCTCGCCGTCTACATCGGCGATAGGCGCGGCGGCATCCTGAAACACCCGGGAAAGGCTGTACGGCAGCCGGACGTGGTCGGCTGGAATCGATCTATTTCCCAATGCGGATGTGCCCGCAGGAGTGACTGCAACGTAGTGGCCACCCACGATGGTGAGCATTCGGATGTCGAGCGATGTCTGGTCGCCAAGGAAGACGTCACTGTCGACGGTGAATGTCATCTGGACGGTGTCGGATTGCAGCTCGAGCGATGTCACCTTCCCGACCGGCACTCCTGCGAGTCGAACGCCATCTCCCACTTTGATCGATCCGGCTTCGGACAGATCGGCGGTGTAGGTCGACTTGCCCAATGGCACAACGAAGATGACAGCACTGACGACGAGGGCAAGCGCAACGACAACTGCACCTGCAATGCCCCACCGCAGCTCGTGTCGCTCAAGTGCGGCACCGTGAAGAATCGGCTTGTCGCTCGCGAAGCGAATCCTTCTGGGCGAGATTTGATTCACCGTTTGCATATCGATATCCTTTGCCCGCCGATGAGCACGTCCAGGGGTCCCGGAGCCGACGTGTCCCCGTTCGTGCAGGTGAGATTCACGCCCGGCCCGGTGTCAGGGATGAGGGCATTGAGCGTTTGAAGCAGCGCAGGTAAGCGGCCGAGAACCTCGACCGCGTGCTGCGGATCGGGGAACAGTAACTTGATATCAGTGTCGAAATCGGGATTGGTCTCGGTTGTAAGCCCCAGGGTGGCAAGTAGATCGTTGATCGGCCCCAAGATGGGTGGAGCGATGAGTGCGAATTCGATAATGCTGCCGATCTTGTCGTGCAACGTGGCGATCAAAGTCGAAAGTTTTGTGATCAGCAAGACCAGCTGCCCCGACTTCCCGCCGATCTTGTCGGAGACCGCCCTCAGGTTCGATAAAAGGACCGAAATGACGGCTTGGCGGTCGGTGACGTAGTTGCTCAGCGTCTCGATCGACTCGAGTGCCGGTCCGATTCCAGCGCCGTTACCTTCGATCACGGCGAGCATGGTCTCCGCGAATTGATTCAGTGCGCCCGGTGAGAATTCGGCGAGAACGGGTTCCAACCCGTTGAAAAGTGCTGTGATATCGAAAGACGGAATGGTCTGCGACGGTCCGATCGTCGTTCTCGCCGCTATCTCAGTAGCCGACACCGCCGGTTGCTGGATGTCGACGTACCGTTGGCCGGTGAGATTCTGATAGCGGATCGCGAGTTTGCTCGTGTCGTAGATCGCTCGCTCGCGTTGCAGGGTGAATCTCACCACCGCCTGGTTGGCGTCAAGCGCGATCGACTGCACCTTGCCGACTTGTACGCCGTACATGCGCACGTCGTCGCCGGACTTGAGTCCGTTAGCGTCGGTGAAAAGAGCAGCGTAATCATGGGTGTCTCCCGACACTGGCCGTTTGACCGCTTGGACTACGAACACCAGCAACACAGCGATGACGACCGTGAACAGTGTCAACTTCCACGAAACTTGGACGACTGATTTCATCGCGCGCCTCCCGCTAGAGGAGCCGAAGAGGTCCCGAGCAGTGGTACCGACAACGCTGGGACGCCACGCAGGGTCAGCGCCAGGTTGAGTATCGGTCCGTCCGGTGTCTCTGTGAACGAGTTGTCCAGTCGGTCCAGTATTTCGCGGAGCTGGGAGCCGGATAGTTGCGGAGAGGGCACCATCTGACTCGTGATGTTCAGAATCGGCGTCAGCATGTCGGCGTAGCCGGTGAGGTAACGCTGCGCTGTGAATAGCGTGTTGGCGACAGCCGGAAAGAAATCCTTCGCGATGGTGTTCACACCGGTGTCGAACAGATCGCGCTGAGTTCGCAACACTTCGATGTTTTTGAAGCGGTCCAGCAGCTTGACGGTGCCATCGATCAGCTCGGCGGCGCCCGTCAGCGTAGATCCGTACTGACCGAGTAGGAACGAGACGGGGTATTTCTGTGTATCGGCGAGGTTCTGACCGGTCGCGATCATGGCTTCGATCAGCGGGGTGAACCACCCGAGATTGGCGGCAACCCTCGTCAGGTTTTCGGCGAGCTGCGGGGTGAGCACCTCGGTGCTCGTCTGCGAGAGGGACCGTATAAGCGCGCCCATGGTGGCGTCTTGCGCCCTAGCCGGATCGTCGCTGAGGTCGATTATCGCGTTCTCCTGCAACGGCGAACCGCCGTCCCTGCGTTTCAGCTCCACCTCGCTGATCCCGAAGAGATTTGCCGGTGCGTAGTCGATGGCAAGGTTATCGGTGACGCCGAAAAGCTGTGACTGGTTGAGCTTCAAGGTGATCAGCTGTCGCCCGGCCTCCCCACTGTCAATCGCGGCAATCGAGCCGACGTTCACCCCGTCGAGACGGACTTGGGTACCTGGCGCGATTCCGTCCCCGATCCGATCCGTCCGTAGAACGATCTCCATCCGGTTGTCCCCGCGGGCATTGTCGATCACGATCCAGGAGATCGCCACCACCGCGACCACCGCTAGAGCAAGCACACCCGTTACTTGTGAGCGGCGCTTAGTGGTCGATACGCCTGGAATTCCGTATATCGGCATAGCCCTATCCCGTGAATTCGATCGATGAATTGAAACCCCACAGCGCGAGGGTCAGCAACATGTCGAGGGCGATGATCGCCACGAAGCTCGCGCGAACAGCCCGACCAGATGCAATACCCACCCCCTCCGGTCCGCCGGTCGCGAAAAAGCCTTGGTAGCAATGGATCAGGATGACGGCGATGCAGAAGACGAGCACTTTGATCACCGCTGCGGTCACGTCCCAGCCGCTGATGAACTGAAAGAAATAGTGGTCGTATACGCCGGAGGCTTGTCCGTGCAGCAAAACGATGACCAGGCTGCAGGAGAAATAGCTCAGGATCAACGCGATCAGAAACGTCGGCACGATCGCGATTGCCCCGGCGATCACCTTGGTCGTGACAACGAAAGGTATCGACCGCAGGCCCATCGCTTCCAGCGCATCGATTTCCTCAGAGATTCGCATCGATCCGATCTGAGCAGTCATCCGACAGCCGGCCTGGGCCGCGAATCCGATGCCAGCAGCGATCGGGGCCAACTCGCGAGTGTTGGCGAATGCCGAGACGAGGCCGGTGACGGGGCCCATTCCGATGATGTCGAGGGTCGCAAACGATTCGATCCCGACCGAACCGCCCATAACCATACCGAGCACTATCAGCATCGGTACCGTGCCACCGCCCACGATGATCGACCCTCGCCCCCACGTCATGTCCGTGATCGTGCGCAT
Organism: Antrihabitans stalagmiti; assembly: GCF_016482825.1. GTDB lineage: Bacteria > Actinomycetota > Actinomycetes > Mycobacteriales > Mycobacteriaceae > Antrihabitans > Antrihabitans stalagmiti. The sequence goes on along the minus strand of NZ_JAEMNV010000001.1, from coordinate 4,954 downwards.
TGTCTCGGCGCGATACCGCTTGAGCGTCATCGGGATCGACGTCAAGGCTTGCCACACGAAACTCAGGACGAAGCCGATTGTTTCGACCGGTGCCGAGGACCTGCCGCGTTTGCCGAAGACTCGCTTCGCCGCGCCGAAAGGTTTGGGTGCGTAACCGGAAGGGGGCATCAGGCGAGCCTCACTGGGATGAACATCGTGACCAATTGAGTGATCAATAGGTTCACGATGGTGATCGAGACTACCGACAGCACCACAGCGGCATTTACACCGTCGGCGACACCGCGTGGACCACCCTTAGCTTCGAGCCCGCGCTGGCAGGCGATCACTACGACAAGAAACCCGAAGATCATTGATTTGAGGACGGAGACCCATACGTCGGCGAGGGTCACAAACGAACCGAACGTTCCCCAGTAACTACCCGGTGTCACGTCTTGCCCACCGACGGCCACAGCGTACCCAGCCGACACGCCGACGAAGATGATCAAGATATTCAGCATCGGCGCAACAATCACCATCGCGACCATTCGAGGAATCACGAGCCGGTGTATCGGGCTGATACCCATTGTGCGCAACGCATCGATTTCCTCGCGAATGTTGCGGGCGCCCAGATCCGCTGCGATCGCCGCGGCGCCTGCGCCGCCCAACAGCAGACCCGTCGCCAGTGGGGCGCCCTGTTTGATCACCCCGAGTCCGCTCGCGGCCCCCAGAAGCGAGTCCGCGCCGAGCTGATGAATCAAGTTACCGACCTGCACCGACACGATCACGCCGAACGGCACCGCCATCAGGATCGCTGGTAGCGCCGTCACAGTGATCAGATACCAGCACTGTTGAAGCATCTCTCGCCACTGAAACTTCAAACTGACAATATCGCGGGCCGCCCCACCGACGGACTCCTTGGCGACATCCACTGCACGGCCGAACGTTCGCAGACTCGAGACGACCGAGTCGGAGAAATTCTTTCGCACGATCCTTACATATGGGGCAGCTACCCTGTCTGGAGCGCCTCGCGTAGCGGTCGCATGTACATTTGCATCCGTCATTCCTTACCCCTAGATTTCGGCTGAATTAATCGCACATAAATCGCCGTCTATGAGGGACCAAAACGGCGGCCGGCACGGATGACCCAGCAGGCTGGGGAACATCGTCAGACTTTCGCAGGAGTGCTGCTGGATCAGCCGCGCACCCACAATCGAACGTGCTTAGTCGAGTCACTGGTCGCCATTCTCGACGCGCCGTGTTGAGGTTATTCCGGCCGGGATGGCGGGCCGAAGCGTTTCTATGCCGTAGACGTAGTCGTTCAGGTCGTAGTGGCGGTTCTGCCAGTACATTTCGCCATGGGTGGACGGCCGAAATGGCGAATCTCCGTGGTGGTCGAGGTAATACGTGTTCGACCCCGCGCATGTTGGGGTGAACAACATGTTCGATTCTTGTCGCTTCAAGCATTTCTTGAAGTACGCATCGTGGACGTTTCGGCGGATTTCGCAACTTGTAGCACCACGTTTGTTCGCCTCACCGATTGCCCGGCTCAGGTGAGCTGTGGTGGCCTCGATCATCCAGATGTAGGAACCGAGCACAAACCCGTAAGGCCCGATGACAAGGAATAAGTTAGGAAAGTCCGGGATCGACACACCATGATAGGCCTGGAATCGATTATTTTGCCAGAATTCTCCGAGCTCTAGACCGCCGCGTCCGACAACCGGGAAAGGCGGCATCGACCCTTTGTCCCACAGCTTGAAACCTGTGGCACAGATCAGCACGTCGAACTCGTGCTCGATTCCGTCGACCGTCACGACACCCTTCTCAGTGACCCGCTCGATGGATTCGGTCACCAAGCTCACGTTGTCGCGATTGAAGGTCTTCAGATACGTGTTCGACATGGACGGACGCTTGCAGCCGAACCCATACTGCGGGATCAATTTCTCGCGGGTGACCGGGTCGTCGACCTGGGAGCGCATCCATTTGCGCATCTGATGCTCCGTTGCGCGTCTGCTGAGGTCGTTCAGCCACGCCGGTCCCACCAGCATGGTGCTCATAGCGAGTTCTGTTCCGACCGTGCCGACAGCGCGGAATGCGGACCGAAGAGTTCGACGGCCCAGAATTCGTCGACCACGAGACCCGATCTCCGCGTCGGGTTTAGGACCCAACCAGATCGGCGTTCGCTGAAACACCGTGAGTCTGCCGACCTGCTCGGCGATCGCCGGCACCAGTTGCAACGAGGTCGCGCCGGTGCCAATGACAGCGACCCGTTTTCCCGTGAGATCCACGTCGTGATCCCACAGTGCGGTGTGCATCAACGAACCTGCAAACGAATCGAGTCCGTCGATGTCGGGCAGCTTCGGCCGCTCGAGCCCACCGACGGCGGGAACCAGGAACCGGCACGTGATCTGTTCCCCGCCGTCGGTACGCAGCCGCCAAAGGTTCTGCGTCTCATCGAATTGAGCGTGTTCGATCTTGGTGTTCACGCGTAACTTCTCACGCAGGCCGTGCTTGGCGACAATGTCTTTCGCATACCGAAGTAACTCCGCGCCTGGGGCGAAAACGCGCGACCAATCTGCTCGCTGCTCGAAGGAGAAGCTGTAGATGAACGACGGGATGTCCACTGCCACACCAGGATAAGTGTTGGCCAGCCAAGTCCCTCCGACGTCGCCCCATTTCTCCACTATCAGGTAGTCGTGGATGCCTTTACGCTGCAGGGCGATAGCGGAGGCAATTCCACCGAACCCGGCCCCGATGACGACGACTTCGTGATCGGGAACCTCTTCTTCAGAACTGGCCGTCGTCTCGACTTGCGTACTCGAGGTCATGCGCGGGATCCTGTCGTTGTCAGTTTTTCATTATTTGAGATGGTCGACGAGAGTGCCCTCGGCACCGAACAATTCAGCGCGCCAGTACTCCAGAAGCGCCTCGTTGTCGATGTCGGACGGGTGGAAGCCCGGCTTCATATAGCGCAGCAGGGGTGGCGTCAACCCTTTGAAAAGCGGCCCTCGCAGCGTCGCGACAGTTCCGCGTGCAATCCGCACCGGATTGCGCCCATCGGGATCCTGGACCAGCGACACCAACGTCGCCACAGCGATGAGTGGGAATGCAAGGCTGGACATTCCCGCCATCATCGCAATCCGCAACCACTCGGTACCGCCGACGGTCTTGTAAACATCGAAAGCCACCGCCTTGTGCTCGACCTCTTCGAGTGCATGCCACATCAGCAGGTTCTTGACCTCCGGATCGTGGGCCATGTCTTGCACCTCTTGATTCGACAGGATGCGCTCAGCGAGGATCGCCGTGAAGTGCTCAGCGGCCGCGGTCATCGCCAAAGGCATGAGGCTGGGTAGCCAATCTTCCAAGCGCTGAATCGGCTTGAAGACTGCATTCATGAACTTGGTGCTGTAACCGATCTCCACGAGCTTGTCGTTGAGGGAACGATGTTCTTGTCCGTGCGACATCTCCTGACCGATGAAGCCGCGAATCTGCTGGCGTAAAGCAGGGTCCTTGATCTGGTCGCTGTATCGGCGCACCGACCGGATGAACAACTCCTCGCCAGGTGGAAACGACATCGATAGCATCGCGATCAGGTGGCTGAAAACGAGGTCGTTGTTCGCGAAGTGGCGCACCATCGGAGTTGGCTCGCCGAATTCGAACTTGATTCGGCGGAGCTTGACTCGGTCCACCGGGGCGATTGGTGCGGGCTTGCCGTGGTCGGCCGGATTCAGAGAAGTGGATCTGCGAGCCGTAGTCATTGGTATTCCTCCAGTAGATACGTTTGCTATCACACACTGTGAACGCAGTATGCGTTGGGCCTCATCGGGAGCGTCAACGACGGCTCCTTGTGGTCGCCGGCACCCGGAACAGCAACGCGCGACGCCGCTGCCTTCCGCCGCACAAGCTCGTCTACTGCCGGTTCGAGCTTCTCAGAACAGTACATGTATGCGGTACCCCATGTCACGTATTTTTTTCAGAAAAACTAGACAAGCCCGCTGACCGCCTTAGTCATTTCAGCGAACAACGGCGGCCGATTCGCCCCGGGCAAACTACCCTGAAGCTGAATTCTGTTGTGCTCCCACATCATTGAAACCTATCGAAGTACATGCACCAAACACTTGCGTGCGAAGCCGACGTTCACCCGGGGTTGGGAACCGAAGGTACCGCAATGCAGCCGAAGTGCGAGAGATCTAGCCGACAACTGTCGCCGACGTACACGACCCGGGCGACAGTTCTGCCCGTTCGAGGGCATCCGAGACTACCGTTTCTGTGGATCGCGACAGCTGATTCTTCGCCCGTGCGGCAACCGAATTGGGTGCCGACGCGGCGTACCGCTGGCCGCGAGTTAGGCCCGGTTCGACCCCAGAACGCTGGTAGACCAGCGGTATCGAACATTGCAAACCCACTCGGACTTTGCTGGTCCACCGCTCCGGCAGGCCAAAGTGAATTCGAGCCGTCGCAGTTGTCTACCAATCGCGGAGGCAGCTTTGCCTTACGGCATGAGACTGACGATGTAACCGTTCAACCTAGATTCAAGCGCATTCGAGATCATCTAAAGGACACGAGTACGGCCCCCCACTGGACTGGAGGCCGATCGTCACCTGGCGGTTCCTCGCCGTTTGTTGGACTAACGGGCAAAACGAGACGAACAAGCCGCTACCTCAGCACGAGCATGCAGGCGGTCCGCTTGGCTCCAGCCGAAGAGGTCGAGCGATTCGCGGCCAGTTCAACCAAGGAGAGCCGGCCAGCGATGCAAACGAAGCGCTCACTCCGACTGACACAGATCCAACTCCGCAGTCGACTACCGTTCTCCATCTGCACTATTCCGCACAGGCAACGGCAGTATCGAAGTCCACAGGGGTGAGGCAAAGTCGATAGTCAGGTGGGTTGAGCTGCGGGTTTGATATGCGACACGCCGAAGAATTCAGGTGTGGGCGCAGGCGCGGCGGGACCGTTGATCATGAAGGTTCCTATGCCG